>JACJYE010000001.1:0-482500 GCA_020636255.1 Lewinellaceae bacterium
GTTTTTTCAAATGATCTCTTTATAACTTAATATTGATTTGTACATCAATTTCGATTTGGCGTAATCTCTAAATGCTGAAAAATTATCCGCTCCAATTTCATCCGCTCGAATTACCAGTACATCTGCTTTCTCCTTGGCAGGAAGCAGAAATATGAATGTTCCCCATTCGATCAGAGATTTAAATCTACTCCAGGCGTATTTTTCTTGGAATTGCCCGTGCTTGTCTATTTCATAGTAGATGATTCCAAAGCTGCCATATCTTAATGTTCTCTCTTTTACAAATGCTCTCCTTGGTATTTCCTGATTTTCCCATTTCTTACGTACCCGCCAAATATCCGAATACCCAATCAAGCCGATTAAGATCAAAAGTGCGAAAGGTGCCATTACTATAAGCGCTATGAGATTTTTGGTAAGTAGCCAGACTAAAATCAAAGGGATCCCAATCAAAGCAACTCTTTTATAACCTCGAAGTGATTTTCTGTTTTCTATGATAAATATCTTGAAAAGGTCCTTATTTGATCTTCTCTGGTAGCCAAATCGGAATTGTATCTCTTTCCCAGCTAATTCTGTATGGCTATTTCCTAATTGGTCCATTTTCCATTCTCAAATTTTCTTTTTCATGGCAGCGAACGCTTGGCTTGCTGCCGTGCCGCCGTGCGCCGGGTTTGCGGGCTGGCTGTTCGGCGGCATGGACAGCAAGCCGGGGTTATGCGTTATCTGTTTTAGGTAATAATGAAATTACCGCATACTTAATTTTGTTATACTCTAGAATATAATCATCATTCTTAACTGTACCAAGAATAACTTGTTTGCGTATTGCACTAAGTCGAGACAATAAAAGCAATGCCTCATTTTCAATGCTTGAATCAAGTTTGGCGATTAATATCAATGAATCTTCCAGTTCATCATCTTTAATAAGTGCTTTAATTTTCCAATGAGGGTCCTCAGGGTGGGTTTCTTCATTTATTTTATCAATTAAAAAAACTAATTTCGTCAATTTTTTTAGGAATTCGTTTTTGATTAAGCTGTATGTGCTATCTAAATCATGTGGGGCAAATGAAATCTTATATACAGCATTCCACCAAGGCCCATTAATCAAGTCGCCCATTGTCGCATTTTTATTTACTATTATTTCAATATTTGTTTTATGCTTAATAGCAGATTCGATTTCTATAATTTTACTTGGCAATATGCTATCATCAGGTGTGTGTTCTGAATGATACTTCATGTTAAAGCCCCACCTGTCTTTAAATAAAGATTTAGTCAGTCGATAGTCTTTTAAATTGTATGTATCCATTAAGGATTCGTCATCTTCACTATAACCTTTCAATTCTTTTTCAATCCATGATACTGTACTTTTCAATTCATTTTCGGGCAGAAGGGCATCGCTCCCAAGGTTAATTGATAGATTTTCTATTGAGTGCAAAACTTCATGCATCATATCATTTAAACGATATGTATTCAATTCCTCGTTCACTTTTCTTAATATAAAGGATAATTTTTCAGTCATTTAAGTTATCTTTTTTGATGTTGACTTATTTACGCAGAACTAATGCCTCACGCAATAGCGACTAACCAAAACCCGCATTGCACCTTTCACTTAGCTCCTATTGCGTTAATATCCGCTATGTGCGCCCGGCCGTTCCCAAATATACCTCAAAACCTCAAAACCAACAATGTCACCCATCAAAAATCCATATCATCGATCGGGCTTTTCACCTTTGCCTAACCGGTACAGGTTGGAGGCTGCCTCAGAAGTATTCCTGGCAAATATAAAACCGCAAACGCTAAGGGTTCGCAAAGAACGCTAAGCAGGGCGTATATAAGGAGCTTATTCCCGCGAAAAACCTTTGCGTCTTCTGCGTCTCTGCGGTTCTTTTACTGCAAACATATAAGAACGCTGAGAAGGTTATTGTCTCACTACTCCTTCACCACATCCCCCTTCTCAAAAACGGAGCCGCTGACGATAGCACAGGCCGCCGCTTTCCCATCCCCTATCGTATTGTCCTCCACGCGGATGGAGCCGATCTCCTGGTCGATGCTGCCCAGCTCCAGCCCTGTGTCAGGGTCGACCAGGGCCTGGCCCTTGCGGTAGACCTTAAAAACCTCGCCCACCTCTACGCCGTCCAGCGAGCCGCTGTTGATGTAGACCTTGCCGGCCTGCGAAGTGATCACCTTGGCCTCCCAGGCCACGCGATCGGAATGGTTGTTGACGAGTTGTACGACTTTTTCCACGGCCTCGCGCGTTACCTTGCCGACCAGCGACTGGTCGAAGTCCTTCTGGTTTTTGAAAGATACCTGTTTGACATCCACCGAGCCGGAGAGGGCGTTTTTCGTTTCGCGCACATTTTCGGCCAGCAGGATCTCGCCGGTAGCGGTATTGACCAGCCGCAGGTCGATGCCCGCCACTGCCGATTGTTTGCCGACGCCAACGCGTGTGCCCCGCACCCGCACGCCGGTCTCATCCCGCTTATAGCCGAACTCGGAAACGGCGCCGAACACGGCGATCTCAACACCCAGCAGCTGGCCGATCTTGGCCGCGCTTTCCGGCGTAACGATGCCGCTGGCGCCCAGGTCCTGCTCCCGCAGCAGGCTGTTGAGCTGTTCGCGCTCGATAACCCGGTAAAGGCCCGACTGCACCAGCTCCGTCACGATCATATCACTGACGCCCTCGCCGACCGACTTGGAGCCGTACCAGCCGAAGTTGCTGTCGGATTTATCGTCGAACATAAAAACGGCCACCCTTTTTTTGTGTGCTGTTTTCTGAGCGCTTGCAAATGTGGGCAGGAATGCCGCAAAAAGAACAAAGAGAAGAAAGCGAATGAAAAGTTTCATAATACCTATTTTTTGGGATAATAAAGTTCCGTCTGGTGTTGGCCATTAACCTCAAAAGCTTACCGCCAGGGCATTCAAATATATAACAAAATCCGCTTATAACCCGGCCGTTGCCTCCTGAAAACCGGCAAACGAGCGGTCGGGCCATAGCCAGCTGCCCAGCAGCATGCCGCCTACGCTGGCCAGGGCGCCGTAGATGAGGCTGGGCAGCTCGGTGCCTACCACCCATTCGCAGAGTATCCATACGGCCATGCCGGCCAGGATGGACGCCAGGGCGCCCACTTTGGAAGCTCGCTTCCAGTACAGCCCGGCAGCCAGTGGCACGAATAACGAGACCAGGCTGAGGGCCGATGACTCGCCCACCAGCTCATAGATGTCCTGCCGGGAAATGGCCATAACGGCAGACGCCAGGGCCACGCCGATCACTGAAAAACGCATGGTATACAGCAGCTGCCGATCTGACAACTTACTGAAAAACGGTTTGACCAGGTTCTCGCCGATGACGGTGGCCGGCGCCAGTATGGCCCCGGAAGTGGTGCTGAGGATGGCCGAGAGCAACGCCCCGAAGAACATGATCTGCAGGAAGACGGGGGCATGGTCCAGCACCATACGCGGGATGGCCAGCTGAGCATCGCTGTGCTCCAGCTCGGGATAGAGGATGCGGCCGCACAGGCCGATGAAAAGGGGGATGAAAGCGATGGTCAGGTACATGAAGCCCGACAGGTAGGAAGCGGAAACCGCCGTTTTGGCGCTACGCGCCGCCATCACCCGCTGGAATACGTCCTGCTGCGGGATCGACCCCAACCCGATGGTGATCCAGGCCGCAAAGTAATGCACCAGGCTGTGGAAGTCAGGCTCCGGCAGGAAGTTGAAAAAACCTTCCGGGGTGGAGTCCAGCACCGCTTCGAAGCCGCCGGCCTTGCTGCCCAGATTGAAGGCCAGCAGCAGCAGCCCCGCTATGATCATGAGGGTCTGTACAAAATCGGTAATAGACACCGCCCACATGCCGCCGATGTAGGTGTAAATGACCACCACCAGCGTGCAAATGACGATGCCCTCCATAATAGAGACCCCCACGATGGTGCTCAGGATGACCGCCATGGCCACCAGCTGCGCAGCGATCCAGCCGAAATAGGAAGGCACCATAAAAATAGCGGAGATCAGCTCGGCCGAACGGCTGAAACGCAGGCGGAAAAAGTCGTTGAACGTCAGAATGTTGAGCCGATAGAGCGGGCGGGCAAAAAAGGCGCCCACCAACACCAGGCAAAGGGCGGCGCCAAAGGGGTCCTCCACGACGCCGATCAACCCGTTCTCCACAAATTCCGAGGAAGCGCCCATGATGGTCTCCGAGCCGAACCAGGTGGCAAAAAGCGCACAAGCCGCGATGAACATGGGCAGGTTGCGCCCGGCGATCACGAAATCCTGGGTGCTGTGCACCCGCCGCGAGGCCCACCATCCAATGAGCAGGGTGACGAGCAGATAGGCAATGACAAAGGCTAGCAACATAGGGCCTGGGTGTGTTTTTCTCCGACAAAAATAAGGATACTACCGGGAATCGGGGATTTATTTGGCCCGCGGTTCAAGACGCTATAGAAAGGCCGTTCGTGAGGGCAGGGCATAAAACCAAATGCGATTGCCCTGTTCGTGAGGGGCTGTCTCAAAAGTCAAAATAAAAACATCGAAGCCAAATAGTATGCTGTTCATCGCCAGACGCTAGCGCCGCAGCTAATCCTGGGCTTTGATGCGGGCCGGAGGCCCGCAGTCCATCATTTATTCACGCGCCAACCGCCCGGCCGCCCATTCCAGGCCGGTGAGGGCTTTGAAGAACTTGCCACGAAAGGCCGCCAGCTTGAGCTCGGCCTCTATCAGTTTCTGCTCCCGGCTGTTGACCAGAAAGACGGAGCTCTCGCCGTAGTCGAACATCTGTAACTCTGCCTGTAGCAGCGCCTGGTAGCTCTGCACGTTCTCGGCGGCGAGGGCGGCCTGTTGGCGCAGGTTGTCGAGTTCGTTGTAATAACTTTCGACCTTGTTGCGCACTTCCAGCTGTTTCTGCAGCAAGCCGTATTCGGTTTCCTGGATCTTAAGCCTGGCGAGTTGCAGCTTTCCCCTTTCCTTGCGCAACAACAGAGGCAGCTCGAAATTCAGGCCCCACTTGTAGTTTTGGGTGAGCAGGGCATCGGTATTGCCGACGAGGTTGAAACCGTCGCCCAGGATGTTGTACTCTACATCGAGGCGGGGCTTGAGCTGTTCTGCTGCCAGCCGGCGGCTCACCTCCAGTTGGCCGAGCTTGGCGCTGTAAGCGCGGATGTCGGGATGCGACTGGCCGGCATTTTGCTGTATGGCCCAAACATTATCGGGCGGCATCTGCACCGGCAGCGCTTCCAGCAGTGGCGGGCGCAGCTGCCCGGTGATCTCCAGCGGCGCTCCATCCTCGTTCCAGAGGAAATTGGACAGGCGCAGGCCTGCGTTGCGGTAGGCCAGCGCTGCGTCGAGCAGCCCCGCCCGCCGGGTTTGCAACTGGATGAGGGTTTCCAATGTGTCTACCGCCGGTTTATCGCCAAGTATGAAGTTCTCGACGATAGCGTCGAAGCGGCCCTGGGCCTGGCCCAGCGCACGCTGCTGCACCTGGAGCTGGTTGTAGGCCGTGGCCCAGTCCCAATAGGCGGCGGCAGCGTCGAGCAGGAGGCTGTTGAGGATGCTCTGCCGCTCCGCTTCGTTGGCCTGCGCCATCAGCGCTGCCTGCCGCAGTGCCGCCCGCCTGTCGTCGATCACCAGCCCCCGCCCCAGCGGCACCGTCAGGCCCAGGATGGCCTGGCCGGCGTCGGGAAGGTTACGCTCGGGGTTGAGGTATACACCGTCGGCAAGGGCATAGGCCGCCTTGGCCTCCACGCCGTACCAGGTGGGGATCTTCAGCCCCCCTTCCCCAAGTGCGTAATATTCTTTTTTGTCGAAGTTTTTCTGGCTCCAGCCGGCGTACAGCTTGGGGTCGAACCCGCCCCGCGCCTGACGCTCCAGCGCTTCCGACTGCTCATCCAGCAAGCGCGCCTGCTTCGCTACCGGATGATTGGCCAATACCCGGCTGAAGAACGCTTCCTGGGTGTATACGCGCGCGCTGTCGCCTCCCTGAGCACCGGCCCACAGAGGCCAGCACAGGATCATCCATAACACCAGTTTGTTTCGGGCCATTGCTGTTCTTTTTGCTTTCTACACTATTTCACCGACTTCACCGGTGCTTTCATCTTTGGTGTTTCTTCGGCTGCCTCCCGGTAATAATCCGGGGGGAAGCCGTTGAGGCGGCGCCAGGCCTCGTACCAGAGAGGGACGTTGTGGAGCAGGGCGATGCCCTGGGCCCCTGAGCCTACCCGAAGCGCTGCCGGCCAGGTTTTGGTGCCCGCTTTTGGGGCGGCCAGCACGCGATAGCGCCCGTTGGCGCTGATCTCGTTATCCATAGCGACGACCTCTCCCTGGTAGGTACCGAAGGACTGCCCCGGCCAGCCGGAAAAGACGAAGGCAGGCCAGCCGTCGAAGATGAAACGCACCTCCTGCCCATAGGAAATGAGCGGCAGGTCCATCGGGCGAATGTACAATTCGACGGCCAGCTCGTAATCGGCGGGCATGATGGTGACCACCTCCTCTCCCTCTTTGACGGTCTCCCCGATGCCCGGCTTGATGGCCTTGGTAATGTAGCAGTCCTGCGGGGCCAGTATGAAGTAGAACCGGCTGCGCTGCTGGTAATTGGCCGCTTCGATGCGCAGCTTATTGGCGCTGCCTTCGGCATCGTATTTCGCGGAAAGGGTGCTGTATTTGTCCGACTCTGCTTTGGCGATCTTCTGGTTGTACTCGTAGGGCAGGGAAACGAGCGCCAGGCGGGCGTTTTCCAGTTCGTTGCGAGTCGACTCTAGTTTGTTGCGGGCGGAGGCGTATTTGGCGCTCGCCTCCTGCATTTTCGCCCGCTTGTCTTCCATTTCCGTGCGCGATTTATTGCCCAGGCCGAACAGCTCGCGGGTGCGTTCGAACTGGCGGGCGGCGATAGAGTCCTGCACATAGGCCTGAACGAGCTCGGCGCTGTCGGACGCCAGCTTGAAGCCCATTTGCTGCACTTTGTTGGTGAGCTGTTGTTGCTTATACGCCAGCTCGGCCTCCATGGCGTCTATCTGGCTGCTCAGGGCCTCCACCTTGCTCTCATAAGCAGTGATGGCCTGTTCCTTGGCGGTTACCTGCCGGGCCGACCGGGGCACCAACTCGGGGTCGAAGTAGTCGGCCTTTACCTCGGATAGGTAAACGATGGTGTCGCCTTTGCGGACGAGCTGGCCTTCGCGCACATACCAGTGCTCGATGCGGCCTGCGATGGTGGACTGTATGGTTTGGGGCCGTTGCCCCGGTTGCAGGGTAGTGATTTTGCCTTTGGACTGCACATTCTGCGTCCATGGCAGGAACAATATGGCCAGGATAGCCGCCATGGTGAACAGCAGCCACCGGGTGAACATCCTGTTGGCCCGCGAAAGGGCCGTTTTCTGAAAGGACTGGAAGCGCTCCAGCTCTACCCTCTGGTTGATCGTATTCGAAGATATGTTCAGCATGGTATCAGGCGGTTTTGGCGTTAATGCTGTTGTCGGTGCCCGAAAATGAAAATGCCTTGTGGAAATGCGGGCCTTTTTGGACCTGCTCAAAGGTGCCCTCTTCCACGATCTTTCCCTCTTTCATGATGACCACCCGGTCGCAACGGGCAGCCAGCACGGGGTCGTCCGTGACGGCCAGCATGGTCCAGGGCTGCCCCTTGCTGGTGAGATAACGGGCTATCATATCGCGGTCGCCCTGCTCTACCCCATAGAAGAAGCCTTCCACGGCCAGCAATCGGGGTTTGGAGATGATACAGCGGGCGAGGATGATGCGGGTGCGGATGTTTTGCGGGATATTGCGCCCCTCGGGCAGCAACATCGTTTCATAACCGTCGGGCAGGCTTTCAATGAAGCTGCTCAGCCCGATGCTTTGGGCCACGCGCACCACTTCATCGATGCCAACATCGGGGCAGGCAAAAGTGATGTTCTCCAGGATAGTGCCCCGAAAGATATCCTCCCGGGCGGAATAATCGCTGATGTGCTGCCGCAGGCTGTTCACATCCAGGTTGCGCAGCGGAAAGCCATTATAGGAAATGCTCCCCTGATAGTCGGTGTACAAGCCCGCCAGGATCTGCAGGAAGGTGGACTTGCCGGCGCCGTTATAACCCGCGATGCACAGTTTTTCTCCCGCCTTCACCTCCAGGCACAGGCCGTCCAGGGTGTCGCGTTCCGAATCCTGAAAACGGTAGGTAAGGTTCTCTGCTCTGACCGTCAACCCATGGCCCGTATCGACCTGCCCAAAGTCCAGCCCCTTTTCCTGCTCGATGGGCAGGTCGGTCACACTGCCCAGTTTTTCCAGGGCCGTCAGCACGTCGTAGATCGTTTCCATCGAAAGGATGAGTTTTTCGACCGAGTTCATGACCAGGATGACAACGATCTCGGCCGCCACAAACTGGCCGATATTGATCTGGTTGCCGATCACCAGATAACTCCCCAGGAACAGCAGCCCGGCCGTGATCAGCGTCTTGAAAGCTACGATATGGCCGTACTGGAACAGCAGGATGCGAAAGTGCTTCTTCCGGCTGTCCAGATAACTCGATACCAGCCCGTCCGTTTTATTAAGTGAAAAAGTGCTGCCGCCCGAGAGTTTAAAGGTGCTCATAGCCCGGGCTATCTCTTCGAGCCAGTAGGCCACCTCGTATTTGAATTTGGATTCCTTCAGGCTGGTCTCCAACCCTCCGTACTGGAAAAGCGCAGGATCGCCAGCAGGATAAAACCAGTAAGCGTACCAAAAAGGACGAAAAGGGGTGGTAAAAAGAAATCAGGATCAGGTAAAGGCGATCTGCAGCACTGCCGTGGAAAAATCCATGAGTATCTTCGGCAGGCCTTTCTGCAAGGTGAGGGTGTCAAAAAAGCGGTTGACGAGTTCCGGAGGATAGTATCGGGTGAGCTTGTCCAGCTTAAGGCGGGGTATCCGATACGCAAAGTCGAATACCGACCGGGTAAAAATGCGCCGCTGGATAGTTTCGGTTACCGTCAGTTGCATCACTTTCAGCACCCCGACAGTGCCGTGCCCAGGGTCACAGCCACGACCAGCAGAATGAGGGATGCCGACATGGCGCCGCCGGCGATGAGCCCGATGACTACCTGCACCCCAAGCGGCATGCTCAGGGCGATCAGCCCCGAGAACAGTGCATAGACGTAGATGTAATAGATATCTTTTCGGTCGAGCTCCAATAACCTGAAAAACCGCTTCAAAGGGCGAAGCTGGGGTGTGTTCTCCATTTTACGCAATGATTTTTACTGAGACAAAGCATACCATAACAGCTACAGGCAACATAGCCAAGCCGCCTGTAATGCCAACATACTCTTAGTAAAGTTTATTCCAATATACCTTCGTGAGGAAAAATCAGCCTCCATGCGAAGAAAACCAAAAATCGCTCAACTTGTTGCAGCACATTGCCTTCATTGCTGGCTTCTGTCAAAAGTGGGAGGTGCTCAGCAAAATAGATATGCTTATTGGCCATCTCCAGCAGGCTGCTGGCCAGGGCCCTGGGATAGGGAAAATCAGGGTTGTTCTCCAGAATGACGCTGGCAATGCGGTTGCACAGGCTTTTGTAGGCATGGAAGAGCCCTTCTTCGTTCTGAGCATCCACGCCCTTGTTGTGGTAGGCCTTAGCACCTTCCGCCACAACGATGCGGTGCAGCACATCTTCGTCGATGAACTCGATGCGGGCGTTGCGCCGGGCCGTGTCCACGATGCAGCTGATCATCATGCGGAGCTTCTCTTTCGGGCAGCGGATGTTCATGGCCTTCATATCGATGTGAAACCTCATCCACTCCCAGTACCAGTTGAACAGGTACAATAACAATAGGTGTTTGTTCTCGAAATACCGGTAAATGGACGCCTCGGCGGAACCGATACGCTCGGCCAGCTTCCGGAAGTTAAAATGCTCCAGGCCCAGCTCGTCCAGTAGCAGAATACTGTGTTTCAGGATCTTCCTGCCCAGTTCTGTGCGCTGGGGGTCGCGCTGGTATAGTTTATCATTGATGCTAAGTTCTATCGAAAACAATGTCATGAAGATGGGGTTTTGTGAACAGCTACAAAGCCTCTATCCTTGTCCCTGGGCCATATACAGGCCCTTCAGTGATTCCTGCAGCTTTTTGCGGGCAAAAAATATCCGGCTTTTCACCGTACCTAAGGGGATGCCCAGCCCGGCGGCGATCTCTTCGTATTTATAACCCTGATAGTGCATCAGAAACGGCACTTTCAGCCAGTCTTCCAACTCGGCTATGACGGCCGTGATCTCCTTGGCCGCTACGTCCGATTCGCCGGCGTTGTTCACCACCCTGCTTCCGGCATCAAACAGAAAATCGCTGCCGGGGCGGGTATACAACACCTGCCGGCGCTTCTTCTGCCGGTAGTGGTTGATAAACGTATTGCGCATGATCGTCATCAGCCAGGCCTTCAGGTTGGTATGTGGCTGGTACAGGCTGCGATACTTGAATGCCTTATATGCCGTTTCCTGTAACAGGTCCTTCGCGTCTTCTTCATCTTTCGTAAGCTGAAGAGCAAACAAAAGCAAAAGCTTCTCTAAACGGGCGAAGGCATGGGTGAATTCAAGCTGCGACATATAGACGGGATTTTACAGTAAAGCTATTCTTTCATACGTGATAGCAAAACTATCATTTTTTAAAATAAAAAACAACTCTCTTTTGCCATTTCTAGCTCTTCCCACACTTTTTTACCTTCTCTTTACAATCTTCCATTACCCGGCGCCTTCTGACAATCAGAAGCCAAAGGCGCCGCTATGCCCTGTTTTCAGCATTCCGGAAGAATTTCCCAGCGGGAATAGCATACGCCGCACCATGCAAAAAAGGTGAACTAACACCGATAATAGTTTTGCTTTCTTTTTAAAGAAGGCCGCACACGCTCAGATGAGTATTAAAAGTATCTGCCAGGCTGTATCAATCCATAACGGCCATCCGCCTCGTCCACGACCGGCCTTCGGCTTCCAGGCGATACAGGTATACGCCGCTGCCTGGCAATTCCTGCCTGCTGACCGTAAACTCGTGCTACTTACCCAAAAGTATGTTCCCGGCTGGTTACCCTCCGGTAGCGGCAGTCAAACACTTCCAACCGAACCTGCCCGCCTTCCGCAAGCTGGAAGGGGATCACCGTTTGCCGGGAGAAGGGGTTGGGGAAGTTTTGGGACAGCCCTCCGCCGGCATCCTGCAGGCCGATAAATAAGTTCATTCTGTGGCCCTGGGCATCATAAGCCTCCGCAGGCAGCAGCGCGTCATCGAACTGGAGGATGCCCGACAGCTGCACATCCCTCAAAGCGCGCAGCCGCAGGCTGAGCAACGCCTGTTCGCCCCCGACAGGAGGGCTGGCATCCCAGCTCAGCAGCACCCGCCCTTCGCTTTGGTATGCACTATTCATATTCCAGCTTTTCAAAAGCCCTTCCCCGACACCGAGGATGGCGGCGGCATCGGGGCTCACCCTTAGGGCTCCCTGCAAACCGGAGACTCCCGACAGGCCCGCCCGCAGGACAAGCGTGTACTCATCACCCGCTTTCAGAAAGGCGTCATTACCCCAAACCAGCAGAGCACCCTCAGAGCGGTTTTCCACACCCTGCAGGTTATCGAGTTCCGCGCTCAGGTCGATATCCCCTATCTTAATCGCTACAAAATCACCGTCGAGAACGGGAGCGCTCAGGTTGTTGAGGTTGAGCGCTTCGGGGAAGGGCTCCTGCCAGGGGTCGCCGGGGTTGGGGAACACATAAGCGCGGGGTACGAACCGCCAGCTGGTATTGTTCGGAAATTCCAGAATGACACTCAGGATGAGCTGCCGGAGCTGTATCATATCAAGGGTGCTCACCGTGCCGGACCGGTTCACGTCGGCAGCGATGAGCTTATAAGGAGAATCCAGGATCTGCGTGCCCAGAATGTGCTTGCCAATGAGCACGATGTCATAGGTCGACAGGCCGTTGTGGTCGTCGCCATCCCTGAAAGGCGTTATGGAGTAGTCGTACCCCATCTGCAGGCCGGAGAAGGAATACAGGCCATTGGTTGCGGTCAGCTGGCTGGAGGATGGCGTACCGCTGAGGTGCACATCTACTTCCGATACGGGTTTATCATCCTCTCTTGCTACTATACCCGCTGCCACGCCCAGCGAATCGCCGCAGTGCGACAGATTGTTTTGTACCAGGACGAACGTCTCGCAATAGTCGTAATTCGGGCCGCCTACACTGCCGTCGGGTTGTACGGCATAGGGGTTGCCGGCGGCATCCCAGGCGTAGATCTCCACTACGAGTACCCCCAGGTCATCGCAGGTCAGGATGAGGGCGCTCTGCTCGGGGCCGGGCATTTCACCGGCCCGGTTGATGGAATAACGGACCGGTTCCAGGCAGTCGGGCGCAGGGCTGGCAATGAAATCGACAGCAAATACCGTGGTGGCCCCAAAGTCGTAGTCGCCGTCGCCATCGGCATCCGTAAAGGGTGGCAAGGCCATCAGCTCGGCGGCAAATCCGTTGATGCAAGCTGGCGAAGGCGAAAGGCAATCCACCACCTCGAAAGGCAGGCTGGCCGAGCTGACATTACCGCAGCCGTCCCGGACGATAACTTCAAAAGTATGTGAACCAATAGGGAAATACCCGCTTATCTTCCACTTGGGATAGGTGCCGAAAATATCGGTGATAATGTAATCGTAATCGCCATCGGCATTCTCGTCGTAGTAGACGGTGATCTCAAGGTCGTCGGGCGTGCAGTTATCCGCAGCGATGAAAGGATATTCGACTTCAGTCCAGCAGTTGTCGCCATCCACGCTACAGAAGGGTGGCGGCTCCAGGAATATGATCTGAGGCGGAATAGTATCGTATACCTTGAGGTTCTGCTGGTACTCCCAGAAGCCGTTGGAAACGGCGGTGCGCCAGTAACCTTCGGGATTGGGCGTGCAGGCGCCGCCGCGCTCGCCGGCATAAGGGCTCGCATTGCCCTCCTGGTTGTCGCGGTCGATGAAGGTGCTGCCGGGGCGGCGCAACACCCAGACGTCCTCGTCGCCGGGGTGGCCGTCGCAGTCCTCGTCGCGCCCGATCTGAACGGGGGCGCTGTTGCCGTCGTATTCACACCAGTTGATCACGCGGTACGTGCGGAATATCTTGTAACATTCGTCGCCGGAGGCGGAGAGTATCTCGTCATCCACGCCTATCGCCAGCAGGTCGCAGCCTATTTCGCTGAAACCGATGGTGTCCGCGTTCGGATAACCGCAATTGGCGCCGGCATCTTTGGGGAATTTGATCTCGTAGTTGTGGTGGGCCAGTATAGTAACCAGCTGCTGGCAGCTGCCCTGTGAGACATTGCCAAAGGCATCAACAGCCCGAAAGCGCCGGATGAGCGTCCCAATGCCGCATCCGTCCAGGTTCACGGCAGGCGCCAGCTCTTCGGCCCAGCCCTGGCAGTTGTCCGTAGCCGCAGCCACGCCCAGCGCGGCCTGAAGGCTCAGGGTGTCGAACGGGTTGAAGCCGTATGGCAGCTCATCGCAGTATACGTTGGCATCGGGAGGGGGAAGGCATTGCGGCCTCAGCTTGTCTTCCACCAAAAGGGTGTGCGTGCAGATATCTTCGTTGCCGGCTTTGTCTACCACCTTCAGCTCGATAAGCACTTCCGTGCCGGCATCACAGCAGCTGAAATCAACATAATCGCCCCAGGGTGTAAAGTAGGGCGCCACGCTGTTGCAATCCGTATCCAGGGTTACCTGCCTGCGCACCAATATGCTGTCAATAGCGCAGTTGTCGCTACTGCCTTCGTCGATATTGATAGCGAACAGCCTCAGGTGCCCCTGCGGGCCGATACTGGTGTTGATGATATCATCGCAGACGGCCACCGGGTTTATCTGGTCCTCTACACAAAAATCGCAATCCCTGATGGTTGTATTGCCGCATTCGTCCGCTACAATGAACCGGAAACGGTGACACCCCAGCGGGATGCCGGACAGAAAGCGGTTGGGGGCGTTGGGCCCGATAGTGGCCAGCACCACTTCTTCCAGAACGGTGTCGACGGGCAGGCCATTGTCGTCATATACAACGGTAGGCCGATCCGTAACGACCTGGGTAGTGATGAACACCGGCGAGCAATTGTCCGAAACGACGGGCAGCGGCGCTCCAAACGCAGCCGTGCAATCAAAGGGCCCGGTGGGATAGACAAGAGGGTCGGGAAAACCGTCGCCCGTCAGGTCGACCAGCGGGCAGCTAACCATAGGCGCCGTAAAATCGCCCACCTTGACGACCTGGTTGAACGTGAAATTGCCGGTGGGGTTGCACCAGTCGACCAGCGTCCAGAAACGCACGAACTTATAGGATAACGGGCATACGTCGATCAGCGGGCTGTCCTCGTAAGTGGCGCCCAGGTTGCAGTAGCTATCCCTCAGGTCGATGACGCCGCTCGCCGTTACCAGGAAAGGATACCCCGTCATATCCGGCGATGGGTTCCCGAATTCGTCGAGCGGGAAAGGCTCGTCGCATTCTATTGGCGCAGTGGCAGGAGGAAGGCTGACATCATCGACGGTGGGCCGCCTGAACGTGATCTGCTGCGCGCAAACGGCCGAGTTGCCGGCCTCGTCTGTAGCTGTAAACGTACGCGTCAGGATAGCGTCGCTGCAATCGCCGGCCTGTTCCAGCACATCTTCGAACGACACTGTTACCGGCGAACAGTTGTCGGGCGCATCGGGTGCTCCTGTCCAGGCCAGGCTCGCTTCTTCGTTCAGGATCAGGTTGTAATCCTGGCAAAACAGGGGGTAGGCGATGCTGAGGGAAGAAGAGGGGTAACCGGCGAGCTGCCCCGCGCCGTCGCTCAGCACGATGTATTCATAAGGGCCGAAAGCGCCCGGCGTATCTGTCGTAGTCAGCAGGTAGTACACCTGTCCAGGCCGCAGCGGCAGGTTGACCCTAATGAAGGGGTCGCTGAACCCGCCCAAAGGGTTGGAAGGCTGCGGGAAGCTGGCCTGCGCCAAAATATTGCTGCAGGGGCTGTTCAGGTTGAAGCTGCCCTGGAACAGGGCCATATCGCCATCGCCGGTATTAAAGTTCGAATTGAGGATAAATGTGTAAATATCAGCTTCGGTAACTTCGAACGACAGCAGGCTGTAGTACCTGTCGCCGTTCACCGGCAGGTTTTCGATCATACAGGAATGCAGGGCGGTATTGACCTGAGGCCCTGTTGCCTCCACTTCGCCCGAAAGGATCTGCACCTCCGTATCCAGGATGGCCATATCCGTATCGTCGGGGCAGTCGAGCGCCGGAGGGGTAGCATCGCGCGAAAGGATATACCCCGAACAGGTGGGCAGCCCGGCAAGGCTGAGCGGCGCGAAGGAAAAGGACCAGCCAGTGAGCCAGGCCTTTGGCAGTGCGCTGGCGCTGCCGCCGTCAGGCGACTCCAGATAGAGCAGGATGCGGTAGCCGGGCTGAACCGGCAGGTTGCTCACCTGCCCGGAAAGCATAGCCGGCGCCGAGAACGAACTGACAACCTGCCCTGATGCATTCTGAACCACTCCCGAGAAGCTGGCATTGCTCATATTGGCGGCGCCCCAACTGAAGGAGAGGTTACCCTGATAGCCGATGGGCAGCACGGCAGCTGCAAAAGCCGCATTGGCGCCGCCGGCCAGCAACAGCGAATCCAGCCCGGCGCTGAAGCTCCCCCCCGCCTGAAAATCGGCGTGGCGCTCCCAGGCCGAAGGCCCGAAAACGCTCTGGAAGCCTTGCAGTGGCAGAGGCTGCCCAGGCTGCAACTGGTAGGGGAAAACACCGGCGCCATCTACGATGTTCCCGTTGCCTGGATTCGCATCGCCAATCTGGATGCGGAACTGCTCGTTGAGCAGACACCCCATTTCGCCCTCCAACAGCATATCCGCAGTGGCCAGGCGCTGGCAATCGGGGCCCAGCGTGACGATAATGGTGTCGTTGCAGGCTACATTAGGCGCTACAGGCGTCTCCTGGCTAACCACAATGGTAAAGTCTTCCTGGCGGCTATTGCCGGAAACATCGGTAGCTGTTATACTCAACAGGTAACTGCCCGGGCCGGCCAGCGCGAGGTAGGTATCCGAAAAGGGGTTGTCGAGCGTAAAAAAAGAACCGGCGGAAGCATCGACGCCGATGGTGATAACAGGATCGGGGTCGCATTCGTCAGTTGCGCTCACATCGAAAAACAGCACTGCCGTCAGGCTGCCATCACAAGCCTTGAGCTGAGCCGTCAGGCCCTGGGCAGGATAGATAATGGCAGGTGCAACGGTATCCGGATTGCAATCCAAAGCATGGTTTTCTATAACCCGCCCCACCCTCTGCTGTAATGTTCCAAAATTTACAACAAAGGCCAACAGTAAACTTAGCGCCAACAAACCAAACTTGTGCATGGCAATGTCATCTTTAATCCATGATTGACTTGTATTCAGCTGTACTGAGCATAGTGCTGCCTCTCATTCACCTGTAATACTCCAAATATTGTGTCCGTATTTGTATGGGGTAATCGCAACAGCTAAAAACGCGGCTCTTTTTTCTGGAGCTTCTGCCAATAGGGTTCATTCCTTTGCCGTGACGGCATTCATGGGATAGGATAAGGCCGAACTGCCTGCTTCTGGCCGGTTTGCCTGGAAAAAGGGGGGTTAGAGGTTTTTCCGGAAAGGGCGCGAAGGCATTAGTGCTGTCTTATGGCAGAACAAAAATGCCAAAATCGCCAGAAAAAACCAACTTCCCCGCCTTCATTCTCCGAAAACCATCTGTCAAATATGCACTAAGGGGCCCGGCCGATGGCCAAACCCCCTAGTGTTGTCCTTATTTGCTAACGCTTCTGCCGCCTATTCCAAAAGGATCATCTTCCTGCCGGCCTCTTCACGGCCCATCTGCAGGCGGTAGTACAATACGCCCGGCGGCAGGCCGTCGCGCGGTATCCGCAGTTCGTTATACCCTTGTTCGAATATATCTTCGTACACCTTAACCAGCTTGCCGCTGATATCGAAAATGCTCAGCCGGGCCCGCCCGGCCTCCGGCAACTCAAACCCGATCAGCGTTTCCTGCGTGAAGGGGTTCGGCCGGTTCTGGTACAGGCGGAAGGCCGGCGCCTGTTCGCCGACGCCTTCGAAAGACAATGCAGGCTCCCACAGGCCGAAATCGCGGCCATAGGCCTCGGCAAGCGTATACCTCGAACTGATGCGCAACAACTCGCTCAGGCGCGCATCGCCAAGCGCGCGGAAGGACAAGGTGAACAGCTCGGGCCCTTTTTCTTCTTCCGCATCAGACTGGCTGCCTTTCCGGTACCAGCTTGCGGTAAGGTACCCTTCTTCGGCCCCCTGCAGGCCAAGGCTGTACTCATCGGCCTGGCCGTATGCCACATCCTCCAGTTGCAGCGCATCGGGGTCGAACTCCAGCGTAAACTGATAACCCCGCATGGCCTCCAGCTGCGCCGCTGTGAAAGGCACTTTCACTACTTCGCCTTTTGTGAGCCTGCGCTCAGGCACAGTCAGATAGAACGTGCCTTCGAAGCTCCGGGTTTCAACACTCTGCAAGCTCGTTACGGTGGCCGAATTGTTGACGTCACCGATCTTGATGGCCACAAAATCATTGGCCATCAGGCTGAAATTGAGGTTGTTCACGTTGATCACCTCGGGGAAGGGCGCAAACCAGGGGTTGGCCGGTACCGGGAAAATGTAGGATGCCGGGACAAAACGCCAGCTCGTATTCGTCGGGAACTCCAGGATGATGCCCAGGATGAGTTGCTGGATCTGTATCATATCCAGCGTCGTAATGGCCCCGGAATGGTTGGCGTCCGCCGCGATCATCTTATACGGGCTGTCCAATAGTTCCGTACCCAACAGGTGCTGCTGCATCTTCACCAGGTCGAGGGTGCTGACACCGTTGCGGTGGTCGGTATTGAGGTAGGGCGCCAGCGTGTAGTCATACCCCGTATCCAGGCCATTGAACTCGTAGGTGCCGTCAATGGCTGTGAACATCTGCAGGTTCGTCTGGCCGCTAAGCGCAACCTCGACATTCTCCACACCCATACCGTCTTCCCGGGCTACCAGGCCCGCCATCATAGGGCCGGTGGCAGCCGCAGCACAGTGGTTGTTACTGTCCTGGATCAGGACATAGGTCTGGCAAATGCTGTAATTAGGGCCTCCTACGGTACCGTCGGGCTGTATGGCATAAGGGTTGAAGGCACTATCCCAGATGTAGACCTCAATAGATATCGTGCCGGTATCTTCACAGGTAAAATAGATGACTTGCTGGCCCATATCGGGCATGTCGCCCATCAGGTTGATGGAATAGGCAATGGTGTCGTCGCTGCAATCCGACGCGTTGTTCACAAAATCATTGGCCCATACGCCGACGCCTGCAGCATCGGCATTGCCGTCGCCATCGATATCTGTGCCGGGCGGCAGAGGTTGCAGCTGGAACACCAGTCCGTTCAGACAGGTGAAGCCGGGCGGTTCACAATCCACTACCGTAAAAGGCAGAATGGCCGAAGCCGTATTGTTTCCGCATCCATCCTGCGCCTGTACGATGAAGGCGTGGGCCCCAAGGGGATACTCACCCTGGATCTGATAGTTGGGATAAGCCCCCGTCAGAGCGCCGGTATTGGTCAGGTTCTGGTCCGGCGTGCCGTTGGCATCGGCATCCAGGAACACCTCCACGATAATGCCCGTGGGGTCGCAATTCTCAAATACCGTGAACGGATACTGAACGTTACCCGTGCAGTTCACCGGATCGTAGCTGCAGAATGGATCCGGGGTAGAGAAACTGATCTGCGGCGGCGTACTGTCCATCACCTTGATGATCTGCGTGTACTCCCAGAAACCGACGGACGGGCTCGGCCGCCAATACCCGGTGGGGTTGGTCAGGCCGTCGCAGCTGGTGCCTTTGGTGCCGAAGGCCGGCGTCGTATTGAGATGGTTGTTGTCGCGGTCGATATACGCACCGTTGGGGCGGCGCAGTACCCAGACATCCTCATCGCCGGGTGTGCCGTCGCAGTCTTCATTTCGGCCGATGACCGTCGCGTTGGAAATACCGTCGTATTCGCACCAGTCCAGTACGCGGAAGGTGCGGAATATTTTGTAACACTCAGGGCTATTCGAACCTGGCGCCGGTGTAAAGACCTCGTCGGTCACGCTCACCGAAAGCAGGTCGCAGCCGAAGGAAGTGTAAAGCAGCGTATCGGGCGCCGGCGCAACGCAATCGGTTACCGCATCTTTGGGGAATTTGATCTCGTAGTCAAACTCCTCGGTTATGGTAATGAGCTGCTGACAGGTGTTCTGCGATATATTGCCTGCTTCGTCCGTAGCGCGGAAATAACGGACGATGGTGCCGTCGCCACAGGTTCCGATATTGACAACAGGCGGGAGCTCTTCTACCGTTGCAACGCCGCAGTCGTCGGTAGCCGTGGCCACGCCAAAAAGGGCCTGCAAATCGCCGGTATCCATCGGGTTCAGGCCGTCCGGCACATCGGGGCAGCTGATGCTCACACTCGGAGGCGCTAAACAGTATGGCTTGACCTTATCTTCTACCAGAGCATTCAGCCAGCAGGTGTTCTCATTTCCGTAAACATCCACCACCTTCAGCTCGATGGTCACCAGCAGGCCCGCATCACAACAGCTGAAATCCACATACCCGGCCCAATCCGAATAATAAGGTGTTACGGGTTCGCAGGTCGTCAGGTCGTATTCTATCAGTCGGCGCACCAACAGGGTGTCCACGCCACAGTTGTCCCAGCTTCCTTCATCGATGCTCTCGGCGAAGACGCGGGCAACGCCCTGGCCGCCCAGCGAAATATGCAGGTCATCGTTGCATATTGCCGTGGGTTCGATATTATCGACAACGCAGAAATCACACTCGATGACCGTATAATTGTTGCAATCGTCGGTCACCTTATAGCGGAAACGATAACACCCTACGGGAATGCCGTTCACCTGGCGCGGTTCGTTCGGGCCGATGGAGGCCAGCACCACCGTTATCGTATCATACCCGATGATGATCCCGTATTGATTGGTGATGGGCACCACCTGGTCGTCCACAATATCGGTTTCCACTTCCCAACTGGAACAGTTATCCGTTACTTCCGGCAGCGGTGCCAGGAAGGATGCCGAACAGTCGTATGGCACCGTAGAGAACTGCATCGGGTCGGCCTGCCCGTCGCCGTTATAGTCAACCGTCGGGCAGGATACCAGCGGGCCTTCCACGTCGCCGACTTTGATGATCTGGGTATATTCCTGGATAGCGGAGCCGGCCGAAGCACACCAGTCGAGCACCGTCCAGGTGCGCACGATCTTGATCGTGCCGTCGCAAACGGTAATGGGCGGCGTATCCTGATACGTAGCTCCCAGGTTACAGAATGTCTGGTCGAGCGGATAGATGCCGAAATACGTTTGCACCATAGGGAATCCCGTTTCCGATGGGAGCGGGTTGCCGTTCTGATCCGCAGCATAGGGCTCGTCGCAGGCAATAACGGGCAGCGCGGGCGGTGCGACCACGTCGCCCAGCGTCGGCTTGCGGATGATGATCACCTGCGTGCACTGCGAGCTGTTGCCGGCAGGGTCCGTCACGGTAAACACCCGGTTGATCTGCTGGTCGGCGCAGTCGGGAGTCATCACCATTACATCCTGGAAGGTGATCGTGTGGTTCAGCCCACAGTTGTCCGCTATGGCCGGCTGGCCGGTAATGGCCAGGCTGACCGGATTGTTGAAAATGGAATCCTTGTCGGCACAGACCAGGCCGACAGCCTGAACCGGGCAGGTAATAGGCGGCGGGGTATGGTCATCGACCGAAACATAACCCCAGCATACCAGTCCGCAATACGGGTCCAGCACTTCAGCGATGAGGAGCTGCCCCACCTGCGCCGGCGTAATGGTATTGCCCAGGCTGGCGCCATTCGGAGCGATCAGGTTGACATTCAGGGCGTCCATGCAATAATCGTTGCCTTCGAGGATCATGTCGGGCACGACGTCGATCTCGCAGCTCGTGCCGAAGGATACGTTCACCTGGTCATTACAGGAGTATATCGAAAGGCCGTTGAGCTCTACCGTTACGATTGCCGACAGCGGTGGGCAGCCCGGCGAGCCTCCGACTGTATAGGTGAAGGTGTAAGTTCCCGGTGAAACCCCGGCAAAATCCACATTAGTGGGGTCGGCAAGCGATACGTTCACCCCGCTGTTGTTGATCCAGGTGCCTCCAGTGGATGGGTTGCCGCCCAGTGCGCCGAACAGGTCGACGGGAAGGTTATCGGGCGAGCAGGTGGGGCACAGCTTGACGAAACCGTTGGTGCCCGCACTGAGGCCGTTGCAATTACCTACGTAGATGTAGGCGGGGTCGTGGTCATCCTCATCGGTGGCCGTCAGGCCGCTGCCAGGCTGGCCCGTACCATCACCACTTACTGCATCATCCGCCGGGCTGTTGGGCTGGCCACCAGCATCATTGGTGTTGTCGGTGTCATATTGCGAGTCGATATCAACCGGAGGCGTATTGCCTGCATTGGTGTCATCATCAGCAGCACTGATCTCCGCGTAGTTGATCAGGGCATTGCCGCCAAAAGTGGGGCTGATCACCAGGGTAATATCAACCGTAGCCTGCCCACCTGCAACGATAGGGCCGGCGATCACTCGCTTGGCCTGGTTGCCCGACTGCACCCAGCCGGCGCCGCTCAGGCTCATACCTGTGGGGATGTAATCGGTGACCTCTACATTATAGGCGTCCACATCGCCCTGGTTGTAGACGGTTATCTTAAAGGTTACCGCACTGCCTGGAGAGAAGGGGCCCGGCGTAAGGGCCGTATTCACCTGTTTTATAAGCGCCAGGTCGAAATCCTGCCCGGCTTCGGGCGTCACGGTGATCAGGGCGCTGTCGAAATCGTCTTCATTAGGGCCCGCAGCGCCGTTGCCCGGCGTCGAGTCGATATCGTTCAGGCCCGGCGTATTGCCTGCGCTGTTGATCTCGGCATAGTTCGTTATGCTGGCGCCCGAAAAGCCCGCCTGCACCGTAAAGGTAATGTCGACCGATGCTGAAGCGCCGGGCGCAAGGCTCGCTATGGCGTTGTTACGCACCGCCGTGTTGCCGCCGCCGGCCACCCACTGGGCGTCGGCAAGCTGAAGCCCCAGCGGAATGTAATCCACCAGCCCGATATTCTGTGCCGTCACACCGCCCTGGTTCGTCACCGTCAGGCGGAACGTTACCGTGCTGCCCGGGTAGAAGGGGCCTGGGGTGGCGCTCGTTTTCAGCTCCTTCACCAGTGCCAGGTCGAAATGCTGCTGGTTCACAGTGATCTGCGCGCTGTCGTAGTCGTCCTCGTTGGGGCCCGCTCCGCCGTTGCCCGGCGTCGAGTCGATATCGTTCAGGCCCGGCGTATTGCCTGCGCTGTTGATCTCGGCATAGTTCGTTATGCTGGCGCCCGAAAAGCCCGCCTGCACCGTAAAGGTAATGTCGACCGATGCTGAAGCGCCGGGCGCAAGGCTCGCTATGGCGTTGTTACGCACCGCCGTGTTGCCGCCGCCGGCCACCCACTGGGCGTCGGCAAGCTGAAGCCCCAGCGGAATGTAATCCACCAGCCCGATATTCTGTGCCGTCACACCGCCCTGGTTCGTCACCGTCAGGCGGAACGTTACCGTGCTGCCCGGGTAGAAGGGGCCTGGGGTGGCGCTCGTTTTCAGCTCCTTCACCAGTGCCAGGTCGAAATGCTGCTGGTTCACAGTGATCTGCGCGCTGTCGTAGTCGTCCTCGTTGGGGCCCGCAGCGCCGTTGCCCGGCGTCGAGTCGATATCGTTCAGGCCCGGCGTATTGCCTGCGCTGTTGATCTCGGCATAGTTCGTTATGCTGGCGCCCGAAAAGCCCGCCTGCACCGTAAAGGTAATGTCGACCGATGCTGAAGCGCCGGGCGCAAGGCTCGCTATGGCGTTGTTACGCACCGCCGTGTTGCCGCCGCCGGCCACCCACTGGGCGTCGGCAAGCTGAAGCCCCAGCGGAATGTAATCCACCAGCCCGATATTCTGTGCCGTCACACCGCCCTGGTTCGTCACCGTCAGGCGGAACGTTACCGTGCTGCCCGGGTAGAAGGGGCCTGGGGTGGCGCTCGTTTTCAGCTCCTTCACCAGTGCCAGGTCGAAATGCTGCTGGTTGACGGTGATCTGTTCGCTGTCAAAATCGTCCTCGCCGGCGCCGGCACTGCCATTGCCAGGTGTTGAGTCTACATCACCCATGCCATAAGCATTGGTGGCCGTACCGATCTCCGCAAAGTTCGTGATAACCGTGCCCGGGAAGTTGGCCATTATTGTGAAGGTGATGTCGACGCCTACCGTAGCGCCGGGCGCCAGGTTGGTAATGGGGGTGTTGTAAATGGCCGTCGTACCGTTCGCCGTCCAGTTGGCGTCCGCCAGGACAAGGCCTAGCGGGATGTAGTCGCGCAGCTGCACGCTTTGTGCGGTAATACCTCCCTGGTTCGTCAGTGCCAGGTGGAAGGTTACCACACTGCCCGGATAAAAGGGGCCTGGCGTGGCAGACGTATTCAGGCTCTTCGTGAGCGCCAGGTCGAACTGTTGCTGTGAGACGTTGATCAAAGCACTGTCGTAGTCATCCTCATTGGGGCCGGCAGCGCCGTTGCCCGGCGTCGAGTCCACGTCATTCAGGCCGTAGCTGTTACTGGCCGCGCCGATCTCGGCAAAGTTGGTGATCGATGTCCCGACAAAAGCGGGGTCAATCGTAAAGGTGATATTCACGAAGGTTGAGGCCCCAGGTGCAAGGCTGGTTATAGGGGTATTATAGGTAGCCGTCGAGCCGTTCGCCGTCCAGTTGGCGTCCGCCAGGACAAGGCCCAGCGGGATGTAGTCGCGCAGCTGCACGTTTTGTGCAATGATGCCGCCCTGGTTCGTCACCGTCAGGCGGAAGGTTACCGTGCTGCCCGGATAGAAGGGGCCAGGCGTGGCGCTCACATTCAGTTCCTTGAGCAAGGCGAGGTCGAATTGTTCCTGAACGACGGTGATTGCCGCGCTGTCGTAGTCATCCTCATTGGGGCCTGCGCTGCCGTTGCCTGGCGTCGAGTCGATATCGCCCAGGCCATAGATATTGCCGGCCGCGCCGACCTCGGCATAGTTGGTGATCGTTGTGCCGGAGAAAGCATTGGAAATGGTAAACGTAATGTTCACGCTGGCCGAAGCCCCGGGCTGCAGGCTGGCAATAGGTGTATTGTAAATGGCCGTCGTACCGTTCGCCGTCCAGTTGGGGTCGGCCAGGTTGAGGCCCAATGGAATATAGTCTCTAAGCTGGACGTTCTGAGCCGCCAGATCACCTTCATTGGTAACGGTGATGAGGAAGGTAACGGTGCTGCCCGGCACGAAAGGCCCGGGCGTCAGATTGACGTTCAGATCCTTTGCCAGCGCCAGGTCGAAATGCTGCTGGATCACGGCTATCACCGCGCTGTCGTAATCATCTTCATTGGGGCCTGCGCTGCCGTTGGCCGGTGTCGAATCGTGGTCGCCAAAGCCAAAGCTGTTGGTGGCCGCGCCGATCTCCGCGAAGTTGGTGATCGAGCTGCCGTTGAAATTGGCGGCAATGGTGAAGGTGATGTTCACGCTGGCGGAAGCGCCGGGTTGCAGGTTGGTAATGGGGGTATTGTAAATGGCCGTCGTACCGTTGGCCGTCCAGTTGTTATCCGACAGGATAAGGCCCAGCGGGACGTAGTCTCTCAACTGCACGCTTTGCGCGGCCAGGTCGCCTTCATTGGTGACGGTGATGGCAAAGGTAACGGTACTGCCCGGTACAAAGGGGCCAGGCGTAATGCCGGTGTTCAGTTCCTTGTCCAGCGCCAGGTCGAATTGTTGCTGAAGAACAGTGATAGTTGCCCCGTCGTAGTCGTCTTCGTTGGGGCCAAGGCTGCCATTGCCCGGCGTAGAGTCGATATCGTCGTACCCGGAAGCGTTAAAGGCGCTGCTGACCTCGGCATAGTTGGTAAGGCTCGTGCCGGAGAAAGCCGGCGATATGGTAAAGGTAATATCTACGGAAGCTGTAGCACCCGGAGCCAGCGAAGGAATAGGGGTGATCCGCTCAGCGATGTTGCCCACCGAGACCCAGTTCGGGTCCGAAAGTACGAGGCCTGAAGGGAAGTAGTCCCGTATCTGAATATTCTGTGCAGTCAGGTCACCCTGGTTGACGACGTCGATCTGGAAGGTAACGGTGCTGCCCGGGATGAAAGGGCCCGGCGTCACACTGGACTTCAGTGCTTTGGACAGGGCCAGGTCAAATTCCAGCTGTAACACCTCAATGGTAGCGCCGTCGTAGTCGTCTTCGTTGGGGCCCGCGTTGCCGTTGCCAGGCGTAGAATCCGTATCACTGATGCCGAAGGGGTTCTGGGCGCTGCCGATCTCTGCAAAGTTGGACAAGGTGGTGCCCGTAAAGAGCGGGCTCAGCACAAAGCTGACCGATACGGTAGTGGAAGCGCCGGGCGCCAGCTCAGGGATCAGGCTGTTGCGCCGGGCGATGCTGCCTACTGCCGACCAGGCCGGGTCGGTGAGGATCAACCCGGTGGGGATGTAGTCTTCGACCATAATATCCTGAGCGACGACGTCGCCTTCGTTGGTAACGGTGATGAGGTAGGAAACCGCATTGCCCGGAAGGAAAGGCCCGGGTGTCGCCGCCGTATTGACAGACTTGGACAACGCCAGGTCAAAAAGCTTGGGCAAAGTGATCGTGATATCCACCGCATCGTCGTCATCTTCGTCGTGGCTGCCGTTGCCAGGGGTAGAGTCCACATCGGGCTGGCCGTTCACGTTGGTTGAGCTGCCCAGCTCTGCGCAGTTGGTCAAGGTGCTGCCGTCGGCTACCTGCCCGACCGTGAAGGTGATGGTGACCGTTGTGGAAGCGCCGGGCGCGAGCTGCGCAATGGGCGAATTGCGGCGGAGCACATTGCCCCCCATATAGGCCCAGCTCGGGTCGTTGAGCACCAGCCCGGGTGCGAAGTAGTCATAAACGACGATGTTGTTCGCCGTAAGCGTACCCTGATTGTAAATGGTGAGGTTGTAGGTTACCTGTCCGCCTGGGAAATAAGGCCCGGGCGTCAGCGTGGTGTTGATCGTTTTGGATAAGGCCAGGTCATAAACCTGTACTACCGGTACGGTGATCTCATCGTCATCATCTTCCTGCGTGCTGTTGTTGCCCGGCGTAGAATCCACATCCGGCAGCCCTTCGTCATTGGCTGCCGCTGCGATCTCCGCCCGGTTAGTAATGCTTGTACCCGTAAAATCACCGGCAATGACAAAGGTGATCTCCACCATAACGGACCCGCCCGGCGGCAGGGAATCGACGGGCAGCTCGCGCTGAGCAGTATTTCCGGACAGCACCCACTCGGGGTCGGCCAACGTGAGGCCTGCGGGGATATGGTCGGTGATAACAACATCATGGGCAGTCACATCGCCGTCGTTGCGGACGGTAATGCCGAAGGTGACGGTGCTACCCGACTGGAACGGGCCGGGCGTCACCGTTGTCCTCAGGCGCTTTTGCAGAGACAGGTCAAAGCTGATGGGTGGTATCCCGACTTCTACTTTGTAGGCACTGAGGTCGTCTTCCGGATTATCGACGCCATTACCCGGTGTGGAATCGACGTCATCCATGAAATAGGCGTTATCAGCCAGGTATATTTCGGCATTGTTGAACAGCACATCTCCCGTAAAGGATTCGTCGATGCGAAGCCCTATGTTGACCGTTACGGTTTGGCCGGGGTCGAGCACGTTGATGGCGGTGGCAGGTACTACGATATTCCCATAAGGTATCCAGTTGGCATCGGCCAGAATGAGGCCATCGGGCAGGTAGTCGGCGATCTGTACGTAGGTGGCCGGCACGTTGCCTTCATTGGTCACGGAAATCGAAAAGGTGACCTGATCTCCCGGATAGAAGATACCCGAAGGCGGTACCGGCGTAACGAGGCCCTTCAGCAAAGAAAGGTCGAATACCGCCGTGCCCTGCTGTACGGCGATGGTTGCCGTATCGTCGTCGTCTTCCTGGTTGCTGTTGTTGTTCGGCGTGGAATCTCTGTCCGGAAGGCCGGCAGTATTGAGGCCTGCCCTGATTTCCGCAGCGTTGGTAATACTGGTGCCGGTATAGTTCGCAGAGATGGTAAATGTGATCTGGCGGACCACCGTAGCGCCCGGAGCCAGGGTGGAGATGAGGCTGTTGAGGGTGGCCACGCCGCCGCTAGCCGACCAACTGGGATGGTTGAGCACCAGCCCCGGCGGGATATAGTCCGCAATCTGGATGTTCCTGGCCGTTACGGTGCCTTCGTTCGTTATTTTGATCTGAAAAGAAACCTGGTTGCCCGGGGAAAAAGGCCCGGATGAGACGGCCGTCTTTTCCAGTGCCAGGTCAAATACCGGCGTAATAGTCACCACTTCGCCATCCTGGTCGTCCTCATCCGGATCGTTGTTGCCCGGCGTCGAGTCCTGGTCATCCAGCCATTCGGCGTTCATGGCGGCGTCTATTTCCACAACATTCGTCAGGGAAGCTCCTGTAAAAGTAGGAGAGACCCGGAAGGTGATCTGCCGAAATGCCGACTGCCCGGTGGGGATGGCATCAATAGGCGCATTGATCGTAGCCTGCCCGTTGCTGGCCGTCCAGTTGGGGTCGATGAGGATAAGCCCATTGGGGATGTAGTTGCGCAGGTAGACCATCGTCGCGGGCAGTATCCCTTCATTGATCACTTCGATGTTGAAGGTGATCTCGTCACCCGGATAGATGGGGCCGTTGCCTTGTAACGCCAGGTCGAGGGCCAGGTCGAACATAGAGGCGCTCTCAATGAATACCTGTTCCACGTCGTGGTCGTCTTCGTCGGTAAGGGCGTCCATGCCGTTGACGACACCAGTACCGTCGCCCCCAATGGCGTTGTCGGCCGGCGAACCCGGCGCGCCGCCGGCGTCATTATTTCTGTTCAGGTCGAAATCGGAGTCGATATCCGGAGCATCCAGCCCGTTCTCCGCTCGGAAGATCTCGGCGGCATTGGTGATCAGGCCGCCCGGGAAGTTATTGTTGATACGAAAGGTGATGTCTACCGATAAGGAATCGCCGGGAGCGAGGTTGGGCAGGTTGGACTGATAACGCAGCGTGTTCCCGGTTTGGTACCAGTTGTCCGTATCCAACAGGGCCAGCCCCGGCGGCAGGTAATCGGCGATGCCCAGGTTGCGTGCGATGAGATCGCCCTGGTTGTACACCGTAATGGTATAGGTCAGCAGCTCGCCCGGGATAAAGGGCGGGGCGGTCAGGTCGGTGTTTAGGGTTTTCCTCAGGGCAAGGTCGAAAAAGACTTTACTGAAACCGGCATCCAGCGTGTGGTTGGCCTGGCCGGCGCCGGGGGTAGTGATACTGATATACGGCAGGCCGTCGGGTATTACCCCGGGCATGTCGTTGGTCATATTATCGGGGTCCGGGTCCGAATCGTTCTTATAGGTACCGATGGCGGCCTGGCGCAGCGTCGATTCATACGCCTCGTTGCCGACAACGACGAACTGCTCGTCGGGGTTGGCGTTGTCATCGCCAAAAACGATGAAGTAGGGCATACCGGGCGCTACCTGGCCGGGCTGTGGCCAATTCTCGCCTTCGGTTCCCGATGCTGTAAAGTGGTATTGCCCGTTGTCGTCGGTCGTGGTGGTGGCCACCAGCTGGCCTTCGCCGTCGTAGAGCGTCACCGGCAGGCCCGCAAGCGGCGGCTCGCAGGCTTCCTGAATGCCGTTGCCGTTCTCGTCTTCCCAGGCCAGGTTGCCGAGTTGTACCGGCATGGGCCGGCAAACGCAGAAGTTGAGGTCGCTAATGCCGATGCTCTGTAAGCCGGGGTTGGCCGGGCCACCCGCTCCGGCCTCGAATCGGACGGCCAATGAGTCGACGGGGCCGGGAAAGGAAACCCGGATATTGCCATCGGGAGAAACGCTGCTGGCCGGCGTGCCTCCTCCGAGATAGGTATTGGGGTTCACCACCTGTACGCTGTTGCCCTGAACACCGGTAACGGCCAGAATATCGGACAGGGAAAGGGACACTTCCACGCCTTTGCGGTAGCCGTGCACCGACACCTTATCCTGATAGCCAATGCCGCTCTGGCCTTCAGCCTGGTCGATGTCGAGCAGGGAAAAGCTCAACTCTTCCACAGGCAGGCTGAAGGTGAAGATGTTTTCTATGTACTGCCCGGCGCTGGCGGCGTCGATCGACAAGGCCCAGAAGCCGCGCTGGCCGCCCTGAGGGGTGCGGTCATTGTCGACCTCCATACCCGTGGGCGTAGCAATGCCAGATGGGTCGTTCTGGCTGAAACTGGCCTCCATGCCGCCCATATTGACAGGCATAGGCGAGCTATCGCCGTCCGTGAAGGCCATCCAGTCTAAAATGTGCATGCATGCCGGTTCTATGGCTATCGGTTCCGAGCACCAGCTGATATCGCCAATGCCGACCGCCTGCACGCCCGGGTTGGCTGCGCCCGACGCCGCCGGCACCAGGTGGATGGCCACCTGGTCGACAGGCTGGCTGAAGGTGACTGTGACGTTGCCCGAGGTAGAGGCATCGTCAACGGTGGCCGTGCCTTCGTAAAGGCCGGGGTCCAGTATACTTACCTGGCTGCCGGCCTCGACATCGGCCATGCTCAGTTCAACCGGCACGCCGCCCAGATAGCCCTGCACGCCAACGCGGTCGATAGCGTCGCCGGTGATGTCTATATCCAGGATGGTGAAGCTGAGTTTGCCTACCGGGCGATCGAAAGAGAAAACGGCGCCGGCGCCGCCGGCAGAAGTGGTGTTATCGGCGTCGATCTCCAGGTAGTAAAAAGCATCGGCGCCACCGTATACGAGGTGGAATACGCGGTGCGCATAAGCTGTAGCGTCGTCGGTGCTCCTTGACCAGTAGATATAGTCCTGCCCTATGGCCTTCGAATACGGCGGCGTGGGAAAAGGGATAGCGCCATTGGCGTACTGCCCCCAATCGAGCGTATTGAACACTTCATCGCAGGTGGACGAACCGATATTATCGGGGTTGGAGCAATCTTCAGCTGCCGTTTCATCTACAAAGGACGTATTGACGGCGCAATTGCCGGCGGTGGCGAACTGTACGCCGGTGCCGTTCTCGGCGCTCATCCGCGCGGGGGACATACCCGGTATCTGGCTGGCGGAAAACTCTATGCGGTATTCTTCGGTGGTGCTCAGCCCTTCGATGCCCCACTGGCCATCGGCATTGGTGTAGGTAGTGCCGACAAGCACACCCTCGCAATCGTATACTTCGGCCTTCACGTTGGGCTGGCCGGGTTCTCCTTCGTACAGCCCGTTGCTGTTCTCATCTTTCCAGACGAAGCCCCCCATGGCGTCGGGGCTGTCGCTGCAAGCGGGAGTACAGGCAATAGCGTCGACAGTGCTGACGGCCACACAGCCGGCAGGGCCTGCAAAGCGCGCCAGCACCGGATAACCAAAGGCCGGGGCGGGTAGGGTGAAGCCGGTGAAGGTGTGGGAGCCACTGAACGGAGGATTGGAGAGCGTCTGTGTCTGGTTGCCTACTGTCAGTTCAAGCGTTGTGCCGGGGGCGAAGGACCAGCTCAGCTGCACCTCTACGGTAAAGGTAGTAGCCCCGTTGTTGTAATCACAATTGGCCGTAATGTCTTCAAACTGGATGTTACATTGAGCATTAGCCGCAGCGTTACCGAAGAACAGCGCCAAAAGCACGGCCGGGGCCAGGCGCCAAAAAGGCGCTGCTTTTACCGCTGTTTGCCTGTAACTGGATGCAGTGTAGCCTACTTTCATGGGTCTAATTTTGTATTCCTTTTAAGTTTTTGGTTCCTGGCCGAGCCCTTGCGCTTACACTTATGGGTTAAATACAAGCAAAATCTTCGCCAAACTTTCTTAAGACGTAATAAACACCCCCTGGTGTACACCTCAACAAGAGGAATTTTGCGTGTTCTTGCCATTTGCCTTACAGGTATGGCCGCGGAAGCCGGCACGGCGAAAGCGACTGAAAGCCCCTTCTCACCCCGCAAAGCGGGCATGCAGATAGTTGCATCATCCACCTCTGCTACAGAGGAATACCTGAAGGTATCATTTCGAGTGAAGGGCTTGTAAAGGGGCAAAGTCTTGAGTGGGTAAATGTCAGGATCTCATAGTACCAGCCGTCAGCGGCAAAAGCCGCAACTATCCGATCAGCAGGGAAGTTCCCTGTAATGAAGCCGGCCGTAGGAAACCGGCTCTACAAAAATAGAGAATATTTTCAATCTCTTCTACTCTCCGGCCAAATAATCTCCTCCAAACAAGCTTCAAGTGTTTTCCAACGGACGATCAAAGAACGGCAGAGGCATGACATTCGCCCTTTGTCCGTAACTTTACCACAAGACAGAAAACCCATGCCGTCATGAATGTACTGATCATAGAAGATGAACAACCCGCGGCCAGGCGGCTGAAGCAGCTGTTGGAAGCCGAACAGCCCGGCATACAGGCCCTCGGCCCTATCGACAGCGTGGAAGCCGCGGTGGCCTGGCTCCGGCGCAACCCTGCGCCCGACCTGCTTTTCCTCGATATCCAGCTGGCCGACGGGCTGAGCTTCGACATCTTCAGCCAGGTGGACATCCAGGCGCCTGTCATCTTTACGACGGCCTATGACCAATACACGCTTAAGGCTTTCAAACTCAACAGCATCGACTACCTGCTCAAGCCTATCGAACCTGAAGAACTGGCCCTCGCACTCGACAAGTTCGGCCGGCTGTTCGGCAAAAAACAATCGATCGGGATCGATGCTATAAAGAGCATGATCCAGGCCTTTTCACAACCCGATTACAAAGAGCGCTTTATCATCAAAACCGGCCAGCAGCTCACCTATATCCGGGCTGAAGATATCTTTTACTGTTATTCCGAAGACGGGCTCGCCTTCGCTCAAATGGCCAGCCGAAAACGCCACGCTATTGATTACACCCTCGACCAGCTTGAAAACCTGCTCAACCCCCGCGATTTTTTCCGGCTCAACAGAAAGGTCATTGCACACATCCAATCGATCAGAAAAGTGGAGCCTTATTTTAACAGCCGCCTGATACTGGAACTGGATCCCGGCGCTCCTTTCGACATTATCGTCAGCCGCGACCGCGTCAACGACTTCAAAAGCTGGCTCGACAAATAGGCCTCCAAATTGTACTCATTTTTTTGCCCTGCATTGACCTTTTAAAGAAAAAGTAGCATCTTGGGCGCCGAAAAGGGCTTTCAACAACATACTCTGTCAACAAAGCATAATCCCAATATGAACGAACAACTCCCTCCAAAAGAACCGTCTACTGACGTACTAATCGCTTTTTTCATATTCCTGGCCTGTCTGCTCATCTCCCTCTATTACGACCCCCTGGGGCTCGATGTCATCTTTGCCAACCTGAAGTAGGCTGCTCCGTAAATGCGAAGCGGGGAACCGCTGTCGCCGTTCCCCGCTTCGGGAGATCACTTTCCATCATCCTGCGCAGGCAGGAGAGGGTAGCTTTTATTGTGGATCCGCTTTTTTGTGTATCTGCATGCTGGACTTTTCCCTGAGGATGGTTCCGGACACGTCTTCATAGAGCCTCTTATACTTCTGGAACACCGCATCCGGCATCTTTTTGCCATCGATCTTCAGCCACCCTTTACCGGATAGCTCGAACTTGTAGTTGGAAGCATTTTTGATCAGGCCGTCGGCCAGCAATGCGCGCTCTACGGCCCCCGATAGGGAGCCGCCGGAGCCGTGCCGCGAATTGAAATAGACCCCGCTCAGTTCGGGCATGACGTACAGGCCCTGCACATCGGGGTTTACGATCACACCATTATGGCGCATCTGATCTCTGTATTCGCGCATAGCTTCGCGCTGGCGTTCGCGGGCGTTGCCCATTTCCCTGCGCAGTTCTTCCATCTGCCGGCTCTTGTCTTCAAACTGGAACTCCCGCAACTCTTTGCGCGCCCGGCCCATATCTTCGCGAAGTTGCTTCTGCTGTTCGCGCTGGCCTTCCATTAGCGCGCGGAATTCGTCTCCGTTCCATTCAAAATGAGGCGCTTCGATGTGAAATACATTGCTGTCGCCATCTTCCGGAAAAAATTTTCCAAAATGGAAAGCGCCCGGTGCAAGCTCGTCTACAATGACTTTCGTTTGCCCGTCTTCCAGTTCCTCGCCATCAAGCACGATGACCTGGCGGCCGTCCTCGTCGTCTACTTTCAGCTCGATCACTTCGCGCCCGCCATCCGATTCGATGATGATGGCGGTGCTTCCGTCGTCCCTGTTCTCGCGGGTAACGCGTGTATTAGACGGTGACACGCCCCATCGGGGCGCCGGCGGAGCAGGAGGAGCAGGTGGTGTAGGTGGTGTAGGCGGAGCAGGTGGCGCCGGGGCCGTGGGAGGCACGGGGGGTACCGGGGGTACCGGAGGCACAGGCGGAGGCGGGGGTACGTCGTTCAGCAATTCCTCGACCATGCCTTCGTACCGGCCGAATTCCTCTTCGGGGATAGCTTTCCCGTCGATGTTCAGCTCGACGATCCGCCGGCCTTCGATACGTGCATCGACATTTTTGCCGTCGTGTTCGGAAACGATCTGTATTTTTCCCTTGGGCAAAGTATCCAGCGTGATAAATGCGTCGGAAAGCCAGGCGTCGGCCAGGGCAGCGCTTGCTTTGGACGGGCCATCGGCCGGGGTGTCTTCTACGTCCGGCCTGCCGGCGCTAACAGAGAGGAACAATACAGCCAGGAACAGTACAACCGTTGCTGTGAATTTTTCCATAATGTTGGATTTGTTTTGTGGTTGGTTGAGTATCCGCCGTACCCGCTGGAGCAACAGGCCTTTACCGTTGCGGACGAAGGCCATGGCCATCATAGGGTTGGCGCGGCTTTGCTCTTCCAGCCTGACCAGGGCCCTGGCGTAGGCCATGGAGTCGCCGCAGAGCTGAACGGCCATATCGTCGCAGCAATTCTCCCGTTCCATGCGGATGAGGGCGGAAACCCACCAAACAGCCGGGTTAAAGTAATATAAGGTTTCTACAATAGATTGCAGGATGTTGAACAGGTAATCGCGCCGGTAGATATGCGCCAGCTCATGGGCCAGCACCGCCTCCACCTGTGCCGGGCTGAGCCCGTTGACCGCGCCTATCGGCAACAGGACCACCGGCTTGAGATGGCCCACTACCACAGGGGCTTTGACCAGGGCTGATTCCAGCAATACGACGGCCCGCCGAAGGGCCAGGCGCTCTGCCAGTTCATCGAGGCGGGCCTGCCAGGCCTCGGGCAGCACGCGCGTATGGTGATGGCGCAGATACTGCACATAGGCCAGCCCGCCCAGCAGGCGCAGGGCGAAAAAGGCCAGCCCCAGCAGCCAGATGCAGACGACCAGCGGCAGATGCTGCCCGAAATAATCGCTGAAGAAGGCCATGGCCTGATCAGAAAATGACGGCGCCAACTGTTCCGGCACAGCTCCCTGTTCGATGAGCAATGACGGCGCTTCTCCCGCCACACTTTCGGCAGGGCTGTACAACAGAGCAAAGGTCAGCGCCGAGGCCAGCAATAGCAATAGCAGCGAAGCATTGGCCGCCAGATAACGCCACTGGGCGGGTTTCTTCTGAAGGGCGATCATGGCTCCAGCCAGCAATAGGGCAATCAGCATGCCCTGCCAGAGGGAGTGCAACACCGTCCATCCCAATGCTTCGCTCAAGTCGCCGGAAAGTATCCGATAAATGGTTTCCATGGTGGTGGAGTTAAAAATATAGCCGGGTGATTCTTACTGGTTTTCACATAGCAACGATCAACAAATAATGTGCCGGTTTCGGTGATCAGGCGAAGGCCGGAAGCCACTGAAAGGGCTGGAGGATAAGCCTGATCACCGAAATGTCAAGCGGCAAATTATTTTTTGAACACTACTAATCACCTTCCCCCGATTCGAGGCGCCGGATCAACGCTTTGATCTCATCGAGTTCTTCCGCCGAGGCCTCGTGGTTGCCCAGAGCCTGCATGACCATCTTCATGGCAGAGCCTCTGAACGCTTTGTCTACAAAGCGCTTCAACAGGCGCTGCTGCATGTCGGACTCGCCGGCAGCCGCTTCGTATATGTGCGTGCGGCTCTCGGTATTGCGCTTCACCAGGCCCTTGTCGGCCATGATCTGCATCAGCTTTAGCGTAGTGGTGTAGCCCACTTCACGCTCCTCGTTCAGCTTGTCGTTGACAAAGCGCACCGATGACGGCCCATGCTCCCACAGTATCTGGAGTATCTCCAATTCTGACTCCGTGGGCCTCGTTGTTTGGTTCTGGCTCATAACACTGGGTAATCTGTACGAATGATTTCGTACTACAAGTATATACGAAAGGATTCGTATAAGCAAATATTTGTACGACTATTTTCGTATTTTAACAAACAACACCTGCTGTAGCACAAAATTTCTACCTTTACCTTATATAACCATCAAAACCAAGCTTTCATGAAATACGTTATGCCATTTCTGCTTAGCCTGGGCCTGATCGCTTTTCAGGCCTGCGGAGGCGATGCACCATCGGGCCAGCAATCAGGGGAAAGCACAGGCGACAGTACTTCTACTTCAGGGGTGCCGGGCCAGTATGAAAACAACCAGTTGCAGGCCAGCCACAACTGCCAGCCTGGAGGCGAGATACTGGAGGGCAACCAGTTCTGGATCAGGGAGCGGGAAACCCTGGTGGTCGTCAAGGCCGATTCCAGCACCCTGGACCCCGACTACGGCCCCAGCCACCGCATCCTGGAGGTATACGATACCCGTGATTGCCATCGCCTCAGCCGGCAGGAGCTGCCCGTCAACGTGAGCCCCGACTTCCCCTACTACATCGCCGAGATCACGTACAACAACACCAGCCAGATGCTGGCCATCCGTGGCTTTGGCTCTATTTATCTGTACGACCTGGCCAACCAGCGCCTGCTGCCGGTGCTGGAGCCCAAGTTCCTCCGCGAGCGCTACGGCGTGGACGCCCAGTCGGGCATGATCCAGAGGCTGGAGGTATGGGAAAACTACCTCATCGGTTATGCTCAGGATAAGGGCACCTTCGCCTTTGACCTCTCCGACAAGCAGGCGCCCAAGGCCATCTTGCCTTTCGGCGAATATGAGTCAGAAGAAACCTTCTACCCTATTTTCCTGCTGGCCTCCGGCGACGGCTACCAGGCCATCCTGCCCGAATACGACAGGGAAGCCGACCAGTTCTCTGTCAACCCCGCCTTCGCCAGCCCGCTACAGCTCAATCTCGACGTGCCCAAAAGCGCCCGCAACAACCGCTTTCTGGTGCTGCGCCAAACCGACGCCGCCAAAACGCCCCAGGCATTTGACCTGCTGAAACGCAAAGCGGTGGCATTGCCGGCCAATGTGGCTTCCCAGCCCACCCAGGCCATCCTGACATGGCTGAAGCAGAACGGGTAGAGGGCGGTAGACGGGGGGACTCGGTGACGGGGGGCGTGTAACGTGCTACTCTTGACCAGTCAGCTTTCTCCCCTTATCTTACCGGCTGTTACGCGCTCTTCCGGCGCATAAAACCGCGATGCCATGTACAGATCAGCCTTGAGAGTAGCCGTGTTTTGCCTGGCCCTGGCGGGCCCTGCCTGGGTGCAGGCCCAGCATAAAATGGACGACAAAAAGATAGAGAAAGCGCTGCGCAAGGCGGGTGTAGAACTGGAAGGCGAACGCGGGTCGTGGCTGGCCTATCATGGCAAACGCGTGCTGCTGGTGCTCTCCGACGAGCAGAACAACCGCATGCGCATTTTCACACCTATCATCGAGGAAAAAGAGATCGGCCCCTCCCAGAAGGAACGCATGCTGCGCGCCAACTTCCACTCCGCACTCGACGCCAAATACAGCATTTACGAAGGTTATGTGGTCAGCGTTTTCACCCACCCCCTGCGCGAACTGTCCGAATCCCAACTGCTCGACGCGATCCACCAGGTCGTCAACCTGGCCGATACCTTCGGAACCACCTATTCCAGCACCGAACTGATCTTTGACGGCGAAGGAGAAAATGAAAAAAAGGAAGACGAGGCGATGGATAAGCGGTCGTAAGGCTTGGCTATCAAAGGATTGCGGCCGCAGCGACACACCTGATTGAACTATCCCGAACTATCCCAAATACCGTCACCGACGATAGGAGGCCGGAACCTGCACGTCTCCCCATCATTTTGTCTCCTCCTCTCCAAATCTCCCCCTCACCCAGTCTCCCAGCCTGGCCCGGGGATCAGCGATCAATAATCCCGCCAGCGCTTCAACTGTAACGGGAGCGCTTTTCGCGGAGCGCGGAATTCAAAAACGGCGTCGCCGAAAGCAGGAGGCGACCATTTCACCACCGGGTTGTTGGAAAAGGCGTAGGGTTCGGTAGGAATGCCAAGCGCATTGGTGTCGAGCCGGCCGTTGCCGTTCAGGTCGTGGAAAACGGCGACGGCATAACGGCCGTATGGCAGGCCTTCAAAAACCAGCTGCATAGCCGGCGCGCTGTCTACATGAACAGAACGGCCCGCCGCCGGGGAGCCTTTGCTTGGGAAGGTATCTTCACTGTCGTAAACGGCAACGAACAGGCTGCCGCGGGCGGTTTCCAGGCCCGTGATGTCCAGCACCAGCGCGCCTTCGGCGTGGGGAAGCAGGGCTGTACCCATACAACAGAGCAGAAGAGGGATAAGCATAGGTTGCGTATTATGGCAAGCTATAACAACCACGATGGTAAAAGGTTAACCGAGGGCAGGGAAAAAGCGCTCAAACAGCAACCGGCGCTTCGATCAACGGCAGGCTGACGGTAAAACATTCGTCGGTTTCCACAACGCTGACCTCCTCATCGGAGAAAAAAGCATAGCGGTTCCTGATGTTCTGAAGGCCTAGCCTGGTGGAGGGCATAACCTGCTTTTTGCGCTGCAGCTTATTGCGCACCACCAGCCGCCCACCTTCAACCCACAGCTCGATGAAAAGCGGCTTGTCCGATGAGATGATATTGTGCTTGATGGCGTTCTCGAACAGGATCTGCAGGGAAAGCGGCACCAGGTAATGGTTGTAGGCAGACTCATCGGCCCGAAGGGCTACCTTCAGGTTGTCGCCAAAGCGCTCCTGCAACAGGAACAGATAGGCGTGCAGGAATTCCAGCTCCTCCCGCAGCGTAATGAGCTTTTTATCCCTGATCTCCAGGATGTAACGGTATACCTTCGACAGCTTCTGCACGAAATGCACGGCGCGCTGCGAGTCTTCCGGGATGAGGTAAGACAGCGTATTCAGGCTGTTGAACAGGAAATGGGGGTTGACCTGGTTTTTGAGGCCCTCCAGCTGCGATTCCACATTCTCGCGCATCAGCCGCTCGGCTTCGATGATGGTGCGTTTCCAGCGGTCGTACAGGAAAACGCTCTCGTACAGCGTGCCTACAAGGGCTACGATCATCAGGGTGCCCACCGTATAATCGAAATCTGAGACCCCTTCCTTGGGTGGGTGGCCTATAAAATCGTGTACGTATTTCAGGCTGTGGTTCAGGACGAAATAGGCGGCCAGGGCAGTAGCCGTAATGTACAGGATACGCTTGCGGGTCTCCTGATAACCCGAATACCGGCGGCGAAAGAAGATGAAGATCGCCCGGCAGGAGAACCAGTAGGTGACGGTGTACATAAAAGAGATACCCCATTCCGGCAGGTAGGCCACCAATCCGTTGGACAAGGTGCCCTTGAAAAAGAGGAGCGGAATGATAAAAGACAGGAATGGGATGCCCAGGATCAAAGCCCAGGTATCGTCGAAACCCAATATCTCTGCAACCTTCTTTCGCTTGTGCATCTTCTTTTTTCTTTAAGTAAACTTCGGAAGTTTATCTCTCACTTACAAGGATTACCTCTCGAAGCTAATACATAGCAGGGCTTTCACGGGGTGGCCGCCTTGGTTTTAAGCTCAGCCACCCCGTAGCTTTTCACCCGCTAGCATCAAAACTGCACCCGGTACAAGATATCCGGGAAAAAGCCCGACTGGTATACATCGTTCACCTCATTGGTCACTTCATTGTAGCGACGGGCGAAGATATTTTCGTGGGCGGTGAGGTTCTGCAGGTCGATAAAGAACTGCTGCGACATCCGGCGGCGCTTGCTGTTGAGCCGGTAGCCAAACTTGACATCCAGCCGAAAATAGGGGTCGTAGCGCTCGCTGAACGCCAGGCTTTCTCTGAGCACTTCCTCCCCTATCAGCTTCGATGCTTCCAGATCGACAGGGGTATAGTAGCGGCCGCCGGCGCGGGTGGCTTTCATATCAAAAGTCAGGGCGTTGCGCTTGTCTTTGCCCACTTTAAACTCTTTGCCGGCCAGCAGGTTCACCACGTAGCCGTTGTTAAAAGCCGTATTGCGCCCGACGCCATCGCTCCCTTTGTATTTTGATTCAAATAAGGAAGCCGTGAACAATCCGTAATACCCTTTGCTGAAAAATTTCTCGACGGTCAGCTCCAGCCCGTAGTTGGCGCCTGTGCCTTCATTGACGAGGGAGCCGGCTTCAGGAAAGACGAAATCGGCGCCGGCGTTCAACAGGGAAAAGCTGCTGGCAGAGGCCTCCACCGGCACCTTGTCGATAGCCTGATAATAAGCCTCCGCCTTGGTGCGCCACTCCTGGGCAGGCCGCCAGTCGTAACCCAGTACGAAGTGGTTGCTTCGGGTAAAGCCCAGGTTTTCATTGGTGCGTTCATATACTCCGGGGCTCGTCTCTTCTTCAAAGAAAAACACGGGTAGAGGTTGCATCTGATGGTGCAGGCCATAACCCAGGCTCAGCGACTGGTTGGGGCGGAAGCTCCAGTTGAGCGCCAGGCGCGGTTCCACAGCATAAGTGTCGTTGATGCCCAGATACTGGCCGTGCAGGCCAGCGTGAATCGTCCAGCTATCGTTGAGGCGGTATTGCCCCTGAACAAAGGGCTGCAGCAGAGCCATGCCGCCGTCGAAATCGCGCACCCGCACCCAGTCGGGCAGCCCGTCGCCATCCAGGTCAGGCCGGTTATCGCGGTCATCTACCCGGGTGTCGAGCTGAAAGTACTGGGCTAGCAGCCCGGTGCGCAGGGTGAAACGGGCGCTGTATTTTTTGTTGAAAAAAGAGGAAACGGACCAGGTATTGGTGACATCCTCCACGTCCGTCACCCGAAGCTTATCGCCATCGCCGTTGATATTGTCCTGCTGATAACCCGATCGGGCCGAAGAAGCAGAAACCACTGTGCGGATATAGGCATTATCACCGACGATGATGTTGTGGCGCAAGCCTACTACGCCAAAACGCGAATCGGCATAAGCGTCTTCATTGGGGTTGGCAAAAAGGTCCGTCTCATCGATCTTGTCGCCCAGGAAATCAATATTGCTGGTGGCGCCGATGCCGAATAGCGCGAACTTGCCGGCTTTACCACTCCCAAGGTCCACCTTGAACGACAGGTCGCGGTAGTTGGGCGTAGCATTGGTGCCTACGGGAATGCCGGCGTAATCGGCCAGTTCGACGAAAGAATGGCGGTAACTCACCAGAAACGAACCTTCCTTCTTGTGGTTGAGCGGCCCTTCCGCCATGGCCTCCAGCCCGCTGAAGGCCGCCAGTTGCAGGGTGAACTCGTAATTGTCGCGGTTGCCGCTGCGAAAACCTATGTCAAACACCCCGGCCAGGGCGTTGCCATATTCGGCCGGGAAAGCGGAAGTCAGGAAGTCGGAAGTGGCCAGCAGGTTAGGGTTCATGGCGCTGACGGGGCCGCCGGTAGTGCCCAGGGTAGCGAAGTGGTTGGGGTTGGGAATGGGGATGCCTTCCAGCCGCCACAATACGCCGGTGGGCGAGTTGCCTCTGATGACGATATCATTGCGGCTATCGTCGGCAGTGGCTACGCCGGCAAAATTGCCGGCCAGGCGGGCTACGTCGTTGCGGCCGCCGGAGAAGCGGGTCACCTCTTCCAGGTTGAAACTCCGGGCGCTGATGGCGGCCATGTCGTTATTCGTTTTTCCCTTTTCCACTTTACTGCTGACGACCACCTCGCCCATCTGCATGATGGTTTCTTCCAGCCCTATTGACAGTTCCGTTTCCTTTCCGGCCGTTACAAGCACGTTAGGTATGGTAACGGCGCCGTAACCCAGATAGCTCACCCGCAGGGTGTGCCGCCCTACAGGCACGCCCTGAATGGTAAAGCGGCCATCGGCATCCGTCGCTTCGCCACGAACAGGTTCGGCGCTCAGCAATTCCACCGCCGCCCCGATGATGGGCAGTTCCGACTGCCGGTCGACAACCTGGCCCTTGATCGTCTGAAAAGCCTGGCTCCAGGTTTTTGGAGCCCAGGCCATCGAAAAAAACAGGATTAGCAAGAGATAATTCTTCTTCATAGGTAATCAGGTTTTACAATCAACAAGGTGTTTTGTTTCTCCAAAAGTCCTATGATCCCATGGCTTTCGCCATAGATTTCCGGTGAACCGTCGTATTCTCAGGGTGAATTGTAATTGGTTGCTGGCAAAATGAGAGGCGCGGGCCGCAATCTTTTACCTCGCTTTAGGGGGAAAAACCGGGAAGGAGGTATTAAAGTTAATTCCAAACTTTTAAGCTATGAAAAGAATCCTGTTACTCCGGCTACTCTCTTTTTCGGCAGTGCTCTGTCTTACCCACGCTTGTTATGCCCAGCAGGAAAAACTGGCGCCGGGCCGCATGGTAGACGTAAAACTGCGCGGCAGCGAAGCCTTTGTAGGGCAGTACCGGGGCCAGGATGAAGGCTACTACACCATTGAAGAGGAGAACGGCGCAACGCTGCAACTGGCCAAGGGCATGGTAAAGTCGATAGAGGTGATCCCGCCCGGGCGTTTTTTCGATGGCGAATACTGGCGCGAACCTATAGCGTCCTTTCAGAACCTGCTCACCCCTACGGCATTCAGCCTGAAGCCCGGAGAAGTGCTCTACAAGAATATCTCGCTGGCCTATAACCAGGTGTCAGTCGGCATCACGGAGCGAACCAGCGCAGGGGTTTTGTTTACAGGCTGGAATGCACTGGGCGCCCTAAATCCCGTATACGGCATCACGGCCAAAGTATTGCTCACTCCGCCGGGCGCACCGGCCCGGATCGCAGCCGGAGCGTTGGCCATCAGCATTCCCGATGATAATAAGGTTGTGGTGGATGCCGCCGTAGTGTACGGCATCGTCACCTTCGGCACGCCCGACCGCAATTTTTCCTTCGGGCTGGGACAGGGTTCTATCGACAGAAAGTGGACGTCACAACCGGCCTATACCCTCTCCGCACACTATCGCACCGGCAAACGAGTGGCCCTCATCGCAGAAGGCTGGGCTATACCTACCGTGGATGCTACAGTGGGAACCCTCGGCCTGAAAGCATTGGGCAGGAAAGTAGACTGGTCTGTTTCGTTTCCTGCCGGTTTCGCCGGCCGGCAGTTTTTTGCTTTTCCCATTCCCATAATCAGCCTCAATACGGTGCTGCACCGGTTTTAAGACTAGAACTCCCCGTTGGCCTCCCTGTACACCACGGCCAGCAGCACCTGCCCGACGGCCCGGAGCGTCCGGGCATCGATGACGTCCATGTTATCGTTGTGGGTATGCCAGTATTCGCCGAAACCCGTCTGCGTGTTCACCGGGCGGTTGATGATATCGAGCATCGGGATGCGGGCGATGGTATTGACGAAGTAGTGGTCGTCGGTGATGCCGCCGCCGGCATCGTTGACGAAGTAGTTGCCGTAACCCATATTCTGCGCCAGCTTCCACAGCTTGTCCACCACCCGTGGCGCGAATTGTGAGGAATAATATTCCTTGGTGAAGCGCGCACCTTCGGCGCCTACCATATCGAGCAGTATGCCGTATTTGGGCTTCTGCTTGCCGCTGACGTGGGGGTTGCGCGACCAGTACTGTGATCCGAGGCAGTAGGTCTCGGCGCTTTCTCCACCGCTCTCTCCATAGTCTTCCGCATCGAAAAGGACGATGTCGACGCCCATTTCGATGGGGTGGGCCTGCAACTGCCGGGCGATCTCCAACAGGACGGCCACGCCGCTGCCGCCATCGTCGGCGCCCAGAATGGGCTCGTTCTTACCCGTCTCACTGAGGGGTGAATCGGCGAAAGGGCGGCTGTCCCAGTGGGCAGCCAGCAGTACGCGTTTGGTGGCGTGGGGGTTGTAGCTGGCAATGATATTGGTGCCGTTGAGGATCGTGCCGGTATAGGCCTTTGCCTGGAAGTCCTGCTCGATCACCTGCGCGCCGTACTGGCGGAAACGGGCTACGAGCCATTCCTTGCACTGCCGGTGTGCATCGGTATTGGTTACGCGCGGCCCGAAGCTGACCTGTTTTTCCACAAAGGCATAAGCCGTATCGCGGCCGAATTTCGGAACGGGTACCTTCTCCTGTGGCGGCGCCGCTTCTTCCGTGACAGAAGCATGCCCGGAGCCATCGGATTTACAAGCCGGCAAACCGGCCAGCAGTGCGATGGCCAACAAAAAAAAGCTGATCCTGAATATTCGCATGATGAACTTTTAAAGTTTTAACCTTTCAACCTGAAACCTGACACGAGCGAAGCGACTGATGAAATAAACTTTCAACAGCCCCTGTTCTCTCCCTAACACCTGGCCACACCGTCTATCCCTCGCCTTTCTCCCGGTTCGACGAGCCGAAATGCTTCCAGCCCTGGGCTTCTATGGGGTGGATATTCCCACCGCGGGTATGCAGGTGCACGCCCTCCCGGGCAGGCACGATCTCGCCCGCAATATAGATATCCGGCAGGTATTTTACTTTATCTATATCATCGGGGCTGATGGTAAAGAGCAGTTCGTAATCCTCGCCGCCGCTGAGCGCACAGGTGATCGGGTCGAGCTTGAACTCCAGGGCCTGCAGCTGCGCATCGGGGTGGATGGGCACGCCGCTCTCTTCGATGAAAGCGCCCACGCCCGACTGCTCGCAGATGTGGAACAGGTCGGAAGACAGGCCGTCGGAGACGTCGATCATGGCGGTGGGCGCCAGCTGGTTTTTGGCAAACATCTCTATCATATCCTTGCGCGCTTCCGGTTTGAGGATGCGCCCGATGAGGTAGTCGTGGCCCTCCAGTTCGGGTTTGATGGCGGGGTCGCTCAGGTAGAGCTGTTTTTCACGCTCCAGGATCTGAAGCCCCAGGTAGGCGGCGCCCAGATTGCCGGTGATGCAGACGAGGTCGCCCACCCTGGCGCCGTTGCGGTAGGCCAGCTTATCCCGCTCTCCCTGCCCTATGGCCGTCACGCTGATGAGCAGCCCGCGTGGTGAAGAGGTGGTGTCGCCGCCCACCAGGTCTACCTGGTAGTAGTCGCAGGCGGCGCGGATGCCGGCGTAGAGCTCGTCGAGCGCCTCTACCGAAAAGCGGTTGGACAGGGCGATGGACACCGTCACCTGCTTCGGCTGGGCGTTCATAGCGTATATATCCGACAGGTTGACGACGACGGATTTATAGCCCAGGTGCTTCAGGGGGCTGTACATCAGGTCAAAATGGATGCCCTCCACCAGCAGGTCGGTGGAGACGACGGTGAGCAGGCCGCCGTTGTCGATCACGGCAGCGTCGTCGCCTATGCCTTTGAGCGATGAAGGGTTGCGCAGTGGAAACCCCTGCGTCAGGTGGCTGATCAGGCCGAACTCGCCGAGTTCGTTGACGTCCGTGCGTTGGGGAGCTTGCTCCTGATTATGGTCTGGCATCGATGGCTGAATATTGATTGTTGAATGCTGATTGCTAAATATCATTGGCTGGATGAACGAACAACCATCCATCAGGCTTGATAGTTGCACAAAGGTAGGAATAAGGGATGGGATGGTTGAATGGCCTCCGGAATATATACCAGGGCTTTTGAGCGGGCATAACGGGCGGCCTGCAACGAGGTACATATCGATCACCGCGCCACCATCAGCTTTTCCCGGCAGAAAAGGCCAGCGCTTTGCAGTTCCACCACATACTGGCCGGGAGGAAGGTTTTCGGGCAGGGTAATGCTGTATTCCAGGCCGCCAAAATAGGCCGGCGCTCTAAAAAATTCTCGGCCCAACATATCATAAAGCCTGATTTGACCGTCAAAGGTTAGTGGCTCAGTAAAGCGGATGGACAGGCCGGAGCCTGGTAAGGGGTTTGGGGAAAGGGAGAAGGAGGGGCAGGTATCTTCAGAAGTTAGTTTGGGGTATGGAGGGCCATACTTAATCAGTAAAGCATCAAAATAATTCCATTGATCAGGTTTTGTCATTGCTATGAAAAAACCTTCATCGGTAGTCGATGGTGCAATTGAATAAAATAAATCAATATAAGGTGTTCCTATTGTCTTTTCCCATAGTATTTCCCCAAAATGGTCAACCTCAAGAATCCACCCATCTGAGGAGCCCTTATTGGTTGAAATATCTCCATCTTCAGAGGAGGTTTGACCCGCCAGAATGAAAGTGTTTCCATGCGTTTGAAACAGCCCGTCTGGAAGATCACTGTTACTTCCTCCCAGATTCCTGCTCCAGTTTACAATAAAGCTTGGGCTTAATTCAACCAGCCAAAAATCAGTTTCTCCCTTTGGTACATAGATTTGCTGGTCTGTTGAAGAGGTGGCTCCCAAGAGTAAATAGCCGCCATCCTCCTTTTTTATCATTTGTATAGAATAATCAGTATCTGACCCGCCATAGGATCTATCCCATAAAACATGCCCGACGGAGTCGACTTTCACCAACCAAATATCGGACGCCCCCCTGGCATGTGTAACGTGGCCATCGCCAGATGAAGTTGTCCCAAGAATCAAATAACCAGCTTCATGAGGGATAATCTGCTCTGGGTCTTCATCTCCACTCCCTCCCAAGCTGGTTTCCCAAACCAAATTCCCGAGCTCGTCCAGTTCAATAAGCCAGATGTCATAGCCACCGAAATAATCCGTTTTATCACCGTCAGAGGAATAGCTGCCTCCCGCTATCAAGTAATGGCCATTTTCTAATGCCAGGGCGGTAGACGCGCCTTCGGATTCCGTTCCTCCATAGGTTACCTCCCACAGCATTTGCCCACTGGGATTGAGCAGGAATACCCAGAAGTCTGCATTCCTGCCCGGTATTTCCCTTCCGCCCACGCCAAGGAGGTTGCCATCGTAGGTCAACGAAATGCCTCCTATGCGCTCATAATAGCCATCATCAAAAACATTAATCCATTCCACCTGCCCTTGTTCCGACACTTTTGCGGCCCATGCCCCTATATCTTCTTCATTACCTGTAAAATCACCATCTCTACTTGTTGAACTACCCTTTAAAAAAATAGCTCCTGTTTCCGAAACAACGATTGCTTCAGCCCTGTCTGACTTACTCCCGGCAAACACTACATCCCACAATGAATCGGGTTGGGCTACTGATATAACAGAAACCAAAACAGAAAAAACAAGGATCAATGATACTTTCATTACAGTGATCTTTTCGGCAGTAGGATAGCTCGGCCTGGATAAAAAGTCATTTTTCTACCAGGAACTGTTTCGAAACCACTCCAGTTTGAGTGGTAGCTTTAACAACATAGAGGCCCACAGGCCAGTTTACAACTGTTACAACCAGGAATTTCATCAAACCTATCGGGTCGTAACCATAGACCTTTTGGCCTGCAGCATCAAATATCTGGACTTGCTGCAAGGGCTGAGTAGAGGTTATCCTGATTTCTTCTTGTGCCGGATTCGGAAAAAGTTTAAGGCCGTCTATATTCTCTTTTTCTTTTGTTGTTACCCCTTCAATGTTATCAGACGTTTGGCGCCGAAGGTTGGGCCCAAATGGGGGGCATGCTTCAAAATAGTAGGCTTGGGTAGAAAGCCCAATCATTGCCTGGTCTAATCGTGATCTGAGCACAGACATCATCAGGGATTGTAACAAGGGAAATAAATCATCGGTAGTGCCAGTCTCCTGAGAAACAGGGTTGCCAAGTACCACAAGTGTTATCTGGTAACGGTAGTAATCTGCATAAGGCACTCCATAATAGATTATATCATACTGAGTGGGAGAGGTCCCGGAACCTGTATTATACCCGGAGTAGACTGGTTCGGTAGGGGCTCCCACCTGAAAGGTACGCGTGTAAGTAAGGTGTATGTCCTGATATTCGAACGTAATACTTACATAGGCAGTACCTGCGCTAATCGCCTGAAAAGTGCGTTCATTTTGCGCTGGCGCAGTCAATTGAACTAAATTGTAACTATATTGCCAGGTGAGATTTTCATAATCATCAAATTCATTGTAAAAGTGGCATCAATTTCTTCTTCTAAACATACATTTGCGAACTCGCCCTGTAAAACTTCGCTTGCTTCCAATATCATTTGAAAGGCGTAATCAACAGGTGGTGTATATTGCAGGCAAGCATCATTATCCCAATTATAAATAGGATTGAAACCATTAAGATAATTTACCAACACTTTTTTAGACTCTTCAGCCCATTGAGTAAAGCCATTTGTTCCTGGCCCACAAAATCCTGTAGAACAACCTTGTCCACTATACATTAGATTACATGGATTACAAATATGATTAAGCCCAAATGCATGCCCCAACTCATGGGCTGCAGTCCTGTAATTATCCCCCAAATCCTCCTCGGCTGAAACAGTATAAGAATATGCCCAATAATAGCCATTATCATATTGAGCAAATAAAATTTCGTGAGTGCCGCAAATTGATTTATGTGCGTCATAAAAACCTCCTCCATCAATCCCATAGCCTTGGCTGGATTGCTTTCCTGCAAGGAAATGGACATGGTCTCTTTGAATGTGATTCATATTTGAATTCCAATAACCACGGACTTCGTTCCACATGACATGTAAATCTTGATTATTGCTGTTATAGGGATCTGGGCTTTGCCACAAGTGTACGTAGGATAAGCGTATCTGAAGGTCAAATATATCATACAGGCCCGCTATGTTGTTAACCTTCATTTTTATGAATTCAATGGCATCTTTTCTTTCATTGTCATCAATGCTTCCATTAATATCGTAATCAAACTGCGCCAGGAATTCATTATCCGTCTCGATGGCCAATTCTAAATATCTCGTTACGTCTCTAAATTCAACAAGAGAGGTGTCAGGAGTGGTTGATATATCTGAAAGGCACAACAAGGTATCTGAAGTCAGCTTTTCTTTGTGTAGCACATAAGTCAGGGAAAGATTTTGCCCCTCTTCCGGTTCAAGCAAAAATCTGGCAGGTGTAATGAAATACATCTCCCCTCCGCTCTCAAAGTTTCCCCCCAAGTAATTATCTGAAATGTAAAAACGAGCTTTCTGAAGCGTATCGTTATTTACAACACCTTTGTAGGTATTACAGAGCCCTTTTTGGAAAACCCGTCGTCCTGCGGATGTTTCAAGCTCTACTCTGAAATCACTGGTTCTGATATCATGCTCTTGCAGTTGAAAAAGCCATGTACTATCATGAATAGTCAATTGGACTTCAAAAACGCCTTCCTGTGCGTATCCGATCAAGCGGCCTGTGAGTAACAGGAGCAAGGATAGAGTACTTAAATAGAAGAAATTTTTATGCGTAACGGGTGGTGGATCAGCTTTTTCATGGCGTCAGTGGTTTGTTAAAAAAACAGTACAACTTGTGCAATGTTAAACTAATTTTTGGAAAGTTGCAACAGAGAAATAGATGATTTTGATTTAGCAACAGAGAAAGAGCCTCTCCTATATTATTCAATCCGGATCATGATCACTAAGAGCCTGTCCCAACATCAGCAGCACCCCTGCCGGCACCAGGGCCGAAAGGCCGAATAAGGCCTCGTAGTAGAAGGGCAGGAACCCCAGGGCGGCCCAGAACATAAGGCCCTGGAGGAAGAGCAGGATCTCGCTGCTGAAGAAACCGGCCAGCAGCAGCCACAACCCGGCACGGCGCCAGGGCGAGCGATCAGCCAGCAGGCCGTTCAGGACAGCGTAGCCAAGGGTGAACATGGTGACAACGCCCAGCAATATCAGGTGTATGAAACCGATGACAAAGTTGCGGACCGTATAAGCTACGGTTGCGATGGAAGGCACGATCACCGCCGTTTGCATCAAAACCTTGAGGGCAAAACAGGCAAAGGCGATCTTGATGAGCCACAGCCCCCAGCCGCCTATGTGCCGGTGAAGTTGACGGTGAAGCCTCATAACGACGGCGGCGAAGAAGGCCAGGGCCAGCAATTGCAATCCTACGCCGAGGCTGTTGGCCGCAAAAACGGCTGGGAGGGGCTCCGCCCAGGCCACTGCCAGGGCATAGGTAAGAAAAGCGGACACAGCCAGCAGGCGGAAAAACCAAAGGGCAGGCTTCTGCGCCAATGCGATGCCACGGCTTTCCATCAGCTTGAAAAAGAGCGCCAGCACCGCAAAAACGAACCAGCCGTTGAACTGAAAATGCAGGTAGAACTGCACCGTCATATAATAGATGGCCTTGCCCTGCATGCCACCTATCACGATGGCCGGCATGGCCCACAGGGCCAGCGTAGAAAAGATCATGAACAACAGGGCCGCACGGGCAAATAGCCGGGATATGCTGCCGTCGCGGGGCATATCCTTCATCAGCCGGTAGGCAAAAAAATAGGACGCCAGTCCGTGCAGGGTTGAAAAAGCGATAGACACCGCTCCGTAACCCTGTAGCGGAAAGGCAACGAGCATGCCCAGCACGCTGGCCTGGGCCACGATGAAGTTGTACCGGTAAAACGGCCTTCGCTGCTGATCCTCCCGCAAAAAGGCCTGCACCAGCATGGCGTAAACCGCCAGGTACAACCACCCCAGCATGGCCACATGCGAGTGGCCATGCAGAAAATTGCGGAATTCCAGCCAGGGTATTTCCACTACGAAAGCGTAACGGAGTATGGCCCCCATCACGGCAGCAATGAAAAAGTTGGCCAGTGCTATGCGAAACCAGGCTCTGGGCATGTCGGCAGGAGTTGTGGGGATAAAATGGCCAATGCCGGAATGGCTGGCGCCGGCCAACCATTCCGCATTCGGCGATCAACATTCAATCACTGCCCGGCCTCATGCCCGTCGTTGGCGTACATGAACTCCAGCACATCGCGGGCGTCGCCGACGGTGAGGTTTTGGTTGGGCATGCGCACGAGGCACTGCTTCAGCAGTTCCTGAGCGGCCGGGTCCTTCTCGAGCATGATATCGACGTTGGTCGCCATGTTCATGATCCACTCCGGCTTACGGCGCTCGGTGACGCCTTTCCAGCCCGGCCCGACGACGCGCTGATCGCTCAGCTTATGGCAGGCGGCGCACTTCATTTCATAGATGGCCTTACCCTTGTCTACCATATCCTGCTTGAGGGGGGTGTTGAGGGAGACTTCCCTGACTTCCCCGATGCCTTTGCCGTCGTCGGCCACTTCATCGGCGACCATGCTTTGGGGAGGAGGCGTATTGGGCCCGGATGAGCTCTTGCTACCACAGGCGGTAAAGAATGCCAAAGCGAAAAAGATTACAAGACGTTGCATGACTTGGTTCTTTAAAGATGGAACAATACCCGAAAAAAGGCTAGTATACCGGATACCGCTTTGGCTTATATCTTAAAATGCTCTTTTAATATCTTGCCGGCCAACTCGCCGATGGCCTGGTGTTTAAGCTGATAGTTCAGGCCCTCCCGATAGGCAAAAGCCTGTACGTGCAAGGGGCAGGGGTTCTCGGAAGAACAAACGGGCAGCCCGAGGATGCAGGAGGTGAACATATCAGGCCCGTCGATGCATTCGACGATCTGCCTGAGGGTCACTTCCATATTCTGTTCATCCAGGAAAAAGCCTCCGCTGGGGCCTTTTGCCGAGGAGATCAGGTGGTTTCGGGACAGCTGCTGTAATATCTTAGCCAGAAAGTGCTGCGGCACATCCAGGGCCGTCGCTATGTCCTTGACGCCCAGCTTTTGCCCGCTTTCGGCGTGCACTGCCAGATAAAGCGCCGCCCGGATCGCATATTTACAAGCTTTTGAAAACATCGCTGTTCATTTTTATAGGCGGCTTCCGTTACCGGCTTTGAAGCCTTTGAAACCCTGTTTAACAACCTTTTCCCTGCGTTTCAGCCGGCAAGGTATATATTTACTTATTAAAAGACAAAAAAATCTTTTATTTTAACAACGCCTACTTCCTGCCCCCACTGTCCAAAGTTTTTTTCAAGGAAAAACGCCATCGCCAAATATCCTTTAAAAACAAGCATTATCATCACAATTGGGGGGCTATTTTCCCAAGCGGTGACAAAAGTCATTGGCACTAAAAAAAGGGCAGCCGTTCTTTGCATAAAAGATAAAAAGGTCTTTTAATTTTATTTAAACCATCTTCCGGATATAGGCTAGTATTTGGATACCGCAAAGCTTGTTTTCAAACATCGGACAAACCAAACTTATCATTGACATGAAGAATTCAATAATCATCCACTTCCTGGTGCTTGCCCTGGGCCTGGGCTTATTCAGTTGCGGAGGCCAGAGCGCAGGTAATCAGAACAGCGGAGCGCTGGCAGGCGACGCCGCTTCTCAGGTTTACGTTGCGCCCGGCGAGTACGACGAATTTTACGCCTTCCTCTCCGGCGGCTTCAGCGGGCAGGTCAGCGTGTACGGCCTGCCCTCAGGCAGGCTGCTCAAGATCATCCCCGTTTTTTCGGTAGACGCTGAAAAGAGCTACGGTTTCAACGAAGAGACCAAACCCATGCTGAATACCTCCTTCGGTTTTGTGCCCTGGGACGATGCGCACCACCCCGAACTATCGCAAACCAACGGCGAAACCGACGGGCGCTGGCTGTTCATCAACGGCAACAACACCCCCCGCATCGCCCGCCTCGACCTAACCACCTTCGAAACGGCGGAGATCATCGAGATCCCGAACAGCGGCGGCAACCACAGCTCGCCTTTTACGACCGAAAACACCGAGTACGTCGTGGCCGGCACCCGCTTTGGCGTGCCCTACCCGCAAAAGGATGTGGCCATCGACAGCTATGCGGAGAATTTCAAAGGCATGCTCACCTTCATTAAAGTAGACCCGAATACGGGCCAGATGAGCATCGCCTTCCAGGTACTGTTGCCGGCCTTCGACTACGACCTCGCCCACTCCGGCAAGGGCGCGTCTCATGGCTGGACGTTCTTTACCTCTTACAATACCGAACAGAAGAACACGCTGCTGGAAGTCAACGCCTCCCAGAACGACAAGGACTTCATCGCCGCCGTCAACTGGAAAAAGGCAGAGGAGTTCATTCAGCAGGGCAAGTTCAGGGAGATGCCGGCCCGTTATGTGCACAACCTGTACAGCGACGCCAGCCACCAGGCCACATCTACGACTCTCGACAAGGTAAAAGTACTGCTCCCCTCCGAATGCCCGGGGCTGGTGTACTTCCTGCCGACGCCCAAGTCGCCCCACGGCGTCGATGTAGACCCCACCGGGGAATACATCGTCGGCAACGGCAAATTGTCGGCCGACCTTACGGTGCACTCTTTTACCAAAATGCTGAAGGCCATCGACAACAAGGCCTATGATACCGAAATAGAAGGCATCCCCGTGCTGAAATTTGAAGAAGTGGTGGCCGGCGTGGTGAAAGAACCGGGCCTGGGGCCGCTGCACACCGAATTCGACGGCAAAGGTTATGCCTATACCACCTTCTTCATTTCCTCCGAAGTGGTGAAATGGAAACTCGGCACCTGGGAAGTCACCGACCGCGTGCCCTGCTACTATTCCGTAGGGCACCTTATGATACCGGGCGGCGACTCCAGGAAGCCAGAGGGCAAATACCTCCTGGCCATGAACAAGATCACCAAGGACCGCTACCTGCCCACCGGCCCTGAGATGAACCACAGCGCACAGCTGTACGATATTTCCGGCGATAAGATGAAACTGCTGCTCGACTTCCCGACCGTGGGCGAGCCGCACTACGCCCAGGCCCTTTCGGCCAGCCGCGTCACCGAACGGATGAAGAAGATATACCCGATAGAAGAGAACCAGCATCCCTACCGCGCCATGGGTGAAAAAGACGCCAAGGTGGTGCGCGAAGGCAATACCGTACACGTCTACATGACGACCATCAGGAGCCACTTTGCGCCCGACAATATCGAAGGCATCAAGGTTGGCGACAAGGTATACTTCCACGTAACCAATCTCGAACAGGACTGGGATGTGCCCCACGGTTTCGCCGTACAGGGCGCCGCCAATGCCGAACTGCTGATCATGCCGGGGCAAACGGAGACCCTGGCCTGGGAACCGAAACGGGAAGGCGTTTTCCCCTTCTACTGCACCGATTTCTGTTCTGCCCTGCACCAGGAGATGCAAGGCTACATCCGGGTTTCCCCTCAGGGTTCTGATATTGCCCTGAAGTGGAAGCTTGGTGAAGACGAACCTGTTCAGTAGTGCCGGGAACGGCCTCCATTGTATAACCGGGTGTGAAACATGAGTCATCCCGAATTTCAGGGGTGCATTAAAACAGGAACATTCGGGATGACTCATGTTCCCACTGCTTCAAAAAATACAACCATGAAATTCCTGCCGCGCCTGCTTATGGCCATTGGCGCCTTACTGCTCCTCACACTGTTCGTATTGCCCATGTGGCGCATCACGCTGATCGCCCCGCAATACCCCGACGGCGTGACGATGTACATCTGGATCAACAAACTGGGTGGAGACAGCCCGGGCACCCTTCAGAACATCAATATCCTGAACCACTATGTAGGTATGAAGTTCATCGAACCCGATTCCATTCCCGAGCTTCGTTATTTCCCCCCCATCGTATTGCTGATGGTAGCGCTGGGGCTTATCGCCGCCCTGATCAACAAGCGGCAGCTTTACCTCGGCTGGGCGATAACCTTCATCGCGCTGGCCGTGCTGGGGGTGTACGACTTTTACCTCTGGGAATACGACTACGGCCATTCGCTCAGCCCTACTGCTCCGATCAAGATACCGGGGGCATCGTTCCAGCCTCCCCTGCTGGGCACCAAGGTGATCCTGAACTTTGTCGCCAAATCATTTCCCCACACCGGTGGTTACCTTGCCGGGCTGGGCGTCATGCTGGCCCTGGCCGCCTGGTGGCTCCGGCCAAAATCTTACCGACATGAAACAACTACCAGTACCGGCCATAATGGCACTGCTGTTAGCAAGCAGCTGCGCACCGAAGCCTGAACCTGTCGAATACGGCGCCGATATGTGCCACTTCTGCAAAATGTCGATCGTGAGCAGACAACACGCTGCCGAAGCCGTCACCAGCAAAGGCAAAGTGTACAAATTCGACGCCACCGAGTGCCTGGTGCACTTCCTGAAAGAACAGAACGGCACGGAATACGCCTACCTGCTGGCCAGCGACTACGAGCGGCCGGGCACGCTGATGCCCGCCGAAAGCAGCACTTACCTCATCAGCCCGCAGATGCCCAGCCCTATGGGCGCCTTCCTTTCGGCCTTCTCCAGCCCCGAACGGGCGCAGGCCTTCCAACAGGAAAAGGGCGGAGAGGTGCTCAGCTGGCAGCAGCTTCAGGAGCGGCTGCGGGAGTAGCGGCGGAGCACGCTATCTCGCCCAATGGGCGTAAACATATCAACCACGGGCGTTGCCCGTGGACACTACAAAACAATTCAAGATGCGCAATACAACGATCTTAGCCATACTCTGCCTTCTAGGCAGTTACTTCGCCCGGGCGCGCACGGTCACCGTCTGCCCCACCTGCTCCTTTTCGGGCATTAAGCAGGCCGTTGCAGCAGCGCAAGCTGGGGATGTCGTCCTGGTCAAAAAGGGCACTTACCGGGAGTACAACATCGAGTTGAATAAACCTTTGACGCTGAAAGGCGAAGGCTACCCTATCATCGACGGGCAAAACCAGGGCGAAGTGCTGTCCATCACCGCCGGTGGCGTCGTGGTGGAGGGCCTCGACATCCGCAATGTCGGCACCAGCTATATCGAAGACAGGGCCGGCATCCGGGTAAAAAAAGCCCGGGGTTTCACCATCCGGAACAACCGGCTCAACAATACCTTTTTCGGTATCTACCTGGAAAAAAGCGCCGATGGCACCGTAAGCGGCAACCACGTCAGTGGCGAGGCCGTGCAGGAAATGTCTTCCGGCAACGCCATCCACATGTGGTACTGCAAGAACGTGCTGGTAGAGCACAACTACCTGCGCGGCCACCGCGACGGCATCTATCTGGAATTCGTCGACAGCAGCCGCATCCGGCTCAACATCTCGGAAGATAATATCCGCTACGGGCTGCACTTCATGTTCTCCAACGATGACGATTATTTCCACAACACTTTCCGCCGCAACGGCGCCGGTGTGGCGGTCATGTTCTCCCGCCGCATCAATATGTGGGAGAACACTTTTGAACACAACTGGGGCCGGGCATCATACGGCCTGCTGCTGAAGGAGATCTACGACGCAGAGATCCGGGACAACACCTTCCGCGAAAACACTATAGGCATCTACGTCGAAGGCTCCACCCGGCTGCAATACCGCAACAACGAATTCTCCCGCAACGGCTGGGCCATCAAAATGTCGGGCGGCTGCCTGGATAATGTGGTGGCGAACAACAACTTCCGCTACAACACCTTCGACCTGGCGCTCAACAGCGCGGCCAACAACAACCGCTTCGACGGCAACTACTGGAGCAACTATACCGGCTACGACCTCGGCCGCGACGGCAGGGGCGACGTGCCATACCATCCGGTCAAACTTTTCAACTACGTGGTGAACCGTACCCCCGAAGCTATGGTGCTGCTGCGCAGCCTGTTCGTCGGCCTGCTCAACTTCTCGGAAAAGGTGAGCCCCGTTTTCACCCCCGCCAACGTAGCCGACAACAGCCCTCTGATGCGGCCTATCACCTTCAACCGAACCGTGCAACCTAAAAACAGGAACTGATGATCACGATCGACAACCTCCATAAATCTTTCGGCAGGCAGCCCGTGCTGAGCGGCGTAACCCTGAGCTTCGACAGGCCGGGCATCTACGCCATCCTCGGCCCGAACGGCTCCGGAAAAACGACCCTCATCAAAAGCATCCTCGGCATGGCCATCCCCGACAAAGGGCAGATCCTGTTCCAGGGGAAGGACATTCGCGGACAGTGGCATTACCGCCGGCAGATCGACTACCTGCCGCAGATCGCCCGCTTCCCGGATAACCTGCGCGTCAGCGAGCTCCTGGCCATGATCGAGGATATCCGGGAAGAGAAGCCGCAGGCCATGGGCCGGCTCATCGAGCTGTTCGGCCTGCAGCCATACCTCGACAAACGCCTGGGCAACCTTTCCGGCGGCACCCGCCAGAAAGTCAACCTCGTACAGGCCTTTATGTACGATAGCCCCGTCATCATCCTCGACGAGCCCACCAACGGCCTCGACCCCGTGGCCCTGATCCGGCTCAAGGGCCTGCTGCACGAGGAAAAGGAAAAGGGCAAGCTGCTCCTGGCCACCACCCACATCATGAACTTCGTGGAAGAAATGGCGGATGAAGTGGTGTTCCTGCTGGAAGGGCATATCCACTTCAAAGGCAGCCTCGACAGCCTGAAGCGGCAGTACAACGAAACCAGCCTGGAGCGGGCCATCGCCCGCATACTGCAGGGGGAGCCGGGGTTTAGCGCCAACGGCCATATCAAGCAGGCGGTTCGCCTGGCCGTGCGGCGCTAAGTGAACTCAAAAAAAAACGCGACATGCTCAAGATACTCAAATACAGCTTTTTCGACCTGATGCGCAGCCGTTGGGCCTATATCTACACTGCTTTCTTTCTCCTGCTCACGGTTTCACTGCTATGGCTGAGCGGCGATATTGCCAAAGTAGTGGCCAGCCTGATGAACGTCATCCTGGTGCTGGCGCCGCTCATCGCCACCATGTTCGGCGTAATGTACTACTACAACTCCCGGGAATTCACCGAGCTGCTGTTGTCGCAGCCCATCCGCCGCAGGCACATCTTCTTCGGGCAGTACCTGGGCCTGGCGCTGTCGCTGTCGCTCAGCCTGCTGCTGGGGGTAGGGCTGCCGTTTGTAGTCTACGGCGTCTGGGGCTCTGCAGAGGTATGGGATTTTATGATGCTGCTGGTAGTCGGCGTGTTCCTGTCCTTTATTTTTTCGGCCCTCTCCTTTTTCATCGCACTGCGGAATGAAAACCGCATCAAGGGATTCGGCCTGGCCATACTGGTATGGTTGTTCTTCGCCGTCATTTACGATGGCTTATTCCTCTTGGCCCTGTCGTTGTTCAGCGACTATCCGCTAGAGAACTTTGCCATCGGCGCTTCGTTATTCAACCCCATCGACCTGTCGAGGGTGCTGATCCTGCTGAAACTCGACATCTCGGCGCTGATGGGGTATACCGGCGCCGTCATTCAGAAATTCCTGGGCACCGCCCTGGGCATGGCCGTTTCCATGGCCGCGCTGTCCGTCTGGGTATTGCTTCCGGCCTGGGGCATTCAGCATGTAGCTAAACACAAGGATTTTTAAACCATAAAAAACACCAGAGATCATGACAAGCGAGAAAAATTTTCAGGAACGCACCGTAGGAGAGCTCGTCGCCGAGGATTACCGTGCCGCGGAGGTGTTCAAAAAGAACGGCATCGATTTTTGCTGCGGTGGAAAGAAAACCGTAGGCGAGATATGTATGCAGCAAGGCCTCAGCGCCGACAGCCTGGAAGCAGAGCTGGCCCAGCTGGGTGATGTAGCTGCACCCACCCGGCTAAACTTCGGTGACTGGGGCCTTGCTTTCCTTTCCGATTACATCGTGAACGTACACCATAGTTATGTCCTGGAAAAGATCCCGCAGATCGCACAATACGCCAACAAGGTGTCGCTGGCCCATGGCCACGCCCACCCCGAAACGACGGCCATAGCGCACTTGTTCGAGCAACTGGCCGAAGAATTGATTACGCATCTTGAGAAAGAGGAGGGCATTCTTTTCCCTTATATCAAGCGGTTGTGGAGTGTGCAGGAAGGGCAGGGAAAGATAGCTCCTCCTCCTTTCGGTTCGGCAGCCAACCCCATCAGGGTGATGGAAGCGGAACACGAATCTGCGGGAGAGGCCATGCAGGAGATCCGCCGCCTGAGCGGTGGTTTCACCCCGCCGGATAGCGCCTGCAATACCTACCGGGTGCTATACAAGCTCCTGGAAGAATTCGAAGCCGACCTGCACCAGCACGTCCACCTTGAAAACAACATCCTCTTTCCCAAAGCGGTGGCGCTGGAGCAGTCGCTTGTGTGAGGCAATTCACAGGACGCTGGGAAAGGAAGCGCGAAATTGTGGCCTTAGCTATTTCTTCAAACTGGAGTTTGAAGGTACTTTTGCAAAAACAACCATCATGTTCCACCGGATCATCTCTTTCCTGCTTATCGGAGCGCTGGCGCTGGCCAGCGGGCGGGAGGCTATGATCGGGCTTTGGTACCTGGCCAAGCGGCAGCAGATCACGGAGCAATATTGTATCAACAAGAATGCCCCCGAGCTGATGTGCCAGGGCAAATGCCATTTGAAAAAAGTCATGGAAGGCAGTGCACCCGAAAGGCAGGAGATCCCTCTCGGCCCTCCTGTACAGGAGCGGCTGCCCTTCCATGCCCTCATAGGGCCTGCTGCCGGGCTTTATCTGGCGGCGCCCGCCGTTGCCGTTATGCAGACTGGCTTTTTTTACCGTTTCTCCTATTGTTTTGAACCAGCCCGCAGCTTACTGCGCCCGCCCTGGGCGTAGGCTGGTTACTCTGGGAAGCCTCTATTCTGAACACAGAGGCATACTGCTTATATACGGATCAAAACAAACATCCAAATCATGAAAAATGTCTTCTTTTTCATTATAGCCTGGGCTTTGCCTGCCCTGGCCCTGGCGCAGGCTACCATCAGCGGCAGCGTGTACGATGCGGAAACGTCGGGCCCGATCGGGTACGCCGTCGTTTTAGCCGAAGGGCTCAACAAGGCAACCTATACCGATGAACAGGGGCGCTTTGAACTCGACGCCCCGAAGCAGTCCGATTACGTGCTCTCTATATTACATGTGGGGTACGAAAACACTAAGGTCGAAGTAAGCGCCGCGGAGGCGGGCAGGCTGAAGCTCGCACTGGCGCCTGCACCCATTATAATCGAAGAGATCCTGGTGCAGGGCAGCAACATGGAGCGCACCGCGCAGTCCGACATCCTTCCCGACTTCGCCACCCAGGTGGCGCAGCCCAGGGATGTGGGCGACCTGTTCCGCGACATTCCGGGCTTCGGCGTCGTGAAAAGGGGCGGTTATGCCATGGACCCCGTTTTCCGATCCTTCCGTAATGAAGCGCTCAACGTACAGTACGATGGTGGCATACAGGTGATGCACGCCTGCCCCAACCGCATGGACCCCATCACTACTCACGTCATCCCGGAAGAGATCGAAAAGATCGAGCTCATCCGCGGGCCTTTCAGCGTGCGGTATGGGCAGACCATGGGCGGCATACTGAACATCATCACCAAACGCCCGCCCGCTGCCGAGGCCTTCACCGTAGGTGGCAGTGTGGAGAGCGGTTACGAGTTCAACGGCGACGCCAGGCTCGCCAGGCTGGCCCTGAACGCCGCCGGCAAAGGATACGATATCAGCCTGAACGGCGGCCTGCGCGATTTCGGCAACTACAGCAACGGCGCCGGAGAAGAGATCCCTACGTCTTTCAAATCGTACGACTACTCCGCCAAAGCCGGCCTCAATATTGCCAAAGGGCACCGGCTGCAGTTCGGCTGGCGGCAGTCGTTCGGCCGCGATATCCTGCACGTGGGCCTGCCGATGGATACCGACGAAGACAACAGCAGCGTGCTGTCGGCCGACTATGCGGCCCGGAATGTCAGCCCGCACCTGTATTCCATTACCTTCAAGGCTTTCGTTTCACAGGTTGATCACATCATGAGCAATACCCTGCGCCCCAATTTCGCGACTACCGCCTCCACCAGTACCGTCGACGCGCAGACCCTGGGCGGCAAGCTTGAGCTTTCGTGGCTGCCCACGCCCAAGTCGCAGCTCTACACCGGCCTGGATATGCGCAGCCTCAGCCGCGATGGCGATCGCATCCGGCTGGTGAAGCGCAATATGATGACCGGCGCCGTCATTGACCCGCCCATGGAATTTACCGACCTGATCTGGCAGGACGCCCACATTAACAACATGGGCCTGTATGCCGAGGCCCGGCAGTTCATCAGCGAGCGCCTCAGCCTGGGCGCCGGCGCCCGCGTCGACCTGGTGAGCGCAACCATCAACGACCCCGACCCCGATTTTGCCGAGCTGTACACCACGCTAAACACCGACGCGGAGTGGAACCTCAGCGGCAACCTCTCGGCCGACTACCAGTTGAGCCCGGGCTGGGAGCTGCAGCTGGCCCTGGGCCGCGGCACCCGCACCGCTACGATGGAAGAGCGCTTCATCAACCACTTCACACTGGGCCTCGACGATTACGAATACGTGGGCAACCCCGGCCTGAAGCCTGAAGCCAACCACCAGGCGGAGCTGAGCATCGGCCAGCAAAGCGCGCGCCACCAGTGGCGGCTCTCCACCTTTTATTCCTATATCACCAACTACATCACCGCGGTTGTCGATACCACGCTGTCGCGTAAATACATGCCGCAGCTGGAGCCGAAACACGCCCGCCGGTTCACGAATATCGACGCTGCCACCCAGGCCGGTTTCGAGTTGGAAGGCTCGGTACAAGTTGCACGCCGCCTCACGGCCTATGGCTCGGCAGCCTATACCTACGCCCAGAACCTGGACTGGGATGAGCCGCTGGCGGAGATACCGCCATTTGCCGCCAGCCTGGGGTTGAAATACGAGCAAAAGTGGTATAGCCTCGACCTCAAAGGGCGGTTCGTCGCCCGTCAGGGCCGCGTTGCCGCTTCGTTCGGAGAGCTGGAAAGCCCGGGGTTCAGTGTGTTCGACCTGAAGGTGCACACCCGCCCTCTGCCCGGCCTCTCCATTGGCGCCGCTCTGCTCAATATATTGGACAGGAACTACTACGAGCACCTCAACCGGGGCTACCGCAATATGCCTGTGAACGGCCTCATCTACGAGCCGGGCAGGAATGTGGCCCTGTTTGTGCAGTATAGTTTCTGATGGCGGAGGTAGCGTTCCCTGATTGAGGTTGCCGGGGAACGCTGCCTCCCTAAGAGCATGTTTGGAGGCCGCTTTTGGAGATAAAAAGTGTCAATTTTATGATGAGACAAGGCGCTTTTTGAAGTTCGTACCCAAAGGTACGGACGAAAAGAGCAACGCAGTATCCTCAAAAAAGGGACGTATTTTAGCCCAAAGGGTGGCCTCCAAACAAGCTCTAAACCCCATACAACAAATACCCCATAACAAGCCCGCCGGCGATCACCCAAACCGAGCTCAGCTTCCATGGGCCGAAAACGGCGGCCAGCGACAGGGCCAGGATCAGCCAGGCCCTCCAGCCCAGGAGTATCTCGCTTCCCAGTTCCAGCGCGACGCCGGCCATGATGCCCACAGCGCCTACATTCACCGCATCGAGAAATGCGCCGGCGGCTTTGGGCCGGCGTATCCTGGGCACCAGCGGGTTGAGCAGCCAGACGAAAAAGAAAGAGGGAAGGAAAATGCCGGCCGTGGCCGCCACTGCGCCCCAGGGGCCCTGTATCTGGTAACCGATAAAGGTGGCCGTCGACAAAATGGGGCCCGGAGTGAACTGGCCGATAGCAATGGCGTCGAGCAGGGCTTCAGAACGAATCTATCAACGTTCCCGCAGTATGTATCAGGCTGCGCAGGATGAACAGCAGGATGAGTATCAGGACGATCCAGAAGATAACGCGGCCGAAATGGGTTTTGTCTCCTTCGGCCAGGGCTTTCTGGAATTCGATATCGTCGTGGCTGGCGTCGTAGAAAGAGCCCTCCTCAGGGGTAGGGTTCTGATCCTGGTAGTCCAGTTCGGCGATGATACGGGTGGCTTCGGGCAGGTCCTCTTCCCGCACGTGCAGGCCGATGCCGCCGCCCTCGATGAGCGGCAGGGCCGTCATCATGTTGGCGTTGGAAATAAAGTTGCGGATGCCGGCTTCCGTAAGCCTGGCGGAATACAGGCGGGCCTGCGATTCGAAGAAGAACTTCTTCGCCACCACGATCCGGGTGTCCTCCTCGAACTCCCCGAAATGGTCCAGTATTTCCTGCTCGCTGCTCATCGTCAGGCTGCTTCTCCTTCTGCCTGAGCCGCCTGCGCATTGATCACCTCCAGCTCCTTATCGATGTAGTAGAGGCTCTGCGGGCCGTCGCCGATGAGGCGTATCTTGTCGAGGATGGTGCGCATCAGGGATTCTTCTTCGCGTTGCTCTTCGACGTACCACTGCAGGAAGTTGTAGGTGCTGTGATCGTCCTCTTTGAGGCTTTTGGTAACGAGTTTATTGATGGATGCCGTCACTTTCTGCTCATGGGCGTACACCTGCTCGAACAGGCTGCGCACCGATTCGAACTCCTGAGGTGGCTGCTTGATGCCCGGCGCGACGGCGCGGCCGTTAACTTCGTCGAGATAAAAAAAGATCTTCAGCATGTGCATGCGCTCCTCTTCCGACTGCCGGTGCAGGAACCTGGAGCAGCCTTCCAGCCCCTGGCTTCGGCACCAGGAGGCCATCGACAGGTACAGGTATGAAGCATATCCTTCGAGAGCGATCTGCTCGTTGAGCTCTTTTTGCATTTTATCAGAGATCATAGCAACATTTCGGTTTTTAATGGCCCAAGTTAAAAAAATCCATGCAAACTTGAGATATCCCGGGGTTTCGTACCCAGGGCCCACGGAGCAAAACGGAGTATCAGCTATTCGGCGAAAAAGCATAGGCGGCGGCAAAGGCCAGCACCGACAGGATAAGGCCGTACATGAACAGGCCGTAACAGATGCGCAGGAAGCGGTACTTCTTGGCCAGCACGACGCCCAGGAAGTAGAGGTCGCGCGTCATGGAGCTGTACAGATAATCGCTGTCCTTGATCATTTCCGTCATACCCCAGTGGAAATCTTCCAGGTCCATTTTATAAAAATTGCCGAAGAACAGCAGGTTGGAACGTTTTTCTTTGATATCCTCGCGGGTCACTTTGCCTTCGGTGACCTTGGGGCGGGTGGCCATGATGGCGAAGACCAGGGCCGACAGGCAGGTGGCCAGCAGTATAGCGGTAGGGGCTATGAGCCAGGTATCGCCCCGGAGTTTGGGCACCAGGTTGGTCACGACGAAAGAGATGACGATGGCGTTGATCGTCAGCATGAAGTTGGCCTTGTTATCGGCGATGGAGCTGAGGTTGACATGCGTGCGGTAAGTGGTGCGGTACATGGTCTCCACGCCGCGCCCCAGGTTGATCTCCTTAAGCTCGAGCGCGCTCTTTTTCTCCTTTTTCTTTTTTTTCTTCTTTTCCCCGTTTTCCGCTTCCTCCGTAGCTTCCAGCGCATCAGGGTGAAGGCGCAGCTTTTGCTTTTTGAGCTGTTTGACGTGTTTGCGTTTGCGTTTGCTGTACAGCTCGCGGGCCACTTCGGTATGGTACTGGTGCCGCATCATGAAGCCCAGTTCGAAATCGACCCATTCCTGTTCCGACATGATGATGCCTTTAGTCTGGAGCAGTTCCTGCCGCACGCGGCCGCAGCGGTCCCAGTACATTTCGTTGCCCAGGTGATGGAGGTCGGCGTCGCAGAGGATGCTTTCGAGCAGCACTTTGGGTTTTTGTGGCAACTGGGTGGCCCTGATGCAGCTCAGCACTGTTTCCAGGCCATCTTCGGGATAGTTGCGCTCGCGCAGGAAAGTCGTTACCAGTTCGCAGGACCGCTCTTCATGGCCGTCGGCGCCGCCGTAGTAGCCGGAGTCATGAAACCAGGCGGCAAGCTGGAGGTTGCGCATCTCCTGTTCGTCGAGGTTGTACTGCAGGCCGATCTCAATGGCGGCTTCCACCACTTCCCGCGTATGGGGGAAGTTGTGGTATACATAATCGGAGGAAATGCGTTCCTCGAATAGTTGTAGTACGTATGCTTCTGCTTCGGCCAACAGGCCGGTTTTGCGCTGTATCATAATAGCTTTCCGAGTTGGCGGGAAGCGCGGTGCTCCACTGATGAACCAAATTGCTATGCGTTAGAAGGCCCTGCTCATCAACGGCATTCTATGGGGCCTGAAAATAAAGAATTTTATGGAATGTGTGGGTGGTAGGTGGTTGAATTCCTCTTCCTAACGCAAGGCGAATGAAAATTGGTATCCCCCTCCCCGCCCAAAACACCATATAGGTTCACAATCTGTCAGTCCAGCATTTCCAGCACCCATTGCCATTGCCGTTCATAGGGCACGACCTCTATTTCGTGGGTCTGGTTGGCAAGGCTCAGGGGGGTATTGCGCATGCGCTCCAGTAGAAATGCAATTTGGGGTTCCACTTTTTTGCGCTCGAAATCGCCTTTGACCAGCAGCTGTAGCATGCGGATGAAACAGTCGGTCCGGAAATGCTCGTTCTCCTCATTGAGGTGCCTGGAGCGGTATTTGCGCAGCGACTCCAGGTGATCCTCGAAGCGGTCGTAGTTGCGCTCGTGGAGCAGGAAAAGGGACTGCACCGCGAGGATGGGGATATTGAGCCCCCGTTTGTCCTTACTGAAAATGGGGACTTCATTCAGGAATTTGCCGAGGCGGAATTTTTTCAGGTCTCCGGCCTCCCGGGGTGAAAGCGGCAGCTTTTTCAGGGCAGAAAGCAAGGCCAGATAAGCGTGGTAGATATGCCATGGCTCCCTGAAAGCGTCGCTCATATTGGCGAACTGTTTGTGGCGGTGGGCTTTTTTGAACACCTCCCAGCTCTTTTCGTACGAGCCTTCATGAAGCTGGATATTGAGCAGGATCTCCATGCTTTTAAACCAGTTGTATGCGCCGTCCTCCACATTCTCTATGCTCTGCATAGCGGTGTCCATGGCCTGTGCATAATCGCCCAGCATGAGCTGAGAAAGGGCTACCTGATGCAAAAAGGCGTTTTTAGTGGCCCCGCTCAACGACGATTTGGGGCCCAGCTCGTCCAGGGCTTCCCTGCAGCAGCTTATGGTGGCCTCCCAGTCGTTGACGCTCATCCGCTCGTACACCCTGAGCAAGCCGTAGGAAAGCAGGAAAAAATAACTTTTCACCCTGCCGCGGTAAGGCTCCAGTTCGCAGAGCAGCTTCTTAGCGGAATCTGAAACGACATGCCCTTCAGACACGGAGTTGACCGACAGGACCTGCACGCGTTGAAAGGCCTCCCGGGCCAGGGCCTCCGCCTGATATATATCCTGGTACTCCCGCCGAAGCCGGCAATACGCTTCCAGCTTCTTCTCATCGCCCAGGTGGTAGGCGTAATAGCTCTTGATGACCTCTATGGCCTCCAGGGCCACATCGTAAAATTCGAATTTCTGGGCCACCGGCAGGATCTTCTGGGCAATTTCGAGCGGGCTCAGAATAGTGCCCCGGCCCCGCAGGGTGTTCATCACGGCTACGCGCTGCTTGCAGATGTAGTATGCTCTTTGCGCATCCGTAAATTCCGGCAGGTTCACGTCAATGAACAATACCGTGTTGTACAGGCGGTTCTTGAACCCGGCGAGAAAGCGCTTGAATTTTTTGCTCTCCACAGGCTCGCCCAGCCAGGCTGCGGCTTCCTGCTCCGTGCTTATTTCCCCCTCGCACAATAGTTGGTAAAAATCCCGGAACTTGGAAGTTTTGTCCATAGGGCCGGGCGCGTTCGTAATAACCTCCACCTGCCTAACCTTATAGCGGTTAAGGATGAAAACGAGTTCGTTTATTCTATTCACAGAATACGGATTGACTGGCCAGTGGCTACGTTTGGATCAGAGAAAAGTGTTGTGTTTACCGAACGGCATTACAGTCAGGCGGAATGTGGAATATGCTGATTTCGGGCTTGTGTCGTAACAAATGTATTGAAAAATCCTTAGCTCCCGGCAAAAACTTGCCAAATCATTCGGCCACCCCCTCCCGCACAACCACTTTGTTATGTACGAAGTTCAAAACGCCAAATTTGGGGTGTTCCGAACGCCTCCTTCTTTCCGTGCTTCCCAACACAGAGGCCTGCATCTTGCCCTCATAAAGCACAAGATTAGTCAACTGAAAAAAACGAAAAGCTATGGCTACTATTATCGCGATCCTGATGGCCCTCGGCCTGCTGAATTCCACCACAGACTGGGACACCCTCTCCTCGCAGGAACAACAGGAAATGATCAACATCGTCAACCAGGATATCGGCAACTTCTAAGGCGCCGGGAATATCGGAAAATAAACAATGCGTGTATCGCAAAAAAATTACAAAAGAACGGGCGGATGCCGAAAAGCCCTGAACAGAGTAGGCGTTCACAAAACAAGATCAGACAAAATGAAAAACCTGAGGCCACTCCTTTTCCTCCTCGCCCTTGCAGGCGCACAAGCACTCCAGGCCGCTTCCACGCAAGACGTTGCCCTGGCCGTTGCCGAAACCATCAGGAACAGTTCCCATAGCGAAGGCCAGCCCTATTGGGCATGGGTCGAGCAGGTAGCCAACCTGATGCAGCAAGGCGCCGTAACCGACGGCGTAAAGTTGCGCAAAGACACCACCATCACCATCTATGGCAGCGGCGGCATGGACAACGAATCCGGCAAGATTTGCCCCAACACGGCTAGCAGCGCCTGCGCCAAGATCATCATCTACGGCCTGGCCGTTATCGACGGCCACGGGACGTTGGGCGGCCCCGTGAGAGGTAGCCTGACCGACAGCAACTCGAAGGAATACAACGTCTTGCTGCTGAGCCTCACCGGCGCCGCAGAAGTGGATGATGCCTCTTACCGCGCCGAAGGCAAGGACGCCGTACTGGAAGTACAATAGCAAGCGCGAAGGCCAATCGCCGAAATTTGGCCTGTTCCGAAAAGCGGGATCTTTCCGTGCAATACCCCTGCGCGCCCCTTTACTTTGAACTATCAAAACGAAACGAAAAGCGATGAAAACACCCTTTGTCCATCCCGAACCCGATGCGCATTTTTTTTACCCTGAAGCTTTTAAAGCCGACAGTTCCTGAGCGCTGCCGGGCCCGGCCGTCACACGCCTTTTCGGCGGATAAGGGTGGCTCACCGCTTTCACAACCAACTTTCTTTTATAAAAAGTAGGGCGGATGCCGAAAAGCCCTGAACAGAGTAGGCACTAAAATTTTATTAAAAACACACAAAATGAAAAACCTGAAATTACTCTTCCTGTTCCTCTCCCTGGCAGGCATTCAATCACTCCAGGCCGCTAACACCCAGCCTGTTGATCAGGATGTCGCCACGATCATCAAGAACACGGCGCCGGAAAGCGAGAACGGCCACTACTGGGCATGGGTAGAACAAGTGGCAAGCCTGATGCAACAAGGCATGGTGGCCGATGGGATCAAGCTGCGCAAAGACACCACTATCACCATCTACGGCAGCGGCGGCATGGACAACGAATCCGGCCGGATTTGCCCCAATACAGCAAGCAGCACCTGCGCCAAGATCGTCATCTCCGGCCTCGCAACCTTCGATGGCGGCGGCAACCTGCTCGACCCGGTATCGGGGACCCTCACCGACAGCAAATCCAGCACTTTCTCCGTGACGGTGCTGTCGGTAACCGGCGCGCGCGAAGTTGAAGACGCCGTGTACACCGCCGAAGGCAGGAACGTAACCCTTAAAGTAAACACCGCTAAATAGTGAACACCATGAAATATCTATACTGTTTACTGCTTTGCCTGGCTGTAGGCGCCACCGCCTTCGCCAACAACAATCCCGAAAATGATGGCCCTGGCCCGAAAGAAGAAAAGCGCCTCAAGATCAAGATACCGTACTTCGGTTCGGGCGGCATGGATATGAACTCGGGCAAGATCTGCCCCGACAGGTGTTTCCTGTGCCACTGCGCCACGGTCGAGATCGACCTTTTCAAAGCCAGCGCCAACCCTCCTGATGTTACCGGGGAAACGGCAACCATATACTACGAAGGCGAAGTGGTCAGCGCCGTGATCCTGAAGAGCGGGCCGCTCCTGAAATGGACGGATAGCGCCGAGTACGATTACTATGTCGACAAGAATAGCTCGGAATCGGTGACGATAGGTGCGAAATAAGCGCATTACGCCTTTCAACCACTGACTTACCAAAGGTTGGGTGGCTGCCCCGAAGGGCCCTGCCCGGGGCAGCCCCTAACCGCTTCAAAAATCGCAATGATGAAACAGTTCAACCTCTCCCTGTGCTTCGCAGCAATCTTTTTCCTGCTGAGCCAGTTCCTGGGCGCACAGAACGGCCTGTATACGATCAGACAGGTGGCCGGCTCCGAACCGGAACTTGCCGGCATCCTTTCGCCATACCTGGAGCCCGGCGATTCGGTGGTGGCCCTGGCCTATTTCTTCCCCAACAGCTGCCCTCGCTGCGAGGGCCTGATCAATTTCATCCTCGAACATAAAAAGAACCTCGGCATAAACGCAAAACTTATCGGCGTACTGGATTACCCCAAAAGCCAGGCTGGGAAAAAATACTACGCCCTCAACAACTGGGCCCTCGATGCAGCGCTCGTCGATACGGCGGCTTACTTCGGGAGCCTGTTCAAATATACGGACGACCGGTTGAGGGTGCCTTTCATCATGCTCGTAAATGCCCACAACGGCCGGCTGCTAAAGGCCACCTCCCTGCTCGGCATCGAATGCAATGAAGATTTTGTCCGGGATTTCTTCCAGGCCCCTTCCACGCCGCTGGAACAGTCGCCTGTTGCCAGCAGAGCACCGCGGCAACAGGCTGCCACGCTGCAGCGCGAAACAGGGCTCGCGGGCGATATCGTCGCCCTGGAGAACAACCCGGAGACACCATATTCAGCGATCTACGACATCATAACAAGCGATGGTAAAACCGCTTTCATCGACCAGCTTTTTAACGACGTCTTCGTATTCGACGAAAACGGCGTGCTCCTCAATACCCTCAAGCCTACCGAAAGCGAGTACAGGGCCTTCGTTTCTGAAAACATCAACGACGAATTTTACGGCATCATCCGGCCCATTCTGCGGTGCATCTACCTCAAACTGCTGCGGATCAGCCAGGACACGGCCTTTATTTCGGCCTCGCTCCCCAAAGCAAGCCTGGATACCAATACCTTCAGCCTGGAGTACTACAACGAGCCCGTAGTGCTCATGAAGAACTGGAAAGACAACACCTTTATCGGTGCGCGCCCGATACATGAACTGCCGTATGAGCTGGAGGCCGGCGGTTACGTCATCAAGCACAGCAACCTACAGGCTGGCCACGACTACTGTTTCATGCCTGCCGTACGCGGATGGCCGAGCGTAGGCACGGAGAACACCCCCCCGGATATTCCGGAGAAGAACCCCTTCGACGAAAATTTCTACACCCATACCTTCATCGGCGCCCTGTACTCGCCGCAGGGTGAATTCATACAAACCCTGGGTGAACTGCCCGCCATTTGGAAAGAACTGAAAGCGGGTTATTACCTGAGCAATTACTGTTATGCGGAAAGCGAAGACAACATCGTGGCCGCCGACAAGTTCCTGGGCGTGGCCTATATCTACCACAAGCCCGGCCGTAAAGGGCAGGCGCTGGCAGCCGGCCCCATAGGCTCCATCACCTTGTTCGAAACGCCCTTTGAAGCGGAAAAGGAGCGCCTCAAAGCGGCCTGCAGTGCTTACCAGGGCATAGGCGGATCGGACAACGACTCCCTGCAGGTGAAAGACTATTTCATCAAAGAGCTGAAAGGGCTGGTAAACCAGGAACTGCTGAGCATACAGCTGTTCGGAAACGAGCTGCTGGCCGCGGTGATAAAAGAAGACAAAAAGCAGCGCGCCAGGATCGAGGTTTTCGGCCTGGACAGTGGGAAAAGCCTTTTCTCCAAAGTCATCCCGCTTACCGACGAGGCCCTGGGGGCAGTAAGGCCCATAAAGGTGTCTTACGACGAAGCGAGCCGTACGGCCAGGGTGATGCTGGCCTATGATGAAGGAGAGAAGATACTGCTGCGCTATGAAACATTCACCATTTCTATCAGATAACGGCCGGTGAACGGTTGCTATTTACAAACACTAAAATTCCCGATGATGAGAAATCGATTCATTGCTATGTGGACGGCCACGGCGGCGCCCGTAGCCCTGGGGGGCCTGATCCTGTTCGTATGGCCTGTATTTCCGGCGCCCCCTCCTTCGGAGGAAGTATGTTACAGCGGCGAAACGGAAATAAAGTTCGGCAGGGGGCCCGACTGCACCCAAAGGGGCCTGTGCGAGGCCTCTACCGGCAGCGAGGGTGGCCAGATGATGGCGGGCTCCGACGCCTCCGGCAAGTTCTTCCTGGATGCAGGCGGAGCCTGGGGGCTGGAAGTAGCTAAGGCCAGCATTTCTGCGGCGGTAGCCCAGGAACAGTTCAAAGGTGGTGTTTTCGAAATGGCCGACGACTTTACGCCCTCCCTGGAAATGGCACAGGCCCTGGGGGCCAGCACCCCCGCCATTCTTTCCAAAGGGGTATACACAGTAGAAGAAACGGAATTGCACTACGTAATCAGGTTCACCCAAAGCCGTTAAGCCATGAAAAGATGTATACTCTTACTCAGCTCCCTGCTTGCCCTCTCCGCCGCGCATGCCGATACGACTTCGGTGCAGGAGATCCTGTACGGCCTGAACACAGGCATCCAGGAGCAATGGGCATCCTATGAACGCCAAACGCTGGCCATTAATACCGAACTGCAGGCCATCGACTCGGCCTTCGCCGACAGGAAGCTCGAACTGGAAGAATACATCATGCTGCTCAACCGGAAAATGAGCCTGCTGGAGGAAAAAAGCATAGCTGAAGAGTTCCTGGGTGTGGAACTGACCAAGATCCGCTATAAAAAAGGGCTGGAGCTCATCCGTCTGCTCTATGAAAAAGTGCTCGGGCTCGACCACCACTTTTCCACCCTGCAAACTTATCAGGACATCATGATGCTGTCCAACCCGAACGCCTATCCGGAATTCCAGCGGTCGAAATCCCTGCTGGAAAAGCGGTTGAAAAAGGAAAACGCCCTCCAATTACCGGGCATCCTGAACTCGAACCCTTACCTCTCAACCACCTTCTCGCTCATCACCTCCCTGATCGGCAGCGGCGACACTTCCGAACGGGAAAAGGAGCTGAGCGAAGTGTCCTGCATCCTGGATTTCACGGCCCGGATGTATTCCGAGCTCTCAACCATCTATTACGAAACGGAATACCTCAAGCAGAACAACCTCGCACTGAAAGAGGACTGCATAACGCTGTTCGCCGATTACGTCGGCGTGATCGGGTACCACACCCCGCTCGATATTTGCCGGAAACAGGACGATTGGGAAGCCGTCTACGATGCGCTCAGCCTGTACATCACCGGCCTGCAGGAGCAGATGAAGAAAAACCCCGATGACCCGAGGGTGCTGAAGCAGCAGATCAACCTCGAATTCGCCGTCGACCGCCTGATCGACTTCATCAACAAGTACAACAACTTCATTGCTCAGGGTACCAAATACTACCAGAAATTCGAGATCATCCTTTCCAACTACCCCAATGAGAAGGACTGCAAGGCGCAGTTGCCACCGCAGTTCTCCAACCTCAAAAAGGATGTCCAGTACTCTATCGAACGTTTTACCGAAGCTTACAACATCGCCGAGCTGAAGGGCTCAAAGCTCAAGGACCTGCTATATGGGTTCTCCGATTGAGCGTAACCCATATCAAGTATGAAGCTATGAAAAATCAACCAAGCGCCGCCTCCGGAATGCCCACCGAAGCCTTCTTTCCCTTTAAAGAAGGGCCCTTTTACCTGCCGCCGGTTCTGCTAATGGTCACCCTGGGAAATCCCAAGCAGGAATGCCGGCACCTGGGTATCTGCCGGGTAGAGGTTTGGGAAGGAAAAGGGCCTATCGGCCTGCAGGGCAGGAACCGGTGCCTGGCGAAGTTCGTTTTTCTGGATGCAGGGCAGCTCCTTTTGAAGTGCCTTTTCCTGGAACAGTATCTGGCCAAGACTGTTCGCGACAGGTATTTCAGCGATGCCTTCAAGGTCGAATCGCCTTATCATTGCCCGCCCGAAACTGCGCTGCACCTGGGGATGAGGCCCTTTACGATACTGGCCGGCAAATATGTACTTATTCAATCTCCGCAGGGCCCCGAGGCCCTTTTCACGATCAGCTGGAACGCATGAGCCGTTGGGGCGCCTACTGCCCCAACACTTCCTCCAGCGCCTTTTCCGTCTTGCCCCAAAGCGTCTCCGTCTCCTCGCGGATACGCCGGGAAGCCTTGTCGCCCTTGCGCCCCAGTTCCCGCGCTACGCCGTCGCCATAGCGCTGGGCGTAGTAGCGCAGCGAGCGGCCCCAGAACCTGCGTTTTTCGCGGCCGCTGAGCTCGGCTTCGTACAGGTCGTAGCATTCCTCCACATAAGCGCGGAAGCGCTCGTCATATTTTTCCCACCGGCTGTCAGAAACTGGCAGGTTGGCGCCGGCGGCCTCTTCGACCAGCTGGTAATACCCTTTGAGAAAACTGTCTTTGTCGTTGCCGCAAGGGCTGGATGAGCAGCCGGCCAGGAGCGCCACGAGTACCGGCAGCAGGAAGCGTTTTTTTATCATAAAAAGCTATGCTTAGTAACAATCAAAAGATAAGTTCGACAATTTTTTGAACGCTGCTTAGCGCTTGTTTGGATGCCGCTGTATAAAACGGAAGGGGCGGAAAAAAATTTTGAGCAAACCCGCCGGTGTAATAATTGCTCTTGCCTGGGAACAAGTGGTTCTGTATATTGCTGGCAACATTGTCAACTGTAAGCATAAAGCTTATGAATAGTTACACCGCGCGCGCTGTTCTCACTCGTTTACCTGCCACCTTCCTGGGGCTTATTATCACTGCCGTACCGGCCTTTGCCCACTACAGCCCGAACAATTCGTTTTTAAAAAACTATAAAACAAGCATCGAAACATGAAACGCACAGTACCATACAAGATCGGCGCAATCCTGGCTATATTACTACTCCCGGCACTCACGCCCGCCCATGCGCAGAAAGACCCCATCAAGTGGGGCAAGGTGCCGGACGAAGAGCTGAGCATGAAAAGCTACGAGCCGGATACCTCTGCTCCTGCTCTGGTGCTGGCCGACTACGGCAACCTCTATTTCGACCTCAGCGACGGCAAGCTGAAATTCGTCCGGGAAAACCACCGGCGCATCAAAATACTGAAGCGCAGCGGCTTCGATTACGGCGATATAACCATCGGTTTCCATAAAGACGGGGAAAAGATCACGGCCTTTAAAGCGCATACCATTACCCCCGATGGGGAAACTTACGACCTGGATAAAAGCGACGTCTTCGAAGAGAAAGTCACCGGCGATTGGATCAGGATGAAATTCACCTTCCCCCGCATTGAAGAAGGCGCCGTGCTGGAATACCAATACAACCTCACGTCAGAGTATTATTTCAGCCTGCGCGAGTGGTATTTCCAGCGGGAGATCCCCACCCTGTACAGCGAGCTGCGCCTCAAGATACCGGAGTGGTACGACTACATTTTCCTCAACCAGGGCCGCAGTTATGATATCGAGGAAACCGACCAGCGCACCGAGAGCATCCGCGTGCCCAACGTCGTGCAGTCGGACGTGTTCGGCAACCAGCAGCGCGGCATCGACCTCGTGCAGGCCAAGGTCAATTATTACCGCTACGTCATGAAAGACGTGCCGGCCATGAAAGAAGAGGCCTACGTGACCACCATGGATGACTACCTGGCGCGGCTGCGATTCCAGCTCCGCTCGGTCCAATACCCGCAAAGGGGCTATACGCCGATATTGTCCGACTGGCCCACCGTGGCCAAAGAGCTGATGGAACATGAGGAGTTCGGGCAGCAGTTCACCAAAAACCGATACCAGAAAGCGGTAATGGAAGAACTGGAGCCTGTGCTGGCCGGTGCGGCCACTAAAGAAGAAAAGGCCCTGCTGGCCTATGAGCACCTCTCCAGGATCATGGAATGGGACGAGGATTTCAGCTTCCTCGCAGAGCCGAACGTAGACGAATGCCTGAAACAACGCAAAGGCTCCAGCGGCTCCCTCAACCTGCTGCTGCTCACCGCACTGAAAGCCCTGGATGTAGAATGTTACCCCATCCTGGTGAGTACCCGTGGCCATGGTAAAATGCTGGACCTCTACCCCATCCTCAGCCAGTTCGACCACGTAGCCGTCATCGCCAGCCTCGATGGCAAGTATCAGGTGCTCGACCTGGGCAACGCGGCACGGCCGATGGGCATACCACGCTCCAGTACCCTCAATGGCATGGCCTGGATGGTGGACCCCGCCAACCCGCAATGGATAGAGCTGTCGCCCCCCATGTCGAAATCCTCACATATCGTGCAGATCACGCTCGATGATAATGGCGATACCCATGCCGATGTACAGGCAAAACACGAAGGTTACTTCGCCGTTGACTACCGGGAAAAGATACTGCATGACCGCGATTGCGCATTTGTAAAAGACAACTGGCAGAAGCGCTTTCCCGACACGGAGGTGGCGGGCCTGGCATTCAAAGGGGAAGATAAGCTCGACGCACCGGTAAACTTTTCCTTCCACGTCGATGTGCCGGCCAGCGTACAGGTGGCGGGCGATTTCATCTACTTCAACCCCGTACAGATGCCGGCTTTCGAGGAGAACCCTTTCAAAGTACAGTCAAGGGATTATCCGGTGGATATCAACTACCCTTTCGAATTCCAGAATATTTATTTCGTGAGCATCCCGGAAGGTTATAACATAGAGGCCCTGCCGGAATCCGTAAAGATCACCCTGCCCAATGACGGCGGAAAATTCGAATACCTGTCCAGCGACATGGGGCAGGGCAAGATACGGGTGATCTACCGCCTGTCGTTGTTCCAGCTGCATTTCGAGCCTGATGAATACGCTATCATCAAGAACTTTTTCGATATCCTGCTCCAGAAACAGGGCGAGCAGATCGTTTTCAAAAAACAAATGTAAACGCCCATGGCCCCTCTTTTTAAAAGCTGCCTTTTCCTGGCCCTGCTTGCGCCTGTGGCGGGCATTGCACAGATCTACCCCGCCTTCACCATCGCCGACAGCCTCAAGGCCAATGCCAGCGAAGTGGTCCGGGAGGAATCTTTCCAGTTCGTGGCCAGCTCCGATAAAGAAGGCTCCGAGATCTACCGGAAGGCCGTCACCCTGCTCAACAAGGACAGCGATGCCGCCACGGTGCTCGTCCACTACGACGGCGACACTAAAGTCAAACGATTCGAGGCCCGCATTTACGACGCCCTCGGCAGAGAAGTGCGCAAGATGGATAAAAACGAGATCAGGGACTATGCCGCTTTAGACGGCTACTCCATCTACCAGGACGACCGCTACAAGGTGCTGGAGGTGAACTACAGCCAGTACCCGTACACGCTGGTGTACGAATACGAGATCGCCCTGAAAGGCCTGCAATTCGCCGTATTCCCCGCCTGGGGGATACAGGGCTATAATCAAAGCGTGGAAAAGGCCCTTTTTTCCGTCAGCCTGCCCTCCGACATCACGTTGAACTACCAGGTACTGAACATAGCCCTGGAACCCAGGGTGGAGGAAGGCAAAGATCAAACCACCTATACCTGGGAAGTCAGTGGCCTGAAGGCCATCGAAAAGGAACCCGTCAGCCCCTCCTTTTACGAGGACCTCCCCATGGTCCTCACCTCGCCCGGCCGGTTCGCGATCGGCAAATACCAGGGGAGCATGTCGAGCTGGAAGGACTACGGTGCTTTCGTGAACCGCCTTTATGAGGGGCGCGATGTGCTGCCCCCTGCCGTTGCCGCCGAAGTACACGCCATGGCCGCCGATGCCGTTACAAATGCCGAAAAGATCGAACGCCTGTACCGCTACCTGCAACACAACATGCGCTACGTGAGCGTGCAGCTCGGCATCGGCGGCTGGCAGCCCTTCGATGCGGCCTATGTTGCGGAGAACAAGTACGGCGACTGCAAAGCACTGACGAATTTCATGAAAGCGCTGCTCAAGGAAGCCGGCATAACCGCCTACCCGGCACTGATAGCCCCCGGAGCATCCTTTTACGAAGTGCAGGAAGATTTCACCACACCCCGGTTCTCCCATGTGATCCTGTACGTGCCGGAGCAGGATACCTGGCTGGAATGCACCAGTACGCACATGCCTACCGGTTATATTGGCGAAGGCAACAGCAACCGCAATGTACTGCTGATCACGGAAGAAGGGGGCAGGCTGGCGCGCACGCCCGAACTGATACCGGAGGACAACCGCGCCATCGGCAGGACGGAGATCAGCGTGGCGGCCGATGGTAGTGCTACGGCCCGCGCCGTATTGAAAACCACCGGCTCCGAGCATGAGACCTATCGCTATGCCGGGTCTGAGCTCTCCCGCGAAGAGCTGGGGAAGTGGTTCACCCGGCAGAGCAGCCTGCCATCGTTTAAGCTGGAAAGCCTGGAGATACAGCCGGAGCCCGACAGCCCGGAGGCCACTGTGGAATGGGCCGGCAGCATGCCCCGCTATGCCTCGCGCGCCGGGAAACGGCTCTTCTTACCGCTCAACCTTGTCAACACCATGATCGAGGTGCCTAAAAAGATGGACAAACGCCGCCTGCCCGTCGCCGGCCGCTCAAGCTTCATCCACAGGGATACTATCGTACTGCACCTTCCCGGCGGCTTCCAGGTGGAGAGCCTGCCGGAAGCGGCGGTCGAACTGGAAGCAGATTACGCCTCCTACCGCGCCGAAGCTGTGCTGGATAGTGAAAAAGGAACCGTTACGTATACCCGGTATTTTCAGGTTCACCCCTTCCGGCTGCCGCCCGGCCAGTACGATGCTTTCCGCAATTTTATGGCCCAGGTGGCGAAAGCGGATAAAACGATGGTGGTGTTGGTGGAAAAGAAGACGTAGTGTTTCGCAAGCCTGCGAGGATTTCGAAACCTGAAAGGCTTACAAAGAATATTGGCTATATTTACCCGCGCGTTTCAAAACAGGACTATGGCCGGCGTGGGAAAAATTTACCAACGGATGCAGGTGGCCAAAGACTCAGGGCATAGCTGCTTCGCCCTGCTGGCCGACCCCGATAAGGCGAATGAGGCCCAGCTCGTTACGCTGGCCCGACAGAGCGATGCCGCCGGTGTCGACTTTCTCTTCCTCGGCGGCAGCCTGCTCATGGCCGACCGCCTTGCATTATGCCTGAAGGTGCTTCGGGATGCCTGTAGCCTGCCTATCGTGCTCTTTCCCGGGAGCCCGATGCAGATCAACCACCAGGCCGACGCTCTGCTTTTCCTCTCCCTGATCTCCGGCCGCAACCCCGAGCTGCTCATCGGCCAGCAGGTCGTTAGCGCCCCCTATCTGCACAGGAGCCCGCTGGAAGTGATCGGCACAGGCTACATGCTCATCGACGGAGGCCAGCCTACTACGGTCTCCTATATGAGCCACACCACGCCCATTCCCCACGACAAGCCCGACATCGCCCTGGCCACGGCCCTGGCCGGCGAAATGCTCGGCCTTCGCCTGGCCTATCTCGACGCCGGCAGCGGCGCTCAAAGGCCCGTTTCTGCCGAAATGATCAGGCGCGTCAGCAACGAGATCTCCGTACCGCTGCTTACCGGCGGCGGCATACGCACGCCGGAACTCGCCCGGCAGGCAGCCCATGCCGGCGCCGATGTAGTGGTCGTCGGCAATGCCATCGAACGGGACATCGGCCTGCTCAGGGAAATGGTGGCGGCGGTGCGGTAAGGCCTCTGGCGCTACAGCACTTCAATTTCCTGTAAAGTTGCCATCTGTTGGTAAAATTTTACGATCTTTGCGCGCTGAATCACAAAAGCGCCGGAATTTGGCGCTTGGGGAAGGAACTTATTCCCGCCCCGGCCCGTACATTCCTTCATTCGGCGAACAAAAAGCACAGCAGACTCATGGCACAGCAAAGCGACCTGTTTAAAAACCTGGTAGCCCACTGCAAAGAATACGGCTTCATCTTCCAGTCCAGTGAAGTATACGACGGCCTGAGCGCCGTATACGACTACGGCCCCTATGGCGTGGAGCTGAAAAACAATATCAAGGATTACTGGTGGCGCAGCATGGTGCAGCTCCACGAGAACATCGTAGGCATCGACGCCGCCATCTTCATGCACCCCAAGACATGGAAAGCTTCCGGCCACGTTGACGCCTTCAACGACCCGCTCATCGACAACAAGGACAGCAAAAAACGCTACCGCGCCGATACGCTGATCGAAGAGCAGATGGACAAGATCGAGGGCAAGATCGAAAAAGAGATCGAGAAGGCCCGCAAACGCTTTGGCGAAAACTTCGACGAGGCCATGTTCCGCACCACCAACCAGCGGGTCGTGGAGTATACGGAGCAGTTCAATACCATCAGGAACCGCCTGGCCACGGCCATGACCAATGGCGACCTGCCGGAACTCAAGCAGATCATCGAAGACCTGGAGATCGCCGACCCGGAAAGCGGTTCCCGCAACTGGACAGAGGTGAGGCAGTTCAACCTCATGTTCTCTACCCAGCTCGGCAATATCGCCGGCGAGGAAGGTAAGCTCTACCTGCGGCCGGAAACGGCACAGGGCATTTTTGTCAACTTCCTCAACGTGCAGAAGACCACCCGGCAAAAGATCCCCTTCGGCATCGCCCAGATCGGCAAGGCCTTCCGCAACGAGATCGTCGCACGGCAATTCATTTTCCGCATGCGCGAATTCGAACAGATGGAAATGCAGTTCTTCATCCGCCCGGGTGAGCAGAAAAAGTGGTACGAATACTGGAAACAGGCCCGCATGAAATGGCACCTCGCCCTGGGTACTTCCGATACCAAGCTGCGCTTCCACGACCACGACAACCTGGCCCACTACGCCGATGCCGCCGTCGATATCCAGTTCGACTTCCCCTTCGGCTTCAAAGAACTGGAGGGCATCCACAGCCGTACCGACTTCGACCTGGGCAACCACCAGGAACTGTCGGGCAAAAAGATACAGTATTTCGACCCCGAACTGCAGGAAAGCTACGTGCCTTTCGTCGTGGAAACGTCTATCGGCGTCGACCGCATGTTCCTGGCAATGATGAGCAATGCCCTGGTGGAGGAAGAAGTGCCCGGCGGAGAAGGCGCCCGCGCCGTACTGAAGCTGCACCCCGCCCTGGCGCCTGTCAAGTGCGCGATCCTGCCTCTGAAGCGCAATGAAGAACGCATCGTCAACATGGCGCAGGGCATCTTCAATAATCTCAAATTGTCCTTCAACGTGCAATACGACGACACCGGCAGCATCGGCAAGCTCTACCGCCGGCAGGATGCTATCGGCACGCCCTTCTGCGTAACCGTCGATTTTGAATCCCTGGATGATCAAACCGTTACCCTTCGCGACCGCGACACTTTACAGCAGGTTCGCGTCCATGTCGATCAACTGGAAGGCATCATCCGCGAACGGGTGGATATGAAGCAACTGCTCGGCTAGTAGCGCCCTTGGCGGGAACCCTCATACCCTCCGTGCGGCTCTGTGCCCCGGATCTGGGCTTGGCGGACTGTCCCCATGGTTGCATGGCTGGGAATCTCTTGGTTAAAAAGCCAGGAGACAATGAGGCCGTGAAACCGTTCTGACAAGGCATTATCGTTACAATACTCGTAAGGCTGCCTGCTTGAGCGGCAGGGTGTGCTTTTCCCCTTTCCCCATTTTTCCAAATCAGCTGTTGTTTTTTTTCTAATTTTGAAACACAAAACGCGAGGGCTGGCCTGAAAGCCTGACGCTGGCCTGTTCCCACATCTTCCCTTCCGACACCAAATGCTTAATGGCCAATCGTATTGAATCTTTATTTGACAGCATAGAAAACACACCCTATGAGACGACTTTTTACCCTGTTGCTGATGTTGGAATGTGTGTGGGGAGGTGCTCAGATCCCCTGCAACGGGCAATTCCTGACGGTGGGCAGCGCAACCAACCAGGGCGCCTGCATACAACTGACGCCTAATGCGACTACACAGCAGGGCTGCGCCTGGCTGAATACGCCCGTCGACTTTTCTCAGCCTTTTACACATACTATGGTGGCCAATTTCGGCAACCTGGACGCCAACGGAGCCGACGGTATCTGCCTGGTTTACCAGTCCAGCGGGCCTGGCACCTGCGGCGGCACCGGCCAGGGGATCGGCGCTCAGGGCATCCCCAATTCCTTTATCGTAGAGTTCGATACCTGGGACAACGGGCCGCCACAGGGAGATATCCCCCAAGACCACTGCGCAGTTGATGTTAACGGCAATATGGCTTCTCCCATCAATGGGCCGGTAGCCATGCCCAACATCGAAGACGGCGCCAACCATACGATCACTTTTTCCTGGAACCCCGCAGGCAACAGCTATTCGGTGACCTTCGACGGCTCGCCGGTACTTGCGGGCACCTATGATATCATCAACCTGTGCTTCGGCGGCAGCAACCTCGCCTACTGGGGCTATACCTCCTCGACCGGCGCTGCGACGAATACCCAGACCATCTGCCCGACGCTGCCCCCGCAGATCGTCGTCGACGCAGGCATAACTATGGATATCCCATGCGTAGGTACACAGGTCATGCTCGACGGCACAGGCTCTGACTCCGGGCCGGATTTTATCTATAGCTGGTCTGCTCTTGGCGGGCATATCGTTTCCGGGGGCAGCACCCTGACGCCTATTGTCGACCAGCCAGGCACCTATATCCTTACCCTGACAAACATCGCCAGCGGATGCCAGGAGATGGACCAGGTGACGGTCACCCTCACGCCCCTTCAGGCCGTTATCGCTCCGCCACCTTTCATCACCTGCAACCAGCCTACCTTCTTCCTGAACGGCAATGGCTCTTCCTCCGGCCCTTTTATTTCATACCAATGGACGACGCTCGACGGGATGATCATTTCCGGGGCCAACAGCACGATGGTGGAGATCGGCTCGGAAGGCACCTATACCCTCACCGTGACGTATAACAACGGAGGCAATATCTGCACCGAACAGGCTACCGTCGAGGTAATGCCTAACCCCAATATCCCTGTGGCCAACGCTCTGGATGGAATGGTCAACTGTTACTTCCCCATCACACAGCTCAGCGGGGTGGGTTCTTCCACAGGCGCTTCGTATGCATACCAGTGGACGACCCCGAACGGCACCGTCCTGTTTGGCGGCACGACCCTTTTCCCCTCTGTAGGCGCGCCGGGCATCTATACGCTGACGGTCACCAACATCAATACCGGCTGTACCGATGAGGCCATCGCCATCGTGGACGGCGATGTCGAACAGCCCGATGCCTTTGCAGAAGTTGACGGTATGCTCGGCTGCCAGACGCCACAGCTAACCATCGACGCTTTTAACTCCTCACAGGGCCCCGAGTTTTCCTACGCCTGGTCTACTTCCAATGGTAATATCATTTCCGGTGAAGCCAGCCTCGGCCCGGTGGTCGACGCTCCCGGCACCTATATCCTGACGGTGACCAACCTCGTCAACGGCTGCACCGCATCTGCCAGCGTGGCCGTCGACGCAGGCGCCGCTTCACTGGCCGTTGACGCCCAGACGCCGGGCTCACTGAGCTGCAATACGACTCAGGTTATCCTGGACGGGACGGGATCCGGCCAGGGGCCTTACTACGAATACCTCTGGACAACGGCCAACGGTAATATCGTGTCCGGTGGGACTACCCTCACGCCAACTGTCGATGCTCCCGGCACCTACACCCTGACGGTAACCAACCTGGAAGACGGTTGCACGGGTATGGCTTCCGTCATGGTAGCCCAGAATATCGCTGCGCCGGCGGTGGAAGCCGGCAACGCGCAGGTGCTTTCCTGCGGCGACGCTTCGCTGACGCTCGACGGCAACGGTACGGCCCAGGGCGCCGGCTTCACCTACCAATGGTCGAGCGCCAACGGCAATATCGTATCCGGCGGCGCCGGGCTCAGCCCGCTGGTCAATGCCGCCGGCACGTATTTCCTGCAAGTCACCAACGCGTTCAACGGCTGTACCGCTATTGATTCGGTGGTGGTCAGCAGCGATGCCAACGCGCCGGCATTGGCCCTGCTCGTCGGCGACACGCTCGACTGCGCTACAGGGCAGGTGTCGATCAGCGCAGCGGGTTCTTCTACCGGCGCCAATTACGATTACGAGTGGATGACGCCCAACGGCAACTTCGTTTCCACCCTGGATTCCCTGCTGGTGTCCGTTGATGCACCCGGCCAGTACAGCCTGTCGATCACCGACCTGAGCAACAACTGCGTATCGACGTCTACCGTTACCGTCGCACAGAATATCACGGCGCCTATAGCGGTAGTAGCCCCGGCCGATACGCTGGATTGCGCCACCGTTTCGCTGGTGCTGGACGGTACAGCTTCTTCTCAGGGGCCACAGTATACCTATCAGTGGTCCACAACCGGCGGCAATATCCTCTCCGGCGGGCAAAGCCTCAGCCCGCAGGCCGACGCGCCGGGCCTGTACCAGCTACAGGCCACCAACCTCCAGAACAGCTGTACCAGCACCGCAACGGTTATCGTGTACCAGGACACCCTGGCGCCGCTGGTACAGATCGAAACACCGGAGGCCCTGAACTGCATCGTCCAGCAAACAGTGCTCGATGCCAGCGGCTCCAGCCACGGCGCTCCATTCCTGTTTACCTGGATGGCTGACGTGCCGGGCTTCCAGCCCCCTGCCGACACGCTGGCCCCGATAATAGATGCGCCGGGAATTTATACCCTGCAGGTTTTCAATACCCAAAATTTCTGCAGCGCCGAAGCTTCTGTCCTGACCACGCAGGATACGATAGCTCCCGTTGCAGAAGCCGGCCCCGGGCAGGTGCTGAACTGTTATAACCCCAGCCTGCAGCTCGACGGCCAGCTGTCGAGCCAGGGCCCAGGGTTGATGTATGAATGGACGGGAGATAGCGGGCAGGCCATTACGGGCGCCGACGGCCTCACGCCGGGCATCAGCCAGCCAGGCGCCTATCAGTTGAGCGTGGTAAATACCGTCAACGGCTGCGAAGCGGCCGATGTGGTGGCTGTCATTTCCGATTTTGCAGCGCCCACCGTTTCCATAGCCACCCCCGATACCCTCACCTGTGCAAATGCTGCAGTGACAACCGACGGCTCCGCATCGAGCCAGGGCCCTAATTTCGAATACCTCTGGACAACCCAGGGCGGCAGTATCCTTTCGGGGGCGCTCACGCCCCAGGCCGTGGCCTCTCAGGCAGGCGTTTACCTGCTCCAGGTGCTCAATACCGATAACGGTTGCAGCGTTACCGACAGCGTACAGGTGATCCAGGACGTCTATGTGCCGGTAGCGCAGATCGAATCGCCTCTGCCCATTACCTGCAACCAACTGACGGTTGGCCTCGACGGCAGCGGTTCGAGCCAGGGCGCAGCATATTCGGTATCATGGTCTACCCCCGATGGCCATATTCTGTCTGGCGCAGCTTCGCTGACGCCCCAGGTAGATGCGCCGGGCACCTACCTGCTTCAGGTCACCAGCCTGGCCAACAACTGCGAGGTGATGGCCAGCGTGCAGGTGCTCATCGATACTGTAGCGCCGGTTGCCGCCGCCGGCCCCTCGCTTACGCTCAATTGCCTTGCTCCTTCGCTGGCGCTCGACGGCAGCGGCTCCGCACAGGACGGGCCGTATACCTACCTGTGGGCGACGGCGGATGGCAACATATTATCAGGCGCCAGTGGCCTGGCGCCCCAGATAGATGCGCCGGGAACCTATAGCTTGTTGGTTACCAATACCGATAACGGCTGTGCTCAGGCTTCCAGCGTAGCCGTCAATGAAGATTTCGTAGCCCCGGCTATCGCCATCTCCATGCCGGAGGTGCTGAATTGCGTTCGCGAAAGCACCCTGCTCGATGCCTCCGATTCCGATTCCGGCCCGACGCTCGTTTTCCATTGGGCCACACAAAATGGGCTGATACTGAGCGGCGCCGATACGCAGGTATCTTCAGTGGGCGCACCGGGTTTTTACACCTTCTCAGCTTACAACCAGGGCAACGGTTGCTCAGACTCCCTGGAGGTTGAAGTATTGCAGGATATCATCCCACCGGTGGCCGCTATTGCCGTGCCGGAACGCCTGACCTGCGCTGTGCAAAGCCTGCAATTGGATGCTGAGGGGTCGAGTGCCGGCCCCATTTTCCAATACCTATGGGCCACACCTGACGGCTCCATCGTGAGCGGCGGCAACGGCCCGACGCCGGCTATCGATGCCCCCGGCCTGTATAGCCTGGCCATTACCAATCAGGACAACGGTTGTCAGGATTCTGCCGCCGTTACGGTAACACAGGATGTTACTGCACCGGTAGTCGCCATCGGCACTCCGGAGATGCTAACCTGTGCCGTAACGGAAGTGGCCCTCGATGCGGCGGGTTCCAGCACTGGGCCCCTGTTCACTTACCTGTGGTCTACCTCCGATGGGGACATACTCAGCGGTGCTAATGGCCTGCTGGCTATGGCCGGGGCGCCCGGCACATATACCCTCACCGTCCTTAACCAGGACAACGGCTGCTCCGATTCGCTGGCCGTAACGGCCCTGCAGGACACCGTGTCGCCCATTGCAGTGATCGCCGCTCCTGATTTGCTGACCTGCGCTACACAGGAGCTGAACCTCGACGCCACGGCCTCGAGCAGTGGGGCCGGTTACCTATATCAGTGGCAGACCAACGATGGCATACTGGCCAGTGGGGCCAGTGGGTTGTCACCGACGGTGGCCGCGCCAGGATCCTATAACCTCTCGGTACTCGATGAAAGCAATGGCTGCTCTGCCACGGCCGATATAACCGTACAGCAGGATATCGCCCCCCCCATTGCCCTCATCGCAATACCGGATACCCTCGACTGTGTTGCAGGGTCTGTCGTGATCGACGGAAGCAGTTCCAGTACAGGATCTACGATACAATACGGATGGCAGAGCCCCGACGGGCACATAACCATCGGCGCCGGCACGCCACAGCCCACGGCCGATGCCCCCGGCCAATACATTCTGGTTGTGCTGAACACGGCCAATGGCTGCGCCGATACGGCCACGGCTACAGTAATACAAGATATCAATACGCCTGTTGCCGTGATCGAGCCACCGGCACTGCTGACCTGTGCGATACAACAAACGGCATTGGATGGAACAGCTTCGAGCAGTGGCCTCACCTACCTGTACCAGTGGGCCTCACAAGGCGGCCATATCCTCAGCGGCGCCAATACGCCGGCGCCCATCATCGATGCTCCCGGCCAGTACACGCTTGTCGTCACCAACACCGCCAACGGGTGTACGGCCGCAGCATCTGTAACGGCTTTGCAGGACATACAGCCACCGCTGGCGGAAGCCGGCCAGAACTTCGTGCTACCCTGTTTTGAGAACCAACGGCAGCTCAACGGAAGCGGCTCCTCGGTGGGGCCGGAATTCTCCTACCAATGGGCGACGACAGGCGGCAGCCTGGCGAGCGGCATCACGACGCTTTCTCCTTCTATAGAAGCACCGGGGGTATATACCCTGATCGTTACCAACAACGCCAATGGTTGCCAGGCCAATGATGCGGTGGAAGTGATACAGGACCTGCCTGCGGCAGTGGCCAATACCATCCAGCCGCTATGTTACGGCGACCCTGGCGCTATATTGGTCGAGTCGGTAAACGGCGGCCTGCCGCCCTATCTGTTCTCTGTCGATGGCGGTGATAACTTCCAGCAGGGGCCGGTATTCCAGCAGCTCGGCGCCGGGCTGTACGAAGTCGTAGTGCAGGACATCAACGGCTGCGAATTCCGCCTGCCGCAGGAGGTCGTACAACCCGATTCGCTGGTCGTGCTGGCGGCGGAAGCCGAAGCTACAGTGCTGCTGGGCGATTCCTACCAGATCAACGTGCTGGCCAATATCGCGGACAGCGAGATCGCTTCCATCACCTGGGGCAACCGGCCGGACCTGAGCTGCGACGATTGCCTGGCGCCCATCGCCACCCCCGGAGAAAGCACCGATTACCGGGTGCGGGTACGCAGCATCAATGGCTGCCAGGATGTGGCCTGGGTAAGGATATATGTAGACAAAAGGCCGGATATTTTTATCCCCAATGCGTTTTCTCCCAATGGAGACGGCGCCAATGACGTATTCCTGATCTTTGCACGCGCGGGCAGCGTAGAGAAGGTCAGGTCTTTCTACATCTTCAACCGCTGGGGCGAGCAGGTATTCGAAGTATTCAACTTTCCGCCCAACGACCCTCACTATGGCTGGGACGGCAATTTCAGGGGAGAGCTGATGAACCCTGCGGTGTTCGGTTATTTTGCTGAAATAGAGTTCATCGACGGCCGTGTAGAGTTGTTCAAAGGCGATGTACAGCTGGTTCGATAATCCGGCCGAAGAGGAAACCCCGGAGCATCGGGCTCCGTATAAGCAGAAATAAAGCAAAAGTGCACATCAATGTACTACGAGAAAACCTGCATAGCGACCCTGGCCCTATGGGTGCTGTTGTGGCCCGGCAGGCCAGCGACTGCACAATCGGGGCTTGCTTTTGCACCGGAAGAAGTGGCATTCGCCCCTGTTTTGCCGGCTGACGCTGCTCCCGCGGCCAGGCTGCAAACTGTTAGCTCCGCTACCGGAAGCCCGACAGGCAAGGAAGAAAAATATGCCGCCGTTTGGGGTACCATACAAACGGACGGCAATGAAAGCTCCATAGAGGCCTTTTACCTCGACGTCTACAAGCTGTTGCCCGACGGGCGCCGCGAACTCGCCCGTACCGGCAGGCAGGCAGGCAATACTTTCCGCGTTTATCTGGAGCGTTCTTTTGCCCATCTGATCCGCATTGAGGTGTGGGAACACGAAGCGGCGGAACTGGAGGTGCCTCTGTCGCAACTGAGTGGTTCGGAAAGCCCGCTGCAACTGGCCGTGGCTGTAAAAAAACTAACTGCAATGGCGCCTGTTATGCCTCCTGTACTTCCAGATGTTACCCCGGCCAGCCTGCCCGTGCTGCAACAGGAACCGGCGCTACCTTCTCCCGGGTTGCCGGCGCCGATAGCCGTTGAGCCGGAAGCGGTATCCAAAACAAGAATAACGCCTGATCCGTGGCAACATGCTTTTCACCTTGCGGAAAGCGCCAGCCTCTATTACGAGATGAGCGCCGCGAGCAAAGCCGTGGCCCAGCTGAGCGCAGGCGCGGAGGTAGAAGTGCTGGAACGCACTACGCCGGAGTGGTGGCTGGTGAGCTACCGCAACAAGGTGGGGTGGATAGAAGTACATGCACTGGAATAAGGAATGCCTAACTTCATTTTCTTTATCTTAGGCCCCATCTATAAACCGCAACGGCTATGACATTAGCAGAGATCACTGAGCTGTTTGCCAAAACGGCAGAACGCGCCCCTTCGTTGGGCAAGTCCATCAAATTCGTCTTCGACGAAGGTATTGTGCACATCGACCTCACCGGAGCACATACTGTTGTGAGTAATGAAGACAAGGCAGCTGATTGTACCATTACCACCACCCTCGACACCCTCAACCGCATCCGCAAGGGAGAGGCTAATGCCATGATGGCCATTGCTTCAGGTAAGGTGAAGATAAAAGGTGATGTGGGCCTGGCCCTGCAAATACCGTCCCTGATCGCATGATCCCCGTACCTCCGGATTTTTAGTCGGAGGAGTTCCTTGGGCCTGGTTATTCTACTCCAAGCAGAAGCTTGGAGCTACGGGCTACTCCAGGCAGAAGCTTGGAGCTACGGGCTACTCCAAGCAGAAGCTTGGAGCTACGGGCTACTCCAAGCAGAAGCTTGGAGCTACGGGGTGTTAGAGCCTCTCGTACACTTCCACCATCCCTTTCTCGTTGAGCAGATACAGCAGGCGGCCCTGCCAGGCCACCTGCTTCGCATGGCGCCCCCTTTCCGGCAAAGGCAAAGCTGCTGACTGCAGCCGATCCAGGCTGTAGGCCCGGTAATCGCCGGGGGTATACAGCAGCAGGGTCTCGCCCTGCACCTGGAATTGTTGATAACCGGGAAGTTCGAGCAAGCGGTAAAATTGGCCGAAATTATCGAAAAGGAAAACGCCCTGGGTTGGGCCATATAAAAAAACGAAGTTCTCGCGGGCCAAAGCCTGGCTGGCGTAAGGCGGTTGGAGCATTTGCGCGCTGAGGTTCTCCGTTGTGGCCAGCACCGTGCCATCGGGTGCGATCTTACGAAGCTGAAAAGTAGCCTGGTCGTATACCCAGATGTTGTTGTCGGGCGCCAGGGCTACCGCCGATGCGTTGACGATACCGGCGGAGAAGAGCAGCAGCCAGCCCGTTTCGTTCATCGTGCGATCGAGGGTGGCAATACCTTGCAAATCGGGATAGAACAGCAGCAGGTTGAAGGGGTCGGTAGCATCGATGGAGGCCAGCTCGCCCCGGGTATTATTATTATAACGGAACAACTCCTTCCCATCCGGCCCAAATTTGGCCACTGCGTTCCTGCTCGTCACGAGGTAGGCCTGCTGAAGCTTATCAACGGTAAACCATTTCGCTTCCAGCGGCAGAATATGGAGAAGCCGGAAAGAATCGACGGGAGCGGGTTGAGCCTGGGTAACATGGCAGGAAGAGAGCAGCAGGCCAAGGCACAGGGAAAGGAGGGCCGCCAGATAAGCCCGTTCGGCTTCAGGCCTTCTGCTCTGCCGTTTCCCGTTTTCCGAATACGGTGCCGTTCTCATTTTCGAAGAATTGGATTTCGAGCCTGGTGCCGTCAAATACGGCGTAGGAGTTGTAATGCAGCCAATCGCCCAGGTTTATATAACGGCTGACGCCGTTGTTTAGCGTATAGTCGATGGGCAGATGACGGTGGCCGAAGATAAAAAAGTCGAAGTGTTTCTGGCTCAGCTTCCTGTTGGCATAAGAAATGAGCCATTCGTTCTCCGCTCCCAGAAAGCGGCCTCCATCTGGCCGGGTGGCGCCCCGGCTTTTGCCCGACCAGAAGTTGGCCAGCCGGATGCCGAAGTTGGGGTGCAGGCGTTCGAAGAACCACTGGCAGGTAGGGTTGGCAAAAACCCTTTTGATGAATTTGTAGCCGTGGTCGCCCGGCCCCAGGCCATCGCCATGGCCGATCAGGAAGGACTTGCCCAGGATGTCCCGCTCGATAGGCCGCCGGTAGGTTGGAATGCCCATCTCTTCTTCGAAATAGCGGAACATCCACATGTCGTGATTGCCGGTGAAGAAATAAATGGGGATACCGGTATCGCGCAGCTCTGCCAGCTTGCCCAGCAGCCGCAGATACCCTTTTGGCACGACCGTCCTGTACTCGAACCAGAAATCGAATACGTCGCCGGCCAGATATATTGCCGCCGCATCAGGCCTGATCTGCTCCAGCCATCGCACGATCTGCTGCTCGCGCTCGCGGCTGCTCAGCCTGGCATCTACGCCAAGATGAAAGTCAGAAGCGAAATATACTTTCTTCATTCATTCGGTGGTGAAAGCGCAAAATTAAGTTTTTTGCATAACAGCCCCGCAATTCGAGCAGGTGCGCAGCTCTTCCGAAGCCATAAATGTTTGTATGGCGGCCTTCAGCTGAGCAACGATATCTTCCAACGGGAAAGATTCTTCGTGCAGTTTATGGTTGCAGTTTTCACAAAACCACATCAGCTTATCCATCTCTTCGGGCTTGCGATAACGCTCGATGACCAGGCCAACGGTGTTGGCCGGGCGCTGTGGCGAATGAGGGATGCGCGGCGGCAGCAGGAACATCTCCCCCTCCCGGATGGCGATGTCCTCCGGCTGCCCGTCTTCATTAATGACCCGAAGGGTGATATCGCCTTCGAGTTGATAGAAGAGTTCTTCGCCTTCTTCCCAGTGATAGTCTTTTCGCCCGTTAGGGCCGCCAACGACCATGACGATGTAGTCGTCATTGCCTTTATATACTTGCTGATTGCCTACCGGTGGCTTGAGCAGGCTTCGGTTTTCATCGACCCATTTCCGGAGATTGAATGGTTTGGCTAGTGGCATGGTATGGTGTTTTGTGATTTTTTCTATGTCGGACATTGGCCGTTGTATTCCTCTTCAGGTAAGCGGATACTGCCCCCCTTTGTTCATTTTATTATAAATTTAGCCAAATTTAGTGAAAACCCTCAAGCACCTCCAAATATGGACCTTAACCTCAAAGGGAAGAATGCATTGGTATGCGGCAGCAGCAAAGGCATCGGCAAAGCAGCTGCATTGGAGATCGCCCGCCTGGGCGCTAGCGTAACGCTGGTATCCCGCTCGCCCGGGATCATGGCCGGCATCGTAGAAGAGATGGACAAAACACAGGGGCAGAGCCACGATTTTATCGTCGCCGATTTTTCCGATCTCGCAGGACTGGAGGCCAAGGTACAGGCCCTGGTTTCTACCCGCCTGGTCCACATACTGGTGAACAATACGGGCGGCCCTCCAGCCGGCCCTGTTTTTGAGGCAAACGCCGATGCGTTTCGCGATGCCTATGAGAAGCACCTCATCGGCAACCACTTACTGGTTCAGGCCGTAGTGCCCGGCATGAAAAAGGAAAACTACGGGCGGGTCATCAACGTCATTTCCACTTCCGTAAAAGCCCCTCTGCCCAACCTCGGCGTTTCCAATACCGTGCGGGCAGCCGTGGCCAACTGGGGCAAAACCCTGGCCAACGAGCTGGGCCGTTTCGGCATCACCGTCAACAGCGTCCTGCCCGGCGCTACTTTGACGGATCGCCTGACGCAGATCATCGATGAGAAAGCGGCAAAAGAAGGCCGCAGCAGCGAGGAAGTAGCTGCGGAAATGCAGGCCGAGATCCCTATGGGCCGCTTCGGCACCCCACAGGAGTTGGGGGCCGCCATCGCCTTCCTGGCCTCGCCGGCCGCAGGTTATATCAACGGCATAGCGCTGGCCGTTGACGGGGGGCGGTTGAGGAACCTGTAAAACGGGCCGGCGCTCACTTGCTCCCTGCCAGCAACTGCAGGCCCACCCGGTCCAGCATCACCACATCGTCCGTTTCACCCAGGATCTCGTCGACCAGGCCATAGGCGCGGGCCTGCAAGGCATTGAGGAAGCGGTCGCGCAGGAAATCCGTTTCGATCTGCTGCCAGTCGTGGCCACTGTTCCTTCCGACGATGTAAAATAACTGCTTTTCCAGGCGCTCCTGTTCGTGATAGGCAATGCGCACATCTTCGGTATAGCCCTGAGCGCCGCCACCGGCGGGGTGCATGTGGATGGTAGCGTGGGGCAGGGCATAGCGATGCCCCTTGGCCCCGGAAGACAACAGCACGGTGCCCATGCTGGCCGTTACGCCTACGGCAGTGGTGTGCACCGGCGCCTTGATCATCTGCATAGCATCGTAAATGGCCAGCCCGGCATAGATATTGCCGCCCGGGCAGTTGATGTACAAATTGATGGGCAGCTTCCTGTCCTGGCTGTCGAGATAGAGCAGTTGGGCCACGATGAGATTGGCCACCTGGTCGTTGATGGCCGTGCCCAGGAAAACGATGCGCTCCTTGAGCAGCAGGCTGTAAATGTCGTAAGCGCGCTCCGCCCTGTCGCTCCCGTCGATGACCATAGGCACAAGGGAAGCCTGGCTATGATACGTACGCATAGCTTGTATTTTTTAGGTTGATAAATGGATTACTGTGCGGGCCTGTAGTACCGCCGGAAGGTGTCAATCAGCGAAACACACGGCGAAGCTGCCGGGCCAGGCTTCCCTCCGGCTGATCCGTGATCAGGCGCCGGTGCACTGCCGCTATTTCCCTGCGCAATTTGCGCCGGCCGTACCAGTGGATGGCCTGATAGGCAGCCTCCTCTTCCGGGGAAGAGGCTGAGGGCGCAGATAGGCCCCTGCTTTCTTGCCCCTGGTTCCGCGTTGGCCTGGAGATCAAAAGAGTGCGAAGCGGCAGCCCGATGTTCCGAAGTTTATTCCACCACTTCTTCATAGCGAAATGCTTTTTCTTTTACCTGTTCGCGGATCTTCTCCAAACACTTGTACTTCTGCACGGTGGCCGAGCGGGTACTGGAAAAACCGAATTCTTCGGCGATCTCCTGCAACGGCAGCTGTTGATAGTAGAAAGCCTGCAGGATATCCATGCACCGGCGCCCTGCGGCGGCCAGGAAACGGAAAAGGCGCAGCCGGGGCCGTTCCGGCTCCTGATAAAAGCCATCGGGGATGTCGATCTGCTGTTCCAGTTCGCTGAAGGAGAGCAGGTGGGCGTCGCGCCCCCGCTGCCGTACCCACAGGTGCTTGACAATACCCAGCACGTAAGCCGAAGCAGAGCTTTGGATGTCGAGGCGCCCTTCTACCGCTTTTTCATAAAGAATGACAAGAGCATCCTGGAAGATGTCTTTGGCGTCCTCATAATCCCCTCCCAATGCTTTGACGAGCTGGGCGGCCCGGGGGAAGCAGGCTTCGTAGAGCTGCTCGAAGGCAACTTCCCGTTCGGTGCGGAGCCGATGGCCTATATCTGTCGTGGTCATATCCATGGCTTGGTGATTGCGGGGGCATTTTTAGGCCCCTTTTGTTTATATAGTGCAGGGGAAGAAGGAAGTATCACCGCGGAAGGGAATATTTCTTAAGTTTTATGATAAAAACAAATCATCCATAGTTATCACCTGATCAATATAATTGGTTTTATGGCTATTCTCCACAACCCCCATGGGTGCGATCAAGGTAATGAACAAATGCTTTTTCGTTTGGCTATGGTACTGAAAAACCTGTTTCTTGCTAAGTAGGTTACCTACGTCCTTTTTGGAAACTTTTATTCCGCTTAATCTATACAAAAACAACTACATTGAGCGGAATAAACCCATAATAGTAACAAAGATAGCCTGGCCTACTCCTCTTCTTCCTCTCCCTGTTTAAAATAATCTTTCACCTTCTTCGCCACCCCCATACTGCTCACCTCAGCGATCTCCGAAGCCAGCGCGTTGCGCAGGCGCTTGACAGAGCCGAAATGGCTGAGCAGCTTCTGCGCCGTTTTCTCGCCGATGCCGGGGATGTTGGTCAACTCGGTGGCCGTAAAGTTCTGTGAGCGCTTGGTGCGGTGGAAGGTGATGGCAAAGCGGTGTGCCTCGTTGCGCGCCTGCTGGATGAGCTTGAGCGATTCGGATTTCTTGTCGATGTAAAGCGGAATGGAGTCGCCGGGGAAAAATATCTCCTCCAGCCGTTTGGCAATGCCTATGACGGTGGCCTTATCCAGGATACCCAACCGCTCCAGGCTGGCCACGGCGGCGCTGAGCTGTCCCTTGCCCCCGTCGATGATGATGAGTTGGGGCAGGCTTTCGCCCTCGTCGAGCAGGCGGCGGTAACGGCGGTGGACGACTTCTTCCATCGAAGCGAAATCGTTGGGGCCTTCCACGGTCTTGATGTTGAAATGGCGGTAGTCCTTTTTGCTCGGCTTGGCGTTTTTGAACACCACGCAGGAGGCCACGGGATGCGAACCCTGGATATTGGAGTTGTCGAAACACTCGAGGTGCAGCGGCAGCTCGTTCATCTGCAGGTCCTTTTGCAGGGTGCGCAGGATGCGCTCTGCGGAGGTCTGCTTACGCGTCTGAGTAGCGCGTTGTTTCTGCTTTTGTAACAGGTAGTACTTTACGTTCTTTTCCGATAACTCCAGCAGCTTCCGCTTATCGCCGATCTTAGGCGCCACGGCCTGCAGGCCTTCTTCCAGCTGGACAGGATAGGGTAGGATAATCTCCGTGGCGATGCTGTTGAACCGCTCCCGGATAATGGGAATGGCGTATTCCAGCAGGCCCTGCTCATCGTCGTCATCCAGGTTTTTGACCAGCTCCTGGGTATGCGTGTGGATGATGGCGCCGTTCACTACCTTGATGTAATTAATGTAGGCTTCCTTTTCTTCTGAAGCGATGGAAAACACGTCAACGTCGCGGATGGTGGTGCTGACTACCGTCGACTTGGCCTGGTAGTCCTCGAAAACGCTGAGCTTTTCCTTGATGGCGTGGGCCTTTTCAAATTCCAGATTTTCGGCATGCCTGTCCATCACTCCCCTGAAGTGGGCCTTTACCGCGCTGAAATTGCCCTTCAGGATGTTCCTGACCTGGCTGATCTTGTCGTTATAATCATCCTCGCTTTCGAGCCCTTCACAGGGGCCCAGGCAGTTTTTGATGTGGTACTCCAGGCAAACCTTGTACTTGCCGCCCGCGATATACTCTTCGCTGAGGTTGAAATTGCAGGTGCGCAACGGGAAAAGCCGCCTGATGAGCTCCAGGATGATCTTGATGCGCGATTTGGAGGTATAGGGCCCAAAATACGTAGAGCCGTCCCGGATCACCCGGCGGGTGATGAAGACCCGCGGAAAACGCTCGTTCTTGATGCAGATATAGGAATAGCTCTTATCATCGCGTAGCATTACATTGTAACGCGGCTGGTATTTCTTGATCAGTGTATTTTCCAGCAACAGGGCATCGGCCTCTGTCTCGACGATGGTAAACTCCAGGTGATGCGCATTTTTGACGAGCACGCGGGTCTTGTGCGCGCGGTCGCGGCGGTCGCCGAAATAAGAGGAAACGCGGCTGCGCAGGTCTTTGGCCTTGCCCACGTACAGGATCGTACCGCTCTTGTCCAGAAAACGGTAAACACCGGGCTGATGAGGGACGGTATCGGAAATCGCTCTAAAATCGTCTGTGGTCATTGTAGGAAAAACTCGGGTGTTTTGTAACTTTTGGCTACTGTAACAAATATAATGGCTTTACCTTACCAACAGTTTTGAAACCCAAAAGAAAATCATGGCCACCCGAAACCTGTTCCTGCTCTTGTTTGCCATTACATCACTTCTCAGTAGCTGTTCCAAAAAGATCTATCCCGACCGCAGCCAGTTCCTCAAGGACGGAGACCCCGTGCCCACGGTCCGCCTGGACTACTACAAAAGCGTCCAGCAGCGGCCCGGGCAAGACTCCAGCCTGGCTGTGGCACTGGCGATTTCCGGCGGCGGCTCACGAGCGGCCAATTTCGGGATGGGCATCATGCTGGGGCTGGAGGCGCTCCAGCTCGGCCAAGGACAGAATATGCTGAACCAGGTCGATTATATCTCCACTGTTTCCGGCGGCGGCTTCGCCGGTGGCGCCTATGTGGCTGCGCTGTACGAACACCAGTACTTCCAACGACAGGAGCCCTTCCTCCTGAAGGACTACCTGAAGCGGCAGATACGCGACGACCTCTCCCTCTCCTACACCGGCGTCTTGCTGAGCGCCAATATTAACCCCCGTCTTTGGTTCTCCTATGTCGACGACGGCGACGCCCTTGAGCGGGCTATCGACGAGCACGTGCTCGGCTTCGGGCGTCGCCGTAAGCGCGAGGGCTCCCGTACCCGTAGCCTCATGCTCAGAGACCTTTTCGTACCCGCCGGCAGTACAGGGCCGGTGCGCTTTCCCATGCATATCACCAACAGCTCGACGGTGAACACCATGACGATCTTCCCTTTTACACCCGATATTCTGGAACGCTATCAGATCAACGGTTATACCCACCGGCTGCGCACCATAAAAAGAGATAGCCTCGACCCCTTTACCGTGCCTCTGGCGGTAGGCATCAAGGCCAGCGGCAGCTTCCCCGTTTTGATCTCCAATACCACGTTACGGAGTACCTACGACTCTGAAAGGCCTTTCCTGCATCTCATCGACGGCGCTATGACGGAAAACATCGGCTACTATACCGCCCTGGAGATCCTCAAACAGGAGCGTAGCCGGCGCCACAAAGTATTGCTGGTGGTAGACGCCGATGCCGCAGGCAACCGCTTTACCTTCTCCAAACGAGAGGCGGCCCTGTTCTCCCTGAGCGTGCTCGGCCGCCTGCCGTCAAGCGGGCTCGACGCCCGCCGCGCTACCCTGGTGAACGATATTCGCGCCGTCTGCCGGCAGTATGGCATCACCCCCATCTTCTTCAGCTTCAATATCCTGCTTCACGATAATAATGCCCCCATTCCGGAGTCCATCGAACCGAAAACCGAACAAAAGCGCCTTATCGCTATGTTGAACAAACAGGACACACTGAGTGACAGCGACAGGCAGGTGCTCTACGAACTGCTCACCCACATCGGCACCAAATACACCATCACCGACGACGAACAGGAACTCCTGCTACTCAGCGGACAACTGATCGTAAGAATGCAGGAGGAGGAACTGCGCAGAGCGATGATCATGGAAGGAACGGGGAAATGATACGGTGGATAGCCTGGGCCGCATTCGACATGCCAAAAGGCCTTGCAAATAATTGCTATACTAATTATTTTTGCAGCAACAAAAAAAATACTGTGGCTGAATTATTGCTAAAAACCCAACCGGACAAACAATCGGAGCTCACCGGTTTCATCCTGGAGCGTACGGCAAAGCGGATGAAACAATACTTTCAGCAGCAACTGGCTGCAGCTGACGCCGGCATCACCGTCGACCAGTGGGTCATCCTGCAGATGCTGGATAAAAATGACGGGCTCAACCAACTCGATATCGCACGGGCAACCTTTAAGGATGCGCCTACCGTTACCCGCATCATCGACCTGCTTTGCCAGAAAGGGCTCACACAACGGGTAGCCGACCCCGCTGACCGCCGCCGCTTCAATATCCTGCTCACCGATCAGGGCCGGGAGAAGGCCGAAACCGTACTGCCCATTATCCGCACAGCAAGGCGGCAGGCATGGTCTGGCCTCTCAGATGAGGAGGTCAGCCAACTTACCGGCATACTCAACACCGTCTTCGAGAACCTTAACCAGTAAACCCGACAGGCTGATAAACCCGACAGGTTTGACAAACCTGTCGGGGCTGGCAGCCTGAAGGGTTTAAAATAAAAACCCATGCATTACTATAGCCTCGGGCAGGTGCCTCCCAAACGGCACACCCAATTCCGCAAGCCTAACGGAGAGCTCTACCATGAAGAGCTCTTCTCTACCGAAGGCTTCAGCAACCTTTATTCCCTGCTCTATCACGCCAACCCGCCTACGCAGATCGTACAGGTAGACGGCCCTTTTTCCATGGAGCCGAAGCTGATGTCCGACAAACAGCTCAAGCACCGCAGCCTCATGGGGTTCCAGATAACAGCGGAGGATGACTACCTCAAGAGCCGCAAGCCGGTATTGGTTAACGACGACTGTAAGATCATCCTGTCGGCTCCCAGAAAAAGCATGACGGATTATTTCTTCAAAAATGCTGACGCCGACGAGGTGATCTTCATCCATAAAGGGGGTGGCCGGCTGCGCACGATGTATGGCGCCGTGGAATTCGGCTATGGCGATTACGTCGTCGTGCCCAGAGGCACCATTTACCAGATGGAATTCGACGGCCCCGACAACCGGCTCTTCATCGTGGAATCGTATAGCCCTGTAATCACGCCAAAGCGCTACCGCAACCAGTTTGGCCAGATGGAAGAGCACGCCCCTTTCTGCGAGCGCGACATCCGCAAGCCGCAACAGCTGGAAACGCACGACGAACAGGGCGAGTTCCTCTTCTACATCAAAAAACAGGGCCTCATCTATCCCTACTATTACCTCAACCACCCCTTCGACCTGGTAGGCTGGGACGGCTACCTCTACCCGTACGCCTTTTCCATCCACAATTTCGAGCCCATCACAGGGCGGGTGCATCAGCCGCCACCTGTTCATCAGACTTTCGAAGCGCGTAACTTCGTCATCTGCTCTTTCGTGCCACGCCTGTACGACTACCACCCGATGGCCATTCCGGCTCCTTACAACCACAGCAACATCGACAGCGACGAGGTGCTCTACTACGTAGACGGCGATTTCATGAGCCGCAAGCACGTAGAACAGGGCATGATCACCCTGCACCCAGGCGGCATCCCGCATGGCCCACACCCAGGCACGGTGGAAAAGAGCATCGGCGCCAAAGAAACACACGAGCTGGCCGTCATGGTCGACACCTTCCGGCCGCTCAAACTAACGGAATATGCCGTCGAGATCGAGGACAAGGATTATTATCGGAGCTGGCTGCCGGAGGCGGTGGCTAAACGATAATAGCTATGGTACACTGATTTTGAAACTTGTAAAAATCTACTTCAATGGATACGCTAACCAGCAATAAAACCAACACCCAGCAAGACACCTTCCCCATCAACGGGACAGACCACATCGAGTTCTACGTCGGCAATGCCAAGCAGGCCGCACATTATTACCAAACGGCCTTTGGTTTTGAACTGGTGGCCTACCGCGGCCCCGAAACGGGCACCCGCGATACGGCCTCCTACGTACTCCAGCAAGGCAAGATCCGCTTCGTACTGACCTCCGCGATGCATCCGGATCACGAAGTATCCCGCCATATCCTGCAGCATGGCGACGGGGTCAAAGTGCTGGCGCTATGGGTCGACGATGCCACCGAGGCTTTCAACAAGGCCGTAGAACGCGGCGCCAAACCCTGCAAAGCCCCGGTAACCATGGAAGACAGCTACGGGCAGGTGACGGTAGCTTCCATCCACACTTACGGTGAGACCCTGCACACTTTCGTCGAGCGCAGCCAGTATGACGGCCCCTTCCTTCCCGGCTTCCAGGCACGCAAAAGCCTGATGAAAACCCAGCCTATCGGCCTGAAATACGTCGACCACTGCGTAGGTAACGTAGAACTGGGCAGGATGAACGAATGGGTAAAATTCTATCAGGATGTTATGGGCTTCAAACTGCTCGTCACCTTCGACGATAAGGATATCTCTACCGACTATACCGCCCTGATGAGCAAGGTGGTTTCCAACGGCAACGGTTATATCAAATTCCCTATCAACGAGCCCGCAGCCGGTAAGAAAAAATCCCAGATCGAGGAATATCTCGATTACTATCACGGCGCCGGCGTACAACACATCGCCGTAGCCACCGACGATATCATCTTCACCGTCGATGAACTGCGCCGCCGTGGTGTGGAATTCCTGTACGTCCCGGAAACCTACTACGATTCCGTCCCGGAACGCGTCGGAGAGATCAAGGAAGAACTGGACGAGCTGAAGCGCCTCAACATCCTTGTCGACCGCGATGAGGAAGGCTACCTGCTGCAGATCTTCACCAAACCGGTACAGGACCGCCCAACAGTATTTTACGAGATCATCCAGCGCGAAGGCGCCCGCTCCTTCGGCAAAGGCAACTTCAAGGCCCTGTTCGAGGCCATCGAACGCGAACAGGAACTGAGAGGCACGCTGTAACCCGCCTACCGGTAGTGGTTCACCACCTCTACCAGGACGCCGTTTACGAGGTCGAACCAGTTGGCATGTGGCTCGTTGGTGGCCAGGGCGATACAAACGTCATAGGCCGGCACGTACATGAGGATGGTGCGGTAGTCCATCAGCGCCCCGGTATGCCCGTGGTGGATGATATTGTGGTCGTCCCATAAACGAGTGCCCAGCCCGTAATGGTCGCCACCGACGGCAAAGCCGTAATCGGTGGTCATGGCATCAATGGAAGCGGGGCTCAAAAACCCTCCGCCGTAAACGGCCCTGCCAAAGCGGGCAATATCGGCAGGCGTCGCTACAATGGAGCCGGCAGCGCCAACGGCCGTAAGGGAGTACTCATAAGACCGGGCATTGCGCGCCAGGTTTGGAATGGGGTGCGCTATATCGCTGAAATCGTCGTACACGGTGTTTTCCAGGCCGAGGGGTTCGAATACCCATTGCCCGAAAGCCTGGGCAAGGGGCATTTGGGTGACGCTTTCGATGAGCGCCCCCAGGAAATAGAAGCCTGTATTGGAATAGGCGTAACCTGTACCGGGCTGAAAAAGCGCGCCATGATCAACGGCGTACTGGATGATATCCTCGTTCGTCCAGGTGCGGCTCATCCAGTTGCCGGTAAAGAAATCGCTGCTGTTGAGGTGGTCAACGACCCCTGCCGTATGGCTGAGCAGCTGCCGGATCGTGATGGTTTGCCCGTACTGCAGGCCGTCGAGTGGCACGTATTGGGCCAGCTTGTCGTCGAGTTGGAAGTAGCCTTCTTCCGCCAACCGCAACACCAAAGCTGCGGTGAACACCTTGCTCACGCTGGCCATGCGGTAGCGGTGTGCCGGTGTGACAGGAAGCCCTTCCCAGGGGTTGCTGTCGCCTTCGGTAGCCGTCAGGAGCTGCCCGTCAGGGGTGGCAACTGCGGCCGAAACGCTTAAAAGGCCCGGTGTGCTGAGTACGAAGCGTTCGTATAACTCCTGCTCCAGTTTCTCCTGAAGGCTATACAGGATAACCACTTCGATAGTGAGCATCCGGCTTTGCTGCCCCTTCCCATCACTGGCGATAATGGTTAGCTTGTGCTCGCCTTTATCCTGACGGCCCGGCGTGCCGTACAACCTGAGGCCCGGTGCGTCGAAGCTCAGCCAGCCCGGCAACCCTTCTGCACTGACGGCCACGGCGTCACCGTCGATATCGTCCACCTCAACGGCCAGTGAAAAAAGGGAATCGGCAAATGCCTGCGTGCTGATCGGCAGGCCGATCTCCGGCAAGTGGTTGATGGGCTCCTCTTTTTCCTCTTTGGTGCAGGATGCCAGGAATAACAATACCAGCAGCAACAGGGAAAGGAGTGATCGTACTCGCATAAGCAGTCCTTTTGAACTTTAAACTAGCAAAATAATGGGATTTCCAGTCCTTAACAGCATCTATTATATAGCCGCTTGCCTTTGCCAAAAACTTTATCTTATCTTAGGCGTTGAACGATTAAGCTAGCAAGTACTGGTGTCTCAGAATCCTACATACCGCTTCCTGGCAAGCCTCGGCCTGCTGCTGTTCTTCCTGCTCCCGATGAGCATGAAGGAGGTGCACCTGTATTGGGAGCATCAGCATAGTCCGGTATGTGACGCCAAGGCCGGTGATCACCACCTGCACGGCCCCGAATACCAGTACCACGACTGTACCTTGTGCCTCATTCAATACACCCAGTTTTTGGGTGCGGAACAGATAGAAGCACGCCTTTCATTGCTTCCCGAAAAAGAGGAAGCCCCACGGATTTTTCACCTGCCTTACCAACATCCGACCCTCTCCCACATCCGGGAGCGGGGCCCGCCATGTTCCGCCAATTGCTACCCAGCATAATATTGGTTGAACTGAAAAAAAGTAGTTTATGTCAAAAAGGCTGTTGCTCCTGGGGCAATGGCTCCTGTTGATTATGGTTTCTCCCGCCCTGCGGGCACAAAACCAATGCAGCATCACCCTTAAAGGAAAGGTCGTTGATGCGCATACGCGGGAGCCGATCGCTTTTGCCAGCGTAGCGATTCTAGATCAGGATATCGGCACGCTGGCCGATGAAAATGGCAATTATATTCTTCCGAACCTCTGCGCCGGTACATACGTCCTGGTTTGTTCTCACGTGGGCTGCCACCACGCCCAGCACGAGTTCGAGATCAAGGCCGACATGTCGTGGGATTTCGAGCTGGAGGAAGTGAGCATAGTATTGCAAGAAGTGGTCGTCAGCGAAGAGGCGCCGGTGCTGGAGGCCACGCAATCCAGCAGCACCCTCGACGCCGCTCAGCTGCAATCGGAGCGCGGATTGTCACTAGGTGATGCAATGAGCCAGCTTCCGGGCGTTACTACGCTCAACACGGGAGCTACCATCGCCAAGCCGGTCATTCAGGGGTTGCATAGCAACCGCGTGCTGATCCTCAACAACGGCGTCCGCCAGGAGGGCCAGCAGTGGGGCTCCGAGCACGCGCCGGAGATCGACCCCTTTCTGGCCGATAAGGTGACCGTCATCAAAGGGGCGAGCAGCGTGCGCTATGGCGCCGACGCCATCGGCGGCGTGGTGCTCGTCGAACCCAGGCCCCTGCCCCAACAGGCCGGCATCGGCGGCGAGGCCAACCTGCAGGCCTTTAGCAACGGCCGCGTGGGCATCGCCTCGGGCATGCTGGAAGGCAGGCTGAAAGGCAAGCTGCCCCTGAGCGGCCGCCTGCAAGGCACCGTCAAACGGGGCGGCAACCTGCAAACACCGGGTTATTACCTCGACAATACCGGGGTAGAGGAACTGAACTTCTCCTGGGCAGTAGGCCTGCAGCAGAAGCAATGGTCTACCGAGGCCTTTTATTCGCGCTTCTACACCCAGCTGGGCATTTTCAGCGGCTCCCACATCGGCAACCTCACCGACCTGCAACAGGCCATCGAACGGGAACGCCCGCTGGGCGAAGGTTCCTTTACCTACGACATCGGCAGGCCCATGCAACGCATCTACCACGAGTTGTTCAAGTGGAGGTCCAGCCTCGAAACCGGCCAGGCAGGAACCCTGCAACTACAACTGGCACGCCAGTTCAACCGGCGGCAGGAGTTCGACGCCCATAGGCAGTATGGCTCGCTACCGGACGATCTCGATATCCCCCAGATCGAGTTCGAGATCACCACCCATACGGCCGAGCTAAGCTGGGAACACCGCCCTGTCCGCCGCCTTTGGGGTAGCCTCGGCACCCACTTCATGCGGCAGGCCAATACCACCGACCGTGGAGCGCTCATCCCCAATTACGAGAACTACAGCGCCGGCGCTTTCTGGATCGAACGCTGGAAGCACTATCCCTTCCCTCTTGAGCTGGAAGGCGGCCTGCGTTACGATTATCAGTGGATGGACGTCGGGCGGCAGGGGCAGGACAGCATCGGGCGACAGCTCGAGTTCAGCAACATCTCGGGCACTGCAGGAGCGATCTACCGCTTCCCCAAACTGCTGAACCTGCGCTTTAACTTCGGCACCGCCTGGCGGGCGCCCAACGTAAGCGAGCTGTTCAGCAAGGGCGTGCACCACGGCGCCGCTTCCTACGAAGAAGGCGACCCGAACCTTCGGCCCGAACGCGCCTACAATACCAGCCTGACTGCCGAGGTAAACGACGTTGATAAACTACAGGCTTCGCTCAACTTCTACTACAATGTGATCGACGATTTTATTTTTCTGGAACCGAGGGCCGAACCGGTGCTGACCATACGCGGAGCTTTCCCGGCCTTTGATTATGCTCAGTCCAATGCCCGGCTCGCCGGGCTCGACTGGCAGGCCGCCTACGAGCTGCTGCCCGGCCTGGAGGTGGGCTCCAAAGGTTCTCTGCTGGATGCATGGAACAGAAGCCGGAAGGAATACCTCAGCCTTATGCCTCCCTTCCGCTTCGAACACAGCCTGAAGTACACCTTCGGCAAAGCCGGCGCCGATAAGGCCGAAGCGCCTTTCCTGCGCTTTTCCATGACCAACGTGCTGAAGCAAACCCGCATACCCGCCGAAAGGGACTATGCACCGCCGCCACCCGCTTACACCCTTTTCCAGGTGGAAGGCGGCGCTCAGCTGCGCCTTGGCAAACAGCCGTTGGAACTGGGCTTCACCGTGTTCAACCTGTTCAACACCCCTTACCGCGATTACCTCAACCGCTTCCGGTACTTTGCCGATGAAACAGGGCGCAACGTCTCGCTACGGCTACGGCTGCCCTTCGGCCTGGAAAGCGGAAGCTGAGCGGCAGGGCTATGATCATCAACAATTCATTAACACAAAAAACAATAGTATCTTATGCAATCGATCAATAGCAAATTCACGCGTTTTCTCTTCTTTTTTCTCGCCGCCAGCCTGACAGTATGGACGAGCTGCGAAAAGGATGATGACGAAGGGCCCGACAATGAAGAGGAACTCATCACCACCGTGCGGCTTACCTTTACAGATAGCGCCGGCAATGACAACATTTTCACCTTTAGCGATACCGATGGCGCCGGCGGCAACCCACCGGTTGCCCAGGATATTACCCTGGCGCCCAATACCAGCTACGCCCTGTCCGTCGAATTCCTCGACGAGTCCGATGCCGCTAATGTGGAGGATATTACGGAGGAAATAAAAACCGAGTCGGATGAGCACCGCCTGTGTTTCGACTATACCTTACCCATTGCGTCTATCGACAACCTTAACCTGGATGGCAACGGCAAGCCGCTGGGGCTGACATCCAGCGTATCCACCGGCGACGCTGGTACAGGTACGCTTACCTTGTCGCTCAAGCACCAGCCCGATAAGGATTCCGCCACGCCCTGTGCGACAGGAGAAACGGATGTAGAAGCTACTTTTGACGTGATCGTTCAGTAGAGGCCAGGGCTGCCTCAGAAGTAAGCGCTGAGGCATTCCCGGCAAATCTAAAACCGCGGACGCAAAGAATGCGGAGCAGGTTCCCGCAAAGGGCGCGAAGGGTTCGCAAAGGCCGCTAAGGGAGTTTTCATCCCTCTTGGCGTACTTCGCGTTTCCTTCGCGTACTTCGCGGGATATCCAGAGGGTTCCCAATTGCAGGCCCTTTTGACACAGCCCCTTTTTTATAACATTTTAGTAACTATTCAGCATCATGGTGATTTACGCCCTGAAGCAAAATGTTGTAATCCGCCCTTCCCCTTTCAAGGGGAATGAGAAGGGGTTAGACAATAAAAAATCCTACAAAATTTTGCTTCAGGAGCATTTTAGGCCACATGCTGAATAGTTACACATTTTAACCATTCGAACGCCTAAAAGCTCAGGTTCAACCCCGCGATCAGTTGACGGAACCCGCCCGGGAAAATGCCGGATGTCGCCCGGTTGAGGCGGGAAGCCCGGAAGATGTCATTGCCCAGGTTTTTACCGTTCACGAAAATCCTCATCTGCCCTTTGCCGCCGATGGAAAATTCGTAGTTCGCATACGCATCCACAGTGAAAAAGGCATCCAGCTCGCCAATGGAGCCGTCGGCCGACTCGCTCCTGAAGTTGTTGAACTCCGTGTACTGCTGCCCTACGTAGTGCCCGCTTACGCCCAGAGACACATTCCTGTAGTCGACATCGAGGCCGGCAGCCCAGTTCGCGCCCGGCGAATAGGGCGCTTCGGCGTCAGCGATGCCGCCTTCGCCCAGGCGGACGATGCTCTTGGATAGCCTGGCGAAGTCCGCTTCGGTAAGGGTTTCCGCCGTTAGCAACGTTTCAGCGCCAGCCGCATCCGTGACGTACAACTGATAGGCGCCGCGGTTGGCATTCACCCTGTTGATGAACTCCTGCCGGCTCGCCGTGCTATGGACAGTCTGGCCAAAGAGGTCGCGGTCCAGGACGCTGCCGCTGAGCACCTTCGAGCGCAGCAAAGAAGCATTGGCGAAAGCGCGCAGGCTGACGTCCTTGTTCGTGAAAATTTCCACCATAATAGCTGCTTCTACTCCCTGGATGTTGATCTTACCCAACTCCTGAAACACTTCATTCTCACCTCCGGCATAAAAATTCCTTACCGTGTTGCTGAAACAGGCGGCCTGGCCGTCGACGCGGCCGTCGAGAAAACTGCCCCGCCATCCGATCTCCGTATTGATGCTGAGTTCCGGTTTGATATTGATGCTTTCGCCCGCCAGAGGGTTGGTCACTACGCCGTCGCGTTCCACCAGGAAGCCGAACACCTTGGAGGGGGCGATAAAGCCCTCGTAAATACTGCCGAACACTTCGCCGTGCGGGATGCGGTAATCGAGCGTCAGGCCCGGCAGCAGCACGTTGTAGCGGTTGGGCTCTCGGCCATAGGCCACGCCATCCAGGTTCGGGTCTTTAGACAGGGCCAGCAGGTTCTGGCGATACATGTCGATATGCTCTATGCGGACTATGGGGGTGATCCCCATTTTACCTACATGAAAGGCCTGGCGCACATATCCGGATACCGACCAGAGGTAGTACCGCAGGTCGGTGCTCGGCGCACCGGAACGGGCCCAGCGCGAACTGTCGGCCACCAGCAGCCGGTCTTTGTAGGTTTCCTGGTGCAGCTTCAGGCCGGCTTCCAGCTCATGGGTTTCACCCCAGGCATTCCAGTCCAGCTTAAAAGTCTCCTGAAGGCCGGAGACGGTGAATATCCACCGGCTATCGGTGGTGCTCTCGCGTCCGTTGGCTATCCGGCCCACCCGCACATAGTCGTCTTCGCCGAAACTCAGCCCTTCCATATAGCCGTAGCGCTCTTTAAAAATGGATTCCCCCACATAACTGCGCACATCGGAAGCCTTCACTTTCGCCGTTACCTGCCGCCACCAGTCGCGCTCAAAATCGGAAGCGTAAATTTTGGAAGTGAGGCTGATATTGGCTTTCGGAAGCCACTTGTGGATAATATCTACGCCATAACGGCGCATAGTGAACTGGTCGGCGTCGAAGGGGTTGGCGGTAGGGCTGTGCTCGAAGGTGAAAGGCGTTATCGAGCTCAGTGAAGCCTGGTTGTCCTCAAACTGGCCGCTCACTTTGAAATAAAGAGATTGGTTGTCGGCCAGCTTGGCGAAGATCTTGGCATTCAGGTTGAGCACTTCGACGGAGGAGTTGTCGGTGAAGCCGTCGAATTTCTTGTAAACACCTTCTACCAAAGCGCCCAGGTTGTTCCAGGTGCCGCCGTAAGAGAGCAGCCCCGTAGCGTAGTTCCGCTGCCCGCCTACGAGCTTCAGCCGCAGCTCCGGCTTTTGCGGCGGCAGGGCGGTAATGTAATTGACCGCGCCATACATGTTGTTGGGGCCGAAGCGGAGCATGTCAGCGCCTTTGTATACTTCGATGGCGGTCAGCCTGTCGCTCACCGGGTTGTAATACGCGCCCGGCGCGACGTAGGGCGCCGGGGCCGAAGGGGTGCCGTCTTCCATCAGCAGCACCTTTTTGGAGCGCCTGCCCCAGGACCCCCGGATACTGATATTCGGCCTGTTGGAGAGCCCCATATCCCCGACGATATTCACGCCGGGAACGGCCCTCAGCGCCTCCTCCGTGCTTAGTGGGTTGATATTCTGAATGGCAATAGGACTGATGCGGTAGTTGGCGCCTTTGAACCCCTGCTTATAGTTTTGCGCCGAAGCACTGACGATGATCTCTTCGAGGCTCGTGCTGCTCAGCGGCAGCTCTATGCTGCCGAGGCTGGGCTGCCGGCTGTCGGCCACTACGGTTTTATTGTCGTATCCCAGATAGGAAATGATCAGGCGGTGTTCTCCGGCAGGCAGCATCAGGCCGAACTGCCCTCTGCCGTCCGTAACAGTGCCGGCCGAGTCTTCGGAAAGGACAACGGCGCCAACCAGCGGTTCGCCCCCTTCGCCCAGCACAGTGCCGGTGATCTTGGCGCCTTCCTGTGCCATTAGGCCCAGGCCTGAAAGCACGGAAAACAGGAAAATGATGAGTTGTTGTTTCATAATAATATTTTAAGGCCAGATTATGAATAGGGAATATAATCCCTCCCTCCTCAAGGTGAAATGGAGAAGAAGTGGAAAAATCAAACACGCGCTTAGTGATATCGGGGAGGAGGCACCGGTGGAGGCCTGTGAATGAGCATGAGATAAAAGAAATACCGGTGCGCTTCCCATAACGCTTTGGAGGCCAGAGGCCGCAAAAAGGGAGCATTTACGCAAAACAGCGAATGGTAGAAGTCACTCAACCGCTTTTGTCGCGCTTCGTTTTCAGGGCTGTTTTCCAGTATTTTGGCCACAAGGCCCTCCAGCTGCCTGTTCAGCGCTGTCTCGGCACGGTCCCGCCAGCACCAGTAGTATGTGGAATCTCCTTTTGGCTCGATGTCAACAACATCGTACATCTCGCCCAGATATTCGAACTCTCCGGCATGTTCCCAGCGTACCCTCGCCTGAGCCTCCCCCCGCGCAAAGGCCACCAGCGTGAGTTCGCATTTATCCAGGCCTGCAATAATTTGTTTTTTCACCCCTTCTTTCACCTGCCACCGGTAGCAACAAAACCAAATATATGCACCCAGGGTGGGTGTCAGCAAGGCGATCATCAGTATTATGCCGGCCAGGTTTTTCAATGTATCTTGATTAGCACCAGTAATGATAATGATTTTCGTCCGGAACAGGAATCGGCGACAGAGGCCCCGTTTTTTCTTAACAAAAACCTAATGTACTCACCAACAATTAGTTGTATGAAATTTTCACATCAATTTGTTTTCATAAAACAAAAATTTTTAACCATTTTTTTGCCTTTGGGCATAGTCCATACAATCAGCCAGAAGCAAAAATCATTGCCCCCTAAAGAGGATGCCACTAGCTTGATTGTTATTAAAACAAATCAATCATGAAGAGCAAGTTAATCTTATGGACATTCGCGCTGCTGGCGATGTCCCTGATGGCCTGTGAAGGCCCCGATACCAAACTGGATAAAGCTGCAATTCAACAGGCCGTGGAAGAGGCCCTGGCAGCTCAAAAGGACGGTATCCTCATACACGTCACAGCAGGGCCCGACAACCCTCACAGGGTGCTGATGCCGTTGCAGATGGCGGCCTTGATGTCTGAGACCCAGGACGTGATGGTGTACTTCGACATTGATGCGGTAAAAGTGGTGGTGAAAGATGCCCCGGACCTCACCTACGCTCAGTTCCCTTCTTCCCAAACCCAGCTCAAAAAGCTGATCGAAAAAGGGGTGCCACTATACGCCTGCCCCGGCTGCCTGGAAGCCGCCGGCTACAAGCCTGAAGACGTTATGGAGGGGGTACAGATCGCAGAGAAAGACAAGTTCTTCTCTTTTACAAAGGGAAGGATCGTAACGCTGGATTACTGATTTATAGCAGGGGGCTTCCTCAGCCCCCTCAGTTTAAATTAGAACCGGATCCATTACGGGCTTAAAGTATTCATTTTAACAAACCATAAACGCAAAAAAACGATTGTATAACTAGAGGAGTTTGTTTCTGAAGAAAAACGACAGTACCATGAAAACCAGAAAGATAGTCTTACCAGCTATTATCCTGTTAACCCTTTCAACAGCTCCGGCTTTTGGAAGTAACTGCTGCCCTTCGAACGATAAAAGCAAGAACGGGCCGGGCCAGGAAACGCTCATTCAGCCCATCCGGACGATGATGCCCGCTTTTGTTTCTTCCCTCAGCGGGCCCGCCGATGTTACGGTTTATGCCCCTGACGCTGGTTACGCTTATCTCCACCCTGCCGAAATGCTCATGGGCAGAGTAGCCGGCGTTTGGGTCAGCGGGGGGTATAACGATTACACCATCCGCATCCGCGGCGCTATGGGCCCTCCGCTGCTGGTGATCGACGAAATGCCGTTCTACAACTATGGCGACAAAGAGATCAACGAGCTGTTATGGAGCATCCCGCCGACGGACATCGACCGGATTGAGGTACTGAAAAACGCCGCCACCGCCGGCATTTACGGCGGCCAGGCCGGCAATGGGGTGATCCGGATCGTCACCAAAGGGGGGGAGATAGAGGAGGAAACAGGCGAGTATTAAGCGGGAATGCCGCTCAGGCGCTTCCAAGCAGTTTTTCTACCTCAACTTCAATACCGAAAGAAGCGATCTCTACTGTTTCATCTAAGAGATATATCTGCCGGAGTTTGTACCGTCCTTTGGCGGGTTGAGCGTACACTTCCAGCTGATGCTCCTGTAGGTTAACGACCCAATAATGAGGGATTCCCGCCGCTATCATGGCGTGATAATCGTCAATTGTGAGTAATCTCTTCTCCAATGCAGGTGTAGTGCTCATTTGGCAAACCTCTGTTTTAACTGTTCATCAAATATAACAAAATCCAGCTTGGGTTTCAAGGACTGGAAAGAGGAATGGAAGCGCCCGTCAATCCCGTACTGTACGCCTCGTGAAAAGGTATCGTTCGTTTTGCTACCTTTACCCTGGCCATTCACCAAGCTAAAACGAAACGTGAAACGCGCAACGCCCTTTACCGTGGACGACGAACGCCCGGCCCTGATCCGCCTCACTGCCCTCTGGGCGCTCAACGAAGCAGGCCTGGGCGGGCTCATGCATCTGTTCAGAAGCCCTTTTACCGGCATTTTCGTTGGCGGCGGCGCCATTCTGCTCATAGCCCTCATTGCCCATACTGCGAAAAGGCCGGGCCCTGCCATCCTTCAGGCGCTGCTGCTCGTACTTATCATCAAAGCTGCGGTGAGCCCCCATTCGCCCCCCACTGCTTACCTGGCTGTTGGTTTTCAGGGGCTTGCGGGCGCTTTGCTCTTCAGCCTGCTGCCTTCATTTCGCCTTTCGGCGCTGATGCTGGGCGTTCTGGGCCTGCTGGAATCGGCCCTTCAAAAGTTGCTCGTCATGACCATCCTCTTCGGCATGCCGTTATGGAAATCGGTGGACGCTTTCATCGATTACGTTCTGCAGAAGTTCGGCCTGCTCGGCGAGCAGTCGGAGGTGCAGGGCAGCCAGTGGCTCATCGGGCTGTATGTCGGCCTGTATGTCGTCAGCGGCCTGGCTATCGGCTGGCTGGCCGGCCGGCTGCCGGAGGAAGTCAGAGCAGCGGCAGCCCGGCTTACGCTGCCCGACGTAGGGCCGGCGATGAAGGAAAGCGAAAAACAAAAACCCAAAGCCTTCTGGCAACGGCCGAAGGTGCGCAGCATAGCTTTCACACTACTGGCCCTTGCAGGTATCTATGCCCTGGCGCCCGGGGCGCGGCAGGTACTGGCGCCCTTGTGGCTGCTGGTGCGGGTGCTGGCCGTCCTTGCTATCTGGTACTTCCTGATAGCGCCGCTGCTGTTGCGTTTCCTGAAAAGGTTCCTGCAAAAAAGATCGGCTGCCTACCACGATGAGGTGAACGCTGCCCTGGCGTTGCTTCCAGCCTTCAGGCGCCTGGTGCAGGCCGCCTGGCTTGAAACCCGCGAAATGCGCGGCCTGCGGCGCTGGAAAGAGCTCATGGTGCGTTCCATCACCTACGCATTGCTGTACACCGGGCATAAAACCTGAGGGCCATGGCCGCGAACATCATCATTTTCACCGCCCCGGTGCAGGCCGGCAAAACGACCGCCCTGATGCGCTGGGCTGCAAAAAAAGACAGGCTGAGCGGCTTCCTGGCTCCGGATGCCGATGGCCTGCGCAGGCTGTTCTTTCTGAACACCCGCCAATGGGCAGATTTCCAACTGACACCGGCCGAAGCTTCTGCAGCCGACACGGGCGAGGTGGTTGCCGTAGGGAAATTCTACTTTCGCGCCGCCGCTTTTGCAGCAGCACGCCGGGTGCTCGCCGAAAGCCTGGAACAGCGGCCCGATTGGCTCGTCATCGATGAGGTGGGCAAGCTCGAGCTCAAAGGCGAAGGACTGGAACCGGCTGTCGGGCAGGTTATCAGGTATTTCAAAAACCCAAAAACAACGGGCGGGCTCTTGCTGGTAGTGCGGGAAGAACTGGTAGCCCAGGCTATAGCACACTATGCCCTTGAAAACTACCGGGTAATACGGCTCGGCGAAGAGCTGCCGGAAGGGCCTTGACGTGTCGGCTGAAATGCTTACCTTCCATCAGGCAATTAAAAATACAAACCATGAGATACCTCCCGATCCTGCTGCTGCTCAGCCTGTTTTCCTGTAAAAACGCTTCTGAAGAAAAACAGGAAAGCCCAGCCGAAAAAACGCCTGCTTACCCTACCACCGGGCAGGTCATCAGGCTCAGCCCCAAACTCGACGAGATCATAGACACCAGCGCCCGCATTGAGGTTATCGCTGAAGGCTACGAATGGGCCGAAGGGCCGCTATGGCTGGAAAGCCGGCAAATGCTGATCTGGTCGGACGTGCCGAAAAATACGGTGTACAGCTGGAAAGAAGGTGAAGGCGCATCCGTTTACCTGCAGCCTTCAGGATATACTTCCGATGTGGAACGGGCTGGCGAAACGGGCTCCAACGGGCTGCTGTTAAGCCCGGATGGCAAGCTGGTATTGTGCCAGCACGGCGACCGCCGGATGGCGCTGATGGATGCGCCCCTGGATGTCCCCAAACCCGTATTCACCACCATAGCCGCACAATACGAAGGTAAGCGATTCAACAGCCCCAATGACGCTGCCTATGACGCCGACGGCTACCTCTATTTCACCGACCCGCCCTATGGGCTGGAAAAACAAATGGACGACCCCGCTAAGGAGATACCCTTCCAGGGCGTCTACCGCGTATCGCCCGAAGGAGAGGTTGCCTTGCTGACAGACGAATTGTCGCGGCCGAACGGCATCGCCTTCAGCCCGGATTATTCCAGGTGTTATGTGGCCAATTCCGACCCTGACAGAGCGCTCTGGATGGTGTACGAACTTGACGAACACAAGAATTTCATCAATGGCAGGATATTTTTCGACGCCACCTCCATGGCAGGCTCCGCCCCGGGCCTTCCCGACGGGATGAAGGCCAGCAGGAAAGGCATCGTTTTTGCTACAGGGCCGGGAGGTGTATGGGCCTTTACGCCGGAAGGCGAGCACCTCGGAACGATCTCCACCGGCCAGGCCACCGCCAACTGCGCGCTCAACGCCGACGAATCGTACCTCTACATGACGGCGGATATGTACGTGCTCAGGATAGCGCTGAAATAGCTCGCGCCGCCAAAAAAAGGCTGCATTTTTAAGGGCAGAAAATGCGGCCTGCCCATTATTTTTCGTTACTTGAATACACCCAGGAAAGGCCAGCTCAAACATAGCCTGTTTTAAGAAACGTCGAATCATGAAACACAGCATCTATCCTCTTCTCCTGGGTGTACTGGCCATTGGCGCATACCTCAATAAGGGCCTCGCCCAACACCCCAACGTGTTGGTCGGCGCCGATTTCTCGCCCAACGAACCCGCTATTTGCATCAACCCGAATAATACGCAGGAACTGGTGGCCGCCGCCAACCTGAATAACCTGTACTACTCCCATGACGGGGGCGCCAGCTGGACGCGAACACCCGTCACCTGCCCCTGGGGCATCTGGGGCGACCCGGTTATCGGGGTAGACACTTCAGGGGCTTTTTATTACCTGCACCTGTCCAACCCGCCTTCCGGCAACTGGATCGACCGCATCATCGCCCAGAAAAGCACCGATGGCGGCGTCAGCTGGTCGGGTGGAAGCTATACGGGCCTCAACGGCGCCAAGGCCCAGGACAAACACTGGATAGCTGTTGACAGGCAGACGAACGCGATCTATGTCACCTGGACCCAGTTCGATAACTATGGCTCTGCTTCGCCCGCCGACAGCTCCCTTATCCTGTTCTCCAAAAGCATGGACGCCGGTGAGTCCTGGTCTAACCCCATTCGCATCAGCCAGCAGGCCGGCAATTGCCTCGACGATGATGATACGGCCGAAGGCGCCGTGCCCTGCGTAGGCCCCAACGGCGAGATCTACGTGGCCTGGGCAAACCAGGACAAGCTCTGGTTCGACCGCTCGCTGGACGGCGGCGAAACCTGGCTGGATGAGGATACCTTTATCGCCGAACAGGCGGGCGGCTGGAACCATTACATACCCGGCATCTACCGGGCCAACGGCCTTCCCGTCACAGCCTGCGACCTCAGCAACGGGCCGTATCATGGCGCCGTCTACGTCAATTGGGCCGACCAGCGCAATGGCCAGAGCGATACCGATATCTGGCTGGCCAAGAGCACCGACGGCGGTATCACCTGGAGCGAAGCCCGCAGGGTAAACGACGACGCCCCCGGAAAACAACAGTTCTTTACCTGGATGGCCGTCGACCAGGTTACAGGCTGGCTGTGGTTCGTTTTCTATGACCGCCGCAATTATCCGGATAACCGTACCGACGTATATATGGCCGTCTCGGCCGATGGAGGGGAGACTTTTACCAATTTCCAGGTAAGCGAAAGCCCTTTCCTGCCTTCGGAGAATTACTTTTTCGGCGACTACACCAACATCACGGCCCACGATAACGTCGTGCGCCCGATCTGGACGCGGCTGGTGGCCAACAACCTATCGGCCTGGACGGCGCTGGTGGAGCCGGATCTCATCAGCGCTACGCGCCCCGAACCCGCCCTGTTCTCTTTTTCTATGGAAGACCCCTATCCCAACCCCTTTTCTACGGAGACGGGCATTTCCTTCAAATTGCACCGCTCTGCCCTCGTCCGCCTTTCGGTCGTCAGCCTGCAAGGGCAGGAGTTGGCGCGGCCTATCGATAATGAATGGCGCGGTTACGGGAAATATCTGGAAAAGATCGATATGGCGCAGTACGGCCTGAAGCCTGGCGTATACCTGCTCCTGCTCAGCGTGGATGGCGCCGTACAAACCCGAAAGATCGTTCAGCTCGATTAATGGCGCCAGGGATGCCTCCCCTGGCTGATATCTGTACGCCCGATGGACAAAATATCAGCTCCGCCAGACGTAGTGCAATATTGAAGCGCACCGGGAACCCGGCTACGCTGCACGCCCGCCGCCGCCAAAAGCTTTGCTCCACCCCAGGCGCACGACCAGGAGCAGGGCGATGAAGATCAGGATCACCTGATAAAAAGGCAGGTAGGAAAATACGATGATATGGGTGCGGTCGATGAACCACATGATGGCGAAAGTAGCGGTAATGACCGTCACCAGCCCCCCCAGCTTGTCGAAGCCGGGAATGTAATCCAGGTCCACATTGCGGCGTATGATCAGCAGGGTAACGACCATGGACACCAAAGGCAGCACCTGCGCGAATACGTCGGCATCCATGATGCTGCCGCGCCGGAAAAGGAACTGGTATACGCTGACCGTGACGGCAAAAATGCCCGGCACGCAAATGAAGTAGATAAGGGTGGAATACAGATACTTCCAGGGAGAAAGATGCCCCTCTCCTCTGCCCAGTATTCCAGCCAGAAAGGCCATGACGGGAATGATGGAAAAGTAAAAAATAAGGTAAGCCGGGTTTTCAGCCAATTGTTCGAAGAGCTCTTTCAGTGTCATACTGGGCCGTTTTGTTTTCCCAAATATGCCGGAAATCTTCGTAATTTTATAACATTACCTGCACCTTCGCGGACTCGTGCCCTTTTTCAACCGAGCCCTTGCCTACAGATCCATCATCATCGCCATGGGGTCCTCCAGCAGTTCCTTTACTTTGACCAGGAAGGTGACGGAAGTGCTGCCGTCGATGACGCGGTGGTCGTATGACAGAGCGAGGTACATCATGGGGCGGATCTTGATCTCGCCGTCTACCACCATAGGCCGCTCCTTGATGGCGTGCATGCCGAGGATGGCCGATTGGGGTTCGTTGAGGATGGGCGTGCTCATGAGCGAGCCAAAGACTCCGCCATTCGTAATGGTAAACGTACCGCCCTGCATCTCTTCCAGGCTCAGGTTGCCGTTGCGCGCTTTCTCGGCCAGCTCGGCGATCTTGAACTCGATCTCTGCCAGGCTGAGCGATTCCACATTGTGCACAGGCGGCACGACGAGGCCGGTAGGCGTGGAAATGGCGATGGAGATATCGGCATAGTCGTGGTATACGAGGTCTTCGCCGTCAAGCCTGGCGTTGACATCAGGCATTTCCAGCAGCACCTTGGCGCAGGCCTTGGCGAAGAGCGACATGAAGCCCAGTTTGATGCCGTATTTTTTTACGAAGCGGTCCTGGTATTTCTTTCGCAGGTTCATCACCTCCGTGAGATCCACCTCGTTGAAGGTCGTTAGCATGGCCGTTTCGTTCTTGGCGCTCACCAGTCGCTTGGCGATGGTGCGGCGCATGCGGCTCATCTTTTTACGGCTGACTTCACGGCTGAAGTGGGCCGGCGATGCCGGTGCGGGGGCAGCAGGGGCATTTTTGGCTTCCGGCTGCGGGGCCGGCGGCTCCTGTTTTTTGGCTTCGGTTGCCTTCTGGGCGTCTTCCTTGGTGATGCGCCCGTCGCGGCCCGTACCTTTTACCTCTCCGGCAGGCACACCGCCCTCCTTGAGTATCTTGGCAGCTGCCGGCGAAGGATGCCCCGAAGCATAACCGGAAGTGTTTTCCGCTTTGGCCGCCGCTTGGACAGGCTCCTCTTTAGGGGCTTCTTTCTCTGCTTTTCTTTCGGCTTCCGCCTTATCGGGCGCACTATCGCTGCTGCCTTTGGCCGCACTGGTGTCGATGCGCGCAACGAGGGCGCCGATCTCCAGGTCGTCGCCTTCCGCGGCGACATGGATCAGCTTGCCGGCCGCCTCGGCAGGAAATTCCAGGGTGGCCTTATCGGATTCGAACTCGCAGATAGGTTCGTCGAGCTCGACATATTCGCCATCTTTTTTCAGCCATTGGGAAAGCGTCACTTCCGTGATCGATTCGCCGATGGTGGGGACGTTCATTTCTACTACGCTCATATCAAGGACTGCTATATTGTTATATTGGCGGGATCCAGAAATTATTGACACTAATACCGCCTGCTTTGGTCCGCAATATTCCGGGAATTAAGGTAATTAAGCAAACAAAGCCCGGATTTTTTGGCCTCTCGCCCCTATTCCGGCCTGTAATTAAAGCGGAGGATCGTACCTGGGCCGTCTTTGCCTTCGTTGGAAATGTAAAGCGTGCCTAATGGGTCGAAACAGATGCCCTCTGGTTGTGGGTAAAGCTTTTTGCTGAGCTTCTCGATGTGCAGGATACGGCCGTCAGGATCCAGGACGATCAGCATTTTGCCTACCGATGAGGTCACATAAATATGGCCGGTGATGGGATGAATAGCTATTGCAGAGGGGCTGAAGCTAAAATCAGCGTCGGGGTCGAAAAACTCGACGATCTTTTCCAGCTTGCGAATATCGGGGCCTGTCGCCAGGTAATGGTCCACCGAGTCGAGGCTGACAAAGTAAACGGGCTCTTCGGAAAGCTTTTTGGTTTCCAGGCCGAACGCATAGATACCTTTCTTGCGTTTGTAGGTTTTTTCATGGCCTGCCCGGGCTTTACATGCCAGCAGCAGGCGGCCGTTGAGGCGGTCATAGGCCAGGCCTTCCACGTTGTTCTCTTCATCGAGGAACAAGTTGTATTTTTCTACAGACTGCCCGGCCTCTCCGCCCTGCTTTATTTCGTATACCGTGCCCGTACTTTTCACCACGTATACTGTCTCGCCCACCACCTCTATACCTTCATAGTCGCCATCTTTCCAGAATTCGTACTGCCTGTCGACTTCTCCGGTATATCGGTTGATTACAAAAACGATCCCATCCTCATCTTGTATGGCCAGCAGGTGCTCCCCGTCTTCGCTGATGCCGAGCCCGGATATTTCTTTTAAGTCGCCCGGCATTTCCATACGCTGTTCAGGGGTCTGAAGATTATATGGGAAATGATAACCTTCTGCGATCGTGATACTTTGCGGGGAATCATCAGCAGAGCTGCCCCCGCAGGCGGCCAGGCTGATCAGAAGAAACAATAATGCGGCCATTGGATGAATCGGTTTTTTCAAACTGCCATTTTTCATTAACGATTAAGCAACCATCAAAAAATAAGTTCGACGATCTTGCGATGAGACGCAGGCTGGAAGCTTTAGAAAAGCTGAAAGACGAGCCACATCACAAGATCTCCAAAGGAGAATTTATTTTTTGAACACTACTAAGAGCTTGTTCGGAGGCCGGATTTGATAGCGAAAAGTGTCAAGGTAAGTTTGTCAATCGCTAGTTATGGCCCATGACTGCCTTACACATCCACCTTCGCGTACTTGGCATTCGCCTCGATGAAGGCGCGCCGGGGCGGCACATCATCACCCATCAGCATCGAGAAGATACGGTCGGCTTCACGCGCATCGTCGATGGAGACCTGCTGCAGGATGCGGGTAGTCGGGTCCATGGTGGTTTCCCAAAGCTGCTCGGCATTCATTTCGCCAAGGCCTTTGTAACGCTGCACTTTAACAGAGTCGTCGTTCTCTTTCGAAGCGTATGAGGCCACGGCTTCGCGGCGCTCTTCCTCGTTCCAGCAGTAGCGAAACTGCTTACCTTTTTTGACCATGTATAGCGGCGGCTGGGCGATGTAGACGTAACCCATTTCGACCAGCGGGCGCATGTAGCGGAAAAAGAAGGTCAGGATAAGGGTGGTGATGTGGCTGCCGTCAACGTCGGCATCGCACATGATGATGGTCTTGTGATAGCGGAGCTTGTCGATATTGAGGAGTCGTTCGCCGTCGTCATTTTCTTCGACGGTGACGCCAAGGGCCGTGAAGATATTCTTGATCTCTTCGTTTTCGTATATCTTGTGCTCCAGCGCTTTTTCCACGTTGAGGATCTTACCGCGCAGGGGCAGGATAGCCTGGAAGTTGCGGTCGCGCCCCTGTTTGGCGGTACCGCCGGCGGAGTCCCCCTCTACCAGGTAGATCTCACATTCATCGGGATTGCGGGAAGAGCAATCAGCCAGTTTACCCGGCAACCCGCCGCCGGTGAGCACGTTCTTGCGCTGCACCAGTTCGCGGGCCTTGCGGGCGGCGTGCCGGGCCGTCGCGGCCAGTATCACCTTGTCGACGATCTTCCTGGCGGCGCGGGGGTTTTCCTCCAGGTAATGCCCCAACACCTCTCCGACGGAACGGGAAACGATGCCAGTGACTTCAGAGTTGCCGAGCTCGCCCTTGGTCTGGCCTTTGAACTGGGGTTCAGGCACTTTCACCGAAACGACAGCTGTGAGGCCTTCCCGGAAGTCCTCACCCGAGATAGCGAACTTCAGCTTTTTGAAAAGGCCGTTGTCATCGCCGTATTGTTTGAACACCCGGTTGATCGCCCGGCGGAAACCGTTGACGTGGGTACCGCCGTCGCGGGTATTGATGTTGTTGACGTAGGCGTAGATCGTTTCCGTAAACGACGTATTGTACTGAAGGGCCACTTCCACCTCTACGTTCTCCTCTTTGCCTATGACGTGGATGGGCTCGTCGATCAGCTTCTGCTTGGATGCGTCGATGAATTCCACGAACTCCTTCAGGCCGCCCTCCGAGTAAAAGGTTTCGGATTTGAAAGAGCCGTCGTCATCGGTTTCGCGTTCATCGATGAGTTTCAGGTACAGGCCTTTGTTCAGAAAGGCCAGTTCCCGCAAGCGGCTGGCGAGGATATCGTATTTATACTCGAGGGTTTCGAAGATCTGCTCATCGGGCTTGAAAGTAATGATAGTACCCAGATCATCTGAATCCCCTACCGTTTTCACGTCATAAAGGGGTTTGCCGCGCTCATATTCTTGCTGGTATATCTTCCCGTCGCGGTGCACTTCCGCTTTCAGGTGGGCCGACAAGGCATTGACGCAGGACACGCCCACGCCGTGCAGGCCGCCCGATACTTTGTAGGTGTCCTTGTCGAATTTCCCCCCTGCGTGCAGGACGGTCATAACGACTTCCAGGGCCGATTTTTTCAACTTTTTGTGCATATCCGTAGGTATGCCGCGCCCGTTGTCCTTTACGGAGATGGAGTTATCGCGATGGATAATCGTTTCGATATGGGTGCAGAAGCCGGCAAGGTGTTCGTCTATCGAGTTGTCGACCACTTCCCACACGAGGTGGTGCAAGCCTTTAAAATCGGTACTGCCGATGTACATCCCCGGGCGTTTGCGCACTGCTTCGAGCCCTTCCAGGGCCTGAATGTTACTGGCGCCGTATTCGCCTGCCTTAGCCTTCGATTCTGGTGAATTATTTGTTGTTTCCATGCTGCAAAAGTACGAAAAAAAAGCCGCTTGCTTGCGGTTTTAACGGGATAAAAACACCCTTGGCCTGCTGGTTGTTTAATCAATAAATTGATAAATGCCAAGCTCAAATTTTGACTACCTTTGCGCCCATAAAAAATCGGCCTGCGCATGAACGAGATCACCGTCAACAGCCCCGGCGAATTGCCCCATGCCGCATCGGCCCTGCTGGCCTATGCAGGCAACAGGAAGGTAATGGCCTTCAGCGGAGAGATCGGCGCCGGTAAAACGACTTTTATCCAGGTTATCTGCCGGCAACTGGGCGTCGACGAAGCCGAAGTCGTCAGCCCGACCTTCGCCCTCATCAACGCATACGATGTGGCCGGCTCCTCCCGCCAGATCTACCACATGGACCTGTACCGGCTGGAAAGCCTCGACGAGGCCCTGCAGATCGGCATTGAAGATTACCTGTACGGCGGAGACTACTGCCTGATCGAATGGCCGGAGCTGATAGAGGCGCTGCTACCAGACGACACCGTCCGAATAAAACTGGAAATTCTGGGCGATTCAAGCCGAAAAATCCTATTTTTGTAAGCTACCGAAGGAACGGCCGCTATGAGTGATAAGAAGAAAATACCTGTCCCAAAAGAATTCACCGAAAGCCAGTTCCGGCCCCAGCCGGAAATGCTGCAGGTACAGTCCAGGCCGAACAAGCTGTTCATCGGCATACCCAAAGAGATCACCCTTCAGGAGAACCGCGTAGCCCTGGTCCCTTCCGCTGTTGAAACGCTTATTGGACATGGGCACCGCATCGTCGTGGAAAAAGACGCCGGAGAGAAATCCAGCTATACCGACCATGACTATTCCGAGGCCGGCGCCGATATCGCCTATAGCCCCGAAGCGGTTTACAAGGCCGATGTGATCCTGAAAGTAGCGCCGCCCACCCTGCAGGAGATAGAGCTGATGCACCCCAACCAGATCCTCATCTCCCCCCTTCAGATGCCCGTCATCAGCGCCAATTATATCAATAAGCTGCGCCAGAAACGGGTCATCGCCCTGGCTATGGAGTACATCATGGACGAGTCCGACACTTTCCCCATCGTCCGGATCATGAGCGAGATCGCCGGCATTAGCGCCATGCTGACGGCAGCCGAGCTGATGGCTTCCACCAGCGGAGGCAAAGGCATACTGCTGGGTGGCATCTCGGGCGTGCCCAGCGCCAAAGTGGTCATCCTGGGCGCCGGCATCGTGGCCGAATACGCCACCCGCGCCGCTCTGGGGCTGGGCGCCGAAGTGCGCATCTTCGACAATAACATTTATAAGCTGAAACGCCTGCAAAACCAGGTGGGGCGCCCGCTTTACACCTCTTCGCTCAACCCCCACTACCTGGAAAGGGAACTCCTTACTACCGATGTGGCCATCGGCGCTGTACACTCCAAATCGGGCCGCACCCCCGTGATCGTCAGCGAGGAAATGGTGGCCAATATGAAACCCGGCGCCGTTATCATCGATGTCAGCATCGACCAGGGTGGCTGCTTCGCCACCTCGGAAGTGACCTCCCTCGACAAACCGACCTTCATCAAACACGAGGTCATCCATTATTGCGTGCCCAATATCGCTTCCCGCGTATCGCGCACTTCCTCCATCGCCGTGAGCAACATCCTGACGCCCATCCTGCTCAAGGCAGGAAGCACCGGCAGCATCGAACACCTGATGCTCAATAACCCGGGGCTGCGCCACGGCGTCTACACCTACAAGGGCTGCCTGACCAACAACTACCTCGGCGAACGCTTTGATATAAAATCGACCGACCTGGACCTGCTGATTACGTCGAATCTGTAACGCCCCAGGCACTTCGCACTACTGCGTAGTATTCAAAAAATAAGCTGCCGCTTTGCATTTCCAGCAAATCCTGGCTAATTTTTACGCCTCACCAAAGCAGCCGATGATGAAGTGTGCCAGAATATGCGTCTTTGCCCTTTGTTTTTACGCCCCCTTTGCCCTTGCCGGCCAGGCCAACGGAGAGGCTCCTCTTACACAGAAGAGCCCCTACCTTACCATGCTGGCCCACTTGTACTACCTGCAGCCCGATTCTTACGAACCGCCGCTGGCAGCCCGAACGCTCTATGGGGTACAGGATAGCGCCCGGGCCGTGAAACTGGCTGTCAAGCTCAAACAAGTGCTCGATGGCAAAGGGCTGTATGTACGTATGGGCGCACTGCCACGCGACTCCAACTACATCGACAGCACGTCCAACCAGCACATCTATACCCCCTTTCCCCGCCAGCTGCCGGAGGTGTACCTGGAAAGGGTAAACGGGAAATGGTATTATTCTGCGGAGACCGTCGGCCTCATTCCCGAGTTACATAAGGAAGTTTACCCTTTCGGGGCAGATTTCCTGCTCAACCTGATGCCGAAATTCGGGCAGCGAAAGGTGCTGGGCCTGGCCCTTTGGCAATACTGCGGGTTACTGGCCATACTGCTGCTGGCCATACTGGCGCATTTTATTCTGAGCAGGGCGCTGCGGCCCGTCGTGCACCGGATTTCCCGCTCACGGGTATACCCTGCGCTGGTGCCCACCGCCCTCACCTGGCGGATCGCCCGGGCCGCCAGCGTGCTGATCGTGCTGCGGCTGATCGGCCTCTTTCTGCCGCCGCTGCAATTGCCGATCGAATCGGCCAACTTCGCCATCATCGTCATGCGCCTGGCCAGCGTGGCCCTGGTGATATACATCCTGCTCAAAGCATTGGATGTCGTGATCCTGTATGCCGACAGGTTTACCAAACGCACGGAAAGCAAAATGGACGAACAACTCCTGCCCGTGCTCAAACGCGCCTTTCAGTTCCTGCTCTTCCTGGCGGGCGGTATACAGGCCCTGCGCATCCTGCAGGCCGACATTACGACCCTGATCGCCGGCATCTCCATCGGCGGCCTGGCCCTGGCCTTAGCCGCCCAGGACATGCTGAAAAACCTCTTCGGCTCCCTGACTATCTTTATGGACCGCCCCTTTCAGATCGGCGACTGGATCAACTTCTCCGACGTAGACGGCACAGTGGAGGAAGTGGGCTTTCGCTCTACAAGGGTGCGCACCTTCGCCAATTCGCTGGTCTACGTGCCTAACGGCAAACTGGCAGATATGGTCGTCAACAATTTTGGGCTGCGGGCCTACCGGCGCTTCAGTACGAACATCTCCATCACCTACGACACCCCGCCCGCATTGATCGAGAAATTCACCGAAGGGCTGAAAGGGATCGTCGCCAACCACCCCAAAACGCGAAAGGACTACTACGAAATACACCTCAACGAAATGAGCTCAAGCGCCCTGAACATTCTTTTTTACATATTCTTCGACGTGCCGAGCTGGACGGAAGAGCTAAAGGCCAAACACGAGATCCTGATCGCCGTGATCGAACTGGGCCAATCGCTGGGCGTACGTTTTGCCTTCCCCACCCAAACCCTGCATGTCGAAGAACTGCCAGGCGCTACCAGCCTCGCACCTCACTACCAAACGGCTCCTGATGCCATGGATAAAACCCTGCAGGCGTTTCTGGAACAGTACCGGTCTAAAGTGGAAGGATGAGGCCGACAAACGGCATTTCGTCCTTTCACCTGCAAAAAGACGCCCCTCCTCCGGCATGCCGGGGGAGGGGCGTCTTTTTGCAACGTCAGCAGGGCCAGGCTGTCTAGCCATTCATGGAGGTCAGGAATTCTTCGTTGCTGGACGTTCCGACCATATGTTTGCGCAGGAACTCGAAAGCCTCGTCCGGTTTCATGTCGGAGAGGTGGTTGCGCAGGATGAACATGCGCTGCAGGGTATCCTTGTCCAGCAGCAGGTCGTCGCGGCGGGTGCTTGACTTGGTAAGGTCGATAGCCGGGAACATGCGCTTGTTGGACAGGTTGCGGTCCAGCTGGAGTTCCATGTTGCCGGTACCTTTGAATTCTTCGAAGATCACGCCGTCCATCTTGGATCCGGTATCGATGAGGGCGGTAGCGAGGATGGTGAGCGAGCCACCATCTTCAATGTTCCGGGCTGCGCCGAAGAATTTCTTGGGCTTGTGCAGGGCGTTGGCTTCCACACCGCCTGAGAGCACTTTGCCGCTGGCGGGAGCAACGGTGTTGTAGGCGCGTGCCAGGCGGGTAATAGAGTCGAGCAGGATAACGACATCGTGGCCGCATTCGACCAATCGCTTGGCCTTTTCCAGAACGATGGCAGCGACGCGTACGTGGTTGTCGGCAGGCTCATCAAAGGTAGAGGCTACGACTTCTGCGTTGACGCTGCGTTTGAAGTCCGTTACTTCCTCCGGGCGTTCATCCACGAGCAGCACGATGATATAACATTCGGGGTGGTTTTTGGCAATGGCATTGGCAAGATCCTTGAGCAGGAAGGTTTTACCTGTTTTAGGCTGCGCCACGAGAAGGCCCCGTTGCCCTTTTCCGATAGGCGTGAACAGGTCGATCATCCGGTTCCCTATGTCGCGCCCGGTAGGAGAAGAGGTCAGTTTGAACTTCTCGTGCGGGAAAAGCGGCGTCAGGTAATCGAACGGTACGCGGTCGCGCACATCCTGTGGGTCCAGGCCGTTGATCTTGGAAACGCGCAGCAAAGCGAAGTATTTCTCACCTTCCTTCGGCGGGCGAATAGCGCCGCGGACGGTATCGCCGGTACGCAGGCCGAACAGTTTTATTTGAGAAGGAGAAACGTAAATGTCGTCGGGCGAGGTGAGGTAGTTGTAATCGGAAGAGCGCAGGAAGCCGTAACCGTCGGGCATCATTTCGAGGATACCCTCCCCTTCGATAATACCGTCGAGCTCAATATCGAAGCGTTCTTCAGGCTCTTCCCGACGGTTGCCTCTGTGGCCCCTGCCTTCGCCCGACTGGGAATCGCGTTCGCGGGGGTCGCGTTCGCGGGGGTCGCGCTCGCGGGGGTCACGTTCGCGGGTATCGCGCTCGCGGGTATCGCGCTCGCGGTTCCGGGGCATTTCCATCTCTTCGTAGGGCTCTTCCCGTACGGGCATTTCTTCTCTTTCCCTTTGCCGTTCGCGGTTGAACTCCTGTTCCGGGGAGCTATCAGAAGCCACTTTAACAATGCGGCGGCGCATTCTGCGTTGGCTCTGGCGGCCATCGTCATCATCATCATCGTCGTCGTCGTCGTCATCATCGTCGTCATCGTCATCTCTGGAGGCCGGCGCTCTGACAAAGACGTCATCATCGTCATCGTCGTCGGGTTGGTAGGTGTTGGAGCTTTGGCTCCTGCCACGGCGGTTTCCGGAGCGGCGGTTGTCTGCCTGCCCTTCCTCTTCCGTCTCCTCAGATGAATCGCCGCCTTCATTGGCTTGATGGTCGAGGATCTTATAGATGAGTTCCTGTTTGTTCAGGCGCTTGTAGCCGGTAAGCCCGATTTGCTCTGCCAATTCTCTCAGCTCAGGCACAAGCATGTAGTTCAACTGTGATATATCAAACATAAATTATCTGTTACAGAAGTTAGAATAGTATGGTTTAAGAACTGATTATATCAGAGATCTTTTGCGGAATAAGACTGTGGGGATATGTGAAATTTTGCAACATGAATATGCCTCAAAACAAAGCCCTTGCAACCCAGTGACCCTTCTTTAAAGTGGGAAAAAGCAGGATAGAAATGAGATGCCTGAACTATGGGCACCAGAGACGTATGGTAAGCCGATACGCTTTTGCTGCTACAAAAATACATTTATTTTTTCAATTCAAATAGTATCTTTGCAAAAAAGATAACCAAAAACTTTCCCTAAAGTTCAACCCCCGTTCTACTTTTCAGAACCAAATAGTAATCAATTCTGCAGTATGCTGGAACTCAACTTTATCCGCGCCAACAAAAGCCGCGTTCTCCAAGGTTTAAAGATCAAAAATTTCCCGCAAGAAGGCCTGCAGGTCATCGACGATATCCTAAAACTGGACGATGGCCGCAAGGAAACCCAAACGAACCTCGATAGCCTGCTGGCTGAACGCAATCAGCTCTCCAAATCTATCGGAAACCTGATGAAGTCGGGGCAAAAAGCCGAAGCCGAGGCCATGCGGGAAAAGGTTGCCGCGCTCAAGGAAGAAGCCGCACAGCTGGAGGAAAGCCTCAACGATACCAAAGCACAGCTCGAAGAACTGCTGCTCAAAGTGCCCAACATTCCGCACGAATCGGTGCCTCCCGGTACGCAGCCTGAAGACAACGAAGTATATAAGGCATGGGAAACCACCCTGCCCGAACTGGGCCCCGATGCCCTCCCCCACTGGGAACTGGCCCAGAAATATGGGGTTTTCGACCTCGAGCTGGGCGTCAAGCTTACCGGTTCCGGCTTTCCCGTATACCGGGGAAAAGGCGCAAAGTTAGAACGGGCGCTTATCTCGTTCTTCCTCGACGAGGCCATCAAGGCCGGCTTCGAAGAGGTCATTCCGCCGCTCATGGTCAATGAAGATACCGCCAGGGCCACGGGGCAACTCCCCGACAAGGAAGGCCAGATGTATTTCGTCGAACGCGATAACCTCTACCTCATCCCTACCGCAGAAGTACCGGTAACCAATATCTACAGGGACGTCATCCTGGATGAAAGCGACCTGCCCATTAAAATGACCGGTTATACGCCCTGCTTCCGCCGCGAAGCCGGATCCTACGGCGCCCATGTGCGCGGCCTCAACCGCGTGCACCAGTTCGACAAGGTGGAGATCGTTGTGCTCGACCATCCCGATAAGTCGTATGAAACCCTGCAGCAAATGCTGGCCCATGTGTCTGGCCTGCTCGACAAACTGGAGCTGCCGTACCGCATCCTCCGGCTCTGCGGCGGCGACATGAGCTTCACTTCCGCCCTGACGTTCGACTTTGAAGTGTTCTCCGCAGCGCAGAAGCGCTGGCTGGAGGTCAGCTCGGTATCTAACTTCGAGACCTTCCAAAGCAACCGCATGAAACTGCGCTATCGCGACGGCAAATCCACCCGCCTCGTGCATACGCTCAACGGCAGCGCCCTGGCACTCGCGCGGATCGTGGCCGCTCTGCTGGAAAACAACCAAACCCCGGAAGGAATTGTTATTCCCAAGGTACTTCGCACGTACACGGGCTTTGAGTTGTTAAACTAAACAGTTATTGTAAGATGATGATGGGTTATTACGGATATATCATCGTGGCGGGCGTCCTGTCTGTTGTAGGCATGATCGTCAGCCAGCGGTTAAAGTCCAAATTCAATCACTACGGGCGCATACCTATCCGCTCCGGGATGACCGGGGCGCAGGTGGCGGCTGAAATGCTGCGGCACTTCGGCATCCACGATGTCAAGATCGTACAGGGCCAGGGCTTTCTGACCGACCACTACAACCCCCTCACCAAAACGGTGAACCTGAGCCCTCAGGTCTACAATGGCTATAGCATCGCTTCTGCAGCAGTGGCCGCTCACGAATGCGGGCACGCCGTTCAGCATGCCCGGTCGTACAGCCTGCTGCAATTGCGTTCGAAATTGGTGCCCATCGTCAACCTGTCGGCCATGGCGCAACAATGGTTGCTGCTGATCGCGTTCATGACCCTGTCGACGATGCCGCAGATCATGCTGATCACCATCATAGCATTTGCTGTGACGACCCTGTTCGCCTTCGTCACCCTGCCGGTAGAATTCGACGCCAGCCGGCGCGCCCTGGTTTGGCTGGACGAAAGCGGCGTAACCCAGGGCGCGGAATACGACGGCGCCAAAGATGCCCTTTGGTGGGCCGCTATGACCTATGTTTCGGCCGCCCTGTCATCACTGGCTATGCTGCTTTTTCTCATACTGCGGTATGCCGGCGCCAGCAGAAATTAGTAGGGCCAGGCGCCCAGGCCTCCAAACAAGCACTTAAAGAGATAAACACTATTATAGTTATGCAGGAAGACATCAGTTTTTACGTCGAAGAGGCCAGCGAAGGTATGGAGAACGCCATTGACCACCTTCAGAAAGAGCTGGCCAAGATCCGCGCCGGGAAAGCCTCGCCGGCTATGCTCTCCGGCCTGTTGGTGCCCTACTACGGTAGCCCTACGCCGCTCAGCCAGGTGGCCAACGTGAGTACTTCCGATTCCCGGACCATCGTGATCCAACCCTGGGAAAAGTCGATGCTGGCCCCCATCGAAAAGGCCATCTTCGAGGCCAACCTGGGCTTTACCCCTCAAAACAACGGAGAAGTGGTGCACATCAACGTACCGCCACTGACAGAAGAACGCCGCAAGGAAATGGTGAAGCGCTCCAAAGCGCTGGGCGAAGATGCGAAAGTCAGCATCCGCAGTTCTCGCCGCGATGCCATGGAACATATCAAAAAAGGAGTGAAAGACGGCTTCCCCGAAGACGCGGGCAAGCGCCTCGAAGACGAGGTACAGAACCTGACAACCAAATACGGTGAAAAGGTCGACCAGCTTATCGACTCCAAAGAGAAGGAAATCATGACGATCTGAGCCAGGGCCCGGAAAATAAGTTCTTTGCCGCTATGTGGCGTTGGCTGGAAGCTTTAGTACCTGTTTTTTGAACATAATGGATTCCTTCAATAATAAAAAGGCCATGAAGTTGCCTAATTGTCAAAATAGCTTTACCTTTGTCGGGCTTTTGAAAAAAGGGACTTATTGAAGGAATTGTAAAGCGCCGATATAATGAAACGTACATATCAACCCTCGAGAAGGAAGCGTGCGAATAAGCATGGGTTTCGCTCACGCATGAGCTCCAAGAACGGCCGCAAGGTACTGGCCCGCCGTCGCGCCAAGGGCCGCCACAGGCTGACCGTTTCCGACGAAAGACGCCTCAAGTAAAAGATATTTGCTTAGTGCTTCTAACTGTAAAGTGAAGTATAACCGCACGGTTATACTTCACTTTCTTTTTGGCTTCTTATTTATCTCCCCCCGCCTGGTTGTAAAAAACCGCTCACTGCACATTATCCCCTCTGAGTTGCCGGTATCGCTTCCGCGCCTCGACGGCAAAGGTGCTTCCGGAATAATCGATGAACAGTGTTTCGTATAGCGCCATCGCCTTTTCAGGGTCGTTGAGCTGCTTTTCATACAACTGCGCCAGCTCGTACAACGCGTTATCAGCGCGGATCTCCTCCTTATGCTCATCGACGATCTTCTGCAGTAGCTCGGCAGCTTTGGTATAGTCCCGCTTTTTCTTGTAGATCTGAGCTTCCAGGTAAAGCAGGTCGTCCTGGAGGGTGTGCGAAGGAAAGTTTTGCCGCAGCGAATCCAGCTTCTGGAATGCCTCGCCGAAACGGTTCTGAAAAACGAGCAGCTCGGCATCGGCATAAAGTTGCAGTGCAGTAGCGGTAGTATCCAGCCCAAGGTTATCCATGATAAAAACGGACAGGTCGAGTGCGTCGTTGGCGATGAGCTTGGACGTCGAGGCCTTCAGGATGTCAAACTGCGCCTGTGCCCACTGGAAGTCGCCGGAGTAATAGGAAAGTTTGGCGTTCCGGAAACGGGCCTCATGGCCTATAGGGTCTTCCTTGAAGGCCTTATCAACCTGCGAATAGAGCAGCGTAGCCTCCCATATTTCCCCCTTCATGAGGTAGTAGTCGGCGAGGTTGATCTTTCCATAGGCCTGGATCGTAGGGTTGACATTCGGGTACTCGATCATTTCAGAGAGCATAGCGATGGCCTTGTCCAGGTCGTTGAGGTAGAGTGCCTCCAGCTCGGCTTCTTCGAGGATGATATTGGCAGTCACCTTGCTGCGGCCAAACTCGTCGAGGAAAGAATCGTACTCCGCTTCCAGTTGCAGCAGGGCTTCGCGGGTGTAATCATAACCGTCGACCAGCTGCTTGCGCTTGCAGCGAAGCGCCTCCCGCTTGGCGTCGATGTAGTAGGTCGAATTGGGGCCTTTGTCCCTGACGATGTATTCGTAGGCCTGAATGGCGGCCTCGTAGTCTTTGTCATTGGAAGCGATCTCGCCCAGGCGGTATACGCGGCCGCCATTCTCGTGCAGGCGCCGGTCGAGCGCGCGCAGCTGGCGAAAAGCGTTTTGATAATCTTTCTGCTGGATAAACACCCAGCTCAGCATTTCGGGGTAGAAGTCGTTATCGGGCCGCGACTGAATGCGCGAGTACAACTGCGTTTTCAGCACTTCGTAGTCTTCCGGCAGCAGGTACCGCTGGAAGATGGCCTTGACGGTATTGGCGCGCGCCGGGTCGGAGTCGATACTGTTGAGGTAACTCTCGGCCATTTTGGCCGAATCGCCCTTGCGGCGGTAAAGTTCACCGAGATTGTAGGCGAATATCTGGCTGTCTTTCAGCAGGGCGGCGCCCTTTTCATAGGTTTCGATGGCCAGGTCGTATTTGGCCAGAGTGGTAAACGCGTTGGCCAGCTTGGTAATCGCCAGCTGGTCTCTGGGCATCAGCTCAATAGCCTTCTGGTATTGCGCTTCGGCTTGCTCGTCGTTCACCTGGCGCTCGAAGAGCTTGCCATAGGTGACGTACAGCTGCACATTCTCCGGGTCGCGTTTCAGCTGTTTTTTGATCACCTTTTCACATTCGTCGAATTCTTCCAGCGACAACAGGCATTCCACGTAGCGGTCGAAGTAATAATCGTTGTAGTTGCTCTGCTGAAACAGTTTTTCATAGAGGACGGCGGCTTTCTCAAACTCTCCGTCGCTGTAGTACTGCTGGGCGAGGCGGGAATCCTGCCCCGTAGCGGTAAAAGCGAGAAAGAGGCTGGCTATCAGTAGGATGCTTCTAAACATTGCTCGGGTATTTTACAGTATAAAAAACGCCCTTTTCATTCAAAAGTTGCTTTTTGAAAAAAGGAAGAGCGGCTAACCTCAACATTCCGAGGTTAGCCGCTCTGGCCTGTGGTAAAAGCGGTGCAAGCCTTATTCGAGGCGGAATTTGACCGGCAGGTTGAACTGCACCCGTACGGGGCGGCCACGCTGCTTGCCGGGCACCCACTTGATGCCCTGGTCGTTCATCATATTGACCACGCGCATAGCTTCCTGGCCACATTGAGCGCCGATGTCGCGCACGACCTTGGCGTCCTTGACCGAGCCGTCCTTTTCTACCACGAACTGTACGACGACGGTACCTTCTACGCCGTTTTCACGGGCGATGGCCGGATACTTGATGTTCTTGTAAATGAACTCGAGCATCTTCTTGTCGGCACACTGTTTCTTTTCTTCCTTGGTAGGCAGGTCCTCACAGCCCGGGAAACGAGGCATGTCTTCCACCACTTTGAAGATCTCTTCCACGTCTTCCTTGGGAGGAGGAGGAGGAGGAGGGGGCGGAGGAGGAGGCGCGGCGGCCTTTACCGGGGGCGCTTCCACGACCGAGGCTTCATCCACGGACTGGTCGACGAATTCTACTTCTTCTTCTTCAAGCACCGTTTCGTCCGGCACCTCTTCGATCACGGGAGGTGGCGGAGGTGGCGGGGGAGGCGGGGGTTCAGCCGTACGGGGAGGTTCGATCTCGATCTCCTCGTCGAGGGTAAGGGCGTCATCGGGGATGAACACCTTTTCTTCAAATTGAGTCCAACTGAAAGCTAACACGGTCAGGCCGAGCGCCAACACGAGGCCGAGGTTAAAAAAGGTACCGCTGAACTTAAAAACATCAGCCCAGGGGTACTTCGTCCTCGCTTCCATTGGCGAATTTCCTGCCGCACCTGCTCCATTTGATGGGCCGCTGGCGGCGCGCTTGGCATAGACAGACTTCATCACCAGGATGAGGGCAATGATGCCCACGCCTATCGCCAAGACGAATCCCCCCAGCGTTCCGCCGGTAACTGACAAATCCATACTGACAAGGTTTATTTAATCAATAAATAGACTAATACGCTTGCAAATGAGCCAATAATATTAGCAATAATGTCCCGTACTTCAAAAAACCGGTCCGGGAAAAAGGTGTATTGCACGACTTCCAGCGCTATGCCATACCCACAACACAACAGCATCGACCACAATGCCGGGCCGGCGCCCAGGCGGTGCGACCGCCGAAGGCCCCACAACAATAGGCTGGCCAATGTGAAGTAAGCAGCGCAATGTGCCATCTTGTCGGGCTCCACCCAGGAAACGGCCAGCGGTGGCTGTACCGAAGCCCCGGTGGACAACACCAGGATGACTGCCGCCCACGTCAGGGCGGGGATAAAGTTCTTGAGATTGGCTCTTTTGCTAGGATAGATGCGGTTCAGGATACTTTTGGCGTGTAGGGGAGAAAAAAAATTATTTTTTTTTATTCGATATGGGCCTGATACTCCTCGGCGCTCATCAGTTCCTCCAATTCAGATGGGTCGGAAAGCTCGATCTTGATGATCCAGCCCTTGCCGTAGGGGTCTTCGTTGACAACTGTGGGGTTGTCCCCTTCCGATTCGTCCAGTTCGGCATTAAATTCCAACACTTTACCCGAAACGGGCATATACAGCTCGGAGGTGGTCTTCACGGCTTCGACAGTGCCGAAAGATTCCCCCGTTTCCAGGAGCTCTCCCACTGTCTCTACCTCTATATAGACCAGCTCGCCCAGTTCGCCCTGAGCGAAATCCGTGATACCGATGAAAGCGATGTTACCGCCTTCTACGCGTATCCACTCGTGTTCTTCCGTATACTTTAAATTGTCTGGAACATGCATGCTTTAAGGATGTTTGAAAGCCAACAATAGCAGTGCCCAAAAATAAATGATTTTTGCAGACTCTTGACGGCCGGGAGGAAAAAATTGTGGGGGCGAAAGATCGGCCCGGAGCCCGTTCTTTCGCCGCCAGGATCAGGCGCCTTTAACGCTCGCCTCTTTTTGTTTGGCCAGGAATTGCTTTACCCAGCTCGTCGTGATCGATTTGGGGCGCTCCAGCGGGAAGCCGAGCGCGCGGGCCCAGCACAGAGCAGAAAGTACGCCCAGCGCGCGGGATACGCCGAAGAGCACGGTGTAGAAGTTGAATTCCTTTACCCCGTAATGCACCAGCAGCGCGCCGGAATGGGCATCGACGTTAGGCCAGGGGTTTTTCACCTTGCCCAGGCCCTGTAGTATGCCTGGAACGACATCGAAGACCTTCCAGACGACTTCTACGAGGTCGTCACCTTTGATATATTCCTCCGCAAAGCGCTTCTGGGCCATAAACCGGGGGTCGGGCTGCCGCAAAACGGCATGGCCGTACCCGGGTATCACCTGCCCGGCTTCCAGCGTAGCATGCACGTAATCGGATATTTCCTCTTTAGTCGGTTTAGTGGTGCCCAGTTCTTCGAGCATATTGAAGATCCAGCGAATGACTTCCTGGTTGGCCAGGCCATGCAGAGGGCCTGCCAGCGCATTTACGCCGGCGGCCAGTGAGAGGTAGGCATCACTCAGCGTCGAGCCCACGAGGTGGGTGGCATGCGCGGATGCGTTGCCCCCTTCATGGTCGGCATGTATGATCATGTAGAGGCGCATGAGGTTTTTGAAGTCATCCTTTTCCACCCCCAGCATGTGCGCAAAATTGCCGGCCCAGTCCAGCGACGGGTCCGGAGCAATATGCTTGCCATCGAAGAAAGTGCGCCGATAAATATAGGCGGCAACCCGGGGCAGGCGGGCTATGAGGTTCATCGTGTCCTCATAGGTAGGGTCCCAGTGTTCCGTTTTGCTCAGGCCTTCTTCATAGCGGTGCGCAAAAATGCTATCGGTTTGCATAGCATTGATGGCCACGGTGAATTGCGTCATAGGGTGGGTATCGGCAGGCAGGCTATCCAATACCTTAAATACGTGTTCAGGGACACTGCTGCGCTCCATCCACTGCTGGGTCAGCCATTCCATTTCTTCTTCAGTGGGGAACTCGCCGACCAGCATAAGCCAGAACAGCCCTTCGGGGCGCGGTTCCTTCTCGTTGGGGCCTTTGGGCAGCGAAGCCCTCAGTTCCGGTATCGAGTAACCTCGGAAACGGATGCCTTCCATGGGGTCGAGCTCTGATGTTTCCCATACCATTGACTTAATGCCACGCGAGCCGCCATAAGCCTGCTTGAGTTTTACTTCGTCAATTTTCAAGTCTCCGTGTTCCCTGAGAATGTCATTGATCTGGTCTCTCAGATCATTTGCTTTGTCGATGAATTTCTGTTTCAGGAGATCCATTTATGCCTATCGTTAATAGCTTTAAAGAATTGATATTATTTGCATATACTCAACAACCGGCATATCGCAATGTTTAGCGGATTTACCGCAGGCCGGCTCTTCGGGAGGTGTATCCGGAAACGAAAGATGCTCGCCCCGAAGGCGCTCCCGGAAAAGGCATTGGGCTGGTGCTTGCAGTATTTATGTGGCCGAAAACCAGGAAGCGCTATTTATCCTTCGGTTATGAGCCAATAATACGGATAAACTGTCCAAAATTTTGAATATGAACAAAAAAGCGGCCCCTGACGAGCCGCTTTTTGAAAGGCTTTAATCCATATCCCAAAGGGCGTATTGTATCTCTTCCTTGGAAGCGCCGTCAGCCTTCATGCGTTCGATGAGCGCCGATTCCTTCTTCCGGCGCTCCAGGAGCTGGCCTTTGAAAACCACAAGCTGCTGCTCGTTCAGGATACGCTGTGTAGAAGCCTGCGTAAGTTCGCGAATGCTGCTCTTCTTCTGCAGAAAAAGCGGCCTGTTGGACTCGCGCAAGGGTTCGATGGATTCCAGGTTGCGGAATCGCCGCTCCTGGATCTCGTACATTTCTTCTACCTGCTGGCCGCTCAGCTGATAAAGCGCTACCTGCTCGTCCGTTGCCTGCTGAGCCTGATTCTCATGGCTTTGGGCCATCGCGCTCCCCATAAAGGCAAGCCAGAAAAAACAAAAGATCAACTTCTTCATATTGTTCCGTTTCAGAATTCATCCCCCCCTTTACCCGGAAAAAAGGCCACAGGCCGTACGCGCTTCCGGAAGGTGCTGAAGCATATTCGGAGGGTTGGCTGCAAATCTAAATTTTTAGTGGGGTAAAATACAATTTTTGGGCGTTTTATACTGTCGCCCGCTTACAATTCCGCAGTTCCGACGCTCTTCCGGCAATATGCCGGGGATGCTGGCGTATTTGTACGCTATAGGTTATCTTTGCATTGCTATTTTGCGGGTTCGACTTTGGGCCCAAAACATCCTTTTTGTCCCATCCAAAAGGCTTAATATTATGCTGCTGATCCGGGATGTGCTTATCAGCGACGATGTGATCGAGAAACAATTCCTCTGCAACCTGTCGGCCTGCAAAGGCGCCTGTTGCTGGGAGGGCGACTACGGAGCTCCGCTGGACGAGGAAGAGCTCGGCGTCCTGAAACACATCTACGAACAGGTGGCCCCTTTTCTCCTGCCCGAAGGCAGGCAGGCCATCCGCGAACAAGGTGTTTTTACCTATTACGAAGATAATGACAGCTTCGGCACACCACTCGTCAACAACGGCCCATGCGCCTACATGATCTATGACGAACAAGGTGTGGCCAAATGCGGCATCGAACAGGCTTTCCTGGCCGGAAAAACGGATTTTAAAAAACCGATATCCTGCCACCTGTACCCCATCCGCGTCGCCGGCAACCCGGAACTCGGCTTCGTAGCGCTAAATTATGATGAATGGGATATCTGCAGCGCCGCCTGCACGCTGGGAAAGCAAAAACAAATACCTGTATATCAGTTTGTTAAAGACGCCATCATCAGAAAGTACGGCCAGGATTTCTACGATGAGCTCGATGCGGCAGCACAACACCTCGGCCAGGCGTTATAACTTAGTAGTGTTCAAAAAATAAGTTCTCCGTTGGAGGCACACTGAAAATGTAGATAAACAGTTGAGAGATATTGACAATTGAAAGGAATTTTGATATTTTTGCCCCTGTAAGGGTTATTCATGTAGCCCTGTCATCCCGAAACCGATATATTCTCCGGAACAGCAACTATCTATCCTGCAGCCCTGCTTCTCTTGAGCTTGTGTTGGCGCATGCGTATATTTTAGCGCCAATAGCTATATCGGTTCCCCTTTCCCAAACTGATCTAGGCTTATCCACACAAGAGTTTGCCCTGTGCCTGTATCGTTCGAATACATAAGAATCACGTTTACCCCCCCTTTTGAAGTTGGTTTATTTCCGCAGCTCCGGTGATCCCCACCGGAGCTGCTTTTTTTACGCTTTAGCTGTGTTCAAAAATGAGTCATGCGGATTTTCGTAGTGATGAAAATCCGGGATGATCCATAGTAACTTACTTATCCACCTTCCTGCGGATCTCCTCCAGCACCTCCTGCTCGAGTTGGTTGGCCTGCTCTGCCATCCTGCCGGCCTTTTCCAGAATATCGTTGGCAAAGATCCTGTCCTTCAGCCCGGAAGCATTGATCCGGACGTTGAGATAAGCGCCCATTATGGCCGCCCGGGCGCACAGCGCCCCCACCCCGGCATCGCTGGCTGAATTGGGGTTGCCGGCCTGCGCCATGGCCTTGATGACATCAAAGGAGCGGAAGGCCAGTTCCATGGTCCGGAAAGGGATCTCCGTAGCGTATTTGGTAGCCTCTTCCATTGCTTCCGCTCGCGCCCTTTTCTCCGCTTCCGTCTCCTTGGGCAGGCGCACAGCTTCGATAATACGGTTAAACGCACGGGTATCTTCGTCGACGAGCCTCAGTAGGGCGTCTCTTAGTTCCTGCCCTTTTTCAGCCCAGCCGGAGAACTCCTCCCACTTGTCGTCCCAGCCACGGCGGTGCGCCGACAGGTTGGCCACCATCGTGCCCAGGGAAACGCCCAGCGCTCCGACATACGCTGCTACGGAGCCGCCACCGGGGGCTACGCTCTCTGAGGCCGTCACGTCGGAAAAATGCCGGAGGTTCATGTTCAGCAGTGGGTCAGGCTTGTCTTCCCGAAGACGGTACTCTATGATCTTTTTCGAAGGGTCAAAAGGCGTAAGCTCATCCAGCCCCATCGATTTGACGGCGATCCTGATCAGCTCTTCTTCAGAGACGCCGGTGGAGCGCTGCTGCTGGCGCAGGTAATAGCGCCCGGCATCCAGCATGGCCTGAAGCGGCACCAGGCCCACCAGCTCCGAACCCGTAACCCGCATACCCCGGCCGGTAGCGCTCTGGCGGCAGGCCTCGAAGGCCATGTGCAGCGGCGTCTGGCCAATATTCGTGAGGTTCATGGAGACCTGGGCAATGCCATACTCTTCGATATACCATCCTATGGCCTTTACAGCCTTGCAGGCGCCGGGGTCGCGAACGGGAACCCCCTTATCGTCGCGCACAATGGCCCCTGTTACGGGGTCGCCCTCCCGTTTGACCCGCCCGTTCTCGCGCACGTCGAAAGCGACGGAATTGGCGCGGCGCACGGAAGTGGTGTTCAGGTTGGCGTTGTAGGCGATCAGAAAATCGCGGGCGCCAACGGCGGTGGCGCCGGCCGTAGCGTTGAAGCTGGCGGGGCCATAGTCGGGCTTCCATTCCGGGCGGGCCAGTTTTTCCGGCAGGGCCTCGTATTCACCTGCCCTGACGGCCGCCAGGTTCTTCCACTCTGGCCGGGTGGCGGCATACTCGTACAGGTAAATGGGGATGCCCAGTTCGCGCCCGGCCCTTTCGCCCAGCTTTCGGGCCCATTCCACTACCTCCTCCATCGCAATATTGGCGATAGGGATGAGCGGGCAAACGTCGGTAGCGCCCATGCGGGGGTGTTCGCCCTTGTGTTGGCGCATATCGATCACTTCGGCAGCTTTTTTCATGGCCAGAAATGCTGCTTCAATCACCGGCGCCGGCTCGCCGACAAAGGTGACGACCGTGCGGTTCGTAGCCTTTCCCGGGTCGACGTCCAGCAGCTTGACGCCCTCTACGCTTTCAATAACATCGGTGATCTGTTTGATGGCCACCATATCGCGCCCTTCGCTGAAGTTGGGGACGCACTCTATGAGTTGCTTGTTTGGCATATTCGGTCATTAGTTTTGAAGGACAACTGCTACGAGGCAGCCTCCCTGGCTAAAGAATGGGGCTGAAAATAGGATATTTGATGCAAAAATCACTACGGGCTTGCCGGGATAATGCGTTTATCCCTGCGCCTCTGCAAGAGCTTCCCACAGCACCTCCGCAGGATGCAGGGCCTTACGGCCTGTGCCGTCTTTTATCTGGTGCCGGCAACTGGTGCCGGGTGCGGCGACGGCCGTATCGGCCGGTGCGGCGCGCACAGCGGGAAACAGCACCAATTCGCCCACCTGCATGCTTAGTTCGTAATGCTCGGCTTCATAACCGAATGAGCCGGCCATACCACAACAGCCGGAAGGGATCACCTCCACCTGATAATTTTCCGGCAGGCTCAGCACAAATGCCGAGCTGTCGACGCTGGCCAGCGCTTTCTGGTGGCAGTGGCCGTGCAGCAGGATGCGGCGGGGTGTTTTGGTAAACCGCTCTGCACTGACCCTGCCTGCTTCCGCTTCCCTGGCCAGGAACTCTTCGAGCATCAGCGCATTTTTGGCGAGGCGCTGCGCCGCCTCTCGCTGTTCGGGAGCCACCAGCCGCGGGTATTCATCTCTGAAGCTCAGGATGGCTGAGGGTTCCACGCCCACCAGCGGCGCTTCTTCACCGACACGGCCCTCAAAACACGCTACATTTTGCCGGGCCAGCCGCTGGGCCTGCGGCAACAGGCCCTTGGAGAGATAAGCCCGCCCGCTTTCGCCGTGATCGGCCATCAGCACCTCGTACCCCAGGCCACTCAGCAGGCGGATGGCGGCTATGCCGGCCACCGTATCGTTGTAGTTGGTAAACTCGTCACAGAAAAACCATACCTGCCGGCCCTGAGGGGCGCCGGGCAGCAGCGTCGCCCGGTTTCGGGCATACCAGCCGCGCAAGGTAGTAGGCGACAACAGCGGCAGCGAACGCTGTGGGGCCACCCCCAGAAAGCGCTTGGCAAGGCCGCTGAGCAGAGGGTTGGTAAAAAAGAAATTGCTGACAGAAGGCAGGCGCATACCCAAAGCGTTCAGCCGCCCGATATTGCCAAATACCCTGGCCCGCAGCGGAATGCCGTTCGCCTGATAATAGTGGTGCAGGAATTCCGCCTTAAGGGTGGCCATATCCACATTGGACGGGCATTCGGAAGCACAGCCTTTACACGACAGGCACAAGTCCATTACCTCGTATAGCTCTGTATAGTCGAACCGGTTGGCCTTAGTACCGTAGGTGAGGAAATCGCGCAGGGCATTGGCACGTCCGCGGGTCGTGTCTTTCTCATTGCGGGTGGCCATGTACGAAGGGCACATCACGCCGCCGCTGACGTGCGCCAGCTTGCGGCAGTCGCCCGACCCGTTGCACTTCTCGGCAGCCCGCAGGATACCCCCGACATGGGAGAAATCGAAAACCGTGTCGGCCGCCGGGCCCTGCGGGCCAATTAAATAGCGCAGGCTGGTATCCATCGGAGGGGTATCGGTGATCTTGCCCGGGTTGAAAAGCCCGTGAGGGTCCCAGCTCTGTTTGATCTCGCGAAAGAGCTGGTAGTTGTCTTCCCCCAGCACCAGCGGGATAAACTCGCCGCGCACCCGGCCGTCGCCATGTTCGCCGCTGAGTGAACCCCGGTATTTTTTTACCAGCCGCGCTGAAGCTTCAGCGATCGCCCGCAATTCCCGAACGCCTTCCGGGCTTTTCAGGTTGACCGACGGGCGGGTGTGCAGTTCCCCTGCGCCGGCATGGGCGTAATACACGGCCTGCTGGCCATACTGCGCCATCATATCCTGGAACTCGCCGATATATGCAGGCAAGTCGGCTAAGGCCACAGCCGTATCCTCTACGAATTCAAGTGGCTTTCGGTCGCCTTTCACGTTGGATAAAACGCCGAAGCCGGCAGCGCGCAGGGCCATCACACGGCGCGTATCCGGCGGGTAAATGATGGGAAAGGCATAACCGAAACCGGCATCCTGCAAGCTGGCGATCAGCGCTTCGGCCCGGCCCGTAACTCCTTCGCGCGTATCGTCGCGGAGCTCGATGATGAGGATGGCCGCCGGGTCGCCCTGCAGGAAAAAGCGGTTGCGCTGCTGCTGCCGGTTTTCCCTGGTACAGTCCATGATGAACTTGTCCATCAGTTCACAGGCATAGGGCTGATGCCGCATAGCCACAAGGGTGGCTTCGAGCGATTCCTGCAGGCTGGTGAAATGCGCGCAAACCAGCGCTTCCTCTGCTGGCGGCAGCGGGCTGACGTGTATCCTGATCTCGGTGCTGATGGCAAGCGTGCCCTCCGAGCCGGCCAACATTTTGCTGAAGTTGAAATCGGGGCCCGAAGCGGTGAACGGGCTGGCCCCCAGCAACACATCCACCGCGTAGCCTGTATTGCGGCGGTGGATCTCGGGTTTGGGAAAATGCTCCCTGATCGCTGCCTGCCGCTCCGGCCTGGAAAGGGCTTCATTGATCTGCCGGTATAGCGCTCCTTCCAGGCCGTTTTCCGCACATTTATCCCGGAAAGCGTCTGTAGACAGGGGCCCGAAAACGGCCTCCGAGCCATCGCTGAGCACGGCCTTCACCTCCAGCACATGATCGCGGGTGGCGCCGTAGCGAATGGACGTCGTGCCGCATGAGTTATTGCCGAGCATCCCCCCGATCATGGCACGGCTGGCGGTAGATGTGTTGGGGCCGAAAAACAGGCCGTAACCCTTCAGGTGGGCGTTGAGCTCGTCGCGGATGACGCCAGGCTGAAGGCGCACCCAGCCCTCCTCCGCATTCACTTCCAGGATGCGGTTCATGTGTTTGGAAACATCCACCACGATACCGCTGCCCACACACTGGCCGCCAAGCGAAGTGCCCGCTGTACGAGGGATCAGCGAGCTACCGTGCTCCCGGGCGAAGGCCAGCAATTTTTTGATATCCCCGGCATCTTTGGGGTAAGCTACCGCCAGGGGCAGTTCCCGGTAAATGGAACCATCGGTAGCGTAGAGGCGGCGAAGCAGCTCGTCGAAATACAGCTCGCCATGAAGTTGTTGCCTTAGGGCTTGCAGTTGCTTTTGCATAGTTATTCGTGTTTGGCTTTATCGGAGGCAAGTTTTTGGGCATGGGCTGCATCAAATTTGTGAAGAATCCGGGCGTATACCAAATCCCAAAGGCGCTGTTTTCGCAATATTTTGCCCTCATTGTTCAGCATACGTGAGCTACCTTGTTGTAAAAAATGAAATCCCTGCACATCAGCCTTATCCTGCTCCTGTATTGCAGCCTGGCCCAGGCCCAGCATATCCAGCGCCGTGGCCAGCTGGGCGTCCAGTTACAACCCCTCACAGATAGCCTGGCCCAGTCGCTCGGCATTGAGGCCGGGCGCGCCGGCACGCTGGCGCAAAGGGTCTTCCCCGGCGCTACTTTCGCCAATGCGGGGGGAAAGGAACAGGACGTCATCCTTTCCATCAACGGATGGCCCGCCGGGGCGGGAACTGGCCTGCAAAATGCCCTGCAGTCTGTGCGCGAAGGGCAGGAAGCATCATTCCAGGTGTGGCGGCAGGGGCGCGAAGTGCAACTGAAAGGCGCCGTCAGCCCCTTCCCCCTGGAAACCTCGGCCGTATCGGAAGTGCTCTACGGAGAGTGGCCCTACCAGGGAGGTTGGTTGCGCACTATCGTCAACAAACCGAAAGGAGCAGGGAAGCACCCCGCCATTTTTTTCATTCCGGGTTATACCTGCAGCTCCGTCGACAACCTGCCGCCCATTCACCCCTACCGCAAGCTTTTAGACAGCCTCAGCGGCCTGGGTTACGCCATCTTCCGGGTGGAAAAGCCGGGTGTGGGTGATAATGTGCAAACGGGCAATTGCTTTGAGCTGGGCTTCGACAACGAACTCGAAGCCTACCAGGAAGCTTACAAGGCCCTGGCGCAGTACGAATTCATCGACCAGGACAATATCTTCATCTGGGGGCATTCCATGGGCGGCGTGTATGCACCGCTGGTAGCTGCCGCACAGCAACCAAAGGGCGTCATCGTTTACGGCACTACGCACGAAGCATGGGTGGAATACCTGCTCAAAATGCTGCGTTACCAAAACCCATTGCTGGGACATAGTTTCGAAGAAACGGACGAGGACGTCCGGACGCTCTACGCCCTGCTTTACGAACACTACTACCTGGGCAAACCTTCTAAAGAACTCTACCAGAACCCCAAATACCGGAAGATACTGAGCCGCGATTTCACCTTCGATGGCGAGAACCAGATCCTGGCGCGGCACGAGGATTTCTGGCGGGAGCTGAACGGGCACAACCTGTCGAAAGCATGGGCAGGCATAGAGGGTTACGTGTTATCCCTCTTCGGCGAGGCCGACATGGAAGCGGTCAACGATGAAAGCCAGAAAGAGATCGCCCGGCTGGTGAACGCCCAGCACCCCGGCCATGCTACTTTTACAGCCATACCCGAAACGGACCACTCCATGATCCGCGTAGGCAGCATGGCGGAAGGCGCCAGGCTGCGTTCTACTCCCGAATACCGGCAGTACATGCAGCAGCGCTTCAATTACGACATCGTAACGATCACCGCCCAGTGGATCAGGGGAATTATATCGTCGGGCGATTGAACCATTAGCCAGCCGGCTGCCCCCATCCACCGCCACCCGGCGTCTCCACAATTACCCTGCAGCCGGCTTCCACCGCTGCCGAGCCGGAACCGCCGAGTTCTTCGCGCCGCCCGTCGCTTCGAATGAGGTACTGTTCTCCGCTCTGCCCTGGCTGCCCGCCTTCCATCCCATAGGGCTGTACGGCCCGGTGCTGGCTGAGGATGGTCAGCTCTACCGGCTCCAGGAATTCCATTTCTCTGATGATGCCGTCGCCGCCATTCCAAAGGCCCCGGCCGCCGGAACCGTGGCGGATAGCGAAGCGGTGCAGGCGTACCGGATAACGGTATTCCAGCACCTCCGGGTCGGTGATCCGGGTATTCGTCATGTGCTGGTGTACCGCCGCGCGGCCGTGGAAACCAGGCCCGGCGCCGGCGCCGCCGCCGATGGTCTCGTAATACCCGAAACGCCGGTTGCCGAACAAAAAATTGTTCATCGTGCCCTGGCTGCAGGCGGCCAGCCCGAAAGCTTTGAGCAGCGTGTCGGCCAGCCGCTGGCTCACCTCCGTATTGCCGCCGACAACGGCCGGGCAGCGGGCAGCGTCATCCTCAAAGGGTGGGTTGAGGAAGCTCTCCGGAAGCGTAAGCCGTACCCCTTCCATCAGCCCTTCGTTGAGGGGGATCTCCTGGCGGCACAAAAGGCGCAGCACGTAGATCACGGCGCTATGCACGATGGCGAGGTTGGCGTTCAGGTTGTAGGGATGTGGCGGGCCGGTGCCCGTAAAATCCAGGTGCAGCCCTTCCCCGCCCAGGTTTATCCGGACTTTGATGGGCCGGCCGTCGTCCATCTGTTCTTCGGCAACAAAATCCTTTTCTGAAAAAGACTGGGCCAGCGCCCGGCGCAGGCTTGCCGAAGCTGTGGCCTGCAGCTGCTGCATGTAGTAGTGCACTTTTTCCAGCCCATAGGCCCCGGCGAGTTTGCGCAGGCCCGCCTCTCCGCTTTTCAGGGCTGCCAGCGCAGCATTGATATCTGCCAGGTTTTCCGCCGGCGCCCGGCTGGGGAAGGGCGCCTCCTTCAGCATTTTTTCTATTCCCGCCCAATCTACTACTCCACCCCTGGCGAGGTAAGTTGGTGCGATGGCGACGCCTTCCTCCACCAGCGTGCGCGCATCGGGCGGCATGGAGCCCGGCCGCTTACCCCCGATCTCGGCATGATGTGCGCGGTTGATGACGTAACCGATCAGCTGGCCATCGTCTGTAAATGCACCGCTCAGCAGGGTGACATCGGGCAGGTGCGAGCCACCGTATTTGGGGTGGTTGGTAATGATGGCGTCGCCCGGCCCCAGCGGCAGCTTTTCCAGGATCAGGCGGGCGCAGATGCCCAGGCTGCCCAGGTGCACGGGGATGTGCGGCGCATTGGCCAGCAGCCTGCCGTCGGGGCCCAGGATAGCACAGGAAAAATCGAGCCTTTCCTTGATGTTGACGGAAAAGGCCGTACGCTGCAACTGCGCGCCCGTCTCCTCGGCAATAGCCGAAAAGCGGTTGGTGAACAGCTCCAGCTCGATCGCTTCTTTCCAGTCCCACCCTGGCGTTTCTCTTTTATGATGCCGTTTGAGGATGGCGTTCTGCCCCAGCCCGATCGACAGGCGCCAGCCTGTTTCGAGAAATGCCGTTGAGGTAGGGTTGAGCAGCAGGGCCGGGCCTTCCACTTCAGCGCCGGGCTGCAAAGCGCTCCAGTGGTAGAACGGAAAGCGCTCGGCCGTTACCGGGCTGTCTGCAAAACCATGCGGAGCGGCATGGAAAGGCGGTGGCAACGGTGGCGCTTCCTTTTCTACTGGCTTCCGGGTAGCGGCCACCACTTTCAGGCTTTCCACCTCGATGCTGCGGCCTTCAGGGTAGTGGCCGAACAGGTGGGTATATTGTTCCCGAAAAGCTTCAGCCAGTAGTTCCGCCCGGCCGAAAGGCACCTCTAGAGTGCTGTCCTGCCCGTTCAGCCGAAGGTAGGCCCAGCGGTAGCTAATGGCCATGTCATCCTTTTCGAAGCCTTCGGCTTCCAGATGGCCCAGGGCTTCCCGGGCCAGTTCTTCCATCCATTGCGGCAGCGCATCCCGACAGGCAGGCAGGGGTTGCAGCACCTGCCGTTCGGACAGCCTTTCCACCTGCGCCTGGCCCATGCCATAAGCGCTCAGCAGGCCGCCGTCGTAAGGCAGGATTATCGTATCTATATCGAGCTGCCCGGCGATCTTACAGGCGTGCAGGCCGCCCGCGCCACCGAAGGCCAGCAAGGGATAATCGGAAGGGGCAAAGCCCCTGGCAACGGATATCCGGCGAATGGCTTCCGCCATTTTTTCGTTGGCGATCTTCTCGAACCCCCGGAGCAGTTCTTCTTCTGTGTGTTGCTGGCCGGTAGCCTGCTCCACCTGTTGTTTTAACTGCAACAGCGCCTGCCGGGCGTCGCCGCTGCTGGCAGGTATGCCCATGAGCGTGGGCTCCAGCTTGCCCAGCAAGAGGTTGACGTCGGTAATGGCCAACGGCCCGCCGGCGCCATAACAGGCGGGCCCGGGCTCAGCGCCGGCGCTCTCGGGGCCCACCTGCAGGCGCTGCCCGTCGAAATAACAGATCGAGCCTCCGCCGGCAGCTACGGTTTCAATGGCCAGGCTGGGGCTGCTCATTTCCACCTCGCCTACCTGTGTGGTGAACGCGTAATCGTACTGCCCGTCGTAGCGCGCCGTATCGGTGCTGGTGCCGCCCATGTCGAGGGTGAGTATGCTGTCGTAACCCAGTTGGCGGGCAATAGCGGCGGCGCCTACCACCCCACCGGCCGGCCCGCTCAGCAGGCTGTCTTTGGGGTGAAAAAGCGAAGCTTCGGCCAGGCCGCCGGCGCTCGACATGACGTGTAGCCGGTGGCCGTCGCCCAGCTTACTCCGGATGTTGCCCAGATAGGACTCCATGATGGGCGCCAGATAGGCATTGGCCATAGCCGTTTGGGCCCGCGGCAGCAATTTGATAGACGGGGAAAGTTGATGCGACAGGGATACGAAGGGCATGCCCGCCCGCTTCAGCGCTCTGCCCAGCTGCAACTCGTGAACGGGGTTGCGGTATGCATGTAAAAAAGCAACCGCCACGGCTTCCACTCCGCTCTCCCGGATGCGGCCCACCATATTTTCGACCGTGCTTTCATTCAGGGGCTGCAGAATATTGCCGCTGGCATCCAGCCTTTCTTCCGCTTGCAGCGCTAGTTCGTACAATGGCTTTGGGGCCGGAATGTCCAGCTGAAAAAGATGGGGCCGCTGCTGGGCGCCGATGAGCAGGAGGCTGCCGAAGCCACGGGTAACCACCAATGCCGCCCGGGCGCCTTTGCGCTCCAGCAGCGCATTGGTGCCCCGGGTCGTACCCAGCCGCATCTGCACATTGGGCATATCGGCATTCAGTGGGGTTGACGTGGCCAGGCGGGTGGCCAGCACCGGCGCTTCTTCGCCCGCCGTGATCTCGAAACTGGCGGGAAGCCGGGGGTTAAAGTCCACAGAAAGCTGAAGCAGCCCTTCGTCAAGCGCGCAACGCACCACCTGCGCAGGCGGATGGCGCTGCCCCAGCACCCGAAAGGCATAAGTGGAAAAAATATCCGCGCCGGCAGGCCAGTTATGGCTGATGCGGAAAATGGCGGGGCCTACGCGCTCCAGCAGCCGGCCCCTCAGGCAACTGCTGCTCAATACCTTGATCCGCTGTACCTGCCCTACCGGGCTGATGGCGATACAGTCCGTAAAGGTGCCGCCGGTATCGATCCAAATCTGCCAGTGCATTGTAAGCAAGTTGAATAAAACATATATTTGTTGAACACAAAATAATGGCCTGCCAGGTATTTGCCGGTGGCAAAACCGGTTAAAATTGCCGGGGCCGGGCGAAAAAAATTCAGTTGATGTGAGAGAGGGACCGACACCGGAGCTTAACTTGCTTTTTGAAGAGGCCCGCCAATACGAGGAGCGGAAAGACCACTACAATGCGGTTAAGCTTTACAAGCGCATTGTGCGGGACGCCCATAGCTGGGCGGCGCCTTTTGCCTGCCTGGGGCGGATCTACAAATACCGTCAGGAGTGGAAACCGGCATTGTATTACAGCAAAAAAGCCGTTTCGCTCGACGCCACCGACCAGGCTTCCTGGTGGAATGTGGGCATCGCCGCTACAGCGCTGAAGAAAAACCGCCTGGCCCGCAGCGTCTGGGCCAAGTTCGGGTTCGACGACGGGCGGCAGTGGCCCCATGTATCCATACAGCGCGCTTACGACAAACAATTCGAACTGATGTGGGTAGAAAGGAACGGCCCGGCCCAGGGCATCATCCGCAATATTCCGCACCCCGATTCCAGGCGCCGCTACGGCGATACGGTATTGTTCGACAACACCATCAGAGGGTTCCACACGTCGGATTATTACCGGCTGCCCATCTACGATGACCTGGGAGTGCTGCGGCATTCCATTTTCCGCACCTTTTCCTGCCTGCTCCAATCCGCTGGACAGAAGGACATCCGCGCTTTGCAGCGGCTGTGCGTGCAGGAAGGCCTGGGCTTCGAAGTGTGGGCCAACGCCACCCGGGCCTTTTCTTCTCCCCAACTGGGGCCTTTCCCCGAATATTATGCGTTCAATCCGGGGCCCGGGCAGGAGCTCCTCACCGCTATCGCCGCACCTGATGAAAAGCAGGCCCTGGCCGTGCTGGAATCCTGGAAGGTTATCAGCCTGAAAGAATACACGGGATTCCAATACCACCCGGTATCCTGACCAGGAGAACAGCCATTACTCAAAAAAAACTGCCTATGAGAACTACCATTGCCAGCCCTGCATTCTGGGCCCTGCTCGCCCTGCTCGCCCCTGCCTGCGGCGACAACCCGAAACAACCGCCTGCGGAAGAAACCGCTGCTACCGAGCCCGCCGTGGGCTCTATCGCCATCGACTTCAGCATCGAGCCGGGGAAAAGGGTGGGCGGCATTCGCGCCGACGCCAGTGAATCGGACGTCGAGAACCTTTACGGCGCCGATCAGGTGCAGTTCCGTTCCGTCTACATCGGCGAGGGCGAATCCCAACCTGGCGTAGCCGTTTTCCCCAACACCCCCAACGAGCTGGAGATCGTATGGGATATTGCCGCCGCCACCGGCAAGCCCGAGTTCATCCGGGCCAGCAAGGAAGGTACGGCCTGGCATACCGTACAGGGGGTTACCGTCGGCACTACGCTGGAAGAGCTGGAAAGGATCAACGGCGGCCCTTTCAGCATCTACGGCTTTGGCTGGGACTACGGCGGGCTGGTCACCGACTGGCAGGGCGGAAAGCTGAGACCCTACCTCATTGTCGCCCTGACACCCGGCAAGCCGGAACTGGTAGGGCCGGAGGTTTCCGGCGACCGGGCCTTTTCTTCGGGCGACCCCCATATTCGGGCTATCGAACCCCGGGTGGGCTCCATGGTGATCACCTTTGAGCGATAAGCGTCGGGCAGACGCCTTTCCTGCTGGCCCTTTTTTCGTAATTTTCAGAAAAAAAGGGCTATGATCAAGCGACTGTTACCCCTGTTCCTCTTCTGTAGCTTCTGCCTGAGCCTGGCGGCACAGCCTCCCGTAGTGGCCAGCCACTTCCCGGCCAACCTGGCCACCGCCGCCGACAAATGGACGGACATCAGCGCCACCTTCGGCCAGCCCATCAGCCCCGGCAGTGTGAACGCGGGCGCCGTTAAAGTCTTCGGCCGCTGGTCGGGGCCGCTCGCCGCTTCTGTTCAGCTTTCAGCAGACAGCCTGACCATCATCGTAATACCTCAAACCCCTTTTTTCGCCGGCGAATGGGTAACGGTAAACCTGACGAAAGACATCCAAAGCGCCGCCGGCGTGCCGATGGGGCGCGGCTACAGCTGGAATTTCTGGGTGGCCGCCACCGGTGGAAGCCTTTTGCAGACAGCGGTAGACACCATCGCCCTGCGCCTGCCCGATGAGGTATATATCCAAACCTACGGCGCTTATGCCGGCGACCTCAACAACGACGGCTTTTCCGACCTGGCCGTCATCAACGAAGCATCCGACGATGTGCGCATCCTGCTCAACGACGGAGCTGGCCACTATTCGGATTTTTCGGTGATCCCCATGGGCAATCTCACGCCAAGCCCCAACGAAGGCGCCGACTTCAACGGCGACGGCGAGATAGACCTGGCGGTCAGCACTGCGCATTCGAATGAGGTGCGCATTCTCTTTGGCGATGGGCAGGGCGGCTTCCCACATATCGACGTGTACAATACCGGCGCCGGCGCCCGCGGGCTTTCCGTACTGGATTGCAACAGCGACGGTTATGACGATATTTTCATCACCAACCGGATCAGCGACAACATCACCCTGCTGTCCAATTACGGCGACGGCAGCTTCCTGGTGCAGGACATGAATACCGCTGGCGACGGCGAGACCGCCTGCGCTGTGGCCGACGCCAACAACGACGGCCTGCCCGACGTATTCATCGGCTCGTACAACAGCCAGGAACTATCGCTGTTGCTGGGCGACGGGCAGGGCGGCTTTACCTTTTCCGACGCGATAGCCGTCAACGGCAGGCCCTGGATGATCGCCGCTGCCGACCTCAACGGCGACGGCTTCGCCGATGTGGCCTCCGCCAATTCCAACGGCAACCGTATGGCCATAGCTTTTGGCGATGGCAACGGCCAGCTTTCCGCGCCTGTGCACTATACGAACAGCGCCCTGCTGTTCCCCCTGGCCATCGACCTGGGCGACCTGGACGGCGACGGCGACCTCGATATCGTGACGAGCAACTACTCAGGCCCTACGTTTACCGTGTTCGAGAACGATGGTTTCGGCCAGTTCACCCTGGCCTCCACCCTGCCGGCGCCCGACAAAGCCTCCTGCGCCATCCTGCACGACCGCGATAACGACGGCGATATCGACATTACCGGCTCTGACGAAGGTATGGATGTGCTGGTCCTGTTCGAAAACCAGGGCGCGGTGCCTTCCCGCGAACCCGGAAGCCGCATGCAGGCCAGCTTCAGCCTGGCTGCTAACCCCTGTCGGGAACGTTGTGCCCTGATTATGGGCCTGCCGGCGCCGACTGTTGTTACCGTAGCGCTTTTCGATGCGTTGGGGCGGCTCGTTCTTTATGAGACACTCGGGCAGCTCGGCAGCGGGCGGCAGCAGGTATTGCTGGATACAGGGCAATTGCCGGAAGGGCTGTACTGGTGCCGGGCCACTGCCGGGGCGGTGCAGTGGACGGGAGCGGTGGTCGTTGCGGATTAGGAAATGTAAGCGGCCGACACTACTGACTCACTGCTTATGGCCCTACTGAACACTGACTTTCCCTGTCCACCTTCGCCCGTCCGCCACCACTTCCAGAAAATACAAGCCCGCCGGCAGCCCCCCGGCCTCAAATTCCATAAGCGCCTCCGTGTGGCGCAGCCCGCGCCATGCCACGCGCCCCTGCGCGTCCAGCAGGGTACAGCGCGCCTCACCGGGCGGGCGGCCCGGCCACGACAGGTAAAAACGCCCGCTGGCCGGGTTGGGGAATAACAGCGGCTCCGTATCGGACAGAGCGGGCCCCGCCGCCGCATTCACCGGCTCGCACGGCGCCTCGATGCAGCCGTTGGCATCGGTTTTGACCAGCCAGGGGTAGAAATAAATGCCCTGGTTGGCGAAGCCCCCGGCCACGAGGCTGCCGCTGGACAGCTCGCCCACGCCGCCAAACCAGCCGCTGGTGTTCTGGCCCAGGGGGAAGAAAGGCGGGTCGATGTAGCGCGACCACAGGCTGTCGCCCTGCGGAGTGAACTTGAACAGCCAGCCTACCCGCCGGCTGGGCGCATCCCCTTCTTTTACGGTTATTTCCCCCGCGCCAATGAAGTTGCCGTCGGCAGTGGGTTCGATGTCACGTAGCTCGATCAGAGCATTGATACTTTTGATGGGGCCGAAGTGCAACACCCACAGTACCTGAAAGTTGGAATCCAGCCGCGCTACCGTGGGCTGGACGATCAAGGTGCTGAAGATGTAATCTGCGGGGTATAATCCATAGGTGAGGTATCCTCCGTCATCCAGGAGTAATGTTTTTCTCAAAAAGCCTATTTCAGGGTTTGGAACTGATTCCCAGGAATCTACAACATCTCCTTCCAGGTTTACAATAGTAATTATTGAGATTCCAGTCTGAGCGTCGAGGCTTTTCCCCCCGGAAAGGACGATAGTGGAGTCATCCCTCAGATGAGCATCATTAAAAACATCCGTTAAATTATAGTCCCCGAAATATTTGAGCCACAAAGTGTTACCCTGTTTATCCACCCGGCGGATGAAGGGATCCTCTTTATAACTGGGCCGCTGAATAGAGCCATACAAAAGGTAGCCGTCGGAGATTTCAATGGGAGCTTTGTAATTGAAATGGCTGATATTGACGGTATCGGGGTATTCCCGCACGAATTCCACCTCAAGCTCCCGGTTTAGTTTGACCAGAACCGCTCCGTCGCGAACCAGAGGGGCGGAGGTGAGGGCGTAGCCGCCGTCAGAAACCTTCGCGATCTTGCCCCAGCTGCGGTCAATGGAATAGTAGTCTCCCAAAGAATCCACTATAACATTATAGGCAAGCAGGTTGCCCGAGGAGTCAAACATGGCCACCAGCAGGCCTTGTTGCCAGTCAATGGTGTCGGCTCGAGCCAACCCCAGGCCGACAATGGTATCGTTGTGGACAATGAGGTCCTTGAAGTTATTGTTAACCAGCCCTAAATCAGCAGCAATATTGAAACCTGCCTGGCAGAATGCCGCAAAAGGGGTTAAAAACGTAAAAAAAAGTACACTAGCAATACGCATAAGGGAATATTTAGAAGGATTGAATAGTGGCGCCATTCAATCCCCGGCCAATGGTAATTGGGAATCAATGAATAAGCATTAATTTTTGCCGGAAGGTTTTGCCCTGGCAAGTACGCACTTCCACCAGATATAGGCCGGATGGTAAATTCTGCTGGTTGAGGGAAACGGCATAAGGGGAGCTTCCTTCCAACCGCCATTGTTTGAGGAGAGCGCCCTGCAGGTTGAACAAGCGGATTTCCGCCGGGCCGGCTGGGCCTGGGACTTCGAGGAATAATTCGCTCCGGGCCGGGTTGGGGTACAGGCGGATATCTCCGGGTTCCTGTTTTTTAGAAGCAGGCAGCTTTTGGGCTGCAGGGCGCTGGCGCCTCAACTGTTGCCCTGCACCGCCTTCGCAGTGCGGCTCCACCACCAAGCCATTGCGCCGGAGCAGGCTGGCGGCCAGGAAGCCCGGCTCCCAGCACCGGCTTGTCCAGGGCGTTAAAGCGCTGAGGATGCTGTCCGGCAAAGCGCCCGCCTGGGCGGCCCACTGTTCCAGGTGGGGGCGAAGCAGTGTGAAGAGGATATCCAGGCTATCGTATTCGGCTTGCCCGGCTTCGGTGAGTTCGTAATGGCTGTCCAGCCCGGGCCAGAGGTTGTCGAAATGGGCCAGTTGCCCGCTGAAGAAGTAATGCCGTGCCCGGTAGTAGTCGGCAGAGAAGGTTTCGGACAATTCCAGCCAACGAAGGATAGAGTCGGTTTTGACCGCTACCGTATCCAGTGCGTAGTGCTGCAAAACCAGGCTGGCTTCGCGGTTCATGATTAAGCGAAGCCGGTAGATGGTGTCCAATGCCTTTTCCCGCTCGGATTCGCCGGTTATCAGGGCAAGGGCGCCCTGCGTTGCTTTTCGCTCCTGCCTGTGCTGAAAAAAATCGGTTTTTACCTGCTGTATGGCTGTTTCTGAACAAGGGGGAGTGCATGGAAAACCACTGCTACAGTAATCCGAATATCCGTTTGCTGCAAATGGAAGGATCCCAACCGGGTCAAGAGCAAAAAACTGGAATGGATCCTGGGCAGCAGAATCACCGTCATAATAATATTCAATTACCGGGTTCAGCGTATCGTTGTAAAAAGTGTAGCCGGTTGCGGAGAATTCATTGCCGGTAGGCAAAACAGGAGCAAAGGGGTCGTTTAATTGGCCTTGGATTTTCCTGATAGTTCCACCTAATGAAACTTCATAATCTTTAGGCTCATTTCCCTGAGCGAACTCTTCTAATGTTACCGTGAGCAGGTGCTTATTGCAGAGGTAGAGCAGGCCGTCTTCGGCATAGCCGTTATCCCCCGAAGCGCGGTTGCCCACCAGGATGTTCTCATAGGTATTGTCCCGAATGGCGTTGCCCATGCCTTCGCCGGTGCCGATACATTCGGAGCCGATGGCGGCATATTCCAGCAGGAAGGTGTCCTGTGAAAAAGTGTTTTGGGAAAAGGTAAACCCAGGAGATTTGCCGACAATCTGCGCTCCGACGATTTTACCGCCACTCAATGTACAGCCTGAAGGTTTGTTCAACAGGAAGCTGTTTTTCTGTACCAAAAAACTGCTGCTGGATGAGGTGCGCAACCCAACAAGGCAGCCGGCGAAGGTATTCCGGTATACCATCATAACGCCATTATCAACGCTGAACTGGCTGGCGTAGATTCCGGCAGACAGCCGTTCGAAGGCGCTGTTGGTGCACCAGAAACCAGAGTTGGCCGCAACAACGCCAATGGCCAACGCTTCCGGGCTGGGGCAACTTGCGCGGTTGTCGGAGAAGGAGCTATACCGGATTTGCAGGCCCTTTATGCTATTCATTTCAATGAAAGCAGGCGCTGCGCCGCCGAGATAATCGTCGTCAATGGTAAAGCTGCCAAATAACACCCTGCTGGCATTCATAAAGCCGTAGCTTGCAAAGCGGATGCCAATGCGGTTATTGCGCAATTCCCCCCCAAGTACCTCGACGATACCTCCGCCGGAGCCGTCTTCCCCTTCAAGCAGGACGCCACAGGCCGCATTTTCCACCAGGCCGTCGCCGCTGATAATTACTTTCCCCTGGTAACCCGAATTTGGCGCAGACTGAGCGGAACCTTCCACTACTATTCCTGCCCACATCTGCCCACAGGCTCCGGTTACTGTAGATTTCACTCTAAGCACCGCCCCCTGCTTTACCGTAATGGACGCGCCAGGCAGCATTTCCAACGGGCTGGCAATAGTGTATTCACCGGATAGAACCACAATATCGCCATTAATGGAGGAGGGCGCAGCCCCTGGTATGGTAATGGGCGCCGCTATCTGGACAGGCGCCAGCAATGGATGGCTGGCCAGATAAGCGTGCATCCGCCGGGCTTGTTCTGTAGTGAAGCGGCCGCGGCAGCTCCGGGGGTTGGTATAACTCATGAAGTTGCGGACAATACTTTCCGGAAGGCTGGGGTGTGAGCAAGCCGTTCCGGCGTCGATGGAAGCATTGGCAATAGGTTGCGTATCACAAACATAGTCGCCAGTACAATTGCACGAGGCTTCCTGTCCCGGGCAGGGAACCGTGCTGTCACAAAAGCTTTCGTCCAGGTGGAGTAAACCCAGGGCGTGCCCCATTTCATGAACGACAACCGCTGATTCATTGGCCCAGGCGCCTTCCTCTATCCCAACCGTGTGAATGTAAAGGCTGGGCGCGCCATAGGCCCACCCGAAAGCAGCGCCGGTGTTGCCAAGGACATAAACGTCAATGCCATCCAAATGCACTTTGTCCGAATCTCCCTCCAGACGGATATCCTCTACGCTCTGGCCAGACTGAAATACGTTGGCCGTGTCATACCGGCACCACGAAAACCCACCGACAAAATGGATGCCATGAGGGTTGAAAGCGGCGTTCAGTACCTCCATGGTTTTACCGGCGCTGGCATTTGCCACCGCCTGGCTGATCCAAGGGGCGCCAGGAGGGTTGACGAAATTGATGTAGGCCTTAATGTATCGGGCCTCGCTATGCTCCGGGTAGGGGCCGTAGATACGAGGTTCCTTCAAATAGCAGCTAGATTGCCCGAATGAGGCCGGGCCGGCACAAAATACGATCATGGCCGGAAAAAGGATGGAATGTACAACTTTCCTTGCCCGGGTAAAGGCGGGGAAACTACACACACATACAGCTTCTGTGGGGTCGTACGGCGCGTTTTTCATGGCGGTAGTGATTTTAGGAGTATGGAATGGTTTAAAGATAGGGAATATAATGGTTTTCATTTCCCCTCCCCGGCCGAAAAAAGCTACTATTCCAGTAGTGTTCAAAAGTAACTATTTAGGTCGCCCTGCGGCGATTCTATCGCCGCAGGCTGAATGAGCCGCGTAGCGGCCTATTAATCTGCTATGGCACAAGCCATAGGCTTTAGTTCAGAGCCAAAGCAAGCTGCCGTCTTATCTGCACGGCTTGCCTGGAAATAATTTGAAAACCTCGTATATTTCATTCCTAAAATCCGTTTGAGCCTGAGTATACCATCTGACATAGAATCCTTAAGAGAGTTGGCCTTTAGGCTGATCGTCCGCATCGAAACCCTTGAAGCGGAGAACCGGCAATTGGGGGCTAAAATGCTCAACCTGGAAGCAGGAAACCGGCAAATGGCCGCCAGGATTCAAAGCCTGGAAGCGGAGAATGAACAGCTTCGCGCTCGCCTTAAAGCCAATAGCCAAAACAGCCATTTGCCTCCTTCGTCAGATGGGCCAAGAAAGCAGCCGGCTATTCCACGCAAACGGGGTGGGCCCAAGGGTGGCAAGAAAGGGCATAAAGGGGATACCCTGAAAATGGTTGCCAACCCGGAAGAGACAGTCCCCTGCCGGCCAACGGTTTGCTCCTGCGGGCAGGTGCTGGAAGGTATCGAGGGCCGGATAGTGGAGCGCCGCCAGGTTTTTAACCTGCCCGAACCCAAGCTGCAAGTAACCGAGTATCAGCGTTTGGTTTGCAAGTGCCCTTGCTGCCAGCGACAGAGCAGTGGCATATTCCCACAAGGCGTGAATGCGCCAGTGCAATATGGAAGCGGCGTCAAAGCCTTCACCACCTTGCTCAGTGTGCGCGGCTGCTTGTCGTACCAAAAGATACAGCGCATCTTCCAGGATTTATTCGGCCAGGCGATCAACGAGTCGACAGTTTATTCAGCCAACCAGAAAGCCTCCTGCGCCATCCTGCACGACCGCGATAACGACGGCGATATCGACATTACCGGCTCTGACGAAGGTATGGATGTGCTGGTCCTGTTCGAAAACCAGGGCGCGGTGCCTTCCCGCGAACCCGGAAGCCGCATGCAGGCCAGCTTCAGCCTGGCTGCTAACCCCTGTCGGGAACGTTGTGCCCTGATTATGGGCCTGCCGGCGCCGACTGTTGTTACCGTAGCGCTTTTCGATGCGTTGGGGCGGCTCGTTCTTTATGAGACACTCGGGCAGCTCGGCAGCGGGCGGCAGCAGGTATTGCTGGATACAGGGCAATTGCCGGAAGGGCTGTACTGGTGCCGGGCCACTGCCGGGGCGGTGCAGTGGACGGGAGCGGTGGTCGTTGCGGATTAGGAAATGTAAGCGGCCGACACTACTGACTCACTGCTTATGGCCCTACTGAACACTGACTTTCCCTGTCCACCTTCGCCCGTCCGCCACCACTTCCAGAAAATACAGGCCCGCCGGCAGCCCCCCGGCCTCAAATTCCATAAGCGCCTCCGTGTGGCGCAGCCCGCGCCATGCCACGCGCCCCTGCGCATCCAGCAGGGTACAGCGCGCCTCCCCGGGCGGGCGGCCCGGCCACGACAGGTAAAAGCGCCCGCTGGCCGGGTTGGGGAATAACAGCGGCTCCGTATCGGACAGAGCGGGCCCCGCCGCCGCATTCACCGGCTCGCACGGCGCCTCGATGCAGCCGTTGGCATCGGTTTTGACCAGCCAGGGGTAGAGGTAAATGCCCAGATTGGCACTGCCCCCGGCCACGAGGCTGCCGCTGGACAGCTCGCCCACGCCGCCAAACCAGCCGCTGGTGTTCTGGCCCAGGGGGAAGAAAGGCGGGTCGATGTAGCGCGACCACAGGCTGTCGCCCTGCGGAGTGAACTTGAACAGCCAGCCTACCCGCCGGCTGGGCGCATCCCCTTCTTTTACGGTTATTTCCCCCGCGCCAATGAAGTTGCCGTCGGCAGTGGGTTCGATGTCACGTAGCTCGATCAGAGCATTGATACTTTTGATGGGGCCGAAGTGCAACACCCACAGTATCTGAAAGTTGGAATCCAGCCGCGCTACGGTGGGCTGGACGATATAGGTGCTAAAAATATAATCCACCGTGTATATCCCATAAGTAATAAAACCTCCGTCTTCCATGGGGATTATTTTTCTATAGAATCCTGTTGCGGGGTTTGGCGGTGATTCCCAATGCCGGATTATTTCGCCATCCAGGTTAACCACAGTGATTGCAGACCTTCCTTCTTCCCCAGTTAACCCTTGTGTGCTGGCCAAAACAAGCGTAGAATCATTTCTCAGCTTTGCATCATTAAAGAAATCAGGGATAGTATAGTTTCCAAAATATTTAAGCCACAAAGTATGGCCTTGTTTATCCACCCGGCGAATAAATGGGTCATCCCATTGGTTAGGCCGCTGAATAGAGCCATACAAAAGGTAGCCGTCGGAGATTTCAATGGGAGCTTTGTAATTGAAATGGCTGATATTGACGGTATCGGGGTATTCCCGCACGAATTCCACCTCAAGCTCCCGGTTCAGTTTGACCAGAACCGCTCCTTCACGGAACAAAAGAGCGGCGGTGAGGGCATAGCCGCCGTCAGAAACCTTCGCGATCTTGCCCCAGCTGCGGTCAATGGAATAGAAATCTCCCAAAGAATCCACTACCACATTATAAGTAAGCAGGTTGCCCGAGGAGTCAAACTTTGCCACAAGCAGGCTTTGCTGCCAGTACTCCGTATTATATACATCTGCAAGCCCCAACCCAACTAATGTATCATTGTCGACAATGAAATCACGGAAATGATGGTCTATTAACCCCAGTTCCACAGCGATATTAAACCCATTTTGCCCTTTTATGGAAAAGGAGGTGAAAAAAGAAACAAACAGGAAAAGCACTATTTTTTGAACCGGCATAGCAATACAATTTGAAGATTAGCAAAGAAACTCCAACCTTTTTGAACAAGGCATCAGGGGCGTTAAGGAGCAAGGAAAATTTTTTGTCGGAAAACCTTGCCCTGGCAAGAGCGGACTTCCACCACGTAAAGGCCGGATGGAAAGCCCTGCCGGCTGATGGGAATAATATATGGGGAGCTTCCTTCCAGCCGCCATTGTTTGAGGAGGGCGCCCTGCAGGTTGAACAAACGGATTTCCACCGGGCCGGCTGGGCCTGGGACTTCGAGGAATAACTCGCTCCGGGCCGGGTTGGGGTACAGGCGGATATCTCCGGGTTCCTGTCTTTTAGAAGCAGGCAGCTTTTGGGCTGCAGGGCGCTGGCGCCTCAACTGTTGCCCTGCACCGCCTTCGCAGTGCGGCTCCACCACCAAGCCATTGCGCCGGAGCAGGCTGGCGGCCAGGAAGCCCGGCTCCCAGCACCGGCTTGTCCAGGGCGTTAAAGCGCTGAGGATGCTGTCCGGCAAAGCGCCCGCCTGGGCGGCCCACTGTTCCAGGTGGGGGCGAAGCAGTGTGAAGAGGATATCCAGGCTGTCATATTCGGCTTGCCCGGCTTCGGTGAGTTCGTAATGGCTGGCCAGCCCGGGCCAGAGGTTGTCGAAATGGGCCAGTTGCCCGCTGAAGAAGTAATGCCGTGCCCGGTAGTAGTCGGCAGAGAAGGTTTCGGACAATTCCAGCCAACGAAGGATAGAGTCGGTTTTGACCGCTACCGTATCCAGTGCGTAGTGCTGCAAAACCAGGCTGGCTTCGCGGTTCATGATTAAGCGAAGCCGGTAGATGGTGTCCAATGCCTTTTCCCGCTCGGATTCGCCGGTTATCAGGGCAAGGGCGCCCTGCGTTGCTTTTCGCTCCTGCCTGTGCTGAAAAAAATCGGTTTTTACCTGCTGTATGGCTGTTTCTGAACAAGGGGGAGTGCATGGAAAACCACTGCTACAGTAATCCGAATATCCGTTTGCTGCAAATGGAAGGATCCCAACCGGGTCAAGAGCAAAAAACTGGAATGGATCCTGGGCAGCAGAATCACCGTCATAATAATATTCAATTACCGGGTTCAGCGTATCGTTGTAAAAAGTGTAGCCGGTTGCGGAGAATTCATTGCCGGTAGGCAAAACAGGAGCAAAGGGGTCGTTTAATTGGCCTTGGATTTTCCTGATAGTTCCACCTAATGAAACTTCATAATCTTTAGGCTCATTTCCCTGAGCGAACTCTTCTAATGTTACCGTGAGCAGGTGCTTATTGCAGAGGTAGAGCAGGCCGTCTTCGGCATAGCCGTTATCCCCCGAAGCGCGGTTGCCCACCAGGATGTTCTCATAGGTATTGTCCCGAATGGCGTTGCCCATGCCTTCGCCGGTGCCGATACATTCGGAGCCGATGGCGGCATATTCCAGCAGGAAGGTGTCCTGTGAAAAAGTGTTTTGGGAAAAGGTAAACCCAGGAGATTTGCCGACAATCTGCGCTCCGACGATTTTACCGCCACTCAATGTACAGCCTGAAGGTTTGTTCAACAGGAAGCTGTTTTTCTGTACCAAAAAACTGCTGCTGGATGAGGTGCGCAACCCAACAAGGCAGCCGGCGAAGGTATTCCGGTATACCATCATAACGCCATTATCAACGCTGAACTGGCTGGCGTAGATTCCGGCAGACAGCCGTTCGAAGGCGCTGTTGGTGCACCAGAAACCAGAGTTGGCCGCAACAACGCCAATGGCCAACGCTTCCGGGCTGGGGCAACTTGCGCGGTTGTCGGAGAAGGAGCTATACCGGATTTGCAGGCCCTTTATGCTATTCATTTCAATGAAAGCAGGCGCTGCGCCGCCGAGATAATCGTCGTCAATGGTAAAGCTGCCAAATAACACCCTGCTGGCATTCATAAAGCCGTAGCTTGCAAAGCGGATGCCAATGCGGTTATTGCGCAATTCCCCCCCAAGTACCTCGACGATACCTCCGCCGGAGCCGTCTTCCCCTTCAAGCAGGACGCCACAGGCCGCATTTTCCACCAGGCCGTCGCCGCTGATAATTACTTTCCCCTGGTAACCCGAATTTGGCGCAGACTGAGCGGAACCTTCCACTACTATTCCTGCCCACATCTGCCCACAGGCTCCGGTTACTGTAGATTTCACTCTAAGCACCGCCCCCTGCTTTACCGTAATGGACGCGCCAGGCAGCATTTCCAACGGGCTGGCAATAGTGTATTCACCGGATAGAACCACAATATCGCCATTAATGGAGGAGGGCGCAGCCCCTGGTATGGTAATGGGCGCCGCTATCTGGACAGGCGCCAGCAATGGATGGCTGGCCAGATAAGCGTGCATCCGCCGGGCTTGTTCTGTAGTGAAGCGGCCGCGGCAGCTCCGGGGGTTGGTATAACTCATGAAGTTGCGGACAATACTTTCCGGAAGGCTGGGGTGTGAGCAAGCCGTTCCGGCGTCGATGGAAGCATTGGCAATAGGTTGCGTATCACAAACATAGTCGCCAGTACAATTGCACGAGGCTTCCTGTCCCGGGCAGGGAACCGTGCTGTCACAAAAGCTTTCGTCCAGGTGGAGTAAACCCAGGGCGTGCCCCATTTCATGAACGACAACCGCTGATTCATTGGCCCAGGCGCCTTCCTCTATCCCAACCGTGTGAATGTAAAGGCTGGGCGCGCCATAGGCCCACCCGAAAGCAGCGCCGGTGTTGCCAAGGACATAAACGTCAATGCCATCCAAATGCACTTTGTCCGAATCTCCCTCCAGACGGATATCCTCTACGCTCTGGCCAGACTGAAATACGTTGGCCGTGTCATACCGGCACCACGAAAACCCACCGACAAAATGGATGCCATGAGGGTTGAAAGCGGCGTTCAGTACCTCCATGGTTTTACCGGCGCTGGCATTTGCCACCGCCTGGCTGATCCAAGGGGCGCCAGGAGGGTTGACGAAATTGATGTAGGCCTTAATGTATCGGGCCTCGCTATGCTCCGGGTAGGGGCCGTAGATACGAGGTTCCTTCAAATAGCAGCTAGATTGCCCGAATGAGGCCGGGCCGGCACAAAATACGATCATGGCCGGAAAAAGGATGGAATGTACAACTTTCCTTGCCCGGGTAAAGGCGGGGAAACTACACACACATACAGCTTCTGTGGGGTCGTACGGCGCGTTTTTCATGGCGGTAGTGATTTTAGGAGTATGGAATGGTTTAAAGATAGGGAATATAATGGTTTTCATTTCCCCTCCCCGGCCGAAAAAAGCTACTATTCCAGTAGTGTTCAAAAGTAATTTGCTGCTTTACATTTCGGTGATCAGGCTTGCCCTCCAGCCGTTCCAGCAGCTTTCGGCCTTCGTCTGATCACCGAGACCGGCAAATTATTTTTTGAGGATTCCCTGGAAACATTTTTGAAGCTCGCGGGATAAAGTATTATTTTTAAGCGATTAACAAAAACCTCAAAACGCTGATCTTATGAACGAGAACCAACAGAGGAAGCTCCAGGAAGTGCTGGATTACGGATATACCTTCCGCTTCGGAGACTACATCAGCAAAGGCCTCGAGCTTTTCCAGAAGAATGCCGGTAGTTTTATCGGGTATGGCCTGGTAGCAGGCCTGATCGTGATGGTGGCCAATTTCATCCCTATCGTGGGGCCCATTGCCGGCAGTTTTTTCCTCTCGCCGCCCCTACTGGTCGGCGCCTATCTGGTGGCGCATAAGCTGAACAAGGGCGAAAGCACGGAATTCGGCGATTTTTTCAAGGGATTCGAATTCGTCGGCCCGCTGGCAGGCGCTACCCTTATCATGTCGCTCATCATTATTGCCAGCCTTATCCCCATGTTCATCGCCTGGGGCACTTCGGGCTTTTTTATGTGGATCATCGAAGCCAGCACCGACCCCCTCAGCGCCGGCGACCCGCCTAACTTCCCATTCTGGTCCCTCATTTTTGTCGTTCCCGCCATTTACCTGGGGGTTGCCTATGGCTGGGCATCCATGTTCATCGCCTTCTACCGGATGAAGGTTTGGGACGCGCTGGAAATGAGCCGCAAAATGATCACGAAACAATGGTTCATCATCTTCCTGTATACCATCGTTATCGGCCTGCTGGCCTCCGCCGGAGTCATCCTGCTGATCGTGGGTATACTCGCCACCTATCCCATCATGCTCTGTTCGCAGTATGCCGCATTTGCCGATGTGACGCGCCTGATGGAAGAAGAGGAAAGCGATATTGTGGATCACCTGGTAGCGTAAAACTCAATACTTGGCCGTGATGCCTTCGCGGGCCATCCAATGGCTGAGCTGCTCTTTTTTGATGGCAGCCGCCATCAGGCCGGGAAACTGATCGGGCGTACAGGCGAAAGCCGGCACACCCAGTTCGGCGAGTTTCCCGGCCATATTTTTATCGAAAGAAGGCGCGCCCTTATCGTTGAGGGCCAGCAGCACGGCGAGTGTAGCGCCCGAATCGTTGATCTCTTTTATCCTTTTCAGCATATCTGCTTCGCGTCCTCCTTCATACAGGTCGCTGATCAGCACGACGATGGTGTCGTTGGGCCGCCGGATGAGGGGCTGGGCGTAAGCCAGCGCTTTGCCGATATCGGTACCGCCGCCAAGCTGAGTGGCAAACAGCAGCCCGACAGGGTCGTGCAAGTATTCGCTCAGGTCCACTACGCTGGTATCGAAAGCGATGAGCGTAGTGCGCAGCGCGCGCAGCGAAGCCATAATGCACCCCAGAATACCTGCATACACGACGGAGGCGGCCATCGAGCCGCTTTGGTCGACGAGCAGGATGACGTCCTTTAGCTGGGCCTGTTTCCGGCCGTAGCCGATCAGTTTTTCGGGAATGATGGCCTTCCACTCTTTCTGGTAATGCCGCAGGTTGGCGCGGATGGTAGCGTGCCAGTTGAGCTCGTTAAAGCGGGGGCGGCGGTTGCGCACCGAGCGGTCGAGGCTGCCGCGGATGGCCTGGCGCATGGGGTTCTCCAGGCGTTTTTCCAGTTGATCGGCGATCTTTCGAACCACCTGGCGGGCGGTCTCCCGGGTCTCGTCGGGCATAGCCTTGTTCAGCGAGAGGATGATACCTACCAGCTCGACGTCCGGTTCGATGGCTTCCAGCAGCTCGGGCTCCAGGAGCATGCGTTCGAGGTGGAGGCGGTGGAGGGCGTCGCGTTGCAGGAGTTGTACGACAGGAGTGGGAAAGTAACGGCGAATATCGCCGAGCCATCGGTTCACATTGGGTGAAGAGCTGCCCAGGCCGCCCTTGCGGCCGGCATCGTAGAGGGCTTCCAGCACCTTGTCCATGCCCTGGGCCTGGCCGGCCAGGGGTACCGCGCCCAGGGGGTCGGCCTGCCGCCCCAGTATCAGCCGCCAGCGTTTGATGTGTTCTTCTTCCAAGGTGAATGTCATTTCCTGAGCAGTTCGGCCCAACAGCGGGCAGCTCAGAGCAATCGGATTAAAAAAGCTCGCCAAAATTAGCCACTTTTCCGCAACTTTGAATGAATATACAGGTGGGTAGCAAACTCCGGAAATTGCGGGGTGTTTCAAATAAGCAGACATCCGGCATCGTTCCCGCTTGTCGCCGGCGTTCATTCGGTGAGGTACAAAAGCCACATTCCATACTGAAAAAACTGTTTTGTGAAGACCGACACCCTGGATCATTTTGATGAAGAACACCACGAGGCGCTCAAATCCATAAGGGTTTCGCGGATCATCCTGCCCGTGCTGATCGGGATCGTTGCCGTAGCCTACCTGTTGTGGCGGCAGTTCGACCCCGAAGAGTTCGCGCTGATCAACTGGACGGCGTTTACCTTTTTCTGGATAGGCGCCAGTTTGGCCATCCTCATCGTCCGGCATCTGGCCTATGCCACCCGCCTGCGCATCCTCTCCGAAGGAGCGTTCAGCTGGCGCAAATGCATCGAACTGATCTTCATCTGGGAATTCAGCTCGGCCGTTTCGCCGACCAGCGTGGGCGGCTCAGCGGTGGCCTTTTTCGTGCTGGCCCAGGAGCGCCTGTCGACGGCCCGTACGGCCACCATCGTCCTGTATACGATCGTGCTGGACAGCGCCTTTTTCATCGGCAGCCTGCCCATATTATTCCTGTTTTTCGGCACCAATATGATCCGCCCCAACGTCAATAATTTCGGCGACATAGGAGCATGGGGGTACTACTTCCTCTTTGCGTATACGCTGATGGCGGCCTATGCGAGCGTATTTTACTACGGCCTGTTCGTCAGCCCTGGGCAGATGAAGCGGGTGCTGGTGGGGGTTACGCGTATCCCTTTCCTGCGGCGGTACCGGCGCAAGGCCGTAGCATTGGGCAATGATATGATCACGGCCTCACAGCACCTGAAACAGCAGTCGCTGGCCTTCCACCTCGGGGCCTTCCTGGCGACGGCGGCGGCCTGGTCGTGCCGGTTCCTGCTGCTGAACAGCCTGATCATCGGTTTTGTAAAAACGGTGCCGCTGGCCTTCTGGCCCCAGTTTGAACTGTACGCCCGCCTGGAAACCATGTTCGTGATCATAGCGTTCAGCCCTACCCCAGGGGGCGCTGGTTTCGTAGAGATCCTTTTCGGAGGTTTTCTAAGCGACTACGTTACCAACCCCACCATCGCCACGGTCATTTCCACCATCTGGCGGTTAATGGCCTATTACGCCTATCTGCTGGCAGGCGTCGTCGTCATCCCCAACTGGATAAGGGGCATCCTTAACGAGCGCAGGCAGCGGCATTCTTATCAGGGCCTTGCCTCCGAAGCATCTTTAGACAGCCCCTGATAAAACACAGAGTAGCCCCCGGACTCTGCTGCAATTAACCTGAGCCCTTAATATGGAAGGAAAGATCACCGCTATTGTGCCCTTCTTAAAGGAAGGACGATAATTTTTCCTTTTATTGGCTTTGTGGGGTATTTTGTATTAATTTAAAAAGATAAAATCTTAAACTTTGCAGGTGTTTTGAGAAACCGTAAAAAACGGAGCCAAATAATGATGATGGAAAGCTCCGTTACTTCGCAAACAAACATTCCTGAGATAACACTAAGCCTCAAAAAAGAACAACACTACGGGTAGGGCTGGCCTTTTTATTGCATTATACATTGCTGTATCAGCCCAATAACGCTTCTTAAACAAACACTACAATTCACGGTGGTGGCAAGTCATGAGTTTTCAGCGCATGCGCTGAAAAGAGGATTTCCTATTTCACGATGATAAATTTTCATGACTATGAGTATCCAATCCACTCACCTGGTGTTTCGGGAAGCAAAAGACATTCGCGAACTGGAAGCACTGTTCAGGCTTAGGTATCAGGGATATGTAAACAGCGCCTGTGCCAGCCTGGTCAGGCAAAACGAAGCCGGGCTGGAATTCGACACCTACGACTGGCATTCCTTGCATTTGGGGCTCTTTCAGCAAGGGAGCTACGGCAGCCACCCCGTGGGTTATGCCCGCCTGGTGCAAACGGAACCCAGTTCGATGGCGCCAATGGTCAGTAGCCTGGCGGCCCGTTATAGCACGCTGAACATTCCTGCCGGCCCTTCAGAGGATGCCCCATTGCCTTTTATGGCGAACTGCCCAAAAGCCGGCGAGCTGGCCGGGCTTCTGGACGGCCTGAAGCAACAGGGCGCCCGCCTGGTCGAAGGCAGCCGCTTCGTTTTTTCTCCCGATACCCGTTCTTCCGGTTACGCCCGGTTCGCCTTCGAGGCGGCCACGGCCAAAGCATTCTTCCGCTACCACTACGATTTCGCCTTCCTGGCCGTCCACCCCAGGCATGCCCCCTTTTACGGCCAGTACGGCTTCCAGGAGATCGTAAACGGGGAAGAGAATGACTATCTCGGCCTCAAGGCCAGCGTCCTGGCCCTCGAAAACGGCAAGCTTGCTCCGCGCCGGGCCAACAGGATCGAAAGCATGGGCAAAGCTGCCAGCCAACTGGGCGCCATCTTCCTGTTCCCCGACAACAGCCAGGTTTTTGCGCCGACGCCGGCGGCCATGGCAGCCTAAACTTTTTTTATCTGACTCAGCAAAGACATAAAAACATACGAAACCGTGAAGAAAATAACCAATACACTGCTTTTCGTCGCCCTGGGATATGTGGCGCCTTTAATGGGAGCCCCCGCCCTTCTTCTCCACTACAAAGCATTGTTATTAATGGCCGGTGCGACAGCTATTTTTCTTACACAACCCACCCTGCATTTAGAGGAAGCCCGCGAGGAGCAACAACGCGACCGCAACAGCGTGTTCCTTATCCTGCTGCTTTCCCTGGCCTCTGCGGCAGCACCGGTCATCGACTGGGCCTACTGGCACCCGGAAAGGCACCACGATCCAGCTTTCATAGGCGGCCTGCTCACCATGATAGCCGGCATCGGGCTCAGGGCCTGGTCGATCAACGTGCTGGGAACGGCCTTTACCCCGACCGTGCAGATCAGCCAGGAGCAGCAACTGGTCCAGGAAGGCCCCTATAGCATGGTGCGGCACCCCAGCTACCTCGGCGCATTGCTGGCCCTGATAGGCGGCGCCATCGTGCTGGAATCCTGGATAGGGCTGGTATTGTGCTGTTGTTTCATGGGCATGGCCTACGCCATCCGAATCAGGCTGGAAGAAAAGGCGCTGGTGGAAGCATTCGGCCAGCAGTACATAACTTATCAGGAAAAAACGGCCCGGCTTATTCCATATATCTGGTAAGGCCAAAAAAAATCAGATGTGGCGGCACGGTTAAGCAACCGTTCCCATCGCTTCGGCGTTCTACTGTGAAAGTGAACAGAACGATGAAAACATTGCGATTCAAAACCAATATCAACTGTAACAACTGCATCCGGACGGTAAGCGGTTTTCTCAATGACGTACCCACGATCAGCGAATGGTCGGTCGACATCGACAGGCCTGAGAAGATATTGACGGTAACCGGTGAAGCCGTCGAAGTGGAAGAAGTCATCGAAGCGGTCGAAGAAGCCGGTTTCGATATTGAACAGGATAAATAATTTCTTTCCTGCGGCAAAGCCTTATCTTGTGCCTAACCAACGATAGGCACAAGCATGGATCAAACCAGTTACAACCATCTGGATGCTCTGTCCAAAGGAGATGAAAAAGGTATTCGCGACATATACATGCAATACCTGCCGCGCATCAACAAGCTCATCACCAATAATGGCGGCACGGGAGAAGATGCCAAGGACGTCTTTCAGGAGGCCCTGATCGTGATCTACGAAAAAGCCCAAAGCCCGGAATTCAGGCTTACCAGCTCTTTGTATACCCTCCTCTACGGAGTTTGCCGCAATATCTGGGGCAACCGCCTCCAAAGAAAATCCAGAACAGAAGTAACTTTAGAGAGCCCCGACAAATATAAACTCTCGGAAGGCCTGGAGCAGGCCATTGAACAAGAAGAAGAAAATACCATCTTCTGGGAAGCATTCGAGCGCCTCGGTGACGATTGCCGGCGCCTGATGCGCTTATTTTTCGATAAAACTTCCATGGAGGAAATTGCAGAAACGATGGGTTACGGCAGTACCAGCTACGCCAAAAAGCGCAAATTCCAGTGCAAGGAACAGCTGGTGAGCCTGGTCAGGGCCGACAGCCGTTTTCGCGAATTAAGGCCATAGGCCAATAAGAGGATTCACAATGACAAAAGAGCAGCTATACGATAGAATTGAAGCCTACCTGGAGCAACAGATGGCCCCGGAGGAGCTTGCCGCTTTTGAAGCGGACCTGCAGGTGAGCCAGGAGCTACAGCTCGAACTGGCCCTGCACCGAAAGCTGCACCAGGAGCTGGCCAAAGCAGGCAAGGCCAGGCTACGCGAACAGCTTCGGAAGGCCTCGGCCGAGTTCCCGGTAGAAAGGCCGGGCCGCAGGTGGAATACCGGAAGGTGGCTCACAGGCCTGGCCGTGGCCATCATCATCATGGGCGCCGCCGGCAGGGCCTGGTGGCTCAGCCGGCAAAACGGGCCGCAGGAAAGCCCGGCCGTGACGCCTCCCGCTCAGCAGGACTCTCTGTACCGCCAGACGGAAGAGCCGGCAGATACTATTTCCAACATAACCCCGCCTACAGAAGAAAAAGCCTCGCCGGAACCGGAACAAAAGAAGGTAGCCGACGCCTTCGCCTCCAACCCAAGGCTGGAAGCGCTGTTGGGCGCTGCTCCCGATACCCTTTATGCCATTAGCGCCGATGCAGGTTTCACACGGCGGCCCGACGGGCGCTACGAGCTCTCCATCGCCGGCCTGCTCCGTGCCGTGGAGGCGCCCGCCGATGCCCGGTTTGTGCTCCGCGTTTATGACAACACAGCAGGCAATGCCGTGGAAGAAGGCCCCTTAAAGCTGGTAAAGATCGAAGAGGATGAGGATATCTATGCTTTTGGCAAGCTTCAGCGTTTTAGTTTCAGCTATACCCTGAAAAAGCGCCTGAGCCCCGGCACTTACTATTACCTCGCCTTTAAGGAGGGTAAAGCTGCCCCGCTCTTTGCAGGGAAAGCAGTGCTGGGCAAACCCGGAGGAGGTTAGAAACAAGCTCTAGCGGGGTTTCCCGGCCCGGCCAAGGGAAACGACTTCCCCCATCTCTTCTCCCAAAAGGAGGAAATATGCCCCTTCGTAGATATAGTTGAAGTGCAGTTGTTCGCGCAAGACTTCAAACTGTCCTTCGTTTTCTACGTATTTCGCTATCCAGTCTATAGCTTCCAGCCTGTTTTTGAACGTGATCTTCATGGCAACTGGGTTTTGCGATGAATAATGCTTTTACTGTTTTGATGTTTGAAAATTGAAAAGATTACCGTTTTGGGGCGCCATTAACATTTATTTAATGCCTTTGGGCCCTCGCTTTCCGAATAAATTACCCCGCCACGCCTTCCGGTTCGAGGATTTAGGGCCAAAGCGGCCAAAAAATCGGCAAAGAAGCTGTTTTACCGGCTCCTTAAAATGGTGTTAAAGGGAGCGCTGTAAAACTTAGCCTGGGTTTTGCGCCGTTTTGGAGTGAAAAATCAACATGAGCAAAATGAAAAAGGCCATTCTTTCCGCCGTCTTTCTCTCAGGTATTTTTACCGTAGCTACGGCCCAGACACAGCCCGGTGAGTCCGTTATCTCCGCCAACGCCGGATTCAGCCTGGTGGGGGCCCTGTTCAGCCTGGCCGATATTGACGCCGATGTGAAGTCCAGCGCACCGCCGGCCGTACAACTCAACTACGATTATGCGATCAACGAGCTGTTCAGCCTGGGCGGCGGGCTCTCCTATCAGCGCTTTAAGCTGGCCTATACCGATTATGGCGACGATATGGAGGATTTCGATGTGCAGCTTTCCCGTTTTAACGTGGCGCTAAGAGGGCTTTTCCATTACGGGGCGCAAGAGCAGGTAGATATGTATTCCGGCATCCGGCTGGGGCTGTCAAACTGGTCGGCCGATGTGGGCACCAGCAACCCCGATTTCGAGCCCCCTAAGGGCAACGGCATCAGCGTTGCACCCCAGCTGATCCTCTTCGGCATCAGGGGCTACCTCACAGACGGCCTGGGCATCAACGCGGAACTGGCCGTCGGCGGGCCGCATTTTTTCGCTATAGGGCTCAGCTACAGGATCTGAGGAATGCGCAATAAAAATGTATTATACTTTGGTTTAATATAATTAATTGTTATTTTTGTGAAAGATTACTGCTGTTACAACCCTTACGAAGCGAACCCGCTTCCGTTATTCCACAAATTATGCACAAAACAGCCGGCCTTTGGCTGCCGGTTGGGCAAGCCCTTTTATTGAAGGGCCCTCAGAGCTTGTTTTGCCGTATCTATTTCTTAGAGCTTGTTTGGAGGCCGCTTTTGATAGCGAAAAGCGTCAATTTTTTGGTGAGACAAGGCGTCTTTTTGAAGAGCGTACCCAAAGGTACGGTCAAAAAAAGCAACGCAGTATCACCAAAAAAGTGGCCTTTGCAGCTCAAAGGGTGGCCTCCAAACAAGCTCTAAGTGCGGTGAAGCCTGCTGTTTCAGCAATAGCCCAATCCACAATTACATATATATTTTATGTATTGAAAGCCGGGCAATCGATCAGATTGCCCGGCTCTGTTTTTATTCGGCAGCAGGAAATTCGAGGGTAAAGGTTGCCCCATGCCCCATCTCGCTGGCCACGGTGATCTGCCCTCCCATGGCCTGAGCGAAAAGCCTGGAAAGATAGAGCCCTTCTCCCCTTGAGGGCTCTCCGCCAGTCGGCCTGGCCCCCAGCGGCTGCCCTTTCTGAAAGAGGTGAGCCTGCTCTTCGGCGGAAAGCCCCGGCCCTTCATCGGTTACGCGTATGTACTGTCTGTTTCGCGCTCTTTCCAGTTTTATGGTTACCTGGCCTCCGATAGGAGAATACTTAATGGCATTAGACAGGAGGTTATCGATGATATGGCGGGCCAGCACGGCATCGGCGGAGATGTACTGTTTATTATCCGGCATATCCGTATGCAGGCCTATAGATTTGCTGCGGGCAAGGGCCTGGAACTCCCTGACGGCATCCATCAGGGCCTGATTGAGGCTGATAGCCTCTAAATGGATATACCCTTTTTCCATCGATTTATTCTCAACTTCCATGATCTTCAGGCTGGCCGCGTCAATATTTCTGGTGGCCAGTTCTATCTCCGACAGGATCTGATGGCGTTCTTCATCGCTAAGGGTTTGGTGCATGGCCAGTGCATGGGTATTGAGTTGGATGAGCGACAGTGGTGTGCGGATATCATGGGCGATGAGGCTTACCATGTGTTTCTTTTCATTCATCAGGGCAACCAGCCTGGCGTTGACGCTCAGTATTTCCTGGTTCAGGCCTTCGAGTTCCGTTTTTTGCCGCCGCAGGTGGCGAATGAGGAAAAAGGCCAGTATGGTCATGCCGAGCAGCAGAGCAGAAAGCGCCAGAAGCAGGGTTTTCTGGAAATTGATATCCGCATATTGCTGGCGCAGCAATTCGTATTCCCGGGCTTTCTGCTGCGTCTGGTAGCTGACGGTCAGCTCCTGCAGCTTTTTGGCCTTCTCTTCATTGAGCACGCGCTCTTTCAAACCCGAGTAGGCCTTGAAATAAAACAAAGCGCTATCGTACTGCCTTCTGGCTTCAAAGATCTCATACAAGGCCAGGCGGGCATTTACGCGATCGGGCAGATGCCCTTTCTGATCGGACAATTCCAGGCCCTGCCGGGCAAAAAACAGGGCCTGGCCGGCTTGCGATAATTGCTGATAAGCCCTGGCGATGTTCGGAAACAGCTCGATGATCAGAGCCGTATCCTGGCTGGCAGCTGCAAACCGGAGCGCCCGCTGCAAAGTGGCCAGCGACTTGCGGGGGTTACCTGCTTCCCGGTAGCTGTTGCCGGTGGTGAGTAGCGCATTATTCCTCTTTTTGGTTTCGCCGAGCTCCTCATATATGTCTATGGCTTGTTGCAGGTACACCAGCGACGAGTCGTATTGCTTCTGCACCTGGTGAATGAGGGCGAGCGACTGGTAGGAGTCGGCCAGCGTGAGCTGCTCGCCAAGCGCTTTCAGCTCACGGATATTGGAATAAACGTAAGGCAATGCAAGCTCCGCATCTCTCAGTTGCCAGTAAACCCCTGTAATGTTGATCCGTGCCTTGATCTGTTTGAGCTTCCAGTCGGTACTACTGGACTGGCTGGCGATCTCGAGCGCGTGGATAAAAAAGCCGAGGGCCTGTTCCAGGTCCTCCCCTTTAATGGCCTGGCCTACACCGGCCGACATATTCCCCCAATACCGGTATTCCATTGAGCCGATATCTTCGGCAAGCTGTATCAGTTGTTCACCGTACCGGATCGCTTCGTCAGGGGCGTTCTCCCGGTGCAGTACGCTCAGCGCGTATAATGCTTTAGCCCGCTCGACACTTCTGGGCGGGCTGTTGTTCAACATTTCCAGCAGGCTATCCCTCGCAGCTGTTGATGCACACAGCACTCCGGCGGCCAGGACAAAAGCCAGGCACAGGAAGAGTCGTTGCATTGTACGCGCGGGGATCATGCAATCGCTTTAATTGAGGTAAGTAACAGTGAAAAAAATAAGTTCGACGATTATGCGATGTGGCTTGACTTCCAGTTTTCAAAAGTAAGGTTTCATTTTTCTGCTCAGCTGTATCTTGTTGCTGACGCCAAATTTCTTGTAAAGCGACTTAACATAGTGCCTGACCGTGTTAAGAGATACCGACAATTCGGATGCAATATCCTGATAGCTCTGGCCTTCTATCAGTCTCCAGGCAACTTCTTTTTCCCGGCGGCTGAGTTTGGCATCCTCTTTTATGGGAATTGCCGGGCCGGGAGCAGCATAGCTGGCAACCGTATCTTCCGATTGCCTTTGGCTATTGGCCTGCCGGTTGAAAAACGGGACCATGTGAGCAGCCGCTTCAGGGGCGAGGTATGCTCCTCCGGAGCAGATCGTTTCGATGGCTTCCACAAGCTTATCAAGGCCTGAACCCTTCAGGTAGAACCCGTTGACACCTTTCTGGAGTGCCCGCAAGATGTAATCCGGGTGGCTGTGCCCGGTGATAACCAGTATCTTCACCGCGGGCAGCAGCTTGCGCACTTTTTCCAAATGGTCGATCGTATTGATGGAGGAGGATAACTCTATGTCGGCAAGAAGGAGGTCGACCTGAGGTTTTTCCGGTAATGTTTCAAAAAACTGGCCCAGCGATTCTGCTGTTAGTACGCACTGCATTCCCTTCTGGCCACTGAGAAACAGCGCCATCCTTTTCAACAATAGCTTATCGTCTTCAATTAGTGCGATCCGCGTCATATCCTTTGCCTGATTAGCCCTTGTCCGTATAAATGTATCACATTTTCATGTAATAATGTAGTAATAGTGCCCAAATTGCACATGTTTTTTACACAAAAATGCAATTGCCCCATATAAAAATTAGCCGTTATTTTGTTGCACGAACCTGGGGGTACCGGCAATCAGGTTTTTTCAGGTTCTGTTGATTCCCCTTTAAATTTTATTAGGCTCTAAGCCAAACAAAGCACAATAAACTACAAGATACCATTTAAGTGTTGGGAGAATTGCAGCCTCTCGGGTTATGAAAGCACCGAGAGGTTTTTTTTTGCCCTTAACACATCTTAACATTTTATTTTTCGGGTATCGGCCACATGGGTCGTTTTGGTGTTGGATTTGTTCACAATAAACCCGAATCGATATGAAAAAGTTACGTTTCCTGGCTGCCCTGGCACTAGGGCTTTCTCTGTTCAGCTGCAACCGCGAATTGTCCAGCTCCGTCAACCAGGACAGGATATTCACGGTGTACGAGCTGTTTTACAACGCCAATGAAGACAAGACCTACGCCCGTGCCACCTTTCACTTCAGTAATGAACTCGGCACCAAGCTCGAACTCGCCGATCCCAGTAAAGTGACTTTCGACGGCGACCCGCTGACGTTCAACGCGGTTTTTGCCTATTACGAAAGGGAATACGCCGGTTTTGTGCAAAGCGGCTCTTTCGAATGGGTGGACACAGAAGGCAACCCGTTCAGCAACACGATCGAGATACACGACATTGGTTATGGAGCTGGCATCGACACCATCGGCCGGAGCAGCAGTTATGAACTGGCCTGGAGCGGGGCGGCCCTCGCAGCCAACGAGATCGTCACGGTCACCATCAACGGAGAGAATGAACAGGATGCTCAGGTATTTGCTACGTCCAACATCGGCGCCAACAGTATCATCCTGGCCAAAGACAAGCTGGAAAAAATAGGCCACGGCCCGGGAACGGTTTATATGGACCGCAGCTACATCCCCACCATCGCAGATGCACCCAGCGCCGGCGGCCGCCTTACCGGCCGGTACCGCCCCGAGAACCTGGACGTATTTATGGACTAAGTACTTACTTTCCGGGAGGCTATCCTCATAATCCGGCTCATTCCAGAATCCCCAGATGCAGTATCCTGCCGCCGGTCTGGTTTATCGGGCTGACGCTTTTTCCTATTACGACGCCGTCTTCGGAGGCCCTGTATTCGCGTATCGGGTCGCCGAAGATGTTGCGTAGAATACCCACGGGTTCATCTTTTTTTACAAAATCGGCTACGGCGGGTTGCACGGTGAGTATGCCTCCGGTATCTGTGTACAGCCAGTACGAATCTTTGCAGAGCACGGGAGCTTTGTCGGGAGCTTCCACCCGGCCTTCCGTCATGCCGAGGTAATGCAGCAGGTTGTGTATCCCTGTGAGCCCTGACCGGATCAGGCCTTTCTGGAAAGTATTGGGGTTGCCGACTTCCAGCGTGATGGCATGGATGCCCAGGGCATCGGCGGCGCCCCGGAGGGTGCCGTCGGAAGGCGGGTTGTGCACGATGATCTGAGCGTTCTGGAGCAAGGCCATCTTCCTGGTGACGGGGTCCTTCATGTCCGCGCGGATGTAATAGGAATTGATACGCCCAAAGCTGGCCGTATGCAGGTCGATGAGGTAGTTGAATTCCTTGACGATCCAGTTCATTACCCGGTAGGCGTACACCTGGCTTACGTTGCCGTTGGGTTTACCGGGCATGATGTGGTTGAGGTCGGTGCCGTCGATAAAGCGCCGGCGCTTGCGCAGCAGGGAAGGGATGTTGACGACCGGCACGCCGACGATAGTCCCCTTTAACTCCTGGATGTTGATCTCCCGGAAAAGGCGTTGAACAACGGGGATACCATTGAGCTCATTGCCGTGTACGGCTGCCGTAAGCCCGACCACCGGCCCTTCCTCCACCCCTTTGGCAACCAGAATAGGCAGGAAAACGGGAAGGCCCATGCCATCAGTGACCAGATGCATCAGAAACCGCTTCATCTGCCCGGAAGGAATATCGGCAACAGACAATTCCCGAATTACGGGAGCATCCAACTGTAATAGAGAGGCCACACTATCCATAGTAAAACCCTGTGTTTATTTCGGCCGCAACCCCTGACGGCAGGCAAATATAGTGAAAACCGCCGGCAAACAGGGGCTACCGTAGTGCTTACCGGGCCTTTCCTACCCCATTGAGCATAGGTTGGGGCTGGAATTTCAGTGCATAGACCGACTTGTACTTGCCGGGGTCATCCAGAAACGCCCGGACTTCGGCCTGCGTCGAGAGGTCAAGCAAGGGGAACAAAGGCTGTTCTACGCCCGAAAAGAAGGCCAGCGCCGCTTTTAGTTGTTCATCCCACTTCGGGTAATAGCGGTCGAAATCGTCGGGCTGTACTTTCAGCCGGCAGTTCTCATGCTTACAGAACAGGCCCATTTCCTCGGGGATATTAAAAATACCATACTCGTCAGTGATCTCTTCGCCGGGATGGATATCGCGAATGGCCATCTCAAAGCCATAACCAGTGCTCATCGTGTTGCAGTTGCAGCAATGGTTGACGTATTTGGCAAAATCCCAGCTAATGATGCGCACGCCCCGCTCGTCGATGTAAGAATACTTCTCGATGACTTCCTGCATCTCGGGGCTGTAAGCCTGGTAGGCTTCGGGAAAGACCTCCAGTTCGAGGCTGTCTTTCACATACGTGATAGTCCCCCGGGGGATGAATTGTGTGGCAAAAACGCCGTAACCCATATCTTCATTGATGAACTGAATGCGGGTGTGGGGATGGATCATGTGATTGAATTAAGACATTTAGGAAATAACATACTAGCCCGGGAAAAACAACCCCCTCGCCAGGGCCCGGCCCGTAGCAAGGGGGGGTATCGGCTAAAAAAGAGCAAGCTCATCCTTTAGCCAGCCTGTTAAACTGTATCGTTCTCGTCGCGCAGGCAGTACTTCATGCTCGATCGTGTGGCTGTTAAAACAGGCCAGCCGCCCTGCAATGGGCTCCACATCGAGGGCCGCCTCGCTGCCGTTTTCCTGAGGCAGATACAGGCGCAGCTGTCCACCGTCACTGCTTTGCCAACCGGTGTTGAGATAAAAAACGACGGAGAGCTTTCTGGCGCGGTGGTGCTTAAAGGCATCGAGGTGGCGTTTGTAAAAGGCCCCCTCCGGGTATACGGCCAGGTGGAGCTCCATATCGCGCAGCCCCAGGTAATAGCTGCGGTTGAAGTGCTGGATCAGCTCGGCCAGTTTCCCGAAAAAAGAGCGGAACGCCTCCGGCGGCGCCGTATGGTCGAGCCATTGTATATGGTCGCGCCGGACCTCCTGGTTGACCCGATGATCGCTGCCTTTGCCTATACCGGCCCGGCTGAACTGCCCCTGCCGGAAAAGCGCGGATGCCTCTTCCTGCATTTTCAGGACTTCCGCAGCGGGCAGGAAACCATCGGTTACGGCATAACCATTTGTGGCTACGGCTTCGGCTATGGCCGCTATAACCGCCTCGCCTGATTGAACAAGTACTTCCATCTATTGCAAAACTTACTGGGACAAACCCAATGGATTCAAATTATTTTTGCAAAAGAGAGATAGAAATCTGAAGGAAATTTGAAGATATCGGCCCCTCGGGCAGATTGTCCCCGGGATGCCCAAAACCAGAAGTTTCGCTTTCCCTGATAATTGTCGGAGAAGGTGTTATATTTTTGCAATATGAAGGTTTTGATAGTCGAAGACGAAGCTGGGTTGCTGGAACTGATCGTCAGGTATCTGAAGCGGGAAGGTTATGTGTGTGAAACAGCGGCCAACTACCCCGAAGGCTACCGCAAGGCCAACAATTTCGAATACGACTGCGCTGTGGTCGACCTCAACCTACCTGGCGGCGACGGCCTTAAACTCGTGCGGATGCTGCGCCAGGAAAACACGCAGACCGGCATTATCATCATCTCAGCCCGCGATTCGGTGGAAGAGCGGGTGCGGGGCCTGGAAGAAGGGGGTGACGACTATCTGGTCAAGCCTTTTCACCTTTCCGAACTGAACGCCCGCATCAAGGCCGTCAGGCGGCGCAAAACGGGAGAGTTCAGCAAGGCTATGGCCTTTGGCGGCCTGGTCATCAAGCTCGATGAGCGCACCGTAAGCGCTGACGGCGAACTGCTGAAGCTGACCAAAAAGGAGTTCGAGATCCTCGTTTACCTGGCCCGCAACAAGAACAGGGTCGTGACCAAAGACAGCATCGCCGAACACCTGTGGGGTGACTACATGGACGAGGCCGCGTCTTTTGATTTCATTTACGCGCACGTAAAGAACCTTCGGAAGAAGCTGGCCACGCACGGCTACGGCGATTTTTTGAAAACGATATACGGCATCGGCTATAAGTTTGAGGTTGGGTAAGAGCTTGTTTGGAGGCCGGATAGAAAAAAGACAGGCCGGATGGAAGAATGGGTAATATTGGCGAGCGGGCTGCTTTTGGGCGCCCTGGCGGGCTGGGCCGTGTTCCGGTGGCAGCTGCGGCGCCTGTGGCGCCAGATGGAACAAATAAGCCCCGATATGCAGGGAGGGCAGCTCAGCGCAGTACAGGCGCCTCTGCTTAGGCCAGCCATCGCACATCTGAACCAATTGCTACAGCAGATCGGCCAGGAATACGAGGCGAAAAAGCAATTCACTCAGGATGCCAGCCATGAGCTGCAGACTCCGCTGGCGGTGATCAAGGCCCACATCGAGCTCCTGCTGCAATCGCCACGGCTGGGCGAACAGGAAGCCGAAGCCCTTGGCGGTATATTGCGGAACGTCAACCGCCTGTCGAGGCTCAACAGCGCCCTGATCCTGCTTTCAAAGATCGACAACCAGCGCTTCCCGGATGTAGCGCAAATCGATATCGGCCTTATGCTGAAAGAAGTGCTGGATAATTTCAGCGACCTGATCGGCCTGCAGAAAATAAAAGTAGAGCTGTCGCTCCATTCTACCGTACTGGTGAGTATGAGCGCCAGCCTGGCGGAGATCCTTCTGGCCAACCTCGCCCAGAACGCCATCCGGCACAACCTGCGCGGTGGTTTCCTCCGGGCAAAGCTAAAAGGCCAGCGGCTGGAGATCAGCAACCCCGGCAAGGTGCTGGCAGTCCTTCCGGAAAAACTGTTCGAACGCTTTGAAAGGGATCCCGATTCCGAGCAAAGCCTGGGGCTGGGGCTGTCGATCGTGCAACGCATCTGTATATTGTACGGATTCGGCCTGCAATACCACCATCATCAAGGGCTGCATACCCTTGTCGTCGACTTTTCGAAACAGACACCTGCAAACACCAACTGAAGTTTTTCGTTATCTTTAATTGCGGGCAGCCGACAGAGAACGGCGGCCAGCACAGATTCTTAAACAACCAACAACGGCCATACTTATGGAGATAGCAACCAAAATAGAATTGCGCCACCTGCGCTACGAAGATTACCTGGGCCTTAAAGAGGCCATGGCGCGCGCCTACTCTGGTGGCGGTATTACCATCTGGAACAAGAAAAGCATCAACCGCCTGCTCGACATATTTCCCGAAGGGCAGCTCTGCGTGCTGGTCGACGGCAAAGTAGCCGCCTGCGCGCTGTCGATCATCGTCGATTATAAAAAGTTTGGCGATAACCATACCTACAGCCAGATCACCGGCCATGAGAGCTTCAGCACCCACGACTCCGAAGGGGACACCCTGTACGGCATCGAGTTGTTCGTACACCCCGATTACCGTGGCCTGCGCCTGGGCCGCCGCCTGTATGACGCCCGAAAAGAACTCTGCGAATCGCTGAACCTGAAGGCCATCGTCGCCGGCGGCCGAATCCCCAACTACAAGGACTACTCCGACGAGCTGACGCCCCGCCAGTATATCGAGAAAGTGAAGATGAAAGAGATCTACGACCCCACGCTCACTTTCCAGTTGTCGAACGACTTCCACGTCAAAAAGATCATCAAGCACTACCTGCCGGAGGACCAGGAATCGAAGGAATACGCCACCCTGCTGGAATGGAATAATATCTACTTCCAGGAAGAGGAGAAGCTCATCAACGCGCCGCGCGATGTGGTGCGCGTCGGGATCGTACAGTGGCAAATGCGCCTGTTCCGCAATTTCGAAGCCCTGGTTGACCAGGCCGAGTACTTCATCGACACCGTTAGCGCTTACAAGGCTGATTTCATCCTTTTCCCCGAGTTTTTCGAGGCCCCGCTGATGGCCGACTACAACCACCTGGGCGAAGCGCGCGCCATCAGAGAACTGGCGGGTTATACCGAGCCCCTGCGCGACAAGTTCATCGAATTTGCCGTCTCCTACAACGTCAACATCATCACCGGCAGCATGCCCAAAGTGGAATCCGACGGGCACCTCTACAACGTGTCTTACCTGTGCCGCCGCGACGGCAGCTGGGAGAAGTATCAGAAAGTGCACATTACCCCTTCGGAGCGCTCGGCATGGGGCATGGTAGGCGGCCGGGAGGTACGGGTTTTCGATACCGACTGCGGCAAGGTGGGCATCCTCATCTGTTACGATGTCGAGTTCCCCGAGCTCGGGCGCATCCTGGCCGACCAGGGTATGCAGATCCTGTTCGTCCCCTTCCTGACGGATACCCAGAACGGCTACAACCGCGTACGCCTCTGCGCCCAGGCGCGCGCCATAGAGAATGAGTGTTACGTGGTGCTGGCCGGCTGCGTCGGCAACCTGCCGAAGGTCCACAACATGGACATCAACTACGCCCAGTCGGCCATCTTCACGCCGTCGGACTTCGCCTTCCCCACCAGCGCCGTCCGGGCGGAGGCCACCCCGAACACCGAGATGACCGTCATTGCCGACATCAGTCTCGAACTGCTGAAGGAATTGCACGAATACGGCAGCGTGAACACCCTGAAAGACCGCCGTAAGGACCTCTATAAAGTCGTGGTGAAGAAATGAGAAGCGCGCTCCCGGATAACTGGCTGTGTATTTGATTTTCAAGAAGTAGCAAATACCTTCTGCTCATGGAACAGAACTTCCCCATCGTTCCCGGACAGGACGAATTATTCGACAGGCAGGTGCTGCAGCACTACAGCGTCAACCCTGCCTATGCGCACGACCTGTATTTCCTGCAGGTGGAACTGCTGAAGCTGCAAAAGCACATCTTCGAGCATGGGCTGCGGCTGGCCATCATTTTCGAAGGCCGCGATACGGCCGGCAAAGGCGGCGCCATTTTCCGCTTTTCCCAGTTCCTTAACCCGCGCCATTACAGGGTAGTAGCGCTTGGCAAGCCTTCGGAGGTGGAAAAAGGGCAGTGGTATTTCCAGCGTTACATCCAGGAATTGCCCAACGCCGGCGAGATCGTTTTCTTTGACCGCAGCTGGTACAACCGGGCAGTTGTGGAGCCGGTTATGGGCTTTTGTACCCGGGAACAGTACGAGCTGTTCATGGAGCAGGCCCCTTTGTTCGAGAAAATGATCATCGACGACGGCATCATCCTTTTCAAGTTCTGGTTTTCCATCGACATGGAAGTGCAGCGCCATCGCATCGACGACCGCCTGACCGACCCGCTCAAGCAATGGAAAGTAAGCCCTATCGACCTGCTGGCCCAGGAAAAATGGAACGATTTCACCCACTATAAGAACCTGATGTACAAACGCACTTCCGTACCCTACAGCCCCTGGGTCATCATCAAGGGCAACATTCGGGAAGCGGCGCGCATCGCCGCTATGCGTTACGTGCTGAATAAGATTGAGTACGCTGGAAAATCGGCGGCCTTGAACAGGCCGGGGCCGGAGATACTCAGGGAGTATTAGAATAGAGGAAAAGCCCCCTTACTTAGCTTCCGGGAACAACTTGGATATCCCCCGCTCCGTAGCGCGGCAGGCGCCCCGTTCCGTGATCAGGCCCGTTACCAGGCGCGCCGGCGTCACATCAAAAGCGTAGTTGGCCGCCTGGCTATCTTGTGGGCTGATGCGCACTTTGTATATCTTCCCGTTGAACCAGCCGTGTACATAGCTGACCTCATCCGGGTTGCGCTCTTCGATGGGGATCTCTTTGATGCCGTCGCGAAGGCCGAAATCGAAAGAAGTAGAAGGAAGCGCGACATAAAAGGGCACTTCATTGTCTTTTGCCGCCAGTGCCTTGAGGTAAGTGCCGATCTTGTTTGCTACATCACCCCGACGGGTCGTCCGGTCACTACCCACGAGCACAAGGTCTACCATGCCATGTTGCATGAGATGCCCTCCTGTATTATCGGTGATCACGGTATGAGGCACACCGTGGTGCAGCAGCTCAAAGGCAGTAAGATGAGCGCCCTGGTTGCGGGGGCGGGTTTCATCCACCCATACATGCACGTCGATGCCGGCATCGTGAGCTGCGTAAATAGGCGCAGTGGCCGTACCGTAGTCAATACAGGCCAGCCAGCCGGCATTACAATGCGTCAGGATGTTGACCGTTTTGCCCTTTTTCTTTTTGCTGATATCCTTGATGATCTCCAGGCCATGCTCGCCGATGAGGCGGCAATGCTCTACACTTTCCTCCGTGATCTTATGGGCCTCCTGCAAAGCGATGCCGGGTATCTTGGCTACATCGTCCTCCTTCTCGATAGCGGCCAGCACCCGGCCCACGGCATAGGCCAGGTTGACGGCAGTGGGGCGGGTATCCATAAGTAATTGAGCGGTTTGGGAAATGTATTCCCAAATGTTGGTTACCTCTTCCGGAGGGGAAGCCAACGCCAGGTACATGCCATAAGCAGCGGCGGAGCCTATCAGCGGAGCGCCCCGGAGGTGCATTTCCCGTATTGCGCGGGCCACTTCTTCGACAGTACGCATATCCTCGATGTGAAATTCATGTGGGAGGAAACGCTGGTCGATGGCCTGAAGCGTAGCAGGGCCACCCTCTTTAAGCCAAATAGTCCGGTATTGCGTACCGTTGATCTTCATGTATAGGCGTTTTGTAACAAATGTAGCGGGAATTAGGGAAAATAGGGGTAGTAAAATGAAGAATTGACAAATATTTAAACGCTCTGGAAAATACGGGCTTATTACCCTCCCGCCGGGCAGGCTCAGTTGGATTTCCAGAAATAAGGCGTAAACAACACCAGGATGGTAAAGATCTCAAGGCGGCCGAGCAACATGAGAAAAGAAAGGATAAACTTGACCTCTCCGGACAACCAGGCGAAGTTATCTACAGGGCCTACTTCGCCAATACCGGGGCCCACATTACCGAGGCAGGTCGCTACTGCTCCTATGGCCGTAAGGAAATCCAGGCCCAATGCCGTCATGACAATGGAGCCGATCAGAAAGAGAATGAGGTACAATAACAGGAATATAATGATGTGTGTAATGATACGCCCAGTAACGATCTGGCCATTCAGCTTTAACGGTACGATGGCACGAGGATGGATGATCCGCTTGAACTCCAGGAATGAATTCTTAAAGAAGACCAGGTTCCGGATGATCTTGATGCCGCCACTGGTTGAACCGGCACTGGCCCCTACGAACATCAGCACGAAAAAAAGCATGGTCAGGCTGGGGTGCCAGGCCGTATAATCGGCAGATACGAAACCGGTGGTCGTAATAATAGATACTACCTGGAAGATACTGTCGCGAAAGGCTTTCTCCCACCCAAGAGCTGTATTGGCCTTTACAACCAGGGTCACGATGGCCGTCAGCAACGCGACCAGGACAAAGTAAGCGCGAAATTCATCGCTCTTCCACACTTTGTCGAACTTGCCTTTCAGCCCGAAGTAGATGACCGTATAGTTGGTGCCCGCCAGAAACATGAACAAAGTGATGGGATACTGTATGCCGGGCTGGTCAAAAGCGGCCATGCTGGCGTTGCGGGTGGAAAACCCGCCCGTGGCCATAGTTGTGAAAGCATGGTTGATAGCCTCGTAAAAACTCATGCCAGCCGCCCAAAGTACGGCGGTGAGCAAGGCCGTCAGCGCTACGTAGATCACCCACAACCGCTTCGCCGTCTCCCGGATGCGGGGGTGCAGCTTGTCAGAAGTAGGGCCCGGCGCTTCCGCCACGAAAAGCTCGATACCTCCGATACCCAAAAGGGGAAAGATCGCAACCGTCAGCACGATGATCCCCATGCCGCCTATCCATTGCGTGAGGCTGCGCCAATATAGGATGCCTTCCGACACCGACTCGATATCGTTGAGTACAGAGGCGCCCGTAGTGGTCATACCTGAAACCGTTTCGAAAAATGCCCCCGCTATGTCGGGGATAACGCCACTGAACAGATAGGGCAACATGCTGAACGTCACCATGGCCAGCCAGCCCAGTGCCACGATCAGATAACCTTCCCGCTTCTTGATGATGTTCTCGCCCCGAAAAGGGAACAACCAGAACAAAGCCCCGCAGGCCAGGCAAACCAGGCCCGACTCCAACAGCGGCCAGGCATCGCCGCTTTGGAAGTAATACGAGACCGGAAGCCCCGTAAGCATCAGCCCTCCGATCATCAGAAGCAGCACGGCAATGACCCGGGCAACAGGGCGTACGTTGATCATGGGCTAGTGAAATAGTTTTTCCAGTTTATTAATCGCTTCCGGCAGCGCGAAAATGATCACCTTGTCTTCCAGCTGCAGCTGGAATTCGCCATCCGGAATAAGGGTTTCTTCACCGCGAATGACCCCTCCGATCAGCGCCGTCTTTGGAAAATGTAACTCCTTTAGCGGTTTTTTCGTGATCTGGTTGGATTTGTGGACCACAAACTCGATGATCTCCGCATCCACACCGTGAAGGCTCGTAATGGCCTCTACCTGCCCCTTGCGCACGAAACGGAAGATGTTGTTCGCTGCAATGAGCTTTTTGTTGATCAGGGTATCGACGCCGATGTTCTGTGAGATGTGGATGTACTCCTTGTTCTCTACCTGTGCTATGGTCTTGTATACCCCATGATTCTTGGCCGTAAGGCTGGCAATGATATTGGTCTCTGAGTTGTCGGACAATGCGATAAAAGCATCCATCCGGCTCAACCCTTCTTCTTCCAGCAGTTCAATATTGCTGGGCTCGCCGTTGATAATAAGGGAATTGTTGAGCTGCTCGGAGATCCGCTTGCAACGCTCCTTATCTTTTTCGATCAGAGTGACATTGTATTCGTCTTCCAGCCGCTTGGCCGTAGCGATGCCCAGGTCGGTCCCACCCAGGATCATCACATTCTTCACCTTGATCTTTTTTTTGCCGACCAGCCCGATCAGCCGGTCGGTATTATCTTTGCGGGTGATAAAGTAAATGTGGTCGTTACGCCGGAGAATGGTATCGCCCCGTGGAATGAGTGTCCTGTGCCCGCGCAAAATGGCGATGGGCCGGAGCGTGAGGTCCGTTTCTATGCCGTGGATGTCGACGATATGCTTGTTGACCAGCGGAGAGTTCTCGTCCAGCGTAACACCGATCAGGTTGATCTTGCCTTCTTCGAATTCGAAATGGTCGGTAAACGTACATTCCCGTATCAGGCGGTATATCTCCTCCGCAGCCAGTGTTGTTGGAGAAATGAGCGAATCGATGCCCAGCTCGCGGAACAGGCCTTTTTGCCCTTCATCCAGGTATTCCTGGTTGTTAACCCTTGCGATGGCCTGGCGGGCGCCCATTTTTTTGGCCAGGATAGCCGTTACCAGATTGTTCTTTTCAGATGTGGTGACAGCCAGCACCAGCTTGGCCCTTGCCACGTCGGCCTGCTCCAGGATATCGATGGAGGAAGAGTCGCCCCGAATGGTCATCACGTCGAGGTGGGTGGAAGCGTAATCCAGCACCTCCTGGTTGGCGTCGATCAGAACGATGTCCTGGTTTTCATAGACGAGCAGTTCAGCCAGGTGAAACCCTACATCCCCGGCCCCTGCAATTACAATTTTCATCGCTATCGTGATGTTTGGTGCAAAAAGTACAGAGAAACAGGCAGGAAAACTACCCGTACAGGCAACAATTCTCCTCCAAATTGCTTTTCAAATTATGGCTGCTAACGAGCCATAGCTACTTTTACCCGGGATACGAGCCCGGCTGTTGGGAATACATCCATGGGCCCGCGCCCCTTACCAATTCGCAAATATCTGATATCAAATCGTAAATTCCATGAAAATACTGATGGTTTGCCTGGGCAATATATGCCGGTCGCCGCTTGCTGAAGGCATCATGCGCCAAAAAGTAACCGAGCGGGGGCTGAACTGGGAGGTCGATTCCGCAGGAACGGGCTTCTGGCATATCGGCGAGCCCCCGGACTCCAGGTCCATACAAACGGCCCGAAAATACGGCCTGGACATCACTACCCAGCGCGCTCGCCAGATCAGCGCTCAGGACCTGGCCCGTTTCGACCTTATCCTCACCATGGATGAATCCAACTACAGGGATGTGCTCCGGCTGGCCAAACCGCAACATCAGGAAGATAAAGTAGCCATGATCCTCGATTACGCCCACCCTGGCAAAAACCTCAGCGTGCCCGACCCCTACTGGGATGACGATGGCTTCGACCAGATATACCAAATGCTCACTGAGGCCTGCGAGCGGGTCATCGATGCCCATAGCCAGGGCTAGTGCTGTCGGCACTAGGCAGGCATCCCTCATCGCTTGTTTGGAGGCCAGCCTTTGAGCTAAAAAAGGCCACTTTTCGCTATCAAATCCGGCCTCCAAACAAGCGCTCAGGCGTGAATATTGGCCTTCTCGTACAGTGGGAATTGCTCCATAAAGGCATTGACCTCCTTGCCGACAGAAGAGATCAGGCCCTCATTATCGACATCGGAAAGGATGGCATCAACCCAATCGACTATCCGGCGGCAGTGGCTTTCCTTCAGGCCCCGGGTAGTGATAGCAGCCGACCCGACACGAATGCCGGAAGTGACGAAAGGCGTCTGCGTATCGAAAGGCACCATATTTTTATTGACGGTGATGTGTGCGCGCTCCAAAGCTTTTTCCGCCACTTTGCCCGTTACGCTCTTGGAGCGAAGGTCGATCAGCATAAGGTGGTTGTCGGTTCCACCGGATATAACCTCATAGCCTTTTTCCACGAATGCTGCGGCCATGGCCTGTGCGTTTTGTACGACCTGCCTTGCGTAAGCCTTAAACCCGGGCTGCAGTGCTTCGCCGAAAGCAACGGCTTTCGCAGCAATGACGTGCTCGAGCGGGCCGCCCTGCATGCCCGGAAACACCCCTGAGTTGAGGATCGACGACATCGGTATCGGGCTGCCCTTTTTGGTGGCCCTACCCCAGGGGTTATCAAAATCATTGCCCATCATGATGATGCCACCCCGCGGGCCCCGAAGGGTCTTGTGTGTCGTGGAAGTAACGATGTGGCAATGCGGCATAGGGTTGTTGAGCAGGCCGGCAGCAATAAGGCCGGCGGGATGGGCGATATCCGCAAGTAACAAAGCGCCGACTTTGTCGGCAATGGCGCGGAAACGCTCGTAATCCCAGTCGCGCGCATAAGCAGAAGCGCCGCAAATGATCAGCTTGGGTTTTACGGCCATAGCTTTGGCCTCCACCTTATCCATATCGATCACGCCGGATCCCTTTTCCACGCCATAGAAATGCGCTTCATAGACCAGGCCGGAATAATTGACCGGAGAACCGTGCGACAAGTGCCCGCCATGCGACAGGTCGAATCCAAGGATGGGGTCGCCGGGCTGGAGCGTGGCCAGGAATACTGCCGCATTGGCCTGCGCACCCGAATGGGGCTGCACATTGGCAAATGCGGCGCCAAATAGGGCTTTCAGCCTGTCGATGGCCAGCTGCTCGACCTCGTCTACAACCTCGCAACCACCGTAATAACGCTTGCCGGGATAACCCTCGGCGTATTTATTGGTCAGGCAACTCCCCATCGCTTCCAGCACCTGGGCACTGGTGAAGTTCTCGGAAGCGATCAGCTCAACGCCTTGCCGTTGTCGGTTTAACTCTTTTTGGATCAATTCAAAAACCACGCTGTCTTTTGCCATATATTAGTGATTATTATAGGGCAAAAATACAATAAATCTATTAAGCAAAGCTTTTATTAATCCCGGAGATGAACCACCACGGCAGGTATTGAAACAACCCAGCTTTCGATTATTTTTCACTTCCGGCCAAAGAGAAGAGGCTTTTTTGCAACTTCACCCCCCTATGGCCGGTATATAATGCAGGTTAATCCAAACAAGCTCATAGCCTTGGATTGCAGGATAGGCCGCCAGTATGGTTAGTGGCTCTTCGAAACAATAAAACCAGTTATCTTGATGCGGAATAAAAGCTGCCGGACCTTTTTTTTGCTTTTGTCTCTGACACTTCTTACCGTGGTATCCAAGGCTGCCTCTGAGCGTTACCGTTGTATGTGGCGCGACGACCCAGCCACCACCATGACGATAGGCTGGGACCAGGCCTCCGGCAGTGCCCCTTTACTGTATTATGACGAAGTAGACTTCGGCAAGCAGGCTGCTGCTTACCGCTTCAAGCAACAGCCCGACCGAATTATCAGTGCCAAGGGTATGAACAACCACTTCGTCCGCCTCTCTGGCCTGAAGCCTAACACCGTATATTACTTCATCATAAAGGATAGCGAAGGCGTGAGCCAGCGCATGTCCTTTAAAACGGCGCCCAATACCCCCAATGAGCGGCTCTCTATCATTGCCGGCGGCGACTCCCGCAACAACAGGGAGGCCCGTCGCGATGCCAACCGCCTGGTCAGTAAACTGCGCCCGCATTTCGTCATTTTCGACGGCGATATGACCGCCGGCGACACCTTCGAGGAATGGCGGGAATGGTTCGACGACTGGCAGGAAACCATGGGCAGCGACGGGCGGCTGTTCCCCCTTATCGTCGCACGGGGCAACCACGAAGCGGCCAATAGCTCTATCACCGAACTGTTCGACGTCAGCAATGCCGATGTCTATTACGCCTTGACCGTCGGCGGCAACCTCTTCCGCATTTATACCCTCAACTCGCTCATCCCTTCGGGGGGCGCGCAACGCATCTGGCTGGATGGCGACCTGAGCGCCAACCAGGGCGTCACCTGGAAAATGGCGCAGTACCACCACGCCATCCGCCCGCACACCCTCAGGAAAACGGAAAAAGACGAGCTGTTGCTCAACTGGGCGACGCTATTCTACAAATATCAGGTTAAGCTCGCCCTGGAGTCCGACGCCCACGTAGTGAAGCTGACCTATCCCATCAGGCCGTCACGTGACCCCGGCAGCGAAGAAGGTTTCATCCGCGATGATGAAGCGGGCACCGTATACATTGGCGAAGGCTGCTGGGGCGCTCCCCTCCGGGAGGCTAACGACAATAAATCATGGACCCGCGCCAGCGGCAGCTTCAATCAGTTCAAGTGGGTTTTTGTCGACCAGGAAAAGATAGAGATCAGAACGATCCGCACCGACGGGGCCCGGCAGGTAGCGGAGGTGAGCCACAACGACGTTTTCGAGCCGCCTATAGGGCTGGTCATCTGGAACCCGCCCGGCGGTGATGTCGTGACGATCCGCAACCGCAATTTCCGTCCGGTAGCCGAGCCGCCTGTAGCTTCACGGCAGGAGCAGCCCTCCACACGCCCCAGCCTGCCGAATGCCGCAACGGCCGCCGCCGCCCTCCCCCTGGAAGAAGAACCCGAGCCCAACCCTTCGGACCCCAACGATTGGTCCGTCTTTCCCAAACTTGCCCCCGATGAAAAGGGCAATGTCCTGATCAAATACAACCTGAAACTGGGATGCGATGTGAGCGTGCAGCTCATCAACGCCCAGTGGCGGGAAATGGCCAGGATAGAGTTCCCACGCCAGCCCGTGGGTGAGGCCACCAAAAGCCTCGACGTGAGCCGCGTACCATCGGGCAAATACCTGCTGGTGGTCAAAGGCAACGGCAAACTGGTGCGCCGGTACCAGTTGCTGATAAAGTAACGGGGCCTTCCTATGGCCCGGGCGCCGGTTTCCCGTATCCGCTCTAGGTAAAGTTTTGTAGCTTTGGGCAGCAAAACCAGATGTATGGCCCAATCGCTCAGCCTTATTCAGGGGGTTATTGAAAAAGAGTTAAAGGCCTTTGAGGCCAGGTTCCGGGAATCTATGCGCAGCCCTGTCCCCTTACTGGATAAGATCACTTTTTATATCGTGCGGCGCAAAGGGAAACAGGTGCGCCCTATGTTCGTTTTCCTCTCCGCCAAGTTATGCGGCGAGATCAGCGACGCTACCTATACCGCAGCTTCGCTGGTGGAACTCCTGCATACCGCTACCCTGGTGCACGACGACGTGGTGGACGATTCTTTTGAACGCCGCGGCTTTTTCTCTATCAACGCCTTGTGGAAAAACAAGATCGCTGTACTGGTCGGCGATTACCTTTTCGCAAAAGGCATGCTGGTGGCCCTGCGCAGCAAACAGTACCGGCTCCTGGAGATCGTATCTGATGCAGTACAGGCCATGAGCGAAGGAGAGCTGCTGCAAATAGAAAAAGCCCGCAGGCTCGACATCGAAGAGGACATCTACTACGAGATCATACGCCAGAAAACGGCGTCCCTGATCGCTTCGGCCTGCAGCGCCGGTGCAGCCTCTACGGCCAATGATGAAAGCCTCGTAGAACGCATGCGCCTGTTCGGAGAAAAGATAGGCATCGCCTTCCAGATCCGCGACGACCTCTTTGATTTTGGCACCGATGACGTGGGCAAACCGCTGGGCATCGACATCAAGGAAAAGAAAATGACGCTGCCCCTCATCTACGCGCTGAAACAGGCGGCTCCTTCCGAACGCCGGCGAATCATCAATATCGTCCGGCGCCATAGTGAAAACCCTGAAAAAGTAAGGGAAGTGGTGGAATTTGTCCGCCAGAGCGGCGGGTTGGAATACGCCCGCCAGGCCATGCGCGAATTCCGCAGCCAGGCCTTCGAACTGCTGGAGCACTTCCCCGACACGCCTGTACGCCAGGCCTTGACCCAGCTGGTCACTTTCGTGACCGACCGGGAACGCTAAGAGCTTGTTTGGAATAGCCTTACTACCCCCTGCTGCCGCCGAACGGCTGCTCATGGGGATACCCCTGCCCTTCGATGGGTTCGACCAGGATGATGCGCTCATCGATGATGCCGATAACGCGGATGCCGTCGCCAGGGCGCAGCTCTTTGCCGGCGGTGATCGCTTCCAGTTCATAGGGCGTGCCCCTCATGTCGAGTTGTACTTTGCCAAAACCATTGCGGTGAGACGGAATGGGCTCGAGCACTTTTCCGGTCTGAAGGAGCAGGCGCTCTTCGTTCCCGTGGCTACGGCGGGGAATGAGCCTCAGGAGCAGTAAGGCAGCTGCCTTGCCCAGCGCGGCAACAGCCAGGCCGGCAGCGAAGCTGAAGGCCAGCAGCCAGCTCCACCCGAAGCCCTGATGATACAGGATGAGCGCTACCCAGCCAAAGGCAGCAAAAAAAACGAGGATAAAACGAGCGTTGAAAATGGGCAGGCGGGGTTTGTCCGGTTCTTCTTCCGCTTCCCTGTCCGGGCTCAGCAGGCTCAGGACGAGCAGTATGCCCAGCAGCAGGGTAGACACGATAGCTACCAGCCATAAAGCCTGTTCCGCCAGGCTTTGAGCAATCCACAGATCTCCAAACAGCAACGGACGCATACGTACATTTTCTCTGGGCCTGGGCCCCATACAGAACCCGGCATATTGAACCTGGCTGAAAATTTACAGCATGTTGGCGGTTCGTTCACATGCTATCGGCCAAGGCAGCCGCTTTTTCGGCAAATGGCCTTCCTGGCCGGCCGGTGCTGCCCGGTAAACAGAAAATTACGGGAATTAATGCGCGATAGTTTGTACCTTTGCCCAACGGCAGCAAGCAGCACATTCGCCCTTTTATGACATACTCTGACGCTCTATGTTTTCCAGCTTACCACAAGCTCGTTCGAAAGCCAGGCTTCACCTTCCCGCTTTCAGCAACAACCCGGCTGTCTGTAACTTTCTGCCATAATACGCTGTCCCGGCCTGCCGGCCATTGCCTTGGAAATGATTTGCTTTTACAAAACATAGATTAAATGTCCAGTAATCAAATGGTTGAAGTAAAACTTTTCTCCGGGACGACCTCAGCGTACCTGGCAGAACGTATAGCTGACCACTATGGGCATCCGCTCGGAGATATCAAAGTGCACCGGTTCAGCGACGGAGAGATGCAGCCGGTCATCAACGAGTCGGTCAGAGGGGCTTACGTGTTCTTCATCCAATCCACTTTCCCGCCAACGGAAAACCTGATGGAACTGCTGTTGATGATCGACGCCGCCAAACGGGCATCCGCCGGCTACATCACGGCCGTGATCCCTTACTTCGGCTACGCCCGGCAAGACCGCAAAGACAAACCCAGGGTCCCCATCTCCGCCAAGCTGATCGCCAACCTGCTCGAAGCTGCCGGCGCCGACCGCATCATGACCATGGATTTCCATGCCGACCAGATACAGGGCTTCTTCGACATCCCGGTCGACCACCTCAAAAGCGAAGCGATCTATATTCCCTATCTGCAGGAACTGAACCTGGACAACATCATCTTCGCTTCTCCGGACGTGGGCGGCACCAAACGGGCCCGCACCTACTCCAAACACTTCAGGAAAAACCTCGTCATTTGCGATAAATACCGCAAACGCGCCAACGAAGTAGCTGAAATGACCGTGATCGGCGACGTAAAAGACGCCGACGTCATCCTCGTCGACGACCTCGTGGATACCGCCGGTACGCTTTGCCGCGCCGCTAAGGTGCTCATCGAAAAAGGCGCCCGCAGCGTCAGGGCCATGTGTACTCACCCCGTACTGTCAGGCGACGCCTATGACAAGATCGAAAACTCCATGTTGGACGAACTGATCGTCTGCGATACCATCCCGTTGCGACAGGAGTCGAGCAAGATAAAAGTGCTGTCAACCGCCAAGCTCTTCTCCCGGGCTATTCGCAATACCCATGAGCACCGCTCTATCTCGGCGCTCTTCATAGAAGGTTAAACGGTTTTTTATCAATGATTTTCAGGATTCGCTTTCTCTTTTCAGAGGAAATAACTATCTTTGCGTGCCTTTTCAGGGCTTGCTGTATCAGGCAGCTGATTTGGGTAAAAAAGCATTAATTGGCAAAGTTTATAGATCATGGAAATAGTAGCTGTTAACGGCCAAAAACGGGTTGGGCTGGGCAAAAAAGAAACTAAAGCAGTCAGGAATGAGGGCCTCATCCCGTGTGTCCTCTACGGCGGAGATGAGGTAGTGCATTTTTCCACTACGCTGAACGATATCCGCGGCGTCGTTTATACCCCTGATTTCAAGATCGCTGAGCTGACGGTTGAGGGGAAGGCCTACCGCGCCATCCTCAAAGATGTACAATGGCACCCGGTAACCGACAGCATTGTGCACATCGATTTCCTGCGCCTGGTAGAAGGCAACGCAATTAAAGTCGAAGTGCCGCTGCGCTTTACGGGCGTTTCTCCTGGTGTTCGCGCCGGTGGTAAACTCCAGCAAAAGCTGCGCCGCGTGCTGATCAAAACGACCCCGGAACACCTGATTTCCGAAATGTCGGTCGACATTTCCAAGCTGGAACTGGGCCAGTCGATCCGGGTTCGCGACATCGTTGTCGAAGAGCCGGGCATCGAGATCATGAACTCTCCGGGTGTACCCGTAGCGACGATCGAGATCCCGCGTGCCCTGCGTTCTGCTACCGCCGCTGCCGAAAAGGCCGCCGGGAAGTAATTTTTCTTCATCAAGATATGCCGCGAAGAGGTGTAATGGCCCTACAGCTTTACACCTCTTTGCCTATTTATGCCTATGCAGGACCTTCGTGTGACACTCGTACAAAGTAGCCTCCACTGGGAGGACAGAGCCGCCAACCTGGCCAGCTTTGAAAAAAAACTGGAAGGGGCTGCCGGCCACACCGATCTCGTCGTCCTGCCGGAAATGTTCACAACGGGTTTTACGATGAATGCCGCCAACCTGGCCGAGCCGATGAGCGGCCCCACAATGGCCTGGATGGCCCGCCAGGCCGCGAAGTTGGGCGCTACCGTCACCGGAAGTTTTATCGCCACTGAAAATGGCCGCTATTACAACCGCCTCATCTGGATGCGCCCCGATGGTAGTTATGCATCCTACGACAAGCACCACCTCTTCACCCTGGCCGGCGAGCACCACACCTACACTGCCGGCGACAAACAGCTGGTTGTCGGCCTGCACGGCTGGAAGATACTGCCCCTTATCTGTTACGACCTGCGCTTCCCGGCCTGGAGCCGCAATGTAGCAGGCTACGGCCTGCTGATCTACGTAGCCAACTGGCCCGAACCGCGCCGCCATCATTGGCGAAGCCTGCTGGCCGCCCGCGCCATCGAGAACCAGTCCTACACCCTCGGTATCAATTGCGTGGGCAAAGACGGCAATGGCTTCGATTATACCGGCGATACCTCTGTCTTCAACTATACCGGCGAAGAACTGCTGCATGCTGCCAATACCGAAGGCTGTTTCACCCTCACCCTGTCGCATGCTGAACAAGTGGCCTTCCGCGAAAAACTGCCCTTCCTCGCCGACCGCGACAACTTTAGCTGGCAATGACCCGTTCCACGCACCATGTTTTTTAACAAAACGCTCACATCCCCCGGGAAATAATCGCCCTGGAGAGGCCGTTTAGACTTCCGTTTTGTTAACCCCCAAGCCCGAATTGCGCTATGATCCGTTCGCTGCTAAAAACGCTGACACTGCTCGCCTTCCTGATCTTCACCCTGTCGCGCTGCGCCTTATTCACCCCAATGGAAGGCCCGCACAACCCTTCGCGGGCGGGTGGCGCCGCTTCCGTAACCGATAAGGAGGCCCAAAAGCGGGAAGAGGTTATCGACTATGCCAAAAAGTACCTGGGCACGCCTTACCGGGCTGCCGGTAAAGACCCCAGAGGCTTCGACTGCTCGGGATTCACCGGTTACGTGATGAAAAACTTCGACGTCGCGTTGTCCGCCAGCTCAAAATACCAGGCCAAAGAAGGCAAAAAGGTCGATATCGATGACGTCAGGCCCGGCGACCTTATTTTCTTCAAGCGCACGCCGGCCAGCGAGGTTTTCCACGTGGCCATGGTGGTGCGCAACGGCCGGCAGGGCATCGAGGTCATCCACAGCACCTCACGCGGCGTCGTGATCGACAATATCTCCAAGTCCGATTACTGGAAGCCTAAGATATCCTTGGCGCGCAACGTGCTGTAAGGCCTTCAATTTCGGCTACTCCATGCCAGTCACATGGGTTTGAACCTCGGGGTGTCCCTCTGAGCTCCGGCCTTTTTCAGGCAATTTGCCAAGCGCTCCAATTCTGCATTCTCCACGCTTGCATTACCGATATTTTTGTATTTTCGGCTTTTCAGGAAAGCACCTGCTCGGTGAAAGCCCATTAGTATTTATTCGGACTAAACAACAAGCGAATGATCAACCTTATACTCTTTGGCCCTCCGGGTTCGGGCAAGGGCACGCAGGCCGCCAAACTCGTGGAAAAATACGAGCTGCTGCACATCTCTACCGGCGATCTCTTCCGCTATGAAATGGGCAACGACACAGCCCTTGGCCAACAGGCCAAAAGCTACATGGACAAGGGCGAGCTGGTGCCCGATGAAGTGACGGTCGGCATGCTGCGCAACAAAGTGGAGGCCAACCCTTATGTGGAAGGTTATATCTTCGATGGCTTTCCCCGCACCGTACCCCAGGCCGACGCCCTGGATAACCTGCTGGCCGAGGAAGGCAATGAGATCCACCTCCTGCTCATGCTGGACGTACCCGATGAAGAGCTCGTCATCCGCCTGAAAGGGCGGGCGAAGGTCTCCGGGCGGGCCGACGACATGGACGAAACCATCATCCGCAACCGCATCGAAGTATACAAAAACGAGACGACGCCTGTTTTTGACTACTATACAGAGAAAGAAAAGGCCAAAAAGATCAATGGCGTCGGCAGCATCGACGAGATATTCGCCCGTCTTTGCGAACAGATCGATCAGTTGTAAAGCCCGGGCGGGCCTCTCTACCAGTCAAATTTCCACCTGCGGAAAGCCTCCATCGCTTCGTACTCCGCGAGGCCCAGGCTGCGGTATGCCGTAGCGGTAGCTTTATTGCGGTCTTCGGCGCGCTGCCAGAACTCCCGCTCGTCACTGCCCGGGAAAGGCGGGCGGTCCTTCTGCGACTGGTGCATGAAGATCGCCAGGCGTTTTTTGCGCAGCTCTGCCGGGCTGAGGGGCACCGTCATCTCGATCTCGTGGACCGGCCATTCGTGCCAGGCGCCGCGGTACATCCACAACCAGCAATCTTTGACCCAGGGCTGCCCCTTGAGCAATTCGAAAGCGCCGAGTATGGCGTCGAGGCAGACGCGGTGGGTGCCATGGGGGTCGGCCAGATCACCGGCAGCGTAAACCTGGTGGGGCTTGATCTTTTCCAGCAGTTCGGCCGTGATCCGGATATCTCCTTCGCCCAACGGGTTCTTACGGGTGCTGCCCGTTTCGTAGAAAGGCAGGTCCATGAAATGGATATGGCTGTCGGCCAGGCCGCAGAAACGGGCTGCAGCACGAGCCTCGCCCCGCCTGACGAGCCCTTTCACGCCGAGCACTTCGGCTGTATCCCCTTCGCCGGGCCCTTTGCTTTCCATCGATTTCAGCATTGCCTGGTAATGGGCTTTTGCCTTGGGGTTGGCCTCGGGTTGGCCGCTGTCGACGTATTCCTGCATGAACTCGATAAAGCGGCGGGCATCGTGGTCGTGCACCGCGATATTACCCGAGGTCTGGTAGGCCACATGCACATCGTGGCCCTGGTCGACCAGACGAAGGAATGTGCCGCCCATGGAGATGACATCATCGTCGGGGTGAGGGCTGAAAAGGATCACCCGCTTTTTCGCGGGCTTGGCCCGTTCGGGGCGGGTAGAGTCATCCGCATTGGGCTTGCCGCCCGGCCAGCCGGTGATGGTGTGCTGCAGGCGGTTGAAGATGCGGATATTTATATCATAGGCCGATGCATGTTCAATGATCAGGTCGCTGAGGCTGTTTTCGGCATAATCTTCATCGGTCAGCTTCAGGATGGGCTTGTCGAGTTTCTGCGACAGCCACACCACGGCCTGGCAGATGAGGTCTTCATCCCAGTTGCACATGCCCACCAGCCAGGGCGCCTGGTAGCGGGTTAGCTCAGTAGCCGCCCCCAGGTCGATATGCGCTTTGACGTTAGGGTGTTTTTGAAGGAAGGTGGACGGCACGGTTGCTGCTATGGGCCCTTCGACAGCTTTTTTGATCACGGTGGCCTTGTGGTCGCCCCATGCCAGGAGGTAGATCATGTGCGCCTTCATGATGCTCTTGATCCCCATGGTGATCGCCCGGTACGGAACGTCGTCTTCATGGGGAAAATCCTTCAGTGCATCCTTGCGGGTGAGCGCGTCGAGGCGCACAAGGCGGGTTTCGGAGCTCTCCCAGGAGCCCGGCTCATTGAACCCGATGTGCCCGGTGCGGCCTATGCCCAGCAACTGGATGTCGATACCGCCCAGCGCGTCGATCTTTTTCTCGTAATTGGCGCAGTAGGTTTCTATCTGGTCTATCGGCAGGGTCCCATCCGGAATGTGGATGTTCTCTTTTTTGATATTGACATGGTCAAACAGGTAGTCGTACATGAAGCGGACATAGCTTTGGGGCGCGTCGGGCTGCATGGGGTAATACTCATCGAGGTTAAAGGTGACGACATTGTGAAAGCTCAGCCCTTCCTCCCGGTGCAAACGCACCAGCTCGTTGTAGATCTGGATAGGCGTAGAGCCGGTGGCCAGCCCCAGTACGATCTGCTCACCTTCCTGTTGCCGCTGGCGGATGGCCAGAGCGATGGATTGTGCGACATGCCGGCTCCCTTCCGCGGAGGAGCTCCAGGTTTTTACGGGAATTTTCTCCAGTGACTTGAGTTGATACTTCAGGCGTTCCATGTATTTGGGTTTGTCAATCGGAGCAAAGCTAACCAAAAGCTAAGAAAAACCGGTGCAAAAATCGGCATTCGTGAGGGACGGGCATGCTAATACTACGAACCCCGTACCTCCGGCCGGAAGGCCGGAGTAGATAACGCTCTAAAAGGCTACTCCACCCGGAAGAGCCCGTCCCGGCACGGCCGGGATTGGAGGTGCGGGTTATAGCAAGCTGAAGGTAACTTTTTTAAATGCGATTGCCATGCGGATATGCTCCAGGCTGGGGCATGCGCCAAAAAATTAGGATATTTGCATGCCGAAGCAGCACGGGCTGTGAAAGGATAAATGAAGCGTGTGATCTATGGCAGAGCAAAACTTCGTCGACTACGTTAAAATATGTTGCCGCTCGGGCGCCGGGGGCCCCGGGTCCGTGCATTTTCTGCGCGACCGCAAGAACCCCAAAGGCGGGCCTGATGGCGGCGACGGTGGCCGCGGCGGCCACATCATCCTGCATGGCAACCGCAATGTGTGGACATTGCTTGCCCTGAAATACCGCAAACACGTCATCGCCCAGCCCGGCGTGCCGGGCAGCGACAATAACAAAACCGGCGCCGATGGCGAAGACGTGATCCTGGAAGTCCCTCTGGGTACCGTGGCCAAAGATGCAGAAACCGGCGAGGTGCACTTCGAGATCACCAAACACGGCGAAACCCGGATACTGGTACCCGGCGGCAGGGGCGGCCAGGGCAATACCCATTTCAAATCGCCGACCAACCAGACGCCACGTTATGCCCAACCAGGAGAGCCGGGCAGGGAAGAGTGGAAGATACTGGAACTGAAAGTACTGGCCGACGTAGGGCTGGTGGGCTTTCCCAATGCCGGAAAATCCACCCTCCTGTCGGTGATGACCGCCGCCAAGCCCAAGATCGCCAGCTACCCCTTTACCACCCTGGTGCCCAACCTAGGCATCGTGCAGTACCGCGATATGCGCTCCTTCGTGATGGCCGATATCCCCGGCATCATCGAAAAAGCGCACGAAGGCAAAGGCCTGGGCCACCGTTTCCTGCGCCACATCGAGCGCAACGCCACGCTGCTGTTCCTGATCCCCTGTGATACGGACAACATCAGGAAGGAATACGACATCCTGCTCCACGAGCTCCGGATGTACAACGAAGAATTGCTGGATAAACCCCGCCTGCTGGCCATCACCAAATGCGACCTCATCGACGATGAGCTCATGCAACTGCTGCGGGCAGAGCTACCCGAAGACGTCCCCGCCCTCTTTATTTCAGCCGTCGCCCAACAGGGCATCCCCGAGCTCAAGGACCTGCTCTGGGAAACGATACACAGCCAGGCAGCAGCGGAAGATGAAGAGCGGGGGCACAAAGGGGCCGCTTTCGAAGAGGAAGAATGAGGCAGAAACTCCGATTCAACCATAAAAACAGCGGAAAACGCGATGAAATCAGCCGATATCGAGCGCGGCCTGCGCGAGTTGTTCTACGAATGGGCAGGTGAAGAACCGGACCTGCTATTACCCCTGGCGCCTTCCGGGTCGAACCGGGTATACTACCGCCTGAAAAAGGGCGACAAAACGGCCATCGGCGCCTACAACCCCAACCCGAAAGAGAACGACGCCTTCATCGGTTTTTCCCGCCACTTCTTCTCCAAAGGCCTGCCGGTGCCCGAGATCTACGCCGTAGGGCCCGGGCGAATGGTATACCTCCAGGAAGACCTGGGGTTTACGACACTCTACAGCTACCTGTTGCAAAAGGGGGACTACTTCCCGGACTACCTGATCCGGATCTACAAACGCGTGGTGGAACAGCTGGCGCGCCTGCAGGTGGAAGGCGGCGAAGGGCTGGACTATACCCTCTGCTACCCGCGCGACGCCTTCGACAAGCAGTCGATGTACTGGGATTTTAACACCTTCAAGTATTATTTCCTGCGGCTGGCCGATGTGCCCTTCGACGAGCAGCTGCTGGAAAACGACATGGAACAGCTCGCCGAATACCTGCTGCGCGCCGACAGCAGCCATTTCATGTTCCGCGACTTCCAGACGCGCAACATCATGATCCGCTCCGGCGAGCCCTACTTCATCGACTACCAGGGGGGGCGGCGCGGAGCCCTGCAATACGACCTGGCCTCGCTGCTCTATCAGGCCAAGGCCAATGTTCCGGACGACATCCGGATGGAGTTGCTGGAACACTACATGGATACCCTGGAAAAAATGCTGCCCTTAGGCCGGCAGCTCTTTATAGAGTACTACTACGCTTTCGTTTTCGTGCGCTCCATTCAGGTACTGGGCGCCTACGGGTTCCGGGGGCTCTATGAACGCAAGGAATATTTTATCAACAGCATACCCTTTGCCCTGCGCAATGTGAAATGGCTGCTCGATAACAACAAGCTTGCGGTTCGCCTTCCCGAGCTGGAACAGGCCCTGTACCGCCTCATCGAGTCCAAGCGCTTCGAGCCGTTCGACCGGATCAAGGGGGCCTCCAGCTTGCTGACGGTGCGCATCAACAGTTTTTCCTACAACAACAACGGCATCCCCGCCGATACCAGCGGAAACGGGGGCGGTTTTGTCTTCGACTGCCGCTTTATCCATAACCCCGGCCGCTATGAGCCCTACAAAAAACTGACGGGCAGAGACGAGCCGGTCATCAATTTCCTGAAGCTCCACAGCCAGGCAGAGGATTTCATGAACGACGTTTTCCGCATCGTCGACGCGGCGGTGGAGGATTATATCGAGCGGAGTTTTACCAGCCTGATGGTGAGCTTCGGCTGTACCGGCGGGCAGCACCGTTCGGTATATGCCGCCGATACGCTGGCGCGGCACCTGAAGGAGAAGTACGGCATCCGGGTAGAGTTATCCCATATCGAACAGGAGCGAAAAGGGTGGCGGAACTAGCCCTCCAGCAGCTGCTGCATCAGGCCTGCGAATTCCTCTGCTTTTTCGAACAAACGGTCGTTGTAGCTCGTCGCCCGAAAGCGCAGGCTGTGAGCCTGGCCGTCGCGCAATTCCAGTTCGATGGTAATATTGCCGAAACGTTGCTGGTACTTCCCGCCGGCGGTGTTTTTCGGGCGGGGTTTGAGGTAGTGCTTTTCCATCGTTTCCACCCAATTGGGGCGGTTGTACGCGCGGGTGTCGGATATTTGAGGCCGATAACCCAGTTCACACACCTTTTCCTTCAGATAGTCAAAGAAAAAAACGGCGTCTTTGTCGCTGTACCTCAATCCGGAGAAGCGGATGGCAAAGCCTTTTGAGGACGGCGTATCCAAAAAATAGGCCGCTTCGTCAATTTCGGCAGGCAGGGCCTGATACAGGCCGTATTGTTGCCACAACCAATCGGAGAGGTGGCGGCGCGCAAGGGTATTTTTCCAGTGTTCATATTCCTGGCGTTCCGTTTCACTGCGTTCGATCAGTTCGTGGAGCAAAGGCTGGGAAGGCGAGCTTTCTTCAGCTTTGGTGAAGAGGCTTTTAAAAAAAGGCCACAGTTTGTCCATTGGGTGGCGGTTTTCTATCCAGAACACTTGCCTGCCTCCTATTGTTCCTTTATTGTAAAAAGGCCCTAGCAGAAGCCAATGGTTACAAACCAGAGTGCTGTCGGCACTAGCTCAAAGGCGTAAACGCGGCAGATATCATAGCCCACAACCAGATGCCCGCCAGGGCCCGCGATTTTTTCAGCCAGAACCAGGCGTTGCTCATGATGAAAATCATCGGGTGAAACGTCTAAAAAACCAGCATAAATCATTGAAATAGAGTATATTTAGTTATCAGAATTTTTTCCTGCACATAAAATCAACCACTATGATCCGGCCACCGATCAAAAACCGTTCTTTCGATCGAATGGGCGAGAAATTCTCCACCATTATCGACCCCAACCACTTCCTGGGCAGGAGCTCTCTGGATATTCATTACCACAACATGCCTCCGGTGAACATCCGCAAGGAAGGCCTGCTGTTCGAAATGGACGTGCTCGTCCCCGGTTTTTCCAAAGAAGAGATCGAGATAAGCCTGCTCGATGACATCTTGTCCATCCGCGGCCAGAAATCGCATTCTTCCAATGAAAGGAAAGGGGAATACATCATGGAGGAGTATGACCTGGACTCCTTCGAGCGCAAGTTCAAACTGGCGCACAGCCTCGCTCATGAAAAGATAAGCGCCCGATACGAGAATGGCGTGCTGAAACTGACTTTCAACGACGTCCCGGAAGAGGAGGAAAAGGCCAATCAAAAGATCCCTGTCAACTGATACCGGCACCGGGCTGTATCTGCCATGTGGTGGTACAGCCTTTATTTTTATTACCGAAAGGGGAATACTATGCGAAAAAAGGCGCTTACTGGCCGAGCACTTCCCCGCCCTTTGCTGATCGTCGTACTGGGCCTGCCGGGCGCGGGTAAGACCACTTTTGCCAGGGCGCTGTCGGAACGGCTCGGTGCGCGCCATTTCAACACCGATATCATCCGGGAAGAACTGGGCCTGAGCGGGCGGTACAGCCCGGCCGACAAAGAGCGGGTTTACGAAGCGATGGCAGCGCATGCAAAAGCTGCCTTACGAGAAAACCAGGCCGTTATCGTTGACGGCACTTTTTACCACCCCTCCCTTCGGGCCCCTTACCGGCAAATGAGCGCCGACGCAGGCTGCCCGCTCCACTGGATACAACCGGAAGCTCCCGAAGCCCTGAGCCGCCGGCGCGTGAGCCGCCAACGCCCGCACAGCGAAGCGGACTACGATGTATACCTCAGTATACGCAAAGCCTGGGTGCCCCTCGAAGAGGGACATCTCCGGCTTTCCTCAGATGAGAGCCCTGAGCAGATGGTGGATAAAGCGCTGGCCTATCTCAGGGCGCAATACCCTGGCCTATGACCGATACGCAGATCCGGCAATTGATAACCGACAGCGGCCTGGACGCCGAAGGGCGGAACTTCAGGCTGGCCGAAACCCATATCTCCTGGGTGCTGCTCTCCGGCGGTGATGCGTATAAGGTCAAGAAACCCGTGAAGTTCGACTTCCTGGATTTCTCCACCCTGGAGAAGCGGCATCACTTCTGCCAGCGCGAGCTCGAGCTCAACAGCCGCTTCAGCCAGGGCGTTTACCTGGAGGTGCTCCCCATTACGCGTAGTGTCGCAGGGCTGGCCATCGGGGGCGAGGGCGAGGTGATCGGGCATACCCTGCACATGAAACGCCTGGAAGAAGGGCGCCAGATGAACCTGCTGCTGGAAAAAGGGCTCGTCACGAACCGCCATATGCAGCAACTGGCGGAAAAGCTGGCCGTTTTCCACGCCTATACCGATATTATTGAACGGCCTCCTGATATTGACGCCATGCAGGCCGACTTTGCCGATATAGAAAGCGTGGCGGACGGGCTAGAGAGCCTGCTCGGCCCCTCTGCCAAACAGCGGCTGCTCGAAAGCACGGCCTTTGCAAAGGGATGCGTGGAAGGATTGAGCGGCCGCCTGAAAGAACGCGGCCTCAGAGGTTATATCATCGACGGGCACGGCGACCTGCACTCCCGCAACATATTCCTGGTGAATGAGCCCATCCTGTTCGATTGCATAGAGTTCAACGACCGCTTTCGGCAGGTCGATGTGCTGGACGAGCTGGCGTTTTTGTGCATGGACCTCGACTACTACGGCTGCCGCCACCTGGAAGCGCCCCTGCTGAATGCTTACCTGAAAGAAAACGACTGTATAACCGGCGACGAGGACTGGGCGGTGTTTACCTATTTCAAGTGGTACCGCGCCAATGTAAAGCTGAAGGTGAACGCCCTCCGCGCCAGGCAGAGCACCTCCGGCACACGGCCGGCAATACGAAATGCAGTGGAAGAATACTGGCAGCTGTACCAGGCCTATTACCATCAGCTGCTCCATGAAGAAATGGGCTAAGCGCTTGGTTGGAGGCCAGCCTATGGGCTAAAAAAAAAAAGGAGCACTACTTTCGTGTGCTCCGATATTCCCTAAAATCACCCAATTGAGCTCATGTTCCCCGTTTTATAGGGGATATAGCCTTGTCTGTTTTTGTCAGTAGTACAAAGAAAGGCAATCCCGTATACGAAAAAACTGATGTTTGTCAGGGCGGGCAGTGATTTTCGTCATCGGGAACATTAGCGTACGGCCAGCCGGAAAAACCCTCCGAGCTGGTAGGGAAAATTGAGAAAAATCATGCCCGGTTTTGATTTTTCTCATTCGGAAGGCCAGCAAAAATGCGCTGTTTTGACCTGGAAAACAGCGTGCCGGCTGCCCGGGGAGAAGTTTCTTTATCAGGGCTGGTTTGCAGGCCAACCAAGCTCTAAGAGCTTGGTTGGAGGACAAGACTGATCTCTGAAATACAAAGCGGCAAATTGTTTTTTGAACACTACCTAAAGGAGGAAAGCCATGCAAATGATAAAAAAGATCCTATTTCCCACCGATTTTTCTGCTACAGCTCAAAATGCCTTTCACCATTGCATTTTGCTGGCTGACAAGTACGGAGCCGAGATCCAGATGCTGCACGTGATCTTTCCCGAATATGAAGCGCTCGACCTGCCTGTGATGGCCGCTCAGGCCACTAAGGAAAAGGCCGAAGCGGCCCGGGAGGTTATGAAGTCTATGGCAGAAAACACCCTGGCACAGGTACAGGCAAACTATAAGATAGGTTCTTTACCCGAAATACATGCCGATGTGGAAATCGGAACGCCCGGCACCCTGATCGCAGAAATCGCCCGGCGCGACGGCGCCGACCTGATCGTCATGGGCACCAAAGGCGAGCACAATGTGCTGGAGCGCGTATTTGGCAGCGTTACCACTACCGTTATCGAAAAAGCGCACTGTCATATCTGGGTGGTGCCGGAAGAAGCGGCGTTCGGCAAGCTCGACATCGTGGCCTATGCCAGCGACCTCCAGGAGGCCGACCCCTACCACATCTGGGAGGTAGGAAAAATACTCGACCCTTTCAACCCCGTCATCCACTGCGTCCACGTCAATAAGGACCGGTCGGTAGGGCGGGCGATCAACTTCGCCAGCCTGGGCGCTTTCTTTGAGCACCATGCTCCGGCCCTGCAGATCAGTTTTCACCCTCTGACGGGCCCGTCGGTAGAAGATGCGCTGGAAGAATACATACGGTCGAACAATGTCGATATACTGGTGATGTATGCAACTCAGCACTCGTGGGTAACGCGGATATTCCGGAAGAGCCATACCAGGAGCATGGCGCTGGAAACGCATGTGCCGTTGCTCATACTCAAGAAATAAGCACCTACAATGGGAGATCTGAACGTTAGCCCGGCATCCGAATTTCGCCAGAGCTTCACCCGCAAGTTGCTGCGGGATGTGGAAGCCCTGGATGTGATGCTCCGGGAGAACGTTTTTGAGAAAGGGCTGCAACGCATCGGCGCCGAGCAGGAGTTCTGCCTGGTAGATGCCGATTTTCAACCCGCAGCCGAAGGATATACCCTTCTTAAAGGCCTGCCTGCAGCTTTTACCACGGAGATCGGCAAGTTCAATCTCGAGGCCAATCTCGACCCCTTTCTTTTTGACGGCGAAGGCCTGCAAAAAACCGAACACCAGCTGCACCATCTCTGGAACCTGATGGAGCAGGAAGCCAGAAAGCACCAGCTTTCACCGGTACTTACGGGCATCCTTCCGACGATCCGCCACTCGCACCTCGATTCCAGCTATATGACGCCGCGCGAGCGTTACGCGATCCTCAGCAAGGCCATCCACCAGATGCGGGGCGCCGATTTCGAGATCAACATCCAGGGAGCTGACGAGCTGATCGCGCGGCTGGATACGGCCATGTTCGAAGCCTGTAACACCAGTTGGCAGATGCATCTCCAACTGGCGCCGGAAACCTTTTGCGAACAGTACAACTGGGCGCAGTGGATCTCGGCGCCTGTACTGGCCGCCTGCGCCAATTCGCCCCTGTTGCTGGGGCGCGAGCTGTGGCATGAGACACGGATCGCCCTTTTCCAGCAGAGCATCGACACCCGCAGTTCGTCGAACCACCTGCGCAACAAGCTCAACCGCGTCGGTTTCGGCCAGCGGTGGCTCACCGGCTCGCCGGCTAATATTTTCAAAGACCAGATCTGCCGCTTTCCGCTCGTCCTTGCAGCCGATATTGAAGAAGACGCGCTGGACGCACTTGCTGCCGGGCGCATTCCGCACTTGCGCGCCATGCGCCTGCACAACGGCACCGTATACAGCTGGAACCGCCCCTGCTACGGCATCAGCGAGACGGGGCACCCCCATCTGCGGATCGAATGCCGGTATGTGCCGGCCGGGCCGACCCTCATCGATGAGATGGCCAACTTCGCCTTTTGGGCCGGGCTGATGAACGGCATGCCGGAGGAATACGGCACGGTCTGTGACACCGTTCTTTTCCAGATCGCCAAAGCCAATTTTTACCGCGCCGCCCGCTCCAGCCTGTTCTCCATCTTCAACTGGAAGGGGCGGCAGGTGCCCGCTCCCGTGCTTATCCTGGAAGAGCTGCTGCCCATTGCCGAACAGGGCCTTTACGGCATCGGCATGGACAGCCGGCAGATCAACCGGTACCTCAGCATTATAGAACGGCGGGTGCTGACGCGCGAGAACGGCGCCGTCTGGTTGACGCGCAACTTCAGAAAAATGGCCCACTGCTATGGAACGGGGGTTGCCGTTCAGGAGCTCACCCGCGAGATGCAGGCGCGGCAGCGCAGCGGGATACCGGTACACGAATGGGACGATGTGGACTGCCACAACCTCTACGCCATCGGCAATGGCCGGGCAACAGTGGGGCGCCTCATGAAAACGGACCTTTTCACCATCGGCTTTGAAGAACCCATGGAACTGGTGCGCTCGATCATGGCCTGGAAGAAGATCCGCCACCTGCCCGTAGAAGATGACGAAGGGCGGCTGGTAGGCCTGGTAACGGCTACGAACCTCCGGGATCTGCCGGAAGAGCACAGCCACCTGGCCGCCGTTGATATCATGGTGAGCAACCTCATAACCGTGGAAGAAGATACTCCCCTTGACGAAGCAGCGGCCCTGCTGAAGAAACATGCTATCGGCTGCCTGCCCGTCGTTAAAGGAGATAAACTCGTCGGCCTGCTGACCGACACGGATTTCAGGATGCTTTATGGAAATTATTGACCTAATACTATACTACAAAGGCCACATCAAATGATAAAACCGAAGCCAGAAAAAGCGGATGAAAATGGAACCGTCTCCAAATCAGAGATGAAACTGATCTACAACCGCGTTTTCCTGCAACACGACACGGGCATGCACCCCGAGAGCAGAAAGCGGCTCGACGCATTCGATAATGTGCCGGATACGCCGATCCTCGACGGGGAGCCCTACCTCGAACTAGCCCACACCACGCATTATATCCGCAAGGTGAAGTCTGCCTGCGAGATAGGCGCCCACCTCGATGAAGATACAGCTACCTCGCCCGGTAGTTTTGAAGCGGCCCGTTACGCCGTAGGCGCTTCCATCATGGCCGCCGATACAGGCGGGTTTGCGCTGGTGCGCCCGCCGGGGCACCATGCTCACCCCGACCGCGCCAGCGGTTTCTGCCTGTTCAACAACGTGGCCATCGCTACCCTCAAACTGGTGCAGGATGGCAAACGCGTGGCCATTTTTGACTTCGACGGCCACCTCGGCGACGGTACTTCCGCCGTGTTCTATGGCACAGACCAGGTGCTTTACTTGTCGATGCACCAATATCCCGCATATCCTGGGCATGGTTTTGTGGATGAGATCGGCAGCGGGGCCGGTAAGGGCTTTACGGTCAACGTGCCCCTCCCTCCCGGCAGCGGCGACGATATCATGCTGCGGTGCCTGGACAACTTCCTGCCCATCGTCGAACAGTTCGAACCCGATGTGGTGGCCATATCGGCAGGCTTCGATGCCCATCAGTACGACCTGTTGCTCGACCTGAAGGCCAGCGCCGATTTTTTCTACAAAACAGGAAAGATACTGCGCGAGCGGTTCCCCAATATATTTGCCACGCTGGAAGGCGGGTACAATGTGGAAGAAATGCGCAAATGCCTGTACAATTTCCTGGCCGGCGTCAATGGAGCGCTCATTCCATTCCCGGAAGAGCCGACCAGCTCCAACATGAGAGTGCTGGAAACTTTTGATATCTATGTAAATGCCGTGATGGGCAACCTGAAGGGCTACTGGAAGTTTTAAAATGCCAAAAAATGCAGCGCACGGGATGTTCAAAACCCCTAATTTTGTACCTGCATTTCAAGGATGATCTTAAGTTATAATCAATCACATAAACTAACAAACTTTTGACATGCATCGCAAATTGAAGCAAATTTTCCAACCGAAATCGATTGCCGTTATCGGCGCCTCGAACAGGGAGGAAACGGTAGGTTACGCCGTAATGAAAAACCTGCTGGAAGGCGGGTTCGAAGGAGAGCTTTATCCAGTCAACCTCAACCATAACAAGATCCAGGGCCAGAAGTGTTACCACCATGTAGGAGATATCCAGGCGGATATAGACCTGGCGGTGATCATCACGCCTGCAAAGGCAGTGCCCCAGATCGTGGAAGAATGCGGGCAGGCAGGTGTAGGCGGGTTGGTCATCATTTCTGCTGGTTTCAAGGAAGCTGGCGAGGAAGGTATGAAGATGTACGAAGATATAGGCCGGAAGGCGCGCCGCTATAACATGCGCGTGGTGGGCCCCAACTGCCTGGGCTTTATCAACCCGCACCTCGGGGTCAACGCCTCTTTTGCCACCCGTACGGCACTGCCTGGCAACATCGCCTTTATCTCCCAGAGCGGTGCTTTGTGCACCTCTATCCTCGACTGGGCGCTCGACCAGAGCGTGGGCTTCAGCCATTTCGTTTCCATCGGTTCGATGCTCGATGTGGATTTTGCCGACCTGATCGACTACCTGGGCACGGATTCGCGCACTTCCTGCATCCTGATCTACATGGAAAGCCTGATCGATGCGCGGAAGTTCATGAGCGCAGCACGCGCTTTTGCACGTTCCAAACCCATCATCATCCTGAAGGCGGGCAGGAGCGCCGAAGGCGGGCAGGCCACCCTGTCACATACGGGTTCGATGGCCGGCAACGACGCCGTGTACGATGCGGCCTTTGACCGCGCCGGCATTATCCGCGTCGACACCATAGCCCAGCTGTTCAACTGCGCACAGTCGCTCGCCATGCAGCCTCGCCCATTGGGCAACCGCCTGGCCATCGTGACGAACGCCGGCGGCCCTGGCGTACTGGCCACCGACTACCTGATGCGCAACGGCGGCGCGCTGGCGAAACTCGCGCCGGAAACGATGGAAGGCCTCAATTCCGTTTTGCCTGCACACTGGAGCCATAACAACCCCGTTGACGTGCTCGGAGACGCCTCGGCAGAACACTACCGCCAGGCCCTGGAACTTTGCCTCAAAGACCCCAACGTCGACGGTGTGCTCACCATTCTGACCACCCAGGCCGTGACGAACCCTACGGATGTGGCCAAAGTGCTGGTCGAAGTTTCCGCAAACTATAAAAAGCCTATCCTGGCATCCTGGATGGGTGAAGAGGACGTCCGCGAAGGCCGGGAAATACTCGAAGCCGGGAAAATACCCCAGTACCGCTACCCGGAAAGCGCCGTAGATGTGTTCATCAAGATGTACCGTTATTCAAGTAACCTGGAGCTTCTCTATCAGACGCCGCCGGCCATCCCGCAGCAAACGCATCTGAACACCGACGTGGCGCGGGCCATCATATACACTATCATGGACGAGGGCCGCACCATCCTCATGGAAAACGAGTCCAAGGAACTCATGAAGAGCTACGGCATTGCGACCGCTGCTTTCAAAATGGTGCCTACCGCTGACCTGGCCGTCAAGTTCTCCGAAGAGATCGGCTACCCCGTCGTACTGAAGATCGCTTCGCCCGACATTAGCCACAAAACCGATGTAGGTGGCGTCGTGGTAGGGCTCAACAACGCCATAGAAGTCCGGGAAGCTTTCGAGGGGATCATAAAAAGGGCCAAAGAAAAGCGGCCTGAAGCGGAGATCCGCGGCGTACTGGTCGAAAAAATGGCCAAGAAGAAGTACGAGCTGCTGATCGGCGCCAAGAAGGACCCCATCTTCGGGCCGGTAATCGCCTTCGGTAAAGGGGGCGTTGCCGTAGAAGTATACCGTGACATGCAGCTCGGCCTGCCGCCGCTCAACCGCATGCTGGCGCGGCGCATCATCGAGGGCACGCGCATTTATCCCTTGCTGAAAGGCTACCGCGGCATGCCCGGCGTCAACCTGGAAGAGCTGGAAATGACCCTCGTCAAGTTCGCTTATCTGGCAATGGACTTCCCCGAGATCCGCGAGATCGATATCAACCCCTTCGTCATGGACGAAACGGGGGCGCTGGCCATTGACGCCCGCATCATGCTGGAAACGGAGAAAGCGCCGGCCAAAGGCAAGCCCTACCGGCACCTGGTCATCTCGCCTTACCCGGAAAAGTACTCCAAGGCCATTCTGCTGAAGAGCGGCCAGGTGGCGCGCCTGCGCCCCATCCGCCCGGAAGACGAGCCGATGGAAGCGCGGATGCTGGAGAAGATCTCCCGCGAGTCGCTCTACTTCCGCTTTTTCGGCTTCGTGCCCACCGTGACCCACGACTTCCTCACGCGTTTCACCCACATCGATTACGACCGCGAGATGGCCATTATCGCTACGGTGGAAGAAGCCGGCACGGAAAAAATGGTCGGCGTAGTACGTATCATTTCGGACGCCTGGGGTGAAACGGCAGAATACGCCATCCTCGTTTCCGACGACTGGCAAGGCCTCGGGCTGGGCTCTCAGGCAACGGACTACATCATTGATATCGCCCGCGAAATGGGTATCAAGAAATTGTACGCCAGCGTACTGGCCACCAACAAGGCCATGCTCGGGTTGTTCGAAAAGAAAGGCTTCAGCGTACAACGCGAAGATTTCGAGACCTTCCGGGTAGAGCTGCCGCTGGTAGCTGAAGAAGTGGCGGTGGAAGAAGAATAGGCTGTTCGCCTTCTGAAACCGCAGGTTTGAGATGCAAGGGCCATCCTGGATATTCTACGAAAATCCGGGATGGCCCTTGGTTTTTAGAGCTTGTTTGGAGGGCACGCTCAGAGCCTATTATTTGCAATGGTTTATGAAAACCAGGCTGCGTCATTTTTATTAAAAGGTAGCTTCACTGATCCAGATCCAGCTTCCATTCCTCGCCGGTTTGGGTGTTGAGCATGACCATGCTTGTGGTGAAATAGACATGCCCTATTTCCGGATAGGCTAAATCATGCCGTCCAGCTATTAGCCATGATGGAGTTGTTAATTCAATTGCCGGGTAGAAGTAAATAAGATTATCGCAGGTCTCTTTTAAAGGCTCAACAATGCCCGTTGGGATGTGTATACGGAAAAAACCCCGGCCGGCAAATAACCCTATTAAGGATTCGTCACTTTCCCAGATAAGGGATAGAGGCCCGCCCATGCCGATATCCGCCAGGTCGGTGACATCGGTTAAACTCCCGTTGAACAGGTTTAAAATGGCTATCCTGGTATTCGTTACCGCATAGCTTTTCAGCGACAACGCCACCCTGTTTTCCCGGCCTGCAATAGCATGACAATCGAGGTTAAAACTATCCAGTACTTCACCCTCAATGGATACCAGATAAGCCACCTTTTTGAAGCGCGCGCGGTAGAAAAAGGCCTCGCCGTCCAGGCACCAGTCGAACAGGTCGTGCGCTATCTGATCTGATACTACTTTCAGGCTATCTCCATCGGAGGATAGTTTGTACATTAAACCGTCAGATGCAAGCCGAAAGAGCAACCATCCATTTTTGTTGATCTTGGGTTGGCTTCTGACACTATCTATTAATATCTCTTTTCTCCCCGAGCAGGTATCGATCTTCCATATTTCTGAGCCTTCGTTCCCAACATTTTCTCTACTGATTGTGCAAAACCATTCATCCGGGTTACCGGGGCTTCTCCCAATTAGCGAATACCCCAGGCCAATGCGTTCATAAATATAGGAAGGCCCGTAAAGTTCAGGGAAAACCACACAGCTATCGGCGGGCAACAGGCTGGCGTAAAGTGTGCTGTCGCCGCACTGCTTGCCGGGGGGCGGGCAGAAGGCGTCCTTGTCTTTGGTACAGGAACTCAGTGCTATAGCGGCGATAAAAAGATAAAATATATGCTGTTTCATGGCTTTATTGCTTGATCAGTTTGAAGGAAATGATTTCTGACCCCGACTGGACGCGGCAGATGTAAAAGCCGGGGGGGATTTCTGGCAGGCTTAAGTTCAGCAAATTTCCCTGGTAGTCGTTTTCCTGATATAAAAGCGCCAACTGTTGGCCGTTGATAGAGAAGAGCCGGACATCAAGGTAGCCTGGCCCAATTCCATTCAGGGTAATCTCTCCTGAAGTGGGGTTGGGAAACAGGCGCCAGCCAGGCCTCGCCGGTTCATTTGTACTTACCGGGTTTTCGGATTGCACCAACAGCGAAATGGCGAGGCGAGGGCTTTCGCAATGCGCCAGGCCGGCCTCCCTTCGCTTCTCGGTAGCTTCACTGATCCAGATCCAGCTTCCACTCCTCGCCGGTTTGGGTGTTGAGCATGACCATACTAATGGTGAAATCAACATTGAGCAATTGAGGATACATATAATCCCGCCGGCCCAAAAACAGCCAGGAGTTGTCGTCCGGGCCCATAGAAGGGTAAAAATAGAACAGGTTGTCACAAGTTTCTTTTATGGCTTCTACTTCACCGGTGGGAATATGGATTCGGTAAAGGCCGCGAGGAAAAGCTCCGATCAGGGTTTTATCGCTCTCCCAGGTTAGCGCCTGAGGGCCCCCTAACCCTACATCTCTTAGTTCAACGACTTCTGTTAGTTCTCCATTATTAAGATCAAGGATGCCAATTCTGGAATGTGTGGTTGATAGCGGGCTTTCCAATGATAAAGCAATACGATTTGCGCGCCCGGCTATTGCGTGACAGTCTAACGCAAAACTATCCAGTACTTCACCCTCAATGGATACCAGATAGGCCACCTCTTTGAAGCGCGCCCGGTAAAAGAAGGCCTCGCCGTCCAGGCACCAGTCGAAATTAACGTTATTGATTTCCTTTGAAACCACTGAGAGATTATCTCCATTTTCCGTTATCTTATATAGTAATCCATCTTTTCGGCTCATAAAAAGCAGCCAACCATTTGAATTGAGCTTGGGCTGCACATAAATAGAATCGACGACCATCTCCTTTCTACCGAGACAGGTATCGATCTTCCATATTTCTGAGCCCATATTGTCAGTTGAACTCACTTCCCTATTAATCAAATACAGCCACTCATCCGGATTAGATGAGCTTTTCCCAACCAAGCCATACCCCAATCCCACCCTTTGATAAATATATAAGATTCCAGATGTTATTTCAGGGAAAACCACACAGGTATCGGCGGGCAACAGGCTGGCATAAAGTGTGCTGTCACCGCACTGCTTGCCGGCGGGCGGGCAGATGGTGTCTTTGTCCTTGGTACAGGAGTAAAATGTTATTGCAAAAGCAACAAAAACACTCAGCCTGGTCATGGTTCGATATCTATTACCCATTCCTCTCCTGTGTTGGTATTGAATGCAATAAGGGATGTGATAAAGTGCACCACCCCTGGTGTCTGCGGATAGTTTCGGTCAATGCGCCCCAGAAACATCCAGGGTTGGCCTTCTTCGGTTATCACGGGAACAGCGTATGCGGCATTGTCGCAACTTTCCTTCAATTGGGCCATCGTCCCGTTGGGAATGTCAATTTGGAAAACTCCACTGGGGTTCACCCATATCACATGGGATGGGCCCTGCCATTCCAATTGAGTGAGAGGGTGATAGCTGACGTTTCCTAGGCCTGGGGGCACAGAGAATACTTTTGTTAATTCCTTGTTTTGCAGGTTTAGGATGGCCAAGGTATCCGAGTGTTCACCAATAGATACCGCCAGTTGATGCCCCCTGGCGGCAAGCGTACGATAGTCAAGAAGGAATGTGTCCAATATGGCGCCTGTTTTAGAATACAGGAAAGTAGTGTCTTTCCACAAGTCCTTCGTAACGAAGTATTCTCCACCCATACACCAATCAAAATAATAATGCGTGATTTTTTCGGATACCAGGCTGAGGCTATCGCCGTTTGTTTTGACCTTATAAAATTTAAAATCATTGGCATCTTTGAATAATACCCAATCCTGGTTATTGGTTATGGCCGCCCCTTCCAATGCCGGGGCCAGCATGTTTCTGGTGTTTTCACAGGTATCTATAACCCATAACTCACTATCCCTACCCGATAAATACCGCTGATAAATAAATAGGTGGGCATTGGCAGGGCTTTTCCCAACAGGGAATATGCTTGGTTTTAGACGGGAGAAAACATAGCTGGCTCCAAATTCCGGCAGCATCCAGCAAGTGTCTATAGTGCTGAGCCTTGTAAAGAGTGAGGTATCGCAGGAAGAGTAAATGGGAGGGCAGTTTTCTCCTCCAAGGCCGTCTTCTTTAGTGCAGGAAAAAGCCAGCAAGCACAACAGGGAAGCGAAGAAAAAAAATGGTTTCATGGGACTAATGTTTTATCAACTTCGTGGAATAAATTTCTTGTCCGGATTGTATCCGGCAGATATATATGCCTGAGGGTATATTGGGAATTTGTAATCCCAATGTAGCGCCCCCCTGATAACTGCCTTTAAATAGTTGCGCCAATTGTCGCCCATCCATAGAAAAAAGCCGAACATCAAGGTAAGCTGTGCCAATGCCTTCCAGGGTGATTTCCCCAGAAGTGGGATTGGGAAACAAGCGCCAATTAGCCCTCTCCGGTTCATTTGTACTTACCGGGTTTTCGGACTGCACCAACAGCGAAATGGCCAGGCGGGGGCTTTCGCAATGCGCCAGGCCGGCCTCCCTTCGCTTCTCGGTAGCTTCACTGATCCAGATCCAGCTTCCACTCCTCGCCGGTTTGGGTGTTGAGCATGACCATACTAATGGTGAAATCAACATTGAGCAATTGAGGATACATATAATCCCGCCGGCCCAAAAACAGCCAGGAGTTGTCGTCCGGGCCCATAGAAGGGTAAAAATAGAACAGGTTGTCACAAGTTTCTTTTATGGCTTCTACTTCACCGGTGGGAATATGGATTCGGTAAAGGCCGCGAGGAAAAGCTCCGATCAGGGTTTTATCGCTCTCCCAGGTTAGCGCCTGAGGGCCCCCTAACCCTACATCTCTTAGTTCAACGACTTCTGTTAGTTCTCCATTATTAAGATCAAGGATGCCAATTCTGGAATGTGTGGTTGATAGCGGGCTTTCCAATGATAAAGCAATACGATTTGCGCGCCCGGCTATTGCGTGACAGTCTAACGCAAAACTATCCAGTACTTCACCCTCAATGGATACCAGATAGGCCACCTCTTTGAAGCGCGCCCGGTAAAAGAAGGCCTCGCCGTCCAGGCACCAGTCGAACAGGTCGTGCGCTATCTGATCGGATACAATTTTCAAGCTATCCCCATTTTCTTTGAGCCTATACAGCAATGCATCTCTTGTACTTAATATTAGTAGCCACCCTTTTGAGTTGTACTTAGGTTGTACATGAACGGAATCGATAATCATCTCTTTTCTTCCCGAGCAGGTATCGATCTTCCATATTTCTGAGCCTAAAAGCCCTGTTGAACTCACTTCCCTATTAATCAAATACAGCCACTCATCCGAATTAGATGAACTTTTCCCAATCAAGCCATACCCCAATCCCACCCTTTGATAAATATATAAGATTCCAGATGTTATTTCAGGGAAAACCACACAGGTATCGGCGGGCAAAAGGCTGGCGTAAAGTGTGCTGTCGCCGCACTGCTTGCCGGGGGGCGGGCAGATGGCGTCTTTGTCCTTGGTACAGGAGTAAAATGTTATTGCAAAAGCAACAAAAACACTCAGCCTGGTCATGGTTCGATATCTATTACCCATTCCTCTCCCGTGTTGGTATTGAATGCAATAAGGGATGTGATAAAGTGCACCACCCCTGGTGTCTGCGGATAGTTTCGGTCAATGCGCCCCAGAAACATCCAGGGTTGGCCTTCTTCGGTTATCACGGGAACAGCGTATGCGGCATTGTCGCAACTTTCCTTCAATTGGGCCATCGTCCCGTTGGGAATGTCAATTTGGAAAACTCCACTGGGGTTCACCCATATCACATGGGATGGGCCCTGCCATTCCAATTGAGTGAGAGGGTGATAGCTGACGTTTCCTAGGCCTGGGGGCACAGAGAATACTTTTGTTAATTCCTTGTTTTGCAGGTTTAGGATGGCCAAGGTATCCGAGTGTTCACCAATAGATACCGCCAGTTGATGCCCCCTGGCGGCAAGCGTACGATAGTCAAGAAGGAATGTGTCCAATATGGCGCCTGTTTTAGAATACAGGAAAGTAGTGTCTTTCCACAAGTCCTTCGTAACGAAGTATTCTCCACCCATACACCAATCAAAATAATAATGCGTGATTTTTTCGGATACCAGGCTGAGGCTATCGCCGTTTGTTTTGACCTTATAAAATTTAAAATCATTGGCATCTTTGAATAATACCCAATCCTGGTTATTGGTTATGGCCGCCCCTTCCAATGCCGGGGCCAGCATGTTTCTGGTGTTTTCACAGGTATCTATAACCCATAACTCACTATCCCTACCCGATAAATACCGCTGATAAATAAATAGGTGGGCATTGGCAGGGCTTTTCCCAACAGGGAATATGCTTGGTTTTAGACGGGAGAAAACATAGCTGGCTCCAAATTCCGGCAGCATCCAGCAAGTGTCTATAGTGCTGAGCCTTGTAAAGAGTGAGGTATCGCAGGAAGAGTAAATGGGAGGGCAGTTTTCTCCTCCAAGGCCGTCTTCTTTAGTGCAGGAAAAAGCCAGCAAGCACAACAGGGAAGCGAAGAAAAAAAATGGTTTCATGGGACTAATGTTTTATCAACTTCGTGGAATAAATTTCTTGTCCGGATTGTATCCGGCAGATATATATGCCTGAGGGTATATTGGGAATTTGTAATCCCAATGTAGCGCCCCCCTGATAACTGCCTTTAAATAGTTGCGCCAATTGTCGCCCATCCATAGAAAAAAGCCGAACATCAAGGTAAGCTGTGCCAATGCCTTCCAGGGTGATTTCCCCAGAAGTGGGATTGGGAAACAAGCGCCAATTAGCCCTCTCCGGTTCATTTGTACTTACCGGGTTTTCGGACTGCACCAACAGCGAAATGGCCAGGCGGGGGCTTTCGCAATGCGCCAGGCCGGCCGGCATGATGGCTTCTAAGTTTTCACCAGTTCCATTGTCGTATACTCTATAACTATAGCCTATTAGTTCTCCCTGAAATATGCACCCATTGATATACGGTGTATCTATAAATTGGACTAATTCATAAGGCTTTACTCCATACCTTCCTTCTGTAGGAACATTAGGTGGTTCCTGTATCTCGGGCTGGCCCCACAAAGTGCTGGCGCTGTTGCGTACCCAAAAGCCTGGTTTTTCTGAGCTATGTACAATGGTAGCGTTCGGGTCATTGGTTAAAGCGCAGATATCCAGGTTGATATTCCAGGTGTATTGGATGATATCCGTTTCGTACAACTCGTCGCCTGTATTTACAGAATAACCCGTTTCAGATTCCAAATACGGGCCCTGCATTTCAACAACACAAACTGCGTTTGTAATTGAATGGTCGCACAATAGTGTCGGCTCCGGCTCTTCAGAGAAATGCAGGATGCGGTTGTCCTGGATGAATTCCAGAGCTGCGCCGGCATTCAGGCGCCCCCAGCCGGTTTTCTGGTCGTAGTAGGCGGAGTCCAGGTCAGTGGCCGTATACTCCAGCACATGTTCAATATCTTCAACTGCCAGGCGCACCTCTTCGCTGGCGGAGGCCAGCAGGGCGGCGACGCCGGTAACATGGGGAGCCGCTGCGGAAGTGCCATTAAAAACATCATAGCCTCCTTCTATATTAATTGTAGTGGATATTAAAGCAGTCGTTCCAGGAGCTAACAAATCCATTGGAGAGCCATAAAGAGAATGATAATAATCTTTGTATTCCAAATTTACTGAAAGATTATCGTCATCATTAGTGTCATCTTTTAATAAGCCATCAGTTCCACTTGCGCCAACGCAAATGGTCCAATCGTCATTAAGGCTACAAGGATAACTTGCTTCGTTAAGTGTCCATCCGGCAAACCCATTACCCCTGGATGTTACTAATGCTATGCCAGCATGGTATGCCAGGTTAATGGCTTCTTCTAATGTTTCTGAAGACACAGGGTTTGATAAGCTATTATTTGCTAAATCAATAATTGGGCTACCATTCTGCATTACTGAAAATGCAAGCGCATCAACATAATCTGAGATCGCCCACATATTCCCATTATTGATTACCCCGAACCCAAACAAGGTTACTCCTGGTTCGCCTGTGTCTCCCCCTGCGATGCCCGCTATGCCAACATCGTTTCCACGAAAAGCCCCAATAATGCCCGCCCCTCTGGTACCGTGGGATAGTGGGTCATCTGCAATTGTCATGAAGTTACCTCCAATAAAACTCCAGGATTCTTCCACTGCGGCCCCGTCGCCGAAATCCTCATGATCGTAAAAAATACCGGAATCGAAAATCCCCACCTTTACCTCTGGTTTGCCGGTGCTGACATCCCATGCTGGTAGAATGTTGATGCTTGCAGTGTCACCAAAAGCTGGGCTGGGAGTATCCCACAAAGAATGTTGATCGTTACACAAGGCGTCCTCGCAGGGCGCGTCTCCCGTGCCGGCGTAGTTGGGGTGGGCGTACATGATACGGCCGGCGCTGATGCTGTCCAGAGCGGCGCTTAGCTCCTGTTCGTTCTTGCCGGTGCTGCAATCCTTCAGTATCAGTGTCGTCCATAAAGGCGGGATATACAGGGGGTTCCCATCCAAATCGGTGATGCACAGCTCTTCGGTGTCCAGCCCGGGGAACACCTTGATGGCCTTGCAACCGCAAATATCTTCTCCGGCAGGCAATTCCATTACTTGTTCCATATCGCTCAACAAAGCTGTGTCCGCCACCACGCCACACAGCGGGCTGTAATGCAGCTTTTTGTTGTTGACGAAATGGCTGTCCAGCACAGCCGGGGCGAAACGGATGATCACTTCGCCCTTTACGTGGCTGGGCAGGCTGTCTTCTGAAAGCACGATATCTCTGTCCAGGTTTAATTCTTCCAGGGCTTTGAGCACATATTTCCGGGTTTCACCCTCCATCACAATACCGGAAAAGACCAGTTTTCCATCCTCGCCCGGCAGAAGCGAATAGGCTTGTTTGCCATTATCGGGGGCCGTGCCGCTCTTTTTTTCCCACAGCTGCCCTTCTTCTTTGCTGAAGCGGGTGAGCACTATGCCCTTGCCCTCCGATGTGTTGGCCTCTCCGGCGGCGTATACCCCTCCGTCGGCCGCTACCTGAATGGCGCGGGCAGTAGCAAGGGCCCCGGCCTGGTTGTTTCTTCGCCGCTGTTCCATCGACACGGCGCCCGCAGCTGTGAATGAAGCCACCAACATATCCTGCCCACCCTTCCTGTTGGCGCTGTGCCCGCCAAGGTACACGGCCTCATCTGCCTCGTCCAAAGCCAGGCAGTAGGCGGCGTCATCGCCGAAGCCGCCATCTATTGTCTTTTCCCATTGCAGCACGAAGCCTGAACTGAGCTTTATCAGCTGAATGTCCAGCCCTGTGGTATCGGCATCAATATTGCCGCAGAAGTAATAATAACCCAAGCTGTCTTTTTGGTAATATAAGCCTTTTTGGTAGTCCAGCCCGGGAAAAGCATAGCGGTAAGCGATGCCTGAGCTGGAGCCATTGGCGGGCAGGCGCCACGACAAGGCGCTCCATTCGCCGGAGGCATCCCTGCTTCCCCCGATAATATCGATATTGGAAGCGTTATAGGCCTCTATGCCGATAGGAGCATCGTCTTTCCCGGCGTAATCGTAATATTTTTCCCATAACACACTGCCGCTTGTACTCACTCTGGCAGCCATGATGTTCTGGCCCTCGCTATCGGTGTCGCTCAGGCCCGTGAGAAATATACTTTGCGTATCTCTTTGCATTATTGCTACGCCATAATCATCGAGCTCATCCGGGCCGTCGAAAACGGTATACCAGCTTTGGCTGCCTGTCGAATCGAAACGGGCAACCAGGAAGTCAAACCCATTCGTACCGCTTCCGGCAGCGGCGCCGGCAATGTAGATGTTTCCCTGGGCATCGGGAAGAAGGGCGGCGCCGAAACTGCTTGTCAGGCCAGGGGCGTCAAGGCCCGACGACCAGAGTAAGTTGCCGTCCTCATCGTGGCAGCTCAGCCAAAGCTGGGGCAAGCTACCGGAAAGGCTGTGCCCCACAGTATAAATGTTGCCACCCATACCGCTGCGGCTGGCACTCCAGCCTGTTTCTGATGGAGTGCCAAAAAGGGTTGACCAGCTTTCATTTACCAGCACCTGGGCTTGCATGGATAAGGCGATTAGGTTAAGAGCAGCAATAACAATTATTGCACGAGGGGGGGGGGGATGCGCGGTGGTTCATTTTAAAATTGTTGTATACATTGAAAGGAGCTTTTGCAAATTAAGGTATAAACAGGGGTTTTGCAAATCTTTTTTTGTTAAAAGCCTGTACTTACTTAAAGTACATTGTCAGTATCATCTTTTGGGGCTTGGCTCCAGAGGCCGGCGGCCCAACCTAATCGCCCAGGTATTCCTCCACGAAGTACATATTGATGTCTTCGCCGTCCGTTTCCGTGAATTTCCCGTGAAAGGCACAGCTAAAGAGCGGCCTGACCAGCTGGTAGGTCGTTTCGGAGATGTTGACCCGGCCGGCCTCGCCGTTGGTCTCCATGCGGGAAGCGAGGTTGACGGTATCGCCCCAGATGTCGTAGGCGAATTTTTTAATACCTACGATGCCGGCCACCAGCGGGCCGGTGTGAATGCCGATGCGGGCCTCGAAGAAAGGTTTCGTCTCCAGCTGGCGCTGTATGCCCAGCCCTTCCATGAAAGCCTGTATCTCCATAGCGGCGAGGGTGACCCGGGTAGCTTCGTCGCCGTCGTCGTCGCGGATGCCCCCAACGCAGAGGTAAGCGTCGCCCACCGTTTTGATCTTTTCCAGGCCGTATTTTTCCATGATCTCGTCAAAGGCGCGGAAGCAGTAGTCTATCTCCGCCACCAGGTCTTCGGGGTCCATCTGTTCGGATATGCGGGAGAAGCCCTTGAAATCGGAGAACATGACGGTGACGAGCTCGTGGCGCTTGGCCTTGGCGGCGCCGAATTTTTTGAGCTCTTCGGCTGTTTCGGCCGGAAGGATATTGAGCAGCAGCTCTTCCGACTTATGCTTTTCCAGCTCCAGCTCGCGCGTCCGCTCGCGCACGAGCGCTTCCAGTGCTTTTTCCCGCTCCTTTATGAGGTAAATGCGGTAACGCATGAAAGCAAAACCACCGACGACGAGCAGGGCGGTGCAGAGCAACCAGAACCACCAGGTATAATAAAAAGCCTCTTTGACGACGACCCGGATCGCCAGCTCCTGGCTGTTCCAATGCGGGTTGTTGCCGCCGGCCTTGGCGCGCACATGTAAAGTATAGCCCCCGGCGGGGATATTATTGTAGCGCACCACGTTGGCGCTGGTGGCCTCCAGCCAGCCGGCGTCGAACCCTTCAAGCCAGTAACTGAACACATTGTTCTGCGGCGCGCGGTAGTCGGCCAGCGCAAACTGCAGGGAAAAGATGCGGTCCCAGGGGGAAAGCACGATCGCCTCGCTGGGCGACAGGCCGTATATGCGGGATACCAGGCTGTCGCTGCTGCCGTCGTATTTGGAGAAATGCGTGAAGAGGATGGGAGCTTCCATCTCCTCCGTTTTCATTTTCAGGAATTGCGGCCCCGGGAAAAAAGCGTTCACCCCATTGAGCCCTCCGAAGTACATGCGCCCGCTGCGCGACTTAAAAAAGGAGATGCGGTTGAACTCGTTGGCAGTGATGCCGTCTTCTACAAAAAAGTTGCTGAAGGTGCCCGTATTGAGGCTGAAACGGCTCAGGCCATTGTCGGTGCTCACCCAAAGGCAGGAATCGCCTTCGGAAAGGATGCCGTTGATAAAGTCGTTGGGCAGGCCGTCTTCCGAAGTATAGGCCTTTATCTCGTTGTTCGACAGGCCGAGCCGGTGCAGGCCCTGGGCGGTGCCGATCCAGAGCAGGCCGCCGGCGCTTTCGTATATGGCGTTGACCTGGTTGTGGCGCAGCGGGGCGGGGCTGCTTTGGCCGGTGTGATAATGCGCCTGCCGCCCGCTGTCCTTACTGATCTGGAACAGGCCGTTATCGAGGGTGCCCACCCATATCCAATCGTTGGTTTTACCCTGATAGAGGCAGCTTATGGTGCCCGAGCTCTTACCCCACACACCCTTATTATCCTGGTACTCCGACAGGCGTTTTTTCCCTGGCCCGTACTGATAGAGCCACTCCAGGTAGCCTATCCATAAGGTGCTGTCTTTGTCGACCATAACGGCGCCCAGGTCCTTGGCGGGGTGGGAAAAAAGGGTATCCACGCGCAGGCTATTCAGGTCGATGCGCCGGCCATTGCCTGTCCAGAGGGCGTTGTCGTAGTAGGTGAGGCCGAAGGGGTAGTTGGAGAAGTTATTGGTGGGAAAGAGTATGCGCAATGCGTCGGTAGCGGGGTCGAGCACATGGATGGAGTTGTAGTAGGAAATGTACACATTGCCCTTGTCATCTTCCGTCATGCCGCGCGTACTGCAGTAAACGTTGATGCAATATTCGTTGCCGCCATTCAGATAGTTGGCAAAAAGCCTGCCGGACTGCACCAGTTTCACGGCGCCAAAATCGGAGGCCGCCCAAATGACGCCGGAGCGGTCGCGGAATATCTGCCGGTAGGTAGCCGTGTTCTTAATGATCTCCCGCACGGCGGGGTCGTAATTCACCCACGAGCCATCCTCTCCGTCGTAGTACCACATGGCCCCGCGCCCGCCGATCCAGACATCGCCATTGGCTTCGGCCAGCAGAGCCTGGGCCATTTCTGTTTTCACGCTGGCCGGGTGCCTGGTAAAAGAGCCTTTGCCGGGGTCGAAGCTGAACAGGGCGCCGTCGAGACAGAGGGCATAGAGCGTGCTGCCCAGCGCCTGCAATTGGGTAATGCGGTCGTGGCCATCCTCCGGGAGCTTGTATTTCTGGAGCAGCCGGCCCTTCGGGCTGAGTTTCCACAACTCGTCATCGATGCCGGCCAGGTATAGATAGCTCCCCATCTCCACGATCGGGCGCCGGTTGTTCTGCTGGCCCAGCCCCATCAGGCGGAGCTTTTTCCCATCCTGCGTGATGATCTGCAGCTGGTTCTTATCGGAACGCTCGTCGTAGACGGCAGACCAGATGCTGCCCTCGCTGCTGAAACTGAGGCTATACGGCACGCTCGATTCCCGTTCCGCGATCTCGCCATCCTTGATCTTGATATCCGTGTATGCTCCGGTAGAAGGCGTAAAGGCCGTGAGAAAGTCGGGGCTGGCCAGCCAGATATCGCCCTGCGGGCTCAATTGCATATCGTAGATCACATCGTGGGGCAGGGCATGTTCGTGCGACCGGCTGTTGTACTGCAGAAACTCATACCCGTCAAAGCGGTTGAGCCCGTTGATGGTGGCGATCCAGATAAAACCCGACTTGTCCTGGAGTATCTTGGATGTATTGCGATGGCTCAGGCCTTCTTCAAAAGCATACACCTTTAGCTGCACCTGCGCAGGCTGGGCAGTACCAAACAAGGTAAGGGCATGAAAGAAAAAAAGTAGCCAAAGCCTTTGCATAGACAAAGCACCGTTTTGACCTGTGCAAGCTAAGAAAATTTAGGGGTATGTAAAAGCGGCCCTGAGCTCCTGCTCTGGAAAGGCGGGGCAGTCAAAATGAATTAAAAAAATATTTGTTTTTAATTTTTTAATTTTAAAACAATTGTTTTATATTTGTATCGCATTCTGCCTTTTTTCCAAAAGCACGGATGCGGCAAACTGGCCGGGGTTTTTACAACTGCCGATTTTGCCCTACTGCTATGTTACCTGATTAAGAACCAACTATAAACTGCCATGAAAGCACTTAAAACCGTACTTATCGTTATTGGTATCCTGTTAGGGATCTTTCTGCTTCTGGGCCTTTTTGCCCCTAAAGAAGTCCAGGCCACACAGTCCATCGTCATCAATGCGCCGCCTGAAACCGTTTTCAACACTGTAAATGACCTGTCTACCTGGGACAGTTGGTCACCCTGGAAGGAAGCGGACCCGAGCATCACCAGTACTTTAGGTGAACAGACGGTGGGAGCGGGCGCCTATTACACCTGGACGTCCGAAAATTCGGGTACGGGTAAGATAAGCATCACCGAAAGCACGCCCGCAGAAAGCGTCAGGACGGTGGTCGATTTTGGCGGCAAAGGCATGGCCGACACCCCTTTCGCGTTCAAGCCCGTAGAGAACGGCACGGAAACGAGCTGGAGCTTTCACTCCAAATTCCCCTATCCCTGGAATGCGATGTTGCTCTTTCAGGATTTCAAGGGCAACATTGAAAAAGACTACGCCCGAGGGCTCGAACTCCTGAAAGCGGTAGTGGAAGAAAAGGCCAAAGCTATGGCTGCTCAAAGTGCGCTGGCCGTGCAGGAACTGGAATTGCCGGCCCGCTACTACATCGGCATCAGAGAAAAGGCCAGTATGGGCGATCTCGCGGCGCGTTTCGCCGAGAACTTTCCCAAGGTGTACGAAGGCGTTACCAAGGCCGGCCTTCAAATGGCGGGCCAGCCCTCCGCTCTGTACTACACCTGGGACGAGGCCAACCAAAGCACAGAACTGGCCTTCGCCATCCCCCTGAAAGAACAGGCTCAGCTTAAAGGCTTCGAAAGCATCAACCTTCCTGCGGGTAAAATCCTGCTGATCGACTACTACGGCAGCTACGAAGGGATCGGCGATGCGCATGTTGCCATGGACAAATACCTGGCCGCCAATGGCCTGACGGCCACCGCACCCGTCATCGAAGAATACATCACCGACCCGCAGTCGGAGCCCGATACAACCAAATGGCTGACCAAAGTCTATTATCCTGTCGCAAAATAGCCACACACACACTAAAGAGCGATCACCCGACTGTCCGTTGCCGTGCCCTTTTTCAATGAGGGGCGCGGCAACGCTCTTTTATTACCTCCCGTAAATTTCCGCATCAGGCTGCCTCACCCGGAAAAAATCTTGTTATCTTTAGTAATGTTCAGAAAATAAACAAAGCAAAAAACTATGAGAAAGGCTATCCTTATGCAGCTGATAAATGCCGGGATCATCATATTGTCGATTGCCGCGCTGCAATCCTGCGCGACCAACCCGGTAACGGGCAAAAGCGAGTTCATGCTGATGAGCAAGAACCAGGAAATAGCGCTGGGCCAGCAGTCAGACCCCTCCATCATCGCTTCATTTGGCGTGTACCAGGACGATGCGATCCAGCGATTCATCGACGAGAAAGGGCAGGCCATGGCAAAAATATCGCACCGCCCCGAGCTCAAATACGAATTCAAGGTACTGGATTCTCCCGTGGTCAATGCATTTGCCCTTCCTGGCGGCTTCGTTTATTTTACCCGTGGCATTCTGGCCCACTTCAACAACGAAGCGGAATTTGCAGGCGTTCTGGGCCATGAGATCGGGCATATTACGGCCCGGCACTCCGCCAAGCAGTACAGCCGGCAGATGCTGGCGCAGGTGGGCCTCATCGCCGGCATGGTCCTTTCGGAAGACTTCCGGCAGTATGCCGATGTTGCCCAGACCGGGCTGAGCCTCTTGTTCCTGAAATACGGCCGCGACGCCGAAAGCCAATCCGACCGGCTTGGCGTGGAATACTCCACCAAGGTTGGGTACGACGCGCGGGAGATGGCCGATTTTTTCAACACGCTGAAACGCCTCAGCGACCAGAGCGGGAACAGCATCCCTACCTTCCTGTCGACCCACCCCGACCCTGCCGACCGCAATCAGAAGGTGGCCAAAGAAGCCCGGGTTTGGCAAAGCAAAGTGTCCGAATACAGCTTTGAGGTCAACCGCAACGAATACCTCAGGATGATAGACGGCCTGGTCTACGGTGAAGACCCACGGCAGGGGTATGTCGAAGGCAACACTTTTTACCATCCGGAGCTGAAGTTCACCTTCCCCATCCCCAGCGGCTGGCAAACGGCCAATATGGCCAGCCAGGTCCAGATAGCGCCGGAGGACGGCAATGCCGTTCTCCTGCTGACGCTCTCCGGAGAAAAAAGCCTGTCGGCTGCCGCCGACGCCATGCTGCAGCAATACCAGCTCACCCAGATCAGCCGGCAGAACGAACGGGTGAACGGCCTCAGCGCCCTGTCCGTCACGGCAGAACAGGCCAACCAGGACGCCCAGCAGGTGATCCGCACCCTGGCCTACCTGATCGAATACAACGGAATGATCTACCAGTTCATGGGGCTCTCCTATCAACAGAATTTCAGTACCTACAGCGGCCGATTCAAACAGGCCATGGAAGGGTTTCGCCAGCTGACGGACGCTTCTAAAATGAATGTAAAACCGGAAAGGGTAAAAGTCGTGCGCATCGACAGGAACACTACGCTCCAGAACGCCCTTAAGGACGAAGGCATACCTTCCTCCCGCCACGAAGAAATGGCTATCCTCAACGGCATGGAGCTCAATGGCAACCTGACGAAGGGCATGCTGATCAAGGTGATCGTCAAAGACAAATAGGCATAGGAAGCACCCTCCTGGCCAGTGGGCAAAGCTTTGAACCTTGTACCTAAAACCGTACCTTTCGGGCAAAACGAGAAAACAATGAAAAGAACCCTCTCCTTCAGCCTGTTACTGGTGTCAACCCTACTGGTTTTCACGGCGGCCAAATGTGGTAAAGAAAAGTACGAGTATTCCGAAGAGTCGGCCATCGAGATCGTCAAAACGGCCTGCTTTGGGTCGTGCCCGGTGTATAATTTTTCTATTCAGGGCAACGGTGTGGCCAAATTCAACGGCCGCCGCTTCGTAGACCTGGAAGGACAGTACTCCCGTGTCTTCCCGCCCGATACGACGAACTTTATCTTCAGCACTTTCGTCGAGGCCAACCTGGACCAGTACCAGAGCGAGTACACGGAGAATGTGACCGACCTGCCTACGACTTACCTGACCTTCAGGAACGAAGGCAAATCCAAAAAGATCAAGATGTATTACGGTTACCCCGAAGAGCTCAAAATGCTGGCCGCCAAACTGGAGGAGCTCGCTTTCAGCAGCGGCTGGACAAAAGAAGGGGGGACGGATAAATAATCATCAAAATTTCGAGCCTCAGGCGAAATGCCTGCGCCCTTTATCCTTGCCGAATTTATCTTCATTGAACTGCTTTGAGCCTCCTTTGGGAATGCTCAGCGACTGCCATTCCGTGCCCTTGATCTGTTTGGCCAGGAACACGATCTGCCCGACGTGGTAGCTGTAATGCCCGAGCTGCCGGTTGATGGCCTCTAGCACGGTATGGCCTTCGTTGCGGATGTAGACGATCCGCTCCAGATCTGCTTCCTCCAGGGGCCCCATGGCATTAAAAAGGCAGGCCCAGCCCTCATCCCAGGCCTGTAGCACTTTTTCTTTTGTATCAAGCGTGTCGTCGAACTCCTGGTCGCGATGGCGCCAGGCCTTTTCCCCGTCGGAAGTGAGAAAATCCGTCCAGCGCGACAGCATGTTCCCGTGCAGGTGCTTGACGATGGTGGCGATGTTGTTGCTCTCCGGCTCCGGCCGATAAGCGAACTGTTCATCCTCGAGCTGCACCATTGCCTTAGCGCCCAGCCCCTGATAGTACTTGAATAAAGCGCGAATGCTTTCCAGGTAAGATGTCATGTGGATGGTTTGTGGGTGTATGGGTGAGGCTCCGTGCAGCTCTGTGTCCGAAATCAGGGCTTTCCGGAGTAGCCTCATGGATTAATCTTGTCGATATATCTGATAAATGCCATAACAAGGGATTTTGTTGTTTCAACCTCTGATCGCAAGCCTTGTATGGGCTGGTTCAATCAAGTGTGTCGCTGCGGCCACAATCCTTTGATATCCAGGCCAACTTGAAACCCTGAAACCTGAAACGAGCGAAGCGGCCTTTGAACAGTCCCCTTGTATCTCCGGAATCGTCAAATCATGGGTTCCAAAAAAATCGATAAAAGTGTCCCTTTTCCCTTTAACCTTACCCCTTTAACCTTTAACCTTACCCCTTTAACCTTTAACCTTACCCCTTTAACCTTTAACCTTTAACCTTCTCCAGCAGCCACCCCTTCTCCGTCAGCGGGCCTGCGCTTTCGATAGCCTGCTGCAGGGCCTTTGAGGCAGCCTCGTCGCCAGGCCGAAGGGCGAGCAGGCGGCGGGTAAAGCGGACGATGTTGCCGTAGTTCTGCTGGTGGTAGCCCAGGCGGCGGTTGCGACGCAGGAAAGCCTGCATAGTCTTGAGATGAGAATCCAGCAGATCGAACTCGCTCAGCTCGTAGTATGCCTTCAGTTGCAGGGTTTTGGCCACCAGGTTGTTGATGAGGTCTTTGTAGTCGGCACGCTGCAGGTGGGTAAGCGCCAGGCCGTAGTCTTTGCCGGCAAAGGCCAGGCGGGCGGCATTGAGGCTGAAAGTGGCTTCCTGTTGTTCGGGTTCCAGCAGGGGGCGGTACTGATGTAAGAAGCGCTCGGCCCAGCTCAGTTCCTGCAGGCGCAGGGCGATGCCGATGACGTTGTTGTAGGTAAAACGCGACAAGCGCCCGTCCTCGATCAGGATGCCCGCCTCGATGCCGCGGCGGTACAGTTCCAGCGCTTCGCGCAGAAATGCGCTCCGGTTGCGGTTGATCTTACTAATGCATAGGTTGATGCCCAGCAGGAAAAGGTCGCGCAGCTCTTCCTGAGGGAAGACCTCCAGGGCTTCCATCAGCTTTTCCCGGAAAGGGGGAAAGAGCTCTTCCTGTTCCGGATGCCGCATTGCCTGATAGCCGTGATAGTAGACCGCAACGGCCGGTTTATCGGTATAAGGCTGCCGGGCAGCCAGTGCCAGGATCTCCTCCTCCAGCGCCAGGCTGTAATGGGTATTAAAAACGGCCTGATGGGCAAGGGCAAAACACCCCTGGCGGAGCTTCATGGCCAGAAAAGCAAAGGTGAGCTGCTCCTCCAGTTCCTGGAGGTTCAACTCACGTGTACGCCCCTGGGCCGACTCCATCTGGTAGTGTTCCAACTCCAGGGCGTAATGGGCCTGGTGGTATTCCGGGTGCCGCAACGGCTGCCGCTCCAGCTGCTTTTGTTCGTAGTGAAAAGCATGCGCGAAATGACGCGGCAACTGGCGGCGGCGATAGGCCTGCAACAACAACTGCCCTCCCAGAAAAGGGCTCGCCTCTAGTTCGCGCAAGGCCAGGAAACGCTCCAGCAACTTAAACAGATAGCTCACCATAAGGCGCAACTGCTGGTCATCGTAAGGCGCCCCGGGGAAGAGAACGGCCCAGGTGCTCCGCCGCTCCGGAGGCACGCCCCGTTCAGCCGCTTCAGCCAGGTGATCGAAAAGCAACTGCATATCAGCCCTTTGGTTATGATAGGGCGATGCCAGCCACTGGCGGGCCTGCCTGAGGCCCTGCCGGGAGAAAGACCTTATGAGTTCGTATGCCAGCGTGTTTTTCATAGGCTCTGGATCGTGGCAGTCTCTGGCCGGGATTTTTGGCCGGGATTTTTGGGATTATGGGATTACCGCGATTATACTCAATAACTTTGCAATCCTGGCAATCATATAATTCTACAATTTATAGATCTACATCCAATTAATATTGGGTTATTTAGCATAATACTATATTTTTTTGCTCTACAATCTACAAAAAATGTGGTTGCTTTTACAAGGCGAAGCATAGACTTTTGTATCGTGATGATATGCCGCCGATCTGCCTGATGCACCGGTGGGTACCGAACTTCCAAAAATCCGGGAATCTCATGAAGGTATGCTCTACACTACTCTCCATCTTGCTGGGCCTGAGCCTGAACTGGTCCTATGCCCAATGCGACACGGAAATATCCTGCAGCGAGCACGTGCTGACCTGCGCCGAGCCCACCGTAAGCTTCGGCTGTGCGGTGACGGGTAATCCCCCCTTTACTTTTGCCTGGCTGGATGGCAGCAATATGCTTATTAGCACCGATAGCGTACTTACCACAGGCATACCGGGCGCCTATACCCTCTCGGTTACAGATGGCGAGGGCTGCGAGGAATCGGTACAGGTATTGGTGCTGGAAGACCTGCAGGCGCCAGTTTGTAGCTTTTTAACAGATGTCTTCTTATGCCCGGGCGGATCCGTGCTCTTGTCGGCCGATCTGTGTGTGCTGAACCCGTTGGCGTATTTCTGGAGTACCGGCACGACAGAGCCCGAGATCGAGGTGAGCAACCCGGGCACGTACTGCGTCACGATAACGGGGCAGAACGGCTGCTTCAGCGAGTACTGCTTCACCGTCACGCTATTGCCGCCTATGGCGATACAATCGGAGATTGTCGCCCAGCCCGTCTGCCCAGGTGATAACAGCGGGCTGGTAGCCGTTACGGTAACGGGCGGTACGCCCCCCTACAATTACCTTTGGAGCAACGGCAGCCAGAATACTTTCGCCAACGGCCTTTTTCCCGGCACCTACTACATTACCGTAACGGATATAAACGGCTGCTTCGCCGTCGATACGCTGCTACTGGAGCCCAGCCTGCAGGCAAATGCAGGTGCGGATATCGAAGCCTTCTGCTGGGCCGATACGCTTTCTATCGGTGGGTTTAGCGATACGGAGGTCTATTTTTCGGGAGGCCTAACTCCTATTGAATTCTCTGATGGCAATCAAAACATCATCCCTTTTACCGGTATACCCGGAAGGGTCGGCAGCGATCCGGAAGTGCCCGATTGGGACCCCAATGACGGCAGGCTCAACCTGCTGATCGGAAGCCAGAGCGCGGCCGTCGGCCAAACGGTTTGCCTGCCTGTGCGGGTTTATGATTTTATCGATGTCGTCAGCTTCGGATTTTCCCTGAACTACGATACGGCCCGGCTTCGGTTTGTGGAAGTGCAGGGGTTAAACCCGAGTATCCCGGGTTTTTCTGTAGGCGGGAATTTTGGGATTTCAATACCTGGCTTTCCTGGAATAATCGCTGTCAGTTATTCCAATCCATCACTATACGGAATCGACCTCCCCGACGACGCTATCCTGTTCACCCTTTGTTTCGAAGTACTGGCCGATCAAACGCCGAGTTCCAGCACCGGCCCGGGCATCACCTATCAGTGGTCGGGCCCCGGTGGGTTCAGTTCTACCCAACAATTTCCCAAGGTATGGCAGTCCGGGCTGTACACCTTACGGGTTACGGATAATGCGCTGCCCGATTGCTGGGTGGAAGACGAGGTAGAGGTTAGCTTTTTCGACAGCCTGGCGGTAGACGCCGGCGACACCCTGAGCGTTTGCCCCGGCTTCTCCGTCGCACTGACGGCCAATGTTACGGGTGGCAGCGGCAATTACACCTACCAATGGAACAATGGCGCGACGACGCAAACCATACTGGCAACAACTATTCCATCAACCTATATCGTGACGGTAACCGACAACATCGAAGGCTGCTCGGGCACCGACGAGGTACTCGTGTTGCTCAACGGGAACCTGGATGTAGGCCTGGGGCCCGATATCAGCATTTGCCCAGGGGCTGTGGCCAGCCTATCGGCCAACTATGCCCCGCCGGCAGGCACGGTGTACTACTATAGCTGGAGTACGGGACAAACGAACCCCAGTATCTTCGTGGAGCCGTTACAGACGTCAACGTATTACCTTACCGTAACCGACGGCCAGGGCTGCTGGGGTTCGGACAGCATCCGGGTTGAGGTGGGGAACCTGAACGTCGTTGCAGGCGCCGATCCCTGCGACGACAACGGCACGCCGTTAGACCCGTCAGACGATACCTTTACCTTTTTTGCCGTAATTACCGGAGGTACGGGCAGCGGTTGGTCCAGCAACCTTGGCCCAACGGGCGTTTACGGTGAACTGGCCACCTTCGGCCCGTATCCCGTTTCGGTATTGAACGTCATCCTCGAAGTGATCGATAACGACAATCCAGGCTGCAGCCAGATTGTAATGGTGGATGCGCCGGATTGCAGCCCGCCTCCAAACCCATGCGAAGCAAACCCCGTATTTGTAACAACCCTGCCAACTTCTCCTTCCTGTGAAGGCGGGCCCGATGGACAAATTCTCGTTCAGGTTACGGGTGGGGTGCCGCCCTACACCTATGCCTGGGCTGGGGGCCTGCTTCCTCTTCCTCAACAGAATAATTTGGCAGCAGGCACTTATTTCGTCACTGTTACCGATGTCGCCGGTTGTGCTGTGGCCGATACGGTTACCATTTTACCCGGAGTTGGTGGCCTGACGCTTTTTGCAACCATAACAGATGTAAGCTGCCAGGGCATTAATGACGGTAGTATCCAGGTAGAAGTGCAGGATGGTTCTGGTTCTTACGCCTACTTCTGGTCAAACGGGAGCACAGCACCAGGTTTATCCAACCTTCCGGCCGGTAGCTACAGCATCACCGTATTTGATAATGCAACCGGATGTTTCGCATCCGAGGTATACAATGTGTTCGAAACGCCGGTACTGCTTCTTAGCTACAACATCATTCAGTCGCCCCAGTGTACTGCATCCAGTGACGGCATCATCGAGATCATAGTCACCGGCGGCGTGCCGCCATATACCTATGCCTGGAGCGGCGGCAATAACGGCCCTGTCTTCACCGGCCTGCCGGCGGGTAACTATTCGATAACCGTCACCGATATAAATGGCTGCTCCAGCATCGTAGAAGTGGAGTTGGATGCCGTCGTCCAGGCTAACGCCGGGCCGGATCAGATCTTGTCCTGCAGTTCTTTCCCCCCTTTCGCCACCCTCGACGGCAGCAATAGTGCCGCCGGCCCCACGATAACCTACACCTGGACAGGCCCCAGCGGCTTTACATCCAACCAGGCCGTGATCGAGGTATACAACCCCGGCACATACCTGTTACAGGTTGAAGACACCAGCCTTCCCGGTTGCGTGGACGCCGACGTGGTTTTAGTCGGGTTCGATGACTTTTTCCACAGCGTGCTCAACGATCCTGTCGCCTGCGATTCGGCCATTTTATTCTTCAATATCCCCAACCCGGTGTATGAAGGGTCGTGGATATTGCCAGAAGGCGACACCACAACGATCAACCCCTATTATGCTCACGAGAGCGGCACCTATACGCTACTGCTCTTCAACCCTGAAACGGGTTGTACTGAGGAAAATGCATTTGACATCGTCGTCGACCCCGGGGCTTGTGCCGTCATCAAAGGGCGGCTGGTGCGCGATACGCTGGCGGATTGCGTGCCCACGCCGGAAGAGCCCGGCCTACAGAACTGGCTGATCGTAATGCAGAGCAACAACCAGATGGCCTATGCCGTCACCCAGGCCGACGGCTCCTACGAACAGCGGGTATTGCCGGGCGATTACGAGGTGTCCCCCATATTGCCCAGTGCCCTGTGGCTGCCCTGTCAGGACAGTTATTTCGTTTCCGTGCCAGACGGGGGCGAAATGGCCGTACTGGATATCCCCATCCTGGAACAGGAGCCCTGCCCCAACCTTTCGATAGATTTTGCAATGCCTATACTCAGAAGATGCTGGGCGCGCTCTCTCGTTTTTAATTACTGCAATAATGGCACGGCTATCGCTGAAGACGCCTACGTTGTGCTTACGCTCGACGAGTTTTTTACCTATCAGGGCGCCAATGTGCCACTCATCGCGCAGAACGGCAACCAGTATACTTTCGCCCTTGGCGATATCGGCATCAACCAGTGCGGCACGTTCCAGGTGAGCGTATTGGTAAGCTGTAACGCCGTTATCGGGCAATCGCTATGCGCCGAGGCCAAGATATTCCCCAATGCCCCCTGCTTCCCACCATCAGCGCAATGGAGCGGCGCCAGCCTGCGGGTGAGCGGGCAGTGTGAAGGCGATGAAGTACGGTTCCGGGTAGAAAATACAGGCCAGGGCGATATGCTGGAATCCAGCCGCTGCATCATCATCGAAGATGCCGTTATGCTGATGGCCCTTCCGGATACCGTACTGCTGGGCAGCGGGGAGTTCTTCGACTACAGCCTGCCGGCCAACGGTTCCACATATCGCATCGAAGTGGAGCAGGTGCCGTTCCATCCCGGGCCGAGCATGCCCAGCGCTGTGATCGAAGGCTGCGGCGCCAACAACCAGGGTAACTTCAGCACCGGTTTCGTCAACCAGTTCCCTTTGGATGACTCCGGCCCCTATATCGATATCGAATGCGGAGAGATCGTTGCCGCCGTCGACCCCAACGACAAACAGGGCTTCCCGCGCGGTTACGGCGCCGAGCACTATATCTATCCCGGCACCGATATCGAGTACCTCGTGCGCTTCCAGAATACGGGCAACGATACGGCCTTCCTCGTCATCATCCGCGATACGCTGTCCGAATACCTCGATATCACGGCCGTACGGCCCGGTGCGGCCACCCATCCCTATACCTGGGATATAGACAGCACCAATATCCTGGTTTTCACCTTTGAGAACATCCTTTTACCCGACAGTACCACGAACCTGGAGGGGAGCCAGGGCTTTATCAGCTTCAAGGTATCCCAGCGCGACAGCCTGCCGCTGGGCACATCCATACGGAACAGCGCCGCCATTTACTTCGACATCAACGAACCGGTGATCACCAATACCACTTTCCATACCCTGGGCATGGATTTTGTGGAGCTTGTCAACATCACCCGCAGCCCCGGCTTAGCGGGGCTGGACATCGAAGTCAGCCCGAACCCCGCCGGCGGCTGGGCGCTCTTCCACCTTGCCGGCTGGCCAGGCGGCCAGGGCATGTTCGAGCTGGTGAACGCGCAGGGGCATGTGGTACGGCAGCAGCGCTTCAGCGACTCCCGGTTCCGTTTTGAACGGAATGGGCTGCCGGCAGGGCTGTACGTTTTCCGGGTAAGAGATGGTGAGGGAAGATGGGCAGTAGGTAAACTGATATTGCGGTAACGTGCCGTGCCGTCGAACTGGAGTTCGACGGCACGTTTCACCAGTCGGTGTGGAACACCCCTTCCACGTCGGCGCGCTCATAGGTATGCGCGCCAAAGTAATCCCGTTGGGCCTGTACCAGGTTCAGGGGAAGTTGTTCGCAACGATAGGCGTCGAAGTAGTGCAGGGCAGAAGAAAAAGCGAGGGTAGGCAAACCGTGGTCGATAGCCGTTTTGATCACCGAGCGGCAGGCGTGTTGCCCATGTAATACCGGCTCGTGGAAAGCAGGCGACAGCAGCAGGTTGCGCAGTTCCGGCTGATCGGTATACGCTTTTCGGATCTCTTCGAGCAGCGCTGCCCGGATGATACAGCCGCCGCGCCAGATACGGGCTATAGTTTCCAGGTTCAATCCATAGTTGTATTCTTTGGAGGCTTCCGTCAGCTGGTGCATCCCCTGAGCATAAGTGACGATGAAAGCGAAATACAGGGCTTCTCCCACCTGGGCGACGAGTGTGTCGCGGTTCACCTTGGAGTGGTTCTCTACAGCCCTGTTGTAGTGAGGGCTCGCCATTTTGCGCTCCATTTTCAGGGCGGAAAGGCCGCGCATCGTTACTGCAGCATCGATGGTAGGTGTAGGGATGCCCATATCCATGGCATTCTGTGACGTCCATTTACCCGTGCCTTTCTGCTTGGCCTTATCCAGTATTTTGTCGAGCAGCCAGCCTTCGCCCAGGTTATCGCCCTTCAGGAAGATATTCGCCGTGATCTCGATCAGGAAAGACTGCAGCGCGCCCTGGTTCCAGCCTTTGAAAACCTGGTGCAGTTCCTTGTTATTCAGCCCGGCGATATTCCTGAGGATGTCATAGGCCTCGGCGATGAGTTGCATCAGCCCGTATTCTATGCCGTTGTGCACCATTTTGACGTAATGCCCGGCGGAAGTACTGCCCAGGTGAGCGACACAGGGCTCGCCATCCACTTTAGCGGCGACGGCTTCGAGGATCGGGGCTACAAGGCGGTAGGCCTCGGGGTTGCCTCCGGGCATAATGCTCGGCCCGATACGCGCACCTTCTGCGCCGCCGGAAACCCCCATACCCATAAAGAGAACATCTCGTGCTTGCAGCTCTTCTATGCGCCGGTTAGTGTCTTCGAAGTGGGAGTTGCCGGCGTCGATAATAAGGTCACCATGTTCCAGGTGAGGCAACAGAGTACCGATGACGCTGTCGACGGCCTTGCCGGCCGGAACGAGGAGCATGATCTTTCGCGGGGTTTTGAGCATCCGGACAAAATCAGCGGTGTCGATAGTACCTCTTACCGCTTTACCTGATGCTTCTGCCTCCAATGCGGCGGCCTTGTCGGGGTCGAGGTCGAGGCCGGCGGCCGAGAAGCCGTGGTCGGTAATATTTAGCAGAAAATTCCGGCCCATAACGCCCAGGCCGATCATGCCGAAATCATAGGTTGAAGTCATTGGTTTGGCTTTATGGTTCGAGGTATCAGGTATGGGGGGATTAGGTGTAAGAGCTTGTTTGGAGGCCACCCTGTAAAACTCAAAGATACTCAAACACCCAGATAACCATACCCCGATACGCTTTTACTTAAACATTTGATTTTCTATACTTTCCAGTTTCTTCAACCGCCTCTCGTGGCGGGCTTCTCCGGTATAGTGCGCTTTGACGAAAGCCAGTATCAGCTCTTTGGCCAGCTCGGGGCCGATGACGCGGCCTCCAAGGCAGATTATATTCATATTATCGTGCTCGACACCCTGCCTGGCGGAATAACTTTCGGTGATCAGGGCAGCCCGAACACCGGGGAACTTGTTGGCGACGATCGATGCGCCCACGCCGCTACCGCAGACAGCGATCCCACGGTCGGCCAGGCCCGACGAAACAGCACGCGCGAGAGGGCCGATGAAGTCGGGGTAATCGTCAGCCGGATTGAGTTTGCCGGCGCCGAAATCGGTGACCGAAAAATCCATTTCTTCCAGTATCTCTATGATCTGCTGCTTCAGGGCGAACCCGCCGTGGTCGGCTGCAATTCCGATTTTCATGGAAAATAGTTTGCGGGAAAAAAAACTTTGGCCTTTTTAAAACCTTTATCATAACAGGCGCCGGCCAACAGAGGTTGAAGTGAAACAGGGAATCTTCCAAAGCCAGTTACCTGAAACTTGTAACTCACCCAGCGACTGGGTGACTTGGTGATGAGGTGATTCGGAGACTTGGTGATTTAGAGACAGGGAGACAGAGCAAACCCTGTAACCTGAAACCGCAAACGGACAGCGCCAGAAATCACACCCAACATGGACCCTCAAATATTTGTCATTTTCGGCGCTTCGGGCGACCTCACCCAGCGCAAGCTCATTCCCGCGATCTACGAGTTGTACAAAGTCCACTTATTACCGGAGCACTTCGCCCTGCTCGGCGTCAGCAGGACGGAGATGAGCGACGATGCTTTTCGCCGGGAAGTTTTTTTCGACAATCCCCATATCGAAGGAGCTAAAGACGAAGGCTTCAGCCGGTACCTGTTCTACCAGCCCATCGATACGATGCAGCAGGAGGCCTACAAGAAGGTGCGGGCGCGCCTGGCGAAACTCGACGAAGAGCGGCAGACGGAAGGCAATTACGTCTTTTACCTCTCCACCCCGCCGAGCCTGTACCCCAAGATCCCCGCTTTCCTCGCCAACGAGGGGCTCAACAACAGTAACAAAGGATGGAAGCGCCTCGTCATCGAGAAACCCTTCGGGTACAGCCGCGAATCGGCCCGGCAGCTCAATCAGGAACTACTGCAATACTTCGGGGAAGACCAGATATTCCGCATCGACCACTACCTTGGCAAAGAGACCGTTCAGAACCTGCTGGTCACCCGCTTTGCCAACGGCATCTACGAGCCATTGTGGAACCGCAATTACATCCACCACATAGAGGTCACCGCCGCTGAAGAGATCGGTGTGGAAAAACGGGGGGGATACTACGACCGTTCAGGAGCCCTGCGCGATATGGTGCAGAACCACCTCCTGCAGGTGGTGGCCCACATGGCTATGGAGCCGCCCATCACAGCGGATGCCTCGGCTATCCGCAACGAAAAGCTGAAGCTCCTCCAGTCCATCAGGCCTATCACCAGAGAAGAGGTGCCCAGGTATGCGATCCGGGGCCAGTACATCGCTTCCAACATAGGAGAAGAAAAAGTGGCCGGTTACCGCCAGGAAGAAGGCGTGGCCGGGGATTCCATCACGGAAACCTACGTAGCCCTGAAGTTCTATATCGACAACTGGCGCTGGGCCGGCGTGCCCTTTTACATCCGCACCGGCAAATGCCTGCCCACTAAGGCTACCGAAGCGGTGGTCTATTTCAAATCGCCGCCGCACCACCTGTTCCGCAATGTGCAGGACATGATGAACGTCAACAACCAGCTCATCATCCGCATACAGCCTGATGAAGGCTTGCTGCTGCAATTCGGCATGAAAGTGCCGGGGGCCGGCTTTCAGGTGAAGAACGTGAATATGGATTTCCACTATTCCGACCTCACGGAGGGCGACGTGCCGGAAGCCTACGAACGCCTGTTGCTCGACGTCATGAAGGGCGACCCCACCCTATACGCCCGCGGCGACTCTGTCGAGGCAGCCTGGCAGTTTGTCGACCCCATTCTGGAAGCCTGGGCCAACGACCCGTCCATCAAGCTGTACGGCTACCCCGCCGGCACCTGGGGCCCCGACATCGCCAATAAGCTCATTGAAGGGAACAGCGTGAGCTGGCGCAACCCCTGCCGTAACCTGACGGATGCGGACAACTACTGCGAGCTGTAGGAGCCCGCATTCCAAAACGTTGTTATGACACTGCACATATCTTCCACTCCCGGGCTCGTCGCTCATGATTTTGCCGAATACTTTGCCGAATGGGCTGCCGGCAAGCCCAGCGTGCACCTGGCGCTCTCCGGTGGCAGCACGCCCAGGGCGCTTTTCCGGCATTGGGCTGAGCACTACCGCGAACGCATCGACTGGAGTTCGATCCATTTCTATTGGGGCGACGAGCGCTGCGTGCCGCCCGATGATGAAGAGAGCAACTTCCGGATGGCCCATAAGCTGCTGCTCGGGCCGCTGGGCATACCGGAAAATCAGATCTACAGGATCAGGGGGGAGGCGGAGCCGGAAGCCGAAGCGGAGCGCTATGGCCGGCTCTTACAGCAGCAATTGCCAACCCGCCATGGGCTGCCTGCTTTTGATATGATCATGCTGGGCATGGGTGAAGACGGCCATACCGCTTCCATCTTCCCGCATCAGATGGAATTGCTCACCTGGCCCACTCCTTGCGCGGTAGCTATACACCCGGAAACGGGGCAAGGCCGGGTAACCCTGACAGGGCCTGTGCTGAACAATGCTTCGGAAGTGGCCTTTCTGGTAACGGGGGCAGGTAAGGCGGAAAAGGTAAAAGAGATCTTTACGGGAACAGACAGTAGCAGGCGCTATCCCGCAGCGCATATCAACCCAAAAGGAGGAAAGCTGTTATGGTTCACCGACGAGGCGGCATTTGTCTAACATTATATCACCCCTGGGCTAGATCACGTTAAGGGCTTTCACCAGGTAAGTGAGCATAAAAGGCATGGGCACCCAAAACCATTCGTCGACGTAGACGATAAAGGTGAAAAAGAGGACAGCGAATACCAGAAAGAGCAGCCAATCGGTGGCCTTGGATGTTTTGCTCGTCGTTTCCATGTTATGTTGCATTTGCCGCAAAACTAAGAAAGTAATCCAAAAAAATGATACCCTCTGGCCAGCAAATTGCGCTAAAACGCATCCTTCGGGAACGCTTTCCACACCTTCGCAGTTTAATTTCTTACCGTTGACAATCGGCCAACAGACAAAAACGCCCCGACTATGAACCGCCCGAAGTCCGCTATCTGGAAGAACCCCTACCTGTCTTTGTTGCATACCGCCTGGTTGTATGCCAAAGGGCAGCGCCGCCGCTACCTGGTGATCTATATCCTTTTCCTGGCCAGCAACATCGTGATGGCGCTCGAACCCGTCATTTGGGGTGTCTTTATCAACGAGATCCAGAAGCAGGGCATGAACATCCTGCGTTCGGCATGGATCTATGCCGGGATTTATCTGCTGGTCAAGTTGCTGGACTGGGGCTTCCACGGCCCTGCCCGCATCATGGAGCGAAACCTGGCCTTCAGCCTGAGCCGCAATTTTCTGCAGGAGCTATACCACAAGGCATTACACCTGCCTGTGCGCTGGCACCAGGACCACCACAGCGGCGCTACGATCAACCGCATCCGGAAGGCTTACGAAGCCCTCAAAGACTTTTTTGACTCGGGGTTCATGTACCTGAAAACCTTCCTCAGCTTCGCCTTTTCCTTTGGGGCCATGATCTACTTTTCCCCCTTGTTCGGTATCATTGCAGCTATGATGGGCGCCGGGGTTATCTATCTCCTGCTGAAATTCGACAGGCCCTTTATCCAGGCCTCGCGGGAGGTGAACGAGAAAGAGCACGTCGTATCGTCTACGCTTTTTGACAGCCTTTCCAATATCATTACAGTGATCACGCTGCGGCTGGAACAGCGTATGGAGAATGGGCTACTGAGCCGGGTCACAGACATTCTGCCGCCCTTCCGCCGTAAGATACTGGTCAACGAGTGGAAGTGGTTCGTCATGGACATTTGTGTAGGCCTTATTTACGGGGTGATATTGGTCGGCTACATCTACCAGCACTGGGTTCCCGGAGAAGTGTTCCTGATCGGCAGCCTCGTCACGCTGATGGCCTATGTCCAGCGGTTTACCGGTGTTTTCCACGGCATGGCATGGCAGTATACCCAGGTGGTGCGTTACCATACCGACGTCCAGACCGCCCAAAATATTTTCGATGCTTACGGCCGGCACCACCTGCCCGACCTGGACGCGGCCCTGCCTGATGGCTGGCGTCGGCTGGAGATCAGGAACCTCCATTTCACCCATAATGAAAAGCGGCCGGAGGATGAAAAAGCACAGGGCCTCCACGGGCTCGACATCTGCATCAGCCGAGGCAAACGCATAGCGCTGATCGGCGAGAGCGGCAGTGGCAAGAGCACCCTCATGGCGCTGCTACGCGGTTTGTACAGCCCGGAGGTGGGCCTGCAATTATCGGCAGACGGCCGGCCGGCCGACAATATGGCATGTATCGCCAACCGCGTGACGCTATTCCCACAGGAACCGGAGATTTTCGAGAATACCATCGAGTACAATATCACACTCGGCCTGCCTTTTGACGAAGAAGAAGTGAACAAGGTCTGCCGCGTTGCTCAGTTCGACAGCGTCGTCGCGCAGCTGCCGTATGGCCTGCGATCCAACATCAAGGAAAAGGGCGTCAACCTGTCGGGCGGGCAAAAACAACGCCTGGCGCTGGCCCGCGGCATCCTCGCCGCGCGCGACAGCGACATCATCCTCATGGATGAGCCGACCAGCAGTGTCGACCCCAAGACCGAAGCGCTGATCTATCACCAGCTCTTCGCGGAATTCAGGGACAAGGCCATCGTGTCGTCGCTGCATCGCCTGCATTTACTCAACCAGTTCGACTACGTATACATCCTCGATAGCGGCCGTATCATCGACGAGGGCACCTTTACCTACCTGCGGGCGAACAGCCCGGCTTTTCAGGAATTGTGGCGCCACCAGGAAGAAGTGACAGCGGGCATGGAATAAGCCCGTAGCCAGGGCCGATACACGGCCGCCGCCTTTTTCCCTGGATTTTCCGGCTAATCCTTATCTTTACCGGGCAGGCACAGGCACTCCTCCTGTGCCTGCTGAACAAACATTGACAATAGGTAGGCCTGCCAAAAGAACTACACGTATGAATTCATCGGATAAAAGACAACTTCCCGGCGACCCTTCCCTGCCCAGCTCGCCGGAGGCGCTGGAGGCACTGGAAAAGCTAGGGAACGGTTCTTCAAAATACTCGGTAGAGGACTTTTTTCGCAACCCCGACAAGGTGGCCTTCCAGTTGTCGCCCTCCGGCGAATACCTCGCCTATATGGGCCCGTACGAGCGGCGGCGCAATATTTTCGTCCAGGCGTTGGGCGGCACTGCCGCTACCCGGCTTACCAATGAAACCGAGCGCGATATCGCGGGGTACTTCTGGGCCAGCGACCAGCGCCTGGTATACGTCAAAGACAGCGGGGGCGATGAGAACTACCAGCTCTTCGCCATCAACCGCGACGGGAGCAACGCCCGGGAACTCACACCTTTCGAAGGCGTAAAGATACAGCTGATCGACAGCCTGGAGGACAACGACGATGAGCTCATCATCGGCATGAACAAGAACAACCCCATGCTGTTCGAACCCTACCGCATCAACATCCACACCGGGGAATTCGTCAGGCTGGCGCTCAATGACAACCCTGCCGAGCCCATCACCGCCTGGATGACCGACCACGACGGCAAGCTGCGGCTGGCTATCAAAACCATCGACGGCGTCAACCACAGCATCCTGTACCGGGCTTCGGAAACGGAGGAATTCCGCACGGCCATAACCACCAATTTTAAGGAAAGCCTCGACCCCTTGTTTTTCGAGTTCGACAATGGCTCCGTCATTTTCGCCTCTACCAATATCGGGCGCGACCGCAGCGAGATCGTTCGTTTCGACCTCGACAAAGGAAAGGAAGTGGGGGATGTGGTCTTTGCCCACCCGGAAGTCGACGCCGGCAGCCTGATCTATTCGCGCAAGCGGAAAGTGGTCACAGGCGCTATTTATTCGACCTGGAAGCGCGAGATCCGTTTTTTTGACGAAAACAGAAAGCAGCTTCAGGAGTACCTCGAAAAGGAGCTGCCCGGTTACGAAGTGGTGGTGGCCAGTACCAGCAAGGCCGAAGACAAATACCTGGCGCGCACCTACAGCGACCGCTCCCTGGGCGCTTACTACTATTATGACAAAAACACCGGGCGGCTGGACAAGATCGTCGAGGTTAGCCCCTGGCTCGACGAGGCGGATATGTCGCCTATGAAGCCGATACAATATACCAGCCGCGACGGGCTCACCATCCATGGGTATCTGACCCTGCCAAAAGGGCGGCAGGCCCGCAATCTGCCTGTGGTCGTCAACCCGCATGGCGGCCCCTGGGTGCGCGACAGCTGGGGCTATAACCCCGAAGTGCAACTACTGGCCAGCCATGGTTATGCCGTGCTGCAGGCCAATTACAGGGGCAGCACCGGCTACGGCCGGGAGTTCTGGCAGAAAGGCTTCAAACAGTGGGGCAGGACTATGCAGGACGACATCACCGACGGTGTCCGATGGCTGATCGCAGAAGGCATTGCCGATACGGCGCGCATCGCCATTTACGGCGCCAGCTACGGGGGGTACGCCACCCTGGCCGGCATTACTTTCACACCGGAGATCTATACCTGCGCGATCGACTACGTAGGGGTATCCAACCTCTTCACCTTTATGAACACCATCCCTCTTTACTGGAAACCCTATCTGGAAATGCTGTATGAGATGGTAGGCCACCCCGAGCAGGACGAAGCGCTGCTGCGCGCCAGCTCGCCGGTTTTCCACATCGACAAGATACAGGCCCCGCTTTTTGTCGTACAAGGCGCCAACGACCCGAGGGTCAACATCGACGAATCCGACCAGATCGTCCGGTCTTTGCGAGCACGGGGCATCGACGTACCTTATATGGTCAAGTATAATGAAGGCCATGGCTTCGCCAATGAGGAGAATCGCTTTGAATTTTATAAAGCGATGCTGGGTTTTTTGGAGAAGCACCTGGCCTAGCGGAGATCATAAAATCGCTTTATCTTAACGGGAAAACAAAACGCCTTATGAATCCATCCAAATCCTTTCCTATTTTCCTGTTAATCGGCCTGGCCCTGATCTTAGCTAGCGGATGCAATGCAAGCCGTACTGTCAAAGGCGGAGCAATTGGAGCGGCAGCCGGTGGGGCAGCCGGCGCTGCTATCGGCAGCAAAAAAGGCAAGACCGCTGAAGGGGCCATAATAGGCGCAGTAATCGGAGGCACGGCTGGAGCCCTGATCGGCCGCTATATGGACAAACAAGCCGAGGAGATTCGCCGTGACATGAAAGGGGCTACCGTCACCCGGGTAGGCGAAGGTATCCTGATCACCTTTGATTCCGGCTTGCTGTTCGATGTCGATTCCTACAACCTGCGCAGCACCACGCGGGACAACCTCAACGAGCTGGCCAGAATCCTTAACAAATACGACGACACGGATATTCTTATCGAAGGGCATACGGACAGCTCTGGTTCGGAAGAACATAATCAAACCCTTTCTGATAAACGTGCTCAATCGGTCGCCAACTACCTCATCAGGCAGGCCGTGAATAAAGACAGGGCGATCACTATGGGCTACGGGGAAAGCCAGCCCATAACCGATAATGATACGGCATCGGGGCGCCAGAAGAACCGTCGGGTGGAAGTGGCTATTTTTGCCAATAAGAAGTTGAAGCGGGCAGCCAAACGCGGGGATATCTGAGTGGACTAAGCGTCGTCATTTCTCTCTTAAGGTAATCATTATGAACCGTGTTGTTACACCTTTACACTGGCCCTCTTTGCTGGCACTGATCGCGGCCAAGCTCGCCATTCACCTTTATGCAAACGCCTTGTGGGGTTTCCACCGCGACGAATTCCTGTATCTGTCCCTGGGCTGCCATCTCGACTGGGGGTACTGGTCCAACCCGCCGCTGATCGGCTGGGTGAGCGCGCTATGGCAGGGAGCGATTGGGGACAGCCCTTTTGCATTCCGCCTTTTCCCGATGCTGGTGAGCTGTGCCTTGATGGTACTTGTCGTATTGATGGCGCGCGAGCTGGGCGCCGGCCGCTATGGCCAGTTCCTCGCCGGGGTTGCCATGCTGCTGACGCCGGCCAACCTGCGCCCTGGCATGCTGTTCCAGCCCGTTGTGCCCGACATTTTTTTCTGGGCCCTGCTGGCCTACCTCGTGATCCGCTATATCAATACGGGGCATAAACGCGATATCCTGTTCTTCGGGCTGGCGTTCGGGCTTAGTTTTTTAAACAAATACGCCACAGGTTTTGCTTTACTGGGGTTCGCCTGCGCCTTACTGCTCAGCCCTTATCGGCGGGTATTGTGGAGCCGGGAGGCCGGCCTGGCCGCGCTGATCGCGCTGGCGCTCATTCTGCCCAACCTGCTATGGCAGTCCCGCCACGGCTTTCCGGTCGTGGCACACATGCAGGGCCTTGCGGAGAACCAGCTGGTGAATGTCCGTATTTGGGACTTTCTCACATCACAGTTGTTCATGAACATGTCTGTCATCCCGGTTTGGGTAGCGGGCCTGGCCTGGTTTTTCCATCCAACCAACCGGCGTTATCGCGTAATGGGCTGGTATTTCGTGCTGGTTTTTATGCTACTGCTGCTGTTGAGGGGCAAGCCCTACTACACTTTAGGATTATACCCCATGCTCATCGCCGCCGGCGGGGTATGGTGGGAAAACGCCTTGCAGCGGGCCTGGTTACGCGTAGCCCTGCCCTTGCTTATCCTGCTCATTCTACTACCGGCCCTGCCACTGGGCCTACCGGTATTACCGCTTCCTCAGATGAGAAAGTACTGCGCTTACCTCACCGACAAGGTAGGCTTCGACGGGCCGATGCGATGGGAAGACGGGCAGATACACCCCTTACCACAGGATTATGCCGATATGCTGGGTTGGGAAGAGCTGGGACAGCTGGCCATCAGGGCCTGCCGGGAAGCAGAAGGAGAGAGCCTGCTGCTCTATTGCGAAAACTATGGCGAAGCAGGAGCAGTTGACTACTATGGCCGGGGCCAGGGCATCCCGGCGGCCATCAGCTTCAGCGACAGTTACCGCCTTTGGCTACCGCATAGTACTTCGGCCCAAACGCTGGTCTATATCAACGACGAGCTGGGAGAGGATGTCAACAGGCTGTTCGCAGATATCCGCCTCATCGGCGCTATCCGCAATCCCAATGCCCGCGAGCGGGGCACCTCCGTTTACCTCTGCCGGCAGCCTCGGCAAAGCCTGGGCAAATTCTGGGCATCGCGGGTAAAGGCCGTACTGGAAGGCGAATAAGGGGGAAAAAACTGCTAATTGTTACTGCTTGTCCTGTACAGGCAGCGGCATAGCCGCCGGTTTTGTATTTTTGTAAGGCCAGCCACATCAAAAAAATGCTCGTCATGCAAGCTAGACTTCACCCGGCCCTGGCACTTTTATGCCTTTTCCCCTTACTGCTCACTGCTCAATCAGCCGACATCCTCGTCAGCAGCCGCAATACCAATTCCGTAAAACGCTACAGCTTTGACGGAAGCTACCTGGGCGATTTTATAATGCCCAATGCCGGAGCGCTCACCAACCCTCAGGACCTGCTCTGGCTGCCCGACGGCAGCCTGTTGGTGACCGGCATAGGCAACAGCGCCATCAAGCACTACGACGGTTCCAGCGGCACTTTCCTGGGCAACTTCAGCAGCGGTTACAACCTCGACCGCCCTACGAAAATGTCGGTGGGCCCCGACGGTGCGCTGTACGTGAGCCAATGGGGCAGCACCCAGAACAAGATCGCCCGCTTCAATCTGCAAACCGGAGTCTTTATCGATGAATTCACGGAAACCGGAGTGCCTCAGGGCTGCGGCCACTACTGGGATGCCGATGGCAACCTCTATGTGGCCAGCTTCGGGCAGGGCACCAACGGCAATGTGCACCGATTCGCTCCCGATGGTTCGTTCCTCGGTATAGCCATCAACTCCGCCCACCTGCAGGGCCCCGTGGGCATGTGGGTAGACGAGAACGGCGATTTCATGATCACCGACTGGACGCTGGGACAGGTGCTCCGGTTCGGCGCAACGGGCCTGGCCTACGAAGGCGTATTCATCAGCGGCATGCAGAACATCGAAGGCTTCCTGATCGACGATGGCCGTTTCATTTACCTCTGCGACTGGACGGCCAACCTCATCAGGCGCTTCCAACCGGATGGACAGGGTAGCCAGATCTTTACTTCGGCCGGCGGTATGCAGGCGCCCAACGCGCTGGCCTTTTTTCCTGTAGCGAACGGCGCCGGCGCACCGGCAGCCCCAGCCTTCGGCATCGACAGTATTTTTCCCAACCCGCTAAGGGCAACGGCCACGATCCGTTTTACCCTGCCTTCCGCCACCTCGTTGAGGTTGGATATCTTGTCTACGGATGGCCAGGTGCTGGCCACGCTGGCCAAAGGGCACTATACAGCCGGCCCTCACGAGGTATCCGGCGATTTCTCCCGCTTACCCGACGGCTCCTACCTCTGCCGGCTACAGGCGTATGGCAGAGAAAAAGTGACAAAGGCTGTAGTACGGCGATAGTGCTTGAGCAGCTCCGCAGCTTGTCAGCCAGTGGCCATTACCAGCCCCTGTCCACTTCGTTGTGGATCTTGGGCACCGTTTGCAGGTAGGCCCAAATGGCGGAAGCCTCCTCATCAGACAAGGCCGAGAACGGCACCATGGGCTGTCTCAAAGGTTTGCCATCGGGCCGGCGTGCGAAACGCACGGCCTGGATAAAATCTTCTTCTGTCCAGTCGCCAAGGCCCGTTTCCTTGTCCATGGTAATATTGGCGGAGAAGATCACCGTTTTACCATCCTCAGGGCTGAGCAGAAGGTTGCCGCCACCTAAATAACCCTCCGATTTTTCGGGTTCCAGGATATTCACAGTCTTGAAATCGGCGGAATGGCAGGAATAGCAGTCCACTTTGGCGTCGATCAGATAGCGGCCATAGGCTACTTTATCCGTGAGAGGAGGCGCCATAATAGGCTTCTCTGGATAAGGCAGCGGTTTGAAGGCCACGCGGCAAAGCAGTTTGACCAGGAAAGAAGGTTTAGGCGCCGGTTGTACCTTATCAGAAGCTTCAAGCTCGGGCGCGTCGGAACGCAGATAGGCAATGATACTATGGAGGTCGTCATCTGAAAGGAGCGGGAATTTAGGCATCCAGGGTGGCGCATACTTGCCGTCACGTTTGACGCCAGTACGCAACAGGTAGGCGAGTTCTCCATCTGTATATGCCGCCAACCTGGAGTTGGGGCTGTGCGTGATGTTAGCCGTCCAGGCCGCGCCAAATGCGGGAGGTAGGTCCGTCATCTTTTTGCCTTCCAATTTGCCGGCAGTAGACAGGTGGCAGTGGTTGCACACCAGCGTAGCCAGGCGCTTGCCTTCGGCAATACTCGCGCTGTCTGGTACAACTTTTAAATCTGGTGGGTTGGTGTCGTAAGAGGGGATGCCGCTGAACTGAATGGTAGCTGCGCCAAGCAACACGACCAGTACTAAAACACCCAGGACGAGTCCCAGGATTTTCAAGAGCTTCTTCATGGACAATGGTTTTAGGTTATTCGTTGTTCTCTCAAAATTCCAAATAATAATGCTAAATATGGCATTATGCGACACAAAAATAGCACAAGAAAGCTTGCGGCGCTTTAATAATCGTCGCACAAATTTGCATAATCGGTGCGGCCCTGCACCCTCCAAACAAGCTCTTAGTTAAACCAGTACGAGATCTTGGCTACCAGCGCCCGGTTGCGCACCATCCAGGGAGAAGGAAAATAGTTGTCGGAATACACGATAAAAAGGTCGGATACCGGCTGGTAGCGCCATTGAAGGCGGATATTGGTGTTGAGGTTGTCGGCCTGCTCGTTGTACTGCACGTAAGCGGTAAGGAACAGTTTGGTGGTGAAAGTAAGGTCGAGCTTGGGGCCGATAAGGAAAAAATCCGTATCCTGAAAAGGTTCGGGAAGCTGGAGGTTGTTGTAAGCGAAATTGATCGCGATGCTCCCGTAGGGCTGGAACCGATAGTTCACTGCGCCTTCCAGGCTAAACAGCTGCCCGTTGAAAAAGCCGCCGTAACCTGCCTTAAAGGTGAAGTTGGCCAGTTTACGCGCATCTGAAAGGTATTTGAATTCCACGCGGTTCCAGGTATAATCGCTGCCCGTAGCCAGGGTATCGCCACTGGTATGGGTGGGGTCGAAAGGGGCGAGCAGGCGGGTGTAATACCGGGCCGCGCTGAGCTCCATCTCGCTCCGGTTGAGCATTACGAGGCCATAAGCCGCCCGCCATTCCTCATCGGTGCGTTTGAGATCCGGATCAAAATAGTATTCTGTGCGCAGGGAAGGGCCATGGTTGGCTATTTTCACCGAACCCGGGTAAAATTTATACCCCACTCCTACCGAGCCTCGGTGCAGGCCCCGGCGGCGCACGAAGCCGGTTTCCGCCAGGTAGTTGGCCCCGACACGGTCGTACCCGCCTTCCAATTTCCATTGCTCGGTTTGATACACCAGATTGCCGGAAAGGGCACTGGCCTCGTCATCCAGGCCGGGCGTAAGGGAATGGTGCAGGAAAAACTTGCCGATCCAGCGGTTATTGGCGCTGGCCAGATTGTAATCCAGGCCGAACACCCTGTTGTAACTGTTGCTGCTTTCGGGAATATCCTTTGCGCCGGCAGTTAGCTGCTTGTTCACCAGAAAGGCGCCTATGCTCGACCGGGCAAAAACGCGCCGTTGTACGGAGGCAACCGTAAAATTGGCGGCGGGGTATTCCTCTTCCGTCCCGGTTTGCATATTGAGCAACCCGATGCGCCACTGCTCGTCCAGCTTACCGCTGAGGCGCAGCCCGGCCTGCACGGGGTTGGTAAGGCCGATGCGGCGCGAAAAGAAAGGGCGCAGGCCATCCTTGCCGAAGCCGGCAAAGAGGTCCTGGTTTTCCAGGAAAAAGCGCCGCCGCTCCGGGAAAAAAAGCTCGAAGCGGTCGAGGTTGGTGACCTGCTGGTCTACGTCTACCTGCGAGAAATCCGGGTTGACGGCCAGGTCCAGTTTGATGGACGGGGTGACGGCAATTTTGGCGTCGATACCGGCGTCCAGCCTGGGCGCTTTCGAATGGCCGTTCTCGTAGTCTTCCGATGCCTGGGCTGCGACGTAAGGGATGAGCGAAAGGCTCGTCTTCGGCTTGGGCGGCGGCTCGTCCCACTGCAGTTCACCCGCGAAGGCCAGCGTAGCGGTGGCAAACTGCCGTGGCACAGGCGCCCAGCTCGACTTCTCATTGTTCTTCACGTCCATCCGGCTGAAGTTGACGCCCCACTGGCCCACGCCGGCCTTAAACTGAAGGCTGCGAAAGGGGATCGCCATTTCGATATTCCAGTAACCGTCGAAGTGTTTTACCGCCGACTCCCACTTGCAATCCCAGTCCAGCGATACGACACCGCCGTCGGCCTGCGTACCGTCCCATTGCGCGCCGGCGGCCGATGAGCCAAAGGAAAAGCCGTTGGTCTGGTCGTTGTAGGTATCGATGAAGAGCAGAAAATTGTCGTTGGCGCCGAAAACGAAGTCCCGCCGGAGCGATTCGATGATATGAGGATGGTTATCCCGTTCGTAACAGGTGATGCCGAAATAGAGGTGGCGGTTGTCATAGGTGGCCCGCACCTCAGTGCGGCTTTCGGCGTACCCTGTATCGATGGGCAGCACCCGCCAGAAATCGGCGGCCACCGCTGCACCCTGCCAGTCCGGCTCATCGAGCTGGCCGTCGAGCCTGACCGTTTCCTGCGCCTTTCGAACGGGCAGCACGTATGACGCCCGGTTGGGCGTCCTGGGCGCCTGGCCCTGTTGAGCGGAAAGAAGCAACGGCCCGGACAGGAAAACGAGGGCGGGCAACAATGTGAGGTAGCAAAACTTCATGATACTGAGGTATTCCTGTCCGGGCTGAAATAGCCATAGACAAGCGCTAAATATACCGGTTGAGGATGTTCTCAAACAACTCCTGATGCCCGCTGCGCTGTTGTGGCTCGCCCCTTTCCGCAGCAATAGCGCTGAGGTGCTCCAGCTTCAGCTTTCCGTCTTCGAAATCTTTGCCGGCGCCGGTATCAAAGGAAGCGTAGCGCTCTTTTCTGCGCTTAAGGTAGTCAGAATGTTCCAGAATGTCATACGCCGACAGCAAAGCGCGTGCAAAGGCGTCCATACCGCCGATATGGGCATAGAATATATCTGCCAGATCAGTAGAGTTGCGCCGGGTTTTGGCGTCGAAGTTGATGCCGCCGCCTTTCAGGCCGCCGGCTTCGAGAAAGACCAGCATAGCTTCAACGAGTTCGTAGACATCCACCGGGAACTGGTCGGTATCCCAGCCGTTCTGGTTATCGCCCCGGTTGGCGTCGAGGCTGCCGAGCAGCCCTGCATCGGCGGCCACCTGCATTTCGTGTTGCATGGTATGCTGGGCCAGCGTAGCGTGGTTGAACTCCAGGTTGAGCTTGAAGTCGGCTTCCAGGCCGTACTCCCTGATAAAGCCGATGCAGGTGGCGGCATCGAAGTCGTACTGGTGTTTGCTGGGCTCCATCGGCTTGGGTTCGATGAAGAAAGTGCCTTTGAAACCCTGTGAGCGGGCATAATCTTTAGCCATGTGCAGGAAGCGCGCCAGGTGGCCCAGCTCGCGCTTCATATTGGTATTGAGCAATGACATATACCCCTCGCGGCCGCCCCAGAATACGTAGTTCTCGCCACCGAGCTTGATGGTGGCGTCGAGGGCGTTCCTGGCCTGTGCGCCGGCATAGGCCAGGGCTTCAAAGTCGGGGTTCGTCGCAGCGCCGTTCATATAGCGGGGGTGGGAAAACAGGTTGGCGGTGCCCCAGAGCAGTTTCACGCCGCTGGCCTTTTGTTTTTCCAGGGCGTAGTCGGTGATCTGCTCAAGGCGTTTAGCGCTTTCCGCCAGGGTTGCGCCCTCCGCTACGAGGTCGTAGTCGTGAAAGCAATAAAATGGCACGCCAAGTTTTGTGATAAACTCGAAGCCGGCGTCCATTTTGTCGCGGGCCTGCTCGATAGGATCCTGAGCGGCCAGCCAGGGGAAATTCTTCGTCGGGGCGCCAAAGGGGTCGCCGCCGGCGCCGCAGAAGCTATGCCACCAGCAGACGGCAAACCGGAGGTGCTCTTTCATGGCCTTTCCACCCACTTTGCGGTTTTCGTCATACCAACGAAACGCGAGCGGGTTGTCCGAATCGCGGCCTTCATAGGGTATCTTGCCAATGCCTTTGAAGTATTCTTTATCTCCTACAGTTAATTGAATTTGGTTAGACATGGATCGTGTTTTTGAAGATAGACATAGGTATTATATTCATAAGGCTGCCCCGTCAGAGCAGGGCTCTGAATGAAGCAGCTTTTCCAGGTCTCCGGCCCATTGGCCGTAGGCTTGTTCGTATGCGCTGTTTGAGCTGGAAGGCTGGAAGGTTTCCACGACCTTATTGCCCTGCATAGCTTCTCTGGCCGAAGCATACAGGCCGCAGGCTACTCCCGCTGCTTTGGCGGCGCCCACAGCGCCGGTCGTCTCCATCACCTCTATCCGGCTGCCCATCAGGTTGGAGATCGTACCGGAGAAAACGGCCGACTGGAACAGGTTGTCGTTGCCCACCCTGATCACCTGCACATTAAGGCCCATTTCCCGGAGGATGTTCATACCATAAACAAAGGAGAAAGCGATGCCTTCGAGGGCAGCCCGGAAAAAGTGGGCCTGGTGGTGTCGGTTGAACTGCAGGTTGTTGACCTGTGCTCCGGGGGCTTTATTCCCCAGCATGCGTTCGGCGCCATTGCCGAAAGGCAGGATGCGCAACCCGTCGGCCCCCGGGGGCACGGAAGCGGCCAGGCGTTCCATTTCACCGTAGGAAATACCGCCATGGCCCATTTGCTGCTTAGCCCAGCGATACTGTATCCCGGCGCCGTTGATGCACAACAAAATGCCGATATGGGGCGACGCCGCGCTATGGTTGACGTGGGCAAAAGCATTGACCCTCGACTCCGGGTCGTACATGGGCTTGTCCACTACGCCGTACACTACGCCGGAGGTGCCGCCGGTGGCCGCCACTTCTCCTGCTTCGAGCACGTTGAGCGAAAGAGCGTTATTGGGCTGGTCGCCTGCCCGGTAGGCCACTTCGATGCCCGCTACCAGCCCCGTAGCTTCTGCAGCAGCGGCCGTTAACTTGCCCTGGCGGGAAAAAGTGGGTAACACCTCGGGCAGAAGAGAAGCATCAAAGCCAAAGTGATCGAGGGTAAGCTGTGCCGGGCGGTTATGCTCAAAATCCCACATAATGCCTTCCGACAGGCCGCTGGGCGTGGTGTATATTTCCCCGGTGAGCCGCATGGCGATGTAATCACCCGGCAGCATGATCTTGTGGATGCGCTCGTAGACGCCGGGCTCATTGTCCTTGACCCATTTCAGCTTGGAAGCTGTAAAATTTCCGGGAGTATTGAGCATCTGCCGGAAACACCGGGCCGGGCCGATAGCATCCTGAGCCTCTTCGCCAATGCTGATGGCGCGGCTGTCGCACCAGATGATCGAAGGCCTCAACGCCTCCTGTTTTTCATCAACGGCCACCAGCCCATGCATTTGATAGGCGATGCCTATGGCCTGGATCGCGGCGGGGGCCACCCCGGTTTGCTTCAGCAGGGCTTTCGTGGCCTGGCAGGCATTTTCCCACCAGCTTTCGGGCTGTTGCTCGGCCCAGCCAGGCTGTACGGCCAGCATATCCATTTCCGACTCCGGAGACTGTGTAACGGCCAGCGTTGCGCCGTTTCGCGCATCGACCAGAGCTGCTTTGATGGAGGAAGAACCAATGTCGTAACCCAGTAAATACATGTGAGGTTTGATTGTATAGGCGAAAGAAGTAAACATAACGGACGGCCCAAAGGAAGTTTCCTAATGTGGCGGCCCCTGCAAACCGTGTGTTTCCTCAACCAGGCTCTAAGCTTAGAGCTTGTTTGGAGGCCACCCTTTGAGCTCTAAAGGAAGGAAAATTTGGTGCAGAGGCGAAATAAAAGCCCACTGCAATACTTCGCCATGCCCAAAAAAGTTTACGTCAAAAACACGTCACACCACCTCCGGCCATGCTGTTATACCCCATTCACTTCACCTGGCTCATCACGGCCTTGTCGAAAACCCGGTCTCCGAAGTACTTGCGGATAAAGATCAGCGGCCGGGCCATTTTGCCGGCCACATACCGCGTTTTCGGCCGGCGGGCGCTGACCGCAGCTGATATGGCATTGGCTATCACAGATGGCGGAGAGTATGCGCTTTCGTTTTCGTAAGAACTTCGGGTTGTATCGGCTATAGCATGGGCCATCTCGCTATAGGGCCCATTGGCCGAGTGTTCCAGCAGGGGTTCCAGCATGACGTCCCCGAATTCGGTCGCAATAATGCCCGGCTCAACGATCACCACCTCGATGTTGAACTGCTTCAGCTCGATGCGCAGGCAGTCGCTCCATCCTTCCAGCGCGTGTTTGGTGGCGTGGTACCATGCCCCCAGCGGGGTGTAGATCTTCCCGCCCATCGACGAGATGTTGATGATCCTGCCGGATCGCTGCTGCCGCATGTGGGGGATCACCAGCTGTGTCAGCCGGGCCAGCCCGAACAGGTTGACCTCGAACTGCCGGCGGGCTTCCTCGATAGGCGTCTCCTCTACGGAGCCGTAAATGGCAAAGCCAGCATTATTGACCAGCACATCGATACGGCCCTGTTCTTCAACGATCTGCTGCACCGCGGCTTCAAGCTGCTCATCATCGGTGATATCCATTTTGAGGGCATAACCGCCGGCATCTACCAGCGGCTGCATCTTTTCCACCCTTCTGGCCGCCCCGTAAACGATATGGCCTTCACCGGCCAGCTTCAGGGCCGTTTCTTTACCCATTCCGGACGATGCTCCGGTAATCAGGATCACTTTCTTCGAGTTCATTGTAATTGTATTATTAGTGAGCACTCACTAACTATGTGAGTAAAAAAAATTATACGCTGTATTTCTTCAGCAGAAATGCTTTGAAAGGGAGCTGGCTTTCCAGCCCTTCGCGGAGGATTCCCGTTGAAATAGCGTCGATCAGCTGGTTCAGCAGCCTTGCCTCCTCCTCTGGTTCCTCGTACCCAAGCTCTGAGAAAGCCCAGGCTAATTTATCTATTAACGGCTTCATCTTCAATGGGTTATTGTACTCCTGTTGCCATTTCAGTATAAATTGCAGCCTCCAGAAGTCGTATTCCGACTGGTCAATACTAAAAGGCAGCAGGATGACTTTGCGAATAACGTTTTTGGGGCTGCTCTCAAAGATAACCGGGGCAAATATCTTGCTGATCCGGGCCTCAGCATCTTCCATCAGGGCGGCCAGCAGCCCCTTCTTATTCTTGAAATGACGAAATATCAGGCCTTCCGATACCGCTGCTTTCTTCGCGATCTGGCTCGTAGAAGTAGCATTGTACCCCTCATGGGCAAAGAGCTCCAGGGCTGCGCTCAGTATGCTTTCCTTCTTGTCCGTCATAATACCTCGTGCAATAAAAAGTGAGTAATTACTCACAAAAATATAGAATTGCATTGTACAATGCAAGTGGGGGGGCGATTTTTTTTTGCCCTTTTGGAGTAACTATCAGCATGCGGCCTAAAATGCTCCTGAAGCAAAATTTTGTAGGATTTTTTCTGGCCTAACCCCTCCTCATTCCCCTTGAAAGGGGAAGGGTGGATTACAAAATGTTGCTTCAGGCCGTAAATCACACTGATGCTGAATAGTTACCTTTTGGATAATAATAACATATACCATGGCCGGTACATTCTCCCAAATCTATAAGGCAGTGTTCGCAGTAAAAGGGCGTGAAAATCTTTTACACCAGCAATGGTGGCAGGAAGTTTAAGAGCTTGTTTGGAGATAATCACCCCACTTCCCCTGCACGGGTTTTCATCGCATCCAGGATAGCCACAAGACGCTCCATCTTACTGCAGGCATGTTCGTAACCGATGCGGTAGATCTCGTCGATCTTTTTGATATCGAAGATGCCGTACTGCCAGAGTTCGGAAGGGGCGAACACCAAACTACACTCGGGAAACTTCTGCAGGGAAATAGCCAGGAAGCTCAGGTCGTTCGCCCGGTTGAGCAGCTGAATGGTGCTGGACAGCTCGTTCTTCTCCAGCACTTTTTTGAGAGACACGTAACTGCCCAACACCACATCGCAAGGCCCCAACAGGGGCTCTATCGGGAAATTGTTCATCGTGCCGCCGTCGATGTACCAGTCCGATCCGATCTCCACCGGCGTAAACACCCCGGGTACGGCGGCGCTGGCCAGAATGGGGCGCACCAGTTCACCGGAGGAAAAAAAGCGGGCCTCACCCTTCAGTACGTCGGTCACGCAAATGTGCAGTTTCCTGGGAAGCGATTCAAAGGTATGATCCTTCAGCCAGGGCTCGAACATCTCAGCGTACTGGTCGGAATCCAGGATGCCGGGTTTGCTGCGGGAGAGGTGCCGCCACTGGAAGATGTTGTGGGCGTTGGTTTTGAAGAAATCCAGGATGTCCTCCGGCGTATAACCTGCGGCGTACAGGGCCCCGGCCATCGCCCCGGCGCTGCTACCGGAAAAGCAGTTGGCCTCAATACCATTTTCCTCCAGGGCTTTGAACACCCCGGCATGGGCGGCCCCGCGTACGCCACCTCCGGAGAGCGCTATCCCTATTGTCGGCTGTTGTCGCATGGAGTTTCTTTTCATTATTAACAAAACGGGGGAGGAGAAAGGTGCAGTATGCGTCGACGGTACAGCAATAGCCCAATGTAGCATGGCAGGCAATGGAGCGGAGAAGGCTTTTCAACCATAAGATGGGACGGTATTAAAGCTTGACAGGTTAGGTTTTTCATAAAAACAAGTAAAATAATGCAAATTATATTTGTTAGCATATTCTAACTTTTTATTTTTATCACACCTAAAACAATACCAGCAACCTCACATGGAAAAAAATACCGTATACAAACTGGCCCTTTTGGGCGTGATGGCCGTTTATGCAATTGTTGTGAATGGCCAAAATGCCACCCTTTCGGGCAGGGTCAGCACCCTATCGGGAGAAGCTCTGGGTTTTGCCCATATTGCCCTCGAAGGCACTAGACTTGGAGTGAGCGCCGATGAAAACGGCCAGTACTCCATTTCAGGTATCCCTCCCGGTGAGTACAAAGTGACTGCTTCCTTTTTAGGCTACACAACCACACAAAAGCGGAATGAACTCAATGCAGGGGAAAGCACGACACTTGATTTCACCCTGGAAGAAGCCTCCAATACGATGAATGAAGTGGTGGTGACGGGCACCATGAAAGAAGTCAACCGCATTGAAAGCCCGGTTCCCGTTGAAGTATATTACCCTGTTTTTTTCAAAAAAAACCCAACCGCTAATATTTACGAGGCCCTGCAAAATGTGAACGGCGTGCGCCCTCAGCTCAACTGTCAGGTTTGCAACACCGGAGACATCCACATCAACGGTTTGGAAGGGCCATATACGATGGTGTTGATTGACGGGATGCCGATAGTGAGCAGTTTGGCAACGGTTTATGGGTTGTCGGGCATTCCCAATTCTTTGGTCGAGCGCATGGAAATTGTCAAAGGCCCGGCTTCGTCCCTGTATGGAAGCGAAGCGATCGGAGGGCTGATAAACATTATTACGAAGAGCCCCGACAAAGCTCCTGTTTTTAGTGTGGACCTGATGGGTACCACCTGGGCGGAGCTGAATGCCGGCCTGGGGGCTCGGTTCAATTTAGGAAAAATGGCATCAGTATTGACAGGGGCCAACTACTTCAATTATGATAATGTGGTGGACAACAACCACGACAATTTTACCGACCTGGCCCTTCAGGAACGGGTATCCGTTTTCCAGAAATGGCATTTTAAGCGAAAGGACAACCGCTTGTTCACGCTGGCGGGGCGCTACTGCTGGGAAAATCGCTGGGGCGGAGAATTGGACTGGACGCCTGCTTTTAGAGGAAGCGACGAAATTTACGGGGAAGCCATCACAACAAAGCGATGGGAATTGTTGGGGCAGTATGAACTGCCGACGGCCGAAAATCTGGTGTTTTCGTTTTCGTTCAACAGCCACGGCCAAAACTCCGTCTATGGCGACGTGCCATACATCGCCGACCAGAAAATCGGGTTTGGCCAATTGGCCTGGGACAAGCACTTGGGAAACCATGGCCTGCTGGCCGGTTCGGCCTTGCGCTATACTTTTTACGACGACAATACCCCCGCAACAGGTGGGGGTTCCGCTGATCCGGAAAACAATCCCGATGAAATATGGCTTCCCGGTATTTTTATTCAGGATGAAATTACCTTTACGCCCAAACACAAGGTATTGCTCGGCTTGCGCTACGATTACAATGATGTCCACGGCAGCATTTTCACGCCGCGGTTCGCCTATAAATGGTCGATCACCCAAAACGATATTTTCCGGTTGAATGCGGGGACCGGGTTCCGGGTGGTCAATCTCTTTACGGAAGACCATGCAGCTCTGACTGGTGCAAGGGAAGTGGCCATAGCAGAAAAACTTGACCCGGAGCAGTCCTTTAACACCAATGTGAATTACACCAGAAAAATGTGTATGGACAATGGCAGCTCTGTAAGCATAGAGCTCTCAGCCTGGTGCACCTATTTTACCAATGCGATCTTCCCCGATTACGAAACCAATGCCAATCAGATTATTTATAAAAACCTGGATGGTTCAGCCGTCTCGAAAGGATTGAGCCTGAATGCTGATCTGACACTGCTCAATGGGTTCTCCTTTTTGCTCGGTGGTTCATTGATGGACGTTTCTACTGAAGAAAAGGGGGTAAAAGAGCGGCAGATCCTGACCGAGCGGTTTTCGGGGACATGGTCTGTTTCCTACAAATTCCTGGACAATACAGTGGTGGTAGACTACACCGGAAATGTGTATGGCCCCATGCGCCTGCCGCTTCTGGGGCCTCTCGACCCACGTCCCGAAAAAGCGCCGTGGTGGAGTATCCAGAACATCCAGCTGACCTACAAAGGCATCAGGAATTTTGAATTTTACGGAGGGGTGAAAAACCTCTTGAACTGGACACCCTGGAAAAACCAGGCTGAACCCATCATAGCCCGCAGTTTCGACCCGTTCGACAGAGGCGTAGTGTTCGATGTGAACGGCAATGTCCTGGCAACCCCTGACAACCCCAATGCCCTGACTTTTGACCCTTCGTATGTTTATGCGCCCAACCAGGGCATCCGGGGGTTTTTGGGGATCCGGTATTCCATTGTTCGATAAACATGAAAAGCTGTATATGCCGTATTCGGGACGCTCTGGCCAGCTGAGCTACCACTAAAAAAGGCACCCCTATTGGGAGTGCCTCTTCGTAGCGTGGGGCGGGCTTGAACCGCCGGCCTTCCCGATTCAATCGGGACGCTCTGGCCAGCTGAGCTACCACTAAAAAAGGCACCCCTATTGGGAGTGCCTCTTCGTAGCGTGGGGCGGGCTTGAACCGCCGACCTCATGATTATGAATCATGCGCTCTGACCAGCTGAGCTACCACGCCTTTTAAGCGAGTGCAAATATACGGGTTTTAACAACTTCCCCGCAACAATTGCCCCTGGTTATTTTTTCTGCTGCTTCATGGTTACACGGTTGCATGGTTGGGATTATCCTGGCTTATAGGCCATGAGGCCATGAACCCACGCAAGGCGCCATCGTTACCTTCCCTAATAAAACCCTCTCGTATCCCCGTCATCCTGAACCGCTGCTTCCACTTTCCCGAACAGCAGGTTCAGCCCCAGCCGCACATTGGCGCTGTGGCTGTCTTTGGGGTGAATGGCCGTGAGGATATTGTCGGTGGCCGCCACGAGCTGCACCGGCCCCAGCTTGATGGTGGCGTTCAGGCCCAGGTTGTCGTAGCGCTCGCTGCGGATGGCGTAGCTGGCGCCTACGTTCAGGAAGGGCAGCAGCCGGGCATTGGCGCTGAGGGCCACAGCCGTGCGAAACGCATCGCGGTAATCTTCGGCGTAGAGCAGGGCGCCCAGCTGCCACCTCGCGTTCAGCTGATACAGGCCGCTGAGGTAGTACCGGGCCGGCAGGCGCGTCTGGTAGCTGCCGTTGGTTTCCACCACTTCATATATCTCCCGCAGGGTGTCCAGCACCGAGCCTACGGTTGTGGAGTCCTCAAAGATACTTTGGGCCACGTCCAGGCCTTCGTATTCGAAAACGCCTTGCAGGCTGTAGTTTCTCACCTCCTCATCCCAGCTGATGTTGCCCAGGTCGAGGGCGCTGGCGGCCAGTTGCAGGCGCCCCAGGCGCAGCGCTACGCCCAGGTCGAAGGCCAGGCCGGTATTGCCGGTGAAAAGCTGCTCGGGGTCGAAGCTGCCGAAGTTAAAATCCACGGTCAGGTCGTCGAAGCCGTCGTACTGGAGCGAGCCGGCCGAGTTGGCCAGGAAATCGGCGGTGAGTTGCAGCTGGTAGATATCGCTGTCGGTGCGCAGCCGCAAGTCATGCCGCTCAGTATGGATATCCCCCACCCCCGCCAGTAGTTTGACACGCCCGCCGACCGTCAGCCCGGGCAGCACCTCGCCGGCCAGGCCGAGGGCGTATTCCTGGTAGCCGAACAGGTCCACATCGGGGCCGAAGGACACCTCCTGCCCGATGAACTGCGCGTTGCCCTGCCAGATGAGCTGCGGCAGGGTTTTCGGATAGTTCATATAGGCGTTGAACCTAAGGCTGTGCCCCAGGCTGAGCGACAGCTTGCCGAGGCGCAGCCCCAGGCTGAGCGTTTCGATGTCCAGGTTTTCCCGGATGATGTTATCCGGCCCCAGCTTGTCGATGGCATTGTCGATGTGCAGCACTTTTTCCCCATTCTCATTTACCGTAGCCAGGTCGCTGTAGGTGATATTGGTTACCCACAGGCTGTTGTAAACGCCGGGCAGGCCTACGATAATCTTGTGATCCGGGAACAAGGCCGGGTTCGTGCGGTTGGCCTGCCAGGACTGGCGAAGGAAATGTGTGGAAAGGTCTTCCTGAGCGCTCAGGGCCGTTACACTGATGCTGAAAAACAGCAGAAATAGTATTCTTGGCATAATTGGGTTGTATTTGTTAAGGCTCCGGGCCCGCCAGGCCACTGAACCCGTGCATAGTTCCTGAATAGATTATTGCTTCGATCCTGGCTGCTGCGCTAAGCATGGCAAATGGTTCCACGGTTTTACAGGCGCACTGACAATGAGGCCATAGAACCGTGAAACCGTGAGACTGCTAATCCCGCACGCCCAGGATAACCCCCAGCTTCACCTGGACCGCCTGCTCGGCGAGGATCTTCACCGATTGCTGCCCTTCGTTGACGGTGGAGAAAGAAGCTACGATAGCGAGCCGCCGGGCCGGGCGCACCCGGTCGAAACGGGCGTCGGGGTAGTCGATGTATGTGACGTCTTCTGTTGGTGCAGTAGCGACACCTTCGCCGTTGACCGCCGCCGATTCGATGACGCGCTGCCGCGTAGCGAACAGGGAATCCAGCACGGCGCCGGACTCATCCAGAAAATACCCCTGCACTCCAACATCGAGCGGCAGGCCATTGACGGTGACGAGCTTGAACTCGGCATTGTGCACATTTTCGTAGTCGGTGAACTCGATATCGAAGGTATCGCGGCCAATAAAATCAAAAGACTTGCCGTAAAGCGGCAGGTCGACCTCCACCCGGACGCGGTAGTAACTGCTGTCGGTGATGAACCCACGGATAGTGGTATTGGAATCCGGGTTGGTCACCGCATCGACGTCATAATCGATGGCCAGCGGCCCGGCGCCCAGAATGACGTCGATATTGGAATTCTGTTTGTTGAAAACAAAGTTCTCCCTTTTTATTTCTCCCACTTCGTCGATGGACGGGTAGGGGAAAGAGATACCATCCGTCACATACTGGCTTTCCAGGGGCAGGATATCGCCCCGCACCGTGAACACCTCGAAAACCTTGACCCTCGATTCGGTCGGGATGCCGAAGGAATTCTCGATGTTGAAGACGACGGTCGGGTCCTCGAAATAAATATCGCCCCGCACCCAGTTGTCAAAGAAGTCGATGACGATGGTATCGCGCCCACCTTTGTGTTCCTGCACGCCCAGATAACCTTCCATATAAGAGAACCGGAGGCTGTCGAAGGCAATGCCGACCAGCGACGCCGTATCGGGCTGGCCGTTGGAGCGGGTCAGCTCGTACTCTACGTAGATGGAGTCGGTCACAGGGTCGGGTATCACCTCATACCCGGCCAGGTCGGTGGGAGAAGCCAGGCTCAGCAGGTAGGTAGGCGGCGTTCCGGTGCCGCTGTAACCCGGCAGGCTGGCCGTGAACGAGAGCGGCTGGCCGTCTTTGGTGAGCTGCGGCATCGTGATCTCGAAACTGACGGGATCGGGATGTTTGTGTTGGAAAGACCAGCGGAATTTGCCTTCCTTGAACACCAGCTTGTCGAAGGACAGGCCATCGGGGAATTCCAGCGGCAGGGCCATCCGTTTGCTGTTCACGAAGATAGGCACCCCGCTGAGGGTCTCGTTGATGCGCTTGAAAATGGTATCGCTGTTCTGGGTGATCACATCGCCTTTGTATGTGAAATGGATCACGCCGTCCGCATCGATGATAATGGTCGACAGGTCTTCGAACTCTTCCAGGGCATCCTTTATCGAAAGGCTGGAATTGAGCAAAGGCAGCGCGTACTCCGCGTCGTAATCGGCGCTGTCGATCCCATCCAGTTCATCAAAACGCTGGCAGGCGGCCAGGACAAGTACGATCAGAACGGCTGATAACAGGGTCAATCTTTTCATAAAAAACACCTTGGTAGTGATAAAAATTTAGTAATCGTTAGGGCAGGCCCAAACCTGGGGTATTTTCAGAGAAGTGCTTTTTTCAGCAGGGGTTAAAAGGAGCGTCTCAGGGTTGCTTGTTTTGGAAATACAAAGATACCCAAAATAGCCCATAATACAAACGCACGACATCCCTCAATGTGCGGCATGTAGCCTGTATTTGTCAGCAGGCAGGCAATTGGTGCGTACCGCCTTTCAAATTCATACGGCACAGAACCAAGGCCGCGAATGCGCTTTTTTTGTATATTACCCGCCCATGCTGATCCTATGAAACAAACGACTCCTGAATACACCCATTCTCCCCTAACAGATAAAGCCCAGGCTTTCTCGCTGCGGCTCTTCGGGCAAAAGCAGGACGGGCGCCTGCTCGTCCACAACTACAGCTTTGCCGTTTCAGTGGCGCATCTGGTAGCGGAAATCGCCGAAGAAGAAGGCGCCAGCCCTGAGGCTGCTGAATGTGCCCTGCTGTCTGCCTGGCTGTTGCCTGCGGGTTACCTGTACGACTACCAGAACCCCACCCGTTACAGCCAGGAAGCTGCACGCCAGTTCTTCGCTCAGGAAATGGTAGCAGACGGCCTTTCGCAGCAGGTGCTTCATTGTATCGGCATCGTATTAAATGGCGAAACGCCCGATACGGCAGAGGCAGGCATCCTCAACGATGCCGTCCAGGCCGTCACCTATCTGTCGGGGCAGGATGACAGGGCCGCTTTGCTGCAACTCGAACAGGAACTGGCCCTCGGCCAGCGCTATGCACGCCCGGAATGGGGGCGCCTGCTGCTGGAAGAGCTACTGCGCGTCAAGCTATATACCCACTACGCCCAGGCGCAACTACAACCCCTGCTCGCGCAGGCCATACACCAGACGCGCAGAGCCCTGGAAAAACGTCTGGAAAAAGAAGATGACAGGACGGGCCCCTACGCCCAACTGGAGGAGAAGGTGCCGATGCGCGGCGTCCACACATTCTTCCGCACCAATTACCGCAACCATATCAACCTCAGCTCTATCGCCGACAACAAGGCCAATATCATGATCAGCGTCAACGCCATCCTCATCAGCGTGTTGATCACTTTGATGTCCTATCGGAACATAGGGGAGAACACGCCTGAGATCCTGCTGCCCGTCGTGATCTTCCTGGTCACAGGCCTGGCTTCGCTCATCTTTGCCGTACTGTCGGCACGGCCCAAGGTGACCATGCTCAACGCCAAAGGCACGCCTGTCGTAGAGGCGCGCAAAAACATCGTATTCTTCGGCAATTTCGTCAACCTTCCCCTCGACGAATACGAAGAAGCGATGGATGAACTCTTCAGCGACAGCCAGCTGCTCTACGGCAATATGGTGCGCGACCTGTACTACCTGGGCAAGGTGCTCGAAAAGAAGTACCGCAACCTGTCTGTTTCCTACAATATCTTTATGGTGGGCTTCATCGCTACGGTGAGCACTTTCCTCGTAACCCTATTCACCTGAGCTCAGCTGCCTGATTGGCGTAAACGGCCGGCATTCAATATAAAAGGCGCCGCCCACCGGCAGATGTCCTGATGGCCTGCATCGGCTTCCCGGATGTCGACATTCGGCAGGCCGCTAAGGGCCCGGCGGAGCTGGGTGGCAGGGGCCAGCGTGTCGCGTTTTCCCAGCAGTACGAGCGTAGGCGCCTGTAGGGAACCTAGTAGGGAACGGGCTTTCGCCGTGTTCATGGGAAAATGGCTGAGTGCATACCAGGTATCCAGCAGGCGCCGGCGCCGAACGCTTGTTTTCAGGTGGTACCGAAGGTACTGCATAACAAAATCATCAACCAGCCCACGCCTGCGCAATATCCGGGCCAGAGCCAGCCCCTTCTCTGGCCGGGTGGCCAGCCGCCCGATCAGCTGCCGCATGAAGAGGGGCAGCCGCCCCGCCAGCCCCATCCATCGCGTCTGCAGGCCGTCGGGCGCCAACAGGTATAAAGCATCCAGCCTATGTCCCTGCCGGGCCAGAAGGCTCAGCCACAGGCGCCCGCCGAGGCTGTGGCCTATTGCTTCAAACCGTTCCTTCCCTTCGCACTGCAGGATGGCATGCACCACTGATTCGAGTTGTTTTGGGGAAAAACCGGACTCCTTCCACACGGTTTTGCCATGGAAGGGCAGGTCGATAGCATACAGGGTGCAGTCCTTCTGAAGCAGAGGCCCCATACACTGGAAAACGGAACTGTCGGCGCCAAACCCGTGGAAAGCAAGCAGCAGCCTGGGGCCGTTGCCCAGTTTGAGATAGTACACATCGCCATGAGGGGTATGGAGGAAAGCTTGTGGCATAGCTGCCGCCGGTTTTTGGGGAAAGTACGAAAAAAAATGCCGGAAACCCACCGTCCGGCTATACGAGGTATATGGCTGCTTCCCTCTTTTTCTGATAATTTTACAGCTATATTTTCAAATTGAACACTCCTGAAATATGAAAGCAAGCCATCTGACAGCCTTGGCCTTCCTCCTTCCCTTTACTTGCTTCGCCCAGAAACTGCCCACCGACAGCATGCTGCTGATCAGCCTGCGGAAGGATTTTGACGCCGTCGACAAATTCAGCCCGGCGCCGCAGTTCCGATGGCTAGATTTGAATACAGCTCCGGATTCCAGCATGCTCAGCACTACCGATGTAGCGGAACTGATAGCAAGGGCCAAGGGGAAACGAGTGCTTTTGCTGATACACGGTATGAACACGCCCGCAGTCAGAGCAATAAATTATTACCGCGGGGTAGCCCATTGGGTTAACGGCCCGACGGCGCCCTATGATGTCGTTTTCGGCCTGCTGTGGCCGGGGTATCAGCTGAAGCGGTCCAAGGTGCAGGCGAGCCTGGCCTTCCTTAAGGCCAACCCCAGCGCCAGGCGGTCGGGAAAGAAGTTCGCAGGCCTGCTGCAGGAGCTGGCCGGGGAAGCCCGGTCGCTGGATATCATGACCCACAGCATGGGCTCGAAGGTAGCCCTCTCGGCACTTAAAAAACAGGACGGAATGGTGGATAAGCTATTCCTGATGGCGCCCTCCGTCGGCGCCAAAACCCTGGGAAAGCACCGGAAATACGAGGCTTCAGCAAGGCACGTCCGCGATAAGGCCGTCGTGTTTTTTTCAAACAACGACCCCGTTTTTCGCGCGCTGGGCAAAAAGATGATGGGCTACCAGGGTATGGTGAGCAAAAAACCACTGCCTGAAGACAAGTTCCTGAATATCGATTGCTCCGAGGCCGTCTACCGGCACTCAGCGTACTGGTCTTCCCAGCAGGTTTTTGAAGTTCTGGAGCACTAACTTTCTTACTTCTTCTCCTTCTCCTTCACCAGTTCCAGGTTCAGCTCTTCCAGTTGGGCTGCATGGATATCCGAAGGCGCGTCGATCATCATATCCCGCCCCATGTTGTTCTTGGGGAAGGCGATGAAGTCGCGGATGGAGTTCTGGCCGTTCATCACGGCGCAGAGGCGGTCGAAGCCGAAAGCGATGCCGCCGTGGGGCGGAGCGCCGTACTCAAAAGCGCCCATAAGGAAACCGAACTGCGCTTCCGCTTCTTCAGGCGTGAAACCCAGCAGTTTGAAGTTCTTCTCCTGCAGCCCCCGGTCGTGGATACGAATGGAGCCTCCGCCGATCTCAACGCCGTTGATGACGAGGTCGTAAGCGTCGGCGCGCAGGTTTTTCATGGTTTCGTGATCGCCGTTCATCATGCGGGGCACGTCCTCCTTCTTCGGAGAGGTGAAGGGGTGATGCATGGCGTAGAAACGCTGGGTGTCCTCGTCCCACTCCAGCAGCGGGAAGTCGACCACCCAGAGGGGCTTGAAGTCGCCGGCTTTCATCAGCCCGAGGCGGCGGCCCATTTCCAGGCGCAGTTCGTTGAGCTGCTTGCGGGTTTTCTCTTCCTCGCCGGCCAGGATCAGGATCATGTCGCCGGGCTGCGCGCCCATTTTTTCCGCCCAACCCTTGAGGGCGGCTTCGTCGAAGAACTTGTCGACCGACGATTTGAAGGTGCCGTCGGTATTACAGCGCACATATACCAGGCCTTTGGCGCCGATCTGCGGGCGTTTCACCCATTCCGTCAGCTCGTCAAGCTGCTTGCGGGTGAACTCGGCAGCGCCGGGAGCGGCGATGCCCACCACCAGTTCGGCACTGTCAAACACGCCGAAGCCTTTGTTTTGCGTTAGCGCGTTCAGCTCGTTGAACTCCATGCCAAAACGAAGGTCGGGCTTATCGGAGCCGAAGCGGCGCATGGCCTCGTCGTAGGACATCCGGGGGAAGTCCTGGAAGTCCAGGCCCAGTATAGTTTTGAAGAGGTACTTCGTCAGGCCCTCGAAAGTATTGAGGATCTCCTCCTGCGTAATGAAGGCCATCTCGCAGTCGATCTGCGTGAACTCCGGCTGCCGGTCGGCGCGCAGGTCTTCATCGCGGAAACACTTGACGATCTGAAAGTAGCGGTCGAAACCAGACACCATCAGGATCTGCTTGAAGGTCTGCGGGCTTTGCGGCAGCGCATAGAACTGGCCGGGGTTCATGCGGGAAGGCACGACGAAGTCACGGGCGCCTTCCGGCGTGCTCTTGATCAGGAAAGGCGTCTCGATCTCCAGGAAGCCCTGCCCTGCCAGATACTTCCGCGTTTCCAGGGCCAGGTTGCTGCGGAAGATGATATTGCGCTGCACCGGGCTGCGGCGCAGGTCGAGGTAGCGGTACTTCATACGCAGGTCGTCGCCCCCGTCGGTATCGTCTTCGATGGTGAAGGGCGGCACCTTGGAAGGGTTGAGCACGTCCATGGCCTGTACCTCTATTTCGATATCACCGGTGGCGCGGTTAGGGTTTTTGTTGCTGCGCTCGCGCACCATGCCGGTGACGCTGACGACGAATTCGCGGCCCAGCTTGCGGGCCTGCTCGCAAAGTACAGCATCATCGTCCATGTTAAAAACGAGCTGCGTGATGCCGTAACGGTCGCGCAGGTCAATGAAAGTCATGCCGCCGAAGTCGCGCGGGGACTGCACCCAGCCGCTGAGTTTTACTTCTTTACCCACATCGGAGATGCGGAGTTCGCCACAGGTATGTGTACGGTACATGGGAAACGGTTGTTGATTGTCAGTTGATAGTCGTTAGCTGAAGCCGGATCAGGGCTGCAATTAAACGGGCACAAAAATACGGATTTTTATGGCTTGTTGGTTGAAAGCTATGGTTTTTGTCATACGTTGCCGGAGCCAGGAGATAGTAAGAACCGCAAACGCAAAGGGCGCGGAGGTGCTGCGCAAAAGGGTATTGAACCGCAAAGGCGCGGAACGCGCGAAGTAATTGCGTAACGCACTGTGTTCTCATTGCGTTAGCGGTTCAATAATTCCCTATTTTTACCCCATGCAATCCCCAACTCCTCGCCCCTTTTACTGGCTCCTTGCCCTGGCCCTGCTGCTGGCGCTGGCCCTGCGCCTGCCTGGCTGGTTCACCCAGGACGTAAAGGCCAAGTTCCAGCTCTTCGAGCCCGACGAGTTCCAGTACGTGGAGATGGCCATCTACCAGATTCAGCGCATGGACAGCAGCCGGCTGGCCGACTGGGACGTGGCGCGTTACATCTACAATGCCCGTGCTTTCGGCGTGCAATTAGGGCTGGTGGGTTATGTTGCCGGGTACGATGAAGCGGCGCAATTCGTTTTGGCGGGGCGGGTGTTGTCGACGGCTTATGCCTTGTTATTGCTGCTGCTGGTATTCCGCATCGCGATATACTGGCTGGGCGATGGCGGGGTGGCTGCCCTGGCAGCGCTTTTCCTGGCTATTTTTGACCTGAATGCCTCATACAGCCATTACGCACTGCCGGAAATTGCCCATGTCTTTTGGGCATACCTGTCGGTATGGCTGCTGGCCCGCTGGTACCTTTCACTGGCAGAAGGGCAGGCCCGGCATTATCGCCTGTGGGGAGGCGCACTGGCGGCGGCCCTCGCCTTCGCCACCAAATTCGACTTCCTGCCGCTGGCGCTGGGTGGGCTGGTGTGCTTGCTGGGAGGGATACGGGGTTACAGGTTTGAGGTTTCAGGTTACAAGTTTCAGGTTGCAGGTTTCAGGTTGCAGGTTGAGGGTTTGGCGAGACACTTTTTGAACAATACCCGAACGCTGGCCTGGCCGGTGGCCGTGAGTTTTTTGCTCTTCATACTGGCATTTTTTGCCGCTACCGGTTTCACTTTCTCTCCGGCTCAGGCACTGGGTTCCTTCCGGCATCTGTACGATCAGAACAAGGACATCGTTTCGGGGGGTAACCCCTGGCTTTTCAATCCGCTCCTATACCTCGCGGCCCTGACGGCAGGTACGAGCCTTCCAATGCTGGTGGCGGCCGTTGCAGGCAAGTTGCGGGCCATGAGGGAGCAGCGCGGCGGCCCTCTGGTTTGGATATTCCTGGGTTTTATTATCCTCGAATTTCTGGCCTTGTGGAGCCTGGACGCCACCTTTGTCCGGCGGGCCAATATCTTCCTGCCTTTTATCGCTGTGCTGGCCGCTTACGGGCTGATGGGCATCAGGAAAAACATGCTTCGCCGGCTGGTTATAGCGGCCGTCGGGTTATACACCCTGGCCATCGCCTGGGAAGGGCAGTCGAACGCCTGGTGGGATACCCGCTACGCCGCCCGCGAATACCTGCTGGGCCACTACGACGGCCGGCGCATCGAATACAGCCCCTACGCTATGGCAATCGGCATGCCCAAAGGCGTGCCCCTGGGCGAAAGAGGCGACATACTGGTGGCCCACGAAACCTACTACAGCCGCTACTGGAAAAGCCTGACGACGCCTTTCACCATCCCGAAATGCTGCGAAGAGGTGTACCACTGCATCAGCGTCGAGGATTGCGAGCGCTACCAGGGCCTGTTGTCCGGCCAGTCGCCGGATTACCGGGAAGTGCAGCGCTTCGATTCCCGCGCCTGGCTGCCGGAACGCAAGCTGTACAAGCAATGGTTCGGCACTTATGAGACCTTTCTTGGCGATGTGATCATTTTTGAGCGATCCAGGCAGTAAGGTTGTCTGAGGCTGTAAGAGATATTCCTATCTTGTGAACAAAAGCACATGGCGCAGCAACGAACGGCACCTGACAAATACAGGCCCTGGCTCGGCCTGGCCTTGTTCCTGCTGTTGTGCTATTTCCCTCTATTCCTGCACCTCGACACCCTCTCCTTGCGCCTGTGGGATGAATCGCGGCGGGGGGTGAGCGCCATCGAGATGGCACAAGGCGGCTCCTGGCTGACGCCTACTTTCGAGGGGAGCCCCGACATGTACGGCACCAAGCCACCGCTGCTCATCTGGCTGCAGGCCCTGTTTATGAAAATACTGGGTTACAACGAACTGGCGGTGCGCCTTCCGTCGGCCCTGGCGGGCCTGGCCACGGTGCTGCTGCTGCTGTGGTTCAGCCGTCGGCATCTGCAACAGCCATTGGCGGGTTATTTCGCCGGGCTCATCCTGCTGACGAGCAAAGGGTATATCAACTACCACGGCGCCATTTCCGGCGATTACGACGCATTGCTCACCCTCTGGCTCACGGCCTACAGCATTTGTTTTTATCTCTTCCTGGAACGGCAGTCCTGGCGTTATCTCTATCTGGCCGCCCTGTTCATCCTGCTGGCGGGCTGGACGAAGGGCGTAGCCGGGCTCTTCTTCATACCCGCACTGGGCCTGTATGCGCTATGGCGCGGACGGCTGTTATGGCTGCTGAAGCAACCCCGGCTATACGCCTGTATGGCGGCCACCGCCATCGGCATCCTGGCCTACTACTGGCTCCGCGAACAGGCTAACCCGGGTTATATAGCAGCCGTGCTGGAAAACGAAGTAGGCGGCCGCTACCTGCGCGCGCAGGAAGGCATGGCGCGCCCTTTCTGGTTTTACTTCAGGGTCGTCAACCAGTACGAGCGTTTTTACCCCTGGCAGTATTTCCTGCCTCTCGGTTTCGCACTGGGTTGGTGGAAAAAAAGCCTACGCCCCGCGACGGGCTTCATCATGACGATAAGCCTGTTCTTTCTGCTGCTCATCTCTGTGGGCAAGACCAAACACGAGTGGTACTACCTGCCTGCCCTGCCACTGCTGGCGCTACTCATCGGGCTGGGCATGGAACAAGCGCTTCGCCCGCTGCTGGAAAAAATGGAAGGCTGGAAGCGCCCGGTTTTGCTGGCGCTACTGGCCCTTGCCCTCTTCGGCGCGCCCTATGCCGAGATCATCGACAAGGTTTACGCCTTTGAGCACGAAGGCTGGAACAGCGAGCAAACCGTGTACCGGGATTTCATGCGCCGTGTGGAAGGCCATAAGGCCTATACCATCCTGCACCCTTCGTACAACGGGCATATTGCGTTTTACAAAAAAGTATACAACCTGAAAGGCTACGATATCCGCCAACACCTGCTGCACGCGCCAGAAGCCCGGGTGCAGCTTGCCCCCTCCGGCCCACCGGAGTTCCCGGCAGGTACCGTGGTGATGGCCTGCGAGGAGGAGGCGCGACAGGCGCTGGAGGGAAAATTCGAGATCGAGCTTTTGGAGGAGTGGAGGGGGTGCTGGTTGGTGCGGGTGGGGGAGCGGAGGTAGAGGGTTTTGAACAGGCTGAGCTGGCAATAGGCCTCCCTGCCCTCCTGGCAGGGCCGGCTATAGCTTGAAATACAGCCTGTCTTTAGATGCGCTGGTAATAAGTATTATGCGAATCAGGAGTTGAAAACCGGGGGGATCGGAAGGCTGGGCCGTTCTCTTGTATAATACTTACCTCTTTTGTTTCTTTCCCTGGGTGCCCGTGATTCTATATAATCAATAATTGACAGTAGCAACACAGGTTTATTCGGTGCTTTATCTCTCCATCGGCCGAGCCAACGGAACCGTGCTAAAATGCCTTCAATATTTATATTTTTCATCGATGGTGTTTCAGGATAAAAATACTACATCTCGCTACCCTTTCATATTTCAGAAGCTAGATATTCAACGGCAAACCTCGAAGCCCCCCACAACAATCCCTCCCCCCCACCGTTTACCATGCAGTAGAAAAATCCTTGATCGACATGACTTATGCGCTGACCGCCGCCGAGTTACGTGAAGAACGCGCCAATGCCTGGACCCACGGCCTGGGTTTTGCCCTGGCCCTGGCCGCCGTGCCTTTCCTGTTATACACCTCCGCGACGAAGGCCGCTATACCGCAATGGTGGAGCCTGTGGGTGTTCTGCCTGTCGCTGCTGCTGGTATACGGGGTTTCCACCCTCTACCACAGTGTACACCAGCCGGGGGTAAAATACATCTGCCGGATCGCCGACCATATCAGTATATACTTCCTCATTGCGGGCACGCATACGCCATTCCTGGCCTACTATCCCCTGGGCGGCATGAGCAAGGTTTATCTCTATATTTTGTGGAGCCTGGTGGCGGCCGGGGTGCTCTACAAGCTCTTCTTCTTCGGCCGCTGGGAATGGCTTTCTGTAGCGCTGTACCTGGCCATGGGCTGGATGGGCGTGCTGACCATCCCTGCCATGATGGAGCAAATGCCGGCATCCTCGTTGTATGGCGTCATTATAGGAGGCCTTTCCTATACCATCGGCGTCGTTTTCTACGCCTGGCACCGCCTGCCTTACCACCACGCTATATGGCACCTGTTCGTCATCGGCGGCAGCCTGGCCCATTTCTGGGCCATCTGGGCGATGGCCAGCGCAGGCTGATCTATCAAATGCCGGCGTGGCGGAGCCTGTCAAATAAATAACATGAATCATGCGAATCAGGGGCTAAATGCCCGGCTAACGGAAACGGCCCAGCGGGCCGTCATCTTTGTAGCATAAACGGCGAAAACCTGGTTCCCGGCCCGTAGGGCTGGTATCTAATCCCTGTAAATGGTGCATTGCCTTTGAGATAGCGGCCCTCTGGGCCGCAAGCAATGGCTTTCATCGATTTTCTACAAAGATATTGCCCTCCGGCCAGCCGGAGCAGGCTCTAACAGGCCAAGCCCGGGCTTTCCGGGCTCTTCCCATTGCACCATCACCTTCTTTAGCCCCTGATTCATGTTTAGAGCTTGTTTGCAGGCCGCCTCTGGCTTTATTCCTTTACGAAATTCACTACTTTCTGCTTATCGCCTGCGGCAAGGCGGTAGAAATACATGCCCGGGCGGAGGTTCTCCGTTGAGTACGTCAGGTAGTGCTTGCCGGCGGCGAGGCGGCCGTAATCCTGACGGTGCACCACCTGGCCGAGGGCATTCACGACCTCCACCTGCCCGTCAACAGCTTCCAGCAGGTTGAAGCTGATATGCGCAACGCCCGTAACGGGGTTGGGGTAAAAACGGAAATTCTCTACGGCAGGCTCCTGCGACGAACTGTAGGGCATGCCTACGAGCTGGAACCAGAATTCGCCGGGGCCGGCGCTCGTCACGTTGGAAGCAATGCGCAAGTAGTATTCCGTCGGCTCTCCCGGCAGGCCTTCGATCATGGACTCGAAGTAGGTCTCGGAGAAATCCTCAGATTTCACGCAGAAACCGGCGCCTCCCAGGTCGGCCTGCATACCGCAGTCGTCGTATAACTCAATGTCGAAGGCCGAGCCATCGATGATCGAATTGTCGTTGAAGCGTAGTTGTAGCACGGTGTTTTCTCCCGAGTTGAACTTATACCATACGTCCCAGTATTCGTTGACGTCATCGCAGGCAGGCGCAGGTGTGCCGGGGTCGCCCGAGCCGTTAAAGGTGAAACCTTGGAACAGGTAGATGAAATCGTTGGCGTCGCTTTCGGTCATGACGAAAACGGAATCCGGGGCCTCACAGCCGTCGTTGGGCGGTACGATGGGAGGAATGGTGCGGTAAACGGTAAAGGTGCCGATGCCCTCATCGCCACCCGACCAGCCGCCAAGGCGGAACAGGTAGTTTTTACCCTCCTCTACCGGGAAGACATCTCTGGAGGTATACCCGGGGCAGGTTACGCCGTTCGGATAGGTGTCGTCATCGCCGCAGCCTACCAGCGCACTGGGGTCGGGCGGACAGGGCTGGTCGGGGCCGTAAACGGCGATGCGGGAGTCGAAGTTGGCCGTGCCGCAGAGCGACCACTCCAGCCAGCCTGTAAACGTGGCCGTCCAGGTGTACCAGATATCGTTGTAGACGTTCTTTTCATCAGGCTCGAAGCAGGAAATGGGCGTGGAATGCACCGGCAGGCCGGTAGTTGCGTCCACGTTGGAGAAGGCCACCATCAGGGAATCGTTGTCACCCAGGTCCAGCACGATGGCATCCGTACATTCATCGTTGGGGACGGCGGGGATAAACTCCGTTACGCTGAATGTCCCTTCGCCCTCTTCTCCGGGGCTGCCGCTGCCCCAGCCGCCGAGACGGAGCAGGTAGGTTTCGCCTGATGTTACGTCGAATTCCGTTTGGGAAGTGGAATTGGCGCAGTTGGCGCCGTCTTCATTACAACCAATCACGTCGGCAACGTCAGGAGGGCAGGCAGCTCCCGCGGCGTATACCATGATCTTGGTGTCAAAATTGGCGGTGCCGCAGGTGCTGAACCGCGCCTTGCCCGTCCAGTCTGGTGTAAAACGGTACCAGATGTCGTTGTACACCGAATCGGGCGTAGAACCAGCGGAGGGGCAATCATCCGGATGGGCAGGGCCATCGGTATTGGCGTTCACCGTACTGAAAGGCATATCGGCCACTTCTCCGTTGAGCTCGATCGCGTCGGCGCAGTTGTCATTGGCAGGCGCCTGGGCCAGAAGTGCGCCCGGAAGAGAAAGGGCTAAGGCAATAGCAGGGATTGTACGTAAAAATCTGATCATAAACTAAGGTGTTTTGTAATGGAAAAATAGTGTTGCAGTTTATCCGGTAGTTGGCTAAGGCAAAACGATAAATTTGTGCCGGGAAAGTTTTAAAGGAAGAATAAACTGCAACGAGCCTTAAAGATAGGCAATTCTATGGAAGAGGAAAAACCGCTGCCGAGCTTTCAGCGGCAACAGGCGGCCGCTCCAAAATATTATCCTTATTTTAGCAGCCAGATCGTAAAATCTCCAACGGAGAACTTATTTTTTGAACGCTGATCAAAGTGTCTTTATCTCATTTCATTAAACAGATCAAACCATGAAGAAACTGCTCTTTATGTTCGCCCTGGCCCTGGCAGGCGCAGTAGCCGCCAATGCACAAAGCACCCCCGCCTGCTGCGCAGGCAAAGACAAGTCGGCCTGCACCAAGGAAGCAGCCGCCAAAGCGGCCTGCTGCGCCAGCAAAGACAAAGCTAGCTGTACTAAAATGGCGGCCGCCGATACCGGCGCCATGCCCGCCGCTGCTGACAATATCGTAGAAGCTACCTTTACCGTTTATGGCAATTGCGGAATGTGCAAGCGCACTATCGAAGGCGCGCTGGCCGATGTCTCCGCCGTATCCTCCGCCAACTGGGATATGAAAAACAAACAACTCACCGTACGCTACGATGCCCAGGCCATTCAACTCAAAGATATCAAGGCCAAAGTGGCGGCCGCCGGCTATGACTCCGACACCCACCGGGCGCCGGATGCAGCTTACAACAACCTCCACGCCTGCTGCCAGTACGAACGGCCCAAAAGCTAAGTAGTGTTCAAAAAATAAGTTGCCGCTTTGCATTTCGGTGATCAGGCTTGTCCTCCAGCCATTCCAGTGGCTTCTGCCTTCGCCTGATCACCGAAACCGGCAACTTATTTTTTGAGGATTCCTAAGCGCAATATCAAGTAAACCGAAAACATGTTTGGCGGCCGGGCCGGAACGGCAAAGCCGGCCTCCTAAAATATTTTCCATGTACGTTTTAAATACACACTCATGAAACTCAGGATACTTTTCCTCTTTATCGGAGCCCTTGCCCTGGCTTCCTGTGGCGGCAACAACACGCATTCACACGACGGCGAAACCCATTCCCACGCCGACGGCGAAGAGGCCCACAGCCACGATGGCGAAGCGGCTACAATGGAAAACGCTGCTCCTCACGGAGCAGGCAAGGAATATACCTCCGCCTACGTCTGCCCCATGCATTGCGAAGGCAGCGGCAGCGAGCAGCCCGGCAACTGCCCCGTTTGCGGAATGGACTACGTGGCCCTGGCCGGGCACACCCAGGACGGGCATAGCCATTGATTGCCGGGAAACGGGCCTCCGGCCTCACGTCAACATGTTGAGCCCAGCGAAATCCCGCGCCGATGGGAGGAGCCCAGGATCACCCCATCTCCTTGTCACGCGTCACCCCGTCACCTTGTCTCCCCGTCTCCGCATCACGGCAGCCCATAGCCATACCGCTGGAATACATCTCTCGCCTTAGGTGAAAACAGGAATTCCAGGAATCGCCGGCTGCTTTCGGGATGCTGTTGCTGCCCGTAGCTGGTTACGACGACGCCCTGAGCAATAGGCTTGTATGTTCCGGCCGGTAGTTCCAGCCAGTAGCCCTTTCCTTTCATTTCCGGCGACAATACCACTGATTTTGCGGTGAGCCCCACATCGGCGGCGTGGGTGAGCACGTATTGGTTGGTTTGGGCAATGCTCTCACCGTATACCAGCTTGGGCTCTATTGCCTCGGTTATTCCAAAATGCCCGAAATAGAGCATCGCCTGCTCTCCGTAAGGCGCATTACGCGGATTGGCGATGGCCACTTTCCGGATGGCCGGTTCCAGCAAAAAACGGGGGTTGGTATCCAGCTGCAGTTCTGCCATTGTCCAGAGCACCAGCGCGCCGTAAGCATAAACGCGGGCCGGGGCGATGGCCTTTCCGCTTTCTATCAGCGCTTCCGGATACTTCATATCGGCCGATATCAACAGGCAATAAGGCGCACCCTGCTGGATCTGGGCCGTGAGCTTTCCGGAAGAGCTGATGGCCGTTTCTACCTTTATCCCGCTCTCCGCTTCAAAAGCGGCCTGCAGTTCCTGCATGGCGAATTGCACGTTGGCGGCCACCGCCACGTGGATCGTTTCCTGGCCAGAGCTTCCCTCACCACCGGCCGGGCCACAGCTCCAGCCCAGCAGGGCCAGGGCGCAGAAGAACAGCGACTTTTTCATAACCTGAAATGAAAGAAGCCACCCCTATGGAGTGGCTTCCCGATGTTATATGATTGCGCTTCCCTTAGCGCGCGTAGGAAATAGCGCGTTTCTCGCGAATGACGGTCACTTTGATCTGCCCGGGATACTGCATTTCGTCCTGGATCTTCTGCGAGATCATGAACGACAGGTCGTCGGCATACTGGTCGGTCACTTTTTCCGCTTCGACGATGACCCGGAGTTCGCGGCCTGCCTGCATGGCGTATGCTTTCTGTACCCCATCGTGGCCCATGGCCAGTTCTTCCAGTTCGCCGATGCGCTTGAGGTAGCTCTCCAGAATTTCGCGGCGGGCGCCCGGGCGGGCGCCGGAGATGGCGTCGCAGGCCTGCACGATCGGAGAAATGATGTTGTTCATCTCGACCTCATCGTGGTGAGCGCCGATCGCGTTGCAGACCACGCCGTGCTCTTTGTATTTTTCCGCCAGCTTCATACCCAGAATGGCGTGTGACAGTTCTGTTTCCTCTTCGGCCACTTTGCCGATATCGTGCAGCAGGCCTGCGCGTTTGGCCATCTTGGCCTGCTTCGGCGTAAGGCCCAGCTCGGCGGACATGATGGCGCATAGGTTAGCCGTTTCGATGGAGTGTTTCAGCAGGTTCTGTCCGTAAGAAGAGCGGTAGCGCATGCGGCCCACCATCTTGACCAGGTAGGGGTCGAGCCCGTGAATATCGAGGTCGATCACGGTGCGTTCGCCGATCTCGACGATCTGCTCATCGAGCTGTTTACGCACCTTGGCAACGACCTCTTCGATGCGGGCGGGGTGGATGCGGCCATCGGCCACCAGCCGCTTGAGCGCCAGGCGGGCCACTTCGCGGCGGATGGGGTCGAAGCTGGAGATGACGATAGCTTCGGGGGTGTCGTCCACGACGATCTCGGCGCCGGTAGCTGCTTCCAGGGCCCGTATGTTGCGGCCTTCCCGGCCGATGATCTGGCCTTTCAGGTCGTCGGAATCGAGGTTAAAGACCGATACGGTGTTCTCGATCGTGTATTCGGCGCACATCCGTTGTATCGTCTGGATGATGATCTTCTTGGCCTCCTTGCTGGCCGTCACTTTGGCCTGCTCCACGCTGTTCTTGACGATGGCCATAGAGTCGGTCTCCGCTTTGGCGCGTACGGCTTCCAGCAGTTGTTCTTTGGCCTCGCCCTCGCTGAGGTTGGCCACCTTCTCCAGTTCCTTGATATGCCGTTCGCTGGCCGTGTCCAGTTCTTCCTTCTTACGCGCAACGACCTTGAGTTGTTTTTCCAGGTTCTCCCGCAGGGCGATGGCATCCGCTTCGCGCTGTTCTATTTCGAGCTGCTGAGCTTCCACGGCCTTATTGCGTTCTTCGATCTTTTCCTGCTTCAGTTTCATTTCCCCTTCCATCGTCTTCAACTCCATCTCCCGGTCTTTGAGCTCGACGAGCTGTTCGGATTTGAAGGTTTCGAACTCTGCTTTGTAGCGGTTAAACTTCTCTTTGGCTTCCTGTATCTTCTTCTGTTTGACGCGTTCGTTTTTGGCCTCAGCATTGGAGACGATGTGTTCGGCCTTCACTTCGGCTTCGTCAGTGATGCGTTTTGCTGCCAGGCGCGCTTCCTTCACTTCCAGGTCCGTCTTGGCGTTGATCTCATCTACCTTTTTCTGGTAAGAGCGTTTGAGCGTCACTTGCAAGAGAAAATAGCCGACGGCCGCTCCTACGAGAAGGCCTATGGCGATACCTATTCCTATATCCATATTTTTACTGTTTTAGTCATGAACGATCTGGGCATTGCCCACCTTTGCATAAGTTTTTACCGGCAACAGCAAGCTGTTGCCTGGCGGGTAGCGGAAGAAAAATAACAGTGCGGTGAAATGGACGGAGAAGGCAGGCGGTCAGGCCAGCACCGAGTCGAGCAGCGCTTCCAGCCCGGAAAGCCGGGTAGAGAGGGCAGGGTCGTTACCAGGAAGTTGTTTCGCCTTGTGCAGGTCTACCGCGTAGGTCAGGAGCGCCATGGAAAGGCAATCCTGTTTATCCTTATTGGTATAAGCCAACTGAAAGCGGTTCACTTTCTCATTGACTTCCTTGACGATCCTGCGAATGGCGGGCTCATCCGATTCGTTGATCTTAAGCGGATAAGGCCGGCCGGCGATTAAAACGGTAATATTTTTTGATTCCTGATCCTGCACGCCTCTTATACTTTAGTGCTTGTGCAACCACTCGATACACTTATCGATCTCGTGGATGTATTGGTCAAGCTGTTCCCTCAGTTTTTCTGACTGCTCCGTTTTTCCATTCCGCTGCGAGTCCACTACCCGCTGCGTTTTTTCGAGTTTATCTTTCAAAACATGGGCCGCTCCCTTTTGGCGGTCGAGTTCTGCCTTTAATTGCTTGTTTTCTTCCTGCAGCGCGGTATTTTCTTCGTGGACGCGCTCCATTTTTAACACCAGCTGCCGGATCTTGATCTCAATGCTGTCAATTTGCTCGGATAGGTTCATTTTGGGATATTATGCCGGTTTCTTTTCAAGCCGCAGCGCCGGAAGTTTTTCACCCCCCCGGCTGCTGTATGTGTACCTCGAAATGCCCTGCCGTTTAACGCCGGATGGACGCGCCAAGTTGTGCTTCGTACTCGCTGATCAGCTGCTGCACCACCTTGTCCACATCCTTGTCGCTGAGCGTTTTGGCCGGGTCTTCGAAGAGGAAGCTCACCGCATAGGATTTTTTACCTTGTCCCAGCTGTGCTTCGTTCTCATAAACGTCGAACAGGTTGATATCCCGAATGAGCTTCTTGCCGACTTTTCTGGCAATCGCCACAATATCACTAAATTTTACGGAATTTTCAATAATCAACGCCAAATCCCTGCGCACCGTGGGGAACTTGTTAAGCTCCTCAAAGCGCACGCTGCTCTTGCCTGCCGCTTTCACCAGGGCATCCCAGTTGAAGTCGGCGTAATACACCTCCCCGCGCAACCCCATCTCCTTACAGATGCGCGGCGCCACTTTTCCGAACTGCGCCAGCACCGATGGGCCGCGGTGGAACTGCATACCGAAAGCGAAAGTATCGCTGTGGAAAGCGCTCTCCTGGTACCCGGCCAGGCCGAGCCGCTTCATGACATTCTCGGCCACGCCTTTCAGGGTGTAGTAATCTGCCTGCCCTTTGCGGTTGCCGAGCCAGGTTTCCGGCCAGCGCTCGCCCAGCAGGAAAAGGCTGAGGCGCTGCTGCTCCAGGATACCGCCCTCGCCAAACCGATAGATGCGGCCGAACTCAAACAGCTTCAGTCCCGTCTGTTGCCGGTTTTGGTTGTGCACCAGGGCTTCCAGGCCGCTGATCAGCATATCAGGCCGCATAATGTCGAGCTGCACGTTGGAGGTGTTGTTGATGTACACCAGCTCTTCATCTGCCGTCCCGCTTATGACGCTTTTGTAGTAGCGCGACTGCGACAGCGAAAGGGCCATCATCTCGTGGAAGCCGTTAGCGGCCAGGTAGTCGCCTATGGTCTTGCGCAGCTCGTTGGGGTCGGGCTGCGGCGTTATGTTAATGCTCGTTTTGACCTGTTCGGGAATGGGCACCTTATCGTAACCGTAAATGCGGAGGATCTCCTCGATGACATCGGCTTCGCGCGTCACGTCGGCCTTGTTGGTCGGCACCGCCACCGTGAGGGACGCTTCATTTTCGGACAGCACTTCCATCTCCAGCGCATCCAGGATATTGTGTATCTCGGGGCGGGGGATGGAGACGCCGATCAGCCGTTCTACATGCTTGTAGTTGATGGTTACCTCCGCCGGTTTCACCGGGTTCGGGTAGATGTCCACGATCTCGCTGGCGATCTCGCCGCCGCCGAGTTCTTTCATCAGCAGGGCGGCGCGCTTCAGGGCATAGATCACGATATTGGGGTCGCTGCCTTTTTCGAAGACCTTGGCCGCATCGGTGCGCAGGTTGTGGTGCATACTCGTCCGGCGTATCCAGGTGGGGCTGAAATGGGCGGCTTCCAGGAAGATGTCCGTCGTCGTATCCTTTACGCCGGAATGCACCCCGCCGAACACCCCGCCGATGCACATGCCCTCGCCACCGCCGTTACAGATCATGAGGTCGGCGCCCGTCAGCTCGCGTTCTACCTCGTCGAGGGTCGTGAACTTAGAGCCCTTGGGCAGGGCTTGTACGATGACCTTGCGCCCGCTGATTTCCGACATATCGAAGGCGTGCAGGGGTTGGCCCAGTTCGTGGAGGATGAAATTAGTGATGTCCACCATATTGTTGATCGGCCGCTGGCCGATGGAGCGCAGCCGGTTTTTCAGCCAGTCGGGCGACTCGCCTATTTTGATGCCTTTGATCGTGACGCCGGCATAACGCGGGCAGGCTTCGGGCGTTTCCACCACCACATCCACCGGCAGGCTGTGGTTGTCGGCCTTAAAGCGCTCGACGGAAGGCAGGCTCACCGGTTTAGTATATCCGTGGTTGGCCCTGAGATAAGCCGCCAGGTCTTTGGCGACGCCGAGATGGTTGGTCGCATCCGATCGGTTGGGCGTGAGGCCTATTTCGTAAACGTAGTCTGATTCGACCTTGTAGTAAGCTTTGGCCAGTGTACCGATGGGGGTATCTCCGGGCAATACGATGATGCCGCTGTGGTCTTCCCCAAGCCCCAGCTCATCGGCTGCACAGATCATGCCCTCCGATAGCTCGCCGCGGATCTTGGTGCGCTTCAGCGTGAGGGGCTCTTCGCTGCCCAGCGGGTAAAGGGCCGTACCTACCTGGGCTACCATCACTTTCTGCCCTTGGGCCACGTTAGGCGCTCCGCAGACGATGCTGAGCAGTTCGCCGCCATTACCCACGTCCACTTTAGTCAGAGAAAGCTTGTCGGCATTGGGGTGTGGGCCGCATTCCACGACATGCCCCACCACGACGCCTTCCAGGCCGCCTTTGATGGTCTCCACCTTTTCCATCCCCTCTACTTCCAGCCCCAGGCCGGTCAGTATGTCGGCCACTTCTTCCGGGCTGAGGTTGATATCGATATAGTCTTTGAGCCAGTTCAGTGAAATTGTCATCGCGCTTGAATTTTCAGCGCACAAAGATAGGGATTTTTGGGTGGAATGTTGCCTGAACCTTCATAAGAGAAAGCCTTCCTTTTCTCCCAAATTTAGCGTAATTTCGCTGCCGGATTTTTTTACCGTTTTCGGAGCTACTACCAGCCCTAACCAAATAATCTTATTTGCCCATGTATTTCGAACTGACCGAAGAACAACTGGCCGTGCGCGAAGCGGCCCGCGAATTCGCCCAGAAGGAACTCAAACCCGGCGTTATCGAACGCGACTCCAAAATGCAGTACCCGGCAGAGCAGGTGCGCCAGATGGCAGAGCTCGGCTTCCTGGGCATGATGGCCTCGCCCGATTACGGCGGCGGCGGCATGGACACCCTTTCCTACGTGCTGGCCATGGAGGAGATCTCTAAGGTCGACAGCTCCTGCTCGGTCATCATGTCGGTCAACAACTCTCTGGTCCTGTGGGGTATCGAAACCTACGGTACGGAAGCGCAAAAGGCTAAATATATACCCAGGCTCGCCAGCGGCGAATGGGTCGGCTCCTTCTGCCTTTCTGAGCCGGAAGCCGGAAGCGACGCCACCCATCAGCGCACCACTGCAGTGGACATGGGCGATTATTACCTACTGAACGGCACCAAAAACTGGATCACCAACGGCGGCAGCTCGCAGTTGCACATCGTCATCGCCCAGTCGAACCCCGAAGCCGGCCACCGCGGCATTAACGCCTTAGTCGTCGAAACATCCTGGGATGGCGTCACCGTCGGCGCCAAGGAAGACAAGCTGGGCATCCGCTCGTCCGACACGCACACTATTATGTATTCGGATGTAAAAGTGCCGAAGGAGAACCGCATCGGCGAGGACGGCTTCGGTTTCAAGTTCGCCATGAAAACCCTTGCCGGCGGGCGCATCGGCATCGCAGCTCAGGCCCTGGGCATCGCCGGCGGCGCCTATGAGCTGGCGCTGGAATACTCAAAGCAGCGCGAAGCCTTTGGCAAGCCCATCAGCAAGCACCAGGCCATTGCATTCAAACTGGCCGATATGGCCACCGAGATCGAAGCCGCCAAACTGATGGTCTATCGGGCCGCCTGGCTCAAAGACCAGGGTATGGACTACGATACGGCCAGCGCAATGGCCAAACTCTTTGCCTCTGAAGTGGCCATGCGTCATACAGTGGAGGCCGTACAGATCCACGGCGGTTACGGGTATGTGAAAGAATACCACGTCGAACGCCTGATGCGCGATGCCAAGATCACACAGATCTACGAAGGCACCTCCGAAATACAGCGCATCGTCATCTCCCGCAGCATCCTGGAAGGCCAGCTCTACCTGCCGGTTTTCAACAGCTCGATGGAGCACCGGGTATAGTGGCCCGAAAAGGCGTAACCTGTTCCTGCTTCGGGGTGGTTAAACCTCAGAGCCGGGAATGGCGTTTGTTAGAGAAGTTGCAACTTCAGTACTGATCAAAAAAAATTGAATGAAAGGCGTATTCCAGGTTGCTAAGCTTTTCGGCATCCCCGTACAGATACATTGGTCGTTCCTGCTGATCTTCGCATGGGTGTTTTACGTCGGTTCGGAAGAATCGCTCGACTGGTGGGAGATGGGGGCCTATGCCCTGCTGGTGATGGCGCTGTTCCTCTGCGTCGTCCTGCACGAGTTCGGCCATGCGCTTACAGCGCGGCGTTATGGAGTAGAGACCAGAGACATCATCCTGTCGCCCATAGGCGGCATAGCGCGGCTGGACCGGCTGCCGGAGAAGCCGTGGCAGGAATTTATGGTCGCCATCGCCGGGCCGCTGGTCAATGTGGCGATCAGCGCGGCGCTGGCCGTGGTGCCGATGCTTTCTTCGGGCGAGAACCGCCGCCAGTTCTATCACTATTTTTATGCGCTGTTCTACCCCGACAGCAATACCTTTACCCTCAACGTCTCCCCTGTTTACGAATTCCTGTTCCTGCTGATCATCGTCAACATCGTATTGGCCCTGTTCAACATGCTTCCGGCATTCCCCATGGACGGCGGGCGGGTGCTGCGGGCATTGTTATCCACGCGTCTGGGCAGGCTGAAAGCTACCCGCATCGCCGCCTATATCGGCCAGGGTTTTGCCGTCCTGCTCGCCGGTTACGGTATCTGGAGCGTCAGCCCTATCACCGCACTGATCGGGGTTTTTGTATTCATGGCCGCCGCCAGCGAATACCGCATGGCAAAAATGGAGGGCCTTCTGGACTACTTTACCATTGGAGATGTGGCGCGGCGGCAGTTCACCCGCCTCTACGCCGCCGACCCCGTAGATACGGCACTGGATCAATACCGCCAGGGTATGGAAAAAGACTTCCTGGTGTTCGATGAATGGCAAAACCTGATGGGCGTGCTCCCTGAAAAGGAACTGATAGCTGTCGCCAACGGCGGTGCTGAGAACAGCCGCCTTTCGATAGGCCAGCTCGTCAGTTCGGGCTATGAGGCCCTGTTGGTTTCCGACCCCCTCAAAGCTGTGCTGCCAGGCATGCAGTGGAAGCACTTCCAGCTACTGCCCGTTTTCGACAAAGGCAAGCTGGTAGGCGTCGTCGACCAGAACGCGGTGAACAGTTTTATTCGCCTGCAGCGAAAACCGGGATGGAGGAAATAAAAAAACCGCCTGGGGTTGCCCAGGCGGTTTTTTTATTTCCATAGCAGTGTTCTAAAAACAATTTGCCTTTGCATTTCGATGATCAGGCTTGTCCTCCTCCAGCCATTCCAGTGGCTTTCGGCCTTCGCCTGATCACCAGAACCGGCAAATTGTTTTTTGAGGGTTCCTCAGTAAGTTCTCCATTGGAGATTATTCAATCCCGAGTTTGGCCTTTACCAGGGGCAGCACGTCGTCCCCATCTTTGGCAAATAAAATAGAATTGAATACGCTGGTATCAAAGATCATGACGTAACCGTTCTCCTGCGCCACTTCCTTGATCGCCGCTTCGGCCCTGTCGATGATCGGTTTGAGCAATTCCTGGCGCTTTTGTTCCATCTTCTGGGAGACTTCATCCTGGTATTGCAGGATCTTGTTGCGCTCATCTTCAAGAGCACCCTGTTGTTTGGCCTGTTCGACGGGCGCTATCGCTCCCGACTGCACTTTCTCGCCAAACGCCTTGGCTTTTTCCTGCCATGATTTGGCCATGTCTTCCCCTTTTGCCGTCAGTTGTTTCTGGTATGCCGACATTTCAGAATCAGCAGCGCTGGTCTCCGGCAGGGATGAAACAAGCAGGCCAAAGTTCAAATGGCCGTACTTCTGGGCCGATACCGATACCAGGCCCCATACCAGGAAGGCCAGCAAAAAACTAGTTTTCTTCATCATGCGTTTGCGTTTGTTAAAAATCGATGCAAAGGTAGCATGCAACCACCGGATATTCCAACTTTTTTCAATGTTTATCGGACTTAGGCGCCGTTAAATAAATGTTATAAGTTTCTGATTTACAAAATACTACCGGATAGCGGAGGCTATATCCAAAATACCTTCCGTGCAAAAATAAAAACAAAAAGTTTTTTTTATTTGATAATTAAACAAATAGTTTTAGTTTTGAAACAACGAAGCGATTGATTTAAAACAAAACAGAGCGCAATGCCTGAAAGATACCTGCCTGTTCAAGCCATAGCCCGGAAAGCGGGCCAGCAAATAAGCCATGGGTTACAAAAATACTGGCTGAAAATGGCCTTACTTGGCGCGGCGGCCTATCTGGTTTACCGGAAAGACCTGGCCATCGACCTCCAGCTCAGCAACATCCCTGCAGCGGCCATTCAGCTCATAGGGCCTGCCGAGCAAAGCCTGGCGGCCGAAGCCTATCCGGCCAACACCTCCCTGCTCGAACCGCAGCGGCCGGCTGCCAGGCCCGCAGCGGCAAAGCCCAGGCCTGCTGCCTACGAAAAACCGGCCAATGTCAGCAACCTGGCCAATTCCTATTCCAACCTCACCAATGCCAACAAAGGCCTTCCCGATGTGGAAACTGAGGCGCTCAAAGTGGAAAAACGCCGCAAGCAGCTGAAATACGTCAGGCGTTTTTACAAGGTGGCGCAAACGGAGATGGAAAAATTTGGCATTCCCGCCAGCATCACGCTGGCCCAGGGCCTGCTCGAAAGCAACGTCGGAGAAAGTAAGCTCGCTACGCACAATAATAACCACTTCGGGATCAAATGCTTCTCCCGGACCTGTGCAAAAGGGCATTGCACCAATTTTACCGATGACAGCCACAAGGATTTTTTCCGCAAATACAAAAGCGCCTGGGAAAGCTATCGCGCCCATAGCCTGCTGCTGCAACGCAATACCCGCTACAAACACCTGTTCAAGCTGGAGCACGACGACTTCCGAAACTGGGCAAAGGGCCTGAAATCGGCCGGTTACGCCACCGACAAACAATACGCCGAAAAACTGATCAACCTTATCGAAGACCTGGGCCTGCACGAATACGACGAATAACACATTCAACGCCTCGACCACCACCCGATAAGGATGAGCAGGCCTACGGCCGCCAGGATCAGATAGGATGGTATGGGCAAATGCCCTCGAATGGGCCGCGGGGCCCCGATCTGCATATAACCTGCCCAGTAGTATGGGTGCGCCCTTTCGGGCCCGTCTTTTCGTTGAAGATAAGCCTGCCGGGCGGCAAGCAGGGCCTCGGGAATGGTTATGCCAGGTTGATAGGCGTCCAGAAAGAATTGCAGCATATTTTCTGACGGGGGCCCCGGGCTGTCCCACCGGTGCAATATCAGGCTTCCACACCCGCTATAGGCCAAGGCCTGCGCCAATTGCGGCCAGGTGCTCCTTACCGGCGGCCCCTCGGCGGGCATCTCCAGCGAACTGAACACGAGAAGGCTTGCCGGGGCTTTCAGCTCATAGAGCTCATTTACCTTCAATAAGTTGTCGTATAGACTATCTGGCGTCGGCGATAACTCCAGAAAAGCGTCCAACGGGTTGGGCGCCATTATGGCTGGCGTGGCCATCAGAAGTGCGCCGCTCCCGGGCAAATGCCGGTAGGCCGCTTCCCCCGAACTCCCTCCTTCCCAGGCTTTTCCACCCGCCGTCCACAGGGCCGCAAGGGCTGAAAAAAATTGCAACCGCCCATTGTTATTGGGCCCGCTTTCTGCGGAATAACTATCGGAAGGCGCCGTCTGTAGCGCACCGCCCTGAAAAACGAAAGCCTGGAACGGCCCTGGCGATGCGGCAGCCTGCATATAAGCTGTCTCCAAAAGTGCGCTGGCCGTATAGTTATAAGTGATCGCACATCGCCTGCCCAAATAAGGCAGCTCAGAAAATTGCAGCGCACCGGTTTCCTCCGTCAGCAGCGATTCAAAGGGGAACAGTTCCAGCTGGCCATGGGGCAGGATACAGAGCTGGGGCATTTCGCCATCCTTGCCTGCCGAAGGCTGCACAGGGAACAACCTGGAATAGAGGGATAACCCCAGCGTCGAGAACCCGGCCGCAGGCCCGTCTTTTAAATTCTGCCGGGGGAGCACTGTCTGCTGCGATGAAAAACGAACGAGGTTCTCCGCCAGGCTTCCTTTCAGAGGCTGGCGGAAAAGGAGCAGGCCGCTGCTACCGTCGGCGATAAAGATGTACAGGTGCTCCTGGCCCGAATAATAGGCATACAAAAGCGTATTACTGCCTAACAACACGGCCTGTAATGGTTCTAGCTCTACGGCCTGATAAGTGTATTTCAAGCGGTAGTATTGCGGGGCCTCGTGCTGCAGCGCCTGCATCACATCGTTGTATCGCGCCGTCCAGGAATCCGCTTCGGCCTGCACCTTGCCGACGGCTTCTTGCTCCAGCGGAAGCAGTTCCTCCTGATATTCCAGGCTGCTCAACTGGCGCCTGCATTCGGCCTCTTCCAGCAACAAGGAGGCGGGCACGCCTAAATAAGTTATACCTGCCTGCATCAAAAGTGGAAGCGCAACATCCAGCTGTTTGCTGCGCTCAGCGAAATAAAAGGCCTGCTGGCCATAGGCCGGCAGGGGAGACTGAAGGTTAAGGCTGAAACAGGCCCCGATGGCCCGCTCGTACAACCGGCCCTGCCGGGCCTGTATCTGCCTGAGCTGGTTTACAGAAAGAGGGCGCCGAAGTAGTTCCCATACCAGGCTATCAGCGGTACTGCTTATCCGTAGCGCTGCTTCCAGGTTCTCGAGGGTATTGCGGTCCTGCGCCGCCAATGCACTGTGGGCTTCCGCCAGGGCCTGCAGCGCGAGGAATCGGTAAAAAGGGCTGCCATCCGAACGGGCTGCCACCCGGAAAGCCGCCAGCGCCGCAGCTTCGTCGCGTTGTTGCCGGTAAGCCTCTCCAAGGGCAAGGCTGGCAGCCTGCCTCCAGGATACAGGCGCCGTGGCCAAGCCCAGCCCTTTTTCCAGATAGTGGGCGGCTTCACGAACTTCTCCAAGGCCAAGCAGGCTGTAGCCAAGCTGAAGGTTGGCATCGGCCAGCGCCAGCAGCTGGCCGTCCTGCCTGCTGGCCCATTGCAGGTAATCCTCCGAGCGGGCAGCTGCCTTTTGAGGCTGGCCAGCCTTGCGATACGATTCGGCGAGTAGGTGGTAGCATGAGGCCGGCGACTGCTTTTTTTCCTTCCCCAGCGCCTCTTCCAGGTAAGCGGCGCCCTCCTGGGGTGCGCCCTGTTGTAAAAAAGCAAAACCGAGGGAATACAGGCTGGAGAAAGCGCCGCCACTGGCCGCTTGCATGCCTGGGGATAAGCGCGCCCATTGAACGGCTTCTTCCGGCTGGCCCTTTTCCAGGGCACAGGCGGCCAGGAACTGGCAGGCCTCGGCTACAGGCTCCCGCCGTACCTGGCCGCCTTTAACCCATATACTGACTGCCTCGGAGTACAGCTCTGCTGCCGCCTCCTTTTCCCCTGTTCCAGCGCTAAGCGCTCCGAGGCGCAACAAGGAGTTAGCGACATCGGGATGGCTGGCGCCCAGGCTTTTCCTCCGGATCGCCAGCGCCCGCCGATGGTATTTCAAAGCCTTTTCCGTTTGTTGCTGCATAGCCGCCAGGTCTCCCAGAAGATAATAGGACACCGCTACTTCCGCATGCTCGGAGCCGAGAACGGATTCCCGCAACGACCGTGAGCGCTGGAAATAATCTTCGGCCTTATCATACATTCCCATAGCGGCATAGGCCCTGGCGATCCAGTCATAAGAATCGGCCAGTTCGGGATGGCGGCCCCCGTATAACTTGCGACGGATCATAAGGCCAAGGCGGTGAGATTCCAGAGCGCTCTCGTGGCGGCCGGCGCTGCTGTAGGCCTCCCCCAGCTTGTGCGCCGCCCGGGCGGCTTCGTTATTGTCCCGGCCCAGTTTTTCAATGCTTTCCCATAGTGCCTTTTTTGCCCAGCGCTTGGCATCTTCCAACCGGCCCAGCTCCAGATAAGCTTCCGTAACCTGGTTGAGGCATGAAAAGTAATGCTCCCAGTCGGCATCGCGCTTATACAAAGCAGCTGCGGCCTGTAAGGAGCTGATGGCCTCGGCCGGTTCACTGTTCAGCAGCAGCATAGCCGCCTGGTTCTGGTGCTGAGCCGCTGTAACGGATGCCCCTTCCTGCGCCCGCAACGTACAGGCAATAAGCAATACAGCAATCGACAAGATGGCGTTTCTCATAGTATTAACCGGACAGGCCGGTTCCGCAGGTTTTTCATTTTGAACATACCCCTTGTTCCACAATGGGTATACTGCTGATAGCTGCCACCCGGCGCTACCAACAGAACCCCGCTATAGGGAACGGGCGTTTTGAAGTCTGGCCAAAAAATGGATATGTCGTGGGAAGGGGGGCGTTATTAGGAAGTAAAGTTAGCTAATTTTCCATCCACTATGCAGGCCTAACCGCCACTGACGGGCGGAATGATCACTATTTCATCGCCCGCGCATATAACCTGAGTGTCGGATGCGTATTCAGCATTCAGGGCAATGGCCATAGAAGCCAGTTTTTCAAACCTGGGATAACGACTGCACAGCAGCTCTTTCAATTCACTTACGGTAGCCTGTTCCGGAACATCAAGCGTTATGCTGCCGGCGCCGAGAATATCCCGGGCAATTCCAAAGGCGAGTATATTGACCTGCATATCATCAGTAGGGTTAAAATAGCCGGTATTTTGTCATTTTTCACAGCCGTTTTTCCGGCTCTAGCTTTGGAAAAACAATACGAATAATCGCGAAGTTGCTCCGGTACGAGTTTTTTTTAACAAATAATTAAGAAAACTTTAACACTCTCTTGATTATTGACACGTCTCAATTTTAAAGCAAACAGATATTCGGTGTTTTCCCCTGGCGGAGATAGAAAAATTTTCTAACAATATAAACTAATGAACAGAGGCTTTTTTGAAGCTTCTCTTCGGGCGCAGGTGTGCTCATTCTGCTCTTAAAGGCCGGGGCCCTCCTACCCCATAAAAGGGGGGCTGTGCGTCAAAATCATTGACTTTTACTTTAAAAGCCTATAGCTTTGCTTTAGAAAAATGAAGAGTATTGGGCCCTTATGCCCTGATTTTTAAGCAATTGTACGAAAAAAAAGAAGAGTAGAAACCCGATTGTTGCATTTCCCCTTGCTTGCGTGGATGTTTTTCCACAATAAGCTAGCTAAATGCAAAAACCGATATCTGATGAAAATCCCATGGACAATTGTTGCTATGATGGCAGCTTGCTGCCTGCTGGCAACGACAAACAAAAGCGCGTTTCCCCTCAACGCACGCACAGAAACTGAACTCCCAGTGCCGGCCCTCGATGAAGGGGACATCCAGGAACGGCTGGCTCAACTGAAGATACCCTTCGAGCCGAGGTACAACGAAGAAGTACGCAGCCTCATTCGGGAGTACATTACCAACGGCTTTCGCGACACGGAAGCCATGCTCGGACGCACATCTTACCTGTTTCCCATCTTCGAACACTACCTGGCCCTCAACGGCCTGCCGGAAGAACTGAAGTATCTGCCGATCGTAGAAACTTCACTGAATGCCGACGCACGCTCGGGAGCAGGCGCCGCAGGCTTGTGGCAGTTCATCCCGGCCACCGCCAGGCAGTACCGCCTTCGGGTCAACCAGAACGTCGACGAACGCTTCGACCCCTATCGCTCTACTGAAGCGGCCGTGAAAATGCTGGCCGCCCTTTACGAGCAGTACAACGACTGGCCCCTTGTACTGGCCGCCTACAACTGTGGCCCGGCACGGGTAAACAGCGCCATTCGGAATGCCGGCTGCCGGAACTTCTGGGAACTGAAAGGCTTCCTGCCCTACGAAACGCAGAATTACGTACCCCGCTTTATCGCCGCGGCATACATTGCCAATTTTTACAGTGACCACGGCCTGCAGCCTCGCCTGCATGGCATGGAGGGCGGCGTTCGGGCCATCAAGGTCTTCGACGCTTTTTCCTTCAGCGATGTCGCCTATGCCAGCGGCGTTAGCGTGGATGATATCCGATGGCTCAACCCCAGCTACCGCAGCTCGTTCATCCCGGAAAGCCCACGCGGCAATTTCCTGCTATTGCCTGCAACGGCAATGGAGAAATTCCGGGACTTCCTGAACGCCCGCCGGTCCTATCGCAATATAGACCCGGCTATGCTGTACCCCAATTTTTACAAGGCCGATTACGTAGTACGGCCCGGCGAGACCATTGAAGGGCTGGCCCGAAGGTTCAGGGTTTCCGTATCCGACCTGATGCACTGGAACCACCTGTCCCAGCAAGAGGTCTACGTCAATCAGGAGCTGGTGGCTTTTCTTCCGGATAAAAATTCCATAGCCAAACCTTAGTAGTTCAATGTAATTCTACTTCTTACCAGGCCCGGGTACGATGCGTACCCGGGCCTGAGCATTTTCCCGCTATTTTTTTCTTTCCCGCCTGCACTGCGTGCACATTATTGTTAAGCCAGCAACGGCAAGGGGTTTCATATTACCGTTTTTATTATCGATTGACTATCAAGCTCTTTTTAGGAAAAAAATACCCTGAAAAGGTTAACAAATCCCCCGGGGCTCCGTACAACTTTTCACGACTAAACCTCTGCAAAACTTGAACACCTATGAGAGCCTTATGGACCACTGCCACTTTTGCCATTCTGGCATTCGGAGCAGGAGCTACACCCCAGTTTTCACCTACCAGCCGCGCCGATTGGGCTAACCAACTATCGTTCGACATCCCGGTGCGCCTGCTTCAGATGGACTTCCCCTTCGAAGTAGAGTATAATCCCGAAATTGAAAAGCAACTGGACGGATACCTACGCCGGGGACGGCGTGAAACGGAACGCATGCTGGGCCGTGCAGCACTTTATTTTCCTATATTCGAATACTACCTCAAGGAAAACGGCCTTCCCGAATGCCTGAAATACATACCGCTGCTGGAATCGCGCCTTCGGCCGGAAGCGACATCGGTTTCGGGAGCCGCAGGGCTGTGGCAGTTCATGCCCGAAACGGCAGAACATTACAAGCTACAGGCCAATGAATACTTTGACGACCGAATGAACCCCTTCCGTTCAACCGAAGCGGCGGTGAAGATGCTGTCCCAGCTTTATGAGCATTTCGGCGACTGGTCGCTGGCCCTGGCTGCGTATAACTGTGGGCCGGGCAGAGTGCGTTCGGCCCTACGCCGCACCGGTTGCGACAATTTCTGGGATATACAGCACCTTTTGCCCCGGCAAACGCAACGCTACCTGCCCGCATTGATCGCCACTATTTACGTCGCCCGCGATTACCCCCAATACGGCCTGAAGCCCCGGCAGGCAGGGTATTGCCAAAAGCCGTTCCGCGTATTCAAAGTACACAGTGAACTACAGCTCGATGAGATAGCCCGCCACTGCCAGCTCCAGGAAACGGAATTGCTCCGGCTCAACCCCGGCTATTTACAGGGTTATATCCCCTATGCCGGGAAAGGGCACTACCTGATCCTGCCGGAAGGCACGTATGCCCGTTTTCAGCAATACATCATCAAAAAGAGCCGGAAAGGCGCGCTTCGCTATGCCGTTGCCATACTGGACTCGCGCTCAGGCCTGCCACCTGGCCCTGGCAGTCAAGCGGGAACCGGCGCCTCAATTGCGGCAAAGGGGGATATCTGAAGCCCGGCACACGGGGCAGCTGTGAAAAAATCGGTTGCGGCGCCGGGTTTTCCGGTAAACTATGCCTAATATTGAGGGCGCCGGAAAATACTGACCTATGCAATCGATCCTTTCCTATGTTACCTGGAACGCCTCTCCTGAAATCGTACACATCGGGCCGCTAGCCCTGCGTTGGTACGGCCTGCTCTTCGCCGCAGGCTTTCTGGTTGGGCTGTACATGGTCCGCGCGATGTTTCGTGCGGAAAAAGCCCCTGAGGCCTGGCTCGACCAGGTCTTTATCGCTATGGTCGTAGGCGCCGTCCTGGGCGCCCGGCTGGGGCATGTGTTCTTCTACGAGTGGGATTATTATTCCAAACACCTGGCAGAGATTCCTGCCGTGTGGAAAGGAGGGCTGGCCAGCCATGGCGGCGCCATCGGCATCATCATTGCGCTTTGGATATGGTCGGCGCGCCGGGCCAAACGATCCGTTCTATGGATACTGGACAGGGTCGTCGTACCCACGGCACTGGCCGGTAGCTTCATCCGCCTGGGCAACCTCATGAACTCCGAGATCGTAGGCAAACCCACTAGCCTCTCCTGGGGCTTTCTTTTCCCAAAACACGAGGTCGAACTTTGGGAACGCTGCCAGGCCTGCATCGATCGGGTAGGCCAGCAATGCATGGAAGTAGCGCAGACGGCCAGAGGCGCCTATTGTGTGGATATCGCCCAGGTACCTGCACGGCACCCGGTGCAGCTGTATGAATCTTTAGGTTACCTCATTAGCTTTCTCATCCTTTACTGGGTGTATTGGAAAACGCCTGCAAAGGAAAAACAGGGCCGTATCTTCGGCCTGTTCCTGATGCTGGTCCTGGGTGTCGTACGCTTCACGCTCGAGTTCTTCAAAACCAGCCAGGGGGGCTTCGAAACGGCCTTTGGCAACGCGCTGAGCACCGGGCAGCTGTTGTGCATTCCCTTCTTCCTTCTGGGGCTGTACTTCTTCTTCCGCCCGGCCCCTACTTCGCCACCCTCAGTTTCTGGCTGAACACCTGGCGCCCGGCCCTGATGCTGTAGACGTAATAGCCAGCGGCCACCCTCGCATGGCCGGCATGAAAAACGTGGCGGTGCTGCCCTGCCGGCTCATAGCCATTGAACAAGTTGGCCACCGGCTGCCCGAGCATATTGTATATCTCCACCTGCACAGGCATACCTTCCGGCAACACGTAGTTGACCCCCACCTGTCCGCCTTCGTAGGAAGCCCAATGCTTGAGCTGCATGGCCGGCGGCGCAAAAACAGGCGTCGGCGCACAGTCCAGCCCCAGTTCGGGCAAACGCGTAAAGGACTGGCCGAGCACGCCATCAACGATATCGGCATCGACGCACAACCAGTATTCCAGCAACGTGGCATACACCTGGCGGAAGTCGGTGCTGAATTGCAGGTTGCCGTTCGGGTCGAGGTTGTGCAGGTCGGGGTTATCGCCAACGAAGCCATTGCCGTTGAGGCCTTCGCCAAATAAAAGGAGCGGCGCCGCCGCGCCGTGGTCGGTGCCGCCTGATGCGTTCTGCTCGATGCGGCGCCCAAACTCGGAATAGGTCATGCTGAGCACGCCTTTGTCAAATCCACCCACCGCCAAATCGTCGTAAAAGGCTTTCATGGCCTTTGCCAGCGTATTGAGCAGGTTGGGCTGAATATTGTTCTGGCCGGCATGGGTGTCGAAGCCATCAAGCGTGACCATATACAGCCGCGTTCCCAGGCCGCCCTTGATCAAACGGGCCACCAGCGCCAGCTGCTGGGCAAAGCCGTTGTCGTAGGCCACGGCATTGGCCGAAGCATTATAGGCCTGCGAGATCGATTCCGCATACCGGAAAGTGCTGTTGGCAACCGTGCGCAGATACCCCACCTGATCGCCGTAATAACAGTCCGGCAGGTTGGCCGTATCGTATAATTCGCCATTCTGAGCGATCTCGTACAGCGCGTTGGGGTCATCCACGATCACGCCCATATTCACCTCGTCGGTATTGGTAAAGATCAGGTTGCCCGATCCGCCGATCTGTATGGCTGGCGGAATAGATGGCGGGTTGGTCAGGTAATCGGGAAACTGCCCTTCCAGGAAGCGCCCGAGCCAGCCGGAATCCTCCACGACGTCGGCATCGCTGGCGGAGGCCCAGATATCGGATGAGCGGAAGTGCGACAGGCTGTGGTTCGGATATCCAACGCTGTTGGCCACCTTCATCTTGCCGTCCTGCCATAGCGGCAATATATCCCCCATCCAGTTGGGGATGCCAAATTCGGTGTTGAGGTTGGTGATATCCGCCAGAGGAATGCCGATGCCCGGCCGGTTGGCCTGATAGGCGCCGTAATCAAAAACGGGGATGATAGTATTCAGGCCGTCATTGCCGCCTTTCAGGCGCACCAGCACGAGGATGCGCTCGTTGTCGGAATTGGACAAAGCGATAGCCAGAGGCGAGCTGGCAATAGCCGTAATGGGCATCCTGCCCAGCATCAGCGAAACACTGCCGGCAATGCCGAGATTGCGGATGAACATCCGGCGGCTCCAGGAATGGTGGTCCAGTTCGTGTGCCTGGCCATGCTCGATGGCGCTGCCGTGGCGCGGAGTGGGTTTTTTATCGTGATTGCACATGGAAAGTCAGATTTGAGGGTTAAGCCAATTGGAATTCGGGCAGCCGTACGATGTGGCGCAGGAGGAAGACCACCTGTATGGGCGCTGTCTCCCAGTCCAGGTTCCACCAACCGTTGTCGTAATAGTTCTGGGGCACTTCCCACTTGAATACAATGGTGGCCCGCTCATACGCTTCGGCGGTATCCATGCCGTTGGGCAGGAAATGGTCGATGAACGCCTGGGCGACCTCGGCAGGGTCGGTGGAGTTGCCGCTCAGGTCTTTGGCGAGCTGAACCAGCACGGTTGGTGCGTTCTGATAGAGCAGGAACAGGAAGTAATCCATGCCCTGCCAGCGCCCCACCAGGCTGCTGCTGTCGACCCAGCTGCGGTTGCCGGGCCAGCCGGCCACATCCACCGGGCTGAAGAGCTGCTGGCCGAGGTCGTAGGCCAGATAACCGATGATGGTCAGCACATCGTCGTTATAGGGAAAATTGCCCTCGTTGATAAAGCCCAGGAAATGCTCCACCGGGCTCTTGACCTCCGTGCTGATGACATAAGGGTCGAAAAAATGCTCACTCTTGAACAGTTGCCGGAAAACGGGCGCCAGCTCGAAATTGTTGTCGAGAAAGGTTTGCGCCAGGCCGGCTACGATCTCCGTATCCACCTCAGGGTGTACAAAATAGCGATATATCTTGGTGCAGATATGATGGGCCACCTGCTCGTCGCGCTGGGTGAAGAGTAAGTTATGAACGTCGTCATACCCCCAGTTGCCCGTCTGCCCGAAGATGGTTTTCTGGCCGTTGTCGTGCAGGAAAACGACATAATTGACCGGCCCGCAAAGGGGCAGCGGGTCGTTCCAACCGGTAAGGGCCCTGGCGGTTTCCACGATATCCTGCTGGGTATAGCCATTGTCCTGCCCTAAAGTAAATAGCTCATAAAGTTCCCGCGCGTAGTTCTCATTGGGTTCCAGCACCGTATTCTGCACCCCGTTGAGGAAGATCAGCATGGCAGGGGTTTTGCCTATGTCGTAGGTAAACTGGCGAAAATTGCCCAGCGCGTGTTGTTGCAAAAGCTTGTGATACAGGTACAGGTGCGACGGGCATACATAGGATTCGTACTTGGTGACGAAGTGGTTGCTCCAGAAAAGCGCCAGCCTTTCGCGGAAGCCGTTGGTAAGCATCGCGTTGAGCCAGTGAAGCATCCAGCTCACATACTGCTCCTGCGATTGCTCATTGAAGTTTTCATAGTCATCGATGATCCAGCTGGCCCATTCGGGTTCCGGGCTGGGCGGCAGGGCCGCGGCCTCGTCGATAATGGAATCGGCCAGATCCGACGGGCTCATCTGCAGGGCCGCCTCGATCATGGCCGGCGTGGCGCCAAACCCCATGCGGCGGTACAGGTGCATGACGCGCTGTTTGTTCCAGGGCACATCTACGGAAGGCACATAAGGCGCCAGCGTGCCGGTAGCGCAGTTGACGGTGGTTAGCATAGGAGAGGTTTTTTAGTAAGAACGATTTAGCGTAATAATACCCTACTTTTTTATTTTTTGAGGATCTCAGAGCTTGTTTGGAGGCCAGCCTTTGCGCTAAAAAAGGCCACTTTTTCGCTATCAAATCCGGCCTCCAAACAAGCTCTCAAGCATACGCCCTCAGCAGCTCCGCGAACTCAAACACATCCTGGAAGCTGTTGTACAAGGGCGCCGGCGCCACCCGAATAACACCCGCTTCGCCGGGCGCTGCTGTTCCCCCATGCAGGTGGCTTTCCCGCCAGTCGCTTATCACCCCATTTTCAGACAGGTAATCGAAAAGCTTTTTCCCGTTGCGGGAGGTGAAAATGGACAGCTGGCAGCCTCTTGCCGCAGGCTCGGAAGGCGTGAGCAGGTGAAAGCGTTCTCCCGATCTGTTAATCTCCCGGATCAGGAATTCCAGGTAGCCGGTCAGCCATTCGCTTTTAGCGCGCAGGGCTGGCATGCTGGCCTGTTCGAAAATATCGAGGCTGGCCTTATGGACGGCAAAGCTAAAGATCTGTGCATTGCTCAACTGCCAGCCGGCCGCGCCTTTCATAGGTTTAAACCCTTTGTTCATGAGGAAGCGCTCACGCTCGTCGTGGCCCCACCAGCCGGCAAAACGAGGAAGCTCCGGATTATTGCCGTGACGCTCGTGCACGAAAGCCCCGCTGGGGCCGCCGGGCCCGGAATTGAGGTATTTATAACTGCACCAAACGGCGAAATCGGCGTTCCAGTCGTGCAGCTGGAGCAACACATTGCCTGCGGCATGCGCCAGGTCGAAACCGGCGTAAGCTCCCATCCTGTGGGCGGCGGCCACAATGGCCGGCATGTCAAAGAACTGCCCGGTATAATAGTTGACGCCGCCGAACATCACCAGGGCCGTTTCCTTTCCGTGTTTTTCGATGGTGGCGACAATATCTTCCGTGCGCAGCCCGTCTTCCCCTTCCCTGGGAGCCACCTCGACGATGGCCTGCTCCGGGCTGAAGCCATGCCAGCGCACCTGGCTTTCCACGGCGTATTGGTCGGAAGGAAAAGCGCCCGCCTCCATGATGATCTTGTACCGCTCAGCAGTGGGCCGGTAAAAGCTCACCATCATCAGGTGCAGGTTGGTGGTCAGGGTATTCATTACCACCACTTCCGCTTCTTTGGCGCCCACCACATGCGCGGTTTGTGCCGTCAGGAATTTGTGGTAATACATCCAGGGCATCTCCCCGCGGAAGTGCCCTTCCACAGCATGCGTTTTCCAGTGCTCCAATTCGTGGAGCAAAGCGGCCCCGGCGCTTTTAGGCTGGAGCCCCAGCGAATTGCCGGTAAAATAGAGCGCGTTACGGCCCCTGTGCTGCGGGAAATAGAACTGCTCGCGATAGGCGCGCAGCGGGTCGTTGTGGTCCTGCTGCTGGGCATAGGCGAGGGTGGCCTGATATGGTGCTTGCACGGGCTGGTAAAATGTGATTTGTGAAACGAAGGGGCCTGAACACATCCCATTTTCCGATGGGAAAGGGGGCTCAAAACCGGGAGGTAAAGATAGGGAATATGGCTTTGAACGCACCGGCCAATCTCCAGATTGGAGGAAAAGGTTTGCGTAGCCGATGGCTATTATAGGTTCGAGGGTTCAGGGTTTCATGTTGGCCTGGATATCAAAGGATTGCGACTGCGGCGACACGCTTGATTGTACTATCCCCGTGAATTTGCATAATTTACGATGCCATGGGAAATATCCTGCAGCAGTCTCAGCTGAAGGTGTTCCCCTTGGAAGTAGATAATTTGAAGTTTACCATAAAATCATTATTACCCATAGCGGCCCCGTACCTCCAAACTTCTGTTTGGAGTAGATACTCCCCATTAGGGCCCGCATTGAGGGGACTAATGCTCCGGCCAAAAGGCCGGAGGTACGCGGCCCCGTACCTCCAAACTTCTGTTTGGAATAGATACTCCCCGTTAGGGCCCGCATTGGGGGGATAGCTGCTCCAGCACGGAAGTTTGGAGTAGAAAAAAAAGCACCCTACGAATCATAGTAATATAGACGCCAAACTGGAGTTTGGCGAAACTAGAACAAGCTCCCCTGCCGCGCAAAGCTCATAGGGTTCTCCAGTTCGAGCAACTGGCGTTTCATATCCAGGCCGTAGAAATAGCCTTGAAGGTCGCCGCTTTTGGCTATGCAGCGGTGGCAGGGAACGATGATGGCGATGGGGTTGTGCGCATTGGCCTGGCCTACGGCGCGCACGGCCTTGGTGTCGCCTAGTTTTTCCGCAATAGCGATGTAGGTGGTCGTACGCCCGAAAGGCACGTTGAGCAGCTCCTGCCAAACGGCCTGATGGAAAGCCGGTGCGCCGCCAAAGTCGAGCTTGAGGGAAAATTCAGTCCGCTGGCCTTTGAAGTATTCGTCGAGCTGGATGACGCAGTCGCGCAGCACCTCGGGGATAGGCCCTACCGGGCAGGGCTTTTTATCGATAAACTTGACCGAGCTGACGCCCAGGCTGCTGCCTTTGATCTCGATACAGCCAAAGGGAGAGAAGAAATACGTTTTCTCGAGCATAACCATAGGGTTCAGGCTTTGGTTGGTTTGGCGCCATGGGCAACCCGAACCTTACAAATATAGCGAATTCCGGGATAAGATGCTGCAGTTTTCAGGGGGTGGCCAGGGCCAGGCAAGCGCTGGAGGGGCCACCCCTTTGTTATCTTACTGTACCAGCTCTTTGATCTTCTTTTCGAGCTCGTACTCATCGCCGGGCACATAGCCGGAGTGGGTATAAACGATATTGCCTTCCTGGTCGACCAGGAAGGTCTGGGGGATGGCCTGGAAGTTCAGGGCGTTGCGCAGTTGCTGGTTGGCATCGGAAAGGACGGTATACGTCCAGCCGCTGGCTTCAACCATGGGCTTTACTTTGGCCAGGGCCCGCTGGGTGTCGATCGTGATGGCCACCAGCTCCAGGCCGTATGCCTCCTGCCATTCTTCGTACAGCTCCGCAATGGCGCTGAGCTCTTTCTTACAGGGCGAACACCAGGTAGCCCAGAAGCTTATGATCGTGATCTTGCCGTTTTTGCCATACTCCTGAATATCAACCGTCTGGCCGTCAAGGGTTTTCACTTCTACCGACGGAAGGGCTTTCTGCCCGAAGGCCAGGCTGCCCATGAAGACGAACAGGGCGGTGGCGAGTACATAGGATAATTTCATATTAACATAGCTTATTAATGAAAAAATGATGCCAAAGGTAATAGTATTCTCCCGGTGAAAGTCCTGGCCACATCGTTCCAACTTTGTTCGGCGAATGACTAATTTTGCGGAAAAATTTCCTTTTCCCCCAAATTCCCAGGATTATTGTGCTGCTTTTCAGCAACTGCCGCTGCTTTTGGACGTAAAACCCCGCAGCGGGTAACGCCCCAAGATACTGCAAAAACAAGCGACAAATCACCCGCACCCTACGCTCTTAACGGAAATTTAAGAATAAATGAAAAACATTAGCGTACTCCTTTTTTTAAGCCTGGCCCTATTGCTGAACCATCAGGCTAATGCACAGGAGCAAAACAACGGCGGCGGCCAGCTCTCCGGCAACCTGGAGGCCAACGCCAATTTCTTTATGCGCGACAGCCTCATCGGCGCGGCCAATACGCCGCAGTACGACCGGCAACTGTACGGCGCCGACGCATGGCTCAACCTCAGCTACAGCAACTGGGGCTTCGACTTCGGCCTGCGCTTCGACCTGTTCAACAACTCCAACCTGCTCAACCCTACCAGCTCGTATACGGATGAGGGCATCGGGCGGTGGTACATCCACAAAAAGATCGAAAAGCTGGACATCAGCGTGGGTTACCTGTACGACCAGGTTGGCAGCGGCATCATCTTTCGCGCTTTCGAAGAACGCCCTCTGCTGATCGATAACGCCCTGCTGGGCGCCAGGCTGGCATACGAGTTCCTGCCCGACTGGCAGATCAAGGCTTTCACCGGGCGCCAAAAGCAGCAGTTCGACTTGTACGGCTCCGTGATCAAAGGAGCGGCTGTCGACGGCTTTTTAAGCGGCGGCGAAGGCGCCAGCTGGTCTATCGCCCCTGGCTTCGGCGTCGTCAACCGCACCCTCGACGACGCTTCCATGAACTCGCTGGTGGCGACGATCAACACCTACAGCAAGGACGACGCTTTCGTACCCAAATACAATACCTACGCTTTTTCGCTGTACAACACCCTGACGGCCGGCAACTTTACCTGGTACGTGGAAGGCGCCTACAAGACCGAGGACAACCTCAATGACCCCTTCGGGACGTTCAACCTGGGCGATACCGCAACCTTTGTCGGCGACAAGCTTTTCCTTGCCGACGGTTCCGTCCTGTACAGCAGCCTCAGCTACGCCAGCAAAGGACTGGGCATTACGGTGGAAGGCAAACGCACGGAAAATTTCGACTTCCGCACCCGCCCCCAGGAGCAGCTCAACCGCGGCCTGATCAATTTCCTGCCGCCCATGGCGCGCGTCAACACCTACCGGCTGACGGCCCGCTACAACGCCGCTACCCAAACCCTCGGAGAGCTGGCCTATCAGGTGGACGTGCGCTACAACTACAAGCGCAAGCTGGGCTTCAACGTCAACTATTCCGACATCACCAACCTCGACAACGACCTCCTGTACCGGGAGCTCTACACCGAAATTTCCTACAAACACAAACGCACCTGGACGCTGCTGGGCGGCCTGCAGATACAGCGTTATAACCAGGAGGTTTTCGAGTTCAAACCCGATGCCCCTATCGTCGAGACCCTCATCCCTTATTTCGATTTCCTCTACAAATTCGACCGGCAGAAGGCCATCCGGTTTGAAGGACAGTACATGAAAGTCGGAAAAGACGACAAAGGGCATTTGCAGGATTATGGCGACTGGGCGTTTGGCCTGGTGGAGTTCAGCATCGCGCCGCACTGGACGTTCACCGTTTCGGATATGTACAATGTAAACCCGGGCAAGAACTCCCCGCAGGATGCGGATACCGGCGAGAAGCTGTCGCTGCACTATCCGCGGTTCGATATTTTTTACACCCACCGTGCCAACCGCTTTTCCCTCAGCTATATCAAACAGGTGGAAGGCGTAGTGTGCACCGGAGGCATCTGCCGGCTGGAGCCTGCTTTCAGCGGCGTTCGGTTTACCGTAAATTCAACCTTTTAAGCGTACTATAAAATCACTCAGCTATGAAAAGGATCACTTTCCTGTTGTTATTACTCCCCCTGCTCTGGTTGGGGTGTGAAGAGATACCGCCGATTATCAACCCCAATATGGGCGGCAACAACCCCGATGGCCCCACCCCTGTGGAGGACCAGGAGCGGCAGGTGCTCATCGAAGAATTCACCGGCGTGCGTTGTGTCAACTGCCCGGCAGGCAGCCAGGCTATCGAAGGCCTGCTCGATATTTACGGGCAACGCCTGGTGGCTATTTCCATCCATGCCGGCTCCTTTTCTGCACCCTACCCAGATAGCCAAACCGACTTCCGGGCCCCCGAAGGCATCAGCCTGCTCAGCTATCTCGGCGAACCCCTGGGTTACCCCACCGCTGTTGTCGACCGCAAGCTTTTTGACGGCGAGTTCGACCTGCAACTGGGCAGGCAACAGTGGGCAGGCTATGTCGCCCAGGAATTGCAGGAAACGCCCAGGGTGAAGATCGAGATCAAGCGGACATACGAGGAGAGCACCCGCCAGCTGGATGTTAAGGTAAAACTATACGTCCAGGAAACGATTGCCGAGAACGATGTGCGGCTCAGCATTGCCCTTACCGAAAGCGAAATCACCGACCTTCAGCTGACGCCCGAGTCCAGCACCCCCAACTCCGCTTACAAACACCAGCACGTGCTGCGGGATATGATGACCAATTACGACGGCGACCCCATCGACGAGCCTCTGCCGGCGGGCGCCGTCATTGAGAAAGATTATTCCATGACCCTGCCCGAAAGCTGGAAACCCGAAGACTGCCACATCGTGGCCTTTGTCAACCTGGGCGGCGCCAGCAAAGAAGTGCTGCAGGTGCATCAGGTAGCGGTGGTGGAGTAGGAAATGTGAAATCTCAAACATCATAGGTGATCTCCACCTCTTCTGCAGTAGGGTGCGACTGGCAGGTCAGGATATACCCTTCGGCCACTTCGTCGTCGTCGAGCGCGTAACAGACGTCCATTTTCACGCTTCCTTTCAGCACTTTGGCCATACAGGTGGAGCAGGCGCCTGAGGTACAGGAATAGGGCGGGTCGTACCCCTGGTCGAGCAGCGTATCCAGGATAGTCTTGCCTTCGGGCACTTCCACGTCATATTCGGAACCGTCGAGGTGTACTTTGAGACGGGCTCCGGCGGTGCCTTTCAAGCGCTCACCTTCCAGGGGGTGGGCATTGACGAAGTGTTCGGTATGGATGTGGTTTTTATCGATGCCCATATCCAGCAAAGTGCTACGCACGGTGTCGATCATATTTCCGGGGCCGCAGATGAAGTATTCGCCCTGGCGGCTGCGTTGGGGGTGTTCGGCGAGGAAGCGGCGCAGCTGTTTTTCATCGATACGCCCAACTTCACCCTGCCAGCTCGATTCGCTTTTTTTCATGAAGCCGAGCAGGCCGCTCCCCTTTTGCTTTTTGGGCTGGCTGAGTATATGATCCACGATGAGCTGGTTGTCGTACTTTCTCGCCAGCTCATCCAGTTGTTCGCGGAAAATGATATGCTCTTCATCGCGGTTGCCATAGAACAGAAAAACCGTGCTCTGCGGTTCCGCTTCAAGGGCCGTCCTCAGGATGGACATCAGGGGGGTGATGCCGCTGCCTGCGGCGAAGAGGTAATAGTCCTTGCGGTTATCGGCGTCCAGCTCAGTGAAAAAACGGCCTTCAGGGGCCATGGCCTCCACGCTGTCGCCTGCTTTCAGCTCGTTGTTGATATAATGTGAAACGAGCCCGTTCTCCACCTGCTTGATGGTAACGGCGATGTGGTCGTCGAGGGGGCTGCTGCACATGGAATAGGCGCGGCGGGCCTCTTCCCCTTCAAAAGCAAAGCGGAGCGTCAGGTATTGGCCCGCTTTGTACCGGAAAGTTTCCTTCAACGCTTCAGGGACATCGAACAAGATCGTAACGGCGTCAGCTGTCTCTCTTTTAAGCGCCCTAACCTTCAGCGTATAAAATGGCTTACTCATTGCAATGGTTGGAATTTGCTAATACTTCAAAAATGCGTTATTTTTTGACCGCAAACGTACGGGATTTTTGCTACAGTTCGGTTCATTACTCAAAATCATTGCCCTTACGCATGTGGAAAGGCCTTAAATACCTGATCGCTTATATCGCGCCGGCATCGGCATACCTGGGCGTTTACCTTCAGGGCGCCTGGTCGTTCAGCGGCGTTTACGTCGCCTTTGTGCTGATCCCCATACTGGATATGCTGGCGCCGCAGTCGGACGCCAATTATGCGCCCGAAGAGGAAAAGGAACGCCTGTCCAATCCCTTCTTCGATATCCTTTTGTACGCGAACATCCCTATTCTGTTCGTACTGGCCGCCTGTTATTTCAACACCATTGCCGCAGGGGGCCTCGCCGCTTATGAAATACTGGGCATGACCCTCAGCGTAGGCATCATCGTTGGCACGATCGGCATCAATGTAGCGCACGAGCTGGGGCACCGCAGCAACAGGGCGGAACAGGCCATGGCCAAGTTGTTGCTGCTCACCGCGTTGTACATGCACTTCTTCATCGAGCACAATCGCGGCCACCATAAAAACGTGGCTACCGATGCAGACCCGGCCTCTGCGCGATTGGGCGAAACGGCCTATGCCTTCTGGCTCCGCTCCATATCAGGTAGCTACCGCAACGCCTGGCGGCTGGAAAAAGAACGGCTGGCCAAAAAGGATGTTCAATGCTGGAGCTGGAAAAACGAAATGGTGCGCTTCACTTTTTACCAGTTGGCCTATTTGCTGCTCATCGGCCTGATCTGGGGATGGCAAATGGCAGGTTTCGCCCTGGCAATAGCTGCCGTAGGCGTGCTTCTGCTGGAGTCCGTCAACTACATCGAACATTACGGCCTGCGCCGCCGGATGCTGCCCGACGGCCGGTACGAGCGGGTAAGCCCTTTCCATTCCTGGAATTCGGACCACGAGCCGGGCCGTATATTCCTCTATGAGCTGACGCGCCACTCCGACCATCACTACAAAGCCAGCCGTAAATACCAGGTGCTTCGCCATTTTGACGACAGCCCCCAGATGCCCGCCGGCTACCCGGCATCCATCCTTCTGGCCCTGGTGCCGCCTGCCTGGTTTCACATCATGAATGAAAAGGTGAAGGCGGTGATGGCGGCCAACAACCAGTAGGGGCTCAGAATTCCAGCTTTACCAGGCGCAGGCGGTTCCTCCGCTCGCTGGGTACGATGAGCTCGCTGTTGCTCACCTGGAGCGCATCGCGAAAACGCAGCCGTAGTTTCAGGTTCTCGGTGCTCATGAGGCTGTTGCGTTCGTAGTCGCCGTTGCCCTTCAGGACGTATTCGCTCACCGTATTCTCGTATTTGATCTCATCGTTGAACAGGAATCGCAGGCTGGTAGGCGTGCGGAACAGGAAATAGGAAGAATACATCCCGCTGTCGTCCTGAGAGTACTGTTTTTTGTGTAACACCGTTTTCCAATGCGCCTCGCCATTGGGGTGGATAGAAATGACGAACACCTCGTCGTAGTAATAATCGACCGCGAAACGGCCGTTGACGTCATAGAAAGTCCGGCTCATATTAGCCGTCCGCCTTTCGAAGGTCCGGTTTCGTTCATTGACGAGCAGGATGCCCCCATCCATCCGCAGGACGATATCCGTAACCTCTACTTCGGAAACCCCTTTGGCCCTGTCGGCCTCTTTACCCATTACGCTGGCCACGAAATCTTCATCGAACTCGGAAAAGGCCAGGCGGTAATGTTCCGGCGAATAGGGGTCGACGCTGAGGTAGAAAAAGCCGTCGGCGCGGCCCAGGTTCTTATCCGAATACAGGCCTCCGCCCACGAGTAGCCCATTGACATTGTCAAAGGTGAATTTCACATCGTAGGTCAGCCTGCCGTTCATGGGCAGGTCGTATTTCAGCAATTCTCTCGATTGCCCGTAAAACGTATATGCTTCGAAAAGGTGGGCGTCCCGCTTCGACCGGTAGTTATCCTGCTCCAGGATCATGGTCATATTGCCTTCATTATCCACGATGACCTGGCGGAAATTCTGAAAAGCGTTAAAATCTTCCAGTTGCAGCGCTGTTTCCCAAAGTAGCTTCATATTGTCCAGGTCGAAAGCGAAGGCTTTGATGAGGTCCTGCTTTTCGATGTAATAGATGAGCCCTTTGGAGCGGTCTTCCGAGCGTTCGAAGACAAAGTTGGGCGAATAAAAAAGGGTGCCCAGGTCCATTATGGCCACCGAGTCAAGCAGGTTGGCCCCCGGCCCGTATTTATGGGCTTTGACCAGCGTATGCGACCGCATTCTGAACTGGTAGAGCAGGACAAAGTCCATTTTCCTGCCGACGACCCCAATGGGTTTGGGCTGCCGGGGGTCCAGCTCCAGTTCCTTGCTCCAGGTTTCCTGCATGCGCTGGTCGAAGGCGACAACTTCAAAGGATGTATTTTTATCCCGAAATAGCAAAGTGCGCCCGCCAAGGCCCCCGATCAGGTCATAAGCGATATCGGACCGGAGCGTGATCGGCTCTGAAACCGTGATTTTCTGGCTGAAGGCGAGCAGGGGCGATAAGCCCAAGATCAGCGTAACCCATTTTTTCATAGCAATTTATTTTTCGCCTGAATTCGAAATATAAAATAATTTTCGCCAGCGATATGTTTTAAGGATTTTTTGTCTGTTAACGTCAAAGCGGCCCAAATTCTCGTTTATGGAACTAATCCTGGGGTTTTTCCTGCTGATCCTGCTGCTGTACGCCGTCATTCTGGGGGTAGTGTACTTTCTTCAGGGCCGCCTCGTTTTTCAGCCCTACAAGCTCGAAGCCGGTTTCAGGTACTCCTTTTCCACACCTTTTGAAGAACACTGGATACGGGCTGGCGAGACGGACAGGCTCAATGCGCTTTTTTTTAGAACGGGACGCCCTTCCCGCGGTGTGGTATTGTACCTGCATGGCAACAGGGGCGACCTGTCGCGCTGGGGAAAGGAACACCAGTCTTTTACTGCCATGGGCCTCGACTTCCTGGCTATCGATTACAGGGGGTTCGGCAAGAGCAGCGGGCGCCCTTCTGAGCAGGCCCTGTACGAGGACGCGGAAGCAGCATACCACTGGCTGAAGGCCCGATATCCCGAAAACCGTATCGTCGTCTACGGCCGGTCGCTCGGCACGGCTCTCGCATCCTGGCTGGGGATGCGCCATCACCCACGCCTGCTGGCGCTGGAAACCCCTTACGACAATATGCCCAACGTCATTCGCGCCCAGGTTGGCCTACCCCTTCCTTCTGCTTTGTTCCGGCTTCATTTTCGCAACGACGTCTACCTCAGGCAACAGAATGCCCCGGTTTTTGTTTTCGCCGGCACGCACGACCAGTTGGTGCCCTTCCGGCTGGCCCTGCGCCTGAGGCCACTATTGCCCAGCTCCGGGCACTTCATCGTCATCCGGCATGGCGAGCACCACAATCTGGCCTCCTTCCCCGAATTCCGGCAGCACTTGAACGATATACTCACTAAGCCTTTGAGCTAAAAAATCCATATCTTTGCTTCCCATTTGGTGATACGTGTACGAAGCAAGGAATCTTCAAAAAATAAGTTCGACGATCCTGTGATGTGGAAGAGGATCTCCGATGGAGAACTTATTTTTGAACACTACATAAGTATGAGCAAGCGAAATAAACTGCAGAAATTTGCAGAACTGCTGACCTACCCCAACGTTTACGAAAATTTCAATCACGAGGAACCCCGGCTTTGCGGGGTGAACGGCGAGTTGGTAAGCCTGAACGGCAGGTGGGCCGCCCACCACTTCGGCAATGCCAACCCCATTACCCTCGAACTGGCCTGTGGGCGTGGCGAATACACCCTGGGGTTGGCCCGACAGAACCCACAACGCAACTTCATCGGGGTAGATGTCAAAGGCGCCCGGATATGGAAAGGCGCCGGCATCGCCCTTAAAGAAAAACTCCACAACGCCGCTTTTCTGCGCACCCGCATCGAGCAGTTATCCCTTTTCTTCGATCCGGGAGAGGTGAGTGAGGTATGGATCACTTTCCCCGACCCCTTCCTCCGCCGAAGCAAGTCGAACAGGAGGTTAACAGCGCCCCGCTTTCTGGACGAATACCGCAAAGTGCTGCGCCCCGGCGGCCTGGTACACCTCAAAACGGACGAGCCCATACTTTTTGAGTATACCCTGGAAACCCTCGCCGAATACCCGGGCGCAGCAATCCTGTACCAGGATGCCGATATCTACGCCGCCCCCCTGCCCATGCCGGAACTGGAACTGAAAACGTATTACGAACGGATGCACCTGGCGGAGGGTAAGTCTATAAAATACGCGCGCTTCAGGCTGGGGTAGGTGTGAATTACAGGGTGAGCTTATTTTTTGAACGCTGCTACGTCAGATAAGATGCCCGCTTATCAGTTCGGGGCTGAAGCCGAGCAGGGTTTTCGCCATCCTTTTGAAGTGGCCGTCCTCGTCTTTTCCCGAGATAAAAAAGCGGTGGTGCGGCAGCGGTTCCATACTAAGCTGGCCGGACTCGTGCAGCAGGCGTTCCACCTGGCGGGCAACGGCCGGGGCGGGATTGATGATAGCGATGTCCGGGCCTGCGATCTTTTCGATGAGTGGCTGAACAAAAGGGTAGTGCGTACAGCCCAGTACGAAAGCATCGGCCCCGGCGGCCAGCATGGGGTTGATAATACTCCGTAATAATTGTTCCGTTTCCGGGCCGTCGAGCTGCCCGGCTTCGATCCGTTCTACCAGGCCCAGGCAGGGGTTTTCCAGCAGTTCCACCTCTTTGGCAAAGCGGTGCATCAGGCTGGCATAGCGCTGGCTTTTGAATGTTCCGGCGGTGGCTAATACCCCTACCTTACCCGTACGCGTGGCCAGCGCACCCGGTTTAACGGCCGGTTCCATCCCCACGATAGGCACATCGGGCCACAGGTGGCGCAGGTGGTTCAATGCGGCGGCGGAGGCGGTATTACAGGCCACTACGATGAGCTTGCAGCCCTGATCCAGAAGAAAGCGGCAGATATTTTCGCTGTATCGGCGGATGGTTGAGGCGGGCTTGGTGCCATAGGGGATATGGGCCGTATCGCCAAAATAGAGGAGGAGCTCAGCAGGAAGCTGGTGGAGTATGGCATAGGCGACGCTAAGGCCGCCTATGCCAGAATCAAAAATGCCAATAGGTTGGCTCGTTTGTGACAATTTACATGCCTAGTTTGGCCCTCACCAGCTTGCTGACGTCCTGCGATTCTTCGGCATAGAGCAGCACACCCTGGTCGAAAATGAGCTGGAAGCCATTTTCTTCGGCCACGTCCTTGATAGCCTGGTTCACCTTATCATAGATCGGTTGTAACAGTTCCTGGCGTTTGGCCTGTATCTGTTCCGACATCTCCTGCTCGAATTTGGCGATCTCGGCCTGTGCTTTTTCCAGGCGGTCGGATTCCTGTTGTTGCTGCAACGGAGATAACTCACCGGCATCGACTTTTTGGCGCACCGCTGTGTAATCCTTCTGTAGCGTTTCCACCATTCCCTGGCCTTTTTTCTGCAATTGCTTCTGCAGTGCTTCCAGGTTCGCATCGGCCTGCTTTACTTCCGGCATTTCCGCCAGTATAGCAGCAGAATTGACGTAGCCGAATTTCTGGGCGGATAAAGCGGCCGTAATACAGACGAAAAACAAAAGAAGGCCGCCGGTTTTAACCAATTTTCTCATTTGCGTTTTGTATTTAGTTTATCACATGAGTGCAAAAACGGCTGCAAAAATAGCCGATTTACAGTGAAGTAAAAACTAAACAGTGTTTTTACTTCAGCTTTTGCATGACGTCCTGGGTCTTGTCGTATTGGGGGTTGGAAAATATCATGCCCGTAGCGCCCGACTTGTCGAAAATGAAATCGTAACCGCGTTCGGTGGCATATTCTTCGATGGCGCTGTACACTTTTTCCTGTATGGGGCGTACGAGCTCCTGCCGGCGCTGGAACAGTTCCCCTTCAGGCCCGAATTTGTTTTTCTGCATGTCGCGCACTTCCTTTTCCTTTTCCATGATCTCATCTTCGCGCTGCCGGCGCGCATCATCGCTTAAAAGGACCTGTTCGGCCTGGTAACGGTTGTACATACCCTTAATTTTATCGTACTCCTGGGCGATCTCCTGGCGCCAGCGGGAGGCGAGCTTGTCGAGTTCATCCTGGGCAGCCTTGTATTCATCGATGTTTTCCAGAATAGCATTCACATCTACATAAGCGATGCGTTGCGCGTTTGCGTTAAAGGTTACCATGGCAGTCAGTACGAAGGCGGCCACGATCTTCATCATACTTTTGTAAATCATATTCCTTGGTTTTAGTTTTTTTGGTAAAACGTTTGGTTTGTATCGGGCAAAATTACCAGTTTGCCTGCTTTCAAAATTACAATTTCTTGATTGTTTTCACGCTTTCTGACGGCCCGCAGCCCTGGCGGCCACCAACAGGCCCGTAGCAGGGGGGTAAAAACCCATCCATGCAATTATTTAAATATCAAATACTTATACGATATTCATTGTTGGTATTGTACCCGGCTGTTTAACGATCATTTAACGGCCTTGCCGCCTATTTTAACGAAAAGGCAACAAAAACATTTGCTATAGCCTATGTGTTAAAGGGACTATGCCCGATCCGATCACCACGCTTTCCTTTTTTCGCTACGAAAAACCCGCCTCCAGATGGTGGGCCTTCCGGCAGATGGGCCTGGCGCCAGCGCTGCTGACGAACACTCCCGGGCTCAGGTTCTCAAAAATGCTTGGCAGCGGCAGCGGCAATGGGTTTAGCATCTGGCCCGACTTCGGCGCCTATGCCCTATTGGGCGTATGGGGCTGCGAAGCTGATGCCTGCCGTTTTTTTGATGAGAGCCCTCTCTTCGCCGCTTTCCGGCAGCGGTCCAGCCATTGGTGGACGGCCTACCTTTGGGCAGTGCAATCCCATGGACGGTGGGGCGGCATAGCCCCTTTCCCGATCGTGAGAACACTGGACGAGGCCAAGCCTGTAGGCGTGATCACGCGGGCGACGATAGCTCCGAAGCACCTTTGGCGCTTCTGGCGTTTTGTGCCTTCGGTGAGCAGGGCCGTAGAAGGGAGAGCAGGGCTGCTGTTCTCGTTAGGCATTGGCGAGCTGCCCGTCGTACAGCAGGCCACCTTCAGTCTTTGGGAAAATAGTTCGTATATGAAAGCTTATGCCTACGAAAGCCCAAACCACAGGGAGGTTATCCGGCGCACCCGCCGGCTAGGCTGGTATAAAGAAGAGCTTTTCGCCCGCTTTCACCCCTATCGGGCCGAAGGAGAGTGGGTAGGAGGAGGCACGCCACTGGACGCCGTGCTGGCTCCGTAAGCGAATACCTGAAGTTTATGCGGTCAATTGTTTTTCCATTTGCGAGATCGCCTGTACTGCCGCTCCAAAGGTAGCCTGCATATCACTGGCCTGGGTTTTCCCGGCGAATAGCGCCAATTCACAGGTGGAGATGATTTCCAGGAACTGCTTTACCTGTTCCTGGCCAAGGCCCGCTTCTTCCAGCCGCACCTGCAATTTGTCTTTTGCCAGTTCAGAGCGAGCGATGCGCAGTTTATCACTGGCGTATCCCAGCATAGCTTTCGACAGCTCGTCATAGAAAGCGCGGTTATTTGCCGCCTTCAGGTGTAGTTCCGCCTGGGCCAACCGCTCCTGAGCCACCTTCCGGGCCTGGCGGATGCGCAGCGTAGCCGGGTCGATACCTTTGTGCAGGGCCGACCATCGCTTATAGGCCAGCACGCCGGCCAGCCCGAGGAATGGCAAGGCGAAGAGGGCCCAAAAGAGGCGCCCTCCTGAAAATGGCGGGTGGCTGGCGCGCAGGGCGACATCCGTTTTAAGGGGGGCTATATCTTCCTGTGCCGCGCCTTCATCCTTCCCACGCCTTGCCGCCGCGCCTTGCCCACTCCCTTTTCTGACTTCCAGTTCGTATACCGATGCCGAATACGTAATGAAGCGGGAGCTGTCGGGGTCAAACCAGGAAAATTCGGGTTGGAGTGTATACTGCCCGGCTTCCTTGGGAAGCATGAGGTATTCAAAAGTTTTCTTGCCCTGAATATCCCCGTTGAGTTCATAGGTTTCTTCTTCGGCCACAGTAGGGTCGTACAGCTCGAAGTTGCCGGGCGTTTTGAGCGGCGGCGCCTGCACCCGCTTGATATCTCCGTTGCCGCTGATGGTGAGCCGCAATGACAGGACGTCATCAGTAGTCACCTTGGTGCGGTTGAGGTAAGGGGTGACTTTGAAACTACCCACCGCACCGGTGAAGGAGGCCGGCGCGTTCAACGGCAGGGGTTCGACCTGGATGGTGACGGGTTCTGTGCTGAGAGGCACGCGTTCCATTTCGGGGGTAAAGAAAAAGTTGCGCTGGCGGCCGCTGTTCTCCTTGACGACACTCACCTGAATGCTCATAGGGGTGATCGTCAGTTCACCGGCCTGTTGTGGGAAAAGCGCTACGCGTTTCAGGACTTTGGAAATGTACTGAACGCCTTCATACACTTCCCGAAAATCGCGACTGTCATATTGGCGCACATCTTCGGCATAAAACCCCTGGTAGCCTGACTCTTCCAGCAGGGCCGGGCTTTTGTAGCTAATGGCCGTATACAGCTTGTAATCGAGCAGGACCTGCTGGCCTACCCAGGCCTTTGTGGTGCTCGGTTCAGCAATAATGAAGAGCTCTTTCCCTTTTTCCTCGCTACCCTTTCCTTCCACAACCTGCACCGTGATGGGCAAAGAGCGGTAAGTATGCCCATTGGCCCTAATGGTAGCGCTGCCGATCGTCAGGCTGCCCGTACGACGGGGCTGCAGGCGGTAGATATAACTTTCCTCCCGGGTTGTCGCGCCGTTGATCACGGTAGTGCCCATACTTTGAAAGGGGCCCGACAGGATGGTAAAACCTTCGAAGGAAGGGGGTTTAAAACTGCTGCCTTCCGCGTTGTGCAGGGTGAAGGTGATCTCAAAATAGCCATCTTTTACGACCTTACGGGCATCGGCGAAAGCATCAAAAGACACCTTGCCCTGGCCTCTGGCCAGAGGAGAAAGCACAACAAGGCCCAGTAGGAATAATAGTGGCTTAAACATGATAGACCCTTAGAGCTTATACGTTTTTCGTTTCTTTTTGGGCGCCGGTGCAGGCCGTGGTGCGGGCTGCTGCTGTTCGGGGGACTGAGGTTCGAAAAAGGGGCTGCTGCCGGGCCAGTCCCAATCGCCAAACCCTTCGAGCAGTCGTTCTTCCGGCTGGCCGGGCTCCTGGATGATGCCATCGGGGTTGGGCACTACGATCACTTCTACCGGCAGCGTTTCCAGTACTTTTCCCCCTACTGCGATACTTGCCGGCTCGATATAGTAATTGCCGATATCGCGGGGCTGAAGGTAATAAGTATACGAAACCTTCTGACTCGTCCGGCCATTGAAAATACTGATACTGGAAGCGAAGCTCGGCCCGCTCGCCACATCAAAGCCCTGGAAAACAGGCGGTTCAAAATTGTCGCCACTCGCGTTCTCCAGGGTAAAAACCACCTTGAAATAATTCCCCATAAGGATGGAATCACTGCTGGCTTCAACCGTAAAACGGGGCCCTTCCTCCTGGGCGGAAAGCCACCCGCCCGACAAGATGAAGCCCAGTGAGAAGAGGAGAAACTTTTTCATGACATTGCATTTAGTCGTGTTCAAAAAATAAGCTGCCGCTTTGTATTATTACCAGTCTCTATCCCGTTTGACGCTTTTTGCTTTCTCTTTTTTCATTTTCTCCATCACCTTGAGCTCTTCCTCCTGGATGATCTCCAGCAGGCGTCGTGCTTCTTCTTCGGTCAGGCTGCCTGTCTCATTCGGTTCCCCCTCCCCGTTTTCCGTTGGGTTCGCGTTCTGCGGCTGATTTTCCTGTTGCTGCTGGCTTTGGCCCTTGTCTTGCTGCTGTTGCTGCTGATCCTGAGGCTGGCCCTGCTGGTTTTGATCCTGCTCTTTTTCCTGTTCCTGCTTCTGCTGATCTTTCTGCTGTTCCTGCTCTTGTTTATCTTTCTGTTGCTGCTGTTTTTGTTTTTCCTGTTCCTGTTTCTTTTTCAGCATGCGCTGGGCAAGGGCCAGGTTGTACTTAGCCGATTGGTCGTCGGGGCGAAGCCGCAGGGCGTTCTTATAGGCCTCAATGCTCTTTTCCAGTTCGCCGTTCTGCATCTCGGCATTGCCCAGGTTGTAATAAGCGGAAGCCTTGGCGTCTTTGTCCTGTAAGTGTTCTGCGGCGTGTTCATAGCGCCGGACGGCCTCGTCATAACGGCCCTGCTGGTATATGGCGTTGCCCAGGTTGTAGCCGGCGCGGGGGGTGCTTTTTTCTTCCAGGGATTTGCGGTAATACCTTTCCGCCTCGGTGTAATCCTGTTCTTCGTAGGCTTTGTTGCCCTGGCGCAGGTTGTGGTGTGCAGCCTGGGCCCAAAGGGCTGTTCCTGCCGGGAGCATACTTACTAAAGCTATGAAAAAGGCCTTGCTTTGCATCGTTTTCACTTTACACATCAAAAATATCCTTGCCTGTCAGGCGGCGGCTACTGCGGTATGGGAGGAGGAATTCCAGCAAAAGCAGAAGCATGGCTGCGCCTACGAACCACTGAAAGTAACTGTTGTATTCAGAAAAGGCCTGTTGTTCCAACTCCCGTTTTTCCATGCGCCCGATGCCCTCTCTCAGAGCGTCCAGCACCTGGCCGCTACCGGCGGCGAGGTTGAAATATTTACCGTCGCCGGCCTGGGCTATTTCTCTGAGCACGGCTTCGTTGAGGTGGCTCACCACGGGCTGCCCCGTATTGTCGCGCTTATATGCCAACTTGCCGTTTTCCTCAACGGGAATGAAGCTACCTTCCTCCGTCCCTACGCCGACGGTGAAGATCAGCAGCCCGTCGGAGCGGGCAGTTTTGGCCTGGTCCAGGGCATCTTCTTCGTGGTTCTCCCCGTCGGTAATAATTATTAACGCTTTGTGATTTTTGTTGTTTTGCTCAAACGAGTTGGCCGCCAGCTCTATGGCCTCGCCGATGGCCGTGCCCTGATTGGGGATCATGCTGGGGTTGGCGCTGCGGACGGCCTGCAGCAGGGCATTGAAATCGCTGGTGACCGGCGATTGCACGAAGGCGCTACCGGCGAACAGGATAAGCCCCAGGCGTTCGCCCTGCAGGCTTTCCACCAGGCTTTGCGTAAAGCGGCGTGCGCGGGCCAGGCGGCTGGGCGGCAGGTCTTCGGCAAGCATGCTCTGTGAGATATCAAAAGCGATCATCACGTCCACGCTTTTGGCCTTGGCCTTGACCATCCGCACGCCATACTGCGGGTTGGCCCATGCAATGGCCAGCAGCGCCAGGGCGATGAGCAGGACGGCGAATTTGAGAAAATACCGGTAGCGGGAAACCCGGGGCATGAGGCGCGCCATCAGGTGGGTATCGCCAAACCTTCGGATGGCCCTGCTGCGGGCGCGCCAGGCCAGGCCGAAGAAGAGCAGCAGCAGGGGGACAGCCAGTAAGGCATACAGATGTTCGGGATATTCAAATCGCAACATAATGGTTCGCTCTAAGGGATCGTTCGCAACAGGGTATACCGCAGCAAAGCTTCCAGCAGCAGCAGCAAGATCGCCCAGAAGACAAACGGGTGGAACGCCTCGCTATAATGTTTAAAGACCGTCACTTCCACTTTTGTTTTTTCCAGTTGGTCGATCTGGCTGTAGATGCGCTCCAGGCTCTCGGCAGACGTGGCGCGGAAGTATGCTCCGTTGGTCATGCTGGCGATCTCCTGCAGCAGCGCTTCATCGATCTTGACGCGGGCCAGGCCAAAGATATAGCGCCCGTCGGAGCGCCGGTTCACGGGGGTCAGGGCGTCGCCGGTAGAGCCTACGCCAATGGTATACACCTTGATGCCCAGCTTCTGGGCGATCTGTGCCGCCATGGCCGGGTTGATATAACCGGCGTTGTTGACACCGTCCGTCAGCAGGATGACGACCTTGCTTTTCGCCTCGCTCTTCTCCAGATGGCCGACAGCCGTTGCAAGCCCCATACCGATGGCCGTACCGTCTTCCAGAATGCCGCAGGACAACTCAGCCAGGAAATTTTTGAGCATCTGATGTTCGGTAGTAAGCGGGCATTTGGTAAAGGCCTCGCCGGCAAAAACGGCCAGCCCGATGCGGTCGTACGGCCGCTTGTCGATAAACTGGGCGGCCACGCGCTTGCTGACTTCCAGCCTGTCGGGCTTGAAATCCTGCGCCAGCATACTGCTCGACAGGTCGATGGCCATCACGATATCGATGCCTTCCGCATCAACTTCTTCCTCCTTGAGCACTTCCTGGGGCCGTGCCATGGCCACCACCAGCGCAACGAAAGCCAGCACCCGAAGTATGGGCAGCGCCACCCGAAGATATCCCCGCCACGATCGGAGCCCTTTCACACTGGCCAGGCTGGGCATGCGCATCGTAGGGTAATGGCGGCGCCTGCGGCTCAGGTACCATACTGCGGCCGCGGGCAACACCAGGAGCAGAAGGAAAAACTCCGGGTTGAGGAATTGTATGTTTTCGCCAAAAAGAGACATCATCGTTCTTTTCCTGGTTTGCCGGCAGGCCTTTCTCCTTCCGGCGCCCGTTTGCGGATCACGTAGGTCCCCGCCATCCTGTCATGAAGCGCCTGCCTGCGGTTCCCGTTCAGAAAATACAACAAATATCCCAGGCCGAATACCGCTTCCGAGGCCAGCTTGCCCAGAAAGCGAAGGGCAGACTGGCCTAGCGTGGGGTATACCGCTTTGTCGTCAACAACCCGGATACCCAACAGGAGCTTGCCGGCCGTGCCGCCCATATAATGGTCCATGATGGCGTGGTAGAGCCACAGCACGCCCACGTAAGCCAGTGCGAGCACCACAGGCGCTATGGCACCGCCCAGAGCTATATTGACAACAGCCAGCAAGAGGCCGGGGAAAATGAACATATCGAGCAGGCGCGCCCAGAAACGACGCCAGAACCCGGACAGCAGTACGGGCCAGCCTTCTGCATCCAGGATATACGGCGGCGGCGCCTGTTGTTTTTCCGTTGCCTGTTCCGGGTCGAAGCCTGGTATTTTCCTGGGGATCTCCACTTCCACCCCTTCGTCGGCCGTATCGCGTAGAAAGGCGCGGGCCGACTCACTAGCTTCGGTATGGTAAGTTGCCGGGGGCAGCGCCTTGGCAAATTTAACCAGGTCGGCCGATTGCAACAGGCGCCGCAGCTTGTCCTGATGTTCATTGCTCAACCCCGCCAGCCCCAGTTGCTGGAGGATCTCATCCGTCGTAGATTCCATAGCAGACAGGCCGTAGCGGTGTTGCAGGTACTGCCTCATGATGTGTGCAAGCCCGCTGTGGTAGTCTTTCACCAGGCCTTGCTGCCATAACTTCTGGCCTTCCAGCTGATCCAGCTGCCCGAGCGCCAGCTGGTGAGCGGCGATCTTCAAAGGCGGCGGCGGCGGCAAGGGCGGCGGTGGGCGGCGCAGCATGAAAAAGGCTAAAAGCCCCAGGCCGATCAGCAGGATCAGGCCCAGTATCCAGGGCAGGGCATCCCTGACGTTCATAGGTTCCCCTATGATCTCTTTGATGGGCATTATGCGGGCGGTATCCGATGCCAGGGGTATCGTATGGGCCTGCAGGGCGAGTTCCGCCGTCCAGGCCGTATCCGCCTTGCCATTCTGCCGGTATGCAACGGGGATGGGCGCGATGCGGTAATATCCCGAATCAAAGGCCGTGACCGTAAGCTGGACTTCCAGCAGCTTGCCTTGTTCGCCGTTGTCCTTTTCGAACCGCTCTTCACCAAGTAGCTCCAGCCCGGCCGTTTCCTGCAATACGGAGAACCCCACATCTGCTATCTCCGTAGGGGGCTGGTAGTAGGACAGTATCGTCAGGCGCACCTGGTCGCCGATGAGGATGTCGTTCTGGCTGAGTTCGGCGGAAACGCTTACCTGGGCAAAAAGCGGGACGGCCCAAAGCAGCAAAAGGAGCGATGCGCCCCATGCCAGGGTTTTGCCTGCCTGCATTTTGGGTAGTTCATTACGCTTACTGCCTGTCCGTTCCATTACAATAGGCATTGCCCCTGTCCCATTTCGTAGCGAAGGGTTCAGGGTTTATTCGTTCGCTGCTGGAAAAATTTCAGCAGGGCATTTACATAAGGCTCATCCGTCCGGATATTCACGGCATCGGCCCCGCTTTTCCTGAAGGTGCCGACGAAATACGACAAGTGCTGCTGGTGCCAGCGGGCGTAATCTTCCCGCAGGCGCTTAGAAGAAGTGTCGATCCACCTGACCTCGCCCGACTCGGCGTCCTGAGCGCGGATCAGGCCGACGTTGGGCAGCTGCTCTTCCCTCGGGTCGATGATGTTGATGCCGACCACATCGTGGCGGCGGGCGGCGATGCGCAAGGGTGCTTCGTAGCCCATCGACAAAAAGTCGGAGATGATAAAGCAGATGCTGCGCCGCTTGATCATGTTGGTGAAGTATTGCAGGGTGCGGCCGATATCCGTTCCCTGCCCTTCCGGTTCGAAGTCGATCAGCTCGCGGATGATGCGCAGGATGTGCTGCCTGCCCTTTTTGGGCGGGATGAACTTCTCGGCCTTGTTCGAAAAGAACAGCACGCCGACCTTGTCGTTGTTGTTGATCGCGGAAAAGGCCAGGACGGCGCAGATCTCCGTCATGATCTCATTCTTGAGCTGGCCGGCAGTACCGAAGAAAGAAGACTGGCTCATATCGATGAGCAGCATCACCGTCAACTCGCGTTCTTCTTCAAATATCTTCACGTGGGGGTCGCCGGTACGGGCCGTTACGTTCCAGTCGATATTGCGCACGTCGTCTCCGAACTGGTAATCGCGCACTTCGCTGAACGACATGCCCCGGCCTTTGAACGCACTATGGTATTCCCCTGAGAACAGGTGTTTACTCAGGCCTTTGGTCTTGATCTCGATCTTTCTTACTTTCTTGAGCAGTTCGCTGGTTTCCATGGCACGTTTATCCCGGAGAATTAGAGTAAAAAAAGGTAACGGCATTAACGCCTAAACGCCGGTACAAGCCAACCGCCTAGGGCACTTCCACCGTGTCCAGTATCCTGTTGATGATATCTTCCTGGGTGATGTTTTCCGCTTCCGCTTCATACGAGAGCCCGATGCGGTGGCGCATCACATCATGGCATACGTTGCGCACATCTTCGGGCACGACGTATCCGCGGCGCTTGATGAAGGCATGGGCTTTGGCGGCCAGGGCCAGGTTGACGCTGGCGCGGGGTGAGCCGCCGTAGTTAATGAGGGGTTCGAGGTTGCGCAGGCGGTATGCCGACGGCTGGCGGGTGGCGAATACGATATCGAGGATATAGCGCTCGATCTTTTCATCCATGTATATTTTGCGCACCGATTCGCGGGCGCGGAGGATATCGGACGGATGGACGATGGGCTGGACCTCATCGAAGACCTCACCCGAGATGTTGCGGCGTATGATCTCCAGTTCTTCTTCCTTTGAAGGGTACGTCACTTTGACCTTGAGCATGAAGCGGTCGACCTGGGCTTCGGGCAGCGGGTAGGTCCCTTCCTGTTCGATGGGGTTCTGGGTGGCCAGTACCAGGAACGGCTCTTCGAGCCGGAAGGTCTCGTTGCCGATAGTCACCTGCCGCTCCTGCATAGCTTCCAGCAGGGCGCTCTGCACCTTCGCCGGCGCGCGGTTGATCTCATCGGCCAGAATAAAATTGGCGAAGATAGGGCCTTTGCGCACTGTGAACTGGCTGGTATTGGGATTGTATATCATGGTGCCGATAATATCGGCCGGCAGAAGGTCGGGGGTAAATTGTATGCGGCTGAACTTCGCATCTACGGCGCTGGAGAGCGTTTTGATGGCCAGGGTTTTGGCCAGGCCTGGCAGGCCTTCCAGCAGTACGTGGCCCCGGCTGAGCAGGCCGAGCATCAGGCGCTCCATCATATTGCTCTGGCCAACGATAATGCGGGATGCTGCCGTGTTCAGCTTCTCAATAAAGGCGCTATCGATATAAATCTGCTGGTTGAGTGCTTCAATGTCAAGTGATTGCATATCTTTCGTCTCTTGCTTTGTAGTATTACTTAGAGCTTGTTTGTCACGCTTTTTGCGAAAGAGGCCGGACGGGCCCACAAATTTGCCATTTTTTTGAATATTAACGCAATACAGTGGCTTTTGCCTTGCATTTATACGCCAATACGCGTTAATGCCGGCCATTTCTGCTGCCTGTTAACGGAAAATTAACGCTATGGAAAAAAAATTAGCCTTTACCGGGGCGCTGGCCCTTATCTTACTGACAAGCAGCCTGGCCAGAGCACAGGAACCTGCGGCCGCCGGTTCGGCACAATCACGCGCCGTAGAAAGCATCAATCAGCTCAAGGCCGGCACGCTGCTGGTGCGCCTGCCTTCGCAGCAGGCCAAAATTGACGCTATGCAACAGGTGATGGCCAGCTCCAATACCAGCGAAGCTGCCCGCGACAGGCTGAAAAGCCAGATCGAAACAACCATAACCAACCAACGGGTATTCAACCTCAATATGGTGCAGGCCTTTCAGGAAGCTTACGACTTTTCGAAAGCCCTGTTCTTTTACGACACCAACACGTCCAGGCTTAAATCCGGCGATCAAAGCGGTATCTTCCTGGATAACAACCTGGAGGCCGATCCCTCGATCAGGCCAGGCGACGGCCCTTTTTTCATCCTGCACTTCGGCTCCACGAGCAGCGAAACCTCCGACGGCGTAGAAGCCATGATCATTCTCGACAGCCAGTTCGAGCGGCTGGAAAAACCTTTCCCCTTTTATCAGCGACTCAACGATTTTTCCGCTTTTATCGGCAGTTTTTTACCTAAACCTAACCAAAAAACAGAAGACGCTCTGCGCATCGTGGGCAAGCTCAACAAAAAATTACACACTTATTTTCAACAGGCTCAGGCCGGAAAAGGGTAGCAGGCCTGGTACCTGGTTACTTCTCTTTCAAAAAAGCCTTCACCCTCGCCTGGGCATTCTCCCGGACATTGAGGTAGTAAAGGTTGAAATCGCCGGCGTGATAGTTTCTGCGTATCAGCAGAAAGCTGCCGGGGAAGCGGGGTTTTTTCGCCCACAGTATAGGGCCATGAACCTGAGCGTCGGTAGCGCCGGGGCGCAGTTGCTCGAAAGGGTGCAGCACGGCGCCGAGGTTGAGCTCAGGGCCGGCATAGTCCGTGCTGCTTGTCCACAACAGGGGGTTCGTCACCAGTACATCCGGCTCCGGTTGCCGGGGCCGGGTACCCCGCCGGAAGGTGCGCCAGGAGTTGTAACAGCCCGTATCGAGCGAATCCTGGCAGGGCCGGATATGCTCAAAAGCATCTTTCCCGACCGGAATGCCTATGATGTAGGCCACGACGAGCTGATCCTGCAGCGGCTTGCCATCGAAGAATTCCTTTATCAGGCGGGCGGCATGGGTAGTGCCCTGGCTGTGAGCGGCCAGCACGATAGGGCGCCCCTGGTTGTAGTGGGCGAGGTAATACTGAAATGCCGCGCGCACATCGCCGTATGCCAGCTCAAAGGCCTGGCGGGCGCTGGCCGTATCGCGGGTAAAGTAGGCATTAAGGTGCGCCTGGCGGTGGTAGGGTGAAAAGATGCGCCCCACCCCATTGAAAAGGCTGGCCTGGAACTGCATGGTGCTCTCCTGGACCTCCTTGTTAAATTCAGCGTCCTGAAGGGGCGCGTTCCAGCCCTTCTGCCCTTTCCGGCCGACATAGCGGGTGGGGTATAGGAAAAAGACATCTACCGCGGCAGAATCCTGGAGGTTGCGCAGGCCGTCAGGGCAGCGGTCGGCGGCATCGTCCTTCCAGGGCAGCGCGGCCCAGTACTCGTCGCGGCTGTAATCGGGTGGCGAGGGCCTGGTTTCGGCAGAATACGCGCCTTTGGGGCTGACGCTGCAGGACTGAAAGGCCAGTGCGGTGAGCAGTACCAGCCCGGGCAAAGCGAAAGATCTATTCATGAGGTAGTGTGTAAAATGAGCAATGGCGGGCATCCCGGAAAGTGTTGGCCCAGCTATCTGAAGGATTTTTGCACCCTAATCTTTCACGGCTATGCGGATCAGTTCGCCTTCAAGCGCTCTCAGGACAAGGTGCTTTTCCGTGTCCCGCCCCGCTTCTGCGGCGATGCCTTCGATGTGTTCCTCCAGCCGTTGGCATACGGCATCCACTGCGCTTTCCGAAACAAGGATCGGCACGAAAGACCTGCAGACTTCCCTGATGTTGTGGCCAAACTGTCTGGATACCAGTGCCTGTACTCCGCGCTCCTGGAAAAAGGCCGTGACGAGGGCAGCTTTTTTGTGCTGGCCATGCCCGTGCCCGTGCTGGCCATTCGGATGGTGATGCACCTGGCCGCCGTGGTGGCCGTGCTGCCCTTTGAAGGGGTTGGGTTCTTCGCCAAGCAAGGTGAATGCCCCATCAGCCCATTCGAAGAGCAGGAATTTGTCCGCATCTCCGAAGTGTTGGTTTTCAAAGGTATTTTCTGCGCTGACTGCAAATGCGAATTTCATGCTATTCCTGATTTTACGGATGAACCAAAGGTATGGGGAGATTGAAAAGATTTCAAAGAAATATATAGCCTAATTGCATGCCACCCGGGCCTGGCCGGCAAAAAAAAGGGCGGCCGGGCCCCAGGAATAAAATTTAAAATGTAAAATTGAGCTGAAAACGAAGCGACGCTTCCTTCAAATCTATTGCCCTTTACACCAAAATGACAGGCCAACATGCAAAAAACACTCCGCTTTTCCTTCATCGCCCTGGTCGTGCTTTTCTTCCTCTGGGGCTTGCTCACCTCCCTGAATGACATCCTGGTCCCGCACATGAAAGGGGCCTTCAACCTGAAGCACTGGCAGGCGCAGCTGATCCAGTTCTTCTTTTTCGGCGCTTATTTCCTGATGAGCATACCAGCTGGTATGATCATTCGGAAGGTCGGATACAAGCGGGGGATAGTCGTTGGGCTGATGCTTATGGGCCTGGGTTGCTTCATTTTCTTCCCAGCATCCGAGCTCACGGTTTACGGCATATTCCTGCTGGGGCTGTTCGTGCTGGCTTCGGGTATTACGATCCTGCAGGTAGCCGCCAACCCCTACGTTGCCGTGATCGGGCCGGAGGAAACGGCGGCCAGCCGCCTCAACCTGGCGCAGGGGGTCAACTCGCTGGGGCACACCATCGCCCCGCTGTTCGGCGCCTGGCTCATCCTGCAGAACACGGAAGTGGTGGATGTAAAGACCGTTCAGGGGCCTTATATTTTTCTGGCCTTCGCGCTGGTGGCCATCGGCGTGATCTTCCTGTTCCTGCACCTGCCCAACATAGAACACGAAGAAGTAAAAAGAGAGGGTTTTCAGCTTAGCCGCTACCCGCACCTATACCTGGGCGCCATCGCCATTTTCTGTTACGTAGGCGCCGAGATCGCTATCGGCAGCTTTCTGGTGGAATACTTCCGCTCGGAGCCGACTATCGCGCTGGACAACAAGACGGCGGGCAGCCACGTGGCTTTTTACTGGGGCGGCGCTATGGTAGGCCGTTTTCTGGGCGCCATCGCGCTGGGCAAACAGCACAGCTTCACCCAGAAAGCGCTGAAAATGCTGCCGGTGCCGCTGCTGGCCATCGCCATCGTCTTCACCGTCGTCCGGATCAACGGCCTGGATACCTCCGTAGTGGGCGGCTTTGGCCTGATGCTGGTGCTGAGCTACCTGGCCTTCCTCTTCGGCAAGTCCAAGCCGAACAGCCTGATGTCCCTGTTCGCCGTTTGCGCCATGGTGCTGCTCACCGTCACCATGCTGGGCAGCGGCAAGGTGGCCCTGTGGGCCGTGCTGGGTGTCGGCCTGTTCAACTCCATTATGTGGTCCAACATCTTCACCCTGGCCATCGCCGGGCTGAAGCAGTTCACCAGCTACGGCTCTTCGCTGCTGGTCATGATGATCGTAGGCGGCGCCGTCATCCCCATCCTGCAGGGCCTGGCAGCCGATACGCCTCTGGGTGTGAAGTTCTCTTTCCTGGTGCCTTTCGTCGCGTATGCCTACCTGGTCTTTTACGGGCTGAAAGGGTATCAGCGAAGGATAAACGAAGCTTAACATGCAACGAACGCTAGAGATCTGCTGTGATTCCGTAGCTTCCGCCATCAAGGCCTTTGAGGCGGGGGCCAGCCGTATAGAACTATGTGAGAACCTGGCGCAGGGCGGCGTGACGCCCAGCGCCGCCAAGATCAGCCTGGCCAAGGCAAAAACAGACATCCCCGTCTTTGTGCTGATCCGGCCGCGGAAAGCGGATTTCCTGTACACCGATCTCGAGATGGAGATCATGCTGGAAGACATCCGGCAGGCCAAAACTTTTGGCGCCGACGGCATCGTATCCGGTGTGCTGCTCGCCGACGGGAACATCGATGCCGGCCGAACCCGGCAGTTGGTAGAAGCTGCCGCGCCGCTGCCCTTCACCTTCCACCGCGCCTTCGACATGTGCCGCAACCCGCTGGACACTATCGGCCTGCTGGCCGATCTGGGCGTACGCCGGATACTCACCTCCGGCCAAAAGCCCACCGCGCTGGAAGGGCGCGACAACCTCCGGAAATTCGCGCAACAGGCCGCTGGCCGGATCACCATCATGGCCTGCGGCGAGCTGCTGCCCGACAACATCGCCGCCATCCGCGACATCGAGGGCCTCTCCGAGTTCCACTCCGCCGCACGGATGGACATCGAAAGCCTGATGGCCTACCACGGCGGCGTGAACATGGGAGACGAAGCCGTAATGGAGGAGTTCCGCTGGCAGGAGGTGGATGCGGAATTGGTAAGGGGGATGAAGGCGAGGTTGCTTTGAGGTTATTTGGCCGAGGTTTCCCTATATTTACTACCCAGTATTTCGCGCGCATTTTAACCCGCATGAAACCACAAAACGACACCCCACCCCCGCTTCCCGGCTTAAGCCTCATTTTCGTCGAAGGCGGGGCATTCCAGATGGGAGATGAAAAAGGGGATCTATGGGAAGTTTGCCGCCCCGTTCACCCCGTCAGCGTTTCCTCCTTTTATATCGGCAAATACCAGGTTACCCAGGCGATCTGGCAAACCGTCATGGGGGAAAACCCTTCTGGTTTCAAAGGAGAAACCCTTAATGTTGGGCTTCTTCTGGCTAATGAACTAGACGTTTATGATATGAGTGGGAACTTATGGGAATGGTGCATGGACACCTGGCACGACACTTACCATGGCGCTCCACATGATGGTTCCGCCTGGGTTGATTTAAATGGAGGAGAATCCTTTGTTGTCCGTGGTGGCAGCTATTTCGATGCCCCGCTAAACTGCCGCACGACGTACCGAAGCAAGTTCCTGCATGATGACAGTCTGGATAATATTGGTTTCCGGCTATGCCTCCCAATCCCGGCCAGCCATTGAAGCAGGTAAATGAAAAATCAACTGCTGCTCATCAGCATATATTTCACGAATTCCCCCGGCCAGGCCGGATAAACCCGATATAGCCCATGCCCGCTGCTTCTACCGAAAACCTCCTGCCCGACGGCGTATTCGCCGCCAGCCTGACGCCGCTCAGCGAAGATATGTCTGTCGATTATCAGGCCCTGGCGGCGCATTGCCGCTGGCTTTTGGAGCAGGGCGCCGACGGGGCCGCCCTGCTGGGCACGACGGGCGAGGCCAACTCTTTCGGCCTGCGCGAGCGCATCGGGCTCATCGAGGGGGTGCTGGAGCACGGCATTCCCAGCCACCGGCTGCTGGTAGGCACGGGCTGCTGCGCATTTCCGGATACGGTAGCGCTGACCCGTTTCGCCGTGGAAAGCGGCGCGGGAGGCATACTGATGCTCCCCCCTTTTTATTACAAACCCGTCAGCGATGAAGGCCTGTACCGCTACTTCAGCCTGGTGGTGGACCAGGTGAAAGACAGCCGGCTGCGCATCTATCTGTACCACTTTCCGAAGCTCACCGGCGTACCCTTTTCGGCAGCTCTTACGGAGCGGCTGGCGCTGGCCTTTCCGGATATCGTGGTGGGCATGAAAGATTCGGGCGGCGAATGGGCGCACATGAAGGAGGTATGCGAGCGCCTGCCGGGGTTCAGGCTTTTCGCCGGCACAGAGCGCTACCTGGCCGACGTGCTGAACATCGGTGGTGTGGGTTGCATTTCCGCTACCGCCAACGCTACGGTTGCCCTGGCGGCGGAAGTATACCGCCGGTGGCGTGCGGGCGAGGACGTCAGCGCAGCACAGGCACAGCTCTCGGCCATCAGGCAGGCCTTCGAAGCGGGAGGGTTCGTGCCCGTGCTGAAGCAGCTGTTCGCCCGATGGCAGCAGAAGCCGGAATGGCTGCAGATGCGCCCGCCCATGGCCCCGCTGCCGGAGAGCCTCATCGATGGGATCGCTGCGGAGGTGGAGCGGCTGGGGCTGCGCATTGCGCCGTAAATTTTTTGAACACTGCTTAATCGCAGGCGCCCCGGAATTGTTAATTACAGAGAAGCGACTTTTATCATCGGTTCTCCGCCGGAGATGAACATATCGGAGCAGCTATGGCAAACTAGAAGAGCGTGGGCCGCTGCGCTCCGCTACCACAGGTTCCTGTGGGTAGTGGGGATCTTTATATCCATTCTGCTCCTGATCGGAAGCGGTATGCCGGCCTTTTTCAACTATCTGGAACAACGCCCTGGCTGGGCGCCTGACGACCCGCTTCTTGGCCTGATTCCTGCCACCGGCCTATCCGGGCCTATTTTCGGGCTGATCTACCTGCTGCTGGCCTACATCATTATGCGCGGCATGGTTTCTCCGCCCCTTCTCCTGCATTTCCTGGCCGGTTATGTGTTCATGATGCTGGCGCGCATCATTACGCTCACGCTGGTGCCTCTGGAGCCTCCTGTCGGCCTGATACCGCTCATCGACCCCGGTGCGGATCTCTTTTACGGAGGCCGGAACGTGACCAAAGACCTTTTCTTTTCGGGGCATACGGCAACCGCTTTTTTAATATATTTATGCCTGCAGGAAAGAAAGGAAAAGGCCCTGGCCTTAGGCGCTTTGATCGCCCTGGCCATCATGTTGCTCATACAGCACATCCACTACACCATCGATGTGATAGCGGCTTTTCCGATCACCTACGTTTGCCATAAGCTGAGCAGGCAGGTAGCTGCCTTTACATGGGCCTCACACAGCAGGAGGGCCGAAGCGCCGGTTGATCGTTGACGATAAGATCATCCGCCAAAGCCCATAAATACCTGTTGCCGGGCCCGGATCAACACTGCCCTATGGAAATCACATTAAAAGCGGTGAACAGCCGCAGGGAGTTACGCAGGTATATCAACCTGCCTTCCCGAATTCATGCCGGGCACCGCAACTGGATGCCTCCGCTGTATATGGATGAGCGGGCCTATTACGACCCCCTGAAGAACAAGGCCTTTACGTACTGCGACACGATCCTGCTGCTGGCCTACCGCGGAGAGCAACCCGTCGGACGGGCCATGGGCATCATCAACCATTTGTACAACGATCAGCACCAGGAAAAAACAGCCCGGTTCGAGCACCTCGATTGCTACGAAGACGAGGAGGTAGCGCATGCTTTGCTGGAGGCCATCGAACAGTGGGCGCGCGAAAAAGGAATGGAAGAGATCGTAGGGCCGTTCGGTTTTTCGGAAAAAGACCCCGAAGGGTTTATGGTCGAAGGGTTCGACAAGCTGCCCATCCTCGTCACGGCCTGCAACCTGCCCTATATGCCGCGTTTTATGGAGAGCAAAGGGTATGAAAAAAAGCTCGACTGCCTGGATTTCCTGATCGATATCGAAAACAAGGTGCCTGATATTTACCCTCTGGCCTTCGAGCGCGCGCAGCGCAACAAGCAGTTCAGGCTGCTGGAGTTCCGCAAAACCAAGGAGCTGAAGCCCTATATCACCGGCGTCTTCCAACTCGTCAACCGCACTTATGAGGGCCTTTACGGCTTCCTGCCGCTGGACGACGACGAGATCCGGGAAACTGCCGCCCGCTACCTGCCGTTGCTGGACCCTCGTTTTGTAAAGGTGATCCTGGGCCCCGATGGACAGGCCGCCGCTTTCATTGTCGGCATTCCCAATATGACCAAAGGCATACAACGGTCGGGAGGGCGCCTGCTCCCTTTCGGGATCTTCCACATCCTCAGGGCTGCCAGGGCCACCCGGCAGCTGGACCTGATGCTGGGCGCCATCGACGAGCAATACCGCGGCCGCGGCCTCGATGTGCTCATGGGCTGGGCGATGATACAGAGCGCCAGAAAAGCAGGTATCCACACTTTCGAGACCCACCTGGTGCTGGAGACCAACACCCGAATGCTGGCCGAATACGAACGCATGGGCGCCACGCTGCACAAGCGGTTCCGCATTTACCGGAAATCCCTGCTTTGAGGCGGTTGGCGGATGCACCAGCTATTGACTCCGCTACAATTCGCCCGAAGATGGGGGAAAAGCGGAACGGGCAGGAGTAATCCCTTCTGTTTTTCGCCAATTCCTTAGTATCTTGGCGCTTCAAACAACCATACTATGTATTCCGTTGCGATCATAGATGACCAGGCCAGTTCGAGGAAGGTGCTCAAGAACCTGCTGGCCCAGCTTTGCCCTGATGTAGAGGTGGTGGGCGAGGCGGATGGCGTAGCGACCGGCGTTTCGCTCATCCGGTCGAAACGCCCGGATGCCATTTTCCTGGATATTCAGATGGAGGACGGCATGGGGTTCGACCTGATCAAGTTTTTCCCCGTTCCTGAGTTCAGCATCATTTTCACTTCCGGTTATAACAACTACGCCACCGAGGCCTTTCGGGTCAATGCCATTGACTACCTGCTCAAACCCATCAACCCGGAAGACCTGGTAAAAGCGGTAGAAAAGCTCAATTTTCGCGACACGGAATGGAACCACCGCCTGGCGAGCCTGGTGGAGAACCTGCGCCCTCAGGAAGAAAAAAAACTGCGCCTGCCCACCACCAAAGGCTGGACATTCTGGCGGCCCGAAGACATCGTCCGGCTGGAAGCCAGCGATAATATGACCTTTTTTTACAACAACAAGGGTGACCGCATCCTTGTAGCGAAGAACATCAGCGCCAACCAGGAGTTGCTGCCGCCCGCACGCTTCTTCCGATGCCACAAATCCCATATCGTCAACCGGGATTACATCAAGGAAGTACTGCGCGAAGACGGCGGCTCGGCCCTGCTAGAGGATGGAGTTACCATCCCCATCTCGCGGCGCCGGATGGCCAATTTCCTGGAGTGGCTCCGGGGTAACTCCCTTTAGCGCCTGTTTAGAGCTTGTTTGGAGGACACCCTTTGAACTGCAAGCAAGTATTTAATTTTTCCTGAACTTTTTGATGGCCTTCACGATGACAGGCGGCAGCAGGTCGTTTGCGAGGTTGACCACGTTGTTGAACGCCGTCATCTTCGCGCTATCCTGCCCTTTACGTGCTGCGAAAGTAGTAGTAATGCGGTTGCGGTTCGCTTCACTGACGTCGCTGGCGGGCCGGCCGTTGGTGTAATAGTACAGGGCCAGCGATTTGCGGCTGCGGCCAGGAGGGCAGTTGAGCGGGTCGGGATGGCCGTGCCAGGAGTAGTCGGTAGTGGAGAAAATGGCCATGCGGTTGAACAGCGGCGCGATGCGCGTAACGCAGCTGCTCATATCGCGCTCCCAAAGCTCGAAGTGGCCGCCGTACTCATCTTTCCAATCCTCATTCAGGTATACCAGCACATTGACGCGGCGGTCGAGGCCCATGGCCTTGTGTTTGTGGAAATCGACGTGTACTTTCAGGAAACCGCCCGGCTTGATCTGGTGGCAGCCACCGCCCTCAAAATAGGGGTCCGGGATCAGCGTCTCCTTGATGCCCGTGAGATTCTGCAGGAATTCCAGGAAGGGCTGCGAATTGAGAAAATGCATAAACTCGCGGGTCAGAGGGCCGAACTTATACTCGCCTTTGGAAGCGTATTTGGCTTCGTTGGGGTTGGCATAGAACACTTCGCCTTTGCCTTCCTTGCCCAGTTCGGGAAATTCCGCAAGCACCTGGTGCAGGATATCAGCGTTGAAGAAGTTGTCAAAATAGATGCTGGGGAAAGGCTGGGCATTGGCGTACGTTTCAGCCTTGTTGGCGCCCAGCTCGACGAGTTCAGGGATGGAGATATCGAGAAACTGCATTCGCGTTGGATGATTTATTATGGAAAAATGCCGGTGAAACCTGAAGGCCCAAAAATAGCGGATTTTTGGGAATCGCATGGGTTAAAAAGCTCAGCCCCTGTCCACTCTGAGGATAAAGCCGCTGCCATGGACGTTGACGATCTGTACCTGTTCATCTTCGGCAAGGTGTTTGCGCAGTTTTGAAATAAAAACGTCCATGCTCTTGCGGGTAAAAAAGTCGCTTTTGCCCCAGATAGCCTGCAGCATTTTTGTACGCGGCGCCAGTTCATCCATGTGCAGGCAGAGGAAATGCAGCACTTCCGCCTCCTTTTTGGTGAGCAGCTGAGACTTATCGCCGATGGTAAGTTGCTGGTTCTTGGCGTCGAAGAGGTACTTCCCTATCCGGATCGTATCTGAAGGTTCGGCGGCCTTACCCGGCGTGGCGCGTTTCAGCACGGCGTTTATCCGGGCCAGCAGTTCTTCTTCGTCGACGGGCTTTTTGACGTAATCATCGGCGCCGAGGTTAAACCCTTTAAGCACGTCGACTTTCAGGGAGCGGGCCGTCAGGAAGACCAGGGGCATTGCTGGTTCGGCGGCCTTGATCTTCTCGGCCAGCGTATAACCGTCCATGCCGGGCATCATTACATCGAGGATGCAAAGGTGGAAGGAGTGCTGCTGGAACAGTTCCAGGCCCTGCTGGCCGTCGGAAGCCCAACTGACCTCAAAGCCCTTCATGCTGAGGTATTCCCTGAGCACATAACCCAGCCGTTCGTTGTCTTCCACGAGGAGTATCTGTGTTTTCATAACCGCTCGGTTCAATGATGCAAAGGTAATACAATCGTAAATGTGCTGCCTTTTCCGGGGGTGCTGTCCAACAGGGCCTCTCCCTGGTGCATGCGCACGGCCTGCCGCACATAGCTAAGCCCCAGGCCAAAGCCCTTCACCTCGTGGACATCCCCGTCGGGAACGCGGTAGAACTTCCGGAAGACCCTGTCTTTGTGTTCGCTGCCGATGCCTTTGCCCTTATCCTTGACCGCGATGCATAATTTGCCGCTCTTGTTATACGTATGCAATTCGATTTCCACAGGCGGAGCACTGTACTTCAGCGCGTTGTCGAGCAGGTTGTGCACCGCATTGCCCAGATGCACGGGGTCGATGAAGGCTATGGCATTTTCCGCTTCCCTGCGAAATGTAAAGCTGCCTTTCTGCTGTTCTACTTTCAGGCGAAAACCGGCGACAGCCTCTTCCAGCACCTCATGAACATCGAGCACCTGCCGCTCGACGGCCTGCCTGCCATTTTCCATAGAAGCCAGTTCCAGCACCTTATCGATGTGTTTTTTCAACAACTCGTTTTCTTCCCTGATGATCTCCAGGTATTGTAGATCCTTATCTGAAGTACAGCGCTCCTGAAGCATTTTGGCCGTCATACCGATGGTGAAGACCGGCGTTTTCAGCTCGTGGGTGAGGTTGTTGATAAAATCGTTCTTGACCTCATCGAGGGTGGCCTGCTGGCGGAGCAGATATATCAGCCATAGAAAGCAAAATGCGACCAGTCCGAAAAAGGCCACATTGAGGATGATCAGCACATTCAGCTGCCCCAGCAGGTAGCTGAGCAGGTTGTGCGCTTTTACATGCAAATACAAATTGCACTGGCATTGTTCGCTGATATACCCATTGACCGGCGCCTGGTAATCCATAAAGTCGCTGCTGGCCACATAACCGGCCGACTGCAGGTAGCTGTTTTTCCCCGGGACATCGGTGAGCGCGAAATCAAAGTCCACATTGACGCCTTTGCCCAGCATCCTGTCTTTCAGGTAGTCCTTGAAAAAGTTGCGCCCTGCATCCGCCAGCGTGTCCACGCCAAGCTGGAAATTTCCCTGCTCCCCGGTCACGATAGCAGCGAGCAGCACGGTGAGTTGGGTTTCGGGATAGAGGCCCTGCTGAGCGGCCTGCATTGCCTGGCCCATCTGCTGGTCGAATCGGGCCTTGGCATATTTAAGGCCGATCTGAAGAAAGCGATACTGTATGGCCCCCAGGCCAGCCAGTGAAAGGATAAGGATGAGAACGACGGCTTTTTTCATAGTCCCGCTAAAAATACAGGGCCCGTGGGTGCTCTGAGTTGTAAATTGGCCATTTTTTCAAAAAATTAACCAATCGTTTGCCATTGATCGCCCTTCGTTGGGATAATCCCTGCCTGAGCTTTTGTTCCTTAGTGCCCAGCTTGAACGAGCTGAACAAAAACTGAAGTTTCATTTTCATCACTACATAGTTTTGGGCCAAAGCCTCCGGATTGTGCCCTTCCACCAAAAACACGCCTTGATCGGATGGTGGAGGATGCAGGCCGGGGGCTTTTCTTTTTGGCAGCCTTCCCGCCTGATCAGGTTGATGAGAATCATTTTATTTTTCTGGCCAAAATCGCTATCTTGATCACGCTTGCGGCGTGAGGCAGTCTTAGAGCTTATCCTTAACCTGACATACATGAAACCCAAAGAGCGGCGGTTGGCAGCTATCATGTTTACTGACATCGTTGGTTATTCGGCCATGATGCAGAAAGATGAAGAAATGGCCAACCTGCTCCGCGAGAGGCACAAAAAGGTTTTCCAGCGCCTCCACGAGCAATACGGAGGCGAGATACTTCAGTATTTCGGCGACGGCACCCTCAGCATCTTCCCCAGCGCCAATGCCGCCGCCGAGTGCGCCCTCGAACTACAGCGCACGCTGAAACAAGAACCCAAGGTCCCCATCCGCATCGGCATCCATTCCGGCGATATCACCTTCAGCGAAGAAGAAGCCTACGGCGACGGGGTCAACATCGCGGCCAGGCTCGAATCGCTTTGCGTGCCGGGAGGCATTTTCGTTTCGGGCAAGGTGTACGACGATATCAAGAACCACTCCCGGCTTCGGGCCAAACCGCTTGGTTATTTCAAATTGAAGAACATACAGCAGGAGATCGAAACCTATGCCATTTCCAATGAAGGCATTACGGTACCGGATTACGAGTGGAAGGCCCCCCAGCTAGGCGCCCAGGCGGTAGCCCTCCCCCGGGAAGGCAGGAAGAAAAAGCGGGTGGCGGCCCTGCTGGCCCTCTTCTTCGGCATCTTCGGCGCACACCGTTTTTACCTCGACCAAAGGGAGAAAGGCATCCTGTACCTGATGGCTTTCCTGCTTTGTGTTTTCGTCGTCCCCCGGCTGGCATGGATGGCAGGGGTGCTGGCCATCATCGGCTTTGTCGACTTTCTCCTGCTGGTGTCTATGCCCAGGGCCACCTTCGACGCCCGGTACAACGCTTCGGCCGTGGAAAGGGAGCAGGCACGCCTGAAAGCTGAAGAGGCAGCAGCTGCCGACCCCAAACGGCTGCTCGCCGAACGCTTCCGCCAGCTGTTGGAAAAAGCCCGCGCGGAGCACCGCGAATACGATTACGACAAAGCTCTCGCCTTTCTGCACAAGGCGCTCGATATCAAATACGACGACCCGGAAGCCCACTTCCTGGCTGCCTGCTGCTATTCGGCTACCGAAAAAGCGGAAAAGGCCCTGCACCACCTTAGCCTGGCCGTAGCCTTTGGTTTGAAGGATTTGAGCCGGATCAACCGCAGCGACGAGCTGTCGTTCCTCCGCGTCAGGCCCGAGTTCGAGGCCTTTGTCCGGAATGAATACCGCATCCCCAAAGAACTACCGGCGCCCGACACCGGGCTACCGGAAGACGAACAAGCTGGCCAACCCGATATCCTTGAACAACTGAGCCAGCTTCGAAAGATGAAAGCGGAAGGAAAGCTGACGGAAGAGGAGTACCTGCTCCGAGAAGAGAAACTGAAGGGCCAGGGTTGAGCGTTGTGGGGTACATTAGCGTAATATGGGCTACATCGTCACTGAACTACTAAAAACAAAACAATACAGCTCAGATGAAACGCAGAGAATTTATCCGGCAGACATCCGGTGCAGCGGCAGGCCTTGGGCTTGCCGGTATCCTTCCGCTCGAAATGATCGCAGCACAGCGAAAGCGTATCTCGCCCAATGACAAACTGGGGTTGGCCGTTATCGGCTGTAATGGCATGGGATGGACCAACATGTCGCGGCATTTTCAGGTGGACGGCGTGGAGTGCGTTGCCCTCTGCGATGTCGACCAGAGCGTACTGGATCGGCGGGCTGCCGAAACGGAAAAAATACAGGGTAAAAAGCCCAAATTGTATGGGGATTACCGCAAACTGCTGGACAATAAAGATGTCGATGCCGTCATCATCGGCACTCCCGACCACTGGCATTGCCTCATCATGGTAGATGCCGTAAAGGCCGGCAAGCACGTCTACGTCGAAAAACCCATAGCCAATACCATTGAAGAATGCCGCATCATGGTAGATGCCGCCAAAAAGTATAACAAGGTGGTGCAGGTAGGCCAGTGGCAACGCAGCGGCGGACACTACGGCAAGGCCATTGATTACGTGCACTCGGGAAAGCTGGGTAACATCCGGCTGGTGAAGGTGTGGGCCTACCAGGGCTGGATGAAGCCCGTACCCGTAGTACCCGACGGCCCGCCGCCTGAAGGCGTGGACTATGACATGTGGCTGGGGCCTGCTCCCAAACGCCCCTTTAACCCCAACCGCTTCCATTTCAACTTCCGCTGGTTCTGGGACTATGCCGGCGGCCTGATGACCGACTGGGGTGTGCACGAGATCGATATAGCGCTATTCGCCATGAATGCAAGAGCTCCGAAATCAGTGATGGCCTCCGGTGGTAAGCTCGCTTACCCCGACGATGCATCCGAAACGCCCGACACACTCCAGGCCGTTTACGAATACGAGCATTTCAATATGTTATGGGAACACGCCGTTGGCATCGACAACGGCAACTACGGCCGTACCGAGGGCATTGCCTTCATCGGCAACCACGCCACCCTCGTCGTAAATCGCCAGGGCTGGGAGATCATCCCCGAAACAGAGCGGGAAGAAGATGGCACCCGGTTATACGAAGTGGAAGCTATGCCTCGGCAGGACATCGACCGCGGCGCGGATTACCTGTACGGCCATGCTCAGAACTTCGTTGACGCCGTACGGGCCAACGACCCCGGCATGTTGCATTGCGGCATCGAAAGCGGCAGCATCGCCGCCATCAACGCCCAGATGGGCAACATCGCCTACAAAACCGGCCGCAAGGTTTACTGGGACGAAAACAAAGGTATGTTCCGCGACGACAAACAGGCCAACCAGCTCATCTATGCGGATTATCACAACGGCTGGAAACTGCCGAAGGTGTAGGTAAACGCATAGGCCCTATCCCAGCAGCTTGTTCGTCAGCACCAGGCGCTGGGCGAGCACGCGGGCGAGGTTGCGCCATACGATCGCCCGGTCGGCTTCCTGTTCCAGGCGGTTGAAGGCCGATTCGCTGAACAGCACGACCTCCGTATCGGGGCTGGCGGCTACCACTTCAGCGGTGCGTTTGCTTTGCAGGATGTAGGCGATCTCGCCGAAGATGTCGCCTTCACCCAGCAATACGACCGTTTTGCCGCCGATCACGACTTTGACCAGCCCTTTGCGGACAAAACCGAAGGTTTTGCCACCGTCATTTTCCGTGATGAGCACCTCATCTTCCCGGCAACGGATCACCATGGCGTTCCGGAGGAAGGCCTCGCGGCCTTTATCGCTCAGGCCTTCCGTGATGGTATGGTGCCCTTCGTAGTCCTCCTGGTTTTCCGGGTAGAACGTAGCGCCGGTCTGCAGTTCGCTGTTTTCCCGCACCAGCTGATAGTACCACTGGCAGAACGGGAGATAGCGCTCAAAATCGACTCCCCGCAGCAGCGGCAGGATGGGCGAATTGATGAGCGAGAGGTATTCCTGGTCGGGAAGGAAGATCATAGGAATGCGAAAAAGCCCTTCCGTCGTTTTCGCCAACGGCCCGATAGGGCGCATCCCCAGGCGTTTGTAAATGGAATAATGCCCCGGGTCGCACGACATGAGCACGGCCTGCCCGCCGGCTTTCAGCACCTCGATAAAACAATGGCTCAGCAGCACCGGCGCCGCCTGTGAGCCTTCGTGGGAAGGGTGGATCGCAAACTGGGAAAAGACCGCCAGGCCTTTCAGGCGCTGTTCGTCGAACAAATGGAGGTGGTATTGAGCTTCTTTACCGGAAACAGCCCTTTCCTGCAGCGCGTCGGCCATACGAAGGCTGGCGATCACTGCGCCGCTACGCGTATCCTGGCAGGCCGCCAGTTGCAGCGCCGTCGCGTTTCCTGGCTGCACACCTTCAAACCCGTCGAGGGTGCCTGCCTCTTTGATCAGGCGCAGGCAATCGCGAATATCTTCTTTGCTGGTTGGAAAAAAAGCCCGGTAAGGGCCGATCCAGAGGTCCCATTGAAGGGATATATTCTTAATAAGGCTCGTCATCTCTATTCTTGGGATTAATACCCACCGTTTTTGCCGGGGTATTCAGCTGGAAGGCAAAATAGTAAAAAGGCGGCACATTATGTTAGAGCCCGGGCGTTGTAGGCCAGAGCGTTGGATTCTTTCCCGTAATAGCCGTAAATTGGGGCACAAAACTCATCCCTGCTAAAGTATCTGCATGAGAATAGTCCCTTTAATTCTGGCCCTGAGTATGAGCGGGCTGTTGGTTTTGTCAAATGCCTGTGCTCAAAGTAACGGTTCGCAGCTCACTTACAACGACGGGCCTTATATCTTTTATGAGAACGGCCTGGCCGTAGCACGCTGGATCAGCGAAGGGAAGCTAAAGGCCGACACCCTGAAAAAAGGTGCGCTTCTGGAGCTGGACAAGGGCGTATCCCCTTCCTTTGATGCTGCTTACCTGAGGCCAGGCGGCGCCTTTGAGGTATGCCGGCAGACAACCTTCAAAGATGTCGAAAAAATTGCGGCAATCAGTGATATCCACGGGCAGTACGACGTATTCTTCAGGCTGCTGCAGGCCAACCGCCTTATCGACGACGGAGGCAACTGGGCCTTCGGCCAGGGCCACCTCGTGATCGTGGGCGACGTATTCGACCGCGGTGAAGAAGTGACGGAGATCCTATGGCTCATCAACAAGCTGGAACAGCAGGCCGAGATGGCGGGCGGGAAAGTGCACTACCTGCTCGGCAACCACGAGATCATGGCCCTGCAGGGCGACCTGCGGTATATCAATAAAAAGTACCGCTACACCAGCGCCAGCCTCCAAAGGCCTTACAACGAGATCTTCGGCCCCGACAGCTACCTGGGCCGCTGGCTGCGCACCAAACCTATCGCTATTTCCATCAACAAGATCGCCTTTGTGCACGCCGGATACTCCGAGCAATACCTGCAGCTCGGCTTCTCCGAAGAAGCGCTGAACAAGGCCTTCCGGGAACGGATACTCGACAAGCCGGAAGACGCCATCATGGCCGACCCGGTACTGCGCATATTGTACGGCGAATCGGGGCCGGTATGGTACAGGGGGTACTTTAAAGACGGCTTCGACCAGGCACAGGCGCGGTCCATTTTGAAACAGGCCAGAATGAAACACATCGTCGTCGGCCATACTTCCTTTTCCGCTATCCGCACTTTATTCCGCAACAGGATCATCGGTATCGATTCCAGTATCAAATTCGGGAAGAGCGGCGAGATCCTGCTTTATGAAAATAAACACTTCTACAGGGGCACCATATCCGGCGAGAAACTTCCCCTAAATTGAATAGGCACTAAAACCCAGGTTCTATGAAAAAAATACTGCTGCTGCCACTGGCCCTATTGGCCCTGATACCCGCTACTTCGCTCCTGTCGCAGAGCCAGGAAAAAACAACGCTATCCCTGTTCGGTTTTTTGGAACAGCAAAACGACAGCATCCCTGTACTGAAGCTGGATACGGACTGGGGGCTGCTGATCCGGAAAAAAAGGGAAGAAGAATACCAGGAAGGCACGCTGAGCTTTCGCAATGCAGCAGGTGAAGCCGTAAGCCTGGACGTCAAACTGAGGGCGCGGGGCAATGTCCGGAAGGAGGTGTGCTACTACCCACCGATCAAGGTCAAGCTGCAGAAAAAACAGCTGGTCGCGCTGGGGCTGGACCCGAACTTTAAGAGCCTGAAATTCGCCCTTTCCTGCCAGGGGTCCAGGCAATACGAAGACTGCCTGTTGCGGGAAGCACTGGCCTATAAGCTTTACGAAACCGTACACCCTATATACCTCAAGACAAAAATAGTGCGCCTGGAAGGCAATGAAGGCGATAAGAACAAATTCTCCTTTTATGCCCTGCTCATAGAGGACGAAGATGAATTCGCCGCCCGCATCAACGGCAGGGTGCTCGGGCAGGGCATTGTAAGGGTGTCATCCCTCAACCGCGACGCCTACCTGAAGATGTGCTTTTTTCAGTACATGATCTCCAACGTCGATTGGTCCGTTTCCAATAAACACAACCTCGAAATTGTACAGTCGCCAGGCTTCGAAAGGGCCGTGCCGGTGCCTTACGATTTCGATTACGCCGGTTTTACAGGCACGCACTATGCCGTTCCCGCTCCAACGCTGCCCATCAAGAACGTCAATGAGCGGTATTTCCTGGGCTTTTACGTCACCGAAACGGAAGCCCTTCAGACGGCGGCCTTTTTCCGGGCCCTGAAAGAAGATATCCTCCAGCGCTGCGCCAACTTCTCCTTGCTGGATGACAGGGCCCACAACTCCATCGAGCGCAACCTCTCCAAATTTTTTGATGTCCTGGAAGACGAAAAAAAGATCAGGCGGGAATTTGTGAACAATTTCAAGGAGTAGGGCTGTAAAAAGCAATATGTGCCTCCTGCCGGGAAGCAGCCATTCCCACTATTCCTCTATCTTTACAGAAGGATCAGGAAACCCATTTCATCACCAATCCAATCACCAATGACTGTTCGGTACACTCAACTGCCTTACAGCGCCCTTGCGCTGTTGATATGTTTTTTATGCCTTTCCCTGCCCGGTGCATTCAGCCAGGCGCTGCGGCTTCCCGAAGGGGGCGTGAACCACAAAAGCTGGGCCGGCCGGCGCGTCGGCGTTACCGACGTTGAAGTCCGGTGGAATGCTCCCGGCGTCAAGGGCCGCGAAGGGCAGATATGGGGGACGCCCGTCGCCTATTACGGGTTTTCCGTCCTCGGGTTCGGCTCCAACGGCGAATCGCCCTGGCGCGCCGGCGCCAATGAGAGCACGACGATCTCTTTCTCAACCGATGTGCTTATCGAAGGCCGGAAACTGGCGGCCGGCAAGTACGGCTTCTTCATCGCGCTGTACCCCGACTCCTGCACCCTCATTTTTTCAAAGAATACGGAAGGCTGGGGCAGCTACTTCTACAAGCCCGAGCTCGACGTGCTTCGCGTAGGCGTAAAACAACAGAAAGATATGGCGCAAAGCCGAGAAAGGCTGGAGTATACCTTTTCGGATCAAACCGACAGGTCTGTCGTGATGGCGCTGGAGTGGGAACATTGGCGCATTCCCTTCACGGTGGAAGTAGATCTACAGGGGACAACACTGGCTTTCATTCAAGGCCAGATGAGCGGCGCGCTGGGTTTCGACCCTCCCAGCCTGCAGGCCGCCGCCCAGTGGTGCCTGTCCAACGAGGTGAACCTCGACGAGGCGCTGAACTGGATCAACTCCGCTACCGACCCGAGGCTCGGAGGGCTCAGCAACTTTGCTGCGCTTTCCACCAAAGCGGGCCTGCTGCGCCTTAAAGGCCAAACCCAGGAAGCTGAGGCCGCTATGGCGACGGCAATGGAGCATGCTACGATTCTGGAAATGCACGCCTACGGCCGCCAGTTGGTCAGCCAGAAAAAATACCAGCAGGCCTTTGATGTTTTCGAACAGAATTATAAAAAGAACGGCGACACCTGGCCCACCCACGTCGGGCTGGCACGGGGCTATTCGGCCATAGGCGATATCAAAAATGCCCTGAAACACGCCAAGATCGCTCTGGGCCAGGCGCCCGACGACCTGAACAGGTCATCGCTGGAAGCGATGATTAAAACCCTGGAGCAGGGCAAGCCGCTGGCGCAGTAAAGCATCTCCAATCTCCCGATTGGAAAAAACCAGGGCATCTCAAAGTGTATTGAATAGCGTTCACAACCCAGATCAAAAAGGAACAACCCGGATGGCCTGCTGCTCCGTCATAGCCGAAAAATCGCGATCAGTATGAAGCATGGCTAATTCAAACTGCCGGGCGAATGCAGCGATAAGACAGTCATTGGATTTGCGGATCGTAAGGCCTTTCTTTCGAAGGGCCCGATATAATCCGGCCGCTGCGATTGCAGCTTCAGTCGGCTCCCATTCCAATATAGGGAAGGCCAAGAGGCTATCTTTTACATGCTCATAATCCGTATCGTATCTAATACCCTGCAGGATTTCCTGGATGATAACCGGGCATAAGTATAAGGGCTGGTCATCCCGTATCGCTTCTTTCAGGAATGTGGATTGAGGGGTAATCGCTCCCTTAAAGAATTCTACCCACACCGAAGTATCTACCAAAATCCCACCGCTCATCAGATACGCCTCATTTCATTAAGGTCTCCCTCCCATTTCACCTTACCTTCCATTGCTAAAAGCTTAAGCCGCTTGAGTCGCCGAACATATTGCTCTAACGCCTGGTGTACCACTTCTTTTTTGGTCTTGAGCTGGCTCAATTGGAGAGCCTGTTCCATTAGGTTAAAATCTATTTCAATGTTTGTCCGCATTTCTTCATGTTTTCATACACAAAAATACGGTTTTTTATACACATTTCAAATTTCAAAGATAGGATGCAGCTCAAAGGCTGGCCTCCAAACAAGCTTTTACCCCTTTCGCTGCGCATCCACCACGGCAACGCCAACCATGTCGATGATCTGCCGGATGCTTGCGCCCAGTTGCAGGATGTGCACCGGCTTGTTCAGGCCCAGCAGTATGGGCCCGATGAGGCCCATGTTGGAGGCGTAGTTCAGCAGGTTGTATGCGATATTGGCGGCCGACAGGTTGGGGAAGATCAGCACATTGGCCCGGTGGCCTGCCAGGCGGGAGAAGGGGTGGAATTGCTGAAGCAGGGCCGGGTTCAGGGCCAGGTGGGCCTGCATCTCCCCGTCGACGATCAGATCAGGATGCCTTTCGTGCAGGATGGCCGTCGCCTCGCGCATGAGCATGGCCGACTCGCCGTGCGGCACCGACCCGAAGTTGGAGTAGGTGATCATGGCGATCTTGGGCTGTATGTTCAGCGCTTCCACCTGCTCGGCCACCAGCTCGGCGATATCGGCTATGTCCTTGGCCGTCAGGAAGTGGTTGACCGTGGTATCGGCAAGGAACAGAGGGCCTTCTCTGGTGATGAGGATGTGCATGCCGGCCACCTTTTTCACGCCTTCCCGCGGCCCGATGATCTGCAGGGAGGGCCTGACGGTATAGGGGTATTTTTTCGTCAGCCCGCCGATCATGGCGTCCGCATCGCCGGCTTCCACCATCATAACGCCGTAGTAGCTGCGGCTGCGCATAAGGTCGCCGGCTTCCTGTGGGGTCACCCCCTTACGCTTGCGCTTTTCGTAGAAGCGCTGGCAGTATTGATTCTGTACCCGCTCTTCCGCTTCGTTTTGCGGCGACTGCGGGTTGATGATACGGACGCCGGGCAGCGATATGTCGTATTCGCGGATCAGCGCTTCGATCTTTTCGCGTTTGCCCAGCAGGATAGGATAGGCGATCTTCTCTTCCAGGACGACCTGAGCGGCCTTGAGCACGGAGAGGTTTTCGGCATCGGCGAAGACCACCCGTTTGGGGTCCTGCTTGGCCTTGGTCTCAATGATCCGGGAGATGGTATTGTCATTGCCTACACGTTTGGCCAGCTCCAGTTCGTAGGCGCTCCAGTCGGTGATCGGCTGCTGAGCGACGCCGGTTTCCATGGCGGCCCGCGCTACTGCCGGAGCCACGGTGGTGATCAGCCTGGGGTCGACCGGCTTGGGGATGATATAGTCTCGCCCGAACTTCAGGTTGGCGTTGTTATAGGCCATATTGACGATATCCGGCACGGGTTTCTTCGCCAGCTCAGCCAGGGCGTTTACCGCCGCCAGCTTCATCGCTTCGTTGATCTCCGTAGCCCGCACGTCGAGAGCGCCCCGGAAGATGAAGGGGAAGCCCAGTACGTTGTTGACCTGATTGGGGAAGTCGGACCGGCCCGTGGCCATGATACAGTCAGGGCGGGCGTCCTTGGCTTCGATGTAACCGATCTCCGGTGTGGGGTTGGCCATAGCGAATATGATGCAGTCGCCGGCCATAGCCTTGACCATATCCTGGCTCAGCACATTGCCTTTCGACAGGCCGATGAAGACGTCGGCGCCAGCGAGTATATCCGCCAGCGAAGTATCGGCAGGGGCCGAGCCGTTGACGAATTCCGGCTTTTTCCCGTCCAGGTTGTCCCTATCGGGATGGATGAGGCCCTTACTGTCGTACATATAGATATTCTCCTTCCGGGCGCCCAGCGACACATAGATCCGGGTACAGGAGATGGCCGAGGCCCCGGCGCCGTTGACCACGATCTTAGCCTTGGCAATATCTTTATTGACCAGTTCCAGGGCGTTGAGCAGAGCAGCGCCGCTGATGATGGCCGTGCCGTGCTGGTCGTCGTGCATCACCGGGATATTCAGCTCCTTTTTCAGGCGTTCTTCGATCTCAAAACACTCGGGCGCGGAGATGTCTTCCAGGTTGATGCCGCCGAAGGTAGGCTCCAGTATCTTCACCGTGCGGATGAACTCGTCCACATTTTTGGTATTGAGCTCCAGGTCGAAGCAATCGATGTCGGCGTAGATCTTGAACAGCAGGCCTTTGCCTTCCATGACCGGCTTTCCGGCCTCGGGGCCAATATCGCCCAGGCCCAATACGGCGGTGCCGTTGCTGATAACAGCCACCAGGTTGCCTTTGGCGGTGTATTTGTAAACGTCGTTGATGTCTTTCTCAATGGCGAGGCAGGGCTCGGCGACACCCGGCGAGTAGGCCAGCGACAGGTCCCGCTGGTTGGCGGTCTCTTTGGTAGGGATAACCTCTATTTTGCCGGGGCGGCCTTTGGCGTGATAATACAGGGCTTCTTCCTTAAGGGTGTGCTTTTCCATGGTCAGGGCGGTTTCAGTTTTGGTTTTAACACTAATAAAGGGCGGCAAGATCGCAAAATTTCCAATGGGAACTTTTCCTGGCCCCAATTTGTTGCACCTATGTTAACTCAATGTTAACTTTGCGTAAAATTAATGTAAAGCAATTGCCATGAACAAAACCTGCTACAAGGAAGTACAACGATTCCGCAGATGGGAGATCATTGCCCTGCTCCTCTTTTTACTGGCCGGAACGACCTATCATTTTTTCAAGCTGAACGGTGAAAGCACTTACAACCAGTCGCTGCTGGCCCTGCAATACGTGCTGATCGTGTTATTTATCGGTGGGTCGCTGGCTTACCTGATCAGCATCCGGCTCGTCCTCAAGATCGATGACAAAAAGATCCGCTACCAGTTCTATCCCTGGCATTACCGCAAGCACGAAGTGCGCTGGGAGGAAGTAGACAGCTGCGAGGTGCTCGATACACCGGCGGCGGCCGAGCTGAGCGGCTGGTCGGTGCGCGTAGGCACCTGGGAGCGGAGTTTCACCGTGAGCGGGCGCCGCGGCCTGTTGCTCTCTTTGAAAGACGGCCGACAATTGTTCCTTGGCAGCCAGCACCCCGGCCAGCTGCGCGAGATCGTGGATAGTTGCAGAGGGAAAATAGCATAGCTCGAAGGCATCATTCTGTAGAAAAAGCCGGTAGCATCGCTGATGCTGCCGGCTTTTTTTGTTGGGATTGTTCTTTGTGCCGTAAATTTACGCCAAAACGATCTCCTTCTGCATCTGTTTTAGGGTAAGAGCCAGGCATTACCGCCGGCCTGTTTTTTAAAAATCAACACGTTTCATGAAAAAGCATTTTCCGTCGATAACTGTATTTTTCCTGTTCATCGCCAGCCTGTTCCTGAGCAGTTGTACCGAAGAGGCCCAGCGGGGCCTGCGGGCGGTGCCCACTGCATTCGGCAACCTCAACGAGATCGTCGTCATCATGGATACTGACCTGTGGGACGGCCCGTTGGGCGACACCATCCGCTACTACTATTCGTCGGCCTACCCGCTGCTGCCGCAGCCGGAGCCCATCTTCGACCTGCGCCAGTTCACACCCGAAGAGCTGGAAGCGGAGCGCCTGCGCAAGGAGCTGCGCACTTATATGTTTGTTGGCAACCTCAGCGACGCCAATTCCCCCACCACCAAAATGATCATCAGGGATATCGGTGAGGAAAAGGCGCGCCGCGCCCGCGAAGACACGGCCTTCAACAGCATCATCGGGCGGGACAAATGGGCCAAGGGGCAGCTCGTCATATACCAGTTCGCCAACTCCTTCGACGAGCTGTCGGCCAACCTCAAGGAGAATTTCCCCGCTGTGAAAAAACGGGTGCATGAGTTCGATTCCAAAAAGCTGGGCGCCTACGTTTACCTGGGTGGCGAGAACAAAAAGCTGGAAGAACAGATCCGCACCTCTATGGGCGTCAACCTGAAAGTGCCCAGCGATTATTTCCTGGCCATCAACGACGGCAATATCATCTGGATCCGCAAGGAAACCGACGTGATCAGCAGCAACATCATGATGAAAAAGGTCAAGTACACGGACCAGGCGCAACTGACGAAGGAATACCTGCTGGCCCTGCGCGACTCCATCGGGCGGCACTATATTTCCTCCACCCTGCCCGACACCTATATGCAGGTGAACGCCATCGACCTGCCGGTGTTGTCCAGCCCTACGAAGATCAACGGTTACTACGCCATCGATGCCCGTGGCATCTGGGAGATCGTCAACGACTACATGGGCGGCGCTTTCGTCAGCTACCTCATCCTGAATCCCAATACCAGCGAGCTGCTCTTCATCGACGGCTTCCTGCACGCCCCTGGCGAGGACAAACGGGACTTTATGATGCAGCTGGAGCATGTGGTGAAGACGGTGAAGTTTTGACGATCCGGGGAGTAGCCCGGGCGTGCTGTCTCAAAAAAGCCTGCACAAGGAAAGCCTGCTGAATAATTAACCGCAAAGACGCAGAGAAAGGCGCTAAGCAGGGCGTATAGCAGGAGCTCTTCCCGCGAAAAACCTCTGCGTCTCTGCGGTTCTTTTACTGCAAACATATGAGTACGCCAAGTGTGGTAAAATACCTTAGCGCCCTTAGCGGGAACCTACTTTGCGTCTCGCGGTTCAATATTTGCCGGAAAAACCTCAAAGCTTACTTCTGAGACAACCTCTGGGTTAACCCAGGGCAATCGCATTTGGTTATATGCTTTACTAATCATCGGGCCTCTTGGATTTTGCCCGATCTCCTTCGTTCATTTTTTGGGCGGCCAAAAAATGAACCAAAAAAAGCCGCCGCCTGCGCAGCACCTGCCTCCGGACGACGTAATTGGCCGTCCTTAGGCTGACGGAGTAGGCCTGCATCTGCATGTTCAATGCTTCTTTACATCACCGGCCCTCCGGGCCTGGCCCTGTCGGAGAACAGGCGGCCTTGGACTGCCCAGATGCCCGGCAACGGCCCAGCAGTGCCGCGGCTCAAAGATCTATAGAAACATCGTTCGGGGATAGTTCAATCAAGTGTGTCGCCACAGTCGCAATCCTTTGATATCCAGGCCAACTTGAAACCCTGAAACCTGAAACGAGCGAAGCGACTGATGAAATAAACTTTGAACAGTCCCTCGCGAACGGCTTTGATACCTTTTTTACCCGGAGGCTGTCTCAAAAGTATGGAATTGAAAAATAGCGCCAAATCATGTTTCGCTGCCTGGCGATGGGGTGGCATATATGATCTACAGCATTCCGGAGAGCGCTTGCTTCCCTCTGGGGTTTGGGAAGATGAAAAAAACTATTTTAAATGCGATTGCCCTGTGGGTTAGCCCCGGATTTGCTATTTTCCTGCAAAAAATGCAATGAAGACGGCTCTTGTCCTCCTTTTTGGTTTCCTGCTGTTTGCCTGCAACCGGCCCCAATCCGGGCAGGAAAGCACCGCGCCGCCGGACAGCCTGCCGGCCGGGGCTACAGACAGTTTAGTTACCGATTCGGCCCCTTTGGCCCCCGAGCCTGAACCGCCCCCTCTAAGCCGCCTGGATTACGACACCACGCAATGGGCGGACATCGCCCTGCTCGACTCCACCATCCTCATCGACATGAAATACGCCACCACCGATAACTTCGTGCAGGAGCAGATGTACGAATGCGGGCGCTGTTTCCTGCGCCCGGAAGTGGCGAAAGCCGTGGTAGCCGCCCAGCACGAGCTACGGCAGCAGGGGCTGGGCCTGAAAATGCTGGACTGCTACCGCCCGCGCCCCATCCAGTGGAAGCTATGGGAAAAGGCGCCCGACCCGCGTTATGTGTCCGACCCACGCAAAGGCTCTATGCACAACCGCGGCGCCGCCGTCGACCTGACCCTGGTAGAAACCTCTGGCCGGGAACTGGATATGGGCACGCCCTACGACTTCTTCGGCCCCGAGGCACACCCTTCCTATACCGGGCTGCCCGACACGGTGCTGGCACGCCGGAGCTTGCTGCGCGAAACCCTGATGAAACAGGGTTTCCACCCCATCCGCACCGAATGGTGGCATTTTTCCTACGAGAAACACAACTATGAACTGTCTGACATGTTATGGAAATGTTATTAGCCTGCGCCAAAGCCTGAAAAAACCGGCAACAAAGCTTATCTTTGCCGCGTTTTCAACTGAAGGAATACACCCGGCGGGGGCCGCCGTAAAACGAAAACTTACCCATGGCAAATCAGACAGTGGAATTTAAATCGGATGTCGAGGCGGTTGACGCGCTGGCGGAATCCTATAATCTTCTTCGCAAAGAAATTGGCAAGGTCATCATCGGGCAGGAAGGGGTGGTCAAAGCGGTCATCATCTCCCTTTTCAGCAATGGCCACAGCCTGTTGGTCGGCGTGCCGGGCCTGGCAAAGACCCTGCTCGTCAGTACCATTGCCGAAGTGCTGGACCTGGACTTCAAGCGCATCCAGTTTACGCCCGACCTGATGCCCTCCGATATTACCGGCTCGGAAATTCTCGGCGAAGACCGCCATTTCAAGTTCAACCGAGGCCCGCTGTTCGCCAATATCGTACTGGCCGACGAGATCAACCGGACGCCGCCCAAAACCCAGGCCGCACTGCTGGAAGCTATGCAGGAGCGCTCGGTAACGGTGAGCGGCGTACGCCATACGCTGCCATCGCCTTTTTTCGTACTGGCCACCCAGAACCCCATCGAACAGGAGGGTACCTACCCGCTGCCGGAAGCACAGCTCGACCGCTTCATGTTCAACATCCCCCTCGACTATCCGTCCTATGAGGAGGAGATCGAGGTGGTGAAAGGTACGACGGCGATACAGGATTACGACCTCAAACACGTGCTGAACGGCGACCAGATCAAGGCCTTCCAGCAGCTGATCCGCAAGGTGCCCATTGCCGACAACGTGCTGGAATACGCCGTATCGCTGGCCACCAAAACGCGGCCGCAGACCCAGCGCGCTACCGAAAAGGTGAACAACTACATCTCCTGGGGCGCCGGCCCGAGGGCCTCGCAGTATATGGTGCTGGGCGCCAAATGCCACGCCGCCATCCACGGAAAATACTCGCCCGATATAGAAGACGTGCAGGCCATCGCCAAGTACGTGCTGCGCCACCGCGTGGTGCGCAACTACAAAGCGGAAGCCGAGGGCGTCACGGAAGAACAGGTGATCGAGAGCCTGTTCTAGGGTTGAGCTGAAGATAAAAAAAGGGGGTGAAGCAGCTGCTTCACCCCCTTTTTTTATACCTGGGCCAAAGCTTATTGCTTAATAAACTTCTTGTTGACCACGCCTTCCTCCGTCAGGATAGAGAGGAAGTAAATGCCGGGTTGCAGGCCCGAGATGTCAATGGATTCGAAATTGTCCACCGGGTGGGCCTGTTTCAGCTCGGCGCCGTTGGCGGCGAAGATGTGCATAGCGCGGATGTTCATCGCTGCCGGGATATCCAGGTTCAGCACATCCTGGGCCGGGTTGGGATATAACTTAACATCTTCGATATTGAATTTGGCTGCCGTCCCCAGGCTTAGGAAGGCCGGCGGCGTTTTCAGCTCGCGTATCGTCTGCGTCGGGCCGCCGATCTCCGGCAGGCCGGAACAGTTGCCGGTGATGGTCACCAGGTCGATGTATACCAGGTCGTTGTTGGCGCTGGCGTCGCACTGGAAGCGGAACTGGGCGTTGGAAGTCAGGTTGACGCTTCCGGCGTTCAGCGTTACGGTGGCTACGTAGAAGGTGTTGTTGTTAAAGCTGCTGCCCCGCGCATAGGAAGCCACGGTTGTCCAGCCGGAGCCGTCGTTATAGCGCACCCAGAAATCCTCCCCGTTTTCCATGCTGTAAGCGTAGAAGTAGAATTCCACGTCAACGGAGCTGAATTCGCTCAGGTCGTACACGCTGGAAGTTGTCGACGAGGCCGTACCCGAGTTATCCCTGATCTCGATGGAATAGCTACCATCCCAGGAGCGGGAACCGCTGTAGCGCCGGCAGTCGCTGCCGCCATCAGACCAGCCTTCCCAGCCCGACTCGAAAGAATCGGAAGACTGAACACCGGCCGTACACCCGCCGCCGCCTTCGGAGAGCGTGGTGACGACAACCGTATTGCTGGCGGAAGATTCATTACCGGCATCGTCGAATGCCGTGACGTACATAGAATAGGTAGTGCTGGGCGTCAGGCCGGTGATAGTAGCCCCCGTGCCGGTTACAGAGCCGATATTGGAGCCGCCGACATAGACATAATAGCCTGCTACGCCCACATTATCAGAGGATGCGTTCCAGGAGAGGTCCGTCGTAGTCGTCGTCGTATTGGAAGCCGACAGGCTGGTTGGCGCACTAGGAGGCGTCGTGTCGCCGCCGCCGCTCGACAGGCAGAAGTTCGTGGATTCCGAAGAACCGAAGTTGCCCCCCGAAGCCAGTACGTTGCCGAGGGCATCGGTGAGGGTATAGGAGCCCTGGCCGTAGGCGCAGCAGATGCCGTCGCCATAAGCATCGTAGATGTTGAAATCGTAGCAGCCGTCATTGAGGCAAATCGTTTCCACGACAGTCGACCCATCGGGCTGAGAGCCGTAGGTGCCACCGGAGGCATAGGCCAGGCTGCCGGAGGTGATCGTCCAGGATGTCTCTTCGGGATAGTTGTCCAGCACGATCGTGAGGGTTACGTTCTGGCCGGTGCAGGGGCAGGGAGCGCAGCTGGAGCCGCCACAGTCAACGCCGGTCTCATCGCCATTCTGGATGCCGTCGTTACAGGTGGGGCATGCCGGGCAATCGGGGCCGCCGCAGTCGACGCCGGTCTCGTTGCCGTTCTGGATGCCGTCCGAGCAGGAAGGCGGGCCGCAGGCCGAGGTGCAGGAAGCGTTGGCCACACTGTTGCGGATAACGTTGCCGGGTTGGGGGCCAAAGCCTTCATTGAAGTTGATGCCAACGCTTTGCAGGTGGCAATAGGACATGATTGTGCCGCCCTGCGACGGATAACCCGGCAGAGAACAGCTGCCCTCTGTGCTACCTGCGCAGCCGTCGATAGCCGTATTATTTCCGTTCCACACACAGGCGTGGGTATGCCGGGAGCCCCACAGGTGGCCGAATTCGTGCGTCACGACCATTACCGACCAGGAGTAAGTGGGGACAGAGGAATAAGAAGCGTCGATGCTGGAGAAGCTCTTGCTGTTGTCGGGGTTGGAGGCGCAAATGCCGGCAAAGCCGGCGGCGATACCGCCGCTTGCCTGATAGGACATCAGCTGTGCCAGGTCGCCGTTGAAGCTGCCGGTAGCTGCCTGGAAGTCGCTGAGCATGCCGTCGCTGGTGCTGCTGGAATAGGGGCTGGTGACGTTCCAGACGACAATCTGGGAAACCACGGCATTGATGCTCTCGTTGGCGTAGAGGGCGATCACTTCGTTCATCAGGCCGGTGACGTAGTTGGTAGCGCCCGTCACACCGCCTTTGTTGTTGTAGATATCGTTATCTACCTCGATATACAGGCGTATGCAATCACCCGTGCTGCGCGTGTCGGCCTGGAATTCGAGGTCTTTGCGTTTGTACCCGATGCCGTCGTCAGGCGTACCACATTCGAAGGGCGTATCGTGGATGACATTTTTATCATTATAGATGATGTGTTCGCCTCTCCAGCCGGAGCCCTGCAGGCGGCCCAACACGAGGTTGCCTTCGCCGGAAGCGATGAGGCCCATCACTTCACCTTCATAAATGCTGATGGCAACGACCGAATGTTGATCGCCCCGAACAATACCCCGGTAATGGGCGCCCATCGGTACGTCGGCCGGCATATTGTCGGAAGCCAGCGTCACTTCAAAATCGGGCGTAAATATATCTACCTTCACCAATTCGAGCTCAAGCATCCTGTTTCTCGTTGCAGCGGGGATCGTTAGTGTAATAGCATCGGGCGCGTTATCGGAAAAGCGGTTCAGGGCCTGAAAATCGACATTCAGTACATCGTAGTCTATCACACTTTCGTCCAGTTCGGTAACCCGGTTCCTCATCTGCGGGGCGACGGAGAAAGGGGCGATCGGTACAAAAGAGGCATTGCGCGCTTCGTAAGAGCGTACCATGTCAAGTGGCGTGATCGGCCGTTGGGTGCCCTGAGCGAAGCTCAGCAAGCAAAAACAGCTCAACAGGAGTGTCCAAAACGTTTTCATGCGTGAGTTTTTTTCATAAGTGAACAATCTGAACTTATTTGGTAAGGCAAATGCCCTCAGCGCCTATCCACAGGGGATAGCCATATCTCTTTTCTGTCGGGGACGCTTTAGTAGAATTGTAAGTTTGTTGAAACCTGAAAATGGCGGGGGCCCGCCGTTTTTCTTAGTGTGCAAAAGTGCTTGCCGGGGCTGGAAAACGAAATTGGCAAATACTGCCGGAATTTATATCAAAGTAATGATTAGTTTCAAAATATAAATCCGAATACTTGCCAGGTTCAAATATATAAATTTTAGTTAAAAAAGAACTCTGGAATGAAAAAATTATGGCCATTTAAGAAAAAATACATGCCGCGCTCATTGGCCTTTCGGATGCTGTAACGGAGATGATTGGCAGGAAAGGGGATAAGCCCGGCATCCCGGTTCCCATTTATACCTGCTATAAACGAGGAGGTTATGGGAGCGCGTATCAACAACGATAGGCTACAGCCAGGGAGGTGCCAGGGAGTTAACCGCAAACAAAAGTCATGCGGATCAGGGGCTAAAGAAGGTGATGGTGCAATGGGAAGAGCCCGGAAAGGCGAGGCTTGAAGCTGTATATTCTACAAGGGATACTACCTGTTGATGCTGTGGCTGGCAGGGATGGAAGATCAACAATCCTACGCATCCACAGCATCAACAGGGCCGGGGCCTGTTTACCAAACGAAAGTACCCACTGTGCCTGCAGCAAGCGATGCCGTGATCCACTTGCCGCCGGCGCCGATGTTGAACGATTGGATGCCTGAGGTTTCGTTCAATATGATCAGCACGGTTTTGCCGTCGGGCCTGCGGAAAGCAACGTTAGGCAGTTGCCCGAGGATGTTGCTGCCCAGGCGGATCGAACCTGGGGGTACAAATTTCGAAGCCTGCCCGATGATGTAATAGCTGACGTTTTTCGTCGCCTTCTCCCCATCGATGGTTACGGCGCCCTTGCATTGCGTACACCCGCCGGGGGTATGCGGCTCGTAATTCGGGCCATTGGCCAGGTTCCATTCGAGCGACACCCGGCTCCAGTTGCGCATCGTGCCGATGATGACGTTTTTCATGTGCCAGTACAGGTCGCCCTCGAACGTCCCCTCCGATCCGGTCCATTGCTCCGTAAAATAGAGCGCCTTGTCGGGGTGGGCGTCATGGACGGCAGACAGCGCGCTGACGTCACCGGCATAGAGGTGGAAGGCCGAGCCGTGGACGTAGGGTTTCGCTGCCGGGTCGTTCAGGATCTCGATGGGATATCCCGGGTTATCGCAGTTGTGGTCCCAGATGATGATCTTTGCCGACAGGCCGGCATCCTGGAAGGCAGGGCCGAGGTGGTTTTTGATAAAATCGGCCTGCTGCGCCGCCGACATCACCATGCTGGGGTTGTTGCCTCCATGCTGGGGCTCATTCTGCGGCGTTATGGCATCGATGGTTATCCCCTGTTGCTTCATCGCCTGGATGTACTTCACGAAGTACTGGGCATATACGCTGTAGTATTCAGGCTTCAGGTTGCCGCCGATGCTGCTGCCGTTGTTTTTCATCCAAACCGGCGGGCTCCAAGGAGAGCCCATGATCCTGATATCCGGGTTGATGGCCAGGATCTCCTTTAGAATGGGAATGAGATGAAGTGTGTCTTTCGACAGGTTGAAATGCTGCAGGTTGAAGTCGGTTTGCCCTGCCGGCAGATCATCATAGCTGAACACCTCGGCGTCGAGGTCTGAAGCGCCGATGCTGATGCGCAGATAACTCACCGCGATGCCGCTGTCGGGAGCCCCAAAGAATTCCCGGAGCAGGGCCGCCCGCCCGGCGGCCCCCATCTGGTGCAGGAGCATAGCGCTGCCGCCCGTAAGCGTATAACCGAAGCCCTCCAACGTCTGGAACTGCTGGGCGGTATCGATCAGTATGCTTTGAAAGCGGCTGTCTTCGTCATCGGCGAAGGCGATATTTTTTTTATAGAACAGGTTTAGCCCGTTGCCCGAAGTGGTCCAGACATCGACAGGCAGGTCCTGAACCGGTGTGATCGGTTCGTCAACGACCTTGGGTTTGCTGCAGCCGAAAAAGCCGAAAGCAAGTAGCAGGAACAGTAAATTATACATGATAGCCGTATTCATAAAGAGCCGGTGTTAATACCCCGGGTTTTGTGTCAGTTTCGAGTTCTTGTCCAGTTCGGCCTGAGGAATAGGCCAGAGCAGGTGTTCAGGCGTCAGGTTGTAGCCCAGGTTTTCGCCATTGACGCCCTTGGCGTTATTCATCACTTCTATGGCCCGGCCGGTGCGCTTGAGGTCGAACCAGCGGTGGCCTTCGAAAGCGAGTTCCAGCCGGCGTTCTTTTTCGATGGCCAGGCGCAATTCTGCCTGTGTGCTGGCCGTCGTTCCCGGCAGGTTCACCCGCCCCCTGATCTGGTCGACCAGGGCGGCAGCTTCCGACTGGCTGCCGAGTTCATTGAGCGCCTCTGCCTTCAGCAGAAGGATGTCTGCCAGGCGGATGAAGATGTAGTTCTGGTCGCTGCCCTCCTGGAAATTGTGCCACTTGTTGATGAAGGGGTACTGCGTTTGAGGCCAATGCGGGTCCGACCACTTGCCGCTGACGTCGAGGAAAATGATAGAAGCATTTTTCCTGATCTGGTCGTTCTCCGCATCGAAAGCGGCTACGAGGTCGTTCGACGGCAGGTTAAACTTTTTCCAGTCGAGCCCGCGGAATATCTTTGTACCCCAGTTACCGTCGGAAGAACCGCCGTTGTAATTGATCTCGAAAATGGACTCGGCACTGTTCTCGTTGGCATTATCCCAAAGCTGATTGTAATCGGGCAGCAGCGAATACCCCCCGGCAATGACCGCATCGCAGTATTGGCGGACTTTCGTCCAGTCGTGAGGCTCTTGCGTGGCGTATACTTTGGCCAACATGGCATTTACCGCGCCCGTGGTAACGTACCCCTTGTGTTCTGCAGTAGTGCGCACCCGTGGCAACGCGGTTTCGAGGTCGGCGATGATCTGGGCATAGACCTCGTCTTCCGGCGTCCGGGCAGGGAAAATGATAGAGTAGATCTCATCCAGCTTGTCAGCGCTGATGCTTTTTACCTCCTGCAATTGCAGCGGCACATCACCCCAAAGCTGCACCAACTGGAAGTACATGAAGGCCCTGATGAAGGCGGCCTCGCCGATGATCTCCTCCCGGCGCGTATCGCTGAGGCCCGGGTCGGTTAGCGCGTCAATGTTGTTGAGGATAGTGTTCGTTTTGCCGACGGTCGAATAGAGGTACGCCCAGTCGCGGCTGACGTTCCTGTTGGTAGCGTCCAGCTTGTAATCGTCGATCTGGAAGTTGTCGGGGTTGTCCCCGCCGGCATAGGCATCGTCGGCCTGGGCATCGCCATTGACATAGTAGTCAAGCTGGTAGTACTCGTTCTTGAAATCGGAGTACGCGCCGGCCAGCGCTGCTTCCACCTCGCTGGCGGATTTGAAGTAAACAGAGTCGGCATTGGTATTGCCCACGGCAATGCTCTGAGAGACGGGCTCCAGCTCCAGAAAATCCTCGCAGGAGAAAACCGCCAGCATGGAGATAAAGGAAAGGAGAATTATGTGTGGTTTCATTTTTCCTGATTTTAGAATTCAAGGTTAAACCCGGCGATGAGCGTCCGGGATTGCGGATAAGTGCCGTAGTCGATGCCCAGCTCTGTTGCGCTTCTTCCGAAGGCGTTCACCTCGGGGTCGAAACCGCTATAGTTGGTTAAAGTTAGCAGGTTCTGCCCGGTCACGTAAACCGAGAGGCGCCGGATGCTCAGCCGTTCCAACACTTTGGGGTTGATATCGTAGGAAAGGGTCACCGACTTCAGGCGCAGGTATGACCCGTCTTCCACAAATCGGGTGGAGTTGCGCACGTTATCTACGTTGCCGCCACCGATTGCCCGGGGAATATCCGTATCCCGGTTATCGGGGGACCAGCGGCGCAGTACGACGGCCGACTGGTTTTTGCTGTCGAACATGCCTTCCAGGTCGATGCGGGTGGCGTTGAAAATATCGTTGCCCTGGCTGCCCTGGAAGAATATGTCGAGGGTGAAGTTTTTCCACGAAAACGAATTGGCCATGCCATAGGTGAAGTCCGGGTTGGCGTCGCCGATAATGGTGCGGTCGCCTGGGTCGAAAATGCCGTTCTCGTTCACGTCCTTGTAGATGAGGTCGCCCGTTTCGGGGTCGACGCCTTCGGAAACATAACCGTAGAACACGCCCAGCGGAAGGCCTTCGCGCACGATGGCCACATCCTGGTTGTTGCTGTATACCCTTCCGAAGTAGTACACATCGGTGTACTGCAGTTCGAGGACCTTGTTCTTATTGAAAGAAATGTTGAAATCGGTGTTCCAGCGCAGGCCGCCGGTGGTGTTCACCGTCGAGATGTTGAATTCGAGGCCTTTGTTCTCGATCGTCCCGGCATTGGTTTGGATCGACGTGATGGGCAGAGAGTTGGAAAGCTGGACGTTGAGCAGTACATCGTCGGTTTTCTTGTAATAGGCGTCGGCGATGAAATTCAGCCGGCCTTCCCAAAGGGAGAGGTCGAGGCCTATATTGGACTGTGCCGTCGTCTCCCAGCGCAGGTCGGGGTTGCCATAGGTCACCTGTACCGCAGCAGGCCCGGAAAGCGGGTTGGTAGCTGCGCGGCGGTAGTAGGATATGAGCCCGTAGCGGGCGTAATTGGAAATGCCTTCCTGGTTGCCGTTCTTACCCCATCCGAGGCGGAGTTTCAGGTCGTAAATGGCGTCGAGGCTCTCCATAAACGGCTCTGCTGAGATGCGCCAGCCCAGCGAGAAAGAGGGCATCGTCCCCCAGTGGTGCGCCAGTTTGGAGGAACCGTCGCGCCTGACGGAGGCCGACAGCAGGTATTTGCTCTTGTAATCATAGGTGAAACGGCCGAAGAAAGAGGCCAGCGACCATTCCTGCACATCGGTGCTGGCGTAGATGCTGTTCGCCGCATTCAGGGTCGTTACCGAAACATCGGCAGGGAAGTCGTTGCCGGAGATATAGGAATCACTCCAGTACGATTTTTGAATACTGCTACCGGCCAGGAGCGATATTTTGTTGTCGCCGAAAGCGGCCGAATAGCTGGCAGTGTTTTCCCACAGCCAGATGGTGGTATTGGATTTATCGGCCTGCCCGCTGCCGTTCTGGTTGCGGCCGTAGTTCGTGCGGAAGGGGTCGAGATAGTAAGACCACTGGTGGGCGTTTATATCGGCGCCCAGGTTGGTTTTCAGAGCGAAGCCCTTAAACAGAGTAGCTTCGGCGTTGAAGTTGCCAAAGAGGCGGGTGTCGATAGCCTCCTGGTCGGGGCCGAACATATAGGCGATGGGGTTTTCCCACGATGGTTGGAAGGGGTTGGGGTCGAACTGCCCGCTGCCGTCTTTTTTATAGATGTTGAGGAAAGGCGGGGTATTCAGCGCACTCATGATGACGCCGCCCCGGCCGCTGCTGGCATTATCGGGCGTATCTTTGGTGCTGGATCGCAGCACGTTCATGCTGGCGCCTGTTTTCAGCCAGTCCGTCGCCTGGTTGTCCAGGTTCAGCCGTATCGAATACCGGTTGAAACGAGCCGGCTCCACGATACCTGCCTGGTTGAGGAAGTTGGCTGACAAAAGATAGCGCGATTTGGCGGTGCCGCCGGAAAAGGCCAGTTGGTAGTTTTGGATATTGCCGTAGCCAAAGACCTCATCGCTCCAGTTGGTATACCCGGTGGCCGCCGGGTCGAGAGCGCCGGGGATGATCTCGTCGATCAGGTTCCTGTACTGTTTGGTGCTCAGGGTCTCGATCGTTTTGCGAAGGCCGGAGAAACCTGCGTAAGCGTTGAAAGAAATGGTAGACGTATTGGCCTCGCCGCGTTTGGTAGTAATGATGACTACGCCATTGGCTGCGCGAGCACCGTAGATGGCGGCTGAAGAAGCATCTTTCAGCACGGTCATGGATGCGATATCGGAAGGGTTGAGGCCCCGGATATCGGTGGTGGGCACGCCGTCGACAACGTACAGGGGTTCGTTGCCGGCCAGCACGGAGGTGGCGCCCCGCACCCGCACGGCGATATCAGCGCCCGGTTTGCCGGAAGGCTGCACTACCTGCACCCCTGCTGCTTTGCCCTGCAGCGCCTCGGCGGCAGAAACCATGGGCCGGTTCTTAATAGATTTCGAGTCGATGACGACCACGGCCGTGGTGAGGTCTTCCTTCTTTTGCGTGCCGTAACCGATAACGACGATATCATCCAGCAGGTAGCTGGCGGTTTGCAGCACCACGTCGATCGTATTTCTGCCGTCTATAGCTATTTCCTGGGGTTCGTAGCCAGTATAGGAAAAGAGGAGGACGCCCTCCTTTACAGCTATGTCATAAGTGCCGTCAAGGTCCGTTATAGTGCCCTGGGTAGTCCCCTTCAGGGAAACGGTTGCTCCAACCAAAGGCTCCCCGGAAGCATCCGTCACTTTTCCGGTGACCTGCGCTGAGCCGGCAATGGCCACCAGAAAACTGAAAATAAAAGTAATAAGCCTAGCCATTTGATTATACGTATTGGTGAAGAGTGTAAAATGGATATACCCCTGGGGAGGGCCGGAGAAAAGTGTCACAAAATAGCATGAAGGAAGGCACAAAGCTACACCAAGGCCTTTGTGGGCCTTCGTGCGGCTTTGTGCCGTAAAATATTAGAGGCCATCCCTGTACTGCCGTGCAGCAAACCGCCTTGAATGGGCCGCGCTTGCTGTGGCGTTGGCGGTTAGCGCACCAGGACCGTTGTCCAGGCTGATGAACCGTCGTGGCCGCCGGAAATGTCAACCGAGATGGTCAGGGTTTCCGTCGTGCCGTCGTTCACGTAGCTCATAACTTCGTACTGGTTGGAAGACATGCCACCGTTGGGCGGGTTGGCGCCGTCGGAGTTTTCTCCACCATAATATCCTTTATAGAAGCCGAGGAAAGCAGCGCCCGAGGCTCCATTCGTTACCGTGATGATCGGCCTGCCGGAAGGCGACGACGATGCCGGCGTGAATGTCCAGCCGTGTACACCGGAGCCAAAAGCAGCGCCGTTGCCGCTGGCAGCCACTTCAGCGTCCGACCAGCACCCGTTGGGGCTACCCATATAGCCGTCGTTGCGTGCGTCGCCGTTGGTCTTGTATTCGTATGTGCCATTGGCAGCGAAAATGAACTCATCATTCGTGATGCACGACCAGTCGTCGCCACCGGTAGAAGAGCCGTCGAGGAAGTTGGCCGGTACGCCCCACCATGAGTTGTCGCCGAGGCCCGGGCCTACGAAGATGGAGTTTTCCGCATTGCGTACCCGCCAGGCGGCGCCGACCAGGTCAGATTCCGACATCGTGGCCGAGATGGTCACTTCTGTGGAGGCGGTGGCGGTAGCATTCCCTTTTGTAGCCGTCAGTACCACGGTGAACACGCCGGCCTGGGTATAGGTGTGGCTTGGGTTCTCTGCGGAAGAGGTTGAGCCGTCGCCGAAGTCCCAGTTATAGCTGGTAGCATCGTAGGATTTATTGGTAAAGGTGGCGGTTGAACCGGCGACATCTGCAGAAAAGCCGGCGACCGGGGGTTCGTCGTTGGGGTCGTCGTAGTGCACCAGCGTTATTTTCCAGTAAGCAGGCTGCCCGTCGCCGGTCGTGTAGCTCGTTTGCAGGATGAGCGTGTCCACGGCGCCGTCGTACAGTTTGACAATGCTGAACGTTACGGAATCCTGAGGCGTGCTGACTTCAGCGTCAGTGCCGATCTTGGGCAGGCCGACGAAGGCGCCATAACCTTTAACGGTCAGTTTGGTGCCCGATATGGAGAATTTGTTGGTGGCGTCGCCAAAAGCGCTAAGGTCGATCCCACCAGGGCCTTTCAGGTTGTCGGCAGTGGTTTCGAAACAGTCGTTTGCAGGTTCAAAGACACCGCCTTCAGCCCAGAAGTCGCCGTCGGAATCATACTGATAATCGCCGTTCCGGTAAAAGATGAATTTATCGTTCATGGTGCAGGAGCGGTTCAGGATGTCCTGGTTGCCTCTGCCGAGGCCCCACCATACTTCTACCGGCGTAACGCGCTTGCCGACTTCCAGCGGCCAGGTATTATCATTGACGGTGCGCAGGAATTTCCAGGCCTTGGAAACATCGCCGACCAGTTTCGTCAATTCGGCATTCGGGTCCGTAAGGGTTATCGTCTGCGACGAAACGTCCATGTCTTTCCCGTTGGTGTGGGTAGCGGTCAGCTTGACGGTATAAGTACCCAAAGCGGGGTAGGTATGTACCGGATTCTCTTCGTTGGAGACAGCAGAGCCATCGCCGAAATCCCATTCCACGTCCGAATAGTTCTGGGAAGCGTTCGTAAAATGTACTTTTTTGAAATCGTCCTGGTCCACGGTATAGGAGAAGCCCGAAATCACTTCCACATCATCATCGTCTTTATGACAGGAAGAGACGACGGTCAGGAAGGTGGGCAACAGGAGGATCAACCAGGAAGCCCTAAGTAATTTTTTCATAATACAAGGTTTTTTGCAATGGTGAAAGAATGAATTGATCAGGCCATCGTGCCTGATCAAATCCGCAGGCATGATCTTGGATATCTTGTAGGGTTTATACCCAGTTTAACCTGACAACCCTGGCAAAGAGACACCTTGCTGGCATACGGGTACAGTTAGCGGCCATTCCAGTTTCCAGCCTGGCACAGAATGATGATATAGGTTTTTATTTCGGAATAAATTATTTTCCGGAACATTATTCCGATCTCAGAGATTGGCTCAGCCTTACAAAAGAAGCACATAGTGCGGGGAAACTGAAAAAAAAGCACCTGACAAAAGCTCGCCAGGCCCTTTTTTTTTAGTTTGCGGAAAAGGTAACTATTCAGCATGTGCCGGCTTAGAGGCTCCAGATGTATTCGTTGAGGGAAGCTTCCTTTTCCAGCCCCATTTTTTTCTTAAGCCGGTACTTACTTTGCTCGACGCCATTGACGGTAATATTGAGGATGGAGGCGATCTCCGCGTTGGAAAAGCCCATGCGTATGAAACAGCACAGGCGGTTGTCGTTGCCGGTGATATGGGGATGCCGAAGGTGGAGTTCATGAACGAAGTCCTGGTGCATCTGGTTGAAGGACAACTGGAATTGCTCCCAGTAGTCTTCCTGTTTGAGCTCGTTGTCGATGGCCCTGATGAATCTGCGCAGGCCCGGGGCCTGCTCTTCGTTGCCCGAGCGGCCGGCTTTCAGCATCTGCGCCTTGAGCCCTTCCAGGAACTGGTTTTTGTGGGCGGTTTGCAGGACCGATGCGCTCAGCCTGGCCTGTTTGGCTTCGACCTCTTTTTCCAGGTTCTCGTTCTTCAACCTCAGGATCTCCTGTTCGGCCCGGAAGGACTTCTCCTGGTAAGCCGCTTTCTGGTGTTCCAGGAAATAGCGGATGACCAGGGCTGCTATACCCAGGCCGGCCAGCGCACAGGCGAGATAAAACCACCAGGTTTCCCAGAACGGCGGCGATACCTCTATGGCAAGCACCTGGACTTCGCCCCAGCTGTCATCACTATTGGAAGCTTTGATCTTTAAAAGATAAGAGCCTCCCTTGAGGCTGGAATAAACAGCCCGGTGCTGCCCTGTTTCTGCCAGGTACCACGATTCGTCAAAACCTACCAGTTGGTATGCATATTTATTCTTTTCCGGTTTGGTATAATCCGTGCCTGTGAACTCGAATACGATCCCACGGTCGGCGTGGGAAAGCCGGACGGTAGTGCCCGGGCTGTTGAGGCTTCCATCGAGCACCGTACGCCCGTTCCATTCGCCGATGGGCACCGGCTGCCCCGATAGTTTTAGCCCCGTGAAAACGGCCTTAGGCGGGTGCGGGTTGGGCCTGATCTTTTCCGGGATCAGGATGGAGAAACCGTTGGTACCGCCGAAAGCCAGGCGACCGTTTTTCAGGCGCAGCGCGGCCCGGGGGTTGTATTGGTTGTTTCGGAGGTTATCATCCGCGCCGATGTCCATGAAAACCTGGGAAGAGGGGTCGAACCGAACGATGCCTTTTTGTGTGCTGATCCATAGATATGCTTGTTCGTCTTCGGTTATGCTGATGACCATATTGGAAGGCAGTCCGTTTCTGGTGTCGAAATACAGGATCTCGCCTGTATCCGGAGAGAGGCAGTTCAGCCCTGTGAACTCCGTACCGACCCACAGCTTACCGTCCCGAGAACGGAAAAGGCATTGGAGGTTGTTGCCGCTGAGGCGCGTTGTAGCAGGCGAGCCTGTATCGTTATATCGCGTGAACGCACCCGTAGCGAGGTCGAGGCGGTTGAGGCCGTTATCTTCGCTGGCGGCCCAGAGGCAGCCCCGTTCTTCGTCGAGCAGGATGTCGACGATCTGGACGCTGGAAATGCTGTTAGGGTTACCAGGCTCCGGCTGGAAACGTTTAAACTTTCCTGACCCGGGCGGGAGGTAATTGAGCCCGCCGCCCAGCGTGGCGATCCAGAGGCCTCCTGTTTTATCGAGCTCTACATCCCAGACGTTGTTGTGAGAGAGCGAAGCGGGGTTGCCAGGCTGGTTTCGGTAATTTCGGATAGCGCCGCTGTGGGTATTGAAAAAACTAAGGCCTTCGGCATAGGTGCCTACCCACAGCCCGTACTGGCCTGAGGGCTCAAGGCAGGTAACTACCTTTTTGGGAAACCTGGCGCCGGAGGCGGTAGCCACCTGCAATTCGACGCTGTTGCCTTTGGCCTCGGCGTAGAACAGGCCGCCGCCGTCGGTGCCGATCCAGATCTTGCCGGCTTCATCCTCTTTAAGCGCCAGCACGGGCCTGAGCCCTTTCCTCCTGTAGTCATTCTGGTTTTCGTGGATGAGAAAAGGCGGCGAATAAGCTTTGTGGATATTGACCCCCCCGTTGAAGGTGCCCACCCACAGGTTGCCGATATTGTCGAACATGAGGTGGTACAGCGCGTTGGTGTTGAGTTCCTGCGGGAAGCTTGCCGAGCTTGCCACATGCTGAAAATGCCCGTCGGAAGGGCCGTAGATATTCAGCCCCCCGCCATCGGTAGCGATCCAGAGGTACCCCATTGAATCGACGGCCAGGCTGGTGACGATGTTGTGGGATATCGTGTTCTCTGTACCGTCGTTGCTGTTGAAAAAATGTTCGAATTGCCGGTTCTCCGGGCTGTATTTATACAATCCACTCCCGGCCGTGCCTATCCACAGGTTCCCCTCCTTGCCGAGGCAGAAGGATTTCTCGTAGCTGTTCAGGTTCAGCGAGTCGTCGCTGTTGGCCTTTATTATGGTTTTGGAAACGGGGTCGTAGATGTTGATACCCCGCCCGTCGGTGGCGATGTACATCTCCCCATTTCGGCCTTCCTGAAAATCGAATACGAAATCGCCGCTCAGGGCATTGGAAGCGGGCTGGCACTGCATACAGAACTGGCCGATCTTCCGCCGGTTTTCGTCAAACACAAAAGCGCCGCTGCCCGAAGTGGCTATCCACAGCCAGCCCCTGCTGTCTTCATAAATGCGCCTGATGGTGGCATGCTGCCAATCCACTTCCGGATCGGCAGTAGCGGGAAACCGTTCGAAGCGCCCCTCTTCCTCGTCCCATATACTGATGCCGGCGCCTCTGTGCCCGATCCAGATCTTGCCGGCCCTGTCTTCGGTGAGGCAAAGCACGGTAGGCCCGTTGAGGGAGGTGCTGTCGCCTTCGATAGGCAGGAATACCTTGCATTCGTAACCGTCATAGCGATTAAGCCCGTACCGGGTGCCGATCCAGATCAGCCCGTTACGATCCTGCAGAAGGGTATACACGGTACTATGCGACAGGCCGTCTTCGGTTGTCAGGTGGTCAAAAGCGATGGGGGTGTGCAACATCTGGCCTGAGCCCTTGGCGGCCATCGCCAGGGAAGCGGTAATCAACAAGATCAGTTTCACAGGACGCATCAAGCCGCCGGTTTTTATGGGCCATTACCTACAAAGAAGATGGCGGGGTAAAATTAAGAAAAGGAGGGGAAAGGGTGAGAGGGGGTGTTTGCCGTTAGTTTTTCGATCGCGAGAACAGAGGATACAGCTGGATAAGGGCGCCGGTGAAATCTTGAAGAAAAGTAAGCCTTCATTATTCACCGAAATCCAGAGCTATGAAAACTTGTTCACACATCGTTCCTTGGGCCTTTCTGTGGGCTCTTTTGACCGTTTCCCCCGCCATTGCGCAAAGCCCTATCGAGGCACAGTACGGACAGGAAGGAGACTTTGTGCATCTTGTGGCCCCTCCTAACGGCAAGGATTATTCGTGGTCAAACGGAGCCGAAGGGCGCGTGCTAAAAATAAAGGCTCCTCCCGATGGCCCTTCAACATATAGCGTGAGGTGGTTTTGTATCGTTTGCCTGAAGTGGAAGGAGGCTAGTATTACACTTTGTGGTATGAAGGCCACCAGGAGCATCACCCCTGAAAGCTATGCAAATGCTAGTGACGGCCGCATTACCCTTGCTATATACGGAGGGGAACCACCGTACAGCTATCAATGGAGCAATGGAAAGACATCGCCGTCCATTGGCGGCTTATCTGTAGGCGTATATTCGGTGACCGTCACGGGCCGCTATGGTTGCCAGGAGATATTGCAAAATATCAGTATTGGAGTAAAGCAACTGCAGGTAAGGCCATTAGCTTCAGAAGTGAGCGTGAGTTGCCCCGGTAGTAATGATGCCTCCAATAGCGTCGTCATAAGCGGAGGGGCGCCACCGTACAGCGTATGGCTGAATGGCCTTTATATCCCGAACATGGACGGCACTACAGCCCATTTCCAGAACCTGGATAAGGGGAAATATGACGTTCGGGTTACCGATGCAGCAGGCAATTCAGCAAGTACCCAATTCAGCGTAAAAGACCCTGAACCGCTGCGTGTACATCTGGCCTTTTCACACGTGAGCTGCAACGGGGCCAACGATGGCTCTATCACGGCTACTATTACAGGAGGCACACCACCCTACTCAACCTTCTGGAGTGATGGCGTCACGGGCCCTCAGCGCCACAAATTGCATTCGGGGCAATACACTTTGATCGCATCAGATAAGTTCGGGTGTACGCTGTCTGCACAGGCGACGATCGAGCAGCCTTTGCCGATTAAGTATTCCGTTGCCACAATCGATGCTTTATGTTTTGGGGCCGCTAACGGGCGGGCCGTCATTACAGTCCAAAGCCCCATCCAATGTCAGGCCAGCTGGAGCAACGGTGCTACCGGGCTGATATTGGATGGCGTGCCTGCCGGGCAATATACGTTCCGGCTGTATGATGACGGCCATTGTACGACGGGGAGTATATCCATCGGGCAGCCTGCCCAGTTGGAGATACAACCGAAGTTCACAGGAGCCAATGGTTACGCCATAGATTGCCACGGTGGCGCCAGCGGCACTTTTAAGGTATACATTAAAGGCGGTATGGCGCCTTATACGGTTGTTTTTCACCCGCAGGAAGGCGCTCGGCCTGCTGCGCTGAGAGCTGGCTACGACACGGTGGAAGTGAGCCGGGTAGACTCCTTTGTGACGCTGTCTGGCCTTACTGCTGGCGCCTATCTGCTGGATATCACCGACGCAAACCAATGCCGGGCCAGGCTGGCATTGGAGGTTACCGAACCGGAGGCATTGGGGGTGCAGATCAAGGCGTTGAAAAAGCTCAACTGTTTCAGAGACAGCAGTGGTTATGCTGAAGCCTTGCCCTTCGGTGGCGTGCCACCCTATCGGTTCGTATGGTATAGTGGCGAGGCCAACATCGGGCAAATGCCACGGATCAACCTTCTGCCCGCAGGAACCTATCGCGTTTTGGTAACCGATGCGAACGGCTGTGCAGTAATGGACAGCGCCTATATTGCGCGGCGGGCAAAGCTTACGGTCCTCTTCGATAGAAGAACGGGAAAAGCGAGGGTTTCCGGGGGTGCGCCGCCGTATAAAGTCGTGTCGAATGAGGATACCAAACGAGGGTACCGGCTTACCGTACAGGATTCCAATGGTTGTACCTGTACCGATACTTATACCCGCCCTCCAAAATTGCCCGAAGGAACCAGGCCTCCACGCCGGAGAAAGAAACCCCAGCCTATGGGCAAAGGTGTTAAATGCCCCGCCTTTAGCGCTTATTGGATAATACCGGATAACAGCGCCCTGGATACCTTTGGTACCGTTCCTGCTTCCCCGCAAGCCGGAAGCGGACAGACAAAGAGATAACCTCTATTTTTCACCTATCCTTTCCTGAAAACACCTCAGGAGGGAGCAAAAGCTTTAAACTATGAAAAGGATCCTGATCTTTTGCGTTTTTGTCGTCATGTGTACTATGGCAAGCGCCTGGCATCTCAACGCCAGCGCATTGGGCCTGGGAGATACCATTGAAGGAACGGGCAACGAGATGGCCCAGCTGTATGTAGCCTCGATCGGAGATAAATAACACATAAGCTTCACAAGCGTTGGAGTGGCGCCATTGCCCCCTTCAGGCCGAAGGCGCCCTCCTGCGTTTATGAATGCCCGGGAACCCTGCCATAATAAGCCCAATTGATTAAATTTGAAGATACATCCCTGACCACGGCACTATTCACCTAAAAATCCCTATACGTATGCAATCAAACCTGAACAAGAAGATTGAATACGCAATGAGCTGGCTCCAGGGTTTTAAACGCCGGGAGCTGGCCCTTTTGTCAATGGTCATTTTAGCCCCCTGCCTGTTATGGTTGCTATCGATCCCAAAATTTATAGAACAGCGTGAAATAGAAAGCCGGAAGGCCAGGTTCGCTTCATCTTCGGCAGTGTTTAAATTTAAGAAACTAGAACTTAATAAGGGTACCTTCCTGCTATCGGTGGCAGAAGGGCAGATCACTATCCCTGCTGCGGAGAAGAAGCTCATTCAGAAATGGGGCGATACGTTGGTTACCGTTATGTCCGGCTTTGATTCGGACATTCGCATTGTGATGCCTGAGTCTTATGAAGTTACGGACGATGACCGTAACCCTGTGGATTTCAACTCCAACTCGATTGCCAAGAACGGAGTATTGAACATTCACCCGGTAGAGGGAGATACCTTAGTGATCGAAAACGCAATATACAACCCTGTTCACCCTGCGGCCAGAGACGTGCGGCTCAACCTTTTCTCTTACGGGCTAATGGCCTTCATCACTTCCTTTATGGCCGCGCTTTTCCTGGCATTGTATTTTCAGTCCATTCACAAAAGGGAAAGAGACCCTGCTTACCTCGCGCTTTTCGTTGCTATGATCTGCTGGACCTTGCAGATCATAGTAAGAATGAGTGTCCGGGAAACCCAAACTATTTTCTTGCTCAAGGAGTATCCAATACAGGAAGCCCTGCTGTACAGCCTGTCTATATGCAATTCCATCGCCTTCATCATACAACTCAGGTATATCCAGTATGAAACGGGTACGATCACGAAAGGCATACTAAAAAGAGTCCGGGAGATCGACATCTCCAAGCTCATCGTTATCGGTTTGTTCTTTATCTTACTCACACTGGTGTCGTCGGTTTTCGAAGACTTCAAAATCAGCGAGGTTGAAATTACCATTGTCGGGCTAACAGACGGTATCTCGTCTATCGCCACTTTTCTGTTGATCTACTTTGGCGTCAGCCTGGCGTTCAGCCAGCGGGGACTGGCAATACTTAATGTCCTGATCGCCCTCACCTTTTTCCTGTCGATCATCAGCGAAATGGAAAAATTCGCGCCTGAACTGACCAATACTTTTATCGAGAAGGCCATCCGTGCCTTTTCATTAGATGTGGACAAGGTGTTTTACGACGATTTGCTACACAAGATCCTCAACTATATTCTCAAGCTCAACCTCATTATCATCTTCTTCGCGCTCTCCGTGAGCCACCGGATATTCCTGAACCTGAGCCTGGAAGAAGAAAAGCTGGAGGTGGAAAAAAGCGTAGAACGGCTCAAAATGGAAACGCAGGGCCTGGAGAAAAAGGTAGCGGAACTGGAACAAGACAGAGAAGAGCTGAAAAAGAAACAATCGCAACTGGAAAAAGAGATAGAACTATTGATACGCCCCAAATCTCCGATCCAGCAATACCTCGACGAGATCGAATCATTCTACAGCGAAAATGCAGACGACATTGAAGGGCGCCTGGAGCGGATCAATGCATTCGTTCATGACTATACGGACTCAGGGAAGGCCATACGGGAAACATTTTATGGGTATTTGGGGGAGAAACTCCTTGGGTTTGGCGAAAAGGAGCAATTTCTGGGCCTTTTCAACCGGGAGGAGCACAGCGTAAAGATCAACCAGTTCACCAAAGACATTTCGAATAAAAAACTTACCCACCTCGTAATTGTCGTACTGGCCTGGGCTGTAACACGGCAAGGTGAATATTATGATACCAACCTGGATAAGGAAGTCTTTGCAGGCCTTATCTCCAATAAGTGGAACGACTTCAGCCAGCAGCAAATGAATTTCGAACTCCAGGACTGGAAAGATTTCAAGGAACTGCTCGAGGCCTTATTTGAAATGTTCACGAAGCTCTTTTTTGTGAAGGACAGGAACCTGGAAAGGAGCAACCTAAGCTGGTCTCCATTAGACAGCGATAACGGGGCTACCCCGATAGATATTAAAAGAGGCTATTTGAAAATCGCACTGGATTTTGACGGAAGCGTTCTGGTACAAAGGGTCCTTGACGTTGTTGAGAACGGCGATTCCACACGAGCTGTCCGACACTTCAAGAACAGGTTTTCCATGCCTGTGCGAAACGCCAGAAGAACGGTTCCTCCCGGGCAATTCGGCCTCATTTCTGCTGATGAAAAAACTTTGCTCGAGTTCAAAATCCACGCTTGATGACTAATATCCTGATCATTACCAATAGCGATGAAAAAACGGCCGCCAGCCTGTGCGCGGCCTTTACCGGATATATCCATAACACCGGGAGAAAAGCGAGGGTTCTCTGGTCTAACGGCCTGGAAGCAGCATTCGCTGAATATACCCATGACGGGTTCAGGGAAACGGGAGGAGTGCTGTCGGATATGGAATTCCTGTTCACGTTCCGGCATGGTAGCAACCACGTCGATGAAAGGATAAAACCACTGATCCGGGCCAAAGAGAAATACGTATTCGGAGGCGCAGGTTATGGCTACATTATGGACCCTTATTTTGAAGCTTATGGAGGCGGTATCCCTCTTATACGCCGCATCAATGAAGCTTCGCCAGTGGAGGAGTGGGAAGTGGAAGAACTCTTCAGGCATGCCGAAAGGAAGGATGCGCGCCAACATTCCGGGATACTGTATTACGAAGCCTACGAAAAGCGGTTGAAAGATCAGTATGCGGTACTTGCCAATGGCCCGATCCAGGGCATTTTGGGCTCCAGAGAATTTTGGAATGGCCCGGCCGGAAAAAAGGCGCTGGTTATCTGGAACGATTCCATAACGGCATTACCTGCCGGGCAATCGGGCCAATGCGATCTGCTTACGCCTGAAACCCTGTCCTATATCGGGGAGAATATCAGCTTTGAGGCGCAGGTAGATACCGAAAGTTATTTCGCGATCATCATTTGCGCTGAATTGAACCTGAAAATGAAGAAATGGAAGGAGGGCACAGGCGCCTCTGCGCCGCTTCAGGCCGGGGTAGGGCTGCAAGTCGCCCGCGACCTGCGGTTGCTGCGGTACAGGCAGCCCATCATCATCTGTTCGCTCCAAACGGAAAAAGATGTGCGCAGCCGCGACCCTTATGATATCCTGGCGACGCCAGGGCATTATTTCTTCTCTCTGGGGAAAAAGCAATATGATATTTCTCTGCCGGAAACGGCCAGGGCCCTTTTTGAATTTACGCTGGAAGACATCATTGAATTCCAGCTGACGCAGGGGAAATTCAGAGAGGCCTTCCACAAAATGGAAGGGGATGTAGCGCTGGCTTCAGGAGCAGAGGTATTGACGAATATTGTGGAAACAGGCTTTGAAACCTTAAAGCGTTTCTTTGCAAGCCAGTATATAAAAAACTTCGCCAAGGTAGAAGCCATCAAGGCTGATATATTGGAAAATATCATTGCCATTGCCGCTGGCCGCGACGGCTCTGCGAAAAAACAGGAGTGTGTCAGAGGCAGAAAGGAGGCCCTGCGTAAGCTGCTGGCGCCCAAGGACAGCCCAGGCCTGTCCGAAACGCCTAAGGGGTGGGATAGCGTGATCTATATTGAAGACCATTACGTGCAACAGGAAACAGTAAAGGGCTATTTCCTAAAAGCAGGCATCGATTGTATTGCCGTAACCTCTGGCACGGAGGCAATCGCGCTACTGAGAAAATTGGAGCGTGAACAGGAGCAGCTGGAAGGCGGCAGGACGCTGCCACCGGTTATTATTACTGACTGGAGGTTACTATCACCCAATGGAGACTGGCAAGAACAACAGGGCCTGGATATAATCTATGAGATCGCTACAACCCCTGGGATCTTTTCCCGCCCACTATCCTTTTTTATGCTTACAGACAAGGTCGGCGGCATTCTGGATATGGCTAAAAGATCGTTCCCTTTCCAGGTCAGATGGTACGCCAAACGGGATGTCAACAGAAGCGAAGCCGATGCCGTGGAGTTTGTGAACGATGTGATCAGGCAAGGGAACAGGATGTGGGACAGTTGGGCCGGCCTACCTTCCGAACGGTGGAATTCGCCCTTATACAGCGTAGATGCACAGACTGGGAAGCCTAAGAACGTTACTTTTCACTATTCTTTGAAAACGTATTTTCGCCAGTACCTGATCCAGCATAACTATAGGCAGCAAAGGGCTATCATAAATGCCAGCGCTATAGAATTATTAACAAATGCAAGGCTGGTTCACCACGGAATATTGGATGAGATCCCTGAAGAATTCCGCCCCGTATTCCTAAGCAAATTGACGAATAGGTCAGCAGATGAGGACCTGGACAAGTTCTATCCCAAGCTGGTAGGAAGAAGAGTGTTTATAGCTCTGTCTCAGGATGGGTACAATAAAAAAGAGGTGTTTTCGCTGCTGTTCAAAGGATGCAGTTATAAAACCCTGAAACATGAATTGGAGATCACCCAGCCCGATGGCGGCGCCCAGAATGCCATCAAAACCAAGCTGGCCAATTTCAGGACTTTTGCCGCCAACCACCTGGCTATTGTAGATGGCAATTCTGTTATGCTGCAGGAGGAAAGAACGTGGCTGTACGAACTAAAAAAGCAGCAGGAGAACAGCGAACGCAGGATAGCGGCTTTGTTTAAAGCCCTACAGGAGGGCCTTTTTAAGATAGTAAAAACGAGCGATCCAGCAGCGATGATCATGCAAAGGGCAAGGTTCGCAGGCCTGTTCCTGCCGGTAGCCCTTAACCAGGGCAAATCGTTTTTGGAAACCGTCTCCAGCCTGACGGATTTGAAAGAATTTTCGGATGCCAAGCCGTTGTGGCAAAATGTGGTGCATGAGATCGGGAAGAACAAGGTGCTGTCCTGTTTTTTGGTAAACGATTATTACAACCTTGTAAGATATTGCCAGGAGAATGTTGAGGAGGATTGACAAATTGGGGAGCGGGCATGGCAGCCCGCTCCGGCCGATCAACGCAAGGGGCGACAAATCCAGGTAGCTCCGAGCTCGCCCTGATTTGAACGCCATTTTGCCTGCAGTGCGCAAATGAAGGCCGCTGGCCTGGCCTTTATCGCTTCTGCAGTTTTTTCCGACATGGGGCTGTTTAGTGTAAAATCCAGCCTGAGGTGTCCTGTGCCATCTGGAGTGAGCTGTTTCCTGGCAATGGGGTGGCCGTCGAGCAATAATGTGATCTCAGCACCTGACAACTGAGCAATGGAATACGCCTGCTGCCCGGTGTTTTGCAGTGCAGCTTCGATCGTTTCAGGATAAATGGGCATAAAAAACTCGATATACCCCCTGAGCTGGCCTTCTGACATCCGCAGCTCGACTTTGGGGTTCCCTCCCGGAGTGGCGGCAACTTTGAGGCTGTTAGGCGCAAGGATGAGCTTTTCTTCCATGGCCAGCACATAGGCCTCGGCCACGATGCTGGCCTTGTCGAGCGGTGGTGCTCCGGAATACCGCCAGGTATCGTTCAGGCTTTGCCGGAGGTCAATAAAAATGACATCGCCCGTAAACGCACCGGCATAAGAGGCCCATCGGGAGATGAATGGGGCCGAAAGCCAGGGAGAACTGGCAACAAAGCGGTATTGAATGCCTGCTGCGCCGCCAAAACCGCTCATGAACAAGGTATCAACAGCATACGCTTCGCCGGCATGTGCTTTCATCCTGAGCTTTATCCTGCCGAAATGTTCCAGCCCGAATTGGTCGGCCAGCCTGAATTCCACCAACACGGAGTCGAACAGCATCTCCGGAGCGACATACCGATCGTCGGGGCGATTATCGGTGGCGATGTCGATCCTTGTAAGCGGGGCGGCCATGCGTGATTTAACGTATAGCTTCAGCGCTGCCTTTAAATCGTACAGTGCTTCCCAGTTGATATCGCTTATTTCATTGGGCTCTTCGCTCAGTTCCACCGGAAGTTTTGGCAGCAGGGCAGGAAGCCGGCCCGCTGCAGGAATGGTGTCTTTTACCGTCACGCTAGCCCATGCCCCTTTTTTTCGGGAATAATAGCGGAAGCTGTTCAATATCACGGGGTGCTCTGTTGGGTTGGAAAAAACCACTTGCCACCCCCCTTCTACGAGCTCTGCCTGATGCTCCAGAGGAGAGCTGGCCTCGTCGAACCCGAACGAGAGGAAAAGCGGAACGTAGCGGCCGTCGGCATACTCTACCCTGCCTACCCGGTGAGCCCTCTTCTGCATAAGGCTTTCCAGCAAAACAGTAGCATCGTAATGGTTGAGTTGTAACTGTATGGGAAAAGGCTTGTCGAGGGTAATCTTTTTCTGTTTAAAAGCTTCGGCATTGGGCCAGTCGGCCAGGCCGAAAAGTTCATCGAAAGCTATATTGGCCACTTGTATGCCGGCGGGCCTGAGGCTTACGAGCTTGTAGCTTTCCAAAGGCTTGAAAGGGTCGATCAAGGTTCTGCCCATTTCCACCAGCGCTTTTTTTAGTTCATCTTCAAACGCCTTTGTGTAAACGGGATTGACAACCATACTTACAGCGACTGCGCCGGGCTTTCTTTCGTCTTCACCGGAGGGTTGTATTTCCATGGAAAAAGACAGGCGCGAACGGCCGGCTTCCTTTCTTCGCTCGATGTACAGCAGGCCGGGCTCGTACCAGAATTCGGTTCTGGGTTTTTCAAAGCTTGGATACAATACGGTTCTAACACCATTGATCGCAATTTCGATGCTTTGGCTTTCGTCGTAAAGCGGTAGTTGGGAAAAAAGCGCTCCCGGGGTTGTAAAAAGCAACAGGAGAAGGCATCCTAAGAACGAAGTTTTCATAGCTGTTTATTTGTGCCGTATAGCCAGATGCTGTAGTGCCGCGGGTAAAAAAGGTATCAAAGCCGTTCGCGAGGGACTCCGTCCCGATGCGGAAAAACAAGCCAGTCTCTGACTGGCGGGATTCGCGTCGGCCGTTTATTATTTGCAGGACAGGCAGCGTATACGCAAGTCGAAGACTTGCACATTAGGCCGTTTCGGGACTATAGTCCCTCACGAACGATCTCTCTATAGATTCTTGAACCGCGGCACTAGAGCATCCGGCTATACCGCCGGATTTGTATTATCTGTTGATAGCCGCGCCCAGTTCCAGAAGGCCGGGAATGTCGGATTCCAAAATATCTACCCGGCCCGGTGGGGGCCCTATGTCTTTCCTGTTCGACCGGGTTACATATCCATCCGAGGTGCGATAGGCCGCCTGGATTTCTATAGCCAGCCCGCCACTTTGGCGTGGATCGTAGAAATAGCTGGAAACAGGGTGCTCCGGGGAAAGGTTGGCCTTGGCCGCCGGGCCGGTTTCGCCATCGGGGTAAATAAGGAGCGAGAGGCTCGACAGGTTTGGAAAGGCCTCGAACAAGCGGGCCGGCGCCTGCAGTTCGAAGGACGTATACCCCAGGAATTCGGACAAGCTGACGGAAGGGATGTCGAACGCCCAATTGGAATGTTCGAATTTGAGGCCTTCGATGGTAAAATTGGCTGTTCTACCCGTATAACGGAAGTTGAAAGTGATTTCTGACACAGCCTGCCCGTAAGGAGCGCCGGATGAAGCATCCCGGGCCATATTCAGCTGCAATGGCGCCCAGGTTTGATAAACGCCCCGCTGGAAAGCATTGAACTCGGCCACCCTCCGTTCCGTATCCCCGTTTTCTGTTTTTATCGTAAACGCCAGCTCCGCGTTCCCGAACAAGCCATCAAGCATGACTTCCGGTGGGAAAGGCAGGACAGCGAAAGTATTATACGTAAAATAGCTCTTATTGAAATCGGCCAGCACGATATTGGCTGGCCCCAGGCCCACGAATTCGGCATTGGCATGGACAGGCAATGATTGGGTGCCTTCATATTGATAGCTAAAAGAGGCCTTTTTATCGATAAACTGCTTGATGTCCACTCTGGCATAGGAAGTGCCCAGGCTTCCCCAGCCAAAAAAGCTTTTTCCTTTTACATCCGCTGCTTCAGCCCTTGCTTTTGGGATATCGAGCTTGATAGCGTGCATCCGCTCGAGGACGAATTTCTCCAGCCATTTGTCGGCCAGCCCGTTTAAAAAATCAGCAGAGGCCTGGCTATAGCCCTCGTCGGTGATCCTGATCTTCAGGTTGCCGCTTTCCACGAGCTTTTCTCTTATTTTCCGGATATCGGTGCTGAAAGCCCAGAAGAAAAAGCCGCCGCTTGCCTTAAAATGGCTCTCCACAAATTCGTACACGCGCTTTTCGTTGCATGTAACTTCTACCTTTGAAGGGGGGAATTTAATCCGCGTTTCCGCCGAAAACCTGACGTCAAAAGCTGCCGTAAAGGCATCCATGGAACGGGCATTGCGCAACGTTTCCAACATAAAGAGGGCATCCAGCTCCGAAAGCCTGAACCGGACAGGAATGACCCCTCCGAATTCTGACGATACAGGGCCGCCGCTGGTCATTGCCTGATACTGGGCCTGTAGGCCTTCCGATACGCCGCCAAAAGCGGCTGCAGGCCCTTCGGCGCCTGGCACATAATACAGCGTTACGGCTGCCGACCCCGGCACCAGGGGCACCTGGGTAAGCCGGTAGCTGGCGTATTGAGGATATTGCTGCTTCAGGCACGCTTTCAAGGCATCCAGGCCCTTTGTCGGCCCCTGCACCTCCAGGATAGCGTCCACATACCCCCCGCACAGCTTTCCTGAATAAGAATCCTGCAGCGCCTGGCTAATGCTCACTTCTTTAATACCCCGGTAGATGTAGGCATTGAACATAGGTTTGCCCTGAAGCTTTTTTAAGGCCAGGCGCGCAGGCATGAAGTACAATACCTTATCGCCTTCCGAATCGCCGTAAAGGGTTACCTGGTCGCCGGAAGGCAATGCCACGGTTACCATCGGCTTTAGAGAAGGTGTGCCGGCTATTGCCTGGACAGAGAACAGCCAATACGCTATCAGCGCAGTAATCATTCCTTTTTTCATGATGTGTTGTATTAGAGCTTATTTGGAGGCCGGATTTGATAGCTAAAAGAGGCCTTTTTTAGCTCAAAGGCTGGCCTTCAAACAAGCTTTAGGTGAAATAGAGGGTCAATATTCACTGTGTACGCGTTCCAGCGCTCTCATGAAGTCGTATTTTGGGTATCGTGCGATAACGATGACTTCATACTTGACAGCGATGGATGTGAGATCTCTCTTCCTTTTGTGCCGGTACAGGGTTGTCGATTTTACATTGTGCTCTTCGATTATTACCACTCCTGATACCGCCAGGCTGCGAAGCCTTTCAGGGGGCGCCTGGCGGCTGTGTCTAATGATGGAGTCGGATATCTGTTTGTAAACATCTTCAATAGCCGCCTGCCTTGCCAGGGAGAAGTTGTGAAGGTGGCTGCCTTTTCCTTTGTAATAGATAAATTCGTCTGTCTCAGCAGGTGTATCTGGTTCGCTATAATCGGCAGGCTCGGCCAGGGTGGGCCCACTGGCAATCCAGTAGCTGCAGGGCGGGGGGCAGCATGAGGCCACAAGAAAGCTGGCTATAACGAGCAGGAAACAGGGCGGCCTTATCAGTGGGCTCATAACCTACGCTAGTTGAGCGGCACACATTCCCAAACAAAGCCATGCCTGTTACATAACTCGTGGGCCATTCGCCCATTGCCACAGCAATCGGGGCACCTTTCGGCACTGCAATATAATACCCCGCCATAGTTGTATGTTTTGAGCACCTCCCCGCTTCCCTGGCAATAAGGGCATGGGTAATCAAGCCAGCCGGTGCCGTTACATTCTGCGCAGTGTTTCTGTTCGGCAGCCATGCCCGGCGGGCATTGAGGCTTTCTGGGAGCGAGCCAGATCTTGCAGCCCCTGTCGTCAACCAAGCCGAACAGGGGGCCGCTGTAACAGGCATGAAGCTGGGACAATACCCCGCAGAATAACAGGTAATAGAGGAAGCGTTGGAGGGTTTTCATAGCTGTATTTTTTTTGTGCGCTCCAAAGAGATATTCAGCATCCCATGCAGCGAATCTCCGACTGGAACACTGCGATTGATGCTTCAAGATGTGGAGCGGTGCTGTATCTGTCGTTACCCCAGGCTATACTCCTCCCGGAGCAAATCCATCAGCTCCTCAGCTGAAAGCCTGGCGCTCATGTCGGCGCCGGCCAGGAGGGAGTCGGCCAGGCCTCGTTTGTGGGCGTGCAGTTGAAGGATCTTTTCTTCGATGGTTTGGGCCGCGATAAGCCTGTAGGCGGTTACCGGGCGGTGTTGCCCGATGCGGTGGGCCCTACCGGTGGCCTGGTCTTCTACGGCAGGGTTCCACCAGGGGTCGGTATGGATGACGTAATCGGCAGCCGTCAGGTTCAGGCCGGTGCCCCCCGCCTTGAGGCTGATGAGGAACAAGTCGCCCTGGCCGGACTGGAAGGCATCGATAGCCTCCTGCCTTTTTTTGCCGGGCGTGCTTCCGTCGAGGTACTGATAGCTGATCTTTTTTGACTTGAGGTGTTTTTCCAGTATCTTCAGATGGTCGACAAACTGGCTAAAGACCAGGGCCTTATGGCCGTTCTCCAGCAAATCGTCGACGATCTCGGCGAACAGCTGCAATTTGGCGCTATGGGTAAAACCGGCATTGGCATCGGCCAGGGCAGGGTGGCAGGCGGCACGGCGCAGGCGCATGATCTCGGCCAGAATGCGCAGGTGTTGCTGGCCTGCGGCAGCATCCTCCTCCGTTTCAGCCAGCTTTTCGAGCGCATTGCGGCGCAGCGCTTCATAGAAAGCCCGTTCTTCGGGCGGCAGCTCTACGGTGAGTGTGATCTCCGTTTTCTCTGGCAGCTCTTTGAGCACTTCGTCTTTTCGGCGGCGCAGGATGAAAGGGTGCACCAGGCGGCGGAGCTGTTCGCGGCGGTTCTCGTTTCCGTATTTCTCAATAGGAAGGGTAAAGCGCTCGTTAAACTGGCCGAGGCTGCCCAGTAAACCAGGGTTGAGGAACTGGAAGAGGTTCCACAACTCGCCGAGGTGGTTTTCGATCGGCGTGCCCGTCATGGCAATTTTAAAGCCGGCCTGCAGAGCCATAGCCGTTTCCGAGCGCTTGGTTGCGCTGTTTTTGATAGCCTGGGCCTCGTCGAGTAGAACGGTGGCCCATTGCCTCTCGGTGAACAGCTTTTCTTCCCGGGCCATCAGGTCATAGGTAACGATGAGCAGCTGGCCTTTTTTCGCATTTTTAATAACAGTTTCCCGCTCGCTCTCACTAAAAAGCACAGGCTCCAGCTGCGGCGCAAAGCGGATGGTTTCGGCCACCCAGTTGCGGCAAACGCTGGCCGGGGCAACAACCAGAGCAGGCCCCAGCGTCGCCCGGCTGGCAAGTACGGCAAGCGCCTGTACGGTTTTACCCAGCCCCATATCGTCGGCCAGGCAGGCGCCGACACCCCAGTCGGCACATCGCTGCAGCCATTGAAAACCTTCGAGCTGATAAGGGCGCAAAGTGGCGTTGAAAGCTTTCGGGAGCCTGAACGTTTTGGCAAAGGCCTGCTCTAGCCGCTGTTTGCGCTCTTTGAATTTCTGGCTGCTTTCAAGGCCTTCCACTCCCGAAGTAAACCCCTCTATGGCCGTTGCGGCCAAGGGATGCAATTGCAGGCTACCGTTTTTTTTCTGGGCCCCTACCAGCCCGTTGATACCTTTCAGCCGGCGGCGGAATTCGTCGGACAGGGCCAGGAACTTGCCCGGGCTCAGCTCCACAAACTGGCTCTCCCGCTCGCTAATGGCCAGTAGCTCCTGAAGGCTGAGCACCGTTTCCTCATCGACGCGCAACTCGCCGTCCACTTCGAACCACTGGCTGCCGTCTCTGATAGACATGCGGAACTGCCCGAAACCTGCTACTGACGCAAGGTGCAGTTTTTCACCTTTGGGCCATTCCAGTACGATATCTTCCGATTCCAGCAGCGGCCGGAGTTCCAGCAATAACTGCAGGCAGGTTTCGGCGTCTTCCAGTTGCCACACGCCACTGCTGGGGCGGTTGTTTTTCAGGACGGGTACGCGTTCACGGAGGCTCTCGAGGTTCTTTTTTTCATTGCCCAGGCCCCGGTTGGTAGCTGTACGCTGGCCATTCAGCAGGCCGATCAGGAAAGGTTCGCCCTGGCCTGGCTTTACATAAGGCGGTATTTCCCGGAAAGGTTTTACGAACAACTCGACATGAAAACCGTCGCCGATGGGTAGCAGGTGAAGGCAGATGCGGCTGTCGGCCTCTACGGCAGGCAGGTTTTCATCTTCGAAAGCCGATTGCACGGGCACCAGGTGAGCCAGCCCGCTCAACGCCTCCCGGAGCCGCGATTCGGCGCTGGCCGGCAGACTGAGGGTTTTTCCATTGAAAGCGCCGGCAATCTGGGCCATCTGTTCAGTAGCCTCGATATACAAGTATCGCGTAGGCGACTCCTTCACCACTTTTGCCCCTGCTGTAGTCACATTGTAGTTAAAATGCAGTTGATAATGCTGCCCCGAGCGTTTGGCGATAAGCGTGGGCTTGGCTTCCACGAGCTGTACGGCCGTTTCGGGAGATCTTCTCAGAAAAAGTAACGGATGGCCGACGAGCTGTTTCCAGCAGGACTGCCTGTTGTAGATGCTTAATTCGCTGCCCCATCCATGGCCAATTTCCTTGATGAAGCGCTCGTCCTGCGGCGTCATCCCGGGCACATCGCCGCTTTTCAGCCGGTCGAAGGATACCACGCGGCCTTTCGACCAACCATTTTTCCCGTGGGTTTGGTGGCGGGCCTGCGCCCAGCCCATTTCAAAGTCGACAAGCCAGGCAATGCGGTTTTCCACCTCAGTACCTGACGCTCCTTTTCCACCCAGTTCCAGCAACACATTCAGTGCGTTTTCCCATTCTTCTATACGTGGCAACAGGTATACAAGCGCCTTGCCCTCAGGCATTGGCTGATCTTCAGTAATCCCTCCCAATGCACCCAAAAGGGCGTTCATTTCGGCAGCAATCCAGGCGTACCCATTCGTAGCTAGTACATTGCGGAATGCCCGTACATCTTTTCTGTCTACCAATGACTCGCTTACCCAGAACTGGCAGAGCAGATGGAAAAAGCGATGCAGCGCAATAGCCGGATGCCCTTGCAGGGCCTGTACGGCCATTGCTTTGTTATTTTCGAGAAACGACACGACAGCATCCAGATAATGGTAAACCGAAGTGTAAGCGTTCAGCTGGTTATTGGCCTGTTTGACGTGGGCGCGTATCTTTTTATACAAACGGGCATCCTGTGCATTCAACTGGGCCAGTATCTGAAAAATGCCCCCGAAGCCACGCAGTACATCGCGTTTATTGCCCGATGCCCGGCGGGCTGCATCCTTTGCCTGGTCAAAAGAATGTAATGCGGCGGATAGGTTCCCTTCCTGTAAATGCCGAACGCCGGCTACAATGGCGGAATCTTCTTCACTGAGCAGCAGCGCCATCGCATTCAATTGTTGCCAATCCCCACGCAACAAGCTGGACAGAGCCAGGAGGTGGATCAGAGCGGGCCTGTTTTCCGCCGGGAGCAGTTCGACGTTTTTCTGTGCGTATTGAAAATACCCCCCCTCGAAGGGCGCCAGGTGGAAAAAATCCATAGTAAGGCGCTGCGAGAGCAGGAAAGCGCGGATGCCGGGCGGGTAAAGCTCCAGCTTTTCCAGATCAAAATGGCCTCCGATCCAATGCTCTATCAGTTTATCCTGCGAATACTCAGGCATATTCAGCTGAATGAGCCCCCAATAACATCTTTGAAAGAGTATAGTATTGCTGGTGTATAAAGCGATGCGCATATCCCGGAAAAGCCGGGTAGGTTCGTTGCGGCCATACCAGTACGCATAAGGCGGGAAGGCCTGTTGAATAGGCGTAATGGTTTTTATAAAATCGGGGTCGGTAGGGAAATAGCGGTTGCAGAGGGCGTCGGCAAAAGCTTTGGGGCATTCGTACAGCTTGAGCTTCTGATTGAGGAAGCCCTCGCGGGCCAGCTTATCCAGAATGGGCGTCAGCTCCGGGGCATAAAGGTTCTTGTTGCCATGTTTAAAGCCCGATGCGTTGAAGAGGTCCGCCAGCTTCGTCATCGAGGTGGCCTCCTGCAATACGGCAGCGATTTTCAGCAGGCGTTGCGCTGTTTCTTCCAGATGAACGTATGCCTCCATCAGTTCCGCTGTACTGCCAGGTGTTTTTCGGCGCCTTCCGCGCCGCACGGGCGCCTGAGCCGGCCCTTTTTCCTCCCTGACCCTAAACAACACTGCCGCGACATGTTTGCAGGGCCCGCCCCAATCGTAAGGGCAATTGCAATCATAATTGCTAATGCGGCCCTCCGGCGTTAAGTGTATCTCAACTTCGTACTCTTCATCCGAGCCTTCGATGAGGGCATACCATTCCTCGCCCTGGGCAGTAGCCACTTTTTCCAGGAACTGTACCCTCCCGCTCCGGTAATAGTCGCTACCCCGCGAGAGGATTTTGGAAGAGAAACTTTGCTCAAAGTTATGAAGTTGCATAATGGCGGCCTTAGGATTTCGATGCAGCGCACCAGCCGGCACATCAGTTGGTGTACCATGTATTCAGGAATGCTAAAGTAAAGAGATTGTTAAAGTTTTTTCCATACTTCTGCTCAGAAAACATTCCCCCAGATAAAATCCTTAAACCCGCCCCACCCGGGTAACGCCCCACCAGATGGCAGGTGTCCAACCCGATGGATTCCGCATTGTATTTCAGGGAATTCAGGTGATGCGGCGCCGGCGTTTCTCTGGCCTCGTAGGCTGCCGCTTCGTCAAGAATGAAATCGATCTCCCAACTCCTCTATTTTTCAAAATAATGGAGCGTTCCCAGCCGGGCGAGCTGATTGGCAATAGCGTTCTCAAAAACGGCGGTAGCCTTGCCCACCCGCCGCATCCCGGTAATGGCCGTCACTGCTTTTTGGGCAAATGCGCCTCAAATGTTTGCCTTTTGTACATTCAATCGGAATTTTTGTATAAAAAAATGAATGGCAACTATTCAGCATGCAGCCTAAAATACTCCTGAAGCAAAATTTTGTAGGATTTTTCTGGTCTAACCCCTTCTCAGGGGCTGTCTCAAAAGACAAAATAAAAACATCGAAGCCAAATAATATGCTGTTTATCGCCGCCTGGCCGGTTCTCCCCTTTGGGGAGCCAGAGGGGCTAGGCCAGGCGGCGAAACATGATTTGGCACTATTTTTCAATTCCATACTTTTGAGACAGCCCCGGGCGGATTACAAAATTTTGCTTCAGGCCGTAAATCCCCATGATGCTGAATAGTTACAAAAAATGATAAATAATCCGATTGTGAGTGGGTTTTTATGACAATGAAGTAAATGGACATCTCACAATTCCCAAAAACAAGTACACCTCACCGTTTAAGAGGTACAAGCAAGGTACAAAAACAAGCACAAACAGGGCAGGCAATAGCACATACTACTTCCCGATACAGGAAGTTTTAATGACTCGCAAAGTGTTGGTTTTCAATAAAAAATGGTGGAATATTTTGAAAACAGGTACAAAATAGATACAAAAATGCACTTTTTCGGCAGGCCGAATTCTAAACTCAACGGCAATAGGTTTTGTGCATTCGCCGTCATAGCCCCCTGACCCCCGAAAGGGGGAATCGCTACCCTGAATGCACAAAACCTATTGACAGCACAGTATAAACAAGCTCAAAGACTAAGACTCCACCCTCGCTCCTTCTTTTTTGTAAAAAACCTTACCTACTCTACTGATGTGATCCACCAGATCCGGATTATCGATATGGTCAAAAATGGAGAGGTCTATTTGGTAGGGTAGCAGCAGATCATCCAGTTCAGTTTCTATTCGGAACAAGGTCTTGAGGTTTAAGGTGGCCCCCAGCAATGTAAGGTCGATGTCGGAACCAGGCCGATAAGTTCCCTTTGCTCTCGAACCATAGAGAATTACCTTCTCCACTTCAGGAAATTGAGCAAAGACCTTATTTATTTTTTCAATCGTATGTTCTTTTAAGCCGAATTTCATAGTTCCTCATTAAAGATTTCGCCTTTTTCGCCACTCAGCATATCTTCCATTTTACGCTGAAACTGCTTGAATGCTTCATAATAATGATCCACAATGGCTTCGTAGATTTCATCCGCCGTTTCCTGATTATAGGTATGGGTGGATTTATTTCTACTCCGTATCATATCCATCCAGTCTTCTCCATTAGTAATAATTTCAGCTTTAAATGCGGCGCGGGTCGCGTCCCGAGAACCTTTTATTGAGCTGTCCCCCTGATATTCGAAGTAGTCCTTCAAAGTATTCCAGGCCAACTCATGGGTGTATTCAAAACTTTGGATAATTCCTTGCTGCTCCAGGTCAGATAACGTCCTTTCTTCTGAAAGTTTTACCGCTTTCTCCAATTGAGCTAATGCTTTTTTAAAGTTTGAAAACCGTTGTTGCCAGCGGATGTCTTTTTCCATCAATTCCAGTTTGCCTCTAATCTACAAAATATTGAGCCTACTTACAATGTGGGGGACACTAGCTTCGTACCGGGAACCGAAGTAAATCTCACACTATAAATCATACAACCCAGAATCTTCGTCCTCTTTCATGATCTCGATGAGCAGCGCTTTTCTATCCGCTCTTTTCTTCGCCTTATAGTCCAGCACATCTTCAAACTTCACTCTCCGGTGCCTGCCTACCTTAGTAAACGGAATTTCCCCCGATTCGAGCAATTTGACGAGATGGGGCCGGGAGCAACTCAGCAATTCAGCCGCAGCCTGAGTAGTCATTTCGGTAGCGACCGGAACGATGGAGATAGGCTGCCCCTGGCCGGTCACCTTCAAAATCTTGGCTAAAAGCTTCAGCGCCCGTAAGGGGATCTTGATCTTTTCTTTGGTCTCTTCTATCTCGATCTCCGGGTTTTTCGTCTCCAACTGCTCAAGCATCGCGCTCAGTGCGTTGTAAGACTTCATAGCTGTTTCCTGCTCCTGCTTCGTCGGCCGTTTTATGTTTTCCAGCTTATTCATGGCCATTTCGTTGATTTGGATACTGTAAATATAAACGAAATAAACGAAACGAGTTGTGGTGGGGAGTTAATCTTTTTGGAAGTTGTTCCTTTCGTTAGCCACCTCATGAAAATTCCCCGCCACTTTCCGGCAAATATTCCCCAATTTTGCCAGTAGCACCAATCCGAAGAATACAGAACCCTGTCAGCATGAAAAAAATATCGGAAGCCATCGCCGAAAAGTTTAAAAAGGCGCGCCTGTTTAACCTGGAAAACCTGCAGGCCGTCCGGGATGACGGTACGGAACTCGGGCGCCTGGTGAAAAGGATTTATTCCAGCCAGGATTATGATCTCGACAATAGATTATACCTCATCACCCAGAATATGATCTCCATCTTTGGGGAGGAGTTATCGGCTTTCCGAAGCGCCAGAGCCTACTTCAATACCATGGAGAAGTTCGAGCAGGAATACATGCCCTCGGGCCCGCCGTGGAGCCCCCTTAGCCGGTCTTACTTCAGCTATTGGCAAAGCTTCGATTACCCCTTCGGCAAGACAAGGGAAACTCTTGGCTCGATTTTCTATGACCTGGCGAAGAACTCGAAGCTTGACAGGAGAGTTGTTGACGCTACCGCCGCATTGAACGCTTCGCGCATGGGTATCTACGAAGTGCTCGAAACGAAAGGCAACGTCATCACCTCAAAGGAATTACTGACAAATGCAATCTTCCACAGCACCTGCCTCGCCGGATACAAAGGCGAGCCCGGAGACCTGATGTTCGCCCGAATCGTCCCCAGCCTGTCCGAGCCGGGAGGGCCTTCCTTAATCCTGACTACGCCTTATCTCATCCTTAACTCCAAACCGGAATACTGGGCGGCCTTTTTCCTACGGCAGGACGTCGATGAAGTTAAGCTATACGACTTTTTCAAATACGGCCCGACAGAAAGGTACTGGCATAACTATATAATGGACGGTTTCGTGAATTTCACCTCGGACAGGATATTCCTCACCGGCATCCCGGATATTCCGGAGAGCTTGCCGCATGCGCGGTAGGGGGGGATGCCTTATTTTCATCTATCTGGACCCCATCACTTCCTTTTCGTAAAAAACCTTTCCTACTCTACTGATGTGATCCACCAGATCCGGATTATCGATATGATCAAAAATGGAGAGGTCTATTTGGTAGGGGAGCAGCAGGTCATCCAGTTCGGTTTCTATTCGGAACAAGGCTTTGAGGTTTAAGGTGGGCCCCAGCAATGTAAGGTCGATGTCGGAACCAGGCCGATAAGTTCCCTTTGCTCTCGAACCATAGAGCATTACTTGCTCCACTTCAGGAAATTGAGCAAAGACCTTATTCATTTTTTCAATCGTATGTTCTTTTAAGCCGAATTTCATAATTCCTCGCAAAACCGTTGTTGCCAGCGGATGTCTTTTTCCATCAATTCCAGTTTGCGTACAAGCTACGAAATATTGAGGCTACTTACAATGTGGGGGGGGCTTGCTTCGTATCGGGAACCAAAGTGAATCGCTCACTATGCATGGCCGGGAACCACCTTCCCTCTCAGTACCAGCGGCTCCCGGGCCTCAATGTGTTTGCCCTCGCGGGCGGGATAAAACCTCGCGCTTACCATTGCACGCTCATACCGACAACTGGCGGCACAACTCTGGCAAAAGGCCGGTAAGGGCCGGGCAACCCGGAAACCTATGTTGTTATTCTGATTGATAGGATTGTTCCTGTTGCGGTAGACGGAACGGCATTCTATTGCATTGTCGTTCCAGGACCCGCCACGAACCACCCGGGTGCTTGAACAGGTTTACCCCATGCCTTCGAAGATACCAAAAAACCTGATATTCCAAGCGCCTGGCTTGCCCGAAACGAATATGCCCCAGCCAACTGTTCAAAGCCAGCTCCAGGCTACCAGGCGATAGCTGGCCGGCCTTGCGCAGACTGAGCTTTTTCCGAAGGAAACGACGGTAGCGCCGGGTGCTTTGCTTCCGAACCTGCCGGTAGTGCGGGTAAACCCGGAAGCCCAGAAAGGGAACGCCGTGTTCCACCGGATAGATATGGGTTTTATTGGGATGCACCAGGAGGCGCAGCCCGGCCAGATAAGCGGAGATTTCCCCTTTCCATGCGCTCAGTTGTGCTTTTTCCTGCCCGAAGACCACGAAATCATCGACATATCGAATATAACCTGGAACCCGAAGCTTCTCTTTCACGAAATGGTCGAAACGGTTCAGGTAGATGTTGCCCCACCATTGGCTCGTCAGGTTGCCGATGGGCAGGCCGCGGCGGCGTTGGTAAGGAGTGAACAGATCGTCGCCAGGGAAATACACCAGGTGCTCTTCCTGAAGGTTGGAATTGTCAATAATAGTGTCGATCAGCCAGAGGGTGTCCGGGCAGGTGATCTTCCAGCGGAGCTCCTGCTTGAGGAGGGCGTGGTCGATGCTGGGAAAGAATTTCCGGATATCGCATTTGAGCACGTAGGGGTAGCGCCGGGCATAGTGCTGATAGCGCTGAATGGCCGCATGCGTGCCCTTCCCTTTGCGGTTGGCGTAGCTGTCATAGATAAAAGTGCGCTCGAAGATCGGAGCCGTGACGTTGCACAAGGCATGGTGCACCACCCGGTCGCGGTAGGGGGCGGCGCTGATCATTCGCTCTTTGGGTTCAGAGATGATAAACGAATGGTATACGCCCGGGCGGTAGGTTTTGCTTTGGAGCTCCTGCTGAAGCTGAAACAGATTGTGCTCCAGTTGAAAGTCGAACTGCGCTACATTAGCCTGAAAGCGCTTGCCCTTGCGGGCGTTCCGGGCAGCCAGCAACAGATTGTCGAAAGACGTAATTTGCCCGTAAAGATTGCCAAACGTCTTCATATGAGTAAAGATACCATCATCGCGAAAGCCTACGATCTGCTGAAGTACAGCACTCCCTTCATCGCAAAATTCCCCCGTGGGCACAAATTTACCCTCGGCGACCGCCTGCAGAACCTGCTGGCGGAACTGCTGGAAATGATGATTGAAGCGTACTACCTGCCGCCGGCCCAAAAAAGGGCCCTCCTCCTCAAAGCCAACATCCACCTGGAAAAGACCCGCTACTTCTTCCGCCTGGGCTATGACTTAGGACTCTACGATTCCTTACGCTATAAGGATTTTGCCGAGCGGGTCAACGAGATCGGGCGGATGTGCGGCGGTTGGCTAAAAAGCCTTGAAAAATAAAGGAACGCGGGCCTCCGGCCCGCAGCTACCACTACTTTATTTTTTTTTTGCGGGCCGGAGGCCCGCATTCCTTAAAAAGGGTAAAAGGGTATCAGCCTCCGCTAAAGCTACGGCTGACGAAGAAAGAGACAAAGGGCTAAAGGCGCCGGGCAACCCGGAAACCTATGCCGTAATTCTGATTGATAGGAATGTTCCAGTAGCGGTAGACGGAACGGCATACTATAGCATAGTCGAGCCAGGACCCGCCACGAACCACCCGCAAACCACCTTCGCTACTTTCCGCTCCACGCGGATTGAGTTCAACGCCATTCTCCTTACAGCGCTGAAAATAGGAATCCGACTGGTCCCTCAGGTCCCCGGCGAACCAATCCCAGCACCATTCATTAACGTTGCCGCTCATATCAAACAAGCCAAAGGGGTTTCCGGGCTTCCCATCCTCGTCCTTAAAGAATTTCACCGGGCTGGTTTTCCCGAGAAAGCCATTATCTGCTTCCCTTGTTTCAGAGAGCCAGCCGTCTCTGTTCTCTATTACCCAGTCGTTATTGCCGCCGGGCCTGGCGTCAAAGTTCATTTCATCCACGCTGGCCCTATCTTTGCCGTTGCCGAATCGCCATTTTTTTATAGTGTCGCCTGTTTTTCCAATTCTGGCGCTGGCGGCAAACTCCCATTCCGCTTCGGTGGGCAGGCGGTATCCGTCGGCATCCCAGTCGGTAATAGCGTTCCAATCCACTTTATTATGCCAGCTATTCGGAGCGCCCGGAAAGGCCTCCAGCGCATAAACCGGCCTGAGCCCCTCCTGCCGGCTCAGCCAGTTGCAGTAGGCCACCGCCTCGTACCAGCTCAGATTGATCACCGGCTTATCGCCCCGCCCGAAACCGGAATCCCCCGGGATTTGCCCCGGCCCGCCAGCCAGGCAATACAGGCCGTACTGCCAGAAGGTAACCGGCGTTTCGCCCATCTGAAAAGGGTCAACCGTTACCCTATGCGCCGGGCCCTCTCTTTGCCAAAGCAATTCCGCTCCCATAGCCCCCATTTCAAAGGTTCCGCCCGGTATGGGGTTCAGGTTCGGAAAGAAACGCTCCTGCATCCTGCCGTACAGCTTTTCGTCCTGGCGGAGCGATTCTTGTATTTCCCTGAACAGGTTTTGGGCTGGGAAATCCTTGGGCTCTATACGCTTTTTCAGTTCCAGCCAGTGCCCCTGCGTTGGTTGGGGGATATCCAGGATCAACTGAACGGCTTCCTTCAGCTTGTCCCTGGCTTTGAGAAAGGCCAGGGGGTAGGGTAGTTCCAGGGCTTTTTCCAGCACCTGATCAGGGTGAAGGGCTCTCTGGTTAGCGATTTTCAGGTTATCTGCCGCTGCTTCGAATTCCAGGTTTTCGATATTCCCTTCAGCCGTTTTGAACGCCAGCTTGAAGTTTTTCTCATGCTGGTCTTCATAGGATTTCAGGTCCTGCCTGACCTTTTGTTCGTGCTCAGCCGGAATAGCTGCCATGGCGTACAGTCCCTCCAGAATTGTCTTTGCATCCTGTTCGGAAAACAAGGCTTCTACCTGTCCCTGGATGTCCCCTTTTTTGGATTCGTACAGCCGCCTGGCTTTTTGGCCGGGTTGCTCCGATAGCTGGTACTTCCGCCGGATATCGGGCGCCAGGGTGTCGTGCGCCAGGCGGGTGGACAAGCCGTCCTTATCGGCAGCGGAGAGCAGGTAAACGCTTTTGAGTTTTTTCAGGATTGCCTCTGGCCCGGGATCTTCCAGGTGCTTATAGTCCTCGGCAAATCTTTCATTCCCGATACTGCCCGCCGTTTCTTCGATGCTGATAAACTGATAGAGCACGTCCAGGATAAGGCCGCTCTCCACGGCTTTTACCCATTTTTCATCTTTCCGCCTGCCCTCCTCATCCTCCACCCATCGGATGGCCTCCAGTTGATCGTCGATGAAGGTGGAAAGGTCGGTTTTTCGGTTTTGTTCATAAAGGCTTTCCGTCAGTTCCTTATCGTGATTATTCCTGGCATTAGCTTCTTTCACCGCGGCATCCCAGAGCGCCTTCAACTGGATCTGCAGCAATACGCCATAAGGCTTGAATTGGTCGCCGGTAAAATCTTTTGCGATGCGCGCGGGCAAGCCTTCTTCCTTCTCCGGAAGGCTTAGCCGGAAGCGGTTCCTTAGGCCAGGATGGGTGACCGGCTCCCTGATTGCATCAACGATATTCTCTTCTCTAAGAGGATTCAGATAAAATTCCTCAAAGGCCCAGAGCTTATGGCCGGGCAGGAACTCCTCCGTGACCTTGGACAGAAACTCGCTGCGGAAGGAGAGCAGCAGGTGGTAATTCCTCTTTTCGTCCCAGGCCTTTTTGAGTAGCTTGCCCAGTTCAAGGATTTCCGAATACCCATCAGGCGCATCCAGCGGGTCATTGTACATTTCCTCCACCTGGTCGAGGACGATGAGCACTCTTTTTTCCGGGTCCACTTCCGTATCCAGCAATGTTCTCAGTTGTTCCGCCAGCCCGCCCTGAGCTTTGCTGCGGCGAATCGGGGGCAATACCTGCCAGAGGGCGATGTCCTTCATCCGGGGAAATAGGCCGGCGTGGAGCAGCGAAGATTTCCCGGAACCGGAATAGCCGTGCAGCAAAACCAGGCGGTGCTGCCGGATCAGGTGGTAGAGGGTGCGGATCTCCTTTTTCCGGCCAGCATACAACAGGGCTTCCTGCTCGGAAAAGAAAATGGGGCCGGGGAAAGGGCTGGGCACCTTATACTCCCCTTTATCTTTCTCATGTAATTTGTCCAGGTAGGTATCCTGATCCAAAGGCAGGGCCGCCAGGTAGTCCAGTTCCGGTACCTTGTGGTGGCTTTGCGCATCCCGCCCGGTGAAGATCTTCAGGCTTTTGATCAGTTGGTCCAGGCCCTCGGCATGAGCATTCTTTTTCAGCACAAACCCCTGCCCGTTGAACACCCGGGCGGCCGCGGGAAATTCCTCCCGCAACAACTGCTCCACCTTGCCTGCCTGCTCCCGGTCGATGAAAACCGGTATAATGTCAATATGCTCCGCCATGGCCTGCCGGATCTCAAAGAGCACCCAGTCCACTTCCGGATCAGCCTTCCGCGCCCGGATCTGGTTCTCCCAGTCGGGCCCGATCAGGGAGAGCATGATCTCAGCCTTTCGCAGTTCCGCTTTGAGTTTGGGCTGCCAGTCTTCCGTCAGCTGGATATTTCTTTCATCCAGAAAAACGGTGGCGCCCCGCACGAACTGTTTCTCCAGGGCGTTTTTGAATTCCCGGGCCTGGTCGAGGGTGTCTCCGCGCCGGTAGCTGATGAAGATGGAAATGGGGTGGTGGTCAGGCATAGGCCAGGCTGGTTTTTTGCCTGGTTAAGGTATGGAAAATTTGGGATTTTCAGTGCAACTTACTCACCCCCGAGACCTCCGCCAGTACATCCGCATATTCCGTCAATTGCTCCCGGATTTTGGCGATCTCAGCGCGAAGCGCGGCGGCATGTTCCCAGTTCCGCTCGTGGGTGGTCGCAGAGACACCCTCCGGGCAATTGTCCTCATAGTCCTTCAACAGGGGGTGCCAGTGGGCAAGTACCGGGCGCAGCACTTTATTGAGCACAGCAACGGCAATGTGCCCCAGGGTCGTGTCATCCTCCTCGCCGGGAGTGGCTATGGAAGGGCCGTATTTTTTGAGGATGTCACGGGTGGTTTGGAAGAGGGAATAAAAGGAGGATAGTGCTTCCCTCAGCAGGCCTTCCCCTTCTTTGAGTTCCTGAACCGTTACGCGGGTCACCAATTCAACGTAGATGTCCCAGGCGGCCTGCCGTTGTTGCTCGTCTACTTCCCATTCGCCTTCAATGTCCAGGAATGGCAGGTTGACCTTAATGGAGAAGCCTTTGAATTTTGCGTTTGTCATATCGTTGTGTATTGTTTGCCCGAAAGGCTTTTGTTCCGGGCTGGTTATTTTGTTGCTGATTATTTCGCACCCAATTTGGCATAAATATCTAAATTTAGCAAAACCTAAGGCTGGCAGGGCATTTCACCCAAAAAAATAAAGCCCGGCAAAAACATAAACTCTAAAGTATGCCAAGCGAGAAGCGGAAACCTGTGATTTTCATCGATTGCCGTCACGCAGTTCCCCTGAAAAAAGTCCCACCTCTTTCACGGAGGGTTGAGTAACCAATTAATACCATCCTACACACGATAATTAAACCATGTTAAAATTGGAGGAATCAATATACAATTGTCTTGCATGTAATATTTTTACCAATGTGGACAGTGCGGCAAACTTCAAAAAGCCTGAATGCCAGGTTGCTGAGCTTACTTAAGTTAAAAGCTGGCAATACAGAATTGCTAAAACTCAGGGTTGAAATAAACCATTGTTTTTCCTATACGGAGAGTGGCCTAATAGCCTCTTATTTGATCCTTGTGCTTATTACATTAAAAATAATCACACATGACCGCTGTCTCTATTTTTCTTTCCTATAGCAAGAATGAGTATGACAAAAAAGCAGGAGTCAACCTCAAAAAGTCCCTCTTCCATTTGTCAAACCGAGGAAAGGTCTCTATTCAGGACAGGGATTCCGAGATAACAGGCGGAGTCGAGATAGAAGATACGCTACGGTACACATTGAAAGAGGCACAGATCGTAATCATCCTGTTGAGCCACGACTATTTATCCGACGTTGAAAAAGAGTTCGATCTTATCAAGGACATTACTTCAAAGGACCGGCAAAAAAAAGTTCTCTTCATAAAATCAAGGCAATGTGATTCGGACATAGTTTCTGAACTGTCTTGGGGAAGGTTCCTTCTACATGATGAAAATAAAGTCTTGTTTGTAGACAAAGAGGTGGATCAGGAGGCAATCTCTGAAGCAGGCATAGCTCTCAGGAAAATACTCGCTGATATTCTCGAGCCCCCACCCCAAATAGACCTTGCTCAACTGGTTAGCAGCCTTTTAGTTTTTTCAGCAGAGAACAATATCAACTCAACAATTTCTCTGCTTAAAAAAATTGTTAAGGCGCCTCCAGAATTGAAACAATTGAAGCAATTGGAAATTGACTACGTTGATGGATTTCGAAAGTTCGGAAACGTGACTTCCAAATTAAGTAATAAGGAGGAACAACTCGGAGAAAAAATTAAATCATGGCGCGAGAATCAAAATAGAATTCAGGAAGAGCTCAAGAAGTTCATCCATGGACTTAGAACTCAAATTCTAAAAGAAAATTGGCAGCAGATATACTCTGCAGAGGCATATGGACTTGAAGAAGCTAAAGAAGAAGCACAAGCTTTTTACAACCTCTTCACTCCTGCTGACGAAATAAAAATTCCGTTTAACCTAAAAGACGAAGATAAACAGAGGTACAAACGCCTCTTTTACCAATGCCAGGACGCTTTTGCTGTAGACGACTTCGAAGAAGCATATAAATTTGCCAATAGAATTAAGTCCGCTATTGAACCAGAATCTGCCCAGCTTTACGAATATTTACTGCTCACTTATTTTAAAATGAAACAGCCTGAGCAGATAATATTAAATGCTTTAGAAGGAGATGGAAAGTACCTCAAACATATTTCATTGTATGCCGGTAGGTTTAAAGAAATCCAGGAAAAGCTCCCTCAACTGGTAAATGAGCAAAAGGTTAGCAATCAAATAACCGATCGCTCTCTAACCGGAGAGGATAATACTAAAAGCATAGCAGATAGCCTATTTGAAGCGCTAAGAAACCAATACACAAAAATACAATTCAATCACATTATTGAAGAATTGAAAGAAGAGCATGCGTCCAAGCAGGAACTCATAAAAAAAAGCATTGAATCTGCATTACTAATTCACCGATACACACATAACTCCCTAAGCTTCTTAGATATCGCCGTCAATGAGCTATGTGGAGGAGGAAAATTTCATTGGATAGAAGCCGAGTTACATGATGGTGGGACTTGGCACCTCAGAGACGTCAGTTCTTTTAATGCTGTCAATAGGCTGGATGAAATAAAAGCTATTATTGATGGACATAGAGACAGAACAGGGCAGTTCACCCAAAGCAATGTTTTGGCTGATAATCTTCTTTTTAACCTGGAATTGAAGTACAATGAAATAAGGCAGAAAAACATTGAAACAGAGGTATCCTCCATTGAGAACAGGCGCAGGATAATCCAATGCTTCAACTCATTTAAAGTTGCCTTCATGACATTTGAAAATATAGATAATCGTCAAAGGTTTCTGAAAATCCCAATTGATGAATTACGCGGAGAAAAGATGATGACTTGGTTCACTTTCAATGAAGACGGACGATTAGTTGAAGAGAAGGAATCACGGAAACTGGGCTTTAAAGCACGTGAAGAACTTGAACAGATGCTGAAAGCAACCGGACAATATAATAAATGGTCGGCCGAAAAGAATAAATTAACCAAGCTCACCTATAATCGTTTCCAATCGGAAACTGAAGAAATGTTTCGGAGAGTGCGTGCAAAAAAGGATCGACTAATTATCGATGACAGGAAAACAATGATCGAATGCATGAAAAGATGGAAAATTTGTTACAAAGTATTTGGCGATCTACAATTTGTTGATCATAGCGTGCAGGAATTAATTGGCAATCGGTTATTCCAGTGGTTCGATTTCAAGGATCGAACGCTCATTTCGAACTCGGATTCAGTTAAACTTGGTTTCAATCCATTAGATGAATTGGAATTTTTCCTTACTGAAAACCAAAATTTCACAAAGGCCGAAGCACGTTTTAATATTGCTAAAAATTGCTTTAAAATTATTTTACAGGCTTATGAAGCCATAATTAGAGGAAGTGAAAATAAAAGACCAGAAATACTGTGTCTCATAGAAAAGGCTTTAGCTTGCCATCACTTGTTTAAGGAAGTCCAATATCTGAAATTTGTGAGAGACGAGTTGGTGGGAGAAAAAAAGCTTAAGTGGTTTGATACAAAAGATGGCATATTGATCCATTATGCTTACAAAGAACCCATTAGTTCTGATCCTTTTATCCTATTAAAAGAACTGCTTGCCCGCCAAGGTGGAAATGAAACAGAAAACAAGAAAGATTTTGAAAAGGCAATTGCCTATAACAGGCACAGAGATGTCCTGGAAGAGTTTGATCGGGAAATCAGCCAAATTCGCTCACAACAGGGGCCTATCGAAAAACTGATTGCAGTGCGCCTATTTGAAAAGTGTGAACATTGCTTCAAGCTATGCCCTGATGTAAATTTCTTAGATTTACCGATAATGGAGCTTGAAGGAAGGGGGCGAATACGTTGGTTTTGGAATATTTTTGGATGGAAAATCAATGCTCCTTCAAACCTAGATATCAATTTCAATTATCGAAAGTCTTTGGCAAGATATAAAAACCTACGTGAAATGTATAGAAAAGAGACTGTTTCACTTTAACTCAATCTTATAATTTTGACATGAAAAACCTGTATTTTTCCTTTGCTGATGAAGACTTGGATGCAATTCGACAAATAGAAAAGTCTCTTAAACCCTGGGTGCGCCAGAAGAAAATCCTCATCTGGCACCGGGGTCTTCTAAAACCAGGTGATGACCTGAGGAAAACAGCAATGGACAAGATTGAGGAAGCTAATATTATTCTCATTTTTTTAAGCAGATACTATCTTTCATCCGATTTCCCATATGACGAGGAGCTTTCACGAGCTACTGAGTTGAGAGCAAAAAAATTGGCTACTATCATACCTGTTTTTCTTAGTCCATTCCGCCTTGATGATAGTCCGCTGACTGGAATTGCTCCCATCCCATCCAACCATAAAGCACTTACCAGTAAGGATTGGCCTGATTTTGACCATGCACTATCAGTATTTTCGAATGAACTTTCCATCGTTATAGAAAATGAAGAAAAAATTGCAAATAAGGCTTTCCAATCCAATTCTCCTGAACAGGCTTTTCCCAAAGGTACTTCTTCTGAACGTTTCCAAGTAGGGCTTTCATTCGCAAGCGAAGACAGGACCTATGTAAAAAGAGTGGCGGAAAGCTTAAGCCAAAAAGGAGTCAGTGTCTTCTTTGATGAATTTCATCAAGTAGATATGTGGGGAAAAGACCTATATCAACATTTGAATGAGGTGTACAAATCACAATGTGAATATTGCGTTGTGTTCATCTCTGAGTATTATTCAAAAAAGCTTTGGACAAAGCACGAATTCAGAAGCGCCCAGACAAAAGCATTCAAAGAAAATAGAGAATATATCTTGCCGGTCAGGTTTGATGAGACAGAGTTGCCCGGCTTGAATGATACAATAGGATATCTAGATGCTAATAAATTGACACCTTACGAATTAGCTGGCTTAATCCAAACAAAACTAGAAATAAGCAACAAATAGAAGTAGGCATTCATTGGGCGCAGTTGTGATTTGTCCCCCTGGATCAATTTCATTTTGTAAGGTTTTCCATGACAATATCCCATCGTTTAGCCAGGAGCGCCGCCCGCAGAAAATATAGCTTCTCCACCACCTGTTTGTCCCAGAATGTCGAAGCATTTTTGAAACGCAGGTTGATAACGCGGCGGATAGCCGATTCAATAATGCCGCTGCCGCACATCAGTTTGGCCTGCTCAAATTCCGCATAGCGGGATTTATCCTGGTGCTTTTCCAGGTAATTCAGCCACCGGTTGACGATTTTTCCGGGCCGTTTGAATACAGCCCGGCAAGCCTCGGCGATAAGCCCGGCTTTTCCGTTCCACAGCCAGCTTTTGAACTGCTGCAAATAAGCATTGCGCTGCGTTTTGCCCACCCGTTGGGGCATTTGCTCCACCAGGCCATGGACATATTGCGAGGCATGGTAATAGTCGAGCGTTTCCACAATGCGTGCTTCAGGGACTTCCAGGCTCAACAGCACTTGCTTAACATTATTCCATATCCAGGGAGCGCCATCTGCTATAATCTGTACCTGTTTGGCTTTTGCTATATGGAGCCGCTTCAGATAGCGCTCCAGCAAAGCCAGCACATCAGCTTCGGCAAAACGGCACCCATAAATGGGTAACTCGTTGCGCTGAGGCTGCCCATTTTCATCCAGCACATCGATGACGAATAGCTTCGGCTCACACCAGGCAGTTTGGTAAGTGGCATTCCCCGAATCGTTATAGTTGTCATCATAGCTTCGGGTGCGCGTCCGGCCTCCATCTATGGAGATCACTACCCGCTTACCCTCTAGTGTCTCGCCTGGGCGGGCGATTATATTTTCTTCGCCCGATTCAAAACAATGGTTCGCCAGGCGGTTGGTAATATCGCGCACGGAACTCAGGCATAGCTGTACGCCAAATTTGCCCAGTGTCTGGTGGGCCATCTCGTACGAGGGCCCTAATGCAGCGCAATAGCCTACTCTGTCATATAATGCCGGGCTGGCCCCATCGATGATATTCCAATGGACAGCCAGTAATTGCCTCGGGCCATTCCAGCCTTTTCCAGGATGCTTGACATAAGGGCTTTGAACTTCAACCTGCTGGCCAGTGGCTATTCGCAGCTTAAAGGGCCGTACTTCAATCTTGCGCCCGCCGGCCGCCCGGCCTTGCGCCACCAGTTGATCAACAATTTGAAGGGCTGCCTCCGGCAGCAACTGCTCGCTGATAAAATCGTAAAGCCCATGCATGCAGCTCATAGCCTCCTTTTCATAGGCATGCAGTTGCCCAGCTCTTAACAGCTCCGCCCATGCCTTAAGCTGGCCAATGACGTTTTCTTCAATGAACTTCTGTATCTTTGAACTGGTAGTGAGGTGCGACATTTTTGCGTGGTTTGAGCACCCTAAAGATGCTCAATCCTCACTACCTTTTGTATTTCAAGCCCGGGGACAAATCACAACTGCGCCCCATTCATTTGAATAAGCATTCCAATCTTTGAGAATAAGAACATTCTACACAATGAGATTCTAGGGTGCCAATGAATAGATCCCAAATGGGGAATTCGGCTCTGTTTTTTTCCAATACCTAATAGAAAAAAACCTCACCCAACTGCTCACTTCCCTCACCCAAACGAATAAAATCTCTCACTTCCCTCACCCTAAGGCACAAAACCGCTCACCGCTATTGCTCCCCAAAGCTCGATGTAGTTTCTTGCTGCCATGATCACTCATTGTGAACAAAAAACGAGTATCAAGCTATGAAAATTGACATTGAACAACTCCCTGCCTGGGTCAAATTGGAGGTTTCGAAAGAAGATCTGCTGGCCTTTGCGGAGAAATTGCGGGTGGCCAATGAAATGAAGGCGCCTCCGCAAACCAAGCCTCCTGACGAGCTCCTCAATTTCAATCAAATGTGCGCTTTCCTTGGAATAGCCAAATCCACCGGCTACTAACGGATCAGCCGGGGTGAAATTCCCCATTTCAAAAAGGGGCGAAGGCTGTACTCCTGGAAATCGGAATTGATCAAATATGTCGAGTCCGGCCGGCGGAAAACGAAGCTTGACCTGGAGGTGGCTGCAGACCGATACCTGCTGAGAAGCAAAAGAAAGGTGATATAAGTGTTGAAGTGAAGATTGAACCTGTTCTCTCGAACAAAAAAGCCTGAGCTACTGCAACGCAGCCCAGGCTTTTCCTAAAATTAGACACTCAAAAATGATTGATTTTTCTCATAAAAGCAAGCCGGGGATACGGGATATTTCCCACCTGGTGCAATCCCACGAAGAAAACGCCCTCCGGCTGAAAGGCGTACTGGACGCCAAGATAGCCTACCTGCGGAAAAGCCCAGACAACAGGCGCGTGAGGCAAGAACTGCGGCTGCTCCAACAGTTCCTCGTGGAAACACACAATCTAATTGGACAGTTTGTAGATGCCTACACACGGCTTTCTGGCGAATACATCTGCACCCATTACGAACTGCAAGCGCTGGAACACGCCCTCCCAGAAGACCGCTCGATCTACCAAAAGAGCCGGGAAGTGATGGGACTGTGGCATTTGGTGTATCATCATAAATTGCCAAGGCACAGGCTCCCCATTGAAGTTATTCGAAAAACGGAGCGATTGGATCAGAGAATTTCACGTGTAAAACCGGTAGACCATGGTGCCAGCATATAAGGACCTGATCGAGCGGGCAGCCGAAAATATTGGAAGGGAGGATTGGGGTTCACCATCACCTCAACCCAACAGCAGCCCCTTCACGGGTAAGAAGGCCTACGAATGGCTGCAACAGGCCGCCACCAAGCCCATGCCCAAGCAACTGTTCGGACACTTCTGGTTCGAGGGGGAGCTCTGCGTTTTGTTTGCGACAACAAACACGGGGAAATCCATTCTGGCAGTACAGATCGCCGATAACATCGCCTCGGGTATTTCCTCTGCCAGCTGGGACGTCAATTGCGGGCCCCGGAAGGTGCTGTTTTTCGACTTCGAGTTGTCCGACCGGCAGTTTACCCGAAGGTACAGCGAGGAGGAGGATGGGCGATATTCCAACCTGTATCGCTTTCACGACAACTTCATCCGCTACGAGCGGCAGGCGGCGGCGCCTCCAGAGGGCGTCAACATGGCGGAGTATTACATCCAATCCATCCGGCAGGAAGTTCAGCAGCAGCAAGCCCAAATTATCATCATTGACAATATCACCTGGATCAACCACCGGCTGGAGAAGTCGGCCGAGGCGGGCGCATTTATGCAGCATCTGAACAACCTGAAAAAGGAGGAAGAACTGAGCATTCTGCTGATCGCCCATACCCCCAAGCGCGACCCGACGACTCCCATCACTATCAATGACCTCGCCGGCAGCGCCCAGCTAATGAATTTCCTGGACAGCTCTTTCGCCATCGGCATGAGCCGGAAGGACCCGCAGATTCGCTATCTGAAGCAGATCAAGGTACGAGAATGTGAGAAAACTTACGGCGAAGAGAACGTGATGGTTTGTATGCTGGAAAAGCCCATCAACTTCCTGAAGTACACCTTCCTGGACTACGGCCGCGAGCAGGAACACCTGAGACAGCAGAGCGAAAAGGGCCGAAGCGCCAGGGATGCCGAGATCATTGAGCTATATGCCGACCTCCAAAGCTACCGAGCGGTAGCGGAGCGGGTGGGGGTGAGCCACCAAACGGTAAAACGCGTAATAGACCGGAATCTGGCTACCGCAGAAGAGGCGGAAGATGACAATCCGGCAAACTGGATAGAGGACGAAGAAGAAGAGGACATCCCTTTTTAAGCAGTGTAACGGTTCGATACAGGTGTTACAGTGTGTTACAGGCCTGTTACAGGAAAAGCTGTGTAACACCCCTGTAACACCTTGTACCATCAGTTACGGATGTTACAGCTGTTACAGCGGTGATCATCTTACCGTACCTATAAAAATGGAAAGTGGCTTCAACCCGGCTGGCCCGGCTGATAATCTTCCACCAAAAGGTCACAGATGGGGACGCCCAGCAGGTGCGCCACCCGGTAGAGAGTTTCGAGGTCAGGCTGCTGCAGGTTGCGGCACCAGCGGGAGACCGTCACTTCATTTTTCCCCAGCTGGGCGGAGAGCCACTTGTTAGTGCGCCCCTGCTCCCGCAGCACCTCATTGATCCGATTGAGCTTTTTTTCTTCCATACCGACAAAAAGTCGATTGAATATTATTTTTATTATCGAATAACGACTAAATTTATAGTCGCTTAACGTTTATAGCCATGTTTAAAACCATCGACATCTGGCGCGGCATCTATTCTTCTCACCAACGTTGCCTCGAAGCGGTCCAACGCCTAGGCTTAACGTTAAGAGGCAAAGACAACGCGCTGGCGCCGGATGATTACCTTCAACTGCTCCAATATAGGTTAAAAACGGCGAAAGCGGAAAAGAAAGCGGAGGTTGAACGCCGCATCGCAGCGCTTGCTGCCCGAAAGGTTAAACCGGTTGAGCCAGAGCCGCCCGCCGAGCCAGTGTTGAATACCCCGGCTCAACAGAACAATGGCAAACCCGCTTTTCTGCACCTGCTGGAGCAACTGGCGGACTGGGCGACCTCCAAAGCCATGATCTTTCTCACGCTGGTTGGCGCCCTGATGATACAGGTTCACCATGTCGCGCAACTGGTTAACAACATCAGCGAGAGTGATAACCTGCTGTTGGGTTACGTGTTTGGCAGCGTCTCTGAGTTAACGGCCCTCATGTTAACCGTTCACCAGGCGCGTAAAAGCATGTTGATCGTGTTTGCTTTCATACAATGCTGGATTAACATACTGTACTACTGCCACCTCCCGGCCTTAACGGTCAAGTTAACGCTCTCTGCCCTGATTGCTTTCGTGATTTACGCTTATTCGGAATTGTACACGGCCACCCAACAGGAAAAATTTGCTAACGCCCCCCACTAAGCTGATTCGCCATGGTAGCCCCATTGCCTTCTCCGGAACAAAAGCAGCGGAACAACCGCCTGCTGAAAATCATTGCCCTCCTATTGTTATTCGCCGCCCTCTTGTTCGCTGTACTCAGCGGAACGGATTTCCTGGAATTCGAAGATGGCCGCCCCGTGCTCGCCCCCGGCCGCCTCGGCAAACTCCTCCGGGAACTCGATGAGCTGGAAAATGCGGAACAGTACGTCCTGTTGGCTTCCCGCGATGGCAACTACCCCTGTTTTAATTGTGGCGAAAAAACTACTATCTTTCTGCGAAAAGGGGAAGTGTGGAAGTACGGTGTGACCCGCAAAGGCGAAAGGGAGCGCTACGGCGAGTGGCACCTGGAGCAGGGGCTCTATTACTTCATCCAGTACCAGGGGCCCCTGCAGGAATGCCTCCGCCAGGAGAAGATCAAGATCTACCATTACGCCACGCTGCCGGAAAACCTTAGGCGGGAAATTCCCCTAATTCGCCCCCCCGGCAACAAAAGAGATGACTAATGCAGCAGACGGATAAAGACACCAAACAATTTTTCATCGGCCTGATCGCTGACGAGCAGTACCGGGAACTGGCGCTGTCGGTGCTGCCGGAACTGGAAGGCCGACTAAATGCGGCAATAGACCTGAAGGCTTTCTCAACTGAAATAGAGCGGCTTTACCTGACCGTCATCGTTTCCTCTGAACCGGAGGCGGAAGGCGAATATAAGCTTAAGGGCAACAAGCTTTTTCTGAATGTCGTGATCTCTGGCGAACCGGTTGAGCAGCTTAACAAACAGCGTTTTTTGTCCCTTGTCGGGCAAGGGGTTGTTGGCCTGCTTGGGCGGGTTGAGGGGGTGCCGGAGGGGGTGGTGGAAGGGGTTCGGGGAGCAGTTGATCGACCCAATTCCTAGAAGCAAACTAATACAAAAAACTGCTCCAAAATTCAATAAACCATCATAGCTTTATATAGAACATATTTTACCCGTTTTACCGTATCTCCAATACCTCCACATAGAAAACCAATTCTGCCTTGCCTGGTATTTCGGGGGGCTTTCCTTGTTCACCATAGCCAAGTTGATAAGGAATGAAGAAGGTTGCACGTGAACCTTCATTTAACAATCTAATCCCTTCTTCCCAGCCTTTGATTACCCGGCCTTTGCCTAGGGGAAAGACGACACTCTCTCCAGTCTGGAAGGAATTATTTAGCAATGTCCCATCAGCAAGCATACCAAAGTAATGGACTTTGACCAAGCTTCCGATATTAGCTTTCCTGCCTGTACCTGAGTTATGGATAATATACTTCAGATGGTTTTGTGTTTCTTTTAATTCCTCCTTGAGTGATTCTGAATTGTATCGATTGAGAAGTTGTTTAACAAATGAGGCAACTTCCTCGTAACGAGCTTGAGAAGCAGCAACAATTTTTTCATTTTTTTCTTTTTCTTCCTGAAGGATTCGGTAATATTCCTTCTCTGTCCTGACCTCTAGCAACACCACGTCATAATACATGGTATCTGTATTTTCAAACCCCTTTGGTTTCTGAGGCAAATTATCCAAACGCATTATAATCGTTACGCTGTCTCCAACGGCCATTTCCCGTAAAACCTCCTCCACAGGTGATGATTTTGTAGTCTGTTTGTTGAGATCTGAAATTTGCATAAATGGCAGATCCCATTGATCACGGCTGGTGAACATCAAGCTATCTCTATTGCGGGCATATGCATGAAAGAAAACAAATTCCCCCTGAAGGGGCCTCTTCCCTTTGTTGTTTGTGTGTTTATTATAGTAATACTCATTCTTTCTCAAGTTTTCTTCAAAACTAAATGGTTTATATTTACTCCTTAAAACCATCATGAATTCTTCCGAGCCTCTATCACTGAGTTTTATACCTAAATTTTCAAATGGTCCATCTGCTTTCCATGTTCCATCATCTGGATCCCTGAATATTTTTCCTCTTCCACTTAAAGTTTTGGTAATTGATGGGAAGTTTGGTAAATCGTTTATCAGTTTATAAGAAAATGTTATTGCAAAGAAGGTCCTTTTCATTCCAAAAGGAGCATCCTCATATTGGTTTTGGTAATCAATAGACACTAGCTGACGGTGGGCTAACTTTACAAATGGCCTCATTGTATATTGCCCAAAATCATTAACTTTATGGTATTGGATACTTTTTTTAAAATCACCTGAATAGAATAAAAAATGGTGCACTTTCTGACTGTTTCCGTATCTGCTATTATGTATAGTTTGAATTTTGGTTTCAATTTTGGCATAACTGTTCTCCACAAGAAAGCTTAATAAATGCTTATCATAATCTTCTATGCCTTTCCCAATTTCAATTGTCAACCCGGGAAGGCCTGTTTCATAAATATCAGGATTCTGGGAAATGTCTTGATAATAGGTTATAGAACTTTCAGGAGGTAATTCAAGCCATATTGGTTGATTGAACTCAGAAGTTTGAAAAAAGACCTTATTGACTTCCTTGGGTAGGCTTGATTGTCCATTGGATTGCACTGTAAGTAAGTGAAAGGGGAAAAGCAAAAATAAACACAATTTACCCCCATGGAATAAAAACAATTTTTTCATTTTCATTTTGTTTTCCAATGAAAATTTTATTTATCTGATTGCATCATTATAAATTTCCAACCTATTGTTATAATGATTTCAAATCTTTGACTCATGACTCATGTATATTCTGAGTAGTCCAGTTACAATCCGTCAAAGTGCAACATAAGGAATTATCATTCCCCACCCCCAACCACCGGATCCAACCTATCCTCTTCCAGCTCCGTAAAATCCGCAAACTTCTTTTTCTTCATTTTTTTAGCTTTGCTGCCGCTCACCATTTCGCCTGTAACACCTTTTGCTGAGCCAAAGGACAATACGACATGGTACTCTTTCCCGTGCTTAAAATCGATCGTCTTTGTAAATGGTGAGCCGATGCCGCCGCTTTGAAGCACGCCCATACATTTCATCTTGATAGGGCCCTGCGAATAAAGCCTGTACCGCATCTTTGTCTCCCTTAAAAGGCTCCCTATTTCTTTGTCATTTAAGCTAATTTTGAGTTCCACCGCCACACCTCCTTTCATCATGCTTTGTTTCGGGCGATAAAAATATAAGTCAGCATACCCCTCAGTATTACCATCGACAATAGGGGAATCAGATACCTCTAGTATCGGGTTCGACCTGTCTTCTTCCAACTCTGTCTCATCAGCATATTTTTTCTTCTTCATCTTTCTACCCTTGTTGGCACTCAAAATTTCTCCGGAAACTCCCCGAACAGAGTGAAAAGACAAAACGACATGATATTCCTTTCCATGTTGAAAATTTATGGTCTCCACATAAGGCGAGCCAATCCCACTTCCTCCAAGCGATCCAGCGCATCGTAATTTTATGGACCCCTGCGAGTATAGCCTGTATCGTATTTTGGTTTTATTCAAAAGCGTTCCAATATCCCGGCCATTTAAGCTTACTTTAATTTCTACGGCTACCCCTCCGCTCACTATGCTTTGTTTCGGGCGATAGAAATAAATCTCGGCATAATCGTTATCGCCCTGGCAAAATGAGCTGTCAGGTAACAGAATGGAAAGGATGATCATTATCAAGGGCCATAAATGCATATTTCTCATTTCAGGAGATTTTTTAAAAATTAAACCGGCACACCCCACCAAGGGGGCAAGATAAAATCAAACTTATGCCGCTTCCTTTTCCTAGTAGGCTGGCTTTAGCAACAATCATTCAGGGCCGGAAACTCCATTTCATTCCCGGCCCTGGCCAGTTTCATTTAGTGTTAAACATATATGCAGCGAATATATTAAACACCCTGTTTTTTGGCTTATTGGATACCTCATAACCCTTGGGGTAAATGCTGGTGAGGCCAAGGTCATAACCTGCGCCAACGTTACCGTACCTTAACTTAAACCCCAGTTGGACACCTAATCCAAGATCAAATAGCGCCCAATCATCAAGCCCGCTGCTTCCGTAGCTGAGCTTGGAAGAAATACCTCCATACTGCCGGCTCCCCCCAATTCCGAAGCCGATGTATGGGCCACCGCCAAAGAAGAACTGATCATTCTGGTAGAGTACATTCATGGGAATGTTGAGGTAAAGAGGGGTATACTTTTCCTGATCCAACTCTTCTTCTTCGTCACCATACTTAAACGTTTCTACCACTTTTGAACCTTTTCCCATGAAAAGCAGGCCTGATTGGAAAATTACGTTCTCTGTAGAGCTGTATTCCACAATACCACCAAAATGTAATCGGCCTATAGGTTTTCCATCGGTTTCATAGTAACTTTCCTTTTCGTGAATAGAGGCATTCGAAAGATTGAAACCTGCTCTTAATCCGAAACGAACCTGCCCGAAAGTAAAAGTGGATAGGGTGCAGAGCATTCCAAAAAGCATTATTCCAATTATTAATTTTGCTTGCTTTTTCATATCCTTTGGTTTTTGTTTTGTTATAAATCAATTCTATCCCTGCTATTTTCGATGATATACGGTTCGATTTGAATTGTGAAAGGCTCTAACTCTTTATAATTCAAACATGTAGATCACCCTCCCCCCTTCAACACCGTAACCACCCTCCGAAAACCTTCCCCAAAAACTTCGAGGAAATAAACCCCATCCGGAACCTTCTCCAGATGTATGGCCCGTGTAGCGTCATCCGGAACAAAAGAACGGTCAACAACCACCGGCCGGCCGAAAACGTCCATCATCCTGGCCATGGTTGAAGGCATGCCTTCGCATTTGATGTAGAGTATTTCCTGTGCTGGATTAGGGAAAACTGCGATACTAAATCCTGCCGGTTCCACGACGGACGAAGTAATAACTGTAACATAAACATTGTCTGAAGCCGAACATTCAAAAACATTAGTTACTGTTACGGAGTAATCCCCTTCATTTTCAACAGTTATCGTAGGAGTAGTTTCGCCAGTAGACCACACATAAGTTAGCCCCTCACCAGTGGCAGCAGTAATCAAAATCACCTCTTGCCCTTCTTCAATGGTGATATCCGGCCCCAGGTCAACGTTTGGGCTTACTCTTCCGACTACGGTAGCTTCAGCTGTCACCTGGCAGCCGTTTATATCGGTGGCGGTTACGGAATAGGTTCCTCCTGGCAGGTTGCTGAGGTTTGGAGTAGTGGCGCCATTACTCCAGAGATAACTTACAATTGGGCTTCCTCCGGAAATACTGAGATCAATGGAGCCATCTTCATTGTCGCAGCTCGTGGGTTCGGGGTACAGGGTAAGGGTGGCCACCGGTAATGCGCTAACCGAGATGCCGGCAGATCCGACGCAGCCGGCCGCATTGGTTACCGTGACCGAATAATCACCGGCTGTGCTAACGGAAATACTTTGCGTAGTGGCGCCGGTATTCCACTGATAAGTATTGACCGCACTTGCCGTTAGCACGACGAAACTTCCCTCACAGAAGGTATTCTGCCCTGTACTGGTTGCAATGCTGACAGCCGGAGGAGGCGAAATAATGACGGAAGTTACCGGGGAAACTGCAGAACATCCGGCATTTGTAACCGTGACCCAATAGCTGTCCGCGGAGGATACCGTGATGCTTGGTGTTGTTGCTCCATTACTCCATTGGTAGGAACTTGCATTTGACGGGCTGGCGGTAAGTGTAGCTGAACTGCCCTCACAAATTGAAAACGTGCCGCCTGGCATAACTAAAGCGGCAGGCAGAGGCAACACAACAACGGAAGTCGCCGGCGAGGCTGCAGAACATCCGGCGGAACTGGTTAGCGTGACTGAATAATTACCCGAAGTTGTGACTGTTATACTTTGTGTTGTGGCTCCGTTACTCCATTGGTAAATACTTGCGGGGATAGCAGTGAGTATCACAGAATTCCCTTCACAGAAGGTAGTCGGGCCATTTGGGGTGATAGTTGCGGCAGGAGTTGGTAGCACAACGACTGAAGTCGCTTGCGAAGCCGCCGTGCATCCGGCTGCATTGGCCACCGTGACCACATAATTGCCGGCAGAGGATACCGTAATACTCTGTGTTGTCGCCCCATTGCTCCATTGGTAGGAGTTGGCCGAGCTGGCTGAAAGTATTACCGAATCTCCCTCACAAAATGTGGTTTGGCCACTTGAGGTGATGGTTGGAGTAGAAGGTAAAGGATTAGCAATTAGCGTAATGACATTTGAAGCTGCCGTACATCCACTTTCATTGGTTACAGTGACAGAATAGTTTCCAGAAGAGGAAACAGTAATACTTTGCGTGGTTGCACCGTTACTCCATAAATATGAACTTGCCGGACTTGCTGTTAGCGTGGTTGAGTTGTCTTGACAAAATGCTGTTGTTCCAGAAATAGTTGGAGTTGTAATTTGGCAAAGTTTTTCAACAAAAACATCTTCATAATATGTATTACCCACAATTCCAGATGTTAAATTGTAAGTGCTGTTGCCAGGGTCAAAATCAACCGTGCCCCAAAACGATCCGGTAATATAAATATTTCCATCGGGATCAAGAGTAAGCGAATTGCAGTTTTCGGAGAAGAACCCTCCGCCCATTCGCTTGGCCCAAAGAAAATTCCCAGCGGCATCGAGTTTGGAAATAAAAATATCATAATGACCTTCACTAGTTAAATTGTAAATTCCCAAACCAGGATCAAAGTCAAATGAAGTATTGCCATTACCATAGAAGGTACCCGTTGTATATACGTTCTCATTTGCATCTACTGCAATGGATGTCCCTTTGCCATCCCAGGTGCCCCCCATCTGTTTAGCCCAGATGAAGTCCCCATCATTATTAAGTTTGTAAACAAGTATATCATCATCACCAGTCAGAGAATAAGTTCCAAACGGGCTTGGATTGAAGTCTCCTGTGCCCCTAAAGCTGCCTGTTATATACACATTCCCGCTCAAATCAAGAGCGATATCGTTTCCGACCCCTCGAGACGAGCCCTCGCCCACATGTTTTGCCCACACAAAATTTCCGGAAGCATCAAGCTTGGACACGAAAATATCAGTAGTGACGCCCCCAGTTAGGTTGTATGTCCCAGCACCTGGGTCGAAATCTCCTGTACCAGAAAAGTATCCGGTAGTAAATACGTTTCCGCCAGTATCCATTGAGATACCAGTGCCACCACTCCCAGAATTGCCATTACCATTAAATCCTCCGCCCATTTGCTTTGCCCATAAGAAGTTTCCCGATTCATCGAGCATAGAGACAAAAACATCATAGTATCCGGCTGTCAAATTAGAGGTTCCAGAGCCAGGATCAAAATCAACTGTGTATCGAAAATAACCCGTGGTTCCGACATTTCCAATGGCATTAACTGTTATATCGTACCCTTCATCGTCACCTGTGCCACCCATTCTTTTGGCCCAGACAAAATCTCCAGATATATTAAACTTAGCGACAAAAATGTCTTTATTGCCGGCAGATGTTAGATTATTAACCCCATTGCCTGGATCAAAGTCAACGACCCCTTGAAAAAAACCAGTTATATATAAAAATCCATTGGCATCAAGCGTTATGGAATTGCCGTAATCAGCAAATGTTCCACCTATATTTTTTGCCCATAGGAAATTGCCAGAAGCATCAAGTTTGGAAATGAAAATATCATAGTTACCTACGGCTGTTAGGTTATAAGTCCCAGTATTAGGATCCGTACTTGGATTGAAGTCAGCCGTACCGGTAAAAGCCCCAGTAGTATAAACATTTCCGATGGCATCTACAGCGATAGCGTAACCTCTATCAGTAGTAGGCCCTCCCATTTGGGTTGCCCAAATGAAATTAGGTGATTGTGCATTGACTGTGGTGCTCAAGCCCCAAAAGGCAAGCAATGTGATGATGTGTAAATTATTCATTTTGATTTTTTTTCCAGTAATGCTTAGCAAAATCAACTCCTTATTGACCTCCATTTCATGCCCCCCCTTCTTTCGTGACAATAATAGAGTTGTTCCGAAATAACTTGATATTAAATTTTAGACAAGGTTACCCCTCAATTTTTGGGCCCTTAGGCCCGTTTTTTCGTTCTTTGATAAAAATTGGTTAACCCGCAGCAGGTAAGCATAACTGCATCATCGAAGCCTTTGCGACGATTCCGGAATACATCGCTAATACAGCGGTACCGTTTGCACAAACCGATGGCATGCTCTGCTCGTATCCTGGAGGAGGCTATTTCTCGGTTCTCTTGTTTTTGCGTCTCGGTTAATTCAGCTTTTCGGGGCTTTTTGTGCGGGATGATGATACCTTGATATTCGTTTTCCAGGCCTTTATAGCCCAAGTCTACCTCTATAGGTATCTCTTTGGGTATGTGTGGGACGATGTCGTTATTATCCAAATCCTTTTTGTCATGGACTGCTCCGGGAGTAGTCGGGGTGAGGATTAGGGCCTTTTTTTGCTCGGGTTCTACGACCAAGGTGTTCTTCAACGTATGGCGTTTCTTTTTGCCAGAGTAATGCTGGCGTTGTTTCTCGGGGTCCTGGGGCCTGGCCCGTGGCCGTTCCGTAGCGTCTATGATCACCTTGCGCACATTGGGGAAAGCCTTGATGAATTCTTCCACGGAAGATATCTTGCGTTTAGGCAAGTCCATAGTATGGCCCAGCACTGCCTCCAGCACAGGCTGGAAGGTTTTTACCCATTCACAAACACGGCTGCGGCCTGCGCTAAATAAGAAGCCGGCTACCGCCATAGTGGGGTACACTCTGAAATACATCAGAATGAAGAAGAGCATCCCCGTACTATCTTCAAGCGTATGCTTGCGGCCACCACCAAGAGCCCGTTGGCGCTTGGGTTTTGCCGTCAGCTTTCGGCATAACAGCTCGGCGTCGAACTTCTCATGCAATTCTTTGAACTGCTGGACTTGCAGCCCGGTAAGGGATTTCATAACTGATTCTTCGCGAAGCGCACGGCCGATGTCCAGCATGTTTTTCAAATTTGACCCTAATTTACGTTATTTCGGAACAACTCTATTTAACTATTATATGCCCATTGTAAGCATTATTCCCTCCGGCCACATATACATTTCCAAAGGGGTCGACTACAAGATTATTGCCAATATTCACGAGCCCATTGTTGATAACAACCGCCCACTGCTGCACCCCATCCGAATTATATTTAATCGTCACGATATTGAATGCAGAACCCGTCCCCTGGCTTCTCCCGGTAACATAAACATTACCGGCTGCATCCACTTTGATGGCTAGTGCTTCATCCAGCCCGTTTGCGGCGCCATTATAGGTTCTTGACCAGAGGATATCACCGTTTGCATTGTATTTAATGGTGAGATAGTCGCTTGCCCCGGAAGTTTCATCCGTAGCCCCCGCAACGTAAACATTACCGCTGCCATCAATGGCGATAGCATTTCCCTGGTCGTTGGCAACAGCGCCGTTAAAACTCGACTCCCAAAGTAAGGAGGGTTGGGAAAGCGCCATTACAGCGAAAAGAATTGATATAAATGAAGTGAAGGCGCGCTTTTTCATGGTTTTTTAGATTTTCTTTTATCTGATAATGTGCAATTTGTTGGCAATACTTTTCCACCCTGTACCGCGGCAAAACTCAACGATACCGACACAAATACTCCTTTTGAATCAGGAGCCTGATCCATTCCACTTAAATCAACTCAATTGGAAGTGAATGTTTATCGCACTCTATTCCTGGCTGCTTTTTTTCTTGCAGCTACAGGTAAATTCACCTAGCTCCCCAAATCCTTACTTTCAGCTATGGGGCAATTGGCTATTGCATTATAACCAAGATACAAAACCGGCAAATCAATACAACTAGGACAAAAAAGACGTCCTTTGGCAGTATAAATAATTGGCTATTGATGACTATAGGGTTGGGGGGGGGATTGGATAATCTCGCTATCGTTGACTTGGCCTGCATGGGTAGGAAGGTATCACCCGATACTTTTAGTGCCCCCTCGCTCGTACTGAACAACCTTACGAATCCATTCTCGCCGGACTCCAAATTAGCAAAGCTTCTTTCGGTACAACAATGACGAATGTCATTCAATGAAAAAAATGTAGCTTATATCAAAAATATGGATGTATACCATCGCCACCCTGGCCCCAATTCTGGGGGGTGAAACAGCCTGGCGAAATATAAAAACAATATATTCTTCAGCTTTTTGAGAACCAGGCTTATCCCAGCAATGGCAAATTCCTGCTTAATGAAGGGATTCTTTCTGATTACCCCCCCAGCTCCCTCTCTTTTGTCTTTTGGCTGAAAAGAGAGGGAGCTGGGGGTGAGTTCCGCTTAAGCGATGTCTTGCCTGGTGCTTCGTTATTTCCCGGGTTCTCCCTCCCCCGGCCTGCGGCCGCCCCCTCCAGAGGGGGATAAAACAAAGCCGGCAAGCCGGCTGATGCCCCGAGAACCCAGGCTGTCCTCTCCGTTAATCAGTGTGGCTTAACACCGCTGCTTCCCTCCGCCCCAGGACCGGCCTTATAGGTTTTAGCGGAGCCGAGGTGGAAAAACCGTTAAAAAGCCAACACTGTATGAGCGGCGAAGCAGCCAGAAGTAGACACATTTCATGAGTTCTCAACCTGCGACGCTATTGGCCCCGTCCAGGCAAACCCTCCCCCTTTGGGGGAGTTGGAGGGGGCTAAAAAAGGCGGAAAAGCCGTTCATCCAGGAAAAGAAGATGTGTAATCTGTGCTCAGGTTTAAGACAATTTTCGGCTTACTTCCCGATACAAAACCTCGAAAATATATTCCCCAGCAGATCCTCCGTCGAGATCTCTCCGGTGATCTCTCCCAGGAAGTGCAGCGCCTGGCGGATGTCCATCGCCACGAAGTCGGACGTTACCTCCTCGCTCAACCCTTGCATCACCCTGTCCAGGCTATCATTGGCCTTCTGCAGGGCCTCGTAATGCCGCGCGTTGGCCACCACGGTGCTCTCCAGCACCATATCGCTCGACAGGACGGCTTCGTAGAGCTTTTCCTTCAGGTACTCGATGTTCATGCTGTGAATAGCGGAGATGGGCACCCAGGCTTCTTTCGTGACGGGGTGACGAGGTGACGGGGTGAGGGGGTGAGTAGGAGTATCTCCCGCTCTCTCAGCCTCCCGCTCACCCAATCTCCCAGTCTCTTCCTCTCCAAAGTAGTGTTCAAATTTTGTGTAGGGATTCAGGTCCATCTTATTGGCAACCACCAACACTTGTACGTTGTCGTGGATCAGCTTGGCCAAGTCGGCCTGCAACTCGGCGGGTTGGGTTCTGGCCACGTCGAAGACGTAGACGAGCAGGGCGCTTTGCTGCACTTTCTGCATCGTTTTTTCCACCCCGATAGCCTCGATGGCGTCCTCCGCTTCGCGGATGCCGGCGGTGTCGATGATGCGGAACTGTACGCCTTTGATGTTGAGCACTTCCTCAATGGTGTCGCGCGTAGTGCCTTCGATCTCGCTGACGATGGCACGCTCTTCGTTGAGCAGGGCGTTAAGCAGGGTGGATTTGCCGGCGTTGGGGCGCCCGGCAATGACGGTGTTGACCCCGTGTTTCAGCACGTTGCCCAACTTGAAGGACTGTATCAGGGCGCGGAGGACGGACTGTATTTTCTCCACCAGTTTTTTCAGTTCCTTGCGGTTGGCGAATTCCACGTCCTCTTCGGCGAAGTCCAGTTCCAGTTCGATGAGGCTGGCAAAGTCGAGCAACTGCTGCCGCAGCTTTTTGATCTCGTCGGAAAAGCCGCCCCGCATCTGTTGCATGGCGACCGAGTGAGATGCTTTGGACGAGGATGCGATCAGGTCGGCCACGGCTTCGGCCTGGCTGAGGTCCATTCGGCCGTTGAGGAAGGCGCGCAGGGTGAATTCGCCAGGCTGCGCCGTGCGGGCGCCTTTTTCGATGAAGAGCTGAATGACTTCCTGAATGATGTAGTTGGAACCGTGGCAGGACACTTCCACCACGTTCTCGCCGGTGTAGGATTTTGGAGCTACGAAAAGGGACACCAGCACTTCGTCGAGTATGCGCCCGCTATCGTCACGGATGGCGCCGAAGTGAATGGTGTGAGTGGGTTGTTCCTTCAGGCCCTTTCCGTGAAACACCTGATCGACAATATCGATCGCATCCTCGCCCGATAGGCGGATAACGCCGATGGCGCCTACGCCAGGGGGCGTGGCCAGGGCGACAATGGTGTCGTTGAGATTATGTGCAGCGTATGCCATTCGTTTAATTTGAAACCAGGTTGTTGCCTTTACTTGTTATCAGAAAAACCATAACTTAGTAAAAAGTTTGCTTATGCAAGCCACCAAAAAGAAAAAAGAAGAACAAGCAGGGTATCCCGAAATCCCATCTTATCTCATCTATGAAGTGTTGGATGGCAAGCCGGTTTATTATAGAGGCTATAAAGACGTATTGGCTAAAACCAAAACCCTGGAAGAAATTATGGGCAGTAGTGCTTTACAGGCAGAAATCATTAGCTATTTACTGAAAGTCTGTTATCTGGTCATTGATACGAGCTTGTTCAGGATTTATACTAATGAAATAGGTAGCCATGTTGATAAAAGGAACAACCTCTCCAATGATATCGCCATCTTTGATAAGAAAGCTTTGCCTGCAAAAAAGGTAACAAAACATTACCCGGACGTCCCCGCCAAATTCGTCTTCGAAGTCGACCTCGATGGAGAACTTGGCACGGAAGAATCCTTCACCGAACACGAATACATCCACACCAAAGTCCAGAAGATGTTAGACTTTGGCGTAGAAAAAGTCTTTTGGATCACCACCAAAACACAGAAAGTCCTTGCCGCCACTCCCGGCCAAAACTGGGAGATCATCGACTGGAACAAGGACATCGAATTGTTCCAGGGGCATGCTTTCAATATTGGGCATTACCTGGAAGAGGAAGGCATTGAATTGGCATGAACCGTGCCTTCCTCCTTCCCTTCGTTTCCGGCGCCCTTCAACTCGCTACTTCCTCCATAAACGCTCCGGCATAGTCGCGGGCAAAATCAAGCACGCTGTGGGCCGGGCGCCCCAGCACTATGGCCACGTCTGCCGTTGGTTGCTGCACCCCTACTTGCCGGCCCCATTGGTTCAGCGTGACGAGGTCGTCGGCCAGCCATTCGGGGTACCCGGCTCCCATCATGCTTTGCCGGGCAGCTTCGTCGGGAACATCTATGTATTGTAATTCTTTTCCGATCTCCCGGCCAATGGCCTTCGCCACCTCCTGGAAGGAAACCGCTGCGGGCCCTGTAAGGTGGTATACCTTATCATCATGCCCTGTTTCAGTAAGCGCAGCGGCAGCTACGGCGCCGATATCCCGGGCATCGATCAGCGGTATTTTCGCATCGCCATTGTCGGAATAAATAGCGCCCTGCTCCTGAATGGTAGGGACACTGGCCATCAGGTTCTGCAGGAAGCTGTGGGGCCGGAGAATGGTGTAGGCAATACCGGATCTTTTCAGATACGCTTCTACCTCTGCATGCCAGCGCGCCAGGTGGAGCGCACCCTCCGGGCTGGCGCCGATAACAGAGACTTTTACGATCTTTTTCAGGCCCGCTTTTTTCGCCGCATCGATGAAGGCTTTTTCATGCTGAGGGATCTCCGGAGACGGGGGATGCGCCAGGAATGCTTTCTCAACGCCTTCCAGCGCTTTGGCCAGGGAAACGGGGTCGCCAAAATCGGCAACAACGGCAGGAATGCCCCGGGCTTCAAAATCTGCTGCGCGGGCTTTATCCCGGGTCATGGCCCGTACGTTAGCGCCTCTTACTTTGAGATACTGAAGGGTAGCCGAACCGGTAGTACCGGTAGCGCCCGTGACGAGAATAGGTTTCATAAGGGTTCCGTTTGGTTAGATAAGAAATCCTCAAAAAATAGTGTTAATAAGTTACGGCTTTTTTCATTAAGATGAAACCCCGAAATAGCGCATCAGAACCTCAAAAGCCTCTTCCAGAGAAGCGCCAAAAGTGAATATCCCTTCCCGGTGCCCTTCCATCACGAATATCTTCTTTTCCTTCAGCTCGGTTTCCCGCATCAGCTGAATGATACTGGCCACCATTTCAGGCGAACCATAGGGGGCGCGTTTATCGGTAGTGGGTACTTTGTGCAACAGTTCTTCCCACATCCCCAGGTGGTGTACATGGATCACGCCGTTCACCCAGGGGCATTCCTGATAGACAGCGGCATGGCTCATCGATTCGGAAGAGGCCACGACAGGCCCTTCGCACCACAGGCGGTTGTGGGCGGCGTCTACGTTCGTGACCAGGGCGTAGTGCGCGGCCGTCAGCACGGGAAAGTTGCCGGTAGCGGAACCGGAGATGAGAAACTGGCCAGCTGGGTTATGCCGGCAGCTAATGTTGCCATACCCTATGCCATCGGCATAAGCGCCGATCAGCTTGCTGTCGTACAACTTCTGCCGCCAGTAGTTGAGCTCAGCAATGGCATCCCCGGGCAGGGGGGCCGTTTGTGACCAGCGGGCGTCGAATTTGATGTAGCCTTCGTCCATGGTGTAAGAGGTCATAAGCGTGTAAGGGCGGCGCGCCGCCCGTTTCTATGGCCTCCGGGCTTTGCCGGGATCACCACGTCTCCTTATCACTTTGTCACGCAGTCTTCCCTGAAGGCCCTAAAGCATGCCCCTGACCATCAAAAACACCCCGAAAACGACCAGAGCGGTGCCGGCCACCCGGCGCATGGCGAGCAGGTAGCGGTAGCTCATCCACTTTTTGATGCGCTTGGCCAGTAGCACTTTCAGAATGTCGGTCAGGATGATGACGCCGATGATGCTACCGAAAAAAGCAGTGGCATCGGTAGCAGGCAGTGGGCCGTTGGCCGAAGTGGTGGTCATCACCCCGATCCAGAAAAAGGCGGTGAAAGGATTGATGGTATTGATAAGGAAGCCCTTTGCCCAAAGGCTGAACCAGTGGGTGGAGGCCATGGCCTTTTCTTTCTGTTGCTGGAGCGCGGGGCGGGCCAGTAGCGTGGCAACACCCATGATAATGAGGACGAGCCCGCCCATCACGCTGGCCCAGAGTTTGAACCCCTGCCATTGAGTGATCTGGATGAGGTAGGAAATGCCCCAATATGCGCTCAGTACGTAAAGGGTATCGCTCACCCAAACGCCGGCGCCGGCCGTGGCGCCGGCCCGGAAGCCGCGTTCCATGCCCAACTGTACCAAGACGAACAGCATCGGGCCTGCCAGTACGCTCAGGCTCAACCCAAGTAGTGCTCCCTGCCATACGAGGCTCATAAGCGCTGAGGGTGTTGTTTTAGAAAACCTTCCCACTCTGCAAACTGCGCCTGCTTCATCACCCGCGGGAATTTGCTCTGCCCGTTCATTTTTCCGGTATGGCGCTGCCAGTCGTAAAACAGGCCCGGTTGCACTACTTCCACCTGCGGGGGGTACAGCATGGCGGAACGCTCTGCTGCATAGTCGTCATTGACGGCCATCAGTTGCTCGTCCAGTACGCTGGCCACCGCCGTAGCGTCGGCCAGCGGCTCGCAGCCCAGGTACCAGCGGTGGGCAAAATGGCTGCCGGCCTTGACACCGCAAACGGTGAATTCTTTGATCTGGAGGTTCAGTATATCTTCCGTGCGGCGAATGGCCTGGTTCATATTATCCACGGAAAGGTGTTCGCCGCAGATGCTCAGGAAGTGTTTGGTACGGCCCGTTATCCTGATCTCGGATCGGAGCTTGTCCTCGAAGCGGACGGTGTCGCCGATGAGGTAACGCCAGGCGCCGGCGCAGGTGCTCAGCAGCAGGGCGTAGTCCTGGCCTTCCTCTACTTCGTCGATCGACAGGGCGCGGGCAGTGGGCCGCAACTGGCCGTCTTCATCAAAATGGGCCTCGTTGAAGGGGACGAATTCGTAGAAAATGCCGTTGTTGAGCAGCAGCCGCATCGCCGACGTTTCAGGCCTTGCCTGGAAAGCGATGAAGCCTTCTGATGCCAGGTAGGAATCCTGATAGATCAACGGCTGCGCCAGCAGCGATTCGAAGCTTTTTTTATAGGGTTCGAAAGCTACCCCTCCGGAAACGAAGACCTGGAGGTTCGGCCATATCTCGTGGATGTTGTCGAGGCCGTGATAAGCTATAACGCGTTCGAGCGTGAGCTGTACCCAGCTGGGGATACCGGTGAGCACGCCTACGTCCCATTTTGGGGCCATACGCGCGATGGCGTTGCTGCGCTCATCCCAGTCTTTGATGCGCGCTATGCTGGTGCCCGGGCGATAGTAACGGCGTATCCACACCGGTGGTTTGCTGGCGTTGATGCCGCTGAGGTCGCCGGCATAACAGTGCCCGAGGTCCTGCAGGGAAGCACTGCCGCCGATCATGAGCCATTCCTTCGTGTAAAAGCTCGGCGTAAGGCTGTATTTGGGAAGGCAGGTGAACATTCGGAAAGCGGCCTGCCGCATGCTGCGCTGCATATCGCCGGTAACGGGTATGTATTTGCTGGCTGCTCCGGAAGTACCCGAGCTGAGGGCGAAGTACGGCACGTTGCCACGCCAGCTCACATCGGGTTCGCCGGCCAGCGCCCGGCTCCACCAATTGTCGAACATACTGTCATAACTGTGCATGGGGACCAGCTCCTGAAAAGCTTCCACGGGGTCGTTAGACAAGGCGATAGCGTCGAAATCGTAACGCCTGCCAAAGTCGGTTTGACTTGCGCGGCGGATCAGGCCCAGCAGGCTGCGCTGCTGAAGCTGGATGGGCGTGGGCTTCATCGGGTCGAGTTGGCGGGCCAGTGTAAAGCCCTTTCTGACCAGGTTGCTTGCGACGGTTGTCATATTCCTTTCCGTTTGATGTAGGGTTTATGCATGCGTTGAAGGCTACAACGGCAAGCGGGATAAGGCCGCTTATGCCGCCGCAAAATTATCTGCACTTTTTAAGTTTTTCAATGCTTTGGCATGCTTTTCGGCCAAAGGCCCTGAAAACCACGTTGTTTTCAAGATTTCTTCAGAATTACGGGCATAGATTTGGCATGCTGGGGAACAACTCGTCCCCTGTTCAACAAAATATTACCGTGTATGCCAGTATTAAGGCCAAAAAAGAAAATTCTCTTCTTTGAGGATTTCGAGGAGTTGCAGGGAGCAGAAATGAAGCCGTTCGTCGCGATCCAGAATGAAGCCGCCGACAAGCCTGAACTCCCGGAAATACAAGCTCCGGCGGCTACCGCCGCGCCCGGGAACGGCCTGCTGGGCTACTGGCGCAAACTGAAGTCGAAACTCGGAATTGCCCCCCAACAATAAGCGGCAGGCCTGCCTGAGCGCCAAACAGAATTCCTCCCACCTTGATTTTGACGAAACCGTTTAGTATTTTGAGCTCCGATTTTTTCTGAAGTTTTCAATTTTAATTCAGATTTAATCCTTTAATTTGCGCCTGATTTTCCTTAACCAACAAACAGTATAAAATGTCAAACACTGTTGTTAGGTATTCAGACGACGAACTCGCTGAATTTAAGGCATTGATAGACAAGAAACTAGAAAATGCCCGAGAGCAGCTGAGCTCTCTCCAGGAGCAGATCCTGGAGATCACGGAGAATACCAGTGATGAACACGGAGGTGATTGGATGGACGACAGCAGTATCAACAATGATGTTGAAATGCTGAACAACATGGCGATCCGCCAGCGCCGCTATATCAAAGACCTGGAGAATGCGTTAGTCCGGATCCGCAATAAAACCTATGGCATTTGCTCGATCACCGGAGAGCTTATCGATAAAAAGCGCCTCCTGGCCGTGCCCACTACCACCAAAAGCCTGATGGCCAAAAACCAGGAGCAAAACCCGGCTGCTCCGGAACGCAAACCCGCTGCTCCGGAACGCCCGGCGCCCAGCAGCAGCCCCAGCCCCGGTAAAAAGGTGATCACGAGGGTTATCCGCAAATCGACAGCAAAGCCTGCACCGCCCAAACCCTCTTCTTTCGACGATGACGACGACGATTTCAATATCGATGATTTCTACGATGATGAAACCGAGAACCTGGATAAAGCTATGGTCAGCCTCGACGACCTGAACGACGATGACGACACCATAGCCGACGACCAGGACGATGACCTGCTCATCGGCAATACCGATGATGAGATGGACGAAGAAGAAGACATGGATATGTAACCTGTCGGCCTTCGCGTCAATGCCCTGGCAAAAACGCCGGAATTCAGCCCGCCTGTTCCGGCGTTTTTGTTTTGTGCTTATCTTTATGCCATTCGGGGCATTACCTACATAAGCATGAACTACGCAGATATACTCGTCAATATTCGCCGGATCGTACGATCCGTCAATCTGGAAAGCAAACGGATCGAAAAGGAATACGGCATCAGTATCCCTCAACTGCTGGCCCTGGGCTATCTCCGCAACCGGCCCGATTGCCAGGCGTCCCATAAGGATATCAAGGATTTCCTGAAGCTCAATGCCAGCACGGTTACCGGTATCATCGCCCGGCTGGAAAAAAAGAACCTGATCGCCCGCCTGCCCCGTTTTAACGACAAACGCGTCAGCCTGATCACCCTCACTGCTCAGGGCGCTGAACTGCTCGAAGCCGCTCCTCAGCCACTGCACCAGAAAATCTCGGAAAAACTTCAAAAACTATCTCCCCAGGAACTGGCCCGCCTCAACGATGCTTTTCAGTCCATTATCGACATCCTCAGTATTGATGGCCTGGCCGCCGAACCGCTTTTTACCGGCGATACCCAACTGGAAGACAACAATAACCAGGAACGCTGACCCGGCGCTGCGAATGCCTCCAATCCTCATCCTCCGGCAGGAAGGGAATTGCCGGTAAATATTAGTTTGTATAGAAAGTATTTCGTATATTCACCTTGCCCTATTGGGCTCCCCGGGAAATACCCACCATATCAAGGCTGAATATTGATAGCGCTTGTAAAGAACCACGACAGAACTGTGTAATAGCCGAATGTTGCTCCACGCCAGCAGCCGGCAAAAGCAGAGGTGTGCCTTCCGGGTTGGTGACTCCTGTTTGATACTCATTTACTAACTTTCAAAACGAAGCGATTATGAAAAGATACAAGGCTTATACCCTAAGGAACTATATGGAAATACCCCAGGTGCAGCTCCACTTAAGTGAAGAAGAAAGATTTGCCCTTGAAGTGGTGGGCCATGTGCTGCCGTTTAAAACCAACAACTACGTCGTCGATCAACTCATCGACTGGCGCAAGTACGAGTCCGACCCCATTTACACCCTTACTTTTCCCCAGAAAGATATGCTTTTGCCGGAGCACTTCGATGAAATGGCGGCCGCCATCCGTTCCGGGGCCGGCAAACCGGAGATCAAGCTCATTGCCAACAAGATCCGCTTGGAGCTCAACCCCCACCCCGCCGGCCAGCTCTCCTGGAACGTACCATCCCTTGAAGGGGTAAAACTGACGGGCGTACAGCACAAATACCGCGAGACCATGCTCTTTTTCCCTAGCCAGGGCCAGACCTGCCATGCCTACTGCACGTTCTGCTTCCGTTGGCCGCAGTTTGTAGGCATGAACGAGCTGAAGTTCGCTATGAGAGACACAGAACTGATCATCAGGTACCTGAGGAGCAGGCCTCATATTACAGACATCCTGTTCACCGGCGGCGACCCCCTCATTATGAAAACAAAGGTGCTGCGCACCTATGTCGAATCCCTCATCAATGCCCGCATACCCAACCTGCGGTCTATCCGTTTCGGCACCAAGGCCCTGAGCTACTGGCCCCAGCGTTTCACCACCGATGAAGACGCGGATGGCCTGCTCCGGCTTTTTGAACAAGCCCGGGATGCAGGTATCCACCTGGCATTCATGGCCCATTTTAACCACCCTAATGAACTGCAGTCCGAAGCGGTGCGCCAGGCGATCGGGCGTATCCTGAATGCGGGCGCCGTCATTCGCACACAATCACCGGCCATGCGCAACATCAACGACGATGCGGCAGTGTGGGCGCGCATGTGGCAGAAGCAGGTAGAGCTTGGCTGTGTGCCATATTACATGTTCATCGCCCGCGATACCGGCGCACAGCACTACTTCGCCATAAGCCTGGAAAAGGCCTGGAACATCTTCCGCAAGGCCTATCAGCAGGTCAGCGGCATCGCCCGTACGGTGAGAGGCCCTTCCATGTCGGCAGGCCCCGGGAAGGTACAGGTCATAGGCGTGAGCGAGATAGCAGGCGAAAAGATCTTCGTCCTGCAGTTCATTCAGGCCAGAAACCCCGATTGGGTATCCCGCCCCTTCTTTGCACGTTACGACCCTGATGCTATCTGGCTGGATGGCCTGTACCCGGCCTTTGGCAAGGAAAAATTCTTCTTTGAAACGGAATACCCGCTCCCGAGGAAAGCGACGCACGGCCAGCGCCCGGCAACGGGATTGAACTATAATGCGGTCATGAACTGACCCTTGATTTGCAGCTCAAAGGGTGGCCTCCAAACAAGCTCTGAGAGGCTTTAGAATTTTTGCGGATTTTAATAAATTGCATACCGCTTAATTCAATAACTCTAACTTCTTTATGCTGATTATCGAAATCAAAGAAGGCGAAAGCATCGACCGGGCGCTTAAGCGTTATAAGCGCAAGTTCCAGAATGTTGGCGTCATCAAGGAATTGCGTAAGCGTAGGGAATTTGTAAAACCTTCCGTGCGCCGCCGCAACGAATTCCTCAAGGCTGTACACAAAGAGCTGGTGAAGAGCAAAGAGGAGGAAGGGTAGCGCGTTTTCTGCCCTTCTGGGCCTTTTTATCAACGCAAAACCTACCTCCGCCATGGCAAAGCAGCAAAACATCCGAATCGACCTCAACCTCAATATCCGGGGGTTGAAAAAGTCGGCTACCCTCGCTATAAACGAACAATCACGCCTGCTCCAGCAACAGGGTAAAAAAGTGTACCGCCTGGGGTTTGGCCAGTCGCCCTTCCCCGTACCCGAGCCGGTAGTAGAAAGCCTGCGCCGGCACGCCCACGAGAAGGACTACCTGGCCGTAAAAGGCTTGTTCGAATTGAGGGAGGCCATTGCCCGCTACTACGATCGAAAACAGGGCATTAAATGCACGGCAGAGGATGTTTTGATCGGGCCAGGCTCTAAGGAGCTGCTCTTCCTGCTCCAGTTGGTCTACTACGGCGACCTGGTGATCCCCACGCCGAGCTGGGTATCGTATGCCCCTCAGGCGATCATCGTCGGCCGCCGGGTCAACTGGGTCAAGACCCATCAGGACAACGACTGGAGGCTCACACCGGAAGAACTGGGATCCCTTTGTGATATGGACCCGGATCGGCCGCGTATTGTCGTGCTGAACTATCCCTCCAACCCCACAGGCGCCAGTTACACGGCCGAGCGGCTGAAGAAACTGGCCGAAGTGGCCAGAAAATACAAGGCAATACTGCTATCGGATGAGATCTACGGCGAGCTGCACCATACCGGCCAGCACGTCAGCATAGCCCGTTTTTATCCCGAAGGCACCATCATCAGCACGGGCCTGTCAAAGTGGTGCGGCGCGGGCGGGTGGCGCCTCGGGGCGTTCCTCTTTCCGCCGGCCCTGCGCTGGCTTCTCGACGCGATGGCCAATGTGGCGAGCGAAACGTTCACCTCTACCAGCGCCCCCATACAGTTTGCCGCGGTGGATGCTTTTCAGGAAAACCCGCAGATCAGCAGCTACCTCGACGATGCCCGGCGCATTCTGCGCATCATAGGCCGTACCTTACACGCCCGTTTGCTCCATTTCAACATATTCTCTCCAAGGCCACAGGGTGGTTTTTACCTCTTTCCTCACTTCGGTTACTACCAGCCCAACCTGCTGCGGCGCGGCATCAGCAACAGCCAGCAGCTTTGCGAAGCGCTGCTCAACGATACCGGGGTGGCGCTCCTGCCCAGCTATGATTTCGGCAGGCCTTCTGAAGAGCTGACCGCCCGGCTGTCCTATGTCGATTTTGACGGCGAACAGGCCCTGCAGCAGGCCCGGGAAGCTTATTCCGACAGGCCCCTGGACGAAACATTTGTGGAAAACTGCTGCGGCGGCATGATCGAGGCTGTAAACAGCCTGGGCGCCTGGCTGCAAAAATGACCAGGCTCGGAACGTCCATTTGTCAGCAGCACGGCGCTTCGCCGTTAAATCGGTTGTATTGGCCGTAATGAGGTTGGTGCACACACATATTGGGCTTACCTTTGGACCTATTGAGAAAACTTCATCAACCGATCGCCATGAAAATGAACAGCCTTTTTTTTGCGTTGCTGGCCGTTGCAGGCTTGTCTTCCTGCAGCAAAGACATGGTGGTGGAACAGGAACCGGAGCCCGAACAGGAAAAGGACGGCGCGGAGAGCGCGGCCGACTATCTTCAGCTAAAGGCCGGCAATATGTGGGTGTATGAAAGTTACAGCGTCGACCTGGTTTCCGGCGAAACCCGGCCCCTGAAAAAGCGGGATAGCCTGTTCGTCAGGCAGGATACGACGATCGACCGTGCAAAATACCATATCCTGGAAGGGACGCGCCTCGGAGAACCATTTTTCGCCATCCTTCGCACTTCAGGCCCCAACCTCATAGATGCCGAAGGGCACGTTTTGTTCTCGGCCGATGTGCTTGAAGATACCCTTAGCGTACCTGCCGATCTGTTGCCCGCAGGTGTTCATTCCGCTTTTACGGTAGTCAACGAAGTTAAAGGCATGGAAGTGCCTTACGGCTTTTATGATGCTCTGGCGCAACACGTTCTCTGGTACTTCCCAGCGGGCTCCTCCGGCCTGCCGGAAGAAAGCTGCCGCCACGACACGGCTTATTATGTAAAAGGCGTGGGCCTGGCCAAGTACGCCAGCCAGATGGAAGGCAGCCCCATCCGCATAGAAATGCGCCTGGTGAGCAGGTAGGATTTGCAGGGGTGCCGCCACGGGCACTTTCGATGAAGCTATGGAACAAATTAATCCACTGCCTGCTATCTTTGTGGCTCCAAACAAAAGCCGCAACGCATGCAGTTGGAATGGTACCATTATCTCATCGCCGTCCTGGGTAGCGCCCTGGCCGGCAGCATCAATACCCTGGCCGGCAATGGCTCTGCCATTACACTGACCATCCTCACCGAACTGCTCGGCCTGCCGGGCAACCTGGCCAACGGCACCAACAGGGTCGGGGTCTTTACCCAAAGCGCGGCCGGCGTTTACGCTTTTTACCGCAACGGCAAACTCACGGTGCAGCGCAGCACATTGCCCATTATCATGAACGTCATCGGAGCGGCGGCAGGCGTGGCTGTTGCCGTTAGCGTGAGCAATGAAGCTTTTAAAAGTGCTTTCCGCTTTCTGATGATAGCGATGCTCTTTGTCATACTGCTGAAACCCAAACGGTGGCTGCGCGAAACCGATATCAGCCGGCAGCCCAACCCATGGATCGCGATCCCACTGTATCTGGCACTCGGTTTTTACAGCGGGTTCATACAGATGGGTATGGGCGTTTTTTTCCTGGCTGTAATGGTCCTGTACGCCCGCTACAGCCTCATCGACGCCAACGCGGTTAAACTGGCCGTCGTGGCCCTCAATACCTTGCTGGTCATCATTATCTTCCAGCTACAAGGGCTCATTAACTGGCAGATAGGGCTCATCATGGCCCTGGGGCAAACGATAGGCGGGTACTTCACCGCCCACTACGCTTCTCTTTATCCCCGGGCCAACGTGTGGGCACACCGCCTGCTGGTAGCCGTCGTCATACTGGCTATCGCAAAAATGTTCAACCTGCATAAGCTGTTCTTATGATCAATTTCAAAGAACTGGCATCGGTCACCCTGGTCCTTTTTTCGGTCATCGATATCGTGGGCTCTATCCCCATCCTGATCGGGCTGAAGCAAAAAGGGCTGAAAATCGAAGCGGCAAAAGCGTCACTGGCCTCTCTGGCCATCATGTCGATATTCCTGTACGGCGGGGAGTCGTTGCTGCGCCTTTTCGGGGTGGATGTGGAGTCCTTCGCTGTGGCTGGTGCTATTATCCTCTTTCTGATGGGCATGGAAATGGTGCTGGGCGTGCGCATTTTCCACGACCACGCCAATAGCCGCTCAGGCACCATCGTGCCGGTGGCCTTTCCCCTGATAGCCGGCGCAGGTACCATGACCACTATTATCGCCCTGCGCGCCGATTATCAGGCGGTCAATATCCAACTGGGGATCATCATCAATATAATCTTCGTTTTTCTTGTCCTGCGTTCTTCCGATTGGATCAGTGAAAAACTGGGAGAGGGAGGCGCTAATGTGTTGCGCAAAGTGTTCGGCATTATATTGCTGGCCATCGCGATAAAATTGTTCCGTGATAATTTTCATTTGATCATCTCCGGGCCTATGGATACCGAGAGCATGCGCCATTAAGCCCCAAAGGGCGGTGCGATAATTTGAGTACCTTTAACCGAAGGTTAAATATAATTATGAAAGACCTGGCTACCCTGCTCAATGCATACTGCGAAGCCCATACCAGCCCGCAGCCCCCCACGCTTTACGAGCTGGAACGGGAGACGCACCTGAAAACGCTGGCGCCGCAGATGCTCTCCGGGCACCTGCAGGGCCAGTTCCTGTCTCTGCTAAGCAAATTGCACCGCCCGAAACTGATCCTGGAGATCGGTACATTTACAGGCTACAGCGCCATCTGCCTGGCGCAGGGCCTGCAGGAAGGCGGCCGGCTGCACACCATTGAGGCCAATGCAGAGCTGGAATACCTCATCCGGAAATACGTCGCCAAAGCAGGGCTGGAGCAACGCATCACCTTGCATATCGGCGATGCCCTGGAGATCATCCCAAGCCTGGAAGGGCCTTTCGATATGGTGTTCATCGATGCCGGCAAGCAGGACTATATCCGTTATTACGATATGGTGGCCGGCAATCTTAATCCAGGAGGGCTGATCATTGCCGACAACGTATTGTGGGACGGAAAAGTCGTAAACGAGGGCCGCGATCAGGACCCCGATGCCCGTAGCCTGCACGAGTTCAACGAGATGGTGCAACGTGACCCCAGCGTAGAGAACATCATGCTGCCCGTTCGCGACGGGCTTTTGGTCGTCCGCAAATTGGGCGAAACATGAGCAACCAACCCTTATACCGGGCTTTTTGCGAGCGCTTCCCGAAACTGCCTGTTTTCGCTGAGCCCTGGTTCCTCGACGCTGTTTGCGAAGGTGGCCGATGGGATGCCGCCATTGTCCGGAACGGAGAACAGATGGTAGGAGCCATGCCTTATTTCCTCAAACACAAAGGGCCGTTCCGCTACCTGACGATGCCCCATTTTACTAAACACCTGGGGCCCTGTCTGCTTCCGGAATTCAGCGCGCTGAAGTTCGAGCACAAATTTTACACAGAGCTGGCCTGCCAGTTGCCGAAGGTGCATGCCATACATCAGGATCTCCACCCTGATGTGGCCAACTGGCTGCCGTTCTATTGGCTGGGCTACCGCCAAACAACCCGCTATACCTACCATATATGCCTCTCGGAAGGCCTGGACAAAGTGCAGGAGGGATTTAACCGCAACATTCGCCGCAACCTCCGGAAAGCCGAACAGGAGCTGCAGGTGCATCATGCGCTGGGCCCGGAGCAGTTTTACGACATCAACCGCCAGAGCTTTGTGCGCCAGGGCATCGCCATCCCCTATTCCAAAGCCCTTTTTCTTCGCCACGATGCAGCCTTGGCGGCCCATCAGCGACGCCAGATATTCTGTGCCACCGACGGCCAGGGCAATATACATTCCGCAGCCTACCTTATCTGGGACGCCCGGGCCAGCTACTACCACCTGTCGGGCGACGCCCCGGCAGGGCGGTTAAGCGGCGCCGGCATCCTGCTCGTTTGGGAAGCCATACGCTTTACCCATAAGGTGCTGGGGTTGCCTGTTTTCGATTTCGAAGGCAGCATGATGCCGCAGGTGGAAGCCATCCGAAGGCAGTTCGGCGCCAGGCAGGTTCCCTATTCCAGGGTATGGAAGTACAATTCCCGCTTGTTTCAGCTGCTGGATCAGGCAAAACGCAGGTAGGCGAAGCTATTGAGCCGGAAAACGGATTGGGGTTTGTTGTTTATATTAATATTCGCTTCGGCCCCCGTGCAACTTTACAACATGCCGTAGATATCATCCGTTTTTTTCGGCCCGCCCCCATCGCCTTTGTTATCGAAACTCCAGTTGTAAGCGTCGAGCTCCAGCAGGGCTGCTTTCAGCAGGCTGATGCAGTGCCGGATATCGCCCTTGTGCGCCATTTCGATGGTCTGATGGATGTGGCGCAGCGGTATGGAGATCGCTCCGGCGATGGCGCCCTTTTTTCCATGACGTTGCACGCCGGCCGTGTCGGTGCCGCCAGAAGGCAGTATTTCCGGTTGCCAGGGGATGCCATGTTTGACGGCCAGTTGTTTCAGGTAGCTGACCATGCGGTAATCGGAGATGGCGGTGCCGTCCATGATCTTGATGGCCGCTCCTTTACCCAGGCGGGTGACATATTCGTGCGACTGGGCGCCCGGCACGTCAAAGGCAATGGTCACATCCAGGCCGAAGCCGAAATCGGGGTCGATGAGGTGGGCGGAGGAAATAGCCCCTCTCAGGCCCACTTCTTCCTGTACGGTGAATACCCCATAGATGTCATAAGGCACGTCAACACCCTGCAACTCGCGGAACACTTCCAGCAGGATATAGACCGACACCCGGTTATCGATGGACTTGCTGTTCACGCAATCCCCCATTTCTATCAGGTGGCGTTCGCGGGTGATGGGGTCGCCGATGGCCACGAGCTCTTCCACGGCTTTTTTCGGCATGCCCAGGTCGATGAAGTACTCGCTGATAGGCACCTGCTTGCTGCGCTCCTCCTGTTTCATCAGGTGGATAGGTTTGGAGCCCATGACCCCGATAAGGTCCTTCCTTCCGTGTACGATGACCCGTTGGGATGTCAGTGTTTTGGGGTCAAACCCGCCAAGGGGGTGGAAGCGCAGGAAACCTTCCTCGTCGATATGGGTGACGATAAAGCCGATCTCGTCCATGTGGGCAGCGACCATAACCCTTTTGGGGGCCTTGCCCTTTTTTACGGCTATGACGTTGCCCATAGCATCTACACTGATCTCATCAACAAGAGGCGAGGCTTCTCTTAGAACGAGCTCGCGCACGCGCTGTTCGAAACCCGGTGCGCCCGGCGTTTCGCAAATAGCTTTTAGTAGCTCTACATTGATCATTGAAGCGTTAAGGTTGTTGGTTTTCAGGGCTAACCGGAACGAAAATACAAATTATAGCCAAACTAAGTTTACATACGGCCCCAGCGTTGTAATTTTGTCGGAGTCATGATCAAAAAATAAAAGAACATTTGTCTCTCCTGAAAAAATTAGCCGGTGAAACGGCCATCTACGGTACGAGCAGCATCCTGAGCCGTTTGCTGCATTACGTCATCCTGACGCCTTATTTTACCCGTGTGTTCGGGCAGGGTGAGTATGGTGTCGTGTCGGATATGTACACCTGGGCTGCTTTGTTGCTCGTACTGTTCACCTATCGCATGGAAACGGCCTTTTTTCGCTACGGCAGCCGCGACGAGGATATGGAGAAGAGCTTTTCTACGGCCTCACTATCCCTGTTGCTGTCCACTGTCGTCCTGGTGGCGTTGTTCATCCTGGCGGCCAACCCCATTGCCGATTGGCTGAAGTACCCCGGGCATCCGGAATATGTCATCTGGTTCGCTTTCATCATCGGGCTGGATGCCCTGTCGGCCATTCCGTTTGCCCGCCTGCGGCTGGAGAACCGGCCTATCCGGTTCGCCATTATCAAGACCCTCAACATCCTCGTCAATATTTTCTTCATCTTCCTGTTCCTGGAGGTGGGCCCCTGGCTGATCGCACACGGATGGAAGGGGCTGGAGGCGGTATATCAGTGGGAAACCCGCATCACTTATGTGTTCATTTCGAACTGCCTGGCCAGCACTGCCGTCCTGATAATGCTCCTGCCGCTGTTCCGGAAAATGAAGTTCGAATTTGACCCGGCCCTGTGGCGCCGGATGCTGGCCTATGCCGCTCCGCTGGTCATAGTGGGCGTGGCCGGAGTCATCAACCAACTTATCGGCATCCCGATGATCAAGGAACTGGGGCCGGGCGGGCTGGCCGAAAACATCCGAATGATGGGGGTATACAGCGCTGCTACCAAGATCGCGGTATTGATGAACCTCTTCACACAGGCCTTCAATTATGCCGCAGAGCCCTTCTTTTTTAAAAATGCCGGGCGTTCCGACAAAGACAGCGTGTATGCCCAGGTCGGGCAGGCCTTTGCATTGGTGGGTAGCCTGGTCTTTATCGGCATTATGTTATACCTCGACCTCATCCAGTACTTCCTCGGACGCGATTTCCGGGAGGGCCTGGGCGTAGTGCCGCTGCTGCTGTTGTCCTACATCTTCCTGGGGCTGTACTACAACTTCTCCATCTGGTACAAGCTCGCCGACCGCACCGCTATCGGCGGCTGGATCGCTACCGGCGGCTCGGTGATCACGATCGCGCTCAATATCTGGCTGATACCCACCATGGGATATTACGGGCCGGGCTGGGCTGCCCTGGCCTGTTACCTGTTTATGGCCCTGGCCAGTTACTGGACAGGGCAAAGGTTCTATCCTATCCCTTATCCTGTAGGGCGCATCCTGGCCTATATCAGTTCTGCGCTGCTCATTTACGCAGCCAGCCTTTGGCTCGACGGGCTACTGCAGCCAGGGTTGGCCGGAACATTGGCCCTTCACACGGGCTTATTGGGGCTTTGGCTACTGGGTATATTGGGCCTGGAACGACAACAAGTGCGGAAACTGTTTCTGAGAAAACGGTGAAGCTGTAGGAATTAAGCTGCTCTGCCCGAAGCAGAAGCTTCGGGGTACGGGGTGCCGGGGCCTGAGGCTTCCTACTCGAAGCAGAAGCTTCGGGGTACGGGGTGCCGGGGCCTGAGGCTTCCTACTCGAAGCAGAAGCTTCGAGGTACGGGGTGCCGGGGCCTGAGGCTCCCTGCTCGAAGCAGAAGCTTCGGGGTACGGGTACGGGGTTATTCCTTTGGCGTGCTGTGAAAGGCGACGATAAATGCGGTGAGCACCCTCATAGGCAGCGGGACGTTTTCATCAAGATCATCCGTTATGGCCCAATCGCGGGGGTCGCCCTCCCAGTTGGTGTACATGTTGAACTCGCCGGCATTGGAGCTCCGCACGGCCCATTCGTCAAAGGTATTTCCATAGCGGCAGCTCAGGGTGAGCTGGTAGCTGCCGTCGCTGATGCGCCATTCCCGAAAATTGCCATTCCAGACGGTGCGGGCGCTGATGATGGCGTTATCGCCGCGGGCTTCCCATTCGTTTGGGTTGTCGCCCCACTTCAGGCGGATATTACCGGTGGATTCGCCGAGGCGATACTGCCATTCCGTCCAGTCATCCTGTCCTTGCCAGCGCTGCCGTAGTTCTCCATCCTGCCCTTCGGTATCCGTGTAGATGATCCATTCGGTGAAGCTGTCATTCCATCGGGTGGCCAGGCCAGTAAGGTGTTGGGCCCTGGCAGTTACAGCCAGCAGCAGAACGGCAAAAATAGCAGTAAGCTGCTTCATAATACCTGTTTCAATGACCCTCAAAAAGGCAGGTCGTCATCAGCGGCATAGCTCGGCTCGTCGCTGACGGAGGGGAAAGAGCTGTCGCCGGCATCGGCAGGCGGTGCTGCTGCCTGTGCGTTGGCCTTTTCCAGGCGCCAGGCATTGAGGTTCGTGAAATATTTACCCTGCCATTCGCGGCCACGCAGGTCGAAATGGACTTTAATCGGTTCCCCTTCTTCGAAAGGGTCGAGCAGGGAACAGCGGTCCTGCACCAACTGGAATTTGACGAATTGCGGGTAGTTGCCGCTCATCACCTCGATCACGAACTCCCGGGCCTGGAAGGTGCCTGTTTTATTTTCGGTGTCGTACTTCTTGATCAACTTTCCTTCAACTTCAAAAGACATAAGCTTGCTTCATTTTTTGTTATGGCGAAAGGCTTTCAAAAATACAAAAAGCCCGGGTAAACAGAAAGCGGTATGGCATTAATTCCAATAATTCAGCTCTCCGTTGAGCCAAAACACACTGTTTCAGCATGCTTCTCCAGTGTTATTGATTGGGCCAGTCCGGACAGAGGGGTTCTGCTTCTACCGGTTCTTCTTTCAGCAGCTCCTGGCACTCTTCTGTATCCATAAGCTGGTGAATATTGGTCGGCATCTTACAGATGACCGCCTTGTGGCCTCTGACGGCGATCGGCGACTTGATGAGGTGCGGGTTGTGGCGCAGGATGTGTATCCACCCTTCTTCGTCAAAGTCGCGGCCTCTGAGGTGCTCCTGATAATAGGGATCCGATTTGTCAAGTAGCTCTTTGGGGTGCACCTTGAGGGATTTGAGGATCTCTTCCCAGCAAGTGTCGTTCAACGGGGCCTTATCATAGGCATAAGCTTCGACATAGGGCACCAGGCTTTGAGCGTGAGCTACTGCCATCCGGTGAGCCCTGATTTCCGGATTGTAAAAAATCCTGATTTCACGAACGTTAGCTTTCATGATCAAAGCTTTTGATTCACCCTATAATTTACAAAAAAAACCGAATAAAAAATAGCATCCAGGGTATGAAATCAGGCATTTACAACACTTTTCTCACGCCTGCGTGTAAATGGCATATTTCTCCAAATAATATTCTTCGCTGAAGAATTTGGACAGGGGGTGGGTTTCGGTATAGGAGCCGCGGGGCAGGGCTTTGATCTCGCTTTTTACATCCCCTCCTTTCAAGGCCAGCAGGCCGTTGGGCAGGGCGTGCTGTTGTTTCTGTTTGATGAGCGGAAAGCTCCAGGCCACCAGCTTGTCGAGGCTGGCCACTGCGCGGCTGACGACGAAGTCGAAACGTTGTTTTACCTCTTCAGCGCGGATGTGCAGGGCTTCTACATTGGCAAGCCCGATGGCACGGGAAATTTCTTCCACGACCAAGACCTTCTTTCTGGTGCCGTCGATGAGGGTGAACCGGGCCTGCGGAAAGAGAATGGCCAGCGGTATGCCCGGAAACCCTCCGCCTGTGCCCAGGTCGAGTATCTCAGCGCCGGGTTTGAAGCTAACCACTTTGGCCAGGGCCAGAGAATGCAGGATATGGTGGGTGTAAAGGTTGTCGATATCCTTGCGGGAAATGACGTTGATCTTATCATTCCACTCCCGGTAGAGCGGCTCCAGCTGGGCGAACCGGGCCTGCTGTACTTCCGTCAGCTTTGGAAAGTATTTGAGGATGATCTCCATGCGCTTAATCGATTTCGAAAGCATTCCAGACGGGGTCGCCGGCCGGCACGGGCGCCGTGATGGCCTCCCACTCGCCGGATACCGGGTGGCGAAAACGCAACTTCCAGGCATGCAGGTGGATGGACCTGTCGGGGTTGCCGCGGCGAAAACCGTATTTAACATCACCCTTGATGGGGCAGCCGATGGCGGCCAGCTGGGCCCGTATCTGGTGGTGGCGGCCGCTGAGCAGGCGCACTTCCAGCAGGTGGTATCTGTCGATGCTGCGCAGGTATCGGTAGGACAGCTCTGCCAGCTGGGCGCCGGGCTTCTCTTCGTCCAGGGCTACCGAGCGGTTGAGGCGGGCATTTTTCGCCACATAATGGCGTAACATCCCTTCTTCCACTTCAGGTTTTTGCCCGACGACGGCCAGGTAAACCTTTTCCACGTCGCGACTGCGGAACTGCTCGCTCACGCTGGCCATGGCGCCCGGATTTTTGGCAAAAAGGGCGATACCGCTGGCAGGCCTGTCGAGCCGGTGGATGGGATGCAACTTGCACTGCGCATAGATCTCTCCGAGCCTGATCAGCGCTTTGTCGCCCGTTTTATCATCCTGTACCGGCAAACCAGCAGGTTTGTTGAACGCGATGAGCTGATTGTTCTTATACAACACCAGGCTGCCGATCTGAAAGGCGTGTTCCATATTCAATCTACTTCTTCGTAATCGATATATTCGCCCTCATCGGCCTGCTTTTCCGGGGTCGGCGGCTCCTCCGGGCGTATCCGTTCCTGCCGGTTTTCCGCACCCCGGTTCAACGCTGATGGGGTAAAGAAAAAGCGGTATAGCAGATAAACGATCAAGACGGTGAAAATCAGTTTCATAGATCAGGAGTTTGACATGCCGGCCTATTGGTTTCCGGATTGGCGCATAGTACACAAATAGCGGTTTAAAGTGCAATTATCGGGAATCTTTTTTCCAAAAAGCAACAGAAAGCCTGCCGGGCCGCTGCCAGTAGCAATAATTTTTTACTTTTGCAGTTCATGGACCAGAGGCCCCTGTGCAATTGATACACAAGGTGTTGAAAGGCTTCCAACCTAAGTTTAACAATCGGAATACTCAATGGGATCAACGAAACGCTTACACACCATCGCCGGCTGGCTGGTTTTTGCCGTCGCGCTCGTGGTTTATTATTTCTCTGTAGAGCCTACCGGCAGCCTTTGGGACTGCGGCGAGTTCATCCTGGGAGCATACAAATTACAGGTCGTACACCCTCCCGGCGCTCCGCTGTTCATGATCGTAGGCCGCCTTTTTACGGCAGTAGCAGAGATGCTTTCCAACAACCCGTCTGACATCGCCTTTTCCGTCAACCTCATGTCGGCGATCAGTACTGCTTTCGCGGCCATGTTCATCTGCTGGACGACCATTATCCTCAGCGAGCTGGCCCTGGTGGGCCGCGATGGCGAGCTCGATGGCCCGCAAACCATTGCTACCGCCGGTGCTGGCCTGGTAGCCGGGCTGAGCACCGCTTTTGCTTCTTCCGTCTGGTTCTCGGCCGTTGAAGGGGAAGTGTATGCCATGTCCACCTTTTTCACCACCCTCACGCTTTGGTCAATGATGAAATGGTACCGGCTGCCGGACAACCAGCAGGCCGACCGCTGGCTGCTGTTCGCCGTTTACTCCGCGGGCCTTTCCGTCGGGGTGCACTTGCTGAGTATCCTGACTTTCCCGGCCCTGGCGCTGTTTTATTACTTTAAAAAATACCACAAGCATAACTGGGGCGGCATTATCCTCGCCGCCGTGGCAGGCGTCGCTGCCATTGTAGGCATACAAGTACTCATTATCGTGGGTATACCCCGGCTGTGGGTGGCCATGGAATTGCTCACGGTCAATGGTATGGGCCTGCCGTTCCATTCCGGCCTGGTGCCGACCCTGCTGATCGTCGGCGCCCTCATTTTCTTCGGCCTGCGCTATGCCCACCGTACGGGCAACCTGGGCCTGCAACACCTGATAGTAGGCGCTACACTGGTCGCGATCGGCTTCTCGACCATCGGCGTTATCGTCGTTCGCGCCAATGCGAACCCGCCTATCAATATGAACGCCCCGAGTGATGCCATGCGGCTGCTTCCTTATCTCAACCGCGAGCAGTACGGCGAACGCGCCTTGTTGCGCGGGCCTCACTTCGACGCCAAACCCATAGAAACCGAAACGAAAGACCGTTATGGCCGAGTAGGCGGCCACTATGAGATCATAGACCAGAAGATCTCCTACGTTTACCGCAATTCCGATAAGATGCTCTTCCCGCGTATGGGCGACTATACGCAGGGACGCCCGGCCCTGTACAAGCGTTGGATGGGCCTGAACCCCAATGCTCCGCTGCCCCCGGGGCGCCCCAACCAGCTCGACAACCTGCAGTTCCTCTTCAGCTACCAGCTGGGATGGATGTACTGGCGGTATTTTATGTGGAACTTCTCCGGGCGGCAGAATGGCGAGCAGGGGTTCTATCCATGGAATAAGTCGGCCGGCCACTGGATCACCGGCATCACTTTCCTCGACAATATTCGCCTGCCAGGCCAGAGCTTTTTGCCGGAAACCATGAAAAAGGACCCGGCGCGCAACAAATATTACATGTTGCCCTTCCTGTTCGGCATATTTGGCATGTTCTTCCATTTCCGCCGCCGCAATTATAACGCCATCGGCCTGCTGGCGCTATTCGTCATCACGGGTATAGGCATTATCATCTATTCCAACCAGCCGCCCAATGAGCCCCGCGAGCGCGACTACGTGCTGGTCGGGTCCATCTTTACCTTTTGTATCTGGGTCGGCATGGGAGTACTGGCTGTGTTCGAGTTCCTCAGGGAACGGCTCAAACAGAGCGGCGCCGTAGCTGCCGTTATCGCTTCGCTTATCGTGCTGAGCGCCCCGCTGCTCATGGGTACGCAGAATTTCGATGACCATAGCCGCCGCCACCATACCGGCGCCCGTGATTACGCTTCGAACTTCCTGGAGAGCTGCGCGCCCAATGCCATTATCTTTACCTATGGCGATAACGATACCTACCCGCTGTGGTATGCTCAGGAAGTGGAAGGCATCCGCACCGACGTGCGGGTCGTCAACCTCAGCCTTATCGCTGTCGACTGGTATATCGACCTGCTGCGGCGCAAGGTCAATGACTCGCCGCCCATAGAAATGTCGATACCTCAGGAAGCCTTGCGCGGCAAAAAGCGCAATCAGCTCTTCTATTATAACCCGAGCGGCCAGGACCGCCCCATGACACTGCAGAACTTCGTTCGTTTCATAGGTGAAGATCACCCGCTACCTATGGCTTCCGGGCGGGAACTGGAAAGCCATTATCCCACCAAGCAGGTTTTCATACCCGTCAACCGGGAGGAAGTGCTGTCCTCCGGAGTGGTGGGCCAGGAAGATACCGCCCGCATCGTACAGGCGATCCCCCTCAACCTTCAGGATAAGGACTATATGATCAAGGACGAGATCGCCATCCTGGATATTATCTCTACGAACCTCTGGAAGCGCCCCATCTACTTCGCGGTGACCTGCCGCCAGGACAAGCTCTTCGGCCTCGACGACTATATGCAGCTGGAGGGCCTGGCGCTGCGCATCGTGCCCGTGCGTACCCCGAGCGACGCTCAGTACGGTATTATCGGCAGTGGCAGGGTCAATGCCGATGCCGTATATGAGAACGTCATGGACAAATTCCGCTGGGGCAATTTTGACAAGTACGATATGTTCGTCGACCAGAGCTACGCTCCCAGTATCCAGAGCCATCAGCTGAGCATGCGGCGGGCTGCGCTCAAGCTGCTGCAGGATGGCGACAAGGAGCGTGCACTCAGCCTGATCGACAAGTATTTCGAGGTGTTCCCCAATATGAACTTCCCGTACGATTACCGGGCCTATTACATGATCTCTGTGTACCTGCAGGCCGATGCATACGACCGGGCCAAGCCCCACCTGCAGATACTTGCCAAAGAGATGGCGGACCACCTGGCGTTCTACAACGCATTGCCGCCCGACGTACTGGAGTCGAGCTACGAAACGGATTACCTGCTGGCCATGCGCACCAAGGACGACATCATGCGCGCTGCCGAGCAGAACAAGGACGATACCTTTAGCCAATACCTGAAAGGCCTCTTCGCGCCTTTTGAGATCGAGGAAACGGAAAATACGCCTTTGCAGGATGAAAACTAACACCGTTGCCATCGGCTGCGACCATGCCGGCTTTCCCTATAAAAAGGCCATCCTGGCCTTGCTTGGGGAGCTGGGCATCGAAGTGCTGGATTTCGGGACGGACGCTCCCGATTCGGCCGACTACCCCGATTTTGTCCACCCTGTGGCGGATAAGGTCGAACAGGGACAGGCGGGCCTTGGCATCGTCATGTGCGGCAGCGGCAATGGTGTGGCCATGACGGCCAACAAACATCAGGGCATACGCGCTGCCCTTTGCTGGCAGGAAGAAGTGGCCCGGCTGGCCCGCAGCCACAACAACGCCAACGTGCTGGCCATCCCCGTGCGCTTCATCCCGGAAGCCGAAGCGCTGGCCATTGTAAAGGTGTTCCTGGAAACGGATTTCGAAGGCGGGCGGCATGCCCGAAGGGTAGATAAGATCGCCTTGAAATAGCGTGGCATCCAAATAAGCTCTGAAAAACGATGGCCGGCATCCTGCGCAGGATGCCGGCTATCGTTTTTACAACAAAAAAGGGTAGAAGTCGCCTTCTACCCTAGTGGTGAGTTTTGGGCAGGTTCTACCCCCCAAAATGAACCTTGCCCACTCACTCCTTCAGAGCCTTCGCAGGCCCTAAAATCGTGAAAGCCCGTTGCCGTATGGCAAAGAGCATGAAATAAGTTCTATTGCGCGAGCAACGCGCCAACTACCCCCCAGTGTTGGCAACGCTGCTCACAACAATAGGCTTTTGAGGGCCTCGAAACCGTGGCCCCGTATCATTACGTAGCACCATAATACCTACCCGGGTATGAACATACCCTATAGTATAGGTATACAACTGGTACACTACCGCCTTAGTCAAAAATTTGGTACGTAGACAGGAAACTAAAAACAGAAGTTGTTAGTGTTGCTCTCTGATAGCTCTCTTGGAAGGGAATTACCCCTTCTTTTCGGTGTGCAAATTATGAATTTCTGTAATAAATATCAACTTGTTCCGAAAAAAACTCGCACACCTTTTGTTTGCGGCTTTAAAAAAGCCCTTGCGCATATTTGCTTTGGGTTAGTATAGTAGCCAATGCGTCTGTTTGTACGGGTTATGCTTTTCAATGTTGCGTCAAATTGTCAGTTTTTTTCCCATGGCATAACATTTGGTAGTTAACATTGTACGCCGGCGCGGGCAAAGCGAAAAAACGGCCGCCCCATCCGGCTACATACACGTTCGGAACTGATTCAACATCAAATATTTATAAAACCTAAATATTATGGCCAAGAAAAAAGGGAACATATCTGTACAAACAGAAAATATTTTTCCCATCATTAAAAAATTCCTCTACTCTGACCACGAGATCTTCCTGCGCGAGCTCATTTCCAATGCTGTCGATGCGACGGTGAAACTCAGGGCCCTCGCCTCCCGGGGAGAAGTATCAGGTGATCTTGGCGACACCACTATCGAGGTGCTGCTCGATAAGGACAAGAAGGCCCTCACCGTCCGCGACAGAGGTATCGGCATGACCGAAGAGGAGGTGAAAAAATACCTCAACCAGGTGGCCTTCTCCAGCGCACAGGAGTTTTTGGAAAAATACAAGAACGAAGCCGCCATCATCGGCAACTTCGGCCTGGGCTTTTATTCTTCTTTTATGGTGGCCGACAAGGTGGAAGCCGTCACCAAATCATACCAGGACGCGCCAGGCGTAACCTGGGCCTGCGAAGGGGACCCCAAATACACCCTCGCAGAGAACGATAAAGCGGAGCGGGGTACCGACGTCGTGCTGCACATCAACGAAGAGAATAAGGAATTCCTGGAGGAACACCGCATCCGGCAGTTGCTCGATAAGTACTGCAAGTTCCTCCCCATCCCCATCAAATTCGGCACCCGCACGGAAACCGTCACCGAAGGCGAAGGCGAAGACAAGGTGGAAAAGGAAGTGGAAGTAGACGATATCATCAACAACACCAACCCCGCCTGGCGCCGCCAGCCTTCTGAGCTCACCGACGAGGATTACAAGGCTTTTTACAACGAACTCTACCCCTTCAGCACCCCGCCCCTGTTCTGGATACACCTCAATATCGATTACCCTTTCAACCTGACCGGCATCCTGTACTTCCCCAAGCTGGGCAGCAATTTCGAAGTGCAGAAGAACAAGATCCAGTTGTACAGCAACCAGGTCTATGTCACGGACAACGTGAAGGATATCGTGCCCGAATTCCTCACCCTGCTGCACGGCGTGATCGATTCGCCGGACATCCCGCTGAACGTGTCGCGTAGTTACCTGCAGGGCGACAGCAACGTGCGCAAGATCACGGGCTACATCACCAAGAAGGTGGCCGACAAGCTGAGCGAGCTGTTCAAAAAAGAACGGGAGAGCTTCGAGGATAAGTGGAACGACCTGGGCGTTTTTGTCAAGTACGGCATCATCTCGGATGAGAAATTTTACGAGCGGGCGCTGCCTTTCACCCTGGTGCGCAACACGGAGGGCGCCTTTTTCCCCATCGAGGAATACAAGGAGAAGATCAAGGAAAATCAGACGGACAAATACGATAAGGTAGTAGCCCTGTACACCAACGACGCCGAAGGCCACGACAGCTTTATCCGCGCCGCCAGGGCCCGGGGGTACGACGTGCTGGTGTTCGACAACGTCATCGACAACCACTTCATGCAGCACCTGGAATACAAGCTGGGCAATATAACCTTCGTCCGGGCCGACTCCGATACGGTCGACAACCTGGTGCAGAAGGATGAAAAACAGGAATCGGTGCTCAGCGAAGAACAGGAAAAAGACCTTAAGGCCGTATTCGAAACGCTGGTAACGGACGGTGGTACCGTACAGGTAAAAGCCCTTTCGCCCGATGACCTGCCCGTGGCCATCACCAAGCCGGAATTCATGCGCCGCTTCAAGGAGATGCAGATGCTGCAGGGCATGCAGCTCGGCGAGTTGCCCGATTCCTACAACCTGGTGGTCAACGCCAACCACCCGCTCATTGCCGGCAAGCTGCTGGAGGAGCAGGATAAGGAAAAACGCAGCGAACTGGCCGCTTACCTTTACAAGCTGGCCCAGCTCAACCAGAATATGCTGCGCGGCAGCAACCTGACGGAATTTATCAACAAGAGCCTGGAATTTTTAAAGTAATTCATGGCAGGAGGGGGCTTTGCCCGCTCCTGTACCCGCTATTTCAGCTCGCTGCTCAGCTTCGCTGCCGCTTCGCTGTACGCTGAGGCCTTATCGGCAGCGGCTGCTTTCAGCAGCTGGCGGGCCGGTTGGGTCTTGCCCATTTTCAGGTAGGCCAGGGCGAGGTACCACTGTACCTGGCCCTTCCACTGGCCGGCCTGGCTCTCGAGGGGAAGGAGGTAGTCCTTGGCCTGCCGCGCCGCGCCGGACTGCAGGCAGGCGTTGGCGGCCAGCAGGGTGGCCTGTACGTCGTTGGTGTGGGAGGAGAGGTAGTTTCGAAAGTGGGGCAGGCTGGCCGGGAAGTCTCCGGAAGAATAAAATTGAAGCGCGGTTTCCAGTTCGGGTTCGGCGGCCAGGCCTTCCGGGCTGCGCAGGGTAATGTACTGGTTGGGCATGGCCCTGAAGTATTCGGCGAAAAGGCGTTCGGTAGCTGTCGCCGCATAATAGCGATAGCCGGCATAGGAGAGCAGCAGCAGCAGGGCCACGGCAGCGGCGCGGTTTACCCAGGCCGTGGCGCGCAGGCGTGGATTAGGCCGGCCCGGGAGCGGCAGGCCCTGAAGGGCTTCGAGTTCATCTTCCACCTCTTCGATATTCCTGCTTTGGGCCAGCCCTTCGACGGCTGCCGAGCATAGCGGGCAGTCCAGCAGGTGGTTTTCGATATCGTGCCGCTGCTGGTTGCTGATGTTGCCGCGCAAATACTGCATCAACTCCCGCTCGCTGAGGCAGCCGCGCTTTGCAAAGATTGGATTCATAGTTTTACCGTTCACTCTGTTGAAATGGCCCGCCCAGTTCGCTTTCCAGGCGCCGTTTGCCATTCTGGAGGTAGCTCTTCACCTGTTTGAGGGTGAAACCGGTGGCCTCGGCGACCTCGCGGTAGCTTTTGCCCTGCCCGTAGAAAAGTTCGATGCAGCGCCGCTGCTTGTCCTCCAGTTTGGCCATGGCGTTTTCCAGCAACTGGCCGGTATCAGGCTCTTCCACCTGGTATAGACGCAAAAGGCCCTCATTTTCCATAACGGGAGCCGAACTTTTTTCAAAATATTCCCAATCCTGCTGATACCTGTTGGTACGCTCCTGTTCGCGCAGGCGCGAAAAGCACTCGTTGCGGGTGATGGCGAACACCCAGGTATTGAAAGCCTCGATCTTGGATTCGCGGGCGTAAACGGCAACGCGTTCAAAGACCACCATCACCTGGTCGCGCCACTCTTCCGCTGACTTGTTGGGCAGAAAATTCCTGCATGCCCCATATACGAGGTGTACATAGCGGCCAAAAAGCTCCGCTATGGCGCCCTCCTCACCGTGGCGCCTGTAGTGGGCGGCCAGGGCTTCATCAGAGAGGCTGCTCCACCGGGGGCTGCGCCTGGGCTTGAGGAAGTTTCGCATTGTTGGGCATCATAGCTGAGCCTAACAAATTAGGGAAAAAGTAGGAATAAGCAAAGTAGGGGCGGATTTTAGGGCCCCAGCGCCTTGTCTCATCAAAAAATTGGCACTTTTCATCTCCAATAGCGGCCTCCAAACAAGCTCTAACGGCCCAGTCGCGTTCGCACGGCTTCAGCGCCGAGACACGGGCCGGCATCTTTGTAGCATAAACGGCGGAAGCCTGGTTCCCGGCCCGTAGGGCTGGTATCTAATCCCGGTAAATGGCGCATTGCCTTTGAGATAGCGGCACTACTGGCCCCCAAGCAATGGTTTTCTTCGGTTTTCTACAAAGATATTGCCCTCCGGCCAGCCGGAGCAGGCTCTTACGGGCCAGACCCGGGCTTTCCTGGTTCTTCCCATTGCACCATCACCTTCTTCGTTAGCCCCTATTTTGCATGAGTCATGTTTACGATTCTACCAAGTGGACTAAGTAACGGGGCAGGCATTAGGATAGCTGAATGTTAAAACCCGTGTACACCTTGCAAAAAAAAAAAGCTTTCTTATCATTGCAGGGCGCGTCAGAAAAAATGAGAAATAGCGCTCTCGTTCCCTTTCTGTCAGATAACTATGGACAATTGCAAACACTAAGGTAGGGGTCAAAAGATCAGTTATCGCTATGCATTTCGGCGATCAGGTTTGCGCTGTGGCCATCTCGGCGGCTCGCGCCCTGCGCCTGCTCGCTGAAAACCGGCACATTGATTTTTTGAGCATCCCAAAGCCCGCTTCCGGCAATGGCCCGGAGGCAGGGTAGTATTGTATTGTTCACCAAAAAACTTATGGGTAATGATCTCAGGAAACCTGTTGAAGGCGGCCCTGCTGGGGCTGTTCATGGCTTTGATTTTTGGTTCTTGCAAGAAGGATGTTGAAACCTCTGTTTCGCAAACAGGGAATGATTCAACAAAGATTGATAACGGATTTGCCAGGTATGCATGGACGGGAAAAGAAGCCGATTTCTTTGACCTCGGGACTTACAAGAGGATACAATCTCCGGGGCTGGTAGCCAACCGGAATAATGAACCGGCTTCGTTGGTTTATCATCCCGATTTGGTTGGCTTGTACAATGAAATAGCCGAACAGAATGAAACCCACCATTTTGTCGAAGATATCGTCACCAATGCAGGCTTACCCGTTTGGAGGTATGCGCAGGTTATTAAACCGGAGAATGCCCAAAACACCCTCCTGATCGTACCCTTGGCATTTGATTCCTTTCCTGCTGTTACGAGCTTCATTACGGCCATAAAAAGCCAGGGGCAATACACAATAAATGCAGTTAGCCGAAAGGAACTGCTCGACACGGAACATGGAAACCCCCAGCGGAAATTATCTTATGCGAAGGCTTTGGCATTCTATGACAAGTTGCTTTTTGGAAATAAAGGCGATGCCTCATCCGCCTTTTGCGAATATGTGAGCAAAATAGAGGAGAACCCCACATTACCCCCTGTTCCCCCGCTGCCTCCTGGCGGAGATTGCGAGTGGCGCATCGTGGAGGTATGTAGCGATGATGATGCCCAGGCCACCTGGTTCAACTGGCTTGGCGGCATATCGGTACTCCCGCCGCACCTGGACCATGATGGGGACGGAATCATCAATGCCCAGGACCAGGATTGGGGAGAATTAGTGATCAGGTTTGGGGTGGACCAGGAGGATTTCACGGAATATGTGCTGGAATGGTGGCAAGATGAATATGAGCCTGAGTACGGGGATTATGAAACCTTCTGGGACAATTATTATAATGATGACGGCGGCCAGGATTTCCATGAGTTCTGGGACAATGTGTCGAATATATGGGATGAATTGTCAAACATGTGGCAGGATTTCTGGGATTGGGCATCCAGCACCGACCCTTTCGATGATTTGTACTACGAACCGCAAAATCCTTATGAGGACTGCCCCTGGAACCCCTTCCATGGCGGCGCAATTGAAGAAAGAGAAATCCGGTGCGATTGGTACTTCATCCTGGATTGCGGAGCGGCTTTTGAAGCCAACAACTGGGCTCAGGTGCTCACGAACGAGCCTTGCCCGCAGTGCCCGGGCTTTGAAAATTATGATGACTTATTCTTCGGACGGATAAAAGAATATTACGACACCCACGAACAGGCTTTCCTGCCTTTCACTTCTTTGGATGGCCTGGTTCAGACGGCTGAATTGATAGGCTGCGACGCCTTCTCTCCGGGTTTCGAGCAATGCCTGAACGAAGCTTTATTGGCCAGCGCCTTTGGGCTTTCCTATACCAACTCTTTTACGGAACAAGCCATCAATTGGCTGGTGAATACCCCGGTTTATCCGGAAGGGCCAGGCCGGGTATACACGATAGCAACGTACTGGAACAGCCAGGGCAACTCGGCCGAGGCCAGGGAACGGATTGAAAGGGTGGTGAATTGGATTGGCTCGGTGGAGGGGTTGGATGTGGATACGAACCAATTGATGTGGCTGCTCAATAACGATGAGGTAACTCTGCATCTGATTGAGGGATATACGGAAGGCCATTTCTCTGACGGGGATTGTTTGGAAATAATTCAGAAAATGATATTTGTCCATTCACCCTTGGGATGGGAAGCAGACATCCCTCGGGCAGAATATATAGACCAGATTGATGCAATTCGGATTTATCTAAAGCGACGCCATTCTGAATATGGAGAAGCTGCGCAGTACATAGAGGCGATGCTCCCCTATCTGATTAATGTGGACGAATTCACGAATGAAGAGGTTTATGCTGTTTATGAAATAGTCTATAGTTGGTATTTGGATTGCGCTTATAATACGCTTAGCCAAACTGTTCGATTTGTAGTTAAAGCTGTAAAGCCATTTATTGAGCTTGCGTTGATAGATGCTTCCTTCAGAATACTTACAGAAATAATTTCAGTAACGGCGAATGCATCATACCGGCTTATCGAACTGCTCCCTCAATCTGTAAAAAATGCCTCAGCTTATGTTTGGAGCAGGATCATATCCAATGCACCCTTAAGGCCTAACACACTTATTCCCGAAACTTTTGTTTTGACAACTGAGTCAGGGACTGAATACTATGTTCAATATTCTGGAACGAAACATTTCGCTGAACTGGTTACACAACATGAGGCTACAACTTATGCATGGTTCGAATCGCAGAAAGGATTAAGGTCACAAATTGTATTGGATGACTTTGTGAAAGCGGTGGACGAAATTGTTACTGGAAACTCGAATATTATTTTTGAACATCCATACCATGCTGGAAAATGGGAAATTATATTCGGGGAGCCAACTTCCATTTCGAATGGTTTACCAAGGATTTTTCATGCTGTTCCATCGCATTAGTAAATTTATTGTCGAGGCATATTCCTGATTGCTTCCATAGTTGGGCAATCGTATTTGATTTAAAATCTTGCTAATGGAAGGAAAAATTTTTAAACTGCGATTGGTCTGGCTTCCAAGGGGAAAATATTTTACACATCTGAACATTTTCCATAATTGGTGTAACATGCTGATAGTTACCAATTAGTTTTAAAAAAGGAAAATATGAGAATTCAAGGCACTCTACCCATGATTAGCAGGGCTCATTATAAATTGGATGAGTACACAACTGAATATGGAGCTCTAATATTCGATGATTCCAGATCAGGAGCAATCCATAATACTTTTATGTATACAATCCTTTGGACGAACCAGCTAAATCAAAATGGCCACTTGGATTTCTACATCGATAAAGATTCAGGAAGGTTTAAATCTATTTGGTTTGTACTGCTTTCCGGCTTCGAAATCTCGTACAAAGAAAAATTTGAAAGTTGGACGAATGGAATACTGGTTGAACCAATTGTTGACATAAAATTTCTTTGGGAAGATATGCCTAACGTAAATTCTGATGGATCCTGGAAACGGCTTAAAAGACTGTTCCCTGTAAAAATTTATCATAACAAACGCGATGTTGTCCAATTTAAATTTGGGGACTGCTTTCAACAAATAGTGCTAAATGAAAAAGTGTCTATGTTTTTAGATAAAGAAAGTAACCTTTCATCTATTGTGATCAGAGATTTTGAAGAGGTCAATAAACTACTGGAAAGGTTAGTTCACAAATAACGCTATGGACTTACAACAAAAAGAAAACAAACCATTAATCCCCCCTTTCGCTTACACCTGATCGGCAGCGGATACTACGTATCTCAAAAGATAAAAACCGCCATCGAACAAGCCGGGCTCACCGGCTTTCGGTTCGATCCGGTGGGTGAGGCGATTGTCTGAAAACAGAATACCACGCCCCTCATCATTGTGCCCACCACCGGCTTCGGGCGGTTCAAATGGGGCTATGGCGGGCAGATTAGCTGGGCGGACTTAACCTCACGCCCGCTCGCCTGCTCAGAATTCTTCCCTCCAATACACATTTTCCCGTACTTTTGCCCCGAATTTACCGGAATTAACCGGATTTGCCGGATGGCAACAATTGGCTTACTATTTTGAATACCCGCAAACTGACATACGAACGCTGGCTCTACCTGGCCGCAATAGCCCTGCTGGCGCCGGCCCTGCTGATCAACCTGGGGCTGCTGGCCTTCATCGACGATGAAGGCATCCGCTCGCTGGTGGCGCTGGAGATGAAATTTTCCGGCAACTACATCACGCCCACCTTGCACGGGGTTTTCTACTACAACAAGCCCCCGCTGTACAACTGGATACTGCTGGCCTTCTTTGAGATCGCGGGGCGCGTCAATGAGTTTACCGCCCGCTTTCCGACCGCGCTCTTCACGCTCGCCTTCGGCGGCTCCATCTACTATTTCAGCCGGAAGCATTTCGACACCAAAACGGCTTTCCTGAACGCCCTGTTCTACATCACCTGCGGGCGGGTGCTGTTCTGGGATTCTATGCTGGCCCTCATCGACACCTGCTTTTCCTGGGTGGTTTTCATGAGCTTTATGGTGATCTACCACCAGTTCCAAAAAGAGAACTGGCTGAAGCTGTTCCTCTACTCCTACCTGCTGGCCGCTGCCGGGTTCATGCTGAAAGGCCTGCCGGCCGTCGTTTTTCAGGGCACCACCCTGCTGGTGTATTTTGCCTACCGGCGCAGCTTCCGCAGGCTTTTTTCCTGGCAGCACATCCTGGGAGGCGCGGCCTTCGCGCTGATCGTCGGGGGGTACTATATGGTTTACGCACATTACAACGGGCTGGATACGGTATTCACAACGCTGTTCCGGGAGTCCTCGAAACGCACCGTCACCCACTTCGGGATCAAGGAAACGGTGCTGCACCTGTTCACCTTTCCGTTCGAGATGCTCTACCATTTTCTCCCCTGGTCGCTGATGGCCATCTATTTTATCCGCAAAGACATCGTGGCGCTGATCCGGCAGAACAGCTTTATCACTTTTAACCTCATTGCCTTTCTGGCCAACATCCTGGTATACTGGGCCTCGCCAGAGGTCTATCCTCGTTACCTGCTCATGCTGGCGCCGCTCATTTTTTCGGCCTACCTCTACCTCCATGCTTTCCACGAGCGGGAACAGAGCTGGCAGTACCGGCTCATCTATTGGTTCATGCTGGCCTTTTGTGTGGTTTCCACGCTAGGGGCCTTCGCGCCGCTCTTCGTCGGGCGGCTGCAGGCCGTGCCTTTCGCTGCGGTAAAGTCGATAGGCCTGGGCATGGCTATGGCCTTCCTGACGTACCTCTACTGGAGGCTGAAAGATAACCGGCTGTTGGTGATGGTGATCGTGCTGCTCGTTTTCCGCATCGGCTTCGACTGGTTCGTCCTGCCCGACCGCAATACGCACGATTTCGGTAACGAATGCCGGCAGTCGACCATTCATGCCGCACGCCAGTTCAAAGGCCAGAAGCTTTTTGTGTATAAGGATACCGATGTGCAAACCACCAATTCCTTTTACCTGTCCAATGAACGGGGCGCTATCGTGCCGCGCCGGTATGGCCACTTTGATACGACTTCCCTGTATATCATCAGCCCCGGCCACTACCCGGATACCGAATATGAAAAGGTGGGCGATATCCGCCTGCGCCATGATACCCTCACGTTCGATATCGGGCGGCTGAAGCAAATAAAATAATACGCAAAATGGCTGTTAAACTATCCGTTGTCGTCACCGTATATAACGAGGAGCTCAACATCAGGCCGCTCTTCGAGCGCATCACCCAGGCCCTGGACGGCATGGACTACGAAGTCGTTTACGTTGATGACGGCAGCAGCGACAACACACTGAAAGAGCTGTACAGTATTCACCACCCCCGCCTCAAAGTGGTGGAATTCCGTAAGAACTACGGCCAGAGCCTGGCGCTGATGGCCGGCATCGAATACGCCGAAGGCGAATACATCGCCACCATGGACGGCGACCTCCAGAACGACCCCTCCGACATCCCTGCCATGCTGAAGCTGGCCGAAGAGGGCGGCTACGATATGGTGGCCGGCGAACGCGCCAAACGCAAAGACGGTATCTTCCTGCGCAAGATCCCCAGCTGGATCGCCAACTATATCATCCGGCATGCCTCGGGCGTCCATCTGAAAGACTACGGCTGTGCCCTGCGCGTACTGCGGGCCGAGATCGCCAGGGATATGGGCATCTACGGCGAGCTGCACCGCTTCATCCCTGTGCTGGCACGCCAGGAAGGGGCCCGCATCACCCAGATCCCGGTCAAACACCACGCCCGGGAGTTCGGTAAGTCCAAATACGGCCTCAACCGCACCTTTAAGGTGATCAGCGACCTGCTGCTCATGCTTTTTTTCAAAAAGTATATGCAGCGGCCTATGCACCTGTTCGGCAATACCGGCCTGTTCCTCTTCGCCGTCGGGGCCCTGATCAACCTGTACCTGATCGTGTTAAAGATACTGGGCCACGACATCTGGGGCAAGCCGCTGCTCATCCTGGGGCTGATGCTGGTCATTGCCGGTATCCAGCTGATCACGATCGGCATCGTCATCGAGATCCAGATGCGGACGTATTTCGAATCGCAGCAGAAAAGGCCGTATAAGGTGCGGAAAGTCACCAGGGGTTCGTAAGTTGGGCCGCGGGCCTCCGGCCCGCGTGAAATACTATATCAGGTTAAGAACATTCGAGTGTAAGTTAGTCCCGATCATATCCCCGGCCGGCCAAAGGGCGTATGTCGTATAGTATTGTTGAACATCCGCAGACGGGGCGCTATTATGTCGCCTGACAAGCAACGATAGTATGATAAGAGACCTGCTTTCTCACGGGTTGAAGTCGCAAACCCGGTCCTCCTTTTGGCAGCGCAGCCTCGTGATCAACATCCTGCTGGGGCTGTTCGTGGCCTACCTCATGCTGAACTTTCTGTTTCTGGGCTTTTTCCTCGACAAGATCCTGGAAGAAATTTTCCCCGGAGTACCTCCGCTGGAGAAGTTCAACGAACTGCTGCTGTACAGCATGCTGTTCAGCCTGATCTTCCGCTTTCTCATGCAGTCCTTTCCCCTGCTGGACATACAGGGTTATCTGCTGCTTCCTATACGAAAAAGCCGGCTTTACCACTACCTTCTGGTAAAATCGGTGTTCAACTTCTTCAACCTGATGCCGCTCTTTTTCGTCATCCCGTTCGCCATCAAAACGGTATTCCCGCAACAGGGCTCGGGCTCGGCATGGCTGGCCGTGCTGTTGCTGATCGTGCTGTTCAACAATTTTATGGCCTTCTACCTGAAGCGGCAGTTCAGCGCGCGCCCTTTGGCCGTGCTGGCACTGGTAGTGGCCATCGGCACACTTGGCTTTCTCGACTGGAAGTCTGTTTTGCCCCTGTCCGCGTATTTCGGCCAGGGCATCGGTGCGGTAATGCAGCAACCGCTGTGGCTCGCTGTGCCGGCTGTGCTCGTGGCCATAGCGTACTGGCTCACCTTCCGGCTCCTGCGCCGCTATACGTACCTCGATGCGATGGCCACGGGGCAACAGAGCGTAGCTCAAAGCAGCCAGGGTTTTTCTGTGCTGACGCGCTTCGGCCAGGCCGGCCATTACCTGCAGCTCGAGCTGAAACAGATCTGGCGCAACAAGCGGCCGCGTACTATGCTGGTACTGGCGGTGCTCATCTTATTCTACCCCCTCATGGTAGACGAAGAGCTGGCGGCGGGCAAAACGGGGATGGCCCTGTTTATGGTGTCGCTGGCCATCATATTCCCAACAGCCTCCTACGGCCAGTTCCTGATCTCCTGGGAAAGCCAGTTCTTCAACCTGCTGATGGCGCGGCCGGTTTCCAGCCGGGCGTACCTGGAAGCGAAATACTATCTCTTCCTCCTGTTCACCAGCATCACCCTGCTGCTGGAACTGCTGCTGGGGCTGCTCAATTACCACTTCATCCCGCTGGTGCTGGCCTCGGGGCTGTTCTCGATGGGGGTAACCGCGTACATCATCATGTACTTTGCCACCTACAACACCCGCCCCGTCGACCCCGGCAAAAGTGCCATGATGAACTGGGAAGGGGTGGGCGCCTCACAGTTTATCCTGATGATCCCGGTATTCCTCCTGCCCATGGCCTTCTACTGGGGAGTAAGCCTGCTGGGCGGCCCCAATGCGGCGCTGGCTACGCTGGCAGTATTGGGAATAACAGGCATAGCTTTGAAAAACCGGATATTGCCGCTCCTGCAAAAGCAGTTCGAACGGCGTAAACATATTTTGGCCACCAGCTTCAAAAAGAAATAAGCGATGATCACCTTACAAAACCTGACGAAACAATACCAGCGCACCGTCGTGCTCGATGTGCCGGCCCTGGAAATACCTGCCGGACAACGCTTCGGCCTGGTCGGAAACAACGGCGCAGGCAAGACCACCCTGTTCAGCCTGCTGCTCGGCCTCATCAAAGCCAGCAGCGGCGAAGTGCTGTCCGAGGGGCTCAATGTGGCCCAATCGGAAGCGTGGAAATCGTATACAGGTGCTTTTCTCGACGAGAGCTTCCTCATCGGGTTCCTCACGCCTGAAGAGTATTTCCAGTTCGTCGGAAAGCTCTATGGGATGAATGCCAGCGACGTGACGGAGTTCCTCGGCCACTTCGAAGCGTTCTTCAACGGAGAGATCCTGAACCGGGGCAAGTACGTACGCGATATGTCGAAAGGCAACCAGAAAAAGATCGGCATCGCCGCAGCCCTGATGGGCAGCCCCCGCGTTATCATCCTCGACGAACCCTTCGCCAACCTGGACCCCAGCTCACAGATCCGCCTGAAAAAGATCATCCGGGAACTGGAACGCGACAGGGCCATTCTGATTTCCAGCCACGACCTGGCGCACGTCACCGAGGTCTGCGAGCGGATCGTTGTCCTGGAAAAAGGCAAGATCATACGCGATATCCGGGCCAGTGAGGATACCCTGCGGGAACTGGAGCGTTATTTTGCCGCATGAATGGGTTTCCACAAGCTTTGTTCCTAACTCGCCTAGCGTTACCTTTACGGCCGGAACAAGAAAAAACCTATGAATTTTACTACCCCTATCCCGGTACGGGAGCTTGCACAGAAGATCGGTGCTACGCTGATCGGCGATGACAGCCTGCTGGCCACGGGCATCAACGAGATCCATCAGGTACGCCCCGGGGATATCACCTTCGTGGATGTGCGCAAATACTTCGACAAATCGCTGAAGTCGGAGGCTTCCATCATCATTATCAACGAAAAGGCCAAATGCCCCAAAGGCAAGGCCCTGTTGCTCTGCGACGACCCCTTCAAAGCCTATAACGGCATCGTCCGGGAACACCGCCCTTTCCTGCCTGTGACGGCCAGCATCAGCGAGACGGCGGAGGTCGACCCCACGGCCATCATCGAACCCAATGTAGTGATCGGCCACCATGTCAGGGTCGGGAAGCACACCTACATCCAGGCCAACACCGTCATCGCTGAACACACCCATATCGGCGACTACGTGACCATCCAGGCCGGCGCGCTCATCGGCACCGACGCTTTTTATTTCAAACGCACGGAAGAAGGTTACCAGCCCTGGCGGTCCGGCGGCCGGGTGATCATCGAAGACCGGGCGCAGATCGGCGCGGGCTGTACGATCAATAAAGGCGTCAGCGGGGATACGATCATTGGAGAGGGCACCAAACTGGATTGCCAGGTACACATCGGGCACGATGTCGTCGTCGGGAAAAATTGCCTGATCGCGGCACAGGTGGGCATCGGAGGCAATACGGCCATCGGCGACGATGTCATACTGTACGGGCAGGCCGGGGTGGCCCAAAACCTGGTAATAGGGGACAAAGCCGTAATATCGGCAAAAGCGGGGGTATCGAAAAACCTGGATGGCGGAAAGCTCTATTTCGGCCTGCCGGCAGCAGAAGCGCGCACCGCATACCGCGAGCTTGCCGCATTGCGGCATCTGCCGGAATTCTTCTCAGCTTATTACGGTGAAAAATAGGAGAAAACGACGCGGCTAGCGCTTGTTAACCCGCTGTGTCGTCAGTATTTGCTCTTTGTTGCCCAACAGCTGCACCAGATACATGCCGCGCGGCAAGTCTCCGACGAAGAACTTGTCGCCATCTGCGGCATCAAAAGCCTTCATCTGCCGGCCTACGAGGTTGAAAACCATGATCTTGGATACAGCGTCTCCATTGGAAACGCTGATGTAATCCGACGCGGGATTGGGGAAGACCTGCACATCCACTTTATCGGGGTCTCCGGGTTTTTTGATAGATAAACGATTGCTGAAACTCGTCTGCGAGTAGGCGATGGTAAGGCACAGCAACAAAAAGAGAGGCAGAAGTAAAGTTTGCTTCATAAAACCGGAGTTTTCAAGTGAATTGCGGTTCGGGCAAAATACGCATATAATTTTAACAATTCAAGTGACACATTAAGACTTTAATGAAAGTTTAACGGATTTTTTATACTAAACCCGAAAATGAGTCCCTGGCTGCTTTTCATAAGACCCTGTTTCCGCCTTAATGGTTGCACGCAACCTGTATTTTTTCAATACAACTACTCCTGTAGCCCTTTGAAGTAAGCGGCAAAGGCTTCCGTTGTCATGCTCCCCAGGTCGCCTTCGCCCTGGCGGCGCACGGACACCTGGCCGGCTTCCGCTTCTTTCTCCCCGACGATAAGCATGAAAGGCACTTTTTTCAGTTCCGTATCGCGGATCTTACGGCCGATCTTTTCACTACGGCTGTCCACATACCCGCGGATGTCATACACGCCAAGTTCTTTTTCCACTTGCTCTGCATAATCGTTAAAGCGGTCGCTGATCGGCAGCACGGCAAACTGGTCGGGCGTCAGCCACAACGGGAATTTACCGCCGGTATGCTCGATCAGAATACTGATGAAACGCTCCATGGAACCGAAAGGCGCGCGGTGGATCATCACCGGGCGGTGCGGCTGGTTGTCAGCGCCGATGTACTCCAGCTCGAATCGCTCAGGAAGGTTATAATCCACCTGAATGGTACCCAGCTGCCAGGAGCGCCCCAGGGCGTCCTTGACCATAAAATCGAGTTTGGGGCCGTAGAACGCAGCTTCGCCCAGCACCGTCACTGTGTCGAGCCCGGCTTCTTCAGCGGCTTCGATGATCGCATTTTCAGCGTTGCGCCAGTTCTCATCGCTGCCGATGTACTTGGCCGGGTTATCGGGGTCGCGCAGAGATATCTGTGCGGTGAAATTTTCGAAGCCCATCCTGGAAAGCACGACCCGCGTCAGGCCGAGTACGTTGAGGAATTCCTCTTTGACCTGCTCCGGCATGCAGAAGATGTGCGCATCGTCCTGCGTAAACCCGCGCACGCGCGACAGGCCGTGGAGCTCGCCACTTTGCTCGTAGCGGTATACCGTGCCGAATTCGGCGATGCGCAAAGGCAGCTCCTTATAGGAATGCGGTTTATGGGCAAAGATCTCGCAGTGGTGCGGGCAGTTCATGGGTTTGAGCATGAACTCCTCGCCTTCGCGCGGCGTACTGATGGGGCGGAAGCTGTCCTGCCCGTATTTTTCCCAGTGGCCGGAGGTCACGTAGAGGTCCTTCTTGCCGATATGGGGGGTGATGACGAGCTTGTAGCCGCGCTTTTCCTGTTCGGTGCGCAGGAAGTTCATCAGGCGGTCGCGCAGCTGGTAACCTTTGGGCAGCCAGATCGGCAGGCCGGCGCCGACGCGCTCGGAGAACATGAACAGCTCCAGATCGGCGCCTAGTTTGCGGTGGTCGCGCCGCTTGGCCTCCTCGATCATCTGCACATATTCCTCCAGTTCGCTCTGCTTGGGGAAGGTGATGCCGTACACCCGGGTCATCTGCTGGCGCGACTCGTCGCCCTGCCAGTAGGCGCCGGCCACGTTGGTCAGCTTCACAGCCTTGATGTAGCCGGTGTCGGGTACGTGCGGCCCTTTGCACAGGTCGATGAACTGGCCCTGCTGATAGAGGGTGATCTCTTCATCTCCACGCTTTTCGATCAGCTCCAGCTTGTATTCGTCGCCCTTCTCCCTGAAGAACTCGATGGCGTCCTTATTGGAAATAGGCTTGCGGACATAGGCGTTTTTCTGGCGCGCCAGCTCGATCATCTTTGCCTCGATCTTCTCGAAGTCGTCGGAAGAGATGGTATGCCCGCCCGGGTCTACATCGTAGTAAAAGCCGCTTTCCGTAGCCGGGCCTGTTCCGAATTTGATACCGGGGTACAGGGCTTCCAGCGCTTCGGCCATCAGGTGGGCCGAAGAGTGCCAGAAGGTGGCCTTGCCATCCTTGTCGTCCCAGGTGAGCAACTGCAGGCGGGCATCCTGGTTGATGGGGCGGGTGGCGTCCCACACTTCGCCGTTTATTTTGGCAGACAGGACCTTCTTTGCCAACCCGTGGCTGATGGATTGGGCGATCTCCAGCGCCGTCGTACCTGCTTCATACTGGCGCACATGGCCATCAGGGAAAGTGATATTGATCATGGCGGACCTTTATTTCGACTGAGTATTGAACACTACTTATCAAATGCTCCTTAAAAGGCTGCAAAATTAAGCCATTTTAGGGTGGGAAGGAAGCATTCAAAAAAGTTTTTCCTCCCTCTCCCTGTTGTCATTTTTTAAACTCCTGCAAACCCGTCGAAATACTGAAGTGGTTCAGCCCGCCGGCCAGGTGGAAGGTAGTATGGCCATAATCGATACGGAAGCGGTTTACTTTGATGCCCCCACCGAGGGAGAAACCCGCCAGGCTCCCGAAGTTGTCGACCGACAGCTCTTTGCGCATGAAGTGGTTGTAGCCGACGCGCAGGCGGAAGTTCTCGCGCCTGCCGAAGAGGAATTCGCCGCTGAATACGAAATGGCGGAAAAAATTATCCAGCCAGATGCTGGTTTTGCTGCGCTCGGTATCCACTTCCCCGAAAAAGAGGGTAGACGGCTCGGCATTGGGGTCGTCATAAAGGATATTCCAGCGGTTGAAGTAGCGGTAGGTGATGGAAAAGCGAAAAGGCAGATAACGCAGGCGCTTGGAAACGCCTACCAGCATCTCGAACGGAATAGGCTCGGTGCTGCTTCCTTCATAGGTTGTGAGCTGGGCGCCGATATTGCGGAAAACGGCCGTAGCCGTAAAATTGCGGGCTGTATCGAAATAGATGCCCGCCAGGTCGGTGGCCATGCCCAGGGAAGAATAGCCTTCCAGCTGCGAGGTGATGAACTTCAGGTTGGCGCCCAGGGCCAGCCGGCTGTAGAACTGGTGGGCTGCCCCCACCGTAATGGCATATTCAGCGGCCTTGAAGCTGCCATTCACCTGCCCGTACTCGTCTGTCTGGTCGAAAGTGCCGTAGCTGACATACTGTACCCCCGCATGCCCGGTTATGCCCGACTGCTGAAAATGGTGCGCATAACTGGCAAAACCATGGCTGATGCCCGCCACGTGGAAGCTGTGGTTGAAGGCCAGCTGCTGGTGCATCATGCCGTTCAGCACGGCGGGGTTGGCGGCAGCCAGGCTGGCGTCATCGTCCCGTACCGTGATCAGGGTGCCGCCCAAAGCGGTTACCCGCGCAGAAGGCGACAGGTTCAGGAACTCGTACGTATTGATACCGCCGATCTGGGCCCGCACGGCTAGTGACAACAGAAAAGACAAGGCGAGAGAGAGTAGTATTTTATACATAAGGATGATTTTCTATTGTTTGAGATCGGGGCTCCGCGGCGGCGGCCTGGGCCACGGTGTTGCCTGTGGTTAATATCTGTTCGCCCGTTGGGCGAGATGGCGACTCCGCCACACCGGCATATTATCTGCTGCCCACGACCTACTGATCCACTGCCGTTCTGTCCTCTGCGGCGCCTTCGGCCTTCCAGATGGTGTGGCAGACGCCGTTATCGCAGTTCATCGTGCGGGACAGCGCGCCGGATTCGTCGTACAGTTTCAGCAGGCCGTGCTCGTTATCTCCGTGACGGTAGGTGCCTTCGGCCTTGAGGTTACCGTTGGGCCAGTACTCCACAAAAGGGCCGTTTTCTTCGTTATCGGCAAAGGTAACCACTTCCTTCAATTCGCCGGTTGGGTAAAACGCCTTCCAACTGCCAAACATGACATCTGCTTCGTACTGGCCTTCCACATTCAGCTTGCCGCTTTCATAATAAGAGCGGAACGGCCCTTCAAAATGGCCCATCCGGTATGTTTCCACGACCTGGGTGTCGCCCTTGTCGGAATACAGGATACGCAGGCCGTTGAGGGTGTCGTTCTCATAATAGGCTTCCTCGACCCGCTGCCCTGTTTCGTTAAACCTTTCGTACAGGCCCTGCCTGGCGAAATTCTCTTTGCGGCGTTCGTATTTTTCGGTGTACCCGTAGTCATCCTTAGCTTCAACGGCTTCTACCGGCACTTTTTGCCGGCAGGCTGTCCCGAACAGGGCCAGGGCCGTGAGTGCAACAGAATATAAAAACCTTGTCATAGCCGATACTCCTGTTTGATTTTGCAATTTGGTTGAACCCTCCCCTTGATAATATGCCAATTATAACGCAAAATAGTACTATTGATTATAGCTTTAATGGTGAACAGCGTTATGAAGCTATGAAGTGGTGGAGAACCCTGTATTACTCCTTTCCGGTGCAGTTGTTCGTCCTGCACCTGCGCAGCAACCACCTGCTGATTGCGATGTGGGGGGTATTCGCACTATTCCTGTCCGGCTCGCTCGGGCGCAAGCTGGGGTTCCAGTACCTGTTCCTCGACCCCGAGTACCTGGGGCGGGTCAATTTCCTGAGCTTTTACTTTCTGGGGCTGGCACTGGGCAGCTTTTTTATGAGCTGGAACCTGACGGCCTACCTGCTCAGCGCACACTATTTCCCCTTCCTCGCCTCTCTGGCCCGCCCGTTCACCAAATTCGTGATCAATAACCTGGTGCTGCCGCTGCTGTTCTTTGGCTTTTACCTGGCAGTGGCCATCCATTTCCAGCATTACTACGAAAGCCTGCACTGGAGCGCCATCCTGGCCAACGCGATGGGGCTGGTAACGGGTATCCTCACGCTGGTGCTCTGTTATGCCCTGTATTTCCAGTTTACCAACCGCGATATCTCCCACTACCACCGGGATGGGCAACAACTACCGCCCAACCTGGGGCGCCCCATAGCCCCGGGCCGGCGCCATGTCGACCTGGAGTATATCAAGCTGGATACGGCGCGGTGGAAGGTCTCCGTTTACCTCTCCGAATCACTCCAGCCCAGGCTGGTGCGCAGCGTGGCGCATTACGACTCGAGCCTGCTGATGAGCATTTTCAAACAGAACCACCTCAACGCCCTCATTCTGCAGTTGTTGAGTATGCTGCTGTTACTGGTGCTCGGCTACCTGATCGACAGGCCCGCTTTCCGCATACCCGCCGGCGCCAGCCTGTTCATCCTCGCCAGCGTGCTGACGGCCATTATCGGCGCTCTGACCTACTGGTTCAACGAGTGGCGCGTACTGGTTATCGCCCTGGTGCTTGTTGCCGTCAACTACCTCACCCGCTTCGACAGCTTCAACTATCCGAACCGGGCTTACGGGCTGGACTATGAAACCACCCCGGCAGAATATACGGTAGACAAATTACAGGCTATCTGCGCTTCGGAGCAAATAGAAACGGACAAGGCCAATACGATCGCTATTCTGGACAAATGGCGCGCACGGGTGGAGCCTGAAACGGGCCGGAAGCCGAAAATGGTGATCCTATGCGTCAGCGGCGGCGGCCTGAAATCGGCAACCTGGACGATGCAGGTGGCGCAAACGGCGGATAAACTGCTCGAAGGGCGCCTGCTGGGCCATACCGTCCTGATAACCGGCGCTTCCGGAGGTATGCTGGGCATGGCCTACCTCCGTGAGCTTTACCTCCAACAACAATCCAGCCCGGAGATCAGCCTTTATGGCCGTCAGTACATCGACAACATTTCCAAAGACCTGCTCAATTCCATCGCCTTTACCATTGTCACCAACGACCTGTTCCTACCCTGGGCAACGTTCCATGCAGGAGGGTTCAGCTATCAGAAAGACCGCGGTTACATCTTCGAACAACAGCTCAATGAAAATACGGGCTTCATCATGGATAAGCCGATCAGCGGCTATCGGCAGGCGGAGCAGGAAGCGAAGGTGCCCCTCCTTTTCCTGACGCCTTCTATCGTCAACGACGCCCGACGGCTCATCATTTCTCCCCAGGGTGTCTCCTATATGATGGTGGCGCCCGTAGCCCTCGATTTCCCCAAACAGGTCGAAGAGGATGCCGTGGACTTCGGCTGGATGTTCCGCGGGCAAAATGCCGACAGCCTGCGCTTCCTGACAGCTCTGCGCATGAATGCGACCTACCCCTATATCCTGCCCAATGTCCATCTGCCCAGCCATCCTGAAGTAGAGGTGATGGACGCCGGCTTTCTCGACAACTATGGCATTGTTTCCGCTACCCGTTTCATCCAGGTGTTTCGCGACTGGATACTGGAAAATACCAGCGGTGTAGTGCTGGTGCAGGCCAGCAGTTCGCAAAAGATCGAACAGATCACGCCCAGTGGCGGGCAGGGAGCTATCGAATCCCTGTTCAACCCGCTTGGCATAGCCGGTAAGTTGATGGTGATCCAGGAGTTCGAGCACGATAACAGCCTCGGCTTTATGTATAGCCTGCTGGGAAAAGGCAAGTTCGATGTGGTTCGCTTTCTCTACAGGCCCTCGGAAGCTAACAAGCTGGAAGCTTCCATCTCTTTCCACATCACCAGCCGGGAAAAGGAAGACGTGCTGAAAGCTATCGAACTGGAAGAGAACCAAGCCAGCCTGCGGCGCCTGCTCCAGCTGCTGTCACCAGGAGGGTAGCGGCATGGCTCCGGCTCAGCTCATTTCTTGTAATAGATCCTATAGATCGCATCCGCAAAATCGTCCGAAACCAATATGGAGCCATCGGGCAGAAGCTCCAGGTCGACGGGGCGGCCCCAGACGTCGCCCTGGCGTAGCCAGCCTTCGGCAAAGGGTTCATAGCTCACAACGGTGTCGCCTTCCAGTTTGGCCAGCGTAACCCGGTAGCCGATCTTCTCGCGCCGGTTCCAGGAGCCATGTTCCGCGATAAAGATCTGGCCACGGTACGCTTTGGGAAACTGGCTGCCGGTATAGAACTCCAGCCCAAGAGGTGCGACATGCGGGCCCAACACCCGGGCTGGCGGCGTAAACTCGCTGCACAAATGTTTGCTGCCGAATTCCGGGTCGGGCAGGTTGCCCTGATGGCAGTAGGGATAGCCGAAGTTCATACCATCGTGCGGGGCCCGGTTGAGCTCACAGCCGGGCTGGTCGTCACCCATCCAGTCGCGGCCGTTATCGGTAAACCAGAGCTCCCTGGTCACGGGGTGCCAGGTGAACCCTACGGTATTGCGGATGCCGTGTTGCACGATTTCCATACCCGTGCCGTCGGGGTTGAGGCGGGTGATCGAGGCATAGATGTCACCTTCAGGCTCGCAGATATTACAAGGTGCACCCACGGGCACATAAAGCTTACCGTCGGGGCCAAAGCTGATGTATTTCCAGCCATGGTGGGTTTCGGTAGGATACTGGGAAAAAACAACCTCCGGCTCCGGCGGGTTGGCCAGCCTCGCTTCTATATCGTCGTACCTCAGTATGCGGCTGACTTCCGCCACGTAAAGGGCGCCGTTGTGAAAGGCCACCCCATTGGGCATGTTCAGGCCCTTATCCAGGGTGTATAGAGAATCGGCGTGAAAATCACCATCGGTATCCTTAAGGGCATACACTTTGCCTTCACCCCTGGTGCCCACAAAAAGTGTGCCCTGAGGAGACAGGGCCATCGACCGGGCATTCTTGACGCCTTCGGCAAAAATGTCGATGTGGAACCCATCGGGCAGCGTTATCTTTTCCAGCGGAAGGTTGGAAGGCTTGAACACCTGTACGGGAGGGTTGACCTTGCCACAGGCCAATACCACAAGCATAACCATTAGGGATAAGATGCGCATGAGAACGGTTTTCCTTTATGAACAGCCTTCGGCAAACAGCGTTTACAACCTACTCCATTTTATTCACTTCCCGAAACTCCTCGTCGTTGGGCTCCCACAGCTCGATCTTGTTGCCTTCCGGGTCCATGATCCACCCGAACTTGCCGTAGTCGTATGCTTCGATCTCGCCAACGACTTCCACGCCTTCCTCGCGAAGGACGTTCAACAGCCCGGCCAGGTTTTCTACGCGATAGTTGAACATAAAGGGCTTGTCGCTCGGGGCGTAATAAGTGGTATGCTCCGGAAAAGCGCTCCAGACGGTATGGCCCATCTCGCCCTGCCGGCCCCATTCAAAGACGATATAGCCGTCGGGCGTAACGGGTAAGCCCAGGTGTTTTTCGTACCAGGCTTGTAATGCTTTGGGGTCTTTGGCCTTAAAGAACAGGCCGCCGATTCCGGTTACTCGTTTCATAGGTGGTTGGATACTTCTGGAAATAGCCAGATATGAGGAAAATAGTAATGAACATGGGCCGGTCAGGAATCGAGCCTGAAATGCGGGTTGTAGATCATGCCGAACAAATTGCCCCAGGGGTCCCGGACGGATGCCACAACGATTCCGCTCCCCACATCCGTAGGGCTCTCATGGTGTGTAGCGCCCTGTGCTAAAAAGCTATCGTAGGCTTCAGCCACATTTTCTACGCCCCAATAGGTGACGACACTCACACCTTTCTCTTCGACAGGGCCTTCCTGCGGTTGCAGGCCGAGCTCGTAACCGCCTACATTAAAGCCCACGTAAAAAGGTTCGTCGAAATAGGGCCTGATGCCCAGGATGCCGGAATACCATTCCTTGGCGGCATCGATATCCGCCACCCTGTATATTGCGGTCCGTAGGCCGAGAAAGGATGTTGCCATGGTTTTATCAAGTAACGATCAAGTGGAGAACTTATGTTTTGAACACAACTAAGATACAAAAAGGCAGGATAACGATGCTGTTTTACTCTTTTATGAATTTTAACGTAGCAAAACTGCCGCCACACGCTACCTTCACCACATACATCCCAGGCTGATATGGCCCCAGGTCGAGTCCGTACCGCTGCTGCCCGCCGGGCAGGCGTTCTTCGCGGCAGAACAACCGCCGGCCATCCATGCTGTAAAGGCTGATGCAGGCTGGCCCGGCGGGTAACCCCTCCCATTCCAGGGCCGCCATGCCCTGCCCGGGGTTGGGATAAAGGCGCAACTTTCCCTCCGGCATTAAGCGCTCGACTGCGGATGAAGTCATGGATTCGGTAATGTGGAACAGGGTATCGGTAGGGAGCATCAGCAACGTATCCCGCAACCCGCTCGGCCATTCGACGAGCAGGCTGTCGGCATGTACGGCATCGCCCATGCCAAAGTGGGCAGTAAGGCTGCTCTGGCAGTTGTATCCGTCCTGAGCGGAGATCTCCCGCACCTGCCAAACCGCCACTCCGTTGATCATAGCCTTTACCCGGACCTTCGCCCCTATCCCCGAACGGTTGGAGGCCACGCCGCTCAGCCGCACTTTCAGCCAGTGGTGACCGTTGCCCTGGTTATGGTACAAGCTGCTGGGTATCTGGCTCTGCCCCGTCCCTTTGCAGTTGGCCACCACCAGGTCGAGGAAACCGTCGTTGTCGATATCGCCCCAGGCACAGCCGTAAGAGCATTGGGTGTGCAGTCCCGGAATGCTGGCCTCGTCACGCTCGAAGGTGCCGTCACCGTTGTTGAGGTATAAAAAATTGTCTACGCCGGATACGGGGCCGAACCCGTTCGCGACGAAGAGGTCGAGGTCGCCGTCATTGTCGATATCGCCGAAAATGCTGCCGAACGAATACCCGCCGTCCGTTACAACAGGGCCATCTGTTACCGCGGAGAAGCTTCCGTCGCCATTGTTGAAGTAAAGCTGATTGTTCTGGTTGGCATAGTTGGCCACGAAAAGGTCGAAGTCGCCGTCGTTGTCGATATCCGCCCAGCTGCTACCGGTTGAAGAACGGGCTATCGTGGTCAGGGGCGCCAGCTCTGTTCTGGTAAAGTTCTGCTCCCCATTGTTCAGGTACAGGTTATTGTACTGGTTTTCCTCGTTGGCGACAAAGAGATCGAGAGCGCCGTCGCCGTTTATATCCGTCCATTGCACAGAGCGGGAGGTATAGGCGTCCGTCACCCAGGCCCCTGTTGTCCATGGGGCCAGCAGGCCGTTGCCCTCGTTGTGGTATAACAAATTGCGCCGGTTGCCGCCGGAATTGGTGACGTAGAGGTCCAACAGGCCATCGTTGTCAAAATCGCCCCAGCTGGCGGTTTCGGAAAAGGTGCCCAGGCCGGTAAGGCCGGGATTGTCCTGGAGCGAGAACACCCCGCTTCCATCATTGTGGTAGTAATAATTGGTGTGCCCGTACCAGGTGACGACATAAGCGTCGAGGCTACCGTCGTTGTCGGCATCGGCAAAGGTAGCGCCGTCGGAAGGGCTGCCGTCCTGTACGATATCGCTGGCCGGGGCCGTGCTGAAAGTGCCGTCGCCGTTGTTCAGGAACAGGCGGTTGTTCTGCCCGCCGCTGGGGCCGTTCGAAATAAAGATATCGTCCCGCCCATCGCCGTTCACATCGACGAAGTTGCAGCTGCGGCTATCGCCGGCAATGGTGGCCACAGGGCCTTCTTGTATCTTGGTAAATGATACCTGGGCCTGTAACGACAGGCCGGCGAACAGGCAAAGCCCGAACATCAGTTTTATTTGCATGAGGAACATTTTGGTATTTGAAAAAACAAGCGCTCAAGCCGTCTTTTCAAAGTTACGGCCCCCGGGGCAGTGCTCCCCACATTGTGTAAATAAGGCCTTTACCGGCGGCTACTCGGCGCCTAAGGCCATACAAAAGCCATTGGGCTGCATAAAGGTGTCGTCTGTGGGATGGAAACACCCGTTTGGGCCCGGGAAGTGCTCCACTGCCTTTTTTTATCGAAATTAGTGCGATGTATCGGCGCATTGGCTTACATATTGCCTTCTGGCTGGCCTACTGGCTCCTGACCGGTTATATCGAATCGGTGCTGGCGGGCAGCTCGTTTTCCGACTGGACGTTATTCGCGAAACTGCGGCTGGGTTATACCGTAGAGCTTTTTACGCTGCCGCTCAAGATGGCCGCGGTATACTGGTTCCTCTATCGCCTTCTGCCTGGCCATGTGGCGGGCCGGGCAGCCGGATCGGTTATAGTGGAAGGAACGGCAGTGATCCTGGCCGCCGTAATGCTGTACCGGCTGCTGGTCCAGCACGTCATTTTTCCCTATTTATACCACATGCCCTATGAAAGCGGCAGCCTGGCCTATCAGGCCTCTCGCTTTTTATGGTCTTTTCTGGATATCGTGTACGTAATGGGCATCGCAGTGGCCATACGCATGGCGCGATTGCGCATACAGGCGCTGAAACGGGAAAAGCAACTGGTAGAAGAAAAGCTGCAGTCGGAACTGCGTTTTTTGCGTGCCCAGGCCAATCCGCATTTTCTGTTCAACACCTTGAACAACATCTACGGCATGGCGCGAAAGCAATCGCCTCAGACGGCGGAAGCCGTCCTGAAACTGTCAAAATTGCTGCGTTATATGCTGTACGAATGCACAGCCGACACCGTTCCGCTAAGCAAGGAAGTGGAGGTGGCTGAAAATTTTATCGAGCTGGAAAAGCTGCGCTACGGCAAGCGGCTGGTTGTTCATTTTCAAAAAGAGGCCGACTGCTTACACTACCCCATTGCCCCCCTGCTGCTGCTGCCCCTCGTCGAAAACGCTTTCAAACACGGCTCGGGTGAGTCGCGCTTCGACTGCCGGATCGATATTAGCCTGGCCCTGGAAGGGGGCCTGCTGTCGTTCCGGGTAAGCAACACCTGTGACGAACCGGCCCGTGAAACCACCGCCGGCATCGGCCTGCAAAACCTGAGGCGCCAGCTGGAGTTGCTCTACCCGGGCTCGCATCGACTTGAGGCCGGGTTTGAGGCCGGCCTGTTCGTCGCCGTACTGCAGCTCGGAAGCCCGAAAACGAAGGGGGCAAGCAATACAAATGCCTCACTTACCTAATGGCCGTTCACAAAATTCACGCCCTTATGCCGCCCATCAAATGCCTCATCGTAGAAGACGAACCCATCGCTGCCGAGATACTGGAGGATTATATCCGGCAAGTGCCATTCCTCGAGCTGGTGGGGGTGTGTACGGACGCCATCTATGCCATGCAGGCCATGCAGCAACATCCCGTCGGCCTGCTTTTTCTCGACATCCACCTGCCGCGCCTGAAGGGGCTGGACTTTCTCCGTACCCTCGCCAACCCGCCGGCGGTTATCATCACTACTGCTTACCATCAGTACGCGCTGGAAGGATACGGCCTGAATGTCGTCGACTACCTGCTAAAACCTATCGAATTCAGCCGCTTCCTGCAGGCGGCCAACAAAGTGGCACTGCAGCACCCCGGGCCGGTAGGGCAGGGCGCCGTACAACAGCGCCCCTACCGCTTTTTTAATACCAACAAACGGCAGGTAAAGGTTTTCCTGGATGAGATCCTCTATGTGGAAAGCCTGAAGGAATACGCCAGGATCGCTACCCCCGGCAAGGAAGTGGTGGTGAAATACCAGATCGGGGCGCTGGAAGGGCTTCTCAAGGAGGCGGGGCTGATGCGCATTCACCGGTCATATCTCGCGGCACTGCACAAGATCGAAGCCTATACCGCTACCGAAGTAGAAATTGGCGGCCGGAAACTTCCGGTGGGCAGAAGTTACCGCGAACTGGTAGGCAGGGCTTTGGAGGCGTTGTAAAAAAGCCCTGGGCTAGGGCTTTGCGAGTTCCCGAAGCATCCGCCAATGGCTCCTGATCGCAGCACCCCAGCTCTTTTCAGTGTGGTATGGCAAATGGAATTCCGCTGCCGTCTGCCGGACGATACCGGAAAGCGCTCTGTAATGCACATGGCACACTTTGGGAAAGAGATGGTGCTCGATCTGGAAGTTCAGGCCACCCACAAACCAGGATAACAGCCTGTTGTCCTGGCCGAAATCAGAAGTCGTCAGCAATTGATGGACCGCCCAGTTGTTCTCCATCCTGCCTTCGGTGTTCGGTAAGGGGAATTCGTTTTCCAGCAAGACATGGGCAGGCTGGAAAACCAGGCTTAGTATCTGGCCGGCCACAAAATGCATGCACAGGAAACAAAGCAGGATGAACCATGGGGAAAACGGCAGTATGAGTATGGGCAACACCAGGATGTAAGCATAATAGAGGGCTTTCGTAATGACCACCTCCAGTAACAAATTGCGAAAGCCATGTTTCCCAGGCAAGAGCCCTCTGTCCCGGAACTCGAACAACTGGGCAAATTCTTTCGTCGTAACCCAGGATAAAGTCATCAACCCATAGAGCAACCACGCATAGTAGTGTTGATACCGGTGCAATTTCATCCGGCCGGCATGCGGAGAAAAACGGAGGATCTTTACCCGGCTGATATCATCGTCCACACCCTGGATATTGGTATAGGTATGATGCAACACATTGTGCTGTATTTTCCAGTACGCGGCGCAGCCTCCTACCACGTTCAGCAGATAGCCCAGCAGCCTGTTCACAGCCTTATGGCTGGAATAAGCGCCATGATTGGCATCATGCATGACCGACAGCCCAATGCCGGATATGCCGACGCCCATCAACAGCCAAAGCGAGAAAAAAAATATTTTACTGTCTGCAACCGTAAGGCTCAGGATAAAAGGCACCAGGTAAAGGCAGGCCATAAAAACCGTTTTCACGACCATTTGGGCATTGGCATGGCGGGAGATCCTGTTATCTTCGAAATAGGCCGTGGCGCGGCTTCTCAGGGTATGGTAGAAATCGCCACTAGCTCCTTTGGGGAACCGGACGGTGGAGGCAAATGGTGTCGTCGTCATGTAGATAAATTGCGCTATTCCAGATGCGGCTTAGCGGGTTGATGATGATATCAGGCAAAATAAAAATGGAAGATAAGGATTGCCGTTCAAATTTTTGTACGTAGGCGCCGCTCTTTTCCTTTGTCATCGTTTTTCACTCACCAGCACAAAGGCCGGAGGCACGTTCAGCGGAACGAAGTTGATATCGACATTGCCGAAAACGGATTCGTACAGCTTTTTGGCCAGCAGCGAATAGTGAACCTGGATGTACCGTCCGCTGACCCGCAGGTTGTTGTAGCAGGCCCGCACGATATTATACCCCATTTCTTTGGGCAGCGCGACAAAAGGGATGGCGGAGATCACGTAATCTGCTTTCTCTGCGCCGATCCGGGCCATATATTCGGCCAGCTTCTCAGCACTGTCTTCCACGACTATCAGCCTTGGGTCCTGGATATCCCGGAGGCTTTCGCAAAACCTGGGGTTAACTTCGAAGGCCAGCAGCCTGGCGTCGGGGTGCATGTGCTGAAGGATGTGTTTGGTGATCACACCATCGCCGGCCCCCAGTTCGATGATTACCCGGGCCTGCGGGAAATCTACGTGTTTAATAGCGCCTTCGCACAGGCGCCTGGAACTGCGCGTAACAGTCCCTACCGTCTTGAGGTTCCTCAAGCCTTCCCGCAGGAATTCAATACTATCTTTCATAATGTAATTTTAAAGCCTCATGCCCAAAAGAAGCGTTTACGCTTAAATGTACGGGCTTTTCCTCAGTTGGTGAAATTCTGTAGGTCCGGGAACTGAAGAATGTATTTCCGGGCTATGGCCCGGTCGGCACGAATACCGTAAATATATGAAGCGACGAAGGCGCTCTTCTGCCCTGCCCCGATCAGCTTCTGGCGAAAGGCTTCCGCTTCGGCAAAGGTAGAAAAGGCGCCCAGTGTATACCGGTAGTAGGCCAGGTTAGGGCTTTTTTCAACCATAGCGTCCGGGTATTGCTCGATCAAAGAGCCCTTATACGGGCCCGACAGCGAGAAAACCTGAACCTTGTACAGGAGGTTTCGGTGCGAATTGTGGCCGGGCACAGCCGGCGCAAGGCCGCTTTCCAGGCTCGGCAACAGGGTCTCCGCGGGGAACTCCTGCGGCTTCAGGAAAGAAAATTCCAGGCCATAATGGCCTTTTTTCAGGCTGGCATCGCCTGCATCGACGCTACGCATAAAGATGGCATTGCCGTCTACCCCTTGCTGCATCAGATAATCCGCCGCCAGCTCCGCCTTTTTGACCCCGCTGAACAGGCGCTTCGACAGCGATTGTGGTTCTGTGCAGAACGCTGTGATGGCCAGCTGCAAACCAGGGAAAGCTTTTAAGTCCTCCGCAATCTGCTTGAGCTGTAGCTCGTCATCCGGCGATAAGCCCTCTTCTTCCTGGCCGAAATACAGAGGGGCAAACCTGTTGGCCGCGGCTACCGGGGCCTCTTCCGGGCCCTCAGCCCCAGATGGCGCCAAAGGCTCGGAGGCCAGGTCTTTCTGAGATTGGGAAATGCTTTCTTCAACCTCGATCTTGGGCCCGATGGACGAAGAGAACTGGTATGTGGCCGGCAGCTCCATCTCCGGCAGGAAGTTCTGGAAATAGGCCAGATAGAGGTCGCGAAGGCCATAACCATCTTTGCGGGAAGAGGAAAAATAGGCGGTAAAGCCATCTTTCCCGATCCGGAAATAAGCATCGTCGCCAGCGGAATTGACCGGCAGGCCGAGGTTTTCTGGCTCCGTCCACCGCTTGGCGGAGGCGTTGTAAACGGTTTTTAGCACGTCGAGGCCGCCGAGGCTGCGATAAGGGTGGTTGGAACTGAAATACAGTGTTCGCCCATCGCGCGCCAGAAAAGGGGTGGTCTCGTCATACGGCGTATTGACTACCGGGCCGAGGTTCTTGGGCGCCGTCCATTTTCCATCGGAATAGGTGGCGTAATACAGGTCGAGGCCACCGTAGCCTCCGGGGCGGCGGCTGGAAAAATACAACAGGGTGTCGTTGGCAAAATAAGGCGTGCCGTCGCCTATCCTCGGGCTTATCGGCCCTATGAACGGGTCAGTGCTCAACGAGCGCTGTTCCATCTTCCGGAAGGTGTCGACGTATATCTGCCCTGTTTCAGGCGCATTGCCCTTGAAATAATACAAGGCCGAGCCATCGCTGTTGAAGTCCAGCAGCACCTCGTGCTGAGGGCTGTTCAGCAGGTAGTGCATCGCCTTTACCTGCCCCCAGTTGCTGCCGCCCTGCGCTTCGCAGGAGAACATATCACTGGCGTAATGGCCCAGCCGGCTGTCGGGCAGCCCGTTGTTGTTGCGGCTGCCGCCGATATTGCCCTTGCGGATCGAGGAGAAATAGAGCTTATTGCTGAAATTTGGGCTTACAATGGGAGCGAACTCATCGTTTTCCGTATTCACCGCCGGGCCCATGTTCTCCACTGCTACTTCCGTCTGCCGGTATTGCCATTCCATGCCGTTGGCGCAGCGGCGGATATCGTCCCATATCATCTGCCGGTTGGGGTGGCTGGGGCGGGCATGCCGCAGGTATTCCTTGTAATAATCGGCTGCTTTGCCAAACTGGTGCATGGCGTGGTATATCTTGCCAAGGTACAGCCAGCACTCGGGATAGGGCGCCTTATCCTGCCGGGCCAGGCCCTGCAAGATGTTTTCTGCTTCGTTGAGGTGGTTGAGCTGGTAGTGGCAGACTGCCAGCAGGAAACGGGCTTCGGGGTCCGTTTTTACCAGCGCGGGGTCGCTGCTCAATGCGGATAGCGCTTCTGCATAGTGCTGGTGGGCGAAAAATTCTTTTGCCTCCTGCTTGCGGATGCCTTGCCCCTGGGCGGCAGCCAAAGCCACACAGGCGATCAATGTCAGAATGCTTTTTCTCATAGCGCCCCGATTATTTATTGGAAAAAGCCGCTCTACCCGGTGCGCCGGCACGGCGCGGCTCCACAACTTCTGCAGGAATGGCCATACTGCCCCGATCAAATATCCTGCTTATAATCGAATTTTTCAAGATAATCCCCTACCCGGCGCAGAAACGAGCCGCCCAGGAAGCCATCGACCACGCGATGGTCATACGACAACGACAGGAACATCATATAGCGCACGGCGATCAGGTCGCCGTATTCCGTTTCCACGACAGCCGGCTTCTTCCGGATCGCGCCGGTAGCCATTATGGCCACTTGCGGCTGGTTGATGATCGGCGTACCCATCACGTTGCCGAAGGTGCCTACATTGGTCAGGGTGAAGGTGCCGTCCTGGATCTCGTCGGGCTTCAGCTGATTGTTGCGCGCCCGGTTCGCCAGGCCGTTCACCTGACGGGTGAGCCCAAGCAGGTTGAGGTGGGCCGCATTGCGAATGACCGGCACGATGAGGTTGCCGCTGGGCAAAGCCGTGGCCATACCGATATTGATCTCTTTCTTGCGGATGATCCGGGTGCCGTCGACGCTGACGTTGATCATCGGGAAGTCGCGGATAGCTTTTGCCACCGCTTCGATGAAAATGGGGGTGAAGGTGATCTTTTCCCCATAGCGCTCTTCGAAACTGCGCTTCACCCGGTCGCGCCACTTTACGATGTTGGTCACATCCACTTCCACAAAGGAGGTAACGTGGGGTGAAGTGCGCTTGGAATTGACCATGTGGTCGGCGATCAGCTTGCGCATACGGTCCATCTCGATGATCTCCATGTTCTCGCCACCAATATCGGCCGGGCGGGCCTGAGGCTCGGGAACAGGTTCCCGGCCGGGTTGCTTCGGCGGCTGTGGCTGTGCCGGGTGCGGTGCTTCCTGGCGGTGTTCTACATAGGACAGTATGTCTTTTTTGGTGACTCTGCCGTGCATGCCTGAACCTTCAATGCGCTCCAGCTCTTCCGCGCTGATCTGCTCTTTTTCAGCAATCGTACGCACCAGCGGAGAATAAAAGCGGCCGCCGGAGCCGGAACGGGATACTTCAGCAGCAGCCGGGACGGGCTCTGGAGCCGGTGTCCTGACGGGCTCCTTGCCGTTGGGGTGGTTGTTGCCGGAATGAGAAAGGCTGGAGCGTTCTTCTTTTACGCTTGGTGTAGCTTTGGGTTCCACCTCCTCGCCTTCAGCGGCGATGATGGCGATGACCTTGCCGATGGGCACGGTATCGTTTTCCTGAAACAGGATCTCCTTAATGGTGCCGCTAATAGGCGAAGGCACCTCCGAGTCTACTTTGTCGGTCGCAATTTCCAGGATGGTCTCATCTTCTTCGACCGTATCCCCTACCTGCTTCGCCCACCGGAGGATGGTGGCTTCCATAATACTCTCACCCATTTTGGGCATGATCAGTTCGACTTGAGCCATAGGAGTTGCTTTGGTACTGTAATTTGGTTCATATTTGGTTGGTAATACCTGGAGCGCACCTGAGGTTGCGCTTTTTTCAGACTGCAAAATTAGCGGAATTCTCCTGCTAATACAAATGGCGTTTGTCATTCTATTGTTCGCCCGGCCTCCATCAAACCCATTGTAAGGCCTAGCTTTCCAATTGCCCGAGCAGGAACCGGCGCACATAGTTCAGGGCATGCGCCGAAGCGTATTCTATGTTCTTGAGGCGGCTCTTGCCGGCATGGATCTTTTGAGCGAATATCCTGTGTCTGTCGCCCACGGCCATCCAGATGGTGCCCACTGGTTTTTCCGGGGTGCCGCCTCCCGGGCCCGCAATACCGGAGATGGCGACGGCAACATCCGCTTCCAGCGCCGATATCGCACCCGTAACCATTTCCCTGACGCAGGCTTCGCTCACGGCTCCATGCGTGTCGAGCGTAGCCCGGCTAACGCCCAGTTGCTTCATCTTCACCTCGTTGGAATAAGCAACGATGCTGCCCTTAAAATACTCGGACGAGCCGGCAACAGAAGTGACCAGGTGCGCCAGATACCCCCCGGTGCAGCTTTCGGCAGTGCAAAGCATCCTACCTTTTTCGCGCAGCAGCTGGCCGACCACGCCCTCCAGCTGCTCTTGTTCGGTGCCGAAAACGAGCTGCCCCAACTGCTTGTGGATCAGCCGGGCATAGTGGTCGAGCTCCCGCCTGAGCGCTGCTTCGTCGGTGCCGGTGCCGGTGAGGCGCAGGCGAACCTGGCCGAGGTTGGGCAGGTATGCCAGCCGGATATGGCCGGGCAGGCTGTCCTCTATCTTTTCGAGGCGTGCAGCTATGCTCGACTCTCCTTCTCCGGCAGTCAGGATAGTGCGGTGGGCTATGGGCAATCCCGGAAAGTGCTGCATCAGGCGGGGAACCACCTCCTTTTCCATGATGCTTTCCATTTCGTAGGGCACTCCCGGCATCGATACTACCACCTTGCCGTCCTGCTCGAACCACATGCCCGGCGCTGTGCCCATCCTGTTCCGCAACAGGCTCGCATTGGACGGCATAAAGCACTGCTGGCGGTGCGCTTCAGAAGTAGGCCTCCCCAACTGCTCGAAAAAGCGGATGATGCGGCTGTAAGTGGGTTCGTCAAAAACCATTTCCACGCCGAAAAAGCGGGCCAGGGCCTTTTTAGTAATATCATCTTTGGTGGGGCCCAGGCCACCGGTCATCAGGACTACATCGGCCAGGGCGAGGCCCTGCTCCAGGGCACGCAGGATGTCTTCTTCCTGGTCGCCTACCGAACTTACGCCCGTCAGGCGGGCGCCGGCGAGATTGAGCTGCCGGGCCATCCATCCGGAGTTGGTATCGGTGATCTGCCCGATGAGGATCTCATCACCGACCGTGATCAGATGTACTTTCATTTGGATAATTTCGCATTTTACGGTTTACATTTCCGGTGGGCCCACCATTTTTATCGCTTTCAACTGGTAGGCATCCTCTTGTCCGCCCTCTGCGACGACCAGCAGGAGCCCCTCCGGGCTGATGCCGTTTATCTTCCCCCGAAACCGCTCGCCGTCAGGGCGTTCGAAAAGGGCCACATGGCCCAGGCCATAAAGAAACTGAAGATATTCGGTATTCAGGCTGTCAAACCGGCCTTCTTTTAATTGCAGATACCGTTGTTCGAGACATTGGAACAACACTGTTCTGAGTTCCGGCAGGCTATAGGGCCGGCCGGTTTCCAGCTTTAGTGACGTCGGGTTGGGCAGGGCCGGTGAAAAGCTTTCCTGGTTGACGTTGATGCCCAGGCCTGCAACGCAGCTCTGGAAGCCGCGGCTGCTGAGGGTATTCTGCAGTAGAATACCTGCCACCTTTCGATGGCCCAGGTATATGTCGTTCGGCCACTTGACATAAACCGGCTTTTTGGCGTACCTTGCGGCCAGATCGCGAACCGATAGGGCAACGGCCTGATTGAGGGAGAACTGTTGAGCGGCCGGTAAGAATTCGGGGTATAATATGACACTGAGGGTGATGTTCAGGCCGGCCTGGCTTTCCCAACGGCTGCCAATTTGTCCTCTTCCTTCTGTTTGAAAGCCAGCCGAAATGACAGTTCCTTCACTTGGTTTACTTTTTGATAGCAGCTCTGAGGCGTAAAGGTTCGTTGATGGAAGGGAGGGGAACTCCATAAGAACCTTTCCCACAAAAAGGGTGTTTTTCTTAAGCAATTGAAGAATATTTGGTTATTTTCATCGTCCGGCATGAAAGGACATAAAATCATGCTCAATCATTCACAAAACTAATAAAAACACAATTTGAGTTCACAAGTAAAAGTCCAACAGCGTAGGCTCACCACAGAACAATTGAACGATCTGATCATCGACAGCATCCAGGATATTAAGGGCAAGAATATTGTCAAGCTGGATCTTCGCCGCCTGGAAGATTCACCCGCTGATTTTTTCATTATCTGCGAGGGGGATTCCAATACACAGGTCAAAGCCATTTCGGACAACATCCAGCGAAAGTTGAAAGCCGAAGGCAAAGTGTTGGCCTCTCATGTGGAAGGCGAACGCAATGCTTTATGGATCTGTCTGGATTATTTCAACACCGTGGTCCATGTTTTTTATCGTGAAACCCGCTCTTTTTACGAATTGGAAAGCCTTTGGAGCGATGCCCGCTTTACGGAATACGAAAGTTTATAACCCGCGGGCTGGCTTTGGCCGATAAATAGCAACGAAATGGCGGCTTCTGCGTTTCAAAGGGTAGTTTTTTTAAACAAGGAGGGCGCTTCGGGCCTTTGTTCCGAAAACAGTGAGGCCCATTAAAACAGTAGCACTTTAGATGGAGAACGAAAATAAAAAGGATAACAACAAGCCCGGTGTCCCCAAGTTCAATTCCTATTGGATATACGGCATCATAGCCCTGTTCCTGCTTGCGCTGAACGTATACAGCATGTCGGAAGGGGCCCGCGACCAGGTTGACCGCAACAAGCTGCGGGAAATGATCATCAACCAGGATGTGGAAAAACTATCCGTTATCAACAGCAAGCAGGCATTCATCTTTATCAAAGAGGATGCCCTCAAGAAAAGGAAGGATTTTTACAAAGACGCAGCCCAGAGCAATTTCGGAAGCAACCGCTACCACTACTGGCTCGAGATCGGCTCAGTGGATTCTTTTGAAAAATGGTTGCGCGACATCCAGGAGGAAGCAGGTATCCCGCCGGAATCCCAGATCAGCCCGCAGTACGAAACGAAACAGAACTGGCTGGCGCCCCTGCTTGGCTGGGTATTGCCCATACTCATCGTCGTGGCCATCTGGATCTTCATCATGCGCCGGGTTGGCGGCGGCGCGGGCGGCACCGGAGCCCAGATCTTCAACATCGGCAAATCCAAAGCTACCCTCTTCGACCAGAACAGCCGCGTGACGATCACCTTCGAAGATGTGGCCGGCCTGGATGAAGCGAAAGAGGAAGTCGTCGAAGTCGTCGATTTTCTGAAAAACCCGAAAAAATACACCGCACTGGGCGGTAAGATCCCCAAAGGCGTGCTGCTCGTTGGCCCTCCGGGTACCGGTAAGACCCTGCTGGCTAAAGCCGTGGCAGGTGAAGCCGGCGTGCCGTTCTTTTCTATTTCCGGGTCCGACTTCGTAGAGATGTTCGTCGGCGTAGGGGCTTCCCGCGTTCGCGACCTCTTCAAACAGGCCCGGGAAAAAGCCCCATGCATCGTGTTTATCGATGAGATCGACGCCATCGGGCGCGCACGCGGGCGCAACAGCTTTCAGGGCGGCAACGACGAAAGAGAGAATACCCTCAACCAACTCCTGGTAGAAATGGACGGCTTCAGCACCGACAAAGGGGTCATCCTCATGGCTGCTACCAACCGCCCCGATGTGCTCGACACCGCCCTGATGCGCCCAGGCCGATTCGACCGGCAGATCGGTATCGACCGGCCCGACCTCAAGGGCCGCAAGGCCATTTTCTCGGTACACCTGAAAAACATCAAAATCGCCGCCGATGTGACGCCGGAAACCCTGGCCGAAATGACGCCGGGTTTTGCCGGCGCCGATATCGCCAACATCTGCAACGAAGCCGCCCTCGTGGCCGCCCGCCGCAATAAAAAGGCGGTAGACATGGACGATTTCAACTACGCTCTCGACAGGGTGATCGGCGGCCTGGAAAAGAAGAACAAGCTGATCTCTCCCGAAGAGAAAAAGATCATCGCTTACCACGAAGCCGGCCACGCGATCTGCGGCTGGTATCTCGAACATGCTTCCCCACTGGTAAAGGTGACCATCGTGCCGCGCGGCATCGGCACCCTGGGTTATGCCCAGTACCTGCCCAAGGAAGAGTACATCACCCGCACCGAGCAGCTGCTCGACCGCATGTGCATGACCTTTGGCGGCCGCGCCGCCGAGTCTATCGTATTCGGGAAGGTATCTACCGGCGCACAGAACGACCTCGACCAGGTAACGCGAATGGCGTACAGTATGGTGACGGTATTCGGCATGAACGATAAAGTCGGACAGGTTTCTTTTTACGCTTTATCGCAGGATCAGTTCCAGCGCCCTTACTCCGATGAGACCGCTACCCTGATCGACGAGGAAGTCCGCCTTATGGTGGAAGAACAATACAAGCGGGCACAGGCATTGCTCACCGAGCGGCGCGAAGAACTGGAAATACTGGCCAACGTCCTTTTAGAGAAGGAAATGCTGCTCAAGTCCGATGTCGAGCGCCTGATCGGGCCCCGCCTGGCCGATGCCGGTGAAGAGACGCACCATAACGGCCTGCAAAAAAACGAGAGCGAAGCGCAACCTGAGGCGCCAAAAGAAGTATAAGTATATTAGAATACTATTCCACGTTTTCAGAGGGGCCATAATCTACCAGGTTATGGCCCCTCCTTTTTTCCCGCCTCCGCTGATACCTCCGCAATAGCGGATAGCTGAACACCACCACCAGTATGATGAGCCCGCCCCAGTAAAAGCCGGGCGGCAATTCTTCGTTTTCCTTAAGCAACAACCAGGCCATGGCAATGCCGTAAACCGGTTCCAGGTTGACGGTAAGGTTGGATGCAAAGGCCGTCAGGTGCCGCAGCGAGCGAAGCGCCAGCACATAGGCCAGCGTCGTGCAAAGCAGGGCCAGCACGAGGATGTACAGCCAGTCGGCCCCATGAGGCACCAGCCGAAGCCCGGCGCCGCTACCTATGATATAGAAGGGCAGGATCAAACTCAGGAACAACCAGGCACTGCCCAGCTCCAGAAAAGTGATGGCCATTTCATCGGCCCGCCCGATCAGCCGCTTGTTCAGAGTGGCGAAAAAGGCCGCGAGCAGCGCCGAGGCCAAGCCCGCAATGATGCCCATGTTCATCGAAGCCTCCGTGCTGCTTACGATCAGTACCATACCCGGAATGATGAGCAGGCCCAATAAGATCTCGTACCATTGCACACGCTGTCGCATGACCATCGGCTCAATGATCGCCGTGAAGAACGAGGTGGTCGCCATGCAGATCAGTGCAATGGAAGCATTCGACAATTTGATAGCCCCGTAAAAGGCCAGCCAGTGGAAGGCAACCAACACCCCGACGCCCATATATTGCAATATGGTGCGCCGCGGTATTTCCCGGAATATGCGCCCCACCCGGGCCAGCAATAACAGGCTGCCAGCGGTCAGCATTACCCGCCACCATACCAGCACCAGCGCAGATAGTTGGATGAGATCGCCCAGAATTGCGGTAAACCCAAATAGGAATACCGCAATGTGCAATTCCAGATACGCCCGCCGCATGTTGTCCATACCTTCTGTTTTGTGACACAAAGCAAAAAAAATCAGGGAATAACGCTATCTTTGCATTCAGAAAAAAACCATCTTTTTTGATGGTTACCTGGAAACTTTAAGTTGATTGATTCAGTTGTTTGCCTTTAGAAGGGGGCGCCGCCTTTTTATCAATATATAATGCCGAAGCCATGTTGAAAGACCTGTACAGCCAAAACCCGGAGGAACTGGAGGAAGATATCCTTCTTGAAGAGGACCTTTCGGATTCGGATATCGGAGAACAGGCCCAACTCGTGGTATACAACGACGATTTCAATACTTTCGAATGGGTCATACAGTGCTTCATAGAGGTGCTGAACCATACCAGCGAGCAGGCCGAGCAATTATCCCTTATCATCCATTTCAAAGGGAAGGCCACGGTTAAAACGGCTCCTATGGACGTCCTGAAACCCAAGAAAGACGCTCTGGTCGACCGCGGGCTGTCAGCGGTGATAGAAGGCGGGAAATGACCCGGCCTTTCTGCACCTATCCCACACTGCATCCCCGGGTCCTCACCTTAAATTGCGCTCTTGCATGAAAGGCCTCCTGCTGGCAAAGCCACGCCACTTTGTTTTAACCTCTTTTTCCCATGCCCATTTTCTGGCTTTCAGAAGATAATACGATTTTCCCCGACCCCAGGCACGCGGAGCCTGAAGGGGTGCTCGCCGTAGGCGGCGACCTCTCTCCTGAACGGCTGCTGAAGGCCTATGCCCAGGGCATCTTCCCCTGGTATGGCCCTGGTGAGCCCATCCTGTGGTGGTCGCCCGACCCACGGGCAGTGCTGTTCCCCGAAGAGCTCAGGGTGTCCAAAAGTATGCGCCCGTATTTTAACCAGGGCAAATTCAGCCTGACTTTCGACCAGGATTTCAAAACGGTCATTCAGTTATGCGGAAAAGTACGCCGGCATACCTGGATCACCCGCGATATGCTGGAAGCCTATACCCGCCTGCATGAAATGGGCTATGCCCATTCGGTGGAAGTCTGGCAGGACGGCAAACTCGCCGGTGGGTTGTACGGCCTGGCGCTGGGCCGGGTGTTTTTCGGCGAGTCGATGTTCACCAAAGTCAGCAACGCCTCCAAATTCGGCTTTATCGCCCTCGTCCGCCAACTGCAGGCCCGTGGTTTTCGATTGGTCGACTGCCAGCAGGAAACCCACCACCTCGCCAGCCTGGGCGCCCGCCCGATACCCCGGGACACCTTCCTCGAATACCTCCGCCAGAACCAGCACGAAGCAACGGCGCGCGGCAGCTGGCGGGCATGGCTGGAGGAAGAGCATTGAAATACTTGTTTTGTTATCTTTACCTTCCTGAACACGATACCGCCATGCGGCCCGGCCCTTTAGCATTTTTCTTTTGCATACTGCTTTCCCTTTCCTTCCGGCAGGATACGCCCTATCCGCAAGGCCACTTCCTCCTTCCCGTCGATGGGCAACCCCGCCTGTCCGGCACTTTCGGAGAACTACGCCCGGGCCATTTTCACTCGGGCCTCGATATCAAAGGCTACCTGGGGCAACCGCTGATGGCCACTGCGGCAGGGTATATTTCCCGCATCGAAGTGAATTCGGGAGGGTATGGCAAAGCCCTCTTCCTGAACCACGACAATGGTTTCACCTCCGTTTATGCTCACCTGGGGCATTTCTCACCGGAGGTGGAATCGTATGTAAAGAGCTATCAGTACGCCCGCGAATCTTTTGAGATCGCCCTTGAGCCGGAAAGTAGCCGTTTCCCCGTCGAGGCAGGAACGGTGGTAGGTTATGTAGGCCTTACGGGTTACTCTTTCGGGCCGCACCTGCATTTCGAGCTCCGGGAAAGTGGCGGCGGCCCGGCGGCCAACCCCTTATTGTTCGGCCTGCCCGTTTCCGACCACCGGCCACCGGCCATACAGGCCCTGCGCCTGTATACGCTCGACAGCGACGGAACGGCCCTCCGAACGGCCCCAAAGGCGGTTCGCGGCAACAGGGGCCGATACCGGCTCGTCGGCAGCGACACCCTGTACACCGATTCCCCCCTTACCGGCTTTAGCCTTAAAGCTTTTGACCAACTGGACGGCGCCGACAACATGGATGGGATATTCGCCCTTCAGCTTTTCATTGGCGATTCGCTGGCCTACGAACTCCGGATGGCTTCGATCGGCCAGAAAGCGGCGGCCTATTACAACGCACATATCGACTATGCCGCCCAGATGCAGGGTGAAGGGCTCTTCCACCGTTGTTACCGCATGCCAGGCGACGCTTCCCCACTGTACCACGGTGGCAATGGCGCCGTAGCCCTCCCGCCCGGAGGAGTGGCCAGGCTGTCCTTCCTGGCCCGCGACCTGGCGGGCAATACCGCCCGGCTCGACTGCTGGCTGAAACGGCGCCCCCAGGCTCAAAGGGGACAACAACCGTTGTATTACAACTATTTTCTGCCTTTTAACGAAGCCAGTATCATTCAGGCAGGTGACATGTATGCCTATTTCCCCGACAGCTCCTTTTACGAAGATCTTTTCTTCGATTACCAGGCCAGCCTGGATGCTTCGCATGGGGTCTACTCACTTGTACACCACCTTCACGACGGCCGCACGCCTGTGCATGGCTACTACCTCCTGGCCATACGGCCCACGCAGCCTATTCCGGATGAGGCCCGGGCAAAAACTTTTATCGCCTACTGCAACGAAAATAATGAGATCGTCAACTGCGGCGGAGCATGGCGCGATGGTATGCTGCATGCCAGACTGCACGAGCTTGGCGATTACTGCATCATGGCAGATGTCGTTCCACCACGCATAGAGGCCCTGTCCTTTCAGGAAGATATGCGCCTGCAGGCCGCAGTGCAGTTCCGGGCCACCGATAACGTAAGTGCAGGCGCTGGTTTGGAAAAGCTGAAATACCGGGGGACAATAGACGGCCGCTGGGTACTTTTCAGTTATGATGAAAAAGAGGGCGTGCTGGAACACCTGTTTGAGAAAGAACTGGCGCCCGGCCGGCACTCGCTGCGGCTGGAAGTGGCTGACGCAGTGGGCAACCTCGCAACCTTCGAAGGTGATTTTTACCGGTGAAAGACACGGGAACATAGATTTTTGGACGATTTCGCTTCGGCCACCCCAACGTTCCTGAAGGTGTTTTTCGTCCTATCATTGAATCGGGCTCGCCTCAGAAACAAGCCCCCATTTTGCCCTTTAGAGCTTGTATAATACCAGGCCGGGCGCTCCCGGCGATCCATCAACCGAAAATAAAACAACCATGAAAAAGGCTATCCTGTTCTTCCTTCTGGCAGCGCCCTGGTTCTTCAACGCGTGCGACAGCCATTCCGCTAACGATACTCCTGATCCGAACCCTGCAATTGATTGTACGGAAAACCCCGAAGCCTGCAGCCTGACACTATCCAACAATACCTTCGGTTTCAAATTGTTCCAGGAGATCCAGAAAGAAGAGGCGGATAAGAATATTTTCATCTCCCCCACCAGCGTGGCCACCGCCCTTTCCATGACGCTCAACGGGGCCAACGGGCAGACCCGCGCCGATATGATGGCCACCCTGGAGCAGAGCGGCATGACGCTGGAGCAGGTCAACGCCGGCTTCCAGCAATTGCTTACCCTGCTGCCCACCCTCGACCCTGAAGTACAACTCCAGCTCGCCAATTCCATCTGGTACCGGCAGGGGTTCCCCGTACGCCAGGAATTCCTGAATGCCAACCAGGAATTTTACAACAGCGAAGTGGCCGGCCTGAACTTTGCCGACCCTGCGGCCAAAGATATCATCAACGGTTGGGTGAAGGATAATACCAACAACCTCATCGAATCCGTCATCAATGGCGAGATAGAACCCGATGTGGTCATGTACCTGATCAATGCCATTTACTTTAAAGGAACCTGGCTGCACGAATTCGACCCTGAAGACACCTACACAACCGATTTCCACCTGGAAGGCGGCGCCACCACCGAGGTGGAAATGATGAACATGGGCCAGACCTATTTCCCCTATTTCGCCAACGAAACCTTCCAGGCCGTCGACTTGGCCTACGGCGACTCCGTATACTCCATGACGATACTGCTACCCAATCCCGGCCACACGGTAGCTGAGATCATATCTCAGCTCAACGCCGATACATGGGAGCAATGGTCGCAGTCTTTTGAATATTCCGAGCTGTTCTTTGGTATGCCTAAATTCAAAATGGAATACGAAAAGAGCCTGATCAAACCACTTACCAATCTCGGTATGGGTATCGCCTTCGGCCCCGGGGCCGACTTCACGAACATCGCCGAGGCCGACCTGCTGATCGACGAGGTATTGCACAAATCTTTTGTCGAAGTGAACGAGCAAGGCACCGAAGCGGCCGCTGTAACGGTGGTGGTGATCGTCGAAACTTCCGTACCGCAGATCCCGACGTTCATCGCCAACCGCCCCTTTGTTTTCATCATCCGTGAAAACCAGTCTAATAGCGTACTCTTCATCGGCAAGATGATGAACCCCAATGAATAAGTAACCATCAACAAATGCTTAAAATTCTCCATTTCTTTTAACGGAAGTTTTCCCCGGCGCTTCGGCGCCGGTTTTTTTTTGCCCTTCGTGAACTTCCGGCATGTTCAGGTGCTTCTAAATGACGTAAAACGATACCGTATGAACCCTGGAAAATGGAAATCCAGAAAAGTTGTCATTGTCGGCGCCGGAGATGTGGGAGCTACCTTCGCCTTTTCACTGGCCCAAAGCGGCTTAGCGGATGAGGTCGCATTGATCGACGCCAATAAAAAACTTCAGGCCGGGCAGGTGCTCGACATCTCGCACGGGCTGCCTTTCTTCCCGCCGGTGAGCATCTTCGAAGGAGATACAAAGGATTATGCCGATGCGCAGGCGATCGTCATCACGGCCGGCGCCAGCCAGCAGCCGGGCGAGTCGCGCCTGAGCCTGCTGCAGCGCAACACACGGATCATGGAAAGCATCGTCGATGATATCGTTGCACAGGATTCCAATGCCGTGATTATCGTGGTGGCCAACCCCGTTGATGTGCTCACGCGGGTAGCCCTGGAGCGTTCCGGCTGGGATCGCGGCCGCATCATTGGCTCCGGCACGGTACTCGACAGCGCCCGCTTTCGCTATCTGATCAGCAAATACTGCGGCGTCGGGGTGCACAATGTACACGCCTACATCCTGGGCGAACACGGCGACAGCGAGTTCGCCGCCTGGTCGCTGACGAATATTGGAGGGATACCGGTCGATACGTTCTGTCTGGAAAACGGCACCCGGGAGACGTGGATGCAGGACCGCGTAAGGATCGCGGAGCAGGTCCGCCATTCGGCTTATCATATCATCGACTACAAAGGTTCCACCAGCTATGCCGTAAGCCTGGCCCTGGTGCGCATCATTGGCGCCATACTGCGCAATCAGAGCAGCGTGCTGACCATTTCCACCGCACTGCAGGGGGAATACGGCCTGAACGATGTCTGCATCAGCGTTCCCTGCCTCGTCGGCGGGCAGGGCGTAGAACGCATTATTGAAGCCGAGCTCCCGGAAGAAGAGGCCATGGCGCTGGCCCGGTCGGCGGAGGTGCTGCGGGAGGCTTATGGGAAGCTTTCGTGAGCCCCCTACGCCCCCTCTACCTCATCCATCACCCCTACTTTATTTAGGATTTTCTGCAGCACCTCATGCGCTTCCCACAAGCCTTTCACATGGTCTTTCACCAGAATAAAGTGTTTGTTCGACTGTTTGAAGCTCAGCCCCATTTTATGCCCTTGGGTAGAAACCAGCTGCAGGATATTGTTGAACAGGGAAGATTCGTAAAAGGAGGACTGCGGGTTTTCCACGAAATAACACCGCAGTTTGTCGTTCTTTAAAATGATGCGCTCAAAGCCCAGCGCTTTACACACCCAGCGCAGGCGCAGCCCTTCGAACAGGCCTTTCACCTGCACGGGCAGCTTACCAAAGCGGTCGCGTAGGCGGCTTTCGAATTCAGCCAGCGCTTCTTCGGTTTCGATGGCGTCCAGCTCGGTGTAAAGGCTGAGCCGCTCCTGTATATTGCTGACGTATTCGTCCGGGATCAACATCTCCACATCGGTATCGATCTGCACATCGCGCACGAAAAGAGGGTTTTTCTCCAGTTCTTCCTGAAAGAGCTCCCTGAATTCATTGGCCTTCAGTTCGTGGATCGCTTCTTCCAGTATCTTCTGATAGGTCTCGTAACCGATGTCGGCGATAAAGCCGCTCTGCTCGGCGCCCAGCAGGTTGCCCGCGCCGCGGATATCGAGGTCGCGCATGGCGATGTTGAAACCGCTGCCTAACTCGGAAAACTCTTCCAGCGTTTTCAGCCGTTTGCGAGCCTCCGTCGTCAGGGCCGACATGGGAGGGCTGAAGAGATAGCAGAACGCCTTCTGGTTGGAACGCCCCACCCGGCCCCGCAACTGGTGCAGGTCGCTCATACCGAACTGGTGGGCATTGTTGATAATGATCGTATTGGCATTGGGGATATCCAGTCCCGTCTCGATGATATTAGTGCAAACCAGCACGTCGTGCCGGCCGTCGATAAAGTCGACCAGGGTCTTCTCCAGCTTGTCGGAGTCCATCTGGCCATGGGCCACGGCCACTTCTACGTCGGGGCACATACGGCCCACCATGGCGGCAATATCGGCCAGTGTTTTTACCCGGTTATGTACGAAAAACACCTGCCCGCCACGGTTTACCTCGTAGTAGATAGCCTCTTTGATGATCTCTTCGCTGAAGATGCGCACCTCCGTGTGGATGGGTTGCCGGTTGGGCGGCGGCGTGCGAATAATGGACAGGTCGCGTGCCGCCATCAGCGAAAATTGCAGGGTGCGCGGAATGGGCGTGGCCGTCAGCGTGAGGGTGTCGACATTGACCTTCAGGTTGCGCAGTTTCTCCTTGGCGGCCACGCCAAACTTTTGCTCCTCGTCGATAATGAGCAGGCCGAGGTCTTTGAATACAACCTGTTTGTTCAGCAAAGCATGAGTGCCAATAACGACGTCGAGCTGGCCCTCTTTCAGCCCCCTGAATATCTGGTTGCGCTGCGCGGTAGTCCGGAAGCGGTTGACGTAGTCGACGCTGGCGCCGAAGGATTCGAGCCGCTCCTTGAAGGTACGGTAATGCTGCAACGCGAGGATGGTTGTAGGCACCAGCACCGCCACCTGCTTGCCCCCGATGATGGATTTGAAGGCGGCGCGGATGGCGACTTCCGTTTTGCCGAAGCCGACGTCACCGCAGATGAGGCGGTCCATGGGGTGGGATTTCATCATATCGTCCTTCACATCATTGGTGGCTTTAAGCTGGTCAGGGGTGTCTTCGTAGATAAAAGAGGCTTCCAGCTCGTTCTGCAGGTACCCGTCGGGCGGAAAAGCGAAGCCCTGGGATGCTCTGCGTTTGGCGTACAGTTTGATCAGCTCGCTGGCGATGTCCTTGACCTTTTTCTTGGTGCGGGCCTTCAGGTTTTTCCAGGCTTCGGAGCCCAGCTTGTCCAGCTTTGGCGCCGTCCCTTCCTTTCCGACGTATTTGGTGATCTTGTGCAGCGAGTTGATGCTGACGTAAAGGATGTCGTTGTTTTTATAGATCAGGCGCACCGATTCCTGGACGTGGCCGTTGATGTCGATCTTTTCCAGCCCTGAGTAGCGGCCCACCCCGTGGTCGATATGGGTGACGAAGTCGCCGGGCTGCAATTCGCGCAGCATGCGCAGGGAGAGGGCCTGGTCCTTGGTAAAACCCTGCCGCAGCCGGTAACGGTGAAAGCGCTGGAATATCTGGTGGTCGGTATAACAGGCAACCTTGAGCGTTTTGTCGATAAAGCCCTGGCTGATCGAGTTTGGTATGGGGTGAAACTGTACGTGGGCGTTCAGGTCTTCGAAAATGGCGTAAAAGCGCTCGATCTGCTTGGGGTTTTCGGCGAAGAGGTAGTTCTCGAAATGCTTCCGGGTATTCTCGTTCAGGTTGTCGATCAGCAGGTTGAACTGCTTGTTGAAGCTGGGCTGGGGTAAGGTATCGTACGTGATCTTCTGCTGGAAAGGAATGGGCTGCGCACGCTCTGCCAGGCAGAGTATCGGAAACACCTCGATATCTTCTATGATCTCGTGGGGGCGGATGAACGCCCGGTCGCGGAATATTTCTTTCAGCGCTTCTTCCTCCTGCAGGCGGATGGAATGCGCAAAGTCTTCCGCTTTTTCAAAGCAGAGCGCCAGCTTGTCGAGCAGCACCTGAAAATCTTTCACCCAAATAGCTGTGCGCGCCGGGAGTATGCCCAGCAGGGAAACCTTCTGGTCGGGCGTAAATTTGGTGTTGATGTTGGGAATGATCGTCACCCGGCTGATATTCTGGGCCGACAACTGCGTAGTCGGGTTGAAAGTCCGAATGCTTTCCACCTCCTCATCGAAAAGCTCGACGCGGTAGGGGTACTCGTTGCCGAAAGAAAAGATATCGACGATGCCGCCACGTATGGAAAACTGGCCCGGTTCGTACACGAAATCTTCCCGTAAAAAGCCGTACTCCACCAGTATCTCCACCAGAAAGCCTACATCGAGCTGCTCGCCCTTCCTGATATTGATACGCTGCTGGTTCAGGACCTCAGGCGCCACAACCTTTTCAAATAGCGCTTCCGGGTAGGTTACGACGATCTCGCCCGACGCCGGAGTGTTAATGAGCTGGTTGACCGTCTCCGTGCGGAGCAGGACGTTGTTGTTGTTCAGCTCTTCGAAATACATCGGCCGCTTAAAAGAATCGGGAAAAAAGCGGATGTTTTTTTTATCAAGCAGGTGGGCGAGGTTGTTATGGATGTATGCAGCTTCCTCTTTGTCGTTGGCGATAAAAAGCTGGCTTCGCGGCGCCGCCAGGTATGCTCCGGCCAGGACAAAGGATTCCTGCGCACCTGCCATTCCGGTTAATTGCAAACGGGCGGGCGTTTCTGTTTCGAGGGCCTGTACGATGCGCTGGCTTCGCGGCTCATCGCGATACAGCTCAAGGAGCCGTTCAAGATTACTGTTCACGGACACAAATATAATGCTTGTTCAGATACGATTGAGTAACAGTTTTACCACGGCATAGTTCAGTGATCAACCGCACAGTCTTTTGTAGCTCAAATCACTTATCTTTGCTCATAAAAAATCGAACGAATGAAACAGATCCTTTTATTGCTACTGGTTTTCACCGCCTCGCTGGCTGCCTGCCAGCACCCCTCCGATCAGCAATCAACTGATTCTACTTCCGTAGCGGCCGTAGGCGCCACGGCCATAAACGAAGTGCTGTCCGTAAATGCTTTCGAGGCCAAACTCGTGGCAAGCCCCGGCATTCAGCTGGTGGATGTGCGCACGCCTCAGGAATTTTCTGATGGCCATATCAAAGGCGCCGTAAATATCAACTTCTACGATGACAATTTCACCCAGCAGCTCGAGCAAGCGCTCGACAAAAGCCAGCCCGTTATGATCTACTGCCGCTCGGGCAAACGCAGTGGTAAAGCAGCCCAAAGGATGGCCAGCCTGGGCTTCCAGGAGGTCTACGACCTGAAAGGCGGTTATTTGGCCTGGCCAAAATAAACCGAAGCGCTTACGCCTTACTGACCCCGATCCTTGCTGATCGTTGGCCGCCGGCAACGGCCAACGATCAATTGTTTTTTTTTCCTGCTTCCCGCCAAATCTGTTGCACTTAGCCCTTCGGCACGCCCTTTTGTTTAACTTCTCCTGTCAATTTGACAAAAAAACTTAAACAAAAATTTCAAGCTGCTGTTGAATCACTGCTTCATCAAAAACAGCAGCAGCTTTGGCAAAGAAAGTCATTGTAATCGGTTCCGGTTTTGCCGGTTTGTCGGCAGCTACCAGCCTGGCACAGAAAGGGTATCAGGCTACGGTGCTGGAAAAGAATGCCCTGCCCGGGGGCCGCGCCCGCAAGTTCGAAACCGGCGGTTTCGTATTTGACATGGGCCCCAGCTGGTACTGGATGCCCGACGTATTCGAGTCGTACTTCGCACGTTTCGGCAAAAAGCCTTCCGACTATTACGAGCTGGCCCGGCTCGACCCCTCCTACAGCGTTTTTTTCGGGAAGGAAAACGTCATGGACGTACCGGCCCAGATGGAGGAGCTTTATGCCATGTTTGAGCGTTATGAGCCGGGCAGCAGTGCTAACCTGAAGAAGTTCCTGGCCGAGGCCCAATACAAATACCAGGCCGGCATGTCCGATTTTGTCCACATGCCGGGCCATTCCGCCCTCGAATTTGCCGACCGGCGTTTTTTCGCCAGCCTGTTCCGGCTTCAGATGTTCACCTCCCTGTCTAGCCATGTTCGGAAGCTTTTCAGGAATGAGCAGCTCATACAGCTGCTCGAATTTCCCGTATTGTTCCTGGGCGCCACCCCTGAAAAGACACCGGCCCTGTACAGCCTGATGAACTACGCCGACATGGCGCTCGGCACCTGGTACCCCATGGGGGGTATGTACAAGATCGTAGAAGGCATGGTGAGCCTCGCCCGGGAACTGGGCGTAGAGATCATATACAACCAGGAAGTAAAGCAGATTTACGTGCCCAACGGGCGTGCGGCCAAAGTGATCACTCAGGATGCCGAATACGAGGCCGATATCGTCGTTGGCGGTGCCGATTACCACCATATAGAGCAGCACCTCCTGGCCCCGGAGCACCGTTCCTATTCCCAAAAATACTGGGACACGCGCACTATGGCGCCCTCTTCCCTTTTGTTTTACCTGGGTGTCGGCAAAAAGCTGAAAGGCCTGCGCCACCATAACCTCTTTTTCGACGCCGACTTCGGCCGCCACGCAACGGAGATATACACCCGGCCCCAATGGCCCTCCGACCCGCTCTTTTACGTATGTGCCCCTTCGGTCACCGACCCCTCGGTGGCGCCGGAAGGCCAGGAGAACCTGTTCCTTCTCATTCCACTGGCGCCCGGGCTGAAAGATAGCGAAGCACAACGGGAAAAATACTACGACATCGTAATGTCCCGCCTGGAAGCACTCAGCGGACAGTCGATCCGCGAGCACGTGGTTTTCAAGCGTTCGTTTGCGATCGACGACTTTGAAAAGGACTACCATGCTTTCAAAGGCAACGCCTACGGCCTGGCAAACACCCTGCTGCAAACGGCGTTTCTGAAGCCCAAGCTCAGGAGCAAAAAGGTGCGCAACCTATTCTACGCCGGGCAGCTGACCACACCGGGGCCCGGTGTGCCTCCGTCCCTTATTTCAGGGCAGGTAACAGCAACGGAAATATTCAAAGCCATAAAACCCTGACCTGCGGGCTTAACCCGTTTCGTCAGAAAACCTAACCGTTAACGCCATGATGGAACTGTATAACAAGGTATGTATAGAGTGCAGCCAACACATCACGAGGCGCTACAGCACCTCTTTCTCGATGGGAATCCGGGTATTCGACCCTCACCTTCGCGGGCCAATCTGCGCCATTTACGGCTTCGTGCGCTTCGCCGATGAGATCGTCGATACCTTCCATCAGTATCCTAAAGAAGGCCTCCTTCGCCGGTTCCGCGACGATACCTACCGCGCTATCGAAGAGCGGGTCAGCCTGAACCCCGTGCTGCAGGCCTTTCAGCAAACCGTACACCAATACCAGATCGACAGCGCGCTGATCGACGCTTTCCTCGACAGCATGGAGATGGACCTGTACTACAACCGCTATCACGACGGCCTGTACCAGCAATACATTTACGGCTCGGCCGAAGTAGTGGGCCTCATGTGCCTGCGGGTATTCTGCGAAGGTGATGAAGCCCTGTACCAGCATCTGAAAGCACCGGCCCGCAGCCTGGGCTCCGCCTTCCAGAAGATCAACTTCCTGCGCGATATGAAAAGCGACTTCGACGAAAGGGGCCGAGTATACTTCCCGGGGATAGATTTCACCCGCTTTACCAATGCCGACAAACTCGCTATCGAAGCCGACATCAAAAAAGATTTTGACGAAGCCTACAAAGGCATCGTCCAGCTGCCTAAAGGCGCTCGGCTTGGGGTCTATCTGGCCTACATTTACTACCTTAACCTTTTCCAGAAAATAAGGAATGCGCCGGCCAGCCGGGTCACCGAAAAACGCATCCGGGTACCCAACAGCAGGAAACTGTACCTCCTGTTCAGCTCGGCCCTGCGCAATAGCCTGAACCTGCTTTAGCGCTCCCTGTTTTTCGATCACGATAATTGTTTAACGCCCGGGATGAAAGCCTGCAAATTTAGCATACCATGAAACAGGAAGCGCCGGCAAATGCTACTGGTGCCAAAGCCTGGGATAAGCTGCTATTGCCCATCCTGATCGCACTGCCATTGCTGCTCGTAGGTATTCAGTGGCTTAGCGGGCAGGTGAGGCCAGGCAACCTCCTGCTCCAGGTGCCCCAAGCCTTGCCGCTGGCCTGGCTTGAAACTTCCAGGGCGTATTTTTACCTGCACCTGTTTACCTTCATCCCGGTATTTGCCCTGAGCTTCGACCGAAGGGTAGGGTACTATAAAAAATGGAGATATCTGCTTCCCGCCATTATCATAGTAGGCGCTATTTTCATCCTGTGGGACGTGTTTTTTACGGTAAAAGGCGTATGGGGCTTTAATGAAGTTTACACTTCTGGTTTCGGCCTGCTGGGCCTGCCCATCGAAGAGTGGCTTTTCTTTTTCACCGTGCCCTTTGCCTGTGTATTTATCTATCTATGCCTCAACGCCTACATCAAAAGGGATCTGCTGGCGCCGGTGGAAAAGCCTCTGACCCTGGCCCTGGCAGGCCTCTTCCTGTTTATCGGTTTCTATTACTGGGGTAGGTTATACACCAGCACAACCTTCCTGCTCGGTGGTTTTTTCACCCTGTTCCACTTTCTTTATCTCGACGGAGCCTACCGGGCCCGCTTTTATCTGGCCTACCTCGTAAGCCTGGCCCCTTTCCTGCTCGTCAATGGCGTGCTGACCGGCGCGTATACCGCACAGCCGGTAGTGCTTTACAATCCCGAAGAATATCTGGGCATCCGGATCACCTCCGTTCCGGTAGATGATGCAGCTTATGGTTTCCTTTTGATCTTCGGTGTAGTTACCCTCTTTGAACGGTTCAGGGCCGGAAAGCACAGCTCGTGAACTCAGAGCCCCGCCCGTTTGTTTATTGGCTGCGTATGGTTTTTTCCCGTAACTTTGTCGTTACCAATAAGATAAAACCCAATAAGTAACAATCAAAAAACAAGTTTCGCCGATTTTGCGAAGTGGCGCAGGCTGGAGGCTTTAGAAAAGCTGGAAGACAAGTACATCGCAAAATCCCAATGGCTTGGAGCACTTGTTTTTTGGACACTACTAAGAAATGTATGTTCGATGACCGGCCGGTAAGCGATTGGTTGCCCATCACCCGCGAAGAAGTGGAGATGAGGGGGTGGGAGGAACTGGATGTGATCCTCGTTTCAGGTGATGCGTATGTCGACCACCCCGCTTTCGGCACCGCCGTCATCGGCCGCATCCTGGAGGACGAAGGCCTGCGGGTGGCTATCGTGCCCCAACCCAACTGGCAGGACGACCTGCGCGACTTCAAAAAACTAGGGCGCCCGCGCCTCTTCTTCGGCGTCACGTCCGGTTGTATGGATTCTATGGTCAACCATTATACTGCCGCCCGGCGCCGGCGGTCGACAGACGCCTATACGCCCGGCGGTGTTTCCGGCTTTCGCCCCGACTATGCCACCACCGCATATACCAAAATCCTGAAACAGCTTTTCCCCGATGTGCCGGTCCTGATCGG
>JACJYE010000001.1:487500-998232 GCA_020636255.1 Lewinellaceae bacterium
GTGACGGCGTGCCTTTTGCATAATGAGCCTACGAGTTATACCTTACTAGCGAGTTTAAGTGCTTCAGGCACGAAGGCGGAGCGAAAGCGAGTCTGAATAGGGCGGATAGCTAGTAGGGATAGACGCGAAACCGAGTGATCTACCCATGGGCAGGCTGAAGTCCCGATAGTCTCGGGATGGAGGGCCGAACCAGTAAACGTTGAAAAGTTTTTGGATGACCTGTGGGTAGGGGTGAAAGGCCAATCAAACTCGGAGATAGCTCGTACTCCCCGAAATGCATTTAGGTGCAGCGCCAGGGAGAGTGTCATGGAGGTAGAGCTACCAATAAGGCTAGGGGGCTTCACCGCCTACCAACCCTTGATGAACTCCGAATGCCATGACATTGCACTGGCAGTGAGGCTACGGGTGCTAAGGTCCGTGGCCGAAAGGGAAAGAACCCAGACCATCAGCTAAGGCCCCCAAGTATATGCTAAGTTGATCGAACGAGGTGGGGATGCTATGACAGCTAGGATGTTGGCTTGGAAGCAGCCACTCATTTAAAGAGTGCGTAACAGCTCACTAGTCGAGCGTTCCTGCGCGGAAAATGATCGGGCATCAAGCATATCGCCGAAGCTATGGATTGCCGCCTGAACAAGGCGGCAGTGGTAGGGGAGCATTCCAGCAGCGCAGAAGCTGTGCCGCGAGGCATGGTGGAGCAGCTGGAAAAGAAAATGTAGGCATGAGTAACGATAAAACGGGTGAGATACCCGTTCGCCGTAAGACTAAGGGTTCCTCGATCGATGTTAATCAGATCAGGGTTAGTCGGGTCCTAAGGCGTAGCCGAAAGGCGAAGCTAATGGAAAACGGGTTAATATTCCCGTACCTGCATACGTTAAAAAGGGGACGGAGCTGTGGACTGCCCGCGCACTGACGGAATAGTGCGTTAAACCCTTCGGGGGATAGTACAGCGAGCCAGCAATGGCGAGCTGATAGTAGCGGAAAACAGCTTCCAAGAAAAGCCGAAGTATGCAGCCCGTACCGTAAACCGACACAGGTAGTCGAGGAGAGCATCCTCAGGCGCTCGAGTGATTCGTGGCTAAGGAACTAGGCAAAATAGCCCCGTAACTTCGGGAGAAGGGGCGCTCTTCCAGGGATGGAAGAGCCGCAGTGAAGAGGCCCAGGCGACTGTTTAGCAAAAACACAGGACTCTGCTAAGCTGAAAGGCGAAGTATAGGGTCTGACACCTGCCCGGTGCTGGAAGGTTAAGGAAGGGTGTTAGGAGCAATCCAAAGCACTTGACTGAAGCCCCAGTAAACGGCGGCCGTAACTATAACGGTCCTAAGGTAGCGAAATTCCTTGTCGGGTAAGTTCCGACCTGCACGAATGGTGTAACGATCTGGGCACTGTCTCAGCCACGAGCTCGGTGAAATTGAAGTATCGGTGAAGATGCCGGTTACCCGCAACGGGACGGAAAGACCCCGTGAACCTTTACTATAGCTTCGTATTGGGCTTGGGTATAGGATGTGTAGGATAGGTGGGAGGCAGTGAAGCTGCCACGCTAGTGGTGGTGGAGCCGTCCTTGAAATACCACCCTTCCTATACTTAGGTTCTAACTCGCGAGAGGACAGTGCGTGGTGGGTAGTTTGACTGGGGTGGTCGCCTCCTAAAAAGTAACGGAGGCTTGCAAAGGTACCCTCAGCATGGTTGGTAATCATGCGCAGAGCATATGAGTACAAGGGTGCTTGACTGAGAGAGGGACGCCTCGAACAGGTGCGAAAGCAGGCTCAAGTGATCCGGTGGTTCCGTATGGAAGGGCCATCGCTCAAAGGATAAAAGGTACTCCGGGGATAACAGGCTGATCTCCCCCAAGAGCTCATATCGACGGGGAGGTTTGGCACCTCGATGTCGGCTCGTCACATCCTGGGGCTGGAGAAGGTCCCAAGGGTTGGGCTGTTCGCCCATTAAAGTGGCACGCGAGCTGGGTTCAGAACGTCGCAAGACAGTTCGGTCCCTATCTGTTGCGGGCGTTGGAGTATTGAGGAGGGCTGACACTAGTACGAGAGGACCGTGTTGGACGCACCTCTAGTGTACCTGTTGTGGCGCCAGCTGCAGCGCAGGGTAGCTATGTGCGGAACGGATAAGCGCTGAAAGCATCTAAGCGCGAAGCCGGCTCCTAGATGAGTACTCCTTGAGGGCCGTGGAAGATGACCACGTCGATAGGCTACAGGTGGAAGTGCAGTGATGCATGGAGCCGAGTAGTACTAATAACCCGAAAGCTTCTGGCACATTACGCCGTGTGTGTACCTTATCAAGCGCTCTTTGCAGCGCCGAGTTTTCTCTCCCATACAACTTGTCAGCCCCCACCTACCCTCCCCTAAGGGGAGGAAAACGGGCCCCAACCCCTCCTCCTGAGGTGGTTAGCAGGGGCTTGGCTCGGGGGTAAAGATCTGCTGGTGGTTATAGCGAGGGGGATCACCTCTTCCCATTCCGAACAGAGAAGTTAAGCCCCTCAGCGCTGATGGTACTGCCCTTTGGGTGGGAGAGTAGGCCGCTGCCAGCTCAATATATCCTCATAAGCCTCTGTGGTATCCCCACAGAGGCTTTTTTTTTTCCCTATCCCGCCCCGGGCAAAAGTAGCGTAACTTTGGGCCCTATCGTTGGCAGAGCCTTTTGAGTTATGCCCTGAATATACGGCTGCAATGCCTCTTGGCCGCATGGTTGGGTGTAGCCTGGCCTTGGGATAGTTCAATCAAGTGTGTCGCCGCAGTCGCCCACAGTGAAAATTTGATTATTTTTATCGCCATATATGTATCTTTTGGCTAATGATGCGTCTAAAGGGTTGATTTGCTAAGCAATGAAATTCCACCATGCGACGCCGTTTTTTTCATTAAAACAGCATGCCCCTTGAGAAAAACGTGCGAAAATACGATGAAGGACAGCGAGGTCATTCACAGTTACCTCGAAACGCAGGCATCCCGGTGCTTTGACCTATTGTACGGCCGGTATTCAACCAAGATTTTCAGCAAGTGCATTTCCCTGCTGAAAGATGAGGTACTGGCCCAGGACGCAACCCAGGAGATATTCACCAAGATATTTCTGAACCTCTCCCGCTTCGGCGAGAAATCTAAATTCTCCACCTGGGTATACTCCATCACCTATAACTATTGCATCGATTTCTTGCGGCGAAAAAAGAAACAGAAAGACCTGTTTTCTGACGAAATGGAAAAGGCGCCGGACGTGCCCGAGAACGAAGTGTCCGATAAGGTATTGCTCGAGATGGAACTCAGCCAACTGAAAGTCGTCCTGGACAACCTGCCGGAGGGCGACCAGGCTATACTGCTCATGAAATACCAGGACGGCATGCAGATACGGGACATCGCCGAGGTGCTCGACAAAACGGAGAGCGCCATTAAAATGAAGCTCAAACGGGCCAAGGCCCGGGCCCAGCAGGTGAGAGACGAACTTTTCAAGGAACAACCCATTTAACAACAAACCGGTTATGAATAATTTTCAAAGATTGCAGGAGGAGCATGCCAGGCAGTTCGAAGGGTTAAAAAAGCGGCGGGTTCAACAAAGCCTTCTGCAAACTTTCGGAATATTTAAGTTCGTAGGCCAGTTGATCGACGTTTATCTGCCGGCCATGATGGGCGTGATCGTTTCCAGTATGGGTGGGAAAATTGACGATGACGATAACAAGGGTAAGCCGGTATCCAAAAACCTGCCCCCTTCTCTTGGCGATGACCATCCCGGAAAAACAGGCCCGGAACCTCCCGGCAGCCCCGACGAGCTCCGCTAGCCCCGGGCCTTTACCCTATGATTGTTCTTTAAAAAACAGATACGATGGACCCCTGGAAATTACTACAGGACTTGCTCGGACAGTTTTTGTCTGTTATCCCCAACCTGCTGGGAGCACTAGCTATTTTTATCATCGGCGTGATCGTCGCCAAAATGGTCGCCAAAGTAACCCGGCGCCTTTTAGTGGCCATAGGCGCCGACAAGCTGGCCGAACGCCTGAATGAGATCGAGATCGTTTACAAAAGCAATATCCGGGTCATTCCCAGCACGCTTTTGTCAAAAGTGGCTTATTACTTCCTGCTGTTCATCTTTGTAGTGGCCGCTACAGATGTGCTGAACATGCCCGCGATCTCCAGCCTGATGGGTGACATTCTCAACTACGTCCCCATCCTGCTCTCAGCCATGGCCGTTTTTGTTATCGGCCTGCTGCTGAGCGATTTTCTGAAGAACGTCGTCAAAACTACCTGCGAATCGCTCGGTATCCCTGCCGCCAATATGATCGCTAATGTGGTCTTTTATTTTCTCTTCCTAAACGTGGCCATGATAGCCCTCTCCCAGGCCCGCATAGACACCAACTTCATACAGGACAACCTCTCTATCCTCTTTGCCGGTGTCGTATTGGCATTCGCTATAGGGTATGGCTTCGCCTCCCGCAACATCGTGTCTAATTTCCTGGCCTCTTTTTACAATAAAGGAAAGGTGAAAACCGGGGATATCGTCGCCATAGGAGGCGTAAAAGGCAAAGTCATTGACATCGACAGCGCCACCCTCACCCTGGATGTCGACGGCCACGAAGTCATGATCCCGCTCAACAAGCTGGCTACAGAGAATGTAGAGGTCTTCGAACGCGCTCCCACAGAAGAAGAAGGTTGAACGAAAAAGCCTAACCTGGTTTACACCTCCTTACATTTTATACATTCACTAAATGAAACAAAAAATGCAAAAGGGATTACAACACACGCTGTTCACTATTGTACTGTCCTGCCTGGCGCTTTTAGCACAGGCACAGGAACCTGCTGCCGAAGAGGCGCCTAAAGGCCCCTGGGAAACCGGTGCAGGTTTTGGGTTGGATTTTTCTCAGCTCTTCCAGCTCAACCCCCGCCAGGGTGCTGGCCAAAACCGGTTGGGCCTGGGCGGCGCCGTCAATATATTTGCCAAATACAGCCAGGGCAGGGTCGCCTGGGATAACCTCGGAGGGCTCCAGTTTGGCATTCAACGCCTGGGTTCCGGCGTCGTTGCACAGGGCTCTACGGAAAAGATCCCCTTTCAAAAGGCGATCGACGAATTGCGCCTCAACTCGAAATTTGGGTATAAAGTTGCCGAGAACTCCAAGTTCTTTTACGCCGCCGACTTTTCTCTGCTCAGCCAGCTGACCCCTACGTATAAAGGTACGGACACCTATCCCGGCTTCTTCCTGACCGATATTTCCGGAGAAGCTCAAGACCCCCTCTCCAAATTATTTTCGCCGGCTACGATGACCTTCTCCCTGGGTATCGATTACAAACCCAATGACAAGTTCTCTTTCTTCTACTCCCCTATCGGCTCGAAATTCATCATGGTGCTCAACGACCTGATCGCCCGCCAGGGCGTACATGGCAACCCCGTAGAAGGGGATAAAGGCCCCGATGGGCTCTACCTGCCCGAAAACACGGATAATGTGGATTCCCAGCTCGGCTCGCTGCTGCGCGCCAACTTCGCCAGCAAATTCCTGCAGGACCGCATGGCCTACACCTCGGCCCTGACGCTTTATTCCAACTACCTGAACAACCCGCAGAATATCGACGTAGACTGGACCAATGAGCTGGCCCTGCAGATCGTCAAAGGGCTGCAGCTTTCCCTCACGGCCAATATCTTCTACGATGACGATATGCGCATGCTCGTCACCGACAAAAATGCTCCAAATGGCGTAAAGGTAGATGCCAACGGCGACCCCGTAACGGCCCGCCGCGTCAGCCTGACGCAGCAACTGCTCCTGAAATATAACGTAGTCTTTTAAAGGCCCGCTCCCGGCCCTAAAGGAAAGCCCTTCAGATTTGTTAACCTGAAGGGCTTTCCTTTTTTACACCACATAACAGCTCACCGCTGGCTGAGGATCACCGGCGGCGCCATGCACAGCGATTCCAGGTCGTCCAGACTGCCGTTAAACACGTTGAAATCGACATGCCCTGCGATGCCATTCAGTTTCCCACGGTTCCCGTATTGCCAGAACTGCCAGTCGCGGCCGCAGGCCAGGCGGGGTTCGCGGGAATTATACCGGGCGATCCAGAGTGGGTATCCGTCAAAATGGCCGGCGAGATAGCGGTTGTAAAATTTGAGGTTGGTATACAGGATCGGTTTGGCGCCATAACGGATCTCTATCAGGTAGAGCCAGGTGCGGATACCTGTAATGAGTTGTACTTTTGAGGCGCCGTCCAGCACTTCCACATCGAGCACCGGGGGAAGGTCTCCATAGGCCATCTCGGCGTGAGAAGCAAAATTTTCAGCCTGTATTTCGGCGGGCAGGTTTGGGCGGAAGAAGTGGTATGCACCGCGTCGGATGCCCACGCGTTTCATTTCCTCCCAGTTGAAACAGTAAAGGCTGTCGTTGAGAGTGACCCCTTCGGAGGCTTTGACAAAAGCAAAATGGACCTTTTGCATCGCCACGGAATCCCAGTTGATCCTGGACTGGTGATGGGAAACATCGATGCCATGCACTTCAAACCCTTCCACCCGAACGGTTTGATGGGTACAGGCAAACACCACTGCCACAAGCACTATTATCCAAAAAAGGTACCGCATGGATACATGTATTTCCTTCGCGCAAAGGGCTTAGCTCACTTTGCTTTTCTAAAGATCGGCAATTTTTCTTTTATAGGAACGTCATTAAGAGCCTTTAATGAAATACTAACATTATATTATAACGGGATCTTAACGCAAAGGATGCACTTTTCAGGGAACTGAAATGCCGTCCATGCTACTATTTTTCAAAAAACCGAACGACAGAATGGCCAATCTCCGGCAGTTATTCCTCCAGCACCTCGCTCAGACCAGTGCTACTCCTCTGATGCTTGAAATTGAACGGGCTGAAGGCATGTACCTCTACGCCCCTGGCGGCAAGGCTTATCTCGACCTCATAGCCGGTATCGGCGTGAGCTGCCTCGGGCATCGCCATCCACAGGTAATAGAAGCGATAACCGCACAGCTTGGCAAGTACCTTCATACTCTGGTGTACGGAGAGTTCGTACTGGCGCCACAGGTGCGCCTGGCCGAGCTATTGGCGCGGCATCTGCCGGATACGCTGAATAGCATTTTTTTTGTCAATTCGGGCGCAGAGGCTACGGAAGGGGCGATGAAGCTGGCCAAGCGGCATACCGGCAGGTATGAAGTGGCTGCCTGCAAAAAGGCGTACCATGGCAGTACCCAGGGTGCCGCCAGCCTGATGTGGCCCAAAGACTTCACCCAGGCCTTTCACCCGCTTCTGCCGGGTATCCGCCATATCGAGTATAACAGCGAAGAAGGCCTGCAACAGATCACGGAACGCACCGCAGCCGTGATCGTTGAAACCGTTCAGGGAGAGTGGGGTATCCGCCCTCCCGCTGACGGCTATCTGCAGAAGCTGCGCCGGCGTTGTACCGAAACAGGAGCGCTGCTCGTCCTCGACGAGATCCAGGCCGGCTATGGCCGCACCGGCGCCCTTTTTGCCTTCGAACAATACGGCATCACCCCCGATATTCTACTGCTGGCCAAAGGCATGGGAGGCGGAATGCCGATCGGCGCTTTCATCGCTTCCCGGGATGTGATGGGCAGCTTGTCATTCGACCCCGTCCTGGGGCATATTACCACATTTGGCGGCCATCCGGTAAGCTGTGCAGCTGCCCTGGCCACTCTGGAAACCCTGCTGCAAAGCAGCCTCATCCAACAGGTGAAGGCCAAGGAAAAACTGTTCCTGGAATTGCTACGGCATCCGGCCATCGTCGAGGTGCGCAGCGCCGGGTTATGGGTGGCCGTAGAACTGGAAAGCTTCGAAACGGTACAGGCCGTGATCAGGCATTGCCTCGATGCCGGGCTTATTACCGATTGGTTCCTGTTCAACGAACGCAGCCTGCGCATCGCACCGCCCCTGATCATAACAGAGGAACAAATACGCTGGGCATGCGGCGTGATCCTGGAGGGAATAGAAAAATATGGGAGTTAGGCCTGCACTTACAGTTCTTTCCTGAGGCGGGCTACGGGAATGTTGAGCTGCTCCCTGTATTTAGCCACGGTGCGGCGGGCGATATTGTATCCCCGCTTTTCGAGGATCTCCTGTAATTTCTGGTCGGACAGGGGCTTGCGCTTGTTCTCCTGGGAGATGACCTCTTCGAGTATCTTTTTCACTTCCAGGGTGGACACTTCCTCTCCCTCCTGCGTGGAGAGGGCCTCGGAGAAAAATTCTTTCAGTCGCTTGGTGCCGAACTCCGTCTGCACGAATTTGCTGTTGACCACGCGGGATATGGTGGAAATATCCAGGCCCGTAATGTCGGCAATATCCTTCAGGATCATCGGCCTGAGCTTACGGGCGTCGCCAGTGAGGAAAAATTCGTACTGGTACTGAAGGATGGCGTACATCGTCTTATACATCGTCTCCTGGCGCTGCCGAATGGCATCGATAAACCATTTGGCGGAGTCGATCTTCTGTTTTATGAACAACACGGCCTCGCGCTCTTTCTTGTCGGGGCGGCGCCCCTGTGTATTGCGCTTGTATGCTCGCAACATATCGCGGTACTGTTCATTGACGCGCAGGTCAGGGGCATTGCGGGCATTGAGCGTTAGATCGAGCTCTCCGTCTCTGTTATACACAATGAAATCGGGGACGACGTACTGAGCCGAACGGCTGCTGCCCCCTGTATAACCGCTGGCAGGTTTGGGGTTGAGCCGGATGACCTCATCGATGGCGTCTTTGAGGCCGTCTTCCGATATTTCCAGCTTGCGCACCAGCTTGTCATAGTGCTTTTTGGTGAATTCCTCAAAGTGGTTCCTGACGATCTCGATGGCCAGGTCCAGGTTTTCGCGCTCGCCAAAATCGAGGAAGTCTTCTTCATCATCCAACTCGGCTTTGGATTCCAACTGGATGAGCAGACATTCCTGAAGGCCGCGCGCACCGACGCCGGGAGGATCAAAACGTTGTATCTTTTTGAGAATGGCAAGTATCTCTTCTTCCGAAGTGAAGATGTTCTGAGAGAACATCAGGTCATCGAGAATGGCCGAAGGTTCACGGCGCAGATAGCCGTCGTCATCAATGCTGCCGATCACCTGAAGGGCGATGGCTTCCTGGCGCTCGTCGTTAAGCTCCAGCATACCGAGCTGTTGCTCCAGATATTCGTGGAATGAACTTTCAACGGGAATAGGAACGGCCTTATCTTCTTCGTCGGATGTATGGTTGTCGGCTCTGAGCCTGTAAGAAGTGGGGTCGTCCTCCATGTACTCGTTCAGGTAGTCGTCCAGCTCGTATTTGTCCTCGCGATAATCGTCCCCCTCTGCCTCCCCGGGGGCTTCGTCAGCAAAGGAGCCTTCGCCATCAGCATCCAGGCTGGAAAATTCGTCCATTTCCCCGCCTTCGTCCAGAGCCGGGTTCGCCTCCAGTTCCTCCTTGATCCGTTGCTCCAGGTTGGCCGTCGGTATCTGCAGCAGCTTCATGAGCTGGATCTGCTGCGGCGACAGCTTTTGAAGCATCTTCTGGCTTAAGCTCTGTTTTAGCATTGTAGTTACACGTTTGAAATAAGCATCTATTTACTCAAAATTCCTATCTTTTGCAACCGTTAAACGCCGGGCTGAAAGGGGGAGTTCGGGCGTTTGGCAAAAATAAAGGTTCCGAAATAAATTAATACAAATAATATGCCAAAAATTATTAATATAAATTCAATCGGCCAACGCCTGGCTGCATTACGCCAGGAGATGGCCGAATCGAGGCTGGATGCCTATATCATTCCCAGCCAGGACCCTCACCAGAGTGAATACGTTGCTGATTACTGGAAAACGCGGGCCTGGATAAGTGGTTTCACCGGGTCGGCCGGCGTTGTGGTTATCACGGCCGGCCATGCCGGCTTATGGACGGACTCGCGGTATTTCCTCCAGGCCGAAGCTGAGCTATCCGGCAGCCCGTTTGTCCTGCACCGCCTGAAAGTGCCCCATATGCCTGAGCATATCGACTGGTTGCTCGAAACGTTGCCTGCAGCTTGTACGGTAGGCTGCGACGGTAGCGTTTTCTCGGTTTCCCAGATCCGCAATCTGGCCCAGAGGCTGGAAGCCCGACAGATAGAAGTTGTCCATCAGGAAGGCCTGGTGGGCCGAATATGGGCCAACCGCCCTCCCCTGCCCCGCGGTGAAGCCTTCGAACTGGATCTGGCCTATGCCGGTAAAAGCAGGGCCGAAAAGCTGTCGCTTATACGCCAGGGCATGAAAGGCCGGCCTTTCTACCTGGTGGCCACCCTCGACGATATCGCCTGGGCGCTTAACATCAGAGGAGCCGATGTGGACTACAACCCCGTATGCATCAGTTATCTGGCCATCGGCCAGAAAAAGGCGTACTGGTTCGTTCACGAAAAAAAGGCCGGCGCTGCATTGCGGCAGGCACTTGAAAAGGATGGCATAGAGGTGCGCCCCTACGAGGCCATCGAAAGTTTTCTGGAAGAGCTGTCGGGCCTGCAGCCCGTCCTATACGACCCCGCCAGTACCAGCATCAACCTGTACGAACTGCTGGAACCCGAGCAATGGGTGGCTAGCAAGAACCTCATCCGCCCGCTTAAGGCCATCAAAAACGAAACGGAGATACGCAACATCCGCCATGCCATGCGCAAAGATGGCGTCGCGTTGCTGCGCCTGTTCCGCTGGCTGGAAGCCGAACTGAAGCAACGCCCGGTATCGGAATACGAACTGGCGCAGCAGCTGGCAGCCTGCCGCCAGGAGCAGGGCAACTATTTCGGCGAAAGCTTCGCCGCGATCGTAGGTTACGGTTCCAACGGCGCTATCGTCCATTATAAACCAGAAGCAGATGCATGTGCCCAGATACGCCCGGAGGGCATCCTGCTGCTCGACTCCGGCGGCCAATACCTGGAAGGCACTACCGATATCACCCGCACGATAACCCTGAGCGAGCCCACGCCCGAACAGCGCCGCCATTACACGCTGGTGCTCAAAGGCAACATCGCCCTTTCGGGCGCTGTTTTCCCGGAAGGTACAACAGGGGTGCAACTCGACATTCTGGCGCGCCAGCACCTTTGGCGTGAGGGGCTGAACTACGGCCACGGCACCGGCCATGGCGTCGGTTATTTTCTCAACGTACACGAGCCGCCCCAAGGGTTCACCCCCAACCCCAAAGGGGAGCGCGGCGAATCGCCTGTACTACCGGGCATGCTCACATCCAATGAGCCGGGTTATTACAAGGCCGGCGAATACGGTATCCGGATTGAAAACCTGGAATTGTGCATTGAAGATAAAACCACGGAGGATGGCCGTTTCTTCCGCTTCGAGGCCGTAACGCTCTTCCCGATAAGCCTGAGCCTGGCCGACCTGGGCATGCTCACAGAAGAAGAACGGGCCTGGCTCAACGATTACCATCGCAGGGTGTTTCATGAATTGGCGCCGCTGCTTACCGACGAGGAAAAAGAATGGCTTGCAGCGAAGTGCCAGGCTGTTTAACTTTGCATCATGATTGCCGTAAGCCAAAAGAAAGATATACGCCAGCTAAGCCTGCCTGAGCTGGAAGAAGTGTTCCGGGAGATGGGCGAACCCCGCTTTCGTGCCAGGCAGGTATTTGAATGGCTTTGGAAGAAGAGCGCCTTCTCCTTCGAGGCGATGACCAACCTGTCGAAACCGCTCCGCCAACAGTTGGGCGAAGCATTCACCATCAATGCTATCAGTGAGGATAAAGTGCAGCATAGCCTGGACGGCACCATCAAAAGCCGCTTTCGCCTGCACGATGGCCATCTCATCGAATCGGTGCTGATACCCGTGCCGGAGGAAAACCGCTTTACGGCCTGCGTATCGTCGCAGGTGGGCTGTAGCCTGAGTTGTACTTTCTGTGCGACTGGGCGTATGAACCGCGTCCGCAACCTCGATGCCGCAGAGATCTACGACCAGGTCGTGCTGGTCAACAAACAATCGGAGGAGACTTTTGGGCACCCCCTCACTAATATCGTCTACATGGGCATGGGCGAACCGCTGCTGGCCTATAAGAATGTATTGCAAAGCATTGAACACCTGACCTCACCCCAAGGCCTGAACATGTCGCCCAAGCGCATTACGGTGAGCACGGCCGGTATTGCAAAGATGATCCGAAAACTGGCAGACGACCAGTCCAAGGCCAACCTGGCGCTCTCTCTGCATGCTGCCGATGACGCGAAACGCAACCAGATCATGCCTATCAACGAACAGAACAACCTCAAAGTGTTGATGGACGCCCTGGATTACTTCTACCGACAAACCAGGAACCGGCTCAGTTTCGAATACATCGCTTTTCAGGATTTTAACGACAGCCTCGAAGACGCTGCCAATCTGGCCCGGCTGTGCAGGCAGTTTCCCGTACGCGTCAACATCATCGAATACAACCCCATCGACGGGGCGCCTTTCCGCAGCTCCACCGAGCATCGCATCGACGACTTCGCGCGCTATCTGCGCAACCAGGGCATCATGGTGACGGTGCGCCGCAGCAGGGGCAAGGACATCGACGCAGCCTGCGGGCAGCTGGCAAACAAAGGCTAAAAATGAAGCCCTGCCTACGGCGCTATGTCTTTTTGGCGCCTGGCTTCCATTTTCCCATTTTCGGCGCCAGTGCCGGCGTTCTCTTCTGATAAGCCTCGTAAACAAGGTTACCCTCATACCTTCGCTCCAGCATCGGCACACCCGATACACGCACCAGTAGCCAGGTGATGGACAGCGGGCTGAACAGGCTGATATACCACAGGCCGTAGGGCAACATCAGCAGCCACAGGCCCCACCACAGGACGATCTCGCCGAAGTAGTTGGGATGGCGCGATAACCGCCACAGCCCATACATCATGAGCCTGCCCTCGTTCTCCGGCCGCAGTTTGAACCGGGCCAGTTGCCAGTCTGCTATGGTTTCCCAAAGGAAGCCAGCCAGCCATAAGGCAACACCGGCCCACTGATACCATTCCAACCCTACTCCCGCCGGGCGTTGCATCATAGGCAATGCGATAATCCACATAAAAAAGCCCTGCAGCAAAAACACCTGCAGGTAGGCCCTGGGAATCACCCATTTTCCCCACTCTTCCCGCCATTTGGCATAACGCCAGTCTTCTCCCCCTTTCCGCGCATTGCGACGCCCGATATAGATAGCCAGGCGCAGGCCCCAGATGCTTACCAGCGTCGCAGGCAGCCAGCTATAGAGGTGGGGGTAGTAAATGTGCATCCACCAGGCAACAAGCGCAAAACCAGGCCCCCAACCAATATCCACAATGCTGTTATCCCGTTTCCACAGCGCCAGGAGGAAGATCAGGTTCATGTATATAAAAATGAGCACAGCACTGTCGAGATACGTATTTATCATGTTTTCTTTCAGAGCTTATTGATATGCCTAATCATAATACCTTTTGTACGCCGCCCAGCATTCATCACCTCACCTGCCACCCCATCAGGCCCGACGTTTTCCCGGGCCTAAGCTGCACTACAACGCGGATAGCCGTCGTTTCCACCGATTCGAACCGGGTGCGGTTAAAATCGTGCCGGAGTAACTCGTCCTGGTGAAGGGTTTTTACGTCCTGCCATTGGCCGGCAGCAGTACGGTACTGCACCTTCCAGCTTTCCGGCATATCCACCTCATCCACCCATGCGTAAAACCAGAACACCTGCACTTCGTCCACCCTCCGGGCTTCGGGAAATGCTTCCATCACCCATTCCCGCGTACCTTTGTGGGGCCACCAACAGAATGTGGGGATAGACAAATCAGGGGTGATCGCGGCGATCCGTTCAGGCGCTGCGCCCGGGTCATCATCGCCACCCTGAAAGTAATAAGATACCTGCACCGGCTTCAAGGCTTCCTGTGGCTTCCACGCCTGCGCCGCTGAGCTGGATACTGTAACCGGGAAAGCCGAAATGCGCAACCTGGCGCAGCCCATGGGGATGAGCGACAAGCTCTCCTCCGGATCTTCCGAACGGATAGGGCTGGTTTGGAGGGTATCCGTCAGGCCATAGCGGTCCAGCCCCCAGTTGGGGATGCGCTGGCCGAAGGTTTGTAGTGCGACAGGGCTGCCTTCCGTTGTCCATGGCTGCCCATCGTCGGGCCAGGTGCGCTCCACGAGCTTAAAGCTGGTGGCTTCAGGCCTGCTCAGCCCGTAGTTCCAGGGAGTGGCAGGCAGGATGTTGTAGGCCGGCCACTCATCTGTACCTCCGAAGCGCTCGTATTGCTCTCTGATCTCCAGAGAATACGTGAGCGGCCCGCGGTTCACGGAAACGGCATTTTTATTTTTCGCCCACTGCTTTAGCTCAACGGCCATCGGCAGGGTATAGGTAAGTTCGTCGCCGGCCTGCCAGGCGCGCTCCAGGCGCAGGTAGGGCCCGTCGCCGGTTTTTATGCCGAGCGGCCTGCCGTTGAGTTCTAGGCGCGGTTCGGCGCACCACGATGGTATGCGGAGGTATATGGGGAAAGCACCTTCCCGTTCCGGCTCAAAGGTGAGCTTTACTGTTTCGGAAAAGGGATAGTGCGAATCCACATGGATGCGCGCCAGGAGGTTATCACCTACCTGGGCTGTCACCGTCGATGCACCGGGCATGAGTAGCGCCAGGCCGTTGTCGGCAGTGGCCATCCAGAAATGCTGGGTGTACAGGGGCCAGCCATGGGCGTGGTTGTGCTGGCAGCAGCGGTGGCCGAAGGGGTCCATGCTCATCATAGGGCCGGGATTGAAAATGCCGGGGCATTTGTTCTCGCGGTCCGATTGTGCCATATTCGGAGCGGTCATATAACGCAGGGCATCGAGGGCAGGCATCATGCTGGCGGGCAGCGAATTGAAGGCTGCATCTTCGCAGCGATCGGCCCAGTAGGTGTCGCCGGTGATTTCCAGCATGTCTTCGCAGGAGCGCATGAGCTCTACGATACCACAGGTTTCTATGGCCTGCCGGGGGCCGGTCAGGGACGGGGTGCTGTCCTCGTCGCCGCACCACATACCGCCTGGTACCTGTCCATAGAGGTTTTGCATTTCCTCCAGATCGCGGTATGTGGCCTGCAGGTGCCGCTCATCGCCGCTCTGCTGATAATACGTAGCGGGCTCGCGGAAAGCCTGGGCAAAATTCACATTATGCCAGTCGGGAATGCCGCTGACGTAATCGGCGGTATTTCGGTGTATCTTTTCGGACAGGCTGAGCAGGCTGGTATCTCCTGTCTGGTTGTACAGCCAGTAGACGCTGGCGAGGTTCTCCCCACCGCGGTGGTGTTGCCAGTAGGATTTGAGAAAAAGGCTGTCCGGTATAGTGCGCTGCCACTGGAAGTAGCGGGAAAGAAGCTTGATGACGCGTTCATCGCCGGTGGCCTCGTAGTGTGTTCTCAGCACATCCATCATGATCATATTGGGCCAAAGATCGGGGATGCGCCCCACATCGGCCCCGCCGTAATTGGCTACTGTCCCGAAGTAGCCGTTCGCTCGTTGCGTAGCCATGGCCGCTTCTATCCAATAGCGGGCCTCCTGTATCATTACACTATCCTTTAAGGTGTAGGCCAGGTGGGTGAACCCCCTCAGCCAGTAAGGCAGCTCTTCCCAGGGGGAGTGCCCTTCGCCTCCAGGGTTCAGCCAGGCATGGCCGTCTTTGTCGAGGAAGCGGCTCAGCTCGCTCAGCCGGCCGGCCATGCCGCTGGCCGATAGTTCCAGTTGTTTCCTGGCCCACCCCTCGGGTTGAATGGAACCGACGGGCAACTTGTACAATGGATTGGGCGTTAATGGCGGCCTGTTGCCCGTGTAGAAATCGTTGGCCCGCCCCGTGGGCAATTGAGCAACACGCTGCACGTCGATCGGCTGGCCACAGGAAAACAGCAGGGACAGGGCGGCGAGGGTAAAGCAGAAGCGGTTTATCATAAGGCAGTGCTTTTTGAGGGGGAAATGTGGAGCTAAGAAAAGTACGGCATTTTTTCCATTCCCCCCCGGGAAAACGTGTTAAGCTTTGGCAGAATTCGCTTCCATGGCTTAAATTTACCCGTGTTCCACATTTGCAATCTCTGTTCCCAAACAAATATGCGATGACGCGGGCTTTCGGAAAGTTCTGGATATTCCTTACAGCATTTACGGTAATCTTCGGCTTTGTTCGGCAGGCGGATCCCCCTTCGCCGGTTTCCCGGCCTGAGAATGTTCAGCTTTATCTCAAGAAATACAAATACCTGTCGGTTGAACTCAGCCAGCAAACGGGTATTCCCCTGCCCATTATCCTGGCCGTTGCAGGGCTGGAGAGCAACTGGGGCAGCAGCGAGCTGGCACAGAATGCCAACAACCATTTCGGCCTGAAAATAAAAGAAGACTGGAGCGGCCAGGAATACTGTTTTACCACCCAGGAGTTCGCCAACGGTTATGCCTACGAGGCCTATGAGTGTTTCCGCAAATACCCGCTCATACGGCAAAGCTACCAGGACTTCGGGCGTTTCCTGCTAAGCCGGGAGCATTACCAGGGCCTGTTCGGTTACCCCTCCTGGAACTACTACCGTTGGGCTGCAGGGCTGCAGGACAGTGGTTACGCTACCGACCCGGAGTATGCGCAAAAACTGATCAGGCTCATCGAAGTATACCAGCTGGATGAACTGTAGTACCTTGATGCTATATGCTTAGTGAATATTTCACACTAAGTAAGCTTGCCCACCCGACAATAAATCTTATTTTTACTTCGATCACAGCGGTGGGTGCCCTGCCTGGCTGAACCGCGCGCTTAGTCTCAGCCAGTAGGAAACCAACGCTTCCGGTTTCACTTGTTGGCAACAAAACAGCCCTCTTATGGATCTGCAAGCACCAGTTTCAACGATCATGTCCACCGACCTTAAATTGGCCAGGCCGGACGACCCCGTGTCCGTACTCGATGAGATATTCAGAAAATACCGCATTCACCATGTGCCGGTTACAGCAGAAGAAGGGGCTGTACTGGGCATTGTCAGTAAATCTGATTTCCTCTATCTGCTTCGCGGGTTTACCGTACACCAATCCGACCGATTCCGGGAAGCGGCCAAGCTGCGTGCCTTTAAGGTCAAGGAGATCATGGTAGAGCAGGTGGAGACGATCGATTCCGAAGCACCTATTAAAAAAGCTGTGGCGATACTGGCCCAAAACCGGTTCCGCTGCCTGCCTGTGATCGACAAAGAGGATAAGATCGTCGGCATCATCACGACACACGACATCATAGACCTGGTAAATGCGATAGAATAACAGCGCCCGGCCTATATTTTTTACGCTTCAAAGCAGTTATACCATGGACCTCAACGCACCAGTTTCCAAGATCATGACCACCAATGTCAAGGCCGCAGGGCCTGACGACGCCACTACTGTACTAGACGAACTGTTTAGACAGCACCGCATCCATCATGTGCCTATTGTCGACGAAGACGGAAAACTGGTTGGCATTGTCAGTAAATCAGACTTTTTGTACCTGCTGCGCGCCTTCGGCGTCCATGAATCAGACCGCTTTAGGGAAGCGGCAAAGCTCAGGGCCTTCAAGGTCAGAGAGATCATGGTGGAACAGGTGGAGACGATCCGGGCGGAAGAGCCGATCAGAAAAGCCGTCGCCCTGTTTTCGGAAAACCGCTTCCGCTGCCTGCCCGTCGTCGACGAACAAGGCCTCCTTACCGGCATTATCACGACACATGACATCGTCAGGATGGTCAACGTTCAGGAATAATAGCGCGCCGATGGCACAGCGATATTTCTGAATCGCAGCCTTTGCAACATATCCGACAAAATCGTACCTTGATGGAGGTAGCCAATGATGGTTTACCTCCATCTTTATTTAGAGCTTGTTTGGAGGCCTTGAGATGTGGCTTGTCTTACAGCTATTCTGGAGCTTCCAGTTTGCGCCACATCACAAGATCGCCGAATTTGTTTTTTGAAGGTTACAAAGCCCATAAAATCCCCGACGATGTTTGACCGCGATAAATGGCAGGAGATCTTTGAGACCATCCGCAAAAATAAGTGGCGTACCCTGGCCACCGCTTTCGGTGTGTTCTGGGGAATTCTCATGCTGGTGCTGCTGATGGGCGCTGGCCAGGGCCTTCAGAATGGCGTGGTCAGCAATATGATCCTGGATTCCACAAACAGCATCTGGTTCTTTACCGACCGCACTTCGCTTCCCTACAAAGGGCTCCCTCCCGGCCGGGAGATCGACTTCCAGGAGTCAGACCTCGAATACATCGGGAACAATGTAGAAGGGGTAGAATATGTCGCCGCCGAGAACATGCTGATGGGCAATTTCAATATCATCCACGGGCAAAAGTCGGCGCCCTATCAGGTATTCGGCACCGGCAAGGATTATTTCAGCATCAAGATCTACCAGGATTATCTGGCCGGCCGGCGGCTCAATTTCAGCGACAACATTGAGGCCCGCAAAGTCTGTGTCATTGGCGACCGCGTGGCCAATGTGCTGTTCGCCCCGGGCGAAAGCCCTGTTGGCAAGGAAATACAGATCAAAGGCAGCGTTTTTAAGGTCGTAGGCCTTTTCCACGACGAGGGTTGGGGTGGGCGGTTCTCCGAGCGTATCTACATCCCATTCAGCACTTTCCAGCGCACGTACAACCCTTCCCGCAACGTGCGCCTTTTCGCAGTGACCACCAAACCGGGGTATTCCGGCAAAGCTATTGAACAGCGCATCATGGCCGTCCTCAAGCAGCGCCACCTGGTCAACCCCGACGACAACCAGGCCTTCTGGGCCCACAACCAGGAAGAGAACTACCGGTCGGTAATGGGCCTCTTTTTTGGCATCAAGGCTTTTGTCTGGCTCGTCGGTATCGGTACGCTGATCGCCGGTATTGTCGGCGTCAGCAACATTATGATCATCGTGGTGCGCGACAGGACGCGGGAGATCGGCATTCGCAAGGCTCTGGGCGCGACGCCCTGGTCGATCGTCAGCATGATCATTACGGAAGCCATCCTCATTACCGGCCTGGCGGGGTACATAGGCCTGCTGGCAGGAGTGGGGCTGCTCTATGGCCTCAACAATATCATGGCCATTGCAGGAGCCCAGTCGGAGTATTTTTCCAACCCCAGCGTCAACCTGAAAGTAGCGTTCGCCGCAATGGCCCTGCTCGTTATTGCCGGCACGCTGGCCGGCCTGGTGCCGGCGCGCAGGGCAGCCAGGATCACCCCGGTAGAAGCTTTGCGGTATACCGGATAAAAAACAACCATTATGTTCGACTTCGATCGTTGGCAGGAGATCTTCCACAGCATCCGGCAGCACCGCCTGCGGGCCATCCTGACGGCCTTTGGCGTGTTCTGGGGTATCTTTATGCTGGCCATCCTCATGGGCGCCGGCAGCGGCCTGGAAAACGCCGTTTTCGCCAATTTTGACATCGCCAAAAACGCCGTTTTCGTATGGACGCAGCGCACCAGCGTCCCCTATCAGGGCCTGCAGCCCGGCCGGTTCATACAACTCAAGAACAGCGACATTGACGCCATCCGCGAACAGGTGCCGGAATTGGGCGCTATCTCTCCTATTCTTCAGGTGCCCGGAAGTTTTACCATAGAATACGGGACGGAGAGTGCCAGTTTTCCCGTCAATGGCGACTATCCGACATTTCTCGCCGTCAAACCGCTGGTCATTGAGCGCGGCCGCTTTATCAACAATACAGATATTCGCGACAAGCGCAAGATAGCTGTTATCGGCCTGCGTGTGCAGGAGGTGCTCTTTAAAGACGGTTCCGACCCCATAGGCCAATATATCGAGATCAAGGGAGTGCCTTTTCGGGTAGTAGGCACCTTCCGAAGCAGAGCCCGGGGAGAGGAAGGCACGCAAGACCTCCAGATGATCCACATCCCTGCTACGGCGGCGCAACAGGCCTTTAACCGGGCCGGGGAGATCGATTTTTTTGCCTGCATACCCAAACCCGGCGTGCCTGCGGCAGTCGTTCAGGCGAAGGTATCCGCGCTGCTCAAACAACGGCATACCATCGCCCCAGAGGACGAGCGCGCCCTGGGCACAGCCAATGTCGAACAGGAGTACAAAGAAGTACAGAACCTCTTTCTCGGCATCCGCGGCTTTAGCTGGCTGGTGGCCATCGGAACCATCATCGCCGGCATGGTCGGCGTCGGCAATATCATGATGATCATCGTCAAAGAGCGCACTAAAGAGATCGGCATCCGAAAATCGCTGGGCGCAACGCCCGGGTCTATTATCGGTATGATCATGCAGGAAGCGCTCGTCATTACCGGGCTGGCGGGTTATACCGGGCTGGCGGTGGGCTGTGCCGTAGTGGCCGGCATCAACTATGCCGTCACCAATTTTGGGCTTGAATCCGAGTTTTTCTATAACCCACAGATCAATTTCCGGACTGCCCTGGCAGCTATCGTCGTGCTGTCGCTTTCAGGGGTTCTGGCGGGCCTGATACCGGGCATGCGGGCAGCGTCTGTCAACCCGGTGGTAGCATTACGTGAAGAATGACGAAGACTAGCCGTTGCTGTCGGTAGCGATGGTATCTCTGCGCCTGGGCAATATAAACGGCTTTACCGGAGTAGAGTCAAGCAGCGTTTTGAGCTCTGGTTTTTCAGGTTTTTCAGGCTTTGGAGGTTTGTCGAGGGTATCCCTGCTCATGCGGGCCTCTTCCAGGAGGATGGAATCCGCCAGTTTGCTGGCTTCTGTCAGGGCCTGTTCCCGGCACAATTTCAGGCGCGACTGCCGATAGCTTTCTACCCGCTTGGCCACTTCATCATCGATCATGGCCTGTACGGCCAGCATATTACGGTCTTCCTCGGCGCATGAAGCCAGTATCAACAAGAACAGTAACCAAAGGTAGTGCCGGAGTTTCATTGCTGTTGTAGTTCCCGTTTTATTCTCGCCCGGAGTTTTTCTTCTTCTTTGCGCCGCAATTCCAGAAGAGAATCCAGGGCACTGTGCATGATCCCCGGGTAATCGTTGATGCAAACGCTGTCCATAACCAGCCTGATGCTGTCGATCTGCCGGGTAGCGATCGTATCGATCTGTACGCGCTCGCGGGAGGTGAGCCGGATGGATGTTTCGGGCTCTTCACAGGCTGAGGCGCCTATGGCCAAGAGTACAGCCAGCCCGGCAGCGGCGCGTATCATTCTGCTGTAAGCACTAGCGTTCATCGAGGTCGATCACTTTTTTGCGCAGCTCAAAATGCTTGCCCAGATAGACTTTGCGCACCATTTCGTCGGCGGCCAGTTCTTCCGCTGTCCCCGCTTTGAGGATGCTACCTTCGAACATCAGGTAGGCGCGGTCGGTAATGGACAGGGTTTCCTGTACATTGTGGTCGGTGATGAGGATACCGATATTTTTGGTCTTCAGTTTAGCGACGATGTACTGGATATCCTCTACGGCGATGGGGTCGATCCCCGCAAAAGGTTCGTCGAGCAGGATAAATTTGGGGTCGGTCGCCAGGGCCCTGGCGATCTCCGTGCGGCGGCGCTCGCCGCCGGAGAGGGTATCTCCCCGGCTTTTACGCACTTTTTCCAGGCCGAATTCATTGATCAGCCCTTCGAGGCGTTCGCGCTGCTGGGCCTTGCTGAGCGCAGTCATTTCGAGAACAGCTTTCACGTTGTCCTCAACGCTGAGCTTGCGGAAAACCGAAGGTTCCTGAGGCAGATAACCGATACCCAGCTGGGCCCGCTTGTACATCGGCAGAGAAGTGATATTTTCCTGTTCGAGGTACACCTGCCCCTCGTTGGGGCGAATGAAGCCCACCACCATGTAAAAAGTCGTGGTTTTGCCGGCGCCGTTTGGCCCCAGCAAGCCGACGATCTCTCCCTGGTTCACTTCCAGGGAAACGTGGCGGACGACCTCGCGCCGCCCGTATACCTTCACCAGGTTCTCACACCAAAGTCTAGCTGTTGAGTCCAAAGTCTGATTTTTATTCTGAGAACGCCTCAGGCTTACTTCCTGTTTACGGTTTCCCGCTCAGTCGATGTATTCGATCTTGTTCAGGAAGCGGAACCCGACCGTCAGCTCAAAAGTGAGGTTGCGGATCTTGCGTTCCGGGATGTTTACATTGCCGGTAAAAAAGGAGTTGTTCACAAAAACGGTCGCACTGGGCTGCACGTACTGATAGGAAAAATCGGGGTTGACTGAAAATTCGATGATCGTGCCCACCAGTTCTGAAAAAGGCAACTCAATGCCGCCACCCAGCGTAAGGCCATAGGTGATCTCCCGGATGAGCTCCTTGCTGTCATCGGGGTAGATGGGGTAGTACATATTGGCCTCCTTGTATTCGCCGAGGTTGGTGCTCAGGTTGTAATCGCCTCGTATGCCAAGGGTGTAGTAAGCCCGGGAGTCGTTGCCGAAAATATCGAATTTCTGCTTGGCGGCCAGCACCAGGGAGAGGTTCCTGAAGATGAACTCCTGCGCCGGCACCCGGAAAACATTACCGCTGAAACCGAAGGCGTTCCTGCTGCGAAAGGCGCTGCCCTTGAGGTGATACCCCAGCTGAGCGAGCAGGGCGAACTGGTTGTTCTCCGGCAGCGATTCTATGTAAGCGATGCCGTGGTATTTGAACAAGGGGTCCTGTTCAAACCCTTCCCACTGCTGTACGCCGATCGTCAGGCCGCCTTTCAGGCCAAATGCGTAACCCTGGGCCCTAAGGCCGTACCCTAAAAACAAAACCAGTACAAAGGCCAGTACAATCCGGTTCATGTGCTTTCCTGTTTTCCTGCAAAAGTGGCGCTTTTTTTGCAAAAAGTGGGTGTCCGGGCCATAAAATGGGCCCAGTGGCCGCGCCCGGCTTACTGCACCCGAAGCTGCTGCCCTACTTTGATCGTATTGTTACCGAGCTGGTTAAGCTTTTTGAGCTCCTCGACCGTGATATTGTAACGCTTCGAGATATTGTACAGGGTATCGCCGGTAGCTACCGTATGGTAAACAGGGGCGGAAGGCACGGGCGTGGCCGGTTTTTCCGGTTCGGGCTGAGCAGGTGCTTCTGGCAGCGGCACCGGAGTCGGTTCTCCTACCGGCGGCGGTGTTGGAGTAGGCTTGGGTTGGGGCTCCGGCTCAATGGGGGGCAGCGAGGGAGGCATAGTGGGTGTTGTAGGCTTTTCTTCTTTTATCTCGCCACCCTCTTCCTCCATATCCAGAAAGCCGTCCTCATCCTCATCGGGCACGTTTACCGCAGGCCTGCTCTCTTCGGGCTTGCGCTCGCTGGCGAGTATAGGGTGTTCTTTCACTTTACACCCTCTGAGCTTAACGCGCTCGCCGATAGCCGGTTGGGTGCCATCGGCCATTTTGTTGCGCTTGTACAACTTGTCGAGTTTGACGCCATAGATCTGGGAAATGCCGTACATATCTTCGCCTTCCTTGACGTAATGCCAGGTGCGCTTACCCCGGAAGCTGTTGCGCTTGGGCTGTAAGTAGACCACCGTACCTTCTGCGAGTTTTTCATTGCGATCCTTCAGCCCTTCGTTGTAGTGCAGGATCTCGCTCAGGCGTACACTGGCGCGGGTGGAGATCTCTTCGGGCGTCTCTTCGGCCTTGGCCAGGACGTAACGCACGTCGTTGTTCTCAAATTCCAGGCCCGGGCGCACGATGGCGTCTTCCCCTTCATTGGCTACGCCGGAATCGGCAATGATCTCCAGCGAGCTCATTTGGTCGAAACGATACAGCTCGTAACGCTCGATAATATCGATGAGTTTGTGGTGGTAATTGGCGCTGGTGGCGTAACCCGCAGTCCGCAGGCCTTCGGCCCAGGCTTTGTAGTCGGTGGGCTCTATGCGGAAGAGGAAGCCGTAACGGTACTGCTTTTTGGGGTCGCGCAGAAACTCCGAATGGGCGATGAAACTCGCTTCAGGATTTTTATAGGAGCGAAAACAGGATTCGATGAGCTTGCCTTCCTCGTCGTAGTCATCATCTTTTTTATAGACCTTTTTACCATCCCAGTCGTTGCCGCACTTGATACCGAAATGGTTGTTGGCGTGGCGCGCCAGCCAGCTCTGCCCGGCGTTGGATTCAAGGATGCCCTGCGCCAGTTTGATGCTGGCCGGAATGCCAGCCCGCTCCATCTCACTGATGGCGATCTCTTTGTATCGCTCGATATACTGCAGGTTTTCGCTTTCTTGTGCACGAACAGCACTGGCCGCCAGGAGCATCAGGATTAATAAGCAACCATCAAAAAACAAGTTCGACGGTCTTGCGAAGCGGCGCAGGCTGGAAGCTTTTGGCATGCCATATCGCAAGGCCTCCAATCGAGAACTTATTTTTTGAACACTGCTTAATCTCGTCATTTTATAAAACATGGCAAATCGATTTATTAACCGGGGTTCAGGGCCAGCTTTCGGGGGCGCCCGGATCGTTCAAGGGGGAAATAAAAATTCCTTCTATCAACGTCACCCGAAGTAAAAATATGATAAGCCCTGTGCGCTAATATACATGGCCGGGCGCATAAGGTGTACTATAGCCGCCTACCATTATGGTTTTTTGCCCAATCCGCTGCCTATAAACATTATAAAGCGTACCTTTGCACTCCAAATCAGCACGTTAGGCTATGGCATTGACCGAATCTCCATACGTTCTCTACTCCGATGGCGAGGGCAATATTTTTGAAGACACCACACTTCTTGCCGTGGGCCGCAGTGGGTTTTACGCCACGCCTATCCCCGAAGAAGAATGGATAGCGTTGCCCGACGGCGGTAGCCTTTACGAACTACCCGGCCGGCGCGGCGTCGGTATCGACGTCGAGACGGGCGAGATGAGGGCCTGTGAAAAAGGCTGGGCTACCGCCGCCTTTATCCCGCCCGCTTATACCGGCCTTTATCTGGCTTCCTTCATGAACCAGCCTGAAGCGCCTACTTTACCGCTGTTCTGCTATACGGCGGTGGGCTGGCTCGACGGCAATTTTTATGTGCCGGCCGTACGCATAGAGCAGGACATCCGCCAGGAATGCAGTGGTTTCAGCCAGAGCACCGTGGAACAAGGGGTGGAAAGCCTGCGCCGCGCTTACCCCCAAAACCGCATTGTGGAGCATCTGTCCGGCAACTGCGCGCTCACATACCATTGCCCGGCCGCCCGCAACTACTTTATGGGCCGTTGGGAGTGCCCGGTGCCCACTTCCCCTGCCTGCAACTCCAATTGCCTGGGTTGCATCAGCCTCCAACCGGAAGACGAGGTGATCGTTTCCAGCCACGACCGCCTCAGCTTTAAGCCAACGGCCGGGGAGATCGTGGAATACACCGTACCCCACCTGGAATCGGCTCCTTTTCCCATCATCAGCTTTGGGCAGGGCTGTGAAGGCGAACCCCTGCTGATGTGGGAAACGCTTTGCGACGCCATCCGCCAGATCCGGAAATTCACCGATAAGGGCAGCATCAACATCAATACCAACGGCAGCAAGCCCGATGCGGTAGAGGCGCTTTGCCAGGCCGGCCTCAACAGCATCAGGGTGAGCACCAACTCGGCACAGGAATGGCTGTATACCGCTTATTACCGCCCCAACAATTACGCATTCGACGATATACTGGAAAGCCTTCGCGTGGTGAACCGCCACGGTGGGTGGACGAGCATCAACTACTTCGTATTCCCGGGTGTCACCGACAGTGAAGCCGAATATCAGGCCCTGCGCGAGCTCATCCGAAACACCGGGCTGAAGATGATCCAATGGCGCAACTTCAACATCGACCCCGATTGGTACCTCGAGCGGGTGGGCATCAGCGATACGGAGGAAGCTATGGGCATCAGCGAGCTGATGCGCCGCATCAGGGAAGAGTTTCCCGAGCTGAAGTTCGGCTATTTCAACCCACCTAAAGAACGCATCGAGGGCAATTACGAGTTTGATTTCGCGCATTAAAGGCTTCCGTTTTGGAACTCCCCATCCTCACCGAAACAGCCCACTACCTCGCTATCCACAAACCGGCGGGCCTGCTTGTGGAGCGCAACCCCTGGGAGCCTTCCGTAGAATCTATTGTTTTGGAATACCTGAAGCAAGGGCATCACAGGCCCTTCCTCGGCATTGTGCACCGCCTCGACAGGGTTACTTCAGGAGTATTATTGCTGGCTAAAAAGAAAAACGCGCTGAAAGTGCTCAACCGGCAATTTGCCGAGCGGCAGGTGAGAAAAACCTATCTTGCAGTAGTGGAGCAGGCGCCTGAGAAAACAGAGGGGAAGCTGGAACACTGGCTTTTCAAGGACCAGCTTAACAAACGGGCAGTGGTATATGAAAAACAGCATAAAGGCGCAGTGCCCTGCAGCCTTTCCTATACGGCCCTGAGCGAAAGCTTACTGGAAATACATCCCGATACCGGCAAATTCCACCAGATACGCGCCCAGTTGGCCGCTATTGGCTGTCCTATCGTCGGTGATAGCCTTTACGGCGCACAGCAGGCCTACAGGCCAGGCGCTATCATGCTGCACGCATGGAAGCTCGATTTCCTGGGCCCTCCCGGCCAGGAGGCGGTTAGGGTCGAAGCGCCGTTACCGAATGAACAGTTATGGCAGCAGGCCGGATTATAGGCCGGGTGAATGCGCCACGTACAATAAAAATTTTCATCTTTCCTTTATACATTGATGCGCCACATCGCACAATCGCCGAACTTATTTTTTGATCGTTACTAAACTTGTTAGCTAATGAAACCATTGTTCACCCTGATCACGATCCTTACCCTGGTTTTCCAGCTCCATGCTCAGCATCTCACATTCCTGCCTGAAAAGCCTGCGCCGGGAGAGGCCGTTACATTCCGGTACGACCCCGCCGATACGCCCCTGAAAGGTTCGGATAAAGTATATGCCACAGCTCTGCTTTTTTCAGAAAGTGAAACGCCCGAAGCTATCGACGTAGATATGCAGCCCGCCGGCGCCTTTTTTACCGGAGCATTAGCCACCAGTGCGGACGCCAAAGCACTGTTCATCAAACTGGAAAATGAATCGGGAGAGCTGTCGGACAACAATAAAGAGCAAGGCTATTGGGCGATGTTTTACCAGGCCGGACGCCAGGAGCCCGTACAGGGCGCGTATGCCAGCATGGCCCAGGCCGTATACAGCTATTCCTTTTACACCGGGATAAAGCGCAGCCCGGAGCAGGCGCTGGATTATCTCCGACAAGAGTTTCAGCTGTACCCGGCTTCTAAGCTTAATGCCCGGTTCGCCACTGACTTTGCCGGCCTGGCAGCCCAGAACAAAGACGAAAAGGCCCTGGGCCAGGCCAAGGCTATAGCAACAGAACTGGCCGGCAGTAATAAAGCCACGGAAGATGAACTGAACCAGGCCTACTATATGTATCAGCGAATGAAAGAAGAAACGCTGGCAAAAGAGCTGGGGGAAAAGATCCAAAAGAAGTATCCCAACGGTAATGTAGCCGGCGATGAATTGTTCTCCCGGTTTTACGAAGAGAAAGATCTGGCCAGGAAGGAAGCTCTCTTTGAAACGTTCAAGAAACAGTTCGCCAAAAATAAAAACTTCGCCATTGCTCAGAACAACTATGCCAGGATACTGGCCAACAGCAGTGCAGCCCGTGGCGACTGGGGCAAATTCACCCATTACCTATCCCTCATCAGCGACCGGCAGGCCAAAGCGTCGATCCTGAATAGCCAGGCATGGGATATGGCAGGCGAAGGGCTGGAAGGAGAAGCAGGAGGCCTGGAAATGGCGGGCCAGCTTTCCAGCCAGTCGCTGGAATTGATCAAAGAATGCCTCAGCAACCTGGACGAAGGGCGAAATTCCTTTTTCAGCCCCCGGTACTGGAAAAATATTCTGGAAAGCAATTACGGCATGTACTCCGATACTTACGCAGTCATTCTATATCGCCAGGGCGCCATTGCAGATGCGCTGCACTATCAGGCCATTGCCTGCGAAAACAGCAATTTTTCCGACGGAGAGCTCAACGAGCGTTATGCCATTTATTACGAAAAGGCCAAGGGCAGGCAAGCGGCCGAAGCGCGGCTCGCCCAGTTTATCAGGGAAGGCACCGCAACCAGCAATATGAAGGAGCAGCACAAGCGCCTCTTCCTGGCCAATAACAGCCTCGAAGACGCCTATGAGCTGTATGCGGCTGAATTGGAAAAGGCGGCACTTGAAAAACTGCGCGAGGAAACCCGCCGGAAGATGATCGATGAAGATGCCCCCGATTTCACCTTGCTCAACCTCGACGGGCGTGAAGTCAAACTGAGCAGCCTCCGGGGGAAAACGGTAGTGCTCGACTTTTGGGCCACCTGGTGCGGCCCCTGCAAGGCCTCTTTCCCTGGCATGCAGCGTGCTGTTAACCATTTCAAGGACAATGCCGATGTCGTTTTCCTCTTCATCGACACCTGGGAAAACGATGGCGATAAGGAAAAGAATGCCGCTGATTTCATCAGCTCACATGAGTATACTTTCGAAGTACTGATGGACAACGACAGCAAAGTAGTGTCTCAGTTCGGCGTACGGGGCATCCCCACCAAGTTCGTCATTGGCCCCGACGGGCGTATCCGCTTTAAAAGCGTCGGGTTTGGTGGCAATGACGAAGAACTGCTTACCGAAGTGAAAACCATGGTTGAAGTGGCGGCAGCAGAAGGGCGCAAAACCATGCCGTAATCATGTAAATAGCCGGGTGATCACGCCCTGTATGATCTGATAACTATACCATCTTATTATGAATCGTTTGCTATTAGCCTGTTTCCTGATGTTTGGGCTTTCTGCCGCTACTGCTCAGGCGGAAAACCTGAGGGTGATGACCTTCAATATTCGCTACCCCAACCCGGGCGACGGAGTGGACGCCTGGCCCAACCGAAAGGAACTGGTGGCCAGTATGATCCGCTTCAACGGCGCAGATATCGTCGGCCTCCAGGAAGCTTTCCGGTTTCAGCTGGACGAACTTTCGGCCCTGCTGCCAGGTTATGCCTGGTATGGCCTGTGCAGGACGGATGGCAGCAAAACCCCGAACCCGGACAATGAATTTTCCGCTATTTTTTATCGCCAGGATCGGCTCGAAATACTGGACAGCGGTACATTCTGGCTTTCCGAAAGCCCGGACACGCCCGGCAGCAAGGGCTGGGATGCCGCTCTGCCACGTATCTCCAGCTGGGCACGCTTCAGGGACAAGGCCAACGGCCAGGTTTTTTACCATTTCAACACCCACTTCGACCACATGGGCGCACAAGCCAGGGCGGAGAGTGCCCGGCTCATCATGGCCCGCATAAAGGCCATCACAAGCGGCGAGCCCATACTGTTGACCGGCGACTTTAACTGTACGCCAACCGACGAGCCATACCGCATCCTGACATCGGAAACAAGCGGCCTGGCCGATGCGATGTTCCTGTCGGAGATGCCGCACCACGGCCCGCTGAGCACCTGGTCAGGGTTTCAGTTCCCCGGCGTTCCCGGGCGGCGCATCGACTTTATTTTCGTAAATGACAAGGTGCAGGTATTGCGCCACGCCATCCTGTCGGATTGCTGGAGCGGCCGCTTCCCGTCCGATCATTTGCCGGTGCTGGCAGAGGTACATTTGAAGAACGGTAAATAATATAACCGATCGTTTACTGCCCTTTAAAACCGCGCAGATAACCGATCATCTGCTCGATACAACGGTCAAAGAACTTTCTGTCCTGAAAAGCTTTAGCAAGGCTGAATGCCCCGAGGAGGTTGGCCATGACGAAAAGGGCTATCTCCTCGGCATTGGCATCGGCCTTCACCAGACGGGATTTCTGGCCCCGCTCTATGGCGCCTTGTATGGCCAGCCGCATGCCCTCCAGAATGCGCTGCAGGCGGGCGCGAAACCCTTCATCAAGAGGCGACATTTCCTGGATGAGGTTGTTGAGCTCACTGCCCGTCATGAAATAATCATTCTTGAGTTCGGTGCGCAATGCCTTCAGCCGTTCGACGATGCCTTCAATAGGATGGCCAAAATAGCCGTTCAGCGCGCCCCAGAACTGAAGCTGCTCCGGAGCGATGAATTCATCTACAATGCTGTAACCCAGCTCTTGTTTGCCAGAGAAATAGTGGTAATAGGCTCCCTTGGTGATGCCGAGTTCATTGACAACAAGGTCGGCTCTCAACCCCTGGTAGCCATGGAGGTGCATGGCCTCTCTGTTTTTTTCCTGGATCTGGTGCCTTATGTCTTTCATGAGTATGGGAATATAATTCGTACCAACAGGTATGCATAAAGATAGCCGCATTTTTGCAGGATTGCAAGCCGGCTTTTCTTTGCGGTATATCAGGCGAATCAGGGGCTAACCGTCATCTTTGTAGCATAAACGGCGAAAACCTGGTTCCCGGCCCGTAGGGCTGGTATCTAATCCCGGTAAATGGTGCATTGCCTTGAAGATAGCTACCCGTGCCTCGGCGCTGAAGCTGTGAGCAGCGAAAGCGGCTAGGCCGCAAGCAATGGTTTTCTTCGATTTTCTACAAAGATATTGCCCTCCGGCCAGCCGGAGCAGGCTCTAACGGGCCAAGCCTGGGCTTTCCGGGCTCTTCCCATTGCACCATCTCCTTTTTTAGCCCCTGATTCGCATATATCAGGCTGCTTCAGCGGGGCTGTGGGGGCTATCTGGTTGCTGTTCAGGATAGAACCAACGAATGAGTACGGGCAGCAGGAGCAGGTCGCCAAGCAGGGCACTGGCGAGCGTCAGGCTAATGAGCAGGCCGATGATAACGCTGGGCGGGTGTATGGAAAAAAGCATAACGAGAAAGCCGAAGAACAGAAGTACGGTAGTCAGTACGATAGCCTTTCCTGTTTCCAGAAAAGTAATGCGCAGGCTTTCCTCCACCTGGTGGCCCCGGCTTCGTACCAGTTTGTACTTGCTGAGGAAATGGATAGTATCGTCGACGGCGATGCCAAAGATAACTGCGAAAACGATGGAGATACCGGCTTCCAGGTCGATCCCGAGGAAGCCCAGCAGGGCGCCGGCGAGCAACAGGGGGAAGAGGTTCGGGATGAGTGAAATGATGAGCATCCTGCCATTTCGGAATAACAGGGCCATCAGAAAGCTGACGATGAGAATGGCCATACCCAGCCCCTGGATCAGATTGCGCCGTACGTATTCCGAATTCTTATCGATGATCAGGCCGGTACCCGTGCGACGGAACGTAACGATAGACGTATCCGTATTCGCGAGTATCCAGTCGTCGATGCGCTGGCCCATCTGCTTGATCGAATCGGCGCCGATGTCTTTTACCCTGGAGGTGATACGGGCCTTCTTCTCATCCTTACTCAGCAGCACGTTGAGGCCTAGCCCGGGCACCTGCCCGGCAAGGCGCCGGTACCTCCCGAATTCAGCCTCGTCATCCGGCAGCACATAAGCGCCGGGGGCGTTATGGTGCATCATCTGATTGATGCTCTTGTAAACAGCAGTGATGGAACCTATAGCCTGAAGGGCCGGAAAATGGTGCAGGTAGGCTTCCACTTTGTCGATCTCCCGGATGGCCTCGAAGCTGTTGGCTTTATAGCCATTTTGTGCGAAGACGGCAAACTCCAGAGGACGGAAGCCCGTCAGCTCTTGCTCGAAGAACTGAAAATCCTGAGTGATCTTCTTTCCAATAGGCATGTTTGTGATGATGCTGTAGTTGGTGGTAATGCGCGATATGCCCCAGCCACTGAGCAGAAGTATACCCAGCCCAGCCAACGCGATGCGGGCCGGGTAACGCCCGGTAAAGCGGTACAGCCACATCATCGACTGCTCCCACCGGGCCTGGCCTCGCCCGGGCCTGGTTATCTGCCCGGCGCTGAACCAGGAAAGAACGGATGTGGTGAAAAAGATGACGGTCAGGTAAGCGATGAGAACGCCAATAGCTGCGTTTATGCCAAAATCGCGGATGGGCGCCATCCGGCTGCTCAGCAGGGAGGCGAAGCCAATTGCGGTGGTCAGGGAAGTGAGCAGCGTGGCCAGGCCGATCTCCCTGATCGTCGTTACGATAGCTTTTTCCGTGGAATGCCCCTTCCGAAGCTCATCGACGTATTTGGACATGATATGGATGACATCGGATGTGCCTACAATGATCATCAGTACCGGATACAACGCGGCCATGGCATTGAGATCGCGCCCCGACAGCCCGAGAAAACCCATAAACAACAACATGCCCAAACCGATAGAAACGAGCGCCACGACAATACCCCATGCTTTTCTGAAGATAAAAAAGAGCGCGATGGTAACCAGTATGCCGGAAACGATAGCTGAAAAAGCGATCTCCCGCTTTTGCATGTCCACCAGTTCCCGCTGGAAATAAGCGCGCCCCAGGTAGTGGTACTCCTCAAAATCGTACCGGCCGATCAGCTCATCCAAAGCGCCCATGAGCTCACGGGCCTGCGGCAGCTGAATGCTGTTGACGGTTTTCAGCACGATACACAGGGCGGTGGCGTCGTCAGAGATCAGGTTGTACACAAATCGCTCGTCGGCCAGAATGCGTGCCCGGTCCTGCGCATAACGCCCGGGCTCATCAATATGGATAGCAGGGATGCTGGTGATCGCAAAAGGCGTCCGGACGGGGTACGAAACCTTGGTCAGAGACTGGCTTTCTACCACGTGCGGCAGGGTGCGGCATTGGAGCGTGAGCTCATGGAACTGCTCCAGGAAATGCCGGTCGAAAACGCCGCTATCGCGCCGCACGGCAACCAGCAGGAAGTTGTCATCGGCTTCAAATTCCCGGATAAACGCCCGGAAGAGCTCAAGGTCTTCGTCCCCTTCGGGAAAGAACTGCTCGAAATCGAAAGAAAAATTGAGCTTTGTCAGCTGAAAAGCACTGATGATGGCGAGTATGCCGAAGATGGATACGGAAAAAAAACGAAGCTTGGAGATCATATCCCGACGGCCCCTCATCGGGCCCGTTAATGATGTACGCAAATAATCAATCTGAGAACCATTCTTTTAAAAAGATGTTTAGTAATTTCCCAAAATACCGGCAGAAAAAAACGTTACGCTTTGTCGGCCCGAACGTCTAAATAAACACAAAACAAAACCGGCATTCACCATCAGGGAAATGCCTCCCTTTGCCTATGGAATTAACGATGACACTGCCCCCTGAACTGGAAGTGTACCAGGAGAAGATACTCGAGAGCAAAGTTTCCTATATCCGGGCCTTGCCAGATGAAGAACGGCCGACATTGCCGTGGGAGAGCAAGGTCGGAGGCCTGCCCTACCTGCCTGAAGGCACCCTCCCCCCTATGGCGCCCGATGGAAGCCCTCTTTTTTTGCTGGCCCAGCTCAATTTTTCGGATATTCCGCCCCTGCCCTCTTTCCCGACGGAAGGCCTGCTGCAATTCTTTATTCACGATGATGACTCTTACGGGCTCAATTTCGACGACCCTTTTGACCAGAGCCGGTTCAGGGCCGTGTACTATAAGGACATCATCCGGGATGAGGATGCATTGGAGCCAGGGCGCCACATCGGTGATTCCCACCATTACCTGCCGATCGACCCCCGGAAGAGCTATCCCCTGCGGTTTGAACGGGCCGTAGAAGTAGTACAACCCCAGGATTTTCATTTTAATAAGATCATGGGCACCAATTTTTTCGACCAGTTCGGGGCGCAAAAGTGGGAGCTGCTTCATCAGTTTGGGCAGGCGGTACGCAGCCACCGCCACAAGATCGGCGGTTATGCCCACTTCACTCAGGATGACCCGCGCAACCCCGAGCTTCCTATGGAACTGCTTTTCCAACTGGGTTCCGACGAAGCCATCCAATGCATGTGGGGAGACATGGGGGTTGCCAACTTCTTCATCTGCCGGGAAGCCCTGGAGCGCCTGGACTTTTCCAACGTGATGTACAACTGGGATTGCTATTAAGCCGCATTCAAAAAAACAAGCCCTCCAAACAAGCTCTTAAAAATAGAAGGCCGTGCCAAAGCGAATCCCGAAGCGGGTAGCCTGGGGGTTGTCGAGGTAAGTGAGGCGCCAGGCCACTTCTACCTGAAAGACTTTCAGGATGTTCTCGATGCCTATACTGGCTTCCATATAGGGCCGCTTTGACGGCGTGCGGAAGCCTGCGTAGGTATTGGCATCGGTAGGTTCGAATGCGTTGAGGCGGTTGGCGTCGCGGTTGGCGTTGGAGATCGTGCCGATCACCCCTTTAAAGGTAGCGTATTCGCGAAGGTTGAGCTTGCGAAGCAGAGGCACCTTATTGAGCAAGAATCCGTCGAAGTGGTGTTCCAGCAGGATGCTCGCATAGGCGTCGCTGGCAAATTCATACCGGGTCATCATATTAAAGATCTCCCGGCCGGTAAAATAGCCCTCGTTGCCGGGGTGTACTTCCATGAGCAGGAACGGCACCGTGCCAAATACCTTGCCCGCATTGATCCGGTAAGACATCCAGCCTATGGGATTGAGGTAAAAGTAATGGCGGTACCCCAATTCCAGTTTGTGGTAGTGGTAGTCGCTGCCCATCACGCCGTCAACGCCAAGGGTGTATTTCAATTCAACGATGGGGTATTTGGAGCCGAAGCTGGTGCGGTCGAACTCGGTATCGATGATCATCTCGTCCTTGGTAAAGCGGGCCTTCAGGATGATCTCGGTCGTGTTGATCGTCGTATCCACATCCGTCAGCGTAGCGGGGTTGGGCAGGAAGGCGTAGTTGAAGCCCCGGCCGTCGTCGGTAACCATCCCATAGGGGTCCATGGACCTGTTCAGGATGGTTATTCGGTTGGAAAAGCCGTTGCGCCAGTATCGCTCATAGAAGAACTTGCCTTCTTCAACCCGGATAAGCTTCTGCATGAGGTCGCGCCGCAGAAAGCCTGTAAACAGGTCGCCCTGTACGAACGACTCGCTGTTTTCACTGTTGAGGCTGATGTCGTTGATATAAGCGGCGCCCAGCAGGGTGCGCGGCCGCTTGCTGGCCAGCCATTTGACCTCTCCGCCGTACTTGAAGTCCTGGTCTTTCAGGCCATAGGCCAGAAACCCTCCGAGGCGCAACTCCTTGCTGAACTGCTCGCTGGTACGCAGGCCGATGCGAAACCTGTCGCCCTCTACCGGGTTGGAGCTGTATACGGCCGAGTAGGGGCCTATCTCGACGGGCCCCAGCTCAAAATACCCGACGAATACCGCTTCGATGATCTCGGCATAGGTTTTGAAAATGGGTACGTTCTGGATGCTGTCGACGACAGCATAGATCGTCTCTTCTGTTTTAGTGAGTGGCTCATGGCGGGCTTGCGCCCAAAAGGCATCATCATCCTTTTCCACATCGTCTATCACGTAGAACTCATCCTTTTCGACGAATTGTTGTTTGGTGCCCGGCTGGTTGGCAAAAAAATCGCGGAAGGTTTCTGTACGTCGGGCTATCATACCGGGAGCGCCCTCGGTGGGCGTAAAATCGACCACCATTTTCTTTTTCTCCGGCATCCAGACATCGGCCTGTGGCTGGAACTCTTCGTAGATGATGATGCGGCTTACCAGGTTGATATTCACGTCGGGGCTCATGCGCATATTGGCCCGCTGCACAGCAAAGGAAGTGTCAGCCACCCAGAAATCGCCGAAAAAGGTAGGCTCCTGTTTGCGTTTGGGCTTGAACTTGAGCTGGTAACTCCAGTGCCCGTTCATGGAAGTACTGTCAATGATATAGTATTCGTAATAGCTCAGGCCCGATTTGGCAAAAGGGCTGATGAACGGCTTGTCGAGCACGTAGATCCAGTCGTCATAGATGCTGTAGTCCTGGTGAATGCGTTTGATATAGTCGATCACCGTCTGGTTGTTGATACCTGAGGTGCGCTGGGCCTTAATAATGGATTTTGGCTTACCCCCTCCCTGGACGTAATAGACATCTGATAGTGATTCGTTGATATAGGCAGGCAGGAAAGGTTTTTCATCGGAGGTGCTGTCGACGTTCTCAAAAACGAAGGCGAAGGGTTTCATCAGTTTGCTTTCCTGCAGCTTGGGGTTGATGTTCTCCAGGTCCAGCTCGATCTTGGCGTAACTTTCGTACTGATAGGTGTTGAGCCCTTCGATGCGGTTTTTCTCTTTATTGGCTATGATGCCCCGGACGATGGCGTTGGCCGGGTTTTCACCGGCGATAACGACCACTTCTTCCAGCGTGAGGCCTGCAGCGCTGAGGGAAAAGTTTATTTCCTGCTCCGCCAGGCTTTTTTCGATGGCCTTGCTCAGCGTTGTATACCCGATAGCGGAAACGGTGAGGGAATCGTGAAGCGTTTTGGTATCGAGCTCGTAGTACCCATCCAGGTCGCTCGATGTACCGATAGTCGTGCCTTCAAAAAAGACGCTGCAAAAAGGAATGCCTTCCTTGGTGTCGGCGTCCAGTACCCGCCCACGGATGACAGACTGCCCCCATGCCAGGGATTGCCAGCAGCAGATCAGAAGGATAACAGTCAACCTTTTCATAGCAATATAATTCTGGCCACTTTGGGTTAAAGGGTAAAATGTTCTATTGTGACTGAACCTTTATGTACCGGCCACAGAGAACGCTACATCGCATGGCTTCTTCCGGGAAAAAACAGCCAAAGCAGGGACGCTCCTGCCGGCATGGTGGATTTGGCGATTCAATCTAGGCGTTTCAGAACATAATTGCAATATATTTGCATGCATGTTAACACCATATCTGGACGAAAAGATGGCCGAAGCGGGTTGTGATGAGGCCGGGCGCGGCTGCCTGGCAGGCCCGGTTTTCGCTGCTGCCGTCATTTTGCCCAAAGATTTCCGCGATGAGCTGCTCAATGATTCCAAGCAACTGAATGAGCGGCAGCGCTACCAGGCGCGGGCTGTCATTGAGCGGGAGGCCCTGGCCTGGGCCGTAGCTCAGGTAGGCCCGGAAGAGATCGACCGCATCAATATCCTCAACGCTTCGTTCCTGGCGATGCACCGCGCCATTGAACAGCTCAGCATCGAGCCCGAATCGCTGCTCATCGACGGCAACCGGTTCCGGGCTTACCGCAATATTCCCCATTTTTGCATCGTAAAAGGAGACGGCAAATTCCTCTCCATCGCTGCCGCTTCCATTCTTGCCAAGACCTACCGCGACGATTATATGATGCAGTTGCACGAAGTATACCCCTATTACCACTGGCGGGATAACAAGGGCTACCCCACTGCCGAACACCGGGAAGCGATAAAAGAACACGGCCCTTCACCCCATCATAGGAAGTCCTTCCGATTATTACCTGAAGGCGTGCAGGGCCGTTTATTTGAATGAATTGATGGCGGGCAGCAGGAGTGGTACTACGAAACGGCCGCGAGATTTTTTGCCTTTTCGCTGCGCACGAAGTACATATCGATCAGGCCCTTATTCTTGGCCTGAACTTTGCCGCGGTATTCGCAGTCGAACTGGTACTTGACCAGGCCGTAGGTCGTGTCGGAAATATTGACATGCCCTTCCTGGCCATTGGCCTCCATGCGCGAGGCGATATTGACCGTATCGCCCCAGATGTCATAAGCGAACTTGTTGACACCCACCACGCCGGCCACTACGGGGCCGGTGTGTACGCCGATCCGGGCTTCGAAATAAGGTTTGCCGAGGCGCATTTTTTCCTTGCGCTGTTCGTCGAGGAACTGCTGCATTTCCATAGCGGCGCGAATGATGTTGTAGGGCATGCCCTTGCGGCCCGTCAGGCCTCCGGCACACATATAAGCATCGCCGATAGTCTTGATCTTTTCGATATCATCGTATTGGGAGATGATAAAATCGAAAGCCTTGAAGCATTTATCCAGTTCTTCCACCAGTTCTTCCGGCGGCAGTTTTTCAGCGATGGCGGTAAAGTTGACGAAGTCACTGAAAAGGACCGTAACCTGGTCGAACTTTCGGGCCTTTGCCTTACCGTATTCCTTGAGCTCATCGGCAATGGGCTTGGGCAGGATGTTGAGCAGTAGTTCCTCGGAGCGTTCCCGTTCCTGCTGGATGATCTTGTTCTTTTCTTTGAGGTTGCGGCGCGAGCGCCGGGTGTACAGGAAGAGCACCAGGAGCAACAGGGCCAGCAGGGTACCGAAGCCGGCAAGAATGAGCAGTTGTTTCTGGCGGTTGGTGGCCCGTTCGGCCTCGAGGGTAGCTTTGGCGAGCTCGGCCTCTTTGGCGCTGAGCACGGCTTCCTGTTCGAGCTTCTGGCGCGTCAGCTGTTTGACTTCCAGGGCTTTGTTTTGGGCTACTTCTTCGGCGCGTTGCTTGGCTTCGGCCACAGTAGCCAGCTCTTCTTCTTTTTCAGATATCTTATCCTCAACCTGTTTCTTTTCCTGCACGAGTTGCTGCTGGCGCTGCTGGAGCCGGTCGCGGTCGGTGCTCAGCACATCGCGTTCGCTGATCAGGTTGTCGATCTCTGTCTGCAGCGCTTCGCGTTCATCATCCAGGCGCCGTTTTTCCTTTTCCAGCTGGCTTTTCTGCCGTTCGAATTTATTTTCCAGGTCGCTGATACTCGTTCCTTTCTGGCTGAAGTAGGTAAAAGCTTCTTCTACGATCTGGTAGGCTTTGCGGTAGTCCCGGTCTTTGGTGGCCAGGCGGCTGCGTTTTTCCACGCTTTTGATGATGAGGTCAGAATCACCGGCCTGCTTGGCGGCAGCCAGGGCGCTGCGGTACCAAACCTCCGCGTTCCGGTCATTGCGGTCGCGTTCGTAGCCCTGGCCGACGAGGTATGCGGCCTGCGCTGCCATGGCGTCAATTTTCATATTGGTGGCCATCTGGTAGGCCTGCTTGCCATATTCGATAGACTTGTCGGCATTGACACGAAGGTAGGCTTCACCTAACTGGTAGGCGAGGTACATTTTATCTTTTCCGCTGCTGGCTTCCTGGAATTCTTTCTCCAGTGTTTCTATAGACTCCTGAGCAATACCTGCCAGGCTGATACTGAGGAAGAACAGGATGAACAGTTGTTTCATATATATAAATCGGTTTGCGCAAAAATACCGTTTCGAAACCAGAACGCCATTACGGCTATTTTGTTACGCACAGCAATGCATACAGTGCTATCTAAACGGCCAGAATTACAAAAGTACAAACTCCTATGCAGAAAAAAAGAATATGTGCCAGGAAGTTGAGGAGTAGGCCGGGCAGCCTGAAAGCATTGTGCCCTCTATGATGAAAATCATACGAGGCTGTTGATATTTCTCACTTACCAGGCCCTCCCTTTTAGAGATATTAGTGATGTGTTTGAATCACTAACTAAAAATCGCAAAAGATGAACGTCCTAGCACCTGTAAAATCGCTTATGGCCACCAACCTTATCACCGTCGGGCCTGAAGACAAGCTCACGGTGGTAAAGGAGATTTTTGAAAAGAACAAGATCCACCACATTCCGGTAGTGCACTACAAGGAAATGATCGGCCTGATCAGCAAGACTGATTTTATATACTTCCTCCGTGGGTTCAACCGCAATGAGGAGGACCGCTTTGTCAACGAAGCGAGGCTGCGCGCCTACAAGGCCGAGGATATTATGACAAAGGGGCTGGCAAAGCTAAACCCTAACGCACGGATAAATGTGGCGCTGGAGATTTTCCTGGAAAACCGCTTTCATGCTGTTCCGGTAGTTGAAGATAATGGCGACCTGGTGGGTATCCTCACCACGTTCGACATCATCAAGGCGTTGGCTACGGAAGAAGTGACCGCCAAGCAAATACTTGACAGCAACAAACTCCGTTAAACCTGCAGAATGCCACTGCACATAAAGTTACTGGGCATCGGCTGCCGGAAGAGCAGAGCGCTGAAAAACAACCTGTACAGAGCGCTGGCCCGCCTTCCCGAACTTGAGGTTGAGGTGGAAGAGATTACCAATGTCCATGACATACTGGAGTATCAGATCGCCGCAGCGCCAGCCCTGCTCATCAACGGGCTGCCTGCCTATCAGGATGAAGTGCCGGAAGTGGAAGAACTTTACCTTTTATTGAAGCAATATCAGCAAAAGCAAAGGCCCATGAAAAAACTACTCGTCCCAACCGATTTTTCAGATGTTGCCGCCAATGCTTATCGCTTTGCACAGAAACTGGCTTCCGAAGGCGATTGGGAGATAGAGGTGTTGCACGCCTACCATCCTTCCTTCGATTACAGCAACCCGTACCTCGATATGCCTGCTGCTGAGTTCGACGCCGTCAAACGGGAACTGATGGATCATTTTATCAGCGAACATGCTCTTGAAGAGGGAGGCCAGGCTGTTACAACGGTAGCGCCCAAAACGGAGCTGCGCATCGGCTTCGCCGGCGAAGAGATCGTCCGCGATTCGAAACAGGCGGGCCTCATTATCATGGGTACTACGGGCCAGGGCAACCTCATGGAGCAGGTTTTCGGCAGCGTCTCTACTTACGTCGCCCAACATGCGCATTGCCCGGTCCTGCTCGTTCCCGGCAGCTGCCAGTGCGGCGGCTTCAGCGATATCGTATATGCCAGCAACTATCAGGCTGCCGATGAAGCCGTGCTGGGCCGCGTGGCCGAAACCATCGGCATCAAAGAAGCGACAATACATTTCGTCCACGTTACCGAAGAGGAGAATAAACCTTATCATGCGGAGCAAAAAGGGGAAAAGCGCGCCTCGAAGGCCGGGGGCAAGCCAAAGGTGAGCATCCAGGCCGTAGAAGTGGAATGCAGCGATACCCAGGAAGGTATACTGCGCTATGCCGAAGAGGCAGGCGCCAGCATCATCGTCGTAGGTACGGTCCACCGCAACCTGTTGGAACGTTTGTTCCATCGCAGCCTGACCAAAAGCCTGACCTTTCATACGACGATCCCCCTTATGGTCTTACATTATGATGATTAGTAACAATCAAAAAATTAGTTCGACGGTTTTGCGATGTGGCGTAAGCTGGAAGTTTGTTACTATTCAGCATGCGGCCTAAAATACTCCTGAAGCAAAATTTTGTAGGCTTTTTCTTGTCTAACCCCTTCTCATTCCCCTTGAAAGGGGAAGGGCGGATTACAAAATTTTGCTTCAGGCCGTAAATCACCATGATGCTGAATAGTAACGGAAGTTTTAGAAAAACCGGAAGACAAGCTACATCGCAAAATCTCTAGTGAAGAACTTATTTTTTGAACACTACTCAGCGAAGAATAGCGTTACCTCTTGTGCTCAAACATAAGCCCACCATGGCCGAACAGGCTGTGGCGGGCTTTTTTCGTTTCAGCAGCGTTCTTGCCGGAGTCGCCTCACTGTGCCTCAGCATCCTCCCTCTCGGGTACGAGAAGCAGCGGCAGCGAGCTGTTCCAGACCAGGTGGCGGGCAAGCCGCCCGTGTAGCAGGCGCTCCGGAAAAGTGCGCCTGGGCAGATACAGGGCCAGCCAGTCGGCAGGGTTCTGGGCCAGATAGTACTGAATGCCGGATCTGACAGATTCGTTATGCACCGTGGTAGTGCCTCCTACGCCTCCGCTTTGTTGCAGGGTTCCCCCGGGATGGCCCCCTCCTTCCGGCAACATGTCCACGTTAAAGGCCTCGATTTTGGCGCCCAATTCCCGGGCCAGGTTCTTCAGTGAAGGCGGGGTTCCGGCTTCTTTCAATCCCCCTTCTACGGCCAGCGCAATGGTTTTCGGCCGTTTGTAGTTCACTTCCTCCGGGACGAGCAGGGCAGGGCATGGGATTTTGCCAATAAGGTGTGTTGTAACGCTGCCGAACAGATAGTCACGGAGCTGGTGGTTGGCGTGCCCGCCCACGACGAGCAGGCCGGCCCCTATATCCCTGGCCGTGGCTGCAATGGCGCTGGAAATACCGCCGTTGGCCACCAGATACGCTTCGGGCAGGGCCTTGGTGAGGGTTTCATGAGGGCCGTAATGCGGGTAGTTCATCGTAAAGCGCCTGAGGCGCTCGCGGTAAGCTTCATTCTCCCGCCTGACCATGGCCTGGCGTTGTTTTTCGCTTACCGTCTCTTCTGCTTCGGTAGCGGTATTGACGTATAATACGTTAAGTGATGCTCCGGTTTCAATACTCAGCCAGAGGGCATATTCATAAGCATTGCCGGATGCCGGCGAAAAATCGATTGCAACAAGGATCTTTTTCATGTGTCGGGAATCTGCTTTTTCCCAAAAAATAAAAGGTTTCAAGGCTACCGGCAATGAGTTTTGGCACTCCCTCAACAGTATTGCAGAAAAATGAATATTTTTAGGCAAAGCTTTTTTCCGAACATGAATACCGCCGAACAGGCTTACGAATCGGCCATTCAGGCCATTGAAAACAACCGGCTTTCCGATGCTATCGGCCAGTTACAGGACTTCGCCAGGCGTTATAGCCCATCAAAAGAAGCCGCCATCCGGATGCAGCGCTCCGAATGGAACGCCCTGGAAGAAGAGGCCCTCATAATGGGTGAGACATCAGGCATCAGGGAACGGCGCAGCAGCCTGAAGCTGCAGCTCATACGCCTCGCCGAAGCGATCCGAAAAGAGGCCCGGGATGCCGGCCCGCCCCCTGCCCGGGCAGAACAAAGCCCCGGCGCCACCGATAAGGCCATTCCTCCGGCTCAGCCTGCAACACCGCGATACGATACGGCCGCACTGCGCCACCTCTTCCGGCAGGGCCAACCCGGCCGCCTCATCGAACAACTCATTACACTTACCGAAGGTAACAGGGGTTTCTACGACCGCAGCCTACTGCTGGAACAACAGTGGAAAGAGATCAGTGAAGATGAAAAATTCAATACTGCCAGCCCCGATAATATCAGTATACGAAAGAACCAGCTGAATAAAGGGCTGCTGGAGCTGATACGCGATATGGAAGGGGAGATGGAGTAAGGGCCTTACAATTGAACAAAACGAAAAAGAACCATGATACAGCGAATAATTACACTTATCGCACTTTTTACTTTAGCCGCCACCGGGGTGGCATACACTCAGCAAGGCTATACATACCAGGCAGACCTCAGCCAGATGAAAGGCAAACGCCTGGCCATTAAGCTCACCGTTCCCCCGGCCGGGCAGGACGTCATTAATTTCGTGTTTCCGACAGCTGTACCGGGCTATTATCAGAACGGCCTGCAATCCGGGCGGCTGGTATACAACCTGCAGGCCATGAACCTCCAGCACCAGCCCCTGCCCGTCGAGCAACTGTCTTTCAACCGCTGGCGCATAAAAGATGCCACGGCGCTGCGCTACATCGAATATGAGGTGGAGGACGTATGGAACCATAAGGGATATGCCAAATGGCCTGCTGCAGAGAACCTTTTTGTACAGGGCAAAGCTTACCTGCTCAATCCCGCAGCGCTGTTCGGATACATGGAAGGGAAGGAAAATTTTCCTTTTTACATCTACCTCACCCGCCCTCCTGGCCTGTTCGCCGCCAGCGGCCTGAACATCCGGAAAGACGCCAGCCGTGATGCTTTTTCCGCCGGCTCGTTCCAGGAACTGGCCGGCAAGCCTATCCTGTATACCAACCAGGAGCCCGTATCTTTTCAGGTGGCCAATACAACCCTTGAAATCGGGGTGTTCTCCGAAAAAAAGGCCATCAGCCCACAACGCATTCAACAGGCCCTGGAACCGATGTTCACCGCCCTGGCCCACTACATGGGCGGTGTAATGCCGGTAGATAAATATGCCTTCCTTTTCTTTTTTTATAATGGCGACGCCCTGAAGCCCGCAATGCTGGCGCACCACAATTCCAGCGTAATGGCCTGGCCCGAGCAATGGGGGTCACCCAAACAACGGCAAAAGGCGGAAAACCTGGAAGCGGAACTAAAAAAAGCGGCCTTCAGCGCTTTCCTGCACAGCTTATCGGTGCACGCTGCAGAAATGCGGCATTTCGATTTTGACACCCCCTCCGGCTCCGATCACCTGTGGCTGTACGAAGGCATGCCCGAATACCTCGGCTACCACGCTCAGGCCAGCGAAAAGCTCATCACGGAAGAAGTGTTCAACTGGTTCATCAACGATATGCTGGCCGGCATGAAGGATTACCGCCAGGATGTGCCCCTCACCGACATCAGCCGGGGCGTCTTTGGCGACATGGCCAACCAGCAAGGCAATATTATGTTCAAAGGTTTTGTCGTGAACCTGCTGCTCGACATCAGGCTAAGACAGTGGTCGGGCGGAAAAACAGGGCTCAAACAGCTGGCCGGAGAACTGGCAGCCCGCTACAGCAGTGGCAAAACCTTCAAAGACAGCGAACTGTTCGACATCGTCGCCGGTATGACATCCCCGCAGGCCGGAGCATTCCTGAAGGCCTGCGCCGGCGGCGCGCAAGCCCTCCCCCTGAAGGACGTTTTCGGGTTGGTGGGTTATGAGTACGACCCTGCAACCAATAAAGTGCGCCCCAAGGAAGAGGCTACGGAAAAAGAGCTGGCGCTGAGGCAGGCATGGTTGTTCGGGGAGTAGATGCCTGTTCAGTCGCCGCTAAGAAAGCTTCGATGCCAAGCTGGCTATTGAAATATGGTGGCGTTTCCAAACTGCCAGACTGACTTTGTGGTTGGTTTTTTTACTTTCAAAGGCATATCCAGTCGTTCGGGCATGAGCGTGAACTCAAAACCATTCTCATAGCCGGGCGCACCCATAGCCTGCAAGCGTTTGGCCATGGTTTCTGCATAGCAGTTCTTACAACCGGCGCTGACCTTATTGCAGCCGGTGCTGGGGTTCCAGGTAGCTTCTGTCCATTCTATTTTAGAGTATTTCATTTTCTGGATGTTTGATACAGCAATACCCGGAGCTTTCGAAGCGGCTATCCCGGCCACCCTACCAGCGCCGGGTATCTGTCAATACTATTTGCCCCAAATACCTGGGGACGGGGCCACCCATCTGTTCATTGGCAGCCATCCGGCTTTACTTATGAGCTACGGGACGAAGGCTAGGCGGAAGCCTACGTTGTTGTTGCGGTTGTCGGGGTTGTTGCGGTTGCGATTTGCCGTCCGGCAGTTCTCCGCAGTGTTGTTCCAACTACCGCCGCGAATAACACGGTTCGAACCCTCGATGGATGCCCGTTTTCTTTTATTAAGAGCTTGTTTGGAGTCCGCTTTTGATAGCGAAAAGCGTCAATTTTTTGGTGAGACAAGGCGTCTTTTTGAAGAGCGTATCCAAAGGTACGGTCAAAAAAGCAACGCAGTATCATCGAAAAAGTGGCCTTTGCAGCTCAAAGGGTGGCCTCCAAACAAGCTGTAGAGCTGCTTCCTTATTACATCATGGGCCAGGCTGTCAAAATATTTCCGGACGTCCAATTTTAGAAACCAGTTATAGCGCCGGTTAAAAGCCTTAGCCTGTTCCAGCGCCGCATAGGCGCCCTTTCCGATGCGGCTGGCGTAGCTATCGGCTATTTGCTTTTTTTCAAAACAGGGATGGCAAACGTTCATCAATGCGTGGTGCAACACCCGCTGGGCAAAGGGCGCCGCGCATATCTGCCGCTTTTTGGGATCATAAACGGTGAAGTAATGATAGCCGCCCACCGTTACTTCGCCCGACAGAATTTCCCCTTGCAGCCTGAGCAGGTTGAGCCGTAGATTTTTCCCATAGGCGGCCACCTCTTGCCGATATGCCTTGCCCTTTTGAGCTTTATAAAACGCCAGCTCGAGGTTTCCCATTTCGGCAATGGGCTCAATCAGGTATCCCTGCCGTTTCATCCGGTTCCGTTTGATTGATAAAATATTTGGCAAAGCGTTCCACTTTTTTCTCTCCGATTCCCTTGATTGCAAGCATAGCTTTTTCCGTGATTTCATCCAGCTTGGCCAACTCCGCCAGCTCTTCGTCTGTGAAAATAATATAAGCAGAAATGCCCTCTTCAGTAGCTATCTTTTTTCTGGCTTCCCGCAGTTTGACAAATTTCTGGAACGTCGCTTCATCCAGCACCTTGCGGTAATCCACCTTCGCCCTGGTCTTTTTATCCTCCGAACCTGGATATACCCGCTCGATATAGCGCACGCAGAAACACCAATACGCTCCGTTTTCGTTATTAATCAGCTTATTTTCGACTTCCAGTATTTTGTTCCCCCGCAGAAAGGCATTCATCTCCTGCAGGGCGTTTCCGCTATCGCCGACTGGAATAGTAAAGAGTTTTATTTGCATAAAAACCCGTTTTTCATCTCGAAGCCCAGATGGAGGGTACTTCGAAAGCGTCATCAATCTTAAAAATATTCCGGCCGGCTTCGCCGGAATTGGTTCAGGGCGCTCGCTGTCTCAAAAAATGAACAGTCGGCTCGTCCCTCGCCTCCCTCTCATTTTTTTCAACAACTCGCTCTAGCTCATAAGTAAAGCCGGAATGAACTGCCAACAGAACTACGGGACGAAGGCTAGGCGGAAGCCTACGTTGTCGGCGCGGTAGTCGGGGTAGTTGCGGTAGCGAAAGGCCGGCCGGCAGTACTCCGCAGTGTGGTGCCAACTACCGCCGCGAATAACACGGCCGTCGGCGCTGCTATTCGGGCCTGCTGGATTTAATGCCACGCCTTTCTCGTGGCATTCAGAGTAGTAATTGTCATCATACCAATCCCAGCACCATTCGTACACATTGCCGCTCATATCATAAATGCCTATACCATTATCCCTTTTCTGTCTCACAGCATGCGTCCGCCCATTGTTGTCATATATTTTGTTCAGGTCCCAGTCGCCGGACAGCGGCTTGTCACCGGAGTTCTCCCAGAACCAGCCCACCTCATCAAGGGTATCGCTGCCGGCGAACAGCGTTCTTGATCCTCCCACGCCGCCGCGGGCGGCCAGTTCCCATTCGGCTTCTGTGAGCAGGCGAAAACCTTTGGCCGTGTTGTCCCAGTCTATTTTCCATTTGAGATAATCCAACCGAACCTGATTGCCAGGGTCACTATTCTTTTCTTTCTGTATCCTGTAGCAGGGAGGCAGTCCCTGCTGTGCATTCAACCAGTTGGCATACTCTACTGCTTCATACCAGGAAACACTCACTACGGGGTGGTCCCCGAATCGGCCCCAGTAAGGCGTGCGGCTGGCCAGCCCTCTGTCGACGGCTTCACTGAACAGTGCAAATTGATAAAAGGTGATGGTGGTACTGGACAACTGGTAGGGGGATAGCTGCACTTTGTGTAGTTTTTCATCCGACTGATGCTGCCATTCGGATTCCGGGCTGCCCATCTCGAAAATACTATCATCGCCAAGAGGAACAGAAACCATTTCAGGATAATATCGGGCCTGAAATTTGTGGAAAAAGGGCAGCTTTTTTAGTAGGGATGCAAATTGCCGGCGGGTTTCCCAGGCTTCTTCCTGGCATTGAAGCAAGTCCTTTGCCAGATCGGCTTCGGGTTCCACCTGGAGCAACAACCCTGCTGCGTTTCGGGCCAGGGCAGGCCTGCGGCCGCTTTCGGCAAAGAAAAAAAGTAGTTCGGCAATGGGTTCGGTTAATTGTTGCTTTTTCAGCTCGCCATCCACGTCGATTTCTACGGCCACAGTCATCTTTTCCAGCGCCTCTTCATAGTCGAGGGTGTAGATCAAATCAGTGCCCAATTCGGCGAAGGATCCGAAGATGGAGGTGTTTTTACTACGAAGCTCCGCCAGGGCCGCGTTAGCTTTATCTGCCAGATTTTTTTCGATAGCAGCCTGTCGCTGGGCTTTTTCCAGTTCCTCCCGCTGCCGCTGCTCTTCCGCTTCTTCCAGCGCTGCCCGCTGCTGTTCGCTTTTGAGAATCCAGGCCTGTTCTTCCTCCAACAGCCGCAGTTTGGGCAAATAAGAGGAGATAAAGTCAAGTTGTTTGCCGGTAAAAAATTCCCGCGCCTCGGGCTTTATGGCCGCTTGAGAGCGGATGAGGCGCTGCACTTCCAGCAGTGCGATCTCCTCATCGCTGCGTCGGGCGTGCATTTGTTTGGCCAGGGTGTCATGGGCGAACTCGTAGCGCTGCTGGCTTTCCGAGAAGCGCAGGATGCGGCTGTTCACAAAGGCCTCTAGTACTCTGCCTGGCAAGGCGGGGGGCGTACTTTCGGGCAGGCGGCGGTGCAGCTCCGCCTCAGAGAGTGGCTCCTTGGTACCTTCCAGGGTGACGAAAGGCGAGAGCAGTTGCCAGATCACTTCAGGTGGTTGCTCCAGCCTGCGGGCGGTGAGCAACACCTGCTCTTCGAGGAAGTTTCGCAGCACATCACCCAGGCCGCCCATTTGTTCCAGGGCCGTCAGGGTAAAAAGAGCGTCGGCTTGCCGGCTTTCGTCGCCCGTGCAGTACAGGTAGAACTTATCAAGGAACACCTGCAGATAGGGCAATTGAATGGTGAGGGATTTTTCGCCACCCCGTATTTTGTTGAACACATCCTCGGCAACGGCGGCTTCCTCGCCCGCCTGCAGGCGCACATTGCTCTGCGGCAGGCTGCCAATGCCTTGTATCACGGCTTTCACCTTATCCAGGTTCATTGGCTCCACCCGCAGCTTTTTACGCAGCAGTTCCGGCACCTGCCGCTCGAACTCATAGAGGTGGCCGAGGTACTCCTCCCGGATGCTGATGATCATCTTCACGGGCTGTTTGGCACGCAGGGTCTCCCGAACAGCGTGCACAAAGGCCTGCTCTTCGGCCTTGTTGCCAAGGGTGTATAACTCTTCGAACTGATCGAAGATGATGTAAAGGGGCTTAAAGTGTTTCAGGTAGATGGCCCGGTAACGTCGGGCGAGGGGGGAAAGCGTGCTTTCCGCGGGGCTGTCGCTGCTTAGGTCCTCATCGAGCCAGGCAGGGATATCACCGGAGGCCGCCCCGGCAGCTGCCTCCAGGGCTGCCTCCAAGGATTCGTTGAGGTTTCTCCCCCGGCGGACATTGAGCGCCAGCCAGTCGTAGCTCTGGAATTTGCTCGCCAGGCCGCACTGTATGAGGCTGGTCTTGCCTGTGCCCGAGGCGCCGTACACCAGCAGCAAGTCTGCCTGGAAGGCCATCTCGTAAAGCCGCTCTACTTCTTCCTCGCGGCCGAAGAAGATGTCTTGGTCTTCGCGGGTGTAAGCATCCAGGAACTTGAAGGGGTAGCGTTTCATGCTGTTCTGTTTATTTAGGTGCACGCCACGGCGCGACAGCGCTACGTGTAGACTAAAAATGTGCGTTGCGTCATGGCGTCGTTGCGTGAAATGGGCCTAACAAGCAGCGCCTTGCATCCATAAACTGTTCCACCACGCGGTCAAGGTTGAGGGCTTTATGTTTTTCTTTTTCCATCATCAGTTCGTTCAGGTCGGTGTCCGATTTCAAAACGCCCTGCATTTCCAGGCGCACGAGGCTGTTATCTTCCAGGAAAAGGTATTCCAGGATATCGCCGTCGATGGCCTGGGAGCGGTAGAAGCAGATCTTGGCGCCGTGTTCAAAGGATAGCGCGTTGTAATCGATCACAAAAGGCGACAAGTTGATGTAATCGCTGTAATGATCGCCCCGGTACAGCAGCACGGCCTCGGTCTGCGCGGTTTCGGTGGTACAGTTGACCTTTTCAGCGTCCACGTTGGCCTTGTTATCAATGCCGAGAGCGGAGTAGCGATGCAGATAGCGGGCGTCAGTATTTCGCGGTTCCTGGTAGCCGATGTGGCGGATAGAGGCCATGCGGTAGTTAGCCAGAAAATGGAGGCTCCGGAAGAACTGAGCTAACTGCTTTTCCGCCTCAAAGCAATCCAGCAGGCTGTACTGGCCCTTGTCGAGGCGTTCGTCCAGGCGAGCCATTGTTTGGCAGGCCAGATGAAAGGTACTGCCAGATTTCAGGGCGGGCGCAAAAGCGGGCCATTCCGGTAATGGCGTGGGCAGGCCGTTTTCCTGTTTGGAGAAAATGCAGTGCAGCGTTTGCAGAAAGGAAAGCCGTTCCAAGAGGGAAAGTTCAAAGCTGTTATTGAAGAAGGCGGACAGAGACATGCGTTCCGTTTCGTCAAAGTCCCGAGGTTGTACCTTCTGATCATCCCATAGCCTGGAGAGCAGGATGGCGGACATCAGGCTGAGGCAGTGCCTGGCGATGTCGAGGCATTTGCCAATGTACTTGCGCTGTTTGGCATCCGATAGCGGCTCCTGCCCGATGGCCATGAGCTTGCTCAGTTGGATACCGACGACGCCTACGAAGCTGTACGCGATGACCTCCTTGGCCTTGGCGCTGATGTGGGGCTGGCTTTCCCAGCCGGGGGTAGCCGCTACCAGATTCAGGAAGCGCTGCGCTGCCAATGAATGGGGGCGGATGGCTTCGATGAGTTCCTTAGCCAGCAGTTCGTTGAATGCTTTTTTGCCAGTCACGAAGCCAAAGTTTGCCTCGTTAATATGCTCAATGTTGTAGATCTTCTCGGCGTACTGTACATTCTGCACCTTGAGGTTTTGCAGCAGTGCTTTGAGCTCGGCCAGCTCGTTGCGTATCTCGCGTACGTCCCCGTTCACGTTTACCGCAATGGTGCTTTCTTTTACATCCTCGATGATGATGCTGTTTGGGCTGTCGCTGTGCTTTATTTTGTCCATATCAGAGTGCTTAAGAAAAATCAGCCTGATCAATCTTTCCAATATTATATATCTTCTCAGCCGACTGCTGTATCATCTTCTCTGGCTCTTGCGCCTTCGGCAAGGCCCAGTCCAGAGCGCTTTCCTGTTCATAATACAGCCCCCAAGGCATGGCTCCGGCATCCGTCTCCACTTCGCTGAGGCTGATACTTCTCACACGGCTCAGCAAGGTGGATTGCCCTTTAGCTGCAAAATAGCCCTCTACAGCCTGAAAAGCTGCATTTATGGACATGCCCGAACACAAGCTCTGGAAAAAGTAAGCGGCCACCTCCGTGGCCATCTGGTCGGCTACCGGGCGGCTGGTGGCGATCACAACCGGTGCGCCCAATTCCAGCAACCGCTGCACCTGCCCGCGGGTGGAACAGCCGTTGAGAAAGACCAACCGGGGATTGGCCGCCAGGATGAGCCGCGCCATGCCCCCACCATCTGCAGCTCCATCCGGAAGCAGGAGCTTCTGGCCATCCGCGTGGCCGGCGTAGTGGAAAACCTGCAACTTCTCACCAAAGTGCCGCAGTTTTTCGGCTATAATGTCAAGGGTGGCAAACTCATCTTTTTCCAACTGGATATGCGTATCGGAAACGCGGCGAAAGATGCGCTCCAGTTGCTGTGCTTCCTCGGTGAGCATGGGCAGAGGGGCGGATGGGTCATTGGCAAATGCCAGATAAACGATGGGCCGAGTCATTTGGGGTTTGAATTTTTGCAGGTAACACTTAATATTAAGAGTCTTAGCAAATCTAAGGAAAAAATGGAAAATCCTTTGCCAGGGAGCAGTTATGCTATGCCCTTCTTTTCTTGCATCGACGCAAGGGCGCAACGTCAAAATAATATCAGGTGATTGCTAATTTGGAAATTCCCGCATATCTGCTTAATTTAAATTCTTTGAACACCCCCTTTAACATGGAAATAACCAGGAAAATAAAAGGTTACATCCCGATCAGGCTTTTGGTATTGGCATTGTTGCTTATTCTTGCATTGATAACAGTGAACCAGCTAAATTTCGGGTATTTCAAATTAAAGGCAGGAACTTCAAGGCCATCAGAGATTGATTTGGGGGGGGGTAATCCTGGCTTTAGAAAATGGAGATATTCCCTCAGAAGAAGAAGTGTTGTTGTGGCAGCAGTTGCTCCAGCAGTTGAAAAACCAGATTGATGCTGGAATTCCACTAACTCAGGCGCAAATTGACCAATTACAGCGCTTGTATGACCTTACGAAAGCTTATGTGCCTTGGCTTGAAGAGCTTTTCGAGCTGTTAAAAAGCATTATTCAACAAATCACCCTGGAAAATGCGGCATTAGAGATGGAACTTTCAGGCCAGGGAAATCAAGACTCAGATAATGATGAATGAAAATAATACGATATATCAGTTTCTGGCAACCAGAGGAATCGACTATGTCAACTGCCCCATAAGTACCCTTTTAGAGGTTATTGAAGGATATTTCCATTTCCTAAATGATGAAAACCAGTTTTCCGATCAAATGCTGATACTTTCCAAAAATGTGGAAGAGAACAGGAGTGGCGTTGATGCCATTCGGCTCAACATGAAGTCACTTGAACTCCTTTCTCCTCAATCGGTTTTTGATACTTTTAAACCAGAAGCAAAATCAGATAGTTGATCAATTCCCTCCCCTCAGCTCCTCTTCCGATAATTCCACACCGCCAACCCGTTCACCGCCATTGCGTACCCCAGCATCACCAGGATGTGCCGCTTGATGTCCATCAGGCCGCTGCCTTTGAGCAGCACCATGCGCATCACTTCCACAAAGTAAGCCACGGGGTTGAAGCGGGTGATATGCTGCGCCCAGGGCGGCATGCTTTCGATGGGGGTGAACAGGCCGCTCATCAGTATGAAAATGATGAGGAAAAACCAGGCGATGAACATGGCCTGCTGCTGGGTTTCCGTTACGGTGGAAATGAACAGGCCCATGCCCAGCACGACCAGCAGGTACAGGGCGGCAAAGCCGAAGACCAGCCACAGGCTGCCGACAAAAGGAATATCGAAGATCAGCCAGCCTACCAACAGCCCGAAGGCCAGCTCCATATTGGCGATGACCCAGAATGGCAGCAGCTTGCCAATGATGAACTGATATTTGCGGATCGGCGTCACGTTGATCTGCTCGATGGTGCCGATCTCCTTTTCCTTGACGATGTTCATGCCCGAAAGGAACATGCCCACAAGGGTGACCAGCAGGACCAGGATGCCGGGCACCATGAACGTGAAGTAGTTGAGCTCGGGGTTGAACCAGTTGGATGAAGCGATCGACAGCGGCAGCTTGCCGGCGCCAGGGCCCAGCGCCTCGGTGCGGATCTCCTCGTTGAAATCCTGGATGATGGCCGTGGCATAGGCATTCGCCAGGCCGGCTTTGACGCCATTGACGGCGTCGACGGAAAGCTGTAGCCCGGCGCCGTTGTCGCGCAGCAGCTTGCGCTGGAAATCAGCAGGGATCTCCAGGAACAGGTCGGCATCGCCTTGCTGGATCTCGTCGAAAGCCGTTTTGCTGGAAAAAGCGCTTCCGACAACGTTGAAATGGGCCGAGGCCTGAAACTTGCCAACCAGCCGCGACGAATACTGGCTCAGGTCGTGGTCGACGATGAACAGGTTGATGTTCCGCACCTCGTAATCTGCCGCATGGGCCAGGATGATCAGCTGGATGATCGGCATCATAAAGATCAGCGGCAGCATCACCCGGTGGCGGAAGATCTGTACAAATTCCTTTCGTATGATGAACAGAATGGTTCTCATGGTGGCTTAAGCTAGGCGGATTTTAAAATTGCGGATGCTGGCAGCAATGAAGAACATGGCCATACCAAGTAGTATGAGGGTCTCTTTCCAGATAAAGCTGAAGCCCGTGCCCCGCAGCATGACGTTTTTGATGATGATGATGAACCACTTGGCCGGAATGATATTGCTGAGTATCTGCAGCACTTTCGGCATGGACTCGATCGGGAATATAAAACCCGACAGCAGGATGGTGGGCAGCATCAGGGCCATCAGCGAGATCAGCATGGCCACCTGCTGGGTTTCGGTGCGGGTGGAGATCAGAATGCCCAACGACAGCGAGGTGATCACGAACAACACGCATTCGGCGATCAGCAAAACCAGGCTGCCCCTGATGGGCATATTGAAGACGAAGGCGCCCAGCAGCAGAACGATGGCAGCCATAGCCAGCGCCAGTACGATATAAGGGATCACCTTGCCGATGATGATGGTGGAAGGCCTGAGCGGAGAGACCAGCAGCACTTCCATGGTGCCCAGTTCCTTTTCCCGGGTGATGGCAATGGACGTCATCATGGCCGACATCAGCATCAGGATGATCGTGATCACTCCGGGTACGAACATGTATACGCTTTTCAGGCGGGGGTTGTACAGCATTTTGACTTCGGTATTGATGGCCAGAGGAACGGCCTGGCCATGGCTCTGTTCCTGGAGGTACCGGCCTATAATGGCCGAAGCGTAGTTGATCAGGGTAGTGGCCGTATTGGGGTCGGTGGCGTCGGCCACCAGTTGTATTTTAGCCGGGACGTTGCGCTTCATGTTTTCCTCCAGTTGCGGAGGGAATACGGCCACCAGTTTGGTCTTGCCCTGCCGGAAATGACGCTCGATATCGGACAGGCTTTGGAGGTTCTCGTCGATCTCGAAATACCCGGAGGCGGTGAATCGCTGTATAATATTCCGGCTCATCTCGCCTTTCGACTGGTCGAGGATGGCGATGCGGGCGTTGGTGATCTCGTTGGTAATGGCAAAGCCGAAGAGCAGCACCTGTACCATGGGCATTCCCAACAGAATGAGCAGGGTGCGTTTGTCGCGAAAAATGTGATAGGTTTCCTTTCGGATGAATATCAGTAGCTGCTTCATGATGCTTGGCGCCCGGGGCGGGTTAGGTTTAGGAAAACGTCGTTCATCGACGTGGCGTGGAACTGCTCTTTGAGGGCGTGCGGCGTATCGAGTGCAGCAATCCGCCCATCGGCCATAATGGAAACGCGGTTGCAGTACTCCGCTTCATCCATATAGTGGGTGGTCACGAAAACCGTCATGCCCTCATTGGCGGCCTTGTAGATCATCTCCCAGAACTGCCGGCGGGTAATAGGGTCGACACCGCCCGTAGGCTCATCGAGGAAGACGATCTCGGGGTTGTGCATAATGGAAATGGAAAAGGCCAGCTTCTGCCGCCAGCCCAGCGGCAGCGATTTCACCAGGTTGCGGGCATAAGGCTCCATGCCCAGGCCCGCGACGAGCTGCTTCATCTGCCGGCGTATCTCCGCCAGGGGAAGGCCGTAGATGCCGCCGTAAAACTGGATGTTCTCCCGAACCGTAAGGTCTTCGTACAGCGAGAATTTCTGGCTCATATACCCGATGCGGCGCTTGATCTTTTCCGTTTGCCGGTATACATCGAACCCGGCAACCTGGGCCTTGCCCGCCGTTGGGCGCGACAGGCCGTTGAGCATTCTGATGGCCGTGGTCTTGCCGGCGCCGTTGGCGCCCAGGAAACCAAAGATCTCGCCCTTTTTCACCTCAAAAGTGATCTGGTTGACGGCCGTAAAATCGCCAAAGCGTTTGGTTAGTTTGTCGGCTGTTATGGCTGGAAGCATTGGTGTTGTTTGTTATTTATTATTTGATCCCACACATACACTCCCCCTCACTCCTTTGACATCAATTCCATGAAAGAATCCTCGATCGTCACTTCTGCCGGTTTGATCTCGATGCCTGTATGTTCTTTTCCCACCAGGTAAGCATGTACGGCTTCGGCCCAGATGGGCCCGTCGAGCGCCAGGTGGACATAATCGCCGAAGGGGTATGCGCTGTGTGTCGATTCGAATTGCCGCAGGTCGTTGATCAGCCGGTACATATCGTCGGTTCGGATGGCCAGCAACGGCTTGTCGAAACTGCCGACGATATTGGCGGGGGTGTCGATGCTGAGGATGCGCCCTTTTTGTATTAGCGCAACGCGCTCGCACAAGCTGGCCTCGTCCATATATGGCGTCGACACCAGGATCGTGATGCCCTTTTGCCGGAGCCGTTGCAGCATTTCCCAGAACTCGTGCCTCGACACGGCATCGACGCCTGTCGTCGGCTCATCCAGGAAGAGTACGCTGGGTTTGTGGATGAGGGCACAGCTCAGGGCCAGTTTTTGCTTCATACCACCCGAAAGCTTACCTGCTTTTCGGGTGCGGAACGGCTCCAGCTGCCCGTAGATGTCTCTGATCAGATCGTAGTTCTCTCTGATCGTGGTGCCGAATATGGTAGCGAAAAAAGTGAGGTTCTCCTCCACCGACAGGTCCTGGTAAAGGGAGAAGCGGCCCGGCATATACCCTACGTTCCTGCGGATCTGTTTATAATCTTTGCGCACATCCCAGCCGTCAACTGTCGCCTGGCCTTCATCGGCCAGCAACAGGGTGGCCAGGATGCGGATAAGAGTGGTTTTGCCTGCCCCGTCGGGCCCAATGAGCCCGAACAGCTCGCCAGGCCTTACCTGCAGAGATACCTCATCCAGGGCCTGCACATCTTTGCCGTAGCGCTTGCTGACACCCTGAATATCGATGGCAAATTGGTTGGACATGTTTCTGTTTTTTAGGCCAGAAGGCCGCAAATCGCCGATCCTCTTCTATTTTCCTGTATTTTCTGCTGCATCCGGAGCATGCAGCATAGCCTCGCCGGGCATGCCGATCTTCAGGCTGCCGTCATTTTTTACCCTGACTTTAAAGGCATAGACCTGGTTGACGCGCTCCTCTTTCGTTTGTACCGTTTTGGGGGTGAATTCCGCTTTATCGGATATCCAGCTTACGGTGCCGGGCAGGCTACGGTTCGTTTCTTCGGTTTCGTCGATGAATACGGCCAGCTGCTGGCCGATCTTCAGGTGAGGCAGCTGGGCGCCGCTGATATAGGCGCGCAGTTCCAGCTCATCGAGGTTTGCGACGGTATATAGCGGCTTGCCGGCTGCCGTCATTTCCGAGGGTTCGGCCAGCTTCAGCAGCACCGTCCCTTTGATCGGGTTGTAGATATAACAGCGCTGTATCTGGTCGTCCACCTGTTCGATCTGAGCTTCCAGGGGGGCTATTTCCGCCAGGATACCCCGGTTGAGGGTACTGGTCTGCGAACGCGTAGCGGCTATCTGTTTATCCACCACATCGATCTGCCCTTTGATATCGTCCAGTTGTTTGGGCGTCGCGGCATTGTCGGCGACCAGAGCTTCCAGGCGTTTTTCTTCGCGTTGCAGGTTGCGTTTCTGCTCCAGCAGCACGTCGACCTGGGGTTGTGATTCCTGCGTTTTGCCCGTGATGGCGCGAATGCCGGCCTGCAATTGTTTTCTGCGCAGTATGAGCGGTACGGTATCGATGATGCCTATCAACTGGCCGGATTCCAGTTGCTGGCCTTCTTCTACCGCAAAATAAACCAGTTTGCCGTTGCTCTCCGAAGAAACGATCACCTCCTGAGCTTCAAAATTGCCATAGGCATCGGCGAGGTGGTTGTTGTTCTGGCAGGCTGCCAGCGTCAGTAGGGGCAGGAGCAGGAAAAGGGATGAAGCTTTCATAACATTGATTTATTGATATTAGCCAATGAATTAGAGGTTTCCTTTCAGCGTCAGATGGTTGATGCGCGCCTGCGTGAGCTGCAGCTCGTGCAACTGTCGGCTGAGCTGCGCCTGTTGCAGGGCGTAAGACTGAGTAACGTAATCGGTGGCCGTGGCCACCCCCTGGTCGAGCTGGGCGGATATTTGCTTCAGAATGCGCTCCTGCAACGCGGCGATCTCATCGTCGCGGGCGATGAGGTTCTCCAGGGTAGCCACTTCATCAGCAAATTTTGCATCCTGCCGGTTGATGGTAGCTTCGAAAGTTGCCCGCTGGTTGTCGACGAGCTGGCTGTTGAGGCTCAGCAGCTGGCGGTCGCGGTTAGCTTGCTTCCAATCGATAAAATTCCAGCTGAACTTTACGCCCCCCATAGCAAAGGGGCTCAAGTCCTTATCGAAAAAGTTGAGCGGGTTGGGGGCGCCGACGCCTGCTTGTACAAAGGCCCCGACTTTGGGCCGCCAGGTGGCGCTGATCAGATCCTCGCGGGCCAAGATGCGTTCCTTTTGATAGGCAAAGAGCTGCAGCTCGGGCCTTTGCAGGGGTGCATCGGCCGCCGTTTCCGCTGCCGGCGGCAACTCGAACCGGGTATCCTCTGGTACCGGTTCACCGATCAGGCTGCCGAGGCTGGCCAGAAGCCCGCGGATATCGCCCCGGGCCTGCTCTGTTTCCGACTGCAGGCGCAGCACTTCCACCCGCAGCTTATCCACATCGCCTTCCAGCGCTACGCCATGGCGGACGGCCGCTTCCAGGGTTTTTATCTTATCCTCCAGGGTTTGGCGGGCATTTTCCTGAATGGCGATCTTCTCGCGCAGCAGCAGGATGCCGAAAATATACTGGTTGGCCTGCCCTTTCAGTTTATCCAGTTCGACGGCCACTTCCTGCTGGCTGGCCGCCAGGCCGGCGCGTTCCAGCTTTTTCCGGGCTTCCTGTATGCCACCGTCGTATATGGTGTACTGCAGGTCGGCCGTAGTCTGAAAGCGATAGAGCGGCAGGTCCAGATCAGCGCCGGGGAGAGGAATGTCGAAGGGAAAAGATACGGTTTCCGTTTGCAGGCTGGCCTGGGCATTCCAACTGATCTGCGGAAGGCGTTCGGCCTGTAGCTTATCCAGTTGCACCTGGGTAGCCTGGGCCAGAAGGGCACTCTGCTGATAGAGGGGGTAATGCGCTTGGGCCTTTGCGTAGCAGTCCTCCAGCCGTAAGGTTTGCTGAGGTTGTGCCAGGGCAAAAAACGGCCCCAGGGCTGTCAATAACAGGATCAGTTTATGCTTCATTTTTACCGAATTGGTTTAACTAAATAGGTAAATCGGGTATAAAAAAATTTACTGGTTTAGCCGTATGGCGTTCAGAATAAAATCGGTGACTTCCCGTTTCCGGCTTTCCATCAGCTTCATATAGGTGGCATCGTCCACCTGTGCAATTCCCTGAAACATGGGCCGGGCGATAAAGGGAAAGGCGCATAGGGACAGCATATTCAGCATCATGTGCAAGGAGTTGACCGGCCGGATGCGGCCGGCCTCTACTTCCAGCTGGATCTGCCCGATCAGCGGAAGCGGGTTGGGCCTGTGCTTGCTGTTCATGATGCCCCGCACGAATTCCTCCCCTTTCTGGTTGAGCTCATTGATCACAAAGGCAGGCAGAGAAGGGTTCTCCAGCATGATGTCCATATACTCGCTCACAAAGGACTCGATCTTTTCGAACAGGGGGATGTCGGCGGCAAAAATAGTATTGGCCTGCAGGGCGAAGCGCTCGAACGCCTCATCAAAAACGGCCTTGAAAAGCTTGTTCTTATTGCGGTAATAGTAGTGCAGCAACCCTTTGTTGATGCCGGCTACGTCGGCGATCTCCTGCATGCGGGCCGCAGCAAACCCCTTGCGCATAAAAACCTGGCGCGCCGCCTCCAATATCCTGCCCTCTGTCGTCTGCTCTGTCATTTGCATATTTTTTTACCCAAACGGGTAATTTTTGACAAATGTAAAGGTATTAACAATACGGCGCAAGGGGTGGAGAAAAAAAGAGGAAAAAAGAACGCCTGGCCTTAGAAACTGAACCCTACAGAAGCCTGCAGGGTGAGGTTGCGGTCGTCATCCTCCCGGAAGATGAAGTTGCGGCTGGCGTCGAGGGATAACTTGGAGATATCCTGGTTCGTTTTGGTCAGGTCGGAAAGGCCGTAATTGGCGCGAAAGCTAAGGTAAAGTCCCTGGTTGAGATAAAACGCAAGCCCTCCGATCAGGCCGAGCTCGAGGGTATTGAATAGTTTATCGCTCTCCTCCTCCGTAGTCTGATAATACGCGCCGAGCGTTTTTGGAATGAGAACATCTTTGCCATCGATCCGCCGTGTCTCGACATCTGTGGCATCCGTCCGCTGGAACGTATCGTCGAAGTAATTGAATTCGAGGGCAATGGTAAAGGGGTCGACAGTGCTACCACCTGCCGACTGCCCGCTGAAGGACAACTGGCCGGTGCCGCGCGAGGAGATCAGTATTCCCAGGTTGAGGCCGCCCGACAATTCCAGGCGCCCCAGCCGGCCAACGGCGGTGACGGGGATATCGATGTAGGAGTTGGTCACCGTCAGCGTGGTATTGCGGTTTCCCGTAGCGTAAACGGGCATGTCATTGGCGGTATAAAAGACCCAGTAAGACGGCCCGACGAAGCTGTACTGGGTGCCTTTCTGCGAATACAGCAATTCACCACGCAGGCCAAAGATATCGTTGAATTTCAGGTTGGCGATAGCGCCCACGTGAAAGCCTGTTTTGATGGTGTAGTCTTCCAGATCGTTGCCACTGTCGTCGGTTTCCAGCGGGCCGTTAATGGTAGAGAAATTCAAACCGGCGCGGAAACCGGCCGAGAATTCCTGAGACGATAGCGGTAGGGAGGCCAGCAGGGCCAGGGCGAAAAGTAGTATGATCCGGTGCATGTTCTGCTTTTTAAGTTTAAACGAGTGGCTATCCTTCAGGGCAAATATAAGCATGCCTTTGTGTTCGTTGCGCGTTTTAAAGGGAATACTGTCGTAACCCTGCAGTTTGTCCGGCCCCACTGTTTTACAGGCCAATTTTCAGGTAAACGGGGCAGTGGTCGGAATGCACCACATCATTCATGTGGTATGCTTCCATGAGTTTGTCCCGGATATTGTCGGTTACCGACTGATAATCGATGCGCCAGCCTTTGTTGTTCTCCCGCGCTCGTGCACGGAAGCTCCACCAGCTGTATTCCACTTTATCGGGGTGAAGGAAGCGGAACGAATCCGTAAAACCATTGTCGAACCACTTGCTCATCCAGGCGCGCTCTTCGGGTAGAAAACCCGAAGTGGTTTTGTTGCGCACCGGGTCGTGGATGTCTATTTCAGTATGTGCGATGTTGTAATCCCCGACGACGATCAGTTTCGGGCGTTCCTTTTTCAGTTCCGCAACCCAGCGGTAGAAATCGTCCAGAAATTCCATTTTAAAGGCCTGCCGCTCACCGCCCGTCGTGCCCGAGGGGAAATAACAGTTCAGCAGGGTCCAGTCGCCGAAGTCGGTGCGTAGTATCCGCCCTTCGCGGTCGTATTTTTCGATGCCGCAGCCGACGGCCACATTATCGGGCGGGATACGGGAAAAAGTGGCCACGCCGCTGTAGCCTTTCTTTTCGGCGCTGTGCCAGTGCTGTTCGTAGCCCAGGGCTTCAAATTCCGGCCTTTCGGCCACCTGATCAGGCTGGGCTTTTGTTTCCTGAACGCAAAAGATATCGATGTCGCTTTGCTTCAGCCAATCCAGCAGGCTCTTGCCGAGCGCTGCCCTGATGCCGTTGAGGTTGTAGGAGACGATGGTTGTGGGCATGCCTGTTTTTGCGATAAAGATAGGCAAAGTATACTTTTCCCCTCAGCCCGGCTGATAGCCCGGGTTGCTCACCACCAGTTCGAACGTCCTCACCTCCCACTCGAATGGCCGGGGCTCCTCTTCTTCCTCATCGAAGTCGAAACCCCGTTTTTTGCCGGCCTCGTCATCGGGCAGCGGCAGAGGTTCCATGTGGAGGGCCTTGATCTCAAAAGGCGTTTTACTACTCAGGAATTTGATATAATTATGCTCTGCCGGCAGGTTGTAGTCCGAGGTGTAGGGGTCCACTTTCAGCATCAGGTATTCCTTGCCGTTGTCGTTGTCTTCCGGCTGCCGCTTTCCGAACTTGCGGGAGCAGGCCTTTTCGTTTTTCTGCAGGATAAGCTGGGGCGCACGCAGAAAGCAGGCCCGCTCATCGGAGAGGAAGCCGAAATTGTAGGGCATGTACACCAGGCTGGTGTGCAGCAAGTCTGTGCTGTAGTTTTCCAGCTCGAAGCGGATCCAGGTGTAGGGCTTGTCCGGGCTCAGCTCGAAGGTGAATTGGTTACCCATGGGTTTTATCCGCCGTTCTTTCCCTTCGCCGGTATATTCGTACAGGCGCAGCTCGATGGGGTACATGGTGCTTGTACCCTGAAGGGCCGGCGGTACTTTGCCGGAAAAATGGTTGAGGTTTTTGAGGAACGACCATTCCGACATCTGGTTCAGGGCGTTGAACACGTCTTCCACCCTGCTGGCGTCGGGTTTGCCGTTGGCGCCCAGGTAAGGCGTAGCCCTAATGAGTGGGCGGGCGGGCTCAAACGGCAGGAAATAGCCGTATTTTCCGCCTTTCGCGTTTAACACGTAATCGGCCGAATCTTCTTTGGGTGTCAGCTCAAAGAGCTGGCGGCTGGCGCTCTCCAGCAGTTTGCCGAGCTCATCCTTTGCGAGCGCTACCCCCTGTTCTTCTCCGGCCAGGAACACTTGCAGCTTAGGGATGGCGAGGCCATCCACAGCCCCAAGAAAAGGCCCTTCTGCCTTGTCCAGCCCGGCCGGGAATTCGACCACCGAATGCATGGGATACACCTTTAGTATTCTGGCCTCTTTGCGCTTGCTGCGGTTATGAAGCGGAAACACGGCCGCCTTAAGCCCGGCCTCTCTGCTGTTGGGAGGCAGGCCGTGCAGGGCGCCCAGGCTGAGGCGCCATTCCCGGTCAGACTGGTTATAGTCCAGTGTGGCATCGCCGCGCTGGCTGGCCCGCTGGTTGGAGAGAAAAAGCTTATACCGGCCGTTGGGTTCCGGGCTGTTGATATAGAACTGGGGCGTTTGCCGCTGGTCGCGGAAACTGCCATTCTGGTAGTGGAAACGGAGGCGGTTGAGGATACGGGTGTGGAGGTTGTGGTAGGTGACCTCTCCGTTGTGTTCTTTCACCACATCCACCAATGCCCTTGTGAAGGCGCCATTGCTTTGGCCGCCATGCCCAGATTCGGCTTCCCATGCCAACTCCACTTCCAGGCAGGCTGCCATCATGATATGAGGGCCCTGGGGCAGTACCTCTTCGAGCGGGGCGTTGTTCTGGACTTTCTCTTTCAGGCCCGGCGCGTCGTGGAAGATGAAGCCCTCCCATTCGCGCGCCGGCAGAGCCCTGCGTTCTACCTGCCGCGCCCGTGCCGGGATCGCGTCGCTCAGCGCCGACCGCGTGTTGGAGCCGGAATGGCAGCAATCGAACAACATAGCCACCTGAGCCTGCTTATCCACAGCAAGCTCGCGGATGAGGTATCGGAATTCTTTATCGGATAAGACCGTATCGCCCGGGTCTTTTTTTCCGGGCTGCCGGAAATCCGTGCAGATGATGCCGGCGATGTTGCTGTCTAATTCTTCTTCCTGGAAAGATTCGAGCGATGTAGCTTCCCGGATGCCATGCCCGGAATAGTAAAAAAGGGCAAAATCTCCGGGTTTTGCTTTGCCCAGGTGGCCGCGGATAGCCGCTGTGATGGCTGCTTTGTCGGCCTGCTGGTTCAGTATAGGGGGCAGGAGGTGAATGGCGCTGAAGCGGGCCTGTAGGAAAGGCTCCTGCAGGAGGCCTTCCATCAGCCGCACATCGTTGACACAACCCGATAATTGTTTCTCGGCAGGCAGATAGGGGTAGTCATTGATCCCGGCCAGCACGGCATAAAGAGCCGGCAGGCCTTTTTCTTTTACATTCGTTTTCGACATATCAGTTTTTTTGGGTGGACGCAAACAGGCCGGCTAACAGCGGCTGGCCACTGTGTATCCAGGATTATTTCCCAATGAAGGCCGCCACAGCATCGTCGCTGGTCAATGAGCGGGAGAAAATGTCGGAGACGACACCCCAAAGGAATACCTTCAGGTAGTCGAGCAGGCCATCGGCGCCGAAGGTGTCGCCCGCCTGGATATAGATCTCGTTGAGGCCAAGCAGCAGCAGCACGATAAAAGTAACCAGCGTGGCCAGCGGGCGGATGAGGCTATAGCGCACTCTGGCCGTTACTTTTACACCGGAAAGGGCCTGCATAACGCGTAGGAAAGCTTTTTCCAGTTTTCCGGGCTCCCTGCCTTCTGCCTGTGGTGTTTCGCCGCTCTGCAGCGATTCCATCAGCTTTTCAAGCTGCCGCTTCACCACTTCTGCCGCCGGAGCGGCAAGCTCGTCGAAAAAGCCTTTGCTGCTGCCTGTTTCAGCCGAGATCATCTCGTCGAGGGTATGCAGGCCGCTCATAGCTTCAGCTTCTTTTCCCTCCATGATCATGTCGCGCACCAGCCGGAACTGCTGGCTGGCCTTTTGTTTGGCCTCCGCATTGGCATTGCCGGTTTTGAATTGCTCTTCCATCCGCTCAAAGAGCGCTTCCAGTTCCCGGGCCTGTGCTATCTTTTTCTCCAGTGGCGGGAATTTTTGTGCTACGGTTTCTCTGGCTTCATCGCTGAACACGCCGTTGATATCCGCCTCCAGCTTGTCCAGTTCATCCCACAGCTGCTTGCGGGCCAGTTTGTCGCTCAGCTGTTCGGCCTGGGCCCGGAGCGGGAGCAGCCGGCGTATCAGTACGATCTGGCCCTGGGCCTTGTTCAGGTCCTTGATCAGGCGGCCCAGAAAAATCCCCAGCAACAGGGTAACGATGACCCAGAACGAGCCTGCCCGGGCCGATAGCGTGAGGGGCATAGACAAGGGTTCCGGGTAGTCTTTAAAATATACCCGCAATTCACCTTCGTACTGGTCGGCCTTCAGTTTTCGCTCCATATCCTGCCGGAAGCGGAAACGCAGCATCTCCAGTTCGCTGGCATGCAGGTTCTTATCGGCATTCTCCCAGCTGACGAACGATTCGGTGAGGGCATCTTTGGTATTCTCTCCTATCAGGACGAGGGAAAAGCTATCCATGTTTACAGTGGTGGGCCCTTCATTTTCGACCCTGAAGTTGATGCCCTCCTGGCGGATGCTGGCAGGCAGCAGGAAGTTGAGAAAAGATGGCGCTACGGTTTTCAGGCTTAATGCCGGCCCGTCTTCTACGATGCGCACCTGCCCTTCGCGGCTCAGCTCTATCGAAACCGGAACCTCCCACCGGCAACCGCCGCCCTGCTGGCTCAACTCGAGGGTGCCGGTGAAAAGGCCGGGCTGGCTTGCACCCTGAATACTATATACCAGGCTGCTGCTTTTCCCCGCTCCTATGGAAAGGGTATGAGCCGACAGCGCAATATTATCGGCCGCGATAAAATAACCGCTGGATGCATCCTGCAAAGGCGACAGGCTGGCCGCCAATTCCACCCCAGCCTGGCTTCTCAGCATCAGGAGCCCTGAATAATTGCCCGCTTCGCCATCCAAAACAGCCTGGATATGGAGCGGCCCGAATGATACGAGGCTATCGCATTGAGTTGCTGCAGATTGCCAGCAGCAAAGGAGGGCCAGGAATATGAACAGTGGCTTAGGCATAACAGAATGAGGTAGGTTGTGGTGAATAGGGTTCGAAAAAATACGCAAAATCATGGGATTATTCCAAGCTGAAGGGCCGAAGCCTGTAAGAGAAAGAGAGAAAACCCGGGGAAATGTCGGCCCTGTATGTAAATAGTGGGGCAAAAAAGAATACACATTATAAAAAAAATAATGTATTTAAATCCAGAAACAAGCCGAAAAACAAACACTAATTTGTTGCAAATCAAATAATTGATTCGCATTCAATTCTAATAACCAACTCAGAAATTTCATGAAATGTACTTACTCTGCCCTGATAAAAGGGCCACCTTTGTAAGGTCAACGGAAGAAAAGAAGTTGACGCGATTATTCAGAAGAGAATAATTGAACGACTTGCTACTAGCAAAAAAAATTGCAGATTACCTGACCGGCACCTGCAATTTTGAAGTAGGATATAATCCCACGAATACAAATTATAATCTCATGAAAGATTTTGAGGATATCAACGGATATCCTCAGTTTTGGTATGTAGATAGCCTCTCAAAGCTCTTTTGGAAACCGGCTAACGATGTTGGCCGGTTTTTTTTATTTCCCTCAAAGATAACACTTTTTTCTTAATATGGCGATTTTTTTTTCGCCCCCCCATTTGTATCAATCTCTTCAGTTTATTCGGTTTACGGGTAAAATCATGGAAGGTTACGAATTATCAGAAAAAAGATATTTTTTTTCTTATCAAGTATCCATCAAAAATAAGTTTGCCGATTCACCTAAAGCTGTTATTAATGTCTTCCAGCAGCGCTGAGCCGGGATTCAGGTGCTCTTCCTGCAGCGTATTAAGCGGCACCTCAACAGTTTCTTCCAGTTCGTGTAACCCCTGGCTCTCAGGGTCTATATAGAGCAGCCCGGTGAGTATTTCCCCTTTGATCTTGGATTCCAGCAGGCGCGTCACGGCCGAGCTCCGGTCGGTCGGGTCCCAGTGTGGCGCCAGTTTGTGAAGCTGGATGACGGAGCCGTCGTGCAGTTCGACAGAAGCGGAATGCCCGGGTTGATAGCTCACGGTGATCTCTTCCCGGTGCGGCACGAAGTCGATAGTTGCCGTAGCCTCCAGGTGAGCGCGCACGTAATCGTATGATTTTGTAGACTGAGGTTTGTTGTTGAAGGTGACGCAGGGGGAGATGACGTCCAGCAATGCGAAGCCCGGGTGCGACATGGCCGCTTTGATCAGCGGTACCAGCTGTTTTTTATCGCCGGAAAAGCTACGCCCTACAAAGGTAGCGCCCAGTTCGAGGGCCAGGCCAACCAGGTCGATGGAGGGGAAGGGGTTTACAGAGCCTGTTTTGCTCTGCGCACCCGCATCGGCCGTAGCAGAGTGCTGGCCCTTGGTCAGGCCGTAGCAGCCGTTATTCATGACGATATACACCATATTCACATTGCGGCGTATGGCATGCACGAACTGCCCCATGCCAATGGAGGCCGAGTCGCCGTCGCCTGATACCCCCAGGTAGATCAGCTCGCGGTTGGCGAGGTAAGCACCCGTTGCGATCGACGGCATGCGCCCGTGCACGGTGTTGAAGCCATGCGAATTGCTCAGAAAATAGGTCGGGGTTTTGGAAGAACAACCGATGCCCGACAACTTGGCCAGGCGATGGGGCTCGATCGACAGCTCATAACAGGACTGGACTATAGCACCGCTGATAGAGTCATGGCCGCAACCTGCACAAAGTGTGGAAATGGCGCCTTCATAATCGGCTTTGGCATATCCTATCTTATTTTTAGGCAGTTCAGGATGCCTGAACCTGGGCTTTATGTACGTCATCTTGTGTTGATTCGCTTTGGAAAGTTTTGATAATCTGTTGCTCGATCGTATCAGCGGGGATGGGCTTGCCATCATAGTTCAGTATCGGGATCAGTTTGCGGGGCGATATTTCCAGCTCGTTGATCAGCAGGCTCCGCATCTGCGCGTCCCTGTTCTGTTCGATGACAAACACCTTCTCATGCTGGTTGATAAACTCCAGGGCCGTATCGTTAAAGGGGAAGCTGAGGATACGCAGCGCGTCCAGCTCGACGCCGCGTTCCCTGAGCAGGGCCATAGCTTCCAGCGCAGCGTATGTAGTGGTGCCGAAAAAGGCCATGCCGTACTTATGCCGGTTCTCGCTCTGATAGAGCTCCGGGGCAGGCACTTTTTGTTTGGCAGTTTCCCATTTACGGATCAAGCGGTCTACATTGCGCATATAAGCTTCGCCGTTCTCAGTATACCTGGCGTATTCGTCCTTGGATGTTCCCCGGGTAAAAAAGGACCCCTTTGTAGGGTGCGTACCCGGAATGGTGCGGTAACAAACCCCGTCGCCGTCGACATCCAGGTAGCGCCCGAATTTTTCGATCTTTTCCAGTTCTTCTGCGTTCAGCACCTTGCCACGGTCATAGGCGCGGTTATCGTCCCATTTCAAAGGGGGCGACATGTGCTCGTTCATGCCCAGGTCGAGGTCCGACATCACGAGAACCGGCGTTTGAAAACGGTCGGCCAGGTCTAATGCCGTGGCGGTCATTTCGAAGCATTCGGCAGGCGTGCTTGGAAAGAGCAGGATGTGTTTCGTATCGCCGTGCGACGCATAAGCGCTCGACAGGATATCGGGCTGCTGCGTACGTGTAGGCATGCCCGTGGAAGGCCCGCCGCGTTGTACATTGATCAGCACAGCAGGGATCTCTGCAAAATAGGCCAGGCCCAGGAATTCGCTCATCAGGGAGACCCCCGGCCCACTGGTAGCGGTAAATGCGCGCGCGCCATTCCAGGTGGCGCCGATAACGACCCCCATGGCCGCCAGCTCATCTTCGGCCTGGACGATGGCGAATTTCCGCTTGCCGCTTTCAGGGTCAACCCGAAGTTTATGGGCGTATTTACCAAAAGCGCTGACGACGGAGGTCGATGGCGTAATGGGATACCAGGCCGCCACAGTGGCGCCCCCATAGATGGCGCCCAATGCACAGGCCGTATTCCCGTCGATGAGGATACTGTCCTTCACGTTGTCCCGCCTTTCCAGCCGGATGCCCAGGGGGTATTCATAGTTGTCGTGGACGTACTGCCGCCCCAGGTTCAGCGCTTTGATATTGGGCGCGATCAGCTTTTCTTTCTTTTGGAACTGGTCGCGGATAATGCTTTCCAGTACTTCGAACTCGATGTCCAGCAAAGCCGACAAAGCGCCGACGTAAACGACGTTCTTGAACAACTGCCGCTGCCGGGGGTCGCTGTAATGGTGCATCACCATGCTCGTCATAGGAACGCCGATATAGTGAATATCGTCTCTGACGAGCTCCGGATGTAATTTTTTGGTGCTGTCGTATAAAAAGTAGCCTCCGGGCTTGACCGACCTGACATCTTCCGCCATGCTCTGCGGATTGACGCAAGCCATCAGATCAACGCCTTCCCTGCGCCCCAGGTATCCTTTTTCGCTGATGCGGACTTCGTACCAGGTCGGCAGGCCCTGTATATTGGAAGGGAAAATATTCTTTGGCGTAACCGGTATGCCCATCCGGAAGATCGCCTTGGCGAACATATTATTGGCGCTGGCGGAGCCTGTGCCGTTCACATTGGCGAACCGGACGACAAAATCGTTTACAGCATTAAGTTGTTCCATATCGGCGCAGCTTTTGTCACTTGATACAAATACTTCTGCATATCCCATGCGGCGGTGGGGCACCGCTCTGCGCACAGGCCGCAATGCAGGCAAACGTCTTCGTCCTTGATCATAACGCGGCTTGTTGGCAGGTTTTCTGACACATAAAGGTCCTGGGAAGTATTATGGGCCGGAGCGCTGAGGTTCATGCGCAGCTCCGCTTCTTCTTCGTTAGCGGTAAAAGTGATGCAGGAGGTGGGGCAAATATCCACACAGGCATCACATTCGATACAGCGGCTGGTGTTGAAAACGGTCTGCACATCACAGTTGAGGCACCGCTGGGCCTCCTTGAACCCTGTAGGCTGGTCGAAGCCGAGCTCTACTTCGAGCTTGCGGTCCTGAAGCGCGCGTTGCTTGTCGACGTGGGGGACCAGATAACGGGCGTCATTGACCACCGGGCTGTCGTAGGCCCATTCGTGGATGCCCATTTTCTGGCTCACGAGGTTAGTCATCGGCGCCGGGCGGTTGTATACGGATTCTCCTCTGCAGAACAGGTCGATGGAAATGGCTGCCTGATGCCCGTGTGCAACGGCTGTGATGATATTTTTGGGCCCGAAGGCGGCGTCGCCGCCGAAGAAAACGCGGTCGAGGGTCGACTGGAAGGTGATCTTGTCCACGACGGGCAGGTCCCAGTTGCCAAATTTTATGCCGATATCCCGTTCGATCCAGGGGAAGGCGTTATCCTGGCCGATGGCGACCAGCACATCGTCGGCTTCCAGGAACACATCGGGCTCCCCGGTGGGGATCAGGGTCCTTTTGCCTTTTTCATCGTAGATGGCGGCTACCTTTTCGAATAGGGCCCCTTTGAGTTTTCCGTTTTCCACTACAAACTTCTTCGGGGGCATATTATTGAGGATGGTGACACCCTCGCGCTGTGCGTCCTCGATCTCCCAGGGCGATGCTTTCATATCGCGGAAAGGGCTGCGCACCACTACCGTAACCTGCTCAGCGCCCAGGCGAAGAGACGTGCGGCAGCAATCCATAGCGGTATTTCCCCCGCCCAGGACCAGCACTTTTTTGCCGATCCGGCTGGTATGGCCAAAAGCCACGCTGGCGAGCCATTCGATGCCGATATGGATATGCTCTTTGGCATCCCAGCGGCCCGGCAGCTTGGGCAGGTCGCCACCCCGCGGGGCGCCGGTGCCGACGAAGATGGCATCGTAATCCTTTTCCAGCATGTCTCTCATACTGGAAATATAGGTATCGAACTGGGCATGGACGCCCATATCCAGTACATAGTTCACCTCTTCATCCAGCACGGACTCGGGCAGGCGGAACGAGGGGATCTGACTACGCATCATGCCGCCGCCGGCTTTCTGGTCGTCGTAGAGGTGGAGCTCATAACCAAGCGGGGCAAGGTCGCGGGCAACGGTCAGCGAGGCGGGCCCGCCGCCGATGAGGGCGATCTTTTTGCCGTTTTTCTGTTTTGGGGCTGCGGGCAAGAGCCCCTGAACCTCATTCTTATTGTCGGCCGCCACGCGCTTGAGGCGGCAAATGGCCACTGGTTCTTCCTCTATCCTGCCGCGCCGGCAGGCCGGCTCGCAGGGCCGGTCGCAAGTGCGGCCGAGGATACCGGGAAATACGTTGGATTCCCAGTTGACCAAATAAGCTTCCGTATACCGCTCAGCTGCGATCAGGCGGATGTATTCCGGCACCGGCGTATGCGCCGGGCAGGCGTACTGGCAGTCCACCACTTTATGGAAGTATTCCGGGTCTTTGATATTGGTCGGCTTCAAGGTCTTCTGTTATTTTTTTACACCGTCAATCGTTTACAAATAAATAAGGCCGGGTGACAAAAATGTAAAATTTTAATTAATCAATCGAGTTTTTAATGAAAATATTGTTTTGACATCAATGCCTGCATTTCAGGGCTCAGTTGCCTCGCGGCGGATGGCATCAGGCGGATCGACCGGCAACCGTTGAAGGCCATGAATTTTCCGAGGCTTTTAACCAGTTCGGCTTCCGTTTCTTCTCTCAACTCGCCGGCTTCCAACACCAGGTTATTGATATAAAGGCACCTGCTTTTCCTGTCGGCTTTGGCGTCGAGCTGCCCGACGAAGCTGTTGCCGTATAGCAGGGGGAGGCCGAAGTAGCCGACCCGGCGTTTGGCTGCCGGCGTATAACATTCCAGGGTATAGGAAAAGCCGAACAGTTCTTCCAGCCTTTTGCGCTGGATCACCAGGTTGTCGAAAGGGGAAAGGATGTGCAGCCTGGCAGGTGGCCTCGGCTGTGAAAGTTGTTCCAGGGCGCCTCGATGCAGATAATAAAGGGTATCGCCCTGGCCTTCCACGCGGGCGCTTATCAACTCGCCGGCTGCCAGCATATCAGCCAGCCCGTCCTTCAGGGCCGGTTGGATGTTCCGCAGCAGGTAACCTATTTCGCTGGCCTTTACCAGCCCGTGAGCCCGGATATCACGCGCTATCAGATAACGAATATATGCATCCCTGGCGGGGAGCTTCTTGTCTATTCCCGATGGGAGTATGTCGTGAGGCAATCCGTAGGTTTTCTGGAAGCCCCGCCGGCCGGCAACCATGATGCGCCCTTCCATAAAAAGCTGGCGCAGCGCCAGGTTATAAGGGTTGCGCGACCAGTCCATGCCGTTGCCGCCAGGCCGGGCCGGGCTGTCAGCTTTGAAATCTTTGGACATCAGGGGCCCTTCCCGGCGGATGCGATCCAGCACATGGCCTGCGAGTTGGTGGTCTTTTTCGAACCAGAAGGCCTTACCGTTAAGGAACTCTTCTTTCCGGCAGAGGCTGAAACGGTAATCCGCCATGGGCAAATAGGCGGCGGCATGGGCCCAGTATTCAAATACGGCCCGGCTTTCTTCGAGCGCCTTTAAATGAGCTTCCTGATAGCCTTCCACGCGGCTCCAGAGCACATGGTGATGGGCCCTTGCAACGACGGAGATGGTGTCGATCTGCACGTATCCCAGGTGTTCTATAACCTTTCGGGCGCCTTCTGCCCCGGTGAAGCTTGTTGAAGTGCCGAGCAACTGGCTGTTTACGGCCAGCGTTCGGGCTTCATGAATACTGAGTGTTAGCAATTTGGCCATAGGCCGAAAGTTACCTTAATTCGGGATGAAGCGCAACGGCGCTGGAAACAGATGACAAATTCGGGGTAGTAATCCTATAGTAATATCTGGCTTTTTATTACATTTAAGGTGAGAATGTACGCTTCAGTTGTTCAAACCACTGCAATACCCAAAAGACAGAACGGCATTAGCTTCTTTGGCCTGCCGGGCCTTATGCTATAAGTATAGAACCATCATTCTTGTTGAACCATACAACGCTTTTTATCATGAAGAACCCGTCTGAAGAGCAACGATCTATGCAAGAGGAAAAGGGCGTTTCCCGGCGTGCCTTTCTGAGAGGGGCAGGCCTGACCACGGCAGGCACGGTAGCCCTTAGTACGGGCTTGCTGAGCTTTAAGCTGGAAAGCCCCGTAAAGCCACCCGCCGTACTCGGGCCGGGCGAAGTGGCAGTCCGGTTCGTACTGAACGGGCAGGAAAGGGAAATATGGGTGGAACCGCGCACTACGCTGGCACAGGCCCTGCGCGAGCACCTGAGCCTCACCGGCACCAAGGTCGTCTGCGACCGTGGCTCCTGTTCTGCCTGTACGGTATGGCTGGATGGAAAACCTGTCAACTCCTGCATGGCCCTGGCGGTCGACGTAGCCGGCCGTGAGATCACAACGGTGGAAGGCCTTTCCCAAAGCGGAACGCTCCACCCCGTGCAGGAAGCATTCATCGAACACGACGCTACGATGTGCGGCTTTTGCACCCCGGGCATGGTGATGAGCTGTGCCGCACTGCTGAACCGCAACCCCAACCCCAGCCTTGAGGATGTAAAATCGGCCACAAGCGGCAACCTCTGCCGTTGCGGCACCTACCCCAAGGTGTTCGAAGCTACACTGGCCGCAGCGAAAAAGATGAAAAAGTAGCCTTTAGCCCGGTAGTGTTTTTTTCCACATACCCGGACGGACGGAGCCTGCCCGGGTAAAAACTGAAGAGATTATGGCCAATCCTAATAACAAGAAAGCCCTGGAAACGCAGAAACTAAAATTGCCATTCGGCATACCAGGGCACAACCTAACCGAGATCGAAAGAGAGGCCGCAGCCGATGAACCGCCCGCCCTGCCCATCAACGAAAAGCTTAGCGTAGTGGGCCAGCGCGTCAAAAGGGTGGACGCCCTCCAGAAAGTGACCGGCGCCGCAAAATATACGGCCGACATCCAGTTGCCCGGGATGCTTTATGGCTGGTTCCTGCACTCTCCTTACCCCCACGCCCGCATCAAATCGCTCGATGTGTCGGCAGCCCGCAAATACCCTGGGGTTTTCGGGGTCATCGTACAAGGGCACGAAGCGGAACAAAAAGACAGCTTTGGCGGCAACGAACTGCCGCTGCTGCGCTATGCCGGCCAGCCTGTCGCCGCCGTTGCCGCCGAATCGGTGGCTATCGCAAAGGAAGCGGTGCGCCTGATCAGGGCGGAATACGAACCCATGCCGTTTGTGGTTCAACTCGATGAGGCCCGCAAGCCAGGCGCCCCACTGGTTTACGAAGAAACCATAGAAGACAAGGGCAATGCCGGTGATGTTGGCGTCAAGGCTGCCGACGAACAAAAAGGCAACCTCCGCGGCCCTACGACGAGAAGCTTTGCCGGCGGCCCACGCGGCGACATGGAAAAAGGCTTTGCCGAAGCGGACGTTATCGTCGAGCAGGAATACCGCACACAGGTGCAAACCCACTGCTGCCTGGAAACCCACGGCCTGCTGGCCGACTGGAAGCAGGACATGCTGACGGTTTATGCCTCTACACAAAGTACAAAGGATGTTCGCGATGAACTGGCAGAGCTCTTCGCCTTGCCCACCAGCAAGGTTAGGGTCATCACCGAGTTTATGGGCGGCGGTTTCGGTTCCAAATTCGGCCCCGGTTATATGGGCGTTGCCGCTACCTGGCTATCCAAATTGTCAGGGCGCCCGGTGAAGCTGATGCTGGGCCGGGAAGCGGAACAGATATCGGCCGGCAATAGGCCCAATTCCCACCAGTTCCTGAAAGTGGGCGCCAAAAAAGACGGCACCCTGACCGCAGTCAGCCTGCTGTCTTATGGTACGGCAGGCATCGGCCTGGGCGCCGGTGTCGGCCGGGTGGCGCAGGATATGTACGTCTGCCCCAATTTCAAAATGGAGCAGTACGACGTGTTCACCCATGCAGGCCCCGGAGCAGCTTTTCGCGCGCCGGGCAACGTTCAGGGTGCTTTCGCTATGGAATCCCTGATCGATGAGCTGGCCGAAAAGCTGGATATGGACCCACTGGCCCTGCGCGACAAGATCGACGCCAGTGAGATCCGGGGCGTACAGCGCAAACAAGGCGCCGAAAAATTTGGCTGGAAGCGCAAAAAGGCGGGCTCCGACCCCGGGCCCGTCAAGCGGGGCATAGGCGTAGCGCAGGCCACCTGGCCGCGTTTTGTCGAAATGGACAGCTCCGTGATGGTCCGGATCAACAAGGGTGGTTCGGTGGAAGTGATGTCCGGAGTACAGGATATCGGCACAGGGACCAAGACCATCCTTGCGCAGGTGGTAGCCGAAGAACTCGGCCTCAAAGCGGAAGACATCACCGTGAAAATCGGTGACACGACCTATCCCGACGCTCTTGGCTCAGGAGGCAGCATGACGGCGGAGGCCATCACACCGGCCGGCAGAAATGCCGCTTACCAGGCCCGCCTGAAATTTGCCAGCCATTTGGCCGCCGCCTGGGGCGTAGATGCCGAAACGATCGAGATGAAAAACGGGGAGGTGCTTAGCAGCTCCGATGCATCCAAAAAGATGACTTTCGCCGAAGCTACCAAACACATGCCTACGAGCCAGGTACTGGCCACGGCCAGCCGATCGGCCAACTACAACGGCTTCGAATCGGGACAATGGCTGGGCCACGGCCGCCTGGGCGCCGTGCAATTCGCCGAGGTGAGCGTAGATACCGAAACGGGCTTCGTCAAAGTGGAAAGGGTAGTGGCCGCTCATAGCTGTGGCCGGCCGATCAACCCCATGCAGGTCGAAAGCCAAATCAATGGCGGGGTGATCATGGGCGTAGGTTACGCACTGTATGAAGACCGCATCATGGACCTCAATACCGGGCATCATATCAACACCGGCCTGGATACTTACAAGCTGCCCCACGCCAGGGAAATACCGCAGATCGAAACGCACATCATCGAGCATTACGATGCTCACTCCAGCACCGATGCTTCGGGCATAGGCGAGCCGGCGAACATCGCAACGGCAGCTGCCATCGCCAATGCGGTATACAACGCCATCGGCGTGCGCATCTACGAACTGCCGATAACCCCGCAGAAAGTGCTGGCGGCACTGGGCAGTATTTGAATAATCTTCAAACAAACTATGTTTTTTGAGGATTTCTAAACCATTTGTCTAACTGCAAAAACCCGATCAGAATATGAACCGATTTGAATACGTCCAGGCGCCGAGCGTAAAAGAGGCCATCGATATGATGAACAGTACTGTGCCGGAAGCGCTGATCAAAAAAGCCACATCCCCGGCCTACGTGGTGAAGGCCGGCGGCACCGACCTGCTCGACCTCATCAAAGAAGGCCTGGTAGAACCTGCCCGCCTGATCGACCTGAGCAAGATACCGGGCCTCGATAAATTAACATACGACAACAAGGCCGGCCTGCAGTTCGGCCCGCTCGTCACCATCGCAGGGCTGGAAAACAGCGAAGAGGTCAAAAAGAACTACCGGGCCCTCCACGAGTCGGCAGCCCATGCCGCAACGCCGCAACTTCGCAACATGGCCACGATGGGCGGCAACCTCATGCAGCGCCCAAGGTGCTGGTACTTCCGCAGCAGCGAGCACAAATGCCGCAAGAAAGGCGGCTTCACCTGCTACGCCCAGATCGGGCAGAACCAGTACCACGGTATCTTTAATACCAACGTATGCCCCTGTGTGCACCCCTCCTCCCTCGCTACCGCCCTGCTCGCCTTCGACGGGCAGGTTGAACTGACGGGGCCGCAGGGCCGCCGGATCGTACCTCTGAGTGAATTTTTCCTCTCTTCCGAAGAGAACGTAACCCAGGAAACGGTGGCCGAAAGCAAGGAGATCATCACCAATATCATACTGCCGCCTGTGGATGCCAGTACCCGTTCCGCTTTTGTCAAAATGGGCCAGCGGGAGAGCTACGACTGGAGCATTGCAGATGTGGCCGTCGTATTGAAAATGGACGGCAAAAGATGCCGCGATGCACGCATCGTTTTCGGGGCGGCTTCCTCGGTGCCGCTGCGCCGCGAAGATGCCGAAGCGCTGCTCAAAGGAAAACCCGTTACTGAAAAACTGGCCATGGAAGCCGCAACCAAAGCGGTGGAAGGCGCCACACCCCTGAAACACAACGGCTATAAGGTAAAACTTTTCGAAAACCTGACGAAGCGGGTGATCATGCAGGCCGTGGCCGTGGGATAATGGGAAGATTAATGCCGTCAACCTAAGAGAAAAGACTGGGAGACTTGGTGATCGGGAGAGTGGGAGAACCGGGGGACATCACCTCGTCACCCCCTCTCCACGTCACCCGGTCAACCGTTAACTTGACAACATTAAACAGGAAGATGGTTACATGTAAAATGGCTCCGTGTTTGGCATGGAGATGCTCCATGGAGGAACGGGCCATTTATAATGGGGTTCAAGTATAACCCGCATAGCCGCAGGGGCGATCAAGTGCCGCTGCGGCTATTTCTATCTAAACAGTGTTCAAAAGCCTACATTTATGGCCCAGCCTAAAATTTACTGCCGCTACCTGCGCGCCAAAAACGCCTTCGGGACCATGGAAGGCGGCGGCCGCCCTTTCCTGCCCGAAGACCCCGGCAATAGTACATACTGGTGTATCCGCACCATGGGCCCTGCCGGGCCTGATGGTAAGCTGGCGCATATTTCCACCTGTGCACAGGCTGAGCGGGGATGCTATAAGAAGCCGGAGGGCCCAGAAAGTTAGGTTCTGTTTTAACCGGGTTAAAACAGAAAAGATGTTTGTTTTTAACCGGGTTAAAATGTAAATTAGTGTTTAAAAAAGCCTCCTGTGGAAATACGGCGGAGTATATTATCCAAACTTCATGCGCACCTTTCTGAACCGGAAATCACCTTATTGGTAGGCCCACGCCAGGCAGGAAAGACCACTTTACTTCGGGAGATGGGGCAAAGCCTGCAAAAGGCAGGGAAAACCTGTTTCTTTTTCAACCTGGATATTGATGCTGATGCTTTGTTCTTCACTACTCAACAACGGTTCGTAGAACATCTGGAAGCTGTTGCCGGAAAGAAGATGGCCTACGTTTTTATTGATGAAGTGCAGCGCATTGAAAATGCCGGCCTATTTCTAAAGGGCATTTACGACCGGCGGTTACCCCATAAATTTATAGTTACAGGCTCCGGCAGCCTTGAGTTGAAAGAAAAAATAGCAGAATCCTTAGTGGGCCGCAAGGAAAGCTTTTTCCTGCCAACCGTTTCTATGCTGGAATGGGTGCAATACGCAACCGAATACCGTTTTGAAGACAGAATTGCTGCAGTTTTGCACACTGACGAAATACTGGAAGAGCGCCTTCTGAGCGATTATCTCACCTTTGGAGGCTACCCCCGGGTACTCACCTCTTCTACAGCGCCACGAAAAAACAGGGTATTACAGGAAATCTATCAGGGTTATATTGAAAGGGACATTCGCCAGCTCCTTCAAGTGGAGAAATCGAATGCTTTTGTTGTTCTACTGCAGCTACTGGCCAACCGAACCGGCCAATTGCTGAATTTCAATGACCTGGCCCGCATCACTGGCCTTTCTGTGCCTACGCTCAAGAACTACCTGTGGTATAGTGACAAGACTTTTGTCACCTCAAGTGTTACGCCCTTTTTCCGGAACAAGGAAAAAGAAATCATCAAATCTCCTCAATATTATTTCTGGGACCTGGGATTGCGAAACTATTTAAGAGGTATTTTCGATGACCTCTCCGACCAAGGCCACAGGTTTCAGTCCCTTGTTTTCCGATTATTGAAAGAATATTTTAGCGAATCGGTAGCCTCACTGCACTACTGGCGTACCCAAAACCAGGCTGAAGTGGATTTCGTCGTTAACCTGGGGCACCGCATTATGCCGGTGGAGGTGAAAGCTGGAAAATTGCAGCAGCCTGCTCTGAGCCGTTCTTTCCGAAGCTTTATCGAAAAATACCAGCCTTCGGAAGCCTGGATCATCAATCGCAAACTTCGGGAAAATTTTAACCTGGGAAATACCGCTATCAGGGTTTTGCCCTGGTATGACTTGCTGTATAGCAGTGAAACAGCTGTAAATACCACGTAATAATATCCATCAAAAATGAAAATAGCTGTCGGTAGCGATATGAACACCCATCTGGCACAGGCCGTGGTGGAAGCACTGAAAAAGATGGGCCATGAAGTAACTGTCTACGGAGCCCTGGTGGCCATGCCGGCACTTTGGACAAAGGTCGCCATCGAGGTAGCCGAAAAGGTGGCTGCCGGACAGTACGGACAGGCAGTGCTGTTCTGCTGGACGGGCACCGGCATCAGCCTGGCGGCCAACAAGGTACGAGGTATCCGCGCGGCTTTGTGCTGCGATGCCCAAACGGCCGCCGGCGCCCGCAAGTGGAACGATGCCAACATCCTGTGCATGAGCCTGCGGGCCACCTCCGATGAAGTGGCGAAAGAGATACTGGCCGCCTGGTTCAGCAATACCCCCAGCACAGATGAAGAGGATGTAGCCTGTTTAACTTACCTGGAGCAATGGGAAAAAGAACACCTCTAAGCTGCTGCCTATTGCCTGGCCAATGTTACCTGCCACACCTTGCCCTTTTGCCTCGCCTGTAGAAAATAAAGCCCGGGTACACAGCCTGAAAGGTCGGCCTGCCGCACATTCCAGCCCGAAAACACACACCGCCCGGCAATGTCGTACACCTGTACCAGCCAGGGGCCTTCGCCGAAATCACAGTCGATATTTACGGCGCCATCCGTAGGGTTAGGGGAAACACTCAGCGCCCGCTCGCCGGCATGTTCCTCCAGTCCGGTGCTCGTACATCCGCTGAAGCCCACCGCATCATCCCACAGATCGCACTGCGCCGCCCGTAGGCCACAGGCCGTTCCATCAGGGCTGGCCTTTATTTCCAGATAACAATCCGAAGAAGCGTCGTACTGCGGCCATGCCGGCAGGGCATTGCCATTGGGGTTGCCCGTATCGGCAAAGTTCACCCAATAATGCAGCATCGCCATCTGAACGGAATCGTCCTGAGGTTTAAATAGTGGGCCGAAGCCCAGGGTGGCGTCCTCCCAGGTGTTGAAAACGTAAAACAGCTCCATACCGTGGTAGGACCCCAGGCTGGCCAGTTGCGGAATGCTGTGCTTGTAGGTAAAGAAATACCGCCATACGGGCGCCACCTGGTTCAGGCTGATGCATTGGGCCGCGCGCCGGGCTGGCGCCGTAAACTGGGCGTCCGATAAGATAGCCACATAGGATTCGCGAGCCTCATCACTGTTGCTGCCTGGCGGGTAAAGGCTAAGGGCCTGGCTCTGCAGGCCTGCAGGCAGATAGGCATTGATGAGCGCACTGACCATAAACGGATAGACAACCGGCGGCGCCGACAAGCTCATCTCTTCCGAGTTGGACCCGATAAGGAGCGGCACGGCATTGTAATTGCCAGACTGGAATACGTTTATCGGGAAATCGGGGAATACGTAGCCATCCACTGCGGGTTGCCAGTTCATTTGCACAATACCACCTTCCAGCGGGCTGCCGCCTCTGATGGCGATGGAGTCGGCGGGTAAAGCCCGCATGTAGGCGATCTTCTCAGCATCGGTGCCGGTGGCCAGGGGGAAGGAATTGACAAAGTCAATGCCCTTGTTCCTGGCAAAAAAGTATTCACTGATCACCGGTGAGCCGCTTTCCATGCAGGCCCGCTGGAACAGCCCCGCCGCCAATGGGCTGGTGAGCAGGTTCCCCACGTTGACGGCGCCGGCGCTTTCGCCGAAGATCATCACCTTGCCGGGGTTGCCACCAAAATTCGCGATGTTGTTTTTGACCCAACTCAGGGCCATGATCTGGTCGAGTACCGCGTAATTGCCGGCCTTGCCGCTGGCATTTTCCGCTTCCAGGCCGGGGTGCACCATATATCCCAGCGCGCCCAGCCTGTACTGAATGGTCACTACTACGGCATCGCCCCGTTCGGCTATGTTTTTACCGGAATAGATGTTCGCGCCCCCTGTCATCTGGTTAGCGCTACCCTGTTGGTTGCCCCCGCCATGAATAAAAACCAGTACCGGCCTGTCGCCGGCCCCGGTTTGCGGGGTCCAGACATTGAGGTACAGGCAGTCTTCCGCTCCCGTCAAAGTATAGGTTGTATCGCCTTGTTCATAGCGCTTTTGGGGGCATTCCGGCGCGAAATCGGTAGCATTGAGCACACCTGTCCAGGGATCGGGGTTTTGAGGTGCTTTCCACCGCAGGTTGCCTACCGGTGGTTTGGCAAAAGGGATGCCCAGGAATTGCACCACCTCTCCGTTCTGCTCGCCCTGGACGTCCCCAAATTGCGTGTTTACGGTTTGCGCGCCCAGCGCCGTCAGGCTTAGCGTTGCGCCGATCAATAGTGTAAAGGCCCTGTTTTTCATTCGCGGCTGTTTATTGCGGATAAAGTTAGTTACGGCGTTAGACAGAGCCTTCTGATGAGGGTTTAATCGGCGCCGAAATAAAAGCCCGGGCTTACAAAGCCTGCAGGAATGCGATCAGCTTTTCCCGCTCTACTTTGCTCAGCCGGGTGAAATACGTTCTGGAAGCTTCTGCTTCGCCATCGTGCCAGAGGATGGCTTCCTCCAGTGTTTTTGCCCGCCCATCATGCAAAAAGGTGGCTTTGGGGTTGGCCGCCTGCGCCAACCCGATGCCCCAAAGGGGCGGGGTGCGCCATTCGCGGCCGTCGGCCTGGAATTCAGGCCTGCCATCGGCCAGCCCTTCTCCCATATCGTGTAACAACAGGTCTGTATAGGGATAGATGGTTTGGTAGGCCAGGGCGGCGATATCGTGAGCGCCCGTCGTATGCCGGGGCACGTGGCATGCACTGCATTTAGCCTCCTCGAACAGGCCCCTGCCTTCCGCTACCCTGCTGTCGTCCAGCTTTCGCGGCGCAGGAACGGCCAGGGTTTGAAAATAAAAGGCAAAGAGGCCGATAGTGGCTTCGTCCACGTCCAACCCCATTTGCAGCCCTTCTGCGCAGTTACTCTGCCCTTCACAATGTTCATCCGGGAAGTAAAAGCTGGTCAGGCCCATGTCGTTGTGGGCGGCGTCGGCAGACTGCTGAGCTGCCGTGGGCTGCCCGGCTTTCCAGCCGAATCGCCCGAGTTCGGGGGCCTGTTTGAGCACATCCCAAACCCAGTTGGGCTTGCCACTGATACCGTCGCCATCTGTGTCGGCTTCATCAGCCAATGCCAGGATGCTAGCTTTGGGTATAGCTTCCAACAAGCCCAGGCCGTATACTCCGGGAGCATTACGCCCGGAGATCAGCACATCCGGTGGCAAAGCGGTATAGGCGTCCGTTATCGAGTAGGTTACCCTGTTAAGGGCCGCTTCGCTCCCGTCCAGGAAGCTGACTATCATGCTGGCCTCGCTGGCCGATATCTTTCCTTCAGGGGCGGTGCCGAAGATGGCCTTGGTTTGCAGCTGGCCACCGAAGCCCGGCACGGGTTTCGGGCCGCCGTGGGGCCCTTGCCCGGGAATGCTGAGGCGCAACAGAAAACCGCTGTTGGGGTCGCCTTCATAGCGGGGGATAGTGCCCCGGCCGTTGCGCACGTGGCAGCTCTCGCACGAGTTCTGGTTAAACAAGGGCCCCACGCCTCCAAACTGCTGGGCCGGAGCGGTCACGAATTGCTGGCCGAAAGCCCCATCGCCCAAAAAGTGTTCGTTAACTCCTGCCTCGTCGAGGTTGGGCAGGGGAAAGGTATAGGCATCGGGGCCCGAGCTGAAAATGGTGCCCTCGCCGCCGGCCAGCAGCCCTTCGACAGGCCGGGCAGACGCCGTATCGTCTTTCTGACAACCCGCGCCGGCCAGGACGGCCAAGAGGATTAGCGTACCTAGTCTGTTATCCATGAAGGATTGGTATTACAAACCTGAAATAAGCGGCAGCACCTTGCTTTCCAGCGTTTCCTGGAGGGCCCGTACGGCCTGTTGAGCTGCAGATACGTCGGTTTTGGCATTGAATACGGCATCGGAGAATGTGCCCGGTATGCTTTCAATGGCCAGTATGGCCGCATCGATCTCCGCCAACACCTGGGTGTCGAGGGCGGCATCCTTTTCATTGATGATAACGGAGATGCCGTTCCCGTCGCCATTGCCTCCGTAATACCCGGTATAGACATTGCGGATGCTGCGTATGTTGTTGGAAAAGTCGGCCTTGGAATTGGCGCTGAACCTCGATTCTTCCAAAGTGAGGTCTTCCTGAGAGAAGGGGTCGTTGATCTTGCCGTTACCCACCTCGTCGGCAATGATGATAAGCGCGCTGGTGATCTCTTCTAAAGCAGCTTTCTGACTTACATAAACAGGGCTGCCCTCGCCGGCCTTCACCACATTTTCGATAAAATTGCCGCCCGTGGGATCCCAGAGGTGGGACAACTCGGCGGCATCGGCAGCCAGGGCGCCGGCACAGGCCGCCATGTATTCGAATTCCCGGGCCGTGAATGCACCTACCTGCTTGTCGCCGTTTTCTCCCCACAATAAGAACTCGATGGTGTGGAAGCCTTTTAGGGTACCCTCCTGAGCTTTCAGAAACTCGACGGTGAGGCTGTTACTACTGCTCAACACGTTGTTGAGGTCCGTTACATTGACCGGCCAGGAGTCGATCGACGGGTCCAGCCCTTCCTGGTCAACGGGGCCGAATAAAAAGCCTTCTGATTGTTCCCAGGGAGCGCGGGCCGCAGCCCATGCCTGGCGCGCCGCTTCGAGCGTAGCCATCGAAGGCGTAGCTTCCAGCGCTTCGGTAGCGGCCTGCAGCAAGGCTGCTTTGTCTGCCAGGCCCTCATAAGTGTTCAGAATGACATCATTGCCGATGTTGGTAATGATGGCCGAGAAATCCTGTTGCACGTCTACGGGATCATCCTTTTCGCAGGCTGAAAAGGTAATGAAGAGCAAGAGCAGGGCCAGTAGGCCAGCCAGCGCAATGGGAGATTTGTAGGAGGAGTTTTTCATGGATATCGCGTTTAAGTATTTAGAAATCAAAACCGAGCCCGGCGGCAATGGTGTTTTCCCGCTCTCCGGAGCCCAGTTCCCGCCAGGTATAATGGGCCTTCAATACGATGTTGGGATGCGGGAAATAATTGGCCCCGGCCGTCAGGGCCTTCCGCTCATAACGCGGGTTGTCCGATACCGCGCCTTCCGTCCTGAACATGGAGTCGTACCATTCTGCGCGGCCGAAAAGGTAACATTGCCTGGCGCGTTCTTTAAACAGCAGATGGAGCAGGTCGTAGGCTGCTTCTACATAGGCGCCCGCAGCAGCTTTACCGACGGGGGTTCGTTTTACATCCAGGTTGTTGGACAGGTTGCGGTTGGCAGCACTGAGGGCCTCACTGTTCTGAATATGCCCCCACATGCCATAGGCGCGGGCCCTCCACGGGTGGTGCTCCAGTGTAAAATGTACATCGCCATAGGTAACCCACGAGGGGGCGGTAAAGTCTTTTTTAGGCCGGTTGCCCGTAGCATTGCCCGCATAGGCGCTGAAGCCGATCTCGCTGTCTTCGCCAAACATATAGTCCAGGCGTAAGGCATAGGCCAGATTGTCGGCGTTGATCGTTTCGAAGCGGGCCTGATACCCCCTGCGTATCCAGTTCAAAGAGCTGAACCCACTATTGTCCAGGCCGCTTACAACATAGGCTTTGTAGGAAAAGGCCGGATAGGGGCTGCCCGCACGGATCGGAAAATCCCCGCTGAGTTCCAGCCCGGTTTCGTACCAACCCAACGGCAGGATGGTATTTTCCACTTCGGAGCGATAGGCAGTAAAGTACTCATGCGGTTCGTCCTGTTTGGATGCATTGCCCATGTAAAAGCGCATCTTGCCCAGCCTCGCATTAAAATGGGGGTTGATCCTGAATAGGAGGTTTAACTGTTCCAGGACGACCTGCCCTCCTTTTTCCACCTCCTGCTCAAACTCCCCGAATTCCTCCAACGGGTCGAAGGCCATCGTAACGCCGGTGCCGCCATGTTCGAATTCTATCTCGGATTTGAACTCGATCCTGTCGCTGAAATCATAGTACAAATAGAGGTTCAGGCGCTCAGGGTCGAAAGCGTTACGCTTGTTCGGCAGGGTTTCCCAGTCAAATGCATAGTAATTCACGACGCCATAGGCGCTGATGCGGAGTTTGTCAAACAACTGCCCGGTTTGCAGAGGGGATGCCGTACTGTCGCTCTGCGCCAGGGCACAGGTACTGGCCAGCAGCATAATAGCGAGTGTGGTGATCGTGGCTTTCAATTTTTTAATTTTATTTAGACTAATTCCAGACAAAAATATAGACTATTTTTTCCTGCCCAAATTTTTTGAGAAAAAAAAAGTGGAAGCAGACAAGTCCGGAGGAAGGCTTGTGTAGTGCAGGGCTTAGCTGGCCGCTAAAGAGCTTAGGGGCCGGAGAAGAATAAGTTTCTCATTTCAGGCGAGCTATTTTTTCGCCAGGCAAGGCGCGAGGAGGGAAGATAGCCGGAGCTACCTGACCGACGAGCAACGCAGCCTGGCGGGAAAAGAGCCGTATCAAATGGGGAAGTTATTCTTCTCCGGCCCCTTAACTCTACTCAGGCATCAAATTGAAATGATGCGTACAGGAAGGCGAATATTTTCAAGGGCTTCCCATCACCCTTCCAACCATTTTCGCGCATTCACAAAAGCTTCGATCCAGGGCGAGATCTCGTCTGCCCTGTCCCTGGGATAAAAAGCCCAGTTCCAGGGGAACATAGAGCGTTCGATGTGAGGCATCAGCACGAGGTGGCGGCCGTCGTCGCTGGCCATCATGGCGGTGTTGTAGTCGCTGCCGTTAGGGTTGGCGGGGTAGCCTTCGTAGCCGTATTTCGCTACGATATTGTAATGGCTCTCGGGCATCGGCAATTCGAACTTGCCTTCACCGTGGGATACCCAGACGCCAAGGGTACAGCCACTCAGGCCTGACAGCATCACCGAATTGTTGTCTGCGACCTTAACCGATGTGAAGATGCTTTCGTGTTTATGGGAATCGTTGAAGCCCATTTTGGGCTTTTGGGAATGGCCAGGGTTGATAAGCCCCAGCTCGATGAACAACTGGCAACCGTTGCAGATACCGACGGAAAGCACATCGGGCCTGGAGAAGAATTTTTCCAGAGCAGCCCGCGCCTTTTCGTTGTAGAGGAATGCACCGGCCCACCCCTTGGCGGAGCCCAGCACATCGGAATTGGAGAAACCGCCGACGGCGCCCAGGAAACGGATGTCTTCCAGTGTTTCCCGGCCCGTCATCAGGTCGGTCATGTGCACATCGCGCACCTCGAAGCCAGCCAGATACATGGCGTGAGCCAGCTCCCGCTCCGAATTGCTGCCTTTCTCCCTGAGAATAGCCGCCTTCGGGCGCTTCGGCGATGGGGAAATTTGCGGCATTTTTCCCAAAAACCCTTCTGGGAAGGTGTAGTACAACGGCTGGTCTTTGTAGTTGCGGTAGCGTTCATCAGCCTTCTGCCCCGCCGTTTGTTTGCGGTCGAGCAACCACGAGGCCTCATACCAGGTATCGCGCAGCCCGGCGATATCGAAATCGTGGCTTTCCGAACCGTTCCGAATGGTTAATACATTGCCTGGCCGCGCCCGCCCGATAGCATGACAGGTAATGGGGAATTCCACCAGCGCCTCGGCAGCGGAATCGTCTTTTACCTGGAAAACGAGCCCACAGTTCTCTGCGAACAACAGTTTCAGGGTATCTGCTTCGCCCAAGCCGCTCAGGTTGATCTCAGCCCCCAGCTCTTTATCGGCAAAACACATTTCCAGCAGGGTTGTGATCAGGCCTCCGGCCGACACGTCATGGCCGGCAACCACTACACCAGCTTTGACCAGTTGCTGCATTGCGTCGAAAGCCACTGCAAATTTGCCGGCCTCCCGGATGTCAGGCGTCTCCGCTCCTACTTTGTTGCACACCTGGGCAAAAGACGAGCCACCCAGCTTATAGGCATCCATCGACAAGTTCACATAATAGATCGGGCCGCCGCTTTTTTGCAGTACGGGCTCTACTATCCCACGGATATTATCGCATACCGCTACGGAAGAAATAATAACCGTACCGGGCGCCAGGACTTCGTCGTCAGGGTATTTCTGCTTCATCGACAGGCTGTCTTTTCCTGTAGGAATATTGGCCCCCAGAGCGATGCAGAAATCGGATGTTGCCTTTACGGCCTGGTACAGGCGGGCGTCTTCGCCTTCATTGCGGCAGGGCCACATCCAGTTGGCGGAAAACGATACGGAGCGTATACCTTCTTCCAGAGGCGCCCAGATCAGGTTGGCCAGTGCTTCGGCCACGGCATTGCGCGAACCGGCAGCAGGGTCGATCAGAGCGCTCACGGGGGCATGCCCGATAGAGGTAGCGATACCGTAATCCGTATCGAAACCCAGGGCCATCACCCCGCAATTATTGAGCGGCAACTGCAGCGGGCCGGTACATTGCTGCTTGGCCACCAGGCCGCCTACGCAACGGTCTACTTTATTGGTCAGCCAGTCTTTGCAGGCGACAGCTTCCAGTTTCAGCACCTGGTCCAGGTAGTAGTGTAGCAGGTCAGGCGCATACCCCACATCTTCATAAACTCTTTTCAGTGCTGTGTCGGCCATGATCGTTTTCGGCGAGCTGCCGAACATATCGGCCAGGTCCAGGTCCATGGGTTTGGCGCCATTGCCGGATTCAAATACGAACCGGCCGTCGCCCGTCACCTCGCCGACCACATACATGGGGGCGCGTTCGCGTTCGGCGATCTTTTTCAGCAGCTCTGTTTTTTCCGGGGCGATGACGAGCCCCATGCGCTCCTGCGATTCATTGCCGATGATCTCCTTCATGGACAGGGTAGGGTCGCCGATGGGCAGCTGGCCCAGATCTATTCTGCCGCCGGTAGCCTCCACCAGTTCAGAAAAGCAGTTGAGGTGGCCGCCTGCTCCGTGGTCGTGGATCGCTACGATGGGGTTCTCCTCGCTTTCCACCATGCCCCGGATGGTGTTGGCCACGCGCTTTTGCATTTCCGGGTTGGAGCGCTGTACGGCGTTGAGTTCAATACCCGAGTGGTATTCGCCTGTATCGGCCGAAGAAACAGCAGCGCCGCCCATGCCGATGCGGTAATTGTCGCCGCCCAGCAGCACGATCTTATCGCCGGTGCGGGGCTCTTCCTTAAGGGCCTGGGCTGCCTTGCCGTAGCCCACCCCGCCGGCCAGCATGATCACTTTGTCGAAGCCCAGTTTGCGGCCGTGTTCGGCATGTTCGAAAGTAAGCAGAGAGCCGGCGATCAGCGGTTGGCCGAATTTATTGCCGAAGTCAGAAGCGCCGTTGGATGCCTTGATGAGGATGTCCATAGGCGTCTGGTACAGCCAGGGGCGCTCGGGCATCGCCTGTTCCCATGGGCGGGTATCTTGCAGGCGGGAGTAGGCCGTCATGTACACTGCTGTTCCAGCCAGCGGTATCGAGCCTTTCCCGCCGGCCATCCGGTCGCGGATCTCGCCACCCGAACCGGTCGCGGCGCCGTTGAAGGGCTCGACGGTTGTCGGGAAGTTGTGGGTCTCCGCCTTCAGGGAAACAACGGAGTCGAACGCCGTTTTCCGATAATGGCCGGGGCGGTCAGCGGCATCGGGCGCAAACTGGTTTACCCTTGGGCCTTTAAGGAAAGCGACGTTGTCTTTGTAGGCCGAAACGATGAAGTTGGGGTTTTCGTTCGACGTTTTTTTGATCATCGAGAAGAGGGAGCCACGCTGCTCCTGCCCGTCGATAACGAAGGTGCCGTTAAATATTTTGTGCCGGCAGTGTTCGCTGTTGATCTGAGAAAAACCGAACACTTCCGAGTCGGTGAGCTTTCGCCCCATCCGCTGTGAAAGCTGTTCGAGGTAGTCGATCTCCTCTTCGCTCAGGGCCAGGCCTTCCTCCTGGTTGTATGCCGTTATGTTTTCCACTTGCCGGACGGGTTCCGGCTCGATATGGATGGTAAAGATATCCTGATGAAGTTCGCGGTATTGCTGGGCCAACATGGGGTCGTAATGGCCGCCTGCGGCTTCCATGGGCTGAAACTGCTCGATGCGGCGGATGCCCGTAATGCCCATGTTCTGGGTGATCTCCACGGCATTGGTGCTCCAGGGAGTAACCATGGCCGCACGGGGCCCTACATACAGGCCTTGCACTTGCTCAGCTGCCAGCAGCGGCCGGCCGCCAAACAGCCAGGACAATTTAGCGGAATCCGCTTCGGCGAGCGGCGAATCGAGTTGAACGGCGAAAACGACATCGGCCGGGCTTCCAAAAAAGAGGATCATCGTGTCTAGGGATTTGGATACCCCGCAAAGGTCGCTCGTTCGGTTTTAAAAACCCAGGCTAAAGTGGAAAATAGTATCGGCCCGCAACAATGCCTTATTCTTTGTACGGGAACAGCCCTTTAAACGCTTCATTGATGCTCTGGTGCAGAATAGTGGCGTGGTTCTCTTTCGCCAAGGGCAAAAACACGACTGTCAGGCCCGGCTTTTGCGCACCTTTCAATATACCGGCCAGTTGCTTCGCTTCCCTTTGCATGATCTTGTCTTCCTGTTTGCCGACGGAAATGTAGACGTACTTATTCAAGGCGGCCTGTTGCCCGATAAGGGGCCGGGCCTGATCGAGCAGGCTTTCGTTATCCCACCAAAGGCTGGGGCTCACGATAAGATAATGGGAAAACAGCTCGGGTTTTTTCAGCAGTATTTCAGTGGCCAGAAGCCCTCCCAGCGATTGCCCTATGAGGTACCTCGTTTCTTGCGTTTTGTACACCGATTGGATATAAGGCTGCAATTCCAGCTCCAGAAAGCGGATAAACGCTTCCGAATGGCCGGTCGTAGGGTAGTGTTCCTGCAACTCCTTTATGTCCGTATGGAAAGTAAAATCCCGCTTTCTATCCACATTGGCGATGCCGACGATTATGAAATCAGGCATATTGAACTGCAACCTGAAAAACTGGGCCAGCCCGGTGATGTGTACAAAATCCTCATCGATGGAGCCGTCTAGCAGGTATATTACCGGATAGGCCTTTTCCTTGTCGTAACCGTAAGGCAGGTAGATGTTCAGTATCCGTTCTTCATGAAGTATCTCTGACCGTAGCACCCGCACCTCTCCGATAGTAAGTGGTTCGGCAGGGATGTTCATACCTGTTTGGGCATGAGCTGCAAGTATTGAAAAAGTAAGGAGGAGAAAGAGCGTGATCGGGTGTTTCATGCTTGCTTTTTTCGTTTCAGCTCGCTTTATTTCCTTTTTAAAAGGTTCTCATGGGCCCTGAACCTGCTGATCCGCTCGATCAGGCCTAAGGGCATCGGTTCATCGATGGGAAATTGCACGGATCCTTTGCCCTGTTTGTAGGATGAAAGCTCAGCTGCAAATGCTTCATGCCCGGTAGGCGTGGCGTAAAAACCGATGTGGTTCTTATAACCGGCAAAATAAACCAGCGGCTTTCCGTTCAGTTTGTACGCCGGCATGCCGTAGCTTATGCTTTCTTCCGCCTCCGGCACCGCTTCACGGATCGTTTTGCGCACCTGCTGCATAAGCTCCTGGGTTTCTGCGGGAAAGCCCTGCATGTATTCGTCGACCGTACGGATTGTCGTTTTCATAAATATTCGATTCTGTGACAAGGCTTTTTCACTAACAAATCAAGCCTAAAAACAAGCTCTAAGCCGAATGCGTAAATGTAGGAATCTTTTGAATATTGTTATATCCGCTTTCGCGGCCATCCTCAGTTAAACAAGCTCACATAACCGAAGTGCACTTTCGGCGCGCTGAAGTCGATTGGGTTGTCCAGCCGTTTGCCATAGGCCAGGCTCAGGCCGAACAGGCCGACACCCGTTTCGAAAGTGATGCCGGCGCCGAAACCATAGGGGCGATCCGTGATATCTTTGACGTTGGTTTTATCTTCCAGATAGGCATAGTCCAGGAAAGTGTATAGGTAAGAATTCTGGCCTATCAGCAGGCGGTATTCGAAAGTGGCCAGGGCATAGGTGGTGGCAAAGACGGATTCCTCGTCGAAACCGCGCAACAGGTGGTTGCCGCCCAGGCGGAACTGCTCGTTGAAATACACCGGTTCCTGCGCGATGATAGCGGCGCCTTGTATGCTGCCCTTGACAGTACTGCGGCTGAAGGCCGGCAGGTACCCATCCAGGCGGGCGCTGAGCTTATACTGGAAACTGCGCAACGCCAGGCTGTCGTACAGCTCGCCATAACCCAGCTCGACGATGCGGTTGTTGCGCCCGATGCGTTTGAGGCCGGCAGCGCTGCGCAGGAATGCCGCCCAGCCCTTGCGGGGGTTGTAGCGGTAGTCGAGCCGCTGCCGGGCGTACTCCAGGCCAAAATAGGCATTGCTGACGTCGAGGTTTGGGGGCAGTTGCCCTTGTTGCATCAGCAATTTTTCGTTGACGGTTAGCAGGGTGGAGGAGCGGTTGTTCCAGAAGGCTTTGAGGTAGTTGCCGCCTTCGAAGAGGTATTGGATGCCGATATCGGATTCCAGGTCGAGGTAGGTGGTATCGCGCTTGTAGAGGGCGAAGCTCATTCCGGCGCCAAAGGGCAGCCCCAGCACATAAGGGTAGTTGAATTGCAACTCCAGCTGCTGCGTCTGCGGGCGTAACTGCTCGAATTCGGCATAGATGCGCTCACCCAGGCCGAACTGGTTCTGTAGCTCGCCGTTAAAAGTGCCCGTTACCAGCAGGCTGCGGTTGTTTTCCTGCCTGCCCGCTGCGCTTTGTGGCAGCACGCCGATAACGAAATCGAAGCGGCTGGCACGCTTTTTGTCCAGTAACAAACGAACGGTAGCCTGCCCGCCCAGGAAGTCAACCAGAGGATCCTGGCTGAGCTGCAGGAACGGCAGCTCCCGGATACGGTTGCGAATGCGCAACACCTTGCTTTGATCGTAGGGCGCTCCTTCCTGGATACCCAGGTAGTTGCGCAGGTAAACGGGGCTAACCCGGGCATCACCTTCGACTTCCAGCGCTTTCATCAAGATGAGCGGCCCGCGAGCTACTTTTAGTTGCGCCCGCGCCTGGCCGGCCGCGGTTTCGATGCTGTCCAGCCAGACAGCGGCAAAGGGATAGCCGTGATTCTCGAGGTACCCCAGCAGGCGCTCCTGAAGCTTTCGCAGCTGATCGTACCGAAAGGGCCGCCCGTGGTAAAGGCGTTCGCGGAAACCCGCTGCGTTGAGCAGCGCTTCTTCCACATCGCCGCGGCCCAGCTCCAGCCATTCGTAGCGCGGGCCCAGGTGTAGGTAGGCGGTACAGCTGCTATCCCGATACACCAGGCTATCGGCCGAGGCTTCAAGAAAAGCATCGGCATGTAACTCGTTGAGGGCCTTTTGCAGATAAGCAGCGATAGCGGCCGTATCGGCGAAGGCAGCAGGAGGAGAAAGATGGCGCTCTACAAAGGCAGGCGTTGTATCAAGGGGCGCCCACTGAAAAGTGGCCTGGCCCGGGCAGGCAGGAAACACAGCTATAAATGCCACGAAAAAAGCCAGGAACCGATACATTAGCCTTTTCATAAGCGCACGGTACAAGAAAACGGGTTTATGATCCGTTTTCTTAAACGCTAAAGTAGCCAGGCAGGCATAATATTAACGGCCAAACAAACCCCTGGCTGTAAAAAACAGCCCCAATGCAGCCCTTTTTTTAAAAAAAAGTCTTTTTTTTCATCTTTTCACCCCCAAACCAACGTTTACAGTAAATAAAAAACTAAAGAGCTCATGAAGCGAATCCTGAAAGGCCTCGGCATCGTTGCCGTCCTGCTTGTCGGCATGGCCGTTACCGTCCCACCCAACAACAAGTATTTCGAGATCATCAAGAACCTGGAGATCTTTTCCAACCTCTACAAAGAGATCAACACCTACTACGTCGATGATGTCGACCCCGGGCATCTGATGCGCATCGGCATCGACGCCATGATGGAATCGCTCGACCCCTTCACCAACTACATCTCCGAATCCGAGATCGAAGGCTACCGCTTCATGACGGAAGGAAAATACAACGGTATCGGCGCCGTCAGTAAAAAGATGGGCCGTTACGTAACCATCACTGACCTCTACGAAGGCCAGGCTGCCGACAAGGCGGGCCTCAAGCCCGGCGACCAGATCATCGCCGTCGACGGGCAGGATGCCGGCGACAAGGACCCCGATGCCATCAACAATATCCTGCGTGGTTTCCCCGGCACTACTGTTGAACTGGACATTCGCAGGCCGGGCCGCGCCGACGATTTCAAGGTCACCCTGGTGCGTACCGAAGTGCAGGTACCCAACGTGCCCTTCTACGGCATGGTCGGCGAAGACATCGGTTACATCGCCCTGACGACCTTTACCCGCGATGCCGGGGCCAACGTAGCCAACGCCCTTAAAGACCTCAAAAGCCAGAATCCCGCTCTCAAAGGGGTCATCTTTGACCTGCGCGGCAACGGCGGCGGGCTGCTCAACGAGGCCGTCAACGTCTCCAACGTGTTTATCCCCCGCGGCGAGTTGGTGGTGACCACGAAGGGCAAGGTCAAAGATTGGGACCGCAGCTTCAGCACCATGGGCCAGGCCGTCGATACCGACATCCCGCTCGTTGTGCTGATCAATAAGAATTCCGCTTCGGCTTCCGAGATCGTCAGCGGTGTTATCCAGGATTACGACCGCGGCGTGCTGATGGGCCAGCGTTCCTATGGCAAAGGCCTGGTACAGAACACCCGCGACATCGGCTACAACTCCAAACTGAAGCTCACGACCGCCAAGTATTATATTCCCAGCGGCCGCTGTATCCAGAGCGTTGAATACAAAGACGGCGAACCGGTGCATATCCCCGACGAAAAGCGCACGCCTTTCAAAACGCATAACGGGCGCACCGTGCTCGACGGGGGCGGCGTTAAGCCGGATATTATGGTCGACGAGTTCTCCAGCGAGCCCGTCGTAAAGAGCCTGCTGGAACAGGACCTCATCTTCCACTACGTCACCGAGTATTGCCTCCACCACGACAGCATCGCCTCCATCGAGGGTTTCCACTTTACCGATTTTGACGGCTTCCTGGATTTCCTGGGCCAGAAACAATTCGACTACGATACGGAGAGTGAAAAACTGCTGAAACAACTACAAAAGAAAAGCTCCGAGGAAGGTTATGCCCTGGAAGCACAGATCGGGCAGCTGGAAGCGAGCATCGAGTCCACCAAAAAGGACGAGCTCGTTCAGAACAAGACGGCTATCATCGACCTGATCGAAAAGGAGATCGCCAGCCGTTATTTCTATCAAAAAGGAAAGATCCAGATGGGCCTGCGCAATGACGCCGAGATCCAACAGGCTAAGTCACTGCTGAATAAATCAGGGGATTACGAAAACCTGCTGAAAGGATAACCCGGCCCCGAAAATAGTACGACAACGGCGCAACCGGAGAAGATCCGGTTGCGCCGTTCAGTTATCAAGAAACGCTGCCCCCCCTCTACCCTCTGGCAGCCTATATCCCTCCAAAGCACAAATACTTCACTTCCATAAACTCCTCCAGCCCGTACTTCGAGCCTTCCCGCCCGATGCCGCTCTCCTTCACCCCGCCAAAGGGAGCCACGGCTGTAGAGACCATACCGGTGTTGATGCCCACCATGCCGTATTCCAGCGCTTCGGCCACCCGCCATACCCGGCCCACATCGCGGCCGTAGAAATAGGACGCCAGGCCGTATTGCGTGGCATTGGCGGCTGCAATGGCTTCCGCTTCGTCTTTGAAGCGGTAAACCGGCGCCACCGGGCCGAATATCTCCTCGTTCGTCAGCTTCATGTTTTCATCGACGTCAGCGAGCACGGTTGGCTGGTAGAAGGTGCCGCCCAGCTCGTGCTTGCCGCCGCCGGTGACCACGCGGGCGCCTTTCTCCACGGCGTCCTCCACCAGATATTCTACCTTTTCGAGCGCCGCCTTGTTGATGAGAGGGCCAATGCTTACACCCGCTTCCAATCCGGAGCCCACCCTTTGCTGTGCAACGGCCCGGGCCAGTTTTTCCACAAATTCGTCATAGATGCCGGCCTGTGCGTACAGGCGGTTGGCGCATACGCAGGTCTGGCCGGCATTGCGGTATTTGGAGGCTATAGCGCCGGCCACCGCTTCGTCGATGTCGGCATCGTCGAAAACGATGAAAGGGGCGTTGCCGCCCAATTCCAGTGAAATCTTCTTGACGGTACCGGCGCATTGCTCCATCAGCAGTTTGCCGACCTCCGTGGAGCCGGTAAAGGACAATTTCCGGACGATGGGGTTAGCCGTCATCTCTCCACCTACGGCGGCGGGATCGCTGGTGGTGACGATATTCAAAACCCCGGCTGGGAAGCCTGCTCGTTCCGCCAATTCGGCCAGGGCGAGTGCGGAAAGCGGGGTATCTTCCGCCGGTTTGATCACCACAGTGCAGCCGGCCGCCAGCGCCGGCGCCACCTTGCGGGTGATCATGGCGTTGGGAAAGTTCCAGGGCGTAATGGCGGCTACGACGCCGATAGGCTGTTTGATCACGACGATGCGCTTATCGGCGCCGTGGCCGGGGATCACGTCGCCATAGGCGCGTTTGGCCTCTTCGGCGAACCACTCGACGAAAGAAGCGCCATAGGCGATCTCGCCTTTGGCTTCCGCCAGCGGCTTTCCTTGTTCGGTAGTGAGGATCAGGCCCAGGCTTTCCACGCTGGCCATCTGCAATTCGTACCAGCGCCGGAGGATGGCAGAACGCTCGCCAGCGGCCCTTTCCCGCCAGCCTGGCAGGGCATCCCGCGCAGCTTCGATGGCGCGGCGGGTTTCGGCGGCGCCCATATCCGGCACTTCGGCGATGAGTTCACCATCGGCGGGGTTGTAGATGGGGTAGGTTTGGCGGTTATCGGCATTCACCCACTTGCCGTTGAGGTAAGCCTGGGTGCGGAATAAAGCGGAATCTGGTAAGGCGAGCATAAGTTATTCATTTCACTACTAAGGAATCCTCAAAAAACAGTCAACTTATTTATTGAACACTACTAATTGTACGAATGGAGGCCAGGCTTTGTTCATAGGATGTTCTTATATTACCTCACTCCTTTTCAAAAACCGCAAAGGCCTATAATCATGGAGATCTCCGAAGTATTCTACCCAAAAACCAGGCCGGAATGGCGCGAGTGGCTGGAAGCCTACCATCGGGAAAAACCGGAAGTCTGGGTACGCATTTTCAGAAAGGCTAGTGGAAAACCCTCCCTGCCCTACGACGACCTCGTAGAGGAATGCCTGTGTTTCGGTTGGATCGATGGCGTCGTTAAAAAGCTCGACGAAGAAAGCCGGGTGCAGCGCATCAGCCCCCGCCGGAAGAAGAGTTTCCTATCGGAGCTCAACCGCCAAAGAGTGTGGAAACTCCAGAAAATGGGCCTGATGACTCCCGCCGGCCTGGCGCCCATCGAAAGCCAGGTAGGCTCGCCCGACGACCCGTTGGAAGTCCCCGAATGGATAACGCAACAACTGAAGGAAGACCCCCTGGTTTGGGATAACTTCCAGCAGTTCTCGCATTTTTATAAACGCCTCAAAATAGGCTGGATCAAGGAATGTGGCCCCCGCCGGCAGGACGAAGCCCAGAGACGGCTGAGCTACCTGCTGAAAATGACGAAAGCCGGAAAAATGTACGGCACCATTCCGCTGGAGGATTGGCTGTAGCTCAGCGCTCAGCATGCCATTTCAACGGAGTTTCCATCTCTCGCCCAACAGGCAGATAGCTATATATCACGGACAACGCCCGCGGACTACAACCGGAAGGTATACGTATACTTCATCACCACTGCCCGGGCGCTGGAAAACGGCAAATGCGGAACCTCCCGCTCCCGGCCGCCATTCAGCAGGTCGTTGTATACGATATAGAGGTCGTTGCCCTCGCGGGGATTGTACCGAAGGCGGATGTTGCCCGCGTAGTTGGATTCCAGGCTATTGTACTGCAAAAAGGCGGCGACGGAGAAGCGGGTATTGAGCATATACAGCCCCTTGAGGCGCGCAAGGTGGGTATTCAGGCGTTGGCCCCGCTCCTGAAAATCAGCGTGGTTGAACCCGTAGAAGCCGTCCAGCTCAAAATGGGAAGACAGCTTAACCCGCGGGTTCAACCCCACCGAAAACAAATAGCCGTCATAGAACCTGCCGGCGGTAAACTCTGAATAAAAGCCCACGAGGCTGTTGTAGGGAGAATAAGCAAAACCTGTAATGTTGGAAAAATCATAGGCCCCGATGGGAATGTGCACTTCATCCGATAGCTCGAAGGTGTCCGTTACGTATTCATGGTCAATGGTGAGGGCACACTGGCCGCCCCACCCGTTTTTGGTTTCGAACTGCCCGCCTGCCGAAAGAATGCCTGTTTCCGTGCGTTTCGAGCCATTATTTTGTACCCCAAGCCCCTTCAGAAAAGCCTGCACCCGCAGTAGCTTTGACGATTCTTCCATCAGCCACCCGTAGGCTATCTTCGGCTCCAGGCTGGTGTAGTTTTCCCTCAGCTCGAACCCTATTCCGGGCTTGTAATCGCTGCCCGCCCGCGAAAAGCTCAGGTTGTAGCTAAAACCATCATATCTGCGCCGCTCCCAGTTGAGGTAAGCCCGCGCCGGCTGGGTAGAGAACAACTGATTGGCCTTGCCATCCTCAAAGCTCTGGGCCCAGCGGGCAGTCAGGTAATCATCACCAATGAGCCGGATGATGCCGTCCAGGCCGTAGGCCGTATTATAGCTGCCTTTGAAGTCCATGCGGTTGGTAATAATACCCCCAACATAGGAATTCCGGTTCCAAACCTGCTTGCGCAGGCGCAGCAGGCCGAAGTTCTCCGAGCCCAGGCCTTCGGAAGCCGCCGTCTGCATATTGAGAAAGCCCAGGTCATATTTACCGGCACGCCCTACCAGGCGGGCGCCGCCATAGATGCGCACCGGCCCTTCATCCTCGTTGATGCCTATGGTGCGGCTGTAAAACAGCCGGTTGAAACCGTCGAAACTGAAATCGAAAATACTGGCCCGCTCCTGGAAGAAAAGCCGCTTTTCCGGGAAAAAAAGGCTGAAGCGGGTGAGGTTCACCTGCTCATCATCAGCTTCTACCTGTGCGAAGTCAGTATTAGCGGTGATATCCAGCGTGAGGTTACTGGTAATGCCGTACTTGAGGTCCAAACCAGCTTCGAGTACGGGGCCCTTGTCTTTAAGGTACATGGTTTCTGTTTCATCCAGCTCAAAGCGCTGTTCCAGCCCACCCAGAATGTAAGGCGCCAGGTATAAAGGCTTACTGCTCCGCACCCCGCGGAAACGGAATTCCTGGGCCTGCGATGGTTTCCACCCGCTCATTCCTCCCCAGTTGAGCGGAATGAGCGGATAAATGCTCACTTCATTTTTCGCAGCGATATACCACCAGGTAATGATCCCCATGACGGCCTCGCCTTCCCGGTCCTGAAACCGGAGGCTGCTCCATGGAATGCGTATTTCCGCGAACCAGCCTTCGTCAGTGTAGGTGGTTGCCGCATCCCAGAAGGTATTCCAGTCGGTGCTCATGTTTGCCTCCGTCAGGGCGTCGTTCCACACTACGCCGTCCCAGCGCAGGCCCGTAGGTGTGGTAAAAAAAGCCACGGCGTTTTCTTTGTCCAGGTAGCTGTCGATGATAATCCCGAAGTAGTCCGTCGTGCCATCCATAGCATCGCGCTTATAAGTAGTGGGGCGCAGATAGGAAGCCGAGCTCAGATAAAGCTTGCCGCCGAGGTAAAGGTATTCATCATCATAGGCCAGAAGAACAACGGCCCGCTCAGAGGGTTCTACGCCGAATAACGGTACCTGCATTTTGTAGGGCAGCGGCACTACGTCCAGCCATGCGTTTTCATCCAATACGCCATCGATGGCAATGGTTCCTGATAGCCTGGTGGCATCAACGATCTCCTGGCCTGTGAGTGGGCTGCCCAACAGCAACAAAGGCCATAACCAGTAAAGGGCATGATTCATATTCTGAACGGGGCTTCCAATTGCCGATATATGAAAATACAACTTCTACAGCCGATAAGTGCTAAATTAGCGCCCTTATTTGCATTGCTGTTTAAGTGCAAAACCGAACCTGATGTGGAACGAAGTCCGGCACACCTTGCGCCTGGGATGGCCGATCATCCTGGGCAACCTCACACAGATGATGCTGGGGGTCATCGACAGTGCTATGGTAGGCGCCATCCACAGCAGCCAGCTGGCGGCAGCTTCCTTTGTGAACAATATCATTACGGTCCCCTTTATCCTGGGCATCGGGCTCACAATGGCCATTTCTCCGCTGGTAGCCAATGCCATGGGCGAAGGCGATAGTGACAAGCCCATGCGCATCCTCTACAACGGCCTTTGGGTGGTAGGCATCGCGACCCTGCTGCTGGCTGTCGCCATACACCTGGGTGTCGGCATCGTTTACCACATGGGCCAGGACCTGATCGTGGCGGAACTGTCGAAAAAGTATCTCGTTTGGATGGCTTGGGGCATGGTGCCTATGGTGCTGTTCATCGGTATGAAGCAGTTTGCCGACGGCCTGGGAAAAACGAAAGCACCAATGTATATCGCCCTGGCATCCCTCCCGCTTAATGTCCTGCTCAACTACATGTTCATCTTCGGTAAGCTGGGCGCACCCAGACTGGAACTGGAAGGCGCCGGTATAGGTACGCTTATATCCAGAATTGCCATCCTGGCCGCCATCGCTTTGCTCATTTTCCGGTCGAAAGGGTTTTCGCCCTATCGACGGCATTTGCACGAACAATTGCGGTTAAAAAAGGGCCGCCTGCGCGATATCGTGCGCATCGGCATCCCCTCGGCACTGCAGTACGGCATGGAGGCCGGGTCCTTTGCCGTATCGGGCATCATGGCGGGATGGCTGGGTTACACCCAGCAGGCAGCACACCAGATCGCACTAGGCCTGGCGTCGGTTACTTTCATGGTGTCACTAGGTATCAGCGTGGCTGGCAGCATACGGGTAGCTTATGCTCATGGGAAAAGAGATTGGGCCGGCGCCCGGAGCATCGGCAAAACGACGCTGGTTATGGCAGTGGCCTACGGCTTGTTCTGCGCTTTGCTATTCATCGTGGGGCGCCATCACCTGCCGCTGTTGTTCAACGACGAGGCAGAGGTGCTGTCCTTCTCGGCCATGCTCCTCCTGCTGGCCGCTGTTTTTCAGATATCCGACTCGGTACAGGCCGTTGGCGTCGGCCTGCTGCGCGGTATTCAGGATGTGCGGATACCCACTGTTTTCGTAGGCGTAGCTTACTGGGCAATCGGCATCCCGACCGGCTATTGGCTGGCCTTCCACGCCGGCATGGAAATATCGGGCATCTGGACGGGCTTCATAGCCGGGCTCAGCGCCAGCGCGCTGTTGCTCACAGTGCGGTTCTTGCGTTTATCAAAAGCCGCTAAAAACCGTATGGCGCCAGGCTGATAAATATCAGCTGATCCCAGTAACAAAGCTCATTGAACGACTGCCTCAATAAGCTTAGCATTAACCCAGCTACCGGCCCGCTCTTCCAGTGGGCATGGCCTCACTTCCTGAAAATCCGCCAAGCCGTGCTTCTCGGCTAGTTAATCAACCAAATCGAACGACATGAAATCATTCTTCCAAGCCGGTACGGCTACCGATTATGATGCGTTGGCCATCACGCGTTCCGAAAAAGTCATCGAACTGGAATTCCCGGGGCATGAAGGCAGCCTCTTCACTTACCTGCTCCCGAAAAGCGACACTACCGCCTGGGCTGTCGCCTGCTGGGGCGACACCCTCGATTTCCTTCTGGATATGAATCCACGGGAAATAACCGACAACTGGCCTTTCATGGCCAGCCTGATGGATGCCGGCAGCAACAAAGTATACGAAAATGGCGCGCTCGTCCGCATCCAGGCTCCTGATAACGATGAAATGCGCTGGGGCATCATGACGGAAGTATCGGACATGGACGTGCAGAAAAATGCCGCCAACCTCTGGGGCTTCCCGCAATTGCTGAAAGCCATCGAAGTGGTGCATCAGGCTTCCGCCAAGATGTACAAGGAATTGAAGGACAACCAGCCCAAAGGGTGGGAACAGGCCCAAAAGGCACTGCTGGAACGCTGTGAAGGCGCAGAAGAGTCGCTCTTTTTCGACTTCGGTTTTCTGCAGAACAGCTAGCCCAAAAAACGCCTAGCCTGCTTATCACCGGCCTCGCAACCTGTTACTGGGAGGCCTTTGGGGTTATTCGTTACCAATCGATCACCTTTTTATCCCGGAAGAACTTCCCGCTAAGGCTCAGCGGCGCCTCCGCGGCCAGCCAAACCGGCGTTTCAGCGCCTTTCTCCACCGGGCGCCGGGCGCCGGCGCCGCCCATATCGGTGCGCACCCAACCGGGGCAAACGGCATTCACGACAATACCCCGACTGTGCAACTCGTAGGCCAATTGCCGGGTTATGCTGTTTACCAGCGTTTTGGATACGCAGTACGCAGGCGCCCACCCACCCACGGGGTCTGTCATCGACCCGCCACCGCTGGAAAGCATGACGATCCGGGCGGGCGTGTTAAAATATGTGAGGAAGGCTTTACTCACACGCAATGCCCCATAGCAATTGGTGTTGATCGTCTGTTCAAGAACATCGTCATGGCCCCGGGAGAGGGAATTGTCGCTGCGGAGTAGTATCGCTGCGTTGTTGACCAGCACATCGAGCCCGATGCCGTAGCGGCCAAACTGTTTGGCGGCCTCCAGAATGCTGGCCTTATCGCTGACGTCCATCAACAACGGCTCGGCGGTAATACCTTCCTTGGCCAGATGCTCCAGGGCGGCTTCCAGTCGCCCTTCATTCCTTGCCGACAGGAAAACGCTGAAGCCCCGATGCCCAAGCTGCCGGGCAATCTCGAAGCCAATTCCTCTATTTGCGCCGGTGATCAGTGCTGTTTGCATGGCGCTACCTGTTTTTTCCAAAAATAACAAATATCAGGCAACCGGTTCCTTGATGAGCTTACTGCCCTGTATCCGCAATAGACTTCAGGGCTTCCTGTTTTATAATGGAAATATGGCTCCTGCGCACATTGATCAGGCCTTCGGCCTTGAAGTTACTGATCATACGGGTAACGCCTTCACGCGTAGTGCCAAGGAGCTCAGCGATCTCGGTACGGGTAAGGGGAAGGTCGTACTGGCTGCTGTGGAATATTTTTCTCGAAAAGTAAAGGAGTACCCCTGCCACCAGGCTGGCAAGAGATTGGGTCGACAAACTGGCATACCGCTTGAAGTCCAGAAGCTCTACACGGCTGATGTCGCCTATGATCTCAGCGGCGAACACCCCGTTATTGTGCAACAACTCCTTAAAGGTGTTGATATCAATGCAGCAGGCCTCAACTTCCGTCAAAGCCGTGGCGGAATACTGATTCACATTATCCCCGAATATAGTAGCCAGCCCAAGATAGGAAGGAGCAGAGACCAGGCGAAGGATAAAATCCCGGCTCTCAGCAACCTGTACGTGAAGCTTTGCCAAACCGGAACGCAGGTAGATCACATGAGAATTCAATGCCTTTTCCTTGAATAACTTGTCGCCGGCTTCAAATCGCACCCTGGCAACGTTATCATTCAGCAATACCAGTTCTATCTCTCCCAACTGAGCGACCGCACAGGATTTGACCGTACAGATCGAACAGTTCGTTGAGACAGCTTGCCCTGTTATGCTTTCATTTGATGCCATAGCGCGAATGTATCTGTTAAGAGGCCCCTTCAATGTCAGGAGTATGCTTTAGGTGCACAATTTGTGCGAAACCCGATGGTAAAACAATGAGCAGTGTCATTAAACTGGCTGACTTTCATCAGGCTGGCCTTTATTACTCATAGTAACCTCCTTGGATTCATCTTTTAAGGTAACGTTCCTTTAAGATACCTATATGGTGCGCTTCGTGGCCGGCAATAATATAGGCCAGGGCCAGTGTGCTTACAGGGCTGTTGCTGGCCGTACCCACACGTTGCCACATCTCGTCGTTGAAATGGCGAAAAAGATGGATTGTAGCGTCCCGGACTACTTCGTATTCTTCTCTGAGCGAGGCTAAAGTACGCGCTTCAGCACCGGAATAAGGGACGTAATCATCCTGGCTAAAACCAGGCAGAGGGGAATCGTCATTTCGCGAGATGCGCAGGGCACGATAGGCAAATATCCGCTCCGAATCGATGAGGTGCAACACCAGTTCCTTGATCGACCATTTGCCGGGCGCATATCGATGGTTTGCCGCCTGCTCGGGAATGGTGCGAAGCAGGTTGAGCGTACGGTGTTTGCCCTGCTCCAGAATGTCGAGGATGTTCCCTTCACCTACTTTACTGACATAAGTGTCGTAAAAAGGGTTATATTCTTTTTCTTGTTGTGGGCGTCGGCTGATCATATCATTGGTATTTTGTCCTGTAAAGCTACTCAAAAGGGCCGGGCACAAACCGGCCTTATCACTTTTGGTAAGCAACCTTTCCCCCCGTCACCGTCAATACGGCCTCTACTTCTTTGATACGCTGCGGGGGGATCTCAAAAATATTTTCCGACAGTACAGCGAAATCAGCCAGGTATCCGGTTTTTAGCATGCCTAACCTGTCTTCCTGGAAACCTGCGTACGCATTGGCTCCCGTATAACAACGCAAGGCCTCTTCTACGCTGATCTTCTCCGCCGGCACCCACCCATCGGGATTGGCGCCGTCGAGTGTGCGGCGGGTGACGGCTGCATAGATCCCTTCCAGCGGGTTGAGCGGCGCGACAGTCCAGTCTGAACCGAAGGACAGAGAAGCGCCGGCATCCAGCAGAGACCGGAAAGCGTAGGTGGTTTTTATGCGCTCCGGCCCGATGCGTTTCTCCGCCCAGCGGCCATCGTCGATCGCATGATAAGGCTGCATCGAAGGGATCACGCCGAGCTGGGCAAACCTGCCAATGGCTTCCCGCGTCAGGTGCTGGGCATGTTCAATGCGAAAGCGCCGGCTGCGGGGCCCATTTCGCTGCTCCGCCTCCTGGTATACATCCAGCAACCAGTCATTAGCCCGGTCGCCGATGGCGTGAACAGCGACGTGCAGGCCTGCTGAATCTGCTGACAGGATCCATTTCCTCAGATCGCTGGTATCGGTTACCACAAGCCCCGACGTTTCCGGGGCATCGTCATAGGGTTTATAAAACCAGGCTGTTGTCGACCCTAGCGAACCATCGACAAAACCTTTGAGCGCCCCCCAACGGAGCCAGTCATCTCCCTTGCCGTTTTCCCCGACATATTTGGCGAGTTCAGCCCATTTGCTCAGCGGGATGAAGCTGTAAATGCGCAAAGGCAGGGCATTGCCCGCCCTGGCGCGCTGATACGTCGCCAGGTCCGCCCAACCGCCGAAGCTACCCACGTCATGTACCTGGGTGAGGCCATGGGCAAGAGCATGCGCTACGGCGCGTTGCAGCGCCTCGTCGAGCTCCGCTTCGCTATACTCCGGCATGATACCGAACACCAGGCTCATGGCTTCGTCTTTTAGTACACCGGTAGGTTCACCCGTAAGCGGGTCGCGGACGATGGTTCCCCCGGGAGGGTCCGGCGTTTCTTTCGTGATCTTTGCCATCTGCAGGGCCAGGCTGTTGGCAAGCGCCATGTGCCCGTCGAGGCGGGAAACAAAAACGGGATGCCCGCCCGATATGCTATCGATCCACGACCTGTGGGGTAAGCTCCCGCCCCAGGCTTCGTGATCCCAGTTGCCACCTGTGACCCAGCGGCCATCATCGGGCAGGCCGGCTGTAAAACCGGCTAGTATGCTGGTAAATTCGCCGGGGGTAGAAGCAGGGCGCAGGTTTACCCCCGCAAGCACGAAACCACCATCCAGAAAATGCGTATGGTTGTCGATAAAGCCCGGCACGACGAGGCGCCCCCGGAGGCTGGTGCACGCTGTTTTCGGGCCGGCATAGTCTTCGTAATCGTCTCCCACGAACAGAATACGGCCATCCGATATCCCCAGGGCGCTGGCCCAGGGCTGGCCGGGGTCGCCGGTCCATATTCTGGCATCGTAATAGATCGTATCGGCAACAGGGTGCGGGCTTTGGCAGCCCAGCAGGGAAAGCAGGCCTAAAAAGAGCAACGGGCGCATGGGCGAAGCTTTTAAGGGTAAGATAGCGAAAAAGAAGATATGCAGAGCTGCCGTATTCAGACAGGCTCAGCTTGTCGGGAAACAAGCTTTTCCACAAGCTTTTCCACAACTGTTAGTTTCTGTCACCAATAAATTGATAATTCACGTATAAGGTGACAGACAGGAACAAAATGGCCCCGGCCTGGTGCATCACGCCAAGCCCAACCGGAACGGCCCCAACACAATTAATTAGTGTGAAGATTCCCAGCAGGGCCTGAATTATCAACATACTTACCAACAGGTATAGGGGCAGGCGCGGCGGACGGGCAGCTTTCTGGCGGGTACTTTTGTAAAAGAACCATAAAACAAGGGCTACCAGCAAGTATGCCATACTCCGGTGCAGCAGCTGTATCAATGCTGGCATAAAGAGGTGTGCATCGTATTCCACAAAGTTATCCACATTCCAGTTGGAAGCTTTGAGCAGTACCGACGGCACCCACTCGCCGTTCATATCAGGCCAGGTCGGAAAAAAAAGGCCGGCTTTCATGCCCGACATGATGCCCCCTAATATGATCTGCACGGCTGCCACTAATGCAATGGCCAAAGCCCCTCTTTTCAAGAGTATGTTGTTAATACCCTGTTTTCCCGGCTGCACGGCCCGAAAGGTAACCCACAGCAGATAGCTGTACAGCAGCAGCGCCAGCGAAAGGTGCATCGTCAGCTTATAGGCATTCACCCAGGGCCTGTTGACCAGCCCACTGGCTACCATGACCCAGCCGAAAGACGCCACCAGGGCCGCCAGCAAAAAGACGACGCCGAGCCGCCTGAGCAATACTTTGTCTACCATGCCACGGGCAAGGAAAATGCCGAGCGGGATGATGAAAACAAAGCCCATCAGGCGCGCCCAAAGGCGGTGAAAATATTCCCAGAAATAAATGAACTTAAATTCCCCGATCGTCATGTCCTGGTTGATCTTCTCATACTGTGGCGTGGCCCGGTACAAGGCAAAGGCTTCATCCCAGGCATGCGCATTGAGCGGCGGAATGCTCCCGGTGACGATCTCCCACTTCGTGATCGACAGGCCTGAACCCGTCAGGCGGGTTACACCACCAATGACAACCTGCATGAAGATCATGAACAGGCCGACGCCCAACCATACTTTGACGGCCGTAGCGTATTGCTTCTTTTGCTGAGTCCCCATTTGTTAAACAATATTGTTCAGAAACAAATTTATTTCCAATCGTTTGTCCATCCGGAAATCAACCGCCCCGTAGTGCCTTAAATATTATTTATTTTAAAATTTTAAAAAACTCCCCCTCATCATTAGGGCTGTTAATATGTTGGGAAATTTTTTCACCTGCTTTAGGTTAATTCAATGTTAAGGCCAGCCCTTTTTTTGTTCACAGCTTTTTAACAGGCCCGTGGGCCTCTTTTTCAGGTGCTTTGCAAACTTACTCACAAGATGTTCATATCGGCAGGCCTTGGTATTTTTTTTCCTCAACACCCCTTCTTTTTGTTTTAGGCCTGTATAAAACAGGCCGGTATTTCCCCAGCAATGGCCTCTTATTATATTACGCTATATATGGCATTTTGCCATTCTTGGCCAATGTGGGCCGGGGATGGCTTTATTAAGGCCCCGGCCCACATTGGCTGTGGAAAAGCGGTTTTACCAAACTACTGGTTTTCTTATCTTTATGTGGGTGCTGGAGAAAGGCTGTGGAAAAGCGAAAAACGAAAGCCGCCAAAGTTATGTTTCATCAAAAAGCAGGCGGCCAAAATTTTTGTGTGCTAATAAAGTTGTTAATAGCTGTTGGTTTTTCTTCATCCTGCTGAATAACAAGCATCTGGCCCTTCCCTGATGAGAAAGGCCATAAACAATAAATTTGAAACAGATGTGCGGAAGGTTTTCATTTGCCACTACTCCGGAAAAGGCCAGGGAACAGCTCGGCGATGCCGAAATTGGCCAGAACCTGCGCCTGAGCTATAATATAGCCCCTACACAGCACGCCTATGTGATCACCAATGAGCACCCAAAACGCCTTGAGTACCTGGCCTGGGGGCTTATTCCACACTGGGCGAAAGATGAAAAGGGAGCCGGTAAGCTTATCAACGCACGCATGGAGGGCATTGCAGCCAAACCATCCTTTCGGGTGCCCATTCGCCGCCGCAGATGCCTGGTGCTTGCCGATAGTTTCTATGAATGGCGCAACGAAGGTGGGAAAAAAGCTCCTTATCGGATAATGCTTAAAAACGGAGAGCTGATGCTCCTGGCAGGTATCTGGGATATCTGGTATAAAGGAGACTATGCCATGCGCACGTTCTCCATTATCACCTGTCCTCCCAACAGGGAAGTGGCGCCCCTGCACAACCGCATGCCGTTGATCCTTCCCAAAAAGGAGCAGCAGGAGCGCTGGCTTTCCGAGCTCACTGTCGACGAAGTTCTGGCCATGCTGGAAACGCCTCCTGATGGCATTCTGGATATCTATCAGGTTTCCGAAATGGTCAACTCTGTAAAGAACGACGCTCCCGGGCTCCACCTCCGGGTCGGTGGGCAAACGAGCTTGTTTTGACGGCTGCAGCAGCTTCAGGGCCTTGGCCTGAATACTTTTTGCCTTCCAATACACTAGCCTATATTTGTAAATAAAAAGCATGAGGGTAGTCATTCAACGGGTTTCCGAAGCTTCGGTTACCATTGACGGGCAGGAAAGGGCCGGGATCGGCAGGGGCCTGCTTGTCCTGCTGGGTGTAGAAGAAGCCGATACGCTGGAAGATATCCAGTGGCTGTGTGCCAAAATAAGCAAGCTGCGCATCTTTAACGACGAGGCCGGGCTGATGAACCTGTCTGTGCAGGATATCGGCGGCGAATTGTTGGTGGTTAGCCAGTTTACGCTGCACGCCAGTACTAAAAAAGGCAACCGCCCTTCCTTTATTCGCGCCGCAAGGCCCGATATTGCCATTCCTATGTACGAAGCTTTTATCACCTGCCTAGAAGAGGGATCTGGCCTTCAGGTGAAGACGGGGGACTTTGGCGCCGATATGAAAGTGCGCCTGCTGAATGACGGCCCGGTCACTATCCTTATCGACAGCAAAAACAGAGAATGATGACTATACAGGAAGCCCAGCTAACGGTCGGCCATTGGATCGACACCATCGGTGTCCGCTATTATAACGAGCTGACGAATATGGCCCTGCTCATGGAAGAAGTGGGGGAAGTGGCCCGGATTGTCGCCCGGCTGTATGGCGAACAATCCTTCAAACAGCCTACCGATGAAGCGCATGCCCACGCCCAGCTCGCCGACGAAATGGCCGATGTGTTTTTCGTGCTCATTTGCCTGGCCAACCAAACCGGCATCGACCTGACGGATGCCTTTCATAAAAACCTGCAAAAGAAAACAACCCGCGATGCCGAGCGGCACGCCAACAACCAGAAGCTGAAAGGGCATTAAGCGCTTATTTATCGCGAAACGGCGAGCGCTCCTGCTGGTCCAGTATCAGCTGCCTGGCCAGGTATATGCTGGCCCCCAGCACAACCAGGGCCAGTATCATGAGCTCTTCGTAAGCTTCCTGAAGAATGAAGAAGTCGTATACACCATGTATGCCGACGGGCACGATGAGCCCCAGGGCCAGCAGCCGGCGGCTCTGAAGCGCGGTAGCTGCGAATTTGGATTGCCCCACGAAGTATCCCATAATGATAGCAAAAGAGGCATGCGCCGGCACCGCTGTGAAGGCGCGTAATATGGTGGTACCCAGGCCGAACTTCCCTGCATAAAGGATATTCTCCAGCGTCGCGAAACCCATGCTGATCATAACGGCGTAAACGATGCCGTCCATAGGCTCGTTGAAAAAAGCCCTTGGGTAAGGATAGGCCATCAACAACAGGTATTTTGCCAGCTCCTCGGTAAGCGCTACTACTATAAAGGAAGAAAAAAGCGTAATGCCCAGGTGCCTGGGGTCGTCCCAGCCGGCATTGGCAGCCCAAAGTTCTATACGCATTACGGGTATGGTGGCCAACAGGCCTGCGAGGAAAGTGAGGGCCAGGTGCAGGCGCGACTCCTTTTCGTACTTATCCAGATGATATATATACCAGCATATCACCAGGCCAGGGAACAGTGCCAATAGCATCAGCAGAATATCCCGGATCATCAGCTTTGGGATTTGTTCGAGCAAAAGAACACAAACTCCCGTACAGCCTGCTCTGTTTTGCGCTTCGCTTCAAACATCCCCATATGGCCCACCTGGCCGAGTATGTGGATGGAAGCCGCCGCCGGCAGGTGGATCTGCTCCAGGCTTTGGGCCGGCGGTATGGCCGAATCCTCCTCCCCTATGATGAATAAAGCCGGTGCTTCAATACCGGCCAGCGTGCCAGACTCGTCTGGCCGGCTGGCCATGGCCTCCAATGCGGCCATAATGCCGGTGCTCTTGTATTTGGAAGCGCTGAAAATGAGCTTTTCCAGCAGGAAGCTGTTGCTCCGGGCAAATTTTGGCGTGAATAATGCCGGGATCAGCTGTTTGACGAAAAGGATGTGCCCCTGCCGCCCGATGAACGCTATGCTTTTCCGGCGGCCTTCCTTTTTTTCTGCCGTATCGGGGTATGGGTGGGAATGAAAAAGGCCCAGGCCCAGGAGCATGCCGGGAAAACGGCGGGCAAAAGCAAGGCTGACATACCCCCCCATGGAGTGCCCGATAAGGATAACCTGCTTTAACCGCAGTGATTTTAATACCACCTGAACAGCTTCTGCCATCTGCTCGATCGTAGCGTCCGGTAACACTTCCGACTTGCCAAAGCCCGGCAGGTCGATGCGAATGATGCGGAAAGGCTCTTCCAGCAGGGCCGCTGCAAAATCATCCCAGATGGTGCTGTCTTCACAAAATCCATGTAACAGAACGACCGGAGTCCCTTTGCCCTCCGACAGGAAAGCAACCTTCTTAAAATGGTAAGTAACATACTTCATCGCCAGTGTATTTGACGGCCATGCAGGCGCCTTGCCCGATATCGCAATATAGCACTAAAATACGCCAATACCATGGAGCTGCAAAATGGAGTGGCCAAGTAAATGAGGGGCAGTTATGGCCCGATAAAGGGGAGGGTGCAGCTCAAAATGTCGTTTTCGTGTTAATAGCTTGCTAAATCTTTTATTTGATTGTTTCGCCTTTGAGGGTTTTCTTATCTTTACTTCAACGTAACCATCATAGATAATGCCGGGTTTCTCGGAATTAAAAAAAGGATTGTCCAGCATCGAAGCGCTGGAACGGGAGTTGAATCTGAAGCAGCTTCAGATCAACCGCCTTTTGAATATTACCCAGGCGATCAATAACAATGTATCCGCTGAAGGCCTGTTCAATATGTATAAGTCCTTCCTGAGCTGGGAGATCGGGGTCAAAAAAATGGCGCTATATGTGCGCGAAGAGGCCGAATGGTCATGCGCAGCTTCCATAGGTATTCCCGACAATCTGATCGCTTTGGACATCAGCCCCTACTTCGAGCGCTATGTCCGCCTCAATAACGTCGAGGAGGACAGCCACCCGCTGATCCGGGAATTCGATGTCGTCATTCCGGTCCGGCATAAAGACCACCCTATTGCATACGTTTTTATCGGCGGCTTTGGTGAAGAAGAGGACATGTATAACAAAGTGCAGTTCATCACTACCATCACCAACATCATTGCGGTGGCCATCGAGAACAAACGCCTGTTCAAACGGCAACTGGAACAGGAACGCCTCAAGCGGGAAATGGAACTGGCCGCCGAAATGCAACAGATGCTCATCCCTAAGAAGCTGCCGAATAAAACCTGCTACGAACTCGACAGCATTTATAAGCCGCACCTCGGCGTAGGAGGAGACTATTTTGACTTTATCGAATTCGACGACGGCAAGATCGTGTTCTGTGTTGGCGATATCTCGGGCAAAGGTGTAGGCGCCGCCCTGCTGATGGCCAATTTTCAGGCCAACTTTCACACCCTGATCAACAAACGGACGGAGCTGGATTGCTTTATTCGCGACCTCAACAAGTCCGTTAACCTCATTACCCGGGGCGAGCGCTTCATTACCTTCTTTATTGCAGAATACGATACTGTAAGCAATACCCTGCATTACGTCAACGCCGGCCACAACCCACCCGTGCTGGTCAATGAGGGCGAACTCAACCTGCTGAATAAAGGGTGTACGATCCTCGGTTCTTTCGAAGACCTGCTGGAAGTGGAAGTCGGTTGCCTCACCGTCGACGGCGAGGCCATCATTCTGGCTTTTACCGACGGGCTTACCGACCTGCAGAACGAAATGGGAGAATTCCTCAACGAGGAAATGCTGTATGCCTTCGTCCGCAATAACTATAAACTGTCGGCAACCGAGTTCAACCGAAGCCTCATGGCTCGCCTCGAAGGCTTTAAAGGCGGGAAAGGTTACCCCGACGACTTTACCGTGCTATCCTGTAAGATATTCACGCCCAATTGAATTCCTGCGCTCCTGTTTAACGGCCATCTGGCCTCATTGGCCCTAACACGAACCAGCATTATCGATTAAACAATAGAGGATTTTGACAATTCCCTAAATTGTATAGATATTTCGCATTTATCAGTATATTGTATTGCCCTGCATAGGGCCGCTAAACATCAGGCGCATAGCAATGGTAATGAAGGACAAGAATGTAGCAGGTATCCTGGCTTTGTTTCTGGGTGGTTTTGGAGTTCATCGTTTTTACCTGGGGCAAACAGGCCTCGGTGTTTTTTACCTGATCTTCTGCTGGTTTCCCGTCATGTGGATCATCGGCGTGATCGATGCCATCGTTTTCTTTTCCATGGATAAGGGAAACTTCGACCGGAAATACAACCGGCAGCTCTTATCCAATGAGCAGCGGCGCGATACGGATTTCGACCGGCGCAACTACCAGCGGCGGGAACGATGGGAGAGCCGCCAGTACCGAAGAGAAGAACGCCAGGAAAGGCGCTACGAACAGCGGCGCCCGGCGGCACAGCCGGCGCCAAGCCGCCAGCGGCCCCGGCAAAACCCTTTTAAGGCCAGCGGGGTGAAAAAATTCAAAGACTACGATTATAACGGGGCTATTGAAGATTTTAACAAGGCCCTCGATATAGAGCCGAACGACGTGGCCACTCACTTTAACCTGGCCTGCGCCCATTCGCTCAACGAGAACGTGGAAAAGGCCTTCTATCACCTCGACCAGGCCGTCGCCAACGGCTTTAATGATTTTCAGCGGATCAAAACCCACGATGCGCTGGCCTACCTGCGCATACAGGAGCAGTTCGAGGCGTTCGAAAAAAACGGCTTCCGCCTTTCTCCTGCGCCTGCAGCTTCTGCCCCGCCATCTCCGGAAGCAACGGAAAAGCCCGGCCAACCTGCTGAGGATGATAGCCTGGAAGGCCAACCCGACCTCCTTGAGCAATTGCGACGGCTGGGAGAGCTGCGGGAAAAAGGCCTGCTGACTGAGGAGGAGTTTACCTTGCAGAAAAAGAAACTTTTGGGCTAGCTTTTCCGTACGAAAAGATGGGTTTGCCCTTTGTAAGAAATCAGACAATAGCAGGGGAATAAGGAGATTTTAACAAAATGAGCATCAACACCTGTAGCCCTGCATTCGTTTCATGTTGTAGAAACTCAATGCGATGACAGCTGAAAATCTGATCTCTGATACCGTCGTGCCGCTGCGTACCTCCGATACTGGCGAAGATGCCCTTGGAATGATGAACGACTTCTATATCCGACATCTGCCGATCGTCAACGACAAACAATTCCTGGGCCTGATCTCCGAAGATGACATACTTAACCACGATGTCGAGGAAGCCGTCGGTTCCTATAAACTTTCTCTGGCCCATGCCTATGCCAAAGGCAGCGACCACATCTACGAAGTGCTCCGCTTACTCGCACAACATAACCTTACCGTCATCCCGGTTGTAGATAATGAAAACAACTACCTCGGCCTGATCACCCTGGAAGACCTGATGATGCTTTTTGCCAAAACGGCGTCCTTCGCAGAACCGGGCAGCATCCTAGTCCTGGAAATCAACAAGCGGGATTACTCCATGGCAGAGATCGCCCGGATCGTCGAGTCGGAGGGCGCAACGATATTGAGCTCCTTCCTCACGTCCAATGTCGACTCTTCCCTGATCGAAGTGACGTTGAAGGTCAACAGGCAGAACCTTCAATCGATCATCGCTACCTTTGGCAGGTTCAAATACATCGTGAAGGCTAGCTTCAATGAAACGGAATACGTCGATTCCCTGCGGGAGCGTTTTGATGCTCTGATGTCTTACCTCAACGTTTGACATGAGCGCTGCTACCAGCGCCCCGCCAAAGTGTTGTAGGGCCGATTGCAGAATAACTTTTCCGGCTTCCTGCGAAAAACCTTAACTTGCCTGAAAAGAATAGCAGCCTTTCTGTTTTATTTCCTCCTATAACCCGGGATTGGAAGAAAAGTGGACGCCGGCTCGGCGCCTGCCTGTGGGTTTTTGGGGAAGTTTATGTAAAGATATGGGTGAATTTTTTCGGAAGCATGCGGTAAACCCTCTGTATTACATGATCAGTAGGGGCTATGATGAGAAAACGGCAAAGGGCTGCTTTTTTCTGCTCACCTGTTTTGTGCTGCTCACCTCCGCTATCCCCTGCCCCCTATCCGCCCAACAGGATTTTGCCATCATAGACAGCATCACCGTCAAAGGCAACCGGACGACTAAAAAGGCCATCATCCTCAGGGAAATGTTGTTTGCTGTTGGCGACACCGTTCTTCTCGAGGAACTACCTGAAAGACTGAAACGCAGCGAAATGCTGATCATGAACACGGGCCTGTTCAATTGCGCTTCCATTCACTACAAAAACTGGAAAGCCTCGACCAACAGGATACATTTGCTTACGGAGGTGGATGAGGCCTGGTATATCTACCCCGTGCCTGTCTTTGAGCTGGCCGACCGCAACTTCAACGTCTGGTGGGTCGAGCAAGGGCGGTCGCTCAACAGGCTGAACTTCGGGCTGGACTTTTCCCACCTCAACATCTCCGGCCATGGCGACCGGCTCAAAATGTCGGCCCATTACGGCTACACGCGCAAATATGCGCTCGGATACCGGGTCCCTTTTTTCAATAGATCCCAAACGCTGGGCTTCTCTGTTGATCTTGCCTTCCTGCAAAACCGGGAGATCAACTATACGACTTTCAACAACAAGCAGAAATTCTTTCGCGATAATGATACCTTCTTATACCAGCGTTTCCGGGCAGACCTGGAGCTGAACTTCAGGCCTCGCATAAAATCCTTCCACGATTTTGTAGCAGCCTACCGGCAAAACAGGATATCCAACGTCGTGTCTTCTGAGCTTAACCCGGATTTCTTTCTCGACGGCCGAAACCTGCAACGCTACTTCCTGCTGGCCTATCGCTATACCTACGACAAAAGGGACGTCAGGCCCTACCCCTGGAAAGGCTCTTATTTTTACGGAGCAGTGGAAAAAGATGGCCTGGGGGTTTTCAATGACCGCAATGCCCTTACGCTGTATGCCGGCTATGGCCGTTTTATGCCCTTCGGCCAGCGCTGGAGCCTCAGCCTGCAGGGCCATGGCAAGCTATCGGTCATCCGCAATCAACAACCCTATAATGATAACAGGGCCATAGGCTTCGGGGTCCAGTACCTCCACGGCTATGAGTATTATATCATGGACGGCCTGGATATGGGCATGCTGCAATCAGCCCTGCGCTTCCGCTTCTGGGGAGCCGATGTCAATTTCGGGAAGGCCATGCCTATTCAGGCCTTCCGGAATATGCCCATCCGCCTGCACCTTTCGCTCAACAACGACCTGGGGTATGCCAACAACCCATTCTCTGTTGAGGGCAACCCCCTTGACAACCGCCCGCTCTGGGGCGGAGGGCTTGGGCTGGATATCGTGCTGTACTACGACAAAGTCATACAAATAGAATACAGCTTCAACGATTTACTGGAAAATGGCTTATTTTTACATCTGAACATGAACATCTGATACCCGGCAACTAATAACCGTAACCACCTACTGCCCCAGCCACCGGCAGGCTCTCTATGCAGGTAGTCGTATACAGCAAGGTACTCAAAGACAAAGACATTCCCCATGTGCAACACCTCTTCGACGCTTTGCACAAGGAGGGAGTCAATGCCTATGTGTACGGCCCCTACCTCGAACAGCTCAAAGGCAAGGTCGATTTCCGGCGCGATGTCGGCCTGTTTGAAGGCTACCTCGATTTCCGGGTAAAAAAATTCGACTTCTTTATTACACTTGGCGGCGACGGCACCATACTGTCGGCCATTACCCACATTCGCGACAGCAATGTGCCTATCATGGGGATCAACCTGGGCAGGCTGGGTTTCCTGGCGAGTATTGAAAAAAAGCGGATAAGCGAAGCTGTAAACCTCCTTGTGCGGGGTATGTACCTCATCGATGAGCGCAGAATGATCTATCTGGAGTCCAACCTCCCCATCTTCGGAGAGCTGCGCTTCGCCCTCAATGATTGTACCCTGCTGAAGCGGGATACTTCTTCCATGATCACCCTCCACACCTATATCAACGGCGCCTACCTCAACTCCTACTGGGCCGACGGCATCATCGTGGCTACGCCTACCGGCTCTACCGGTTATTCCCTGAGTTGCGGCGGGCCCATCATTTTTCCCAATTCCGGCAATTTCGTCATAACGCCGGTAGCGCCGCACAACCTCAATGTTCGCCCCATCGTTATCTCTGATGATTCGGTGGTCTCTTTTGAGATAGAAGGGCGGGCCGAAAATTTTCTCTGTACCCTGGATTCCCGTTTCGAAACCGTTACCGCATCGCATCAGCTTGCCGTCCGCAAAAACGATTTCAACATGCGGCTGGTGCAGTTGAACGACGTCAGGTTTATGGATACCATAAGATCCAAGCTCGCCTGGGGGATCGACACGCGGAATTAATAACCGTTGCGTATATGCTGATCGAACTGACACACCGGGGCCAGCATTATCGGGCCAATCTTGCTGTGCCGATCGACATTTCGATACCTTTGAAAGCAGGGCTGCACACCGTCAATTGTTTTTATGCGCCTCCTATGGAAGCCGAGCCGGTGGTTGCCGGGAGTTTTGTTGGCTCTACAGCGCTTGGCGGCCCGGTCAATTTTCTGAATGTCCGGTTCAACCCCCACGGCAACGGCACCCATACGGAATGCCTGGGGCATATTGCTAAAGAACCTTACACGATCAACCAGTGCCTGAAGCAATTTTCGTTTATAGCGCGCCTGATCAGCCTGTACCCCACGAAGGCCGAAACGGGCGACCGTGTCATTTTCCGCGAACAACTGGCCGGCCTGCTGGAAGGGCTTGGCCCTACCGACGCAGTTATCATCCGGACATTGCCCAATGACGAACTGAAACTGCGCACCAATTATTCCGGCTCCAACCCGCCTTATTTCCACCACGAGGCCATTAGCTTTCTCGTGCAGCAGGGGGCCCGCCACCTGCTCACCGACCTGCCTTCTGTCGACCGGGAAGAAGATGGCGGGCAATTGCTGGCCCATCGCGCATTTTGGCAATATCCGGATAATCCGCGCCTGGATTGTACCATTACGGAATTGGTTTATCTGAACAATTCTATCCAGGATGGTTTATATTTGTTAAACCTGCAGATCGCTGGTTTCGAAATTGATGCCAGCCCGAGCAAACCCGTATTGTATGCATTAGAAAGGTGTTGACGTATGGCCTATTCTTCCTCCACTTACCACTCCCGGGCCTACCGCGACTTCAAGGAGATCGAACCGGTAGACTATCGCCGTATCATTCGGTTTTATGAAGAGCGGGAGGAACTTATACAAAAGCTCGATCACGAGGAATGTTTCGAGTTGCTGGCCGCTTATGTCAATGCTCTTTTTGAAGTCGGCGCCTACCAGAAACACCTGCTGATGGTGGATGTCGCTATCGAAATGGCCATTCATCACAATATCGGCAGATACCAGGGTGAAGATATTTTTCACAAACTGCTTTTTCGGAAAGCCGCCTCCCTCTACAACCGTATGGAATACGAACGGGCAGAGTACATACTCAGAGAACTGGTGCGCATAGAACCCAGGAACCGCGATGCAGTACAGTTCCTGAAAAAATGCCTGCGGCGACAGGAACCTTCTTTTGTTGGCACGGCCAAGGCAGGAAGCATTTTGCTGTTCATGTTATCGGCATTTATCATCAGCCTGGAAGTGCTGTTCGTGCGGCCTTTTTACAAGTTGTATACCGAGCCGGTGGAAGCTATGCGTACGGTTATATTCCTGGCTGGCTGGGCTGTATTGCTGGGCGGGATTGCCCTTCATCGCTTTCGCGTTGAACGAAAAGTTGAGAAGTTCGTAGCGCGGGCAGCCAGTAAAAAAATGGGAAACAAGCTTTCCTCCTGAGCCTTTTTTCTAATTTCGGGCTGAAAAAAATAAACGGCCATGAAACCAACCTTATTGATCCTCGCTGCCGGGATGGGTAGCCGCTATGGCGGCCTGAAACAAGTGGATGGCGTTGGGCCAGCCGGCGAGGCCATTATCGAGTACTCCATCTATGATGCTATCCGCGCCGGTTTCGGCAAAGTGGTTTTTGTGATCCGGAAAGACATCGAAGCGCCTTTTCGCGAAAAATTCGGCCGCAAGTTTGAAGCTAAGATCGATACTGCATACGCTTTCCAGGAGATCGACAGCCTGCCCGATGGGGTGGCCGGCCAGCCTCATCGGGAAAAGCCATGGGGTACAGGCCATGCGGTATTGGTTGCACATGATGTGGTCAGAACACCCTTTGCGGTCATCAATGCCGATGACTATTACGGCATCTCGGGCTTTGAAACGATGGCCCGCTTTCTGGAACAGGGCTGCGCGCCCGATCGCTACAGCATGATCGGCTACCAGCTGAGTAATACCCTTTCGGAAGCCGGCTTCGTCAACCGCGGAATATGTGAAGTCGATTCGCGCGGCTTCCTGTCCGATGTAGTGGAACGCCATAAGATACGCCAGCAGGATGGCGGCATTTTTTATGAAGAAGATGGTGGCCTGCATCCGCTGCACTCCGGTGCTATCGTTTCCATGAATTTCTGGGGTTTTCACGCTAATATCTTTGATGCTCTGCGACAGCAGTTCATCGATTTTGTAGAGCAAAACCGGGACAACCCGAAATCGGAGTTCTACATTCCCTTCGCCGTGAACGAGTTGGTGCAATCAGGCGCCGTGCGGCTCAGCGTGTTGCCCAATGATGAGAAATGGTATGGGGTCACCTACCGCGAAGACCGGGAGATGGTGGAGCAGGCTTTCCAGCAGTTGGTAAAGGAAGGTAAATACCCTGCGAAGTTGTGGGAAAAATAGCGGCGGTGGCGATGCCATAAACTTAAGTAATATGAGCCATCCCGAATTTTCGTAGTATCGATAACAGCCCGGCCCGGGCTGTTATCGAGCATCTACCTGGTATCAATGAAAATTCGGGATGATCCATGTTACCGATAGCTGGTTGCAGGTATTTTACAGATCGAACTTTATACCCTGCGCAAGCGGAATCTCTGTACTGTAGTTAATAGTGTTCGTCTGCCGGCGCATATAGGCCTTCCAGGCATCCGACCCGCTCTCGCGGCCGCCGCCCGTTTCTTTCTCTCCGCCGAAAGCACCGCCGATCTCCGCTCCGCTCGTTCCGATGTTCACATTGGCAATGCCGCAATCAGAACCCGCTACCGATACGAAGCGCTCAGCATCCCGCATACTGGTAGTCATGATAGCAGATGACAGCCCCTGGGGCACCTCGTTATGATAAGCGATGGCGTCGTCCAGCTCCCTGTATTTGATCAGGTACAGGATAGGGGCGAAGGTTTCCTCGTGTACCATCTTGTAGTTGTGTTCCACTTCGGCGATGCAGGGTTTGACGTAACAACCGCTTTCGTAACCTTTGCCTTCCAGCACGCCCCCTTCCACCAGGAATTTACCGCCCTCTTTTTTCACTTCCTCGATGGCGTTGAGGTATTTGTCCACCGCATCGCGGTCGATGAGCGGGCCGACGTGGTTGCGTTCATCCAGCGGGTTGCCGATGCGTAGTTGTTTGTAGGCGCCTGCCAGTTTCTGCTTTACCTCATCATAAACGCTCTCGTGCACGATAAGGCGGCGGGTAGAGGTGCAGCGTTGGCCTGCCGTGCCGACGGCGCCGAACAACGCACCCGTCAGCACCAGCTTCAGGTCGGCGCTGGAGGTGACGATGATGGCGTTGTTGCCACCCAGTTCGAGTATGCTCCGGCCAAGGCGGGAAGCTACTACGCCGCCGACGATCTTACCCATCCGGATGCTGCCGGTGGCCGAGATCAGCGCTACGCGAGGGTCCCTGGTCATGAATTCCCCTACCTTGTAGTCGCCGTTGATGATGCTGACGACACCTTCAGGCACGTCGTTGTCAGCCAGCACTTCGCGGAAAATGTTCTGGCAGGCCACCGAACAAAGGGGGGCTTTTTCAGAGGCCTTCCACACCACTGTATCTCCGCACACCAGGGCGATCATGGCGTTCCACGACCAAACGGCCACCGGGAAATTGAAGGCGGAAATGACGCCCACGATGCCCAGCGGGTGCCACTGTTCCATCATGCGATGGTACGGGCGCTCCGACTGGATGGTTAGGCCGTACAGCTGTCGCGACAGGCCTACGGCGAAATCGCAGATGTCGATCATTTCCTGTACCTCACCCCAGCCTTCCTGCAGGCTTTTACCCATTTCGTAGGACACCAGCCGGCCCAGGGGGCCTTTGTATTTGCGAAGCTCCATGCCGTACTGCCTCACGATCTCCCCTCGTTTCGGAGCAGGGATCTCGCGCCACACTTTGAACGCCGCAGCCGCTTTATCGATGAGCGCGTCGTATTCTTCCCGGCTGGTTTTGCTTACACTTCCAATGTATTCACCATCTACCGGAGAGAAAGATTTGATGTATTTCCCGGAGTTGGTAGAATCCTGGCCGGTACTGGTGCCTGCATTGTGCTTTCTCAGCCCCAGCTTTTTCAGAAAAGTCTTTTCCATTATCTAGGATTTGGTTTTATTTCGGGCGAAATTAGAAAAAAAGGAGATAACCCCTAGCTACCCAACAGCTCCTTTACTATAGTAGAAATGGCCCTGCCGTCTGCTTTTCCCGCGAGTTTTTTGTTGGCGGCGCCCATCACCCTGCCCATGTCTTTCATGGAAGTGGCGCCGGCTTCGGCGATGACGGCTTGTATTTCTGCCCGGAGCTCGGCCTCTGAGAGCTGTTGCGGCAGATAGCGTTCGATGATGTCGATTTCTTCGCGCTCGGTCTTGGCCAGGTCTTCTCTGCCGTTCTTTTCGTAGATATCCAGCGATTCACGGCGTTGTTTGACCAGTTTTTGCAGCAGTTTCATTTCCGTTTCTTCATTCAGCTCGTGTTTGGCGCCGCTGGTCTTTTCCAGCAGTATCGCTGCTTTGATCGCACGAATGCCGCGCAGGGCGACATCATCTTTCGCCTTCATGGCTTCTTTCAGGTCCTGATTGATGCGTACTTCCAAACTCATGGTTCCTTTTTTTTGGTTTGCTATAATTGCAAAGCCACAAGGGCTTGTTTAGTTCAATGCGTATCCGCCCTTTCTTCTATCCAATGGGTGATCTGGATGAATTCTTCCAGTGAAAGCTGTTCCGGCCTTTGATTGAAGAAGGGAGCGGCCAGCAGGGCCTCGTCTTTTAGCAGCACTTTAATGGTATTGCGCAACATTTTCCGCCGCTGGCTGAAAGCCTGTTTTACCACTTTGAAGAAAAGGGCTTCATCGCAGGGCAGCTCGGTTTTCGCCTTGCGCGTCAGGCGGATAACGCCGGACTGTACTTTTGGGGGCGGGCTGAACTTGCTTTTATCTACCGTGAACAGATACTCACCCTCGTAAAAGGCCTGCACCAGTACGCTGATTATGCCATAGGCCTTGCTGCCTGGCCCAGCCGTAACCCTCTCGGCCACTTCTTTCTGGAACATGCCGGCCATTTCCGGGATATACAACCGGTTCTCGATCATCCTGAAAAGGATCTGGGAAGAGATATTGTAGGGAAAGTTGCCGATCAGGCCGAAGGGTGTTTCCTGCATGAGCTCGGGCAGGGATACCTTCAGAAAGTCAGCGCTGACAATATGCCCCTTAAGGGCGGGAAAGTGTTTGTGCAGGTACAGGCTCATGTCGGGGTCTGCTTCTACTACGATGAGTTCGTAGCCCTTATCCATGAGATATTTTGTCAGCATTCCTCGTCCCGGGCCTACCTCCAGCACTTTTTGGTAGGCCGTTCCAGCCAATGTAAGGCTATCCGCTATCTGTGCGGCGAGGGCCTCGCTGTTGAGGAAATGCTGTCCGAAGGATTTTTTTGCTTTCATGAGTGGAGGTGGTAAATATACTTTTTATTTTTACGCTCATTTGAAAATGAAGCAAATATGCCGGCTTTTTTGGCATATTTACAGAAACAACAAGGCTTATTAAAGCCTCCTGGCATTGTGGCCGGGCTTTCTTCAATCCAAAGACAACCAAAGGAATGGAAAAAATCAAGATAGGGATCAGCATTGGGGATATCAATGGCATCGGGCTGGAAGTCATCCTGAAGACGCTTTCGAACCCCCGCATCGCGGAAATATGCACCCCGGTCGTATACGGCTCCTCTAAAGTAATTTCGTACCATAAGAACATCGTTGGCGAAGAATTCGAGTTTCACAGCACCCGTGGTGCGGACAAGATATACGACGACCGGATCAACATCGTCAATTGCTGGCAGGAAAATGTCAATATCACTCTTGGGAAACCTTCCGACCAGGGGGGCCAGTATGCCTATCTCTCTCTGGAAGCGGCAACCATGGACCTCAAAGAAGGCCTGATCGATGCCCTGGTGACGGCGCCTATCAGCAAGGAAGCCATGAAAGGGGCTAACTTCCCCTACCCCGGGCATACGGAATACCTGGAAGAAAAGCTGGGCGGTAGCGAAAGCCTCATGTTCATGATCAGTGACCAGCTACGCCTCGGCCTGGCCACCAACCACCTTCCACTCCGGATGGTCGCAGACAAGCTGACCAAAGAGCTGATCATGCGCAAACTGCAGATCATGAACGAAGCGCTTAAGGTGGACTTCGGGCTGGAACGCCCTTCGATAGCCGTGCTTGGCCTCAACCCGCATGCCGGCGACGGCGGCGTCATTGGCGACGAGGAGGAAAAGATCATCCGCCCGGCGGTTGTCGAACTGAAAAAGAAAGGTATGCTGGTCATGGGCCCGTTCCCCGCCGATGGGTTCTTCGGCTCCGGCCAGTTCTCCAAATTCGATGCCATTCTGGCCATGTATCATGACCAGGGGCTCGTTCCCTTCAAGGCCTTGTCTTTTGGTAGTGGCGTGAACTTCACGGCCGGCCTTTCGGGCATCCGCACGTCTCCCGACCATGGCACGGCCTTCGACATAGCAGGAAAAAACGAGGCCGACCCGTCTTCTTTCCGCAAGGCCCTCTTTCTCGCCATGGATATCGTCAGAAACAGAAGGGGGTATGTGGAGATGCATGAGAACACCATCATTAAGCGTGAAAAACCTTTCGAAGTAGAGGGCGAAGACGAAATCCTTAAGGAAGAGGAGAATTAACACGGGTTTTGCCCGAATGGTAGAATGTTCCTGCAACAGCTGCTTCTCTTCTGCTGTTTCAAGAATGTACTTTTTCTGCCTTTGCTATGAAATATCTCCTTTTTTTAGGCTTTGCCTGCTCTGTGAGCCTGGGGCTGGCACAGCAACAATATATCCTGAGCGGAAAAGTTGTGGACGGCGACAATGGAGAAACGCTCATTGGCGCCACCGTCGTTGCACCCGCATTGGGAGTGGGTACGCTTTCCAACGAATATGGCTTTTTTTCCATCGCTCTGCCTGCACTCGATTCCGTTGAGGCCGTCGTGAGTTATGTGGGCTATCAGCCGCAGTATTACCGCTTTTACCTGCGGAGCGATACGGCCATTCAGGCTGCGCTGTCGACCGGGGTGCAGCTACAGGAAGTCCTCGTGAAGGCCAATTCTTACCGCGAGCAACTGTCCTCCACAGAGATGAGTGTGGAAGCGGTCAGCACCAAAGAGGCTAAGCTATTGCCGGTACTGCTCGGGGAGAGCGATATTCTGAAGACAATACAGTTGAAGCCCGGCATTCCCTCCGGCTCGGAAGGCACCACCGGCCTGTTCGTTCGCGGCGGTAGCAGCGACCAGAACCTGATCGTGCTGGATGAGGCCGTTGTTTACAATCCCAACCACCTCTTCGGTTTTTTCAGCACCTTCAATACCGATGCCGTCAAAGACCTGAAGATATATAAAGGAGGATTTCCGGCCCCTTATGGCGGCCGCCTTTCGTCGGTTATCGATGTCAAACTGAAAGAAGGCAACAATCAGAAATTCTCGGGCTCCGGGGGTATCGGCCTGATCGCTTCGCGCCTGACGTTGGAAGGGCCTATACAAAAAGGGGAGTCGTCCTTTATCGTGTCGGGGCGGCGCACTTATGTGGATATCTTTACCCGGGCCGTCAACCGCGCTAATGCGGATAAAGAAGATTACACCCAGATCCCGGACTATTTCTTCTACGACCTGAATACCAAGCTGAATGTCGGGCTCGGCAAAAAAGACCGCCTTTTTTTGAGCGGGTATTTTGGCCGTGATGTATTCGGGTTCGACAATGCGTTTTTTAATTTCAATTTTGACTGGGGTAATGCCACGGGAACAGCTCGGTGGAACCACACCTTTTCACCCCGCCTTTTTGCCAATACTTCCTTTACCTATTCGGATTACCAATACAACATCACAAACCGGATCACCGGCTTTTCCTTTAGGGTGGGTTCCAATATCCGGGATGCCAGTTTGAAGTCCGATTTTTATTACGAGCCCAACAACCAGCATACGATACGATTCGGCGCCAATGCGGCTTACCATCAGTTCACGGTCGGCCGGCTGAAAGCTGGCAGCGATGACGGGCTGGTTAGCTTCTCCGCCGGCCAGGACTTTGCCGGCCTGGAGCTGGGGGTGTATATTTCTGATGAGATAGACTTTTCCGAGCGTTTCAGCCTCAATGCCGGCCTGCGCCTGAGCGGGTTTCAGAACGACTCCGCGTTTTATGCCGGCCTCGAGCCGCGCCTGGCCTCGCGTTATACACTAACAGAGCGCTGGGTGCTGAAAGCGAGTTACGCCCGTATGTACCAATATCTGCACCTGGTGTCGAGTGCTGGCCTTGCGCTGCCTACCGATTTGTGGTACCCTTCGACCCGGCTGGTAAAACCACAGCGGTCGGATCAGCTGGCCCTTGGGGTGTCGTATTTGCTGGGCGAGCAATACCTGCTCACATGGGAAACCTATTACAAAAGCCTCGACAGGCAATTGCAGTTCGTAGACGGCGCTCAGCTGTTCGTTAATGACAGGCTCGAAGAGGAGTTCGCCATAGGCCGGGGCGAGGCCTACGGCCTGGAGTTCAGTATCGAAAAGAAACAGGGGCGGCTGTCGGGCTGGATCGGATATACCCTTGCCCTGATCAGGCTGAGCGATTTTGAGCCCGTCTCTCCCGATGGCCGGTTTGCCCAGGAATCGGAAGGCTTCGGGGCTTTCTCTCCAATATACGACCGCCGGCACGACCTGTCGGTAGTCACCCTTTTCGAGCTCAGCAGGAGGCTGACGGTAACGGCCACCTTTGTATACGGCTCGGGCGACCTGCGCTGGCTGGCGCCGGGGCGTTTTACTTTTCAGGATATTTACGGTGCTTCTTTCGAGGCGGTTGTTCCTGATTACCAGGGCCGAAACAATTATCGCCTGCCGCCTTATCATCGGCTCGACCTTGGGCTTGTGTTGCATTTTTTCCCGAAATGGGGAGAAAGCGACCTTTCGCTCAACGTCGTCAATGCTTACGACAGGCGCAATACCTTTTTTATATATCTGGAACCCGAGTACGAAACGGTGGATGGTACAGATGGCAACCAGATCCAGATACCCACTCGCATATCTGCCAAGCAGGTGTCTCTGTTTCCCATTCTACCTTCATTTACCTGGAACTTTAAATTCTGACCCATGGTAAGGCTATTATTCTTGATTATCATATCGGGCGTCCTGCTGGAGCTGGCGGCTTGCAACCTGGAACGGGAAGTCGATATCACCCTACCCGAGTACGAGTCGCGTTATGTGGTGGAGTGTTATCTGGAACCGGGCCAGCCCATAAGCCTGCTCCTGAGCCGGAGTGCGGCATATTTTGAGCCCTTCCCGCAGCTTAATGAAGACTTTCTTGGAAAGATACTGGTGGATAGTGCTAAAGTGGCCATTATCTATAATGGGGTGGAGATCCCGTTGGAGAACCGGCTCATCATCAATCCGCTCACCCAGAAGGTGTACAATTATTACTCATCGGCCCATATCCCTTATGATACGATAAACCCTTTCGAACTATCCATTGCGACCAAAGACGGGTTGTCCATTCATGCTGCCACCCGGCTTTTACCGGTTGTGCCTATTGATAGCTTAGTAGTGCAGTTTGCGGAAGGCGATACACTGGCGCGCCTGCTCACTTACATTACGGACAACACCACCCGGCCCGACTATTACCGGCGCATGTTGCACGAAGGCAGCCTGGATAGCATTCCCGTCCAGGATTTTGCAACAGACGACCGTCTGGCGGAGGGCACTATTGTGTACGGTACGAGATTCAACTACGAGGAAGGAGATACGCTGATCGCAACCATTTTTCACATTGACAAGGCATACCACGATTTTCTGGAGAGCCTGGTGGACGCTACCGGTGCGAACGGCAATCCTTTTGCTCAGCCCAGCCCGATCATTTCCAACCTGGAAGGGACGGCAAATGCGATCGGCATTTTTACAGGGCTCACTTATGATCGAAAAACGGTGGCCGTCAGCCGGTAAGGGGCATAAAAAAAAGCCGGGCGGCATTCACCACCCGGCTTTTTTGGGAGAAAAACAGCCGTATTAGTTTTTCTTCATCAGCCCGCCCAGGTCAGGGTTAGGCTGGACAACAGAACGGCGGTTTTGCTTGCGGCCGTCAGACGTTTTGTTGTCGCCTACGGGTTGAGTATCACCGCGGCCGGCGATCGTCAGTTGCTCCGGGCTTGCGCCTTTTTTGATCAGGTAGCGGACTACCTCATTGGCGCGAGCAACACTGAGGTCCCAGTTGTCGCGATACGCAGCACCTTCTTTCATCTTCTGAGTGTCAGCGTGGCCGACAACCATCAGTTGAAGTTTCGGGTTGTTCTTGAGGGTCATGGCGAGTTTCTCCAGCGCACCTTTTTCAGCACGGCTGAGGCGAACAGAGCCGCTGGAATACTGAATGCTCTCATCCGTAACGACATACAGGCGGCCGTCGCGGTCTTCCAGTTTCAGGCCACTGTCGGCATAGGCGTTGAAAATGCCGTCGATCTCGGCTCTCAGAGCTGCCAGCTCCTGTTCCGTCATCGTAAGCTTTTCCTGGACCTGTTTCATCTGGCCTTCCATCGCTTTCATGCTGCCTTCCAGGCTGGAGATCTTGCCGTTCAGTTCTGCCTTGGTAGCATCGAATTCTTTTTGGAGTGCCATTTTCTCTTCCTCGAGTGCTTTGACCCGAGCTTGAGTTTCAGCTAATGCTCGATCCGTAGCTTCTTTGGCAGCTAACAGCTCATCGTATTTCTTTTTGGAAACACAAGCCTGGAATGAGCTGATAGCTAGAGTAAGAATCAGTAATTTTACTATCAGACGCATGTTCTCTTAGTTTGATTAGTGAATTATTATTGGTTTTAACGTTTCAATAGTGAACGATAAGCCTATGCTAGGCCCCCTCAAAGGTAAAAAAAGGTTACAATATTTTATAAATATGAGATTCTAATGATTGCGCTATATCAAAATTATCGTTTGTGAATGCCTTTCAACCTGGAGGCAAGTGTGGCGTGGCTGAAAACGAAACCGGGGTGAGGGTTAAGGGAATTTAGCTTTGGCTTAATGTAAAGATAGCATTTTTTTAGAACACCTTCTGTTTTTTAGGTATAAATTACCTCCGAACGGCATTTGGCCTTGCCTGCATTGAAGTTATTACGTTTCTATTATGGGGCATGCCCGAATGTCTTTGGGTTTGCCGGCTGGCTGAGTTGAATTGGAGTATAGCGATAAAAAAACTATTTTTGCACTTTAGCCCAATGGATGAATAAATGGGCCCTATTACAAACTGATATTCAAGTAGATGGAATACGATATCAAAAAAGAAGGAAGGTTTAAATATATTGAATCGGGCGGAAGTGAAGAAAACCTGGTGTTGCTTCACGGGCTGTTCGGCGCTTTGAGCAACTTTGAAGGCATTATTCAGCACTTCTCCGGAAAGTACAATGTGGTTGTACCCATCCTTCCTATTTTTGAACTCCCGATCCGAAAAGTTTCCGTTACCGGCCTGGTCGACTACGTTGTTGATTTTGTTGAATTCAAAGGCTATCAAAAGGTGCACGTACTGGGCAATTCTTTAGGCGGGCATATAGCGCTGCTCTATGCACTGGCCCGGCCCGGAAGCATTGCTTCCATCATTTTGACTGGCAGCTCCGGCCTTTTCGAAAGCGCTATGGGCACCAGTTTTCCCAAACGGGGAGACTATGAATTCATTAAAAAGAAGACCCAGGATACTTTTTACTCACCGGATGTGGCCAGTAAAGAGCTGGTGGATGAGGTCTTCGATATCGTCAACGACCGCAATAAGGCCATCCGGGTGGTAGCTACAGCCAAATCGGCCGTGCGCCATAACCTCGGAGATAAGCTCCATCAGATCAAAGCCCCTACCCTTTTGGTTTGGGGCAAACAGGACCAGATCACTCCCGCTTTTGTAGGTGAAAAATTCCATGAACTCATAGAGAACTCTCAGCTCATTTTTATAGACGAATGCGGCCACGCTCCTATGATGGAACATCCGAAATCCTTTAACAGCTACCTGGAAAACTTCCTGCAGGAGGTGTCCGCAAATACAGTTGGAAGGTATTGATGGATGCTAATCGCTTCCTCGGGATATATGCTCGAAGCAGGTGCGATCGGTGTGTTTTCTCTTTTTACATTATCCGCCACATCATAAGTATTAATAACAGTTGCTTGTAAACCAGCGTTTTGGTTTACGCGTTTCCTTCAGTATGTATATCATCCGATACGCTATTCTATGAAAAAAATAACCCTTTTCCTGGCAGCTGCTTTTTTGTTCGGCTGCAATACCCAGCAGAAAGTAGTGGTCGCGCCCGGCCCCGATATGGAATTCCGGCAGCTGGATACTATGGTGGTAACGGCAAATAAGCGCCAGGCAGGTACCGAAACCGAAAACTATAGCCTGCCGGTATACCACCCCAGCAGGAAAAGGGAGAACGACCTGCTGCATACCCGGCTCAACCTCCGCTTCGACTGGGAAAAGGAACAGGTGATTGGCATAGCGGCACTTACGCTGACGCCGTATTTCTATCCTTCTGACAAAGCGGTACTCGACGCTAAAGGCTTCGAATTCCAGAAGATAAGCATGGAAGGCAGCGAGCAGCCACTGCATTATACCTATGACGGAGAACAGGTGGTGGTGCAGCTTGGCAGGCAATACCGTAAAGGAGAAAAATACACGCTGAACATTAGCTATACCGCTATGCCGTCGGAGTCGGGCGGCAGCGCTGCCATCACTTCTGATAAGGGCCTGTTCTTCATCAACCCGCGGGGAGAAGATATCGATAAACCCCGGCAGATCTGGACCCAGGGTGAAACGGAAAACAACTCGCGCTGGTTCCCGACTATCGATAGCCCCAATGAGCGCTGTACCCAGGAGGTTTACCTCACCGTTGATTCGTCCATGCAAACGCTTTCCAACGGCTTGCTGATTTCCTCGACAAATAATGGCGACGGGACCCGGACCGACTACTGGAAGATGGACCAGCCCCACGCGCCCTACCTCTTCATGCTCGCTATCGGCAAATATGCCGTCGTAAAGGAAGACTGGGAAGGCAAGCCCGTTTGGTATTACGTAGAACCGGAGTACGAGAAAGACGCTACGGCTATTTTTGCCCATACCAAAGAAATGTTGTCCTTCTTTTCCGATAAGCTGAAGGTGAAATACCCATGGCCCAAATTTGCACAGGTTGTCGTGCGGGATTACGTATCCGGTGCGATGGAAAATACGACCTGCGTCGTTTTTGGGGAACCCGTGCAGAGGCACCGCCGCGAACTGATCGACGACAATAACGACCAGATCGTTGCCCACGAGATGTTCCACCACTGGTTCGGCGACCTCGTCACCTGTGAAAGCTGGGCCAACCTCACGCTGAACGAAGGCTTTGCCAACTACAGCGAATACCTGTGGTTTGAACACCAATATGGCGCCGATGAGGCCGATTATCACCTGCTCAACGAATGGAGCGGTTATCTGAGCGCCGCCAGGGGGGGGATACACCCGTTGATCGATTTCGGCTATGGAGATAAAGAGGATATGTTCGACTCCCACAGCTACAATAAAGGCGGAGCGATATTACACATGCTGCGCAGTTATTTGGGCGACGATGCATTCTGGGCCGGGCTCAACCTCTATCTTACTGAAAACGCCTATAGCTCGGTTGAGGCCCACAATCTCCGCCTGGCCTTTGAAGCGGTTTCGGGAGAAGACCTGAATTGGTTCTTCAACCAGTGGTATTTCAGCGAAGGGCACCCGGAATTGAATGTAACCTATGGATATGATGCTGCAAAGGAACAGGTTACTGTTAAGGTAGAGCAAACCCAGGACCCCACGCAGATGCCGGCCATTTTTGAATTGCCGGTAGCTATCGACCTCTATCTGGAGGATGGCAAAACGGAGCGCAAAGAAGTGCGCGTACGGGAGCGGGTTCAAACCTTTACCTTCGATGCTAAGCAAGAACCCCGGTTGGTTACCTTCGATGCCAAGCGGATGCTGTTGGCTGAAGTGCAGGACAATAAAACGGAATCGCAGCTCATCTACCAGTTCTACCACGCCCCGAAATTCCTGGACCGATATGAGTCACTGCAGCGCTTGCAGGGAAGTTCCAGCCCACAGGCCCGGAAAGTGATGGAGGATGCCTTGTCCGGCCCGTTCTGGGCCATCCGTGGCCTGGCCATTTCCACTATAGATGAGAGCGCCGGGGAAAATGTAAGAGCCCAACTTCGCCAGATGGCCACTGGCGACCCGCATTCTCAGGTTCGCACCGGAGCTTTTGAAAAGCTTATGGAACTGGATGACGCCTCCGCTTCCGAGGAAGCCAAAGCGGCCATCGGGCACGATTCCTCCTATGCTGTCATCGGCTCTGCCCTTCAGTACCTGAGCCTTTTCGACAAACCGGCCGCGCTGGAATACGCCAGCCTGCTGGAAGAAGAAGAAATAGATGGCCTCCTGCTCGCTATCGGAGAAATATATGTGGAAAGCGAAAACCCCCGGTACCTCAGCTTTTTCGAAAAGCATGCCGGGCATATAAAAGGTTTTTCCGCCATCTATTTCCTCGATGGCTACCAGCAGCTTGCCACCATGAGCGGCCTGGAAGCAACTAAAGCGGCGGCCTCGAAACTGCAGGCCCTGGCGCTCGACGATACGCAGTTATCCTGGCGCCGTTATGCTGCGACCCGCGCCCTGAACGAAATGCGCAAAACCTATTCCGACGGGCAGGGGAACGGAAAGCCGGAAATGGCAGCCAGCCTGATGGAGATGATCAAAACGATCCGGAAAAAAGAAACCAATGCTCAGTTGCAGTCGTATTACGACCAGATGATGCCCGACATCAGGCCATAACGGCGCCCTTGACATTTTAATTAATGTTATCTAATTTGAGCAGCCTCTTCTTTTGTTAAAAAGCCTGGTGGCTCAACCTTTTAGGGAGGTAATCCAGTTTTAGTATGTAGTGTAAAAGTGAGTCAAACCCGAACTATTATTTATGGCGACGTACGATAATTACCGGCTGTTAGTTGAGAAGCTCGACCAGTTTATCCGGAAATTCTATATCAACCAGATGATCAGGGGCGCCTTATACAGCGTAGGGCTACTGCTGGTGTTGTTCCTGGCCATGAGCCTGGCGGAACATTACTTCTATTTTGGCACCGGTGTCCGGAAGGTTATGCTGTTCTCCTTTGTCGGGGCCAGCTTACTGGCCCTGGGCTTTTGGGTACTGGCCCCTATGATGCACTACTTCAGGCTGGGCAAGGTGATCTCCCATGAGCAGGCAGCCCAGATCATCGGCAGCCACTTTGGCAATGTCAAAGACAAACTGCTCAATGTCCTGCAGCTGAAGAACCAGGCGGATTCGACGGCCAACCGGGATCTCATCCTGGCCAGTATCGACCAGAAATCAGATGAGATAAAACTGGTGCCGTTCAAGAATGCGATCGATCTGAGCAAGAATAAAAAATACCTGCGCTATGCACTTCCCCCGCTGCTGCTGCTGCTCATCATCCTCTTCGTCAATGCCAACCTCATCACCGACAGTACGGCCCGTATACTACACAACAATAAGGACTTCACCCGGCCGGCGCCTTTTACATTCGTAGTACAGGAGGGCGATCTTTCCGTCATCCAGTTCGATGACTACCCGCTCGTGGTAAAAGTGGAAGGTGATATATTGCCTAATGAGGCTTTTATTTCGGTAGACAACTATCAGTATCGGCTTAACAGGGAGGGCCCGGGCCTTTTTTCCTACCGATTCAGCAACGTACAAAAAGATGTGGATTTTCGCTTGTTCTCCTCCGGCGTGGAATCCCGGAAGTACACGCTGGAAGTCCTGGAAAAACCCAACGTCCTCGGGTTTGATGTCAAACTTGACTACCCTGCCTATACGCAGCGCAAAGATGAGGAACTATCCAGCATCGGCGACCTGGCCGTGCCCGTCGGGACGGATATCGACTGGGTATTCAGCGCCCTCAATACGGATGCCATTCGCCTGCGCTTTTCAGGTGCGGATAAAGAACAGGAAGCTACCCGCTTTTCCGATGGGCTGTTCACCTTTAAGAAAAGAGCGCTGAAAGATGAAGGTTACAAACTGTTCATTTCCAATAAGGACCTGCCCAATGCCGATTCTATCAGTTACACCATTTCCGTTATCCCTGACCTTTACCCGAACATCAAAGCGGAAAAATTTCAGGACAGCATCGACAACAAACTGCTGTTTTTCGTAGGAGATGCTTCTGATGACTACGGCCTGCTGAGCCTTTCTTTTAACTACCGGATCAAAAAAGCCGGAGGGCAACAGGGCGAATTGAAGCAGGTGAAAATGAGTAAACCGGATGGGAAACAGGCCCAGTTCGATTATACCTTCGACCTGAACGAGCTGCAGCTTGCCCCCGGCGATGAGGTTACGTATTATTTCGAAGTGTTCGATAACGACGGCGTCAACGGCAGCAAGTCGGCCCGCACCAACCTCATGGCCTATGCCATGCCGACGAAAGAGGAATTCGAGGCTATGGCCGAGCAAAATGATGAACAGATCAAGGACAACCTGAAAAAATCGCTGCAGGAGTCCAGGAAGATCCAGGAAGAGATGAAGCGCCTGAGAGAAAAGCTCCTTCAGGAGAAAGACGTTGACTGGCAATCGCGCAAAGAATTGGAAAAACTGCTCGACCGCCAGAAAGAACTGCAGAAACAGATCGAAGAGGCCAGGCAAGCCTACGAGGAGAACCTGAAGAATCAACAGGAGTTCTCGGAGACGGATGAGAAAATAATGGAGAAACAGGAGCAATTGCAAAAACTCATGGATGAACTCATGAGCGAGGAAATGCGCGACCTGATGCAAAAGATCGAGGAGCTGCTCCAGGAACTGGGAAAAGACGAAGCGCTCGAGATGATGGAGGATATGGAAATGTCGGATGAAGAACTGGAAAACGAACTCGACCGCATGCTGGAGCTGTTCAAACAGCTGGAGCTGGAACAAGAAATGCAGGATGCGATCGATAAACTCGAAGAACTGGCCAAGGAGCAGGAAGAACTGAGCCAGGATACCAAGGATGGAGAGAAAAAGCAGGAAGACCTTCAGAAGAAACAGGAAGATATAGACGACAAGTTCCAGGATATTAAAGAGAAGGTGGACAAAATTGAAGAGAAAAACCAGGAACTGGAAAAACCCAAGGAACTGGGCGACAGAGACGAACAACTGGAGGACATTCAGCAGGATATCAATAATAGCCAGCAACAGCTGCAACAACAACAGAATAACAAAGCGTCGCAGTCGCAGAAAAAAGCTTCACAGAAAATGAAGGATATGGCCGAGGCCATGTCTATGATGATGCAGTCAGGTGATATGGAGCAGATGGAGGAGGATATCAAGGCCCTGCGACAATTGCTGGAGAACCTGGTTGGCCTTTCCTTCGGGCAGGAAGCCCTTGTCGGCCAGTTTAACCAAACGGAGATCAATACACCCCGTTATGTAGAGCTGGTACAGGAACAGTTTAAGTTGAAAGATGATTTCCGCCTGATCGAAGACAGCCTGCAGGCACTCAGCAAGCGGGTGTATCAGATCGAATCCTACGTTACGGAAAAAGTGACGGAGATCAAAGGTAATATGAAAACGGGCCTGGAAGACCTGGAAGAACGCCGGAAACCCCAGGCTTCCGAACATCAGCAGCGCGCCATGAAAAACGTCAATGACCTGGCGCTTATGTTGAGCGAAGTGATGAACCAGATGCAGCAGCAAATGTCGGGTATGATGGCCGGCAACCAAATGTGCAACAAACCTGGTGGGCAGGGGCAGAGCGGTAAAGTGCCGCAGGACAAGATCAGCCAGGGCCAGGAAGGCCTCAACCAGCAGATGCAACGCATGAAGGAACGCATGGAAAAAGGCATGGGCGGGCCGTCCTCCAAAGAGTACGCTGAAATGGCCGCCCGGCAGGCCGCCCTGCGTAAAGCCCTGCAGGATAAGCAGAAGAAGCTACAGGAAAAAGGCAAGGGCAGCAAAGAACTGCAGGACATGATCGACGGTATGGACAAAACCGAAACGGAGCTGGTCAATAAGCACCTGACCAATGAAATGCTTAAACGGCAACAGGAGATTCTGACCCGCCTGCTGGAACACGAACAGGCTGAGCGGGAACGCGAATACGACCAGAAGCGAAAATCCGAACAGGCAAACCAGCAGGAGCGCCGCCTGCCGCCTTCCCTGGAAGAATACATCAAAAAGCGGGAAGCGGAGATCGATATGTATAAAGCAGTTTCTCCCTCGCTGAAACCTTACTATAAAACCCTCGTCGACGAATACTTCAAGTCGTTGAAGTCGGCCCCGGCCGGCAGGTAAAGATATGGGTGGCAGCATTGAATGCCAGTGCTGCCGCCCGCCTCTCGATTCACCCAACCCTTAATGGTACTTGCATGTTATTTCAAATTCTCTTAAATTTCACACTCGGTGAAATAAAATGAGTTCAAAGCCTATTATGCTAAAGCTTTCCTCAGACCCCAGGAATATTGCCTTGGTTGAATCGCTGGTCGAGCAAGTAGTCGAAAAGTACCAACTCAGCCCCGATGTATATGGCAATATCCTTATCAGCCTTACCGAAGCGGTAAATAACGCTATCATTCACGGTAATTGTAACGATCGTTCCAAAACGGTACAGATACAATTTCGTCGACGTAAGGATTGTCTCGCCGTACGGGTCTCTGATGAGGGGGGCGGTTTTGACCCATGCAGTATCCCCGACCCTACCGCTCCGGAAAACCTGATGAAGCTGGGCGGCCGCGGCGTTTTTCTCATGCACCAGCTTTCTGATGCCGTAGAGTTCCACAACAACGGTAGTACCGTAGAGATGCAGTTTAAGATATGACGGGCCCCGAGAACGGTTGGTGGGAAGAGGACGAGCAGCCCATTTCCTTTCATGCTGAAGATATCAATTTCGAACTGGCAAGCCCCGAGGCCGTAGCACACTGGATACAGGCCGTCCTGGAACGTGAAGGCAAACAGCTGCAGCAACTCACCTATATATTCTGCAGCGATGAGTACCTCTACGAGATCAACCTCGAATACCTCGGCCACGACACGTATACCGATATCATTACCTTCCCTTATTCAGAACCTCCCGTCATTGAAGGAGACCTTTTTATCAGCATCGACCGGGTGCGGGAAAATGCCCAGGCGCTTGGCCTCCCTTTCGAACTGGAGCTTCGGCGTGTTATGATCCATGGTGTATTGCACCTTTGCGGATACCCGGACAAAACCCCGGAAGAATCGGCACGTATGCGGGCCAAAGAGGAAGAAGCGCTCGGGTACTGGGCGCAATAACACGTGCTTTTCTCCTTTCCATTTCATTATCAGCGAATAAGCATATATAAATTATATCGGAAAATATCCACATTTCCTAAAACCAGCCTACTTTTGCACCTTCGGCCAAGAGAGCCCTGCATCAGCCCTGACCAGCCTGTACAAAAATTTCGGGAAACATGAAAGTATTAAAATTTGGCGGCTCCTCCGTAGCCAAACCGGAGCGCATCCGTGGTATCGTTGACATCCTGAAAGGATATTACACCAGAGGGGAAAAATTTACGGTTGTCTTCTCTGCTTTTGGAGGCGTGACAGACGCCCTCATCGAAATGAGCGCCCTGGCGGCCAAAGGAGACGAGTCGTATCAGGCCCGGTTCGAGGCTTTCAGCCAACGGCACATGCAGGCCGCCGAGGAACTGCTGGAAGGAGAATACCTTAAAGCAGCCCTGCCGGAATTGCAACGCAACCACGATGTGTTGAAAAATCTGCTTTATGGTATTTTCCTCGTCAGAGAAGCTTCTGCCCGCACCATGGATTACGTGCTGAGCTTCGGTGAGCGCAATTCCGCTTTCCTCATTTCCCATGTACTCCGCCAGGGGGGCATCAATGCAGCCTATCTCGATTCCCGGAAGGTCGTGAAAACAGATAAGTCTTTTGGTTCTGCAAAAGTGGATTTCACCCAGACCTACGAAAAAATAAGAGAGTATTATTCTCAAAATCCTGAAATTCAGATCGTTACAGGGTTTGTAGGAGCTACAAAAGGTGGGCTGACCACTACGCTGGGCCGCGGCGGGTCCGATTATACGGCATCTTTGCTGGCCGCTGGCCTCAGTGCGAGCGTGATCGAGATATGGACCGATGTTGACGGCGTCCTGACAGCAGACCCCCGAAAAGTCAAGCGGGCGTTTACGATCCCAAGCATGACCTATGCAGAGGCCATGGAGATGTCGCATTTTGGCGCTAAGGTGATCTACCCGCCTACGCTCCAACCAGCACTGGCGCATAATATTCCTCTTTATATTAAAAATACTTTTAATCCGAATTTTGAAGGTACATATATCTCGCATCAGGCAGAACCCGATGCGCATGCGGTAAAGGGGATCTCTTCCATCGGCAACGTAGCACTGCTCACCCTTTCGGGCAGCGGGCTCTTTGGCGTGCCGGGCATTGCCGGCCGTTTGTTTTCCTCGCTGGCTGATGGTGGTATCAACGTCATCCTGATCACCCAGGGCTCATCGGAGCATTCTATCAGTTTCGCCATCCAGCCGAACATGGCTGTTAAAGCTAAGCGACGTGTGGAAACTGAGTTTGAATACGAGATCAGCATGGGCATCGTCGACCCGGTGAAGATCGAGGAAGACCTTTCGGTCGTTGCCATTATCGGAGAGAACATGCGGTACCAACCCGGGATTGCCGGCCGCTTGTTCCAGGCACTGGGCAAGAACGGTATCAACGCGGTCGCTATCGCTCAGGGCTCATCGGAGCTCAATATATCTGTTGTGATCAACCGGGCTGATGAGGCCAAGGCGCTCAATGCTCTGCACGAAGCGTTCTTCTTATCCGATACGAAAGAACTCCATCTTTTTATGGTCGGCGTAGGGCTCATCGGCAGTACGTTTATCAACCAGGTGCGCAAACAGGGCCGCTTCCTGAAAGAGAAGCGCGGTTTGGAGATACGCATCGTTGGCCTGGCGAACAGCCGCAAGATGCTGCTCGATGAAAACGGGATCGGCCTCGCTGATTGGCAAGAACGGCTTGATGGATCCGGCTCAGAAATGGACGTTGCGATATTTATTGGAAAGATGAAGGAGATGAACCTCTCCAATACCATTTTCATTGATAATACCGCCAGCGAGAAGATCTCCAATTATTACGAATCGATCCTGGATTCCAGCATATCGATCTCGACCCCCAATAAGATTGCTACTTCTTCGGCCTATTTACAATACCAGCGGCTGAAGGCTATTTCCGCTAAGCGCGGCGTGCAGTTCTTGTATGAGACCAACGTCGGGGCCGGGTTGCCGGTGATCTCGACCCTGAACGACCTGATCAATAGTGGCGATCGGATACTGAAGATCGAGGGGGTTTTGTCGGGGTCGCTTTCCTATATCTTTAATTCGTTCCAGCCGGGTACTTCCTTTAGCGCGATCGTCGCCAAAGCCAGGGAGTTGGGGTATACCGAACCAGACCCGAGGGTCGACCTGAATGGCGTTGATGTGCGGCGTAAGTTGGTCATACTGGCCCGGGAGACGGGCCTTGCGTTGGAAACTAAAGAAGTAACAATAGAAAACCTACTGCCTGAGGCTTGCCGGCAGGCGGATAGCGTAGAAGTTTTTTTTGATGAACTCGCCAAAGCCGATGCTTATTTCAATGAGCTCCTGGACGATGCGATCGCCCAGGAGAAAGTACTGCGGTTCGTTGCCCGTCTGGAAAACGGCCAGGCGAGTATAGGCCTGCAGCAGGTGGGGCCGGCTCATCCCTTTTACGCTTTGAGTGGGAGCGACAATATGATCATTTTTACGACGGAGCGGTATAAGGACTGCCCCCTGGTCGTGCGCGGCCCGGGCGCCGGTGCGGAAGTGACCGCGGCCGGAGTATTCGCTGAGATCATCACGATCGGAAACTTTCTAAAATGATGAATGCAGGAATTAAAGTATTTGCCCCCGCAACGGTGGCCAACGTCGCTGTGGGCTTCGATATTTTAGGTTTTGCGCTGGACCGGCCAGGTGATGAGATCATTACCCGGTTCTCAGACATGCCTGGCCTGCGCATCACGAAGATCACAGGGTGTAATGGAAAGCTGCCTTATGAGGTGGGAAAAAATACCGCCGGTGTCGCCGCATTGCGCTTGTTGGAGCATTTGGGAGAAAGGGAGCGTGGCATTGAAATGGAGATACACAAGAAGATGCCATTCGGGAGTGGGCTGGGGTCCAGTGCCGCCAGTGCTGCTGCTGCTGTTGTGGCCGTGAACGAGCTTTTGGGCAGGCCTTTGGAAAAGCGGGGCTTGTTACCTTTTGCCGTATTGGGCGAGCAGGCTGCCGATGGGGCTTACCATGCCGACAACGTGGCCCCTTCACTCCTTGGGGGTATGGTGCTGATACGCAGTAACCGGGAATTGGATGTGCACCGTTTGCACACTCCGCAGGGTTTGCATGCGACTGTAGCTTACCCTCACGTTGAGATATTGACCAAAGATGCGCGAAACGTGCTGAGCTCAACCCTTACCCTCGAGCAGCACATAGAGCAGTCGGGCAACCTGGCCGGCTTACTTGTTGGGATGTATACTTCAGACCTCGAACTGATCGGCCGTTCTTTGAATGACGTTCTTATAGAACCGCAGCGGGCCCGGTTGATCCCCCATTTTTACAAGGTTAAAGAAGCTGCGCTGGAAGCAGGAGCACTGGGGTGTAGTATTTCCGGCGCCGGGCCGTCCATATTTGCGCTGTGCGCTAATGCCGGCATTGCCGAAGAAGCCGGAACGCACATGCAGCGCATGTTTTCCGATAACGGTATTCCCAGTGACCTGTTCATTTCACCGATCAATCAGGAAGGAGCAATAAAATTATAAACGCCATGAAGCTGTATAGCACGAAAAACAAAGGTAAGCTGGCGAGCCTGAAAGAAGCCGTGCTCAAAGGTTTGCCCGAAGATAATGGCCTGTATATGCCGGTGGAAATACCCCGGCTCCCCTCCGGATTTTTGGCCAACCTTAAACAGCATAGCTTTCAGGATATTGCTTTTACGGTTTCGAGCACCCTTTTGCAAGGTGTTATACCGGAGGCAGGGTTGCAGCAGATCGTATCCGAATCCATTAACTTTCCGGCGCCAGTGGTGCGTCTGGATGATGATAAATATGTGCTGGAACTTTTTCACGGCCCATCCCTGGCGTTTAAGGATTTTGGAGCCCGGTTCATGGCCCGGCTTATGAGCTATTTCAACCAGGGTGAAGCGCAGGAACTGTATATATTGGTGGCTACTTCTGGCGACACCGGCGGTGCGGTTGCGTCCGGGTTTTACCAGGCGCCGGGTATTCGCGTAGTCATCCTCTACCCTTCCGGCAAAGTTTCGATGCTACAGGAAAAGCAGCTGACGACACTGGGGCATAACGTCACCGCATTAGAAGTGGATGGCACCTTTGACGACTGCCAGGATATGGTAAAACAAGCCTTTCTGGATCCGGAGCTGGCCCGGTATATTCGGCTTTCCTCTGCGAATTCCATCAATATAGCCCGGCTTATTCCACAGGCTTTTTATTATTTCGAGGCATACAAACAACTACCTGATGACGGGCGGGAAACCGTATTCTGTGTGCCGAGCGGCAATTTCGGCAACCTCACAGCCGGCCTGTTAGCACAACAAATGGGGCTACCGGTATCGCATTTCATTGCAGGAACCAATATCAATGATGTCGTTCCTGCTTATCTGTCCTCCGGTTTGTATTCCCCCCGCCCTTCCATCCGTACCCTTAGCAATGCTATGGACGTTGGAAATCCATCTAATTTTGCCCGTATGCTGGATCTGTTCGCAGGTTCAGGCGAAGGTTCCACGTGGAACAATATGCATGAAGCTATTAGTGGTTTTGCATTTACGGATACCCAAACCAGGGCAGCTGTGGTGGAGGTGTACGACAAATACGGCTATGTGATCGACCCCCATGGCGCTGTTGGTTATCTGGCACTTAAAACGTACCAGCAATCGAACTCCAATACCAGAGGTGTGATTCTGGAAACAGCCCACCCTTCTAAATTCCTGGATGACATGGAGGATATTCTAGGCTGTGCAATAGAAATACCACAACGGCTGGCCGTGTTGGCAGAACGCGAAAAAGAAGCAGTGTTGATGCCCAACGATTATCCGGCTTTAAAGCGGTGGCTGCTTGATTCTTTGCATTAAGCGCGTCGAATGTTCCACGTGGAACATTCGTGTACCTTAGGCTTCTGCTTATTGAGCTGTGTGATTTTCTTTGCCAGCCAGGCTTATCTTTTTGTAACTTAGTTTTTTTGAACACCATAAAAAGGATGCCATGTTTAGAAAGCAACTATTGCTGCTGGCTTGCCTGTGGATAGGTATAGGTGGGCTGGCCGCGCAGGATGCTCCCAAAGCGGCGGACAAATTCGCCCAATTGTACGAAGAGTTGCCTACACCCAACGTCTACCGCACCGCAGCCGGAGCTCCGGGCCATGAGTATTGGCAACAGAAAGCTGACTACAAGATCACGGTTGAACTGGATGATGATAACCAGCGGATTTTTGGACAGGAGACGATTATTTATCACAATAATTCTCCCGATGCCCTGGAGTACCTGTGGGTCCAGCTGGACCAAAATGTCAGGGCTAAAGATTCCGATACCTATAAGACAAGCCCCGGTAAAATGGAAGGACGGATGAGCCTTGGCGAACTGCAGCAGCTCAGCCCTTCTTTTGATGGGGGATATAAGCTGGAGTACGTTCGGGATATGGCTGGTAAAGAGTTGCCCCATACGGTTGTAAAAACAATGATGCGGGTCGAAATGCCCGCCCCGCTTCCACCGGGAAGCCAGTTTAGTTTTCAGGTGAAATGGTGGTACAATATCAACGACCGGATGAAGATCGGTGGGCGGTCGGGTTACGAATACTTCGAAGAAGATGATAACTACCTCTATACTATCGCACAGTTCTTTCCCCGTATGGCCGTATACAACGACGTGGATGGATGGCAGAATAAACAATTTTTGGGCAGAGGTGAATTTACCTTGCCTTTCGGCGATTATGAAGTAGCCGTGACGGTGCCCGCCGACCACTTTGTTGCGGCTACAGGACAGCTGCAAAACCCGGATAAAGTACTCTCGCGCCAGCAACAGGAGCGGCTGGCAAAGGCCCGTAAAGAACGAACCACCCCTGTTCTGATCGTGACGGAAGAAGAAGCCCGTGGTAACGAAAAGGAAAAATCCCGGGATAAAAAGACCTGGGTTTTTAAAGCTGAGAACGTTCGGGATTTCGCTTTCGCATCATCCCGCAAGTTCATCTGGGATGCTATGGGGGTAGAAATGAGCAATGGACAAGTGACGATGGCCATGTCGATGTACCCCAAGGAAGGTAACCCGCTATGGGGGCAGTATTCTACCAAAGTGGTGGCCCATACGCTGAGGTGGTATGCGCACTATACCTTTGACTATCCCTATCCTGTCGCCTGGTCTATCAATGCCGACCGGATAGGCATGGAGTACCCCATGATCTGCTTTAACTTCGGTAGGCCGGAAAAAGACGGGACCTATTCGGAAAGGACTAAATACGGAATGATCGGGGTGGTGATCCATGAAGTAGGCCATAACTTCTTCCCCATGATCGTAAATTCGGATGAAAGGCAGTGGACCTGGATGGATGAAGGGCTCAACTCTTTTGTGCAATACCTCACAGAGCAACAATGGGAACGCGACTTTCCATCCCGCCGCGGGCCAGCCTATAAGATCACCGATTATATGGGTGGCGATAAAAACGGCATGGTGCCCATAATGACCAATTCGGAATCACTGCTCCAATTTGGAAATAACGCTTATGGCAAACCGGCCACTGCTCTGAACATCCTCCGGGAAACCGTTATGGGAAGAGGCCTTTTTGACTACGCATTCAAAACATACGCTAACCGCTGGAAATTTAAACATCCTTCTCCTGCCGATTTTTTCCGGACGATGGAAGATGCTTCAGCCATAGACCTTGACTGGTTTTGGCGCGGGTGGTTCTATACGACCGATCATGTCGATATCGCCCTCGAAGATGTTAAATGGTACCAGCTCGACTCCAAAGACCCGGAAGTAGAAAAACTCCTGGCTAAACAGGAAGAGGCGCAGGCCCCGCGTTACATCAGTAGTATCCGCAATGAAAAAGAGATCGCACACACCCAGGATGAGAAAGACCCTGCCGTGCGCGATTTTTATTCTACGTACGACCCTCTGCAGGTGAGTATTCTCGATAAGGAAGATTATCAGAAATATCTGGGCAAACTGACGGAAGCAGAGAAACAAATTCTGACAGCAGGGAAAAACTTTTATGAACTGAGTTTTCGCAATATCGGCGGACTGGTCATGCCCTTATTGCTTCGCTTTGAATATGTGGACGGAACAGCGGAAGACTTTAACATCCCGGCAGAGATATGGCGCCAAAACAGCGAGCAGGTGAGCAAAGTCTTCGTAACGGATAAAGAGGTTAGACAGATCGTGCTCGACCCGTACCTGGAAACTGCCGATACGGATACAGGCAACAACTACTTCCCGAACCGGCAGCAGATCAACCGCTTCGAATTGTTCCGGAAGCGGAATGAACGTTGGGACGAAGAGGGAGAGAATCCCATGCAGCGGGCCCGCCGGGCTAAAGCACATGGCGACGGTACGAATTAATCTCGAATAAGAGCCGCTGGAGGAAAGCCGCTACCGGACAGAGGCCCGGTAGCGGCTTTTTCCTTCCAGAAGTTAAAAACAGGGCTGAGAATGGATCGGCATCCCCCTTTTTCCGGGAATGAAAAGTATTCAAGGAATAGCTGAATGTCTCTGGATTAAGGTATTGTTTATCAGTGCTTTACAGTTCAAACAAAAAGGCGGTTTATTTGTAAAAATAGTGTTATCGACGTAGTTGAAGGCCCTGAGATTTACGTAAATTTTTCCGCCCTGTACCTTGGCACGTACGCAGGAAAAACAGAGGCCTTATTTTTGACGTTAAAAAGGTGCGCAAAAGCATTCTCTTTTCGGTTGGGCGGCTTGCTTACATGAGATGTGATTTTTCCGTATTTTTGCGGCGCTGAAATAAGAGCTATATGGCAATAGATTACATTAACCCGAAACTGGTTGTCGACACCAGCAAGGTCGAACCAGGAAAGTTTGCCTGGCGCAGCCCTTCCAATCTGGCCATTATCAAATACTGGGGTAAACATGGCCGGCAATTACCCCGAAACCCTTCCATCAGCTTTACGCTTGAAAACGCCTATACCGATACGGAATTGGAGTACCTGCCCAGGAAGGGAGCGGACCAGCAGAATATCGAACTGGAGTTTTATTTCGAAGGGCAGCTCAATCCTGCTTTTGGGGGCAAGGCCCAAAAATTCCTGGAGGGCGTATCGGACATCTTTCCCTTCCTTCGGCAATTCCGGCTGGTGGCCAGGTCTACCAACTCATTTCCCCATTCATCGGGTATTGCATCCTCCGCGTCGGGTATGAGTGCCCTGGCCCTTTGCCTGTGCTCTATGGAAGACCATCTGTTTGGCACATTGGAAGATGATGACGCTTTTCGCCAAAAGGCGTCGTTTGTCGCGCGTTTGGGTTCGGGCAGTGCTTGCCGATCAATATTTGCCGGCCTGGCCGTCTGGGGCGAAATGGGCGAGATCGCTGGCTCTTCCGATCTATATGCAGTTCCTTTTGAAGACGAGGTACATGAGGTGTTCAAAACCTATAACGATGCGATACTGATCGTGAGCAAAGGCGAGAAGCAGGTTTCCAGCCGGGCCGGGCACGCGCTTATGGATGACAACCCTTACGCGGAAAGCCGTTACCTTCAGGCGCGACAGCGCTTCCACAATCTGCTCGGCCCGCTCCGAACGGGTGATGTGGAAAGTTTTGGCCAACTGCTGGAAGCGGAAGCGATGGCTTTGCATGCACTGATGATGGCTTCGAGCCCGCCTTACATCCTGCTCAAACCGAACAGCCTGGTGCTGATCGAGAAGGTCCGTGATTTTCGGGTGTCAACAGGGCACCCCTTGTATTTCAGCCTCGATGCAGGCCCAAACCTGCACTTGTTATACCCTGATGCTATCAAAGGGCCTGTTGAGGATTTTATAAAAAATGAACTTCTGGCTTACTGTGAAGGTGGCCAGTGGATAGCCGACCGCGTCGGAAAGGGGCCCCTGCAATTGTAAAGGATCATGAAAAAGATATATGGTATTCTGATCGCGCTGGCTTTTGGCAAACTGGGTTGTACTCAGGCTCCTGGGGAAAGGCCACATGTTTTAAACCCCGCTTTTGACAAGAAGATCGGCCAGATGCTCAGCTTCACCGTGCCTGCAATTGGGGTCGGGGAATTGAATGATATTCAGAATGAAGTTTTTATCTTTGATGCCCGGGAACTGCAGGAATACGAGCTTAGCCATATTAAAGGGGCACGTTATTTAGGGTATGACGACTTCGATGAATCCCGCCTCATCGGTGTTTCCAAAGATTCGAAGATCGTCCTGTACTGCTCCATCGGTTATCGAAGCGAGAAAATAGGAGAAAAGCTTCAGAAGATGGGTTATACCAATATTTATAACCTATATGGCAGTATCTTTGAATGGGTCAACGAGGGGTATCCGATAGTTGGGCCCGACGGAAAGCCTACCCGAAAATTGCATACCTACGATTCCAAATGGAGCCAATGGGTTGATCCCGAAAAAGCAGAAAAGGTTTGGTAGCCGGCTGGGCTACCGCCATATCATAACAAAACTATCTAATCACATGGATCTTTTTGCAAAAATGGCAGAAGATAGGGGGCCGCTCGGGAGGTGGTCCAAGATCGCGCACGGTTATTATATGTTCCCAAAACTGGAAGGGGAACTGGGTAGCCGTATGATGTTCCAAGGAAAAGAAAGGATTGTCTGGAGTATCAATAATTACCTGGGCCTGGGCAACCACCCGGAAGTCCGCAAGGTTGATGCCGAAGCTTCCGCAGAATGGGGCCTGGCTTATCCGATGGGCGCCCGCATGATGTCGGGCGAATCCAAATATCATGAACAGCTGGAGCGCGAGTTGGCGGAATTCGTTGGCAAAGAAGATGCTATGCTGCTCAACTTCGGATACCAGGGGATTATGTCCATCATTGATGCACTGCTGGGCCGCCACGATGTGGTTGTTTACGACAAAGACAACCACGCCTGCATTTACGACGGCGTCCGTATGCACATCGGCAAGCGCCTCCCCTTTGAACACAACGATATCAATAGCTTTAAAAAGCAGATGGAGAAGGCCACGGCCCTGGCGGAAGAATCCGGCGGCGGCATCCTGGTCATTACTGAAGGCGTGTTCGGTATGCGGGGCGAACAAGGCATCCTCAAGGAGATCTGCGAGCTGAAGGGCCAATACAATTTCCGCCTGCTGGTCGACGATGCCCACGGCTTTGGCACGCTGGGCGCTACCGGTGCCGGCGCCGGTGAAGAACAGGGCGTTCAGGACAAGATCGACCTGTACTTCAGTACTTTCGCCAAGTCGATGGCCAGCATCGGCGCGTTTGTCGCCGGCCAAAAGAACGTTCTGGAATACCTGCGGTATAACGTCCGCTCCCAGATCTTCGCCAAATCCCTGCCCATGCCTCTGGTCCTCGGCAACCTGAAGCGCCTGGAACTGCTGCGCAACAACCCGCAACTCAAGGACAAACTCTGGGAAAATGTCGGCCTCCTGCAGGATGGCCTGCGCGCTAAGGGCTTCGACCTGGGGTACACCAACACCTGCGTGACGCCGGTGTTTATGCACGGCTCAATCGAAGAAGCTGTAGTACTGGTTCACGACCTTCGTGAGAACTACAATATTTTCTGTTCTATGGTGGTTTACCCGGTCATCCCGAAAGGAATGATCTTGTTGCGCCTTATCCCTACGGCAGCGCACACGAAGGAAGATATTGACATCACAATTGATGCCTTCAGTGAAGTGGCAGAAAAGCTTAAGGCTGGGGTCTACGCCAAACAGGCAGAGATGGTAAAGCCGGAGTGATACCGGGATTTTATCGGATTTGCAGAATTGCCACGATAGGGGTTTAGTCAAATCGTGATATTCCGCTTCCGGAAAATGCGCCAGGCCAGCCAGCCGACGATAAGCAGGCTGGTGGCGGCGCTGCCAGACAGATAAAAAATATCGGACGGGCCCGGGGCGATCTTGCTCAGGGCCTTTCCTGTATTGTTAAGCCCCAGGAAGCAGGCAATGCCTACGATGGCCAGGCTCAGTATATTGGAACGGAGCCCGTTCCGATAAGCTTCGGGTATAAGCTGCTGGTCGTTGGCAGCCAGGATGAGGAATACCGCTACTACCGGAAGCAGCATCCCATTGATAGCTTGTGCGGCGATGATGGCCGGGATGGGTTTTACATCCAGCAACCCGAAGAACAGGCCTACGGCCATGACCCCACCCCAGGTGAGGCGGAATTTGCGGGATGCCGTACCCCATTGCCCACTGCGCTCGCCGAGCAACGCCCTCGCCGTAATGGCGCTCGCCAAAGGCGCCGTGATGGCGGAACTGATGCCGGCGGCGAACAAACCCATCGCAAACAGGAGCGGTGCACTGCTACCGAGCTTTTCTCCCATCGCAGTTGAAAGCGCTTCAAAGCTGAAACTTCCGCTTACCTGAGTTCCGGTGATCAAAATGGCCATGGAGATCAACCCGCCGATGGCTACGGCTAGGGCAATACCCCAGCGCATTTCCCCAATTTCCTGCCCCTGGCTGATGCCCGATGCTAAGAACAGGTTGTAGGGTACTATGGTGGTGCCGACCAGGCCTACTACCAGTAGTAATCCGCCTTCGGGAATACCCGGCTGCACGGCTTGTAGCATGACGCTACCCAGGGGATAGTCTTTTTGCAGGAAAGCGATGGAGAGGAAGGCCAAGCCCATGATAGCTACTACGAGGGCTAGTATCCGGGCTATGGCCCTTATGCTGCCCTGCCATAACACCAGGCTCCCCGCCAGCCCCACAACCAACAACAATGCGTATCGTGGAAGGGGGATCAACAGCTCCAGTCCCGAAGCAGCTCCCAGCAGGTTGCCGGCCTGGTAGGCGGCACACCCAAAGGCCACGGCCAGGAACAGGCCTATGCACAGGCCACGGCCAAACTTTCCCCTGTACTGCTCTGCGATAATATGCCCCAGGCTTTTTCCCGATGCCAGGGTGAGCCGTGCCGCTGCTTCCTGTAAGATGATGGTGGCGAAAGTGGAGAACACCAGGGCCCACAGCAGCTGAAGTTGGTAGGAAGCGCCCGCCTGCGCTGCTGTCGTCACCGTGCCCGGCCCGATGAAAGCAGCGGAAATAATGGACCAGAGCAGTACACTGGACAGGCCGCGGCGGAAAGTGAGGGTTTTGGGCATGTATTACTATGCTTCTAATGCGCCTCCAGCCAGTTCTTCCCCACCCCCATCTCCACGACGATCGGCACCTTCAGGCCGGGAATGGCGTGTTTCATCTTTTCTTCGATGATCGGCCTGATGGTTTCCAGTTCGTCATTGAGCGCGTCGAAGACCAATTCGTCGTGCACCTGAAGGATCATCCTGGACTGGAACTGTTGTTTTTCAAACTCGCGGTGAATGTTGATCATCGCGATCTTGATCATATCGGCCGCGGTGCCCTGGATGGGCGTATTGATGGCGTTGCGTTCGGCATGGCCGCGCACGACGCCATTGCGGGAGTTGATATCGCGCAGGTAGCGGCGGCGGCCCATCAGGGTTTTGACGTAACCCACTTTGCGGGCGTCTTCCACTGCTTTATCCATATAGCCCTTCAGGCCGGGGTAACGGCGGAAATACTGCTCGATGAGCTCCTTGGCCTCGGTGCGTTTGATGTCCAGTTGCAGCGAAAGGTTGTGGGCGCCCGCACCGTAGATGAGGGAGAAATTCACCGTTTTGGCGCGATAGCGCTGTTCGCGGGTCACCTCGTCGTAGGCCACGTCAAATACGCGGGCGGCGGTGGCGCGGTGGATGTCTTTGCCCGACTGGAAAGCCTCCAGCATAGCTTCGTCGCCGCTGATCTCGGCAATGATACGCAACTCGATCTGGGAATAATCCGCCGCGAGTATGACGTGGTTTTCATCGCGTGGGACGAATGCTTCCCGCACCTTGGCGCCTTCCGGCGTGCGAACGGGGATGTTCTGCAGGTTGGGGTTGTTGGAGCTCAGCCGGCCCGTAGCCGCCAGGGCCTGGTTAAAGGAGCTGTGGATACGCCCTGTGCGCGGGTTGACCAGCTTGGGCAGGGCGTCGACATAAGTGGATTTTAGCTTGACCAGGCCGCGGTGCTTCAGGATTTCCGCGATGATGGGGTGTTCGTTCGACAGCTCCGTAAGTTTTTCCTCATTGGTGGAGTATTGCCCGGATTTGGTCTTACCCCAGCGGTAGGGAAGCCCCATGCGTTCGAACAATACTTCTCCTACCTGTTTAGGCGAAGAGATGTTGAACCGCCCATCGGCTGCTTTGTAAATAGCCTGTTCCAGTTCGGCGATCTCCTGATCCAGTTCTTTCGAATATTCGTTAAGGAAAGCGGTATCGACCTTGACGCCTGCATACTCCAGTTCCACCAAAGCTTTGACCAGGGGGGCTTCAACTTCATCGAAGAGCTTTCGGAAACCTTCCTTTTCTAATTGCGGTTCGAAATATTCCTTGAGCTGCAGCGTGATATCGGCATCTTCAGCAGCGTATTCTTTGACCTGTTCCACGGGAACGTCGCGCATCGTGGCCTGCTCCTTGCCCTTTTTACCGATGAGTTGCTCGATGGATACGGGTTGGTATTTCAGGTAGGTTTCCGACAGGTAATCCATGTTGTGCCGCAGTTCGGGCTCCAGGAGATAGTGGGCCAGCATGGTGTCGAAATAGGGGCCGTTTACGGCGATGCCGTACCACTTCAGCACGATGGCATCGTATTTGATGTTCTGCCCCACCTTTTCGATAGCTTCGTTCTCGAACAGCGGTTTGAATTCGTTCACCAGCTGTTGTGCCTGTTGCTGGTCTTCCGGCACCGGCACATAATAGGCTTCACGGGGTTTGATGGAGAAGGACAGGCCCACCAGTTCAGCCTGGGTGGGGTCGATGTTGGTGGTCTCCGAATCGAAGCAGAAGCTCTTTTGTCTGGAAAGCAGGTCAATGAGTTCCGCTCTTTTTTCGGGTGTGTCGGCCAGAATATATTCGTGTTGAGTGTTTCCGATATTATTATCTGCTACGGAGTGTGCCGGTGGTGGCGGCGGCGCCAGCGGAGCCGGGTTTTCCTCATCACCGAAAAGGGACCCCTGTTTGCCGGCGGAAGGTTTGTTTATCGGTGCGGGAGTTGCTTCTTCCCCTTCGCCCAGTATCTCGCGGGCCAGCGAGCGAAATTCGAGCTCCCGGAATATCTCCGCCAGCTTATCCTTGTCGGGAGGATCCAACTGGAATCGTTTTTCGTCGAATTCGATAGGCGCCTGGGTGTCGATGACGGCCAGCTTTTTAGAAAGCAAGGCCTGTTCCGCGTACTCTTTCACCCTCTCCTGTTGTTTGCCTTTGAGCTCGTCCGCATGGGCGATCAGCCCTTCGACGGAGTCGTATTCTTCCAGCAGTTTGGCTGCTGTTTTGGGGCCTATACCCGGTATGCCGGGGATATTGTCGACGCTGTCGCCCTGGAGCCCCAGCATATCGATCACCTGCTCGACGCGTTGAATGCCCCACTTGTCCAGAACATCCTGAACGCCCAATACCTCCATGCCGTTACCCTGCCTGGAAGGCCTATAGAGCAGCACCTTGTCGGTCACCAACTGGCCGAAGTCTTTATCTGGCGTCACCATATAGACAGTATACCCCTGCTCGGCAGCCTGCCGGGCCAGGGTGCCGATGACGTCATCGGCTTCGAAGCCATCCACTGTGACGACCGGTATTTTTAAAGCATTGATAATGGCTTCGATATACGGGATCGCCACCGTAATGTCTTCCGGCTGCGCTTCCCTGTTTGCTTTGTATTCCTTGTACAACTCGTGGCGGAAGGTCGGCGTCGAGAGGTCGAAGGAAACGGCAATATGGGAAGGTTTCTGCGCACTCATCAGGTCCCAGAGCGTACGGGTAAACCCCATGACTGCGGAAGTGTTTACCCCTTTGGAATTGATGAGCGGCCTGCCAATGAAGGCGAAATGTGCGCGGTATACGAGCGCATGGCCGTCGAGCAGAAACAATCGCTTATCTTCTGGCATGTATTATTGCTTTTTTTGAGGATTCTTTATTGTTCGACTACCGCTTCGTTCAGTATGTTGTCTACCTCCTCGCTGGACAAAGCGTTCCGCCGGCCCTCTTTACTGGAGAAATAAGAATAGATCGACGGAATGACAAAAAGCGTAAGCAGGGTAGAGAAAAGCAGGCCGCCGATCACGGCAATACCCATCGATACGCGGCTTTCCGAGCCGGTACCCAGGGCTAGTGCGATAGGCAGGGTACCCAGGATGGTAGACAGGCTGGTCATCAGGATGGGCCTAAAGCGGGCAACAGCTGCATCCTTGATAGCTTCCATCCGGCTGAGGCCCTGCTCCTTGCGTTGATTGGCGAACTCGACGATGAGGATACCGTTCTTGGCAACCAGGCCGATGAGCATGATGATGCCGATCTGGCTGAAAATATTGAGCGTCTGGCCGAAATACCATAGTGATAATACAGCGCCGGCCAGGGCGAGGGGCACGGTGAACATGATGATAAAGGGGTCGACAAAACTTTCGAACTGGGCGGCCAGCACCAGATAGATGAGGATAAGGGCCAACGCAAAAGCGAACAACAGGCTGGAAGAGCTCTCCGCATAGTCTTTGGAAGGGCCCGCCAGCTCCGTATAAAAGCCGTCGCCGAGAACATTTTGGGCGATACCGTTCATCGCTTCGATGCCGTCGGCGATGGTTTTTCCGTCAGCCAGCCCGGCCGATACAGTAGCTGAAACGAAGCGGTTGAAGCGGAACAGGGTAGGCGGCGTAACCCTTTCTTCGAGGCTGACGAGGTTGTCCAGCTGGATCATTTTACCTTCGTCGCTACGCACGTACAGCGAACGGACGTCGATGGGTTCGTTGCGGTCCTCCCGCTGTACCTGCCCGATGACCTGATACTGCTTGCCGTTCATGATAAAATAACCGAAGCGCTGGCCGCTGAGCCCGAGCTGCAGCGTCTGCGCGATGTCGAGCATGGAAACCCCGAGGTCTTTGGCCTTTTGCCGGTCTATATTGATGTTGAGCTCCGGTTTATTGAACTTGAGGTCTACGTCCACAAAGCGGAAAGTAGGGTCTTTACTGGCCTCTTCGACGAAACGGGGCACAGCTTCTTTCAGCTTGGCAAAGTTGGGGGCCTGCAGCACGAATTGCACGGGCAGGCCGCTCCGCCGGTTGCCGATACTTTGTTCCTCCGAGAGGAAGGTGACGGCGCCGGTCAGCTTCTGTACCTTGGGCGTAAGCTCGTTCATGATCTGCGACTGGCTGCGCTCCCGGCTCTTTGGGTCGGTGAGAATGGCGAAAGCAAAACCAGAGTTGACGGAAGTGGAAGCGCCGAAGCCGGGGGATGTCACGGAAATAACACCTTCCCGTTCCGGGATCTCCTCCTTCATCGTTTCCACAAGCTGGTTCATGTAGTTTTCCATGAACTCAAAGGTAGAACCCTCGGGCCCGCGCACGAATGCGCGTATACGGCTGCGGTCCTCCATAGGCGCCAGCTCAGAAGGCAGGTTTTTCCCGATATAATAGATCATGAGCCCTGCGGCTACCATAGCGACAGGCCCCAGCCAGCGAGCTCTCATAAAGCCGTTCAGTGCAGTTTTGTACAAATTAGTAAGCCCTACGAAGAATGGCTCGGTCAGGCGGTAGAACAAAGGTTGCTGCTCTCGGTGTTTCAGGATCTTTGCCGACAGCATGGGCGTCAGGGTCAGTGCGACAAAGGAGGAGATGAGAACGGCCCCTGCGATCACGACGCCAAATTCGCGGAACAGCCGCCCCGTTAACCCTTGTAGAAAGATGACCGGCATAAAGACGGCTACCAGCGCCACGGTCGTAGCGATCACAGCGAAAAAGATCTCCCGGGAGCCCTTCAATGCAGCCTGCAGCGGCTTCATGCCCGCCTCGATCTTGGCGTAGATATTCTCCAAGACGACGATCGCATCGTCAACCACCAAACCGATGGCCAGTACGATGCCCAACAAGGTGAGTACGTTGATGGAAAAACCGGCGATGTACATAATGAAGAAGGACCCGATGAGGGATATAGGGATAACCAGCACGGGAATGATCGTCGTCCGCCAGTCGCGCAGGAAGAGAAAAATGATCAGGACCACCAGCCCGAAGGCCAGATAGATCGTCTGGTTAACTTCTTCAATGGAAGCGCGGATAAACTGGGTGATGTCGAAGCCGATGCCCAGCCTGATGTCTTCCGGCAGGTCTTTTTTGATCAGTTCGAGCCTGCGGTAAAATTCATCTGCGATTTCGATGTTGTTTGCGCCGGGTTGCGGGATGATGGCGTTACCCACCATGGGCACCCCGTCGCGTTTGAGTACGGTACGGAGGTTTTCCGGGCCCAGTTCGGCGTACCCGACATCGCGGAAGCGGACGATCCGGCCAGCTTCTTCTTTAAGGATGAGGTTGTTAAAATCTTCAGGGCTCACCAGCCGCCCCTGGGTGCGCACCGTGAGCTCGGTGGCATCACCTTCGACCCGGCCGGAGGGCAGTTCGATATTTTCGCGTTGCAGGGCGGTTTGTACATCCAGAGGGGTGAGGTTGTAGGCCGCCAGCTTGTCGGGGTTGATCCACAGCCGCATAGCGTAGCGCTTGGATCCCCACACTCGGATCTCGCTGACCCCATTGATGGTTTGTAGCCGCTCCTTAAAAACGTTTTCGGCAATGCTGGTCAGCTCCAGCAGGGAACGCTTGTCGCTCTGGATATTCAGGAATATGATAGGGTCCGAATTGGCGTCGGCTTTGGAGACGATGGGCGGGTCGGCCTCGGGAGGCAGCTGGCCGATAGTGCGTGACACTTTATCGCGCACATCGTTGGCGGCGGTCTCCAGGTCGACCTCCAGGTTGAACTCTACCGTCAGGGTGCTTCGGCCGTCATTGCTGACGGAGGTAATGGACCGGATGCCGGCGATGCCGTTCACCGCCTCTTCCAGCGGCTCGGTGATCTGTGACTCGATAATATCGGCATTGGCGCCGACATAGTTGGTCGTGACGGAGATGATAGGTGGGTCAACGCTGGGGTATTCCCTGATGCCGAGGTAGTTCAGGCCGATGAACCCAAACAGGATGATCGTGATGGACATGACCATCGACAGGACAGGGCGCTGTATACTGACAGAGGATAGGCTCATACCGATAATTTAATATGTAAAATACAAAATGCCAAAAGTGGAAAATCACCCTGGCACATTGAGGTATATGGCCACTCAATTGAGCTTTGAGATGATGATGTCGGCGCCCGGCCTGGCCTGCAGTACGCCGGTAGTGATCACGGTATCTCCTGGGTTGAGCCCTGCCTTGATCTGTATGAATGCTTCCCGGCGTATCCCGGTTTCCACATCCACAGGCTCTGCTTTTCCCTGGCGAACGACGAACACTTTCTGGCTATTGAGCTCAGGAACGACGGACTGAGTGGGCACCATGATGGTATTATCGAACTGATGCAGGCTGACCGTCACTTTGGCGAAGGCGCCGGGCAGTATGCTGCCGTCCGGGTTTGGGGCTGATGCTTTGAGGCGGAGGGTACGGGTTTCGGCATCCACATTGGGCTCTTTCGCCGTGATGGTAGCGTGGTAGGATCGGTCGGAGCCGTCGAGCCTGAATTCCACATTTGTTCCACTGCTGATCTCGCGGGCGTATTTTTCCGGCACATCGAACTCCAGTTTAATGGGGTTGGTGCTTACCAGGCTAACGATGGGGGTACCCGGCGCCAGGTATGTCCCTTCGCTGACCAGGCGCAGGCCCAGCCGCCCGTTGAAAGGAGCCCGGATGATGCGCTTCTCCAATTGTGCATCCACCAGGGCGATCTCCGCTTTCACCTTATCCACTTCGGCTTCGGCCACTTCGTATTCCTGGAGGCTCACGCCCTCCTTGTCGTACAGTGCTTTGAGGCGCTCCGCAATTTTTTCATTCAGCGCTTGCTGGACGGATAAGCGCTTCCGCTCGGCGCGCAGCTCTTCCGTGTCCAGTTCGACCAATGCAGCGCCGCGTTTGACTTCCGTTCCTTCCCGGAACAATATCTTTTGGATCTTGCCCGGAACTTCACTGGCGACAGATACTTCTTCGTCCGGTGCGGTGGAGCCGTTCACGGAAATGTCATCCTTCAATACTGTAGGCTGTGCTACCATCGCCTCGACGGAGAGGGCCTGCTGGGCGCCCGCGGGAGGGCCTGCTGCGTCAGCCTTTTCCTGTTCAGGGCCCGTTTTTTTTGTTCCCAATATATCAGCCTGGAATAAAAGGAATACGATGGCCAGTATAACTATGGCCAAAAGGGAGACAATGCGGGTGGTTCTTTTGCTCATGTAACGAATATGTCAGGTCAGGTTTAAAGTTAACCACTTTTTAAAGAGCAGGGTTCATTTTTCAGCAGCTACACGTAAATTTCAGATAAAGCGTATAAAATTTGGATGTTACGCCATTTTTTTTACATTATCCTTTTGCACTCCAGCTTCAGAGCTTGTTTGGAGGCCCATCTGTGGGCTAAAGAACGGAATAATCAAACCATTATATGCTTGTAAAAGAAAAAACGACAAACGAGTCGTTACATCAACTGGACCGGCAGTATTACCTGCCTACATTCGACCGTTTCCCGCTGGCCTTTAGCCGGGGCAGTGGGGCGCGGCTTTGGGATGTCGAAGGAAACGAATATATCGACGCCCTGGCCGGAATAGCGGTCTGTAACCTTGGGCATTGCCATCCGCGCGTCGTGCAGGCCATTCAGCAACAGGCTTCCCGCCTCATCCACATCTCCAATTTTTTTGTCAGTGAACCGCAGGTAGCATTTTCGAAGAAACTGGTAGCGCTATCCGGCCTGGGCCGGGTATTCCTGTCAAACAGTGGCGCTGAGGCAGTAGAAGGCGCTATTAAAATTGCCCGGAAGTATGCCCGCAGCAAAGGACGTGGAGGAGATATCCTGTATATGAAGGGGTCGTTCCACGGGCGCACCCTGGCCACTATAGCTATGGGCAAGGAGCGCATGCAGCGGGGCTTCGGGCCTATGCCGGCGGGGTTTCACCAGCTTCCGTTCAACGATATGGATGCCGTCAGAAAAATAGGGAGCAAGGATATTGCCGCGGTTATCCTGGAGCCCGTACAGGGCGAAGGGGGCATAAACATTGCTGAGCCCTGTTTTCTGCGTGCGCTGCGCGAGTGGTGCAACCAGGAAGATGTAGTGCTGATCTTCGATGAGGTCCAGTGCGGCCTTTGCCGCACCGGCGCCTGGTTCGCCAAAGACCATTATGAAGTGCAGCCTGATATTATGACGCTGGCCAAAGGCCTGGGCAACGGCCTGCCGGTAGGGGCCATACTCAGCAATGAAAAGGTGAGCCAGGCCATCGAATTCGGCGACCACGGCACTACCTTCGGCGGCAACCCCCTGGCCTGCGCTGCAGGGCTGGCTACCCTGCAAGCGATGGAGGAAGAAAATATCAATGAACAGGCCAGGCAGAAAGGCTTCTGGCTGAAGGAGAAACTGGAAGAACGGTTTGGAGCACACCCGGGCCTGGTAGAGATCCGGGGCCTGGGCCTCATGATCGGCCTTGAATTCACCTTCGAAACCAAACCGCTGGTGAAAAAAATGATGGAATACGGCGTGCTGGCCAACGCCACGGCAGGCAAGGTATTACGCCTCGTGCCGCCGCTGGTGATCACCTATGAAGAACTGGAAAAGGCCATTGATGCAATTGAACGCGCACTTGAAGCAGTGGAGCAGTGAACCATGCTTTTCTCAACAGATCTCAAACTAAATGATCAAAACAGGAATAATCGGCGCAACCGGCTACACGGGGTCGGAGCTGGTGCGCCTGCTTTACAACCACCCCGAAGTGGCCATTGAAAGCATTACGTCGGAAAGCCGAAGCGGAGAGCGGTTTTCCGATGTGCATCCCCAATTCAAGGAGGTGTTCAGCCCCAAATTGGAGCCCGCAGCGGCCATGCTGGAAAAAGAGGTGAGCCTCGTCTTTCTGGCCCTTCCTCATGGCGTATCCATGAATCATGTAAAACCGTTGGCCGATGCCGGCATCCGGCTGATCGACCTCTCGGGCGATTTTCGGCTTTCTTCACCGGCAATTTACCAGCAATGGTACGGCCAGCCGCACAGCTTTCCCGAAGGTATAACGGAAGCCATATATGGCCTGCCTGAATTGCACCGGGAAGAGATCAGAAAAGCGCGGATCGTCGCTAACCCCGGCTGTTATCCCACCAGCGCCATTCTGGGGTTGGCTCCTTTGCAGCACGCAGGGCTGATAGCTGGCGGACAGGCTATTGTAGATGCTAAATCGGGGGTGACCGGGGCGGGGGTAAAAGCCAAGCCAGGTACGCATTTCTCCAATGTCAACGACAATTTTAAGGCTTACGGCCTGAAAAGGCATCGGCATACCATCGAAATAGAGGAGCAATTGTCGGGCCAGGGCAAGGGTGATGTTCGCATTCAGTTCACGCCTCATCTTCTGCCAGTCGACCGGGGTATCCTGGCAACGATCTATTGCCGGCCAACAGAAGAAATACGCGACGGGCAGCTCAGGGAACTATACCAGGCCTTTTACCAGGGCCATCCTTTTGTACGGTTGCGCGACGAGCCGCCAACGCTTAAGGATGTAAGAGGCTCGAATTTCTGCGATATCTTTTCTACCTACGATGAAAGGACACACCAGGCCATCGTCATTTCCGTCATTGATAACCTCGTAAAGGGTGCGGCCGGCCAGGCCGTGCAGAATATGAACCTGATGATGGGCCTGGAAGAAACGCTGGGCCTTCCAATGGTGCCTTTAAATCCTTAGTTGAACGGTTGGGAGTATCCTGGCTTAAAAGCCATGAGACAATGAAACCATCCTGAAGAGGCATCATTGTTACAGTACTCATGACACAGAACTAAAAACCTTATCCATGCCAGCAATCAACAATCAAACCATAATGATCAAAAATTTAACCAGTGTCAGAGGGATCAAGTGTTGGGGCGCCCATATCGGCATCAAATCCATGCGCAGAGACCTGGCCATTATTTATTCGGAGGTACCTGCCAGCGCGGCCTGTACATTTACGCAAAACAAGGTGGCAGCCGAGCCGGTCAAGATATCCCGCCGCCATGTCCGCGACGGGAAAGCTCAGGTGATCGTCTGCAATGCCGGCAACGCGAATGCCTGTACCGGCGAGCAGGGCCGCCTTGGCGCAGAAGCGATGGTTGCCGCTACGGCTGAGGCTTTGGGCATCGACAAGGAATTGGTGCTCGTCGCATCGACCGGTATCATAGGGGAACCCTTTCCTACCGATGATGTCGTCGATGGCATTCGCCTGAATGTGGGTAAGCTGTCGGACGACCCCAAAGCGGGTTCGTTTGCGGCCAATGCCATCCTCACTACAGATACGTTTGCAAAGGAAGGCTTTCTGGAGTTCGAACTGGAAGGCAGTCCGATCTACATCGGGGGCATAGCAAAAGGCTCCGGCATGATACATCCGAATATGGCGACGATGCTCAGTTTTATCGTGAGTGATATCGCTATTGGCCCGGGCCTGCTGAAGCGGGCAGTAACGGAATGTGTCAACGCCTCGTTCAACATGATCACCGTGGATGGCGATACCTCAACCAACGATATGGTCGCGGTGCTTTGCAACGGGCTGGCGGGCAACAAGCTCATCGAATCGGAAACCGATGATGGTTATGTGCTTTTCCGACAAAAACTCGAAGATATGATGGCCCACCTGGCCAAGCTGATCGTTTCCGACGGCGAAGGGTCTTCCAAATTCGTAGAATACCGGGTGAGCCATGCCCCATCAGAAGAGATAGCGCGCAAACTGGTACGGGCCATTTCGGGCTCCGCGCTGGTGAAAACGGCCATGTTCGGCCGCGACCCCAACTGGGGCCGCATCATCTGTGCAGGAGGCAATGCCGGCGTCCCATTCGACTATACCCACGTCGACCTCTACCTTGGTACCGAAGAAGAACAGGTACAGGTACTGAAAAAAGGCAGCCCCACTGGTTTCGACCGCAACAGCGTCAAACGCCTGCTGCGGGAATCCCACCTTCTCGTGCACCTCGACATGAATGAAGGAGATGCCGAAAGCGTGGGCTGGGGTACCGACCTGACAACCGATTATGTTATGTTCAACTCGGTGTACACGACCTGAGGCCTGGCCCTATTCATCACCGGCCACTATAAGCTGCCGGGTATATAACCTGCCCTGGCTATCCGTCACCTTGAGCATGCAGGCCTGCTGCGGGATACCAGACAGGTTAACCTGCTGCGGGTTTTTGGGGTTATCTGTTTCCAGAAGGAGCGCGCCCCGGGCGTCAAACAGCTCGATGCGTTTTATCTGCTGTGTGCCCGGTAAGTGTATCTGGCATTGATAGCGTGCGGGGTTGGGGAAGACTAGCACCTCAGCTTCCTTTTTGAGGTCTTGTAACCCGGTCAGCGGGTTGGACATCTCTCCGCCCATACTTGCCGTCGGTTCGGTTTCGGCAGCCGGGCGTAGCCTGACGTATTCGAGCAGGGCGTGAGAGCCAGTGGAGAAAGACGACAGGCAGAAGTGGAAGCCATTCGTCATGTCGTACTGTGTGATAACGCGTTCGTTGGCATTCGTCTGGCCGTTGTCGAGGTTGGAAAATTCCATAATGCTCAGGTGCCCTTCCTCATTGATGACTACTTTTATGCGCAGGTTGTTCATCTGTTCTTTGGGGACAGCGATCAGCGGGTAATCGGTGTCAAAGGCAAAGCCATTGGTCATGGTATCGCCCAGATGGGCGACGATGTCCATGGTGTCAGCGAAGATCGAGCCGTTATTGTAGCGGAAGTAAATGCGTTCCAGGGCATTGTTGGCACTGGAAAAACCTATGGTGGAACTGGTCCCTACGTTTGCGGCACATTCCATATATGCCGGGTCCTGAAAGGAGGGTACGGTGCGGGCGAACTTAAACCGGGCGCCGGAAGCAGTGCCGGTGCTGGCGTAGTCCAGCACGCCGTCAGCTTCATCAAAAGTGGCGTATTCGCCAATGGATTCCCATTTTTCCGTATCGATCACCCCATCTTCGAAATCATCAAAGAACAGGAATGTAGCGGCGCCGTTGCTGGCAGGTGCAGCACTGGCATTGCCGTAGTAAACGCGAATGGATGTGCTTGCCCCGGCAGCCAGGAAGGGGATCTTTACCCAAATTGCGTTTTGGGTGCTGGTGGCGAGGCTGTCCATATAGTAGGGCAATAAGTTGCAGTCACTATCGACAAAGCGCAGGTCAGCACCGCTGTCCTGGAGCTTGCCCTGGCTCACCAGTTGGGCCGTGTTGGCCACGAAGCGCACGGCATAGTTTTCCAGATCGTCGCTACCCTGGGTATTATCGACCTGAATGTTTCGGTAATATTTCCAGCCTGAGAGGCAGTCCTGTGCATTAGCATGAAAAAGGAATAAGATGGCAAACAGGGAGAATAGCGGCCTTTTCATCTTGTGGGTTTTGAAGTATACATAATCCGACATCGCAAATATGCGGCGCCCTGGAATGGGCCGCCTCACCCCGGGGGGTGATATTGCTTATTCGGAAAGGAGTGTGCGCACTTTTGCGATGGCTTGCGGGCGGCTGGCCACATCGAGTTTGGCGAAGATGCTTTTGACGTGCGTTTTGATGGTATTCAGGCTGACGAAGAACATCCCGGCCAATTGCTGGTTGTCCATGCCTTCGTAAATGCCTTTGAGCAGTTCCAGCTCGCGGGGTGTGAGCTTGGCCGGTAGCCGGGTGTTGAGGTGTTCGAAGTCCTGAAAAGCATGAGTGGCGGCCTGTCTTTTGGCGTGATTGAATAGGGCGATCTCGAGTGTGGAGTAGAGCCCTTTTTCATCAAAGGGCTTGACGACATACCCCATGGGCTGGGTATGTTTGGCGCGTTGCAGCGTGGCCCGGTCAGCATAGGAAGTGAGGAATACGAAGGGCAGGCCGTACTTGTTATTGATCTCTTCTGCCAGTTGGATGCCATCCATCCCCATACCAAGGTTAATATCGAGCAGGACGATATCAGGAGGGTTCAGGGACAGTTCTTTAAGTGCTGCCGTTGGCGAGTGGGCCAGGGCCGATACTTCATAGCCGACATCCTCCAGACAGGCAGCGATATCTTGTGCAATGATAGGGTCGTCTTCTACGATCAGGACGCGCACAACGTGCATGGCAGGCCGGTTTTACCTGCAAAATAGGGCTTTTGGCGAAAAATCAGGCCCTTTTCTGTTTGGGGATCAGCATGCGGACCTGTGTTCCATCCTGTTCCTGGCTTTCGATGTTCCATTCAGCGCTGAGCTTCTGAGCGAAGGTATGGACCAGTTGCCTGCCGAAGGTGTTTTGCCGGCCAGCTTCTGCGGTAATACCGACGCCATTGTCACCGATCTCCAGCAGCAATTGCGGGCCAACGGCCTTGAGCTTCAGGTTGACGTCCCCGCATCTTTCTCCGGGGAAGGCGTACTTCAGTGCGTTGGTCAGCAGTTCGTTGATGATGAGGCCGAGCGGGATGAGCGTATCCACGTCGAGTACCAGTTCGTCGATATCCAGCTGCAGGTGCACTTTTCCCGGTTTGATGTTGTAGGAATAGAACAGGCTCTCCGTCAGTTTGGAGAGGTAATCCCGCACATTAACCCCGATGAGGTTGTCTTCCTGATAGAGGTTTTGGTGTATGAGCGACATCGACCTGATCCGGCTCTGCCCTTCCCGCAGAGCCTCCTGTGCCGCCGCGTCATCGACGTGCCTGGCCTGAAGGCGCAGGAGGCTGGAAACGATCTGCAGGTTATTTTTCACGCGGTGGTGTATCTCTTTGAGCAGGGTTTCTTTTTCAGCCAGGTTCGCGGCGATGACCCTGTTTTTCTGTTGCAGTTCGCGGGTAGTTTTTTGTTTTAGGCGGTATAGGAAAAACAGGCTGCTTGCCACTGCAGCCAGCAGCAGGGCGCCGATGGCGAAGAAGGCCTTTTGCCGCTGGGCCTGTTGCAATCGCAGGGTATTGATCTCTTTTTCGGTACTGAGCAGCGATATTTCCCGGTCTTTCTTTTCCGTTTCGTAACGCGTCAGCATTTCCAGCATGGCCTGGTCTTTAGCCTGGTTGAAAATGCTGTCCTTTACCGAAGCGAAAGCTTTGTAAACTTCCAATGCCCGGCGGTGGTCGCCGGTTGTTTCGTAGTACAGGCTGAGCGTTTCCAGGGCCGCTTTCTCTTCTTCTCTGGCCAGGTAGGTGCGCGACTGGCTGAGCGCTTCATCGAGGCAGGCCTTGGCGCGGGCGTGCTTACCCTGTAGCAGGTATGCTTCGCCCAGGCTCCGTTTGAGCCCCGCCACCGTCCGTGGGTCGAAAGCGGGGTCGATCAGGGCCAGAGCCTGTTTGGCCATGTCGATGGCTTTGGGTAATTCCCTCCATTTGATGTAGATATTGCACATATTTTTCAGGGCATAGGCCTGGGCGGTGGTGTCCTTCAACTCCACGAACCGTTCGTATGCCCGTTGGTAATGATCCCGGGCCTTCATCAGGTTGCCCTCGAAAAAATAGACATTGGCGATATTGTTTGTGACGTTGGCGGCCCACAGCAGGTCTTTTTTCTGCTCGAAAAAGGACAGGGCTTTCCGGTAGTAATCCAGGGTCTCATCGTGTTTTTCCCGGAGTTGGTAGCCTGCTGCGATGTTGTTGTACAGGATGCCGATGTACAGGGTGTCGTGAAGGGCTTCGTACTGTTCCAGGGAAAGCAGGTAGTATTCGATGGCCTTCTCCGTTTTACCGCCGGTATAATAACACATTCCGATATAGTTCTTCGTGCGGGCCATTTCTTCAGGTATCCCTGTTTCCTGGGCCAGCGAGTCGGCCTGGAAAGCATAAACGAGCGCTTTTTCGGCATCAGCCCAAAGGTGCATCTGGACCAGTTTTCCCAATTGGTTCAGGCGCGAGGTATCATCGGGGGCAAGGCGGAGCTGCAGCAACAGGCTATCTTCCAGCTGCTGATTTTGGGCATGGAGCGCCACTGAGGCCATAGCCGCCAGGAAAAGGCTGTAAATGCCTTTGTACAGGAAAGGTGAAAATCGGGAAAACCTCATGGTCTTGACAGATAGAGAAAAAATTTAAAAAAGGGGTACATCAGCTAGAAAAATAACTTCATTCAACGGGAAAACCAAGGGGCCAAAGTTGAAAATGCAGCTTGCTGCCTGATGCTGTTGCCTGGCCAAGGGGATGTAAAAAAACGGGATTGGCCGGTTCCTGATTTTGAAATGTGGAAAAAAAGTTTATTTTTTAGCATGGTTCACACACCATTACGCCAGAGTCTCCGACAACAGTCAACCGATTATTCATAACCTTATATATCCATTCAAAACCCTCTAATTGTTATGGCAAACCGTTTTGCACTTTTGGGCTGGAGCCTCCCTGTCATCGAAAGCATGCAGAAGGCCCGGCTTCCCTATGTCGTTGTCTCCTTCCCCGAATTTGAAAGTTACGCCAAAGAACACAGCATCCCATTCATTGGCTACCGTCTGGATGAGTTCGGTAGCCACTCCAACTCTTTGGCGCTGGCCGAGCTGCTTCGATCGTATGACGTAGACGTTGCGGTCCCGCTTTTCGAAGAAACGGTAGAGTGGGCAGGCGCCCTCAATTCCATATACCGTGATGACCCCCGGGTGCTCAACCGGGCCTTCCTGTTCCGCAACAAGGCCATGATGAAGCGCAAGGCCCTGCTGGGCGGCCTGCGGGTAGGCTTGTTCGAGGAAATACACAACCACGAACAGGCCCATCGGTTCCTCGGCAGGTTGAACGAGGCCGAGCTGCAATTGCCCGGTGAAGAAGACGCCTGGTTTCACGTCAAGCCTTTTGCTGCTGCCGGCACGATAGGCCACCGCTTTATCAGGTCGAGCGATGAAATTGATGAGAAGATCAAACCGACGGACTTTCCCTGTCTGGCGGAAAGCCACCTGACAGGGCAGGAGTTTTCCTGTGAAGCGTTTATTCACCGGGGGAAGATCCGGTTCCTCAATATTACCGAATACGTCAAGCTGGGCTATTCCAACTTTGTGCCCGCCGGGCCGGAACTGGAGGCCAAGCGGGCACTCATCCATACTGAGATCCAGAAGCTGGTGGACATTTTCGGCATCGAATACGGCATGATCCACCCCGAGTGGTTCCTCGCTGAGGACGGCCACCTCAACTTTGGCGAAGTGGCCTGCCGCATCCCCGGCGGCCATATACTGGAGCTGGCATCGAAAGCGTATCATTTCGATGCCCTGTTGGCCTTCGTGGTCAGCCACGACCCCAGCTTAAGCGATGAAGAACTGGGCCAGTTTTTCCCGCCCAGAGATTTTACCCCCCCAAAATACTATGGTAATGTCATGGTATTCCCCAAGTCGGGCCATATTACGCGCCTGGAAGTACCGGAGGAGCTGGTGGAAGAGGCCTATTATACTGATAACAACCTGGTTGCTCCTCTGGGCCCTCAGAAGATCGGCGGCCGCGAGGGTTTCGGCAATCACTTCGGTACGGTGAACTTTGCCGGTGAAGATGCGGGCCGCATGAGAGAACTCCTGAAGCATTATGAAGATGTCCCTTTCTATGTATGAGCGGCACAACGCGCAGGAGAACCGCTTTCTCGATAGTTTGGCCATCTTCAGGGAGGCGGCGTCCTTCAGCAAAGCAGAGAACAAAGAGCGGTTACTCAGCCAGGCCGATGTTTTATTGCGATCCACTGAAGGGTTAGCTTTTCTGTATCAGTCTATCCCGCAGATGAATGAGTCGGGCCTGTTTGAGGGTTCTTCCTGGCGAGACCCCGAGCATCTGGTGCCGTACCTCGTCGGCGGCACCCTGCTTGCCGGTTATCCTTCAAGCACGATGGAGGCCCTGAGTGAGTTGCGCCTGCTGGCCATTGCCGAGCAACGCATCCTGTACCCCTCTTTTTCAGCCGAACAAGCCTTTGCTTTTCTGGAGGACATGGTAGTCGCTAATTTTGAACTGGCATACGAAGATTTTTCCGGAGAGGCATGGGCCCAGTACGCTGTTGGAGAACTGGAAAAGATCCGCCTTCTTTTTGTCTTTATTCGCGAACATTTACCTCTGGAGCACCTGGAGCCTAAGATCGCCGATGCCGTGGAGACGCTTTCTGAACACCGCCCTATCGTCGTAAGCCGGATAAAACGCATGCTGGCGGTGATCGACAGGCACCTGCCACTCGAGGGCGACGGGCACGATGCCCGGCGCCTCCGCAAGTTCGTCGACGCCCTCTACCGGCCCAGCCCAAATGCAGATAACCACGCTACGCCGGACGAATACCGCCAATGGCTGGAGCATGCCGGGGTGAAGGCACTGAAAACGGAGAGCTATCAGCTTGGCGAACAAATGGTATCCACGGGGCTGGTATCCGATTATCAGCTGGCTTTGCTCCGTTTTGCCCTGCATAATAAAGCCGATCTCGTTCCCGCAGTACTGGGCCTTAATGCTCACGGCATTGCCGACTACGAGCGGCATCAGGCATTTGTCGCTATACTCGTCCGCGAATTCATCGTTCCCGCGAACAAGCAGGCCGTTTACGGGCTGGCCCGGGTTTTGCAACGCAACCTGCTGTCGCGAAAAGCCACCTGGCATTCTTTCAACCGGCTTACCAGAGTAGATATTCACCCCGAAGTGGAGGAGCGGCTGCTTAGGGGCAAACAGCCTGAAGAGAAGGCCACGCCAGCCCAGTTGCTTATTGGCGGGGCATTATGCCTGTTGGGCCAGCCCCTGGGGGTCAGGCAGGGCAACAACCCGTCGTGCCAGTCGGCCAGAGGGCTCAGCATGTGGAGCAGGCATGCGCCCGGCAAATTGCTCAACCTGCTGATCGATGCAGCCACGGCCAATAATGTGGTTTTCCGATACGAAGGAGCCCTGATCGAATCTGCAAAAACAGAGCAAGGCCCGGCCCGGCCGTTCGACTACAAACTGGACCCGGTTTCCATCGTACTTATCCCGCACCTCGACAGGGTATACGGTGAGATGATGAAGCGGGCGGCTGTCAAACACCCTGGAGATGACCCTCATGTTTCAGTCAACCCCGCTTTTTACGGACATTGGATACAGACGGGCTTCCTGTCGGTGTACAACCCTCTGGCGGGGCTCATAGAAAGCTACGAAAATTTTGTCCGCATTTTTTACGCTGCCTTTCACCCGGAATACAACGGAGCGCACCACATGATCTATCCGGTACCGCTGGGCATTTTTGTGACCGACGCCACAGCAACCATGCTCGGGTATCATGCCGTCTCCCTGTTGCGCATCGAGCGGGCGCCGGCCGGAGATTGGCGGGCTTATTTTTTCAACCCCAACAGCGAAGGTGTTCAGAACTGGGGGCAGGGCATACGCCCTTCTGTCGCAGGCAAGGGTGAATTCCATGGGGAGTCGTCGCTTCCCGTATACCAGTTCGTGTCCCGTATTTATGCTTTTCACTACAATGCGTTGCGCCTGGAGGGAAAGCAGGAAGACGTGCCGGATGAGGTAGTAGAAAAGGTAGAGCAACTGGCCCGGGAAAGCTGGGGGCGGAAATACATCTGGCGTATTTGATCAAGGCAATGCAATAAAGAATAATACCATGACAGAGGCAAAACACTCCCGTTTCGATGCTTTTGTGAGGAACGTCAGGCACTCCTCCCGCATAGAGCTGAGCCAGTCGGCCCTAAAAAAGAACGTCAACTTCCTGAAGAAAAAGCTGGGCAGCCACCCGCGCTATTCAGCGGTCGTGAAAGCCAATGCCTACGGGCACGGCATCCCGCAAATGGTGAAAATGCTCGAAGCCTGCGGCCTGAACCACTTCTCGGTGGCTTCGGCTTACGAGGCCGAAGAGGTGCTGAAATGCAGTTCCGGTTCATCCGATATTATGATCATGGGTATACTGTACGACCAGGATGTGGAATGGGCCATTCAGAACGGCATCGAGTTCTACGTTTTTAACTACAACCGCCTGCCTCTGGCGCTGGAAAAAGCCAAAGCACTGAATAAGAAGGCCCGGGTCCATCTGGAAGTAGAAACCGGCACCAACCGCACGGGGATGACCGAACCATTTTTCAAAAAGTCGATCACCTTCCTCAAGCGGCATCAGGAATATTTCCAATTCCAGGGTATGTGCACCCATTTGGGTGGGGCGGAATCGCGCAGCAACCAGTTCCGCGTCGCGCAACAGATCGGCCGGTTCAAAGGGTATTTGGGGGAGCTGAAAACGCGTAAGTTTTTGCCCCAATATCTGCACATGGCCTGCTCTGCTGCCGTGCTGGCCATGCCGGAAACCCATTACGATCTCGTCAGGGTCGGCGTGGCCACTTATGGTTTTTGGCCCAGCCCCGATATTTACTACCAGCATATCCAGGAAAAGGGGAGAGGCAAGGACGCCCCTATGAACCGCATTATCTCGTGGAAAACCGATGTGATGGATATCAAGAACGTGCCGAAAGGGGATTTCATCGGGTATGGCACAGCATATCAGGCTTCGCGCAATATGCGTGTGGCTGTGATCCCGGTCGGTTACTGCAATGGTTACCCGCGCGGGCAGTCCAACAATGCTTATGTGCTCATCGGGGGCCGGCGGGCCCCGGTCACCGGTATGGTCAATATGAACCTTTTCATGGTAGACATTACCGATATCCCCGGCGTGGAACTTGGCGACGAGGTGGTGCTTTTGGGCAAGCAGAAAAACAACACCATCAATGTGAGCTCGTTCACCAATTACACGCAGCTGATCAACAATGAGATGCTTAGCCGTTTGCCGGCGGCGATCCCACGGTACATCGTGAAGTGAGCCGGCCGGGCGTTATACCACTTCCCGCCATTTTTTCTTCAAAGCGAACAGTTCGTCGCGGAACTGTGCTGCCGAGATGAAGTCGAGCTCTTTGGCGGCCTGTTTCATCTTGTCTTCGGTTTCCTGTATCAGGCGCTCGATCTGTTCTCTGTTCATGTATTCCAGTATGGGGTCGGCGGCGAGGCTGGGCTCTTCGGGTTCGATATAAGCGCGCTGTTTATTCCCCCGGATATCGAGGATGGATTGTTTGCTGAGGATCTCGTCGCGGCTGCGGCGAACGGTTTGAGGGGTGATGCCGTGCTCTTCGTTATATGCGGCCTGTATGGCGCGCCGGCGGTTGGTCTCTTCGATGGTACTTTGCATGGAATCGGTCATCTTGTCGGCATAGAAGATGACCAGGCCGTTGGCATTTCGGGCGGCGCGGCCCGCCGTTTGGGTCAGCGATCGGTTATTGCGGAGGAAGCCCTCCTTATCGGCATCGAGTATAGCTACCAGGGAGACCTCCGGCAGGTCCAGGCCTTCGCGCAGCAGGTTGACGCCCACGAGTACGTCAAATTCGCCGAGCCGGAGGTCGCGCAGGATCTCCACGCGTTCCATCGTATCTACTTCCGAGTGGATGTAGCGCACTTTGATGTTGAGGCGTTGCAGGTATTTGGTCAGCTCTTCTGCCATGCGTTTGGTGAGGGTGGTGACCAGTGTGCGTTCTTCCCGCTCGACCCGCGCCTGTATCTCGTCCATCAGGTCATCGATCTGGTTGAGGCTGGGCCGCACTTCGATGGGTGGGTCCAGCAGCCCGGTGGGGCGGATGAGCTGTTCCACGATCAGGCCGCCGGTCTGTTCGAGCTCGTATTCTCCAGGTGTTGCGCTCACGAAAACGGCCTGGTTGATCAGGCTTTCGAACTCAGTAAAGTTTAGCGGCCGGTTGTCCATGGCCGAAGGCAGGCGGAAGCCAAAGTTGACCAGGCTGAGCTTGCGCGCCCGGTCGCCCCCATACATGCCCCGCACCTGCGGGATCGTCACGTGGCTTTCATCGACGATGAGCAGGTAGTCGTCGGGGAAATAATCGAGCAGGCAGAAGGGGCGGGTGCCGGCACGGCGGCCGTCGAAAAAGCGGGAATAGTTCTCTACGCCATTGCAATACCCCAGTTCCTTGATCATCTCCAGGTCGAAGGCCGTCCGCTCGCGGATGCGCTTGGCTTCCAGCAGGCGGCTTTCCCTTTCGAAGTATTTTTCCTGCTCGTACAACTCGTCTTCGATATCGCGAATGATCTGGTGGATGCGGTCTTTGGGCGCAACATAGAGGTTGGCCGGGAAGATAGCGGCCGTTTCCATGCCTTCGATACGCTTGCCGCTTTCGATCTCGATCCGGCTGATAGACTCGATCTCGTCGCCGAAAAAAGTGACGCGGTAACCATAATCTACATAGGGCAGGTTGATATCCACGGTATCGCCGCGTACGCGGAAGCTTGCGCGGCGGAATTCCGTTTCAGTGCGCGAGTAGAGGCTGTCGACGAGGCTGTAGAGAAAGCCGTTGCGGGAAAGCGTTTGCCCGACTTTGATGCGGATGATGCTGCTCTTGTAGTCCTCCGGGTTGCCCATACCGTAGATGCAGGACACAGAAGCGACGATAATGATATCGCGCCGGCCCGACAGCAGGCTGGACGTGGCCCTCAGCCGCAGTTTATCCACCTCTTCATTGATGGAAAGGTCCTTTTCTATGAAAGTATCCGTTACCGAGATATAGGCCTCCGGCTGGTAGTAGTCGTAATAGGACACGAAGTATTCCACGGCATTGTCCGGGAAGAAATCCCTGAACTCACCGTAAAGTTGGGCGGTCAGGGTTTTGTTGTGGGTCAGGATGAGGGTAGGGCGGTTGAGCTGTGCTATGACGTTTGCCATCGTAAAGGTCTTGCCCGAACCGGTGACGCCGAGTAACACCTGCGCCCGGTCTCCGGCGTGCACACCCTGCACGATTTGTTCGATGGCCTGCGGTTGGTCGCCCGTAGGCGTGAATGGAGATTCAAGTTGAAACGCCATGTAGGAAAGGTATTGATGATCGATTGAAAAAAGGGTGGAATACTGCTACATGAAAACGTTTTGCCATCGGTACAAGTTTACCCCCCGACGAAGGGGTTGTGCCTTCTTTCGTAACCGATGCTCGTATCCGGCCCATGCCCCGGGTAAACGGTGACGTCGTCACCCAATGGGAATACCCTGTTGATGATGCTGTCGATAAGCGTATTGTGGTTACCGCCGGGAAGGTCGGTACGGCCTATGCTGCCGAAAAAGAGCACGTCGCCGGCGATGAGGAAGCGGCTCTCTTCGCAGAAGAAACAGAGCTCGCCGGGCGCATGGCCGGGAGTGAAGATGGCTTCCAAACGGGTATTTCCGAAAGAGACCACTTGGCCGTCCTCGATAAACCGCTCGGGTTCAGGAGAGAGCTTGCCGTTGGGGATGGGCAGGCCGAAGAACAGCGCCGATTGCGGCGCCGCCTGCAGCACCGGTAATTCATCGCGGTGGATTTCCAGTGGAAGCCCGTAATGCTCATGAACGAACTGGTTGCCGAAGACGTGGTCGATATGGCAATGGGTATTGATCAGGCGTACCGGCCGCAGCTTTTTGCGGCTGATCTCGTTGACCAGCAGCTGTTGTTCTTCCCTGGTGTAACAACCGGGGTCAAAGATCACGCATTCTCCGCTTTCGTCATATACTACATAGGTATTCTCCTGAAAAGGGTTGAAGGCCAGTTTAATGATCTGTGCCATCTTTTCTTGGCAAGATACAGACAATTTCGGCAATTGTAGAAAAAGGAAAGCCGCGGCCATAGCATAACAAGCCCAAAAAATGATATATTACTCATCCGGAAAATGTGCAACGACAATTCGGCGTTTTTCAAAGAGGCAACTTATTTTTTGAGGATTCCTTTATTCGGTCAAAAAACGGCTTTATTCCTGAACCCTGAGCTGTTCCCGGCTGTCTACCTAATTAATAGCCTGTATCACAATATGCGACAATACTTATACACTTTTCTCTTTTTCCTGCCTGCAGCAACTTTGCTTGCCCAGGGCGCAGCCCAGGTAGACTTCGGCAAGAACCGCGTGCAATACCACCGCGATTTCGACGAGTGGTCGCAGTACGAAAGCGAGAACTTTATTACCTACTGGTACGGCGAAGGCCGGTTCGTAGGGCAGGCGGTGGTGCAGTTGGCCGAACAGGATTTCAACAGCATTCAGAACATCCTCGAACACCGCATTAACGAGAAGATACAGATCATCGTTTACACCGACCTCACCGACCTTAAACAGAGCAATATCGGCAGCGAAGAGGCCTTCACCAATACCGGCGGCCAGACCAAGATCGTGGGCAACAAGGTTTTCGTCTATTTCAACGGCGACCACAATGACCTGCGGCGCCAGATACGGGAAGGTATCGCTTCTGTATACCTCGACGCCATGCTCTTCGGGTCGAACCTCCAGGAGATCGTCCAGAATGCCGTGATGATGAACCTGCCCAACTGGTTCAAGGAGGGCCTGGTAGCGTATGTCGGCGAACCCTGGAATTCCAACCTGGACAACCAGCTTCGGGATTATATCCTCAACGACGAGTTCGAAGGCTTTGAAACCCTGGCTGAGGAGAACCCCCGGCTTGCCGGCCATTCGCTCTGGTATTTTATCGGTGAGAACTACGGCCGCTCCACGGTCTCTAACCTGCTTTACCTGACGCGCATCAACCGCAGCATAGAAAGTGGCTTCCTCTACGTGCTGGGTAGCCCCTACGAGATGATCGGCGACAGCTGGGCCCTGTTTTTCCGCCAGCGGTATCTGGCCGAGGGCGGCAACAACCGCCTTCCCGACGGCAACCCTGTTGAGATCAAAAACAAGCGCAAACTGCCCATCGGCCAACTGAAGCTAAGCCCCGATGGCAACAGGATCATCTACACCACCAATGAGATCGGCAAATACCGGGTGTACCTTCAGGACATTGCCACCGGAGATCGCAAGGTGTTGCTCAAGGGCGGCTTTCGGAATGCTTTTCAGGCCACCGACTACAATTATCCTTTGCTGGCCTGGAACCCGAGCGGGCAACAAGTGGCCATCCTTTACGAGCAGCGCGACGTGCCCAAGCTATTGGTTTACGACCTGCTCAACGACAAAACCATCGTAGAGGACCTGTCTACCGAATACCAGCGGGTATACAGCATGGATTATGTAAACCCCATAACACTCGTTTTTTCCGCTACCGTGCGCGGCTATTCAGATATCTTTCTGTATTACACCAACACCCGGCAGACCCAGCGCATCACCAATGATTTCTGGGACGACCTCGACGCTTCCTTCGTGCGGGTGGGCGATCAGAACGGCATTATATTCGCTTCCAACCGGCAGGACAGCCTGCTGCGGAACGAGCGCCTGGACAGCATCCTTCCCGTCAATACTTACGACCTATATTATTATGGCCTGGAGAACCGCTCCAACGAGCTGGTGCGCATTACCCATACTCCTTTTGCCAACGAACGGCAGCCTGCTGCGGTTGACACTACGTGGTTTTCTTACCTGAGCGACAAAAACGGAGTATATAACCGGCAGATGGGGTATCTGGAGGACTACATCCACCACTACGAGCAGCTCATACGCCTGCACGACGGTACGGATATCCGGCTTCATATCGATTCTACGCTGGAGTCGCTCGATTCTTCGCTGATCGATACTATCATCATTGAGCCGATCATAAAAAAACGGGCCATTACGCATGCGAATACCGACTACAGCCGGGGCATACTGAGCCAGTCGACGGCCCCGCGTGCAGGCAGGGTAGCGAGCCTCGTGCTGCTCAACGGAAAACATCAGGCCTTCGTCAGGCAGATGTATCCCGATTCCGTCGCTACGGTTTCCCGGACGCGCTATCAAAACATGAGGGAAGTGATGAAAGCGCAGGATGCGCAGGCTATCGTAAAAGGAAAAAAAGAAGCTCCGCCCGTAACCACCATTCTCAAAGAGGCGGATAAGGTTACGGCCCATGAAACGGAGATCCCTGTTGAAAAACGGGATACGGGTAAGGTGGATATCGACAATTACCTGTTCCAGAGCGAGTTTGATGATGAAGACGTGCCGCCGTCTGTTATCGTCCTTGAAAATGAAAATGAAAAGAAAAATGACGAGCAGCAACCGATGGCGCCGGCTCCCGGCCCTGCTACGCTCAACAGCTCTTCGGCCCCCCGGCAGATCCAGGGCCGATATGATTTCCGTTCTTCAAAGATCATCCCCTACCGGCTGCAGTTCCGCACCGATTACGTCACTACTCAGCTGGACAACAGCCTGCTGTTCGACGGCCTGAACAGTTACGCTTCCAACCCCGATGGTTTCAACTACCCGCCGCCGGGCATCCTGCTGAAGGGCAATTTAAAGGACCTTTTCGAAGACTACGAATTCGAAGGAGGGGTCAGGATACCCACTACATTTAACGGCAGCGAATACTTCCTCATCTATAAAGACAAAAAAAAGCGCCTCGACAAGCAGTATGCCATTTATCGGCGCAACCAGCGCTTTTCCGGCGAAAGCCAGACCTTTGTGCCCAACCGAAGAGAGGTCAACGTCGTGCTGGGGCAGGCCAGTGTCCGTTATCCGCTCGATATATTCCGCAGCCTGCGGGCTACCGGTACCTTGCGCCGCGACCGGATAACCCAGCTCTCCACCGACCTGCCGTCGCTGGAAACGCCGACCACCTCTGAGGAGCGCCTGGGCCTGCGCCTGGAGTACGTTTTTGACAATACGCTCGACGTGGCGCTCAACATCAAGAACGGCACCCGTTATAAGGTGTTTACCGAAATGGTCAAACGCTTTGACCTGGAGCTCGACAATGGAGCAAGCCTCAACTTCAACAAAGGCTTCATGACTATTGTCGGCTTCGATGCGCGCCATTACCAGCGCGTGCTCAAACATTCGGTGCTGGCAGCCCGCCTGGCGGGGGCCACTTCTTTTGGCTCGGAGAAGATATTGTACTATCTGGGTGGCGTTGATAACTGGCTTTTCACCAGCTTCAACAACGAGATCCCCATTCCGCAGAATGACGAATTTGCCTACCAGACCATAGCTTCCAATATGCGGGGGTTCGACCTCAATATCAGGAACGGCAATACCTATCTGCTCCTGAATACCGAGTTGCGCATGCCGGTCTTCAAATACCTTTCGAAGCGCATCCGTTCGCCTTTCTTCCGAAACTTCCAGCTGGTCGGTTTCTTCGACCTGGGTTCCGCCTGGGAAGGCCTCGACCCCTTCAGCAAAGACAACCCGCTGAACACTTCCATCATCCCCAACGGCCCGTTGGTATCGGTAAAGGTGAACTATTTCCGCGACCCGGTCGTGGCCGGTTATGGTTTTGGGGCCCGAGCGCTTTTATTCGGGTATATGCTGCGCATCGATTACGGCTGGGGGATAGAGACCCGGCAGGTACAGGACCCGAAGCTCTACGTTTCTCTGGGAATGGACTTCTAGCACAAGCTTTGGTTGGTTGAGGCTCCCGGCAATGTTTTTTAACAAAATCTTTGCCCCTGGTTTAACGCGCCCTTAACGCGCCTGCCCGGTTTAACGCGCAGCCCTGCCGCCTTTTAACCAAAATTAATTGCCCTTCCCTGCCGGCCCTTTTACCTTGGTTTGAAAAAACCCGCTGTTATGAAAACGAAATGGAGCCTGGCTTTTCTCACCGTATTAGTCCTTACGCTTACCGCCTGCCACGACTACTTCGACTATGACGACCTGGCATTCGTAGGCGCCTGGGAATCCAACAAGTATTACGTCGAGGTCTATGAAGACGGCTACGGTTATTACCAGAAGCGCCACCGCCCCGGCGTGGAATGCGAAGTACGGATCAAGAAGCGCAAGATCGTCTTCGACTGGCCCGGGGGCCGCAAGGCTTTCTGTATCGACGCCCCTCCTTCAATAGAGATCAACACCGGCGAGGTGTTCATGATACTGGATGGGCGGAAATTTTACAGGTTGTAAAAAAGGCCTTTTACCTCTTCACCACCCTTTCAGCCAGCCATTGCCCGTTGTGCAGCACGCGCAGCCAGTACACCCCGGCGGGCAGGCCCTGCAGGTTCAGCTGTAACTGCGGGGAACTGGTTGTCCGCTGCAACATGAGGCTTCCCCGGGCGTCAAAAAGCTGCAGGGGAGCAGGGAGGCTTATGCCGTCCGGCAGGATAGCCGTAAGTTGCCCGGAGAAAGGGTTGGGGAAAAGGCGTAGCCCCGGCGCCGGCAAAAGCGGCTCATCCGTATCAACCGCAAAGTCTCCGATGATGATGTTGTCGATGAAAGCGTTGTCGCCCCGGTTATGGGGGTCGAACTCGGCGCGCATGCCGTTGCGGGTTTCGAAGCAGACCTCCACCGTGCCGCCTATATAATCCGAGAGGCTGATAGTGCGGGACTTCCAGGGGTCGTTGAAGAAATGGCTGGGCAGATAATATTCAGCCTGTTCGCCATTGAGCAACACCCGCATCGAACTCGCCTGGGGCCTGTTGGCGCCCAGGTTGGTCAGGTAATAGGTGGTATAGGTCTGGCGCAGGTCGAAGCGGAGCTGAGCATTGGAGAGATTCGTCAGGTCGGCGCAGAAACACATCTTGGCCGAGAACTCCTCATTGATCTCCCAGGTCGTTTCGTCAGAAGGGACGGTATAAGCATCATCCAGGACGGCCTGTGGCAGGTCTCCGCCCGTCATTTGTATACCGTAGCTGCCGGTAAAGGCGGCATCCTCATTGAGGTAGATCGCTGCTCTTGGCCCAACTTCCATGTACATGGAGTCCAGAATAGAGGCTCCGCCTTCGAACGTGATAATTGCGTGGTTCTCATAACCCGGCGGGTTTGCGATTATTCTGCCTACGATGCTGTCATTTCCTGCCAGAAAATCGGGGCCATAGTGGGCCCATGCCATGAGGGTGTTATCGTTCTGAACCGGGATGGCCAGCTGGCTGCTGAACGTATGGGCCAGCTTGTCGCCCCGGTACAGCGTATGAGGCAGGGTGATGGTTTCGCTGGTCACGGGGCCATCGTTGAAGCTATAGCTCAGCTCCAGTTGCTCGCCGGCATTGATGGAATCGCAACCGTAAAAGCCAAACTCCACCGCAATGGGCTCTTCGGTGAGATAGCAGCCTGAGAAAGGCCGCCGAATAGCGGACAGGCCGAAGTCGACATTCTGTTCCAGAATATTGTCGACCGTCATTGCCAGGCTGTTGTTGAAACCGGTGCCGTCGCCTTCCAGTGCCGACCAGCATCGCAGCTCGTGGACTGCCGGCGCCGACAGCGCTTCAGCGGGAATGGCGTAGGTGTACAGGAGGGTATCCCCGCCAACCAGCTGCTGAGCCAGCGTAAGGGTATCCCAGAGCACTTCGTCGTTGTCTACCTGAAAAGCGAAGGGGATCTGATCGCCGGCCTCCAGGGTGTTGCAGCCGTTATAGCGGAAGCGCAGCATGATGGCCCCATCGGCGGGAAAGCCGCATTCGATGGGCGTGGGGTTCAGTATTTCCAGCAGGTTCATATCGTATTCCAGTTGCCCGCCTACGCCGACGGCGTACCAGGCTTTGGCCACTTCCTGTGCTGCATCGGAGCAAACGCCGTACAGGTCCTCGGCGGCCTGGATGGACCCGAAACGGGCGTCGAAATATTCTGAGCGCCGAACCAGGTAGTATTGCAGGTTGCGGAACGCAACAGCGGCTGCAGTATCCAGCCCCAGCCCGGCGAGGCTATATTCATCACCGTTTCCGTTGGTTCCCTGGCCGCCTTCTGTCAGGAGGTAGAACCACTTGTTCTGAACACCGCTGTTGGAGTGCACACCGCCGTTATCGCTGGTGCCGGTTACCCAACTCGGGCCCAGGTAAGTGTCCGGGTCGCCTTCCGCCCTCGGGTCCGACATGCTGCGAAAACGCCCCCCCTGCCCGAGGTGAAAGTCCTCGCCCACGTCCCAGTCGCCGCTCCCGGGGTACACAAAGAATTCCACTGCTGCGCCGAAAATATCGCTGAAAGACTCATTGAGCGCGCCGCTTTCGTTGCGATAAACCAGGTTGGCGCTAAATTCGGTCACTCCATGGGTGAATTCATGCCCTACCACATCCAGTGAGGTCAGGGCCGTTGTGCTGGATCCGTCGCCGTCGCCAAATTGTGCCCAGCCACCCGTCCATTGGGCGTTCACCCAGTTGTGGTCGTAATGCACATAACTGATGAGGGGCATGCTGTCGCCGTCGAGGCCGACAAAGTTATGCTTCATCAGGAAATAGTCGAAAGTCATTTCTGCGGCAAAGTGGGCGTCGGGCGCCGCTTCATCCTGCTGAGCGTTGGCGTTGTCCCAGTAGTTGTCATCATCCAGGAAATCCTGGGCATTATCTACGTTGGTGAAGCCGTTGAGGTCGTAGGTCTCTATGCCTCCGCCCCTGCCGGTTTCCACCAGGCGGAAAGTATCCGTACTCACGGAGTCGGTGATGATCTCCCGGGTTCCGCTGTATTTGGTTTCGGCAATGCCCGGGCTGTCGTTATTATCGCAGAGCATGTCCAGTTCGAGGGCCACCGCTCCACTCCTGGCGTCGATGTATAGTTGCCGGCGCTGCTCGGTTGGCAGCTGGGTGTGGACGATCAGGCTATAGGCCAGGCGGTAGTCTTCTGCCTGCTGGGCCAGGCCGGGGTCGATAAGTACCAGTTCCGCTTCGGGGAAGAAGGACGCTTTTGGGTCTTTGCGCGTTTTTTTGATCAGGCGTTCCGCTGCTGTACTTTCCCACATATAACGCGTTGCCGGCAGGTGGGCCAGTGCCAGGTTGATCGCCTGTTCTGCGCTGATGGAAGGAGTGGCGTCTGTTTTCAGCTCCCGGGGCCAGCGGCCGTTAACGGATTGTACTGCACCGCCAAGTTCATGGATCAGCACTTCTGCATGTTCCACTTTGATACCACGGTGATACAGCTGGCAGCGGTAGTGCTTCATCCCTACTTCATCGGCCTGTACCCGGTATATGCGCAGTTCATCTTCGGCGCCCAGCCCCAGTTCGGAAGTATGGTGACGCAACACATCCAACGCGCTAAGCTGCACACCTTCGCGGGCCTTAAGCCAGTTGGGGTTGCCATTAGGGCTGTAAAAAACAGAGGAGCCGGGTTTCGCCGGCCCTGTTTCGCCTGAGCGGTAGAAGGTAAACCCAGTGAGCAAAACGATCGTAAGGGCGGAGAGTAGCAGAGGCCGTATCATACTAATTGGTGTTTTTGACAGATTCAGTATATCGTGCAAAATAAATAGACCTGGAGGGATTTTTGTTCAAAATACAGGCCTTTGCCCGGAAATTGACATCTCCGGGTTCCGGGAAAGGGGAAGCTGTGTGTTTTATTAAGAGCTTGTTTGGAGGCCGCTTTTCGCTATCAAAAGCGGCCTCCAAACAAGCTCTAAGCGTATACCCGCAGGTGGCGTCAGTCATACACGAACCGCCACTTTCCATCCGGTTGTTTTTTCCATACGGTATGGAAAATGCCTGCCGCCCGTATATCCTTGCCCGTTGCGTCTTTTGCGGAGAAGATATAGCGGCCGTAGGTATAGCCCATATCACCGGAAGCGGCGGCATCGACGAAGTCGGCCTGCCATTGCAGCGATGGGTTTCGGAGGGTGCTGCGCTCGAAGTACGACTTCATAGCGTCGTGGCCTTTGAATATCTCGTCGTTGCGGTTCAGCACGGCATCTTCGGCGGCGAAAGCAAGAAAAGCGGCTGAAACACCTTCGGTTGCGGCCATGGCCGAGAAATCCTTTTCGGCCTGGAGTATCTCCTGCCGGGCCTTTTCCGCCAAAGCAGGGCCGGGCGCGGAGGTGCAGGCCATGAGAGAGAAAAGTAGTGCAGACAAGCTAAAAAAGGTAACCGGTTTCATATTCTTTGTCGGTTTTGATAATTTGCTGTCATGAACAGGAATCGAAAGGCAATTTATAAAAGCTCGTTGAAAAAAAAAGTAACCTGGCTGGCCGGCGCCTTGCTGGGGCTCCTTTTGGTGATGTCCTTCATGCGATCCGGGCAGGTTCGCTCTGCAGATGCAGCGGATAAACCGAATATCATCATCTTATTCTGTGACGACCTGGGCTATGGCGACCTGTCGGCCTACGGCCATCCTACGATCCGGACGCCCAACCTGGACCGCATGGCGGCCGAAGGCATGAAATTTACCAATTTCTATTCGGGTTCGCCGGCCTGTACGGCCAGCCGGTATGCTTTGCTAACGGGGCGTTTTCCCGTGCGTTCCGGTTTCGAATGGGTGTTGTACCCGAAGTCTGAACGCGGCATCCACCCCCGCGAGTGGACGCTGGCCGAGGGCCTGAAAAGCGCGGGTTATGCAACGGCCTGTTATGGGAAATGGCATCTGGGCACGACTAAAAAGGCATATTTGCCTCTGCAAAATGGCTTTGACGAATACGTTGGGCTGCCTTACAGCAACGATATGCTGCCACCCCAGCACCCGCCCATTGCCCTGATGGAGGGCAACGATACGCTGCAACTGAACCCCGATCAGGCCCAGCTGACAGCATTGTATACGGAGCGCGCCAAGGCCTTCATCCGAAAGCATAAAGCGGAGCCCTTTTTCGTATACCTACCTTACGCTATGCCACACGTACCGTTGCACCCGGGAGAGAAATTTGCCGGGAGATCTCCACGCGGCACTTACGGTGATGTGGTGGAGGAGATCGACTGGAGTGCAGGCGAGATCCTGGAGCTACTGAAGGCAGAAGGGCTGGATGAGAATACGCTGGTGTTCTTTACCAGCGACAATGGCCCGTGGATCATCAAAAATGAATTGGGGGGGTCCGCCGGCTTGCTGCGCGACGGCAAGGGCAGCACCTGGGAAGGCGGTATGCGGGTGCCTGGTATCGCGCGATGGCCCGGCACGATAAAGGCCGGTACGCTGCAGTTGCAACAAGCCAGCACGCTCGACCTGTATACCACCTGCCTGGCCCTGGCCGGCCAGAGCCCGCCAATTGATGGCCGCAGCGTCGACGGCAGAGATATTTCCGCGTTACTGCACGGAAAACAGGATACCACTCTGGCTGATAGGCCCTATTTCTATTATGGCCCCCACGTACTGCAAGCTGTCCGGAAAGGGCCCTGGAAGCTGCACCTCATCACATCGAGCCAGACGGGCAGGGACTATTTCAACGGCAAGCTGCCCCTGCTTTTCAACCTGGAAACCGACCCTTCCGAGCAATACGGCCTGTCGGATGCCAGGCCGGAGATCGTGCAGGAACTCATGGAGTTAGCAGAGCAGCATAAGCGGCAGGCGGCACAGGAAGGGAGTTTCTGGGGGAAGGAGTGAGCTAAAACACACAACCTCCCCATACGAAATCACCAAAGCCGATACCCGGTGGAAAGCGGCTTTTTATAGAATGCTCAAGTTTTCAAGCGTCAACCCTGCTGGTGGAACCGCTCTCCTCGTTCCGCCAACCTTTCCAGCATTTTAGCCGGAGCGAACCTCTCTCCGTATTTCTTCTGCAGGCTCTGCATGGTATTAACCACCGCGTCGATGCCCCAGCTATCCATAGCCCGGAAGGGGCCGCCGGTGAAGGGCAGGAAGCCGATGCCGAACACGGCGCCCAGGTCGCCGTCCCTGGGGTTGGCGATGATACCTTCTTCCAGGCATAGGACAGCTTCGTTGAGCATCAGCATCAGGGCGCGGTTCTGGATGTCTTCTATCGGCAGGGCCGTTTTGCCGTCTCCCCGGAAGAACTGGTAGGCGGAAGCGTCGATGCCCTGGCGTTTGCCTTTGGCGTCGTATTGGTAAAAGCCCTTTTTGTTCTTTTTACCCAGGCGGCCTGCGGCGGCCATCTTCACGACGGCTTCGCAGATCTCGAAGCCGGGGCGGTTGGCCACGATGCGGCGGGACGTCTCTGTCACGTGGGCGGCGATGTCGAGGCCGACCTGGTCGAGCAGGGTGATGGGGCCGACGGGGAAGCCTTTTTTCAGCAGGGCTTTGTCGATAGCTTCCAGGGCGATGCCTTCATCAGCCAAAACGAGGCATTCGTTGATATAAGGCGCCAGGATACGGTTGACGTAAAAACTGGGGCCGTCCTTGACGACGATGCAGGTTTTGCCCTGCTGAAGGCCGAAAGCATAACAAGCGGCGATCACCCAATCGGCCGTTTTGTCGGTGCGTACGATCTCCAGCAATGGCATTTTGGGAACGGGTGAAAAGTAGTGCATGCCGATCACCTGCTCCGGCTTTGTGGCATGCTCCGACATTTCGGTGAGGGAGAGGGAGGAGGTATTGGAGGCGATGATGACATCTTTTTTGCAAAACGCCTCAATATCTCCGATGATCCGCTTTTTCAGCGGCATTTCTTCGAGCACGGCTTCGATAACGATATCAGCCTTGTCGAAGTTATCGTATGTCAGCTGGCCGTGTAGCCTGCCCATTTGCTGTTCGGCCGCTACCGGGGTAAGAGCTTTTAGTTTGATCTTTTTCTGAAGGCTTTTCCAGATGTCCTGCTGTGCTTTGCTCACCATTTCGGCTTTGATGTCTTTCAGCAGCACTTCGATGCCTTTGGTGACGCTTACTTCGGCAATGCCTGCGCCCATAAAACCTGCACCGATCAGCCCCAGGGTTTCCAGCGTTTTGGGGTTTTCACCGAAGGGGTTTTTCCTGTTGTCGGCAGTGGCAAAGAACAGGTAGCGCAGCGCGGCGCTTTCGGGCGTGAGCATCAGTTTTTCGAACAGCTCCAACTCCTTGCCGTAGCCCGCTTTCAGGCCTTTCTCTATACCCGTTTCCACGCAGTCGATAATGGCAGGGATGGCGGGGTAGTTGCCCTGCGACTGCTTGTAAGCCATCTTACGTGCCTGGCCGAAGAGTATCTTACGCCCCAGTGCGTTGCCTTCCAGCAGTTTTTCCGTGAACGACAGGCGGGGTTTCCGGGCCAGCGGTTTTTTTAACAGGCGGTGGGCCATCATTACCGCTGCCTGATGCAGCTTACCTTCATCCGTAAGCTCATCGACCAGCCCCCATTTTTTGGCGCGGTAGGCGAAGATGTTCTTACCCGTCAGCATCATATCCAGCGCTTTCTGGACGCCTATGAGGCGTGGTAGCCGTTGGGTGCCGCCGCCACCGGGCAGCAGGCCGATCTTCACTTCCGGCAGCGCGAGCTTGGTGCGCGGCGAATTGGTGGCGATGCGGGCGTGGCAGGCCAGCGACAGTTCAGTGCCCAGGCCTACGCAGGCTCCATTGATGGCAGACACAACCGGTTTTTTGCTGTTCTCGATCCGTTCGAGGGCCCGATGCCCCTGCTCCTGGAAGGGGCGGAAGTCGCCCTCTTTTTCAATGGCGAAGGCTTTGATGTCGGCTCCGGCCATAAAGTCCGGCTTGCGGCTGATGATCACTACGGCGCGGATCTCGTCATCCGCTTCGATATGGTCCATGAGGCCGCTGAACAACTGGATGACGGCAGGAGAGACGACGTTCATCTTTTCCCGTTTATGGTCGAGCCACACGGTGGCGACGCCGTCTTTTTTTTCTATTGTGATGAATTCTTCGAGTAACATGTTCTATTGCATTTACCGGGGCCGTTTAGGTTGAGCATGCAACGCCCTGCCCCGAACAACGAATAAAGCCTTAGAGCTTGTTTGGAGGCCACCCTTTGAGCTGCAAAGGTCACTTTTTCGGTGATACTGCGTTGCTTTTTTTGACCGTACCTTTGGGTACGCTCTTCAAAAAGACGCCTTATCTCACCAAAAAATTGACGCTTTTCGCTATCAAAAGCGGCCACCAAACAAGCTCTATCTACCTCCGCTTTAGCAGCATAGCATGCCCGTGGGCGCCGGCTGCGCAGGCGGCCAGCAGGCCATAGGTGCCGTTTTCATCGAGCAAGCGGTTGGCGGTTGTGGTGACGAGCCGGGCGCCGGTAGCGCCAAAAGGGTGCCCGATAGACAATGAGCCGCCCCAAAGGTTGAATTTGTTGAAGTCTACCACCCCCACTGCTTTATCTCTGTTCAGCTTTTGCTGAGCGAATTCATCGGAAGCCAAGGCTTTGATGTTGGACAGTATTTGCCCGGCGAAGGCTTCGTGGAATTCGATGACATCTATATCGCTGAGCTCCATTTGCTGCCGCTGAAGAAGTTGGGAGACGGCATAGGCCGGCCCCAGCAGCAGCTCGTCCTCCAGGCTTTGGCCGGTGAACACGAAATCGACTACCTCCGCTTTGGGCATAAGGCCCAGCTCCCTGGCTTTGTCTTCCGACATGATCAGAGTGGCGGCGGCGCCGTCGGTGAGGAAGGAAGAATTGGCTGCGGTCAGAGTGCCGAATTTTTTGTCGAAAGCCGGGCGCAGTTTGGCAACGGATTCCAGCGTGCTGTCGCCGCGGATGCCATTATCCCTATCGATAGGCCTGAACTTCGGCGGCAGGCTTACCGCTGCTATTTCCCGGGGCAGATGGCCTGCCTCGTGAGCCTGGGCTGCCAGTTGGTGCGAACGTACAGCGAACGCATCCTGTTCTTCGCGGCTGGCCTTAAAGCGGGCGGCCATGATGTCGCAATCCTGCCCCATCACCCGGTTGGTGGTGAACTCAGCGACCTGCGGGCGTTCGGGCACGAAATCGGACAGGCGCAGAGAGCTGAGGAACTTCAGCTGGCCGCCAATCGTTTTCAGCCGCTGGGCGTTGAAGAGCTTCTTGCGCATCTTGCGCGGGAACTGTATAGGCGTATCCGAAGTATGGTCAACTCCGCCTGCGATAATGATATCGGCATGCCCGGCCATGATCTCGTAACAGCCGTCGGCAATAGCGCGGTTGGCGGAGATGCAGGCCTGAGAAACCGTATGACAGGGCGTTGTGGAGGGGATGCCTGCCAGCAGTGCTGCCTCGCGGGCCACGTTGGGCGTTTTGATGTTGGAGATCACGTTGCCCATGATCACCTTGTCTACCAGGTTTGGGCTGATGCCCGTTTTGGTGAGCAGGCCTTTGATGGCGTAACCGCCCAGCTGGTAAGACATGAGGTCCATATAATCAGTGCCTGAGCGCAGAAAAGGGGTGCGGGCGCCGTCGATGAAAACTACTTTTCGCATAAGGTAAGGGGTAGTGGGTTATCGGATCGTACAGTATATTTTGAGCATCGGGCTAAGAGCATGTTGGGAGGCCAGCCTTTGAGCTATCAAATCCGGCCTCCCAACATACTCTTAGGCTAGAAGCAATAGCCCTGATTTTCGACCACAAAACCAGCGATGTTCCTCCGCAACGCTTTGGGGTTGACATCGTAGGGGCGCAGCATGGTATTGATGGCGAGTTGGTAAATAAACCGCCTGCGGCCAGTGGCAAAGCTGTCGATGGCTTCAGTGGCGGCCTTTTTAACCAGGGCCCGCGCTTCATACAGGTACAGCTGCATCATTTGGCGCTGGATAGGCAGCTTCGTCGTATCGGCGCCGGCCCAGGATGCCAGTTTTTTCACTTTGAGCAGTACGCTTTCCGTGACATAGGCTTCCGCCAGGATATCAGCAAGTAGAAGCACCAGTTCCTGTTCGTCGATCATCTTTTTTCCAAGCTGCTTACCCGCCATACCGGAGAGGAACAGGAAGGTATTTTTCAATCCCTGAACGACGCGTTCCTCTTCGGCGAAACTCGTACGGGCGTAGAAGGGGGCAAACTGCCGTAGCAGGAAAGCCGGTATTTTTCTTCCGGCGCCGGCGATATTCACCTCTTTTGTTTTCAGGGCCCGTTTGAGCAGTTCCCCAACCGAGAGCAGGCGATTGATCTCGTTGGTGCCTTCGTATATTTTGGTGATACGGGCATCGCGGTAGGCCATTTCCAGGCCGGTTTCCACGGCATACCCCATGCCGCCATGGATCTGTATGGTTTCGTCGGCCGCGTAGCAGACCAGTTCGCTGCCCTTCACTTTAACGATGGCGGCCTCGATGGCAAATTCACGAATAGCATTGATCTTGGCTTCGCTTTCGGGCTGCCCGGCTGCCCGCAGTTCCGCTTCCTTGCGGTCGATCAGGGCAGCGGTGCGGAAAACGGCGGCTTCGCCGGCAAATGCGCGGGTGGTAATGTCGCCTATCTTATACTGAATAGCGCCGAATTCGGCGATGGGTTTGCCGAACTGTTGCCGTTCAACGGCATACAGAACTGCTTTCCGGAGCGACAATTGCGCGCCGCCTATACCACCTGCTCCGGCCTTGATGCGCCCGCCGTTCAGGATGTTCAGCGCCATTTTGAACCCGGCCTGCCGCTGTCCCAGAAGGTTCTCTACGGGCACTTTGCACTGGTCGAAATAGATCTGAACGGTAGATGACCCCTTGATACCCATTTTTTTCTCTTCGGGCCCAACCGAAAACCCTTCGAAATAGCGCTCGACGATGAATGCAGACAGGTTTTCGTCGTCATCGATCTTGGCAAAAACGATGAAAACATCTGCAAACCCGCCATTGGTGATCCATACCTTCTGGCCATTGAGCAGGTAGTGGCTGCCGTCGGGGCTGAGGGTAGCTGTGGCCTTTCCGGAATTGGCGTCGGAGCCCGCACCAGGTTCGGTCAGGGCATAGGCGGCAATCAGCTCTCCGGAAGCGATGCCGGGCAGGTACTTTTCCTTCTGGGCTTCGCTGCCGTAATAAACGATAGGCAGGCAGCCGATAGACGTTTGGGCCCCGATGGTCGTCGCAAAGGAAAAGCCACCGGCCATCGTCTTGGAAAAGAGCGTATTGGCCTTGAAGTTTAGGCCCATGCCGCCATAGGCTTCGGGGATGCTGACCCCGCAAAGGCCCAGTTCACCGGCTTTTTTCAACAGCGCCAGCACTTCCTCCCGGTCGGCAGGGTCCGCCACCTGCAATTCGCGGCCGCGCCGGAAAAAAGGCTCATGGATCTCCCGGGCGCAGAACTCGGCCACCATGTCGGCGATCATCTGTTCCTCTTCGCTCCATTCTTCGGTGATGAACATTTCTTCCGGCGGCGTATCGCCAGCAATGAAATAGCCGCCCTTCACGCGAGGGTTGGGTAAATGCCGGCTTGTGTCGGTTGTTTCTGCGCTTCTGCCGGTTCTAAAATGGCTTGTTGCATGAGATCGAGATTGTGGATTTGTCTTTTTTGTAAATCTATTTGGCCAGCCCTATCCCCGGCATGATCTCCAGGTTTTCCGCTTTCCGTTCTTCCGATAAATAGGGATACACCAGGTGGCCGATTGTGCGAAGAGCATCGCCCCAGCCGGGTTCGGTATTGCCGAGTATGGTTTGCCGGGCAAACCAGAAATGCAGAGACTGCCAGATCATCTCAGCCAGGGTGTCGTAAATGCCAGGGGCCGGCTCAGCGGCCAGGGTGCCTTTGCCTGCCTGCATGTACAGAATGTTCTTGATGATGTTGAGCTCCTCCAGCACCTGTTGCCGGTGTTGCTGCCCGATCTGAGGGTAGGTGCGGATGATGTCGAGCGTATCCTGAAAAAAGAAGCGGAATTGCTGCATATAGCTGAGGTATACCTGCGCAACTTCCAGCTCCTCGCCTTTTTTCTGAAAAAGCCGGCCGCTGATGTCCAGCCCTTCCAGCGTTTTGAGCATATAACGGTAGATGGACTCCATGAGCGCTTCTTTGCTCTTGAAGTGGTAGGTCACACTACCTACGCTGATATCCAGGGCCGAAGAGATATCCCGCATTCGGATATCGAAAAAGCCCCGCTGGTTGAACAGCTCGATAGCTTTTTGAATGATCTGTTTTTTAAGGGGTAGATCCGACATTTTGATCTTTGTACGGCTTTGTATGTATTTTGTCGTACAAATGTACAAATCATTTGCGAATTAATCCATCCCTTGTACGATGTTTTGGGTTTGCAGTAAAAAATGTGGCCCTTGCCCTTGTGCGGTTAGTTAGAGGCCTGGGCTTTCAGCTTTTCCGAATGCATAACCCGCAGCTTTTGCAGCTTGGGAGAGATGACGGCCACGCAATATCGGTTGGCCGGGTTGCGGCTGTAAAACTCCTGGTGGTACTCTTCGGCGCGGTAGAAGGCTTCGAAGGGCGTCAATTCGGTGACAATAGGATCGTCGAATTCGGCATCCAGCTCAGCGATCACTATTTCAGCGGCGGCCTTTTGCTCGTCATCGTGATAAAAGATGGCGGAGCGGTACTGCGGCCCCCGGTCAGCTCCCTGGCGGTTCGGGGTAGTGGGGTCGTGGGTGAGCAGGTGCATACGCACCAGGCTTTCATAACTGATCTCTTCCTGGTTAAAGACGACCTGCACGGCCTCTGCATGGCCTGTTGTGCCCGAGCATACCTGTTCGTAGGTGGCCGTTTCGGGCGTACCGCCGCTGTAGCCGGAAAGTACGTTTTCCACGCCTTTTAGCTCGCTGAAGATGGCTTCTGTGCACCAGAAACAGCCTCCGGCAAAGGTGGCGGTGCGCAGGCCCGTCGTGCTCACCTTTTTCAGCGAGGCCGAGTTGATACAATACCGCAGGCCGCTGGGCATGGGGCCATCGGGGAAAACATGCCCGAGGTGGGCGTCGCACACGTTACACATCACTTCTACCCGCCGCATGCCGAAGCTGTGGTCCAGTTCGTATTGTATGGCGTTTTCCGTGACGGGCTGGGTAAAGCTCGGCCAGCCTGTGCCGGACTCGAATTTTTCGCGGGAATCGAACAGCCAGTTGCCACAGCAGGCGCAGCCGTAGAGGGCGGGTTCAAAGATGGAGCAGTGCTCGCCGGTAAAAGCCCTTTCGGTGCCTTTCTGACGCATGATTCGGAACTGTTCGGGGGCCAGCAGGGCCTTCCATTCTTCTTCCGTTTTCTCCACCCTGCGGCTTGGTTTGGGGTTACCGTTCTTGGCGAATTTGATGACATCTAACCAGTTTAACATGGCCGTAGTATTTAGTTTGGTGTTAGCGCTTGTAATGCAAACCTGTTTTTCCTCTAACATACGGGAATAATGGATAGTTTCGATCGGTGCAGAGCCATCGCCGGTGACAAAAATCAGTGGAATGCCAAAGAAAAGGCCAGAACTTAACTTTCTCGTATTGCCTTGGCCAAATAACCGAAACGATGTCCAGAAACCTGACTTCCCTGTCCGGCCGAAAAGGCCTCTCCAATAACCTGTTCGAACGCCTCGGCGAGCTTTCCGAAATAGAGGGAGCGCCAACGGAAGAGAGCCTTAAGGCCCTGGCCGATAAGTTCCTGATGGGGCCGGCAAACCTTTATGGAGCGGCCTCTTTCTACGATCTTACGCGCCCTGGCAACAGGGGCATAAAGGTATACGCCTGTAATGGTTCGGCTTGCCAGCTGGCGGGTACACAGCCTGGCCTGAAGGCAAAGCTGAGCGCTTATTTTAAAGAGGAAGAGGTAGGGGAAATGTGCTGCCTGGGCCGCTGCCATGAAAATGCGGCCTTTCAATATCAGGGCCTAAATTATTCCGGCCCTGATGCCGATGCTTTGCAGGCCATTTTGGAAGGGCGCCATCCGGCAGGCTCCGGCAAATATGAGGTGCATGCGCACGGGCGTGCGTTGCTCACCAGGGATTTCCCCTCCCTTGAAAGTTGTTGCCAGACGCTGGCGGAAATGCTGGCCCGTGGCCCGCAAGCTGCGCTTGCCGAGGTTGAAGCTTCCGGGCTTCAGGGGCGTGGCGGCGCAGGCTTTCCCATATCCGTTAAGATGAAACATTGCGCTCAGGCGCCTGGCTCGCCAAAATTCGTCGTCTGCAATGCCGATGAAGGCGACCCGGGAGCCTATTCCGACCGTTACCTGCTGGAGCAGCAGCCCTACGCCGTCCTATTGGGTATGCTGATCGCCGGTTATGCCATCGGTGCACACGAGGGGGTATTATACATCCGGGCGGAGTACCCCGAATCTATGGAACGGATGAGCCAGGCCATAATGGAACTGGAACACCGGGGCCTGGCAGGGGAAGACGTCCTGGACTCTGGGTTCGCATTTCACTTCAAGCTACTCAAAGCGCGTGGGGCGTACATCTGCGGGGAAGAAACCGCGCTGCTGGCTTCCATCGAGGGGCAGCGCCCGGAAGTGCGGGTGCGGCCGCCCTACCCCGCGCTGGAGGCCTATATTTGGCAAGCCTACACTTGTCAATAATGTAGAAACCCTGGTAAACCTCTACTATATCCTGCGCGACGGCGGCGCTGCTTTTCGGGCGATCGGCACACGCAACAACACCGGTACCAAGCTGTTGTCGCTCGACAGTGCTTTTATGCGGCCGGGCGTGTATGAAGTGGAAATGGGGACGGCCCTGGACGTGGTGGTAGACGAGCTAGGCGGCGGATTCAGCCACCCGGTAAAGGCCCTGCACATCGGCGGGCCGCTTGGCGGAGTGGTGCCGCTGGGCATGATCCCGGAACTGGCCGTGGATTTCGAGTCCTTCAGCCGGCATGGTTTTCTTTTGGGCCACGCGTCCGTCATAGGCATTCCGAAAGATTACCCCATGATAGTTTACCTGGAGCATCTTTTTGAATTCGCGGCCCACGAGAGATGCGGCAAGTGTTTCCCCTGCCGCCTGGGTACGGTACGGGGCCAGGAATTGCTGCACAAAGCCAGGGCCGGCGGTTATGTCATAGACGGCGATCTGTTCGAAAGCTTGCTCGACACGCTGGAACGAGGCTCGTTATGCGGCCTTGGCGGCGGCATCCCCCTTCCCGTCCGCAATGCACTACAGTATTTCCGGGATGAACTGGAACCCTATTTTTCCAAACTTCAAAGCGCCGGCCATGAATAAGGTAGCCTTCATCAACGATAAAGCTTATGAGATGCGGGATGGCGAGGCCATCCTCCCTTTCATCCGGCGCCACCTGGGCGATAATTATATTCCGGCCCTTTGTGACAACCCCATGCTGGAGCCCTTCGGCTCCTGCCGGTTGTGCAGCGTGGAAGTGGGGCGTCAAGGGAATGGAGCGCTGAAAACGGTAGCGGCCTGCCACACTCCGGTGGAAGAAGGCCTGCGTATCTTTACCGATACGGAGCCCATTCAGCGGTTGCGCCGCAACATCGTAGAGCTGATCCTGACCGACCACCCGCTCAACTGCCTGGCCTGCGAAGCTAATGGGCACTGTGGCCTGCAAAGTGTGGCAGCCCGCGTCGGCATCCGTGAGGTGCGTTATCCGGAAGGGCGCAACCACCTCAGCCAGCCCAAGGACGAAAGCCATGCCTACCTGCGCAGCGACTTTTCCAAATGCATCAACTGTTACCAATGTGTGCGCGCCTGCGATGAAGTGCAGGGAGAATTCGTGCTCAGCATGGCCGGGCGGGGGTTCGACAGCCATATTATCAAGGGCATGGATACCTCCTTCGCCGATTCTTACTGCGTTTCCTGCGGCGCCTGTGCGCAGGCCTGCCCAACAGCTGCCATCTCCGATATTTTTCAACCCGCTGCAAGGAGCGCTACCGAAACGGTGCGTACCGTTTGCACCTACTGCGGCGTGGGCTGCAACCTGGAAGTAGCCAAACGCGGCAATGAGATACTGAGCATCAGGGCTCCGGAGGATGCTGAAGTGAACCACGGCCATACCTGTGTAAAAGGCCGGTACGCATTCCGTTTTTACAACCACCCCGCCCGTTTGCGCTCCCCCATGATCCGGCGCAACGGAAAACTGGAGGAGGTGAGCTGGGATGAGGCCTATGACTATGTCGCCGAACGGCTGACGGCCATCAAAGCGGAATACGGGCCCGATGCCATTGCCGGCATTTCCTCCTCGCGTTGTACGAATGAGGAGAACTACCTGATGCAGAAATTCATCCGCGCCGTCATCGGAACCAATAATATCGACGGCTGCGCCCGTATTTGCCACGCGCCGACAGCTTTGGGCATGCAACGCACCTTCGGCACCGGCGCCGCTACCAACTCCATTGAGGACCTTAAGTATACGGACTGTATCCTGATAGTAGGCGCCAACCCCACCACCGCTCACCCGGTGACGGGCGCGAAGATCAAACAGCGGGCCATGAAGGGCAAAACCCTTATCGTGGTGGACCCGCGGCGCACGGAACTGGCGCGCCATGCTACTTACCACCTGCAACTACGCCCGGGCACCAACGTGGCCTTGCTGAATATGATGATCTATTACATTCTGAAAGAGCAACTGGAGAACGAACAGTTCATCGAGCAGCGGACAGAAGGTTTTGAAGAACTGCGCCGTAATATTGCTGCGCTGGATATCGGCGAAATGGAAGCTATATGTGGCGTAGACCGCGAGCTGGTGCGCGAAGCCGCCGTAGCCTACGCCTCGGCGCCCAATGCGATGAGCTTTCACGGGCTGGGCGTTACAGAGCACTACCAGGGTACCTTTGGCGTGATGCTGATCGCCACCCTGGCGATGATCACAGGCAATATTGGCCGGCGAGGAGTGGGCGTTAACCCATTACGGGGCCAGAACAATGTGCAGGGCGCCGCAGATATGGGCGTGCAACCCAACCTGGGGCCCGGTTATCTGGATGTGCGCAACCCGGAACAACGCCAAACCTATGAAGCAATATATGGGGTGTCTCTGCCTGCAGAACCCGGCTACACTATTCCCAGGATGTTTGAAGCGGCGGCAGAAGGTAAGCTGAAAGCCCTGTGGATCATGGGAGAAGATGTGGTGCAGACGGAGCCCAATACCCAAAAAGTAAGAGAGGCCCTTCAAAAACTCGACTTATTCATCCTGCAGGAGCTCTTTTTCTCCGAAACGGCCAGTTATGCCGACGTTGTGCTGCCGGCCTCGTCTTTCTTTGAAAAATCGGGGACCTTTACCAATGGCGAGCGCCGCATCCAGCGCGTCAACCGGGTGGTGGCCCCGCTGCCGGGCACCAAACCCGACGGCGAGATCATCACCGACATCATGAACCGCATGGGCTATCCCCAACTGACCTATAACCCTGCTACCCTGCTGGAGGAGATCTCACAGGTAGTGCCTTTCTTCCGGGGCGTACACTGGGAGCGCCTGGGCCGCAACGGCCTGCAATGGCCGGTCGCAGAAGATGGCACCGATACTCAGATCCTGCATACGGAAACCTTCAAACTGGGAAAAGGGCGGTTGTTCCACATCGGCTTTGAGGAAAGCCGGGAGCTGGAAAAATATGCAGAGGATTATCCCCTCATTCTGACCACCAACCGCGGCCTGGAGCACTACAACAGCGGCTCGATGACCCGCCGGACCCAGGATGCGGATATCATAGGTGAAGACCTGTTGCTGATCAGCCCGGAAGATGCCGGAGCACGAGGCATCAGGGACGGAGAAAAGGTGGTGCTGCAATCTGCACGTGGGCAGGCAGCCCTCCGTGCGAAGGTCACGGACATGGTACAGCCGGGGGTGCTGAGCACCACCTTCCACTTCCCCGAGATCCTTGTCAACCAGATCACGAGCGATGTGCTGGACAGCGAGGCGGATTGCCCGGAATATAAGGTGGTAGCGGTGGAGGTTAGGTAGGGATGGCATCCTTCGTAAGGATGCCATCCCTACCTACCTACCGCAGCCCCAGCACCTCCTCCGCAAAGCGAAACGTCTCCGCTTCCACGCTGCCGATGTCCAGAGAAGTGATACGGGAAGCGAGGGCGTGTTTTCCTACGTTGGGGAAGGCCACCTTACGTTTGAGTGCTTCGGGAGTGCCCAGCTGTGCATACATACTGAGCATGGCGGGCACGGAAACGACATCGTCCTGCTCGGCTTCATTTTTGTAATAATAGCCCATAAAAAGCGGCTGCTGCACCTTGCTGAAGGTTTCGGGCGTCATGCCGTTTTCCAGCAGTGTTTGCAGGCCGGCCAGCCCTTCGACGCGGTAGCGGGTGTACCAGTATTTTTTATATTCTGCCGACGCGTCGTATTCCCGGTACTTGCCGCCTACGGCCAGGCGCCCGATATACACCCCCCAGGGGTAGGTAAGCAGGCGCATACTGCTGTTTTTAACTTCGATATTTGGAGAATAGGTGATCAGTCCTGCGATTTCGGGATGTGCGGCGGCAAGCAAGAGAGATAGCGTGCTGCCGGTAGAACAGCTCATCAGGATCACCTTCTCACCGAGTTGCTGCCCGACGGCCAGGGCGTGCGCAGCTGAGGCCAGCAGGCTATCCGGCGAAAACTCCTTATAGACATCATCATCGGCCAGGCCGTGGCCGTATAAGCGGGGCAGGTACAGGTTGCAGCCATAGCGCCTGGCAAAGTCTTTATGGATGGGGTCGCCTTCTGCATAACTGGCCGTAAACCCCGGGAGGTATACCAGGGCATATTCGGTTTTAGTGTGGGAGGAATCGAACCAGACGATGCGGGATTCGTTATCTGGCTTGATGTTGGGAAAGGACTGCTCCGATTCCTGTATAGCCTGTTCCAGCCGGGCCAGGCCCGAAGGTACCATAGGCAGGCTACTGTCCAATACAGGCCTGGGGGTGCGTGGGCCGAGCGCATAGAGCGTGATGAGCAGGGCGCCGATTATGCTGATGATCTTTAATGCAGCCATGGCGTTTTTTTTTTACCTTGATCAAAGCTGCCGTTCGCCAATGAAGCGCCCGGCAGTACCCAAAGATAAGCAGGGGATAAATAAATTAACTTAGCTTTTACATTGGTTTAACCTTAAGGCCGTAGCTTTGGTCTCCTTAATAAGGCCCGAGTTATGCCGGATTTCTATCTCATAGCAGTTGTATTACTATTCTGGCTGGCCATTTCCGACCTGGTGGTGGGTGTGAGTAATGACGCGGTAAATTTCCTGAACTCAGCAGTAGGGTCTAAAGTTGCGCCGCGGCACATCATCATGATCGTAGCCAGCCTGGGTATCTTTATTGGCGCCACCTTTTCCAGCGGTATGATGGAGGTGGCCCGCAAAGGGATATTCAACCCCGAGTTATTCTATTTTTCGGAGGTGATGGTCATCTTCCTGGCCGTCATGCTGACGGATATCGTGTTGCTCGACCTGTTCAACACCTTCGGTATGCCGACCTCCACCACGGTGTCTATCGTGTTCGAGCTGTTGGGGGCATCGGTGGCCGTAGCACTGTACAAGGTAACCATGAATGGCGAGGGCATAGCGGCCTTACCTCAGTATATCAATACTTCCAGCGCTCTGGCCATCATATCTGCCATCTTTATATCCGTGGGCGTGGCCTTCACTGTGGGGGCCCTCATCCAGTATTTTTCCAGGCTGTTATTCACCTTTCATTACGAGCGGCGGATGAAATGGGTGGGAGGCCTCTACGGGGGGCTGGCGCTGAGCCTGATGACCTATTTCCTCGTTTTCAAAGGGCTGAAAGGCGCATCTTTCGTGTCGGAGTCCTTTTTGAAGTGGGTTACCTCCAATACCTTGTTGTTGCTGGGCTTGGCCTTTGTTTTCTGGAGCGGCATCATGCAGGCGCTGATCTCGTTCTTTAAAGTGAACATCCTGCGCATCATTGTATTGTTCGGTACTTTCTCCCTGGCGATGGCCTTTGCGGGCAACGACCTGGTCAACTTCATCGGGGTGCCGATCGCCGGGTTTGAATCTTACAACGCCTGGGTGAAGTCGGGTGTCGATGCTGGCGGTTACGGAATGAGCGTGCTGGCGCAGCCCGTGCGCACTAATACTTATCTGTTGTTGGGCGCCGGCCTTATCATGATCGTTACATTGTGGGTTTCGCGCAAAGCGCGCACGGTGACGGATACCGAGGTGAAACTGGGCCGCCAGGAAGAAGGCCTGGAGCGCTTCTCTCCCAACCTGCTCTCCCGTTATATCGTTCGTTACACCCGCTTTATAGGGGCGGGGATAGCCCGGGTGGTACCCCGGCCGTGGCTCAATAAGGCCGAACAGAGCTTTCAGCCAATGAGCCCCTTTTCTGAGAACGGTAAGGAGTACGACCCGCCTGATTTCGACCTGGTGCGCGCTGCTGTCAACCTTACCGTTGCCAGTACGCTTATCGCTTTTGCCACCTCGCTCAAGCTGCCGCTTTCTACGACCTATGTTTCTTTTATGGTCGCAATGGGTACTTCCCTGTCCGACCGCGCATGGGGCCGCGACAGTGCCGTATACCGCGTAGCCGGGGTGCTCAATGTGATCGGCGGCTGGTTCCTGACAGCCTTTATCGCCTTTTCCGTATCCGCCATCTTCGCCTGGCTGATCCGGCAGTTCGACTTGTGGGCCATCGGTGGCATCATCATTCTGGTGGCAGGCCTGGTGACGCGCACTTTCGTACTGCACCGCCGCCGCGAGAGCGAAAAAGCAGCGGAAGAAGCCTTGGAAAAAAGAGGCCGGGCCGTTCCAGCCAATGTCATGTTGCAGGAAACCTATGCCAGCGTTTCCAGCACGCTTTCCAATATTCGCTCCGCCCTGCATGATTCGGTATTTGGCCTGTTACAGGAAGACCTCCTGCTGATCACTCGGGCCGAAAAAGATGTGAGACAACTGGGTAAAAGCAAAAAAGCGCTTAAAAAACAGCTGTTCAGCGCCATCCGGAGCATTACGGAAGATTATAGCGAAAGCAGCCGCGTATACCTGCTGGTCTACGATCTGGAGCAGGATATCCTGCAGTCGATCGGTTATATCGTAGAAGCTTGTAAAGAGCATGTGGATAACGTCCATAAACCCCTGGACCTGCACCAGGGCGAGAACCTGTACAAGATACAGAACGATATTGGGGCGTACTTTCAGGAAGTGTCCGACATGATCGAAAAAGCCGATTTCAAAGGACTGGAAAAATTACTTGCCGCTAAGCGCAAATTGTTCATAGAGCTGGAAAGGCTCATTCATCAGCAGATCGAAGGCATTAAAAAAGAAGAGTACGGCCGCCGCAACAGCATGCTCTATTTCAGCCTCCTGCTCGAATTTAAAGACCTGATCGCCGTCGCCGCCCGCTTTGCCAAGCTTTACGAACGCGCACAACAAGCCCTTACCGCCCGTGAAAAAGGCATGCCATTAGTCGCCGGGCCGCCGAAATAAGCCGGATTTTCGACACAGGCCGAAAACCCGGCTGACGCTCGTATATGCGGTCAATCATTGGACAATATCCAAGCCCGCTTTTACTCCAATACAAAAATATTCTTGTCCTGGCAGATCTGCTTCAGCTTGTCAGGCCATACCGTTACACTCACTTCGCCTATATGCGCCTTGCGGAGCAACAGCATGAATACGCGCGATTGGCCAATACCGCCGCCTATGCTGAGCGGCAGTTCGTCATTGACGATAGCCTGATGGTAGGGTAGCTCCAGGAAATCGAGCTGGCCGGTGATCTCCAACTGGCGGCGCAGGGTCTGGGCATTCACCCGAACGCCCATGGATGAGAGCTCGTGGCGGCGCTTGGTCACGGGGTTCCACACCAGGATGTCGCCGTTGAGGCCGTGCATGGGGCGGCCGTCTTTTGAAACGGTTTCCGTTACCCAGTCGTCGTAATCGGGCGCGCGCATTTCATGCGGGTATCCGTCGTCAAGCGTCCATCCGATGCCGTAGATGAATACGGCGGGGAACTCCTGCAGGATCTTCGTCTCGCGTTGCTTGCGCGGCAGCCCGGGATAGCGGGCAAGCAGGTCTTCGGCATGGATGAATACCAGTTCCTCAGGCAGCTCGGGGTAACGGCTGTCTTTCAGTTGCGGGAATTCTTCCAGCAGGAAGGTTTCGGCGCCTTTCAGGACTTTCCAGATCTTTTTCACCACATCAGTCAGGAACGCCAGGTTGCGGTCCTTGTCGGTAATGGCCCGCTCCCAGTCCCATTGGTCGACATAAGCGCTGTGGTCGTGGTCGAGGAAGTAGTCTTTGCGCACGGCCCGCATGTCGGTGAGCAGGCCTTCGCCCGCTTGCATATCGAATTGTTTCAGGGCCATTCTTTTCCACTTGGTGGCTGCCTGTACGACCTGGGCGTCGATAGGGTTTTTACCCCTGTCGTTGGAGATGTGGAACTCGACCGGTGTGCGGGAGCCATCCCGGTCGAGGTAGTCATTGACCCCACTGTATTTATCGACGATGAGGGGCACTGTGACGGGCATCAGGGCCAGGGCCTCGCAGAGGTGGCTTTCGATGTATTGCTTGGCGGCGGTGATGGCGCGCTGCGTATCCTTGCGGTTGAGGAGCGAGGCATAGTCCTTCGGCAGCACTTTTTCGACATCTTCATAATTGCCGATACCCGGGCCCGCCAGGTCTGCTTTTTTATCTGCGATCAGCATAGAGGTTTGGTTTTAAATGATTAGAGGATAAGGCCGGTACGCCGGTTTTCCTTTGTACCGGAGCCGGGCGATAATTTAACTACCGTTGGCCATTTCCTCTATGAGGATGGTCATCGCGGAAGGTTGATTTTGATCAGCGGGGGAAGTTAGTTGGAAGACATTTTTCCGAGCAGGGCCTGAAAGCGGGGGTGTGCCCGCAGGCTGTCGAGGTTGCTGTCGTTGGCGTACCAGCCTCTTTGTGTGATGCCTTCTTCGTATGCCTGCTCGAGGCAAGACAGCGCCTCGGTGGTCATGCCAAGGATGGCGTATACGCAGCCGGCATTGTACAGCAACATGGGGTCGTGGGGCTGCAGGGCCAGCGCTCTTTCCAGCCATTCCAGGGCTTTGCCTTTTTCCCCCATACTGGCCAGGCCATTGGCGCCCAGATAAAGCGCCCTGATATCTCCGGGGTCCAGCAGCAGGCTGCTTTCCGCCACGTCGAGGCCGCGCTGCTGGGCTGCCATGGCCTTTTCTTTCTTACCCAGGCCTGCGTAAACGTGCCCGGCGAGCAGCAGCGACTGGTAATCCTCCGGCCGCACCCGGTTGGCCTCTTCAAACCAGTAGGCCGCTTTTTCCAGCTTGCCCTGCGCGTAGAACAGCCGGGCAAAAAGATATCGGGCCTCGAACAGCTTAGGGTCCAGTTCCAGGGCTTGCTGGAAGGCGCGCTCTGCCTCTTCAAAGCGGTTTTCCAGCGACAGGTAATGCCCGTAAGCGACGAATGCTTCGGAAAGCAGCGGGTCCAGTTCTATGGCACGGCGGCTGGCGCTACCGGCGGCAAGCAGGTATTCTTCTGCATTGTCGATGTACATGAACAGGTAGGCAAAACAGTTGGCCAGCCCGCAATAAGCAAGGGCATAGGAATCATCCTGCTTGACCGCTTCGCGGAACAACTGGAGTGCTTTCTGGATGCTCTCCGGGCTGAACTGATAGAAGTACTGCCGGCCTTGCAGGTAGCGGTCGTAGGCCTGGATGTCGCTGGAGTGCCGGCTTTTAATATTGCGCACCCGTTTTGAGATGAGCTTGATCTTGAGCGCAGTAGCGATGTTCTGTGCGATCTCATCCTGAACGGCAAAAAGATCGGACAGTTCGCGTTCGAATTTGCCGGCCCACAGGTTGTAGCCGGTTTCGCTGTCCACCAGCTCTGCCAGCACCCGGATATGGCCGTCGTGCTTTTGAACGGAGCCAGCCAGTATAGCTTTGGCGCCCAGCTGTTCACCCAGCTCGCGGATGTTCAGGTTCTGGCCTTTGAAGGCAAAGGAAGAAGAACGGGCTACGACCCTAAGCCCCGGAACCTTATTGAGGGCTATGATGATCTCTTCGGCCATGCCGTCGCCGAAATAATCCTGCTCGGGGCTGCCGCTCAGGTTGGCGAAGGGCAGTACAGCCACTGTTGGCGAGGGCGTTTCGGTCCGCGGCGGTGGAAAATTGGAGGGGATACCGGGGATGTCCAGTTGGTAGAGCCGCTCGGGCTGCTCGAAGCCGCGCAGGATGAACTCGCCGAGGTCTTCGAAGGTGAGGCTGCCTTCGTTGAAGCGTTCTTTCAGCTGCTGGATGGTGGCCTGAGAGAGCAATACCTGGCCGCCGTGAGCGGCATTGCACACCCGCGATGCGCGGTGCACTTCCAGGCCGATGTATCCCGTTGAGGCGGCAACGGCCTCGCCTGAATGGATGCCGATGCGCACTTTAAGGCCCGCCTTCCGGGCCCAGGGCTGGGAATAGAACGCCCACTGTGCCATAACGGCGCTGTGGATGGCCATGGCCGGGCTGGAGAAAACGGCAAAGAAACCGTCACCGGCCGTGTCTACCTCTTTCCCCTGGAGTTTATCCAGCGTATGCCGGATCGTCTGGTGGTATTTTTCCAGGACATACGGATAGCCCTCGCCCAGCCGTTTGATGAGCTGGGTCGAATCTTCGATGTCGGCGAAGAAAAAAGTGACAGCCTCCTTGGGGAGTCGGTTCATGGCTCGCGATTCCAGTCTTCCAAAAATAACGGGAATTCCCAAAGAGGTGACAAATTTCATCGGAAAACGCCTGGCCCTTCTATATTTTGCTGCCCAGTCAGTATCATTCATCCTAAGTAGTGTTCAAAAAAAAAAGTTCTCCCTTGGCGATTGCTTGTCTCCCTGCTTTTCTGAAGCTTCCAGCCTGCGCCACATTGCATAATCGGCGAACTTGTTTTTTGATGACTTAACCAAATTAAAACGATGCACCAGAAAGTCACGATCGAACCCTTCCGCATCAAAGTAGTAGAACAAATACGGTTGACTTCGGATGAGGAGCGCCGCAATTTTTTGAAAAAAGCGGATTACAACCTCTTCCTGCTCCATTCCGACGAAGTGATCATCGACCTGTTGACCGACAGCGGCACTTCAGCTATGAGTGCCGAGCAATGGGGCGGCATTATGCGGGGTGATGAGAGTTATGCCGGCGCCCGCAGCTGGCTGCGCATGGAAGCTGAGATCAAAAACCTTACCGGTTACCCCTATATCCTGCCCACCCACCAGGGCAGGGCGGCCGAACACCTGCTGTATTCCCGCATCGGCGGGCCGGGCAAGGTGTTTATCAGCAATACGCACTTCGACACTACCCGCGCCAATATAGAGTTCTCGGGTGCTACGGCCGTCGATATTCCCATCGCGGCCGCGTTACATCCGGAAGCGTACCATCCCTTTAAGGGCAATCTCGACATCGAAAAGCTGGAAGCCCTCATCCGGCTGCACGGGGCCGACAAGGTCGGGGCGGTCATTCTTACCGTCACCAACAATACCGGTGGAGGCCAGCCGGTGAGCCTGGCCAATGCCCGCGCCATCTCCAAGGCCACAAAGGCCCACGGCATACGGTTTATCCTGGATGCCTGCCGCATTGCCGAAAATGCTTACTTCATCAAACAGAGGGAGGAAGGATATCAGGACATGAGCTATCGGGAGATCGCTCAGGAAATGTTCGCCCTGGCCGATGGTTGCATCATGAGCGCAAAAAAGGACGGGCTGGTCAATATGGGCGGCTTTCTGGCCCTGAACGACCATGAGCTGGCGGTGCAGTGCCGCACCGTGCTGATCATTACCGAAGGGTATTCGACCTATGGCGGGCTCTCGGGCCGCGATATGGAAGCCATCGCCATCGGGCTGCAGGAGGTGTTCGAGCCGGATTACCTCGAATACCGCATTAAGAGCACGGCTTATCTGGGACAGCATCTGCGCAACATCGGAGTGCCGCTCATCTGGCCTGCGGGCGGCCACGCCATTTATGTCGATGCCAAAGCTTTTTACCCGCATATACCTGTCGAGGAATTCCCGGGGCAGGCGCTGGCCTGCGAGTTATACCTGAAGGCCGGCATCAGGAGCTGCGAGATAGGCTCGGTCATGTTCGGTAAAAATAATGAACAGGGGCAGCTTATTCCTGCGGCTATGGAATTGGTGCGCCTGGCTATTCCACGGCGGGTTTATACGCAGAGCCATATCGACTACGTCGTGGAAGCTTTCCGCGAACTGGTGCAGGAACGCGAGCGGGTGCACGGCTACCGGATCGCCTACGAGCCACCCTTCCTAAGGCATTTTACGGCCAGGTTTCAGCCGGTGGTGCATTAAGGTTTTGTATGGAAGCGCACTTTGGGCGCTCCTTCCATCATTTGCAGGGCAAAATCGGCCGAGGTGAAATTGGAAAACTCCGTTTTGCCGCTCGAACTCATATTGGGGTCGGCGGCAATGGCACTTTTCAGGGATTCGGCCAGCACTTTGATGTTCATGTTCCGTTCCGCTTCGTTGCGGAACAGCTTGTCAGCGCCCAGGCTCATGGCGGTGCCTGTCTCTTCCCCTGTGACATCTACCAGGTCTTTTTGGAAATTGTCGCCTGATCTTTTAAACCCGAAATGGATGGCCGCAGGCGGCAGGAACAGGTCGAGTGTTTCGGGGCGCAGGCCTTCTTCAAAATAACAGATCAGCACTTCATCTGATAAACGTTCTGTTTTGACAGGAGCGTAACCTACAGCTTCCTCCCCATCGTCGGTGATCCTTTCGGAGTAGCCGAGGACTTCCATTTCGGGGAATCCGGCAACTGCTACCGAGCGCAGCAGGAAGCCATAGATGGGGCCTGCCGGCGCGGCCCAAACAGGCTTGAGCTTAAGGCTGGGGCCGCTGCCGTTGGTGTGATAAGGTTTTGGCGATTCGCCCAGGCTGAGGGCGCCGTCCTGCAGGCATTTCACCCAGAAAGGGTCGATGCGGAAAAACCCGATGGATTCCTCCGGCAGCAGGTTCCAGTCTGGAATGAGGTACTGGAACGGCACTTCCTCCAGCATTTCCCGGCGGTTGAGCCAGCCTATGATCTCCGTTTCCAGTTCGGTGTGCACCTGCCAGAGTATGGCGCCTTCTGTATCTGACAGGCTGAGCAGAAGACGGCCGTGGCCGTAAAAGCCCACGGGCTTGCCGCCGTAGCTTTCGTTTACCCCCAGCAAAGCACCGATGCGCGTTTCCCATATCATCACGCTGCCGTCATCAGCAGCCGTGAGCACCCGCTGATTGTCGGGAGAGAAGGCAATGGCCGTTACGGGAGCGCTATGGCCTTCAAGGATGGTAGTGGTGTCGTCGCCATCCTTATGCCAGATGGCTGCCGTGTGATCATCCAGGCCTACGGCCACCGTTTTGCCATCAGGAGAAAAAGCGAGGGAATGTGCGGAGGCTGAAAGCCCGCTGAGGGCCGGGCCTGCACTGCCGTCTGCCACTTTCCATAATTTGACAGCTGTGCCGCTGCTCCCTCCCAGCCATTGGCCATCGGCTGAAAAGGCCAGCACACCCACCTGCCCGGTGAAACCGCTAAGGGAATGGCTCACCTCGAAAGTAGGTTCATTATTTACAGTAGCTTCTGCCCAGAGTTTTACCCCACCCTTTTTATCGGCGGTGGCAAAATGCACGCCATCTGGCGAAAAAGCGACGGCAGTGGCCGCATCCGCATGGCTGGTATCCGTTTTGTTGAGCGAATAATCTGCGGTATCCCAAACGGCCACCGCATTATTCTGGTAGCCGGCGACGATCCACCGGCCGTCCGGGGAGATCGCTACGGCAGTTGCTGCGCTGTTCAGGCTACTGTTTACCAGCGTGGCCAGTAGCCGGCGGTTGAGCCGATCCCATACCTTCACCGTATGATCTTCCGAAGCAGTGGCCAGGAAGGTTCCGTCTTTTGAAAAGGCAGCATCTGTCACCGGGTTGGGATGATAACCTTCGATAGCCGTGATCAGGCGCCCTTTTTCCGTATGGAATACCCTGGCCGTATCGTCGGCCGATACGGTGATAAGCTCTTGCCCGTCTGGCGAAAAACACAACGCGTTAATGGCATCGCTATGCCCACTCAGCTGCCAGATGGCAGCCTGCGAGGTAGCATCATAGATCACAGCGGTATGGTCTCCGGGAGTAGCAGCTATCCGGGCGCCGTCAGGAGAATAGGCAGCGATCCGCCCGGGAATAGAGGGCGTTCCTGTTAAGGACAGATCAAGAACCTGGCTGGCGCTACTGTCCAGTCCTGCCAGCAGCGATTGGCTGTCAGGAGCAAATACGAGGCTGATCACGGCGCTACCCATATCTTTTTCGGCTTCCGGATCAGTAGTGGAACTGGCAATATTCCAAAGCTTAACTTTATTGTCGGCTGCGCCGGTGGCGATCCATAGGCCATCAGGAGAAGCAGCCAAAGCGGAAATAGCGGCGCTATGGGCTTCGATGTCTTGTGGGGTGTCCGTGTTGTCCCAGATGGATAACAAACCTTCGCTGGCCGACCGGCTGGCGCCGGCCAGCAGCTTGCCATCGGCGGTGAACCCTACGGCCTTAACGGCGCCAGGGTGTTCCAGGCTGCGCTTTAATTCGAACGACCGGCTATCCCACAAACGGGCGAATTTATCTTCGGAGCCGCTCAGCAATTCGCTGCTGTCGGGAGAGAAAGCAACGGCATTAACAGATGCGGTATGGCCGCTGAAGGTGTGGAGCCATTCGCAGGAATGGGCGTCCCACAGGCGCACCGTTTTGTCGCTGGATGCGGTCGCCAGCAGTTCGCCATCAGGTGAGATAGCGACGGCGAGGATATCGGCGCGGTGGCCGTTGGCCTGGAAGCGCTTTATGCGGGCTTCCGGTTTTTGGGTTCCGGAAGGCAGATGGCCGGACTCGCTTTTTTGTGCGCGCTGTCTGTTCTTTCGGGAAATGTAGTTCTTCCACTGGTACAACTGGAGCGAGAACTTCCGGTCGCGTAGTGCCATCTGCCGGCCCAGCGTCCAGGCTGCGGCATAACTGGCGTCGAACAACTGGCTCTTGGAGTCGAAGGCCAGCAGCCGGTCGGCGGCCTCCACAGGCAGGATGTCGATGGCACTGCTATCAGGAGCTTCTCCGGGGATCAACGGGCCGCGGTACCAGGATACCGTATCGGCGCCGATGCGCAGGCGGTGGGGCAGGGGCACGTATCCGGCGTCGAGGTAAGGCTGGGCCAAGGGGCTGCCGCTGCTGGGCAGGCGAAGCATGAAACTGCTACCTGCGGCTTCATTGACGCTGGAGAGTATGGCCGAAAAATCCAGGTTTTCGGCATCCGATTCGAAAGCCCAGCTGTACAGGCTCACCAGGCGGATGAGATCCTCCGGGCCGGTGCTGCCGTAGTTGAATTCACCGTCGTTCACAAAGCAATTTTCCAGGGAAACGAGGTGTACCGTACTCAGGCCTTCCGCCTGTGGCAGGCGGCTGGCGGTAACGACGGCCCATTCAGCTGCCTCGCCGGGCAGCGTCCCATCCGCGTCGGCGAATTTTTCGAAGATCAGATCATCCAGGATATCCCGCACGATGGCTTCTTTGCCCGTGAAACCGGCCTGTTGCAAAACGACATCATCTACCCGGTTGGCCGAGCGGTAGAGCAGTGGGTTAGCGATCCCTTCGGCCGTGCGCAGGATGCGAAATTCCACCAGCTTTTCCCAAAGCGTATCTCCGTTGATGCCGGCATTTTGCGGGATTACTTCCCGGAGGCCTTCTATGGTTACTTCTTTGCCTTCCAGGTCGCGGCGGCAGTGGGCCAGATATGGCAGGCTGTCGCGGGCCGGCATTGCTTTTTCGAGTGTCGAACGGGGTACATCGGCCACTGTTACCTGGCTGTCGTTGCTTTCCCCCACTTCCAGCAGGTTGGCAACATCCGTAATATCGGCCAGCGCGGGAACATGCATGGTGTTGCGCGACTCGTTGAAGCTGCCCAGCGATATGGTTTTCGCCAGCGGGGCCTCTTCCTGGCCGAACACCAGCAGGGCCAGCCAGGGCAAGGCATCGGCGCCGGGCGTTCCGTCGATGGAGCGCTCCCAGGCAAAGGTGCTGCGCTTCAGGATGATATGCGGAACCTTTGCCGAATAATCCGCTTTGCTGCCATTGGGCGGAAAGGCCGACTGTATCTCATCCGCAGGCAGGGCATAGCGCTTGCCCTGGACATAGAGTTTCTGCTCCACCACCTCACTAAAGCGGGCTTCTCCTTTGTGTTCTGCCCCATCTACCAGGACCTGCTCGTATTTTAGCCGGATGTTGTATTCTCCGCTCTTCAGCAGCGGGAGGTGGTTTTGGATGAAATTGACGTATATGCGCTTTTCCATTTTTTCGGATTTCGATGATTTACGGAGAGGTTATCGATACAGGGGGTCAGCACTCAGTTCAAAAAAGGCCACCTTGTCGGCGCCGCCATCCTGGAAGCCGATGTCGGATAATCCCAATTCTGCGAGCAGGACTGCCGTATCGACGGCAGTATTGGCTCCAGTGATATCCTGCCATTCAAAATCACTCCCCTCTTCTACTGCGGCATTGAAAGCCAGCCCTTCCTTATAGGCCCAGGCCATTTCGTCGGGCGCTTCCGCCGGTGGCCGGGCGATCAGCGTAAAGCCGGTGAGCACATTATGAACCAGCTCCTTTTCCTTGTTGAGGCCAGCTGAGAGGGTTGTCCCCCACAAGGCGCGCGGCACGGCTTTAAAGATCGGCCGCATCCTGAAATAGCCCTGCTGGTCGTCATTTGAATTGTTAAAGACAGCCAGGCTGGCCCGGGTCTGTACTTTCGAGGCGCCCAGCCCCATGGGGCTGATGCCGAACTGGGTGTTGCGGCTGCGAAAGAGCGGCTGAAGCCCGGCCTGATCGTCGTACATCCCCTGTTCGATGGGCAGCACCGAATCGGTGTTCATCGTAAAGGTTTTCGGGTTGATCACCCATATTTCCGCACCGGTAGTTTCTTCTTTGGCAGTGCTGAGCAGGCCGTCGGCTATGCTCAGGGTGAGCAGGTTGGCGGCAGGCAGGAAAGAGTCGTTGAATTCCTGCCAACTGATCGGCTGCACCGGGTTGAGCGGCGTTGGGCCAAATTCCACCGTAAAGCTGACAATACTGAGGTCGATGCGGGCAACACCTGAGAATTCCGGCCCCCAGACATGTAAGTCGGCGCCGATGCTCAGGCTGACGGTATGCTCGCCGAAGAACCAGAACGTGTAAGAGATGCTCATGTGGACGTAGATCTGAGCATCGTAATGGTAGGGCTTCCAGGAGATGAGGAAGTCGGCGCCGATGAGGAAGGAGGCTTTTAGCGATCCATCTTTCCAGACGGCTTCCAGGCTGCCGCCTGCCATCGCTGCCGAAGGGGTCAGCGCCATATACATCCGGCCCTTGATGGTGAGCTGGGGTGTGACCCGCCAGTTGAAGCCCAGCCGGGGCACGTTCGGATAGTGCGCCGGTTTGTTGAAGCGCGGGTGGTAGCCCCCCAGCGTCAGTACGAAATCGCCGGCATAGGGGCTGGGGTCGAACCAGGTGAAGAAGGCGAAGCCGCCTTGCAGTGTACAATCGCGGGACAGGATATAGGAATCGTTGCTCAACTGCGCCTGGATGCCCAGGAAACCTTCGTCGGGTACGAAGCTTCCGCGCAGCAGCAGGGTGATCTCGGCTAAGGGTGTAACCGCCTTACTGGCATTGGGGTCGGCAGTGGGCAGCACCAGCTTGGATCGGCCCATGATGTCGAGCCGGAACGAATCGCCGAAAGTGGCGATCACCAGTACAAAGGAATCGATCAGTTTGAAACTGGTAAAACGGATACCTACAGCCAGGAATATCTTCCCCAGGTTGATGGGTATGTAGTTGCCGCTGATGAGCAGGCCCGCCAGATCCAGCGGGTTGTCGATACCTTCCGTAGCGACGACGATCATGGGGTGTTGGGCAACCTGGCTTACATCGGGAATGCGCACCGAGCGGTTATACCCAAAACCGGCCGCCAGGCCCTCGACGAAGAAAAAGGCCGGGCCACCCAGCGGATAGCCCAGGTAGGCAAAGATGTAGAACGAAGGTTCGCCGTTCACCATCGCATACTCGCCCAGGGCGGCAATGGTAAGGCTGCTGGTTTTGATGACGGCGGTTCCGCCGAAGCGGTCGCTAACCTCAAGCCCGGGATCGACACCTGCATCATTGTCGATGCGCAGGAACAGGCCGCCAACCTCCACCGGGCCGCTTGCATAGCGCAGGCCAAAGCCCCGCAGGTTGAAAGCCGGAGCAAAGCGGTCGAGGGGAGAGCCAAAGGACAACTCCAGCAAGCTGAGTGTGAGGGGGCCGAGCGTCAGTTCCGCATCGGCCATGAACCACAGGTTGCTATCGGCGAAATTGATGCCGATGCGCGCCAGGTTGAGCGGCCCCAGGCGCTTGTTGATATTGAACCATTTGCCCGGCGAATCGGGCGCCGGCAGGCGTTTGGAAGTGCTGCCGCCCGTGCTGCTACTGCCGCCGGTATTACTTTCTGAGCTGCCATTGGATGCGCTGCCCGATTCAAGTGGGAGGTCGAATTGGAGCGGGAAGGGCCCGAGCTCCATGGTCCCGGCAATGTTGGCGCCGTCGGCCAGGCCGACATCAGGCAGGGTTATATCTATTTCCGCAGTAGTGAAAGCACTGCTGACATCGGCGCTGGTGATGCCGCCTTTGGAGTACATGATGCGCACCTCATCGAGGCTGATGCTGGCGCTGGCGGGCAGCATAGGGCCTACCAACGGCAGGTTGGTGAAATCCATGCCCAGCTGCAGGCCTACCGTGAAAAGCGTCTTACCGGAAGCGGGCTGGCCGGTGTTGGGGTCTGCCTGCACGGAAGCATATATGATGGCCGCCTGTTTGAGCGTAACGGATAGCTCGGGAATGGCATCCGCCGCGTCGGGTGATAATTGGCTGATCAGCGATTGTATGGAAACGGAAGCATCGTCACCTTCGATGCTCAGTACAGCGGCGAGAATGTTCTGGCTGGGGTCCGAGCTAAAGAGCAGGGCGAAATCGTAATCGTCGATGGTGATCCGCCCGGTAAAGGTTTTGCTGTAAGCGGTGGGCGTGGAGTTCTGGATTGCCGTGATCTCCACGTTGATCGTTGCCTCGAGTACGGTGTCTTCGTCCAGTGGCAGCTTGCCTTTACAGCTGAAGATAAAGGTTTTGGCGCCGGTATCAAAAGAGGCAAAGATATCCTGCATGGTGAAGGCCTTGATCGGCTCCGGAATGCTGTCATCGACGCCAAACTTAGCCGCCAGGCCGGTAATGAGATCGCCGATGGATAGCTCCTGGCCGGGGGCGGTACCGCCGGCAAATAACCAGCCGCCACCGGGCTCGGGCACCCCGGCAGAGATGAAGATGCCGATACCGCTAACGTCCAGCACTGCCCGCATCTCACCGGAGGCGCCGCTGGCCTTGTCGCCTTCGATAGAAAGAGAAAGCTGATCCAGTTCCAGGCTCAGGGCATCCGATATGGAAAGCTGCCACAGATCGGCCATTTCGATGCTCAGGCTATACGCGCCGGCTTTGGTGGCCTGGGCTTCCAGGTCGAGCACCAGAATGTCGTGGTCGATAGACAGGCCAGGGAAGAACTTGTTGAATAGATCGGAAAGGTTAAGCGGTTCTTCGGGCCCAAGGGCGCCGGTGAGGACGCCGTCGGGCAACAGGAGGCTGGTGTAGATGTTGGCGGTGCCCAGCTTCCAGATGGCCAGCATCTGGAATTGCAGCTTTCTGCTGTTGGCGGTGCTTGCGAAAGGTTTATTCAGCAGGCCGTTGAAACGGAGGCCTTCCAGCCCGATCACCCCATCGATGAAAGTATAGGTATTGCTGACCCCCATCTCGAACTCAATGGATTCGATGGCCGGGCTGGAGATGAAGAAGGCCACGGAAAAGCTGTTGAGGCTGATGTTGGCCAGTATGTCTACCGGCATGGGCAGCAGATCGCCCATTTCGTCCATATTGGTCAGGGAAACGAGGCTGGTGATGTTGGCCAGGGACAGGCCATTGGGTAGTTCGGCCGTTACGCTGGCCAGGCTGCCCCCGATGGGGACGTTGCCAATGATGTTGATCTGGATATCGCCTGCTTCGACGGCGCCGTACAATACAAGCCCACTGCTGCTTAGAACACTGGAAGTTGTGGAAGTGTAGAGTTCAAAACCCTGAAATTCCGCTTTAAAGCCGCCTACCTCGAAACCGGATGCTACCGGAACAAAAAGGTGGATATTCGTAAGCCCATCAGCTTCTTTGGTGAAGCCATTGAAAAACTTCAGTTCTGCGACTTCTACCAAAGGGTTGATGAACGTCAGCGCTTCTTCGAAGGTTAACTCCCCAAAAAAGTTCAGGCCGCTGATGATCTGATCCTGCTGCTGGAGCAAAGGCTGTGTTTTATGGCCCAGTTCTTTAAGAATGGCGTCTATTTTGGCGGCTGTGCCGGCTACTTCCGTGCTTTGGCTGGAGATGAGCAGGCGGGGCGTGTTCAGGCCCAGGTCGCTGAAAAAGGAGGGTTGGCTGCTGCCTTGCGCCAGGTTGAAATAGGAGGGCAGATCGGGGAAACTGTTCAGGATCGTCCAGCCGCTGGCTGGTTTGGCCAGCAGCAGGGCGTGCAGGGCATTGGGAGAGCCATCCACATAAAAGGCCAGGTTGATCTCAAAAGTGACGTTGAGAAATGCCGCCTCGCCGATCAGGAGCAGATAATCGGGGCTGCTCTGCATGATCATCACGGCATTGTCCATCACCAGGGCTTCCAGGCCGATGGCCTGGCTCCAGCTCTCCGTAATGGCAGGCGCCTGCAGCACGTCAGCGGTGATATCGTACCGAGACTTTTCCCCCGAGGGTGTTTCGATGGCGAGGAGCCTGGTTTGTAGGGCTTGTAGCATGGGTGGTTGTGGGTTTTTAGGTTGTGCTGAAAAAACCTGAATATTATTTGCCTTTTTTTAGGCGCTCTCTACTTCTGGCGGTAGTGCTTGACTGCCCGGGGGTAAACGTAATTGGCTGAACAGATTTCGCAATATCATAATCCTGCATTAACGTAGTAATTGATGCTTCATCCACTCCTTTTTTTGCCAGTTTTTCCATTATCTTTTTTTTGTACAGGCCCAGGCTATTATTGGTGGCGTGGGAGATAACCCGGTCTACGGTAGTTTCCAGTATCCTGAATTCGTTATAGTCAAAGCTTTCGCTTTGGGCATCGAATACGAAATCAAAAACTCTTTTCTTGTTGTGGAAGATCCGGTAACGAACGTAACGGGCCAGAGGCATTATGAATAAAAATTGGTTGATGAGCTCTCGTCGTATATTGTTATCAAGAGCGTTGTTTTCCAAGAGCAGCCTGCCTAGTTTTGTTGGTGAATCAATGGGGGTTGTATTGCTACTTTTTTTTCTTGTACTTCCTGATCCTAAATTTAAAACGTACACATTAATACTGTCTTCTACGTCTCCTTCGGTTAAACCATCATCGGTGAATTGAACGTTTTCAAACAGATAAGCCGTTACCTTAAGGTTCAATGTGTGGTTTTTGTAGTCTTTCTGCCTTTGAGCCGTTTCGATGGCGAGTTGTATCGTATTACAGTGCTTTGATCCGGCGATGAAATTACCCCAATCCTCAGTACCCCCATCCCCGTGCCCAATGAGGTGACACCATTCCTGATCAGTTCTCAATGCCAGCTGGTCTTGGGAAAGGGCGTCTAAATGCGTCCAATTGAGCTTTTTGTGGCTTTGCCAGGCGCCAGATTGGAAATCATTCAATCTTCCCAAAACAAATTGAGTGAACTGGGTGGCGGAGATTTTATTGGGGTCAACTCTGGGGTTGTTTCCTGGCCTTGCGTTTTGCTCAGTTGCCCAAGCCTGATAAGCAGTTGAAAAATTCGAATCGCTGTTCAATGATCTACCCATCACAGCGCCAGCATCTTCTCTTTTTCTCATCGGCCGGGAAATCGGCTTTTCCCGTTTTACGGTAAAAAGATAATGTTGGATTTCTTGATCTGTTGGCTGGCCTGCGATTTTAAAAAACTGTTTATTTGGAAGGACGATATTGTACTGGCTTGGAGCGGGATTACTTCTGGGCTTATTCCTTTTGGGGTTTAAACCTGTCTTTAGTTTTTTTCCGTACCAAACGATGCTTTCTGTATTATTGGCTTGATCTAACTTGAATATATTGCGAGGCAAAGGAGAAACTTCATAACCTTTCTTGCGGCATTCCTCCTCAAAGGAACTTCTGGTGGGAAGGACACTGAAGTAGTCGTGTTCCAGTCCTATTGCCAACCCCACGGCTAAATTTCCCCCCCAAACATAATCCACTTCCGAAACCGGGTCGGCCCGCATCTGGCCGCCGCCACCGCGGGATTCCTGGGAATAGTCGGTTCTCATTCTGACTTCGAGAACACTAATGTTATTATCGTCTGACAGGAAATAAAGATACAGCCTGTTTTTCTGGGCGTCGTTTTTTATGAATGCTCCTTTGGCGGTGTCAAAAGCATAATAATAATCTGCCGGTTCTGGCTGCATCAGATATAAATAGGGCCTGTTTGGCTGAACCCGTTTAAAGCGTTTATCAGAATCTGTGTTGGAGAATGAAAAGGGCTTGCTTTGCAGCAAATCCGTTGGAGCCGAGCTTTCAAGGATATATGAAAAGTCGACAAATGCAAAGCGTATGAAATTGTCAAAGATCTCTTCGCCATCTTCGGAAAGCACAGGCGCGCCATTCTGATCGAGTATCCGAAAACGGAATTCATCGGAATAGTAGGAGGCCCAACTTATCAGCTCGTTATAAGTTGTTGTGCTGCCCGTACCAGAACTGGTAGCGGTCTGTACAATGCCATTGCCGTCAGGGCTGGAATCCCAGTTGGTAATTCTTTTAGTATCATCTTCCGCCAGAGCGTTGTTAAAGGCTTCTTTGGCATTTCTGAATAGATCATCATAATGGCCGCCAGAAGTGAAATGGGCTACAATTAGAGGGCCACTTGATAGCGATCCCATTTCCCCGTTATTATCGTATGCTTTTAATTGGTATGGCATATTTGTGCTTTTTACAACTTCATAATAAACGCCAGCACATAATAAGGCGGGCGGTTCTCATGGGCCTGGCCGCCGCCCTCGGAGCTGATGCTATGGCTGTGGGCGCCATCGTTAAAAGTGCTGATCGTAGGCTGATCGCCAGAGCCATCAGCTCCGTTGGCGCTTCCAGTATCATACCCTCTGATCCCAATTTTGTGACTATGGGCGCCATCCGTTGCGGTGCTGCCACCGTGGTTATGGCTGGGCATTTGTCCGGTAGTAAGGGTGACTTCCCGGCTTCCTCCCGCCACATCCAGTGTTTTGTAGGCCGGCAGGTTGGCTTCCGTATTGCTGCCGGAGGCCCCATCATTACTTTGCCCCACAATAAACCGGCCCCGCAGGTCGGGTGTCAGCAATTCCATACCGGGCACCTGATCCCATTGGGTGAGGCTGGGGGGGCTTGCTTCCTGGAAAGGCTCGATATGGCCATCGGACTTGTTTTCAAAAAACAGGTATTTGACGCCGTCGCACAGCACCCAGCCTGCGGGGATGGCGCCGGCCTTGCCCGACCACATGATGATGCCGCCTCTGGGAATGATGCCGCCCACGCTGGCGCCGCCCTTCTCCACCTGCAGCTGTACTTCATCATGCGATTTTTTGATCGTAAAAGGCCCGATAGAAACCGCATCGGCCGCGCTGAGGGCCTTGTCGGCGGAAAGGCTGCCTTTTATCTGCACCTTGGCCTTGTCGGCCCCCTCTGCCCCTTCTACCTGTAGGGTGCTGTCACCGGATATCACGTTCTCGGTGATCGTGTATTTCTCGTTGAAGATCACGCTGCCCGTTTTGCCGGCAATGGTGATCTCGTCGCCCTGCAGCTCGCTGTTGAAGCGAAGCGTATCGAGGGTGAGCTTTCCCGTCAGGTCCATGGTTTCGGCAATGACCTTGCCGTCTACTTCCAGTTCCGCCGTCGGATTATCCGTGCCCAGCCCTACCCATGTCCGGCGGTTGTTACCCTGTTCGCTGATGTCATCCTGGTATTTGAGGGGCGACTTTTCGATGGGCACCACAAACTGGCCGTCCCAGTAACCGGGGATGTTCTCGTAAGCCAGGTAGAGGTTAGTGAAACCTGAAGGCATAGCGGTGATGATGCCGCTTAGCTTCAGCAGGAAATGCTCGCCTACGTCCAGGAGCGTGTCTTCACTGACGGTGAAGACCCATTGCGGCGATTGGCCCTGTAGCTGTTTCTGGACCTGCCAGAGCACTTTCCTGCCGCCTGCCAATTCGATATCGATGTCGAAGGCGGCCACGTTGTCGGAGTCGGCGATTGCCCAGGCCTCCGACAGCTCGCTGGTGTCGAAGGAGAGGATGAACTTGCTGGGGCTCTCGCTGTTGCGGCGCGTAAGGGCGATCTGTCCGTTGCGCAAAAGGTTGGAGAGTTGCAGGTTTAGCCGGTTGGCCGTATGGCCGTTATTGATGATGGTATTGGAACTGACAAAGCTGGCGTTCATCGGGAGCGTCCGCGCACCCTGGTTGTTGAGCACGTTGAGGCGCCGCTGCCGGTAATAGGCCCGGATCTCTTCCACTACGGTGATCTCTGCCGGCTGTGGCGACAGCAGCAGTTTTTCATCGGTTTGGGCCATCTGGTAATGCAATTCCACTCTGGAACCACGGGAGCCTCCCTCCGCCCCGGCCTTGACGTTGTGCAGCGGCAGAATGAAGGTGCCCAGTGGAGGGACGGCCAGCCGCTCCCGCCCCTCGATATAGAGGAGGAAAAGGGAGATCGCCCCTTCTTCTATACCGGCCTGCTGAGCCTGTGCACCCTGCCACCGCCAGGGTTTGATACGCCAGTCGCTGTTGCCTACGCTGATCCAGCCGAAATAACCGGGAGAAAGGGTTCCGGGGCGGAACCGCAACTCGAAGTGGTAGCTGTCGGGGCTGGGGCGGATATCATCGAGGAAGCCCTCTTCTTTGATGACGATTTCCTTGTCCGTATTGTTTTCGATAAGCAGATAGTGGGTCGTACCCGGAAAGCTATCGTTGACGATATAGAGCACTTCTTCCCCTTCGCTGTCGAACAATTTAAAGTCCAGAGGGTGCTCTTCATAGAACCCGGATAAGGCCAGGGCCTGTTCTAAGGATATTGTGCTCGGCATAAGCCCTTATTTGGATTTGGTTAATGGAAAAAATCGCGCCGCCCGCCAGCTTTACTGGCTTTCGGTGGGTTTGAGCTTGAGCCACCCCTCGCGTATCCACTGTCGCTGGCCGAAGAAAGCGGCATGGGGTGAAGGTGCTTCTATGCCCTGGTAGTAGTGTTCCAGAATGAAATTGACGCGCAGTTCCATGCCTTTTTCGCCTTCCGCTTCTGCCCAGATGGCGCTCGCCGCCCGCTCTTTGGGGCCGACAATACGGGCAGGGTCGTCTGAGCCGTCGAGCGGTTGCAGCCAAAGCGTATCGGGCTGGAAGAGCAGGCTCCACAAACGCCCGCCGATGCCGTCATTAGCTTCAACAGCCGCTTTGAAGCTGCTGTATTCCAGGGGGCTAAGCGTTCTTGCCAGCTCGTCCAGATCGGGCTCGATATGTTCGAACTCCGTTCCCAGCGGCGCCCGGGCATTCACTTCGGCAGGGGTGAAGCTGCCGCCATCCTCCAGTATCCATTTTTGCCGCAGGAGTTGCCGCCACAGTATTTGCGTCAATTGCTCCGTAAAAACGGCTTTTCTGATGGTTCGGAATGAACGGATCTCGCGGTATTGGCCGGCCGTTTCCTGTTCCACCCAGCTCCACTCGTAGTTTTCCTCTCCCGGCAGTGGAATGCTGATCTGTTCCGGCGGCGTCAGCACAGGCGCCGTCAGGAAGGTGACATCGATGGCCTGCAGTGCTTCCAGGTACTGCTCCTCTGGAATGCCGATCTCCTTGGCGGGCAGGATGCCGGTGAAGGCGTTGACCCGGGCCCGGGGGTCCAGCAGGATGCTCACCAGGGCGGGTTCGTCATCTATCGCCTGCGTCAGCGGGGCGGTATACTGGGCCGTATCGTTCAGCGGCTGGAGTACGCTGCTGGAAGAGGAAGCGGCATTGAGGTAAAAGACATCGCTGTAATGGTAATCCCCATCGTCGGCTGTTTCCGCCCAATAGCCTACCAGCCCGTCGTTGAACTGGGCTTCGGCGCCCAGGCGAATGGTGAAACGGGCCTTGGTATAATTATCGGTTTCCCGGACGCTGTCGCCATCCATGCGGTCCCGGTAAAAAGCGTTCCAGCCGTGGTGGACAGCCGGCACGCCTTTGATTTGCAAGTCGAGGCTGGCGCGCACCAGGGCCATGGGGCGGCCCATTAACAAGGCAATAGCCTGTTGTTGCTCGGAAGTTTCCGGCTCGATGGTGTCCATAACCGAATCGGTGTCGATCAGGAAGGCTTCAATAAAACCGGCATCCTGTTGCCGCAAAAAGGCGATCATCTTTTTGAGGTGGGGGTTGATGTCGGCCGTTTCCGGGCCGGTTATGCCGCCCAGGCCCCGGGCGGGCCGCCAGCGGGCGAGGTTGCCATCCCTTTCATTTTCTATGGCGCCAAGGCTGTGCCCCCGGGCATCGTAAACCATCAGGCTGATGTCGAGGAAATTGGCCAGCACCCAGCCGCAGATGGGCGAGCTGTCGGGGATGCTGTTCATCTCCACATCCGCGGTTTCGGCTGCCAGCCACCGGAAGTTGAGCCGCGCAGGCTGTGCCAGCCGCATGGGCAGCGGGATCTGCACGACGCTGGAAAGGCCGCTCACCTCGATGGGCGACAAGGTCGTGCCGAGCAGCTCGGCCCCGTCGTCAGGGTCGAAGAAATCGAGTTGGCGGTACTGGCCGAAGGTGTCGACGATGCGAAGCTGGTTGAGCCTCAGCTCGCCGCAGCGAATGGGCATGAAGTCGGTAAGCGGTTGGGCCGCACGTTTGAGGCTGTCGCCAATCAGCTCTTTCACTTCATCGGTAAAGCCCTGGTAATTGGCAAAGCCGATGGGGTCTTCAACGGGTAGTTGCAGGGATTCCCGCAGCATCAGCAGGGCCTGGTTAAAACCGCTGAGCGACTGGCTGAGTGCGCTAACGGTGGCCAGCTGGGCCTGGGCATCCTCCAAAGCCGTCCGGTTGGGGTCGTCCGGGAAAGCTTCGATATAATCGCGAATGCGTTGTTCCATGCCTTTCTGAGCCTGGGCTGTCAGGATGCTCCGCCCGTTGTAAATGTTCGGGTTGCGGCCGGTGACGACCTGTGATTGGCCAGGGGCAACTTCGAGATCGACGGCATTGGGCTGTAGCAGCGTGTTGCGGATGGGGTAATCCGCCTGATAGTCGCCATCGCGGGCGTTGCTTCCGTCCTGGAGCGGGCAGGCTTCCACCTCCCATTCCATCAGGAGGGGGTTCCAGGGTTGTTGTTCCATCATCTGGGATCCGATCGCCCCGGCAGGCGGCGGGGTAACTTGTTCGGCAAGGGCAGCCATAGTATCTCTGTCGTTCAGGAAGCCACTGCTCCCAATTTCTTCCAGCATACATTCGAGCAGGCCGTCGGGCCGTTGCCGGCCGTCCTGCCCAAAGCGCAGGCTGGGCTCGGCGATAGCTCCGCTGATGAGCAATACAGGCTCGTTGGGTTGCCAGTAGCGGGGCGCGATCTGTTTTTTCAGGGCATAACGGGAAGGGATGTCGTTATCGGCCAGCGTTTGGTTGACGGTAGCCAGGGCGTCGAGCAGGCCGCGGATGCAAAGGGCCAGCTGGGCGGCCAGGGCATCGCGTTGTGGATTGAAAGTGGCCAGGCCAACCGCTTCGAAAAGCTCGAACTGAAAGCCATCGACGCGTGTGAGCGATAGGCTGAAGTCCGGCTCCGGAGGTGTGCTGCCATGGGCCAGCCTGGGGTCTGTCAAGGCATTGAGCCGAACCGTTGCGCCGGTGAACGTTGTAGAATCATCGTCCCTGATAACCTCCTGCAGTTCCAGCTGGCCGGTATTGAGGAGCCCGTTTTTCAGGGGGGTGATGTCCTCTTTTCTGATGAAGAACCCGATCTCGTCGATGTCGGGGTAATCCTCGCGGCTATCCTGTGGCGGATAGGTCGACATCATGTATTTATACCAGTCGGAGAACAGCAGTTCCCGCAGGGCGTCCAGTTGAAAATGGGCCTGGCTGTACTGTTGCTGCAGCTTGTTCAGCTCGTCAAGCAGGCTGTTTATCTCGGGGGGCAAGGGCGGTAAATGGATAGCCCCTGTGTTCTGGCTTTGGGCATCGGGGGCGGCCTGGCTTTCCAGGCGGACGGCCCACAGTTCACCGGTTTCTTCGGCTTTGAAGCCTGCTTCGTGGCGCGCCTCCCGAAACTTGGGGCCTATGTCGAGTTCGCGCCCCTGCAGGCGCTCGGAGAAGAAGAGCGCTTCCAGCCGTTCTTCGATCTCTTTGCGTTCCGGGCCGTTGGTTATCTCTGCTTCTTCTATGGCCTGGTTGATGGCGTTGAGTTGTTCTTCCAGGGCCTCTTTTTCAGCTTCTTTTTGCGTGATCAAGTCCTGGATCTCCAGTTCCCGGGCATCTGCCAGTTCAGTTTCGACTTTTGCCAGCTTCAGCTCGGTGTCCCGTTTCTCCGTTGGCGTGGCGACTATAGTTACCCCATTATCCTCGTATGTGCCTTGTATGGGGCGAAGCTGGTAGGCCAGGTAAGCCGCCAGCGCTTCATGGCCGGTATCGGCAACAGTGACTGCCGTATCGGTAAAAGCCGGCGATTGTGCGATTTTTTTTGTCGGATCGTCAGGGTCAGCGACGAGCAGGCTGGCAGGCACGACTTCGAGTTTGGCATAACAGGCCATTTGAGTAGGCATCCCGTCCTTTGAGACATTGGCGGCGTCGGGCAGTGCCCAGCCGGCATTTTTTTCCAGAGCTGCCAGTTTTTCTTCCGCGCTACCCTTTCCATCCAGGAGTTTAGCGAGAAAATCGGATGCCTCCTCGCGGTACCAACCGATCAGCAGATAGGTGACGTTGGCACTTACATCAGTAGTGATCTCGGTATCGTGAAAGCCAAATACAGATCGGCAGTTGGGATAAAAGGCGGCAAAGGTAGCTTCCCCGTAACCGACGGCCGTGAGTGTCTGGCCGTTCAGGCTGTTGAGGTAGCCTTCGCTTTGGCCGTAGCTGGGCAGCGTCGCGCTGTCGTCGAGTTCAATTTGCCGCCCCATATAGCGGTAGGGCTGCCGCCAGGCATTGCCGTCGAATCCGGTGAGCGGATAGGTAATGCTTTCCTGCCGCTCCAGCATACGGATGGCCTCGTTCTCCTTTAAGAGCCTTTGGCGCTCTTTTTCCTTTTCCGTTATATCTCCCTGTTCGCCGGCGATCTCACGTTCGAGCCGAAGGATGGCCAGGTCGTTGTTATGCAACGCTATAGCCTGGCTTTCGATATTGTTTTCAATTTCCTGCTCTTCCGGCCACAGGTAGTCGCTTTCCACCAGCCACTTTTTATCGGCCAGCCCGCCGCCGGTGCGCAGGATGAGCCAGCGGCCGGGTACAGCGGGAAATTCTACGCGGGGGCGGCCGCCGTCGTTCACTTGCCTGCCATGCGTCAGGGCATCGGGCAGGGCCCAATGCAGGTGCAAACCGGCCCGGTAGCGTTGGTGCTGGTTCTGCAAAGGCTGAGAGATGATGTTCTCACTGATGTGTGCGACGTCGGCATTGACGTCTCTTTCACCATCGAAAAAAGGCAGGCGGGAAAAATCGGCGGTGGACTCCGTCATCAAACTGTCCGCTCCAAGAAATAGCGCATCCATTTGGATGGGGACAATAAGCAACTTTGCCATTGGGCTTCGGGATTAGGTGTTTAAAAGTATAAAGCGTTTCAGAATCGACTGTCGGAAAGGGGAAATGTGATTATTCTGGGCTAGTATTTATAAAAGTAAAAAAAATATTCCGAGCCGGCTTAGATAGTGATCCTTTTTTTGCCTTATTAACAAAGCGCCGATGCCCAAGTAATGAAGTTTGAATGGGGCCCGGATGGCAGCATTTCATTAATTTGCACCTCAAAATCCACCTGATGACGCTCGAACTACACCACCTCATCATCCATGAGCTCGAAAAGGAAGCCGACTCGGCCGATGCAAGCGTTTTCCTGACGGACGCAGTTATACCGGCTGGCGAAAAGGCCGAGCTCCTGCTCGATAAGCTCAACCGCACTTTGGCCCAGAAAGAGGATGTGCTCAGTGGTTACCTGAGCTCGCCTGAAGACGCCCTTTTCCCGGGGTATTTCCAGCATCTGCTCGATGAAGGCCTTGGCCAAAAGGCCTTTGTTACTTTTTCGCGGGAAACGATGAACGCCCTTCAACTGGCGCTGCAGGGGGTGGTGGGCGCCAAAGGCGGCTACCTGGTGTATGCTGATTATTCGGAATTTGATCAGCGCATGCTGGGCATTTTTCTGGTGCGCGATACGGAAGGTATCGTTTTTCGCAAAGACGAGGCTGGCGGGGCCTTCGAGTTGAATACCATTACCTACCTCAATACCGACAAGCTGGCCATGGCCTGCCGCATTCGTGTCGATCGATACGACGGTGGGCAGGGGCGCTGTGTCGAGCTGATCAAACACGCTAAAAGCCAGAAGGAGATCTCAGACTATTTCATCCATTGGGTGGGGCTGGAGCGCCCGGAGAGCAGCCGCGAAATGACGGCTTCTTTCCTTCAGATGGCCACTGAGCTACCCCTGCCGGAAGAGGCCGGTACGGGCCAGCAGATGGACGAAAGCCGCTTCCGCGAAAAGGTGTTACAGTTTGCCATGAGCAGCCCTCAGAAAACGATCAATGTCGGCCATTTTGAAAAGGAGTTTTATGGAGAAGCGCAGCCCGTCCAGCAATATATGGAGGATAACGGCCTGGCGCTCGACGAGGAATTCCGCTTTGACCGTAAGGCGCTCAGGGAGTTCTACAACTACAAAGTTTCTTCTGAGAAGATCTACCTCTACTTCAATCGCGGCCACCTCAAGTCGGGCCAGATCGTGGTGGACGGCGACAGCATCACCATCCACAGCCCGGATCTGGCGGAGCAGATCATGGATATCATCGGGGATAATAAGTAGTGTTCAAAAAATAAGTGGCCTTTGCAGCTCAAAGGGTGGCCTCCAAACAAGCTCTTTAGTACCTGCAATCCGCCACCCGGTGTTTTACGTAATAGCTTTTGTAATTCTTCGCCTTTGGGTCCATGCAGCCCTCCAGGTTTAGCAGTTCGACGGTTTGGAACTCCACGGGGTGGCTTTCGCTTTGCAGGGAAATGGTGCCGCCCGTGAGCATCGTCCCGTCCGGTTTGGCCGCCGGGTCGAAGCCATTGACCACGCCGCCGCCTATTTGGGGTTGGGAATAACTCAGCACCAACTCGCCGTTTACAAAATGCTGGATAAGGGAGTCGCCCAATGCCAGCACTTCCACGTTTACCCACTGGTCTCCGTCGTAGGTTTTGGAGCTGGAATTCACGCAGTGATCGGTAAACAGGGCCCCATTCATCACTACATGCGTACCGGGCGTACACAGGTTGGCCGTCGGGCGCTCGCCATCGCCTGTGCCACCCAGAAGCTGAACTTCGATGGAGATGGGGAAATCCTGGCCCAGCCCCATCGATTCGGCAGACTGGCCGTGGATCATCAGGCCGCTGTTGCGCAGGGCCCAGCCTGCGCCGCCGGGCGCCTGCTCGCCGGTGAAACGGTAAGTGGTGCGCAGGCGATAGTAGGAAAACGGCCGTTCGTAAAAGAGGTGCCCGAACTGGTTGTCGAAAGCCGTGTAACCATCATAGGACACTTTGAGGATGCCATCTTCCACCCGGAAAGTGTTGGCAAAATTGTCGCCCAGGGCGTGGCCTTTGATCTTGGGCACCCAGCCATCAAGGTTTTTGCCGTTGAAGAGGGGTTGCCATTCTTCCTGTCCGGCCTGTGATGCCCGTTTGCTGGCCTGGCAGCCGGACAGGAAGGCAGCAGCTAGCATTAGAATAACAAAGAGCTTGTTTTTCATGAGGAGGCGGTTGAACAATGGTACAGATTTTAAGAAACTTAGCGCCGGGCAAAATACGCCATTACGCCCGGCATGAGCGTGAAAGTAAGAATAATGAGCCCTAAAAAGGCATAAACGGATTGGATGATGTGCCAATAGCCTATGGCCATGACCTGCACATCGATCCAGAAGATGAGCATAATGCCCAGATAAAGGCTATATGTCCAAGCCCAATGCCTGTCGGGGTAGATGTTCAGTGCGCCTGCCCAGCGCCAGTTGGGGCGCGCCAGCAGGCCGTAGCTGATAAAAGCAGGGAAAACACCCAACAGGAAACCAAGAGCAAGGCCGGGGATGAGGAAATCTTTGAAAGGAGAACCTTCCAGCAGGGCAGGCGACATTTGCAGGAGCGTTCCCGACGGCTCGATGATGAGGCTGAACCCTCCAAGCAAGCTCTTAATTGCTGATCACCCTGAATTCCGTACGCCGGTTCTTGGCATGTTCTTCTTCGGTGCAGGGCACCCCGTCGATGCACTTGTTGACCGGTTTGGATTCGCCGTAACCCCGGGCGACCAGACGGCGGCGTTCGATGCCTTTGGATACCAGGTAGTCGACTACTGCCTCGGCGCGGCGCTGCGAGAGGTCGAGGTTGTAGGCTTCGTCGGCCCGGCAGTCGGTGTATGAGCTGATCTCTATACTGATCAGGGGTTTGGCCTTCATCAGCTTGAAGATCTTTTCATCGATTACGCTCTTGGAGTCTCCGGTAAGCCGGGCGCTGTTGAAGTCGTAATAGATGGGCAGCACGTTGTAATCGACCAGGTCGCACTGGATCTCTTCCCAAACCGTAAGGCCGCCTTTCTCTTTCAGCCTGCGAACGGTTTCGGCGGTGTAGACGGCCGGCACTTCAACTTCCTTTACCGTAGCATCCTGCACGAGGACGCGGCGGGTATAGGTTTCGTAAACAGGAGGGATCTCGATCGTATCCACCCGGGCTTCACTTGACAGCACCTGTTTGGTAATGGAGACGGTGTTGCCTTTGCTTTGCTGCGTTTCCACGGTGGCGTCCCGCATCAGAGTATCCACGATGACCGATTTCTTTTCGGCGGGGTGTTTTACGTAGCAAAGCACCATACAGTCGCGCAGGTCGGGCGAGCTGCAGTTTTCGGTCGATACCTGATATTCATAACGGGCATAGGCGGGCTTGACTTCCACTTCGGCCGTAGATACAGCAAACTGAGCTTCCTTCACCTCCAGTTCACTTGCAGGTTCCTCGATCAGAAAATCTTCCACAACGGTTTTATACTGGGCAGGCACATAGACGAACTTTTTGGTGCCTGGTTTTACCAGTACTTCCACCTGTTCGTCTTTATAGGCCGCCGGGATCACCTCCAGCTTTTTATGAGCGGGTTTTACCAGCACTTTCACCTCTTCGTTCTCCCAGACATCGGGGGTAACGCAGCGCACGTAACACTTCCCCTCTTCCGGGTTTTCAGGCAGGCCCTGGGCTAAGAGGTTTAAGGACATAAAGCAGAGTAATGAACAGTAGAACAGGCTCCTCATAGTGTTGATGTTAAAGTAGTTTTTCATGATTGGATCGTTATACAAGTCAAAAAGGCACCTATGGGAATGTGCCAAAATTGATGTTCTTTTGGACGGGGAATACTAATGTGCAGGGATCGTAGCCAATGGCAGGTTGGAAAAATAATAATTTCTGTATTAAAATCATGGATTTGACCAATGAATAGCATAAAAAGCATCGGTATTATCATCGGATTAAGCTTATTGCTCACCGCTTGCAATGCAGGGCGCCCCACGGTAGCCACACAGAAACCTCCCATACCGCACGAGCTGGACGAGCGGCTGGAGCGCATTCGCATGACGGGCCTGGACGGCAAGCCTTTAACCCTGGATGCTTTTGCCGGCCGGCCCGTTTTCCTCAATTTCTGGGCCAGCTGGTGCGCGCCCTGCATCAGCGAAATGAGCACGATCGAAGAAGTACACCGGCTATACGGTGCGGAAGTGGCCTTCCTGGCCGTGAGCACCGATAGCCTGGCCGCTATCCGGCAGTTCCGGGAAACGAGAGGTTTCACTTTTACCTTTGCCCACCTGGAAGGCGGCTACATCGATGCCTATGTCGTCAAACTGCCCACCACGCTGCTCATCAGCCGCGAAGGCAAGCTGGTATTCGAAGAGGAAGGCATGCGCGTATGGACATCTGAAGCCCTGCGCCGGAAAGTGGAGGAGATTGCCAGATAGCGGCTTCGGCCACATGAATTATTCCACCCGCGTATAATACTCTTCGATCTTGCCGGTTTCCCCGTTGATCGTAACCACGGCTTTCTGTTCGAACTTGCTGTCGGTGACGGTGTAATCATAGGGGATCTCCAACCCTGCCAACCCAGGCTCCCAGGTGCCTACGATGATCTTCTCCGTGTATTTGCCGTCCCTGATCTCCCAGGTGCCGAAGACCATGCCGCGGAAGCGGCCTTCCTCGGGCTGGAAGGTGACTACGTAAAAGTGCGTCGGTGTGATGAGCTTGTACAGCACGTCTCCATTTTCGAGCTCTGTAGGTTCCTCCGCATCGCCGTAGGCGGCCAGGGTGGAGCGCCATAGCCCACTGGGCGAGCCGGCCGCTGCGGCCGTATCGATGGAAAGCCCTGCATACTCATAATCTTCGGCCAACTGAAAATCGGGCTCGCCTGGTGTCGTCGAGGCCATGGTGCCCCGCTGCTCGAACTTCCCGTCCTTCACCTGGTAGTTGAAGGTGTAGGTAACGCCTACATTGGTGGAATCCCAGGTAGTGAACGACAGGTCTTCTGTAAGGGTGTCTTTCACGGCGGTGTAGGTGCCGCCACCGGCCATGATCAGGGTATCTGCTGCTTCGTCGTACGCCAGGAAGATGAAGTGCTGGCCGGTGTAGAACTTGTATTGCACGAAATCAGGCGATACCATGGCCGAGGAATCGGTGGGGAGCCAGGCCGTCATTTTCCAAACACCCGGCAGGGGGTTGGTAAAGGCCTCTTCTTTTTCTTGTGGTGGAGCTTGCTTACAGGAAAACATGATGGAGAAGCCCAAAAGGGCCAGAATGAAAATTGGATTTCTCATTTTGTAAATGGGTTAGGTGAATAAAATGATTTCAGTGGCAAAAGATAATACTATTTTTTTATGCCACCACAATAATTATTTGGCAGAGAGGCCCGTAGCCCACTGATCAAAATCAATTCAGCGGCTGATGATCCTCATGGTGTAAGGCGCTGTAGAGCAATACATTGGTTTGAGGGGTATTGACTCAGGTTAACCATAATAAAACCAAACAGGATGAAACTATTGAGTTACGCCAGCGGCGCAAGTGAAAAGCCGCTGATCGGAAAAACCATCGGCCAGTTCTTTGACGAAATCGCAGCACGCTATCCGGATAACGAAGCCCTGGTATCCTGCCACCAAAGCATTCGCTGGACGTACCGGCAGCTCCAGGCGGAAGTGGGTCGCTGCGCCAGGGCTTTCATAGCAGCCGGCATCGACAAAGGCGCCCGCGTCGGCATCTGGTCGCCCAACAGGGCGGAGTGGACGGTGGTGCAGCTGGCAACGGCGAAGATCGGCGCTATACTGGTCAATATCAACCCTTCCTATCGCCTGCACGAACTGGAGTACGCGCTCAACCAGTCGGGCTGTAGCCTGCTTGTCACAGCAGATGCGTTCAAGTATTCGAACTATACCGAAATGTTGTACAACCTGGCGCCCGAGCTGGAAAAAAGCCAGCCGGGGCGGCTCGTCGCCCAAAGGCTGCCGGCCCTGCATTCGATCGTGCGCCTGGCGCCCGAGCCCACACCGGGAATGTGGACGTGGCAGGAGTTCCTGTCTTTCGCCGGCAAGGTTACGGAAGAAAAACTGGCGGCCCGCCAGGCTGCTCTCGACTTCGACGAACCCATCAATATCCAGTATACCAGTGGCACCACAGGCTTTCCCAAAGGCGCCACCCTCAGCCATCACAATATTCTGAACAACGGTTTTTTCGTCGCCGATATCCAGGAGTTTTCGGATAAAGACCGCCTGGTTATCCCCGTGCCGTTGTACCACTGCTTCGGCATGGTGCTGGGCAACCTGGGCTGTATCACCCACGGCGCCACCATGATATATCCCTGCGAAGGGTTCGATGCCGAAGCTGTATTGCGCGCCGTGGAAGAGGAAAAGGCAACGGCGATCTATGGGGTGCCTACCATGTTCATCGCCGAGTTGGGGCACCAAAAATTCTTCGACTTCGACTTGTCCAGCCTGCGCACCGGCGTCATGGCGGGCGCCTCCTGCCCGGTAGAGGTCATGTCAAAAGTAAAAACCCTCATGCACGCCAGCCAGATGCAGATCGGATATGGCATGACCGAAACCAGCCCGGTGAGCACGCAAACCCGTAACGGCACCCCACTGGAAAAACAGGTGTCCACGGTAGGGCAGGTACACCCACACCTCGAGATCAAGATCGTATCACCCGAGAATGGGAAAACCGTACCGAGAGGAGAACGAGGGGAACTCTGCACCAGGGGTTATAGCGTGATGCTGGGGTATTGGAAGGATAAGGAAAAGACCAGAAAGGCCATCGACGAATGCGGCTGGATGCACAGCGGCGACCTGGCAGCTATGGACGACGAAGGCTATATCAATATCGTAGGACGCATCAAGGATATGATCATCCGCGGCGGCGAGAATATCTATCCGCGGGAGATCGAGGAATTTCTCTTTAAGCACCCCAAGGTCAGCGATGTACAGGTGATCGGTGTGCCCGACGAAAAGTACGGCGAAGAAGTGATGGCCTGGATCAGGCTTAAGCCCGGCCAATCGGCGACGGAAGAAGAGATCATCGCCTTTTGCAAAGGCAATATCGCCTACTACAAGGTACCCCGCTACATCAAATTCACGGAAAGCTTTCCCATGACCGTCACGGGAAAGATCCGCAAAGTGGAAATGCGTGATATCAGCATCCGTGAGCTGGGATTGGAAAAGGCTGCCGGCGTTAAAACGGCATAGGCCAGCAGCTTCACAGATTTCTTTTCTAACTTTAGTGTAGCTATGGAGGCCGGGGCCACCCATTAGGCCTCCATAGCTTGTGTATTTCCTGGCAAGGCACATCTCAAAATCGTCGAACTTATTTTTTGATCGTCACTTAACCGGCAAAAAAAGAGGGAGCCAGCACGCAGCCATTTAGCAGTGCTCAGGGTATAGAGGTATTGGCATCAAAATGCATGCATGTACGGTACGACAGAAACAGAATTCCACCAGATCATCCAGGGCTGCTGCAAGCGCGGCCGCAGTTGCCAGAATGCCCTGTATCAGCTGTTCTATGCCTATGGCATGAGCATCTGCATCCGCTATGCCGATAGCGAGGCTGAAGCTGTTTCCGTACTGAACGACGGTTTCCTGAAGGTTTTCCGGAATATCAAAAGGTACGATGCCGAACAGCCGTTCAAGCCCTGGTTCCGGAAGATCGTCGTGAATACCGCCATCAATCATGCCAGAAGGCAAAAGAAATTCAAAATGGAAATTGGCATGGACGAAGCCAAAAATATACCGACGAACGAAGATATCCTGAGCCGGATCAGCTATCAGGAGTTGATGGCCATGGTGCAGTCGCTTTCATCCGCTTACCGCACAGTTTTTAACATGTATGTGATCGATGGGTTCAAACATCAGGAGATCGCGGAAATACTGGGTATAAGCGTCAGCACCTCCAAGTCGAACCTGGTTCGGGCCCGGGCGAAATTACAGGAATTGCTTACCGCAAAAATCAGTAATCTGAATGTGGGATAAGTCACAAGAAGAGCTGGATAGATTGTTTCAACAAGGCTCGGAGCAATACGATTTCGAGTACAATGCTGAAGCATGGGCGCAGATGGAGGCCTTGCTCGACAAGAGCCGGCGGCGGCGGTTGTTCTGGTGGTGGCTGATCGGCCTGGCCTGCCTGTTGGCCATAGCGGTGTGCTTTCTGAGCAAGGAGCCTCCCGAGATGGTAGACGTGAAAACAGGCAGGCCCCATGCCGGGCAAAATATTTTGCCGAATGAAAAAGCCGAAGCTTCTGCTGAAACGCCGGCAGCTACGAGCGGTGGGGTTTCACAACTGCCCCGCTTACAAGTTGCCGATGAAAGCGGACCCCAACCTTCAGGGCTGCCCCCCTCCGCTAACACGGCAAAGGCCCGGGCAGAAAATAAAAACCTCGCATCTGAACTAATCACTCCTGAAGGAAAGCTGCCGAAGGCCGCCACAGGCCATTCCGCTACCCCGGCTGCCCAACCGCAGTTAAGCGAAACGGATGGAACGGCAGGGTTTCCGCTCCCACTCCCTGGGCTGTCGTTTCCCTCTATGCCGGGCGATACGTTGCTGGCCACTCCCCTCGTTGCTGCTAGCCGCGAGAAAATGACCGCCGCCTTACTACCGGTTTTACCTCTGGTGCCGGTTGCATCCGGCCTTTCAGAGGTCGTTACGCTGGAACCGTATTTGCCGGAACCCGCAGCGGTTGGCCCAAGTGTTAAGGATGATGAAAACATAAACCATGCGCTGGTGCTCGGCCTTCTGGCCGCCGGTGAAACGGCTTCTTCCGGCCTGGATGATTTTTCCCGCATCAACCTGAAGTTCGGCGGCCAGGTGGAATACCGGTACGCCGGTAGGTATAGCACCTCGCTCGGGCTGAACTATATTCGCATGTGGTACGAGGCCGGAGAGGGCGAATACGTGCCGCCCAAAGGCTTCTGGACCCGTCAAATAGCCCCGCAATCGACAGAAGGCGTATGCCGCATCCTGGAGATCCCCGTCCTGGTGGGCTACTACCCCAAAGGTATTACTGCGTCGGGTTTTTATGCCAGGGCAGGCCTGACGTCCTACATCATGCTGCGGGAATACTACCATTACTATTACGACCTTCCCGACCCCGACCTGATCCGCCATTGGGGTACGAAAGAAGATAGCCGGCATTGGCTCGGCATCGGGCATTTTTCAGCCGGGTTCCAACAAAAGATAGGCGGCCGGTTTTTCCTCCAGGCCGCGCCCTACCTGCAGGTGCCCCTGACAGGGGTAGGGCATGGCAACGTGCACCTGTGGAGCGCCGGGCTGAATGCCCGGTTCGATTTTTGGTTGAGATAAATGGCTGAAACACAGTTTATTTACCAACGGGCTGTGGTTTTTTTTTGCGCTGCCGCAGCCTTTTTTCTCCAGGGAAGGTATAGGGAAGGGAAAATCAATCGATCTCATCACTAAATCTAGTCGCAAAAATGAATCAACGGTTTTTGTGGCGAACACTTGCTGTTTGCCTGCTCGCCTGTACCCTGTCGGTAACTTCCTGCCGTAAAGACACCATGGATGACATGCCCGAACCTTCGGGTTGTGATACGGCCAATGTAAGTTATTCCGCCGTGATCGCGCCTATTATCCAGGAACACTGCTACGAAGGGTGCCACAATGGATCGAGCCCTGCCAGCGGCTTTTCGCTGGAAACCTATGCCGGTGTTAAGGCCAAGGTTACCGAAGGGCGCTTGTACGGCGCGGTGTCCCAGCAACCGGGTTTCGTGGCCATGCCTCAGGGGCAGGGGCTCATCCCTTCGTGCCAGATATCCCAGATCAAAGCCTGGATCGATGCCGGTGCGCCAGACAATTGACAAGCAGGCGCCGATACTTCCAAAGCATTAAACCATTTTCCTAAAACTAAAATTCTATCTATGAAAAAGGACTCCTTACACACTCGTTTAACGCTGCTTATAACTGTAATGCTGGCCCTCTGTTTTGCCGCCGGCGCACAGGTGGATGTCAAGCTGGCCGATAATGCGAACCTGGGCCAGGTGCTTACGGATGCCGACGGCAATGCGTTATATTTTTTCACCAAAGATGCCCGGCCTGACAGCTCGGCCTGCGTGGGCGGATGCCTGAGCGCATGGCCGGTGTTTTACGTGAACAACCCCAGCGTCGGCGCCGGCCTTGATGCTGCAGACTTCGGTTCCTTTCAGCGGGCCGACGGCAGCATGCAAAGCACGTACAAAGGCTGGCCGCTGTACTACTTTGCCGGTGACAATGCCCCTGGCGACGCCAATGGAGAAGGGGTCAACAACATCTGGTATGTTGCCAAGCCCGATTACAGTATCATGCTGATTAACAATACCCTGACAGGGGCAAATGGGGTTACCTACACCAGCGAATATCTGCCCGGCGTGGAAGAAGTACAATATTTTGTGGATGCTTACGGGCGGACGCTCTACGTCTTCATGAACGACAATTACAACGACAACAACTTTACGGCTTCCGACTTCGGGAACAATGGCGTATGGCCTATTTACGAGGAAGGGCTGCAAGGCCTGCCATCTGCCCTCGACGAGAGCCTCTTCGGCCTGATCGATGTTTTTGGCCGGCAGCAACTGACGTATAAAGGCTGGCCGCTGTACTATTTCGGGCAGGATACACAAAGAGGGGCTAATAAAGGCGTATCGGTGCCGGTGCCCGGCGTCTGGCCGGTAGCGGTAAAGGATATTGACCCCGCCACGCCCAACGCAGCCAGGGAAATAGTATCCTTGTTACAGTACAGCGTTTTCCCAAACCCATTTGACGGCCATGTTACCTTGTCGCTCAGCCTGGAAGCCGGTACAGCCCTGTCCGTAGGGCTTTACAACAGTCTGGGGCAGGAGGTGCGGCCCCTGTGGCAGGGCGAGCTGCCGGAAGGGGCGTCCAGCCTCAATTTCGAAGGGCTCGGCATCCTGCAAAAGGGCGTTTACTTCCTGCGCTTGCGCCATGCCGATGGCGGTGTCGCCACTATTCCTTTGGTGAAGTAAGGATGGGAAGGGCAGGCCCCTCCCGGGAATGAAGATAGCTTTAGCGCTTGTTTGGAGGCCACCCTTTGAGCTGCAAAGGGTGGCCTCCAAACAAGCGCTTAGGTAACAGGAGTGTCAGCCTGGGTTATCCGGGTGCGATGCCCGGAGGTTGTCTCAGAAGTAAGCTTTGAGGTGTTCCCGGCTAATATTGAACCGCGGACGCAATGTAGGTTCCCGCAAAGGCGCTAAGGTATTTTACCACACTTGGCGTACTTATATGTTTGCTGTAAAAGAACCGCAGAGACGCAGCGGACGCAGAGGTTTTTCGCGGGAAGAGCTCCTGCTATACGCCCTGCTTTGCGCTTGTCTCCGCGTCTTTGCGGTTAATTATTCTGCAGGTTTTCCTTATCCAGGCTCTTTTGAGACAGCCCCCGTTACTATGTCTTACTGCCAGTGCAGGGATGCCAGGCCGATGCTAATGACAAAAAACTTATCTTAGGGCGTATATTGTTCATGGCGGCCGTTGTGGCGCCTAAACCCGGACCGTATGGCCTCTATACGCCCAATTGCCCTGCTGTGCTGCTTTTTTGCCTGCAGCCTTACCTCCTGCACTCAGAAAACAGTCCCTTATCAACCTCAGGCCATCGACGTGCGCGAACCCAAAGAGGGCGATCTGCAACAGCTCACGCCCGACATAGCTATCCCCCTGGAAGACCCTGGTTATACCCTCTTGCTTCCTCGGGATACGATAAAAGGGCTGGCCGTTTTTTTCGGCAGCGGGCGTGATACGTCAGACGCCGGATATGAGATGCGCTTCTATGCCGAAGCGGCCCGGCGGCAGGTAGCCACCTTGTACGTCACCACCGGCCGGCGTATAGAATTCCTTTTTGATGCCGATACTGCCCGGTATGAACAGTTGGACAGGTACATCGGGCAGGTGTTGGATACCTACCCCATTCCCCGCGGACGGCTTATGTTCATGGGCATGTCGCTGGCAGGTACGCGGGCCATGAAGTTTGGGTATTGGTGCCTGGATGGCCATTCGCAGTATAATATCCGCCCACGTGCTATAGCCATTTGCGATGCGCCGCTCGACTTCTTCCGGTTCTGGCGTGAGGGTGCTTTCTCCATTCGCTACAATACGAACCCTACCTCGGCTAACGAAGCATCGTGGGTAAATGCCCAACTGGAGCAACACCTGGGCGGTACGCCTGAAGAGGTGCCGGAGGCCTATCGCCGGTATTCGCCCTATGTAAAAGGGGCGATGATCAGCCCTGAGCTGGAGCGCCTGAAAAACGTAGCGGTGCGCGCCTATACCGAGCCGGACGTCCAATGGTGGATGGCCAACCGGCGAAAGGACTATTACGGCATAAACGCGCTTGATGCCGCCGGGCTGGCCAATGAATTGCACCTGTTGGGTAACGCCGAAGCCGAATTGATCACCACGCTTGATAAAGGGTATCGGCCCGACGGTAGCCGGCACCCCCATTCCTGGAGCATCGTCGACAACGGAGAACTGGTGGAATGGTTTCTGGGGTTGTAACCGGCAATTTATTTTTAAGAGCTTGTTTGGAGTGACCTTTGCAGCTCAAAGGGTGGCCTCCAAACAAGCTCTTAAGTTATAGCTCAAAATTGATCAACTATGGGCCAATGCCGGTAATGGCATACCAATTTTCAGAGCTTTGACTAACTTTAAGGGTGAATTCTGACAGGAACATTCATTTAAACCGGCTTTAAACATGAATTACGGGAAAGTATTATTCTGGTCCATCACGGTAGCCCTTGGTGGGTTTCTATTCGGGTTTGATACGGCAGTCATTTCGGGCGGCGAGCAGGCCATTCAGAAGCTTTGGGGGCTGAGCGACGCTATGATCGGCCAGATGGTGGCCATGGCGTTGTACGGCACCATCATCGGCGCATTGCTGGGCGGCATTCCTGCCGACCGATGGGGCAGGAAAACGACGCTGTTCTGGATCGCCGTTTTGTATCTGATCTCGGCCGTGGGCTCGGCCCTGGCGCCAGACATCTATTCTTTGATGATCTTCCGGTTTGTAGGAGGCTTGGGCGTCGGAGCTTCTTCGGTCGCAGCGCCTATGTATATCTCCGAGATAGCGCCGCGCGAGAGGCGCGGGCAGCTCACGGCCATGTTCCAGTTCAATATCGTGCTGGGCATTCTTATGGCCTATTTATCCAACTGGCTGATCGGCGGCGGCGGTAATGGCAACTGGCGCTGGATGCTTGGCGTAGAAGCTTTCCCTGCCCTTGCATTCGTCTTTATGATCCTGTTCGTACCGCGCAGCCCGCGCTGGCTCATCGTCAAACGCGGGCTGGTGGATGAGGCGCGCAAGGTGCTGGAAGCCATTAACCCGGACACCGTGGAGGAGCACCTGGCTGCCATTCACGCTGCGAACAAGCAGACGAGCACGGCCACCAGCTTCCGGTCCTTCCTTTCGGGCCGTTTCAACCTGCCCATCCTGCTGGCCTTCCTCTTTGCTTTGTTCAACCAGGTATCGGGCATCAACGCGGTGATCTATTACGCGCCGCGCATCTTTTCTGAAACAGGCATGGGCGAAAGCGTGGCCCTGTTGTCATCGGTCGGCATCGGGGTGGTGAACCTGGTATTCACTATGGTGGGCCTGGCGCTGATCGACCGGATGGGGCGGCGCTTTTTGATGTACATTGGGTCGTTCGGGTACATCATTTCATTGGCTACGGTTTCGATCGCTTTTTTTACCGGGGCCGCTGCCAACAGCCTGCTTGTGCCCATTCTGCTTTTCGTGTTCATCGCTGCCCACGCCATCGGGCAGGGCGCTGTGATCTGGGTGTTCATATCGGAGATATTCCCGAATGAGGTCCGTTCTTTCGGCAACTCGCTGGGCAGCGGCACACACTGGGTGTTCGCCGCGATCATTGCCGGCAACTTTCCGTTCTTCGCCGGCAAGTTTGGCGGCGGGCCCATCTTCGCCTTCTTCGCGCTGATGATGGTGTTCCAGCTGTTGTTCGTCTGGAAAATGATGCCGGAAACCAAGGGCGTTTCCCTCGAAGACCTGGAAAAACAGCTGATCGGAGAGTAGGTGGGCTTTTGTGGGGAAGGGTAAAGGTTAAAGTGCTAATGGTTCCGCTTCAGCCACTTCAAACCCTCCCTTTTCGTCAGGGCAGGCAGGCCGGTGTTGGATTCGATGAAGGCCATCACGGCGTCAGGAGCTGTTTTGGAGTACTGCCGAAGGGCCCAGCCGGCGCCTTTCTGGATGAAAAATTCCCGGGACCCCTGTAAGCGGAGGATGTATTGGAAAAGCAGGGCCTCATCTGTTTTGTCTTTGTACATCAGTTGGAAGATGAGGCATACGCGCTGCAGCCAGATGTTGCCTGAGGCCATCCAGCGCTCCGTCACCGGGCCGGTGAGGGCGGGGTATCGGCGAAAGTGGATGCCAACCAGCTTGGAGATCCAGTCGACGGTATCCCACCATGACTTTGTACAGATCAGTTCCTCCAGGGTGTGGATAAAACTTTCCGGCTGCTTTTTGATCACCTTTTGCGCCATTTCCAGGGCAAAATACTGGACTTCCCGGTATTCATCCTCGAAGCAGAGGCGCAGCAACTCCTGCAGGTTTTCGCCTTCCGGCAGCCCTTCCCCGGCAAAAGCCTGTTTGGACAAGGCCACCCATTCCGGCGCTTTCAGGCCGTAGTATTCGAACTGGTTCCGCATGTAGGCCATCTGGCCCTGGGCGCGCTCCGGGTCGCCCTTTTGCCGGAAGGTAGCTTTGATGTGGGAAAGGTATTCAGCAGGTGCCATACCGAAAATTTTTGATGGCAAGATAGGAATAATTCGGGCCAGCCTGAATGGCCTGCTTTTCCCCTGCAGCCTTATCTTTGTTCTCAACTAAAGCCAATACCGATGAATAATCTCCAGAAGGCCATAGAAGCGGCCTGGGAAGACCGCAGCAAGCTTTCCGAAAAACCTACACAGGAAGCCATCCACCACCTCATAGGCCTGCTTGATAGCGGCCAGGTGCGGGTGGCTGAGCCCGGCGAAGACGGCGCCTGGAAAGTCAATGAATGGGTGAAAAAAGGCGTGGTGCTTTACTTCCCATTGCAGCAGATGCAAACGATTGAGGTGGGCCCATTTGAATTCCACGACAAAATACCGCTGAAAAAACATTACGCTGCACAGGGTGTTCGGGCCGTACCCCATGCGGTCGCGCGTTACGGCTCGTTCCTGGAGCAGGGGGTCATCCTGATGCCGAGTTACGTCAATATCGGCGCCTGGGTCGGCAGCGGCACCATGGTGGATACCTGGGCCACGGTGGGGTCCTGTGCGCAGGTGGGGCGCAATGTGCACCTCAGCGGCGGCGTTGGCATCGGCGGAGTGCTGGAACCTCCACAGGCGGCGCCTACCATCATCGAAGATGAGTGTTTCATAGGTTCCCGCTGTATAGTGGTGGAAGGGGTGCGGGTCGAGCGGGAAGCCGTGCTGGGCGCCAACGTGGTGCTGACGCAATCCACCCGCATCATCGATGTGTCGGGGCCCGAGCCTGTCACGTATAAGGGATACGTGCCGGCGCGTTCCGTGGTCATCCCCGGCACGTATCCCAAGAAGTTCCCTGCCGGCACCTATCAGGTGGCCTGTGCGCTGATCATCGGCAAGCGCCAGGAGAGCACGAACAAGAAAGTTTCCCTCAACGAAGCGCTGAGAGCGTACGGCGTCTCGGTGTAAGCTCGGTTCAGATGTGGATGGGCCGGTTGTCGGTAGCCGCCAGGGCTGCCTCTTTCACCGCTTCCGTATAGGTGGGGTGGGGGTGGCTCATGCGGGCGGCATCTTCGGCTGAAGCCCGGAATTCCATAAGCGCGACGGCCTCTACGATCATATCGGCAACGCGGGGCCCTACCATATGGACGCCGAGGATCTCATCGGTTTCCTTGTGGGCGAGCACCTTGATCATGCCTTCCGTGTCGGTGCTGGCCCGGGCGCGGCCCAGCGCTTTGATGGGGAATTTACCCACTTTGTAGGGCTGCCCTTCTTCTTTGAGCTGCTCTTCCGTTTTACCGACACCCGCAACTTCAGGCCAGGTATAAACGACCCCCGGGATGAGGCCGTAGTTGATATGCGGTTGCTGGCCGGCGATCACCTCAACGGCAAAAACACCTTCCTCTTCCGCTTTATGGGCCAGCATTGCGCCCCTGATGACGTCTCCGATAGCGTAGATATGCGGCACATTGGTGCGCAGGTGCTCATCGACCGGTATGCGGCCTTTCTCATCAACGGCAAGCCCGGCCTTGTCGAGGCCCAGCTTGTCGGTATAAGGCCGGCGCCCGATGGACAGCAGGCAGTAATCGGCAGTAGTCGTGAACGTTTCATCCGAATCGCGCTTCTGTACGGTAATGGTGACGCCCTTTTTCGTGGGTTTGACTTCCGTGACGGCATGGCGCAGGTGGAATGTCATGCCGAGTTTTTTCAGGCTGCGCATCAGCTCTTTGCTGCAATCGCCATCCATGCCCGGAATGATCCGGTCGAGGTATTCTACGACTTCCACTTCCGTACCCAGGCGGGCAAAGACAGAGCCCAGTTCCAGTCCTATGACGCCGCCGCCAACGATAAGCATACGCTTGGGGATCTCCTCGATGTTCAGCGCTTCGGTTGAAGTGATGACCCGTTTTTTGTCGTATTGGAAGCCGGACGGAACGATGGGTTTCGAACCGGTGGCGATGATGATCTTTTCGCCTTCTATTTCTTCGCTGGAGCCGTCGCTTTTGGCAATGCTGACCCGGTGCGGGCCTACAAAGGCCCCGTGGCCGGTGTACACATCGATCTTATTCTTTTTCATGAGGAAGCTAAGCCCGCTCACGGTCTGTTCAACAACCTCGTTTTTCCGCCTGATCATCTGGGGCATCTCTACTTCCAGCCCGCTGAGCTTGATGCCGTGCATACCGAATTTCTCTTTGGCATTATGGTAGTGCTCAGAGGAGTCGAGCAACGCCTTGGAAGGGATACAGCCCACATTGAGGCAGGTGCCGCCCAGGGTATTGTATTTTTCGATGATAGCCGTTTTCATGCCTAACTGGGCGGCGCGAATAGCGGCTACATACCCGCCAGGGCCCGAGCCAATGACAATGAGGTCATATTTCATTGCAAATGTAGTTGGTATTTGGTTGTATGTTTATTCCGTTCCGTGGGTGTTATTTGTTCCGGTTTTTGCGGTTGCGGTTATTGCGCCTTCGCGCGCCGCCCTGCTCTTTGTCGGGCTCGGTGCGCTCCGTTTTGGCCCCGGGTTCGTCCTTTTTTCGCGGTGGCCTGGGTGCGTTGCCTTCATTGCCGCTACGATGCGTATTGGTAAAGGTTTTTTTGTCCTTGCCTCTGTTGTTCTTCTTTTTTCTTCTCTTCTTACGCCTTTCTTCTTCCGGAAGTTCAACAGCGCCTGTAACATCTTCGTAGTCGATGTCTTTTTCCACGGTTTCCACCTTCACGGCGATGCTCATCAGGTCGGCGGGTTTTTCGCCGCGTTTATTCATGTCCAGTATCTGCCGCGCCTGTGCCGGGTCGAGTGTAAATATCTTGCCGCGCCCGTTGTCTTTTTCGTAGGTATAATACATCAGGCGCTTGAAGATATCGGATTTCATGAGGACGGCATCGCCGGCCTCTGTCTGGAGTTTGTCTGCATTTTTGGGGAAATGTTCCAGGGCGTCGAGGTAGGTGTCGAGCTCGTAGTTGAGGCAGCACTTCAGGCGGCCGCACATGCCGGAGAGCTTGGACTGGTTGATGGCTAGGTTCTGATAGCGCGCGGCGGCCGTGGTGACCGAGCGGAAGTCCGTCAGCCAGGTGGAGCAGCATAGTTCTCGCCCACAGGAGCCCAGGCCGCCGATACGTGCCGATTCCTGCCGCGCGCCGATCTGCCGCATTTCGATCTTCACCCTGAATTCTTTGGCGTAATGGCGGATGAGCTCGCGGAAATCGACCCGGCCGTCGGCGGTATAAAAGAAGGTGGCCTTGCGCTTATCGCCCTGGTATTCCACGTCGCCGATCTTCATTTCCAGGCCGAGGGTGCGGGCGATGACGCGGGCGCGCACCATGGTCGGCATTTCCATGCTGCGGGCTTCAGCGAGCCGTTCGAGGTCGCGCTCGTTGGCCGTGCGGATCACGCCGTGCAATACCTCATCCTCCTTGGTGCTCTTTTTGCGCATCTGCAGGCGTACCAGCTCTCCGGACAGGGAGACCCTGCCAACATCGAGGCCGTTGCCCGTTTCTACGACCACCATATCGCCGGTATAAGCGCGGGTGAAAGGCGGGTTTCGGAAAAAGCCCTTGCGGGCGCCGTTCTTGAAGCTGACTTCTACTATTTCGAACGGGTCCGTATCGTTGATATCCATGTCGGATAACCAATCGAAGGTATTCAGGCGGTTGCAACCGCCGCTGGCGCAGCCATTGTTGCTTCCGCAACCCTTTGCCGTGCCATTGCTGCTACATACGGAACATCCTGTGCATCCCATATTATTGATTCTGTGTTTATATGTGAAGGCGTCGGCAGCAGGTACCGGGTTCAGAGAACGTTCTGAACCTGGAGCCCCGAGTATGCTTCCGCCAGTTTTCTTTTCATGATCTTGTGCATCTGGATCGATGCGTCCAGAAACAGTACCTTCGGATTGGCGTTGCGCTCTATGGCGAACGAGCAATCCGAGGACAATTTTGCCAGCTGGCTCAGCTGGCCCAGGCCCAGAATGGAGGCCATATTGCGAGCTGTTTCCAGCTCTTCGGCCTGCAGGCGCACCGGAGCATCGCTGCTTACCTTCAGCATGGCCAGTTCGCGCAGGAAGTGCAGGGCGTACCTCAGAAAATGTTTTTGGTTCTCCCTGCCCAGGGCCGCCAGTTTTTCTGACCATTGCACCAGGCTGATGCCATTGCCCCTGTAACACTGCCGCATCCAGTTGAGGAACAGCGCCTTGTTGTCATTGCCTTGCTGCTCTGTAAGAGAAAGGGCCTCGTTGAAGTCGCCGTTGGCCAGAAAGGCAATCGCCAGTGCTTCATTGGGGGGCAGCGCTTTCATGAGGCTTAGCCCGGCGGTGATCTCCTCGTCGCTCATGGCTTTGACGCCAATGATCTGGCAGCGGGAAATGATGGTGTTGAGGATCAGCTCCTGGTTTTCCGCTACCAGGATAAAGATGGTCCTTTCGGGTGGCTCTTCAATGATCTTAAGCAGCCGGTTGCCCTCCTTGCCCAGGAATTCAGGCAACCACATGATGAGGATCTTATGGCTGCTTTCGAAGGTTTTCAGGCTCAGTTTCCGAACGATGTCCACGCATTCATCACGTGTGATGTTTCCCTGCTGGTTCTCGGCGCCGATGCTTTGCAACCAATGGTTGATATCCATATAGGGGTTGTGCAGCACCGCTTCGCGCCATGGCTTGGCGAATGAGGTGCTGACCGCTTTGGAGCCGATGGTAGGGTATGAGAAATGGATGTCCGGATGCAGGAGCTTGCTGGCTTTCAGGCATTGGCTACAATGGCCGCAGGCGTCGTCCTGAGTTTTGTTTTCGCACAGGACGTATTGGGCGAAGGCCAGGGCGAGGGCCAGCTTACCGCTGCCCCGGGGGCCGAGAAACAGGAGGGCATGCGGCAACCTGCCTGCAGCGGCCATCCGCTTCAGCTGCCCTTTTTCGGCTTCCTGTCCAATTACATCGCTGAATGCCATAGCTCCTATTGGTCGTTACATTGAGCTACGGAAGGCTGAACCGCGCTAGTGGCTGAAAGAAGAAATCCGCCTGGCGCTTTCTTTTAAGTGTCTTTCTATTGTACGCCGGCTGCTTAAAACATAACCCTGTGATAATGATTAGGGGCCGCTATATTACACCGGGCTCCTGTGCTCCGAAAGGTTTCGGATTGGAGCCCGTTTTTAGGCTGTTGGCCCCAAACGCTCAGCAGGGCCCCGTAATGGTTTATGCCGTGGTTTATCGTCGCTCGTTGCTGCGGCGCTTGTGCCACTATGGCCTTTTTTCAGCAAAATCGATATCCACTCGCCTCTGATTCCTTCTACATTCGAATTTATGGATAGAATTCACTCCTTGCGATTCAGCTATCCGTAAAAATTGTTCGCGGGTAAAAATAGTGTTTTTATTGTTTATAAACCAATGTTTTATCGATCCGCGCCCCGGGGCCAACTTCTGTGGCCCGAATTTGTTTGCTTTGCAGATAAAAATAAAGTCAGGACATGAAGATTTCCGCCTACCGGAGGGCCCACTTCAATGCTGCCCACCAACTAAACAACCCTAACTGGAGCGAAGAGAAGAATCGCGAAGTTTTCGGCCTTTGCAACAACGCCAACTTTCATGGGCACAACTACGAACTGGAAGTGAAAGTAAGCGGAGAGATAGACCCCGAAACGGGTTATCTCATCGACCTTAAATACCTGAAAGAGCTCATCGAAGAACATATAGAACGGCGCTTCGACCATAAAAACCTCAACCTCGATACAGCGGAATTCCGGAACCTCAACCCGACAGCAGAAAATATCTGCATCGTGATCTGGCAGATCCTGCGCGAGGTTTTGGACGACAAATACGAACTGGCCGTGCGCCTATACGAAACCCCACGCAATTACGTGGAATTTCCGGCCTAGGCATAACAACCGGTTTTCAGAACATTTTCGTCTGCCCGTTCTCTTCAACATCAAACTCGATAGTATCTCCTGCGTGGAAAGACTTCGGCGGGGCTTCCTCCGTTTCCTGTTTGCCATCTTTCTCTTCCGCCTCCGTGCCGGTTTCCTGCTCCGTGAGCTTCATACTGAGCGGTTTCAGGTCGCTGAGCTTATTACCTATGGCCTTCCATCCCTTGACGTCGACAAATTCCGCTACTTTTAAAGTGCCTTCCACTTTTTTGGAGTTGACTTTCACGCTGTATACGACAACGGGTTCCGGTTCGAGCGTGGCCAGCAGTAGTTTGGTCTTTTTATGTTCGGTCAGGAAGGGGAAGCGCTGGTTGAGGCTGCTGGTCTCGACCTGGAATCGCTTGACCATCGTCCAGCCCCGTTCTCCTTCATAGTAAACGGCGTTGATGACGGCATTGGGGTCGAACTTGCCGATATGCAACAGGTCCTGGGGTTCAAACCGCCTGTTCAGGTCCATATCCGAGACCTCATACGAACCGTCTTTGTAAATGGCCAGCAGGGCATCGCCTGTGTCGAATGCGCCGAGCAGCTTACCCCGCCCATCGGCGTTGAGCTTTCCGCTGACTTCGTCCATCCATACGCGTAGCGCGCCCAGTGTGGACTTGCCTACTTCCTTGAGCGTAACCTTGCGCACGGGGTATTTGGTGAGCAGGTTGCCCTTGGCATTACGCCCTTTGATCTCCAGTTCGCCGAAGTCGAAATCGAACACTTTGTTGCGCGCGCGGCTGCCTTGAGAGAGTTGTACGGTGATCACTTCCGCCTCCCCATTGGGGTTGGCGCTGAAGTAGAGCACTTTGGCATCTCCGTCGCCGGCCCCGAGCCCGTATTCCCGGTCGCGGGTGATGGCCTGCACGTGGAAGCGCTTCACATAACTGCGGCCCTCCTTTAAGTCGGAATAGGCCAAATTATAAGTCGTCCGGTCGTCTCCTTTTTTCCAGATGTCGACGTGTATGACGTCCTTCCCGACGAAAACCTTGTCGGTAATGCGGGTGACGAGGAACTTGCCATCCCGCCTGAAGACAATGACGTCGTCAATATCGGAACAGTCACAGATAAACTCGTCCTTTTTGAGGCCGTAGCCGATGAAACCTTCGGCCCGGTTGACGTATAGCTTGGCGTTGTTGGCCACCACTTCGGTCGCTTCGATGGAGTCGAACGTAGCGATCTTTGTACGGCGTTCCTTACCCTTACCGTATTTTTCCAGAAGATCCTCGAAGTAGGCAATGGCAAATTCCACCAGATTGTCGAGGTGGTGCTGCACATCCTGTAGCTCTTCCTCCAGCTTGGCGATCAGTTCGTCGGCTTTGAACGAATTGAAGCGTGAAATGCGCTTGATCCTGATCTCCGTGAGCCGTACAAGGTCGTCTTCCGTGATGTCGCGCAGCAGGAGCAGGCGTTTGTCGCCTTTTTCCACTTTCTCGCCGGGCACCCGCACATAGCGGCGCAGGCCCGTATCGACAGCTTCAAGCACCGCTTCCCAGGTTTCGCATTCCTCGATATCGCGATAGATGCGCTTTTCGATGAAGATCTTTTCAAGGCTGGCGAAATGCAGTTTTTCCTGGAGCTCGTGCTTTTTGATCTCCAGTTCCAGCCGCAACAGCTCCTTGGTATTTTCAGTACAGATCTCCAGGATATCCTCTACCGTCAGGAAATGCGGTTTGTCATTGATGATGATACAGGCATTGGGCGATACCGGTGTTTCACAAAGGGTGAAAGCATACAGGGCGTCGACGGTGAGGTCGGGAGAGGTGCCGGGGGCCAGTTCCACCAGGATCTCAACGTCCTGGGCGGTATTGTCGGTCACTTTTTTGACCTTGATCTTCCCTTTTTCATTGGCCTTCAGTATGCTGTCGATGAGGCTGGCCGTGGTGGTGCTATACGGTAGTTCCCGTATGGCCAGCAGGCTTTTATCCACTTTCTCGATACGGGCGCGGATCTTAACCTTGCCGCCGCGTTTGCCGCCGTTGTAATCGGAGACATCGACCATGCCCCCGGTTTCGAAATCGGGGTATATTTTCACCTTCTTGCCCTGCAGCAGCTTTATGGAAGCTTTGATGAGCTCGATGAAATTGTGGGGCAATATCTTGGTCGACAGGCCGACGGCGATGCCGTCGGCGCCCTGGGCCAGCAGAAGCGGGAATTTCATCGGCAGCGTGACGGGCTCGCGCTTGCGGCCGTCATAGCTGAGCTGCCAGCTTGTCGTTTGCGGGTTGAAGGCCACATCGAGCGCGAACTTGGTCAGGCGGGCTTCGATGTAGCGGGGGGCGGCGGCGCTGTCGCCGGTTCGGACATCGCCCCAGTTGCCCTGGGGGTCGATCAGCAGGCCTTTCTGGCCCAGGCCTACCAGCGCATCGCCGATTGCGGCATCGCCATGGGGGTGGTACTGCATGGTCTGGCCGATGACGTTGGCCACTTTGTGATAGCGCCCGTCGTGCATTTCTCGCATGGCGTGCAAAATGCGCCGCTGAACGGGCTTTAACCCGTCTTCTATGGCCGGCACCGCGCGTTCCAGAATGACGTAAGAAGCGTAGTCCAGAAAATAGTCCTGGTACATGCCCTTAAGGGTGATAACCTTGTCCTGCCCGTTGCTCTGGCCGTTTACCACTTCACTCATATTCTTTACTCTGAAGGTAGTTTTATGCTTGTAGGCAAAGCTACAAAAATAGCTTCAATTTCGGAAACAAATTATTTCCATATTCTGAATATTAAATTATTTGTTTTAAATACATGTCGTTTTTTAGAACAAACACACTGCCTGTGGTATTGGAAGGCGGGAAAACGGAAAATTTCGGGCGGGTTTTCCGTAAAGTGGTAAATGGGGGGATGTACAGGCAGCGCCTTTTCCCGTTCATTCGTTGTCCGTTTGATGCTAAAAGCGATAATCCCGGTTGTATATCTTTAGCAATAGGGCTAACTTGTGCCAACAGAAACGTACATGAGTATCGCTTTGCCCTTAGACTATGATGAGAGAGGCTTAATCCAGGCCTGTGTTCGGCAGGAGCGCTGGGCCCAGAAATTGCTGTATGAAGAATTCTACAGCAAAATGATGGGCGTTTGCCTGCGCTACGCCACCGACGATGAGGACGCCCTCGACATTCTGCACGAAGGGTTTATCAAGGTTTTTAAAAATGTCGGGAAATACCAGCCGGGAACGTCACTTTCTGCCTGGATACGCCGTATAATGGTCAATACGGCTATCGATTATTACCGGAAAGCGATCCGCCGGCGCACGGAAGGGCTGGAACAGGCCTTCGACCTGAGCACCGGCGAGGCGGATGCTGTAAGCCAGTGTACGGAAAAGGAGATCCTGGAGGCAGTACAGCGGCTGTCGCCGGCATACAGAGCGGTGTTTAACCTTTACGTCATCGAGGGGTATTCACACCGGGAAATTGCCGAAATGCTGGAGGTCACGGAAAGCACCTCCCGTTCCAACCTGGTGAAAGCCCGCATAAAATTACAGGAACTACTGAGTTCGAGAACGTACGGATATGGAGAAGAAGAATGAACAGTTCGATCGGGTAATTCGGGAAAAGCTGGGCAGCTTTCAGGCGCCCTTCGACCCCGATAGCTGGCAGTTGCTGGAGCAGCGGCTGGATGAGGACGCGATGGCCGATGCAGGTGCTCCTGTTGCCGATAACCGGCCGCTCGACGAAGTACTGTTCGATAAGCTTCACCGCTACGAAGTACCCTATCAGGCTGCCAACTGGCAGAAAATGGAAGCTTTGCTGGAAGAGGCCTTTGCCTGGCCCCGGTTCGTACTCCGTTACAAACTCACCGAACTGGCGCTGATGGCCCTGCTGATGCTGGCGCTTTGGCAGTACACGCCCGTCGTGCCTCAGCGCGCTGGTGGGCCCCAGGCATGGAAGCCCGATAACGCCGCCATACAGCAGGCGCAACAAACGCCTGAAAATACCACTAAGAACAACGAACACAGTGCTATTTCCCCGACGGCTGCTACTGCGGCCGACGAGCGCGAAGCCATACCTTCGGATATAAACCGACAACAGCCCGAAAAAGGCGTAGCTGCGGTAGCAGGGCCTTATAGCCAACCAGGCCGGGAGATATCCGGGCAGCTGCTCCCTTTGCCGATGCGCTCATTTTCTATAGCCCACGGCCCTGAGGCCGAAGGGATGCCAATATCCCCTTCACTTTCCGGCCTGCTGGCCTTCGGGCTGCTGGAAACGAAAAACCCTGGGTTGCTGGCCTATGAGCCCGGGCTCAATGGAGTGGTTCCCGCCATCCAGAAGTCGAGGCCCCAGCCTACCTTGCGCGTGGGCATGTTCGGCAGTGCGGATTATAACCACATCATGGTGCCGCCCAGCGCCGAGAAAAAGATCAGCGAGGGCTTCGACCGCTATGCACTGGGTTATGGTGGCGGCCTTTCGGTAGGCCTGGAAATGGGGCGCTGGGAAGTGGAAAGCGGCGCCCTCTATGCAGCCCGCCTGTACCCCGTCGGGTTGATCTACGTGAACGGCAGCCTGTCTGACGGGCTGGCAGGTAACGAATTGCGCAACTCAGAACTGAATATCCTGAACGTTCCGCTCCATATTCGGTACAATATTCTGCACCGCGGTAGCTGGCGCGCCTACGCCCTTACCGGCGGCGCGCTGCAGGTGGCCTTCCAGTCGAATTACTACACCGCCGATGCGCCGGAATACTCCTACCGGCCCATTCCCGGGCTTCCCGAACCGTCGCCTGGCGACGAAGGCCTGCTTGCAGAGGTGCGCAGGAACGGCCGCGGCTGGTTTGAAGGCGGGACTTTCGAAGAGAATGCCTACCTGACCGGCAACTTCGGCATTGGCCTCGAACGTTATATCGATACGCGCTGGAGCATTTTCGCACAGCCTACCTACCAGTACTCGCTGTACTATTTCGGCACGGGGCTCGGCCCCAACAACGACCGGATCAACTCTCTGTCCGTCCTGTTCGGCGCGAAAGTCCGCCTGCATTAAGAACTTATTTTTTGAATGCTACTTAATTGGCCGATAAGGGGTTGGTTTCCTCCTTCTCTTCGCTCACCGGTGCTACCGGGCAGTGCCCGGTTACTTCATTGTTGCCTTCCCGCCATTCTTTGACAGCATTTTTGGCGTCGGCCGTGATCGTAAAATGGCAATCGGGGTTGGAGCAGTGGTCCTGATACTCGAAATGGACGCCCTGCAGGCGCACCGATTCCCCGGGGGCGATGGCCGGTGTGGGAACATTCACTTTCTTACCCGGCTCGAACTGGACCAGGGTTGTGGATTCGGGCGCCGTAGCGCGGCCTTTATTGACGATCGTCACGATCAGCAGGCCTGTGCTCTCATCGATGTGGCAGTAAGCGGTTTCGTCATCGGCACCTGTGTGTTTCTGGACTTGCAGGTCGGCCCGGCAGCTGGCCAGAGAGAACAGAGCGGCAAAAGCTAAAATATGGATCGGAAGCTTTTTCATGTGTCTATAGTATTGGTTAACGGATATGCTCTGCTGTTGGCTCCCGGAAATAGACGCCAAGCGGGTTGCGCTCCCGCCTGGAAAGCATGGTTGAGTGAAGGTTTGTGATGATGGGTAATGCAAAAACGGCCATCCGCTCTAGTCCTGGAGCATCGGGCAGTCAATTTCGACAATTTAATATACGCAGGCCAGCCTGGCAAGTGGATGATCGCTGTCATGCAGCGGCAATGACTTTTGTCAGGGGGTGTTTTATACCACATTCCGCTGCCGGGGCGTTAATCCGGTTGAACACCAAAGAATGATCCTATGAGAACGGTACGCCCCACGCTTTATGCCCTGGCTTTATTCGCGCTCTTTACACCCTTGTTGGTAAAGGGCCAGCCTGCCGACACTATCATTCAGAACTGGCACCGGGCCGACCGGAAGGAACCCACCAAAGATGAGGCATTGCTGAAAGTAAAATTGCTGAACGCCCACAACCGCCTGGCGCCGGGCATCGATCTTTGGGTGGTGCACGATCATTCCGGCAAAGCCTGGTACGGCCGAACCGATGAGAACGGCGAAGTGTATTTCCTGCTGCCCAAAGGCGAACCTTTCCATATTGATGCCGCTGACGTAGCCGGCTTGAGGCGTTTTCGGACGTTCGACGAAAAGTTCAGCAAGAGTATTATTTCCGTGGAATACATCCCCAACGAATTTACGGAAGAAGTGCGCAATGACACCGTCTTCCAAAAGGTGTCGCCTGCCCAGGCGCCTACCCGGAGCCGCGTGCTCACCTTGCTAAAGGTGCTGGATTTCGACGAGAAACCGCTTCCCGGTGAAATGTTGTATTTCCGGTTGAAAGAAAGCGGGAGGGTGTATGTGGCTCAAACCGATGAGAAAGGCAGTGCGGTGCTGATGCTGCCCAAAGGCGACAGCGTTTTCCTCAATACGCGTTTTGTGCCCGGCCTGTCCGAATTTCACCTGCGCAAGAGCGACTACAACGAAAAGCTGTCCCTCACTTATCACACCATCGGAACGAAAGCGATACTGGCTCGGCAGGCCGAACGGGCGCGCCTGCTGGCTATCCGCGATTCGCTCTACCGCCTGGAGCGGCTGCGCGACTCCCTGGCCTTCGCCCGCGATTCATTGCGCCTGCTGGCCGGAGAAGGCGGTTTTCTGGAAATGCTGGGCTTCGGCCTATCGGCGGAGACGATTAAAAAGCAGGTTTCCGAACGCGCCGGCCATGAAAAGGATATGCTGGCCAATGACGAGCATTACTTCGAGCATTCCGGCGAAGAGATCAAAGCTGCACTCTACCGCAAGCGCGATGAATGGTCCAATAAGGTTGTCGTCACCGACCTTACGGGGAGCATGTACCCCTATATGGACCAGATCCTGTTGTGGCACGCGCTGGCGCTCGTTCCCGGCGAGCAGAACCGCTATATCTTTTTCAACGATGGCGATATGCAGGCCGAAGCCGATAAAAAGCTCGGTGCTGCAGGTGGTATTTATCTTACAGAGAAGATGAACATGGACAACCTTCTGGCCACCATGAAGACGACTATGGATGCCGGCTGGGGGGGCGATTCCCCCGAGAACGACCTGGAGGCACTGCTGGAAGGTGTCCGCATGATGAGCGAGATGGATGAGCTCATCCTGATCGCGGACAACTACAGCGATGTGCGCGATATCGAGTTGCTCAGCCAGCTCAAAGCCCCTGTGCGCATTGTGCTGGCCGGCGCCGAATATGGTGTCAATGAGGATTATCTGGAGATCGCCTACCGGACCGGCGGCTCGATCCATACGCTGACGGAGGATATTTCCGAGCTATCCCGCCTGGCCGATGGAGAAACCATAACAATAGGCGGTTACCACTATCGCGTTGACAAGGGGAAGTTCGTGCAGCTGAAGTAGTGAAACCCATGCCGGTTGCCGTCCGTATATAAGAACTTAGAAACAATCAAAAAATTAGTTGCCGGTTTCGGTGATCAGGCGAAGGCCGAAAGCCGCTGGAATGGCTAGAGGACAAGCCTGATCACCGAAATACAAAGCGGCAACTTATTTTTTGAACACTACGTAGTGTTCTTTTAAGATAGGCCCGAAAGGCATCCTGAAAAAAGAGAAAATATGCATCGACAAAATCGTAGTACCATGAAACATATTTTTATTCTTCTGGGCTTCCTGCTTCCCGCTATGGCCCATGCACAGTTTACCGGGTCGGCCACGCCCAAAGGAGGTGGCCTGACCGTCATCGTCACCGATGGCACGCTGGATGCTCGCCACAGCCCGCAGCGCCCACCGGGCGGCAGGTTCCAGGACCCGATCCGGCCCTTGGGCATGGTCGATGCTATCCAGGCGGGGGCTTTCGTCGAGCGGCCCGACTATGGCCTGACGGGTTTTATCCTCATCTTCTGCGTTAACGACACGGTAGGCGGCAAACAGGGCGCCTATACTATCAACGGCCAAACCTATCGCGGCATCTATCGCCTTATCCGCCAGAAGATCAGAGAAGATGAACAAGTGCCGGAAACCATGACGACCTACCGCCTGGCGGGCACGGTATTTTTCCTGGGTATTTCCTGACGAAGCTGGGGGTAAGTACGCTGAAAACACCCTCTTTTTTATAAATTAGGGCTTTATTCACCTTCAGCGATGCTTACATGAGCCTTTCCAGCCAGCAGGTGCGCAAGTTCGGTACGGCGCCGGTGTTCTTCACCGCCATTTCCACCATTTTGGGGGCCATCATGTTCTTGCGTTTTGGCTTTGCGGTGGGCCAGGTGGGCTTGCTGGGCACCTTCGTGCTGATCCTCATCGGCCATGCGGTGACGATCCCTACGGCCATGGCCATTGGCGAGATCGCCACCAACCAGAAGGTCGAAGGGGGCGGTGAATACTACATCATGTCCCGTTCCTTTGGCCTGGTGATCGGCTCTTCGATCGGGATAGCGCTCTATTTTTCGCAGGCGATCAGCGTGGCCTTTTACATCATCGCTTTTTCGGAGGCCTTTTCATCTTTGTTCGAATACCTGCGCGCCAATTACGAGCTGCATCCCACCGTCGACTGGTTGCTCACGCTGAAGCAGACGGTAAGCATTCCCGCGCTTTTCATCCTGACTGCCATCGTCCTGTCCAAGGGGGCCGACCTTGGGGTGAAAACGCTGTATGTGGTGGTGGCCACGCTATTCCTTTCGCTTGCCGCTTTTTTTGCTGGAAAAACCGATTACAACCGGAGCCACCAGCTGGATTGGTTTGCCACCATAGCTGATGAGGAGGCGGGGGGGCAGCAGGCCGCTGTTGCCGAAGACACCGCTACGCTGAACATAACAGGGGATACGGCCGGGTTGTATTCTCCCAACCCCAATGTTCCGGAGTTGCATCCTGCTTCGCCATCACAACCAGCGGCACCATCGCGGACGCCGCTTGAGCGGTATGGCTTTTTTGCGGTTTTCGCCATTATTTTTCCCGCTTTCACCGGTATGACCGCCGGCGTAGGGCTGTCAGGGGACCTGAAAAATCCGAGCAAATCTTTGCCTTTGGGCACACTGGCTGCCACGCTTTCCGGCATGCTCGTCTACTTGCTCATCGCATATAAACTGTCCATTTCCGCCAGCCCCGAAGATCTGGCCGACACCAGCCGGGTCGTCATGGCGGATATTGCTTGGCAGGGCGCCTGGCTCATCCCCGTAGGCCTGGCTGCTGCGACCATGTCTTCCGCCATCGGGTCCATACTGGTAGCACCCCGCACCTTGCAGGCCATTGCCCGCGACCGGCTGCTGCCTTCCAGGAATATCAATTTCTGGCTATCTAACGGGCGCGGCAAGAACGATGAACCCTTCAATGCTACCGTGGCTACGGTGGCTATCGCCTTTTTCTTCGTGTTGCTGGGTGAGCTGAACGCGGTGGCGTCCATCATTTCCATGTTCTTCATGGTTACCTATGGCTCGCTCTGCCTGATCTCCTTCCTGCAGCATTTTGCCGCCGACCCGTCCTATCGGCCCACCTTCCGGTCGCGCTGGTACATATCGCTATCGGGGGCACTGGCCTGCTTCGGGCTTATGTTTTTTATGAACCCCGGTTACGCATTCCTGGCCATATTGATGATGGTCGGATTTTACCTGTTGGCCAGCTACTACAATCCGGAGAAGAAAAACCTGGCGGTCATTTTTCAGGGTGTGATCTTTCAGGTCAGCCGCCAGTTGCAGGTGTTCTTACAGAAAGCGGAAAAAGAACAGGCTATCAGCTGGCGCCCTTCCGCCGTATGCATTTCCGAACATTCTTTTGACAGGATGGCCGCTTTTGACCTGTTGAGGTGGGTCTCGCAGCGTTATGGCTTCGGCACCTACATCCATCGCATCAACGGGTACCTCTCCAAGACTACACACCAGCAATCGAAAGAGGCCAAGGACAGGCTTATCAAGATGGCCGAGGCAAGCAGGAGCAATGTTTACATCGACACGCTGATCAGCCCCTCCTATACTTCGGCGGTTGCACAGACCATTCAGCTGCCCGGCATTTCCGGCACGGATAATAACCTGCTGCTCGTAGAGTTCTCAAAGGTGAACCCCGTTAATCTGCCTGACATTATCGACAACTTCAAACTGATCAAATCCGTCGAATTCGACCTGATGATCCTGGCCAGCACCGAACGAGGGTATGGCCTTAAGCGCAGCATACACCTGTGGATCACATCCAACGACTATGAGAACGCCAACCAGATGATCCTGCTGGCCTATATCATACTCGGCCACCGGGAATGGCAGCGTGGGTTTATCAAGATATTCGCTATCTATCCGGAGGAGAGCTGTGATGAAGAAAGGCAGCGCCTATACAGCCTCATCGAAGCCGGCCAACTGCCCATTTCCCCGCATAATATCGAGGTGATACCCCGCAAGCCGGAGATTGAGCCGCGGGCCATCATCAGCCAGAAGTCCAAGGATGCCGACCTCACGATCATCGGCTTCCGGGAGGAACTGGTCCGCCACGAAGGCGTGAAAGTGTTCGAAGGGTATGAAAATATCGGCAATACGCTCTTCGTGAATGCCGCTTCGCAGATCGAGATCAAGTAATTACACCCCCTGATCTCCCTCCAGCAAGCGCTCCAGATAGTGGTATTCGATCCCATAATCCCGTTTGATCGCCTCCACTTTCGTTAACGCTGCTCCGTCTTCTTTCCCTTTCAGGCCTACGATCATGAGGTTCTTTGCCGTGTGTTCGGTAGAGATGAACTCGAAGACCTTGGTGCGGTAGCCTTTGGACTCCATCAGCAGGGCCCTGATGCCGTCGGTGATGAGCTCGGCCTGCCGTTCTTCGAGGATGCCGTGGCGCAGAATGGCCTGCATATCCGTCTGGCAGTGCATTTGCTGCCTGATCTGTTTGTGACAACAGGGTGCTACGATGATGATGCCAGCGCCGGCCTGAATGCCCTTGGCGATGGCGATATCAGTGGCGATATCGCAGGCGTGCAGGGCAATGAGCATATCGATGCGCTCGGGGTGGAAATCGTGGATGTCCTGGGCATGGAAAGAGAGGCCGCTGTAGCCCGACTGTTGCGCCAGGCCGTTGCAGAAGTCTACCAGGTTCTGCCTAAGTTCGATGCCCGTGACAGCGGGGTTGAGGCCGGGCTGTTTGGCCAGATGAGTGTAAAGGGCAAATGTGAGGTACCCTTTCCCTGAGCCCATATCGACGATATGTGGATTTTCGGGTAGCGGCTGCTGCTTCAGCAGGCCGTCGATGATCTCGATGTATTTGTTGATCTGGCGAAACTTGCGCTGCCCGCTGCCAAGTACCTGTCCGCCGGCGCTGGTGATGCCCATGGCCTGGAGGTAAGGCGCGCTGTCCGGCTCGACGAAGTACTGTTTGTGTTTGTCATGGGCCATTGGCGGCGGAGCTTCCTGACTGGCCGGGCTGCTAAAGAGCTTAGGCCTGCGTTTTTTGCTGTACTGGATAGAGATATCTTCGTCGAGGGTAAACAGAGTGCCGTTTAAGAAATCCTGGCCCAGCCAAAGGCCTACCATCGCAATGCCCTCGCCGACGGGGTGGTTCTTTACCTCATCGCGCGTGGCATAACGCAGTGTGAACGACAGTGCTGCTTCGCCTTTCAGCTCGATGAGCCGGGCGTACACGTTTTTAAAGCTCTTGTCTTGCCCACCGCTCTTGCTCAGCGTCAACCTGACGAAGCGGCCGTCGCTGATGCTTTGTTGCAGGCGTTGCAAAAACTGGCCCGCTATTTCATTTGTATGCTCCATGCACTTTGTTATATTGCCAGGGATCTGACTACGTAGTGTTCAAAAAATAAGTTCTCCTTTGGAGATTTTGCGATATGGCTTGTCTTCCAGCTTTTCTAAAGCTTCCAGCCTGTGCCACATCGCAAAATCGTCGAACTTATTTTTTGAGGGGCCCTTACCCCAAAAATAAGTACAAAAAACCGAACCCTGCCATCTGAAAGCTCCGGCTTGTCAAAGCTGTCCCAGACAATTAGGCTTACCTTGTATATATAGTATATTTCAACACCCAAAACAGTTCAATTGGCCTGTATGAAAAGATTGTTGACCACTTTTTATCTGCTGGCCGGGCTGATCCTCGCCCTTCCGGCACAGGAAACTTTCCCGCACAATGGGGTTTACGGCCATCGGGAGAGGTATTACGCTTTCACCGGAGCCACGGTTTATACCACCTTCAACCAGAAAGTAGACAACGCTACCCTGCTCATCCGGGAAGGGAAAGTGCTGTCGGTAACGCCCGGCGGGCCGGTTCCTCAGGGCGCAGTGGAAGTAAAGCTTGACGGAAAAACCGTATACCCGGGTTTTATAGACCTCTATTCTTCCTATGGGCTGCCTCAGCCCAAAACGGAAAGGGAGGGGCGACAGCGGGAAGAACAGATGCTGTCCGACAAACCCGGCGCTTATGCCTGGAACGAGGCGCTGCGCCCTGAATACCACGCCCACGAGTTCTTTAATGCCGACGACAAGGCCGCCGACGGCTACCGTCAGCAGGGCTTTACCACCGTAGCTACCCACCAGATGGATGGGATCTCGCGTGGCACCTCCGCACTGGTAGCGCTGGGAGACGAAAGCCCCCACGAGATGATCATCAGGGAGCAGGCTGCGCACCATCTATCTTTCCGAAAAGGTACTTCCTCTCAGGATTACCCCAGCTCCCTGATGGGGGCGATCGCCCTGCTCCGCCAAACCTATTACGACGGACAGTGGTACGCCGGGCAGGATAAGGAAACCAACCTGTCGCTGGAAGCCTGGAACGCCGTACAAGGCCTGCCCCAGGTATTCGAAGTAAGCGGCCGCCTCGAGGCCCTGCGGGCGGCGAAGATCGGCCGGGAGTTCGACAAACACTACATCATCAAAGGCAGCGGCGACGAATACCAGCGGCTCGATGAGCTGAAAGCGCTGGGCGCTCCTTTTATCCTCCCGCTGGATTTCCCGGACGCCTACGATGTCGAAGACCCCTATGATGCTCAGCTCGTTTCCCTGGAACAGATGAAACACTGGGAACTGGCCCCCTCCAACCCGGCCCGTGCCGCCAACGCCGGTATCGAGCTTGCCCTTACGATGGATGGGCTGGAAAAACCCCAGGAGTTCCTGTCCAATCTGCGCAAAGCGGTGCGCCAGGGCCTTTCCGAGCAGGATGCGCTCAAAGCCCTCACGTACACGCCGGCCAAGCTGGTGGGCGCCTGGAAAGAGCTGGGTAGCCTGGAACCTGGCAAGTGGGCCAACTTTTTCATCACGGATGGCAATATTTTCGATGACGGCGCCCGCATCCTGCATACCTGGGTGAAGGGCAATGCCTACGTACATCACCGCCTCGATTCCGACGCACTGCTGGGGCAGTACCAGCTGACGGTAGGCGCGGTTGCCTATATGCTCGAAGTGAAAGGCGAAGCCGCTTCTCCTAAAATGACGGCCTACAGCGCCGACGGGCAGGATACGATAAAGGTGAAATTTGAACAGCAGGACGCGCTCATCACGCTTTCTTTCAACCCTAAAAAAGGGCAGGGCGCCGTGCGCTTGTCGGGCACGGCCAGTGGGAAGAACTGGGCGGGCCGCGGCCAGGATGCCGATGGCAACTGGCTGGACTGGTCGGCAGCCTATACGGGCCCGGTGGAGGAGCGCAGCCGTAAAAAAGAAGACAAACCGGAAGCGGGTGAACCCGGCCCGGTAACCTACCCCTTTACGGCCTTCGGTTGGACGGAGCGCCCCAAACCGCAAACTTACCTGATCAGGAATGCCACCGTCTGGACCAACGAAGACGCAGGTATTTTGGAAAATACCGATGTGCTGTTGCAAAACGGCAAGATCGCCCAGGCCGGCAAGGGCCTGAAGGCCAGCGGAGCCATAGAAGTCGACGGAACCGGCAAACACCTGACGCCCGGTATTATCGACGAACATTCCCATATCGCCATCAGCCGGGGGGTCAATGAAGGCACGCAGGCCAGCTCCGCCGAGGTGCGCATCGGCGATGTCGTCAATTCCGAAGATGTCAATATCTACCGGCAGTTGTCGGGGGGCGTTACGACTTCGCAGCTGCTGCACGGCTCTGCCAACCCCATTGGCGGGCAGTCGGCCCTTATCAAGCTGCGCTGGGGTTATACGCCGGAGGAGATGAAATTCGAAAAGGCCGACGGCTTTATAAAATTTGCCCTGGGTGAGAACGTCAAGCAATCCAACTGGGGCGATAACCGCACCACCCGTTTCCCCCAAACCCGTATGGGCGTCGAACAGGTGTATGTCGATCATTTTACCCGGGCAAGGGAATACGGAAAGCTAAAGCGTTCCGGTAAACCATATCGCAAAGACCTGGAGATGGAAGCGCTGTTGGAAGTGCTCGAAGGCCGGCGCTTTATCACCTGCCACTCGTACCGGCAGAGCGAGATCAATATGCTGATGAAGGTGGCGGAGCGCTTCGGCTTTCGCATCAATACCTTCACCCATATCCTCGAAGGTTATAAGGTGGCCGATAAGATGGCCGAGCATGGGGTGGGTGGCTCTACCTTCTCCGACTGGTGGGCCTACAAGTACGAAGTCATGGAAGCCATTCCCTACAACGGCGCCCTGATGCACGAGCAGGGAGTGACGGTGGCCTTCAATTCCGACGATGCCGAAATGGCGCGCCGCCTGAACCAGGAAGCCGCCAAAGCGGTGCTCTTCGGCGGCGTCTCCGAGCAGGATGCGCTGAAGTTCGTCACCCTCAACCCGGCCAAACTGCTGCATATCGATAACAGGGTGGGCAGCATCAAAGTGGGGAAAGACGCCGATGTGGTGCTCTGGTCGGATCACCCGCTGTCGATGTACGCCAAAGCGGATATGTCCTTTATCGACGGCGCCCTTTTCTTCTCCCGCGAGGAGGACATGCAAAGGCGCCTGGCCATGCAGGCCGAGCGCAACCGCCTGATCCAGAAAATGCTTAAGGCCCGGCAGGGCGGCGAAAGGACGCAGGGCGCGCGAGGCCAGCGCCAGTACCGCGAATATCATTGCGATGACGATGATGACGAGGCGAGATGACCGCTGTAATATTTACACTTCAGTGAACATTCAAATTCAGGATAATGAAACGATACTTTCCCATCATATTCCTCTTTGCTGCCGCCCCGCTTTTTATTGCGGGCCAAACGCCGGCGCCCGCTCCGGCGCAGCAGCAGCCGGTATACATCTATGGCGCAACCGCCCACCTGGGCAACGGACAGGTGATCGAGAACAGCGCCATCGCTTTTGACAAGGGCAAGATCACTTTTGTGGGCGAGGCAGGCAACCTGCGCGAGGGTGAGGGACACCTCCGGATCAACGCCACCGGCAAGCACATCTACCCCGGCTTTATTGCGCCGGCCACCAACCTCGGCCTGGTAGATATCGAAGCCGTAAGGGCCACGCGCGATTTCCGGGAGGTGGGCAGCATGAACCCCAACGTCCGCAGCCTCATCGCCTATAATACCGATTCGGAGATCATACCTACGGTGCGTTGCCGTGGCGTGTTGCTGGCACAGGTGCGGCCGGAAGGCGGCCGCATATCCGGCCTGTCGAGCGTCGTGCAGCTCGATGCCTGGAACTGGGAGGACGCCGCTTACCGGGCCGACGACGGCCTCTTCCTCAACTGGCCCGGCCTGGCGTCGTACAACCGGCGGGAGCAACGCCTCTCGACGAATAAGGAATATGAAAAACAGGTACAGGAAGTACGCGACTTCTTCGCCGAGGCAAAAGCTTACCTCGATAACCCCGCTCCGGCAAAGGACAACCTGAAATACGATGCCCTGCGCCCGGTGCTGGAAGGCAAAACCCGGCTCTATGTCCAGGCGCAGGAAGCCAGGGAGATCATGAATGCCGTGCAACTGGCCGCCGAATTCAACATGAAGCTCGCCATCGTCGACGGCCGCGACGCCTGGATGGTGGCGGATATGCTGAAGGCCCACGACGTGGCCGTCGTGCTGCGGGCAACCCAGAGCCTGCCCGCCCGCGTTGACTCCGATGTCGACCAGCCTTTCAAAACGCCTGCCTTGCTGCAGCAGGCCGGCCTGCTGTTCTGCTTCGGCATGGATGGCTTCTGGGAACAGCGCAACCTGCCCTTCCAGGCGGGGCAGGCCGTAGGCTATGGGCTGGATTACGAGCAGGCCGTAGCGGCACTCACCTCCAATACTGCCCGCATCCTCGGCATCGGAGACCGCACGGGTACGCTCGAAGTGGGCAAAGACGCCAACCTGTTCATCTCGGAAGGCGACGCGCTGGACATCCGCAGCAGCCAGCTTATCCGGGCCTTCATCCAGGGGCGGGAGATCAACCTCGATAACAAGCAGAAGGCCTGGTACCGAAAGTTCAAGGCCAAATACGATGAAGGCCGTTAAGATTTTCCTAATTTTCTTCCGAAAGGGGCGAAAGCGCAATGGCGCTTTCGCCCTTCGCGTTACAAAAGATGGCTTGCTCCGTCATATTAAGCAGGAAGCAGGCGTTTGGCTTGCAACCTTTAATGCCTTGAACCTATTTTTACTTGTAGACAAACTCCAAGACATGAAAAAACAGCTTTTGTTCGGGATGATCTTTGCCGGTGCTTTCAGCACCCTGCTGGCCCAGCAAGGCACCGTGTCCTTAGATGGAAAGCGATATCCTTACATCATCGACGACTGTGGCGATACGCTCATCGTGGCCAACCTCAACGATGTCTCCATCTCTTCTATGCGCTCCTTCGAGAACAGGGAGGACTACCTGCGCTACCGCCGGTACCGGGCATACGCAGTAAAGGTGTATCCCTACGCCGTGGAAGCTATCAAGTTGTTTCGGGAAGTGGAGTACGCTACGCAGAATATGAAGGAACGCGAGCGTAGGAAATACATCAAAAAACTGCACAAAGACCTGAAAGACCAGTTTACGGACCCGCTAAAGAACCTGACCAAAACCCAGGGCATGATCCTCATCAAAATGGTGGAACGCGAGCTGGACACCCCGCTTTATTCGCTTATCAAGGAATTGCGCAACGGCCTGACGGCCACCTACTGGAATACTATGGGCTCATTTTTCGGCCACGACCTGAAGGAGGGCTACCACGAAGGCCAGGACCACATCCTCGACGCCGTATTGCAGGATATGGATATTTCGTATGATTTGCCGGACAGGCAGTAGGCTTAAGGAAGGGGCAAAGTAAAGTGTAAAGGTTAAAGTGTAAAGGTTAAAGGGGCGCGGCTTGTCCCTTTAACCTTTGTACTTTAACCTTTAACCTTATCTTCCGTTACTGCTTCACCCAGCTGGTTCCCTCTTTGCTGTCCTTCAGCACGATGTCGAGTTCCTTGAGGGCATCGCGGATCTTGTCGGAGGTGCCCCAGTCTTTATTGGTGCGGGCGCTTTGGCGGATGTCGATGATGAGTTGCATCAGGCCATCCAGGGTGCCGTTGCCTTCGCCGCCGCCATCCAGTTCGTCTTTCAGGCCTAAGATGTCGTAGATGAAGTCGTGGAAGGCCGTTTTCAGTTTGGACAGCGTTTCTTCCGTCACCTGGCCGAACGGCAGGTGCCCGTCTTTCAGGCTGTTGGCCTTGGACACCAGTTCGAACAGCACGGCCAGTGCTTTGGGCGTGTTAAAGTCGTCGTTCATCTCCTCATGCACCTGCCCCATAAGCTCGTTGAGCTCTTTGTCGAGCGCGCCGGGCTGCCCGTTGCCGGGGTGGGCCATGGCCTGCAGCGCCTTGTTGGCCTCCATCAACCGGCGGAAGCCCTTTTCGGCGGCCTGCAGCGCATCGTCGGTCAGGTCGAGGGTGCTGCGGTAGTGGGATTGCAGCATGAAGAAGCGCACCACCATAGGCGAGTAGGCCTTGGTGAATATCTCGTTCTGCCCCGTAAACAGCTCCATCGGGCCGATGGAGTTGGACTTGCCGGTAACGGGGTCGGGCGTTTTGGACATCTTGCGGCCGTTGAGCAGCAGCATATTGCCATGCATCCAGTAGCGCACCGGCATGCAGCCGCAGGCGCCGTAGTTCTGGGCGATCTCATTCTCGTGGTGGGGGAACTGCAGGTCCATCCCACCGCCGTGGATGTCGAACTGCTGGCCCAGGTATTTGGTGCTCATGGCCGAGCATTCGAGGTGCCAGCCGGGGAAACCCACCGACCAGGGAGAGGGCCAGCGCATGAGATGGCGGCCATCGGCCTTGATCCAGATGGCGAAATCGGAAGAGTGGTTCTTTTCGTCCTGGTTTTTCAGGCCGTCGCGGGTCTCGGTAAATAGGTCTTCGACCTGTTTGCCGGAGAGCTTGCCGTACACGCCATGATCCTTGATGAACTTGGGCGTATCGAAATACACCGAACCGTTCCTGATATAGGCATAACCGTTATCCAGGATCTGCTGTACCATCTGGATCTGTTCGACAATGTGCCCCGTGGCCGTGGGTTCTATGCTGGGCGAAAGCGTATTGAGCACGCCCAGGATGTGGTGGAAGCCGCGCGTATAGCGTTGCACGAGCTCCATGGGCTCCAGCTGTTCCAGCCGGGCCTTTTTGGAGATCTTATCCTCCGCATCGGAATCCTGGTCGCCTTCCAGGTGCCCCACATCGGTGATGTTGCGCACGTAGCGCACCTTGTAGCCCAGGTAGCTGAGGTAGCGGTAAACGATATCGAACGATACAAAAGTGCGGCAGTTGCCCAGGTGCACGTCGCTGTAAACAGTGGGCCCGCAGACATACATGCCTACGCGGCCTTCGTGCAGAGGCACGAAGCTTTCCTTCTCGCGGCTGAGGCTGTTGAATATGATCAGGTCTGACATTCCTGTTTCGGTTTTGACGGCGCAAAAATACGGGCTTTGCCGGATAAACGCTGCGCCGGCCGGGGATTTTCTCCCGGGCTTAATGGAATATACGCGCTTTTGGGTATTTTAGTTCGGGTAATATCTATTCCTCAATCTTTCAGCCGCACCGTACAATACACCGGAAAGTGGTCTGAAAACCCATCGCGCCCGATCCGGTGGGCCAGCACCTCGAACTGTGGGCCGGCCAGCACGTAGTCGATCCTCAGGGCGGGGATCTTGCCGCCGTAGGTGATGCCCAGGCCGCGGCCGCGGGCCTTGAAGGCGTCCTGCAAGCCACAGGCGATGGTGTGGTAGGCGTAGGATTGCGGGATCTCGTTGAAATCGCCGCACAGCAGTACGGGGTAGGGGCTCTGGCGGATCTGTTCGGCAACTTCTTCCGCCTGCTTGGCCCGCAGTATGGTCGAGCGCTTGTAGCGGCCCATCATGCCGCGGATGCGGAGCCAGGTCTCTTTTTCCTGAAGGTTGGCGTCTTCTACTACTTTATCGGCGATGACGGAAACGGAGCTGGACTGCAGGTGGATGTTGAACAGGCGGATGGTTTGCCCGTTGACATTCAGGTCGGCGTACTGATAGCCGTTGGAGCGGTTGGGGAAATAATGGGTGTCGTGCGCCTGTATGGGGTAACGGGAAAAGAGCGCCAGCCCGCCGCCGGTCTGGTAGATGCCGTTTTTAAACCCCCCGTTCAGCAGGTAGCTGCCCACCTCGGCATTGCGGCCATGGATGCGATTGGGAAATTCCTGGAAGCACACCACATCCCAATCGCCTATCGGGAAGGCTTCCGGCAGTTTGTCTTCCGGTATCCAGTCGTTGGTATTGTTGCGGTCGCGAAAATCGTAACAGTTGTAGGTCATCAGCCGGATGGCCTGCCCTTCCGGCGCCGGCTTGCTGGTGTGGAGGCCGACGAAGCTCTGTACATGCCCCCAGCCGAGGATGAGGCATGCCGCGGAAAAGACGAAGTAGTATTTACGCAGGGCCAGCCAGCCTATGATGCAACAGATATGGGCCAGCAAGAGCCAGGGGAACAGCAGGCCGAAAAAGGAAAGAGGCCAGAATGTGGCCGGGCTCACCAGCGGCGCGAGGTATGTCAGGAAGGTGGCCAGGACGAGCAGGAGGTTGAACCAGCGAAGCGTTCGGGTGGAGCGGCTCACGGGTTACTTTTTACTCGCGTTAAACAGGAATTCCTTCTCTTCCTCGCTCAGGCTTTCATAACCGGATTCCTTGATCTTGTCGAGAATGGCGTCGAGCTGTTCCTGATGGCTGTGGTAGGGGCTGTTGTCGGAAGCCGCTTTACCCCGGCGGCTTTCGCGCTCCCGTTGTACGCGTTCGCGGCTGGGGTTGCGGTATGCCACTTTGGGGCCCTGTCGTTGCAGCTCGCCGGTAAACAGGCGTCGGAAGAAGCGGGCGATCCCGTCCAGGATATTGTTGGCCGGCAGCGCCCAGTCGGCCCCGTTGCGGAGCTGGTAGATGAACAGCCAGCCGAAGAATGCGCCGCCGAGGTGGGCGAAGTGCCCGCCGGTATTGATATTGTTGCCGATGCCGATCACGTCGAGCAGGACCAGCACCCCGACGATGTATTTCAGCTTTACGTCGCCCAGCAGGATCAGCCGCATGAGGTAATCGGGGGATATGGCGCCCGCAGCGACCACGATGGCCATCACCCCAGCCGAGGCGCCGAGCGCGAAAACGCTGCCGCCGCCGTAGTTCAGCAGGTTTGCGGAAATGAAAAAGAGCACGGCTCCGGCCAGCCCTCCCAGCAGGTAGATCGGCAGCACCCGCTGGTTGCCGATGAAATCGCCGACGATGCGGCCGAACCAGTAGAGGAATAACATGTTCCAGAGGATATGCCAGAACCCTTCGTGCAGGAACATGCTGGTGAACAGCCCCCAGGGGTGGGTGAGCAGGAACCGCCAGTCGGAAGACATGCAGAAAAGGTGCAGGAAATGCTGGAATACCGGGTAAGACTTCTCAGGTGAACCGCCGTAATACAGGAAAATGCCGAAATTGACGAGATGGATGACGACGAAAACCGCTACATTGATGATAATGATACGGGTCACCATATTGCCATAGCCGAACTCCCTTTTGACGTCATCCCATATTGACTGAAACATCGTTCCTCTCTTCTGTTCAGGTTATTGAATTACAAAGTAGCCGCAAGCTTACCAAAGGTACCGCCTTTTTACCTGGCGTTCAAGAACTTTAGGCCAACAGCGGCAATCTGCCTATCGGGGTTGGCCTCATAACCGGGAGCCAAATTTGCGCCAGTACAAAATTAGCAAGAATCCGAATAACGCCCCGCCCAGGTGAGCGAAGTGTGCAACGCCTGTATTGAAATTGCCCAGCCCGAGAAACAGCTCGATGCCGGCATAGATGAGGACGAAGTATTTGGCCTTGAGCGGAATGGGCGGTATCAGCAGTTGGATGATATTGTTGGGGAAAGACATGCCGTAACCCATCAGCAGGCCGAAGATGGCGCCGGAAGCGCCGAGGGTAGGCACGTTCACCAAAAATGGCGAAGCTCCGCCGAAGCTTAGGTCCAGCCAACGCACGAAAAGGTGCAGGGCGACAGCGCCGAAACCGGTGAAAAAGTAGAAATACAGGAAGCGCTTCGGGCCCCACAGCATCTCCAGCGGCGGCCCGAACATGAACAGGGCGAACATATTGAAAAACAGGTGCGACAGGTTGCCGTGCATGAACATGTGCGTGACGACCTGGAACGGCTTGAAGAAATCGGAAGTCGGATAGAACATGGCCAGCCGGTACCGCCCCCACTCGCTAAAGTCGGATAGCTGGCCGTTGACCAAAGCATTCATCGTTTCCGGCGAAGGGTCGCCCAGGAACTGCGTTCCAAAGTACACCAGGATGTTGATGATAAGCAGGTGTTTGACGACATCGGTGATTCTGTACATATATCAATCGGGGCTAAAGGCGAGATGGCGCAGCCGCCGCCTTTTACATTACAGTTTTTAAATTTTGACGTAAATAAGAACACCTCAGCCCTCAAAACGTTTGGCCAGGCTCTCCAGGTCAAAGGTAATAAAACAATTGCGGCCGGTAGGGCTCTTATACGGCGACGCACAGGCGAACAGCTTGTCGATCAGGGCCTGCATTTCCTGGGGAGACAGCAGCTGCCCCCTTTTGATAGCGGCACTGCGCGCCATGGAGCGTGCGATATTCTCCTGCACATCGAGTTTCATGTCGAGGTTGCGCTTGTACTGTTCGATCAGGGACTCGATGACGGCCGTTTCGTCCTGCTTGCCGGCCAGTTCCGACGGCAGGCCGTTGATGACGAAGGTGTTGACGCCGAATTCCTGTATATCGAAACCCAGGAGGTTGACCTGTCCGATGATCTCCTTGAGCAGCGCTGCGTCCATAGGAGAGAGGGAAAGGGTGCGGGGGAAAAGCTGTTGCTGGGTAGAGCCTTTCTGTGAGCGCAATACGTTGAGGTAGCGCTCGTACAGGATGCGCTCGTGGGCTGCCTGCTGGTCGATGAGCAGGACACCGGATTTGATCTGGCTGACGATATAGATGCCGTGCACCTGATAGGGCTCCTTGCGCACGGCCTCGCTGCTGCCGGCCAGTTCGCCTGCCGGGCTATCCTCTTCGTGCCAGGTGCTCTCCAGGGTTAGCGGTTCCTGGCCGGAAGTTTCGGGAATAGCGGACTGCTCGCTTTCCTGCCCCGTGCTTTCGTCGAGGCCTTCGTAGAGCTTTTCCCAGTGCTTCAGGTTCTCTTCCCGTTGCTGGCGCGGAGACGGGCCGTTGCCTGGCGCTGCGCCGGTATTTCGTGCAGAAGCCTCGCGCACGGTCTCTTTCTCTTTACGCCGCGCTTTCGGCGCCATGTTGGCCGTATTGGAAAAATTCGGGTCGGCGTCGAAATCCAGCGTCGGCATAATGCTGTACTGGCCCAGTGAGTGCCGCACGGCCACTTTCAGGTAGTTATAGACCAGGCGCTCGTCCTCGAACTTGATCTCCTGTTTGGTAGGGTGCACATTGATGTCGATCCGCGCCGGGTCGATATCGATGAAAATGACGTAGAGCGGGTAGGCATCCGCCGGCAGCAGGTCTTCGAAGGCCGAAGAGATAGCATGGTTGAGGTAAGAGCTCTTGATAAAGCGGTTGTTGACGAAGAAAAACTGCTCGCCCCGCGTCTTTTTGGCGAATTCGGGTTTGCCGATAAAGCCCGACAGTTTGAGGATGTCCGTTTCTTCGGCTACCGGCACCAGCTTTTTATTGGCGGCGGTGCCGAACAGCCCGATGAGGCGCTGCCGCAGGTTGGCCGGCGGCAGGTGGAACACCTCGGTATTGTTGTGGTGCAGGGAAAAGAAAATATCCGGGTTGGCGATGGCGATGCGCTGGAACTCGTCCATGATATGGCGCATTTCCACGGTGTTGGACTTGAGGAAGTTGCGCCGTGCCGGCACGTTGTAGAAGAGGTTCTTGACCGAGATGGCCGTGCCGCTGGCGCACTGGCAGGGCTCCTGGGCCTTGGCTTCGGAATCCTCCACCACGATCCTGACGCCGAGCTCGTCCATCTGGCGGCGCGTGCGCATTTCCACCTGAGCGACGGCGGCGACGGATGCCAGAGCTTCCCCGCGGAAGCCCATGGTGCGGATGGCAAAAAGGTCCTCTGCCTTGCGGATCTTGGAGGTCGCATGGCGCTCAAAGGACATACGGGCGTCCGTTTCGCTCATTCCGCAACCGTTGTCGATCACCTGTATCAACGTTTTGCCGGCGTCTTTGATCACCAGTTTGATACTGGTGCTTCCGGCGTCTATCGAGTTCTCCACCAGCTCCTTCACCACCGATGCCGGCCGCTGGATGACCTCTCCGGCAGCGATCTGGTTGGCAATAGCATCGGGAAGAAGCTGAATGATATCAGCCATAGCGAAACCTACCTGTGGTTTTTGTTCAATAATCGGGTTTTCCGCCGCCGCCTTCCGGTGGCAGGCGCCGTGGCAATATAGGGATTTTCAAGCTTGCTGGCGTAAATTCGCCCGTCATTGTGCAACGCTTTCCAACGATTCGACGATCCTGGGCAGATAATAGGCCAGGAACACATACGCGAGCAGGATGAGCAGCACGACGATCCCCACCAGGATGAGGTTGGAGCGCAGCACCTGCCGTTGCCGCAGGCGGTTGTCGGCCGAAAAGCCGTGGCGAAAACCACTGGAAGACAGCCTGGCCCTGACGGCATCCACGCTGTTGCCTTTTCGCTCTTCGACCTCCTTGAGCCGCTTTTGCAGTTCTTCCTTGTTGGGGTCCCAATACCGGGGTTTGTACTCGTACCGCTGGTTTTTGGGCAATTTGAACAATCTTAACAGTGCCATCTTCGAGCAGGGTTTGGGGCCCGTAGAATGTGTCCTACCGGCCGGATTTTTCAAACTGGCTTTCCCGCCTATTACAACACCATGGGCGGGAAAATGGTTACTTGCGATGCTTCGCTATAACAAAGGATGCACCTTTTGGCCAGGCAGGAGGTATCGGAAGTGGGCTTTTTCACCATATTTGGCAAAAAAATTTGGTTGTTTGGCGGCTGGGCATCAAATTGCTGCTCTAAAACTCCAGAATTTATGCGATGCCTTCTACCCTTTTTGATCACTATCATTGCGCTTTTTTCCAACAACCTGCTTTTTGCCGGCGGCATTTCCGGCCGGGTGACGGGCCCCGGCGGCACTCCCCTGTCTTATGCGACCATTTTCGTACAGCAAACCGGCAGCGGCACGACGACCAATGAAGAAGGCTATTACGAAATACGCCTCGAACCGGGCAATTATACGATAATTTACCAGTTTCTCGGCTACCGCTCGGAAGCGCGGGAGGCCAGCATAGGGCAGCAGTTCCAGCGGCTCGATGTAAGCCTGCAGGAACAGGCCATACAACTTGATGAGGTGCTGGTCTCCGGTGGCTCGGAAGACCCGGCCTACAGCGTCATGCGGCGTGCCATCGCCAAGGCGAGCTACCACCGCCAGCAGATCGAGCACTATGATGCGGAGGTCTATGTCAAAGGCTCGGGGAGGCTGAAGGATTCGCCATTTTTCCTGCGCAAAACTATGAAAAAGGAAGGCATCGACTCGACAGTGGCCTTTACGGCCGAGTCGGTGAGCCGCATCAGCTACCAGCGGCCCAACACCTTCAAAGAAACCGTGGTCTCCATCTACGCTCAGGGCGATGATAACGACACCAGCCCCATGAGTTACATCAACGGTAGTTTTTACGAGCCTAAGATCGCCGAGGCCATTTCGCCCCTTTCGCCCCAGGCCTTTGGTTATTATAAGTTCAAATACGAAGGCTTTTTCATGGACCGCGGATACGGCGTCAACAAGATCAGGGTGATCCCCCGCAGCCGGGGGGAGAACGTCTTTGAAGGCGTGATCTATATCGTAGAGGACTGGTGGAGCATTTACAGCCTGAAACTGAAAACCTACAAGCTGGGCATCGGCATTGAGGTCTACCAGATGTATGCCCCCATCGAGGATAAGGCCTGGCTGCCCGTAAGCCACAAATTCCTGGTCAACGGCAAGATCCTGGGCTTCGATTTTGAATACAACTATCTGGCCACCGTCAGCAACTACAAGATCGAGCTGAACCCCGACCTGCCGGCGGATTTTACGGTCATCGACGAGAAGCTGAACAAGGAGCTGGCCGCTGAGCTTAAAAACAAACCCGAAGACAAAAACGCGGATATCAGGGAAAAGCTGTCGTCAGGCCAGGAGCTCACCCGCAAGGACCTGCGCCGCATCATGCGCGAGTACGAAAAGGAAGAACGCCAGGAACAGGAAGAACCTGAAGTAGTGATGAACACGTCCTTTATCGTCGACAGCCTGGCGCGCAAGCGCGACTCGCTGTACTGGTCCGAGATCCGGCCGGTGCCGCTCACGCTGCAGGAAGTGCGCGGCTACCAGCGTGCCGACAGCCTGGCGGTGGTGGAAGCCAAGGAAGCCCAGGCCGATTCGCTGGATTCCGTCGGGCGGAAAAAGAAACATGCAGGCTTCAGCCCGCTGGACATCATCGGCGGCGGCAGTTATAAAGTGGGAAAAAACCAGACGCTGGCCCACGGCTCGCTTTGGGACCGCATCTTCTTCAACCCCGTAGAGGGGTTCAACCTGCATACCGACCTGTCGTACGCCATCAAAAAAGACAACAGGGTGGCCTTTACGCTCACGCCGCGTTACGCTTTTGCCCGGCAGAAGCTGACGGGCAAGGGGCGCTTCGATTACAGCTTCGGCCGCAAGGATCAGCGCGGCGGGATAAGCCTGGAAGGAGGGCGCTATGTTTTCCAGTACAACCCTCAGGAACCCATCAGCAACCTGTTCAACACCTACCTCAACCTGGTGGAAGAGCGCAACTACATCCGGCTGTATGAAAAGGATTACATACGGCTGGGCCACCAGCAGCAGCTGCAGGAAAACCTCAAAGGCGGGTTGAGCGTGGAATGGGCCCGCCGGTATACGCTGGAGAATATCACGTCGCAGGTGTGGTTCAACAAAGACGACAGGGTTTATGGCTCCAACGTGCCCGTCAATGAAGAAGTTGAATATCCGTTGCCGAAGGAAGAAACCGCCGTTGTGCTGAGCTTCAACGCCGAAGTGCGCCCCTGGCAGAAATACCGCGTTTACAACGGTAAGCGGGAGCCCATCGAATACACCTCGCCCACCCTGCGCCTGGCGTTCCGGCAGGGGCTCAAGGCCATCGGTGGCAGCGAGACGGACTACAGCTACCTGGAGCTGGGCATCAAGCACAAGTTCAGGCCCGGCGCCCGGGGCATCCTCGACTTCAAGGTGGAGGGAGGCATGTTCCTCAGCGACAACTATATCGGTTTTGCCGACTACCGGCACTTTATGGGCAACCGCATCTCATTCGTAACGGCCGACCCGGTGGAGAGCTTCCGCTTGCTGCGTTATTACGACCATAGCACCAAAGACAAATTTGCGGCGGCATACATGCACTACCAGTTCCGCAAGCTGCTCTTCACTCAAATACCGGAAGTCTGGCTGCTGGGCATCAAGGAGAACGTGTTCGTCAACTACCTGGCCACCCCGACGTCGGACAACTACACGGAAGTGGGCTATTCCATCGACAACATCTTCCGCTTCCTGCGCCTCGAGGCCGCCGTGTCTTTCCAGGACGGGAAATACCGCGACTGGGGCATCCTGCTGGGCGTGGCGTCCAACCTGGGCGGGGGGAGCTTTACGATCCGGTAGTGTCCGGAGCGGAAGTGTTTTTCTGTACCGGGTGCGTATGCTGGCCAGGCAGCTATCTTCAAGGCAATGCACCATTTACCGGGATTAGATACCAGCCCTTCGGGCCGGGAACCACGCTTTCGCCGTTTATGCTACAAAGATGACGGCCCGCTGGGCCGTTAACCCCTGATTCGCATGACTCATGTTTGATGTTACTAAGGCCTGAATCCGAGATGTTGTGCCAGCCAGTCTTTAAAATTGTCGTCAAAGACGTAACCGTAGGATTGTACCAGGCTTTCCCTGATCTCCTGTTGCATGGCCAGCCTGAAGGCAGAGAGCCATTCATGCAGATCCATATCGGCCTGGCCCGGAGCTTTGAAAAAACAGGTGTTGAGAATCTCGAACAGAGCATCTTTGCCTTTGAACTCATCATTTGGCGTATAAAAAATTCGGCCGACTTCCTCCCTCATGATCTCCTGGCCCATAGCTAAGGCCGGTTGAACTTGATCGCGTACCTGTTGGTCGGTAGGAAATAAAAAACCTTTGAGCGCTCTGAGGTGATGCTTTTGGCCATCATTCTGGTTCTGAACATAGAGCTGGAAATCACGGAAAGGATTAGGCACTACCTCAGTTTGCCTCAATTTATCGAGTTCGGTTTGCGGGATACCCGTGCCGCCAAATATGGCATCCATAGAGAACAGGACTTTCTGCCCGTTCTGCTGCAGGCGTTTCGTTATTTTTCTGGGGCCTTGCACATCGTTATAGGCATACTCCAGGAAGAAGCTGTTGCTGCCATCCTCCAGGGGGATGAATTGTTTGTCGAATTCAATTTCCATTTGCCCGCCCAGGATGAAAATAAAAGCCTGGCCATGGAAACAGAATTCATACTTTTGGACACTGTCAATAAAGGAGAATCCCCCAGTGTCTGATTTTTGTTGTGTCCCGCGGGCTTTATTTTTCTCTTCTTTCTTTTTCGTGAAGAGGCCCTTAATGAAATCAACAAATGGGTTTGCCATATTGATAGAGTTTAGTGGTGGTCAATTATACCAGGAGTTGTACTCCAGTTTTTTCAATTTCAGGGGGTTGGCCAGCCGCCGGATGCACCCATCATTGCTAAGGGTGAAAATATGCCCGCCATCAGGGGCGAAAGCTACAAAAGATAGCTTCTCACCGCCAAAATCGTTGTAGGTTAATACCGGCTTCTTCGTGCCCGAATGCAGGCCATAAACGTGGGCTATCCCGCCTTCCGGGCCGGTGATGATGTAGCGGCTGTCGGGGCTAAAGGCCAACGCATTGACTGCTCTGCCCTGAAGCGTATTGCTGTCGTTTTCATCGGCTTCGAACAGGGCGGCGCCGTCCAGCTTCATCACGGTGAAGCTTCCCAGGCTGTTTTGATCGTTGCCGCCTCCCGCTGCGATATAACGGCCATTGGGTGCAAAGGCGACGGCAAAGGGCAATTCCGCTTTGATCTCGAATCTTTTGTTCGTCCCTTGTTTTCTGTCCCACAGGTACACCCCCCCGTCGAGGCATCCGGTAAGCAGGAGCGCTCCGTCGGGGGAGAAGGCCAGGGAAGTTACGGGTTGAGGGTGCTGGAAAGAAGCCACCATTTTTCCGGAAAGATCCCAGGTTTTTACTGTGCCGTCCGCTCCGCCACTTGCGAAATAATTTCCATCGGGAGAGAAAGCCACTGCATTGACCCCTCCGGGATGTGCATCGAGTGTCTGAACAGGCTGGCCTTTTTCATCCCAGATGATCACGGCCCCGTCTTCACCTCCCGTCAGTTTAAGTTTATGTGTTGCAGGAGCGGCCGCTACGGCGCTGATCCATCCTTGGTGCCCTTTCATGATCAAGGGGCCTTTGTTCTTCAGGTTCCAGAGGAAAGCCGCCTGATAGCTCCCTGCCAAAGCCTCCTGGCCGTCAAAACTAATGGAAAGGGAATAAGCAAGCCCGCATTCGCCAACTATCGAAGACACTTTGGAGTCCCGTTTCCACAGCCTCAGGATATCATCGGCCCCACCGCTTAAGAAGGAGGCGCCATCTGGTGCAAAGGCGGCGGTTTGCACCCAGCTTTCATGCCCTTTATACGATTTCAACAGTACCCCATCGCGGTTCCATAACCTGATGGATTGGTCGGCGCTTGCCGTGAGCATATACTGCCAGTCGGGAGAAAAAACAGCCGTATTGATGCGGCGGCTGTGGCCCCGTAGAATAGTGTAAGTTTTATCCTTTATGTTCCACAAGCGGGCGGTGCCGTCGAAGTAACCCACGAGGATGCCGTGTGAGAGGGAATCGTATGTGAGGTTGACCAACCCATTTCCATCAGCATAGACAAAAGAGTCCAGGCAAACCTGGGTGAAGCGGTTCCACAAATATATTTTGCTGTCGAAACCTCCGCTGATCAGGAGCGTGTCATTATTGCAGAATGCAAGGCTTGTTACCCCGGCAAAGCCATTTACTTTATGGGCAGCTTTCGAATGAGCCTGCCAGCTGGTGCGCTGGCTTCCATCGGTGTTCCATCGATAGATCTTGCCATCGCTGCAGCCGCCATAGATATATTGCTCGTCCGGAGATAAGACGGCGGTATAAAACTTACCCTCGCCGGAGAAAGACATGGGCCTGTCTTTTCCTGTTTCCCATAGCCGAACCAGGGAATCCTGGCAGGCGGTGAGCACCTTTTTTTCATCTTTGGAAAACCTGGCCGAGCTTACCCAATCAGGATGGGAAAATGCGGCAAGAGGGGTAGGCTGGTAGGCCAGGGTGGTATCCCATATACAGGCATTGTAGCCGCTGGCCATCAGGATGCGGCGGCCGTCGGCAGAAAAAGCAAGGCTAGTGATATCCCCGTCAATGGGAAGCTGAAAGGATTGATAAAACTCGTTATCTCTGAAGATATCGTTTAGGGCCTGCAAGGCGGCCAGGTCGTTGGGCCTTTTCGCCAGTGCCCGATTCAGGACATCGAGGGCTGTTGTAGGGTCATTTTTTTCAAAAGACCGGGCTTCGGCTACCCAGGCATTTACCTGGCTCTGAATGCTGGAATGCCGCCAGAGCAATAAGGCCACCAAGGCCAGCAAAACGACAAGGGCTACCCCCCCTACTTTCAGCCTTCTGTTCCGCTTCCGCTCTGCCGCTAGCTTCGCCCGCCTCTCCTTACTCTTCTCTACCAATTCCCGTTCTCTGCTCGTCCACATGCGCATGCCTCCCGCGCCTGCTTCCACCAGGGCCAGGTCCTCCTCATCGATATAGGTGCGCTCGGGGCTGATCTCGTAGTCGGCTATTTTGGCGCTGAGGATGCGCAGTGCCCGCTGCCCCGGTTTATCGGAGTCGCGGATCTCCTTCTGCACGATGGGCGCCAGGGTGTCGTGGGCCAGGGCGGTTTGCTCCGGGCCCAGGGCTGCCAGCAGGTAGAGCGCCTGCAGTTGCTTGAGGAGGTGTTGTAAGATATCGCTCTGGTGCTGGTAGTGGCTGCGCAGGTTTTCCAGGCTTCGGCTTTCGGCAGTGCCCAGGGCAGTAGTGTGGTAGTGCAGCACATCCAGTGCCAGGCCGGAGCTTTCCACCTGCTGGCTGATCTCGGCTTCCCAGGCCCTGATCCTGGCCATCTGCTGGTGGAAGAAATCGTCGAGCAGGATGCCGGCTTTTTTAAGTTGCTGGTAGTCACTGGTTCGGAATACCCGCTGGTCCTGGCCCTCCTGTTGCTGCCATAGCTTGGTAAGGGTGATCTGCAGTACGGGAGAGATGGGCGAGTTCTTGTCTTCCAGCAGGTCGTCGGCGATCAGTACGGGCAGGCCTTTTTCTATTTCCAGTCGGTATTTATTCTTGAGTTGTTGATTGGAGCTCAGCCCGCTCGCGATCTCCAGGATGCCCTTCCGGTCCAGCCGGCCCAGGAATACCTGTTCTTTGGGCAGGCTCGCCTCGCGGCAGGCTTTTTCGATCTCGGGGCCATACTCTTTGCGGAAGCTGAGCAGCAGCTTTCCGGCGGGTCTGTCATCGGGGCGGGAAAAGATGGCGCTGGCTGTTTGCAGGAAGTCTTTCAGTTCTGTTTCCCGGCCTTCGGCGGGGCGGGTGAACACTTCTTCCACCTGGTCCAGGACAATGACGATGCCTTTTTTTCCGGATTGGGCTTCCAGCTGTTTCCATCGTTCGAGCAGCAGGGCAGCATCGGCCGTTCCGGGCGGCAATTTCAGGGCTTCTGCGAAGTGGCTGAGTAGCCCTGTTTCAGGCTGCCGGCGGAAAAGCCGGATGTCATATTCCGCTTCCAGCCGTGGAAAGAGCCCGGCTTCCAGCAAGGACGATTTGCCTACACCCGATTGCCCGTAAAGCAGGATGGCCGGTGCGGCCTGCGGGCTGTGAATGCGGTGGTAAAGATCGCGGACGTAATGGCCCCGGCCGAAGAAAACCCTGGCATCTTCCCGGGTATATCGCGCCAGAAAGCGGTAGGGTTCTTCCGGGAACCCATAGCGGGCCGGGATGTCTGGCAGCCCAAAGTAGGGGTCGTTGGCCGCGTCGGGAAGGTTCCAGTCGCGCATGGCCTCAGCGCCGGGGCGGTAGTACGCTTCCCAGGGGAACTGGCTGGCCTGCGCTCTGAGTTTGATACTGCGGGTGTCGTAGTACCGGTTCATATCCTGGCTGCCTTCACGGGCCTGCACCTTGTGCACTGCCCCTTTCCAGGCTTTATCCAGCGGGGCCCCTTCGCCCAGGGCCTCGTAGAAGCTGCCGGCCAACGAGCAGGCGATATCATCATTGATGGCGCTGGCCGTGCCGATGACTGCGGGTATACCCTGCTGAACCAGGGATTGCGCCTGCTGGCCCGAAAAGCATCCGTTCAGGAAGATGAGCTGCAGCCCTTTTTGAGAAGCGAGGAAAGGGATCAGCCCTTCGCCGTGGGCCAGCTCGGTTTTGCCGGCAGAGGATTCCAGCAGTAACTCATAACTACCGGCATGGCCGCCGTAGTGGAATACAGCGATCCGGTTGCGGTATTTTTCCCGTAGGAAGGTGGCTGCCAGATCATCCAGGGTAGCGTTGGGCAGAATGACGACCTCGCACAACTGCTTGTCCTCGGCCTTCTCCAGGGCGCGGCGGATGTGATTTAGTTCTTGTGGGAGGTTTCGGAGATATTGGCCGCCTTCCTCCCGCTCGTTGGCAAATGCAAGCAGTAATACGGGTTTAGGCATGAAGGGTAAAGTGTTTGTAAAGGGTTTGGTTTTTTACAGAACTAACACACTAGATGAGCTAGGCATCTGGAATTAGATATTGAAAATATATCAGCATGCAATATATTGTATTTTGCTTATTTCGACTTGGATTAATATTGCAAATTGTAGCACATATTTTTCACCGAAATGCAAAGCGGCAAATTGTTTTTTGAACACGGCAAAGTTATTAGCGTGCCGGATTACCGGCGCACTTGTTTTCAAAGCCCGTGGAAAGGGCTACCTTTGCGGCGTAAAAAAAACATTGGAGCAAATATTGCTATGAGTGACCAGATAAAACACGAGTGTGGCCTGGCTTTGATCCGCCTGCTCAAGCCGTTGCAGTATTACCAGGAGAAATACGGCACGGCCTTTTACGGCCTTAACCAGCTGGAAGTGCTGTTGCAGAAACAGCGCAACCGCGGGCAGGACGGCGCTGGTATGGCTACCATCAAACTGGATGCTACCCCCGGTAAAAAATATATCAGCCGCAAGCGCAGCGTGGCCAGCAACTACCTGGAAGATATGTTCCAGCAGGTCTACCGCCATTTCAAAGAACTGCCGAAAGAGCTGGTCAAAGACCCCGTATGGCTGAAGGAAAACAAGCCATATATGGGGGAACTCCTGCTGGGCCACCTGCGTTATGGCACTCATAGCGACAACAGCATCGAGACCTGCCACCCCTTTCTGCGGCAAAACAACTGGATCACCCGCAACCTCATCCTGGCCGGCAATTTCAACCTCACCAACGTAGATGAGCTTTTCGAAGAGCTGCTGGAACTGGGGCAGTACCCCAAGGAAAAATCGGATACCGTCACCGTACTGGAGAAGATCGGGCACTTCCTCGATGACGAGGTACAGCGCCTGCACACCTGGTACAAACCCGACGGCTTCTCCAACCAGGAGATCAACGATCTGATCTATGACAACCTGGATATCCAGCGGCTGCTGCGGCGCGCCAGCAAGAAGTTCGACGGCGGGTACGTGATGGCGGGCCTCATCGGCCATGGCGATGCTTTTATCATGCGCGACCCGGCGGGTATAAGGCCGGCATTTTATTATGCCGACGACGAAGTAGTCGTGGCCGCATCCGAGCGCCCGGCCATACAGACGGTCTTCAATGTGCATATCAGCCAGGTCAAAGAGCTGCAACGGGGCCATGCCCTCATCGTCAAAAAGAACGGCACCGTTTCAGAAGTGCCCTTCATCGAACAACTGGAACGGCGCGCCTGTTCCTTCGAGCGCATCTATTTCTCGCGCGGCAACGACCGCGATATCTACCTTGAACGCAAGAAGCTGGGAGAACAGCTGGCGGATAAGATACTGGAAGCTGTGGGCGAGGATTTTAAACACACCGTTTTTTCCTACGTGCCCAATACGGCCGAAGCCGCTTTCTACGGGCTTATGGAGGGCCTGGAAGCCAGGCTCAACGAGATCAAAAAAGAAAAGATCCTGAAAATGGGCGACGACATCAAGCCCAAAAAGCTGGAAAAGATACTGGCGCTCCGGCCGAGAATGGAAAAACTGGTGGTGAAAGACGCCAAACAGCGCACCTTCATCGCGGAGAAAAGCTCGCGCGTAGCCCTGGTGTCCCATGTGTACGACGTGACCTACGGCCTGGTGGAAAATGATGTGGATACGGTCGTTCTGCTCGACGATTCCATCGTGCGTGGCACGACTATCCGCGACAGCATCATTCAGATCGTCTCCCGTTTGAAACCCAAAAAGATCGTCATCGTCTCCTCTGCCCCGCAGATCCGGTACCCCGACTGCTATGGCATCGATATGTCGCGCATGAGGGAATTCGTGGCCTTTCAGGCCCTGGTGGAACTGCTGAAGGAAAGCGGCAAAGAGCATCTGCTACAGGAAGCTTATGAGCGCTGCAAGGCCCAGCAGCACCTGCCCAAAGAGCAGATCACGAATGAGGTAAAGGCCTTGTACGAAGAGTTCCCGTATGAGAAGATCTCCAAAAAGATCGCCAGGATCGTAACGCCGAAAGGCGTAAAACCCAAGATCGAAGTCATCTACCAAACCGTTGAAGGCCTGCGTCATGCCTGCCCGAACAACAACGGAGACTGGTATTTTTCCGGCGAGTACCCTACCCCCGGCGGCAACCGGGTGGTCAACCGCGCCTTCATGAATTTTGTGGAAGGGAACGACGGCAGGGCGTATTGAGGCATAAAGCAGTGAAACATGTTATATCTTCCTAAGAAGCGCTCCCGCCTGCTCGAGTGTTTCTTCCGTTTTGGCAAAACAGAGGCGGATGATCTTATCATCGCGCCCGTCGGAGTAGAAAACTGATACAGGTATAGCGGCTACGCCGTATTCCTGCGTCATTCTTTTGGCGAATGCCGTGTCCGCTTCCTGGCTGATGGCGCTGTAGTCGAAGGTACAGAAGTAAGTGCCTTCGCAGGGAAGCGGCCTTAAGTGGGAACCGCTGATCGCATCGAGGAAGAAATCCCTTTTTTGCTGGTAAAAAGCGGGCAGCGACAGGTAAGTGTCGGCCTGCTCCATATAATCCGCCAAAGCGTGCTGCATAGGCGTGTTGACGGAGAAGACGTTGAACTGGTGCACCTTTCGGAATTCGGACATCAGGTACTCCGGCGCGATGCAGTAGCCGATCTTCCAGCCCGTATTGTGGAATGTTTTCCCGAACGAATACACGGCGAGGCTACGCTGCCAGAGCTCCGGAAAACGGAGCACGCTCTGGTGGGCTTTGCCGTCGTAGACCAGGTGCTCATACACTTCATCGCTGAGCACGAGTATGTCCGTGTCTTTAGTAATATCTGACAGGGCCTGCAAATCTTCGGCCTTAAGCGTCGTGCCGCTGGGGTTGTGCGGGCTGTTGATGACGATCAGGCGTGTGCGGGGGGTGATGAGCGCTTTTATGGCCGCCCAGTCGGGGCGGTAATCGGGCGCCTTTAAATCATGGGCAATAGCGATGCCGCCATTCACTTCCACCGAAGGGCGGTAGGAATCGTAAGCCGGCTCCAGCAGTATAACCTCGTCGCCGGGGCGCACGAAAGCACTTATTGCGGTGAAGATGGCCTGCGTGGCGCCGGCAGTTATGGCCACCTCGGTATCGGGATCGACGGCCAGGCCGTAGAGGGCCTCTGCTTTGGAGGCCAGCCGCTGGCGAAGCAGGGGCACGCCGGCCATTGGGGCATACTGGTTGAATCCCCGGGCCATGTACTGGCATACGAGTTCGTTCAGTACCTTCGGAGAAGGGAAGTTCGGGAATCCCTGCGACAGGTTGATCGCACCGTGTTCATGGGCCAGGGCCGACATGACCGTGAAGATGGTAGTGCCCACCTGAGGTAGCTTGGAGGAAATGGCCTTCATGGGTAGTATGGTTTTAAACCCTTTGCTACAAACATAGGGAATTGGAACGAAGCAGCAAATGAAACGCCCGGGGGAAGGCAGCCCCATAAACAGGAAGCGCCGGCTCGATAAGGGCGGGCTGGCGCTTCTGGCTTTACTATACCGTAAAAACAGTTATGGCTGGATAGAACGTTTGCTGACCCGGAAGGTCTTCAATACGCCTTTTTGCTTGTTAACCAGGCTGGCCAGGTACATGCCGTTGGGCAGGTCGCCAATGTAGTAGCGCTTGCCCGGCGCAACATTGAACGACCGGGCCTGGCGGCCGATGATGTTGTAAAGCACAACCTGATCGATGCCATCAGCCCCACGAAGTTCGAAATAATCGGTAGTGGGGTTTGGGAAAACGGCCAGCCGGGCCCGGGAGGCTTCTTTGGCCGTGCTGGTCAGCAACGCGTTGAAAATATAAGTACCGCTTATGAGGACGTCATTCGGATTTTCCTCCGTAGAGACATCGATGCGAACCTCGCCAGTGCCGGCAATGCCTTTTGGCTTGACGTGCACATCCATATTGGTCTCAGCGCCGGGCGCCAGCGGCAGGGGGAAATTAGCGCCGATATCGGAAGCGATATTGGAATAAACGATCTGGTTGTAGCAGAGGTTCAGGTCGCAGACCTGAACTTCCCACCCGTCGGGTACGTCTAAAAAGCGGGTCCACTTGACGTTCACCGTTTGAGCGCTTTCGTTTTTCACCGTAGCGTACCCGACCAGTTCGTATTCGGGGTCACTGGGGTTGAAATAATCGGAAACTTCAACCGTATCCGGCGTGAAGCTGAAACTGAGCTGTGCAAAGGCAGCAGGCAGTCCGAGAAGAAATATCAGGAGGGAAAGTAAGCTATGCTTCATCAGCGTCTTTTTATCAAATGAGAAAATAACTTGCTAAGTAAGAATCAAAAAATAATCAGCAATGGAGAACTTATTTTTTGAACACTACATCTACATAGTGCAAAAGTCCTAATTATAAGACAATAAAGCAAGGCGGGCGGCCTTAACGAAATGTCAAAGTCCCGTCAGCTGCTTAAAAAAGGATCGGCAGGAACTTCCTGCCGATCCTTTTTTGCGGGCAACCTTAAAAAAGGCCGGGAGAGGGAATGGCCTGGTGAGGGGGTGAACCATTGCGCTCCCCTTCACCAGGCCCCAGGCCATCCTCCTGGCTTACCGCACTACCGTTACGCGCTTGGTAACAGCGCCGTTCTCAGTAGCCAGGCGAACGAGGTACAGGCCGCTTTGCTGCGGTTGCCAGAGCACTTTATGAGCACCGGCTGAATATTGTTCGCCGCCGACAAGCGTTTGTACCAGTTTGCCGGAGATATCGAAGATGCTGATATCCAGGCGGCTGGATTCAACCAGTTGGAAATCGATGTTAACCAGGTCGCTGGCCGGGTTCGGATAGGCGAACACTTTGCCTTCCAGCAGCCCCGGCTCGTCGGCGCCGCTTAAGAGGCTGACCAGGTTGATATTGTCGATATAGAGGTTGTTGCCGTAATCGCTCGTAGCCGTAAAGCGGACCAGCAGTTCCGGAGCTTCGGCGTAAGCGCTGAGGTCTACCGTATCGGCAACCCACTGGGTGGCGTTCGGCACAAAGAACGAAGTGGTGGCTGGAGTCGTGGACAGCTGGCTACCCGCTTTATTCCAAACCGTAGTCCAGGTGTCGCCACAGTCCTGCGACACGGCAATTGTCAGACGGTCTGAGAAGGATTGGTACTGAGCGTAAGCATGTTCGAAAGCCAGAACGGGCTGAGCGCTGGTAGACAGGTCGATCTTTTCGAAGGTCATGCTGGCCTGGGCGCCCGCGTCGTTCCAGGTGTAGAAGTCCACCATGATGGATTTTGCCGAAGCGGCAAAGCCGCCCACTGCGCCGGGCGCGGTAGCGCCGATACCCTGCAGGTAGCTTTGGTTGACAACTCCGAATTGGCGGTCTGCATCCTTGATCAGCAGGGTATTAGCCGGGGTAGCCAGGTTTGGCGTCGTTTCGAAGCCCTGGACGATCTCGGTGCCTACCGGGCTGTCGTTGAGGGTATAGAAGGTCTGAGAAGAAACCAGCTGGTTGAGCTGGTTGATATCAGCAGCGCCGTTGACGCTGGCCAGGTTGAAGGCTACTTCCGTAGCACCCGGGGACACGGTTTGCTGTTCGAAGGTGATCGTTGTGGATTCGCCTTCAGCCAGCGTGCCGGTCCATGTTTGAGAAGTAGGTGCGCCACCATTGATGGACAGTTCCACCTCCATTTCAGTAACTTCCGTTGATGTAGCGTTGGTGATCTCAACAGAAGGGGTCAGCGAATAGTCGCAGAGGCCGGCGGGGCCCTGGGAAGTTAATTCCAGCGCGACGTCAGCATATCCATCCAGCATACCGGGAGCTTCGCTGATGGCGGCCTGGTGTACCTGGCGGCTGCCATTGGTCTGTACGAAGGCCACAGCGCCTACCTGAGGATAGCTGTAGATGTAATCGGGCAGGGGGACGTTGTATTCGAACTCCAGGGAGTCGCCGGCAGCGATGGCCGACAGGGGCATGCCGTTTACGTCGGGCAGCATCTTGCGCATCACGCAGTAGAAATCCGTTTCGTTGGTAGAGCCCGGAGGTTCGGGGAAAAGCAGTTCCTGTTCCATGATCGCGACATGGAGAACCGTGTTGGCGGGGCTGAACTCGGTATCGGAAACGTTGCGGATAACACCGCTGATGAAGACAGAGTCGAGGGCGGCGTTCAGATGGTGCGTCAGTTCCATCTCCAGAGGCGTGGTGGCGGCATAGGCGTTGTTAATCTGTGCTGCCGTTACGCTGCCGGAGGTGCCGGCGTCGAGCGAGCCGTCGATGCGTACATTGGGCACACCGGTCACACCGTAGTAAGTCACGCGTGCGGCCACTTCATCCGGATTTTGCAAGTTCATCGGGTCATAACCCGGCCAGGAAGTCTGGTATTTCAGTAAAACAACTTTGCTCCAGTTGTTGAAGACCAGTTGGTTGAAACCCGGGTTCTGGGCTGCGCAAGGGCCACAGGAGGCCTGCGTAAAGGACTCGACCATCACACGGCGCTGGGCTTGTCCGAAAGTCATTCCCTGGAAGATGAACAGGGAGGCAATTAGTAGTAGAGCTGCTCTCATAATAGGAGTAATTTTTTTAATTTGATAACTATTAAATCGAACACGCAATGAGCCATAGCATTGCGACGGGCAAATGTAGGTAAAATTCCTGATTCTGGTTTGGGGGCAAAGTGTTATTGCCCACTGCCCACGGTATGGGAATATTATTTTTTGTCAATTGTATAATGGCAGACACTTTTGAGGTGGCAAATTGTCCCGGCCTGGACATCAGGGCCATCCTACAAACAAGTTCTAAGGCTTTTCCCAACTTTACCGGCCTTCACAAAATTGATTAACTTGAAAGCCAACCCCAACGACAAATACGAGCTATGCATATTGTAATCCTGGGAAATGGCGTGGCAGGCATTACAGCAGCCCGCTTTATTCGAAAACAAAGCAGCCACCGCATCACGGTCATCTCAGCCGAAACGGAGCACTTCTTCTCCCGTACAGCTCTGATGTACGTATACATGGGCCACATGCGGTACGAGGACATCAAGCCTTATGAAGACTGGTTCTGGAAAAAGAACCGGATCGATCTGCAGAGGGCCTATGTAGAGCGTATAGACTTCGAAACAAAGGCCCTATTTACCAAAGAGGGCCATAACATTCGGTATGACAAGCTTTTGTTGGCTACAGGTTCGGCCACTAATAAGTTTGGCTGGCCGGGGCAGCAGTTGGCCGGCGTCCGGGGGCTGTACAGTTATCCCGACCTGGAGTATATGGAGCAGCACAGCCAGGGCTTGCAACGTGCTGTTATCGTAGGCGGCGGGCTTATCGGCATAGAGATGGCGGAGATGTTCTGTTCCCGCCGTATCCCGGTAACTTTTCTCGTGCGCGAGCAGAGCTATTGGGATATGGTATTGCCACCCGAAGAATCGGCTATGGCCAGCCGCCACATCCGGGAGCATGGTGTCGACTTACGGCTGGCCACTGAACTAAAGGAGATCGTGGATGACGGAACGGGCCGGGCCTGTGCGGTAACCACCAGCCATGGCGAGCGTATTGAATGTGGTTATGTGGGCCTTACTGCGGGCGTTCACCCCAATATCGGCTTTCTGAAAAATACGGCGCTGGAGACGGATCGCGGGATACTCGTCGACAGCTTCCTGCAAACCAACATTCCCGATGTGTATGCCGCTGGCGATTGTGTACAGTTGCGCGAGCCGCCGCCAGGCCGCCGGGCAGTTGAAGCCGTCTGGTACGTAGCCCGTATGATGGGCGAAACGGTGGCCTGCAACATCTGCGGCCGGCAGCTGGCCTACGATCCGGGGATATGGTTTAATTCGGCCAAATTTTTCGATATCGAATACCAGGTATACGGCGATGTCAGGGCTCAGTTGCCGGAACATCAGGCCAGCCTGTATTGGGAGCACCCGGAGGGCCGGAAGAGCATTCGCCTGGTATACGATAAAAGCAAGGGGCACATCCTCGGGTTCAACCTCATGGGCGTGCGATACCGGCAGGAGGTTTGTGAAAAGTGGATCCGGGAGCAGGCGCATATCGAAGCTGTGCTGCAAAACCTGGACCTGGCTAATTTCGACCCCGAATTCAATGAAACCTGCGAAGCAGAAGTTGTGGCCTTATACAACCGGCAAACGGGCCAGGGGTTGCAACTCATGCAAGGGCGCAGCCCGGAGGCAGTAGGCCGCTTCCTGAAGGGCCTTGTTTTTTGAAATTACAGAGCTTCAACCTAAAAGAACGGCGATGAAATTGTCCAATATCAGCTTCTCTTTGGCGAACCCTCATCCTCGGCAGCTGGATGGCATTCAAAAGCTGGGCCTGGGCCTGGCCGCGCTGTCCCTGTTGTTATTGATCGTTGCCCTGTTGGGCATATCCCTGCCTTCCGGCGGCCTCACTTTAGCGGTTGCCATGGGGCTGTTGCTGGCCGGCATGCTCATCTATGCCAGGCGTACGTACCTGAAAGGGCCTGCGGGTATTAAAAATAACGGCGTTTGGTTCAGCACCCTGACGAACGGCGGCTTGTGGGGTTGGGTTTTCGGCATTTTCATAACGGGCTTTTACGTGTTGCTCTATTTTTTTCCGGCAACGCTGGGCCTGGGCGCTGATGGCGCGCCGAATACGGGCCTGGTGGCCCTGTTCGGGCCGCTGAGCCGGTTGCTGAAGGGGCAGCCGGCCAGCCAGTGGTTCATGTATGGCGTGTTGTATACCGTTGCTATCCTGGTTATGGGGGCCAAATTCGCCTATAAGTACCGGCACAACCGGTACCAGCTTATCCGAACAGGTTCTGTGGTGTTTTTCCAGACGGCCTTCGCCTTTCTGATCCCGGAGCTGATGGAAGGCCTGAACAGTAACCTGGCCGCCCGGTGGTTCGACAAGGACATGAAGAATATGTGGCCGCTGGATTATGATTTTTTCGACAAGTGGCACATCGACAATATGCTCAACGGAGGCAGTATAGGCCTTTTTATGTTCGTACTGGGGCTGTTGATGATCTTCGTGATCTCGCCCTTTCTCACCTACCGGTATGGGAAGCGGTGGTATTGCTCCTGGGTTTGCGGCTGTGGCGGCCTGGCGGAAACGGCCGGGGATCCATTCCGGCAGCTTTCCGATAAGTCGCTGGCGGCCTGGCGGCTGGAACGCTGGATTATACATAGCGTTCTCCTGTTGTCGGTAGTGATGACGATTGCAGTGGTATACAGCTATCTGGGAGTGGGCCCGGGAAAATACTATCTCACACGGCGCAGCTTCACCTGGATCATTGTGGGGTTAATGGTGGGCGCCGGCCTTGTGCTGGTCGTCCTTCAGCGGAGGTATCAGAGGTTGCGCAGGAACATGGTGTACATCATGTCGGGGCTGGGCGCCCTGATAGCCGTTGTGATCCTGATCAACCATTTTTCAGGTGAAAGAGACATTCTTTTTGTGAAGGCCGCCAGCCTGAGATCCTTTTACGGTTTTTACATAGGAGCTATTTTTTCCGGCGTTATAGGAGTGGGGTTCTACCCCTTGTTCGGCAGCCGGGTTTGGTGCCGGTTCGGTTGCCCGATGGCGGCCCTGCTCGGCATACAGCAGCGCCTTTTCTCCCGATTTCGCATTACGACAAACGGCGGCCAGTGCATCAGTTGCGGCAATTGTTCAACTTACTGTGAAATGGGCATCGATGTGCGTTGGTATGCACAGCGAGGGCAGGATGTTATACGTGCTTCCTGTGTGGGTTGTGGCATTTGTTCGGCCGTATGCCCAAGGGGCGTTTTACGGCTTGAGAACAGCAGTGTGGAAATCGCGGAGCCCACAAGCTTTATCGATTTTCAGAGGTAGCGTGCAGCCAAACTGGAGTTTGGCAAAAGAAGGATGGGGCGGCAGTTCATGGGATTGAATTGGCGAACGGAGAACAGCCTCTCTATGCTATTCTACCGCCCATCCGGTTTTTGGGTTTTGGAGCTACAGGGTTACAGGCCATAGAGGATACGGGTGCGGGATACTGGTTCAGGTTCAGCGAACCAGGAACCATAACTTCCACCCTACGCTCTGCGGCAGACTTCTACATAAGCGCTGGCGCCGGGTTGCTGCAGCATATTGGCCAGCATTTCCTTAGCGCGGAACAATTGGGCTTTTACTGTGCCGAGAGGGATATCCAGTTCTTCGGCGATCTCCTCGTAGCTAAGTTCTTCGAAGTAGCGCAATTCGATCATAAGGCGGTACTTGCCATTGAGCTGGCTGAGCAGCTGCCGCATCATCTGGATGCGCTGGTTGCGGATGATCTCTTCCTCCGGGTCGAGAATGGCGGCTTTCAGGTTGCTGGAAAAATCGCTGCTGCTTTCGCCGTCGATGGGTTCATCAATGGAGTAGAGGTTCAGGCGCTTTTTCCGGATATAGTCTATGCCATTGTTGATAGCGATGCGAAACAGCCAGGTGCTGAAAGCGTAGCGTGGCACATAACTGGAGAGCTTGGCGAAGGCCTTGCCAAAAGCTTCAATGGTCAGGTCGTCGGCATCATCGCGGTTGTTGTTGACCATTTTCAGCATCATGTGATAAATGGGGTTGCGATAGCGATCCATGAGAATGGCGTAGGCCTTCTGGTCGCCCAGGATCGCCTTTTTGACGATGCTGTAATCATCCAGCGCACGCTGGGAGGTGATGGTGGTTTGTACTGCTACTTCCATGATTCCTTTGTTTTGAAAAGGGCCGGTGCGAAAACGAGGTAGAAGCAGACGTACAAAGCATCGAGCAATGGAACCCACCTGATTAAAGAAATATCGTGCAGTTTTCTCAGGATCAGTGCGTACATCGCAGAGGCTACCCCTATCCGTACCAGATAGTTAAGTAATACGATTTCATCCATGTTGTGAAAAAGGATCAAGGCGATGCCAAAAGCGTAGTGCCCGAAGTGGCTGGCAGACAGCAGGCCCAGGGCCAACTGGTGTACCAGGCGATAACGGATGCCGGTGGTCAAATGCCTTGACTTCTGGTGGTAGTAGCCTCCCCAAGTGTCCTTGGGGCTTGAATAGACGAATGCGCGTGGTGACAGAATCACCGTGTTGTTGTGCCGAGTGGCCACCTGGTTGATGAACAGGTCGTCATCACCGGATGCTACATCGGCGTGTGTAGCGAAACCTCCGGACTCATGAAACAGAGATTTGCGATACACCAGATTTCGCCCTACTCCCATGTAGGGCAATCCCATTAATGCAAAGGAAAAAAATTGGGTAGCAGAATAGACAGTCTCAAAGCGAATGAAGGCATTCAGGATGCCTTTCCCACGATAATAAGGGCTGTATCCTAATCCGATCTTTACCCGGCCCCTAACGAATGCTTGCATTTGCTCCACCCACATGGAGCTTGCCGGGCGACAATCGGCATCGGATAATAACAGTATTTCAAAGCGGGCGGCTTCAATGCCCTTAGTTAAAGCCTCTTTTTTACCAGGAGAAGTATTAGCTGTAACGCTAACAAGGCGCAAGATGGGAGTTTTTTTCTGAAAATCCAAGAGTACCTCCCAAGTTTTGTCGGAAGAATTGTCATTTACCACAATTACTTCGTAAGCTGGATAGTCTTGCGAAAGAAAATAAGGTAGGTTCTGTCGCAGGTTCTCCGCTTCGTTCCGGGCGCAGATGATAACGGAGACACCCTCCTTTCCTGTTGTTGGTTGGGCATTGGGCTGCCGGTAGAAGGCGAGGCGGCTAAAGATAAACAGCCAGTAGAAAAGCTGTACTGCCGTGCTGGCCAGAAAAAGAAAAAGCAGAATATCGGTTGTGCTGATCAATATGGATCGCTTGTTGAGTCATGCTCGTCCGCCAGCCCGGCGCTCCAGGCCTCTTCCCGAAGTTCGCGTAACGCGGCGGCCTGTTTTTTGTGGCGCCGCAGCCTCAGGTAGTCCAACACCCGGCCCTGGTGCCGGCGGAAATGCCAGGCAAAAAGCCCGGCGGGCAGCAGGCTTATCAGGTAGAGCAGGGCTGTGTGGCCGTCGTAGAGGCCATATACCAGGCGGGTTTGAAGGAAGTAGAACAAAGGGAACGTGATCAATCCCGACAAGATCTTCACCGTTGAATCATAACCGGTGTAGAGCTTGAGTTTACGGGTGAGCAAAAGCGGGATATAGGCGGGCAGAAAATTGTTCGTCAGGCCGTACAGGTATAATGGGAAAAAGAGGACGAGCCCGGCCAGGTGCAGCGCCAGCGGCCGTGGCGGCCGGGCCAGGGCGGCGTCACTGGTGCGAAGGGCGTGCAATTGCTCGAAATATTTCGCCACCTCTTCCGCGAAGGCCTGATATTGCTCCGGCCTGTCGGAATGCCATTCACGCAGGCGTTCGATCAGGGCTTTGGTGCGCGAAAAATGTAAGGCCTCTGGTACAGGGCGGCTGTTGCGCAAAAGCTGTTCGAGGCGCGACACCAGCAGGCCTTCGGCATCGTCGCGGGTGTCGATGATGAGTGCCCGCAGGCGTTCGGCCAGGTCGGCGGTAAGCATCTTGGGGGCCATGAAAGAGCCCGACTCGTAGGCTTCCCGGTAATCTTTGGCCCATATCGGCTCACCGACATTGATGAGCACGCGGCTTCCAAAGCGCTGGGGCGCTTCATAACTTAGCCCTACAGGTACGATACACAGGCCCAGTTCAAAGGCCTTGGCATTCTCAGCGCTCAGTGCTATGCGCGCCGTACCCGTTTTTAGCGGGCGAAGGCGGCGTTCTACGAAACTGTAGCCTTCCGGAGCGATGTACAGGCACCCCCCCTGGCCCAGGAACGCATCACAACGCGCAAAGGACTCTCTGTTGTTGAGCGGTTTGCCTTCGGTATCTTCGGGGCGCTCGATAGGGATGCAGAAGAAGGTGTTGAAGAACCAGTTGCCCAGGCGGCTTTTAAACAAACCCGCGTTGGCGAGGAAGTGTACGATCATGGGCACCTGTTCTGCTGCATTGAGGGGGTCCATCAGGGTGTTGGGGTGGTTGGACACCAGAATAGCCGGCCGGTTGAAGTGCAGGCCGCTGCGGTTGATGATGGTACGGCGGTAGTAAAGCCGGAAACAGGCCCGGACCAGCAGCTTGAGAGATTGGTAGATGAGGCGTAATATCGGGTTCAAGTTCAGGCTTTGAAGTTTAACAGGAATAACCGAATACTTTCGTCGAAGGCCTCGGCTTCATCAAAATGGAACCGCACTTCGGCCGGCACAACAAAGATCGGCAGGCGGTGTTCGATGAGGAAATCGCGGTGCAGCTCCAGCCGCATGGCGTCCTTTTCGGTAGTCAGGATAATCTTGCTATCCGCTTCCATGCGGTCGAAATGCGCTTTGAGCTGCCCGACGTCGTATTTGGAAAAATAGTGGTGGTCTTCATATTCCAGCACCTGCAGCGGCCCGGCTTTCTCTTCCAGGTAACGCACCAGATAATCCGTATTGGCGATGGCGGAGATCAGCAGGGCATCGATATCCGGCCTGAGCTCGATCCTGTAGCTTGGGTTCAGGATATAATAAGGGTGGCCGTAAGCGTAATAGGAAAAATAAACCTTCTGGTGCGGAAAAGGCCGGATCTCTTCCAGGTACCGTTCGCGTTCCTCCCGGGGCATTTGTGCCGGGCATTTAGACACGATGATGATATCGGCCCGGCGGTAGGCGGAGCGCCACTCGCGCAGCCGTCCTGCCGGCAGCAGAAAATCTTTGGTGAACGGGCGGCTGTATTCCGTCAGCAAGATGTTCAGGCCTGGCCTGACGGAACGGTGCTGGAAGGCATCGTCGAGCAGGATCACCTGGAGCGCTGGCCTGTCCATCAGCATTTTGGGGATGGCGAACGTGCGGCTCTCGGAAACCGAGACCATGATATCGGGGAATTTCCGCTTGAACTGCAGGGGCTCGTCGCCCACCTGTTCTGCCGTCATCTTTGGGGCCGCTTCCAGGTAGCCTTTGGTCTTGCGCCTGTACCCTCTGCTGAGGGTCGCTACTTCGATGTAGTCTTTCAGCAGCCTTATCAGGTATTCAATGTGAGGCGTTTTGCCTGCGCCTCCAACCGAAAGGTTGCCCACCGAAATGACCGGCACGCTGAATTCCACGCCCTTCAGCAGCCCCCGGCTGTAGAAGAAATTGCGCAGGCTTACGCCGATGCCATAGAGCAGGGCGAAAGGGGACAGCAGTATCTGGGCCAGGAAGCGCTGTATCATATCAGACAAAAGTAAGGATTTATCCCATTTCTCTTTTTCTTTGTGAACATGAAAGCTATGTTATTCGCGGCAGGCCTCGGTACCCGGTTGCGCCCGCTGACCAACGACAGGCCCAAGGCATTGGTGGAAGCAGGCGGCAAGCCGCTGCTGGAGATCGCCATACGGCGCCTGATGTACTTCGGCTTCAGAGACATCGTAGTCAACATCCACCATTTCGGGCAGCAGGTCCTGGACTTTCTGGAAGCCAATGAAAATTTCGGGGCCAACGTCTTTGTTTCCGATGAGCGCGATATGCTGCTCGATACCGGTGGCGGCCTGAAAAAAGCGGCCGCTTTTTTTCGCGATGCTCCTTTTCTGGTGCACAATACCGATATCCTTTCCAATATTGACCTGGGGCGCTTTTATGAGGGCCATTTACATGCTGCCCCCCTGGCCACGCTGTCGGCCCGGCAGCGGCAGAGCTCGCGTTACCTGCTTTTCGATGACGAAGGGCGCCTGGCTGGCTGGCGCAATGCCCGCACAGGTGAGGAGCGCATCTGCAGGAAGGTGGCGCACTATCATCCGCTGGCCTTCAGCGGCATTTACGTGCTGAGCCCGGCCATCTTCGAATACATGCCAACTCAGGCCGTTTTTTCCATCATCGACGTATTCCTGGAGGCGGGGCGAACCGAAAAGATAGTCGCCTGCCGGCACGATGACGCCCTGTGGCTGGACGTGGGCCGGCCGGCAGCGCTGGAACAGGCACAGGAGGTGGTACCGAAAATAGAACTTGCCCGGCATAGGTGAAAGTTGGCACAGCACTACTGCAGTATCGCATTTCCGATCGCGCATTCCAGGCACCGTTTGTGATCGCAGTACTCATTTTTCAGTTGCAGCAGCGCCTGAGTGTGGAAGGCCGAATCGGCAGGCATGCCCAGTTCCCGCCAGCGGCTGATGATGGCGTTGCTTTCCGGCTGAAGTTTTTCTAAAAGATCGAGGGCCTTTTCCTGAAAGCGGGGGTCGCCCTTGCGCTGGCCATAGAGAAAAAGGAAAGGCGCGATCGTATTGATGATGATAAGGTGTATGGTGCTTTTGCCCAGCGCTTTAGGTTTCCAGGCCGATGCCTTGTCAAATGCATAATGCGCCCACCAGTAGTTGGACAATTTGAGTTCGAAGAGGTTTTCCAGTTCCCGGATGTCGTGAGCGGCCATTGCTTTGCTGAAGAGGTTGCTCGATCGGTAGTAGAGGGCTGCCAGCTGAGCGATGCGGATGGTGGGGAAGTTGGCAGGCCGCAGGCGCATGAATTTCCAGCTATGTGCGGGCAGAGGCGTCAGCCGGTATTTTTTTTGCAGGAAGGCGTATTCGCGTTGCAGGCTTTGCGGGTATTCTTCTTCGAACGCCGCCTGCAGCAGGCCCGACTGGCCGAAGAGCAGGGCTTCCATCTGGAACAGGCGGGAACGGTGTTTGGCAAGGAGCAGCAATGGCGTATTGTGTGTGAGCAGGGCCATCGGTTCCGCATTGGTTTTAGCGCCGAAGCTGCGCGCCAGCGACTGGTAAAAGGATTCTTCCCAGTTCTCGTTGTTGTTTTTCAGTTCCTGCCCGAGGGCCTGGGCTTTGTGTTCCAGGCGTTCGGCAGCCAGCCGCCCGAGCCAGAGGTTGCGCGTCAGCTCGTGCACTTCCGGCAGCTGGGCCTGGCAAGGTATCCACGAGGCTTCGTGGAGCAGGCGGAGGTAGTGCGCCGCCAGCTTCTTTGGGATGCGTTTTTTCATTTCCAGGCATGGGATGAGCTCTCCATTGCCCCGGGGCACAGGCTGGTCTTCTTCAAGTACGACGTGGAGGATGACGTTGTTGTAGGCATCGTCGGCCTGATGGTTGTGCAGGAACCAGTCGGAGGCCTTCAGGTGCATTTCCACATTGCCTGCCCAAAGCGTATCGCCTATGCGGATGCGCGCGTTGAGGAAATCGGGGCCGGAATGGGTGTTATAGGTACCTGGTTGCAGGATCTCGATGGCCTGGTTACTGGTCGTGGCCAGGCTTGTTCGGCTGAAGCGCTGCATGCGCCATACGTAGTGGAGCAGGTCTTCTTTCATGGCAAATTAGTGTCCAAAAAATAAGTTGCCGCCTTGCATTTCGGTGATCGGGCTTGTCCTCCGGCCATTTCAGTGGATCCCGGCCTTAGCCTGGCCACCGAAACCGTCAACTTGTTTTTTGAAGATTTCCTTAATTTGGTTAATTGAGGTGTGCAACACGCCTCAATTTGTCAGAAAAAAGAGATGCTGTAAAGTTTTTTACCCGATGTTACCCACTTTTACTCACTTTTACCCATTGGGGGTTTTATCCGCTCGTACACCTTAAAAGTATAGGCGAAGGCATTTTTTTCATCGGGTTCGTGCGGCTCGCTGGAAATGAGGGCCCACTCTTCCGGGTTGAGTTCCGGGAAAAAGACTTGCCCGCCTATAGTTTCGGTAGCCACTTCGGTGAGGTAGATACGGTCGAGGTAAGGCATGCTCAGCCGGTAGATCTCTCCGCCGCCGATGATGAAGGCCTCGTCTTCTCCGTTGTCATAAGCCATGGCCAGGGCTTCTTCGACAGACCGGGCCACCAGGCAATTGGAAGCGATGAAAAAGGAGTTTCGGCTGATGACGATGTTGGTGCGTTTGGGCAGGGGTATACCTATAGATTCGAACGTTTTGCGCCCCATGATGACATGATGGTTGAGCGTACGGCGCTTGAAGTACTTGAGGTCGGCCGGCAGGTGCCAGGGGATGTCGTTATCCTTTCCGATGGTGAGGTTCCGGTCGGCAGCCAGAATAGCGGAGACGGTCATTCGAGGCGTTTTAGGTTAGGGCTTGCTTTCCATCAGGTTCGTTTCCTTGATCCGTTGCAGGAGCCATTCTCTGCTGGGGTCGATACTGCCTTTGATCTTTTTCTCGATCATCATACTGGCTATAGGGGCGGCGAGAGACCCGCCGAAGCCTGCGTTCTCGACGTAGACGGCGATGGCGATCTGTGGGTTGTCTTTCGGGGCGAAAGCGAAGAAGATGGAGTGGTCCTTCCCGTGGGGGTTCTCAGCGGTGCCGGTTTTGCCGCAGACCGAAATTTCGGGCACCTGGGCCAGGCGGGCAGTGCCGGCCAGTACGACCTTTTCCATGCCATTGGCCACGATATCGAAGTATTTTTTTTCAATGCCCGTTTCATGGCGGGTGGTAAACTCTTTCGGCACATTGAATTCATTACCCATAATGACCTTCACCAGGTGGGGGGTATAGTAGTAACCGCGGTTGCCGAGTATGGCGGCGAGGTTTGCCATTTGCAGGTTGGTCAGCAGCAGTTCGCCCTGGCCGATGCCGAGTGACCGGACCCAGATGGAATTCCACTTCTGGCCGGCCTGTTGTTTTTCGAACTTATCGTCGTAAAAGACAGAAGAAGGGATGAAGCCTCCTTTTTCCCGGGGCAGGTCGATGCCCAGCGGGCTGCCCAGGCCGAACTTTTTCAGGTAGCTGTTAAACACGTCCATGCCTTTCTGAGGGTTGTAAAATCCCCCTTCGTTGTCGACGATTTCCCGGAAGGCGGTCACGAAATAGGCATTACAGGAATACTGGATCGCCGTTTCCACATCCGAGCAGTAGGGATGGTTGTGGCAACCGGTAAGGCGCATCCCGCCGACGTAATAAGCACCGGAGCAGGAGATGCCGCGGCTGGGGCTGAGCACGCCCGTTTGCATGCCGATAAGCGCCACGACCGGTTTGAACAGCGAGCCCGGAGGGTATTGCGCCATGATCGACCGGTCGAACAGCGGGTTGTTGGGGTCTTTTACCAGCCCAGCGTAGGCCTGGCCCCGGTTGCGGTCGATGGCCAGCAGGTTGGGGTCGTAAGTGGGGGTGCTCACCATGGCCAGTACTTCGCCCGTTTTGGGGTCGATGGCAACGATACTGCCGATCTTATTTACCATGAGCTCCTCGCCGAAGGCCTGCAGGGCCAGGTCGATGGTCGTCTGGAGGTCTTTACCGGAGATGGGGGCTTTGTCCAGCTTCCCATCCTGATAGGCTTCCACTTCGCGGCCCAGGTTATCTTTGAGCACGAGTTGCACCCCTTTATTGCCGCGCAGCGAGTCCTCGTAGGCGAGTTCAAGCCCGCCGGCGCCGATGTAGTCGCCTGACGCATAGGGGCTTCCATCCTTGTCGATGTCCTCGCGGTTGACCTCCCGGATGTAACCCAGCAGGTGGGCCGCGTTTGTGTGGGGATACCCGCGTGCGTGGCGCAGGACGGGCCGGAAGCCCGGAAACTGGTATAAGCGTTCTTCAAAGCGGGCGAAGCCCTTGGCCGATATCTTGGTCAGGAACGGAAAGGGCACCGACTTGGAATAGCGGGGATCCTTCCAGTCCTTTTTCAGCGCCTCGATAAAGTAATCTTTCGTGATCCCGAGCAGTTCGCAGAAGGCGGCCGTATCCATGCTCTTATTGATCTGGTTGTAGGTCACCATGAGGTCGTAGGTCGGCTCGTTGTACACCAGTATTTTGCCATCCCTGTCGTATACGGTGCCGCGTGCGGGATAAATGACCTGTTCGTCGATAGCCGTAGCATCTGCTTTGGTGCGGTAGGAGGCGTCAAGCACCTGAAGCTCCATAGCCCGTATGACGAGAAAGGCCGAGGCGGCTATGAAAGCGAACCTGATGATATATTGCCGTTGGCTATTGTTGCTAGGCACAGGAAATAATTTTATGCTTCAGGGTCAAAAATGTAGGCCACCATAATAACAAAAATCATGGATAGCGGGAAACTGTAAAGCGTTTTTAACAAGATGTCTACAATGTAAACGGGAGAAAAGGCGTCCAGGCTGTAGTAGAACACCAGGTGGAAGGCCATCAAAATGCTGGCATAACGCAGGAACCAGGGGGCACCCATCCGGGCTTTATTAGGGCTGTAGTTGACGTTGTACCCGTCGCGGGGTTCGAGCCATCCCAGTACCCAGGGGCGGATGTAGGCCGTCAGTACGGAGGCGCCTGCGTGGACGCCCAGTGAGTCGTAGCTCATATCGACCAGTATGCCGAGGGCAAAAGCGGAAAACAGGGCCACCACCTGCGGTGTGCGCAGCGGCAGCAGGAAGATGAACATGGGGTACAATAAAAAATTAAAAAAGACGGGCCCTTCCCATCCTATGGACAAGCGCTTCAGTATGAGCACCTGGAAGATGTAGAAGGCAAAAAAGCGGGTGATATGGATCAAGGTGGCATTATTCATCCTCTGCCCTGTCTAGTTCTTCGTGTTCATCCCGCATCAGGTTGTCGACGATATAAACGTACTGCACCTTACTGAGGTCGTTGAACAGTTTTACGGTAATGGTATAGAAGTTTTCGCCCGGGCCTAACTTGGCACTTTCAACTTTTCCGATGAGGATGCCCTTAGGGAATATCTGAGAATAACCGCTCGTCTGGATGGTATCCCCTACGGCCACCTCTGCATGTTTGGGTATGGCCTCCAGCTGCATACGCATGGGGTCGCCGCCGTTCCAGGCCAGGGTGCCGAAGTAGCCGTTGCGCCTGATGGAGGCCTTAATACGGGATTGGCTGTGCAGCAGCGACATGACCCGGCAATAGTGTTCGGCCGTTTCGCGAACGATGCCGACCAGGCCTTCATCGCTGCTTATGACGCCCATGTGTGGCTTGACGCCGTCGGCTGCGCCGCGGTCGAGCCGCAGGGAGTTATTGGCGCTGATAATGGAATTGCTGACCACGTTGGCGGCGATGAAGGTGAACATCGGCGCTGTGGAGTCAGCCTGAAGGGAATCGCGGTAGACGGCAGTAGAATAGCGGGCGTTGTCGCGTTCTTCCATCAGTTTGATATTCCTGGCCTGCAGGTCGAGTACCCGGGCCTTCAGGCCCCAGTATTCGGTGATGTTGTCTACCTGTTTTTCTGCTGCAGCGGTGAGCAGGCCCCAGGAATTGTTGAAGATATCTTTTTGCCTGTGGTTGTATTGAACGATAAGCACGAGGGAAGTGGCTTCCAGCAGGAAAAAAGCCAGAAAGCCACCGTAAGCTGCAAACAACTGTAACAGGCCCCGCATGGGCGTGATGGTTTAGCTTATACGCTCTTCCGGTCGATGAGGAAGGAGAAGCGGTTCGTATTTTTCAGGGCAATGCCGGTGCCGCGTACTACTGCACGCAGCGGGTCTTCCGCTACGATCACCTTGAGCTTGGTCTTTCCCGCAATGCGCTTGTCGAGGCCGCGCAGGAGCGCGCCACCGCCGGTGAGGTAGATGCCCGTCCGGTAAATATCGGAGGCCAGCTCGGGGGGAGTCGTTTCCAGTGCCTTCAGGATGGCGTCTTCGATCTTGGATATGGACTTGTCCAATGAGTGGGCGATCTCACTGTAGGATATCTTGATCTGTTTGGGGATACCGGTCATCAGGTCGCGTCCGTTGACGGCATGGTCTTCGGGCGGCGTATCCAGCTCATGTAAAGCCGAGCCCACCTGTATCTTGATCTGCTCGGCAGTGCGCTCGCCGATCAGGATATTGTGCTGGCGTTTCATATAGCTGACGATGTCGTTGGTGAATTCATCGCCGGCAATGCGGATGGACTGGTCACAGACTATGCCCGAGAGGGCGATCACTGCGATTTCGGTAGTACCCCCGCCGATGTCGATGATCATGTTACCTACAGGTTCTTCCACGTCGAGGCCGATACCCAGGGCGGCGGCCATAGGCTCGTGGATGAGGTAGGTTTCCTTGGAATCTACGTGGTCGGCGGAATCGAATACGGCGCGTTTTTCCACTTCCGTGATACCGGAGGGGATACAGATCACCATTTTCATGTGTGAGAAGAAGCGCCTGCGCCTGCCGATCATATTGATCATGCCTTCGATCATGCTTTCTGCCGCCTGGAAGTCGGCGATAACGCCGTCTTTGAGCGGGCGCACGGTTTTGATGTTCTCGTGCGTTTTTTCGTGCATTTGCATAGCCTTGGTGCCCACGGCGATAGTCTCTCCACTGCGGCGGTCGATGGCCACGATAGAAGGTTCGTCCACAACGATCTGCCCGTCCTGTATGATCAGGGTATTAGCGGTACCCAGGTCTATGGCGAGTTCTTGGGTGAAAAAGTTAAACAGTTTCATTAAAGCTGTTCTCCGAGTTTAAATGCTTCACTTGTTTTTTGCAATGGCCCGCGGTTTTCCGCGAGGCCTTGAAATTAGCAATTTTTTCCGTTATACCTGCCGGATTCGCATCAAAGAAAAATTTAGCCTGTGGCTTCGTTTTTACGAATTGTAGCCACTGCAACATTCCCGGGCAGCAGAAGGCCAGCAGGAAGACAAAATTGCTGAATTTTTAAATACGGCGCAAAGCAACGCAATTTTTGTGGAAAAAGAAAATAATGCAAGGCTATTAATAAGGCTTAAGCCTGTGATTTTAAGGATGTTCTCAACGCAGGAGGCCGTGTCAGACGCCGACGACGACTTCCCACATATCTTCGCGGCTCAGGTAGCGCTGTGCCAGGCGTTGGAGCTCATCGGCAGTGATGGTACGCACTTTTTCCGTCAGTTCCTCAAAATAGGACATGGGCAGCCCTTCCACCACCTGGGTGCGCACCACTTCCGATACGTTGAACGGCCCGTCGAGCATGGTCAGGAAGTTGCCCATGAGGTAATTGCGCACCATGGCGAGCTCTTCTTCGTCGACCGGTTCTTCCTGCAATAGCCTCATTTCGTGATAGATCTGATCGAGGGTATCCTGTACGAATTCATTGCCTACTTCGGTGCCGATGTAGAAGCAGCCGTCGTAGTGCATGGTGTCGAGCATGGAGTAAATGTTATAGGTAAACCCTTTCTCTTCGCGGATATTGGCCATGAGGCGGGACCCGAAATAGCCTCCCAGGATGGTATTGAGCACGTACATGCCGAAGTAGTCGGGATGGTGTCTGTTGAACAAACGGCGGCCGATGCGGATGGCGGCCTGTACCGTATCGGGCCGGGTGATCTTCTGGGTTTCCGGTTGCTGAGGCACATCAGGCAATATGGCGCTGGCCGGATGGCCCGGCCGGATGGCCCGGCTAAGGCTCTCATTCACCATGTCCAGCATTTCGGGCGTCGTTTTGCCGCTGAGGAAAACGGCGCCATTACTGCTGTTGAAGAGGCGGTTAAAATGCCCGGCCAGGTCTTCGCGTTGTAGCGCCGCATAGGTTTCCGGCATGCTGTTGTACCCATAAGGGTGGCCGGCCCCGAACAGGAGCTCAGTGATCTGGCGGTAGGCTATGACATCGTTCTTGCTGAGGTCTACCTCCAGCCTTCGCTGATTGCGGCGGATGAAGGCCTGCAGCTCGTTTTCGGGAAAAGCGGGCCCGGCAAGCATATCTTCAAGCAGGGGCAGGGCCTTGCCGAAATGTTTGTTCAGGCTGTAGAGAATGACATTGGATGTGTCCATGTGGAAGGGGAAGCTCAGGCTGCAGCCGTAGAAGTCCATTTGTTCGGCGATCTGATGGCCGGTATAATGGCGGCTGCCTTCCTTGATCTGCCCGGCTGTTGCCCTGGCGGCCAGGAGTTTGCTTTCGAAGGGCCGCCCGGCCATAAAGGCCAGCTCGAGTTTGGCCACTTCCTGGGTGCCCATCTGTATCTCGTACAGCGTCATGCCGTTGTCGAGCCTGTGCACGGGGATCTCCGGCAGGCTCAGCATTTCAATATCGTGTATCTTTGGCGCTTTCTTGCGGTTGATCATAGATCTGGTTTGTGTTCGCTATTGTTCAGGCGGGGTTGAAGGCAATGGGCAAAGCTAGGCATTCTGCCCTACTTTGTCATTAACATCCCCAAAAGGAATTTTGATGAAGCCGGCCCGTCAAATGGCGCTTTTTCAACAAAGTGTGGATTATTCTTCCTGTAAATGTTGCCAAGAAAAGCTATTTTTGTGTTTTGTTCAACACGTCAAAAAACCCACCGGATAAACTATGAAATTCAGCGTTTCTTCATCCGAACTTCTAAAGCAGCTGCAGATCGTTGGCGGCGTCATTGGCCCCAATACGGTTTTGCCGATCCTGGAAGATTTCCTCTTCACCATATCCAAGAATAAACTCCAAATTGCTGCCACAGACCTGGAAACCTCCATCACTACCGAGATCGAGGTAATGGCCGATACGGACGGGGCAGTGGCCGTTCCGGGCAAGATACTCATGGAGACCCTGAAAGCGCTGCCGCAACAGCCGATCACCTTTTCTATCAATGAAGAGACCCGGGGTATCGAGATCACCTCTGCCTACGGGAAATACAAGCTCTCGGGTGACAACAGCGAGGATTTCCCCCGCATCCCCGAACCGGATGCTGTCGATACAGTAGATATACCTGCCGAAGCGCTCAGCCACGGTATCAGCAAAACGATCTTTGCCGCCAGTAACGACGAACTGCGGCCTGCAATGACAGGGGTCTACTTCCAGGTCGATTTCACCAAACTCACCCTCGTGGCCACCGATGCCCATAAGCTGGTAAAATACACCTTCCACGAGGTGGGCGGGGAAGTGTCCACTTCGTTCATCGTGCCCAAAAAAGCACTCACCCTGCTTCGCAACGCACTGCCTTCAGGAGGCAAGGTGAAGCTGTCCTTCAATACTCAGAATGCCTTCTTTTCCTTTGATAACACGGAACTCGTCTGCCGGCTGATCGACGCCCGCTATCCGGACTACAACGCGGTCATCCCCGTTGACAACCCGAACAACCTGGCCTTGTCGCGGCAGGATTTCCAGAATTCCCTCAAACGCATCGCCATCTATGCCAATAAAACGACGAACCAGGTGGTGCTCAACGTCAATGAAGGCAGCCTGACGATTTCGGCCCAGGACCTGGATTTCGCCAATGAGGCGACCGAACAGCTCGCCTGCACCTATGACGGCAACCCGCTCACGATAGGGTTCAACGCCAAATTCCTCGTCGAAATGCTGGGCGTGCTGGAATCAGAGGAGGTCAAGATGGAGCTGGCAACACCTACCCGGGCTGGCATCCTCCTGCCGGTTGAAGAAACGGAAGGCGAAGAGATACTCATGCTCGTCATGCCCGTCATGCTGAGCAATTAGTACGATAGGCTGTGAACAGCAGGCATGCCGCCTACGTTGCGGGCAGGCCACAAGAAAGCAAAGCTACACATGAAACTTTCATACCTCATCTTTTTCCTGTTTATCCTGTCGGTTGCCCTGGCAGCCTGCAAGAACGAACCGGCCCGCCCGGAAACGCCTGAGGATGTGCTGAAACAATACCAGGCCCACATCGACGACAACGATTTCGAGGCTGCCAGCAAGCTCAGTACGCCGGCCGGGCAAAAGTGGCTCAACGAACTGGCCAAGATCATCGCCAGCGAGCAGGCCGACTCGACGGTACTGAATACGCGCTTCCTCTCGCTCCACTGCGAAGGGGAAGGCGATACCCTGTTGTGCAATTGCGTGCTTCAGGATCAGTACGAGAAGTACCCGGCAGAATACCGCCTCATCCGTATTAAAGGCGCCTGGCTGGTCGATGCGCCGCAGGATGAGATCATCATCGAGAACGACGTCATCGAGGCGATCCCGGATAGCATGCTGGAGCAGATGATGGAAAAAGAGGTGCTGGAGTAATACCCGATCCGTATTTATGACGCATCAAGCCGAAAAGATAGGCCTGTTCTTTGGCTCGTTTAACCCCGTGCATGTCGGGCACATGATCATTGCCAACTATATGGCCACGCGTACGCCCCTTAAGCAGGTATGGCTGGTCGTTTCTCCGCAAAACCCGCTGAAGCCGCGAAACAGCCTGGCCCGCGACCACGACCGCCTCCACCTGGTACGGCTGGCTATCGGCGACAACCTGCACCTGCGGGCGTCCGATATCGAATTCGGGCTGCCTAAGCCGTCCTATACGATCAATACCCTCATCTACCTGGCCGAAAAATACCCGGACAAGCGCTTCACCCTGATCATGGGCAGTGACAACCTGGCCACCCTCCACAAGTGGAAAAACTACGACATACTGCTGCGCGATTACGAGATTTACGTCTACCAGCGCCCCGGGTATGAGCCGGGGGAATTCCTCGCCCACCCCAACGTACACAGCTTCGACGCGCCCCTGATGCATCTCTCCGCCAGTTATATCCGCGATTGCATCCGGGATGGCCATTCGGTGCAATATCTGGTGCCGGATGTGGTTTTTCAATATCTGGAGAGCAGTGGTTTGTATCGGTGAAGCTCTAAGCTACTGTCCTCTGTTTGTCCTTTAAACTCTTTCCGGCAAACAATATTAACTTTGAGGGCTTAGTTATTGGAAAACGACAGGCGTTCGGGCCCGAATCGCCGCACCACTACAAAACAGCCTTATGCAAAAAGTACTACTCTCTCTCCTGCCGGCCTTTTTAATCCAGCTTTGCCTTACTGCCCAAACCCCGCTGCCCATTGGCCAGTGGCGCAGCCATCTGCCGTACAGCGCCGGCAAATTCGTCACCCAAAGCAAGGATAAGGCCTATTACTCCACCGATTTCTCCCTGGTGAGCATCGACAAGGCCGATATGTCGGCCGAGTTGCTGGACAAAACGAAGGGGCTGAGTGGAGTGGGCATCGAGTTCATTCGCTACAATACCTTCAGCGATATCCTGATCGTGGTATATAAGGATGCGGTTATTGACCTGATCAAGCCCGACGGGGAGATCGTAACGATGGCGCAGATCCGCAACTTCAGCAATTTCACCGGCGAGAAAAAGGTGAACGAGCTCTATGTTGCGAATGACTCCATCGTGTACCTGGCGGCCAATTACGGCGTTTCCATGATCAATATCTTCGCCAACGAATTCGCGTTCACCACTTTTACGGGCATATCGGTGGGCTATGTCCACCTCTTTGCAGGCTACATTTACGCTTCTACGGCCGAGGGTATCTACCGGGCGCCCGCCGGGGGCGCCGTCAATCTGGCGGACTTCGGCAACTGGAAACTGCTGGGGCCGGAAGAGGGGTTCCCCTCCGATTACAGCCCGGGCCCTGTTACCGAATATCAGGGCGCGCTTTACGTAGGCGTCAACGATACCCTTTTCCGGTACGAAAACAATGCCCTTGATTTTGTGCACTATGAATTTGGCTCTACGCTGCAGTTCCTCACGGCCGAAGGGCGCGACCTGCTGGCCGGCTTCCGCCCGGGCCGCATCGTCTATTTCCGTCCCGACGGGTTTATGGGCATCCTTCCCGGCGAATGCGTCCAAACGCCCAACTACGCCATCGAGGATGAGCAGGGCCGCATCTGGATCGGCAACGACCGCGCAGGAAGCGGGTTCCAGATGCTCACCCAGGATTTTCTCGGAGACTGCATTACCATTAATATCAACTCGCCGTATTCCGAAGCGGTATGGGATATGGCCATACACGAGGGTAAGCTGTGGCTGGCCTCCGGCGGACTCGACCAGACCCTGAGCGCCCGCTTCATTCCAGATGGCTTCGCCTCTTTTATGGATGGCCAGTGGGCGGTATACAACCGGGATACGCGGGAAGAGCTGAAGGGCGAAGACCTCAACTCCAATGACGATGACATTCAGGTGTTTGTCGCAGCGGCCGTCAACCCCGCTAACGGTAAAGCCTATATCGGCAGCTTCATCGAGGGGCTCGTGGAAGTGGATGGCGACAAGATCACGCAGTACAAGGAAACCAACTCGACCTTGCAGCGCGCCCAGGGCGACCCCCGCATCCGGGTCGGAGGGCTGGCATTCGATGCCGATAACAACCTCTGGGTGGCGAACAACTCCACCGAGCGGCCGCTTTCCGTGATGCTGCCTGATGGCTCCTGGAAGAGCTTCGTTATGCCCAACTGCAACCAGAACCAGGTTTTTGATATCGCCGTTGATGGCAGTGGTTACAAGTGGATGCGCCTGGGCAACAACAGCGCCGGCCTGCTGCTCTTCGATGAAGGCGACATCGACGACCCTAACGACGACCGCTGCCGCGTTTTCACTTCCAACAACAGCAATCTCCCTTCCAATAACGTCAACTGCCTGGTTGCCGACCTGGAAGGCGACATCTGGGTAGGCACCACCGAGGGGGTTACGATCTTCGAATGCGGCAACAGTGCTTTCGAAGATGCCTGCCAGGGGTCGCGGCGCATCGTGGAAGTTGATGGCTTCGGGGCTTATCTGCTCGAATCGGAAACGGTGCAAACCATCGCCGTGGATGGGGCCAACAGGAAATGGGTGGGTACAAAAAACGGCGTTTTCGTATTGTCACCCAATGGCGAGGAACAGATCGCCCGTTTTACTGAAGACAACTCTCCTTTATTCGATAATGATGTGGTGGATATCGCCATCAATGCCGATAATGGCGAGGTTTTTATCGGCACGATCACAGGCCTGATCTCCTACCAGAGCGATGCTGTTTCCGGCGGCCGGGTACACAAGTCCAAGCTGACGGTATACCCCAACCCCGTGCGGGAGGATTACGACGGCCCCATTGCCATCAAAGGCCTGGCGCGCGACGCCAACGTCAAGATCACGGATGTGAACGGCAAGCTCGTATACGAAACCCAGGCGCTGGGCGGGCAGGCCATCTGGGACGGGCGTGACTACAACGGGCGGCGCGTCAATACAGGCGTTTATCTCGTGTTCAGCACCAGCAACCCCCGATACGCCGGATTTAGCGGCAAAGCGGATGCGGCGGTGACGAAAATACTGGTGGTGAAGGGCGAGTAGGGGACGGCCAGGTATCCCGGCCCTATACCTTGCCTGATATACCCAATTAAAACACCGCCATTTTCAGGACTTCCTCATAATAAGCTTCGTAATCCGGCAGGATGTTGTCGATGTCGAAACGGCGGGCCTGTTCAAGGGCATTGACGCGGAAGGATTTCAACATGGCGTCGTTTTCGAGGATCTTAATGGCGTAAGAGGCCATTTCATCCACATTGCCTACATCGCTGAGGAAGCCGGTCTTGCCATGGATGTTGACTTCCGGAAGGCCGCCCACATTGGAAGAGATGACGGGCACCTCGCAGGCCATGGCCTCCAGGGCAGCAAGGCCGAAGCTTTCGCTTCCGGAAGGCATGATAAACAGGTCGGATACGGCCAGCAGTTCTTCTACGGCATCCTGTTTTCCCAGGAATCGGGTTTCGTGGCAGAGGCCCATCTTCCGGCACAGGTCCTCGAGGTTGTGGCGTTCAGGGCCGTCGCCGATCAGCAGCAGCTTGCTGGGTACACGTTCGTATACTTTCTGAAAAATGCGCAGCACATCGTCCACGTGTTTTACCTTGCGGAAGTTGGACACGTGCACCAGAATGCGCTCGCCATTGGGGGCGATGGCCTTTTTGAAATGGTCTTTATTGACTTTGCGGAAGCGGTCGAAGTCGATGAAGTTGTAAATGACGCGGATGTCATTGGAAATATTGAAGTAATCGTAAGTCTGCTGTTTGAGGCTTTCCGACACAGCGGTAACGCCATCCGATTTGTTGATGGAAAAAGCGACGACGGGAGCGAAAGCGGGGTTGTTGCCCACCAGGTTGATGTCGGTGCCGTGCAGGGTGGTCACCACGGGGATGTATTTGCCTTCCGACAGCAGGATTTTTTTGGCCATATAGGCCACAGCAGCGTGGGGAATGGCGTAGTGGACGTGCAGCAGGTCCAGCTTTTCGAACTTGACCACATCTACCAGCTTACTGGCCAGGGCGGTATCGTAGGGCGTATACTCAAAGAGGGGGTAGTCCTCCATGTTCACCTCATGGTAAAAGACGTTCTCGTGGAAGGTCGTCAGCCGGGCCGGCCGTTTGTATGTAATGAAATGGACCTCGTGGCCCCTTTTGGCGAGGCCCAGGCCCAATTCGGTGGCGACGACGCCACTACCACCGTAGGTAGGGTAACAGACAATCCCAATCTTCATGGTTTTCTCGAAAGTAGATGAAGTAACCAGAGCGGGTAGCGCCCTGTAGCTGCTAAAAGAACTAATGATTGATACAGCTGGAAGGCCAAATTGTTTAAGCGGCGCTACTCAAATCGAAAGCACCAGGGGGGGAGGCCTGGAATGCACAACGGCCATGCCGGGCTTTGCAACCCGGTATGGCCGTTGTGCGTGCGTACGAAGCTCTTATGCTTCCGGATATGTTATTTACTGTACTTTGATCAGCTTGGCCGTCCGCACTTCACCATCCGCTACGATGCGCACCCAGTAGATGCCGCTGCTGTGCTGGCTAAGGTCCAGTTCGTAGCTGCCGTTGCTCACTTTTTGCTCGACGCGTTCGAAGAGCAATTGCCCCATAGCGCTGAGCAGCTGGATGCGGGCGTTTACGGGTTTTGCGAATTCAACGGCCAGTGTAGTGGTGCCCAGCGTGGGGTTGGGCGCCAGCCTGGCCAGGCCGATCTTGGCAGGCTCGCTGGTGCTGCTGATCACAGATACTTCCACCTCCATTTCGTCGCGGCAGCCGTAAAAGTCGGTTACGGTCACCTTGTACAGGCCGGGTTCCAGCCCGCCGATCGTGCTGCCGGTAGCGCCGTTGCTCCAGGAGAAGGTATACGGCCCTGTGCCGTCGGCTGCCGTTACGCTGATAGCGCCGTCCATGCCGTCGGGCGTGGTGGCCTTGGTGACTTCAGCTTCAAGCGCCAGGGAGGGCGGACAGCGGCGGACGTTGATGTTGTCGATGTCGAGCCAGTAGTCGCCTGCGCCCCAGCGGCCGCGGAATCGGGCCTTAATGTACAGGCCTTCATAAGAAGCCAGAGGGATCTCTGCCCTGGTCATGGCCACCGTAGGCGTATGGGTGCTGTCGGTAACCGTGAAAACGGGGAAGAAGGTATCGCCGCAGTCGATAGACAGTAACACCTGGAGCGAGTCGCTGGCAGACAGGACGGTCGGGATGATGCCGTCGAAATAGTCAACGAAGCGGTAGTCGAACACCAGCGTGTCTTCAGCACCGATAGGGCCGATGACAGGGGTGGAGAACAGCATGTTCTGGTCGCCGGAATAGAGGTTGTCGTAAATGACGAAGCTGTTGTTGTTGTGCCCGTTGCCCACCGTTAGATCGGTGTCGGCAGTAAAGTTGGCGGGTACTGCGCCGGCCTCGAAATCTTCTCCGAAAGGAGAAGGCACGGCGGTAGTGTAGAAAATAGAAACGGTGTCGTTAGAGGCAAAGCTGTCACCCTGCAGGTTGGCCCAGGCCTGGATCAGGTAGCTGCCGGGGTTGGAGGAGTTGAACGTCTGAGTGAACATATAATCCGCCGTTTCACCAGGTTGCAGTACGAGGCTGCCCACGTTCTCGGTAACGGCAGGGCCGCCGTTGACAGAGTAGCCTACGTCAAAACCCGTCTGGGCCGCAGTGCCTACGTTGGCAATACGGAACACGACCTGGTCATCTGCACTGCCGCATTCCTCTGTAGACGTATTGTTGACGCTGGAGGCGGCCAGGTCGGCGGCCTGAACGGCTGAGATCAGGACGTTGTCGATACCCATCCCTTCGCGTACGACGGAGCCATCGGTAGAGAATACGAAACGGACGCGTACGTCGGGGGCATTAGCCGTACCTTCCAGTATGTTTTGGGTGTACACCCAGCCGGTGAACCCGCCGGTGCCATCCCACCAGTTGTTGGGCAGGTCGTTGTACCAGTTCAGGCCGGTGCCACCCAGGCCTACCTTTGACCAGCTATCGCCGTCGTCGGTAGATACTTCCACCCAGGCTTCATCGCAGCAGGATTCCGAATCGAAATTGAGGTGGAAGGCGATACGCGGGTCTTCCGCGAAGCTGCTGAAGTCGAGGCAGGGCGAGGCCAGGTAGGATATCTCATTATTGTTATAGGAGCCTTCCAGGTTAGTCACCCAGGCGTAATTACCACTTGCAGCGGAGTTGATCATATTGCCTGCCGGCATGCCATATTCCCAGGAGGGCAGCCCAAAGCCGGAAGCTTCCACGGTCCAGCCGCCGCTCCAGTCCTCAAAGCTGTCGAAATAGGGGAACTCTTCGATAAGCGGGATGCTGACGACAAGTATTGATGTAGTATCGTTGGTGAGCACGCTGTCGCCCTCCAGTTCCGTCCATACCTGCAGTGTGTATTCCCCGGGCGTAGAGAGGTTGACGGTGGCGTCGAATTCGGTTACTTCCATGCTGTCGGTACCTACAACGCCGGTGTAAAAGCCGTCGACGGGCTGGCTTACGCCTCCAGGCTGGCCATTGAGGCTGAAGTTGAAGGGGATGAGGGATTGAGGCAGGCCGCCGAAGTTGCTGATGATCAGCGAAATGGTCTCGGCAGCACCCAGCCCGCAACCCGTAATCGGGCTGAGGATATCCGTTACGCCGACGTCGTTGGCATACAGGGTTTCAAAGGAATAAGGCCCGACGGTGACACTGGTGTCGCCGTTGGAGCAGAAGGCTGTGATATAAAAATCATAAGGAGATTTTTCCATCAGGTTATACAGCCTGGTATTTGCCCCGCTGACGGTTTTCGTATTACCCATTCCAAGGTTAAAGCCCGAGATGCCATATTCGATGACGTATTCGCCTTCCGGGTCTGAAGGCACCCAGCTAATATCGGCTGTATAGGCGCGCACTTCATCGACCGATACTGCCCCGGCCGGTGGAGGCGGGCAGGACGGGCATGCGACGGTTCCGGTATAAACGACTCCCGTCATAGGGGTCGCCCCGCCCTGGCCATCCTGGAACACGGGCAGCCCATTGGCATCGTAAAGGGTATAGGAAACTTCATAGGGGAAACTACCGCCGATATAGGACATTTGTATCGCATCTCCATCCGCAACGGTGATGTAGGCTTCACCATAGTAACCGGCAATAAAATCGAGGGTATACGTGGTGGAGTTGCCACCGGTGTTGATCGTGAGTATCCCTCCGTTCCAGCCGTCGCCATAGTCATCTTCCATGACGAGCAGATATTCGCAGGAGAACTGGGCCGAGGCTGCTGGCCCAAGGAGAAGCATGAACAGAAAAGCCCATAGGGTAAAACTCCACTTCATAAATGATGTTTTTAAGGTCTTTTGTATTTCGTTTGAGCCATGCTGAAGCTGATAGTTGCCAATCGGTGTCTGGCGGGCTGCCATTTTCAGAGCAGCCTGTTTTCCGGCAGTGGAGCCAATCAGCCGTTCAGGGCGGCTTAAAATTAAGCAAAAAATCGATAAAGCTATTTCCAGGGGGCAGCAATGGGGGGGGATTGGTCACTAAAGTTACAAATCACTTAAACCTTTTATACGGCCTTGCGTTAAAGGTAATGAATTCGCAGGCTGTTGTGGCAACGGTATTTTGTACCTGAAGCCCCTGTTTCAAACCCTAGGAAAGTGGCTGTTTACTCCATTAAAGATCTGGAAAAGCTTTCGGGAATAAAAGCACATACCCTGAGGGTATGGGAACAGCGCTATGGTATTATCGAGCCCAACCGCACTAAAACAAACATCCGTTATTACCGCGACGACGACCTCAAGTTCATCCTCAATATAGCCTTGCTCAATAAGAACGGCATCAAGATATCGAAGATCGCCATGATGAGTAAGGACGAGATCGCCGAGAAAGTGGCGGCTATCTCCGAGATCAACTTCGAATACGGCACCCAGCTCGACGCCCTGACGATCTCCATGATCGAGATGGACGAATACAAGTTCGACCGCATCGTCAGCACCAATATTCAGCAACTGGGCTTCGAACGCACCATGCTGGAGATCATATACCCCTTTCTCGACAAACTCAGCATCCTCTGGCTGACAGGGTCCATCAACCCCGTTCAGGAGAATTTTATGAGTTATCTGATCCGGCAGAAGATCATAGTAGCTATCGACAAAGAACCCCTGGCCAGCGGCAAAGGGGTGCCCAAATTCCTCATCTACCTGCCGGAAGGGGAAAAGCAGGAGCTCAGCATGTTGTTTATGCACTACCTGCTGAAGTCGCGCCAAAACCACGTTATTTACATCGGGCAGGACATTACGCTGGCCGACCTTAGGGACGCCTGCAATATCCACCACCCGGACTTCATCTTTACGATGATCACGGAGACCTTCACCCGGGAACCCGTGCAGAAATACGTCGACCGCCTCGCATCAAATTTTAAAGATTGTCATATACTGCTTTCCGGTTATCAGGTAATAGCACAGGAAGTGCACCCCCCGCAGAATATCTCCGTACTGCATAGCCTCGACCAGGCGCTGGCCTTTCTGGCCGGCCTGCGGCAGCGCAATTAAGGAGCAGGCATTCCCCCGAAAGGTATCATTATTACTTCTATCTTTGAACGCAAAAAGAAGCGAATGTCCGCTTTCCAAAAATGGAGGAAAAAGTGAAGAGGTATATTATCAATTTTCTCAAGTTCCTGGTTTTTTTGGGCATAGGGGTGGGGATACTTTATCTGGTGTATCGCCAGCAGAATGCCGCCTTTCAGGAGGATTGCGCGTTGAAAGGCATCAGCGCCGAGCAGTGCAGCCTTTTTCAAAAGGTCGTCACCGATTTTCAGGGAGCCAATTACTGGTGGATACTTATGGTCTTGCTGGCCTTCACGATCAGTAATGCCAGCCGGGCTCTGCGGTGGAGGATGCTGATCCGCCCGCTGGGGTATAAGCCGCGCCTGGCCAATGCTTTTTTCGCGACAGTGCTGGGTTATTTTGCCAATCTTGCCCTGCCTCGCCTTGGGGAGATCGTGCGGGGCGCCACCTTGTCCCAATACGAAAAAATACCGGTCGAAAAGGTAATGGGCACTATCGTCGCCGACCGGGTGTTCGACGTGATCAGCATCCTTCTGGTGACGGCCCTGGCCTTTCTCCTGGCCTTTGACAACATTTGGCAATTCGTGCAGGAAAACGTCTCTCTTGCCGGCCGTTTGCAGCATGCAGGCAGCCTGATACTGGGCATGGGGGTATTTGCCCTGGCCGTTATAGCCCTGGCCTGGCTGTTCCGCCGGCGCATTGCCAGCAGTAAGCTTTACCATCGGGTTGCCGACATTGCCATGGGGTTCTGGGAGGGTATAAAGACGGTGAGGCAGTTGGACCGCCCGGGCCTGTTCCTCTTTCACAGCCTCAACATCTGGCTGATGTACTACCTGATGACCTACCTCTGTTTCTTTGCTTTCGAGCCCACGTCAGGGTTGTCGCCGCTGGCGGGCCTGGTGGTTTTTGTCTTCGGAGGCTGGGGCATCGTCATCCCTTCACCAGGGGGAATGGGTACTTACCATTTTCTGGCGCAAACGGCCCTGGCGATCTATGGCGTCAGTGGCGACGACGGTTTTTCGTGGGCCAATATTTCGTTTTTCTCTATCCAGTTGGGGTGTAACGTGTTCATTGGCATCCTGGCACTGCTGTTGCTCCCGCCGATCAACCGGCATTACCAGCCCGTTCTGGCCGTTCAGGAGGCGGATTGAAGATGAAAAACAGGACTATGCTGGAAAAGATACACGCCAAAGTACAGGATTGGGCCCAGGCCCGGCAAACGGTGGCGAGCTGGAAGCGGGATGGCCAGCGGGTGGTTTTCACCAATGGTTGCTTCGACCTGCTGCACTACGGGCATATCCACTATCTGGCCCAGGCCCGCGAGTTGGGCGACAGGCTGGCCATAGGCCTCAATGCCGACAGTTCCGTACGCCGCCTGAAAGGGGCCGGCCGGCCGATCAATGATGAGCATACCCGCCGCCTGATGCTGGCCGCCCTGGAATGTGTCGACCTGGTCGTCGTTTTTGAACAGGATACCCCTTTTGAACTGATCAGCCTGCTCACCCCCGACGTGCTGGTAAAAGGCGGAGATTACAGGCCGGAAGATATCGTGGGCGCCGATGTAGTGCTGGCCGCCGGAGGAGAAGTCCGGTCATTGCCGTATATTGAGGGATATTCGACGACGGCTATCGAAGCCCGGATCAGGTCGTCGGGTTCATAAGATAACAGCAGCGGCTAACCATGAAGATAAAAGAGATCATTGCCTGCCTGGAGGTTATTGCCCCTCCCGTTTACCAGGAGAGCTACGACAATGCAGGGCTTTTAACGGGCGATCCCGAAGCAGAAGCTACGGGCGCCTTATTTTGCCTGGACTCGACGGAAGCGGTGCTCGATGAGGCCATCGCGAAACGTTGCAACCTGGTCGTTGCCCACCACCCCATTGTGTTCAGGGGTTTAAAGCGGTTGACGGGGCGCAACTACGTCGAGCGCGTCGTCATCAAGGCTATACAGCACGGGGTTGCGATCTACGCTATACATACCAACCTCGACAATGTCTATTCGCAGGGGGTCAATAGCAAAATAGCAGAAAAACTGGGCCTGCGCGACACCCGGATTCTGTCGCCCAGGCAGGTGTTGAAAAAACTAAGCGCTTACGTTCCGCCCACGCATAGCGAAACCGTACGCCAGGCGTTGTTTGCTGCCGGGGCGGGCTCACTGGCACAAGGAGACGAGCTCAGCTATGCGACGCTGGGCGTGGGCACTGCTGCCGGCACACCCGGTGCACAGGTCAAGCTGGAAGTTTTTTTCCCTTTAGCATTGGAAGGCGCAGCGCTGAGAGCCCTGCGCGATAGCCTGCCGGGCCAACCGTTTAGCTACGAAATTGTTAGTATAGAAAACCCCGATACCCGCATTGGCGCCGGTTTGATCGGGCAGCTTCCCAAGGCTATGAGTGGAAAGGCCTTCCTCCGGCACCTGAAGGAAAGTATGCAGCTCAGCTGCGTCCGCCATACTCAGCTACTGGAGAAACCCATCCGAACGGTGGCGCTTTGTGGTGGCGCCGGCGGGTTTCTGTTGAGCAATGCCCTGGCGCAGGGCGCCGAAGTATTTGTCACCGCCGATTACAAATACCATGAATTCTTTGACGCCGATGGGCGGATCGTCATTGCGGATATAGGCCACTACGAAAGCGAACAATTTACAATTGAACTATTGTATGGCATTATTTCTCAGAAATTTAGTAATTTTGCGGCCTATTGTACGGAAGTGAATACCAATCCCGTTCACTATTATCATTGATGGCGTGTTTTAGACACAGAGGCCATCAAGAACAACATTAAAAAACCTAAATAGCATAAAGAGAATGGCAGCAGAACCCACTGTAGCAGAAAAGCTGAATGAACTCTACCAACTCCAGTCTATTGACTCCAAGATCGACGAGATCGAAGTACTGAAGGGCGAGCTGCCCATGGAGGTGAGTGACCTGGAGGACGATATTGCCGGGCTGAGCACGCGCGTACAACGCCTGGAAGCGCAGGTCAAAGAACTGGAGCAGGAAGCCAATAAGCACCAGTCCAACATCAAAGAGGCCGAAGCGCTGATCGAGCGTTATAATACACAGCTGGACAACGTAAAGAACAACCGGGAATACGACGCGCTGATGAAAGAGCTGGAGATGCAGAACCTGGAGATCCAGCTTTCTGAGAAGAAGTCCCGTACGGCGCGGAAAGAAGCCGAGAACAAGGAGGAAACGCTCAATGCCACCCGCGAGCGCATGGAAGGCAAGCAGAAGGAGCTGGAGTCGAAGAAAGTAGAACTCGAGCAGATCATTTCCAAAACGGAGAAAGAAGAGGATAAGCTTCGCAAGTTGTCGGAAAAAGCCCGTAAGAACATAGAAGAACGGCTCATCCGCGCCTACGACAAGATCAGGAAGACCTACCGCAATGGCCTGGCCGTTGTGACGGTCGAGCGCAACGCCTGCGGCGGGTGCTTCAATATGATCCCTCCGCAGTTGCAGCTGGAGATCGCCATGCGCAAGAAGATCATCGTGTGCGAGCACTGTGGCCGCATTCTGGTCGATGATATGATCGCCAGTGTCGGTGAAGAAGAAAAACAGGAAGCTCAGGAAGCCTGACCTTCCGGAAATTCCAAAAAAAAAGGGCCTTGAGGGAAGAAAAGTTGCAAATCCCCTCAAGGCTCTTTTTCTTTGTAGTTTCGTGTTTTAGACAGTCCACCCTTTACAGCCCCTACGATTTGTTCGCACCCAAAAACGCACTACATGTTTCGGCTTTTGGCGCTTCTGCTTTTCCTTCCGATGCTGGCCTTCCCGTTACGGGCTGCCAAGTATTTCGAATTCACCCCCAATGCCCGGGAGGCTTACAGCCAGGCCATAAGCCTGCGTTTCGGCGAATCTTACGCCTCACTGGCCCGGATGAAGCTTGAAGACCCCAACAACCTGATCGTCCACCATATCGAAAACTATATCGACTTTTTTACCCTCTGCATTACGGAGGATGAAGAGGCCTACCGGCGCCTGAAAAAGAAACGCGATATGCGCCTGGAACAGGTGCGCTCGGGCGACCCCAGCTCGCCGTATTATCTTTTTGTGCAGGCCGACATCCGACTGCAATGGGCCTTGTTGCGGCTACGCTTCGAAGATTACGTCGGCGCGTTCAATGAAGTGAGCAAGGCCTACAAGTTGCTGCAGGAGAACGAGGCGCTTTTCCCCGATTTCATGCCGAACAAAAAGGACCTGGGTATCCTTCACGCCATGGTGGGCACAATTCCCGACAGCTATAAATGGGGTGTAAAACTACTGGGCGGCCTGGACGGCACGATAGCCCAGGGCAGGAAAGAAGTAGAGCAGGTGCTGGACTACGCCTCGAAGCACGACTTTATCTTCGAAGAAGAGACCGTTGCCCTGTACGCATATCTGCTTCTTCACCTCGACAATCAGGAGCAAGAGGCCTGGAAGGCCATCTCTTCATCCGGACTGCTGAAGCCGTCGCAGAATCCGCTCCACTGTTTCGTCATGGCTAACATCGCCATGCGGACCCAACAAAATGACAAGGCGATACAGATCCTGCAGAACCGCCCCCGTGGCGGCGCCTATATGCAGTTGCCCTATCTCGATTATATGCTCGGCCTGGCGAAGCTGCGGCGGCTGGATGCTGATGCCGCTCCTTATTTTCAGGCCTTCCTCAGGCAGTACAAGGGGCACAACTTCGTAAAAGAAGCCTATCAGAAAATAGCCTGGCAGGAGCTGGCCAACGGTGACGCGGAGGGGTACTCCACCGCCATCAAGGCCTGCCTGGACAAGGGCCGTGATAAGGCCGGTGGTGATAAGAATGCCCTGGAGGAAGCCCGTAGCGGGCTGATACCTGATGTTTCACTTCTGAAGGCCCGCCTTCTTTTCGATGGGGGGTATTATGAACAGGGGTACCGCCTTTTGTTATCCCGTTCGGAGGCTTCGTTCGGGCATCCGCGCGAACAGCTGGAGTATTACTACCGCATGGGCCGCCTGCTGCACGGCCTGGAGCGCTACAACGAAGCTTTGCGGTATTACCAGCTCACGATAGAAAAAGGGGGCTCTCAGCCGTGGTTCTTTGCCTGTAACGCTGCTCTGCAGATGGGGCTGATCTATGAAAAGAAGGGTAATACGGCCCGCGCCCGCGAGGCATACGAGCGCTGTCTGAGCTTCAAACCCGAAGAATACCGCACCGGCCTGCATCAGAAGGCAAAGTCGGGGTTGGCCAGGCTGAATGAGAAAAAGCGCTCGTAGCGAGGCCTATAACACTTCCATCAAAGTCCGGAATGCCACATATTGGCCCTGATAGCGCCGGCTGTGCTCCTCCTGCAGGCGTTTGGCGTGTTTGTCCCGGTACTCCATAAAAGCATCCAGGCTCGGGCATAAGTACTGTATGGCGTAAGAGACGCCTTCCGATTCCTCTTCTCCGAGGATGTGGAGCAGGCGGTGTTCCACAAACAAGCCGGTGGCGAGCACATCGGGGATGTGTTCGGTTTTCATCCAGCGCAGCCAATCTTCGTGGAGGGCCGTTGCGATCTTTATGGTTACGTTGTAAAGGATCATCCTTCGATTCTGCGTATTTGGGCGCCCAGTGCACGCAGGCGCTCGTCAATTTTCTGGTATCCCCGGTCGATCTGGTGAATGTTGTGGATGACACTGCGGCCATTGGCGGAGAGTGCGGCGATGAGCAGCGCCACACCTGCCCGGATGTCGGGGGAGGTCATTTCTATGCCGCGCAGCTGGTGTCGGCGCCCCAACCCAATGACGGTAGCGCGGTGCGGGTCGCAGAGGATGATCTGTGCGCCCATATCGATGAGTTTGTCGACGAAAAAAAGGCGGCTTTCGAACATTTTCTGGTGGACCAGCACGCTGCCCTTGGCCTGTGTCGCTACCACCAGCACGATGCTCATCAGGTCGGGCGTAAAGCCCGGCCAGGGCGCATCGTATATGGTCATGATGGAGCCATCGATAAAGGACTGGATCTCGTATTCATCCTGCCGTGGCACGAACAGGCTGTCGCCCCGGAACTCGGTGCGAATGCCCATGCGCCCGAAGACGTGAGGGATGATGCCCAGATCTTCCTCCCTTGCCTCTTTGATGGTGATCTCCGACTGCGTCATGGCGGCCATACCGATAAAGCTGCCTATCTCTATCATATCGGGAAGCAGGCGGTGTTCTGTACCCTTCAGCCTGCCGACGCCTTCTATGGTGAGCAGGTTGGAGCCTATCCCTTCGATCCTGGCACCCATGCGCACCAGCATCTGGCAGAGCTGCTGGACATAAGGTTCGCAGGCGGCATTATAGATCTGGGTAGAGCCTTCGGCAAGTACAGCGGCCATGATGACGTTGGCCGTACCGGTGACGGATATCTCATCCATCAGCAGGTAGGCGCCTCGCAGTTTCCGGGCCTCGACATTATACTGGCTCCGTCCGGCGTCGTAGGTAAAAGTGGCGCCGAGTTTTTCCAGGCCTAGGAAGTGGGTGTCGAGGCGGCGGCGGCCGATCTTGTCGCCGCCGGGTTTGGGCAGGAAAGCGCGGCCGAAGCGGGCCAGCAGTGGGGCAACCAGCATGACCGACCCCCGGATGCGGCTGGCGTCCTGCCGGAATTCCTTCGACTGAAAGAAATCCAGGCGCACATCCCGGGCCTGAAAGCTATATGTATCTTCCGACAGGCGTTCGACGGCAACCCCCAACCCTGCCAGCAAGCTGATCAGACGCTGGACATCCAGGATGTCCGGGATGTTGGAGATCGTCACCTTTTCCTCGGTGAGCAGGGTAGCACAGAGGGCCTGCAAGGCTTCGTTTTTGGCGCCCTGAGGAGTGATCACCCCACTCAGGGGAGCGCCGCCTATCACTTCAAAAGCGTCGAGGGACATTTCGTGTTCGTTATTTCTTGCGACGGTAGGTGCGCGACCGTTGTTTGTTGTCCCGGCCGCTGTTCTGGTTATTGCCGTTGGGCCCGCCAGCGCGCTTGCCTCCGTTATTGGGAGCAGGGCGGCGGCGGTCCGTTCTGGACAGGTTGTCAATGGCCGTGTCTTCATGGAGGGTAAGCTGGCCCTGAGACAGCGACTCAAGGTCCCCTTTTATGATATCGTCGCTGACATAGTGTTCCTTATTCCAGGTTTTATAGGCCAGTTTCATATAGGAAGCGATGACATTGACAAAACCGTCGCGTTTGGGGCCCTGGGGCATAGACAATGCCTTTTTGATGAGCACCTGAACGTTGTGCCCGTAATGGCGGAATTTTGCTTCCGACACCGGGTACCCGATCTTTTCCGGATGTTTGCGGATATCTTCCGGAGTAGGGATCTCACCAAAAGGCGGGACGACGTCAAGTTCGTAGTTGGCGATGCGAAAGACGTGTTTCCACAGCTTCTCGCGGTAGTCGTCGAGGTTGCGGTTTTGGGGATGCATCTGCATCATCATGTCCACCACTTTTTCAACAAAGCGCTGGCGCATTTTCGGGTTCTCGATCGTCTTGGCATGCTGGACCAGTTTCTGGACATTCCGGCCATATTCCGGGATGATCAGGCCTTCCCGGTCCGAATTGTATTCCATTCCCTGATTAATCGGATCACTCATATTTGAAGTTTTACTTATTCAACGGTAACTGACTTGGCAAGGTTTCGAGGCTGGTCGACATTGCAGCCCCGCATTACGGCGATGTAATAGGAGAGCAACTGCAGTGGGATCACGGAGAGCAGCGGAGTAAGGGGTTCTTCCGTATCCGGAATGCGGATGGCGAAATCCGCCATCTCACTGATGGCCTTATCCCTTTCCGTCACCACAGCGATGACCATGCCTTTTCTGGCCTTTACTTCCTGGATGTTACTGGCGATTTTGTCGTAAGCGCTCTTGTTGGTGGCAATGACGATGACGGGCATTTGTTCGTCAATAAGTGCGATCGGGCCATGTTTCATCTCTGCGGCGGGATAACCTTCGGCGTGAATGTAGGAAATCTCCTTTAACTTCAGGGCTCCCTCCAGCGCTACAGGAAAGTTGCACCCTCTTCCTAAATAGAGGGCGTTGTGCCTGTCCTTTATTTCCCGTGCAATATACTTAATCTCTGCATCGTATTCCAACACCTTCTCTACTTTATTAGGGATATTGGCCAGTTCAGCGACCAGCCTATGGAAATAATCGGGGTTGATGGTGCCTTTCTTTTTCGCCAGGACGAGGGCCAGCATGGTGAGCAGGGCGACCTGCCCGGTGAAGGCCTTTGTTGAGGCAACCCCGATCTCCGGGCCTGCGTGGATGTAGGCTCCGGCATCGGTAAGGCGGGCGATGGAAGAGCCTACCACATTGACGATTCCCAGGGCTGTGGCCCCTTTTTCCTTGGCCAGCTCCAGTGCCGCCAGTGTATCTGCCGTTTCACCTGACTGGGATATGGCAATGACCACATCTTCATCGGTGATGATGGGGTTGCGGTAGCGGAATTCCGAAGCGTATTCCACCTCGACCTGGATGCGTGCCAGGTCTTCGATCAGGTACTCGCCGATCAGGCCCGAATGCCAAGATGTGCCGCAAGCCACGATAATGATGCGCCGGGCCTGGCAGATCTTATCGATGTGATTGCCCAGCCCGCCCAGGCGCACCAGGTTTTCCTCCACATTGATCCGGCCGCGCATACTATCGGCAATGGTCGTGGGTTGTTCGTATATCTCTTTGAGCATGAAATAATCGAAGCCGCTTTTTTCGAGGCTCTCCAGTTCCATGTCCAGTTCGTGGATGAACGGCGTCTGGACCTCGTTTTGTATGGTCTTGACCTTCATGCCATCGTGGAGCGAGACCACGGCTATTTCTTCATCATTGAGGTAGACGACTTTCCGGGTGTGTTCAATGATGGGTGTGGCGTCGGAAGCCAGGAAAAACTCCTGTTTGCCGATTCCGATGACGAGCGGGCTGGCTTTGCGCGCAGCGACCAGCTTTCCGGGCTCGTCCTGGCTGATCACGACGATCGCATAGGCGCCGACCACCCGCTTCAGGGCGATCCGGACGGCTTCTTCCAGCGGCAGCTGCCCCCGGTTTTGGACCTCTTCGATCAGGTGGGCCAGCACTTCGGTATCCGTATCGCTTTGGAAGTGGTGGCCTTCTTTTTCCAGTGCCGCTTTCAACAGGGCATAGTTCTCTATGATGCCGTTGTGCACCAACGCCAGCTTGCCGTTTCCGGATAGATGAGGATGGGCGTTGATATCGTTGGGGATGCCGTGGGTTGCCCAACGGGTATGCCCTATACCGGCCTTGCCCAGCGGGGGCGTGCTATGTATAAAATCTTCCAGTTCCTGGACCTTGCCTTTGCGTTTGTATGCTTTCAACCCTTCGCCATTGAGCACGGCGATTCCGGCGCTGTCATAGCCCCGGTATTCCAGCCGTTTCAGGCCTTTGATGAGCAGAGGATACGCTTCCTGAGAGCCGAGATAAGCAACGATGCCACACATTTCCTACGGGTTTTAAGTTGAGAGAATATAGGTTGTCTTATGCCGGCCCCCCTACTGTCACAAACGGGTGAAGGCCAGCTTTAGTTTTATGGCATACTGCGGGTGTTTTGCGCCATATAGGGCTACCCGTGAGGCCCTTTCTCCTTTGAGGTAGGGCGTGATGTAAAGGGTATTGCCCACGGTTCCGTCGAGGACGTTCTGGAAATGGGCCGATAGGTTCATGCGATATACCATCGGGCCCCCATCGCTCCCTTCGAGGGGCGCTCCGCCGAATACGTCAGAAAGGGAAAGCCCCCGTGACAGTACGATCTCGATGTCGTCGATCGCAACGATCTCACCGTCGCTGTTCGGCGCCGTGAGTATCAGCTGGACTATTGGCGGGTAGGCATCGGGGTCGTCCCCGTCGAGGCTGGCCACGTAAAATTCCAGTTCAGCCTTATTGACGGCCAGCCCGCTGAGGTTCTGTACGTTGGGGATCTCGAGTTTGACATCGAGCCCCGACATGCCCTGTACGAAGAGCAGGCTGTCACCCATATTTGGATTATCGATGAAAGGCGCCGCTTTGGAGCCGGAGTAATCGTGCTCATACCGTGTGTACCGCACCGTCGGGGTAGGGTCGAAATCATAGAGGAAGCGGCGGGCGGCGCCAGAAGTATCGCGGTAGAAGAGGTAGATACCCGCTCTGGAGGACGTGAGGTCGAAGCCCAGCAGGCCTTTGTTGTTGTCGGTTGAAGGCTGCAGCTTGATGCCTTTGAACGCCTCGAAGAAGAGGCTGTCGCTGCGATAGATGGACGTATCCAGGCTTACCAGTTCCCTGGCGAGGTTGGTGTCGAGCGGGACGCGGAAAAAGGCGAAGTTCAGCGTATCCGGGTCGGTGCCTTCGTAGTCTATGAATTCGAGGCTGTCGAGGCTGGGCGTAGTGGTGATACTACCCAGGGCTATAGGGTTAACGGCGATGTCTTTGTTGGAGTAATACTCCTCATTTTCGTCCAGCGTTTCTTCAAGCCGCATGACATCCATGCCGAAGAGTTCGTCGTCGATGGGGCCGTAGTTGCCGTCTTCATAGTAGGGAAGGATCAGAACGATGGAGTCGATCGTGATATCCCCAAAAACGGGCGACCGGCTTTCCGGGTAAACCTGGGCAAAGATACTGGCGGTCGTTTTCCCGAAAACGGGGTCGTTGAAGGTGCCGAAAAGGTAGTTGCTCAGCTGGCTGGACGTAAAGGGCGAATACGTCCGGATGGAGTCGTTGGAAATCGTGCTTGCCCGGATAGAGAGGGTGTCGGTGAAGTCCACATCGGCCTTATCCTGGCCCAGCAGGCTGCCACCGGCCAGTATGGGGTCGGCGCAGGAGGCCAGCAGGAGCGAAAAGGCCAGCGCGGGAAAAAGAGCAGCGGATAATTTCATAGATATTGTTCTTTATTAGCCATTGATTCGGAAAAACCCTGCAATATTACCACAACCGGACGATCTTTCCCAATGGAAAGGCATTGCAGGAAGTTTCACCTGGCGCCAGGCGCCGGTGCGAAACGTTTTTCAAACCAATGGGGAGAAAACACCCCGGCCCGTTGCTAGGGGGTAACTCGTTTGCGGGCCGGGGTGCGCCCGGCGGGCGGGCATTTTATCGCCGCCGGGGTGTGCGACAGGCTGGCCCGGCAAGCGGCCCGGCCTATGCAGGACAGCATTTTATTTTCCTTCTTCCACCTCTTCAGCGGAAAGCATATTGTAAAACTCGAGGTAGTGGCTGAGGCCCCCTTCTTCGTCGCCCTGGTATTCCAGGATAGGCTTGTCGGCCGCGGCCAGGGACTTCTTAAGAGAATCCCCTACGTTGCCGCTACCCATCACTACGGCGTCGGCATAGGTGATAGCGCCCTTGTGCAGGGTGATGCCTGCGCCGTTCTGATAGGCGCCAAGGTCTTCTTCGGTCAGGTTGTTGATCGATGCTTTGGCAATGAACTGGCTGTTAAACGTCTTTTCCAGGGGGTTGTTGTCATAAACGGAGTATACCACCTTAGCGTGCTGGAAGAGGGGTTCGTTCTTGTATGCCGTTTTCAGGTAAAGAGGGATGAGGCTGGTCATCCAGCCATGGCAGTGAACGATGTCGGGTGGCCAGCCGAATTTTTTTACGGTTTCGATGACTCCTTTGCAGAAAAAGACCATGCGGTCGGGGTTGTCATCGAAGGGTACGCCCTCGTCATCCTTGAATATCTGCTTGCGTTTGAAGAAATCTTCGTTGTCGAGAAAATAGACCTGCATGCGGGCTTCCGGCAGGGAAGCGACTTTGATGATCAGGGGGTAATCGTCGTCGTCGACGATGATGTTCATGCCGGACAGGCGCACGACTTCGTGCAGGCGGTGCCGGCGTTCGTTGATGGTCCCGAAACGGGGCATCAGAACCCTGATTTCCATGCCACTTTCTTGAATTTCCTGGGGAAGCTTTCGAGCTATTTTGGATATGTCGGAGAGCGATGTATACGGATGCATTTCCTGCGTGACGATCAGCACTTTCTTTTTACTCATAGACCAGAAGTATTTAAAGGAACAACTTTCAACTCCACAGGATGGAGCAAACAGTCCGCAAATTTAGCAAAAAATCATTGATTTTCCTGTATTTATGCCCAACTTAATACTCTGTTAACAAAAACGCCTATATTCGTATTCAGGTTTTCCAAAACGTGCCAATTTGAGATGTACCTCTTCAAAAATGTGAGCGGCCTTCGGGATTTTCTGGAGCCTTTCCGAACAAAAAGCCGTAAGATCGGCTTCGTGCCTACCATGGGGGCACTGCACGAAGGACACCTCTCTCTTATCCGCCAATCGCTGGAGTCCACCCAGTGCACGGTATGCAGTATTTTCGTGAATCCCACCCAGTTCAATCAAGCTGAAGACCTGGAAAAGTATCCTCGCAACCCGGCTAAAGACCTGCAGATGCTCTATGAGGTTGGTTGCCACGCCGTGTTTATGCCCCCGGTAGGAGAGGTATACCCCCGGGGCATTGACACTTCTGTAGCCATTGATTTCGGGCAGCTGGCCGAAGGTTTGGAAGGCCGCTTCCGGCCGGGCCATTTTCAGGGCGTCGCTCAGGTGGTGAACCGCCTGCTTTCCATCGTGGAACCCCAGCAGCTTTTCATGGGGCAGAAGGACTATCAGCAATACCTCATCGTACGGCACATGGTACGGGCCCTGGAGCTTCCCGTGGAAGTGGTGATGTCTCCTACGGTGCGCGAGGCCAACGGCCTGGCGATGAGTTCCCGCAACGCCCGCCTGAGCGCTGCACAGCGCAACCAGGCCGCCATCATTTACAAAAGCCTGCAGGATGCGTGCCAGTGGGTAAAACAGGGCCTCAGCCCGGAGCAGGTGCGGGAAAAGGCCCTGCAACAACTCGGCATACCCGGCTTCCGGCCCGATTATTTTGAGGTCGTCGATGGGCTTACCATGCAGCCCCTAGATAATTTCGACGGACTGGGAATGGCCGTCGCCTGCACTGCCGTATGGGCTGGCGAAGTGCGGCTGATAGACAACACCATCCTTCAACCCTGAAGGCCTTGATTTCGGAAACTGCCCTCAATCTCCTACCTTTGCGCCCGGCAGGGGGTAGCGCCTGCCAAATCGGCCTGAACAGGCAACTTTCCGCAATATTGTTTTGTTTGTATGGGGGTGGTTGATCCGGCTGTGGTACAAACGGCCATCAACCAAAAACATTGCAGAATATTATATTTCTCTAGCGTTATGATGATCCAGAGGTTCAAATCCAAGATACACCGCGTTAAGGTGACGCAGGCCGACCTGAATTATGTGGGCAGTATTACCATCGACGAAGACCTGATGGACGCCGCCAATCTCATCGAAGGGGAAAAAGTGCAGATCGTCAACAACAACAACGGCGAGCGGCTGGAGACCTATGTCATTCCCGGCGAACGCGGTTCCGGCGTAATCTGCCTCAACGGCGCTGCCGCCCGCCGCGCCCAGGTGGGCGATATCGTCATCATCATCTCCTATGCCTGGATGGATTTTGAAGAGGCCAGGTCGTTCAAGCCAAGTGTGGTCTTTCCGGATGAAAATAACCGGGTAGTGAAAGGCTCTTAGGTACGAGGTACAAAGGAGTGTGCCGGATTACGAGGCGGGGCCTTTTTTTAAAGATGAACAGTGGCTACCGCGCAAACCGCTCCGGCCCGGCTTCCATCAGCAATTGTAATACCTTTTCATAGATGTCTTCCGCATTGGGTTTGGAGTAGTAATCGCCATCCGAGCCATAGGGGGGGCGATGGGGCTGGGCAGAGACCGTAACGGGCGGGGAGTCCAGCCACTGGTAGCCGCCCTGTACTTCCAGCACCTGCTGCATCATATAGGCCGTAGCGCCGCCGGGCATATCCTCGTCGAGGAAGAGGATGCGGTTAGTCTTTTTCAGCGAGTCCAGGATGCGGCTTTCCTGGTCGAAAGGCAGCAGGGTTTGCACGTCAACCAGTTCTACGGAGATGCCTTCCTGTTCGAGTAGGCGGATGGCTTCCTGGGCGACGCGCACGCAGGAGCCGTAAGTTACCAGTGTAATATCGGTGCCTTCCTGCAATACCTCAGGCATACCAAGTGGTACGGTAAAGGAGTCGAGGTTGTCGGGCAGGCGTTCCTTGAGGCGGTAGCCGTTGAGGCATTCGATGACGATGGCAGGGTCGTCCGATTGCAGCAGGGTGTTGTACATGCCGGCGGCCTGTACCATATTCCGGGGTGTGAGGATGTACATGCCGCGCAAGGCGCCCAGCAATAGGCTCATAGGGGAGCCAGAATGCCAGATACCTTCCAGCCGGTGCCCCCGGGTGCGGATGATGGCCGGCGCCGCCTGCAGGCTGTTGCTGCGGTAGCGCAGCGTGGCCAGGTCGTCGGACAGGGGCGAGAGGGCGTAGATGAGGTAGTCGAGGTACTGAATCTCGGCGATAGGGCGCAGCCCGCGCATGGCCATGCCTATGGCGTACCCCGCTATGGTCCATTCGCGGATGCCGGTGTCGAAGACGCGGTGTTCGCCGTGTTTATCCTGCAGGCCGGCGAAGCCCTGGTTTACGTCGCCGATCTTGCCTACATCTTCCCCGAAAGCGAAAAGCTGGGGGTAGTTATCCAGTGCTTTGTCGAAGAAAGTGTTGAGCACTTCGTAACCGTTCATTGCGGGCGAAGCCTCGGAGTACTGTGCGGGTACGGCCGGCACCCGCAGGGCGGAGCGTTCCGTCTCGCTGTACAGATGGGTGCGGTAGCGCCGCAGCATCGTATCGTTGGCCTGTTCCAGGAAAGCCTCCAGCTGGCGGCGGGCGGGCATATCCTCGCCTCGCGTAGCGAACAGCAGGCGCCGGATGCAGCGCACGATATCCGAGCGCACGGGGTTGAGCAGGGTTTTGAACTCGAGGTGGATCGGGTGTACCCGTTCCTTGTCGCGGGCCTGAGCCGCGGTGTCGGCCACGAGCCCTTTCAGTTCTTCCCAGGCTTGCAGGATGGGCTGGCTAAATGCCTTCCATGCCCGGTTGCGGGCGTTCTTGGCCTGCTTGCGGGCTTTATCTTCCAGTGCGGTTAGTTCTTCCTCTGAAGCGATGCCATTGTGCAGGATCCAGGAGCGGAACTGCAGGTTGCAATCGTAAGCGGCCTCCCATTCCAGTCGTTCTTTGGATTTGTAGCGTTCGTGCGAGCCGGAAGTGGAATGCCCTTGCGGCTGGGTCAGCTCGTCGACATGGACCAATGCTGGCCGGTGGTGGCGCCGGGCCAAAGCGACGGCATGGCGGTAAGCGTCGCACAAGGCAGGGTAGTCCCAGCCTTTGACGTGGAAGATCTCCAGGCCGTTGGTGTCCTCTTCTGCCTGCATACCCTCCATTGCCAGAGAGATGCTGTCTTTGGTGGTTTGGTATTCCCGGGCCACTGAGATGCCATAGCCGTCGTCCACTACCGTCATCACCAGCGGCAGTTGTTGAACGCCGGCGGCATTGGCCGCTTCCCAGAAAGCGCCTTCGGAGGTGCTGGCGTCGCCGATATTGCAGAACACCACCTCACTGCCGTTGTCGGAAAAAGGCGTATCCCGGAGATGGGCGCATTCGCGGTATTTTTTGGAGGCCATGGCCAGTCCGATGCCGCGGGCCATCTGTCCGGCGGTGGTGGAAATATCGGATGACAGGTTGAATCGTTCCCGGTGGTTGGCCCAGTTGCCTTGGGCGTCGATCAAGGAGGTGGCATGGTGGTTGTTCATCTGTCGGCCTCCGGAAAAGGGGTCGTTATCGGCATCGGCGTATAGCTGGGCGAAAAGATCTTCCGGTGTGCCAAGGCCCAGCGCGAGCACCAGCGTGTGGCCACGGTAGTAGTCGGCCCGGAAGTCGCCTTTCTGGAAAACTTTGGCCATCGCGACCTGAAAGAGCTCTTTGCCGTCGTCTGAAACGCCGAATTTAGCTTTGCCGGTAAGCACCTCCCTACGGATCAGCAGGCTAACCTCCCGGCTCAAAGCGCATAGGAAATAATCATTGAGCACTTCCTCGCTGCTGAAGGCCCGGGGCGATGGCGTATAGACTTGTTTTTCCAATGGTAAGGCGTAGGCTTTGATGAACAATTCCCTGCAAATATAAGATAACTGGCTGAGCCGCCCGGGTTGCTGGCTGAGCGGGCCCGGCCAAAATGCCCTTTATATACGATTTCCAATGCTTTTTTCGCATGGGCCTCGATTAGCAGAACCCACCCTTTTCCCTTTTTTACTTTTGTCCTGATAGCGTCTTCAGGAAAATGATTTCTCTAAATATCTTGGAAAAAAAATAAAATTCATAACTTTGGGTTAACATATAAAATAAATCCAGCCATTAAGGCTGCATCACCCACCCGGCTGCAAGAAAGCGCTTAGTAAGCGCGCCTTTACGCAATCCCAGCTACCTCGACTCACAAGAAACATTACAAGCCCTTAACTGCAGGGCATTAGTATTTTATTCCATACCAGGAATATATGCTCTATTTTTTGAAACTGGATTAGTATGAAAGAAGGAGGGAGTTCTCGATACCCTGGAGAGCTCCCTCTATTTTTTGCGCGTTTTCAGCCATAAAGCACGCCGGTCAGATCGACAGGTAAACCGGCGTTAACGGCGCCAGCAGGCTATTGGCCTTTTCTGCGTCCAGCGTGTATCCCAGAATGAACCCACCGCCACCGGCGCCACAAAGCTTCAGTGCGTAGGCCCCCGATGATTCGAGCCCTGCCTGCCAGGCCTTTTCAAAAGGGCTGGGTATCAGTTCGGGCAGGTACTGGAGTTGCAGCCCGGATATTCGGGCCGTGGCTGCCATTATGTTATGTCCGTCAGCCTCGAGGTACGCATCGATGGCGGCCTGAGTGGCGGGCAGCAGGGCGGGAAGGGCCGATCTCCGGAACAGGGGCGTTTCACTTTTTTCCAGGAAGCGCTCTACCAGGGGCCCTGTTTTCCGGCTGATGCCGGTATCCAGCAGAAAGAAGCGGCCTTCTGCTCTGGGTTTGGGTGGGTGAACCCTTTGTGCATGGCCGTCAGGAAAAAGCAATACGGCCTGGCCGAGGTAACAGATCAGCGGGTCGGCGCCCGAGCTGGAGCCATGGAAAAAGCTCTCGATCTGGGCCAGTTGCCGCTTGAGCAGGACGTAATGTGCTTCATCATCCCTGTGGATCGGGCGGAAGGCAAAACGCTCATAGACGGCTGCGCAGAGTGCGCCGGAGCTACCCGCACCATAACCTACGGGGATGCTGGATTCGAAATACATGCCCTTATTCACTTCGCGTTCGAAAGCGCTGAGCTGGAGGCCGGCCGTCAGCTCGCCCTTATCGCTGTGCTTTTGCAGGTAAGAGAGGAAGTTCTCCAGATTCAGGTGAGGCGGGATAGCATCGGGCGTATAGGCCCAATGGCCTTCGACGTGCGACAGGGGCATGGCCAGTGCGCGCGAGCCCTTGAGGATAGTATGTTCACCGAAAAGCAGGAGTTTGCCGTAGTAGCGCTGCATGAACTTCGCGTTTGGAGAAGGAAGATAGTGTAAAAAAAGAAACCGGCTGAGCGCTTTGGCCTTTATTCCCTCAAAACTGCCGGTATTCCGATGGCAGCAGCCTGGGAACTTCTTCCAGGAAATGATCCCGCCATTCGGCCCGGCAGAGGAGGTATCCGCGGTTGCCGGGTGGCGGTTCCTGTCCGAATGTTACAGGGCTGCCGTCGAGGTAACAATGGGCGTAGCCCAGCTCTTCGACGATAACCTTTTCCCCTGCCAGGTCCCAGATGGGAATACGCGGCATAAGGAAAATATTGACGTCGAGCTGCCCCTGGGCCATGAGCAGGGTCCGGTTGGCCGTCGTATAGGCGATACGGTTGTCGCCTACGCCAAGTTCCCGGAGCAGGCGCATATATTTTTCGCCTTTGTAGCGGGCGGGGTGGGCAAAGATGAGTTCGTGCAGGCCTTTGGCGCTGGCGGGTTTCAGGGGCCGCACCTGGCCTTTTTGCTCCATAAAGGCGCCTTCGCCCTGAACGGCATAGATCATGGTATCGTTCCAGGGGTAATATACCAGGCCGATCACCAGCCCTTCGCCCGGCTGGAAAAAGGCCGACTGGTGCGCGTACCCGTTTTTCCGTTCGATGTAATAACTGGTGCCGTCGAGTTCGTCGACGATGAGGTAGGGCTTGTCTTTTATGATCTCCTTATCGGGCGATTCTTCGCTGTGCAGGCCGATGTCCGGCAATCTCCGGGCCATTTGCTCCCGGGCCATCTCGGAAATAGCGAGGTCCACATCCGTCACTTTCGACCGGTCGGGTTTAGTGTATATCTGATAGGGGCCCATGTAGCGCTCCGTCATAATGCGCCCCGCATCGCGGGCCATCGAGCGCATGAAATCGAGCATGCTTTGTTTACTCATGGATGTCAATGTTTTTCTGGAAGAACAATTGCCTGCTGGCCAGGTCGAAAGCGCACATGTTATTTAGGTACATGAGGCTGTATACACAACCGGCGTCGATATCTATGACAGGAAACTCGCTAAGATGGTTCAGCTGATTTTGGATCAGCGGCCGGTAAAGCGGGGTATGGCCGTGTACGATCACCCGCCCACGGAGCCAGTCCTTGTCCAGGCTGCTGTACCAATCCCTTATCCAGAGCATGGCGGCAAGGCCTTCCAATGGGTCGGGGAGCCGAAAATCCAGCCCTGCGTGGACGAGGAAGTAGCCTTCCGGTTCGTAGTAATACGGGAGGCCTCCCAGGAAATCCAGGTAATTGCCCGGGATGTCCCCGGGGGGGTCTTCCGGGCCCAGGCCGAAACTTTGCATGGTGCTGTCGCCACCGTTGTTCAGCCACATAGCCTGGGCTGACGGCCTGCCATTTGTAGCGTTGAGCAACAGCTCTTCGTGGTTGCCACGCAGGCAAAACACCTGATAACCGCCTGCCTGCAGTGCCCAGATCTGGTCTATCACGCCCTTGCTGTTGGGCCCCCGGTCGATATAATCGCCCAACAGGTAGAGCTCATCCGATGCGGTAAGGCCGATCATATCCAGCAACGCATCGAAGGTTTTGAGGCAACCGTGAATATCGGAGATAGCGATCTGCCTCATCTTTCCATCTTACTTTTGATCAGGCCCGCCCATTCCCGGAGTTGTTCGGGCGCCGCCTTTTCCTGTCCGAAGCGTACTTTCATGCCATCCCCCTCATAACGGGGAATGATGTGCAGGTGTACATGGGGTACTTCCTGGAATGCTGCCCGCCCGTTGTTCTGCAGCAGGTTGGTGCCTTCAACTCTTAGGCCTGAACGGCGCAGGGCGCGGTCGATCCGCATACCCACCCTGAAAAGGTGGGCCCCCGTTTCTTCATCCATTTCATTCAACTCCCGGAAATGAGCTTTGGGGACGGCCAGCACGTGCCCGGGGTTGATCGGCATGATGTCCATGAAGGCGATCACCTTATCATCTTCGTAAACGGTAACCGCAGGAATACTCCCCTCGATGATCTTACAAAAAATGCAGTCGTCTGTCATCGTATGCTAACTTTTATTATTCCCCAAGCTCGCAAAAAATACGATGCGGGGCAAACCCCAGCAGCGAAACCTTTTGCGGTAGCCCATCAACCTCCTTTCGCGCTGTTTGTTCCTTTTACATGAAGTATAGAATGCCATGACGGATATACAACTGCTTTCCATCCCGCTGCAGCCTCAGGCCTGCATCGGCTTCGTATCGGGCCCTGCCTGTGGCGGGGTCAACGTTTTCATTGGCACCGTGCGTAACCAGACACAAGGGCGGCCGGTGATACGCCTGGAGTTCGAAGCCTATGAGCCTATGGCGATTGCTGAAATGCGCAAGATCGCCGAGCAACTGAAGCAGCGCTGGCCGGTGGAAAGGGTATCCTTCCACCACCGCATTGGCGTGTTAGGCCCGGGCGAGACCGCCGTCATCATCGCCGTGTCGGCCCCGCACCGCCAGGCCTCTTTCGAAGCCTGCCAATATGCTATCGACACCCTGAAACAAAGCGTTCCCATCTGGAAAAAGGAAATTTTCGAAGATGGAGAGGTGTGGGTGGCGGCGCACCCGTAGGCCACGGGCACCTGTGGACAAAAAAGGCATAGTGGCGGAGCCTCCATCCCTCTCCGGAGCGGTAGGCGGTATCAGGCGTTTCCCGGTTCCTCCAGTTTCAGCATGCGGACTGTTTCGATCTTCGTGTCGCTCACCAGTTCCAGCACGAACTGATATTCGTTGAGGGTGAGCGTAGCGCCTTGCTCGGGGATGGCGGCGGTGGTCATGATCAGGTAACCAGAAAGGGTGTGGTAGTCGCCCTCCGGTAGTTTGAGGTTGTATTTCTCGTTGAGGTAATCGATCTCCAGGCGGCCGGAGAAGATGTATTCCAGGCCTGGGATGACAATGGCCTCAACGTATTCCTCCTGGTCGTGCTCGTCCTCGATCTCGCCGAATATCTCTTCCAGGATGTCTTCGAGGGTAATGATGCCGGACACGCCGCCGAATTCATCCACCACAACGGCGATGTTGATCCGTTCCCGGATAAAATTGTTGAGCAGGTCGGCTACGCGCATGACTTCCGGGATAAAGGGGGCTTCGATGATGAGTTCAGCGATCGTGCGCGGGTGGGTGAGCAATTGTTGGTGGTGGACGTAGCCCAGCACATTGTCGATATCGTCTTTGGTAATGATGATACGCGACAGCTTGGTCTCTTTGAAAAGTTGTTCAAGGCCTTCCAGGGTGGCATTGACGTCGATGTTCTCGATCTCGGGCCGGGGCACCATACAGTCGCGCACGCGGATATCGCGAAGGTTGAGCGCTTTGCCGAAGAGTTCCTTGTCGACGAGTTCTTCCTGTGGGTCGAGGCGGGTATCGTAGATGAAGTTTTCGAGGTCGAGGCGGGTAAATGCGTTGTCCGTCTCCTGGGTTGGCGTGCGCATGAGTTTGAGCAGCCCGTTCGACAGGCTGGTCATGGCCCAGGCGGGGGGCAGCAGCAGCCATTCCAGAAATTTGATGGGGTAGGCCAGAAAATAGAGGATCTCATCGGCATACAGCCGGAAGAGCGTTTTGGGCAGGAACTCTCCGAATATCAGCACGATAATGGTCGCGATGATGGTCTCGGTGAGCAGCAAGGCCAGCGGGTGTTCCATGGCGGGGGCCTGCAACAGATAGGGCTCGATGAGTTTGGTCAGCAGGGTGGTGAAGATGACCAGGGCGATGTTGTTGCCTACCAGCATCGTGCTCAGGAAGCCGGCAGGGTCGTCGTAGAACCGGGCCAGGATGCGGCCGCGGGCAGCCCCTTTTTTCTTTTTCAGCTCCACGCGCAGCTTGTTGGCCGAGATAAAAGCGATCTCGGTACCTGAAAAGAGGGCGGAAAGCACCAGTGCCAGTATGATAAAAGCAATAAGCATGTCTTATTCTAATTCCTTATCCAGCCTGTCGGTTTTAAGCCGCCCCTCGATCGCGTTGATGCGGGAGTAGCTGAAGTCCTGGTCGGCTTCGAAACCGTGGCCGTAGATGATCTCGCCGGGCCGTGTGACGACGACGAATTTTTGGGTGTAAACTTTGCGGCTGCGCTCATCCCAGATCAGTTCCTCGGATTCCAGTTTTTCGCCTTCGACGCTATGCCAGACGACGCTGTCGCGCACCACCACCTGGTTTTGCCTTTCCATTCGTATGCCGTAGCGTGCGGTGAGTTCACTGGTGATGCTGCCTGCCGGGCCGAAAAATTCGACGTGGACGCCATCCGGAAACTCCTGGCGGGGCTCCTGGCGGTCGAGGTAGTACAACATCGTCGGCCCGGTGACCCGCACGCGCACCTGTGCGGAATCGCTGTACAGGATCTCCACGTTTTTGGCGGTTTCCGCCTGGGTGTCGAATTTGGATACGAGCTCGGAAATGTCTTCCATATCGTTTTTACACCCCGACAGCAGGGCGCCACCGGCCAGGATAAAGGCCAGGCAGATGATACCTGCAAAGCAAGGCCTCCGGACTGGGTGGATAGAGCAAGCAGCAAACAACTTTTTATAATTCGCCATGGTGGGCGTCGTACTTCATTGTAAAGAAAGATACAAATATACGGCCATCTTCGATTCCAAAGCGCATAAAAAGCAGGCCGCTCCATGTAAGCCTGACAAATATCATTGGGTTAGCCGTCCCGAAACTGCAATTTTGCAGCTCAAAAAACGGTAATCGGCATGAGGCCCATAGAACTACTGGCGCCCGCCGGCTCTTTCGAGTCGCTGCGGGCAGCGCTGCAGGCAGGAGCAGATTCGGTGTATTTCGGCGTAGAGCAGCTCAATATGCGTGCGCGTTCGGCCAACAATTTCTCGATTGCCGGCCTGCCGGAGATCCAGGATATTTGCCGGCAGAAAGGGGTTCGTACTTACCTTGCCCTCAACACCATCCTTTACGGGCACGACCTTCAGCTGATGCGGCGCCTGCTCGACGCCGCCCGCGAAGCGGGCATCGACGCCGTGATCGCCATGGACCCGGCCGCTATGCTTTACGCCCGGCAGTTGGGCATTCCCGTCCACCTTTCCACGCAGGTGAACATCACCAACCTGGAAGCGGTACAATTTTACGCGCCGTATACGGAGGCAGTGGTGCTTTCCCGCGAGCTCTCCCTCAGCCAGGTTGCCGACATCTGCCGGCAGATAGAATCGAAGCAGATACTGGGCCCGTCGGGGCAGCTCGTACGCGTCGAGGTATTTGCCCACGGCGCCCTGTGCATGGCCGTTTCCGGCAAGTGTTACCTCAGCCTGCATACCCACAATGCATCGGCCAACCGCGGCGCCTGCAAGCAGAACTGTCGCCGCACCTATACGGTAAAGGACGACGAAGGGAACGAGTTGCTCATCGACAATGAATACATCATGTCGCCCAAAGACCTGTCTACGATCGGCTTTCTGGATAAACTTGCGGAGACGGGGGTGAGCATTCTCAAGATAGAAGGGCGCAGCAAAGGGCCCGATTACGTCTACGAAACTACGGCCTGCTACAGAGAGGCCCTGCAGGCCCTTGCCGACGGCAGCTATGGGCCTGGCAAGGTGGCCGGTTGGCTGGATCGCCTGTCCCGCGTTTATAACCGTGGTTTTTGGGATGGCTATTACCTGGGCCAGAAAATGGGCGAATGGACGGATGCGCCGGGATCCAAAGCCGCCGAGCGCAAGGTGCTCATCGGTATCGGCGTCAAATACTTCGGCAATATTGGTGTCGGCGAGTTCGTCCTGCAAAGCGGCAGCCTTAAGGTCGGCGATGAGATATTGATCACCGGCCCCACGACGGGCCTGCTGCGAACGAAGGTAAACAGCCTTCAGCTGGAGGGGCAGGCGGTGGGGTCGGTCGGCCGCCGCGGCGTACATTTTTCCATGCCGGTTGCCGAAAAGGTCCGCCCTTCTGATAAGCTTTACAAAATAGAATATGATCCAGGTCGCATTTCAGCGGAATAAGTGCATCGGCTGCTATGCCTGTGTAGAGGCGGCGCCGGAGCATTGGGCCATGTCGCGGCGCGATGGCAAGAGCTTTTTGCGGAAAAGCGAAAAGAGGGGCGATTATTACATTAAAAACCTGCCCGAGCCGGAAAGTGAAAAGCTGGAACGTTCTGCCCGCAATTGCCCGGTGCGCATCATCCGGGTGAAGCGGTTGTGAATGCTGATTGTTGATCGCTTGCTGGAAAGGGCCAGGCGATCAACAACCAGCAAGAGTGAGTTAAACGGGGGTGTCAGGTCAGCTTCGCTCCTTCTCTGATGAGCAGGGCCTTGGTCGCGCGTATCCCGTCCTCTTCGCTCAGGCGTGTGCCTTCGTATTCGATGCCGATATGGCCGGTATAGCCGGCCTCTCTGACGATCTTAAGGATGCGCCAGTAATCCATTTGCGTTTCCGAGCCGTCCTCATTGAAGTCATAGGATTTGGCACTGACGCCTTTAGCGAAGGGCATCAGTTCCGAGATGCCCTGATAGCGGTCATACGATTCGGCGCAGTTCCCGTCCTGGGTGCGGGTGATACAGAAGTTGCCGAAATCGGGCAGGGTGCCGACGTTGCTTTTGTTTACGGCATTCATGATGAAGGACAGCCACTGTCCGTTGGAGGAAAACCCGCCGTGGTTTTCGACGATCACGTTCATGCCCAGTTGTTCGGCGTAATCGCCGAGCTCAGTCAGGCTATGGGCAGCGGCCTGGGCCACGTCGTCGGCCTTGCCTTCGCCGGCGGCATTCACCCTGATGGAGTGGCAGCCCAGGAATTTGGCGGCATCCAGCCATTTGTAGTGGTTGTAAACGGCTTCTTCGCGGGCCTTCTTATCCAGGCTCCCGAGTGATCCTTCACCGTCGATCATGATAAGCACGCTGCGCACACCGTTGTCATCGGCCCGCTTTTTCATTTCGGCCAGATAGGCCTGGTCTTTGGCCTTGTCTTTAAAGAACTGGTTGACATACTCAACGGCTTCTATACCGAAGTCCTTTTTCGCTTTGATGGCGAAATCGAGGTTGTCCATTTTGCCGTCGAAAAGGGATTTGTGCAGAGACCACTGGGCCAGTGAGATCTTGAAGAAAAGCTCAGAGGAGGTGTCGAGCATTTTCGTGTCATCTGATTCAGCTGAAGATTGCTGCCCGCTGTTCCCGCAGGCGGAAAGGCCGTAAACGGCCAGCCCGGCTGCCATGAGGCCGGACTCGCGGAGGAATGTACGCCTAGTTTTTTTCATTGTTTTTGTCTTTGAGAGAAAGATAGAAAAAATCTTTGAACACGCTAAGCGTCAGTTATTGAATTGGTTCATGGCATGCTGCAGGCCTATCGTCCCGACTGCTTTGGCGGCGTCGGCGGCTTTCTGGAGCAGCTCCGGCAACAGTTTTTCCTCTTCGCCGTTCCATTCCCCCAGCACGTAATCGACCTGGCGCCCCTGGGAAAACTCCCTGCCGATGCCGAGGCGCAGGCGGGCATAGTCGTTGCCGCCGATAAACTGATCGATATCTTTCAGCCCGTTGTGGCCGCCGTCGCTACCCTTGCCGCGCAGGCGCAGCTTGCCAAAGGGCAGGTTGAGGTCGTCGAGGATGACGAGCAGGTTATTTTTTTCGATCTTCTCCTGCTGAAGCCAGTACCGCACGGCCTTGCCGCTGCGGTTCATATAGGTGGAGGGTTTGAGCAGCACAAAAATGCGGCCTTTATGGCGGAAGCTGGCCAGGCTGCCCAGTTGTTCGGTTTTCCATGCTGCGTCGAATTCCCTGGCCAGTGTTTCCACAACGTCAAAACCGATATTGTGGCGGGTATGCTCATACTCTGCTCCGATATTACCCAGGCCGACGATGAGGTGTTTCATGTTTCTTACGTGATGTGTGTTTGGTGAACGCTAAGAGCTTGTGCCATAGGGTTAATCCTTTCCGGCGTTGACAGATGAACTGCCCTCCAGGGCCATCAGCCATTCTATGCTGCGGATGAAAGCCGTTTTTGCCAGTTTATAGTCGCTGGTGCTTTCCCATTTTTGATCGGCCATCTTCACCTTCATACGGTAGTAGGAATCCCGCGCTATAGGGTGGCTGCGCAGATAATCGCGGAAGGCGATGCGGCTTGACCAGAAGGGGGAATCTAACAGGGCTACATGCAGGTAATGGGTTGCCGGGTGCTGTTGCCGGCTCGGTACTTTATCTTTCGTATCGAACACGGCCTGCTGGAGCGCCTGAAGCCTGGCGAACAGGCGCCTATCGGGCATTGCCGGCCCATAACACGGGTAATAACAGTAGCCGGCTTCCAGCAGAGGCTTTACAACCTGCTCCAATTGTGCTTCGTTTCGCAGGCCGGCCATGATATCGATGACGGGTTTGGCTCCCAACCCTTTCACGGCAGTACTACCGATATGCTCCACTACGGGCGACAGGTGCAGCAGGCAATGTTCCAGGCATTGCCGCTCCTGATCAAAAAGGCCCACCCATTCGGGCTTGTATGGGACGATATCGATGTGCTCTGCCATGTTGCGGCGGCGGCGTTTAGTAATAATCAAAAAACAAGTTCGACGATTTTGCGATGTAGTGCAGGCTGGAAGCGCATAAAGGTGCAAAAATAGGAATTATTCTACTTTTTGCCTTCCACCACTACAACGATCTCGCCCTTCACCCTGGCCGGGTCGCTGTAGTAGGTGATGAGCGCTTCGAGCGTATCGGTGCGCAGCTCTTCGTGTATTTTGGTCAGTTCGCGGGCGACGCAGGCCTGGCGTTCCGGGCCGCAGGCTTCGGCCAGCTGGTTCAGGCATTTCAGCAAGCGGTGCGGCGATTCGTAGAGCACGAAAGTATAGGGCAGCGCGGCCAGGTATTCGATCCGTGTGGCGCGCCCCTTTTTATGGGGCAGGAACCCTTCGAAGTGGAATTTGTCGCAGGGCAGGCCCGAAGCGGCCAGGGCGGGCACGAAGGCCGTCGGGCCGGGCAGGCATTCCACGCGGATGCCGCGCCGTACGCATTCGCGGGCCAGCAGGAAGCCTGGGTCGGAGATGCCCGGCGTGCCGGCATCGGAGATGAGGGCTATGGTGGCGCCGGCTTCCATCTGGCTGGCCAGGGATGCGGTGACGGCGTGTTCATTATGGGCATGGTACGAACGCAGAGGGGTATCGATCTCGTAATGGGCCAGCAGTTTTTTGGAGGTCCGGGTATCTTCGGCCAGGATAAGGCCGACTTCCTTCAGGATGCGCAGCGCCCGGAGCGTGATGTCTTCCAGGTTGCCGATAGGAGTAGGGATGAGGTATAACATAAGCACAAAAGATGGAGCGATGGTCGAATGAGTACCGGGCACACCAGGTATGCAATGAGCTTTATTCTGCTGCGGGCGCTACCTTAAAGGCATAGGCTTCGATAACGGGGTTGGCGAGCAGCTTTTTGCAGGCCGTTTCCACCTTTTCACGGGCGTCCTGCTCCGATCCGGCTTCCAGCAACATGGTAATGTGCTTGCCGATGCGCACATCTTCCACCCCCGGAATATCGATGTTCTTCATGCTGTTGGCAACGGTTTTTCCCTGAGGGTCGAGCAATTCCCGATGGGGCATGATATCGATTTCGGCAGTAAATTTCATACGGTCTCGCCTTTTTTAGCCAGTTGCCTGAAGATGGAAAACAGGATGTACAACAACACTACGATAGAGAAAGCGGCTTCGCGGGCCAGCAGCAGGGCCGCCACCGCTATTGCCGCAAAGATATATTTTATCTCATTTCCCGCCCATCCGAACGATTTGAATTTGAAGTTGAACATAGGGATCTCGGACAGGAGCATGAACGACAAACCGCCTATGCACAGATAGAGGAAGACAGGGTTGGCCACCCAGGCGCCCAGCCCGAAGGAATCGCAGTGATAGATCAGCATGAGGCCGGCGGTGAACATCGTGCTGGAAGGCGTTGGCAGCCCCAGGAAGCCATCGGCCTGCCGTTTGTCGAGGTTGAACTTGGCCAGGCGGAGGCCTGAAAAAACCGACAGCAGGAAGCCCGGCAGAGCGGCGAACTGTAACCCTTCGGCGCCCTGTAGCCCCAGGCCGATGGTAAGCAGCTTGTAGTAGATGGCGCCGGGAACAAACCCGAAAGAAATGACATCTGCCAGGGAGTCCAGCTCCTTGCCCAGTTCGGAATGTACGCCCAGCAGGCGGGCCACGAGCCCGTCGCCATAATCAGCCAGCACGGCGGCGAAGAGGAACCAGAAGGCCTGTAAAAACTGGCCATAGAATACACTGCCGGCAGCACAGCAACCCAGGAACAGGTTGAGCAAAGTGATGGCGTTGGGAAGGTGCTTTTTCATATAAATCGGGACTGAGCACGGCGGCCTGTTCTCTTGTATGGCGATTTTGCCGGCTGTTTTGCCTGTTTGGTATGCAATCCGGGCAACGGGCGCCAGAAAATATTTGTTAAAAAGAGTACATTGCCGCTCTATTTTACAGAGAGTTGGCTGATTTTTTCTTAAAGAAGGTTAACTTTCCTCTTAAGTAGTGTTCAAAAAATTAAGTTCTCTTTTGGAGATTTTGAGATGTATCTTGTCTTCAGGCGTTTCCAGAGCTTCCAGACTGCGCTACATCTCAAAATCGTCGAACTTGTTTTTTGAGTGTTACCTACTGCAAAAGTAGGAATTTTTTTAACGGCCCTCTGCCCTATTTGAACACCAAAATATGCGGCCTGGCACCTGGTTTTTGCCCGAGTGTAAGGTAATGCTAACTCCGATTGGCAACTGGTATCAACCTGATTATTCCTCGAACAGGCAAAAAGGCGAACCAATATGTTATGGAAACCTACCCTGGCTTTGTGGGTACTGCTCTTCACGCTTAGCGCAGCCCTGGCCCAGCCGGCGAACGACGATTGCGACAGCTCTACTTTTTTACCCGACGCAACGGACTGGTGTTCAGGCCTTGGGGCATTCACCACAGTAGGCGCTACTTCCTCGCCTGGCCTTCCGGGCGGGTGCCTGTCGGGCGCCTTTTTAGATGCATGGTTCTCCTTTATTCCGCTGGCCACCGATGTTACGATCACCATCATTGGAAGCTCCGGTGCGGGGGGGGCGGGCCTGCAACTGCCGGAGATCGCTCTTTATGAAGGGGCCTGCGGCGCGCTCCAGCTCGTAGCCTGTGAACCGGCCCCCGCATTTGGCAATGCCAACGAATTGACGTTCAGCGGCCTGTCGCTGGGTGTTATCCACTATATCCGGGTGCAGGGAAAGAACGGCGGCACCGGCAATTTCCAGCTATGTATCAACACCTATAACGCTCCCGTGGAGCCTTCTTCCGACTGCCCGGAAGCCGCTATCCTTTGTAACAAGGACCCCTTCGTCGTCCAGCAGGTGCTCGGCCCGGGCAACGACCCCACCGAGGCCAATGATGCCGATTGCCTGAACGGCTTCGGCGTCAATGTCGAATCCTATTCCACCTGGTTTGTCTGGACGGCAGGCAACGACGGGCCCCTGACGTTCACCCTTACCCCGATCAACGCTCCGGACGACCTGGATTTCGTCGTTTATGAATTTCCCAACGGCCCCGGCGATTGCACCGGAAAGATACCGCTGCGCTGTATGGCTTCTTCCTGCCAGGGCCCTACCGGGCTCAACCTCTCTTCCACCGACGTGTCGGAGCCGCCCAATTGCCTGTTGCCCACGCAGGACAATTTCCTGTCGGCGCTGCAAATGGAAACCGGCAAAACCTATGGCCTGATGGTCAACAATTTTTCCACAACTCAGATCGGTTTTGAGATCGAGTTTGGCGGTACCGGTGAATTTGCCGGCCCGCAGGCCATGATCGGGCATAACATGACGGAGCCGGGCTGTATCAACGAGCCCGTCACCTTTTTTGATGCGACCAGTTTCCCTCTAGGCGCCATTGTAGGCTGGGAATGGGAGTTTGGCCCCGGCGCTACCCCTGCCAATGCCTTTACGGCGGGGCCCCATCAGGTGTCCTACAATTCACCTGGTGTGAAACCGGTGTTGCTCCGGCTGACGACTGCCAACGGCTGTGTCGTCTCCGTGGTGGAAACAGTAGAGATCATCTGCTGCGACGGCCAGTATCAGGCCATTGCCGATATCAGCCAGGCCGATTGCCCCGGCGCCGCCAACGGCAGCATCAGCCTGTCTGTGTCGAACCCTAACGGGCCGTATACTTTCGAATGGAGCAACAGCGGGGCGGGCCCGGGCATCAGCAACCTCGCTCCCGGCGATTATTCCGTGACCATCAGCGATGCTGCCGGCTGTGATACGACGATGGCCTTTACCATTACCGAGCCTCCGGCTTTCAGCTTCGATACCACTACGGTGATGCCTACCTGTAACGGTGGTATGGACGGCGTCATCACGTTTGATGTGAGCGGGGGCACACAGCCTTATGCTTTCAGCTGGCAGGGCGGCCCCTTTATCCCTGACAACAGCATGGCGGGCCTGCAAGTGGGCATATACGATATCATGCTGCGCGATGCCAACGGTTGCGAAGTGTCTTTTGAGATCCCTCTTCAGGAACTGGAGCTGGAGCTGGACCCTACGGTCGATGCCGTTTTCCCTCCTGTTTGTAACGGAGATGCCAACGCATCCATTCAGCTCACCATTTCCAATGGCCTGCCGCCGTATCAGTACGATTTCCACGACGGCAACGGCTTTGTGGGCGCCAACAGCCTGTCGGGGCTGGGGGCGGGCCAGTATCAGGTAGATGTCTTAGACGCCAACCTTTGCCAGGGTAACTTTTCATTTGAGGTGGCGGACCCGGCGGAACTAACGCTCGGACTTGAGGAAATGCCCATTTCCTGCTTCGGAGAAGCTGATGGGGTGCTTTCCGCCATGCCTGAAGGGGGGACGGGGAGTTATGCTTTCCGCTGGAGCACAGGCAGCACCGGGGGGAGCATTGACGGCTTAGCTGCCGGCGAATACACCGTTACGATCACCGATGCCAGCGGCTGCAGTCTGTCGCAAAGTTATGTGCTGGGCCAGCCCGATCCTGTAGGCCTCGTAGCAGGCAAGATCGAAAACGTCATTTGCCATGGCGAAGCTACCGGAAGTATTACGCTCGAAGCTTCAGGCGGCGCCCTTCCCTATAGCTTCAGCCTTGACGGAACGAATTTTCAGCCCGGGGCCATTTTTACCAGCCTTCCGGCGGGCAGTTACGAGGCCGTTGTGGAAGATAGCAGGGGGTGCCGGACGAGCCTGGCTACTGCCATCGCCGAGCCGCCGCCTCTGCAGGTGGATGCAGGCGAGCGGCAGGTGGTCATTCTGGGATACGAGGCCCGGTTGCGGGCTATTCCCAACAACCCTGACGTCAGCTTTGAGTGGGCCCCTGCAGCAGGGCTGGACTGCGCGGACTGCCCTTCGCCTACCACGCTGCCCCTGCGCAACACGGTGTATGTGGTAGAAGTAAAAGACAGCAGCGGTTGTACGGCAAGAGATTCCGTAGAGGTGGCCATCAGCGACGACCGGCCCGTTTATATCCCCAATGCCTTTTCACCCAACGATGATGGCCGAAATGACGTCTTTACAGCCTACGGCGGCCCGGGCATGCGCGGTATACTATCGCTGAAGGTCTATAATAGATGGGGCGGGTTGTCGTACGAACAACAAAATTTGTCGGTTGATAATCCCGTTGTTGCTTGGGATGGCCGCGCAGGTGACGAACTTGCGCCGCCGGGCGTTTATACTTATGTTTTTGAAGTCGAATTTATCGATGGCCAGCGCTTCTTTCTAAGCGGGGATATTTCTCTGATCCGGTGAGGCCGGGTTATTTGTATACGTGCTGAATGTTTAGCTATGGAAAAATTGCATACAATACTTCTTAAGCCGGGCTCATGGCCCCTGGCTACGCGCTGTTTCATTTTTCTGGCCGTTTTGGCATGGCCGTTTACGGCAGCCCTGGCACAACCGGCCAATGACGACTGTGCCAATGCCATTATGCTAAGTGATGTGTCGAGCTGGTGCTCCAATGCGGGGGCTTATAACAATAACGACGCCACAGACTCCGGCCAGTCGCCCAGCTGTTTTCCCAACAATCAGGCCAATAACGACGTGTGGTTTTCCTTCGTCGCTCAGGCTACGGATGTGACCATCAGCGTTACAGGCGACATCCCTTTTAATGCGGGGGGGACGCTCAACGACCCTCAGTTTGCGCTATACCTGGGTGATTGCGGCAACCTCGTCCAGGAGGCCTGTGCCTCTGACGCCTTCAACGACAATGCCATCCAGCTGATGGAAAGCCAGCTGGAGATCGGCCAAACCTACTACATTCAGGTGAGCGCCAGGAGCGGGCAGATGGGTACTTTTCAGTTGTGCGTCAACAACTACAATGCCATTCCCGACCCGTCCAGCGACTGTAGTACCGGCGTGATCCTGTGTAATAAAGACCCCTTCACCGTGCAGTTCGTCAGTGGTGTGGGAAACAACCCCAACGAGATAGGTGACGTCAGCTGCGCTTCGCTGACCTGCCCCCTGACGGAGTCGTCGTCCACCTGGTACAAATGGACCTGCGACCAGGCGGGCTCCCTCACTTTTACCCTCACTCCGCTCAACCCCGCCGACGACCTCGACTTCGTCCTGTACGAATTGCCCAATGGGATAGACGACTGTTCAGGTAAATTCGACCTGCGCTGTATGGCCTCGGGGGAAAACGTCGGTTCGCCCTTTTCAGAATGGTTCCCCTGCACCGGCGCTACCGGCCTTAGCCTGAACGACCCCGACGTTGGGGAGACCTGCGGCTGCCAGACGGGCGATAACAACTATGCTCAGGCGGTCAATATGGAAGCCGGGAAAAGTTACGCTCTCGTGATCAATAACTTCAGCCAGTCGGGCGCCGGTTTTTCCATCGAGTTCGGCGGCACCGGCACCTTCCTGGGCCCCACTGCCGACTTCAGCACCAGCGCCGATACGGTTTGTATAGGCGAGGCCATTACCTTTACGGATGGCAGCTCTTTCTCCGGCGGTATTGTCAGCTGGGAATGGACCTTCGGCCAGAATGCCAGCCCCACTTCCACATCCGGCGTCGGGCCGCACAATGTCACCTACAACCGGCCCGGCCTGAAATCTATCGTCCTGCGCGTGGCCACCGAAGACGGTTGCATCGTCACGAAAGTAGGTACCATATACGTGCGTTGCTGTGCGGATCACTTCACCGTCGATGGGGACATTACGGATGTGAGCTGCCCCAGCACCTCGACCGGCGCCATCGATCTCAGTGCTGTAAGCGGATACGGGCCCTATACCTTCAACTGGAGCAGCGGCCAGGCCACGGAAGATATCAGCGGCCTGGAAACGGGTGCTTATCAGGTAACCATTACGGATGCGGCGACCTGTAGTACGACTGCCGAATTTACAGTAGGCGGGCCGCCTCCCTATCAGATCGACACCCTCATTGGCATGCCCACCTGCAATGGCGGCATGGATGGCTCGATAACGCTGAACGTGGCCGGCGCCAGCCCTCCGTATCAGTTTAGCTGGCAGGGCGGCCCCTTTGGCCCCAGTAATTCGATATCCAACCTTCCGGTAGGTGATTATCCCGTTACGATCAGGGATGCTAACAATTGCAGCCTCGATCTGGTGATCGCCGTGCGGGAACTGGAATTAGTGCTGGACCCCAATGTGGTTGCAGCAGTCGGCCCTTCCTGTACCGGCTTTTCCGATGGGTCTATCACCCTGGTGATCGCCAACGGCCTGCAGCCCTATCTGTTCGACTTCAACGACGGCAACGGTTTTGTGAGCGCCAACAGCCTCAACAACCTGCCGGCCGGCGTATACAACGTAGACGTTCAGGACGCCAACCTTTGCGTGGGCAATTTTACCTTCTCCCTTGAAGACCCTCCGCTGCTGGAGCTGGCCTTTGATGCACAGGGCATCAGTTGTTTTGGCGAGACAGATGGCGTGCTGACGGCCGCCCCTACCGGTGGTGTCGGCGGCTACATGTATAGCTGGGCCGGCGGGCAGAATACGGCTACGCTTGACGGCCTGGGAGAAGGGCAATACTTCGTTACCGTTACCGATGCCAATGGCTGCGTCATTTCGGGCGACACCAGCCTCGTGCAACCTGCGCCGGTGTTTATCAGCCTCGTCGACGTCGTCAATGTGTTGTGTTTCGGAGATACGACCGGTTCGATCAGCGTGGCAGGTAGTGGCGGTGTGCCGCCGTATATGTACAGTGCCGACGGGCAATCTTTTCAGCTGGAGCCCGATTTCCAGAGCCTGCCCGCCGGTGATTACGTGCTCACCATCATGGATGCCAACGGTTGCACAGCAACGGTAGATGCTACCATTACCCAGCCAGCAGAGTTGCTGGTAGACGCCGGCCCTGATGTACAGATCAAGCTGGGGTACTCTACCAGCCTGCGGGCGGTACCCAATACCTCGCCTGTCATCTTCGCCTGGGAGCCGCCCGATTCCCTGAGCTGTATCGATTGCCCCAACCCTGTGGCCAACCCGGTGAAAACCACGACTTACACGATAACCATTACCGATGAGAGTGGCTGTACGGCCCAGGATGAGGTGGCGGTGATCGTTGTCAAAGCGCGGCAGGTGTATATTCCCAATGCCTTCTCACCCAATGCTGATGGCAGAAATGACAGTTTTACCGTGTATGCAGGGCCTGGTGTGCGCCTCGTTCAGGAGCTGAAGGTATTCAACCGATGGGGGGGGCTGGTATTTGAGAACGACAACTTCCAGCCCAACGACCCTGGCCTGGGATGGGATGGGATGTTCAAAGGCGAACCGGCGCAGATCGGCGTATATGCTTATTATGCCGTGGTGGAATACCTGGATGGGGAGACGCTGCTGTTCGAGGGTGATGTGTCGGTGATACGTTAGAGCAGGACGCTGCATTAAACTTGCTGCTTAAGAAACTGGAGTATCCACTGCACTATCGTTTCCGTGTCCAGGGGCTGTTCCAGGCTGGCTATGGCTACCCGGGCCTTTTCTTCGCCGATGCGTTGTATTCTGTTGCGGATCACGGCTTCGACGTAGGCTTTGGAGAACTCCGGGTGAGCTTGTATACCCAGCATGTGATCGCCTATCTGATACATGCCCACCGGGCAATCGGCGGCGCTGGCCAGCAGCCGGCTGTCCGGCGGCAGGGCCACTACCTGATCCTGGCAGAGCATCAGCAATTTATAAGCGGGCTGTTGGGGCTGCATCCATCCCGCTGTTTCCGATACCGAAAAGTCGTGCACCCCTACGCACCAGCCTACTTCTGCTTTGGCCACGCTGCCACCTAACGCTTCCGCCATCATCTGATGCCCGAAACAAAGCCCGACGAAGGGCGTTCTCGCCTCGCGCATTTGCCGAAAAAAGGCCTTCAGTTGGTGTATCCAGCCGATGTCGTCGTATACCGAATGTCTGGAGCCGGTACAAATGAATGCGTCACAGGCCTGCACCGATTCGGGGAAATGGCCGTTGCACACATCGTACGGCTCAATGGCCAGGGCCGGCAGCAGGGCCTGGAACATATCGCTGTAATCGCCGGCAATATGGCGAAAGGCGGGGGTAACATGGTCGCATTCCAAAAGGCCGATCTTCATAGTTTATTTGGTGTTTAGAACTTGTTTGGAGGCCACTTTTATCTCCAAAAGCGGCCTCCACACTATTAAAGGCTAGTCCACGAGCTTAAAATGAAACGATTTAGGCCGTGTCAGAGCTTCATAACCCAGCGATGAAAGCGTGCAACCCCGGCCGGAATCCTTGACGCCCGTCCATGCCAGCGCCGGGTCGAGGTAATCGCAGCGGTTGAGATAGCAGGTGCCCGTTTCCAGCTGATCGCCGATGGTGAGGGCCTGGCCGGCATCTGCCGACCAAACCGAAGCGGTCAGGCCGTAGGGGCTGTCGTTCATCAGTCGAATGGCCTCGGTATCGTCTTTTACCGGCATGATACCTACCACGGGCGCGAAGCTCTCTTCCATCATGGCCTGCATGGAGTGGCTAACGCCAACGAGCACCTGCGGCGCCATGTAGGGTGTACCTTCCCTATGTGCGGGAAAATGGGCGGGGCTGATCAGGGCTTTCGCCCCTTTTTCCAGCGCTTCCATAACCTGGGCCTGGGCGAAAGCGGCGGCGGTGGCCCGCACCATGGGGCCGAGGGTGGTTTCGGGTAGCAGCGGGTTGCCCAGCACGTATTGTTTGGTGAGCTCGACAAAGCCTTCTACAAAGGGCGTAAAAAGGCTTTCGTGCACGTAAATGCGTTCGATGCCACAGCACGACTGGCCGGAGTTGAAAAAGGCGCCGTCCACCAGGTTTTCGATGGCGTGATCCAGGCGGGCGTCGGCGCGGACATAGGCGGGGTCTTTGCCACCCAGCTCCAGCCCTGCAGCTATAAATCGCCGTGACGCGGCCTGCTGAATGGCATGCCCGCCGCTCACCGAACCTGTAAAGGCCACGTGTGCGATGCGGGTATCGCCGACCATGCCTGCCACCTGTTCGTGTGTCAGGTGCAGGTATTGGAAGACGCCTTCCGGAAGGCCTGCGTATGCAAAAGCGGCGGCATAGCGCTCGGCGCAAAGCGGCGTCTGCTGAGCGTGTTTCAGGATGACGGTATTACCTGCCATGATGGCCGGGATGACAGCATTGACGGAGGTGAGATAGGGGTAATTCCAGGGCGCCAGCACCAGAACTGTGCCCAGTGGCTCGCGGCGGATGAAACGCCGGAACCCGGACAGGGGTTCCACGGGGATATCGGCCAGGGAAGTTTCGGCTATATCGATCATGTAGTGCGCCCGTTCCCGAAAACCACGTGTGATCTCCATCGGGCTGTAGCGGATGGGGCGGCCCATCTGCCAGCTCAGCTCTTCGGCGATCTCGGCGGTATGATCCAGGAAGTACTGGACTGCCCGGCGGCATATTGCGGCCCTTTCCTGTACGGGGGTTGCTTTCCAGCCCAGGCGGGCCTTTTCGGCCCTGGCGAGGGCCTGTTCCATTTCTTTGTGGGTGGCCAGGGGCCGCTCGGCGTATACGGAGCCGTCGACGGGGCTGATCACCTGGAAGGATTGAGTCATAGCGTTAGGGGTGTTATTCCGGGGTGACATAAGCGGCGGTAATGCCGCCATCCACCATAAATTCGGAACCGGTCACATAGGAGGATTCATCGGAGGCGAGGTAGAGCACGGCGGCGGCCATTTCCCGCGCTTCGCCAAAGCGGCCCATGGGGATGTGCACCAGCCGGCGCTGCTTCTTTTCCTCGGTGTTCAGGAACTTCATCAGCAGCTCGGTGCGCAGGGGCCCGGGGCATAACGCATTCACCCGGATGTTCTCGCGGGCGTGGATGATGGCCAGCTCGCGGGTCATCGACAGCACGGCGCCTTTGCTGGCCGTATAGGCGATCTGCGGCGTAGCGGCGCCCAGCAGGGCCACGAAGGATGCCGTATTGATAATAGAACCGCCACCTGCGCGGCGCAGGGCCGGTATGCCGTATTTACAGCCGAAGAAGACCCCTTTTACGTTGATGTTCATCGTCAGGTCCCAGATGGCCTCTTCGGTGGAGACGGCGTCGCCGTCGTCGTTGTGCATGATGCCGGCGTTGTTGAAGAGGATATCCAGCTTGCCGTAGGTTCTTTCGGCAAAGGCCACCATGGCCTCGCAATCAGCGGCTTTGGATACGTCGGCGTGGAAATAGGCAGCTTCCTGCCCTGCTTCGCGGATCATTGCTACTGTTTCCTTGCCCCCTTCATCGTTAATGTCGGTGGCTACGACCCGGGCGCCTTCTTTGGCGAAGAGCAGCGCGGTTTCCCTGCCGATGCCGCTGCCGGCGCCGGTGATCAAAGCTGTTTTGTCTTTTAAGCGCATGTTTTGGTTGATTTTTAGATCCGTTCAAAATACCGTTTCCGCTCCCAGTCAGTAACGGCGCGGTTGTAGGCTTCCATTTCGGTGCGGAAGAAATGGGAGTAATGTGCCACTACCTGCTCGCCGAAGGCCGCTTTGGCGAAAGCGCTGTGCTCAAATTTGTCGACAGCCTCGGCCAGTGTATAGGGCACGCGGGGCAGGTGGCGGGCAGCATAAACGTCGCCGGTAAAGCATTCCGGCGGCTCTGTTTTGTTGCGTATGCCATCGATGCCCGACGCCAGGGCCGCGGCGAAGGCCAGGTAGGGGTTGCAGTCGGCGCCCGGTATACGGCATTCGATGCGCAGGCTTTCACCCTGGCCCACTACGCGGAAGCCGGCGGTGCGGTTGTCGTAGCTCCATGCCAGGCGGGTGGGCGCCCAGCTGGCATCCACATAACGTTTGTAGGCGTTGACCGTAGGGGCGTAAAAAGGCATTACATCAGGGGCATGGGCTATCCAGCCGCCCAGGAACCAGCGGAAGACATCGGAACCTTCAACCGGCCCCAGCTTCTGTTTTCCGGCAAAGGCGTTCTGCCCGTCCTTCCACAGGCTCATGTGGATGTGGCAGCTCGAGCCGGCCCGTTCCGTATCGAACTTGGCCATAAAAGTGACGGAAAGGCCCATGGCGTCGGCAATCTCTTTCAGGCATTGTTTGAATACGATATGGCGGTCGGCCATCTCCAGGGCTTCCGCATAACAGATGTTCAGTTCGTGCTGGCCAAGCCCCCACTCGCCTTTCGAGTTCTCGACGGGTATGCCCGAGTGCTTGAGGTGGCGGCGCGCCGCCGCCGTAAAAGGCTCTACTCTGGTGCCCTGCAGGATGTGGTAATCCTCGAGATACCAACCGGTAGGTTTTAGGCCCTGATAGTGTTGTTCGAAAGCCTGCCTGTAGCTGTTCTCGAAGAGGTAGTATTCCAGCTCGGAAGCGGCGAAGCAGCCGTATCCCAGGGCTTGTGCCTGCTCCAGTTGGCGCCGCAGTATAGGCCTGGGCGCTTCTTCGACGAAGCGGTGCGTTTTTTCGCTGACGACATCGCAAAGCACCAGGGCGGTGCCATTGAGCCAGCTGGCTTCCCGCAGGGAGGAATAGTCAGGCACGAGGTGGAAATCGCCGTAACCCAGCTCCCAGTTGGCGAGCTGATAGCCTGGCACCGGTTCCATCTCCATATCGGTTGTCAGCAGGTAATCGCAGCCATGGGTGCCCTGCTGTGCGGCGCGTTCCACAAAAAATTCCGCGTCGAAGCGTTTACCCACCAGTCGGCCATAGTGGTCGGTGAAGGCCACGATGACGGTTTCTATATCTTCCTTTGCAACTTTTTCCTGGAGTTGCTGCAGGCTGAGCATGCCTTTGGGTTTCATGGCGGATGGGTTTTGAGCAGGTTATGAAAACGGCCTTAGCCGGCCTGAATTTAACCCGCTTCACCTGGGTATGCAATGAATGGCCCGGGATAATTTGAGTAAAAAGCAGAGGCGTATCGGCCGCTCACGCGCCGGCCTCCGGCTCCGCATACGTCAGCCGGAACCATACGTAGGCCACCAGGAGCAGGCCCAGATAAATAGCGGCCAGGCGGAAGTTGTACAGGGTAATGGCCAGCAAAGACAGGCCGGCGATGATCAGTGCGATGATGGGAAACCAGGGATAAAGAGGCACCCGGAACGGCCGCTCCAGCTGCGGTTCTTTGCGGCGCAACCGCAGTAGAGCAACCATGGAGACGATGTAGAGGGTCAGGGCGCCGAAGCAGGCTATCGTAATGATCTCCGCCGTTTTGCCGGTGAGCAGGGCGACGATGCCGATACCCATGTTGGCTATCAGGGCATTGGAGGGCGTCTGAAAGCGGGGGTGTACCCGCCCCAGCCATGCCGGGGCATAACCAACGCGGCCAAACTCAAAAGTTGCCCGCCCGGCTGCCAGGATGATGCCGTGGAAGGAGGCCACCAGGCCGAACAGCCCGATGAAGGCGACGGCCCGGTACAGCCAATGCCCCTGCCCCACAGTATGTGCCATAGCCAGCGGGAGTGGAGAATCGGTAGGAGCGGCGCCCGGTTCCGGAAAGACGATAACCTCCCAGCCGCCGACACCGACGGAGGCCGTGAAGGTGAGCAGGCAGAGGATCACCAGCGTCAGGATGGCCGAGCCAAAGCCGATGAGCACGCTGCGCTGCGGGTTGATGGCCTCTTCCGCCACGTTGGCTACGCCTTCAATGGCCAGAAAGAACCAGATGGCGAACGGCAGGGCTGCGAAGGCGCCTGTCCAGCCGTTGGGCAGAGCGTTGTGCTGCATGTTCTTCCACTCCACGGCCGGTAGGGCCGAACCGGCGAAAAGCAGCAGCCCGATGACCGCAACAGCAGTAATGGCCAGCTCGAAGGAGGCAGCCGCCTGTACGCCATAGATATTCAGTGCCGTAAAGGCCAGATAAGCGAAAATAGCAATGGACAGTACGGGTATGGAAGGCAGGAAAATGTTCAGGTATGCGCCAATGGCAAAAGCGATAGCCGGAGGGGCAAAAATGAACTCTATATTCTGGGCCATGCCGCCGAGGAAGCCCCAGTCTTTACCCAATGCCCGCACCGCGTAGTCGAAAGCGCCGCCCGCTTTGGGGATGGCGCAGGCCAGCTCGGTATAGCTGAACGTAAAGGTGAGGTACATCAGGATAATAACCGCGGTGGCTACGGCGAGGCCAAGGGCGCCGCCCTTTTCCAGCCCCAGGTTCCAGCCGAAATACATGCCGGAGATGACATAACCCACACCCAGGCCCCAGAGCATCAGGGGGCCGAGGGTTCGCTTCAGTTGCTGGTTCGTTTCGTTTGTTGCCATAGTAGGTGATTGGTGGTGCCGGAAAAACGTTAATTGCCTAGCCTTGTGCCGTGCGCATGGTGCGCCGCCAGTCGAGGAAACCTTTGGTGCTGAGCAGCAGGTATACGGCGTACAGGCCAGTGGTCAGGTACAACCCCTTCAGTGCGTAGATGGCGATGGCCACTACATCTACGATGATCCAGATCAGCCAGTTCTCTATTTTCTTGCGGGCCAGCAGGAACTGTGCGATCAGGCTGGCTACGGTAGTGAAGGCGTCGCCGTAAGGGTATGAGGCATCGGTATTGGCGCCCATCACATAACCCCAGGCGACAAAACCTACCAGGATAAGCCCTGCCCAGGCGCCTATCTCCTGTTTTGAAAGGCGGGTGATAGGGACGTGGATTGTACCGGCGCCCCTCCTGGCCCAGTTCCACCAGCCGAAAATATTGAGGACGACGTACACGACGTGCAGGATGACATCCGAGTACAGTTTCGATTCGGCGAAAATATAGATATACAGGCTGACGGTAAGGATGCCGAAAGGCCAGGCGATGATCTTTTCGCGCGTGAGCAGGAATACATGGATGATGCCGCTCACGACGGCGATGAATTCCATAACTTGCAGGGTGTTCATATTAGCTGGGCCTTTTCGCAAAATTATGAAATGTTTGATTATTGGCATCGGCGGAGTCAGCCGGGCAGGGAAAACAAAGCTGGCCAGGCGCCTGCAAAGGCATTTTCAAGAGCATGGGCGCTCTGCCCTCATTCTGCATCAGGATGCCTTCGTTTTTCCAGAAAGCCTGATCCCGAAAGTCGGGGGGCGGGTAGACTGGGAGCATCCCGGCTCCATCGATTTTCCCCGTTTCCGGCAGGCTATACAGGAGGCTGCAAAGCAGTTCGATGTCGTTTTCGCTGAGGGGCTTATGGCCTTTTACGATGCGAAAACAAACCGCCTTTACGACAAATGTTTTTTTGTAGAGATCAGCAGGCCCACCTTCCTGCGCCGAAAAGCGGCCGACAAACGCTGGGGCGAAGAGCCGGCCTGGTATGTGGAACATATCTGGGAGAGTTATCTGAAATACGGGCTTCCGGCGGAGGGGCTGCCGCCGGTATTGCGGTTGAGTGGAGAGGAAGGGCTGGATTGGGAAGCGGTGGTTCGTTTTTTGGATTAAGAACTTGTTTGGTATTGAAAGGAATAAAATCTGAATGAAATGATAAAATCAAAACTTTCTTTACTCCCCGTACTAATGGTGTTATTCAGCCTGGCCTACAGCCAGGAGGCCTTATTTGGCGGACAACAGATCGTATCACCTCAAATACAGGATGATCAATCGGTTACCTTTCGGGTGTTCGCTCCTAATGCCGATACCATTCAGGTAACGGGTGATTTCCTGCCTACTGTGAAAGTCCAAACGCCCTATGGTGAAATGGATGCCCCCGGCAAAGCCAACCTTACGAAAGACAGCAATGGCGTGTGGGAATACAGGACGGCGCCATTAGGCCCGGAGTTGTATAAGTATACCTTTATCATCGATGGGATCACGGCTGTAGATCACAACAATCCATTTATCATGAGGGATGTGGCGTCCCTGTTCAACATTTTTATTATAGATGGCGCTTTTGCGGATCTCTACAAGGTGAACGATATTCCCCACGGGACAGTCGGAAAATACTGGTACGATTCACCCGGCCTTGGAATGGACAGGAGGTTAACCGTTTACACCCCTCCCGGTTATGAAACCTCCAATATGGAATACCCGGTGCTTTATCTTTTACATGGCGCAGGGGGCGATGAAGAGGCCTGGACAGATTTGGGCCGCGCCCCTCAAATCCTCGATAATTTGATCGCTCAGGGGAAAGCCCAACCCATGATCGTGGTGATGCCCAATGGGAACGTCTACCAGGATGCCGCTCCGGGCCATGGTAAGGATGGCTATTACAAACCGCAATTCATGGCGCCCGGAACCATGAATGGAACTTATGAGGAAAATTTCATGGATGTTGTCCATTTTGTAGAGGGTTCCTTTCGGGTAAAAGCCGATAAAGCCCATCGAGCCGTTGCCGGTTTATCCATGGGGGGGTTCCACTCTATGCACATTTCCCGTTATTTTCCCAATACTTTTGATTATGTGGGATTATTCTCCGCTGCCATTATACCCAGAGAAGGCGCTACTGCTAAAGTATACCAGGATATTGACGGCACCTTGCAGGCACAAATGGATAATGGGCTGAGGTTATACTGGGTCGGTGTCGGGAAAAGCGATTTTCTTTACCAGGCAAATGTCGAGTTTCGGAAAAAGCTGGATACCATGGGTATGAAGTATACCTACAGAGAAAGCGAAGGAGGGCATACCTGGGTTAACTGGCGGATTTATCTGAGCGAATTTTTACCTCAGCTGTTCCGTTAATTCATATTACCGAAAAAACCAACACACCATGCCAGAGTCCATCAACGTAATGAAGGATAAAATACTGTTCAAATACAAGCCATGATGAACCGGGGTAAATCCCTTCAGGCTCGCTTCCCCTGGCACGGCTGGCTGGGCCTTTTCCTGATCGCCCTCTTCTGGTATTTCAACTGGGGGCTTTCCGGCCTGCGCACCCATTGGGCGTTCTTCCCGCTGTGGCTGGGCTACATCCTCACCCTTGATGCCCTGGTATACTACAGGCAGGGCCACTCCTGGTTCAGCCGGTCGCCGAAGCGGTTCGCGCTGCTCTTTTTGTTGTCGGCCCCTTTCTGGTGGGTTTTCGAGGCGTTGAACGTGCGGGCCCGGTACTGGCTTTACACCCCTATCGATTCGTTCAGCGATCTGGAGTACTATCTCTATTGCAGCCTGAACTTCTCGGTAGTCTTGCCGGCCATACTCGTCACGGCGCAATTCTTCCTCACGTTTTCCCGGCTTCGGGAGCTGGGGCCTGGCTGGCGCGTAGGGCGCAGGCCGGCTACCGCCTGGCTGTTTTTTATCATGGGCTGGCTGATGCTGGCCGCAACCCTGCTCTGGCCGCAGTACGGGCTGGCCTTTTTGTGGATGTCCCTGTATTTTATCCTGGACCCCATCAACCTGTGGCTGGGGCGGCCGTCGTTGCTGCGCCGGACGGCCAGGGGCGACTGGCGGCTCGTCCTGGCCTTATGGCTGAGCGGGCTGGCCTGCGGGTTTTTCTGGGAGTTTTGGAACAACTATTCTTCTCCAAAATGGCTCTATCAGCTGCCGTATGCCGATTTCTGGCACGTTTTTGAGATGCCGCTGCTGGGGTATCTGGGGTATCTGCCTTTCGCACTGGAGCTGTATGCCATGTATGCTCTTTTCGAGCCCTGGCTGGGGCTGGCTGGCATGGACCAAGCCAATAACAACGGGCATTCACATTTAAAGAGAAATTAACACAGGGTTCATGTTCAATTAAGCTGTGATGGGGACATTTGTGATATAAATGTTGATTTCTTGCTGTCATCTTCTCTCACGATGCTAATCTTTCCTGCAATCTAAAGTCGCTTTCGTAGTCAGGGTTGCATCGCCCGATGCATCCCTGGCTTCTTTTTTCTATTACAGCGGCGGTATTGATCCTTTCTGCCTGGCTACTTTCTCAAAATTTTATTTACATTTAAAGAGTCATTCGTACAATAGGCCATTAACACCCAGCCCATGCCGACTACACAGCCTACCGATGAAATCAAGGCCTTGCTCAGCCAGGGAAGGACAGAGGATGCCGCCGATTATTTGCTGGCCATGGCCAACGACAGTAAAAAGCCGTATTACCATTCTGCGCTATTGCTCAAGAACCGCATCGAGAGCCTTCAGCAACAGGCTATTGAAGGCGTGCTCAGCCAGGCCGAACAGAACCTGGAGTGGGCCCGGATCACCAAGAGCATCCTGGACCTGACCGAGCAGATAGAAAGGAACGAACTGCCGCTTTCCCCTGGCCAACTGGCCGAAGCCGGCGGCCGGCGGAGGCTACCTATGCTGGCCAAAGTGCTTCTGGCCCTCATCCCTTTGCTGGGCTTACTGGCCTGGCTGGTATTCCCAAAATCACCTGACGCCACCAATACCAATGATGAGCAGATAGCCAAAACCATTACCTATCAGGGGCAGGTGATCAGGGCGTCCGACCGCAGCCCTGTAGCAGGAGCCCTCCTGGATATTAACCACGGCGAGCTGAAGGTGGAAACGAATGCCGATGGAGCATACGAAATTGCGCTACCCGCCGATTATGACGACATCTACCTGGAGATCTATTTTCAGGGCGAACTAAAGGTCAACAGGAGGGTGATCGTGAGCAGAGAGGTGCTGCAGGAGTTGAAAATCCCGAAATGATTTCTTATATTTATTAGGTTTTGGAATTCACCCAATACCTAAGCCATGAAAGCCCCCCTTCCTTCACTGTTACTTGTATTTTTTTGTTGTACTTCCTCCTTTTCACAAGGCCCCAGGCTCATTGCAGTGAGCGGGCGGGTGCTGGAGCTTGTGGAAGGCGGGCAAAAAGGTGTGCCCGGCGTCACCGTGAGCGTCAGCGGGCAGGACTATGACATTACGGGCGAGGACGGCCGGTTTTTGCTGCATCTCAGCTCCGACAGGAACGAAGCGACGGTCGTGCTGGAAGGTTGCCCGTACCCCATGGTCTCGCCTTACGGCGGGAAGATATTCATCCCTCCTTCGGGAGAACTGCAGATCAGAGTATGTGGCCAGCAGAACCAGCGGTTGCGGGAGCAGATCGACGGGCTGGCGCAAAAAGTGAAAAAGCTGGAGTCACAAAACAAACTGAGTGATCGCCAGCTGTCCGGCATGCACGAAACCCTGCTTGACACCATCCTGTTCTACGAATCGAAGATACACCAGCTCAACAGCACCGTCGTGTCGTATGAAAGCAACCTCAAGGAACGGGAGGAGCGCGTCGACGCTTTGGAGGGCGAGGTGTCCCGCCTGGAGCAGCAGCTATTCGCGGCGCTGGAAGAAAAATACCTGCGGCAGAAAGCGCTCGTAGCGGATATTACGGCGGGGCTCGAGGCCTATACCGACCAGGCCAAGAACCTTCGGGATATGCTGCTGCCTGAGCGCATTTCCTACTACTTCCTGAATGAGGGAGCGCGGCAGCAATTGTACGCGGCCATCAACAAGTACAACGACGCCCGCAGCAATATCCTCAACAACCATAAGAGCCAGGTAGAGGCGGCCGGCCACTATTGGAACGACCCGGGGCTGGCCCGACAGCTGGAACAAACCTATGCCTACCTGCTCGAAGAGGTCCACATGCAGGCGGTATACCCGATGGAGTTCTCCGTCAACGAAAACCTAAAGCTGTTCCTTTCCGGCCAGCTCGGCCGAAGCCGGGCGGCGCGGGAAGCTGAAAAAGGCGCCGAGGCCGCTATGGAGCAGCTTTCTCCGAAGATAGACAGCCTGGAAAAAAAGTGCGCGGAGATGATCCGCCAGCTGAATACGGCGCTGTAACGTTTTTTTTCACTCAACACCCAAAGCCATGGTAAAAAGTAAAGTAGTTGTTGCTTTCCTCTGCCTGTTGTCGATCGGCCTGAATTACCGCTGCAACCCGGATTGCGATTCACTGCCCGGGTTGAGTATCTCCACCACGGAAAACCCTGCGGGCTATGAGGTGCTCATCAGGGCCAACCCACCGTCGGCCCTGCAGGGGCGCAAGGTCTTTTTTGGCGATATGCTGGCCGAGCAAAGCCGGTTCATCGATAATGTCGGGCTTGCCGTAACCGTACCCGACGGGCTCAACCCCGGCAAAGTGGAGATGAGGATCGAAGACCCCGACTGCCAGGACTTCGTAGCCCTGGATTTCAATGTCACTTCGGCGGACTTTTTCCAGGACAACCCGGACTATGTCTTTCCACCTCTGCCCGAGATCATCATACCCACTCTGCCGGCCGATTTCCCGCCCAGCATCGAAAATGCCTGGCTGAGCCCACAGAACCTGGACTATTGCCTGTGGTTCAAATTCGTTGCCGATGCCGATGGGAACTGCACCCAAACTCTCGACCCGCTGACGAGCTTTGAGCAGAGCACCTGTGGCAAGGCCGGCGTGTTATACGAAGAGAACCAAATGTCGGGGTACATGGACAGCCACGGCGTCATGCACTTGTCTGTCGAACGGGCCAATGGCAGCCTGGAAGAATTTGAAGGCGAACTGATCAACCCGGATGACGCGCCGGAGAAGTACCTGGACTGGAATTCTGTTGGCGCCGATTGTCTCAGCGGCCTCCCCGGCGATTTTAAGAAGCGCACGCACATGATGCTGCTTACCTCAAAAGCGACCGGGAGGCAACTGCTGATCTATCAACAGGCCATACCCGATGTGCCTTTCGACTGTTTGTAGCGCTAATACCACAGGCGGATGCCGAGGGTGAATGAGCTGTAACTCTCCGACACCCATTCGGTATAAAAGCTGCCGCTGTCGAGGATAAAGGGGAGTTGTGCGTTGAACAGGAAACCGTAACGGGTATCCGGCTGGTACAGCAGCCCCACGCTGCCCAGGAATTGCCTGTTGAGCCGGGCCAGCCCGCCACTTCGCACTTTTTGCAAGGCCATCGCATAGGTAAGGCCGGGAAAGGCGTACCATTTCTGATCCCATAAGTCGAGCACCAGGAAAGCGCTGGCGGAAGGCGTATGAGTGGTGATCGGGTTTTCGTCATTTTCCAGGTGTACCCGCCATTCGGCTTGTAAAAACAGGTAGGTGGTGGCGTTGAACTGTTGGTAGAAAGTGCCCATAAGCCCGAGTTGTGTCCGCTGAGCGCCGAGACGCAGGCGGAGTTCCTCCTGGCGTGTAATGGGGAACTGCGCATTGGCCTGCAGGGTCAACTCGGGCAGGCTCTCGAACGGCATCGCGCGGAAGCGCAGGCCGAGGTACGACAGGCCGCGATATGTATTGCCGCTACCGGTATCTCCTTCGAAAACGCGGAAGGGAGAACTGCGCGCTTCATCGTCGAGGCGCGAATGGGTATAGCGCAGCTCGGCGCCGAGGTCCCAGCGGGCATCAGGCGAAAAGCCGTAGCTGACGCGTGCCAGCTGCTCCAGCCGCGAGAAGCGGTAGCGGTTGGCCACACGGGTGGCATTGTACGCCGGCAGGTATTCGTTGACGGCGACCCAGAACGAAGTGAGCGAATTGGTAAAGTTGGCCTCCACGGCGTCTTTCTGGAGGATGACGGGAGATATGCCGGTATAAAAGGTAGCCCGATCCGATTTCCCATACTGGCACCAGAGGAGCGGTGCACAAAAGAACATGCTGTAAAACAGAAGGAAAACGAGCCGCAGGGTGCGCAAAGAAGGTTTCATGGCCGGAGGGTTTTGAGGTGTAAAAAATGCCTTGGTACAAAAAATAAATATAAGGCTTTTCCGGTGACCGTGCTCCGATATTTCTGCCGCCTGAAAGGCGTTTATTCTTCTTCGTCGGATGCCCGTTTTTCTTCCAGCCAGAAATTGTTTACGCCCAGCCCCTGGATGATGCTGACCTGTTGCAGGTTGAGCAGCTCCAGCAACGCCAGGAAGGTGACGATGGCGTGGATGCGGTTCCGGCATTCAGAGAAGACGTCTTTGAAATTGGCCCGCCGGCCGCCGGAAATGCGGGAAAAGATGAGGGACTGCTGTTCTTCGATGGTGTAACTGAACTGCACGATGCGGTGTACCGCTTTGGGGTGGGTATGTTCGAAGCGTAACATGACGCGCTCAAAAGCGCGCAGCAGTTTGAACAGGGTGAGAGATTCCAGTTCAGAATCGACGAGCGCTTTGGTGGCGATATGCTGGAGCTCGCGGCTGCTGTTGCCCCTGTAGTTGCGCAAACTGCGCTCCTCCTCCATCTGGCGCATTTCCTCCAGCACGCTTTTGTAGCGTTTGTATTCCAGCAGGCGGGATACGAGTTCTTCGCGCGGGTCGATCTCGTTGCCCAGCTCGTCTACCGGTTTGCGGGGCAGGAGCATTTTGGCCTTGATGCGGCAAAGGGTAGCGGCCACCAGGATGAACTCGCTGGCCAGGTCGATATTCATCTGCTCCATCTGGCGGATATACCCCAGGAAATCATCCGTGATCTTGGCGATGGGGATATCGTAGATATCAAGCTCGTCCCGCTCGATGAAAAACAGGAGCAGGTCGAAGGGGCCTTCGAATTGAGGGAGCTTTATGGTGTAGGAATTATCCATTTCGCAAAAGTACGCAATATAGCTTAACTTCGCTCCATGGCAACTAAAGGCAAACTGTACCTCATCCCCACGCCCCTGGGGGGCGAGGCCATCCATACCATTCCTCCCTACGTGGTTGATATCCTTCACCGGCTTGATGTTTTCATTGCCGAGCGCGCCAAAACGGCCCGGCAGTTTATCCGGGAGACCAAGCCGGTGAAGCCATTCAGCGAACTGACATTTTACGAGATCGGCAAGCATACCCCGCTCGAAGAGCGCGCTTCCTTTCTGGAAGCAGCGGAGAACGGCCAGGATATCGGCCTGCTCAGCGAGGCAGGCTGCCCGGGCGTAGCCGACCCCGGGGCCTATGTGGTGCAAACCGCGCACCAGAAAGGCATCGAGGTCGTACCCCTGGTAGGGCCTTCCTCTATTCTGCTGGGGCTGATGGCATCCGGGCTGAACGGGCAGAACTTCTGCTTTCACGGTTATCTGCCGCCCAAGAAGCCCGACCTGATGCGCGAACTGAAATTCCTGGAGCAGCGGGTGTTCAAACATACCCAAACGCAGATCTTTATCGAGACGCCCTACCGGAATATGGCCCTTATCGAAACGGCCCTCAACACCCTGTCGGCGGATATGCTCTTCTGTATCGCCGCCGGCCTGACAACGCCTGCGGAGTATGTGCGCACCCTTTCTGTCGGCGCCTGGCGTAAGGCCCAGGCGCCCAATCTGGATAAGATCCCGGCGATCTTCCTGCTGGGGAAATGACCCGGGGGCTGTTACTTTTTCCAAAAAGGGCGTCAAAAAACAAAACTTAGTTTAAAAACAAAACTAAGCAAACTATTTTCCGTAAGATTGCGTTATCTTCCTCGGGAAGCATGAAGCGGATGGCACTGGAATAACGCACAAAAAACCATTAACCATGAGTACATTGGCCCTTGCCGAAAAGCAGCTGGAACAGAACGGTTACCTCGATATCGAGGCCGACCCCACCCTCGACCTGTTCGAGGAGATCGAGCGGCTGAAGAAGGAAAAGAACGCCATCATCCTGGCGCACTACTATCAGGAGCCGGATATCCAGGATATTGCGGATTATATTGGCGATAGCCTGGGGCTCTCGCAGCAGGCTGCCAAAACGGATGCGGACATTATCGTTTTTGCCGGCGTGCATTTCATGGCGGAAACGGCCAAGATGCTTTCTCCGCAGAAAAAAGTATTGCTGCCCGACCTGAAAGCGGGCTGTTCGCTGGCCGATTCCTGCCCGCCACCGCTGTTCCGCAAGTTCAAGGAAAAGTACCCGGGCCATACCGTGGTGAGTTACATCAACTGCACGGCAGAGCTGAAGACCCTCACCGACATTTGCTGCACCTCTACCAATGCAGTGCAGATCATTGAAAGTATACCCAAAGATCAGGGCATCATTTTCGCTCCGGACGTCAACCTGGGGCGTTACCTTATCCAAAAGACCGGCCGGGGCCTGGTATTGTGGAACGGCAGCTGCATGGTGCACGAGATCTTTTCCCACGAGAAGATCGTCAAGCTGAAGATGCGCCATCCGGGCGCCGAGTTCATTGCGCACCCCGAATGCGAGGCCCATATCCTGGAAATGGCGGACTTCATCGGTTCGACGACCGGCCTGTTGAAATACACGCAGCGCAGTGCGGCCACGGAATTCATCGTCGCCACAGAGACGGGCATCATTCACCAGATGCAGAAGGCCTCGCCGCAGAAGACGTTCATTCCCGCACCGCCCAACAACACCTGCGCCTGCAACGAATGCCCGCACATGAAGCGCAACACGCTGGAAAAGCTGTACGTCTGCATGAAATATGAACAACCGGAGATCATCCTTCCGGATTGGGTCATTGAGCAGGGCCGTGCATCCATCGACCGCATGCTGGAGATATCGGCCAAAGCGGGGCTTTAAGCCCTTGTTTGGAGGCCACCCTTTGGGCTGAAATATCGGGAGAAGGATACCCAAAAGCTGGTTACCGTGCCGTGAGGTACGGCATACATGCACCGACGGGCCGGGAACCAGGCCTTAGCCGTTTATGCTACAAAGATGACGGCCCGCTGGGCCGTTAGCCGGGCATTTAGCCCCTAATTCGCATGACTCATGTTACTCTGAGAAGCGGGCCGTTTCGGGTTGAGTGCTCAACAGAGAGTCTGCTCTGCTCGTCACATGGCCATCGGCGCTGTGCGGAAGATATTCCCTGCATTCCGGTGCGTAGCGGGGAAAAGGAGTGATAAGCCCGCAGCGCCAGGCTTCTGCTGTGGCCCACAACGTGAGCAGCATGGCTATACCGATCATTTTGGTTTTCATTTGTGCCAGGTTTTTTGGAGGTTATACAGGAAAAAGGCTCAGGACAAAAATAAGCCTGATAGCTGGGTAAAAGGGGGTAAAAGGGGGTAAAAATGAGTAATGTTGGGTAAATGCGGGCTTTCCTGGTGCAGAAGGGCATAAAACGAACTTGCGCATGAACCACAAAGGCTTCTCTTTGTTGAGCATGTATCCTGAACACACAACAAAACAGAACCGCAATATGACACCACTCAAGGAAGGCGATGTGGCGCCGGATTTCAAAGGCATAGACCAGCATGAGAACACGGTTTCTCTCTCCGATTTCAAAGGGAAGAAGCTGATCCTTTATTTCTACCCCAAAGACGATACGCCCGGCTGCACCGCCGAGGCCTGCAACCTTCGGGACAACTATGCGCTGCTTCAGTCAAAAGGTTACGCCCTGCTGGGTGTCAGCCCCGACAGCTCTAAAAAACACCAGAAGTTCATCGACAAGTACAACCTTCCGTTCCCCCTGCTGGCCGATACGGAGACGGAAGTGCTGAACGCCTATGGCGTATGGGGCCCGAAGCAGTTTATGGGCAAAAAATACGACGGCGTGCACCGCACGACCTTCGTCATCGACGAAGCCGGGAAGATCGCCAGGGTTTTCACCAAGGTAGACACTCAGGCCCATACCGAGCAGATCCTGGAAGCGATGGAGGGGTAGCCGCAGGGTTTTATTGCTGTTCCAGGTAAGCGATCAGCTCAGCCTTACAGTTCTCTAATGCTTACATTTCGGTAATAGATCTCTGCATATTCCGATTGCAACAGTATTCTGCCTTTTCTCAGGCTGGCATGTTGGCCTGCGTTGGCCACCACGCCGTTCACGATATGTACGCATTGGCCATTAAAGGAGATGACTTCCACCGTATTCCATTCGCCATGGGCCTTTTCCGCATCCTGCTTTTTGACAATCCTCGAATGCCTAAGCGGAACATTTTGCTTGCCATCAACCAAAATCGTACTATACCCCAGCAACCAGAAATCGCCGACATCCCCTTCCTGTATCTGGCATTCTATGGATCGGGGCCAAATCTGGTCGGGTTCGCCATCCGGAATGTGGTAACAGATACCGCTATCCCGTTTCGAAGTATCGCGGGGAGGCCATTTTTTTTCTCCCCAGCGGAACTCCAGCTTAAAATGGAAGTTGGTGTAATGCTTTTCGGTTGATACATAACCCAGCTCCTTACCTATGTCGTGCAGCTCCCCATCTTTCACCGTAAAGATGTTCTCCGGGTCGTTATTTTTTCCCTTTGACTGCAGGAAAGTATACCACCCTTCAAGATCGTTATCATTCAAAAGCGAAACGAATTTCGTTCCGATAGGTACAGGCCGGACGTTTTGCACTAAAAAGACGTAATCCTGATAATCTCCGTTACTGGCTTCTTCAAAACAGAGCAGATAAGCATTCTCCAATACTTTCCCATGTTCAGCGGTAACTGGATAGGCTCGCATAGCATGAGCGGTATTTTCCTCATAGAACAGGATGTTCCAGATGTCTTCGGAATAGGCAATATGGGTGGGGCTGGCGGTGTAAAAGCCAAAAGTGTTGTCACCGGGGTCAAAAGATGTATTTCCGCTAGCGATAGACGGAAACAAGGTTTGATGCTCAGGATAATCGCGGCTATCGTTCAGTATGCCTATTTGATGGAGTTCGGGCCCTTCGGCAGAGGGGGTGTAATAGCCAAACGGCAAATGGAAAGGAGGGGAATACCTGGCTACGGGCCTTATTTCAACGGCGCCTGCGCCTGCCTTTTGAAAAAGGGAAGGGGCTAATTCATCGCCCTGGGGGATAGCCTTCGTATGATGGGCCAGTTCTTTCCATCCCGGGTTCATTTGATAACCCAATGCTTCGACGATAAGTGAAAGCGGGGCTTCATTTTTTCCTTCCAATGCTTTAGTGCTCAAGCCTGTGAGGTTGGCCGAAGCCAGTTCTTTTCCGGAGGGGGCATCAACTTTCAAGATAGCTTTTGCCAGCCCTGCAAAACCATCTTCAGGTTCAAACCACAAGGCTATGTTTAGCGGGTTGTCTTTGGATATCCGGCCAATTTCAGGAACATACATCCGGAATTGCGCGGCATGTTCGCCAGTTAAATAGGCCTTGCCGATTTGGAGGTTTCCTTCCGGAAGAGAAAGCAAGAGGGTATCCGCTTTGCTGGGCGTACCCATAATGGCAGAAAAAACAAGGCTTTGCTTATTGAGCTGTAGATCAGGCTTTTGGGCCTGCAATAAGGCGGTGCTTTGTAGAAAATAGCAAAGCAAAAATAAGATGGGGGTATGGACGGAGATCTGCATAAGGTATTTTTTATGGGAAGCTCTAATTCATCAACTTATAATACAACGAATTCAAATAGATCATTTCCACCAAAAGGATGGCCAGTGCGCCCAGCAGAAAAGTAAAGACACCTACTTCCAAATGGGCCAGGGTAGCCGACAGAAATACCAGGGCAGTCAACAGCAGGGAAACCCGTATGTGGCGGTGGAGCCGGCGAAATCTATCGGGAAGTTCCAGTAACCACATCATCAGGCTGATACAGGCCAGAAAGATCGCTACGGCATAGCCAAATAGGGTTTCCGGAGAATAGGAATTATGCTGCTCCAGAAAAAAGGAGGTAAAACTGACAGCGGCCAGCCCCAGTGAGATCAGTGCCGGGATATACAGCAACTCCAGCAGTGTAGCGTTGAGAAAACCGCCTTTCGGTTCTCTCCGGGATATCAGCGTGAAAAAGATCCACCACAGCGCAAAAACGATAGAAAGGGCCAGGGCGAAATTCAGCCAGGCCGATAGGCCCAGTTCTCTTATCCCGCCGATGCCGTTCACTACGCCAATAACCACTTCCCCGAAGACGATAATGGTTAACAGCCCCAAACGCTCGAACATGCTGGAAGACAGATCGAGATCCACATCCCCCTGGCGCAGCAACGCTTGTGAAATAAAAGGAGGCGCATAATTACAGATCAGCACCAGCGGAATGATCAGCTTCAGCCAGGACGACGGCAGTACCAGACTGAGCCCCATCAATATTAGTGAGATCAGATATAGTATGGTGTAAGGCAGGTTGTACCGCCGGTGCGACCGGTCGTAAAAACCGACGCTCCACCACAGGTAAGTAATGTACAACTGCATGGCCATAAAGACGATTGTGAGATTGGCATAGCCCTGTCCCGGCAAATGATCGAGCGTGATGGACAGCGCCGCAATGATCATCATTTGCCAGAGCGTCATCAGGCGGGTCCGCAGGCCGTCGTTGCCGTGCAGATCGTGGTACAGGCTGCCATTGAGCCAGCCCCAGAAGATGAGAATGAACAAAACCATGTACTCCAGAAAACTTTCCAGATTGAAATGCGCCGACAAATGATGCGTGATCCGGGCAATGGCGATCACATACACCAGATCATAAAAGAGCTCGAGCCAGCTCACCCGGCGGCTTTCCTCGGGCATATCAAATTTTCGGGGCGGCCCCCACCAGGCGGATGCGCTTTTGCGGAAAGGCATAAACAGTACGTTTTAGAATGTCTCTTTATTTGAAGCAGGGTCGGTTGATTTTACTTTTTCCTTAGAGCTTGTTTATCAGTTGGTTGATTTTGGGGTTTAAAATAACTTTAAAAGGATTATGCCTTGTTGGCTGGGCAGATTTTCTCAAGGCACAGCACACTACTTCGCAAGTTCAATTTTCAATTGCGCAACATCTATCACTTCAACCTTCGGGAAGTCAACCTTTTTCAGCACATTGAAGTGGCGGTCATGCGTCACGATACAAGAGGAGAAATGGAAACCAGCAATACGTTAGTGTCGAGGGCCAGTTTCAAGAGGCAGGGTTATTTGGGTTGGTAAGGAGTACGCATATGAGTATCCAACAGCCGGTCCATATCTTCATTAGTCCAGCCTTTTTCCTCCCAAACTTTATCAGCAAGATCAGTGGTTTTTTCTGCAAGATACTGGACAATCAGGCGTTTGATCGCCTTTAAGTCCTCTTCGCTGAGGTCTCGCGAAAAAAGCTTCAGCAACTCGAGTTGCATGTTAGAAAATGGCCTTTTCACTGCTTCCATAGGGCTAAATTATAAAATTCCACCAACTTTGGATGATCATCTTAATGGTTAAATACCAGATAGCGTATTGAAGTTCCTAGAGGTTTTAGTTCAGATAGGTATCGTGTCAAAGGGGCAGCTTCAAGAGAGAGGGTTTAGCTTTTCCAATTTCCTGAGGTCCTCGTCCAGGCCTTCCTCTAAAAAATGAACTGTGATGTTGAGGCCGGCAAGAAAAGATAGAAAGTCAAAAAAGGGCGGATAAAGGCGGAAATAGTAAGGTGAGGTTCGGTTTCAAAAAAATAAAGTCTTGACAATGAGTAGCCAGAAAAGCCTGCCGGGGTTCATTCTGCCTACTAGATGCTATTTTCCTGAATTATCTTGTCAATTTGGGTTTTCAGCAGAGGGAGGTGGTCTTTCACCGTCTTCCAGACAATATCTATTTCAACACTGATGTAGTCGTGGATGAGAATGTCCCTCATACCGGCTAAATCTTTCCAAGGTACTTCAGGGTATTGAACTTTTAAGACATCAGACACTCGCTTGGCCGCTTCTCCGATGATTTCAAACTGGCGGATTACCCCATCTTGTATTAGTGTAGAATATTGAAACTCTTCTTCAGATAAGCCTTCTGTATAAAACTGGATCTTCCCAATACAATCCTGGATATGCTCCAGATAGGTGATGTCTCGGAAAAGGCTCATCAGGCAGCTATAATTTTCAAGTCCTTTTCGATGGAGGCCTTCAGGCGGGGATGTAAATATTTTTCACTGACTATGTCCACCTTTCGGTTCAAAAGCTCTGACAGTTCCCGATGCATTCTCACGAGTGTAAATAAACTAACCGCTTCTTCGAAAGTGACCAGGATATCAATGTCGCTATCCTCCCCTTCTTCATTTCTGGCAAAAGAACCGAAAATGCCAATTTTAGTGATGGGAAACTGGCTTAGGTAATCCTTGATGGTTTGTATGGTCTGGTCTCTGTTCATCGCTGCCTGTTAGAAAAGGATTTATTTACTACTTCCACAAGGCTAAAATAATGAAAGTTTACCAACTTATAGTTGATCATGATATTGGTTAAACAGCCGATGGCGAATGGAAGTTCCTCTGAACAGATCCAGAGTGCGAGGGAAATGGCGCTGAGCGGCAAACTCGCTATTCCCGTAGCATGAAGGAGGGGCCGAAAAAGAGGGCTCGAATTTAAAAATATCGTTTTCTTAAAAAGATAAATCCTTGACAATCAGGCTGAAAAAACACAAGCTTAATATAATTTATTTTGCGATTTTATTTTTAAAGCTATGATTATCAAGAATTTAAAAACAAAATTGGTCCCACTTGGGCTTCCCGACAAAGAAAATCTAAGCCGCACTGGTTTAGTCAAGATTTTCTTTGCCGGGATAAACTTCTCGCCCAAGTGGGACGCCCTACGCAAAAAGCCCGCTTGCGAAAGCAAACGGGCTTTTATCCAGTGGTCCCACTTGAACCAAACCCAAGCTTCCAAAAACACTGGTTTTCAAGAGCTTGCCGGGGGATCGAACTTTTCTGCACGGAATGTGCACGGAGAAAATTTTCCCTCGCAACCACACTAATGGCCTAGCTCAATAGCCCCGAATCCCCCTGCCGGCCAAGTGCCCAAAAGTTGATCGCCTGAGCAGAAAATACCGCTGAATTCCTTATTATTGTAAGGGCAAGCAAGCTGAGGCCCGCCAGGAACCAATCCCGGGCTGCTTTCGTTTTTGTAGCATATGAACTCGAAAAGGACAAACATGATCATCGATAAACCGCTAACCAACCTGCAATTAGAACTGCTCAAGCTCTATAGCATGGAGCTGAGCGAAGATCAACTGTTGGAAGTTAAACGCCTGCTGGCCAATTACTTTGCAGAGCGTGCAAGCGATGAAATGGACCGGCTCTGGGAAGAGCGGGGCTGGAATGATGAGACAATGGAGCAGTGGTTATCTGATAGTGGCCAGCCTGGCAATCCAACCGAATAACTGATGGCCCGGGTTGTCCTCGACACAAATTCCCTGTTGGTGAGTATCGGCCGAAAGTCGAAATACCGGCCAATATTCGATGCGCTGTTGGCTGGCCAGTTTCGGTTATTGGTTAGCAACGACATCTTGAGCGAATATGCGGAAAAGATAGAGCAAAAAGCCAATGCATTGGTTGCAAGCAATATCGTAGACTTCCTGGCGCGCTCTCCGGATGTTGAACGAATAGACATCTACTTCAAGTGGGCTATCCTTCACCTGGATGGAGATGATAACAAGTTTGTCGATTGCGCCCTAAACGGCCGAGCGGACTTCATTGTAACCGATGACCGGCATTTCAGAATTCTAAGCAAGATTGATTTTCCTTACATCAAGGTGATCTCGACAAAAGAATTCCTGGAGTACCTAACAACGTAAATGGAACTCCGTATCCTTTTAAAATTGCACCCGGATTAAAAGGAGAAAACAGGATCATTATCCGCCTGAAAACAGCAGGGAAGTATTGAATTGGAGCAGCAATTTCCTTTGCACGAAAACCCGCTCATAGTGCACCAAAAATGCACTAAATGAAATCCACTAAAAATATAAAGCCCTGATAAGCAGTGTTTTATAAAATTTATTTGCGATTAAACTTTATTTATAAACAACTATCTAACAGGGCTTTATAAAGTCAGTGGTCCCACTTGGGCTCGGTTTTTACACTTAATGCCTTGTTTATCAAACACTTGATTTTGGGTTTTAAAATAATTTTAAAGGTTTTGAGCCCTGAAAGTGACCAATTTATGAAGAGCCTAAAGGGTTCTACTCCGAATCCTACTCCTCTGTTTCCTCCCCCGCTCTTTTCAAAACGATCTCATACAAAGTTTTACTGATCCGGAAATTGTGTTTAACCAGATCATCCAGTAAGGGCTTCACTTCGGGAATCAGCGAGAGCTGTTTTGCGCGAATTAATATGCCGGCGAGCCCGACAACGGTCAGGCCTTCTATCTCAGCAATGCTTCGCCCCTTCTTTTCATCCAAAAGCAGGAAATCAGCTTTCAATTCGATAGCCAAAGTGATCGCTTCGGCTTCGCCACGGTCGAGCACCTGTTCAAATTTACTTACTTCGGAGGAATCGGCCGGCTCCTTTATGACCACCCAACTTGCCTGTTCGAAAGGAGAAAGGTCAAAGCCGAAACGCCTCAACTCTTCCAGTTCGGACTGTACTGCAGGAGGTATTATGATCTCGGAGAAGATGTCTTTTAAGAGGGAAAGCCGCTGAATTTTGATCAAGCCGCTTAGGACAGAAGTATCGCTGATTACAATCACTTGCCTAGCTTTTCCAATTTCCTGAGGTCCTCGTCCAGGTCATTCTCTGAATAATGAAGGGCGATGTTGCGCTCAGCAAGGATCTGCTCGAATTCGACCCAGGAAATTTGGGCGAAATCGGCGGCTGCCCGCATGGAAAGGACTTCCTGTTGGTACAGGAAAATGGCGAACTCGAGAGCTAGTTCATTCTCGTTCAAACCGATATGCCTTGCAATATGATCAGGTATTTCCAGTAACATAGCCGGTGGTTTATTGCTGTAAGATAAGAACAATTATGGCCTTAGAAAAGGTTCCGGCGGGTGAGAATGCTTCAGGGATACCCTTCTTGGGTTGTAACGAGTCATTAAAACAACTTTTCCTCCAGCATATCTCTCCAAAGAATAAACCCCTTGCGTTCGTTCGAGTAGTTGTGAATGATCCGGCTGAAGTTTCTTGGGGGAGTAGCCAGAAAAGCCTGCCTGCCTTTATTCCTGATTGTGGCCAGGTCCTCATCGATGGCAGTGAGGTTTTCCGGAAGGAGTTCCCTGTTTTTCTCCAGGTGCCATACATAAGTTGCTTCCTCGGTGTTAAATGTTTCCAATACAATGTGAAACCGTTCTTTCCCTTCTAAAAGGAATAGAAAGGCAAAAGGATTGAGTACGAAGCGAAGTTTCAAAATGGCCCCTTGATGTTTTTCCGCGAGGAATCTCAGCTGCTTGTAGTGCCTGGCCTTTTTGTTCTTTAAAGCATATTCCAGAAGCGCTTCTTCTGAACCAAAGAGTTTATCGATATTGGCATCATCTTCCAGCTGATCTGAACCAAGTAAGCCAGGGTTTTCGGATGAAAGGAGTTTCCCTTCAATGATAGCTTCATCCAAGAACCTGAATTTCACTGTTTCAATAATATCCCGGTTGATCTTTTCCAAGTCCGGGCAACTCGCCATTTGGGCAACCAGTTGGCCATTTTCCATCTCTGCGTAAATTTCCACCTCTACTTTATCGGAGCCAATGATTTTGGAAAAGTAGGGCTTCAACACCTCAAATTCCGGGCGGATATAATAATTTTCAATCTCGAATTCGAGTTCACGGTTGATTTGAGGATCGGTGAAAGAGAAAGTGAACAACCCAAATTGAAAGTCCAATTGTTCCATAGGAACCTTAATCCGGCGGTTTACCTGTATTGTGTCCTTCTGAGGCGGTTCATCCTCCGGGTCATCAAACAATGTAGCCTGCCTTTCCAAATGACGGTAGTATTTATTCCGCTTTAAGAAAAGCTTGTTCAGATAATCAATCTTGGAGTCTCTGTAATCATAGATAACAGGCGTGACTTCTGAGCGTTGGACCCTTCCTATATATTGGATCAATTTACCCTTGAAGGAGAAGGGGTAAACCAGGAAGAGGCGGGATACATTTTGCAGGTCCGTCCCCTCTCCAAAGAACTGGCCGGTTGTGATCACAACCTGAAAATTGCCGGCTTCCAGTAATTTCCACTTTTCCTTCCTGCTCTTTTCTGTATCCTCCCCGCTCAAAGTAATCGTTTCATAAGACTGCTTGAGGAATTGTTCAAGGGTTTGAATGTGCTCGCGCCTCTCGGTAATGATCACGGCTTTATTCCCTTTCTGCAGTTCTCTGGCCACATCGTTTAGGATCAGTTTATTTCTGGCGGTGTCATGCACCAGCATCTTTGACAAAGTTTCAAAGGGGTCAACCTTTGCATTATAAGGGACATCCAGGCCTGTATCTCTGATGATAACCCGAGCCCGTTTCAAGGGGTCTATTTGTTGAGGCTGGACCTCGGCAATGACTTCTCCCAGCTGCGTAAAGATCAGCTTTCCATCGCTGTATTTTCGAAAGGGGGTAGCGGTAAGGCCATATTGGTAGTAGCTGTTGAATTTCGAAATCGTTTCATGAAACGTCTTCGCGGGAATGTGGTGGCATTCGTCTACGATCAGGATGCCAAATTCATCAATCAAATCAGTAGCCTGGTTAACAGTCATTTTTTTTGAGAGGCTTTGGATCATGGCAACCGTCACCTGCTTGCCCACCTTCCCTTTCCCCTGCCCTATTTTGCCGACCTCCTTTCCTGGAATGCCTAGAAAAGCTTCAATGCGGCCCACCCATTGTTCCAGGAGTTGCTTCCGATGCACAATAATGAGAGCAGGTTGCTGCTTTTCGGCAATGATTTTTATCGCCATAACTGTTTTCCCGGAGCCCGGAGGGGCTACAATTACTCCAAATTCCTTCTTTCGGGCCGCTTGTATTACCTCTTCCTGATGTGCACGCAAGTTTAGGCTGCAATTAAAAGGTGTAATCGCCTTCTTTTCCCGATGGTCCAGAAACCTGAAGCCAATGTTTTGTTTTCGGCAATAGCGCAACAACTTGCCGATGAATCCCCGGGGTAGGATAATTTCATCGCTTGTTTCCTCCACTAAGTTGAAATATCGCTTCGTTCCCCAGGTATTCCTGCCAGATTGTTTTTTGATGAAAAATTCAGAATTGGCGAAATTGAGTTCTTCTTTAAGAAAGTCAACCAATTCCGCATTCAGGCCAGTCCGGTTCAGGCGAATGACATTGCTCAACGTTATGCTCAACCCCTCCTCAGTGTGTTGGGCTTGGTTTTCATTTAGGCCTGGTTTCACGGAATGGGCAATTGACTCATAAACCCTGTCCAGGTGGGTAGCCGAAACTCGTTTGACCTCCTTCAAAAACGCCCATTGATCAGCATACGGTTTCAATGTCTCCAGTTTGAGGAAGCAGTTTTTGCCTTCTTCCACCAGCGGCCCGTGCAATGGCAGGGCGATAAGGTTGCCCAATCCTTTTCCGGACAGAAAATCCTGGTTGGGAAAAAGCCGGTCAAAACTGGAACCTTTGTCAAAAATGGAGACACTGCCCGTTTTTTCCAGAAGCGACATCATAATTCTCCGGCTCTTAACAGCCGGATAGGCTTGTTCAAAGAATATCCACACATGCCCACCCTGGCCTGACCGCGAACATTCCAGGTAGGCAGGCATACCAGCTTCCGAGCAAGCCGTGATCAATCCCCGGCTCTCTTCAGCCCAATTTTCTTCGTCAAAATCTGCAGCAATGAACCAAGAGGTATTATCCTTTAACAGGGGGTAGATGCCGATAAACTGCTCTCCTCTGAGGTGTTTTCGGATTTCTTCATCCGTAAGCTTGTAGTGGACCTTGTCTTTGTAGTTTTGAAAAGTACCTCCCCTCATTCGGTGAACGCGGTACAGATAAGGATCATAACTGTAAGCAGGCATATAACCACTTTTACTTCCTTTCTCCCACCGAATAGCAAAGACATCCTCCCTTCCACGAAAAATGGATCGGAATAAGTGGAGGTGGCTGTCGGGGGGAGAAGGGTTCATAGGAGTGGTTAGAAGTTTGTCCTTTTTCGGCATTCCCGCCTACATCAAAGCTTTTCGATCAAGGCAGACGCTATCCAATCAAATGCTTTTTCTTGCACATATTCAATTGAAGGGTTTAAAAGCGGCCCTATGTCTTCAAGAAATAATTTATTTGTCCGCTTTTGCCTTAAATTTTGCAGAAAGATTTTCGAGGTGATTCGCTTACTGGTATCCTGGATGTAGGCAGGAAAGGCGGCTAATATCTTATCCGTGTCGATATCTGTTTTTTCATTAACGTACCACAAATCAAACAAATCCCTGCCCTTTCGCCGCTGGTACAATGCCCTTAATTTGGAAGCTAACAGCTCCTCCAATTCAAAAGTAGTGACTAAAGCAGACGCGCTATGGAAGGGGTTTTCAAACTTGAATTCTTTCGCCACTGTGCCATAGACGGCAATGTGTTCCCTGCAGTTGATTTCTACCTTGACCTTCTTTGTTGCCCCCTCTTCGGATAAGTATTTGAAATGGAAAGTAAAATTATCGCCTTTCTGTTTAAATGCAGGTTGTTCATCTATCCATGACAAGACATCCCGAATTTCATCGCAAGTCAGCCTCAATTCTTCCGGGTTGACCTGGGTGAAATCCAAATCCTCAGAGTATCGGGCAGGGGGGTTGACATATAATTTATAGATGGCTGTGCCTCCCCTAAATGCCAATCGCTTCTGGAGAAATTCATTATTATAGATATCGGTGATTGCTTTGGATAAGACCAGGTCCTGTTCCACCATGTCAACTGAAGTCCAAGGAACTTCCTTCCTCCATGCTTCTATGAAATTCCTGGGTATCATAGCTCTACCTGTATTTCTTCATTCACCTCTATTTTCCATTTATCATCTCGTTCTATCATTGGCCCGTTATAGTTTGGAATCAACGGAATGTATTTGAGGCTGTGGTTTTTCAAGAAAGAGGACACCGCTGGATGCAACCGGCTTTCTCCGGCCACTTTGTCCAGAATATACCCAAGCCTTTGCAGGGTTCTTGTCGAAAATAATGGGAATAATGGTTCCAATGCATCCACTTTAACCAAATCTGCCAATTCGTAAATAACCTCTGCAGACCGCTCCAGGCGCCCTACGCTGCTTTCGTACTTAATTATATCAAGCATTGTCAAGGCAGGCGAAGAAACCTGTACAAACCCTACATCTGTCTTGGTTTGGATGATTCCTTGCGCAGGAAACTTAGAAGTAAATACGAAGTGAACCTGGACCCCCTTTTTCCTGATGTCTTTGATTGCAGGATACTCGGTAGTAACATAAAAAGTCATGGGAGCATGATGGGCTACACCATGCCAGGCTGCCGCAGTCAATAGGCTGACATAATATGGCTTATCAAGGTGCTCCATGAGCTGGTGAATAAACCGCTTTGGGGCGGGCATCCCTTGCTTCTTCTCTGTAGGTAACAATATGGCATAAAACCCACTTTTGACCGGCACAATTGCTCTTTTTTGAGTCAGCCTGTTTAACGCTCGGGAGATGGAACTCCGCTTTATCGGCAACAAGCCATCCAGTTCATCCAGAGTGAACGTTATTCGCCCATTGGATTGAATTTCAAATAAGAAAGAATCTATGCTTTGAATTGATTCCATATTATTGCAATAATAGACAAATTGTGTCTAATAACGCAACAATATGGCAAAATTCTTGATGCAGGGAAGGGAAATTGGAGACAGAAATATTGTGGCATATGAAGAAAAACGAAAAGGGCGGATAAAGGCGGAAATAGTCAGATGAGTTTCTCTCTCAAAAAGAAAAAGCCTTGACAATCAGTAATACGAGGAAAGTTTTATGAAAATTTTCTTTCGTAACTATTTGATTATCAAGGCTTTACAAAGTGGTCCCACTTGGGCTCGAACCAAGGACCCCCTGATTATGAGTCAGGTGCTCTAACCAGCTGAGCTATGGGACCGTTAAAAGTCAAAATGTAAAATACAGAACCGCAAAACGAAAAAAGAGGTTCCTTACTCCACATCTCGACGGCTTATCAAGTGCTCCGCTTTCGAAGCGCTTGCAAATTTACGCAAATACCCGGCTATATACAAGGTCGGGGCTGCGATAAATAAAATAACGGCCGCCAGGTATACTGGCGGCCGTTGCCATGCAGCCAGCGCTCCAAAAAGCGCGGGTCAGGCATTTTTCATGTGCACATCCATCTGCGGGAACGGAATGCTGATGCCTTCGGCGTCAAATGCCTTCTTGACGTGCTCGTACATGTAGAAGTAAGTGCTCCAGTAATCCTCGCTTTTGCAGAAGGGGCGGCTGTTGAGGTTGACAGAGCTGTCGCCCCAGGGGGCTACGACTACGCCCTGGGCAGGGTCATCCAGGACATAAGGGCACTCCTTGCCGACGCGCAGGATGATCTCCCGCGCCTTGTCGATGCTGTCGCTGTAGCTGATGCCGAAAGTGAGCTCCACCCCAATGATGCCCTGGCCGGAGATATTCGTGATCACGTTGCTGGTCACGACGCTGTTCGGCACGATGATGCGCTTGTTGTCGAGCGTGGCCAGTACGGTGTTGAACACCTGAATGGCCTCTACCGTGCCAGTCTGCCCGCCGCCGATGCTCACCAGGTCGCCAACCTTGTAGGGCTTGAACACCAGCAAGAGCACCCCGCTGGCGAAGTGCCCGAGGCTGCCCTGCAGGGCCAGGCCGACGGCAAAGGCCAGGGCGCTGAAAATGGCGATAAAGGAGGTCGTTTCAATGCCGAACATGCTGGCCACGCTCAGCAGCAACAGCACCTTCAGGCCGACATTCACCAGTGAGGCCAGGAAGGGGCGTATGGTAGGGTCAAAGCCCCGCTTTTCCATGGTGCGCTTGACGACATGGGTGATCCGCCCGACGATCCAGAAACCCAGAATGAGGGTGATGATCGCGCCGGCCACCTTGGGCGCATAAGCGGTAAAGAGCTCGGAAAGCTTGTCGAGGTTCAGTAGGGAAAAGTCCATAATAAGGGTATGATTTTGTTTGCGAATGGATGTTATTGCTACTTTTGACGAAGATAAACCGTAAAGGGTACAAATAATAAATTCAGGCATATCAAAATAAGGCCATTATGGCAAAATGGCTCACCCGTGAGGAGGCATTGGCAAAAATGCAGCGATACTGCGCTTATCAGGACCGCTGCCACCAGGAGGTTCGCAGCAAGCTGCTGGAACTGGAAGTGTATGGCGAACGGCTGGAAGAGATCATGGGCCAGCTCATCGAAGAGGGCTTTCTCAACGAGGAGCGCTTCGCCCGCTCCTTCGCCCGCGGCAAGTTCCGCATCAAGCAGTGGGGCCGCAACCGCATTCGCAGGGAGCTGAAAGCACGCCAGGTGTCGGACTACTGCATACGCAAGGGCCTGGAAGAGATCGACGAAACGGAATATCTCGAAACCCTCAGGGCCTTACTGCAGAAAAAACTGGAAAACGGTGGGGAAGGTGCTTTGGCGCAGCAAAAGCAGAAGGCGGTGCGTTATGCCCTTAGCAGAGGATTTGAAGCTGAGCTGGCCTGGCCTATGCTGGAAGAATTGTTGGGCGGCTGACATCCGGTACAGTACGGTATTGGGCCTTCCGGGAAAAAGTGTAACTTAGTAGTGTTCAAAAAATAAGTTCTCCATTGGAGATTTTGCGATGCGGCTTGTCTTCTGGCTTTTCTAAAGTTTCCAGCCTGCGCCACATCGCAAGATCGTCGAACTTATTTTTTGATTGTTGTTTAGGTTATTCAAAGTGTGAACACCCCCCCTATTACGCCACATCAGAAATCTGATTTTTCTTTTTTTTTGGTTTGTCCCGGCCAGTGAGATCCCGGTATCTTTAAACTGCCCATTTTGTTCTTCATTCAAAAGGAAGTGTTATGGCTAGAAAAAAACTCACATTAGGCGATTTCAAACATGCGGCACTAAGCCCCAAGGCACAGAAAGCAGTAAAGGGAGGCTACAAATACGGGCCTTCCGGCGCGAACTTCGTCGGCTCTTTCATCTGGGAAGGCGTCGATATCAGAGGGCAGCAGATCCTGAAGTACGACCGGAAAGAAACCGGTTCTTCCAGGAGCAACCAGGGTTAACCCGGGTATTGCGCGCTGAATTTTTGCCGGATCACCTCGGCGAAAGATTTCCCTTCGATCTTGCTTTCCAGCCAGGCCATGATGTCAAAAGCCTTGGTGAAAAACGTCTTGGCGGACGGCTGCTGCTGAGAGAGGCCTTCAAATTCTTCCCGCAAGCTTTCGTAGGCCTCTCTCAACTCCCTCTTCGACGGGGCCTCCACAGCCTTTCGGATGAAGCTCATCACCTTTTTTTCCACCTCGTGTAATTTGTCGCGTTTTTTCAGGAAGCGGTAGGCTGAGCGCAACAGCGACTCGATCAGCTCGTAATTGCCCAGTTCGTAGTGCACGATGAGGTTGAGGATGCGGGCAACGCCCTGCAGGTCCTGCCGCTCGATCGTATTGGGCAGGCTGAGCCACTTGTTGAGGAATTCCAGGGCCTGCTCATAGCTCTCGGCCCCGAAAGCGATGTAAAAGTAATTATAGTAGAAGGTGTGGGTCTCGAACAGGCCCTCGTCGAAGCGCTGCCGGTCGCGGAGGTGCTGCTGCAGGGCGCGAAGCCCCTCGCCGAAATCGCCTTTCAGGATGCAGAGGGAAAACTTGTTCTGGTAGTACTGCCGGTGTATCTTCAACTCGTCGTCCTTGCTGTTGGGCTGTACGTGGAACAGCTTGTCGAGGCCGGCCTCCAGCTCCTCCAGCTTGTCGGTCCGCGCACAGCTGACGATAAAATTGCTGATGGCGGAGATGTACTCCGATGCGTCTTCCTGTAACAGATGGGGCTGGCTTTCCATCAGCTCGATCAGCGCTTTGCTTTCCTGGTAGAATTTCTCCAGCTCGGAAACGGCATAATGGTATATGGATGAGGTGCGGTAGTACAATACCTTGGCCTGATGCGAATTGGCCCGCTCGTAATCCTGCAGGAGGGGCGAATTGACGATGCCGCTCAGGCGGGCTTTGAAGGCTTCGCCCCGCAGGGAAGCGTCTTTGCGCAGGCTCACCAGCAGGCGAAAAAAGATGTTGCGGTATTCCGAAATGTTGCGCAGCTTCTCCAGCACTTCCTTCTCCTCGGCGTCGATCCGCTCCAGCTGCTGGTCCAGGAAATCGATGTCCGACTGGGTGTAGGCGATATGCTTTTCCCAGGCCAGGGCCTCCAGCACAGCGGTGAACTGCTCGTACTGGTAAGCCAGCTTCTTGGCCCTGGCCAGGTACTCCAAACAGTCGTCGAACAGAGATCGCCGGAATAATACCTGCACACTCTGAAGCATACCCTTCAACCGGTGCCCCGCCGCCGATTTTTCGTCGTACGACTGCAGGCTTTTCAAAATGAGGTGGTACAGGTAGGCCTTCAGCTCCGAGTACTTCCGGCTTTGTATGGGCTCGTCGCCATACACCTCTTTGCGCAGGGCCTCTTCGTCGAACGCCTCCTGGGCGTCGATCGCGTCGAACAGGGTGAGGTATTTGTTGTCTTTCCCGGTTTGCCCTCCGGTAAAGACCTTGAAGTACCGCTTTTCCGGCCCGGAAAGCGATTTGATGAGGTGAAAAAGCCTGTTCGATGGTGTCTTCGGCATACTGTTCTGGTGGCTTTCGAGACAGCCGCTCTGTTATTTAACCCGCCTGCCGGCTCAAATGCTGCCGGACGCTGCTCAATATACAAAATTCTGAAACCTGACAAATGGCTTAAATTAGAATTGTACGCTGCCCGGCTTCTGCCTAATATTATACTTGAAAAAACGCCCGTGCGGAACATTGAACGGCAGCGGGTGGGCCAGATTCACAGGTACATCAAATCCAAGAGCTATGAAGATCATGAACATGCGGCCGGCAGCTTCTTCTTTTTCGGTACACCCCAACCGGAGGCGGCAGGCCCAGGCCATGCGCAAGATCGCACTCCCCACCCTGGATGGGTTTATTTTCAAACGCGTAGAACAGATCATCTTTCTGGAAGCGGACGGCAACTATACGGCCCTGCACTTTTCGGATGGCTCCAGGTCTCTTATCTGCAAAACGCTGCAGCATACCGAAGAACTGCTGGGCGCTTACCCCCAGTTCATCCGCGTTCACCGCTCCTATACGATCAACCTTAACCACCTGGAGCGCTATGTCAGGGGCAAAGGGGGGCACGTCGTCCTGGAAGACGGGCGCACGGTTAGCGTTTCCAACGGCAAAAAGGCGGATTTTCTCAAAGCGCTTGAGCTGTATTTCGGGCACCTATAGCGAGCGGGCAGTAGCTACAGTATCGTCCGCTGTAAGAACGGCAGTAGCTCGGGATAATCGGTGGTATAATGCAGCCCCCGGCTTTCGTGCCGCATGGAAGCGGAGCGGGTGACGAGGTAGCCGATGGTGATGAGGTTGCGCAGCTCGCAGAGCTGGGGCGAGATCGTCGTGGAGTGATATAATTCCTCCGTTTCGCGGAACAGCAGCCCCAGGCGGTCGAGCGCCCGCTTGAGGCGCACGTTGGAGCGGACGATGCCGACATAACTGCTCATAATCTCCTTGAGTTCTTTGAGGCTCTGCGTGATGAGCACCATTTCCTTGGGGTGCGTCGTGCCGCTGGCGTTCCAGTCGGGTATGCCCTCCTTCAGGCTGAATTGCTCCAGCTGCGGCAGCGCATCTTCGTAAATGCGGTGGGCAAACACCAGCGCTTCGAGCAGGGAGTTGGATGCCAGCCGGTTGGCGCCGTGCAGGCCGGTGCAGGTGCTCTCGCCGCAGGCATACAAGCGGTGGATGGAGCTCCGGCCAGCCGTATCCACCTTGATGCCTCCGCACATATAATGGCAGGCCGGCACGATGGGGATCATATCCTTCATGGGGTCGATGCCGATGCTGAGGCATTTGTCCAATATGGTCGGAAAATGCGCCCGGAAGCCCTCGGGGTCGAGGTGGCGGCAATCGAGGAACATGCACTCTTCTCCCCTGAGCTTCATCTCGTTGTCGATGGCCCGCGCTACGATGTCGCGGGGCGCCAGCGATTTTCGGGGGTCGTAGCGGTCCATAAACTCCTCGCCGTCGCGCGATTTGAGGATGGCGCCGAAGCCGCGTACGGCTTCTGACACCAGGAAGACGGGGTTGTCGCCTGCCGGGTTGTACAGGGCCGTGGGGTGGAATTGCACGAATTCCATGTTTTCCAGGTGCCCTTTGGCGCGGTATACCATAGCTATGCCGTCGCCGCTCGCGATCACGGGGTTGGTGGTGTTGCGGTAAACCTGCCCCGCACCGCCTGTGGCCACTACCGTAATGCGCGACAGGATGGTTTCTATCTCGTTCGTCTGTTTATTCAGCGCATAGGCGCCGTAACATTCGATATCGGGTGTCAGGCGGGTGATGCTGTGCCCCAGGTGGTGCTGGGTGATGAGGTCGACGGCGAAAAAATGCTCCAGGATCTCGAGGTTGGGCAGCTGCTCGGCCTTGGCCAGCAGGGCGCGTTGGATCTCCCAGCCGGTGAGGTCCTTATAGTGCAGGATGCGGTTTTCAGAATGGCCGCCTTCGCGCCCGAGGTCGTAGTGCTCTGCCTTCTTGTCGAAGCGAGCGCCCCAGTCGATGATCTCCTGTACCCGTTCCGGGCCTTCTTCCACGACGATCTCCACCACCTCCATATCGCACAGGCCGTCGCCGGCATCGAGGGTGTCGGCGATGTGTTTTTCGTAAGAATCCACTTCCATATTCCACACTGCGGCTACGCCGCCCTGAGCGTAGCGGGTGTTGCTCTCACCTTCCTGGGTTTTGGTCAGCGCCGTCACTTTCAGATCGGGGCGGGCTTCGGCCAGTTTGATGCCGGTGGACAGGCCGCCTATGCCTGCGCCGATGATGAGGATGTCGGTTGTCATGTTTTACGCTTTGCTCAAAGATATTAATCGCTTGGAAATTTGCATCAAAGTTTTGGGTGCGAAACCCGGCCCTATGCTAAAGCATGTGCTATCTTTCGCCAGGTACTCATATTTGAGCGGATGAAAATAGCCATCAATACGCGTTTCCTGCTGGCCGGGAGGCTGGAGGGTATAGGCCGATACACGTATGAGGTGTGCCGCCGGTTGGTGCAGCAACATCCCGATGACGAGTTCCTCTTCTTTTTTGACCGCTCTTACAGCACGCAGTTCCGCTTCGGCCCCAATGTTCGGCCCGTGGTGCTGCCGCCGCCGGCCCGCCACCCAGTGCTCTGGTATCTCTGGTTCGAATGGGCCGTGGCGCTGGCCCTGAAGCATCAACGGCCCGATGTGTTCTTTTCTCCCGACGGCTACCTGAGCCTGCGCGCTGTTACGCCTACGGTTATGACGGTGCACGACCTGGCCTTCGAACACTACCCCGAATGGGTGCCGGGCCTGGTTCAGCGCTATTACCGCTATTTTATGCCCCGGTACTGCCACCATGCCGGCCATATCCTCGCCGTTTCGGAATATACCCGGCAGGATATCAGCAACCGATATCAGGTGAACCCCGATAAGATAAGTGTATGCGGCAACGGCTGCCGCGACGGTTTCGCGCCTCTCGCCGAGCGCCAGAAACAGGACGTGCGGGCAGAGGTGTCGGAAGGGAAGCCTTATTTCCTCTATATCGGCGCTGTGCACCCCCGGAAGAATACCCACCGCCTGATCGATGCCTTCACCCGTTTCAAGCAGCGCTGCCCCAACCCCAGCCTGCTGCTGATCGCCGGCCGGTTTGCCTGGCAGACGGGGGAAGTGAAAGATGCTTACAACCGCTCGTCCTGCCGGGAGGACATCCGCTTTCTGGGTTACGTGCCCGACGAGGCCTTGCCCCGGTTACTGGGCGGCGCGCTTTGTTTTGTATACCCCTCCCTTTTTGAAGGCTTCGGCATCCCCATCCTCGAAGCTATGCATTGCGAGGTGCCCGTCATCACCTCCAACACGACCTCCATGCCCGAAGTAGCGGGCCCCGCGGCCCTGCTCGTCTCCCCGACGGATACCGCACAGCTCGCCGATGCCCTGCAACGCGTTTTTACCGGCCCCGCGCTGCAACAACAGCTCATCCAGTCAGGCCGGGAGCAGCGGGTGCTGTTTAGTTGGGATAAAACGGCAGCAGTGGTATATGAGGCGCTTATTTAAACGGATTCTTCCGCCACACCAGCAGGCAGCCGGCCAGGCCGATGAGGAAGAGGATCACGGCGATCAGTTCCGCCTGGGTGTAGGTGATGCCCAGGTTGGTGTACTGCGGGTTGACGCGGATCTTTTCGATGAGGAAGCGTTCGGCGCCGTTGAATATGAGATAGAGGAAAAACAGCATGCCCGGGAAGGAGGCCAGCCGGTTTCGCAGGCCGATCAGGATGCCGCCGATGGCTAAGGCCATGGCCGTTTCGTAAACGGAAGTGGGGAAAACGGGGGGCGCCAGGTGGGTGTTGTACTTTCCGGCAAAACCTTCCAGCACGGCGCCTTCCCTCAGGATGTTGTGGGGGTAGTCGTAGGCCCACAGCCAGTCGGGCAGGAACCACCAGCCGGGCTGCGCCATCGTGTTGACGATGCCCCAGTCGCCGTCGCCGGCGAGGTGGCAGCCCAGGCGGCCCACGCCATAGGCGACGATAAGGGCCGGCGCTACGGCGTCCAGCACCGGCACGACGGGAATGTTCTTGCGCCGGAGGTAATACGAGACGGCGAGGAAGCCGAAGATCAGCCCGCCGTAGATGGCCAGCCCGCCGCCGGAAAAAATAGTGCCGATGGGGTCGCGCAACAGCGCCGGGATATCTTCGATGATGGCGAACACTTTGGCGCCTACCACCCCGGCAATAGCGGCCACCATCGTGATGTCGCCGATGCGGTCGTGCGGGTATAGGTCTTTTACCTCCACTTTGGGCTTGGGCAGCTGCTTGCGCTTCGCTTCCATATAGCGGCCGATAACGAATACGGCGGCGAGGCCCAGCCCGGCAAAAAAGCTGCCTTTCAGCGACAATAAGACCTCGGCGGCATCGGCCTTCAGCTCGCTGAAGTGCAACACTGCGTAAAACCCTTTATACCCCAGTATGAACCCCCAAATGCCGTTGGACAGCAGGTCGGCAGGCTGTGGCGGCTTTCCGTATTCGACCTTTACCTTCGCCGGCTGGAAAATCCCCTGCCCTGCCTTGTGCCTGAGCTCCCGGTACAGGATAAGGGCCGCTGAGAGGATTGCCAGCACCAGCATCAGGCCGAAGGTCTTAAAAATGGATAGCCAGTTGTCGACAGGCGTGCCAAAGAGATCGTGGAAAAAGTAAGAGAGGTCGGGATACATCGGCGGTGTGGCGTTGGAGGTTACAGGTTATTTAGGTTTAGGGTATAAGGTACAGGGTACAGGGTACAAGGTACAGGGCCAGTACAGCGTTGCTTTGGGCTCACCAAGTCTCCCTATCACCCCATCTCCCCCTCACCCCATTCACGGGCTGCAAGTTACAGGTTAGCTGTTATTTTAGGGGACTATTACCGCTATAAAAATGCTTTCAGGAAAGCGGGAGGCCTACATTTTGCCGGATGGCGGTTTCCACGAGGCCATTACTACCGATGCTCAGCAGTTCCACCTGTGCGATGGTATTCACCAGGTTTTCAGCAAGCGGGGCTTCGATGCGGATATAGTTGTCGGTAAAACCGGACAGCAGGCCCGGCTCTTTACTGTGTTCGAACAGCACTTCGCGCACCTGGCCCAGGTGTTGTTCGTAGAAGCATCGGCGTTTCTTTTCGCTCAGGATGGTGAGCATGGTATTGCGGCGGCGGCGTTCTTCCATATCCACTGCGCCCTCCATATCGATGGCAGGGGTGTTGGGGCGTTCGGAATAGGTGAAGACGTGCAGGTAGGAAATATCCAGCTCGTTGAGGAAGCGGTAGCTTTCCAGGAAATCCTGTTCGGCCTCGCCGGGGAAACCGACGATCACATCTACGCCGATGCAGGCGTGGGGCATCAGCGATTTGATCCTGCGCACCCGATCGGCATATAGCTCCCGCTTGTAGCGGCGGCGCATCTCTTTCAGCTGTTTGTCGTTGCCCGACTGCAGCGGCATGTGGAAGTGCGGTACGAAGCGTTGCGATTGCGCCACGAATGCGATCACCTCGTCGGTGCAGAGGTTGGGCTCGATGGAGGAAATGCGGAAGCGCTCGATGCCTTCCACCTTGTCCAGTTCCCGGATCAGGTCGATAAAAAGCGCTTCTTTTTTGGGTTTTACCCCTTCTATTACTTCCGTGCCATTGCCGAAATCGCCGATGTTGACCCCGGTCAGCACGATCTCCTTAACGCCCATTTCCGCTATGCGGCGCGCGTTGGCCACCACATTTTCGACGGTGTCGCTGCGGCTGCGGCCCCGAGCCATGGGGATGGTGCAGAAGCTGCATTTGTAATCGCAGCCGTCCTGAACCTTGAGGAAGGAGCGGGTGCGGTCGCCAAAGGAGAACGCGTTGACGAACTCGCGGGCTTCCGACACTTCGCCGGCCTGCACCAGGCCCTTGCCCGGCGCTTTGCTCAGGCCGTCCACATAGTCGAGGATGCGAAACTTCTCGGCCGCGCCCAGCACCAGGTCGACGCCGGGGATACCGGCGATCTCTTCGGGTTTGAGCTGAGCGTAACAGCCCACGACCACCACTTTGGCCTCCGGCGCGTATTTCAGCGCCCGCCGGACGATCTGCCGGCACTTGCGGTCGGCAAAATCCGTCACCGAGCAGGTGTTGACCACGTACACATCGGCCCCTGCCTCGAAGGGCACCTCTGCATAACCCGCCTGCTCGAACAACCGCCCGATGGAGGAGGTCTCCGAATAGTTGAGCTTGCAGCCCAGGGTGTAAAATGCTACCGTCCGCGGTGTGGCCATGTTCCGTTTACTTTTTGAGTATAACTGCCTGGTTCGCAAAAGGGTTGCAAAGATAAGGATTTCCGGGCTTTTTGCAGTTCATGATTTTTATGGCTACCGAACCTCAACTCTGCTTTATGCCGGTTCCATATAGAGGCCATATTAACGCTGTGGCCCATGAAAGCTTTAGAGCTTGCTTGGAGGCCACCTTTTGAGCTCTTTTCGTGGTTGCATCATTATTTCATTAATCGTATCGCAGCACTTTTCATGAACCACCGTATGCCAGGCTGGAGCGGTGGTGAGAGAGGGCAGGGGGGGGCTATGGCTCATCGCTCTCTACTCGAGTACTGGCAGGCTAACCATTATAGCTCCCCTGCCTTTTTCAATACTTTCTCTTTGATCGATTCTGATATTCTAAAATTGGCCTTATCGATTAAACCCAGAATTTCTTTCACCGATTTTATTACTCTCTTCTCTTTGGCTTTGATCAACACGCCCAAAGATCCAATAATTTCAATTTTCAATTCTTCTGCTATCTTTCTTCCTTTCCACTTCTTCTGGTAGGTTTATTGTTATCGTCTTCATTATCAATTCATTGCAATCTATGTCAAGTGTCTATCAGTAACAAGATAACACTTCTTCTCCTCAAATTAGTTCATTCTTGTATCCTGTGCCCGTTTGCTAACGTGATTACCCTGTGTCCACCCTAAATCAAATGGGATACATTACGGCTGGCCTCCAAACAAGCTCTTAGACAATATAATCCACCTGCACATCCTAGCCATAAATTTCCGTTTTTATCTTCCACAATTGACTGGGTTTATATGACGTACAATGGCTGGCTGTGAAAAAACCTCCCCCAAATTTACAAAAAAACCTCTCCACACTACCATCCTGTACCCTAAAGGCAGGAGTAGCGGATGGCCTTGCTAAGAATTGGGCCGGCTATTTGCTTTTTCACGTCTCAGGATTTTTATAATACGATTATATACGATTTCCGATAAATTCCAGGTATATCCACCACTTGTATTTACAAACTGAACTACGGCCGCATCAATATCTTTGTGATATTTGGCAATGCCAGAGTATCCCGGCAATAATCCGGTATGTTCATACTCATAAATAGATGAATAAATAGCTTGCTCATTATCATTTAGCAAGGAGCCATCGTTCAATGCCCTCAGGAATGTTCCCACATCCTTTGCCGTAGCTACCATTGAGCCGCCGGGGTTTATAAAATCATTATACTTTAAATCGCTGTCATAACCCACGTCATACCCACTCATGACATCGTCCAGATCCACTTCGCTAAGCAAGCTGAAAGTATTGTTCAGCTTAAGCGGCATCAAAATTTCCCTCTTGATATACTGGTGATGGCTATACCCCAATGTCCTGTCAAGGATTTCGCCTATCAACAAATAATTGGTATTTGAATAACTGTATTTTTCATCAGGCTCAAAGTCGGCAGGTTTATCCAGCACCAACTCAAGGGTTTCTCTTTTTTCTTTCGGCGGGGCTTCCCAATAGCCAGGCGTGTCGGTATAATTGGGAATGCCACTTCTATGCTGCACCATCATTTTCAAGGTGATTTTATCAGCATTTTCAATTCTTCCTGCAAGTTCGGGTAAGTAATCAGCGAGCGTTTTATCCAAAGACAAACGTTTGTCATTTACCAATTTGGCGACAGCAACAGCGATATATAACTTACTGATACTGGCAATCTTGAATAAAGCGTGTGGATCGGCTGGTATTTTGTTTTCCCTGTTTTTCCATCCGGCGGCGTAAAATGCCGGTGGTTTGCCTGCCTGGCCCACATAAACGATCATTCCATCAAGCCCAAGCTCAATTGCTTCATTTACCTGCTCCTGCACCGTATCAGGTAGTGGTAAAATCCAGGCTTTTACCAAAATCCATGGTACAAAGAACAAAGAGGTTATGCTTGCAATAATAAATACTATTCTGAATATTCGTTTTGCGTGTTTCTTTGTCATACTATATCAGGGCGATGCATTTTTTAAATCGCGCGTGACCAAACGCTAAGGGGGCATTTTAGTCTGTTATTTCAATCACGACATTCCCTCTTTTTCGCCCCTTATCGACATACTCGTGAGCAGCTACGATTTCAGAAAGTTGAAAACATCTGTCTATGTAAGGTTTGATTTTTTGCTTCTCAGCAAGTTCTTTTAATCTAATTAGATGTTCCTGTGTCGGATTTGTGAGTGCCTTTATAGAAACAAAAGTTCCTCCTTGTTTCAATACCTTTTTTGCTTTCGATCTTGAAGTTTTTCCAACAGCATCAAAAACGATATCATAATTATTATCGAGCAATGAATAATCCTTTTCCTTATAATCAATAACGCCATCTGCCCCAAGTGATTTTACCATGTCAAAATTGGAACTACTGCACACCGCTACAACCGTGGCTTCTTTTTCTTTGGCAATTTGAACAGCATAGCTTCCTACGCTTCCCGAAGCGCCATAGATTAACACCTGCTGCCCTTTGCGAAGTTTAGCTTTATCGAGTAAAAACAAAGCCGTCATTCCTCCTACCGGCAAAGCAGCAGCTTCCTTGAAACTTAGGTTCTTTGGTTTCAAGCCAAGCACTCCTTTCTTTCTATCCTGCGGAATACAGATATATTCAGTATAAGAGCCGGTATTGAGCATTGTAGGTGTAGCAAAAATTTCATCTCCAATTTTATATTTGGTAACATCTTTTCCCACAGCTTCTACAATGCCCGAAAATTCATGTCCTAATATTTCCTTTTTGGGCTTAAATAAACCGAATATCAATCGGACAGGAAGCAAAACCAGTAGCGGGAAATTTGAACTACGTAACCTTACATCACCTGAAGTCACAGTAGTCGTGCATATTTTGACTAGGATCTCATTGTCCTTTGGTTGTGGCTTTTCGACCTCTACCACCTTTAAGACATTTGGCGGGCCATATTTTGTATAAATTACTGCTTTCATTTTCTTTCTTTAAAGACATACTGCGAAAAAACCTACCGTCCAATTTACAAAAAATCCCAGCAAATGCCGGGCAGGCTACATCTAGCAGCTCCATTTTCCGCAATTGGAATGATCCAGATGGTGAATGATCAAGAAGTTGATGCTGTTTTTTTACTTCTGCTATGGCTGGGCTGGGTAATTACGTGTTGAATTAGAATTTAACAGCAGTCTGTCCATAGAGTGTGAAAGATTTAAAGTCATCCTTCATTGAAAACGTAACTTTGACACCAGTATTAGGGTGAATAAAATCAAGTTCATCGCCAACAATTGGGGTAAGCTTGTACTCTTCCCCATTAGGGAATATTAGTGAAATCAGGTTGTTGCTTTCATCATATCTGATAGAAAGATTTATTTGATTGTTCCATTTGTATTCTCCAGATAATCGCTTTAAATCATTGGAACTTACTTGCTTCCGGGAGGCACTTGTTTGCTTAAAGTGTTGCCAATTGTATACCTGTGAGGCTGATAAAAGTAGTTCATTCCCCAGCGCCCCTCCATTATCTGAATTGATCAAATAGGCCAATCCATTTCCGCTCGTAAGGCTTATTGTCATACCTGTACGATAACCAGCATTGCCTCCATAGTGAGTAATTGAAATATCATCATCAGAACGGTTTAACAGGAATCCATAAACACTACCGTCTCGTTCCTGGCTTATCATCGATTTAATATCAGACTGTGAAAATATCGAACTATCGCCTTGATATGCTTTATAAATTTCAATTAGAAATCTAGCCAAATCAATAGAGGTGCTCCAAAGCCCCGCTGCAGCTTGCTCCGGATAGTTATTCCATCCACCTGCTATTACTTCTCCTGATTGAGTGTGGCCTTTGGCTACCCGAATAGAATCCGAAGAGGGTAAGGGTTGTGTGAACTCGGAGTGTTTCATTCCAGCGGGTTCAAGAATCCATTTTTGCATGATGTTCGAGAACTCATCATTAAATATGTCTTGAAGCGCCAGTTCTGCCAATGTATAACCGCCACCGGAATAAGCCAGTGTTTCATTAGGAGGTGAGATAACTTCTATAGCCGGAGTATTGGCTCCTTCACTTCCTCTTAAAATATCCAGGCCAGAGGGCATCGGGAGATCTCTGGCGTACCCCTGATATCCACCGGGACTGATTCCTGAAGTATGGGAAAATATATTGCGGAACGTAACCGGATTTTCAGCCGTTTGTTTGCCCTGAGGGATTACAAAATCCTTCAGGTATTCCTGGATGTTTTTATCGAGGTCTATTTTGCCAGCAGAATGCATGCGTAATGCAGCAAGAAAGGTGACTGGTTTAGACAATGATGCTGCCTGGAAAATGTTGGAACAATTCAAGTGGTTTGCTTCAGGAAAATTCGCATTTCGATAAATGTCTGCCCATTCTATTTCACCTTGATTTATCATCGCAAGAGATAATGCCGGAATATTATACGCTGACATTTTATCTATAATAGAACTTAGATCTTCCTTCTCTCCCAAGAATTTCACCTGCTCACGAATTCCTTCCTCTAGTTGAACTTTTCTTTCAAGTGATCTTCCATTGTTAATACAATCTCCCTTAACGTCTTGCGTATTTGAATCCTTGTTTTGAATGGTGCAAGAACTCATAAAAACCAAAACAAGAAAATGAAGAAATAATTTATTCATATGTTTTTACACGTTGATGCTAACGGCAGCCTGTGAAAAAATCCACCGTCCAATTTACAAAAAATCCCTTCACACCGCCCTGCTGCATGGCTTGGTTGCTTCCTCCATTTACAGAATTGGCTCCGGCCGGAGAAGTGGGAGGGGATGTTTTTTCGCGGGCTGATGGTTGGCGACGAGGTCCATTTGGAGATAGGGAGAGACAGCGCAACCCTTTAACCTTTAACCCTTTAACCTTTCACCCCCCTCCCCACCTTCCCCATTGCCCGCTCCGTGATCGCCGTGATCGACAGCGAGGGGTTCACTCCGGGGTTGGCGGAGATCATGGAGCCGTCGCACACCAGCATATTGTGGTAGCCGAATACGCGGTTGTCCTTGTCGATGACGCCTTCGGCGGCTGTGCGGCCCATTACGGCGCCGCCCAGGATGTGGGCTGTGGAGGGGATGCCCAGCCAGGGCTCCAGGATAAAAGCGTTGGGCTTGCCTTTGATGATCCTGCCGTAGTGTTTCGCCAGCGCTTCCGCTTCGGGGATGAAGGCGCTGGGCGCGGGGCCCTGCCCCAGGTGCGACCGCATGCCCAGCCAGCCGCGGCTGAAGCGCAGGGTGCTGTCGAGGGCCTGCATGAACAGGAGGATCTGCGTGCGCCGGGCCCAGTCGGCCACGAAGGCTACTTTCAGGTTGGCCAGGGGGTGGCTCAGCCAGTCCCATGCTGCCTTGGCCAGGCGGATGAAGACGTTGGGGCCGTGGGCCATGGGCATCATCAGGAGGCGCCAGAAGCCGGAGCCGGCAGCATAACGCACCGGCTCGAGGTGGCTGTACTGGTCGGTATGTAAGATGGAGCTGATGGCGACGCCTTTCGACAGGTCGGGCCCTTTGTCCATGGTCGTCACCGCGATGAGGCTTTCGTTGTTGGTGCGTATGTCGTAACCCAGCCTGTCGGATAAGCGGGGCAATGATGCCCGCTTCAGCTTCAGCAGCAGCGGCACGGTGCCCAGCACCCCGCCGGCCAGTACGATGCCCCGGCAGGTAAGGGCGTGTTTCCGCCTGAACAGGGAAGTGGATTGCCGGAACCGCACCGTATAACCTTCCGAGCCGTCGGGCGCGCCGAGGGGGCTGATGTCGTACACTTCCGATTCTGCACGCACCACTGCGCCCCGCTTCTGCGCCAGGTACAGGTAGTTCTTGTCGAGGGTGTTTTTGGCGTTGTGGCGGCAGCCGGTCATGCAGCCGCCGCACAAGGTGCAGCCGGCGCGCTCCGGGCCTTCGCCTTCGAAATACGGGTCGGCCACCGTTTCCCCGGCCTGCCCGAAAAAGACGGCCACATTGGTGGGCTCGAAATATTGCTCGCGCTCCGTTTCCCGGGCCAGCTGCTGCAGGGCGTGGTCGCCGGCATCGAGGTGGGGGTTGGGGGTGGCGCCCAGCATGCGGCAGGCCGTTTCGTAATGGGGCTTCAGCTCTTCTTTCCAGTCGGCCAGCCCTTTCCAGTTGCCGGAGGTGAAAAAGGCCTCCGGCGGCATCGGCAGCGTATTGGCGTAAACCAGGGAGCCGCCGCCCACCCCTACGCCCGACAGGATGGTGATATGGCGGAACAGCGACATCTTCATGATGCCGAAAAAGCGCAGCGCCGGCAGCCAGAACACTTTCGGCAGGTTCCAGTTGGTGCGCGCGAAGTCCTGCTGCCGGTACCACCTGCCTTTTTCCAGCACCAATACCTTATACCCTTTCTCCGACAGCCGCAGGGCGCTCACCGAGCCGCCAAAGCCGCTGCCGACGATGATGTAGTCGTAATCGTGCGTTGATCTCCCTTGCTCCATCTCCAGGTGCTTTTGAGGATGAAGCTAAAAAATTTATGGGTAAGAAAATAAAGCAAAATAGCGGAGGCCCGGCAATCGCATTTGATTTTATGCTTTACTAATCATCGGGCCTCTTGGGTTTTCCCGGTCTCCTTCGTTCATTTTTTGGGCGGCCAAAAAACGAACCAAAAAAGCCGCCGCCGGCGCAAGATGAAGTATACTTTTTAAATGCGATTGTCCTGATAGCAGAGGCCAGCCCCTTTCGCTGCGCACCGCTTAACCTTCGACCTTTAACCTTTAACCTTCGACCTTTAACCTTTAACCTTCGACCTTTAACCTTCGACCTTTAACCTTTAACCTTCCACCCCCTGCCTTACCCCCCAAACCGTCTCCACCATTCCCGCCGAGCGGTCCGAATAGCTTTCCAGCAGGCTGTGGAAGGGGAAGCCAATGGCTTTTGCCAGCGCTGCCGGATGCCCGTATGTGCGTAACACGCCCGCCTCTACGGCCTGGAGCGGCCCTTCTACCTGGTCGAGGCAGGTGAGGGCGAGGTGTTCCCGCAGGCCTGCGTAGTAGTTGCGGCAGCTGCTCAGGGCGTACTGTAGCATGTCGATATCCAGGGGGGCTTTCCGCAGCTGGCCCTGCCAGGGGTTGTACTGGTTGGTCTCCAGAGGGTTGGAGCGGACGTTGGCGGGCTGGCCTTCGTTGGGCAGCGGGCCGTTGCCGTGCCTGGTCAGGTAAGCCCGGCTGATGTAATAGATGTCCGGCTCCGGCAGCCCGTTGTCGCGTATCAGCTCCAGCGCGTTGCGCGGGCCGGTGCAGGCGCGGGTGACGTGGGGGAAAAAGCCGTGGTCCATATCCAGCAGCACGCCCTGGCTGCCTTCGAAGATGAGCGTGTCGGCCTGCAGGCGCCGGAAAAAGGCCTTTTCCTGCACCAGCTCGAACAAGGGCAGGATGTCCTGTACCACTTGTTTGAAAAAGCCGATATGGCCGTCGATCGCATCGTCGGGCGGGGTGCGGCTTTTCTGTTCGTAATACTGGCGGATGGCCCCGAGCTTCTGCTCCAGCACAGCTGGGTAGAAGAGGTCCTGGACGAACAGCTTGTAGGGGCTTTCGTTGCGCTCGATGGTGGCGCCAAAGCCCAGGCCGCAACTGCCGTGGGCATTCACGGTTTCCAGCGCCCGGTTGTAGTACACCTCATAGGGCGTGGTCACGGGCGCCAGGGCGTCGACGTATATCCTGGGCTTCATACCGAGCGCTGCCAGAGCTTTCCATTCGTTGAAAAAGCCGATGGGGTAAAAGGTGCAGAAGCGGCTCCAGTACGTAGGGGCGCCGCGCAGCGTACCGCTGCCGAAGCTGGAGAACACGTGTCGCCGGCCGTCTTCCAGTACGACGGTATGCCCGGCCTGGTGCCCGCCGGAAAAGCGGATGACGAGGGGGCGCCGGTTTTGGCGGCAAAGGTAGTCGGTCGCCAGCCCTTTGCCTTCGTCGCCAAAACCCAGGCCTATTACGATCTTTGTTTTCATAAGCGGATGAAGCCTTTACCGGTGGTGGAAACGATATCTGCCGGCACGTTCACCAGGGCCCGCCGGATATGGCCCGCCGTATTCGCGTCGAAGGCGGCGGCCACCGAATCCAGGCCAGCGCCCCTGCAAACGGCTACGGTGGAGGCGATCAGCTCGGCGATGGCGTTGTGGTCGTCGAGAATGAGCAGCCGCTCGCCCAGCAGGTTGCGCCAGTAGCCGATGACATCGGGGTTGTCGCGGTAGCTGGTCTCGTTGACGTGGATGTGGAAGACGTGGTACAAACGCTGCGCCTGTGCCAGCACCTCTTCGGCCCGGATGCTGCTGCCTTCCGGGTACCCCATGATATGCTGCAGCTGCGCGGCTTCGACGCTGCCCCAGCTCTTCTCGTCGCCGATGGTGAAAAGGAAGCCCTTTTCGCCCCGTTTTTCGAAGCAGTCGATAGACGTATGCCGGCCGCCTACCAGCCAGGCCAGGAGGTAGGACTCCATGTTCTGGCCGCCGCCGCCTCTTTCGATAAAGATGCTGGACAGGCAGGCGCTCAGCTCCTGAGTGCCCGATTCGAACTGCCCCACCTGAAGGGGAGCGCTGTCGGACAAATGGTCGCCGATGGCGGAGAACAGGATCTGCGGGCTGTCAACGCCGTGCCCTGTCAGGGTATCCATCAGCGAGCCCAGCTTATGGCGGATGAGCTGCTCCGGGATGCGGCCCATTGAACCGGTGACATCCAGAAATACAGAAATAGCGAGAGAATTGGGGTGAGCCTCCGAATCGCGGCTCTCGCGGAAGCTGAGGCCGTAGGGGTTCATTTCCGGCGCGATCGTGCGGCTGCGGTTGTTGGTGAAAATGTCATCACCTGACTTTGTGGCATAACTTGCCCGGAGATGCGCGTACGCATCACTCGACCATCTTGCATAACCCATGATGTGTGGTTTTAAAGCGTTAGAGGATGAAATTTGTTATCGAATGTTCTTTTCAGCAGGCCCCGGTATTCGTCATAACATTGGTAGGCATCGGAATGCCGGGCCAGCAGGAAATCCACGAAGGCCTTGTTGTGCGTTTTCAGCAGCCGGACGCCCAGCCCGGAGCGGTCGCCCAACAGATAGGCTGCCGTGCGCTTGCACAACTCCAGGTCGGTAGCGGTATCCGCCCGTTTGCTTTTGAACAGGCCGGGCGGATACCAGTGCCGGTAGCGGGCGGAAACCGTGCGAACCATGCCGTCGCGAAAGGCCGTGTGGTAAAAGGAACCCAGTATGATGCCGTGTGTTTCCGGTACCACGAAGACGCTTTCCGGGCTGATGCCGCCATGTACGAACCCCTCCTGCGAGAGCCATGCGCAGGCCTCCAGCAGACGGGACAGTATCCAGTTGACATGCTCCTGAGGAAGGGACAGGCCGCTTAACGGGAGTGCCCTCAACGGGAATGTTGCTGCCAGTTTTCCCGCCGATAAGGCCATGGCTTCCGGCAGATAGCGTTGAAAATGCAGGGCCGCCGGGCTGTTGCGGCTTTTCAGCCGAAGGTAGTTGCCATAGCTGGCCTCCAGCAATTCCTGGTTGCCGCTGAAATGGGCCTGCCGTTGCCCCATTCGGAATGGCCCGGCATCATCTTCCAGGTTGCCTCCCTTTTCGAAGGCCTCCTTTAGCTCGTTGAGGCGCCGCAGCGCCACAGCGGCTTCCGGTAGCGGGCACCGGTCGGGGTGGAGCAGCAGCACGGCGGCCCGGTACTGCCGCCGGGCATCTGCTACATCGAATACGTCGGCCAGCATAGCCGCCCGGCTGATCTTGCCGATCAGGGCCTGGATATTGGCGTAATCAGTAGGAGCCGTCATGTTTTCGTTCGGTTTTGAAGTTAGTCCAGGGTGTCAAATACTTAGTTTTGTTATTAAACTAACTAAGCACTCCACAAATATATCCTTTCTTAGTTTAAAAGTCAAACTAAGTGAATGAAAAAATTAAACTTTTTTTGGATTGAGGGTGCACTGCCCTGGAGACGCAGAGAACGCAGAGGTTTTCGCGGGAAGAGCTCCTTCTACACGCCCTGCTTTGCGCTTTTCTCCGCGTCTTTGCGCCTTCGCGGTTTAATATTTGCCGGGAATGCCGCCAAGGAAACGCGAAGTATGCGAAACGATGGCTAGCCGATTCCAGGCCTATAGTGCCGTACAAGAAAAAGATCGTTCGTGAGGGACTTTGTCCCGAAACGGCATAATGTCTCTGGCTTGCGAATACACTGCCTGATCCGCATGCCCACATTCCTCACCGCAAAATGCCCAGGTGGATGATCCGGCCGCCGTTGCCGCCGGAGGGGTTGCTGCTTTTGCCGATGACGATGCCCGCTTCCGGTGCGTAGTACTCCCGGATAATATCTCCGAAGGGGTTGCGCAGGATGCCGATGCGCTCGCCTTTAAGCAACAGTTGCTTCAGCTCCACCGGCACTTCCAGCAAGCCACCCTCGCCGGTATAGATCCAGTACGACTTTTTACATACTACAGCGGAAGGCGTTGGTTCTACGGGGCGGCTGATCATGCCCAGCCAGCTCAGGGTATTGAGGATGCCGCGTACGCCCCGCCCGATCATCTCGGGCTGGTATACCTGCGGGTCGCCATATTCTACGGTAATGGAGTAGACGCCGGCCAGCATGGCTTCGGCGCGCAGGGTGCGGGAGGCGGCCACTACTTGTCCGGCGGAGGGTTTGCCCTCGTTGTGCAGAATGATGTCGGCATCCTGCAGGCGCGCCATTTGCATCAGGGTGTCGTTGTATATATCGGTGCGGGCGTAGAGGGAGTTGACGCGGCCGAAGCTGGCGGTATGCAGGTCGATATGGTAGTCAAAATGGCGGGCGATCCTGTCGAAGATACGCCAGGCGTACTGTTGGCTTTCATCGCCGTTCTCTTTGCCGGGGAACAGGCGGTTGAGGTCTTCTTCATCGGGAAAGCGGCGCCTGTCCATGGGGATGCTCACCGCGTTGAGGCCGGGCACGCCTACCAGCGTGCCCTTCAGGTTTTCAGGCCTTACCTGCCGGAACACTTCCTGGATGATGGGGATGCCGTTGAGCTCGTTGCCGTGGATGGCGGCGGTGAGCCCCAGCACCGGCCCTTCTTCCACGCCTTTCGCCACCATGATGGGCACGTATATGGGCTGCGACAGGCTGTTGGTAGCCATCTGCAGCCAGTACCTGCTCACCTGCCCTGCCGGCGCCTGCGCCAGGTTGAGCTCGGTAATGACGGGGATGGCCGTGGGCTGGGCCTGGGCCCGAAGTAAGGAGAACAGGATGAAACAGGGTAGCAACAGATGTTTCATGGATGTTTAGAGTGTAGCAATCACCTTAGAGAAAGATAAAGGTTTCAAAAGAAACTCACCACTCCACGGCCTTCACCGCCGATCGTGAAATTCAGGCCCAGCATTAGGGACACCGAGTGCTGGCTGCGCTTGTTCTCTTTGCTGTTGCTGCCGTGCACCAGGTCCATGATGTCGTAAAAGCCGGTAGCGCCGGCGAAAATGTGCGTATTGGCCATGATGCTCTTGGAAATGCGCAGGCCGGCGATGGGGCCGATATGGAAAGCGCCGCCACCTACGTCTTCCGGCAGCAGCACCTTGCTGCTCTCCACCAGGTCTTCCAGCATGATGAGCTGCGAAGCCGTAAACTCGTTCTCATCGGCGATGCGCTCGATCTCGGAGTTGAGGTGGTAAAAGAAACCGGACTCACTCTCCGAGCGCTGGAAGCTCCAGTCGAACCCTGCCCGGGCGCCGGCAAAGATCTCGTAATCGAAAGCGCGGTCGATGCTGTTGGCGCCGGCGCCGTAAGGGGTAGTGGCCAGGTTGTAACGATAGTCGAGATGCAGGTTCATACCGCCTTTGCCCTGCCGGAAATAGCCGGGGCTGACGTTCAGCTCCAGGAATTGGCGCTGCATTTTCACATCGGAAGATTCGCCGAAGCCGTAGCGCACGAAAAAGGTGATGATGGTCTTGTTGTAGCCGTTTTTCCCGAACTCTTTCTCCATATCCAGGTCGTTGATCGGCTCGTCCATACCGTGCAGCAGGGCTTCCAGTGAAGCGCCCAGGCGCACCAGGTTCCACATGGCCTGAAAGTGGGGGTTGGCCGACAGCGGCGCCCGGTCGTCGAGGGCAAAGATGGAAGTGAGGTTCAGCCCGATGTCCAGCTGGGCATCGTCGAGCTGAAGGAGATAGTGCCGCCCCGCCTTTTTGTCGAAAGTAGGGCTGGGCTGAGCGGCCAGTGCCTGGCCCAGAAAGATTCCAATGGTTACGAGTAGTAAATGTATGTTACGCATGGCCAATTGTTTTTATACCTTACTATGCTATTTAGGTTTTCCAGTGATGATATACCGCAGCCCGGCGAAGCCGTAGGCCGAGAACATGGGTTTGGTGCCTTTGATCGCGGTGTTCTTCTGCGCGCTCAGCTCGGCCCCGCCCACCAGGGTGAAGCCGCCGCCGAAGTTGACGGGCAGCTCAGCGCGCAAGAACCAGCCGAAAGAGGGCACCACCCGAGGGTCGTTGAACTTGCCGAAAACGATGCTCTGCAGCGCCTCGGCGATCTGGTCGGTCGTGTTTTCCACCGGCGCGAGCAGGCCGCCTTCCATCAGGCTATCCAGCTTTTCCCGAACAAAGAGTATGCTGCCCAGGTTGACCACCGGCGAAGGGTCGGCGGAAAAACGAAGGCCGGGCGTCACTTCTGCATCCAGCGTGCAAGTGCGTTTTTTACCCCATTCCGCCAACGGCCGCTCGCCCAAAAAGATCTTCTTCAGGTGCACGTAGGCTTCCAGGTCGTAGCGCTGGGAGAAAAAAGGTTTTTCGGCCTTGGCATCGTCCAGCGCCAGCAGGGCCAGGTGCTCGGCCAGCCCTTCGGCATCGCCTTTCAGCGACAGCTTTACAGACTTGATCTGGTTCTTCAGCTTCTGCGATTCCCGTTTATCGGTGAGGCGCGGGTCGGAAACGGTGAAGCTGGCGCCCACCCACTTCAGGCGCGCATACATCCTTACACCGTTGATATTGCGGTTGACCTTCCGGCTGATTTCCTGGTCTATCTCGATGCGCAGCCCCGGAAACAGCTCTTTGAGCCACCTGGGCGCATCCAGGCCAAAGGCGTCGAAAGCGGAGTCGACCTGCGCTTCGGTGATCTCCAGCTCGGAAAAGCCTACCATTTCGGAGAGGCCGCCTTTGAAAGTGGTATGCGCCGGCCCGGTAACGGTTTCCATCCCGAATTCCAGGAACTGCGCCTGCGCCGAGCAGGCCAGCAGGGTGATCTGAAATAAAAGCACCATTTTCTTCATAGGCGTAATCATTTATCTGGCCAGGGACACATCCCCGCTCAGCATCCGCCGGGCTCCGTTGCCGAAGCGGACGATCCCGTAATAGGTATATACACCGGCGGGCATGGGCTTTCCGCCGAGGGTGCCATCCCAGCCTTGCGTTTCTTCATTCAGGTACAGTTCGCGGCCTTCGAAGACGAGGCCGCCCCAGCGGCCGAACACCCGCAGCACTTCGATGATCTCGCCGGAGCCGTTGTCGCTGAAAAAGGTAAAGGCGTCGTTGCGCCCGTCGCCGTTGGGCGAAAAGGCATTGGGCGCGTAAATATCTCCCAGCACGACCGTGAGCTGAAAGCCGTCGGAAGCGATGCAGCCGCGGCTGTCGCGCACGATCAGCCGCACATCCATGCTGTTGCGGGCCAGAAAGTTCGTCGTGGGCCGCCCGCTGTCGATCTCCCGCGGCAACCATTGGTATTCCTGAATATCGCCTACGGTTGTTGCCGTCAGGGATATGGGCGTATTGGGGCGCACCTCCAGCGTTTCCAGGCTGAGCGATACGCCCATCGTGTCTGGCGCCACGATCTCGGCCACTTCTTCCCGCACGCAACCCACATCATCCATCACCAGCGTAGGGTAATGGCCGGGCAGCAGCTTCCGGAATTTTGGCGACAGCGAAAACGTCTGCCCGCCGTCGATGGAAAATAGGAGGGGGTGGCCGGAATCGGCCAGGAATACGATAGCGCCGAAATCGCCGGGGCAGCGCGGCTGCTCGATATCCAGCGCTACATCGAGCCCATCGGGCGGGGGCACGGCGATAGAGCTCAGCGTGCGGCAGCCCTCGGCGTCGGTGATGGTAAGCTGGAACGTACCACCCGTAGCTGTTACGAGCGGGCTGCCCGTCTGGCCTGAGCCCCAGCTATAGAGGTAGGTATCGGGAAAAAGGTGGACGCGCGCCGTATCGCAGGCGTCCTCGATCACGTATTCGAAGGCCGGCGGCGGGCTGCCCGTCACCGTCACGGTTTCACGGGCTTCGCAGCCGTAGGCGTCGGTTCCTATAATGGTGTAGTCGCCAAAGTCGGCAGGCTGCAGCCCCCTGATGACGGGCGGCAAGAAGGGTTGCCCGGAAGGCTTGAGCCACGACAGCTGGGTATATGCCGTATCGTTCAGCACGTGCAGCACTACCGTGTCGCCCAGGCACAGCCCGGGCAGTTCGGCCTGCGGCGCCGGCGGCACATGCACTGTCAGCATCAGGGTGTCGGTATCTTCGCAGCCCAGATCGTTGAAAGCATGGAGGATGTACTGGCCGCTGTCCTGGGCCTGCAAGGGGGCAATGGTAAGGATAGAGTCATTCAAAACAGCGCCGCCAAATTCCCAGAAATGGCCGGCGCCGCCGGAGCCGGCGAGGGCGGCCTCGTCGCCCAGGCAGTATTCCACATCCGGGCCGGCATTGGCGAAGGGTGGGTTTTCCACCAGCACGGAGTCCACCACTTCACAACAATCATCGGAAATGAGAAGGTAGTACCAGCCCTCGTTGCCTTCGAGCGGCAGGCTGGCCAGGGGGCCGTTGGCAGACCAGCCTGTCGCGTTGGACCACTTTACGCTCACGTTGCCATTGAAGCATTCGGAAGGCAGGGTGGCCGTCAGGTTTATGGTGTGCAGCTGGCAGTCGATGAGGGCTTCTTTTCCGACCGGGCAACTTTGTATGGCCACGGGGCAGAGGATATGTGTAGAAAATTCTGTAGTCGAATTGGCGGGGTCGCTGTAAACGGAATACTCGACGCGGTAGCCGATAGCGCAGAAGGGGATGGTGCCGCTGAGGCGGCCTACGCCGGTGAGGGTCTGGAGGTTGCCCGTCAGGGTGAACGGCGGCTGGCCCTGCGATTGCAGCCACATATTCATCGTGTTGGTATTGTTCACCCCTGAAACGAGCAGCGTGCCATCCTTGGCCAGGGCGAAGCCGTCGACGCAATCGACGCAATTGCCGAACGAAAGGCTGCCCAGGAGTTTCAGGCTGTTGTCGGGCAAAATGGCGTAGGCGCGAACCCTGTCGGGCTGCTGCCCGCCGAAGGCGTTGACGTCGACGTAGAAAGCCCGCAGCTGCTGGCCGTCCTGGAAGTATTCGGCATAGATCAGGGTATCCCTGTTCTGGCTGGTGGCGCTGTTATTTTCGTCCTGGGGGTCGATATAGGACTGGCCGCAGTTGTCGAGTGCAATGGGGTTGGTTTGGGCCGTAGCGGCCACCAAATGGAAAAAGAACAGCAGTAAAAAGGAACACCTCGCCCACGGTACGGCATACCTGTTCGTCGATGTGGGCCTGGTGGTTGTAATAGTGCTCATTTCTGATTTTCAGCAATGCTTCCGGTAAATCACATTAATCACTTATCTTCGCTATGTGCTTAGCCATTTGGCTGGCCCATAAGGGGTTATAGCCAACGGGCTTTTTGGGGCGCCTCTCACAGCATCCAAAAGGCCGGCCGGAGCAGAATCGCAGGGGAACGGGGCCCGGTAAGGCCGAAACACTCCGCGTACCAAACGCTTCTGCGGTTCAACAGGCAGGAACAAAAGAGCCTGAGAGAGACAGCAGTTGTCAAGGGATCATAAATAGATGGCCGCCGGAAAAACAGCACCTGCAGGCTAGCAGGGGCCTTCAAGGGGAAAAGGAGTTTATTTCAGAAGGAGATTACGATTTAGGCGGGGTAAAAGTAACACTTTTTAAGTTTTTCCAGTATACTTAAATTACTGAGCTTCGCGAATTTCGTTATCGGAGCCTTCAGTAATTGCCCCGGGAAAACATTTTGCGTTATGGCCAACTACGTCTCTCGTGTTGTGACAAGCCTGTTATTCTTTCTCGCGCTGCTGGCCGGCCTGTATTTTTATCAGCACAACAAGACGGACTGGGAAAGCCTGCCAATTGTCACCGGCCTGACAGATGCATACGCCCGCGGCCTGGACAGGATCTACGGCCTGTCTAATGAAGCGATCCAGGATTTCTACAACCAACCTTTCGCCGAGCAAACGGAGCAGCAGCAGATCGATAGCTGGAGCAGTAAGGATGAAGGCAAATTGGCCGTCCGCACCAGCTGGAAGCGCGACAGCATCCTGTTGCACCTCCGGGCCAAGGGGTTCTCCCGCGATAAGCTACGCCAGACAGCTCCCGTGCTCGACTATATCGGCCGCTACAAAACTGCGGCGCTCAACGAGATGTACCGCTCCAGGGTGCCGGCCAGTATCAAGCTGGCCCAGGGCATCCTCGAATCGAGCTCTGGCCATTCGAAGCTCGCCCGTGCCTCCCGCAACCACTTTGGCATTAAGGCCCGGCCGCAGCAGTCGGCGCGCGACAAGATCGCCCGCCGGCAGTATGCCGCCATCCGCGACGATGAGTTCACCTTCACCGCCCCGGCCGTCGACGTATTCAAAAAATGGGACGACCATTCTTACGACCGCTTTGAAGTGTACCGTTCGGTGGGCGACAGCTACGCCCGCCATTCCCAGCTGCTTACCCGGCCCTGTAGCCCGGGCCAGACGGGCTGTTATGCGTGGATCTGGCAGGCCTACCCGGTGAGCCGGCAAGAGTGGGATATCAGCGAAGCCGCCGGTGCGTTTTACCACCGCTCCGGCATCGCCGCCGGCGATTTCTTCGGCGGGCGTACCCACCTTCCTTATTACGCGGCATGTGCGGCAGGCCTGAAAATGGCCGGTTACGCGACCAGCCCCCACTACCACCAGAAGATCGCCTATATCATAGAGACCTACGAGCTCTGGCGTTTCGATTTTGACCTGATCAGGGCAGTGGAAGAACGGGATACAGGGGGTTAGATCAAAATATTTAGAAAACCTTTAAAAACAATAATCATGCGAAACAACTACTCTCCTGGAAATGGAACAGGCCTGGGCGGCTTACTCAAAGGCCTGGGCGTGATCACCGCTTTGATCCTGCTGGTCGGGCTGCTCGACAAGGCCGGGGTGCGGATATCAGTGCAAGGGCAGGAAAACAAAGGCCCGAATGCTTATTATTCCTCGGCTATTCCTGGCGCCGCTTCGGAAAAGGCCGATGGCGAAGTCATCGTGGTGTCGCCCGAAGGCAATAGCACTTATGAAGAAGAAAGCTGGGAGCCCGTAGGCCGGAGCGCTAAGGCCAGCCACGCTACGCGGCAAACGAGCGCTGTCGACGACTGGGTCGGGCGCTTTTCCAATTCGGCCATCCAGCAGGCCATCCGGCAGGGCATACCGGCCGGTATCGCGCTGGCAGTAGGCATAACCAAGATGGAGGAAGGCGTGCACATCGACAGCTGGCAGGCCTTTATGGAAAAGGTCATCCTGCCGCTTGCCCACATCAAGGATAGCGCTTCTGAAAATGACCGCAGCTCCTATTTCAAGTATTCCGCCAACAGCAGCCGCTGGGCCGACGGGCTGGCCCGCAATGCCAATTTCTCGGCCAGCGTGCTCAAGCGCAACCTCGACCGCTACAGCCTGCACGAGTACGACCGCGCTGTGAAGGAAAAACTGTCGGACAAGGATGTGGTGGATATTGAAACGGAACGCAAGGCCCGCGCCGTGGCCGACGAAGTGGCCACTTCTATCCGGAACCGCAAAGCCGCCGATACGGGCAGCCGCCGCAGCAAGGATACGGAAGCGGCCGATGAGGCGGCGGAATGGGAAAACTTCTACGACGAAAGCGTAGGGCACGAAGTGGCTAAGGAGATCGCCCGCAAAAAGCTGAAAAGCGGCCAGTACATCAGCGAGGAAGATATGAGCCAGCTGGTGGAAGAGACCAATACAGAGACTTCAAAGGTGCTGGACAATAACTTGTCTTTCCTGGGCCGCAAGATCAACCGCAACAAGCCCGGAGCAGAGCAAAAGCTGGACATCTCGGACCCCGGAAACGCCCAGGCTCGGGAAGAGCTGTATCAACGCAAGCTGCAGGAGAAAAGGCGCGGGAATTAAATGAAGCCATAGCGCGGGCTTAAGCCCGAGAGGGAGAAATTTTATAAAAAATACGTTCGCGAGAGCCGCCGCCTGCGCAGCTCCAGCCTCAGGAAGACGTAGTTGGCCGTCCTTCGGCTGACAGAGCCGGCCTGCATCTGCGCGTTCAATACTCCTTCACATTACGGCCCTCCGGGCCTGGCGCTGTCGGAGAACAGGCTGCCTTGGCCTGGCCTGTCGCGTTTTAACATTCGGCTGCACAAAATGTATGGCCGAAAAATACTTTACATATACAAGAAAAATCATATCTTAGCGCCTTGATCTATCGATCCGGACGGCCTGAACCTTTGAATGTTATTGCAGAGGGGGCTTGCCGGGTTCCTGCATTTTCCTTGAAAATACAACACCCCACACACTCCTTACGCCCACTGGCTTTTCCCTTGCCATGGAAAAGCAGCCAAAACAAACGACAAGCCTACTCTTTCAGCAACTGAACTGCACCTGTGCGGGTGTAATTTTATTTCCAAACCACGTTATGTGTTTGAACAAATACTATAATTTATAGCCATTTACCTATGAAAAGACCAGTAGCGTTCTTCCTGTTATTAGCACTCGGCCTGTTTTCCTTCCTCCCCACTTTTGGGCAGCGCGACCTTTTTGATGGGTTGCTCGACCGGGAGGGCCCGGAATTCCATAGCACTATCCTGCCGTCCGATGAGGATGGCGTGATCCGACTGGCCGTTTATTTCACACATCCCAAACTGAGTGCTATCGAAGCCTCTTTCTGGATAAAAGACCATGGCTCCAACCTGATGAGCAGCGGTACACAGCGGCTGGTGCGTGGCCTGCAGCAAATGGGCAACCGCCAGCAGGATACCCTCGTGATCAGGGGCCTCGACAACCGCCATTTTTACTCTATCGGGATCGATTACCGCAACGCCTCTTCGATCAACCGCAAGTTCAGCTCGCAGGCCCTGCACGAGGGGTATTTTTATACCAATCCTGAAAAATCCGAAAAGCTCGCTACGGCAACACCGGCGCAGGAACCCGAGAAGCCGGCTGCTCCGGCAACCACGCCCAAATCCGAAGCCGGGGCGGCGACCACGCCCTGCCTGATGCCTGAACTTTACGTAAAGATCGACCCTTCCGGTTATTGCGGGGAAGAGAACCGCCCGGCTGTGCTGATCCAATGTGAGAACTGCCAGGGCAGGAACTGGGAATTCAGCGTTGAAGTGCGCAAGGGCTACGGCTCGTGGGAGCCCATCCGACGCGACGGGCAGCGGCAGCCGGCCGTCGGCACCGCGATGCGCACCGAGCCGCTGTGCCTGCTGGCGCCAGGCTCTTATAAACTGCAGGTGCTGGCCTGGGGCGAGAACTGTCAGAGCCCGGTGGCTTACAACATCGGCACCACTGTCGACATCGCCGGCGACGAACCCAGGATGGCGGCGCAGCCCATGGCCGCTGCCCCACAGCCAGCGATCCCCGACACCTGCAGCATAATGGCCCAGGCCGTGCTGCTGGGCGATAAAATAAGCGGCACCCTGGAACTGCCGGCGGGCGCTCTCTGCGCCGAGTGGAACCCCATCGTCAGCCTTAGCTATGTCAACCCCAGCTACCGCAATATCACGATTGGCGAAATACCGCTTTACCCTGGCCAGCCCGCTTCTTTCTCCGTACAGCTGGAGGACAGAGACCTCTACCGCGGCATACATACCCTGCAGGCCGTCGTTTACGGGCGCTCGGCAAACCTGCCGCAGCGCGTGCCGATCTATTCTTTCTGGATAAGGGCCTTTGAAGAGGATGAAGTGCTGGCAGCAGCTTCCAATGGGCAGGAGTCTGCCTACGGACGCGACTGGGAAAGCCGCTCCGGCAATATTGCCCAAAAGGGCAACGGCCTTGCAGAAGAAAGCGCCTTTGGCGAAGAGGCCCCGGCTATGGAAGAGAACTTCCAGGAGGTCCAGGTGAAGGCCAGCGACCCCAACTGCACACAGATCCAGAACCTGCAGCTGGTTTACAGCCCCACACAGCCCGACAAACCGCTGTACATCTCCTGGCTCAACCCGCGTTGCTGCCAGGAAGAGGGCTGCGAATACTCCGTCTGGACGGGTAAGGATCCCGGGCAGCTCCAGCTGCTGGTCAAAGGCCGGAAGCCTGGCGCTAACATCACCGAGCTGCTGCAGGGCGTGGAGTCCGGCAGCCAGTATTTCGAGATCGTTGTGCGGACGCCCAATGGCGCTCGTAAGGCCGCCTTCGTGCCTGGCGAAGGGCCCAAATACGGCATCGATGAGATACTGGAATACCACGACCGCCTGAAACCGCAGTCCGGCACACCGGTAGTGGGCATGAAAGAAACGACGGTGAAAGGCGATGTGGACGGCGGGAAAAAGGTGGTTACACCCAACGCTTCGGGCCTGGAAGGCGGGCTGGCAGGCCGCATGGGCAGTGGCAACCCGGAAATAGCTCCCTACGAAGAACCCGAACTGTCCGTCAAGCAGTTCGAACCCTGCCGCATTTACCGGGAAACGCACGTCATCGGGAACAAACCGATAAGGGATGGCGATGAGCTTACGATCGAATACGATTATTCCGATAAGGCCTACCGCTACACCCTGTACCTGTTGCCTGAAGGTGGGAGCGACTGGGTGCTGGCGCCCGGCACTAAAGAACTACAGGGCAGCCCCTCTTTCGAGCTGACGGCCCACCCCTTTATGTCCGGAAAATATGTCATACTGGCCTGCAAGCCCGACAAAAGCTGGGGCTGCCTGTCGGCCCCGTTGTCGGCCCCGCTGGAGATCCGGGTGATGGAATAGGCGTGGGTTAGGTTACTTGTTAAGGCAGGAGGCATCTCAGTAGAAAAGCTCAACTGGAGAAATTATTTTTTGAACGCTACTAAGGTGCCTCCTATCCACCTAAATAATTTAAATCGAAATTCGAACCCCCAACAAACTTCAGGCTATGGGAAAACATCTACCAGTCATACTCCGGTATCCCTTACTGGCGTTGGCGCTTTTTTACTGCCTCTCTGGCAGTGCACAGGAAATAAGTGTAAAAGGCACGGCTGTCGGCGCCGACAGCGGCAATCCGCTGGCCGGTGTGGCCGTGGAAGAAAAAGGCACGGCCAACCGCGTGCTCACCGATGAAACAGGGCATTACGAGATCAGGGTCAGGCAGAGTTTTTTCACCGACCTCAGGCAGCCCGTCCTCGTATTCTCCTATGCGGGGTATGAGGCGCTGGAAGAACCCCTCAACGGGCGTTCCCTGCTCGACGTACAGCTGGAGCCGGAAGCCCGGCAGGCTGCTGGCCTGTTCGTGACGGGCCGTGCGGTGGGCTGCTCGCCTGAAGTGGCCAGTTACGCCGCCAGCCAGGTTGATGAAGCGCTGTTCCAGGCGGCGCCTGCACCTACTATAACCGGCGGCCTGCAGGGCAAAGTGGCCGGCCTGCGCGCTACGCCCACCGGTGGCCAGCCCGGCGAGTCGGCTTTCCTGCAACTGCGCGCCGCCAATGCCATCGCCAACGGCCAGCAGCCGCTGCTGCTCGTCGACGGTATCTACCTCAACGGCTCTACCCTGGCCGACATCAACCCCGAGGATATCGAGCGGATAGAAGTGCTGAAAGGCGCTGCCGGCGCCGCTTTTTACGGCTCCCAGGGCGCCAATGGCGTGATCCAGATCTTCACCAGGAACGGCAAAGGGCTGGAAGCGGGCGATACGCGTTTTACCTACCGCACAGAACTGGGCTATTCCCGCGTGGCCGATCGTTATGCGTTGAACGAATTTACCAACCGCGAGGTCGTCGACGCCAAGGGGCCGCAGCCGGTGCTTGGCGCTGTAACGGCCGATGCGGTATACGATACGCCGCTGCCCAACCTGCAGGACTACCAGGAAGACATCCTCTTCCGCGACGGCGCTTTCCGTTCTCATTACCTTTCCGTGCAGTCCAATACCGGGCCAACCCATTTTCTGGCCTCCGCCCAGCGGTTTAAGGACGAAGGCGTCATTCAGGGCGTCGATGGCTATGAGCGGAATACCTTCCGGGCCAACCTGGGGCATCAGGCCGGGCGGCTGGGCATCCGGCTCAACGCCATGTATTCAGGGTCGTCCCAGAGCCTGGTGGAGCCTACTGCCAACGGCCCGGGCAGCCTGCTGTCGAACAGCCTGTTGCTGACGCCTATCTTCGGCCTGGGCGCCACCAACGAAGAAGACGACGCTCCCCACGACTGGGATATCGACAACACAGGACAGGAGATCACCAACCCCTTGTACCTGCGCGACAATTCGCAGCAGTCGGCCCAGCGGTCGCGCCTGATGGGCAGCTTTGGCGCCACCTTCCGCCTTACACCCTGGCTGTCGTTTGATTATGCGGCTTCCCTCGACCGCTCCACCAATACCTACGAACACTACCTGCACAAAGGCTATCTGAGCACCAGCGTGCCGGGCATGTTCGGGCCCCTGGCCACGGCAGGAGTGGATGGCAGCAATGGCGGCGGCATCCAGCGCAGCCGGCGGCTCAACAACTATTTTACTTCGGCTTTCGACGCCGTCGTACAGCGTAGTTTCCTGGGGTTAAATACAGCTGCCCGCGCTGGCTTCCTCTACGAGGGCCACAGCCAGGAATTCGACGCCACTATGGGCGAAGACCTCGCTGTCGATGGCATCCGCTCGCTGGACAACGCGCGCCGCAACCTGTCCATCTCTTCGGAGGTACAGGAAGTAGTGGCCTACAGCGGCTATCTGGCAGCCGATGCGGATTATAAAAAGAAATACCTCTTCAGCGGTGCTGTCCGCCAGGAAGAGTCCTCCCTTTTCGGGCAGGACGAAGGCTGGAACACCTACTACCGGCTGAGCGGCGCTTACCGCCTCACGGAAGACATCAGGCTCAAACCCTTTCAGGAGCTGAAGCTCCGCGCCGCATACGGGCGGGCGGGCATCAGGCCGGCATACGAGCAGCGCTTCGAAACCTATGAGCTCATCAGCGGCGTAGCCACCAAAAAGACGCTGGGCAACGAGCACCTGCAACCGGCCGTAGCTACGGAACTGGAAGTAGGCGCCGATGCCGTTTTCCTGCGGGCCTTCACCCTGGACTTCAGTTACGTGCAGTCGACTACCGACAACCAGATCCTGCTGATCCCATTATCCGGCGCTGCCGGCTTCGAAGGCCAGTGGCGCAATGCCGGCGCCGTGGAAGCGGTGATCTACGAAGCGGGGCTGGACATCGATTTCGCCAAGCTGTTCAAGATCGGGAATACGGACTTTCACTGGAACCTCTTCACCACGTTCAGCAAGATGGATCAAACCGTCAGCCGCCTGGATATCCCGGAGTATACCACCGGGCCCGGCCTGACGCACAGTTCCATTTTCCGGATCGAGGAGGGGGGCAAGCTGGGGGCGATGGCCGGCGAGGTGTTCGCCACCAGCGTAGAGCAGCTGGCGGAGCAGGGCGATATAGACCCCCGCGACTACGATATCAACAGTCTCGGCTATATCGTCAGTAAAGCCCAGATGGGTACGCCGGACGAGCGCCCGTACAAGCTCACCGATGAAAACGGCAACCCCCTCATCCAGGTTATCGGCGATATCAACCCGGATTTCAGGATGGGCTTCGCCCATACCATAGGCTTCAAAGGGCTTGACTTGTACATACTTGCCGACTGGAAAAAGGGCGGGGACGTGTACAACCTCAGCAAGCAATGGCTATACAACTACGAGCGCCACGTTGATCTCAGTAATTATCCGGACGTGGCCGGCGGCTTCTTCGGCGCCGGAGGGCTGGCCGACGGCATGGCCCCCAACAGCCATTTCGTAGAAGACGGCTCCTTTTTCATATTGCGCGAGGCGGCTTTATCCTATACCCTTCGCAATAAGCTGTTCGGCGGGGCGGTGGAGCACCTGCGCTTCAGCCTGATCGGGCGCAACCTGTTCACCAAAACCCATTATTCGGGTTATAACCCCGACATCAGCGCTGCTCCCAGAGGAGAGAACACCCTGAGCAACCGCTATGCCGGCGGCCGCGGCAGCGACGCCCGCACGCCCTACGGCGACCCCAGCCTTTTCCTGGTGGATGCGTTCAGCTATCCCCAGCCGAAGACGCTTACTTTCAGCATTCAGATCACTTTTTAAATGAGGACCATGAGACCTGTCATAACATTGCCTTTTATCCTGCTTTTGCTGTCTGCCTGCGAAGGCATCGACACCCTCAACCAGAACAACCCCTCCCGAAGCAACGTCATCGCTACGGGCAAGGACCTTCAACCCGTGCTGAACAGCGGTTATGTAGATTGGTGGAATGCCGTTCATGCCGATGTCCCGGTGCTGGCCTTATCCGTCGTTTCTGATGCCTATGGCCTGGGATGGGACGATTTCGGGGCGCGGCGGATGGGCCAGGAGCCCCGGGCTGCATACAACAACCGGGAGTCGGAAGGCGCAACCTACAGGAAGATCGTGGAAGGGCCCTGGTACGGCTGCCTGTCGGCAGTATCGAACGCCAACGATGTGCTGGCGGCCATGAAGGAAGGCGTCACCGTTGATGACGGCGGCGGCCAGGACCAGTCGGTACAGGCGGCGGCCCATTTCCTGCGCGGCGTCAGCTGGGGTTATCTCGGGCTGATGTTCGACCAGGCCCTGCTGGCCGACGAGAACACTGACCTGGAAAAGATGGCCCCTTTTTCCGATTACCCCGATGTGATTGATGCCGCTGTAGCGGAACTGGAGGAGGCCATCGTTTTGGCGGGGTCGGCCGGGGATGATTTTATTCACACCGCCTTCAACGGCCTGACGCTGGATGCCGATCAGTTCATCCAGTTGTGCCATTCTTATGCTGCGCGTTTTCTGGCCCAATGGCCGCGCACGCCGCAGGAAAATGAAACCGTAAACTGGGCGGCCGTGCTGCAGCACGCCGAGCATGGATTGTCTTACGACTTCGCGCCTGTTGCCGACGGGCATTACTGGAAGAGCTATCAACAATACGCTTTTGCCGAAACCGGGCAAGGCCCCTTCTGGGCCCGCGCCGACCAGCGCCTGGTGGCGGCTATGGACCCCGCCCAGCCCGCCCGTTACCCGGAGGTACAGGCTCAGGGCGAAGCCCCATTGGCCAATCCCATGGCCCAGTCGGCCGACAAACGCCTGGTAACGGACTTTATCTTTGTCGCCAGCCAGGCCTTTCCGGCAGAGAATGGCGAGTGGCATTTTTCCCACTACCAGCACAACCGCAATATTTCGGAACCCGGCTTCGCCGGCGACGGCGCCACCTTTGGCCCCATGCCTGTTTTCCTGGCCGCCGATAATGCCTTATTACAGGCCGAAGCGCTGCTGGGGTTGGCGCGCCCTTCGGAGGCTGTCGCCCTGCTCAACCAGGGGCCGCGCAGCAGCCGCGGCCAACTGCCTGCCCTGGCGCCCGGCGCTTCGGCGTCTACTATCGGGGAAGCGATCCGGTATGAACGGGCCATCGAGCTGCTGAGCACTGCGCCGATGAGCCTCTGGTTCGACCGCCGCCGCTCAGGGCCGCGCCTGCCTTACGATATGGTAGACGCCCTCGGCGGCCTGCAGGAGGGCACGCCTGCCCAGCTGCCCGTACCTGCCGGTGAATTGCAGGTGCACAACCTGCCGCCGTATAATTTCGGTGGAGAAAAGGACCCGGAAGGAGTGGTGAGGGTGTATTGATGGTGATATGGTTTACGAGAACCCCATGCCCCGTTCGCCTTTGCGGATGATCTTTTTGCTTTCTTTGCCTTTGATGGCGCCTTTCTCATCGTCGAGCCAGACGATGGCGCCGGTGGGGCACCGCTGGATGGGCGCCTGTGTACGGTGGTTTTCCGAATAATTGACCACCGGCAGGTTGTTTATCATGGTGATGAGGCTGCCCGGGGCGTCCATAGCGCATTTGCCGCAGGCCGTACAGCCGACCTGGCAATCTTCCAGCACGCCATCGCCGGCTTCGAGGTTTTTGCAGGCGACCCACAGGCGGTGACTGATCGGTTCCAGAGAGAACAGCCCTTTGGGGCATGCCTCTACACAGTCGCCGCAGGCCGTGCATTTATCCACATCTACTACCGGAAGCGAGAAGGGGTTCATCGTGATGGCATCGAAATCGCAGGCCACCTCACAATCGCCGATGCCCAGGCAACCCCAGAAACAGCCCTTGCCGCCGCCCGACACCAAAGAAGCAGCCTGACAGGATTGCAGGCCCTGGTATTTGGCGCGGTTGAGCGCTACATTGGTGCCGCCGGCGCAGGCCAGGCGGGCCACTATCTTTTCCTCCGAACCCAGGGCGACGCCGAGGTAATTGGCTATCTTCTGCCGGCCTTCGTCTGTGCTTACGGTACATTTGCCGGGTAGCGCCTGCCCGGAGACGAGCGCTTCAGCGAACGGCCGGCATCCCGGAAACCCGCAGGCTCCGCAGTTGGCGTGGGGCAGCAGGTCTTCGACGATATCGATACGAGGGTCCTCATAGACATAGAGCTTCTTGTTGGCCACGATGAGCATGATGGCCAGCAGGAGCGTCAGTATTCCCAGTGCGGCAAGAGCAATTATGATCGTCATGTCAAATTCCTATGGTTTGTATGGCCGATAACGGCTTGCGATGGGCCGGTTATTGGCACGGGAACCGGCCCATCAGCAATGCCAGGCTTTCAGCTATCCACTAATAAATGACCTCTGCCCACTTTTTGCCGGCAACCAGCTCGGCTTTCCGGGTTTCCCATTTTTCTTTGGAGCCCAGAATGTTGGAGAAGGCCTTATCCAGCATTTCCCTGATCTTCTCGTAGCCGGCCACGTAAACGTAGGTATTCGTTTTGGACAGCATGTCGACTATTTCGGAAGCCCTTTCTTCGATGGCCTCGTCCAGTGCAATGGGGTCCGACCAGTGCGGGCGGGGGCTCAGGGCGTGGAAAGCTTCGAAGGTCGCTTCGTCGTAATAATTGGTCAGGTCGCCGTCCTTATCGTTCAGATAAAGCAGTTCGAGGCCGCTGCGCGCGCCGTAGAACAGGCGGACCTTGCCTTTCCAGTCGCCGACGTTTTTGTAGATATGCTTGATAAAAGACCGGAAAGGTGCGATGCCCGTACCCATGCCGATCAGGATGAGGTTCGAGCTTTTGTCTTCCGGTACGGCGAAAGGCAGGCTGAAAGGCCCGGTGACGGTTATTTCATCACCCACCTTCCTATCGCAAAGATAGTTCGATGCAACACCGTGGTACAGCTCGCCGCTGAAGTCGTCGACGTAGGAACACCGCTTGACCAGCATGGTGATGAGCTGCGCGCCGTTCTCCCTGGCGGGCAGGTCCGCAACGCTGTACAAGCGAAGGTGGGCCCTGTTGCCGAATTCGCTGGGCGCATCCACCAGCACGCCGAAGCTCTGGTCTACCTGGCATTCGAAACCACTTTGAACCGCCAGAACGATCTCCCGGACCTCTTCGGTGTCCTGGGGCGTCAGGCGCGTGGTCTTTTTGACGGCCGCCTTATATTTTTTTTCTGTATTGAAGTCCGCTAAATGTGCCATAATCTTTATGCTTTTTTATGTTTTTTCCTGGTGTGAGAACGACTTAGTAGTGTTCAGAAAATAAGTTGCCGCTTTGTATTTCGGTGATCAGGCTTGTCCTCCAGCCCTTTCTGTGGCTTTCGGGCTTCGCCTGATCACCGAAACCGGCAACTTGTTTTTTGAGGATTCCTTGCCATCTCGCTGGCATACTGTCGAGCAGCCGCAGTTCGAGCATTTCGTCCTGCCGGCCAGCACGTCATCGTCCGTGATATTCTCAGCGAAAGTGTCCCGCCACAGGGATTGCACGAGGGCCCAGATGGCCACCATGATTACGATCCCGCCGATACCGATTACAAATGATTGCATGGCTGTTGTTTTTATAAAATTAACTCCCCAATCCGGCAAAACCCATGAATGACAGCGATAAAATGCCTGCGATGAGCAGGGTGAGCGCTGTGCCTTTTACCAGGTTGGGCACTTCTGCGAAATTGAGCTGCTCCCGTAGGCCTGCCATGAGTATCAGGGCGAACGTGAAACCCGTGCCGGCGCCCAGGGCGTACACGAAGCTCTCGACGAAGCCGTAGCCCTTGTTCGTCTGGAACAGGGCCAGGCCCAGGATGGCGCAGTTGGTCGTGATCAGGGGCAGGAATATGCCCAGCGCCCTGAACAAGGCGGGGCTCATTTTTTTGATGAACATTTCCACCAGCTGGACCGTGGAAGCGATCACTACGATATAACTGATCAGCTGCAGGAAGGGCGCGTTGATGGCCGTCAGCAGGGCGTGCAGGCCGTAGGCGCACATCGAGCTGATGATCATGACGAAGGTTACCGCGCCGCCCATTTTGGAGGCCGTTTCCATTTTACCGGATACGCCCAGGAAAGGGCAGATACCCAGGAAGTAAGCCAGCACGAAGTTGTTGATCAGGCTCGCATTGATGAAAATATACCAAAGGGATTCCGATTTCATGCTTTTTGACTTTTTGCTTTAAACCCATTGAATAGAAGCAACCAGATGGCCAGCGTGAAAAAGCCGCCGGCGGGCAGTATCATCACCACCCATTCCTGATAGGAACCCGGCAGCAACGCGTAACCGAAAAGGGATCCGTTGCCCACCAGCTCGCGTACTGCGCCCAGGCACAGCAGGGCGAACGTGAAGCCCAGCCCCATACCCAGCGCGTCGAGGAAGGACTTGCCTATGGTGTTTTTGGAGGCGAAAGCTTCAGCTCTGCCCAGGATCAGGCAGTTCACCACAATGAGCGAGATGAAAGCGCCCAGGGCCTTGTGCAGGTCTACGCTGATGGCCTGGATCATGTAGTCGGTCACCGTCACGAAAGAGGCGATGATCAGGATATAAGAGGCGATGCGCACCTGCTTCGGGATGAAGTTCCGCAGGGACGACACCAGCATGTTGGACATCAGCAGCACGAAGGTAGTGGCCAAACCCATGGCCATGGCGTTGCCGGCGGTATTGGATACGGCCAGGGTGGGGCACATGCCCAGCACCTGTACGAATACCGGGTTTTCGCGCCACAGCCCTTTTATGAACTCGTCGGTAGAGGGGCTGTCCTTCAGCGACGCCAGGAAACCCGTTTCTGCCTTGTCCTTTGTCTTGTTAAGCATTGCCAGGGATTTTCATTGTTCACTTTTTTCCTGCACGAAAACGGCTTTGTTCTTATGGATCAGCGGCATCCAGTATTCGGTGCTCGCCCCCATGATATTACCTATCGCTCTCGACGAAATGGTGGCTCCGGTGATGCCGTCGATCTCCCAGGGGTTCGCCTTTTCACCGTGTTTTACGGTGACGGGTTTGTTCTTCAGGGCGTCGCCCCCCTCGTCAAGCGCAACGTCCAGAGCGCTGAAGTTACCCAGGAAGGCGGCGTCCTTTTCGATCTTGTCGCCCAAGCCCGGGGTTTCTTTGCTTTCCAGCACGTAAAAGCCCACCACCTGCTGCTTTTCGGGTTCGTACCCGTACAGCACCCGCAGCACATCGGCGAAGCCCAGCCCGCTGGCTTCCACAGCAACACCCACCAGCTTACCCTGTTCGTCGTAACCGGCATATACGAGTTGCGCATCTTTTTCCGCGCCCTCTACCGGAACGAAAGTATTGTCGGCGTTCAGCTTGAAGGTCTTTTTCGCCACCATGCCGGGTATCACCTTAAAGATGGCCTTTTCCAGGGCCTCGGCTTTGTTCTGCTCGATTCTAGGCATGGTGCCTTCGAAGGCCAGGACGATCATCAGCGCACACAGGATGCCGATCCCCACCATGGCCTGCAGCATTTTCATACTGTTCGCACCGGTATTTGTATTTGACTGGTTCTTTTCGCTCATGTCCGTTTCATTCTTTTAGTGGTACCATATACCCTTGGCCTTATCAGGTTGTCGATATGGGGTGAAAGGGCGTTGGCCAGCAGGATCGCATACATGACCCCTTCCGGCAGGCCGCCCCAAACCCGGATCACGACGACGAGCAGCCCGATGATGGCGCCGTAGATCACAACCCCCAGCGGGGTGATGGGCGATGCCACCATATCGGTCGCCATAAATACGGCGCCCAGCATCAGCCCCCCGGAAAAGAGCATGAACACCGGCGACGGATACACCTCTTTGTCGATCAGGTACAGGATGCCGCTCAGCACAAATACGGCGCCCAGCACGGCAACCGGAATGCGCCAGTTCATCATTTTCCTGGCGATCAGGTAAAGCCCGCCCAACACGATGAGCAGGGCGCAGGTCTCGCCGGTAGACCCCGAGGTAAGCCCCATGGCCAGTTCGGAAGCGCTGGCCGTAATGTGGTCAAATTTGAAAGCGGCCAGCGGGGTCGCTCCCGACATGCCGTCGACAGCGGGTTCCATAAAGGGGATGGTGAAAGTGGAAACGGACACCGACGTGAACCGGTTGGCCAGAAATGCCGGATGCCAGGTGGTAATAGCTACGGGGAATGCAGCCTGCAGTACCGCCCGCCCCACTAACGCGGGGTTGAACACGTTATACCCCAGCCCCCCGAAAATGTATTTGCCAAGGGCTATCGCGATGGCCCCCCCGGCAAATGCCATCCACAAGGGGAAGTTAGGCGGAAGCGTGAGCCCCAGCAAGAGGCCCGTTATGACTGCCGACCAATCGGATATGGTGCTTTTTTTTTTTGAAACCACACACAAATAGTGCTCCGTGAGCACGCAGGCTGCCGTCGTCGTGACCAGCAACAGCAGCGCGCTCAGGCCGAAGGAATAGACGGCAAATAATGCGACGGGCGTCAGGGCCCAAACGACATTCTGCATGATGCTGTCTGTGCCGAGGCCTTTGACGATATGCGGCGAGGTACTGATATTTAGCGTTCTATTTAGCATTTGTTGCGGTCTGTTTTGCTGTAATACGTTTTCTAACGATGGACTTCGACATCCGGAAATATTGCACCAGTGGAATGTGGGAAGGGCAAACATAGGAGCAGGACCCACACTCGAAGCAATCCATCAGGTTGTACGATTCCGCCATCTGATCGTATTCCCCGAACTTCGCCAGTATGCCCAGCTTGGAAGGGTTCAGGGAGATGGGGCAGGCGTCGACGCAAGCGCCGCACTTGATGCAGGGGTAGATCTCCTGAGGCTTTTTTACATCTTTTTCCGTAAAGGCCACGATGCCCGAAGCTCCTTTTACGATGGAAATATCGAGGTTGGAGACGGCTACGCCCATCATGGGGCCACCCATGTAGACCTCGCTGATGTTCTCGTCGACACCTACCTGCTCCAGCACGTAGCGCAGGGGCGTCCCGATGGGAATGAGGTAGTTCCCTTTCTTTTGTACGCCAGGCCCGGTGATGGTGATCACCCGTTCCTGTATGCCGCGCCCGTGCGGTAGCAGGCGCCCGATCTCCGCCGTAGTGGCCACGTTGACCACCACCACGTTGACATCGATAGGCAGCCCTCCCGACGGCACCTCGCGGCCCAGGATGGAGGTGATGAGCATTTTCTCCGAGCCTTGCGGGTATTTTACCGGCACCACTTTCACTGTTACGGGCATGCCTTCCGGGATTATGGAAGACAGATGATCAGCAGCATCCTGCTTGTTGGCCTCTATCCCGATGATGGCGCGTTCGGCGCCTGTCGCTTTGAGCAGGTATTTGATGCCCATAAAGATGTCGGGGCCCTGTTCGAGCATGACGCGGTGGTCGGTGGTCAGGTAGGGCTCGCATTCGATGCCGTTGATCATCAGCACCTCGCAATGCTTGCCATCGGGGACTTTCAGTTTCACGTGTGTGGGGAACGCGGCGCCACCCAGGCCGACGATGCCGGCATCCTGAATGCCTTGCAGGATCTCTTCCTTCGTAGCGGTATCGGGGTCGATCGGCGTGCTTTCCAGCACTTCCTGGCCCGAGAACGGCGAGGTTTCCAGGTAGATGCCCGTAACCATTTTGCCGGAGATGGACGGAACGTTGCCGATCTTCCGCACGACACCCGAAACGGGCGCGTGGACGGGTACGGAAACGTAACCGCCTGCCTTGGCGAGCAGCTGCCCCCGGGTGACCTCCTGCCCTTCCCGGGCGACGATCACGGATGGCGCACCAATGTGCTGAACCATTGGCAGGATGATCAGCGGAGCGAATGGGAACTGCCGGATGGGCAGCCCATTCGTTTCACTTTTGTGCTCCGGCGGATGAACGCCGTGCCGGAAAGTATCTTTGCGGAAATTCAGCAGTCCCATCAATTGTACTTTTCACCTCTTTTGACCCACTTGTCGATATCCTTCTCTGAGCGATTGGCCGGCAAACCCGGGTGGATCACTCTGGCCGTACACTTCTCAGCAGCCTTCACCAGGTCCTGATACGGGCCCCCGTCGGGGTTCATGATGTAGGCCTTCTTGTTGCTGTTGTATCCAAATATCTTGGAGTTGATCTTCATGCATTCGTCGCAGGCCGTGCACTCGTCGCTTTCCAGCCAGGGCGCCATGTATTCGCCGTTCGATTGGGCCTTCGCCGGGGCTTCCGCCGTTGCGGTTGCTACCGGTGCGGCAGCTTCGCCTGCTGCCAGGTTGACGATGCCGCTGCCGTCGCCGCCGGCGAGCTTCATCAAGCCCTGGGCGATCTTTCCGACAACCTCGGCGCGTACCTTGCTTTCAACATCTACGACTTCGACTTCCTCCTTATCCAGGCCTGCCAGCGCGCGCAGCATGATCCAGAAGTTGCGCCTTTCTTCGCAGGATTCCACGATCTTCTTGGCCACGAGCACGCGGCTCAGGTGCTGCTTCTTATCTACTGCCCAGATGAAGGGGAATTTGCCTTCGCGTTCGCCGTCTTCCATTTCGAGGAATTCCGACAGTACCACCATATTGTCGTTCCAGGCATCGCGCGGTACTTTGCGGAAGTGCTTCCTGAACCGGGCTTCCGTTACAGCGAAGTCGGCGAAGGTCATGGCCACTTCCATACTTTTCTCGCGGCCGTTTTCCAGGTACTTCAGCTGGTAGGTGGGCCAGGTCTGGTCGATAGCGGGGTTGCCGCTCAGGTCGAAGGCTTCTTCTGCTTTGACGCCCTTGTCGGGGTTGTATTTGAAAATGGGGTACGCGCGGGATTCCATCGCCAGTTTGGCCTGGTGAGCCCCCAGGTCGTCAGCTACTCCGTGTTCGGGCTGACAGGTCGTATACAGGTTGAACAGGGCCGGGCGACGTGCCATCAGGCCGTCGATGAAGCCCTCGATCATCTGGCTGGTATTGGCCATGGTGGCCTGCAGCACGTAGGTGTTGCGGTGTGCCATGGCGATCAGGCCGATCTCCTTGCGGGGCTCGGGTTTGCCCTGCCATACCTTGCCATACTGGGCCATATCCGATACCTGGCCGATGAAGCCGGACGTACAGGCCTGGCCACCGGTGTTGGAGTAAACCTGGGTATCGACGATGATAACCTTAATGGGTTTGCCGGAAGCCATCATCCTCGACAGGTTCTGGAACCCGATATCGTACATGGCGCCGTCGCCACCCAGTGCAACCACCGGCGGGCACAACAGCCATTCTTCATCCGTGAACTGTTGCCAGGTGAAGTAGGTGAAGAAATCGTCGTGGATGCTGTGGTCGTACCGGCCGCTCAGTTCCAGTTCCGCTTTCCGGATGGCCCTGAAGCCTTCCGCCATTTTCGCCATGTGCCCTTCGAAGATACCCATGGCCATGGAGGTAGAGTCCTGGAACAGGTGGTTGGCCCATGGGAAAGGATAGGGGTTATAAGGATAGGTGCTGCCCCAGACGGAAGTACAGCCGGTGGCGTTGCACATACCCATGGAGGAGCGGCCGTTGCCCGTCGTCCCGTCCGTGTATTTCCACTTCAGCTGCTTCAGTTTGGCCAGCAGCTGCGTCACGTTCTTCAGCCAGTCCTGGTCGATGGGTTCGCTGCCCTGGGCAGATTCCAGTTTGCTGGCGATACCCGCCATAGTCAGGTCGCCGTCGCGCATTTCTGCGACGATCTTCGACATCATGTCCGCATCGGATACGTTGACGGTTTTGATGAGCTTGAGCTGGATGTGTTTTTCCAGCTTGTCGATCAGCTCATCCAGGTAGGCCACGTGTTTTTTGATGCGGGGTTGCATCAGGGATTCCACCGTTGCCACGAACAAGTGGATGACCGATTTTTCAGAGCAACCCAGGCAGGCGCCGTCGCCGCTGGCGAATTTCAGGTAGGCGTCCTTGTTCAGCAGGATGGTTTCGAGCGGACCGATCTTTTCTTCCAGGTCGTCGATGCGGTTGAATTTGGCGGGAGTATTGGGCAGGTCGAGCCAGAGATCCCATTCCTTCCGCAGCCTGGCCACCGAATCTTCGGTTTGGGTGGTGACCCTGAGGGCGTCGTCGTCGCAGACGTTGACGCACTCCATACAGCCTTTGCAGGTCGTGGGGTTGATCGTGATGCTGAACAACCCGCCGCTGTTGGGCTGGTTCTTTTCATGCAGGCTATAGTAGGGGCGGGTGAGCGCAAACTGGAAGTCGCCGAGTTCTTCGCGGAACCATTCCATTTCCTGCGCCAGCCCGTTGCCGTTGCCGCTTTCGCTGATCGTTATATCGATCGCTTCGTTGATGATGTTATTCACCGTAACGCCCTTGTCGTTCTCGTTGAACAACTGGCGGATCTTGCTTTCCATTTGCCGGACCGCCTTGGGCAGGTATTCCACTTTGCCGTGGTTGTTCTTCACCCGCTTGACGACGGTTTCCAGCACATCCGACAACTCGCTCACCAGGCCGGGTATTGCGGTGTCGGGGCAAACGGTGTAGCAGTTCCCGCAGGCGGTGCAGTTATTGGGTATCCATTCCGGGTGTTCGAAACGGATGCCGGTCATATCCCTGAAGAGGGAAGATACGGCGGGCATGACGCTAAGGCCGATAAAGGGGTCGGTGATGTTGTCGTTACCCATGCCGCGCAGGTAGAAATTACCCGTTTGGTCCCAGAAGCGGTGGATGTCGCTCAGGCTGGAAGCACTTTTCGGGATCTCCTTCAGCATCGTCGGGATGGGCAGGCTTGCTTCGCCGTTGCCTTTTTCGGAATGCCCGGCGCCAAGCACCTTATTGGTGACCTCGTGCACTTCGTCGAAGCCGCGTTTTACGACGCGCATGTTGTCGTCGACCACGCGCTGGCCTTTGCCGCCGAATTTGTGCTGAAGCTGGTCTTCGATAGCCTTGAGCAGCGTCTCCTCCGTTAGTTTTGCTTTTTCCATGAGCGGAGAGGCGGCAAAGAAGGCGCCCTGGAACGCGATGCCCTGCATACGCAGTTGCAGTTCCGGGTCGGTGGCCTCTTCGCGGGCGATCTTGAAGCCGTCGATATAGAAGATGTGGATATCGTTGTCGATGATGATCTTCTGATAGGGCTTCGGAATGTCGGCCCACACGTCTTCGGGTTTTGCCTTATCGCTTTGGATGATAAAGCTGCCGCCTTTTTTCAGGCCCGCCAGTGCGTTCGTATGCTTGAACACGTTGGGGTCGGGCGAGAGCACGACGTCGACGAAGAAATACTCGCAGTTGACGCGGATGGGCTCCGGAGCAGCTGCCAGGTAGTAGGTCGTCGGCTGCCCTTTTTTCTCAGACCCGTATTTGGGGTTCGCCTTGATGTCGTAACCCAGCAGGTCGAAGAGCGTCATGGCCAGGTTCTTGCCCGTCGTGATAGCGCCCCATCCGCCCACAGAGTGGAAACGGACGGTGATGGCGCCGTCGGGCATGAGGTTCGGGTTCTCCGACCCTTTTATCGCAAGCTCCTTGACGTGGGGGTAGGCTTCCTGGATGCTTTCCTGATAGGCCCTTTGTTTGGGGGTATAGGGTACGTCGCGGATGAAATCGATAGACAGGTAGAACTGTTTTTTCTTCTTGCCCTCGGGCAGCATGTTCTCGATGGCCCCGATGATGCCTTCCGGCTGCAGGTCGCGGCTACCCATGCCGAACGAACCGGAATACACGGCCGGGAGGTCCGCTGCGGTATAGCTGGACAGTTCGGGATAGGGCGGTTTGTTCTTGCTGGCGCCGTTTTCCAGGCACTTGGCCAGTACCGCGCGCACTTCTCTGGCGATGGGCAGGTCGGCGGCCAGGGGCTGGTCGAGGCGTTCGAGGATGGCCACGCCTTTTTTACCTTTTAATATTTTGCTGATGAGGTCGGCAGGGAAGGGGCGGAACATGACGAGGTCGACGACGCCGACCTTGATGCCGCGCGTTTTGCGCAGGTAGTCCACCACCACTTCGGCGCTGGGTACGACGCTGCCCTGCCCGAGGATCAGGTAATCGGCATCTTCGGCGCGGTAGGTCATCACGCGTTCGTAGCGGCGCCCGGTGAGCTGGTAATATTCTTCAAAGGCCTTATCCGCAAGTTCTTTGATATGGTCGAAAAAGAACGGCCGCTGTGCTGCGACGCTCTGCATATAGGAGTCCTGGTTCTGGACGATACCTGCCATAACGGGATTATCGACGTCCCACAGTTCGGGTATGCGGCGGCGCGTTGGCCCGTAGATGAGCTTTTGAGCCGGCGTTGGCGTATTGATAATATCATCGGGGCGGCCCAGGTATTCCTTGATCAGCTCGCGCTCGGGAAGCAGGAGCGACTCGATGAGGTGGGTGGTCAGGAAGCCGTCCTGGGCTATTGCTCCGGGGGTGAGGGACAGCTCGGCAATTCTATGGGCGATGATGTTCAGGTCGGCCACGTGTTGCGCCTTTTTGGCGAAGAGCTGGAAAAAGCCCGTATCGTCGATGGCGTGGTAGTCGTCGTGGCCGGCGTGCACGTTCAGGGTCGATTTGGTCATGGCCCTGGCGCCTATATTGAGCACGTAGGTCAGCCTTTTGCCTACGGCAGCATAAAGAGATTCGTGCATGTAGGCAATGCCCTGCCCGGAAGAGAAGTTGGCTGCCCGCAGGCCGGTCATGGAGAGGCCGGCGGTGACGGCCGCTGCGGCGTGTTCCCCTTCCGGTTCGATGAAGATCAGCGGCCTGTCGGAAATATTCAGGTGGCCTTTGGCGGCTTCTTCAGCCCAGTATTCCCCCATTTGCGTAGAGGGAGTAATAGGATAAGCACCCGCTGCGTCTGATGATTCTCGTTCACACATGATGGCTGCGGTGTTACCATCCATTGCTACTCTTACGCCCGGGTATTTGGCCTTTTTATTGTTCGTATCCATATCCGTTGCTTTGTACTGGGATATTACGTTTACAAATATTGATGAGATAATGCGTGCAAGTTATGGCCATACAAAGGGGATGAAGGTGACAATTATCAACCGCAGGGGATGATTTTTCCTAGCGGTATGGCCTGGATTAATGGCCTATGACAAAATTCTCCCACATTATGCACCCGTATCGCAGGGCATAGTTCAGGGCGCAAATTATTGCAGGTGGGGGCGGCTGATAATGAGAATAATCACCCTGGTGAGGTGAATAATATCAATGCCTCAAGGCCTTGTTTTTTGTACAATGCGTTGAATTTCCACAGCCTTTGGCGGTGGAGCATGTAATCTTCCCAACTAAACTATCTTGCGATGCAAGCTGACTTGCAAGCTCACCAGCGCGCCCATCCGGATCTGCTGGATTGCCTTTGGGCCTATCAGAACAAGCACGGTTATATTCGCGATGAAGATGTGGCAGAATGTGCTGCATACCGCAACCTTTCGAAGGTCGAACTGGAAGGAGTGATCTCCTTTTATCATTTCTTCCACCGAAAACCTGCCGGCCGCCACATCATTTATCTCAACAAGAGTATCGTTTCCGAATTCAGCGGCTTCCAACGGATAAAGGACGCCTTTGAACGCGAAACGGGCGCTACCTTCGGAGGGGTAGACCCCAGCGGGCTGTTCGGCCTGTTCGAAACGGCCTGCATCGGCCTGAGCGACCAGGAACCCGCCGCGTTGATCGATTTCCACCCCTTTACCAACCTGACGACGCTGAAGGTCAAACACATCATCGCTGAATTGAAACAAGGCGCATCGGTAGAAAAAATATGCGATGAGGTGGCCGACAATATCCGCTACGTGCCCGGCGACGGGCGCGCGTTCTTCCTCCGCGACTATTTTCCGGGAAGCGCTGTGGCCAAACTCCCCGGCCTCACCCCTGAACAGGTGATCGAACTGATCAACCGCTCCAAGCTCAGCGGGCGGGGCGGTGCTTTTTTCCCTACAGGGCTGAAATGGGGCCTGTGCCGGCAGCAGGAGTCGAGCCCCAAATACATCGTCTGCAACGCCGATGAAGGCGAACCGGGCACTTTTAAAGACCGCGTGCTCATGAACACCATGCCGGGGCTTGTACTGGAAGGCATGATCACCGCCGGTTACGCCGTCGGCGCCAGCGTGGGCATTTTCTACCTGCGGGCCGAATACGCCTGGATGAAAGACAAGCTGGAAAGGGCCATCGAACAGTTCTACCGCATGAACCTGCTGGGCCTCAACGCCCTGGGTATCGAGGGCTTCAACTTCGATATCCGGCTGCAGCTGGGCGCCGGCTCCTACGTGATCGGCGAGGAAACGGCCATGCTGAACTCGCTGGAAGGAAAGCGCGGCGAATCGCGCGTCAAGCAGTTCTTCCCGGTAGAGCGGGGGTATCTCAACCAGCCTACCGTGGTGAACAACGTCGAGACCCTCTGCGCCGCCGCCCGTATTATGGAGCTGGGGGCCGACTACTTCCTGAACCTGGGGCTGCCGGAATCGCCAGGCACCAAGCTCATCAGCATTTCCGGCGATTGCCACCTTCCCGGTATCTATGAGATAGAATGGGGCATGAAGCTGGAGGAACTGCTCAACCTCTGCCAGGCCGAAAACCCCTATTTCATACAGGTTTCCGGCCCTTCGGGCGAATGCGTGTCCATGGCGGAAAAAGACAGGGTGCTGTCGAAGGACGATCTGCGGTGCGGCGGTTCGCTGATGGTGTTCAGCCACCACCGCGATATCCTGCAGATCCTCATCAATTTCGCCGACTTCTTCAAGGAAGAGTCCTGCGGCGTGTGTACGCCCTGCCGGGCCGGCAATTTCATCATCAGGCGCAAACTGGAAAAGGTGCGGCTGGGCCTGGCCCGCCAGTCCGACTACGACGATATCAGGCAGTGGGGTAAGATCATGGAGCTGGCCAGCCGTTGCGGGCTGGGCAAAATGGCGACCAACAGCCTGGTCAAAGCGCTGAGCGCTTTCCCCGAATATTTCGGCCAGAAGATCGAAGGCGAGGAAGACCGGCTCAACAAAGAGTTCAACCTGGAAAGGGCTATTGCGGATTACGAAAAATTCAAAAGCTAACCAAAAGCCACGCTATTATGGCAAAAATGGTCAAGATAAAGATCGACGGCAAGGAATTACAGGCGGAAGAAGGCAAGAACCTCGTTGAAGTGGCTAAGGCCAACGGCATCTTCATCCCGTCTTTGTGTTATTACGAACACATCGACCCGCCCCTGGGCACCTGCCGCGTCTGCACCTGCGAAGTGAACGGCAAAGCTGTTCCGGCCTGTATGCAAAAGGCCAAACAGGGCATGGAAGTACAGATCAACACGCAGAAGCTGAACGATACGCGCAAGGCTATCGTCGAAATGATGTTCGCCGAAGGCAACCACTTCTGCCCGGCCTGTGAGAAGAGCGGCGACTGCGACCTGCAGCACATGGGCTATGAAACGGGCGTGTCCGTTACCCGCTTCCCGCACATCTTCAAGGACCGGCTGATCGATTTCAACCCCAAGCGGATGATCATCGAGCACAACCGCTGCGTGAAGTGCCGCCGCTGTATCGAGGAGGTGCTCACCTCCGACGGGCGGCAGGTCTTTTCCTTCTTCAACCGGGGCAACGAAACCATCGTCGCTATCGACTATGAACAGGAAGCCCGCCTGACGAGAGAGCAGGCCCTGCACGCCATGAAGATATGCCCGACCGGCGCCATCATGGTGCGGGGCGCAAGCTTTGGCAAACCTTTTGGCGGCCGCCGTTTCGACATGGAATCCGTCAACCCGGAAGACAAAAATAAAACGACGGCGCCCAAACCCCAGAAAGCGCCGAAAAAGGGCAAGGCCAAGAAAAAGATCATCGCCACCATATCGCTGGCCGGCTGCTTCGGCTGCCACATGTCGATGCTGGATATCGACCTGGAGTTCGTGGACATCATCGACCTGGTGGAGTTCAACAAGTCGCCGATCAACGATATCAAGGAATTTACGCAGAAATGCGATATCGGCCTGGTGGAAGGCGGTTGCTGCAATACCGAGAACATCGAGACGCTGAGGGAGTTCCGCAAGAAGTGTAAAACGCTGGTAGCCGTAGGCGAATGCGCCATCTGGGGCGGCCTGCCGGCCATGCGCAACCTCGTGCCGCTGGAGGAATGCCTGGAAGAGGCCTACCTCAACTCCATGACCACGGAGCCCGGCGAGCACGTCGTGCCTTACCACGAAGACCTGCCCAAAATACTGGACAAGGTATACCCGATCAATGAGATCGTGGAGATCGACTACTTCATCCCCGGTTGCCCGCCGAATGCGGAACACATCTGGAAGGCGGTCAAGAACATTCTCTGGGGTGAGCAGTATTCTATCCTTTATTCCGAATTCAAATACGATTAACGATATGACAAGCAAGATCACCATAGACCCCGTAACGCGGGTGGAAGGACACGGCAAGGTGACGGTGCACCTCGATGCGGAGGGCGCGGTACAGGACGCCTTTTTCCACATCGTGGAATTCCGGGGGTTTGAGCGTTTCGTCCAGGGGCGCCCGTACTGGGAAGCGCCGGTGCTGGTGCAACGCCTGTGTGGTATCTGCCCGGTAAGCCACCACCTGGCGGCGGCCAAGGCTATCGACCAGATCGTCGGTATCGACCCTGAAGACCTGTCGTCTACAGCTACCAAGCTGCGGCGCCTGCTGCACTACGGCCAGGTGTTACAATCGCACGCGCTCCACTTTTTCTACCTGGCCTCTCCCGACCTGTTGTTCGGTTTCGACGCGCCGCCGGAAAAACGCAACGTGGCGGCGGTAGCGGTCGAACACAAGGAGCTGGCCACCCGCGGCATCCTGATGCGCAAATTCGGCCAGGAGGTCATCCGGGCGATCGCCGGCAAGAAGATACACGGCATCGCGGCCGTTCCGGGTGGGGTGCACAAGACCTTCACACTCCAGGAGCGCGACTACTTCCTGCAGGAGAACGACACTCCTTCCATAGACACCCTGATACAGTGGGCGCAGGAAACGGTGAATTTCATAAAGTCCTACCACGACAAGCACTATCAGTGGCTGGATACCTTTGCCCGCTACCCGTCGGGCCACCTCGGGCTGGTGGGCCCTGCAGGCGAACTGGAGCTCTACCACGGCCGCCTGCGGGCCATCGACGCCAACGGCAATAAGACCCTGAACGACATCCCGAACAACGCCTACATCAAATACTTTGCAGAAGGCGTGGCCAAGTGGTCGTACATGAAATTCCCCTACCTCAAACACCTGGGGCTCAGGGATGGCTGGAACCGCGTCGGGCCGCTGGCCCGCCTGAACGTTTGCGACAGCATACCCACCCCGCTGGCCCATAAGGAATGGGTGGAGTTCAGGAACTATACCAACGGCAAGCCCAACAACAGTACGATGCACTCGCACTGGGCCCGGCTTATCGAGATACTGTACTGCGCCGAAGTGATCAAAGTCCTGCTGGAGGACGATGCGGTCCTGGGCGACGACCTGCTTCGGGAAGGCCCCCGCCGGCCGGAAGGCATCGGCATCATCGAAGCGCCGCGGGGCACCCTCATCCACCACTACCAGGTCGACGAAAAGGGGATGATCACGAAGTGCAACCTCATCGTATCGACGACCCACAATAACGAGCCGATGAACCGGGCCGTGCGCTGGGTCGCGCAGAACGTGCTGAACAAGCAACCCAGGATCACGGAAGCCATGCTCAATGAAGTGGAAGTGGCCATCAGGGCCTACGACCCCTGCCTGAGCTGTGCCACGCACGCCCTCGGCAAGATGCCGTTGCACCTGGAAGTATTCGATCACGAAGGTAATTTGTTGGATGAACGCTATCGGAACTGACCACAACTGGCCTTCCGGCCCGCTGAACAGGAAGGACACCTTGCTCATCGGCATCGGCAACAGCAGCCGCGCCGATGATGGCCTGGGGTGGTCCTTTCTGGAAGCGGTGGAAAATGAGCCGGGTTTTGAAGGCGACATAGAATACCGCTACCAGCTGCAGGTAGAAGATGCGGCCCTCATGGCCAATTATGCTCTGGTCATTATTGTAGATGCTTTCCAGGGCCGCCTGGCCGAAGGCTTCCAATGGCAGGCCTGCCGCCCCGCTCCCCAGTTCGAATTTACGACCCACGCCCTCGCCCCCGCTTCGGTGCTCTTTTTATGCCGCGACCTGTACGGCGCCACGCCCACCACTTACCTTCTGGCTATCGAAGGCGCCGAATGGGGCCTGAAAGAAGGCCTGAGCCCTTCCGCCCTCGCCAACCTCAACGCAGCAGTGGCCTCTTTCCGGCAACTGGCCTGGCCGGCCGGAAAGGAGACTGCGTGATAGGGAGGCGAGGTGAGGGGGTGAACGTTTTTTCCGGCGACTGGCCTGGCGGGGCGGAAAGATTGTGATTTTTTTTCTTCCTGCTTGAAAAGCACATGTACAATACTGTACCTTAGGGATTAACCATGGAACTACTATACCAGATGGTAGGGGGGGATCATCCAAAACCCAATTATTATGTCTAATACACATGAAGTCGTCATCCTCAGCGGGGTACGCACAGCCATCGGAACCTTCGGCGGGGCGCTGGCATCGGTACCTCCTACTCAGTTGGGCGCCCTTTGCGCGCGTGAAGCGATCAGAAGGGCGGGCATTTCCGCACAGGAAGTAGAGCATACCTTTTTCGGGAACGTCATACATACCGAAACGCGGGATATGTACCTTTCACGCGTCGTCGCTGTGGAAGCGGGCATCCCGGCCGAATCGCCGGCCATGACGCTCAACCGCCTCTGCGGCAGCGGCCTGGAAGCGGTGGTCTCCGCTGCGCGCGTCATTCAGCTCGGCGACGCGAAGGTAGCGCTGGCCGGCGGCGCCGAGAACATGAGCCGAGGCGGCTACCTGCTGCCCAGCCTGCGCTGGGGCCAGCGCATGGGAGAAGGCGGCGCCGTCGACATGATGGTGGGCGCCCTGACCGACCCATTCGGCAACGGCCACATGGGCATCACTGCGGAAAATATCGCCGCCAAGTGGAATATCAGCCGTGAAACCCAGGATGCTTTCGCCCTCGAAAGCCAGCAACGCGCGGCCCGCGCCATCGCCGAAGGCCGTTTCAAAAGCCAGATCCTGCCGGTAGAGATCCAGGATCGCAAGAAAACCATCGTTTTTGATACCGACGAGCACCCCCGCGCCGACAGCTCCATAGAAGGGCTGGCAAAGCTGCGGCCCGCTTTCAAGAAGGACGGCGTCGTGACCGCCGGCAACGCCTCCGGCATCAACGACGGCGCCGCTGCCGTCGTGCTCATGGAAGCCGAAACGGCGAAGGCCAAAGGGCTGAAGCCCATGGCCCGCATCGTAGCCTATGGCCATGCCGGTGTAGAGCCTTCCGAAATGGGCATCGGCCCGGTGCCGGCCGTGAAAAACGCTCTGGCCAAAACCAGCCTGACAATCGATGATGTGGACGTCATCGAGTCCAACGAAGCTTTCGCCGCTCAGGCCTGCGCCGTGGCTATTGACCTGAAATTTCCCCCCGGGAAGACGAACCCCAACGGCGGCGCTATTGCGCTGGGGCACCCCATAGGCGCCACAGGGGCTATACTATTGGTAAAAACGATGTACGAACTCGAACGCACCGGCGGCCGCTACGGCCTGGTGACCATGTGCATCGGCGGCGGCCAGGGCATCGCGATGATCATCGAGCGGATGTAGGGCTGCAACCTGCAATCCTCTGAATATGAGGCTACTCATGAATGTAAAGCCATTGTTTATTCCGCTCTGTTTAACCCTATCCGCCGCCCTGCCTGCCCAGCCGCGTGATACCGCTTTACCCAACATCATCCTCATCCTGGCCGATGACCTGGGGTATGGCGAGCTGGGTAGTTATGGCCAGAAAGTGATCGAAACGCCGCATATCGATGCGCTGGCGTCGTCGGGTTTGCGGTTCACGCAGTTTTATTCTGCAGCGCCGGTCTGCGCGCCCGCCCGGTGTATGTTGCTGACGGGGCTGCACTCGGGCCATGCCTACATCAGAGGCAATGACGAGCTCAGCGGCCGCGGGCCCGTCTGGGATTTCGCCAAAGCGGTGGAAGACCCCAACCTGGAAGGCCAACGCCCCCTGCCGGACTCCACCTTCACCATGGGCGATCTGTTGCAGGAGCGGGGGTATACCACGGCTGTTATCGGCAAGTGGGGCCTGGGGGGCCCTCTGACGGAAGGCATACCCAACAAGCTGGGTTTCGACTTCTTTTACGGCTATAACTGCCAGCGGCAGGCCCATACCTACTATCCCCGCCACCTCTGGAAAAACGGGGAAAAGGATTGGCTCAACAATAAACTGGTGCCGCCTCACACCCGCCTGCCCGAAGGGGCCGACACGCTGGACGAAGCGAGTTATGCCGATTTCGAGCTGGCTCAATACGCTCCGGATCTCATGCTCGATGAGGCCCGGCAGTTCATACGGGAAAACAAAAGCCGGCCTTTCTTCCTCTATTACGCCACCCCCATTCCGCACCTGCCCCTGCAGGCGCCCCGCCGCTGGGTGGATCACTACCGGGAAAAGCTGGGGCCCGAACCCCCTTATACCGGCAACAAAGGTTATTTCCCCTGCCGCTACCCCCGCGCCACCTACGCCGCGATGATCTCCTGCCTGGACGAGCAGGTGGGGGCGCTGGTAGCGCAGCTGAAAGCGGAGGGCCTTTACGAAAATACGCTCATCCTTTTTACCAGCGATAACGGCCCTACCTATACCGGTGGCGCCGATACCCCTTTCTTCGAAAGCGGAGGGCCCTTTGGATGCGATTACGGGCGGGGCAAAGGTTTCGTGTACGAAGGCGGCATCCGGGTGCCGTTCATCGCTTCCTGGCCGGGGCATGTACCTGCCGGCTCCTCTACGGGCCTCCAGGCTGCCTTTTGGGACCTGCTGCCTACTTTCGCAGCGCTGACGCGAGGGCAGTTGCCGTCGGATACCGATGGGCTCAGCCTGTTGCCTGCCTTGCTGGGGCAACCCGAAAAACAGGCTCGCCATGAGTTTCTGTACTGGGAATTCCCGGAATACAAAGGCCAGCAGGCCGTACGCATGGGCCCCTGGAAGGCCATCCGCAGGAATATGCAGGATGGCAACCTGGCTATCGAACTGTATAACCTGGAAACGGATACCACCGAACAGGAGGACGTAGCCGCCCGCCACCCCGATATCGTGGCCCGTATGGCGGAGATCATGCAGCAGGAGCACAGCACTTCGGAATTCAGCCGCTTCTACCTGAAAGCTCTTGGAGAAGAATAGCCCCGGCAGGGCGCCTGTTTCAGCGATCGCCCGGCACGCTCAGTACCCCTTCTCGCGGCTCACCTCGAACAGCAGGGGCTCGCCCGCCTTCAGCTTCACGTAGTTCTCTGCGATGATCCGCGCGGCATTGTCCTGGTTGGTGATGCTGGCGATATGGGGTGTGGCGATGATGCTGTCGTACAGCCAGAAGGGGTGGCTGGGCGGCAGGGGTTCCTCCCGGAATACGTCGAGCCAGGCCTCGCGGATGCGGCCTTCCTTCATAGCCTGCAAAAGATCATCTTCCCGCAGGTGTGCGCCCCGCGCTACGTTGATGAGGTACGAGCCGCGGGGCATTTTCCGGAACAGCCCTATGTTGAGGACGCCTTCGGTGGCTTTCGTTAAAGGCAGGAGGCAGATCAGCAGGTTTACGTTGGAAGCGAAATCCGAAGAGGATACATTTTCGGCGTGCATGCAGCGTACGCCTTCGATCTGCCGGGGGGCCAGGCTGTAACCCCACAGTTCGAAGCCCAGGGCCACCAGCGATTGGGCGATGCCCGCTCCCAGCTGGCCCAGGCCCAGCAACCCGATGCGCAGGGGGATCTCCACAGGCTCTGGTTTTTCCCAGCGCATTTCCCGCTGGTTATGCTGATAGTATCGGAACTGCTTATGGATGTTCAGCACAGCCATCAGGACATAGTTGCGCATAGAGGACAGGAGCGCCCCATCCACGATACGCGTGATGGCAACCTGCGGAGGAATGTTTTTGTCGGCCAATATTTGCTCGACGCCGGCGCCCAGTGAGCTCACCAGTTTAAGGTTGGGGAAGGTATTCAGGATACCGGCAGGGTGCTTCCACACTACTGCCATCTCCACTGCTTCGGGCGCCGGAATGTCGGGGTATACCCATACCGGCGTCGTGCCGGAGAGGTACTCCCGGGTTTTTTGTTTTAAAAGGGAAACGTCCCTGTCGGTGACGATGATAGCGATAGGCATGGTGGGTAGTTGTATTGGATCAAGAAGGATTTTTTTTCGTAATTTTAGAAAAACAATCCGAAAACCAGTTTCCCGCGTATGGATTTCCGGCGGCTTTTTGACATCTTACCCTATCAACAGGCTCGCTTTCCCCAGCAATCGGCTCTGGCCTATAAGGCTGGAGGCCGGTGGGAGCACTATTCCATCGCCGCCTGTATCGAAGCGGTGAACCGGGTGAGTGCAGGCCTGCTCCGGCTGGGGCTGGAGCAGGGCGACAGGGTGGCCATCTTCAGCTATGGCGGCAGCCCCCGCTGGATCTTCTCCGACCTGGGAGCCCAGCAGGCGGGGTTCATTTCCGTACCTGTTCATGCTACGGCCAGCGAACAGGAGCTGGCCTTCATCCTTCGGGAGACAGATGCCCGTTATTGCCTGCTTTCCGGCCGCGAACAGCTGGAACGGGTGAAGGCCCTTATGCCCGGCCTTCCCGCGCTCAGGGGGTATTTCACTTTGGATACCCTGGCGGGCGAGCCGGGCTGGGAACAGTTCGTGGCGGAACCTTCAGCTCAGGATACAGAGCATATCGGCCGCATGCGGGAGGCTATTCCGGAAGATGCGCTGGCTACTATCATCTACACTTCCGGCACTACCGGCGAACCCAAAGGCGTGATGCTTTCACACCGGAATATCGTCAGCAATATCAAAGCGACGATGGCCCTGCTTCCGGCCGACCACACGAAGCGGGCCGTCAGCTTTTTACCGCTCAGCCATATTTTTGAACGTATGGTGGCCTATACCTATTTGGCCATGGGCGTTTCTCTTTTTTTCGCCGGCCCGCCGGAACAACTCCTGGAAACGTTCAGGGAAGCCCGCCCCCATTACTTTACGGCCGTGCCCCGGTATCTGGAAAAAGCTTATGATGAGATCGTGGCGCGCACCCGGCGCCAGCCGGCGCCCGTGCGGGCGCTCATGCGCTGGGCCATAAAGGTAGGCGAGCAATACCGGAGCCGCCGCCGCTTCGGGCCGGGGTATCGGGCCCGGCTGTTCTGGGCCCGGCTGCTGGCCTTTCGCGTATGGCGCCGCCACCTGGGCGGGAAGGTGGAAGGCGTTTACGTAGGCGCCGCCGCCCTGCAACCCCGCCTGGCGCGCCTGTTCACGGCTGCCGGCATCCCCATTTACGAAGGATACGGCCTGACGGAGACCTCGCCTGTCATCGCGTTCAACCGTGCGGAGCCCGGCGGCGTGCGTTTTGGCACAGCAGGAATCCCGCTGCCAGGGCTGGAGCTGAAGCTCGACAAGCAGGAAGGAGATGAAGAAGGAGAGATACTGGTGAAAGGGCCGGGCGTCATGATGGGCTATTACAAGCGGGAAGCCGAAACGAAGGCTGTCTTTACCGAAGATGGCTGGTTCAGGACCGGCGATGTGGGGCGGATCGTGCACAAGCGTTTTCTGCAAATAACAGGGCGCAAAAAGGATATCTTCAAAACCTCGAGCGGCAAATACGTAGCGCCTTTGGAAGTCGAAAACCACATGAAGGGTTCTGCTTTTGTCGAAGAATGCCTGGTCATCGGCTTTCAGCGCTCCTTTCCTGCTGCGCTACTCCTGCCCAATTTTGAAGCGCTGGAACAGTGGTGCCGCGAGCATAAGGTGCACTGGACGGCCCCGGCCTATATGGTGCACAACAACAAGGTTCAGCAGCTGATGGACGAGGTGCTGCGCCAGGCTAACGAAACCTTGCCCAGCCACAAACGCATCAGGAACTACCATCTTCTTTCCGAGCCGTGGACGGTGGAAACGGGTGAGCTGACGCCCACCTTCAAAACCCGGCGGGAGGCCATCTTTGATAAGTTCCGAAAAGAAATAGAGGCCATTTACGAGCAGGGCGCTCGCCTGTGACAGGCCGCTTTTTTCAGGGCAGGGCACGTAGCCTGCTGCCAACCGGTGCTTCCCTGGCGATCAGCCCGGCAGGCCATTGGAGTTCATCATATAGATGGATACGACTAAAATGATGAACAACAGCAGGAAAATAAAGAAGTACATCAGACAGTAGCCTTTTCCACCAGCATTCTTTATCTCAGACATGCCTTTTTTTGGTTTTGTGCTGTAAAAAAAACGAAACCTGAAGCTCAGGTTTCCGGGATACGCATGCCCCTGGGGCAAGTGCTGCAAAGATGGAGAAAAATATAAAAACGGCAAAGTACAAAAGCAAAACGGGCCGGCTATTTCACAGCCGGCCCGTTCTGTCAGGATACCGATAATCCCGGATCAATAGAATTTGGAGCGGTAATCCTCGATATCTGCATTCTTCTTCATGGCCTGGATCAGCTGGCCATTGATCTGGCTACGGATGGTTTGGGCCATCACCTTGCGCATCTGTGGGATGTTGTTGGCCTGCCCCACAGCCGGTTTGTTGGTTACTTTGGCCACGTATACGCCGGCATTGCCAACCACGGGCTTGGAAATCTGCCCCTGCTCCAGGTTGAACACCTCGCCGATGAGCGCCGGCTCAGAGCCAAGCGTGGGAATGTACGATGCAGCGAAGGTAACGTTGGTGGCCGTATCGATCTTCGTCTTGAAGTTGGCGGCAATAGCGGCCAGGTCGGTGCCCTGGATGCGTTGCTTGATGAGCTCGCCCTTCTTGATGTTGATCACCTGTTGTTCTATTTCGTCCTTGATGTTCTCTACGGAAGGCAGGCCCGCCTTTTGTATGCTGCGAAGCGCTACCAGCACGTATTTGTTGGTGTAGTAGGATACGGGGTCCTGATAGGCGTAGATCTCCGGAGAAACATCTCCTTTGCTGGCGTTGAAGGCCCAGCGGATCATATCGCGCGAGGCCTGAGCGGCTCCGAGGTTGCCGACGTTGAAGTCATTTTTCTTCAGGCTGGGCGATATTTCCATCTCCAGGCCTTCCATTTCCTGAACCGATTTGCGGAACTGCTCGATATCGCGGTTCTGGCCGACGAAAGCCTGTGTGCGCTGGTAAGCCTCGTTCTGCGTCGCTTCCGAAGGGACGATAGCTTCCCGGATGAAGGCTACCTTCACGCGCTCCGTTTTGCTGGCGCTGCGGCTCAGCACCTCAACCAGGTGCCAGCCATAAGACGTGCGTACCGAATACAGCTTGCCGATCTGGCCCGTTACGAAAAGCACTTCGTTATATTCCGGTACGAACTGGTTGGGCGTGGTGCCCTCATACTTGCCGCCCTTGTTGGCGCTGCCGGGGTCTTTGCTGAATTTCAGGGCCAGCGTGTCGAAGCTGGCGCCGGCCAGCAGGAGGTTCTCCAGGCTGTCGATGGTTTTTTTGGCAGCCGTAAACGCTTCCGGGGTGTCGGCCGGGATCAGGATGTGGCGGCTATCGGCAGAGTCGGCCATGAGCTCGTGGCCCAGGATCTTTACCGCCTGGTAGCTGCCGCCGTCGGAATAGGGGCCGTATACCGAACCTACAGGGATCTGGAAAGCAGTGTCGGCAATAGCTGCCGGCAGTTCTTCTTTGGAAAAGTAGTTGGCGCTGATATCGCCGTAGTTCCTTGCAACAAAAGCGGAGTCATCATCCGTGGCTTCGAAGTCGGGAACGAGCTCGGCCACCTTGTTCTTCAGCTCCGTGGAGTCGGCGGCAGAGGGCAGGATGTCAAAGACGACGTATTCCAGCTTGCGGGTTTCTTCATCCTGCTTCAGGCGGGCTTCGTTATCCTTGATATACTGCTTGTAGTCGTCATCGCTGAGCGTTACCTCCGTGTTGTCGATCTCGTCGAAGGGAATCTTCACGTAGTTGAAGTCGATGGCCTGATTTTGCTCGACATAGCCCATCTCCGCCATCCAGGTGGGGGTGTAAACGGCTTTGGCGATCAAATTGTTGATCTTGCTCTGGAGGCGCTCCTTGATGATCTCCTTCTCCTGCTGGGCCCAGTAAGAGCGCATACGCGGGTCGGTGAAGGTCCCTTCTTCGATCGCCTTGCGGATGTCATTCAACTGCTGGAAATTGACCTGGCGGGTCGCCGGGTCGGCGAAGCGCTGCTTGATGATCGGGCTCGGGTCGGGGCCGAACTGCAGGTCCATAAGCTCGGATTTGCTGATGCCCAGGCCCAGGCCTTCTGCTTCTTCCTGAACGATGGCCTCCTCCACGAAGTAGTTCCAAAGGCTCTGCCGGCGGCTGTATACCTCTCCTCCGGAGTTGCCGTACAATATCTGTTCTACCCGGCTGAAATAGTTCCAGTCCAGCTTCTTCCCGTCAATGCTGCCCAGCGTGAACTGCGAGCTGCCAAATATACTCTGCTGCCCGGAGGTCATATCCATCACAATGAACCCAATGAGGCCCAGCGCGATCAGAACGACCAGTATCCAGGAGTTCTTACGAATTTTACTGATCAAAGCCATCTCTACTACTGATGTTTTTTAAAATCAAAATTCTGTTACAAGTGCTATGCCGATATGTTTTTTCAGGCGGCATAGGGCCTCAGCAGGCTCCTGCCCGCTAAAGAGACGCAAAGATAAGACTACATTTGAAAAAAACTATACAAAAGCATCTCCCTTTAACAGCTAATTTCAAACGGTACAATGGGTTATAGGTATCTCCTCACCCACACCCTGCAACCTTCCGTGCAGTTGGTGCAGATGTCGATCTGGCTGCGCCCCTGGAGCAGCTGTTGCCGGAAAGTTTTATAAGGAGCCCCAAACCAGAGCTCGGAAAAGCGCTGCTGCTTCAGGTCGCCCAGGCGGTGGGTGGCGTCTTTGTCAAAACAGCAGGGCACGACCAGCCCGTCCCAGGTGATGACGCAGGAGTGCCAGAGCTTCCAGCAGTAGTTGAGCAGCCTGTTCTTCACCCGGTAGGTGCCGTCGGCCTGGCGTTGGTAGCGGGCGTACGTTTCGTTGAGCGGGATGAGCGGGTTCCCGTTCTGATAGTCGTAAACCTGGGCCGTTTTGAGTTTCACTTCATCGACGCCGATTTCGCGGGCCAGCCGGTATATTTCCGGTATCTGGTGCTCATTGGGGCGTACGACCAGGAACTGGAAGATGATGTGCGGCGTTCGTGACTTCAGTTGCCGTTTGGCCTCTACGAGGTTGCGGGCGCCCTGGAGCACCACTTCGAGCTTACCCTCCCTGCGATATTGTTCGTAAACATCCTGCGTTGTGCCATCTACGGAGATAATGAGCCTGGAGAGGCCCGATTCGACGGTTTTGCGGGCGTTTTCCCGGCTCAGGAAGTGGCCGTTGGTGGAGGTAATGGTGTACAGGCCTTTGTCGTGAGCATAACGCACCATTTCCAGGAAGCCTGGGTTGATGTAGGGTTCGCCCTGGAAGTAGAAAATGAGAAAAAGCAGTTTGCGGTGCAACTCGTCGATAACCTGCCTGAAAAAATCCGCTTTCAGGTTGCCGGTAGGGCGGGTGAAAGCGCGCAGGCCGCTGGGGCATTCCGGGCATCGGAGGTTACAGGCCGTCGTCGGCTCGATGGAAATAGTGACGGGCAGGCCCCACTGTACGGGTTTGCCGAGCCATCGCGTCAGGTAAAAGGAAGCCGTAAGCTTAATGGCGTTCCAGAAGCGCGGCAGGCGGATCTTACTCAGCAGGCAAAGGGCATCGTTGAACTTGTTGTTCAGCATAACGCAGCATGAAACGTTTTTTTTGCTCGCCGTATTTCCGGTATCCGGGCCGCGAGGCAGGTCTGCTCACCGCTTTTCTTCTCCTCCGAATTCCCCCGCGCCAAAATCGATGGGTTCGTTCATCCGGGTGACCTTGACCTCGGTGCGCCGGTTGTATTCGTATTCTTCGTCGGTACACGTTACGCCTTCCGCACAGTTGCAGTGGTTGAGCGGGAAGGCCTCGCCATAGCCAAAGGCTTTGATGCGCCGGGGGTCTACTCCCCTGCTGACCAGGAACTGCCGCGCCGATTCCGCCCGATCGAGGGAGAGCTTCTGGTTGAATTCCTCGGAGCCGATACAGTCGGTATGGGAGATCAGCTCGATCTCCATGCTGGGATAGGAGGCCATGAGGCGGGCCAGGTCTTCCAGGTCGCGCGCCTCGCCCGACCGGATAGCCGATTTGCCGAAGTCGTAGTGGATGTTGCGCAGCAAAATGACCGACCCTTCGCGGATGGGCTGGCTGATGCTTGCCGTCGACTCCGGTTCCATTTCCAGGACGACGGCAAAGGAGCGCTTGCCGCGCAGGTTAACCGTCGATATATGGGTCGTATCGCTCAAATAACCTGCCTGCTGGCCGATGATCGTGAAATCGCAGCCGATCTCGATACAGGCTTCAAAGGTGCCGTTGATCGTCGTGCGGGCCGTTTCTTCTTCACCCGTGCAATGGTTGATGATGCGGACCACGGCATTGGGTATGCGCTTGTGGTAAGGTATGCTTTCCACCAGGCCGCCGAGCGACATGCAGTTGTTGGGCGCCAGGCCGATCTCCACAGGCCTCTTGAAGACGTTGTCCGCCGGGATGTATTCTACTTCCCGGGTGGTGTAGCCCTGTTTGGAGGCGAGCAGCAGGTATTCCCGGGCATCGTTCATCAGGGCATAGGCTTCGCCCCGGTTGTTGGTCGTGTATTTGGGTTCGCCGAGGCCTTCTTCGTTTTTGCGCACCCGCCGGAAGACCATCTTCTCCCCTTCGCTCTCCGCAGGCATCAGCTCCAGCTCGTACAGGTCCTCTTCGAGCCCTGCCCCGGTGTCGTCTTTTTCGAAAACGCGAATGGAAGCGCCCTGTAGCTGCCGGCCGGTGCTTTCGTCATATATGGCCAGCACGATGCTCGACATCTCGGGAAAGGTGACGCCCTGTATGCCTTCAGGGGCTTCGAACATATATATATCGTCCTTTCCAAAACCTCCGGGGCGGTTGGACGAAAAATAGCCCACATTGCCGTCGGGGTTGAGAATGATGCCCAGGTCATCGGCCTTGGAGTTGAAGGGTTCGCCGAGGTTGATCACCTCGCCCCATTCGGGATTGCCGATGTCGATCATGAAGAGGTCGAAGCCGCCATAGCCTTTATGGCCGGTGGAAGCGAAAAAGAGCGTGCCGCTTTCGTGGATAAAAGGGAAGGCCTCATCGCCGGAGGTATTGATGCGGCTGCCCATATTGATGGGTTCCGACCACTGGCTGCCTTGCTTGAGGGACACCCAGATGTCGAAGCCGCCCTGGCCGCCGGGCCGGTCGGATGCGAAATACAGCTTTTTACCGTCCAGAGAAAGGGAAGGGTGCATGCAGTTGTATTCAGTGCTGTTGAAAGGCAGCTCCTGCACGTTCTCCCAGTCGAAGCGCCCTCGTTGTGCTTCGTAAATATTCATGCGGACCTTGCCCTTGGAGTCGGCCTTCTGCCGGCCCTGGTTCAGGTTGTTGCGCGTGAAATACATGATATTCCCACGGCGGTTGAAAGACACCGGCCCTTCGTGCCGCTCAGAGTTGATCTGCAGGGAAAAAGGCGCCGGCTTCATGGGCTGGCCGTTGGGGTCCAGTTCGGCATAAAAAAGCTCAAAAAACGTTTCGCCGATCTCTGCGTCTACCGGCCCGCTTTTGCGGCGGGAGGAGACGAAAACGATGCCGTTGGCGTAAAACACGGGTGAGAACTCCAATGCCGGTGTGTTCAGGCTGGCAAGGTTGTTCAGCTCTACCGACTTATTCAGGCCCGTAGCCTTGTGCAGATGGGAACGAGAGCCCGGCTGCTGGGCAGGCAGACAAAACGGCAAAAGGCATAGTATATAAACGAACCAACGCATAGAACAGCGATTTTTCCGCAACGTATCCTTCCCAAGGTAGCAAACCTGGCGGACTTTTTTATCGACGGGAACCGCTACTACCGAAGAAGCGCGGGTTTTCGAAGATCTCGCCTTCCGGTTCTCCGCCGATAATATAGTGGATAAAAGCTTCCACACTTCCGCTGTTGTAGTCGCGCAGGTCGGTCAGAGAATAGTCGTACGACAGGCCGAACAGGATGTTCTTGCTGGCCTGGGCCGCTATGTTCAGCGATACCGATTCCCCGATCGGGTTGGCTTTCGAGCCACCGACACGGTAGGAAGCGCCGGTCGTGAACTTGTTCATGAAAGTGACGCTCACATTCAGGTCGGCATCGAAGGGCGCACCCTGCACATACTTCAACAGGATATGAGGCTGCATTTTGATGTCGTCGCCTTTCAACGGGATCACAAAACCCGTCATCCCATAGAAGTGCGTGACTTCCTTTGTCAGCGTGCCGCCGGCATCCGACAGGTCGATGCTGTTGGCCAGCAGGCGGGGCGCCGAAAAGCCGAAGTAGAAGTTCTCCGTATTATAGAAAGCGCCGAAGCCGAAGTTGGGCACGAAACGGCTCTGAAAACCAACGGGTATGGCCGTGTCGGTTTCCTTGGGTTGCGTAGCCCGCACCTCGTCGAAGTTGACGCGTATCATACGCATCGAAGCAGAAAGGCCGAAGCCGAGGTAGCCGTTGCCCAGGGGAAAGCGGTAGGCATAATCCCCTTCCAGCGTATACCTTTCGGTGACCCCTATCGACTGCCGGATGACGCTGGCGCCTACTCCCAGTTTTTTGCTGTCGAGAGCAGCCATGTTAAAGGTGATCAGCTGCGCCTGCGGTGCGCCGTCCAGCCCGATCCACTGGTTGCGGGCCATGGCCGTAATGCGGGTGCCGCCCGTGCTGCCGGCATAGGCAGGGTTGTACCCCAGTTTGTAGTGCATGAACTGGGTGAACTGCTCATCCTGCTGGCCGAAGGCCAACACCGTGAAGAAAAGCAGGGATATGAGGGTAAAAACTTTTTTCATGGATCCTTTTTTTGAGCTTTGGGCCGGAGGTTGCAGGCTGTCGGGCCCCGCAACCTCCGTGAATTCGATTTTATCGCTGGATCAGCAAATACCCGTTTGCTGGCGGGTGGCCTTCGCCGAAATAGATGATATAGAAATAGGTGTCCGCAGGGAGGCCCTCCCCGTTGAATGTGCCATCCCAGTTGTTGTGGTAGGGCTGGGTCGAGCGGAAGACCTCATCACCCCAGCGGTTGAAAATGAGCACCTGGCTGTGCGGGAAATCCCCGACGTTCAGCAGGCACGGTATCGTAAACACATCGTTGATGCCATCCCCGTTCGGCGTGATGATGTTGGGGGCAATGCACTGGGCATCTTCCCCGACAAAAAGCTTTACCTGCGCCGTCGAGCATTCGCAGCCGTCGCTGCACACCTCGTAGGCCAGCCGGTCCTCTCCGATGAAGTTGACGTCGGGCAGATAGGAGAACGTGCTGTCGCCGGTTACCCGTGCCGTGCCGTGCTGCGGGCCATCGAGTATGGTGATATACGAATTTTGGGGGATATCATCATTGGCCAGCACGTTGACCTCCGTTTCGACTGCAAACTCGATAGAGGCTATGTCATTGGCAGCCACCGGGTTTTCCTGGTAGTTGACGACGACTGTGTCGCGCGAAGACGCGCCGCAGTATCCGTCATCGAGGGTCCAGATGAAGATGTTGTCGCCCACTTTCAGGTTGGAAACAGCCGTGCGCATGCTGTCGCGGCTGGAGAACAGGATAGCCCCGTCGGGCGAAGACCATCGCCCGAAGCTGCCTTCGGCAGGCTCTTTGGCCGACAGCTCGGCATCGCCGTCGTCATTGCAGAACAGCTGGTCGAGGCCGGCGTAGGGGTCATTGTCGGAAATAGTGATAAAGACGTCGTCTTCCCGGATGCCGCATTCGCTGTGCACCGTCCAGGTAAAGACGTAGATATTGCCCGGGGCTACCCCGGCGCCGGATATGGTGGTCGCGGGGTCGAGCTCATCGTCGATCACGATATTGAAATCGGCCTGTACGTCCGATTGCGACCATTCTCCCATACCTTGAACAGGGTTGGCCGCCGCCAGCCGGATGGTATCGCCGGCACAGAGCAGTTGGTCGTCGCCGGCGCCGGCGCCTTCCGGCACCTTTATCTGCACGAAAACCGTATCGACGCTGAAGTTTACACAGGCCCCACTCGACAGCGACCAGGAGAAGGCATAGGTGTTGCCACCCAAAAGGCCTTCTACGGCGGTGGCCGGCGCCTGCGGTTCGAGGATCTCGACACCGGCTGTGTCGCCACCGGCCTGAGCCCATTGGCCGGTACTGAGCGCCGGCGGGTTGCCTGCCAGCTCGGCTACATCGCCGATGCAGAAAGCGGTGTCCAGGCCGGCAAAAGCATCTTCGTCAGGAATGGTACTGAGGGTGGCCGTCGTCGGCAAAGAGGGGTCGGAAATACAGTCGTTCAGGTTCGCTTCCACGCTGAAAGTATACTGCCCGCCCGGGAAGCCCGTAAAATCGGACAAAAGGTAGTTCAGGCTTTGCGTGACGCCTACCGTATCGCCATTGTAATACCATACGTAGGAAGCGCCGGACGTGGCCGATGCCGGTGATACGGACAAGGCCAGGGCCGTGCCGGGCGTGCTGATACATACCGGCCCGCTATTGGAAACCAGCGGCGTGTTGGGCTTTTCATTGACCACCACGTTTACGGACGTGGGGGCGGAAGTACAGCCGTTCCTCATGGCCACCAGGGTATAGGTGCCGCTGTGCAGCATGGGGTCGGCGGCGGCGATCACCGGGTTTTGCAGGGAGGACGTAAAGGGCCCCACCCATTGGTAAGCAGAACCCGCAGGCGCCGAGCCGAACAACTGCAGCGCTTCTCCTTCGCAGACGGGGCTATTGCTCGTAGCCACGGCTGTAGGGATGGGGTTGATGGTAACCGGCAGCATGGCGGAGGTGTCCGAGTTGCACCCGTTGAGGGTAACGAAAACGCGGTATGGCCCGCTGTCGTCGGTCGACAGGTTGGACAGCGACAGCCTTTCCATGGAGGTCATTACCATGCCGCCTGGCGTCACCCAATTGTAGGTGATGCCATTGCCCGAGTAGGGGTTGATCGACAAAATAATATCGTCGCCGGTGCAGAAAGGCGGCATCGTGGTGGCATCCAGCACGGGCATCGGCGGGGTTGCCGGTGCATTTCTGGTATTGACGAGTGTGGCCGCTGGCGCCGACCGGCAGCCGTCGCCGGTGAACACAACGAGCTGATAGTTGCCGTTGTTGGCTGCAGTCGCATTAGGTATGACGGCAACGCTGTCGATAGACATATAGGCGCCAGGCCCCGTCCATTGGTAGGTGTAGGAACCATCGTCGGGCGGGAAGAGGGTGGCCTGCAGGTTAATATCCGTGGGGCCGTCGAGGCATGCCGGCGCATCATTGCTTATCGCTGCGATATTGACGCTCGGCAGCACGGTAACATACATCGAGGCCGTATCCATACAGCCTTGCTGCGTTTTGACCTTTACCTTATAAGTACCCTGGTGATCCATGGTGACGTTGTTGATCACCGGGTTCTGGGCCACGGAAGTATAACCGTTGGGGCCCGTCCATTGATAGGTGGCATTGGCCAGCGTGGGCGAGGCGAACAGCTTCAGCTGCGTATTGACGCACACTTCCGGCGGGTCGGCGCTCACCATGGCTTCGGGCACTTCGTTGATCACCACGTTGACGGTATTGGAGGGGTCGGAATCGCAGCCGAATTTTTTGGTATACACATACCAGGGCCCTTCGTAATCATTGGTGGCGTTGGGCAGCAGGAACAGGTTGGTCGTCGTCGTGAACTCGCTCAGGTTGGGCCGCACCCAGTGGTAGGTGCTGGCCCCGGTGGGCAAGGTTTTGAGTATTAGGGTCTCACCTTCACAAATGCCGGCCACGCCCGATTCGATCGTGAGCACCGGTGTTTGCGGCTTGGGCAGCAGGTTGACCACCGTGAAATCGGGCTGAGAGCTACAGCCGTTTTTGGTAACGACCAGCTGGTAGACCCCTGCATTGGCCAGCGTCGACTCGTCGATAACAGTGGGGAACTGGCTGGTGGATGAAAAACCACTCGGGCCCGTCCACAAGTAAGTGACACCTGTAACAAAGGTGCCCAGAAGGATCGGGGCTCCTTCGCACTGCGTGATCTCATCGTCGTTGACAATGGCCACGGGGCGGTTGGTGACGTTGATCGCCACCGGCAGAGAGGGTTCGGAAACACAGCCGTTGGCCTCGATGGTCAGGTAATATTGTTGGGTGCCCGGCTGGTGCGGGCCCGGTACGACGTATTGCGGTACGTTGGTCGTGGCCACCAGGTTGCCCGGCGGCAGCCCGCGATACCAGCGGTAGATGGCATTGTTGAGCGTCACCGAAGCATTCATGACGATATCGTCGTCATTACAGACGTTCAGGCTGGTATTGATGGCAGGGGTCAGCGGGAGGTTGGTAATGGTCACGTTGACGACCTCTTCGGCCACACAACCCGTCAGGCCCGTGATCTGTAAGACATAGGCTCCGGCATTACCGGCGGATACATTGGGGATTACGGGGTTCTGCTGGGTGGATATCAGCAGGCCATTCGGATTGTACCAGCGGTAGGTATACACCACGCCCCCCTGCGCTACCGGCGGGTTGGCGAACAGGTACAGGGTGTCGCCGCCACAGATGCCCGGGCTGAATGTCGGGGCCGGCGGTTCCGCTTCGATGCGGATGGGCTTGGTACAGGTAGAGGTATTGCCCGAACCGTCGACCACTGTGAGCGTCGCCATCACCGTGGTGCCGGCCTGCTCGCAGGTAAAGGTATTGGGGCTGAGGAACATCGTATCGATCAGGCAGTTGTCATAACTGCCGGCATCGAATTCCATCACGCTCACTGTATCGACTTCAAGGCCGGAAGGGTTGATCTCTACGATAGTCGCCTGGCACAGCGCTACCGGGGGCTCGTTGTCGATGACGAACACGCTGAAGCTGCAGGTATCCTGGTTCCCCTGGTCGTCGGCCGTCACGTAGGATACGACGGTCTCCCCCACGTTGAACTCATGGGTAGGGGTAATGGCCGGCGGCGCCATTTGCGTATACGCGATGCTGGTAGCTCCGGTGGCAAAATAGTATGGCGTGATCTCGCGGTAGCTGAGCGTAGCGAAGATGTAACTGATGCTGTCCACCTCGCCGTCGGCATTCACTACTCCCATGCCGCAGGGGTTGATGCCATCGCCGGGCAGGCCCGGCGGCACCTGTATGGGGTTGGGCTCAATGAGGAATTCCACGACGCCGTCGGCGGCCCACACATTGAAAGTGTCGGCGAGAATAGGGAGGGAGACCTGCCCGGCGCTGCCACAGGCTGCCGCCCCTACAGGCGTGCCGCCTACCAGAGCGCCGCTATCGCCAAAAACGCGCACAAAAGCGCCGTTGGAGCTGAAATCGCCCCTGATATCCAGCGTCAGCGTCACGACGCCTACGGCGTTGGCGGCTACGTTTTGAAAGGTATAGGTTTTGGCATTGGCGACGAAATCATTCAGGTTGGGGTCTTCCGTGAAGGTAAGCCAGGCGCTGGCGGTATCCAGCGGCATGCTTACTTCGTAAGTGCCGGCTACCCCGCAGTTGTCGGTCACACCTTCCGGGAAAGGCAGGGACACCATGGACGTACAGGAGCCGGGGTCGAGCCCGACACTGATGTCGGACGGACAATCAAGAATGGGCGGCTCCCGGTCTTCGACCGTCACTTTGTAGGTGCAGCTGTCCTGGTTGCCGGCGCAGTCCGATACGTAATAAGTAATGGTGTTCTCTCCCAGCGGCAGCGGCACATCGGTAGGCCCTACCGGTGATACCGATACTGCGGCTCCGTTGTTGATGCGGTACTGGTAGTGCAGTTGGGCAAAGTCGCGCACCTGGAAAGCCAGGTTGGCCTCTACCCTGCTATCCGGCGAACAGATATCGTTGACGGCGAAACTGCCGGAAAGGGTAGGTTGAATATTGGGAACCAGGCTGATGCTGACGGCGCCGTCCAGCGCCCAGGTGTTGATCTTGGCGGCCGGTATGGTGAGCGTCGTGTCCGAATCGCTGCATTGGGCCAGCGAACGGCCGGTGCGGCCCAGCAGGCTGCCGTCTTCGCCCAGCACGCGGAAGTATTCGGTCATGCCTTCTGCATCGGCATTGCGCAGTATGATCGTTAAGGTGGCGTCGCCGGCGGCGTTGACCGGCAGCGGGTTCGCTACTGTGAACTCCAGGTATACCGGGTCAACCGGCGTAACGCCCTCCTGTCCGGGAGCGGCGCCCGAGGTCAGGGTGGCCATCCTGTCGATGCTCTCGGTGAGCAGGCTGGCGGCGCACTCTTCTTCCACCAGTGGCGGCAGCAAGGTGAACAAGGCCTCGCACTGAGCCGGGTCTGATGCGACAACTATATCCTCAGGGCATTGCATGATGGCCGGCGGCGTATTGTCGATGACGATAAAAATGGCCGAAGTGGTATCCGCATTGCCACAGCGGTCCAGGACGACAAAGTCGACGGCCTGCATCACAATGGTGTCGCTGGGCGCAGGGCACACCAGTGCCGGCATACTTACGAGGGTATCGGTGCCGGCCTTGTAGGCCTTCCATTCCAGCTCGTCATCCAGCGCGCAGTTGTCGCTGGCCGTTGCGCCGCCATGGCTGTTGATCCAGTTGCTGAACTCCTGAGCGATGTCCATGCCGGCCATACAGGTGATCACTTTGTCGGTGGCCTGGGCGCCCAGCACCGGCGCGATGGTGTCGATCACGGTTATGCGCTGGATGAGCTGGGTTTCATTGCCGCAGGAATCGGTGACGGCCCAGGCGCGCTCAATGATGAACTCGTACTGGCACAGGCCTGGTATGATCGTTTCGGGGCCCATGGAATAGGACAGGCTGTCGTCGCAGTTGTCCATGAGCATGGTAGGCACGCCAGTGATCATCAGGTCGTTCTCCTGGCCGCAGTTGACCGTAGTGTCGGCAGGCACGACAAAAGTGGGCGGAATGGTATCTATAACCGTAATGGCCTGTTCGCGGATAGACGTATTGCCACAAAGGTCGCGCACCTGCCAGCTGCGTTTGATCTGGTAGGTGTGCGGGCAGCCGTCATTGTCGTCTACGATGTTGTCGGAGAAAAAGACGGTGATGGGGCCGCCGCAGAGGTCTATGGTATCGGTTACCGTGCCGGTGATGCTGAGGTCGAGAGCATCCTGGCCGCAGGAAATGGTAGTATCCGGCGGCACGGTAAAGCTCGGGGCGCGCTCGTCGCGCACCTCTACGATATGCACAGACGTCGTCATATTGCCGCAGGAGTCCGAAACCGTCCAGGTGCGGCGAATATTGTATTCCCGGTCGTCGCAAAGGCTGGTGACCGGTATGGAATCCTGGGTATAGGCTGCCACGAGGCCCGGCTGGCAGTCCTGAATGCTAACCATAGACGGCGGGTTGTTGGCCAGGTAGAGGGCGACTGTGTCGCAGCCTATTCTGACGGTATCCGCCGGCAGGCCCAGCAGGATGGGGGGGGTAGTGTCTATCGTGACGAAGGTGATGTCGAGGGTTCCCGGGTTTCCGCAGGCATCATCGTAGGCGAAGGTGACGAGCAGGGTGTCACAGGGCTCCGGAAAGGAGCTGGGGATCGGCGCGGTAGGCCCGAAGTTGGCCACGCCGCTGCAGTCGGAAATGTTAGAGCCGAGGATGAGCTGGATACTGTTTTTCCAGCTGACGTAACCCGTATCCATAGCCGGCTCGCAGGCCATCACGGCGTCGAGCGGGTCGATGGCGCCGAAGTTGGGCGCCTGGGTGTCGGGCAGGATGGTAATTTCCTGCGTATCGCGCGTGACGTTCATGTCGGAGTCCGTGGCTTCCCATATCCTCAGGACCACGCCTCCGACACAGGGGTCGATGGTGGCCGGGTCGGGCATGTCTACGGGGAAGGCCTTGGGAAGGGGCCCGTCCTCCATGTCCAGTACCAGCAGGCTGTCTTTGGGAGGCATAGAACAGATGTCCATTACTGTCGTATCGGCGGGAACACCGAGGATCACCGGAGGCGTTGTCCGCATCCCGGGGGCAGCAGGTGGTTCATTATTTGGGAAGTCGTTTGCGCTTCGGGCCTGTGCGGCCTGGGCTCCGACGAGCAGGGCCAGAAACAGGAACAGAAGCGGCATAGGGCAGCGTAGTCTTATTTTCATAGTTACTACTTTTGAGGTTCCTTCAAAGCCAGCAGAGGCCCGCTGACGGCAGCAGGAACCGGGGGCTAACTTTTTTCATTGGGATTGAACGAGCGAATAACGGCCTTTGGGGCGCGGGCAGGCAAGCCAGGCGGCGCACTGAGGATGTTCATGGGATACATACTTAATCGGTTTTTGTTGTCTGATTTTCTCAATAGTACTATAACATTCCCACTCCCACCCCAAAACGGCAGGAGGGTATAGGTGGAAAACTGGCTTGCAAAATATTAAAATCCGGCCAATCGCGCTTACATTTTTCTGTGAAACGCCTCCGACAGGACTGTTTATCAGCAACTTCCACCTGCCATCTAATGGATGTTACGAAGGTAACTTACCCAAGGTTTCAAAACTTATGCAACAAATGAGCGGAAGGAAAGCCTGTGCGGCGTCTATTCCTCCTCATCGCCGGGTGCGGGCTGTTCCTCGTCCTGGCCCGGGCTGCGCAGCTTTTTGTCATCGACATTCTCATTGAGGAATTCATTGAGTTTGTCGACCTCGAAGTTGGAGATGATCTCCCCAAATTCGTTGATCCTGATATCGAACCCTTTGAGGTCCTTATGCACTTCGGGGTCGCCTTTTTTCGGTTTCTTCTTTGGCATAGTGTTCTGGTTTGTGCCCGGTTCTACACCTGGGCTGCCCACGCATCGAACAACAGGAAGGCCTGTTTCAGCCGGCCGACGGACGTTTCCCTGCCCAGCAGTTCCATCATCTCGAACACTGCCGGCCCCTGCATCGTTCCTGCCAGGCCGATCCGCAACAGCGGCAGCACCTCGCCGAATTTCAGGCCGCTGTCCTGGATAAACCCTTCAACGCTGGCCTTTATGGCGTCGGCATTGAAGGGTTCGAGCCCGTCCAGGGTTGTTGCCAATTGCCCGAACAGGCCGCTTCGGGAGGGGTCCCAGCGCTTGCGGGCGTTCTTTTCGTCATAGGCCTTCGGGGGTTCGAAAAAGTAGTAGCCGTTCTCCCAAAACTCGGCCAGGGTGGTGGCCCGTTCCCGCATCAGTTCGACGAACTGGTGGAGGAAAGCATCGCCGGGCTGATGGCCGTGCGCGTTGATGAAAGGGCGAACCTTATCTGCCAGGTAGGCCGTATCGGCTTTCATGATATACTGCTGGTTGAACCAGCGCGCTTTGTCAATGTCGAAGCGCGCGCCGGACTTGCCGATCTTTTCGATAGAAAAAGCTTCGGCCAGCTCGTCCATGCTGAAGAGCTCCTGGTCGGTGCCGGGGCTCCAGCCCAGCAGGGCCAGGAAGTTGATGGCGGCCTCCGGCAGGAAGCCGTACTCGCGGAAACCGACAAAAGCATCGTCTGCGCTTTCTCCCTGCCAGGAGAGCGGGAAGACAGGGAAGCCCAGCCTGTCGCCGTCGCGCTTGCTCAGCTTGCCGAACAGCGAATCCTTGAGGAAGGCTTTAAGCAGGGCCTTCTGCGGCTCGTCCTTTTCTTTTTCTTTCAGGTTGGCGGCTATATTGGCCTTATCCTGTAGTACCTGTAATATGAACGGCTCAGCTTTTTCCAGGAAAGCGGCTGCAATACCAGGGTTCTTTTTGGTGAACTCTTCGGCCAGGCGCCGGGCGAGGGCAGGGGTGTTGTCTTTGTGCAGGAAGCTTTCCGGCGCAGGTTTCAGGATGAGCGGCAGGTGGGCGAACTGCGGCATGCGCCCTTCCCAGCCGAAAGCGCGGTACAACAGGACGTGGTGCGCGGTGCTGGACAGCCACTCTTCGCCGCGAATGACATGGCTGACCTCCATCAGGTAGTCGTCTACGATGTTGGCCAGGTGGTAGGTCGGCAGGCCGTCGGCCTTCATCAGCACCTTGTCGTCCAGCTCGCTGGTATCGAAGGTGACTTCGCCGCGGATCAGGTCCTGGATCACCACCTGCTCGTTGGCCGGCACTTTGAGGCGGATGACGTAGGGCTCGCCGCCGGATAGCCGGGCCTGTACCGCATCAGCCGGCAGCGACAGGCTGTTTTTCATATCCTGGCGGATGGATGCGTCGTACCGGAAGGCGGGGTTGGCCTGCCGCGCCGCATCCAGCTCTTCAGGAGTGTCGAAGGCGTAGTATGCTTTGCCGTTGTCGATCAGCTGCCGGGCGTATTGCTGGTAGGTGGCTCTGCGTTCCGACTGGCGGTAGGGGCCGTAGCTGCCGCCAAAGCCGGGGCCCTCTTCGGGCGTCAGGCCGAACCACTGAAGCGATTCTATAATGTACTGTTCAGCGCCCGGTACATAGCGTTGCTGGTCGGTATCTTCGATCCGGAGGATAAAGGTGCCTCCGTGCTTTTTGGCCAGAAGAAAGTTGTACAGGGCCGTCCGAAGGCCTCCAATGTGAAGGGCCCCGGTGGGGCTGGGCGCGAAACGCAATCTCATTTTGTTCATTAAGCGTGTTTTGACTGCCTGCCTGCCCTTTTGCCGGGGATCTTTCGCGGGGCACTCCGGAGAAAAAATCCTTCAAAAACCGCGCTGTTTTGTATGATCCCGGACAATTTAGCATTGATTTCAGGCCGGCAGAAAAAAAAGTGAAAAAAAACCGCCGCTTATAGCAGCAAAAACAGGAGCTGGCGCGTTGATGTCTAAAAGCAACCAACCCTACCAACCGGGATGCCTGAAAGGGCTACCTAACAAGCTAAACTCCAACTGCTGGAAAGCACAAATGTAATGATTTTAAAATAGCTTGCCAGCGCCCCCTGTATGAGTTTCTGATTCCCCTTTTGAAATATTTTAAAGGCTGAAGAATATTTTATTGATCCATAATATCCCTGAACATTAATCCGAAAGTGCTATGTACTTGATCAAAACGCCTCAATTTATCCAAAACCTGTTCCCGAACTACACCTGGCGCATACCAACCCAGGAGAAAGTGCTCTATCTGACATTTGATGACGGCCCCATTCCGGAAGTAACCCCCTGGGTGCTGGAGCAACTGGAACAGTATGACGCTCAGGCTACTTTTTTCTGTGTGGGCGATAATATCCGGAAGCATCCGGACGTCTTTCGCCAGGTGATCGAAAAAGGGCATGCCGTAGGTAACCACACCTACAACCACCTCAATGGCTGGCTGTCGGAGAACATCCCGTATTATCACAACGTGCGCCACTGTGCCAACCTGGCCCATTCGGTGCTTTTCCGCCCGCCTTACGGCAAGCTCAAACCGAAGCAGTCCCAATTCCTGCAGCGCCACTACCGCATCGTGATGTGGGATGTGCTCAGCGGTGATTTCGACCCCAGGCTGTCGGAAGAACAATGCCTGTCGAATGTCGTCAACAATGCCGAGCCCGGCTCCATCATCGTTTTCCACGACAGCCTCAAGGCGGAGGAAAAGCTGCGTTATGTGCTGCCACGCGTGCTCGAGCATTTCGCCATGGAGGGGTACCAGTTCGGCAAGCTCAACGAAAAAGAGCTGGCAAGCCCACTGCTGCGCGCCACCGCCTGACGGGCCAATCGCTATTTCTGCAATGTTTTATATAGCCGAAAGCCACTGCTACCCTCAGGAGCAGTGGCTTTTTTAGTTTAGAAGGCCGGAAGGCAGTAGTCATTTCCCAGGGGTATAGCCCCAAAGGTTATACTGACGATGTAGCCCACCTATACCAAATCCGCCCCGCATCCAAGCTCACTGCTCCGCCATCAGGTTTACCGGCTCGGCCTCCGAGATGACCAGGGGGATGCCCGCCCGGATGCCCGCCTGTTTTTTCGCGGACAGCGCCTTGTATGGGCGCCCGTAACTTTGCAGGGCCGCCTCGTCCCAAAGCTCGTTGTAAGCGGCCATCAGTTCGTTGTAAACGGCGAGGTAAGCTTCATAGCTGGTGGCCCGGTCGTGTTGCAGGGAAATGACTGCGCGGTTGGGGGCTTTGGGGCGGTTGGGGCTGCCGGAGGGGTTCATAATGAAGTCTTTGGCGAGCTGGCGGAGCTGCCCGACATCGGTAGGCGTATTTCCCACCAGCAGCTCGTCATTGGCGTTGACCCTGGCCCACAGGATGTTGCGCTTTGGCACGGGCGGCGGCGGCTCCTGTGTCCAGGGCGGCAGGCGTACGGCGATACCCGTATCTACCAAAATGGTGGTGGTGACCAGGAAAAAGATGAGCAGCAGGAAGGCGATATCCGCCATGGAACCGGCGTTGATCGCGTTGTCTTGCCGGTGTTTGGGTTTGTGAAACATAGCTTCAGCATTTTGGTGAACAATGCCGGCAGTTTTTTCAGGCTTTTTCCGGATAGATGATATTTGATACCTTTATGGTGCACTCCTAACGTGATAAAAACCATGCAGCACCACCTCAACCGCTGGCGCGCCCTCTGGAACCCCAACCGCTACCACGGCTGGGGGCGCAAGGAAAATTTCTTCGAAGGCTGGTATTTCAAATTCGTCGACCCTACCGAACGGCATGCCTTCGCCGTTATTCCCGGGATATCGATGGGCAGCGACGGCAGGCAGCACGCTTTCATCCAGGTGCTGGACGGGAAATTGTGCCGGGCGGGTTACCACGAGTTCCCGGCTTCTGCCTTTCGGCCTTTTTCCCGGTGGTTTGAAGTGCGGGTAGGCGATAACAGCTTTTCCGATCAGGGGCTGTCGCTGGATCTTCCGGAACTGAAAGGCAGCCTTCAGTTCAGCAATATCACCCCCTGGCCCAAAATGCTGGGTGCGCCGGGCATTATGGGCTGGTATTCCTTTGTGCCTTTTATGGAATGTTACCATGGGGTGGTGAGCCTCGGCCATGAGCTGGATGGCCGGTTGGAGGTTTATGGCACTACCGTCGACTTTTCCGGCGGGCGCGGATACATCGAAAAGGATTGGGGCCATTCTTTCCCTTCCTCCTGGATCTGGGTGCAGAGCAACCACTTCGATGGGCCGGCATCGGTTATGGCGTCGGTGGCCAATATTCCGTGGATCGGCAGCCATTTCATCGGTTATATCGTCGGTTTTCTTCTCAACGGCAGGCTGTACCGTTTCGCCACCTATACCGGTGCGCAGATGCGGGCCTCTCTCGGAGAGCAGGAGGTGTATCTGTCTTTTAAAAGCCGCCGGCATCGCCTCGAGATCACCGCGTTTAACGCAGGCGGCACGGGGGAACTGGTATCGCCCATTTCCGGCAATATGACAGGGAAAGTCAATGAAAGCATGCAGTCTGTCGTAGAAGTGAAACTTTTTGAGGGGCCCCGGTTGTTATTTGAGGGAAAAGGAAGGAACGCCGGGCTGGAAGTGGCCGGCAACGCAGGAGAGCTCCTGACGGAGCAATGGCGCCGATAACGAAAGGGCGTGGAAACCTGTTCTTTTTCATTAAATTGCAGCTATGAAAAATCCGTTCGAAAAATATACCGGGCACTTTACCGTCCCGAAATTCTGGGCTAAGCTCCAGCGTTTTGCCGTGCAGGCAGGCACCAAGACCGTATATTCGGCGCTGCTGCTGTTCTTTGCCTATCGCCGCAAGGAAACCCCTGCCTGGGCCAAGAACATCGTGCTAGGCACCCTTGGCTATCTGCTCACGCCCTTCGATGCGCTTCCCGACCTGACGCCGATCATTGGCTATACCGACGACCTCGGGGTGTTGACCTTCGGCCTGGTCACTATTGCCGGTTATATCAATGAAGACGTACGGGAAAAGGCGAAAAAACAGCTGGGGCGATGGTTCAGGCACTACGACGAACAGGACCTGCTTCAGGTCGACCAAAAATTATAAGCGGATACGTTAAATTTCTTCCCTTTTAGGCACGCACCTTTTTCCATTCGGCGATTTTTTTGCAATTTTGATTGGCAAAGCAAGTTAAAACCACGGCACTACCTTACCTAAAGCGATACCCAACCACCTTTCCTGAGGCCCCATTCCCATTATGAAGACAGTGGCTGCCATCCTTTTTTCAGAGGAGCAACCCGTTATTGATTATGCGAAAATCACGATCATCATGAGATACGAGCCGATCAACCCGGAACTTTTCGTTCAGAACAGGAAGCGCTTTATGCGCAAGATGCAACCCGACTCCATTGCCATCTTCCATTCCAACGACCTGATGCCCCGGAGCGGCGATACTTTTTTCCCTTTTCGGCAGAATTCCGGCCTGTTCTATCTCAGCGGGCTCGGCCAGGAAGAGACCGTGGTGGTGCTGTTTCCCGATTGCATTAAGGAGGGGTTCCAGGAAGTGGCTTTCATCAGGCGGACGGACGAGGTGACGGCTATCTGGGAAGGCCCCCGCTATTCAAAGGAAGAAGCCCGGGCCATTTCGGGCATCGGCAAGATATTCTGGCTCGACGAAATGGACAGCGTGCTGCACGAACTCATCCTGCTGGCCAAACGCATCTACCTCAACCTCAACGAACACGACCGCTTCCAGTCGGAGATCCCAACCCGGGATATGCGCTTCGCCCGGCAGCTCATGGAGCAGTACCCGTTGCACAAATACCACCGGGCGCAGCCCATCCTCAAGAAGATGTTCATGCAGAAATCGCCCCTGGAAGTGGCGCTCATCCAGCATGCCATCAATATTACCGGCAAGGCTTTCGACAGGGTGCTGGAATTCGTCAAGCCGGGGTTGCGGGAATACGAGGTCGAAGCGGAGATCACACACGAATTCATTCGCAGCGGCGCTGCGGGCCACGCTTATGAACCCATCGTCGCCAGCGGGGCTAACACCTGTATCCTGCACTACGTCAAAAACGGCCAGCTGCTTCACGACGGCGGCTTGTTGCTGCTCGATTTCGGGGCGGAATACGCCAACTATGCTGCCGACCTCAGCCGCACGATTCCCGTGAACGGCCAGTTTTCAGCCCGGCAGCGAGCCGTATACGATGCAGTACTGCGCGTGTTGAAAGGGGCCAGGCAGATGCTGGTGCCGGGCACTACCCTGGAAGAATACCACAAAGAGGTAGGTAAAATGGTGGAAAGCGAACTGCTGGGCCTTAAGCTGCTGGATAAAACCGATATCAAAAACCAGGATGAAAAATCGCCGGCCTACAAGCGGTTTTTTATGCATGGCACCTCTCACCACCTCGGCCTCGACGTGCACGACTCCTCGCACCGCTACGACCCGTTCCAGGCCGGCATGGTATTCACCTGCGAACCGGGCATCTACATCCGCGAAGAACAAGTCGGCATCCGTCTGGAGAACGACATCCTCGTCACCGACGATGGCCCGGTGGACCTGATGGCAGGTATCCCCATCGAAGCGGAGGCCATTGAAGAAAAGATGAACGCGCAGGTGCTTAGCTAAGAGCGTTATGTTTTTGTAAAACAGAAAATTGCGTTATCTTCCCATTGCTTTCCAGGCGTTTTTCCGAGAAAGGCCATGCTTCGTAATGCCGGGATGGGAAGCGCCTTATTTAAACTTTTATGTCCCTAAACCGCACAAAGCCACCTCGGGAGGAGGAAATACTGAACTTGCTTCACCAGAAGCAGGAGGGAGCGGTCACATTACTCTATGAACATTATTCCCCGGCGCTTTACAATATCATCCTTCAGGTGGTCGGCCAGGAATCCATTGCCGAGGAAGCACTGCAGGATGCTTTTCTTAAGATATGGGAAAAAGCAGAGCAGTACGATCCGGCCAAGGGCCGTTTTTTTACCTGGATGGCGCGCATTTGCCGCAACACGGCCATCGATGCGCTGCGTTCCAGCCAATTTAAGCAGGGCCGTAAAACTGATTCTCTTCCCGATTCCGTATATACCGATGAAGCGTTCAGCGAAGCGCCTGAGCTTGGCGACCCCGCTCTGCGGAAAATCGTTGGCATGATGGATGAGAACAGCCGGAAAGTGATCGACCTGCTGTTCTTTAAGAACTATACCCAAAGCGAGGCAAGCGAATTGCTGGGCATCCCTTTGGGCACCATTAAGTCGAGGTCCCGGAAGGCCCTAATGGAGCTTCGCGAGATCCTCAAAAATGAGGGGTTCGTTTCGTTAGCATTATTTTCACTGGCTGAAATCGTAAGAAGATACCTTGGATATTAAAGCTTACATAGCGTCAGGTATACTGGAACAGTATGTTCTGGGCAATCTCTCCCCCCGGGAGGAGGCAGAGGTGGAACAGTATGCCGGGCAATACCCGGAAGTCCGGCAGGAGATTGACGACATAGAACGGACGCTGGAAGAATATGCTATGCTGAACGGTAAAGTGCCGCCTCCGGGCGTGCTCACGGCCACCCTTCAGCGCATGCATGCGGAAAAGATGTTTGCCCCACGCGCCGGCCGCGGCAGCCGGTGGCGCGCACTGGCCATCGTTGAAGGGCTGCTGCTGCTCGCCGCCATCGCAGGGTTGTTGCTCCTATCCCAAAAAGCCCGCCAGCAGCAGGCGGCACAGGCCCGCCTGCTGCAACAGATGGATACCCTGCAGCAAAACTGCGACAGCATACAGGCCTACGCCGGGCGCCTGGAAGACAATATAGAATTTTTGAAACAGCCCTCTACCCGCCAGGTCATTATGCGTGGGACGGGCCTGGCGCCCGATGCCGTCGCCACCGTTTTCTACAATCCGGAACTGCGGCAGAACCTCCTGTCTATCGGGCGGATGCCCTCCCCGCCATCGGATAAGCAGTATCAGCTATGGGCTATCGTAGCGGGGCAGCCGGTAGACATGGGCGTGTTCGACCTTTCCTCCGAAGCCGGCGCGCTCATCGCCGTGCCTTTCCTCGAGAACCCGCAGGCCTTCGCCGTCACGCTGGAAGAACGGGGCGGAAGCCCTGCGCCCACCCTCGATCAGATGTATGTCATAGGGAATACTTAGACTGTTGGGGGCGCTGATTTTTGGCGGGCGGCCCTTGGAAAAACGGCACATCTCTGCAGCTCTCGCGGTATCAGAAAAAACAAAAGGGAGTAAGCACTGCCTACTCCCTTAGGGTATACTCAGCAAAATGACATTTCTATAATTACCTGCGATTGCCGTTGCCGTTGCCGTTGCCGTTGCGTACGCCGGTAGCCAGCAGGGAGATCTCGTTTTTCAGCACCTCTACGAAGCCGCCATTGATGTGAAAGACGACAGTCCTTCCGGCTTCGGTATCCACTTTGATGGACCCGCTTTCCTCGTCGAAGTACCGGTATTCTCCCCCGGCAGTCACGATGGTGATCTTTCCTTCTTCAAGCGAGGAGACGATGGGTGCGTGGTTTTTCAGCACCTGGAATTCTCCCAAAGTGCCGGGCACTTTTACGGAGTTGATCTCTCCCCGGAAGATCTCTTTGTCCGGTGTAAGAACGATGATGTTCATAATTGCGTCTTTGATAACGATTTAGAGGGCAGCAGCTTCTTTCAGCATCTTCTCGCCGGCTTCGATGGCCTCATCGATGGTACCTTTGAGGTTGAAAGCAGCTTCCGGGTATTTATCCACTTCGCCGTCGATGATCATGTTAAAGCCGCGGATGGTTTCCTCGATCGGCACCAACACCCCGGGCAGGCCGGTGAACTGCTCGGCTACGTGGAACGGCTGCGAGAGGAAGCGCTGTACGCGGCGGGCGCGGTGTACGACCAGCTTGTCTTCTTCCGACAATTCCTCCATACCCAGGATGGCGATGATGTCCTGAAGCTCGTTGTAGCGTTGCAGGATGTTCTTCACGCGCTCGGCACAGTCGTAGTGCTCATCGCCGATAATGGCCGGGTCGAGGATGCGGGAGGTGGAATCCAGGGGGTCTACAGCCGGATAGATACCGAGGGCTGCGATCTTACGGCTAAGTACCGTGGTGGCGTCCAGGTGGGCGAAGGTCGTAGCCGGAGCAGGGTCCGTCAAGTCGTCGGCAGGTACGTAAACCGCCTGTACGGAGGTAATGGAGCCGCGCTTGGTGGAGGTGATGCGCTCCTGCATCAGGCCCATCTCGGTGGCCAGGGTCGGTTGGTAACCTACGGCAGAGGGCATACGGCCCAGCAGAGCGGATACCTCGGAGCCCGCCTGGGTGAAGCGGAAGATGTTGTCGATAAAGAACAGGATATCGCGGCCGCCCATGGGGTCGGAGAGGTCGCCATCGCGATAGTATTCGGCAACCGTCAGGCCGGAAAGCGCTACGCGTGCGCGTGCACCCGGAGGTTCGTTCATCTGGCCGAAAACGAAGGTGGCTTTGGAATCTTCGAGTTCCTTCTTATCCACCTTGCTCAGGTCCCAGCCGCCTTCTTCCATAGAGTGCATGAACTCCTTGCCGTAGCGGATAATGCCGGCTTCCAGCATTTCGCGCATCAGGTCGTTGCCCTCACGGGTGCGCTCACCCACGCCGGCAAATACGGAGATACCTTCGTACCCTTTGGCGATGTTGTTGATCAGCTCCTGGATCAGTACGGTCTTACCTACGCCGGCGCCGCCGAACAGGCCGATCTTGCCGCCTTTCAGATAGGGCTCGATCAGGTCGATAACTTTGATACCCGTATAGAGTACTTCTTTTTCCACTGACAGCTCCTCATAGGTCGGCGGTTTGCGGTGGATGGGGGCTGATTGCTCCTTGCTCACGGGGCCGATGCCGTCGATAGGCTCGCCCACTACGTTGAACAGCCGGCCTTTGATGGCAATACCCGTCGGCATGGTGATGTTCTTGCCGGTATCCGTAACTTCGGTACCGCGCGTCAGGCCGTCCGTAGAGTCCATGGCCACGGCGCGTACGCTATCTTCACCAAGGTGTTGTTGTACTTCGAGCACCAGCGTTTCGCCGTTCGGCCGTTTGATTTCAAGGGCGTTCAGGATTTCCGGGAGTTTGGCGCCCTTCCCGGAGAAGCTCACGTCTACAACAGGCCCGATCACCTGTTTAACTTGACCGATATTTGCCATATCTGTTCGCGTATTTGTGATATGAAAAGAATGGTTCTTCAAAAATCGGTGCAAATTTAGCCTTTTGTGTTGATAATCAAAACGAAAATTCAAGCCGAATCCTTCAAAAAAGCGTCATTTTCAGGTGATTGAGCGGCCTGTGTGCCGGCCGTTTTACTGCTGTAAAACGCAGCTTCGAAATTTGCTCTTTTTTTTCAGATGCCCTTCCAATACTTATTTTGACGAATAGCCGCCACTCCTATTTTTCTTCAGGGCGGGCAAGTTATTAAAAAAGGCCCTTTGGCGGGGCTATTTCCGCAAATCCTGGTTATTTTTCGGGTATGATCAGCGTGCTGCTTCCCGTCTATAACAGCGGGCCATATTTGTCGGCCTGCCTCGATTCCGTTCTGGCGCAAACGCAGAGCAATTGGGAGCTGCTGGCCGTCGACGACTACTCCACCGACGGGAGTTGGGCCATTCTGCGCCGCTATGCCTGGAAAGACGCGCGCATTCGGCCCATGCAGAACCAGGGCCCCAAGGGCATTATCCCTGCCCTCCGGCTGGCGTTCGGGCATAGCCGTGGCCGCTATATTACCCGTATGGATTCCGACGACCTCATGCCGGCCCATAAGCTACAGGTATTGCGAGGCCTGTTGCAGGCCCGCGGGCCGGGCTGGGTCGCCACGGGTAAGGTACGGTATTTCTCCGATGAAGGCCTGGGCGACGGCTTCCTGCGCTATCAGGACTGGCTGAACGGACTGGCCGACAGCGGGCGGCACTATGAAGAAGCTTACCGCGAATGTGTTTTGCCCTCTCCGGCCTGGATGGCCCTGAAGGAAGATGTGGAAAAATGCGGCGCCTTTGAACCGGATACCTACCCCGAAGATTATGACCTTTGGTTCCGCTTTTACGAAAAAGGCATGCGGATAGCCGCCTGCCAGGAAGTGGTGCACCTGTGGCGCGACCACCCTGCCCGCACTTCCCGCAATAGCGAGGTTTATGCCGACTATACCTTTCTGCCCCTGAAGTTGCATTATTTTCTAAAGGTGGACTACCGGCCCGCCCGCCCGCTCGTCGTTTGGGGCGCCGGCCGGAAGGGCAAGGAAACAGCCCTTCGCCTGCAGCGCGAAGGCATTCGCTTTCACTGGGTGTGCGATACCCCAGGAAAGGTTGGCAAAGACATCTATGGCATCCGGATGCAGGCCTATGAAGCGATCGCAGAGCTGAACGGCCCACAGGTGCTGGTGCTGGTAGCTGCGCCCGATGCCCAGGCAGAGATCAAAGGGCATCTGCAGGAATGGGATTTGCATCCTGGTAAGGATTTCTTCTTTTTTTGCTGAGGTTAACATTTTGACTTTTACAGATGATCTGGGACGAACTGGCCAAGATAGCACTCATCGGAACGGAAAGGGCCCGGCTTTCCGAAAGCACCCTGTTGGCCCTGGCCCGGCTGGGCATCGATACGGATGGCCATCCGGCGCAGGTGGTGCTGGAGGCCGCAGCGCTTTACCATGGCCTGCGTCGGGCAGGCTTCCCCCTGTCAAAGGAAGAGCAGCCGGTGGGCCTGCCCGGACAGGATGCCATAGCAGGCGGCCGTCCTGCATCGGCGCGCGCTTCCAGGCATTTGTCACTCATCCTGGATGGGCATTATTGGCATGCCCTGCCGGAATACCTCGAACTGGCAGGCCGGCACCGGCGCCAGCTGCCGGCAGAATACCTGCCTGCCCTTTTTCAGCTAAGCCTGAAATACCCGGAGATATGGAGCATGGTGCAACCGGCCCTCGGCCCTGCCGGGCAATGGCTGCTACGGCAGAACCCCGACTGGCAACCGCTGTCTGAAAACCCCGAGGCGGACACCTGGCCCGACGCTTCGCTGGAGGATAAACAGGCCATGCTGCGCTTCCTGCGCCGCACCAGCCCCGAACATGCTCCCCCTCTGCTCCGGCCGATATGGGACGGGCTTTCCTATACCGATAAGCTGGCCATGCTGAACATACTGGCCCGGGGCCTGGGCGATCACGATGAAGAATTCCTGGAGCATTGCCTGCTGGATAGCCGCAAAGAGGTACGGCAGGCGGCGGCAGGCCTGCTCAGCCACATGCCCGATTCAGGGCTCGTGGAGCGCCTGTTTGCGCGGGCCAAAGGCCTGCTCAAAGAAGCAGATGGCGCCCCGCTGGAGCTGCTTTATCCCAAAGAGCTGGACGAAGGCCTGAAGAGAGATGGCATCGGCGCCAAAAAGGGTACCCCTGCTACCTGGGCCCAGGAGATCATCAGCAAGATACCCCCAAAGCGCTGGGAGGAGCACTTCCGTAAACCTACAGTGGATTGCCTGCGCCTGCTGGCGGGCAGCGCCCGCAAAAAGATACTGATCGAAGCCGTAACCCAGGCTGCCATCCTGCACCAGGATCATCGCTGGATCGAGGCCATCGTGCGTTTCTGGTGGCGCACCAACGATGAGGAAGCCTGGAGCAGCGCTCTTGGGAAACGCCTGATCGGGCAGCTGCCGGCGCCGGTGTTCAATGAGCTGGCCGTGCAGCAGCTCCGGCAACAGCCCGGGTACATTGAAGAGCGCAGCCTGCTCAGCCACATGCTCAGCCAGGGCGCCCACCCCTGGGAGGCCCGCCTGGCCCAGCTGGTGCTGAACGGCTTTCAGCAATGGATCAGCGGCGCCCGCAACTACTACTGGAACCTCTGGCATTACCGGCGCATCCTGGAGGTGGCCGCCTACCAGGCCGAGCCCGGCATCGAAGAGCGCTTTCGCACCGGCTGGGATGCCCGCTCGCCGGTGTGGTACCGCTGGGAAAAGGAGGTGGAACGCTTCCTCAAAGTGCTGGTTTTCCGGAAAGAGGTGCAGGCGGAGATAGCCCGTGGGGCGGGCTAGGGTAAGCCGGGAGGATATGGTTTCATGGGTTCACTGTTGAGGCTACTTCGGGAAGCCTCCCTTGGTTACACAAAACCACACAAAGAAGACACCGAGTTACACAAAGCATGGATAACCAAAATCTGAGCCTTTGTGTAACTTTGTTGGTGTAAAGCACCTCATCGAACGACGTCCATTTAAAACAGGAACCATGCCCAAGCCTGCGATACTACGCCCACATGCTGAAGAAACCTATGCCGGAGAGCTGAAGGCCCTGGCCAAGGCCGATAAGCACCCCAGGCCCGCCAACTGGAAACTGTCGCCCTGGGCGGTGGCCACCTACCTGCTGGGCGGGGAGCTGGAAGACGGCACGGCCATTACCCCTAAATACTACGGCAGCCGGCGGCTCATCGAAGTGGCCATAGCTACCCTCGCCACCGACCGGGCGCTGCTGCTTATCGGCATCCCCGGCACGGCCAAGACCTGGGTGTCCGAGCACCTGGCTGCCGCTATTTCCGGCGATTCCAAGATGCTGGTGCAGGGCACTGCCGGCATGAGCGAGGAAAGCCTGCGCTACGGTTGGAACTACGCCCGCCTGCTGGCCGAAGGCCCTTCGGAAGCCGCCCTGACGCCCAGCCCGGTCATGCAGGCCATGCGGCAGGGCAGGATCGCCAGGGTGGAAGAACTGACCCGCATTCCTTCCGACGTACAGGACGCCCTCATCACCGTGCTCTCTGAAAAAGCCTTGCCCGTGCCCGAGCTGAACACGGAAGTACAGGCCGTGCAGGGGTTCAATATCATCGCTACCGCCAACGACCGCGACAAGGGGGTCAATGAGCTGTCGAGCGCCCTGCGCCGCCGCTTCAATACCGTCGTAATGCCATTGCCCGCCAGCCTGGAGGAGGAAGTTACCATCGTCAGAAACCGTGTGGAAGAGATCGGCCAGGCGCTGGAGCTGCCGCCGCAGGCGGCCCCCGTTGAGGAGATCCGCAGGCTGGTCACCATCTTCCGAGAACTGCGCAGCGGCAAGACCGAAGACGGGCGCCGCAAGCTCAAGGCGCCCGGCAGCACCCTGAGTACTGCCGAAGCTATCTCTGTCATCAATAGCGGGCAGGCCCTGGCCGTACACTTCGGCGAAGGCGCCCTCACAGCCCGCGATATAGCCGGCAGCCTGCTCGGCTCCATCGTCAAAGACCCGGTACAGGATAAGGCCGCCTGGGAGGAATACCTCGAAACGGTGGTGAAAGAACGCGAGGGGTGGCAGGATCTCTACGAGGCGAGCCGGGAGCTGCTGGGCTAACCCGTACCTCCAACCTTCCGGTTGGAGCAGCCTTCTACTCCAACCAAAAGGTTGGAGGTACGGGTAACCACAATCGCGCAGCGGAAGCTTCTATCTCTACCAGGCTTGTGCTACCTTTACCCTATGTTCTCCATCTACGGCATCCGGCACCATGGCCCGGGCTCGGCCCGCAGCCTGCTGCGCGCCCTGCAGGCGCAGCGGCCCGACGCTATCCTCATCGAAGCGCCGGCCGATACGGAAAAAGTTTTGGAATATGCAGGACACCCGCGGCTCGTTCCGCCGGTGGCGGTGCTCGTTTACGACGAAAAAGACCTGAGCCGGGCCTCTTACCTGCCCTTCGCCGAATTCTCACCGGAATGGCAGGCCATCCAATACGGCCTGAAGGAAAGCCTGCCCATTATTTTTATGGACCTGCCGATGAGCATGCAGTTCCAGCTGGAGGCAGAAAAGGCCGGCCAGTTGGAGATACCCCTCCCTGATTCGGAGCAGGAGCCCCCGCTCATCCGCGACCCGATGGGGTATATTGCGGAGCTGGCGGGGTATACCGACAGCGAGCGCTGGTGGGAAGCCACTTTCGAACAAACAGATAACGAAGCTGACATCTTTCAGGCCATTATCAGCCTGAATGTGGCGCTGCGCGAGGAACCCGGCCGTCAGGAGCCCCCGCTCAACCGCCTGCGGGAGGCGCACATGCGCAAAGCGCTGCGCAAGGCCCTCAAAGACGGCTTCAAAAAGCTTGCCGTAGTGTGCGGCGCCTGGCATGCCCCCGCCCTGCACTACCTGGATCGCTATCCGCCCGCATCGGATAACGCTCTGCTGAAAGGGTTGAAAAAGAGTAAAACCAAAGCCACCTGGATACCCTGGTCGCACCAGCGGCTGGCCTTTCAGAGCGGCTACCGCGCCGGTGTGGTCTCTCCGGCCTGGTATGCGCTGCTGTTCGGGCGGCGCGAAGAAGCGGTGCTGTGGTGGATGTCGCGCGTAGCTCAGCTGCTCCGGCAGGAAGGCATAGCTGCTTCGGCAGCCCATGCGGTAGAAGCGGCGCGGCTGGCCCACACGCTGGCGGCCCTGCGCCAGCAGCCGGTAGCTGGTATCGAGGAAATGAAGGAGGCGGTTCTGGCCGTTTTTTGCGAAGGGCAGGAAGCGCCTTTGAAAACGATAGAAAGCCGCCTCATCATAGGTGAAGAAGTCGGGGAAGTGCCGCCGGATATTCCTCAGATCCCCTTACAGCAGGACCTGGAGGCCCGCATCCGCGCTACCCGGCTGACAAAAGCGTACCAGTCGGCCAGCCCGGAAGACAAAGTGCTGGACCTGCGCAAGGCCGGCCATCTGGAGGCCAGCCACCTCCTGCACCAGCTCAGCTTGCTGGGCATCCCGTGGGGCGTGCTGCAGGAAGCGCCCGAAGGGCGCCTCGGCAATTTTAGCGAAACCTGGCGGCTGCACTGGCAGCCGGAGTATATCATCCGGCTCATCGAGGCGGGCATGTGGGGCAATACGGTGTATGCCGCAGCCTCTCACTATGCCAGAAAACGCGCCGGCGAAACCGAAAAGCTTTCCGAGCTGGTAACCATTGTGAGAAGTGCTTTGCTGGCGGGTATCACCGAAGCCTTTGCCAGCCTGATCGGGCGCCTGGAAGATGCCGCTGCCCGCACCCGCGATGTCTATCACCTGCTGGAAGCTCTGCCCGTGCTGGCCGATATCGCCCGCTATGGCGATACCCGGCAGACCGATGTACAGGCGGTGGAGGCATTGCTCAACCACATCGTGCCCCGCATTGCTATCGGGCTACCCGGGGCTGTGATGAACATCGAAGAGGAGGCCGCCCGCGAGTGGTTCCCGCTTTTCCTTCAGGGCAACCGGGCAGTCAGCCTGCTTGGCCAGGCTGCACATTTTTCATACTGGAACCGCGCTCTGGGCGATATCGCCGGCGCGGCTTTCGCCAACCCTTTGCTCAGTGGGCTGTGCTGCCGCATGTTGTTTGACAGGTCCCTGCTCAGCGCGCCCGACACCGCCGCCCGGATGCGGCAGGCACTTTCACTAAACGAAGAAGCGGAACAGGGGGCCTGGTGGCTGGAAGGCTTCCTCTACGGCAGCGGCCTGCTGCTCATCCACACGCCCGAGCTATGGCCAGTGCTGGACGAGTGGGTCGCCGAGATACCCGAGGCCCGCTTTCCTGAGGTATTGCCTCTGTTGCGCCGCGCTTTTGCCGGCTTCACCGGCCCGGAACGGGAGAAAATGTTCGCCCTGGCGAGATCGGGGGTGGCCGCCGGCGAAACCGCAACACCTGATGTGGCGTCGGCTTTCGGCCAGAAACGCGCGAAAACAGTATTACCCACCCTTAGGATGCTGCTGGGCCTGGAGGAGGATTGAAGGCGGACACCGTAAGGGGAACTGGAAGTTTAAAACAAAAAAATACACTCTGCTGTATTTTGTAACATTTTGTTTTATATTGAGCGCGCATACTATGTGAAACTAACCCAATACCATGAACACAGAACAAGGTTCCAATGGCGGGGGGACGATTGTGCCGGTCATTCCAATGAGCGTGCTGGATGTAGAGCTGCCTTTGTACCTCTCGGTGCTGGCTGGCTTCCCATCACCTGCCGACGACTACCTGGAAGAGCGGCTGTCCCTGGATAAGTATCTGATCAAACACCCGGACAGCACCTTTTTTGTGAAGGTCGAGGGCCTGAGCATGGTCGGCGCGGGCATCTATCCGGATGATATTCTGATCGTCGACAGGTCGCTGGAGGCAAAACCCGGCGATGTGATCGTTGCGGTGCTGGATGGGGAATTTACGGTGAAACGGCTGGTGAAGAAGAGCGGGCGATATGCCCTCCAGCCGGAAAACCCGGATTACAAGCTGATCCCGCTCGATGAGAACGCTGTATTTACGGTATGGGGCGTGGTCACGAACGTCATCCACAAACCCTATGAATTATGACCGGGGCCGGGGCTGTATACTATGCTTTGGCCGATGCGAACAACTTTTACGCCTCCTGCGAGCGGTCTTTTAACCCGGCGCTCTGGTCTGTTCCGGTCATCGTTCTGTCGAATAATGACGGTTGTGTCATTGCCCGGAGCAACGAGGCCAAGGCTTTAGGCATCGGTATGGGCACGCCCTACTGGGAAGTCAGGGAAGTGATCCGGAAGAACCAGGTCAGGGTGTATTCCTCCAATTACCAGCTCTATGGCGATATGAGCGAGCGGCTTATGAACATCCTGCAGGCGCACTGTGCCGATATGGAAGTATACAGCATCGACGAGGCCTTCCTCAAGTTGCAGCCCTTTCACGGGAGTGAAGCGCAGTTGATGGTTGACATGGTAAAGCTGCGGGAAACCGTCATGCGGTCTACCGGCATCCCGGTATCGATCGGGCTCGCGCCTACCAAGACCCTGGCCAAGCTCGCCAACCACCTGGCCAAGAAAGAAGGTATACAGGGCGTATATTTCCTCTCGCCCGGCGCGGAAGTATTGGCAGGCATTCCGGTTGAAAAGGTTTGGGGGGTAGCGGGCGGTTATAAGAAACGGCTGGCCAAAATAGGTGTGGAAACGGCCCTGCAGCTCAGCCGTGTTCCGAAAGAATGGATGCAGCAGGAGTTCGGCGTCGTGGGGGTGCGGCTGTTGAAGGAGTTGCAGGGCTTTCCCGCGCTCGGCCTCGAACCTCCTGTGACGGCACGAAAAAACGTCATGGTCTCGCGCTCCTTCCGCAAAGACGTGTACGCCCTGCCGGAGCTCATCGAAGCCGTATCGGTGTATGCCACCAGGCTGGGGGAAAAGCTGCGCCGGTACAACCAGGCCGCGGGCCAGATCACCGTATTCCTGATGGCCAACCCCTTCCGAAACCTGAGGCCCGACGGCCGCGGCTATTTTTCCCGGACCATCGAGCTACCTCTGGCCACTTCCCACACCAATGAGCTGATCACCTGGGCAAGCAGGGCCGTGCAGTTCCTGTTCGAGGCCGGCACCAATTACAAAAAGGCCGGAATACTGGCCGAGCGGCTACGGCCCGACAATGCCATACAGGGTAATCTGTTCGTTCCGGGCCAGGGCCGGGAAAAGCTACAGGCCCTCATGCAGGCCTGCGACGAGCTGAACAGGCGCATGGGCAGCAATACGGTGTACTTTGCAAGCTGCGGCCACGTTCAAAAACAGGCCTGGGCCCGCCGGGAACAATGGGCGTCGCCTCGTTATACGACGAGGTGGGAGGAGATATTGGTTGTTGGGGTGTGAAGCGCGGGCCGACAGCTGCAGCTTCTCCATAGCCTTTTTAATGAGGATCATGCCCGCCTGGCTGGCCTGGCAGACTTCGCGCACCATGCGGCTGGGCATCTGGGCGTTGGCGAAGATGTCAGGCAGGCCACTTGGCCTGTAATCTTACGGATGTTGGCGCTTACTTATTTTTGAATTATCATACTGGCCCGAGTCGCCAAAATTTCCAATTGTTCCAATTCCTTTTTCAGGGTGGAAATGCGTGCCAATAGTTCCTTTTCATTGATCGGATGATCTGTTGCTTTTACCAAAACTGGCGCGCCCAGAATAACTTCTAACTTCCCAATCGATTTCAAAGTGAAGTTGTGCGTGCCTGACAACCACTTACTGATTTCCGATGGTGATTTCCCCAGCGCTTCGGCCAATTCATTTTGCTTCATCCCTTTTGCTTCCATCAATTCCTGAATGCGTTTGGAAATGTCAATAGCCATTTTGATGAAAGCTTCATTTTCAGGCTTGACGGTTTTGATAGCTTCTTCAAATATTTTACTTGGCATATGCTTCCATTTTTAAAAAAAATATTTCATAGTCGCCCTTTAGCTCTTGCCCTTCCACCCACAATTCCTTGTTGACAAACTTTTTGTTACGGCCTCACTTATTTTGTTAGCCAAACGGAACTTTGGCAGCAAATCTGGACTGTCCTGGACTTTTTGGCTCGTTTTGCCCCCTCCGTTTAGAAGGATCACAATATTTTCATTGATTCGAATGCAATAAAGGCCATAGAATTCTTCTCGAAACTCGGGCAAATCTTTATATTCCTGAATGAACCTTTCTATTTCATTTAAATCCGAATCTTCCACTCGAACTGAGTAATAAGTTACTCTATAGAAGCTATGCAGCTCTTCAATTTGAGCAATTGTTTTTATTTGGATAAACTTTTAAATGAATAAAAGGGGCGATTGGTTCTATTTGTTCATTTTAAGGTGCATTTTAAACACCTCAAATCTAACTCCTACGCTGCCGCTGGGCTCCCTGCCCGCTACTACCCCGCCCACCCCTCTCTGTCTAACGACCTAAAGTGTATAGCCTCCGCGAGGTCCTCGATCCTGATCTCCGCACTCCCCCCCAGGTCGGCTGCTGTGCGCGCCACCTTCAGGATGCGGTCGTAAGCGCGGGCCGACAGCTGCAGCTTCTCCATAGCCTTTTTAATGAGGATCATGCCCGCCTGGCTGGCCTGGCAGACTTCGCGCACCATGCGGCTGGGCATCTGGGCGTTGGCGAAGATGTCAGGCAGGCCTTTGAAGCGCTCTGCCTGGAGCGCTCTGGCGCGTTGCACCCGCTCGGCGATGTCTTTGCTGGATTCGGCGGGCAGGGCGGTGTTGGATATCTCGTCGATGGATACCGGCGTCACCTCCACATGCAGGTCGATGCGGTCGAGCAGAGGGCCGCTGATCTTGTTGAGGTAGCGCTGGATGACGCCGGGGCCGCAGACGCATTCCTTTTCTGGGTGGTTGTAGTAACCGCAGGGGCAGGGGTTCATCGAGGCGATGAGCATGAAGTTGGCGGGGTAGTCGACCGACAGGCGGGCGCGGGAGATGGTGACCCGCCGCTCTTCCATAGGCTGGCGCAGCACTTCCAGCACCGTGCGTTTGAACTCGGGCAGTTCATCGAGGAAAAGCACGCCGTTGTGAGCCAGAGAGATCTCGCCCGGCATGGGGTTGGAGCCGCCGCCTACCAGCGCTACGTCGCTGATGGTGTGGTGCGGCGCGCGGAAAGGGCGGGTGGAGATAAGGGCCGATTCCGCCGGCAGGGTGCCGGCCACGGAGTGTATCTTTGTCGTTTCCAGCGCTTCGTGCAGGTTGAGCGGTGGCAGGATGGTAGGCAGGCGCCGCGCCAGCATCGTTTTGCCGGCGCCGGGCGGGCCGATGAGGATGGCGTTGTGGCCGCCGGCAGCAGCGATCTCCAGGGCGCGCTTGATATTCTGCTGGCCCTTTACGTCGGAGAAGTCCACATCGTAGGCGCTTTGGGATTCAAAGAATTCTTCCCGCGTGAGCACCATCTTGGGCTCGATCTTCAGCTTGCCTTCGATAAAATCGACCGCTTCGCGCAGGGTGCTGACGCCAAAAACGTCGAGCTCGTTGACGATGGCCGCCTCGCGGGCGTTCTGTTTGGGCAGGATAAACCCTTTCATGCCTTCTTTTCGGGCGCGGATGGCGATGGGCAGGGCTCCTTTTATAGGCCTCAGGCTGCCGTCGAGGGCGAGCTCACCCATGATGAGGTACTTGTCCAGCTCGCCGTTTTCCATCTGGCCGGTAGCGGCCAGGCAGGCCATGGCTATCGGCAGGTCGTAAGCGGAGCCTTCCTTACGGATATCCGCGGGCGCCAGGTTGACCACCGTTTTGACCCGCATCAAACGCAGGCCTATGTTCTGTATGGCGGCTTCTATGCGTTGAAAGCCCTCCCGGACGGCGTTGTCGGGCAGGCCTACAAGATGGTAAAAGTTGCCTTGTGTGACCGCCCCTCCGGTGTTCACCTCTACGGCGATCGTGCGGGCATCGACCCCGTGAACAGCGCCGGCAAAGGTGTTGATCAGCATCGCATCTGCTTTTCAGGGTTGGGTAATCCTTGCATTTAGTCGTGTTCAAAAAATCGACGAACTTATTTTTTGATTGCTACTTGACATTTCGGTTGCAGATTTAAAAGTAGGAAATAAATCTGCATACCGGGGCAGGATTACTCAAGATTACCCAAGATTACCCATTAGGGGGGGATACTGTGGATACTATAGATTGTGGGTGGCAGGCAACCCAAAGGCTTTTTAGAACATGCTTAGAAGTATGCTCTGAGGCATTCCTGGAAAATATTAAACCGCAAACGCAGAGAACGCAGCGTTTTTCGCAGGAAAGTCCGCGATTCACTTGATCATCCTTTGCGTCTTTCTCTGCGTTTGCGGTTAAGCGGTTGTTTGGAGGCCCCAGAAAAGGTGGGTAGGGGCTATCTATCAGCGGCGGGCCACTACCACTTTCTGCGTCACCTGCTGGCCCTGGCTGATCACGGCCAGGTAGTAGATGCCTTCCTGTAGTTGGGCTGCGTCGACCGTTATGGATTGCGGGCCGGCCTGTTGGGGGCCTTCTTTCACGGCTTTCAGGAGGTTGCCTTCCTTATCGCGCAACTCGATGCGGACGTCGCCGGCCTTTTCCAGGGTATATTGCAGCGTCATCTCGCTGTTTGCCGGGTTGGGGAACACCGTGGTTTTGCTGATCACGGGTTGGGCTGCCGGCGCTTCGGCAGCATTGGGGTCGAGCAGCAGGAAGCGCCCTTTGTGCATGCCGGGGCGGCCGGGCAGCCCGTGGTGTGGGCCTCTGGGGCCGCGATGCCATTGATGGCCCTCTTTTGCTTTCCCTTCACCAGGCTTGGGTTCGGGGCGGTATTTCTGGGTGATGGCCTGCATATCCTGATGCCATTTTTCCTGTTGCGGCTTTATCTCCTGCATCAGTGCGTCGATATCGGTATCGTATTTTTCCGCCAGGCCCTTGAGGGTTTCCATATCTGCTTTATGGCTTTCCCGCAGCTGCTGGAAATCTTCCGGCTTTTTGTCCTCATTTTGCTTCAGCGCGCGTTTTTCCTGGCGCATTTCGGCGAAGCTGCTGCGCAATGCTGCGATCTGCGCTTTGTCTTCCGGGCTCAGCTTCTTTTCCAGTTCTGCCCTTTGGGCCCGCATTACGGGGGCGATATTCTCATCGCGGTAGGCCTTCATCTCGGCCCTCATCTGGGCGCCTTCTTCTTTCCCAAGCCTGGGAGGGCGGGGCTGGTGGCGCCGTTCCTGCCACAATTGGTGCAACTGGGCCTCCTGTTCGTCGGTAAGGATCTTATCCAGCCCGGCCTTGTGTTCGTCCATCAGCTTTTTGAAAGCTTCGTGGCGGGCTTCCTGGCTATCAAATTCCTGATCCTTGAGCGCTTCGCGTTGCTCATCGAGGGTAGCTTTCAGCACTTGAAGCTGTGCCTGTTGTTCCTGCGTGAGCTGGAGCTCGCCCTGAAGCTCCTCCAGGCCGAAGCCGGGGCGCGGGGGATGTGGATGGCCCGGCCTGCCCTGTGCGCCTAGGGTTAGGGAGAGGAAGAGCAGTGCGCCCGTGAAGAGGGCGGAGATGATTTGCTGGTATACTTTCATGGTACAGTGGTTTAAGTGCAACGGCCGGTGCATCGGGCCCGGTTGGTTGGCACGGGTTATTTCCTGAATGATTTGGATTGTTTTACCGCCGAAGGTTTAATCGCCGGAGCGGTTTTTTGTCTCTTTGACCCCTCTACTGCGCTTTTTTTTCCCGGGGGTGGTATTTTTTTTCACCTTTTTTTCCGGGGTGCTTCTTAAAGTCGCGGAAGCGCCGGGAGAAGCGTTCGAGCCGCTCTACCTGTTCGGGCGTAAGCATGGGCTTGACCTCTGCGTGCATGGAGTCGATCAGGGCTTTCTGTTGGAGGCGGCTTTCCCGGTTCTTGGCGGCTATCTGGCCGGCGTAGTGCGCTACGATGGGGGACAGCTGCTCACGTTGTTCATCGGTAGGTTCGATGATCCGGAAGAAATTATTCTCAAAGCCTTCGGAAAAGCGCATCTGGGCTACCCGCTGTATCCTTTTCACGGCCATGGCGCGGTGGGTGTAAAAACCGGCCCCGAACCCCACTGCCAGCAACAGGACAGCAGCTATGACGATTTGATATGTTTTCATACTCGATGGTGCTTTATTCAACTAGTAAAGTGACGGCGTCATCCGGCGAAAGGCTATCGAGCCCGAGGACGGCGTCGGTATCGAGGCGCCCTTCCGGCCAGTACAGGCTTAAAAGGCCCAGGGCAAAGATCAGCAGGCAGGCGGCGGCTACCCTGGTCACCCAGGTGAGGATGCGGGTTTCTCTTTGCCGTTGCCGGACAGCGTTCATGACCCGGCCGGTGAAAGCCTGAGAAGGCTCCGGCCGAAGGCTCGCCAGCATGCCCCGCATCTTTTCCAGTTGGGCCTGTTCCCGGCGCAGTGTTTCCGAAGCGGCCAGCGCCAACTGCAGTTCCGCCTGTTCTTCCTGGCCCAGTTGCCCATCCATAGCGCGGAGGAGCAACGCACGCCCTTTCTCTTCGCTTATAGCCATTTTTCCAGTATTTCTCTTAGTTTTTGCTGCCCTCTGGCCAGCCGCGAGGCGACCGTGCCTTCCGGCAGTGATAATATGTCGGCCGTTTCCTTGACGGAATAGCCGTCGATCAGGCGCAGGGTTACTACGCTGCGGAACTCCGGCCCCAGGATCTGGAGGGCCTTTATGAGCATCTCCCGCATCTCCTGCCGGCCGGGGTTAGCGCCCGTATCTTCCCGGTCGCCCGGCTCACCCTCCCGGGCTGCTACCGACAGCCAGCGGCTTCTGCGCTGCCGCTTGCGCAGCTCGTTGATCGAGAGGTTGATCGCAATGCGGCACAGGTAGGTGCTCACCTCCGCTTCTCCCCTGAAATTCGGCAGCGACTGGTAGAAGCGGATAAAGGTTTCCTGTGCTGCATCATCTGCCTCGGCGGTATCGCCCAGCATGCCCCGGACGGTAGCACGCACCAGGCTTTCGTGCTGCGTCACCAGCTGGCGAAAAGCAGCCTGGTCGCCCTCGCGGGCGCGTTCTACCAGGGAAAAGGCGGATGGCGATTGCTTCGGCAAAAATGTTAGTTGTTATAAGGTTCGATAATGCTGCAAGGCTTACCTCCGGCATTTTTCGACGTTCTGCCCGTTAGACGATGAGGCGGGCGCTTTTTTTCCCGGAGCGAAGCATTTTTTTTGAAGAGGCTGTTTCAAAGGCTGTTTCAGGGGCTGGGTGAACCATAAATGAGTCATCCCGAATTTTCGTGGTGATCCCGTTGATCCTGTTGATACTTTGGGGCTGTCTCAAAAGTATGGAATTGAAAAATAGTGCTAAGAGCATGTTTGGAGGCCTGGCCGGTTCTCCCCTTTGGGGCCAGAGGGGCTAGGCCAGGCGGCGATAAACAGCATATTATTTGGCTTCGATGTTTTTATTTTGACTTTTGAGACGGCCCCAGCGGCTATGGGCTACGGCCAGTTGATGCTGTAGCCCCATGACAAGCCTTTACACATCGATATCCGCATCGAAGTTGACCAGGTCGACGAACCTGGCGATGCGTTCCCTGATCTCCTTGTTGGAAAGCCCTTTGAGGCGTTCGATGCTGAACTTTTCCACGCAGAAGGAGGCCATGGCGGAGCCGTAGATCACCGCTCTTTTCATATTCTCAAACGACAGGTCGCCGGTCTTTGCCAGGTAGCCGATGAAACCTCCCGCAAAAGTGTCGCCAGCGCCGGTAGGGTCGAATACTTCCGCCAGGGGCAGGGCCGGGGCGAAAAAGATGTTGCCGCCCGCGAACAGCAGGGCGCCGTGCTCGCCTTTTTTGATGACCAAATATTTGGGGCCCATCCGGTGAATGGCATCGGCGGCTTTTACCAGGGAGTGCTCTCCGGATAACTGGCGGGCCTCTTCGTCATTGATGACCAGCACGTCGATCATCTTCAAAACCTCCAGCAGGCTTTCCATGGCCGTGTTCATCCAGAAGTTCATGGTGTCAAGGGCGATCAGCTTGGGCCGTTTCTCCAGCTGGTCGATCACTTTCTGCTGAATGGCGGGCGTGAGGTTGCCCAGCATCAGATAGTCTACCTGCCGGTAGTGGGGCGGGAGTACGGGGTCGAAGTCGGCCAGCACGTTGAGCTGGGTATCCAGCGTGTCGCGGTCGTTTAGGTTGTTGTGGTAGCGCCCTGCCCAAAAAAAGGATTTCTGGCCTTCCAGCACCTGCAGCCCTTCCAGGTCGATGCCTCTCGACCGGAGATAGGCCAGCTCTTCGGTGGGAAAGTCGTCGCCGATTACGGAAACGATCTTGACGTCTTTGGTAAAGTACGATGCGGCGAGCGTGATATATGTTGCGGCGCCTCCGACAACCATCTCAGCGCGCCCGAAGGGGGTCTCTATATCGTCGAAAGCAACGGTACCAACGGCTAGTAAGCTCATGATTCTTTTTTTGGGAATTTTTTTTTTGCAAATATTGCACTTTATTCCCTGAAGTGATAACTTTGCACTCGCCTTTTCAAGAAAAGGGTTTTCAGGCCTTAAAAAGGCCTCAGTAGCTTCCCGCTTTTCAGCGGGATTAGAGCGGTCCCGTTTTAAAAAAGCGGGATTAATCTGAAGGTCCAGGGTTCAAATCCTTGCTGAAGATGATCCGCCAGCGAAACGAAAATAAAGGCCTCAGTAGCTCAGTTGGTTAGAGCGGCGGACTGTTAATCCGTAGGTCCAAGGTTCAAGTCCTTGCTGAGGCGCAAAGCCCCGGAGTTATTGCTCTGGGGCTTTTTTGTTATACCCCAATTCCAAAGCGATGCACTTCGTATACATCCTATATTCGGAGGGCTCACAAATTTACTATGTGGGCCAGACGCCGGATCTGTCTACTCGGCTGTTGTTTCACAATGAGCTTTCGGAAAAGTCCTTCACCTCCAGGCACCGGCCGTGGGAGCTGGCGCGTAGCATTACAGTCAGGAACCGGAGTGAAGCAGTATTGCTGGAGCGGTATATAAAGGGTAGGAAGAGCAAAGCCTATGTGCAAAGGCTGGTAGCGGATGACGAGGCCGTAATGAAGCTGTTGCAGAAATTGAATATTGAGCCTTTGGCCCCTGGAGGTTAGAGCGGTCCCGCTTTTTTAGAAAAAGCGGGATTAATCCGTAGGCCCAGGTTCAAGTCCTTGCTGAGGCGCAAAGCCCCGGAGTTATTGCTCTGGGGCTTTTTTGTTATACCCCAATTCCAAAGCGATGCACTTCGTATACATCCTATATTCGGAGGGCTCACAAATTTACTATGTGGGCCAGACGCCGGATCTGTCTACTCGGCTGTTGTTTCACAATGAGCTTTCGGAAAAGTCCTTCACCTCCAGGCACCGGCCGTGGGAGCTGGCGCGTAGCATTACAGTCAGGAACCGGAGTGAAGCAGTATTGCTGGAGCGGTATATAAAGGGTAGGAAGAGCAAAGCCTATGTGCAAAGGCTGGTAGCGGATGACGAGGCCGTAATGAAGCTGTTGCAGAAATTGAATATTGAGCCTTTGGCCCCTGGAGGTTAGAGCGGTCCCGCTTTTTTAGAAAAAGCGGGATTAATCCGTAGGCCCAAGGTTCAAGTCCTTGCTGAGGCGCAAAGCCCCGGAGTTATTGCTCTGGGGCTTTTGTTATACCCTTAATTCCAAAGCGATGCACTTCGTATACATCCTATATTCGGAGGGCTCACAAATTTACTATGTGGGGTGAGACGCCGGATCTGTCTACTCGGCTGTTGTTTCACAATGAGCTTTCGGAAAAGTCCTTCACCTCCAGGCACCGGTAAAGGAGCTGGCGCGTAGCATTCACCGGAGTGAGGCACCGGTAAGAGCAAAGGCTGGCGCGTAGCATTACAGAAATCAATATTGAACCGGAGGTGAAGCAGTATTGCTGGAGCGGTATATAAAATTCCAAAGGGTAGGAAGAGCAAAGCCTATGTGCAAAGGCTGGTAGCGGATGACGATACCGTAATGAAGCTGTTGCAGAAATTGAATATTGAGCCTTTGGTACCAAAGTCCTGAGGTTAGAGCGGTCCCGCTTTTTAGAAAAGCGGGATTAATCCTTTGGTACTGGAGGTTAGAGCGGTCCAAAAAAGGTTCAAGTCCTTGCTGAGGCGCAAAGCCCCGGAGTTATTGCTCTGGGGCTTTTTGTTATACCCCAATTCCAAAGCGATGCACTTCGTATACATCCTATATTCGGAGGGCTCACAAATTTACTATGTACCAGACGCCGGATCTGTCTACTCGGCTGTTGTTTCACAATGAGCTTTCGGAAAAGTCCTTCACCTCCAGGCACCGGTACTGTGGAGCTGGCGTAGCATTACAGTCAGGAACCGGAGTGAAGCAGTATTGCTGGAGCGGTATATAAAGGGTAGGAAGAGCAAAGCCTATATGCAAAGGCTGGTAGCGGATGACGAAGTAATGCAAAGCCTTTACCCCTGGAGGTTAGAGCGGTCCCGCTTTTTTAGAAAATTAATCCGTAAATACCAAGGTTCAAGTCCTTGGATGACGCAAAGCCCCGGAGTTATTGCTCCGGGGCTTTTTGTAATACCCCAATTCCAAAGCGATGCACTTCGTGCAGAAATCCTATATTGAGGGCCTTTTACTATATGGAGGTTAGGATCGGTCCCGCTTTTTAGAAAAAGCTTTCGGATTAATCCGGGCAAGTACAAGGAGCTGGTTCAAGTCCTTTGCTGAGCGGTATATAAAGGGTAGGAAGAGCAAAGCCTATGTGCAAAGGCTGGTAGCGGATGACGATATCCGTAATGAAGCTGTTGCAGAAATTGAATATTGAGCCTTTAAGTTGCCTGGAGGTTAGAGCGGTCCCGCTTTTTAGAAAAAGCGGGATTAATCCATAAGCCGTATAGTTCAAGTCCTTGCTGAGGCAAAAGCCCCGGAGTTATTGCTGCAGGGCTTTTTGTTATACCCAATTCCAAAGCGATGCACTTCGTATACATCCTATATTCGGAGGGCTCACAAAATTTACTATGTGGTAAGACGCCGGATCTGTATACTCGGCTGTTGTTTCACAATGAGCTTTCGGAAAAGTCCTTCACCTCCAGGCACCGGCCGTGGGAGCTGGTGCGTAGCATTACAGTCAGGAACCGGAGTGAAGCAGTATTGCTGGAGCGGTATATAAAGGGTAGGAAGAGCAAAGCCTATGTGCAAAGGCTGGTAGCGGATGACGAGGCCGTAATGAAGCTGTTGCAGAAATTGAATATTGAGCCTTTGGCCCCTGGAGGTTAGAGCGGTCCCGCTTTTTTAGAAAAAGCGGGATTAATCCGTAGGCCCAAGGTTCAAGTCCTTGCTGAGGCGCAAAGCCCCGGAGTTATTGCTCCGGGGCTTTTTTGTTATGCGTTTTCCCACCTCGTCATCACTTCGCCGAAAAACGGTAAACCGTCCTTGTCTCGTACTTTTCTCCCGGGCGCAGCACGGTGGAAGGAAAAGCTGCCTGGTTTGGCGAATCGGGGTAGTGTTGGGTTTCGAGGCAGAAGCCGGTGCGGTATGCGTATGGCACGCCGCCTTTGCCCACATTACTGCCATCGAGGAAATTGCCGCAGTAGAACTGCAGGCCGGGCTCGGTGGTCAGCACTTCCATAAAGCGGCCGGTGGTGGGTTCGTAAACGCTGGCCGCCAGTTCGAGGCCCTCTCCTTTCCTGTCGAGCACGAAGTTGTGGTCGTAACCCAGGCCGAAGCGGATCTGCTCATCGTCGGCATTCACCCGTTCGCCGATGGCCGTTGGGGTTCTGAAATCGAAAGGCGTGCCTTCTACGGGGCGCAGTTCGCCGGTTGGGATGAGGGTGCTGTCGACAGGCGTGAAAGCGCTGGCGTTGATCATCAGCTCGTGGCCCAGGATATCGCCGTTACCGGCGCCTTTCATGTTGAAATACGAATGGTTGGTCAGGTTGACAACAGTAGGCTTGTCGGCCGTAGCTTCGTATTCGATGTGCAGCTCATTGTCGTTGTTGAGCAGGTAGCGGACGGTGGCCTGCAGGTTGCCGGGGTAGCCTTCTTCCATGTCGGGGCTTAGGCGGCTCAGCTCCAGGCCGACGTACCCCTCTCTCTGGATCTCTTTGGCCTGCCAGAGGCGTTTGTGGAAACCCATGGGGCCGCCATGCAGGGCGTTGGCGCCATTGTTGGCGGCGAGAGTGTAGTCGTGGCCGTCGATAGAGAATTTGCCTTTGGCAATGCGGTTGCCATAGCGCCCGATGATGGCGCCGAAATAGGGGTGGTCTTTCTGATAATCCTCCAGCTTGTCGAAGCCCAGCACGATATCTGCCAGCTGCCCGTCTTTTCCGGGCGCCAGCAGGCGGGTGATGGCGCCGCCGTAGTTGGTGATGTCCACCTCCATGCCATTTTTGTTTTTGAGGGTGAACAGCTGTGCAGGGCCTTCCGCGGCCTGGCCGTAATCGGAGGTGGTTATGGATAGCGCGGGTTCCTGTTTTTCTTCCTCGGGCGCCGGGCCATTGTTACAACCAGTGCCTGCGCTTGCCAGGGAAAGGATAAAGAGAAAGGGGATCGGTCTCATTGAATTTGGTTTTTGCCCGGGGCGGCGCCGGCCCCGACGGGGTGACAGCGCCGCCCGCAGGCCTTACGAACGATAGTACAATTCATTCCAGCGCAACTCCTGCCTGAAGCGGTGGAGCTGGGTGTTTTCATCGATCAGGGTGAGCTCTATTCCTGCTATTTCCGAGAGGTCTTCCAGGTATTCGGGCGTGAGCGACTGGCTGTAGCAGGTGTGGTGTGCGCCACCGGCATAGATCCAGGCTGCTGCTGCCGTCGGGAGGCCGGGCCTGGGCTTCCACAGCACCCTGGCGACCGGCAGTTTCGGCAGCGCCTGTTCGGGCGCTACCGCTTCGACGGTATTCACCAGCAGGCGGAAGCGATTGCCGAGGTCGATGAGGGAAGCGTTGAGGGCCGGGCCGGCCGGCGAATCGAATACCAGCCGCACAGGGTCGGCCTTGCCGCCGATGCCCAGCGGGTGGATCTCGCACGACGGCTTGCCGCTGGCAATAGAGGGGCATATCTCCAGCATGTGGGCTCCCAGTACCTGGTTGTTGCCGGGCTGGAAGTGGTAGGTGTAGTCTTCCATGAACGAATTTCCTCCCGGAAGGCCCGCGCCCATCACCTTCATACAGCGAACCAGCGCCGCCGTTTTCCAGTCGCCCTCCGCGCCGAAGCCGAAGCCATCGGCCATCAGCCGCTGAACGGCGATACCCGGCAGCTGCGCCAAGCCGTACAGGTTCTCGAAAGTGTCGGTGAAGGCCGTGAAGCCGCCTTCTTCCAGAAAGGCGCGGAGGCCGGCCTCTATCCTGGCGGCTTCCCGCAATGAGGCGTGCTGCCCGCCGCTTTTCCGGAGGGGCGCCGCCAGCACGTATTCGTCTTCGTAGGCCTGCACCAGCTGGCTAATGGCCCTGTCCGGAACGGCATTGATCTTTTCCACCAGCGCGCCCATGCCGTATCCGTTGACGGAAAAGCCGAACTGCGCCTGGGCCGATACCTTATTGCCTTCCGTCACGGCCACCTCCCGCATGTTGTCGCCGAAGCGGGCCACCTTCATGCTTTGCATATCCTTCCAGGCGGCGGCTACCCTGGCCCAGATGCCCACCCGCGCTACGACGCTCTCGTCTTGCCAGTGCCCGACGACGACCTTTCGGTTCAGCCCCAGACGGGTGTTGATGAAGCCGAACTCCCGGCCGCCATGTGCCGATTGGTTCAGATTCATAAAATCCATATCGATGGAGGCCCAGGGGATGTCGCGGTTGAACTGGGTGTGGAGGTGCAGCAAGGGCTTGTGCAGGATCTTCAGGCCGTTGATCCACATTTTCGCCGGCGAAAAGGTGTGCATCCAGGTGATCAGGCCGATGCAGTTCTCTGCAGCGTTGGCCTCCAGGCACAGGCGCTGGATGGCCTCCGGCGTAGTGAGGACGGGCTGGAAGATTACCCGCACCGGAATGGCCGCCGCCGCTCCGAGAGCAGCGGCGATGGCCTCGGAATGCCGGGCCACCTGTTTCAGGGCCTCTTCCCCGTACAGGTGCTGGCTGCCGGTGATGAACCAGGCCTCGTATTTATCTAAATGGATCATGGGCATTTTACTTTATCCGTTGAAGTACAGGTAGGCTGCAAGGATGAGCAGGACTACGAGCACGGAAGTAATAATATCGCCTCTGGTATAGCTCGACCTGGTGGCCGCCTTTTGGTCGACGGTTACCGTTCCGAACGTCAGGCCGCTGATATGGTCGTATGACGGCTGCTCGGTGGCATAGCTCACCACTACCATCACCAGGGCTGAAATCAGGAATATGGCCAGGCTGTAGTACTGGAAGAAAATGTTATTGATGATCCAGAAGAACGAGCCTTCCTTGTAAGAGAAACCTTCCGTCAGGATGACCGGCGTGTCGATGGCGAGGCGGAAGAGCCCCAGGGCGAAGCCGACGATCAGGGCTGAAAGGCAGCCTTTGGCGTTCAGCCGTTTGTTGAACACGCCGAAGAAGAAGACGACAAAAATAGGCGGCGCCAGATAACCCTGTACGCTTTGCAGATAGTCGTACAGGCCACGGCTACCCTGGATAACGGGTATCCATGCCAGCCCGATCAGCACCATGATGCCGGTGGCGATCCGCCCGATCCGAACCAGCCCTTTTTCAGAAGTGTTGGGCCTGAACTTCGAGTACAGGTCCATGGTGAACAGGGTGGAGGAGGCGTTGAACACGCCGGCTAGTGAACTCATCAGAGCGGCGAGCAGGCCGGCCACTACGATGCCGCGCACGCCGGAAGGCAGCACGGTAGCTACCAACAGCGGGAAGGCCTGCTGAGCGTTGGCGTTCACCAGGTGCCCTTCGCTGTCCAGCAGGGTGGAACTGATGACTTCCATTTTGCCGCTGATGGCCAGTGCAAAGCAGATGATGCCCGGGATGATGAAAATGAAAACAGGCAGCAGCTTGAAGAAGGAAGCGGCGATGGTACCCCGGCGGGCTTCCTTCAGGCTGGACGCGCCGAGCATCCGCTGTACGATATACTGGTCGGTACACCAGTACCACAGGCCGATAATAGGCGCACAGAACAGCATGCCGAGCCAGGGGTAGTTGCTGTTGAAGTACCAGGCCATGGTGGTTTGGGTCTTCACGGGCGCCCAGCTGCCTTCCATGCCTGCCGGCACCAGAGGCTTCCACAGGTTGAACATCTCCGATCCGGCAACGCGGCGCAGCTCGCTCCAGCCGCCGAGGGCTTCCAGGCCGTACCAGGTTACCAGTACCGAACCGAGGATGAGGATCACCGTTTGTATGGCCTCGGTATAGGCTACCGCCCGCAACCCGCCGAGCACGGTGTATATCCCCGTCAGGATGATCACCAGTATAGAGCCGATCCAGAAGCTGTTCAGGCCGAACAGGTTCAGCTCAGGCATCAGCACGCCGAAAACGACACCGCCGGCGAAGATGCCGACCGCTACCTTGGTCAGTACGTATGCCACCAGGGAGATAACAGAGAGCACCCAGCGCGCTGTAGGCGAAAAGCGCTTTTCCAGAAACTCCGGCATGGTGAATATCTTGGACCGCATATAAAAGGGCGCCAGTACCCAGCCGAGCACCAGCAGGCACCAGGCATGAAGCTCGTAGTGCGCCATGGCCACGCCGTCGGTAGCGCCCGACCCGGCGAGGCCCACGATGTGCTCCGAACCGATGTTTGAAGCGAAGATGGAGGCTCCCACTACGAACCACCCCAGGTTTCGCCCGGCGAGGAAGTAATCGTCTGAGGTGTCGGTTTTCTGCCGGATGACCCACCAGGCTATGCCCAGGATCAAGGAGAAATAACCGGCGATGAGTATCCAGTCCAGGGTAGATAAAACGCTCATAAACAGTTGTTTAATGTTGGATGTATAAATAGGTAATGTTTCCGGATCGGGTAAGGCCACCAAACAAGCTCTAAGGGTATTTTCACATGCCCTGCTCGTTATTGGCCGTAATAAGCGTTTGCCCCATGTTTTCTTTCGTAGTGCTTCCGTATCAAAGCTTCTTTCAGCCTTGGCGCGCCGGGCCTGATCTGTAGCGTCAGGTAGGCCATTCGGGCCAGCTCTTCCAGCACCGCGCTGTTATATACCGCTTTGTCAACGTCCTTCCCCCAGGTGAACGGCGCATGGTTGGCCACCAGCACCATCTCCACTTCCTCCGGGCTGAGGCCTTTGTCCCGGAATGCATTCAGGATCTGAAAGCCGGTCTGGTATTCATAATCACCCCGGATCATCTCGTCATCCATGACCGGGGCGCAGGGCACGTCTGCCGTCAGGTGGTCGGCATGGGTCGTCCCGAAGATGGGGATATCCATCTGCGTCTGTGCCCAGGCCGTAGCATAAGTAGAGTGGGTGTGGACGATGCCGCCGATATGGCGCCAGTGTTTGTAGAGAACAGCATGGGTTTTCGTATCGGACGACGGGCGTTTATCCCCTTCGATGACCGTATTGTCGAAGTCAACGACGGCCATATCCTCCGCTTTCAGCTCTGAATAAGGCACACCGCTGGGTTTGATGGCGAAAACGCCCCGTTCATGGTCAGCGGCGCTGGCATTGCCGAAAGTGAAGAGCACCAACCCCAGCTCGGGAAGTTGCATATTGGCCCGGTAAGCGGCTTCTTTGATGGCTTTAAACGTACTCATTTGCTATTCGTGTTCAAAAAACTGTTCGGCGAAGGCCCCCAGTTCGTGGTATTTCTGGTAAACTGCTTCGTAGAGGGCAGCCTGTTCGGGCCTGGGGTGGTATTCCGCGTCGAAACCAGAGCCCATCTGTTGCATGGCGGCCGAAACGTCGCTGTATATGCCGGCAGTAGTGGCGGCGAACATAGCTGCCCCGAGGGCGCAGGCCTGCTCTGAGCGGGCGATCTTGATCGGGCGGTTGAGGATGTCGGCCATAGTTTGCATGACGAAGGGTGATTTTTTCGCCACGCCGCCCAGCCCGATCACCCCTTTGATCGGCACACCTTCCTCCTGGAAGCGGTCGACGATCTTTTTGGCGCCGAAGCAGGTGGCTTCTACGAGGGCCCGGAAGATCATCGGGGCGCTGCTGCCCAGGCTGAGGCCGAAGATGGCGCCTTTAAGGGCCTGGTTGGCGTCGGGGGTGCGGCGCCCGTTGAGCCAGTCGAGCGCGACGACTCCGCTGGCTCCCGGCGTTATTTTTTCGGCGGCGGCCGTCAGCTCGGGTATGATGCGGCCAGCGGCTTCTTCGATGAGCTGTTGTTTCAGCTTATCGTCCAGCAGCTTACTCTTGCCGATGCCCTTTTCCAACGCCCAGGCCAGAATGCCTTTGAACCAGGCATAAACATCGCCGAAGGCCGACTGCCCGGCCTCCAGCCCGAGCATACCCGGAATGACGGATCCGTCGACCTGCCCGCAGATGCCGCTGACGAGCTTCTCTGCGCCGGCGCCCATAGGCGCCACCAGCATGTCGCAGGTGGAAGTACCCATAACCTTGCTGAGGTGGTAAGGTTCGATCTGCCCGCCGACGGCCCCCATGTGTGCGTCAAAAGCGCCGACGCTCACGACTACGCCAGTATGCAGGCCGAGGCGTTGCGCCCATTCGGCCGATAGCGTGCCGGCGGGTTCGTCGGAGGTATAGGTCTCTTTGTACAGCCGCTCCACCAGCCCGTCCAGCAGAGGGTCCAGAGCGTTAAAGAAGGCATTGGGCGGCAGCCCGCCGTAAGACTCATGCCAAAGCGCTTTGTGGCCGGCTGCGCAGCGGCTGCGCTTCATCTGGTGTACGTCGGTACCGCCCGACAGCAGGAAGGGTATCCAGTCGCAGTGCTCTACCCACGAGTAGGCGGCCTGGCGTATCCTGGCGTTGGCGCGCAGCGTTCTCAGTATCTTGGCCCAGAACCACTCGGAAGAATAGATGCCTCCCTCGTACTGGGTATAATCCACTTCCCATTTGGAGGCCAACGCGTTGAGCTCCGCCGCTTCCCTGATGCCCGTGTGGTCTTTCCAGAGGATGAACATGGCGTCGGGGTCTTCTTCGAAGCCAGGCAGCAGCGCGAGGGGCCTCCCGGCCCTGTCGACGGCAACGGGCGTAGAGCCGGTCGTGTCGATGGCGATGCCGGCAACCTGGGCTGCAGCACCCGGCGGAGCCTGTGCGAGCGCTTCTTTAATGGACTGTTCCAGCCCTTCGACATAATCCAGCGGATGTTGCCGGAATTGGTTCGTGACGGGCTCGCAGTAAAGGCCGGCCCGCCAGCGGGGGTAATAAAAAACGGAACTGCCCGCTTCCATACCGTTACCGGTATCGACTATGACCGAGCGGACACTGTCGGTCCCAAAATCTACACCTATGACAAAGTGGCTCATAGATAAAAGAAGAAATTTAGTGTATAATTAATCAGTTCAGACGGGAATCAAAAGCATTTGGGTTGATATTTGTGGCGCCGGAGTCACAATTACTGGCATATTCACTGGGTGACATGCCGTAAAACTTCCTGAAGACCCTGCTGAAGTACTTCGGGTCGCTGAACCCGGTATTATAGGCCACCTCCGAGATGTTCACTTCTTTTTGCCGGAGCAGCTGCGCGGCTTTCTTCAATTTGAAGAAGTTAATGAAATCGGTGACGGACATATCGGTTAGCGACTTTATCTTTTTGTACAACAGGCTGCGGCTCATGCACATTTTGTTGGCAAACTGCCCGTGGGAAAATTCCTGGTCGGTATAATGGGTTTCCAGAATATGGTAGGCTTCTTTCAGGAATTTCTCATCCAGGGAGGAACAGGCTACCTCTTCCGGCAGGGGCGCCGGGCCTTTTCCGAACAGCAGCTTGAGCTGTTGCCTGGATCGGATCAGGTTGTTGATCCGGGCGATGAGGATGCGCAGGTTGAAAGGTTTTGGGACGTAATCGTCGGCGCCGCTTTCCAGCCCGTCCACCCAGTTTTCCACCATAGCTTTTGCGGTCAGCAGGATGATGGGGATATGAGAGGTCTGAATATTGTTTTTCAGGCGGCTGCATAGCTCGAGGCCATCAATATATGGCATCATAATGTCGCTGACGATCAGGTCGGGCGTGTATTTTTTGGCGTATTCGTAGCCATCTTTCCCGTTCTCTGCTTCCAGTATCCGGTACCGGTTTTCCAGGCTCTGGGCCAGAAAAGCCCGCAGGTCGTAATTGTCCTCTACGATGAGGACGAGCGGTTTGTCTTTTTCCGAGCGGTTGGGTATCACATACTTTTCCGGGGGCTGGTAAGAGAGGATATCTTCCGTCACCGAAGCTACGCGGGTAACGAGGTTGGATGGGCCCGGAGCCGCTTCGGAGGCGATCTCATCTTCGGAGAAGGCATTCCGGGAATAGGGCAGGCGAACCGTGAAGACGGAGCCTTTGCCCGGCTGGCTGCTGGCCGAAATGTTGCCGTGCATCAGCTCGGCCAGTTCGCGCGTGAGGGCCAGGCCGATGCCCGAACCGTCCATCCTTGAATTTTCCGTTGAGGGGGCCTGGTAGAAGTGGTCGAAAATGTATAACAGGTGCTCTGCCTCTATGCCAATACCAGAGTCCCGGACCTCAATCTCCAGGTATTGGTGGCGGCCGTCGGCCGGTTCTTGCTTTTCGCAGTTCAGCGCCAGCGTGATCCGCCCTTTTTTCGGCGTATATTTAAAAGCATTGGAGAGCAGGTTGTACACGATGTTCTCCAGCTTTTCGGCGTCGAACCAGGCTTCGCCGGGCGGGTTCGCCAGGTGGAAGCTGTATTCGATCTGCTGGTGTTCTGCAAGGTCCTGAAAGGAAAGGAAGATGTCTTTAACGAAGTCTACGAGCCTGCCTTTGGCGGCGCGCACACTGGTTTTCCCTTCTTCCAGCCGCCGGAAGTTCATGAGTTGGTTGATGAGGTGCAGCAGGCGCTGGGCGTTGCGGTTGATGATATGCAGGGTGCGGCGCACTTCCTCATCGCCGGTGAACCGCTCCAGCAGGCTTTCGATAGGGTCGATGATCAGGGTGAGCGGTGTCCGGAACTCGTGGGAGATGTTGGTAAAAAAGCGCAGGCGGAGCTGGTTGACCAGGCGCACCTTTTTGTTGAGGTCGATCAGCTGGTCGCGCTGCTGGGATATCTCCCCGTTTTTGGTTTCCAGTTCATGCTTTTGCTTTTCGATCAGCAATTGCCGCTGTTCCAGCATGAGGTTGCTCTCCTGCAAGTTCTCGGCCTGAAGCTGAAGGGTCTCCTTTTGCAGTGCGATCTCTTTCGTCCGGCTGTTGACCAGTTGCTCCAGCTTTTTGGTCTGGGCATGCAGGTAATGGGTGCGCAGGCGGATATAACTTATGATACCGCCGGCCAATAAGAGCAGAAAGACAAAGCGGAACCAGCCTGTCTCCCAAAAAGGGGGGTGGATGATGAATTTCAACTCGGATGGTATTTCCTGCCACTGCCCTTCACCATTGGAGGCCTTTACCCGAAAGGTGTATTCTCCGCCTTTCAGGTTGGTGTAACTGGCAAAGCGCCGGGAAGAAGGTACAGTTACCCAATGCTGGTCGACGCCTTCCATCTGGTAGGCGAACTGCACCTTTTCCGGCTGGAAATAGTCCAATGTTGCAAATTCTATGGAAAAGACATTGTCTTTATAAGACAGGTTGACCATTTTAGCTTCCCCGATATTGGTGCGCAGGGGGATTTTGCCATGGTGTTTTTCCCCTACCTCCACGGGGCTGTTCAGTACGACCAGTTTGGTGAAGGCCGCTTTGGGCGAATAGGGGTAGTCTTTGAGCAGAGAAGGGTTGAAAAAGTTGAGCCCTTCGACGCCTCCGAAATACAGGTTGCCATCCGGGGCCTTGAAGGATGCCGACCAGTAGAACTGGTTGCTTAGCAGGCCATCGCCGGCATAAAAATTCTTGAACGTTTCCTTTTCGGGGTCAAAGCTCGACAGGCCGTAATCGGTGCTCAGCCATAACCGGCCGTCATTATCTTCTTCGATACAATAGATAACGTTGTTGCACAGCCCGTCCTTTTCATCGTAGGCATGGAACGACAGCGGGCTGCCAGCCTTTGGTTCGCAATAAGCGATGCCGTTGCCGTATGTCCCGATCCAGACCCTGCCCGCCTGGCTCTCCTTCAGGGCTGTGATGTAGTTGCCCGGCAGCGCGTTTTCACCGGCAGCGCCGGTAGAAAAGCACTGTACGGCGTCCTTGCCGAGGTTTGCTGCATTCCTGTCGATGCGGGAAGCGGGAAAGCGGAAAAGCCCTTTCCTGGTCCCTATCCAGTAATCGTTGCGGCTGTCGAGCAGGATACAGCCGACCTCCGTGATGTTGACGCCGGCCATTTCCTCGTTGATGTGGAAGATGCTGTTGGAAACCGGGTCGAGCATACCCAGGCCGCTTTCGGTGCCGATGAGCAGAAATCCCCGGGGGTCTTCCTTGATAGAGGAGATAAAATCATTGGCACGCCCTTGTGCGGTGGGAGGCCCGATGGCGTAATGTTCAAAGCTGTTGGCAGCATCGGTGGCCAGCTTGTTGAGGCCGTCGCCCCAGGTGCCTATCCACAGGTTGCCGTAGCTGTCGCGGAGGATCGTAGTGATGAAATCACTGCTGATGCTTTGCGGGCGGTTGGGGTCGTGCCGGAAGTGGGCCGCCCGGCCATTATTCCGGTTGATCCTGTTAAGGCCGCCGCCAGCGGTGCCTACCCAGGCCACGGGGCCTTCTATCAGGATGGAATTGACGGTAGAATGGCTCAGGCCATTGGAGGCGCCCACATCCTGTACGATAGCGCCGAACTTGTGCTGGTTCAGGTTGTATTTGTTGACGCCTCCTTTTTCCGTGCCGATCCAGACGTTCCCGAATTCGTCGGCAAAAATGGAATTGATGAATTTATTGTTGAGCTGCTGCCGCGTTCCGGCCCGTTCTGTTACCCCCAGGAATGTTCCGGACAGAGGCTGGTAGATGTTCAGGCCTCCCAGTGTCCCGATCAGTAAATTGTTTTCGGCATCCCGGCAGATGGCCGTCACTGAATTGTGGAGCAGGCTGCCTGGGTTGAAGGGGTCGTGCAGGAAGAGGCGTTCTTCGCCTCCACGGATCGTATACCGGACCAGGCCCTGCGTCGTGCCGATCCAGATGTAGTCTTTTTCGGCCAGCAGTGTGAGCACCTGTGCCGATTGAAGGGACCGCAGGGGGATAGCGCGAAAGGCGCCGGTGCGGCGGTTCATTTCCCAAAGCCCGTTCCTGGAGCCTACCCAGAGCTTGTCGCCTCCTACAGGGGCGACCGCCGTTACGGAAATCCCGGCAAGCCCGGTCTGCTGCGTATTGAACTGAGCCTCGCCCGTGCCGGCGTTGTACTGGCTGATGGTTATGGCCAACAGGCCTTTGTTCTCGGCGCCGGCCCACATGGTACCCTCCTCATCACAATACAACGTATTGATGCTGGCCTGCCCGATGCCCGGCGACAACTCCTGGGCCTGGCAAAAGCGGCTGAAGGAGAGGTTAAAAATGCTGATGCCCTTCGCCGTGCCTACCCACAACAGGCCGTGCGGCCCCTCTGCGATGGCCTGTACAAAATTGTCGGGCAGGCCCACTTTGTCGTTTCCCGACTTAAAGGTGCGGAATTCGTAACCGTCGTAACGGCACAGGCCATTCCAGGTTGCAAACCACATAAAACCACGGCTATCCTTATATATGTAGTCGACTGTATTCTGCGGGAGCCCTTCGTCAGTGGTAATGTATTCGAAGTGATAGGGGAATTCGGTGGCGTATAAGGAGTAAAAGGAACATAATAGGCATAGAGCAACCACACTCCGTACCAGGAGGGAACCTCGACTGTATACCGCTACTAGTTCCATAGTCAATAATTTTGTCGCCAGATATGCCCCCTTTATGCTGCCAGCTTCCAAAATGGCCCGGCATAACCTGCCTTTTACTGTTTCTGTACGCGAAATTTCATCTTTTATGGCGGGAAATAACAAAATTTATCTCTCAAAATAGCCAAAATACTACAAACCAAATGTGGTATTACGGAATAATCCACCTACTATACGAAATAGTCCACCCTGATGCTTTCCGCCCCTCCTACCTTTAAGCCTGAATTTTGCCATTTGACTGTGTTGTAAAATTTTATTGGCTTGTGAAAAGCAGTAGCCAAATAATGATGACAACAGGTGGCTGTGTGATAGCGGCCCAGCCAACGGCTGTTCTTTTGGATTTTTAATTCACAAACCAAACCCACTCACTATGCTAAAAGCAGTACTAACCGGATTATGCCTGGCCCTTCCGCGTTCGAAATGGAAGGCCAAAACGGTGGGCCTGGCCGCTGCTATGTTGCTGAGCGTTTTCGCACAGGCTCAGAATAAGGCCATCAGCGGAACGGTCACGTCCGCATCCAGCCAGGAGCCGTTGATCGGGGCTACCGTGCTTATTAAACATTCCAGCTCGGGTACGATCACCGATGCGGACGGCAGTTACCAGATAACGGCCTCCGACAAGGATACCCTTGTTTTTTCCTACACCGGATACCTGCCGGTGGAAATAGCGGTAGCTGGCAGAACTACCATCGACATACAACTGGATGTGAACGTAGCATTGCTCGACGAGATCGTAGTGGTGGGGTACGGTACACAGCGAAAATCTGACCTGACCGGCTCCGTATCCGTGATCAGTACGAGCGACATGGAAAAATACGCAACCAATGACGTGGCTCAGTTGCTGCAGGGCCGCGCGCCCGGTATTGCCGTCAACAGCGACGGCCATCCCGGAGCATTCCCCAGGGTGCGCATACGCGGCATCGGGACCTTCGGCAACGCCGAGCCGCTCTACGTGATCGACGGCGTGCCGATCGGGACAACACCCCGCGACTTCAACCCTAACGACATCGAGTCGGTACAGATCCTCAAGGATGCTTCCGCCGGCGCCATCTATGGTTCACGCGCAGCCAACGGGGTCGTGATCATCACCACCAAAAAAGGTAAGAAAAACACACCGCTTAGGGTCGAATACAATGCTTACTACGGCATCGATAAGGTCTGGCAGGACATACCGGTGCTGGCCCGCGAGCAGTACCAGATGCTGAACAACGAGTCGCAGCTCAACGGCGGCGAAACCGTTGCGCCCGGCAATGACCCCAATGACCCCCTGTATATCGACAATATCGATACCGACTGGCAGGCAGAGGGCTTCCAGACAGGGCACCGCCAGAACCATAACCTCACCTTCTCAGGGGGTGGCGATTACCTGACGTATAACCTCTCGCTCGACTATTTCGGCAACGACGGCACCCTGGCGGGCAACGGCCCGACCTACGACCGCTACTCCGTGCGGGTGAACACCGAAGCGGAAAAAGGGATCTTTAAAGTGGGGCAGTCACTGTATTACACCCACTCCAACGAGAACCTGCTGGCCTACGAAGGGCTCCTGCTGGCAGGCGGGCGGCCTACGCTCATCGGCGACCTGATCGTGGCCATCCCTACGATGCCGGTTTATGACCCCGACCGCAAGGGCGGCTTCGGCGGCACCTCGTCGGCTGTCGAAAGGGCCATTTCGCTGAACGTGATCGGGCTGAACAGCCTGATCGAAGATTTCGTAGACGTCGACCGCATGTTTGGCGTCACCTATGGGGAGCTGACACTGCTCAACCGGAATGGCAATTCGCTGAAGTACAAGCTGAACCTGAGCTACGACCGGACGCTGACGCGCGACTTCCACTTCCAGCCCGCCTTCGACCTGGGGTTCTTCTTCCAGAAAGATGTGCCCGCGCTGGACGATGGGAGCAGGGTGTTTACGACCGGGCTGGTGGAGAATACGCTGAATTTTGAAAAACAGGCCGGCAACCACCAGCTGAGCGTCCTGGTAGGGCAGATGTACCAGGAGGGCAGCTTATTGCAGCGCAGCGGGTATTCGGAGCAACTGCCTGAGCCCTACTTCCCGGTGCTGAACAACGGCACGAACAAAACCGCCAGCGGCTTCGAAACGCGGAACGTCCTCCTGTCGTACCTCGGCCGCATCAATTACAGCTTCGCCGACCGCTACCTGATCACCGCTACCATCCGCCGCGACGGGTCGTCGCGTTTTGCGCCCTCCAACCGCTATGGCAACTTCCCCTCCGTGGCCGTGGCATGGAAACTGCACAACGAGGCCTTCCTGAACCTGCCCGACGCCGTGTCGGAGCTTAAGCTGCGCGCCAGCTATGGTAAACTGGGCAACCAGGAGATCGGCGAGTACCTCTATTCACCGAGCATCAACGCCAATATCCTCTACAACTTCAACGGGCAGCGGGTCGTCGGCGGGCTGCAGACGCAGATCGTTTCCGAAGATATCAAATGGGAAACCAAAACCACCACGAATGTCGGCCTGGACCTGGCCTTCCTGCAAGGCCGGTTTGCGCTGTCGGCAGAATACTACGATAGCGAAACCGAAGACATCCTCGTCGGGGTGCCCATCGCCGAGTCGAACGGGGCGACCAACACGCCCATCGTCAATGCCGGCATCCTGAAGAACTCGGGGCTGGATTTCACCGCTACTTATCGCCAGCTCGAAGGCGCGTTCCAATTTGATGTTTCCGCCAACGTGGCCACCCTGTCGAACGAAGTCGTGGCCCTCGGCGGCAACGACGAGCCCATCTTCGGCATCGGTTCGATCACCGAAGTGGGCAGCGAGATCGGGCAGCATTACGGCTGGGATGTGGAAGGCATCTTCCAGAGCCAGGCTGAGATCGAAGCTCACGCTTTCCAAAATGCAAATACGGCCCCTGGCGACCTGATGTTCAGAGACGTTAACGAAGATGGCGTCATCGATGCCGACGACCGTACTTACCTGGGCAGCGCCATCCCGAGCCTGTACTACGGCTTCAACTTCAACGCCACATACAAAAACTTCGACTTTACGCTCTTCGCCAGCGGCGCTTCCGGTTACCTTATCTACGGCAGGCTGTACCGCGACCTGATGCACACCCAGGGTTACATCAACTACCACGAAGATGCGCTGAACCGTTGGACGCCCCAAAACACCAATACCGATGTACCGCGCCTGGTAGCCGGCGACCCGAATGAAAACGCCCGGGACTCCAACAGGGAAGGCTGGCTGCAGGACGGCGCACACCTGAGGGTCAATACCGTTTCGCTGGGGTACACCTTCCCAAGCGGGTTGATCCCCTACCTGAGCCGGCTTCGCATTTACGCTACCATCCAGAACCTGTACTCCTTCCAGGCTTACAAAGGGTTCAACCCCGACTTCGTTTCCCGGGACCTCCTGAATAACCCCAGCATCTTTGAGCCGGGTTTCGATTTCGGTTCGTTCCCAAAACCGCGCACCTTCCTCTTTGGCGTACAGGTAGCGTTTTAATTGATCACACGAGGAAAAAAATAAGCCATGAAAAACATCAAATATCTTTTGTTACTATTGCTCACTACAGGATGTGCCGACAACCTGGACATCACGAATCCCAATCAGCTGACCACGGACGACTATTGGGAGACGCCGGCACAGGCCCTGGCAGGAGTGAATGCCATATACAACAGCATGCTGCCCGACGGCGCTTACATGCGCATGTATCCCTCCCTTAACGACGGCCGTGGCGACGACATCAAGGGAGACAGCCCGTGGGCAGACCTGGTGCAGGTGGCCAATTTTACTATTCCCACAACTTCAGGCCCGGTCCAATGGGTATGGCGCGAGAACTACCAGATGGTATGGCGTGCCAACCAGGTGCTGGCCAACGTGCCTGACATCGAGATGGAGGACGGGCTGAAAAACCGGCTGCTCGGCCAGGCGTATTTCCTGCGTGGGCTGGCCTATTTCAACCTCGCCAACATGTTCAAGGTCGTACCCGTCATCACCAGCCTGCCGACCACCAGCGAGGATTTCAACCCGCCCACCGCTCCCGAAGAAGAACTCTGGGCTCAGATCTTCTCCGATTTTCAGGAAGCGGGCAACCTGCTGCCGGCATCTTACAACGACGTGAGTGGCCCCGACCAGGGCCAGCTCGGCAGAGCGACGAAGGGAGCTGCCATCGGCTTCCTCGGCAAAGCCCACCTGTACCGGAAAAACTGGCAGTCGGCGGCCGATGCACTGGGCCAGCTGATCAATGGGCCGCTCAATATTTACAGCCTTGTGCCCAACTATCGGGACAATTTCACGGAAAGCAACGAGAACAATTCGGAATCCGTTTTTGAGGTGCAGTTCGCACATCCCGATATTGTCGGCGGTTCCGATATGAACTGGGCCGGGGAGCCCAACGCCAACTGGAAACAGGTATCGGCACAGGCGGTTACCTATGGTATGGACGAACGGGGCTTCTCCGATTTCCTGCCAACCCAGTGGATATACGAAGAATACAAAATGGAACGCACGGTTGATGGCCACCTGGACCCCCGCCTGCTGGCCACTATCGCTTCCTACGAACCGGACGAGAACTCCACCACCATATATGGCGACCCCTGGCCTTATGCCCAGGACAAGATCTACCCCCGGAAGTATACCCGCGACGGCTTTCCGGGCATCGTCAACGAGTTCGATTTCAACTCCGGTATCAACTACCGCCTGATGCGCTATGCCGACGTGCTGCTGATGTACGCCGAAGCTATGAATGAGCTGGGCAAAACGGCTGATGCCTATCCCTATATCCAGGAGGTGAGAGACAGGGCGATGCTGCCAGGCCTGGCAACGGTACGGCCCAATATGAGCCAGGAAGAGATGCGGGGCCAGCTCGCACATGAGCGCGCCCTGGAATTCGCGAGCGAAGCGATCCGGATCAACGACATCATCCGCTGGGGCTGGCTGTACGACAATGCAAAGCTGGAGATGCTGAAATCCCACGATGCGGAGTTCAATACCTGGACCCCTGGCAACGAATACCTCCCTGTACCACAACGGGAACTGGATATCAACCCGAATTTATCCCCCAACCCTGCTAATTGATGTAGCGTGGAGCGGTTTCGCGGTTACTGTGCCAAAGGCATCAGGGCCGCGAAACCGCAAACAAAAACCGCTGGTTATATGAAAATCAGGAAAGGCATAGGATTACTGGGAATAAGTGCTGCCCTTGTGCTGTGCGGCTGCCGGCAGAACGGGCCCTCCGATGCGCTTTTCGAGCTGATCCCCGCCAGGGTTTCCGGTATAACCTTCAGCAATGAGATCACCACCAGCGATTCGGTGAATATCCTGAACTACGAATACCTGTACAATGGCGGGGGTATAGGCGTGGGCGATTTTAACCAGGACGGCCTGCCCGACCTGTTCTTTTCGGGCAACCAGGTGCCTTGCAGGTTGTACCTCAATAAGGGAGGTTTCCGGTTTGAGGACATCACAGCGCAGTCGGGCATTAATACGGAGAGCGTATGGGCCTACGGCGTCTCGGTAGAAGATATCAACCAGGACGGCCTGCCTGATATCTACCTCTGTGCAGGGGGCATGGGCAACAAGGACCAGTTTCCCAACAAACTTTACATCAACCAGGGCAACCTCACTTTCCAGGAGAAGGCCCTGGAATACGGCCTGGCAGATGCCGGCGAGTCCATACAGGCTGCTTTTCTGGATTACGACAGAGACGGCGACCTCGACCTCTACCTGCTCACCGGCGGCGGCTTCGAAAGATCGGCGATCGACCTTCGGCCGATCCTGAGCAACGGCAGCGCCCGCAATACCGACCGCCTCTATCGCAACGATCGCCACGAGGCCCTTGGGCATGCTTTTTTTACGGATGTGTCCAGGGAAGCAGGCATCCTGCACGAAGGCTTCGGGCTGGGCGTATCGGTTATCGACGTCAACGATGACGGCTGGCCCGATGTTTATGCCACCAACGACTACCTGTCGGGCGACCACCTTTACGTGAACAACCGCGACGGGTCCTTTTCCGAACGGTCTGCCGATTACTTCAGGCATACCGCTCATTTTGCTATGGGCAACGATGCCGGCGACATCAATAACGACGGCCTGGTAGATATCGTAGCCCTCGACATGCTGCCCGAGGGGCACTACCGGCGCATGCTCATGTATGGCCCCAATGATTACAACCGCTTCCGTATGGCCGTGCAACTGGGCTATGGGCACCAATACATGCGTAACATGTTACAGCTCAACGACGGGAACGGCGCTTTCAGCGAGATCGGCCAGCTGGCAGGTATTTATAAGACCGACTGGAGCTGGGCCGCCCTGCTGGCCGATTTTGACAACGATTCCTATCAGGACCTTTTTATTACAAACGGCTTCGGAAAAGACATCACCGACCTCGACTTCGTGAAGTTCAGGCGTGAAGTCGCGCAGATCAGCGACCCGGAAGAGCGACGGGCAGTACTGCTGAAAAGCCTGGAAGAGCGCCCCGCCATCGTTCAGCCCAACCTGATGTACCGGAACCAGGGCGGGTATACTTTTGAAAAAGTAGCGGACGTGTGGGGGCTGGGCCGCCCTTCCATATCCAATGGCGCTGCCTATGCCGACCTCGACGGCAACGGCAGCCTCGACCTGGTGGTGAATAACATCGGGGAACAGGCTTTTATTTACAAAAATACCCTGAGGGAACGCGATACCGCTAACAACCATTACCTGAAGGTCCGGCTCAAAGGGCGTGCGCCCAACCTGTCGGGTACCGGCAGCAAAGTGGAGGTGCGCTACGGCGGCAAGCTCCAGGCCCGCTGGCAATATCCCGTTCGCGGCTATTTAAGCAGTATGGACGGCAGCCTGCACTTCGGCCTGGGTGAACACCTGAAGGCCGACACCCTGATGGTGATATGGCCTGACGGCAATGCGAGCATCCTGACGGATGTACCGGCCGATCAGCAGCTCACCATCAGCCAGGACGGCGCCATGCCCCTGGCGTCGCCACCGATAGCACCGGCTCGCCTGATGGCCCCGCTGCCGCAGGCTACGATCGATTTCAAACACCAGGAACAGGAGTTCAACGATTTTGACTACCAGCCGCTATTGCTGCACAAGTATTCTCAGGAAGGCCCGGGCATCGCCACCGGCGACGTTAACGGCGACGGGCTGGAAGATATCTATATCGGCGGCGCTTACCACCAGGCCGGTGCGCTGTTTGTTCAGCAACGCGATCAGACGTTCTCGCGGGTATCCTTTCCCGATACCGATGCCCCCTGTGAAGACATGGGGTGCCTGTTCTTCGACGCCGACGGCGACGGCAGCCTCGACCTTTACGTCGTAAGCGGCAGCAGCGAATATGGCCCGGGCCACCGGATGCTGCAGGACCGGTTGTATTTCAATGACGGGCAGGGGCATTTCCGGAAAGGGGAGGGCGTATTGCCCGATATCAGCGCCAGCGGCTCCTGCGTGGTGGCCGGCGATTACGACGGCGACGGCGACCTCGACCTCTTTGTCGGTGGCAGGGTAAACCTGCCCCGGTACCCAAGCCCGCCGAACAGTTATTTGCTGCGTAATGAGGGCGGGAAATTCGTAGATGCTACGGAACAGGACGCCCCGGAGCTGAAAAACGTGGGCATGGTAAGTTGCGCGCTGTGGACGGATCTGGGCCTGGGCGGGAACCCCGGCCTGATCGTGGCCGGGGAGGCTATGCCCATCCGCATTTTCAGGAATGAAGCCGGCAAATTGAAGGCCGCCGGCTCCCAATCGGGGCTGGCCGATTCCGATGGCTTCTGGAGCAGCCTGGCGAAGGGAGATTTCGACCACGACGGCGACCCCGACTTTGTGGCCGGCAACCTGGGGCTGAACAGCCCCTACGCTGCTTCGGCCGAAGAGCCCATGTGTTTCTATTATGCAGATTTCGACAACAACGGTTCTGTGGAGCCGCTGATAGGCTGTTATGAAGAAGGCCACGTTTACCCTATACATTCCCGGGATGTGATCAGCCAGCAGCTCCCTTCTCTCAAAAAACACATCCTGTTCCACCGCGATTTTGCCCGCACCACGCTGAAAGAACTAGTGGATATGACGGGCAACAGGAACTACCAGTCGCTCTACTGCAAAACCCTGCGATCGGTACTGATCGAAAACCTGGGCGGCGGAAAATTTGCGCTCCGCCCTTTGCCTGCTGAAGCGCAAATGGGGCCCCTTTGCGGCATACTGGTAAAAGATATCAACGCAGACGGCCACCCCGACATCGTGGCTGTAGGCAATTCGTATGCCACGGAAGTCGTAACGGGCCGATTTGACGCGCTGAGAGGCGTGGTGCTGGCCGGTGACGGGAAAAACGGTTTTACGCCACTGCGCAGCCAGGTTTCCGGCTTTTATACCGATGGCGATGCCAAAGCTATAACCAGCGTCCGCGCAGCCGGCGGCGGCGATCTCATCATCGTAACCCAGAATGACGATTATCCCAGGGTGTTCCACCTGGAGAACAGGCTCACCCCTCTTTCGATGGAGCAAAAAACAACACTAAGATGAAAAACAGGGCGATCACCGCATTGTTAATCCCGCTGATGCTGGCTACTTTCGGCGCTTTCGGCCAGAACGGGCGCATCCTTATCGATGCCGACGGGAGCGAATACACCATCAGCCGGCACATTTACGGCCATTTTTCCGAGCACCTGGGGCGTTGTATCTACGGCGGGTTTTATGTCGGGGAGAACAATACGGCCATACCCCATACCGATGGCGTGCGCACCGACGTAGTCGAAGCGCTGAAGGCGTTAAAGATCCCGAACCTGCGTTGGCCGGGCGGCTGTTTTGCCGATACCTATCATTGGAAGAACGGCATTGGCCCCAAGGCCGAAAGGCCCAGCATCGTCAACACCTGGTGGGGCGGCGTCACGGAAGACAATAGCTTTGGCACCCATGATTTCCTAAACCTCTGTGAGCGCCTGGGCGCCGAACCTTACCTCGCGGCCAACGTAGGCAGCGGTACGGTAGAGGATCTCATCGATTGGGTGCAGTACGTCAACCACCCCGGGAAAAGCCCCATGTCCGAACTGCGCCGTAAGAACGGCAGAGCGGCGCCCTGGAAGGTCAAATACTGGGGCGTAGGTAACGAAATGTGGGGTTGCGGCGGCCACATGACTCCCGAATATTACGCCAACATCTACAAGCAATACGCAACGTTCATGACGGACTGGACGAACAGCGACGGCCTTTACCGGGTCGCTTCCGGCGCCAACGTAGCGGACTACCACTGGACGGAGGTGATGATGCGCGATATCCCCCGCAACCTGATCGAAGGCGTAGCCCTGCATTCCTATTCTTTTGTGGAGTGGAACGACAAGGGATCCGCCACCGATTTTTCGGAAGCGCAGTATTTCTCAACCATGCAAACGGCTCAGGAGATGGAAGAGCTGGTTACGCGGCATTCGGCCATCATGGACCAATACGACCCGGAGCGGCGTATTGGGCTGATCGTCGATGAGTGGGGGGGCTGGTATAATGTCGAGCCGGGCACCAACCCGGGTTTCCTCTTCCAGCAAAACACCATGCGCGACGCTATGATCGCGGGGCTCACCCTGAACATTTTCAACAACCACTGCAGCCGGGTGCGCATGGCCAACCTGGCGCAGACGGTCAACGTGTTGCAAGCCGTGATCCTTACGGAGGGTGAGAAAATGCTGCTGACGCCCACCTACCACGTCATGAAAATGTACAGCGTCCATCAGGATGCGCAACTGCTGCCGCTCAGCATAGACAACCTGCAGTACCAGCTCGGCGGCGCGTCCCTTCCCGCCTTGTCGGCCTCGGCCTCGAAGGATAAGGATGGTTTGATCCACATTTCTCTGGTTAACATCGATGCCAATGCAGGCCATACAGTGGATATTGCGGTTCAGGGAGCAGGGGGTAAAAGGCTCAGAGGGACGATCCTGCATTCGGAAAAACTACAGGATCACAATACCTTTGAGCAACCCGATAAGGTTAAACCCGCCGAATTCAGAGCGTTCAAAAAGACGGGCGATCAGATAACTGTTACACTGCCACCTTTCTCCGTAGTGGTGCTGGAGCTGCAATAAACAAAGAAAAACATGCGCTCTTTTTTTATACCCTATGCGCTTCTTTTAATGGCCCTGCTGGCAGCGGGAGGGCTGGTTTCGTCCTGTAATAAAGGCGGGGAGGATGACGGGCCGGGCCCTATGGACACTACGATGGTGGACAAACCCATAGACTTTGATGCCATCGGGGATACTTATGCCGATATAGCGCCTATCGAATTCGTATATAAATGGGGCCCTCACAACGTGCACGACCCCTCCGTGCTTAAAGAGGGCAATTATTTCTACAGCTACAGCACCGATGTCGCTTTTGGCGAAACGGCCCCACCCGGCATTCAGATCAGAAGGTCCAAAAACCTGGTGCAGTGGCAGTTCGTAGGCTGGGCCTTCGACGGATTGCCGCAGCAGGGGGCAGGTTTTATCCAGCAGGCTGGCGGTACGCCGTTCACTTCCCTGTGGGCGCCGTACATTATGAAGGTTGGCAGCGAATTCCGGCTGTATTACTCCTTGTCTTCCCCAACGCCCCGGCTGAGCGTCATCGGGCTGGCGGTAGCCAGCAATCCGCTGGGGCCCTGGACGGAGCGGGGGCTGGCCGTCACTTCTACGGCAGGCCCCTCCATTCAGACGAACGCCATCGACCCCACGGTGGTGGTTACGCCTTCCGGCAGCCATTGGTTGTACTACGGGTCGGCATGGGACGGCATTTACGCCTTACAGCTCAACCCGGCAACGGGCCTGGCCGCGACGAACGGCGATAAAGGCCGCCGCATCGCCCAACGCGGCTTCACCGGCAACGCTATCAACGGGAATATCGAAGGCCCGGAGATCATATACCAGGAAAGCCTGGGGAAATATTTTTTGTTCATCGCCTACGACTGGCTGGAAACCAAATACAACGTCAGAGTAGGGCGGGCCGACAGCCCTGAAGGGCCGTTCTACGATTTCAACGGGAAGGATCTTAACGAGGAAGAAGATAATGTGCCGATGATCCTTGCGCCCTACCGCTTTAACAACCATTCGGGCTGGCAGGGCACCGCTCATTGCTCGGTATTCAGTGACGGCGCCCGGTACTTTATGGCGCACCAGGGGCGGCCCGGTGCAAACAAGTATTTTATGGACATGCACGTCCGCAAGGTATTCTGGACGGAAGACGGCTGGCCTGTAGTGTCGCCGGAGCGGTACGCTGCACTGGAGCAGACGCCCATAACAGCGGAAGAGCTGGCGGGCAACTGGGAACTGATCCTTCTGGGGTATCAGGTAGTGCCCGGTTATGCCGAGGAGCAGGTGTCGCCGGATTTCCAGACATCAGGGCCCCTGACGCTGAGCGCCGACGGAACATTTAACGGCAATGCTGAGAACCGGTGGGCATACAACGCACCCTGGCTCAGGCTGGACTGGGCCGGAGGGCGGGTAGACAAGCTGCACGTGGAAAGAGGGCGGGATTGGGAGAATAGTATCGACGAAACGCTGCTTTTTACAGGGCTGAATGAGCAGGGGCAGTCGGTTTGGGGTAAAAAGCGGCCATAGTGGCCCCGTGATAGCTCCGAACAAGTTGTAAACAGACGTAACTATTCAGCATGCAGCCTAAAATGCTCCTGAAGCAAAATTTTGTAGGATTTTTCTTGTCTAACCCCTTCTCATTCCCCTCGAAAGGGGAAGGGCGGATTACAAAATTTTGCTTCAGCCCGTAAATCCCCATGATGCTGAATAGTTACAAACAGACATAAAACCTGAGAACGACTATAAAATGGAATGCAGATGAAACCAGCAGTGGCCGCTATTTTCTTCCTTCCCTTGCTTTTCAGTGCCGCCAGCCTGTATGGCCAGGCTGCCGACAGCATGCGGGTGCACGACCCCGTGGCCATCCGGCAGGATGATACGTATTACCTCTTTTGCACCGGGCCCGGCATCTCGGTATGGTCGTCGGGGAACCTGAAGGAATGGAAGCGCGAAAAGCCGGTGTTCGAAGCAGCGCCCACATGGGCGCCGAAAGCCGTGCCGGGCTTCAAAAACCACATCTGGGCGCCTGACATTTCCAGCCACAATGGTTTGTATTACCTGTATTATTCCGTTTCCGCTTTCGGCAAGAATACTTCGGCCATCGGCGTGGCCACCAACAGGACGCTGCATCCCGAGAGCCCTGATTTTAAGTGGACGGACCACGGCATCGTCGTACAGTCGGTGCCGAACCGCGACCTGTGGAATGCCATCGACCCCAACCTGGCTTTTGACGAACAGGGCGCACCCTGGCTGGCCTTCGGTTCCTTCTGGGAAGGCCTCAAACTGGTAAAACTGGACAGCAGCCTGCTGGCCATCGCACAGCCGGAACAGTGGTTTACCATAGCCAGGCGGCAGCGGGCGCCCTTTCTGGCTGATGCCGACCCGGGCGACGGTGCTTTGGAAGCCCCCTTCATATTCAGGAAGAACGGCTATTTCTACCTTTTTGCGTCGTATGATTATTGCTGTCGGGGCGCCAAAAGCGATTATAAGGTCAGAGTAGGGCGGTCGGAACAGATCACCGGGCCTTATCTCGATAGAGAAGGCGGGCGTATGGACGAAGGCGGCGGCACCCTGGTGCTCGCCGGCAATGCGCGCTGGCCCGGCCTGGGGCACAACAGTATCTACACCTTCGGCGGGAAAGACTACTTCATATTCCATGCCTACGACATGGCGGACAACGGAAGGCCGAAGCTGAAGGTCAGCGAGGTGGAATGGGATAGCGGGGGCTGGCCCGTCGTGAAACAGGACAACCTGGAGTGACCGAAAGAAACTATGCGAACCTGCACGATTAACCACATAATCATCACACCATGAATGCAAAAGCAACAAAATTTTCAGTCATCTTTCTTGTGTTATGCCTATTGTCCGCAGGGCCCGTGCTCGCTCAGAATGCCCGCATCAAGATCGATATTGACCGGTCGGTCGGGAAAGTGGATGAATTACTTTATGGCAACTTCGTAGAACATCTCGGCCGTTGCGTATACGGGGGGATATACGAACCCGGCTCCCCCCTGTCCGACGAAAATGGTTTTCGCAAAGATGTTTTGGAAGCCGTCAAAGGCCTCGATGTTTCCATTGTACGGTACCCGGGAGGGAATTTTGTTTCGAATTACCACTGGAAAGACGGCGTAGGGCCGGCTGCCGAGCGCCCTGCCCGCATGGAGCTGGCCTGGAACCGGCTTGAGTCCAACCACTTCGGCACGAACGAATTCATGGCGTACTGCAAAGCCATCGGTACAGAGCCCTACTTCTCCGTCAACATGGGCACAGGGACTATCGAGGAGGCCCAGCAGTGGGTGGAATATACGAATGTCAAGGAAGGCCCGTATTATGCCGAGCTGCGCAAGAAACACGGCTATCCCGAGCCTTACAATATCAAATACTGGAGCCTCGGCAACGAAATGGACGGTTTCTGGCAGATGGGCCACATGAATGCGGAAGACTACTCTAAAAAAGCACGGGAAGCAGCTAAGCTCATGCGCCTGACCGACCCGTCGATCAAACTGGTCGCCGCCGGTTCATCCAACTTCCGCCCCAACGCCAACCCCATGGAGTGGAACCGGGTGGTACTGGAAGAGCTGAAAGACGTCGTCGATTACATCGCCCTGCACATGTATGTGGGCAACCCTGATGATAATTACTACAACTTCATGTCGACGCCCTTGGTGCTCGAACAACGCACCCACCTGGTGAAAGGCCTGATCGATGAAGTCATGTCGAGGGCCAACCGTCAGGGGCGCGACCCGATCTACATCGCCTGGGATGAATACAACATCTGGTACCGCTGGCGGTCGTCTGAAACGATGAGCGGGACAAGGGCGCTGGAAGAGCGTTACAACCTGGAAGACGCACTCGTTATCGCCGGTTTTCTCAACGCTTTTATCCGCAATGCAGACATCGTGAAAATGGCCAATATGGCGCAGCTGGCCAACGTCATCGCTCCTATCTTTGCCGAAGAAAAAGGTATGTTCCGGCAAACGATATACTTCCCCCTACAACTGTTTGCCCAGCAGGTGCGCGGTACTTCGCTCGATGTTTTTGTCGATTGTGACACCTACGACACGGAGCGCTTTTTCCTGGGGCTGGGCGAGTCGCAGGCACAGCTGGATAAGGTCCCTTACCTCGATGTTTCCGCCACCTATCAGGACAACGGCGACGTCTACATCTGTGTGGTCAACCGCCATAAAGACAAGGCCATCTCCACCAGCCTGATCTCCCAGACGGGCGCCTTCAGCGGTTCGTTCGAGGTGTACGAGGTGAACGGCCCGGATGTCAAAGCGGAGAACGATTTCGGAAAAGAGCCTGTCAAAACCGTGAAGAAGGATGGCCTAAGGGCGGATGGAAAGGCCGAAGTCACCTACTCCTTTCCGGCGCATTCCTTTACCATGCTCAAAGGGAAGATCAAGCGGTAGCCCGCCAGCGCCAGGACGGGAAGGCTTTTTTCGGGAGGGATACCGGAGTTCTCAAACGCAAGCTATAACTTGGCTATGAGAAAAGGCGCCCGGTTTGCAAACATAACCACAGAAAATATGGAAAGGGTAATAACGAGCTTTCCCATGGCCTTCCTGCTCCTCCTGCTCATCGGGTGCCAGCCCCGCAGCACGGAACCGGCTACGGCTGACAGTGGCCTCCCCGGCTATCCGATAAGCCCGGTGGACATCAGGGATGTAAAAGTCACCGACGATTTCTGGTTGCCCATCATCAAGAGGGTGCAGGATAAAACCATCGAGTACGCCCTCCACAAATGTACAGAGGAGGGCCGCCTGGATAATTTCCTGATCGCCGGCGGCAAGATGGAAGGCGCGGTTAAGGGCGCGATGCCCTTCGACGATACGGACGTGTACAAGATCATCGAAGGGGCCTCCAACTCCCTCATCAGCGCCCCCAACCCGGAGCTGGAGAGGCTACTGGATTCCCTGATCAGCATCATCGGCATCGGCCAGGAAGCAGATGGATACCTGACGACCTGGCGGACCATCAACCCCGCAAAACCGCCGGCAAGCTGGGTCGTCGTGAAGGAAGGCAAGCGCTGGGAATCGCTGGCCATGAGCCATGAGCTGTACAATGCCGGGCACCTTTACGAGGCAGCCTATACCCACTTCAAAGCGACAGGCAAGCGCAATTTCCTGAACATCGCCCTGAAGAATGCGGACTTGCTGGCCCGCACCTTCGGCGACGGGCCCGATAAGATCGGCGCCGTACCCGGCCACCAGATCGTCGAGACGGGCCTGATAAAACTGTACCAGGCCACTGGAAAAGAAGACTACCTGAAGCTGGCCAGATACTTCCTGGATAACCGCGGCAACCCGGCCAACCACGAGCTGTTCGGCCCCTATTCCCAGGACCACCTTCCCGTGACGCAGCAGCAGGAAGTAGTCGGCCATGCCGTTCGGGCAATGTACATGTACGCCGCCATGGCCGATATTGCCGCCATATACGGAGATACCGCCTACCGCAAGGCCGTGGATGCCCTCTGGCACAACATGGTAGAGAAAAAGATGTACATCACGGGCGGCATAGGCGCAAGGCACGAAGGAGAGGCCTTCGGCGAGAATTATGAACTGCCCAACCTGACGGCCTATAACGAAACCTGCGCCTCCATCGGTAGTGTTTACTGGAACCACCGCCTGCACAGCTTAACAGGCGATGCCAAATACTTCGACGTCATAGAGCGGACGCTCTACAACGGCCTCATTTCCGGCCTTTCGCTCGACGGCACGCACTTTTTTTACCCTAATGCCCTCGAATCCGACGGCGTTTATACCTTCAACCAGGGCGCCTGCACCCGCAAAAGCTGGTTCGATTGCTCCTGCTGCCCCACCAACCTGATCCGCTTCATCCCGGCCATTCCCGGCCTGATCTACTCCAGGGCGGAAGACACCGTTTATATCAACCTCTACGTATCCAGCGAGGCTTCCGTTCAGCTGCCCGGCAATACGGTACACCTTACGCAGCAGACGGATTATCCCTGGGGTGGGAGTGTTAAGCTGACGGTAAGCCCTGAAAAGGCATCGGCGTTCACGCTGAAGCTCCGCATTCCCGGCTGGGCTCGTGACGAGGCCTTGCCTGGAGGGCTGTATGCGTATGCCAACCCTTCGGGATCGAGCTCCGTGATCAGGCTTGGCGGCCAGGTGTTAAGCCCGGAAAAGGGAGCGGGCTATTTTACCATCACGAGAACGTGGAAAGCGGGCGAGAGCCTGGAAATAACGTTCCCCATGCAGGTGAGAATGGTGACGGCCATCCCTGAAGTGGCAGAAGATCAGGGGAAAATAGCACTGGAATACGGCCCCCTTGTTTTTGCCGTCGAAGAGGTAGACAACCCGGGCGCTTTTGACGCCATCAGGGTGGAGAAAGGGAGCAGGTTCGAAGTGATTAAAGAACCGGGCCTGCTGGGTGGGGTCAATGTGCTGCAAAGCGGGCAAGTCAGGGCCATCCCCTACTATGCCTGGTCGAATCGCGGGGTAGGCAAGATGAAAGTATGGCTGGATGCCGGAACGTGAAGATGAAATAAAACCTACCTTTTGCGCTGGCTCCGAGGTTCCCATTCCAGCACACCTACCGGCTGAGGAGGCAGGGCCGAAAGCCCTTCGGCGTCGGCCTGTTCTACTTTCTGGACGAAAAGGTTTAATACGCCCTGCTCTTTCCAGAGCTCGGTGTCGTAGGTGGGTTCCCATGAGCCTACGGGTTCTTCCCAGAGGTGGCGGATCTTCCAGCGGTTCTTCCGGATGTCGCGATTGATGGCTACGGAAACCCTGGAGCCTCGTTCTTCGTCGCGAAACAGGATCGCTGCCTGCCGCTTTTTGCCCTGCTGCCAGGTTACGATCTGGGGCCGGGAAATGGGTATCCGCTTGGTGCCCATGCCGCTCAGGCTGAAATCGGTTTGCCGGAAGCCCAGGTTCTGAACCACCCAGCGCACTTCGTCTTTATACACCAAACGATACTGCGGCGCACTGTCGCCGGGTTCTTTCCAGTAGGCCGCAATATACGGCCTGCCGGCTTCATCGACACTCATCGAAGTTTGGTTGATCAGTTCCCGTTGCTGCGGTATGTGGCAGGCATACTCAGCGGTTGCCGCCCTGATGGGCAGGTCATACGGCTCCCCTGTGGACCTTTCCCATGTTTTGCCGCCGTCGGCCGACCGGGCGTAGGCCATATCGTGGTTGGTGCTCACATCCGGGCTTTCCCGCCATACCCACGAAAGGTGTATCAGGCCGCGCGGGCCTATACAGGCCTGCCAGTAGGCGTTGCGCTGCCCTTCTCCATCGATCAGGTTGCGCTGTACCTGCGACCATCGCCCTGCCTGCACGTCGTACTGTTGGATGGCCAGGTTCCCCTGGCCGGATTGGCCGTCGCGGTACAGGAACAGCAGATTGCCGTTGGGCATCCGGTAAAACTCCGGATACGTCACCCGCCCTTCGAGCTCACCTGCCATGGGCATTAATGCCGTCATCGACAGCGAGCCCGGCGATTCGCTCCGGCAGTAGTACAAGGGGCCATTATGGTTGCTCCACGCGACATGGAGGTAACCTGCTCCGTCGGCCATGATGTTGAGGGCGTTGTGCGCGTCGGCTGCCTGGCCCTGATGAGGCAGCTGCTGTAGCTGCCAGTGGCTGCTACCCAGCTTTCGCTTGCCCAGTACGATGTTACCTGCTGCATCGTAATAGGCGATGAACTGCGTATCGCGGAAAGTGGCCAGCGAATTTTTCCGGAAGATCACGGTGTTCGCCGAATTCTGGGCCCAGCCTTCACCTACCTTTACCAGGCGGGTGTCCGTTGCTTTTTTTTGCGCGGCAGCGATACCGGAAAACAGGATAAGGCCAGCGCATAACAGGCTTCTACTCAGCATCAGTGACAAAAACGAAACCGCCGTGGGGTTTTATCGCCAGCTCGACAGGCCCACCATCGACGTTTTTGGTTGAAAATTCCCGCGGTGTTTCACCGTCGGTGATCAGCGTGCCGCTGCCTGAGCTTCCGAGCCCCGACAGGCGGAGGGTGACATTTTTTATGGTTTCCTCGCCGTTAATGCCAGCGACATACCAGCGCCCCTGGCCCTTGCGCGCCAGGACGGCATATTTGCCGGGATAGCCTTCCAGGAATTTGATATCCTCCCATCGGGAGGGCAGGTTGCGCAAAAATGCTACGACGTAATCCGGCTGCCGGGCCATGCCCTCCGGTATTTCGGCATAGTGCTGTATGCCCGATTGGAACAGAACGGAAAGCGCCAGCTCAAAACCATTGGTGGTTACGCGCTTGATATTGGGGATCTCCGAAAAGCATACGGGGGTAAAATCCATGGGGCCGACGGCATTTCTGGTAAAGGGCAAGACGGTGTTGTGCGTGGGCGCCTGGTTGGCGTTGGCCTGCTCAAAGGTCATAAACTCGAAACCCCGGACCGATTCCATGGATACCAGGTTGGGGTAGGTGCGTTCCCAGCCCCGGGGGATAGTAGCGCCATGGAAGTTGACCATAAGCCCAAAGGCTGCCGCATCTTCTATCAGGCCCTGGTAGTAGTTCATAAAAGACTGGCCGTCCCCGCCGAAGAAGTCGATCTTCAGGCCTTTAATGCCCATTTCTTTAACCCTGGCGAACTCTTCTTTTCTGATGGCGGGGTCCGTTACCCGGTGTTTCGGCGTCAGGGGCGCCGTATTCCAGTTGCCGTTGGAATTGTACCACAGCAGCAGGCCCACCCCTTTGCTTTGCGCATGGCCGGACAGTTCCCTGATCTTGTCGTAACCGATCTGGGTATCCCAGTACGCGTCGATCAGGCAATATTCCCAGTGCATGTCCGCGGCGTAGTCGATGAAGCGTTTCTGCACCTGAAAGACGGTAGAGTCGTCCTTGAGCAACACCCAGCTCCAGGCGGCTTTCCCGGGTTTTACGAAGGAGGCATCCGGGATCTTCGCAGGCGTACTCAGATCGGACGTCAGGGTGGATTCCACGATGGCGCCGAGCGATTTTCCGATGGTGATGAAACGCCAGGGAGAGCGGATAGGCAGCGCCGATTCGGGGTACAGGGGCGCGTCGGGGCCCATGCGTTCCGGCGCCTGGGGGAAGGCTATGGCATATTCCCCTTCGGGAGAAAGGTGTCCCAGGTGCGAACCGCAGTACTGGCGGCCCACATCCGCTTCGGAAACCAGCAGCCAGTGCCCGCCACAACGGAACAGAGCGGGGAACGACCACCCCTGGCCGAGGGGCGAGGGAGTGCCTGCATCGATATCTATACTGTAATACTCCTCATAGGAAGGCTGGGTATGTTCCCAACCCGACTGGGCTACCGCGTGCGGGTGCAGCCAGGCCTTAGCATAGGCCGGAAAGTTGAAAGTGGTGCTTTCCGAAGGTATGCTACGGATACGGCCGCCCTCTCCTTCGACGACATACCGGAAAGCGACGCCGTCGTTGGAAACCTGGAAAACGACGCTCAGCCTTATCCCGTTCTTTTCCTTAAAACGCATCACCCGCCGGTTTGCCTGATAGCTGCAGGCCGCGCGTTTGCCGCTCAGCAGGGTATATTGATCGGAAACCTGCTCCACCTTTCCGGCAGATGCCAGTTCCAGGCCTGTCGCTAAGCTGGTGCTGTCTACCGTCAGGCCCAGGGCGGAAGGCTCCAGGACGAGGGAATCTTCGTAGTAGATGGAATACCGCGGTGCGCCGCCCTCACCGGCTTCGATGTGCACGTTGATCTTACTATCGGGGCTGGATACGGCTACAGGGCCGCCGGCCGATGAACAGGATAGCGCCCCTGCTAAAGGCAGCAGCAGCCAGAAAGCATGGACTTTCATAGGTTGAGGTATTAGTTTCCGGAGCACCGGAAAATATTTGTGCCGGCCTTACCTGCCCATCCAGCCGCCGTCGACCACCACGACGGCGCCCGTCATATAATCGGATGCCGGAGAGGCCAGGAACACGACAGGGCCTTTGAAATCTGCCGGTTCGCCCCATCGGCCGGCGGGTATTCTGTCGAGTATCGACTTGCTGCGAACCGGGTCGTTGCGCAGCGCTTCGGTATTGTCGGTAGAAATGTAACCTGGCGCAATGGCGTTGACCTGCACACCTTTGCCGGCCCATTCGTTGGAGAGGGCCATGGTGAGCTGCCCGATAGCCCCTTTGGAGGCGGCGTATCCCGGTACGTTAATACCACCCTGAAAGGTGAGCAGGGAAGCGGTGAAGATGACCTTGCCGCTGCCTCTGGCCACCATATCTCTGCCGATCTCCCGGCTCAGGATAAACTGCGCGTTCTGGTTCACCTCCACGACCTTGTCCCAGTACTCGTCCGGGTGCTCGGCGGCGGGTTTGCGCAGAATGGTGCCGGCGTTGTTCACCAGGATGTCGGGTGTGGGGTGCCCGGCTTTCAGCCGGGCGATGAAATCATAGAGCGATTTCCTGTCCCCGAAATCGCATTGATAGGCTTTGAACCGCCTGCCGAGGGCGGTGACGGCTTTTTCCGCTTCGGAGCCCTGAAGCTCCAGGGTGGCGGACACGCCTATGATGTCGGCGCCTGCTTCGGCGAGGGCTTCGGCCATAGCGAGGCCTATGCCGCGCTTGCACCCGGTGACCAGGGCGGTTTTGCCGTCGAGTTTGAATTGGTCCAGTATCATGTCAGCTTGTTTAGCGGCGGTTACAGGATGTCTTTCAGCGACACGCCGTCCATATCGGTAAAGGCCTTGTTCTCACCAGCCATGCCCCACACGAATTTGTAGCTGCTGGTGCCTGCTCCTGCGTGGATCGACCAGGGCGGGGAAACGACGGCCTCTTCGTTGCGGATGGCGATATGGCGCGTTTCCTGCGGCTGCCCCATGAAGTGCATGAGGGCCTGGCCTTCAGGCAGGGCGAAATAAAAGTACACCTCCATCCTCCTTTCGTGGGTATGGGGTGGGAAAGTATTCCAGATGCTACCTACCGCCAGCTCCGTATAGCCCATCACCAGCTGGCAGCTCTGTATGCCGGTTTCGTGGATGAACTGGTAGATGGTGCGTTCGTTGCAGGTCTCTTTGGAGCCCAGCTCCACTTTGTTGGCCTCGTGGCGGGTAGCTTTTACGGTAGGGTATTCCTTATGTGCAGGGCAGGAATTGATGTAAAATTTTGCCGGCTGGCCGGCGCTGGAGCTTTCGAAGACCAGCTCTTTTTTGCCTTTGCCTACGTACAGGACGTCGAGTTCATCGAGTTCGAAGGCTTCGCCGTCTATGGTGATTTTTCCCTTTCCGCCGACGTTGATGATGCCGAGTTCCCTTCTTTCCAGGAAATAGCCTGACTTCAGCTCGTCGTAGGTAGGGAGTTTCAGCTTTTCCCGGGCCGGGCAGATGCCGCCGTAGATAAAGCGGTCGTAGTGCGTATACACCAATTCGATAGCGTCATTCACCATGAGGTTGCCGCTATGGAATTCCTTCCTCAGCCTGTCCGTATCATAGCGTTTTACATCCTCAGGGTGAACAGCGTGCTTGGTTTGCATAATGTCGGATTTATTGTAACTATTCAGCATCATGGGGATTTACGGCCTAAAGCAAAATTTTGTAATCCGCCCTTCCCCTTTCAAGGGGAATGAGAAGGGGTTAGACAAGAAAAATCCTACAAAATTTTGCTTCAGGAGCATTTTAGGCTGCATGCTGAATAGTTACGATTTATTTTAAAATTGATCAGTTCCACAATAACGGGTTTCCCTTCTTTGTATAAAACTTTCCTACTGAATAATTTGTACTTTTGTAAAAAGCGATCCCTTGCTGCTCAGAATGCTCCATATCGCCCTTTCTTTCCTGATGTTCGTCAGCTCGACGGGCGTAGTGGTCAACGAGCACTACTGCCGGGACGAGCGGAAGAGCGCAGCACTCTTCGTGAAGGCGGAGGCCTGCCATGGGGAAAAAGCGGTTCGGGCGTGCCCAATGCACAAGGATCATCAGGCCAGCTTCAAAAAGAAAGGCTGTTGTGATGACCGCACGGAGTATTTTAAAAGTGATGAAGAGCAGTTAGCTCAATCCTTTGGAATTGGCGGCATCAAAGACATTCAGCTTTTTTTGCCTGCTTTTTTTGTGGCGTTCAATATCAAACTGCCTGCCGTTGAATCCCATACGCTCCACTATTTAACATACAAACCGCCCATTGTCCTCAACGGCCTGATCGTGTTGTTGCAGGTCTTTCGCTTATAGGCCATAATCAGTTTTTTGTTGCCTCTCGGTGCTGCACCGCAGAGGCTGGAGTAGTTGTTGAACGCTCAAAGAGGGCCTCCAAACAAGCTCTCAGACAAAACTGATTATGGCTTATGCTCAACGCAGTTATTCGATTCTTTCTGGAAAATAAGCTGGTCGCCTGGATATTGCTCCTGTTTTTTGCAGGATGGGGTATTGTCAATGCGCCATTTGGCCTCAATGTAAACTGGCTGCCTCGTGCCCCCGTCGCCGTAGATGCCATTCCCGATATCGGCGAGAACCAGCAGATCGTCTTCACCCGATGGATGGGGCGCTCCCCTCAGGATGTGGAAGATCAGGTCACTTATCCGCTTACTTCGGCCTTACTGGGCATACCTGGCGTGAAGACGGTCAGGAGTAACTCCATGTTTGGGTTCTCCACCATTTATATCATCTTTCAGGATAACATTGATTTTTACTGGAGCCGCTCCCGCATCCTGGAGAAATTGAATTCTCTACCCGCCAACTTGCTGCCCGAGGGAGTTCAGCCATCCCTCGGGCCTGATGCCACCGCGCTGGGCCAGATCTACTGGTATACATTAGAGGGCCGGGACGCTGAAGGTAAACCTACCGGTGGGTGGGACCCGCATGAACTGCGCACCATTCAGGATTTTTTTGTGCGCTACGGCTTGTCCTCCGCTGAGGGCGTATCGGAAGTGGCCTCCGTTGGCGGGTTTGTCAAGGAGTACCAGGTCGATGTCGATCCCGATGCCATGAAAGCCAACCACATCACGCTGGAGCAGGTGATGGCGGCAGTTAAAGGAAGCAATATTGATATTGGCGCGCAAACCATGGAAATCAACCTGGCGGAATATTTCGTGCGGGGGCTGGGGTATATTCAGAATATAGAGGACATAGAATACACGGTGGTGGCAGTAAATGACAATGTCCCCATTTATATCAAGGACATTGCCCGGGTAAATATCGGGCCGGCCGCCAGGCGAGGCGCGCTGGATAAATCGGGGGCTGAAGCAGTAGGCGGGGTAGTGGTGGCCCGTTACGGCTCCAACCCCATGCAGGTGATAAAAAATGTGAAGGCCAGGATCGCGGAGATCGAGCCCGGGCTTCCAACCAAAACCCTGGAGGACGGCACCGTTTCCCGGGTTAAGATCATTCCCTTTTACGACCGAACCCAGCTGATCCAGGAGACGATCGGCACCCTGGAAGAGGCCCTCTCCCTGGAGGTGCTCATCACGGTGATCGTGGTTATCCTGATGCTGTTCAACCTGAAGTCATCTCTCCTGGTCTCCGGTGCGCTGCCGGTCGCTGTGCTCATGTGTTTTATTGCCATGCGGCAGTTCGGCATCGATGCCAATATTGTTTCCCTTTCCGGGATTGCCATTGCCATTGGCACTATGGTAGACATGGGGATCGTGCTGACGGAAAGCATGGTAAAGAACATAAAAGAAGCGCCACCGGGGAAATCGCTGATGACGACTATTTATGAAGCCACGGTTGAGGTGGCATCGGCAGTGATCACTGCTGTTTCTACCACCATAGTGAGCTTCCTGCCGGTATTCGCGATGGAGTCGGCAGAGGGCAAGTTGTTCCGCCCGCTGGCCTTTACCAAAACCTTTGCGCTTCTGGCCTCTATTGTTGTGGCCATTACGATATTACCCCCTCTGGCACATAGCCTGTTTTCCATACAACCCAAGAGAAGCCGCTGGCGGTATCTTTCCAATCTGGTGCTTCTGGCGGGCGGGGCCCTCGTTGCGGCGATGTTCAATTTATGGTTCGGAATGATCGTCATTTTCGTATCCCTGCTTGAACTGGCAGGGATCTGGGCCAGCGATAATCTCTCAGGACAGGCTACTGCTGTTTACACCTGGGGAAAAAACATTCTTTATGCCGGGCTGGTGGCTTTTTTCCTCGCCCGCGCCTGGATGCCGCTGGGGGCCAATGTGAGCGTTCTGACGAATTTTATTTTCGTCGGCGGTATCATTACGCTGCTGATGCTGGTGTTTTTCACACTCATTCGTTTCTACGAGCAGGTACTGCGTTTTTTTATGCGCTTTCGCTGGCTGTTCCTGCTTTCGGTCACCGGCCTTGTGATATGGGGGGTTGCCATTCTAAAAAACACCGGGCAGGAGTTTATGCCCTCCCTCAACGAAGGGTCCTTTTTACTCATGCCCACCTCTATGCCATATACCGGAATGCAGCAGAATACGAACTACCTGCGGGCGCTTGATATGGCTGTTACCGCGATTCCGGAAGTGGAATCGGTAGTAGGTAAAATGGGCAGGGCAGAAAGCGCCCTCGACCCCGCTCCGGTTTCCATGTTTGAAAATATCATCCTTTATAAGCCGGAATATAAAATTGATGCAGACGGCCATCGCCTCAGATATAAAGTAGATGAGAAAGGGCAGTACATCAGGGACGAAAACGGAGCGCTTATTGAGAGCCCCAACGGTAAATACTATCGCCAATGGCGCGATCACATCAGGAGCCCCGATGATATCTGGCAGGAGATCGTGGCGGCTGCCAGGTTGCCGGGCGTCACCTCTGCACCCAAACTGCAACCCATTGAGACCCGCCTGGTGATGCTGCAGACGGGCATGCGCGCGCCGATGGGCATTAAAGTGAAAGGGCCGAACCTGAAAACGATCGAGGAGTTTGGCCTACAACTCGAAAAACACCTCAAACAGGTGGACGGGGTAAAAGCTTCAGCGGTATTTGCTGACCGAATTGTCGGCAAGCCCTATCTGGAGTTTGCCATCGACCGGAAGGCCATCGCCCGGCACGGCCTGTCGGTCGAACAGGTGCAAAAGTACATCCAGGCAGCAGTAGGGGGCATGGCCATGACAACGACGGTGGAAGGGCGCGAGCGCTTCCCCGTCCGCATCCGCTATCCCAGGGAATTGCGCAGCGACCCGGAAATTGTGAAACGCATACTGTTGCCAACCAAAACCGGCGGCCAGATCCCCCTTGGCGAGCTGGTAAATATCCAATACCGGCAGGGGCCTCAGTCCATCAAAAGCGAAGACAGCTTCCTGGTGGGATACGTCCTTTTTGACCGCGACCCGGCCCAGGCCGAAGTTACGGTTGTGAACAATGCACAAAAGTATCTGGAAGAAAAGATCGGCAGTGGCGAACTGGTGGCGCCTCCTGGCGTCAGCTACCGTTTTGCCGGCACTTACGAACAGCAGGCCAGGGCCAGTAAGCGCCTCGGTATTGTATTGCCGATAGCTCTGGGGATAATTTTCCTGATCCTATACTTTGAGTTCCGGTCAGTAGCTGTAACGACAATGGTTTTCACAGGGGTGTTCATCGCCTTCTCCGGTGGCTTTATAATGATCTGGCTCTATGGCCAGCCCTGGTTTATGAATTTCGAACTGTTCGGCGCCAATATGCGGGATCTGTTTCAGATGCACCCCATCAACCTGAGCGTGGCTGTCTGGGTAGGCTTTCTCGCGTTGTTCGGAATAGCGACCGATGACGGGGTTTTGGTAGCGACTTTTATACGAGACCGCTTTAAAGAAAACGAGCCCACTACTGTTGATGGCATCCGGCAGGCAATAGTGGAAGGCGGCCTGCGCCGGGTGCGCCCGGCAACGATGACGGCCGCTACCACCATCCTGGCCCTGCTGCCAGTGCTTACTTCCACCGGACGGGGCGCCGATGTGATGGTGCCTATGGCCATACCTTCTTTTGGAGGGATGTGCCTTCAGCTGCTTACCATGTTTACCGTTCCCGTGCTTTACAGCATCTGGAAAGAAGGGCAGCTGAAATGGAACAATTGGTTTGGAAATAAAAATGAAGCAACCGATGAAGTATCAGCATAAAATAATAGTCGGGCTGGCCCTGCTGCTTCTCGTTTCCTGGCAGGAAATGAGCGCTCAGCCTCTGGAAAAGCTACTGGCGGCCGCCGACAGCGCCAACCTGGAACTGAAGGCGCTTTATCAGGAATACCTCGCTGCACTGGAAAAGGCGCCGCAGGTAAGCCAGCTACCGGAACCCGAAGTAGGCCTGGGGGTGTTCCCTCTACCGGTGGAAACCCGCCTGGGCCCGCAGTGGGTGCGGCTGAGCGCCACCCAGATGTTGCCATGGAAAGGAACCCTGGACGCCCGAGAAGATGTAGTGCTGGCGATGGCAAAAGCGCAGTACGAGAAGATCGCGGCCTCCAGGCTTAACCTCCATTACCAGGCCAAACAAGCCTATTTTCAGCTTTATGAACTGGATGAACGCCAGCAGATCCTGCATGGGAGCATCGACATTTTCAGGACGCTCGAATCCATTGCCACTACAAAGGTGGAAGCCGGCAAGGCCAACCTGGCCGACGTGCTCCGGATACAGATCCAGATCCGTGGCCTTGAAGAGGAGTTGAACCTTTTGGAAAACCAGAAAAAAAAGCCCCTGGCTGTGATCAACCAGCTGCTCAACCGGCCAGAACAGACGCCCGTGTACATTACGGATACCCTGCTGCTGGCGGATCCACCCTATGAGCGGCCAACCCTGCTCAAAGACATCCGGGAGGGGCATCCGATGATACGCATGTTCGCCCTGCAACAGGAGGCCGCTCAGCGGTCCATCGAACTGAACGCGCTGGATGGAAAACCTTCCTTTGGCGTTGGCCTGGATTATATCGCCGTTGGGAAACGCTCTGATGCCGAGCCTGTGCATAACGGCAGAGATATCCTCTCACCAAGAATAGGGGTTCGCATTCCCGTCTATCGCGAAAAATACCGGGCTAAAGAGCAGGAGGAAAGGTTAAAGATACAGGCCCTCGAAACGCGTAAACAGGATCTTTTCCTGCAATTCCGAAGCGCTATCGAAAAGGCCTATGCCGACCTTGAGGACGGTAAGCTCAGATACCGGCTTTCCCAGGAACAGAAAGCGACTACCAGGTCTGCTATCGAACTGCTGCTCGTTGCCTACAGCAACGAAGGGGCCGGTTTTACTGACCTGCTCCAATTGGAGGGCCAGCTCATTCAATACGGCCTGATGGCGCTCTCTGCAGTGGTGAAAACCCAGGTGGCGCAGGCCGAGATCGAAAGATATATCCCTTAACCTGAAAAACAACATCATGAATAACTGGAAGATCCTTCTCGTCATCATCATAACGGCCCTCATCAGCCTGGGGGCGGGCTATCTGATATTCGGAGGCAATGAAGCAAGGCACGGCGGACTGGAAACCCATCAGGCAGGCACTGCAGAACCCAATGAGATCTGGACCTGTTCCATGCACCCCCAGATCAGGCAGAACGAACCAGGAAAATGCCCGATCTGCGGCATGGATCTCATTCCGCTCAGTGAAGCCTCTTCATCAGATAACCCACTGGTCATGGAAATGACGCCGGAGGCCGTGAAATTGGCCAGCATTCAAACGGTTGCCGTGGGTACTGCCAATGGCAGCACTACGAAGGATATCTTTCTTGCCGGGAAAGTCCAAACGGACGAACGCTTGGTTGCCAGTCAGGTGGCCCACGTCCCCGGCCGGATCGAACAGCTTTTCGTCACCTTTACCGGCGAAGCGGTGCGGAAAGGGCAGAAACTGGCTACCATCTATTCTCCCGAACTGGTAAGCGCCCAGCGGGAGCTTATTGAAGCCCTTAAGTGGAAGGAAACGCAACCACAATTACTGGAAGCCACCCGGAACAAACTGCGCAACTGGAAGATATCCGAGACTACCATAGCGGAGATAGAAAACTCCAGGGAGGTTAAAACCAATATCACCGTATATGCCGACCAGAGCGGGGTGGTGCTCAAACGCAGGGTATCCGTGGGGGATTACCTCAGGGAAGGCGGCGTATTATTCGATATTGCCAGCCTGGGCCAGGTGTGGTTGCTGTTCGATGCTTACGAGGAGGACCTCGCTGAAGTGCGGGTTGGCGATGTCGTTTCCTATACGGTGCCCGCCATCCCCGGGCGCACCTTCAGCGCTCGTATCTCCTTTATCGGCCCGGTTATCGACCCCCGGTCGAGAATTGCTTCGCTGCGGGCGGAGGTGGCTAACCCCGGGGGGGTGCTGAAGCCTGAAATGTTCATCAGAGGCGCCATAAAGTCCAGGGTGGGCACGGATAAAAGCAGCCTGTCCGTTCCCAAAACAGCCGTGTTGTGGACGGGGCCGCGTTCGGTGGTATATGTGGAAGTGCCAGGGGCCACTGTCCCCTCTTATGAGTTCCGGGAAGTGACACTGGATGATGTGGCCGGCAGTGAGTACCTGATCAAAGAAGGGTTGGAAGCAGGCGAGCGGGTCGTCGTCAACGGTGCTTTCGTCATAGATGCCGCCGCCCAGCTCAACAATATGGCGAGTATGATGAACCGGAACGTGCAGCAGGCCGGAATGCCCGCAACCGGCCACCCGCATGAAGCGGCCGTGCCGGCCAGCCCGCTGCTCATAAGCCCGGAAGCCAGAGCAGCGGTAAAGAAACTGTTCGACATCTATTTCTCCCTGAAAGATGCACTCGTAAAGGATGAACGCTCCACTGCCACCCGGAAGGCCGCCGATTTAACAAATGCATTCGGACAAACCCCAATGAGCCTGTTCACCGGGGAAGCACATGAGCATTGGATGCATTACAGTAGCGCCGCTGTTGACGCGCTGGAAAAACTGGGTGCGGCCAAAGACGTGGAAGAAGCCCGGATGCATTTCAAACCCCTATCGGGCCAGATGGTAGCTCTCGCCAAAGCCTTCGGGCCCTTTGAAGAAACCTTCTACGTGCAGCACTGCCCCATGGCCGACGACTTCGAAGGCGCCGACTGGCTGAGCCTCGACAAAGAGATCCGGAACCCCTATTTCGGGGATAAGATGCTGAAATGTGGGTCGGTAACGGAAACTATACAACGATGAAAAAGAACCACCATCACCACGAGAACAATACCCACCATGGCGCCGACAAGAAGCACGAGGGCCACCACGATCACCACCGCATGATGATCGCCGATTTCCGGAAGCGGTTCTGGATATCGCTGGCACTTTCTCTTCCCATCGTTTTGTTATCGCCCATGATACAGCAGTGGCTGGGCATGAACTGGCAATTCACGGGCAGCCGATACGTGCTCTTCGCCTTGTCCTGTATCGTCTATTTCTATGGCGGCTGGCCTTTCCTCAGAGGCTTATTTGATGAGTTAAAAGACAGGTCGCCGGGCATGATGGCCCTCATCGCGATGGCTATCTCTGTAGCCTTTTTTTATTCTGCAGCCACTACTTTCGGCCTGCCGGGGAAAAGCTTTTACTGGGAACTGGCCACCCTGATCGTCATTATGCTGCTGGGGCACTGGATAGAAATGAGATCGGTGCTCGGAGCTTCAAAGGCCCTGGAACTGCTCGTCAGTATGATGCCGGCCGAAGCCCACCGGGTAGAAGGAGCGGATGTGGTGGATATCAGCCTGGAAGACTTAAATGCAGGCGATACCATTCTGGTCAAACCCGGCGAGAAGGTGCCTGCCGACGGCATCGTCATCGAAGGGGAAAGTTACCTCAACGAATCCATGCTGACGGGAGAGTCAACGCCGGTGAAAAAGGCCCTGGATCAGAAGGTCATCGGCGGCAGCCTTAACGGCAATGGCTCCCTGAAAGTGAAAGTGGAACACACGGGAAAGGACAGCTACCTCAACAAGGTCATCACCATGGTGCAGGAGGCGCAGCAAACCAAGTCGAAGATGCAGAACCTCTCCAACCGGGCCGCTAAGTGGCTGACGTACATAGCCCTGACAGCGGGTGTCGCCGCCCTTTTCATCTGGCTGGCGCTGGGCCACGATTTTGTGTATGCCCTGGAGCGCATGGTGACGGTAATGGTCATCTCCTGCCCGCATGCTCTTGGCCTGGCTATCCCATTAGTCGTGGCCATTTCCACCTCCGTTTCAGCCCGGAACGGTTTGCTCATCCGCAACCGGACGGCATTCGAGCAGTCCCGGAAGATCACGGCCCTGGTTTTTGACAAAACCGGCACCCTGACCAAAGGCGAATTTGGAGTGGCTCGCTATGAAAGCCTGCAGGAAGGGCTGGACAAGGACGAGATGCTTGGGCTGGCCGGCGCTTTGGAACGAGAATCTGAACACCCTATTGCCGTGGGTATTGTCCAAAAGATCAAAAGCCTGGGCATTGAATTACCTCCCGCTGAAAACTTTCAAGCCATAACTGGCAAAGGTGTCCAGGCAAAGGTGAAAGGGAAAAACATCAAAGTAGTTAGCCCCGGTTATTTGCGGGAAGAAAAAATAGAGGTTTCGGAGAACGCCTTCGGCAGTAAAGCAGAGACCGTGGTTTTTGTGCTGATCGATGAAAAACCGGCAGGCTTCATTGCCCTGGCCGATGCGGTTCGCCCCGAATCGTCCGAGGCCATTAAAACGTTCAGGAATAACCAGATCAAAGTATTCATGGCCACCGGCGACAACGAACGGGTAGCCAAAGCCGTCAGCGAAGAACTGGGGCTCGACGGCTACTACGCCGAGATACTGCCGCATGAGAAGGTAGAGATCGTGAAAAAACTACAAGCCCGGGGCGAGTTTGTCGCCATGACTGGCGACGGCGTAAATGACGCACCCGCACTGGCGCAGGCCGACGTAGGCATCGCAGTGGGCAGCGGCACCGATGTAGCCGCTGAAACCGCTGATATCATCCTGGTAAACAGCAATCCAAAAGATATTGCCAAGCTGATCCTTTTCGGCAAGGCAACCTACCGGAAGATGATCCAGAACCTGGCCTGGGCAACCGCTTACAACGTCGTTGCCATTCCGCTGGCGATGGGAGCGCTTTATTTCGCAGGCTTTGTACTGAGCCCTGCAGTGGGAGCCGTGCTGATGAGTTTGAGTACGGTGATCGTGGCGGTGAATGCGCAGTTGTTGAGGAAGGTGCTGGACTAATCATTCATTTGATACGGCAGCCGTTCCAGGATCGCCTTGATGATCTCCAGGTGAGCCCTGCGTTTGTCATTCGCCCTGACCCGTATCCAGGGGTTGCGCTCGCCGTCCGTCCGGCGGAACATTTCGTTTTTGTAATGGGTGTATTCCTCCCATAGCTCCACCGCGCGCAGGTCGACGGGCGTGAGCTCCCAGCGGCGCAGAGGGTCTTCGCGCACGCTCTCGATGCGCCGGCGCTGCTCTTCCTGGTTGATGGACAGGTAAAACTTGATCAGCCGGATGCCGTCGCCAATGAGCATGCTTTCGAAGTGGTTGGCCTCGTTCATGAAGCGCTCGTATTCTTCCGGAGTGCAGAAGCCGTTGACAGGCTCCACGATGGCGCGGTTATACCAGCTGCGGTCGAAAAAGGCCATCTCTCCCCTTTCGGGGATCTGCTCGACGTAGCGCTTGAAATACCATTGCCCGCGCTGTTTGGGCGTGGGTTTCTGCAAGGCCACCAGCTTCATCGAGCGCGGGTTCAGGTGGTCGACGCAGGCGCGGATGGCATCGCCTTTGCCGGCGAACTCCCGCCCTTCGAAGATGATGATGACCCGTTCTTCCTGTTCTACTACCCAGTTCTGTGCCTTAATGAGCTCGGCCTGCAGCAGTTCCAGCTTCTGCTCGTATTTGATCTGATCGACAGCCTCCCGGAAATCCGGCCTTTCCGACGTCAGCAGGTATTCCAGGCCTTTGGAAGAGCTCAGTAGTTTCAAATCGCTTTTGCTAAACATGGGATGTGTCGTTTAAAAGATCTCTTAGGATAAAAAATGTTCATCCCTACAGGATGATCGACCGGTAGAAGCGGTGCACGACATTGGGGTCGGGGTACAGGATAGTAGCCGCTTCCTCCTTGCCCTCATAGTCGAAAAGGGAAAGCAGGTACCGCAGGCTTTCCAGCCGGGCCTCGAGCTTGTTGTCGGTCTTGATGATGATCCAGGGGCTGTAGTCGGTATGCGTCCGGATAAACATCTCCCGGATGTGATGCGAGTATTCCTTCCACAACCCCCGGGATTTGACATCCACCGGGCTGATCTTCCACTGCTTCAAGGGGTTGATCTCGCGGGATATGAAGCGCCTTTCCTGTTCTTCCCTGGAGATGGAGAACCAGAACTTTACCAGCCTGACCCCGTCTTCGTACAGCATGTGTTCGAACTCGGGCACCTGCTGGATGAACAACTGGTACTCCCGCTGACTGCAAAAACCCATGACGGGCTCCACGACGGCGCGGTTGTACCAGCTGCGGTCGAAGAAAACGATCTCGCCGGGGTTGGGCATCTCCTTGACGTGGCGGCGGAAGTACCACTGCCCTTTTTCGATGTCGGAAGGTTTGCCCAGGGCCACCACCCGTGCCGAGCGGGGGTTGAGGTAACGCCTGAACCGGCGTATGGCGCCGCCCTTGCCGGCAGCGTCGCGCCCTTCGAATATTACCGCCACCCGCATGTTGTGCTTCAGTATCCAGTTTTGCAGCTTGAGCAGTTCGATCTGCAGTTTTTCCATTTCCTGCTTGTAAAAAGCCCGCTCAAGCGGCTTCTGGATGTTGACGCCTTTCTGGCTCAGGTAAGCCAGCAACTGCGCCTTCGTTTCGAGCCCGGCAATGTCGGCATTGGAAAAGGTGAAGTTGGACATGGGCAGATATTTAGCATACTATTTTTTGAACACTACTAAAGTAGCGAATATGCTCGCTTTCCACCGGAAAACGGATGACGATTGTCATTTCTGCTGTTAGATCATAGAGACGGCCAACTGGCGCATGACGTGTTATAATATTTTGAATATGATATTTTTTTGTAAATCATATTCTGGAACGTTCTGAAAAACAATGGATAATATGTACATTAGCAAGAGCCATTGCAACACCAAACACATGAACGATGAAAACCATCATTATTGATGACGAGCCTCAGAGCAAAGTGGTGTTACAGGAATTGCTTAAAAAACACCATCCCGAAGTTGAGGTCGTCGCTACCGGCAGCAGTGTAGAAGAAGGGTATCAGCTCCTCAGCCGGTATACGCCGGAAGTCGTTTTCCTCGATATAGAAATGCCCGACGGCAAGGGCTTCGACCTGCTGGAACGTTTGGATGACTACAGCTTCCAGGCCATTTTTGTGACGGCCTACAACGACTACGCCCTTACGGCGATCAAATTCGGAGCGCTCGACTATCTGCTCAAACCGATCTCCGGGGAAGACCTGGCCATTGCATTGCAAAAGGCCGAAAAGAAGGTAAAGGAAAAGATCTCGCGCGGCCAGATCGAGATCCTGCTGGAAACGCTGCGCAACTTCGAGGAGAAAAAGCTCCCTACGTTCATTGCCATTTCCACCCTCAAAGGCATTTTTTACAAACAGGTAAAGGATATCATCTGGCTACAGGCCGAGCAGAACTGCACCTGGTTTCACATGAACGGCAACCCGGATAAGATACTGGCGGCGATCAATATCGGCGAGTACGCGTCGCAGTTTGAGCGCTACCGGCAGTTCATGAAAGTGCACCGGGCGCACATCGTCAACCTCTACTACGTCCAGAAGTTCGTCAAGGGCGACAGCTACCTGGAGATGGAAGGCGGCGCCCAGGTGAGCGTAGCACGCCCCTACCGCGAGGAACTGATGGAAAGGCTGGCCCAGCTCTGAGAAACGCTTCGTTCGGCCAAAGTGGCCTTTCGTGCGGGGATATGGGGCGTTCGTTAGATGGGGGTGTGGGGTTTTGGGGTAGGGAGGTATTTTCAGGGGAATTTATTGTTTAACTGGTAAAAATACGGCGTTATGGGTTTTGCGAAAATTTCCGACCTTACTTTGAGAAATGGAAGTATTGATAACGGCGAGGGATTCATTGCGCCAGGCCATTCTTTCTTTTATCTGGAAGATATTCAAAGGGTACTAGCACCGCGCGAGGCCAATCCGAACATCAGGTTATCACAATTGCGAATCGTGAGTATAATGTTTGATAAAGACGATGGGCCCAATAACCACAATCGCCATGAAGTGACCGGGCTTGCCCTCC
>JACJYE010000010.1 GCA_020636255.1 Lewinellaceae bacterium
TTGATCCAGGGGGACAAATCACAACTGTGCCCGAGAAATGCATCAAACGCGTGCCTGTTACACGGTAATAACTATAGCTGTTCCCTTGCATTCTCCAATCCAATGCAAAACCTGTGTTGATCGGCTGGCCTTCAAACAAGCTCACCCCTCCATCAGCCCGCTCAACTCCGCCCCACTCGCATAAGCAACAGGCTCCCGCTCGCCCTGCCGGAACAGCCAGGCTGCCGGCTGCCCTGCCGGCGTACTGCCCAATAGGCGCATTTTATGGCCTTCCAGGTGCAGCATGCTCCTCTCGTAGAGGGCGAGCACGGCTTGCCTGTTCTGGGGCAGTGAATGGAACTCCCGGATGCGCTCGGCGCGGCTCTCGCCACTGTGCAACTGGCTTTCTTCCAGCGGATAGTGCGGGTTGATGTTAAAGGGAAGGATGCCAAGGGCGTCGAACGAAGGGGGATGCACGATGGCCATATCGTTGGAAGTGTTGATCGTCAGGCCCGCGACGTTGCTGCCGGCGCTGCTGCCGATATAGGGCATACCTTCCGCGACGCGCTGGCGAAGGGGCGTAAGCAGCTCCGCATCGTAGAGGGTTTTGAGCAGTAAAAATGTGTTCCCGCCGCCTATGAAAACAGCCTCGGCCTCGCGGATGGCCATCACAGGGTCTTTGTATGCCTCTATCCCTTCAACCTGCTGGGGCAACCCTACACCGGCAAAGGCTTCGCGGATGCTGCCAGTATAGGCCGAATAAGTGGCGCCGCCGGGTGCGGCATAGGGTATGAATAATAACCGGTGCACACCTTTGAGGATGTTCTCTATTGCGCCCCTGGCATGAGAAAAATACACGGCCTGACGGTTCGGCCGCGAGCTGCTGAGGAGGAGTACCTGTCGTTTCATAATCGAGTAATGATACTCAAAGATACTATAAATCCTAAACGCCCCGTTGCCCCCATCCCGGTAATCCATTAATCCCCAAAAATCCCAGTCCCATCCCGGTAATCCATTAATCCCCAAAAATCCCAGTCCCATCCCGGTAATCCATTAATCCCCAAAATCCCAGTCAACCTCACCGCCGCTCCTGATACTCTTTCGGCGTACACCCAAACACCTCCCTGAACTTCCGGGTGAAATACGACTGGCTGCTGAAGCCCACCTCGGCGTACACTTCGGCCACGTTGCGCCGCGGGTGCTCGCACAGCAGCTCACTGGCCCGCGTGAGGCGTATGTAGCGGACGAATTCCGTGGTGTACATGCCGGTCAGGGCTTTTAGCTTTCGGTGGATGTTGCTGGAGCTCATGCCGGCTTTTTTCTGCAGTTTCTTGATGTCCAGCTTAGGGTCGGCGATGTTCGCTTCGATGACGGCCTGCAGCTTCCGCAGGAACTCGTCTTCCGCTGATAGGCGGCTTGGCGGCGGTGTCGGTGCGGCGGCGCCCACTTTGTTTTTCCAGAATTCAGGGGAACGGTAGCGCTCCTGCAATATCTTCCGCAGGCTGAGCAGGTTGGCCAGGCGGACGGACAACTCCCGCAGGTGGACGGGCTTGGACAGGAAATCGTCTGCTCCTGCCTGCAGGCCCTGTACCTTGGCATCCAGCCCGGCGCTGGCGGTCAGCAGGATGGCCGGAATATGGCTGGTGGCAGGGTCCTTGCGTAGCTGCCGGCACAACTCGTAGCCATCCATTTCCGGCATCATAACATCGCTAATGATAATGTCTGGCGTTTGCTTTTGAGCCAGCTCCAGGCCATGGGCTCCGTCAGTGGCAGTGAGTAGATGGTATTCCTTTTGCAGGTGCTGCGACAGGTATATACTTACACTCGGGTTGTCTTCGATGAGCAGCAACAGCGGCTTATGGCCAGCGGCGGGCTGCGGCACAGGTTCTCTTTCCGGGCCAGGCTTATGCCCGGTAATAAGGCCGACGCCCTTTTTTACCGCCTGGATGATGAGGCCCCGATCGATGCTTTCTGCTGTTGTGGCTTCCCTTTTGACAGGAAGGGTAACGATAAAGCGCGTGCCTTTTCCCAGTGCGCTTTGCACCCGGATGGAGCCTCCCAGCAGGGTAACCAACTCCCTGGCCAGCGCAAGCCCGATGCCGGAGCCGATGCCCTGGCGGGAGAGCATATTGTCGGCCTGCCTGAAGGGTTCGAAAACCAGGTTTAGCTGGCCTTCCGGGATGCCGATGCCATTGTCGCTAACCGCGATCTCAAGCATGGGGGCTTCTCCTGTCTGTAGCTCCCGTACCGCCAGGGCCACCCTGCCTTTTACAGTCGTGAATTTCAGGGCATTGGACAGCAGGTTGGAGAGGATCTTGCGCAGTTTGTCGGGGTCGTAGTCTATCACGTAATGGGCCGGCTCCGCTGCAAAGGCCATGTTTATCCCTTTTGCCTCGGCGTAGGAATGGAATGATTCGAAGATGTACTTCAGGAACAGAATAATATCTCCCTGCACCATATTTACGGGCATGGCCCCGGACCTGACATGCGACAGGTCGAGGATCTGTCCTACCAGGCTCGAAAGGTATAACCCGTTTTCCTGAATGATGCCCAGGTTCTTTTCCAGCCCTTTGCTGACATTGCCCCAAAACTGCCCGGCCAGGCCCAGGATGATACCCAGCGGCTCTCTGAACTGGTGTACGATATAGGCGTACATCCTGTTCTTGGCCTCATCCAGCTTGCGCAGGTGTTCGTTTTCTGCCTGCTGCCGGGCCTGACGCACCCGAAACAGCAGCAGGCCGTAGATGCCGCTGCTGATCACGAGAGAATACAATAGTAAGGCCCACCAGCACAACCACCAGGGGTGCCGGATGTGAATACTGAGCAATACCCGTGAACTGTTCTCCCAGCCCTGGGCAGCATCCGTGCTTTCAACGATCAGCGTATATCGCCCTGGAAAAAGGTTGGTAAAAGTGATCTCCCGGCTGACGCCCGGTTCGCGCCATTCTTTATCGAAATTTTGCAGTTTATACCGGTAGCGTTGCTTTTCAGGCTTGAGGTAGTTTAGGGCAGCTACTTTAAAGGAGAAAACCTTTTGCCTGAAAGGCAGGGTGATGCTTCTCGTCTGATAAGCAGCCTGCTGAAGTATGGCGTCTTCGCCGCCGATCGGCGCCGGTTCGTTGTACAGTTCAAAGCCGGTTATGTAAAGCGGATATTGCCTGGAAGAAGGCACGATTTGTTTTGGGCAGAAAGCATTCAATCCGTTTTTGACTGCAAATACGAGCAGCCCTGTCTTCGTTTTCAGGCAGGCGTTCTCATTGAATAGCTCGGAATTGAGCCCGTCTTTTTCAGTAAAATTGTAAAACCTCCCATCCGCAGGGCTGAACCGGGATAACCCATTTTTTGCGGTTGCCACCCACAAATAACCCCCGTCGTCTTCCAGGATGGCGGCAATCCGGTTGTCGGGAAGGCCGTCGGTGGTGAAGTAACGTTTCCAACAATTTTGATCGGGGGCGTAACAGTTAAGCCCGATTTCTGTGCCTATCCACAGTCGCCCCTGGCTGTCCTCATGTATAGCAGATACGCAGTTGTTGCTGATCGAGTTGGAGTTGCCCGCGTCGTATTGGAAATGGATAAAGTTCAGGCTGGCGCCTAAGGGTTTGTCCAACTCGGCCCTGGACAGCATATTCAGGCCCTCATTTGAGGCGATCCATAGGTTGCCCCGCTTGTCGAGTTCCAGGGCTTTGTTTGTAGTATTGGATATGGAGCAGAGTAGGCTGTCAATGTGATAGTATTGCCACATCATCCCGTCATCAGGGTTGAAGCGGTTCAGGGCTCCGTTTGTGGCGATCCAGATATCCCCCTTGTGGCCTTCTGCAAAATCGAAAACCCGATACCCAACTAGCTTGCTTGTATCGTATGGCGTTTGAAAGGCCCTTTCGATGTGGGAAAATACGGCGGGGTTTTGGGCATCGAGCATGTAAAATCCATCACCTGCCGTGCCGGCATATACCTTCCCCTGGCTATCCTGATACAAGGCCGAAAAATCGCCTGCCAATACTTGCTGGACGGGCAGTCCGGTTTTACAAATAAAAAGGCCTTTCTGGGTGGCGATCCAATACGCACCGCTGATCTCCAGTATTGCAATAACCCCTTGAGGTTGCGTTATGGAAGGCAGTGCTGCCTGAACGCTGGCGAACTCCTTCGGGTTGAAAAACCTCGTCGATGGGTTCAGCATACTCACTCCATTATGGGCCCCAAACCATATATTGCCGGCCCGGTCTTCCAGGATAGCGTGTACAGCGCCGCCAGAAATGGAATAAGGGTCGGCCGGGCGATAAACAAAGCACTCGAACCGGCTACTATCTACATTAAACCGAAGCAGCCCTGCATTCGTGCCTATCCAGAAGTTTCCATGGCTGTCTTCATAGGTTTTCCAGATATAGTTGAACTGTGGGCTTCCAAGCCCTGAAGCTTCATTGGGGAAATACCGTATAAAGGTATGTGTGGCTTCCTGCCAGAGGTTCAGCCCTTTGTTGGTGGCCACCCAGATGCGCCCGCTTCTGTCCTGGTATATATCCGTAACATAACCTCCGGCGAGGCTTTCCGGGGATGTGCCGGGTTGAAAATAGTATAACGGCCCTTTCCCGGGGCCATAAACACACAGGCCGTTAGCCTGGCCAATCCACAGACGCCCCTGTTGATCCTGGCACAGGCTTATGACCGTGTTTATCGCAGGAAGGGAGTCGATAACGCGTTCGTCGGGGTAAACGCGCTTTACGGCAGGCTGCCGGGTGGGACAGTAATGCAATAGCCCCTTGTTCATCGTCCCGGCCCACAGGCCGCCTTGGCCATCGTTGAGAATGGAGGATATGTTGTTGGAGGCCAACGCCTTGCAAAATCCCACCCGTTGGAATTGCTCCTTGCTCCTGATGAATTTGTTCAGCCCGCCCTGATACGTAGCTACCCATAGGTTGCTGTCGGCGTCCTCCTGGAACGCCCTGATCCCGGCGCTGTTGGAACTGATGCTGTTCGTATCTCCGGGCATGGTGTAATAGGGGCTATATTCATAGCCGTCGAAGCGGAAAAACCCGTAGTCGGTGGCAAACCATATAAAGCCGTAGCTGTCCTGGAAAATGTCCAGAAAAGCTCTGTCCTTCAAACCCGCCTGATCACTTACCCGGATGAATTTCAGGTTTTCCTGCTCCGGAATGCCCTGGCCAAAGCAGAGCTGCCAGGCCAAGGCAAGCTGAAATGCAGCGAAAAGGGCAAATCGTATCGTTTCAGGTGTCGTTTTCCATAAATTGCGGTAGTAGTTATTGTTGTTCATAGTTACATGAGCGCGAATTAATTATCGCCTCAATTAAATATATGGATGCCGTGTGTGCCAAACCAGGGCATTGTACGGATGGATAAAAGCAGGGCATGAAAAAATGAAATGGGTGTAGGAAGAATGGATGTGCCAGGAACCGCAACACAAGGCCACTCTTTTTTGTTAATACTTTCAAAATTTACTGAAAATTTGTAAGCTTAGCACACGAAATAACGATCCGGCAGGGAAGCCCGGCTTCCCGGGCCGGCAGCATTTATAAAGCTTTGGCTTATGTACCCCAGGCGGGCAATAGTATGGTTCAGGCAGGACTTAAGGCTCCATGATAATGAAGCGTTGACGGAAGCGCTCTCCAGCGCCGATGAAATAGTGCCGGTTTTTGTGTTCGACGAACGCATCTTCAAGGGCAAAACGCACTTTTTCGGCTTTCCCAAAACCGGCAGGTTCAGAGCACAGTTCATCATCGAAAGCATCCACGATTTGCGGGAAGCGCTGCGAGAAAAGGGTAGCGACCTGCTCGTGCGGGTGGGTAAACCGGAAGAAGCGGTCTTCGCGCTTGCTAAAGAAGTGCGCTCCAGCTGGGTGTTCTGCAACCGCGAACGGACCCACGAGGAGGTACTGGCCCAGGATGCCCTGGAAAAGAACCTTTGGTCTATCGGACAGGAGATGCGCTTTTCACGTGGTAAATTGCTCTATTACACGGCCGACCTGCCCTTCCCGATCCAGCACACCCCCGATACCTTCTCTCAGTTCCGCAAAGAAGTGGAACGAGCTGTCCCTGTTCGCGATCCCCTCCCCGCGCCGGAGAAGCTGCCGCCTGTTTCTCTTCGGCTGGATGCGGGAGAAATACCCTCGCTGTCCGATTTCAGGCACGTGGATATTGAACCCGACCCCCGCTCTTCATTTATCCTGAAAGGCGGCGAATCCGAAGCGCTACAGCGTTTGCACTACTTTGTCTGGGAAAGCGGCCTTGCCGCACAGCTGAAAGATGAGCGGGACAAGGTGGCAGGAGCCGATTATGCTACGAAGTTATCTCCCTGGCTGGCCCACGGCTGCCTTTCGCCCAAACTGGTGTTTCACGAGCTGAAACGCTATGAGGCCGAAACAGGGCTGAATGACATAGGCCACTGGATGTTGCTGAGCCTCCTGCGGCGCGACTTTTTCCGTTTTATGGCTAAAAAACACGGTAACAGGATCTTCCAGCGGCGCGGCATCCATGGCGATGCGGATACGGGTGGCGCCGACGACTGGGAATTGCTTCAGTCCTGGATAGAGGGTACTACAGGCCTGCCCTTCGTCGATGCCAATATGCGGGAGCTGAGCCATACGGGCTTCCTGTCCAACCGCGGCCGCCTCAACGTGGCCAGCTATCTGGTGAACGACCTCAAAGTGAACTGGCAAATGGGAGCTGAATATTTCGAATCGGTGCTGGCCGATTACGATGTGGCCAGCAATTGGGGCAACTGGAATGTCGTGGCAGGCGTGGGCAGCGACCCACGCGAACACTGCTGCCTCAACGTGCTGGCTCAGGCCCAGCGTTACGACCCCCACGGCGATTATGTCAAACTCTGGCTACCCGAACTGAAAGGGCTGCCCCCCGATAAGGTCCACCAACAGCATGTCAGCTATTACTGATGATGCGTAGGGTGGCGAGCACCTTGCGCGCTCTTGCTGCCGCCGCCTCTGCGCTTTCAGCCACGATCGTAGCATGGCCCATCTTTCGGTATGGCTTGGTGATGGCCTTTCCATAGAGGTGCAGGTGCATCCCCTCAATGGCCAGGCATTCTTCCAGGCCTTCGTATTCGGCGGGGCCTTCGAATCCTTCGGCGCCGAGCAGGTTCACCATTACGCTGGGGTTTTTCATGCGCGTGCTGCCCAACGGCAGGTTGAGCACGGCCCGCAGGTGTTGCTCGAATTGGGACGTATAACAACTGTCGATCGTATGGTGCCCGCTGTTGTGCGGCCTGGGCGCCACCTCGTTTACCAGCAGCATGCCGTTCTTGTCCAGGAAAAGCTCTACGGCCAGCAGGCCACAAAGGCCGTAGGCCTCTACGGTTTCGATGGCCAGCGCTTCCGCCTGCTGTTCCACATCCGGGCTGATGGAAGCAGGGCAGACGAGGAACTCCACCAGGTTGGCCTCGGGGTTGAAGGCCATCTCCACGGCCGGGTAAACGGCTACCTGCCCGGAGGCATTGCGGGCGACGATCACTGCCAGCTCTTTATCTATATCCACCATCTCTTCTACCACACAGGCCCCGGGCAACAACTTTTCCAGGGAATATTCATCCTTGACAACGCTGACCCCGCGGCCATCGTAGCCTGCTGTGCGCGATTTCTGCACAAAAGGGTAGTGGATCTGCCCGGCTCCAAGGGCCGCTATCACGGCTTCTTCGGTTTCAAAAAGCTGAAAAGGGGCGGAAGGAATACCTTTCTCCTGATAGAATAACTTCTGGGCTCCTTTATCCTTGATGATGTCCAGCATATCAGGGTTGGGGTGTACCACCTTGCCTTCTTCCTGCAACCTGCGCAAAGCTTCCGTATTGACGTGTTCGATCTCGATCGTGATCACGTCCATCTGGCTGCCGAAGCGGTAGACGTCATCGTAATCCTTGAAATTGCCCTCCGTGAAAAAAGGGGTCACCCGGCCGGCGGGGAAGCTGCGGCTGGCGTCGAGTACGTAGAGCGGCAAATGCCAGTTGCCGGCGGCCAGCGCAAGCATCTTGCCCAATTGGCCGCCGCCCAGAACGCCAAGTTTGAAGTCCGGATGTAGAGGTGAAACTTTCGAAGACATGCCTGTGGTTTTGCGCCTGCAAAGCTAGGGAAAAAAATTGCACCCTTTCAAGCGGGATTTCCTAAATTACCCCCATACCAAAGCTACTCCAATGAAGACTATACTGATAAAAGAGGCCCGAATCGTCAACCGGGGGCGGATCACCGAAGGAGATGTATGGGTAAAAGGTGGCTTTATCGAAGCAGTGGCGACCGGTATTAACCGCAAGGCGGATATCGAGATCGAAGCCGCCGGGAAATACCTTATCCCAGGTATTATCGACGACCAGGTGCACTTCCGCGAGCCGGGGCTTACCCATAAGGCCGACCTGTACTCGGAACCCCGGGCTGCCGTGGCCGGCGGCGTCACTTCCTATATGGAAATGCCGAATACAAAACCTCCCGCTACGACACAGGAATTGCTGCAGCAGAAATACGATGCTGCAGCCCGCAAATCACTCGCCAACTATTCCTTTTTTATGGGCGCCGCCAACGACAACCTCGACGAGGTGCTGCGCACCAGCACCCGCAACGTGTGCGGCATCAAAGCATTTATGGGCTCCAGCACCGGCAATATGCTGGTCGATGACCCCAAAACCCTGGAAGCGCTTTTCGCCCGGTCGCCCATGCTGATCGCTACCCATTGCGAGGACGAAACAACGGTGCGCGCCAATGAACAGGCCTACCGGCAAAAGTACGGGGAGGCGGTGCCTTTCCGCTGCCACCCCGAGATCAGAAGCGTAGCGGCCTGCTACCGCTCTTCCTCCTTCGCCGTAGAGCTGGCCCAGCGGCACAATACACGGCTGCATATCCTGCACATCTCCACGGCCAAAGAACTGGAGCTCTTCCGCAATGACATCCCACTTGAGGAAAAGCGCATCACCGCTGAGGCCTGCGTCCACCATCTTTTTTTTAACAGCAGCTTATATGACAGCCTCGGCGCACAGATAAAATGTAACCCGGCCATCAAATCCGCCGAGAACCAGGAAGCCCTCTTTCCCGCATTGCTGGACAACCGGCTCGACATTATCGCGACCGACCACGCACCGCACACCTGGGAGGAAAAACAGCAGCCGTATTTCGGGGCGCCATCCGGCCTGCCGCTCGTACAACATTCGCTAAATGTCATGCTCGCCTTTTACCACCAGGGCCGTATCAGCCTGGAAAGGATCGTGGAAAAGATGTGCCATGCTCCGGCCATCTGTTTTCAGCTTAGCAACAGAGGTTTTATCGACGAAGGTTGCTGGGCCGACCTGGCCCTGGTAAACCTGGATGAAGAATGGGCCGTGGGAAAAGACAATATTTTCTACAAATGTGGCTGGTCGCCTTTTGAAGGCCACGCGTTTAAGGGGAGGGTGGAAACAACCATTGTCAGCGGCCACATGGCTTATCAGAAGGGTACTTTTTACGAGGACAAAATGGGAGAACGGCTGATGTTCGACAGGGATTGAATTGAATTACCGGAACCGTTGCTTAAGCTGCCGGTCCAGCCATACCAGGCCGATCACGCCAAAGGATACGGCGGCAAGGACCGCCATGAATTGTGTAGGCAGGCCGTTCAGGGCGCTGGCCACAATATCTATCTGAGAGGGTTCCGCGGCTTTTGGCGCCGATTCGGCGTATTGATAGGTGATGTAGGAATAACCCAGCATAAAAACGGCTGTCAGAGCCCCTAATATACTCCACTGGGTAGTCGTGAATAAAGGCCTGACGCTGAGTTTTTTATACAGGGAAGGCAGCCTGTCCATTACGTTGCGCACAAAACGCATGGAGGGTTGTTCGAGAGGCTGCTCTTTCAGGCTCTGGTGAAGTTTGAGGCGCTGTGCGTATGCAAGCCTGAAGGCAGTGTCTTCCGCCAGGAGCCGTTCCACCTCCGCCTTTTCTTCCGGAGTGCAAGCCCCGTCGATGTATTTCCAAAGCAATTCACTATTGTTCATAACAGATCCTGTATTTCAGCTTTTAACTGCCTGGTAAGGCTCTCTTTTAAGCTTTCCCGCAGGCGGTGTAGTTTTGTTTTCGCATTACTCACGGACAGCCCTATGATCTCTGCGGCTTCTTTTACGGGTTTTTCGTGTAAATAGAAGAGCGTGACCAACATGGCGTCTTCCGGTTTCAGCTTTTGTATAACTTCCTGAAGCTGCTCGCTGAGGTCTTGCTGGTGCGTTTCTTCTGCAGGGTTGCCCATGCTGGTGTCCGCGATCTGCAGATAGGTATCACTATCGTCGATGGATGTGCTGTCCAGCTTTTTCCGGCGCGACGCATCCACCGCTGTGCGGTATGCTATCGTATACAGCCAGGTGCTGAATTTGGACTTTCGCTCAAAAGCCCCCAGCATAGTATAAGCCTTTAAGAAGGCATCCTGTGCCGCTTCCTCCGCCTCTTCCCGTAAAGGCAGCACCCTGTGGGTTATGGTGAAAACGTAATGCTGGTAACGCTGCACCAACTGCTCGAACGCAGCCTGGTTACCCTTGAGGGTTTGCTCCACCAGCCTAAGGTCTTCGTCCATTTGATGCCGCATTTGCGTGACAAAGCTTTTGACGAGGTGCTGCCGCCGGATGGTTACAGTTTTTAAGCTGAAAATGTATAACCCCCAGGAAAAAAGATCCCCGGTTTTGTAACCAACCTGAGCGCTGTGCTCGTCAAAGCCTCTGAACTCAAATTTACAAAACTAAATCCGAAGACAATGGCCGGTATATTAATTCCTGTTTTAGCAATAGCTGGTTTCTGGGCGGCTGTTATAATTTTGGTTTACCTGTACTTTACTTCCAGGCACCGCGAGCGTATGGCCCTCGTGGAACGCAACCTGGATGCCCGGATATTCTCAAAGGAAAGCAGGCTGGATAACGCACTGAAAATAGGCATCGTGGCGATCATGTCTGGTATCGGCGTTTTTATGGGCTTTCTGCTCGATACCTGGGGCCTGCCCGGCGTCGTGGCCTATTTTACAACGGTTCTGATCTTCGGCGGCGCCGGCCTGGTCGGCTTTTACTACCTGGCCAAGCGCAAAGAAGAGGAAGACAAGGAAGTTTGAAAAACGGGCACACCCCGTAGTATTAGATGAGAATCCATTTGATGTCAGTAAGCTCGCTCAGGCTTTGGCCGGGCGGGCTTCTATGTTTGCCACACCCCATCACCCAGTCACCCCATCACCCCCAAGTCCTCCCTCCAGCCCGGCCAAAAGCCCGTAAACCGCTATCGCCGTTGCCATGGCGACATTCATGGAAGTGTTCACCCCATACATTGGAACGTGGATGCTCGCCTGGCAGATATCAAGCAGATCGTGGGGGACGCCGTCCTTTTCGTTGCCGGCAACCAGGATGACAGGGCCCTGTGGCACGAACTCGGTATAGGGGATGCTGTTCTTCGTGATCTCCAGGGCGACCATTTGCTGCTGGCTGGCCAGGCTTCTGGCCTCATCCATAGTTATGACGCTATGCGGCACATAGGCCAGGGCTGAGCGGGCAACCCGCCTGACGATCTTGCTGTCGAATAAGCCGGGCTCTCCAAGTGCCCAAATGTGCTGTAGCCGGGCGGCGTCGGCCAGGCGGAATAAAGCACCCAGGTTACGGGTATCTTCGACATACCCCAGCAATAGGCTTAGAGGGTGTCGGTTTTCCGTTATTCCTCTTAGGAAGCCCTCCATGTCATCAGGGCGCTCGTCGTAAAAGTCTAGCTGCCTTTTATCCATAACAGGCCGAAGTTAGCCAAAAAATAAACTGCCTGCTCCCGGGAATGCGGCAAGGAGCAGGCAGTAGAATCAAATGCGATGAATTAGTCCTTTAATATGCTAATTTTCAGCTAATAATGCAATACCTGCCCTAGAATTTGGGGCAGTTGACAGAGGTCCGCCAACGGGCAGGGTGGGTATAAATGAGCGAGACCTCAAAGGCGCCCCTCGAGTTGTTGGCCGCCGCCAGGCGCGATGCGGTGATGTCGTAGCTCAGCCCGAAATTCCAGCGCTCCATCTCGAGGATGGCACTGGCAATAATAGCATCCAGCGTAACGCCACTGTCCAGTTCGTTAGACATGTGTACCCAGCCCCCGGCGCGAATAGCTACTTCCTTCCAGTCGCGGTTGTTGTACCGGAAATTGGCCCCGGCAGTGGTGCTGAAATAAGTGTTTTGCCCCATCACGGCAATGGCCGGTAATATGCTCAGTTCGGGCGTAAAAGGGATCTCCCCGCCGGCATGGCCTACCCAACGCGTATTCAGGTCATCCTTCCCGTCTTCCAGGAAAGATACGTTGGGGGTGTTCAGGTGGTGCAATGCGCCGCCGGCGTAAAAACTGAAATTGGGGTCCAGGATCAAATACCACATCAGGCCGGCGTTGAAGTCCAGGTAAAGGCCCGTGCTCTGCTTGTCGAACGATTCTCCCGAATCGGCATCGTAATCGACATACCCACCTTCTTCTACAAATTGCTGGCTGAACCACAGGCGCTGCCAGTTCAGGCCGTGCTGCCCGAAACCGAGCTGGGCGCCTGCGATCAGGAACTGGTCGTATGTGGCATAGCGGTTGCCACCCAGTTGTTTCATATATGACCCGCCGATATTGGCCTTTACCCGGTGAAACTGGGAAATGCCCGCTTCATCGCGTAATACGCTAAGGCCGAACCCGGCATAATCGTCGTGCTGGACGCGCGAGCGCATGTCAAAACTCGCTGCTATGGTCCGGAATGGGTGGTTGCTCAGGATGCTGGAATACAATTCCCGGTAGTTGGCCACCAGGCGGAAACGGCCGTCGAAAAGGCCGATCATTGCCGGGTTCATTTCCAGCGGAGCGGCGTAGAACTGAGAAAAACGAGGGTCCTGTGCATGTGCTTGTTGTGGTGCGGTCAGGCTGAATGTGATACAGACAAGGGCAATAAGGGTAAAAGTAAAGCGCATAGCCTAGCTTTTTTTTGAGTGAAGAAAAGCGCAGTAGCCTCTCCGTTGGCCTTGAAGCTACTGCGCTGGCTTTTTTTGCTCATTTATCGGATCAGGGTGGTTTCGCCCCGGAAGGCTTCCTGCATGCCATCCTGGTATTCTACAATAAGGTACCAGACGTAAACGCCGCCATTGGCGGGTTGGCCCCGGTAGTTCCCGTCCCATCCGGCGCTGGCGTCGTTGACCGCAAAACCGCCGTTCTGGAACAGAAGCTCTCCCCATCGGTCAAATATCTGGAAGCGCTTGACGGCCGTGCCGTTTTTGCCGTGAACGGTCAGCATGTCGTTGTGCCCGTCGCCGTTGGGGGTGAAACCCGTTGGCACCATTACGACCCGCTCTTTCTTGACGTATACGTGCACCTTGTCCGTGTCCTCACAGCCGTTCTCGTCGATGCCGTAAAGCTGATAAAGGATGGAGGTTTCCGGCGTTGCCATCGTGGAGATGCATTCCGTACAGCTCAGGTTGCCCTCGTAAGGGGCTTCCCAGACAAAATCGACGAGCCCTACGGCATTCTGCGCCGCCGCATTCAGCATTATACTGTCGCCAAGCTCGATGGTATAGCTGTCATCACCCGCGTCAACGGTGAAAGGAGCCGGGTCGGTAAGCGTGATCTCTTCCGTGTAAAGGCAGCCATTGGCATCTTTGAGGTATACGTCATAAGAGCCGCCTTTCAGGGCGATCAGCATGCTGGAGCCGGAGAAGAATGAATTATCCAGGCTGTAGCGGTATGGCGGGGTGCCACCCGAGGCGTCAACCGTGATGGAACCGTCGCGGAACCCATAGCAGGTGGGGTCTTCCTTTTTGAGTGCCGCAGCCAGCAGATCCGGTTCTTCAATAGCCGCTTCTCCTTCTAATGTGCAACCGTTCCGGTCGGTGATGGTGAGGCTATACACGCCCGCCGCCAGGTTCTCAAGGGCAGAGCTGCTGCTGCTGTTCGACCAACTGTATTGGTAACCCGGTATGCCGCCGGAAGCTGAAGCAGTGATCCGCCCCGCTTTTTCGCCGTAACATTTATTGTCCTCGGCCTCAAAGGATAGCGCGAGTGCCGTTGGCTGATATACCGTAGCCGTTGAAGTGTTGAAACAGCCCGTGGCATCCGTAACGGTCACGCCGTAGTTGCCTGCACTCAGATTGGACGCGGTGGCATCCTGTTGCCCGTCGTTCCAGTTGTAGGTGAAGGGCGCATGCTCTCCATCGACGTTGCTGGCCGTTATGGCGCCGTCGCTGCCGCCAAAGCAGGATACGCTGTCTACATCCAGCTGGAAAGTGATCAGTTGCGGCTGCTGCAGGTTTCGGGCCTTGGTGCGGGTACAGCCCTGGTTGTCCGTCACCGTTACGCTGTATGACTGCCCTCCGGCAAGGTTGTTGACGGTGGGGCCTGCCGCTCCGGTGCTCCAAACGATCGTATAATCCTGGATGGCCGTGCCGGCGCCCCCCGAGATCTCATTGATCCCCAGGCGGCCATCGGTGTAACCATTGCAGGATGGCGTGGTCGTGATGATGAAAAAGTCGATCTGCTCCAGGTCGGATGGCGTGATACTGGCCACCGCCTCACAACCGTTCACATCGGTAACGGTAACGGTATAAGGTATGGAATCCAGCCCGATAGCGGTAGCGGCCGTCTGGCCGTTGCTCCAGTGATACGTATAGCTGGAGCCGGTGCCGCCGGTGGCCATTACCGTGGCTTCGTTATCTTTTTCGCCAAAGCACCCCATTCGGCTTTGTACCGCCTCGGCATCGACGGCCTTTTCGGGTTCGGTAATGGTGCTGGTAGCGCTTTCCTGGCATCCGTTGTGGTCCGTAACGGTGAGCCCGTAGGTGCCTGCTGCCAGGCCCGTAGCGATGGGGCCCGTCTGGCCGCCCTGCCACAGGTAGGTATATGGCGTAATGCCACCGTTCGTCGTTGCTGTGGAAACGCCGTCGTTCCCACCGGTACAGGCTACATCATCTTCGTCAAAGCTCAGGCTGAGCGCTTCAGGTTCGTTCACTTCGGCCTGGGTTGTGGCCTGGCATCCGTTGGCATCGGTGATGGTTATCGTGTAGGTGCCGGCAACAAGCATGGTAGCTGATTGGCCGATCTGCGCCAGCGGGTCATCCCAGAGATAAGTATAGTTGCCCGACCCACCGGAGGCATAAACCGCTGCATTGCCTGTGTTGCCACCCTGGCAGCGCACGTTCGCTACGCTTACGGAATCGATGATGATGCTGGCCGGTGCACCTACCTCCGCACAGGCAGTAGCCTGGCATCCGTTGGCGTCCGTAACGGTTACGCAGTAATTGCCTGCCAGCAGGCTGCTCTGCGTAGCGCCGTTACCGCCGTTATCCCAGCTATACGACAGCGTGCCGTTGCCACCGCTGGCAAAGGCCTGTACGTTGCCATCGGCCAGGCCGGCGCAACTCGCATCTTCAGGCGTAAGCGATACTTCCAGCTCATCGGGCTCGGTGAGCGTTACCATAGCTGTTACCTCGCAGCCTTCGCTGTCGGTTACGGTCACCGTATAGTCGCCGGCACCCAGCCCTGATGCTGTGGCCGTCGTGGCGACTGGTGTTGTGCTCCATTGGTAGGTATAACCGCCATTACCCCCCTGAGGGCTTACCTGCGCTGCGCCGTTCTCATTGCCATGGCAGTCGATCAGCGTTGTGACCTGGGCGTCGGCGGCCAGAGGAGCAGGCTCCTGTATGGCGAAGAAAACCGTGTCCCGGCAACCCGAACCATCAACAACGGCGACGTAATAATCGCCTGCTATGAGGTTGGTGAATATGCCATTGGACTGCGGCGTTGCGCTGCCGTTGAAGTAATACTGCACCGGGTTTTCGGCATTCTGGGCCTGCACACTGGCAGCGCCTTCATTGCCGCCGTTACAGCTCACATCGACAGGCGTACCTAACAAGCTGGCCTGTAACAGGCAGCTCAGGGAAGTACAGGTTGCACTGCCGATGCCCTGCGCACAGGACAGGGTGCTGGGGTCGACGAAAACGCGGACTTCCAGGGTAACCTCGTCGCCGTAACTCAGGTTGTTGGCCGTAAACATGTACTGCGATACCGGGCCCTGCCAGCCTGACGGCGAGCCGTTGGTGATGACGTTGTATTCGTATTCCGTAAAGCTGCCCACCTGCTCCCAGGTGAAGATCAGGTTGCCGCTGCCGTCATCCGCGCACTGCACGTTGGGGGCGGGGATGTCATTAACGACCGTGACGACTATCGTATCGGAATAGGAACAACCGTATGCGTCCTGCGTCGTGACGATGTAGTTGGTGGATGTGTTGGGGCTGGCATCCGGGTTCGGGCAATTGTTACAGGAGAGCCCATTGCCCGTCCAGGTATATTGAATATCGTTGGTAGACAGAAATGTGATGGACCAGGATATGAACTCACCGACATCGTTGGGGGCAAAGGCATCGGAGGCCACCAGCTTCCAGTCGCCGTTGATCTGCGCGCCCATCAGGCTGTTCCAGTTGCCCTCTGGCCGGTATGTTCCGGTAAATGGGCCCGTCCCGCTCGTGATGGGCGTTGTGGCCGTGGGTGAAAAGCAGGTGTTGGCGTAGTTGTCGGAGCCGCCGCCATTGCCGGTGCTCAGCTCCAGAAGCTCACCGGATGGCGCCTCGAGGTATAGGTTGAGGTCTCCGTTCCAGTTGGTCTCAATATTGACGCAAACGGAGATGATCTGGGTAAGCGGGTCCGTAATGGCGCCGGGGTTGATGCTGTTGACGTTGATCGCGGGCTCGAACGGATTGGCCGGAGGGTAGGTGGCCGCGCCGAACGGTTCCTGGTTGATGGATTCGAACGTTACCTGCGTCTCCTGGGCTGAGGGTTGAGAAACATCAAGGTTGACCGTTTCACCTGCACATATAATGGTGTCGGGAACGGGCGCCAGGTTCTGAGCGCAGTTATAACAGTCGGGGTGGGTATGCGGTAAGACCGTAACGGCGATCGAGGTGTCGAACGTGCACCCGAAATCGTTGGTGATCCAGAAGTTGTAACTCGCCGTGCCGGCGTTCTCAGGCGAAACGGTGATATCCAGAGAATCGGCAGAGTAGTTGAGGATCGTCGGGTTGGGCTCCCAGCCGAAATCGACGGTCTGAGGGGTGAAAGTCTCCAGGTTGGGGTAGATGTCCGGAGCGAAATTGATACTCCACTCGAAGATCCAGCCGTTGTCGCTGCCCCACTGGTCCGACACGATGATGGTCCATTCCCCGTTCAACGGACATCCCAGCAGATTGCCTAGCGACTCATAAGAGGAGTAGTCGCCTGGCGGCAGGGTATATTCGACGGGCCCGCCGGGGTCGTGCGATTGGGCGTATGTCGTCCAGTCGCCGTTTGTGGCGTTAGGCGTCCAGCAGTAGTTATATCCCACGCCCTGGCCGGGAGGGAAAGGCGTATTGAAATCGTCCAGTTCGTACGGCACGCCCAGGAACACTTCATTGGCAATGAATTCCTGGTTCTGCAGGGTAACCTGCGTACCGTCGGGGCACTGCAGAAAGATGTCGAGGTCGTACATCCAGGAGTGCTCCATATTGACACAGATGCCCAGCAAATCATCGATATCGGTTAATACCTGCCCGGGTGAGAAGTCGGTGAAGGAAATGCTGGTCTGGTACACCGCCCCGGTACCGTCGGGCAGGGGCAGGGAGTCGGAGCGCACGCCTGCGGTCTGGAAGGCCCCTTCCGTAAAGCGGGGCACCGAAAGCGATGCGCCGGACAGAATAGTGTCTATGGCGCCGGTGAGTTGGATCGTATCCCCCGGGCATAAAGGCCCCGGAATGCCGCCGGGGTAGAACTCCGGAAGCGTGGAAATGCGCACCCGCTGGCTGAGGAAGTTGATGTTCTTACAGCCTTGTTGGTCGGTGATGGCCAGCTGTACCGTATAACCGCCAGGCTCATCGTAAATGTGCGATACATCAGGCCCGACGGCCGAAGTGCCGTCTCCGAAATCCCAGACAAATTCGGACGTAAAATCGGAGTGGTTATACATGACCCCATTCTGAGGGTAAATGCCTTGCCCGGATAGAGTAATGCGTTGCCCCGGGCAGGCGTCGATCCAGCCCGTATCGGCTGGCGTTACCGTTGGGTCGGAAGATACCAGGTCGACCAAAATGGTCTGACAGGCCTGAATGCAGTTAATGTCTGCACTCCAGCCTTCTCCTTGAACGCTACCGTCGGAGGTGAACGTAATGGTCAGGCACCCGGAAGGGTTGGCGGCAGTGGCCTGGATGATGAAAGTGTTGGCGCCGTAAAAATCGTCCGAACAGGACAACTGTGGAGCACCGGTGTTCATGCCGTCGTAGAAACACAAAAGGTCGCCGTCGGCAATATCAGAGTTGGAAAATACCAGTTGTACGTGAGACCCCTGGCCCGATTGCGGGCAGATGGTCATGGTCAGGTTTTCGTTGGGGCTGTAACTGTTTGTGTTGCTGCCGCTGTCCGTGAAAAAACCACCACAGGTATTGACCAGAGGCTGGTTGCCCATGGGGTAGGTTTGTGAAAAGGTCGGATAAGCGAGTAAGAGGGCACCGGCCGCCAGAATAGGCACTACATTCCGTGTAAAGATCCTCATGAATGACGATTTGGTATGTTTGATAATAGTTTAAGGGATAATAATCCTCCATTTCGGGAATACCGCTGATAGCAGCCTTTCCAAAGCTATGAGGCGAACACACGCTTCTGGGCGTATGGCCTGCCATTACACTGTATCACGTAGGGCTTTGATTGGAGCAGAAATGATAGTTGATGGCCATGGCCTGGCCTTTTGTTGAGAGGTAGTAAGGTGTTTATATCTTGGAACTGGAAGCCGTTATAAGCCTTGTTTTTATGGCTTTGTGGGTGCCTGATTCCTACTAGGGCTGAAACAAAGTTAGAAAAAAAAGAATAATTATTTCTATAAAAGTACTGCATAATGTTTACACTTTATCGTTTTTTGATCCCAGCCGCCGCTGTGCAAAAATATTCTATTGACTGAATTATCCGCCGGCCTTCTTTTTTTATTTTTTTCGGATGCCCGACAAATATTTGGGAGAGGCCGGTTTTCAGGCTGGCAGGGAAATGGCCATGCCTTACTTTGCGGCCTGGCAGAACGGAGAATTTTGTAGTTTCGCAGTTCATTAGGCCCTCCAGGGCCCGAAAACCAGTATCATCATGGCCATTATCGACGGCAAAAAACTCGCCGGGGAGATCAGGGCGGAACTCGCCGGGCAGGTAGAAGAACTCGTAGCCAATGGGGGAAATGCGCCGCACCTGGCAGCAGTGTTGGTGGGCGACGACCCCGCCAGCCAGGTCTATGTCCGCAATAAGGTCCGGTCCTGTGAAAAGGCAGGTTTCCGCTCCACCCTCATTCGCAAACCGGCGGATGTCTCTGAAGCTGAGCTGCTTGCCATCGTCGATCAGCTCAACAACGATGCATCTGTCGACGGCTTTATCGTCCAGCTGCCTTTACCCCGGCATATCAACGAAGAAAAGGTGACGCTCGCTATCTACCCCGCAAAGGACGTCGATGGCTTCCACCCGGTTAATTTCGGCCGCATGGCCCAGGGGTTGCCTTGTTATCTCCCGGCCACCCCCGCCGGTATACTGGAGATGATCCGCCGTTATGACATCCCCACAGAAGGGAAAGAAGTGGTCGTCATCGGCCGGAGCAATATCGTCGGCACACCTATCAGTATACTGCTCTCCAGGAAAGACTATCCGGGTAACGCTACCGTTACGATCTGCCACAGCCGCACAAAAGGGCTGGAAAACCATACCCGCCGCGCCGATATCCTGATAGCCGCCATCGGTAGCCCGGAATTTGTAAAGGGCGATATGGTGAAAGAAGGCGTGGTGGTGATCGATGTCGGTATGAACCGGGTGGAGGAACCCGATACGGAAAAGGGCTACAGGCTTTGCGGTGACGTCCACTTCGATTCCGTCGCGCCGAAGGCCAGCCTCATTACCCCCGTGCCTGGCGGCGTAGGCCAGCTTACGGTGGTTTCCCTTTTGATCAATACGCTTAAAGCAGCCAGGCGGGAAGTTTATCGAACTTGACCCCGGCCCAGGCTGGCAATACCTGATTATAAAATGGATTGTAAACAAGGAACGCAAAAGATCTGCCTGCAGATCACCCAACTGCTGGAAGAGGTGCCGGCCGATGCTTACGCCCGCCCGCTCGCAGTCTTTAACGGCTCTACGCTGGGGCAGCATTTTCGCCATATCTTTGACTTTTACGACTGCCTCAACCGTTCCGCGGTAGCTGGAGTTGTAGACTACGCATCCCGTTTGCGTGACCCCCGCATCGAACTTGACCCTCATTACGCCCGTTCTCTTTTCGGGCAGATGGGCCAGCAATTGTCAGCCCTGGAAGATGGACAACACATCCAGGTGCGCGCTGATTTTTCTTCCCAGCCAGGAGATAGCCGGCCCCTGTTGGCCTCTACCGTCGGCCGGGAACTGATGTTCGCCTACGACCATGCAATTCACCATCTGGCCCTCATTCGCATCGGCCTGGCAGAAGCATTGCCTGATATGCAACCAGACAAGAGCCTGGGGGTCGCGCCTTCTACGCTCAAACACAAGCCTGGCGGCCAGCTTCTCAGCCCTGCCAATGGGCAGAAGGGCTGAACCGGCCCAATAGCCGCTCTTTTCGCAAAGCTTTGTATCATGGATTATTACTGTTTTGAGATAGCTGTTCCGGCCCCTATCCGGGAAATTGCCCTGGCCTTCCTGGCCGAATTGCCCTTTGACAGCTTCGAAGAGACGGCTGACGGGCTCAATGCTTACCTGCCGGCAGCAGAGAACCTGGATGAGGTGGAAAGCCGCCTGCCCGAGATCGCCGCCCGGCTGGCATTCCGCTACAAACGCAGGTTTATTCCCGCCGAGAACTGGAATGCAACCTGGGAAGCTAATTTCCAACCTATTCGCATTGGCAACTTCTGCGAAATAAGGGCCAGTTTTCACCCTCAGGCCTCAGGCGTGGCTCACGAACTTATCATCAACCCCCGGATGGCCTTCGGCACCGGCCATCACGCGACGACCTTCCTGATGATTGAACAAATGGAACAGGAGCTGTTTTCCGGCGCTACCGTCCTCGATTTCGGCTGCGGCACCGGTATCCTGGCCATACTGGCGGAAAAGCTGGGCGCTGTATCTGTTGATGCAGTGGATATCGAAAAAGCAGCCTGGGAAAACACCGTCGAAAATGCCGGGATCAACGGCGCCAGCCGCATCCATGCCTATCATGGCACGCTTCAGGATGTCCCCGAATGTGCCTTCGATATCATTTTGGCAAATATTAACAGAAACGTAATATTAAATAGCCTCCAGTCGTTATATGGGCGGCTTGCACCAGGTGGAGTCCTGCTTGTGTCCGGTATCCTTTTTGCCGATGAGAACCTGGCCGTCGAACGGGCAGAAGGCGTTGGCCTGAAACTGAACCGGAAAGCCCGCAGGGAGGAATGGTGCTGCCTTCGTTTTGTTCGTTAATAGCTCTGAGTAGTGTTCAAAAAATATGTTCTCCATTGGAGATTTTGCGATGTGGCTTGTCTTCCAGCTTTTCTAAAGCTCCAGTCTGCGCCACATCGCAAAATCGTCGAACTTATTTTTTGATGGCTGCTTAATTCAAGTCTGGAAAATGAGAAAGTTTTACCTGTTGTTGTGTGCCGTTTCCCTCCTTTGGGGCGTATCGAATGCCCAACGCCTCGAACGCTTTTCTGATGACCACGCCGAATTTCTGCGGCAACTCGAAGAATACATGACCGCCAGCAAGCGGCAGGCCCTCGAAGATGCGTACAAAGAATTCGCCCAGGTGTTCAACAGCGGCCTGTTCGATGCCGACCAGGCCAACCAGATCCTGCAGACCGGTAACGGTATGCTGGAACAGCGCATGATGGCCAGCCCATACTTCGAAAACTACCTGCAGGCGCTGGCTATGCTCCGCAATACCGACGACCCCAAACGGCGCTTCCAGGAGTGGCACCAGGTGCTGGGCCAGGTGCTGGCCGGTATTACCAACCGCCACCTGAAACCCTTTAACGATTTCGTGGAGTTCTCCATGTTGTTCTTTCAGAATCACGCCCTGCGTTATTCCGATTCAGGAGGTACATCATGGTATGCGCTTTCCAACGACTACCACTTCGCCTATGAGGAGGACAAACCCGTCGTGGTGTTCGATAAGCTCGACCTGATGGCCAGCCGCAAGCAGGATTCCATTTTCATATACCAGACTTCCGGGCGGTTCCTGCCTACGGAAGGGGTCTGGAAAGGCAAGGGTGGGCGCGTCACCTGGGAACGCCATGGCCTCGGGCCTGAGGTTTATGCCGAACTCAGCAGCTATGAGTTCGAGATGATCAAGAGCCTTTACGAGGCCAAAGATGCTAAAATGCATTATCCCCTCTTCTTCGGCAACAGCGCCATCGCCGGTACGTTCAGCGATAAGCTCGTGGCAGAGAACGACGCTACGGGTGGTTCATTTCCCCGCTTCGAATCAAAGGAACGCGTCCTGAAGATCGATAATATCGGGGAGGGTATCACCTATAAAGGGGGCTTCCGACTGAACGGTACGACCGTTTACGGTTTTGGCTCTAAAGACAACAAGGCCAGCATCCATATCGCAGATAAGAATAGCACGGCTTCTTTCCAGGCCTACTCCGAACTGTTTACCATTCGCCGCGAAGAACGCATTTCCGGGCAGGGCGTGGAAGGTATCCTGTATTTCGGGCAGGACTCCATCTACCACCCCTCCGTCGATATCCGCTTTGAGATCCCCGACAGGGAGCTGTCCTTGTCAAGAGGAGAGCGGGCCTCGGACCGCAACCCCTTCTTCAGCTCCTTGCACAAGGTCAATATCTACGCCGATAACATCATCGTATACCTCAACCAGGATTCCATAGCCATAGGCAGAGAGAAGATACCCATCGTGCGAAAACCGGCAGTGCAGTTCGAGTCCTTTAACTTTTTTACGGAAAGAGATTATCAACAACTGCAGAACATCGCTTCGGTCAACCCCATTGCCGTGCTTAAAGTGCTGAGCGACCAGGAAGGCACGCGTTTCCTACCGGCCAGCGAGGTGGCCCTTAAGCTCAACCCCCGCTTTTCCATCGAAAATATCAAAAGCCTGTTATATGATATGGTGTCGAGGGGTTTTATCAACTACGACCCCGAGGCCGAAATGGTGGAGGTAAAGGATAAGGTCATGTTATATGCCGACGCCCACCGCAACCGCACGGATTATGATGTGCTGCGCCTGGAATCGGTAACAGACAGCACCAACGCCATTATGAACCTGCGCGATAATAACATCGACATTTCCGGCGTCGAATTCGTGGAGCTGAGTGAAAAACAGAAGGTGGCCTTTAAACCTCTTGGAAGCCGCCTCACCATGCTGAAAGGCCGCAACATGGATTTCGATGGCCAGGTTTTTGCAGGCTTCTCCAAAATGGAAGGCAAGGATTTCCATTTTGAATACGACCCCTTCCAGCTCAACCTGGACTCGATCCGCTACTTCGACCTGTTCGTGCCGACCGGCAAAATGAACGACGGCCAGCCGGAAGCCCTTTCGATCGGTTCCCGTATAGAACACCTGACCGGCGTGCTGCTCATCGACGCGCCGTCCAATAAGTCGGGCCGGGAGGATATCCCTATGTTCCCCTCCATGCAGAGCAAAGACAACTCTTTTGTTTTTTACGATTACAAAAACACCCAGAACGGCGTCTATACCCGCGATTCCTTTTATTTTCAACTGGACCCATTCAGCTTCAACCACCTCGACTATTATACCCGGGAAGATGTGCTGTTCGACGGCACCTTATTTTCCGCAGATATTTTCCCCCCTTTTAAGGAACGCGTATCCCTGCAGGAGGACGAATCGCTCGGCTTTATCACCGATACCCCTGAAGGCGGTTATCCTGCTTACCAGAAAAAGGGCAATTTCGGCGGTAAGATCAGCCTGAGCAATAAGGGCCTGCTGGCCAAAGGCAAGGTGGAATACCTCGGCGCAGTGATCAATTCCGAGGATATCATTTTCATGCCCAAACAGATGCTGGCCAGCGCTGAGCGTTTCGACCTGGAAGAGAACCGGGACAAAGAAGTACCCAGGGCCCAGGGCTTCGACGTAAAGATCGACTGGAGGCCCTATCAGGATAGCATGTACATCAGGTCAAAAGAAGCGCCCTTCGCTTTGTTCCAGGAAGGGCAACACACTTTGGAAGGCACCCTGATCCTCACCCCGGGCGGCCTGAAAGGCGATGGTATCTTCGACTGGGATAAGGCCACGCTAAGATCCCGTCTCTTTTCCTTCGGAGCGTTCTCTTCCAAGGCCGATACGACCAATGTGAAGATCAAAACCCAGGACCTCAAAGATATCGCACTGGAAACCAGCAACGTGAAAAGCGACGTTGATTTCGATGAACAGACGGCAACGTTTAAGGCCAACGACGAATTCCTGGAAACTACCCTGCCAGCTATCCAGTACAAAACCTCTATGAACGAGTTTACCTGGGATATGGACGGCGAACTGATCACCTTTAAGTCGGACCCCACCAAGCCGGGCCGCTTCGTCTCCATCCATCCCGACCGCGACTCGCTTTTCTTTGAGGGGAGGGATGCTATCTACAGCCTTAGTGAGGACGAACTCCAGGTCGACGGCGTACCCTACATCATCGCTGCCGATGCTTTTATCTATCCCGATAGCGGGCATGTGGAGATTGGCCGCGGAGGCGCTATGGCTACCCTCGAAAATGCAAAGATCATCGCCGATACGCAAAATAAAAACCACGTCATCAACCGCGCTACGGTCGACATCTCCGGTAAGCGCGTGTATAAGGCAACGGGCTTCTATGAATACAACATCGGCGACCGGCAGCAGGAGATCACCTTCGATAATATTGTCGGGCAGCCTGTTGGCAAAGGCGCATGGAGTGAAAAACGCGCCGTCACCCGCGCTACCGGCGAGGTGAAACCGGACGACAACTTCTATATCGACCATCGCACCGAGTTTCAGGGCACGATAAGCCTGGAAGCCGAATCCAAGAACCTGTCGTTCGAGGGCTTTGCGCGCCTCGATGCAGACAAGCTGCCGCATCGCTTTTGGTTTACCGTCAGTTCCAAAGCGGATAAGAACGACCTTGCCATCAGTTTTGACGAACCCAAAAGCTTTGAAGGCGAACCGCTGGCCACCGGCTTTTTCCTGAGCAAGGGCACAGCCGAGGCCTACCCCCGCGTTATGATGCCCCTCTTTATGCGTAAAGACCGGCCGCTGCTCCCGGTTAAGGGCGTTTTTAAATACAATAGCGAAAGGGATTACTTTGTCTTCGGCGATTCCGCTCGCGTAACGAATAACAGCCTGATCGGCAACCAGCTCTTTTTCTACAACCGCGATGGGAAGGTAGAAGGGCAGGGGCGCTTCAATATCGGTTCGGGCCTGCAGTATGTAAAGGTGGACGCGGCCGGGGTAGCCCGCTCGAAATTCATCGAACCCCAGGAAGAAAATGAAGAGATGATCGTCTCCGATACGGCTTCTCTGGCGCCATTGCCCACCAGAGAGGAAAAATATGAGCTGGACGCCGAATTCATGGCCGGGGTGAAAATGGCCGTACCGGAAAAGCTCCTGAGGATCATGGTCACCGATATACAATCTATGAGCTTTGATGCTTCGTCCATCATTTACCTCAATGAGCTGGACTTCTTCCGGCCGGCGCTGCTCAACCTGCTACCGCAGGGCCGGGAAGCGGACGAAGCGCTGTCGAGCCTGGGGCTGGGCATTCTGGAGGTGCCGAAAAAGGTAAACCCCTATACCTTCCTGTTCAGCAAGTTGCCTATGAAATGGGACGTGGACTACCAGTCTTTCGTCTCCAAAGATAACAAGCTGGGAGTCGTGAGCATTGGAGGCGAGCCGATCAATAAAATGCTGGAGTGTTATGTGGAGTTCAAAATGCCCACCAATGACGATGACCGCGTATACATTTATCTCAAATCCCCCAGCGAGTTGTTTTACTTCTTTGGCTATAAGCAGGGCATTCTGAGCGTGACGTCGAATAATCCTGCATTTATGGACGAACTGGCGAACATGAAGCCCAAGGACCGCATCTATAAAATGGAAGATGGTAATACCTATGAGATCCAGGATGTAGATGTGGGAACGGCCAGACAGTTCGTCAACCGGGTAAAAGCGGTAGGGCAGTAGGCGCGTACTGACAAAAATCATCTGGCAAATGCCTGATCTGCCCTATAATTGGCGGATGCATTGTTAAAACTGCCCCCGGGCAGGATGGTTAAACGAAAAACTAAACGCCTTATGTACTTGCTCGACCTATTTCAAGCCAAAGTCGCTTTCCTGGCCATGGTGGTTGCACTCGTCGTCATACCAGCCTGGATCCTTATTGTAGCTTTCACCAAAAAGAAAGGCAAGGCCGACAGTGTAGATGCTCCGGATAGCGGAGAATAACCTGCGGCCTAAGCCGCTGTAAAAGCGGGCATAGTAGCGGAATGGCCGATAAAATTTCCGCTGGCCGAAGCATTTCCGGTTTTGCGTTTTATCTTTGCCCTTACTTTTTCATGTTAACCAATGAGTATGACTATTCAGGATATAAAATTTAACCGGAACGACCAGCGGAACTTTATGGCTGAGCTTCGCCAAAAGGTGAACCTTTATTTCCAGGAGCATAACATCAGCCGTTATGCCAATCGGAAAATGGTGGTCAAAACGGTGGCCCTTATCGCTGCTTTTGCCACGCTTTACGGCATACTGGTCAGCGGGCGCGTATCTCACCCCTGGTTGCTGATCCTGTTGTGGGGCCTTATGGCCATCGCTACGGCCGGCATAGGCTTCTCTATTATGCACGATGCTAACCACGGTGCGTATTCCCGGAACAAATTCGTAAATACGACACTGGGGTACCTGCTTAATTTCATTGGCGGCAATGCGCTCAACTGGCGGATACAGCACAATGTATTGCACCACTCCTTTACCAATGTCAGCGGCATGGATGAGGATATCGACGCGGGCAAGATCCTGCGCTTCTCTCCTCATCAGGAGCGCTATTGGTTCCATCGCTTTCAGCACATCTACGCCTGGGTATTCTACGGCATGATGACCTTTATGTGGATCACCACAAAGGATATCCGCCAGCTCATCCGCTACTCCAAAATGGGCCTGCTTTCTACACAGGGTGTAAGCTTCAGCTGGGCGCTGGTGGAACTTGTCGTGACCAAACTGTTGTACTACGGATACCTCCTCGTCATCCCTATGATCATGCTGGATATTCCCTGGTATATGACCCTTTTGTTCTTTTCCATGATGCACTTCATCCTGGGCTTCATGACCGCCTGTGTATTCCAGACGGCGCACGTTGTGGATGACGCGGCTTACCCGATCCCGGATGATGCCGGCAACCTGGAGAATAGCTGGGCAGTCCACCAGCTGCTCACTACTACCAACTTTGCGCCGAAGAGCCGCATCATGTCGTGGTTTATTGGTGGCCTGAACTATCAGATCGAACACCACCTGTTCCCGAACATTTGCCACATACATTACCCGAAGCTTTCCCGCATCGTCCGGGAAACCGCCGAAAGGTTTGGCTTGCCTTATCACGTACAGCCTACCTTCCTGATTGCCCTGGGTAATCACGCCAAGATGCTCCGGCAGCTGGGCAGGGCCGACTGAAGGGCGCGCCTTTCGGCGGCCCATCAGCCATAATGGATGCCCCTTTCTCAGCGCCCCTGATTGCTTCTGCGGGCTTCAAAACCCGGTTATGGATTTCATCGATTTGCCCAAAGTTGAATTACATCTGCATCTGGATTGCTCTCTGAGTTATGAAGTGGTTTCCCGTATAGACCCTTCTATTACGCTGGACGATTATTGCCGTGATTTTATAGCTCCGGTACAGTGCCACAGCCTTGCAGAATATCTCGTCCATGCCGAACACGGTATCCGGCTGATGCAAACGATAAGCCAGCTGGAATGGGTGACGCTCGGCCTGCTACAGCAATTGCAGGCTGAGAACGTCAGGTATGCGGAGATCCGTTTTGCCCCGTTACTTCACACCCGGAAAGGGCTTACGCCGGCCGAAGTCGTTGAGGCCGTATCCCGCGCACTCGTTCAGGGAATGGCTGAAACGGGTGTCGAGGCAAGGCTTATCTTGTGCACGCTACGCCATTTCACCGAAGCGCAAAGTATGGAGACGGCTTACCTGACGGAGCAGTTTCACGGAGATATCGTTGTAGGATTTGATATCGCCGGTGACGAAGCTGGGTTTCCGGTTGATAACCACATCGCCGCTTTCAGGTATGTCACAGCAAAAGGAATCCCCTCTACGGCTCATGCTGGTGAAGCACGAGGGCCGGAGAGCGTCAGGGAAGTGTTGGCACATTTCCATCCGAAACGCCTGGGACACGGCGTTCGTTCTGTAGAGGACCCGGGCCTGCTGGACGGCCTGAAAAGCCGGAACATCCATTTGGAAATATGCCCTACCAGCAATGTTCAGACGGCGATCTATGGCGATGTGTGCAGCCATGCAGTGAACGGGCTCTACCAAAAGGGTTTTTCCCTGAACATTAACACGGACGGCAGAACTATTTCCAACATTACACTTACAGAGGAATACAATAACCTTCACCGCTGTTTTGGTTGGGGAAAAGAAGATTTTCTGCGCACCAACTTAATGGCCCTCGATGCCGCTTTTATCCCTCCACCCCTGAAGGAGAAGCTCAAAGCCGAGCTTCGGGAGGCCTATATGGCCTCATGAATTTTTTGTGTGCCTTGTCTTTTTGTATTCGGGTAATACAGGTTCTCTGCCCCGCCAGGTATCAGGTACGTGTTTTATCTTGGGCCGCATTTCCTGCACGGCCTTCAGCACATCTACGCGGCTGATCTGGCCCACCAGTTTGCCATTTTCAACTACCGGCAGCCGTTTGAAGCCGTGATTGATGAAAGCATTCGCCGCATCGAATATCGAACTGTTGGAACTGATGGTTTGGATATTCGTCGACATGTAATCCCCGACGTTCAGCATTTGCCGGGGTTCATTGTTGTAAAGCCCGTCTACCAGCAACCGAAGGCAATCTACTTCCGATAACATCCCGATCAGCTCTCCTTTTTCATTCAGGACCGGAGCGCCCGAGATCTTTTTCTTCAGCATGGCATCAATAGCCTCCCAGAGGAAAGTATCCGGGCGGAAAGTGACCAGGCGAGTGGTCATGTATTGGGTAACAGGTGGGAATTTACTCATGGTGTCGATTTAGAAAAGTGTAATGTGGTTGTTTAAAATCAACCAATAAAATAGCAAAATAATTCAGTGGATTAAAAACAAAGTTTTAAATATTTTTTATTGCCAGAATAATCGTCCATTGAGGTGGGGTTGAGTGGGTGACAAAAATCAAGGCAGCCCAAGGCTTTTGTCATTCCGGAGTAGGATAAGGAAACCTATTTTAAAGTGTCAAACCAGGGCGAACACTCTTTGCTGCTTGGCATATCCGTTCATTCTAAATGCAGGAACATGATAGAAATACGAGGCCATGCCAGAGGCGGCCAGGGAATGGTAACTGCCTTCGAGATTCTGGCCAAGGTTTTTAATAAGCTGGGCAATTTTCACGTCCAGGCATTTCCCGCTTTCGGGGTCGAAAGAACAGGAGCTCCCATCCAGGCATTTCTGAGAGTTGCTAAAAATGAGATCCTCAATCGCAGCAACATCTATCACCCCCACCTTATCATCGTTTTTGACGAAACGCTTCTGGAGCAGGTTCCCGTTTTTGAAGGCCTGAACAGCCAGGGCGCCGTCCTGATCAATACGGAAAAACCACCTGCCTTTTTCGCCGACAAGGCCGGGAAGGTGTTTACCGTGCCGGCCACCCGCATCTCACTGGAGCTGGGCCTGGGGTCCAGGTCGCTGCCGATCGTCAACGCTGCTATGATCGGCGCCATCATCAGGGCTCTGGAATCCGCTCTGGAGGTCGCACTCCCCGTGCTCCGCGAGAATGTCCCGGCAAAACCCGATGCCAATGCCGAAGCTGCCCGCCGTGCCTTCGCGCAGGTGGCCGTTGCAGGCGCTGAGGATGATTACCTCGTTAGAGCGCTGTATCAGCCCGAACAGGAAATGGAACCTGCTCTGGTGAATGGCATCACAAGTGCAGCAGGCGAGAGCGCAGATGGCTTCCAGGCACCGTCCTGGGACAAGCCATTATCCATCAATAAAACCGGCAACTGGAGGCTGATGGCGCCCGCCTATGTCACAAAAGCCCCGCCTTGTAATACGAACTGCCCTGCCGGCACAGATGTTCGGGCTTTTGTACGCCTGACTGCCGAGAAAAAGTTTGATGAGGCCTTCGAGCTGATCAGCCGCCATAATCCCTTCCCCGGGGTGTGCGGCAGGGTATGCCCTCACTTCTGCGAACAGAACTGCAACCGCAATGCACTGGATGAAGGGCTGAACGTAGGCGCTATTGAACGTTTCCTCAGCAGCCGTTCGCGCGGGCGGGCGATCAATCCGGCGCCACTTCTTTACGGGGAAAAAGTGGCCGTAGTAGGGGCGGGGCCCGCCGGCCTTACCGCTGCCCTGCGGCTGCGCCGTAAGGGATACCCGGTGACTGTCTTCGAAGCCTTGCCGCAGGCTGGCGGTATGATGCGCACCGGTATCCCGAGGTTCCGCCTGCCCGATGACGTGCTGGATGAAGAGATCGCCGCCATAGAAAAGGAAGGCGTAGAGATCAGGTTAGGGCAAAAGGCCACGGTAGAAGGGCTGGCCGAGGCCGGCTTCGACGCTGTAGTCGTCTCTGTCGGCTCTCATGTCGGGGCTTCCATAGGCCTCGAACAGGAACATCTGGCCACCGAAGGTATTGGCTTTTTGCGCGGCTTTAAGTTATTCGGCGATGAGAATGGCGTAAAGCAAGGCGACGAAGTGGCCATCATTGGTGGCGGCAATACCGCTATCGACCTGGGCCGGACGCTACTTCGCCTGGGCGCCGTACCGTCTATCTACTACCGCCGTACTATTCAGGAAATGCCCGCCATAGCACAGGAAGTGGAAGAGGCGATGGCCGAAGGGGTGCAGATGCATTTCTTAGTAGCTCCTACTGCGTTAAATAAGTCTGCTGAAGGCGGGCTGGTGCTTCACCTTCAGGACATGCGCCTCGGCGAACCCGACGCTTCGGGCCGCCGCCGCCCCGTACCCATTGAGGGTTCCGTAAAAGAAGTGCAGGCCGGCCGGGTGTTTGCCGCTATCGGCCAGAAATATGACAGCTTCGTCTTTCAGGGCCTCGAAGTCAACCCCCGGCAGGGCAGGGTAGCGGCCGATAAGCTATCTATCCCCGTTTTCTGCGCCGGCGACATGGCATGGGGGGGCACTGTTGCGGAAGCTATCGGAAGCGGCAACGAAGTGGCTGAAGAGGCCCATGCTTCCCTGAGGGGGCTGCCCTACCACAGAGAGCAGGGCCAGAAGGGGGCCGTCGGGCCTGAAGACATCAATTTTGCCTATTATCTCCCTTCTGCCCGCCACCGGCAGCATACACGGCTCAGCCGTCCCAAACCCGGCGATTTTACGGAAGTGACGGCCGGGCTCGATGAAGCGCAACTGGTTGCGGAAGCCGGGCGCTGCCTGCACTGCGGGGAATGCTTCAGCTGCGGGAACTGCTTCAACTTCTGCCCGGATGCAGCTATTCTTGTCGATGAAGAGGGCCGGCTTCGCATCGATTACGAGTATTGTAAAGGGTGCGGGATATGCGCCGAGGAATGCCCTTGTTCTGCTATTCAATTCGAATTAACGGAAGAAGCCACATTATGAAAGACAGCATTATGCTTGAAGAGATCAAATCCACCTCACTGGCTGGTGAAGACAAGCTCCCAAAATACAGAGATCATGAGGAGCGCATCCTGAAAGGCAATTATGCCGCTGCCGAAGCCGCTCGCCTTTGCCGTGTAGGGTTTATCCCTGCGTACCCCATCACCCCGCAAACCACCATTGTCGAACGCCTTTCGGAAATGGTGGCCAACGGTGAGCTGGACGCGACATACATAAACATGGACAGTGAGCATTCCGTCTTCGCTGCCGCTATGGGCGCAGCCCTCGGTGGTGAGCGGGTGTTCACCGCTACGGCAGGCCAGGGCCTGTTTTATGCGCACGAAGTATTACAGGCCATCTCCCATTTTCGCCTCCCGATGGTCGTCTGTAACGTAGGGCGCCCCTCTATCCCCTGGAATATCTGGTCGGACCAGTCCGACTCCCTGTCACAGCGGGATACGGGCTGGATACAGTATTACGGTGAAAGTGCCCAGGAAGTGCTGGATACGATCATACAGTCCTATATGCTGTCCGAAAAGCTCAATATACCCGTAATGGCCGTGCTCGATGCATTCTATCAGAGCCATACGAGTGAGAACATCTGGGTGCCCAGCCAGAAACTGGTGGATGCGTTCCTGCCGCCCCGAAAAGCGGGCGCTATGCACATCGACCTGGAGCACCCCAAAGCTTTTGGAGGCCTGGTGCCCCCCGAGCATTATTACAAATTCAGCTACAACGCCTGGAAAGATGCCCGGAAGGTAGAAGCTTTGTCTACCGAGATCGCTGCCCGGTTCGCCCGCTATTTTGGGCGGCAGTACTCAAATGTCGAAGCGGTCAATATCGGGCCCCACACCAGGCTGGTACTGGTTACGGTGTCCACCATAACCACTACGGCCCGCGGCGTTGTCCGCAACTACCCGGATGTGGGCCTGCTGAAGCTGCGCCTCTTCAGGCCATTCCCGAAAACGGGGGTGCTGGAAGCCCTTCGGGCCCTGCCCGACGACGCAGTTCTGGCAAATGTGGAACGCAACTTCCTCGGCGATGCAGAAGGCGCTATCCAGCAGGAAATGAAACGGGCGCTCTTCGGCGCACGCAATTTGCGCATGCTTGATTTTTACGCCGGAGTGGGCGGGAAAGACGTTCCGCCTGAGACAATAGAAAAGATCATATACCAGGCAAAGAACGATCCCCGGGATATCAGTTGGGCCGATGTTGATTAGACAACCAAGCTCTAAGCAGTGTTCAGAAAAAAAGTTCTCCAAATATCCGCTGTATCTATTAAAACAGAAAGATGAGCCCTACCCAAGAATTTTTGATAAAAGACGAAAAGGTATATTCCGGAGCACTCAGCTGCCGGGGCTGCGCCTGGTCGCTGCTGGCCCGCCACCTGTCCAGCATCCTGGGCGATAATACCGTATATGTTGTGCCGGCCTGTTGTTTCTCCATTATTTCAGGCCCCTATCCGCTGAATGGGCTGAAGGGCAATATCGTGCACACCGTATTTGCCGGCGCCTCCGCTACGGCTACCGGCGTCAGGGCAGCACTCGACCGCCAGGGCAAGGCGGATACCACCGTGGTAGTGCTTGCCGGCGACGGCGGCACCTTCGACATCGGGCTGCAGGCTCTTTCAGGGGCTGCTGCCCGGGGGGAGAATATCCTCTACGTCGTCAATAACAACGGGGCTTATATGAACACAGGCATTCAAACCAGCACGGCTACCCCCTACGGCGCCGTGACCACTACCAACCCCGGAGGCGGCTATAAGCGCACCTGGCCCAAAGACCTGATGGGGATCATAGCTGCCCATAACCTGCCTTACGCTGCCACCTGTTCCCTGGCCTATCTGGATGACCTGCGCCGGAAGGTCAGAAAAGCGGCGGACACCAGGGGCTTTCGCCTGCTGATGGTCGACGGGCCATGCCCTCCGGGCCATAAAACCGACCCCGCACTGTCCATTTCAATAGCCCGGCTTGCTGTGGAGACGAAATTGTTCCCCCTCTTTGAGATCGAAAGGCAGCGCTATACACTGAATTACATCCCGGATAAAGAGGTGCCCGTTACGGAATGCCTCAAATACCAGGGGCGGTTCAAACACCTCTTCAACGAGGAGAACGGCTATATCCTCGAAGAGATACAGGAGCATGCCGATCACTATTGGAGGCAGCTGCAGACAAAGGCAGAGCTGTCGTGGAATGGTAAAGAGAAAGAGAAAACCTAATGGTGAACAAGCCTGGCTTTCTGGTAATAATTTGTCTAATTTGCGGCACTCGATATGTTTAAGAGCTTGTTTTTTGATTGTTACTAACCAGAAGATTTTTCATGAAAGCCAAGCTGTTTCCGGCCGTTTTTTGGGCCCTTGTCTCTTTTCCCGGCATCCTTTTTTCGCAGGTACCCTTTCCGGACAACGGGCAGGTTTATGTGCAGGATGTAGTGCCCAGAGTTGACATAATCATTCCACCCGTAAGCCTGGCGGTTATACTGGACCCCGCTAATGCCTTCAGTGACGATCTCTGGCAGGCCACATTCATCTTCGATAACGGAACCCTGCGGGATACGGTAGACAATATCGGATTCCGGCTGCGAGGCGGGCAGTACAGCCGTACGGCACAGAAAAAATCATTTAAGGTTTCCTTTAATACCTTCGTGCCCGGCAGGTCGTGGCACGGCCTGGAAAAGCTGAACCTCAATGGAGAGCATAACGACCCCACCATCAGCCGCGCAAGGATATGTTGGGGCCTGCTTCGGGAGATGAAAGTGCCCGCTCCCCGGGCGAATCACGTTGAATTGTATATCAACGGCAATTACTACGGCCTTTATGCCAATGTGGAACATATCGATGAAGAGTTCGCGGGCCTGCGTTTCGGCAACAAAAGCGGAAATCTCTATAAGTGCCTATGGCCTGCCGACCTGGCCTATCTCGGAGATGACCCCGATCTGTATAAATTGGAAAGTGGCGGCCGCCGGGTGTACGAGCTCCACACCAACGAAGCGGAAGACGATTATTCAGGCCTGGCCCATTTTATCGATGTGCTCAATAATACGCCCCTGGATAACCTCGCCTGCGAACTGGAGCAGGTATTCAACGTCGATACCTACCTCCGGGCCATTGCCTTCGATGTGCTTTCCGGCAACTGGGACGGGCCGCTGTATAACAAAAACAATTTTTTCCTCTACCACAACGAATCCACAGGGCTGATAGAGTATATCCCTTATGACCTGGACAATACGCTGGGCGTCGACTATCTGGGCGTCGACTGGGCGCTTCAGAATATTTATTCCTGGGCGCATCCCGTTGAACCCCGCCCGCTGTACACCCGCATTCTGGCCGTGCCGGAGTACAGGGGCCGCTATTCTTATTACCTCGGCCGCTACATGCAGGAGGTATTCACCGAGGGCCTGCTGTTTCCCGATTTTGACGCAGTCCGCAGCCTGATCGCCCCCTATGTAGAGGGTGACCCGTTCCATTCGCTCGATTATGGGTTTGCATACAGCGATTTTCTGGCTGGTTTTGACGGGCCATTGCCTTGGGGGCATACGCCTTATGGGCTCAAGAGTTATGTGGCCACCCGAAGAAATAGCGCGTTGGCCCAATTGGAAACCGTTGATGTCAAACCGATCATTCGCGCTATCGCGAACAATTCCCCGAACGAGGGCCAGGATATCTCGATCACTGCGGAAGTGGAAGACGATGGAGGGCTGGTAAGCATTATGGCCTGTAGCCGCCTCAGCGGGCAGGTAGATTATCAGTGCATGGAAATGTACGATGATGGCCTGCATGCCGACGGTGCGGCTGGTGACGGCCGTTATGGCGCCCTGTTTCCCGCCCTGAATGAAACAGCCGTAATAGAATATCATATTGAAGCAATAGATAACACTGGACAGGAAAACCGGCGCCCTCTTTGTGAAGACAGAAGCCTCTTTGTGGGCAGTGCTTCCGTTCCCCTCGCCATCAATGAGATCATGCCGAGCAATAGCACTGTTATTGCCGACGAGGCCGGGCAGTATGATGACTGGCTGGAAATCTACAATTACGGTGATGCTCCCGTTTACCTGGGGGGGCGGTTCCTGTCGGATAATGAGGATAACCCTACGCGCTGGGCTTTCCCGGAAATCTGGATACAGGCTGGCGAATTCCTGCTCATCTGGGCCGATGATGATGAAAACCAGGGTAGCTTGCATACCAACTTCAAGCTGGACGCCGACGGAGAGTTCATCGGGGTCTTTGACACTGCTGATAACGGTTATGCCAGGATCGATGGGCTGGCCTTCAGCCAGCTTCAGGAAGACCAGGCATGGGGGCGGCTCCCTGACGGCACAGGGGCATTCCAGGCGGTGTCGCCAACGCCGGGAGCTTCAAACGAGCCATTGTCTGCAGTAAGGAAGAAAGAGGGTTATGCCCAGGAGTGGCAGGTGTTTCCCAATCCCTTTGATGAAATCCTGCACATACGGTTTGAAGAGGGCACACCTGCCCCCGTGCATTTGTACCTGCGCGATGCACTGGGAAGAGAAATGTTGAAAAGCAGGGTTGAAAAAGGTGGAAAAGAAGCAGTATTAAGCACTTCCGGCCTGGCTCCGGGTTTGTACTTCCTTTGCCTGAATTTTGGGACGGGCCAGGTGCTGACGCTAAAATTGAACTGTTTGTAATAGGTTGTAAAATGCTCAGGAATTTTGGGGGATAGACAGCCCGAATTTCGTTTATGCGAAGGCCCCTGCTGGAGGGGAGGAATAGGATCATCACGAAAATTCGGGCTGTTCGCGCTAACCTGCGCTAGTCTTCACAAAGGCCCACGATCTTGTGGAATACCTCGTGTAAAGCTGTGATCGCGGTAGTGATGGCCTCATCAGAGCCACTGGTGACGGCGGCCCCGATCGCCTCGGAATCAGTTGCCAGTTTCTGGAGCAGTTCCTCCATGCCTTTATTTTTCATGTTTTCAGGCAGGGGGAGTGCAGCCCATTGCTTTGCAGCGCTGGCCAATTCAGAATAACGGGCTTTTAGGGGCTCCAGGTCCCCTTCTTCAGCGGGGTGGAAGGTAGAAGACATCACATCGTGATATGCCTCTTTGGCGGCGTCCCAGTCTTTTGCGATTTGTTCCGTATCCGTTCCAGCCTGTTGGGCTCCGTCTTTTTCAGTGGGTGGCGTTCCGCAGGAGATAAGGAAAAACAATGCAGTGATGGCGGTGGAGAAAGCAAAGGTTTGTTTCATGGTTTAATGTTTTTTGATCGTTTATTCATTTCGTTTCCAAACAAGCTCTTAAGCGACACAGAGGACGCAAAGCTTATGTGAATACTTTGCGCCCTCTGCGTTATTAACCCGGCTTCCCGGGCCTGAGCACATTCGGGAAGGCTGGAATGGCTCTTATTTCTCTCGATAGCGAGGCCTATTCAACCCCCATTTCTTTCAACAACCGGTCGGCCCTGTAAATGTACTTAAGCGCGGCTGTGATACCCCCCGCATGGACGGCGACGGAGCGGTTGACTTTTACATCGTAGATGAAATTCCCGGGAAGGGATTCGATATTGCCGTCAAAAATGAGGCCAACGAGCTCGCCCTTGGTATTGATCATAGGGCTTCCTGAGTTACCTCCAATGATGTCGCAGGTAGCGACGTAATTCAACGGCGATTTCAGCAATTCAGAAGGCGGCGACAGCCACTTATCGGGAAGCTCCCAGGGGAATTCACCGTCATTGGCATAGTAGCGGTCGTATAGGCCGAAGTAGGTCGTTTTAAATGGCGCTTCCGTACCATTGTAAGGATAGCCCTTAACCCAGCCGTCGGCGATCCGCTGGGTGAATGTAGCGTCGGGCGGAATAGAAACGCCATAAACATTGAACACCTCGTTGGCGATCTTGGAAGAGAGCACCTGCCTTGTCGGCGAGCTGGCGCGGAACGCTATGGCTGCTTCCTGGAATTCAGGTACCAGCAGCTGCCCCATTTGAATAATGGGGTCCTTGGATTCCTTCAGCTTTTTCGGCTTGCCTTCCAGAAGCTTTTCCAGTTTCTTCTCATTGGCGAACCTGGTGTCCGCCAGCATTTCTTTAGCCGCCTGTTCAGGCGTACGCCCATCCAGCAACTCGTTGACGTAGGTATCATCGGGCCGGGCGTATTTCTTGAGTTCTCCAAGCAGCGTGGCCAGGTATTTAACCTCGTAGGGGCCGTTCAGGGAAGGAGCCAGCGTTTTGATCTCTTGTTTGATCTCATTAAGCGCTTCTTCCGACTCATCGGCCTCTATTGCCTGTATGAGGGTATATGCACTGAATGCCAATTGTAAGGCAGCGCCGCTCATGGGGTTGGGCGGCAGCAGCGTGATCTCGGAGGCGTAGCCACCGAGCGGTTCGTATTTGGATGCCATTTCAGCCCAGTAATCGTTGCCGTTCTTTACGGCCTGGGATTTCGATTTTATCTCCTGTTCCATTTTCCACTTCTTGCCCATCAGTGTGGGGTCGTTCAACCCTTCTTCGATGCCGCCGATCGCTTTGGCACTGTTCGACAGTTCGAAGATCTGCTCCAGGAGTTCGGGGCTTGGGTTCTCAGCATATTGTTCCTGAAGGATATTGATCCTGTTGTTCATCCAGTCCACCAGGATCTTATAGCGGTAGTCGCGGTCGTATTCCAGCTGCGCCACGGTGCGGTAACGCTCGGTACTACCCGGGTTGCCAATAGTGAATACGGCCTCGTTTTCCATGGGGCCTTTCGGGTTGACCGGGAAGTAGAAAGCAGAGGTATTAACGGGTTGGCCATTTTCATAAGCCCTCCATATCGTCATGTCCAGGTTGTAGCGGGGATAGGTGAAGTTGTCCGGGTCGCCGCCAAAATAGCCTAGCTGTAATTCAGGGATCAGCACCAGCCGGATGTCGTCATAGCGCTTGTAGCCGTATATAGAATACTTGCCGCCGCTATAAAAGGTTACGGTTTCCAGTTCGAGGCCTTCCCAGCCATCCTTTTGAGCGTAGGCAGCTTCGGCAGCCTTCAGTGCTTCCTGTTGCTTGGCCAGGCGTTCTTCGTCGCTTGAGGCCTTTCCGATATACTCGTTTACAAAATCGGTAATGTCTTCATACCTTGCCAGTTGCTTGACAAACAGGCCGGGGATCTGTCTTTCTTCTGCTCTGGTTGGAGCATAGAAACCGTTATTCTCAAAGTCCTCGCCTTCTTTTTGTACTTTGAATACTTCACCGCGTGAGCAGTGGTGGTTGGTCAGGATCAGGCCATCCGGCGAGATAAAGGAAGCCGAACACCAGGAGGCGAATTTAAGGGAAGCCAAGCGCGCTCTTTCCCACCATTTTTCATCCGGCTGAAAGCCGTAAGTGTCCTGAAAGTATTGCGTGGGGGCGTGTTCGAAGGTCCACATTTTCCCAAAATCGAATCGGCTGATCTCGACATCGGTATTGTAGGGGGTGGCGGGTTGTGCATTGAGGGAAAGCAATGCAATGGCCAATAGCCCTACTACCGTTAGCGTAAGCCTAGTGCTGAATTTTTTTGCCATCTTTTTTTTGTGTTTGGATCAAAAATCAGGAGGTTTTCACTCCTTATTCTGGGGGGGGCAAAGTACGAATAATTTAGAAATCATACTATCACTTTTGCCCTTTACATCATTCTCCGTTACCTGATCATACCCGTTTCAGAAGCTCCGGGCGCTCTTCGTATATTTTCACGATCAGCTCGCCGAACAGCGTATTCGCCCAGGCAAACCACTTGCGTGTAAAATCTTCGGGGTCGTCCATGTCGAATGCCTCGTGCATAAAACCTGTGCCCGCGTGGGTAGCTTTTAGCATCCTCAGGCAATGCAGGATCTCTTCATCGCCGGTGGCCGTCATGGCGCGTAGGATGATGCCCATCGGCCAGATGCGCCGCAGGCCGCTGTGGGGGCTGGCCTGGCCTTCGGCGGCCTTCCCCTGAAAGTAGTATGGGTTGTGGTTGCTGAGCAGAAAACGGCGGGTGTGCCGGTATAATGGGTCTTTGGCAGTATGTACTCCGAGGTAGGCCAGCGACATCAGGCTGGGTACGTTGGCGTCGTCCTGGAATAAAGCATTACCATAACCGTCTACTTCATAGGCGTATATCCTGCCGTAATTCAGGTGTTTGACCACCGCGTATCGCTGCACGGCCTGTTTTACTTCTTCGGCAAAGGCACGGCACGAAGCGGCAAAGGCCTTGTCACGCTTAATCACATCGAACATCTCTGCCAGCTGTTGCAGGGACTGTATGGCGAACAGGTTGGATGGAATGAGGAAAGGGAACACCGTGGCATCGTCGGAAGGCCTGAACATAGAGGCGATCAGGCCTACCGGCCGGATAGGGCGCCCTTTGCCGTTAAAGGGAGGCGCATCGGTCATCCAGGTCGTTTCCCGGGTGAAATAGTATGGGCTTTCTCCATTTTTTCGCTGCTCGGTGCGGAAAGTATCTACGATCAGCCGCATAGCCTTGTCCCAGTCGTCATCGAATGGGCTGTTGTCGCCACTTGCCTTCCAGTAGCCATGCGACAGGCGGACGGCGTAACAAAGGGAATCTACTTCCCATTTTCGTTCATGGACGCCGGGCAGGAGGGGCGGGCGGTCCTCATCCCATTCCGATTTGCGGGAACTGTCCTTGTAAAAAGCGTTGGCATAGGGGTCGAGTAAAACGCAGCGCGCCTGCCGGCGTACGAGCCCATTGATGAGAAGCCGCAGCGGTTCATCCTTGCGGATCAAAGGCAGGTAGGGCCAAACCTGGGCGCAGGAATCCCGCAGCCACATGGCGTCAATATCACCGGTAATGACAAAAGTATCGGGTTTGCCGTCCAGTTCTCCGGCATCGACGGTGGTATCCAGTGTATTGGGATAACAGTTCTCAAACAACCATGCGAGTTCTTCGTCCGGAATGGCCCTCTTAACCTGGTGGATCTGTTCTTCAAGTGCTGTACTTGTAAAGTTCCTTTTTTCCAGGGGAGGGCGCTGCGACGGGAGCCCTGGCCGGTAGCGTGGCCATAGAACGGAGGAGGGGAGAATACTAGCAGCACTTGCCGCAGCAGAAAGCTGCAGAAATTGTCTTCGTTGCATGGCGTCGTTTGTTAGTGACGCCTAAGTTAACGGAAAAAAAATAACCGCCGGGCCCCGGTATTGCAATTTTTGGGGCCCGGCGGCAGCTTTCCAAAGCTTATGCCTTGTTATAGATGCGGCTGATCAGGTTGTCGATGATATACCCTTTGGCCCTGGAGAAGAAAGTGTCCAGTTCTTCCAGGTACCGGTGGTAAAAGAAGTTCAGTGCCAGGCCGGCCATCAGGGCCACGAGGGTAGTGTCGAAAGCGACGTTGAGGTGGCTCGTAATGGCGGGCATGCCTTCTTCGGTCTTGGCCAGGTGGGCCATGCCTATGGAAGTTGACAGGCCGATCAGCGTGCCGATGAAGCCCAGTGATACGACTGCACCCAATAGGTATCGCACGGTTTCCAGCTTGCCCTCTATTTCATTTTTACTGTTATCGACCTGGGCGTTGAACACCTGCAGGGTTTCGCCTACGGACTGGTCGTTCCGGTACTGTGTGCAGGCTTTTTTGATGAAATCCGCTACGAGGTAATCGTTGCCGTTCTTTTCCATTTGTATGGTGTTCAACTTGATCTGCGCCACTTCCTCCGCAGAAAGGACGAGTTGGTCGCGGGTTGGCAACAACCCCAGGCTGAATCCCTGGTTCTGGCTGCGTATAAACCGGCGTTGTTCCAGCAATTCGAGGATGCTGTAGGTGAATACGCCATAGATGGCCGCCTGGATATATCCCTGGTACGACCCGCCCAATGCTTCTACCAGGCGGTGGATGCCCGTGCCGGTTGAGAACAGGTTGCCCATCAGGATCAGCACCAGCCACAGCAGAGCTGCAGCAAGCAGGCTGAATATCAGTTGAAAGCTTTTGGTCTTAAACATGGCCCTTAATTTTTGATGAGTTGAAAAGTACCGTCTGCTTTCAGGCGCACTGTGCCGAGCAGGACGCGGTTATCGCTCAGTTTTACTTCTTTGGAGAACGCATCTCCTCTTTCTTCGCCCTGGTTGTTCTTGGTGTACACCAGGCCGGTTACGGTAACGGAAGTGTTCTTTTTGGCGCTTTCCTTGAATTGTGCGTACAGTTTATACTCTCCCGGGATGATGGCCCCGAACTGCCGTACTGCTTCCTGGTTGGTCCGCAGGTCATTGCCGAAGAGGCGATTCCTGGATTTGCCGCTGTCCCATTCGCCGATAGCCCGGTCTTTTTTCCGGCCTCCGTATACGCAGTCATCGCCCTTGCAGACGAAAATGTCTACGTTGTTGGCTATATCCCGCCATTTGATCTCGAACGAAACGTTACACGGTACGGAAGGCGCATCGCCCTTGTATACGGGAGGTGCTTCAATCGTGCTCTTCGGTTTTTCTTCCACGGTAGCGGGCCTCGGTTGTTCGGCTTTCGGTTTTTCTACCTCCCTGGTTTCAGGCCCGGGCTGGTTATTGTTGTTTGGCTGCTTTACAGGCTCATTGCGCACCGCGACGCGGGACGGCTGTTGTGCCGCCAGCGGCGCAGGGGTGTGAACGGCGTTGCTTTTCGGAGCTCCCGGCATGGTTTTGTAGTCGACCAGCAATACAAGTAGCGAATCGCCTGCCGTATGCTGGAGCAGGCTATCGGGAAGCGCTCCGAACAGCTGCATGCGCGTGGTATCAAAGTATACGGCGGCCTGCTGGGCCTTTGCCGCAGGTGCTCCGCCCTTAGGTGTAATAATAAAAAGGAATATTACAGCTCCAAGGGCGCTGGTGAGCAGGTCCAGAAAGGACAGGTTGAACATTTCAGCTTTTCTCCTTGACATGAAGCTTTGCTTTTGATGTGAAGCCCTCAGTGGCCTGCCAGGAGGCGCCTGCCTCCCCGCCGGGCCGCCGGGCGGGCAGAGGGAAATGGCACTCTACGCACTTTGCACCGTCACCCGGGGTGCTGCTTCCGCAATTCTGACAGGAAACGACAACCTGAGGCGTTTCCAGCGGGTCTCCGGCCCACCCGGTTTCATCCCGGTGGGTAAAGTGGCCTTTCATGTTGCAATGCACGCAACGTTCAGTTCCATCTTCGTTGAGGGTGAAGCAGTTATTACAGATCAGCATATCACCTTGTATTTTGTTGGAGCCGGCTGGACGATCAATAGCGGTCTCCGAATTTGAAATGATACTCGTAACCCACCGAAAATATGGTAGACTTATTCCGTTGTTCGCCCTTAAAGGTGTCGAAGAAGTCGTTAGCATCCTTATAGCGGGGGTTGAAGGCGTCTTTCGTACCGGAATCCCAGGTGACGTTGAAAGTGAGCTTGCTGTTGTTATTGATGGCGAACACCAGGCCCGGCGACACCTGAAAGCCAATCTGCGTAGCCCGGTAATCATCATTCAGGCCGTTGCCGAAGCTTATCGTATAGTTTTGCACCTCTGTTTCATCGGTACCGTAATACTGGGTCTCTTCGTCCAGCTTTCCTTTCAACCCGACATTAAAGGAGGGGCCGAGGGTGAAGGACAGGGCAAAATTATCAGTGAGGTATTTCCGATAACCCACCAATACCGGGATAGAGAGGTAATGCAGCTTTTCCCGGCCGGTAAAATAACCGGTGCCGGATTCATCCTCGAAATTATCGGTGCGGTATTCACCGCCCTTTTGGATGTACTGTATACCACTGCTGATGGTGAAGTTCTGGATTTCGAAACCCAGGATTGCCCCTCCATTGAGGCCGAATACGGAACTTGTGCTTGGATAGAGCTCCGCCAGGTCTTCGGAGTATTTGAATTTGGATAGGTTGCCGCCGCCGCTGGCGCCGATGAAAAAGGAGCTCTGCTGGGCCTGAAGGGCGACAATACTGAATAGAAACAGCAACAAGGCTGTGGCGTGGGTTTTCATAGTCAGATTGTTTTATTGGTTATATTTAGTATAAATAATAGACAGAACAACGAGAAGCAGGAATATGGGGTGGGGCTATACAGGGAATGCGTTCGCTTACAAATACAGGACAAAGTAAGGGGCGGGAAGTGTTAAGGGATGTTATGGATGGGTTACGCTTTTCTTAAGTGGTAGGGTTTAACCTATTGTTAAGGAAGGGGTTAAGGGATTTAACGAGGATACCTGTTAGCAAAAAAAAAAGCCCAAGCGGAAGAGCTCCACTCGGGCTATCAGTTCGTCGGGGTGACAGGATTTGAACCTGCGGCCCTCCCGGCCGATGGCCGGGATGCGCCACCGTGCAGCGCTATATCAAGTGGAGGGGCAAAAAAAAAGCCCAAGCGGAAGAGCTCCACTCGGGCTATCAGTTCGTCGGGGTGACAGGATTTGAACCTGCGACCCCTTGCACCCCATGCAAGTGCGCTACCGGGCTGCGCTACACCCCGAACTGAAAACTACTGCAGCAAAAGCATACAGCAGCATATATCTACCTCGAAGCCGGGCTTGGGTAGGTAAGGTGGTCATTACTGGATTCGAACCAGTGACCTCTGCTCTGTCAAAGCAGCGCTCTAAACCAACTGAGCTAAATGACCTGAAAAAACAGCCTGAAAAGGCATTCATTCCTACGCTTTTGCAGAAGCGGTTGCAAAGATAGCAAAATCCTGAACTTTGGGAAAAGCTGCCCGCTGATTTTTTCGCGGGTATTTTATTAGCCCGTGAATCCGCTATGCGCTTTTTCCCGGGCCATATTTCTTATGACAGATCTGCCAGGCAAACAGGGTGTTTTTTTTCTCGTATATGTTAAGGTTACTTATCCACAGGCTGTTGAAAAAATAGCCTTCGAAGGCTGTAAAAAATCCCTTTCAGGCCCTTACATTTAGCATCGCAAGATGATTGCCCGTCCAATGCGCTAAATACAGCCTAAAAAAAAAACAGTATCCTCGGTTCTAATGTAGCCTTCCAGGCTATTCCTGGAAGTGATACGGGTTTTATTATTCGACTCTTGCCGGGTATTCAATAAACACAGACAAATTCTACGGATATGGAAACGCCAGCATTATCAAAAACGGAAAGTGCCAGTAACGCCAAAACGTATTCTTACGAAGAAGCATTTAATGCTACGGTGGAATATTTCGGAGGCGATGAACTGGCTGCGAATGTATGGGTAAATAAGTATGCCCTGAAAGACTCTTTCGGCAATATTTATGAGTTGACGCCTGAGGATATGCACCGCCGGATCGCTGCGGAGATCGCCCGCATCGAGCGCCAATACCCCAACCCTTTATCTGAAGAGGACGTTCTCCAATTGCTTAAAGGCTTTCGGTATATTGTCCCGCAAGGTAGCCCTATGGCCGGCATCGGCAATCCTTACCAGGTCGTTTCCCTGTCCAATTGTTTTGTCATCGGCAATGATGCGGACTCCTACGGCGGGATCGCCAAGTCAGATGAAGAACAAGTGCAGCTCATGAAGCGCCGCGGTGGAGTAGGGCAGGACCTTTCTCACCTTCGCCCGAGTGGTACGCCGGTACTGAACAGCGCGCTTACCTCTACGGGCATTGTGCCATTCATGGAGCGCTATTCCAATTCTACCCGAGAAGTCGCACAGGGGGGGCGCCGTGGGGCTTTGATGCTGACCGTGTCGATCAAACACCCGGATGCTGAGGGCTTTATTGACGCCAAGATGGAGCAGGGCAAAGTGACCGGCGCCAATGTATCCGTTCGCATCGACGACGATTTCATGCGTGCTGCGATGGCTGGTAAGCCTTATACGCAGCAGTATCCGGTAGATGCCAAAACCCCGAAAGTGAAAAAGGAGGCCGACGCCGCCAGGCTTTGGGGCAAGATCATCCACAACGCCTGGAAATCGGCAGAACCGGGGGTGTTGTTCTGGGATACCATCATCCGGGAATCGGTGCCCGATTGTTATGCGGGCCTGGGTTATCGGACTATTTCGACAAATCCGTGCCTGACGGGCGATGCGTTAATTGCTGTCGCCGATGGCAGGGGGCATGTGCCTATCCGGCAACTTGCCAAAGAAGGATTGGATGTTCCTGTCTATTGCCTCAACGACGAAGGCCGGTTGGAAATACAGCTTATGCGAAATCCCCGGGTAACAGGCCTGCAGAGGGAAGTCTACATAATTACCCTGGACGATGGATCTACCATCCGGGCGACTTCAAACCATAAATTCCGGCTAAAAAATGGCGCCTTCCGGGAAGTAAAAGACCTTAACCCCGGAGATAGCCTGATGATCCTTACAAAATTCCAGGGGCCGGTTGTCAATGTAGAAGGTAGAAAGCAAACGGATTATTGGTGGCTGAATAATGGCGCTTTCCGGTCGAATAAGCCAGAGCATCGCCTGATCGCTGAATTTTATCAAAAGCGCAGAATCAAAAAGGGCGAAGTTGTGCACCATAAAGATTATGATAGTTTTAATAACCACCCTGATAATCTTGAGGCCATGACGGTGGAGGCACACAATGCACTGCATCAGGCGGATATGTTCGGGGCCCAGAATCCCATTTTCAAAATCAAGGCTGACCCTGCGAAGCTCCGGAGATACAGCCTGCGGATGTCAGAGGCGAAGCCGGGCTTGAAAAATGGGAAAGCCTACCCACTGACTAATAAAGATCTATTTGAAAAGGCGCTTATTGAGGGTGCTGGGGTAAAGGTTAAGAAAGATTGTGAACATTGTGCCAGTTCATTTTGGGTGAATTACCATCAACGGGAGATATCATATTGTTCTTTTGAGTGCCTTAATCAGCATATCAACACCAGCCAAGCCATCAGGGCAAAGCGGGCTGATTCGGCGAATGCTGCTTTTAAGGGAAAAGCAATTCAAAAAAGAGCCCGTCAATTGGAGGTTTTTACCCGACTGAAATATGAGCAAAAACAGGCGCCTAAACTTAAGGATTGGGAAGCGGAGTGCAGGAAGCAGGGCATTCCTTTCCGCCTTGGCACCAAGCATGGCTTTGACTCCTTCCAGGAGTTGAAAACGGAGGCGGAATACTATAACCATCGTATTCAATCCGTTGAATTTGCTGGCTATGAGGATGTCTATAACGGGACGGTGGACCACCACCACAATTTCTTTGCCGGCGGATGGGCGTCTTCCACCAAAGATGGAAAGGAAAAATTCGTCTACCTGAACCAGAAAAATTGCGGAGAGATCCCCCTTTCTCCCTATGATAGCTGCCGCCTCCTTGCCATCAACCTCTATGGCTACGTCGAGGAGCCTTTCACCGACAAGGCCTGGTTTAACTTTGATAAGTTCGCAACGCATGTACAGGCTGCGCAGCGCATGATGGACGACATTATCGACCTGGAGATCGAGAAGATAGGCCTCATTCTGGATAAGATCGAGAAAGACCCTGAAGCTCCGGAGATCAAGGCTACCGAGCATCGCCTGTGGGAAAAGATCCGTAAGGCCTGTACACAGGGGCGCCGAACGGGTGTGGGGATTACTGCGGAAGGAGATATGCTGGCTGCTTTGGGCCTGCGTTATGGCAGCAACGAAGCCATAGAATTTTCCGTGAAGGTGCACCGCGCTCTGGCCACCAACGCTTATCGTGCATCGGTGGTTATGGCGGCCGAGAGAGGCCCATTTCCTATCTATGATTCGGAACTGGAGAAGGACAACCCCTTTATCCAGCGGATCAAAGAGGCTGACCCCGCGCTTTACGAAGAAATGCTGGCCCATGGCAGGCGTAATATAGCCTTGCTGACCATTGCCCCAACAGGCACTACGAGCCTGATGACCCAGACCACGTCAGGTATTGAGCCGGCTTTCCTCATCAGCTACAAACGCCGTCGCAAGGTCAACCCGAGCGACAAAGATGCCAAGGTGACCTTTATTGATGAAGTAGGCGACCACTGGGAAGAGTACAATGTTTTTCACCACAAGTTCATTACCTGGTTGCAGGTGAACGGTTATGACGTAGCCGAAGTCACGCGCCTTTCGGCAGAAGAGCTCCGCCCTGTTATCGAGCGGTCGCCTTATTACCGGGCTACTGCCAACGATGTCGATTGGGTGCAGAAGGTAAAAATGCAGGGTGCTATCCAGAAATGGGTGGACCACTCGATCAGCGTTACGGTGAACGTTCCGGAAGACACATCGGAAGAAATGGTGAAAAAGATATACCAGTCGGCATGGGAGGCGGGGTGTAAGGGGTGTACCATTTATCGAGAAGGTTCGCGTTCAGGGGTGTTGGTCTCCGATACAGGTAGCAAAACAAAGGGCAAGGTGAAGTTCGAGGAAACGATGCCGCCAAAAAGGCCTGCGCGGCTGGAGGCAGCCGTGGTGCGTTTTAAGAATAATGCCGAAGACTGGATAGCCGTCATTGGCCTGTATGAGAACCGGCCATACGAGATATTTACCGGCCGTGCCGAAGATATGTTCAAGTTTCCGGATTACGTCACCAGGGGGTGGGTGCTCAAGATCAAGGACGAAGAGGGCCATAACCGGTATGACCTTCAGTTTCTCGACCGTGAGGGTTTTCGGGTTACGATCGAGGGCCTGTCCCGTTCGTTCAACAAGGAGTATTGGAACTATGCCAAGCTGATCTCCGGCGTCTTGCGCCATGGGATGCCTATCCCCTATGTTGTAGACCTGGTAGAAGGCCTCAATGTGGCCGAGGATTATATCAGTACCTGGAAAAACGGGGTGGTGCGCGCACTGAAGCGTTTTGTGCCCGACGGCACACAGGCAGCCGATAGCGCCTGCCCGAGCTGCAATGACCCCGATGGCCTTATCTACAAAGAAGGATGTCTGATCTGTAAGAGCTGTGGCTACTCGGAATGTGGCTGATGACAGATGAGCAGGATGAAAATCAAAAAGCCCGCCCAGAAACCCGGGGGGGCTTTTTGATTTTTCTAAAGCGGCGCAGAACTTCGAATTAAAGGTGTAGCCTGTCCTTTCTGGCCAACAACTCTTCCTCCGATTCTACGCGTTCCGGGTCGGGCACACAGCAATCCACCGGGCAAACGGCAGCGCATTGGGGTTCCTCGTGGAATCCTACACATTCCGTACACTTATCCGGGACGATATAATAGAAGTCTTCGGAAATCGGGGAATGCTCCGCATCCACCTCCACAACACGCCCGTCAGAGAGTTTGTATTTGCCCTGAACGCCGGTCCCGTCGGTGACTGCCCAGGCGACACCGCCTTCGTAGATCGCATTATTGGGGCATTCCGGTTCGCAGGCGCCGCAGTTAATGCATTCGTCGGTTATCATAATTGCCATAATCCTATCCTTTTATCCAATTTAACATTGAAAGAAATTTGTAGTTCTTCACCGCGGGCAAAAATACATGATAGCCTATTATAATCAAAAGAAGGCGCCTATGAAATGACTTCCGCTTTTTGGGTCCGTAACTTGCCCCACACACGGAAGAGGAAAATGCCACCGGCAACAGCTATAAGGGTAGCTATGGTGGCCGGGCCGGTGCGGCCGTAAATCCAGTAACCCGTTGCGAACAAAGCCCCGTAAACGGTCAGGCAGCCAATGAACATACAGAGGATCTCCAGCGGGAGTTGGCCCGTTTCTTTTTCGATGTCGATCCCTTTTTCATGTGCTTCGGCTAAGACCTTATCCCAGCCTGGGCCACCGGGTTTTATGCGCCGGTAAAACGCAATAAGCCGGGCATGGTCCGTTTCCGGGGTTAAAAATACCGAAACCACCCAGGTAAGGGTCGTCAGGACAGCGCCGATGACGATCTTGTGCCAGTCCTCCAGCGGGAGGAAACCCGTTTTGTCGTGCAAGAATGTAAAATAAGTAGCGATGATCAGGGAAGCGATCATAGCGATGATCTCGGTATATGCGTTGATGCGCCACCAGAACCAACGCAGGATATAGAGCAGGCCGGTGCCTGCGCCGAGCAGTAATAACAGGTTGAAGGCCTGGGTGGCATTTTCGAGCAACAGGCCCAGGGCGATACCCAGTACCATGGAAAGCGCCGTGAAAAGGCGCCCGGCGCGAACCAGTTCTTTTTCAGAAGCTTTCGGCTTGATGAAACGTTGGTAGAAATCATTGACCAGATAGGAGGCGCCCAGGTTGACCTGGGTCGACATGGTTGACATAAAGGCGGCGATCAGAGATGCGGCCACCAGGCCCAAAAGGCCGGAAGGCAGGCGCGTCAGCATTGCGGGATAGGCAATGTCGTGGCCGAGTTTGCCCTCCGAAAGGCTGGGGAAAGCCGAGTGGATGTCCTTGATCTCGGGAAAAACGACCAATGAGGCCAGTGCGATCAGGATCCATGGCCAGGGGCGCAGGGCGTAGTGGGCGACGTTAAAAAGCAGGGTTGCCCCAATGGCGTTTCTTTCATCCTTGGCAGAGAACATGCGCTGTGCGATATAACCGCCGCCGCCGGGCTCCGCTCCGGGATAATAGGACGCCCACCACTGGACGGCAAGGGGTATTAGCAACAGCGGGACCCACATATCCGGATTGCTGAGGTCGGGCAGCATATTCAGTTTTTCCTGTACTACCGGCTGGGCAAGCAGGTTGCCCAAACCACCGACTTCTTCCAGCCCCAGCAGATAGATGGCGGCCCAGATGGAACCCACCATCGCGAAAACGAACTGAACGAAGTCGGTAACAATTACGGCCCTAAGGCCTCCGAAAGCGCTGTAAAACAAAGTGATCGACCCTGCGATCAGCAGGGTCTGCCAGCCCGGCCAACCCAGCATGATGGAACCGAACTTTACAGCCGCCAGAGAGACAGCTCCCATCACCAGGACGTTGAAGATCAGGCCAAGGTAGAGGGCGCGGAACCCCCGGAGGAAGGCCGCCGCCCAGCCGCTGTAACGGAGTTCGTAGAACTCGATATCGGTGAGGATATGTGCTCTGCGCCAGAGTTTGGCATAAACGAACACCGTAAGCATGCCGGTGAGCAGGAATGCCCACCAGTTCCAGTTTTTGGCTACGCCGCCTTCTCTGACGAAACCCGTTACGAGGTTGGGCGTATCAGCGGAAAAAGTGGTGGCGACCATGGAGACGCCCAGGAGCCACCAGGGCATATTCCGGCCGGAAAGGAAGAATTCCTGCACGTTTTTTCCGGCAGAGCGGGAGGCCCAAAGCCCAAAGGCCAGGGTGACGGCAAAATAAATGCCAACGATTGACCAGTCTAGTCCAGATAGATTCATTTCGTTTTGTTTTTTCGCTTGTTCCAGTTAAAAACTTCGGCAAAATAAACAATCCCTGAAATGGTATTGCATTGAAAAAGCCGGTTTTTGTTTTCTGCCGATTACGGTTATCTTTGTTTGTCGCGGCTTTGGCGGCCTGTCAGGCCATGTTTTTTGAATCCCGTTAATCTAAAAAGACCATCCAAATTGGCAAAGGATACGAAGGACACGAGTGAGAAGGTGACGCCTTTGATGAGGCAATACTTCAAGGTGAAAGCGAAATACCCCGACGCCATTTTGCTGTTCAGGGTAGGGGATTTTTATGAGACCTTCGGAGAGGATGCTGTCAAAGCTTCGCAGGCATTGGGCATTATCCTGACCCGCCGCAACAATGGAGGGAACGATATCGAACTTGCCGGCTTTCCTTTTCACTCCCTGGATATGTATCTGCCCCGTTTGGTAAGAGGCGGTTATCGCGTGGCCATCTGCGAGCAGCTGGAGAAACCCAGCCCGCAGAAAAAGATCGTCAGGCGCGGTGTGACAGAAGTGGTGACGCCCGGCCTTGCCGTTGACGATAAGCTGCTCGATCATAAATCCAACAACTACCTCGCGTCCGTTTTCTGGGGCAGCAAAGGCCAGGTGGGGCTTGCCTTCCTGGATATTTCCACCGGTGAGTTCCTGGTGAGCGAGGGGCCGCCTGCCTACGTGGAGAAGCTCATTCAGAGCTTCAAGCCTTCGGAGGTCATCTTTTCCAAAGACCGCCGCAAGGATTTCGAAAAGATATTTGGGGATAAATTTTACACCTTCCTGCTCGATGAATGGGTGTATACTTACGATTATGCCAGGGAGAAATTACTGGGCCAGTTTGAGGTGCAGAGCTTGAAGGGGTTCGGCGTGGAGGATATGGAGCTGGCGCAGGTGGCTGCAGGTGCGGTGTTGCATTACCTGGCAACCACGGAGAACAAAAACCTGAAACATATCGGCGCGATCAGCCGCCTACAACCCGGGCGTTATGTCTGGCTCGACCGTTTCACCATCCGCAACCTGGAACTCCTGTACAGCAATAACGACAGCGGCGTTCCGCTCATCAAGATACTCGACTATACGGTTTCTCCCATGGGCGCTCGCCTGCTGAAGAAGTGGGTGGTGCTTCCCCTGAAATCGCTCAGTGCTGTCGAATCCCGGCATGATGTTGTAGCATATTTTCTGGACAATAACACGTTGAGCAACGAGCTGGAGCGCTATCTGCAGCAAGTGGGCGACCTGGAGCGGCTGATCTCCAAGGTGCCGCTGGGCAAGATCAACCCCCGCGAGGCCGTTCAGCTGAAGAAGGCGCTGGGTATCATAGAGCCCATGAAAGAACTGCTGATGGCCAGCGATAATGCGGAATTGTGTAAGGTAGGCGAGGGGCTTAACCCCTGCAAACTGCTCAAAGAACGGATCGGCAAACAGATCGTAGAAGACCCGCCGGCCAACCTGGCGAAAGGCGGCGTCATTGCCGATGGCTTCCACGAAGAGCTGGACGAGTTGCGCAATATCGTTCAAAACAGTAAGGGCCTGCTGCTGGAGATCCAGCAGGCCGAGGTGGAACGCACGGGGATATCCAGCCTGAAGATCGGGTTCAACAACGTGTTCGGTTATTATCTGGAGGTGACCAACAAATACAAGAACGCGGTGCCGCCGGAATGGACGCGTAAGCAGACCCTTACCAATGCGGAGCGTTACATCACTGATGACCTTAAAAAGCTGGAGGCCAAGATACTTGGAGCGGAAGAAAAGATACTGTTGCTGGAAGAGCAGCTGTTCGAACAGCTGGTGCTGGATCTCGCCGATTACATACAGCCTATACAGCATAACGCCAGCCTCCTGGCCCGTGTCGATTGCCTGCTCTCCTTCGCCCGTGCGGCGCAAAAACACAACTACTGCCGCCCGGAAATGGACGAATCGCTGGTAGTGGACATCAAAGGCGGCAGACACCCCGTCATTGAACAGCAACTGCCGCTGGATGAAGCATACATCCCCAACGATGTGTACCTGGACAACGAAGGGCAGCAGATCCTCATGATCACCGGCCCGAACATGTCGGGTAAATCGGCCCTGCTCCGCCAGACGGCCCTGATCTGCCTCATGGCGCAGATGGGGGCTTTTGTGCCGGCGCAGAGCGCCCACCTGGGCCTGGTAGACAAGGTATTTACCCGGGTTGGAGCATCGGACAACATTTCGCTGGGCGAATCTACCTTTATGGTGGAGATGAATGAAACGGCCAGCATTATGAACAATATATCGGAGCGGAGCCTGATCCTGCTGGACGAGATCGGCAGGGGCACGGCGACCTACGACGGCATTTCCATCGCCTGGTCGATCGCCGAATTTTTGCACAACGACCCGGCCCGCCCCAAGACACTTTTTGCTACACACTATCACGAACTGAACGAGCTGGCCCCCAGGTTCCCGCGCATCCGGAACTATCACGTTTCTACCAGAGAGGCAGGGCACAAGGTGATCTTCCTGCGCAAGTTGGTGCCGGGGGGGAGCGAACACAGTTTCGGCATCCATGTGGCCAAGATGGCGGGTATGCCGCGTTACATCGTAGAACGCGCCGAGCACATCCTCTTCCAGATGGAGCAAAAGTCGATAGGCCAGGAAGATGTAGCGGATGGGGAAAGCCCCAGGGCCGGCAAACCGGACACGGCAACTATTTCTACTGCTGCCATGCAGCTGAGCATCTTTGAAACCGTGGACCCTACGGCCGGCAAGCTGAAGGAAGCTTTGCTGGACCTGAATATCAACAATATGACGCCTATAGAGTGCATGATGAAGCTCAATGAACTGAAAAAGATGCTGGAGCAGCAGGAATAAAAAATGGCCCGCCGTTGTGCCGGGCGGGCCAAGTTCTGGTGCTTATTTGTTGAACCAGGATTGGGAGGCCTTTGGGAGTATGACTTTTGTTTATCGTTTGGGTGGGTTTCCTTCCTTCGGAAAACCTGCTTTTTGACGGAGGCTTGAACGGCAAGTCACATTATTTTTAAAAAAATATTCATGAAAATTGCGTTGCTGGGTTACGGGAAGATGGGCAAGGCCATCGATGAGCTGGCGCAGGCTGCGGGTGATGAAACCGTATTGCGCGTGTCTTCCGGTAATGCCGGACGGCTAACGGCCCAGGCGCTTCATTCAGCAGACGTAGCCATTGAGTTCAGCCGGCCGGAGACGGCTTTCGGCCATATCCGCCTTTGCCTGGAGGCGGGGGTGCCGGTGGTAAGCGGTACTACAGGCTGGCTCAACCAGATGGAAGAGGCAAAGCAGATATGCGCCCGCCTGGGCGGTGCTTTTTTTTACGCATCCAATTTTAGTATCGGGGTAAATATCTTTTTTGCCCTCAACCGGTACCTGGGGCAGATGATGGCGCGACAGCAGCAGTATGATGTGGAAATAGAGGAGGTACACCACACCCAGAAGCTCGATGCACCCAGTGGCACGGCCATTACGCTGGCCGAAGCTTTGCTGGAGCAGTTGCCTGGTAAAGAACATTGGGTAGGGCAGGGGCCTGCCGGGCCTTCGGCTTTGCGCATCGCTTCGCGGCGGGAGGGCTCCGTACCGGGTACGCACACCGTAACCTATACCTCGGCCCTGGATGCTATATCCATCCGCCATGAAGCATTCAGCAGGGAAGGCTTTGCCCGTGGCGCCCTGCAGGCTGCACGCTGGCTGGTTGGCCGCAAAGGGTTTTACGGCATGGAGGATATGCTCGGGTTATTACATTAAACAACATAAGCATGGCCCTATCCAAAGCTGTTAAACTGAGCCTACGCACACTTGCATTCTGCCTTTCTCTGCTGGCGGCCTACATAGGCCTGGTACTGGTATCCGGGACGCTTGGCGACTGGCAGCCCGAGGAGAAAGTAAAACTGGAGCCTTATCAGCAGGCTTCACAGCAGGAGATCGGCGACAGCGTGCTTTCCTTTACAACCTGGAACCTCGGTTATGGTGGGCTGGGGGAGGAGTCCGACTTTTTCTACGACCACGGTAATATGTTTTTCTCGGCGGGCCGGATGGTACGCCCCCCGCGGGCACTGGCCGATAAGAACATTGCGGGTGATACGCTTTTTGCCCGCTCAGCCCGTTCTGATTTTTTTCTGTTCCAGGAAGTTGATTTCAAGGCCAAGCGCAGTTACTACATCAACCAGTTCAAGGGCATACAGTCGGTATTGCCGGAGTATTGTGCCTATTTTGCACCGAATTACAAAGCCTCGCGCGTGCCCATTCCTCTGATGGAACCCTGGAAAGCCTATGGCGAGGTGTTGAGCGGGCTGGGCACTTATGCTCGTTTCCAACCCATCGAATCGGTTAGGCTACAGCTGCCGGGGGCCTTTTCCTGGCCGACGCGCATCTTTCAGCTCGACCGCTGCGTGTCGCTGCACCGGTTTGCGGTAGCGGGCGGCAAACAGCTGGTAGTTGCCAACATACACCTGTCGGCCTACGATGCAGATGGGGTATTAAAAAAAGAGCAGATGGCCTTCCTGCGGGGGTTGATCCTGGAAGAATACGACAAGGGGCATTACGTCGTAATCGGTGGCGACTGGAACCTATGCCCGCCTTATTTCCGCTTTGACGGCTTTATGCCGGGCAATAGCCAGGGTTACAGCCAGATCAACATAAGCCCTGATTGGGCGCCCGAAGGCTGGCACTGGGCCTACGACCCGGCACTGCCCTCCAACAGGAAGATACGAACGCCTTACAAAGCCGGCGAAACCTTCGTTACGACCATCGATTTTTTCCTCACCTCCCCCAACATCAGGCTCCGCGCCATAAAAGGCATAGACCAGCAATTCCGCTATTCCGACCACCAGCCCGTTTGGATGGAAGTGGAGCTGTTATAGGCCGCCCCCTGACTTTTCTCAGGCCTTTCCAGCGTTTCAGGTGATGAATATTAATGCCAGGGTTGAGAAATATCATTTTGGCAGGGCGGAGGTGTGCCTACCTTGAACACAGTTTTTAAGCCGTGTTTCAGGTGCTGCTGAGCTAACCTGAAGGCATATTTGCCAGAAAATCTTCTCACCATGAATGACGTAAAATATGTTTACACCTTTGGCGACAAAAAAGCCGAAGGGAATGCAAAGATGAAAGAACTGCTAGGTGGCAAAGGCGCCAACCTCGCTGAAATGAACCTCATTGGCGTGCCGGTGCCTCCCGGCTTTACCATCACAACGGAGGCATGTACGCACTATTACAAAAAAGGCAAACAGGACGTCCTGCAGCTTCTGGACGGCCAGGTAAAAGCAGGTGTCCGTTCCGTTGAGCAGGACACTGGCAAAGTATTCGGCAACCCCGACAACCCATTGCTGCTCTCCGTGCGTTCCGGTGCACGGGCTTCCATGCCGGGCATGATGGATACGGTGCTCAACCTGGGGATGAACGATGCCGTTGTAAAAGGTTTCGCTAAAAAAACGGGCAACGAACGCGCTGCCTGGGACTCATACCGGCGCTTCATTCAGATGTATGGCGACGTCGTCATGGGCCTTAAACCTGCAAACAAAGAAGACGACGACCCCTTTGAAGTGATCATCGACGAACTCAAGGAAGAAAAAGGGGTGAAGGTAGACACCGAGCTCACTACAACCGACCTCATCGAGCTTTGCAGCCGCTTCGGCAAACTGATCGAAAAAAATACGGGCCGTGCTTTCCCGCAAGACCCATGGGAACAACTGTGGGGCGCCATTACGGCAGTATTTGACAGCTGGATGAACGCTCGTGCCATTCACTACCGCGCGCTGAACGGCATCCCAGCCGAGTGGGGCACGGCCGTTAACGTACAGGCCATGGTTTTCGGCAATATGGGCGAAGACTCCGCCACTGGCGTAGCCTTTACGCGCGACCCCGCAACGGGCGAGAACGTATTCACGGGCGAGTACCTGATCAATGCTCAGGGCGAAGACGTGGTGGCCGGCATCCGTACGCCGCAACAGGTAACGAAAGTCGGCTCCCAGCGCTGGGCCAAACTGGCCGGTGTATCGGAAGAGGAGCGGGTGAAGGATTTCCCCTCTCTCGAAGAAGCCATGCCGGGCCTGTATTATGAACTGGACGAGATCCAGCAAAAACTGGAAGACCACTACCGGGATATGCAGGACCTGGAGTTCACCATCGAAAAAGGCAAACTCTGGTTGCTGCAAACCCGCAACGGCAAGCGCACGGGCCAGTCGATGGTACGGATAGCCATGGAAATGATGGACGAAGGCGTTATCGACGAAAAAGAGGCCCTGCTCCGGAACGAACCCAAAAAACTGGACGAGCTGTTGCACCCGGTGTTCGACCCCGTGGCTGAAGCTAATGCCAAAGAGATCACCAAAGGACTGCCGGCATCGCCTGGCGCTGCTACCGGCCAGATCGTTTTCTTTGCCGATGAAACCGTAGAATGGGCCCAGAAAGGCAAAGCGGTCATCCTGGTGCGCAAGGAGACTTCGCCGGAAGATATTCAGGGTATCAACTATGCCAGGGGGATTCTGACCAGCCGCGGTGGTATGACCTCCCACGCTGCCGTTGTAGCCCGTGGTATGGGCAAATGCTGCGTATCGGGCGCCGGCGCGCTGCATATAGACTATTCCGCCAAGACCGTCAACGTAAACGGTACGGTTTATAAAGAAGGTGACTGGATCTCCCTCAACGGTACTACCGGCCAGGTGTTCGAAGGCCAGCTGCCGACCAAACAGGTCTCTTTCAGCGGTTATTTCGGCCGTTTGATGGACTTATCTGACCAGTACGCCCGCTTGTCCGTCCGCGCCAATGCGGATACGCCGGAAGATGCTATCGCTGCCCGCAACTTCGGGGCAACGGGTATCGGCCTATGCCGCACTGAGCACATGTTCTTCCAGGGCGACCGCATCGTTGCCGTCCGGGAGATGATCCTTGCGGAAGATGAAGAAGGGCGCAAAGAGGCCCTGACAAAATTGCTGCCGTACCAGCGCGAAGACTTTGAAGGCCTGCTCGAAGCCATGGAAGGCCTGCCGGTGACGATCCGCCTGCTCGACCCGCCGCTGCACGAGTTCCTGCCCAACACCGAAGAGGCCATCCAGTTTATGGCTGACGATATGCACATTTCAGTGGAACGCATCAAAGAACATATCGAAGAGCTGCAGGAAGTCAACCCGATGCTCGGCCACAGGGGCTGCCGCCTGGCCAACACCTACCCGGAAATATCTGCTATGCAGGTACGCGCCATCCTGGAAGCCGCCCTCAACCTGAAGGCCAAAGGGGTGAACGTAGACCCTGAGATCATGATCCCGCTGACCACTGTAGGCAATGAGCTGAAGATGCAGCGCGATTACATCCGCGAAGTAGCCCAGAATGTTTTCAAGGAAAGAGGTGAATCGATACCGGTGAAGATCGGTACTATGGTTGAAGTGCCGCGTGCTGCGCTCGTAGCCGACAACCTGGCCAAGTGCGCCGACTTCTTCTCCTTCGGCACCAACGACCTGACGCAGATGACCATGGGCTTCTCCCGCGATGACGTAGGCAAGTTCCTGCCCATCTACCTGGAAAAAGGCATCCTGCATGTCGACCCGTTCCAGTCCATCGACCAGGACGGCGTGGGGCAACTGGTACAGACTGCGGTCAAGCTGGGCCGTCAGACCAAGCCGGAGCTGATGACAGGTGTATGCGGCGAACACGGCGGCGACCCCGCTTCCATCGAGTTCTTCCACCGCAGCGGGCTCAACTACGTGAGCTGCTCGCCCTACCGGGTGCCCATCGCACGGCTCGTAGCCGCGCAGGCCGTGGTAAAGGAAGAGATGAACGTCAGGGAAAAGATTCTGTCGGGTGTAGATAGCTGCTGATCACTACAGTAGTTGAATACAATACGGCCGGCTGCTCAGGCGCCGGCCGGTGATAGCCCAGGCTGCTTTCCCTGTAGTGCAGGTATGCGGCCTGGGCTTTCCAGCTTCGGAATGCGGGCCTGAGGCCCGCTGCAGTGTTGTAATGAGATCGCCAAGTTGCCATATATTGTTCTTTTACGGGCCGGAGGCCCGTGTTCCGACTCATACGGGCCGGAGGCCCGTTTTCCAATCTTTTGGGCCAGAGGCTCCTGTTCGGATGTTTTGCGGGCCGGAGGCCCGCTTTTCAGGTTGCGATTGTAGCATAAAACCAAACGCTATGCAGGTAAAAGACATCATGAAAGTGCCCGTAGTGGTCACTACTGTTGAAAGCGATGCGGCCTACGTCCGGGAATTGATGGAACGCAAGGGCGTCGGGTGCATACCGGTAGTAGGGTTGGATGGGCGCCCCAATGGCATCGTCACTGCCGACGACATCGTCGGGCTGCCGGATGAGAGCCTCAACGTAGCAGAGGTGATGACCCGCCCTGTATTCACCATCGGCCCCTCGGTAGGCGTACAGGCTGCCGCCAGGGAAATGCTGCAGCTCAACGTACACCATCTGGTGGTCGTGGATGAGGGCCGGCTGGTGGGTATGCTCAGCTCGCTGGATTTCGTCAGGGTGCTGGCGGAAGAGTAGTGCAGTTGGGCAGTTGGCACCCAAGCGTTTCAGGTTGCAAAGCGAAGCAACCCCTTTGTCCTTGTTCCTTTAACCTTACTCCTTTAACCTTGCCAAGGCTTATTCGAGTTCAGAGATCTTTTCACGGAGCCAGTTCACACTGGCAATATTCCGGGTAGCTTGGATTTCCTCTTTCAGTTTTGACAGTGCTTTTTGGTCACCAGGCATCGTCCGGGTCAGTTTCTTTGTAAATTTGATAAGGTTTGAATAGTTCTTTCGCCGGTTAACGGGAATATCTTTGTGGCGATTAAGAAAGGCCCGGAAGCTGTCAAACAAGGAATATAGGGGCTCCAGTTCTTCGATCTCATAATATGTAGCTAAGAGCATTGCTTTAGAGCCGAGGTTGTATGCGACATCCTCATACTCAACATTTCTTAACTGTTCAAGCACTTTATCGTACTTTCTCTGGAAGAAATATACCTGTGCCAGGTTATAAGTTACGGCATTGCTTCTAAAAGATTCCGGCAACTTTTCAGAGTAAGTAGTGATAAAGTTTTCTGCCCATGTGTATTTTCCCAGGCGTAGAGCAATATTCACAATGTTTTTGAAGTACCAGGGTGAAAGTTCTCCTTCTGTGAATAGGATCTTTTTATCTATAAGATCCTGATAAAGCAGGAAAAGCTCGTTTGTGAAACTGTGGTTACCCTGGTTTATCTTTCTGATGCAATAGTTTTGGGCGGCCATGTATAAGACATCTTTCGCTTCATTAGGAGGGAACTTCAGAGAATACTTGTCCAACAAATATTTCAAACGGTAGTAATGTTCTTCTTTTTCAGTTTCTGTTAGGGTTAGGTAGATTTGATAGTACAAGGCAACAGGAGGATGTTTCTCGAAATCAATGCTATTGACGTGCTGTATAATTTCTTTTACAAACAATAGCTCGTAATCATGGGCGACAAATGTTTGCTGTGTGATAGCAGCACAAAGAATTCTGAGTTTTTCCGCCAGATAAAAAACATCCAGGTTATTTGCGATGTCCTCAATGTTGGTCCGGTCAGAGCGTTTTGTCTCAAATTCAGTCAGATAATAGTAGTTTTGTTCTATGCTGTATTGATGGTAGTAATAAGTAGCCGAGCGATAGGGTTGTTTTTCCGATAAGCGCCGGGCCGTTCGCATAGCTGAACTGTATAATTCGGGCACCTTTTTTTTGCCAACTGCTTCCATCAGGTAAGTGGCCTGCTGAAGCGGCCTGTTCTCGTAGGTCTGCTGGGCCAGGAACCCCTCCACCAATTTTAGCAAATCGGAACAATATTTCCGGAAGCGCACATCATCATAAGGTTTGTCAGGTTGAATGCCCTCCCATATCCGATCCTTTTCAAGGATGTTGGGGTCTTTGTTGTTGATGGCATCCAGGAATATCTCGAACAGGGCCATCAACTCATCGCTCCGGTTAAAATAAGGCGACTGGATGTATTTCCGGCAGCGGTTCTGCTCGTATTTGTCGAAATGTTCAAGGATGGAGTACAATTTGCTATTGTACATATTATTATAATGTTTTATCTTTGTTGCGAGTGCTTTATCCCCCCCCCAGAGCCTCAAAGATACCCAAAAACAGGTAATTTTTTTGAAGCCTTACCGGCGTCAAACAAGCTCTAAGTTACTTTTTCCCGGGCCGCCGTCAGAAAATTGGCCGGCTTTTTGAAACTGCTCGAAAAAATTATCGTTATTACGGGAGAAATGTTGTATTTTGCCCTGGTTAAAAGCAATGATTAGCCTCTTTGAATTAGCAATGATTTTAAAATCCACGAACCATGAATGTATCTCTACGAAGGTATTTTTTCTACATCCTGCTGCTGGCGCTGGGGTTTCCCCTTGGGGGATTCGCCCAGAACATCAACGTTAGCCTGTTTCAGGGGCAGGTCTACAGGGACACGTTCATATCTCAGCCGAACAACCCCAACCTGCTCATCAGCCCACAGCACGGCACCGTCAGCTATCCGGAAAACCCACAGCACCATTTCAACCTGACCTACACGCCCGGCCCTGATTTCATCGGCCAGGACCACATCCGCTTCCGCGTCTGGAAAACGACCGGTAGCGCCATAACCTTTCAGTACAGAGACTACTATTTCACTGTAGCGCCTTCCAGAGTCGTCGCTTTTCACGATAACGCCACCACTACCGTCGGTACACCTGTCACGATCAACGTCCTGCGCAATGACTCTACGACGAACGGAGTGCTCATACTGAAGAGCATTCCCATGGTGAACAACGGTGCGGCCACGATGAATGCGGCAGACTCTACGATAACCTTTACCCCCGCTCCTGGTTTTGAAGGCATCGCTTACCTCAACTACGCGGTATGCGACGACCTTGGAGCCTGTGATAACGGTACGGTCAGCGTGATCGTGCTCGGCCAGAACGCTTCCCTGCCCGATACCATGCGGATCTTTACCAAGAAGAACACCCCCCAGAACGTTTTCGTACCCGGGGATTACGTGTTGACGGGCTCCCCTGCAAACGGGCAGTATGACGATTCGGGCGATGTGCCCGTTTATTCGCCGAACCCGAACTATGTAGGTAAAGATTACATTCTCTTCGATTATAACGGCGTCGATAAAGTTGTGGAAGTCCGGGTGTTGAACCTGGGCGACAACGGATTTGCTTTTGACGACCAGTTTTATATGACCCCATACGACGGCGAGCGCGAGTTCAACGTGCTGGCAAACGATTTTTATGGTGTCAACTCGAGTTGTTTCTACGTGACCAGCGCCGCTCAGTACGGCACGGTGGCCTATGTGCCCGGCCAGGATGCCAAAGGGGTAGTGCGTTATACGCCCCCGGCCGGTTTTACCGGCGTGGACTGGTTTACCTATTCCGTATGCCCGCCCAACACACCGGGCAATGTGGAAACCGCAACGGTATACGTCTTTGTGAGCAGCTACGAGCCTTCGGCTTCGTCCTTTTATATGAGCACGCCCAAACGGACGCCTTTGGTCGTGGGATATAGCGTGCCCATCAGCCAGTTCTCCTTTACAATAGAAGCACCGGCGGGCCTTGGGACGGTCACCTTTCTGGAGGGCAATGTGGACACGCTCATCAATGGCCAGCAGGTAACGGGTTATAACCTCATCCTTTACGTTCCCTACGATAACGTCGATAGCGGCACGGATGATTTCGAGTTGGAGTACTGCGTGCTGACCAACGGCAACTGCAGCTATACGAAAACCGTGAAGGTGTACGTCGACATCCTGGACCTGGGCGACGGCTCCGGCCCCATGTGTTTTGACGATTGCGTATGGCCCGGCGACACCAACTTTGACGGCGCCGTTAACATGGAGGACCTGCTTCCGCTTGGCCTCAATATGGGTGAAGTGGGGATACCGCGTTCTGAAGTCAACCTGAGCGTTTGGTACGGCCAGTATGGCGACAACTGGAACGACCCCTTCCAGCAGTCACCCATTGATATGAAACACCTGGACACCGACGGGGACAGCCTGATCACCGGCCTGGATACGCTGGCCATCAGCCAGTTTTACGGCAATACGCACTCCATGACCTCGGTGAAGATCCCGTTTTTCCAGTACCCGATCGTGCTGCAGGGCGATATTTTTGCCAGCCCCGGCGACCTGGTGGAATTAGACATGCTTATGGGGTCTGAGGTTGATCCTGCGAAAAATATATATGGCTTCACCTTCCCCTTCCAATACGACCCGGGAGCAGTTGTTCCAGGAAGTGTTCTCATCAACTTCTCGAGTGGCAGTTGGCTGGCCTATAACTCGCCAATGCTGCAGATGACGAAGAACAACCAGGAAGGCCTTGTGGATGTGGGCTTTTCCCGTACCAACGGCATTTCCGCCAGCGGGCATGGAGAGGTAGGAGCCGTAAGTTTTATTATTTCGGATGACCTGGATGGCTTCCGCCCTGGGCCCGAAGGCTTGCTGGCCACTGTCGGCGGCGGTATGGGCACGGTGATGAACGGCAGCGGGTTGACGTACGGTGTGAAGATCCCGGAATACACCATCCATATTGTCCCGAGGGAGACGGTTGCCGACCCCGTTTCTGACCCCAGCCTGCTTAAGGTGTACCCGAACCCCTCCAACCTCGGTTTCATCAACCTACACCTGAATGGCGGCCAGGAGTTCGAACGTGCTATGGTCTATAGCCTTGACGGGCGCCTGCTTTACGATACCGGTAAGGTGCTGGCCCATCGCATGCAGTTGCCGGTAAACCAGCTCAAAGACGGCATGTACTTCCTGAGCGTGTACACACCTGCGGGAGTGATCAACAAGAAATTCGAAGTGATCCGATAAAGAAAAAACGGGCTGCTGAAAGGGGCAGCCCGCTGCTTTGAACTCAAATAAATGTAAAAAAATTTCTTATATTACTGAATATTCAGTAATATTGTTATTTGAAAATTCGTTCCTTTTTTGAAACAGACATTCATTGCTTTTTAATATTCGTGGAATTATAATCATTGCTAGTGAGTCGCACATACGTTGTGCGGCTTTTTTTTTGCCCGAAGACTATGTAATTTTCACTTGTTTAAATATTTTATAAAAAATTAAATTTGTAATCTCCTTCCGGTAAATTTTTTACGGCATTTCTATTTTAAAAGCTCGATTTTGGTTTTTTTCACAAAGCTCGATTTTTGTCTTTGTTTTTCCTGGACAATAGTTGAATATTTGTACTGTGATAGAAAGGTAAGTGCAGCATGAGAGCGGTGAGCAAAAGGGCTCGCCCACCTTGAAAAGGATATGTTCATGGGATTATAATTTGTTAGTAGTGAGTCGTCCGTTCTAACCGGACGGCTTACTATTTTTTCAAAGCCGATCCCTGATAAATACTAAGTTGTAGTTAGCTGTGATGAATGCTAAGAAGTAGAGAGAACAGGGCTACCGCACAACTCCACTTGTTTTCATTTTGGATATGTTCATGGGATTATAATTATTGTACAAGGCCGTCGCTATCAAGTGCGGCCTTTTTTTATTTCCCTGTTTACATGTGTTAGAGCTTGTTTGGAGGCCTTTGCAGCTCGAAGGGTGGCCTCCAAACAAGCTCTTAGTATTTATACTTGTCTTCCCACCATTGTCGGAGTTGCAGCCGCACTTTTTCTTCCGCCCCGTTTTGCCTGGGTTTAAAAAGCGCCGTACCGCTTATTTCGTCCGGCAGGTATTCCTGTGAAGTAAAGCCGCCGGGGAAGTCGTGGGCATATTGGTAACCGGCGCCGTAGTTCAGTTCCTTCATCAGTTGGGTTGGCGCATTGCGGATGTGCAGGGGTACGGGCAGGTTGCCGGTGCGCCGTACGAGGGCCTGAGCTTCACTAATGGCCATATAGGCTGAATTGCTCTTCGGGGAAGTGGCCAGGTAAATGGCTGCCTGCGAAAGGATGATCCTGGCCTCGGGCAGCCCTACGGCCTGAGCGGCCTGGAAAGCAGTGGTGGCCATCAATAATGCGTTGGGGTTGGCCAGTCCGATATCTTCCGAAGCAGCGATGACCATCCTGCGGGCGATGAACTTGACGTCTTCTCCGCCCTCTATCATTCGGGCCAGCCAGTATACCGCGCCGTTGGGGTCGCTACCCCGTATCGACTTGATGAAGGCGGAGGCTATATCGTAGTGCTGTTCTCCGGTTTTGTCGTAACGTGTAATATTCTGCTGTACCCTTTGGGTTACCATTTCATTGTCTATCACCAGTTCTTCCGCTTCATCTCCGTAGTTGGATACCAGCTCCAGGATGTTGTAGAGCTTTCTGGCGTCCCCGCCGGAGTATTGCAGCATGGCCTCGTATTCCCTGATGGTGATCCTGCGGGTTTTCAAATACTCGTCCTTTTGCAGGGCCTGCTCTACCAGGAAGATAAGCCCGTCCTTGCTCAGTGGTTCCAGCACATAGACCTGGCAGCGGGAGAGCAGGGCGGGGATCACCTCGAAGGAAGGGTTCTCCGTCGTAGCGCCGATAAGGGTGACCGTCCCCTCTTCTACGGCGCCCAAAAGAGAATCCTGTTGAGATTTGCTGAAGCGGTGGATCTCGTCGATGAACAGGATGGGGTTGGGGCTATTGAAAAAGCGCTGGTTTTTAGCCTTATCAATGGCCTCCCGCACATCCTTTACACCTGAAGATACCGCCGATAGGGTCTGAAACGGGCGTTTCAGCTCATTGGCAATGATGCGGGCCAAGGTTGTTTTTCCTACACCCGGCGGGCCCCAGAGGATAAAGGATGGCAGCTTACCCGAGGTGATAGCCTGCCGCAGTATAGCACCCTGGCCCACCAGGTGCTCCTGGCCTACATAATCTTCGAGCCGTTGCGGCCTCATTCGTTCTGCTAATGGCCTCATGATTGGACTTTTTTTTAATAAAGGGCTGGCCGGAAGAAAATGCCTTCATCACCCAACCCCTGTACTTTTTTCTCCGTGAGGGTAAGTGAAAGTACTGAATAACTTAAAATCTCGTCTAATGAAACCATTTCTCAACGTGCTTTTTTTTCTCTTCCTGGGCCTGATGGCCCAGGCCCAGCCGATCAACATCACGATAAGCGGCACCCTGACGGATGCCAACGGGCAGCCCGTGCCGGGTATAGATATCCATATCTTCACCGATTCCCTGCCGGGCCTGGATTACTACAACACCGTTCAAACCGATGCGCAGGGAGATTATTCAGATAGCTTCACCGTAGCAGCCAACTTTACCCAGGGAGCGGTGTATGTGAGCTACAATTGCAACGGCCAGTATGTGTTGGCCACTACTTTCTGGTCGCCACCGCAGACGAACCTGATATTGAACCTGTCGTACTGCGAGGGCGTCAACCCTGTAGATACCCTTTGTAATGCTACGGTATATATCCAATTCGATTCTGTAGGCACAGGAGTCGGGCTGACGGCCATTGCTTCCGGCGCGGTTCCTTTTGCGTACCATTGGAGCACCGGAGAAACCACGGCTTCTATCGTGCCGGGCGCTCCTGGCTTATATTCCGTGACGGTAACCGATGCGGAGGGCTGCGAAGCGCAGGCCAGTTATTATTGGAATACCGTGATCGACACCTTCTGTTATGTCACCATTTACCCCATACAGGGCGGAAGCATGTTACAGGCTGATGCCAGCGGTACGCCGCCTTTCGCTTATTCCTGGTTGTCGGGCCAATCTTCGCCGGCCATTTTTATAAACGGGCCTGGCGAATACTGCGTCGTGGTGACGGATGCCACCGGGTGTGTATCCACGGCCTGTTACACGGTGCCCCCGGCCGAAAGTTACGGCATCAGCGGCACGGTGTATGAGCAGGACAGCAGTAACCTGAACAGCCTGTTGGGCTATGTATATCTCATTCAGTACGACCCGGTAGAAGGGGCGCTTACCGCCATCGACACGACGGAGCTGGTACCCTTGCAGGGTGGCGCCTATTACACTTTCGGCGATGTGCCTGCTGGCGATTACCTGGTCAAGGCGGCCCTGTCAGAGGATTCGCCGGGTTATGCTAATAACCTGCCCACTTATTACGGCAACGTGCTCTGGTGGGACGAGGCAACCACGATCAGCATTCCTTACCCGGGGCAGCAATTTTTCCCCATCATTCTGTTGCCGGGTGACAATCCGGGCGGCCCCGGTTTTATCGGGGGCAGTGTCAGTGATGGCGCCAATTTCCAGCCCGGCCAGGTCGACTACCGGGATGGAGACCCCATCTCCGGCGTATCCGTGATCCTGCTGGATGAATTCGGCCAGCCGGTGGGTTATGACTATACGGATGAGGCAGGCTCATTCGCTTTCCCAAATCTGGAGTGGGGCACCTATAAAGTCGTAGTGGAACTGCTGAATTATGAACAACAGTACTATATCGTCACGATCGGGCCGGACAACCCTTCGGAATCGGGGCTCCGGTTTGAGGTTACCGAAGAAGGAGTCGTTGGCGCCAAAACGCCTGTCGTTGAGCAGAGCATCACGGTATACCCCGTTCCGGCAGGTGAGAACATTCAGCTGGCGTTCACGTCTGAGGTTTCCGGGCCGGCCTTGTTCCTGGTTGCTGATTACTCGGGCCGTATCCTGCTGCATCAACAGGCCACTTTGCAGGTAGGCCTGCAAAATGTAGCGATCAACCTGAGCGGGCTTCCTGCAGGTGTGTATACGGTCGTCGCCAGAGCGGAAAAGCAGCTGTTGACGCGCCGGTTTGTAAAAAGGTAAAATAAAGCAGCATGTAACCGAAGAGAATGAGGGGCAGCCCGAAAGGTTGCAACCCTCATTCTCCTTGTTAGAGCTTGTTTGGAGGCTAGCTTTTGCAGCTCAAATTCGGCCTTCAAACGAGCTCTTCGGTTAAGGAGTTGTATTTTTGGCGTTATTACCGCCTGATCAGAAGAACCTGGCCTTGGACATTAACCCGAAACTGCTGGAAGACTGTACTAAAGGGAGCCGTAAAGCCCAGTATGCGCTTTACAAGCACTGCTTTCCTATTCTGGTAGGGGTATGCAGGCGGTATCGCAGGGAGGAAGACGAAGTTATGGCCATGATGAACGAAGGTTTTCTCAAAATACTGGATAACCTGGCGAAGTACCGCCGTGATGTACCCTTTGACGCCTGGATACGGCGGGTGATGATCAATGTGCTGATCGATGATTTTCGGAAGAACAAGCATATCAGGGAGCTGGTCGAGCATACGGATTTTTCCGAAGTTCAATTTACTGAGGATGCCTTTGACATGAATGAAGCAGATAAACAATTCGATGTCGAACAATTGGAGTCTTTTATTCTGGAACTACCGCCCGTGAGCCGTAAAGTGTTTAACCTGTTTGCCATCGACGGCTATTCTCACAGGGAAATCGGGGATATGCTGAACATAAGCGAAGGGACATCCAAATGGCACTTATCTTTTTCGAGGAAGAAACTTATTGAGATCATGCAAAGATCCCTGAATTCCTCCCGGGTGGTCTAATGGAGGTAATACACTCAGAAAACTATTGGGCATGAGCCGGATTGATCAATTTTTTAGGGAGAAGATGGAAGAACGCGGCTTTGCGTTCGACCCGGGCTATTGGGAACAAGCAGAGCGCCTGATAGCCGCCCGGGAGAAGCGCCGGAGAAGAAAGCTGCTTATATGGTGGTTCTTCGGCAGCCTGTTCCTGTTGACAGGAGTTGGCCTTGGCAGCTTGTTCCTATTCCAACACGGAGAGAGGGTAGCCCCTTCTGTTGAAAAGGAATCAGGCATTCATGCAGGGGAGCGTAGCCCTTCCATGCGGCCTTCTGCCGATGGGCCCGGCGCCGCGAATGTGCCAACCGTTGATTCGCCTTCCATAGAGCCTGTGGTTCCATCAGCTCCGCCTGTTGTGCCAGGCATAGGCCCTAAAGCGGGAACCCCTGGCTCGGAGCCTGCACGGAGCTATTCTCCTGATGTAGATACCGATCCTGTTTTGTCGTTGCCGGCCAGGCCAGGCCAGCCGGTAGCAGCTGTCCCGGAACACTCGGGGCCTCCTTCGGTGCCAAAGCAACGAGAACAGCCGGCTGTTTTGGGCAACGATGAGCAATTCGCTGACACAGGATCTTTCATTTCAGCACCTTTCCCCTTTACTTTGGAAGAGTTGAGCGCCATCGCGATCCCGCAACTGGATGTGGAAGCTCGCCCACTTCCCGGCGGGCAATTTACAGCTCCTGATCTCGCCCATATCCGGCCGCAAAAGGTACTGCGCTGGGAAGCTTATACTTCGGGCGCTTTGTATCCGGGGCAGGGCAACAAACAGGCGGGTTGGCTTGGCGGATTATCCGTATCCTACCCGCTCGACGAGCGCTGGCGCCTGCATGCAGGCCTGCAGTACCGCCAACGTATAGGTACCTTCCAGGCTTTGGATATAAGTGAGCGGTGGGTTTACCAATTCGGGGTCAGCATAGAGCGGTATACGCTGGCGCCCGACAAGCTCCACTACGTAGAGCTTCCGCTGGGGCTGTTGTACACCGTCCATAAACATGAACTGTCAGCCGGGCTTAGCTGGAATTACCTCGCCGGCGTGCAGGGCAGCCTGCGGTCTACCCGGAAACCGGAATCCAGCCTGGCCTATACTCCTGAGCGCCAGGAAGAGAGCGGATGGCTGGAAGAAACCGGGTTTAGAAAGCATGGGTTCAGCATTTTGGCCGCTTATCATTACAGTATATGGGGCAAGCTGAAGGCAGGAGCCAGCCTCCAGTACACACCTGGTGGCATACTAAGCCGCGCCGGCCAGGAACCCTCTGTATCACAACCCTTAAAGGAATCCGGGCCCTTACTGTTAGGCCTGGGCATAAAATTCGGCTTATGAGAGCCTTAAAATATTTTCTTTTTTGTTTTACGCTTTTGTCAGCGCTTCAATGCCGGAAGATCGAAACCCCTGAACCCGGCCAGGGCGATCCTGTGTTCTGGATGGAAACGAGCCTATCGGGCGCCGTTCAGCGCTGGGTTGCAGGGCAGGGCGGGTATTTTATGCAAACATCATACGAACAGGACAGCACGGGGCTGTATCTGTTTAGCGGTAGCCTGGAAGAGCAGGGGTGTACGGTAAATTGCCTGCCTTCCATCAGGATCATTTTCCGCGCAGCTGTGAGGGCGGGAAATATAACCGATAGCACCTTATATGCCGGGGCCTTTCTCTACTATAAAGCTGGCGGCGGCCAGATGAATATCCAGTACAATACCGTCTTTTCCGGACAGGCGGCTTGCTCAGTATCTGATGCACCTTATGCTTATGAGTGGGATTTTGGCGATGGCACTACCTCCAACCTGGCGTCACCTACTCATACTTATGCCGAAGGCAGCGCGCCATTGGCGAGAATGACGGTAACATCGGCTTCGGGTTATACCGCTATATCGGAAAAACGCATCCGGCTCGATTCTCTGGGCTTGGCATGTGGCATCGGTTTTTCCGTCACCTCTGTACAGAATGGGAGTGTGATGTTTGTCGAACTGGACAATGAAGGGGCCTATGCCTCAGGCTACTGGAATACAGGGGATTCCATACCTGGCCCGCTCATCCTGGCCTTAGCGCAGGGTGCTTCCCTGAACCTTTGCGTTACCGGCACCACCTTCGATGGCTGCACGTCGACATCCTGCCAAACTGCTTTTTCCACCTTCCTGCAGGGATCGCCCTATATCGCATCCTGTACTGCCGGATTTACGTATCAGGTGGCCGCCGATACCGTCTTCGTGCCGGCTCCCGAACAGCTGGGTTCCGTTATCGTGGAATACACCGATGCCGATGGTGTGCGGTACAGTTCAGCCTGGGGTAGCCAGGATGGTTACAATCCGGTTTTTGAGGCTACTTCCGTCGAACCCTATGAACGCAACGCAGGGGGTTCGCCAACGCGAAAGATGGAACTGGGCTTTCGCTGCCAGTTATACCGCGAAGACGGGCAACCGTACTCCCAACTGGCCGGCAATGGTGTTTTTGCGGTAGCGGTCGTCGAATAACCGATGGTAGAAGCTGTCCCGGGCCTTTTATCCTACCTTGTTTTTTTCTAAATTTACCTTACATCCAGGAAACCTTTTTGGGAAATCACCGTAAAGGCAAATAACAGCTTTAATCAATCCAACTTTACGGCATCTGCCCCCTCCTAATGGAATTGACAAGTTGCACTGCCCCTCATTTTCGTTTCCCAAAAGCTGTAGTTATAGTCGAGCCCCCAATGCCGCGCTGTTTTGTTAAGGTTCAGCACCATGTGTTGTATTACAGGTAGCAAACCGGCATACATACCCCCTTTTGCGCCCCCGGAGTGATATTGGTATTATGTTAAATGAGAAAACTAAACGTGATGTTGACAGAACACAAGCCCGTATTGAGGACACTGAAGGGAAGCCCCTTCCGTTCTCTCGAGGAATTTTTTCTCAAACATGGCCCACCTCCCCAATATTTCCGCATCGATGCGAGCCGATATACGACGATAGTTGGAGCGCGCGGGCTTCGGCTGGTTATTCCTCCCTATTCTTTCTCCGACATTGCTGGCCGGCGGGTGGAAGGGCCCGTAGATATCCAAATTCAGGAAATTTATACGAAAGCCGAGATGGCGCTTGCCAATAAGGCCACGACCTCTGAAGACCGCATACTGGAATCGGCAGGGCAGTTCTGGATACAGGCCACTCAGGGAGCCGGCGTATTGCAATTGCTGCGGCCGGTTGCCGTTCACCTGCCCGTGGGAAAGAACCTGCGCAACCCACTGGCCATGCGGTTGTTTCAGGGAAGCGCGCCTACCGTTAAAGCATATCAGGCCGATAAATATTTTGACTGGCGCCTGGGCCCGGCGAAACCCGTATCAATAAAAAAGGCCAACGGGAGGAAATACTACTTTTTTCAATTGGAACAGTTGAACTGGGCCAGTTGCGGCTATTTCATTTCCCGGAGCGGGCACAGGCCGATGGTTACCTTGCGTATAGAAGGAGAGTGGAGCACTCCCATGCAGCAGATCGCTTTCCTCGTTTTTGAAAACATGAATGCCATAGCTCGCATGTATCCCGGCACACACGGCTTTACGGCTTTGAATATCCCCAACAAGATTTCCGCTTCCGCGCATGTCATCGGGATTAACGACGGGCAATTGTACTACGGCCAAAGCTTTATCTCCCCCGGGCAGGGTAAGCTCTTCCACGCTGGTTTAAGCCCTGTGTCAGGCCATGAACTCCTCGAAACCCTGAACGGCATTTGATGGGGGCCGGAGGGTCAGCTGCGGAGATAAGACGCGCCGTTGACGTCGAGGATGCACCCTGTTGCATAGGCTGCCTGTTCTGACGCGAGAAACAGAATAGCGTAGGCAATCTCTTCAGGCCTTGCCACCCGCTTCATAGGGCTCTGTTGCCTGATGGCATCTCCGGCCTCACCTTCCAAAAGGCCTATGGCCATGTCGGTCTCCACAAAACCCGGCGCAACTGCCCCTACAAAGACGTGATAGGGCGCCAGCGCCTGCGCCAGCGACTGGCTGAGCGCATTCAGCCCGGCTTTCGATGCGCCATAAGCCGGATAGGCCGGCTCTCCCCGAAAGGCCCCTCGTGATGAGACGTTGACGATCCGCCCGCCGCCCTGGCTGATCATATACCGGGCGGCGCAGTAACAGACATTGGCCGCACCGGTGAGGTTGACGGCCAGCGTTTGCGTCCAGGCCGCCTGCCAGCTTTCGTAAGAGCTGCTATCGATGGGGTGCGGCTCATAGATGCCGGCGTTGTTCACCACGATGTCCAGGCCACCGAATTCCAGGACGACGGTATCTACCAGTTGTTGTACAGCTCCGGGCTGGCTGATATCTGCACGGATCGCCAGATGCCCGTCGCCAGGCAGCATCTCTACCGTCTCCAGGGCAGCCTGTTGTGCACTCCTGAAATTGATGGCCACCCGGGCCCCCTGCTCGGCAAAAGCTATGGCGGTGGCCCGCCCGATGCCTCTTGACCCACCTGTGATCAGTACGGTTTTATTTGAAAAATCCATTCCAGTAATAATTGGAGAACTTATTTTTTGAATACTACTCCGTTCGTTGATCCTTGAAAATAAGAGGTAGATAAGTTAGTGAGCTTTATCCAGCAATTGAAGCTTTCCTGCGAAAAAGAAAAAAGGCAGGCCCCGGAAAAGGAAGCCTGCCCGTAGAAACAGGGGAATCACAGTTTATCGGATCAGGGTCACCGAGCCCATTTTCTGGTATCGGCGCCCGGAAAGCTCGGAGCCGTTCCACTGCGTTTCGTCTTCGAAGATGGCGCTGATCTTCCAGACGTAAACATCCTGGGGCAACGGCGCTCCATTTAGTGTGCCGTCCCACCCTTCAGCCGGTTGGCCGCCGCGTAGCAGGCTGCTTTTCCAAAGTAACTGTCCATAGGGCGAAAAAATTTCTACCACGTATTCCTTCAGCCCTATGCCTTTGGGGAGAAAATACCGGGCGTCGCCGGCCCCCAGGCCCGGAGCGAATGCATTGGGGACGTAAAGCCCCTTGATCAGCTCTGGCCTGAGGGTGATAAGCGTATCGTCCCGGCAGCCTCCTTCGGCCACCGCTGTGAGCCTGACAGGATAGGCACCGTTGTACTGATACCGGTGTTCCGGGTTTTCTTCTTCACTCTGCCCGCCATCCCCAAAATCCCAGTAGTATTGTTTTGCCTGCTCGCTGGTGTTAATGAATTGTATAGTTCCTGTAGCATTGCCATTGAATAGTTCTTCTACCCATTCGAACCCGGCATTTGGCATGGGCAACACTTCTACTGCTCCCGCAAGTTTCATAGTATCATAACAGATGTCGTCATAACCGGCCACCAGGCTGACATCATACCAGCCTGCGTCCGGGTACTCATGCATAACCTGGTTTTCACTGCTGATAGTGCCATCGCCGAAGTCCCAGGAGAAATGGTTGCCTCTGGAGTAATTGGCAAAGCTTACCCGCAGAGGCTGGCAGCCCGACAAGGTGTCGAGTGCAAAATCAGCTATCGGGCTGTCGAACAGTGTAAGGGTTTGAAAAGTGGTATCCAGACAGCCGTACTGGTTGGAGGCCGTCAACTGGATCGGGTAGGCGCCGGCTTCTGTATATTCCTGGATGGGGTTTGCCAGGCTGGATCCGGTGGGCAGCCCCAGGTTCCAGGAGAACCCCTGAGCGCCCTCTGATTGATTGTGGAACCAGGCCGTCATCGGCAGGCCGCAGGGCCGTTCCTGTTCTATAGCGAAAGCCGCTTCCGGTACCGGGAAAGCGAAAACGGCGGTAAAGATGGAGTCAGTGGTACAGCCGGCAGCATTGGATACCGACAGGCGCACGGGATAATCTCCCGCTTCTGTGAAGGTATGGCTGGGGTTTTCCTGTACGGAGCTGTTGCCATCGCCGAAATCCCACTGGTAAAAGTTCCCTCCGGTAGATTGGTTGGCAAAGTTGACGCTGAGCGGTGTACAGCCCATCGCATCGTCCAGCGCGAAAGCCGCTACCGGCGCTTCGCCGATCACTACCGGCTGGCTCAGGCTCGTAGAACAGGCGTTTTGAAGAGAGATGCCCTCCAGGGTGACCGTATAGGCGCCTGGTGCGGGGAACGTGTACAAGGGGTGTGTAAGGCTCGTAGTGTCACCTGTGCCGAAATCCCAGAGGCTACCGGCCAGCCCTGCGGAGGTGTTGTTGAACTGGATGGCCTGCCCGGCGCAAAGGTTGGCGCCGAAATCGAAATCCACTTCCGGCGAAGGCAACACTTCGATAGCGATCCAGGCGGTATCATCTGCACAGGCGTTGGCGGCGTACAAAATGACATCGTAAACCCCCGGCGTTTCGAAGGTGTGCGCGGGGTCGGGTTCGGCTGCGATGTTGCCGTCTCCGAAGTCCCAGCTCACATTGGTTCCCGGAGTCGAGTAATTGGTGAAATTTACGCTGAAAGGCGCACACCCCTGGGTATTGCTGGTATTGAAAAAGGCGCGAACGATTTCGGGCTCTATCGTTAGTACCTGGCTGAGCGTATCAGCGCCGCAGCTATTGGTAGCGATGAGGGTTATGGTATAGTCAACCGTAGCGGTGTCGCCTGCATACCACTGCGGCTCCGGGGTGGGGTCCGTTGATGTCTGGCCATTGCCGAAATCCCAGAAAAAGCTTTCCGGGCTGCCCAGGGATATATTGACGAATTCGGCCAGCAGGGGGGCGCAGCCGGTATCTACCGCGAACCCGAAATCGACAGCAGGGTAAGGCCTGACCAACAGGCTGTCCTGATAGTTGTCTTCACCGCACAGGTTTTGCGCATTCAGGCTGATGATATAAATGGTGTCGTTGAGGCCGGCGGGGTAGGTGAGCGTCAGGCCCGGGTTGGCCTGGCTGGAGCTTTGTCCGTTGCCAAAATCCCATGAATAGGTGGCCTCGTATCCGCTGCTCTGATTTTCTACGCCGGCCTCCAGCGCCCCGCATCCTGAATCCTGGCTCGGTGAAAACATCGCTTCGGGTGGTTCCGCTACTTCCATCGGGTGGGTGGCGACAGCAGAACAGCCCTGCGCGTTGACGGCTTCCAGTTGTACCGTATAATTGCCGGGTTGAAGGTAGGTATGGCTCGGCGATTCCTGCTCTGCATTGGCGCCATCGCCGAAATCCCAATAGTAGGCCGTTGCCCCGGCGGATTGGTTGTCGGGGCTGAATGAGCTGCCTTTGCACACGATTCCCGGCAAGGTGAATGCCGGTTCCGGCAGGGGGTACACCGTTGCTGGCAAACTATCGGTTTTCTGGCACCCTCCGGGGCCGGCGGTGATGGTGTACAGGAGGGTATAATCGCCCGGGGCCAAACCCGAAGGAGAAAAGGTGTTGCCGGTAATACCTGGGCCCGCCCAGGCCCCACCGGTAGGGCTGTAGCCGCTCAGTGTGGCAGGCGGGGCGTCGCTGCATAGCGCTAATCCAGGGCCGGCTTCCACAGGGCCGGGGTCGAACACGTTGATAAGGATGGAATCTTCTACGGCGCAGCTGCCCGAGCCGGCCCTGTAACGCAGCAGATGTGTGCCGCCACCGGCCGCTGCCGGGTTGAAGGATGCTCCTGAAAGCCCTCCTCCCGAGGTGGACCAGCTGCCGCCCGGCGGGGTGACAAACTGATTGAGGGTATATGGTGCGTCGCTGATACACAGGCTGGCATCAGGGCCGGCATCGACATTGGATGGGTCAACAACCCCTACATTGATCGTCGAGGAACTGTTGCAGCCGTTGCTCCCGTTTACGGCATACGACAGTATGTATGCCCCGGCCCCACCTGCGGCTACAGGGCCGAACAGGCCATTGGCGGCATCGACAATTCCCGGGCCGCTCCACGTTCCGCCTGTGGGGCTGGGTGTGGGCAGGGCCATGGCCCCGGCAGTATTGCAATAGGAAGTGTCTGCGACTGCTATCACTGGCGCTGCATTGACGATAGCGGTTAGTGAATCTACAAAGGCGCAGTTGTTGGCATCGGTAAATGCATAAACGAGGGTGTATCCCCCTGGCCCCGAAGCATCAGGCTGGAAGCTGCTGCCCGTTATGACGCCGCCGTTGGGGCTGCTCCATGAACCGTTGGCGGGGCTTCCGTTCAAAGTTGTCGCTCCGGCATTACTACAAGCGGTGATGTCTGGGCCGGCCTCAACCGGAGCGGCAGCGATCACGTTGATCGTCATGTCTCCCTGGTTAAAGCAGGCGCCAACGCCGTACGAATAAGTAAGAATATTGGCGCCCGTTACCGCCTGCGCCGGGTCGAACAACCCATTGGCCGATACGCCCGCCCCAGACCAGTTTCCGCCTGACGGGGTGGCCGATAGCATAAATGGAGCATCGGAACTACAGACGGTGAGCTCCTGTGGCAGGGCGACCTGCGTGGCAGATTGCACGACAAAGGTATCCTGGACGGTGCTTGTCCCGCAATCATTGCTGGCTGCGAGGATTACGATATAGGTGCCGGCCGAATCGTATTGGATACCTGAAGGATAAAGCGAATCTGAACTGCCGGGCTGTGCGCCACTGAAATCCCACTGTATGCTGGTTATGCCCAGGCCGTTGTCCTGAATACTCAGGCTGGCCGTATCGAAGTTCAGCGTAGCGTTCTGGCAGTAATCGGGAATAGGGCCGAGATCGGCCACCGGTGGGCCCGGTAAGAGCAAGGAGGTGTCCCAACTCACTACGGCACAGGGATTTGTGGCGGTCAGTACGATATCGTACCAGCCTCCCTGGAGGAATTCTACGGAGGGGCTTATGCTGGTTGCACTGGTACTGTCGGCAAAGGCCCAGCCTTCGGGAGGGGATATTTCCCATTGAAAAGACAATTGATCCCCGCTCGTACTGTTGTTGAACGGGATGACGAGCGGCGTACAGCCGCCATTGGAGCCGCCGCCTGGTTCAGGTACGGTGATGCCCGCCCCTGGTTCAGGTGGCTCATAGATCGTGATCTCCTGGCTGATCGTTACCGGGCCACAGGCAAAGCTCACCAGTGTCATTTCGATGGTGTAAACGCCTGGCGTCAGAAACTCAATATCAATGGCATTGGACCCAAATAGGCTACCGCTGACGATGTTCCAGTCCTGCCCGGAGGTGCCGCTTATTGTCCAGTTCGGGCTGAGTATATTAATGCAGGATGAGGGGTTGCCGGCAATGACCTCGGTGATGCCTGTGGTCGTATTTTCAAAACCATAAACAGCGCCCGAACAGCTGAAAGGGGGCGGTGCGATGTCGAACATCGGTTCCGGAGGTTCGCTCACCTCTATGGGTTCTATGGTCGCTGTGGAGGAATTGCAGGGGTTGGAAGCTACGATCTTGATATCGAAGGCATTATTGTAATTGCCGGTGCTGGTCGTTTGGCCGCATGAGCTTTCCAGGAAAGTATAGGTAAAGACCGATGGCAGGCTGTCCTGGGTGAAATGGGCGACTTCCTGCCCGCTGATGAAAACCGTGTATTCTGTGCCGGGCGGGTTGCCAGCTGTATTGGTAATGGGAAAGTCAAGCGTTGCCGGAGCACAGAGGCCGACGGTATTGCCTGGGATCACGAGCCCGACAGAGGGGTTGCCCCCATTGTAAAAAGTGTAGTTATCGGTGAAAACACAGCCGTTTTGATGCGTCGCTGAAACGAAAATGGTATAGTAACCCAGCCCGCTGTAAGTATGGCTGATCGTGCTGGTATTAGAGAAAGAGGTGTTGTCATGATCTTCGGAAGGGCTCCCGTCACCCCATTGAATGGTGTAGGAAATGTTCTCGTTATAAGTACTGGAGGTATTGATCAGTTGCAGGTCGAAGCTGGAAGACCCATTGCAGGCTTTCAGTTCGTGGCCCGTCATCTGTACAATACCCGGGGGCACCCCGGCCGAAGGGTCTGCTACTGCCAGGACGGTGGCCTGCTGTGTGTCACAGGGTATTCCGTTTTCTAACAAAATGACAGCGAAGGTGGAGTCTTCGTGCTGGATGGGGTACTGGTAAACGATCTCGATGCCCGAAAGGTCGGCCTGCCCGTCGCCGTTTAGGTCCCATTCATAGTTGGAGCCGGGACTCGGGCTGTCGACGGTGAATGTTATTTCCTCGCTGGAGCAGGGCGCGCTGTTCGACACGGAAAAGCTACACTGGGCAAGTGCAGGCCTGCTCAAAGAACACAGCAGGATGAATATGGACAGGCAAAGGTTGAATTTGCTCATAATGTCTGTGGTTGGTTTGATGGAACAGAAGAAGCCTTAACCGTAAGTGCGGCTGTCGTTAAAAAAAGTGCCGGCAATCCAGCACACGGTTCTTCCTGAGGTTGGGGCCCCGCATTCGTGCTCCCGCGTTGGCGCTTTGCAGGAATTGATACCTGAAATGGGCCTCGAACACGCTTCCGGCGGCAGGCCCTACCCCTGTCGTGTTCAGGTCGGCGCTTACCCCAAAGAAAAAGGCAGGCTGGTTACCCCCTTTGTGGCCCGGCCCGTTCGCGTAACCTCCGACGGAAAGGATAAAGGCGTCGGTATGCAGGTTGTTGGGCAGATAGACACGGTTCTGATACAGCAGGCCAAGGTAAAAGTTGCCGGCAAGGCCATACATGCCCAGGGTGCCAACCGTCATATTTTCCTGGAAGCTGAGAAATTTATACCCCTGCATATCCAGTTTGAAGTTGGGGGAAAAGGAAATGTCCATGCCGGTGCCCTGGAAGAGGGTGACGGGGATGATCATGCCTCCGTGGAAAGTCGTCCGGGGCGCTATCCTGGTGTCGAGGTTGAGGAAAGAATCATTGCCGCGGGCCGAACGGCTCACCAGATAGGGTAGGTGGTGTAAGCTGATACCCAGGTGGCTGCGCACCCTGCTGATGTGTCGTTTCCCGCGGCCGAAGCCGCCTTCGTGCCGCCATACGGCCCCGAAGTCGAAGTCGCCGAAGAAAACCCTGTCGAAAACCGGGGTTACGCTCGAAGCGTTCACGATGCCATATACAGGGTCGAGCTGGTCGGAGAAAACCAGAGGGTCCCAATCCAGCGATTTCTGCACCAACCGCCCTTCCATGCCAAAGTGGAAATTGTCCTGACGGCCGGGTATGGTATACGAAAACACCAGCCCTGCCTGGTCGGTGGCCAGCCGGCCCAGGCCTTCGGCATTGTGCAGCAGGTGCAGGGCCAGGCCGGCGCGTACTACCGGCAACTGCATTTCGGCCGCCAGCGCATAAGTGCGGAAGCCATTATCCACCTTGCCCCATTGCATCCGGGCTACTCCCGACACGCCGATGCCCGGCTCCAGGCCCGCAAAGGCAGGGTTGAGGTATATCCTGTTGGCGTAAAATTGGGAAAAGGAAGGGTCCTGGGCGAAAGATGAGATGCAGGAGAGCACAAGCCATAACAAGGCCCCCGCACGACAAGCCCACATGGGAGTCCATCGAGATTTCATAATAATCGGTTTTGGAATATAATACTGTTGTTACACTATTTCCTTATGTCCTTGAAGGGTAGATGGCTTATGGCCTTTGGGGGGATGGGCAAAACACCGGCCAGGCACTATCCTGTCATACGGGGGGAGGATAGGCCCTGTTTTCACGTAGTATGTTAGGTGTGCTTATTGTTTAGAACAATATTTTGGATAGGCTGGGAATGTTGCTCCTTCAGAAATGAAGCGTATGCAACCGGGGCGTTGTCTTTTGAAACGATATAAAGATAAAAATCTTATATGAAAAATGAAGTTTTTTTTTCATCGCCTGCTAATCCGCAATAACACGGATTCGCGGAATGCCCGGCCGATAGGGACTTTGTGGCTGCCGACGAGTACAAAGTTACCCTCCAGGTATTTGATGTGTTGCAAGGAAATGATGAAAGAACGATGGGTGCGCAAAAAATGGGTTGGAGGTAATCCCTCTTCCAGTTGGGCCAGCGTGGTTTTCGTGACGAGTACTTCACCGGCTGTATATACCTTGACGTAATCGCCATAGGCTTCCAGGAAAAGGATGTTATCGAACGCGACCCGGAACAGCTTCTTACCGGACTTAAGGGCGAGGAAGGCCGTGTCGGGGTAGCTGTTATCCCTGGGCAGTATCAGCTTCATGGCCTTGTTGACGGCTTTGAGGAAGCGCTCCAGGGAAAAGGGCTTGAGCAGGTAGTCGATGGCTTCCAGTTCGAAACCTTCCAGGGCATATTCCGGGTAGGCGGTAGTAAAGATCACTCCCGGTGCGGTGGGCAGCGACCTGAGCAGGCTGATGCCGCTTAGCTTCGGCATGTTGATATCGAGGAATAACAATTGCGGCTGTTTGCTTTGGATAGCCTGCATACCTTCCAAAGGGTTTGTGGCGCTACCTATTAATTCCAGGTACGGCGTTTGGGCGATATACCGCTCAAGCACGCGGATGGCAGGGGGTTCATCGTCAATGATAAAACAGGTGATCGTCATAGGCCCTCTATTTTAAGTGCTGCCCGAAACCTGCCCTGCACGGGCCCCGCCGACATTTGGAAGCGGCCGGGGTATAAGAGCCTGAGCCGCTGCCGGAGGTTCTGTAGGCCTATGCCGTGTTGTGTTGCAGGCAGCACGGTAATGTTTTCGGGCAGGCCGTTCTCGGCCAGAAAGTCCAGCCCTTTATCCCTTATGTTGACTTCGATCCATACCGATGCGCTCTGCCCGGTGTTTTTCAGCCCGTGTTTAAAGGCATTCTCAATGAGCGGGATGAAGAGCAAGGGTGCGATCTGTTTGCCTTCCGGCGCCCCCTGGATTTCGAGGGTGATATCAGCCGTTTGTTCAAGCCTGAGGCGTTGAAGTTCGATATAATTCCCGATGTATTCCAGTTCCTTTTCTAGGGGCACCTGTGGCTCTCCGCAATCGTACAGCATATAACGCATGCATTCGGACAGCCGCAATAGCGCTTCCGGTGCTTTGGGAGACCCTTCGAGGGAAAGGCTGTACAGGCTGTTCAGCGTATTGAACAGGAAATGAGGGTCGATCTGTGATTTCAATGCCTTCAGTTCTGCTTCCGCCTTCTGGCGTTCGAGCCGGTTGATCCTTTTCTCCTGGCGCTGCACTTCGAACCATCCTTTGGACAGTTTCAGTAAAGTGGCCAGGGTGGTGTAAACCAGGATATACTGGAATATATCCCAGAATTTGAAATAGGAAATAAAATAATAACCCGGAAAAAGCCAGTCGGCCAGATACTGAAAGGTGAACCAGTTAAACAGGCTCGCCCCGGCCATCAGGGCCAGGGTGAGCGCCAGGTAGGGTACTATGCGGTTGGGGCGCAGCAGCTCAGGGATCAGCAGCAACAGGTTGACATACACCGCCAGCCAAAGGCTGAGGTGGAAAAGCGTGCAGTAGACCAGGTCGACCATGTGAATGTCGTCCTGATAGGCAAAATGCCGGGTGAGCACGAAAAAAGAGAGGGCCCAGAAGGCCAGGTGCTGGAGCCATCTGTTGTGAAGGGCCTGGGCTATCCTGTTTTTCATGTTGTGCGTGATTTGCTAACGCTTGTTGAAAACGATAGGGTCGGCGAAGGCCTCTTTTTCGCCGGCGTATTTTTTGACGAACTCCTGCAGGTCGCGTGTAGGCGCGGTAAGTACGATATTACCATCGGTCGTCGTTTCGTGTTTGATCCTGATCTTTCGCTGTTTGATGAGCTGGCTCAGCCAGTTGGTATCGAAGAAATAGACCGTCATCTGTTTGCCTGAAAACTCCACCTTGGCGAAGGAATGGGTGCGTATCCAGGGGGCTATGATGGCGGCATCCTGTTCGTCGTATTTCGGCGTAAGGCTGTAGAAGTCGAAAAAGAAATAGTCGCCGAGCTTAACCAGATGTACTTCAAAAGTGGCCTGCTCATCTTCATCCGAGAAGTTCAGTTGATAAACAGGGCCTTCCGATTGTTCAAAAGTCCACAGCCAGTCATCTCCTTTCCAGGCGCCCAGGGCCTCTTTCCGGAATACCTGGGTATCGTCAGAATACAGCGGATAGATGGATGGGATACAGCTTTGGAGCAACAAGGCCGTGAAGGCCGCAATGATAATAGGCTTTTTCATGGTTCGAGCTTTTGATCATGCCTGCAATTTCCCTTCTGGCCCGGGCCTGTACAAAAATAATCGTTGAACGGCAATTGGCGGCAGTTGAACAGCAGGTGGGCGTATAAAGACGGCTTGTTCATCCGAAAATCAGGGCCATTGATCAAGTAATCTGCCGCAGATCGGGTTTTGCCGTATATATTTGGGCAAAGACTAAAACCACCCTATAAATGAGCATACTTTCTATTCAGGGGTTAACGAAGCGATATGGAAAGATCACGGCCGTTGAGGGGCTGAAGCTCGAGGTCGAGAAGGGCATGTCGTTCGGCATATTGGGGCCTAATGGCAGCGGTAAGACGACGACTTTGGGCATCATCCTGGGCATTATCCATGCCAATTCGGGGCAGTTTCAATGGTTCGAAGGCCGCTACGGTAACGATCACCGCCGGCAGATCGGCGCTTTGCTGGAAACGCCCAATTTTTACCCGTATCTCAATGCGGTGGACAACCTTCGGATCATTGCCCATATCAAAAAGACTAAGGAGGCCCACATTGACGAACTGCTTGAAATGGTCAACCTGTACCACCGCCGGCATTCCCCGTTTCGCACCTATTCGCTGGGCATGAAGCAACGCCTGGCGATTGCCGCGGCAATGGTGGGCAGCCCCGAAGTGCTGATCTTTGACGAACCCACCAATGGCCTCGACCCGCAAGGCATCGCAGAAGTGCGGCAAACCCTGAAGAACATCGCTGATATGGGCAAAACCATCATTATGGCGAGCCACATCCTCGACGAAGTGGAAAAGGTCTGCTCGCATGTGGCCATCATCAAAAACGGCAAGCTGCTTGCTAGCGGCACCGTGGGGGCCATCATTAGCGATGATATACAGGTAGAGGTTGGAGCAGAACACACTGCTGGCCTGCGCGAGGTGTTTGCGGCGTACCCGCCCGTGCGAAAGATGGAAGAGCGCAACGGGCACCTGCTGCTGTTCCTGTCCGAAGCCGTGCCGGCATCCACGCTCAACAAGCTGGCTTTCGAAAAGGGTATCACCCTGTCGCACCTCAGAGTGGCCAGGAAAAGCCTGGAATCGGAATTCCTCGACATCACTTCCCGCGAAGCCTGATCCTGTTTTTTGAACACTGCTTACTACACAAAACGGAAAAAGACATGTTCTACCTGCTGAAGCTGGAATGGATGAAATTGAACAAATTCATAGCCTTCCGCATTTTCATAGCCTTTTATATTGTATTGTTACCGGCCATCCTGCTGCTCGGAAAGCGCATTCCCGAGCTGCCGCCGCCTTTGATGACCAACGAAGTGCTGTTCATGTTCCCGACAGTCTGGGGATGGCTGGCCTATGTCGGTTGCTGGCTATGCTTTTTCTTCTTCGGTTTCCTGGCCATCATTGCCATCACGACGGAATACAGCTATCGGACGATGCGGCAGAACATCATCACAGGCCTGAGCCGCAGCCAGTATTTTCTGGGTAAGTTCTACCTCATCCTGGCTGTCAGCCTGCTGGCTACGGCCTATTATGCTTTTTGCGCCCTGCTGATCGGTTATTTCAATACCCCTGTGGTTTATTGGCATAAGGTGGTTCAGGACGTAGCTTACATCCCCCGGTATTTTCTGATGTGTTTTGGGTATATGAGCTTTGGCGCTTTGCTGGGTTTTTGGGCCAAGCGCACGGGCATTGCCCTGTTCCTGTACCTTTCCTATGTGATGTTCCTGGAGGCTATACTGCGGTGGGGCATCCACCTTCAGCTATGGAAACACCCGAGCATGCATTTCTACCCGATGAATGCCGTTGAAGACCTCACGCCATTGCCCTTTACGAAGATGGCGGATGAATTTCTGTCCAACTACGGCTTCAGCCTGTTCCTGAGCCCCGCTGAAGCCGCTATCACAACAATAGTGTACTCCAGCCTTTTCCTCTGGTTGTCATTTCGACTGGTGCGCCGGGCCGACCTGTAACATTTTGCTTTGTTCGCCGTATAAAAAACAAGCCGGGTTCAGAACCAACTTTCGGGGAACAGGGTTTTACTGGATAGGGAAAATGCCAACTATTTTTTGGCGGTATACAATAAAAGAAAGCAGAAATTGTTAAAAAATTTAAGATTATTTTAACATTTACGCTCAAATTTGTATTTTTGTGGCAGGTGATGTAGCGAAATAGTGTTACAACGCCACAGATTATTGAAGATGATTGTTTTTTGGTTAAATGGTTTAAGATAAATGGTAGTATTTTTTTGAAGGGTGATAAATCCTTCATAATAACAGTCGGGTGATTTCTTACAAGAGCGAAGCTTTTTTACTTCGCTCTTTTTATTTTTAGGGCCTTTGCAGCTCAAAGGCTGGCCTCCAAACAAGTTCTTACGCTCGCATGGGCCACAAATGATCAACAGGATCACTACGAAAATTCGGGATGGCTCTTATTTACCCGGATGCCTCCTTTTTTTTTATTTTTGGCGCATCATAAAAAGCAATACTGTGATCCAGGCTCGAAACATACATAAATCCTTCAGCAAGCTCCATGTGTTGAAAGGCGTCGATTTTGAAGTAAAAAAGGGGGAAGTGGTCTCCATTGTTGGTAAGTCGGGGGCGGGAAAAAGCACTTTGCTGCACATCCTGGGTACGCTTGACCGGGCCGACGAAGGGCAATTGCTCATCAACGGCGAAGACGTTTTCCGGATGAATGCCAAACGCATGTCGGCTTTTCGGAACAAGAACATCGGTTTCGTGTTCCAGTTCCACCACCTTTTACCCGAGTTCACCGCGCTGGAGAATACTTACATCCCGGCCCTTATTGCCCATCAGCCGGAGAACAAGGCCCGGGAGCGGGCCAGGGAACTACTGGATTATCTGGGTTTGTCCGAGCGCCTGGGCCATAAGCCGGCGCAACTGTCGGGCGGGGAACAGCAGCGCGTAGCCGTTGCCCGGTCCCTGATGAACCAGCCTGCTATCGTATTTGCCGACGAACCATCCGGCAACCTCGATTCCGCTTCATCCCAGGAACTGCACCAGCTACTGTTCAACCTCAGGCGGGATTTTCAACAGACATTTATCATCGTGACCCATAATAAGGAACTGGCGGCCATGAGCGACCGTTGCCTGGAAATGCAGGATGGGCGCCTGATCTGAAAGGCCGCCTTGTACCTCTGCCTGTCGCCAAACACAGTTTCCATGAGCGAGCAAAAAGGCTTCAACTCCGGGGAGGCTGCCGAAGCAAAGAGCATCGGCGGCATCCTGAAGGAACTCGGAAAAGCTATACGGGAATGGTTCCGCGTGCTGCTGGACCTTCAGGATGGCCTCGACAGAGAAGGCACCATCGTTGCGATCAAGACCAACAAGCGCATGCGTGGCGCCAATGCCTGGCTGCTCGGCTGCTCCATTATGATCGCTTCGCTGGGGCTTGACCTCAATTCACCCGCCGTTATCATCGGCGCCATGCTCGTTTCACCCCTGATGTCGCCCATCCTCGGCATAGGGCTCGGGGTAGGCCTCAACGACAAAGATACCTTGCTGGTCGCTTTACAGCATTTTGGGGTAGCTATAGTCATCGCATTGGTTACCAGCACTTTTTACTTTTTCGTTTCTCCTTTCGGCCAGATGACATCGGAGATCCAAAGCCGGACCTCACCAACCGTGCTGGACGGGCTTGTGGCCATTTTCGGCGGCCTGGCGGGTATCATTTCCACAACCCGGAAAGATAAATCGAACGCCATACCTGGTGTGGCTATCGCAACGGCTTTGATGCCTCCTCTTTGCGTTACGGGTTTCGGCCTTGCCGAGCTGCTGGATCTAATCATCCATCCTTCCGGCCTGTCGCCTGAAGGTTTTCACCAGGCACTCACCCGGACGTGGGGCATTATCGGGGGCTCTTTTTACCTTTTTTTCCTCAACTCCTTTTTTATAGCCCTCACCGCCTTTCTGATGATCCGCCTGTTGCGCTTCCCCCTCAAAACGCACGTCGATAAAAGAGAGGCCCGGCGCAATAGCTTTCTCATCGTCTTTTTCAGCCTGCTCGTGGCCTTGCCCAGCGCGGCCATTCTGTATCAGCTCTACCTGTTGCAGCAGGACAAGAAAAAAGTGGACACTTTTATCACGGACTATTTTCCCGAAGCCTGCATCAAACACGACCTCACCCGCATAAGCCCGGATACCAACAAGCTGATCCTGCAGCTGCTGGGCCGAAAGATATCCCAGGATTCCATTCTGTACTATGAAACGCTGCTCTCCCGGAAGTATGGGCTGCACAAACCCGTGCTGCTGTTTCCCATGCAGGCAGAGCTGGGCATGGAGGACCTGAAAAACCTCCTGCAGGAGCAGAAGCGGGAAGTGGTGTCATTGGTGCAGGCCGAGCGGGAAGCTACGGAAGAAGAAGCTGCCCGGCAACGGGCACAGGCTCAGGAAGCCGTGCTGCAAAGCCGCATGGACTCCGTGCGCATCAGCAGGTCGCTGAAGCTGGCCCGGGAAGCCTTCCCTGAAGAGCTGGCCATGATCCGCTATGCTCCGGAAATGCAGGAGATGGGTGATAGCCTCGTGCAGGTGCTGCCGCCAGCCTTTCTCGTGCAATGGGTGAAGGGAAAGGGCAATCAGGAGAACAAACAACGCCTTGAAGGCATTCTGAAAGTAGGGTCCGAATGGAAAGCCCTGCGCGTATTGTACTACTAGGTAGCGTTCAAAAAATAATATGCCGCATTTTTAAATATTCTGTCTACATGAAAGCATTGGTAGTGGTGGATGTTCAGAACGATTTTTGCCCTGGCGGCGCCATGGAAGTAAAGGGCGGCAATGAGGTGGTCTCTGTTGCCAACGCGGTGATGAAGAAATTCGGGCTGGTGGCTGCCACTCAGGACTGGCATCCCGCTAACCACCTCGCTTTTGCGGCCAACCACCTGTGGCGCCGCCCCGGTGATACCATTCGCGTTGAAGAGCGCGAGCTCACCCTTCAGCACATGCACTGCGTGCAGGGCAGCTTTGGCGCCGAATTCACTCCCGGGCTCGACACTTCCACTTTTGAAAGGGTGTTCGTAAAAGGCACTAACCCGGGGCTCGACAGTTACAGCGCTTTCTTTGATGAAGCGCACCTGAAACCTACCGGGCTGGAGGAATTCCTTAGGGAAAAAGGCGTCGACGAGCTTTATCTTCTGGGGCTCGCTTTGGACGGGTGCATTAAAAACAGTGCGCTCGATGCTTTATTGCTGGGCTTCAGGGCCTACGTCATCCTGGATGGCTGCCGCGCCGCCAATTTTCAGGAAGGAGATTCTGAAAGGGCAATCCTGGAAATGACCGAAAAAGGTGCTATCATTGTAGAATCCACTGAGATATAGCCCTTATCAAATAAAAATCCTGACTATGATACACGAGAGCACGATAACTTCCCACAACTTCATGCAGCTGGAAGGCCAGTACGGTGCATATAACTACCACCCTCTGCCAGTCGTTTTGTCACGGGGTGAAGGCGTATACGTCTGGGATGTTGAGGGGAAAAAATACTACGACTTTCTTTCCGCGTACTCCGCCATTAACCAGGGGCATTGCCACCCGCGCATCATCAAGGCACTAACAGAACAGGCCGGGCGGCTGACCCTCACATCAAGGGCTTTTTTCAATGACATGCTGGGCCCGTTCGAGGAATATGTCACGCGTTATTTTGGATACGACAGGGTTCTGCCCATGAACACGGGCGTGGAAGCCTGTGAAACGGCGGTGAAGCTTTGCCGGAAGTGGGCCTACGAGGTGAAAGGCCTGCCTGTCAACCAGGCGAAGATCATTTTCGTGGCAGGCAACTTCTGGGGCCGGTCGCTGGCGGCCATTTCGTCCTCGACGGATAGCAATACCACCCGCAATTTCGGGCCGTACATGCCCGGATATATCGTCATCCCCTACAACGACCTGGAAGCCCTGGAAACGGCGCTTAAGGACCCGAACGTAGCGGGCTTTATGGTTGAGCCTATCCAGGGAGAGGCCGGGGTGTTCGTACCGGATGAAGGGTATCTGATCCAGGCATTTGAACGCTGCAAGAAACACAACGTCCTGTTTATAGCCGACGAGGTGCAGACAGGTATTGCCCGCACGGGCAAGCTTCTGGCCTGCCACCATGAAGGCTTCTCACCCGATATCCTCATCCTGGGCAAAGCCTTGTCAGGAGGCGTACTGCCGGTATCCGCTGTGCTGGCCCGCGACGAGATCATGCTGACGCTGAAACCCGGCCAGCATGGCTCTACTTTCGGAGGTAACCCGTTGGCCTGCGCTGTGGCCATGGAAGCCTTGCAGGTAGTAAAAGATGAGCACCTGGCCGAAAACGCCGAACACCTCGGCAAGATATTCCGGAAGCGCATGCAGGAAAATCTGGTGGAGAAGTCGGCCCTGGTAGAGCTCGTTAGAGGTAAAGGCTTGCTCAACGCCATCGTGATCGATGACGACCCCGAAGGTGAGACGGCCTGGGACATCTGCCTGAAGCTGGCCGAAAACGGCTTGCTGGCCAAGCCTACTCATGGCAACATTATCCGTTTCGCACCGCCATTAGTCATGAATGAAGAACAGCTTTTGGAGTGCTGCCAGATCATTGAAGACACCATTCTGGCGTTTGAATAAAACGCCGGTTTTCCAGCCATTGGCCTGGCGACAGGGCATTTTAGCTATAGATAAAAGTTAAATTTTTTTATAAATTCGTTCCCCCGGAAATAAGCTTTTCCGGAGGCCCGACGTTCAAAACGAGAACTTGCTCTACCCCGGCCCCTCCGGATGGATAGGCGAGAAGCAAAACAAAACAATAGTACAATGCTAAAGAGAATTGCCCTGCTTTTGGTGGCAAGCCTTCCTTTCCTCCCGCTGTTAGCGCAACAAACCACCGTCTACACAGAAGCCAACGAAGCCTACAAAAGCGGCCTTTCCCTGTTCGGTCAGGGGGTATATGGAAAAGCTCAACAGGAATTCCAGCATGCCCTGGTATTGCTGCAACCCGTCAACGAGCCGGAAGCCGTATTGCTGCGCACTAAGTCTGAACTTAACTATGCACGCTGTGCCGTACGCCTGGGCGCATCGGATGGAGAGAAGCTCATCCTGGATTTTGTCCGTAAGTACGCCCCGAGCCCATTGTCGAACCAGGCCCTGATCGAAGTGGCCAATTATTATTATGACGCCAAGGAGTACGATAAGGCTATCGACTACTTTTCCAAAGTACCTACCTCCGGTATGAACCGCGAGCAACGCGCGGAAGTGAAATTCAAGCTTGGATACGCCCAGTTCGTCAAGAAGGACTTCGGGAAAGCAAAGAACAACTTCCGCGAGATCAAGGATGTGGAAGGAGAATACAAGGACCCCGCCAATTACTACCTCGGCTTGTGTTACTTCTTCGAAGGCAGCTATGACAATGCCATCACGCAGTTCAAATCCGTTGAGCGCAACCGGCGGTACAAGCGCCATATTCCTTATTACCTGGCTCAGATCTATTTCGCCGAGCGTCGCTTCGACGAGCTGATCGCTTACGCCGAACCCCGGGTGAAGGAACCGGATATCAGCGATGAGAAAGAGATCAGGCAATTGCTGGGGCAGGCCTACTTTGAAAAAAAGCAGTACGCCAAAGCACTCCCTCACCTGCAGTACTATGCCGAACGGTCTGGGAAACTACGAGAGGAAGAGCTCTACCAGATTGGTTATACCTACTATCAGGTTGGCGACTACCCCAAAGCCATCCAATACCTACAAGAGCTGTCTTCCGTCGATTCGGAGATCGGGCAGAACGCCATGTTCATTCTTGGAGATTCTTACCTCAAGCAAAACCAGCGCCCTTCAGCGCGTACCGCATTCGGCAATGCCAAGCGGATGGCCTATGACCCCGTACTTCAGGAAGACGCATTGTGGAATTACGCCAAGCTCTCCTACGAGCTTAAAGACCCGCGTGAGGCTATTAATGCGTTGCAGGAGCTACGCCCGCAATCTCGTTATTATGTAGAGGCGCAAACGCTGATGAGTGAGATATTCCTTAACTACCGCGATTATCAGCAGGCTATGGCCATTCTGGATAATATCCCCAATAAGACCCCTAAACTTCAGGAAACATACCAAAAAGTGGCATACCTGCGCGGGCTTCAGCTCCTGCAGAACGGCGATCAGGCCAATGCCAAGCAGTACTTCCAAAAATCGCTGGATTATTCTATCGACGCCAAGACCAGGGCATTGTCCGTCTATTGGCTCGCAGATATTGCCCACCGCGAAGAAGCCTATGATGCCAGCATTAAGCTGATGGGGCAATACCTGACGCTGGCCAAGACGATGAGCAACCTGCCGGATGAGTCATCCATCTTCACGGCTAATTACACCCAGGGCTTTAATTATCTCAAGCAGGATAACTATGCTGCAGCGCTGGGCTTTTTCCAGGATGCTGTATCCGGCATTGAGCGCAATATGCCCTTCATACGCAGCACCAAGGTCAAACAACAGGTGCTGGGCGATGCCATCCTGCGCGCAGGCGATTGCCTGTTCAAGCGCAAGCAGTACCTCAATGCAGTGGAATACTACAACAAGGCCATCGACCGGCAATACGCGGGGTTTGACTATGCCCTATACCAGAAGGCGATCATAGAAGGCCTGCTGGGCAGGACTTCGAATAAAGTGCTGGCGCTGGAACGGCTCTCCAAAGAATTCCCCAACTCAACTTATGCCGACGATGCCCTGCTGGCCCTTGGAGCTACGTATCAGGAGATCGGCCAGCTTAGCAAGGCTACCGACCCGCTGAAGGAGCTGCTGCGCCGTTATCAGGGTAAATCGGAACTGGTGCCCAAGGCACTGATCCGCCTTGGGTTGATCAGCTATACCCAAGGAAACGTTGATGGCGCCATCACTTACTATAAACAGGTGTTCTCCAGCAACCCCGAGCCCAACGAGGCCAACCTCGCACTGGCAGCGCTGGAAGAGATCTATGTCGACGACCTGGGCCGTGCCGATGATTATTTTGCTTTTCTGGAAACCGTCAGGGGCAACGTGGAAGGCGAAGTGCGGGATTCGATCAACTTCCGCGCCGCCGAGGCACAGTTCGAAAATGCCAACTACGAGCGCGCCGTGACGGCATACACGGATTATCTGCGCAAGTTCCCCCGAGGTAGCTATACCTTACAGGCTATATACCACCGGGGTGAATCCTATAGCGTGTTGAAGCAATACTCCAACGCGCTGACAGATTACCAGTCTGTAGTAGATAAGGGCCCCAGCCCGTATTATGTAAAGGCGCTCGAAAAAGCGGCGATCATAGCGTACAACCACGAACAGAACTTCCAGCAGGCCTACGGCCTATATGTAAAAATGGAAGAAGCGGCCACCAGCGCCGATATGCGTTTTGAAGCACAGCTGGGAGCGCTGCGAAGTGCCTACCGGATCGGCCAGACGCAGGCGGTGGTGGAGCAGGCCCGAAAAGTGGCCTCCAACCCCAACGCTTCTCAGCTTCAGGTAGCAACGGCCAATTTTTATCTGGGCAAGATCGCATACGACCAGCGCGACTACGATAATGCCCTGACGGCCTTCAACGAAGTGATCCGCCTTAGTGATAATGAGCAAACCGCCGAGGCGCGCTACCTGAAGGCACATATCTACTATCTGCGGCGCAACCTTGAAGAAGCACAGCGCCTTTGCCTGGCGTCGAACAAGGAAAGTTCGGGCTATCCCTATTGGGTGGCAAAAAGTGTGATCCTGTTGTCCGACGTGCTGTCAGAAAAAGGAGACCTGTACAATGCCCGCGCGGCCCTGGAAGCGCTGCTTGAAAATTATAACGAGGACCAGACACTGGTGGCCGAAGCCCGGCAGAAACTGGCTACGATCAACAACCAGATCTCGCGTTCGAGCCGCCTGAATACGGAAAACGATTCTGGAACCCTGGAAATGCAGGATGGCAACTAAGCCTGGCTACCGCCTTCGGGCCCACCATCCTGTTTAGGGATTTTCAAAAAATAAGCTGCCGGTTTCGGTGATCAGGCGAAAGCCGAAAGCGCCAAATTATTTTTTGAACACTACTTAATCGAAGACAAAACAAAAGACAATAATGAAAGCCCTTAAGAATAGCATTTTTTTCCTGGTGCTCGGCCTCCCTTTCATGCTTAACGCGCAGCAGCCCGACCTGCCTGCGGAAGAAGTCGACGTCATCAAAAGTTTTGACGCCCGCCTTGCCGATGCAGAACGCTTTCGCCTCGACCCCGAGCTTCCGCCCCTTGATACAAGCGTTCGCCGACAGAACTACGACCTTACAACCCGTTCGCTGGAAGTAGCCTACCTGCCTCCCAAGATCCGGCCTTTGGCAATGCCCTCCAATAAGGAGTCGGGTGAGCTTTATGACGGTTATCTGCGCCTGGGCGCCGGTTTTCCCACATCGTTTCTGGGTGAAGGCTACTACAATGTCAGTAGTATCGAGAACTTCAACCTGGGGCTTTCGGCAAAGCACCATTCCGCCAATAACAACAAGCAGGTAGAAAACCAGCGATTCTCCAAAACGGCATTTGGGGCCGACGGCACCTACCATTTCGACCAGGGCTTTGCCGTCAATGGCGGCCTGGGGTATTCTTCTGATGTAGTGCATTTTTATGGCTACAACGACCTCAATGAAGACCTGGGCGAGAACTTTTCCTTCGAACCGGAGCAGGTGCGCCAGAAGTTCAACATATTCGACTTTAAGGCCAGCATTTTTAACGGCGCCAGGACAGAAGCTGACTTCAACTACTACGCGGGCCTGAAGTTCTACGTCATGAATGACAATTACGCCGCCCGCGAGCGTGGCTTTGACCTGCTGTTCTCGGGTACGAAATGGTTCGACGGCACCCACCCGCTTACCATCGAACTGGAAACGGATTTTACGGCGTATAAGGATACCGCCAACCAAAGCCTGAACAACTTCTTCCTCCGGCCTTCCTATACCTTTCATGGCGATAGCTTCAGTGCCAAACTGGGGGCCGTCGTCGCTTCTCACGATGACAATTTTACCTTTTACCCCGATGTGGAACTGTCGGCGCTGATCCTGGGCGATGTGCTCGGCGCCTATGTAGGGGCCACCGGTAGCCTGCAGAAGAACAACTTTCGCAACCTGGCCGATTACAATCCCTTTATATCTTCGCGCATAGAGGTGCGCAACAGCAATTACTACTACTACTATGGAGGTGTCAGGGGCAATGTCCAGGGTATTGATTACGACGCTCAGGTAGGGTATAAAACGGTCGACGGCCTGGCCCTGTTCCTGTTGCCCGATGTGTACGATACCATACCGCGCTTCGACGTATTATACGATACGGCAAGTATCATAACCATCAAGGCATCGCTGTCGGCGCCTCTGTTTGATGGCTTTACCCTGACCGGCGCGGTGAGCCAGAACTTCTTCTCACTCGACCGGGAAGAAAAACCGTGGCACTTGCCGTCGCTGGAGATCAACGCAGGTGTCCGTTACGTCACACTGGAGGACAAGCTGACGGTTCGTGGGGATTTCTACCTGGAGAACGGCGTACCTTATCTCAATGACGATGGAGACGCGGAGAACCTCAACGGCTTATTCGATATCAGCCTCGGAGCGGATTATTTCTTCACCAAAAATATCGGCGGGTTTGTACAGGTGAACAACCTGGCGAACAACAAGCGGCAGCGCTGGTTCCGCTACCCGACGTTCGGGCTGAATGCCATGATCGGCCTCGTGGCGCGGTTCTGAGCCCTTAACTCCGCTCCAGCAGTTTCTTCTTTTGTTTGGTGAACTCCTCATCGGTAAGGATTCCCAGCTCTTTTAGTTTGCCCAGTTCAGCGATCTGGCTAAGGATGTCGACTGCGGGGGCCTTGCTTTCCGGTTCTTCTTTGCCGTTATCCTCTTCGAGGATGTTGTGTTCGGGGGCGGGGAGCTGGGCAGCCTGTTGCCGGTAACCGCCGCTCACGAAAGCCTCGAATCTCGGGGTATTGCGCAAAAAGGCAAGCGCATCGTGCTGACGGATCTTTTCCAGCTTGTTGAACCCGCTGGCAACGGCCTTCTCCAGATGGTAATAAGCGCTATCGGCATCCTTGAGCATAGAATATGTGCAGGCCAGGTTAAAATGCAGGGTAGGGTCTTCGGGAGAGAGGGCCAGAGCCTGTTCGAAATCGTCAGCGGCATCCTCGAAGCGGAATTCACGGAAGTGCTTTATGCCATCGCGCTTGAACTCCCGGTAGCCGGGTGCGTAAGGTGGCGCACTGTACGCAGGCTCGTCATACCGGCGGTAATCGCGGGAATATGCGGCCTGCCTGCCTGTCTTATTGTATTTTTCATCAAAATCAGGGCGGGGCATGGCGAAGAACAGGACGGCATCGATCATGCCGATAGCCAATGGCAGGAGGGCCAATGGGGCTTCACCGTCAGAAGCAGCAGTTACGCCAATGCCGATGAATGCCATCACAAAGTACAAGACCCCCAATGCTTTTTGCCCGAGGTAAAAACGGTGCACGCCGAACATTCCCATTAATAAGGCCAGGATACCTGCGACATACTTACTTTTCATGAATCGATCACTTTTCTATCGGCCCAAACTCGGGAAAATGTCTTTTTTGGAGCATTTCTTTAGCCGAAGAGGCCGATTTAACAGATGAATAGGGTGTTCTTTTACTAAGACGCTGTCAGAAGGAGCTTGGTTTCATATATATCCAATTTCATGGTTATTATGGCGGGAAAGGGTGCTGTGACAAACCTTTCACTGCGAATCGCTTATAGACTGGCTTAAGGCCCCAAGCTGATCGGTGAGGGCCTGATGTTGTCCTTCCAGTTTTTCGATCTGTTCTTTTTCCCGATCCAGCAGCAGGTCGAACTTTTCGAAATTGCCTTCTATTTTCTCCTTGAGGTTATGGATATAGGCCTTGAGGTTGGTGCTCACTTCTTCTTCCAGTTGCTGCCGCCCTTTGTCGATCTCCTTTTTGAAACCATCCAGTATCTTTTTCCTTTTTACGCGCGATGATATGCCTGCGAACAGCAGCCCGACCGCAGTAAGTATGCCTCCGGTGATGTCGAACACCATGCCCTGTGTGACGGCTGCCAGTACGATACCGACAACGGCAAGCCCGCTGCCTGTAGCTACACTTGGCGAAAGAGTGCTTTTGTCAGGAAAAAGGCTCTGGTCGGTGAAGTTCTCAGCCCGGTTTACGAAGTTGGAAAACTGTTCCTGGAGCTCCCGGAGCACGTTGTTGCGCTTTTCGGCGATGTCGCTGAACAGGCCCTGGTCATCGCGCAGGATGGTTTTGCTGCTGCGGATCTTCAGGTCGATCATCTTGGCCATCTGCTGGATGCTGTCGGCCAGGCCAACGACGCCGTCGTTCAGCTTGGCGCGCAGTTCACTGTTGAGGCCTTCCTCCAGGCTTGTCGCCAGGTTCTCGAGCCATTCCTTGGGGCCTGACTTTTTACTGAACACGGAGGCAAAGGAACGTCTGATCAGTGAAAAGAAGGACAGCCCGTGGGTGAGCTCTTCTTCTTTTTTGCGCGTGATTCGGTCGTAACCGGCGATGAGGTTTTCCACCAGCACGTCCACTTCTTTGTTGCTCTTGCCTTCCTGGGCCACCAGCGTTTGGCCGATGTCTTCGCGAAATTCTACATCGGCATCGTACTGGGCCTTCCGCAGTTCAAGCCCCTGGGCGATACGGCCGTTTATATTCTGACAGGTGCTTACGTTGTTCTGAAGTTTGAGTAGTGGGGCTTTCCCCCCGGTAATGTTCTCCCGGATATATTCGCGCACCGGAGCAAAACCGCTTTGCTCTTTGCCGCCTTCCTGTTCCAGTTTCGCGGAGACTGCGAAGACGACGGGCCCGGACAGCCCTTTTTTTTCGGCATAATCCACGACGCCCTGCTGGTTTATGGCCAGGTCTTCGGCTGGCAGGAGGTCCTTTTGCTGCAGCACAAAGATGATCTTTTTGCCCCAGTCGGCATGGATGAAATCAAAGAACTGCCAGGCGGAATGGCGGTATGGGTTTTTGGCCTCAAACACAAAAACGATGAGGTCGGAGGCCGGAATGAAGCTTTCCGTGATCTCCTGGTGGTGCTCGATAATGGTATTGGTGCCCGGCGTATCGACTATGGCAATCTCTTTAAGGATCTCGGCGGGCAGCAGGATCTTTTTCAGGTAGGGGCTGATGGTGATGATCTCCTCCGTTTCGCCGTAGATGATCTGCTGGATGGTGTCGGTCATAGGCTGCGGGGCCACCTTGGTGATCTCCCGTCCGGTATCCAGCAGTGCATTGATAAAGCTGCTTTTACCAGCTTTGACTTCGCCTACTATGACAAACATGAAAGGCTCGTGCAGGCGGTTGCGCAGGTTGCTGACCGTTTCTGCCAGTTCTTCGTTACCGATCTTAATGGCCAGGTTATGCAGGTCTTTGACGATCTCCTCGGCCCTGGCGCGCAAGGCAAGAAGGTTTTGATCGATGAGGTTGGACACAGATGCCGTATTAAGGTTCTATAAAACTATTTTCCAGAATGATAGCCGCTTGTGGGCCGGTGCAAAATAGCAAATCTAAAATACTCAAATTGGGCAAAAAACCATGTTTTTCTTCAAAAACCTGGGGGTAGAAAGCGGGAAGAAAATGAGGGTCGGGCTTTCCGCGGTGTGCTTTGGGGTGAATGGTGTCCCTAAGGCCGATGATGCCTCCGGGAGCCTCCGCAATATACGTTTCGGTTAGCAGTAAGCCTACGCTCAGGGGGATCATCCCGCAAATGGCCTGAAGCAGGGCCCAGGAGAGCTCGAACAGGGTATCGTAGCGGCTTGTGAAGAAGGGGCTAAGCCTGTCGGCGTAGTGATCGAAATACGGGGCGCTGCCATAAGCCGAGCGTATGCTTTGCCAATGCTGCTGGCGCCACGGTTCTTTATAGGCGATTCGGACGTCGCGTATCTGTTGCTGTTCGTTCTTGCCCTGTTGTAGCGGCACGGACAGCCGTAGCGGCCCGTTGGCGCCCACTATGTGGCAACGGTTCCGGTAACTGCCCTTTTGGTAGTGTTCCTGCTGTTCGATATAGACGGTAGGGTAGTGCGCCAGTTTGGAAAAGTACTGTATGCTGGGCAGATAGTGCAATTCCAGAAGCGCTGCTTCCTGCTGCGGCATGGTTCCGGCTTTCATGTTTTGCCGCTAGAACGATGTAAAATGCACCATCATCCCCCGGTATACGTATTTTGACTCCGGCTGGGGCGAAGGCTCCATGAAGTCCTTTAGCAGTTCTGCTGCGTAGTGTTCCATCCTGTTATCCGTAACTTCAACCGGGGCGCCGTAGGTGATGGCGTCGGTGATATAGCTGTGGAGCAGGGACGGGTACAATTTTTTGAAAAGGCCCGGGTGGGCGAAGATGTCGGCCCCGATCACATCATGCCCGCTGACGGCTACGACCCCTACCACATTTTCAGCATCGGCAAACTTATCTTCGAAAAAATGAAGGTAGGCATCACGCGAAGCCGTAAAGGAATCGGATTGTTCCAAAGCAGCGTAGGCGCCGGTAGCGGCCTGTGCATGGTGCGCCGAAGTGACCTGGCCGACCTTGTCCCACACTTCCTGCTGGTCTTTGCTATGTTTTACCGTTTGCCGTATACCGCTGGCGGCCACATTGTAATAGCCGGTAAAGGCATAGATGCGCTTGTTCTTTTCCGGCAGGTTGCCGTCTCCGTCTTCCTGATGGTTAGGGGCCCATCGTCCGGGCTCCACACAGAACACAGGGATATCCGTGATGGTGCGAGGCGGGAACACCATATCCTGTGCAATGACGCGGTCCTGGTTGCCGCCTTGTACGATGTCGCCGGCCATCAGGAAGACGGTGTCGGTTGATTTATTCTGCACGGTCAGCGTATTGACGGCGGCTGCGTCCTCAAATCGTCCGTATGGCTTGTGCTCGGTTATACGAAAACGGCTGTTTTTGATGGCTTCCGACAGGCTGATGTACTGTGCGGCCCGTTCGTTGCCTTTTATAAAACCCGCATCGGCAGTGATGGGGTAGAGGCGGAGGTTTTTGTAACTCAATTCCGGTTTCACCTGGGTAAAGAGCGCAATGCCTGCTGTATCGGCAGCGTCAGCGGGGGCTGGCTGTTGCTGGCAGGCGAAGAACCCCATTAGCACGAGTATGGCGAGAAGGCTAAGCTGTTTCATGAGCGCAGACGGTTTGTTTAACTGCAAATATAAGGGAATTGACAATGCAGTGCAGTATTCGAAGGGTTCCCTATCTTTGCCGCCACAAACCCGATCCGGAATGAGCTTTCAAAAGCACCTGTTTTATGCCATAGCTGCCATCCTCTTCCTGGCTAACGTGCTGGTGATGAACGATTATACTTCCTTATGGGATGGGGCGGAAACCTGGGTTTACTGGCAGGCCCTGCAAGGAGCGCAGGTGAAGGCCCTGCCCGAGGCCATTCTATCCTTGGTTTATCAGCATGGCTTTTTCTGGTTTCGGCTGCCCGGCGCGATGCTATTGCTCATCGCTTTTCCTGTTTTTGCCTGGGCTACCGGAAGGTTGTGGGGAAAGGAAACGGTTTTGGGCACGCTGCTGGTGCTGGCAGCCTCCCTGTTCGTGCCCAACCTTGCCAAGCTGGCCTCCGGCGATGTGTGGGCGCTGGTGCTGCAATGGCTGGCCTATGCGGCTTTGCTGCGCTATCTGAAACAGCCCCGGCTGCTCTGGCAACTCATGTTTTACCTGCTCTTTTTCCTCGCTGTCTGGGTGCAGGCTATCCAATCCCTCGTTTTTTTGGTGGGTTATTCCGTCTACCTCTATTTTGCCCATCCTCAGGGGCGCAACCTCCAACGCCTTCAACCCTGGCTTGCCGGCCCGGCGGTGGCGGCCGTTTTGTATTTTGCGGGTGTACTTGATCTTGATGATCAGGGTTTTATGTTTGGGTTTCGCACGGGGAGGTACCTGTTGTGGAACTTCATCGGCCTTTTGCCTTTCTGGGGGTTCTGGATGGCAGGCCTGTGGGAAAGCATAACCCGCGCGCGGAAAGGGGAGGAGCTGGCCCGCATCAACCTGGGGGCAGTGATCTTTGCTTTATTGGGGCATTCTCTTGCCTTGCAGGGTATTCTGGCGCTGCTGGTTGCCAAGCAATGGCAGGCGTATTCCCGGCCCGCTTACCCACACAAACCTATCGTGCTTGCAGGAGCCGTATTGCATCTGGTTGGTATCCTTTTTGCAGCTATCCTGCTGCTGATCGCCGGCTTTCACGAATTTGGGCCTGTAGGGTTTCGTGCTGCCGCGGCTGCTGCAGGGCCTTATTGGGTGCTCAGCTTTGTGGGGGTCGTCGGGCTTCTGGGGGGGCGACGTCGTTATATGGCCGGTGGGCCGGTATTGGCAGGCCTACTGGTAACCACTTTTTTCTGGTTGCAACTTAACCCTTTGTTGGAGAGCCGGCGCTCGTGGCCCGAACAGCTGGTTAGCAAAGCTGTATCGCAAGTGCAGCAGGCCCGCGGTATGGCTTGTCTGGTGATAAGCCCGGTTAGTGAACCTGTTCCGAAACTGGCGGCCTACGCCCTGGAAGCTTTTCCTGCAACCGAATGGGTGAACACGGAATCGGCGGCGCGCGCCAGTCTGGAGTCACTGCATAATACGGTAGTGTTCATGCCGGAGGAGTGGGCAAAAAAGCTGGCTCCTGGCAAAGAAATAACAGCCAGGGCAGAGGGCTGGGACGATCGCCTGAAAGGCAGGGTGTATGTCTTGCTGTTGTATTAAAATGAGCTTCGGAAAACCAGATACAGTAAGATCAGGAGTGCCAGCGTAGCTATGACAACGACGGTCATGAATTTTTTGGCATCCCGCTTATCCTGTTTTTCCAGCCTTCTTTGTTTTCTGGACTTTGTCATTGGCCATTCATTTTTATCCGTAAATATTACAAATTCAGCTTTGTTATAGTAAAAATTATTGCGGATAATTTTGCCTTTGTTTTATGCTAGCCCACGCCGGCGTAATGCACTTTTTTGTACAAACAGGCCCCTTTTTCTTACTTTTGCACAAGAGCTTGTCTGGAGGAAGCTCTAAACCATCAAAATACCAACTACCTTGGCACTGATCAAATCGATTTCCGGAATTCGGGGCACCATAGGAGGCCTTGCCGGTGACAACCTTACCCCTCAGGATATTGTGGAATGCACCGCTGCTTTTGGTTTTTGGGTGCTACAAAACGGTGGCGCTCCCCGGGTGGTGATCGGCCGCGACGGGCGCATTTCCGGGCCGATGGTAAGCCAGATCGTGGCGTCTACCCTGATGGGCCTGGGCATTCAGGTAACTGACCTTGGGCTTACGACTACGCCGACCGTCGAAATGGCCGTGGCCATGGAGGGCGCCGGCGCGGGCATCATCATCACTGCCAGCCATAACCCCGCTGAATGGAACGCGCTGAAATTCCTGAACCACAAGGGCGAGTTCATTTCCCAGGCCGATGGAGAGGCGTTGCTGGCTCTTATCGACAGCGGACGTATTGATTACGCACCGGTGGAGAAGCTGGGCGCCTATCGCCAGGCGGAAGGTTATCTGGAAAAACATATCGACGCTATACTCGAACTGCCTTTCGTTGATGCGGATGCGGTGCGCCGCAAAGCTTATAAAGTGGCCGTCGACTGCATCAACAGCAGCGGGGCTGTGGCGATGCCCGCACTGCTGCACCGGTTGGGGTGCGAGGCCATACTGCTCAACAGCGAACCCCATGGCAGGTTCGCACACAACCCGGAGCCCCTGCCTCAGCACCTGCAGGGCCTCTGCAAGGCCGTTGTAGAACACGGCGCTGCCCTCGGCGCCGCCGTCGACCCTGATGTGGACCGCCTGGCTTTTGTCTGTGAAGACGGCGCTTTGTTCGGAGAGGAATACACTCTGGTCGCTGTGGCCGATTACATCTTGCAGCACCAACCTGGAAATACCGTTTCCAACCTGTCGTCTACGCGCGCCCTGCGCGATGTGACGCAAGGCAGGGGCGGGCAATACTTTGCCAGCGCGGTGGGAGAGGTGAACGTGGTGAACAAGATGAAAGAAGTGAACGCAGTAATCGGCGGCGAAGGCAATGGCGGCATTATCCTGCCTGGCCTGCACTATGGCAGGGATGCCCTGGCCGGGCTGGCCATTTTTCTGACCTACCTTGCAACGAGCGGGCAGACAGCTTCCGCCCTGCGTGCCACTTACCCAGACTATTACATGGTAAAAGATAAGATCGCACTTACGCCGGATATCGATATTGAAAGGCTGCTGGCGCAGCTGGAGCAACGCTTCAGCAATGAAGACTACAATACTATCGACGGCCTGAAGATCGATTTCGAACGGGGCTGGGTGCACCTTCGAAAATCCAATACTGAACCGATCATCCGCATCTATTCGGAAGGCCCAAGCCCGGAAGCTGCTCAGGAACTGGCCAACAGGATGAAGGCTGAAGCTGATGCGGTTTTAGGGCATAAAGCATAATTCCCTGCTTTCCAAAGAAATCATTAAATATGGAAGCTCTGACCAATATTTCTGGTAAACAAGCCGAAACACAGGCCTCTCTGGAGCAATATTTCGAACCGTTCCGGCAAAAGATCATAGGCTATGAACAAATGTTCGAAACGCCTTTCGGGCCTAAACGGATCGTTTATGCCGACTGGACGGCGAGCGGGCGCATGTACGAACCCATCGAGCGCATCCTTTCTGAAGACGTGGCGCCCTACGTTGGCAATACCCACACAGAGACTACCGTGACGGGGTCTACTATGACCACCGCCTATCATCACGCCAAGGAGATCATCAAACGGCATGTGGGCGCCAGCCGGCGCGACGTGCTTATTTCCTCCAATTCGGGTATGACAGGCGTAGTCAACAAATTTCAAAGGATATTAGGGCTTAAGGTCCACGAAAAATATACGGATAAGGTAATCCTGCCGGTCGAAGAACGCCCTGTGGTGTTTGTTACCCACATGGAACACCATTCCAACCAGACATCCTGGCTGGAAACCCTGGCGGAAGTCGTTGTCATCCCTCCTACGGAAGACGGGCGCGTGGACCTCGATGCCCTGGAGTCTATGCTGGGTAACTACCAGTGCCGTAAGCTTAAGATCGGTGCCGTTACCTCCTGTTCCAACGTAACGGGGATCAAAACCCCCTATTACAAAATCGCGGAGATCATGCACCGCCACGGCGGTTTGTGTTTTGTCGATTTCGCCTGCTCTGCACCCTATATCGAGATCAATATGCGGCCCGAGAACGAGCTGCAACACCTTGACGCCATCTATTTTTCACCACATAAATTCCTCGGCGGCCCGGGGGCTACTGGCATCCTTATATTTGATGCCAGCCTGTATACCAACCGCGTGCCCGACAACCCCGGTGGCGGCACGGTCGACTGGACCAACCCCTGGGGCGGCCATAAATACCTCGACGAGATAGAAGCCCGCGAAGACGGCGGAACGCCTGCTTTTATGCAGACTATCAGGGTAGCCTTGTGCATCCGCCTGAAGGAAAAGATGGGGGTGGAGAACATCCTTAGCCGCGAGGAAGCCATGCTGGCCCGCATCTGGCATCGCCTGGATAAATTGCCAAGGCTGCACATCCTGGCCGATAATATCAGGCAGCGGCTGGGCGTCGTTTCTTTTTATATTGAAGGGCTGCATTACAACCTGGGCGTGAAGCTGCTCAACGACCGCTTCGGCGTGCAGATGCGTGGAGGCTGCTCCTGTGCCGGTACCTACGGGCACTACCTGCTTCACGTTTCCCAGCAGCACTCCAAGTCCATCACCGACAAGATCAACCTGGGCGACCTGTCGGACAAACCAGGCTGGATACGCATGTCTATCCACCCCACTATGACGGATGCCGAACTAGACTACGTACTCGACGCCCTGGAAGCCGTTTACCACAACTATCAGGAGTGGTCGAAAGACTACGCGTACAATACGCATACCAATGAATTCAATTACAAAAACCAGCCCGGCCACGAATCGGGCCTGGTAGAAGGATGGTTTGCCCCCGAGTTACTCTAACTCGTACCTCCAATCTTCTGGTTGGAGCAGGAATAAATTGCAGGCTTATCCTATCTACTCCGACCAGAAAACCGGAGGTACGGGGCGCCCCGTATTCCCAATATCCAGTTTAAAATAATAATACCATGCCCCGCATATATTTCGACAATGCCGCGACCACGCCCATAGCTCCTGAAGTCATCGACGTCATGACGGAGGCTATGCGCGAGAAATTTGGGAACCCTTCATCCATCCATGCCGAGGGGCGTATGGCCCGCGCTGCTATCGAGCAGGCGCGCAAGGAGGTGGCCCACTATCTCGGCGCATCTATCGGTGAGATATTCTTCACCAGCGGCGGCACCGAATCGAACAATATGGCCCTGAAAAATGCCGTGCGCGACCTCGGAGTGCGGCGTATCATTTCTTCCCCCATCGAGCATCATTGCGTACTGCATTCCATGGATACGCTTGAGCGACTGGGGCAGGTGGAAGTAGTTTACGTCCGGCTCGACGAAAAGGGTAGGGTGGATATGGCCCATCTCGAAGCACTTCTGCAGGCTGATGCTGCCAAAACCATGGTATCGCTCATGCATTCCAACAACGAGGTCGGCACGATGATAAACCTGGAAGAGGTGGGAGCTTTGTGCCGGCAGTACGGCGCCCTCTTCCATTCGGATACGGTGCAGACAATTGGTTATTTTCCTATCGATGTTTCTCGCTCGCCGATCAATTTTCTCTCCGGCGCCGCCCACAAATTCCATGGCCCCAAAGGCGTGGGCTTTGTTTACATCAATGGCGACAACATCATAAAACCATATCTGGACGGTGGCTCGCAGGAGCGCAATATGCGCGGTGGTACGGAGAATATCTACGGCATCCTCGGCCTGGCAAAAGCGCTTAGCCTGGCCTACGAAAAGCTCGAAAGCCGCCGTGCGCAAACCACGGCCGTGCGCGATTACCTGCGCCGGCAACTTGACGCCAACTTTGACAACCTCAAGTACAACGGAGACCCCGACAACGGGCATTACAAGCTGCTCAGCGTGGCCTTCCCGCCCTCTCCCAAAGCGGGCCTGTTACTGCTCAACCTCGACATCGCCGGCATCAGCGCTTCCGGTGGCAGCGCTTGCAGCTCCGGCGCCGACGCAGGCTCCCACGTCATCGCTGCCCTCGACGGCAACTCTGACAGGCGCACGATACGCTTTTCATTTTCACACCATAACACGAAAGAAGAGGTGGATATGGTGGTAGGGAAATTGCGGGAGATATTGGGTGCGTAGCATAACAGTTTATCCCCTTTCCCCAAAGATCAGGCTCCCGATCCGCACCATAGTACTCCCTTCCTCGATGGCGATCTCATAATCGCCCGACATGCCCATGGAAATTTCCCGGAAATAGTCCTTATCAGCGAAATAGGCAGATTTGAGTTGATCGAAGAACTGTTTCAGCCCCCTGAATTCCAGATGGGTCTGGGTTTCGTCTTCGGTAAACGTACCGATACCCATCACCCCGCAGATGCGTATGTTTTTCAGGGCTTTGAATTCAGGGCTTTGAAGCATCGCTTCAACCTCCTCATAGGTGAACCCATATTTGCTCTCCTCCTCTGCGATCCTGATCTCGAGCAGGCAGTCGATCACCCGCCCGTTCTTTCCGGCCTGTTTATCGATCTCCTTCAGCACTTTGAAGCTGTCCACCGATTCGATCATGGCCACAAAAGGGGTTACGTATTTTACTTTGTTGGTTTGCAGGTGCCCGATGAGATGCCATTCGATGTCTTTGGGCAGTTGCTCGTATTTGGCGGCGAGTTCCTGGACGATATTTTCTCCGAAAACGCGTTGGCCCTGGTTGTAAATTTCCATGACCTGCTCAACGGGTTTTGTTTTGGAGACGGCTACGAGCCGGATTCGTGAATCATGAAGTTCTTTGAGGAGGTTCTGTACGGCAATCATAGTGCAGATTATTGGTTTTTCTAAATGGGTAACACCGGGCCTGCCGTCTAAGTTGAAGGCTATCAGCAATGGCTTTTTGACAATCCTTTAACGCCCTTGGCGGTAATAAACCAATTGCCTGGCCCGTTAGCAGCACAATAGCACATCCCTTCATTCAAAACCTGTTGCCATGATAGACTACCGATTTGAGCGCAATGCAAGAAAGAACCGCCGTACGGCGCTGTATTTCACGATCCTGTTTCATGCTTTGCTGATCGGTGGGCTGGCCTATTCTGGCAGCGGTGGCAATCTTCAGGAATTGCTGCCTGCTAAAGTAAAGGCCTGGCTGGGCCTGGAGCAACCGGATCAGGCGGCGGCACAGGTTAAGGATATGCCCAGGCCTTAGAGCTTGTTTGGAGGCCGCTTTTCGCTATCAAAAGCGCCCTCCAAACAAGCTCATAGAATAGCAGGTGTGATTTACTAAAACAACCCGTGCAACTGCCCCCGAACCTGGTTGACTACTTCGCCGAGGTCTTCCTGGCTGTGTAAAAAGTCGTATTGGTCGGCATTGATGATGAGCAGCCTTCCTTCCTTGTATCCACCGATCCAGTTCTCATAGCGTTCATTCAGCCTGCGCAGGTAATCCAGGCTCATGTTGCCCTCGTAGTCGCGCCCCCGTTCCTGGATGTGGTCGACCAGTGTGGAGATGCTGGCCCGGAGGTAGATCAGCAGGTCGGGGGGCTGGATCTGGGAAGACATGGTTTTGAACAGCTGGAAGTAGTTCTGAAAATCACGGGTGGACATCAGCCCCATATCGTGCAGGTTGGGAGCGAAAATATAGGCATCTTCGTAGATGGTCCGGTCCTGTACAACGGTAATATCACCGCTCAGAATGCGTAGCACCTGCTGATAGCGGCTGTTGAGGAAGTAGATCTGCAGGTTGAAGGACCAGCGCTGCATATCATTATAGAAATCGCTGAGGTAGGGGTTGTCTTCGGTAGATTCGTAGTGGACTTCCCAACCGAAGTGCCTGCTCAATTTTTCGGTCAAAGTGGTTTTCCCCGCGCCGATGTTTCCAGCTATGGCAATGTGTTTTATCTTTGGAGGCGTATTCTCTTGCGGCTGGCTCATAGTAAAGTTTTGTTTCCGGCTACGAAAATAAGAAACTCTGCCGTTCAACGAAGAAATGCCGCCAAACTTCTAAAAATCTGTTATGAAAATAGATAAGCAGCTAATTTCAAAGCTCGAACACCTGGCCCGGCTGGAGGTCAGCCCGGAAGAAGAATCCCGGCTGATCGATGACCTGAACAACATACTGGCCATGGTGGAGCAATTGCAGGAACTGGATACCGATGCGGTGGAACCTCTGTCTTATATTAACGAAGACGTTAATGTACTTCGGGAGGATGCCGTGAAAGGCCAGTTGAGCCGCGAAGCTGCCCTGCGCAATGCACCGGAACATGACGACGAGTTCTTCCGAGTGCCTAAAGTGATTGACCTGTAAAACGAACGGCATGAATAGTATCATTTCCATCAAGGAGCTGACCAAGACTTACATTATGGGTACCGCCAAGGTACACGCCCTGCGGGGCGTTAGCCTCGACCTGTTCAAGAACGAATACGTCGCTCTGATGGGCCCTTCCGGCTCCGGCAAGTCCACCCTGATGAACCTGATCGGCTGCCTGGATACGCCCACCTCCGGCGAATACTGGCTCAACGGCGTCAACGTCAGCACCATGGACGACAATGACCTGGCCGAGGCCCGCAACAAGGAGATCGGTTTCGTCTTCCAGACTTTTAACCTGTTGCCTCGCCTCACCGCACTAGATAATGTGGCCCTGCCGCTTGTTTATGCAGGTATAGGAAAAACGGCCCGCCAGGATAGGGCCAAAGAGGTGCTGGATGCCGTAGGCCTGGGCGACCGTATGCACCACAAACCCAACGAACTGTCGGGGGGGCAGCGTCAGCGCGTGGCCGTAGCCCGCGCGTTGGTCAACAACCCGTCGATCATCCTTGCCGACGAACCTACCGGTAACCTGGACACCAAAACATCTATCGAGATCATGGCCCTGTTTGAAGAGATCCACAGGGCGGGTAATACCGTTATCGTTGTGACCCACGAGCCGGATATCGCTGCTCATGCCCAGCGTATTGTACGCCTGCGCGACGGGGAGGTGGAAAGCGATGTGAAAAATGAGAACGTGGCCAGCGCTTATGACCCCAGCCACCGATATCACCAGGAATGAGGCCATGCCTTTTCCGATATGCCGCAATTAAAATACATAGCCCTTACCCTTGCCTTTGTCGGGCTGATCGTTCTTTACGTCCTGGAGTTTTCCTGGTTTGACCGCACCATGGGGGTGCAGCGGCTGGTGATGTGGAGCATGGCAGTGGGCCTTATCGTTGGCCTGGCCCTTGGCTGGCGTTACCGCAACACTACGGAAAACCTGACAGAAAAGATCCAGGTTTACGTCTTTTTCACGGTTATGTGTACGATCTTTGCCCCGTTGGCCGGTAGCCTGAGCAACCGCCTGCTCAGCCCGTACCCGATCTACGAACAGGAGGCCATGTTTATAGAAGAACGGCCCTACTTGTCCGAGCCTCTCGGGTTCATCCAGCAGGAAAGGCCGAAGCCTACCGGCTATTATACTTTTTTCTATTACAACGGCAAATTGCGGCGCATCAAAAACGAGGATGCTACTTTCCCCGGCTTACAGCGCGGAGAAACGATAGTGCTCCGCATGCGCAAGGGCCTTTGGGGGCCGGAAGTCGTAATGAAGGGCCAGGGCCAGCAAGGGGCCGGGCGCTGATCCTGTCAGGCAATCGGCAGCAATTCAACATCAATGGACATTCAAGAGAACGTTTCCCTTCGGCACCTCAACACCTTTGGCATCGATGCCAGGGCTCAATATTACACTGAAATACACAGTAGTGCCGAATTGCAGGAAACCCTGCGCCATTGGAAAGGCAGTACGCCTTTTGTCCTTGGCGGCGGCAGCAATATCCTGTTTACAGGGGATGTAGGGCGCCTGGTGATCCGCAACCGCATCAAAGGGCGGGAGGCCGTCAGGCGTCAAGCCGGGAAGGCATGGGTGGCAGCCGGCGGTGGCGAAAACTGGCATGAGTTCGTCCTCTGGTGCCTCGATGAAGGCCTGGGTGGCATCGAGAACCTGTCGCTCATTCCCGGCACCGTAGGGGCAGCACCCATCCAGAACATCGGCGCGTATGGCGTAGAGCTGCGCGATGTATTCCACAGCCTGGAAGCGATAGAGCTTTCCACTGGCATGGAGCATGCTTTCGGGCGCGAAGCATGCCAGTTCGGCTATCGCGACAGCGTCTTTAAAGGCCCTTTCAGAGGGCACTACTGTATAACGAGGGTTGTATTCGAGCTTACCACCGGCCCGCACCAGATCCATTCTTCTTATGGCGCCATCAAAGAGATACTGGCGGCACGGGGCATCACCGATCCCACGATCCGGGATATCAGTGAAGCCGTCATCGCCATCCGCAGTAGCAAACTGCCCAATCCTGTTCAAATCGGCAACGCGGGCAGCTTTTTCAAGAACCCGGAAATCCCGCAACAGCAGTTTGACGGATTACTGGAGCGCTTCCCCGATATTGTTCATTACCCGGCAGGAGAAGGGCTTGTGAAGGTCCCCGCCGGCTGGCTGATCGAGCAATGCGGCTGGAAGGGCCAGCGCTTCGGCGATGCCGGCTGTTACGAAAAACAGGCGCTCGTACTTGTCAATTACGGCCAGGCCAGCGGAAAGGATATCCTGCAACTGGCACAAAAGATCGTGGATTCTGTTGACGAGAAGTTTGGAGTACGGCTGATGCCGGAGGTGAATGTAGTGTAAGGCCTCATTCCAGCACCCCAAACTCCTTCATCAGTTCCAGCCCTTTGTCCATGATCTCCTCCACTTCAACGGGTTGGTTGAACAGGGCTACGTAAAGGATCTCACGGGCGGGTATCGCCAGGAAAAAGGCGCGAAAGCCACCCTGGGAACCGGTATGGTACACTTTCTTCAGGTTTAGCGGCGGGGCCGGTAGTTCAACAAACCAGCTGTAGCCAACCTGGTGCGGAAGGGTATCCGCCCAGTTGTCCGGCGCGAAGGGGCGCTGCGAAGCAGCGATGGTGCTTTTGTCGAGAAAGGCGCCGTTGCGCATCGCCAGTTCGTAATGGGCCAGCTCGTTGACGGAGCTCCAGACGCCGCCGTTGCCGGAGGCGGCGAAGGTGGGATATTCACCGTAGTCGTACTCCTGATAAACACCGCCTTTTTTCACGTAGCCGTGGGAGACCCCCTGCTCAGGGTGCGGGCCATCGGTAATAGTGCTGGTGGGCATATCTGAAGGCAGCAGTATGCGGTTTCGGATGAAATCCTGCCATTTCTCGCCCGCCACCTTTTCGATGATCAGGGCCAGGCCATTGTAGGCGGGGTTGGAGTATTCGAAGTGTTCGCCCGGCTCGAAATGCAGGCTGTCGTTGTTCTTTATGGGGGCAAAATTCTCTTCGTCTTTGGCTGTCAGGAAAAAAATGCTGTCTTCATCCACCGGACGGATGTCGGGCAGCCCGGAGGTATGCGAGAGCAGGTGCACGATGCGCACCTTGCGGGCGATGTCGGGGTTCCTGAAATCGGTGAAATACATCGACAGGCTGTCGTCCAGCGTCAGTTTGCCTTCGTCCTTCAGGATGAGGATGCCATTGGCGACAAAGGTCTTGGAGATGGAGCCCAGGTTAAACAGCGTGTTGGGCGTGATCTTTTCTTTCGTCTCCATATCCGCCAGGCCGTAACCTTTGGAGAACAGGATATCCTCGCCTTTCATCACCAGCACAGCCGCTCCGGGTTCATTTTCGGGAAACTGTTCGGAAAAGTAGGTGTCCATGGCTCCTGAGAAGGAGGCTGGAGGCGCTTCCTGGCAGGCGGTGAGGGCCAGGAGGAGGAGAGTGGGGAAGGTGAGTTTTTTCATGGTTATCGCTGGTACTGGTCACTGCCCTGCATCCTGTTTATCATAGCGCTGCACCTTGCGCCTGCTTTTCAGCGGCATATAGCGGTAGGGGCGTTCCTGGATGTCGTTGACCAGGGAGTCGGCGCGCTGGCTCAGGGTTTTGATGTTGTTGTAAAGTTCTTCATCCTGCATGAGCTTGCCGAGGGAGCCTTCGCCTTCTTTGATCTTGCCGACGACGTCGGAGACGCCGCCCAGGGCGGTGTCGGCCGATTGCAGCGTTGTGCGCAGGCTGGCGATGGCCTGGTTGACCTCTTTGAGGGTTTGCTCCAGGTCGGCAGCGACGAGCTGGTTGCTCAGGGAGTCGGCATTGCTGAGGATGGAGTTGATCTTATCGTTATTCTTTTTCAGGTTGCCGGTGATGGCGTCCAGGTTGCCGAGGGTGCCGCTGATGCTACCGGAGGAGGAGCGCAGCAGGCCGTCGAGCTGGCCGGTTGCCGACTTGAGGTTGGACAGGGTGGCGTCCAGGTTGGCCATGCTCTTGCCGAGCGGGGAATCGGGATTCGTGAGCAGCTGGCTGTTGAGCGTATCGATGATCTCCTCCAGGCCCGATTTCAGGATGTCCATGTAATCGGCCAGTTGTTCACCCGTGAGCATAGAGCCTACCAGGCCGCGGAGCTCGCCCTGCAGGGTATCGCCGCTAACGGCGCAATCGGGGCCGTTACAGGCATGTTCGTATTCCAGCACGACGGCCTTGCCGCCCATGAAACCGGTAGAAATAATGACAGCTCTGGTGTCTTTGGGCACCTTTATATTACGGTCGAGGTCTAGGACCAGCTCGACTGTGCGGTTATCGTCGTTGAGCAGGTTCACGCCGGCCACGCTGCCTACTTCTACACCATTGATCACAACGAGAGTACCCACCTTGGTGCGGTCCACATTATTGTAATAAACCTTGTATATATTGGACTTGATCAGGACATTCTTGCCCATGATGAATTTGAACCCCCAGATGGAGAGCACGATGGCGGCTATGGCTAGAATACCTACCTTTACTTCGTTCGACATATCAGATTTGGTTTTAAGCGAGGCAAAGGTATGAAATAGGATTTAATTTTATCCCCTTTAGGGTATCCCCAGCTCCCGTTTGGCCTGATCGACCGAAATGCGCTGGCCTTTTTTGTAGGCCACGATAAAGGCATCGGGGAAGCCGCGCGACTGCAGGAGCAGCCTGGCCTCGAAAGCTTGTTGCAGGGTAGAAAAATTGCGGGCCTGATATTTATAAAGATTATCCTCCAGGACTACCTCGATGAGGTAACCCGTATTACGCCATTTGCTTTCGCTGGTATCCAGAGGCCTGGCGTTGGCCGACAGCTGGACGTGGAACTGTATGCCCGTTGCTTCCATGCTGGATACAGGGGCTGTATAGGATGCCGGTGCGGCCGTGGTGGCAGGTGGATCGGGTACGGCTGTTTCCTGTTCCTGTATATTGGGTACTGGCATGGCTAAGACTCCCCGGCTTTCCGTTTGCGGTGTAGGGGAACTGGTAAGTATCTGGTACTGGGGAGCCGAAACCGGCACTGGCGCTGCCTGGGGCGCAGCATTTTTGGCCTGGCTGGAAGCTAAGACTTCTCCGCCCTCCACGGCGATCTTATATTCTTCAAATGCAGATAGGATGGCCCCTGCGATGGCGAACTGCCCGTTCTCGTCGATGAGGAAATCCTCTTCGTCGCGATTGCTCAGAAAGCCAGCTTCGACCAGCACGCTGGGCATGGCCGTTTCTTTCAACACCACAAACCCGGCCTGTTTGACCCCTCTGCTTTTGCGTTGTGCATAAGCGGCAAATTTTTCCTCCACCTTTTCGGCAAACAGGATGCTTTGCTCCAGGTATGCATTCTGGTACATGCTCAGCATGATGTGGCCTTCCGGGGAATTCGGGTCGTAGTCGTAGTTCTTTTTATAGTCGTCTTCCAACAGGATGGCGGCGTTCTCCCGTTTGGCCACTTCCAGGTTGTGTTCGGCGGTGTGCAAGCCCATCACGTAGGTTTCGGAACCATTGGTAGCGCGCGAGCCGGGCATGAAGTTGCAGTGAATGGAAATGAACAGGTCGGCTTCAGCGCGGTTGGCGATGGCAGCCCTTTCGTAGAGCGGAATGAAAACATCCTTGTCGCGCGTGAGGATGACCCGCAGTTCAGGGAAGCGGCGGCGCATTCCGTCGGCGAGTTTCAGCGCCAGGCCGAGTGCCAGGTTTTTCTCCTGGCTGCTCTTTCCGAGGCAGCCGGGGTCGTGCCCGCCATGGCCGGCATCAATGACTACTGTTTTTATCCGGTGATCCGTTTTCTCAATTATGCTTTCTTTGATAACTTTGCCCATCCTTCGCCCGCCGGTTGCGGCAGAGGGGGGGGGAGCTATCGCTGACGGGGCGGGGGAAACCGGTGCTGTACAGGCGCCGGCCCCGGGAAAGGATAACGGAAAGTTAATCCCCTTCTGCGTATACGGCAAAAGGAAAAAGAAAATCGTTAGAAAAAGGGTTACCGCTTTCGTCATAGTAGTTTAACGTAGTTATATCCTTGAGCGCAAAGTTACCAATAATAATCATTTTCGTATTATCGCCGCTGTTCCCGCTGCTGGCGCAGCCCGACAGCACGAGTACCGTTCCCGATACTATACCTGTACCGGCGCCGGGGGATAGCATGCCGCACTTTGTTGCCGATACTTTGCCGCCTGCGCCCGACAGCCTGCGCGTATCCCTGGCGGAAATCACCTATTCCAAAGATTCGCTCGATGCACCGGTGGAATACAACGCCCGGGATTCCATGATCTATGATATCGCAGGGCAGAAGATCCACTTATACGGTGACGCTTCCGTAACCTACACCACGATCAACCTCAAGGCAGGCCATATCGTTTTTGACTGGAAAACGAATATCGTTACTGCGCAAGGCATTCCGGACAGTTTGGGCCGGCCTTCGCAGGCGCCCGAATTCACGGATGGCACACAAAGCTTCGTAGCGGATAGTATGCGCTATAACTTCCTGTCGCGAAAAGGAGTGGTGTACGATGTGACAACGCAGCAGAACGACGTTATCGTGCACGGCGCGCGTTCCAAATTCATCAGCGCTCCTCCTCCGGCCGACAGCACGGAGAAAAGCCAGGATGTCATTTACAGCCAGGGAGCTATTTTTACGACCTGTTCGCATGACGACCCCCATTTCGGTATACGCAGCCGCCGCCAGAAGGTCATTCCCAACAAGCTGGTGGTGGTTGGCCCTTCCAACCTGGAGATCATGGGGGTGCCTACGCCATTGTGGCTGCCTTTCGGCTTTTTTCCCATATCACAAGGGCGCCGTACCGGCCTGCTCTTTCCCCGCGATTATCAGTATTCGCCTCAATGGGGCTTCGGCCTGGAAGGCATAGGCTGGTTCTTCCCCCTTAGCGACCACTTCAACCTCTCGGTTACGGGAAATATATACCTCAAAGGCACCTGGGGCATCAATGCTGCCTCACAATACAAGAAGCGTTATAAATATTCCGGGAACTTCGACTTTGGCTTCGACCAGCGCCGCAGCGAGGATAGCGAAGGCCTGGTGACCCGCCCGAAATCGTACCGCTTCACCTGGTCGCACCGGCAGGAGCGCACCGCCCACCCGACCAATAATTTCGGGGGGTCCATCAATATCCAGACCAACAACTACCAGAGCCGGGTGTATAACGATGCCGAACGGGTGTTGCAAAACCAGCTCAACTCTAACCTGGCCTTTAGCAAAAGCTGGCGCGACAAGCCCATAAACCTCAATGCCAGCCTCAGCCACAACCAGAACTCCGCCACCCGCAAGGTCACCATCAACTTTCCCAATGTGAAGTTCCAGACCCAGGCGCTCTATCCCTTCCGCAAGGAAGAGCGCACCGGGCCCAAGCGGTGGTTCGAGGATATCACACTGCGCTACCAGGGCGAAGCCCGTAACCGGTTCGAGGCTACGGATACGACCCTGTTCACTCAGCAAACTCTGCAGGACGCACAGTTCGGTATCCAGCAATCCGTTTCCAGCGGTACATCCTTTAAGGTGTTGAAGTATTTCAACCTCAACCCGGGGGTCAACTACAATGAGGTCTGGTATCTCAAGTCCCTGCGCAAGGATTTTATACCTGACCTGGAGGTTAAAACCATATTCAACAATGGGATTGAGACTTACGATACGCTTTCATACGGCACGGTAAACGATACGCTCATCCCGGGTTTCGAATCCTACCGGGAATTTAGCGCAAGCGTAAGCCTGAATACGCAGATCTTCGGCACGATGCGCTTTCACAGAGGGCGCCTGCTCGGCATTCGCCACGTCATCAAGCCCAGTCTTTCCTTTAGTTATACGCCGGATTATTCCCGGCCGGAGTTGGGTTATGTAAAAAGTGTGCAGAGCACTTCCGACCCTGATGTGTACAATGACTACTCCATTTTCCAAGGCTCCATTTACGGAGGCCCATCGCAAAGCGGGCGGCAGATGGCGCTCAACTACAGCCTGAACAACATCTTTGAGGCGAAATTCCTGTCGAAAAAGGACTCTACCGAAAAGAAGCTCAAGCTGTTCGACAACCTGGTCGTCAACGGCAATTACAACTTTGCTGCCGACTCCCTGAATTGGAGCCCCGTCAATGTGAACGGGACGACCCGCTTGTTCAAAGGGATGACCACGTTTTCCGCACAGGCCCAGTTTGACCCTTATGCTGCTGTTCAAAGCGGCAACAGCATTCGCCGGATCAACGAGTTTGCCTGGCGGCGCGATGGCAAATTACTGCGTTTTGTTAATGCCAATGCCCGCTTCAATACCAACATTACGGTAGGCAAGATCCGCGCCCTGTTTATGGGAGAGGAAGAGAAAGTGGTGGAAGACCCGCTCGAAGAGCGGAACGAGAAACCGAAAGAGGCCGATTTTCTCAGCTTGTTCGAAAACTTCAGGATCAGCCACAACCTGGTGTTCAACTGGATGGGGCGGCCCGATGGGCGGGATACTTTTTACATACAGACGCACTCTATTAACTGCCAGGGGAGCATCCAGCTCACCGATAACTGGGGCATTACGATCGGCAACTTCGGTTATGACTTTGTACGCAAAGGCCTGACCTACCCCTCTCTGGGCTTTAGCCGCAACCTCCATTGCTGGCAAATGAGCCTGAGCTGGCAACCGACGCGCGGCACTTATGCCTTCAACATCGGCGTCACCCCAGGCTCACTTGATTTCCTCAAGATCCCTTATAACAGGAATAATGCGGATGCGCGAAGTAGGTTCTAGCGCCCGCTAATTCGTGGGCGCCGGGTCTTCCTGCAGCGTGAAGGTGCGGGAGACGGGGTTCAACGGGGCCTGCACCGCATTACCGTCCTTATCCACCAGCGTAAGCGTAATGGTGTTTTCGCCCATAGGCAGCCCTTCGATGTAGTAAGGTTGCCAGGAGTCGATCATGTGGGTTTCCCCATTTATATCGGCCTTTACCTTATGATCATCGCCGAGGGTAACGTTGACGAGGTAGAAGTCGAGCATGACCTTGTCCGTCTCCGCCTTTCCGGTATAAGTGCCTTTAGGGCGGCTGTAGAACAGCATAGGTTGCTGGATCGGCTCGCTCATGACGATGGAATTGCCCTTGATCTCAGCCTTCACCGCTTTGGACGCTTCGGGCGTCTTGATGCTTTCGTGGTACGACCTCGAAAGGAAAGCCAGCAGATAATGGCTGCCGTCGGGGATCTCGTAATCGAATTCCGCTTCGTATTTCGCTGCATAGGGCTGGTCGTCAACGATCAGGTGAATGTGTTGTCCCTGGGCGGAGTTGGCACACATCTTCGCCCCCGCATCGGGGGTCTGGACGCCGAGTTGGTAGCTGTCGCCGCTGATCCCGAACTTGAACTTGCCGTTCACAAACGCCATATCATCTATCTTTGCGTCGGGAAAGGCCGCTGATTGAGAGAAAGGCGTCACGGTGTATTTCATTTCAGGAGTTTCCTCGCCGGTTTGTTCATCCCCATTCTGGGGGGCATTCTGGCAGGCCGTGAAGAAGATGGCCAATAAGAAAAAAAAGCTCAGTGTTCTCATTATAGACTGATTTTTATTTAGAATGTTAATAATATTGTACCGGGCTGTTTTAATAAAAGAGCCTGAGGGGGGCCGGAGTTTAAAAAACGCGCCAGAAAAAGGCACAGTCTGCTTTTAAAGCGTTTAAAGTATTAAGAAATCCCCAATCTTGTTTTTTGAACACTACTAAAAGGCAAAGAGGCCACAAATTATTATGGCTGATAAAATCATAGAACTGACGGTAGACGGCATGAACTGCAACAATTGTGCGGCCAGCCTCAACCGCTACCTGGAACGAAAAGGGCTGGAGGACGTATATGTGAATTTTCAGACCCGTGAAGTGCGTTACCGGCAGGCCAGTGCATCCATCACGATCGATGAGGTAAAAAAGGGTATACACAAGCTGGGTTATACTGTTGTAGAGGAAAAGGGCGGAGCTCCCCGGGAATGGTGGACACTGGAGCGCAAATTGCTTATCAGCGCTGTTTTTACACTCCCTTTGCTGTTGCACCACCTGCTTATGATGGCGGGCCAGCATCTTTCCATTTTCGACAACTACTGGTTGCAGCTGTTGATCTGCCTGCCATCTTTTGTCATCGGTTTTCTGCACTTTGGGCGCAGCGCGCTCAGTTCGGCCAAAGGTGGCGTGCTCAATATGGATGTATTGATCTTTACCGGCAGTACGGCAGCCTTTATCTATAGCCTGATCGGTACTATACTTCAGGAGCCGGCATACATTTTTTATGAAACTGCTGCTACCATCATTACCCTGGTGCTCATGGGTAACTGGCTGGAAAAACGGGCTGTGGCCCAAACGACAACAGCCATCGGCGAACTGGCCAGGCTGCAGGTGGAAAAGGCCACCAAGGTAATGCCATCAGGAGCACTGGTCAGCCTCAACCGCGACGATGTTCAGCTGGGCGATATCCTGCAGGCCAATGAAGGAGACAAAGTGCCCCTCGACGGTGTCATCCAGGAGGGGAATGTAAGCATTGATGAATCGATGCTTACCGGAGAGAGCCTGCCGGTAGAGAAAAAGGCGGGCGATCGCGTCATTGGGGCTTCTATCATTGTTTCGGGAAACATGCGCATGAAGGTAACCGCTGCCGGCCGCGATACGGTGCTCAGCCAGATGATCGAGCTGGTGAAGACGGCTCAGCAGGACAAGCCGCCCATCCAGCGCCTGGCCGACCGGATCAGCGCGATCTTCGTGCCGGCTGTGCTGGGTATAGCCTTGCTGACGCTGCTGATAGCCTATTTTGGTTTCGGCCTGCCCTTCCAGAAAGCTTTGATGAACGCTATTGCCGTACTGGTCATTTCGTGCCCATGCGCTATGGGCCTTGCTACGCCTACTGCCGTAATGGTTGGCGTCGGGCGCCTGGCAAAGAACGGCGTGCTGGTCAAAGGCGGGCAGACGCTGGAGATCTTTTCACATATTAAAAATGCCGTTTTCGACAAGACCGGAACCCTGACCACGGGCCAGTTCACCGTGGGTAATATCACCTATTACGAAGGCGAGGAAGCGCGTACAAACGCTTTGATCTATAAACTGGAGCAGCATTCTTCACACCCTATCGCCCGTTCGCTGGCCCAGGCGATGGAATCCAGGCTGAATGGTGTAGAGGTAACGCTGGCGAATGTACAGGAACAGAAAGGGCTTGGCGTTTTCGCCACAGATGCACAGGGCAATACCTTTGGCATCGGTTCTCACCGCATTTTGGGCGATGAGGCAGGGCCGGAACAAGAAGGGCAGCTCTTCCTGACGGAAAATGGCCGGATACTGGCGGCGATCGAGGTGAGCGATGAAGTCAAGCCTGAAACGCGCGAAGCGGTAGCTTTCTTACAGGCAAAAGGCATTCGCCCGATATTGCTCAGCGGCGACCGGCGCGCCAAGGCCGAAGAAGTGGCCGCACAGGTAGGGATCAGTGAAGTGTACGCAGAACAGCTTCCCGGGCAAAAGCTCAAGGTAGTGGAGCGCCTTTCGCAAGAAGCACCTACGGCCATGATCGGCGATGGCATCAACGACGCCCCGGCTTTGGCCAAGGCCACAATAGGCGTTTCACTCAGCACAGCTTCCCAGGTAGCGATACAATCGGCCCAGGTCGTGCTACTGAACGGCCGGCTCGATTATCTGGTGCGCGCCCTTGCGATTAGCGAACATACGGTGCTGACGATCCGGCAAAATCTATTCTGGGCCTTTGCCTATAATGTAGTAGCTATTCCCGTGGCTGCTATGGGGTTTCTCAACCCGATGTGGGGTGCGCTATTCATGGCCTTTTCAGATGTGGTGGTCATCGGCAATTCCATCCGGTTGAAATACAAACGGATAGCTGCATAGATCAGAGAAACAGCAGTTAATGGAGAACCGTTGCCGGCTCATCGCTGTTATGCTTTTCGACAAAACCTGACGCATGGGCCGCCTACGTGTAGTTGTTGTATTGGCTTTCCTTTCCTGGCTTTTCTCCTGCGAGAAAGAATTTAAACCCGAAAGTTCCGGAGCGCCTCCTCAGATAGTGGTGGAGGGCTATATAGAGGCTGGTGAGCGGCCTACGCCGCCTTATGTGATCCTCACCCGTTCCGTGCCCTTTTTCAGTGAGTTCAGCGCCGAGCAATTGGAAAATACCTTTGTGCACGGGGCCATCGTTCGCGTATCGGATGGGGACAAAACAGCTACGTTGTCCGAACTTTGCCTGGACGAGCTCAGCGATGAACAAAAGGCGTTGGCCAGTGCGCTTTTCGGGCTGGAAGCCGATAGCCTTGGCTTCAATTTGTGCGTATACATCGACCTGAGCTTTTCCATCCTGGGGCAGGAGGGGAAGCGCTATAACCTGGAGGTGGAAGCCGAAGGGCAACGCCTGGAGGCCGTTACTACCATACCTGTTCATGTCCCGCTGGATTCCCTGTATTTCCGCGACCCTCCCGGCAGGCCTGTGGATACCCTGGCTCAGTTGCTGGCATACTTGTCCGACCCTCCGGGACAGGCCAATTTCTATCGTTTTCAGGTGGCCATCAACGGCGGTGCTTATATTCCTGCGGTAACCTCCGTGTTTGATGACCGGCTTTTCGACGGCGAGTCGGCAGAGTTTCCCCTGTACCGCCCCGAACCTCGAGGAGCCGATTCCTTCGACCTGGAAACCTTCGGCCTGTTTCGGGTGGGCGATGAGGCGACGATCAAATGGATAAGCCTGGACGAAGCGCACTATAACTTCTGGAATACGCTGGAGTATAACGCCAGCAACCAGGGGCCGTTCTCGAGTTACACCCTTGTGGAGTCCAACATTAATGGAGGATTGGGCATTTGGGGTGGATTGTCCGCTTCTTATTACAACCTGCAGGTTCAGAAGTAGCAGAAAAATGTACCTTTGCCCATCGGCAGGCACCGCTGCCGGCCTTTCTGAACCATTAGAGCACGCTTGGAAATAACGCAACATAAAAAAACGGCACTGCTTTTCGGAGCATCCGGCCTTGTCGGTGGGCATTGCCTGGCGCAGCTACTGGCGCATCCGGCATACCACAAGGTCGTGATCTTTGTCCGCCGCCCGCTGGGCATCAACCATCCCAAACTGGAGGAGCACCTGGCCGATTTCAACCGCCTGAAGGATTATGGGCCGCTGATCCAGGGTAACGACCTTTTTTCCTGCCTGGGTACCACTATGGCCCAGGCGGGCAGCAAAGAAGCCTTTTTCCGTGTCGACTACCATTATGCGCTCGAATCGGCCCGCCTGGCGGCTGAGCATGGCGCCGGGCAACTCTTGCTGGTATCAGCGGTGGGCGCCCACAAGGATTCACTTTTCTTTTACTCCAGGGTGAAAGGCGAGCTGGAGCGGGCTGTGATCAAGTTGCCGTTTTGGGGCTTCCATATCTTCAGGCCGTCGGTGTTGCTGGGCGGCCGGCGGGAAAGCAGGCTGGGTGAGAGCCTGGCCGGGCAGTTCGCGTTGGGCCTTGACCGCCTGACGGCCGGTGGGTTGCTGGGCAAATACAGGCCTGTGGGAGCGGAAACCGTAGCCAGGGCCATGGTAGCCGCTGCGCAGGGGCTGGAACCGGGCCTGCACGTATACGCTTCGGACGAGATCCATCGGATGGCAGGGGAGTGAATGCCGAAAGCTCTGAATATTGAAAGCAAACAGAAGGACTAAAAAAGCATGGAAGAGAAAAAAACAAAAAAGTCGAAGATCGAATTGATGATCGTGCTTGGCGAAGATGGAATTCCGGCGCGCATTACCTGGATAGCTCCGGGTAACCCCAACGGCCCGGGCGAGCAGGAATGCAAGGCCATGATGCTGTCCGTTTTTGACCGGGAATCCAAGGATACGCTAAAGATCGACTTATGGACCAAAGATATGCAGGTGGCGGAGATGGACCGCTTCGTCTACCAAACCCTGCGTGCGCTGGCCGACACCTATCAACGTGCTACTCAGAATACCAGCATGGCCAACGATTTGCAGCGTTTCGCGCTTTATTTCGGCGAACAGGCCGAAATAGTGCCGAAGTAAAAGAAATACCAGGGCGCAGAATTTGAAATTACACTTATTATAGTATAACTTTGCGCCCCGGTGAGCGCACACGACCAGCTCCCGCTGAACCCCCCCAGGCCGGAAACGGAGCAAGGGTAGGCAGGTCGAGCGGTGCGATGTGTTGCTCACCTCATTTTTTTCCTGGCACACGCATGGCCTGGATTTTTTCTCCCGCACTGCTTACCTTTGCAAAAAACTATTATGAAATTTTTCATTGATACTGCTAGTTTAACCCAGATCCAGGAAGCCCACGACCTCGGCATTCTGGATGGGGTGACCACCAACCCCTCACTAATGGCCAAAGAGGGCATTTCCGGCGAGTCGAACATCCGGAAGCACTATAAAACGATCTGTGACATCGTCGACGGCGACGTGAGCGCCGAAGTGATCGCCACGGATTTCAAAGGGATCGTTGAAGAAGGCAAAAGCCTGGCAGATATAGCTCCGAACATCGTCGTGAAAGTACCGATGATCAAGGACGGGGTAAAAGCGCTGAGCTACTTCCGCGATCACGGCATCCGTACGAACTGCACCCTGGTCTTTTCTGCCGGGCAGGCCATTCTCGCTGCCAAAGCCGGCGCCAACTACATGTCGCCCTTTATCGGCCGCATTGACGATATCAACTGGGACGGCATGGCGCTGATCCGCCAGATCGCGGAGATCTATGCCATCCAGGGGTTTGAAACGGAAATTCTCGCTGCATCCATCCGCAGCCCGAAACACATCGTCGAGGCCGCACAGTCCGGCGCCGATGTGGTTACCTGCCCGCTGGATTCCATACTCGGCCTGCTCAAGCACCCGTTGACGGATATCGGGCTGGAGAAATTCCTGGACGACTACAAAAAAGTCAACGGCCTCGTGACGCAATAATAACAGAGGCTATCAAATACATACCATTTCGAAAAGGAGCGGGCATAAGCCAGTTCCTTTTTTTATTGGAACAGGCCGGAATCCGATACCCTTTCCAGCACTGTCCGGATAAGTTTTTCCATCTCCTCCCGGGGGTTGGCGCTAAAGCGCTGGCTTGCCCTGTTGGCCAGGATGACGTTGGTAGACAGCGCCCGGTGCCCCAGCATGCGCGACAGGGCATAGATGGCTGAGGTTTCCATTTCGAAGTTGGTGACAGGCGTTTTCCGGAAGGAAAAACCGGCGAGCTGCTGGAAGCGCTGTGCATCATACCGTGCACCAGCCCGCAGCACCCGGCCCTGTGGGCCATAGAAGCCCGCGCTGGTAAGCGTGATCCCCTGGTGCATGCCGGCGCCTATCGCCTTCATGAGCTCCACACTGCACTCAGCGGCATAAAAAGGGATATCTACGCTGAGGGCCATGAATTGTTTAAGCTCGTCAGTTAGCTCGGCCTCGCCGAGGTTGGGCTTATAATCATAATAGGAGAGAAGGTTGTCGAGGCCCAGCCCATAGGCAGATGCGACGAACGACCCTACCGGGATGCCTGCATGCAGAGAGCCGGAAGTGCCAATGCGGATGATATTCAGGGAAGTGAGTTCTGGCCGTACGGCCCTTTGATCAAAGTCGATATTGACAAGGGCGTCCAGTTCGTTGAGCACGATATCGATGTTTTCAGTACCTATACCAGAGGAGAGCACGGTCAGGCGTTTGTTGCCTATGCGCCCGGTATGGGTGACGAATTCCCTTTTCTGCTTTTTTACTTCAATTTCGTCGAAGTATTTCGACACCCGCTCGACCCGCCCCGGGTCGCCAACCGTGATAATAGCCGGGGCGAGGTCTTCCGGCAGGAGGTTGAGGTGGTAGATGCTGCCGTCGGGGTTGAGGATGAGTTCGGATTCGGGGATACGTGTCATTCGTTTTTTGCTTTTTTTGGAAGAAGGGCTGTAAATTAATACATAATTTTGCCAGGCAAAAAGCAAAAGCATGAGAAAGATATATTATTTGTCTACATGTTCCACCTGTCAGAAGATCATCGCCGGCCTGGGCGGTGGCCGGGGATTTGAGCTTCAGGACATCAAGGCGGCGCCCATCACGCCGGAGCAGCTCGACGCCATGAAGGCGCTGGCCGGTTCGTACGAAGCGTTATTCAGCCGCCGTGCGCTTAAGTTCCGCGCTATGGGGTTGCATGAGAAGGCCTTATCGGAGGGCGACTACCGCCAACTCATCCTGGAGGAGTACACCTTTCTCAAGCGCCCGGTTATCCTTATTGACGGGCAGATCTTTGTGGGGAATGCAAAGAAGACGGTAGAGGCGGCTAAAGAGGCAGCGGGATTACCCGGCTAATTACATAGGATCGTTATTTCTTCCGTATTCAGCGTATTGCTATAGTGCCCCGCCCGGTCCCGGATCTGTATCGTGTAGAAATAGTTGTCGGTCGGGTATTTAGAATTGGGGACGCAGGGTTCGGAATTATCGGGGTAGGTGCAACAGATGTTGAAGGGTTTGTTCGGGATGCGGATGGTGATCTCACCGGAGATGCCGTTGCCGGTCCCCTGGTCGGGCACGACGGGCAGCTTATAGCGGTTGACAAAGCCTTCGCGGCTGTCTGTCAGGAAAACATCGAGGGAGTCACCGTCTTCGCCCAGGTCGCCATCGCCGTCAGTGAAGGCGAAGGTAATAGCCAGGGTGTCCGAAACAGCAGTGAGATTCCCCTGTGCGATAAAGTCCTTATTGGTGATGCGGCCGTTTTCAGGGACGGAGATCACGGGCTCGACGGGATAATCAGGCGGCTGCACGCAATTGTACAGGCTGAGGGACAGGATGGCGATCCACAGGTAGTTGGTTGTTTTCATGCTTTCCTTGCGTTTAATTCCACCATAATAGTAACTAAATTTGCGCGCTTAGTGTTGCATTATTCGTCAAACTGTGGGACTAAAGACAGACCGGCAATCGTTAATCGGCCGTATCGGCCGCCTTCCGGCAGAGCCTTTTGGGGCTTTGGCCCTGGATATATTCCGTTACCAGGCGGAGTATAACCCACTGTACCACGAGTTCTTACGCCTGCTGAGCGTAAGGCCGGGAAGTGTACAGTCCATCGAGTCGATCCCTTTTCTGCCCATCCAGTTCTTCAAAAGCTATCACGTGAAAACCGGCGAGTGGGAACCTGAGCTCACCTTTAGCAGCAGTGGGACCACCGCAGCAGCCACCAGCCGCCATCTGTTGCGCGATGCAGCGCTTTATCGTCAAAATGCGCGCCGGGGTTTTGAGTTTTTCTACGGGCCCACATCGAATTATGCGGTGCTGGCACTACTGCCTGCTTACCTGGAACGCAGCGGCTCTTCCCTCGTTTTTATGGCCGATGATTTTATCCGCCAGTCGGCCTACCCGGAAAGCGGTTTTTTTCTGCACAATACGGATGCTTTGATAGCGGTATTGGCGCGTTGCAGGGATAAAAGCATCCCCACCTTGTTGCTTGGCGTCAGCTTTGCCCTGTGGGAGTTGGCAGAGAAGCACCCTATGAGCCTCAGTGGCGTTGTCATTATGGAAACAGGCGGCATGAAAGGACGCCGCAGGGAGATCACCCGCGAGGAGCTTCATGCCATACTCCGGGATGCCTTCGGCGTAGAAAGCATCCATTCGGAATATGGCATGACGGAGCTCCTCTCTCAGGCGTATTCCCAGGGCGGTGGGTTGTTCCGCCCCAGCCCCTCCATGCGCGTGCTGGCGCGAGAGATCACTGACCCCCTGGCCCTACAGCGGCCTGGCGCCACTGGCGCCCTCAACATCATCGACCTGGCCAACCTCGATACGATCAGTTTCATCGCCACCGACGACCTTGGACGGGTATACCCGGACGGCAGTTTCGAAGTACTGGGCCGGCATGATGCCGGCGATGCCCGGGGGTGCAATCTGCTGGTCGCGGATGTAGGATAAGCTATAAGCTCCCCTTACCCATCGTACGAGTAAAGCTTCAGTTCCTCGATCAGGTTCACCAGTTTGCGGGCGTAGCCGGGGTCGGTAGCATAACCGGCACGCGCCAGCCCGTTAGCCCAGCCTTTGTAGTCGTCCTGTTCGAGCAGGAAGAGTTGCTGGTATCGCGGGTTCTGCCTGAGCATCAGGCTGTGGGCGCGCCAGCTTTCCCATGCGTTGCTGTACTTGCGGAAGAAATCCTTGTGGCTGTCGTCGGAAAAATTGCTGCAGTGCCCCGGGCTGCAATTGCGCGAAAAGCATTTGATCCCGAAGTGGTTGTTGTTGCGGCTGGCGATGGGGCTGTCGCCGGCGTCGCTTTCCAGCAGCCCCTGCGCCAGCTTGATGCTGGCCGGGATGCCGAATTTCTCCTGCTCTGCCTGGGCGACTTTGGAGAAGCGTCGTACGTAGGCCTGCTGTTCTTGTAGTTTGCTACTGCTTCCCTTCAGAGCTGCAGGCCGGGCCAGGGCTTCGGCTTCGGGTTTATCGCCGTTCACGTTCAGAAAGGGCCGTTCTGTGCTGAATCGGAACTCAACGGTAAGGTTACGTTCCAATAGCATAAACAGTAGAAATGCCGCGAGCCCGATACGGAGCCAGTGGCGCTCGAGAGTGGTGGATACCAGGCCCCAAACCAGTTGGAACCTGTTGCGGAGTAAAGGTAGTTTGATGGCCATAAGCGTTGAGATTTACAGGTTAAGCGTTACACAAGAAACCGCTTTCCTGCGGCTTTAATTTCCAAAATGAGCGGAAGTTCCTAACGGCTTGGATGTGAAATGGCTGTGAAAAAATGTTGGCGAAAGGGTAGAGGCTTGAAAATCAAGCCGGAAGGTACATTACAAAAAATAGGCTATTTTTCAGCATCAGGAACAAAACACGAACAAACCCAAATGCAGAAAAAAAGGCAATATTGTTTGTTGTACGGTGCAACAGGTTATACCGGGCAGCTCATCGCCCGCCGGGCGGCGGAACAGGGGATACCTCTAATACTTGCGGGGCGCAATGCTGAAAAAGTAGCAGCGCTGGCTACACAGCTGGGCTTCGATTACCAGGTGTTTGGGCTGGAAGATATCGATGAGATAGAAGAGAACATTCGGGGCGCCGGTGTCGTCCTGCATGCAGCCGGGCCTTTCATCCGCACCGCCGCGCCGATGATGGAGGCCTGCCTGCGTGCCGGGGTGCATTATCTGGACATCACCGGAGAGATCGACGTTTTTGAAGCCGCAGCAGCCCTGGGGCCCCGCGCCAGCGAGGCCGGTATCATGATGATGCCTGGCGCAGGTTTCGATGTGGTGCCTACCGACTGCCTGGCATTATACCTCAAAGAGCAGCTTCCCAATGCTACTTACCTGAGCCTCGCTTTTGCCTCTGTTGGCTCGGGGCCTTCTCACGGCACTGCAATGACGATGCTGGAAATACTAGGTGGCCCAGGCGCTGTGCGCCGCAATGGGAAGATCGAAGCCGTGCCTATGGGCCATAAGGTTATGACAGTGGCTTTCAGCAATAAGCTAAATCGTTTTGCCATGGCCATTCCATGGGGTGATGTTTCGACTGCTTATTACAGCACAGGCATTCCCAATATAGAAGTGTATTCTTCCGTACACCCCAGGACGCACAGGCGCCTTCGGTGGCAACGTTACTACAACTGGCTTTTGCGCAGCGGGCTGGTGCGCCGCTTTCTGCGGCCCAGGATTGCCCGGCGGGCTGCCGGGCCTACCGATGAGCAGCGGGCCAACGGGCGGTCATACGTATGGGGTAATGTGCGCAACGATACCGGTGCACAGTGTACAGCCCGGTTGTCATTGCCCAATGGCTATACGCTGACGGCAATTACCGGGCTCCTTATCGCGCAAAAGGTGTTGTCGGGCCATGCCCCCGCTGGGTTTCAGTCCCCGGCAATGGCTTATGGGGCCGGGCTCATCCTGGAAGTGGAAGGGGTGAGCCGGGAAGATGTGATTTAAGCACTTTCAATACTGCTTCATCGAAGGGTCGATCTCGCGTGCCCAGGCGAGGATGCCACCTCGGAGGTTGTACAGGTTGCCCTGCCCGGTATGCTTCTGCAACTGGCGGATAGCTTCGGCGCTTCTCTTGCCGGACCGGCAGTAAAGGATCACCATTTTATCATGCGCGATGCGATCGGCGGCAGCCAGGATCTCGTTCGGTGGGATCAGCTCGCCGCCGAGGTTGGCGATACCGTATTCGTACGGCTCACGAACATCTATCAACTGAAAATCGGCCTGCTCGGCCATCAGGGCCTGTAGTTCCTGAACACTGGCCTCTTTTACGGGGGAGGGAGGAGCTGGCGCACAAAACTGTTCGTAATCGATGAGTTCTGTGATCCCGGGGCCTGCCCCGGGAGGCAATTTCAGAATGCGGGTAGTGAGCGTAGCAGCGTCGAATAACAGGAGTTTACCTGCAAGCGGTTCTCCGATACCGGCCAGTATCTTTATAGCCTCGTTGGCCTGGATGCTGCCTATGATGCCGGGAAGTACGCCCAATACGCCGCCTTCGGCGCAGTTGGGCACCAGCTCAGGCGGGGGGGGAGTGGGGAAGAGGCCCCGGTAATTGGGGCTACGCTGGCCGTCGGGGAGCGGGTAGTTAAACACCGAAGCCTGCCCTTCAAAGCGGAATATAGATCCATACACAAGGGGTTTGCCTGCCAGTACACAGGCATCGTTGGACAGGTAGCGGGTGGGGAAATTGTCCGTTCCGTCAATGATTACATCATAGGGGGCGATGATTTCCAGCGCGTTATCGCGGGTGAACGCAACGGGGTATGTTTCAACCTTGATATGTGGGTTGAGGGCCAGCAGCCGGCGCCGTGCAGCTTCGGCCTTGAGCTGGCCGACGTCGTCAATGGTGTATAGCACCTGGCGCTGCAGGTTGGTTTCCTCCACCTGGTCGAAATCGACAATGCCAATATGTCCTACGCCGGCGGCGGCCAGGTACAGCAATACAGGAGCCCCCAAGCCTCCGGCCCCGATGACGAGGGCCTTGCCAGCCTTAAGTTTTTCCTGGCCTTCCATGCCAAATCCGGGCAGGGCCAGGTGCCGGGCATATCGCCTGAGCTCTTCCTGGTTCAGTTTTTCCTTTTTTGTCATATATCAAACAACGAAAAAATCGGTTTTAATTTTTTTTATTCAAAATAAATTGTGATTTTTGTGATATATAATCGGTTTTTGGGATTGCCTCTTCCTGCGCTCTTGCAGGAGGAGGTTTTTTTATGCCGGCCATGACAAGGGAGATGCTGCCGCTTAGAGGTTACTCACCGATCAGTATACTCTGTTTGAAGTCTTTCTGGAGCAGGAGCTGAATGTTGGTAAGCACGATGGCGCCCATCGTTTTGCATTTCTCAAAGCTTCTGTTTTTGTGGTGATAGCCGAGGTCCTCCTTGAGTTGGCCGATCTTTTCCTCGGTAGATAGTTCATCCCGGACCATGACCTCCATCAGGCCGGAAAATTGCTCGGCCGATGTTTTTACGCGGGCGGCAATGAGGCTCCGCTCTTCCAGTTGGTATTGCGTTACCGTTTCAGGGCGCATGTGCTTCATGCCCAGGAAGATCACGGGGTTGTTCTCCTTAAAATACTGAGGCAGGTAAAAACTCTTACGCCCTTCGTATGATTGCTGGTCAAAATCGATAGCCCGGAGGCGAAACTGGGAGCCCTCGATGTCGGGGGTGATGCCTACTATGTAATTGTAGGAACGCATATCGCCGAGCAGGCGCACGAAACATCGCTCGTTGAATTTGATGAACTCCTTGGCGATGCGTATCTGGTTGAATGGCGTGTCGACCAGGTGGTGTTTCATGAAATCGTCGCCGGGAATGCCTGCAACGTGTTCTTCCACCATAGTGTCGCCGTCAACCAGGAACATTACGCGGTTTGGTGAGAGCAGGTCTTCAAGTTCTAGTCCATAGATGCGCGATGCGTCGGCCTTTTTGACGTAAAAGTGGTCGTAGTTGTCGTTCAGGCGGTTGATGATGCGGATGCGGAAGGGTTTGGTATTGCCGAAGGTACAGAAGTCGATACGGGCTACGGTGAGGTGTTGCAGGACCTCTACATCGCCATCTGTTTTCAACAGGGCGTATATGAATTTCATAGCCTCGTTCACGTATTCCCGGTCGGACTCCGAAAAGAACACCGTTTCCCAAAGCGTGTCATGCCCTACCTGGTCGACCAGGGGGATAGAAGTATCATAGCGCAACAGGTCGCGGTACTGGATAGGGAGTTTAGTAGCCCGGTTGTGCAGGCTGAGGTATTTGCGCAAGGGTTCCCGAACGGGGATCAGCACTTTCTTTTTTGAGGGTACGTTTCCTTTCATCATAGGCGCTCCCGTTCGGTCAGGCTTCTTTGGCCTCGCCGATGCCTTTGGTTTTCATCAGCGTTTCCAGCTCGCCGAGCACGCTGCCGTCTTCTATGGTAGAAGGCGGGTTGTACGGCTCCTGGTCAGCAATAAAACGCATGATGCGGCGAAGTATTTTTCCCGACCTCGTCTTGGGGAGGCGCGATGTAATAGCTACCCGTTTGAAAGCGGCTACGGGGCCTACTTTTTCGCGCACCATCCGCACCAGCTCTTTTTCCAGTTCGGCTTCGGCCATATTGACCCCTCCTTTCAGGACGACGAAGCCCACTGGAACCTGCCCCTTCATGTGGTCATGTATCCCAATAACGGCGCATTCGGCAACAGAGGGGTGGGAGGCCACCACTTCTTCCATGGCGGAAGTGGACAGCCGGTGGCCGGCAACATTGATGATGTCATCGATCCTGCCCGTGATGAACACGTAACCGTCTTCGTCCGTATAACCGCCGTCTCCGGTAAAATAGTACCCTGGATACGGGCTGAGGTACGAAGAGATAAAGCGGCTGTTGTCGTTCCACAGCCCGGGCAGGCAACCCGGAGGAAGCGGGGTGGAGACCAGCACTGTGCCTTCCTGGTTCGGAGGCAGAGGGTTGCCATCGGGGCCGACGACGATGAGGCCGTAACCGCATACCGGCTTTCCTGCTGAGCCTGGTTTGATGGGAAGCAGTTCTATACCAACCATATTGGCGAGCATCGGCCAACCCGATTCCGTCTGCCACCAGTGGTCAATGACCGGAATGCCCAGCAGTTGCTGCGACCACTCGAGGGTGGCCACATCGCAGCGCTCGCCGGCGAGGAAGAGGTATTTCAGGCTGCTGGTATCGTATCGTTGCCTGAGCAATCCATTGGGGTCTTCTTTTTTAATGGCCCTGATGGCCGTAGGCGCAGTAAACAACACCCGGACGCGGTATTCCTCGATCATGCGCCAGAACGCGCCCGCATCGGGGGTGCGCACCGGTTTGCCTTCATACAGGATAGTGGAACAGCCATACAGCAGCGGCCCATAGATGATATAGGAATGCCCGACCACCCATCCTACGTCCGATGCAGCCCAGTACACTTCGCCAGGCTCGGCGCCGTAGATGTATTTCATGCTGAACTTCAGTGCGACGGCATGCCCACCGTTGTCGCGGATAACGCCTTTGGGGCGGCCCGTCGTTCCGGAGGTGTAGAGGATATAAAGGGGGTCGGTGGCATCGACCACGACATAATCAGCTGGTTGGGCGCCGGCGCGCAGGCTTTCCCAGTCGAAATCGCGGCCTGCTTTCAGGGGCGCCGTGATAAAAGGCCGTTGGTAGACAATACAACCTTCCGGCTGGTGGCTCGATTCTTCCAGGGCGGCATTGACGATCTTCATATAATCGATCACCTTATCGATCTCCAGGCCGCCGCTGGCAGTGAGCAGAAGCTTTGGCCGGGCATCGTCAATACGGATAGCCAGCTCCCGTGGAGCGAACCCCCCGAATACGACGGAATGGATGGCTCCCAGGCGGGCGCAAGCCAGCATGGCGATCACCGTTTCCGGGATCATGGGCATGTAGATAATGACCGTATCGCCCTTCTGTACCCCCCTTGCCTTCAGCACGCCTGCAAACAGGCGTACTTCCTCCAGCAACTCGGCGTAGGTGTATTTTTTCTTGGTATTGGTTACCGGCGAGTCGTAGTAGAGGGCAACCTGGTTAGCGCGCCCGTGCTCGACGTGGTAGTCGAGGGCCAGGTAGGAAGTGTTGAGCTTTCCGTTTTTGAACCAGCGGTAAAGCCCCCGTTCGTCTTTAAAGCTAATTTCGCTGGGTTTTTCAAACCAGCTGATCGCTTCGGCCTGCTCTTTCCAGAAGCCGTCGGGGTCGGACATGCTGCGTCCGTAGAATTCCTGGTAAGTCATATCGTGATCGGTTTTCAAAGGTAAAGGGCGATATTAGGCGCCATCGCCTCAAGATAAGCCCCGAAGGCGATGGCGCCAATGACATCAGTCAGCCAGTGCACCCGTTTTGATCTCGTCGACCACTTCCGGGTTGAGCAGGGTAGACACGTCGCCGAGATTAGAGGTATCGCCGGAGGCAACCTTGCGGAGGATGCGCCGCATGATCTTTCCCGAGCGCGTTTTCGGTAAACCGGAGACGATCTGGATCTTGTCGGGCTTGGCGATCGGGCCGATCTCTTTGGTGACCACCGCCAGGATCTCCTTGCGGAAGGCCTCTTCGTCGCCTACCGGCCCGGAAACGATGACGTAGGCGTAAATACCTTGCCCTTTGATCTCATGCGGGTAACCTACTACAGCCGATTCGATCACTTTGGGGTGCTCGTTAATGGCGTTCTCCACTTCTGCCGTACCCATTCGGTGGCCGGAGACATTGATAACGTCGTCGACCCTGCCGATGATGCGGTACATACCGTTTTTGTCGCGGCGTGCGCCGTCGCCGGTGAAGTACATATCCTGGAAAGCGGCGAAGTAGGTCTGGCGGCAACGTTCGTGGTCGCCATAGGTTGTGCGCAGCATGGAAGGCCAGGGGAATTTCATGCAGAGGAGCCCTTCGACATCGTTGCCTTCCAGCAGCGCTCCGTTGGAGTCTACCAGGCAGGGCTGAATGCCGGGCAGCGGATATCCCGCATGCGCCGGTTTCATGGGGCTAAGGCCACCGAGCCCGGAAATCAGGATGCCGCCGGTTTCCGTTTGCCACCAGGTGTCCACGATGGGGGCATTGCCTTTACCTATCCTGTGGTAGTACCATTCCCAGGCTTCTTCATTGATCGGTTCGCCTACTGAGCCTAAGACTTTAATGGAGCTGAGGTCGTAGCCTTCCGTCCACTTGTCGCCCTGGGCCATCAGCGCCCGGATAGCGGTTGGGGCGGTATAGAACTGGTTGACCTTGTGTTTTTCGCAGACCGCCCAGAAGCGCCCTGCATCGGGGTAGGTGGGCACCCCTTCGAACATCAGCGTTGTTGCGCCGGCCAGCAGAGGCCCGTAAACGATATAAGAGTGGCCGGTGATCCAGCCAATATCGGCTGTACACCAGTAGATGTCGCCGTCCTGATACTGGAATACATTCTTGAAAGAATAGGCGGTGTATACCATAAACCCGCCACAGGTATGCACAACTCCTTTGGGTTTGCCGGTCGAGCCCGAAGTGTAGAGGATGAAAAGCATATCTTCTGCATCCATTTCTTCGGCTTCGCAGATGGCGCTTTGGCCGTCCACTTCATCGTGCCACCACTTGTAGCGCGCATCCGGCATGTCGGCCGGGCCGCCCGTATTTTTGTGGACGAGCACTGTTTCGACGCTTTCGCAACCCATGTTCATCGCCTGGTCCACGACTTCCTTGACAGGGATGCTCTTGGCGCCGCGGTCGTTATAATCCGAACAGATGACCATTTTGCACTGCGCGTCGATGATGCGGTCGGCCAGCGCCTGAGCGGAGAAGCCTGCGAAGACGACCGAGTGAACGGCCCCTATACGGGCACACGCCAGTACGCCTATGGCAAGTTCCGGCACCATAGGCATGTAAAAACAAACGCGGTCGCCTTTACCTACGCCGTTGGCCTTGAGCGCATTGGCCGTTTTGCAAACGGCCGCGTGCAATTCTTTATAGGTATACTTCTGTACCGGCGCCTCGGGGCGGTTTGGCTCGAAAAGGATGGCAACCTGGCCGCCACGGGTATCCAGATGGCGGTCCAGGCAATTCTCAGTGATGTTCAGTTTGCCGCCTGCAAACCATTTCACATTGGGTTCACGAAAGTTCCACTCCAGTGTTTTATCCCATTTTCTGCGCCAGGTAAAGGTCGATGCCTGTTCGGCCCAAAAGCCTTCGGGGTCTTCGACGCTGCGCTTATAAACATCCTTGTATTCATCGAAAGATTTGATCTGTAGAGTCATAATCGCTATGTTGTTTTATGATTCAATACTTATCTAGATATTTATATGTATATATCTGTAAAATAAAAAATTTTAATCCATTTATCCAAATTCTACCACATCATTTATGGTGCTTATGAGTTCGTCGTTATCGAAGGGTTTTGTAAGGTATACTTCGCCTCCGTTGGCGTATCCTTTAAAGCGGTCGGATTGGGTGCCTTTAGCGGTAAGAAAGATGATCCGGGTGTGTTCCAGCCGGCGGTTTTTGCGGATTTGGCGGGCGACTTCGAAGCCGTCCATACCCGGCATCATTACGTCGAGTACAACGATATGAGGGCGTTCCTTTTCCATCGTTTGGAGCGCCTGTTCCCCATTTTCTGCTTTCCACACCTGATAGCCTTCCTGTTTGACCAGGAATTCCAGTGCGACCAGGATATTGGGTTCATCGTCAACCAGTAATACCTTGGTTTGCTTTTTATTTGTCATATCGTTCCTGCGCAAAAAAAGCATTACGGCCGGATGTAATGCATAAGTTAAATCTACAGCTTTTTGCCAAATTAAAAAAACTTCCGGTTAATCCGGGCATGATTTTTATCAGTGTAATAGGTATCAGCTACAAAGTACTAAGGTGAGAAGTACTGTCTGCCCCAGGCGTTCGATTGCAGCCTTTTTATCATTCTGAAGGGGCCAGCAGGGGGATCTCGACGATGAATGTAGCACCCTGGCTCAGTGCGCTTCGGATGGAAATGCGTCCCTGGTGGCGGGAAATGATGGCCTGGGTGATGAAAAGCCCCAGCCCGCTGCCCTGTGGTTTGCCTCTATGTACGTCGCTGACCTGTGTGAATTTCTCAAAGATCATGTGCTGGTCTTTGGCAGCAATACCCCGGCCGTTATCCTCAATTTCCAGAACGGCCATCGGGCCTTGCTGTGACAGCCGGATGGATATCCGGCCTTCGGTTTCGTTACAGAATTTGATGGCGTTGGATATGAGGTTTACGGCCACCTGTGTGAGGTAGTCGGCATGTCCGAGAACGGCCAGGGGCCGGTTCATAACAGATAGATCGTGGCGGATGTTCCTGTCGCGCATCAGTTGTTGTAACCCGAGGTAGGCTTGTTCTACGATCTCGGCGAGGCTGACGGGTTCCAGTTCCCATTGGGCCTGGTTGCTCTGCAGCTTCTCCAGGTCGAGCACCTGGTTGATCAGGCGGGTCAGGCGTTCGCTTTCACTGGCCACGATATTGAGGAACTCCTGTTGCTGGGCTGGCGGTAGGGAAGGTGTCTCCAGCATTATTTTGGACAGTGCTTTGATGGAGGTGATCGGCGTGCGCAGTTCGTGGGTGACGGTAGTGATGAAATCCGCTTTGAGCTGGTCGAGTTCCTTGAGCTGCTCGTTGGCCTGTTTGAGTTGTTGGGTCGTGCGTTCCAGTTCGGCCGATTTTTTTTCCAGGGCTTTGCTATACTGTATGGCCTCTTTCGTTTGCTCCAGTACTTTGAACATTTCCTCCAGGCTTATCGGCTCTTCTTTGCTTATTGACCCGATGATCACCTTGGCGGATGCGGCGCCGATAGCGCCGGCCAGGTTCGTTTCGACATAATTTACCAGTTCCGGGCCAGCTGTTTGCGGGTTGGCCTGTTCGTAAGGCGCGAGCAGGGTAGCTGCCCTGGTTTCACCCAGGAACCGGTTGAGCAGCATGCGGATATCCTGCATACTTGCCTGGCGCCGCATGATGTCGTATTCAACACCTCCGGCCTGGTACTTGTAGATATCGACGAACAGGTTTGCCTGTGATATTTCCAGTGGGGTTTGGGTGGTGTAGAGCGAAACGAAGTAGTAGGTTGCCAGGTTGATGAGCAGGCTCCAGAATGCAGCCTGGGCGATATGGCTGGAACCCTGCATTCCGAACAGGCTGTAAGGCCTCAGCCATTCCAGCCCGAAAGGGCCGTGTTCCAGGAAAGCGGCCGACAGCTTGGTGGCTTCAAACATCGTCGGCAGGGGGAGGGTATATACCCAGACTGCAAAACCGGCCACCAGGCCTGCCAAAGCACCTTTTTTCGTCGCTCTTTTCCAAAAAATACCGCCGAATACGCTTGGGATGAACTGGGCTATTGCCGTAAAAGAGATCAACCCAACAGATACCAGCGTATACTGTTCGCCAACGGCTTTAAAGTACCCGTATGCCAGCAATAGCACGGTGACGATACTGATGCGCCGGATGCCCAGTATCCTGCCTCCGAGGTTGCTTTTGGGCCTTTCCTGAAAAGACTGTTGCCGGATCAGCAGGGGCAGCACCAGGTGGTTGCTTATCATGATGCTCAGCGCGATAACGGCGACGATGACCATGCTCGTGGCGGAAGAAAAACCGCCGAGGCCTACGGCCAGGGCCAGCATGTTCTTTCCATGTGCCAGCGGAAGGCTGAGGACAAAGCTGTCGGGTTCGAACTCGCCATTGGGGAACTCCAGCAATCCGGCAATAGCGATGGGTAATACAAAGATATTGATCAGCAGCAGGTAAAGCGGGAACATCCAGGACGCCTTTTTCACGTGGCTGGGGTTCGTATTCTCTACTACGCTAATGTGGAACTGCCGTGGCAGCAGCATTACCGCCGACATCGACAGCAATACCAGCCAGAACCATTCCCAGCCGTTAATGCCGGATGCTTCCAGGTCGAACAGGCGGGCTATTCCCGCTTGCTGGAGCCCCGACCTGAAAATATCGCCAAAGCCATTGTACAGGCCAAAGGTTACGAATATCCCGACGGTGAGAAAGGCCACCAGCTTGAGCACGGATTCAAATGCTATTGCGGCAACCAGCCCGCCATGGCGTTCGTTGGGGTCGAGGTGTCTCGTGCCGAACAGTACGGTGAAAGCAGCCAGGGCAATAGCGATGAACCAGGCGGAATCCTGGTAGAAAGGCCTTTCAGAATGGGGCCCCAGTTGATTGTCATGGATGGCCAGCAGGTCGAAACTGGTAGAGATGGCCTTTAACTGAATGGAAATATAGGGGATAATGCCAAATATGGCGATCAGTGTAGCTACGACGCCCAGCCAGGTGCTTTTGCCATAACGCGAGGAGATAAAGTCGGCGATGGATGTTATATGCTGGGATTTGCTGATGATGATGATCTTTCTCAATACCACCCACCAGAATGGAGCGACGATAGCCGGGCCGAGGTAAATAGGTAAAAATCCCAGGCCCGTGGTTGCGGCACGGCCTACGCTGCCGTAGTATGTCCATGCCGTGCAATATACGGCAAGAGATAAGGCATAGATGGTAGAATTGTTGACCAGGCTTCGCCCCTGCTTCTCCCGGTTGTCGCCGTAGTAGGCCAGCAGAAACAAGAGCGCTACGTAAGCAAAGGATATGACTATGACAATTCCGGGTTCCATCTAGGGCTTAGTTGAATCATCAGGCCCGACGATCCGCATGGTCAGGAATATCAATATGCCCCAGGCCAGGAACAGGAACAGATACGACAAAGGAATATCTCCGGCCAGCTGGCCTTTGCCCAACAGGCCGACTATCGGGAAATTAAAAAGGAACAGGGCCAGGATGAATAGGCCCGAAAGTTTGTATAACCTGTCCTTGCCCATGGCCTTTCTATGCGTTCGTTTAGAATTTCGGGCAGAGGATCGTTTCGTTTTCGTATTCTCCCAGGTAAGCGATAGAGACCTCGAAAGCACCGCGCTTGTCGCGCGCTGTACCAACGGCGTTCAGTTTGGTGTCGTAGCTGACGCCCAGGAGGAAGTTGTTGTATTCAATGCCAACCATAGCTACCAGGGCGTCGAGGGAAAAAGAGTTATCAGCGTTACCTACGGGGCGGGCCCAGCCGCCTACGTGCAGTGCGGTGCCGCTGATATCATCGACGAGGAACCTGAAGTTGGCGCCGGCATTGACGGCCAGATGCGGGCCCTGGTTATAGAAAAGCACCCTTGGCTGTATGCGTATACTTTCCCCGGCAGGTATGCTCAGGCTCGCATAAGCCGTGTACTTGCGCAGTAAGGTGTTCTGTTCGCTTTTCTCCGGTTCGTCGGGGTCGTAAGTAAAACTGGCCTCGGGTTCGAGCAGGTGGTACATGGCGCCTCCGGCATAAATACCGATACCGTGCTCCGGCGAATAGGAATAGTTGAGCCCCGCAGCGAAATCGGCCACGGCATAGTTGTTTTCAGGCAGGATCTCAGAGGTAGGGTTGGTATAACCCGAAGAGCCGGAGAACTGGTCTTCAAAGGTGAAATTCTCAAAGCTGAAATTCCGCTGGGCGATGCCGGCCTGAAAGCCCAGGCTGAGGAACTGGTCGTTGCGGGCGCTCAGCGATTTGTGAAAACTGCCCACGACGTTGATCTGGTTGTTGGAGTAGCCCACCTCCGGAACCTTATCGTTATAAAAAACGACGCCGACCCCAAAGGCATCTTTATAGCGCTTACCTATGTTGCGCAGGCCGAAACGGAGGTCGATCGCAGCAGAAAAGGTTTTATAAGGGTCCTGTTCACGGTAGATGAAGGCCACGCGGTATTTCCCGTCAAAGGTCCCGGCGAGGCCGGGGTTGAGCGTCAGGGGAGAAGCGAAGAACTGGCTGAAATGCTGGTCCTGCGCCTGCAAAACAGCAGCAGCGAAACAAGCAAGAGCGATGGTTAGTATATATTTCCTCATGTTTTTTATCGGACAAAGGTATACGCTTTGCCCATTATTTTGTACTGAAGTCAACGGACTTTTCCATAGAATTATTATTTTTGGATATATCCTGATACCGGCCGGTAGGATATTCGTGAAAATTTCAGAGGAAGAGGATGTAAATGGCTGGGAAAACCACGCTCCCGGGAGCGACAAACTGAGCCCGCATGTCTTATGCAATTTGTCCGATAAGCATTGCTCCGGTGCGCACCGGTTCGTCGAACAGCAGTGAGATGGTTTCTCAGTTGTTATTCGGTGAATTGGCCGAAGTGCTGGAGGCCAAGGGCCGGCAGTGGGTGAAAGTGCGTTGTGCCTATGACAACTTCGTAGGATGGGTAGCCGGCAACCAGTTGAAAGCCATCACGCCGAGCGAATTTGAGCGCTTTCAACAGCATTATGCCCATAGCCTGGAGCTCTATCACCCGCTCATGGCCGAAGACCATTACATCCCTGTAGTGATGGGCGCCCAGTTTCCCGGTTTTGACGGCATGCGTTTCCGGCTGGATGATACCTACTACACGTTCAGCGGCCAGGCCGTTTTCCCGGAAAGCATAGAGGCCAGGCCGGAATTCGTCCTCAAAATTGCGCGCCGCTATCTCAATGCTCCTTTCCTGTGGGGGGGGCGTTCGCCTGTGGGTATCGATGCCTCCGGCCTGGTGCAGATGGCCTTCAAACTGGCGGGTTATGCCCTCCCCCGGGAAGCCAGCCAGCAGATCTATATGGGTGAGCCGGTAGGTTTTATAGAGCAGGCGCAACCCGGCGATGTAGCCTTTTTTGAGAATAAGGCCGGCCGTATCTCCCATTGCGGTATCATTCTTTCCAACAATGAGATCCTCCATGCTTATGGCAGCGTCAGGATAGACAGCCTCGACCACTACGGCATTTTTAGTAAAGCCCAGGGCCGTTATACCCACAGCCTGCGGCTGGTCAAGCGCCTGATCACCGAAAAAGCCCCTGCCAGGAATGAAACGCCCCAGGTGCGGGAAACGGTGAAAAACCAGGTCGGGCTGTTCGACTAGCGCAAACTTTTCCTACATCATTATACCGCCTGGATAATATCGTATTTGGTGATGATATGCAGGGCGCCTGCTTTGTCTTTCACCATTACTGCCGGGATCGTGCGGTCGACGTATTTGCTGAGCTGGCTGAAAGGCAGGTCGATACTGACCACGGGGAAGGGGGCCCCCATGATGGCGGAGACCTTTTTTTCAGCATGGCCCAATGGGTTTTCCAGGAGGTAAGACAAAACGGCCGTCTCGGTAATTGAGCCGACCATCTCATCGCCATCCATAACGGGCATCTGAGAGATGTCGTGTTCCTTCATCAGGTTGAAGGCCTGCCTGACGGTGTCGTCGGTGGACAGGGTGATAAACTGCCTGCTTTTTTTCATGGCCAGGATGTCCTTTACGCTTAGCTCGCGCTCCAGAAAGCCCCGCTCCCGCATCCAGTCGTCGTTGTAAACCTTGCCCACATAACGGCTGCCGTGGTCGTGGATGACGATCACCACAACATCGTCTTTGGTGAGCTTGTCCTTGAGTTGGGCAAGGCCAGCTACGGCCGAGCCGGCCGAATAGCCCAGGAGTAGCCCTTCTTCCCGTGCAAGCCGCCGGGCCATAAGGGCTCCGTCCTTATCAGACACTTTTTCGAAGTAGTCGATCACTCCGAAGTCGACATTTTTGGGTAGGATATCCTCTCCAATGCCTTCGGTGATGTAGGGGTAGATCTCCTTGGGGTCGAACTCGCCGGTTTCGTGGTATTTTTTAAAGACGGAGCCGAAGGTGTCGATCCCCCAAACCTTTATGTTGGGGTTCTGCTCTTTGAGGTATTTGCCGGTGCCGGAGATCGTGCCTCCGGTGCCTACGCCGACGACGAGGTGGGTCACCTTGCCATCGGTTTGTTCCCATATCTCCGGGCCGGTCGTTTCGTAATGGGCCTGGCGGTTGGAGAGGTTGTCGTACTGGTTACACCAGTAGGAGTTCGGGATCTCCATGCTCAGCCTGCGTGCTACGGAATAGTACGAGCGGGGGTCTTCGGGTTCCACGTTGGTAGGGCAAACGATCACCTCAGCGCCAACGGCGCGCAGCATATCCATCTTTTCTTTGGATTGCTTATCGGTGGTCGTGAAAATGCATTTATACCCCTTAACGGCTGCCGCGAGGGCGAGCCCCATGCCGGTATTGCCCGATGTACATTCAATAATAGTGCCGCCGGGGCTGAGATCGCCACGCGCTTCTGCGTCCACCACCATTTTCAAGGCCATGCGGTCTTTAATGGAATGCCCGGGGTTGAAGGTTTCCACTTTCATCAGCACCAGTGCTGGGATACCTTCCACCACTTTGTGCAGCCTGACCAGCGGGGTATTGCCTATCGTTTCGAGTATGTTGTCGCGAAAATCCATTTCTTCTGTCTGATGAGCGCCAAAAGTACGCAAATTCTTTAACGGTGGTATTTGACGCGAACGAAAAAGCGGGGGTCGATAGCGGCGAGTGCTTTGGCGGCGAGTGGGGACAACACCACGGCTACCTCATCTTTATACGCTGTATCCGGTATCCTGCCGATCACTTTGACATATACGACGCGTTTGCTCATGGGGTTCGTTACGGAAATAATGGAGTTGATGGGAGCGTAGCGGTGCAGGGCGTACAGGTCGGAATCTTCCTTGCTATCGGTTTTCCAGATAGCGGCGCCCTGGTGTTCGTATTCCTTATTATCGGCAAGTTCATGCTGATATATCTTGCGCATGGCATTGTTGCGGCGGGCAATGGGGCCTCCCGAGAATTCGCGCAGGCTATCCGGTACGCCATGGATGCTGAGCCACCCTACATGCAGGCACTGGCCCATTTTCAGGGTATGGTCGGCCAGGCGGTTTCGTTCCATCAGGTCTTCTACGGGCATTTTAAAATAGACCTTGGAAATGCGGTACATGGTATCGCCTTTTTTCACGACGTAATAGGCGGGCACGAATTCTTTGGGGGTAAAATTGCCGGTAGGGTATCTGCGTATAGCCCGGTTGGGCAGCGGTACCTGTATGCCCATGCCGGGTTGCACGGGATGGTCTTTCAGGCCGGGGTTGTAGAAATAGAGCTCCTCTACCGACAGGCCGTAGAACCGCGCCAGGGAATAGAGCGTTTGTTTAGGCTGTATAATGTGTTCCATATACTTTTCATCGAAGGCGTCAACCCCTAGAAAAATGGTATCTTTGGGGGTTAGGTAGTTCAGGCTGTCGCCTGTGTCGGCGTGGCTTAACAGGGGAAAAAGGAGTAGCGCGGAATACAGGATTTTCCTCATAGTGTTTCCAGTTTGTTGATACACAAATATATGAAAACAGTTGGTATCATACCCGCCCGATTTGCTTCCACCCGTTTCCCGGGCAAACCGTTGGCGGAAATAGGTGGTAAAACGGTCATTCAACGGGCCTATGAACAAGCCTGTAAGGCCCGGAGGCTCGATGAGGTTATCGTCGCTACTGACGACGAGCGCATCTTTCGGCATGTCGAATCTTTTGGCGGCCGGGTGATGATGAGCCGGGAAGAGCATCGGTCCGGGACCGACCGCTGCGCGGAACTGGCCTGGCAGATCGACGATGCGGAAGCGATAGTCAATATCCAGGGTGACGAGCCTTTTATCGCACCCGAACAGATCGACCTGGTAGCGGAACCTCTGGCGAGGCGGCAGTCGGTACAGATCAGTACGCTGGCCAAGCGCATCGACAGGGAAGAGGACCTGCACAACCCCAACATTGTCAAGGCTGTTTTTAACCGCCAGCAGATGGCCATGTATTTCAGCCGCAGCACCATTCCTTACCTGCGCGGCTTGCCAAAAGAACAATGGCTGTCAGCCGGCGTATTCTACAAACATATCGGGCTGTATGGCTTTCGCCGCGAAACATTGCTTGATGTGGCGCGCCTGGAGCCCTCCCTTTATGAGCAATCCGAATCGCTTGAACAGCTTCGCTGGCTGGAAGCAGGGTATAACATTTTCGTCAATATCACGGAGCTGGAAACCATCGGCATCGATACGCCTGAAGACCTGGAGCGGGCGCGGATATGGCTGGAGCAGTAGGGGCAGGCCTAAGAGCTTGTTTGGAGGCCAGCCTTTGAGCTGTAAAGGCCACTTTTTTGGTGATACTGCGTTGCTTTTTTGACCAACCGGCAACGCATTTTTGAAGATTTTTTAATAACCCTGAAAGAAAACAACAACCATGAAAAAAAGCGCGCTTTTTCTTCTGCTGTTTTGTTATTTCAATGCACAAGGGCAATCGGAATACGCCCTGGCGGACAGCCTTGCAGCTTCCTTTTCCAAAACTTATACCGATCCGGCCGCTCTCGCCCGTGAATTGACTACGTCTCTGGTAGCGGAAAAGGATAAGGCCAGGGCCATTTTTACGTGGATTGCCCTCAACATCCGTTATGATTGCGCCAAATTTCGAAAGCCTTCGAAGCGGCCTGAAATTTCCGCTTCATCGAAGGAAGAGCTGGAGAAAAAAGTAGCTGCCTGGCAACAGGAGGAGCTTCATCGAACACTCAAGCTGAAAAAGGGAATATGCCAGGATTATGCCTATCTCTTCAAAGCGATGTGTGACGCAGTGGGGCTGGAGGCCGTCTTCATTGGCGGCGTCGCCAGGGATTTTCACCGGCCTTATCGCACCAAGCAGGACAACTCCCACGCATGGAACGCAGTGAAGATCGACGGGCAGTGGTATCTGTTGGATGCTACCTGGGGAGCAGGGCACGTCAATGCTGAAGTAACGCGGTTCACTCAAAAATTATCGACTGGATATTTTATGACACCGCCGCAGTGGTTCGCTCAAAACCACTTTCCTGATGACACCCGATGGCAATTGCTCGACAATCCGCTTGACAGCAAAGCTTTTGCTGATCAACCCTTGATCAACTACGGCCAGGGGGGCTACATCGTTGAAGGCTTTTCTTCGGCGCCCGAACCTGCCCCTGGCGCGGAAAGGATGCTCCAGGTCCGCCTGAAATTTGCCAATACGCCGGCGGCAATAGTCCTGTTGAACAGCAAACCTGAGCCCATCAAGTTCACCAAAAAAATGGAAGAGGGGTGGCTTGTTCTGCAGTACCCCGGAAAATACCGGGAAGTAACGGTGCTTGGGGGCGAATCAACACAAAAGGGCATGGGGTGGCTTGCCAGGTATAGGGTTCAGTTGGCAGATTAACGCGGATGCCGTGGATTCTATGGATGCGTTCAACAATCCATAGAATCCACAGTATCTACAGCTTTGCCGGCTATTCCACGACTACCTTCTCCATCCCTCTGCCTTTATCCGTGCGTACTTCAACCCAGTACAGGCCTTTGGGCATGCCCTGTAAGTCGATAGCCCGGGTGGTAGCCAGGGCGTTGGTTTCACGCTGAAGTTTCACCAGTTGCCCGAAGCTGTTGAGCACGCGGATCTCCAACTGCTGTGCGGGTTCGTTCAGCTCCAGGTTGAACAAGCCGTTGGAGGGGTTGGGGTACAGCTTGAGCGGAAGGGCTCTTGCCTGGGCTTCTCTGCTGCCTACCAGGCCGTCAACCGGGCCGTCGGCGAAGACGACGAGGTTGCAGGCCACGATGAGGTGGGGGTTGAAGCCATCGTTGCAATCCGGGCAGGTGGTGCCGCTAATGCAGTTCGGGTTGTTGGGGTGGCAGTTGTCCACATAATCTTCGTCGAAGACGTACCGCAGGGCGACGTTATTGTTGCTGATGAACGGCGTCATATCATAGTCGAACCAGTGTGCGATGGCGCCGGGGCACCAGCCTGCGCGGTCGTAGAACCAGGTGCCGTTCTGCGGCTGGCATCCATCGGGGTTGGGGTTGCAGTCCTGCCAGTTGTGCTGCTCGAAAGTTTGCGCTCCATTGACCCAGATGTGGTGCGTGTCATCGTGGAATTCGGCGGCATTGCCGGTATTGTTGTCTCCCCAGCCATGGCCGCTCGACACCAGCTTTAGGGTAGAAGCTACAGCATTATTGGGGAAGTGGATGCTGCGCTCTTCCACCGGCTGCAGGTTGGCAGGGTCGCCGAAGGGGTAGGTGTCGTCCCAGATCACGTCGATAGCGCTGTATTTGTGTGCCGGCGTACCGGCCTTATAGTCAAAGCGCAGTTCGTACAGGAAGCCGTTGTCCAGCGTTTCGCAATTGAGGCGGAAGGCTATTTTGCCCTGTAGCGTAGACATGTAGTCGGTCAGGTCGATGGTATGGCTGCAGGGGGTGCCGTAGGGGGTGATATAGCGGAATATCTCCACCCACTGGCCATTGTGGCCTTTGGCCTCTACCCAGGCAACGCGGTCCCATGGCCCGCAGCCGCCACTCGGGCAGCTGACCTGCAGGGTGGCCGTGACCTGGTCAAAAGCGCCAAGGTAGGAGGGCAGTTCTGCTTCTGCCACCTCGGATGTTTGGGTAGAATTCAGCCAGACGCCGGTAGCGGCGATAACATCGTTGATGTCCGAAACCTGTTGCACGATATTGATGTTCACGCTTTCGGTAGCAGAAGCGCCGTAGTTATTGGCAGAGATGATGTTGACCGTATAACTGCCGTAGGCCGGCGGCGTCCACCAGCCGGTGTAGTGCCCATTGCCCCAGTCTTTGGGTTGAATATCTTCGCCATTGACCTGGAAATACACATCGGATACGGAGAACAACTCCGGGTAGTCGATACGGGCAATGGCCGCCAGCTGGATGGGCGAAAGTTCGGGCACGTATACATCGCCGGCCAGCGGGTTGCGGGCATCGATCACGGGAACGAAAGTATTGGGGTCGAGTACCTGGAAGGTGTTGAGGATATCTTCGGCCGGCTCGTAGGCGCCGTTGCCGGGCTGGCTGGCCTTAATGACAACCTCGCCGGCCGTGCCGTCCAGCGTGACCGTGTTGCCGTTAACGGAGGCGGGCCCCGATACGACTTCATAAGAAACAGAGAGCCCGGAAGAGGCGCTGGCCTGTAGTTCAAAGGGCTCAGCGCTCGTCAGCTTGTTCGGGATCTGAGGGAAAGTGATGGCCTGGAAACCGACATCGAGCATGCCCCCGAAGTTGGAAGTAGGCCCATTCAGTGCGAAGTTGAGCAGGTCTGCATCGCGTTCACCGTTCCCGGTCTCGGATTTGAGCTTGGTGATGGAGGTGTTGTCCTCTCCCGGCACGCCCTGGTTGAACTTGTAATAGATCTGCAAGTCCTGTTCGTCGCCGGTGAGTTCGTTTTCCATCATGTCCTGGATATCTGCAGGCGTAAGCGCTTTGGTCCAGACCGACAGTTCATCGACCCGCCCGCCGAAGTAAAAGTTGAACCCGGCCAGAATGCTTTTGCCGATGGCGAAGTCGACGTTGTCCAACTCGAAAGTGCCCGAGGCAGGGGAGCTTCCTTTGAGCACCCCGTTGATATAGAGGGCCACTTTGGTGCCGTCATACACCCAGGCGATATGCTGCCAGGCCTCCGGCAGGATGGAGAATGCCGGGGCTACGTATTCGTAAAAACCCGTCGAATTGTGAAAACGGCATTCTATGATGCCGTTGTCGAGCTGGATGAGGTAAAAGCCGTTGTTGCCACGGAAGCCCATCATACCCTGGCCGTAGGCCAGCTGGTCGGTATAATACCAGCCCGCCATAGAAAAAGCGCTGGCGTTGGCGATGTACTGGGAACCGTCGTTCAGCAATACGTAATCATCCACCCGGTCGAAATGCAGGTACTGGTCCGACTGGGCCAGTGCGCTTTGGGGGTGGATGGCCCAAAGCAGTAGGAATATGATACTTGATCGTAGGGCAATTTTTTTCATGGTATGCGTTTTTGTTGTTTTATAGAATCATCTAATGGGCCCCTTTGGTCATGGCATCCACCACACCTTCACCCGTTCCGAATCCTCCACCATTTTGCTCACCTGTGCGGCCCAGTTGTCGGCGTTGTTCTCTGCTTCCGATGGCGGGTACGGGAACCGGTAGTGCCCGATCGGCGCCCCTTCGTGTGGGGTGAGCCCGGTACGGCGGGCCAGGGCATAGGCTTCCCACGGTTGCCGGAAGGCGTCCAGCCAGCGTTGGGCATAAATGTGCTCCAGTTTGTCTTCGGCCGTAAAGATGCTCACCCGCGGGTGGTTCGTTATGGCAAATATCTCCCCCTGCGTCAGGATGGGTGATTTGTTTTCCCATATCCCGCAGTTGGCCATCACATCCTGCCAGAACTGGATGGAAGCGACCACGCCTAGGGTGTATTCGCCTTCTGCCTCGCCTTCATCTACGCCGACGCCAAGCCCTCTAAGATAAGCCTCCGCCTTCAGGAAGTGGACTTCGGCGGCCGTGAGGATGATCTCCGGGACGTCTTTTTCATCGCGGATGAGGTAGTAATTGAAAGGGGAATAGATATTGGAAGTTCCTTTTACGGGGTAATTGGTGTCGCGATGCTGCTGGTAGGGGATGCCGCCGGAAGGAGGTGTGCCGGGTTCCGGGATCTGTGGAAAAGGCGCCCATTCGCCGGCGTTGTTGGTTTCAAAAAAGATGTAGGCACGGGGGTCGAAAATGCCGCTGCCGTCGGTATTATCGTTGGCAGAAAGCTGGCGCCAGGCCGTGGTACCCATACGCAGCTTTTTGTGCTCGCGAAAAGACCAGTTGACGCTTTCGTTGCGCCAATCCTGGGCAGCGGGCACCATCAGAACGTCCTCCCCGTCGCGAATAAGCGGAAGGCTGTTCTCGAGGATGTCTTTGATGATCGGCCCGGCGTATGCAGGATCCTTATCAGCCATTCTGATAGCATGCCTCAGCCGGAGGGCGTTGGCGAACCTCCGCCACAGGGCCATGTCGCCGTTGAAAAGGTTATCGAAAGTGCCGAAAGTAACGTAGGGCTTGCCGGAAGGCGTGGTGGGGTTGAGCGATGCGTCGATATGTTCTGCTGCCCATTTCAGCTCGTCCAGCTGGTACTTGTATATCTCTTCCTGGCTGTCGAACTTCGGGCGGGCGTATTCCAGCGACTGGAAGCCTTTGCCGGCATCGAAAAAGGGGATGTCCCCAAAGAGGTCGGTAAGGCGGAAGGTTTTGTATGCCAGCAGTATCTTCACCATTGCCCGGGCGTTGTACAACGCTTCGGGTTCCACTTCCATGGCGTCGAGCCGATCTTCGATCTCCCGAATATGAGCCAGGGCGCTGTAATAACTGCTCCATGCCTCTTCGGTCCCGATGTTGATGTTCTGGAAAGTGGCCGCAGTCAGGGCTGCTTGCTGGGTGAGGCCGTAGAGGGTTTCATTGTGCATGTAAAACTGTTCGTTCCAGCCCAGCCGCAGGGAGTTTACGGCTGTATTGAACAGCGGGCCGATATCTGTTTGAGTAGGGTAGAAGGGGTTGCGGTTGAGCTCCTCGAAATCTTTTTCGCAGGCGGAGGCAATAAGCAATGCGAAGATCAATGTGGTATAGACAGCTGGTCTTTTCATGGCGTTGAATATTTCGATTTTCACGGCCTTCGGGGTTTCGCTACGCTCAACGCGCGGCGTTATGATCTCAAAAAGCAACATTCAGCCCGAGCGTCAGCGACCGTACGCCGGGGAAAGAAGCCCACTCCAGGCCCTGTGCATTGCCGGCGCCGTTGGCGCCTTCCGGGTTGATACGGCCGGGGAGTGTTGTGTACAGGTAAAACAGGTCGCGCCCCACCAGTGACAGCGTCATATCCTGAAAAATCCCGGATCTTTCGGCCAGTTTTTTCGGCAGCCGGTAGGAAAGGGCCACTTCGCGGAGTTTTACCCAGGTGTTCTCCAGTATGCCTGGCGTCGTCAGGAAGTGCCCCCAGCCGCCGGTATTACCGATGTATTTGAAATAGTAGTGTGTGACCTTGTCATTGGGGTTGCCATTGGCGTCGACGCCCGGCAGAATGACCCCGATATTGCGCACCTGCCCGTCGGGGCCGGTGTAGGGCAGTCCACCGCCGAGGCGTTCCTTTAGCGTCTCCGGGCTTTGCCCGGTCTGCAGGCCGATGATGTAAGAGCCGGCGTAGATATCCCCTCCCCACTTGGTGTCGACCAGCGTGCTGAGGGAAAAACCTTTGTAGGACAAGCGCGTTGTCCAGCCGGCGGTAAAATCAGGTGAAGCGTTCCCTAAGGGCACCCGGCTGTCGGTGAACAGATAATGGGTGCCTTCTTCGTTGACGATAGGTTGGCCTGTGCCTTCGTGGTAAATATAATCGTAGCCGATGATCGTACCATACTCTTCCCCTTCCCGTACGGCTATGGCCGGGCCGTTAAGCCCCCAGATGTTGGCCAGTTCTAGTATTTCAGCTCCATCGCCCAGGCTGACGACGAAGTTGCGGTTGCGGTTGATGTTCAGCCCTGTCCGCAGAGAGAAGTCCCGCTTGTGAACCAGGGTGATGTTCAGTATGGCCTCGAAGCCTTTGTTTTCGAGTATGCCGCTATTGATCCTGATACGGCTGGCGCCTGACGACGACGGCAGCGGGGAGTCCAGTATCTGGTCGAACGAACGGATATAGTACCAGGTAAAGTCCAGGTTGGCCTTGTCGTCAAACAGGCCGATGGTCGTGCCGGCCTCGTAGGAGTTGGCCTGCTGAGGTTTCAGGGCGATGGGTGGTATCGTGGTAGGCAGGGAGGCCGTCTGGTCTCCGCCGAAAGTGCCGGTGCTGTAGACGAAATCGACCTGGAACGGGTCGGTGTCCGAAGCCGTTTGCGCGTATGCGCCGCGCAGTTTGAGGAAGCTCAGCCAGCCCTTATGCCAGTCGAAAGCTTCCGTAGCGATGAAGCTGAGCGAGGCGGAAGGGTAGAAATAGGAGTTATTCTCAGCGGGCAGCGCTGAAGACCAGTCGTTGCGGCCGGTCAGTTCCAGGAAGATGAAATCTTCGTAGCTCAGGTTGAGGAAGCCGTAAAGCGAGTTGATCTTTTTATCGTAGCGCACCTCCGACGGGATGGGGACGGTCAGCTGGTCGTCGTAGTTGTTAAAAGTGAACAGCCAGGGATTGATCCAGCGGCCGCTGCTGCCTTTGAGCCCGTAGCGGCTTCGCGACCACTGGGTGCCGCCCACTGACACGCTGGCGTTGACCGGTGAATGGAAGATCGTTTCCTTTCTGGCGGTGATGAGGAACTCGTTGTTGCGCACCAGGTCGCGGTTCAGCTCATTGGAATAGGCGCCATCCTGTATGCCGAGCCGGTCGATGGGGTTGTTGCGGGTTTCGAACTGGTTGAGTGTAAAATCCATGCCCAGCCGCCCGGTGACGCTCAGCCAGGGCGTAATATCATAGATCAGCGACAAGGCGCCGATCAGCTTGTTGCGATTTAGTTCGGTATTGTTATTGTAGGTGTTCCACCACAGGTGCGGGGGCGAGAAGGTGAAGGGGTATCCGCCCTCTATATCTTCGTAGTTGTTGCGGGTGCCGTCGGGCAGGATATTGATCTCTTTTTCCAGCCCTTTATAGCTGCGGGGCCAGCTGTACAGGATGCCTTTGCCAAAAGAGCTGTTGTTGTCGTCGCCGAGGGTCGGGCTGTTCAGGCGGTAATAGTTGAGGTAGGAAACCGACAGGTCGGCATGTACTTTTGAGGAGATATCCAGCCGGGAGCCCAGGTTGACGGAAGTCTGGTTGTATTTGCTGTTAGGAATGATGGCGTCGTGGTCGGTACGGGTGAGGGATACCCGCATGGTGCCCATTTCGCCGCCGCCGGAAAAGGCCAGGTTGTGGGTTGTCGTGCTGCCGTTTTTGAAAAACAGCCTGAGGTTGTCGGGCTGAGGGTCATAAGGGCGCATTTCGCCGTCCCACCAGCGCACCATCTGGCCTTCCATTTTCGGGCCCCAGGAGACACCGGTGGAGTAGAAGCCGAACAGCTCTGTGGTCGGTTTGCCAAAAGGGCCGTCGTTGACGTGGATCTCACGGGGGTAGGTGTATACTCCGTCGGCGTCTTTGGGCAATTCCGGTTCCGACAGGCTGATGGGCCCGCCGGCGCCGAATACGTTCTGCACCTCGCGGTAGCGGAAAGGCTGTATGATCTTGTGCTGAACGGCGTAGTTAACGCCAATTCCTTTTTGCTTCCTGCCTCGTTTGGTGGTAATGAGCATCACGCCATTGGCCCCGCGGGCGCCATAGAGGGCTGAAGCGGTGGGCCCTTTGAGGATGTTGACGCTCTCGATGTCCATGGGGTTGATATTGTTGATGGCCGAGCCCCAGTCGACACCCCGGCCGATATCCTGCATGCCCGGCTCATTTTCCAGCGGCACCCCGTCCACCACGATAAGAGGTTGGTTGTTGGCATTGATGTTGTTGTTGCCGCGGATGACGATCCGGGTCGTGCCGCCATCCACCCCGTTGGGGGTAGTGACCTGCACCCCGGCCGATTTGCCGCTAAGGGCGCTGACCAGGTTGGGGGCGTTGGAGAGGGTGAGCTCCTGTCCTTCGAATTTTTCGGTAGAATAGCCGATCTCCCGTTTTTGCCGTTTGACGCCCAGCGCTGTGACGACCACTTCGTCGAGCTGTTCCGCATCCTGGAGCATCACAACGTCCACCTGCTGCCTGCCGTCGATAGGCACTTCCTGGGTTTGAAAGCCTATGTAGCTGAAGACCAGCGTACTTTGAGCATCGGGCGCCTGCAGCTCGTAGCTGCCGTCCAGATCGGAAGAAGCGCCCAAGGCCGTTCCTTTGACGCTGACGTTGACCCCGATGAGGGCCTCGCCGTCTTCAGTGGAAGTGACTGTACCTCTGACGAGGTGCTGAGCGGAAAGGGCCGGGGTTCCAAAGAGTATCAAGAGCGGAAGAAGGAGTGTAGATCTTTTCATGAAGCGAGTGTTTTCAGTTTGAAAGCCTCTGCTTCAAAAATAGAAGATTAGTTGGATTTTTCCATAGCCCCAGATCTATATCTGGCAGGGTGGTGGAGTAAGCTTGCTAATACACCAACATGATCAACAGGATCTACCGCGTTTTCTGGAGATTGGGAAACATTTTCTATCTTTACTTTTCTGCAATCTTCAATTCAAAAAGCCAACTTAACCATGAATAAACCAATACAATACCTGCTCTTTTTTATGGCAACCCTTCTTATGACGGGGTGCGGTGTAAAGCACACGGGAGTAGCAGACGGGTATACCCCGCTTTTCAACGGTAAAAACCTGGACGGCTGGGTGGAACACGGGACGGAAAAGTGGTACGTTGAAAACGGGGAACTGATCTGTGAAAGCGGCCCTGATGCGGAATATGGCTATCTGTCGACTGCCAAAAACTACGACGATTTCGAGCTGAGCCTGGAGTTCAAGCAGGAAGCTAACGGCAATAGCGGCGTTTTCTTTCGGTCGACATTTGAAGGGACAAAGGTCAGCGGCTGGCAGGCGGAGGTAGCGCCTCCCGGACACGATACCGGAGGTATCTATGAATCCTATGGCCGCGGCTGGTTGATAAAACCCGATCCGGAGAAGGACAAGGCCCTGAAAATGGGCGAGTGGAACACCATGAAAGTGCGGGCCGAAGGGCCGGTGGTTACAACCTGGCTCAACGGGGTGGAAATGGTGCGCATCGAAGACCAGAAGATCGGCGAAGGGAAAGGGGCGATAGCGCTGCAGATCCACGACGGCGGAGGCATCAGGGTGCGGTGGCGGAATATCATGGTGAAGCCGTTGGGGTAAACCTTCGGGGTTAAAAAAAAACCGAAGGTTTTATAAAAAAAAAATAAATCAACATGAAAAGAAGAGATTTTATAAAAAGCGCCGCTGCGTTGTCATCGATAGCTGTTTTTCCATCCTCTGCCTGGGCATTGGCGAAGAATGGAAGCCTGAGGACCGCCCATATTGGCGTGGGAGGTATGGGCATGGAGGACCTCAAAGCGATTTCGTCACATGCATCGGTAGTTGTTACCGCCTTATGTGATGTGGATGCCAATAACCTGGCGGTTGCGCACAAGATGTTCCCGAATGCTAAGATCTACAGGGATTACCGTAAGCTTTTCGAAGAGCTGGGCTTTGAGATCGATGCAGTGGTTGTTTCCACCCCGGACCACACCCATGCGCCCGCATCCATGACGGCCATGAACATGGGCAAGCCGGTGTATTGCCAGAAACCCCTGACACACCATGTAGCGGAGGCGCGCGCCATGCGCAAGCTGGCGGAAGAGAAAAAGCTGGTTACCCAGATGGGGATACAGGTGCATTCCTTTTACGACTACAAACTGGCCACCTTCCTGATCCGTTCCGGGATCATCGGCAAAGTCAAAACCGTACGGGCATGGTCGCCGAAGAACTGGGGTTACGACGGCCCGGCGCCACGGGGTGAAGACCCCGTTCCGGCTCATCTGGACTGGAACCTGTGGCTGGGCACTTCTGCGGTAAGGCCTTACAAGGAGAACTATTACCACCCGGCCAACTGGCGGAAAGTGATGGATTACGGCTGCGGCACCTTGGGCGATATGGGCGTACACATCTTCGACACGCCATACAACGCCCTGGAACTGGACGTACCCAAAACCATCAAAAACCAATGCCGAAAGCCCACCGGTTTCGGCTTCCCCGAGCACAACATCGTTACCTACACCTTCCCCGGCACCCGGTACACGACAGATACTTTAAAGTGGGTCTGGTACGACGGCACAGGAGCGCCCCAGAAACACAAAGACCTGAAGCTGCCCAACGATGAAACGCTGCCCGGCCAGGGCGCCATGTTCATCGGTGAAAAGGGCCGCCTGCTCTTGCCCCACTTCATGGAGTTGCCCCGCCTGATCGTGAAAGGAAAGTATCAGAGCATGGATGCGGAGATCGCCAGGATCGAAAAATCAGAAAAACTGGGCGCCCCCATCCGCAATTACGACACGGAAGGCAAAAAGCACTACCACCAGTTTGTGGACGCCTGCCTGGGCAAGGATACCTGCACCGCGCCTTTCTCCTATGCAGCAAGGCTGACGGAGGCCATCCTCCTGGGTGTCATCGCCGGCCGTTTCCCGAACAAAACGCTGCACTGGGATAATGAGAACGCCAGATTTGCGGAGGCAGCAGCCAATGAATTCCTGGATTCGGAGTATAGGAAGTTTTGAGAATAAGAGCTTGGTTGCTGCCTGTAAAATGTGGCAATCCGGGTAATCTTTAAATCCTGAAAATCCCGGCCCAGGAACAGCAGCGGCAAAAAAAAACGGCCCGCATCCATGATGCGGGCCGTTAGTATATTCGTGACCCCGGCAGGACTCGAACCTGCGGCCAGCTGCTTAGAAGGCAGCTGCTCTATCCGCTGAGCTACGGGGCCGTAATTTCCGTCGCAAAATTACTTTTTTTCCACGGCTTTACAACCGGGCGCTATACAAAATCGTTCAACATAGTGATCCTGTTGCTGTTGTAGAAGAATAAAATTAACCATTTCGTGAAAGCCAGACTTCCCTTAGTGTTGCGCAAAAAGAGGCTGTACTTTTCCGTCGCTGCCTTCCTTTTTTTTATCTATGCCTACGACTTTATGGAGATGCGGGCCAGTTCTGAAGCTTTTGGCAGGGCGTTGGCGGAAAACCCCTTTGGCTATCAGGCGCATTTCAGCTATTACGAAGCCGGCGGCCGCAAGGTGCGCTACCTGGAGATCGGCAGCGATAGCCTGCCGTTGGTTGTTTTTATCCATGGCGCGCCGAGCTCTTCTTCTTTTTGGAAAGGGCTGCTTCGCGACAGCTCCCTGCTGAGCAAGGCCAAACTGCTGGCCGTCGACCGGCCGGGTTACGGCTATTCGGGTTACGGGGTTCCGGAAACTTCCGTAAAGAAACAGGCCGAGCTGATCGCCGATATCATCAAAGAAAAGCGGGGGAGGCACCCGGCTGTCATCCTTCATGGCTCCAGCTACGGCGGCACGGTGGCTGCCCGCATCGCCATGGACTTTCCGGCGCTGGTCGACGGGCTGCTGCTGCAGTCGGCTTCGGTAGCGCCCGGAGAGGAAAAGACCTTCGCCTTTAGCCGTATCACGGAAAACCTCCTGCTACGTTGGCTGCTGCCGGGCTCCATCCACGTAGCCAACGTGGAAAAGTTATCCCATCAGGTGCAACTCGACTCCATGGCCAACCTGTGGGCCCGTATCCGCAGCGCCGTCATCGTCCTGCACGGTAAGGCCGACAGCCTGATCTACCCCTCCAACGCGCTCTATGCCCAGGAACACCTATCCAATGCTTCATACCTGGAAGTGGAAATGCTCGACGGCCGCAAACACGACCTGCTCTGGACCAAAAAGGACCTGCTGCTGAGCTCCCTGAACAAGCTGATCGAACTTTCGGCACATAGGGTGGCGATGTCGGGGGGAGAGCGGTAAGAGAAGAGTACGTGTTTAACTTTTCTCTATCCTCAACGCCTGCTCCAGGTCTCCGATAATATCCTCTACACTTTCGATGCCTACCGACAGGCGCACCAGGCCGTCGGTGATACCGTTGTCTAACCTGATCTCGCGGGGCACGTTGAGGTGCGACATGGAAGCCGGGTGCAGGATCAGCGTATCTACATCGCCCATGGTCGGCGCCAGGCTGCAGAATTTTATATGGTTCATGAACTGTTTACCGGCCTCCAGGCCTCCTTTGAGCTCGAAGCTGAGCATACCGCCGAAATCGCGCATTTGCCGTTTTGCCAGTGTGTGGCTTGGGTGGCTTACCAGGCCGGGGTAGTTCACTCGTTCCACTTCGGGCCTGCTTTCCAGCCATTCGGCTACCTGCCTGGCGTTGCGGCAATGGCGCTCCATTCTCACTTCCAGCGTTTTTAGGCCATTGTTGACCAGCCATGCGTCCCAGGGGTTGCAATTGGTGCCCAGCAGCTTTAGCTTGGGGAAGATGGCTTCCTGCATCAGCGCCTGGCTTTTTCCGATAATAGCGCCCGCTGTCGAATTGCCGTGGCCGTTCAGGTATTTTGTGGTGGAGTGGACGACAAAATCGGTACCGAATTTCAGGGGCTGTTGAAGGTAGGGGGTAGCAAAGGTATTGTCGGCAACCACGTGGCAGCCGGCTTGCCGGCCCAGTTCGCAAAGGCCCGCTATATCAATGCATTCCAGGGTGGGGTTGGCCGGCGTCTCGAAATACAACATTCGGACAGAAGGGTGTTCTGCCAGCACGCGGGCAACGGCCCGTTTGTCTCCCAGCCTCGCGAGCACAAGGCCGATATTCAGCGGTTCCAGCACCTTGCTGAACAGTTCGGCCGTGCCCCCATAGAGGTTGCCCTGTGTTAGGATCGCGTCGCCGGGCCGCAGCAGCCCCAGGGCCAGCGTGGCAATGGCGGACATGCCGGAGCTTGTCAGATAGCCAAAAGCATCGATATCCATGCCATGGCTTTCCAGCCGGGCTATTTTTTCAGCAACAGCATCAATAGTCGGGTTGCCAAAGCGGCTGTAAAGATGGCCCTGGCGCTGGCCAGTGAAGACTTCCATGCCTTCTTCTATGCTCTCAAAGACAAAGGAGGACGTCGCATATATTGGCAACTGGTGGGGCCGCGTCGTCCTGTATTCTTCCGGCCCATGTACACAACTGGAGCCGAAACCAATCTTTTTTTTCATTGTTCCTTATTTTAGTGTGCCCGCCGCTATCGGCGGTTTTGGGGAAATGGAATAACGGGTTAATTTTGCAGTCCGCCGTTTTGGCCACTGTGGGAAAGAAAAGACATGCAAGATAATTATTCGGACGAATATTTTGACCACCAGGTCATCACCGTTGACCGGAAGCAGTCGCCTATCCGGATCGATAAGTTCCTGATGGACCGCCTGGAGCGAACCTCCCGCAATCGCGTGCAGAATGCGATACGGTCGGGAGCTATACAGGTAGATGGCAAGGATGTTAAACCGAACTATAAGATAAGGCCGGGAGAAGAGATCTCGATCGTGATTCCACGGCCACCAGGCGAAGGGGCAAGGGTTCTTGCCCAGAAGATCCCACTAGATATTCAGTATGAAGATGATGACCTGCTGGTGCTTTATAAACCGGCGGGTATGGTCGTGCACCCCGGCATCGGGCACCATCACAATACGCTGGTCAATGCGCTGGCCTACCATTTCGGCGAGCAGAACCTGCCCGTGATGGACGACAACCAGTCGGACCGCCTTGGCCTGGTGCACCGCATCGACAAGAATACATCGGGGCTGCTGGTGGTGGCCAAATCGGATTATGCGATGACCCACCTGGCCAAGCAGTTTTATTACCACACCGTCGAAAGGACCTACCTCGCGTTGGTCTGGGGCGAACCGGAGGAAGATAGCGGTACGATTATTGGCAACGTAGGGCGCCATCCACGCTTTCGCCAGAAGTTCACCGTTTTCCCGGATGGAGAGGCCGGCAAATGGGCGGTTACCCACTATAAGGCCCTGGAGCGACTGTATTATGTCAGCCTGGTGCAGTGCAACCTGGAAACCGGGCGTACACACCAGATCCGGGTACACATGGAGCACCTGGGGCATCCGCTGTTCAACGACGAACGCTATGGCGGCGACCGCATCGTGAAGGGCACGATATTCAGCAAGTACAAGATGTTCGTGGAGAATACTTTTTCGATCATGCCCAGGCACGCGCTGCACGCCAAATCCCTGGGCTTTATTCATCCCCGAACCGGAAAGGAGATGCATTTCGAATCCGATCTTCCCCTGGATTTCCAGGAAGCCCTCGACCGTTGGCGCAGGTACGTCGCCGGGCGAAAGGCTGCCACAAATAACCAACTTGATTAATGGAAGCAGTAGCTGTAACAGAAACCCGCCGCTGGGTTGAACATTTCGTTGTAGGGCTGAACCTTTGCCCTTTCGCCCGGAACCCTTTCCGCAGTGGGCGCATCAAATATGTGTTGTACGAGGGCGAGGATATCGTAGAACTGGCGCGCCAGCTGATCACCGAAGCTCATTGGTTAAGCCAGCAGCCGGCCGGTGAGGTGGAAACCACACTGTTGATCCATCCCCGCGCTCTGCCCGATTTCTACGATTACCTCGATTTTATGGAAGAAGCGGAGCTGCTGATCCGAGAAAATGGCCTGGAAGGCATTGTCCAGGTGGCCTCATTCCATCCCGATTACCAGTTTGCCGGCACTGAGCCGGATGCGCCGGAGAACTATACCAACCGCTCGCCTTACCCTATGCTGCACCTGCTGCGCGAAGAGATCCTGGAACAGGCGCTGGAACATTACGACAACCCGGAGCTGATCCCGGAACAGAATATCGAAAAGATGAACGAGCTCGGCCATGAGGGCATTCAGAAGTTGTGGCGGAAGGTGCGCGGAACGGAAGCTTAGGAAAGCATTGTTCCATTGTTGAATGGTTGGGAGCATCCTGGCTTAAAAACAATGAGACAAGAAGGCCATGAAACAATGAGACAATTGAACCTCCAGGAACGCCTCGCTGTCCTTGCCCAACTTGGGCAACACCTTAGGGGCGAAGATGATTACCTGCATGCCATCATGCAGCGGAGCAGGTATCACAATCTCTGGTTTACCATAGAAAATCAGGAATCGGCCGTTATGGCCATCGCTGAACATTTTCTGGACGGTGAAAAAATGCGGCTCTGGTTGTCGCGGTATACCATACCCGAGCACACTGAGGTAAAAACCGTGGCCATCGTTATGGCGGGCAACCTGCCCTTGGTGGGCTTCCACGACCTGCTCTGCGTTTTTGCCGCTGGACACAAGTCCCTGATCAAGCTTTCGGACAAGGATCAGTACCTTTTGCCTTATCTGCTGAAATTAATGGGCCAGTTCGACGAACGGGCTATGGATTATTTTGAAACAGCGGAGCGCCTGCAGGATTTTGATGCGGTCATCGCGACCGGCAGCAATAACTCCGCCCGGTATTTCGAGGCGTATTTTGGAAAACACCCCCACATCATCCGGAAAAACCGCAACGGCATTGCCGTGCTCGACGGCAATGAGACACAGGAAGAATTACAGGCGCTCGGGCTGGATATATTCCGGTATTTCGGGCTGGGGTGCCGCAATGTATCCAAGATCTACGTACCCCGCCATTACAAGTTCGAGCCTCTGCTGGAGGCCTTACACGAACACCGGGATATTGTCCTGCACGACAAATACAAGAACAATTTCGATTACAACTACGCTTTGTACATCCTCAACAAGGAGCAGTTTATGGCCAACGGGTGCATCATCCTCACGGAGAACAGCTCGCTGCAATCCCGCATCGCCGGCCTGCATTATGAATATTACGATGAGCTGCAAGAAGTTGAGCAGGAGATCAGGCGCAGAGCGGAAGAGATACAGCTCGTTGCTGCCCGCCCGGGTTTATTACAACAGCCAAGCCTTCCATTCGGGAAGTCCCAGCAGCCCGAATTATGGGATTATGCCGATGGAGTAGATACCATGGCTTTTTTGCTGGAGTTGCCTTAGCGTCGGTTTAAAACCGCAGAGGCAAAGACGCGGAGAAAAGCGCAAAGCAGGGCGTATAGCAGGAGCTCTTCCTGCGAAAACCTCTGCGTCCTCTGCGTCTCTGCGGTTCTTTTACTGCAAATATATGAGGCGCAGGGGGCGTAAAAGTCCCCCGCGCCTCTGCGGTTTTCTATATTTCGGTATCGAAAGCCGGGTTAACGGTAGATCAGCTTTTGTATCGTCACGCCTTCTTTAAACCTTATCCGCAGGAAGTAGATACCCGTTAGGGCCCCTTCTCTAGGCAGGATGAACTGATTGTTGTCCACATTGAAGTACGTGCGCATCAGGCGGCCGCTGGCGTCATACATTTCTATAGAACGCATGGGGTGTTCCGCATCGGCGCTAACCACCACTGCATCGGTTGCGGGGTTGGGCGCCAGCTTCAGGTTGAAGGTAGCGGCATCCAGTGTTTTGGTATTGGTGAAGTTACAGCCCAGGTTCATGGCTATGCAAGCCCGGGGCCCGACATAGGCCATGATCGTATCCCAGTATATCTTAGCCCGCTCCGGGTTTGGCGGAGGGTTCGGCGGAATATTGGGATTATCCTCAGCGTAATAGTCCCAGGGTTGCTCTCCGGTTGGCCCGCCATCAAACGGGAAAGGGAATAAGCCGTTGTAGCCATTGTTGCGGCTGTCCGCTACCTCGCTGTAATCTTCAGGCGCCCAGGCGGGTATGCTGTTGAAAATATCGTTAATACCCAATTCATGCAACCGTGCTTGCACATCATAGGAACCCGACACATCCACTACAGCAAAATCATCAGAAGGGTCGGCAGGGTCACCCGTGCCGGGAACGGTCAGAACGCCATTAGTATAGGGTGCGAAAGGATCGGTAGGCACGTGATAAGAAACCCAGGGGATCGTGTTTTCATCAATCCAGCTGATATCGCCCAGGGCGCCTCCATTATTTACGACCATACTAACATCGGAAGAGATAGGAGATCCATCAGCATAAGTGACGTGGTTGGGATAGCAGAGGGTGTCACCCGCAGGAAGAACAGGATAACCCGGAGGCACAATGCCTACGGATGTGCCCCAGATATTGCCATTCACCGGCTCTATTACCATGGGTACTGTTCCGGCACCCAGGTTGATGAGGAATTTGGGAATGACCACTTCCTGGTACTCATCAAGCGTAGCGATGACTGCAGCAATATAGCCGCCGGTGCCTACGCCCCAGACGCCAATCTTATCGGGGTCAATGTTGTAGGGGTTGTTTCCATCGACGGCAAGTTTGCGCATATAGCGCACGGCAGTGCGGGCGTCCTGAAGGCCACGGTAAGCAGCGTTGATCAGGAAGAACTTGCGGATGTCCTGAGAAGGGTCAACCGGGTTCCAGCCCAGGCGGTAGTCTACAGATGCGGCAACGTAGCCCCTTTGAGCCAGGCGGGTGCATAATTCCACGATGGTGGAATCCGTTTTTGTCCCCCCTGTCCCGTTGTTTTGCGGGAAAGGCAGGAAGTTGCCAGTGTGGAACACCAGCATTACCGGACGAGCATCATTGTTGTCACCTACAGGTTCGTAAATGTCCATCACCAGGGGCTGAGGTAAGGCTTCTGCTGACAGCTGAAAAAGCACAGGCAGGATAGTGGCGTTGACCCCATAGATCTGATTTGAGGTCACCTGTACATCATACAGCGCTTCCAGATAAGGCCCCTGAGCCTTCATTGACGAAGCAGCCAATGATAGGGTTAAAGTTAGAAGTAAAAAGTTAAGCTTCTTCATAGGAAACATTTAGTGTTAAGTTGCTGAAATAAGTTAGTGTTCATACAAAAAAGAGATATAAGCCAGGCGCCCGATAAGCGGGCCGCCATAAGTTTGGTAAACCCTGTTGTCCAGAAGGTTGGTGGCGCCTACCTTGAAGGTAGTATGGATCTTGGGTATGCTGTAATTGAGCTGCCCGTCCAGCATCCCATAAGAGGGAATGAAGCCGGTAAACTGGGGCGAGCCTTCGAACAGGAACCCTTCTACCCATTTGTAGTTCAGGTTGAAACCCCAGTTCTTTAACCTGCCCATTTGAATATCCCTGCCCGAAACCCCAATGTTATACTTGTGTTTTGGCGTGTTAAATGCCGGAATGATCGGGTCATCAGACTTAGAGACGATTGCATTATAGGAATAATTCCCGGCCAGGGAGAAGTAATTGGCAAAGTAGTAGTTCAGCCCTATCGAAAAGCCTTGCGTAGTGACCCGGTCCCGTGCGTTGGAGGCGAAGCGGAACACCTGGACATCGTCGGGTAAGAAAGCGGTTGGCCCGTCGAATTCGGCCATAATGGCAATATTGTATCCGATAAAGTCCCGGTATACATTATAGTAATAGCCAGCATCTACAAATAAGCTATTGAACAGGGTAGCGCGGTACCCGCCTTCCACCGTTTGCACTTTTTCAGGACGGATAGGGTCGATATCGTAATATTCCAGGAGCCGGCGCTGCAAAAAACCGCTGAGGTAATTCTGGAAGGATTCCAGGGTGATGACGCTGTCAGCTCCGTTGAGGTTGCCGGCCAGAATGGCCGGGCCTACATTGAGGGAAAGGTACTGGTCGGAAAGGGTAGGGTTGCGCACGCCGGAAGAGTAACTCACTCGTAGATAATGGTTTGGCCTGGGCTTCCACACGACAGATGCTGCCGGGGTGAAAACATAGCCGAAGTTTTCGTTTTTGTCCATCCGCAGCGTGAGGTTGCCCCGGAATTTACCGTCGGCAACGGTTTTGTTGACACCACCGTATATGCCGTATTCGAAGTTGGTGATCTTAATCCCGGCGGAGTCGTAAAAAATGGTCCCTCGCGAATCAGGAGTGTAATAACGCATATTGCCACCCAGGATAATCTCCGCAAATTCCGGTTGAAAGCGTTTTTCGCCATGGACGTGGTACAGGGAGGACTTGTCGTAGAAACGGGTGCCCCCTTCGTCGTTATTATACCTGGAGGTGATCTCATCGAACACCTCCTGAAACAGAGGCGTGCCCGGCACATACCGCCCGGGCAGGCCGGTGGCTTCATTGGGGGCGTTAACAAAGTCGCGGGCCCGCTGATGGGCATTGTTGAGGAAACCTTGGTTGTCAGCCAGCCACTGTTGAGCCTTCTGGTCGTCGAACTCTATTGTAACCATGCCAGTGGTAGGGTCAAAAATGATCTTTTCCTCGGGGTAACCCATCATCACCATAGAATCGGCAATACCATTGTCTTCCCACCACTTCTTGTAACGGTTAAAATAGCTGCCGTCCGTCTGGGCCCGCTCCTCCAGCCTCAGTGCAGTGAAGTAGGGGTCGTAACTGTCACCGGCATCTTCTTTGGACATATAGGCCCTGATAAAGAAATTATCCCGTTTCCGGAATTCGACTTTCGGCTGGAAAAAAGTGATGTTCCTCAGGCTGAAGCGGTTGTCGCCTTGATATACAGTAGTCCCGGCTCCGTAGCTTGCGCCGATGATCAGTTCAGGGGATTCTGAATCGAGCTCCGGCTTGGTGCGGAAATATACCGAGGCGGAGGCCTTCAAGTTGCGCGTGTCGTAGTCCACCAGGTCGACTTCTCTATATCCCGGGCGGTGAACAGTGAGCAGGCCGGCCGCATCGTTAAATGAGTTGGTGGTGTTTTGGGTAAAATCACCAAAGAGAATGTATTCGTCGCCGTAGGTATTCACAGCATCCCAGCCTCCGGGGTTGCCTTGGGGCGTGGATGTCCCGTCTACAGCGGCATCGTTTTCGGCTTCCCAGTCGTCAGCCCGCAGGTAAGAAAGGGTGAATTTGTACGCCACGTTCTTGAACCCGTCCTTGTTCTTGAAGCTGTCTGCCCAGCGGACTTCCGGATTGAGCAGGTTGCGCTCCCCGGCTTTGACCTGTGCGGAAAGCCCTTCGGTATAGAAGGGGTTTTTTGTCTCCATGCTGATCACTCCGTTGAAAGCATTGGGGCCATAGAAGGAAGAACTTGCACCCTGAATAATATCTACTTTCATGACGTCGAGTTCGGGAGCGCCAAGGAAGTTGCCAAGGGAAAAGTTCAGGCCCGGCGCCTGGTTGTCTACGCCGTCGATGATCTGAAGGGAACGCACCGGGCTGGTGCTGTTGAATCCACGGGTATTGATGATCTTGAACCCCAGGCTTGCGGCGGTCAGGTCAACGCCCTTAAGGGTGCCCAGCCCGTCGTAAAAGTTGCTGGCCGGTGTTTCTTTGATGGCCAGAACGTCGAGGGATTCGACGGTAAGTGGAGATGCTTTTTGCTTTTCGGAGATACGCTGGCCGCGCACTTCCACGACATCAGTCGTGATCGACTCTTCCTCGAGCCGGGCCTTGATGTAGTCGTCGGCCTTGTCCACCACCATTTCACTTATGGAGTAACCGACATAGGAGATGACCAGGGTTACGGGGAGTGTTTCCCTTGTGCGGATCTCGAATACGCCGTCGTAATCCGTTACGGTGCCTTCTGTCGTGCCTTTAACGATGACACTGGCCCCGATCAATGCTTCGCCATATCCTTTATCTAAAACCTCCCCCCGGATAACCGTTTGAGCTTGTGTGCTTTGCAATAGGGTAAGAGTTAGAATAAAATTAAGTATAAGTAGCCTGCTTGCGAATTTCATGCTAATTGCCTGTCTGGTTCGGAAAATATATTCTGTTCGCCCGGGCAAAATAGTGATTTTTGGGTACAATTAACCCCGAGTTAACAGAAAAATATTGTCTGCTTTTATCCTTGTTCGTTACTGTTTTTGAGTGGTGTTTTAGGTTTGAAAACAGCCGGTGGCGATACGTGGCGCGCTCTTCTATGCCATATCAGCGGCCAGCGCCAGCGCGATGCCTAGTACGATGACGCCCAGCTTGGCCCAGGAAACGTGGTGCTGGCGGCTGTCGTCGGCCTCAAAAAGTATAGTAGTGGAAATATGGAGAAAAGAGCCGATGACGAAACCCAGCAGGTTGGCCACGGCTGCCTGGTTCAATACCAGGAAACTCGATGAAAAGGCGCCCAGGGGCGACATCGCGGAGAATACCGCAAGGCAGGTTATCACCCACTTCTTTTGGAAGTGGGACAGCAGCAGCAGCGATACCAATGCGAAAGCAGCTGGCAGCTTGTGCAGCACGATGCCGATCAGCAGGTGGTAGTGCCCGTGTTCATGCCCGTGTTGCGCCATGTGGAACGCATCGTAATGGCTCAGCGGCAGGCCCTCGAGGAAGGCGTGAAGCGAAAGCCCTGCCATGACCTGTATGGCCAGGCTTTTGGGCCCTTTGTCATGGATGTGGACATGCCCGTGTTCCACCCCCCTCGATAATTGCTCCAGCAGCAACTGGACGAAAAAGCCGCCGAGTATCCAGAGGCTAGGGCTCGAACCGGCAACCGAAAAGGCGCCAGGCATGAGGTGTACTACGGTTATGCCCAGCAAATAAGCGCCGCTGAAAGACAACAACAGCCGCATTACTGGCTGTGCACGGTTTTGGAACGGCAGGGCCAGGGCGCCGCCTCCCAGTACGGATAAGAACAATAAGGCGTATTCCCAGAATGCCATCTATTTTGAGCCTTTTCTTGCGGTTATCTTACGCTCCGGCTTATGCTACCGCCTCCAGTTGCACCGCTTTCACGCGAAGGTAAACTTTTGCCACAACAATACCAATCAGTACCCCTAACAGCCCCCCGGCAATGACGTCGAGGGGGTAATGCACGCCGACGTATACCTGCCCGTAAGCAATGCTCGCAGCCCAGAGGAACAGCGGCCAGCGGATGCGCCGGTATATCCGCCCCAGGGTCAGGGCGATAAAAGCGGCCATTGCGAAGTGGTTGGCAGCATGAGAAGAAGTGAAACTGTAACTCCTGCCACAGCCAACCAGCAGGCGGGCCCCGGCCTGGATCTCTGTGTCCTGGCAGGGGCGCAGGCGCCTGACGTGTTTTTTGAAACCCTGGCTGCTGGCCAGGTCGGCCAGCCCTACTGTCAGCACGACGGCCAGGATGAAGTACAGCCCCCTCAGCCGGTAGCGGTAGGCCAGGAAAATGCCGAACAGGGCGTACAGCGGAAACCAGGTTTCCTTATCCCGCCAGTAAGGCATGATAGCGTCAAAAAATGCATTGTGCCATTCCCCGTTGAGCAAATGGAAAAGCTGTTGGTCAAGCTGAAGGATATGGCCGATCATCATCTCGTCTGTTTTGCCAGCATGATCAGGCGCGGGCTTTCGTTTTCGTCAAAAGGGTTGAGCTGATAGTCGCCGTATGCCCTGGTGAGCTTTAAGCCTGCTGCCTGAAATAAGCGCTCAAAATCGGGCAGGGTGAACAGCCTGACCTTCTCCTCATAAGACCATTGCCGGCCTTTGGCCTCGAAATTGATGGTTTTATATACATACAAGCCTTTGATGCTTTTGCGTATTTGAAAAGCGATGCCGTCGATCATTTTGGTTTCGCTGCCGGTAAGGTTGTTTGCGACATAATTGGAATTGAAAAAATCGAGAACGAACAGGCCGTCGGGCCGTAGGCTGAGCGCAACGCTCTTCAGCGTTCGGATGTCGTCCTGCTCCACTTCGAAATACCCGAAACTGGTGAAAAAATTGAAAACGTAATCGAAATAATTGACGCGGAAGGGCAGCCGCATGTCGTGCGTAAAAAAGGACAGGTTGTCCTGTTCGAACTGCCTGGCATACCTGATGCTCTGTTCGGAAAGGTCGAGCCCGGTGACATCAAAGCCCTTGCTGGCCAGGTGCCTCGAATACCGCCCTTTACCACAGGCCAGGTCCATAACTCTTGCCCCCGGCTTTGGTTGCAGGCTTTCCAGCAGCTTGTCGATAAACCCTTCTGCCTCAGATTCGTCCCGGTACTTGTAAAGGATGTGATAAAAGGGCGAGTCAAACCAATCCTTGTACCATTCCGGTTCCATAACCATAGGGAATTTTCGTTTTGAAAGCGACAAATATACAGGTATGGGGTTGCGATCGAAAGTAAATTCTTAATATCTTTCAGGAAGATTAGGACACTTTTAGTTATGCGCTCGGCCTCTTCAAGAATTGAACAGCACTGATTTATGAACCTCAGAACACCATTCCGCTTTTCTACCGCTCCGAAACCTTTGGAAGCGCAAACTACCTTGTTGACTCCAGTAGAGAAAGCCGTAGTAGATTCGGGGCTAGAACCTTATCAGGGGCCCTGGGGCGTTCCGGAGGTTTCCCACCTGCTGCGGCGCCTGATGTTTGGCGCTAAATGGGAAGACGTCCAGTTTTTCCAGTCATTGGGCCTGGCAGAAACGGTTGGCCACCTTTTATCGAATAATGTGCCACCGCCTCCGGAACCCGTCAACGATTACAATAGCGAAGACTTTACGGACCCCGACGTGCCGTTCGGAGAACCCTGGGCTGGCGCACCTTATAATAGCGAGGCGGAAGGGGTCCGTATATGGTCGTTAAAAGGCTGGTGGGTGGGTAATATCATTGAACAGGGCCGCTCAATAGGGGAAAAGATGATCGTCTTCTGGCACAACCACCTGCCTGTAGCGTTCTATGGTGTTTCTTTTGGCCAGTGGGATTACATTTATCTCAACACCTTGCGTGAGCACGCTACCGGCAACTTCAGATCCCTGGTGCGGGCCATTACGATCGACCCCGCCATGCTGCACTATCTCAGCGGCCAGTATAATGCGGCCGGAGCGCCCGATGAAAACTACGCGCGGGAACTGCAGGAGCTGTTTTGTATTGGAAAGGGCCCGAATTCTACCTACACCGAAAGTGACGTGCAGGCTGCTGCCCGCATCCTTACCGGGTGGAGGGTTAATGACGAAACGGGCCTTGCCAATTTTGAACCCTGGGCCCACGACACCTCCGACAAACAGTTTTCTGCTTTTTATGACAACGCAATGATACCGGGGCGTCAAGGGCAGGAGGGCGCAGAAGAGCTGGATGAGCTTCTGGATATGATCTTTGCCAACAATGAGTGTGCCTTATTCCTATGCCGAAAAATTTACCGTTTTTTCGTCTATCATGAGATCGATGATCTTACCGAAGAGAATATCATTCAGCCTCTGGCGGATATTTTCCGAAGCAATGATTACGAGATCCGGCCGGTGCTTGAAACCTTGTTCAATAGCCAGCATTTTTTTGATTTTCTCACCCTGGGCGCAGTGATCAAAAGCCCTGTAGATTTTCTGGGCGCCCTTTACCGGGAGTTCAATACCCCGATCCCGCCTCGCTCCATGCTGGCTGGCCGCTACGAACACAATACTACCGTCGTCTGGGCTTTGGGTTATTTGTTCGGCCAAAATCTCGGCGACCCTCCCAATGTTGCCGGTTGGCCGGCCTACCACCAGTTGCCGGCTTATGATAAGTCCTGGATCAATACCAACACGCTTCCTGCAAGAGCAAAGTTCACGGATTGGATACTATGGTCGGGCCTGTCTACCGGCGACTTCACTTCCCAGCTCAACATCCTGGAGACGGTGGCACAATTGCCCAACCCCTCTGACCCCAATGCCCTGATCGATACAATACTTGCCTGGTTGTACGGTATTGAGGCCCCGGCGGCTTTCCGCCTGCAGCTAAAAGCAATTCTGTTATCGGGGCAAATCAGCGATCATTACTGGACGGATGCGTGGCTGTCGTACGCTGCTGACCCTTCCGATACCATGGCTGCGGAAGTAGTGCGTAGCCGGCTGATGAATTTTTTCTATACGCTTATTCACCAGTCTGAATATCAGCTCTGCTAAAAGCCAAAGCCATGAAAAGAAGAGACTTTCTCCGCAATACAAGCATGGCAGGCCTGGCGGCGCTGCCTCATTTCATGCCCGGCTTCGGCTCCGGGCTGTTCAATGTTTCGCCCTGGGCACGGATATTGAAAACTACGGCCAACCTGCACGATCGGGTGCTGGTGCTCGTGCGCCTCGACGGAGGCAATGACGGCCTGAATACCGTCGTCCCGATCGACCAATATGAAAAACTCGCGGAGGCTCGGCCCCAGGTTATTCTTCCTGAAAGCGAGATCCTCCCGCTGAGCGGCTATGACAGCCTGGGCCTTCACCCGGCTATGGCGGGCCTGCAGAGCCTGTTCCAGCAGGAAAAGCTTAAGATCATTCAATCGGTCGGTTATCCCAATCAGGATTATTCTCACTTCCGCTCGTCCGATATCTGGATGACCGGCGCCGATGCCGATGAGGTGCTGAGTACCGGATGGGCCGGCCGATATCTGCATTATGAATACCCCAATTTCCCGGCGGAATACCCCAACGATGAAATGCCGGACCCCTTAGCCCTGGAGATCGGAGCAACCCTTTCGCTTACGGTACAGGGGCCAATATCCACAATGGGTATGTCGGTGTTTGACCCGGCCGCGTTCTACGAGCTGATTTCGGGCATTGATGCCCCAGTGCCAAATACTCCTGCCGGCGAACAGCTGGCCTATATCCGTACCGTAGCGCGGCAAAGTAACCTCTATGGAGATGTGGTTACAGAAGCTTATGAAGCTGGGGCCAACCTGGCCTATTATCCCGATAATAACGAGCTGGCCGAACAATTGCGCATCGTGGCCCGGTTGATCTCCGGTGGCCTGAAAACCCCGCTTTATCTGGTCTCTATCAGCGGTTTCGATACCCACGACAACCAGGTGGACAGCTCTGGCCACAGCCAGGGACAGCACGCTAATCTCCTGCGTCAACTCTCCGATGCTATTTCTGCTTTTCAAAGGGATATCGACCAGCTTGGGCATGCGGATCGGGTACTTGGCATGACTTTCTCCGAGTTCGGGCGCAGAATTATTGCTAATAACAGCAATGGAACCGACCACGGCGCTGCTGCTCCTTTATTTGTATTCGGGCAAAATGTCAGTGGCGGCGTACTCGGGGATAACCCCTATATTCCCTCAGAAGTTTTTGGAGGGGATAACCTGCCGATGCAGTACGACTTCCGCTCGGTATATGCAACTATGCTTAAGGATTGGTTCTGCGTGCCGGAGTCTGATATTGAGAGTATCCTGTTCAGCGATTTTCAGGCCCTGCCCATTCTGGACGTGATGGATTGTATCCCTACGGCATCCCGCGAGCGACATCAGTCAGCCGGCCTGCAATTGCTGGCCGCCTGGCCAAATCCTTTTACGGAAAAAACGACGGTGAGCTTTTCCGGGCAGGGCAGGGTGTTGCTGCAGGTATTTAACGGTTCGGGTAAGTTGGCCGCTACCCTGGCCAATCGATATTTTCCCAAAGGCGAACACCGGTTGGATTGGGATGCAACAGGCCTGCCTTCCGGCAATTACTATATCCGGATTCAATTGGGCGCTTTCCAGCAGGTAAAAACAGTCATCAAGGTGCGGTAAGATGATTCGCCTGCCCGTTATTTAGCCAGACAAGAAATTACTGTCTCAGAAATAATTTTTTCATATACAGTTTCGTTCAATACCTAACTAAACTCCACCCAAGGCCGGCAGCCTCTATTCCCTTCACTTCTATGCACAGCCATCTCTACCCTGCACTTCTGCTGCCGCAATAAGCATAAGTATACCCCTAAACTGAGGTGAAAGCCTTTGATACCCCTCCCTTTGCCTCCAGCGCGGATGGCGAAATGGGGCTGAATGTGTATTACTGACATTGTCATAATCCTTTAAACTATGGACAGAAGAACCCTCTTGGGGCTTGCGCCCAAAGCCCCACCCATTCCAGCTTCGCCCAGAGCTGTTCGATTTTCCCCATTGGCGCCCGTCGATTCCGGGCTCGAACCCTACCAGGGCCCCTGGGAGCTTTCTCAGGTTTCGCACCTGCTTCGGCGTTTGATGTTTGGGGCAAAATGGGAAGATATCCAGTTTTTCCAACAGATGTCGCAGCCCGAGGCCGTTGGCTACCTGCTTACGCCGCCTGCCGAGCCGCCTCCGGTACCCGTCAACGACTACAACGACGAAGGTTTTACAGACCCCGATGTACCCTTTGGAGAACCCTGGACGGATGCTCCAAAGATCGATTTCATCGAAGGCCGCAGGATTGCTTCCCTGAAGAGCTGGTGGCTTGGGAACATGGTAGAACAGAGCCTTTCGCTTCAGGAGAAGATGCTGCTGTTCTGGCACAACCACATCCCCGTGGAATTTACGGCTGTTTTTTCCGGGCGGTGGAATTACCGCTACCTGGAAACGCTGCGCCTCCATGCGCAAGGCAACGTCAGGGCCCTGATCCGCGCCATCACCCTCGACCCGGCTATGCTGCACTACCTCAACGGCCAGTATAATGACGCCGGCGCGCCCGACGAGAACTACGGCCGCGAGCTTCAGGAGCTGTTCTGCATCGGGCTGGGGCCCGACTCGGCATATACGGAAGAGGATGTGCAGGCGGCGGCCCGCGTGCTCACGGGCTGGCGCGTCGATTACGACACGGATGAGGTGTATTTCCAGCCTTCGGCTCACGACACGGACGACAAACAATTCTCTGCTTTTTACGGCAACACCCTGATAACGGGCAGGGAAGGAGATGACGGTGCGCTCGAGCTCGATGAGCTGCTGGATATGATCTTTGCCAATAACGAAAGCGCGCTGTTCATTTGCCGGAAACTGTACCGGTTCTTCGTGCACCACGAGATCGATAGCCTTACAGAAGAGCTGGTGATCATCCCTTTGGCGGAGGTGCTGCGCAACAACGATTACGAGATCATGCCGGTGCTGGATACTTTGTTCAACAGCCAGCATTTCTTTGATTACCTGGCCAAGGGTGCGATGATCAAGAACCCGATGGATTTTATTGCGGGCTTATTCCGGGAGTTCAATACGGCTATTCCGCCACGTGATATGCTTTCCGACCGCTACGAGTTCAATGGAACGCTGGTTTCTTTCTGCAAAGATTTCAGCATGGACCTTGGCGACCCGCCCCATGTTGCCGGCTGGCCGGCCTATTATCAGCTACCGATGTACGTAAAGCACTGGATCACGACCAATACCATGCCACGCCGCGCCGAATTTATCGATTGGATAATGGGCCCCGGCATTTCTACGGAAGGCTTTGAAGCCAGGCTCGACGTGCTGAGCGCTGTGGCGCAGCTTCCTGATCCCGGCAACCCCGATGTGCTGGTCGACACCGCCCTGGCCTGGCTGTACAGCATCGAGGCGCCGCCGGAATTTCACGATCAGCTGAAGTCCATTCTGCTTTCCGGGCAGCTGAGCGACTATTACTGGACGGACGCCTGGTCGGCCTACGCTTTTAACCCGGATGACCCGGCTGCCCAGGATGTGGTGCGCAACCGCCTGCAAAGTTTCTTTTACACCATTCTTCAACAGGCGGAGTACCAGCTCTGCTAAAAAAACCGGATCATGAAAAGAAGGAGTTTCCTGAAGTATTCCGCGGCAGGGCTGGCCTTGCCTCATTTTGTTCCCGGTTATGGTTCTAACTTGTTGGGCGCAGCCTCATGGGTGAAGCTGCTGGCCAATTCGGCCAATGACCACGGCCGGGTGCTGGTGCTCGTGCGCCTCGATGGCGGTAACGATGGCCTGAATACCGTCGTGCCGCTCGACCAGTACGGCAACCTGGCCAACGCCAGGCCTCAGATCCTCATCCCCGAACAGAACGTACTGGCCCTCGACGGCTATGATAACGTTGGCCTGCATCCGGTGATGTGGGGCATCCGCGACCTGTTCAATGAAGGCAAGATCAAGGTCGTCCAGTCTGTAGGTTATCCCAACCAGGATTTTTCCCACTTCCGCTCGTCCGATATCTGGATGACCGGCGCCGATGCCGATGAAGTGCTGAGCACCGGCTGGGCCGGGCGCTACCTGCAATACGAATATGCCAATTACCCTGCTGATTATCCCAACGAGGGCATGCCTGACCCTTTGTCCCTGCAGATCGGCGGCAACCTCGCGCTGGCATTCCAGGGCCCGCTCACCTCGATGGGCATGTCCATATTCAACCCCGAGCAATTTTACCAGCTGGTCGGCAACTACGAAGGGCCGGCGCCGGATACGCCTGCCGGTGGCCTGCTCATCCACGTGCGCACCATCATGCGACAGACGAACCTCTATGGCGATGTGGTAAAAGACGCGTATGAGCTGGGCACGAATATGGGCGCCTATCCAAACCAGAATTACCTGGCAGACCAGCTGAAGATCGTCGCGCGACTGATCTCCGGTGGCCTGAAAACGCCGATCTATCTGGTGACGATGGGTGGTTTCGACACCCATGACAACCAGGCAGTGCCCGACAACCCGGCAAAAGGAGAACACGCCGCGCTGCTGGGGCAGATGTCGGAGGCCATTTCAGCTTTTGTCCGGGATATTGAATTGCTCGGGCATGCAGACCGCGTGCTCGGCATGACCTTCTCCGAATTTGGCCGCCGCATCGTGGCTAACAACAGCTTTGGGACCGACCATGGCGCGGCTGCGCCGATGTTCATCTTCGGCCAGCCGGCCGACGGCGGAGTGTTGGGAGATAGCCCTGTCATTCCACCCAATGCCGATTCGGGGGATAACGTGCCCATGCAATACGATTTCCGCTCGGTATACGGAACCCTGCTACGCGATTGGTTCTGCGTGCCTGAAGAAGACCTGGAAAGCATCCTGTTCGAGAATTACCAATTCCTGCCGCTGCTGAGCAACCCAGGCTGCCTGCCTACGGATATCCGGGACAGGAACCAGCAGGCAGGGCTGTCACTGCTGGATGCATGGCCCAACCCATTTACGGGCCGGACAACGATCCGTTTTGAGGGGCAGGGCAGGGTGCTGATCCAGGTTTTCAATGGCGCCGGGCAATTACTGGTTACGCTGGCCAACCGCCAGTATCCCGAAGGTGTACACCTGGTCGATTGGGATGCTGAGGGCTTTCCGGTAGGGAACTATTACGTCCGCTTGCAGCAGGGCGCTTTCCAGCAGGTGAAAAGCGTCGTAAAAGTGCGTTAAGCGCTCACCCTCCGAGGGATTGTACCAACGCTATCAGCACCTCGTTCAGCCGTCCGATGGCCAGGGGGATATTCCAGTTTTCGCGATTGCGCGGTTCGACGAAATTGGATATCCCCCTGATCTCGAGGAATGGTATTTGTTCCAACAGACAGGCATAGAAGAAAGCTGCGCCTTCCATGCTTTCAATATCTGCATCCGGATATTTTTTCAAAATAGCCTCGATATCCGGCTGGTGGCCGTGTACCCGGTTGACGCTCAGGCCGTGGGCTTTTGGGAGGAAGGAAGAAGTATCGGAAGGTTCGTTTACCAGTCGGCCCGCCGAAAAAGGCGGTGCATTAGCGTCGATAAGGCCCATTTCGTGGACATCGGTGAAGCTGCCGTCGGCTTCCTGTACGCCGAGGTCGGCAAACCGCTCGCTTACTACCTGTACGACATCACCGATCCTGAGGCTGGTGCTGAAAGCCCCCGCAATACCCGCATTGATAGCCAGGTGGACTTCTTTTGCGCCCAGTACCCGGCCCATCGCGTAAGCCATTAAAGGTAGCCCGACACCGGTGATGAGCACGGAAACCTGTATAGGGCCCCGCTGATAGAGGTATGGGGTGCTTTTTACATAGTGCTTATCCAGGTATTCCTGGAGTGGTTGTATCTCGAATGGTGTCGCCGAGGCGATGAGGATGTTCATTGGTAATGTTTTCGGGCTTCCGGTTAGTGTTATCGGGCTCTGTTCTGACAGGGCCAGGGCCTGCTTATTCCCCCCTTTTTTGCCCAAACCCGTAGCTTACTCCCGCAGCGGGCGTGAACCCTAATACCTGGTGGTAGCGTGAAGCGATATCTAGGCTCAGGCCGTTGGCCAACCGATAGCCCAGCCCAAAGCTGATCTCTGTAGGGCGGGTGGCCACACCCAGCCGCAGCGCCAGGGGCTCGGCGATATAGTATTCTACCCCTACTTTGGTGCGCGCGGCATAATCGATGTCTTTCTCCACCTCCGCCAGCAGGCTCAGCTTGTCGGAGGGCAGATAGGACAGGCCGATCTTTAACACGGTAGGCAGGTAGGCGTTATCTGCTATTTCTACTCTTGCCGGGCTGAAAATGTGGACGCCGAGGTTCAGCCCGGGGGTGAGCTCTGCCAATGCGCCCAGTTCGAAAGTAAAGGCCGCCTTATTGCCGTAGTCCGGGATGCGGGTGTTCAGCATCAGGAATTGCGCGCCTATGGCGAAGCGGTTAAAAAGCCTTCGCCCGTATGCAAGGCCTATGCGTTGTTCGTTATAGGCCTCAAAACCGAAATAGTTGAGCGAGAGCCCGAACGTACCGGAACTGGTAGGGTAGGCTGCGCCGAAAGAAAAGGACTGTAACTCTTCCAGCAGGAAACGCCTTTCTGCAAATGCCAGGCCCGACACTGTTTCCAGCGAGGCCAGCCCGGCCTGGTTGCCGAACAGGCTGTTGACATCTTCGAAGGCTACGCCTGCCTGCCCCATAGCTATGCCCCTGGCCCCGGCAGCGGGAAGCGCTCCGTTTTGCGCAAAGGCGTTCAGGCAGATCAGTACGAAAAAAGTTGGTAACAGGTGTTTCATAAAGTCAATTGGTCTGGCCGGATACCCGGCAATAAAGCGTAAGGCAACGTTAACAATTATCGCCCATACTTTTATAGATCAACACCATTCTCATGGGCCACCCTGGAAAAAAACTCGCCCGCAGGGGTCATCTCGCGTTCCATAGTTTTGAGGTCCACCCGCACCAGCCCGAAGCGGTAGGTGGGGCCCAGGTTCCATTCGAAGTTGTCCCAGGTACTCCAATGGATGAATCCGAGGATGGGGATACCGTCCTGAATGGCCTGGTGTACGACTTTCAGGTAGTCCCGGATCGCCTGTATGCGCACCTGGCTGTCGTCGGTGCAAATGCCGGTTTCAGTGATGATGATAGGCTTCCCGAACCGCCGGTAGAACCGGCGCAGGATGATGCCCAGCCCTTCGGGCCGGTAGCCCCACATTTTGTCGTGAGGTATCCCCCGTTTTCTGAGCGCTCCGGGGCTTTCCACTTCCGTTAGTGGAAAAGGCGTGAAAGGCACAAAAGCGTAATAGCTTAGCCCCCAGTAATCGACATCTCGGAACAGCCCTGCCGCCCGGCGGTTGAACCACCAGTCGGACAGATAGGCCGGTATGGCGCCAGGCCAGTTCAGCCCCTTAAAATAGGCCGTGTTGAGCGATATGCCGACAGGAACACCCGGATAACGGGCTTTTAACAGGCTGTAGGCGACTTTATGGGCCTGCGCCATCAGCCCTATGGCCCGGTTGGCTTTGCGATAGCTTTTCCGAAATGGCGGAAAATGTCCCAAAAAGTAGGCATTCATAGCATACACGTTCGGCTCGTTGAAGGTGTTCCAGTTGAATACGTATTCGCCAAAGTGTTCCATGCATTGCCGGGCATAGTCAACAAAAGGGGAGAGGTTATCCTCGTTTAACCAGCCGCCGTTCTCTTCAAACCATAAGGGGTTGGCAAAATGGTGCAGGACGAACAGGATGCGCGTACCGCCTTCCCGCAGCAGCTCGAAGAACTGTTGGTATTCCCGCACTACGCCTTCGTCGAAGGGCGCAAAAGGCGCTGCCTGGAGGCGTGCCCAATCGACGCCGCATCGGTAAACGCTGCCGAAGCGGAGGATATACCTGGCGTCGAGTTCGCGCAGTGCTTCATGGGCCGTGGTTTGGTTAAAAACGAACCCGTCGCGGGCTTTTATTCCCCGCCAGCTATGCGCAGAGGCGGTTTCTACCTGTGCAGCAGAAGTAGAGGTGCCCCAGAAAAAACCTTCGGGAAAAGCTAACCGCATGCCTGTAATTTTAAACCGTAACCCGGAAAGTGTGGGCCTCAGGGCTTCCCTTCCTGGCCTCCAAACAAGCTCTAAGGCTATTCTACCCAGTCGGCCACAAAAACGTTAGTGTTTCTGGTGCCGCCGTTAAACCTGTTCGACGAAAACGCGATCTTTTTCCCATCTGGCGAGAACATAGGGAACGCATCGAATGTCGCATCATACGTGATCTGCTGCAGGCCCGTGCCGTCCAGTTTAATGGAAAAGATGTTGAATTGCCGGCCGCTTTCGCTATGGTGGTTGGAGGCGAATAGTATCCGTTCGCCAGATGGGTGGAAATAGGGCGCCCAGTTGGCTTTGCCCAGGCTGGTGATCTGCTGCATATCGCTGCCGTCAACATTGCATACGAATACCTCCATTTGGGTCGGCTGTACGAGCCCTTGGGCCAGCAGGCCTTTATAGGTTTGCTGCTCCTCTTCCGTTTTCGGGCGGGAAGCGCGGAACACCAGCTTCTTGCTGTCCGGCGAGAAAAAGGCGCCGCCGTCGTATCCCAGTTCGTTGGTGACCTGTTTTTTGTTGCTGCCGTCAATATCCATGGTCCACAGTTCCAGGTCGCCGGAGCGTGTGGAGGTGAAAACGATCTTTTTCCCATCGGGCGAGATCGTGGCCTCCGCGTCATAACCTGGGCTGTCGGTCAATTGCCCGATGATGCTGCCGTCGAGCCTGGCTACGAAAATGTCAAAGGATTCGTATATAGGCCAGACGTACTTTCCATCGACGACAGGCGGTGTTTCCGGGCAGGCTTCATCATCCAGATGCGTAGACGCGTAAAGGATGGTGGTGTCGCCGGGCAGAAAGTAGGAGCAGGTGGTGCGGCCTTTGCCGGTGCTCAGCATGGGCGGCTTATCACCTGTATACCCTGTAACAGGCATGTAGAAGATCTGGTCACAATCCGTGCCCCAGGCGGCGTTGGTCGCCTGAAAGGTGAGCTGTTGGCTACTATAACTGAAGTAGGCCTCGGCATTGTCACCTCCGAAGGTGAGCTGATGGACGTTCTTCAGGTGTGTTTCCTGTTCGTAACGCAGGGTATCGGCCGTTTCACTGGCTGCTTCCGTTGCGTTTTGTTCTTTGTTGCCAGCAGGTTGGCAGGCCACCGCGATCAGCGCGAGGAGGAAAAGCGAGGTAAAGCGAAAATCCATATCCGGTTTTTCTGCAAAGATATATTTTCCCTCCTTATTCACGGCCCGCGCAATGTAAAATTGGCCCTCAGTTGCCGGGGTCGGCGCTGTTGTTGGGGTCGCCTACCTTGATAGCCGTAAAATTGAGCGGCCCGGGTTCATCAGTTGAAAATGGGATCTTGCCGGCATCGCCGTTGTACAGCTCTGAGAAAGGGTGCTCGGGGTCCTGGAACTGGTACGATGGGTTGACGAAGAACCAGGACTGCTGCTGCGCCGGCAGCTCCAGGTCGATACCCAGTATCAGCCGACGCAGGAAGATGAGGTCGAGCGTGGTGACCTTGAGGTCGCGGTTGGCATCGCTGGCCAGTATTTCGTACGGGCTGGTGAATTGAGCCACTCCCAGTATATGGCGGCTGATGAGCAGCAGGTCGTGGGTGGTCACGCCGTTGCGGTAGTTACTGTCCCGGCTGGCCGTTAAATAGTGTTGCTCCCCGGGGGTGAGCAGGGCCGAGATGTCGAAATGCCCTTGCGCATCGGTCACGTCCAAAGGGCTTGCCATGCCATCGAGCGTGATCGCGACGCCGGGAATGTTGACCCCCGAATTCATGGCCACGGCGCCGCTCGCCGCATAACTTACAGGCGGCAGTGATGCGCCTGTTGCGGCAATAGCGACATCCAGCGAATCGAGGGTCGCCTGGTAATTGAGGCCGCGTACATCGTAATTTACGCTACCGTCGGGGGCTATAACGATGAAAGTGGGCGTTCCGAAAAAAGTGCCGTAGGTGCCGTTGCGGTAGGGCAGCGATGCGTTGAGGCTGCCGCCGTCGGCGCCGACACCCGGAAAGGTGTGCCCGTAGGTGGCTTCGTACATGGCTACGTCGTCGCTCAGGTCGTCGGCCTTTGTACTAAGGCTGATGAGCTCTACATCGCCGGTGCCACCACCCCACGATTGGTAAAAGGGCTCCATCAGCGGGGCCATGGCGTTACAGGGTGGGCAATAGGTAAAAAAGAGCTTGATCACGACCGTTTTCCCCTGGGTGAGGTAATCGGCGTAAAGGTGGTGCGTTTCCCCCTGGCTGTCGGTCACCGTAAAATCGGGGGCCGGCGGCTGGCCCCAAAGGGCCGGATAGGAACAACAAACAATGAGCATGGTCCATAGGAGCTTCATAATCCCGGGTTTTTATCCTGAAAAACAGCCTTGACAGAGGGATGAAGAAGGGGATCCCTTTGGCAGATACGTAAGAACGGGCAGATGGTTCGGCTAATTTAGCTTTTTTTTTAGTATTCACCCCGCACCTCCAACCTTCCGGTTGGAGCAGCCACCCCGCACCTCCAACCTTCCGGTTGGAGCAGCCACCCCGTACCTCCAATCTTCTGATTGGAGCAGCCACCCCGTACCTCCAACCTTCTGATTGGAGCAGCCACCCCGTACCTCCAACCTTCCGGTTGGAGCAGCCACCATGCCTCCAACCTTCCGGTTGGAGCAGCCATCCACCTCCAACCTTCCGGTTGGAGCAGCCACCCTGTACCTCCAATCTTCTGATTGGAGCAGCCACCAGTACCTCCAACCTTCTGGTTGGAGCAGCCACCCCGTACCTCCAATCTTCTGATTGGAGCAGCCATCCCGTACCTCCAACCTTCCGGTTGGAGCACCCCCCTTTATCTACTCCGACTAAAAAGCCGGAGGTACGGGGGCCAGCCCCTCACCTTACCAACAGCACCTCCCCCTCCACCTGCACCTCCCTGCCGTCGGCGCGGCGGTAGCGCAGGCTGTACACGTAGGCGCCCGCCGGGGCGGGCTGCCCGCGGGCGGCGCCATCCCAGCCCAGGCTCTCGTCGTTGGGGGCGAAGCTGCTGCGCTCGAACAGCAGGGCGCCCCAGCGGTTGAACAGGCGAAAGCTGAGCACCGTTTCTACGGAGGCATCCCCGTAGACGGCCAGGCGGTCGTTGCGGCCGTCGCCGTTGGGGGAGAAGGCGTTGGGGACGTACAGGCCGCTGCGCTGCCCGACGAACAGCGTCACTGCATCGGCAACCGTGCAGCCCAGGCTGTCGGACAGCAAGGCCTGGTAGGTGGTGGTGCGAAGGGGGCGCGCCACGGGCGCCAGGCAGGTGTCGCAGCTCAGGAAATCCGGCGGCTGCCAGTACAAGGTAGGGGCCGCCGCATTGGTAAGGGCCTGCAGGCGCAGGCTGTCGCCCAGCCGCAGCGTCGTGTCGGCGGGAAGGGCGAGCAGCAGGGGCGGCGGATCTTCAAGCAGGAAGGCGGATTCGCGGCGGCAGCCCTGGGCATCCTCCACCAGCAGGGTGTAAGCGCCGGCAGGGAGGTTATTCCATTGCGGCGTAGCCTGCAAGGGGCCGCCGTTCAGCGCATAGAGGTAAGGCTCAACGCCTCCGCGGGCGCTGTCGATGGTTATGCTGCCATTGGCCTGCCCCGGGCAGCGCGGCGGCTGCAGCCGGAAGCCCGCCTCGATGGGCGTGTCGCTCAGGCTGATGGTATCCGCAGCACTGCAGCCATCGGCATTGGTGACGGTGAGGCTGTAACTGCCCGCCTGGCCCACGGTTATTTCCGGGCTGCCGGCCCCTGTCGACCAGGCGTATGCCCCGGCGGGGCTGGCCGACAGGGTGATGCTGGGCGAAGCGCACAGGCTGCCGGAAGCTTGTATGGCAACCGCCGGCCGGGGGCGCACCGCCAGCTGGAGCAGCAGCAGGCTGTCGCAACCGCCCGCCAGGCTGATGGTGTCGGCATACCAGCCTGGCGAGGCCAGCAGCCGCCCGCCGAAGGCATAACGTTCCCCTTCGCAGATGGCGGCCTCCAGGTAGCCGGCCCGCTCCAACACCTCCAGCCGCAGGCAGAGGGTGGAATCACAGCCATTGGCGCCGGTATAGGTGCGGCACAGGCTGGTATCGGCCGAGAGGGTGAGCCCCTCCCAACTCAGGCTTTCGTTCCAGCAGATGGTGTGGCGCTCTTCGCGCAGCGAGGTGTCCCGGAACACCAGGCTCAGGCAGTGGATGCTATCGCAGCCCAGGGATGAAGTATAGGCTGTGCAGAGGGTGGTGTCGGCGCTGAAGGCCTGCCCCTGCCAGGCGAAGCTCTCCCCCTGGCAAAAGGCAGCCTGGCCGAAGGTGAACAGGGTGTCGGCCCCGGCGAGGGTGTAGCTGGCGGCGGCGGCGCAGCCGTTAGCGTCGGTTACCTGTAGCTGGTACAGCCCCGGGCCGGCGTTGTAGAGGGTGTCGCCGCCGGGCTGCCCGTTCCAGGCGAAGGCGTAAGGCGGGGCGCCGCCCTGGGCGGCGGCGCTGAGCGTGCCGTTGTCGCCGCAAACGAAAGCGGCGGCGGAACCGATGGCGGCCCATAGGCTGTCGGGCTGGCTGATATACAAGGTGTCCGTATTCTGGCAGCCGGCGCTGTCGGTAAGCAGGATGGGGTACAGGCCGGCGGCCAGGCCGCTGCGCTGGGCCGCCTCGGCGCCGTCGGGCCAGAGGAAGGTGTAGGGGGGGGTACCAAAATTGGCGGATAGGCTTACACTTCCATCTTCGGCGCCAAAACAGAGAACGGAGGCGGTATCCGTTTCCAGCGCGAGCAATTCCTGGCCCAGCACAATGGTAGACAACGAAGGCAGGCTGTTGTAAAACGAGGAATACAAGCTTACCGCAACCTGCCGGGCGCCAGGGGCAGGCGCAGCAGCGTCGTTGTAGTACAATGTATTGCGAATGGCCTGCGAGAAACTACCCGCCGTTGCGCCACCCTGGTTAATAAACAGCAAGCTTGCCGTGTTGTTGCCTTGAACAGATATGGAAGGCGCCCCGCTGGAGGAAAGGTATTCCAGGGCGCCGTCCAGGCTGCCGAGCAGCTCAAGCCGCATGGAATCAAGGGGGAAAGGCGAAAAGGTTCCCACATCAGGGCCGGCGACTCCCACCGGGCTGGCGCAGGTAAAAACGGTGTAGTTATTCAGGCTGTCGCCCGAGCTGTCGTCCAGGTCCAGGTCGGCATATAACTCGCAGGGGGGGAGCATACATTCCGAAGAGGTGGCGGCATCGTAATTGAAGCGGTTGTACTGGCAGATTTCCGTCAGCGTGTAGGTTTCAAAATCCAGCAGATAAACCGTGCTCTTTTCCTGGTCTGGATGGCCGGCGATAGCATAAGTCACAATGCTGTCGCAGCGGAAAGGGAAAGTAGCCAGGCCCTGTATGAGCGGGATGCTATCCGGAAAAGTGGCCAGCACCGTGCTGTTTGCGGGGTTATCGATATCTACCTCTACCAATTCATTATTCCGGGTGGTCATGTACAAGCGCCCTTCCCGGTAGGTGAGGTCGCCTCCTGCCCTCATTCCGGGAGGAAAATCGCCGAGGAACGCCATCGTTGAACTTGTCTGGTCATAAGTGCTCAAGCCTGTGCCGGCGGCAAACACCAGGCCTTCGTAGTTGCAGGACAAAGCCTGGATGTCAGCGTTTTGGGGAAAGTCGCCCAAATGGTATAGGAAAAACCCAAGATCATACCTCTGTAATCCATAGTTGTCCGAAGTAACTGATGTTCCTCCATAAAGGTAAGCATCGTCCAGGTTAGGCAGTGCAATGCCTGTAAATATTAGCCTGGTAGTGACTGAGCTGTCCACTGGGCTACAAGAGTCAAGGTCATTATAATATAAATTTCTATATAAAGTTGGTATAACAGTAAATGAATCAGATGTCATATAAGTTTGCCCCAGCATCTCATGGAAAAAGCAAGCTGATATTATGAAAATAAGCCAAGGGGAAAATTTTTTCATGGAATAGGAATAATATTGGTGTGATTGAGAAACAAAAATAGTTGCCAGGAATACTATGCCCCCGGCAACTGTTGGAGCGGCGGCAATTTAGGGTTTTTGGCGGATAATTTTGTGGGTGATGAAATTGCCCTTGCTATCCCGGGCTGTAACCAGCAATACCCCCCAGGGAGCATTTTCCCCAAAATCCAATATTACCTGGTTTTTGCCCCGCGCGAATTCCAGGTTTTGTTTTTAAAGCGTTTTCCATAAATATCGGATACCGTTACTTCGAAAAGGCCTGCTGCCCTGGTTTCTACTTCTAACCGGGTTTCCTGCCAGAAAGGATTAGGGGAAACAGAAACCTGAAAAGAAGGTTTTCCAACTGCTCCGTTTAATTGGGGGATTTCAGGCGTTTCAACATTCAGAGCAGCATCCTGGCTAACAAGGCCATTGGGGCATTCAAATTGACATTGTTGATCCACACCATCCTCATAGGAACATGCGTCAGTATGCAGAATTGTCCTGATGTTATCTATGAAAGAAGAGTATACATTAATGCAGGTACTAGTTTCATCATAGCACCAGCAAGACTCAATATTTTCAATGAGGCAAGGGGGGCAATCCTGGTATTGTTCCATAGAGCCGCCATTTTCGCTACATTCTTCCCAGAATCCAGTAGCAACAGCACTACAATTAAATTCGGTATAATCAACAAGGTAGCATATAGAAAATTCTTCATTTGGCTTATACTTACATTTGCTAAGCCCCGTTGGGTTACCGGGCCCTCCATTATTGATATCCACTGAAATTTCGAGGTCTATCCAGGAATCGCACTCGCAATCGGCATAAATAGGATAGTTGGTTACTTCATTTATTGGCCCGAAGTAGGGGCCATGCCTTACGTATGGTAATTCATTAAAAATTTCAAGGGGGAATATGCACCCACACTCATTATTAAACCCGTTAATTTGATAAGCCTGGTTATTAGGAGGAACCAGAAAATGGTAAGTCGTATTGCCAATAATTATAGCTCCGGGGCCTTGGCAGGGGGGAGAATCGGGATTGTCGCTTTGAAAACAGAACGAATAAAAGTCGCTCCAGCTTCCACCCGATAAATCACCAGATAAGATATTTTTTCCATTGAAAATGGACCCACAACTACTTACAATAAAGCCTCCATCAATAACAATAAGTTCTTCGGATAACACGTGTTGGTCAATATCAAAAAACCTGGTTTCTATTCCAAAATCAGCCCAGGCAGTAAGACTGCACCCTCGCTCATCAGTAGCCCGGCAATAATACCGGCCAGACTCTGGTACTTCTATCTCAGTCGGGCCAGAGATAAGCTGATGGTACCAGATTCCAGTTCCATCGTGTTGTAGCCCTCCCAAACCCGATTGCTCTGTAAAGGCTGATGCGTCAGATGTCCATTCGAGGTATAAATAATTAGAGGAGTAGCTTGGGTTGATAAAAGCACCATGAACTCGAAACAAGCTTCGGTGTCCATCTAAACAGTTATTCAATGTTGAAATGTCAAGCCTGTCAAAATATCCACAATCATCTACTATTTCCCTGCACAACTTCGCCCGTTGCCCACAGGCATCCCATACCGTTACACAATAATCACCAGGTATGGTGAGCCCTGAAATGTCCTGAGAAGTACTGGCGAACTCCTCCGGCCCGGCCCAGGAATAAGTATAAGGAGGGATGCCCCCACTCACATCAATAGCAATGGAACCGCTGTTGCCATTTGTAGCAGGCTCAACCTGATTAGGCAAACAACTCACTATGACTTGATTTGCCGGGCAAAGCGGCACATCAAATTGGGCAACCGACGAACAGCCGGTGGCATTGTCGGTGACGGTTACTGTATAGGTTCCGCTGGAAAGGCCTTCGTTCAGGACAGTGGTTGCCCCATTTGACCATTGGACGGAATAGCTGGAGTGCCTTGAACAGCGATCTTCAGAAAACCGTTTTCCAGTTCAAATGTCCCCAAATCGGGCGGCACAGCCGTTGACGCCTGATAATCTACCAGGCTGATTTCCGGCCCGGGTATAGCATCAACCTCATAGCTTTGCACATACTGGCAACCCCAGCTATTGGTTAGCGTCACCGTATATTCTCCGGGCAGAAGCCCCGCCAGGGTATTCACATAAAAGCCAATGTTAGACTGCCATTGCACCCCATTGCTCCAGCTGAATTGGAAGGGGCTGCCTGTATTTATCCCGGACCCATCGGTGAAAGTGAGGGATATCTCCCCGTCCGAGCCGCAGGTATGCGTCAACTTGGCTACGATATCGGGCTGAAACAAAGCTACTTCGAAGTTTTCTTCTTCGGTGCAGCCAAAGCGGTTGGTAACTGTAACGGTGTATGCCCCCGGGCTGAGGCCGTTAATTCCAGGAGTATCTGCGCCGTTGTTCCAGGCATAAAAAAACGGGCCGGAATTCCCGTCGCTGCTGATGGTAGTAACTATACTCCCCTGTCCTCCTTCCTCGCAGATATGGGTAGCCTGGCCATTGACGGTAAATGGCGCGCCTTCGCTTTGCCCAACTTCAAAGGGTGCGCTTATGGCCCCGGCGCAGGCATCCTGAATATTTGCCTGATACAGGCCGGCTGCCAGTCCGGCAATGCTGACGCTGCCATAAGAGGTAGCCGCACCGGATGCCGCCGCCCCCTGCCAGCTTATGGAATAAGGCTTTTTACCTCCACTGATAGACAATATAGCCGACCCGGTGGAGGAAGTACAGATGGCATCTGCAATGCTGGTTTCCAATACCTGGAGCGGGGAATAGCCGTCCGGAACCGTGTAAGCGGCTGTTGCGGTAGCGCCGCAAAAGTCTGTAACGGTTACCTGTTGTTGGGCGCCTGCTATCACACCGTCAAAGCACTTCGTGGCAGGGCCATTCTGCCACTGATACACAAATGGTTCTACGCCACCCTGTATTTCGGCACAAACCCTGCCTTCTCCTTCAGGCGTTTGCGGGCAATCCGCTCCCGACAGGTATGGCGTTACCACCAAAGCGGATGTATTGTAAGCGGGGATAGTAATATTTTCAGAATGGAGGACAGTCCCGCACTCCAGGTATACCACCTTCACGCCCAGGTTGTAAGCGCCTGGCGCCAGCCCGTCAAGGCAGGCGCTTATTTCGCCTGCCGGCAGCCCATCAACGGCCCAGGTTGCCTGTACATCATCGTAGCCAAACCCATTTTGCAGCTTCAGGCAGGCCTTGCCGTTGCTTTGCCCCGGACAGGCCGGAAAGGTTTCGATAGCCAGGTTTTCCAGCCCTGTGCACAAAAACACGCAGCGGTTCACCACACAGCCATCCGGGGCGGTTACCTTCACGCAGTATGCTCCTCCGGCCAGGCCCTGAAGCGCGTGCCCCAGCGCAGTAAAGGCAGGGTTATCCGGGCTCGACCATATAATGGAATATCCGGCATAAGGCGGCGTAAGCCCCGGTATCTCCAGCTTTATTCCGCCCAATTCAGGTATTGTGGTAACTTCAATATCAAGGCACGGCTTTTCGATCACATGGGATAAATCCGCTGTACTTGCCGGGGCCGGCGCCCAGCTGCAATCTGCCTGAAGGGTGGGCAGGGCCACGCAATGCTCCGTGTCAGGGCCAAGCCCCATCAAGGGGTTCCCCGCCAAATCCTGGCCGCTGAACTTCAGTTGTTGAGATATGGAATTGTCGGTAATGATTGAAGATGTAACTCCCACAACCTCAAAGTTCCAAATAGTCGGTGTGCTATTGTTCACTGATTGAGAAACTAACGGTTGTCCTGGCAATTCCAGGCTCAGGGTGCTCATAGCTGTGTTTAGCCAGGCTTTTACCCTCAGGGCTGAATTATCCTGAATAGCCTGAAAAGCTTCCGGCCCTATCTGTACATTTTCATCTTTTACATATTTCAGGCAACCGGCTGCTGTTTCCAGCCATTCTGCCCGGTATATCAATATCTCCGGGCCTGTGGCCGGCGTTACCCAAGCTTCTACTTTGCGGATATACGGGATACTCGGTATCAGCCAGGGCCACCTCCCAGCACCCACTCTCCGAGCAGCCTGCATTATCCGTAACCGTCGCGCAGTACAGCCCGGGGGCCAGGCCGGATGGGGAAGCGCCGGAAAACTGAAAGCCCGGATTGCCGGGGGCCGACCAGGCGTAGGCATAGCTCTGCCCCGAGCCGCCGCTCACGATCAGGCTGATAGCGCCGTCCGGGCCATTGGCGCAGGCGGCGGGCGTGACGGCCGCTTCCAGCGTTATGCCGCTGCCGGCGGCTACCGTGGCGGATGCCTGTACGGTGCAGCCATTGGCGTCGGTAACCGTGGCGCTATAGGTTCCAGGCGGTACGCCCATCAGCTCCTGCCCGGTAGCGCCATTGCTCCAAAGAAAGTTGTAGGGGTTTACGCCCCCGCTGACAGAAAGCACCACCTGCCCATCGGCCGATTGGGGGCAGGTGGCGCTGTAAGTTGTGGCGAAGGCCTGCAGTGGGCTGGGTTCTGTGAGCGACACGCTGAGGGCTTCCACCAGGCAGCCGTCGCTATTCGTTACCGTAGCGGCGTACAGGCCGGCGCTCAGGCCGGCGAGGGGGTTGCCCGTAGCGCCGGTACTCCAATTGATGGTATAACTGCCGTCCGGCGGGAAGATAAGCAGGGCAATGCTGCCGTCGGAGCCGCCCGCGCAGCCCGGCGGGCTGGCGCTGGCCTGTATGGAAAAGGGGATCTCGCCGCTGGCCGGCACGGTGAAGCTTTGCTCCAGGCGGCAGCCATTGGCGCCGCTTACCGTTACGGTGTATTGCCCCGCCGCCAGGTTGGCCAGGTTCTGGCTGGCAGCGCCGTTGCTCCAAAGAAAGCTGAAGGGCGGCGCGCCCCCGCTGATGGCCAGCCCGATAGCGCCGCCGCTGTCGTCCGGGCAGGCGGGGTGGATGGTGGGCTGCAGGGTGGGCAGGGGGCAGGCGGTTATGCCCACATCGTAAGAGAAGGTGCAGCCATAGGCATTGGTAATAAAAAGGGTATAAACACCCGCTACCTCCATATCCGCCGGGTTCTGCTCATCGGATGTATAACCCTCCGGCCCGGCCCAGGAAAAGATGAACGGCCCGGCCGAACCATCGGCCTGCACCTCGAAGGCCTGCTGCGGCTGGCCTTCGCACAGGCAGGGGGTGAGCGGGGTGATTGTGATGGTTTCATCAGGCACAAGAGCAATCACGGCGCAATCTCCATCAGGGCTTCTTCCGCCACAGTCGATGCAGACAGCATGGATATTATCTGGGCCCGTGGAGATATTGCCTGGATTATTCCAGCTGCTGGCTCCCGTTCGCGTCGGAACGGTTACACAGGAACTTTGCTGGGCTGGGCTGAAGGCCAGAAGGCTATTGCCATTCATATCATGGCCATAAAAAATGAACGCCACCTTGCCTGACAACTGGGCTGCATACTGGCTGATATCGAATTTCCAGTCAATTCCATTGGGCAAAGCAAGCCCGGGGATATCTTCCTGTAATACGCTCCCTTCTATGACAATATCCATGGTCAGGTTATCGAGGGGTTCGCTGGCGCTGGCGTTGACAATCAGGGACGGGTTCAGCAACCAGTTATTCCAACTGGATTGGTTGATTTCCATAAACGGGTTGGCCGAAAGGCTGATGCCGCAACTGCTACAGCTCCATTTTCGGGTATACTGGGCTACGCTATTGGCATTAAAGGTGAAGCTGGCGATGTACGGCTGGAAATTGTCGAGCGTGAACGCCACTGCTTCAGATTCATGGGCATTGCCTCTCACATCTGTAGCCACAGCCTTGATCTCGTACCTTCCGTCATTATAGCGGGCATGCCCGGGGCAGTTGGTGAACAGCGCAGTGCCTCCATCCATAGGGTCATCGGCATGGATGCGGGTAATGAAATCGGGAAAGTAGAAGTCGTCGTAGGGGTGGGCTCCATTAGTGGCATAAGCAAAAGGGCGGATTCCCTGGCGAGAAAGGCTGCCAATCTGTGGAGGGCCGCCACCATTACTTCCACTGCCATCCTGATACATGTAGGAAGGCATCATGTTTTCTCCGATTCTCGCTCCAATCAGGATTTCTGACCAATGCCCGGCTCCCTGGATAAGCTGAAAATCGTCATTAGGGAGCCTTCTTACCATTAATTCAACATGGTTGATATCATTGACAGTATTGTATCGGTTCAAGTTTGCCCCTTCATTCAACATTACCGGGCGTACTACGATTGGCGAAGCGTTGGTTCCCGGGTAGGAAGGCGCAGCCCAAGTTTGGGTGTTGTTACTGCCGTAATTCAATACCTTTCTTATCTGGATATCGTAGTCCGGAGCTGTATATTGAACATATTGCAGGGGGTCCTTCGTGATGGTATCATGTGTGCCAGTCGAGCCATCAGGATTGGAGAATAAATGAAGATGGGCGCCATTGGATAAGCCAGAGAAGCCTGTGGGGCCTATGGGTTCACCTGCTGTGATGGAGTCGCGTACAACAAAAATTTTCCCGTTGAAAATAACATTACCTCCTACAGGCCCTATCGCCGTAGTATCGCCGGCAACAACACGGATAATACACCTTTGTGAACCATTCGGTGAACTCATATTTATCAGTCGGCACCCCCCACTCTGTAACGGTAAATAAGGCCAACCGCTATTCGGATTGCTATCCGAAGTAAAAAAATGGCCATACCCCAGATCATGCGTTCCGTTTACAATCAGGCGTTTGTATCCGGCGCCTAAGCTGCCCCCAATCCTGCCGCTTTCCAAAGCCAGGATGAGGTCGCCCATGTCCGCATTTCCGGCTGCACTGTTATAATCAATACCACCATGCCAGTCATAAATATCTGCTCCATTCTGGCGAGGGCCATAATCATCAGCAATTAAATTTGCAGGATATTCGGCTGCCGCATCATAAGTAAAATCCTGATTAGGAGCATTATCAAGCCAGGTATTGCTACATTGGCTGCACGCCCTGAATCGGACGATATTGGTGTCTTGTGGGTATGCAAAGTTGCCAATACAGGTAATCAGTATTAAAAAATATATTTGTTTCATGGTATTAGTGATTGTGGCGCGATTCAATGCGCTACAGCGGGTAACCCCAAAGGATTCCACTGCCAAGCTAGTGCCTCCGGCACTAGACCTCTATACTCTGGGCCGAGCGCTGAAAAGCAAAAAATAAAACCGCACCTGTTAGGAAGGAAATAGAGTTAGAATTTTTCAGATTGCCAATCCTTTTTGTAATTGACAACTTTTATTTCTCCGCTGTTAATGTTCTGCGTCACATAACCATTCTCCGTGAATTTAGTGACAATTGGCAATGTATGTTCTTTGGAGATGTATGGGGCGTAATACCTTACTCTGTTATCAATATCGTAAATGGAAAGCATGTGTTCAGGTATATTGATATTCTCTTTTCTGAACATGGCGTAACCATACAACCTTTCATTAACTTGAACGAAATTTCCCGGAATTTCCACAGGCGGAGAAAATTGCATCTGAGGCGGCAACTCCCGTTCATAAATAATTTCTTTAGTCGCAATGTCATAAATACGGAGGTGCTCATTGTACATCCGTTCGAACTCCTCGGTGAAGGCTCCGCCGTATCTGAGGCAGAAGTATTTGCCGTCACAGGTTATCAGGCCTTCTCCAAAAAAAACATCTTCCACATCTTCCAGCCTGGCCAATTCATTTCCACGTTCATCCAGCAGAATAAAGGTAGCCACAACTCCCAGGAGGGTCAGCTCCTCGTCCAGGGCCTGCAGGTAATACGCTACGCACAATGTCCCGCAATGAGGGTTTTCATAAACACTTCCAGACGTGGCGTATTGTCTGACATGTTTGCGCCAGTCGTAATCCGGCGCCTTCCTGCGGTCCACAACGGAATGCCCCACATCCATGTACCCCTCTGCCAGGAAGTGGGAATACTGCTCAGGCTTGTATGGATTATTGGCGAGAATATCGAAGGAGCCCAAAAGCTGGTTATCCAGGTCGAAAAAATCGGCTCTTCCTATATTCCCGCGAATGAGGTTCCCCAGAGAATCCCTAACTGAGTTACTATGGTACACAATGTTAACCAGGTCGAATTCATCGAAGCGGCCGCCGGAAATAGTATATCCATCAATAGTCGATGGCACGGCCCGGCCCGGATAGTAGGGCTTGGTGCTGAGGGGAACCCGCGGTGGTAAGGGGTCATAGCCCGGGATCAACGTGTCCCTGCCGGAACTGTAATTTTGCGCGGCGTTTACCTGCTCAGTGGAGCAGCTTTTTGCCCTGTTATGAGCATGGGATTCGGCTGGCGCTCCAACCCAAAAAAACACCGCCGTCAGCCCTGCAATCCATTTTGTTTGCATATTCGTCCATTTTGAATGCCACATAAGCAGTTTTTTGAAAAAGCCAGGCGCTCTATTGTTATGCAACAGCCCCCCCCGGCATTATTAACATTTAGAGCATGTTTAGTGCGATTGTTAAATATTGAGGCTAGAAGTATGAATTTTTACATGAGAAAAAACGCGTGGTACAATGTTAATATATTTTTCTGACAAAAAATAATCAAAAGTGGAATTTTATTTTTTTTAATGTTTTGGCCTGCGTAGCCACCCCGTACCTCCAACCTTCCGGTTGGAGCACCCCCCTTTATCTACTCCGACTAAAAAGTCGGAGGTACGGGGGCCTGTATGGAAAAGGGGATCTCGCCGCTGGCCGGCACGGTGAAGCTTTGCTCCAGGCTACAGCCATTGGCGCCGCTTACCGTTACGGTGTATTGCCCCGGCTCCAGGTTGGCGAGGTTCTGGCTGTCGGCGCCGTTGCTCCAAAGAAAGCTGAAGGGCGGCGCGCCCCCGCTGATGGCCAGCCCGATAGCGCCGCCGCTGTCGTCCGGGCAGGCGGGGTGGATGGTGGGCTGCAGGGTGGGCAGGGGGCAGGCGGTTATGCCCACATCGTAAGAGAAGGTGCAGCCATAGGCATTGGTAATAAAAAGGGTATAAACACCCGCTACCTCCATATCCGCCGGGTTCTGCTCATCGGATGTATAACCCTCCGGCCCGGCCCAGGAAAAGCTGAACGGCCCGGCCGAACCATCGGCCTGCACCTCGAAGGCCTGCTGCGGCTGGCCTTCGCACAGACAGGGGATGAGCGGGGTGATTGTCACTTCTGCGTTTAGAATGAACGCGGTGGACAACAAGAGCACGGTAGTGAAAAAGTATGCTTTCATGCTTATGTGGTTTCTAGTGCTTAGAATTCCTGTTCAAAAATGTGGAGGGTAAAGTGATGGTCGAGAACGTACAACTTTCCATCGGAAAAATCCAGTTGGCGGATAGCAGGCATGGTGTTTTGGGCCTCCTCAATCTGGCCGCTCCAAATGACTGCCTTTTCCTTACGGCTGAAAATGCCAAAGCGGTTGTTGTTCGCCCCTTCCCAGAAGTAGATATTATCGCCTTCCCATGCGCCAAACTGGTTCATGCGCAATCCGTGCAACTCAGTGCTCTCCTGAATGTCATAAAGATGGTAGGCGGGCTCTGCCGCTTCGAGTTCGACTTCTCCGTAATAATGATTGAACCCTCCGAACAATATGCCGCTTTGCGCATCTATTTGTGTGCCGTTGCCAAATGGCCGTTTCCGTTTTCGCTCTTCTTCGCTCCAGGTGGTGGGATATTTCACCGGCTCAGTGATGTGGTAACGCTCCCGGCCAGTTTGTAAATCCAGGCCGAGTAGCATGATGTCATCGCAGATGACTACCAGCCATAGGGTGTCTTTGTAAACTCCTACGATCTGGGCTATTGTCGCCGGCCTTGTTTCCTGGCTGGTGCTTGAGGGGGCCCAGCTGTACTCCTTAGGCAGGGTGTATTGCCAAATTGAACAAGTGCTATTTAGTTCAGAGGCAATGAGTTCAGATTTATTTTTTACTATTATATATTTGTCAAAAAAAATATACCCATTTTGCTCAAAATCAAGGTATTTGTCCATGCCGTCTTCAAAAAAGATCGCTTCGGTATTCTTCTTTTTGTCAAAGAAATATATCTGGTCATAATTATTTAGATAATTAATGTATCCTTCTCTTTTTCCTCTAAAAAATCCACTTTTATCATAAACTTCGAATACTCCTTGGTAATTTTGCCATATCAAGTAGTCACCAACAGAATAGGGCTGTCCAAAATTGTCATCTAAAACTTGAAATAATTTATCATTTAAAACTAATTTCTTTTGAATTAGATAGAACACTTCGCCCTCTTTAGTAAGGGCATATTTTGATACATTTTCAAGAGTTCGTTTTTTTTTCATCATAAACTTCATGTTTGTTAACAACAACTATATTTCTTGTTTCAATGTGCCCTTTCGTGCTCTCTCAAATATTAACGCTACGCATAAAGCAGCCACATTAGAATAAATCGACAAAGTCATACAAGTTTGATTCTGTGTCATTTATCTTTTGGAGAAACAAACTAAAATTGTCAGCATTACCACTTCCAAGAATATCCTCTTTCAATTGAGGAGACATGATGTTCCAAATTTCCATAGCGTTATCCCCTGAATTAAATACAGACTTCATCCCTGTCTTTGCCTGACTCAAAGTAGGTATTTTACCTTGGTTAAAAACATACTTAAGTTCAGATATCATATTGATCCCCCCCATATAATTCTTAAACTGCGGCAGTGGTATATTAGCGGCGTTCTGATAGCTTTTGTACTCGATGAATTTCAGTTCACCGCTACCGGGAGAAACCTGGAAAAAGCGTACGTCGAACAAACACCCTGCACACGCCAGGCCTTCTTCTTCGAACCGCATATTGATTTGGCCTACCTTGCCCGCCTCCACTGCATCAGAATTCATGTGCCTCATAGAATGGTAAAAACCATCCTGGCTGTATGGCTGGCTGGGATAGGCGGGCGCCTGAAAGCCCGGCTTGCCAGCATACTTATTGGTATAACTATAAATAGCGTCAAGGTAAATATCAGGCGTCTCTGGCAAAGGCAGATACCCTTGGTTGCCACAAGTCGTACACCGGCCGGTATACTCTTTTATTATGTCTATGTACTGAGCTCTACCTGCATCCGGGCTTCCGTTACCCAACCTGGCTAAAAAAATATGGTCCCCGAAATGCGTATTCATAGATTCCAATATTTCAAGGGCAATCCTTTTATCCTGTCCAACGCCTGCGTCGAATAGCGCCTTCCAATGCCTTATTGATAAAGGCTCGCTTTTCATTAATGCCAATAACCCATCGCCATTGTCAAAATCCTTAACAATATCTCTAAAAAAAGTTGTCATTACCTCATCAGAAAAGCCTTCATTAGCAGCCTTTTGCCAAACGCTATATACATCTGGGTTATCCAAGCATTTTAATACCGCTTTGCCATTTTCCGCATCACCCGAATGCCTGGCCAGGCCATATAACCAATTCCAGCATCGGCTTGCCTCGGCAGAAGACAAGCCTGCCCCCCTCATACGCTCTAATTCTCTTAGGGCAGAGAAAGCTTTATAAGAGGGGGCGCTGTTTCCAAGGGCAACTTTTATTACGCTAAAAACATTGAGCACCTTTTTGCCGTTGCTCTCAATCTCTATGAACCACTCGCCTGCCCGAAATGTGGTTACAAACCCAAAACCAATGGATGCCGACGAAATGGCAGCATCCATATAATTCTCTTCTGCAGTGTACCAAATGGCATTAATCCCATCAGCAAGGTCGCCGGCCGCCGGGATAAACCCAATGACATCAAGCGTTATGTGCCCGTATTCACTGATAACCTGAGCCAGGGCGCTCAGAAAATCGAGCATTTCAGGATGGCCAGGCGTATCCCATGGAATCCAATTGCCTAAACAATTATACCTCCAGTACGAAGGCGCTGAGTTTCCTGGCTCATATACACCGTACACGTAATCAATGCCTCCGGAATCATTTTTCAGCGCAAACAACCATCCATCACTAAAGCCAGCAGGGTGGATGTGAGGCTTGAGGTTGACACTAAGAGGTTCGCTGAATGATTGAAAAGAAATTTCTGACTGACACAGATATAAGCCATAAGCTATTTCTTCTCCTGGTTCTGCAAGGTAGTCCGTTATTCCAGAAAAATTTGCCACCAGGGCTCCATCTCCTACCGCATTGGCGCCTACGGCCGCAGGGTCAAAAGCATAATTCTTAAAGAGCACCTGAATGTGAGTCAAAGGGCAGGGAAGAGCAAAGAACGTCCCAAAACTAGCCTTAACTGGAGATGAGCCTAGATTCTGGATGTCAAACGAATAAGTTTCTTTCGGGTTCAGTTGATTGATGTAGCCTATGAATTCCTCGCACCCGCTTTTCACTCCTGCCCTAAACCGGCCTTTATACCCTCCAGGTGTATTCAATGTAAAAGCAGTAAGCGCTTCCTTGTCAATTTTATCTTTAAACTGGGAAGTTGAGCCAAAGGATATTCTTGCCCCGGATTCAACCCAAACCGGCATGCCAGATGGCGATATCCCTACCAATGGTTCTTCCTGTGTACAAGGCCCTACAGGCGCCAAAGGGGTATCGTCCAATGGTAAGTTATTCGTAAAAAAATTATCCACACTTACCCCAGCCTGATCAGCCAAGACAGGAATGGAATCCACATAAATACTCAAAGCTTCATTGAATATAATGTCAATAAGCTGTTCGTCTTTTGAGGCATATCCATATAGCTCGGCATCTGTTGAAACCAGGCTAAGAAGTTGGTTTACATATTCAGAAAAATAGGACGCTTCCGTTCCCACCCCTTCAGTGGTATTCGCCCTTATCATCATGCAATCATCGGGGCCGGGCCGGTCAATAAAATGAATCCAATAGCCTGCATCCACTCCCAGAAATTGCGTATCATTCGTTTCAAAAAAAGAAGGTTCCTGGCAGATGTTTTCGCCCTTGGTGATTAAGCCTGTTAATTGGTTTCCACACACATTAGCGGTGTTCAGGTATTGGTCTAACAAGCAACCCAGGTTCGAAATAATGTTTGGTGAGCCAGGAAAACGAAACCCCAGCCCATCTGTTCTATCCTCCACATAGTTGGAACAAGGAGCTCTGTTTACAGGGCCAGGCATCAGCGCGTCTTCTACTATTTCGACGCTTATACAGGCAAACCCTTCATTCGACAATACAGTTGCAATAGCATCGGGGCCGTTACTGTCTCCCAATGAGATTTCTCCCGTCAGTGTACAGCCATTGCTTTTAATCGCCATAGCTTCATAATGGCCGCCTGCATTTACAATAACAGAGGAAGCAGTCTCGCCAGGTAGGATGCTCCCCTCGTAATACCATTCGTAAGTATCTGCCGATGCTTCCAGATACAAAATGCTGCTACTCCCTGAACAGATAATCTTAGAAGATGCGAATATCTCCAATTCAGGATGCTCAACTGTAACAACCACCTCATCCACCCCCTGTAACGCCCCATCCGAAGTCGTCACGTACACCGTATAAACGGTGGTTTGCGCAGGCGTTGCCCATGGCCGCGCGAGGGAGGGGTCGTCCAGCCCATCCTCCGGAAGCCAGCGGTAACAATAAACCAGGCTGGGGGCCTCTTCCACATCGCAGCCCAGCCGCGTCCCGCTTCCGGCGCAAACCTCCCGGTCCGCCCCCGCAAAACCCGGGCAGGGCTCCACCAGCACCTGCAGCTCCGCATTGGCGCCGGCATGGGCCGTATCGATCCGGAAGGCGTAGGACATGCTTGCCGAATCGGCAGCGGGGGCCAGGGTGAAACACCGGGCGGCAGTGTCGCCCTGGGCAAACTGCAGGGTAAGGGGCGATGAAAAGCCGGAGAAATGAGGCGCTGCGCCGCCCTGCAGGCTAATGCTCACCGCTTCCGCCTGTGCCGGCGGCGCTTCGGGCCGTACGCAGGCCAACAGGCTGTCACCGGCGTAGGCCTGCAGGCTATCGGTTGTAAAGCTGTACAAGGCAGGCGGCGCCAGGCTGCGGCGTTCCAGGGCGAAGCCGTCGAAATGGACGATACCCGTGCTCCCCGACAGGGGCCGGGCGGCCAATAGCCAATATACTCCATCCAGGCCGGGAAATTCACTGCTGCTTACTGTTGTTCCGGGCGCATCCAGGTTTTGGGTGAAAAAATATTGGGTTTCCCCGATAGGTACTGCTCCGGCAAAGGAAGCAATGCTGTTATAATAGAACCGCATCGGCAAAAATTGGCTGGCGGAGTTCGCTTCCAGGCTCAGCCGGTACTCATAACCCGGGGAAAGGCTGGCCCGTATGGCGATGAAGGACCCTACGATATAACTTCCACGAGCGCCCCAATCACCTGAACTATCAGGCTGCCCATATAAGCCTGTGGAGTAAGCAAAATCCGGCAGGCTATCCAGCGTAGCGCCGGGCGCCGCCAGCCCATCGAAGGTTTCCATCCGGACGGTTTCCCAGCTCTGAGCGCCCAGGCCCAGGGTGGCGGCAAAGAAGAGCGCGAGCAGTAGCGGTTGTTTGATCATGCGTTAGTGGTTTTGGACGTCTGGTATGTCTGGTATGTCTGGTATGCATTCGTCTGGCATCAGCCATTCATTCCGTCGAACGTCGAATGTCAGCACGTCAGGGCAACTATTTATGCATCGGCGGCTCCTGAGTTCAGCCATTCGGCCATTTAACGCCATGCAGCCAATTCCCTTCGTCAGCCCGGCCGGACTGCCGTTACATTGGCATCATCTCTTGCATAACGCTCGGAATAACAAGCAGCGGATTTCCATTGCACCAGCAGAAAGGCTGGTTTGCTGCATGCTGAAGTACTGAAATCTGTTTTACTGAAAAATTGACCTTTGCAGCTCAAAGGCTGGCTTCCAAACAAGCTCTAAAAGTAAAGAAAACGAAAAGCCGGGAATGAATGGGCAAAGTTTTTTCCGGGGAAAATGGGGGGAAATTTTTCGTGCGTATTCAGTACTCATCCGCTGCTTTGAGCACCGAATCATACAAATCTCGTTTCACATAGAATCCGGCTTTTTCAACAAGTGCATCAAGCAACTCCTTAACCGAAGAGATCAACTTTTTACTCTTTGCTTCCATCAATACACCCAATAGGCCGGTAACCTTGAGGCCATAAGCTTTCGCTACACTCCGCCCTTTGGTTTCATCAATAAGGATAAGGTCAGCGTGCAGCTCCAAACCAAGGGTTATTGCTTCAGACTCACCCTGGTCTAAATCAGTAGATATTTTATTGAATAATTCCTGGTCAGTAAAAGGCTTAACCTGGAGCCAATCCTCTGATAATAATTTTTCTATTTCCAGCCTCCTGGACTCTACTCGCAGCAATTCCTGCTTCACTCCTTCAGGGATTGCAACTATGTTATACAAATCCTGTAATAAATGAACGCTATCCACAGCCAGGAGGCTGGTGATCGGCGAGGTGTCGCTGATGATGATCATCACTTAAATCCTTCCCAGCTGTGAAAGGGTTTCCAAGTCTTCTTCGAAATCTTTTTTGCTGTAGTGAATAGGTATTTCCCTTTCTCCGAGAACCTGTTGAAACTTTAGCTGGTCTAACTCTGCCATTTTACTGGCCTGTTCCAGTGTAAGAATCTCCCTGGCATACAAAGCCACGGCAACTTCAAGCTTTATCTCCTCCCTGGTGATAGAGCGTTTATTCAGAATCTGGTCAGATATTTCGATAATCATGCTTTAGCTTTTTTGAGTTCATACGCTATAAAAACGAAGGCAGCACGGGATTGGTTCCTGGCAGGCCTCAGCCTGCTTGCCTTTACAATAATAAGGAATTCAGCGGAATTTTCTGCTCAGGCGATGAACTTCTGTCCTGATGGCCGCTTCCAGCGTTATGCCGGCGCTGGCCGGCACGGTGAAGCTTTGCTCCAGGCTACAGCCATTGGCGCCGCTTACCGTTACGGTGTATTGCCCGGGCTCCAGGTTGGCGAGGTTCTGGCTGTCGGCACCGTTGCTCCAAAGAAAGCTGAAGGGCGGCGCGCCCCCGCTGATGGCCAGCCCGATAGCGCCGCCGCTGTCGTCCGGGCAGGCGGGGTGGATGGTGGGCTGCAGGGTGGGCAGGGGGCAGGCGGTTATGCCCACATCGTAAGAGAAGGTGCAGCCATCGGCATTGGTAATAAAAAGAGTATAAACACCCGCTACCTCCATATCCGCCGGGTTCTGCTCTCCGGATGTATAACCATCAGGCCCGGCCCAGGAAAAGATGAACGGCCCGGCCGAACCATCGGCCTGCACCTCGAAGGCCTGCTGCGGCTAGTGCTGTCGGTATTAAGTAACGGGTTATATAAAATGAGGCTGTTTTGCGGCCAGACAAGGCGCGAGAAGCGAGCATAGCGGGACTATGTGAGCGACGAGCAACGCGGTATGGTGGCAAAAGAGTCCATTTGATATCCCGGTATTTAGTGCCGCCAGCACTAGCCTTCGCACAGGCAGGGGATGAGCGGGGTGATTGTGATCGCCGCCTAAGCTTTCGGGGTTAGTTCTACAGATACCAAATAACCCCCCGCTTGTTAGTTACAAACTTTTTTAAATGCGATTGCCCTGGTTGGCAATCCAGGGCAATCGCATTTGATTTTATGCTTTGTTAATCATCGGGCCTCCTGGATTTTGCCCGATCTCCTTCGTTCATTTTTTGGGCGGCCAAAAAACGAACCAAAAAAGCCGCCGCCTGCGCAGCTTTGGCTAAAACGGCCCGCCTGGGGTTCTGCAGAAAACAAACTCGCCATCTGGTTCAGTTCATCACTTTTTTTTGCTTCGCGCTCGTGCCGCTTTAGGCTTCTTTTAGCTGCTTCGTGGCTCAGACAGGTTTTCTGCTGGCCTGGCAAATGAAGGCTTTGTAAGGGCCGTTTTTTAACGCCAAACCTGCTAAAGGCGGATTGTCCGGGATGCCCAGGAGGGGCTACCGGGCTTTCGCTGTTGCTTACGTGGCTGCTACAGCCGGGGCAAACGGCCTTATGGGTTTTTGGCTACAATTCAAGGCGAGGTTTTCTTCATGGATTATCCAAACATTCCAGAAGTGAAGCGCCTTCCCACGTTCGTGCCAGGGGGAGATGAAGAAAACTTTTTTAAATGCGATTGCCCTGGTTGGCAATCTGGAATGCCGAAAATATTAGCCAAGATTCTTTACCTTTGCGCCACATTTGGAAAAAATGCAAAAAGTTGTATTTCAAGACCTGGGGTTGATATCCTATAGCGACGCCTGGGCTTACCAGGAAAGCCGGCTGAAAGAGCTGGTAGACAGAAAGCTGCAGAACCGCATATTGGAAAAAGAGGGTAAGGCCGGTGAAAGCCTGCGCCACTACCTCCTTTTTTGCGAACACCCTCCTGTATATACGTTGGGTAAAAGCGGCTCAATGAGCAATCTGCTGCTCGACGAACAAGGCCTGCGCCGTGAAGGTTTCGAATTTTTCAAGATAAACCGTGGGGGAGATATTACCTATCACGGCCCCGGGCAGATCGTAGGCTATCCTATCTTCGACCTGGACGGCTTTTTTACCGATGTTCACCGTTATGTGCGGTACCTGGAAGAGGCTGTCATCCTGACGATAGCGGAATACGGCCTGCATGGTATTCGGATCAAAGGCTATACCGGCGTTTGGCTGGAAGCCAAGGGCGAAGCGCCGCTGCGCAAGATATGCGCCATAGGCGTTCACCTTAGCCGATGGGTTACCATGCACGGTTTTGCCTTTAATGTCAACACCAACCTGGAGCATTTTAACCACATCATACCTTGTGGTATCGACGATGAGGACAAATCAGTGACTTCGCTGGAAAAGGAGCTTGGGCGCCGGCTGCCCATCGATGAAGTTAAAGAAAAGCTGAAAGGGCAGTTCGCAGGCTTGTTTGGCTTTGAGTATGTTTAGTAACACTCAAAAAATAAGTTCGACGATTTTGAGATGTAGCGCAGTCTGGAAGCTCTGGAAACGCCGAAAGACAAGCTACATCGCAAAATCTCCAAAAGAGAACTTGTTTTTTGAACACTACTTAGTCAATTTTCAGAGGAACAGGGTAAAGCCCTGATGTAAAACCCATGATGAAAGATATACCTAACCTGAAAGTAGAAGACGTCGCTATCGCCATAGTCCCCAGAGAAGACGACGCCCTGGATGAAGAGCTATGGGATACTTACCTGATCAACCTGAAAGAAGGCCCCATCACGAATGTCCTGGTGAATTCCCGTGGGTATGGAGAGATCGAAGGTGAAAAGATGCGGACGACCATCCTGCGCCATTTCTTTGAGAAGGTAGGCCCGCTGGATGTCGTACAGGTCGAGCCTATCCAGGTGAAATTGTTTGGCCTGACAAACGAATACTGGGTCAGCTTTGTTCATGATGAGTATATGTACGACAAGAAATATGTTTTTGTGAACGGGAGCATCACCGAAGAGCACTTTACTACGATTCCGTTCCTCAACAGGAAAGGGGTGATGATCCGATAAGTTTACCGCATGAGCCAGGAATTGAAGCCCAAAAAGGCCAGTGATTCAAAAACCGTAATGACCGAAATGGTTATGCCTAACGACACCAACCCCATGGGAAACCTCATGGGGGGCAACCTGCTTCGCTGGATGGATATCGCCTCGGGTATCTGTGCCGGCAAGCATTGCGAGGCCCATGTCGTAACGGCTTCCGTCGACCACGTTTCTTTTCAGAAACCTATCCGCGTAGGCGATGTGGTTACCCTCGAAGCGACCGTGACGCGGTCGTTCCGTTCTTCGGTGGAAATTTTCGTGGAGGTTTTTGCCAACGATATCAAAGGAGGCAATGCCCGCCGTTGCAACCATGCTTATTATACTTTTGTCGGCCTGGATGACGACGGCAACCCAAGGGCGGTATCACCGGTGCTGCCACTTACGGAGATCGAACAGCAACGATACGATAGCGCGCCCCGGCGGCGGGAGGTCCGGCTCATCCTCAGCGGCAGGATGAAACCGGAGCAGGCCACCGAGATTAAAGCATACTTCTTCGACCGTTAATAAACCTGGTATGTCCCTATGAAAAAGGCTCTCTTTTTTGCTACCCTTCTCTCTGCACTGTATGCCTGCCAATCTCCAGCACCTAAAGGGCCCCGGGGCCTTTGGCCCGACGAAGATTTCTGGATGGCCCGGAATTACCCCGACGAGGGGTTTGCCGTAAAGGCCTGGGCCCAGGCCCTTGAACAGGCCCGTACCGGCCTGGCGTTCCGCGACTTTACCGGCTTTGATGAGCAATGGGTTACCAGAGGGCCCGGTAACATAGGGTCGCGGATTAACACTATCGCCGTCAACCCCCAGAACGAAAACATCGTTTTTGTCGGCTTTTGCCGTGGCGGCGTGTGGCGTACGGCAAATGGCGGCCTGGATTGGGAACCCGTTTTCGACAGCCAGCCTTTTCTGGCCATCGGCGATATCGAATTCGACCCCACCAACCCGGATGTTATTTACGTAGGCACCGGCGACCCCAACATCAGCAGCCACCCGGGGATAGGCAATGGCGTATATAAAAGCGTGGATGGCGGCGATACCTGGGCCCATCTCGGCCTCGAAGATCAACGCATCATCTCTAAAGTGCTGGTTAACCCTGTCAACCCCAATATCGTTTATGCCGCTGCGATGGGCCTTCCCTTCGAGCGCAATAACGACCGCGGCCTGTACCGCTCGGTAGATGGCGGCCAGCACTGGGAACAGGTGTTGTTCATCAGCAACCAGGCCGGCATCATCGACCTGGTGATGAACCCCGCCAACCCCAATGTGTTGTATGCCGCCGGTTGGGACCGCATCCGCAACAATACAGAGTCCACAATTGTCGGGCCGGGGGCCAAAGTGTATAAAACGGCAAATGGCGGCGACACCTGGGATCTGATGGATAACGGCCTGCCGCAGGAAGAATCGAACCGCATCGGCCTGGCCGTCGCACCTTCCAACCCCAACGTCGTCTACGCACTCTACGTAGGGACTAACAGCGATATCTATAATATCTACAAAACGTCGAATAACGGAGAGAGCTGGGCGCCCTTGCTGGACCCCAACACGCTCAACGGCCTTCCTGACGATGTGCTGGGCGGTTTCGGATGGTATTTCGCCAAGATCAGGGTGAACCCGGCCGATGAGCATGGCCTTTTCGTGTTAGGCGTAGATCTATGGCGTACGGAGGACGGCGGCGCCTCCTGGCAGGAATCGGGGCCGCCCTGGTTTACTTACGAAGTACATGCCGACAAACACGACCTCGTATATTCCCCTTCGGGTGATATCTTTCTTGCAACCGACGGCGGGCTGTACCGCAGTACCGACGGCGGCTTTGAGTGGGAAGATGCCGAAAACATCCCGGCCACCCAGTTCTATCGCATCGCGTACAACCCGCACTTGCCTTCCTGGTATTATGGCGGGGCACAGGATAACGGCACTTCCGGCGGGCCGGTGCTGGATTTTGAATGGCCGCGCCTCTACGGTGGCGATGGCTTCCAGCCTGCCTTCCGGCCCGACATGCCTAATGTGATGTATGCGGAAACGCAGAACGGAGGTATCGTCGTGTCGACTGATGGTGGGAGCTTCTGGCAAAGCGCCACATCCGGTATTCAATTCTCAGACCGCAGAGACTGGGATATGCCCTACTTTATCAGCCCTCACAACCCCGATGTGCTTTATACCGGCACCTATCGCGTTTATCGCAGTACTTCCGGCGTCATGCCTCAATGGGAGCCCATCAGTAGCGACCTGTCTGACGGGCTGGTCCTGAACGCCCGCTACCACGTCATCACTACCCTTGATGAATCGCCGCAGCTCGAAGGCCTGCTGTACGCAGGTACCGTCGATGCGAACGTGTGGCGCAGCGACAACGGCGGCAACAGCTGGGTGGATATCCGTCAGGGGCTGCCCGAGCGCTACGTCACCTCCGTAAAGGCGTCTCCGGATTTTCCGGATTGGGTTTACGTGGCGAATTCGGGGTATAAAGACAACGATTTCATTCCCCACCTGCACCGATCGAAGAACCGCGGGCAAAACTGGGAGGATATCTCCGGCAACCTGCCTGGCCTGGCCGTCAACGACGTGCTGATATTGCCCGGCCATCAGGATACCGTGCTCTTCGCCGCTACCGACGGCGGGGTTTACGGCTCTATGGATGCGGGCGCCAACTGGCAGCGGCTCGGGTCAAATATGCCTTATGTGCAATCTTTCGACCTGGTGTGGAATGAGGCGCGCAACGAGCTGGTTGCCGGCACCTTTGCCCGTTCTATCATGTCGTACCCCCTGGATTCGCTCTTTGCAGCGCCGATGGATACTACGGTGGTCGATATTCCGCTCGTTGAGCATACTCCTTCCTTTATTAAGCTGTATCCTTCTCCTGCCACGGATTGGGTACAGGCGGAATTCTCTCTATCGGAACCTGGAAAAGGTTATCAGCTTGCTGTACTCGATGGAAACGGGCGGCTGGTGCTAAAAAGGAATGGGAAAGCCTCCGGCAGGGTACAGGAAAGGCTGAATGTCAAGCAATTACCTGCCGGTATGTATACCGTCAAAGTGAAGCTGGGGCAAACCGTAAGGGTGGGAAGGTTTGTAAAACGGTAGGAGAGGGGCTCTAATGAAATGAACCGCAAAGGCGCAACTCGCCTTTGCGGTTCATTATATCAATACCCTCAATCCTCTTCCTCTTCATACAGCTCCCGGCCAGAGCGGTCGATGACCAGGCTACTGGCCTGTTGGGTGCCCTGTAACACGATATCGAGAATATTTACGTGTGGCGGCTGAGTGGCGATGAAATACAGGGATTCCGCGACGTCCATTGAATTGAGCGGCTTGAAATCATTGTATATCTGCGCCTTATCCTGGTCGCCGTCAAAGCGGACGAGGGCGAACTCGGTCTCTTCCACATGTGCCGGGCTTACCATGCTGACGCGCACATTGTGTTGGTGGAGGTCCAGGCGCATCCCTTTCGTCAGCGCGTCAACGGCGTATTTGGTGGCGCAGTACACATTGCCATTGGGGTAAACCTCCTTACCCGCTGTGGAGCAGATATTAATAATATGCCCGCTTTTCCGGGCCACCATCATGGGAGATATGGCGCGGGTCATATAGAGCAAGCCTTTGATGTTGGTGTCGATCATCTCTTCCCAGTGTTCCAGCTTGCCCTCGTGGATGGGAGCCAGCCCTTTGGCCTTTCCAGCGTTGTTGATGAGGATATCGATATCTTTCCATTTCCCGTGCAGCGCCCCTACGGCTTCGTGAGCAGCCTGTTCGTCACGGACGTCAAATTCTATGGCAAGGATATCAGCATCGTGATCCTCTTCCAGCTGGGCTTTGAGCTCCGCCAGCCTGTCGGCCCGCCGCCCGGTAATGATCACCCGGTAGCCGGCGCGGGCAAAGCGTTCTGCAGTTGCCTTGCCGATACCCGAAGTCGCTCCCGTGATGAACACCGTCTGGTCGATGGCCGGCTGTTGCTCCGCTTCCACCACGGCCTGCGCCTCGCTTATTGCACGCACTTCTTCGGCCTTTTCTTCCAATTCCTCTCTTAACAATAAGGCTTCGTCTTCACGGGCTTTCAGCAGCTCTTCCAGGTGGTTGATACTGTTTTTCAATGCTTCGATGGTATCCAGGCCAAAACTGGCGCGGATGGAGGAAGCAGCCGCTTCTTTAGGCGGATTGAAGGCCAGGTCGTTTTCCGGCGTTTGCAGTTCAGGGTTGGCCTCTATGGCCCGGGCGTAGGCTTTGCGGGCCTTTTCCCGTTCTCCCATCTGATGGTAGGCCAAGGCCATATCATAATTGGCAAAAGGGTGGTGCGGGTCCGTCTCCAGCGTGGCCTTTAGGAATTTGATCGCCTTTTTAGGCTTGTCAAAGGCCTCCAGCAGCAGCAAAGCGTAATGGTAGGGCGCATCGGCATTTGCCGGGTCCAGCCTGGCTGCTTTCTTGAAATAGGTGGCCGCCTCTTTCTTTTTGTCCCTAAAATGTGCGGATGTGATCATGCCTAATCGGTAGAAGGCATTGGGATACTCAGGGTTGAGCGTGGAAAGTTGTTGATAGTGGTTGTAGGCATTTGCGAAATCGCCGAGCAACTCATCCAGCTCTCCCATCAGGAACAGGGCATCCTCGTTTTCGGTTTCCGCCTTAAGTACCGGCGCCAGCTCAAGCCGGGCTGAGCTGTAATCCTGCTTTTTCTGCGCGAGCATCAACGCATAGTGATAGCGCAGATAATAGTTGTCGGGTTGTTCTTCTGTAGCCTGGGCCATGATCGCCAGGCCTTCTTCTACACGGCCCTGCCCGAAATACGCCAGCGCCTCCTCAACGGCATCGGGAATAGGCCCTTGCTCGCCAACGGGCATTTCTTCTTCCTCCTCTTCCTCCACAACTTCTTCTTCTTCTTCTTCTTCTTCCTCTTCTTCTTCTTCTTCTTCTTCTTCCTCTTCTTCTTCCTCTTCTTCCTCTTCCTCTTCCTCTTCCTCTTCCTCTTCCTCCCTTATAGCCTGGTAAAGGTCGCTGGCATCTCGGAATTCTTCTTCCGGAAGGGCTTGTTCCGCTTCGCTTTCCGGAGCGGGCTCAGTCGTTTCGGCCTCTTCGTTTTCTGCTTCGGCATCCTGCGGCTGGCTGGATTCTCCTGCCGGAGTATCGGCTGTAAGATCTACCGTCAAAGGTGCTTCTTCTGCCGGAGTTGAAGTTTCTCTTTCCTCCAGAGCGGAGATACCTGGGATCTCGGACAGGCCGGCAGGCGGTTCTTCCTCTTCCTCAAGCTGCGGCAGGTTGCCGGCCTCAACGGGCGAATACTTTGATTTAAAGCTGGGCCAGGACGCCAGGTCGTTCGTGAACTTAAAAAAGTTTTCGTAAGCGTTGGCGCCAAATTCGGCGTGGTGCAGGAAGTTCATGCCTCTGAGCACGCGCAGGAACTCTCCGGCTTCGCTGGATATTTCCCGCATGATCTTGAGGTGGGCATTAAAGGCATTTTCATCAAAATCCTTCATCTGCCTTTTCTGCCGGCGCAGGTCCAGGTACCGGTCCTGCCAGTAATTGATGTACTGTATAATATCGCTGACGCGCTCGAAGTCAGTGGATATCTTTGTCCATTCCCCGCTTTGTTCGTCTTTGGCTACGCCTTCGATAACGACGGGCAGTATTTGTTGCCTTTTATCCTGCAGTAATTTCAGGCCTCTGCTCATACACTGAGCTGATTTGAGGAAATTGTCGCTGATGAATAGCAGTATGGGGCTGGGCTGTTCCAGCAGTTGTTCAGGAAGGGAAACCCCTATGCTGTCGCGGCTGCACGGATAGAGCTGGAACTGATAACCGGAGGGTTGGAGGCTTTGTTCAATGGCTTTAACCGTAGCTTCATTATCGGTGCAGTAGGCCATCGCTATGTTTCTCTTGCTCATAATTTTCAAGTTGATTTTTGGTTTTACTGTTGTTCGTTAAGAAGTTGGTTGATGTATGAGTCGAATTCCTGCCTGAATGCGTCAAAACTGCTGCTTTCCGGCCCGGCGAAGCCCGTATATACCCGCTTGAGCTGTCCGTCGCGGCCTATAAAAAACAGTGTCGGATAAACGCGCAGGCTATCGATCATCGGAAATACGTGCCTGGCTGTAGCTTCATCGGCAATGCCTGCATACCGCACTTCGTATGGCGGGGCCATCTCTTTAATAAACGCCTGAACTGCTTTTTTGGCTTTATCGGCGTTTTCGTGCCGTTCAAACGCAAGGGCCAGCACTTCTATTTCCCCGCCGGGATGTTGTTTGAGGTAATCGCTGAGAAATTCCGTTTCCGCTCTGCTTCTGGGGCTCCAGGCTCCCATGGCCTGGACGATAACGGCCTTGTTGTTGTACTGGGGGCTATCGGGCGTAAAGAGCGGTTTTTCGCCGGGGCCTGCAATAAATTTCCGGCCCTCGTATTCCGGCCTGATGGTTGTCAGTTTATCGGGGAGCGGCAGTTGGAATTCGGTATTGCGGCGGGCTTCCCACAACAGCTTTTCCGTCCGCCCCGAACGGAAAGAACCGATCAGGCTGCCGTCGTCCTGTATCTTGCCTTCAACCAGGAAAGCATCGGCGCCGTCGAAACGGGAGAGGTAGAATTTATTGGCCTGCACGCTGCCTTCGAGCAAGCCGTAAGTTCCGGTTTCATCCTGGAAAGTGCCTTCCAGGTGGTTGCCGTCCTGCCTGAATTCGGCAATGGCCTTGAAAGGTTGCCGGCCGCTTATGCCGAGCGTGGCCTCCCAGCGCCCGCTGATATCCATGGCCGGCGTTTTGCGCAGCGTGGTGAAACGATGCGCCTGGCCCTGGCGGGCTACGAAGGGAATGTTTTGTTGATATGAGGCCCCAACCCACTCGCCCTCCATGATATTTTCTTCGAAAATAGCCCTGATGTACGCGTCGTATGCCGGAAAGCGGATCACTACCGTATCCTTGGCAGTGGAGCGGTCTCTGCCGATCGTAATATCATCGACGCGGATGCGCTCTTTGCCGTTGATGAGCTCGATATAAAAATCCTGGCCATTCTCGTAGCGGACTTCAAAATTAAAAGGCAGCTCTCCTTCCGTGACCTCTTCGAAAGCGAGGCTCTCGTTGCCGGGAAGGGGCTTGGCCTGAGGGTTGGACGTTACGGGCCTGGGGTCAAGCTCGAGCACGCCGCGCCAGGGGCCCGGCGGAAGGCCGCTATAGGGATTGTCGACGACCAGGCAACCACTGTAACCTGCTGCTGCCAGCAGGGCGATCGCCAGAGGGCTGAAATATTTCCGGAATTGCCTGTACATGAGGTTTTTTACTGCTTAAACCGGGAAAATGTTCCTTGAAAGGCCCCGGTTTTTCGAAACGGTGTTTGCCTGAGTAACGTTCGGGTCAACGGCTTTTCTCTCCGATAAAGTAGTCGCTCTTGTCCCTGAACAACATATTGAATGTCGTCAGGCTTCCGTAGATACGGGTGATGTATTGCTGGAGGTTGATCTTCTCTTCGTCGTCCAGCTTGTCGTTGTTGTTGATGCGCTGCTCCAGCACGCGCAAACGCTCGCGCAACATGACGATCTTGTGGAAGAACGCTTCAATAGGTATCTCTTTGGGTTTCAGGCTTTCATCCTCGGGTTTGAGGATCATCAGCCCGCCCTGCCAGCGCTGGCCGAGCGGCACATCTTCGGTTATGTCCGAGAATGCGCGCAGTATCTTGATCAGCGACCGTTCCGCTTCGGTGAAAGAAACGCTTTCTTCTGCCTGCACCGCTTCGACGATTTCCCATTTGTCGTAATCCTTACCCACCTGTTTAATGCCGTACAGCATAAAGCTGACATCATAGGCGGCTTTGTGCAGCCTGATCACCACCCCGTCGCCGAAAGCCGGGTGGCGGACGCGGGAGCCGATACCCAAAATAGTCTTTTCACTCATGGAATTATTCTTTTTCGACAGATATATTACTGTGTTCCAAATCCTCTGTGGCCACTATTTTACCTCTTAGCCCGCCTGCACGTCCAGGTTCAGTTCTCCCTCCGATTGGGCGATGATACTGGAAACGGTTGCATCGCCGGTTACATTTACTACGGTGCGGCACATGTCCAGGATGCGGTCTACGGGAAAAATAATTGCGATCCAGGCCGGGTTGAGGCCTACAGATTGCAGTACGATGATCATCATGACCAGGCCGGCGCTGGGTACGGCGGCAGAGCCCACCGATGCCAGCGTTGCTGTGAGCACGATGGTCAGCTGCTGGCCCAGCGTGAGGTCTACCAGGTGCATCTGCGCCAGAAATACTACAGCTACGGCCTGGTAAAGGCTGGTGCCGTCCATATTCACGGTAGCGCCGATGGGCAGCACGAAGTTGGTCACATTTTGGGAAACGCCCAGATTGTCGCGTACACATTCCATCGTCACCGGCAGGGTGGCTGCGCTGGAACTGGTCGAAAAGGCCAGGAATTGCGCAGGGCTGATGCGCCGGAAGAATTCACTGTAGCTCAGCTTGCGGACCAGCAGCGTGATCAGGCCGGGGTAAAAAAGGAATATCATGATGGCCAGCCCCAGCAGGACTACCAGCGAATAGCTGAGCAGGCCTTTGAAGATCTCGAGCACCTCCGCCGGCGTATCCGCCATTTTGGAGATCACGCCGGCCATAAGCGCAAAGACGAAAAAGGGTGCGGCCTGCATGACCAGTTCCACCATTTTAAGAAAAACTTCATTGATCCCGTTGACAACCTGGATAACCGGGGCCGATAACTCTTTGGGGATCAGTAGGAGGGTGACCCCGAAGAAGATCCCGAAAAAGATGACCTGCAGCATCTTGCCGCTGTCGGTAAGGGCGGCGAAAATATTGTCGGGCACAAAATCGACGAAAAACTGCAGGGGGCCGGAATCCTTAAATGCTTCGGCTGCCCGTACGCGTTCTTCTACGGTTTGGTTGTGCTCTTCGGCCTGCATGGCCTCTTTGGCCGAGACGGCCAGTTCGGCGTATTCCGGTTTGGCCAGGTAATCTTTGTGGTCCAGTATCTTACCATGCGGGTTGGCGTTCGCCCACAGTTCGTATTTCAGCCGGTTCTTGATGCGCTGCCCTTCGTCAATATAATGCCCCGGTTTCAGGGTATTTACCAGTAACAGGCCGATCGTTACGGCTGCAACGGTGGTTGTCAGATATGCGGCGAGGGTCTTGGCGCCCATGCGCCCGAGCTTGGAGGGGTCGGGCAGGGCGGAGACGCCACCGATAATGGAAAAAAGGACGAGCGGAACGGCGATGAATTTCAGCAGGCGGATGAATATGGTGCCGAAGGGGTCGATCCAGTCCTGTGTGAACTTATTCCAGCCCAGCGAACTCGAAACGATAGAATAAATGATGCCAATAATCAATCCTATGATGATCTTCCAGTGGAGCGGCAGGTTCTTCATGGATGCTTTGGATTTGCGAGCCCCCAAAATAGAGAAAATCTGATAAGCGATGCAACATTTCGGCAACTGTTTGAACCCAAAGGGCGGCCTCCAGAGAAGCGCTTAACACCCTGGTTATGATAAAACGGCGGCTTTGTCAAAACAGGAGGACAAACACGCCCGCGTGAAATTATTAGCCGCTTTTTTGTAAATTCACCCTGGCGCGCCTTATTTTGGCCCTTGCATTTGAAATGTGGCCCTTGGAAGGGTTGAAACTTAAAGAACCCCAGGCGCCCTGTTCCAGGGGTGTTGCCTAGAAAATAAGGATTCATGGGTTGGTTCAAAAGATTAAAGGACGGTATCCAGACGGCGACCAGAAACAAAAAAGAAGCTCCCGAGGGGTTGTGGTATAAGTGTAATAACTGCAAGGAGACTTCTACAATGAAGGAGCTGAAGGAAAACTTTTACAAATGCCCGCATTGTAATTACCACGTCCGCATCGGTTCATACGACTATTTCGACCTCATCTTTGACGGCAATTACGAAGAGCTTTACGAAGAGCTGATATCCAAAGATTTTCTGGACTTTACAGACCTGAAGCCTTATACCGACCGCCTGGAAGAGGCCTGGAGGAAAACGGGCCTTACCGACGCCATCACCGTAGCCAAAGGCAAGGTCAACCGCCGCCCGCTCGTTATTGCAGCCATGGATTTTAAGTTTATCGGCGGCTCCATGGGCTCCGTCGTCGGGGAAAAGATAGCCAGAGCCATCGACCACTGCCTGGAAAACCGCATCCCACTCATGGTGATCTCCAAATCGGGCGGCGCCCGCATGATGGAGTCGGCCTTCTCGCTCATGCAAATGGCCAAGACGTCGGCCAAGTTATCACAGATGGCCAAGGCAGGCATACCGTATTTGTCTTTCCTGACCGACCCGACCACCGGCGGCGTGACCGCTTCTTTCGCTATGCTGGGAGATGTCAACTTCGCCGAGCCGGGCTCCCTCATCGGCTTCGCAGGCCCCCGCGTGATCAAGGAAACGATCAAACGCGACCTCCCGGAGGGCTTCCAGACCGCAGAATTCCTTCTGGAACACGGCTTCCTCGATTTTATCGTCGACCGCAAGGAACTCAAGGAAACTATCTCCGACCTGCTCTATTTTTTTGACGCCAACTGACGATTAAATACCTACCGGTCAACGATCACCGTAAATGCCACCTGCATCGGGTCGAGCTGTGCTTTCAGCAGGCCGAAAAAGTCCTGCCCGTATTTCAGGTAGAAGCCCATGAAATTGTCGTAGCGTTCCTGCAGGCCGTTGCCGGGAAAAAGCTTGTCTTTCAACGCCCGCATCTGGCTGATAGCAGTATCGTGCCGTTGTTTTTCAGCCCGCATCAGTTTGGCTTCCAGTTGCTGGAGGCTGTTCATCTGCCGGGCGCTTTCAGCGGCAAAGGCCTTGACCAAAGTGGGGTCTACTTCGCCGGCTTTCTGTTCCGCTCGTTTGAATATGGCTTCCAGCACTTCTTTTTCTTCCGACAAGCTGATCTCATTTTCCGTGTTCTCACGCACGTACGCTTTGATCAGATCCTCGATATCCCGGAAAATGTCTTCGACGCTCAAATTGAGCTTTTCCATCCGTTTGGCACTGCCGCCGTCGATGAACAACACGCTGTTGCGGCGCACCAGCACGGGAAAGTTGACGCCAAAGTGTTCGAACTGGCTTTTGCGCTCCAGCCAGTAGGCCAGCTCGCCCCCGCCGCCGATGTAAGCCAGGTTGGGAAGGATGGCCTCCTGAAAAACAGGCCGCATCACCACATTGGGGCTGAACCGCTCCGGAAACTGTTCGATCTGGCTGATGAGTTCTTCCCGCGAAAAGGAAAGCCCGGTGTTCAGCACCTGGAACAGGCCGTTCTCTTCAACAATGCGCTCCCGTTGGCCGGGCAAGAGGTAGAAGAAGTTGATCTCCCGGGGGTAGGCCTGGCCGGAAAAGCCCGCGGCTTCCAGTTTTGACTGCGTTTTTTCAACCAGCGCCTTGGAGGGTTGTTCCAGTATTTCCTCCTTGATGAAGGGAATGAACAATTCCTTGAATTTTCGATGGTTCATGTCGAGGATCAGCAGGCCGTATGCCTTGAACAACTCGTTGGCTATATGCCGGGCGGTGCCGGAATACAGGGCGTGCTGCTCTACCGCTGCTTTGAGCATGCTGTATAGCTCCTGCGCCTTTTCCGAGTCCCCAAGCACACCTTTTACCTCCTCCAGCACCGGCCCTAGTGTGTCGGTTTTCATCATGCCCACCGGCCCGCTTTCTTCGTTCTGCCAGCTTATGGTTTTTCCGAAAAGGTGGAGGTGGTTGGCCTCTTCGAAATCGTGGTCTTCACCGCCTGTAATGAAGATGGGGACGAACTGGTAAAGCGGATAACGCGCTTTTAGCTGCTCCGCCAGGTTGATGGCGGAAATGGCCTTGTAGATGTAATACAGGGGCCCGGTAAAAAGGCAGGGCTGATGTGCGGTCACCACCGTAAAGGTATTTTCCTGCCCTAGTGCGCGGATGTTGTTCTGACAGGCCTCCGAAGTGGAAAGTTCCTGGTATTGTTCCTCCAGCACATCAACCAGCACCCGCCTGTCGACAGGCTGTTGGCTTTTGTCCTGGATCACATCGGCAAAGGACTCCAGTATAGGAGGGTATTTGTAAAAAGGGCGGAGGCTAGGGGCTCCCTGGCCGTAGGCCTGGTCGCGCTTGGAGAGGTAGGGCACTTCTCCGAAGCTGAGCTGATGGATCTCCATGCGTTGGCTTTCAGTTTAATTTTTATCTTTGAAATGCACTAATGAAATGCTTTGAACGCAGGCTTGGTTCAGCCTTTATTTTAATTTGTGAATATTCATGCAAAAGTACATTTTAGCCCTCGACCAGGGAACAACGAGTTCCCGCGCCATCCTCTTTAATCAGGATGGAGCTATTAAAGCCGTTGAACAGCAGGAGTTTACCCAGATCTATCCGCGGCCGGGCTGGGTGGAACACGACCCTGCCGAAATATGGGCCAGCCAACTTAAGGTCGCTCAGGATGTGATAAGTAAAAACGGGCTCCAGCCCGGGCAGGTGGCCGCCATAGGCATCACCAACCAGCGGGAAACGACGCTGGTGTGGGACCGGGCCAGCGGAACCCCCCTGTACAACGCGATCGTCTGGCAGGACCGCCGTACGGCCGCTATCTGCGATGCGCTGAAAGCAGCGGGTGAGGAGCCTTATATTCGCGAAAACACAGGCCTGGTTGCCGATGCTTATTTCTCCGGAACCAAGGTGAAATGGATACTGGACAACGTGCAGGGCGCCAGAGAAAAGGCTGAAAAAGGGGAACTCTGCTTCGGCACGGTAGACTCCTGGCTGGTCTGGAAACTCACCGGTGGCAGCTTGCACCTTACGGATTATACGAACGCTTCGCGGACCATGCTTTTCAATATCAAAAAGCTGGAATGGGACGAACACCTGCTGTCAGTGCTGGGCATACCAAAGAGTATGTTGCCGCAGGCCCGTAAATCCAGTGAGGCCTATGGCCATACGGAAGCCTCGCTTTTCGGCCAGCCGATACCTGTCTGTGGCATTGCCGGCGACCAGCAGGCGGCTTTGTTCGGGCAGGCATGCGTCTCCAAAGGCATGGCGAAAAACACCTATGGCACCGGCTGTTTTATGCTCATGGCCACGGGAGAGGCCCCCGTTGTATCCCGGTCAGGCCTGATCACGACGATTGCCTGCCGGCTCGACGGTAGCCCTCAGTATGCCCTGGAAGGCAGCGTTTTTATTGCCGGCGCTGCCGTCCAATGGCTGCGCGACGGCCTGAAGATCATCGATGAGTCGCCCGATTCTGAATATTTCGCATTGAAAGTTCCGCACACGGATGGCGTATACGTCGTGCCTGCCTTTGCCGGCCTTGGCGCCCCATACTGGGATATGTACGCCCGCGGCGCTATTTTCGGCCTTACTCGGGGTACGACGAAAGCACACATCATCAGGGCTACACTGGAATCCCTTGCCTACCAGGTCAAAGACGTGCTGGAGGCCATGGAAAAGGACGCCGGGCTGGAGCTGAAAACACTGCGGGTGGATGGCGGCGCCTGCGCCAACAACCTGCTGATGCAGTTCCAGGCCGATATTCTGGGCGTACAGGTGGAACGGCCGCAGATCATTGAAACAACGGCCTTGGGCGCCGCTTACCTCGCAGGGCTGGCATCCGGCTTCTGGAAACAGGAAGAACTTGCGGAAAAGTGGCAATTGGACACCAGCTTTTCGCCTGCCATGGATGAAGCACAGCGCATCGGGTTGTACAAAGGCTGGCAAAAAGCGGTGCGCCGGGTTATGGAATGGGAGAAAGAATGAGCATGCATGAATGTATAAATGATGGAATGCGTAAATTAGAGGCTTGGGCATGCATGTATCTATAAACCTGTTTTCTTTTGGCTACGACCAAAATATCCATAGAACAATTTTTAAACCGGGAGGAGCCAGGTGTGCTCTTCGACGTCCGTACTCCGGCGGAGTTCGAGCAGGGGCATATCCCCGGAGCGCTGAACCTGCCTTTGTTTTCCAATGAGGAACGGGCAGCAGTGGGGACGACTTACAAACAGGTTGGCCCCTACGAGGCTTTTTTACAAGGGCTTGACTTTGTTGGCCCCCAAATGCGGTTTTTCGTAGAAGAAGCCCGGCGGTTGGCGCCCGGTGGCAAGGTGACGGCCCATTGCTGGCGCGGCGGCCAGCGCAGCAGCAGCATGGGCTGGCTGCTGGATCTGGCGGGCATGGACGTAGAGGTGTTGACCGGAGGCTACAAGACATACCGGAGGTACGTCCTGGAACAACTGGCGGAACGCCCGGCTCAGCTGCTGGTGGTAGGAGGGGAGACGGGTTCGGGAAAAACGGAAGTGATCCATGCTTTGCGCGAGCTTGGCGAGCAGGTGGTCGACCTCGAAGGGCTGGCACATCACAAAGGCTCTGCATTCGGTGCTTTGGGCGAGGCCCCGCAGCCGACTGTCGAGCAGTTTGAAAACGACCTGTACGAAGCTTTTCGCCAATGCAACCCGGACAGGCCGGTGTGGTTGGAAAACGAAAGCAAGCCCATTGGCAGGGTGTTCATCCCCGACGGTTTTTGGGGCAGGATACTGGAAGCCCCCTTGCTGGCCCTGCAGGTGCCCTTCGAGAACAGAGTGCTCCGGTTGGTCGGGGTTTATGCCCTATATGCCAAGGATGAACTGGCAGCGGCTTTTGGCAAGATCGAAAAACGCCTGGGCGGCCAACACCTGAAAGCCGCCCTGGAAGCGCTGGAGGCTGGCGATTATGCTGAGGCAGCACGCATTGGCCTGCGCTATTACGACAAAGCATACAACCATCACACCCTTAGCAAACGGGACCACTCCAGAATATTTTATATTACATCAGAAAACAGGGACCCGATGAAAACCGCGCGGGAGCTTATAGCGTTCGCTGAAAAAAAACACTTATGCAAGTTGCAGAATATAAGCTGACACAGTACAGCCATGGCGCGGGCTGCGGCTGTAAGATCGCTCCGAAGGTGCTGGACCAGATCCTTCAGTACCAATCCGAGAAATTCCATTTCCCCCAGTTGCTGGTAGGCAATGATGAGCGCGATGATGCCGCTGTCTACGACCTTGGCGACGGCACTGCTATCGTCAGTACTACCGACTTTTTTATGCCCATCGTCGACGACCCCGTCGATTTCGGGCGCATCGCATCGGTCAACGCCATCAGCGATATTTATGCTATGGGCGGTACACCTTTGGTGGCCATAGCCATATTGGGCTGGCCCATCGACAAGCTGCCGCCGGAAGTGGCCAACCTGGTTGTGGAAGGCGGCCGTAAAGCTTGTGCTGAAGCCGGCATCCCTCTGGCCGGAGGGCACAGTATCGACAGCCCCGAGCCCATTTTCGGGCTGGCCGTTACAGGGCGCGTGCACAAGGATAACCTCAAGAAAAACGGCGGCGCCAATCCCGGAAGTAAACTGTTCCTGACCAAACCCCTGGGGGTGGGTATTCTGACGACTGCGCAGAAGAAGGACAAAATACAGCCCGAGCACCTGCACCTTGCCCGCAACAGCATGGTGCACCTCAATAAAGTAGGGGAGGTGTTCGGCAGGTTGCCCTATATCGAGGCCATGACCGATGTTACGGGCTTCGGGCTGCTGGGCCACCTCACTGAAATGTGCGAAGCCAGTAATACATCAGCCGTTGTCGAGCTGGCAAAAGTGCCTTTTATGGACCTGGAAATGCTGGATTATTACCTCGGCGAAGGCTGCGTGCCCGGCGGCACCCACCGCAACTGGGCCAGCTATGGCCATAAGGTGGCCAGCGTGACGGACCGCCAGCGGTTCTTGCTGTGCGACCCGCAAACCAGTGGCGGCCTGCTGGTTGCCGTACGCCCGGACGCTGAGGCTATCTTCTTGGAGGAGGCCGCACAGCAGGGGTATGCCCTGGAGGCTCTGGGATATATTACGGAACGGGAGGAAAAACTGGTGCGGGTCGTGTAAACCCGTACTCAGAACTTGGCATTTGCCGGCTTTTCTTTCTCCAGGTAGATATCGCCAAAGGTCACGGTGATGGTGATGCTTGGGTAGTATTCCTGCTTGGGCTTGACCTCCACTTTTTTCAGCGATTCCGTATTGGACAGGAAATTCATGCGCAGGTCGCCCGGGTAGTTGATCTGCCCTTCCTGAGCGGTGAGCAAAAAACCGAAGTCGTTGAGCTTGGGGTCGAACAGGTAGATGTCGCTTTTTTCGGCATTGATGTCGAGGTCGAGCAGCCCTGCACTGGAGAGAATGCGGATGATGCCGTACTGGGCGTCGATATCATAGCGCCCCTGGATGTCTTCCAGCGTGATATCAGACCGATGGGCGTTGATAGATACTTCTCCACCCAGGCTGCGCCCCACGATATCGCCGAAGCGCGAGCGCAGGTCGATAGCCCCCTGGACGTTTTCCATGCCTATCTTGCTGAATTCTCCAAAAAACCGAAAGCGGTTGGCCAGGTTGCTGACATTGGAGATGCCGAAGTAATTTTTGAGGTATACGGGGCATTCGGCGGGCAGTGTGATCAGGTAACGCGCTTCCAGGTTGGATTGTGGTTTGGCCTCGCCTTCTTCGGCAGAGATGTAGTTGCGCAGGTAGATCTTGTTGCGCACGCGCTCGGCCATGAACTTCATTTTCTCCAGGTCGGCTTCGGCAACGGCTTTCTCGGGGTGCCTGGCGATCAGCTCCATACGGACAGAGATTTCCGGTTTTTCCCACGTTTCTATCACGACCTCGGCTTTTTCTCCTTCGATATTGACCTCGTAACCTGTTTTAAAGGCAAAGGATTTGTCCAGCCGCTTCGTAATGACGTGCAGCTTACCGGCCTGAGCGGCCAGAGGGCCTGAAGCGGCAAATGCCAGGGCACTTGCCAGAAAAATAAGGCAGTGTTTCATTTCCGAAAACTTGAAGGATAAAGATGATGATATAGGCGTTTCATATCTGGATCGCCATCTGCCGGGCCAGGGCCGAACGTTCCCGTTCGATCTCCGCAAGCTGGCGGATGATCTGGCCGTCTTTGCCGTAACGCTCCATGAAGCTTACGACCTCTGCTTTGGCGTCATTGAGATCCTGCCATTCGGCAAGGATGCTGCTGTATTCTGGTTGTTGTTTGGCCACAGGGTCTTTTGAGTACTGTTCGGCGAGTTGCTGAAGGCTTGCCTCGTCGGCATCCCAGTCGTTATGATATAACCCCTGGGCCGGGGCATCAGCGGTTTCTCGGATGTAGCTGAGTTTTAGCTGGCTATCCGGGGTAGGCCTCAGGAAATAGGCCATTAACAATAATACTGCGGCAGCGGCGCTCGCCCATCGCAGGGCGCGCATTCTGCCTGGCCGGTGTGCCGGTTCGGCAGCTAACCCGGCTTCAATAGCGGCCCAAAGATGCGCCGGCGGGCGGTATGCCGGCAGTTGCCCAATGGCCTCATGCAGCGGGCGTTCCAGCGTCATAATCTCCAGCGCCTGCTCGATATTCGCCCACACTTCAGGTGGGGGGGCGTATGAAGGTAACTGCCTGACGGCTTCCTCCAGTGTCTCGTGGTTAGCTTCATTGCTCCTCATGATCCATGGATTTTACTGATGGAATCGCGCAGCCTTTTTTTGGCATAAAAAAGCTGAGATTTGGAAGTGCCTACGGAGATCCCAAGCATCTCAGCCACTTCTTTGTGGGAATAACCTTCCACTTCGATCAGTACAAAGACGGCGCGATACCCTTCAGGCAAGCCCTGAATGGCCTTTTCCAGGTATTCTACATCGAGCCGGTGCCCCCAGTCGATAGGTTCGTCCCGGTAATTGCCGTCAAGAGGTTCAAACCGGTGTTCGCGCCTGAGCTTACTCAGCGCGGTCCGCACTACAATGGCTTTGATCCAGGCGCCCAGTGTGGACTCCCTCCTGAAACCGGGTAGCCCCCGGAATACCTTGATAAAGGCTTCCTGAAGCACGTCGTTGGCCAGCTCAAAGTCGGAGGTGATGCGAAATGCTACCGTATACATGCCCTGGCTGTAGCGGTCATACAAGAGTTTTTGTGCCAGGCGGTCGTCTGCAAGGCATGCATCAATTAGTTCAGCTTCCGTCATACTGGTCGTGGCGTAGGCCATATAGCTGGAATTCCGTATTTTATTCTAAAGGACTTCCTTTGCCTGGGGCCTGGTTGTATGATAGTGCGTTTTTTTTGCCGGGTTCAGGCAAAGATGGTGAAATCCGCAATTAGAATGTCAAACATAAGCCATCTCGAATTTTCAGAGTGATCCATGTTTGCCATTCAGCGGCCAGCTTTTCCTACCTTTTTCCGAACATATAGCCCACGGAGAACAGCCAGCGGGATGGCGGGTTGCCGAGGTCATAGGTTTCCCCGTAAAAGGTGATATGGTCTCCGAATTTCGTGAAATTTCCTTCGTAGCGGACATCGAGCATGAAATTCCAGATGTCGAGGCCAATGCCTGCGATCCAGCCGTAGGTCGCATCCTTAAACCGCTGCCCGTAACCTTCGAAGTCAAAAAGGCCGGAGGAACTGTTCAGATAGATATGTGCTTCGGGGCCGGCGTGCAGCCGGAAAGGGCCGGCCCGATATCCAAGCAGTACGGGGATATCGAGGTATTGATAGTTTTCAGATTTTATCATGGCCGCGGCATTGGGGTCGTCGAGGTCCGTTACGCGGTAGTCCACCTTATTGGAATTGAACAGGACCTCCGGTTGGAGCATGAATTTCTCGCCAATGTTGGCCTGAATGACCAGGCCTGCCTGTATTCCGAAGTGCGCCTCATCGACAGCCAGCTTGAGGTAATCGCCGCCGCCGGGGCCAAAAACGGTTTCAGGGTCTACCTGCAGGTCGGTTGTGCTCAGGCCTGCTCGCAGGCCGAGGCGGAGTTGAGCATAAGCCGGCGCCAGGGCCAGCACTAAGACGATGATCAATAATCCCTTTTTCATGGTAGTTAGTTTAATGTTTTCTAATTATAAGATGCCCCATTTAAGTTCACTCCACTATGTTTGGGATTCCATTTTTTTTAACCACAATTTTGGGCTATTATTGTTGTTTTCAGCAAAGGAACCCAGTATGGATATTAAACAGGTGGCATTTGCCGGAAGCTTCCCTGCGGAATCGCAGTGCCCAAGGGACGGGAAGCCGGAATACGCATTCATAGGGCGCTCGAACGTTGGTAAATCGTCCCTGATCAATTCGATCACTGGCCGGAAGAATATAGCCCATACGTCCAATACACCCGGAAAAACGCAGTTGATCAATTATTTTCTGGTCAATTCCGATTGGTATCTCGTCGACCTGCCAGGTTATGGTTATGCCCGCATTTCCAAAACAAAAAGGCAGCAGTGGGAAATGATGATCAGGGGGTATCTGTCCAAAAGGGCCAACCTTCAATGTGCTTTCATTTTAATAGATTCCAATATACCTCCTCAACAACTGGATATCGAATTTGTCAACTGGCTGGGCGAAAAACAGGTTCCATTTGTTATCGTATATACCAAAACTGACCGCCTGAAACCCGAAGAACTGGAATCGAATGTGGAACGTATTCGGGCTGCTCTGCTGGAATATTGGAACGAACTGCCGCAGCAGTTCGTAACTTCAGCCGTCAAAAGAGAGGGGAAGGAAGAGATCCTCCACTTTATTGGGCAAATCAATCAACAGTACTACGAAACGCTTTGAACATGGCAAAAAAGCCGGAAGTATATCCCCACGTTATCCCTGATATCGAGGACTGGCCGATCTACCGGCTCAGTGAAGACCGGCGGGCCTTCATCCGGGAGATCGACGAATTCACCCTGGAGCACTTTCTGGAGCATCCGGTGGGGGAGCTCACCGATATTATCTCTAAAACGATATACCTCGAACGCATCCGCATGAAGGAGGAGCCCTGGAAAGTGGACCCTCCCAACGAGCGCCAGTTTTGGAGAAAGATACAGAAAAAACTCGTCGGGCAGTCTCTGGACCGTAGTGAAGACGAGGCGCGCAAGACCAACGAAGAGATCCTTCAGATGATCATCCACCGCTATGCAGAAGAGATCGTGGGTACTTTTCAGATCCCCACTTTCCTCTTTGCCCGCCGCTTTCTGACGATCTTTTTTACCCGCCTGCTGAATACGGCCGCCAGCCGCAACTGGCGTGGCATTTGGGGGTCGAAGTACCGCCTGCAGGACAGGTTGCTGGTGAAGGGGAAAGTGGACGAGGTGCGCCAGTTGATCAAAAAGGGCACCGTCGTTATTGTCCCGACCCACTTCAGCAACCTGGATTCCATACTCATCGGTTATGCCATGGATGCTTTTGCAGGTTTGCCTTCTTTCTCCTATGGCGCCGGCCTCAACCTCTACAACACGGGCTATACCGCTTACTTCATGAACCGCCTGGGAGCCTACCGGGTCGACCGGCGCAAGAAAAACGCCATTTACCTGGAAACGCTGAAGGCTATGTCTAACCTTTCCCTGCAACGGGGAGTCAACAGCCTGTTTTTTCCCGGAGGCACGCGCTCCAGGTCGGGAGCACTGGAAACAAAGATTAAGCTTGGCCTGCTCAGCACAGTGCTGGAAGCGCAACGTGCCCTGCTCCAGAACGGCGGCCAGAAAAAGATATTCGTCGTCCCGCTGATCCTGAGTTACCATTTTGTGCTGGAAGGGCAGTTCCTGATCGAGCAGCACCTCAAACGCATAGGAAAAGAGCGCTACATCCGCGCTAAGGATGATTTTTACAGCGTCCGCAAGCAGCTGAAATTCGCCTGGCAGTTCTTTTCCCAGGGCAACGACATCACTCTCTCCTTTGGCCAGCCACTCGACGTGCTGGGCAACCCCGTCGATGTGGATGGTAACAGCTTCGATATGCACGGTAAACCCATCGAGATCAGGGATTACTTCCTGTCGAACGGTGAGATCGTAAAAGACCTGCAGCGCGAATCGGAATATACGAAGATACTGGGAGATAAGGTCGTGGAACGCTACTTCAGGGATAATATCGTGCTCACCAGCCACCTGGTATCCTTTGCTGCTTTTGAGCTGCTGAAGAGCCAGAACAGTAAACTCGACCTGTACGGCATCCTGCGGTTGCCTACCGATGATTACGTATTCCCAATGGAGGCGCTCCTGGATGCCGTCAGGCAACTGCAGGCCGTGTTATTTAAAATGGAACAGGAAGGTTCGATCCAGCTTTCTGAACAACTGCACTGGGAGCCCGATCAACTGATCCGGGACGGCGTGGCGCGCCTGGGAACCTACCACCTGGTAAAACCCCTGCTGTTTAACAAGAAAAAGGATATCGTTAGCGAGAGCTTTAAGCTGTTGTATTTCTACCACAACCGCCTGGAAGGTTACAGGCTGGAGCGAAAGATAAGGTGGAAGCAATACGAAATGGAAATGATGTGACCCCCCAATAAGTTAATAAAAACTGCAAAAGCTTGAATTTCATAGTTTTTGACCTGGAAGCGACCTGTTGGGAAGGGCGGCCGCCCTCCAAAATACAGGAGATCATCGAGATCGGCGCCGTCCGGCTGAATGCCTATGGGGAGGTTGTCGGCACGTTTAACAAATTCGTTCGCCCGATACTGAACCCCAGGCTATCTCATTTTTGCCGCGAGCTGACCACGATCGAACAAGTATACATCGACCGGGCCAACCTTTTTCCGGAGGTCGCCGAGGCTTTTCAGGATTGGGCGGAGGTTTTTGATGAGGACTATCTGTTGTGTTCCTGGGGAAATTTCGACCGCAAAATGCTCGTTCAGGATTCCATGCTCCATGGCCTCGACTACGATTGGGTGGAGCCGCATATCAACCTCAGGCGCCAGTATCAGGAGCTAAAACGCCTGCGCAAGGCCCGGGGCCTGCGGTCGGCCGTTGTACACGAAGGCTTTGAGTTTACCGGCACCCACCACCGGGGGATCGACGATGCGGAAAACCTGGCCAAAATTTTTACAAAATACCTGGATATGTGGCAGTATTAAAGCTCATGGCCTGATGCCCAGCAACCTGTATAGTGCTTCTGCTTTCATTTCCCTTACGCCGCCTACGTCTAACCCCCTTAAATCCAGATCTTCGATCCTGGCCCGGATGAGCCGCAGCACCGGCAACCCCACAGCAGCGCACATGCGCCGCACCTGCCTGTTTTTGCCCTCCATCAACTCCAGCTCGATCCAGGAATCGGGAACATTTTTCCGGTAGCGGATGGGCGGTTCGCGTTCGGGGACTTTCGGCGGGCTTTCCAGCAGGCGGACACCCGCCGGCAGGGTTTTGTGTGCTTTTTTACCTGCCCGGACAGACAACCCTCCTGCCCGGAGCTGCTCGAGTGCCTCGGGGCCGGGCGCCCCTTCGACCTGTGCCAGGTAGGTGCGCCGGTGCTGGTGGACGGGGTCCAGCAAAAGGTGGTTAAGTTTTTTGTCGTCGGTAATGATCAGCAGGCCTTCGCTATCCTGGTCCAGCCTCCCAACGGGGTATACACCGGAAGGGAAGGGGTACAGGTCGCCCAGCACCCGGTGGTGGGGTTCCTCACGGGTGAACTGGCTGAGTACGCCATAGGGCTTATTCAGGACGAAATATCTGGGCACTTTACATGAGCATTAGCACATCAGACGTTGAACCGGAAATGCATCACATCTCCATCATCTACGACGTATTCCTTACCCTCCACGGCCATTTTGCCGGCTTCTTTGACAGCATGCTCCGAGCCGAATTTGACGTAATCGCTGAATTTGATCACCTCTGCACGGATGAAGCCCTTTTCAAAGTCGGTATGGATGACGCCGGCTGCCGCCGGTGCTTTCCAGCCACGGTGGATGGTCCAGGCCCGCACTTCTTTTTCTCCTGCGGTAAAGTAGGTGATCAGGTTGAGCAGGTGGTAGGCAGCGTGGATGAGCTTGTTGACCCCCGGTTCTTCCAGCCCCATCGCTTCCAGGAATTCCTGGCGCTCTTCCAGGCTTTCAAGCTGGGCGATGTCCGCTTCAATAGCGGCGCTGATCCAGATCACCTCGGCGTTCTCGTTGGCCACGGCCTGGGTGAATGCCTGGGTGTACTGGTTGCCCTCATGCACGGAGCTTTCGTCTACGTTGAGGACATATAAGACTGGTTTTGCCGTCAGCAGGAACATGTCTTTAATGAGGGCCTGGCCTTCGTCATCCAGCTCCATTGCGCGGGCAGGGATACCGGCTTCCATCTTTTCCTTGACAAGTTCAGCAATAGCGACGGCCTTCTGGTCTTCCTTTTTGCCGCTTTTGGCCTGCTTGCGCAGGCGGTCCAGGCGTTTCTCGACGGTTTCCAGGTCTTTAAACAAGAGCTCCAGGTCGATCACTTCCTTGTCGCGCACGGGGTCGACGTTGCCGTCGACGTGAACGACATTGCCGTCTTCGAAGCAACGTACGACGTGAACGATGGCGTCAACCTCTCTGATATTGGCAAGGAACTGGTTGCCAAGCCCTTCGCCTTTGCTGGCGCCTTTGATCAGGCCCGCGATATCCAGGATCTCGATCGTAGTTGGCACCAGGCTTTTGGGGTTAACCAGTTCAGCAAGTTTGTCGAGCCGTTTATCGGGCACGGTGATCACCCCGATGTTGGGGTCTTTAGTTGCAAAGGGGTAGTTGGCCGCCAGCGCTTTGGCGGAAGTCAGTGCATTAAAAAGAGTAGATTTGCCGACGTTAGGAAGGCCGACGATGCCACACTTGAGTCCCATATTTCACTTGTTGAGTTGAGCCGGTTATCGGCCGGCAGTCATTTTTGCGGCGCAAATATAAAAATGTTTCCGCCACAATACCCCCGATAAGGAAACCAAAGTTGCCCTTCGCTTGTATTGAAAAAACACGATGAGGTAACGGCATGAATTTTCTGGCACACTTTTTCCTTTCCTGCGGCGACGAGAACCTGATGCTCGGCAACTTTCTGGCCGACTACGTCAGCAACGCTACGGTTCGCGATTATCCGGCGGCCATCCAGGAAGGGGTTCAGCTCCACCGTAAGATCGACTCCTATACCGATACCCATCCCGAGGTATTGCGCGGTGTGCGCCGTTTGTATTCCAGGCACGGGAAGTATGCCCCCGTACTGGTAGACGTGTTCTACGATTATTTTCTGGCCATCAATTGGGGCGCCTATTCCGGCCAGCCTTTTGATGCTTTCACGCAGAAGGTCTACCGGGTGCTGGAGCAGAACATGGATCTGATGCCCGAAGGGTTGCAACAACGCCTGCCGCTGATGATCGCCGACGATTGGTTAAAGGCCTATGGGTCGCACAATGGGATCGATTACACCTTCTATCGCATGAAACGGCGCGTAAGCCGCCCTGAATATCTCGAAGGAGCTCTCGACAGCCTGATCCGGGACTTCGAGGCCCTCAACGGGGAATTCAACCGCTTTTTTCCTGATGTGATCGGTTTTGTCCGGGAAGAGAGCGGAGAAACAGGCCCCGGATAACAAGCGCTACCCCTCGAAATGGAGAGAGATGGTGAACGTCCTCGACAGCAGTTTTTCCAGGACGGTCGATTCTTCCAGGTTTTCGTTGTAGATCAGCGTATTTCCTATCCCATGTGAAACCTTGAATTCCGGAGAGAATATAAAGAACGGGAAGAAGAACTGTATGCCAGCCCCGTACTCCAGGGAGAAATCGTTGGGCGAGATCTTGACCAGTGTCTCTGCCTGGCGGCTGCGGGAATCGCTGGCCACGTCGAAGCCGTATTTCACCCCGGCAATGATAAACAGGCGCTTATCCTTGTATGGCGCTGATTTATAGCGGATGTGAAAGGGCATTTCCACCAATACGGCCTCTACCCGGCGCTGGCTGAAATTGGCTAGCCTGCCGGTTTTGGTGTATTCGATATTGCGTTCGGCGAAGGAAAGGGTAGGCATAAAGCGCAGGTCGAAGTTTTCACCCATCTTGAGGTTGGTGACGATGCCCAGGTTGAAGCCCGGCCCGGTGACGGATTCCACGGCGCGTATGCTGTCGCTTTCCAGGAAGCCTTTGGAGCGGAACGGTTTGAAGGAAGACGTATTATACCCCAGCGTGATGCCGAAATAATAGTCCTTCTGGTTGAAGTCGTAGAAGTTGTAGTTCTCGCCTTTATAGCGCTGGGCCGAGAGGGCCGGGGCAAAGGCCAGGGCTGCCAGGAGCAGCCCGATCACTTTACGGCCGTGTAAATGGAACAGATCCCTAAGGTAAGTGGTATGCATCGATTCGATTTGTATCCGGTTTTTGCAAGTATTTTTAAAAAATCCTGCCCGTCGGGGAATGCCTGCACCGATTCGTAAAGGTAACGGTAGGCCTTTGGGTCCTTCGACGTCAGTTTGCCGATCACCGGCAGAATATTCCTGAAATAGAAATTATACAATTGCCTGAAAGGGAATGCTTTGGGCCTGGAAAACTCCAGTATGACTACCATGCCCCCCGGTTTTATCACGCGCCGCATTTCCAACAGCCCCTTCTCGAGGTTCTCGAAATTGCGCACTCCAAAAGCAACGGTAAGGGCATCGAACGTATTGTCTTCAAAAGGCATATTCTCCGAGTCGCCCTGCGTTAAGGTGATCAGCGCGTCCAGATTGCGGCGGTGCACTTTCTCACGGCCGATCTCCAGCATCTCATACGACAGGTCGAGCCCTACGATACGTTGGGGGTTCAGTTGCCGCGACGCTTCCAGGGCGACATCCGCTGTTCCCGTGGCTACGTCGAGCAGCGCTGTGATCTGCTGGCCTGCCAATTGGCGGATCGCACGCCTGCGCCAGTATACATCTACGCCCAGCGACAGGAAGCGGTTCAGAAAATCGTAATAGGGCGCAATGCGGTCGAACATATTGCCGACCTGTGCCTTTTTGCTTTCTTCCTGATTGTAAGGCTTCACTTCCCTGGCCATAAGGCTGTTTTTTTCTGCAAAGATAAATTTTCGCCGGACAGTACAAGAAATTTCCGGTATTGCTGCACTCCTGATGCCTTCCAACAACTACCTGCCCAGGCTTGTTCTAATAATGTGAATGGGGAAGGATAATTGACGCATTTTTCTTATCTTTGCCTGTCTTTAAAAAAACGCTTCCCCCCGCCATTCTGACAGGGAGAGGCCCCAAAAGCAACAGAAACATAAATGTCTTTAAAACAACGCATTGTACCCGTCAACATCGAGGACCAGATGAAGTCGGCCTACATCGACTACTCGATGTCCGTCATCGTCTCCAGGGCCCTGCCCGATGTCCGGGATGGCCTGAAACCGGTTCACCGGCGCGTGCTCTTTGGAATGTCGGATCTGGGGCTCACCTACAACAAATCACACAAAAAATCAGCGCGTATTGTCGGGGAAGTATTGGGTAAATACCACCCCCATGGCGATGCATCCGTCTATGACACGATGGTGCGCATGGCCCAGTCGTGGTCGTTGCGCTACCCACTGGTCGATGGCCAGGGGAACTTTGGGTCTATGGACGGCGACAGCCCGGCAGCCATGCGTTATACCGAAGCCCGCCTGCGCCGCATTGCCGATGATATGCTGGCCGACATCAATAAGGATACCGTTGACTTTGCCCTCAATTTCGACGACTCCCTGGAAGAACCTACGGTTCTGCCTACCCGGGTACCCAGCCTGCTGATCAACGGCGCTTCCGGCATCGCTGTGGGCATGGCCACCAATATGATGCCGCACAACCTCACCGAGGTGGTCGATGGCATTATCGCCGCTGTGAAAAACCCGGACATTACTATTGAGGAACTGATGCAGTTTGTCAAAGCACCGGATTTTCCCACCGGTGGCGTCATATATGGCTATCAGGGAGTCCGTGATGCCTTCGAAACGGGGAGGGGGCGCATCGTCGTCCGTGGCAAAGCGGAAATACAGACTGCTCCCAATGGCCGCGAAACCATCGTCGTTTCCGAGATCCCTTACCAGGTAAATAAAGCAGCTTTGGTTGCCAAGATCGCGGAGCTGGTCAACGAGAAAAAGATCAGTGGCATCTCCGACGTGCGCGATGAATCGGACCGCGACGGCCTGCGCATCGTGGTGGAAGTGCGCCGCGACGCCATGGCCAATGTCGTACTCAGCCACCTGTATAAATACACAGCGCTCCAGACCTCTTTCGGTGTCAACAACGTGGCGCTGGTAAACGGCCGCCCCCGGACCCTCAACCTCAAGGACCTGATCCGGGAGTTCATCAAATTCCGCATCGAGGTCATCGTCCGGCGCACGCGCTTCGACCTGAAGAAGGCCATCGCCCGGGCCCATATCCTGGTCGGCCTGCTGATCGCTTTGGATTACCTCGATGAAGTGATCAGCCTCATCCGTTCTTCTTCTACTCCCGAAGACGCCCGCGAAGGCCTTATGCGCGGTGATTTTATCGACGATAAGGATGCCTTCTGGACAAAATTCCGCTCCCTGATCGAAGAGGCGGATACGGAGGAATACCCAAGGGAAGAGGCCCATGTCCTTTCCGACGGCCAGGCCCGCGCTATCCTGGATATGCGCCTTCAGAAGCTTACCGGCCTGGAGCGCGACAAGATCAAGGAAGAATACGATGAGATCCAGAAACGCATCGCGCACCTTCGGGCGATACTGGAGAGCGAAGAGCTCCAGCGAGAAGTCGTGATCGAGGAACTGAACGAGGTCAGAGAAAAATACGGCGATGAGCGCCGCACCGAGATCAGCTACGCCGATGGCGATATCAGCATTGAAGATATGATCCCGGACGAAGACGTCGCTATCACCATCTCTCATCTGGGATATATCAAACGGACGCCGGTCACCGAATATCGCGTCCAGGGGCGCGGCGGCCGTGGTTCGCGTGGAAGCAAGACCAGGGACGAAGACTTTATCGAGCACTTGTTCGTCGCCAGCAACCACAATTACCTGCTGCTGTTCACCGAACAAGGGAAATGCCACTGGCTTCGCGTTTACGAAATTCCGGAAGCGGCAAAAGGCTCCAGCGGGCGGGTGATCCAGAACATACTGTCTATCCCGCAGGATGATAAGGTCAAAGCGTTTATCATCATCCAGGACCTGACCGACGAAGCATTCTACAATAGCCACTATATCGTTTTCTGCACCAGGCAGGGCATGATCAAGAAGACTTCTGTCGAGGCCTATACCCGCCCCCGTATGGGAGGCATTGCGGCCATTACGATCAATGAAGGCGACCAGTTGCTGGAAGCGCGGCTCACCAACGGCCAGAACGAGATATTCATCGCAAACCGTAGCGGCAATGCCATCCGCTTCAACGAATCTACGGTGCGGGCTATGGGGCGTACGGCTGCAGGTGTGCGGGGTATTTCGCTGGATGAAGACGGCAAAGACCATGTCATAGGCATGGTCTGCATCGACCCCGCAGACGAAGACGTTACGATTCTCGTTATTTCAGAGAAAGGTATGGGTAAACGCACCCAGTTCTCGGAATACCGGCTTACCAACCGTGGCGGCAAAGGCGTGAAGACCCTTCAGGTCACGGATAAGACGGGTGGGGTAGTGGCCATCAAGGCCGTGAAGGAAGAGGAAGGCCTCATGATCACCAACCGCTCAGGTATCATTATCCGCATGGAAGTGAGCGATATCCGGGTTCAGGGGCGGGCTACGCAGGGTGTACGCCTCATCAGGCTGGATGCCGATGATGAGATTGCCGACGTAGCCATCGTGAAGGAAGATGAGGGACAGGATGATGCCGAGACGCCCGCTGAAGCGGAAGAATAACCGGCAGGGATTTTAACATTTTGTAAATACCTTTCAGCCGGGTTTGACGTCAAAACCATAGATTTGTATAAACAAAAAAATAAGAGTCCACTATGAAAAAACTGATCTTAGGCTTGGTAGCCATATTCCTCATCACTGCATTGAACGCACAGGACGGAGAGAAGGCCCAGCGCCAGGCTGCGCGCGCTCTCGGTGCTTTCAACCTCGACCCTAGCAATAACAAGGAAAAGCTGAAGGAAGCTGTATCAGAGATCGACAAAGCGACAGCCGACGCGGCATCCAGCAAGATGGCAAAAACGTGGAATACCAGAGGAGAGATCTACAATGAGATCGCCAACCAGACCGTGGCGATCCGCCAGCTGGGCATTGGCAATGAGGCCGACCTGCCGAAGGTTGAGCACCCCGCCCGCGATGCTGCCGAAGCTTTCATGAAAGCTTTTGAACTGGCAGAGAAGAAATACGAACAGAAAGACGCCCTCAAGGGCATGCAGGCCGCTCAGGGCAACCTGAGCAATATGGGCATCTATATGTACGAGGACGGCAAATTCCACGAGGCATTCGTGAATTTCAAGGAAGTAGTGGACATCCACAATATCCTGAGTGCCAATAAAGAAAAGAGCTCGCTGGATGCTGTAGAAGACTACAACAACCAGCTGTACATCACCGGCCTGGCCGCCCTCAACGCCAACGAGCCGGCAGAAGCCGCCAATTTCTTCAACAAGCTTTACGATATCAAGTACGAAAAACCGGCGATCTACGAGGCCCTCTACAAGATCAAGTCTGAGGAAACCAGCCCGGAACAGGCCTATTCCTACCTGGCAGAAGGGCGCAAGCTCTTCCCTGATGATGTCTCCCTGCTCTTTGCAGAGATCAACCACTTCCTGCGTATCAATAAGCTGGACGAGCTGATCGGCAAGCTCGAAATGGCCATTCAGAAGGAACCGGAAAACGTCTCCCTGTATTCCACCCTGGGTAACGTTTATGATAATCTGTACCAGACAGCACAGAAAGATGGGGATACGGCAAAAGCAAGCGATTATTTCGAAAAGGCCAAGAGCTATTACAACCAGGCCATGCAAAAAGACCCCAGCTACGTCGACGCCATCTACAGCATCGGCGCCCTGTATTACAACAAGGCCGCTGCTATGACGACGGAGCTCAACAAGCTGGCTGATGATTATTCCAAAGAGGGTATTGCGAAATACGAAAAGCTCAAGAAAGATATCTTCGCCGAGTTTGACCACGCCCTGCCGTACTTCAAGCAGGCCGAGGCCCTCGACCCCAATGATGTCAACACCCTGATCGCGCTCAAAGAGATCTTCGCGCGCAAGGATGACCTGGCTATGTCGAATGAGTTCAAGGACCGCCTCGACAAGGTACAGGGTGGCGGAACTAACCCGGCTTCTTACTTCAAGAAGGACTAAGAGGCGTTCGCCTGCAAGGCCCTGAAAAGGCTGGAGCGCTCTGAGCGCTCCAGCCTTTTTTTTATCATAAAAGCACGCCTGTTTTGCCGTTTATCCCCATTGGGCTTTACTTTTTTTGAATAGCAATTCGTTACTTTGCGCTTCAAAAAAAGTCATAGAGCTTGTTTTTTTGAACACTACTTATTCGTAAAAACCGGACATGAAAAAGACAGTACGGGTATTCAAATTCGGAGGAGCCTCGCTGAAGGATCCCGAGGCGATCAAAAACGTGGCCAACATCCTCTGGCCGTACAAAAATGAAAAACTGGTGATCGTCGTTTCCGCTATGGGAAAGGCCACCAACGCTCTGGAAACGGTGGTGGAAGCCCATGCCGCCAGGAATGGCAAAGCTTTTGACATACTCAACGGCATCAAAAACCAGCATTACCAGATCATGGATAGCCTCTTCGATAAAGATGACGAGGTTTATGCGCTGGTCAACGATGCATTCGTGGAGGTGGAGTGGGTGCTGGAGGAAGAACCCCACGAGAACTACGACTATATGTACGACCAGATCGTCTGTATTGGCGAAGTGGTTTCTTCGAAGATCGTCCATGCCTACCTCAACAAAACAGGCCTGGCTTCCCAATGGCTCGATGCGCGCGATGTCATCCTGACCGATGATATTTTCCGGGAAGGATGGGTGCAATGGGATGAAACCGTGGAACGGGCGGAGGCCAAAGCGCTACCTATGCTGGACCTGCCCGGGTTTATCATCACGCAGGGCTTCATTGGCAGCACGACAGAGAATTTTACGACTACGCTGGGAAGAGAAGGGTCGGATTACACTGCCGCTATCTTTTCCTATTGCCTCGATGCACAGGATATGACCATCTGGAAAGACGTGCCCGGAGTGCTCACGGCCGACCCCCGCGTTTTTGAGAATGTGGTGAAACTGGACCGCCTGTCTTACAAAGAGGCCATCGAAATGACCTATTACGGTGCTAAGGTCATCCACCCCAAGACGATCAAACCGCTGCAGAACAAGAGCATCCCGCTATATGTAAAGTCTTTTGTGAACCCCGATGGTGAAGGCACGCTGATCTCCGATGAAGTGGACGATACCTACCCGCCGATGGTTGCTGTGGAGTCCAATCAGGTACTGCTGCAGATCAGCACCCGGGATTTCTCCTTTGTCGCCGAACATCATATCAGCTACCTGTTTAACATCATCGCGGAGTTTCGCCTACAAGTCAATATGATGCAGAACTCCGCCATCAGCTTCAGCCTCTGTATCAATGATGTAGATGATAAAGCCGACCGTTTTGCCCAGCGCATTAACGATAAGTTTAAAGTGATGCTCGACCGGGGCCTCGAGCTGATCACGGTCAGGCACTATCAGGACGAGCTTCTGAATAACCTCCGCCGAGGAAAGATCGTCTTACTGGAAGAGCGGATCCGGGATGCCACCGTGCAGATGGTGGTAAAAGATGTGCCGCTGATCCGCCGCCGGCAAAATGTGGCGGCCAGTTGAATCGGAATGGCGGGAATCGCCAAATAATTTTCTATCTTAGGCTGGCGGAAAGCGAAATCTCTGGAAACCATACAAAAGCCTGAGCATAGAAATGGACCGATCCTGTAAAGTTGCCATTCTGGGGCCTATTCCCTATGACCACATCACCACCAGCAGGGGCAAGGAAATTGTCAAGTACGGTTGTGTAACCCACCCGGCTATTGCCCTGGCCAAGCTGCTGGAAGGCAAGGGCATGGTTTACCCTGTGACGCATATCAGAAAAAAAGATGAAGCCGGGGTAAGAGGCCTGCTGGGCGCATACGCCAACATTGGCCTCGATGCCGTTTTTTCTCATTTCGACCAGGGCGACGTTATCCAGCTGACTTTCGTAGACCAGAATAACCGTTTGGAAAAACAAACGGCATTTATGCCTCCCATACGGCCCGAGGATGTAGAAGCGGTTATCGATGCCGATATTTTCATCGGCGTTCCCATCTCTGATTACGAAGTCCCTCTGGAAACCCTTAAATACATCAAACAGCACCGGCGGGAAGGGGCTATTACCATCTTCGATGCCCACGGCCCTACTTCAACAGTTGCCACAACCGGCGACCGCCTTCGCCGTTTTTGGGTTGAGCGTGACCTTTGGCTCCCTTATATAGACGTGCTGAAAATGAACATCGAGGAGGCCGGTTGTTGTTGGTTTAAGAAAGAATACAGGCCGGAAGAGCTCAAAGACGATTACCAGGAGCTATCTGAGGACGAAATGGCGAACTTCGCTAAACACTGCCTGGAGAAAGGCGTCAAAGCGGTTTTCATCACGCTCGATGCCAGAGGTTGTATGGTCTATTCAAAGCCCGGAGGGGCATTCGATGCTACTTTTGTACCTTCGGTCAGAGTAGAAGAAGTGATCGATACTACGGGTTGCGGCGATTCCTTCGCCGGGGGCATGGCCTTCGGCCTTTTGGACGACCGGCAAGACTACATTCGCGCGGCACAGTACGCCAATGCGCTTGGTGCGTTGCGTACACAGGGCACAACATTCGAGGTGTTCAAAACGCTGGAAGAGACCAATGCCCTGATCCGGAAACACTACCCGGAAGCTACGCGGATATAAACCACCTAACTATGCTTGATGCTTTCCTGCAATTCATCAGCAAGGAGCAGTTGCTGCCGCAGGGTAGCCGCGTGATCCTTGCGTTGAGCGGCGGCATCGATTCTGTGGTGATGGCCCACCTTTTCAGTCAGGCTCCATGGCCGTTTGCCATCGCCCATTGCAATTTTGGCCTGCGGGGCGGGGCTTCCGATGAGGACGAACACTTCGTGAAGGCCCTGGCAGATACCCTGGAGGTTCCTTGTTATGCTACCTCTTTCGATACCCTTCGGGCCGCTGCCGGCTCAGGGGCCTCCGTGCAAATGGTGGCGCGCCAACTGCGCTATGATTGGTTTGAAACGATACGCAGGCAAGAGGAGTACGACTTTGTCGCTACGGCACATCACCTGAATGACGCTATAGAGACGCTATTGTACAACCTCACCAAGGGGTGTGGTATCAGTGGGCTGCATGGCATCCCCCTGAGGGCGGGCTCTGTCATCAGGCCCTTGCTCTTTGCCACCCGGGCCGATATCGAGGCCTATGCCGGGGCTCACAAGCTGGACTACAGAGAAGATGCCAGCAACGCGGAAGACAAGTACAGCCGCAACAAGGTCCGCCTGCAGGTGCTTCCTGCGCTTAAAAAGATCAACCCTGCCCTCGAGCAAACCATGGCGGCCAACCTGGAGCGTTTTAAAGCCGTGGAATACCTCTATGGCCAGGCCCTCAATCTACTTTGGGCGGAGGCTGTTGACGTGCAGGAGGGGCGGCGCCTGTTTTCAATAGCCCGCCTTAAAGATCACGAGCCAGCGCTGCCGACAATACTGTACGAGTGGCTGTCGCCCTTCGGCTTTACACCCAGCCAGGCCCGGCAGGCCGGCCAGAGCCTGGATCATACCGGTGCGGCTTTTTATTCGCAGGCTTACCGCCTGCTCGTCGACCGCGAACACCTGATTCTGGAGGAGCTGCCGCCCGGTAATGTGGCGGAAACCTACTGGCTGGATGAAAGCGAACTGGTGCTGGAACTACCCCAGGGGCATTTGTCTATTACCAGTTGCCAGGGGAAGCCCGACGTTTTTCCTCCCTCCCCGTATGAAGCAGCGCTCGATGCCGGACAGTTACAATTCCCATTGCTGCTGCGCCACTGGCAGGAAGGCGATGTATTCCAGCCCCTGGGCATGGGAGGGCGCCATCAGAAGGTCCAGGATTTTTTCACCAACAATAAGGTGTCCCGCTTTGACAAAGAGAAAGCCTGGATTCTGGAAGACGCCCTGGGCCGTATATGCTGGCTTCTGGGGTATCGTATTGACGACAGATTTGCCATAAAGCCGGGAACCCGGGCCCACTGGGTTTTGAAATATGCAAAAGTGTAGTCAAATTTGGCGGGAGCAAGTACTTATTTCCATTTCAAAAACTTAGGCCATGAAAAAGTTTATTCTCTTTTTTTCCCTTTTTACCCTCTCATTTGCGCTTAACGCCCAGGACATTATCGTGCCTCAGACAAATAAGCCCCTTATCGTCAAGTATACCGCCAGTTGGTGCCCTTACTGCGGGGCCTGGGGGTGGACGCTCTTTGAAAATTTGCTGACGGACAATAGCAGCGATGCCACGCTGGTCGCTGCTCATTACAGCGGCAATTATCTGAATTCAACGTCGCTCGCCTGGTACAACAATGACAATGCCTTTTATCAGCCTGTCTTTTTTGTGAACGACGTGAACCAGAACGCCATGTCCGGCAATATTGCTTCGGTTCGGGATGCCGTGCGCCAGGAAGTGCAGGAGGCCAAAGCGCAGGCTCCGCTTGCTCAGGCCGGCATCAGGGCACAGGTGGACGATAACTACGACGTTTATGTGGATGTGAAAACCCACTTTTTCAACAATGCCTCAGGTGAATACTATCTCGGGGTTTACCTGGTTGAGAAATCCTTTATCGGCTATCAGGCGAGCATCGGCAATAATGCCGAACACAGGCAGGTGCTGCGCGGCTCCATTTCCCCAGGCTCTTTCGGCGCTTTAGTGGCCAGCGGTGATATCAGCGCCGGAAGCGATTACCAGGTATCCTATTCCATTGGGCAGTCATCAATTCAGAGTATGGGCATTGAACACCTTGACGACCTCTACTCCGGCGATATCGAGGTCGTAACTGTGATCTGGAAAAAGACGAACGGGAAATATCAGGCTGTGAACGCCAACTCGTCAGTGCTTACTATTCTCTCGGCAGTGGAGGCCCCTGCTGTGGCAAGCCGCTTTGACATTTTGCCCAACATCGTAGCACAACAGGCTGAGGTGCAGCTCGAGCTCCCTCATGCATTGCCCGATTCCAGGCTGTCGCTCTTTAGCCTGAACGGTGTTGAGTTGCGTAACCTGCACCGGGGAGCCATGCCAGAGGGGCTGAATACCTTTACCCTGAACCGGGAAAATCTGCCGGCAGGTATCTATCTGCTTCAGCTTTCGTCAGGAAGTGAGGTGGTCAACAGAAAAGCTGTTTTTCGTTAAAAAACACGCCTATGCTGCTCGACCTGGGCTTGATGCGTTTCAAAAGCCTGTTGAAAGTCAAACGGGAAAATGACAAACGGCTTATCTTTGACCCGGCCCGAAAGAAGTGGGTGGCCTTGCAACCGGAAGAGCTGGTGCGCCAACTCTTCATCCAGTATCTCGTGGCGGAAAAAGGGTATAGCCTTGCTCTAATTAACACAGAGAAAGGGTTGAAAGTCAATACTTTGAGCAAGAGGTTTGACCTTTTGGTTTATGACCGGGGCTTTCAGCCTTTCTTTCTGGTGGAATGCAAGGCGCCGCAGGTGGCTATCAGTCAGGATGTATTCCGACAGGCCGCCTGGTATAACATGCCCTTGAAGGTCAGTTACCTGCTCGTCACCAATGGCATAGAGAGTTATTGCTGCCATATCGATTACGAACGACAGGCATACGAGTTTCTTGATGGCGTACCGGATATGGAATAGGCGGCTGCATTTTTCCGCCATTTTCCTTACCTTGGGTATAACAATTAGCTCTAACCATTTATATGACAAAAGAAACGATTCTCATCACAGGGGCCAGCGGCCAGATCGGGACTGTTCTTACCGAAGAGTTGCGGAAGCGGTACGGCTCTGATGCTATTCTCCAAACGGATATCCGCCTTCCGGAGGAGCGGCAGGGGCATTTCGAAGTACTGGACGTGCTGGATGCAGGCCAGTTAACCCGCCTCATCCGCAAGTACCACGTTCGGCAGGTATACCATCTGGCAGCCATACTGTCTGCCAAAGGGGAGAAGAACCCCAAATGGGCCTGGGAGATCAATATGGCAGGCCTGTTCAACATCCTGGAAGCTGCCCGCGAATTTGGGATCAGGGTCTTTTTCCCAAGCTCCATAGCCGTATTCGGCGGAATGACCCCCAGGGTCAATACGCCTCAATATGCCGTATTGCAGCCCGAAACCGTATACGGCATCAGCAAGGTTGCCGGCGAGAACTGGTGCCAGTATTTTTACCAGAAATACGGTGTCGATGTCCGCTCGGTTCGTTATCCCGGCATCATCAGCTATCAGTCTATGCCCGGTGGCGGCACCACGGATTATGCCGTTGAGATCTATCACAATGCCGTAAAGGGAGAACCCTATACCTGTTTTCTGGAAGCGAACACCCGCCTTCCTATGATGTATATGCCCGACGCCATCAGGGCCACACTGGAACTGATGGAGGCGCCGGCGGCATCCGTAAAGATCCGCTCGAGTTATAACCTGGCGGGAATGAGCTTTACGCCGGCGGAAGTCGCTGCGGAGATCAAAAAGCATATTCCTGGCTTTCAGGCCACTTATGAAGCGGATTTCAGGCAAAATATCGCCGCTTCCTGGCCCGAAAGCATCGACGATGGCAGCGCTCGTGAAGATTGGGGCTGGCAACCGGAATACGGCCTGGAAGAAATGACTGCAGATATGCTGGCCCATCTCAAAGAATATTATCAGGTTGCCCTGATGTAAGTTCTTAATATGAAAAAAGCCCTATTACTTTTTATTACCCTGGCCTTCTCTACTTTTACTGCAAGCGGACAGGAGCCCTCCGGCCCTGGCGGGCCGGTTCGGCTGGGCGTGGTGGGCCTTGTGCACGACCACGTCCACTGGATACTGGGCCGCCCGGATCAAGGTGATATCCAGCTTGTTGGTATCGTCGAACCCAACCGCGAACTGGCCGCCCGTTATGCAAAGCAATATGGTTTCAGCATGGAGATGGCCTATCCTACGATAGAGGCCATGCTCGATGCCACCCGGCCGGAAGCCGTGGCTGCATTTAACTCCATTTATGGCCATCTGGAAGTCGTTGAAAAGTGCGCACCCCGTGGCATTCACGTTATGGTGGAAAAGCCGCTCGCTGTGAGTATGGCCCACGCCAAACGCATGGCCGCACTCGCACGCCAACACCATATTCACCTGCTTACGAACTATGAAACTACATGGTATGGCAGCAACCATCAGGCCTATCAGATGATCCGCGACGGCAAGGTCGGGGCCTTGCGCAAAGTTGTCGTTCACGATGGCCATCGTGGCCCCAAAGAGATCGGCGTGAGCAAAGAGTTCCTGGACTGGCTCACAGACCCCGTGCTCAACGGTGGGGGCGCGCTCACGGATTTCGGCTGTTACGGCGCCAACCTGGCTACCTGGCTGATGCAGGGCGAAAGGCCACTGTCCGTCACCTGTGTTACACAGCAACACAAGCCCGACATTTATCCCCGCGTTGATGACGAGGCCACAATCGTTTTAACTTACCCAGGTATGCAAGGCATCATCCAGGCTTCCTGGAACTGGCCTTATAACCGCAAGGATATGGAATGTTACGGCCAGACGGGATATGTCATTACCCAGGGCCGGACTAACCTAAGTGTCCTGCTCGACGAAGCCGAGGGGCCGTTCAACGAAACGGCGCCGGAACCGCAATACGAAGACCCCTTTGCCTTCCTTGCCGCCGTCGTACGGGGCCGTGAGAAGCCGTCGCCGCTCAGCTTGTCGTCGCTGGAAAACAACCTCATCGTCGTGGAGATACTGGAGGCTGCCCGGAAATCGGCAAAAAAGGGCAGGACAATCAAACTGAAACCAAAATAAAGTACATCCTCATGTATAAGAACGTAGAACCAGCACTGGAACAGGAGCTCGACAGCATCAAGGAAGCAGGCTTGTACAAAGTAGAACGCATCATTACCACCCCGCAATCGGCAACGATCAGGACCCAGAGCACGGGCGAGGTGCTCAACTTCTGCGCGAACAACTACCTGGGCCTTTCTTCCCACCCCGAAGTCATTAAAGCCGCCAAGGAAGCTATCGATACGCACGGCTTTGGCATGTCCAGCGTGCGTTTTATATGCGGAACACAGGATATCCACAAGGAGCTGGAGCAAAAAATTGCGGGCTTCCTGGGTATGGAAGACGCTATACTGTATGCGGCGGCCTTCGATGCCAACGGCGGCCTGTTCGAACCGCTGCTGGGAGAAGAAGACGCCATCATCTCCGATGAGCTCAACCATGCATCCATTATTGATGGTATCCGCCTGTGCAAAGCTCAGCGCTTTCGTTATAAGCATAGCGATATGGCCGATCTTGAAGCTCAGCTCCAGGCTGCGCAGGGCGCCCGCCGCCGCATGATCGCCACGGACGGCGTATTCTCCATGGATGGCGATATAGCCAGGTTAGGGCAGATCTGCGATCTCGCTGAAAAATACGACGCACTGGTGATGGTCGACGATTGCCACGCCACTGGTTTTATTGGTAAAACAGGCCGCGGCACCCACGAGTACAACGACGTAATGGGGCGGGTTGACATCATTACCGGCACTTTTGGAAAGGCCATGGGCGGCGCTTCAGGCGGGTTTACGGCTTCCCGCAAGGAGATCGTGGATATGCTGCGGCAGCGTTCGCGGCCTTATCTGTTTTCCAATACCCTGGCGCCTGCTATTGCCGGTGCTTCCATCTCTGTTATAGGCCTGTTGAGCAGCTCTACTGCTCTGCGTGATAAACTCGAAAGCAATACCAGGTATTTCCGCGAAAAGATGACTGCTGCAGGCTTTGACATCCTTCCGGGAGAGACGCCTATCGTGCCCATTATGTTGTACGATGCGAAATTATCCCAGGAATTCGCTAACCGGTTATTGGATGAAGGCATATACGTTATCGGCTTCTTTTTCCCGGTAGTGCCCAAAGGCAAAGCCCGCATCCGCACCCAGATATCCGCAGCGCATGAACGCGAACATCTGGATAAAGCGGTGCAGGCTTTTACCAAGGTTGGGAAAGAGCTGGGCGTGATCTGAGCCTGTCAGGCTTTCACGACGCCTTTTGTCTTTTGCCGGCCATCCAGTTGGATGCGGAAGTAGTAGTTGCCCGGCGGCAGGCCGTGTGCGTCGAAGCGCGCCTCGTGTTCTCCGGCGGGCAAATGCCGGTTGATGAGCACCCTGATCTCGCTACCCAGGCTATTGTAGATACTCAGTTTAACCCATTCACCGTTGCTCATGAAGCGTATGGTTGCCCATTCCCGGAACGGGTTCGGGAAAAAGCTGGCCTCGATCTCCTGGCCAAAGGCCGCGGTTTCCTGCGTTTTGGTGGTGGCGCAGGGCTGCAAAACGGGCAGGTATTGGAATTCCTGATATAACAGGCTGCGCACATCATTTTCGGCCACTTCGAACCAATCCATCATAATAGAGCCGTACACATCGCGGAAATCGTACTGCATCGGCACGCCGGCCTGCGGCTCCGGCTGTTCCGGGATCTCCGGGTTGTCGCCTAGGATGCCGGGGTTGACGCATTTGCCAAATACGAGCAGGGGAGCGGCGGAGCCGTGGTCGGTGCCCAGGCTGTCATTGGAACGGATCTGCCTTCCGAATTCGGAGAAGGTCAGCGAAACGACGCGCTCCTCGAGGCCAAGCTGCTGCAGGTCTGCCTGGAAGGTAGCCATGGCTGTAGATAGCTGCGCCAGCAGCTCGGCGTGGCCGCCGGTTGCCGTATTGCCGTCCTGTACCTGGTTGGCATGGGTGTCGAAGCCGCCGAGGCTTACGACATAGACTTTGGTTTCCAGGCCGCCTGAAATGAGCAACGCCACATTTTTCAGCTGTTGCGCCAGCCGGTTGTCATCCGGGTAATCGACGGCATTATTGCCACCTGATGCCGCACCAAGGATAGAATCCGCATAGGCATTGGTTTGGGCAATGGTCGTGCGCAGAAAGGACAGTTCTTCGCCATAGGGCGTGTCGGGTAGTGTTCCAGGTTCACCTTCGGTGAGGGGAGACAGCGAGAATGGGTCGTTCAGCGTCATGCTGAAATTGGCGGCCGATCCCTGGCAGGTTTCGGAAACGACGCTTCCCATGGTGATCGCGAACGGATGCGGATACTCCCCGTTGGGGTAGTTGTCCGGAAAAGAGGGGTGCCCGGTTTCAAGGTAGCGCCCTAGCCAACCGGTATTCCAGGTTTCTTCGGCAGGGGAGCCGCTCGTCCAGATGTCGGTAGACCTGAAGTGGGAGCGGTTCTGGTTCGGATAACCTACGCTTTGTATGACGTTGAGCCTGGCGTTGTCGTACAAGGCCTGTGTGCCTGCCATGGCAGGGTGGAGGCCGAGCGTATCCGTCAGGCCGAGGATGTTATTTTCCGGAACCAGTATATTGCCACGAACGTTGGCCAGCCTGTCGTACTGGTCGCGGGGCAGGACGGTGTTGAGGCCGTCGTTGCCGCCGTTAAGCTGGATGAGCACCAGCACGCGGCCTGTTTCATTATTGATAGCGTTGAATATAGGCCGGCGGGCGATAGCAGAGATGGGCCAACCATTCAGGAGAATGGGCAGGCTTATGGCTGTGCCTGTAGCTTTCAGGAATTTTCTCCTTTTCATAAGAGGATACTTTAAGGTGTTTGAAAAAAAGGGAACATCGAGCCGTAGCTCAGCTGAGGTAGAACTCCGGCATGCTGAGCATAGCCTGCAGCAGTTGCCGCAACTTGCTGGCTACTGCCTCTGCCAGGTTTGCATTATCCGGGTTGGCCAGATAGTCGCTGTATTCTACCGTCCATTCATAATCGGGCAGGCCGGGGATAAGGATCTCTTTTAAGGCTGCCTTCTGCCCGTCGGTTATGGGTTGCGGGAAAAGGATACTGCGGGCCTCCTCAATCACGGCGTTCGGGTCGAACGGGTTGTCGAAGGTGGCGACAAAAGCCAGCGGGTCGATCTGGACGCGAAAGCCGTTGACGAGGAAACCCGTGGTGGCCAGGCTGTCCGTTAGCGCCATGCGTACCGGAAGGGTAGTGGCGTTGATCCAGGTGCGATAGAACAGGGGTTCCTGGTAGTAGGCCTTCCAGCCGGCAACGCTGGGCGGGTTATAGTATTCCATCTGCTGAAGGGTGCCGGAAGAGAAGAATCGCAGCATAGTATTGTACAGGCGGGCCAGTTCGGGGGGGAACGGTACCCCGAAGGGTTTGGCGGAAGAAACGATGAAATCCATCGGGTTCTTGATCATCGGCCCTACGTTGAGCATGTCGTAGAAGTGCTCGCTGCGCAGGAGGGCCATCAGGGCGGGCTGAAGCGCATAATCGTTGTCGATCAGCAACTGGGCCATCGGCCCGATGACGTTTTGCTCGGCATTGTCGTCGATGATGTAGTAGATGAACCAGCGGTATAGTTTCCTGCTGATGAAACGGGCCACTTCCGGCTGCTGGAAAATGACGTCTACCAGATGGGCGTATTCCAGCTCCGCCATATTGCTGATGGTGGTGTTGCCGAAGCGGTAGGAAAGTTGTTTGTCGCCGGTATCATGCCGGTTAGCCTGGAAGAAGGATCCGACGGGTATATCTGGGTTGACAGCATTGAAACCCGTATCACGCCATCCGGTCAGCACTTTGGCCATCGCGCTGATATCCGCTTCGGTATAATTGGTATAATCGCCGGGCGCTACCAGCGGGCCTTTGCCGATGGTGAAGAGCTCCAGCAATTCCCGGGCGTAATTTTCATTAGGCGCATTTTTGGTGTTCTGGTTGCCATTGAGGAAACGCAGCATCGCCGGGTCGATGGTCACGGCCTTGATCAATTCGCGGAAATTACCCCAGGCGTAGGATCGTAACAAGCTGATGTGGCGGTATACGAACTTGGGGTCGTTGATATTGCTGATGGCGAAATGGTTATGCCAGAAGAGCGTCAGCTTTTCGCGGATGGAAACCCCTTCGCTGAACAATTGCAGGATGGACCAGGCGCGAAGGCTCTGCGAGCGGTAGGGCCTGAAATTTGCCGATTCGGAGTACGGAGCGTCGGCCCAGGGTGAACCGACCGGTACGTTGGGGTCGTTTTCGTAGGAGTGGTTGAGCGGTGGCTCCGGCTGGGGTATATCGGCAAACAACTGCTCCAGCGTTGCTTCCAACCCCAGGTTTACGGCATTTTTAATTTGCGCATAGCTAGGCCCGAACATGGCCCGGCGCAGCAGATGCGCCGCCTGTTCGTAGGCCCAGGGGCCGCTATAGGGCTCCAGCCCGGAATTGACAATGGGAAGGGGCAGAGGGCTGGCCTCAGCTTGCCTTTTTCCCATCAGGGTGGCTAATGTAGCTCTTCTGTCCATAAACGAAGTTTTTGAGTCCTGGAATAAACCGGTTCGGCCGGTAGTCAATAAGAAACAATCAAAATCTCCAAAAGAGAACTTATTTTTTGAACACTAATTAAGGTGCTATTTCTGACTAAAAGTTGCCTGGGCGGTTTAACCGGCGCCTACGGTTTTTTCTGAAACACATTAAGAGCTTGTTTGGAGGCCGCTTTTCGCTATCAAAAGCGGCCTCCAAACAAGCTCTAAGTGCAATTCACGCACGAACCGGAGTTGCGCTAAAAAAATATATTATCTTAGCATCCCGTTTGGGCGGGAGTAATAAATGTCTGAGCATGATCAAAGCCTGTATTTTTGACCTTGACGGCGTAATCGTCGACACCGCCAAATACCATTTTCTTGCCTGGCGGCGCCTGGCCAATGAACTGGGCTTCGATTTTTCCGAGGAGGATAACGAGCAGCTAAAGGGCGTTAGCAGGATGGGTTCACTGGAGTTGATCCTGCAGTGGGGCGGCATTCGCCTCAGCGAACCTGAAAAGCTGGCCTGGGCGGATAAAAAGAACAGCTGGTACCGGGAGTACATCCTAAAAATGCAGCCTGATGAAATCCTTGATGGGGTTTTACCTTTTCTTGCCGAATTGAAGGGAAAGGACATTCAGATGGGGCTCGGTTCCGCCAGCAAAAATGCCCTGGACATCATTACCCAGATCGGCCTGCGCGAATTGTTCGAAAGCGTAGTCGATGGCGCCAGGGCAACGAAGAGCAAACCGGACCCACAGGTTTTTCTCCTGGGCGCCGCCGAGCTGGGCCGGCAACCTTCCGAATGCATCGTTTTTGAAGATGCCGCCAAAGGCGTTGAAGCAGCTCTGAACGGAGGTTTTTATGCCGTGGGCATCGGCAGGGCCGAACACCTGGGCCACGCGCACCTGGTCATCCCCGATTTCAAAGGGCTGAGCTTTGAAGATATTCTGGAGGCGATCCATCAGAAAGCATAACCTCTACTTTAATCCTATTAGGCATGAAACAGTACCTGAAACACGACGAGTGGAGCATTATCGAAGAAGGGTTCCACCGCGAGCATAACCGGATCTCGGAAAGCGTTTTTAGCATCGGCAACGGCCGGATGGGCCAGCGGGCCAACTTCGAGGAAGCCTATACCGGCGATACGCTACAGGGTAGCTACCTGGCCGGCATTTATTACCCCGACAAAACAAGGGTGGGGTGGTGGAAAAACGGCTACCCGGAATACTTCGCTAAAGTGCTGAATGCCGCTAACTGGATCGGCATCGACGTTAAATTCGATGGCGAAACGCTCGACCTGGCTAAATGTGAAGTGAGTGAATTCCGCCGCGAGCTCAATATGAAAGAAGGCTACCTCGACCGAAGCTTCATTGCCAAGCTGGCGAGCGGCAAAAAGGCCAGGGTCGAATCGCGGCGCTTTTGCAGCATTGTCGACGACGAAGCAGGCGCTATCCGGTATGCTATCACACCGCTGAACTTCTCAGGCACGCTGAGCGTCACACCCTATATTGACGCCGATGTGATCAATGAAGACTCCAATTATGATGAGAAGTTCTGGGTAGAGGCCGACAAGAAGGTTAAACGCCGCACCGGCTTCGTATTGGCCGAAACCAAAAAGACGGAGTTCCAGGCCTGTACGGGTATGAAATTTGCCATTTTCCAGGATGGCGAAGAGGCCGACTTCAACTCCTACCGCGTACAAAAGCTCAAATACGTAGGTTGTACGGTTGACCTGCACTGCCAGGAAGGCAAGGAAACCGTCGTGTATAAATACGCTGTCAATATCACCTCCTTCAACCATCCCAAGGAGGAACTGATGGACAAGTGCCGCGAAACACTGAAGGCCATTTACAAAAAAGGCTTCGATACCATGCTGGCAGAACAGGCCGAAGCCTGGGGCCGCAAATGGGAAGAAGCTGATATCCGGATCGAAGGCGATGTGGCCGCCCAGCAGGGCATCCGTTTCAATATCTTTCAGTTGTACCAAACCTATACCGGTGAGGATGAACGCCTCAATATCGGCCCCAAAGGTTTTACCGGTGAAAAATACGGGGGCAGCACTTATTGGGATACAGAAGCATATTGTTTCCCCTTCTACCTGGCCACAGCTGACCAGCATGTCGGCCGCAACCTGCTCATCTACCGCCACAAACACCTGCAGAAAGCTATAGAGAATGCAGGAAAACTGGGCTTCACGGATGGCGCAGCGCTGTACCCCATGGTCACCATGAACGGTGAAGAATGCCACAACGAATGGGAGATCACCTTTGAAGAAATCCACAGGAACGGCGCTATTGCCTATGCCATCTACGACTATATCCGCTATACAGGAGATAAGGCTTACCTGGCAGATTATGGCCTGGAAGTGCTCATCGGCATAGCGCGCTTCTGGGCACAACGGGTGCATTTTTCCAAACGCCGGGGCATGTATGTGATCCACGGTGTGACGGGGCCCAACGAGTTCGAAAACAACGTCAACAATAACTGGTATACCAACTACATCGCGCGCTGGTGCCTGCAGTATGCCGCCGAGTCGGTAGATTATGTAGAGCAAACGGCGCCGGAGCGCTACCAGGAACTGGAAAACGAGCTCAAATTCTATAAGTTTACCGAAACGAACAACTGGAAGGAGATAGCCGCGAAGATGTACCTGCCGGAGGATGACACCCTGGGTATCTTCGTTCAGCACGATGGTTTCCTGGATAAAGACCTGCTCACCGTCGACGACCTCGCCCCAGAGCAGCTGCCGCTTGTAAAGCACTGGTCGTGGGACCGCATCTTACGTTCAGTGTTCATAAAACAGGCCGACGTGCTGCAAGGGCTCTACTTCTTTGAAGACCGCTTCGACGCAGATACGATCAAGCGCAATTTCGATTTTTACGAACCGCGTACGGTCCATGAATCCTCTCTTTCGCCCTGTGTGCACGTGATCCTGGCCTCCCGTCTCGGCATGGAGAAGAAAGCCTACGAGTTATACCTGCGTACGGCGAGGCTCGACCTCGACGATTACAACAGCGATGCCGATGACGGTTGCCATATCACCAGTATGGCCGGCACCTGGATGTCGTTCGTAAAAGGCTTTGGAGGTATGCGCGTGTATGACGATACCGTCCAGTTCAGCCCTTACATACCTGAACAATGGCAGGCCTACACCTTTAAGGTCAGGTTCAGGGGTTACTACCTGGAAGTACAGGTACAACGGGGCAAGGCCCGTATCATTAACCATACGGATCAACCGCTTACGATCAAACTTTACGGAGAAGCACAGGAACTTCCCGCGAACGGCGTCGTTGAAGCCGAACATTAACAGACCCAAAAAAGTATGATATGGCTGTGAAACATCTCATTTGGATGGCATTGCTGGTTGGGGCCATGGCCTGTAACGGCGAAGGCCGGAAAGCTTCCGGCGAAACAGGCGCCCAGGCTGCCGGCTCTACCGCCGGCGTCGTCAACAACGAGCCCAAAGGCTCTTTTTTGCCGCCGCTCAACCCTGGAGAATCGCCGCTCATTGCCACGCTAGCGACAGATTTCTGGGTGTTCGAATACTACGTAGCAGAAGACCCTGAGGCCCGGAAAGCAAATAAAGGGCTCTGGTTCAAGTTCAATCCCGATGGCACTTACGAAAGTGGCCATTGGGAAGAACAGATCGGTTATGGCTCCTGGCGCCTCGCTGAATTCGAAGGCGACCTCATCCTTTCCCTCGACAATATTTATGATTCACAGGATGGGCAATGGGAGATACAGGGTGTGAACAAAGACCAGGACACCATGACCTGGGTAGGGGTGAACAAAACCACTACGGCAGGGGTCATCACCAAGGTGATCAACCTGCTTTCCCGGCCCACCAAAGCCCAGTTTGGGGTGGAAGAATAGCTTTTATTTAAGGGGAAGTTCTTATTTTACTGCCTGCTGAGCGCCTGGCTACGGGATACATGTGGCAGCCGCTCAGCATTCATCACTCAGTAAATATTCGCTACGTGAAACAGGAAACTTCTCCCCTTGATGCACCGTTGGCCACTGCTGCCGGGCATAAACCCCACTTATCTTTCTGGCAGGTCTGGAATATGAGCTTCGGCTTCCTGGGCATCCAGTTTGGTTTTGCACTCCAGAACGCCAATGTCAGCCGGATCTTCGAAACGCTGGGCGCCAAGGTCGAAGACATCCCCATCCTTTGGGTCGCCGCTCCGGTGACCGGACTGATCATCCAGCCTATAATCGGTTATCTCAGCGACCGGACGTGGAACCGCCTCGGGCGGCGGCGGCCGTACTTCCTGGTGGGCGCTATCCTGGCTTCTGCCGCCTTATTTATCATGCCTAATTCCCCGGTGCTTTGGGTCGCCGCCGGAATGCTCTGGATCATGGACGCCTCCATCAACATTTCCATGGAGCCCTTTCGGGCCTTCGTTGGCGATAACCTGCCTTCTGCTCAGCGCACCATGGGTTTTGCCATGCAGAGCTTTTTCATAGGCACCGGTGCGGTTATAGCTTCTATGCTGCCTTATATGCTGGCCAACTGGTTCGGCGTGAGCAATACTGCGGCAGCAGGTGTTGTGCCCGATTCCGTCAAGTGGTCGTTTTACCTGGGGGGCGGGGTCTTTTTTCTGGCCGTGTTGTGGACGATCATCCGGTCGCATGAATATTCGCCGGAAGAACTGGCTTCCTTCGAAGAGAACAAGGAAACGGAAGGTTATGGCCAAACGGCCAGAACGCCGGTAGAGTACCAGGCGAATGGCAATAGGCAGATGAGGCGAGGCGCGCTGATCTTATTGGCCGGTTCTTTGTTAGTGGGCTCTTTAGCTCGGATGAACCTGGAAAAGGAGCTGTTCATCCTGGCCGGAGGTATCATGATCGTCGGCATATTGCTGGCCATTTCAGGCGTTTTGCAACGCGGCGGCCGGTTCAACAATGCTTTTGTCACTATAGTCAATGATTTTCAGGATATGCCCGCCACGATGAAACAGCTGGCCTGGGTGCAGTTTTTCTCCTGGTTCTCCCTGTTTGCCATGTGGATTTATACCACTGCGGCGGTTACAAGCCACGTTTTCGGAACCTCCGATACAGCTTCTGAGCTGTACAACCAGGGGGCTAACTGGGTAGGTGTTTGTTTTGCGGTGTACAATGGCATTGCTGCCGTTGTGGCTTTTTTGCTTCCCCTGTTGGCCAAGCGTTTCGGGCGCCGGGGCGCGCATGCCATCTGCCTGGTGGCGGGAGCATTGGGCCTGCTTTCCGTTTTTGTCATAAAAGACTATCACTGGCTGCTGGCATCCATGGTCGGCATCGGCATCGCCTGGGCCAGCATCCTGTCTATGCCCTATGCCATTCTCACCGGCGCCTTGCCGGCTAATAAAATGGGGTACTACATGGGCGTGTTCAACTTCTTTATCGTCATTCCGCAGATCATTGCCGCCTCTATCCTGGGCTTCCTGCTCTCGAAATTTTTTGCCGGCGAAGCGATCTACGCCATGCTGCTCGGCGGAGCCTCCTTTATCCTGGCGGCTTTCCTGGTGTTCAGGGTAGAAGATAAAGAGTAAGAGCTCGTTTGGTGGCGTTCACCTGATAAAAACAGGGGCCTGCCGCGATGCCGCGGCAGGCCCCTGTTTTTACACTAACGGCCAGCCTTAGTTCTTCACCATTTCGTAGGTGTACCCGTTCACGGGGTGTAAGGACATGGTGATCGTATAGTTGCCGGCTTCTGTTACCGGGATGTCGGTGCCATCTCTTTCGAGGGTTCCGTCCAAACCTGTGTCGCCGAAGTTGATGGGCCAGTCGTCATTTGCGCGGAATTTGATCGCACCAACGACGAGGTCCAGCGTAACCGTCCAGTCGAAGTTGTTCTCCAACGTCATGTTGGTATCGGTATCCCAGCCGCCAGGCGTGGCGCTACCGATAAGCCCCCAATCAGTCTTGGTAAGCGTAACTGATTTATCATTGAAATCGATGCGGATGAGATAAAATCCGCTTTCGCTAACCATGCAATCCTGTTCGCCTTCCTGGATGATGTATCCCGGGTTGTTGGGGTCGCAGCCCCAGTCGCCGGCCCAATCCTGCACCTGCAGGAATTTAAAACCGGTGCCGGCCTCGGCGGGAGCATAGATCTCGAAGACGCCGTCGGCCACTTTATTGAACGGTATGGATTGCCCCGGCGTCCAGCTGCCATGTGCGGCGAGGCCGCCTACGAGGTAGAGGTTGTCGGGGAACAGCCCGCGGACAAATTCAATGGTATAGGCCAGAGATTTGTCGTTGAAAGTGATCTTGTAAATGGCGTCCGAAGCGGTAAAGCTGATGTTGGAGCCGAATTCTTCAGCTGTACCATCACCATCGGCATCGCCCCAGTTGCGGCCCATGAAGCTGGGGTACTCGGCAAACTTGAACAGGTCGCCCGATTTCAGGAGCACCTCGGGAAGTTCCCAGGTGTTGTCCGCTACAAGCGAGAACTTGTTCTCTTCGCCTTCGAAGTTGTTGAAGGACCCCAGCAGGTAAAGGCCGCTTATGTTCGTAGCGAAGTTGACGGCCGGCGTAATGGTATATGCCAGCGTCTGGTCGTTGAAGCGGAAGTTGACCAGGCCCGACGGGCTGCAGGCGGAGTTGGGGCCGCCACCCGTGGTTTCCTCTACAATACCGTCGCAATCGGGGTCTCCCCAGTCCTTGTCGCACCAGGTGGCGCAGTTTTTGAGCTTCCATTCGCCGCCTTGCATATCGATATTCTGGATCTCCCAGGTGTGGTCGGCTACAAGGGTCATGGCGTCTGAACCATCCTGTGGCCAGTTGTTAAACACGCCGGAAAGGTACATCGCGTCATAGTTGGCTGCGAAGGGCAGCAACGAGATCTCGAAGCTGGTCTCCCGCGTTGAGGATTGCCCTTTCGAATCCGTTACGCTGATGGCGAGGTTGTACACCCCCGGGCCCAACAGTTCGGCGTTAAAAGCAGATCCTTCGATCACGATGGAATCGCGGGTGCCGGACAGCCCTTGGGAAGCACTGGCCAGCTCATTGCCCAGAGCATCGGAAAGTTTGACCTCACCGGAAGCCAGTGGCGAAACCGTACCGTCGACAAACTCAATTTTGATGTTGAAATTGCCGATAACAACTTTACTTCCGTCGCCCGGGCTGACGCTCAGAATACCCGGGGGGAAGTCGGTGAGCGCCTCTATATCCAGCTCATCCTTGGCACAGGAAAAGATGAGCGTAGCGCCCAGAAAAATGAGAGAAAATATTTTAATGAAGTTTTTCATTGTCCTGTGTTTTTGCACTGGCTATGGGTAGTAACCAGCGCTCCATTTAACGAATTAATAATTGGGGTTCTGTGACAGGTTCTTATTGGCCAGTATCTCGGATGCCGGGATCGGCAGTATGTTCCGCCAGCTTTCCGTTGTACGGCCTTCCTTAACGCCACCTTTCCAGGGCCAAACCCCATTTTCCGTAAATTGGTTGAAGCGCACCAGGTCCGTCCTTCTTTGGCCTTCCCAGAACAATTCGCGTGCACGCTCATCGAGGATGAAGTCAAGCGTCAGGTTGTTGGCGCTGATGTTGCCGCCGTTGCCGTTATAGGCGCGCTGGCGCAACTCGTTGACATACCCCAGGGCAGTGCCTGCATCGCCACCCGAACCACCGCGCAGTACGGCTTCGGCGTACATCAGATAGGCATCGGCCAGCCGGAACATGGGATAATCCGTATCGCAGTGCGTCAGGTCAGAGCCGGGAACGCCCTCAGAAGAAATGTTGATGAACTTCTGGATAGCATAACCGTCGGCGAACGTAGTGAGTGAGTTGATCTCTTTGTTCTGCCCGTTGGTGTACAATAGCGCTCTTTCATCAATAGCCCCTGTGGCATCCGGGAAGAGGTTGGCAAGTGCGCTGGTCGTGCGCAGGCCGAACCAGGCGGCGTTGACGCCAAAGCGGTGAATGATCTCATCCGGGAATTCCTCGCCGGTTTCGTCGTTGATATTGTCCTGCATTCGGTCGCCGATCGGAGCATGTACAAGGTAGGTCATGCCGCCCCAGGTTTGCGTGCTTTCACCGTCGAAAGGTATGGCAAAAATGATCTCCTTGGAGTTGTTGTTGTCTGTCATGAACAGGTGGCTGTACGTATCTTCCAGGCTGTAGATACCTGAGCCGATAACTTTGTTACAAGCCTCGATACATTCCGTGAACCGGGGTTTTCCGGTATAAACTTCGGCATTCAGGTACAGTTTGGCCTGCAGCATCCACAGCGCGGCCCTGTCGGCGCGGCCATATTCATTGGCGCCGGGAGCTACCATATCGGCTTCGATGTCTTTCAGCTCGGTTTCCAGATAATTGAACACCTCTTCGCGGCCTGCCTGCTGTGGCGCATCGGAGCCGACAGAAGCTTCTTCCGTGTAAAATGGAATATTGGCGAACAGGTCGATACCATGCCAGTAGCTCAGGGCGCGCATAAAGCGGGCTTCTGCGCGATAGTGGCGGACATCCTCGCGGGTTTCGGCGCTGACATCACGGGAATCCAGCTTCTCATCCGTCGTTTCCCGCAGGAATTCATTGGCCATCGACACCTGGAAGAAGATGCGGTAATACATGGCACGGACGAACTGGTTGTCGGAGGTCCAGCTGTGGTCGTGCAGGTTGGGCAGGCCCTCGTCACCCCAGCCGATGACGGCTTCGTCGGTGGTGAGCTCCTGAAGTTGCCAATACTGGCGGAGATAGTTGGAAAAGCCCTCGTCGAGGCTGGAAATATCGGCCTGCCCGGCGGGGCCCTGCTGGCCCGTTACGGCGATGCCCGCATAGATCCGGGCGATGAAGGCCCGGTAGGAGGATTCATCCTCGAACAGGTTCTCGGGCGTTGTACGGTCCTTGGGCTGGATGTCCAGGCCCGTACAGGCCGTTGCCGCCAGTATAAGGATTGTTAGAGCAATATTGGTTGTTTTTTTCATGGTTCCTTTTTTTTGATGCGTTAGGACATTATAAACCCAGGCTCAGCCCTACGATGAAGGTCCTTGCTCTTGGGAAGGGGTTTCTGTCGATGCCGTTTTCTACTTCGGGGTCCATACCCGAGTATTCGGTAAGTACGAAGAGGTTCTGGGCCGTAGCGTATACGCGCAGGCTGCTGAATACGGCATTCGGGTTGATGGTATACCCCAGCGTCACGTTGTCCATGCGCAGGAATGAGGCATCCTCCAGGTAATAATCGGAGAAGAACTGAGAACTCGTAAAGTTCGTTTCCAATACCGAAGTATGCAGGTTGTTGAGGAAGTTCGGGTTCACGGTCAGGTTGTTCCACCAGCCGCGGGCAGAGGCATTGTTATTATATACGTAGTTGCCCAGGTTTCCGCGCAGGGTGAAGCTGAAATCGAACCCTTTGTAATTGAAGCTGGAAGTAAGGCCCAGGATCGTTGTAGGCGCAGGCTGTTCGATGACGCGCTTGTCAAGGTCATTGACGATACCGTCGGGCACTCCGTCGGGGCCGCTCAGGTCTTCATAGATGTCGGCCAGGTTGATGACGCCGTCTTCGTTGTGGTCAACGCCGTCGGGCAATGGCAGGCCATTGGAGCCAAGTTTTTGCTGATAGAGGTAGAAAGAGCTGACCGGCGACCCTACCTGGTGGATTTGTACCTGGTTGCCCACACCACCTTCGATAGTGCCAGTAAGCACACCTTGCTCGCTGATGCGGTCGATTTCCAGTACTTCATTGCGGTTGCGGGCGATGTTGAAGCCGAGGTTCCAGTTCAGGCCCTTCGCACGGTTGTCGATGACAACGGCGTCGAGGGTCAGTTCAATACCCTGGTTCTCAACTTCGCCGATATTGGTCAGCACCCGGTCGGAGAGGTTGGTACCTGCGGGCACGTTGACGATAAAGAGGAGGTCCTTGGTGCGCTTGTAGTAGTATTCCAGCGAGCCAAGGAGGCGGCCATTGGCAAAGCCGAAGTCCAGGCCTGCGTTGTAGGACGAGGTTTCCTCCCATTTCAGGTTGGCGTCATAGGCATCCGGGCGTACGGTCGTCACGAACGAATCGCCGAACTGGTAGCGGGCGCGGAAATCACTGAAGCGGTAGGTGGGCAGGTAGCCGAAGTCCTGAATGTCCTGGTTACCCGTAATGCCATACCCCAATCGCAGTTTCAGGTCGGAAAGCACACCGCTCAGCCCATCTGCGAAGTCCTCTTCCAGAATGCGCCAGGCAAAAGCAGCCGACGGGAACCAGCCCCAGCGGTTGTCGGGCCCGAAGCGGGTGGAACCGTCCCGGCGCAGCGTTGCCGTCAGCAGGTATTTGCCAGCAAAGTTGTAGTTGGCGCGGCCGAAGAATGAGATCAGGCGGTTCTGGATAAAGGTATTGTAGGTACTGAATTCGGTGGCCGGCGAGGTGCTGTTGGTACCAAAAGCGTCGCCGTCCAGGTCAAAGGCGGTGAAGGAGGGGTATTCTTCTGTGAAATCCTGATAGGAATAACCAGCCGTAAAGTCAAAGCTGTGGTTGCCACCCAGCGTAGGCTTGTACACCAGATAGGCGTCCAGCAGTTTGTTCATCCGGTAGGGGTTCTCAATATAGATCTCGCCCGTCCGGTCGCTTACCGGAGGCCTGAGGTAGGTCGTTGGGTTGAACCTCCGGACCTGGCCATTGGTGATGTCATACCCCAGGTTGGTTTTAACGGACAGGCCATTGAGCAGGATGCCCGACAGGTCGTATTCCAGCTCCATGTTGCCGATGCTCCTGAAGTTCTGCCCTTTGTTGTCGATCTGCTGTGCGGCAGAGACGGGGTTGCGGGGGGAAAGCGCCACGCCATATTCGAAGAAACCGGCGAAGGCCTCATTGCTGGGGTCGTATACAGGCTGGGTGGGGTTGAAACTCCATGCCGAGCCTACCTGTCCCGGGTCGAAGCGGTCCTTGGTAAACGACCCCTTGATGTTGGTGTTGAGCTTAAGGCGCCCGTCGAACAGGTTGTGGTTGTAATTCAGGGCTATACTGGTGCGTTCCGTTTCAGATGGGTCGACGATGCCTTCCAGCTTCTGATAGCCCATCGAAACGCGATAACCGATATTTTCGGCGCCACCGGTAAGGCTCAGGGCGTGGTTTTGGCCAGTAGCGGTATGCAGCATTTCGTCATACCAGTTGGTATTGGCGCTTCCGAGCTGGTTGATGCGCTCGGGAGCTTTGTAGGTGACGACGTTGCGGAACGATTCCGCATCGAAAATGGCAGGGTCGCCCACTACGTCTGAGGAGGTGAAGTATCCGTCGTAGGTGAGTTGGGTGCGGCCTCCTGCTTTCCCTTTTTTTGTCGTGATGATAATAACCCCGTTGGCGCCCCTCGACCCGTAGATAGCGGTTGCCGATGCATCTTTCAGCACCGTAAAGGTCTCAATATCGCTGGGGTTGAGGAAGTTCAGCGGGTTCCGCCCGCTTCCGATGCTTTCGTTATCGATGGGCATCCCGTCGATAACATACAGCGGTTCGTTGCTGGCGTTGATGGAAGTGCCACCTCTGATGCGGACTTTTGCCTTGCCGCCAGGTTCCCCGTTGTTGGAGGAGATCTGAACGCCGGCAACCTTACCCGCGATCAACTGGTCGGGAGAAACGATGGCGCCCCGGTTGAAGTTTTTTTCGGAAACGGCCGTCACTACGCCTGTAGCGTCTTCTTTTTTCACCGAGCCATAACCGATCACCACTACTTCTTCCAGGATCTCGATATCTTCACCCAGCTGGAAGTTGAGGGTTACAAACTGGCCGTTGGCAACGTTGACCGTCTTCATGACGTCGCTGAAACCTGTGTAAGAAGCACGGAGTTGATGTTCCCCGGCCGATACGTTCTCGAGGATGTAATTGCCGTCGAAGTCGGTAGCCGTACCTTTACTGGTGCCTGCCAGAATGATGGTTGCACCGATGAGTGGCTCACCCTTGTCATCAGTCACTGTCCCCTGAACAGTTCCTTGCGCAAAAGCCTGGGCTGCTATAAACAGCATAGCCCACAATGCTATAGCGCATCGTAAATGTTTTTTCATAAGAGTTTCATTTTTAATTCAATATGCTTTGGTAAGGTTATCATTACCCAGCTACTTAGTGTTAAGGATACACTAAAAACATTGTTTGAATGAAGAGGCGTAAGCTGTGGATGATTTAAGGCAAAATGGGTGCTGAGTACTGCCCATAAAGGGCTTGTTTTTTGTATGCCTAAGACAGGACAAATATATCTTTTGAACGTAAATCCACCTATTTTATCAATTAAAATTATTTTGGCATTGGGGCATGGGTTTTAAAATATCAGGTGAATGGCCTGCCCTTTTGATTACTATTTATTTCGGGAACGTAAATTTAAAATATTTGGCCCGGCTTCAAAATGATCTTTGTCATATACCGGTGCCAAATATTTCGCATCAGACAGGTGCATACTTTGTTTTGAAAAAGGCCTGCGAGCCGTTAGCTGTCAGCGCTATCTTTTGATTATCATATACTTGCCGGCCTGCCCTTCGAGGATGGCCTCGAGGATGTACTGCCCCGGGGGCAGTTGGCTCAGGCCTACCTCCAGATGGTTGGTATGTTCACCACGCCGGCTAAGCAGCAGGCTGCCGCTCAGGCTGTACAGGCGCACTTCGAGGATAGGCACAGCGGCCTGCAGGCTTATGTGCTGGCCTGCCGGGTTGGGGAACACCCGAATGGGCTGTGTGGATAACTCCGATACAGCATTCACTACCAGAGTTATAGTTCCGGATGTTGCGGTACAGCCATTTTCGTCAACCACTTCCACGTAATAGGCCCCGCTTTCCAGTGCTTCATATACTTGTTGCTGGGCTTCTGGCCCGGAAAGGGCCTCGTTATCCAGGTACCACTGATAAGCCGATGACTCGGAGGCTGTCAGCACATTTCCATTAGCGGTGATGGCAGGTATGATGGGTTCATGAAAAACGCTATCCAGGGCCAGGCTCACATCCAATGAGCAGTGTTCATTGTAAATGTGAAGGCTGTAAACCCCATTGGCCTCAAAAGCGTATGTATTACCCTGGATCGTATCAATGCCCGGTTCCCCTGCTGTAGCGACCGTATACCACTGCCCGGGTTCATCAGGCAAAATGAGCAGTATGCTGTCGCTGCCCAGGCATAGGGTGGACGGGTATTCAAGGCTATACGCAGGGGTGGGCATCACGCCCAGTATCACCTGCTCCTCATTGGAAAGAGCGCTACAGCCTCCGCTTATTACCTCTACCTGGTAGGCCCCGCTGGCCGTGATATCGAGCCATTGGCCGGGCCCTTGTGCAACCTCCTGCCCCTCCAAATACCAGATATACCAGTCGCCCGAAGAGGGCGTAAAAATGGAAGGCGGCACATCGCCGCAGAAAGTAATGCTTGAGTCGGGTAACTCTGCCTGAGGCTGGGGCATGAATAGTATATCAACGGCTTCTGAAGTGTCGGTGCAAATGCCGTTGCTTACCATGAGGGTATATGCCCCCGATGAACTCAGGGTTAACGTTGGGCCGTCAGCTTCGATAGGTTCGCCATCTTTTAGCCACTGGTATCCGTATAACCCCTGTTGCATTGCCGTTAGCAGTACGGTATCGCCTTCGCAAAGGGTATCTGGTATTTCGGCCGTAAAGCTGGCATCGAGGGCCGGCGGCGGCTCGAATTCGATGCTGTCGGCCGACAGGACGAACAATCCGTGGGTGATATCGGAGGCGATGATGTTGCCGGATGGCAGAAAAGGGTATACGCCCCAACAGCCTTCGTAGCCGTTGTAGTTCTGGTTTTCCGGATAGGTATCGTAATAGGCCACTCGTTGCACATCCCCGGGGTTGGACAGGTCGAAGACCTGGACGCCGTCGTGGTAATATGATACAATGGCATAGTGCCCGCGCACAAAAGGGTTGTGGGCGATGCTGTTGGTAGCTGCGGGGGCCAGCAGGCCCGATTTGAACAGATCTAGGATCGTGATCTCGGCGGGGTTGCTGACGTCTGCCAGTTTGAGGCTCCTGCCATGCGTTTCGTCGGCAAAAACGAGTTTGCTGCCGTCTTCAACGAGCCAGCTAGAGTGATTGTAGCCCTGTTCGGGATAACTGGTAAGGCTTCCGAGGTTGATGAGGTTGTTGGGGTCGGTAAGGCCGTATACCCCCAGCCCCTGGTTGCCATGAGAACAGTAGGCTATGTTGTCTCTGACGTAGATATCGTGAACGTAGCCCCCGGGAAGCGGGATGCTGGCCAGCAGTTGGGGTTCGGCAGGATTGCTGCGCAAATCCATTACGATGACGCCATTGCTCCGGGAGTTTGACCCGACGATATATAAACGCCCCTGGGCAACATCGATGAAGATGTTGTGCGAGGTCAGGAAATGCTCGGTGTATTGGCCTACCTTCACGACGGTGTCGGGCAGGCCGCTAAGGTCAAATACCATCAGGCCATCGGAGCCCTGGTCGGCGACGGCATAGGCGTAATGGCCGTATGTTTTCATATCGCGCCAGATGGAATTGACACTGCCCTCGAACCGGCCCACTTCTACTGGGTTCGAAGGCACTGAAACGTCCAGAAAATGAACGTTGCGGGCTGAGCCCATGATCGCATATTCCCGCCCACTGCAATCGGTATAACCCCAGATGTCGTTGTATTTGATAGCTCCTGCCGTTGGAAGGCCCTCGGCATCCCACCTGCCCAGCAGCGACATGTTGAGCTGTATTTCCTGGGCGGCGGCGCATGTAAAAATAGAGAGCACAGCAAAGAAAGTAATGGCTTTTTTCATTGTTGTCAGTTGAGTGTTATCGTATAGCCTCTTCGGCGATGGCTTCATCTGAGAGCTTGTTTGGTGGCCCATGCAGTGGCACTCTGAAACACGGAAGCCGTGAAAACGTGAAATAGCCCCAGAATCGATTAACTTTGCCGAAACCCGGCAAAAGAATGAGTAAAGATAAAATATTGGAAGTAAATAACCTTTGCACCTCCTTTTTTACGGATGAAGGAGAGGTGAAGGCTGTCGACAATGCCAGTTTTTGCATATACCGGGGTGAGACCGTTGGCATCGTGGGGGAGTCGGGTTCTGGAAAATCGGCGACTGCGCTTTCCCTGATGCGCCTCCTGCCAGCTCCTGCAGGCAGAGTCGTCGGAGGGAGCGTGCTGTATTCTCCGAAAGGCGCAGGCCAGCCCGTCGACTTGCTGAAGCTGCCCCGCCAGGAAATGCAACGTATTCGGGGCAACGAGATATCCATGATCTTTCAGGAACCCATGTCCTCCCTCAACCCGGTCTTTCGCTGTGGAGCCCAGGTTGAGGAGGCGATCCGGCTGCATCGGAAGGCCGACAGGGCCCTGGCGAAAAGCCTGGTGCTGGAGCTGTTCGAAAAGGTTCAGCTGTCCGACCCCGAGCGGGTATACAAAGCTTACCCGCACCAGCTGTCCGGCGGCCAGAAACAACGCGTGATGATCGCCATGGCGATGTCATGCCAGCCGGGTATCCTGATTGCCGACGAGCCGACCACCGCGCTCGACGTTACGGTACAGAAGGCCATATTAGACCTGATGAACCGCCTCAAACAGGATATCGGCTCTTCCATTATCTTTATTACTCACGATCTGGGTGTGATCGCTGAAATTGCCGACCGTGTTATGGTCATGTACCAGGGGCAGATCGTCGAAGAGGGCAATGTGCTGGACATTTTCTCCCGCCCGCAGCACCCCTATACCAAGTCGCTTCTGGCCTGCCGGCCGCCCTTGGGGCAGCGCCTGCGGCGCCTGCCGGTGATCAGTGACTTTATGGAGGTGTCGGAAAACGAAGCGGGCCGCCTTGAGGCAAGGGAGAAAGAGGCCTCTGTGGAACAGGCGATAGCTTCCGTGCTTCTGCCACCGGAAGAAACCAGGCGGCGCCTTATAGGCCTGCGGGAACGCCCGCCGCTGATGGAGGCCAAGGCGCTTAAAACCTGGTTTCCGGGCCGGAAAGATTTCTGGGGCAGGACAGCTGATTATATCAAAGCGGTAGATGATGTCAGCTTTGACGTTTATCCCGGCGAGACCCTGGGTTTGGTCGGCGAATCAGGCTGTGGCAAAACGACGCTGGGGCGCACCATACTCGGGCTGGCACGGCCGGTGAGTGGAGATGTCCTGTACAAAGGGCGTTCCCTGTTCGGCCTCAGCGCCGAAGAGATGATGGCCATGCGCCAGGAGATGCAGATCATTTTTCAGGACCCATACTCTTCGCTGAACCCCCGCCTGACGGTAGGCAAGGCCATAATGGAGCCCATGGAGGTCCACGAGATATATAACAGCGAGGAAGAACGCAGGGAACGAGCGCTACAATTACTCGATATCGTCAACCTGGAGCCCCGCCATTTCAACCGCTACCCGCATGAGTTTTCCGGTGGCCAGCGTCAACGCATAGCCATTGCAAGGGCATTGGGGCTGAACCCCAAATTTATCGTTTGTGATGAGTCGGTTTCTGCTCTCGACGTTTCCGTGCAGGCACAGGTCCTCAACCTGCTGATGAGCCTGCGCGAGAAATACCGTTTTACGTATATCTTCATTTCCCACGACCTGTCCGTCGTCAAATTCATGAGCGACCGCATGATCGTCATGAACAACGGCAGAATAGTAGAAGAAGGGCCTGCCGATGAGGTGTACGCCAACCCGAAAGAAGCCTACACCCAAAAGCTTATCGAAGCCATTCCAAAGGGCCGGGTAGAGGATATCACCCGCCGGTTGCAGGGTTAAAAAAAGCCTCCTGCCAGGAACCCGGCAGGAGGCTTTTTTTGTCAATATGTAATAGGCTTGCTTACTTAACTACAACGAACTTTTCAGCGCGGAAGCCTTCCGGCGTATTGATCGACAGGAAGTAATACCCGGCAGGCAGGTTGCTTGTGTCAAATGTGAAGGTTCCATTCTGTACGTTCTCAACCGTCTTTAACGTGACCAGGTTGCCGGTGCTATTGGTAATGATCATCTGCACCTTGTCGGCTACATTTTCCAGGCCCAGCTTGACGTTGAGGTGATCGCTGGCCGGGTTCGGCATGAGGGACAACTTCGAGCCGTCCAACGCCAGGGGCTCCTTGGTGCCGATGGGGGTGAAGCCTTCCATGTGCAGGCGAACGACATAATTGTATACGCCTGACCAACCGCCGACGTACAGCCTGTCCGTCCAGAGTATGTCTTCATAAGCTGCATAGCTTGAAGTGCCGGAGAAGGTCGGCCAGGGCGGAATACCCAAACCGGAGTTAACGCCATTGTACTGGACCATCAGCAGATACAACCCATTGGCATCCAGGACAATGGGGAGTTCAAGTTCAATGGTCAGGACTTCATAGGGCGTTTCATCGCCGGTAAGCACGTATGTAGCAAAACCAACAGGCGTGAAATTGTCATAGGTGGATTCATCCCCGGGGATGCTGCCGTCGCCGTCCGGGTCTGCATCGTAAAGGATCAGCGTGAACACATCGGATGCAGGGTCGCCCGTGTACAGAGAGTCGGGGTTGCCTATGGAGAATGAGAAGTGCGTAGCCGTTCCGCCATTGGGGCCGGTGAAGTATACATTACCCCAGTCGTGTTCCAGGAAGTCGGTCTCGATGAAATCCGTATATGGATAACCGTAGCCAATCCAGCAGTCTGCCGGCCAGGTGCAAATGTCGCCGTTATCCATCTGGAAGGTGTAGTCCGTAATTTCGAACGATCTGCGGAGGGTATCTTCCGTAAGGCTGTTGGTATAGATCATCTCATAGGTGCCAACATCGCCGGGCGTGTAGTCGTCAAATTCAATAGTGGCGGACGTGGCGGCGGCAATGCTGTCTATGGTAGCTGTCAGGGTCACAACCGAGCCACCCGGTGGGATGATATCTACCTGGCCCTGGACGTTATAAACGGCTGCCGTATCGTTGAGGTTCAGCAGGTCGACCTGAATATTATCCAGGGGGATGACCTGGTCTTTCGGCGTGCCATAGGCATAGGGGCCGATGTCGCCGAAAAAGCTTCTGACCTGGAAGGTCGCCGTGACCGATTCGCCTGCATCGACCTTAGGGATGAACTGCGCGCCGTCGGCGGTTTCGATCCATACGGCCGGAATAGTTACTTCGAGGGCCTGTGGGTCGGTAGCTGACATGCCGCCAAGCGCTGCTCCGCCGTTATTGACAATAACGACACCAATAGCACCGGCTTTCTGGGCATAGTAAGCTTTGAAAGCAAAAGTACAGTTACCGCGACGGATCAGGGCCACCTTGCCGGTGTAATCGGCCATGGAGGTGGTGTCGCAACCCAGAGAATCGAGGCCATCACCGGCGACGTCGTCGTCGTCTACCCATATCAGTTCACCACTGACAGTTTGTTTCAGCGGTTGTACGCCCCATTCCGTCGAGTTGGTCACAGAAGCGTAGTCGTATTGCCGTACAAAACCGCCCGGTGCTTCTACGATAAAGTCAACCGGGAAAGGGGAATCATTGGGGATCTGCCCGAACATGGGGAGGGCCATGAAAAATGTGGCTATCCCCGCCAGAAACCATTTGGTAAAGTTGCTATTCATACTAATCCTGATTTGGTTATGAAACGAATAATAATAGCAGCGACAAAGGATTGAACCGCATCAAAGGACTAGGAACTGAATATTAGAAGATACTACTGGCGCCGGATTGAAAAGACATGATACGATACAGGATGGCGCCTTGGAGACGTATACTTTTTGTGAGGTTTTTACTTAAGTTCTTTCTAAAACTAGCCCTAATTGAGTGCAAAGTTCATCATCAGGCATTCCTGCCTTCACCAAAAATAGAAACTTACGGGAAAAATTTCGCCTTTTTGCAACCTTTTTTCTTTTGAACGCGTCTTATCCCATGAATGCTGGCCGGATAAAAATAGATATTGGCCGATGAAGGCTTGACAACCAGTAGAAAAATGCTAATTTTATCTAGTTTTTATAAAACATCTACCAATGAAAAATCCTAGCACCCGAACTGTTTTGTTTTGTCTGTTGGTAGCCGCAAGTATTGGTTCTTACATCTTTTTGAACATCGCCTCTGCAAAAGGGCCCTCCGAAAACAGCTTAGGCTCAGGCCTGAAAGTTGAAAAATATGACGAGGAGGTTGAATCCAGCGAAACCCGAATGCTGTTGCCCGATGTCCAGCTGATGAAAAACCTGGTAGAGACCGGTAAACGGTTGCTGCCTGCTTCCTGAGAAGCTCCCGACTACAAAGATCAAAAGAAAAGCAAAAGCGGATGAGGTTTTCCTCGTCCGCTTTTTTGTTTCAGAGGCTAACCTTTAATCTTTAACCTGAAACTGAGCCTACCCCTCCAGCTTCTTCCTCCAGTAGCGCAGCAGCCCTGCAACGCTCATCCAGGAAGGGTTGGCGTTTTCATATAGTTCCAGTTGTGCTTCCGATACCCCCTGCTTTCGCAGTTGTTCCTGTACATAGGCCTGGAAAACCGGCGTCAGCTCGGTTGCGTTTTCACCGTTTTCAAAATGTGGCCTCATCCAGTTGGCCCAGTCCAGCAAGCCGGTTTCCAACTCGTCGAGATGGCCGGGGATCTTTTCTCCTGAGATCGCCCCGAAATGCGTCAGGTAGAGCTTGTCGATGTCGAGCTGCCGAATGAGTTGAAGGCTCTTTTGCCAGTCTTCGATATTGATGTCGGGAGGAGGGCAGGGGGGCATAGCCGGGCCGCCTTCTATCTTCACGCCGGCTACATCTCCCGTAAATAAAACCTCTCCGGCCTGCCAGGCGATATGGTGCACGGCATGCCCCGGCGTATGCCAGGCCGTGAAGCGCATACCGCCGATATGTATGGCCTCGCCATGCGCTACGGTTCGGAGTTGCTCCTTGGGTATGGGCTTCAGCGTGCCCCATAGCCTGTCCATATCGTCGCCGTAAATGCGCGTAGCCGATGCAAGCAGTTTGGAAGGGTCGTTCATATGGGCCTCTCCGAAGGGGTGCAGGTAAACGGTAGCGCCAAGCTCTGCCATGGCCCAGGCCGCCCCGGCATGGTCGAGGTGGATATGGGTGAGAAACACATGCCCGATATCCTCCAAAGCATACCCTTTCTCCCGGACGGCCTGCCTCAGATGCTGGAAAGTGGAGTAAGGGCCCGTTTCAACCAGGGCCGGCCCGGCTTCCGTATCGACCAGGAACGCAGCGATCGTATCCGGCAAGTCCAAAAAATTTAAGTCTAATACGTGCAACATGTCCGTTATTTGTTAGGCCTTCTTCCTTTAACCTTTAACCTTTAACCTTCCTCCTTCCTCCGCTCAATACCCCGCCGCCTGGCCATCCTTTCTCGATTCCGAGGCGCCGTAATATACGCCCTTTTCCGCATCGAATAAAATAGCCTGATAACCGCCGTAACCTCCGAAATCGAACACCACTTTATGCCCCATCGACATGAGCTTGCGGATCTCTTTATAGTCGATGCCTGATTCCAGATAGATTTCACCCCGGCCTTCTGCAGGTTGCCCGGTAGGGGTGGCGGACCCGCTATGCCCCATGCGCGGCGCATCACCTGCTTCCTGTAGGTTCATGCCAAAGTCGATCAGGTTGGCCAGTACCTGCACATGGCCCTGGGGCTGGAAATCGCCTCCCATCACACCAAAACTTATAAAGGGCTTGCCGTCCTTAGTAACAAAGGCGGGAATAATGGTGTGAAAAGGCCGCTTTCCGGGTTCAAAAGTATTGGCTTGCCCTTCAACCAGGGAGAACAGCTCGCCCCTGTCCTGAAGCATGAAACCCAGCCCCGGCGGTACCATGCCGGACCCCATGCCCCGATAATTACTCTGGATGAGGGAGATCATATTGCCGAATTGGTCGGCCACTGTCAGATAGATGGTCTCACCGGCGCTGATAGCCCCAGCCTGATAGGTGCCTGCATGCCGGCTGTCGATGAGCTTACGCCGCTCTGCGGCATAAGCTTTGGAGATCAGGCGCTGGACGGGTACTGTCGCAAAATCAGGGTCGGCATAATACTTCGCGCGGTCCTCGAACGCAAGCTTTTTAGCCTCCGTAAAATGGTGGATGTATTCGGCACTGCCGAAACCCATTGCACTGATATCGTAGCCCTCAAGAATATTGAGCATCTCCAGAGCTGCTATCCCCTGCCCGTTGGGAGGGAGCTCCCAGATATCGTACCCGCGGTAATTGGTTGAAACGGGTTGCACCCATTCGGAATGGTGGGCGGACAGGTCTTCATAAGACAAAAAACCGCCTTGCGACTGGATAAATGCGGCGATCTTGCGGGCAATCTCTCCCCTGTAAAAGGCATCACGCCCGCTCGAGGCAAGTGCCCGGTAAGTGCTTGCAAGGCTCGGGTTGCGGAAGATATCACCCTTTTGAGGGGCCCTGCCTTCGACGGAATAGGTATCCATGACGTTAGGGAACCCTCTGGATTGGAAAAGATCCAGTGACCGGCCTATATAATAAGCGATCAGCTCGCTCACAGGAAAACCTTCTTCTGCGTAATGGATGGCCGGGGCCAGTACTTCTTTCATAGACAGCTTGCCGAATTTGCCGTGCAGTTCGAACCATCCATCCACGCAACCAGGAACACTGACGGGCAACGGCCCATAGGGTGGGATAGCGGTATACCCTTTTTCTTTGAAATAGGCCAGGCTGAGCTCTCTGGGCGACCTTCCGCTGGCATTGAGCCCGTATAGCCGCTCCGTCTTGGCATCCCAGACAATAGCGAACAGGTCCCCTCCAATTCCACTTCCGGTAGGCTCCATTAAGCCCAGCGTAGCATTGGCGGCAATGGCGGCATCGATGGCTGTGCCGCCCTTCTTGAGAATATCTATTGCAACCTGAGTGGCCAGCGGCTGCGAAGTACAGGCCATCCCGTGTCGGGCAATAACTTCTGAGCGGGTAGCGAACGGCAGGCCCGTCACCCGGTCCTGCCCGCTAAGGCTGAAAGCTATGATCATGAAGAATACGGAGAATGCGGTTTTGGGCCTCATATCGAATGTGTTTTTTTTGAACACTGCTGAGTGAACCGGCTCCTGAATGGCCGGGATTTTACGCAGTAATCATCCTGGATGTAATTTTACTCAGTTAAAATTTTCTTCCAAATTCAGATCTTAAAAAGAAAAACCATTCAAAAAGTCTCTGACAACCATCCTTCGGCGGCCTTCCAGCTGTAATTCCTGTATTTCCAGATAGCCGTCGAGTGTGGCGGCTCTCAGGAAGTTTTTGTTATCGGAAACGAAAGTGCCAGGAGGGTGGGAGGGGGGCGTCAGTACTTTTGCCGTGCGGAGTATTTTGAGTTCCTTGCCGTCGAGGCTGCACCAGGCTGCGGGGTAAGGGCTCAGCCCTCTGATGAAATCATGCACCTTTTGGGTAGGTTGGGCGAAATCGATCTCGCAGGTTTCGTGGTAGAGCTTCGGGGCTTTTGTCGCCATGCTGTGGTCCTGCTTTTGCAGTTCAACATTCCCCGATTCGATCAGCCGGACGGTTTTCAGCACCGTTTCCGCGCCCAGCAACATCATGCTGTCGTGCACATCGCCTGCCGTATCGTTTTCTCCGACCGGCATGCGTTCCTGAAGTATGATATCGCCGGTGTCGATCTCGTTCTTGATGAAAAAGGTGGTGACCCCGGTTTCGCTTTCGCCGTTGATGACTGCCCAGTTGATGGGCGCAGCGCCCCGGTACCGGGGCAGCAGCGAGCCATGGAGGTTGAATGTACCGTATGAAGGCAGTGCCCAGACGGCTTCCGGCAGCATTCGGAAGGCAACGACAACCTGTAAATTGCCCTCCAGTTGCCGCAAAGCTTCGAGGAATTCAGGGCTCTTCAGGTTCTGGGGCTGGAGCACGGGAATGCCATGTTTAATAGCGTATTGCTTTACCGCAGGCTGGATAACCTGTTTCAGCCCCCGGCCCCCCATTTTGTCGGTAGCCGTAACAACACCCACGGCCTTGTAGCCGTTTCGGACAAGTATATCCAGTGATGGCACGGCAAATTCGGGGGTGCCCATAAAAACGATGCGCAAACTCATTATAGCAGGAATTGGTTTTAATGGCTGTTTGTGCTAATTTTAATTTTTCCCAGAGCAATACAAAGTGAAAATTATGGCCAGGACTACACTTTTTTCGACAGCCTTGTTTTTTATATTATGCTTTTTAGCGGCAGGCCACCCGGGATTAGCGGCAGGTAATTTGGAAAATTACCCCCACAATACCAAGGCCTGGAGCGAAGTTCCGCCCGATTATTTTACCCCGGCCGATACCATTCCGGCCGGAGAAGATTTCGATGCCCCCCTGAACGGCTCCAGGTATACCCCTTACGACCCAAACCCCTTCGCCCACAAGGAAGATGCGCCAAAAGTGATCCCCATTGTGCCGATAGAGGTTGACCAGTCCTTCAGCCAGGTGAAAAAGCTCCCGGCTGATTTTATGGGGTTCCGGATCGAGATCATGGCTACCGATGCCCCGCTGCCCGAGAACCACGATATCTTTTTCCAGCATGGCAACCTCGTGATGGAGAAACTGGGCGATCATGCCTATTCCTATACCATCGGCAGTTTTGAGAACGCCGCCGATGCCAATAGCTTTATGGATAACTTCCTCAAACAACGCTACCCGGCGGCACGGCTCATAGAATACCAGGAGGGTAAAAGAGTAAACTAAAGATATGGAGGAACGAACCTTTGATTGGAAAACCAACGACGGCATTCGCATCTTTGCCCGGGAGTGGGCCCCAAAAAGCCCGAAAGGGGCTATCTGCCTGGTGCATGGCCTGGGAGAACACATAGGGCGTTACGAGCATTTCGCGCACTACTATACTAAAAAAGGCTTCAGCGTGCTGGGATACGACCGGCGGGGCCATGGGCAGTCGGGAGGGAAGCGGGGCCATGCCCCGAATATAGGCCTGCTGCTGGATGAGATCGCGCAGCTGCTGGTGGAAACTAAAGTCCGCTATGGGGGCCTGCCCGTATTTCTGTATGGGCATTCGATGGGCGGCAACCTGGTACTGTCTTATGTGCTCAAGCGGCATCCCGATGTGCAGGGAGTAGTGGCTTCGGCGCCCTGGATAAGGCTGGCGTTCCCCGCTCCACAGTTTAAGGTCGCCCTGGGTAAAGTAATGAAAAGCATCTTCCCCGGTTTTTCCCAATCCAATGGGCTGAAAACCGAACACCTCTCAAAAGACCCTGATGTTGTCCGTCTGTACGAGCAGGACCTATTGACCCACGATCGCATTACCGCTGCTATGGGGATCGGGATGCTGGAACAAGCCAACTGGCTGGACAACTTTTCGGGCCACTTCCCCTGCCCTTTGTTATTGATGCATGGCAGCGAAGACCATATTGTCAGCCCCGAGGGTAGCCGCGATTTTTCCCGGCGGGCCCAGGGAGAAGTAACCTACCGGGAATGGGAAGGGCTCTACCACGAGATCCACAATGAACGGGAACAGCAGGAGGTGTTTGATTTCACCTTACACTGGCTACAAGGACACATGGAGATGAAAAGTAAGCTCAAAACCGCTTGATCGATTCGATGATGTAAAGCGGCCGCTGCTTGATCTCATTGTAAATGTTGGAAAGGTAGATGGACATGATGTAGAGGTTCAGGCATGTCGTAGCAAAGAATACGGCTATGAGGATAACCAGAAAGGTCCATCCTGAAAAAGGCTCGCCGATATTGCCAAAGAGGTCAACACCGGAAAACTTCACTTTCAGGGCATTGACGATCACCCCCAAAAGAAAGATCACGGAAAAGATAAATATCCAGAGCAAAAGGCTGCGCAGGAAGGTCGTGTAAGACGTTATGGCCACCAGCGAAGTCCTGAAACGGTCGGAAAACCCTTCGGAATGGCCGGCCTGAAGCGGCATATCCGTTTCCAGGTGGGCGGTCCGGTAACCAACGATGGAATAGATGGCCTTCATATAGCGTAGATTCTCGCGCAGACGCAGCAGCGAATTCAGCGCTCGCCTGGAGATGATCCTGGTATTATGCGCTTTTTCATCGATCCTGAGCGCGGAATAATGCTTCAGGATATAGTAGAACACCCGGTAGAAGGGGCGGAAAGGCAGGCCTACATCCCGGTGGGTAGCCCTTAGGTACACTATATCATAATGCTCCCGGGTTTTTTCGAATAGCTTGAGCACCCATTCCGGCTGCTGATAGAATTCCAGGCCGAGGATAACCGTATAGTCGCCGTTCGAGCGGTCCAGCCCGGCGAGGATAGCGTGGTTGGGGTTGGATTGCCTGGAGAGGTTCAGCATGTAAATATTGTGCTTCAGGCCATCCGGCAAAGGCTCAATATATGGATCGGCGGGAATACCGAAGTTGTTGTTGACAAGGATGATCTCAAAATCTGAAAAATGCCCGGAGAGAATAGGGTAGAGGTTGGAAAGGTAGGCTGGCAGGACGTTCAGGTCTCGCGAATGGTTGATGACGCCTACAATGGAAATGAAACTATTGTACATGCTCCCGTTTAAAGTTTGGCGGGAAAATTACCTATTTGGCGCATACTTTTATAGCGTATGCGCCAACAAATAGCAAAACTTTTCCTGTCGCGTTTTTTATTCCAAAAGGGCCGGGCATGCCATTTTTAGATGCTCAAAAGCCCTGTTTTTAAAGAAATTAGGGTAAAACTATTTCAAAAGAGGCCTGAAGGCCTTATCTTTCGTGAATTATATTGTTAGAACAGATATTATTTTGTTTTTCTTATAAGAAGCAGGGCCGGCCGATCGTAAGGCCGGGCGATGAGAAATGCCACGGAAATTTCCATTTTACCAGCAATTAGACGCAATGGACTGCGGAGCTACCTGCCTGCGAATGATCTCGCGGTACTGGGGCAGGTATTATTCTCTGGAGTACCTTCGCGAGCTCACCTATATGGGAAAACAAGGCGTTTCCTTGCTGGGGATCAGCGATGCCGCCGAACATATAGGGCTGCAATCGCTGGCGGTGAAGACGACCTATGACCGGCTTTCCCGCGATATTCCGGTGCCCTGCATTGCACACTGGAAACAGGAGCACTTCGTCGTTGTATTCCGCGTCAAACAGAACTACGTCTGGATCGCCGACCCCGCAGCGGGCATCTTTAAGCTCTCCCGCGAAGAATTCATAGAGAACTGGGTAAGCGGCCAGGAAGACGGCGAAGGCCTGGGCGTACTGCTGTTGCTGGAAACAACACCGGCCTTTTACGAGCGCGAAGAAAAGAAAGTCAACAAGGCCGGTTTTGGTTACATCTTTTCCTACTTCCGCAAATACCGGCCACTCATCGTCCAACTGATCGTCGGCCTTTTTATCGGCACCGGCCTTCAGGTCATCTTTCCCTTCCTGATCAAATCAATTGTCGACATCGGCCTGGGGAACGTCGACCTGAATTTCATCAAGATCATCCTGCTGGCCCAGTTTTTCCTGTTCCTGACCCAACTGGCCGTCGAACAGGTGCGAAGCTGGATTATGCTGCACGTCGGCGTGCGGGTAAATATCAGCCTGATCTCAGACTTCCTGATCAAGCTGACAAAGCTGCCCATAAAATACTTTGACTCCAAGGTCAGCGGCGACCTCCTGCAGCGGATTGCCGACCACGAGCGGGTACAGCGCTTTCTGACCTCCACTTCGCTGTTGTCTATCTTCTCTTTTGCCAACTATATTGCCTTTTCCATAGTGCTGTTGTCGTGGAGCAGCCTTTCGTTCTGGGTGTTCTTTATCGGCACGGCCTTATACCTCGGTTGGATCTTCTTTTTTCAGTCGATCCGCCGCGAACTGGATTACAAGCGCTTTGACCAGTCTTCGGAAAACCAGAGCAACCTGATCGAGTTGATCAACGGCATGCAGGAGATCAAGCTCCACAATGCCGAAAAGCAAAAGCGGTGGGCATGGGAACGCATCCAGGCCCGTTTGTTCCGCACCGGTATGAGCTCCCTGCGCGTGGGGCAGTTCCAGCGCGCCGGCGCCTCTTTTTTCAATGAGTCGAAAAACCTGATCATCACCTTCATCGTCGCCAAATCGGTGCTCGATGGCAATATGAGCCTGGGCATGCTTCTGGGCGTGCAGTACATCATTGGCCAGCTAAACGCTCCGGTCAGCCTGTGGATCGATTTCCTGCGCAATATGCAGGAAGCCAAGATCAGCCTGGAGCGCATGAACGAGATACACACCAAAGAAGACGAGGAGAAACCCGAAGAAAAGATCACGCTACTGCCCGAATCCGGCGACCTCATCGTGGACGGCGTAACGTTCCAGTACAACGGGCCTCATTCTCCTACGGTCCTGCGCAACGTCAACCTGCGCATACCCAAAGGGCGCACGACGGCCATTGTGGGAACCAGCGGAAGCGGCAAAACGACCTTGCTTAAGCTGCTGCTCAACTTCTACCTGCCGACGGAAGGCTCTGTGCGCCTGGGAGATATCAACCTGTCCAATATCAATAGCCGGTTGTGGCGCAGCAAGTGCGGCGTCGTGATGCAGGACGGGTATATTTTCTACGATTCCATCGCCAAAAACATCGCCCTGGGCGATGAGATCATAGATAAAAAGAAACTGCTGAAAGCCGTTAAGGTAGCGAACATACAAAGCTTTATCGAATCACTGCCATTGGGGTACAATACCAAGATCGGGCAAGAGGGGCTGGGCCTTAGCCAGGGCCAGAAACAACGCCTGCTCATAGCCCGGGCGGTATACAAAAACCCGGAGTACATGTTTTTCGATGAGGCCACGACCGCCCTTGATGCCTATAACGAAATGGTGATCATGGAAAACCTGGAAGAGTTCTTCTATGGACGCACCGTGGTTATCGTCGCCCACCGCCTGAGCACCGTAATGAATGCCGATAACATCGTCGTTCTGGAAGGCGGAGAGATCGTCGAACAGGGCACCCACGAGGAACTAACCTACCTGAGAGGCGCGTACTATCAACTGGTGCGAAATCAATTGGAACTGGGAGCATAAGCTAAGCTAGCCGTCGATGCTGGAAAACGAAAACATAGAGATCAGAAGCGAAGAAGTGCAGGAGATCCTCGGGACCCCTCCCGGATGGATGACCCGTTATGGCACGCTCATATTCCTCGTCGCCCTCGTAGTGGTAGGGTATATCGGCTTCATGGTCAAATACCCGGATACAGTCGATTCCGACGTGAAGATATCCTCGACTGACCCGCCAAAAAGGCTGGTCACCCAATTTCAGGGGCGCGTGAAAATGATCCGGGTAAAAAACGAATCCCGGGTGCGCAAGGGCGAAGTGCTCATCGTATTTGATAATACCTCCAATATCGGCGAAGCGGATATCGGCGATGTGCTCACTCTGGAAAATGCCGTCATCGCCGCCGGAGGCCCTGACGATTCAACCCTGCTGGCCTTTAAAGTGCCGGACGACCTCGTGCTGGGCGAACTGAAGAACAGCCTGTTCGAGTTCTACCGCCGCCAGGATGAATACAAGTATTTCCTCTCTAACCCTTATGATAAATACAGCCTGGAACAACTGCGCCGGGAATTGCGCAGGTTGCAGAACATGGTGGCCAGCGACCGCGAGCGTATGAACAGCATCAACCGCCAGGTCGAGATCGTAGAAGGCCGCCTGCGCCGGGAGGAAGGGCTTTCCAAGGAAAACCTCCTGGCAGAGGAAAGGGTAGAACGAACCCGTGAAAGCCTCAACAACCTGAAGCGTACGCGGGAAAGCGTAGAATCATCGATCAAAAGCAAAGAGCTCGATATGGACCGCATCCGTGGGGAAATGACGGGGGTGCGAGCCGGATCCAGAGAGAACCAGGAAGAAGCTGCTTCCGCTCTGCGTGAAAGTTTCCGCGCTTTGCGCCGCGACCTAAACGCCTGGAAAGAGAAATACGTCATTATTTCCCCCATCGATGGCATCGTTTCCCTCGACCTGGAAAACATCAGCGAGCAGCAGTTCATTGAAGAAGGCAGAGAGATAGGCGTGGTAGTCCCGCTGAATGAGCGGGAGACGAAAGGCGTCATCCAACTGGGGCTGGCCAAATCCGTCAAGGTCAAACCAGGGCAAAAGGTGGTCGTTCAGCTCGACAGCTACTCTGTAGCGGAATACGGCGCATTGCTCGGCGCGGTCCAGGAGAAGAGCCAGGTACCTATCGACGGCAAGATCACTGTAGAAGTGGCTTTTCCCAAAGGCCTTGTTACGACCTTGGGGCGCAGCATCGAGCCTGCTCAGGAGATGCTCGGCAAAGCCACTATCATCACCTCTGACAAGCGCCTGATAGAAAGGGTGTTTGAGAATATCCGCAGCGCTGTTTCTCAGGAAGGATAAGGCATGGAGTGGTGTTGCATGGCTTCATGGTTGCACGGTTACACTGACGATGAAACCATGAAGCCATGCTTCCGGGCCCAGCCTCTTTTTTTCTTTTTACAGATGGATCACTTCCCCGTATGCTGCAGCCGCGGCTTCCATGATCGCCTCGCTCATGGTGGGGTGGGGGTGTACCGCTTTGATGATCTCGTGGCCTGTCGTTTCCAGCTTTCTCGCAGTGACCACTTCAGCGATCATTTCCGTGACATTGAACCCGATCAGGTGCGCACCCAGGAACTCTCCGTACTTGGCGTCGAATATCACTTTTACAAAACCCTCCTTGGCCCCGGCAGCGCTAGCTTTGCCGGACGCTGAGAATGGGAATTTCCCGACCTTGAGCTCGTAGCCCGCATCCCGGGCAGCCTGCTCGGTGTAGCCCACGGAGGCTACCTCCGGAGAGCAGTATGTGCAGGAGGGTATGTTGTTGTAATCCAACGGCTGTGGGTTTTGCCCGGCAATTTTCTCCACGCAGATGATGCCTTCTGCACTGGCTACATGGGCCAGCGCCGGGCCGGGCACGACATCGCCAATGGCATAAATGCCCGGTACATTGGTGCGGTAGTATTCATCAACCTGAATGACACCCCTGTCTGTTTTGATGCCAAGCGTTTCCAGGCCGATATTTTCCGTGTTGGGCGTAACGCCTGCTGCCGACAGGACGATGTCGCATTCGATCTCGCTTGTCTTGCCCGTTTTGCGGTCCTTTGCAATGACCTTGCAGCCTTTGCCCTTGGTATCGACCGACTCGACCGAAGTGTTGGCCAATACCTCGATGCCCTTTTTCTTGTAAACCTTGCCGAGTTCTTTGGAAATATCAGCATCTTCTCTTGGTACAAGCCCCTGTTCAAGGAATTCGACGATCGTGACCTGGGTGCCTATGGAATGGTAAAAGTAGGCAAACTCCACTCCAATGGCCCCTGCGCCTACCACCACCATTTTGGCAGGCTGCTGTTCAAGGCTCATAGCCTTGCGGTATTCGATGATCTTTTTTCCGTCGATAGGGAGGCTGGGCAGCTCTTTCGCACGGCCACCGGTAGCGATGATGATGTGTTCGGCACTGTACTCCTTCTTGTTGCCTTTGGCATCCGTCACCTCTACTTTTTTACCTCTTGCAAGCACACCATTACCTTCCAATACCGTGATCTTATTCTTGCGGAAAAGGAAATTAATGCCCTTGCTCATGCCGTCGGCCACTCCGCGGCTCCTCGAGATCATGCTCTTGAAATCAACTTTGGCATCACTCACCTGAACGCCATAATCAGATGCATGGCTAATGTATTCAAAAACCTGAGCGCTTTTCAACAGGGCTTTGGTCGGTATACATCCCCAGTTCAGGCATATCCCGCCTACTGATTCCCTTTCGACGACGGCCACGTTCATCCCCAGCTGCGAGGCCCGTATCGCGGCCACATAACCGCCAGGCCCGCTTCCAATAACGATGAGGTCAAATTTATCCATGATCTTCGGTTTGGTTTTGGTTTGAGTGAATGATGTCAAGGCTTGGCCTGCGACACCTTAGGGTACGGAGTTCGCTCCGGCGCAAATATAAATAAAAGGAAAGAAGGAAGCAGAAAGCAAAAGAGGGAATAAAAAAACCCCGCTACATTCCGCAGCGGAGCTCATTTAACTTGCTGATACTTAAAATCTTTATAGAACCGGATCCTATGTTTCGGTTTGAAACGGCAATACAAAAGCCTAAGATGTCTACAACTGTGCATCCGGGCATTATAAAAAACTAGCATTCGGGATGAATAGGATATGGCCGCTTTCTTGTCTTTGCCTCTGTAAAAGTATTCAAAATGATCCTGCCGGGCAAATAAAAACACTGACAATTTGTCGGGCATCAAAATGATGAAGCTTGTAAATTATTTGGTTAAAATATTGATTAATAATATATTATGCACAACATTAAAAAATAATATAATATTGATTCCCAGAGTAGAGAATGGGTTTCAAAAGGCTGGCTGTCAGGGCTGCTCGCTGATGGTTACGGCCAGTATGGCAGCCCCGTTCGTGAAGCTGATATCCAGCCGAAAATAGAACCCTTCCTGAAGCATTATGGGCTCCCCGGGCCGAATGTCCGCCTCTCGCTGAGCGATAGCCTGGCCCAGATTGCGGTATGACAGGTATTCGGGGCCGATCTGGCCGAGCCGGTTAAAAATCCGGGATGATTCCCCGATCCAGAATGTTGCAGGAGCTGATCTGAAATCGCCCGCCAGGTAAAAGCGGAATTCCTGCCTGATATGGTCACACCCGCTTTGTGTGATATGGAGCTCCAGGCCGTCTGCAAAGGTTAGGGACTCTTCGGCTTTATCCTTTTCCAATTGAAAATGATGCGCTTTGACGGCGGGTAAGCCCGGCCCAAAGACCGGCTCGGGGGCGCCGTACAGGCAATTTGAAAAGGGCTCCTGCCCGGCCGGGTTGCTACAGCTTTGGAAGCAGGGCAGGAGCAGGGCGGGAAGCATTACCCTGTACAATAGGCGCTTTGGCTTTGACAATCCACGCATAAGAGAAGATCAATGGTCCTACAATGCCCGCCTTTTCCGGTAGGCGGCAAGTAAATAAGAACAAATGTTACGAATTTTCTGCTAAACCCCTTGCGGCTGGCTCGTATTATATCCTGTGAGGCAGCAACGACTGTTATTACAGGCCGTGGCCAGAACAATAGTCTGTTACCTGTAAAGCCGTAAATTTATAATTCGAAGTGAGTTTTACCAACAATATTTAATATTTTGTATTTCGAATATAAAAAATATAAACAACAATAACACCTTGTTTTTTATTAAAAATTCTGATTTGGTGCTATTTATCATTGGCTTTTGGTGACGAATGTTATTGTTAGTATGTGTAGGCAGGGATACATTAGGGGTGCATAAAACCAAACAATATGTCGACCCTGACCAAAACTTCAACCGACAAGGTAACCTCCTTCCTGGAATGGTTACGCAACCGCACTCCGAACGAACCTGAATTTCACCAGGCAGTTACGGAAGTCGCCAAGATCGCGATCCCCTTTATGGAAGAAAACCCCAGATACGAGGGGTATGCATTAATGGAACGGCTCACCGAACCCGACCGGGTCATCAGCTTCAGGGTAACCTAGGTAGACGACAAGGGGCAGGTACAGGTCAACCGTGGCTATCGGGTGCAATTCAGCAACGCTATTGGCCCTTATAAAGGCGGCCTGCGGTTCCACCCAACCGTTAACCTGGGGGTGTTAAAATTCCTTGGCTTTGAGCAGATCTTCAAGAACAGCCTGACGGGCCTTCCTATGGGTGGTGCGAAGGGTGGTTCCGATTTTGACCCAAAGGAAAATCCGAGGCCGAGATCATGCGCTTCTGCCAGGCCTTTATGCTTGAGCTGCACCGTTATATCGGCCCCGATACCGACGTGCCGGCTGGCGATATCGGCGTAGGAGGCAGGGAAGTAGGTTATCTCTTCGGGATGTACAAAAAATTGCGCAATGAACATACCGGTACGATCACGGGAAAAGGCTTTGAATATGGCGGCAGCCATATCAGGCCGGAAGCTACCGGTTACGGGCTGGTCTTCTTCCTCAACGAGATGCTGAAGGTTCGCGGTGAAAAACTCGCCGGCAAAACGGTGGCCGTTTCGGGTTCGGGCAACGTCGCTCAGTTCGCTGCTGAAAAGGCCATCCAGATGGGAGCTAAAGTCGTGACGCTATCTGATTCGGGTGGAACGGTCTATGACCGCAATGGCATTACGCTGGAAAAACTGGAATGGGTGAAGGATCTGAAGAACGTACGCAGAGGCCGCATCAAGGAATATGCCGACCACTTCAACGCCATTTACATTGAGGGCGCCCGCCCCTGGGGCGTCAATTGCGATATCGCATTGCCATGCGCAACCCAGAACGAATTGGATGCGGACGATGCCCGCATGCTGATCAAAAACGGCTGTATGGCCGTTGCCGAAGGCGCCAATATGCCCTCGACGCCTGAAGCAGCCGAACTGTTCCAGGAAGCCAAGGTATTGTTTGGCCTGGGCAAAGCAGCCAACGCCGGTGGCGTAGCTACTTCCGGCCTGGAAATGTCGCAGAACAGCCTCCGCCTGAACTGGACGCGCGAAGAAGTCGAAGACCGGCTCCTGAAGATCATGGTGAATATCCACGATCAATGTGTCAAATATGGAAAAGAAAGCGATGGCAGAATTGACTACGTCAAAGGCGCAAACGTAGCTGGCTTTGTCAGGGTCGCTGAAGCAGTGATCGCACAAGGCGTTCTCTAACCCTTGTACACGGCTGATAAGTGAAAGGAGCGCGGGCTTGTACTCGTGCTCCTTTCTTTTTTACTTCTGGGGTATACCCGAAGCCCTGTTTTGCTTTTTGCTTAGTATTTGGTAGGCCTTTGCAAAATCGGGCAGGCCATAGCCCAGCTCGTTGTCCGGCTTGTCTGCCTGGCTGGCGCTTTGCCTGACGGCATCTATTACCTCCTGGTTCGACTTATCGGGGAAGGCCTGCCAGAGGCTGGCCACCATGCCGGCCAGGATAGGGGCGGCAAAAGAGGTGCCGGAACCCATAGATACGCGGAAACTGAATGCATCCGCAACGGCTACCCAGGCTCCCGGCGCCGCTACATCCGGCTTTATCCGCCCATCAGCTGTAGGCCCCAGCGAACTAAAGGATGCCCGCTCGCCTTTGATATCGGTTGCCCCAACGGCAAGTACCCTGCTGGCATCGGCCGGGACACCGATATGTTTCCAGTTTGAATTGCCTTCATTGCCTGCACTGGAAATGACGATCATGCCCTTGGAGACAGCGATGTCCGCAGCCTGGCTGGCGACAGAGGACTTCCCGTCGAGGTTCGCGTAAGCATAGTCCATCTTCCGGTCGCTGAAGGTCGTATACCCGAGAGAAGAATTCACGACATCGGCCCCGATGCTGTCGGCATATTCCAGGCCTACTACCCAATGGCATTCTTCAATGCGGTACTCCCCCCGGGTGTCCTCGGTTTTGATGCAGGCAAAAGATGCACCAGGAGCTGTGCCTATAAAAACGCCGGGAACATTAGCGGCCATGGTCGAAAGTACCTTGGTGCCGTGGGTGCTGGATTCGAATGGGTTGTCGTCTCCATCCACAAAATCCCGGGGGCTTATCAGCCTGCCGCCCGACCTGATACTGTCGAAAAACGGGCTTTCTTCGACGCCGATGAAACCACCATCGAGTACAGCGACAAGGACGCCTTTGCCGTCATAACCCATCGCGAGAAGGGTGTCGGCCCTGAGCAGCTTGGCCTGGGCCGCAGCATAGCCATAGGGTTCTCCTTCTACCGGTTTTGACAGCAGGCTGTCCATTCTGAAATTCATCTTGCGCCGCCCGCTTACCTCATAAGGCCGCCCGGCGTAAAAAACGGTATCGACAAAAGGCAATGCCCGTATGGTTTCCAGTTCACTTTCCTTTATGACGACAGTAGCAGCGTTCAGCCAGCGCGACTGCTGAAGCACCTGGGCTCCGGCACTGCTCAATTGGCTGATATATGCCGGGTTGGGGGGCAGGTCCTGCTCGGTGGCCGGGATATTCCACTTTTTCCGTCGGGCGATAGCCCTTTCCGAAAGGAATTCGCCGGGCCTGTCGATGCTATATGGAGATTGCGCTTTATCGATGAACGAAACCCAGTAGTACCTGGGGAGGCTATCAGTCTTCTGAGCAGACAGCTTGGCGTAAGAGAGGAACAGCAATATGGCCCCTAAGGCCAGGGCAGGCATTGATTTCATGATCACAGTATTTCGGTATCAAGTTGTATTTTAAATCGTTCTTCGAGTTTCTCCATAATAAGCGGCAGCAGAGCCGATTTGTTGTATTCCCTGTTTATTTTGTACAACTGGTCTTTCAGCAACAATGGTTCTACTTGCCTGCGGGGAGCGAGCCGGGTATAAAAATCTTTCCGGTGCAGCTTCGAAGGCGTGCGGTAAGGGCGGTTGCCTGTCACGACTACATAGCCCTGCGGTTCCGTAGCGGCTTCTTTCCATTTTTGCAGGCCGGCTTCGTCTTTGAGGTAAAGGTAGGCACAGGGCCCGGTAACCACAAATTCGACACCCCATAATACGTCTCCTTTACGTGGCGGGCTGAAATTGTTGCCCTGTTCCGGCAGGAAGGGCTTCTTCAGATATTCCTCTCTCTGTTGCTTCTGGTGCCCCTCGTTTTCATCCCCGCTTAATGCTTCATTGTAGTAACTTTCTCTGAACCACAGGCTTTGTGCCTGATAATGAAACCCTTTTTCCTGAAACAGGCCGAGATAAAAATCAAAAGGTAGCAGCGGGGCCGGCCCGTAGAGCCCCAGATAGCAATGGTTGTCTTTTGGGTGCAGGCGGGCGTAGACCTCCATTTTCAGGTTGAAGAAAGCTTCTTCCCATTCCTGTAGCTCATCGAGCCATGCCGTACCATAAGGAGTGGAGCCCAGGCAGGCAAGTGACAGCCGCTCTTCCAGCGATTCTATTTTGTGGCAAAGCTCATCGACATGCTGCCGGGTTTCCAGGTAGTAGGTATAACGTTCACTACTCTTGCTGGTTATTCCAGAACCGTTGCCTGGCCTTTTTTTTTTTTTGCTCCAGTATACCTAGCTCGCTGAGGAGGCGGACGTAAAAATGCCCTTCTTTCAGCCTGCCTGCCTGTCTGCGCAGGCTGCTGGCATAGTCGGCATGGTTTATTTTCGTGTATTCCTCCAGCAGCAATTCCAGCCCCAGCGGGTCGGATTCTACTGCTATCTGAATTTCATCCCCAGGATAAACACCCTGAGCCTCAAGTTGGTCGTCGACATCCTGTGCATTAAGTGCTTTTGCAAGGGGAGCTGTGAGCAGGTTCCGTATCGTGCGCTGAAGCTGCCTGGCGCCGTACTTGGCGTCATACCCTTTTCGGTAGAAACCCCAGCACTTTGCTGTCGATCTGTAAATTCATCCGCCGAAACCGTATACCTTCCCGTTGTTTGAGTAGCGCTACTTCCCGTTCTATGACGTGCCGGACGGTTTGCCTGCCTAGCGGAGCAAAGGGATTACCTGGTCGATGCGATTGTAAAGCTCTGGTAAAATACTTCTGTGCTTCCGATGTAAAATGGGCTTTACCTGTTCCTTGTCGGTTTGTTGCCCCCAGCCTATAGGGTTTTGTGACAAGCTTTGCGCACCAATGTTGGACGTCATAATGACGATGGTGCTGCAAAAGTCGGCTAGCTTACCCTGGCTGTCTGTTAACCTGCCCCTCGCTAAGCAACTGAAGAAGGAGGTCAAAAAAGAGTGGTGCGTATTTTTCGATCTCGTCGAATAACAGCACGCAAAATGGTTCCCGGCGCACTGCGGATGTGAGCAGCCCATCCGAATAATAACTGATACCTATGAGCCGGGCGACGGAATAGGGTGTAGAGAATTCGCTCATATCGAAGCGCACCATCCGGTTGCGGTTGCCGAACATGAATTCGGTAAGCGTTTTGGCGAGTTCTGTTTTCCAACGCCCGTAGGCCCCACGAGTAAAAGCGAAGCGATGGGTTTGCCGGTGCGGGTAGAGCGGTTTTCACCATGGTAAGCAGGCCCGCTATGCTTTCGATGGCAGACGGCTGGTAAAATGCGGCTATTGAAGAACGTGTTGACGGTATTTGAGTATCAGCAAGGCAGGGTCTACCATAAAGCGCGGCATGCCGGCTTCTTCACAGAACTTCCCGATCACTTCCTGCCGGGAAATATGGATGGCGTCTGCCGATCCGGCGTGCGCACTTCGCTTGTTGATGAGCAGGCTTTCCAGAAACCGGATCGTTTACCCGGCATGGCAGAGTAGGGCGAGAAACGCCGGCTGAGCCGAATTGCTTCTCGTATGGCTTCTTCTTCGATGCTGACGTTCTTCAGCTGGGGTAGTGTCCCTGGTTTTCTGCAGAATGATGTCTTCAAGCGCGGCACCCTCCGGTTCATTGATGTGTATCTTCTGGAAGAACGTGATGTAATTCGGGCTGAGCAGTTCGATGCGCGCAAGCTCTTCTTCCGTACATTCAGAGATCATCGTGATCTCAGCCCGGTTTAGAAAGGGCGGATGTAATCAGTAAGCCATGCTCACAGCATTGCCTTCGTATTTGCCAACCTCGAACAATTCCATCAGGTTACGCACGAACAGGATCTGCCCCGAGCCGGAAAGCTCCTTGCATAGCATGGAAAGGTTTTCTTCCCAGCCCGTATCCTGGATCAACTCTTTGATCAGCGTCGAAGCGGACGTTTCCCATATCTGGTCTTTAGTACGGCGTTTCCTCTGCCGGCGGTAGGTTCCCATACCAAAGTAATTTTGCCTGTTCCGCTCGTATACCAATAGTACATTTCTCGTATAGCGCCCTTTAAGGGCACGGGCGAACTGCTGCAGTTCCCCCTCCCTGCCGTAGGCTGCCGGCAACCTGACGTCCAGCTGCTTAGCGACTCGCGGCAGCCATTTTTCCTGGTTCTTGTATTCCAGCTGCTCTAGCTCGGTAAGCGAAGGCGCTTCCAGTTGTATTTCCTGCTGCAACAATTCGATACTGTCAAACCAGATCGCGGAAACGATGTCCTGTACGGTATGAAGGCGTTTTCGCTGGGAAAACTCCTGATAAACAGCATCTTCGAGCCGCTTTTTCAGTTGCGCTTCGTCAAAGGCGTAGGCTTCGAGCCGGAGAGCGGGCAAAAATTTACAAAGGCATTTTCATGACTGTTGTAGTAATAATCGAATTCCAGCTTAAAGGCGGGGTAGCTGACCCCCGTCGCGGGCAGCAGGGAAAGATACTTCCAGCTTGTCTTTGTAAAAATCCCCGTCCTGGTATTCGTCCAGCAGGTAGTGGTACTGGTAGGTGTTGAGCACCTTGCGCTGCAAGGCATCTGCGTACTGCGCTGCTACGGACTTAAGGGTATGCCCTGTGCGTAACACGGCGTTGTCGGCAACGGGAGAAAGCAGGCTCAATCCGGGATGTAGGTGCATCCGGAAAGCAAGGAACGGAATGGAGAACTTAAATGCCATAAGCCTGCGTTGGAGTACAAAACTAAGATTTTTCAAATAAGCTCTGAACTGGAGCCTCTTCATTGTGCGAGGTACTCGTTTATCTGGTATAACAACCTTTCGGGTACCTGCTCATCTGCGCTTTGCTGGTGATACACAATGCTGGCCCGATCGTAGAACGGCCCGCGTTCTGCCAGTTTCTTTTCGATAAAAGCAGATAGGGCTGAAGCGTCCATTCCCTTGAGGAGGGGGCGCTGTGCCTGTTGGTGTTGCAGCCTGTCGGCCAGAATGCCTGCCGGTACTTTCAGGTAGGCTGTCAAGCCGTTGGCCTTCATCCATTCCAGGTTATCGAAAAAACAGGGGGTGCCGCCACCACAGGCTATTACCGCAGAAGGGTAGGACAGCATCTGGTGAAGGGCCTGCCTTTCCCGCTGCCGGAACCAGGCTTCCCCTTTTTGTTCGAATATGTCTCTTACACGGGCCTCCGCTCCCCGTTCGACTTCTTCGTCGAGGTCAAGAAATGGCATACTCAATAGCGCAGCCAGCCGGCGGCCAACATAGGATTTTCCACTCCCCATAAAACCTATTAGGAAAATGCGCATACTATTGAATATTTAGCACCAAACAAGCTCTCAATCAAACAAATATAACATTGGGGAGTTTATTATGAAGCAGGCCCGCTTCTATTCCTTCTACTTAATCTTCCTGATTCCCTAATTTTATTACTTTTGCATGGCATGGAATAAAATCTATCGGCGATGATACGAAAAGCTTTATTACTTATCGCAATGGGTACTTTAGCCCTGAGTTGCAACAATTCCGGGCAGCCCGACACTGCCTCGGAGAAATCGGTTGATGAGATCAAGAGCGAGGGGCCCATAAGCAATGCGGACATCATCCGTAGCCCCGTCACGGCAGATGAACCGGTCGATACCAATAACGTAGCGAAGATGGCATTCGAAGAACCGTCGTTCGATTTTGGCGAAGTGAAGGAAGGGGAGGCCGTGGAGCATACTTTTGCGTTCACCAATACCGGAAAAGCTCCCCTGATCATTAACAATGCCCGGTCGACCTGTGGTTGTACTGTACCTGATTGGCCCAGAGAGCCCATTGCCCCCGGGCATAGCGGCGTGATCTCAGTTCGCTTCGATACCCACCATAAGCAGAATAAACAATCCAAGCCGATCACCATTACGGCCAACACCTATCCGGCAACTACCCGGGTGTTCCTATCCGGGTTTGTACATCCTGCCGACGATAGTGAGGCTGGTACGGAATAAAGACAAACGGAAAACTAATTACCAAAAATGAATTCAATGGATATTTTATTGTTACAGGCAGGAGGCGCTGGTATGTATACCAACTTTATCTTCATCGGCGCCATGATCCTTATTTTCTGGTTGTTCCTGATACGCCCGCAGCAAAAGCGGCAGAACGAACAGAAAAAATTTATGGAAGCGCTACAGAAAGGAGAGGAAGTGGTTACAGCCAGCGGCATCATCGGGCGGATCAATAAGATCGAAGACAACGTCATTACCCTCGAAGTGGCGAAAAACACTTATATTCGAGTTACCCGCAATTCGATTTCTAAAGAAATGACGGAATCACTTGCCAAAACTGATGACAAAGCTAAAGAATAGGGTTTTTAGATTGAGTATTCGTGAAGACAGGGCTATCCTCATGATGTGCATGGGGATAGCCCTGGTGTTTTGGCTCCTCGTTAAACTATCCCAGACTTACCGCACCCAGCGGCCGGTCGTCTTTGAACTGGATATCCCCCAGGAGAAAGCACTTTCGGAACTGCCCCCTTCGGATATGGTCGCGGAACTTGAGGGCTCCGGATGGGACCTGCTTTTCGATTATTTCTCCCACCGTAAGATCATGCTGGCTTTCGATATGCACGAGATCAGCCGGCTGAACCTCAACCGGGGGCAGTTGCGCAACGATATTGCCCAAAAGCTCAGAGGTAACGACATCAAAGTGCTGGAGATCAATTACGATGATGTCTTGCTGGAACTGGAGAACCGAAATTCCAAGACCGTTCCCGTGATCATCCAGAAACGGCTGGCCTTTGCCCCGGAACACCACCTCAAAACACCGATCACCCTCAAGCCGGATTCCGTTACACTTAGCGGCCCCAATTCCCTGATCGACAGTATCCAATACTGGCCTACCGATTCGCTGGTGCTCAAAAACCTCAAAGCGGACATGACAATGAACATCGGCCTGCTGCGGCCTGGGCCAGAAATCCTTATGTCGACAGATAAAGTGGAAGCTACGATTGAAGTAGAACCCTTTACGGAAAAATCGATGTTCGTTCCCCTGCTCATTAAAAATGCACCGGATAGCCTGCGCATCTTCCCGGATAAGATCACAGTGTCCTGTAAACTGGGGTTGAGTATGTACGATTCGGTCTCATACCGGGATTTTACGGCCGAGGCCGACCTGCGCGGCATTTCGCCCAATACCTCCAACCATACCGTTCCTATCCTTATTACCCGCTATCCTTCCTTTGTTCAAAACCTTCAATACATCCCGAAATCTGCCAAGTTTTTCATCATTGGCGATGCTGATGAGGTAGAGAAAACCCCGAATGGCAGTGGGAAGGCTGAGTAGCAATACACTTCCCTTTGCAGACAGGCATGAAAAAACTACCCCGCGCGTCACAGAGGACGGCGGGGCAGCCCACACACTATGAGAACACCCATTGTTCTTTTATGATGGTTTCTTATGTCTTTAGCGAAAATTCGCTATTTTTTTCTTTTCTCTATTTAGACGCTCGAAAAGCAGGCCAAGTTATTTAAGGAAATGTTATTGTTTGTAAATTTACCTGATTAGGATACTTAATAATTTGATTGTCAAATCATTAAGTATCATTGCTTAAAGCTGTTAAATAATTTAACGCCTGCAGCTTACAGTTCGGCAACCGGGCAAAGGGTAGGAGGGGAGCGAGGCCGCCTCCTGCTTTGGGCCAATGCGCTGTTTATCGGTAGCGGGATTGGAATTACTGGACAGGATTGTTTATTTTTAAAAAAAATCCGGTTGGCATGATCAAAAAGAAAAGTGTCGAAGAGGTACTGGAGATCGCCAAGGTCGAAGAAGTGGTCCAGGACTTCGTGCAGCTGAAGCGGCGCGGCGCCAACCTGATCGGGTTATGTCCATTCCACGGCGAAAAAACGCCTTCCTTTAATGTTTCGCCCTCTAAGGGTATATACAAATGCTTTGGCTGTGGTAAAGCAGGTGATTCCGTCAATTTTGTGATGGAACACGAAAACCTGACTTTCCCGGAAGCGGTGCGTTATCTGGCTAAAAAATACGGCGTCACGCTAGAAGAAACAGAATTATCACAGGAAGCCAGGGCCGAACAGCAATACCTGGACAGCCTGTATATCGTCAACCAGTACGCACTGGATTTTTACCAGGATCAGTTATTCAACACAGACATCGGGAAGAGCGTCGGGCTGAACTACTTCCGCGAACGTGGTTTCCGGGAGGAGGCCATCCGTAAATTTGGCCTTGGCTTTGCGCCTGACAAACCGGATGCCTTCGCCCTGAAGGCCACCCATATTGGCCATAACCCGGACTTACTGAAAAAAGTGGGGCTGATGAGCCAGTACGGGAGGGATTTTTTCCGCAACCGGGTGATGTTCCCTATTCACAACCTTTCGGGCAAGGTGATCGGTTTTGGGGGGCGCATCCTCGTCAAGGATGTCAAGGCGCCGAAGTATATCAATACCCCGGAGACGGAGATCTACACCAAGAGTAAGGTCCTCTACGGCGCGTATTTTGCCAAACGGGCCATCCGCCAGGAAGACGAGTGCATTCTTGTAGAAGGTTATACAGACGTGATCTCTCTCCATCAGGCAGGGTTGGAAAACGTAGTTGCTTCTTCCGGCACTTCACTCACTGCCGGGCAGATACAGCTCATACGCCGCAATACAGAGAACATCAAGATCCTGTATGACGGCGACATGGCCGGAATTAAAGCTGCGCTCAGAGGGATGGGCATGGTACTGGAACAGGGGCTCAACGTCAGGATCGTCGTGTTGCCGGAAGGCGAAGACCCCGATTCCTACCTGAAGCAGGTTGGGGTAGAAGCGTTCAAGACATATATTACCCAGGAGGCGAAGGACCTCGTGATGTTTCAGGCGGGCATGTTGCAGGAAGAAGCCTCCGGAGACCCCATCAGGAAAGCCAACCTGATAAAGGAGATCGTGGACAGTATTGCCAAGATCCCGGACCCTATCAAAAGGTCGCTCTACATCAGAGAATGCGCACGTATTATGGACGTGGAAGAGCAGTTGTTGGTGAACGAGGCCAACAAACTCGTTGCCCAGCACTTCAGAAAGCAGCAGCAGGAAAAGGAGCGCGATCAGCTCCGGCAATTCGAAGCCGAACAGGAGGCGATTCCGGTGCAGCCGGCCCGGCCGGTGCTTAAACCCAAAGAGGATGCCTTGTCAAGTGGCGATTCTTTTCAGGAGAAGGACATCGTTCGCATTATCGTGGCGGGAGGGGCGAGCCTGTTCGACCCGGAGGAAAAGCTCACCGTCGCCCAATACCTGATCAGCAATATCGAAGACGTCCTGGATGAGTTCGACAATAAGTTATACCTGCGCATCGTACGCGATACGCGCGAGCGGTTGCTGTCGGGGCAGGTGGCCGATACCAGCTACTTTATCAACCATTCCGACCGGGATATCCGGGAAACGGCAATAGGTATGGTTGCCAGCCCTTACGAGTACAGCGAGAACTGGGAGAAACGCTGGGAGATCTTTCTCACCACTCAAAAGATGCCGGATGAAAACTTTGTCCGGGACAGCACTCAGGCACTGAAGCGCTTCAAGCTCCGCAAGTTCGACAAAAAGATCAGGCAGAACGCCGAAAAGATCAAAACCCTCTTCGAGCAAAAATCCGACGATTACCTGCTTTATCTCAAACTGGACCAAAAGTTAAAAGCCGTCCGCAACCAGCTTGCCGAAGAGTTGGGTACGGTGGTGCTGTAGAAGTAGATAATTCACGGTTTCATGGTTTCATTGTTGGGCTCGGCCCCATTTCAGTGAAGCAATGAAACCATGAAACAATCTATCCCAGGCCCTGTCAGGAATTCCTGTTGAGGCAGTTGAGGTCTTCGAATGCGTGCATCAGCCGGGCTTTAAAGGCATTTTCCCCACTGCGCAGCCATTGCCTCGGGTCGTAGAATTTCTTATTGGGCTTGTCGCTGCCCTCCGGGTTGCCGATCTGCGATTGCATATAATCCCGTTTGCCTTCGTAGTAGTCGCGCACACCATCCCAGAAAGCCCACTGCAGGTCGGTATCGATATTCATTTTGATCGCTCCGTACCCGATCGCTTCGCGGATCTCTTCGCGGGAGGAGCCCGAGCCGCCGTGGAAGACGAAATTTACAGGATTGTCTCCGGTATTGAACTTTTGTTTAACGTAATCCTGAGAATTCTTGAGGATAACGGGCTTGAGCGACACATTGCCAGGCTTATATACGCCGTGGACATTGCCGAAAGCAGCAGCTATGGTAAAGCGGTTGCTGATCCTGGAAAGCTCCTCGTAAGCATAGGCCACTTCTTCAGGCTGGGTATAGAGCCTCGAGCTGTCGATGCCCGTATTGTCCACACCGTCCTCTTCTCCTCCGGTGACGCCAAGTTCGATTTCCAGCGTCATCCCTATTTTTGACATCCTGTCGAGGTATATCTTGCAGGTTTCTACATTTTCTTTCAGCGGCTCTTCTGAAAGGTCCAGCATGTGGGAGCTGTACAAGGGGTAGCCCCTGTTCTCAAAAAATTGCTCGCCTGCGTCGATCAAGCCTTCTACCCAGGGCAATAACTTGCGGGCGCAATGGTCGGTATGCAGGATAACGGTGACCCCGTAGGCCTGGGCCACTGCATGGACGTGCATAGCCCCGGATATCCCGCCAAGGATAGCGCCCTGCTGGCCGTCGCTGGACAAGCCTTTGCCGCCAAAAAAATGAGCGCCGCCATTGGAGAATTGCACGATGACCGGAGAATTGACATCCCGGGCTGTCTCCAGAACGGCATTCACAGTATTGGTGCCGGTGACGTTGACTGCGGGAATGGCAAAGCCATGTTCGTTGGCGTAGTTGAACAGCTCGGTTACTTCATCGCCATAGAGAACCCCGGGGCGAAAGCGGGTTGAGGTTAGTGTAGGCATGATCTTTATGGATGTTTTCCTTAAAAAAATAGCTATATCGCCGGTTAGGCCCGGCAATATAGCTATTTTAGGCATTCCCGGGAAGCCCGGAGCTTATCAAATCCGTCAAATCTGAGATCAGATCACGCCTTTTTCCGTCAGATAGCGCTCGGCGTCAAGTGCGGCCATACAGCCGGTGCCTGCGGCGGTAACGGCCTGGCGGTATATGTTGTCCTGAGCATCTCCGCTGGCAAAAACACCTTCGATGTTCGTCCTGGTGGTCTTTCCCCTGGTGATCAGGTACCCGCTGGGCTCCATGTCGAGCCAGCCGTTAAAGATATCCGTATTGGGCTTGTGGCCGATAGCGACGAAAAAACCACGGGCGGGGATCGTAGATTCTGCTTTGGTCTGATTGTTGACGGCCCTGATGCCTTCCACCTCCTGCCCGCCGAGGATCTCCAGCGCTTCGGTATTCCAGTGGACCTCTATATTCGCTGTCTTTAAGACGCGCTCCTGCATGATCTTGGAGGCCCTAAGCTCGTCGCGCCGGACGAGCATGTGTACTTTGGGGCATAACTTTGACAGATACAGGGCTTCTTCGGCAGCCGTGTCGCCACCGCCTACAACGGCGACTTCCTGGCCTCGGAAGAAAAAGCCATCGCATACTGCGCAAGCTGACACTCCTTTATTGGTAAGCCGCTTTTCGGATTCGAGGCCCAGCCATTTGGCGCTGGCGCCGGTAGAAACGATTACGCTATCGGCATGGACCTCTTTACCCGACTCTGTCCACGCTTTGTGTACAGGGCCTGTGAAATCCACTTTGGTGATCATTTCGTAACGCACATCCGTGCCGAAGCGCTCGGCCTGTTTGCGGAAATCATCCATCATTTGCGGCCCCATTATACCTTCGGGGTATCCGGGATAGTTCTCCACGTCGGTAGTGATCATGAGCTGCCCACCCGGTTCTCTGCCGGTGTACAGTACGGGCTGAAGGTTAGCCCTGGCGGCATATACCGCAGCCGTGTAACCGGCGGGGCCAGAACCTATGATCAAACATTTAACTCTTTCGATGTCTTCTGCCATTTGTTTTTCGCTTTTTCGGGCAAAAATAATAAGATTGCTCAATGCAAAAATGTAATCCGGGTCACATTCCCGTCAGTGTTGCATCCTGACAGGTAACGACCAATTTGAGAACGCCATAAGGTATTTGGTGGTTGAATGCGGCCTTCAAACAAGCTCTATGCCGATAAAATTCCCTGTTTGGCCCACTTTCCTTGACAGCTTGTTATATTATAGATACTTTAACAGCTTGAAAAAATCCGCTAATTATGATCTATCCTTTGGCCTTTGTCGCGGCAGTTGGAAGCCTTGCTTTATGGTTCTATTTTCAAACCGATGAAGCCAGAAGCCGGTTGTTCCGACGGTCTTTTTTCGCCACACTTGCCATTTTCATCCTTTCGGTAATGGTGGCTGATGTGTCGTGGAGCTCAAAGATGGGAACTTTGTTCCGGGACCTGCTCGTAATGGCAGGTTTTGGCGTGGCCTTTCAGTTCCTCTCAGGTTGGAAGCGGTGGCCAATATATGGCCTTGTCCTGGCAGGAGCGATACTGATCGGGTATTATCAGGTTTTTATGTCGGGCAGCCTGGACAGGCAACAGGCCGCAACAGGCCCTTTGGATGATGCGGGTGAACTGCTCGTAGAATTGGCTGAAGGAGCAAATGGCGACGGGCTTCTGGCCGTGAAAAAGAAATATAAGTTGGAATACAGGCGTACCTTCGATCCGGCGTCTCCGGAATCGACGGAACTGGATGATTATATTCTTGTAGACGTGCCGAGCCAGTATTCGGATAGAATAGACGAGGTTATTCGCGCCATACAGGATGCAAAAGATGTGGATTGGGTGGAACCCAATGAGATCATCACCATATCGCCCATTGAGGGGCAGATCACCCGGCTGCCGGACAAGGAGCTGGGGTTGAACGACCAATACGTAGGCCAGCTATGGGGGTTTCAGGCCATGGAGGTAAAAAAACTGCTCGATTATCTGGATGCCCAGAAACTCACCCCCAAGCGCAAAGCTCTTATCGCCATTCTGGATACCGGCATAGATGCCAACCATGAAGACATCAAAGGCAATTATCGTTCCACCAAATCAACCTATGACAACGACCCTAAAGGGCACGGCACCCACTGTGCAGGTATTGCAGCTGCCGTTTCCAATAACGGGCTGGGCGTTGCTTCCTTTTCCCGCGACAATTCCTTTGTTGAGGCCACCAGTATCAAAGTCCTGAATGCTTCCGGTATGGGTTCTCAGCGCAGTATTATCGACGGCATCATCCAGGCGGCCGATGCAGGGGCCGGCGTCATCTCCATGTCGTTGGGCGGGCTGTCCAGCCAAAGCAAGGAAAGAGCCTACCGTCAGGCTGTGGAATATGCCAATAAAAAGGGCGCGATCGTCGTCGCAGCTGCCGGCAACTCCAACCGCGACGCCAAAGGTTTTGCTCCGGCCGGCGTGCCGGGGGTGATCGCTGTAAGCGCCGTTGACGAGTCGTTGCAGCGGGCGGTGTTCTCCAACTATGTTTCAAGCGTGGAAATGGGGGTCGCAGCACCTGGTGTCAATATTTTCTCCACTATTCCAGGCAACAAGTATGCTTCGTTTAACGGCACCTCCATGGCTACGCCTTATACTGCCGGCCTGCTGGGCCTGATGAAAAGCCTGGACCCTGATCTGAACACGAAAGATGCTTACGAGATCCTGAAAAAAACGGGCTTGCCTACCAGGAACACAAAAGAAACCGGCCTGCTCATCAATCCGTATGCCGCTGTTAAAATGTTGGCCAGCCAGAACAATTAGGCCGAACACAGCTGTTTACTTTTCGTTCTTTTTCCTTTGATTAAAGCAAGGGAATTCGCTCGTTTTGCTATTTTTACGGGCATCCAAACAAAAGCTGTATGGCCAAATTAAGAACGAACCACAGCCGCCAGGGAAAAGGCAGCTCCGGCACGATCATCAAAGTGGGCATTTTCGGAGCGATCATCAGTGGTTTGTTTTTCCTGTTCAACATGTTTATGGGCAATAACACCACCTCACCGCAGGATGGGGGAGAGGAAACTGTTGAAAACGAAGATTATTACCTTCCTGAATCCAGTACAGGAGATATCATCCATCATGCGTATTACACTCTTTCCTATTCGGAAAAGCACGAACAGGCGGAATGGGTGGCCTATCGCCTTACCCGCCGGGAACTGGAGCAGCCCTGGCTGGAAAGGGGCAACAACTTCCGTCCGGACCCCATGGCCGAAACCGGGAGCGCCACCCCTGACGACTACCGTAATTCGGGTTATGACCGGGGCCATCTCGTGCCTGCTGCTGACCGTGCTTTTAATGAGGAAGCAATGGATGAGACTTTCTTCATGAGCAATATCAGCCCGCAGGCCAAGAACTTCAATAAAGGCATCTGGCGGGAGCTGGAAGAACTCACCCGGTCGTGGGCCAAGCGCGACGGCCAGTTGTATGTCGTTACCGGCCCGGTGCTGGCCTTAAAACCCAAAGGGCAGATCGGGGAAAACGGCGTTTCCGTGCCTGCCGCATTTTACAAAGTGCTGCTTGACCTGGATGAGCCACAGGTTAAGGCTATTGGATTTATCATTCCCAATGAGGTCAGCTTCGAACCTTTGTATAAATTCGCAATGCCGGTTGATAAAGTAGAAGAAGTGACGGGCATTGACTTTTTTGGGGCCCTCATGCCCAAGCAGTTGGAGGAAGAAGTTGAGGGCAACCTCAATATCGACCTATGGGAGTTCAGCAAGGATAAATTTCAGCAAAGGATTGAGAAGTGGAATAACCAATAATAATCATTTCTGATATGTCAGGCCGAAAAGAACAGTTTATTACCCAGATAACAGAAGGCAACACCTTCAAGGGCTCGTCCCTCATCCTGGGCGGAGCAATGCTCGATGGAGAATGCCTGCCGAACACCCTCGTCAGGGTACCGCTCAGCACCATGAACCGCCATGGCCTCATTGCCGGCGCCACTGGCTCAGGTAAGACCAAGACCTTACAGATCCTGGCTGAGCAGCTTTCGAAGGAAGGCGTGCCCTCGCTGCTTATGGACATCAAAGGAGACCTGAGCGGCATTGCAGTAGCCAGTGCTGGGCACCCCAAGATCGATGAACGCCATGCGCGTATCGGCATTCCTTTCACGCCTGGCAGCAGCCCCGTAGAATTCCTGAGCCTTTCCGATGAAAAGGGGGCCCGGCTGCGCGCAACCGTTACGGAATTCGGGCCGGTGCTGTTTTCCAAAATACTGGGGCTGAACGACACCCAAAGCAGTATCGTCGCCGTGGTTTTTAAATACTGCGATGACAATAAATTGCCGCTGCTGGGCCTCGACGATTTCAAGCAGAGCCTGCAGTATATCAGCAATGAAGGCAAAGAGGAAATAGAAAAGGACTATGGGGTGATCTCCACTACATCCGTGGGAACGATCATGCGCAAGATCATCGAGCTGGAGCAGCAGGATGCCAGCCGTTTTTTTGGCGAGCGGTCTTTCGACGTGGATGACCTTTGTCGCTTTGACCGGAACGGGCGTGGCATGGTCTCTATCATCCGTTTGACGGACATACAGGACAAGCCCAAGCTGTTCTCTACTTTCATGTTGCAGATGCTGGCGGAGATCTATTCCAACTTTCCGGAAGAAGGCGACGTAGACAAGCCTAAACTGGTGATCTTCATCGATGAAGCACACCTTGTCTTTGAAGAAGCCTCCGATGCTCTTCTGGACCAGATCGAAGTGATCGTGAAGCTCATTCGCTCCAAAGGCGTCGGGCTCTATTTCGTCACCCAGAACCCGGCGGATATCCCCGACGATGTACTCGGGCAGCTGGGCCTTAAAATACAACACGCCCTTCGCGCTTTTACGGCAAAGGACAGGAAAGCCATCAAACTCGCTGCGGAGAACTACCCGCTATCGGATTTTTACGACGTAGCCCAGTGTGTAACGGAACTGGGGATAGGGGAGGCTCTGGTCACAGCTTTGAATGAAAAAGGTATCCCTACACCCCTGGCACATACACTGCTACGCGCGCCGGAATCGCGTATGGACGTGTTGACTACCCAGGAGATCGATGCGATCATCAGCCGTTCGGCGCTGATCCGCAAGTACAACGAGTCCATCGACCCCATCAGCGCCCGCGAGATCCTCGAAGAGAAGATAGCAGCAGCGCAGGAAGACAGCCTCCGGGAAGAGATACAGGAACAAAGAGAGAAGGCCCGTGCCGTGTCGCGCCGCAAGGAGAAAAGTACAATAGAGAAGATCATCAGCAACCCTACTACGCGCCAGATAGGGCGGACGGTTGCCCGGGAGCTTACCCGTGGGCTGCTAGGGGTGTTGGGCATCAGTAGTACAGCCCGTCGCACGAGTTCAAGTAGCCGCAAAAGGCGTTAAAAGCGGTAAGGTGAACCCTGTCAGTTCCCTTTGCGCAACAGCGTGGGTTTAAAATTCTCCTGATAGGTTGACCAGGGTGTGTCTTTGTAATGGTCCTGGGCAAAATAAGTGGCGATCTTTTCAAATTCTTCGGGCGGTTTATACCCTACTATAGATTGGATGACTTCCTGGTTCTCGTCGAGGAAAACGACCGTTGGAAAGCTGAGCCGGCCTTTCAGGAGTTCGGCTGCCAGTTCGTGGTACCCTCGTTTGCCGTTCTTTACATATTTGTACACTTTGCCCTTGTACTCCAGTTCCTCGTGCTGCTCGGCATCGAACTTAACGGGATAGAAATTATCGTTTAGAAAACGTGCAATATGTGGGTTTTCGAACGTCGTTGTGTCCATTCGTTTGCACCATCCACACCAATCCGTATACACCGACAACAGGATCTTTTTCTTTTCTTTTTGCGAAAGGGCCATAGCTTCATCCAAGCTTAGCCAATTCACCGTGGTTTGGCCGCCTTCCTGCTGTAGTTTTTGCGTATTTGCCGGTTTGAATGAAAGGGCGCTCAGGGTAGCAAAGATGATCAGTATGGCACTTAACCTTCTCATTCTTTATTTCAATTTTTCTTTAGTGGTCAACAAAAGTAACAACAAACAAACAAAATAAAAATGGGGCTTATGATCGCGCCTTTACACTTTAAATGAAGTTTAACGATTGTAAAATCGGGCTGTTTAGCGCTCATTCGTATAGATGTCGAGCTGGTCGCTACCCAGCCGTATGCGCGATACCGGGGCATACGGAAGCTGGGGCCCCGGCCGGCCTGGATAAAGGTGGCCGCTGCCGGTGATCACTCTTGCTTCGTCCCAGTAACCGGCCTGAATAAAGTGTTCGATGGTTTTGATGCCGCCTTCGACTAGCAGGGTAGCCAGCTTTCTGTTTGCCAGTTCTTCCAGCAGTGCAGCGATGGGATGCTCAACGTCCTGGAGCCGTATCAGGCCAGCGGGGTTTTCAGGCAGTGCCGTAGGACTGGTACAGGCCAGCAGCGTGGGAGCGGCCTTATCGAGCACTCCCAGGGTTTGAGGCAGCAGGCCGGAGCGGCTCAACACAATACGGGTGGGCGATTTGCCATACCATAGCCTGTTGGTGAGCTGAGGGTTGTCGGTGCGAGCCGTATGGGCGCCAATGAGAATAGCATCCACTTCGCTCCGCCATTTGTGGGCGAGGCGCCTGGAAAAAGGGTTGGAGAGCCAATGCTGCCGGTTTTCCAGAGGGGCGAACATGCCGTTGGCCGATTGGGCGAACTTCAGGATGATGTACGGCCTGTTTTCCCGTACAAAAGTATTCCGGAATCTGCTAAGCCACTGCCCTTCCTTTTCCAGCGTGCCGACTACTACTTCCACGCCGCCTGCCCTGAGTCTTTCGACACCTGTTCCGTTGACGCCAGGTGTATGGTCGAGACAGGAAATGACAACTTTGGGTATTTTCTTTTCAAGAATGAGGTTGGTACAGGGCGGCGTATTGCCGAAAATAGTACAAGGCTCAAGAGAAACATAAAGCGTGGAAAAAGGCAGGAGCTTTTTGTCTTCGGGCGCAACGCTGTTTACGGCATTGACCTCTGCATGGGACTGCCCATAAGCTTTGTGGTAACCTTCTCCGATAATGCGCCCGTTATGAACCAATACGGCGCCTACCATCGGATTTGGAGAAGTATACCCGGCGCCCAGCCTGGCAAGGCTGAAACAACGCCGCATGCAGGTTTCGTCCGTTGAAATATCCTTCGCCATTTTTCCTTCTCAATAGGTGCCAGGCAATATATACTTCTGCTTTAACAAAAACATTACATCACGTTATTAAATATTTGGCAAATTCATTAATTTTCGCACAATCCATTCCCAGCCGAATATTGCTATAGGCTTTTTATAACTTCGCATTATATCATTCTCCCTTTGAACATAGCCTCAGAATTCTGATTATTCATCAAAACGAAAATCAAGTGTTATACAAAGTCAAACTTAAAAATGCGGATGAAACCGTATTGCTGGATGATGAGGTATATGAGTATTTGACATCGGACCCCTATCTTGTCAGAGTAGATTTTATCAACAATCTGCGGCGGCATTCGAGTGGTTGTGCTGTATTTCAAAAAACCTGGAAAAAGGCGGATGGAGGGTACAAAACCGAGACGATCTATCTTCACAAGCTCATCGCAGAGAAATTCATGCTGGATTCCAGGACCAGGGACAAGAACCTGGTGGGGGCCCGCAACGGCAACAAACTGGATTGTCGATTGGAGAATATCATCTACCGGTCCCGTTCGGTGGCCAGCCGCAAGCGCAAAACCAGCAGTAAGATTGGTTATACGGGCGTTTACAAAGAGAACAACCGGTACCGGGCAGTCATCTCTATTAACAGGAAATCTGTACACATAGGCATGTTTGACACACCAGAGGAAGCCGCGATGGCCTATAACAAAAAATCCAGGGAATTATACGGCGACGACGGCAAGCTCAATGTGATCAAATCGCGGAAAGGAGGAGAGGACGAAGAATGACGGGTTTTTCTTTGTTATCCTTTTACGGCCCGGGTCATCTCGCGTTTTCCCGGCGGCCCTTTCAGCGCTTCAATGGTAAAGCCCAGGTTCTTCAGCACCCGTTTGACGGCGCCTTTGGCACAATACGTTACCAAAACACCTCCTTCCCCTAAGGCATTGTACATCTTTTCAAGTACTGGTTCTTCCCAGAGATATGGCTGAGCACCGGGCGCGAATGCATCGTAGTAAACGATGTCGAAGGTATGCTCATACTGGGCCTCTTCGAGGCGAGACAGGCGTTTCCTAAAGGTAAAATAAGGCGTAATGGTGTGGGGTTGATCCCAGTCCAGTTCGTGCAGTTGCATGAAGTGCTCGGCGGCCTCTTCACCCAGCAGGGCCGGATAGTTCAGCAGCCGTGCCTCGCTGGCCTGCAGCGGGAAGGCTTCAATCGTTTCGTAATAGACACTGGTTCTGTGCCTTGAAGCTTCCAGCAGCGTAAGGACGGCATTCAGGCCCGTACCGAACCCTGCTTCGAGTATTGAAAGTTTGTTGCTTACGGGGGCCTTATACCGAAATCCGGATTCGATAAAGACGTGCATGGATTCCTGAATGGCGCCATATTTTGAATGGTAGCTGACGCCGTATTCTTCGGATAAGACAGAATGAGAGCCGTCCTGTGTTTCAAAAACGTGGCCTGCCTTCATGGCTTATTAGACATTGATGCTCAGTATGTTTTTTATGTCCTGTACGCGAATGCCCTGGTGTGAAGCGTGGTAAGTGCAACGCCCGTTCTGTATGAGAAGCACCTGAGGCGATTCGTGCCGGACCCCGAACGCTGTTGCGATAGTATTGGAAAGGCCCCGATAGGCTATCAGGTCCAGAAAATAAGCATCGAGCCCCTCTTTGCTGATATCCCAACTGTTTTCCAGGCGGGATTTCACCATCGAGCTCAAGGGGCATCGGGTGCTATGTTTAAAGATAATGCAGGGGGCTGGCCTCGAGGTTTCGGCGATGCCCATCAGTTGGCCGCTATCTGTTAGCGGCAACCAAGCTATTTTACTCATTCGTTAAAAGCAGCTTATCACCGCATTGACTACAGTGGATAGTACGTCATCCATAGAGAAATTGCTGGGGCAACCATATCCGCGGTTACAGGAGGAGAGAACAGCGGCGATGGCCACAACGGCTAAAAAAGTGCCCTTTCTTCTGAGGTTCTTGATTTTCATTGACTCTTTAATTTTGGATATGTTCAAATAAATCTGCCTTGAATGCTTTGGAAACGCCTCATGTGGGAGGCTTATTATCAAATGAAAAGGCAAAAATAGTAAAACAGCGGCATTCATGCCACATTATTGTAGCTCAAGTGGGATTTAACAATGTTGAACAAGAGCTGGAGCGTATTGTTAATCCAGGTAGTTTTGCTATTTTTGCGTACCAGTTGCGGGGCCGGGAGCGTGTAAGATACAGGGCCTGTGTGCCATAAAGAGCCTGCGCTGCCGCAGAACATTCACTCATGCTAATAAACTAGACAATGGCAAGAAAGCTGGCATTACGCGACGCATTGCGCGAAGCCATGATAGAAGAAATGCGCAGAGATGATACTGTTTTCCTGATGGGGGAGGAGGTCGCCGAATACGATGGCGCCTATAAGGTCAGCAAAGGAATGCTCGAAGAATTCGGCTCCCGGCGTGTCATCGACACGCCGATCGCGGAACTCGGCTTTGCAGGCATTGGCGTTGGAGCTGCCATGAATGGCCTGCGCCCGATCGTAGAATTTATGACCTGGAACTTTGCCGTCCTGGCTTTTGACCAGATCGTCAATAATGCCGCCAAGACGCTTTCTCAGTCTGCCGGCCAGTTCAAATGCCCTATCGTATTCCGGGGGCCTTCCGGCAGCGCCGGCCAGCTGGCGCAGCAGCACTCTCAAACCTTTGAAAGCTGGCTGGCCAATGTGCCCGGCCTGAAGGTAGTATCCTGCGTAGACCCTGCAGATGCCAAAGGCCTGCTTAAATCCGCCATACGCGATGACGACCCGGTATGTATGATGGAGTCAGAGCTTCTTTATGGCTTTGAAGGGGAAGTGCCGGAAGGGGAATACCTGGTGCCGATCGGCAAGGCAGCAGTGCGGAAACAAGGTTCTGATATTACGCTTGTTTCCTTTAACAAGATGATGCTGCCGACGCTGGAGGCTGCTGAAGAACTTGCTAAAGAGGGGATTTCAGCCGAGGTGATCGACCTGCGTACTATCCGCCCGCTGGACTATCAGACGATCGTGGAATCCGTCAAAAAAACCAATCGCCTGGTCGTTATCGACGAATCGTGGCCCCTTGCCGGGATATCCTCAGAGGTAGCCTACGGCACTCAAAAATACGCCTTTGATTACCTCGACGCTCCCGTAACGCGGGTTAATGCCGCCGACACCTCACTGCCATACGCGCCGACAATGATAGACGCCTACCTGCCAAATGCGGAAAAGATCGTAAAAGCAGCTAAGGATGTAATGTATATCCGGTACTAGTGCTTTTGCAGATGCCCTGGCAGCACTGGTTCTGGCTCATGTTCAGCGCCTTTCTCATCGGAATGGCCAAAGCCGGCGTCAAGGGTATGGGCATGATAGCTGTACCGGTTATGGCCGCTGTATTCGGCGGCAAGGCATCTGCGGGGCTGGTCCTTCCCTTGTTGTCGATGGCCGACGTTTTTGCTGTATCTCATTACAACAGGCATGCCGAGTGGAAATACATTCGCCGTTTATTGCCTGCGGCTATGCTGGGGGTGGGTATCGGCATCTGGGTGGGTTATCGCGTTAGCGATGAAGCTTTTACAGGCCTGATCGGCGTGATCATTATTTCAAGCCTGGCTCTGATGGTTGTACAGGAGCGTGCCGTGTTGCCCGATACGCTTGTGAGCAGTTGGGGGTTCGCCTCCCTTTTTGGAATAATGGGCGGTTTCAGCACGATGATCGGCAATGCAGCCGGGCCGGTGATGGCCGTATACCTGCTGGCTACGCGTATTCCCAAGAATAATTATATCGGCACGACAGCCTGGTTCTTTATGATCATTAATCTCTTCAAAGCCCCTTTCCACGTTTTCATCTGGGGCACCATCACGTTGAGGAGTTTTCTGGTTGACGTGGCTGCTTTACCTGCCGTATTTCTGGGTATATTCCTGGGTATCAAGATCGTAAAACATATTCCTGAAAAAGCTTTCCGGTATTTTGTACTCGTGATGACCACGATAATCTCATTGCGTTTGCTGTGGGTGTGGTTCAGTTAAGGCAGCGAAGTTTGTATTACACTGATAATCATACGGTTATAGGTTTTCCGTTTTTTTTCTTTTCCAGCAAAACAATTTTCCAAGGCTGGCGTTTAAGAGATTATTCAATATCCAAAATGAATCTTTAATCCCATGCTGACCCTTTTGATCCTCTCCGTGTTATGGAGTAAGCGCCACAATGTGCGCAGATTCCTTTTTCAGTTTTCCCCGGTTTGCCGCCTTTTTGCTGTTCAGTGCGTAAAAGCATAGGCAGAGTAGGGTAGTGGCCTAAAAAAAGGCCCGGTGACATTTCTCACTTTATAGTGAGGAGGTAATGCTTTTTTTTGCATGAAAATTCTCGATCATGCAAAAAGCCCCTGTTTTATTATCTATTCTCTTCGCATTCATCGCCTTTCCGCTTATGTCCCAGCACGCCACTTCCGAGGAAGAAGCGCATGCTGTTGAGCACTGGAGAGCAGCCTTGCTAATCGGGCACACTTTCGTACCTGCCGGTGAAGCCAAGGACCATTTAGCCATACCTTCCTGGGGTGTAGACCTGGAGTATTGGGTGAGCCACAAGTGGGGTTTAGGGCTCCACTCGGACCTGGAGATCCAGTCATTCATCGTAGAACGGGACAACGAAGAATTACTCGAGCGGGAATATCCGGCAGTACTGACCATGGATGTGCTCTTCAAGCCGTGGAGGGGGCTGGCCGTCCAGGCAGGGCCGGGTATAGAAATAGAGCCTAAGGAAAATTTTTTTTTAGTTCGGTTTGGCATAGAGTATGAGTTTGAGGTAGGCCATGGGTGGGATATAGCCCCCAACCTGTTTTACGATACCCGTAGTGAAGCTTTTGATACCTGGTCTATTGCCCTTGGGGTTGGAAAACGCTTTTGACGTGTTGGGAAAATTTCCGCCTTCCAAAAAGTCTTTCTATGTTCGCAGGGCATATATGAAAATGGAATGCCCAATACTTCAGACTTCAAGAGCATAGAGATACTCCAGGGAGGGGAGGGGTATTTCCAGCGCTTGCTTTGGCTCATCGAAAGCGCCCGGGAAGTAATACATTTACAATATTACATCCTTAGCGACGACCCGTCGGGGAGGGAAATACAGCAGGCGTTGTTAAACGCGAGGAGCAGGGGAGTAGAGGTGAACGTTCTGCTGGACGGGGTCGGCAGCATGAACCTATCCAGGCGTTTTCGCAAGGGGCTGGTGGACGCAGGTGTCACGCTTCGTTTTTTTTCGCCTGTAAAATTTTCCATTCCCTTCCGCACGGGCAGAAGGTTGCATCTCAAGCTGGCTGTATTTGACCGCAGTTTTGCACTGGTAGGGGGGCTCAATATTGCCGAGCGGTACCGCGGCAATGCTGAGGAACCGCCTTGGCTCGATTTTGCTGTTCTTATAGAAGGAGATATCTGCGGAGAACTCGCTGAGCTGGCTGCCAGTTTGCTTGCAAAGAGGCCTTATCCGAAAATCCCGATCAAAAGGCTTTTGGGAAAGCCGCCTTTAGGCAGGCAGAAAGTTGAAGTTCGTCTCAACGACGTCTTTCAGGGGCGGCGTGAAATACGCAGAGGGTATAACAGGGCGATCAGCAGCGCCAGAAAATCCCTGACTGTGGTGGCCAGCTATTTTCTACCGAAACGCAGAATGGTGAAACTCCTGTGTAAAGCCGCTTCCAGAGGGGTAGAGGTACGGCTGATCCTCCCCGGGCAAAGCGATGTGCTTTTTTATGGCACGGCTGTTAAGTATCTGTATCCCATGCTCTTAAAATCCGGTGTCCGGCTTTTTGAATATCAGCCGGCAGTACTGCATGCCAAGGCGGTGGTAGCTGATGACAAGTGGTGCAGCATAGGCTCTTTTAACCTGAATGACCTCAGCGAACTGTTGAGCATAGAGCTAAACATTGAGATCTTTGACGAAAATGTAGCCTGCGCCTTTCAGGAGCGCCTCGATGAAATCATGCAGCGCGACTGCTTAGAAGCCCGTGCGGAGGACTACCTGAAAGCTTCCACGTTTTCCCGCTTTAAACGGAAGTTGTTCTACCTTGGCATCATACAATCCATTCGCCTTTTGCATTGGTTTACAGAAGACAACAGGGAGACGCCGCCTTCCTGAGCGGAAAGTCATTGCACCCGGATCTGCATGCCCAGCCGGATCAGGTTATCTGATAAATTGTTCAGTCGTTTTAACGTTTCAACATCTGTCTGATAGCGCTGTGCGATATTCCAGAGCGTATCGCCTTTTACGACAGTATGAAAAACGGGCCCTGTGCCTGTCGGTGTGGGTGAGGGCTGAAGCGCAGGCGTTTCCTTCGTTTTCCATCCGCGCAGTTTGATCACTTCGCCCGCGGCGGGCTCCTGGCCTGGCTCGAGGCGGTTGCGTGCGCGCAACTTATCGAGCTGGATACCATATCGTTGCGCGATATCGTACATGGTCTCGGAGGGTTGCACAATGTGGGTATCCACAGGCCCTCTGAATGCCCGCCTCTTGGGCGCGAGATATACTTTCTGCCCTGCGGGCAGCAGGTAACCCGTTGGCAGGTTTTCGTTATAGACCAGAAGGTCGCCTACCGACACCTGTGTTCGCAGAGCGATATCGCTGGCTGTTTCGTATCCAGATGCCAGGGTAAAAGTTACGTTATTGGTCGTAGCGATGATCGGAGAGACAGCAGGGGTAGCCGGTTCTGACGGAGGCTGGTCATATTTTGAAAGCCCGTAGCGCTCTATCAGGCCGATCAACTGTGCGGCATAAGTAAGGCTTGTGGCATAACCGGCCTGTTGCAGGCCATTGGCCCACCCCTTATAATCAGAAGGGGCAAGCTGAAAAAGGAAGCCATAACGCGATGCTTTTTGCGGAGAAATGATGAAGCTGGAATGGTCGACAAAACTGCCTTCTGCAGTAGGGTAGGAGCGAAAACAGGATTCCATCAGATAGCCTTCCGGGCTATAGTCGTCATCTTTTTTAAAATAGGCTGCCCCATTCCAGTCGCTGCCGCATTTTATCCCGAAATGGTTGTTGGCTTGTACGGCCAGTTCGCTACTGCCTGCGTTCGACTCCAGGATGCCCTGGGCAAGGGTTATGCTGGCCGGTATCCCCGTGCGGGCCATTTCCCGTATAGCGATGTCTTTGAAGCGATCGATGTAGGCGCTTTGGGCCGGGCTTGTTTGCCCATAAAGACACTGGCATGAAAGCCAAAAAAAAGCTACTGGCAGGATGTTTTTCACTAGGTTCATGTGTTTGGAGGTATGCGCATCTCAATGTACAAAAATTGAGAACGGGAGAGGGTTTGTGTATATTGCTTTTTCCTATTTAACATAATATAAATTATAGGACAATACAAGAAATTAAACGCACACGGAGCCCGGTAGCCAGGCCTGTAATGAAAGCTGAACGACATCACCACAGACACAACAGCCGCACTGCTGTATTTATTTCCATAGTGCCTGCAAGTCTCATGTTTTAGCTTGTTTACGATACTCGCCCAAATCATTGCCACAACGGTAAAATGGCAATAAGCATTCAGGCTGCATCCCGCCAGTTACAAAACATAGCATTATCCTTCGCCTGAGTGCTTATTGTTGCACCAGTGAAACAATTTGTTTTATTGGTGTATGGCCATCTGTGTTACGACATCCCCGTTTTCGAATTGCAGGCTAATGGCGTAAAGCCCTGCCGGCACTGCAAGCTCAGGAAGCGCAATGGCATTGAAGCCTTCGTTGGCCTCAAACCGCCCGCTCCAGGCCAGTTGTCCCAGGCTGTTATGCATCAACACCTGTACACGGCCCGCTTGCCTGAGGGAAAACGCCAGTGTCGTTTCGCCTTGCACGGGGTTCGGAAAAACGCCAAGGCCGGAAGAAAAGGCGGTTTCGGCTTCATGGCTTGAGCTAACATTGCCTACAAATTCCCGGTTAAAGGAGAAATTGCCACTGCTGCTGCCGGAGAAACTGGTGAAAATAACCTTCCAGACATCACCCGAAGCTGTTTTTACAAAATAGGCCCTGTCGCCAGGCAAGGACCACTGAAGGGTTTGCAGGTTGAAATCTTTCCAATCGTAGCCGATCACATCCAGGCCGGATTTCAGGGAGTCTTCATAACTTTCAAAGTTTACGGACTGTGGGTCCACTCCCGTGGCTTTTGCTACTTCCACGCCATAACCTGAGAGCGTTCCGGTTACCAGGTAATTTACGGGGTCGGGTGAACCGTCGTCCAGGGGAGCACTGTAGCGGGTAAACAGAAGGTCCCATTGCTGGGGAAAATAATCAAGCACCTCTCCCCCACCGGTGAACGTAAAAAAGGCCAGGCTGCCGAAATCAGCTCTGTTGATCGTCTTTACGGTTTCTGCTGAACCGTCGAGGTTTGCGTATTTAAAAGTGTAAATGCCCTGCTCCAGTGAAACAATTTGTATTTTCTTGTAGGCGCCGTTCCGCAATTTCAGGACGAAGACCTCATCGCCAATGATGGCGTCCTGCGACTGGATGTAATACCCCCAGCCGTAGTCGTCGGGGTCTCCCGGGTCGTTATTGGCGTTGAACGCGCCGTGTTCCCAACTGAGCTCGTCGTTGTACAGGCGCAGCTCCAGGCTTCCTGTACTGATCGTAGCGTTGAAATCACTGGTTGGCGCTTCGTACAGTTCGAGTTCGGTACCGGAAGACCCTGCTGCTTCGTTGACATGGATACCAGCTCCCTGCGCACCGCCCGTAAAAAAGGCGATATCCCATTCTGTGTTGAGGCTGTTATCCATCGTGTTGGCTTCGAAGGCGTAGAAACCCTGAATAATGTAAGAGGGCCCGTATGTACCTTGTACCGATTGAGCCCCGGCCTGGCCTGCCCAGCAGGCCAGCGTTAGCAGGAGTAATTTATTCTTCATGTTTTTTATTTGTTATTGATACACTAAATATTGATACACTAAATTATGCCAAGGCCGCATCAGCGCTGAACTTTCCATGTCATTTTTAAGTAATTGTTCTTAAATTACTATTTTTCCAGAAAAAAATCCGGCGAGATGGAAGCCTATGCCAAGGTGCTGAATTATGCTATTCCTTTCTTTATTTCACTGTTATTGCTGGAAGTGGTTGTAGCCCGGATACAGGGAGCAAAAGTCATCCGGGGGATGGACACCCTATCGAGCCTGAGCTCCGGCCTGACGAATACGATCAAGGACGTGCTGGGCCTTACTGCCGTTATCGTCTCCTATGGCTGGTTCGTAGAGCATCTGGCCCTGTTCGAGATCAGGGCCACCTGGTTGGTTTACATACTAGCTTTTACAGGGCTTGATTTTGCAGGTTACTGGGTACACCGCCTGTCCCATCAGGTCAACATTTTCTGGAACCGGCACATCATTCACCACAGCAGTGAAGAATACAACCTCGGCTGCGCCCTAAGGCAATCCATATCCGGTTTTGTTTCCATTACTGTGTTCTTCCTTATTCCGATCGCCTTTTTAGGTGTGCCTGCGGAGGTTGTCAACGTCGTGGCGCCCTTGCATTTATTTGCGCAATACTGGTACCACACCCGGTTGATCGGGAAGATGGGGTTTCTGGAAAAGGCCATCGTCACGCCGTCGCACCACAGGGTGCACCACGCGATCAACCCTGAGTATCTGGACAAGAACCTGTCGGCGATCTTTATCTTCTGGGATAAGCTTTTCGGCACCTTTCAGGAAGAACTGGATGATGTTCCTCCCGTTTATGGCGTTACCAGGCCGGTGCATACCTGGAACCCCATTATCATCAACTTTCAGCACTTATGGCTCCTGATCAAGGACGCCTGGCGGACGCGTTCGATCTCAGCAAAGTTCAAGATCTGGTTTATGCCAACCGGCTGGCGCCCGGCCGATGTAGCTGAGGCATACCCTGTGGACTCCATTAAGGATGTTTACCATTTTGCTAAATACAGCCCCGAAGCATCCTTGTGGCTGCAGCTGTGGTCGTGGGTACAATTTGCTTTCACGTTCGCCCTGATGATGTATTTGTTTAACAATCTTGGTGTTATAGGTTTCTCAGGCGCACTGGCGTATGGCGGTTTTCTGTTCCTGGCCATTTTTAGTTATTCTATGCTTATGGACAGGAACCCGAATGCATGGTGGGTAGAGAGCGGGAAATCTGCTATAGGCCTTTGGATGATCTATCAACAGGGAGGCTGGTTCTTTCTGGATTCGATATGGCCTGGAGGAAGCTGGTTTGTTGCCGGGTACCTCATTGTTTCAGCGCTGGTGTCGCTGGCCTTCGTTGTATTCGAAATACTGCCAGACAGGCCTGTCAATAGCAGGAACCCTAGCTATTGGGCAGGTAAATAAAAGCAAAAAAAGGGCAGAAGGAATCACACCTCCCCTGCCCTACCTCTTTTTTTAACGATTAATATTGATTATATTTGCATCTGTGGTTTTGATACCAACAGCTTCCCTCTTAGTATAAGCTTCACCCCGGTTCGAATTATTCCCCAGTACTGAGCTGTCTTTTCTCATAACCTATCCTGCATAGGGATTCCCTATCTATACTGCAAGGGCAATAAAACTTGAATATACACTTGAAAACCAAACACTTATCTAATGAAGAAGCTCAAGCACACTATCTTACCCATTTTGCTCCTGCTTTCATCATGGAGCTCCCTTCACGCCCAATTTCCCTGCTTCAATGGCATTGCGCTCATCGGGCCCAACGGCGACGGGCCGGTTGACCTTTGCCAGGACGGGCAGGGTTCCCGGCTCAATTTCACCACCAACCTTCACGCTTTACCGATCGGTTACCTGGTAGTTGACGAGAATGATGTGATCGTATACATCGGGTTGAGCGGTACTATAGATTTCGGGAACTTTACAGGCAACAGCTTTAGGGTTTACGGATTTAATTTCATCGGGCCCATCACTGCCGAAGCAGGCGACCCCTTTGGCACGCCCCTCGCAGGGGGATGTTACGCCCTTACCGCCAACTCTATTGCAGTGAGCGGCGACGCGCTGGCGGGTGGTACGGTGAGTACCCAGGATGGCGATACGGAAGCCTACACCTGCCCGGGCGACGGCCTGGCGGATGTCGTTCAGTTCGACAGTGCTGGCGTAGCAGCAGGCGCCAGTTTTGTCTACATCGTTACGGATGAGAACAACATAATCACAAATATCCTCAATGGAGACAGTGCGGACTTTGAAAATGACAGCACCGGCGTTTCCAGAGTCTGGGGGCTCTCCTACCAGGGTAACCTCACTGCCATGATAGGCGACAACGCCAGCGCTACCAGCCTGGCCGACGGCTGTTTTTCACTCTCTGAAAACTATGTGGCCGTTTACCGGGAAGAACCCAAAGGAGGCATGGTGAGTACGGAGGAAGGAGCAGTGGACGTCTTATTTTGCGCCGGCGGCAGTACAACGACGCTGATCCGTTTCGACAGTACGGATACAGGTAACAGCAATTATGCCTATATCGTTACCGATACGAATAATGTCATCCTGTTCATCAGCGATACGGATGAGATCGACTTTGATAGCCTGGGTTCGGATATCTGCCGGGCCTGGGGGCTGGCGTATACGGGTACGCTCACTGCCATGGTGGGAGATACGGCTGGTGTAGCCAGCCTCTCCGACGGCTGTTTTGCCTTATCGGAGAATTACGTTACGGTCGATAAAAACGGCGCCAACGGTGGCATGGTTTCCACAGAGGGCGGTGCTTCGGAGGCATATACCTGCCCGAACGATATGGTGGCCGACACTGTGCGTTTTGACACTACCGGCGTAGCAGGCGATTTCTTCCAGTTCCTGCTCACAGACACCAGCGACGTTATTCTGGCACTGCCCGATACGAATTTTGTGGATTTTGAAGCATACGGGCCTGGTATATACCGCGTCTGGGGGCTGGCCTACAACGGCATGTTAACAGCTATGGCTGGGGATACGGCAAGCACCACTACCCTATCGGACGACTGTTTTGCACTTTCCGCAAGCTACCTGACGATTTATCATATCAGCCCTGAAGCAGGCATGGTGCAAACCGAAGATGGCGATACAGTAGTCTACACCTGCCCTGGAGACAGCCTCCCCGACATCGTGCAGTTTGACAGCACAGGCGTAACCGGAGGGGCTTACACTTATCTTGTGACGGATGAAAATAATGTCATACAGCTGATCCCCGCATCCGACAGCGCAGATTTCGATTCGTTGCCGGTTGGCAATTACCGGGTTTGGGGCCTTGCCTATAACGGTATGTTAACGGCTGCGGCCGGCGATACTGCTTCAACTGCCATACTGTCCGACGCCTGTTTCGGCCTTTCCGGCAACTACATCACCATTTACAGGGAAACGCCCGAGGGCGGCATGGTTGCATTGGAAAACGGGGCTACTACTGCTTATGTATGCCCGGGCGACAGTATACCCGATATCCTTCAATTTGACAGCACGGGAACAGGAAACAGCCTGTATACCTATATCGTAACCGATACCAATGATGTCGTTTTATCTATTCCTGCAACCGATGAGGTTGATTTCGATAGTGCCGCCATCGGTGAATGCCGGGTTTGGGGGTTGGCGTACACAGGTACGCTGACGGTTATGCCTGGCGATTCGCTCTCGGCGGCTATGCTGGCGGACGGTTGCTACGGCCTATCCGGCAATTACGTTACCGTTATCAAGGAACAGCCTGAAGGCGGGTCTGTCCTTACGGAAAGCGGGCAGGCTGATATCTATTTCTGCACAAGCGGCGGCCCGGCAGATGTCGTCCGGATGGATAGCAGCGGGACTTCCAATACGGCATACGTTTACCTCGTAACGGACAGTTCGAATATTATAACCAGCGTTGCTCCAAGTGACGAGATCGCACTCTCTGCCTATGCTACCGGGCAATACCGCATCTGGGGCCTTGCCTATACCGGTACGCTCAGCGCACAGGCGGGCGACGATGCAGGCAGCGCCCTCCTTTCCGACGGCTGCTTCAGCCTTTCCGGCAACTATGTTTCCGTAGTGCTCGATGCCGTGGCCGGTGGTACGGTATCTACCGAAAGCGGCGCAACAGCCGTTTCTATCTGTCTGGGCACGACGCCGGCCGATACGATCCGTTTGGATAGCATCGGCGCCGGCGGCGAGCGCTATGCTTTTGTCCTGACGGACACCAATAACGTCATATTGGATCTCCCCGCAGCGGGAGTGGTGTTGCCCGACAGCTTAGGTGCAGGGCTTTACAGGGCCTGGGGCCTTGCCTACAACGGCAACCTGACTGCCGCAATAGGTGATACGGCTTCTCTGGCCATTCTGGCCGACAGTTGTTTTGCCCTGTCGGAAAACTACGTAACCCTGGAATTTGCTATGGCAGCCGGCGGCACCATAAGCACGGCAAGCGGAGACACTGCTATCTTCCTTTGCGTGGGCAACAACCAACCGGACACCGTCTTTTTTGATAGTACCGGCGTAACTACCGGGGGGTATACCTATCTGGTCACAGACACCAATAACGTTATCCTGGACATTCTGTCTGGTGATAGCTATGACTTCGACTCATCAGGCGTAGGCACCTTGCGTGTATGGGGGCTGGCCTATACGGGTATGCTCACGGCCATGGCGGGTGATACCGCGTCAATAGCCGTTCTGTCCGATGCGTGTTACAGTTTATCAGGCAATTACGTGACGCTCAACCTGGAAGGCATCGACGGCGGCACAGTCCAAACCGAAGCTGGCCAGACACAGCTGTTCATCTGCCCGGGCAACGGCATCGCCGATGTTGTTCATTTCGACAGCCTGGGCATCGGCGCGGGCGCTTTTACCTATCTTATTACCGATGAAAACAACGTCATCCTGGAGATCCTCAGCGGCGACAGCTATGATTTTGAACCTTCCGGTATAGGGGCCTTAAGGGTATGGGGCCTGGTATACGATGGCAACCTGACAGCTGCCGTAGGTGACATAGCATCGAGCGCCATGCTGGCGGACGGCTGTTACAGCCTTTCCGGCAACTACGTTACGGTCATCAGAGACCAGCCTCAGGGAGGCAGCGTCGGTGCTGCCAATGGAGATACGGTGGTATACACCTGCCCGGGAGATGGAATGGCAGACGTCGTCAGCTTTGACGCTTCAGGAGCTTCCAGCAGCCCTTATGTCTTCATCTTGGCCGATTCGAATAATGTGATCATCGAGTTGCTCACCGGAAACACAGTGGATTTTGAGGGCGACAGCCTTGGTGTCTCCTATATCTGGGGCCTGGCCTATACCGGCAACCTGACAGCCATGGCCGGCGACACCCTTACGTCTGCCACCCTTTCCGATGATTGTTACGGCCTTTCCGATAACTTCGTCACCGTTTACCATGAAGCACCGGAGGGCGGCACCATAAGCACAGCAAGCGGCCAGGATACCGTATCGGCCTGTGTCAGCGACGGGTTGCCCGACCTGGTACAGTTGGATAGCACTGGCGTCGGCAATAGCCAGTACACGTATATCTTAACCGACACCAGTAACCTCATTCTGAGCATTCTCACGGGTGATGTAGTCGATTTCGACGGCACCGGAGGAGGCATTAACCGGATATGGGGGCTGGCCTATACCGGCACGCTGACGGCGATGCCGGGTGATACGGCCTCGGCTGCAATGCTTTCCGACGACTGCTTCGACCTTTCCGGCAATTTTATTACGGTCATTAAAGAATCCCTCGTAGGCGGCAGGGTCTTTTCCGAAGATGAGGAAGTCACTTTATACACCTGCCCTGGCGATAGCATGCCGGATACGATAAAATTTGACAGCATCGCCGTTATCGGAGGAGCATATACCTATCTGGTCACGGACACCAATAACGTCATACTGACGATACCCGATCAGGATTTCGAAGATTTCGAGAGCTATGGCATTGGCGTTTCGCGGGTGTGGGGCCTGGCTTATAATGGGATGCTGACGGCGATGGCCGGCGACACCCTTTTCGTGGCCAGCCTTGCTGATGAATGTTATGCGTTGTCTACCAACTACATTACGGTTTACCGGGACATCCCGGACGGTGGCACGGTCAGCACGCCTGACAGCTCGATGGAGATCAATGCCTGCACGGTGGCAAACCTGGCTGACGTGATCCTGGCCGATAGCATGAGTGTCGTCAACAGCCTGTTCGCCTACGTGATCACAGATACCAATAACGTCATTCTGTTGCCACCAAGCCTCGACCTTTCGGGCTTCGGTAGCCTGGGCATAAGCCCCACCCGAGTATGGGCCATGGCCTATACCGGCAATATAACGGCTATGGTGGGCGACACCGCAACGATCGCAGCCCTTTCCGATGATTGTTATGACCTGTCGGATAATTTCATCCTCGCCAATCTCGAAGAGGTCGATGGCGGGCTGATCCGCACGACGGATCAGGAAACCGTTACATACGTTTGCCCTGGAGACGGGAATGCCGATGTATTATATTTCGAGAATTACGGCGTTATCGGTGCGAATTACGCGTTGTTGCTTACAGATACCAGCAATGTTGTCATCGGTACCAACGGCGGCATGGACCCCACCAATTTTGAGGGCCTTGGCGTTGGCATTACCCGGGTTTGGGGGTTGGCCTATTCCGACAGCCTACTTGTCATGCCTGGCGATACGGTTGGCTTCGCCGGCCTGGCCAGCGGATGTTATGATCTATCCGAAAACTATGTGGCCGTGAACCAGGACGTGCCATACGGCGGCCATGTCATGACGGAAGACGGCGATACGATCGTAGTAGTGACACCTGGTGACGGCTTTACGGATTGGGTATACTTCGATAGCGCCGGAGTAAGCAACAGCCGGTTTGTCTATCTGCTTACGGACTCCAACGATGTGATCATACAGATCCTTGACGAGGACGTCTTCAATTTCGAGAACTCCGGCCAGGGGCCCAACCACGTCTGGGGGTTAGCTTACACGGGAACGCTAACCGCTATGGCAGGTGATACGGCAACCTTAGCGAGCCTGAGTGATGACTGCTTCAGCCTGTCCGACAACTATATAGCCATTATGAAGGCCACCAACCTTAACGATGGCCCGAGCACTGAAGCTCAACCGGAAAATGGCAGGCAGGCGCTCGCAATCGAGCTGTGGCCTATCCCCGTAGCCCAGACGCTCAGGGTAAATATCGGCCAGGAACCGGCAGAAGTACGTTCAGGTGGTACTGGAAGGCTTGAAATACTGGACCAGGGTGGCAGAGTTGTGCTCAGCAGGGCCATTGAGGCGGATGCTGAAAGCCAGCAGCTGGGCCTGGACGTAGAAAACCTGCAACCGGGCTTTTACATGATCAGGTGTAATACGGGCCGTGAGGTCAAAACGGTGCGTTTCCTGAAGCAATAATGTGTTGGGGATTGTCACAGAAGTAAACGCTGAGGCATTCCCGGCAAATATAAAACCGCATAGACGCAGAGGACGCAGAGGTTTTTCGTGGGAAGAGCTCCTTCTATACGCCTTTTCTCCGCGTCCTTTGCGTTTTGCGGTTTATTAATTCCAAGCATTTTTGATACGGCCAATGCCCTAAAATTTCCACCTTGCCGTCAGTTGTAGGTCAGCATTCAGGTGGGTAGCGTTGTCCTGAAAAACATTATCCAGGCTCAGGTCGCGCAGGCCCTGGTTGTAACGCACGTCCAGCGACCAATTCCTGCTAAAGGCCCATTCTATGCCCGCCAGAATGCCGATATCGTGTTTTCGCAGCAACTGCGGGGCAGAAGATCCGGTGGTGTCCGTTCCTCCACTACTGGCCCCCAAACCTACACTGGCCGTATCTTCCTGCCTGTTGTTCGCCAGGAGGTTCAGGCCATCTCTGTCCTCCATGATCAGCGAAGGCCTTAGGCCGCCCAACAGATATAAAGAGGGTGTGAGGCGGCGCTTAACGACGATCGGCATTTCCAAAGCGAAATAGGCTTTTAAATCGTATGGTTGTTCGACTGCCTCCAGGTTGTTGAAAGTGTCGTACCGATACCTTATCACGGTATACGAGAGGTGATAATTATTGACGTATTTGGTATGGAGTTCCAGTTGTGTGCTCCACTTCTGGTTCCAGTCTACGCCTCCGAAAATGCCAAGTACCGGCAAAGTGGAATGGCTTAGGCTTTTATAGTCTGTAATGGCATTGTTTACGCCAGCCAGCATGCCTCCGTACCAATGCCGGGAGTGTTTTTGTGCAGATGGTGCAGCTATTTCCGGCATACCTGGCGATTTCAATTCTACAGAACGCAACAAATGTAACTGCTGCCGCCGTTCGAGTGCGGCTATGGGTTCAACGGCCAGTGGTTTTACCAGCTCTGTTTCAGTAGTCAGAGGCATGGTAAAGGGCTGGCTATTGCTTTCAGCGAAGAGCTGTTGCGGGTAGCTGGATGCACTAATCGCTACAGGCTGATTGTACTTTGCCCCTACTCCCCTATCATGCCAATCGGTTTGCTGTTGGCCAGATATTTTAGCATCGATCTTAAGGTTATGCCTGGCATTACGTGTCTGGGGCTCGGGTTTCTCCGATCCGGCGTTGCCATGCTGAAGCATACTTAGCTTATTCTCCGTACTTTCCTGGCCGAGAGCGTTTTCTGCTATTGCAGTCACTGCAGTACTGTGCGTGTTATGATCGCGCCTATCGAGCAGGATACAGGCCAGTGTGCAGATACCGGCCGATACAAAGATCAGGCTGGCCCATAAGATGGCCCTGCGCTTCTTCCTGGCGGGGGCAGGTGGCGGGCCGTCCAGCAGTTCCTCCATGGCAGCCCAGTTAGGTTGGCCATCAGGCTGGTACGACTTGATCTTACCGCCAAATTTTTCCCAAAATTTATCGTGGTGGCTCATCTTTCTACGATTGATAATTTTGGAGTATGCGTTTCAATTCCTTTTTCGCGACAGACAGGTGCCAACGCGAGGTACCCACGCTCATGCCCAGCTGCTGAGCGATCTCTTCGTGTTTATACCCTTCGACGACATACAGGGAAAACACGGCCCTGCTTGCGGGCGGTAGTTGCTGGACCATTTTCAGAAGGTCTTCGGCCGCTATTTTGTCCAAAGCAGAAGAGGGAATAGCAGGTTCGGGAGCATCTTCCAGTGCAGCGGTACGCCGGGGTTTCATTTTCCGGATATGGTCGAGGCAGACGTTAACGGCGATGCGGTTGATCCATGCGGGGAAAGCCTGTAGGTCTTTGCATTGCTCCAGGGCCTGGAATGCTTTCAGGAAGGCCTGATTGACCAGGCTGGCCGCTTCGTCGTGGTCGGTCGCATAGCGCAGGCAGATCGAGAACAGCGGATTGTAGAACTGCTGGTACAAACGCTGTTGTGCTTGCCTTTCCCCCTGCAGGCAGGCAGCAACGATGGCCTCAAGCTCGGTGCGTTCTGTATTTTGTTCTGCCTCCACGGAAGTAAGAGTCAGCCTGACATGGTTTGGCGCCATCTCTCCATTTTAGTGTGATTGAAGAGTAGACGCAAGAAATCTGTTAATCGTTGGGAAAAAATAAGGCTTTTTTCGGATGGAGGTAAAAGAAAAAAGGCTCAATCCCCCCGGGTTGAGCCTTTTCTTAAAAGTGCTATGGCTGCATAAATGACGCTTATTATATTTATGCATGGAAGAAAAGGTTACCCTGGGAAAAAATAAGCTCTAATGAAAAAGTTTCAGTTGAGGATTGCGGAATGCCTCAAAAAGGCTGAGGTCGTACTCGGGCTTTATTTTATCGGCAAAGAATTTTTGCCTGGCCAGCCTGAACTGTTGTGCAACCATATCGGCCACCTGGCCTTCACCCCGCATGCGCGTCCCGAAACGGCTGTCATGAAGCTGCCCACTATGGCATTCTCTTATCTGGTTCAGCACTTTGTCTGCACGGCCGGGCAGGTTCTTGCGGATCCAGTCTTCGAATATTTCCCCCACATCGCCATTCAAGCGCACTAAGGTATAGGCGATTGACAGGGCGCCCAGCCCTGCCACTGTTTCCGCCATGGGCAGGATCTCATGGCTGTTGAGGCCGGGAATGATGGGGGCCAGCATAACATTCACCGGTATCCCGTTTTCCGCAAGGGTTTGAATGGTTTTCAGCCGGGATTGCACAGAGGCCGTGCGTGGTTCCAGCTGTCGCCGTAGCGGTTCGTCGAGCGTGGTCAGTGAAATGGATGTGCGCACCAGGCGGTTTTCGGCCATGGGTTTCAGGATGTCGAGATCGCGAAGAACGAGGCTGTTTTTGGTGATCAAGCCTACCGGGTGGCGGTATTTCCAGAGCACTTTCAGGATCTCCCGCGTTATTTCCAGCTCCCGCTCTATGGGTTGGTAACAATCGGTATTGCCGGACAACATGATGGGTTCCGGCTTCCAGTTCTTTTTCCGGAGTTGTTCTTCCAGCAGGCGGGGTGCGTCTTCTTTCACCAGTATCTTCCGTTCAAAATCAAGGCCGGCGCTATACCCCCAGTAGTTGTGCGTATTGCGAGCGTAACAATAGATGCAGCCGTGCTCGCAACCCTGGTACGGGTTCATCGACCAGCCCATACCGATATCCGGGCTTTCGACGCGGTTGAGTATGGTTTTGGGATGTACTTTGATATATTGGGTACGCGCCTCAGGGTTGTCAGGGTTGCTATCCCTTACCTGCTGCTCGAACCTGTTAGCGGGGTTGATCTGTGCTCCCCTCCCCTTTATATAGTCGTTCGTGTGGGCCAATTGTACAAATGTTTCAGATCTCAAATATAATAAACATTTTGTGTTTTTAAAACCACCAAACTGGGTAAAGGGAAACGCATAGGCCTAATTTTTTATCTTTAGCAACTATTCAGCATGCGGCCTAAAATGCTCCTGAAGCAAAATTTTGTAGGATTTTTATTGTCTAACCCCTTCTCATTCCCCTTGAAAGGGGATGGGCGGATTACAACATTTTGCTTCAGGGCGTAAATCACCATGATGCTGAATAGTTACTATCTTTATTAAAAAACTACCGGTTAGGCCGGCTCTGTAAAACCACCTGAAATGAAAATATCCAGGAAAAGCTTCTTCAAAGGCCTGGCATTGGGCACGATCTCCCTCCCTTTTGCCATTCGTGCGTTAGGGGGGAAAAACTATGGCCAGGAGGAAAAGGGCAACGCACCCAACGTGATCACGGCAAAGCGCTACCGTTGGAAAATGGTGACGACCTGGCCGCCGAACTTTCCCATCATAGGGGAAGCCTGCACCCGTTTCGCTGAGATCGTGGAGCAGATGTCAGGTGGCAGGATACAGATACGGGTATACGGTGGCGGCGAGCTGGTGCCTGCTCTCGAAGCTTTCGACACTGTGCGGTCGGGCGGAGCAGAGATCGGTTCGGGAGGCGCCTATTACTGGGCGGGAAAAGCGCCAGCGGCGCAGTTCTTTGCCTCCGTACCATTTGGTATGAACGCTCAGCAGCTCAGTTCCTGGCTGTTCAGCGGTGGGGGTATGGCGTTATGGGAAGAGCTGTACAGCAATTTTAACCTGGTGCCCATGCCCGGCGGCAATACGGGCGTTCAGATGGGAGGCTGGTTCAACCGCGAGATCAATAGTGTGGCCGACCTGAAAGGGCTGAAAATGCGCATCCCCGGCCTGGGGGGTAATGTGCTGGAAAAAGCCGGCGGCGCCCCTGTTTTGCTTGCCGGCGGTGAAATATACACAGGCCTGGAGCGCGGCGTGATCGACGCAACGGAGTGGCTGGGGCCCTACCACGATACCCTGATGGGTTTTGACGACATCGCCAAGTACTATTACGCTCCCGGTTGGCACGAGCCGGGTACGATGCTGGAGTTTTTTATCAACAAAGCGTTGTTTGACAGTCTGCCCGGCGACCTGCAGGCCATGCTGCGCACCGCCGCGTTCAGCATTTATGCCTGGACCCTTGCCGAAATGGAGGCAAAAAATGCCGAAGCCTTATCCCGGCTTGTCCGTAAAGGTATTGACATCCGGCGTTTCCCCGATGAGGTGATCGAACAGATGCGCGGTTTTACGGAGGAAGCCATCGCCGATATTACTGCGGCCGACCCTTTCAGCCGCAAAGTCTACGAATCGTATGATGCGTTTCGGATGAAAGCGGTGAACTATTCTCAGATCACGGAAAAAGTGTTCTACGACCAGATCCAGCGGAAGCCTACGCTCGAACTGGGCTGAAAAACGGGCTATCGGAGGAACACATGAATGACGCCGGGAAAAAGGATCACGATGAGTAAAAAAAGCAGTTGGATCAGCACGAAGGGCACGATACCTCTGTACAGGTGCCCTGTCGTTATACCTGGAGGGGCTACCCCTTTGAGGTAAAAAAGGGAAAAGCCGAAAGGTGGTGAGAGGAAGGAAGTCTGAAGGTTGAGCCCCAGCAATACACCGATCCAGAGCAGGTCTATGTTTAGGTCTATAAAAATAGGCGTAACGACGGGCACGATGATGAAAACGATCTCGATAAAATCGATGAAGAAACCGGCGATGAAAACGACGGCCATGACCAGGGCAAGGAACGCCATAGGAGACAAATTGGAGGAGCGGATCAGGTTTACCAGGTAGACGTCGCCGTTCATCTCCCTGAAGACGAAGGAAAAAACAGTAGCGCCCAGCAAAATGATGAACACCATGCTGGTCAGGTGGGTGGTTTCCCGCGAGACGGTTTTAAGTACATCCCAGGAAAATTTGCCCTGCACCACTGTAAGAATAGTAGCGCCGAGCGCCCCGACGGCCGCGGCTTCGGTGGGCGAAGCGATACCGGCGAAGATGGAGCCCAGCACGGCGATGATCAGCGTCATGGGAAGCAGGAACGCTTTCAGCACCTTACTCCAGAAATGTTCCCGCCGGAAGGCCAGGATCTCTTCATGAGGCATACCGGGAGCAGACTCGGGCCGCAGTTTTGCCAGGATGACAATATAGATCACGTAAGCCACAACCAGCAGCAGGCCAGGTAGTAGTGCTGCGGCAAACAGCTGCCCTACAGAAACGTTCATGACACTCCCCAAAAGAACGAGGACGACTGAAGGGGGGATGATCTGCCCCAGGGTGCCCGATGCCGCAATAGTGCCGGTGGCCAATTCGGCCTTATACCCCCGCTTGAGCATGGTGGGCAGGCTGATGAGGCCCATGGTCACTACAGTTGCACCTACGATGCCCGTAGAAGCGGCCAGCAGCGCCCCTACGATCACGACGCTAATGGCGAGGCCTCCTTTCATGCCACCGAACAGCATGGCCATCGTTTCCAGCAGGCTTTCCGCCAGGCCCGACCTTTCCAGCATGATACCCATAAAAATAAACAATGGTACGGCCAGCAACACGTAATTGCTCATTACGCCCATGATGCGCGGGGGCAGGGCAGTATATGCCACCGGGTCGAGGAAACAAAGCGCGTACAACACCGAAATGCCCCCAAGCGTAAAAGCGACCGGATACCCGTACAGGATGAGCAGGAAAATGCTGATAAAGAGCAGAAATGCCAGTAGTTCCATGTGCTGTTCTATTTGTTATCCGCTGGGGCCTCTTCATCACCCCGGCCTTTTGGGGCCGCCAGTATCAGGGCGGAATCGATGAGGCTCGCGATGCCCTGAAGCAGTAGCAGCGTAGCTCCCAATACGATAGCGAACTTGATGATATACCTGGCTGGCAGGCCACCGGGGTCGGGCGATGTTTCCCTTATCTTGTAGGAGATCATGGCATAATCGTAGGAAGCGTAAATGACCAGCAGGCTCCAGGGGATCAGGAAGAGCAGGGCGCCAAGCAGGTTCACCAGTGCCTTTTCCCGCTCGGTAAAACGAGCATAGAACAGGTCGACCCTAACGTGTTTATCGTGCCGGAAGGCATAACCTGCTCCCAGTAGAAAGATCAGTGCGAACAGGTGCCATTCCAGTTCCATGACCCAGGCGGATGTGTCGCTGAACAGGTAGCGCGTCACCACGTCGAAGCAGACCAACACGACCAGTAGTGCCGTCAACCAGGATACACCCCGCCCTACCCATTCGTTGAGCCGGTGGATAGCGTTGGACACTTGCTGAAAAAAGCGGGCCATAGGGTTAGTTTTTGCACAGCTTGCCGAAAATAGCAAAAAAGCCACTCCTGTAGTTACTATTGGAGATGCTTTTTTGCCTGAGCTTCCAAACAAGCGTTCATGCCGCCTTATCGTATTTGTGAAGCCCAAGGTACTCTATGGCCTGGATCAGTTTTTCGGCATAACGCCTGTCGGTAGCATACCCTGCCTTTTTCAGGCCATGGGCCCAGCCTTTGTAGTCCGTCCTGCGCAGCTTGTGGAGGTGCTTGTATCGGGCGCTGTTCAGCAGGAGGGAATGTTCGCGGTAGCTCTCGGCAGGGAGTTCGAACACGCGGAACATGTCATAGATGTCGTCGTCAGAATAGTTGCGGCAGGTGCAGCCTCTGCACTTTTTTCGGCATTTGATGCCGAAGTGGTTATTCGATTCCGTTGACAAGCGGCTTTCTCCGGCGTTGGATTCGAGCAGCCCCTGCGCCAGGGTAATGCTGGCGGGGATGCCGTAATCGTGCATTTCCTGGAGCGCCAACGGAGCGTATTGTTTAACGTAATCCCGGCAGGCCGCTTCTTTTTCCTCCACTATAGCCCGGTGGATGCCGTGACGGCGGGCGTAACCGGGGTTCAGGATAAACGTGAGGTTGGAAAAATCATTTGCCTTTGGAGTGCGTTTTCTGCCCTTCTCCAGTTGAGAAACGTTGCGCATCCCTTCTTTCCGGGAACGGGCAGGCAGAGCCACTGCGGGGCTCCCGGCTGTGCCACGTGAAACAGCCGGAGAAGCCGCCAGCTCGCTAGCAGCGATGGCAGGCGGAGCTCCCATGCCAAATTCTATCGTAATGTCCTTAAAGAACAGGACGTAGATGCCCAGCCCAAGCATCAACGCCCGAAACCAGTTCCGGTTGATGTAATCGGATACGCCCTCAAGGGAATATACCACCCTACTCTGCTGTGCCTGCGTGAGTCCATATTGCATCATGCGCCAAATCTTTTGTGTTAAGAAACTGCGTATGATGCAAAAATAACACAAATTATTTTTTATGTCAAGATATAAAAACAAATTGTGTTTATAATTGCCGCTTGCCCGTTTATTTCCGCCGGAAGCTATCAGCAACCACCAATTCTTTGCTTCCCGGCTGATAGGCATAGAACCCTTCTCCTGATTTAACGCCCAGTTTTCCGGCCCGGGCCATATTCACCAGTAGTGGGCAGGGGGCGTATTTGGGGTTGCCAAAGCCTTCGAAAAGGACATTGAGGATGGACAAGCAGACATCCAGGCCGATAAAGTCGGCCAGTTGCAGGGGGCCCATGGGGTGGGCCATACCCAGCTTCATGACCGTATCGATCTCCTCCACCCCTGCTACGCTTTCGAAAAGCGCATAGATCGCTTCATTGATCATGGGCATCAGGATGCGGTTGGAAATGAAACCGGGGTAATCGTTGACTTCGACCGGTGTTTTGCCCAGCCTCTTGGAGAGCTCCATCGTCGTAGCGGCTACTTCATCGCTTGTGGCGTAGCCCCTGATGACTTCCACCAGCTTCATGAGGGGCACGGGGTTCATGAAGTGCATGCCGATCACCTGGGCAGGGCGTTTCGTGGCTGCGGCGATCTGTGTAATAGAAATGGAAGACGTATTGGTAGCGAGGATAGCCCCCTGCGGGGCATAGGCATCGATCTCCTGGAAGATCTTAAGTTTCAGGTTCTCGTTTTCGGTGGCCGCTTCAACGACGATATCTGCTTCCGTGGCGCCTGTTTCAAGGCTGGTAAAAGTGGTTATCCTACCGAGGGTAGCCTTCATATCCGCTTCGGAGATCTTTTCTTTGGCCACCATCCTGCCGAGGTTTTTTTCTATGGTGGCCATGCCTTTCTCCAGTGCAGATTGAGCTACATCAACCAGGGAAACCTGGAATCCGTGCATGGCAAATACGTGGGCGATGCCGTTGCCCATTGTGCCGGCTCCGATGACTGTTACTTTTTGCATATCTGGCCTTATTTGATTTCGGGAGCGAATATACAAAACTATCGTTTGGGTTCCACCTGGCGGAGCAAGGGCCTGTCGGCCTCAAAGTCGTACAGAGACAGGCGCCGAAGATCGTAATAGGCCAGCCAGAAGGTGCGCAGGGCGTTGATATAAGATCGGCGGGCATTGGCCTCCTCGCTGATGGCGATGTTGAGGTCGGTGACCAGTATCTTGCCGATGCGGTAGCGCTTTCTCGTCATATCGAGCCTTTTCTGGGCCACGTCGTAGGCTCGTACGGCCAGCCGTACCTGGTCGCGTTGCAGGCCGAACTGTTGTACTTTGATGAGGACTTCCCGTTCAAAATTTATGCGTTCCTGTTCGACCTGGAGCTGCACCAGTTCCTGGTTAGATTTAGCGATCTCGAGCTGGGAGCGCGCTTTACCCCAATCGGCAACGGGCAGGGTGATGCCAAGCCGGAGTTGCTCCTGGTCGAGCGGTGAGACGTAAGCATCGCCTACGGTGCCCCCTGTTTGTGACAGGCCGAAGGAGCCGTTGAGGTTAACACTGAGGCCGCTGTTACCTTTCGCTTCCGCCACATCGCGTTCGGCTTCCAGCAGTTGCCGGTTGAAACCAATGTTTTCGCTTCTGTTCATCCGGGCGTATTGAATGGCCTGTTCCGGGTTGATGTCGAAGCCGGGAAGGCTGGAAGGAGGGTCGAGCTCGAAGTAAACGGCTCTGCGGATGCCTAGGAAGTTCCGGAGGCGTTCGGTGCTGGTTTGGAGGTTGAGCTGGCTTTCCGCTACTGATGCATCGGCATTCATGGCGTTCAGTTCGATCTGCAGCAGTTCCGTCTCTGCGATGCGCCCCACCTCGAAACGGCCGCGGGATATTTCCAGCAGAGTATCCGCATCCGCTTTGTCGCGCCTGGCGGCTTCCTGGTTAAGCTGGGCGACCAGTACATCGAAGAACAGGGCGGCTGCCTGGAAGGCCACATCCTCCAACCCTTCCGAATAGATGCGTTGCGATTCCTGGTAAACCAGAGGCTGGATGCGTTTGTCCCAACGCAGTGGGTTGAACGTGAACAGCGGCTGCTGGAAACCCACGGCTACCGGCGTGCTGAGATAGGAAACCGAGCCCGGGTTCGTATCCGACTTGAAGATATCGATCCGCTGGATACCGGTAGTGGCGAAGATAGAACCCCCTGTCAGGGCGATGTCCTGTTCCAGGCTGAGGTTGACGCTGTTCCGCATCAGTGCCCGGTTGATAAAAGCGTCGCGGCCATCGGGCAGCGTGATGGCTTCGATAGCCCGGTTGAGGTTGGGCAAGGTTGAACCGATACTGATCTGGGGCTTGTAATTGGACAGAAAGGATTGATAGCGCCAGAAGCTGTTATTCAGGGCGGTTTCCGCGATCTTGACGTCTGGTGCGGCTGCCTGTGCCATATCTATCACCCCTTTCAGGCTGAGCTGAAGGGTATCCTGTGCTGAGAGCCGGCAAAAGGAACAACATAACAGGCCAAGGAGAATAGGGTATCGCATTTTCATGAAGAGAAAGGAGTTTTGTTGCTGAAGAAAAAGAAGCAGTTGTTGCCTGCCGGCGGCTCAATCGGAGCGCAGCGCCTTGATAGGGTCCTGTATCGCAGCTTTCCGGGCGGGAAAGATGCCGAAGACGAGGCCTACGGCTGCGGCTACCCCAAACGACAGGAGGATCGACCAGCCGGATACGACGGTAGGGATCTCCGCATAAGCTGCGATGCCCCGTGCGGCGCCGATGCCCAGGGCCATGCCTATCAGGCCGCCCATCAGGCTGATGAAGACCGCTTCGAAGAGGAACTGAAAAATAATATCCCGCTGGTTGGCCCCGAGCGACCGCCTGACCCCTATTTCCTTTACCCGTTCGAGTACGGAGGCTAGCATGATGTTCATGATGCCGATGCCGCCGACGAGCAGAGAGATACCTGCAATGGCGGCGAGCACAAGGTTAAACGTGTCCTGGGTTTTCTGTTCCTGTTCGAGCAGCAGTTCCGGCACTTCGACCTGGAAGTCCACCACGTCGTAGTGCCGGCGTTTGAGAATGCGGGCGATGACGTCGGCGCTTGCTTTAAGTTTGTCGGATTCGCCGATGCGGACGACCAGCTGGTCCAGCTGGTTATGGTTGGGGTCCCGGTTTTCATCTTCGTCGGAATCCTCATCGCCCAGGTCGTTCTGATTGACGAGCGCGCGGTTGCGAAAACGTAACAAAGCGGTGGTCACGGGTATATAGACGTCGCTGTTATAGTCTCTGATGCCCAGGCTCGACAGGCTTTCCTGGCTGGCCTTGCGCCTGTCGAGCACGCCAATAATGGTGAGCCAGGTATTGCCGCATTTCAACTGCTGGCCCAGGGGGTCTTCCTGGCTGAAAAAGCGCGCCTGGATCTCCTTGCCGATAATGCAGACGGAAGCGCCCTGTTCGATATGCTTATCGTGGAATAAACGGCCTGTGGCAAGGCCCAGGTTATTGAGATCGAAAAAGGCGTTGGTAATACCGACGCAGCGTCCCTTTTCAAGCCTGCCGTTGCGCACTACGTTGGTAGCCAGCACCACTTCGGGGCTCACGCGCTCTGCTGCCGGTAGTATGGCCTGGATAGCCTCGGCGTCTTTGAGGGTGAGCCCTGGCGAATAGGTTCGTTTTTCCCCGCTGTCGCTGCTACCGCTGGCGCCGGTTCCGCTGCTGCTGCCATTCTGGCCTTCGTCGGTGAGCTCCAGCCCTTTGATCACGATATTGTTGGTGCCGATCAGCTTCATTTGTTCGAGGATGGCCTGCTTGGCGCCTGTGCCGATCGCGAGCATGGCTATGACCGCGCCTACTCCGAAAACGATGCCCAAAGCGGTGAGGAAAGAGCGCAGCTTGTTGGCGTTAACGCCTTCCATGGCCAAAAAAAAGTTAAAGAGAACGCGTTCCATATCGGGAGGTTATTCAACGGTCAAAACGGCCCCACTCCCACCCTGCCCGGGAACGCCGGCCTTATCCTTGTGTTTGTTGCGGCGGCTCATCGCCTGGGCCTGCCGTTCTTTTTCGGCGTTTTCCAGGCGCTTTCGGACATCTTCCCTCTTTTGGGGCTCGATATAGACAAATGGGGCCGCATCGGCTCCTTTTGGAGGCGACAGGTATATCGAAGCGCCACCTTCAAGCCCATGCTCGATGATGATCTCGTTTGCGTTGGAGAGCCCGGTGATCACTTCCTGGCGGTAAACCTTACCGTCTTTTTCCTGGTATACAAACGTGAGGCTATCGTTGTACAGCGCTTCCAGAGGGATATGGACGGCATCATCGAAAACAGCAGTGACGATCTCGTTGCTCGTCGTCATAGCTGGGCGCATGATGGAATCCACTTCGCTGACCTGTACGATCACTTCGAAAACCTTGGCGTCGTAACCGCGCAGTTGTTCTCCGATATTGGCCACCTTAATGATATGCCCGTTGTAGGCCCTGCCCGGAAAAGCGTCCACTCTGATTGTTACCTCCTGCCCTTCCTGAACCTTACTTATATCTACCTCATTCACATAGGTCTTGGAGATCATATCACTCAGGTCGGGCAGCTCGGCCACTACGGGGTCCCAGGCGCCGACGCGCGAACCAGGCTCTTTTTTTCCCCGCCAGGTCTGGGCGTAAATCACCATCCCGGGTTCCGGAGCATTGATGGTGAATTCCTGGCTCAGAGAGACATAAGTATTGAGCTGGTTCTGGTTCTGGCGAAGCAGGGCTTCTATCTCCTGGATCTTGGCGATGGCCTGTTGTTGTTTGAGCTCGTATTTCTGGACCAGTTGTTTGAAGTCGCGTTCTGTGCGTTCCAGGTCAAGCTGGGCCTGTTGTATGACCGATTGTGGCTCGTATTTGCTTTGTTCGACATACAGCAGTTTTTCCTTTTTAGAAAACCCGAGGTTTACCAGTTCATCGCGGATGCCACGCAGTTCGATGGCCGTATCGATGCGGGCCTGCTCCAACTGGGTCTGTATCTTTTCGATCTCCGTTTGCACTGTTGTCATCTTGCCGGCCAGTTCTGTGCGGTCGAGAGAAGCGACATAATCTCCAGCTTTTACGAGAGACCCTTCGCTGACCAGGTCGGAGATGGTCGTTTCCCAAATACCGGCAACGCGCATACCCTGTGGCGCCTGTATCTTCACCGATCGCTTCGCTGCGAGTTCGCCAGTGGCGGCCACTTTGACCTCAAAACGGCCACGGGCCGCCTCGATCTTGATATCTACTTCCTGGGGTTTCCCATCGGGCTTTAGAAAAAAATAGGCGCCAGCGCTAAGGGCCAGGACGGCCAAAATGGGGAGTAGTACTTTTAATGAAGGCATAATACAGCGGTGATTTCAGGCTAAAGTAAACAAAAGCCCCGGCTTGCATCAAAAATTGCATTGCCTTAACATTTTACCGCTACGGCCTGCCAACTGCTCATGCCCTTCCATCTTTTATTCCCTGCGGGCTAGGTGCACTGGTTGTAAAGACATGCTCAACTTCAATAGTTTGGCTTACAGATAATTGAAGCGAGTATCAACAATGAAAGTATTGTTATCCACAATTGGCGTGGAAACATGACAAGCCGCCATAGGCTTAGGACTAAAATGTATAAAGTTTTCACTTACTGGCCTTTTAAAATACTCACGTGTGTGAGGCAAAAAAAAACCGGAAAACTTATCCACATCCATTTCATGTTTAGAGATTTTTTCCCACCTTTGTAATCCTCCTTTATCTAAGTTGGGCACAAGATTACAACATTTAGATCCGGTAACAACAGCCAATGTAAGGGGTGGTTTCACTACTCTGCATTGCGCCGCCTTATGAACCTAACTTGCTGATACTCTAGGCTTTTTAAGTCAGTTATTTTATTGTTTAACTACAGCTATTAACTGGGGAATGACAAGAGATCATACTACAGTCTGGGATAACTGTCTTCAGACTATCCGTAAGAACGTAAACCAACAGAGTTTCAGGACCTGGTTCGAACCGATCAAGCCAGTTCGCCTGGATGAGAATGCATTGACCATTCAAGTCCCAAACAAGTTTTTCTATGAGTGGCTTGAGGAACACTATGTCAGCCTCCTGAAAATGACTATTCGCCGCGAGTTGGGAGACCAGGGCCGCCTGGAGTATCAGATACTGATGAGCAATGGCGGCCATCACGGGCATATCCAGAGCGCCCGGCCTGTCAAAGCCGCGGCCTCGAACGGCAGTACATCTGCCGGTGTGGAAAGCCTCGCACCCGGCATCGTGGACTATCAGGCCATCAAGAACCCATTTGTCATTCCCGGGATCAAGAAGGTAAAGATCGAGCCCCAGCTCAACCCCCACTACATATTCGAGAACTATATAGAAGGCGATTGCAACCGCCTTGCCCGTTCCGCAGGCCTGGCCATTGCCAAAAAACCGGGAGGCACTTCCTTCAACCCCCTGGTCATTTTCGGCGATGTCGGCCTGGGGAAAACACACCTGGCGCACGCCATCGGCAACGACGTGTTGAAGCGTTTCCCCGATAAGGTGGTCCTGTATGTTTCATCGGAGAAGTTCACCAACCAGATCATTCAATCCATCAAGAACAACGCAGTCAATGACTTTGTAAACTTCTACCAGCTTATCGACGTCCTGATCGTGGATGATATTCAGTTCCTGGCGAACAAGCAAAAGACGCAGGAGATCTTTTTCCACATATTCAACCAGCTGCACCAAAGTGGCAAACAGATCATTCTGACCTCCGACCGGCCGCCTAAAGACCTGGACGGTATGGAAGAACGCCTGATCTCCCGGTTCAAGTGGGGCTTGTCTGCCGACCTCCAGGCTCCCGACCTCGAGACCCGCATTGCCATCCTGGAAGCCAAAATGAGCCAGGAAGGTATCGAGATCCCTCAGGACGTCACGGAATTTATCTGTTTCAACATTCAGAACAACATCCGCGAGCTCGAAGGCGTGCTGGTATCGCTGGTGGCCCAGTCCTCCCTCAACCAGCAGGAAGTAGATATGGGACTGGCCAAGCGGGTGATCCGCAATTTCGTCAGCCAGATCAATAAGGAGATCACCGTTGACTATATCCAGAAACTGGTAGCGGAACACTTCGGCCTGAACGTGGATAAGCTGCAGGGCAAAACCCGTAAGCGCCAGGTCGTCATCGCCCGTCAGCTGTCGATGTACCTCGCAAAAAACCTCACCGACAAATCATTGAAGGCCATTGGCGAGACTTTCGGCGGGCGCGACCACAGCACGGTCATCTACTCCTGTAAAACGGTACAGGACCTGATGGAAACCGATGCCATCTTTAAGGATACGGTGTCAGAACTGGAGAAGAAGATCAAGCTAAGCCTGCACGAGCAGTAAGATGCGACAAAGAAAAAAGAGCCGCCGGGATTACTCCGGCGGCTCTTTTTTTATGCCTTAAAACGAGGCAGGGCCCTTTAATGGAGGGTAAACGGATACACCTGGCCGTTGATGGTGAGCGTCCCCTGGTTATCGCAGGCGCCGTTCCCGTAGTCAACGATTATCGGCAGGCCATTGATATCGAGGGTGCCCGTTCCTTTACTCACATAATAGCAGGCATTGGCCTTTTCCAGCGGGGTTTGAATAACCCAATCCACGGTTTCTCCATTGGTTAGCGTAGTGTAGATACTTCCCGTTACGTGGTAAACATCGTCGTGCCAGTCCCACCAGGTTGGGTGCCCCTCTGTTTGCGTATAGGTTTGGTTGCCGCTGAAGGCGAAAGTATTATTATTAGGGCCTGTCAGTTTGATATCCTGGGCAGTGATGCTGAGGATAGCCGCGTCGGGGGTGCTCAGGTTTGTGAAAACGAACTGGCCTTCAACCTTCACGCCATCTTCCGAATAGTTATCGTAAGCAACCGAAATGATAGCATTAGGCTCCCAGATGGCCTCCACGTACAGAACGACTTTGCCTGCCTTGAACTTGCCGTCCGCATCGGTGCACCCACTGCCGTAATCCACGGTAACCGTTTTGGGGAATACGAACAGGCCCGGAGGGTCAACGGTAACGACGCCACAGGTATCGGAACGATATTCCACGCCGCCATCATTCGCAAAGCCGTTGGCATTTTCAGCTCCGCGCTGAGCAATATTAAAGGAGGAAAGGATCAGCTGCTGGCTGGCCAGCGATTCTTGTGCTTTCGCAATGGTAGCCGCATCGGCTTCGGGTATAGGCTCGGCGTCTTTTTCACAACTTGAAAAGGCGAACAGGGAAACAGCAACGAAGCATAACAGGGATAATTTCAATTGATCTTTCATGCCTAAGGTTTTTTGATTAATGGATGAAAATAACATGGCGCTGAGATCCAATCATTTGAGGCCAGTGCCATCCGAATTCAACCATAAAACGACTGAGGGTGAAAATCCCCCCCCTTAAGTTGGAAAAGTTTTTTACTTTTCGGTTTCACGCCGGCCGTTTCTCACTACAAGCTTGCGCGATCAAGCCTGCCACTGCGCCCGCACGACAGTAGAAGCACCAGAAAAAAGGCCCGGCAGAAAAATCTGAATATGGACCCCTTATTTGACATTCAGGGTAAAACGGCCATCATCACAGGTGGTTCGGGAGTTCTTTGCGGCGAGATCGCCAAAGGCATGGCCCAACGAGGCGCTAAGGTAGGCATCCTTGGCCGTACCCGGGCCAAAGTGGAAGCTATGGTGGCCGGCATCGAGGCAGCCGGCGGGCAGGCCATGCCGCTGGTAGCCGATGTACTCGATGCGGAGGCCTTACAGGAATGTTCCGATAGGTTTATAAAAGAATGGGGCCGGGCCGATATCCTCATCAACGGTGCCGGCGGCAACATCCCGGGAGCAGCGATCTCTCCAAGCGAGCACTTTTTCCAACACCCCTACCCCAACTTCCAAAGAGTATTCGCGCTCAATTTCGATGGCACGGTGCTGCCCACCATGATTTTTGGCAAGTCCATGGCAGCGTCTGGTTCCGGCAGTATCATCAATATCTCTTCCATGACTGCTCAGCAGGCCGTCACGCGCGTGCCTGGCTATTCTACGGCTAAAGCCGCCGTCGACTGTTTCACAAAATGGCTGGCTGTGGAAATAGCCCTCAAATTCGGAGAAGGGGTACGGGTAAACGCCATCGCGCCGGGCTTTTTCATCACCAGCCAAAACCGCCGCCTGTTGTCCAATGAGGATGGCACCTATACCGAACGCGGCGAATCGGTCATACGCAAGACCCCTACCCGTCGTTTCGGCGAGCCCGATGAGCTCATCGGTACGGCCATTTGGCTTTCTTCCGAAGCATCGCGGTTCGTAACAGGAACTGTCATCCCCGTGGATGGCGGCTTCAGCGCCTGGTCGGGGGTGTGAAGTGCGTCTATGTTTGCTCCAGACAAAACTTATTAGCATGAAATACCTGTATTCACTTCTGTTTTTCGTTGGCCTGTTCAACAACGGCCTGGCTCAGGAGCCCGCCTGGAAGAACCTCTTCGATGGCAAAAGCCTCGACAATTTCGAACTGCTCAACGGCAAGGCCATTTTCAAGATCGAGGATGGCTGTATTGTTGGGCAGGCTACGCTCGGAGAGCCCAACAGCTTTCTCGCCACCAAAGAACATTACGGTGATTTCATTCTCGAATTCGAGGTGTTTGACGATCCCGAGCTCAATTCGGGAGTACAGATCAGAAGCAACAGCCTGGCTGAATATCAAAACGGGCGGGTGCATGGCTACCAGATAGAGATCGACCCCAGCACCCGCGCCTTCAGCGGAGGGGTCTACGACGAAGCGCGGCGGGGGTGGCTCTACCCCCTGGCCCGCAACCCCAAGGGACAGGCGGCATTTCGCAACGGGCAGTGGAACCACTACCGGGTAGAGGCTATTGGCCCGCACATCAAAACCTGGATAAATGGGGTGCAGTGCGCCAACCTGGTTGATGATGTTGACGCTAAAGGGTTCATAGCACTGCAGGTGCATAGCATTGGGGATAAAAGCCTGGCAGGCAAGGAAGTGCGCTGGCGTAACCTTCGCTTGCTGACGCAGCACCCCGAGTTATATGCCCTAGCCGACGACCCGCAGGTTCCGCAGATCTCCTATCTCGTCAATACGCTTACCGATTGGGAAAAGAACCACGGCTGGCGGTTGCTTTGGGATGGCCATAGCAGCAAGGGCTGGCGGGGCGCCAAACTCGATCATTTCCCCGAAAAAGGCTGGGAGATGAAGGACGGCGCTCTCACGATACTGGCTACCGACGGTGGTGAATCCTCCGGCCCGGGCGATATCGTTACGGAAGCCCAATTCAGCGATTTTGAGCTGGAGCTGGAATTTATGATCACCAAAGGCGCCAATAGCGGCATCAAATATTTCGTCGACCCGGAGCTGAACAAAGGCTCCGGCTCCGCTATCGGCTGCGAATATCAGATACTGGATGACGAAAACCACCCCGACGCCAAAATGGGCGTTGCCGGAAACCGCACCGTCGCATCGTTGTACGACCTGATCGCCGCGGATAACCTCTCCGTGCCAGGCAGAGGGAAGCAGTTTAAGGGTATCGGCGCCTGGAACAAGGCCCGTATCGTATCCCGCAACGGCAAGGTGGAACATTGGCTGAATGATGAAAAGGCCGTTGAATACGGCCGCTGGTCGCAGATGTTCCGCGCATTGGTGGCCTATAGCAAGTACAAAGACTGGAAAGGCTTCGGGCAGTGGCCCCAGGGGCACATCCTGCTCCAGGACCATGGCAATACGGTGCATTTCCGGAGTATAAAGATCAGGGAATACTGAATTGCAAGCATCACATTACTCATTAAAACCCCTACTACTATGGCCGGCCAGAAAAAGACCACCCGAAGGAAATTTGTAAAAGACGCCCTCATCGGTGCGACGGCATTGTCGTTCCCCGCCAGTAGTTATGCCCGCATTCTGGGCTCCAATGAGCGAATAAAGCTCGCGGTAGTGGGCCTGAACGGCCGGGGGCAGGCGCATATTATCGCCGCTTCGAAAGCCGGGAATGCCGAGATCATCGCTTTCTGCGATGTGGATGCCCGAACATTTGCTAAAGGGCAGAAAGTGCTGGCCGGTGAAGGCGGCGGCACGGCAAAAGCTTACGGCGATATCCGGAAAATACTGGAAGACAATATGGTTGACGCCGTTACCATCGCCACCCCTGACCACTGGCATGCTCCTATGGCCATTTTGGCGATGCAGGCCGGCAAGGACGTCTACGTGGAGAAACCCTGCTGCCACAACCCACGCGAAGGCGAATGGCTTGTAGAAGCCCAGCGCAAAACGGGCAGGGTGCTGCAGATCGGCAACCAGCAGCGATCCGCTCCGACGTCTATAGAAGCGATGCAGGATATCCGCGAGGGCATCATCGGCGAGGCCTATTACGGTAAAGCCTGGTATACCAATACCCGAGGGACTATCGGCACAGGCAAGAAAACAGCCGTGCCGGAATGGCTCAACTGGGAGCTATGGCAGGGGCCTGCCCCACGGCGGGAATTCCTGGATAACCGGGTGCATTACAACTGGCACTGGTTCTGGCATTGGGGCACCGGAGAGATCAACAACAACGGCCTTCACGAGATCGATATCTGCCGGTGGGCCCTCGGCGTGGAATTCCCGACTAAGGTGAGCTCTACCGGCGGGCGTTATAATTTTCACGACGACTGGGAGTTCTACGATACGCAGTCGGCAGGTTTCGAATTCGGCGAAAATAAAATGATCACCTGGGAAGGGCGCTCCTGCAATGGCTTTCTGCAGGATGGCCGCGACCGAGGCTCTGCCATTTACGGCACGGAAGGCAGCATTTTGCTCGACCGGAACAGCTATGTCGCCTACGACAAGGCCGGGAAATTGATCAAACAGGTCAACGAGCGTTCCTATTCGGCAACAACCGACCTTCTTGGCGTCGGCGGCCTGGACATCTACCATTTCCAGAACTTCTTCGATGCTGTCAGAAAAGGTGTGAAGCTGCATTCTATTGCGGAGGAAGCCCATAAAAGCACCCTGCTTTGCCATTTGGGGAATATCGCTCAAAAGCATGGCAGAACCCTGCATACCAGCGCGGAGGATGGCCGCATAATGGGCGACGAGCAGGCCATGGCCATGTGGCAAAGGGATTATGAAGCGGGCTGGGAGCCTAAAGTATGATCATGCTTACGCAGGTGGCTATTACGCCGCCCAGCTCAAGAGTAGTGTGATGAGCAGGACGACTATGCCCTGCAACCCGGTCATCAGGGTAAAGCTACGGTATGCATCTTTCATACCGATACCGCTAAACTGGGAAACGACCCAGAAGTAGCTGTCATTTGCATGAGATACCGTCATGGCGCCGCCGCCTATGGCCATTACGACGAGCGCCAGCTCAAAAGGCGAGTCAAAACCCATTGTCCCTACCAGCGGGGCCAGCATCGAAGAGGTGATCACCAGGGCATTGGTCGAAGAGCCCTGCGATGTTTTCAATAGCGCAGCCGACAGAAAGGCAATGGCCAGGAAGATGGCGCCCGAGTAATGCCCTGATTCCACCCAGTTTCCCACCATTTCGGCCATAGGGGTTGCTTTGAGCACGCCTCCGAATGCGCCGCCGGCCCCGGTGACCACAAGTATAGGCCCTGCCAGCTGGATGCCCTCTCCTATCCAGCCCATAAGGTGGGCCTTATCCCACTTCTTAAAGAGCGAAAAAGACACCAGCATGCCGATGAGCAATGCCGGTAGCGGGCTCCCGGCGTATTGCAGCCACCGGGCCCAGGTAGCGTCCACCTTCAGGAAGCTCAACAGCGAGCCTGCAGCGATCAGCAGGATGGGCAGCAAGATAGGAGCCAGCGAACGGAAGGCAGGAGGAAGCGCATCCCTGGCCTCCGGTTCCAGTTCAGCATCCGCTATGGTAATGTTTTTTCCTCTTTTTAATGCGAACCAGTAGGCCAGCGCGGCTGTAGGCAGGGCTACCAGCAGCCCAACCAGCATGACGACGCCCAGATAATCGCCGGCGCCCAGGTTGCCCGCTGCGGCGATGGGGCCGGGCGTTGGCGGCACGAGGGTATGCGTGGTGTACAGCCCGGAAGCCAGGGCAAGGGCGAGGGTGGCTTTTGACGCCTTGGAACGCTTAGCCAGGGCGTTGTTCAGCCCGGAAAGGATGATAAAACCGCTGTCGCAGAAAACCGGTATGCTAACGGTAGCGCCGATGATCGACATAGCCAGCGCCGGGCGCTTTTTTCCTACGGCAGTTACGATAAGATCTGCAATGCGCAGCGCGGCGCCCGACCGCTCCAGCACAACTCCTATGATGCTGCCCAAAACGACGATAAGGCCAATATACCCCATGAGCCCGCCAAAACCATCGCTGACAGCCCTGGTGATCTCATCAGGCGGCAAACCCACAGCCAGGCCCAGGCCGTAACAGGCCAGCAGCAAGGCCACGAATGGGTGAACCTTCCAGGCCGCCGATGCAACCACAATAAACACAATTGCAGCCAGGATGGCCAGTAGCAGAGGTAGTCCGGTAAGCATGGCCAGCGATCAGGGCCTGATCGTCTTTCCCTGTGCTTTCTGCATAGGGTTGAGCACCTTCCCCTGTTTGTGGGCCTTGAAAACCTGGAAGCGTGTGGGCACTTCCTTCACCGGCCAGTTGTTGTTGCTTTCGTCTACGTCGGCCGTTTCCCGATAAGGGTCGATCCTGATAGCAGTGACGACTTTATCTTTTACAAAGACTTTCGTGAACGCTCCTTCGTCCAAACGCCAGATCTGCACCGGCAGGCGCTGGACCTCCGTCGTGCCGTCCTCGTATGTCCATTCAATGATCACGGGCATTACCAGGCCGCCTTTATTGCTGAAGTACAGCTGATAGTAGTTTTTTCCATCGAACAGCTCCTTTTTCTCTTTAGGGCTGTATGTTTCTTCGTAAAGCTGCATCGGGATCTTCATGATCGAATCTTCCGTTTCCCAGGGCTTGTAATCCGAATAAAAGTCGCGCAGTTCGGGGTCTTTGTCGACCTCGGATACGATGCCGGCCTCTCTGTTGTGGGCCTTGTTGAGGTCGTCGAAGGGTTTGCTTTGCTTGTGGGCCATGGTATAGTCCTTTTTTTCGGGGTCGTTCTCGAGGTCGACCTTATACCATTTGATACTATCCAGAGAAATATCCACGGCATCGGTTGTGAAGAACCAGCCGCGCCAGAACCAGTCGAGGTCCATACCGCTGGCATCTTCCATCGTGCGGAAGAAATCGGCGGGTGTCGGGTGCTTGAAGGCCCAGCGGCGGCCGTATTCGTGGAAGGCATAGTCGAACAGCTCTCTGCCCATGATGGTCTCCCGCAGGATATTGAGGGCAGTGGCAGGCTTCCGGTAGGCGTTGGAGAAGTAGTCGTTTATGTTCTCGCTATTGGTCATGATAGGCTCGAGCTGTTCCTTGGGCAGGCCCATATAATCGGTGATGAGGTGCGCCGGGCCCGACCAGGGCCTGTAGTCGTTGTCGAATTCCCGCTCGGCGATGAACTGTACAAAGCTATTGAGCCCTTCGTCGAACCAGGCCCATTGCCTTTCATCGCTGTTGATGATCATGGGGTAATAGTTATGCCCCACTTCGTGGATGATCACGGAGATCGCCTGGTTTTTGGCCATTTCCGTATAGGTGCCATCCTCTTCAGCCCTGCCGGGGTTAAAGCAGATCATGGGGTATTCCATGCCGTTTTCCGCCTCTACCGAAATGGCGGCGGGATAGGGATAGGGAATGCTGTACCTGGAGTATGTTTTCAGGGTATGCGCCACGGCTTTGGTGGAGTACCTGTTATAGATCGGATAGGCTTCCTTGCCATAATAGCTCATACACATCACCCTCTTGCCCTCGCTCGTGATGTGTGGCATAGCGTCCCAGATAAACTTCCGGCTGGCCGTCCAGGCAAAGTCCCGAACCTTATCGGCCTTGAATATCCAGGTCTTGGTGTCCTTGCTGGCCTTCCTCTTTTCGTTGGCCTTCGCCTCGTCGAGCGTGACGATCTCCACCGGCTCAGTGGCTGCCTGCGCCTGTTTCCACCGTTGGAGTTGCGTGGGCGATAATACCGTGGTGTAATTAAGGCATTCGCCGGTTGAGCCTACCACAAAGTCGGCAGGCACGGTCATTTTCACCACAAAGTTGCCGAAGGTAAGGGCAAATTCACCTCTGCCGGTGAACTGGTTGGTCTGCCAGCCTTTCTCATCGCTGTAGAGGCAAAGGCGGGGGTACCATTGGGTGATGGTGAACAGGTAGTTGCCGTCATCGGGGAAATACTCGTACCCTCCACGCGGAAAGTTGGCGAAGTTTTGCGCCAGCTCAGCAAAGCGTATTCTGTCGATGATATTGTAATGCCATTTTACGCTAAACGAAAAAGATTCGCCCGGCTTGAGCGGTTGCGGAAGGCCGACCCGCATCATAGTCTGGTTGATCATAAATTCCAGCGGCGCGCCGTTGCCGTCTTTGACCGCTTCGATCTTGTGGCCGTATTTTTCCTTTTCGCGCCAGGACTCCAGCACCCTCAGGTCCGTTTCGCTCATCGTTGGCTTGATGGCGCTGCCGTCGAAGTACTGGTTGTCATTCTCCGGCGAGTGCTGGTTCTCATCCAGCTGCATCCAGAGGTAACGCAGGGTATGGGGCGACTGGTTGTAGTAGGTAATGCGCTCCTCCCCTTCCAGTTTGAGGTTCTCCACATCGAGCCGGCATTCGATATCGTAGTCACAGCGCTGTTGCCAGTAATCCGGGCCGGGAGCTCCGTCCATGCCCCGATAATCGTTTGGCGGTGGCAGCAGGTTGTCGAGTTGTTCGAATTTATTGCCGTGGCTGGCATTGGGGTTGTTCTGGCCAAATGCTGTAACGGACAGGGCCAGCAGGAAGAAGAAGTATATCAGCTTTTTCATGCGATACGGGTGTTAAATATGGTCTGGGAGGTAAAGCTAAAAATTTCTGCAGACTGCATAAGGGCGAAATATTGCTAGAGTCTCACTACAGAGATTAGTATTTTGATCTTCTCCAACCGGAGGAGCCTGTCCCGGCTGGCCGGGATGGGAGGCCCGGGACACCCCGTACCTCCGACTTTTTAGTCGGAGTAGATAAGTGTGCCTAAGTTTCTATTTTGAATACCTCCGTCCGGAAGGCCGGAGGTACGGGGTTACGATTATCTTCTCCAACCCGAAGAGCCTGTCCCGGCTGGCCGGGATGGGAGGCCCGGGGCACCCCGTACCTCCGACTTTTTAGTCGGAGTAGATAGGTGTGCCTAAGTTCCTATTTTGAATACCTCCGTCCGGAAGGCCGGAGGTACGGGGCGACGATTATCTTCTCCAACCCGAAGGTTGGAGGTACGGGGTTACCATAGGCTTGCCAAAGTCTTCGAAGTACGCCTTCAGGGATTCTTCGTTGGGCGGCCCATCAAAAGTGATGAACCGGTAGCGGGATTCGTATGGTATGCCAGGCACGAGATCAAAGGCCCCATCCACCATGGGAGCAAAACAAAAATAAGGCATAGTAGGGTGTACCCGTATAGCCTGCGGGTAGCGGAAATTGGCTGGATGCTCCATAGCGACAATGCCGGCAGTACCCTTAGGGGTAGGGCCATAGAGTGCCGCCCAGCCCGGGTGGGTGTGGTTGGCGGCCTGCCGGGTATCGCCTTTTCCTGTGGCCATCTTCGCTTCACCCTGGAAATGGAGGCTGTCGGAAGGGTTCCAGCTGGCGCTTCCGCGTATGCCTAGCCCACCGTAGTGGTATTCCAGGATATGCAGGGTATCGGCAGAGGTGTTGAGCTGGCGGGAGTCGATCTCCCAGATAAAGGGGTTGGCGGAATTGTATAGCCGGACGGACCAACGTTCTTCCAGCACCGGGCCGCTCTCCAGTGCGATATGGCGCAGGTGGACTATCGCTTCGGCAAAAACGGGGCCGCTGATCAGGGTGTCAAGCGACCAGTGCGCAACTGTCCCTGTTTCCTGATGCTGGTTCCAGAAATCCACTTTCCGGCCCTGGAAAAGCGTATTGACCCAGGCCATAAAGATGCCATGCTGGTGTGCGTGGCCGGCGGGAAAATCGTCGGTAACGATAGCGCCGCCGGGGCTGTAGGCCGGATGGATAAAGCCGCTTCGCCGGTAATGCTGCGGCAGCCCGCCTCCCGGGTGTTGTTCGTCCAGTGCGTACCACAGGGCTTCCTTATCCCCTACCCGCATGTGCACAAAGCCGTTTTCCACCAGAGCTTTTACCAGGGTAGATTTCGGGTCCCTGCGCTTACGCTTTCGAAGCACGTATCTGTGTTTAGCGCCCGCGGGCAGCGGGCTTTCGAGTATTGCTACCATCTGGCCGCCCTGAAATGGCTGTAATGCCAGGACGGCCCCAGTACTGGTATTTTCCAGTACTAGCTTATCAGCTGAAGCAGGCGTTTCAACATGTATAAAAAAAGGAGCTCCGGCAGCCCGGAGATCCTCCGATTGGATGGTAATATATTGTTGTGCCCTTACCGGCGTAAGGCTCAGCGACAGGAGCATGAGTGCCGGTAAGAAAGGTGTATGGGTATACATGGCCAGTTTTTAACAAAACTAGCGATTTATAAGGTCAAAACGAATGGGGACAGTCAACTCCGTTTTCACCGTTTTCCCATCCAGGATGGCAGGGAACCACATGTCTTCCATGCTGGCCACGATATCCGCAGCAGCATCGGCGCAACCTTTACAAGGTTTGTCTTTGGAGATCACTCTCAGTTCTCCTTCAAATTTCCCTTGCTCATCAAGGGTGAAGGTAACGTATTCCAGGCCTTCCTGTTTCATAGATTGTGCAGCATCGGGGTAATTGATGGATTGTTCGTCGATATACTCCTGTATCTTCTTGTTTGAACAGGCCAGCTTATCGTCGGCGATAAGGCAGCTCCCATCAAAAACGGGTGGGCGGCCAAACTCTGAAGCAGGCACCATCTCCGTTACCTCAGCGGTTTTTTTTACGATGACGGGTACGGCCCTGTCGAATATCCCGTAGCGGGTAAAGGTTGGCAAATGGCCATTCACCCAATCGCCCATATAACAGGTGAGTAGTGAGGATGTTCGGAAAAAGGCTACGCCACTTTTCGCCTCACCTGTGGTAGTTACCGCATGCGATACGCCGTAGGCGTCATCCCTTCTTCGCGCGTAAAGACGCGGCTGAAATAGGACGGGTCTGTAAACCCGCTGTCGTAAGCTACATCCGAGATCGAAAGGCTGGGCTGCCGAAGCAGCATTTTGGCCTTTTGGAGGCGCAGCTGCCGCAGCAGTTGTATTGCGCTCCGGCCCGTAAGCGCCCGAAGCTTCCTGTTCAAGCTGGCGTAGCTGACGCCAACCTGACGGCAAAGCCCTTCCACACTGTATTCGGCATTGCGCAGATTGGCCTCCATGGCGAGCAGTGCCCTGGTAAGTACAGGGTGCCGGGGCGCTTCCCTGGGATAGGCCACGGCTGCCGATGGCGGCTGTCTCTCATCACTGATGCTCTGAGGAATGGCGCTGGCCAGTAAAATGACCTGGAACATGGCGCCGCTTTGAATGGCATTGGTTTTCATGGAGTAGTTTTTCCCCTTCATTTGGGTGGGAGGGAAAAGGTTACCTGCAGAAAGTTTGGAAGGGCTTGTATTGTTTGATAATCTTACTTTTTGGTTTGATAGTCATTAACGTTGCCTATGCTTGCAGGTGTAATTTTGCATTGTAATACTGAGAAAGCGGAAATCGAACAAAACAAGAACTTGACCAATAAAGCAGTTTGATCATGAAAAGAAGCGCCATGAAAATAGCAACCGCCGCCGTCATCACATGCGCCCTGTTCCTTTTGAATGCCTGTAGCCAAAAGGATACCGATCAGGAAGCCCTTGGGGAAGCCATTTTTCCGCAAGGGCAAAAAGGGCCTGCCGAATACTTTACCGGCAATGCCTACAACTACGGATTAGTTCCTGCGGATTCGGCCTTCACCACGCTGGTGGGGAACGTCTATTTCGAGCCGGGAGCTAGAAGCAACTGGCATACCCATCCGGCCGGACAGATCCTGATCATAACCGCCGGTGTCGGTTATTACCAGGAAGAAGGCAAACCGAAGCAAATTATGCGAAAAGGAGACGTGGTGAAATGCCCCCCAGAGGTGAAGCACTGGCACGGTGCAAGCCCGGACACGGGTTTGCAGCAAATGTACATTGTTCCGAATACAGAGAAAGGTATTGTAAATTGGATGGAGCCGGTTACGAAAGAAGAATATGAAAGGTGAAGCAAGCCTTATCTCAGTGCCATGACCGGTAATAGGCCGAGGGCAGCCACCATTAAAGTTATTCCAGCCAGGCCAACGGTATGATAAAGAAAAAACACAGAGGGATTGTTGCGGTCATATCGGCCAATACCATTTTCGGCCTGAACATTCCCGTCACCAAATCATTGATCGCCCATTGGATGACACCCATGGGCTATACCATTACCAGGATGTTCTTTGGAACGATAATATTCTGGCTGATTGGCTCCTTTTTCAAAAAAGAAAAAGTGGCTGGCAGAGATTTGCTCATGATGATGGCTGGTGGCCTTTTGGGCTATCTGGGTACCCAGTTCCTGTTTTCCCAATCGCTGGAGCATACGACCCCGGTTATTTTCTCATTGCTGATGGCCCTGACACCTGTGGCCGTGCTGTTGCTATCCACCGTTTTTCTAAAAGAAGTTGTTTCAGGGCAAAAAGTAGCAGGGATATGCCTAAGCATCTCGGGGGCATTTTTAATCATCCTGCATAGCAAAGGCGGAAGTGCCGGTTCCAGTAATTATCTGGGGATACTGTTTGCCCTATTATGTGTATTGTCATATGCGGGGTACATGGTCCTCACCAGGGAAATATCCATCAAATACCATCCCTTAACGGTGGCAAAATGGATGTTCCTATTTTCAGCATTGGCCGTGTTGCCGTTCAGTTTTTCCGAGCTACCCGGTCAAAAAATCTATTCTGGTGAAAGTAGTGCCCACTCATTTTGCTTATTGGCGTTTGCGTTGTTGTTCTCGACGAGTATAGCCTTTTTTCTCATGCCGTATGCGCTGAAAAAACTGGAAGCCAGCACGGTAAGCATCTTCATGAATTTGCAGCCCGTCGTAGCCTCGGTTGTGGCAATTGTAGTGGGGCAGGATATATTTACCTGGGATAAAGTTTTGGCGGCAACGTTAGTATTGGCAGGAGTTTATCTGGTATCATTGAAAGGAGCAAATCGGGAAACCGGTGCCGAAGCGGATGTGGCAAGGGAAATGGTATAAGGCATACGGTCAATAAAGAAAAGAGCCACTGCTGTAACAGTGGCTCTTGGCCTTTCGTCGGGGTAGCAGGATTCGAACCTGCGGCCCCCTGCTCCCAAAGCTCCACATCCGTGGTGCGATATGTTTTCAAGTATTCATAAATCGTTGAAAATCAATGTTTATTTTTCCAGATGAGGCCAAATTGAACCAGATTAAAGCTATATTTGTTTGAAAATTGTTTGAAAATTTTCAGCAAACACGATTTTTTATGGCATTGACTTCAAAAATCTTTCTGGACGATAGGCGTACAAAAAAGGATGGTACTCAACCCCTCAAGCTCCGTATTACAATTGACCGTAAATCTATTGAAATACCACTTGGCTACACAATCCAGCCAGCTTATTGGGACGATGCAAAGAAAGAGGTAAAAAAGAATTACCCAGCCGTTCAAAATGTAACCCGATTAAACAACCTCATCAAAAAACGCCATTCCGATGCGGTCGAAAAGGTAATCCAGCTTGAAGATAGCGGTGAAATCAATGTCCTTTCTATGAAGGACATCAAGAACCGCATCACTGGTAAGCGTGATGAAACCTTCATCCTTGAATTTACAAACTCCATCATTGAGGAATTGGAGGAGGGGGGCAAAGTCGGAAACGCACGGGTTTATAAAACCATGCGAAACAGCGTCCACACTTTCCTGAAACGCAAGGACATACCCATTAAGCAAATCACCTTCAAATGGCTCAAGAAATACGAAGCATGGTACTTGGGAAGAGGGAACTCGGCCAATGGATTGGGGGTGAACATGAGGACGCTCCGGGCAGTCATCAACCGGGCAATTAAGCAAAAACTCGTTTCGAGGGAAGATTACGCATTTGAACACTACCAAGTGAAAAAAGAAAAGACCCGGAAGAGGGCGGTTGCTGCAACCGACATTGAGAAAATCAAATCTTTCGTTCCCCAGACCAAACAGCAAAAAAGAGCCAAGGATTACTTTATGATGAGTTTCTACCTCATGGGCGCTTCCTTTATTGACCTTGCCTTTCTAAAAGTAGAAAATATCAATGCGGGACGTATCGAATACAAAAGGCGCAAGACAGGCAAACTCCACAGCATCAAGATTACCGAACCACTTCAAGAGATAGTGGATAAGTACTTGAAGGGAAAGAGAAAAGGGGACTTCATCCTGAATGTCATCAAAAGTGAGGATGTAAAAAAGCAGTACGTTAATGTCAGGGATGAGTTGAGGCGCTATAACCGTCGCCTGAAAGAAATTGGTGAACTGTGCGGCCTTGAAAGTGAACTGACCAGTTATGTCGCCCGTCACTCATTTGCTACAATAGCCAAGTTCAAAGACGTGCCAGTTTCAGTCATCTCTCAGGCACTTGGGCATACCAACTTAGAAACCACAGAAACCTATCTGGCTGAATTCGACATTGCAGTTTTAGATGATTACAATGAACTGATTATAAATCAATAGGTTGAAGCAATTTCCTAAAAGTAGTGTTATCAATTCAATGATGAGTCGAACAAATCTTACGCATCACCCTCTCCACCATCCGGCCGCACCGGCTGTTGCCAAACTCAAAAACATTGGCATTGGATGAAATTTTAAAGAGTACTTCCTTGATTAATATTTTTGCCCGGTGC
>JACJYE010000011.1 GCA_020636255.1 Lewinellaceae bacterium
ACTGTTTATCAGTAGCCGGGCGGCCATAGCGCGTTCTGCATCTCCGGATGTGAAGCGCTATATCCTGTTCTCCTGCCAAAAGCTGTGCCCACTACCTGCCGCATAAACCTTGCTTACCACCTCGGGCATTAAGTATGGCCCAAGGATTTATCCCTCAGCCGGAGAATCCGGTATGGGGAATTGCGGTACCCATTAATACATAATAAAATGAAACATTTCATATATATTGCCATCGGCATTATGCTGCTTGGCAGCTTGTTCCCTTCGATCAATTACGGTTCAACAGCGAACCCACTGAAGGCCATCATCGAAAGTAAGGATACGCGCCCGGAGGTGCTGGAGTCGGCCCGGGAAGTGCTCCTGAAGCGGCTGGAAGCATACGGCGTTCAGGATGTTGAGGTGAAAACGATGCCCGATAAGGGCCAGCTGGCCTTTTCAATAGGGGGTGGCTATGCTGCGAAAGAGATCATGCCGCTTTTGCTGACAGCGGGCAGGCTCGAATTCTGTGAAGTATACACCCAGGCCGAGGCCGTTCAGGCCCTGAAGGGTTCGGAGGATTGGAAGAACTGGGCCCGGTGGTTTCCGGAAAGTGCAGACAATGCGCGTGCGGTGGTTGCCACCATTGCCGCTGCAGATCTTCCCGAATTCCAACGCTTTGCCCAGGCCCGGGCCGGCAACGGAAGCCTGCCTGCCGGTTTGGAATTTGCCCCTGGGCGCCTGCCGGCAGAAGACGGCAGCATCGAACTGTACGCCCTGCGTTATAACAACGGGCACAGGCCGCTGGCGGGCAGTGAGGCGGTGAAGAGCAGCAATGCCGAATATACCGAGGCTTCTGCCAGCGCTTTTGTCGGCATCACCTTCAACAAGGAAGGAGCGGAACGCTGGGCGCAGGCCACGCGCGATAATATCGGCAGGCCTTTGGCTATAGCGATGGACGGCATCGTGTTCATGGCGCCCAAAGTGATGGCGGAAATCAACTTCGGCAAAGCCCAGATCTCCGGCGATTTCTCGCTGCAAGAGGCGAAATTGCTGGCTGCTCTGATACAAGGCGGTGAACTGCCGGCAGCTTTCCACCTGGTTTCGGTTAGCGAATAAGCAGTAGTGGTGGCCTTTTGGCTGTTCGCAGTCTAATTCATGGGTTGCGGCAGCCAAAAGGCGCCGTTATTATACTGGCCCGCCGTCGGCCCTGAAAAACGGCTCAAAAACAAGCAATGAAAGTACTACTGATCGAAGACGAGAAAAATATCGCATCTTTCATCGAGAAGAGCCTGGAAGCTTCAGGGCACCAGGTGGTGACGGCCTTCGACGGGGAGACCGGCCTCGAGATCCTGGCCGCCGCCGAATTCGACGCTATCATCCTGGATGTCATCCTGCCGAAACACAACGGCTGGGAGGTCTGCCAGCAGGTACGCCAGCGCCTGCAGAGGGACACGCCTATCCTTATGCTTTCTGCGATGAACCATACCAACCACATCATAAAAGGGCTGGACTCCGGCGCAGATGATTACCTCGCCAAGCCTTTTAAAATGAATGAGCTGCAGGCCCGCCTGCAGGCCCTCGCACGCCGTTACCGCCGGCAGACGGTAGCCGCCAGCATGTTGAAGTATAACGGCCTGGAGGTCAATATGGAGGCCAAGGAGGTGTGGCGGGATGGCCGCAAGATCAAGCTGACGATCCGCGAATTCAAATTGCTGGAATGCCTGATCCGCAACCCCGGTAAGGCCCTGTCGCGCCACGAACTGCTCGAAAAGGTATGGGGGCTGGATTTCGACACCGGCACCAACGTCGTCGACGTATATGTGAACTACCTTCGCAACAAGGTCGATAAGGGCTATCCCACTAAACTGATCCATACAGTCTATGGTATGGGTTACATACTGAAGGAGAACGATGACGCTTCGGAATAGAATAGCTCTGACCTTTACCCTTGCCAATTTTGCCGTCCTGGTGCTCGTCCTGGTGCTGTTGTTCGTCCTCACCAGGCAGTATACCCATAAAGAGTTCTTTACCCGCCTCGAAGACCGGGCCCATATCGCCGCTCAGGCCCTGCTGGAAAAGGATGAACTGGCCCACCAGCTCATCGAAGAGATCAACCGCCGCCACTCCCGGACACTGCCCCAGGAAAAGGAATATTTTTTCCTGCTGGACAGCCTGCAGAAGATCGTCGACAATACGCCGGAATACATCTCCATGGATCTGCTGAAACAGATCGACCGAGAGGGGCAAGTGGAATTTATGTCGGGCAAACTATCGGGGGTGGGCATCCGCTATACCGATAACCAGGGGGTTTATGCAGCTATCGTCGTAGCGCAGGACCTGTACGGCCAGCGCAAGTTGCAGAACCTGTTACGGCTGATGCTGGTGTTCCTCGTACTGTCGCTGGCCGGCGTTTTTTTCCTTGGGTGGTGGTACGCTTTCCACATCCTGCAACCCATCGGGCGCATGATCCGGGAAATGAAAAAGATCAATTCAACGAGCCTCAACCTGCGCCTGCCGGAAGAGAACAGCCAGAAGGACGAGCTGGGCCAGCTGTCGGAAACCTTTAACCGCATGCTCGACAGGATAGAAGCGGCCATAGAAACGCAGAACCTCTTCATCGGCAATGCTTCTCACCAGCTCAAAAACCCGCTGACGGCCATTATCGGGCAGGTGGAAACGGCAATGCTCGACAAAGGCCTTCCGTCAGAATACAAGGATTCCCTGCTGGCTATCGGCGAAGAGGCCGACCGCCTCAACGTACTGGTCCGCCAGCTCATCAGCCTGAGCTATCCGGATAACGGCGAGGGTAAAGAGCGCGAATGGCGTTTCGACGAGCTCATCTTTAACCTGGTAGAAGAGTTCAAAGAAGCGTATCCAAGCCACCCCATAGCTATCGATTTCGAAGATATGCCTTCCGACGAAGAAGGCCTGGTCTATCACGGGGCTTACCAACTGATACGCATCGCACTGTCCAACCTGCTGGAAAATGCCATCAAGTTTTCTCAGAATGGCCCGATAAAGATCAAGGCTCGTTTCATGGAGGAAAAGCTGGAGGTGAGCGTTTCCGACAAGGGTATCGGTATCGCAAAGGAAGACCAGTCCTCTATTTTCGAACCCTTTTACCGCGGAGAGAATGCGCGCGCGTATCCCGGTTACGGCGTTGGGCTTCCGTTGGTTGAAAAGATCGCCAAAATGCATAACGGCCGGGTAAGGCTCACCTCAAAGCTGGGGGAAGGCGCCGTTTTTACCCTCGAACTGCCTTTCTAACAGCTTTCTAATTTCTTCCTAATTCTACTCTAAGGCCTGGTTTTCAGGTACCACGTATCTTTGGTTCATGAATTGGATGAGGACGTCTGAGCAAAAAGATGCCGGCACACTCCCGAAGACATTCTTTGTTCATGATCCCATAATATCCAATTTTGACAGTAGACTGAAGTGCTCTATCAAGTTTGCAGAACGGATTCATCCCAATTTGTTTTAGAATTAGGTTGTTTGGATCACCCCTCCACTATGGGAAAGCCCTTGTGGAGGGGTGATTTTTTTTGCATGCAGCATACCCGTTCTTTCCCTGCATCCTTCCCCGATGCCCCCAAAACAATGTGAACCTGTCCGTTTTTCATGCCTCGTATACAATGTTCCTTTTACCCGGCCCGTTCTTTTATCAGAGCTTGTTTGGAGGCCAGCCTTTGAGCTGCAAACAAGCTCTGATAAAAGATACACCTATGGCCCAAAGTACCCAAAGATTGAACGTTGCCGCCCTTTTTGCGGAAAGGGATGAGGGCGCCAGGCATGAATTCATGGCATACCTGACCTTACTCGAACATTCCAGGCCATGGCTCAGCCTGTCTTACTACACCGCCGGCCACCTCAATGAATTCGAGTTCAATAAGCTCCTGGATAACACGGATGTTTTCCTGTTTGCGGCAAGCACCGACTTTCTGGCAGATTGCCTGAAGCAACAGGCGCAGTTTCGCCTGGCCATGGATTACCACCGGCTGGGCAGGTTGAAGGCGGTGTCCTTGCTGATGCGTGCCTGTAGTTTGCGGGAAAGCATCTTCAGTCAATGCATTATACTGCCGGCTAATGGTGAGCCGGCCAGCAGCCCCGCCTGGCGCACCCGGGACGATGCATACCTTGCCATTCAGGCAGCTCTGGCGGATATACTGGATAGTGCACTGGCGCATAAACGAAAGCTGGAAAAACGCTGGCAGGAGGCTCAGGCGTCGAACAGCGTTCAGGCGTATTGGGCATTCCTCAGGGAATACCCCCGATGCCGCTACGCCAGGGAAGCACAACGCCTGCGCAACGAGCTGGACGAAAAGGAGCTCTGGAGCCGGGCAGAAAAGGAAGATACTGCTCCCGGATACTATTATTATCTGAGCCATGCCCCGCTGCTGCTCAACCGCCTCGAAGCAGCATTGCGGATCTCCCGGATCGAGGATGACGAAGAGGCGAACTGGCGGGAGGCCGATGGCAACAAAACCCTGGAACTGTTTTTCCGGTACCGCGCCGCTTTTCCGGGCGGTAAGTATCAGGAAGAGGCCAGGCAGGCCATCATCGGTATGCTGGCGGGCAATGTGAAGCTGGAAGGATACTACCCGGCGGGGATGAGCAGTAATTATCTGACACACCAGGCCCACGGGCAGCTCAAAAGGATGGAATTGTTTGCGCTCAACGCCTACCTGCCCTATTGCTGGAGCCTGAGAGGTAATCTGGAAAAGCTAATACAGAAAATAGCTTTCCGCCAGTTATTGTATCCGGTATATTCCTTTTTATTGCTGATGCTCATCATTCTGATCCTGCCGTTTGCCAAAGGCAGGTTCACAGAAGAAGGTATGCGGCTTTCGGTGGCCCTTCAGTACGTCTTCCTCCTGATCGTAGGGTTTATGATGGCCCGCCAGGCCTGGCGCAGCCACTTTCACCTCAGGTACGACATTCAAACGTTGAACGATACCCTTCTGGCCCTGAAGCGGGGTACCGTCCTGCTGAAGGCTGCCTATTTGGCCAACGACAGCCGGCACGTACGCGAAATACTAGTCATGCTGACGCGGGTAGAGCGCGTAATGGAAGACGTGACGGGGAAGAACTTCCTGCACTACCTCATAAACACCCAACCCCTCGAACCCCTGGCCCCGGAAGGCCAGAGGGCAGTGGCCTGATACGGGGTGGGTTATCCTTTTTTCTGCGCTACGACGACATACCGCGTGCTCTTGCAGCTGTCGGCCCAGGCCGGGAGCGCTTCCAGGCTTTTGGCGTCATACAGGCTCACCGGGCCGCCGAAGGCGCGCTCGAAGTAGGTGCGTATGCGGTGCATTGGCGGCAGGAACCGCCGGTGCCTGCCGGCATCATTGGCCTCCATACCGTTTTCACCGAAAATGACGTTGATGATCTCACTTTCCTGGAATACGTGGCCGTGTTCTTCTACCAGGCGCGGGCTGCGCAGGGATATGGCCATCTTATCGGCGGAATAGAGCAGGTTGGGATACCAGCGGATATGGTCGGGGGTGATAAAATCGCCGATGAAATAACCGCCGTCTCTGACCAGGGCCGCAGTGCGCTGTATGGCCTCTTCGAGGCGTTCATGGTCCAGATAATGGAAAACGTTGAGGCCACTGTATGCGATGTCCCATTGCTTGCCCTGGCTGTCGTAGGCCAGGATGTCGCCCGCTTCGGCCCGAATGCGGCTCCGTGCTTCCGACACCATGGCCGCGGAAATGTCTATCCCGAACAGTTTCTCGTGGGGCGCTCCTAACTCATCGATCATAAACCGCTCAACCAGGCCGGTGCCACAGCCAATAGAAAGGATCTGCTTGCCGGCAAGCGGGGCTTGGTATGCTTCCTGGAAAAAGCGGAGGTATCCTGCCATGAAATCATCGAGGCAGGGCTGGCAGATGAGGGCATCATAGACTTCGGCGTAATGGTGGAAGTTGTCTGCGGGCCTGCTTTTTTCCTGTAGCTCGAGTTGCAGCCGGGCCGCTTCCTGCAGCTCGTGACGGAGGATGCGCCAGTACACAGAGTTAGCTTCATGGCCGTCTTCATCTACATTGAGCTCGAGGCAGCGCAATAGCTGTGCGCGGTGCCGGGGGGAAAAAATATCTTCTATCGCATCCTGCAGGAGCGCCTGGCTGCCGGGCAGGCCTGCATCGGCCATGCGTTTCAGCCGCCGCACCAGTTCCACCATGTGGCGCAGGCGGGTGGGGAAGTCAGGGCGAGGGCCCTCTTCTACCCATTTGACAGCTGTTTCCGGCAGCGCGAAAAAGACGCCGCCATCGACGCGCTGTACCTGCTCGTTCTGCAGGTCGTAGACCCTGGCTTCGCCAGTTACATTGCCTATGTCGGTAGGGTGGCCATAAACGTGCAGGGTCATGAACCGGGTATCCGTTGGGTTGCCCATCTGGTGGACGAGCGTATGGCTGACGCCAACGACATCGCCGGGTTTGAACTGTGCGCGCGACAAGGTGGTGATCCGGCCTTCATCCACCCGGAAAACGGCATGCTCGGCAGGGCCGAAAACCTGTACAGCACCCCATTGGGTGAAACCGTGGTCGTGGATGGCGGAAAAATCACCCGGCGCCCACGACATGGCCATGATCTCAAAGTTGCGGCCTGAATAGATGAGGTGGCGGCCGTAGCTGTCGCTCACCGGATGGCCGAAATCGGCCCAGGCTTCAATGTCTTCCTGCTTTACGCCGGCATCCAGCACGATGCGGCGTAACCCGGAAGGCTTAAAAGCCCGTTTGTTTTCCAGATTATCAATGATGTAACGCAGAGAAGAGGGCAGAGAGGCCTTATCGCTGGCAGGGGGCCTCGGCTCAGTGATTGTTGTGGGCATCTTTTATATTTTATTGGATAGTGCAAAGATTGAAAAAACCAAATTTAATCCCTGTGACCTTGGTCACTGAAGAAAGCAAACGCCCGGAGCATCTTTGCATCATCAACAGGCCCCAACCCGGCGGTGGCGGGCTGTTGATGAAAAACAGATCTCAATAAAGCACGCAAGCATGAAAAAGAAAATGTCGTTCAGCGAACTGATAAACGGGGACAAACCCGTACTGGTGGATTTTTCCGCGGAGTGGTGCGGCCCCTGCAAGGCTATGGCGCCTATACTTAAGGAAGTAGCTGGCGAGATCGGCGAAAAGGCTATGATCGTCAAGATCGATGTCGATAAGAACCAGGCACTGGCATCCAAAATGCAGATACACGGCGTCCCTACCTTTGTCCTGTTCAAGAACGGGGAAGTCAAATGGCGCCAATCGGGTATGCAATCGGCCCACCAACTGGCAAAAGTGATCGGCCAGTTTGCATAATCGGATTTTCTATCGATTTTGCAGCAGCATAACTTCAGGCCTGACACCATTAGTATTACATAAATCGAACAAATATGGAATTTTTCGGTTCCTTGCAGGACTTCGTCAGCCAGCCCTGGCATTGGGCTGTTTCGGGGGCTGCTATTGCCCTCACCCTCATAATACTTACCTGGATGGGGCGTAGCTTTGGCGTATCCATGACCTTTAAGGATGCATGCGCTATTGCCGGCGCCGGGAAGAAAACGCCTTTCTTCCGGATGGACATCAAGGACGAATACTGGCGCATCGCCTTTGTCCTTGGTGGGCTGGTAGGCGGTATCGCTACAGTACTATTCCTGAAAAGCCCCGAACCGGTGGCCATCTCTGAATCCACGATCAGTTATCTGGGCAGCATCGGCATCTCTTACCCGGAGGCCGACGCCAAAGGAATGGGTTTCGTACCTACTTCCGTGTTCAATTTCGGCAGCATTAAGGGCATTCTACTTGCCCTTGGCGGCGGCTTCCTGATCGGTTTTGGCGCCCGCTATGGCGACGGTTGCACTTCCGGCCATGCCATTACCGGGTTGGCGCACCTGCAATTGCCATCACTGATCACCGTCATCGGCTTCTTCATTGGGGGGCTTTTAATGACGCATCTGCTGTTCCCGCTGCTGGTATCCTGATAAAAAGTTAGCCCAGAACCATCAAAACGCGTTAATAAGAACATGAAAAATATATCCTTTTTTATCGTCGGCATCTTTTTCGGGATCGTGATGACGAAATCGGAAGCTATCTCCTGGTTCCGCATCCATGAAATGTTCCGCTTCGAGAGTTTCCACATGTACGGCATTATCGGCTCAGCTGTAGTAATTGGCGCCATCGCTATGTGGATCATGAAGAAGTCGGGTATGAAAACCATGGCCGGCAGTACGGTCGGCTACACGCCGATGAAGCTCAACATCAAGCGCCATCTGCTGGCCGGCACCATCTTCGGCCTGGGCTGGGCCATCACCGGCTGTTGCCCGGGCCCGATGTACATCCTGATCGGTAACGGTTATTTCATCATAGCAGTGGTGCTGTTCGGTGCGATATTAGGCACCTACGCTTACGGCAGGGTAATGGATAAACTGCCGCATTAGCAGGTGTAAGATCATATTAGTTGGGTGATTTATTGGGTAATGGATGAAGTACGAAAACTTCATCATTATGGTAAGCGGGCAACCCTTGAAAGGGGGTTGCCCAGTTTTTTTCACAACCTCCAACTGCACAAGCCATTATTTTATGAAACGGATAATTTTACTTACGACGACAATACTTTTATTCTCGCTGGCCCTCGCCGGGCAAGCCGATTTCAGCCACTGGCTGCCTAAGAAGGAAGGCGCCCGGATCGAACCTTTTGCCATGGTGCAGCTATGGTCGAGCTACAGCATGGGGCAGGAGGCCTATAATGCCGATGCCGGCTTATATGAAGCGGTGGACGGCCGGTTCAATGTGATGTTGCGGCGCGCACGCCTGGGTTTTAAGGCAGAACCCTACGAAGGGCTGAAATTCCAGCTTATGGGCGCCTACGACCTGGTGGGCCGCGATGTGCAGTCCAGCCTTGTCGGCGGCGCGAACAACGGCTCTTTGCCTGCTTTCGGCATCTGGGACGCCTTCCTCCAATGGCAGCCCCGCAAGGGCAGGGAAGGTTTCAATATCGTTGCAGGGTATTTTCGCCCGCAGTTCAGTCGGGAAAGCATCACCTCCGGCTGGGCCGTCAATTCCATGGAAAAGGCCATGTCCCAGAACTATATCCGCACCCACCTGGTGGGCGCCGGGCCGGGCCGGGCCCTGGGGCTGAATATCGGCGGCCTGCTGCTCAATGCCGGCAAAAACCTCGGCCTGCAGTACAACCTGGGCATTTTTAATCCTTTGACAACCGCTAATGGCGGCAACTCCACGGGCAAGGATTTTGCGCCGCTGCTGGTTGGCCGCGCTGTGGTATACCTGGGCGCGCCGGAGCAGACGGCCTATAAGATCGGCTATGATATCAACTACTTTGGCCAGCGCAAAGGCCTGTCGCTGGGCTTTGACGGCGCCTGGCAGGGGCAAACGGCCCTGTTCGAAGCCAGCTACGCCACAGGGGCCGACCTGCTGTTCAACTGGGGGCCGCTCAACCTGGATGCCGACTGGAACCTGATGTGGCGGGAAGGTAGCCGCCTGTTGCCCGACGATAGGGAACGCACTTTTACGTATGCTTCCAACACCGGCCATGCCCGCATCGGGTACAACCTCGTCGTCGGTGAAAAATATTTCCTGGAGCCCACCTTCATGCTCATGCAGTTCAATGGCGCCGATGATCTGGCCGGACAGGCTGACGCCAAGGCCATTGGCGCTTCATCGGGCTCCGAACGCACTTACGATGCCGGCATCAACTGGTATCTCAACAAGCGGAACCTGAAGCTGATGGCCCACTACACCTGGCGCGAGGGCGATGCCGGCGAGGCCGCTTCCGGCTTTACCGGCAATATGTACTTCAGCCAGAGCGGCGTAGGGGCTATCCGCCGCGGCAACTGGCTGGGGCTGGGGCTGCATGCAATTTTTTAGGTTGATTCTCTATCCGGATTGTCATAAATTGACAATGAAATAAACCTGAAGCGATGGAGTTAAAAGATATGGATATGAAGCGGGCCTACACCTATGCTGATTACCTCACCTGGACGTTTGAGGAAGCCGTAGAATTGATAAAAGGAAAGATATTCAGGATGTCTCCTGCTCCTAATACGTACCATCAGGAGATATCTTCCAACCTTTTTATTAAAATTGGCTATTTCTTTGGTAATAAGGCGTGTAAAGTATTCCATGCCCCCTTTGATGTTCGCCTTCCTCTTCCTCCGGGCCATGTGAATGATGATGAGATACAGACCGTAGTGCAGCCGGATATTTCCATCATTTGCGATTTGAGTAAATTGGATGCCAGAGGGTGCCTCGGAGCTCCGGATTGGATCATTGAAATAGCATCTCCCAGCACTTCCAGAAAAGACAGAAAGGATAAGTTCGAAGTATATGAGTATTCAGGGGTGAGAGAGTATTGGATGGTTTTTCCGGAGGATGAATATGTGTTGGCGTATACTTTAAATGCAGACGGAAAGTATATCGGGCGCCCGCCATTTAACAAGGGGGAAAAGATTAGCCCATCTATTTTTCCCAAGCTCGTAATTGCCCTTTCGGATATCTTCCCGGAAAAAAATCTGGCTGAAGAACCCTGGGATGAACGCTATATCAGGTTATAGGTTATACGAAAGGCCAGGGCTCACTGCGCATCACTGAACCCGATCCAGATCAGCAGCGATAAAATAACGCCCAGCCCGCCGAGGAACAACCCCAGCAGGGCCAGCAGCCTGCCTTTCATTCCGGGGTTCTCCCGTATCCTGATGAGTGCCAGGATACCCAATGTACAGGCTGTGACGGCCAGCAGCGGCCACAGGAACAGCCCTCCTACCGACAGTACGACGGACAGCGCGAGAAACAAACCTGCGCCAAAGCTGCCGAGCGCTTCCCAGGATACCTTTTTTACTGCCTTTTTTACTGCGGCACGCTGCATCAGCCGGGCCTTCCTCTGCCGGAACTTCGTAGGTTGGCGGCGGGCTGTTTCAACCGTAGCGTGTGCAGGGTGTACGAATGCCGAAGGGTATGCCGGGTATGACAGGCCCAGCCAAAACATAGCGATCAGGAAAGCGGCATTTCTCATGGCATTTTAGATTTGAGCTCTTAGAGCTTGTTTAGAGGCCACCCTTTCGCGTACTTCGCGGGAGGCCCAGGAGGCTTTCCGCAAAGGCCGCGAAGGGTTCGCAAGGGACGCAAAGCAGGGCGTATAGAAGGAGCTCTTCCCGCGAAAAACCTCTGCGTCTCTGCGGTTCAATATTTGCCGGGAACACCTCAAAGCTTACTTCTGAGACAACCTCATCGGATGAGCATAGCTAATGTAATGAAAAAAAGCAACAGCTGTTACATATTCGCGCATTCAAAGGCCGTCCATTCCAGTTTTGCCAGATTGCGCCAGCTATCGCAATAGGAGGCCAGCACCGCGTGGGGCTCCAGGCCGTTCTTTTCGAAGGGGGTGGGCCTTCCGGTTTCTTCGGGTTCGGCCTCTTCAAAGGTGACGCTGCGTTGCATCTTGCCGTCGCGGTAGTAGTTATACCAGGAAATGCCGGCCTCGTCGCCCAATGTCATCGCAAGGGCATCGGTATGTTTGTTGCGGGTAAAGGCCAGTATGCGTTTCTCTCTGGGAGCTCCCAGGAGGTCGGATCCGTCTTCCAGTATCAGGTGTTGCCCGTGGTGGGTGGTGGCCAGCAGCAGGATGTTATTGCCTTCATAGCTGCCCAGCAGTGCCAGTGCTTCGGGTAGTGGCAGGCTTGCTGCTGTCCGGTTGATGCTAAAGCCCGTGGCCATGAAGAATTCCTCGAGGCTGGCCCCGCAGTGCTTGCCGCTGATGAGCAGGTTGATGTTTTGTTCCATATCCCGGCTGTATTATTGTTTTGGAGCGCGATGATACCGCCTCGTTATTTGATCTCAAAACCGTTGCCCCAGCCTTTGGGCGCATGGACGAATTCGAGTTGCCCCTGCTCGTTTTCCGCGGTCAGGATCATGCCCTGCGATTCGATGCCCCGGAGTTTGCGGGGCGCGAGGTTGGCGACGACGACAACCGGCTGGCCGGGTAGCTGTTCGGGGTCAAAGTGCTGGGCAATGCCCGATACGATCGTCCGCTGCTCGGTGCCGAGGTCGACGGCCAGCTTGAGCAGCTTGTCGGCTTTGGGCACTTTTTCCGCAGCAACGATGGTGCCGGTACGCAGGTCCAGTTTGCTGAAATCGTCATACTGGATCTCGGGTTTTGCCGGGGGGCGCTGGCTGGCCTGCTCGGCGGCGAGCACCTGCTGGAGCTTATCCCGCTGCCTGTTGACGATCTGCAGGCGGCTGTCGTCCTTGCGGTCGACGATCTTGGCAAAGAGCAGTTCTGCTTTTCCAATGGCCTGGCCTGCGGGCAGCAGGGCATCGCCGCTGGCCAGCTGGCTAAAGGCATCCTTTAAGCTGCCACGCTGGATGGCCGGCAGCCCCAGCAGGCGCCTTATCCTGGGGGCCGTAAAGGGGATAAAGGGTTCGCTCAGCAGGCTTAGCAGCGCCACGATCTGCAGGCTGATAAACAGGCAGTCTTTGATAGCCTGGCTGTCCGGGTCTTCCTTGTAGAGCTTCCAGGGGGAAACATCCTGCAGGTGGGTGTTACCCCACGAGGAGATCTCCATCAGCGTGAGAACGGCCTGGCGGAAGCTGAAGCTTTCGATCTCTTCCGTGAGCCGCTGCGCCAGTGCGCGAACTTCCGAAAGGGCTTCCTTCAGGGAAACGCCGGATTGCGGCACAGCGCCGCTAAAATAGTTATTGGACAATACGATGACCCGATTGACGAAGTTGCCCAGGTTGTCGGCCAGTTCCTTATCGTGGAAATCGATAAACTCGTCCCATTTGAAATCGGCGTCCTTGTTCTCCGGCATATTGCGGATGAGCGCATAACGCAGGGCGTCCTCCTTGTTGGGGAAATCCCTGAACTCTTCGAGGTATTCGTGCTGTTCGATACCCCAGCCCCGGGATTTCGAGAATTTCTGCCCTTCAAAGTTGAGGAACTGGTTCGCCGGCACGTTGACGGGCAGGTTAAAATCGCCATGGGCTTTGAGCATGGCCGGGAAGACGATGCAGTGGAAAACGATGTTGTCCTTGCCGATGAAATGGATGAGCGTCGTGTCTTTGTCCTTCCAGTATAGTTCCCAGTCCTTTCCCTGTTCCTTTGCCCATTGCCTGGTGGACGAGATGTAGCCGATGGGCGCATCAAACCATACGTAGAGCACCTTGCCTTTGGCCTCGGGCAACGGCACGGGGATACCCCACGGCAGGTCGCGTGTGATGGCGCGGGGCTGCAGGCCGCCGTCCAGCCACGACAAGCATTGGCCGACGACGTGGCGCTTCCATGTCTTGGGGTCGTGGTGCAGCGCGCCGTCGAGCTGGCCTTGCTCGATCCACTGTCGCAACCAGCTTTCGTGTTTTTCGAGTTTGAAATACCAGTGCTTGGTCTTCCGCAGCACCGGCGATTTGCCGCTGAGCGTAGAGCGCGGGTTGATCAGTTCGATAGGAGAGAGGTCGGAGCCGCAGTTTTCACATTGGTCGCCGTAGGCTTCCGCATGGCCGCATTTGGGGCAGGTGCCTACGATGTAGCGGTCGGCGAGAAACTGGTCGTAATCCGCATCGTAGTATTGTTCGACTTCGCGTTCTTCGAACTCGCCGCCCTTATCGTAGAGTTTTAGAAAAAATTCCTGGGATGTTTCGTGGTGCAGCGGTGCGCTGGTGCGGTGGTAGTAGTCGAAGGAAATGCCCAGTTTTTCGAAAGTGGACTTATTCAGCTCGTGGTATTTGTCGATGATCTCCTGGGGCGTCACGCCTTCCTTTTTGGCGCGAATGGTGATGGCTGCGCCGTGTTCGTCGGAACCGCATACCCAGACGACGTCTTTGCCCAACAGGCGCAGGTACCGCACGTAAATGTCGGCAGGCAAATAGGCGCCGGCGAGGTGCCCCAGGTGCAGGGCCCCGTTGGCGTAGGGTAGTGCGGAAGTGATCAGGTATCGTTTGCTCATGTTGGCCTGGTTTTCGGAGGGAAGCCGGGGGCAAGGTTAAGGATGCAAGGCTATAAACAGCCGCCGCCTTCCCAATAGCGTGGCGAATATACGGGATAGTCAACACAATGGCGGGAAAATTGGTTTCCAAATGTTATCCGGGATGCAGGTGCTGACGGGGTGTCGGGTGTTATGGATGCTATGTGACGATCAAAAAACAAGTTCGACGATTTTGTGATGCGGCGCAGGCGGGAAGCTTTAGTAAAGCAGGAAGACAAGCCAAATCGCAAAATCTCCAATGGAGAACTTATTTTTTGAGCGCTACTATATGGAATGAAAAAAAGATCTCCTTTTTGCAATAAGGCCGCTGGCGGCCTCGTTTTAAAGCCGAACATTAGAAAATGTGCATGCTCTGGTGTTCCGGAGCAAAGCATTTTCCACCAAATTTGAGGATCTCTATCCGAAGAATATAACTGGGGTTTAGTTTTTTTTGGAGTGTAGTAGCTTTGTGCTACTACACTTTCTTTTTTTTACTAATTTCCCTTGCCAAATACGCCAAGCAGGAACTATGCATATCAAACCGTTCCAGGCTCTTTACCCCAGAATGGAATTCATCAGCAGCCCGGATGAATTCTTCGGTGCTATCAAGGAAGATTTTGGTGGTTTTAACGACCACACCTTATTCCACAGGCCGGGCAGGCGGTCGTTATTCGTATACCGCATCACGAATGCGGCCGGGTCATTCTCCGGCCTGCTGGCCAGCGTCGACATCCGGGATTTTCTGGAAGGCCATATCCGCAAACACGAATTCACACTGGAAGTAAAGGAGCAGAAACAGATGGAGCTCATGCTTCGCCGCCGGGCAGCTATCAAGCCGGTCTTGCTGGCCTATCACCGGGCCGAGGTGGTGAGCGATTGGATAGCTCGATATACCGAGGGGCGCGCTCCTACCTTTGAAGCTTCTTTTTTGGAAGGACAGGAAAGGCATACTTTCTGGGAGGCCAGCTCTCCTGCCGATATCGAAGAAGCCCAGCGCCTTTTCGAGGCCTATGTCCCTACTGCATATATCGCAGATGGCCATCATCGGACGGCCTCGGCGGCCAGAATGCATGCGCTGGCCATGCAGGGCAAGTTGCCGGAAAGTTTCAGCCAGTTGTTCTGTGCTTTTTTCCCTTCTTCAGATATTGAGATCCTGGCCTTCAACAGGGTAGTGGAAGGGCTGAACGGCCACACACCGGGCTCCTTACTGGTAGCGCTCTCCGAGTATTGCGAGGTGGAAGTAATGGCCAAACCCGAAAAGCCCGCCCACAAACACGAGCTGTCCATGCTGCTGGATAAAAAATGGTACCGGCTGTGCTGGAAACCGGCTCTGCTGCAGCTGCACGCTCATGAACCGGCAGTGCTCGATGCCAGCCTGCTCAACGAAGTTGTCCTGCAAAAAATTCTGGGCCTTACTGATGTCCGCTCCTGCTCACGCCTCAGTTATGTGGAGGGCCCCAAAGGGTTGGATGGCCTGTGCATGCACGTGGAGGGCTGCACAGAATGTGTGGCGTTCTGCCTTTATCCCATCCAGTTGGAGGAGGTCATCCTGATGGCGGACAACGCAAGGGCGCTTCCGCCTAAGTCGACCTGGTTTGAGCCCCGGATGAAGAACGGCCTGGTGATGCAGCTCATAGAGGATTGAAAGGCCGCGAATACTGCTGAAAGAATTTTTTTAAAAAAAGCGGTAAAAGTGCATTATTGTGAAGCCTTTGGCCGTAAGAGCTTGTTTGAAGGCCGCCTGATATTTAAAATATGCTTTAAAACGCTTCGTCATGAAAACCTACCTGTTTATTTTTTTATTCCTGCCTTTGCTGGCGGGTTGCCCAAAACAACAGCAGTCCGTACCCGATGTATTGTACGGCGCCTGGGTACATTCCCATGAGGAAGACACGCCTGATGTGCGGGTTTTTCGGCCCCACGATTATAACTTTCCTCCTTCCCGCGGGCGGGAAGGCTTTGAAATAAAGGCCGGCGGTGAATTCATCCACTACGGCATCGCACCTACCGACGGCACGCTCAGCCGAAAAGGAGCGTGGGTAATGGAAAGCGGAAATATCGTGAAAGTCACTTTTGCTCAGGGAGAACCTTCGGCCATGGCATTCGAAGTGGTGGAGGCGTCCCCAGCGTTACTCAAGATCAAAGGCCTGTAATGTTGAAGATAGTCCTGCCGGAGGCGCTCAAAAAGCGTGCCGATGCGCTTCATGCGAGATGGAAGCGTTTTGCCGAACGCTGGCCACGCGTATCCCGCGTTGTGAAATGGGGTGGGATAGGCGCAGGCTCCGTAGTTCTTTTTCTTTTGATCGGCTGGCTGGCCATACTCCTTTCAGTGCCTTCGGTCAGGGAGCTCAGAGAAGTGCGCACCCAGATCGCTTCTGATATCTATTCCGCCGACAGCCTTCTGCTGGGGCGTTACTACAACCAATACCGCACGGTCGTATCTTACGAAGAGATCCCCCAGCACCTCTTTGACGCGCTGGTGGCCACAGAAGACGAGCGCTTTTTCGAGCACCATGGCGTCGATTACCGTAGCTGGGCCCGCGTACTGGTGCGCACCATCCTGCGTGGCGACGAATCCGGGGGAGGCGGCAGCACCATCAGCCAGCAACTGGCGAAGAACCTTTTTCCCCGCCGCGACTATGCCATCCTTTCGCTGCCGGTCAACAAAATCAGAGAAGTGGCCATCGCACGCCGGCTGGAGCGGGCGCACAGCAAAGAGGAGCTGCTCACCCTATACCTCAATACGGTGTCCTTTCCGGAAAACGTCTATGGCATCGACGTGGCGTCCCGGCGTTTTTTCAACAGGCCTCCGGCGGAGCTGAAAATAGAACAGGGGGCAACATTGATAGGAACCCTGCGCGCCACAACGTACTACGACCCTACTGAATACCCCGAACGGGCCCTGAAACGCCGCAACGTCGTCATCGCACAGATGGAGCGCAACGGTTACCTGGAGGCGGGGCTGTCCGATTCCCTGCAGCAACTGCCGCTCGAGCTGGACTACAATCCCGTGATAGGTACCGAAGATATTGCGCCCTATTTCCTGGCCTATGTCAACAAGGAGCTGGACCGCATCCTGGCCGATATCCGCAAACCCGACGGGGAGCCTTATAACCTGTATACCGACGGCCTGAAGGTATATACCACCCTGCATGGCGGCATGCAGCGCCTTGCCGAAGATGCCGCCCGCGAACACCTGTCGGACATGCAGGCGAAGTTTGACGAGCATTGGAAAGGGCGCACCATGCCCTGGGCCGATGTGCGGGTCATGGAGCGCGCTATGCAACAATCGCTGCGATACCAGCACCTCAAAAAAAAGGGTTTCTCGGAAGAGCAGATCCTGCGGGCCTTTGAGCAGCCTGATTCCCTGGTGGTCTTTACCTGGGACGGCCCGAAAAAGGTGTGGATGAGCCCCAAGGACAGCCTCTTGCATCAGCTGGGCCTGCTGCAGGCAGGCTTTCTGGCCATGGAGCCATATACGGGTTATGTGCGCGCGTGGATCGGCGGTATTGATTTCAGCTTTTTCCAGTACGACCACGTCCTGTCGCGCCGCCAGGCCGGCTCCGTGTTCAAGCCTGTGATCTATACCCAGGCGCTGCGCAGTGGGATCGACCCCTGTGAGCAGATCCCCAACAACCTCATCGTTTATCACGAATATGCCAAGGGCGAGTGGGCGGTAAAGGATTGGCGCCGCGATGACCCCGAGCCCCATTTTTCGCCCGACGGGAAAGATGAAGACGACTGGATACCCCAAAATGCCGATGGCATTTACGGGGGCTCCTATTCTCTGGAAGGCGCGCTTACCAACTCCGTCAACACCGTTTCCGTGGCGCTGATCATGCGTATGGGCGTAGATCCGGCCATTGAGCTGGCCCACCAGATGGGCATCACTACCGAGATCCCGCAGGAGCCGTCTATCGCATTGGGCACGGCGGAAGTGACCCTGCAGGATATGGTCTCGGTGTTTGCCGCGCTGGCCAGCGAGGGCCAGCGGGTACGCCCTATCGTCATCAGCCGCATCGAGGACCATAATGGCAAAGTGCTGGCGGAGTTTAAGCCCCGGGCCGACGCCCAGGCCGTCAGCGCGGAGGATGCCGCCCTGATGACCCACATGCTGGAATCTGTAGCGACCATGGGTACGGCCAGCAGGCTGCGCTGGCGTTACGGTTTGTTTAATGTGCCGCTGGCCGGCAAAACGGGCACCTCTCAAAACCACGCCGACGGCTGGTTTATCGGTTACATGCCCAAACTCGTGGCCGGCGCCTGGGTCGGTGGCGACTCGCCCCTGGTCCGCTTCCGCAATTTCGAGTACGGGCAGGGCGCCGCTACGGCGCTGCCGGTCTGCGCAATATTCCTGCGCAAACTGCTTGACGACCCTGCCCTGGCTGCCTGGCAGGGCGGGGCGTTCGCACCCCTGCCGCCGGAACAGGAGCGCCGCCTTTGGTGCCCCATGCGCATCCCCTCTCCGGAAGAACTGCTGCGCGACAGCCTGCTCCAGGACAGCTTCCTGCGCGACAGCATCCTCCGCCTCGACCATCCCCTGCTTCCTGGAGAAACGCCACCGCAGGGGCGTTAGCGCTTATTTGGAGGCAAGGTGTTTATCCCTGCCTCCAACCAAGCGCTAAAACACATACTTCACCTGTGCCCCCACCTCTGTTCTCGCCGGGCCGTTGATCTCCTCTGTGCCGCTGCCGAAGGAGTTCTGATTGCGCCAGTAGGTTTGGGCGAATCGGGCTTCAATCGTCAGGTTTCGGATGCCGCGGTAGCGGAGGTTGAAATAGAACCTGGTGCCCTTATTGTAGTAAGCGGGGATGGAGAAGGCGTAGAGCAGCGCGTTCTCGTACGAGTAGTAACGTGCCTGGAACCCGTCGGTGTCGAATAGTGCGAGGCGGGTAGTGAAAGAGAGGGGGAAGCCAATGGGTTTGAACAGCACATCCTGATAGATGACGAAGCCCCGTTGAGTGGCGTTGATATCGTTGTCCGAAAAACCGAAGTCGATGCGGCTGCGCAATTCCAGGGCTTTGGAGACTTTTTTGGACAGGTGCAGGCGGGTTTGGAAGATGCGGTTGGGCAGGGTGAAATTGTTCTTGCCTTCAGCCTTGTCGATATTCTGTTCCTTCACTTCGTCGCGCACCTCCACGTAGGCCTCCAGGTTGCGCTTGAGGTAGTAGGTGAGGCGTGCCCGGTATTCGTACCCCCGGCTTGGGGCATCGGTATTGAAGCGCAGCCACGGGTGCTGCCAGGCGTCGAAGTAGGTGCTGAGTTTCCAGTGGGCGTGCGGGCGCACCTCCAGGCCCAGGTATACGCCGGTTTCATTGCGTGCCCCCGAAGTTTCGGCGAAAGGGTTGGGGTTGAGGGCCTGGTAGTCTCTTGGGAAATGCCGGACGAGCACGGCCAGGTCTACCGACCGGTCGAGGCCCATGAGCAGGCCGTTGAGGGTGGCTACGGCGCCGTTATCGCTCACGGCCGTTTCGCCGAAGAAGTTGTAGTTCTGGTAGACTACGGAATAATCAACGCTGGCGTTGAACAGGCGGTTGCCGTTGAAATAGAACAGGTTGTACGGCTGTGGCCGGGGAACGAGATCGGCGTCGATCTGTTCGTGAAGTGCATTAAAGGCGATATGCCCCCGCCGCCCTTTCCAGCGCAGGCGCGCTCCGAAAGTCGTCTGCCCGATGGTGTTTTCCCCGGCGATCTCGGTGGGGGTGCGGTGCAGGCCATCGAGGTCGAGGCTGCTGATCTGGCGGATATCCTGGTCCAGGCCGGTGGTGTCGGGTTCGAGGATGCTGGCGTCTCGTTTGCGGTAGGATGCCAGGGCTGTGAGTTCAAGGTGCTGCCCGAAAGCGAGGGTAGCGGCGGCACCGCGCTGGAAATTGATCTCGTTGACCGAGCTGTATGGCCTTAGGGCCTGCCCCGTCCTCTTGATGTTCATCACAAACGAGCTCTTGCCGGCGCCAAAACCGGAATAGAGGATAAGCCCCTGGCCAAAGCTGACGGCATAATCGCCGATGGCAAGTGCCCTGATCGTGCGGTTGTAATCTTTGAGGAAGATGTGCGCAGAATAAAAGTCGAACCCCTGCCGGTTGCTGCCGGTAAAAAATTCCTCGCCCCGGTCCTTCTCGGCAGTAAAACCATAGCTGAGCTTATTGCTGAAGCTGTGTTTGTAACGGAGGTAAAACTGGTTGGGGCTGCCGAGATAACGCGAACCGCTTTGCCCTTCTTCCAGTGGGCTGTAACCTTTCTGTTCCTCCAGGTAGCGCGACCAGCGGAGGTACAGTTCGTTGCGCCCCTCGCGCAGCATTTGTCCTATAGGCAACTGATAGTCGTCGATGCCGCCGCCAACTGACACATAGGGCAGGATGCGGCGGATGGTAAGCAGGTCGAAACTCGGGATGGCCTGCAATTCGTAAATGGAGATCAGGTCGCCGGCAACCTGCCTGTAATTGAGCAGCCCCAGCACCTGAATGTCGGACAGCAAGCCCAGGCTTTCCAGCTCTTCCTGGCTGGCTTCGTTCAGGTTGAGCGGGCGTTCGAGGTAGTACTCGAGGTTTTCGAAGATGGTGTTGTAGTCAAATTCGCCTTCGCTATCGGTATTTTGCAGAAAATCCTCAATAAGCTGCTGTGTGGCCTCCGGCGGCTGAAGCAGGGAATCGATTTGCCCGGCAGCTGCGAATGGAATGATCATAATAACGGCCAGAAGGATGCGCATGGTGGCTTTGGGTTGCGGGTTACAAGCTCTAAGCACAAATATCCAAAGTTTGCGCGGCAATTGGTATTTTTCCAAAAAAAAGAGCGCTTGAGAGCCATTCCTTATATTTGCCCAGTTTAAAACGGATACCAATGCGCAAATTTACAGCCGACTACATCTTTCCCGTCGCTTCGCACCCCATCCGCAAGGGTGTTGTCATTGTCGATGACCAGGGCAAGGTGCTGGCCCTCGGGCAGCGGGAGGACTACGACCCAGCGAGCCTCGAAACGTATACCGGTATTATCGTGCCGGGTTTCATCAATACCCACTGCCACCTTGAGCTTTCCCACATGAAAGGTATGGCGCCTACGGGTACCGGCCTGCTGCCGTTCCTGAAAACGGTGGTCAATTTCCGCGATATCTCCATGGAAGAGATCCAGGATGCCATCGAAAAGGCCGACCGCGAGATGTATGAAGGCGGCATCGTAGCGGTAGGCGACATTTCCAACAAGCTGGATACGGCTGCGCAGAAAGAGAAAAGCCCCATTCATTATTACACTTTTGTGGAGATGTTCGACTTTATGCAGGAAACGATGACAGAGCAGGTGTTCGGGCAGTACAAAGCGGTGTACGATGGCCAGAGCAGCACGCACGGCAACCGCAAAAGTTGCGTGCCCCACGCCCCTTACACCGTGTCGCCGGGCCTGTTCCAGCGGATCAATGCGATGAACGAAGCCGGGGCTACTGTCAGCATCCACAACCAGGAAACGGCACATGAGGACGAGTTTTTCCGCACCGGAAAGGGTGGGTTTATGGATTTCTTCCGGTCATTCGGTTTTTCCATGGATCATTTCCGCCCGACGGGCCAGGCATCCATCTACTATGCCCTGCAGCAAATGGGCCCTTCGCACCGCACCCTCTTCGTCCATAACACTATGACTACGCCTGCCGATATCCAGGCCGCTCAAACCTGGAGCGACAAGGTGTACTGGGCGACCTGCGCCAATGCCAACCTCTATATCGAAAACCGCCTGCCTCATTACAACTACTTCATCGACAACAATGCCAGAATGACCATCGGCACCGACAGCCTGACCTCCAACTGGCAGTTGTCGGTATTGGAGGAAATGAAAACCATCGCCCGCTACCAGTCGTACATCCACTTCGATACCCTCCTTCGCTGGGCAACGCTCAACGGCGCTGAAGCTCTGGGCTTTGAAGAAGAGCTGGGCAGCATCGAAGTGGGAAAAAGGCCGGGGCTCAACCTGCTGAACCTGGATGAAGGGCTGAAACTGACAGCGGAGACGCGGGTGCGCAGGTTGGTATGACCCGTACCTCCTGCCCCGTACCTCCGGCCTTCCGGCCGGAGAAGAACCCGTACCTCCGGCCTTCCGGCCGGAGAAGAAAAATAAAGCCCAGGGGGTAACTTCCTGGGTAGGCTACTCCAACTAAAAGTTGGAGGTACGGGGCAGGGTGTTCTACTCCAACTGGAAAGTTGGAGGTACGGGGCAGGGTGTTCTACTCCAACTGGAAAGTTGGAGGTACGGGGTGAAAGAAAAATCCCTTATTTTCCTTCCATGTTTATTTTAGCACAACTCCAAACCCGAAGTATGAAACTGCACTACACAGCCCTTCTGTTCTGCTTGTTGCTGATATCTTGCCAGCGGCCCGAGCCCGTATCCGGCCCCCTTAAGGATATCGCCTCCAATGCCCCCGCCATCGAAGGGCGGGAGGAATACCTGCGATCGCCATACGTGACGGCCGGCGACAGGCTTTATATGATAGGCCATCAGGACGGGCAGTTTCCCGATCTGGGGTGGCATGTTGCCGGGGAGATGGGAGGCATCTGGGATCATCCCATCAAACTGATGGACGGCTTTGCAGCAGCCCTGGTGCAGGATGGCCAAACCCATTGCCTGCAGGCGGCGGAGCGCTTTGTCAATTACCCTTTTGCCAATAAACACATATACGGCGATACCCCTACAGGGATATCCGTCGAGCGTTTCCAGTTTGTGCCCGACGGTCAGGAGGCAGTGGTGGTGGAATATACATTTGTGAACGAAAGCGAAAAAGCGCAGCAGTTTTCCTTCGTATTCAACGCCATGGTAGACTTGAGGCCGGTATGGCTGGGCGAGCGTACCGGTATGGAAGATGGCGGCGACTATGCCTGGTGGGAGGAAACAGCCCAGGCCCTGGCGGCCAAAGACAGCCTCAACGACTGGTACGTACTTTGGGGAGCCGTTACTGCCCCTGAAGCCCATGATATCGGAAGCCAGGCCTGTGATTTTGAACGCCTGGGCAAAGGCGTGAATGCCGCCTTGACGTACACACTGGCCCTGCCGCCAGGAGGTACGGCCACGCTGCCCATCGTCATTGCCGGGTCTTATACCTCCCTGGAGGCAGCCCGGGAAACCCTGCAGGCCGTTCAGCAGAATGCCCGGCAGATGCTGGAAGACAAAAAGGAACGTTACGCCGCTATTGCACAGGTGGCGAAGCTGAGCATACCCGATAGCAGCCTGCAGCAGGCGCTGGAATGGGTGAAATACAATACCGACTGGCTGATCCGCGACGTGCCGGAACAGGGGCGGGGCCTGTCGGCGGGTTTGCCCGATTACCCCTGGTGGTTCGGTTGCGACAATACCTATGCCCTGCAGGGCGTGTTGGCCAGCGGGCGCACCGATATCGCGTTCAGCACCCTGGAGCTGTTGCAACAGTTGTCGGAAAAAACCAATGGCAACGGCCGCATCATCCACGAAGTTTCTACCAACGGGGCCGTTTTCAATCCCGGCAATATTAATGAGACACCACATTTCGCCTCCATGGTTTGGACGGCCTATCAGTGGACGGGCGACAGGCCTTTCCTGGAAAAAATGTACCCTGTCGTCAAAAAAGGGCTGGCCTGGCTACTGGAGGATAACGACGCCGACGGCAACCTATGCCCCGATGGCTTCGGCATGATGGAGATCCACGGGCTGAACAGCGAAATGATCGATGTGGCGGTGTATACCCAAAAGGCCTTTGCCGATGCCGCACTTATGGCCACCGAAATGGCCGATGCCGAACAAGCCACTGCCTACCAGCAGGTGGCAGATCGGTTACGCGAACGCATCAATACCGATTTCTGGGTTCCGGAGTTCAATTCCTATGCCGACTTTATCGGTACTACCCGGCAGGCTATGCACCTCATTGGCGATGCCATCGTCAGAGCAGATACGCTAGGCAAGCCCTGGGCCGTAGAAGAGCTGAAAGCCACCCGGGCCCGCATTGAAGGCTATCCGCCCGATCAGAAACGAGGCTTCGTGCTGTACCACAACTGGGTGGTGAACACACCTATGGAAACCGGTGTGGCCGCTCCCGAAAAGGCCCTTGCCGCCCTGCAAACCGGCAGCCGTTTTTCCAGCCCCTTCGGCCTGTTCGTCACCGGTATCGACCGCGATGAAAGTGCGGGTAATGATGAAGGGTCATTTGCCGCAGGCAAAAAAACCTTCTCTTATGTGGGCGCTGTTATGACCCTGCCTACCGGTGTGCAGGCCATTGCCGAGAACAACTACGGCCGGCCGGATGAGGCGCTGGGTTACCTGCAGCGGCTGGTGCGCTCGTTCAGCTTTGCACTGCCGGGATCCATGTACGAGGTGTCGCCCGACTTCGGCATGATGACACAGGCCTGGACGGTTTACAGCCTCTATGTTCCCGTGGCCCGGCAGTTCTTCGGGGTCACGCCGCACGCTCCTCAGCGAAAAGTGCAGATCAGCCCACAGATGCCCTCCGGCTGGGAGCAGGCCGCGCTCGAAAACCTCATCGTAGGCGCCAACCAGCTGAGTATACACTACAACCGGCAGGGCGACGTAGTAAAGCTGTCAGTAGGCCAGTCAAAAGGCGACTGGCAGCTGGTGCTGTCCTTCCCCAGGGGGCAGTACCGAAGCTGGAAACTGAATGGATTGGAAACCACCCCCGAAGCGGTGGGCCGCTACGACCAGGTGGTGGCCAATGGAGAACAGGTGGTGCTGGAAGTGGCAAAGTGATGGGCAGACAAGGAGATGGGGGAGACAAGGTGACAAAAATCACCTGCTGCTGTGACCTGGGTTATTGATACGGGGATTTGTCCTGTGTATTTTAGGGGCCTGCCTGATGCCGGCCATGCCTGCCGGTTCGGGAAAAGGAAATTTTATGCATGAACTAAAATTAATCATCATGAAAAAAATGCTGCTTGCTCTGCTGTTCCTGAACTGCCTTTTTGCACAAGGCCTCATAGCCCAGGATCTGGCCGCTGCTGATGAAAAGACGGCGCTATATATGATCGAAGAAGAAAAAATGGCGCGGGACGTGTATGATGCATTTGAAGCGAAGTGGGGCGCCACCATTTTCAACCACATATCCGAAGCAGAAGGACGGCATTACGAACGCATGCTCGCTCTGGCGCGGAGCATAGGCGTGAAAGTGCCCGATGCCATCGAAAAGAACGATGCGGGCCGGTTCATGAATGAAGAACTACAGGCCATGTACGATGCATTCATCACTTCCGGCAATCAATCTCTGGCCGCAGCATTGCAGGTAGGCGGCGTTCTGGAAGAGACCAACTATCGCGATCTCAGCGCGGGTATTGAAGCAACCGGCAACGAAGAGGTACGGGCTACCTTTACCCAGCTGTTGAACGCTTCGGCCAACCACCTGCGGGCGTTTAACCGCAACCTGGCAACGGAAGGCGTAAGCTACCGGCCTACTGTCCTGCCGCAGGAAGATTTCGATGCCGTTATTGCCGGAACAGCCCAGGTGAAAGGGCAAGGCAGAGGTAAAGGCCAGGGGTGTCAGGAGCAAGGCGCGGGTAAAGGATGCTGCCAGAAAGCGGCGGCCGCTGAGCATGGCAAAGGCGCTGGCTGCCAGGGCGGCAAAGGCCAGGGAAAAGGCTGTAAAGCTAAGAGCAAATAAGGCGTAAGCCTAAGCGGAGCCAGGGAGGCGCAGGAAATTTACAGGCGCTCGTGCTATCCACTTGCGCAAAGCTCTTTATATTTCAGTCTTATGAAAAGCAAAGAGCATGGATAATACAATAGCGCAGTGGAAGGCAGGGCTGAAGCCTGGCCTCCTTTCAGGGCTTATGGCCGTGGCCTTTCTCTCGATGCCGGCAGTGCAATGGGCGCAGGCCGTTACGCTCACCTTGGGCCAGGCGCTCCAGGTGGCGGAGCGGAACTATCCTTTATTGAAGCGCGACCTGAAATTCATCGAGCAACAGCAGGCGCTGATCGGGTCGGCGGCGAGCCGGCCCCTGACGGGCATTTATATCTCCGGCGATGAGGCCGATATTCAATCCACCAAAGGCATCTACGCGATCGCGCTGGCCCAGAATTTCAACTGGCCGGGTTCCAAAGGCCGGCAGGAGCAATACCTGAAGCAGGCAGCCCAGTTGGGCAATGCCCGGCTGGAGCTGGACCAGCAGGAACTGAGACGGCAGGTGTCTGTTGCCTACTATGAGATACTCTACGCCCGCGAGCAACAGGAAATAGCCCGACAACAACTGGAGTTGTATACGGAGTTGGTGGAGCTGGCGCAATTGCGCTTCGACCTGGGCGAAACGGGTAAAATCCCTGTACTGTCGGCCCTGGGCAAACAGAAAGAGGCGGCCTTGAAACAGCAACAGGCCAACCAGGATGCAGAAGTCGTCCTGGCCATTTTTAACAACTGGATGTATTCCGATACCCTTTACGATGTGGCGGAACGCCGCCTGCCGGCACCCACCGGTTTTTCCAACTGGTACGTCAATGGCGGGCACCCCCTGTTGTTGTATCAGCAGCAGCAGGCAAGAGTGGCAGAAGCGCGCATTCCCGTTGAGCAGGCCCGGCTTTTGCCGCAGATCCGCACTGGCGCTCAATTGCAAATGGTGGATGGCGATTCGCCTTTTTACGGTTACCAACTGGGGCTGAACGTACCCCTGGGGCAGAAGGCCATCAAAGCCCGTATCGAAGCGGCTCAGGTAGAAGTGGATATCCGCCAGAGTGAACTGGACGCAGTGCGCAGGGGCCTGGAAAATGAACGCCGCCGCCTCATCACCAGCCTGCAGCGCGAACAGTCAACCCTCGAATACCTCAACAAGGAAATGTTACCTCTGGCCAATGAACAGATCGAAGCCTCCAGAAGGGCCTATTCACAGGGTGCTATCGAGTACCAGGATTACCTGACGATACTGGAACAGGCCATGGGGAGCCGCGAGCAGTACATTGAAGCGCTCCACAGGTACCACCTGCTGAAGCTCAGCCTGGAACTTCTGAGCGGTAGAAGGTAATAGGATAGAATAATTCTCTAACTTAGCATCCTTGTTGCCGGAACGCGGCCCTCTGGCCCGCGAAAGAGGAATGAATACTATATTCATGGAGCGATGCCCGCGTATCAGCCCATGTAGCAAAGGAGTGCTAGATTGTTACTAAAAAACGTTCATAACATGTCTAAGATCACGAAGCGTTTTCTTCTGGGCCTGCTGGCCGTGCTGGTTATCATTCAGTTTTTCCGCATCGATAAAACGAACCCGCCAGTTGATGCGAGCCAGGAATTCATAGCTCTGGTAGCCCCGCCCGCCGATGTGTCGAAAATACTGAAAGATGCCTGTTACGACTGCCATTCTCACGAGACGGCCTTTCCATGGTATACCAATGTGGCGCCCGTTTCCTGGTGGATCGCCAACCATATCGAGGAAGGGCGGCGCCACCTGAACTTTTCGGTATGGGGCACCTATGCACCGAAGAAGCAGGCGCACAAGGCCGAAGAATGTGCCGAAGAAGTGAAGAAAGGCGAGATGCCGCTGTCCACTTACACGCCCATGCACCCCGAAGCACGGCTCACCAACGAACAGCGCACCCGGCTGGCCGAGTGGTTTATGGCCTTGTCGACATCGCAGGATATCTCCGGCCGGGTAAGGGAAAGCGCTTCTGATGCTTTACCGGAAGTGGAAGGCGAAGCAGCCGAACACGAACACGAACATGAATAATGGACCACAAAGAAGCCAGATTACACGGCGACACTTCTTTTTTGAGCCGTTACCAGGCCCATCTCGGTGAGTTCGTCTACGGCGGTATCGACGGCAGCGTTACCACCTTTGCCGTTGTAGCCGGCGCTGTCGGCGCCAGCCTCGATAGTTCTGTTATCCTGATACTGGGGTTCGCCAACCTGCTGGCCGACGGCTTTTCTATGTCCGTCGGCGCTTACCTGTCGGCCAAGTCCCAGCACGACAATTTTGAAAAGCACCGCCGTATAGAATACTGGGAGGTGGACAACATCCCGGAGACGGAGCGCGAAGAAATACGGGAAATATACCGGAATAAGGGCTTCAAAGGGGAGCTCCTGGAACAGGTCGTGGACGTGATCACCGCCGACCGGGACCGCTGGGTGGATGTGATGATGAAAGAAGAACTGGCTATGATCAAAGAGGAGCAGTCGCCGCTCATGATCGGAGCGGTTACTTATCTGGCCTTTCTCGTGGTGGGCTTTGTTCCTTTGTCGTTATACCTATGGGATTTCGCGTTCGGCTTTGGCGGCGACCCCTTTGTGGCCACCTGCCTGTTCACGGCCCTGGCGTTTATCGCCATAGGCTGGCTGAAGGCCTACGTTACCAAGACGCCCCATTGGAAAGCGATCCTGGAAACACTGGTACTGGGCCTCATCGCTGCCGGCGTCGCCTACCTGGTCGGCGATGTGCTGGAGCGGATCATCGTGGGGTAGCGGGGCCGGGAAACAAGCTCTTAGCGGGAACCTTCATATTTTCTGGAACGCACCGGATATATCAGCTAAAAGATGTTCGAAAAACTCCTGCCATACGATGCTGCGCACTTCATATTGAGCGCCTACGTGAAGTACTACCACCAGTACAAGCGCATCACCAAACGCGCGCCTATCCGGTTTGAGCACCGCGACTGGCATGGCGTGCAGGCCGATGCCCGGGAGCGGCTGACGTTGTACCGCGACCAGGTGGGCGCAACCACGGAAAAGGTGCGGGCCATATTGGGCGATAAGGCCCACGACCGCCATACCTGGAAGCGTATCAAGGAGATGTACCTGGAGGAGATCATGAACTTCAATACCCGCAACATTGCGGAGACCTTTTATAATTCCGTCTTCCGGCATGCCCATAAAGGGCTGAGTGTGGATGAAGAACTGATGTTCGTACACGCCACGGGGTCGTATCGGGAGTTTCGTTCCACCATCCCTATTTTTCAGACCTTCTTTCTCGTCCAGCCCCTGGAGAGCGTCGTCCGGCAGCTCCTTTCTTTTTATGCCTTCGACGCACCCTGGGAAGACCAGGAGCGGGATATACAGTACATTGCGGAGGCGCTCAACCAGAAGCTGCTGCCCAGCGGGCACCTGCCCCGCAACTCGCGGCTCGAAATGCTCAAGTCCATCTTTTTCCGCAACAAGGGCGCCTATATCGTAGGCAGGCTGTATATCGAAGAACGCGTTTACCCTTTCATATTGCCGCTCCTGCACGAAGAGCAAGGCATTTACGTGGATGCCCTGCTGCTGGAATACAACGATGTGAGCTCCATATTCAGCTACAACCGCTCCTATTTTCTGGTAGACGTGGACATCGTCAGCGAGATGGTCGATTTTTTAAATTCTATATTGCCCAGCAAAAACCTCGGGGAGCTGTACAACTGCATCGGCTTTGAAAAGCATGGTAAAACAGTGCTCTACCGGGACTTCCTTCGGCATATAGGCCGGTCGCTCGACGATTTCGTCATCGCTCCCGGCATCAAGGGCATGGTCATGCTGGTGTTTACGCTGCCTTCCTACAACATGGTCTTTAAGGTGATCAAGGACCATTTCCCCGCGCCGAAAAAGGTGACGGAGCAGGAGGTCAAGAACAAGTACGAGCTCGTTTTTTTCCACGACCGGGTGGGGCGCATGGCCGATAGCCACATGTTCGAGAACTTCGTCCTGCCCCGTAACCGCTTTTCCCGGGAGCTGGTCGACGAGCTGATCAAGGAATGCCCTTCCAAGGTTGTTATCACCGACAATGTTGTGGAGATCAAACACCTGTATATTGAGAAAAAAATGATACCGTTGAACCTCTACCTTGAAAAGGCGGCCCCGGAAGAGGCCGAGGAGGTGATCAACGAATACGGCAAGGCTATTAAACAACTGGCGGCCGTGAACATCTTCCCCGGCGATATGCTGCTGAAGAATTTTGGCGTCACCCGCCTCAAGCGCGTCGTTTTCTACGATTATGACGAGATCGGCTTTCTGACCGACTACAACTTCCGCCGCATTCCCGAGCCTCGGGACTATGACGAAGAGCTTTCCTCCGAACCGTTCTACTCTGTCGGCCCCGACGATGTCTTTCCGGAGGAGTTCCCCCGTTTCCTCATCGGCCGGCAGGATATCCGGGATATCTTTTACCGCCTGCACAAGGACCTCTACGATGTCAAATTCTGGCGCGATGTGCAGGAGCGCTTGCGCAAAGGCGAGATCTTTGACGTTTTCCCCTACCGGCAGCGGTTGCGCTTTAAGAAGCGTTTCGGCAGGAAAAAAAGCCCTCAGTAAGGCAGCATAACCTTTGATTGGCCTGCCTTTTTTGAATTTCTGTTAAGGCTGCCTGGCCGCGAAATTTGGCAAGGGTAATTCCGTTGGGAAAGAGTAAGCTCTTAGGTGATCCCAATCATATCCGGCATGCCCATATTGCGTTACCTCTCGTGTTGTTTGATGCTCTTCACCTGCGCAGGTAATTTATCAGCACAGGCCAGTTTTGGCCTGAAAGCAGGGCCCAATATTTCCCACTTTCGCATGACGCGGATACCGAGCCACTACGGCGATATCAACGTCAGCCAGATCTATGGTTTTCAGGCCGGGCTAGTGCTGGAGCAGCCTATCAACCGGCATCTGGCGCTGAATGCAGAGCTGCTGTTCGCCCAGAAAGGCGGCCGCTGGGCCCTGGCGGGGGTGAGTGATCCCGGTACCGAAGCGGAATCGTCGAGGCTGCAATACCTCAACCTGCCCGTTTTCCTGCGCCTGATCCCCATCGAGCGCTGGTCGTTCGACCTGGGCCTGGAGGGCGGCTACCTGCTCATCAGCCCCGATGAGTCGCGCTTTATGGAACGGGCGGATTTCAGCTGGCTGGCCGGCGCTACTTTCCACATCTCTGACAGCATGCACGCCAGCCTGCACTATCTGGTAGGCCAGGTGCGGGTAGGGGAGGGCAGCTTCCGCGATGAGGAGACGGGCATCCTGGGGGTGTATTATTTTAGGACGCGCTCGCTGCAGCTGGGGGTGTCGTGGTTTTGGTGAGATGGTGGCGGCAGGGAGAGGAAATTGGCAGCAAAGCCAGGAGCGCCATACATTCCTTTTATCTTACTGAATTATTCCCCCGATACAACCTCGCCTCCCACGGCCTCAGTTCCAGGGATGCGGCGCCCGGCTTTCCGCTTTCCGCTTCCAGGTTGGATAAGACAAGCTCGTAGTTTTCGTAGGCCGGGCCGGGCTCGAAGGTTGTACGGTTGTCCGACATGTTCAGGATCACCAGGTAGGTGGCCTTCGTGCCGGTTCGGGTGTAAGCGAAAACCTGGGGGTTGTCGGGCGCGATGTCGAAGTAATCGCCGTAGATCAGGTCCTCGTTCCCTTTGCGGATCTCCAGCAGTTGGCGGTAGAAGTGAAAGATTGAGTTAGGGCCTGCCAATTCGTTCTTCGCGTTGACTTCCCGGTAGTTCGGGTTGACGGCCAGCCAGCTTTTATCACCGGATGTGAAGCCGGCCTGGTTGTCGTCAGACCATTGCATGGGCGTGCGGGCGTGGTCGCGCGATGATTTGTTGAGTTCGCGGAGGTAGGCTTCTTCGCTGACGCCGCTGGCCAGTATTTGAGCGTAATTGCCCCTGATCTCTACATCGTCAAACTCATCGAACGAGTGGAACGGGTAGTTTGTCATGCCGATCTCTTCGCCCTGGTAGAGGAAAGGCGTGCCCCGTTGCGTGAGGATCAGCATGGCCAGCAATTTAGCTGAAGGCACCCGGTATTCAGCATCGTTGCCGAACTTGCTGACGCTCCTCGGGTTGTCGTGGTTGTTTAGAAAAACGGCCGGCCAGTGGAAGTTGTCCAGCGCGCTCTGCATGGTGAACAGGCCTTTCAATTCCTTCAGTGCCCAGTCGTGCTGCAGCCAGCCTTCCCGGCCGATGCGAGCGACGTCGAACAGAAAGACGAGGTTGATCTCATTCCGCCTTTCGTCCGTCAGCCTTTGGGTCAGTTCAGGGCTTACGCCGAAGGCTTCGCCGACGGTCATGACATCGTATTTGGACAGCACTTCCGCATTCATTTCCTGGATGAACTCGTGGAGCCGGGGGCCGGAGGCGTACAATTGCTCCGGGTGTTTCAGCATTTCCGCATCCATATCCGGGAAGTCCAGATGTTTTGAGATCAGGGGGATGACGTCCATCCGGAAGCCGTCGGCCCCTTTGTCCAGCCAGAATTTCATCAGGCCGTACACTTCCGCTCTGACTTTGGGGTTCTCCCAGTTCAGGTCCGGTTGTTTTTTGGCAAAATAGTGGAGGTAGTACTCTCCGTCGGGCCCTGCTTTTTCCCAGGCAGAGCCGCCGAAGAAGGAAGGCCAGTTGTTCGGCGGGCCGCCGTTCTTTCCAGGGCGCCAGATGTAGTAGTCCCGGTAGGGGTTGTCTTTGGAAGACATGCTCTGCTGGAACCATTCGTGTTCATCGCTCGTATGGTTGACGACCAGGTCGATGATCAGCTTGATGCCCCTTTCGTGGAGGCCGTTTAACATCTGGCCGAAATCCTCCATGGTGCCAAACTCTTTCATGACCTTGCGGTAGTCGCGTATGTCATAACCGTTATCGGCATTGGGCGAGTCGAAGTGCGGGCTCAGCCAGACGATATCTATCCCCAGGGTGTCGAGGTAATCCAGTTTGGAAATAATGCCCTGCAGGTCCCCGATGCCGTCACCATCGGAGTCTTTAAAGGAGCGGGGGTAGATCTGATAGACGGCCTGTTCTTTCCACCAGGTTTTATTTATGGGGTTACACGCTTCTTCAGTTGTGTTTTTTTCCGTGCAATTTGCCATAAGCAGGGAGATGCTTAGTAAGAGGTAGCAATGTTTCATGTTTGTTCATTTTGCCCGACGGCTTAGGCTAGCCCGGTAATTTACCAGAATGAGGAATAAGCTAAAGGGCTCTCAATATTACTTAAGTTGAAGTAGTTCATAGAGCAAAACATTTGCTTTTCCGGTTGTTTTCAATTTGTAAAGACTAATAATCGAATCGGGTTCAGACACTAGCCAGGCAAATGAATTCCAGGCAAGAGACTTGAAAGTTTTTTGGAATGCCGGGCTTCCCCGGTCAAGATAGGCAGTAACAAATGCAATGTTTTCTTCAGCGAAACCAGGCTCTTGAGCCAATTTGCCGAGTTCCTTTTTTCTGAATTCATCGATGGGGCCATCCGTTGCAACTACCTCTACGAAAACGATTATTGGTATTTTTCGGCCTAGATCAACCAAGATAATATCAGGAAGAATATTTTCGGACGAAATGGATATACCAATGCTACGGGCAAGGCCTTCATCTCTTTCTACAACTTTATTTCCACTTTCGCTTAACCAAATCACCCCTGGTTTTGCCAGGAATTTTTTCGCAAAAACTTCAATCACGGCTTTTGATATAACAGAGCTTGGGCCAGGGCTTAATCGCCTCGTTTCCTGATTAGGGAATGTCACAAGGACTTTATCATCGGACGAAGCGATAGATCGTTGAACCAAACGAGTTCTTGCCAAGGCTTCGGGAGAAAGGTGTTGATTCTGCCATTGCTTAATTGCATTTTCAAGCTCAACTCCAGTAAGATCTGGTGAGAATAATTTCGAAAATGCGGACTGAAGGGAATACCTAGGTTTTGAACTGGTAGTTGGAATTCCTTGCCTTACAATCACAGCGCCATACTCGATAAAGCCATACCTTAGTGTTTCATCTCTAATGGGTTCTCTTGTATCATGTGCAAACCATCTTCCAGGAATGGCTTCTCTTGAAGGGATTAACGAAGCTTCCGTCCACCTTTTTCTGCTTTGTACATCTGATATTGCGGCTTGTTCATCTGTCATCCTTGTGACCTGATTAGGGCGGATCCAATGGTTTTTCCCCTCAATAGCATCTGTATAGAGCATTACAAAAATGGTCTTCGCAGCAAGCTCTCTTATTAGATAATTCCTGTTTTGGATGCCCTCTGGAAAAACCAATTCGAGCCTTCCCTGAATTTCTCTGAAGTCAATTAGGGGTGGAATGCTTGACATACAGATTCATTATTTCTTGTTCAATCATATCGATTGATGCGTTAGCATTAATTAAATTCTCAAGTGCTCCCAAGGTGTCGGGATCAGGCAAAGGGATGGATTCCAGCTCATAAGCAGAAACCGCTACAGAACCACTTATACATCTAAAAATCTCATCAACTGTTCTGCTCGATAAAATAAACCTTAACGTATTCATATTTACTTTAGCTGGCTCCCCATTTAAAGGGATTACCATATTCAAATGATTTTCTACGATAATTCCCGAGTACTGCTCGATGAACTCATCAGGCAATATGGCTGCTATTATTCTGTTATCTTGCTCTTTGGAAGTGGTTCTTTGTATAAGGATGCAAGGGGCATTTCTGATTAGCCATTTTTCTTTGTCCGAAGGTTCAAAAAAAGGTTCGTGGTTGGTTTTATCGGCTTTGAACCTGAAAACTCCGGCATTACTAACTGCTTCAGCCCATATTACAGGATAATAACCAGGGGTAAAAACTGGCTTGAAACCTTCTTTATGGCGATTCCAAACTAAAGGCCCGGTACTTACTTTATAGCCATAATCAGCTAGGGTACATAAATTACCGTTTAACTGATTTAGAATATTAGCCTGGGATTTTGACCTGGGGATCATCCATGGAGATTTGGGGTAAGATGGCAGAGAAATTGGCCCAATTTTTCTAACCTTCAAAGCTTCACTTCCGATTACGTCAATCAAATTTACCGCTACTTTTTCTTTTTCATTTCGACCCTTGTAGAATACTGCCAAAAGCGTTTCTTGTAATACACTGTCAAATACGCCATCTCTACTCGAAATGAAATCTATGAACATTGGCGGAGCGACATAGTGTAATAGTTTACGTAAATTTTTAAAGTATTGGCCTGCTAGAAAGCTGGTCGGCGTAACGAAAGCCAAGACGCCTTCTGGTTTTAGGTACTGTAATGCAACATCAGTAAAGAGGGCATACAGATTGGCATGCCCATACAAAATCCCTTTGAAACGCTGGCGAGCTTTGTCGGGCAGGCTTACTTTTCCATAAGGAGGATTGCCAATCACCAGGTCATACTGTGAATTTGCCGGACTATCTAAAGTGTCTTTAACTTCCACTATTGAGGGAAGCCTTTTTCTAGCCTGAACGCAAATATCAATTAAAGCGATTTCTGTGAGCACTTCCGATATCCAGGCAGAAAAAGGATCTATTTCAAAACCCTTTAAATGTTTCGAAATGATTTCAAGTATTTCTGAAGGGCTTTTCTGTATGAGGCATTCCTTCATTTTTAATGCGATAGGCGCTAAGAAAGCTCCACCTCCACAAGCAGGGTCTAATATCTTGTCTCGTCCCCACTGAACTCCGGCATGTTCAGCCAGATCCAACAGTCGTTGGGTTAAGCATGGAGGAGTATAAAATACCCCGAATTCAGAACGGAATGAAGGTGGTAATAAACTTGAATAGAGCCTGCCAATTTGAAAGCCAGCTTCTATCTCACTTCGTAATGCAAGAAAACTTCCCTTTTCATTAGCCTGAATGAGGCCCTCCTCTGAAAGGCTTGCAAATTTAATACCCTCAGGTACAGGCCTGATCTTCCAATCAATTGAATACTTCTTTACCCTTTTATTCCAATAGGTGTTTAAGGCCTCCTTTAAATAGCTTCTAGCATATTCTATTTTCTGATCCACATCAGATTGATGGTTTTTTACGACAATTTTTGTAGCTGTCACTTCGGCCATTTGGGTGTATTCGTTATAAGACAATGATTTTATTACATGCCAAGATAAGAAATTGTTACTCAAATAACCCGCTCGACAAATACCGGTCGCCCCGGTCGCAGACGATGAATACGACCAGCCCTTCATTCAGTTCTTCCGCCAGCCTGACGGCTGCTGCGCAGGCGCCGCCGCTGCTCATGCCGGCGAAGATAGCCTCTTCTTTGGCCAGCCGCTGCGTCATGGCCTTGGCCTCTTCCTGCGATACGTCGATGGTGCGGTCGACGCGGCTGGGCTCGAATATCTTTGGCAGGAACTCGGGCGACCAGCGCCTGATGCCGGGGATACTGGAGCCGTCGGTGGGTTGCACCCCGACGATCTGCACCCCCGGGTTTTGTTCTTTGAGGTAGCGGGAGGCGCCCATAATGGTGCCCGTAGTGCCCATAGAGGAGACGAAGTGGGTCACCTTGCCTTCGGTATCGCGCCATATCTCGGGGCCTGTAGTGCGGTAGTGCATGCCCCAGTTGTCGGCGTTGGCAAACTGGTTGAGCATGAGGTAGCCGCCGCCGGCCACCATCTCGTCGGCCAGCTGGCGCGAGTATTCGATGCCGCCCTTATCAGCCGGCGTGAGGATGACTTCGGCGCCGTAGGCGCGCATGGCCTGTGCCCGCTCGGCGGTGGAGTTGTCGGGCATGAGCAGCGTGATCTCCAGGCCGAACAGGCGGGCGATCATGGCGAGGGCGATGCCGGTATTACCGCTGGTGGCCTCGATGAGCCTCATGCCGGGTTTCAGCTCGCCTCTGTCCAGCGCGCCCCTGATCATGCCGTAGGCTGCGCGGTCTTTGACGCTGCCGCCGGGGTTCTGGCCTTCGAGTTTGCCGAAAACGCGCACGCCGGGTTTGCGGATAATGGATCTGAGTTCGGCCATAGGCGTATTGCCCACAAGGTTTAGGACGGTGCTCATAGGGTACGGTAGTTGTTTAGTGCTCCCTCCCGGATGCCGAAAGCAAAGAAGGGAACGGTGATACTACATTAATGCCCGGCGCCGTGGAAAGGTTTCCGTCCAGATCGGGAAGAGGAGTGGTTATTACTCGATCTGGAGATCGGGTGTACGTTAGCCTTTGACCACGGCAACGGGGCGCAGCCTGGCCACCTTGCGGGCCAGGCGGGCCAGGTGTACGGTCTCTACCACCAGGTTGACGTCTTTGTAAGCGATGGGGGCTTCTTCCGCGACACCGCGGTGAGAGCCGGCCTGAACGTATATGCCCTTGTTGCGGAGTTTGCGGATGAGCTCAGCGGCATCCACCGATTTTTTGGCCTTGGTGCGCGACATGCGGCGCCCGGCGCCATGGCAGGTGGAGCCGAAAGAAGCGGCCATGCTTTCATCGGTGCCTGCCAGCACGTAGCTCGCAGTGCCCATGCTGCCGGGGATGAGCACAGGCTGGCCTACTTGTCTGTAGGCCTCGGGCAGTTCGTCGAACCTGGGCCCGAAAGCGCGGGTGGCGCCTTTGCGGTGTACGATCACCTTACGGCGTTCGCCATCGATCTGGTGCTCCTCGATCTTGGCGATGTTGTGGGCGACATCGTAAAGCAGCCTCAGCTCGCCACCCGATTTGCCGAATACCTTTTTCCAGGCGGCCTGGCATTCCCAGGTGATCAGCTCGCGGTTGCACCAGGCGAAGTTGGCGGCGGCGCACATGGCCTGGAAGTAGTCCTGCCCTTCCGGAGCGCTCAGCGGCACGCAGGCCAGCTCGCGGTCGGGCAGCTCAATGCCGTATTTTGGCATGGCCGACATCATGATGCGCAGGTGGTCGGTGGCCACCTGATGGCCCAGCCCGCGTGAGCCGGTATGGATGAGGATGACGACCTGGCCGGAGCGCAGGCCGTAAGCAGCAGCGGCAGCGGGGTCGAAAATATCCTCGACGCGATCCACTTCGACGAAGTGGTTGCCGGAACCTATGGTGCCCAGCTGGTCGTGCCCGCGCTTTTTGGCCTGTTCGGATACTTTGTCAGGATCGGCTTCCTGAAGGCGGCCGTGGCTTTCGATAAACGCCAGGTTGGCTTCCCTGCCGTAGCCTTTGGTTACGGCCCATTCGGCGCCTTGCTCCAACACCTTATCCATCTCTTTGAGGGAGAGCTTCAGTATGCCGCCCTGGCCCATGCCGGAGGGCACCTGCCGGTACAGCTCTTTGGACAGCTCTTCCAGGCGCGTTTTTATCTGTCCGTATTCCAGGTTGGAGGCCAGCAGGCGCACGCCGCAGTTGATGTCGTAGCCAATGCCGCCGGGTGAGATGACGCCGTCGGGGTAGGCCGTGGCGGCTACGCCGCCGATGGGGAAGCCGTAGCCCTCGTGCACGTCGGGCATGACCATAGATGCGCGAAGGATGCCGGGCAGGGTGGCCACGTTGGCCAACTGCTCCAGCGAGCGGTCGTCGAGAATGGCGTCCAGCAGTTTTTCCAGGGCGTACACCCGGGCCGGTACCCGCATGCCGGGGCGAAAGCCCCGGGGTAGTTCCCATAGATAATCCTCGATCTGCTGCAGGTCAGTTTTTTTAATGGACATGCCTTTGGGGTTTAGGGATACCGAACCTGGAAGGTTCGGTATCCCTATATATCAAAAATAAGCAGGGTCTCCCATAGCCCTTCCGCATTCAGCCGCACATCAGCTTCGTGGTAGGTCACGGCTTTGATGTCCTCCTCGAAACCACCTGCCGGTTTGCCTTCTATCAGCGCCTCCAGCCTTGTGGCGCTAAGGCTGAGTAGCCGAAGCACGCAGAAAACGGCCTTTTCCTCATGAACTGCGGTGAGCACATCCGACAGGAAGTCCACCAGCAGCGCTGTTGTGTCGGCCGACTGTACGCTTACGGCCTTACTGATGGGCAACGGGCTGCTCCCGTCACCGCAGGCTTCCGGTTTGATCAGGCCGTTCAGCGCGGTGAAACCGGCGGTGAAAAGGCCTTCCAGCGTGTCGGCACGCAGGCGTAGCCTGGTGTCCGCAATATGGGAAAGGTACTCAATGGAAATCATCGGCGGTTGTTATAGGCTAAGAATGTACCTTTTGCCGGACGTATCCTTCGTAGTATACCCGGGAGAACGGGGGTACGCTTTGGGTGAGCCAGACGTTACCGCCTATGATGCTGTCGTGGCCAATGGCCGTGTTGCCGCCGAGGATGGTGGCTCCGGAGTAGATCACCACGCGGTCTTCGATCGTGGGGTGCCGTTTGGTTTGGGCCATATCTTTGGCGACGCTGAGGGCGCCCAGCGTGACGCCCTGGTAGATCTTTACATCATGGCCTATGGTGACGGTTTCGCCAATGACAACGCCGGTGCCGTGGTCGATGCAAAAGCGCTCGCCTATGGAAGCGCCGGGGTGTATGTCGATGCCGGTGAGGCTGTGCACGTGTTCGGTAAGAATGCGGGGTATGAGGGGCACCCCGAGGCGGTGGAATTCGTGTGCCAGCCGGTAAACGGCGATGGCCTTGAAGCCCGGGTAGGTGCGGATGACCTCCGTTTTACTGGCCGCCGCCGGGTCGCCATCCAGGATGGCCTCAGCGTCGAGGTGCAACAGGTTATGGACGCCGGGCAGGCGGTTCAGGAAAGCCTCTTCCAGATCAGCCGCCGTATTGGGTAGCCGTTCCTCCATCGTTTCCAGCATGCTGAACAGCTCCAGCTTGAGCTGCCGGTAGTGTTGCTCCAGCTCCCGCCGGCTGGAATAGCGCTGGTCGGCCAGCTCCGGGAAAAGCACCTTTAAAAGGCCGTCGAGCCAGTTGCACACGGCTGCTGGCGCAGGTATCCGCTTTGCACCCTCATGGGCCTTAAAGAGTTCGTCGATGAAAGCCTGTTCTTGCATGATCCGGCAGAATATGTTGCTTAGTAGTGTTCAAAAGATAAGTTCGCAAAATCGTTGAACTTATTTTTTGACTGTTGCTACATCAATATAAACGGAGGGCGAAGAAAAAGTTGCGTGGATAGCGGGTTAATACAGAATAGGGTAGGAGGAAATCCGAAGAGCACCGTTTTCGGCGCTCTTCGGAAAAAGCATTTTACAGCTTGGTGCAGATCATGGAGCAGGATTCCGAGTCCGCTCCGATCGAGTACGTGTAGGAAATGGTCAGCAGGTTGCCGTTGAGGCTGCCCGTGCCGTTGGCCACGTTAACGGATGTACCAGTAATATTGATGGTCTGAGCTGGGATAGACATACCCTTGCCACTAACGGTGGCTTTCAGTGAACCTCCTGCGAAATCGCCGAAATTGTTGATGACGATATCATCTTCGGATGTAGTAGATTCCGTAATGGTAATATTGTACTCGTAATTACCGGTTGTGGCGCAGGACTCGATCACGGAGTAGCTGCCCAGGAATGCAAGGCGGTCGGGGTCCTTATCCTTTTGGCAGCCAAAAGCTAAAAGAACGGCCATTCCCGAAGCCAGGAACAAAAACTTAAAAGCGTGGGTTTTCATATTTAAAGTGGTTTTGGTATGCGCGTTGGCTTTAATATGTATGTAAGTTAAACTATTTTTGGAGCTCAGGCCCGAATTTACACCCAATATATTTTCCCGCAAAGTAAAAAAACAAAAGAAACCGGCGCTGTTTTAGAAGCCATTACTATTATTTCCACCAAAACTTGTCATCATGATGCGACTTTACACTTTTCTTGCTTTTCTGGCCGCACTGCTGCCCTTTTCGCTTTCTGCCCAGCTCGACACCCTGCTTTTCGAAGATTTTGAAGGCAACTGGGAAGAGCGCTACCTGGATTTTTACGACGAATCGGCCTACGGTAGTGATAGTATCTGGATCAACTTTGACATTGACGGCTCCCAGGCCGCCCAGTCGAGGCCCAACAACTGGTATTTATCCGTAGACTTTGCAACACCCGATACCATTCCCGATTCGCTGGCCAATGTCGTTGCAGCCAGCTCGTCCTGGTTAGTGGATTTCAACGTTCAGAACCTGAACTGGCTTATCCTGCCGCCGATGCATATTGTGGACGGCCAGGCCAGCCTGAACTGGAAATCGGCGCCATACCAGGGGCCGCGTTATCTGGACGGCTACAAGGTGCTGTTGTCTACTTCGGAGATAGACCCCTTCCTGGGCACGTATACCGATACGCTGTTCGTGGCCGCGGAAATGTTGTACCCGCTACCCGATGGAGCGAACGACCCCAACGATGATGCGTTGCAGATAGACAGCTTCTCGGTCAGCGATGGCTATGTGCATGCCAACCGTTTCACCTTGCAGGAATACTACACCTATACAGAGGGAGACGACATCTTCGTCTGCGTACTGGAGCCGCATAGCGTCAGCCTGGCCGATTATGCGGGCCAAACGGTATATATTGCCTTCCTGCATGATTCGTTCGATGACAACCTGATCTCCCTGGACGACATCCTCGTTATGGGAAATCTGGTGTCCTCCGCCGGTGAACCCTCGTTACCTGACATCAGTTTAGTTACCTATCCCAACCCTGTGGATAACTACCTGAACGTTTTGTTCCAGCTCGATGAGCCTTCGCAGGCGCAGCTGGTGTTGTACGATATGAAAGGCCAGCGTATGCTTGCCCTCACCGGCGAAGGGCGCGTATCGGGCGAACAGAACCTTCGGCTCGACCTGCGACGCCTTCCCGCCGGCACTTACAATCTGGTGCTCAACGTAGACGGCGCCAGGTACAGCCGCCAGGTCGTCAGGAGGTAAAATAAGCGCGTAGTGCAGATCCCCGTGATCGAAGCAAAAGGCCTGGCAAGGCGCTACGGCAGCTTCACTGCCGTGAGCGATGTATCCTTCCGCGTGGAGGAGGGGCAAACCCTTATCCTGATAGGGCCCAGCGGCTGTGGTAAGACGACTACGCTAAAGATGGCTAACCGCCTGATAACGCCCAGTGCCGGTGAAGTGTTCGTCGAGGGCCGCAATGTGCGCGAACTGCCCGAAACCGTGCTTCGCCGGCGTATGGGGTACGTCATTCAGAGTATCGGCCTTTTCCCGCATTATACTGTAAGCCAGAATATAGCGGTGGTACCCCGATTGCTGAACTGGCCCAGGGCGCGCATCCGCGAACGGGTAGGCGCACTGCTGGAGCAGCTGGGGCTGCCGCCCGGGCAGTATGCAGATAAGTACCCGCACCAGCTGAGCGGGGGGCAGCAGCAGCGCGTGGGTATCGCCCGCGCGCTGGCTGCCGAGCCCCCCATCGTTCTGATGGATGAGCCCTTCGGCGCGCTCGACCCGCTGGCCCGCCAGCAGATCAGGCGCGACTTCAGAGAGATCGAAGAGCTCAGGTCCAAGACCGTCATTATGGTCACGCATGATATTGAGGAAGCTTTTGAAATGGGAAGCCTTATCTGCCTGCTCGACAAAGGCGCCGTTCAGCAGCTGGGGCGCCCCGAGGAATTGTTGCTCTCGCCGGCCAACGATTTCGTACAGGCCTTTCTGGCTGAAAAAGCGGCCCAACTGGAATTCCGGGCCCACAGCCTGGCCGATGTGTTCGCTCAGCTCGAACAGGGCGACGGCCCGCAGGGGCCAGCGCTGGAGATGCCGCCCGATACGCCCGTACTGCAAGCGCTTTACCTCCTGGCCCGGCAAGGAGGGCAGGGGGCTTACGGCCGTACGCTACACTACGGGCAATGGCGATGGTTCACGCTGGAAGGGCTGTTCGGCCTTTTCCGGCAAATGCTGAAGCGATGGAACGATTAGGTATATTCTGGCAGTTTTTGGCCGACAACCGCAGCAAGTTGCTGGAGCAGGTGCTGGAGCATGTCGGGCTCACCTTCCTGTCGCTGCTGCTGGCGGCGGCTGTAGCAATCCCGCTGGGTATCTATATTACGCGCCACAAGCGGCTGGCGGCTGGCGTGCTGGGAGTCGCCGGGGTGTTACAGACCATTCCGAGCATCGCCCTGCTGGGGTTTATGATCCCTTTGCTGGGCATCGGCCTGAAGCCGGCCATCTTCGCCTTGTTCCTGTATGCCCTGCTGCCCATCATCCGCAACACGTATACGGGTATACAGGAAGTGGACGGCGCCGTGAAGGAGGCCGCTATGGGCATGGGCCTGTCGAAAGCGCAGATCCTCCGCCAGGTGGAGCTGCCCCTGGCCTTGCCGGTGATCTTCGCCGGCCTGCGGACGGCCACGGTGATCAACGTTGGCGTGGCAGCGCTGGCGGCCTATATCGGCGCTGGAGGGCTGGGAGAATTTATCTTCGGAGGGATAGCGCTGAACAATTCCACCATGATCCTTGCCGGCGCCATACCGGCAGCTTTGCTGGCGGTGCTTTTCGACCAGTTGCTGGCCCTGTTGCAGCGCAGCGGGCGGCTACAGGTGCTGAAAGCCGGGCGGGCCCTGCTGATCCTCATCCCGCTGCTCTCTTCCTCCTACTTCTGGCCACAGGCCTACGGGCCGGGCTGGACGGCCGGTATCGACCCCGAATTTATAGGCCGGCCCGATGGTTATGCCCACCTTGCCGACACCTACGGGATATCGTTCAATACCACGATCCTCAGCAGTGCTCTGATGTACAAGGCCGTGAGCCGTGGCGATGTGGATCTCATCGTCGGTTATTCCACTGACGGCCGCATCAAGGCATACCAGCTCGCGGTGCTCGAAGACAGCCGGCATGCTTTTCCACCATATTACTGCGCGCCCGTCATCGGAGCAGAAGTGGCGGAAAAACACCCCGAGGTGGCCGCTGCGCTCAACCTGCTGGCCGGCAGGATCAGCGATTCCGTGATGACGGAGCTCAATTACAGGGCCGATTTCGGTAAGGAGAGCCCCCAAACTATAGCCCGCGACTTCCTGGAATCGCTCGGCCTGTGGCGCCCCGACCAGGCCCAGGGCGGCGAGCGGCTGGACATCGGGTCCAAGATCTTCACCGAACAGTACATCCTGGTTGAAATATTTTCCCAGATGATCAATGGTTATACGGGCCTGGATACGAACCTCAGGCCAGGCCTGGGGGGCACCAAGATATGTTTCGACGCCCTGCGGGCCGGCGAGATCGCCCTCTACCCGGAATACACGGGTACGGGGCTGCTCGTGCTGCTGGATACCCCGGCAGATACCGTAGAAGCACTTATCGACAATCCCGATGCAACCTACCGCTACGTCCGCCGGGCCTTTGACGCCAGCTACGGCATACAGTGGCTGGAGCCTCTGGGTTTTAATAATACCTATGCGCTGATGGCCCGGCAGGAAATGGCAAAACGCCTGGGCCTAAAGGATATCAGCCAGCTGAAGCGGTAGGCTACTTGACGTGAGCGATCTGGTTTTCTTCGAGCAGTGGCATGCGCTTGTATCGCAGGAAGAGCTGGATAGTGGCCAGCACGTCCTTTTCACAGTAAAAGGCGATGCGGCCCAGGTCTTTGTCCTGCCAGTATACCCTGCCGACGTCGCTACCGTCGATATCGTCTTTTGGAGAAGGGAAGCCGAGCAGGGCGGCCAGCAGTTTCAGGGAGGTGAAGTGTTTGCGGTCGCCGAATTTCCAAAGTTCCAGGGTGTCGAGCAGGTGCTGGGTTTCCCAGGGCTTCTTGCCGAAGAGGTCCAGCACATTAGGCAGCGGCAGCTGGTTGACGACCAGGCGCCGGCAGATGTAGGGGACGTCGAACTCCTTGATGTTATGCCCGCAAAAGAAGAATTTACTGGCGTTGTTGTAGAACTTGAAGATCAGTTGTGAGAAATCGTTCAGCAGCTCCAGTTCGTTCTCGCTGGCGAAGGACTTGAGGCGCACCCTGAGGAGCTGGTCGTCCTTGTCGCGGTGCACGACGCCAACGGAAATGCAGACGATCTTGCCGAACTCGGCGAAAATGCCCGCTTTGTCGTGGTAGAGTTGTTCCAGTTCTTCTTCTCCCGCTTCCCCTTCCAGGTGCCGGGTGAACTGGCGGGCCTTGAGGGCCCATAGCTCTTTGAAGTCGTCGTCGAGGCTTTGGTAATCGGGTTTTGCCGAGACCGTTTCGATATCGAGAAAGAGGACGTTGGCAATATCGATATTGTCGATCATGAGGGTTTCTTTTAGGGTATCCAGCAGGCGGAACGCCGCGTTCTCAAAGCTACTAAAAAAGCGCGGAAACCCTGGCGGCAGCTGCCGTGGAATATAAAAAAACGGGTGTTCCAGTGTTAAGGAAACCATAATTTTTTGATTTCCGCATACAATTTTCTCAAATAGGGCTCCGTTTAATTCGCAACTCAAGACACGCTTCAGGAATGGCCGACGGCCATTTCAAACTGTTAACCAAAATCCTTTGTAAATCATGTCTACTAGCAGTCCAAGTCCAACGCCCACCCCCTTCCAATCAGGCCCGAGCAAACAGGACAATTCGCAGCAGCAATTCAAGGTTGGGGCGATCATCGCCATCTCCCTCCTGGCCATTGCTACTATTGCCTTTTTGGTACTGTGGAGAGGCGCCGCCAGCAAGGGTAACAACCTGGCCTACGAACTGAACGAATCGGAACAACTGAAAGCCGAACTGGAAAAGCAATACTACGAGGCCCTATCCGAACTGGAAGAGCTGCGTGGCAGCAACGAAGAGCTCAATGCGCTGATCGAACAGCAAAAGACGGAACTGAAGGATTCCAAAGACCGCATCGAAGCGCTGCTGCGCGATAGCAACAACCTGGCAAAGGCCCGCAAAGAGCTGAAAGGCCTTACAGCCCAGGTGGAGCAGTACCTGGCAGAGATCAACCAGCTACGCCAGGAAAACGAAGAACTCACGGTGCGTACCGTCCAGCTCTCGGAGCAGAACGCCTCGCTATCGGCCAACCTGGATTCCACCACGATGGCCAACCAGGAGCTGTCGACGGCAAAAGCAGCGCTGACCAGCGAACGCGACGCCATCGATGCCGAGCGCTCCCGCCTGGCGAAGAAGGTGAACGTGGCTTCCGTTATCAAGGTGAAGAACCTGGAAGTCGACGGCCTCAAGATGAAAGGTACGGGTAAGGCCGTTACCCGCCGCAGCGCCAAAAACATCGACCAGCTGCAGGTTTGCTTTACGGCGACTTCCAACGACGTTGCCGAGGCCGGTTCGGAAGTGTTCCTGGTCCGTATCATCAACCCGTTGGGGGAAACGATGGCTATCGAAGACCTCGGCTCCGGCGTGTTCACCAATAACAGCAACGGTGAGCAGATCCGCTTTACGACCGCCGAAGAGACCGATTACTCCAATGGTGAGAAGAACCTGTGCACCGTCTGGTCGCCCAACCAACCTTTCCAGGAAGGCAACTACACGGTAGAGGTCTACAACAAGGGCTTTCTGGCCGGAAGTACGAGTTTCCAGCTCAAATAATCCCGAAACTGCGATAAACGAAAACGGAACCGGAGCTGCCTGCGGGCGCTCCGGTTTTTTTAGAGCTTGTTTGGAGGCCGCAATTACGCTTGGATATCACGTTTGATAATGATACAACTACCCTGATGAAACTGATCTTCCCCTCGATTTTCTTCTTCGCCTTATCCCTGTTCGCGGGCGCTCCACACAGCCGTTCCGATTCCAAGGTAGAATGGCTGGATGCCGCTTCTTACGACTTCGGTGATGTGCAGCGCAATAAAGCCGTTACACACGACTTCCACTTCCGCAATATCAGCGGCCAGCCCATCATTGTGGATAATGTACGCACCACCTGCGGATGCACCGTTCCCGACTGGGACAAGGCTGCCGTAGCGCCCGACTCCACAGGCGTCATCTCGGTAGAATACGACGCCCGCGATACGGGGTATTTCCTCAAAAAGATCAAGGTGTATTTCCACGGGCAAGGCCGCGCGGAGGTGTTGTACATCGAGGGAGATGTGGTAGGAAACTGAAAGTGGGGGCGCACCCTGTTTCCGGCCTCCAAACAAGCTCTTAGAATTTCAGGTTTTCCCGGGCGTCCCATAGGCCCCAATAAGCGCCTACATCGCCTTCTGCCCCGACTTTCCAGGCTTCGTCAAAAGATGAAAAATAGAATACCTCGATGCCGTCCTGAGCCGACCATTGCTGGATATTCAGAAAATACCTCAATGCATTTTCCATTGAAGGTTGGGCATCGTTCAGGCCCGTGCCCTGGCTTGGCCATCCGGTCTCGGTAATGATCACCTTCTTGCCCTGGCCGGCGTGTAAAGCCTGATAGTACATCTGTTTGGCATGCATGAGGGAATAGTCGATGTGGCAGCTTTCCCAGTAGGGATAACAATTAGCCAGGATAACATCGCAGGCGGCTGTGATGTTGGGACGGGCGCTGAATTCATAATACGCGTCTACATATCCAACCGTTGTATCCGGCAGCGCATGCTTAACCCGGGCGATGTATCCCAGCAACTCTTCTTCTGTCAGGTCCTTTCGATACAGCACCTCGTTGCCTACGGCAGCGATATCTACATAGCCCTCCTTTGCCAGTTTGATCAAGCCCGCTATTTCTTCTTCAATTAATGCTTTGTCATCGCCCAACCAGGCGCCTACCAGGGTTTTTAATCCGAATTCACGAGCTATGACAGGGATCAGTTCATTACCTTCAATACAGGAAAAAGAACGGGCCCACTTTGTATAAGGCGCGATAATGGCCATGCGGCGCCGTATCTGCTCCTCGGTCAGTATGGAGCCCGGCTTTTGCCCTTCTTCATAAGCGCTGAAACACAAACCGTGCATGCCGTTATTCAGTGTTTCACGGAATAGCGCGCTGAGTTGCTCCTGGCTTTGGTTGGAGAGGCCTATTCCTTTTAACCCTTTGATTTTATCTGATCTGAAAGACATATCGTAGCTGGTTTAAAGTTGGCTATTAGTGGTTTGTCAACGTTTGGATGTCGGTAAGATTCCGAGGTTAGAAGACGCCTCTGCAATTCTCTTTTAAGGACACCGTGATCCTGTCCACCTCAACAGCGCCATTTGGAATTTCTTCAAGTTCTAAGCCAGGATAAGTTAAGGCTTCCTTCCAACTTTGAATGGTAGCGCTAAAAAATTGAGAGGCTGATGGGTCGGTTTCATAAACGATTATATCGTATAATTCCCCTTTGTCCCCTCCAAACCGGGTGATAACCTGCCATTCCCCGTTCCTTTTAAAAGAGGTGTTGGTATAATCCGATTGGGGATAATATTTGTTATCGGATGGTTTTAGCAGTACCCAGATATCTTTATCATGAGATTCCGGATAAACACCCATGGTTAAAATCCGGCATTTGACGGAGTCTCCTTCAACCGGCGATATGATCTGTATCTTTTTAACCGGTAACGCAACCTGTAATTTATTCCCTTCCGCAACCTGTTCGATCTGGCCGGGCATCGTAACCGTTCCGATCGAGTATCCACCAAAAATGATCAGTATAAAACCAATTATCGCCAGTGGAATTTTAAGTTTGAGATCCATCAGGCCAAGGGATGAATCGTTTATCTTTATGCTGTCAGCGATCGCGATCAGGATCAATACGGCGCCAACAATTATGAGCACTATTTCTGCAGACATATTATACTATTTTACAAATGGCATAATTATAATTTCCCCCTGCGTGATTCCAGCTCTGCTTTTATTTCTCTTGCCCGCTCTTCGGTGAGGTTGTAATTCCACATCACCAAAATGGCCAATCCTGCTGTAAATGCCGGAATGACGATATCTGCAATGCGCAAATTGGTCATCGTTTCAACGGTTTGCTGAGCCAAAGTCTGGTCAAATCCCACTATTTTTAAAACTGCTCCTCCCAAAACCAGCGCCAATGCCTGGCCCAGTTTCACCATCCACCAATAGATGGCGCCAAAGGTTCCTTCTTTGCGGGGCATACCGTTACTCAATTCATCCAGGTCACACACATCTGCCGTCATACTCATCATGAGCGTAAATAGGCCTCCAATGCCGAAGGACATTAACGGAATGGGCATAAAGATCAATAACGGATTGTTTGGGTTGAATCCCCACCACTTAAGCCCATAACCCACAATGGAAAGGGCGGTTGAAATGATAAAGGCTTTTCTCTTGCCCCATTTGTTGGCCATCCACGAAACAGCGGGGATGATCAAAAATGCGGTGATCACGGCGCTGACGGTGGAGAACCACGCGGGCCAGTTGCCGGCAAGGCCGTAGTCGCCCTTGAACATGTAAAAGACTATGATGAAAAAGCTGAAGGACGCCACCATTTGAAATCCGTTGAAGACCAGAAATGTAGCGCCGCACAATTTGACAAAGGGCTTGTTTTTACTGACCTGAACGATCCCCAGGAAAAGGTCTTTCAAATTGGAGAATAACGTTTTAAAAGAAATTTCTTTTCTGTTCTCCATTTGTGTAGCATCAAGCCCTTTGCAGAAAATAGCGGGCAGCACCCCAAAGAAAATACATACCCCGCCGACAATTATGGAAAGTTTACGAACACCGACGGCCTGTGACTCAAACAGATCAGGGTCTGCGATGAGCACCCAAAACCAGGGAACGATCATCCAGGCTATCTGGCCTACCGTTTGCGAAAAGGCCATCAGACGGGTACGCTCGTTATAATCAGAGGTCATTTCATACCCCAATCCGATCAGGGGAGTGGAGAAAATGGTGTTTCCAACTAAATACACCAGCGATAAAATGAGGAAATACCAAAAGTTGTAATGCTGAGTGTTTTGCTCATCGAGCTGCCATAACACCGCGAACAATAGCCCGCTTAAAATGGCGCCAACAAAAATATAGGGCCGCCTCCTTCCCCATTTCGAATTGGTATTGTCGGAGATAAAACCCATAATGGGGTCTGTGATGGCATCAAAAATCCTTGGCAAACCACCTAACAAACCTGCCAGAAAAGGATCCATGCCAAATGCTGTCAGCAAAAAGAACATGAAAATCCCCAATGCGCCGGGCAACAGATTATTCACCAGGTGGCCGGCGCCGAAGGCCGCCTTCTGGACTAAGGGGACTCTATCACTAGCAGATGTTTTATATTTTGACATGGTTTTTCGTTTTTTTTTGGATTTTACCAGTCCGTACAATGAACTGCCGATTACTCTTTTACAGGTGGCGCCAGGGCTTCTTCGAGCAGGGCGGCTTCGTCTCCGCCGTAGGTCTTCGAGATCGGTTGCCCTCCTCTGCTCAAGCCTTCAAAAACACCTGTATCTACTAAATCCCACAGGGCGTATTTGGCCTGCCCGTCAATCGTAAAGAGCCCGAAGTGATTTTCCGAACCGGCCGGGTTCTGGGCGTCTTTCCAGTGTTCATCAAAAGCCTCAAAGTAGAAACAGGATATGCCGGCTTCATTGGACCATTCCCGCATAAGCTGATAATAAAGGGCTTCTTTATATTCATCAGTGGCTTTGGAGCCCTCCGGCCCGTAGTGGCCATCCGAGGCGCTCGCCCAGCCCGTCTCGCCGATGTGTATCGGTTTGTCTATACCCAGGCTTTTGATATAGTTTGCGGTGTTTTGATACTGCGAGATGGCGTAATCCCGGGCCCGTTCCATGGCGGCGGCGATCTGTTCACGCTTTGGCAGGCTTTCTTCCGCTTTCGTGATACCCCAAAACTCAGGGTTGTAGTGGGTGTCGTGCATGGGGTAAGTATGAAGGGACACAAAATCTACGGCCCGCAGCAATTTTTCCAGGCTTTCGACATGGTATTCCTCCCCGCCGCCACCCCAGGAGGCAAAATTATCGGAGCTGGTGATCCAGAGATCCTTCGGAAGTTGGCCCGATTGCTTTAAGCCTTGCAGGTGGTTGACCCATTTCAGGATCACCTCGGGTTGAACATAATAGCTGGCGGCCCATTTCACCATCGCTTCGTTACCAACTGCCAATACTTTTACAATATCCGGATACTCATTTGCCAAAGATGCAGCAGTTGCAATTTCAACTTCATTTCTTTCGCTTTCCGCGTTGTGATCAGGCTCCTCGCCGGTCCATGCATTCTTACAATCGATCCAGGCGCCCAGCATGACATACATTTCGAAATTCGGGTCTTCTTTCTTTAGTTCATTTATTGCTTTTAACACGTTAGAGGCATGCGGCAGGTGCACTTTATACGTGCGCAAAACTTTAATCCCTATCGCAGATAAGATTTTCATGTCTTCTTTGAGCTCATCTACAGTGGGCTCGATATCGTGATCCCGATGTCTGTAGCCGCCGTACGAAATGGCTAAGTAATCCGGATTCCCCAGAATGTCTTTAGCGCTTACCATGTTAATTATTTGAGTTTGGCCTGAATTTTTTCCAGGCTCATTATTTTGACATGAAAAGAAGGATAAAAGAGCTATGCCTATTCCGAAACAAGCGCTAAAATATTTTATCCCATTCGATTTCATTTTCCCGATTTTGTTCGATAAAAAAGTAGTCATGAAGCTACCTCCAAACATGCGTTTAGCAACCGATCTAATTGGGCCGGCTATACAATCTCACATAGTCCACAAGCATAGTTTGTGGGAAAACGGTACTGGCGCTTGGCGGGCCAACAAAATTTCCTCCCACTGCAACATTTAATATTATGAAAAACGGATGGTCAAACACCCATTCGCCTTCCACATCTTCAGGGGTTATCTGGTTGTACAACACATCATCTACGTAAAAATTGATATAATCCGGGCCCCACTCAATTCCGAATATGTGGAAACCCGTATCAAACCGGCCGGCAGATAAATTGTACTCTTTACTCACTGCCAGCCCTCCGGAATAGCCCGGGCCATGTACCGTACCGATGAGGGTTGAAGGAGCTTGTCCACGGTATTCCATGATATCGATTTCGCCGCACTGTGGCCAACTCACTTCATCAATATCACTACCCAGTAACCAGAATGCGGGCCAAAGGCCTTGTCCCCAGGGTAATTGCATTCGTGCTTCAAAGCGGCCATACTGTTGTTCCACTTTACCCTTTGTAGAAATCCGGGCAGAGGTATAAGCAGCCCCCTGAAAAGATTCTTTAAGTGCAGTGATATGCAACATCCCCCCTTCGACTTTAATGTTTTCCGGACGAGCTGTATAATACTGTAGTTCATTATTTCCCCAGCCAGGAGACAGGCCATTATCGGTACCGTCTCCAAGCTCATAACTCCAGGACGTTTCATCAATTAGGCCATCCGTATCAAAGTTATCCTCGAACGTCAGGTTTGTGAAAGTGGCCACCGTTTGCGTTTCATCTGTTTCACAGCTGATACACAAAAGCACTAAGGCCATTGATGAAATTAGGTTAATGGGGTATCTATATGTTTTTGAAAAGAATGGTGTGCGCATTTTATTATTTTTTGAATGATGCCAAAAATTATTGTTGGTAGAAATAGACATTATCTACATAGATCGTGTTGGCGCCGGTGGGCTGGCCCACCAGGATGTACTGCGCGATATTCGTTCGGGTGGTGAGCCCGGTGAAGTCACTCAGCGGGATATCATAACTAATCCAACCGCCCTGCATGGGCGCGTCATAATTGATCTGGTGTTCGACATCGTCGCCGCCGCCGAAAGCGCCGTCGGCCCCAAAATCGACCAGCTTGATGCCGAAGAAGGTAAAATCAGCCGACCAGACATCGATGTGGAAATGCGTCATACCGGTAGCATCGATGGTGTTGGCAACCGTTTCGATGCCTACAAAATCGAGCATGGAATACTTCTTGGTGGGATTTCCATCCACGGTTACGTCCTCCAGGGTGGCAGCCGACCAATCAGTGCGCCAGGTATCTACCGGCACATTGGTATAGGCGTCGCTGAAGAGGGAGATCACATTGGCCGCCGCCTGGGTGGGAGTGGGCGCCGCCTGGGTGGGTTCGGTGGCTACTCCTCCTTCCGTATAGAAATAAATATTGTCCAGATAAATAGTGCCATTGCCGTCAAATTTAAACTGGATGACATCCGCGAGGTTAACCGGAGCAAAAGCAGACAACGGAATATCCACACTTGCCCAGCCGGAGGTGGGCACGCTTAAGGCATAGGCTGTCTCTACGGGCCCGGAACTGATGAGGAATGCATTCAGTGCAGAGGAGTTGGCAGTCCAATAGTCAATGTGGAGGAAATCCATGCCGGTAACGTCCTGGGGGCTGGCCAGTTCAAGGCCTTGATAGTTCAGGCCCGAATAGAGCAGGGTGTTATTGCCATCAATATCCACTTCAGTAACCACAGTCGCCTGCCCCCAGTTGGGGTTAAGGTTTCTACCGACATCGGTATAGGCGTCGCTGAAAACGGAAATCACATCAGCTGCGCCTTGCGTCGGCGTTGGAGCGGCTACTGTTGGGCCCGAAGGGCCTGTGCCTCCATCATTGTAGAAATAGATATTATCAACGAAGATGCTGGAAATTGTCGCATCTGAAACAAATACGATCTGCGCTAAATTGGCTCGGCCGGACAGTCCTGGCAAGTCTGAAAAAGCAACATCAAGGCTATACCATTCGCCACCTGCCAACTCGGAATTGTCAAGCCTGATTTCGCCGGATGAGTCATCGCCGGTACCAAACTGATTATCCGGGCCAACATCAGCGACCCTAATGGTTAAAAAGTCTCCAGGCGCTACATCTTCTCTGGGCTGAACGTCTACGTGAAGGTGCGTCATTGAAGACGCATTTATCGTCGGAGCATCCACTAAAAATTGGATTCCAACAAAATTCAAATCTGAGTAGGCAATAATATTATCCCCATTAATATTGATATCGTCCTGGCCAATGGTCGTTTGATATGGGGCCCAATAACCGTTATAATAATCCACTGGCTGATTGGTATAAACATCGGAAAAGATAGAAATCACATTAGCGGGATCTTGAGTAGGTGTTGGAGCGGAAACGAAATCACCTATGACCGTAACTCTGGCTGAACCTTTTGCATCCACACCGCCTAATGTGGCCGTGATAACCGCCTGCCCCATGCCTACTGCTGTAATCACCCCTTGTTCATCAACGGTTGCTACAGCGGGATCAGAAGAAGTAAATTCGAAATAAGCCGGAGCGACATTAAGGGCCTGGTCCTGGCCATCTCCTAAATTAACGGTTTGGGTTAAATTGGTAATGGCCGTCTTTACCCCAATGAAAGATTGAATGGGAACCTCCGCTCCTTGCAGTATGGAAGGCCTTGATTGAGCAATGGTACCCGTTTTTTGAAACACTAATTCATCTATCCAGAAGGAATACCCCTCGCCATCTTCTGGCCCTTCAGCATACCAGAATAAACCGCTTTCCTGAGTCAATTTGGAAGGGTCGGGAATGGCAATGGTATATTGCTTCCAATAAGTGGTTAGTTCCAGATTAGAGAGAGAAACCTGATATTTATTTTCTCTGAAGTCTTGTCCAAAACCGATCTCATTAATGGTGCCTTTTTTGGTTGCTTTCGCCCAAAAAGTAAGCGCATCAAAACCAGAAAGGTCACGTCGGCCATAATCTGGGAAAATAGCCCCGGCATAAGCGCCGTCCGGATCCCCTACATTAGGCACATCAAATCGCATAGCAGAAGTGCCGGCGTACTTGGTTTCTTCATCTACAGAAAAGGCTGCAAAATAAGAATCTCCAAATGGCAGATACTCCAATCCGGCGCTGAATCCGTCAATGTAAACTTCACCATTTTTGGGGAAAGTGGCTATTTCTGCATCTTCAGAAAGGTCTCTTGTACAATTGCTGATGAGCAATACAAATCCTAATAAGTATAAGATATTTGACTTCATGATCATGTTTTTTTCCACGGTGTTTTCTATTTACCTATGTTGATGTGTATATAAGTCCTTAATTCCCATTCCGTTCCATTATCAAAGCCTACCGGGCTGAGGATGGGTTCAGTGGCAAACTCAGAAGCTGTTTGATTGGGAAGATAACGAGGTGAAAACTGATCTAAGGAACGCCATGTCCAGCGCACGCCCATTTGGGTACTGGGTAATACAAACCAATCTGGTTTGCTCAGCGTAGTGGATAGATCAAACATTAACTGAACGGGGTAGGTAAGGTTGAAATCGCGATGATAATCAAAGGGCCCCCAGTCATTGATCTTAAAGTGTGAAGTTAATTTCAATTTTTTATAGATGGCTCTTAGGCCCATCGCATAACGTTCGATCAATCTATCGTCGCTACCGTTTGACTGAGCTGTTCCGGCCAGGAAATTAGCAATGAGGCCAAAGTCAGGGTTTATTTTAGAGACCATTCTGACATTTGATTCCCATAGGTCCTGTGCAGGTGCAGACTGTGGAAAGGCAAAGGATGTCCGGTTGCTTAAGAAACCGATAGCTGCATCTTGAGTGGTAGGCAGATGGCGATAAACAAAACCGGCGCTCATGGCAAATTTAGCATCTTCCGCACGGTCGTTGTCCCATTCATACATCCAGGTGCCGGGTGTAGGGTCATAGGTGATCAATAATTCTCCGGCAACAGTCTCTCTATTGCCTCCTCTTACTACAAATGGATCATCCTGAATATTTCTAAGCCGCCCCGGCGATGGAACATCATTGGGAATAGGGTCAACAAGCGGCTTTTGCCACAGGAAATTCGGTGCGATTTGGAAATTACCGACCAGGAAAGTAAATCCGGTTAAGAAATTATTTTGGTTTCCGCTTCCGCTATCCTTTAAACTCCATCCGGTAAAAGTACGGGTTGCATCTGCGCCCCCATTGGCGACAAGGCCCATTACGGCGCCCTGTGCATACCAATTGAATGCCCCTTTGGAAAATTGGATCTTAGCTTTGCCCCCCCAGTTGTCTGAGGGATTTATTTGATCTTCGTAAACTTCATATTTTCCCGGTTCACCTTCTACGATCTGGAAGGTTCTGCCATTAAGAGGCGATCCGCCCCATATCCCTCCGAGTTCAACTTCCACAGGCCCCATTTTTCGTTCTACATGAATGGTAGCTCGCCGGGTTTTAGGAAGTGGGATTGCTATTGAAGTCACAAAGCCGGGGGCGTCGTCAATATCTTCGTGGTAGACGCCGGTTACTTTAAAATGATTGATTTTCCGGCCGTATTTTACCAGAAGCGCTGGGTTTGCGCCCCACCACAATTGGGGCCCAAAGGCAACATTCAGCCCTTTAAATGCCTTTTTTCCATCTAATTCTAGTCCTAATATTTCTCCATTGTAAATATCCAGGTTAGGGCCGTAATTCGCTTCCGGGTATAAGCCAAAAAAGTCGCCTTCATAGCCCCAGTGATAATGGCCCGTTCTGTAGAATCCTCTTAAATCAAAATCCTTTGCCGTCCAGTTAAAGTCAGCATTATAAAGCCTTAAATTACCATCATTTCTATTAAGGCGATTGCGAACTATGTTTTCGTAAAAAATTTCATTGATCGGATTATCCGCTACATTGCCAACTAAATTGAAACTTGCACTGGCCCTCAGGTCAGGGGTAGGATTAGCTTCCACTCCAAAAAAGAAAGACTGCATGTGGTCGAAACCAAGTTGATCCGGATAGGTGGCTTCATCCGGGTCAGTTACCGGGTCAGCTTCTTTTGGAGTAGTGATTAAACTTCCGCCCGTGTTGTAGGTCTCAAATTCAGCTCTAAAGCTACTCAACCGGATCTTCTGCTTACTTTCCAAAGCGGCTTTGTCGCCTCGTGCTCTGAGTACCGCATCTATGAGCTGGATATTGTCAAAATACGCATCGACAGAAGCGACGGACGTACCGGGTGCATATAGGTTCAGCTGATGCGCTTGTTTCAGAGCATAGTAGGCTGCTCTTGGATAAAGGGTATATAACCCTCTCTCATTAGTGGGCCCCTTTGCGCAGATCCCAAACCACTCTTCGTTCATATTATTTTCTCCCTGAACAAAATCTCTTAAGTAACCGCCGTTAGACCATGAAGCATTATTGTCATGTACATCTGCATTTTTTCTTTCATCAAATCCGAACTTCCACCATCCATCGCTGAACTGGAAAGTGAAACCACCAATGGAATTGCCTGCTTTCCCAACTCCGGCAGCGTTCTCATAGATCTCCTTCCAGTTGCCTACCAGATAATAAGCTTGCGACTCCTGGTCTTCGGCATTTTCCGTAGCATTAAATGCATCTGCCCCAAACTCCGTAAACATGACCGGCTTATTCAGTTTATCTTTTACCACTTGGAACATATCCCCAAATGAAACGCCCCGGTAAGTATTCGTTCCATATATATCTACATCTTTACATTCTTCTGCTATGATATCGATAAATAATACATCTCCATTACAAATGGCTACAGGGTGAGAGGGGTCAATGGCCTTCATTGCCTTGGCCGCATCATTCATCAACTTATACATGGGCCTTCCCCGGGATTCTCCAATGAACCTAATCCTGCCTTCATCATCCGGGAAATCTTCCGTTTCAGCTCCTTGCCAGAAAAGGCCGTAATTATTTTCATTACCCAGGAGATACAATAAAAGCCCTGGAGTATTTTTATATTCTTCTACGAGTTTTTTCGCTTCATCCATCAGTAGCTTTTGGGTTCTTGGCTCATCGTAAATGGTAACCGGAGTCCAAACACCATCTAAGGTGAGGCCATATCTGCCAAAAGAATGGTTTAGCATGGTGTATATGCCATAATTCTCATAGATATATTGAATCCATCTGGCTGGAACACCTGTGTATTGCCTTATAACATTTACATTCATGTTCTTCAGGAGAGACATTTCTGCGTCCAGCCCGGCCTTTATAATGTCGTCTGATTTATTCCAAAAATCAGCGTTTACGGTATTCGTTCCAATAGGGATATAATCCCAATTCATCCCATTGATCATGAAATCCTTGCCATTGACTACCAGCTTCATTCCATCATCATTTGTTACCACTGATACCTGGCCGGCCTGGGCAAACAGGGATGTTGTAAGCAAGAAGGGGATCAGTCTTAAGAAGATGTTTTTCATTTTATCCGGGTTTATAGATTTGAAGTCTGTTTTTGAGTCCGCCTGTGAAGATCAAAGCGCATTTTTATCAAAATTTTATGTTCCTGTTTTAACCAAAAATAGTACTATTTTAACCTAACTGGATAAAATAGCACTACATCAATTCTTTCGTCAGCTATTTTTTTGATTACATCAAAAGAAAGCCTGAATAAAAGTAATTACTTGATAATCAAGTATTTATTATATGAAATGATTTGCACATACCCCGTTTTGGCCACAACATTATACATCTTGGCCTCCAAACAAGCTCTTAGCAACCCCCACCTCGATCCTCGCCACTTCTCCCGTCCGCCCAAAGATCCGGGCACTGTTGGCCGTTCCGATCTCGACTCCGTCAATGGCGTTGGCGCTGCCATCTGCCATTATCAGCCGGATGCGGGCCTTTTCCGATAAATGGTACACCACCGGAACCTGGCAGTAGGTAAACCCTAATGACCCCTTGGGCAGCTCCAGGCTACTGGCCCGCCCCTGCAAGTCAAAGTATTGCAGTTTATCCGGAGTGCCCAGGAATTCCGATTCCCTCAGCAGCCGGGGCTGAAAGCGGATCTTCCCATCCTCGACTACCAGCCCAAGCTCACCAAAGCGGGCGAGCACATCCTCCTTCACCTGGCCGGTCATGCCCGGCTGTTGGGCGCCGGCATTACCCGGGGTGTGCGAGTAAGGGTCGCTGGGAAAAGCACCGTACGATTCCGGTGATTTGTTGAAGCCGATGCCGGCACGGATGTCGTAATACTGAGCGATCAATTGCTGAATGATAGCCGTATCGGCCTGTTGCCGGATGGCCCAATAGCAGTTCTCCTGGGCCGCCAGCAGCAGCTTGGACACCATGTGCCAGTAGATACAGCCCAGGCCCTCGTATCCGAAGAAGGTGCCGGAACGGCCGGTGAATGCTTTGTGGTTGAAGATCTGTTCGAAGAGATCGAGGATGAGCTCTCCTTCTTTTTCTACTAATTCCGCATAACCTACCAGCTTTAGTTGTTCCAGGGCAGCCCTTACGTTATTGGCATTATTGAAATCTCCGTTGAAGTGGTACGCTCCGAGGGTATCCTGCATGACCAGCCGTTGATCGCCATCGGCCACCAGCCGCCGAAGTAGCTGGGAGCGCTCCACGTCCGAAGAAGGGATGTTGTTCTTGTCTTCAAAACGTGGCAGTTGCCGGTCCGGATAGAGCAGATAAGTGTGTTGATCCTCCCGGTATATGCTGCTGTGGCGCAGGGCTTCCAGGACTTCCGAGGCTTCTTTGGGAGAGAGGCAACCAGCGCTCAGTACCGCCACCTGCCCTTCCAGCATTTCGTACAGATAACTGATCGAAACGGCTTTGTCGTTCTCCACCGTCATCAGGTTATAGGCATGGTACAGGCCGTCGCTCCGTTTGTTGGCGCGGATGGAATGATCCACGTACTGTAGTGATATTTCGAAGAAGCCCAGCAGTTGATCTGTGCTTACCTGTTTTTTCTTACCGGAAAGCCCGGACTGGTAGGCCTGGGCCCGGTATCGGCTGCCGGCTTGCCCCAGGCCGTCGAGTACGCTTTTCCGATCCCGGTTGGAGATAGGGCCTTTTAGCAGGGCGCGGTGTTTTTCGAGGGTGCTGCCGATGCTGGCCAGCAGCGTTTCCACCTCTTCCAATAGTGATACCTGAGCGATGCCAGCCTCCCGGTAAAGCCCGATGGCGAAAGCCAGGAAGCGCCGGAGGTAACAGAGGGTTACCATGGATACCCCGTTGCCCACCAGAGCGTTGTTCGCATCGTTCCATTCCGGGCGTTGGGTATTGAGCCAGATGCCGCCTTCCGGAATGAAGTTCGACATTTTAGCCAGTACCATGACGAGCAGTTTTTCCGTCAGGTTGGCGAGGTAGGGCTCGCCATCGGCGCCACAGATAAGCTTGCCGTCGGCTCCCGCCTGTTTCACCCGCGCTTCGATCTCGGTTTCCAGTTCTTCATCGAACAGGACAGTATCATAGGGGTTTTTTAGTAAGTCTTCATACTCTTTGATGCGGTAAGGTACATTAGCGTAGGCAAAGAGGTTCTTCGTCAGTAGCTGTTCCAGCTTTCCCGGGTGATATTTGTGTGATAATTCCAGCAGCTTCAGCAGGTAGATCACCTGGTGGTCGCCCCAGTAGCCGATGTAGGACCAGGGGTCGTCCGGTTCGATCACTTCCCAGTCGATGCCGTCGCGGGTGATGCGGTAGGGGTTGTAGCCATCGGGGGTGGAGGCGTTGACGAATTTGGCGATCATGCTTTCGATAAAGGCCGGAAAAGAGAGGGCCAAGGCTTCCCAGTTCTGGAAAACATCGCGCCAGTTGCCCTGGTAGTAGAGCTTCTGGCTACCGTCTTCCTCTTTGATATCAATAGAGAAACGGTTCCAGGGGCGGCTGGGGTCGCCGTGTCGGCGGCTGAAGGTAAGCGGCAGGTATTCATAACAGAGCCTTTCCAACTGAGGATTGCCGCTTTCGGCAGCCCAGGCCAGGAGTGCGGCATAGGGGAGGCGTTCGGGCAGGGCATGCAGGGCATTGTGCTGTTGCTCGAATACCCGGCGGTTGGCGTTTTTCAAGTGTTTGACAAAATCACTTTTAGCCACCTGCCCGTTATCGACGAAAATGCCGCCCCGCATGACGTTGAAGAGCACATTGGAAAAATGCCTGTAGGCTGCCGGCAGTTCTGCCGTCCGTTGCAGGCCGTCGGCGCTGCCTACAGTTCGGGCCAGGTTTTCCGTGCCAAGGGCAATATCCGTTTCCAGCTGGCTTTCGATATCTGTGCCGGAGCTCAACAGTTCCCGCAGGGCCGCTACGCCCTCTGGCCCCTGGTTGAGTTCGGCTACCAGATACCAATGCTTTAAGGCTTTGGGGGCCAACTCAAAACGGCTGTTCATGAAGTAGGCGCCCCGCTCTGCCCGCACATCCTCCTCCTGTGTGATGGCCCGGCCTTTGCGGAAATTGTCCAGTTGAAGGGAACACAGTAGTCGTTGTGCGCCGGGTAGGCCGTGGCCCCAGACAGTAGTGGCCATCAGCGCCTCGCTCGGCTCCGCCCGGTCGACGATGATGGCGCTGAGCAGGAACAGGCCCAGGCCCGTATCCGGGAGGAGTTCGTTTTTCTTGTAGGCATCCACCAGGGTGCTGCGTTCGTTTTGCATGCCGGAGTTCACGCCATAGGGCAGAATGTTCTGAATGCCATCCACTATGTCCACCACTACCGGATCCTTACCTGTATTTTCCAGCCTGGCTTTGCGTACGAAGCCGAACTGTTCGCTATTGTACCAGCCGTAGCGGAATGCCAGCCCCAGGCTCTCATTGATTTCCTCGAAGATCAGCTTATTGCCTTCGACGTTTTTGTAAAGCTTGCGCTGCAGCGCATAAACATAGGCATAGCGCTCAGAAAAGGGCTCCCAGAGGTAGGTTTTCCCGCCCTTTTCCACCCGAACGATGGTTTTGCTGCCCGTGATCTCGCTGGAGTCGTGTATCTTGTCGTCGGTATAATAGGGGAAAAGCGCCGATTCCGGGTTGCGCCGCCCGGCGGTCAGCGCCCCGTTGCTGGAGATAAACATCCAGTGGTCGGAATCGCTGACGATGCTCATGAAAAAGGGGCGCATCTGATCGTAGTTGACGATCCGGTAGAAGGGTTCGCCGTCCAGTTCAATATACTGTCCGCTGATGGGCTTATCCTCGGTTTCAAGGGTAGTTTGGTGGAGGTGGATGGTAGAAGTGGACATGACAATGTTTTGAACAAGCTCTTAAGCGTGTTTTACTGCACGATTATCCTGGCCGTGCCTTCCTTGCCGCCCATGGTTACTTTCACAAAGTAAGCGCCCGGCTTCAGCGCAGACAGGCTGAGCTGGCTTTGGTGATATTCCGGCCTTTCGAACAGCAGCTGCTGGCCCAGGAGGTTGAATACCCTGATCTCATCGATGTTCTGCGGAGCATTCACCGTAAGGAAATCCGTCGCCGGGTTGGGGAAATACGAAATGCCCAGTTCTTTCAGGCCGACAGTTCCGCTGGTACCTTCCAGCTTGATGTCATCGAAATAGAAGGTGAAGTCGGGGCCGCCATCACCGACGATGCCCAGCTCATAGATGAGGGTAACGGCATTGTAAACATTGCCGGTGAACCCGGTGACATCAAAGGTCAGTTCTTCCCACTCATTGGCCACCGTAGTGGGGACAATGATATCTCCCGTAGCCCCTGAAGGGCCTTCCAGCTTCAATAAGACATTAGCGCCCACGCGGTTGGCCCATACCTTCATGTTGATGGCAGTGGAGCTTCCAAAATCAATGGGGCCGCCCAAAGTGAGTTTGCTGCCGCCGTACACTTCACCGGCCATTTTGACCATCTGGCCCACTTTGGCGCTGGTATTGATGCCGGATTGGTCGGGGTTGTCGATAATGGCCGCTACGCCGCCGCCAAAATCGGACCAGACGTAATCCAGGGCCGTCGATTCAAAGGTGACGGGCAGTTGCACGCCGCCGATGGCCGTGGTATACTCGATATCATCGAAATAGAAGGTGAAATCAGGGCTGCCATCGCCCATCACTTCGAGGTCATAGATGAGGGTGATGCCGGTATAGGTGCCCCCGGCCAGGCCGGTGAAATTAAAGGTCAGTTCTTCCCATTGGCTGGCCACCGTAGTGGCTACTTCCATTTGAACAGGCGCCGGCCCTTCCAGTTTGAACAGCACCCTGCCGCCCACGCGGTTGGCCCAAACTTTCATTTTGATGGCGTTGTTGCTGCCGAAATCCAAGGCGGAACCTAAGGCCAGGGTGCTGCCGCCGTACACTTCACCGGCGTTTTTGACCATCCGGCCCACTTTGGCGCTGGTGTTGATACCTGATTGGTCCGGGTTGTCGATCACGGAGGCTACGCCGCCCCCGAAATCAGACCAGGAATAGGTAAGGGCCGTCGATTCGAAATCGACGGGGAGGGTTACGCCGGCGGAGGCTGTGGTGAAATCGATGTCGTCAAACAGCAGGGTGAAATTCGCACTTCCATCGCCCACTGTACCGAGGTCATAGATGAGGGTAATAGCGTTGTACTCATTACCGGTCAGCCCGGCAAAGCTGAAGGTCAGTTCTTCCCATTCGTTGGCTACCGTAGTGGGAACAATGACATCCCCCGTCGGCCCTCCGGGGCCTTCCAGTTTCAATAAAACACCAGCGCCCACGCGGTTGGCGAAGACTTTCATTTTGATGGCGTTGTTGCTCCCGAAATCGATCGGGCCTTCCAGGGCCAGGGTACTGCCGCCGTACACTTCACCCGCCATTTTGACCATCTGGCCCACTTTGGCGCTGGTATTGATACCGGAAGATTGAGGGTTGTCAATGATGGAAGCAACCCCACCGGCAAAATCCGTCCAGGTGTACGTAAGGGTAGAGGATTCAAAATCGATCGGAATTTGCGGGTTTTGAGCGAACACCGCGGCTGAAAAGAGCAGCGCGGTTAAAAGGGTAAAAATCTTTTTCATATCGCGTATTAGGATGTATGATAAAAAATGGTTAATCAATCGCTATTTATTGAACTTTGGACAGTTACAAATCTAATGTCATGTTTTAAGAAAGTAACTACATCTTGGTTACGTCGCCTCATGTTTTTGGTACATCATTATTACATCAAAGAGAAAAAAAGTATTTTACTGCCCTGCTACAGAACCATGTTTTACGGGCGGTTCGGAAAAATGATAAAATTTCAGTGCTACAACATTTATCCAAATACTATGTTTATGACGGGTTGATAAAACCCAGATAAGGCTCGATCCATAATGAAACCAATTTTTCTGGCTTTTACGCTGTTTGTAGGGCTTGTGTGCCGGGTGACAGCCCAGTTTTCCACCTATGGTTCTCCGCCTGTCACCAACTATTCCAAGTCCGATTATCATGCGGGCAATCAAAATTGGTCGGCCGTTCAGGATAGCCGCGGGGTGGTGTATGTGGGCAACAATAAGGGCATATTGGAATTCGACGGGGTGCGCTGGAACCTGTATCCTCTGCCCAACCGGACGATCGTTCGCTCTCTGGCCATCGCCGAAGATGGGGTCATCTATGTGGGAGGGCAGGACGAACTGGGTTATCTGGCAGAAGCAGAGGACGGAACCCCTAATTATGTTTCACTGGCCGCCAATGTTCCGGAAGCTTTTCGCAGCTTTGAAGATGTCTGGGAAACCTTTCCCACTCCGGACGGCATTTTCTTCTGTACGCAGCGTATGGCCTTTTTGTGGAAAGAAGGGCACATGGAGCTTATCCCTCCTGTTGAGCGATTCGATGGTTTTTTCCAACTGCGCGGCCAGGCCTATTTCCGGGATACCCGGCAGGGGCTTTTAGCCTGGAACGGCCGGGAGCTGGCGCCAGTGCCGGGAGGAGGGCCATTTAAAGATGAAGTCATTGCCGCTATACTACCTTATCAGGCGGGCCAGGCGTTATTAGTGTCTGCCCGAAAAGGGCTTTTTCTGATGGATGAGCAAGGCATTCGCCCCTGGCCGGTGGAGGCAAGCCGTTTTTTAACGCAATACCGGGCCTTTTGCGCGATCGAGCTCTCAAGTGGCAACTTTGCTGTCGGGACTACTTCCAATGGGGTGTTGGTTATGGATCGGGAAGGCCGGCCCTTAACCCACCTCAATACCTCTAATGGATTACAGAACAACACCATTTTGCGTGCTTACCAGGACCGGTCCCGGAACCTGTGGCTGGGCCTGGATAACGGGATCGATCATGTTGCCTTGAGCGCGCCTTTCTCTGTGATAAGCTCCGAACAGGGCGTTGAAGGCACGGGATATACCTCCATTGTCCATGATGGGATGCTTTATCTGGGTACCAATCAAGGCCTTTTCTCTACCAGGTGGCGCCAGCAAAAGGACCCTTTTGCTCTTCCTCGTTTCCAAATGGTGGAAGGGACAAAAGGGCAGGTCTGGAGCCTTAAAGAAGTGGAGGGGCAGCTCATTATATGCCACCACGAAGGCCTTTTCTATCTGGATAATGGCCGGGCGGCGCCCTTTTCTCCGGTCAAAGGGGCCTGGGCGTTCGAGGTGCTGGAAGCCTACCCCGATTATGCCGTGGCAGGCGCCTATACGGGTTTGTACCTGTTTGAAAAGCAAGGCCGGGGAAGCAGTGGGCCCAGGTGGAAGTTCATCCGAAAACTGGAGGGCTTCGATGAATCGGCACGGGTCTTTGAGCAGGATAAAGACGGCAATATATGGATATCTCATGCGTACAAAGGCCTATACCGGGTCAGGCTGGACATGGACAAGCAGCGCATTGAGGAAACGGCATTTTTCAATGCGCAGCAAGGCCTGCCGACCGACCTTTTTATCAATGTGTCCGAAATTCGAGGAGAACTGCTGTTCACGACGCCTAAGGGTGTTTACTACTTTGACCGGGAAAGTGCTCAATTCAGGGAGCATGAGGAACTCTCGGCCCTGATCGGTAGCGGTAAGGCCGTGCATCGGATACTGGAAGATGAGTTGGGTAATATCTGGTTTTCCGCCGGTGAAGAATTCGGCCTGATAAAAGTGGAGGAACAAGGCGTGTTTAACAACGTCAGGCTGCTTTACTTCAATGCTGTCCAGGATATACTGGTGGATGGCTTTGAGTATGTTTTTTCTCCGGGGCCCAATAGCGTTTTTATTGCCACCGAAAGCGGATTCATCCAGTACGTCCCACCCGTTGAGGAAGATCAACAGGAGCAATTCCAGGCTTTGGTGCGAAGCGTATCCGTTATTAGAAGTGGAGAAAGGAGGGCCTGGGGAGGAAGTAATGGCGGAGCGGCAAGCTCTGCATCGGATAAGCCTGTGTTTTCTTACAGGGATAATTCCCTTCGTTTTGCCTTTGCCGCTCCATTCTTCGAGGAAAACAAGAAACTTCAGTATCGATACATCCTTGAAGGCTTTGACCAGGGCTGGTCCGATTGGTCAGGGCAGGTGTATAAGGACTACACCAACCTACCTTATGGCGATTATACCTTTCGCGCTCAGGCCCGCAATGCGTATGCCGCGCTCAGCGACATCGCCAGTTATACCTTTACCATTAAACCGCCCTGGTATCTTACGTTGGGGGCTAAGATAGGGTACGGCCTGATAGGCCTATTGCTCATTGTTGGGTTTTTTCAGTATAGCACCCGGCGGCTTGAGAAACAAAAAGAGGCCTTACAGGCGCAACAGGTGCGGGAACTGGAACAAAGAGAAGCGGCCCATCGCCAGGAAGTGGAGCAGTCGGAGGAAGAGATCATCCGCCTGCGCAATGAAAAGCTGAAAGCAGATATTGAACACAAGACCACTGAACTGGCCTCTGCTACCATGCACCTCGTCCAAAAGGGAGAGATCCTTCTGGAGATCAAAGACAGCCTGAACAAACTGTTGCCCTATATGGGCCCGGAAAATAAAAGCATGGTCACGCAGCTTATCCGGGCCATCAATGAAGATATCCGCCTGGACGGCTACTGGGAGCAGTTCGAGCTGTACTTCGACCAGGTTCATGTAAACTTCCTGAAACGCCTGCGGGAAAGTTATCCCGTTCTTACGCCTAAAGATCAGAAGCTGTGCGCTTATCTGCGCATGAACCTTTCCACCAAAGAGATCGCCCCTCTGATGAACATATCCGTGCGCGGGGTGGAGATCAGCCGCTACCGCCTGCGCAAAAAACTGGGGCTTGACACCGACGAGAACCTGACCGAGTTCTTAATGGAGTTATAACCGCTCCTGATGCCGTAAAAACAGTTGTTCATCCATTCTTAATCGGCTGAGCATACGCGCATCCTCACATTTTCGTTTATCTTTGCAGGTCACAAAATATAACTCAACCCGATAGCTACTTTTCCAATGGGATTCTGGACATTCCTTCTCGTTCTCTACATCATTCTCAGCATCAGCCTGTTTTTCCTGTTCCCCAAAGCCGGCGAAGCCGGCTGGAAAGGGCTGGTACCCGGCCTCAATTTCGCAGTGTGGTGCAAACTGGTTGGCCGCAACCCCTGGTATGCCGCCTGGATGTTATTCCCCATCGTCAATATCTTTATATACGCCGGCCTGGCCGTCGATATGGCGCGGTCCTTCAGGAAATACGGGTTCCAGCATAGCGTGCTGGCCGTCGTGTTCGCGCCTTTCTATTTTGCCTATCTGGCTTTCAAAAAGGATGAAGCTTATGACGGCCCCACCCTTATCAAGGAGCGGGAATACAAAGCCCAGATCCAGGAAGCAAAAGAAAAGAACAACGCCCGGCAGCTTCAGAAGCTGCTGGAGAAGAACCCCTACAAAAAATCAGCTACCCGCGAATGGGTGGAAGCGGTCATCTTTGCCGTGTTCGCGGCAGCCTTTATCCGCATGTTCCTCATCGAGGCCTATGTGATCCCCACCAGTTCTATGGAAGGCTCCCTGCTTGTGGGCGACTTCCTCTTCGTGAGCAAGGCCCACTATGGCATCCGGATGCCGGAGACCATTGTCATGGTGCCCCTGCTCCACAACAGGATACCCATACTGAATACCGAGTCGTACCTGAAAAAGCCCAAGCTCAAATACTACCGCCTGCCCGCCCTGGAATCCATCGACCGCAACGACCCGGTGGTGTTCAATTTCCCGGAAGGCGACAGCGTCTATATCTTCCCCGGCCGCACCTGGACGATCTACGACTACCGCCGGGGCGCCGTGCCGCCCGATGCCGCCAGGCAAATTAAATCGGGCGCCAAAAAGCTGGTGACCCGGCCCATGGATAAGAAAGACCACTACATCAAGCGCTGTGTCGCCATCCCCGGCGATAGCCTGGAGATCCGCGGCCGGCAGGTGTATATCAATGGCCAACCCGGAAAGAACCCCGTCCACCTGCAGTATATGTACACCGTCACTTTCCCGGAAGGGCCCATCAATACCAGGGACTTTTCAGATTGGGGCATCTCCAAAGAGGACATCATCCTCCAGCAGGGGCCCAATTCCTATATCATCGTGTTGTCGGAAGATCAAAAAGCCAAGGTGCAGGCCATGGACCCCAATATCAAGATCGCCTTCATCGATATGGGGCTGCTCGACAACAACCCCGGTAAGCTCTTCCCCCACGACCCGGATCACTTCCCAGGGTGGACTGTCGATAATTTCGGCCCTATCTACGTGCCCAAAAAGGGTGCGACAGTCAAGGTCGGCCCGGGAAACCTCTCCCTTTACAGGCGCATTATCAGTGTGTATGAAGGAAATAAACTGGCCGAACGCGATGGCAAAATATACATCAACGGCCAGGAGACAGACGAGTACACCTTCAAGCAGGACTACTACTGGATGATGGGGGACAACCGTCACAATTCCGAAGATGCACGCGTCTGGGGTTTTGTGCCGGAAGACCATATCGTGGGCAAACCCGTCATCATCTGGTTCTCCACCAAGGAAGGCAGCCTGCGCAACGGCATCAACTGGAATCGCATATTCAAGCTGGTGGGCCATCTGGATTAAGAGCTTGTTTGGAGGCCACCTTCCTTCCCTATGGGTAAAAGGAGCGGTAACGATGTTGTTTTACATGGTTATGCCTGTCATTCTTTGTATAAATGGTAACTTAAACTATATTTGGATGAGGTTGTGGCCGGCCACGGCCTCATCAGGGCATATTGCCAAATTCACGTAATCTCCCGTACCCATGTTCTCTAAGATCCTAGAAGCTATTCGCAGCCTGTTTTCCAGCTTGTTCGGTGGAGGTGGCGCCAAAAAGCCGAAGCCTGGCAAAGACCCCGAACTGGATAAGGAATTACCCCAGGATGGTTCCGAGATCCGCCCCGACACCATCATCGTTATTGCTGATGAGATGGAGCATGTCGTCATCCCTCCCGGGCAGATCGATGAAGGCTTCGACGAAGATATTTTCAGCCCCGCCCCGGCTGATAACGATCCCATCGTGGTCGCACCTACACCTACGCCTACACCTACACCCAAGCCAACGCCCACTCCCGAACCAGAGCAGCCTAAAACTGAAACGCCCAAGCCGGATCCCGTGCCCGAGACGCCCAAGCCGCCGGTTACAGCCCCAAAGGGCCGCTATATGTGGTGTATCGATAACGGACATGGCAAGCAGACGCCCGGAAAGCGTTCTCCGATATTCGACGATGGCAAAACGCAGTTGTTCGAATACGAGTTTAACCGCGATGTCGTCGCACGGGTAAAAATGCAACTGGATGAAAAAGGGGTGTCGTACTTCATCACCGTCCCGGAAGTGGACATCGACGACTTCCTCCAAGGGCGCGTCGACCGGGCCAATGCTAAAAAATCGGGCCTGCCGAAGATCTTTGTTTCTATTCACTCCAATGCTGCTCCTGCACGTAGCGCCAACGACTGGGCGCCTGACAGCATTTCCGGCATCGAGACCTGGTTCTATCACGGCAGCAAAACCGGCCAGAAGATCGCCAGCATTTTCCAGAAACACCTTCTCGAGAAGACCGGGTTTGTCAACCGGCACCTGAAGTCCCGCCCCGACGGGCAGTTCTACGTGCTGCGCAAGACCAAAATGCCCTCTGTGCTCACCGAGAACGGCTTTTACAACAACAAACTGCAGGCCGCAGAGCTGATGAAGCCCGAAGTGCGCCAGAAGATCGCCGACGCCCACGTTGCCGCAATCCTGGAAATCGAAGAGCAGGGATTATAGCAGGTAATAAGGAGTGTAACCATGTAATCCCCCGGCTTATGCATCGATTTTTACTATTTCTCTGCCTGATCCCGCTGTCTTCCTCATTCCTGCAGGCGCAGGACGGATTCAAAGTAGTGGGTTATCTTCCGTATTACCGCTTTAGCTATCTCAACCAGATAGATTTCAGCCAGCTGACCCATCTCAACCTGGCCTTTGCCAACCCCGACTTGACGGGCCAGTTGAGTGTAGGTGGGCAGGACATTGTGCCGGCCATTCAATTGGCCAGGCAACATGGCGTATCTGTCATGGCCTCATTGGCCGGCGGCGGCCTTACCGATGAGTGGGAAGAAGCCTGGAATTACTGGATGCAGCCCGATAAGCGCTCGGCCTATATTCACAATATCGTAGCGTATACGCTGGCCTATGAGCTGGACGGTGTAGACCTCGACCTGGAGTGGGGTTATGTAAACAGCCTGTACAGCCCTTTTGTACTGGAACTGCGCGACTCCATGACTGCCAACGGCCTGCTGCTGACGGCTGCCTTGCCCGGCACGCACCGCTACCCCCAGATCACTGATGAGGCCCTGGCTGCATTCGATTGGATCAACATGATGGTGTACGACCTCACCGGGCCCTGGGCCCCCAATAACCCCGGCCCGCATTCGCCCTATTATTTTGCCGTGAACGCTATTAACTACTGGCGGGCGCAGGGCGTTCCTTCCGATAAACTTACGCTGGGCGTGCCGTTCTACGGGTACGATTTTTCAACGACAACCGTTTCCTCCTTTACCTACCGCACCCTCGTCAGCCAGGACCCTGCGTATGCGTATGTGGACCAGGTGGGCATGAAATTCTACAACGGAATTCCTACCATTCAGTTAAAAACGGAACTGGCCCTGGCCGAAGTGAGTGGGATCATGATCTGGGAAATAGGGCAGGATGCCTACAACGACTTGTCGCTGCTCAATGCGATCAATGAAGTCGTGCAGGCTACGCCGGTGCGTGATCTTCCCGCACAGGCGCCACTGGCACATGTCTACCCCAACCCATTCGGCGACGAGCTGGCCGTGGAGAACCGTTCCGGCAGCCCCCTGGGCTTGCGCCTGCTGAGCCTGGATGGCCGGCCCGTCGGGCAATACACGCTGCAACCCGGCGCCCTGCATTGGCTCAATACGGCATCCCTGGCCCCTGGCTTCTACCTGCTCCAGGTAGTGGGTGAACAGGGCAGGGAAGTGTACCGCGTGGTACACCGCTAAGCGCTTCCTCAACTCGTCAATGCAGGAGCCGGGCTACCCGCACCTCCTGCCCGCAGCGCACGCGCAGCATATAAGCTCCTGAGGGTAGCTCCGGCAGGTTAAGCTGGGCCTTGTTGAGCCCGGCATGCCATTGCTGCTCCTGGCGGTAAACCGGCCTGCCGTTCATGTCGAACACTTCCAATAATACGGCCTGGCCACTTTCCAGCTCCATTTCCACCTGAACCTGGCTGGTAAAAGGGTTGGGGTATACCTTGAGCCTGTTGTCGGATAGAATCTCACCCGTACCTACCCAGGGGCGGAAACCATTGGAAAACCAGGTGCCCCAGCGTGCGCCGGCATTGTCCGATATCAGGATGACGGCGTTGCCGACGGGTTGGATCTTGTCATTGGCCATATCCGATACGCCGATCACATGGCCGCCTAAATTGTCGAAAGCATCGAAGATGAGCTGGTCGTCCTGAGTGGAATAGTTGGGGTAGCCCAGTGAACTCTGGCTGAAAATGGAGCCTACGTTGCCCGTTTCCAGGTTGGTGGCCATCACCTGATAATCATCGGTGAAGGTATTGATGAAGTCGAAGGCGATGATATAGGGGGAGTTCTTTGCGAAAGAAGGGTTGCCAACGCTGGTGTTCTCGGGCAGGGCGGTGAACAACTTGGAGACCAGGCCGTCGCTGAAATCGTGGGTGTCGTTGTTCCACACCCTGGCAAAACTGATGTCCCAGTACTCTATTCCGCCGAAGTTGTTGTCGATCCGGTTCAGTGCGTCGTACATGACCCACTCGCCGGAATGGCCCCATTCCAGCACGTCGGGGTAAACGACGTCGCCCGTTTCGATGTCCTGGGCATAGGTGGGGTTATAGAGTTCATAAGGTATAGCCTGCGGGGAGGGTTGGGTGAGGTCGAAAATATACAGGAAGTTGTCGTAGTCGTCGGTGAGGGCAGCCAGGCGGTTGCCGTCTTTGGAGATAGCAGCATTCCGCCAGATGGGGTTGGAGCTCAGCGCACCGGTGTTAAAGGTTCCTACGCCCCAGTTGATGGAGATATAACGCAGGGTTTTATTCTCGGCGACATAGACGATGAGGCTGCCGTCATCCGAGACGCTGGGCTTGCTCAGTGGGCCGATGGTGCTGAGCGGCACGGCGACGTCCTGCCCGTCGGGTGTGACGAGGTTGAGTACATTGAAGCCCTCATCGGTGTACAGGACGAACTCCTCGCCCTGGTTGGGAGAATAGTCCTGCTGATAATCGCCGGCCTGCCCGGCGGTAATGCCTACGGCATCGAATGCCGAAGCAGCGGCATTGGCCTCGGTTGAGGAATACAGGCTCTGAGCAGCGGCGATGATGGCGATGCGCAGGTCGATGAAGCGGGAAGAACGGCCGAGGTAATTGGAGAGTGCTTCGTAATACACTTTTTCCGCTTTGTTTTTACCGACGGCCGTGGCGAAGAGGTAGAAGGCCTTGTTGGGGATGCCGCTGTTGATGTGCACGCCGCCATTATCCTCGTTCCCCGCATATAGTTCCGACACGTGAGCGGGTTGCCAGCTTGGCGAATTCAGGTTGCTGCCGCCGTTGTGGGGGTTGCTCAGGTCGCGCAGCGCCCCGGTGGGGTAAAAGGCGGTATTGACGATATCTTCGCCCATCTTCCAGTCGTCGCGGTCGATCATCGCGCCAAATACGTCCGCCATAGATTCGTTGATGGCGCCCGATTCGCCGAAATATTCCAGGTTGGCAGTGCTTTGAATGACACCGTGGGTCAGCTCATGGCCCGCAACGTCGAGCGCCTTGGCCAAAGGAGCGGTAAAGGCCTGGCCGCCATTGCCGTAAAACATGGCGGCCCCGTTCCAGAAAGCATTGTCCATACTGCCGCCGTTTTCATCGGCTACGTTGATAAAGGACAGGATGTTGCCCCCCTGCCCGTTGATGGATATGCGGCCGTGGGTGTTTTCGTAGTACTGGTAGGCCAGCCCGGCATTATAATGCGCAGAGACGGCAGTGGGGTTGTTCCAGCTGTTGTTGTTCGACACGACATGCACCGCGCTGAAGTTGTTGTTCTGCGGTGAGGTATTCTGGGCGTTGATGGTCCAGATCACGCCCACCGGGTCATTGGGAAAAACGGATTGGGCAGCGTTGTGCATACTTTTGGCAGCGTCTATCATGTAGTAGGCGCCGTTTTTCAGGTAAGTGTTGATCGTCCTGGCCTGCCCGAAAAGGTCGTTGGCCACGGCAGTTGCAGGGCCATCCGGCGGCGGAATAGGAGCCGAATAGCCGCCAACATTCGACGTCTGGCATTCGGAGCCCGGTGATTGGTGTGCGATATCTATCCTATGGCCATCGATCTTACAGATCTCGTCCATAGCTTTCAGCACATTGCCGTTGTGGGCATCCAGCAGGATGTGCCAATGCTCGGCGAAATTCGGGTTTAATACGAGTTCCCATGCCAGCAGGGGGCGCTCCATATCGGTATCCGGGAAAAATATGACGAGATCGGCTTTTTCGGCCTGTCCGGGCAGCAGTTGTTGGGCCCATTGTGAGGTGGTTTTTTCCGGCGCCTGGGCATGCAGGTGGGCCCAGCCTTTTTCCAGTGCTGCTTGCCGGGAGAGGGTAGGGGACATTTCACAGCTCAGGGGGGTGGGGAAAGAGCGGCCGGTGAGCAGGCCTATTTCCCCGTCGCTGGTGTGCAGCATGATTTCTCCACCGTATACGGGTATACCCTGGTATTGCTGTTGCAGCCGGAAGTGCTGATTGCCCTTTGCATCATCACTTATAGAAATGACGGCATATTCGGTAAGGGGCCCCTCGCAGTGGAGCAGGGCTTTGACGGCTTCCAGATAGGTATATGCCCTGGCCTCCGCCTTAGTACGGCCCGGCAGTTGAAGGAGCGGCAGTTTGGTTTTGCCCCTGATATAGAGGGGTTGCCCGGTATGAGGGTCGAGCAGTGCCTGCAGGGGTTGGCCATCAGAGGCAGGTTGCACCAGCTGGGGCCGTGCCGAGAAGTCGTAACCCGGCTGGCCCATAAACCTGGAACCAGGGGGCACCGCAGGGAAAGGGGTTGCTTCTAACGTAAGTGCTTCGGTTGAATGGTGGGCGCCCGTATTGGGCGCTATGCGCTGTAGCTGAGGTTTGAGGCCGGATTGTGCCTGCAAGCCGATAGCCAGCAGCAGCGCAAGGAAAAGGTAATGTGCTTTCATAATCGGTAAGTTGTCGTTTTTAGAGCTTGTTTGGAGGCCTAGGGCCTCCGGTTTAAGAGAACGTTAATCTTTCTATAACATTTCTAATTGCGAGCCTTTTATATTTTAGCCTCTGATTTTTGCAATGCGTTCGAGAACAGAAACATACTATTATGAAGCGAATTGTACTTTTCACGGTAGCCATAGGCCTTATTGCATTTTCGGGCGTTCAGGCGCAAAGCGGTTCCGGCGCCGGGAGCGCTGCCGTTTCCGTGCAGGAAGAAGCTGAACAGGCAGCCGCTCATGATGCCAGCATCGAAAAGCGGGTTGACAGGGAAACAGGCCGGGTGTATTATGTTCGTAAAAATGCGAGCGGCCCCACGGGTGAATCAGATTACTGCACGGTGGAATACTGTAGCAGGTCCGGCAAATTCGTCAACGTATCGCCGAAAGGCCAATCGTGCACCAAACCCCAGGCTCCCTGTATACGCAGCGCCAGCCTGGCAGGCCAGAGCAGCAACCACAGGCCGGCAGCTACGCACAGCCTGGCACAGAAAGCAGCCTGTGCCGGGGCCTGCGCGGGGAAAAACGCTGCCGCCGGGAAGCCGGGCAACAGGCATAACCCCAAGGCCAGGCTTGCCAAACAGAGGCAGTGAAAAGCCCTGGGTTACTTCCCTTTTCCGTCTTTCGTTTTGGGTTTTTTATCAGGAACGGGCCTTTCTGTTTTGGTTGACAGGCCGGGCTCCGTCTTTTTGGGCGCCGTAACGGCAACGGATGGCCGGCCCTTAAGATCCGTAAACTCGGAATAAAGGTGGCCTTTGCGGTATTCGTCCAATACGTGCCTAACGGTATCTGTCAGGTTCTTAGGCAACTCTTCGAGGAAGAACCATTCTGCTTCCTTGAACTTATGGGTTTCGCGGGCTTTGAGTTTCCCCTCCCATTTATAGGCCTTGAAGTACAGGACGATGCGGTGCTTGTCTTCGTCCAGCTTATGGCGGACGTGAACGAGGTGCAGGTCCTCTTCCCGGATGGTAATGCCGGCTTCTTCGAAACTTTCCCTGATCAGCGACTGCTTGGCGGATTCATCTGATTCGACATTGCCTCCAACAAGGGTGTAGTTTCCTCCGTTGGGTTTGGTCTGTTTCAGGAGCAGTATCTGCCCTTTGTAGTAGAGGATTAGCCTGGCTTTTAGGGAAACATTTTGCTTAGCCATGATGAAGCTCGTTGCTGTTTATTCAAATGCTGCCTGGAAATGAAGCCCGGGCTGGCGCGTAAAATGTTGAAATTTAGTCGACTATAGTGCTACGCCCTACCTTTTGGGCAGGATTGCTTTTTTTTTCGGCGGTTCATTAGTAATATTGCACATCTGTATTCGTATTCTGAGAAGCACCCATCAGACAACCGGAAGCTTTGGCCCCCTTGGTTTTTGGCCGGGCAATAAGAACCTGGCGTGAGGCGAATTTATGATTTTGCTTCAATATATCAACAAAGGGAAGCTATTCTGTATCAAAAACTCTTGTTGAGCAAAACAAGCCAGCATTTATGCGATACGAAAATGTTCTTGCAACTATCGGCAATACTCCGCTTATCGAGCTGAGCCGCATTTGCCACGATATTCCTGCAAAGGTATACGGTAAAGTTGAGGCCTACAACCCCGGCAACTCAGCGAAAGACCGCATCGCTTTGTACATGGTGGAACAGGCCGAAAAAGACGGCCTCATTAAACCCGGAGATACGATCATCGAAGCGACCTCCGGCAATACTGGCTATAGCCTGGCCATGGTGTGCAGCCTCAAGGGCTATCATTGCGTCCTGACGGTATCGAGCAAGGCTTCCCAGGAAAAGCTGGCCCTGCTGCGTTCCATGGGGGCCGAAGTGATCGTTTGCCCGGCCAATGTCGAGCCGGAAGACCCGCGTTCGTACTATTCCCGTGCCGAGCAACTCGCCAAAGATATCCCCAACTCCTTCTATTTGGGGCAGAACTTCAACCTTGACAACTCGGCAGCCCATTATCATACTACCGGCCCCGAGATCTGGCGCGACACAGAGGGGCAGGTCACCCATTACGTCTGCTGTGCAGGCACCGGCGGCACGCTGTCGGGCACGGCCCAATACCTCAAGGACCAGAACCCCGACGTCCGCATCGTCGCCGTTGATGCTTATGGCTCCGTGCTTAAGAAGTATTGGGAAACGGGCCTTTTCGACAAAGACGAGATATACCCCTACAAGGTCGAAGGCCTGGGCAAGAATATCATCCCCGGAAATATCGATTTCGATGTGATCGACGAATTCATCAAGGTGACGGACCGAAGCAGCGCGCACCGCGCCCGTCAGCTGGCCCTGGTGGAAGGCTTGTTGCTCGGTTACTCCAGCGGAGCTGCCATACAGGCCGTTTTCCGCATGAAAAACGAATTGAAGCCTACTGATATGGTGGTGGTCCTTTTCCCCGACCACGGAAGCCGCTACCTCGGCAAGATATACAACGACGAGTGGATGAAGCAGCAGGGCTTCATGCCGAATACCGCCGCTCCGGAAGATTCTTACGCCCGCTACCGCAAGATCTACCGGGCCTATCGCATGAAGTACAAGCGTTACCTGAGGCAGACCCTGCGCAACCTGAGCTGATCCCAGCCATGACAGGCGGGGACAACGAGCTTTTAGGGCTACCCTGAAAGCTCGTTTTTTTTTTTTCGGAAGAGAACTCAGCCTGCTTAAAAAGCGTTGCCAACTATATATCCTTTCTGTTTCTTCTCAGGCTCTGCTTTCCGGCGCCTGGTTATATGAGAATAGACACCAACAACATAAAACCATTTCAATACATGAAACAGAAAAATTTCGTCTCCAATGAGAATGCCTCGGCCGACCTATTCGCAAACAAGTGGCTCAACTACCTGACCAGGAGCCACATATCCATCCCGATAAGTATGATCATCCTTTTTTCAGGATGGCTTTTTTACCGTGCGCTTGGGGCCGGTTTTACCGTAGTACAGGCCATTGCCTATTTCACCCTGGGTTTTTTTTCGTTCACCCTGGCTGAATACCTTATCCACCGCAATCTCTATCACATAGAGCCTTCTTCGGACTGGCGGAGAAAGTTTGCCTATATCATCCACGGCGTTCACCACGATTATCCGAAAGATAAGTCTCGCCTGGCTATGCCGCCGGTAGGCCTTATCATTTACATCGTCGTTTTCTTCAGCTTGTTCATGTTGTTGTTCGGGCGCTTTGGTTTTCCATTGCTTTCGGGCTTCGCTATAGGTTATATGTCTTATCTGCTGGTCCACTATTCCGTCCATGCATTTCGCCCGCCCAGAAATTTCCTCAAGGCGCTGTGGGCTAATCATGCGATACATCACTACCAGGACACAACGGCCATGTACGGCGTCACTTCGCCGATTTGGGATTATGTCTTCGGCACGCTCCCCAAGCGCAAACAGGGGAAACGGGAGGTTGAGGTGAGAGCCTGAGGCGTTTTACCTGTTCAACCTGGGATTGTCGTGGATCTCCAGATAGATCCCTTTGCCCATGATTGGGGCGAGCGTATCGATGTCGTTGTGGGAAGCTTCCAGCCATTTCAGGTGCTGCAGGCCTGCCAGCGGCTCCAGGCTTGTGATGTTGCAGGCGTTGAGGTGGAGGTTTTTCAGGTTGGGCAGGTGGCGCAGGATGTCGATATTTTCCAGGGGGTTGCCCTGGTTGTACAGGCCTAGAACGAGGTCGTTCAGCTGCAGCAGGCCTGCCAGCGGCTCCAGGCTGGTGATCCGGTTGTTCCAGCAGCACAACCCTTTTAGTTTTGACAGCCCCATCAGCGGTTCGAGGCTCTCAATGTTGTTGTTGTCGCACCACAATACCTCCAGGTTGGCCAGGTGGCGCAGGGGTTCCAGCGATTCGATCTGGCCGTTATAGTCGCATTCGATGCGCCGCAGCCGGGTCAGGTTTTTGACGCCCGACAGGTTGGTCAGCTGGAAGCTGATGTCAGGCCGGTTATTGCGGCGTTCAAAAGAGCCGCTGCCACAGATGTCCAACTCTTTGAGTTCAAAGAGGAAAACCAGCTCTTCGTCGGTAGGGCCGTATTGCTCGTAATGCTCCAGCTTACGCAGTTGAAAGACGGCTTCGAGGAAAGCTTTGCGCCATTGAGGTTCCAGGCTGAGCCACCATTGCAGGCGTTTCTCCGGTGTATCGAACCATTCGGCGGGTTGGTGTTCCCCTTCCCCGATCAGTTGGTTGGCGAGGGCCAAAGTCTTGTCGAACCGTGCCAGCGCTTGCTGGTCGAGGCGAATGATCTTGTTGTCCATAATGTTTCGCTTAGTTTTGAGCGGTGTGCAACAGGTGCCAGTGTTCCAGTTCTTTGATCTGCATCCTGAGGTTTTCGGCCAGCCGGTTCAGGTAAACATCCCAGCTTTCTGTGATGCCTTCCAGCGTGCGGTAGGCGTCTGATGCCTGGATCTCTGCGATCTCGTCGTTCACTTCTTCCATTTGCATCATCGTGCGTTCTATCCGGAGGCGCAGGGTTTCCATATCGTCGATACGCAGGTAAAGCGGTTCGAAAGTTCCCGCTTTTTCCAGCAATTCTGCAATGAGCCGCAATTTTTTGAGGTCGTTTTGTACATACGCTTCGTGCAGCTCTTCAAACATGGCCTGGGCCTTTTCCTTCTGCTCTTCCGCTACGCAATCGGGGTGGCAAATGAGCGAAGCTTTTCGGTAAAGCCGTTTGAGCTCCCTCTGGCTCTCGTCATCCAGCCGGTACAACAGCCCTTTGATGGGGGATGTGTGGGCTTCGTGATAGTCTGTGTAATCCCTGGAGGCGGATTCGAAGAGGAGCTGCAACCTGGGGTCGGCCTGAGCCTGGAGGCGCAGCTTCTCCATGCGCAGGTATAGTACACGGTCGAGAAAGTCGCCCAGTGCAGCATGGTACCTGGCCTGGAAGTTATCGATCTTTTTCGCCATCTCGTCGCGGTCGGCGCGCAACAGGTTCAGTTCGTTCTCCTGGAAATGCAGCTCGATCTTCAGCGCCGAGACGATGGGGTCGTAGTGCCTGGATACCTGCCTGAGCTGCTGCTCGAAATCTTCGATGAGCAGTATGGCATCGTCAAAGCGCTGGCTTTCCAAAGCGGCCAGGATATGTGAGAAGGTATCGGCATTTTCCAATTGTTGCATCCGGCCCACCATCAGCCCGATGGCCTCACTGTCGCCCAGTTCGATGAGCTGTTTGATCACGCCCAGCGTTTTTACGGTATCCTGCTCCATTATCGCGCCTTGTTAACTGCGTCAAAGGTAATAATCCTTCCCAACAATGCCTCAAACCGGAAAGTTCCTGGAGGACAAACCTGATCACCGAAATGCAAAGCGGTAACTTATTTTTTATTGAGCTACCGAGAAGTGGTAACCTACTCCCTTGAGGGTGATGATCTCTACGGAGTCGTCTTCCCGGAGGTAGTCCCGGAGTTTTTTGATGTACACATCGAGGTTGCGGGAGTTGAAGAAAGAGTCGTCACCCCAGATGCGTTGCAGGATATCGCGGCGTTGAACGGTCTGGTTGCGGTGTTCGGCAAGAATGCGCAGGAGTTCGGCTTCGCGGTGGGAGAGCTTTTGCACTTTATCGCCGAGCCGCAATTCGTATCTCATCAGGTTAAAGGTGTAGCGGCCGATGGCGCGTTCGTCGGCTCCGGCGCTGGCAGGGGAAGCGGGCGTTGGCCCCTGCGCTATCTGAAGCAGGTTGTGGATGCGGGCAATGAGCTCTTCCAGGCTGAAAGGCTTGCGTATGTAATCGTTGCCACCGGCTCGGAAACCGGCCAGTACGTCTTCGGTCTGGGTTTTGGCCGTGAGGTAGATAATGGGGATGGCGTTGTTCAGGGCGCGAATGTCCTGCCCGATGGAGAAACCATCTTTTTTGGGCAGCATGACATCGAGCACACAGAGGTGTGGCCCGAATGCCCGAAAAGCAGGCAGGGCCGCCAGCCCGTCGGACTCCATGCGCACCTCGAACCCCCGGCTTTCCAGGCTCTCCTTGACGATCTTGCCCAGGTAGGGCTCGTCTTCGACGTATAGGATCTTGATCTTTTCCATGTTTTCGCGTAATGATCAGGCCGTTCCTTGTTTTGAGGGTTACTTATTATGCCTTGGCAGCCTGACGGTAAAGCGGCTTCCTTCCCCTTCCCGGCTGTCCACTGTGATCTTTCCTCCATGTTTTTCCACGACTTTGGCCACATAGCTCAGCCCGAGGCCGTAACCTTTGATGTTGTGCTCGTTGCCCTGCGGTACGCGGAAAAACTGGTCGAAGATGCGCGGCTGATATTCTGCGGGGATACCGGCGCCTTTATCGGAGGCCACTACCTGAATGCTTTCCGGGCTGTTGTGCAGGGCCAGGCTGATCTCCGGCTTTTCGCCACCGTATTTCAAAGCATTGTCGATCAGGTTGTAGAGCACGTTCGTCAGGTGAAGGCGGTCGCCTTCGATGACATAATCCCCCTCCTCTGCCTGCAGCTGAACGGTGGCGTTCATTTTTTCGATATGGAGCTTCAGGTAGGAGCAGGCCTGTTCTACTAGCTGCTTCATGTCCAATGGCTCGGGCCGCATTTCGAGCTCCTTCTTTTCGAAGGCGGCCATGTTAAGTACCTTATCCACCAGGATAGTCAGCCGGTGGAGCTCGTTGCGGGAGATATCGAGGTACTCGCGGGTGCGGTTTTTATCGCCCAGAGCATTAAAATTTTCGAGCGCTTCTATGGCCACACTGACGGTAGCAATGGGCGTCTTCAGTTCATGAGTGATATTGCTGACCAGGCCGGCGCGCATGTCCGCCAACCGTCGTTGTTGTTGCATATTCCGGAAGATGAGCAGGAAAGACAGGGTGATGAGCGCCATGAGGAACAGCGAAAAAGCGAGCTGCGGAGCGATCTTCCGAAGCAGGTAGGGGCGGTAACCGGACAGATGTGCCTGAAAGCTGCTGCCCTGGGAAATGACGCTGGCCACAGGCGTAGTGCTCAGCGCCTGCCGAGCCGCCGGCTTATGGCCGGATGTCGTGAGCTCAAAAGGCAGCGGTGCCAGCGACTGCTTCAGCGAGTCGGCGAAAAGCTGGCCGAGCCGGGCCAGTGCCAGGGTGCTGTCCACCTCGATGAAAGGCAGTTGGGCGGTGCTGTCGCGCAATCGCACCTTGACGAGCACATTTTGTAACAGGCCAGGTATCCAGCCCATCTCTTTGTCGGAGCCCTTGGTGGTGCGTTCTAACCTGGGAGAATCCCTGTGGATACGGGTTTCCATGCGCGTTTCCGAAAAGATGTAATGGCCGCCTTCGGTAGGTGGCGGGATGAAGCCGGGCATGGTATCCGTTGAGAATTTCAGGATTGAAACCTGTAGGCTATCTTTGGGCAGGCCGGTTTCATGCTGGGCCACCCATTCCTGGATCAGCGAATCCTGTAACTGGAAAACCGTATTGCCAAAGAGATGGCTGGCCTCCTTTTGCAGGAGGCTGCGCTGCTCTGTATAGGCCTGCCTCGACCAAAAGGCGAGAAAGGCGGTGAGCACGGCCAGGCTGAACACCATCAGGCCCATGGCCAGGTGGTTATTGTGTTGCTTTGTCATCTCTATGCAAAGGTACTGCCCCACAGCATGGCGCGCAGGTTTCATTAACCTTAATTAACCTTAATTCAAGGCTGATTAACCTGCTTCCCTGGGCTTCAGGGCTAACTTTGCAATAAAAAAAGAACCATGAAAAGATTGTTAGTACTGTACACCCTGCTGCTGCCGCTGTTTGCCGCTGCCCAGCCTGCCGGCCGTATTATTTATGAGGAAAAGTTCAACCTGCACAAGGGCCTGGGGCCCGACCAGGAAGCGCACAAGGCCATGATCCCCGAGTTTCAGGTTTCCAAATCGCAGTTGCTCTACGATGGCCAGGCCGCCCTGTATGGCGCTTATGAGGAAGCGGAGGATATCAATGCCGAACCCGAAGAAGGCGTAAACATCCAGATCCGCCGGGCCTCGAATAGCATCTATTTCGATTATGCCAACGACAAGCAGGTGGAACAACGCGATTTCATCGGCAAATTGTTCATCATCGAGACACCGGTAGAAAAACCGGAGTGGAAAGTGCTGCCGGAACAGAAGTCCATCCTCGGTTATCCCTGTCAGAAAGCCACCTATACCAATAAGGACGGACAGGTGGTGGAAGCATGGTTTAGCCCCTCTATTCCCGCTCCGATCGGCCCGGCAGCCTACCAGGGCCTGCCCGGAGCTGTCCTCATGGCCAGCGTGGATGACGGCCTGCGCCTCTACCAGGCCCTGAGCGTAGAGCTCGGCGGCGACAAGCCGGAGGTCGTAGCACCTTCCAAAGGCAAACAGATCACGAAAGAAGAGTACGATAAAATGGTGGAAGAGCGCGTCCGCGAAATGGGCGGCTCCAACAGGGGCGGCATGATCAGGATCATCCGTTCCAACTAAGGTACCGCCAAACATGAGTCATCCCGAATTTTCTGGATGCATTCAAAGCAGGAAAACCCCGGGGCTGTCTCAAAAGACAAAATAAAAACATCGAAGCCAAATAATATGCTGTTTATCGCCGCCTGGCCGGTTCTCCCCTTTGGGGAGCCAGAGGGGCTAGGCCAGGCGGCGAAACGTGATTTGGCACTATTTTTCAATTCCATACTTTTGAGACAGCCTCAAATATCGGTAGAAGGCCACCCAAAAGCCAGTTGCCGTGCCGTCAGGTACGGAATATACCCCTGGCCAGGTGAATATATTCCGTACCTAACGGCACGGTAGCCTTTTATTGGAACCGCTGCTACCTATATTTTGTGCCTAACGGCACAATCCCAGGTTTACAACGGTAACAATCTTTAAAATTCGGGATGACTCATATTTGGCAGTACGTTTCCAAACTGGAGTTTGGCGGAATCTACAGGTTCAACGCTACGCCCTGCCTGCCTTCGTACTCCATCGTTTTTCCCTCATATCTCACGTTCACGGGCCCGCTGCGTTCCGGCAGGATCACCGCATTTTTCAGCTTGCCGTCCTCCCAGCTGATATCCACCGTATACCCTCCTCTGGCGCGCAGCCCTTTCACCGAGCCGGTGGGCCAGTCTTTCGGCAGGGCCGGCAACAGGTGGATAGCCCCGTCGTGGCTCTGCAGCAGCATCTCCGCGATACCGGCGGTGCCGCCGAAGTTGCCGTCGATCTGAAAAGGAGGATGGGCATCCAGCAGGTTGGGGTAGGTACCGCCGCCCTGGTATTCGGTTTCGGTATCCGTGCCGTAATACGTCAACAGCTTCCGGAGGGCATCGTAGGCCATATCTCCATCCCGGAGCCTCGCCCAAAGCGCGATCTTCCAGGCGATCGACCAGCCGGTGCCGTTGTTGGTGCGCAGCTCAAGCGACCGGCGGCAGGCCTGTGCCAGCTCGGGGTTTTTCTCTACGGTAATAGAATGCCCAGGGTAAAGCGCGAAAAGATGGGACAGGTGCCGGTGGTGCGGGTCCTGGCCGTCCCAGTCGTAATACCATTCCTGGAGGTCCCCCTTTTTTCCGATCTGGTAAGGGTAGAGCTTGGCCAGCGCCTGCTCTACGGAGTCGCGCAGGGCCGCATCCATGCCAAGTGCCTGGCTTGCTTCGATGACATCCATGAACAGCTCCCGGATCATCGCCAGCCCGGCCGTGCTTCCGTATAAAACGGAGCCGATATAACCGTCGGGTGTTTTGTACTGGTTCTCGGGGGAAGTAGAAGGGGCATTGACGAGGTATCCCTGTTTGTCTTCCGTAAGGTAATCGAGGCAAAACCTGGCTGCGCCCTTCATCAGCGGGTAACTGTACAGGCGAAGGGGTACCGTATCGCAGCGGAAAGCGAAGCGCTCCCACAGATGCGTCGACAGCCATACCCCACCCATGTTCCAGTTGGCCCAAACGGGGTCGCCCTGGCCGAAATCGCCTACGGCATTGGCCATGGCCCAGATATCGGTATTGTGGTGGCAGCACCAGCCCCGGCAGCCGTATACCGTCTGCGCTGTAATAGCCCCCGTTTTGGAAAGGTTCTGTATAAAAGCGAGCAGCGGCGTGTGCATCTCGGAGAGGTTGCAGCTCTCCGCCGGCCAGTAATTCATCTCGGTGTTGATGTTGACGGTGTAGTTGCTGCTCCAGGGGGGGCGTACGTGCTCATTCCAGATGCCTTGCAGGTTGGCAGGCAAACCGCCGGTGCGCGAGGAGCTGATGAGCAGGTAGCGGCCGTACTGGAAATACAGGGCGACGAGATCGTTGTCGGGCTCGCCGTTCGAGAAGCGGCGCAGGCGTTCTGGGGTGGATATGCTGGTATCGTATGAAAGGGCCCCAAGCCTCAGTTCGACGCGGTTGAAAAAGCGGCTGTAGTCCTGGATGTGCTCCTGGCGCAGCACGTCGTAGGTTTGGCCTGCGGCAGCGGAGAGGAACTGCCGGGCGTACAGGGTTTCATCCTTGCCATCTAAGCCCGGGTTTTTATCGTAGCCGTTGTAGCTGGTAGCTATAGAAACGAGAATGACGGCCTGCGTCGCGCCGCTGACGCGCAGCAGGCTGTCGGCCGCCTCCACCTGCCCGTCAGTCGATGCGACCATGGCTATCGCCTGGAAGCGCATGCTGTTCAGGTTGTCGTAGATGACGGCGTTGGGCATATCACCACGGTAGCTTGGCTCCGCATGGGAAGGCGCCAGCCCGCTGAGCACGAGCTGGCTGCCCTCGGCCCTTGCCTGGTATTTTAACTTGCTGTCGGCACGAAGTGCAAAATTGAGCTTTTCTTCACCATCGGCAGCCAGCCTGATGGCCAGCACCTGGCCGGGGTTGGAGGTGAAATACTCCCTGCTGTAGGCGGTATTCCCCAGCGTGTAGGTTACCCTGGCAATGGCGTTGCGGATGTCCAGCTCGCGCCGGTAGTGCTCCGGCCCGGCTTCGCCGTGGCCGAAGTCCAGGTACAGGCCGCCCAGCGGAGCGTAGGACTCCGAGAATTTTCCCTGTAGTTTTTTCACCAGCTGGTTGGCTTCCGGGTAATCTTCCCGGAACAGGGCCTCGCGGATGGCGGGCAGGTATTGTTTGGCATTCGGCGTCATGTAGGGGTTCACCGGCCCGCCGGCCCACAGGGCCTCTTCATTCAGCAGCAGGTATTCCGTACCGACACCGCCGTAAACGGTTGCGCCGATGCGGCCGTTACCCAGCGGCATAGCTTCTTCGAAATGCGTTGCCGGAGCGTCGAACCGCAGAACGCGCTCAGGTAGGGGGGCGGGCTCAGGGGACTGAGTGGGTTGTGCCTGGCTGCAGGCGGCCAGGGCTATGGCCAGGAAAAGTAAAGGCTTTGCAAAATACATGGGCCGGCCTTTCGTAGTTTAGCGCTTGTTTGGGGGCCACCCTTTGATATTGAAAAGCGGCCTCCAAACAAGCTCTTGATGATAGAATGCATAAACATACGAAAAACGGGCCGGGATTCCTCTGCTGTGTCATGGCCGGAATTTTGAGGATGAAGGGATTACCGGGATTCGGTACCTGATACTTCTTCCTATCCATTGATCCTGATCCGCACCCCTCCTTCTTCACCCAGTTTCTGCAGCGAGTAGGTAAAGCTCAGCAGGAAGTACCGCGCCAGGTTGGTTACCCTTTCGTCTTCGACGTAGTTCAGCTCGGTGCGGCGGCTGATGCCGCGGTTGCGGTTCAGGATGTCGAAAGCGGAGAAGCGGACTTCGGCGCGGTTGTCGAGCAGCGCTTTGGCCAGATAGGCATTCCAGAGCAGCACCTCCTGGTTGTAGCCCATGCTCCTGCCGCTGTAGATGTTGAAGTCCAGGTTGGTGAAGAAGGTGAAACCGGCGGGCAGGTTGAGCTGCAGGCTGCTGTAGTAGGTTTGGTTGAGGATGTCCTGGTTAAGGCCGTCCTGTATGGAGTACTGGGTTTGGGTGTAGCTGAGCCGCGCCCCGCCCATGAGGTCGAACTTTTCCTTGAAGCGGTTTTCCAGCCTCAGGTCGATAGAGCCGTTGCGCTGTTCCGTTCGGTTGTCCTGGCCGTTGATCCGGTTGAAGCCCTGGCTCAGCGAGGCCTGTGCCTGAACATTGGCCCGCATCTTCAGCGGCCGGATAGGGGCGCCGTAGTTGAGGTTGTTGCGCAGGCGCCAGGCCTTGTCGGTGTTGATGGGCGTCGTGGTGCGCACCAGCTGGGCGTCCACGTCGAAGGCCTGGCTGATGGCGTTGGTGGTGTAATCCAGCGACAGGTTGTTGAAGAAGTTGGACAGCAGGGCCGCGTTGAAGTTGAAGTATTGAAGCTCTGCGCTATGAGTGTATTCCGGCCTCAGAGCGGGGTTGCCTACATAGATATTGAAGGGGTCGCTGTTGTCGACGATGGGTTGCAGCTGCCGGATGCTGGGCTCCCGCACATTGGTGGCGTAGTTCAGCGTCAGGCGCTGGGAAGAGTTGAACTCGTACTCCCAGCGCAGCGACGGCAGCAGGTTCCAGAAGTTCTGTGCGATGGTGGTATCCAGGTTGAGCAGTTCGCCGTCGAGCTCGGCGCGTTGCAGGGCTAGTGCGGCGTTAAAACCCATACGCTTGCCATTGGCACGGAAGCCGTTGTGGAAGCGGTGGTAGGTGTAGGCGCTGCGGAAGGCGTTGCTCAGCGCATCGTTGCGCACGAGCAGCCCGTCGGCCCTGTCGAACACCTCCTGGCTGTAGTCCGTCTGGTTGCGCTGAAAAGCGTATCGCCATTCCAGGTAGCTGCGCCGGCTCAGGGGCTCGGAATAGGAGAGCTGCAGGCCGTAGGAAAGGTTCTCGTCGTTTCGGGCCTGGCTCTGGAGCAGGGTATCGAAAGTGCTGTTGCCGCCTTTGACGTAGAAGGTATTATAGGCATCGAGCTGGCCCGACTGGTAGTTGTCGCGCCGGCTCACGCTGGCCTGAGCTGTGGCCACGCGGCCCGGGCGGCCCAGGCGTTTACGGTACAGGGCGCTGGCGTCCCAGTTGGTTGCGTGGCCGTGGGCGTCGTAGCTGCGGTCGCTGCCGCTGGTGAGCTCGCCCTGATAGTAGTTGCGCGATTGGGCCGCCGTTTCCAGTTCGGTGGTATTGTAGCTGCCGCTGGCGCGCAGGCGTACCGACTGCGTAGAGTCGATCTCGTGGTCGAGGCGCAGGTTGGCGCGCTGGTTGTTGTTGAGGGTGTTCTGCCGGCTGTCCTCGTCGGTGGTGAATGCGTCGCCCTCCAGGAAGCTTTCGCGGCGCAGGCTGCGCTCCAGGTTGTTGTCGTAGCGGTTGTACAACAGGCTGCTGTTGAGCTCCGTCTTATCTGAAATATCCTGGTTGTAGTTGATGCCTCCGGCTGCTGAAGCGGCGATGCCGCTGTTGGCGCCGAGGTTGAGCGGCAGCCCCATCTCCTCGGGGTTGACCTCGATGCGCATGGAGCCGCCCCGGCCGCCCATCAAACCCTGGATGCCGCCCATGAAGTTGATATAATCCTCGAAGGAAAAGCCCGGTTCGCTGATGTTGTTGGCCAGGCCGATCAGCGAAAGCTGCTGCTGGGGGGTGAAGCGGTTGAGGTTGCCTTTGGCACGGTACCGCCCGTGGCCGCCGAGTTCGGCAGGTTCGGGGCCATAGCCGGCCTCTACTTTACCGAACAGCCCTTTCTTTTTGTCTTCTTTCAGCTTGAGGTTGATGGTTTTCTCCCGCTGCCCGTCGTCGATGCCGGAGAATTCCGCCATATCGGATTTTTTGTCGTACACCTGCACCTTGTCGACGGCATCGGCAGGCAGGTTTTTGGTGGCCATCTTAGGGTCCTTGCCGAAAAACTCCTTGCCCTCTACCAGCACCTGCTGCACTTCCTCGCCCTGGGCGCGGATGGCGCCGTCGCGGCCTACCTCAACGCCGGGCAACTTTTTCAGCAGGTCTTCGACAGCGGCGTTGGGCTGGGTTTTAAACGAATCCGCATCGAATTCCAGCGTGTCGCGGCGGATGGCGAGCGGGATGCGCTCTTCCTTGACGATGACCTCGTCCAGGAGCTCGGTGCGGGGCGACATGGCGATGTCGCCGAGCGCTACCGTACTTTGCTCCGGCCTTGTTTCCACGGGCTGGTAGAGGTTGTTGAACCCCAGGAAGGAAGCCTGTAGCAGGTAGCTTCCGGGGGCTACCTTTTTCACTTCAAACTGCCCGTCGGGAGCTGTCAGTGCGAATTGCTGCAGCACGGAATCCTGCGCGCGCAGCAGCATGACGGTGGCGCCGGCAAGGGGTTGCTGCTCCTGGTCCAGCAAGCGGCCGGTGATCGTGGTGGATTGGGCCAGCAAGGGGAGCGCAGCGTTTAAGAACAGTACAATGAGGGCGAAGTATCCTTTCATCTTCGGGTGATTTTTGCTGCAAAGATATCGGGTAAGAGGGGAGGGGTAGGTTAAGCAGGGTAGAAGGAAGGTTAAAAAAGGTTAATGCAAGCTACTGCTCCGAAATATTTTAATCCTATTTTAATCCCATACCGCGAACCACATCCAGGCCTGTGTTATTTATGTAAAAGCTGATAGGTTGTTGTGGCCTCCCTGTCTGTGGGCACAACCAGAACTGAAACGACGACATGAATATCTTACTCATCGAGGACGACCCCGGTGTTTCGCACTTTCTGAAAAAGGGGCTTGAAGAACACCAGTTCCAGGTTACCCTTGCCCATGATGGCCTAAGCGGGGCGGACAAGGCCCTTGCGGAAGCTTTTGATTTTATCATTCTCGATATCCTGCTGCCCAAAATGAGCGGGTGGGATGTATGCCGGAAACTGCGCAAAGAGCACGGCCTGTCAACGCCTATCCTCATCCTGTCGGCGCTGGATTCGACGAGCCAGGTCATCAGAGGGCTCAATGGCGGCGCCGATGATTATATCGTCAAGCCCTTTAAGCTCGATGAGCTGGTCGCCCGCATCTATGCCATCCACCGGCGGCATAAGGGGGGGAGCCTCGACCGGGAAACGCTGGCCTACGAAGGCCTGGAGATCGACCTGCAGACCATGGACGTGTCCCGCGACGGCGAGAAGATCAAGCTCACCACCCGGGAATTCAGGTTGCTGGAGTATTTTATGAAAAACCCCGGCAGGGTATTGTCGCGTATGCGCATTATGCAGAACGTCTGGGGCGTCGATTTCGACCTCGGTACCAATGTGGTGGATGTGTATGTCAACTACCTGCGCAAGAAGATAGATAAACAGTTTGATGCCAAGCTTTTACACACCGTGATCGGCATGGGTTACGTCCTCAGGAAAGATGAAAATTAAGAACAAAATAGCCCTGACCTTCACCCTGTCCACCTCGGGCCTGATCGTCATTTTTTGCTTCACGATCTACTTCCTTTTCAAACAATACGTCAGCAGGGATTTCTACCAGGAGCTGGAGCAACGCGCCCAGATCGTTGCGTCTTTTATGCTGGAGGCCGACGAAATGGAACCGGCCGTTTTTAATGAGGCCCGCTCAAAACACATCCAGAAGCTGCCCTTTGAAGAAGAGTATATCGTACCGCTCAGTACGCCGCCGGAGAAGGGGCTGTTGCCGGAATACCTGGATGCCGGTTTTATCGAAGAAATTGTAGCAAAGGGTTATGCGGTGCGACACGCCGGTAAGGTCTTTGCTGCCGGCATACGCTATGAAGACAACCAGGGCAACTTTGCAGTCATCGTCGCCGCTCCCAATAAGCTGGGCGACGCCGAGCTCGTCGGCCTGCGCAAGATCCTGGCCTTCGTAGTCATAACAGGTATGGTGATCATATTCCTGATCGCCCGCTGGTATGCCAACCAGGCCCTGGCGCCCCTGAGCTCCATCATCACGCAGATGGAGAATATCGATGCCAACAACCTCTTTCTTCGGATCGTTAGCGGAAAAACGGAAGATGAGATCGAACGCGTGGCCCATGCGTTCAACAAGCTGCTCGACCGCATCGAGACGGCTATTGAAACACAGATCAACTTCATCAGCAATGCTTCCCATGAGCTGAAAACGCCCCTTACTGCCATTCTCGGCGAGATCGGCCTGGGCCTGCACGGGCAACGCACGGCAGAAGAATACCGCCAGTGCCTGGTGCGCGTGGAAAAACATGCCGAATTGCTCCGGGCGCTGATCATCAGGCTGCTGCGCCTGGCGCAGGTAGGGGTCAGCGAAGACGGCAAAGCTTTCATCCTGGCCCGCATCGACGAGCTTCTGGTCGACGTAGTAGAGGAATTCAACCAGGCCAACCCCCATGCGCGTATCCTGCTGCATTTCGAGAACCTCCCTGAAGACCCCCTGGAACTGGAGATCATGGCCAACGCCAACCTGCTGAAGATCGCCTTCGCCAATCTGATCGACAACGCCTTTAAGTTTTCGGAAGGCAAACAGGTGGATGTATACCTCGAAGGGCAGGGCCCTTTCATCAGCATCCGGATATGCGACCAGGGGCTGGGCATTCCCGCCGACGCCATCGGAAAAATATTCGACCCCTTCTTCAGGGCAGATAACGTCATGGACATCCACGGCTTCGGCGTGGGGCTCCCTCTGGTGAAGAAGATCATACACATCCACGAAGGCCAGATCGAGGCCAGCTCCGACGTAGGCCGCGGCACGGCCATCACCCTCAGGCTACCCAAACGCCAATTCTAATCCGGTTTTAATCCGGCTTTAAAACCATTCTAATGTGGCCCCTATACTTTTGTGGCATTACGCTGCTCGTAAAAGATTCCTTTATGTTTTAGGCCAGGCTGTGGGCCAAAGGCCCGCAGCCTATTTAAGAACTTGTTTGGAGGCCAGCCTTTGAGCTAAAAAAGGCCACTTTTTCGGTGATGCTTCGTTCTTTTTCTTGGCCGTACCTCCGGGTACGCCCTTCGAAAAACGCCTCGCCTCACCAAAAAATTGACACTTTTCGCTATCAAATCCGGCCTCCAAACAAGCTCTAAATGCTTATTATCAAATAACGAAAATATGAAAGAGAACTATAGAGAATATTTAAGTGCTTACAGGAGCGACCTGCCTGCGGGCCTTGTCGTTTTCCTGGTGGCCCTGCCCCTCTGCCTGGGCATTGCCCTGGCTTCGGGGGCGCCGCTGTTTTCCGGTATCGTTACCGGTATCATTGGCGGCATCGTCGTCGGGTTTCTGAGCGGCTCGCACCTTAGCGTTAGCGGGCCGGCGGCGGGCCTCACCGTTATCGTTTTTACGGCTATCGGCGAGCTTGGGTCTTTCGAAGCCTTTCTGCTCGCCGTAGTCCTGGCAGGGTTTATACAACTGGCCATGGGGTATATAAAGGCAGGCGTCATCGGTTATTATTTCCCCTCGTCCGTGATCAAGGGCATGCTGACGGCCATCGGGCTTATTCTCATCCTCAAGCAGTTCCCCCATCTGTTGGGCGTCGACCTGGAGGTGTTCGGAGAAACGAAATACGGCGACGGGCAGGGGCACAATACGTTTACCAACCTGTTCGCCGCATTGGGCCAGATCCATCCCGGGGCTTTCCTGGTAGGCCTTATCTCCATTCTGGTGCTCGTTGCGTGGGAGCAGCCGTTTATCAAAAAACAGGCCTGGTCCAGGATTATGCCCGGCGCGTTGGTGGTGGTCCTGCTCGGCGTGGCCATCAATCAGCTGTTGCAGTTGTATGCGCCGGCTATGGCGATCACCAGCATGCATTTGGTCGCTCTGCCCAGCCTGAGAGGAGATGGGTCGCAGCCGCTGTTGCAGCTTCCTGCTTTTGATACCATTTCCAACCCCCTGGTCTGGAAAACGGCATTGGTCATTGCGCTAATCGCAAGCCTGGAGACCCTGCTCTGCGTAGAGGCCATCGACAAGCTTGACCCGCATAAGCACCGGACGCCGCTCAACCGGGAGCTCAAGGCACAGGGCATGGGTAATATTATCGCGGGGCTGCTCGGCGGGTTGCCCATGACGGCGGTGATCGTGCGCAGTTCCGCCAACCTCGAATCGGGCGCAAAAAGCAAAATGTCGGCCGTATACCATGGTTTTTTCCTGGCATTCGCCGTGCTGCTTATCCCCAACTGGCTGAACCTGATCCCGCTTTCTTCGCTGGCGGCCATCCTGATCGTGGTCGGTTACAAACTGGCGAAGCCGAAGATCTTCGTGGAGCAGTACAAGCTGAAATTCGAGCAGTTCTTCCCCTTTATCGCCACGGTGGTGGCCATCCTGCTCACCGACCTTCTGATCGGCATCCTCATCGGCCTGGCCATCGGCATTTTCTTCATCCTGAAAGCCAATTACAGGACGCCCTATTTTTACCACGATGACGAGCACCCGGAGATCGGCATCAAGCAGATCACCATCCAGCTCAGCGAACACGTATCCTTTATCAACAAGGCCAGCCTGCTGCTTACCCTCGACCACCTCCCGGCCAACAGCCTGGTGACGATCGATGGCTCGCGCAGCCAGGATATTGACTTCGACGCCTTGAATATCATTCACGACTTTGCTTCAGTCGCAGGTGAGCGCAACATACAGGTGACTTTAAAGAATGTACCACAAACGAGCCTTAACTAGTTTCGGGCCAGGCTGGCCCACTTTGTCAGAGCCTAACCAATTAAAACCACTTTCTTATGCAAATACTGTATGACCTGCTCCGGGAGATGTATTACGGGCGCCAGGATACAGGCTCCGGTGACATCTGGGGGCGGGGCGAACCAGAGCCCCACCCCTCCTCCGGCCTGCTCTGGATCGGTTGTACCGATTGCCGTGCAGACCATTCGCTCATCAAGGGGCTTCGCCCGGAAAGGATCGTTGCCCATCGCAACATCGGCAACCAGGTGAAAGCTCACGACAAAAGCCTGGCTGCAGTGATCCAATATGCCGTGGAGATATTGGGGCTGGAAAAGATCGTAGTATGTGGCCATGACAACTGCCGCGGCCTGGCTTCGGTGCTGGAAGCGTTGGAAGAGCCTCGCCCCAAATATACACCCTGGGAAAGCTGGCTGGTCGATGCTGCCAATATCGCTGATTTCTACTGGGGAGAGCTCCGTCAAATAAAAGACCGGCAGGCCAGGCTGAAGCGGCTGGCCGAGATCAATGTCCTGGCCCAGGCCGAGGAGCTTAAACGGAACCCCTATATCCGGGACAATAACAACCTTACCATCATCCCCTGTATGGCCGATACGGCCAACAGGCGGGTCAGAAGCTTGTCGGGCCGGCTTATCCACCGGGCGTTGCAGTACTGATGCAGATAAAAGCCGGGCTTGGGTCTGCGAATAAGTTCGTACCTTTCCGCCGAAACAATCCTGACCAATGATGACAGCATTTACGCCTTTACAGCAATCGATACTCGAAGGCATCCCCCAACAACTGCCAGCCCCAAAACCTTATGCCCCAAACGTCAGCCATGCCCCAAAGCGGGTGGTCGATCATGTGCTGTCCGATAAAGAACGGAAGCTGGCCATTGCCAATGCCCTGCGCTATTTCCGGCCTGAACAGCACGAAGAGCTGGCCCCGGAATTCGCCCGGGAACTGGAGCTCTACGGCCGCATATACATGCACCGCTTCCGCCCGGACTATGACATGTACGCCCGGCCCATCCGCGAATACCCGCACCGCTCGAAACAGGCGGCGGCCATCATGCTGATGATCCAGAACAACCTGGACCCCAGGGTCGCCAAACACCCCCACGAACTGATCACCTACGGCGGCAACGGCGCCGTGTTCCAGAACTGGGCGCAGTACCGCCTCGTGATGAAATACCTGGCGGAAATGTCAGACGAGCAGACCCTCGTGCTCTACTCCGGCCATCCGCTGGGCCTGTTCCCTTCGCATCCGGAAGCCCCGCGAGTCGTCGTAACCAACGGCATGATGGTGCCCAACTACTCCAGCAAAGAAGATTATAATAAGTACAATGCCCTTGGGGTAACGTCCTATGGCCAGATGACCGCCGGCTCTTTCATGTACATCGGCCCACAGGGCATCGTACATGGCACGACGATCACCCTGCTCAATGCCGGCAGGCTCAAGCAACTGGGAAAAGACAACCTGAAAGGGCATCTGTTCATCACCTCCGGGCTGGGGGGCATGTCGGGGGCGCAGGCCGTGGCGGCAGTGATCGCCGGCGCGGTGGGCGTTATCGCCGAAGTGGACCCCAATGCCATTCAGCAGCGCCTGACGGATGGTTATATCAAAAAGGAAAACGTCTATGAAAGCCTGGACGAACTGCTGGGCCGTATGGAGTCATGCCGGGCCGCCGGCGAGGCTATTGCCCTGGTCTATGCAGGTAATATAGTGGATCTATGGGAAAAACTGGCTGAAGAGAACGTTTACGTCGAACTGGGCTCTGACCAGACTTCGCTGCACAATATCGAAGGGCTGGGTTACTGCCCGGCGGGCTTTACCTACGAAGAGGCCAATGCGCTGCTGGCCGATGATGAGATCCGCTTTATGGCCGAAGTACGCAGCAGCCTGCGCCGCCATGTCAAGGCCATCAACACCCTGACGGAGCGGGGTATGTATTTCTGGGACTATGGCAACGCTTTCCTCTTCGAGGCCGGCAAGTCAGGAGCTGATATCTGGAAAGATAAAGAAGAAGGCGTGTTCAGATACCCGTCGTATGTGGAAGACATCATGGGGCCCTTGTGTTTCGACTACGGCTTCGGGCCTTTCCGTTGGGTGTGCACCTCCGGCAGCAAGGCCGACCTGGACACCACCGACCGCATTGCCGGCGAAGTGCTGTCGCAGATGCTGTCGGATGCTCCCGCCGAGATCCAGTCCCAATTGCGCGATAACCTCCACTGGATCGAGGCTGCCGATGCGAATATCCCCATCGTGGGCTCCAAATCGCGCATTCTCTACGCCGATGCCGAAGGCCGCATCCGCATTGCCCATGCTTTCAATGACGCCATCGCCAGCGGAGCGATCAGCGCTCCAGTCGTGCTGGGGCGCGACCACCACGACGTGTCAGGCACCGACTCTCCTTTCCGCGAAACGGCCAATATCTATGACGGCTCCAGGTTTACGGCCGATATGTCGGTGCACAACGTCATCGGCGACGCTTTTCGCGGCGCCACCTGGGTGTCGCTGCACAACGGCGGCGGCGTAGGCTGGGGCGAAGTGATGAACGGCGGCTTCGGCCTGGTGCTCGACGGCACCCCCGAAGCGGAGCGCCGGCTCAGGAGTATGCTGTTCTGGGATGTCAACAACGGCATTGCCCGCCGGAGCTGGGCGCGCAACGAGGAGGCGCTATTTGCCGCCAAACGCGCCATGGCCGCCAACCCGGATCTGCAGATCACGCTGCCGTACCTGGCGGAGGACGAGGTAGTGGAGAAGGCAATGGAGGGGGTTACTGGTAGGCCTGTTGATCAGTAGGCAACCCGTACCTCCGGCCTTCCGGCCGGAGAAGAGGCAACCCGTACCTCCGGCCTTCCGGCCGGAGAAGCGGCAACCCGTACCTCCGGCCTTCCGGCCGGAGAAGCGGCAGCCCGTACCTCCGGCCTTCCGGCCGGAGAAGAGGCTATATTTTACGTTTATGTTATCAGCTTAGCAGATAACTGGGTTGGCCAGGCGCCCGGGAGCCGAGGTGAGGGCCGCTCTCCAGGCCACCCTGCCTCCGCGTCTTATTCTTTAAGTTGACATTGCTTTCTACTCCAACTAGAAAGTTGGAGGTACGGGGCTAAGGGCAGCCTTTACCTCCGGCTGGCCCACACTATTGCTATCCACCACGATTAAAATCGTGGAATACTTCGTCTGCCTTCACAAAGCGCAGCACCTGCGGCGCCTGCCCTTCCTCAATGACTTCCATCAAGTGGGCTTCTGGAGGAAGCTCGAGATAATAACTAAAGATGTTACCCGCAAATCCCTATTTTTGTATCCAGAACAATAAACCCCTTATGTCCATCACAACGCCGGTAGAACTGGAAGGTATGCAGGCCATTGGCCAGGCTGTAGGCATGGCCCTGAAAAAAATGCGGGATTATGCGAGCCCGGGCATGACGACACGCGAACTGGATGAATACGGAGGAGAGCTGCTCCGGCAACTCGGCGCCCGCTCTGCTCCTAAGCTCACCTATGGTTTTCCTGGCTGGACCTGCATCAGCGTTAACCATCAGATCGCCCACGGCGTGCCTTCCGACCATATTGTCCTTCAGGAGGGCGACCTGGTCAATATCGATGTCTCTGCCGAACTGGACGGGTTCTGGGCCGACAACGGCGGCTCTTTCGTGCTGGGGTGCGACCTGCACGGCCATTCCGCGCTCGTGGATGCCTCCCGGCAGATACTGCGCGAAGCCCTGCAACTTATCCGCGACAGCGTGCGGATCGCTCATGTGGGGCGCTTTATCGAATCGGAGGCGAGGAAGCGCGGCTACACGGTCATTCGCAACCTCGTAGGGCATGGCGTGGGTAGGAGCCTGCACGAGCCTCCCGGCTCAATCCCCTGTTATTACGACCGCTTCCTGCGCACCCGCTTCCGGGAGCATGCCGTAGTCGCTGTGGAGACCTTTATTTCTACCGGCGCCCGCTATGCTCAGGAAACGGCCGACGGCTGGACGCTGGACACCGGCGACAGTAGCTATGTAGCCCAGCACGAACACACCATCCTGGTGACGGACGGCCAGCCTCAGATACTGACAGAGGCGAACGGCATCTGGGATGCCTGAGGCAGGTGCATTATGATTACTCCTGTTTTTATGCTATTTTTCTAGCCTGTCAACGCGCAGCCGGAGAGGCTGCCCTACTGATATGGCAAAAGATATCCAGAAGATCGAGCTGCGCAACCTCGAGTTGAGCGACTACCGGGAACTGAAGCAGGCCATGCTGGAAGCTTATCCCGATTGGGTGAATCCGGCATGGACAGAGGGGCAGATCCGCACCCTGCTGGAGATCTTTCCCGATGGGCAGCTCGTCATCCTGGCTGATGACAAGGTGGTTGGCAGCGCCCTTTCCATTATCATCCATTACGAGGATTTTGAAGATGACGAATCCTATGATGCCGTTACGGGCAATTATTCCTTCAGCACACACAACCCTTCCGGCGATGTGTTTTATGGCATCGATGTGTTCGTTCACCCCGCTTACCGGGGCCTGCGGCTGGGGCGGCGGCTGTACGACGCCCGCAAGGAATTGTGCGAACAGCTCAATCTGAAAGGGATACTCTTCGGTGGCCGCATTCCCAACTACAACAAATACGCTGCCGAGCTGAGCCCCAAAGCTTATATCGAGAAAGTAAGGTTGAAAGAGGTCTATGACCCGGTGCTTTCCTTTCAGCTGGGCAACGATTTTCACGTCCGGAAGATCCTGAAAGGTTATTCGTCTGAAGATGTGGGCTCCCTGGAGTATGCCGTACTGCTGGAGTGGAACAATATCTATTATTCGCGGCCCCAGAAGCTGATCAACCTGCCTAAGCAATCGGCACGTATCGGCCTGGTGCAATGGCAGATGCGCCCTTTCAATTCACTCGATGCCCTGTACGGGCAGATGGAGTTCTTCGTGGATGCGGTAGGCACTTATAAAACGGACTTCGTGCTTTTCCCAGAGATGTTCAACGCGCCTTTACTCGCCGATTTCAACCACCTGCCCGAAGCGGATGCCATCCGGGAGCTTGCGGAGTTCACCGAGCCCATCCGCGATAAGTTCAAGTCGCTGGCCATCGCCTACAATACGAACATTATGACCGGCAGTATGCCCTACCTGCGGGACGGGGCCCTGATCAACCTCGGTTTCCTTTGCCGCCGCGACGGCACGGTTGAGGTTTATGAAAAACTGCACATTACCCCCAATGAGGCGAGTTACTGGGGTATGGTGGGCGGAAGCCTGCTACGGGCCTACGACACCGATTGCGGTAAAGTGGGCATCCTGATCGGGTACGATATCGAATTCCCCGAGTTGTCGCGCCTGCTGGCCAATGAGGGCATCCAGATCCTTTTCGTGCCTTTTCACACCAATACCCAGATCGAGTTTACCCGGGTGCGCCAGTGCGCCAGGGCGCGCGCTATCGAGAACGAATGTTACGTGGCCATCGCCGGCAGCGTGGGCAACCTGCCCCGGGTAGAAAATATGGACATTCAGATCGCTACCTCCGCTGTTTACACTCCGGCCGACTTCTCGTTCCCGGTGACCGGGACCATCGCCGAAGCCAACCCCAATACCGAAATGACCGTGATCGCCGATGTGGACCTCGACCTGCTCAAGGGGCTGCACGCCTATGGCAGCCTGCGCAACCTGAAAGACAGGAGGAGCGACCTGTATGAACTGAAGAAAAAATAGGGGCTCCGCCCTCAGCTCTTCAATCTGGCGATCACTGTTCTATTGCCTTGTACTTTCTCGTCGACCTGCACCACCACCTCAGCATCGAGGGGCAGAAAGACATCCACCCGCGAGCCAAATTTGATGAACCCCATTTCGCTGCCCTGGGCCACTTCCTGGCCAACTTTGAGGTAGTTGCGGATGCGCCGGGCCATCGCCCCCGCGATCTGACGCACGAGAAGTTCAGTACTGCCGTTGTCGATCACTACGGTCGTGCGTTCGTTCTCGGTGGAGGACTTGGGGTGCCAGGCTACCAGGTACTTGCCGGGGTGGTGCTTCAGGTACCGGACCTGCCCCCCCACAGGGTTGCGGTTGACGTGCACATTGAGGGGCGACATGAAAATGCTGACCTGCAGCCGCTTTTCATTCAGGTATTCCGTTTCTTCCGCCTCTTCTATGACGACAACCCGCCCGTCTGCGGGCGCGTAAACGATGTTATTGTCGTGGGTTTCGATCGCCCGCCTGGGGTGGCGAAAGAACTGGAGCACGAGCCCGAACACTACCAGTGAAGCGATGCCCGCCAGAATGAGTAACCCCGGGGCCAGCCTGCTGATGAGCAGGTTGACGGCGGTTAGTGCTATAACCAGGCCCAGGAGAATGAGGTGCCCTTCCTTATGTATTTTCATGTTCCTTTTATTTTTTTTGGCAAAGGTACAGGTGCCCGGCCGTTTTGAATAAAAACAGGCAACGGATTTTTATCCCGATGAAGCCCGGTGTGCCGAGCCGGGAGAGTGTTGCTGGGAGATGGGGTGATGGGGAGGCAAGGAGACTAGGAGACTGGGTGACGAGGGGACTGAGTGAGTGATCTTTGATGGGACAAGGCCAGGGGGGGGCCTCGAGGTTTAGCTGTGTTTGACGTGCGGCATGAGGCATGCACGATCAGCCTCCCGCTGCCATTCTCACCCACAATATATATGCAGTAGCAAAAGGCAGAAGGAAGATAAAGCCGTCGAAGCGGTCGAGCAGGCCACCGTGGCCGGGTAGGATGGTACCGGAGTCTTTCAGCTTTGCGCTGCGTTTTAGCATGGATTCCACGAGGTCGCCGAGAGAGCCGAAGAGTACGACGATAGTAGCCAGGGCCAGCCAGTCTATCAGGCGCAGGCTCCCAAGCCACTGGTGTATCAGAACAGCTGCCAGCAGGGTCAGTATGGCAGCGCCGGCTGCGCCTTCCCAGGTCTTTTTGGGGGAAATACGGGGAAAGAGCAGCGTTTTGCCGAAACGGGACCCCACCAGGTAGGCGCCTGTATCATTGACCCAGGTCATGGCCAGCAGGCCGAAGACGGTATTCGCATGGAACTGCCCGTCTTCGAAGGCTATGAATTCCAGCAGGGCAAAGGGCACGCCGATGTATGCCATGCCCAGCACGATGAAGGCCACATTGGCGAAAGGCTGTTCGGCCTTGGAATATAGCTCGTAAATAAAAGCCGAAAAGATGACGGGAAAGAACAGCAGCGAAGCGATGGCAATAAAGGATTCCTTCTGCTGCACGAGGTCGAGTTGTACTACCGAGGCCAGCAGGTAAGGCACCATGCCCAGTATTATGCCCAGCCAGCGCCGGATGAGGTCGCGCTTTTGGTTGCGCAACAGTACGATATTGAAAAATTCCCACAGGCACAGGCCGGTGATCAGGGCAAAAAGGAGCACGAAAGCATGGCGCCCACCGTAAATGCCCCCCAACATGGCCGCCACGAAGATCAGGGCTGTCGCTCCGCGTCTGAGTAATGCATTCATGGTTCATTGGTTTTGGCCTGCGCCTCTTCTGCCTCAGGGCCGATGATGGTTCTGTGCTGGTAAAGATAATAACCGAGCCCGGCTACCAATAGGGCAGACACCAGGATGCCAGGCCAGTTGATATCCTGCATGCTGGCTTCCGGCAATTCCTCCCCACTGAAATACAGCCCTGCTACCTGCAGGGCGTTGACAAAAAAGTGGGCAATGGCCGGCGCCCAGAAGCTACGCGCCCAGAAGAACAGATAACCCAGGCCCGCACCCAGCAAAAAACGCGGCAGCAGGCCGGCGAACTGCAGGTGTATGGCGCTAAAAACGAAGGCCGAGATCCAGATGGCTGCCACCGGCCTGCCGCTGGCCCTTTCGATCTGCTGCTGCAGAAAACCACGGAACACCAACTCTTCTCCGATAGCCGGGACGACTGCCACGACCAGCAGGGAAAAAACCAGCTCTGCCGGGCTTTCCATGGTGAGCAGCCCCTTTACCAGGCGCCCGGCCTTACCCTCCAGCCCCGTGGCCCAGTCGGGCAACGGCAGCTGCTGGTTCAGCCAGTATGCCAGCTGTGATAGTGCGAAGATACCCATCAGGAAAAAAACGCCCGCAAGCAGAAAGCCTGGCGATACAATACGGTTCAGCCTGTAATAGCGCGCCCACCCGGAGCGGTATAATAATATGGCGACAAAAACGGCCGGAAGGGCGAAGGTGAACAGGTGTGCAACTAAATTGGCCGTACGCATCAGGTTGCGTTCTTCCAGGTTGCTGTGTGCGTTGAACGTTTGGTACAGATCCGTCAGTGAAATGCCCTTTAGATGGGCGATCAGATAGCCCGTTCCGCTGCCGATAGCACTGCCCAGCATCATACTGAGCACGAGCAACAGGAGCACCGCCAGGAGCGAAAACCCCTGCCGTTGTTCGAAGTCGTAGTTGAAAGGGCCCATACCGCCTGGCATTGTGACTTTGTGGATATAATGATTTAGCTTTGCGCCCGGAAAAAGAGGCAAATATGCTTTATTTTGCCGAAAGGTACTATTGTTTTACCATTCCACCTTCGACTATGGCCCGATTAAGCGTAAACATCAATAAGATCGCCCTTATCCGCAATTCCCGTAAGGGTAACCTGCCCGACCTGCTGCAAGCTGCCCTGGATTGTGAGGCCTTTGGCGCCCAGGGCATCACCGTCCATCCCCGGCCCGACGAACGGCATGTGCGGTACTCCGATATCCCCTTGTTGAAAAAGGCCGTGACAACGGAATTCAATATCGAGGGGAACCCTGTTGAGCAGTTCATGGAACTCGTCCTGCAATATGCCCCCACGCAGTGTACCCTGGTGCCCGATGCACCTGGCGTACTGACCTCCGACCAGGGCTGGGATACCCTCAAACACAGGACATTCCTTACAGATGTAGTGGCCCGGCTGCACGAAAAAGACATCCGGGTTTCTGTCTTTGTCGATGCCGAGGAGCGCCATGTGGAAGGCGCAAAGGCGGTAGGGGCCGACCGCATAGAATTTTATACGGGTAACTACGCAGCCCTTTTTCCGGATAACCCGGCACAGGCCGTAGAACCTCATGCCCGCTGCGCCCGGCTGGCCAATAACATCGGCGTCGGCATCAACGCCGGACACGACCTCAATCTCGACAACCTGCGCTTTTACAAAGAACAGGTCGAAGGCCTGCTGGAGGTTTCCATCGGGCACGCCCTCATTTCCGACGCCTTGTACTTCGGCCTTCAGAATACGATCCAGATGTACCTGCGGCTGCTGCGCTGATCGTGGCCAGGTACTGGAATGCGTTAATTTTAAAGGCTTCATTAGTAGTAGATTAGGGGCTTTAACCGACAATTCGGAATTTTTGGGCAGCTTTTTTATTTAACCATTCGTTCACATACTGGTAACATTGAGTAGGACAATTTTTTATTTAGTCCTATATTTGTTTTTATTGTTTTTGGATTTAACTAAGTAAAACAGATTAGTATGAAAAAACTCTCACTAGTCCTAGGGCTAATGCTCTTTGCTATTGGCTCTATGGTCGCACAAAGGACAGTCACAGGTACTGTCTCTGATCAAAACGGCGAACCTCTCCTCGGCGCCAGTGTCCTGGTCAAGGGCACATCCACAGGTACAATTACGGACGTTGACGGTAACTACTCGGTTAAAGTGCCCGATGGGAGCACTACCCTTGTAGTGAGCTATACCGGTTTCAACACTCAGGAAGTGGAGGTCGGTAACCAGAGCGTCATCAACATTACCATGCAGGAAGGGATCACACTGTCAGAAGCAGTGGTAACGGCCCTTGGCGTTCAACGGGAGGAAAAAGCCCTCGGCTACGCCGTTCAGGAAGTCGGTGGCGATCAGTTGACCATTTCCAACGACCTCAACTTCGTATCCTCCCTGTCCGGCAAAGTGGCTGGCGTGCAGGTGCTCTCTTCGTCGGGCGCCAGCATCGGCGGTAGCGCCAAGGTGCGCGTCCGCGGGGTGAGCAAGCTCGTCGGTGGCGAGCCGCTCTATGTCGTTGACGGTACGCCCATCGCCAACAACAACTTCTCCAGCACTACTGGAGGGTCGGACTATGGCAACCTGGCGGCTGACATCCCCACTAACGACATAGAAAAGATCTCCGTACTGAAAGGCCCTGCCGCTACGGCCCTCTACGGCGAACGCGCCTCCAACGGCGTAGTGATGATCACGACCAAGAAAGGCACCTTCGGCAAGAAAGGCCTGGGGGTTACCCTCTCTTCGACCCTGTCGGCCGACCGCGTGTACGTTCTTCCCGAGTACCAGAACAGTTACGGTGGCGGTTATGAACAAACCTGGGAAGAAGTGACCGACCCCGTCGACGGCCAGAGCTACCGCGTGCTGAACTACTCGGCCGACGAAAGCTGGGGCCCGAGGATGGACGGCACGACCTACCGCCCCTGGTGGAGCTGGTTCCCCGGAACGGCCGATTACGGTACGACGATCCCGCTGCAGGGCAACCCCGATAACGTACGCGATTTCTTCGATACGGGTATCACCAACATCAATACCGTCAGCATCGACGGCGGCGGCCAAACGACGGGCTTCCGCTTTGGTTTCACCAATGTGAACCAGTCCGGCGTTATCCCGAACAGCGACCTCGACCGCAACAGCATCAACCTCAGCGTTACCCAGAAGCTGGCCGACCGCCTGACCCTGGGCGTCAACGCCAACCTCGTTTACACCGATGCCAAAGGCCGCCCCGAATTCGGCTACAGCACCCGCGCCGGTAACCCGGTCAACTCCTTCAACCAATGGTTCCAGCGCCAGCTCGATGTGACCCGCCTGGCCGATTACAAAAACCCGGACGGCACCTTCCGCTCCTGGAACATCCGCTCGCCTTCCGACCCTACTCCGCTGTATTGGGACAGCCCCTACTTCTCCGTGTATGAAAACTACCGCACGGACGGCCGTGACCGCTACTTTGGCGACATCAGCCTGGCTTATGAACTGGTTGACGGCCTGACCATCAAGGGCGCTCTGCGCCGCGACAACTTCACCCAGCGCATCGAAGAGCGCGTGGCATCCGGCGGCCTGGAAGAGCCCTGGTACCGCGAGTTTGTCGCCAACGGCACGGAAGACAACTACGAACTCATCGCCAACTATCAGGCAGATTTTGGCAAGATATCCTTCGACGCTATGGCTGGTGGCAACATTCGCCGCAATACCTACCACCAGAACAACGCTCAGACGGTAGGTGGCCTGACAGCGCCGAACCTCTTCAACGTGAACGCATCGGTCGACCGCCCGGACGCCACCAGCGAGGTCCGTGAGAAAAACGTCCGCTCGGTCTTCGGTTCTGCCAACGTCGGCTATAATGGCGTTGCCTACGTCGGTGTTACCCTGCGTAACGACTGGTCTTCCGCACTGCCGGCCGATAATAACGGCTACCTCTACCCGTCCGTATCGGGTAGCCTGGTCTTCTCCGAACTGCTGAACACCTCCTGGTTGTCTTTCGGCAAACTGTTCGGTAGCGTTGCTCAGGTCGGCGCCGACCTCGACCCGTATCGGACCAACAGCGTATATGATTATGGTACGGCTCCTTACGGGAGTACCTCTACTTTCGCCGTTCCGAACCTGCTGCCCAATACCAACCTGGAGCAGACCCTGTCGACCTCCTGGGAAGTGGGCCTGGATATGCGCTTGTTCAACGACCGCCTGGGCTTCAGCCTGATCCACTATCAGGCAGAAACGAAAAACGATATCCTCCAGGTCCAGGTACCGGGCGCTTCAGGATACTCGGAAGCGTTGATCAACGCCGGCCTGACCAGCTCCAAAGGTATCGAGCTTGCCCTCTATGGCACGCCGGTGCGCAACAACAACGTGACCTGGGACATCTCGGTCAACCTGTCGCGCAATACTTCGAAAGTTGAGGAACTGTACGGAGACCTGACCAATTACAAACTCGCCGACGGTATCGGTGGCTCGCGCTGGGGTGGCTTCACGGTCAACGCCCGCGTAGGTGAAGAGTGGGGCCTTGCCAATGGTATCGGCTTTACTTATGATGACCAGGGCCGCTACATTATCGACGAAACGGGTAACTACGTTACGACCTCCAACAAAGACCTGGGCTCCATTCTGCCCGATTATACCGGTGGTGTGTTGAATACGCTGAATTTTAAGGGCGTTGAACTGCGCGCCATGGTAGACTTCCAGGTCGGTGGCCAGTTCTTCTCCGTCACTCGTATGTTCAACGCTTATTCCGGCCTTGGCGCCGAAACGGTAGCGAACAACGATCTCGGCAACCCGATCCGCGACCCGCTGGTAGACAACAGCGGCAATGAGGTGGCTGGATCCAGTATCCTGGCCAGCGAAGCCGGCCCCAATACCGGTGGTATCCGCGTCGATGGCGTTTCCGAAACGGGCGAGGCACTCTCCGTTTACGTCGAGCCGCAATCTTACTATGGTAGCCTGTTCGGCCTGGCAGAACGCTGGCTGTATGATGCCAGCTTCGTGAAGCTGCGCGAGGTGAGCCTCGGTTACAACATCCCGAAGAAAGTGCTGGGCAATATGCCGATCCAGAGCCTGAAGCTGTCCATTATTGGCCGCAACCTCTGGCTGATCCACTCCAATGTGGATGGCATCGACCCCTCGGAGATCCTGCCGGGTGCTAACAATATCGTGTTTGAAGAACGCGGTGGCCTGCCGGGCGTACGCTCGATCGGCGCCAAGCTGACGGTTGGGTTCTAAGCTTTCAATTGCGGAAGCTTATTACCTAACAGAAACTGCGGCACGAACCTCGGGGCTCGTTTACCTGCGGGTGAACGGGCGCCGGCAAGCCGCTATCTTTCTACCTTTAAATCTAAAATTGTTATGAAAAGTACACTATATAAAGCGGCCCTCGCGCTTCTTATTCTAGGCTTCTCAGCCTGTGGGGACTTTGGCGACCTCAACGTCGACCCCAACAGGCCGGTGTCGGTAGATACCGAAACCCTCCTCACCAGTGCTATGCGGGAAGTAGGGGAGAGGGTCCTGAGCAATACCCGTATTGGCCCGATCTATGCGCAGCATATCGGTAACATCACCTATACCGAAGACGACCGCTATCAGGCTGTCCAGTCCGACTTCTCCGGCTGGTACACCGGCCCCCTGGCCGACCTGCAGCGGGTCATAGAGCTGAATACCAATGAAGAGACCAAAGATGCGGCTTCCAAGAGTGGTTCCAACGCCAACCAGATCGCAGCGGCACGTATCCTGAAGGCTTATTTCATCAATATTCTGACCGACCTTTGGGGCCCTATGCCTTACAGCGATGCCCTGCAGGGTGGAAGCGGTGTTCTTACGCCTGCTTACGACAGCCAGGCCGCTATTTATGAGGCCCTGTTCTCCGAACTACAGGATGCTGTCAGCCAAATGGATGGCGGCGCCGGCGTATCCGGCGACTTTATCTTCGGCGGTGATATGGGCGAATGGGCCAAGTTTGCCAATACCATCCGCATGAACATGGCCATCCGCGCCGCCGATGCGAATGAAACGCTGGCAAAAGCCCAGTTTCTCGATGCTATCGCCGACGGCGTGATCGATGCTGACCTCATGTACCCCTTCCTGGCGGAGGCCAACAACGAGAACCCCTGGTTCTCCGAGTTCCGTACCCGTACGGACTTCGCCCTTACGGAAATGATGGTCAACGAGATGAAATCGCTTGGCGACCCGCGTCTGGGCCACTATGCCGACCCGACGAAAAACTCCGCTGCTGCAGGCAACCCCGAGATCGTAGGCGTTCCCTATGGCCTGGCTTCTCCTTCTACACAGCCGCCTAATGTTTCCTTCCCGAACTCCACTTACGTGAAGGCACAGGATGCTCCGCTGGCTATTTTCACGATGGCACAGGTAGAATTCGCCATGGCGGAAGCTGCAGCCCGCGGCTGGACCGCCGACAATCCGGAAGATCACTACAAAGCTGCTATCAAAGCTTCCTGGGATCAGTGGAGTGTAAGCTATGACGATGCGGCCTTCAACGCCTACTACAGCCAGAGCGGTGTAGCCTGGGATGCCGGCAAGTGGGACCAGCTGATCGGCTATCAGAAGTGGGTGGCCCTTTTCGGCCAGGGCTTCGAAGCCTGGACGGAATGGCGCCGGCTTGATTATCCGGACCTCGTTCTTCCCGAGGACCCTCTCAGCCCGAGCGGCAGTATTCCTCTGCGCCTCATCTATCCGGCTGCTGAGCAGAACCTCAACGGCGCCAACTACGAAGCCGCTTTAGGCATGCTGGGCGGCCCCGACAAGGACGGCACGCACCTTTGGTGGGATACTAAGTAGTGTTTTTTGAGTATCCCTAAGTAAAGTGATCCCCTGTTCATTTCCGCAGCGGGATAAATTGATCGAGGCTACGCCCCTGTGGTGTAGCCTCGATCTCGTTTTGACAAAGTGCGCTGGCCCCCTCGGGTGTGAGGCAGCTTAACCTTGCCCCTTTAACCTTTGCCTGCGGCTCCGCCACGACGGCGTTGTGTCCACGGACGATGCCCGTGGCTGTTCTGTTAACGCCCTTTGGGCGAGATGGCTGGCTCCGCCACGACGGCGTTGGATGTCAACATTTGCCCCTTTAACCTTTAACCTTGCCCCTTTAACCTTTAACCTTCCCCTGCCTCAACCCGGTAGCGTGATCGTATACGAATACCCGCCGCTCTGGCCCTTACCTTTGGTTTCGGTATCCCGTTCCTTTTTCTTTTCGGTGTAGGAATACTGAAGCGTGCCGGATGGTTTTGCTGGTGCTGCCTTTTTTCGAGGCAGGCGGAAGTGGATCTGGATGTCGTTGTGGAACTGAACCTTGACGCCACGTGCTTTGGGCACTTCGAATTGCAGTAGGCGTACCAGGCGGGCCGCTTCTTCATCGCAGCCGTGGCCGAGGCCGGCGATCACCTTGGCGTCCGTCACCTTACCCTGGTAGTCGATGGTGTAATTGATGTACACAGTTCCCTCCACCTTGTTGGAAAGAGCCTCGGGCGGGTATTGCATATTTTGGCCGATAAAGGCCTTCATGGCTCTGGGCCCGCCGGGGTATATGGGCTTTTTAATAAAATGCTTATCCTTTTTTTCCTTAGGCATGATTTCATAAAATTTCACCCTTGCAAGATCAAAAAAATATCTATCTTTGCGTGCCATTTATAAAAACAAAAAAAGGTATGATCATCGTAGAAGTCCGCGACAACGAATCTATCGAGAGGGCGCTCAAGAAATATAAGATGAAGGTCAACCGCTCTGGCATTATGCGGGAACTGCGCGATCGCAAGCAGTTCACCAAGCCTTCCGTGCGCCGTCGGAATGAAATGCTGAAGGCTGTTTACCGCCAGCAAAAGCAGGTTGAAATGGAATAATTTTTTTTGACTATTTCTCTTATTCTGCTTAAATTGGAGGAGCAGGGCGCAAGGTAGCGCCCTGCTCTTCTAAATTTAAGATGCGCCTAGGGAATGAGAGAAAAATCTTTCCTCCATTATATACAGTACGAAAAACGGTTCTCGCCGCACACCCTTACCGCTTATAGCAAAGACCTGGAGCAATTCCTGCAATATATCGAACAGATATGCGGGCTGAGCGCTGTGGATGAAGTGACGCACCAGCACATTCGCGGGTGGCTGGTCCACCTGATCGGCCAGGGGCTCTCAGCCCGGACGGCCAACCGCAAATTGTCGACCCTAAAAGCTTATTTCAAATTCCTCGTCAGGCGGCAGTACCTGCCGGCCGACCCTACTGCCAAGGTGTCGGCCCCGAAGGTGGGCAAACGCCTGCCGTCGGCCATCCGCAAACCCGAGCTGGAGCAACTCTTCAGCATGGCGCCCATGGAAGAGGGCTATGAGGGCCTTCGCAACCGGATGCTGCTGGAACTGCTCTATGACACCGGTATGCGGCGCTCAGAAGTTATAGGCTTGAAAGTAGAGGGCCTCGACCTCGGCCGCCTGGTGATCCTGGTACATGGCAAGGGTGGTAAAGACCGGCTGATCCCCATCAGCCGGGAGCTGGCGGGCCAACTGCAGGCCTATCTGCAGGCCCGCGAGCAGGACTTCCCGCCCGGAGGGCCGCTTTTCCTGACCTCGAAAGGCGCCCCGCTTTACCCCCGCCTGGTTTACCGCATCGTTCACAAATACCTCTCCGCAGTGTCCGGTAATGAGCAGCGGGGCCCACATGCCCTGCGGCATTCCTTTGCCACCCACCTGTCGGAGAACGGCGCCAGCCTCAATGCCATCAAAGCGCTGCTCGGCCACGCCAGCCTCGCTTCCACCCAGGTTTATACCCATAATTCCATCGAACGACTTCGACAAGTATATCTACAAGCCCACCCCAAGGCCGGGCCCCCGGAAGATTGACCCAGCCCGGCCGGAAGAATCCTATTTGTTAATCCATTAAACAAAGGAAGATTATGAGAGTCCACACAGAAGCTGTACAGTTTAAGGCAGACCAAAAGCTGATTGACTATATCGACAAAAAGATCACTAAAATGGACCAATATTTTGACCGGATCATCGAAGCCCGGGTAACCCTGCGCCTGGAAAACTCCGGACAAGTCCGCGATAAAATTGCCGAGGTAATGCTGAATGTACCCGGAGATTCCCTTTTCGTAAAAGAGTCAAGCAAGACATTTGAAGCTTCCGTCGACAACGCGATCACTTCTCTCAAAAGGCAGTTGATCAAGTACAAAGACAAACTCAGGAACAATACAGGTGCCTGACCCCGGCCTGTATATGGGTGGGCGCCCATACGTATAAAACAAAGGCCTCCCGCGCAAAGCGGGAGGTTTTTTTTTGCCATCCCGAGCCGTTGAAAAAAAAGGGATAAAAAAAAATTGCTCTATTTTTTGTTTTGTTAAAAAGTTCTATCTTTGCAATCGCTTTGAGAAAATGATCTCTGAAAAAGCTTGAAACGTTGTAATTATTGGCAATAGCATAGGCTGGTAAAGTCTCCGTCCGGAGTATTTTACCTGCTTGGCAGCAGTTGGGAAACCGCCGGAAGTAACCAACATCAGCCAGCATAGCTCAGTTGGTAGAGCAGTCCCGCTTTTGGGACAAGCTAGCCCGTTGGGCAAAAAGCAGCAGTTGAGAGGCCGCCAGAAACGACCAACATCAGCCAGCATAGCTCAGTTGGTAGAGCAGTCCCGCTTTTGGGACAAGCTAGCCCGTCAGGCAAAAAGCAGCAGTTGAGAGGCCGCCAGAAACGACCAACATCAGCCAGCATAGCTCAGTTGGTAGAGCAGTCCCGCTTTTGGGACAAGCTAGCCCGTCAGGCAAAAAGCAGCAGTTGAGAGGCCGCCAGAAACGACCAACATCAGCCAGCATAGCTCAGTTGGTAGAGCAGCTGATTTGTAATCAGCTGGTCGGGGGTTCGAGTCCCTCTGCTGGCTCCAAAAGCGGGATAATCAGCTGGTCGGGGGTTCGAGTCCCTCTGCAGGCTCCAAAAGCGGGATAATCAGCTGGTCGGGGGTTCGAGTCCCTCTGCAGGCTCCAAAAGCGGAGTAATGAGCAGGATTTGTACAAATGCCATGCTTATTGTCAAATAATATGGGGGCGCGCCGGAGTGGGAGAGCCGGGCCAGACTGTAAATCTGGTGACTATGTCTGAATAGGTTCGAATCCTATCGCCCCCACTGCTTCCGCCGCAGTGTGTAAAGCGCGGGCGGATTAATGCGGGCGTAGCTCAGTTGGTAGAGCATCAGCCTTCCAAGCTGAGGGTCGCGGGTTCGAGTCTCGTCGCCCGCTCCACAGAAGGCGCGGCACTAGCGCCGGGGCAAAGAATCTGGTGGCACCTTTTTTCCACCGATGCGTTTCTGGCCGGCCGTTCGCTTAACAAAGCAAAATACAGGCCAATGTAGCTCAGGGGTAGAGCACTTCCATGGTAAGGAAGGGGTCTGGGGTTCAAATCCCCACATTGGCTCAACTCAGTGTAAGGCACTTTAACCACTTACTAACAATTTCATAGCAAAAAAATTTTTTTATCGATGGCTAAGGAAACTTTCGAAAGGACCAAACCCCACCTCAATGTGGGTACTATCGGCCACGTAGACCACGGTAAGACAACGCTCACCGCGGCTATTACTTATGTCCTTTCTCAGGAGGGACTCGCAGAGAAAAAGGATTATGACTCTATTGATGCTGCTCCGGAAGAAAAAGAACGGGGTATTACCATCAATACAGCTCACGTGGAATATCAAACTCAAAAGCGCCACTATGCACACGTTGACTGCCCGGGCCACGCCGACTATGTGAAGAACATGGTTACGGGTGCTGCCCAAATGGACGGTGCCATCCTCGTGGTTGCTGCTACTGACGGCCCCATGCCTCAGACGCGTGAGCACATTCTGCTGGCCCGCCAGGTTGGTGTACCCAAGATCGTGGTGTACATGAACAAAGTGGACTTGGTCGACGACGAAGAAATGCTGGAACTGGTAGAAATGGAAGTTCGCGAACTGCTCGATCAGTACGAGTTCGACGGCGACAACGCTTCCGTGATCAAAGGCTCTGCCCTGAAAGCACTGGAAGGCGATGCCACTGCCGTTCAGTCGATCAAAGACCTGATGGATGCCGTTGATAACGATATCCCCGAGCCGGTCCGCCTCGTCGACCAGCCGTTCCTGATGCCCATCGAAGACGTGTTTTCCATCACCGGCCGCGGTACCGTTGCTACGGGCCGTATCGAGCGCGGTGTGATCAAAGTGGGCGAACCGGTAGAGATCATCGGTATGATGAGGGAAGGCGAGAAGCCCCTGACTTCCACCGTTACCGGCGTGGAAATGTTCCGCAAACTGCTCGATCGTGGTGAAGCTGGCGACAACGCCGGCCTGCTGCTGCGCGGTATCGACAAAGACGACATCCGCCGTGGCCAGGTTATCTGCGCTCCGAAGACGATCACCCCGCACAAAAACTTCAAGTGCGAGGTTTACGTCCTCAGCAAAGAAGAAGGTGGCCGCCACACGCCCTTCTTCAACGGCTACCGCCCGCAGTTCTATTTCCGTACGACGGACGTTACCGGCGACGTTACGCTGCCCGATGGCGTAGAAATGGTGATGCCTGGTGACAACGTCTCCCTGACGGTGAAACTGCTCAACACCATCGCCATGGAAAAAGGCCTCCGCTTCGCTATCCGCGAAGGTGGCCGTACGGTAGGCGCCGGCCAGGTAACGGAAATCCTGGACTAAGACTGAAGTCTTAATATAAACAAATCGGGAAGGTTAGGCATACCCTGCAGGGTACTGCCTAATCTTCTCTTCCATAAACGGGCATAGCTCAAGTGGTAGAGCGACGGTCTCCAAAACCGTAGGCTGGGGGTTCAAGTCCTCCTGCCCGTGCTAATACTCCGGAAGAGGAGGACGCAGAAATTTATCCCGATGATGCAGTTGAAGGCAAGCCTGGCGAGCCGTACAAATGCACAATCGGGAAGTCCTCCTGCCCGTGCTAATGTCGAGGAAGATGGAAAGACTGAAACTGTATTTAATCGAAAGTTACAACGAGCTGGTCAACAAAGTGACCTGGCCGACCTGGTCTAACCTCCAGGGAAGCACTGTGGTCGTGTTGGTCGCCTCTATTATCCTGTCGTTGGTTATTTTCCTGATGGATGTTATCTCCAAAGGATTATTGGATCAGGTTTACGGCCTAAATTCTTAATGGGTATTTAATGGCTGAGGAAAAGGACAAACAAACACACGAAGAGGGTACTTTTTCTTCCTCGGAAGACAAAAGGTGGTATTCTCTTCGCGTCATTAGTGGAAAGGAAAGGAAGATTAAGGAACGCATCGAACTGGAAATCGAGCGCTCCGGATGGAGTAGCTTTATTACCCAGGTCCTGGTCCCAACCGAAAAGGTGTACAAGATCCGCAACGGTAAGAAAGTGATCTCTGAGCGCAATATCCTGCCGGGGTATATCCTCATCGAAGCGATCCCTTCTCAGCTGACAGGCGAAGTAGTTCAGGCTATTGCCAATATTCCCAATGTCATCCACTTCCTCGGGCGCGACAACCCCATTCCTATGCGCGCCTCCGAAGCCAACCGGATGTTGGGCAAAGTAGATGAATCTCAGGAGGCCGGAGAGGCCATGATCGAACCCTTTATCGTTGGAGAGACCGTCAAGATCATCGACGGCCCGTTCAGCGAATTCGTGGGGGACATCCAGGAGGTGAACGAAGAGAAGAAGAAGCTGAAGGTGATCGTGAAGATCTTCGGCCGTGGTACGGAAGTAGAGTTGAATTTCATGCAGGTAGAAAAAACATCCTAGTTTTTCCAAATCATAATTAGGTCAACAAGATTTTAAAGCTGTTTGGCTTTTGTCCGGTAATACCGGAAGCGCTTCCCTGGAGCCTTCAGCAGCGAATCGATCAAAGCGAGAAAAATGGCAAAGGAAGTAGATGTTCTAATAAAACTTCAGGTAAAAGGCGGACAGGCCAACCCGGCCCCTCCCGTCGGCCCTGCTCTTGGTTCGAAAGGCGTTAACATTATGGAATTCTGCAAACGCTTTAACGCCGAGACGCAGGATAAGATGGGCCAGGTGCTGCCGGTATTGATCACCGTCTTCAAGGATAAGTCATTCACTTTCCTGATCAAAACACCCCCGGCCGCTATTCAGCTGCTGGACGCAGCCAAGATCAAAAGCGGATCTCCCGAACCGAACCGTAAGAAAGTCGGTACAGTGAGCTGGGACCAGGTGCGCGTGATCGCGGAAAATAAGATGACGGACCTCAACTGCTTCACCGTCGACTCCGCCATGATGATGGTGGCCGGCACGGCGCGCAGCATGGGCCTGATTGTGGAAGGCGGTACGCCTCCCGCAGCATAAGGCCCCGAATAGAAAAAAATCTTTGGAAGGGAGCTCCGTTGCCCGTCAATGGGGCGCTAATCACCTCAAAATTTCTTGACAATGGCAAAAGTTAGTAAAAAACGCGCTGCCGTAGATGCTAAGGTCGACCGGCAGAAGCTCTATTCGCTGGACGAGGCGATGGCCCTGGTGAAAGACGTGAACACCACCAGCTTCGACGCTTCCGTCGACCTGCACGTACGGCTCGGCGTTGACCCGCGCAAAGCCGACCAGGCCCTCCGCGGTACGGTTTCTCTCCCCCACGGTACCGGTAAGACCAAACGAGTCCTGGTCTTCTGTACACCCGACAAGGTGAACGAAGCCCTGGAAGCCGGCGCCGATTACGCAGGCCTGGATGAATACATCCAGCAAATATCCGGCGGATGGACGGATATCGATGTCATTATCGCTATGCCCCAGGTCATGGCCCAGGTAGGCCGCCTGGGTAGGGTGCTCGGCCCCCGCGGCCTGATGCCCAACCCCAAGACCGGCACGGTAACCCAGGACGTCGCTACCGCCGTCGCGGATGTTAAAGGAGGTAAGATCTCTTTCCGCGTCGATAAGTACGGTATTATTCACGCTTCGGTAGGCCGGATCTCTTTCGAGCCGCAGAAACTGGTGGATAATGCGAATGAACTGATCACCACCCTGGCTCGTATGAAGCCCTCCTCCGCCAAGGGCACCTACATGAAATCGGTAACGGTGGCCAGCACGATGAGCCCCGGTATCCGGGTGGATGCTAAAGCCTTGGTTAAGTAAACTTTTTTTAAAACCTGAAGCGCGATGACTAAAGCAGAAAAGACCGCTACTATCGAAGCCCTGAAGGAGAAGCTCGACAACATCAGCTATTTCTATATCACGGACTCCTCCACGCTTACGGTAGCGCAAGTCAATAAATTCAGAAGGATGTGTTTTGAACGGGGTATCGAGATGCGCGTCGTCAAGAATACCCTCGTCAAAAAGGCCATGGAAACCGCTCCTGAGAGCCGGAACTACGCAGAGCTGTTCGAAGCTCTGGAAGGCCCCACCGCCATCCTGTTTACCGATACGGCCAACGCTCCGGCGAAATTGCTGAAAGTGTTCCGTCAGGAAAGTGAAAAGCCGACGCTGAAGGCGGCTTATATCGATACCGATGTATTTCTCGGCGACAACCAGATCGAGGTGCTGGCCACCCTGAAGTCTAAAGAAGACCTCATTGGCGAGATCATCACCCTGCTGCAATCGCCGGCGAAAAACGTCCTGGGCGCCCTCCAGTCCGGTGGGCAAAAGCTCGCGGGCATCGTCAAGGCCCTGGAGGAAAGAGGCGCTTAATTTTTGGCTGCCAGCCAGGCTTACAGCAAAGGGCATACGACAAACGCCCCGCTGGCCGCCGGCTGAAGCCCCCAAATACGGCTTCCAAGCTGTACGCACAATATATTTTTAACGTACAACTTTAAAATCTCTTAAAATGGCAGATCTCAAAGCATTTGCAGAACAGCTGGTCAACCTCACCGTTAAAGAAGTGAATGAGCTGGCTGCAATACTGAAAGAAGACTATGGTATCGAACCGGCTGCTGCTGCAGTAGCTGTTGCGGCTGGCCCCGCTGCTGGTGGTGGCGAAGCTGCCGCTGCTGCGGAAAAAACCGAATTCGATGTGATCCTCAAGTCGGGCGGCGCCCAGAAACTGAAGGTGGTGAAAGAGGTGAAAACCCTCCTGAACCTCGGCCTGAAAGAGGCCAAAGACCTGGTGGACGGCGCTCCTGGTGTACTGAAGGAAGGCGTTTCCAAAGACGAAGCCGAAAAGATCAAAGCTGCCCTCGAAGAGGCCGGCGCAGAGATCGAACTGAAATAAGCTCCGGCTTCCGGGCACGCCGGATCACAGGGCACTGCCAAGCCCTCCCGGCGCGACAAGGCTTAGCGAGTTGTGTAACAACTGGCTAAGCCTATTGTCGTATAATTAAGTTCAGGCAGATTTGAACTTTTTCCCTCATTTTGGGGTATTATTACAGCATTAGGCGATTCTTAGAAAGCTATCAATTGCCGAATTCATAAACCTATTTTGCCAATGACGTCAAACGGTAAGGTACAAACCGCTGAAGAACAAAGATTTAGCTTCGGCAAAATCAAGCTTCCCTCACCATACCCTGATCTTCTTGAAATCCAGTTAAAGTCCTTCCAGGAGTTTTTCCAGTTGGAAACGACACCCGAAAACCGGATCAATGAGGGGCTTTACAAGGTTTTTCAGGAGAATTTCCCGATCACTGATGCGAGAAACATCTTCGTTCTGGAGTTTCTGGATTACTTCATCGACCCGCCGCGCTACACCATCGATGAGTGTATGCAGCGGGGCCTGACGTACAGCGTCCCCCTGAAGGCCAAACTCAGGCTCTCCTGTAATGATGAAGAACACGTTGACTTCCAGACGATCGTCCAGGATGTGTTCCTGGGCAATATCCCCTATATGACACCCAAGGGGACCTTCGTCATCAACGGAGCCGAACGGGTCATCGTTTCTCAGTTGCACCGCTCTCCGGGCGTGTTCTTCGGGCAGAGCTTCCACCCCAATGGCACTAAGATCTATTCCGCCAGGGTCATCCCTTTTAAGGGCGCCTGGATGGAATTCGCCACCGATATCAATACGGTCATGTATGCCTACATCGACCGTAAGAAAAAGTTCCCGGTCACGACCCTGCTGCGCGCTATCGGATTCGATACCGATAAGGCCATACTCGATATCTTCGACCTGGCCGATGAAGTGCCCGCTACGCGCGAAACCCTGGAGAACGCCATCGGCCGCAAGCTGGGCGCCCGGGTGCTGCGTAGCTGGACCGAAGACTTTGTCGACGAAGATACCGGCGAGGTGGTGACCATCGAACGCAACGAGATCATCCTCGAACGCGATATCGTACTGGATGAAGATAATATCGAGCAGATCCTGGAAACCGATACGGAAACGGTCATCCTCCAAAAGGAAGATATCGACCAGGACTACTCCATTATATACAATACACTCCAAAAGGACCCCTCCAGTTCCGAAATGGAGGCCGTGCAATACATCTACCGTCAGCTGCGGGGCACCGACCCCCCTGATGAGGAAACGGCGCGCGGCATCATCGAGAAGCTGTTCTTCTCCGACAAGCGCTACAACCTCGGCGAGGTTGGCCGCTATAAGATCAACCGCAAGCTCGGGCTCGATATCGACCGCGAAGTGCTGGTGCTGACCAAAGAGGATATCATAGCCATCGTGCGCTACCTGGTCAGCCTGATCAACCAGAAAGCAGAGATCGACGATATTGACCACCTGAGTAACCGCCGCGTCCGCACCGTTGGCGAACAGCTGTACGCACAGTTCGGCGTGGGCCTGGCCCGTATGGCACGCACCATCCGCGAACGGATGAACGTGCGCGACAACGAGGTCTTTACCCCCATCGACCTGATCAACGCGCGGACGCTGTCGTCGGTGATCAACTCTTTCTTCGGTACGAGCCAGTTGTCTCAGTTCCTCGACCAGACGAACCCGCTGTCGGAGATCACCCACAAACGGCGTATCTCTGCCCTGGGCCCCGGTGGCCTCTCGCGGGAACGCGCAGGTTTCGAGGTGCGCGACGTACACTACTCGCACTATGGCCGCCTCTGTACCATCGAAACGCCGGAAGGCCCCAACATCGGCCTTATCTCTACGCTTTGCGTTCACGCTAAGGTCAATAAGATGGGCTTCCTCGAAACGCCTTACCGCAGGGTGTCAGATGGCGCTGTAGAGGTCAAGACCGAGCCGATCTACCTTTCTGCCGAAGGAGAGGACTTTAAACGGATCGCTCAGGCCAACGCCCCGCTCAACGAAACGGGCGCCTTTGAATCCGACAGGATCAAGTGTCGTGAACACGGTGATTTCCCTGTGCTCGCACCCGACGAGATCGAATATATGGACGTTGCGCCCAACCAGATCGTGGGTGTATCGGCCTCGATGATCCCCTTCCTGGAAAACGACGACGCCAACCGCGCCCTGATGGGCTCGAACATGCAGCGCCAGGCCGTGCCCCTGCTTCGGCCCCGCTCACCGATCGTCGGCACCGGCCTCGAAGGTAAAGTGGCCCGCGACTCCCGTATGCTCATCAATGCCGAAGGCGATGGCGTCGTAGAGTACGTGGATGCCAATGAGGTCATCATTCGTTACGACCGCACCGACGAAGAACAACTGGTGTCTTTCGAAGACAACCGGAAAGTTTACAAACTCGTCAAGTTCCGCCGTACCAACCAGGGCACCTGCATCAACCTTAAGCCGATCGTCAAACGCGGCCAGCGCGTGGAGCGGGGCCAGATCCTCTGCGACGGCTATGCAACCGATAAAGGCGAGCTGGCCCTCGGCCAGAACCTGAAAGTGGCTTTCATGCCCTGGAAAGGGTACAACTTCGAGGATGCCATCGTGCTCTCCGAACGCGTCGTTCAGGAAGATATCTTCACCTCCGTCCATATCGAACACTTCGAGCTGGACGTCCGGGATACCAAACTCGGCGAGGAAGAACTGACCAATGATATTCCCAACGTCAGCGAGGAGGCCACCAAGGACCTCGATGAGAACGGGATCATCCGCGTCGGCGCCTGGGTGAAGGAAGGCGATATCCTCATCGGTAAGATCACGCCGAAAGGGGAATCGGACCCGACGCCGGAAGAGAAACTGCTGCGCGCCATCTTCGGCGACAAGGCCGGTGACGTGAAGGATGCTTCCCTCAAGGCGCCGCCTTCCACGACGGGTATCGTCATCGATAAGCAGCTGTTCGCACGGGCCAAGAAGGATAAGGTCCAGAAGACACAGGAGAAGGAACTGCTGACTAAACTGGAGGACCAGCACAAGATCGCGCTCAACGAGCTGAAGACCATCCTCATCGATAAGCTGTTGGTGCTGGTCAAAGGCAAGGTTTCCCAGGGCGTCCGCAGCATCTACAACGAGCCGCTGATCCCGAAGAGCACCAAGTTCACACAGGCGCTGCTGCGGGAGATCGAATACACTACCGTAGATTACAGCAACTGGACGGAGGACGCGAAGTCGAATGAGCTGATCGCCAAGCTGCTGCACAACTACAGCATCAAGTTCAACGAAGAGGTGGGCCGCTACAAGCGCGAGAAGTTCAATATCAGCATCGGCGATGAGCTTCCCGCAGGCGTGCTCAAGCTGGCCAAGGTGTATATGGCCAAGAAGCGCAAGCTGCGCGTGGGGGATAAACTGGCCGGCCGTCACGGCAACAAGGGCATCGTTTCCAAGATCGTCCGCATCGAGGACATGCCCTTCCTGGAAGACGGTACGCCGGTAGATATCGTTCTGAACCCGCTGGGCGTACCTTCGCGGATGAACCTGGGCCAGATCTTCGAAACCGTTTTGGGTTGGGCCGGAGAGAAATTGGGGATGAAATATGCCACCCCGATCTTCGATGGCGCCAGCAAGGAGGAGATCGACGAGTACATCCAGAGCGCCGGCCTGCCGAGCCTGGGCCAAACCTATCTGCACGATGGCGAAACGGGCGACCGCTTCCACCAGCAGGCAACGGTAGGGGTGATCTACATGCTCAAACTGTCGCACATGGTCGACGATAAGATGCACGCACGCTCCATCGGCCCGTACTCCCTCATCACCCAGCAGCCGCTGGGCGGTAAAGCGCAGTTCGGTGGCCAGCGATTCGGTGAAATGGAAGTGTGGGCACTGGAAGCCTTCGGCGCTTCCAACATCCTGCAGGAACTGCTGACCATCAAATCGGACGATATCAACGGCCGCGCCAAGGCTTACGAGGCCATCGTTAAAGGCGACCCGCTGCCCGATCCGGGCATCCCGGAATCCTTCAACGTACTGGTCCACGAATTGCGTGGCCTGGCGCTCGATGTGAAGTTTGATTAATCAGATTGTTTCACTGTCCCACCCGGCGAGGGGGTGGGACATTCCAACAATATCAATATGCCGTTTAAGAAGAAGGAACATATTCAAAACCAGAACTTCGACACGATCACCATCAGCCTGGCATCCCCGGATGAGATCCTGGAGCGGTCCTATGGCGAAGTGCTCAAACCGGAGACCATCAACTACCGGTCGTACAAGCCGGAAAGGGATGGCCTGTTCTGCGAGCGCATCTTCGGGCCGGTAAAGGACTACGAGTGCTATTGCGGTAAGTACAAGCGCATCCGCTATAAAGGCATCGTCTGCGACCGCTGCGGGGTTGAGGTGACCGAGAAGAAAGTACGCCGCGAACGCATGGGCCATATCAAGCTGGTCGTTCCCGTGGTGCACATCTGGTTCTTCAAATCACTTCCCAACAAGATCGGCTACCTGCTGGGGCTGTCTTCGAAAAAACTGGAGTCCATCATCTACTATGAACGGTACGTGGTGATCCAGCCCGGTGTGAAGGAACAGGAGGGCGTATCGAAGATGGACCTGCTGACCGAGGAGGAATACCTCGAGATACTGGATACCCTGCCCGCCGATAACCAGATGCTGGAAGATAGCGACCCCAACAAGTTTGCCGCCAAAATGGGTGCGGAAGCGATCCGCGACCTGCTCATCAACCTGGATATGGACCAGCTGTCGTACGACCTGCGCCACCAGGCTGCTAACGAGACTTCCCAGCAGCGCAAGTCAGAAGCGCTCAAGCGCCTTCGCGTCGTGGAAGCTTTCCGGGAAGGCCTGGCGCGGATCGAGAACCGCCCGGAATGGTCGATCATCCAGTACCTGCCGGTCGTTCCTCCCGAGCTGCGCCCCCTGGTGCCTCTCGATGGCGGCCGCTTTGCCAGCTCCGACCTCAATGACCTGTACCGCCGGGTCATCATCCGCAACAACCGCCTGAAGCGCCTCCTCGAGATCAAAGCACCGGAGGTGATCCTTCGCAACGAAAAGCGCATGTTGCAGGAAGCCGTCGACTCGCTGTTCGACAACTCCCGCAAGTCCAATGCCGTGAAGGCCGAAGGCGGGCGGGCGCTGAAATCGCTGAGCGATATCCTGAAAGGCAAGCAGGGGCGTTTCCGCCAGAACCTGCTCGGCAAAAGGGTGGACTACTCCGGCCGTTCGGTGATCGTCGTCGGGCCTACGCTTAAATTGCATGAGTGCGGTATTCCCAAAGGCATGGCCGCCGAGCTGTTCAAGCCTTTTGTCATCCGCAAGCTCATCGAACGCGGCATCGTCAAAACGGTTAAGTCTGCCAAAAAACTGGTCGACCGCAAGGATCCCGTTATCTGGGAAATCCTGGAAAATATCCTGAAGGGGCACCCGGTGATGCTCAACCGCGCTCCGACCCTGCACCGCCTTTCGATCCAGGCTTTCCAGCCTAAGCTGATCGAAGGCAAGGCCATACAACTGCACCCGCTGGTGTGCGGCGCGTTCAACGCCGACTTCGACGGTGACCAGATGGCCGTGCACGTGCCGCTGAGCCATGCCGCCATCCTGGAAGCTCAGGTGCTCATGTTGTCGTCGCACAACATGCTCAACCCGCAGAACGGGTCCCCCATTACCCTGCCTTCGCAGGATATGGTATTGGGCCTGTACTACATCACCAAAGAACGGCGTTCGACCGCCGAGATCAAGGTGAAAGGGGAAGGCCGCCGCTTCTATTCTCCTGAAGAGGTGATCATCGCTTATAACGAGGGGCAACTCGACCTGCACGCCGTTATTAAAGTACGCGCAAGGGTGGATGACGGCAACGGCAAGCTCGTTACCAAACTGATGGAAACGACGACGGGACGGGTGCTGTTCAACCAGACGGTCCCGGCAACGGTGCCCTTTATCAATGTTCTGCTGACCAAGAAGAACCTGAAGCGCGTTATCAGCGATGTCATCGAATGGACGGATTTCGCCACTACGGCCGACTTCCTCGACAATATCAAGGAGATGGGCTTCCTGTGGTCCTTTAAGGGTGGCCTGTCGTTCAACCTCGGTGACCTGATCACGCCTACCGTGAAGCAGAATACACTGGAAGAAGCGCAGTCGGAAGTGGATGAGGTCTGGGATAACTACAACATGGGCCTTATCACGAACAACGAGCGTTACAACCAGATCATCGATAAGTGGACCTACGCCGACAACCGGATCACCGAAGTGCTGATGCGGGAGCTGGCCAGCCACAAGCAGGGTTTCAACTCGGTATATATGATGCTCGACTCCGGCGCCCGGGGTTCGAAGCAACAGATCAAGCAGCTCTGCGGCCTTCGGGGCCTGATGGCCAAGCCGCGGAAGTCGGGCGATACGGGGGGAGCGGTTATCGAAAACCCCATCCTCTCCAACTTTGTCGACGGCCTGTCGGTACTCGAGTACTTCATCTCGACGCACGGCGCCCGTAAAGGTTTGGCCGATACGGCACTGAAAACGGCCGACGCCGGTTACCTGACACGCCGTCTGGTAGACGTAGCCCAGGATGTGGTCATCCACGAAGAAGACTGCAATACGCTGCGCGGTATCGAAACGACGGCCCTGAAGGACAATGAAAAGATCATCGAACCGCTGTCGTCCCGTATCGAGGGCCGCTATACGCTGCACGATATCTATCACCCTGTCAACGAAGAACTCATCCTCAAAGCAGGGGATTATATCGATACCAAAACGGCCGAATACATCGAATCGGAAGGCATAGAAATGATCACCATCCGCTCGGTGCTCACCTGTGAGACCAAGCGTGGGGTATGCGCCAAGTGTTACGGTAAGAACCTGGCCACCGGCCGGATCGCGGAAATGGGAGATGCCGTAGGTATCATCGCCGCCCAGTCGATCGGTGAACCGGGTACACAGCTGACGCTGCGTACTTTCCACGTGGGGGGTATCGCTTCCGTATCGAAAGCGGAATCGGAGATCGTTTCCAAGTTCAACGGCAAGATCGAGTTCGACAGCGTTCGTACGACGGACTTTGTCGACGACGGCGGCAACGAGTTGAATATCGTGCTTTCAAGGACCGGCGAAGTGCGTATCGTGGATTCCACGACCGGCAAGCAATACGCTTCACACTATATCCCCTACGGTGCAACCCTGCACATCAGAGAGGGCCAGGAAGTGAAGCGCGGGGACCTCATCTGCGAATGGGACCCCTTCAATGCCGTTATCATTTCTGAATTCAGCGGTATCATCAAATACGATTCCATCGAGGAAGGCGTGACCTTCCGCGTGGAGCGCGACGACCAGACCGGTTATGCCGAGAAGGTGATCATCGAATCCAAGAACAAGCGCAAGATCCCGACGATCCGCATTGTGGATGCCGACGGCGAAGAACTGCGCAACTACAACCTGCCGGTGGGCTCTTACCTGTCCATCGATGATGGCGAGGCTATCAAGGCAGGGCAGAAGATCGCCAAGATCCCTCGTAAACTGGGCAAGATCGCCGACATCACGGGTGGCCTTCCGCGGGTAACGGAGCTTTTCGAAGCGCGCAACCCGTCTAACCCGGCCGTGGTTTCCGAGATCGACGGCGTCGTAGGGTTCGGCAAGATCAAGCGGGGGAACCGCGAAGTAGTGGTCGAAGCCAAAGACGGCCAGCGCCGCAAGTATTTGATCGGCCTGTCGAAGCACATCCTCGTGCAGGAAGGCGACTTCGTTCGCGCAGGCACGCCATTGTCCGACGGCGCCATCGCCCCCAGGGATATCCTGATGATCAAGGGCCCCTTCGCAGTGCAGTCGTATCTGGTGAACGGCGTTCAGGAAGTGTACCGCGCCCAGGGTATCACCATCAACAACAAGCACATGGAGGTGATCGTCCGCCAGATGATGCGCCGCGTACAGATCGAAGACCCGGGCGATACGACCTTCCTCGAAGGCGAAGCCGTGGAGAAATACGAATTCCTGGAGCAGAACGACTGGATCTTCGACAAGAAGGTGGTCGTGGATGCCGGTGATTCCAACCGCCTCAAAGCCGGCCAGCTGGTCACGCTGCGCCAGTTGCGGGAAGAGAACTCCTTCCTGCGCCGCAACGACAAACGGCTGGTCGAATACCGCGATGCGATCTCGGCTACTTCCAGCTCGCTGCTGCAGGGTATAACGAAGTCTTCACTGGGTACGGAAAGCTGGATCTCCGCCGCTTCCTTCCAGGAAACGACCAAGGTACTCAGCACGGCGGCCATCGGCGCCAAGAAGGACTACCTCAACGGCCTGAAAGAGAACGTCATCGTCGGTAAGCGCATCCCTGCCGGTACCGGCCTGCGCGAATATCAGGACCTGTTCGTCTCATCCATGGAGGCGCACGAAGAGCACGGCGCCCGTTACGAGGAAATGGAAGAGATCGAAGAAGACGAATTTTAGGATTGGGCGGCGCCTCAACAGCGCCGCCGGCTATACGGAATAATGAACCTATCGCACTAGCCCTTCTCCGGGAAACCGGGGAAGGGCTTGGTGTTTTCAGCTTTTAGAGCTTGTTTGGAGGCCACCCTTTGGGCGATTATGTGATGTAGCTTGTCTTCCAGCATTCCAAAGCTTCCAGCCTGCGCCACATCACATAATCGTCGAACTAATTTTTTGATTGTTATAAAAGGGTAGTATTTTTTCCAAAAAGAAGATATGGAGATCAATCTGATAAGCGACACGGTGACCCGGCCGACCCCTGGCATGCTGCAGGCCATGCTGCAGGCTGAGGTGGGCGACGATGTTTTCGGTGAAGACCCTACGGTGAATGCGCTGGAAGCAAAAATGGCGGCCCTCTTCGGCAAGAAAGCGGCCGTTTTTTGCCCTTCGGGCACGATGACCAACCAGATCGCGGTCAAGGTGCATACCCAGCCGCTGGACGAGGTCATCTGCGATGAATTTTCCCATGTATACCAGTACGAAACGGGCGGTTATGCCTTCAATTCGGGGGTGGGCATCAACCTGATCAAAGGCACGCATGGCAAGATCACGGCGGAGCAGGTGGCCTCGGCGGTCAAACCCGTGCATGACTGGCTGCCCATCAGCCGGCTGGTGGTGCTGGAGAACACCTGCAACAAGGGCGGCGGCAGCTATTACACCCTCGATGAGATGCGCCCGGTCAGCCGTTATTGCCGCGAGCATGGCCTGGCCCTGCACCTCGACGGCGCGCGCCTGTTCAATGCGCTGGTGGAAACGGGTGAATCTACGGCTGATGTTGGCGCACTGTTCGACAGCGTTTCCATCTGCCTGTCGAAAGGGCTGGGAGCGCCTGTAGGTTCGGTGTTGATCGGCGACAGGGAATTCATCCGGAAAGCGCGGCGGGTGCGCAAGGTGATGGGCGGTGGTATGCGACAGGCCGGATTCCTGGCCGCCGCCGGCATCTATGCCCTCGACAACCAGGTGGCGCGGCTGAAGGAGGACAACGAACGGGCCCGCAGGATCGGCGCGCTCCTGCAGACGCTACCTTACGTGGCCGACGTGCGCCCGGTACAGACGAATATCCTCATCTTCGACGTCAGGCCGCCCTATACCGCCGATTCTTTCCTGCAGAAGCTGGCCGGCTACGGCATTAAGGCTACGCCTTTCGGCCCACAAACGGTACGTTTCGTGACCCACCTGGATTTTACGGAAGCCATGACGGAAAGGGTGCTGCAGGTGTTGCAGGCTATTGCATAAGAGTGCCTTACGAAGTCTCCCCCCGCCTGCGGATCTCGTCGCGGATCTCGGCGGCGCGTTCGTAGTTCTCTTCGGCCAGCATTTCCTCCAGCATTTTGTTGAGGGCGTCGATGGAGTAGGAGGAGAGGGAAGCGGTTTTGCCTCTGGGTTGGGTGCGTTCCTCCGCCGGTTCGGCCTCTTCTTCTTCTTCCGATTCTTCCAGCACGACGCCGGCGGCGTCGAGGATGAACTCGTAGGTATAGATAGGGCAGGCGAAGCGCACGGCCATGGCCAGGGCGTCGGAGGTGCGGGAGTCGATCTCGATGAGCTCGCCGTCTTTCAGGCAGATGAGGCGGGCGTAGAAGATACCGTCGAGCAGGTTATTGATCACGACCTCTTTGAGGTCGATATGGAAAGTTTCGAGTGTGTTTTTGAAGAGGTCGTGCGTCAGGGGGCGGTTAGGGGTCATGCGTTCCATAGCTACGGCGATGGCCTGTGCCTCAAAACTGCCGATGACGATCGGCAGCCGCCGGGAGCCCGTGCGTTCACCCAGTACCACTGCGTAATTGTGCGATTGAGTGACGGAGTGGGAGAGGGCGACGATATCCAATTCGATCTTTCTCATATTAGGCCTTGATCGTTTTAAGTTTGCTTATGTTGCCTTTAGATGCAACACCTGCCATTTCCTGGTAGTTGAGAGCGGGAAGGTAATTGGGGCTTCCGATAGAGCCCGGCCTTTCGCTCCGGAAAAAGCAATTTACGACGAAAATATCAATTCTGAATCGGAGCGCAAAGGTAAAAAAAAGGCTTGATACCTCCCCGGTTCCGGTGTTAAGGAATACTCAAAAAATGCGTTCTCCATAGGAGAACGCATTTTTTAAACACTACTTAAATATTCACGGCAGGCCTTTTGCTTCCTCCCATAGAGCGTCCATTTCCGCCAGGCTCATATCGCGCAGGTTTTTAGGCGCTTTGGCCTCTATGTATTCGAAGCGCTTTTTGAACTTCAGGTTGATGCGCTCCAGGGCGGCCTCGGGGTCGATACCCTGGAAGCGGGCATAGTTGATGAGTGAAAAAAGCAGGTCGCCAAATTCTTCCTCCTTTTTCTCCTGGGGCAGGTTATCGTCGAGGGTTTCTTTGAATTCCGCCAGCTCTTCTTCAACCTTGGCCCACACCTGCTCGCCGTTTTCCCAGTCGAAACCCACCTGGCTGGCCTTGTCCTGCATGCGGAAGGCCTTCACCATGGCCGGCAGGGATTTGGGCACGCCCTGCAGCACGGACTTCTTACCTTCCTGCAGCTTGATCTGTTCCCAGTTCTTCTTGACGGCATCTTCATCGTCGGCCACCACATCGCCGTAGATGTGCGGGTGTCGTTTTATGAGCTTGTCGCAAACGGCGTTCAGCGCATCGGCGATGTCGAAAGCCCCTTTCTCATCGGCGATCTTGGCGTAAAACGCCATGTGGAGCATGAGGTCCCCGATCTCCTCTTTGATCTCTTCCAGGTTCTCTTCCAGTATGGCGTCGGCCAGTTCATAGGCCTCTTCTATGGTGAGGATGCGAAGCGTCTGAAAGGTTTGTTTGCGGTCCCAGGGGCATTGTTCGCGCAACTCATCCATGATGGTTAATAAGCGGCCGAATGCTTTGAGTTTATGCTCCATTATTGATCAGCTTTGATTATTTTTGCAGCGCAGTTGTTATAGTAAGAAAGCTCATAAAGCGCTAGCTATGGAATTTTTGTATGTATTAGCCATTGTATTCGGCATCTTCGGCCTTTCCTTCCTGCTGATCAATATACGCCACCTCTTTACCGGCCAGGAGTTCAGGGGTACTTGTGCCACCAACAACCCTATGCTCAAGAATGAAATCGGAGAATGCACTGTATGCGGCCGCAAACCCGATGAGGCCTGCAAAATGCCGGAAGTACAGCACTAGTAGTTTCCCACGGCCAGCATGACGAGGGTGCAGGCCATTTCCACTTCTATACCGCGCTGCCGGGCCAGTGCGGCAAGTTCCGCATTTTCTGTGCCGGGATTAAAGATAATGCGCTTTGGCCGGAGGCCAAGGATGTAATCGTAATATGCTTTCTGATGCCCGGGGTTGATGTAGAGCGTGATAGTATGCACATCGGACAGCCCCGGCATTCCCCGCTGGATGGGCACTCCAAAAGTCTCGCCTTCGCGTTTCCCGATGGCGATGACTTCATAGCCCTTCGAAAGCAGTTGGTGAACAGCGGAATAAGCGTAGCGGAGCGGGTTGTCGGAAGCTCCCAGGACAAGCGTTTTTTTCATGCTTGCAGGTTCATTTAGTCATATAACCTTCGAAGTGGAGATTAGTTTTGCTGTTGCCGGAGGTACGTAAAAAAACTGCCGATGGGCATACGTATAAGCACGTAGTTATCCCATTTTTTATATTTTCGTAATAGGAAAGCTATTGTAAAAAAACTGGGCCATGCTGAAGGTAACGGTAAAGCTGGATGTCAACGACAAGCTCTATTTAAAAAACCCGGAGGATACGAAACTGGGGCGCCGCATCGTGCAGCACAGCATCCTGCTCATTGATAAGATCGGGCTGGAAAGTTTTACTTTCAAGAAGCTGGCCGAACAGATCAAATCGACGGAAGCATCCGTCTACCGCTATTTCGAGAACAAACACCTGCTCTTTGTATACCTGGCCAACTGGTACTGGGAATGGATGAAATTCCGCACCGTCTTTTTCACGATCAACCTGAAAGACCCGGCGGAGAGGCTGAAAACCGCGCTTCAGGTAATTGTCGATACTTCGCAGCGGAGCACTTCCGTAGAATACGTCGATACCGAGGTATTGCACCGCATCGTCGTGACAGAGGGGGCGAAGGCCTACCACGGAAAATTGGTGGACGAAGAGAACAAAGAAGGTTTTTTCCTTTCCTACAAGTTCCTGTGTGGGAAAATAGCCGAGTTCATTCTGGAGATCAATCCGCAGTATCCCTATTCCCACTCACTGGCCAGCATGCTGCTGGAAACGGCAAACAACAACATTTTCTTTGCCCAGCACCTTCCCCGGCTGACCGATATCAAGTACAGGGAAGGCTACCTGAACGATATCGTAGAGATGCTTTTTTCCTTCGCTTTCGGCTGCATCTTCAGCGGGAAGCCTGGCGCCAGGCGCGGTTAACGGGCCACTGTCCCTTCAAACACTTTTTCAGCAGGGCCGCACAGCCAGATGTTCGTGAAGCCGTCTCCACGTGGTTCGAACCTGGCTTCCAAACGCCCGCCTTTCGCCTGGATGGGCACCGTCTGCGGGCCGGAAGCCGATGCCCGTAAATAACTGGCAATGGCTGAAGCGGTGACCCCCGTCCCACAGGCCAGCGTTTCGTCTTCCACGCCACGTTCGTAGGTAGCCACAGCGATACCCTCACCCAGGGCCTGCACGAAGTTGACGTTGGTACCCTGTGATTTAAAGCGTTCGGAATAGCGAATGGCCCGGCCTTCGCGGAATACATCCACAGATTGCAGGTCGTCCACAAAAGTGACATAGTGGGGCGAGCCGGTGTCGAGGAAGAAGTGTGCAGGGCCTTTTTCCACGGTTGTGACGTCGGCCAGGCGGAGTTCCACCCAGCCATTGGGCCGAAGCCTGGCCTCATGCGGCCCGTCGACGGCCAAAAAGCGGCAGCTATTGCCAATGATGCCGAGGTGGCTGGCAAAGGCTACGATACAGCGGCCGCCGTTGCCGCACATGCTGCCTTCGCCGCCGTCGGCGTTGAAATACAACATCTCGAAATCATAAGCTTCCCGTTTTTGCAGCAGGATCAGGCCATCGGCGCCGATGCCGAAGCGGCGGTGGCAGAGGGCCCGGATCGCGTCCGTATCCTGCCTGGAGAGGAAGCGCTGATCGCGCTGGTCGACCAGGATGAAATCGTTGCCGGCGCCCTGGTATTTGTGGAACGGAATGGATGGCATAGCTATCGATTTAGTGTATCAACAGCCGAGGTATCTTCTTGTTCGGCCTGTTTCAGAGGGTCTTCAAAACCTATAGGCACTTTCATGCTGTAGTGCCGGTAGGCTATGACGACACCCAGTAAGATGATCAGCGCCAGCCCCAGGATGGAGAACTTCCAGGGCCATATATTGCCGCTGTTGGTGCCGCCGAACTGGCTTTTGTCGTTATCGGTTTGGCTCATAGTAGCCGTTTTGGTTTACTGCAAATATAAGGTGTTGGAGGGGACCCCTTGCATGCCCTTTCAATTCTCTTTACTTTTGTACCGCGATGAAGCTTATCTCAGCGATATTCCTGTCTGCGCTCATTCTGTGCGCCCTCCTGTCGCCTTGCGCCGACAGGCTTGCCGCCGTTGTTCAACAAAATGTTAGTGGGCATGTAACCGCCTGCTGCCAGACTGCGGCGGCGGAAGATAGCCATTCCGGGTGTGACAGCCAATCAGGAGACGAACCCCGGCATTGCCCGCCCCTCTGCCACTGTTCCTGCTGTGGACAATTGATGGCCCTGGGGCTTCAACTCTCTCCGCTTCTGAATGTGGGCGACGCAGTTCAGCTGCGGCCTTCTTTTACAGTATCCTACGATTTCCAGTACGCTCACCACATCTGGCAGCCTCCTCGCCGGGTTTGATCACATTGCCGGCCCATGGCCGAACGGAATTGTATTGATCAACCCGAAAAGGATACCTGTAATGATAAAACATGTCTTCTGGCTGTTTGTATGGTTTGTCCTGCAATGGCCGCTACAACTACCGGCACAGGTTCTGCTGGCGCCCGATAGCTCCCTGGTAATATGGGTGAACGGCGTTTGCGGCATGTGCCAGGAGCGGATTGAAAATGCCGCCCTGCTCACACCCGGCGTGCGCTTTGCACATTGGGATGTCGATTCCCGAGAACTGGCCGTTACTCTGGGGCCGGAGCCATTTGTACTGCACCAGCTGCACCACAATATTGCCGCTGTAGGGCACGATACTGAAGAAGAAACCGCCTCCGATGAGGCATACCAAAACCTGCATGACTGCTGCAAGTACCGCGATGAATCAGTAATTGCGGCTCATAGGCCCGTGGCCGATAGGCCTGGAGAGGTAGTGCATGGGCAAGTGCTGGAGGCCGGGGAAAAAGGCCGCCCCAGGCCGCTGTCCGGTGTCAACCTGTATTGGGTGGGTACCAGCATTGGCGTCACGACTGACGAACACGGGCACTTTGAGATAACCACTATTCGCGAAACCGACAAGCTGGTGGCCAGCTATGTAGGTTATGGCGCCGACACGCTGGTAGCTCAGGTTGGGAAAGATATTCGGATCGTGTTGTCCGGCGCGGTTTTACTGGACGGGGTAGAAGTGCGCCACCGACGCAAACCTACGGAGATCTCATTTGTCGAACCCATCAATGTTCTGAAAGTTGGTGAAAAGGAGCTTATGAAAGCTGCCTGCTGCAACCTCTCCGAAAGTTTTGAGACCACGCCTGCTGTGGATGTCACTACAACGGATGCCGTAACGGGAGCACGGCAGGTACAGATGCTGGGGCTGGCCAGCCCTTACATTCAGATCACCCGCGAGAACATGCCCGACGTGCGCGGGTTGTCGGCCATCAACGGCATGGCCTACACTGCCGGCCCGTGGGTGGAAGGTATGATGCTGAACATGGGCGCCGGTTCTGTGGCCAACGGCTTCGAGGCCATTGCGGGGCAGATCAATGTCGAACTGCGCAAGCCGGAGCGTACAGATCGTTTGTACCTCAACCTGTATGCCAACGGCATGAGCCGGCTGGAAGTAAATGCCGTAGCCAGCCAGGCGGTAGGTGAAAAACTGCACACGGGATTGTTGTTGCATGCTAAAAACCAAAAACACGCGATGGATAACAACGGCGACGGCTTTCTCGATAACCCTATCAGCGAGGGGTTCGTCGTGGTGAACCGCTGGAAGCTTGTTGGCGACGAAGGGCTGGAAGGGCAGGCCGGCGTGAAGGCCACTTTTTTTAACGAAGCCAGCGGCCAGCACGGCTTTCATCTCGGCGACGATGTACATTCAGGGCATATCTGGGGGGCTCAGGCCAATACCCGCCGCCTGGAAGGCTGGTTCAAGATGGGCAAGGCCTTCCCACAGCGGCCTTATTCCAGCATTGGCCTGCAGCTTTCGGGCCTGTACCACCGCCAGGACGCTTTCTTCGGCCTGCGCGGGTATGACGCCAACCAGCATTCGGCCTATGCCAACCTCATTTACCAGAGCATCATCGGCGACACGGATCATGCCTTTAAAACGGGGATGAGCTTTCAGTGGGACGCTTACGACGAGTTGCTGGCCGGCCAGCCCTACATCCGCAACGAATGGGTGCCGGGGGCATTTTTCGAGTACACTTACAAGTTCCGGGAAACGTTTACAGCCGTTGCAGGGCTGCGGCTCGACTATCACAACATTTTCGGGGCGTTCGTTACGCCCCGCCTGCACCTACGCTATGCGTTGAACGATAAAACGGTATTGCGGGCCTCCGCCGGGCGGGGGCAGCGCACGGCCAGCATCTTCGCTGAAAACATAGGGGTGCTGGCCTCCGCGCGCAGCATCACGATCCATGGAGAAAGCCCTGGCCGGCCTTACGGCCTGGATGCGGAAGTGGCCTGGAATTACGGCCTGAACTTCACCAGGGAACTGGCCGTTGCCAGCCGTATCGCAAGCCTGAACCTAAGCCTTTACCGCACCTTTTTCATCAACCAGATCGTGGCCGATTATGATCAGAGCCCCCGGGAATTGCATTTTTATAACCTCGATGGGCGGTCTTATTCCAACAGCCTGCAGCTGCAGTTCGAGCTGGAACCGCTGCCGCGTTGGGATATTCGCCTGGCATACCGGTTCAACGATGTGCGCGTCAGTTACACCGCAGGGGAGATGGAAAAACCACTGTTAGCGCGCCATCGGGCATTCCTCAATACAGCATATACTACGCCAGACAACTGGAGTTTTGATATTACGCTCAACTGGCAGGGCGCCAAGCGGATACCCGGAACAACGGCAAACCCCGAAGCGTACCGCATGCCGGAGCGCTCGCCGGGCTTCCTGATGGCCAACGCTCAGGTGAGCAAAAACTGGAAAGATAAGTTCGAGCTGTACACCGGGGTGGAGAACATCTTTGGGTTTACCCAGAAAAACCCCATTATCGCGAGCGACGGCCCGTTCGGGCCCTATTTTGACAGTTCGCTGGTGTGGGGCCCTGTCTTTGGGCGCAACATATATGCCGGTTTGCGGTACCGGCTTCAGCACCAGGAGAAATAATGCGAGCGCAGCTTGGTAAAATTTATTAACTTGAGATTTCGTTTTTTATAAAACAGATTTTTGACGGCCGTGCGGCTACAAAAATCTGTTTTAATTTTCAAAAAAGAGTATTCCCCATAATCTCAGAACGTAACTATGAAACAGTATGTAACCATTGGCCTTTCCTCTATCCTCAGCGCGCTCCTGGCCGTTATGATCTACCGGTACTTTGAAAAACCAAGGGAGGTTGTCATCCGGGAGACGGTACCTGCGCAGTATACGAATTTCGACCCTATGGACGTCAGCAAGCAGCGGGCGTTCCTGTCTTCTTCGCCGACGAACTTCATTGCCGCTTCTGAGTCGGTGAAACCGGCAGTGGTAAATATAAAGACCATTCAGGAAAGTGGCGGCCTGGACCTTTGGGGAGGCGCTTCGGTAGGTTCTTCGTCCGGTTCGGGGGTCATCATCTCTGCCGACGGTTATATCGTGACCAACAACCACGTTATCGAAGACGGAGGCGAGATAGGCGTAACCCTCAATGACAAGCGGGAATTTGAAGCGGAGGTCATTGGTACGGACCCTTCCACCGACCTGGCGCTGATCCGGATCAAAGGAGATGGGTTGCCGTTCCTGGAGTTCGGCAATTCCGACTCCCTGCGGATAGGGGAGTGGGTGCTGGCCGTTGGCAACCCTTTTAACCTGGAATCTACGGTTACGGCCGGTATAGTCAGTGCCAAAGGGCGGAGTATCGATATTCTGGAAGGGCAGGACCGCATCGAGTCCTTTATTCAGACCGATGCCGCAGTGAACCCCGGCAATAGCGGTGGCGCCCTGGTGAACACCAATGGCGAGCTGATCGGCATCAATACGGCTATCATTACCCGTTCAGGGCGTTATGAAGGTTATTCTTTCGCTGTGCCGGCCAACCTGGTGCGCAAGGTCATTCGCGACCTGAAGGACTACGGCATTGTCCAGCGTGGCATCCTCGGTGTTTTTATCGATGAAGTGAACAGCGAGCGTGCACGCGAGATCGGGCTCAAAACCGTTGAGGGGGTTTACGTGACCCGTGTGACGCCGGGTAGCGGCGCCGCCGATGCCGGCCTGCAGAAAGGGGATGTGATCATCGGCATCAACGGGGTTCCTACTAAAACGTTGCCGGAAATGCAGGAACAAGTGGGCCGCTACCGGCCAGGCAACACGATATCCGTGGAATACTACCGGAGCGGGAAAAAGCAATCGGCGAAGGTCGTGCTCAAGAACAAGGCCAATGGCACTTCCCTGCTCACCCAAAAGAACGAAAACATCATTCTTGACCTGGGTTTTGAGCTGCGCGACCTCACGCGGGAAGAAAAACGGCGCCTAGACAGCGATGGGGTGAAGGTGGTCAGTATCTACCGGGGCAGCCGCATCGAAAGGACCAATATGGACCCTGGGTTTATCATCACCAAGATCGATAACAGGGCCGTGAAATCGGTGGATGAACTGCTGAACCACATTAAGAACGCAACGGGAAAGGTAATGCTGGAAGGCGTGTACGAAGATTATCCCGGCGAGTACTATTATGCTTTCCCTGTGGATTGATGTGCTGGTTGTCTCAGAGGTAAGCTTTGAGGTATTCCCGGCAAATATTGAACCGCGGACGCAAAGTAGGTTCCCGCAAAGGGCGCTAAGGGGTATAAGAAAGCCACTGTTTAGCGTACTTCGCGTCACCTTCGCGCCCTTTGCGGAAGATCCATCGGGTATCCCGCCAAGAGCGCGAAGGGTTCGCCAAGGGCGCGAAGGTATTTATACTTCCCACATCGCGATATAAAGGCTTGTCAGGGGCTATTCCTGCTCATCATCTTCATCGTTTTCGTCATCGCCCATTAGCTTCATCAGTTTGGACTCCAGTTCTCTGTGCCTGGCCTCGATCTCCTGTTCCTTCATTTGCCGATCCGCTTCTACCTGCTGGAGTTCGTGGCGCAGCTGCATCATCTTGAATTCCATGTCCTGCTCGAGGGTTTGAACTTCCTGTTCCAGCTGGAAGCGGCGGGTTTGCAGTTCCTGTATCGATTTCTCCTTTTCGAAGGCCTGTGCCCTCCGTTTCTTCTCGGCTTCGAACTGCTTAACTTCCAGTGCCCTTTCCTGTTCCAGCACCTGCTTTTGTTTTTCCTGATAAGCCTTGAGCTTCTCCTGAACGTTCTTGCCTTCGGCCTGTTCGATCTGTTCCTGCAGGTTATCGAGTGCGTACTGTTGCTCTTCCAGCACCATCTGGGCGGCCTCCAGTTCCTGTTGGGCCATTTCGGCCTCATTATCCAGCATCTCCCTTTCGTGTTCTTTGGTGCGGATCTGCATTTCCAGTTCCATAAGCGCTTTTTGTTTGCCCTGCATCGCCTGCTGGCTTTCCTTTCGGATCTGGAGTTCCTTGGTGCGCATTGCCTGTTCTTTTTTGCGCAGGCTCAGGTTTTCGGCCTGCATATCCTTTTCCAGTTTGCGCATTTCATCTTCGATCCGGGCGGCCTCAGCCGGGATGGTATCGCCGTGGAAACGCACGGTAGCGGGGGCATAGGCTGTGGCTTCATCCTCATTTCGGGCCATGCCTTTCTCCGGAATTTGCGCGAGTGCGCTTTCGGCCTTACTGTCTGAGCCGGGGCCCTGCCATGCTGAGAAGGGGGTTTCTGCGATGCTGCTATCAGCGGTTTTGGCCGATAGGGGTTGTTGGCCTACTTTGGCCTGGAAGGCCAGCAGAGCCAGGCAGGCGCAGGCGATGGATACCGCCCAGAACCCTTTGGCGGCCACCTGCCGCTTGTCGTCCCGCTGCAGGAGGCGGCGTATTCGGTTCAGCGCGCTACCGTCGCGGCCCGTAAAGGCCATAGCCATAGGCAAGCCGCGCAGGCGCCATTCTTCCAGCAGTGCAAGGGAGTGGGCGAGGGCTGTGGCGTCGCCGGTCACTTCCAGGGCGAGGTCGTCGCAGGCATGCTCGCGTTCGGCCCGGGTTTTTTTACTGATCCACCACATCATAGGGTTGAAGAAGAGCAGGACTTCGGCCAGCGAAAGGATGAGGTTGGCCAGATAGTCTCTCCGGCGTATGTGCGCCAGCTCATGTGCCAGCATCGCTTCTACCTGCCCGGTTGAGAGGCCCGACAGTAAGCCTACCGGCAGCAGGATCACCTGTTTGAACACCCCGAAGGCCATGGGGCTGTGTACGCGGTAGGTCTCGAGCAGCTTCACCGGCCGGCGGATGCCCATCTGCTCCTGCATGCGGGCAAGTTTTTCCAGCCACATATCCTCGGGCTGCCGGCACCGGTAATTGCGCAGGTGCTGAATGTAGGCGATCTCTCCCAGCATGCGCAGGCTGAGCAGAAGGACTCCCAGCAGCCAGCCTGTGGCCAGCAGGGGCAGGTGCTTTTCAAAATATTGCAAAAAAACAGTCGGGTGGCCTGCCTCCTCTTCATCGGTAAAAAGGGCCGTGCCAGCCGGGAGCACCTCCTGTAGTTCAGCCGTAATGCCTGTCATTTCCATGGCCGGTTCCAATACGGCCTGTGCTGAGCCGGGTTCATACTTCCAGGCGAAAGTGCCAATGAAGGCCAGTAGTAATGCCACCATAGCCGAAACGGAGATCCAATACCGGGCGCTGGGCGCCTGCCGGCGCATCAGGATCAGCAGGAAAGCCAGTGCCAGGGCGATAAGGGCGCCCTGCCATAGCGAATGCAATAAGGCCCATCCCAACGCCTTGGCCAGGCCGGGGTTAATCCAGTGGGTGATCGTACTCATCGTTTGTTTTTTTCAAGTTCTTCAATGATCTTTTTTATGGCTTCCAGGTCTTTAAAACTGGCTTTCTCATGGCCCAGCGCCTGCATGGCCAGCTTCAGCGGCGACCCTCTGAATACCGTGTCCACCAACTTGTCGACGATGTCCTCCTGGACCATGCGCTCGTCAAGGGTGGCTTCGTACAGATGGGTCCGCTGCGAAGTATCCCGTTTCAGGAACCCCTTCTCCGTCATGACCTGCATCATCTTGAGCGTGGTGGTGTACACGACCTCCCTGTTCTTGCTCAGCTCAGTGTTGACAAACCGGACGCTGGAAGGGCCGTGCTCCCATAAGATCTGCAGTACTTCCAGTTCTGCATCGGTGGGCTTTTTGTTGATACTCATTGCTTCCATATCTAAACTACGATAATTGTCGTACGGCAAATATATACGATAGGCATCGTAGTTTGCAAATTTTTCTACGATAATTATCGTATTTTAACATTTGGCGGGCAGCCCACAGGATTGCGGTAGGTTTCGTATCTTGGAGCCCGCTTCCTAACAATTGGAAAACCTAACGTATATGCCTGCGATCGACCTTGAAAAGAGCAAAAATGAAGACCACATGAAGTTGCTTCTTGCCCGTATGCAGCACCGGCTCGACAAGATCGTGCTGGGTGGCGGAGCGGGCAAGATCGAAAAGGAGCACAAGCAGGGCAAGATGACGGCACGGGAGCGGATAGATTACCTCATCGACAAAGACAGCTATTTTTTTGAAGTGGGGGCCTTTGCCGGATATGAGATGTACGAGGAATACGGAGGGTGCCCTGCTGCGGGCGTCATCGTCGGCATCGGGCGTGTAAGTGGCCGGCAGTGTGTTATTGTGGCCAATGATGCCACTGTAAAAGCCGGCGCCTGGTTTCCCATTACCGGCAAAAAGAACCTGCGCGCCCAGGAGATCGCCATGGAGAACCGCCTGCCCATTATATATCTGGTGGACAGTGCCGGTGTTTTTCTACCCATGCAGGATGAGATATTCCCCGACAAGGAGCATTTCGGCCGCATATTCCGCAATAATGCACGTATGTCGAGTATGGGCATTCCCCAGGTCGCTGCTATCATGGGGAGCTGTGTGGCAGGCGGCGCCTACCTGCCCATTATGTCGGACGAGGCGCTCATCGTCGAAGGCACCGGTTCCATTTTTCTGGCGGGGCCCTATCTGGTAAAAGCTGCGATAGGAGAGGATGCGGACAAGGAGGCCCTGGGCGGCGCCCGAACCCAAAGCGAGATATCCGGTGTAACCGACTACCGCATGCCCGATGACAAAACCTGCCTGGACACGATCAGGGAGCTCGTCGATAAGTTCGGCCATTTTCCCAAGGCCGGGTTCGACAGAGTAGAGCCCCAGCTTCCGAATACGGAGGAGGACGAGCTGTTCGGTTTTATCCCGCATGAAGGGAACAAGCCCTACCGAACGGAGGAGATCCTGCAGCGCCTGGTTGACGGCTCCAGGCTGACCTATTACAAAAAGGGATATGGCAAGACGATCATTTGCGCATACGCCCGTATAGACGGCTGGGCAGTGGGCATAGTGGCCAATAACAGGGAGGTGGTCAAAACCGCTAAGGGCGAAATGCAGTTTGGCGGCGTTATCTATTCCGACTCGGCCGATAAGGCGGCCCGTTTTATTATGAACTGCAACCAGAAAAAGATACCCCTGGTCTTTCTGCACGATGTTACGGGTTTTATGGTAGGGACGCGCTCTGAGCAGGGGGGCATCATCAAAGACGGCGCCAAAATGGTAAACGCCGTGGCCAATTCGACGGTGCCGAAGTTCAGTATCATCATGGGCAATTCTTATGGTGCGGGCAACTACGCCATGTGCGGAAAAGCTTACGACCCCCGCCTTATCGTAGCCTGGCCCACGGCCAAGATCGCCGTTATGGGCGGCGAACAGGCAGCCAAAGTACTTTTACAGATACAGGTTTCGGCCATGAAGGCCAAAGGGCAAAAGCTGGGGGAAAGTGAACGGGAAAAACTGTTACAGGAGATCACTGAACGCTATGACAACCAGACGACACCCTATTACGCAGCTGCGCGCCTGTGGGTCGACGCCATCATCAACCCCCTGGACACCCGCCGGTTGATCTCCCTGGGCATCGAAGCCGCCAACAACGGGGTGGTGGAGCCGTTCAATCCCGGGGTGTTACAGACTTAGAGCTTCTTTGGAGGCCACCCTGTGAGATGGGATGACGCGAGACAGGGTGATGGGGGGGCTAATAAACGTGGGCATGCCCAACATCTCACGTCCAATGTCAGGGCTTCCCTGAGCGGCGTGGAAAAGATATTCGATCCCGGCCTCCTTCCGTCTGTCCGGGATATCTGCTACGCGCAACATGCGACGTGCGACATAATTATTGGTTGCTGAATAATATAAGTATGAAAAACACGGTAGGAAAAACGCTGCTTTTGCTGGCGCTGCTGGCGCTGGGGTGCAGAGAACAGAACGAGCTTTACGAAGAAAAAGAGAACGGAGCTGCAGAGGCCATGGAACAGTGGGCGCTGGTGCGGGCTTACCCCGGCGGAAGGATATGGCAGCGCAGCCTCACGCAGGCCTTTGAACAAAGGCAGCTCGAGCTGGCCTTTCGCGATGAGAACCCGGTTTGGGAAGCATTAGGGCCCAGGAATTTCGGCGGGCGCACTATCAGCCTGGCCTTTCACCCCGATAACCCCGACATCATTTTCGTCGGCTCGGCAGCAGGAGGGTTATGGAAAACGGTTACTGCGGGCGTGGGCGCTCAGGCATGGCAGCGCGTTCCCCTGGGCTTTCCGGTGCTGGGTGTCGGCGCGATCGCCATCAACCCGGAAAACCCCGATGAAATGTATATCGGCACCGGGGAAGTATACAACTACACGGTGGCTTCGCCCAGCGTGTCCGACCGCCTGACGCGTGGTTCCTACGGCTTCGGCATCCTGAAGAGCACCGACGGCGGCCTGAGCTGGCAGAAGTCGCTGGACTGGAGTTACGGGGAAATGACGGGGGTGTGGGATCTCGTGATCAACCCGGAAAACCCGGCCACCGTTTTCGCTGCAACGACAGAGGGCCTTTACCGCACCCACGATGCCGGCGCCAGTTGGGAGCTGGCCCATGACTACCCGATGGGTGTAGATATCGAATTGCACCCGTTGGATACCAACATCGTTTTCGTCACCCACGGTGGCTACCAGAGCCCGGCCTCCGGCATATTCCGGTCGGAAGACGGCGGCGACAGCTTTAACCTGGTGCCGGGCCTGCCCGCTGATTTCGACGGGCGCGCGCTGATGAGCATTAGCCCTTCCAACCCGGACGTGATGTACATTTCTCTTGCCAATGCACTGGGGAGCATAGGCCTGTTCAAGACGGTAAACGGGGGCGCCAGCTGGGCCAATGTCAATACTTCGAATGTTGCCAGTTACCAGGGGTGGTATTCCCATGATGTAGCGGTCAAGCCCGACGACCCTTCCACTATCATTTATACCGGCATTGACGTGTTTAAATCTGACAATGGCGGCGCCAGCCTCAACCAGAAGACCAACTGGTATGCCTGGATACTGGGCCAGACCCCGGTGGGGGGGCCGGAAGGGCCGCCCAATTACGTACATGCCGATATCCACGGCGCCTATTATTCTCCTTTTGATGCCAACACCATTTTCCTGGTGACCGACGGCGGCATTTTTGCATCCGAGGACAATGGCGAGAGCTGGGAAGGCCGCAACGGAAGTTATCAAACCCAGCAGTTCTATGCCAACTTTTCCAATTCGGCCACCAACCCCAACCTGGCTATGGGAGGGCTTCAGGACAATGCAACGGCCATCTACCTCGGCGAGGGCGCCTGGGACAGGGCCATCGGCGGCGACGGCGCGTGTACGGCCATCCATCCCTTCGATGACGATATCCTTTACGGCTCCTCCCAATACCTTAACATCCGGCGGTCGCCCAATGGCGGCGACAACTTTTTCGGTATTTCCATCTCTTCTGCCGATACCGAGCAAAAGAACTTCAACGGGCCTTTCGAGCTCGATCCCACCAACCCCGAGATCGTGTATGCCGGTGCGCAGCGCCTGCACAGGTCGAATGACGGCGGTTCCAACTGGGTTGCTACCTCTAGCGGTTTTGTCGATCAGGCCAATGGCAACCCCATCCTCACGATAGCGATCTCACCTGCCAGCAGCAATAAGATCTTCGTCGGTACCGCTCCGTTGCTGGCCCCCAATCCCAGGGTTTTCCGTTCGCTCAATGGCGGCGTTTCCTGGCAACCAATGGCCGGGCTACCCGACAGGGTGCCTATGGACATCGCCTTTCACCCGCTGGATGACGATATCGTGTACGTGGCCTTTTCAGGTTTTGGCGCCGGGCACATTTTCCGGACGGAAGATGGCGGCGCCAGCTGGGAAGCCATCGACAACGGCCTGCCGGACGTACCGGCCAACACCATCCTCATCGACCCCAGCCAGCCATCCGATATCTATCTGGGCAATGACCTTGGCGTCTATGCTTCTTTCGATGGCGGCCAGAGCTGGGAGGCCTACTCCGCAGATATTGCCGAAGCAGTTATGGTATACCACCTGAGCATTTCTCCTTCTAACCGCAAGTTGCGGGCCGCCACCCATGGGCTGGGTGCGTACCAGACGGATCTTCGGGAGATCGTGTCTGACAGGCAGGCAGTAGCAGGGCGGATAATGTTGAAACAAAACCATCCGAACCCTGTACTGGAATCGACGACGTTCGAGTTCGAACTTCCGGAAGCGGCGCAGTTACAGCTACGCCTGTATGACGGCCAGGGGCGGGAGGCCTTAGAACTGCGGCAGGGGGCATTTGAGCCCGGCCGCCATTCTTTCAGTTATGCGCTGGGCCGGTTGCCGTCAGGCCTGTACGCCTATGTTCTGGAAGGCCGGCTGCGCGGTAGCGGGCAGCGTTTCCGGGAGGTTCGCACGCTGGTGAAGTTATGAAACCCTCCCCTTCAGTCCACCCAAATGTTTACCTTTCGCCATAAACTGACGCCATGGTTCCCTTTTCACCGGAATTTAAAACGAGGCAGGAGGTATTGGATATCGAAGGCCTATCTGTCGAGTTATCGGTTATCACCAATACCGATGAATTGATGGACCGCCTGATCGCCAAGGGCGATGCTCATGAGGACGTGCTCGACGAGCGCATTCCGTACTGGGCGGACCTCTGGCCCTCTGCTCTTGCTTTGGGGAGGTATATGGTACAGGAAAGTTTGATCAGGCCGGGCCAGACGGTAACGGAGATCGGCTGTGGCTTATCGTTGCCGGGTATTATTGCAGGGCTGTTGGGGGCGCAGGTTACCCTTTCCGATTACCTGCCGGAAGCCCTTGATTTCGCCCGCCACAATTGGGAACAGAACCTGTCAGAGCCGGCGCGGTTCGTCCTGATGGATTGGCGGCAGCCCGGCCCTGCTCTGGCTGCCGATCTGTTGATTGCGTCTGATGTCGCCTACGAGCGCCGCGCTTTTGAATACCTGCCCCATGCTTTCCGAACCTTGTGCAAACCCGGGGGGACGATCCTCGTCAGTGAACCGAACCGGGCGATCGCGGCGCCTTTCTTCAGCGGCCTTGCCGGGCAGGGGTTTCAGGTGCAGCACAGAACACTGGAAGGCATCTATAACAAGCTTCCTTACCGGGTGAATGTTTACCGCCTGGCGTTGGAGCAATAAGCGGGCGGTTATTCCTCCTGGCTTCCGCCCCCGCTTCCGCCGGTTTGAATGGCCGGTGTTGCCGGTGCAGCTGCCGGGGCTTCCGCTGCTGCGGGAATGGGAGGTTCCACAACATTTTCTTTAAGAGCGGGAAAACGCAGGATGCTCTTGAGCGGCCGTACCGAAGTGATACCGGAGCGCTGGCTTTTCAGGTGAATGTCAAGCGCAAGGTTGTAAGCAACCATGTTGGCATTGTCGATTCGGTTGAGCGGGAAAGCTTCCTGGGTTTCGAGGGTAACGTAGAAGCGCTTGCGCGTGGCGTCGGGCTCTACTTTTGCGATGCGGACGTTGAGTTCCTTATCGCTGCGGCGCACCAGAAGGTTGCCGATATAAGGCAGCACATCGAAACTTACGGGGTTGTACCGGTCCTCGATCTCGATGGCGAATTTCCACTGGAAAGCGAATTCCCAGCCATCCTTTTTGGAAAGGTCGAATTGGCCATCTGTAATATTGGCGATGGGATGTGCGCTGGTCTGTATCTCCTGGTCGATATCAAAGGAGAGGTATTCGCCGTTTACGGGGGCCTTGCTTCGGATGCGGTACCGGACGTTCAGCTTGCTGGGCCTGCCATCGATGGGCCCCTGGAAGTTGCGCGCCAGGGGGCGGCCCGTGACCGTGAAGCGGCAGCCGGAAGTGCAGGATTCCTTGTCGGCAAAAGGCTCGGCCGTCAGGCTGGGCAGGCCATCGTACACGCCGGCCTGCACATTTTCGATAAGCCAGTAGTTGCTGGCCATGTTTTCCGGAATGCCTTCAACGATGAGGAAGTGTTTGTGCTCGACGCCTTCGATCATGAGCGGCAGGTCCTGTGCGTTCTGGAATACAGGCCGTATACCTGCCAGGTAACGGTGGATATCGGAAGGGGAGGGCAGAGGCGTGAACAGCGCCTGTTTGTCATACGGCCGTTCGAAGTCGGAAAATACGATCGTTTCCCAGTCGTTGCCCAGAAAGGACAGGTTGCTGCTTTTGCTGATACCGAAGCTGGCCTTGAGGTGTGCCGGGATCGGAGCTGTCAGGTTCAGCCCGCCTTCCGTTTCTATGCGGAAATTCTCTTCGGCGGATGTGAGGTGTTTGATCATGACACCTTCAAATTCGCGCAGGTAATAGGCATTGTTAACGTAGGAGGGGTTTTCCTGGTAGAAGTACCAGAGTTTCATCATGGCCTCCGTGGTGCGGGAGTCGTTGGCCGACAGTACGAGGCTCAGGGGGGAGAGGAAAGAACCGGATAGGGCGATGACGGAAGATTGCCGTCGGCTGTCGGTATCGAGTGCGGTGCGAAAGGCCAGGTAAGGCGGTTCGACGCCGGCGTCGAGCGCGGCTTTGAGGTATCCGCTGCAGTTCTTATGGAGGATAAAGGAGTCGAAATTCTCATCCGGGTCGATGGCGAACTGGTTGGATACGCTGTTGAGCCGCAATATGCGGCTAGGGCTGTAATTGACCTCGTCAAAGGGGCGCAGGATCTCGTCGGAGGTGAAGAGGTAGTAAAGCAGGCCGCCGCCGCGGATGTCGGCCGTTTCCACTTTGGTGCGCATATCCCTTTTACCCAGAAACTTGCTGATGTCCTGCGGAACGTAATCGCGGCGCCCGTCGGGTGTGGCGAAGCCACAGTATTCGCAGTGTTTTTTAAAGGTTTTCTGCAGGGCATAACCCAGGGAAATGCGCGAATAAGTGCGTTCGGGAGGCCATTCGCCACTGCGGTATTCTTCCAGTTTTCGCTGGTAGCGGTCGATGCGCTGAGCGGTAGCGGGGAGTACGACAAAGGCTAAGGCGCTAGTCAGAAGCAGTGTGCACAATCCATTTTGCATGCCTGTAAAGTTTGATTTTGATATAAACAAGCTCTAAGCGGCCGAGGGTTTTTCCGGTTCACCCCCAACAACGAAAGTGCGAGGGGAAAACGTGTACAATATATAGTGATTTTTCACACCTATTTTAAGTAGAGGCATAGCTTTCTGCGCGGCCCGAATTGGCTATATTGCACCTAAAAAATTGAAACACGTCATCCTGCTTTCTCCGGCACACCCATTGCGGGGTGGTATAGCTTCCTCTACCGAAAGGCTCGCCCAGGAGTTGCAGCGGCAGGGCCTGTCGGTGCGCATCTATTCCTTTAGCCTGCAGTATCCCTCTTTTCTTTTTCCCGGTACGACGCAGTACTCCGATAGCCCCCCGCCGGAAAGCCTGGATATCGTTACAGTGGTGAACTCCATCAATCCCTTCAACTGGTGGGTAGTGGGCCGACGGTTGCGGGCTGAAGCTCCCGGGCTGGTCATCACCCGGTTCTGGCTGCCATTTATGGGGCCATGCCTGGGCACGATACTGCGGCTGGCCCGCCGTGGGGGGCGCACCCGGGTGGTAGCCATAACCGACAACGCCATTCCACATGAGCGGCGCCCCGGCGACCGGTTGTTCACCCGGTTTTTTTTCGGCGCTGTCGACGGTTTTGTGGCCATGTCGCACCAGGTGGAGGCCGACATCCATAAGCTGGCGCCCCGCAAACCGGTAGCGTACATCCCACACCCTATCTTCGACAACTACGGGCCGCCTGCCGGCAGAGCGGAATCGCTGGCGCACCTGGGGCTCCCTCCTGCGCCCGGTTATCTGTTGTTCTTTGGCTTTATCAGGGCATACAAAGGCCTGGGCCTGCTGTTGCAGGCCATGGCGGATGAGCGCATTCGCGCCCTGGGGCTGAAGCTGCTCGTAGCGGGCGAGTTTTACGAAGACGAGGCCCCTTACCGGGAATTGATCAGCCGGAACGGGCTGGAAGGCCAGGTGATCCTCAGGAACGAATACATACCGAATGAGGAGGTTCGTTACTATTTCGGTGCGGCCAACCTGGCGGTGCAACCCTACCTGTCGGCCACGCAAAGCGGCATCTCCCAATTGGCCTTCCATTTCGATAAGCCTATGGTGGTGACCAGGGTCGGAGGCCTGCCGGAGATCGTCCGGGACGGTAGGGAGGGTTATGTTGTAGAAGTATCGGAACAGGCCATTGCTGATGCTGTTGTGGACTTTTTCCAGCATGTGCGGGAGCAAGATATGGTAGCCGGAGTAAGGGAGGGTAAGAAGCGCTTTTCCTGGAACAATATGGTAGAAGGCATAAAAAAACTATACGACGAGTTATGACCAGCAGATTGGAACCCAACAGGAAAGACAGAATAAAACAGGCGATCAGCCAGAGCATAGCGGCCAAGCAGGCCCTGCTGTCGGATGAGGCTTTGATGCAAACCCTCGATGATGTAGTAGAAGCCTGTATCACTACTTTTCAGCGGGGCGGCAAGGTGCTCTTTTGCGGCAATGGCGGCAGCGCTGCCGATGCACAGCACCTTGCGGCAGAGCTCTCCGGGCGATTTTATTTTGACCGGCCGCCTCTTTTTGCTGAGGCCATGCACGTCAATACATCCTTCCTCACGGCTGTGGCCAACGATTACGGATATGACGAGGCATTTGCCCGTATGGTGCGCGCAATGGGGCGACAGGGCGACCTGTTGTTCGCCCTGTCCACTTCCGGCAACTCGCCCAATATCGTACGGGCCGCCATGGCCGCCCGCGAACTCGGAATGATGGTGGCCGGCATGACCGGCAGCGGCGGTGGGCAACTCGCACAACACAGCCATTTCCTGATCAATATTCCATCCGAAGATACGCCGCGCATCCAGGAGTGCCACATCCTGACGGGCCATATCATTTGTGAACTGGTAGAGCAGCGCTTGTTCGGCAGGTGAGTTAGATTGGCGTAACGCCACCTGAGGAGCTTACAGTTTCATTTTTAATAAATTAGAAGGCCAGATATGGTTTTGTGCTCCAAAAAATATATCTTTGATATACCTTTTGGTATTTTCATGATTAGAATCCTAATGAATATCGGGCCCTCCATCCTCAGCTGGTAAAAGGCTGAACCTACAAGGCCTGGGAATAACCTTCATTCCCTACTCTCCTAAAACGAACCCCGGGGCCCGAAAGAACAGGGGCGAAAAATTCAATTCAAGCAAGGGGAACACTTGCCGTTATGTTTCTGTGCGGCTGATAAGTGGTAGATGGGCTATGCCCTGCCACTGGCGCGTTGTGCTCCGCTGCAGGAGCAGAGCTTACCAGTGGTACTTATCTATCCGACAACCAGGTAGCTGCCATCCCTCTGGTAATGCCCTGGTGAGGCTGGATAAGATTTAACCCCCCTTGCTAACTTTGTTTGTGAGCTACCCGGGATTTTTCCCGGGTAGTTTTTTTTTGCGCCAGGTTTAAGAAAATGACAATAGAATGTCCTATATTTACTGTGACATTTTATGGCGCTATATGCCATCTATCCCTCATCGTATCGATCCAATGCCCTTCTGCCGAAAATAAAAGGCAGGATTCCCCCTCGAACGTACAGCTTATCCAACCGCATTAGAAAATTGCACACTCTTCTCTGCGAGAGCCTTATCGGCATGCCGGTAAGTAACTTTGTAATGGAGGAGCAATATTTTCCATATGAAACAAATTGACAAAATGAGTACTAATCCCAAAATCTTAAGGCCACGCGCCTTTTTCTTCCACGCTTTACCCCCCTGTTTCCTGGTAGCCATCCTGTTGCTGTTCGCCGCACCACTTGCCTTGAGGGGACAAGATTGCGTCGATGCCCAGATATCGGGCCCCTTTTTCGATGCTGTGCCTATCACCGGCAACCCCACGGTGCTGGAGTACGAGCTAAACCTGGATGTCTTCGGCACCACCAACGACATCGACCCTGCTTCCGTTACCTGGTCGACAGCCCCGTTGGCCAACGCTAACATCCTCAACGTTACGACGGGAGCGACGACTTCGCGGGTAAGGCTCCGCGTTTCCGGCCCTTTTACGCTCAGTGTCAGCGGGATACGGACGGTGAACGCCGCGCCTTACGACTGTTCTTTTGAAACGGATACCAACGACCTGGTGGCCGATAACCCCAATGTGCAGCCAGGCTGTTCGATCAACATTCTGCTCGTGCTCGACGAATCCAACTCCATCAATGATACCGAGGCGGATTCGGTACAGCAGGCCGTACTCGACCTGCTCACAGCACTGGTCGGCACCGGTTCATCGGCCGCTATCGTCGAGTTCGCCACCTTTGCTCAGGTGTACCCCTACAACGGCACGGTCGACTATGCGCCGATCACGATGGCCAACATCAATGGTTTTTTTACCAATTACTTCAACACCCAGTACCGCAACGTCATCGGCAACCTGGGTGGCACCAACTATGAAGCTGGCCTTAATGCGGCCCTGGAGGTCCTGAACAACCCCAATAACCCGCCGACCAGCACCGTCCTGTTCTTTACCGACGGCGTGCCGACCTTTTACAGCGTACCCAGTGGCGGCGACCTGTACGGCGGCCTCATTGACGGCCCCGGCAATATCAATACAGCGGCCACGGCAACACAGGCCATCGGCCCGGCCAACGCTATAAAGGCCATCACGCACATGCTGGCTATCGGCGTAGGTGATGGCGCCAATGAGAATGTTGATAACCTGATCGCCATAAGCGGGCCGGACAGGTATATGCCCGGCAATGCCCTTTCGGCAGATTATGAGCTGGTCAGCAATTTTGATGAATTCATCCAGGATCTGGTTAACATCTTCTCCGGGTTGAGGGTGCCGGCGTCCTGCCAGCCGAACCTGCCCAATAACCAACTGGTAGATGCCTGCGACGCCGGCGTGATCCCGTTGAAAACGGAGGCTGAAGCGGTGGATCAGCATATGATCTTTGAAACGGTAACCGATAACCCCTGCGGCGTGCTCGTCTTTTCCAGCAACCAAACCGTAGAGGGCTCCCTCTGCCCGCTGGGCATAACGGTCACCAATACCTATACCCTTACCGATGACGCCGACGGAGATGGCGTCGGCCCGGATGACCTTTCCGTTACCTGTATGGAATCCTTCCTGGTGACGGACCTGACCCCGCCCACGGCCCTATGCAAGGATATTACACTCGATATTAACACCCTGGACGGTACTGCGAGCATTTCGGCGATCGATATCGATAATGGAAGCAGCGATAACTGCGGTGGCAATGTCACCCTGATTATCAACCCCTCCACGATCACCTTCGATTGCAGCGATGAAGGGCCTAATAACGTAGTGCTGACCGTGACGGATATATGCGGCAACCCCAGCCAGTGTACCGCTACCGTTACCGTTAACTGCCCCGAGGTAGCCGACCTCAGTATTGAGAAAACGGTGGACAACGCCACGCCCAATGTCGGTGATATCGTCGTCTTTACCGTTGCGGTACACAACGACGGCCCGAATGATGCAACGGGCGTCGAGGTCACCGATTATCTGCCTTCGGGTTATATGCTCGTCAGTGCGACACCTTCTCAGGGAACTTTCATCGGAGGTGTCTGGACGATCGGCAGCCTGCCTTTCCAGGCTACCGTCACCCTGACGATCGAAGCCAAGGTCAACGCTTCCGGCAACTACCTCAACCTGGCCCAGATCACGGAATCGGACCAGATAGATACGGACAGCGACCCTCATACCGACGAAACGGAGGACGACCTGAATGACGGCATTCCCGATGATGACGAAGATACAGCTGAGGTGATCCCTCAACTTCATATAGACTGTCCGGATAACGTGATGCTGGGCAGCTGCCTGTCGCAGCCCCAGATCGAGCAGGCCTTTGCCGCCTGGATTACCCAGTTCTCGGTAACCGGAGGTTGTACGCCTCCTGTAGTTACGGACCTGAGCCAGTACTCAGCTCCTGCCGCCTGTGCCGGAGGCAGTGTCATGGTCACTTATACGGCCAGCGATGAATGCGGCCAGACAGTAAGCTGTACGGCTTTATTTGTCGTAGCTGCTGCGCCCACCCTCACGGTGAACTGCCCGCAGAGCACGGTCCTGGGCAGCTGCCTGGGCCAGGACGCGGTGGATGTCGCTTTTGACGCCTGGCTGGGCCAGTTCTCCACCAGTGGCGGCTGTAATGGAGTAGGTTCCGGCCTGGGCCAGTATAGTGCTCCTGATGCATGCGGCGGTTCGATAACCGTTCTCTATTCCGCTTCTGACGATTGCGGCCAGTCCGTATCCTGTTCGGCCACCTTTACTGTGGCGCCCGCTCCGCTGCTCAGTGTGAGCTGTCCGCCCAACTTCAACACGGATGGCTGTGGAAGCCAGGCAGAAGTAGATGCCGCTTTTAACAACTGGATCAGCCAGTTTGACACCAACGGCGGATGTGGCCCGCAGAGCACCGACCTGACGGTTTACGTCGCGCCCTCCGCTTTTGGTGGTTCCGTAACGGTCAACTATTCCGCTACCGATGACTGTGGGCAATCCGCTGCTTGTTCGGCCACCTTTACCGTGCCTTTCATTCCGCCTCTCACTGAGAATTGCCCTCCGGACTTTACCCTGGGGCCCTGTCCTTCCCTGGCTGAGCTGGATTTGGCATTCAATAACTGGCTGGGCCAGTTTTTCACGGAGGGAGGATCGAACCCGGTGAGCACCGACGTATCGGAGTTCGACCCACCCAGTGTCTGTGGCGGCTCGGTAACCGTTAATTATTTCGCTACCGACGACTGCGGGGAGTCCGCCAGTTGCTCAGCTACCTTTACGGTAGCGCCGGCACCGGCTATTACGGTGTCCTGCCCGGCGAATTTCACCTTCGGCAGTTGCCAGACGCAGGCTCAGGTGAATGCGGCCTACAACAACTGGTTGTTGCAGTTCACAGCCCTGGGCGGATGCGGTATATTGACCACCAATATCGGGCAATACGCTTCGGCGGCCCCCAGTGCCTGCGGTGGCTCTGTGGCCGTCAACTTCTTTGCCAGTGATGCCTGTGGCCAGACGGTAAGCTGTTCGGCAAGCTTTACAGTACTGAGCGCTCCAGATCTGACGGTGAGCTGCCCGCAGCCTGTTTCTCTGGGCTCCTGCCAGAGCCAGGCACAGGTAGACGCCGCTTTTAATGCCTGGAAAGCTCAGTTCCAGACCATAGGCGGCTGCGGCGCCACGAGCACAAACCTGAACCAGTTCAGCGCGCCCAGCTTCTGCGGCGGCTCTGTTACCATTACATATACCGCTACCGACGACTGCGGGCAGGTAGCTATCTGCTCCAGCAGCTTTGCAGTAACTTCTTCGCCGACGCTTGTCGTGAACTGCCCGCAGAGCATGAGCCTGGGCAGCTGCCAGACGCAGTCGCAGGTAAATACAGCATTCAACAACTGGAAGGCGCAGTTTACCACTTCCGGCGGTTGCGGGGTGCAGACGACCAACCTGGCGCAGTATAGCGCTCCGAGCGCCTGCGGCGGCTCTGTGACGATCAACTTCACGGCTACGGACAACTGCGGCCAGACGGCCAGTTGCTCGAAGGTGTTTACGGTTGCTGCGGCGCCGACGCTGACTGTAAACTGCCCATCGAATATGAGCCTGGGCAGCTGCCAGACGCAGTCGCAGGTAAATGCCGCTTTCAACAACTGGAAAGCGCAGTTTACCACTTCCGGCGGCTGCGGGGTGCAAACGACCAACCTGGCGCAGTATAGCGCCCCCAGCGCCTGTAGCGGCGGCACCGTAACGATCAACTTCACGGCTACGGATAACTGTGGGCAGACGGCCAGTTGCTCAAAGGCCTTTACGGTTGCTGCGGCGCCGACGCTGACGGTGAATTGCCCATCGAACATGACCACGGCCAGTTGCCAGTCGCAGTCGGCGGTGAACGCGGCATTCAATAACTGGAAGGCACAGTTTACCACTTCCGGCGGCTGCGGGGTACAAACGACCAACCTGGCGCAGTATAGCGCCCCCAGCGCCTGCGGCGGTTCCGTGACGATCAACTTCACGGCCACGGATAACTGTGGACAAACGGCCAGTTGCTCGAAGACATTTACGGTTGCTGCGGCGCCGACGCTGACGGTTAACTGCCCGTCGAACATGGCCGCGGCCAGTTGCCAGACGCAGTCGGCAGTGAACGCTGCTTTCAACAACTGGAAGGCTCAGTTCAGCGTATCCGGCGGTTGTGGCGCCACGAGCACTAACCTTTCGCAGTACAGCGCGCCGAGCGCCTGCGGTGGTTCGGTGACGATCAACTTCACGGCCACGGACAACTGTGGGCAGACGGCCAGTTGCTTTAAGACATTTACGGTAGCTTATCCGCCCACGCTAACGGTGAGCTGCCCGCAGAACATGTCGATGGGTAGCTGCCTGAGCCAGTCGCAGGTGAATACGGCATTCAACAACTGGAAGGCGCAATTCAGCGTATCCGGCGGCTGTGGCCAGCAGAGCACCAACCTCAATCAGTACACGGCGCCAAACGCCTGTGGTGGTTCCGTTACCATCAACTTTACGGCTACGGACAACTGCGGGCAGAACGCCAGTTGCTCAGCCACCTTCACGGTAACCGGCGATACACAGCCACCGGCGGTGACGCCTGCAGGCAATATGACGGTTCAATGTGACGGCAACGGCAACGTCGCTGCGCTGAACAACTGGCTGGCCAGCCATGGCGGCGCTACGGCCAGTGACAACTGCGGCCCGGTAAGCTGGACGAATAACTTTGCAGGGCTGAGCAATGGCTGCGGGGCAACGGGCAGCGCTACGGTCACCTTCACGGCCAGAGACCAGTGCGGCAACCCGGCTTCCACTACGGCAACGTTCACCATCGTCGATACGGCTCCGCCTACGGGGTCGTGCCCGCCGGGCCTGACGGGCCTGACGAACCCTGCGCAGGCGCCGCTTATTCCGCCGGCCGTTATCGCCGGCATGTATTCCGATATTTGCGGTAGCGTAACGGCACAGATGACGGGCAATACCACCAATTACCTCAGTGCCTGCAAGGATTTTGAAGTGATACATACCTATACCGTCAGCGACGAATGCGGGAACAGCACGATTTGCAAGATCACCCACACCGGTAAGGTGCCGACCCAGATCAGCGGTGGTTGCCCGGAAGTGAACAATACGCTGCAGTGCATCGATGACGTCCCGCCCTTCAACCCGGCCTATCTGGCAGGCTTCTTCACCGGCGGCGATGGCCTGGCGGTGACGGTGATGGTTACGGATACCCTTATCGAGAAAGACGACTGCGAATTCAGCTTTACCTACGTATATCAGGTGAAAGACAACTGCGGCAACATCAAGTTGTGCGCGTTGACTTATGAAGGAGAAGATACCCAGGCGCCTACCGGCAATTGCCCGAACGGCAGCACGGTATATACGTATGGCCAGATACCTGTTCCGGACCCCAGCTACATCGAGCAGTTCTTTACCGACAACTGTTCCAACGTCATTGTTACGGAATTGCCGCGAACAGTAACAGGCGGCCCCTGTGAGAACATCACCGTATACAATAACTACCTGGTGTCGGATACCTGCGGCAATTCGACGACTTGTGCCGTGCCTTATTTCATACCTGAAATAGACCCCACACTGGTTGGCTGCCCGCCGGAACAGACCGGGCTGATGTGCTGGAAGGACGTTCCCACTCCACAGGAAGCACAACCGCTGGTGGAATACAATTTCAGCCCGCTGGCAACGGTATTGTATCTCGGCTCTACGGTGATCAACAACTATTGCAGCTTTACGATCAGGCATATTTACCAGATCCAGGATCCCTGCCTGGACGGCCGCCGGATATGCGTGCTGACCTTCAGCGGACAGGATTTCACGCCGCCGGCCGGTGACTGCCCCGAAGGCGTGAGTGGCCTGGAATGCATGGCTAACGTGCCTGCACCCGACCCTGTCGGTGTCGCTCTGAACTACACGGACAACTGTTCCGACCCCTTCGGTTATCTGATCAACACCATAGTTGAAGGGGAAGAATGCGGTGACTTCAAGGTGACCTATTTCTACCGTATCTATGACGATTGCGACAACTTCGTAGAGTGTTACGTGACCCATTCCGGTACGAGTACTCCTCCTGCAGCGCCCACGCAACCGGAAGCGCTTCAGGCCGGTGCGGCAGGCGAGCCAGGGATGCTTGACATGCGCCTGTACCCGAACCCCACAGGTGGTACAGTAACACTTGAGTTTGAACATTACAGGGGTGAGCAGGCAGCGTTGGGTGTGTACAACATCTACGGCCAGCAGGTGCTCAGCAGGGCCCTGGTGCTGGACAACGCCACCTTCCAGCTGGATCTGGAAAAAGAAGGCTTGGCCAGCGGAGCGTATTACATCACACTCCGGACGGGAGACAATCTGATCACCCGAACGGTGGTACTCAGTAAGTAAGGGCGCCTTTTTTTGAGGTGTTCCTGTAAGAGCTACCCGGAAACTCATTTCGGGTAGCTCTTTTTTATTCGGCTATTAGGTTCAGCAAACCTGCCTGTAAAGAAGCTTTATCCCCGTTTTCTGGAAAATGATGTTATTTTTGGCCTTTATTTAGGGTTCAAACATGGGTCATCCCGAATTCTAGCAATTGTACCGGCGGCGAACCCAAGGTGGCGCCACCAGGCACAAAATATCGGTAGAAGTGGCGCCAATCAAAGCCTTGAGGTTGTCTCAGAAGTAAGCTTTGAGGTATTCCCGGCAAATATTGAACCGCGGAGGCGCAAAGAACGCAGCGTTTATGAACAATTCTTCGCGTCCTCTGCGTCTCATATGTTTGCAGAAAACGAACCGCAGAGACGCAGAGGACGCAGAGGTTTTTCGCAGGAAGAGCTCCTTCTATACGCCCTGCTTTGCGCTTTTCTCCGCGTCTTTGCGCCTTTGCGGTCAATTATTCTGCAGGTTTTCCTTATGCAGGCTCTTTTGAGACAGCCCCGAAATGCACCTTTAAAATTCGGGATGGCCCATGTTTGATGGTTACTATACCAAGGACATGCAGAAACGGATCATTATTAAGAACAAAAAAGCAGCTGCGGCCCAGCGCTTTCACCCCTGGGTGTTCTCCGGGGCGGTAAAGGCTATCGAGGGCCCTGTCGAAGACGGGGATGTGGTGGAGGTATACCAGGAAGACGGCAGCTATCTCGCCACCGGCCATTATCAGGACGGCAGCATTTGCGTTCGCCTCTTTTCCTTTTTACCTGTCCAGGCGGAGCAGGCATTCTGGAACCAGAAGATCGGCGGCGCACTGGCCTGCCGAAAGGCTCTCGGACTGGCAGGCAACCCCCATACGGATTGTTACCGGCTCGTTCACGGCGAAGGGGACGGGTTGCCTGGCCTGATCATCGATATTTACGGATCGACGGCAGTTGTTCAGTGCCATTCTATAGGCATGCACCGGATGCTGGGGCCTATCGCAGGGGCGTTACGTGAGAACTACGGTGACGCCCTGGTCGCCGTATACGATAAAAGCTCGGAAACATTGCCCGCAACCTACGCATCGGGCGTGAAAAACGGCTATGTTTTTGGAGAAAGCGCACCCCAGACGGTGCAGGAACACGGCCACACCTTCTGGGTGGACTGGGAGTCGGGCCAAAAGACCGGCTTTTTTCTGGACCAGCGGGAAAACCGCTGGCTCACCGGGCAGTACGCCCGGGATAAAAAAGTGCTGAACGCCTTCTGTTACACCGGCGGTTTTTCCGTCTACGCCCTGAAGGCCGGCGCCCGCCAGGTGGATTCGGTCGATGTTTCGCGAACGGCAATGGCCGTAACGGATCGGAACGTTGAACTAAACGGGGCAGCCCCGGGTACCCACCAGTCTTTTGCCGAAGATACCATGGCCTTCCTTAAGGCTGCAGATGCCGATTATGATCTTATGGTTATCGACCCGCCGGCATTCGCCAAGAGCATTAAAAAACGCCACAATGCCGTACAGGGCTACAAACGCCTCAATGCGCTGGCCTTGAGCAAGCTCAGGGCCGGCGGCCTGTTGTTTACTTTTTCCTGCTCTCAGGTCGTCGGGCGGCAGCTTTTCTATGATACGATCGTCGCTGCTGCGCTGGAAACCCGCCGCCAGGTGCGCGTACTGCACCACCTTTCCCAGCCTCCCGACCATCCGGTGAATATCTACCACCCGGAAGGGGAATACCTGAAAGGGCTGGTTTTGTATGTGGAGTAAGGCACAGCGAAATTATATGCTGTTAAAACCCATGCTCATCAAAAACGAACTTCTTACCTGCTGTGGACAATTCCCAGTTGTCGGTGCGGAAGGGCAGGGCCGGAAGCCCCTCTTTGTTGCACAAACCTAACGGGCCGGGGTTGTCGGCCCAGGCATAACGCACGGCGACGGGCCTGGGGACATCAGGGCTATGTACCACTACCGTATTGCCGTCGATATAAGCCTGGGCCCAATAGAACTTCCGGCCGGCGCCGGCGATGGCAAAGCCGCGGATATAGCCGTATTTATCGGTAGTGCTCAGGCCGCTGCCCGTCGAGGAAAAGGAAACCCTGGCCTTGTCGCCTTCTATGGTGCAGGATTGGAAGACGGGCCCCGAGTACACGATATCTTCGCCATAGGCTGCTTTGCGGGCAGCCAGGCCCAGGCGTTGCCCCAGATCTCGTTTGTTTTTGGGGTGGATGTCGTTGGCGTCACCGATGTCGATGGCGGTAGCTATGGCGGTATGGGGTTCGCTCAGCGCTTTCATCTGAGCTTCCCGCAGCTCTGCCCAGCTGCTTTCACCGGGCTGCTGCGCTTCCGGCAGGTAGTTGGCCAGCTGTACGATGAGGAACGGGAAAGCGCCTAACCCCCAGTGTGCGCGCCAGTCGCGGATCATGGCGGGCAGCAGCCCTGCATACTCTTCCGAGCGCCCGGGCAGCGCATTGGATTCCCCCTGGTACCAGATCACGCCCCTGATGCCGAAGGGCATGAGTGGGGCGATGCTGCCGTTGTACAGCAGGCTGGGGTGGGAGAAAAAGCTGCCGTTGGGCACTGTGGGTATAGGGAAAGTGCGGGCATCGATCTTCAGGCCGGCTTTGAACTTCCATTTGCCATTGAGGATGGGGTTGCCCCAAAAGGGGGCCGTGTAGAAACCGCCCTGTCCGCCGATGTCGAACACCCTCGACACCAGTACGTTGCCCTTGGGTTTGAGGATGCTTGCCGGGAAAAAGTAGTTGCGCCAGTTGCGGTTGCCGAAAGATTCTCCCACCTTAACGCCGTTCACCCAGGTGATGTCATAGTCGTCGATCTGGTTGAGGGCGATGTTAAACGTGTCGGCGGAAAAGCCTTCGGGCAGGTCGAATGTTTTTCGGAACCAAACGGCGCCATCGTGATCCTTCAGCCCTGCATCCTCCCAGAATTTGGGGATGTCCATCTCCTGCCAGCCCGATACGTCCGTCTCCGGCCTCTCCCAGTGCTGTTCGATGCCCGGGCCTTTGAGGTAGTAGTCGCGGTCCCAGCTTTTCCGGTATTCCTTCAGCTCCGCATCGAGCTGTGCGAAGCTTTTATTGAGGCGGCCGACTTGCGAGGTGATGGCGTCGAACTGCGGGAAGGCTTTCAGGGCCTCGTTGCTCATCCAGGTTTCAATGGTGGTGGCGCCCAGGTTGCTGCTCACCAGCCCTATAGGCACGCCCAGGTGTTGTTGCAGGTATTGGCCGAAAAAATAACCGACGCCGGATAGGTTCCTGATGCTTTCCGGGGTGCTTCTGGCCCATTGGCCGCCTTTGATATCCTTTTTCGGCAGGTAATCCAGATCCACAGATACATTGATGAAGCGCAGCTGCCCGTTGTACGCCCTGGCGCTGTCGGGCTCGTCGTAGCCCAGCATTTGCAGGGTATACTGCATATTCGACTGGCCGCCGCATACCCAAACGTCGCCGAACAGCACATCGTCGAGCACAATGGTATTGGAAGCGCGGACGGTGATGGAATAGGGGCCGCCGGCAGGGGTAGGAGGGAGCAGTATTTTCCAGCTGCCTTCCGCATCAGCTTTGGTGTGGAGCGAATGGCCCTGGAAATCCAGGTTTACAACCTCACCCGGGCTTGCCCATCCCCAGATGGGCGCGGGCATATCGCGTTGCAAGACCATGTGGCTGCTAAAAAGGCCGTGCAACCGTGCCTGAGAGAAGGCCGTGTTCGTTGTCAGCATCAGCATTGCCGTTAGCGCACCCAGCGATAAGCTGTGCACCCAACTCCTGCTTTCTGTTGAAGAATTGCTGGTTTGCATAAGAGGGCTTTTTTTATATTTACCTGAAAGAGCGATCCTGGCATATTTACAAAAAAGGAACAACGACTATACTATGGCCATAACATTGTTTAAGAACCCCCGGGCGAAAGCCCTTATGACCTTATTGCTGCTACTTCCCTTTTCCTGTGCTTCACCGGGCGCCGCCGGTAAGGTTGAACAAGATAGCCAATCGCCAGCGAAAAGCCTATCATCCTATGCGACGGATTGGAACGAGCTCTTTTTCCGCACGTCCGGATGGTTTGGCGGCGACGGCATTTTCGGCATACCGCTGGATGGCCGGGAATTCGTTGAGGCGGGCCCGCAAACCCGCACCCTCTTTATCTTCAGCGATTCGGTGGTCGGCAAAACCAAAGACGGTAAAGTCAAGAGCGGCGATTACAAGATGATCCACAATCTGGTGGCCTACCTGGATGGCAGTGAGCCCGACCCGGATAAGTTCCACTTTTACTGGCCTGTAGGAGATGACGGGAAACCTACGTCGCTTTTTTCTCCTCAAACGCCGGACACGCAAAGCGGCGATTATTACTGGCTGGGCGACGGTTTTGTCAATGTGGATGCCGATAGTACCCTGTACATCTTCGCCTACCGTGTGCGCGACGTCCCCACCGGCGGCTTTTTCGAATTCGAACAAGTGGGTGTTTCCCTTATCGCCATTCCGCCAGGCAGCCAGCCGCCTTTTCAGGAGCAGCGGCAGCTCGATACGCCTTTTTTCTATCAATTGGAAAATGGCGGTGGAAATGTGACTTACGGCAGCGGCATCTTCGCCAATACGGCTTCGGCCGGTGCACCGAACCCCGACGGCTACATCTACGTATACGGTGTGGCCGGCCCCTATCTGGAGCTGCGCGTAGCCCGGGTGCGCCCCGAGTCCTTTGAAGATTTCGGCGCCTGGCGCTTCTGGGACGGGCAGAGCTGGGTTGCCGATAAGCACTCTGCCAAACCCGTGGCCAACAGCGTGTCTCATGAGCTGAGCTTCAGCCCGCTGCCCGATGGCCGCTACCTGCTGGTGCACCAGAAGTACGGCATGCTGCCCGAAGTGGCCGTCCAGGTGGCCAAGAGCCCCGTCGGCCCGTTTTTCCCGGCTAAAGACATCTGGCGCTGCCCGGAAGTGGATGAGGACATCGACTACTTCGTATACAACGCCAAAGCCTATCCCCACCTTACTAAAAACGGAGCGATGCTGGCCAGCTACAACGTGAATTCGTTCGACTTTTTCACCGACATCCTGACGGACCCCCAGTTCTGCCGGCCGAGGTTCATCTGGCTGAAGTTGTAAGCGCTTGAGGGCATTTTTCAGGAGCCTTGTTTTATGCTGGTTGGGAACGGCCCCGCCTCCAGCTGCACCGATAAAACCATACATCATGGACTTTCGCTTTACCCTGACCACCCTTTGCCTCTTTCTTGCCTTTTTCCTGCAAGCCCAGGAAAAGCACTCCGCTGCGGGCCTCTGGCCCGTCCGATCCGAAAAGCTCGTGCAGGGCTTTGCGCTGCCGGAAGAAGGCGAGCGGCTGGATTTTCTGCCCAACCTGCGCGACGGTAGTATTGCCCTATACCTTCGGGCAACCGGCGGGTATATTTCTTTCGAAACGAGCCCCATGCCCGCAGGCCCTGCCGACGGGCCGGTGACGTTTATATGGGAAGCTGCCATCGCCAAAACCACGGGAGCCCAACCCGTGCCCTTCCACCTGGAAATCAACGGCGAACGGTGGTTCACTTTTGAAACCCCGCAGGATACGGCTGCCAGGAACTGGCGGTTAAGCGGCCCGGAAGGTAGTGAGCTGGCCTTCGTCACTTCTTTTGTCGACCCGGAAAAAGGAGACCTGTTCGGGTATATGTTCCTGTCCGTACCCCGCAATACGGCCGGCGCCGGCGAGCCCTTAAAGGTCGGGCTGAGGGCTGAAGGCCCATCGGGGACGGAATGGTATATGGCTTTCCAGAACCGCGTGTATGCCCGGTCGAGAGCCTACGCCGTGCCTGCGCTGGTGCGCGACGGTGGCGCTTTGCGCCAGCCCCTGTACCTGGAGTACGTGCATCTGGGCCCACCGGCCGAAGCGGTAGTCAGCGTGAACGGGGAAAAGTACGCTACGTATACGTTCCATCCCGGGGAAAACAAACAAACGCTGTTGCTGGGCCAGGTTGAAAAGCCCACGGATGTGAAGGTGAAGGCCGAATTGCCCGACACCAGTATCGAGTATACGGTTACCCTCAGGCCGGTACGGCCTTTTGAAGTCTACCTGTTGCCCCATTCGCATGTCGATATCGGGTTCACCCACAAACAGGCGGAGGTGGAGCGCATGCAGTGGCGCAATTTTGAACAGGGCATCGAACTGGCCCGCCGTACGGCTGGGTATCCCGAGGGGGCGCAATTCCGCTGGAACGTCGAAGTGCTCTGGGCCGTTGACGGTTATCTTAAAAACGCTACGCCCGAAAAAAAGGAAGCTTTTATCGATGCCGTCAGAAAGGGATGGATCGGCCTGGATGCGCTGTACGGCAACGAGCTGACGGGCCTGCAGCGGCCGGAAGAGCTCATGCATAACACCCGTTTTGCCAACAAGCTGACAGGCGAGTACGGCTTTTCCATACCCTCTGCCATGATCACCGATGTGCCGGGTTATGCCTGGGGCACGGTGCCTGCGCTGGTGCAGAACGGCGTCCGCTATTTTTCCATTGGCCCCAACCACATGCCCCACCTGGCGCATGGCGGTTACCAGGTCGGGCAAACTTTCGAGGCCTGGGGCGATGTGCCTTTCTACTGGGAATCGCCTTCAGGAGCGGAACGGGTGCTCTTCTGGATGACCCGCCACGGTTATTCCTGGTTCCACGACTGGCTGCTGGGCACCCTGCGTAAGTCGGGCGGCACGCCCATCCTGCAATTTCTGGATGAACTGGATCACGAGGGTTATCCCTACGATATCGTGCAACTGCGCTATACCCTGGCCGATAACGGCGGCCCCGACCCCGATATGCCGGAGTTTGTGCGGGAATGGAATGAAAAATATGCCTTCCCGAAATTGCGGATCGCAACCACTATGGAGATGTTCCGCGCTTTTGAAGCCCGTTATGGCAGCCAGCTGCCGGTGCACCGGGGCGATTTTACGCCATACTGGGAAGACGGCGCCGCTTCTTCTGCAGTAGAAACCGCCGCCAACCGCAATGCCGCAGAGCAGCTTGTACAGGCGGAAACCTTATGGGCCATGCTTAGCCCGGCCAGCTTTCCCGCTGGTTCTTTCGATGAAGCCTGGGACAATGTAGTGCTCTTTTCCGAGCACACCTGGGGCGCTATAACGAGTAAATCGGACCCCGACGGCGATCTGGCGGTAAGCCAGTGGCAGGTCAAGCAGGCTTTCGCCCTGGACGCCGCACGCCAGGCCCATGCCCTTACCGAAAAAGCGGTGAGCGCCCTGGCGCCCGCTGATGGCCCGGTTCGGGCTTTCCTGCTGTTCAACACGGCCTCCTGGCCGCGCACCGAACTGGTGAAGCTGCCGGCGGCCTGGGCGCTTTCCGGCCTTACCGTCGTAGGCCCCGATGGCAAGCCCTTGCCCACGCAAGAGCTCTCTACCGGCGAGCTGGCCTTCCTGGCGCGGGAGGTGCCGCCATTGAGCGCGCAGCGGTTCAGGTTGATGAAAAAAAAGGCGCCGCGCCCTTCCGGGGAGGTGGTACTGCGCGATAACCGCTTGTCCAATGCCGGCCTCAGCGTGCAGCTGGACGACAAAACGGGCGCCATAAAGGACATTCGCTACCAGGGGCTGCCTTTTAACCTGGTGGATACGTCCAGTGCGTTCGGGTTCAACGAATACTGGTATACGGGCCTCGATGCCGCCAACCCTCAGAAGAGCGGCCATGCGGTGGCCCGCGTCGTGGAAGACGGCCCGGTAGTGGCCGCTCTGGCCATTGAGTCGGAAGCGCCCGGCGCGAACCGGCTCGTAAGAGAAATAGAGCTGGCCGCGGGGCTGGACTACTTCCGCCTGGTGAATACCGTCGACAAGATCAAGGTGCTGGAGGACGAGAACGTCCGTTTTTCCTTCCCTTTCCAGCTGCCCGGTGCACAGGCGCGTATCGACCTGGCATGGGCGGTGATGGAGCCTGGAGCAGGCCAGCTCAAAGGCGCCAACAAGAACTTTTACTGCCCGCAGCGCTGGGCCGATCTGTCCAACCAGCAGGGGGGCGTTACCTGGGCCAATCCGGATGCTCCGCTGGCAGAGCTTGGCGGCATGTATGGGCAGAACTGGATGAGCGATATGCGCGCACGGCCCTGGATACAAACCTACGAACCCTCCACCCTGCTGTTTTCCTGGGTGATGAACAACGCCTGGTTTGTCAATTACAAAGGCTATCAGGAGGGCCCTGCCAGCTTCAGGTATGCCATCAGGCCGCACGGGCCCTTCAACAGTGCGGAAGCCAAAAAATTCGGCATAGAACAGAGCCAGCCGCTGATACCTGTTGCTGCCGGGGAGCAGCAGCCCGGCATTCCCTCCCTGTTCACGCTGGAAGGAGCGCCCGGGGTGATCGTCACCTCCTGTAAACCTTCCCGCGACGGGAAAGCGCTGGAGGTGCGCCTGTTTAATACCGGCGCCCAAAAAGCGGAGGTGCGCCTGAAGTGGGGGCGGGGTACCCCCGCAGCCTTACGCAGGAGCAGCCCCCGAGGTGAGGCCGGCGAGCCTGTCGGCCCGGAGCTCAGGCTCGGCGGCTGGGAGATCGTAACCATAAGGATTGAACCCTGAAAAAATACCGCTATGCCTAACCGGAATACTCTAAGAGCCTGTTTTGAGGCTGGATTTGATAGCGAAAAGTGTCAATTTTTTGGTGAGGCGAGGCATTTTTCGAAGGGCGTACCCGGGGGTACGGCCAAGAAAAAGAACGAAGCATCACCGAAAAAGTGGCCTTTTTTAGCTCAAAGGCTGGCCTCCAAACAAGCTCTAAGTCGTGTTCAAAAAATAAGTTCTCCCTTGGAGATCCTGCGATGCGGCTTGTCTTCCAGCTTTTCTAAAGCTTTCAGCCTGCGCCACATCGCAGGATCGTCGAACTTATTTTTTGAGTATTACTTAACGCTTGCCATTTTGCTGATGGGCTTTGGCCTTGCCGCCCATCCCATTTCCATCAGTTGGGCAACCTTGCATGCTTACCCGGATAAGGTTGACGTGCAGTTCAACATTCTGGCCGAGGACCTTTTCCTTTTTCACGCCATAGCCCCTGATGACAACGGCATGTTCCCGCCGGCCACTTTACAGGCTGCCGCTGAAAAACACCAGGCATTTTTATCGCAATACTTTTTCCTCGAGGGGTTGGACGGCCAGCGCCTCGAAGGGCGGTTTATCCGGTGCCAGCCCTTCGACATGCCTGCCGGAGGTATTCACCGCGACAGCCTGATGCAATACAGCCTGTTGTATTTTTTTGAATACTGCACTGCTCAACCCATGAGCGGGCTGCGCGCCTATCAGCAGTTCGGGGGCAGCCGGGCAGCCGTTCCTGCCGTGATGATGGCCTCCGCTTTTCAGGAAGGAGCCCAGGCCCCGCTGCTGTCGGAGATCAGTTTCGGGCATCCCTGGCTGCTTCATTTCGACTGGGAAACGCCCGGCAATTTCGGCCGCGATAAAGGACAGCCCTCTCCTTTTGCCCGTAAGGAAGATCTTACTACCTTACTACAGATAAACGAAGCAGGGATATGGCAGGAAATAAGCCTGCCCTTTGAAAAACTGGAAACCCTGATGCCCGTTCCGCGGGCCCGGGCGGCCTGCCTTGAGCGGAGCGAAGAAGTGCTGCTTAAGCATAATGTCGCCGCCTGTTTTTCGCGGCAGGCCAGGATCACAGCTGATGGCGTACCGCTGTATCCGGTGTCTGTTCACGTTGCATTTAGCGGGGCACAGGGCGCGGATGGGTTGCTGCTGGCCGATGCCGCAGTGCAGGTTGAATTGTTCTATCCCTTGGAAAAGGCGCCGGATGATGTCGTCGTGAGCTGGGATCTTTTCAGCTGGCAGGCCCGAAGCTGGGCCCTGGAAGCTACGGCCTTCGGGCAAAGCAGCCGTTTTACTTTTTCGAGGTATCAGCCGGAATTCCACTGGCAGCGTGATACCGGCGAAGCAGGGCAAAAGGCAGGTGGAGAATGAGGAAGCAATAGCGCCTGAGAACTTGTTTTTTGAACACTATTAATATGATCGCACTTACCGATACGTCGATTTTTACAGGTGAGCACATACTGGAAGGGTATTGTGTTCTGGTGGAAGGAGGCCTGGTCAGCGCGCTGGTCCCGGAAGCAGATGTTCCTGCCGGCATCAGGCGCACCGGCCTGCAGGGCGCCTTGCTGGCCCCTGCATTTATCGACCTACAGGTAAACGGCGGCCATGGGATGCTGTTTTCAGAACACCCATCTGCCGAAGCGCTGGAAGCTATGCGGGAATCCTGCCTGGAAGGCGGCACGAGCCTGTTCCTGCCGACGGCCGTTACCAACGATAGCAGCGTTATCTTCCGGGCCATTGAAGCAGTAAAGCAATACCGGGCAAAAGGGGGAAGCGGCGTTGCTGGCCTGCACGTCGAAGGCCCCTATCTCAACCCTGCCAAACGCGGAGCCCACCTGGCACAGTATATCAGGAAACCGGAAGCGGATGAAATACGCAGCTTGCTGGAAGCCGGCAGGGGTGTCATAACAAAGATCACCCTCGCCCCGGAGCTTTGCTCCAATGAAGTGCTGGATCTTTTGCTGGACGAGGGCATCATCCTTTCCGCGGGGCATAGCGACGCGAGCTACGAACAGGCGTCAGCGGCATTTGAAAAAGGAGTGGCGATGGCCACGCACCTCTACAACGCCATGAGCGGCCTGCACCACCGCGCTCCCGGGCTGGTAGGAGCGGTGCTGGATTCGCGGGCTATGGCCAGCATCATTGCCGACGGCTTTCACGTGGCCTTTCCGGTGATCCGGATCAGTAAAAAGATCATGGGGCCCAGGTTGTTCCTGATCACCGATGCCGTGGCCGAAAACCACAGCGGCCATTACCTCCATCAGTTCGACGGTGAAAAATTCACGCTGCCCGACGGCACGCTCTCGGGGGCGGCCATCACCATGCTCGGGTCGGTGCGGAATTGCGTGGAAAAAGCAGGCATCCCCCTGGAAGAGGCGCTGCGCATGGCTTCTCTGTATCCGGCGCAGGTATTGAAAAAAGATACACAATACGGAAAGATACAAAGCGGATACCGGGCCGACCTGGTGGCCATTGGCGAAGGGTTTCGGCTGAAAGGGGTGTGGCAGGCTGGGAACCTGGCCTGGAGCGATGGATCGTGAGGCGGCTTCCGTTTTTTTATACTCACTTTTTGAGGATTCCTTACAAAAACCACAGCTATGCCAGTTATCGGGCTTGACCTGGGCGGCACCAAGCTATCAGGCGCGGTGTTCACCGACGATGGAGATATCCTGCATCGGGAAAAGGCGCCTTTGGAGGGCAGGCAAGGCGCCGAAGTCGGCGCTTTGATCCGCTCGATGGTATCGGTTCTGATAAACTTTGCAGACGGCAGCTCGGTTCCCGTTTCAGCGGCCGGCATCTGCGTGCCGGGCATTGCCTGGCAGAAAACAGGCCGTGCCTGGGCGCCGAACATCCCCGGCTGGGACAATTATCCGGTGCTCGACGACATCCGTGCGGCCGCAGCGGGGCGCGATATTGCGGTGCGGCTGGATAGCGACCGCGCCTGTTATATCCTGGGGGAGACCTGGAAGGGAGCTGCGCTGGGCTGCCGCGATGCCATATTCCTGTCGGTGGGAACGGGTATCGGCGCCGGCATCCTTGTCGACGGGCAGGTATTGCGGGGTGCTCACGATATCGCCGGCGCCATCGGATGGCTGGGCCTGAGCCAGCCCTACCGGGAGGTGTATGCGGCTTGCGGCGATTTTGAATACCATGCTTCCGGCGCCGGCATGCCCAGGGTTGCCCTTGAGATGATGCAGATGGATAAGGCCTATGCCGGCCGGCTCAGCCAGGGCGAACCGCGGGCGCTCACTGCCGGCGCTATATTCAATGCCTGTTTCGAAGGCGACACGCTGGCATTGCAGGTGGTCGATCAGGCCATTACCTACTGGGGTATGGCCGTTGCCAATCTGGTGAGCCTGTTCAACCCGGAAAAGATTATCTTTGGCGGCGGCCTGTTTGGCCCTGGCGGGCAATTCCTGGGACGGATCTACGAAGAGGCTCTGCGCTGGGCACAGCCCATAAGCATCAGGCAGGTAACCCTGGAAGCTTCTCAGTTGGGCGGCGATGCCGGCCTGTATGGCGCCGGCAGGCTGGCGATGGGGCGGAGAACACCATAAGCGAAAAATATATGTACAACCGGACCCTTGTTTTTGCTGCGGCCTGCGTCGGCCTAGTCCTTTTCGGCATTGGATTGATCACGCTTGGCTCCATCCTGCCCGGGCTGGTGGAAACATTCCAGCTCAGTGAAGTAGGGGCAGGCGCCCTGGTTTCCATCCTGCCGCTGGGCATCCTTGCCGGCTCCCTCATCTTCGGGCCCATCGTCGACCGCTATGGCTATAAGGGGATGCTCACGGCCAATGCGCTCTTTATGGTGGCGGGGCTGCAGGGGCTGGCCTATTCCGATACATTATGGGAGTTGCAGCTGTCCATTTTTCTGGTGGCCTTTGGCGGCGGCGTGATGAATGGCGCCGGCAGCGCGTTGGTTTCCGATATTACCGAAGGGGGAAAAGGGGCGAACCTGAGCCTGCTCGGCGTCTTTTTTGGGTTAGGAGCATTGGGCATGCCCATTATGCTGGGCTTGTTGTCGGAGCGTTTCTCGTATCAGAGCATCGTTTCCGCGGTGGGGCTGGCGTTGCTTTCAGCGGTATTCTATTTTGCGTTTATCCGGTTTCCCGCACCTAAAAACCAGGGTGGCGCACCGGCCCGGGAGGGCATGATGCTCATCAGGGAGCCTGCACTGTTGCTGCTGGGCTTTTACCTCTTTTTCCAGAGCGGCGCGGAGAGCCTGGTAACCAACTGGTCGACGACCTACCTGCTGCAGAAAACGGGCCTCGATAGCCGCGAAGCGCTGTTCGCGCTCTCGGCATCGGTTGCCGGCATGACGGTGGCGCGCCTGCTGCTGAGCCGCTTGCTCCGGCAGCTTTCGCCTTTCTGGGTGCTGATGGCCTCGCTGGGCATAGCCCTGGCCGGCAGCGCCGTGCTCATGTCTGCAACCACCTACGGCCTGGCGATCGTTGCCCTGGCGATGCTGGGTACAGGGCTTGCAGGCGGCTTTCCCATCATTCTGGGTTATATCGGTGATATGTATGCCAGGCTGTCGGGCACGGCTTTCAGCATAGCTTTTACGATCGCACTTTTCGGCAATATGCTCATCAACTACCTGATGGGGCGGGTATCCGGAGCTTTTGGCATCGGCCAGCTCACGACGGCCCTGTTGCTGGCCCTGTTCGTCATGGCCCTGCTGCTGGGGGTGGTAAGAGGCCGTATTCGGGGAAAGGTAGCCGTTTAAATCAAAATATCAACCCATGCTAGCAAAGCTCTGGTTAGAAAATGCCCGCCGGGCGATGGATCAAATTGAAGACAGCCAGATGGCGCACATACGCCAGGCGGCGGAAGTGATGGCCGATACTATCGAAGCCGGCAGGTGGGTGCATACCTTCGGCTGCGGGCACGCTACGATCCCCGTAGAAGAGATGTACCCCCGCATCGGCGGGTTCGTGGGCTTTCATCCCATGATCGAGCTGCCGCTAACCTTTTTCACCAATATCGTAGGAGGTATGAGCGTCCACCAGTTCGTCTTTCTGGAGCGCGTGGAAGGCTATGGCCTGGAGATCATGAAAGGCTATACTTTCGACCCCCGCGATTGTATGTGGCTGTTCTCCCATTCCGGGATCAACGCCGTCAACATCGATATCGCGCTGGAGGCAAAAAGGCAGGGCATGAAGGTGATCGCCTATGGGTCGGCCCGCGAGGCCGAAGGCAAACAAACCCGCCATTCGAGCGGAAAAACCTTATTCGACATCGCCGACATCGTCGTCGATACCTGTGTGCCGGCACAGGATGCTACCGTGCCTTTAAAAAACCACGTCGACGCAGTAGGCCCTGTTTCGACTATCGCTTTCGTCACTACGGTATGGATGACGGTTACCACCGTTGCCGAGATACTGGCCGAACGCGGCGTCGGGTTGTTCATTCACCCTTCCCACAACGTGCCGGGCGACACCACGGCGCGCGAACGCCTGTCGGCCGCCCTGGCGGAGTATAAGCGGAGGATAGCGGGGGTGTGAGGCCGCTTTATGTATTCAACGTAATAAAACCGCCGTCGATAGGGTAGAAGGCGCCTGTGATGAAGCCCGCTTCATCGGAGCAGAGGTACAGCGCGAGCTGGGCGATCTCCTCAGGCTCTCCCATGCGCCCGATGGGCTGGGTCTTTGCCAGCTTGTCGTACATTTCCTGCTCCCGCCCGGGGTAGGTGTTGCGCAGGTAGCCGTCGACGAAGGGGGTGTGCACCCGGCCCGGCCCTATGGCGTTGCAGCGAATGTTGTCGGCGATGTAGTCTTTGGCGACGGAGTAGGCCATCGCCAGTACGGCGCCCTTGCTCATGGAGTAGGCAAAGCGGTCGCTGATGCCCGTCACGGAGGCCACCGATGCCATGTTGAGGATGGCGCCGCCGCCGGACTGTTTCATCAGGGGCAGGCCGAAATGCAGGCAGTTGTATATGCCCTTGATATTGACCTGGTAGATGCGGTCCAGGTCCGCCTCCGTGGTGGTTTCGGCATTGCCGATATGCGCTACGCCGGCATTGTTCACCAGGATGTCCAGCTGCCCTGCTTCCTGAAAGATCTGCTTAAAAGCCTGGCCTGTCTCCTCATGGCTGGCCACGTTGCACTTTTTGAAAACGGCCGAGCCGCCGTCCTGCCTGATCTTCAACGCCGTTTGTTCGCCGCCTTCTTCGTCCACATCGAGGAGGAATACCCGGGCGCCCTGCCGGGCAAATACTTCACAGATGCTTTGGCCGATGCCCTTGGCGCCACCGGTGACGATCGCGGTTTTGTTTTCCAGAGAGAAAAGGGATGTCATGCTTCGGATTTTATGAACTCCTGCCGCTGCTGCCCCAATTGCTGGACCGACAGCTCGACGATATCGCCTGCTTTCAGGTACAGTGGGGGCTTCATGCCCAGGCCGACCCCGGGAGGCGTGCCCGTAGTGATAATGTCGCCGGCCTCGAGCTTCATGAACTGCGACAGGTAGTATACGATGTAATCGGGTTTAAAGATCATGGTCTGAGTACTGCCCTGCTGCATGAGCCTGCCGTTGACCGACAGCTCCATTTTCAGGTTGTGCACGTCGCCGATCTCGTCTTTCGTGGCCAGATAGGGCCCCAGCGGGCTGAAACCCGGGCACGATTTGCCTTTATCCCACTGGCCGCCCCGTTCCAGCTGGAACTCCCGCTCGGAGATATCGTGCATGATGCAGTATCCGGCGATGCGGCTTGCCGCTTCGGCCGGGCTATCGAGGTAGAGGCAATCCCTGTCGAGCACCAGGGCGAGCTCTACTTCCCAGTCCGTTTTAGTGCTTTTTCTGGGTATGGCTACCGGGTCGTAGGGCCCCGAAAGGGTATTGGGCGCCTTCATGAACAGCACGGGCTCGTCCGGGATGGCCATGCCGGATTCTTTGGCATGGTCCGAAAAATTCAGGCCGATACATAAGATAGCCCCTGGCCGGGCGACGGGAGGCCCCCACCGTTCGCTTTCGGGTGCTTCCGGCAGGCTGTCGCCCTCGCGATCCAGCAATTGGCGCAAGGCTTCCAGCCCTCCGTTGGAAAAAAAGCTCCTGTCCCAGTCGTTGAAAAACGCAGAGCAGTCGAGCCGCCGCCCGTTCAGCAATACGCCGGGTTTTTCCTGTTCTTTTGGGCCAAATCTGATGAGTTTCATGGTGGTTGTGTTAAGGTTGTAAGGTCAAAATGCCGTTGTGGCGGAGCCTCCATCCAGCCCAAAGGGCGTAAAGAGATCAGCCACGGGCATCGCCCGTGGTACCAAGAGCAGCAGCGGCGGAGCCACCAGCCAACATTCAGCGATCAACATTCGACAGCTATCGTTTGCTGCCGGCCACCAGGATGCCCAGGCCGCCATCGATGCGGAATGCCTGGCCGGTGACAAAGGTAGCTTTGTCGCTGGATAAAAAGGCAATCAATTCGGCAACTTCTTCCGGTTGGCCGATGCGTTTGAGGAGGTGCATATCGACGCATTCCTGGTAGACGGACTCCGGGTCGGGTGACAACTGGAAGGCATCCCGGAGCATGGGCGTATCGACGGTGCCGGGGCAGATGGCTGCGCTCCTGATGTTGGGGGCGTAGTCGACGGCGATACTTCGGGTGAGGCCCAGCATAGCGGTTTTGGACACCGTGTAAGGCGCTACGTTTTGCTGGGTGATAAAGGCCTGCACACTCGACACATTGATGACCATACCTTTGCCGCGCTGCTGCATATACGGTATGGCGTGTTTGGAACAAAGGAACGCGCTCTTCAGGTTGACGTTCAGCACGAGGTCCCATTCCTCTTCCGTTGTCTCGGTGACGGTAGAATACCGCTGAATGCCGGCGTTGTTCACCAGCACATCGATGCCGCCGAACTGCTTAGCGGCCTGTTCCACGGCAGCTTTTACGGCAGCTTCCTTCGACACGTCGCAGGCGATGAACAGGGCGCCGGAACCCAGTTCTTCGGCCAGTTGCCCGCCTGAAGGGTCGGTATCCAGGATCACCACGTTGGCCCTTTCGCGGTGCAGTATCCTGCTGCAGGCGCCGCCGATGCCCTTGGCGCCACCGGTGACGATGATCGTTTTTCCAAGTAATGACATGCTCAGTCTTTTTTCAGGTGTGAAGGCAGTGGGAGTCCAGGTGTCTCCAGGTCGATCCTGGTGATATGCCAGCGCCCCAGGTTCGCGCAGAACAGCTGGCTTAAGCCAGGCCCGCCAAATGCTATATTGGTCGTATTGGAAAGCGTGTGGGCATCCCAGTCATAGATCAGCACGCTTACCTCGTGTGCGGGCGTCACGCGGAAGATCTTGCTGGGAGCATAGCAGGAGACGTACAGGTTGCCTGCTGCGTCGAAGGCCATGCCGTCGGGCACCGTTTCCGGCAAGGTACAAACCAGGGTGCGTTCCCCCGCTGCGCCATCGGGAAGGATGGCCACCCGTTCGACGCCGGGCAGGAACGAGGCGACGACATAGAGGTAGTTCCCATCGGGGCCAAGCGCCATTCCGTTGGCAAAATTGAAAGGGCCGTGGCACCATATTTGCCCCTGCCCCGAGGGCGTGAATTTGAAGATCTTACCCTTCACTTCCCGAAAAACGCCGCTCTCGCTAACGTAGAGGTTCCCGGCGGCGTCGAACACGGGATAGTTAGGGATGTTGAAGTGTTCGCCTTCGGCGCCGGTGGCGAATTTTTCCAGTTTGTGGCTGCCCATGTCCAGTCGCCATACGCACTTATGGCCCAGGTCGCAAACGGCCAGCCACCCGGCTCCGGGGCTGAAGGCGATGCCCAGGACGAAGCCGCCGGTGTTTGCAACCTCTTCCACTTTTTTCCCGCCGTCGGTGATGCGGTACACCTGCCCGGCCTCGCCGCCTGCCCAGATGCTGCCGTCAGGATGAACGGCGACGCATTCCGGGTGGTCGAGGCCGTCGGCGTAGATACTTGCTTTTTGAAGTAAGGGATGCATGTTGTTGATTTATAGTTAACCTACCACCACTTCCGCCTTCAGGCTGGCCTCCCGCATTTCTCCGGCTTCCAGCCGAAGCCATTCGCCATCGGCGATAGCCTGCCCGGCGTCGGGGCGCCAGCGCGAAGTCCAGGGCTCCAGGCCTATGGCGTATGCATTGCCCCACCAGGGCGAATCCTGGGTGGCATAGCGTTCCTGCCAGTACCAGAGGTAGCGAAATACGCTGGCATCCCAGCTCACGGAGAAGCCGACTTCTTTTTCCTCGTTCCGGATCGTGTAATACCCTTTTTTGTCGAAGCCGGACAGATAGGCCAGGTCGCTGTACGGGCTTTCCTGCTCGGGGGGCAGGTAGCTGGCGTCGTCCCATTGGCCGTTGATGTTTTTAGCCTGAGGCCAGTTCGTTTCAATATCCGGGACAAAACGCCGGTGGGCCGGTACTGTTGGCTCGGCGATCATCGTTCGGGCATTGGTGATGAGGCGGCCGCCTTCCCGCAGGAAGGGAAGCCCGAAAGCGATATGGTGCCCCCACATAATGTCGAGGTGGGTACCCGATTCGTTGGTGAGCTGCTCATCGATATAAAGGGCGGCCTCGTCGGCTACTATGCTCAGCGTCTTTTCGATCAGGACGGGCACCCGCAGCGGGCGGGCCCAGAGTTTTACCGCTACCAGGCCCGGCTTGTCCTCGATGATGGCGTATTTCCAGGGTATCATCCACACCTCGCCGTGCTGGCCCAGAGAGGCCCCCCGGTAGCGGAAGGTAGGGCTGTTGGGCAGGGCTTCCTGCCAGCCGCCGTAATAATAGTCTTCCATCTGGTTGGGGGTGTCGCGCAGCTGGGGAAAATGGTGTTGAGGGTTGATGATGCCTTTTTGCAGCCGCAGCATAAAATCGAGGCTACGGGGTTTGTAATAGAACTCAAAAATATCACTACCTCTGCCGGCCAGGATGCCGATACGGAGATAGTCGTTCTCCATCCGGATCACTTTCATGTCTTTATAGTCCCAGTCGTCGGAGATGGAACAGCGCCCAACGGGGAAAACGGGTAGTTGCATATTGTCGTGTTGGTTTTTGTTTAAAAAAGGGCTAATCTACTCCAATGGCCTGCATGGCGCCTTTCATATAACCCAGGGCAAAGGCCATGCCGGCATGCCAGGGGGCCTTACAGCTCATTTCCGGGGTATGGTCAGGGATCAGCACGCCATCGTAGTTGTTCTTTTTCAGGATGCGCAGGGCACGGGCCATGTCGATGTCGCCTTCGTCTACAAAAGCTTCTCTGTAGTGGGGCACCTTGCCTTTGACGTTGCGAAAGTGGATATAACCGATCTTTCCGGCAGCAGCGTACTTGTCCAGTATGGCGTAGATGTCGCTTTCTTTCATTTCCTGTAAGGTGCCCATACAGAATTCGAAGGTATTGGATGGGCTGTCCGACACCTCCAGCAGGCGTTCGTATTCGCCGGGAAGGTAAAACAGCCGGGCGGTTCCCCGCAGCTCAGCTACCGGCGGGTCGTCGGGGTGGGCGGCCAGCCGTACGCCAGACTCCTCGGCAACAGGCAGCAGCTCACCCAGAAAAAAACGCAGGCGTTCCCACATCTCCTCGCGTGAAACCGGCGCCACCACCCCGGCAGGGGCTTCAGTATCGTAGGCCATATTCCACACCATGCCGTTTGGAATGGGCCTGTGCACGTCAATGGTTTCCTGGTTGAACTCTACCGACATGGCCTGGCCGCGGCCTGAAGGGCGGCTCGACCACCCCCATACGCCGGCGAGGCTGAAGTAGTATCCCATAACCGGTATGCCCGCCCGGCCGATATTCCGGATCGTGGCCTTCAGGCCTTCCATCTGTTGCGCCTTTTTGGGGCCATCCAGCAGGACGTCGTACCAGTGGGCAGGGTCGAAGTTCTCGATGCCGGCCAGGGTGAGGCCATGCGATTCCACCTGCCGCCGTAGCGCAAGCAGCTCGTCATACGTCCACAGCTTGCCTTCGTTATGGGTGGCGCCCCAGCCGTCGAGGTAGTTCTGCGTCAGGGAAGGGCTGTCGCCTCCCTTTACGTAATCGACCAGCTGTGCGATGATATGGGTAGCTCCGGCCTGGCGGGCAAAGCGGAAATTGGCGTCGTTGAGCAAGCTTCGGTAAAGTCCGAGTCCGAGTTTCATAAGGCTTCAAGTTAGGGATTTCAAAATAAAACAATGGCACGAGCAGGCAGTATTTTATGTGCTTTTTTACTACATTGAGGCAAGGCCGTTTTCCGGCCTCCGGCCGCTAAAAGCTATGTGCTCATGATTCGTTCAAGGTACTTCTTTGTTTCAACTTTTTTCTTCCTGTTGCTTCCAGCCGCCCTCTTTTTTGCCGGCTGTGAAAAAGAAGAGGACGATTTTACCAAAGGCTCCTTTTATCCCAACCTGGAAGAGCCCACCGACACGTCGGGAACTACTATAGAAGAAGGCTGTTGGGAGGCGCCGGTCAGCATCCGCAAAGCGGAGGCCTTCAACGCCTATTTCACCCGCTATGGCGGAGGCTGGACGGGCGGTGACGCTACCTATTCGATCCCCCTGCCCGACGGGCGGCAGCTCTGGCTGTTCGGCGATACTTTTCTGGGCATCGTCAACGCCAACCGCTCACGGCCTGCTACGGGGCTGATCAACAATACTTTCGTCGTGCAGGATGGCGATGATTTTACGACCCTTTATTCCGGCTCTGCCGGCAATGCATCGGCTTTCGTTAAACCGCAGGAAGCTGGCTGGTGGTACTGGCCGGGCCATGGCGTGGCACGGGGCGATACGCTGGAAGTGGTGCTGTTTGGTTTTAAGAACGAAAGCGGCGGCGCCTGGGGTTTTGCCTATACCAGTATCGATGTTGCGAAGTTTACCCTGCCCGATATCAGCCTGGTGTCCATCGAGCGGAAGGTGGAGGGCCCTACCGTGAATTACGGCGCCTGTGTGATGGAAGAGGATGGGTATTATTACCTGTACGGTGCTGAGAAAGACGGCCTGGCGAAATACCTGCACGTGGCGCGCGTGCCGGTGGCCGAGGGGCTGGCAGGCAGCTGGTCTTACTACGACGGTGTTTCATGGGTGGATGATCCCGATAAAAGCGCCCGCCTGTTCGGCAACGTGTCGGAGCAGTTTTCCGTATTCCGCTACGAGGGCCGGTACTACCTGCTGACCCAACACCACATCCTGGGCGGAGAGGCCTACCGCTACCGTTCGGACAGCCCCGTTGGCCCGTTCACCGATAAGCTTCTGCTCTATTGTACGCCGCAAACGGGCGGCAATATCTTTACCTATAACGCCTTTGCCCATACCCAGTTCCTTGCCGACGGGGCGCTGCTGGTGTCCTATAACGTGAACAGCTTCGAGTTTTCCGACCTGTTTACCAATGCGGATAACTACCGGCCGTATTTCGTTTGGGTGGAAGGATGGGAGTAAAAGCCCGGCAGTCCGTTTTACAGCATTCTACAAACCATACCCCCATACAATGAGACAACCATCCTTATCCATTTGCATTCTTCTCGTATTTACGCTGTTGGCCCAGGGATGCAACACCTCCAAACAGGCCACACAGCCCGTTTCCTACGAACTGCATTACACGGTAGAAGCGGCCCCGGAATGGACGGAGCTCTTTTACCGTAAATCCGGCTGGTTCGGAGCCGACGGCATCTTTACCTTTTCACTGGATGGCGCCGAGCAGCCTCGCAATGATGCCGAACGGGAGGTGATGTTCATTTTCAGCGATACCTTTGTCGGAGAAGTTGAAGATGATAAGCCGGGAGCTGGTTACGCAATGGTGAACAACAGCGTGGCCTACCTGAAAGGGCAAACACCTCACCCCGATAGCATTCATTTTTTTTATAAGCAGGATGCATCAGGTACGCCTCAAACTTTTTTCGTGCCCGATAACGCCAATGCCCGTAAAGGGCAGTACTTCTGGCTGGGCGATGGGTTCGTCAACAGGGATCGGGACAATACGCTCTACCTGTTCGCCTACCATATCGAAATGACGGGCCCGGGGGTATTCGATTTTATCGAACCCAATGTATCACTGCTGGCCATCCCCGCCGGCAGCAGGCCGCCCTTTGACGATTACCGGCAGCTCACGACGCCCCTCCACCTCAATGCTGAGGCCCTGGGCGAAGGCAATATGGGCGCCGGCGTACTGGTGAATACCGGCTGGGCCGGCGCACCGCATCCCGATGGTTATGTCTATATTTACGGCTGTGTGGGCAAGGATAAGAACCTGCTCGTGGCAAGGGTGAAGCCTGGACAGTTTGAGGATTTCGGAAAATGGCGCTATTGGAATGGCCGCGGCTGGGATAAGGATAAGGGCAAACTGGCCCCCGTGGCCAATGCGGTTTCCAACGAGCTGAGCGTTACACCGCTGCCCGACGGGCGCTATTTGCTCATTTTTCAGGTGTTCGGCCTATCCGACAAGGTAGGCCTTTGCGTGGGGCAAAGCCCGGTTGGCCCTTTCGGCCCCATTCAGGAGATCTGGCGCACCCCCGAGATCGACGAGGGCCTGCTGCCCTATAACGCCAAAGCCCATCCCTGCCTCTCCAAGCCGGGAGAGCTGCTCATCAGCTACAATACCATCACCTTCGATTTCTGGAACGACATCCAAAAGAATGCGCACATCTACCGCCCCAGGTTTATCAGGCTGAAGTTTTAAAGCTTGTTTGAAGGCTGCCTCAGCGCTTACTTCTGAGACAGCCTCAAAACGCAGGCCTTACTTCGGCACGGCCTTCCAGGTGAACTTCCAATCCCAGATTACGCAGCCGAAGACCGTCAGGTCAATAGTTTGGGTGGAGTTGATCTCCTGGGCACTGAAATCGCTGATCTTATAGACTTCCACCTGCACGTCGTTCGGGTCGAATACATTGACGCTGGTGATGGTCAGTTCCGATTCATCGTTATTCAACGACCAGGTAGTTGGCGGCTTTAAGCCATCGAATTCGCAGGTGCCTCCGCCGGCGCCGGTCAGGGCGCCGTAGTCGATCGACATGGTGCCGTCTTCGTTGAAGATATAGACGTTATCCTTTTCGCAATCGTAGATCTGCTCTGTTTCCGGGTCGGACTCGAGGCATTTGCCGACCTTGGAATTCCATTGCCAGTTGAAATTGGTGATCAGGTACTTGACCGACAGCTCCGTGGTAATGATGTAGTCCGCATCTCCCGTTTGCCCTTTGTCGTCTTCCGCTTCGAAATTGAAGCGCACCGGCGTCTGCAGGCCTTCGTCCGTCAGTTCATAGTTGAGGGTAAAGGAGGAAGAAGTCACCTCCTGTGTGCCGTTCGTGCCGAAGCTGGCATCAATGTCGGTGCCCAGGTATTTGGTGATCCTCAGCGCTTTCAACCCACCCGGGGCAGTAACGGTGGCGGTCACCGAAGCGGTTTCCCCAACTTTGCCCGTGAAAGCGGAAGCGGAGAGCGAGACCGTCGGTGCGGCTACTGCGTCATCGTCATCCTTGTTGCAACCGCTGTAAACGAGCGAGCTCGCTACCAATGCGGTGGCAGCCAGGGATAGGATCAGATTTTTGTAATTCATAATGTCTCAAATTTGGTTAATAAATGGATATTCTGATTTACTGTTATTGCTTTGTTATGGTTTGGGCCTTAAAAACGAGCATCGGGCCGTCGTTGATGCCGGCCAGAGCGAGGTGCTCGCCTGACGCTAAGGTCAGCCACGCGATGCTTTTTGCGTCGCCCGCGGCCCAGAAGCCGCTTTCCCGGGGTGGAACAGGGGAGAACGCTCCTTTTCCATCACCCGCCAGCAGCAGGCCGTTGAAGGCGTCGTAACGCCCGGTATTGACATCGGCGGCATAACAATTACCTACCACCAATGCATCGAGCTGGCCATCCCCGTTGATATCCTGGCAGATGATGCTGTTGATAGGGGCCATCTGTGCCGCTATGGGCAAGGGGTGCAGCACCAGCCGCCCGCTCCCGGCATTTTCGATATAACAGGAGTTGAAGTTGTTGCATGCCAGGGTATAGGCTTTTTCCATCTGCCCGGGGGGGAACAGGTTCCGGGCTGTGGCTTCGGCGTACAGGGCGTATCTGGGGTATTTTCGTTCCAGGCTGGTGACCTGTGCGAGCAGGGCGTCTCTGCTGGCCATTGGCGTTTCCACACCTTCTACGTAATAGGAAATGATGGCATCCAGGCTGCCGTTTTCGTCGAAGTCGCTGGCGTACACCCGCATGGGTTCTGCTTCGGAGATGCGCCATGGGGTATTCAGCCCCCGGTTGCCCGCTATAAAATCAGGGTCGCCATCATGGTCGAAGTCGCCCTGGGCCAGGCAGTTCCACCAGCCACGGCTGGCGGGCAGGGCTAGGCCTGCATCCTGTTCGAGGTTCCCTCCGGTATTGCGGAAGTAGGTGATGGGCATCCATTCGCCTACGATCAGCAGGCCTGGCAGGCTGCCGTCGCCCAGTCCCGTCCATATTGCTGCCGTAACCATTCCTACGCGTTCCAGCCCCGGCGCCAGGCTGGCCGTCACATCCCTGAATACGCCGCCTTCATTGCGCAGCAGGTACGAGCGTGGCGGCATCGGATAGCGGCCGGGTTCCAGCCGCCCGCCAACGAACAGGTCGGCGTCGCCGTCGCCATCAAAATCGGCTGCCGCTACGCAGAAACCGCTGGTGTTCATCTGCGGCAGGGCGTCAGGGGCCAGGTGCAGGCCTCCTTTCCCGTCGCCGAGATAAAGGCGGTCCTGATAAGCGGGGCTGTTTAACGGGAATTCGCTGCCGCCGCTTACGACGTACAGGTCGTTGGCGCCATCACCATTGGCGTCCAGGATTAAAACGCCTGTGTCCTCCGATTCGCTTCCTTCTTCCAGGCTTTGCGACAGGAAATGCCCGTCGGCCTGCTGGAAGAAGAGCATACCGGCCTGCCCTTTGGCGCCGCCGATATAGAGATCTTCCAGCCCGTCATCGTTGAGCTGCCCTGCGGCCAGGCAGGGCCCCAGCCGGGAAAAAGGATGCGGCAGCAAAGGCTGGTATTGGAAGTCGTTGAAAGGCGATTCCCGGTGTTCGAAGGATAACCCCAGGGAGCTGTGCAGCTCGCTGAACAGCGGATGCTCCCCCGGAACGGAGGCAGGGGCCGCATCTTTCGCCTGCGCATACCTCAGCTTCAACCGCTGGCCTGCTGCGACGGCAACCAACTTTTGCGCCTTGCCGTCGGGCCAGGTGATGATCAGGCTGTCGGCGCCCTCTGCCTGGCCCAGGCCGAAGTGCAGAATGTATGAAACGGCCGACTGGAAGCCGCGGGATGGGTATTGTTCCAGAAACTGCACCTGCCCCTGCCGGTATAGCCGAAGTTGCGCGCCGATGCCTTCCGGGTTGCCTTCCGGCCCCTCCAGTTCTACACTAAGAAAGTGGTGGCCGGGCTGTTGGGCAGCTTTATTTTCCAGCAAAAAAGCAGGCTCGTTGATATTGTTTACCACCAGGTCGAGGTCGCCGTCGTTATCGAGGTCGCCGTAGGCAGCGCCGTTGGAGAAAGAGGCGGGCCAGCCGGCTTTTACAGCTTCGTAGGTGAGGTTGCCGGTATTCCGGAAAAGGCAGTTGGCCAGCTTTTCGCCAGGCAGCTGCCGGATCTGCTCCAGAAGGGCCCGGTTGGCCTTTTCCGGCGACTGGAACATTGCCAGGTTGGTGCTGTAGTCGATAAAATCCTTGTCGGTGATATCCCGCAGATAGCCGTTGGTGATAAAGAGGTCTTTCCAGCCGTCGTTGTCGTAGTCGGCAAACAGGCCGCTCCAGCTCCAGCCGGTCTGATGGACGCCGGCAAGCTGGCCGATCTCGCTGAAGCTTCCCTGGCCGTTGATGGGGGAGGGGCCATTGCTGAGCTGTAGCGTGTTGCGCACATACTGCGGTTCGTACCCCATCGACATCATGAGGCTCCATTTATCGTAGGCCAGGCCCCCCGCCATCGTTTTCTTGCGCGTTCGTCCGGCAGGTTGCATGTCCAGCGTAAAAATGTCGGCCCGGCCGTCATTATTGAAATCTGCCATATCGCTGCCCATGGCATTGTAGCTCTGGTGGCGGAGGTAACTGCCGATCTCGTTGTGAAAGGCGCCGTCGGCCTGGTTGATGTAGAGCAGGTCGTTGTAGATAAAATCGTTGGAGATATACACGTCCGGCCAGCCATCCTGGTTGACGTCGCTGATGGCGATACCCAGGCCATAACCTTCCACCTGGATGCCGGCCTGTTCCGATACGTCTGTAAAATGCCCCTGGCCGTCGTTGCGGAACAGGTGGTCGGTGCTGGGGCCTTCACCCCGGGCCTTTATGGGCAGTGGGGTGTTCAGCGCTTCCCGTTCGTTGGCGTGGTTGAGGACGTAGAGGTCGAGGTCGCCGTCGCGGTCGTAATCGAAAAAAGCGGCATGGGTGGAGTAGCTCGTATCGGCGATGCCGGCCTCAGCGGCGGCTTCCCGGAAGCGGGGCAGGCCATCGGGGCCGTTGCCCTGGTTGAGGAAGAGCAGGTTGGCGCGGCTATGCGCTTCGGGTTTGCCGGCGGCGCATACGTAGATATCGGTATACCCGTCGCCATTGGCATCGGCCAGGGCGGCGCCCGTGGCCCAGCAATGGGTACTCAGCTCTGCTGTTTCGGTGACATCCTCAAACCGCATGCCGCCTTTGTTGAGGTAGAGCCGGCACGAGCTTTCGTTGGCGGTGAAAAAGATATCGTCCAGGCCGTCGCCATTGAGGTCGGCGATGGCTACGCCGCCGCCGTTGTAATAGTAGATGTAATTCAGGATATTCAGCGAGTCTCCTTCCGACAGCCGGTTGATGAAGTCGATGCCCGTGCGGGCCGGCGGCAGCAATTGCAGCAAAGGCTGTTCCTGCTCCTGCGGGCTGCAAGTGCTCAGGGCCGCGCCGGCGAGGGCGCACAGCCAGAATCCGGCTCGTTGTTGTTTGCCAGGCATCGCTAATGGCCTCATTTTTCGTTCGACATAGAAGGCGGGGCGTCTTCCGGGCGGCTGCCCCACGATTTATTGGGCTCCGGCCCCATGATCAGCTCCAGGCTGCCCCCGTCGGCCAGCTCCCGGAAGTAAAACCAGGGTTTGTTGAGCGGCTTGCCGTCGAGTGTGGCGGATTGGATATACCGGTTTTCTTTTGAGTTGTTGATCGCTTTTATGGTAAACGTCCCGCCCTTGTAATAGCGGGGGTCGAGCCTGACCACGGCCTGGCTGAAGATGGGGCTGCCGATCTCGATGACGGGGTCCGTTTCGCACCCGCCTTTCATCTCGAACAGGCCCAATGCGCTCATGACGTACCAGGCGCCCATCTGGCCCTGGTCTTCGTCGCCAGGCCAGGCGTCGTCCACTTTGGCCCCATAATAGATGTCCATGATCTCTCTGGCCCAGTACTGCGTCCGCCAGGGCTGGCCCGAGTAGTTGAACAGGTATGCGGCCTGCATGTTGGGCTGGTTGCCGTGGTTGATGGGCAACACGCCCATGGCCAGGAGGTTGTTCTCGTCGGTCCATTCCGAGTTGAAGCGCCATTCCCTCGACTTGACGAAGCCTGCCTGCAGGCGCTCGTTGAACTCATCTCTGCCCATAAGGCCGATCAGGCCGCTCAGGTCGTGTGGCACAAACCAGGAGTATTGCCAGGCGTTGCCCTCCATCCAGCCCTGCCCCAGGAAGGTGGAGCAGCAGTATGGGTCGAACCCTTCTACGAAAGTGCCGTCCTTCCTGCGCAGGTTCATATATCCGACGGAAGGGTCCCAAAGGTTCAGGTAGTTGTGGGCGCGGTGGCGGAAGTAGAGCTGGTCTTCGGTTTTGCCCAGGGCCCTGGCCATTTCGCTTACCGCCCAGTCGTCGAAAGCATATTCGAGGGTGTTGGACACGGGCCCGGTTTCATAAGGCACATAACCGTATTTGAGGTAGTCTTCCAGAAAGCGATTGCCGGCCACGCCACTGCACATGTGTTTTACGGGCAGGGTGCTTTGTACGTGCCGGATAGCCTCGTACGCTGTGCGGACGTCGTAATTCCGGATGCCTTTCTGGTAGGCTGCGACGATCAGCTCGATCTCGTGCGAAGCTTCCATAATGCCGGAATATTCGATGCCCGGAGGGCCCTTGGGCAGCCAACCCCCCGTTTCGTAGTATTCCAGCAGTGCGCGCACCCATTGGTTAGCGATGTCGGGGGTGGCCAGCGTCCACAGTTGGTTCAGGTTCCAGAAGGTATTCCAGAATGCATCGCCGCCCAGCATGGGAGAATCGGGGTCTTCGAGTTTGCGTGGCATTTCGCAGACGTCGAGGTAGGCGCCGTTGACGTCGCTCCAGATGTTGCGCCCGGCGTAAGACCGGTACATGTTGGTGTAAAACTTTTTCTTGTCGGCCTCGTCGCCGCCTTCGACCTCGATAGCGCTCAGCAGCTCGTTCCAGGTGTCGCGGGCATGCTTGCGCACGGCGTCAAAATCCCAGCCGAAAGGTTTGGCCAGTTCAGTATCGAGGTTGAGGCGCGCCTGTTCGATGCTCACGAGGGAGATGCCGGTTTGGATGAGCAGCGGCTGGCCGTCCTGGGTGTTGAAATGTACGAAAGCACCGATGTCGGTATGATCCCAGCCCGAAAAGATGCGGTTTGTCTGCCGGATCACGCCATCACGGGTCCAGCCGTTAAAATCGAGGAAAGGCTTGTTGAACCGGATCACGAAATGCACGGTATAGTCGTTCCAGCCTGCGCCGCGCAGGCTTTGCGACATGGCGTATCCCTCGATCTCAGTATCGCTGGCCCTGGTGATCTCCGACAGGAAAAGCTCGTTGCCGTACTCCGATTCGATGTCCAGGTCGATCAGTACGCGGGCGGAATCGGATCGGGGGAAAGTATACCGTTGAAAACCCGACCGGGTTGTCGTGGTGAGTTCGGCTTTCGTCTGGCTGTCGTCCAGAAAAACAGTGTAATACCCCGGCTCAGCTTTTTCCGTCTCGTGGCGAAACCGCGAGCGGTACCCGCTGTCGGGGTCTTTTTCCGTGCCGGGCTGCGTCTGCAGCTCGCCGATCTGCGGCGCCAGCAGCAGGCCCGCCATGGTCCATTCGTGGATGTGGCTGAACCCGGTGATGTTGTCCAGTTCGTATTCGTAACCGGCCTTCCAGCCGTTGCGTTCGTTGTCGGGGCTCAGTTTGACCATGCCGAACGGCATACTGGGCCCGGGGAACATCATCCAGCGCGAATCGTGGTTACCCATCATAGGGTCGACATAATCCACGGGTTGTTTCCGGGCGTTTTTTTGTGCAAAAACGGCCAGGGTGGCACAGCCCGATAATAGAAGTACAAACAATACTTTTTTCATAATACCTGAATTCTGGGCCCGTAGGCCCGCCTCTAAACAAGCTCTAATCCCACAGCAGCTCAATGCCAGCTGCGCTCTATTTCTTCCAATGTCTTCTCTTTTGTTTCCGGGATCATCCGCCAGACGAAGCCGAAGGCCAGCACGGATACGACGAAGAATATCCAGAACGTATAGGCCTGGCCGATGGCTTCTACCATAATGGGGAATAATTGCGTCACGAAATACACGGCCACCCATACGGCCAGCGTACCTACCGACATGGCCAGCCCCCGCAGCTTGATGGGGAATATTTCCGACAGGATCACCCAGGGCACGGGCCCGAAGGAAGCCGCGAAGCAGGCCACATACGACAGGATGAAGACCAGTGGGAAGTAACCGCCCCAGCCGAAATGGAAAGCGGCGCCCACCATGAACAGGCTGACCCCCATGCCTGCGCCGCCCACCAGCAGCAGGGCTTTCCGCCCTACCCGGTCGACCAGCCAGATGGCCACGAAGGTGAACAACACATTGATCACCCCGACGATCACGGTTTGCGCGAAAGCGGAATTTTGCCCTACCCCCACCGCTTTGAAGATCTCAGGCGCATAGTACATGATGGCGTTGATCCCCTGAAACTGCGTGAACAGGGCCAAAAGGATGCCGATGATAATGGATTTGCGGAAGCGGCCGCTGAACAGCTCCCGCAAGGTGCCGGATTCTTCGAGCAGCGTAGCCTTGATCTCCAGGAGTATCTCCCGGGCCTTCTCGGCGCCATTGATGCGTGCCAGCACCTTTACCGCAGCTTCGTCCTGCTTTTCCTTGGCCAGCCAGCGTGGGCTTTCCGGTACGAAGAACATGGCGAAAAAGAACAGCACGGCGGGAATGGTCTCGGAGCCCAGCATGTAGCGCCACCCGTATTCCACGTTCCAGGCTTCGTCGCCCTGGTTCTGTACCAGCATATTGATGAAAAAGATGAGCAGGATGCCCAGAACGATGGCCAGCTGGTACAGGGACACCAGTTGGCCCCTGATTTTTGCCGGCGCCAGCTCGGTGATGTAGAGCGGCGACAACATGGAAGCCGCACCGACGCCCAGCCCCCCGATGAAGCGGGCGACAGCAAACTGCGTCAGGTTGCTGGGGATGGCGGAACCTACGGCCGACAGGCCGAACAGCAATGCGGTCAGAATGAGTATCCGCTTCCGTCCGTAGCGGTCGCTCATATAACCGGCAAACATGGCGCCGAATATGCACCCAATGATCGCACTCGAGGCGGCCCAGCCTTTCATGGCCGCCGTCAGTTCGAACTTCGTTTGCAAAAAGCCGATGGCCCCGGCAATGACGGCCGTATCGTATCCGAACAGCAGGCCGCCCAGGGCGGCCACTGCCGTCAATAAATACACCACCCGCATATTCACGGCAGGGCTCGATGTCTGATCTGTTGCTGACATGTCCTATTGTGTTGTTTTTTTAACTATTCAGCATGCGGCCTAAAATGCTCCTGAAGCAAAATTTAGTAGGATTTTTATTGTCTAACCCCTTCTCATTCCCCTTGAAAGGGGAAGGGCGGATTACAAAATTTTGCTTCAGGGCGTAAATCACCATGATGCTGAATGGTTACTTGTTTTTTACTTATTTTTTGAGGTTTCTTTAGTAGTGTTCAAAAAATAAGTTCTCCATTGGAGATTATGCGATGTGGCTTGTCTTCCAGCTTTTCTAAAGCTACCAGCCTGCGCCACATCGCATAATCGTCGAACTTATTTTTTGAGGTTTCTTTACACCCGCACATAAGCTTTTATCGTCGCGCATTCCCGCCCCTCGCTCTCTCCCCAGGGGCGTATGGTATATGATCCTACCGCTGCAGGTATGATGAACGTCTCTGCATAGTGTACTACAAACGGGCTGAAGGCTCCGTCCGGGCTCTCTACGATGGCCTCTCGGCCTTCCACCAGGTTAAGTACATTCACCCCGCCGTTGGTATGGTGCGGTACGGTTTTGGTAAACCAATGCCTGCGGGTTTCGATGAACTCCAGCTCGTGGAGCCCTGTTCTTTCTTCATGCCAGCCGTCGCCGGCGGCCATGGGTTCGATGCGGCCGATGAGGTTACGGCGCGTCCATTCCGTCTGGCGATCCCATTGGATCACTTTTTTGCCGTGTTCGATATTGATGGGGCGGGGTTTGCCATCCAGCCCCAGCCGCCCCCAGTCCCACAGCTTAAAGGTGAAGATGTACGGGGTGGCGCTGATCTCCAGGACCATGCTGTCTTTACCCGAACAGTGGACGGTGCCGGCGGGGATCAGCACGTGGCTGTGTTTTTCTACCGGCCATTTCTCTACGAACTTATCGGCGTCGAATGCCGGGCCTCCATTCTGGGCGGCTTCCAGCTCGCTGATCATATCCTGGGGATCGATATCCGTTTTGAGGCCCAGGTAAACGTGGGCGCCTTCGCCGGCATCGAGCAGGTAATAGCTCTCATCCTGGGTGTAGTGCATGCCGAACTGCTCCTGGATGTATTCCGTCAGCGGGTGCACCTGCAGGCTCAGGTTTCCACCGCCCATCGTATCGAGGAAGTCGAAGCGGATGGGGAACTCCGGCCCGAAGCGGGAATATACCGGGCCGCCCAGCAGGGCCTGCGCCTGGAAGAAGACCAGGTTTTGGGCGGGGATCTCTACCCGCAAAGCGCCGAAGCCCAGCAGCAGGCTGTTCTCTTCCGGTACGCAGTCGAAGCACCAGGCATAGTTGGGCGCCGAAGGGTCCAGGCCGCAGGCCTCTTTCATCCACTGGCCTCCCCAGGGGCCGGGGTCAAAGAACGGCACTACCCGAAAAGGGCGGCGGGCTGCCTGTTCAAGGCCGTCGAACAGGGCTTTGCCGCTGATCATTTTGGGGTGGCCGGCCTGGTTGGTGTCCAGCAGGTAATCGCAACGCGGCAGTAGTTCGCGTTTGATGCGGTCACAAACCCGCCAGTCGACGAAATAGGCGCGCTTGTACTGCCGGGCAAAATCCTGCCCGTAATTTCCGGCGCCCAGGTTGGCCACTTCCTGCCGGCGCATGCGCAATTGTATCTCCCAGCGCGCCATATCGGCAAAGACGAGCAGGTTCCACTGCCGGGCCAGGAAGGCTGCGCCGGTGCCGTAAACGAGCACGATGCCCGTTTCTGTAGCGGCTATTTGCTGCCGTGCCGTTTCCAGCTTGCCGGGTTCAAAAAAACGGCCGATCGCCAGGCGGGTCATATACCCGAAAATGCGGTCGTCGGTCACATCGGAATAGGTCAGGGCCTCGATGGCCGCCTCGCTGAGGTAAGCCTCGCGGGCGTTGATGAACAAAGCCGGGTGCAGCGATGCCATCAACGCAGGGATCAGCTCGCTGTCCTGTACGCCATGATAACACTCCACAACGATGACCACCCTGCCTTTTCCTGCTTGCCGGGCCTCTGACAGTATCTTTTGCCCAATGGCCTTCCATCCTGCGAGGCAAGCAGCCTTATGCCCTGAAACCGGTACTACCGGGAACTTGTCGTAATTCGATTGCAACGCTTTCCTTTGTTTTTATATCTGTATATTTCTCCTATGCAGTGCGGCCCTGAGGCCGGCGTTCCGCGTCAGTATCCGGTGTTTTGCGGTAGCAGGTTGGGGTTCAGGTCGATCTCCTCCTGGGGTACGGGAAAGAGGTTGTTGTACGGCTGCGGCTGAACGCCGGGTTTGGCCAGCGGCACCAGTTCCTGAAGCTTGCCGAAACGTACCAGGTCGAACCAGCGCTGGCCTTCAGCGACGAACTCCCAGCGGCGCTCCTGCAGGAGCGCATCCTTGAATTGCTGGTACGACAGCCCTTGCAGGTCAGGTAGTATCGGCAGCTCTTCCGTACCGTTGAAGCGGGCCCTGCGCCTGACGCTGTTGACGGCCTCATAGGCCTCGGCAGTGGGGCCGTTGTTCTGTTCGTTCAGGGCCTCGGCATACATCAGTAGTACGTCGGAATAGCGCAGATATGGGAAATCGTTATCGGTATTGCCTGCAGCCGGTTCTGCAATGCGGTCCCAGTATTTCTGGATGTGGGGCTCTACCGTCGTGGTGGTGCCGTCGAGGTTCTGGATCGTGGTCAGGAAAGTAACGGCCCGGCGGCGGTCCTGCGGGTCGTAGGAATCATAAAGCTGCTGGGTGGCTACCTGCCAGCCCTGGGCATTCACGCCGGGGATCTGCCCCGAAAGGGCCTTGGGCAACAAGCGAACGTTGAACTGCCCTACTTCCCAGAATGAGATGCTGTTGTTGGCGGTGCCGAAACCGATATTAAAAATGGATTCTTTGCCATTCTCATTGGCCAGGCGGAAAACTTCGCCAAAATCGCCCCACAGGCCGTAAAACCCTGAGTTCATCACCGCTTCGCAATAGCTGGCGCTTTGCTGCCAGTTGCCCAGCGTGAGGTGCACCTTGGCCAGCAGGGCGTTGGCGGCGCCGCGCGTGGCACGGCCCAGGCCATCACCCGCGGGATAAGATTCAGGCAGGTTCTGGGCCGCAAAATCCAGGCTTTCGATGATCTGATCGTAAACCTGAGCGCTGGCAACCCGCGGTGGCGTGAGCTCCGTATCCAGGTTCAGCACCAGCGGAAGGTTACCATACATCCGCACCAGGTCGAAATACAGCATGGCGCGCAGGAAATGGGCTTCGCCCAACAGCCGGTTTTTCAAGGCTTCGTCCATGGCAACCTTGGGAATGCCTTCGATGGCGAAGTTTGCATTGCTGATGCCCTTGTAGGCATTGCGCCAAAAATCGTAGAGGTAGGAATTTACCGGCCGGAAAGTGAAATTTTCCAGCTGGTCGAGGTCGGGCGCGCCGGCCAGGCGGTTTTCCATCTCGTCGGAAGCAAGGCCTGAGACGACCCAATAGCTGCTGTGATAAACCCCGCCAAAGGTCGGCGCCGAACTGGTCGAGTTCAGGATGCTGTAAATGGAGTTGACCGCAGCTATGGCATCGTTCTCCGTCTGGAAGAAGTTCTCGATGAAAACCTGGTCTTTAGGGTTCTCGTCCAGCAGGTTCCGGCAGGCATAAAACCCGATGGAAGCCAGGGCGGTGATGATCAGGAATGGGATATATCTTTTCATGTGCAGTGTTATAAGTTGTTATAAAAACCCCAGAGGTTTTCACCCCCAGAGGTTTATTAAAACCCCAGCTGAACCCCGGCAATAACCATACGGGCCAGAGGGTATCCGCCGTAATCGATGCCTTGCAGGAGGCTGTTTTGCCCGAAGGCGTTGATCTCGGGGTCGTAACCGCGGTAGTCGGTAAACGTGAGTACGTTATTAGCGCTGAGGTATAACCGGGCGCTACTCATACGGGCGCGCGTGAGCCATGCTGAAGGCAGGCTGTAACCCAGCGTGACGTTCTTGATGCGGATAAAAGAGCCGTCCTCCACCTGAGCGTCGCTAAAGGTATTGCGGTCGCTGGGGTTTACCTTGGTGTATTGGCCGGAGGGGTTCTCCGGCGTCCAGCGGTTCTCCCAGTATTCTTTCAGCACATTGGTTTCGCCGGCCAGCGTTCCGATCTCGAACAGGTAGGCGTTGACAATATCGTTGCCGTGCACGCCCTGGATGAAAATGGACAGGTCGATGCCTTTGTAGGAAAACTTGTTCGTCAGGCCCCAGCTGAAGTCGGGGTTGGCGTTGCCGATGATGGTGCGGTCGGCCTCGTTGATGATGCCGTCGGGCTGGCCGGTGAGCCTGCCCTGCGCATCGCGGCCGTTGATGTCCCTGTATTTCCGGTCGCCGGCCTTGGCGTTCTGGTTCTTCAGCACCGGGCTGGACTGGGCCTCTTCGTCGGTTTGGAAGATGCCGTCGGACTGCAGCCCGAAGAAGGTGCCCAGCGGTTGGCCGACACGCAGTATGCTCCACCCGGCGGGAACGAGCAGCACACCCGGAACGGGGATATCGTTTTCGCTGGACAACGCGGTGATCTCATTCCGGTTGACGGAGAAGTTGAGGGCGCTTTGCCAGTCAAAGGCGCCGGTGGTATTGCGGGAGCTGACAGCTGCTTCGAAGCCCTGGTTCTTCAGCCCGCCGATATTGGCGAGGTAGGATGAAAAGCCGGTAGTGGAAGGCAGCGGAGCGTACAGCAGCAGGTCCGTTGTTTTTTTGAGGTAATAATCGGCGGTAAAGCTGATGCGCCCATCGATGAACTCGGCGTCGATACCGGCGTCCATTTGATTGGTGCGCTCCCACTTCAGGCCTGGGTTGGGGTAACGCAGCGGCTCCTGCCCGAGGTAGGGTTCGTTATTGTTAAACACGCCCTGGCCCAGCGGCCCCACCGTTGCCAGCGAGCCATAGGGGGCGATATCCTGGTTGCCGATGACGCCATAGCTCAGCCGCGCCTTGAGGCTGGTGAACAGGCCTAGCGCTTCGATGAAGGGCTCCTGGTGGAGCTTCCAGGCCAGCGAGCCGGAAGGGAAAAAGCCGTATTTGCTGTCGACGCCGAATTTGGAGGCGCCGTCCAGGCGGCCGGTCAGCGTCAGCAGGTATTTGTCGTCCAGCGTGTAGTTGATGCGGCCCAGGTAGGAGATGATGCCCCAGCTCACTTCCCCGTTCGCAGGGGGCTGAGGGTTGAGGGCATTACCCAGGTTGTGGTACCCCGTGCGGTTGTCGGGGAAGTCGAGCGCGAAAGCGAAGAGCCGTTCCGACTGGAACCCCTGGAAGGTGGTGCCGGCCAGGGCGTCGATGAGGTGTTTTTCGTTGATCCTGCGGTTGTAGTTCAGCGTGTATTCCGCCAGCCAGGTGTAACCGTCGACCGTAGCTACGACGGCATCGCCGTTGTTGGCCTCCGTCCGCTTCAGGAAGTTGGGCACAAAGCGGTTCTCCTTAACGGAAAAAGCGTCGATGCCCACGCTGGCCTTGAGCTTCAGGCCTTCCATCAGGATGAGCGTGCCGTAGGCGCTGGCAATCGCGCGCGAGTTCTTGGAGATGTTGTCCGTTTCAGCCGCATCGGCCACGGGGTTGCCGATGTTGCGGCCGCGGTCGTCTTCGAAGGTATAACCACCGGGTTCCGAATCATCGAGAACGGGCAGGGTGGGGGGGAAGAGCAGCGCGGAAACCGTTGCGCCGGGCAGCAGCACGCCTGTTCCCGAGCTGAGTGCTCCGGTCAGTACGCCTTTGGAATTGATATGGCTCAGGCTGATGCTGGCGCCTACCTTCAACCGCTTGCTGACCTCCTGGTCGAGGTTGGTGCGCAGGTTATAGCGTTCGAAATTGGAATTGAGGATGATGCCGTCCTGGAGGTAATACCCTCCGCTGATGGCGTACTGGGTCTGGGGGCTGCCACCGGTGAAACTCAGCTGATAGCTCTGCATGGGCGCCCGCCGGAAGATGGCCTCCTGCCAGTCGGTACCCTCGCCGATCTTATCGGGGATGAGGTAGCGCGGGTCGACGGGAAATCCGGCGTCCTTGTTGTAGGCGTTGATGTAGTTGGCGAATTCCTCACCGTTGAGCATTTCCAGCTGCTGCTGCACCTCCTGAAGGCCGTAATAGGCGTCGAAGGAGACGGCCGAACGGCCGGCCTTGCCGCGCTTCGTCGTGATCAGCACCACGCCGTTGGCGCCACGTGAGCCGTACATGGCAGTGGCCGAAGCATCTTTGAGGATCTCGATCGACTCGATATCGCTGGGGTTGATGGCTGCCAGGCCGTTGAGGTTGCTGCCGGCGATGCCGCCGGCATTGGTCTGGCTGTTGTCGCTGGTGATCAGCATGCCGTCGACGACGTAGAGCGGCTCGTTGCCGGCATTGATAGAGCTACTGCCCCGGATGCGAATGGAGGTCTCGCCTCCCGGGCGCCCGCTGACCTGGGTAACCTGTACGCCGGCCGCTCTGCCCTGCAGGGCCTGGTCGAGAGATACCGGCGCCGTGCGCAGCAGGTCCTCTCCCGAAACAGAAGACACGGCCCCGGTCAGGTCGCTCTTTTTTACCTGGCCGTAAGCGATGATGACGATATCGTCGAGCAGTTCGGCTTCCTGAGCGAGGGCTACGTCAATCGTATTCTGGGCGCCAACCGTTATTTCCTGCGTGGTGTACCCGACGAAGCTGAAGGCCAGCACGGTTTCGGGGCCGGGCACCCGTAGCTCATAAGCCCCATCGACGTCGGTGATGGTGCCCGTCGTGCTGTCTTTGATCTGGATGTTAACTCCGGGTAGCGGAGCATTGTCGGCCCGGTCGGTAACCCGTCCGGTAATGGTGCGGGACTGCCCAAACCCCTGGCTTGCCCAGCCGCCCAGAAAGGCGAGCACGGCAAGGGCATGTAGAAACCCTCTCATAATCGCATTTTATGTTTATTTCCGCTCTATATCGATGGAGTAGGTAATGCCTTCTCCCTGGTAGTAGACTTTATTGTATTCGATGGCCCTGCCATCGGAATCGAAGACCAGGCGGTTGCGGAACAGCACCGGCGCTCCGGTTTCCACCTGCAGCTTGGCCGCCAGGGCTTCCTCGGCTGCAATAGCGCTGATCTCTTCCCGCGAGATGGAAGGGTGGACGCTGCATTGCTCTTCCAGTAGTTGGTACAGGGGCTTGTTGAAATCCTCCTGGCCATTTAGCCCCAGGCGTGGATGGAACCAGGAAATGGAAAGGAGCATAGGCCCTTTGCGCGTGCCCCGCAGTCGTGACAATTGCAATACTCTGGTGCCCGGCTGGAGGTGCAGTGCCTCCGCTACCTCGTCGCTGGCCGGTAGCGCTGCAAGATCCAGTTCGAAGTTGACGACCTCGATCCCTTTCGCCTGCATTTCCCGGGAAAAGCTAAACCAGCTGTCAAGCCTGGTCGACACTTTTCGGGAAGCCACCTGTGTACCTACGCCTTTCTTCCGGATGAGCAAGCCTTCGTTCACCAGTTTGCTGATGGCATGGCGCACTGTATTCCGCGCAATGCCCAGGTGATTCGCCAGGTCCACTTCCTTTGGCAGGAATTCACCGTTCTGATAGCGGGGCTCCTCGATCAACGTACGAAGTAACTGTTCTACCTGATTGTGCAGGGGTACCTTGCTGCTGGGGTCGACCTTATTGGGCAGTCCGGTATGTTTGAACATACTCAAATCTAAAAGTTTTTTGGCGAAACCCCAAAGCAGGAGGATAATTTTTTTTAACGGGAGATTATACGAATGAAAATTTTGAATTACGCGACGAACATAATAACCTGGCCATTAAAAGCCGCAGTGGCGGAGCCTTCCATCTCGCCCAAAGGGCGTTAATATGAAAGCCACGGGTTTCGCCCGTGGGCGTAATGCCGTAGTGGCGGAGCCGCAACTGTTAACCGGGAAAGCGAAATCTCAGTCTTTGCTCTTAGAGCTTGTTGGGAGGCCACCCTTTGTGCTAAAATACGTCCCTTTTTTGAGGCTACTGCGTTGCTCTTTTCGTCCGTACCTCAGGGTACGAACATCAAAAAGCGCCTTGTCTTTTCAAAAAAATGACACTTTTTATCTCCACAAGCGGCCTCCAAACAAGCTCTTAAGGGTAGGCGGTTGTTGCAGGGCGGAGGCAAAAACGGGTTCACTGATCAGTTTCAGCAGGTTCAGCGCAGTGATAAACCCTACGGGCGCCTTGTATCTATTGGTCACGATAAGCTCAGGCGTGCCGTAGTTCGACATGATGCGGGCAGCGATATGCACGCCCTGATGTTCGGGCACGGTGATTACATCCCGTTCCATGAATTCGGCTATGGGCCGGTGAGCCGGGGCGTCTTTTAACGCACCTGCTGCCACAAGCCCCATTAACTCATTTTGGGGGCCGACAACGGGAAGCATTGGCAGGAAATAACGTTCGAGGAAGGATTTGGCGTAACCAGCGGATTGGTTCTCGTGAAGGGTCACGGGAAACGGCCTCATGAGGCCGGATACGATGATCTCCATGTTGTGCATATTTGTTATTACTTGCGGGGCCTTTTTCGGGTCTAGTTTTTTCTGGAGCGTGAATGAACCGCTTTGCTTCAATATACGGCAAGTTGCAGTTAAAGTTACGTCAGCTTAGCCTTTTTTAAGAAAAACCAGATGGTATTGCATATTTTTAAGTGAAATGCCTGCATTTTCATGGAAATGTTAACGTTTTTGAAAAAAACATTTCCGGAAGTTGCGCCGCAGGAAATTAATCTTTACGTTTGTACCGTTCTAACGGCATTGATATGAAAGTTCAATTGGATAATCGTTATTTTTTCAGCTTTTACTTTTATGGGAAACCATGAGGGGCTGCTGAGTTTTGTCCAATTGACTACAAGATAAAATTTAGAAGCTCCGCTGAAACGGGGCTTTTTTTTTGCCAAACAAGCTCTTAAATCCAAAACGGATGATCCCTAACCAGTTTAAGAACAAAAATCACTTTTTCTTTTTTTACTTTTTTTATGGTTCACCATAAAGGGGCTAAACTTCTGATATTCAATAAAAAGGAATAATAAACAGAAAAAGCCCCGCACTTGCGGGGCTTTTTTTTAACCAACAGCATTATGATCCAGACAGGAACAGATCAAAGTACAAGCGCTTCGCAGCCTGCAAGCCCGATGCGCGTCAGCATTCAGGGTTATGCCGGGGCCTTCCACGAGATCGCTGCCCGCTATTGTTTCGGAGAGACGCCCATCGACATCGTGCCGGCCCATACTTTTGAAGACCTCGTGCGTATGGTAGAACAACAGGAACAGGCCGACGTGGGCCTGATGGCCATCGAAAATACGCTGGCCGGAAGCCTGATGCACAACTACAAATTGCTCCACGAATCCAGGTTGTCCATCACAGGCGAGGTGTACCTGCGCATCAAGCAGAACCTGATGGCCCTGCCGGGGCAGCGCATCGAGAACCTTCGCGAAGTGCATTCCCATCCCATCGCTATTGCTCAGTGCCGGGAGTTCTTCTCCCGCTATCCTCATATTCAGTTGGTGGAAACGGCCGATACCGCGCTGAGTGCGCGCAATATCCGGGAGAAGGAACTGGAAGGCATCGGGGCCATCGCCAGCATGCTTGCCGCCGATATCTACGGTATGGAAGTGCTGGCAGAGGGTATAGAGACCGACAAAAAGAACCATACGCGTTTTCTGTTACTCCGGCAGGGCCAGCCCACGCCCATCGAAAAAGAGGTGGAAAAAGTGTCCCTGAGCTTTGCGGTCGACCATCAGGTGGGCAGCCTTTACAAGGTTCTGGCCGTACTTGCGGCCTACAACGCCAACCTGACCAAAATACAGTCGGCCCCAATTATCGGCCATCCCTGGGAGTATCTGTTCTTTCTGGACTTCGTCATGGAAGGCGAGGTGGGTTACCGGCAGGCCATCGAGGCAATCCGCCCGCTGACCCGTGGCCTGCGCGTACTGGGGATGTATGCCAAGGGGCAGCATTATGATGGTTAGGTGCAGGGTATAGGGTATCAGGTACTGAGGTGAAAAAGAAAAAAAACAAAGGCAATGACAAAAAAAGCAGCGGCCGAAAACAGCCTCATCATCAAACCCGCCGGCAGGTTGGGAGATGTGCAGGAGTATTATTTTTCCCAGAAGCTCAGGGAGATCGCCCGCATGCGGGCGGAAGGCAAGCCCGTACTCAACCTCGGCATCGGCAGCCCCGACCTGCCGCCGGCCAGCGAGGTGGTTGAAGCGTTGACGAATAACGCGTTGTTCAACGATGTACACGGCTATCAGAGCTATAACGGCATTCCGGAGCTCCGCCAGGCTTTCGCCCGATGGTATGAGCAATGGTTTGGCGTCGGCCTCGACCCGGAAGGGGAGGTATTGCCGCTGATCGGCTCCAAGGAGGGCCTGATGCACATCGCCATGTCTTTCCTGGAGCCCGGCGACGAAGTGCTGGTGCCCAACCCCGGCTACCCGGCCTACCGCGCGGTGTCGAACCTGGCCGGCGCGACTGTCAGGGAATATATGCTGGAGGAAGAACGCGGCTGGTTGCCCGATCTGGAAGCGCTTGGCCGGCAGGATCTCAGCCGTGTAAAGATCCTTTGGGTGAACTATCCGAACATGCCGACGGGCGCTAATGCCGGGCCTGATTTTTTCAGAGAGCTGGTGGCCTTTGCTCAGCGGCACCGCATACTGGTGGTCAACGATAACCCTTACGCTTTTATCCTCAACAACCAACTGCACAGCATACTCAGCGTACCCGGCGCAGCGGGCGTAGCCCTGGAGCTCAATTCCCTGAGCAAGGCCCACAACATGGCCGGCTGGCGCATCGGCATGTTGGCCGGCCGGCGCGACTATCTGCAGGTGGTGCTCCGCTTTAAGAGCAATATGGATTCGGGCATGTTCAGGCCCCTGCAAATGGCTGCCGTCAGGGCGCTGCAGAGCCCTCCGGAATGGTACGGCAGCCTCAACGCCGTTTACGCAGAACGCCGTGATACGGTTTTCCAGCTACTCGATACGCTGGGCTGCTCCTACGACCCCGGGCAGGTAGGTATGTTCGTTTGGGCCAAAGTACCGCTTCGATACGCCAGCGGTTACGAACTGTCGGATGAGGTGCTCTACGGAGCGAATGTTTTCCTGACCCCCGGCGGCATCTTCGGTTCGGCAGGCGATCCCTATATCCGCATTTCTCTTTGCAGTGACGGGGTGCTTTATGAGGAAGCGATTCGAAGGGTAGCTAATTTACAATTAATATGAATGTAGCTATAATCGGTATCGGCCTTATTGGCGGCTCGTTGGCCATTACGCTGAAAGAGAACGGCTTTGCCGGGCGCATCATAGGCGTGGACACCAGCGAGAGCAACCTTGACAAGGCCATCCGCCGGCGGCTGATCGACGAAGCGGCCCCTTTGGAAGAGGCTGTTGCCTCGGCAAGCCTTGTTGTCGTCGCTACGCCGGTGGATGTTATGCTGGAACTGCTGCCCCGCGTGCTGGATCAGGTAGGGCAGCAGGTGGTGATCGATGTGGGATCGGCCAAGATGCGCCTGATACAAACCGTGAAGGAACACCCCCGCAGGGGCAGGTACGTGGCCACCCACCCCATGGCGGGCACCGAATACAGCGGGCCGGAGGCGGCCATCCCCAACCTGTTCGACCGGAAATGCACCGTGCTGATCGATGTGGAAGACAGCGATGCCGATGCGTTGGAACTGGTGGAGCGCATGTACACTTCCATTCCCATGCGGCTGGTGTACCTCGACAGCATGCTCCACGATGTACATACGGCTTACGTATCGCACATTTCCCATATCAGTTCCTTTGCCCTGGCCCTCACGGTTCTGGCCAAGGAGCAGGACGAAAGCCGTATCTTCGAACTGGCCAGCGGTGGTTTTGACTCCACTGTCAGGCTGGCCAAAAGCTCACCTGATATGTGGGTGCCCATTTTCAGACAGAACCGGGATAACGTGCTCGACGTGCTCGACGAGCATATCAACCAGCTGGCGCGTTTTCGCAGCCTGCTCATCAAGCAGGATTTCGACGCCTTTTACCGGCTGATACAGGAAGCCAATCAGATCAGAAGAATATTGTCTTAAACCACTAAAAGGTATAATCATGGAAATGACATTTCGGCCGATACTGGATGACATGCCGGCCAACAAGCCGCTGATCATCGCAGGGCCCTGCAGCGCAGAAACGGAGGCCCAGGTAATACTCACCGCCCGCGAGCTGGCGCAACAGGACGTCGACCTCTTTCGCGCAGGCATCTGGAAACCCCGCACCAGGCCCAATGCTTTCGAAGGTGTAGGTACGGAAGGGCTGAAGTGGCTGCGCCACGTCAAAGACGAAACGGGGCTTAAGGTCACAACGGAAGTGGCCAATACCCAGCACGTCTTTGAAGCGCTGAAATACGGCATCGACGTATTGTGGATCGGCGCCCGGACGACGGTTAACCCCTTCTCCGTACAGGAGATCGCCGATGCGGTAAAAGGCGTGGATATTCCCGTTTTGGTAAAAAACCCCATCAACCCCGACCTCAAGCTTTGGATCGGCGCTATAGAGCGGCTCTATAAGGCCGGCATCACGCGCATTGCCGCCATACACCGCGGGTTTTCCTACCACGGCGATACCAAGTACCGCAATGTGCCGCGCTGGCAGATACCCATCGACCTCAAGCGCCAGTTTCCCGACCTGCCCATCCTCTGCGACAACAGCCACATCTGTGGCCGCCGCGATATTCTGCAGGCCGTGGCCCAGAAAGCGATGGACCTCAACTTCAACGGCCTGATGACCGAAGTGCACCCCCATCCGGACGAGGCCTGGAGCGATGCTGAACAGCAGATCACCCCGGCGCAGTACAAAGAGATGATGGATCAGGTCGTCTTTCGCAACGCTACCACCGACAATATGGAGTTCCTGGAAAACCTGGAGCACCTTCGCCATGAGATCGACGAGCTCGACGAAGAATTGCTCAACCTGTACAGCCAGCGCATGAAACTGGCCGAACGCATCGGTGAATACAAGAAGCGGAATAACATCTCTATCCTTCAGGCCAGCCGCTGGAGCGAGATCCTGGAACGGGCCATCATCAAAGGCCGGATCAAGGGCCTGAGCGAAGAGTTCGTCACCGTCGTGCTCAAGGCCATCCACCAGGAATCCATCAACCACCAGGCCAGCGTGATGAACCGCCAGGATATGGATGCGATGAAGGGGTAGGATAAGGGGAATGCGGGAATGCGTAAGGAATCCTCAAAAAATACGATGCCGGTTTCGGTGATCAGGTGAAGGCCGGAAACCAATGGAATGGCCGGAGGGCAAGCCTGATCACCGATATGCAGAGCGGCCAGTTGTTTTTTGAATACTGCTAAATGGAATAATTTGTGCATTTTCGCATTTTACCAAAACAACCCGCCAGCGTTATGCAATACGAGAACCTGATCGTCCAGGAAGAGAACGGCATTATCACTATTACCATAAACCGGGAAAAAGCTCTGAATGCGCTGAACATGCAGACCATGCGTGAGCTGGGGTTTTTCTTCCGGCAAGACGCTCCCGGCCGGCCGGCATTTAAAGGCGTCATCCTTACCGGCGCCGGTGATAAAGCCTTTGTGGCCGGCGCCGATATCAAAGAATTTCTGGGCCTGAGCTCCGGCCAGGGCCGCGAGATGTCGCAGTTCGGCCAGGATGTGTTTGCGGCCATCGAAGCTTTCCCACGCCCGGTAGTGGCCGCCGTCAACGGTTTCGCACTGGGCGGCGGCTGTGAGCTGGCCATGGCCTGCCATCTGCGCGTCGCATCGGAAAACGCGCGCTTTGGCCAGCCGGAAGTCAACCTCGGCATTATCCCGGGCTATGGCGGCACGCAGCGCCTGATACAGTACATCGGCAAAGGCAAGGCCATGGAGCTCCTCCTGACCGGTGACATGCTCGATGCCCAGGATGCTTTGCGGCTGGGCCTGGTGAACCACGTTTTGCCCCAGGGCGAACTGATGGGCAAGGCCAGGGCACTGATCGAAAAGATAGCGGCCAAAGGGCCCATAGCCATAGCAAAGGCCATCGAAACCGTCAATGCCTATTTCCGGCACGACGAAGATGGCTTTGCCCGCGAAGTGGCGGAGTTCGGCCATACAACAGGCACCGAGGATTTTAAGGAGGGCGCCGCGGCATTTATCGAAAAGCGGAAGGCGGCGTTCAGGGGGGTGTAGGTAAAGGGTTAAAGGGTAAAGGGTAAAGGTTAAAGGGTTAAAGGGTTAAAGGGGGGAGGACAAGGCCAGGGCTTATCAAAACAACTGTGCCCCGCGGGTAGCAGGGCACAATTGCGTTGTTGGCCGATCGTTTTGTCAGCCGGGCGCCGTTACAGAAAGAGGAAGGAAAAATGCCCGGCAAAAAACCAATCCGGTGTTGACATCAGTGCAGGTCTTGCAGCTGGGCTTTGTACTTCAATAGTTGTCTTCGTGCCTTTTCAGCTGCTTCGGCCAGCGCTTTCTCTACCGTATCACTCCTGTGTTCGGCAAATATCGTTTGCCCCGGTACGGAGATGCGCAATTCCACGATCTGCTCGCGGTGGCGGTGGCGCTTGTCTCCGATCTTTAGGAAAACTTCGGTTTCAGTGATGCGCTCGAAAAAGCTTGTCAACTTACCTACTTTTTCATCGATTACCCCTTGTAGGCTATCGTTTACTTGAAAGGGAGCATTGATGGATATCTTCATATCAAATCTTTTTTTCCAGTGTGGTTAGCTATGCTTTAGCCTTTCTTTTGATCCTAATATATTATAGATATCAGGCAGGGGAGATGACAATTCTCAGTGTTTTGGATGATCATTATCAGCAGGTTTTTGTAAACCCTGAAGCTCTTAAGTAAGTGATCAGGTGCACTGATGTTTAGGCCCCAATCATTTTATACTCCATTTTGTCTCCCTATTTTTGAGGGGCGGGCCTTTGGCCATTAATTGGATCATTCAGCAAAACAAAAACCCAAAAAGATGAAGCGTACCCTCATCCCGATTACTTTTCCACAAAAGGACCCTCTTCCGGAGGGGGTTTCCCTGCTTGCCACCGATGTCGGAGGCACCAAGGCCGACATGGCGCTCTTCGTTTTGGAGGATGGCCTGCCGGTACTGAAAGAAGAGCACCGTTACGCCTCTTCACAATGGGACTCCCTGATCGATATGGCCCGCGATTTTTGCAAGGGAAGCACCCTGCCGAAGCGGATGTCTATTTCCTTCGCCGGGCCGGTAAAACAGGGAAGGGCGCAGGGTACCAACCTTCCCTGGGACATCGACAGCCATGCCCTTCGCCAGGCGTTGGGCATGGAGTCCGTTTCTCTGATCAACGACCTGGAAGCCAATTGTTACGGGCTGGCGGCCTTGCAGGAGGAGGATGTCAAAGTCATTCACCCAGGGGAGATAGCTGAACCGGGTAACAGCGCCGTTATTTCTCCGGGTACGGGCCTGGGAGAAGGAGGGCTATTCTGGGATGGGGAGGCGTACCGGCCCTTCGCCACGGAAGGAGGGCATGCCCATTTTGCCCCTCGCGACGAGCTCGATTGGCGCTTGTTTACTTACCTTGCAGAACAGTACGGCCATGTCAGCTGGGAAAGGGTAGTCTCGGGCATGGGCATTACCAATATATTCCGTTTCCTGAAGGATGTGGAGCGAATGGAAGTGCCGGCGTCGCTTGAACATATTGAAGCGCCGGCCATCAGCCGTGCGGCAGAGGCCGGCAACGCGATCAGCCAACGGGCCCTTCAGCTTTTTTTCCGCTACCTGGCATGGGAAGCGGCGAACCTGGTCATGAAATTTAAAGCTACCGGCGGCATTTACATCGGCGGCGGTATCGTACCGAAAATATGGAATGAAGCATACTGTGATATTTTCAATGAGCAGTTCTTCGTCGTTGGCCGCCTGGCCTCATTGGTTAGAGCGGCGCCGGTCACCCTCATCCTGAACCAGAAGACGGCCCTGCTGGGGGCAGGGTGGTACGGAGCGTTCCGGTGATTGTTAATTGAACATTGCTTAGTTTAAGCTTATCATTTTAAACGATGAAATATATATTTTCCATTATCGCCGCCATTCTGCTGGCACTTTCTTCCTCCGGGCAACCTATCGACGGGCATTGGGAGGGGTACATCACCCAGGATGGCAAAAAGGATACTTTCTATTACCAGGTTGACCTCCAGGTAGACGGCCAGGCCGTGAACGGGGAAGCCTTATCCCGGACGCCCGACGGCGCCAATACGGCCCGCTTTCAGTTCACCGGCTTTTGGGACGGTAAGGAGCTCACCCTTCAGGAAGTCAGGCAACTGGAGCCCAAAACGCCCAAATGGTGCCTCAAATACGCCAGCCTTCGCTTCCGGCAGACGGCCACGATGGCCCACCTGGAAGGGGCCTGGAAATCGGAAGGCTGCACGCCCGGCCAGATGGTGCTGCGCAAACGCACTGCCTCAATCGAAAAGAACGATGAGGAACTCCCGCTTACCTTCACAGGCAAATGGACGGGTTCGCTTTCGCAGTCCGACCGCGACTACGGCTTTTATTTCGAGATGGACCTGCAGCCCCGCGCCAAAGGGCAGTCCTATATCGTCTCTGAAGACAACGGCGGCAGCGCATACCACAGCCTGGAATGGCGCTACGATTCCCTCTTCCGACACTTTTCCTTCAAAGAGCTGGAAGTGTCCAGCAAAACCGACCCCAACTGGCCATGGTGCATCAAATCGGGGGCGCTCAACTACCGGCGCGAAGCTAACCGCGTCGTGCTGGAAGGCGAGTGGAGCGGTTTCATAGAAGGGCGGGATATGGAGACGGGCGCCTGCGCCAGCGGTACCATCTACCTGGAAAAACCCATCCTGCATCGTTCAACTGCCCGGGCACAGGCCATCGTCCAGGAGCCCTACGAAATGGAGAGCAAACGCAAGATCAAAATAGCGCGGGTGCTGGAAGTGGAGAACGAGAAGATCAAGATCAAAGTGTGGGATAATGGCACCGTCGATGGCGATATCGTCACCCTCTTCTTAAACGGCCAGCGCATTCTGCACAACTTCCGCGTGTCCAAGAACAAGATGGCCATACCCGTTACTCTCGAAGAGAATGACAACTTCCTCATTCTGCACGCCGAAGACCTGGGCGCCATTTCCCCCAATACCGTGGCCGTTTCGGTCGATGACGGCGTGAAAGAACAGATCATCATTCTGAGTTCTAACCTGGATGAGAGTGGGGCGGTGATGATCAGGAAGTTTCGGGTGAAGTAAGTGGCGGCCGCCGGCCGGCTGATGGTGGCGTGATTATTAGAATATTCATTATTTTTATATCTTTCTACCCTAACACTATATTATCATAAGCCCCACAAGTTAGTATATGAACGCTTTCGATGGAGAAAATGCACAGAGAACACTGCAGGCTAGAGCTGCAGATATCATAGAAGTATTATTTGTACCCGAAGGGCTGATAAAGAAAAAGCGGCCCCAGGAGATCGGAGATGCCGCCTGGGCTCAGTTTGAAGCGGCTTATGCCTTGTACGTCCAGAATAAGTATGAGGAATCGCTAAAGGCATTTGCCGCCCTGGCATTAAATGAAGAATGGAAACAATGGCCGGTGTTCGCGATGGGCAATGTCGCCAACATTGCCATCGCCCTGGAGAGGTATGAGTATGCTTTGAAGCTGCTTTCCCAGCTACACAGCTTTCAGCCTTTGACGGAAAAACTTCTCTGGAACTTCGCATACACCCACTACCGGCTGAAGAATCTGGGGGAAGCCTTGAACCTTCTGCAACAATGGGCGAAAAGCGTTAACCCCAATGCAAAAGCAATAAGAAACGGGGCCGGCGAAATGGTTATCGCCTGCCTGTCGGCATTGTTAGGCAAGGAACAAACGGCTTTGGAGTTTCTGAAGAGCGCCGCCGGGCGCAACCCCGCGCTGCTTCAGGAGCACCTGGCTTTACAGGCCGCGCCGGCACAGCATATCCCACAGCCTGCTGCAGAGCAAAAAACGGTTCTTTCCGAAGCTGCCGAAATACCGGCCGAGATACGGGAAAGCATCATCCAGATGCTGGCGCCAAAGCGGCCTGAGCGCAGCCCGGCGCTTTCTCAGTTCCTGACAGCTGTTGAGATGGAGCAGTACTCCCTGGCATTGGAATCCATCGCAGATGGGGAATACAACCGGGCGCTGGATCATCTGCTGAGGTTGCAGAGCGCACACCCCGGGGCCTGGCTGCTGGATATAGCCGTGGCCGGCGCCAGGATCTTCAATGGTGAATATGAAGTGGCGCGCGACCTGCTGATGGGCGCCGTACAGGCCGGCCACAAGATATCGGGTTCCGCCTGGTGGAACCTGGCCAGCGCCCAGTCCCGCCTCGGAGATTTTGAGGGAGCACTTTTTGCCCTGACTTCCTGTGCAGAGACCGAATACCGCTCCAGCCCTCAGCTTTGGAAAGCGCTCAAAGCCCTCGGCGGCAATGGCGAACCGGCGGAAACGGATACCGTTCAGGAAGAATCCTCCGTCCCGAAAAAGATCAGCCACCCCCTGCTCTACGACCTTCCGGAAGATATGAACAGTCAGCGGATCGAGATATTGAACCGCATACTGCGGCCCAAAAAAATGCCCAAAGCCTTCAAGCCGGACCTCGGCCGGCTTTCCCAACGCGATAAACAACACGTGGCCATCATTCTGGATGCGGCATATCGGGCTACGTCTTCAGAGGCGTCCAAGATCCTGCAGTCCATCTTACACCAATACCCCGACCTGTACACCCTGAAGGCCCACCTGGCCGGCCATTTGATCCAGGACGGCAACTACCAGCAGGCCCGGTCCATCCTGCAGCAGGCCGAAAACCTGCGGCCTCTGGACACCATTTCGCGCATCAACCTGGCGCATATTTACCTGACGACGAAAAGAATGGACCGGGTGGTGCAGGTACTGGAAGTGGGGTCCGACTCCATTAAGGAATATACCTATTGGCTGGCCCTGGCCCTGGCCCGTGAGCTGAGTGGTAAAGGTGATGCCCCTGTGGCTGCAGCCCGGGCGCGGGCCCTCGCCAAAAGCGGGCCTAGCGAGAAAACGGTTATTGAAGTGCTCAAAATGAGCAATATCCAGATCGCTGCAGAAGCGTTTTTGGAGAACCCCAGCCTGGCCGCCGCACAGGAAGCCTTGTCCGGCCTGGAAGAAGGCGACATAGAAAAGGTAAGGCAGATACTGGAAGACAGCGGGGAATTCACGGCCGAGCGCATCCCCGAGATCAACCGCAAGGTGATGGAACCCCTGTTCCTGGTCAATCCAGGTGGCGGCCCCCGCTGGAAAGAAGATGTTATCTCCAGGTTTAATGCGGGCCTGCGGGCTTATGAAGATGGAAAATTCACGGAAGCGGCCAATAATTTTTACACCCTCTATCGGAATACGCACTTATACAGCATTGCGGTTAACGCTTCTGCCGCATACCTGAAAGACGGCAACTTGTCAAAAGCAAAAAAAACGGCTCAACTGGCGTTAAAAGACATCAGAGACAAAAGAAAGATGCAATCGTGGACCTGGCGCCTGGCCTACAACTGGGCGCTTGCCCATCTGGAGACGAAAGACGTACAGGGGGCAGTGAAAACGATCCAGTACTACCGGAATTACGGAAGGGACAAATCCCGAAGCCTGACCGGCCTGCTCGCGGCGATATGTTTGGATAACCCCGGCCTGGATGGTTTGAATGAAAAACTGGCAACCTCTTTGGACGACCTGAAAGGGCTGGTCTATAAACCCAGTGACGACCTCATCCTTGCCCTGGCCTGGGCGCAGCTCAACCTGCCAAACCCCAATATCCACGATGTAAAGCAGGCCCTTCGGGAGTTGGCACAGCCCGATACCAAGGAGCTACAACCCGCTGCGGAGGTGAAATCCATGCTGCAGGTCCGTACGGCATTCGAAAGCCTTACTGCGGCAGGAGAGATCAACAAGGCGGTCAATTATATGGAAACCATCGTTGAAACCCGCAACCGGGAGCGGCAGTCCAAGATCGCCCTCGACCTGTCGAACCACGAAGTCGGGCAAAGCATTGGCCTGGAGTTTATTGCACGTATATGCCTGGTACAGGCCCTGCACCTGCTCAACGACAGGGTAGGGGCGATAGAGGAGTTGGCGGAGATCGAGACCTTACTCAGGGATAATGACCAGTTCCTGGCCCCTGGATTTTTGGTTCAAAACTGGAAAGAACTTGCGCTGACGGCTGAAAAGATCGGGCTGCTTAACGCAGCATTTAAATACGTGGAATCAGGGCTGGTGATAGAACCAGAGAACAGTGACCTGTTGGCATACAAGGAACGCCTGTCAGAAACACTGCTCCAGCAGGATAAGGACGGCCTTATGCAAGGCCTGTCCGGGCTTGGCGAAAAGATCAGGTCAGGAGAATCCGCCGCCGAAATACGGAAGGTGTCCGATACGCTTCGGCCGTTTGCCCCCAACCTGATGGAGGTCTTTTCCACCCTGGCCATGAATATGGACGATGATGCGGATAAAGCACCGGTTGAGGACATGCTGGACCAGGTCAACTTCCTGGCACGCATGGAATTGCCTGCCGAAGCCTGCCGGGAGGTAGAACGCCTGCTCGACTGGATCATCATCAACAAAGGGTGGGATGCTGTGCGCATACCGGTGGAAATTGACGTGTATGGAGAGCAGATCTGGCCCCGCATGGATAACAACCAGGAAGGCACCTGCCTGCTGGCCTTCTCCTCTCGGCAAGAGATCGAAAACGTTGTATTGAAGGACCCAACGACCGAGAAAGAGATCTGGAGTGGCGCCCTTCAACCGAACGATGTGCAATATAAGCGCTGGACATTCTTCCGCGAGGACGGTTTTTCCAGTGACATCCCCCTCGACCTGCCTTTGCTGTTATATGCCCGGGATACTTCCGGCGAACGGACGTATCCTACCGCTGTCAACGTGCTTGTCGGTTCCGGGGAGCCTATATGGCCTACTTACCCAACAGGCGCACTCTCGCCCGAAGACGTACATGGCGCCGAGCTGTATGGCCGGGCTTACCTCATAAGCCGGATCATTCGCAGCCTGGGGCGGCACAGGGCACAGTCCACCTTTTTTCTGCAGGGGCCGCGCCAGATGGGCAAAACGTCACTGCTGAATTTTGCCATAAACCAGGCGCCGGCGCACGTCCTGCCGGTATATGTGAACCTGGAAAAGCAATGGTCCAGTAAAGAACCGGGCAATATCTGGAACTACCTGGTCAATCGCGTACAGGAAGAGAGCAGCGGTAAGGCCGTTTCTCCTGCCGTTTCCGGCAACGACGAGGCCAGCCTTATAAACATGGTGGCCGAAACCTGTGAACGACAGCAGAAAGACTACGTCCTTTTCCTCATCGACGAACTTCATTTCCTGTTCGAAAAGTGCGATAACCCCAGCAATGTACTGGCCTCTTTCCGGGATTTTTTAAACATACGCGACAACCGCATTGCCCTGCTCCTGTCGGACCGCTACACCCGCGACGAACTCGAAAAGCGCTGCCCCAGCGAATACTGGGCGCAGCTTACACTGCTGGAGGTCGGGCCCCTCGATGCCGAAAGTACCAGCAGGGCGATCGAATACCCCACCCGTGGCACGGATATCACCTTCCTGCCGAAAACGATACAGCAGCTATTCCACCTTACCGGTGGTTATCCCTATCATTTGCAGCGGGCTGCTCAGTACATCCTCGATAATATGTATTCGGGGCCCTGGCTGACGGCTTTGCCCGAGGATGTCGAAGAGATCATTACGCATTTTCTGGAGCAGGACCTGCTTTTCCAAAGCGGCCTGTGCCGCCCCGACCGGATCGACGATGAACTGGCGGAAGCTATTGCAGCGCTGCTGGAATGGATCGACCTGCAGGAATTGCTGCCTGTTCTTGCCGACAGCGACTCAGAATGGGGTAAATCCCTGATGCGGTGGAACCCCACCGCAGGCTCTTTCCTGGCCCACATGCGCAACCCCGAGCGCATTATTACCCGGCTCAGAAATATCGGCGTCATGAAAGAACGAGAGGATGCCTTCTTTTCCCCTTTGCTGCAGATGTGGCTGCAAAAGATGCGCCGCCAGAGCCGTGGCCTGCGCGGTGACAAGGATACGGCCCAATGGCAGTTCATTTCCGAAAGCGATGGAGGCAACCTGTCCGGGCGGGATTGGCAAAGGCTGGATTCGGAATTGATCAAAAGGGCAGCTTATAAAGGGAAACCACCCCTCAAAGAAAAGAACACCCACATCGACGACTGGGAAACCATGACCCGGAAAGTGAGCAGTGAGGCCGATTTCCGGATGTTTGTCGATGCGGCTTTCAGGCTTATCGTTGATAAGCGCGAAGAACGGTCCTCTATTCAGAAATACCCCTGGCTGTTCCTGGCTTACCACCGATTGCGGCTGGTGCGCAACTACATCGCTCACGAGAGCGAAACCCGCAGCGCCCTGAACGCCTGGAACGAGACCTGCCGGCGGGCCCTGGGCGGCAACAGGTCGGCATATATGCCGGCTACGCCTGACGAGTGGCAGGCCCTTCAGCTTACTATGCTGCGTAGCCTTTACGCCGGAATGAACAATGCACTGGAAATTGCCAGCAAAGCGGAATGACTTTCAGGCTGAAACCTGGCTTTAAACAATATGCTCATGAAAGAATTTAAGATACTGGCCATCGACGGCGGCGGTATAAAGGGATTATATTCGGCAACCATACTCCGGCTGCTGGAGGAAAAGTTACAGCAGGAGCATGGGCCCGAAACGCGGGTCGTCGATTATTTCGACCTCATTTGTGGTACTTCCACAGGTGGGCTTATCGCTCTGGGGCTGTCATTGAGGGTGCCTATGGCCACGATCTGTAGTTTTTACGAAGACGAAGGCCCTGGCATTTTCCCTAACCCCGATAGTAAGGCCGCTTTTTTGAGGCAAACCCTGCTGAGCGGCAAGTATTCGGATGGCCCGTTGAAAGCGGCGCTGCAAAAGATCTTTGGTGATAAAAAGCTCGGGGAAAGCCATTGCCTGTTGTGTATCCCTTCTTTCGATTTTACCAACGGCACCTATGCGGTTTTTAGGTACGACCATTCGGAAGGCAACCTGAACCGCCATAATAAGATCCCCTACATCGATATCGCACTGGCAACATCGGCCGCTCCTACTTATTTCCCTCTGGCTCAGATCGGGGAAGAGAACAATACACAATATGTCGACGGCGGGGTATGGGCCAACAACCCGGCACTGGTCGGGCTTATCGAGGCGATGCGGTATTTTGTCGGGGAAGGAAAGGCTTTCCAGAAGCTGAGAATACTGTCCGTCGCCAGCCTGAACATCGGGATGAAAAAGGAACCTCTTGCCCGGCGCGAGCGCTCCTTCCGGCATTGGGTAAAAGACCTGTTCGAACTGGGCCTGATCGGGCAAAGCGAATTCTGCGATTATTTCCTCCACACCCTGACTCAGAATTCGGGCTTCCCGCTGGATTACACGCGCATCCCCAGCCATGTCATCAGCGGCGAGCATGCCAGTTATATCTCATTGGACAATGCGGGAGAGAAATCGCTGGCCCTTATGAAACAGCTGGGCACAGATATGGCGTACAAATACGGCGCAAAACCGGAAGTACAGGCTTTTTTCCAGCACCCTAAACTTTATCGCACCCGGTAAGCCGGGCCAGTGGCCATCATTTGCCTTTCCGCAGCGCTTCGAACCCTGCGATCAGGTCGAACAGCTCTTCGTCGATGGCGTCCTGCCGGAGCCTGTGGTACGATTGCGTGAGGCCTTCCAGCAATTCTCCTATGTTTTTCTCTGCGCGCTGCATGGCTGCCAGCCGGCTGGCATTTTCGCTGGCCAGCGATTCGGCGCAGGCCCGGAACAGGGCTGAGAACAGGTATTCATGGACGAGCGCCAGCAAGGCCTTTTCTACGCTGCCGATGGCCTGGGGCAGGTTTTTTGTAGGCCATTTTTGCATTTCCAGGCTTTGCCGCCACTTTTCATCCAGCGGCAGCAGCAGCTCGCTTACCGGCTCGTATGCCGCACCGGCTGTAGGGCGGTGGTGGAAGAGGTAAAGGGTTTCGGCGGCCCCATCACCTGCCTGTGCTTCGGCATCAACAAGGATCTGTCCGACCAATGGTGTAATGGCCCTTACGGAATTCGGCACCGGGTAGAGCCGGGTAGCCGGCAACCCGACATCTGCCAGCTGGCTATGGATGCGTTCTCCTACCGCATAAATGCGCTTTTTACCTGGCAGCGCCTTCAGCGTTTTTTGCACAAAATCGGCGAGCACATCATTGAACTGCCCAACCAGTCCCTGGTCGGATCCGAAGACGACGGCGCCCAGCGTGCCGCTTTGCACCCGCCCGCTGCCGTTGGGAAAACCGATGGCCCCTGCCTGCCGGAAACAGACGTAGAGCCCCAGTTCCACCGCCCGGTAATAGTCGGTGAGCGATGCCGTTGCGCGTTCGTACTGGCCGATGCTGGAGGCGGCCAGCGCCTTCATCGTGCGCACGACAGATTCGAGCGCGCCGGCGCCTTCAATTTTTTTGCGCAGACTGTCATAAGATTCGCTCATGATCCATTGCTGTTGCGTAAATGCACCAGTGCCCTTTCCGCTGTTTCCAGGATCGTTTTCCGGCTTTGTTCTTCAAACGGTTCGGTGGAGGCCAGGCTTCGGCGGAGTGCTTCCGGCAAGGTATCGGCTGCGTCGAACAGGGCCCGTTCCGCTTCCCGCATCTTGTCGAGCGGGATGCTGTCGAGCAGGCCGCCGGTAAGGGCCAGCAGCACGATGATCTGTTTGTGGGCCGGTATAGGTTCCCCTTCAGGTTGTTTGAGGCAGGCGCGAATGCGGCGGCCGTGGTCTATGGCCTGCCGGGTGTGGGTGTCGAGCCGGGTGCCGAACCGGGCAAAAGACTCCAGCTCTTCAAATTGTGAATAGGCCAGCTTGAGGTCGCCGGCCACCGCCCGGTATGCTGCCCGCTGCGCCTTGCCGCCAACCCTGGAAACGGACTTGCCGACGTCGATGGCAGGCAGCACGCCCAGCTCGAACAATTTTGGTGAGAGGTAGGCCTGCCCGTCGGTGATCGAGATGAGGTTGGTGGGGATGTAGGCGGAGATGTTCTGCGCTTCCGTTTCGATGATGGGCAGGGCGGTCAGCGAGCCTCCACCCAGTTCCGGGCGTAGCGTAGTGGCCCTTTCCAGCAGGCGCGAATGGATGTAAAAGATGTCGCCGGGGAAAGCTTCACGGCCAGGGGGGCGGCGCAGCAGCAGCGAAAGCTCGCGGTAGGCGCGGGCGTGATGTGTGAGGTCGTCGTATACGATGAGCACATCCCTGCCCGACTCCATCAGGAACTCGGCGACGCTGGTTGCGGCGTAGGGTGCGATATAGGCCAGCCCAGGTGGGTCGTTGCCTTCCGTAACGATGACGATCGTATATTCCATGGCCCCTTTTTCCTCCAGCAGGGCGGCCACTTTGGCCACGGAAGATGCTCTTTGGCCGATGGCGCAATAGACGCATATCACATCTTCCCCTTTCTGGTTGAGAATGGCATCCAGCGCGATGGCCGTTTTGCCGGTCTGGCGGTCGCCGAGTATCAGCTCACGCTGCCCACGCCCGATCGGGATAAGGGCATCGATGGCCTTGATCCCGGTTTGAAGCGGCACGCTTACGGGCTGCCGGTCCATGATGTGGGGTGCGGGGCGCTCGATGGGCAGGCGCCGGGTAAAAGCGATAGGGCCTTTGCCGTCGAGCGGCAGGCCAAGCGGGGTCAAAACGCGGCCAATGAGGCCTTCTCCCACCGGCACGTCCATCACCCTGCCGGTGCGCAGCACCTCGTCGCCGGCATTGAGGTTCCAGTAATTGCCCAGCAGCACTACGCCTGTTTCCTCTTCGTCGATGTTAAAAGCGATGCCCTGCAGGCCGCCGGGAAATTGTACGAGTTCTTCATACCCTACTCCCGGCAGGCCCGACACCTTGGCGATGCCGTTGGAGACGTTGATCACGGTCCCCACTTCGCGCAGGGCCAGTTGTGGGGTGTGTGACTCACGCCCCTCCTGCATAGCTGCGAAGGCCGTATCGAGGGCAGCTTTGAGGCCGTCAGTCGTTCTTTCCATGAGCTTCTGGTTTCAGGCTATCCTCCGGAAGGGGCTTATCGTTATTGGACAGAATTTCTGAAATATTTTTCTCCAGGGCGCCCAGGTAGTCGTCGATGCTCCAGGCAATTTTATAGCCGTTCATACTGAATTCGATACCTCCTGACAGCTCGGGGCGCAGCTCGAACTGTGCGTGTACCGGTGCGCCAAAGATGTCCTTCAGGGCCTTTTCAATGGCCTCTTTTTGAGCCGCTGGCAGGTTGAATGCGCTGCGCACAACTGCCGGCCGGCCATTGGGCTTAAACGCTGAAGCCAGGCGTTCTTTTTCCTCTCCTTCCAATTCACTGAGCCTTCTGATGAAAGCGCGTGCCATCTGTTCTTCGAGGCTTGTATCGGCCAGGCTGGCCAGTGCCTGGCGTGCTATGGCGAGGACTTCCTGCCGGGCTTTTTCCGAGATATCGCGGCTGAGCCCTTCCTGTTCTTCACGCAGCGAGGCCTGCAGGCGGCTCCGCAGGTTGTTGTATTCCTGGCGCGCTGTTTCCAGCAGGCGGCGGCCTTCGGCCCGGGCCTCTTCGCTGGCCTTGCCGATCAGGGCTGCCCGCTCCTGGTTGAGGGCTTCGCTCTTTTGCCGGAATTCGCTGCGCACCTTTTCAGCCTCCGCACTGCGCTCCGCTGCTTCGCGGGCCTGCGCTGCTATCCGCTCTTCCCGCTGCGCTATGGCGTTCAGGATGGGGTGGTAGAGAAAGCGTTTCAGCAACCAGACCAGGATCAGAAAGTTGATAACCTGAGCGACAAAGGTGAACCAATCGATTAGCATAGAGGATTATTTGACGATAAAATGGTTCCAGAACGGGTTGGCAAAGACCAGGATCATAGAGACCACAAAGGCATAAATGGCCATGGATTCGATCATGGCCAGCCCCACGAATAAGGTGCGCGTAATGGTCGGCGAGGCATCGGGTTGCTGCGCCAGCGAATTGAGCGCCGAGGAAACGGCCTTTCCTTCGCCTAGTGCCGGCGCGATACAGCCCACGCTCGTCGTCAGGCCGGCAGTAATGATCGAAGCCACTGCAATCAAAGTTGTGGTATCCATTTTTTTAGTTTTGTTTTTAGCAATCTGTTCTTTTCACCAGGAAAACGGGCCAGAGGCCCGTGTGCCGTACCAGGAAAACGGGCCAGAGGCCCGTGTGCCGTACCAGGAAAACGGGCCTCTGGCCCGTGTACCATACCGGGAAAACGGGCCAGAGGCCCGTGTGCCAATCAGCTGCATGTCACGCCACCTCTCCCCTTGCTGCCGCTGCGATGTACACCGTGGCCAGGATGCTGAAGATATAAGCCTGCACCATGCCCGTGAGCAGGCCCAAAGCACTCATGAGGATCGGGAAGATCACTGGGGCGATGGCCAGAAGAATGGCCAGTATCATCGCTCCGCTCATCATGTTGCCGAAAAGGCGTATGGCCAGGGCCAGGGTGCGCGACAGCTCGCTGATGATGTTAAAGGGCAGCATGATGAACACGGGCTCCAGGTACGATTTCAGGTACCGCCACAAGCCGCGTTCTTTGATGCCGTAAAGCGGAACGGCCACGAAAACGCAGACGGCAAATGCCGCCGTCGTCGACAGCGAACCCGTCGGTGGTTCGTACAGGGGGAAGATGGTGAAGAGGTTGGCCGTGGCGAGCAGCAGGAACAGCGTACCCAGAAAGGGCAAATACCGTTCCGCCTGCTTCAGGCCCACTTCTTCGATCTGTGCTTTGATGCCCAGTACGATAATCTCCAGCACGCTTTGCCAGTGCGAGATGCGCATCTCCCTGGAAAGCCGCCGGGTGATGAGCCACGAGCCTAATGACAGGAACAGCATCAGCAGCCACGTCATAGCGATGGTGGCGTTCAGCTTGAAAAAGCCATGCTGCCAGTAGACGAGTTCATCGGGGCTGATCCTCATAGTGCACTTCTTTTTTAGGGCTTGTTTTGGCCAGCCAGACAGCGGCCTGGCGCGCCAGCAGGAATCCGAGAAGGCTTACCAGCAGGGGTTTCCACCCGCCTTCGGCGATGTAGTAAAACCCTGCACCGGCCAGCCCCAGCCTGATGAGCAGGCTGCCGGCAAACCAAAGCCCCGCCCTGCTGGTTTTCATTCCTTTGTTAACGGTCCACCACAGGCCACCAAAATATATGGCGCCCAGCACCAGGCCAGCGGCCAGGGCCGGTAACAGCTGTATCATTTCATTCATCGCTTCCATTGTCGTCGTTTTCGCTTATGGCTTTTGCTTCTTTAGCTACCCACCGCCAGGCATTCCAGCAGCCGAGGGCCAGCCCGGCAGCCAGCAGGGCCAGTGTCCAGGACCGGCCTCCGGGGTAGTGGCGGTCGAGCCACAGGCCCAATGCTGCACCGAGCAGTGTAGGCACGGCCACCGACCACCCAACCAGCCCCATCATACCCAACCCGTGCCATACCTGTGGAGGGCCGTGGCGTTGCGCTTTCAGCTTTCGCTGCGCCTTTTGTTCGACCTCGCGGCTGAAGGCCTCCTGGCCTTCCGTTTTTCTGGGTTCTTGTGCCTCATTCATGCCTGTATGCTAAGAGTTGGCGGACCAGGCTGCTTTCCATCCTGGCCAGCACTGTACGGATATTCTTTTCCTGCTCGTCGAGGCTGAGGAATTCCTCCTCGATCAGCCCGTTCAACTTTTCCAGGCTGGCCTCGCCGATGGCGTTGCGCACCGAAACGATAACGTCGCGGCCCACCTTGACCAGCACCCCTTCATCGATCGCGATATGGGCCTCCCCGCCGGCTTCGGTTTCATAGGTAAGGATGCCCGGCGCCAGCGCCGCTACGCAGTCGAGCCGCGCGGGCAAAAGCCCGAAGGCCCCTTCACGGGTTTCAGCTACTATGCGTTTGACCCCACTGCTGTCGAGGAAAACGCGGTGGGGCAGCAACACTTTAAGATGCATCAGCGACATGCTCGTGTCCATTTGCTGTTTCTTTTTGCTGCCCGGCCTTTTCCCGGGCCTCTTCAACCACGCCGATCATGTACAGGGCGCTCTCCGGATAATCTTTATAAGCGTCATTCAGGATGCTTTCGCAGCCGTCGAGCGCATCGTCGAGGCTGACGATCTTGCCTGGAATGCCGCTGAACTGTTCGGTCGTATAAAAAGGCTGGGTCAGAAAACGCTCAAGCCGGCGGGCGCGGAACACGGTATTGCGGTCTTCCGGCGAGAGCTGCTCCAACCCGAGCATAGCGATAATATCCTTGAGCTCCTCATACTGGGCCAGCGTCCGGCGGATCTCCTGCGCCAGGTTGTAATGCCTCTCGCCGACAATGCCCGGCGACAACATCTTGGAATTGGAATTCAGCGGGTCGATAGCCGGGAAAAGCCCTTCACTGGCGCGCTTACGCGAAAGGACGATGGAGGCCGACAAGTGCGAGAAGGTGTGCACTGCTGCCGGGTCGGTCAGGTCGTCGGCAGGCACGTAAACGGCCTGGATGGAGGTGATGGCGCCGGTGTCCGTGTTCGCGATGCGTTCTTCCAGCCTCGACAGCTCGGTGCTCATGGTTGGCTGGTACCCCAGCCTCGATGGCATCTGCCCCATCAGCCCCGATACTTCCATACCTGCCTGGATGAAGCGGTAGACGTTGTCCATGAGCAGCAGCACATCGTGGTGTTCATCATCCCGAAAATACTCGGCCATCGTCAGCGCTGCATGGCCTACGCGGAACCGGTTGCCCGGCGGTTCGTTCATCTGGCCGAACACCATAGCCATATTGGACAGGACGCCGGCTTCCTTCATGTCGCGGTAGAGCTCTTCGCCTTCCCGGCAGCGCTCGCCGATGCCGCAGAAAATGCTCATGCCCTGGTGCTGCCCGGCCATGTTGTGGATCATTTCCGTGAGCAGTACCGTTTTGCCTACGCCTGCACCTCCGAAAAGGCCTGCCTTACCACCCCTTTCCAGCGGCATCAGCACGTCGATGGCCTTGATGCCGGTGACGAAAATTTCGGATTTGACCGAACGCCGGGCTAGCGGCGGCGGGTCGTTATGCACCGAACGCCATTGGACATCCACCGGCGGTTCCAGCCGGTCGATGGCCTGTCCGAAAACATCGAACATACGGGAAAGTACGCCCCGTCCGACAGGAGCTGTCAGGGCGGCGCCCATGTCTTCCACACGCATACCACGGGCGAGCCCTTCTGTAGGTGTCAGCGCAATGCTGCGCACCTTATGCTTGTCGAGTTGAGCGTATACTTCGAGGATGATCTGCCCGTCCTTACCTGTGCGGAGCAGGGTGTTGATGGATGGAAGGTGGCCGTCGAACCGCACGTCTACAATACTACCCCGTACGGACAGGGCCACGCCAAAATTGGGAGTTGCCTGTTTCACTTTCAATTCCGGAACCGTTTTGTTGCCGTCAGCTTAAAGGCGCAGCCTGGCGGCCGGAAGTGAAAAAATCTTTTAGAAAATTCAAGTTACGCAATTTCAGGCTACCGCGCCGGGCTTTTCCCGGTGATTTTGATCAACTCACTACGATGCGGCTTCCAGTCGCTTTGCCGGGTTCCAGCGCTGGGTAAGCCTCGATACGATCATTATAGCGGCAAGGCCCGACAACATGGCCAGGGTGCGGAAAGGGAATAGCACCAGGCCGTCTTCTACCATGGGATAGGGCAGCAGGACGGGCAACCCGAGGGTGGGGTCGCCTCCGCCGAAGCGCAGGGTGAAGGCCACGATAAAACCCGCTATTGCTCCGTAAGTGTTCGCTTTAGGGTCGAACAGGGCACAGACAAGAGGCGGCAGCAGCAGGCAGAACACGAAGTCGCTGCACAGGAACCACAACTCGTACACGCTGCCTATGTTGAGCGCCAGGAGCGTAGCGGCAATGCCTACGATCCAGACGATGCGCTGGATCAGCCAGGCCAGTTTCGCGGGCCGGATATCCGGCTTCACCAGAGGGCGGTACACGTTCCACCCCGCCATGGAGGAAGCCGAAAGGATAGAAGAATCGGCCGACGACATGACTGCTGCGGCTATAGCGCCCAGCCCGATCAGGCCTACCCATGGCGGCGTCAGATAGCGGATCACCCAGGGCAGGGTAGAGGCTGCATCGGGTGGCGGAGGCACGCCAAGCGCAGCCCAGTCGGCAACGCTGCCGGCAATGCCGGCCAGTACGGGCGGTATGGCGGCGACGAGGCAGATAAAGCCTGCGAAAATGGACAGCCGTACGGCCGTTCTTTCATCTTTGGAGGCCAGCACGCGCTGGAAATAGACCTGCCAGGGTATGCCGCCCAGCGTCAGGAAGATGGCATAGTCCCACCAGTTCCAGTAATAGCTGCCGAGCGCCTCGCGGCTGGGCAGGAGGCTGGCTGCAGCACCGTGTTTCTGGCTGTAGGCAGCCCAGGCGGCATCCCAGCCGCCGGCCTGTTCCATGGCAAAGGGCAGGATGAGGAACAGGCCGCCAAGCAACAGGATGAGCTGTATAAAATCGGTAAGGGCTACCGACCACAACCCGCCCAGCGCGGTATAGGCTATGGTGATGAAAGCCGACAGGATGATAGCCGTAGGTGTATCCAGGCCCACTATCGTGCCGAAAGTAGTGCCCAGCGCCGTCAGGATGGCCGCAGTCCAGAATATCTCTCCCGAGAGCGCGGGCAGAAAGAGCAGAGCGGCCACTCGTTTTCCAAAACGCTGTTCGAGGGGGTCGAGCATCGTCTGGAAACGGTAACGCCGCATGCGGCGTGCAAACAGCAGGCCGCCGATGATGAGGCTCAGGGCATACCCCCAGGGCGCCTGCACCCACACCAGGCCGTTGCTGGCCGTATATTCCGCCGTGCCATTGATGTAGCCTCCGCCGATCCAGGTGGCGCTCATGGTGAAGATGGCCAGCCAGAGCGGCAACTGCCGGCCCGCCAGCAGGAAGCCCTCGGTGCCCTCCCCCTGTTTCAGGGTGGCGGCATAAGCGCCCGCCAGGAAGATCAGGCAGTAAAAGGCCATCATGGAAAAAAAGGACGGCCAGTGCACGGCTTCGCTGGTAAACAGATAGAGGCCTAAGCCGATCAGGCCCAGTACGGCCACCAGGATCAGCGTCGGCAGAAAGGCTTGCCGAAGCCGCGAAGGAGTTGGTTTTGCTGTCATCAGAGCCGGAAAATAGGGAAAAGCCGGCGCTTTTTACCGGAATACGTTTTTTTTTGAGTCAGGGCACTAACAGCAAGGCGGGGCATAATGGGTTTCGTGTCGCTAACATGGCTTTTTGGATGAAAAGGTGAAAAAGTTATTTGTAATTTCCCTCCCGGAAAGATATAGTATAAATGAGAGAATCTGAAACACGGCCAGGCCTGGCCAGCCGACTGGCCGCCTGGGGTGTGCACCTTTTCACGGCCTCCGGTGTGATCACCGTTTTTATGGCCCTGCTGGCCGTCAGCAAAGGCAGCCTGCGCGAAGCCATGTTATGGCTGGTTGCCGCTCAGTTTATTGATGGGGTCGACGGCACGCTGGCGCGGCGGTTTCGGGTTACAGAGGTGCTGCCCTACATGAACGGCAAGAATATCGACTTCGTCATAGATTTCGCTTCTTATGCTATTATTCCCGCATATATGATATACGCTTCCGGGCTTATCGGCGGGTGGTGGAACCTGGCCTGCGCTTTACTCATTCTGATGGTGTCGGCCGTGTATTACGGCAAGGAAGGCATGGTGTCGGAAGACCACTATTTCGTCGGCTTTCCGGTCATGTGGAATATGGCGGCCTTTTACATGCTCTTCGTCTTTCAATGGGGCCACTGGGCCAATGTGATCCTGGTGGCGGCGCTTTCCATTCTGCATTTCGTACCCATAAAGTTCGCTTACCCGAGCCGTACCCTGCGCTGGCGATGGTTGTCGCTGGGCTTGACGGGAGCCGGTATCCTGGCTGCTCTGGGGATACTTTATTATTATCCCGAACGCAAGCCCCTGTTCAACGCTTTCGTCAATCTGGTTTTGCTGTATTTTGGCGCCTTTGCGCTCTGGGTTACTTTTTCCAGGCCTGCAGATAAGCGCTAAAAGTTTTAGCTCATCTTATTTCCATGCCTTATAAACTAAAAGCTATGTACCATTTCAAACCGGGGTTCACCCCTTTCCTGATCCTGCTGATGCTCCCGATGTTGCTGCTTTCCTGCGGCACAAGCCGTAATACGGCCGGTAGCGATGCAGAGAAAGTAGAGATCAAAAACGGAAGAAAAGAGAGCGCTACAAAAACCTATACCGCTCTATCTGAATATTTCCGCCGCATTCCCGGCCTGCGGGTCATCGGTGATGATACCAATGGCAGGGTATACGTCTTCAGTGGTTCCCAGGCCCTGATGACGACCAACGAGCCTCTGTTCGTCGTTGACGGTGTGCGGATCGGGCAGTCCTTTCAGGCCCTCGTCCGCACGCTGAACGTCAACGACATCGAGCGGGTGAGCGTGTTAAAAACGGCCAGTGAGACATCCATTTACGGGATGGCAGGTTCCAACGGTGTGATCGTGATCCAGACGAAGCGACAGTAGAGGCGAGCAGAGCTGTTTCGATTTGTTCTTGGCCAGCTTCAAACCAGGAAGGAGCGGTTCCCGCAAATATTCTCCCGATATCCTTACCTTCGCACCGTCGAAAAAACCTCACAAGCATGCATGCTCCCGGAACCACTGAAGAAGCTTTGTTGTATCTGTTCATCGCCGCAGCGCTGGGCTCGTTTGTCGGCAATATCAAAGTGCGGGGCAACAGCCTGGGCGTGGCGGCGGTGTTGTTCGTCGGGCTGGCCATCGGGGCGCTCAAGCCGGAGGTGAAGATCCCCGAAGCTATCAAGCTGATGGGGTTGGCCATCTTTGTGTACAGCATAGGCCTGAGTTCAGGGCCTTCCTTTTTCAGCTCCCTTAAAAAACGCGGCACATCCAACCTGCTGCTGGCCTTGCTGGCGCTTAGCGTCCTGAGCATCTGTATCTGGGGCGCCGCACTTTTTTTCGGCTTCGACGCTTCCGGCGCGGCGGGTTTGCTGTCCGGTATCACGACCAACACGCCGGCCCTGGCGGGGCTGCTCGACGCCATCCACTCGCAGGGCGGCGAACAGGCGCAGGAGATGTCGAACAATGCTGTTGTGGGGTATTCTATTTCCTACCCAATGGGCGTCCTGGGGCTGATGATCGCCGTGGCGGTGATGCAGCGGGTATTTCGCGTCGATTATGCAGCGGAAACCCGCGAATTGGGTAGTGAATTTCCCAGCGGGCAGCCCATCATCCATCAAACAGTAGAGATACAGGCCCCGGAGGTTATCGGCGCGCCGTTGCGCGAACTGAAACAGCGCTTCTCCACCAGAGTGGTATTCGGGCGCATGCGCCGTGGCGAGCTGTATTCCCTCTGCCACTGGGAAACGGCCTTTGAGGCCGGCGACCTGGTGTCCATCATCGGTGAAGAAGCGGAGGTGGCCCGGGTGGCGGCCTTGTTGGGCCATCCCATGGCGGAAGACCTGTCCGACAACCTCTCGGTATTCGGCATGCGGCGGGTATTCGTATCCAACCCGAAGGTCGCCGGTAAAACGGTGGCCTCTCTCAACCTGCCGGAAAAATACCAGGTGGTGCTTACGCGTATCCGCCGTGGCGACGTGGATTCTATCGTAGAGCCGGAGACCGTGCTGGAGCTGGGCGACCGCATCCGCATCCTGGCCAAGGAATCGGACCTGAAAGACCTGGTCCGTATATTTGGCGACTCCTACGAGCACCTCAGCCATATCGACCTGCTCTCGTTCGGCCTGGGCATGGGGCTGGGCATCCTGCTGGGCTCTATCGAGATGGTGCTGCCCGGCGGTATCCTGTTCAGCCTGGGCTTTGCCGGCGGGCCGCTGGTGGCCGGGCTGCTGCTGTCGTACGTCCGCCGTTCCGGCCCCATCCTGTGGACGCTGCCTTACTCCGCCAACCTCACACTGCGGCAGATCGGCCTGATGCTCATGCTGGCGGCCATCGGCATTAATTCGGGCGCCACTTTCCTGTCGACCATGCTCAGCCCGGTGGGGCCTCAGATGTTCCTCTCCGGCGCGCTGGTGAGCATCCTGGGCGGCATGATCATCCTGTTCGCCGGCTACAGGCTGCTGCGCATCCCCTTCATCCTGCTTATCGGCATGATCAGCCACCACCCCGCCAACCTGGACTTTGCCAACAACAAAGCGGGCAATAAGATCCCTACTTATGGTTATGCCCTGGTCTACCCCCTGTTGCTCATCGGCAAGATCATCTTCGTGCAGGTGCTGTGGCAGGTGCTGAAGCTGTGGGGGCTGTAGAGCTCTTAGCGGGCCGCAACGTGATCCCGGGCTGAACGCTCATCGCTTGTTTAATCTTCCCAGATTGAGTTAACATTGTAGTTTTTTGCTATTTTACAAACAACATTTGCGGGTTGGAAAATCTATGATATAGCGCTTACCTGATATGAAAATGCGAACCAGGCTAGTTTGTATTTTGGTTGCCATAACAGCTGTCACTTATGGCCAGGACAATGTTCTGAAATTGGCAACGGCATCATTTTTTGACTCTGAAAACCTGCTGAAAAAAGCCGGGGCTTATGACGCCAGGTTTTTCGGAGAAGTATATCCTTTCGACCCTGGCGATTACCTGCAAAGAGGGGTGGCCAAATACAAAGAAGGACATTTCGGGGAAGCAATCGAGGATATTAATGAGAGTCTTATTTTATATCCGGAATGTGGCCCCTGTTACCATGTGCGAGGGCTTTGTGAAGTCGAGCTAGAGCAATTTACCGAAGCTAAAGCCGATTTTTTGCGGGCGATTCGATATGAACCAATGTTAGCTGATGCACACAACGTTTTGGCTTACCTGTACATGTATGAAGAAAAGCTCGATTCCGCAAGGAAGGCGCTGAAAACAGGGCTTGAGTACGCTCCGGGATTTTTATCGTATTATTATTCACTAGGGGTAGTTGAGCTAATGGCTGGCAATGAGGGTAAGGCTACGAGGCTCTTTAAGGGCCTGCTCGAGAAGGATAGCTGTTTTATTGATGCCCAGGCAATGTTGGCGGGTATCAATTTGTACAAGGATAACTACAAACAGGCAGTACAATGCATTGAAAACCTGATACGGTGCGATTCAACAACAGCGGAATTCTACTACTGGGAGAGTCTTCTGAACTTTGATCGCAACAAGTTTGAAGCAGGCTTTGAACTCCTCAATAAAGCAATCGCATTAGACGATAAGGCCGCCAGGTTTTATTACCTACGTGGGGTAGCGTTCAGCGAAAGAGGAAGTTATCACGAAGCTATCGAAGATTTCTTCCGATATGATGAGTTGAAACCAAAAAACAGTAGCCAACTGTTCCTCAGTTATTCTCAGCAACGGGAAAGGGATTTTCTCCAGGCCGTACGTTTTTTCTCCTCGAAAAGGTATGGGGTTGATACTGCCGTGGTATCAGATTTAGAGGAAGGCTTGTGCGCGTTTTTCCTGAGAGACGAGCAAAAAGCCAGGGAACAATTTGAAGCGCCGTTGGAAAAGCAGAGTAAAGGCGCCCTCTTGTGCCATTATTTTATGGGCCTTTGGAGCGAATATAATTCCACATACGAGGAAGCGCTGGAACACTATGCCCTGGCAATAGAACTGGATGCGAGCACTTATGAATTGTACCGGCGGAGAAGTGCTTTGCTGCAGCATTTGGGCAGGCGGGATGCACTCATCGGAGATTATACTATCATGCTGAAGATTGACCCCTCCAGGGCCAGCATTTATAAAAGCCGGGGTATGGCCAGAGAGGCAATCGGTGATTTTAGCAAGGCAATCTTGGATTTCAATCAATACCTTAAAACCGACGCCACCGATCTCGATGTGTACTTTAACAGGGGGAATTGCTATCAGGCCATTAAGTTTTACGATAATGCAGTGAGCGATTTTGAAAGGGTGCTTCAGGAAAGGAACTATGATGAAGAAGCCTGGTATAAAAAAGCATTATGCCACTATCTGGCTGGCGATACAGGCCAGGCGTCAACGGCTTGCGACAGTACCTTAGCCCATGCCGCGGGCCATGCTGACGCCTTTAATCTCAAAGGAGTGATCCTGCTGGGCCAGGAGATTTATGATGCTGCTATTGTACAATTCAGCCAGGCTATCAAAAATCGGCCCGATCACTCTGAAGCCCTATACAACCGTTGTGTTTCGTATTGGAAACTAGGGCATCAGGCTCTCGCGCTGAAGGATATTGACGAACTGATACGGCTTTTCCCTCAATCCGGTGAATACTACTATTTCCGCGCTCAGATGAAAAAGGTAATGAATGGCCGGGATTATTGCAAAGACATAAAGTCCGCTCGCCAGTTGGGTTATAATATCCCTCCGGATGTTTTCGAGGAATGTCGGTGATGAGGCGGGCCGCAATGAAAATCGCAGTTTCGCGTGCAAGAAATTGGGCCCTCCTGGCCAGAGGGGAAAGCATGGCTCGTGGAACTACCGATATTACCGCCCCTCCGGGGCTCTCCGGGCGAATAATAGCCCCGGAGGGGCGGTAATATAGCCCACTACTTATCCGCCTCCATGAACTCCTCCCTGCTGCGGTAGGTGATCTCAGGGATGCCTTCCGCAGCCAAAGCCTTGTTCACCTCGGCCAGTTGGCTGAGGTAGCCGTCCATTTTGGCCCGGGCAGCCTCTAGCTTAGAAGCGAGCAATGCCAGGTTGTCCATCTGAGCGTTGGATGGGCGCCCGGCATAATTCACGACATCGCTGTACAGGCTCGATATCTTCTCCCGCAGGCGGGGTTCAGCCTGGCCGACGTAGTTGTCGCCGGTGGTGACCACCATTTCTTCGTAGAGGGCCGTGACAGAAGCCTCGAACGGATCGAGCTTCTTAAGGGCTTTTTTGGACAGCTCCTTGCCTCGGGCCACATTTATCCCTTCCCGGATATAGTCGATCTGGTCGACGAGGTAGGCCAGGCTCTCGTTCATGCGGTAGAGCTTCATGGCCGCTTCGTGTTGAGCTGCCCGGCCCGCATCAGAATGGATGGAACCCGGGTCGGAGATCAGCTTCATTGTGGTTTCGTAGGTATCCTTGCCCTTAGTCAGGCGTACGGTATACGTGCCCGGGGGTAGGGTAGGCGCTGCAAAGCCCCCTGTCGCCAGGGTCTTTGCCTTGGCCACTTTCGGTAATTTATAGCGGAAGTTCCACGACACCTGGTTGATGCCTTTGCTTTTGCCGGGGGGCAGGTCCGCTATGCGTTCGCCCTTTTCGTCGAATATCTCCAGTGTCATTTTTCCGAAGGTGTGCCGGTTCTTGAGGTAATAGACGATCTGAACGGCGGATGGCGGGTTGTCGCCTACATACTCGCCAAAGGTGGCGGTGCTTCCGAAGTCGGGCGATTCCCGGATGATGGCTGGCGGGCGCTCGAAGAAATGCACGGGTTGGGCCATCACTTCAGGCGTCAGCTGGCGCAGCGGTGTAATGTCGTCGATGATGATGATGCCGCGCCCGTGTGTGGCGAGTACCAGCGCATGGTCGCGCGGATGCAGGGCGATGTGGTGTACCGCCACAGCCGGCATATTGTTCGTGAATTTGGACCAGTTTTGCCCGCCGTCGACGGTAATGTACAGGCCGAATTCCGTACCGAGGTACAACAGGCCGGGGTTGACGTAATCTTCCTTGATGCAACGTGCAAAACCTTCGATATCGGGCGTGGCGATAGACACCCAGCTTTTTCCGCTATCGGTGGTTTTGTAGACATACGTATTGCCATCATTGCGGGTGTGGCCATCAAAAATGGCGTAAGCCGTTTGTTTGTCGAAGTTGCTGGGCTCAATGTGGTAGGCCCAGGTGCTCTTCGGCATGCCGGGTATGTTAGCCGTAAGGTTGGCCCAGTTTTTCCCGCCGTCGACGGTCAGCTGCACGTTGCCGTCGTCGGTACCTACCCAGATGATTTTTTCATCCAGCGGTGATTCGCCGATAGTGAAAATGGTGCAGTGGTTCTCGGCGCCGGAATTATCGGTGCTCAGCCCGCCGCTTTCTTCCTGCAGCTGCTTGCCTGGGTCGTTGGTGGTCAGGTCGGGGGATATCTTGGCCCAGGTTTCGCCGCGGTCGTCGGAGCGGTGCAGGAACTGGCTGCCGGCGAACAGGCGGTTGGGCTGATGGTGGCTGGTGCTAATGGGGGTATTCCAGTTGAAACGCAGTTTGGTATCGCTGGCTTCAGCATAAGGTTTGATGTTCTTGACCTGCCGCTTGGCGATATCTACGCGCCAGAGGCCTTCGGCGCCCTGCATTTCGGAATAACAAATGTTGGGGTCGGTAGGGTGGGGGTATACCCGAAACCCGTCGCCATACCCCACTTCAATCCAGTCGCGCGGCTCGATGCCGCCGGCGCTGGCCGAAGGGCCTACCCAGGAACCATTATCCTGCAGCCCTCCGTACACGCGGAAGGGCTTCTGGTTGTCGAGGGTGACGTGATAGTATTGTGAGACCGGCAGCCCTTTGACCATTTCCCAGACGGTGCCCCCATCCCAGCTGCGGTAAACGCCGCCGTCGCTGCCCAGATAGAGCCGGTTGGAATCGTTGACGTCGAACCAGAAGTCGTGGATATCGGAATGCACGCCGCTGCCGATGGGCCGGAAGGTGCGCCCCCCGTCCTTGCTGATGGAACCGCTAAGGCCGGCTTTGCATACGATATCCGGGTTTTTGGGGTCCACAACGATGCGGGAAAAATAGAAGGGGCGCACGGCCAGCTCGAAGTCTTTGTTGCGGTGTGCCCAGGTAGCGCCGCCGTCTTCCGAGCGGTACAGGCCCTTGTTCTCGTTTTTCTCCGATTCGATAACGGCATAGAGGATATCGGGCGCCGAAGGCGCTACGGCAATGGCTATGCGGCCCAGTTGACCGGCGGGGAAGCCCTCGTGGATCTTTTTCCAGTTCTTTCCACCGTCCTCGGTCTTGTACAGCGCGCTGTTATAGCCTCCTGAACTGAAGGAGTAGGCCGTTCGGCGAAACTCCCAGAAAGCGGCGTAGAGCACCCTGGGGTTGCGGGGGTCCATTGCCAGGTCTGAACAACCGGTGGCAGGGTTGACGTCAAGGATCTTTTCCCAGCTTTTTCCGCCGTCGGTGGTTTTGTATACGCCTCTGTCTTCGCTGTCGCCCCAAAGTGCGCCAAGCACGCCGACATATACTTCATCGGGGTTGTCGGGGTTAATCTGGATGCTGCTGATGCGCTCCGACTTTTCCAGCCCGCTTTTCTCCCAGCTTTTTCCGCCATCGGTGGTTTTATAGATACCGTTGCCTACCGAGACGCTGTTGCGCGTCCAGCATTCGCCGGTACCTACCCACAGCACCTTGTCCGGTTGTACGGGGTCGACGGCAATAGCGCCGATCGATTGGGGGTAATCGTCGAAGATGGATTTGAAAGTAGCGCCGCCGTCGGTAGATTGCCAGACGCCGCCACCGGCAGCGCCTACATAGATGATCTTCGGGTCGGAGGGATGCCCAGCCAGGTCGGAGATGCGCCCGCTCATCAGGGCGGGCCCGATCTGCCGGCCGCGCAGGGAGCCGAACAGGGCGTCGCCCTTCAGGGTGACGGCGTCCTGCCCGATAAGGGGCGTAAGGCTGGATATCGCAAAAAGGAGGAGGAGAAGTCGTTGCATGATAGGATGGTTTGTTAGAGGCATAGTTCAAAAAGGCTGTCTCAAAAGAGCCTGCAAATGGGAATCCTCAGGGATATCCTCCCGCGAAGGACGGGAAGGCAACGCGAAGTACGCTAAATAGTGGCTTGTAAATACCCCATAGCGCCCTTTGCGAAGCCTTCGCGCCCTTTGCGGGAACCTGCTCCGCGTTCTTTGCCTCAGCGTTTACTTTTAAGACAGCCTCTTTATCAATCAGAAAGAACAACAAGGCCGGCCAAAGGCCGCACGGCAGGTTCGTTATTTCCCGTCGGCAGGAGCAGCCGTTTCCGGGAATGCGAAGAAGGAAACTTCGAGCGGCACGTTCAGCACGATCTTCTCGATGGCCATTGCGAACATGGCCTGGCCATTCATTTTCTGGGAGATGCTGAAGGGGAAATAGATGCCCTCCACCTCCTGGTAGTCGCTATAGAACACCTCGGCCGGCTGTCCCTTCATCGGGCCTGATTTGGCAAACTCCCTGGTCATGATCGGAACATTGGTTTCCTTGTCGAAGAAGTAGTAGCTGAAATTCTCTTCTTCCTTGCCATCCACCGTGACGGGCTTTTTCGTCAGTTTGACCTTATAACAATCCGTGCCTTCCACTGTTTCTTCGCCTTCGAGGGAAACGGTATAACCTTTATCGGCATACCCGAGGAAGGCGTTCATGAAATCCATCTCCCCTTTCATCAGTTCAGACTGTTCTGCATCCCATTTTTCAGCTTCCATGGTCATAAAGTTGGTGGACCATCCTTCCTCCCCATCGAAGGCCATCTGCGTGATGGTTTTTCCCTGGAAGGAAATGTCCATCCGTTGCAGGCCAGGGGCCTTCTGGTACATGGTTACGGGAATATCCATGCCCTGAGCTTTGGCGTTGCCGCTCATTTCCAGGCTGGATACGGCAGCCAGGGCTTCTTTGCCTCCAATGGTTTCGAGGTAGGAGTCGATGATCTCTTCAGCGGTTTGGGCTGCTAGTGTCTGCAGGCCGGCGAGCAACATAAAAAAGGATAACAGAAAAAGCGATTTTTTCATGGATGGTTTGATTTAGGTAAGTAACGATCAAAAAAAGTTCGACCATTTTGAGCTATGGCGCAGGCTGCAAGCTTTATAAAAGCCGGAAGGTAAGCCACATCGCAAAATCTCCAATGAGGAACTGATTTTTTGAACACTACTTAAGTGTTGTAATGAATTGGGGATGAAAATAAGGCGTTTGTCGCTGAGTTGGCCCAATTTTTCGACATTTAGCGGCGAGAATGCCACAAAAAAGGGGTTTACAGGCGACAAAAGTGATCCTCAGCGGAGCAAGGTCATTCCATACAGCGGATCTGGTTGATAAAGAAACCTACGTCGTACACCTCATATTCTTCATAACCACTACTCCAGGCGACGATAGCAGTATCGGCCTCGCTGCGTTTAAGGATGTTGATCTGGCTCTGGTCGATAGGGTAGTGGACCAGATAGGTAAGCAGGCCGGTTTCCGTGTCGAAAGCGCCTTTGTCCATTTTTCCGGAGAACAAGGTGATGAACTGCCCATTGAGCAGTTTGACCATGAGGTAGCTGCCTTTTTCGATAAAGCCGTATGCCTCGCGGGCGTTGGGATAGGCGAAAGTGAATTGCAGGCTGAGGAAGCGGAACCCGCCCAGTTGGGTGAAATAGCCCTCGCAGGTGAGGTAGTGCTTGTCTTTCAGGAATGGGCGCAGGCGCTCGTCGGTATGTGTAAAGAGCAGCTGCTTGTGCAGGTCGCGCCGGAAGCGGCCGCGGTCGTCCTTACCTTCATAGGCAAACTCACAGGCCTGAGCGGGTGGATGCAGGATGACATCTTCGGTATGGGTGAACGGCAGGTAGTTGTCGTCGAGCAGCAGGTTGCCGAAGTAATTGGCGGAGGTCAGGTCGAGGTTTTCGTACTGGCGCGCCTGTTGTTTTTTCGCTTGTTGGTTGCGCTGGTATTCCTGCACGTAGTTGCCTCGGCGCACGATCTCTTCGGCCTGGTTGGCTTCCCGGGCAGCCAGCAGGGCCTCGTTGGCCGTTTCGCGCTCCGTTTGCCTGGCGGCCTTAAGGCGGGCCGACAGGCGGTTAATGGTTTCGGCGCCGGCTTTGGCGGCAGCGGCCTGGCGGTACTGTTCTTCGACCATGTTGCGCTGGCGCGCGGCCTCGTCGGCACGCTCCTGAGCGATGCGGGCGGCGTCTTTGGAAAGCTGCGATTTGCGCTCGGAGATGCGGCGCAGGTCTTCGGAGGTTACGGGGATGCTCCCCTCCAGGGGTTCGATCTTTACATCCAGCACCGGATATTTGTTCTCTGCGGCTTGGGCATTCTGGGCCGTTGGCGGCTGCGGGTTATCCTGGCCGAATTCGGAGAACAGCTGGGTCGTACCATCGGGGAAAACGATGATGGTCTCTCCTTTTTCATTGGTGCGCATCACCTGCCCCAGAAGGGGGGGAGTGGCTACCGCAAAGGCTAGCGAGAACAGCAGGAGGTATAGCTTTTCCGTCATGATGCGTTGTCCGTTTGGGGTTAAGAGCTTGTTTTGGTGCAGAGCGCCAAGTTTTAGCTGCCGTTTTACAAAAAATAAGCCGCTTTTTCGTTTTTTTATTGTCGAACTCATTTTTTAGTATTCCTTAGAGCTTGTTTGGTGGCCTTTGCAGCTCAAAGGGTGGCCTCCAAACAAGCTCTTAGTAATTAATACGCAGGAATCGGCGCGAAGTTTCAAAAATACACACCCCGGCCCGATATTAAGGCCTTTATACATGCTCTAATAAAAACCAAAGCCAATGATGAGGAAAACCACGGGTATGCTTCTGCTCCTGAGCCTAATGGCTTCCTGCAGGCCCAATGCAGGCAACAGCGATACTGAGCTCATCCTTCCCGAGTTTAAGGATTTTAAAATACAATACCCCGAAACCTATCGCGATACCGCTGTGGTGGACGATTACTTCGGCCAGAAGGTTGCCGACCCCTACCGCTGGCTGGAAGACGGCGATTCGGACGCCACTTTTCAGTGGGTGGAAAAAGAGCGTTCGCTGACGGAAAACTATTTCAAAAACATCCCCTTCCGCGAAGCCATCCGCAGCCGGCTGGCCAGCCTGTGGAACTACGAACGTTATTCAGCCCCCATGAAACGGGGGGCGTTTTACTACATTTTCAAAAACGACGGCCTGCAGAACCAGGACGTCCTGTACCGCATGGCCACCATCGACGGCCCTATGGAGCCGGTGCTTAACCCCAACAACTTTTCCGCCGACGGATCAGCGGCCCTGGGAGAATACGGCTTCTCAAAAGACGGCACCCTGCTGGCCTACCAGGCCTCGCAGGCGGGGTCCGACTGGCGCACCATCCTGGTCAAGAACCTTTCGACAGGGGGCATGCTGGCGGATACCGTACGCTGGGTGAAATTTTCGCCGGTATCCTGGTACCGCGACGGCTTTTTTTATTCGCGTTACCCCGCGCCAAAAGAAGGAGAAGCCCTGGCCGGCAAGAACGAATTCCACCAGGTCTATTACCACCGGGTTGGCACTCCGCAGGAAGCCGATGAACTGGCATACGCCGACCGCATGCACCCCCTGCGCAATGCCACAGCAGAGGTGACGGATGACGAGCACTACCTCATCCTCTACACTTCCGAATCGACGAGCGGCAATGCCCTGTACTTTCGCGACCTCCGTTCGGATGTTCCTTATTTTACGCCGGTGGTGGAGTCTTTCGACTACGATTTCACCCTTGTGGGTAGTGACGATAATGCGCTGTATGTGCTCACGAACCATAAGGCGCCCAACAAAAGGCTGGTCCGCATCAGCACCCGGCAGCCCGACGTCCGCTACTGGCAGGAGGTCATTCCCGAATCGGGCGATGTCCTGCAGGAAGCTTATCTGTTCGGCGGAAAGCTGGTTGCCCACTACCTGCACGACGCTTGCAGCCAGGTGCGCGTTTTTGCGCTTGACGGCAAGGAAGCGCAGAGCCTTGATCTGCCCGGCCTGGGTGCAGTGCTCAACTTCAGCGGCAGGCCCGATAGCCCCGAGCTGTTTTACGAATACACTTCCCTGGCCCAACCGGCCACCGTATACCACCTCGCCCTGAACACCATGGCCCAAAGCGTGTACAAAAAAGCGGACATAGCCTTCGATAGCGATGCATACGTGGCTAAGCAGGTGCAATACAAAAGCCATGACGGCACCATGATCCCCATGTTCATCGTGCACCGCAAGGGCCTGAAGCTGGACGGCGCCCGCCCCACCTTGTTGTACGGTTATGGCGGTTTCGACATCCCGGTACTGCCCATCTTTAACCGGACGCGTTATATGCTCTTTCCCGTCGTGCTCGAGAACGATGGCGTATGCGTGGTTGCCAATATCAGGGGCGGCGGCGAGTTCGGCAAGGCCTGGCACGAGGCGGGCACCAGGCGCAATAAGCAGAACGTCTTTGACGACTTTCAGGCCGCTGCGGAATACCTCATCGCCAACCATTATACTTCGCCTCAGAAGCTGGCCATCCATGGCGCTTCCAATGGCGGGCTGCTCGTCGGCGCCTGTCTGACGCAACGGCCCGACCTGTACGCCGTGGCCCTTCCGGCCGTCGGCGTGCTCGACATGCTGCGCTACCAGAAGTTCACTATCGGCTGGGCCTGGGCCGACGACTACGGCTCCAGCGACAACCAGCAGGATTTCGATTACCTCTTTGCTTATTCGCCCCTGCACAATATCAGCAACGAAGCTTACCCGGCCACCCTGATCACCACTGCCGACCATGACGACCGCGTGGTGCCTGCTCATTCTTTTAAATTCGCCGCTACCCTGCAGTCGAAGCAACAGGGCGCAGCGCCCATCCTGATCCGTATCGAACCAAGCGCAGGCCATGGCGCCGGTAAGCCTACCGCCAAACGCATAGCGGAAGGAGCCGATATGCTGGCCTTTATGTTCTACAATATGAAGGAAGGCTACCGACACCCCGTCGCCGGCCAGGTAACCGGTGGCAGCGAATAGGTAAGGTTTTAGGTGAAGCATTTCAGGTTATCCGCTAACTGTATTACTTTGCAACCGCGATCGGGGATTGGGAGATAGGGGGACTTGGAGACTTGGAGACCTGGAGATGGAGGCCTGCGACGTAAAGCCAAGAAAGCGAGCTTACACCCCATACCTTGTACCTTGTGCCTTTTACCTTTTACCTTTTACCTTTTACCTTGTACCTTGTACCTTTTACCCCATACCCCATACCCCGTACGCCAAAACATGCAACCCGTAAATGCTCTATCTGTTCCACATAGGATTTCTTCCCGTCCGCATCTGGGATGTGCTGGACATACTCATTGTGGGGTATCTGATCTATCAGATCTACAAGTTGTTGCGGGGCAATATCGCTTTCAACATCTTCATTGGTGTGCTCATGATGTACATGGCCTGGTGGCTGGTCAAAGAGTTGGAGATGGACCTGTTGGCGGCGGTGCTGGGGCAGTTTGTCAGTGTGGGAGTGATCATTATCATCATTATTTTTCAGCCTGAGGTGCGGCGTTTCCTGCTCTTTTTGGGCAAGAACACCCTGAGGCAGCGATCCAATTTCGTAGGGCGCATTATCGACCGCAACCTGGAGGATACCGAAGAAAAGGCCCGGCAGCTTCGCGCCATCCGTTCGGCCCTGTTGCGCATGGGCAAAAAAAGGACAGGCGCTCTGATCGTGCTGGCCGGCAACCTCAACCTCGACGGCCTGGTGAGCGCCGGTATCACCCTGAATTCGGAGATCAGCGAGCCGCTGCTGGAGAGCATTTTCAATAAAGAAAGCCCGCTGCACGATGGCGCGGTGCTGATCGTCAATGGCCGCATACTATCGGCAAGTTGCATCCTGCCGGTATCGGAAAATGTGCACCTGCCTTCTTCAGCGGGCCTGCGCCACCGGGCGGCGGTAGGCATTACCGAGCGGGCCGATGTGTCGGCCTTTGTCGTCTCCGAAGAGACGGGCTCCATCTCGTTCACTACCGATGGAAAGTTACACCAGGAAGTAGGAGAAGAAGAACTGATGAAACTACTGAATGAATATTTCTGACCCGACAAGCGGGAACCCCTGTAAACCATGGAATTACAGCGACTGGAAGAATTTCAAATCGATGACAGGGCCGAATCACAGATCGCTGCGTTGCTGGGCCAGTGCTTTCCGGGATATCCGGAAGGGCGGGCCTATTTCAAGCAGCTGCCCGATTTTCGCTACCTCTGCTGGGAGGGCGGCCAGCTGATTGCCCACATGGCCGTCGAACACCGCATGGTCTACAACGACGGCGAGGTATTTCGCATATTCGGCATTGCCGACCTATGCGTGGCAGAGGCTTTTCAGCATCGCAAGCTGGCCAGCCGCCTGATCTCCGAGCTTTCAATACTGGGCCAGAACCACCGTATCGATTTTTTACTGCTCATGGCCAAAGACCACGGCCTTTATCTGAACAATGGCTTCGAACTGGTTGCCAACGATTGCCAATGGCTCATTATACAGGAGCACCGGGCCCTGGGCATTGCCCACCGCCGCGTACCATCGAGCCTGATGGTAAAGCCTCTGGGCAGGAAGCAATGGCGGCCTGGTTTTCTCGACTTGCTGGGGCACGTGTTTTAGGCGCCGCCCGGGCGTGCGATTAGGGGAATGTTTCGTACTTTAGCCCAATAAGTAAAGCCAAATAAATAATACGATATGCAAGCTGTACAGGATTATATCCAGCAAAACAAAAAGCGCTATCTGGAGGAGTTGTTCGAACTACTACGCATCCCTTCCATCAGTGCTGATTCCGATTACAAAGGTGAAGTAGAGCGGGCGGCGGAATTCGTTGCCGAGAGCCTTCGCAAAGCTCAGGCCGATAAGGTGGAAGTGTGCCCTACCGCCGGCAACCCTATCGTTTACGGAGAAAAGATCATCAACCCGGCCCTGCCTACCGTTTTGGTCTATGGCCATTACGACGTTCAGCCCCCCGACCCGCTCGAACTGTGGGAGTCGGGGCCGTTCGAACCGGTGGTGAAAAAGACCGAGCTGCACCCCGACGGGGCCATCTTCGCCCGGGGCTCCTGCGATGATAAGGGGCAGGTATTTATGCACATCAAAGCCGTGGAGGCGATGCTGGCCAAGGGCGGCCTTCCCTGCAATGTAAAATTCATGATCGAAGGCGAGGAAGAGGTCGGTTCCGTCAACCTGGGCGTTTTCTGCCGCGAGAACGCTGCCCGCCTGGCCTGCGACACCATCCTCATCTCCGACACCTCCATCCTCAGCAACGAGCACCCTTCCATCACGGTAGGCCTGCGGGGGCTGAGTTATGTGGAAGTGGAAGTGACGGGCCCCAACCGCGACCTGCACTCCGGCGTTTATGGCGGCGCGGTGGCGAACCCCGTCAACATACTCTGCCAGATGATAGCCTCCCTGCAGGATGAGGACAACCGCATAACCATTCCCGGCTTCTACGACGATGTGCTGGAGCTGAGCGCCGAAGAGCGCACGCAGATGAACAAGGCGCCTTTCGACCTGGGGCATTACAAAAAAGACCTGGGCATCGGCGATGTGCGGGGTGAGAAAGGTTATACCACCCTCGAGCGGGCCACGATCCGGCCTACCCTCGATGTGAACGGCATCTGGGGCGGTTATATCGGCAAGGGCGCCAAAACCGTGCTGCCCTCCAAAGCATCGGCCAAGATCAGCATGCGCCTGGTGCCCAACCAGCATCCCGATAAGATCACGGAGCTTTTTCAGAAGCATTTTGAAAGCATAGCGCCGCCTTCTGTTCAGGTAAAGGTCATACCGCACCACGGCGGAGAACCCGTGGTGACGCCGACGGATACTACGGAATATCTGGCCGCCGCGCGCGCCATGGCCCAGGCTTTCGGCAAACAACCCATACCCACGCGGGAAGGCGGTAGCATTCCCATCGTGGCGCTATTCGAGCAGGTGCTCGGCGTAAAATCCGTGCTTATGGGCTTCGGGCTGGATTCGGATTCCATCCACTCGCCCAACGAGCATTACGGCCTGTTCAATTTCTACAAGGGCATCGAAACGATCCCTTATTTCTACCAGTATTACGCCGAATCGAAGCTCTAATGCGTTCCGCCTTCAAAGGGTATCTTATCCGTTTCCTTTTTGAAGAAGTATAACACGAAGAGGATAATGGCCATCGGGATGAGCAGCAGGTAGAACGCGATCTGCTCTTTACCCGCAAAAACGCCGAAAAGGTTACCCGTGATGATGGAGCCGGTAGTGCCGCCCAAGGCGGAGAACACCACGATCAGGCCCGACATAGGGGCGTGTTGTTTCACCGGCAGCTTACTGAGGATCACCGAGTTGATGGCCGGGTAGATCGGCGCCAGGCTGATGCCGATGAGGGGGACGAGGTAGGCAGCCAGAGGCGCATTGCTCCAGCCTGTCACTTCATGGTTTACACCCTTGCCGGCAATGGACAGGCTGATGAGCATCAGGACGCCGGCGGCTACTATGCAGAAGGAGAGCACCTTGAACCAGTGCAGCTTCTTCAATACCAGCCCGCCGGCGAAGCGCCCTACGGCCAGCGAAAGCGCCAGGATGCTCGTCATCTGTATGCTCAATGAGGTGGGCAGCTTGAATACGCGTTTGTTAAACGACGGCAGCCAGCTCATCAGCCCCTGCTCGATGAGCACGTACAGGAAAACGCTGATAATGAAGATGAGCACCAGCGGCCGGATGATCAGTTTGAGCATGTCGCCGAATTCTTCGGGCAGGCTTTTCTTTTCTTCCTGTTGAACCCGCGATTCATCGAGCCGGGTGGTGAACAATAACAGGAAAGCGGCCAGGGCGATGGCAGCCAGCATGTAGTAAACCCTGAACCAGTCGGTAGACTGCGCGTTGGTATCGTCGACAAAGGCGCTGAAAATGAAATATCCCGACAGGACGCCCACCATGAAAAAGGACTCCAGGAAGTTCATAAAGCTGACGTGTTCTTTCTCGTTGTCGGTGACCAGCCCGATGGTGGCGAAGACGGATACCTTGATCAGGGCAAAGCTGATGCCCGTGGCGGCAAACAGCAGGCGCGTTGCCCAGAATGCCTGTAAGGAAGGCATGGCCAGCGCAACGACGGCAATGAACCCCAGCGCCAGCAGCATGGCCCGCTTGTAGCCGATGCGCACGATGTAGGAGGCGATCAGAAAGGACGTGATGGCGATGCTCAGGTCTTTGAAGGCTTCGAGCGTGCTCGCCGTCGCTTCCGTCACGCCGAAATTGTTCTGAACCTGCAGGATGACCGTGCCCACGCTGTTCAGCAGAATGGCAAATACGAAGTAGTTGAGAAACAGGGAAAGCTTGATCCGCCAGTTTTTCATGAAGTGCAATTTAGTGGGTGTGAAAGGAGCTCCGGTTCATTTTTTGGAAGCTACAAAGGCCGTTTCCCGTAAAAATATTAATTTTCTCCATCTCACTTAATTTAATTTGCTGCCATGTCCCAATACATGCCTCCTGATTCCGTTTATGGGCCTTTGTTCGAAGCTGTCCAAACGGAGCATATCTTCCCCGACTCCAAGACCTTTGTCGACTGCATACCCCGGGTGGCCCCGGGGCTGGCCCTGGAGCGCTATCTGGCCAGTAAGGATGACCCCGGTTTCAACCTGAAGGATTTCGTGCTGGAACATTTTGAGCTGCCCCGCAACTATGCCAGTGGCTTCGAGGCCGACAGCAGCCGGCCGGTAGAGGAGCACATCAATGCTTTGTGGCCCGTGCTGTCCAGGCAGGCAGACGAGGATGTGGAGGGCAGCTCGCTCATCCCGCTGCCCCATCCCTACATCGTTCCCGGCGGGCGCTTCGGCGAGATCTATTACTGGGACAGCTATTTTACCATGCTGGGCCTGCATTCGGCCGGACGGGTGGACATGATCGAACACATGGTGGATAATTTCAGCTACCTCATCGATGCCCTGGGCTTCATCCCCAACGGCAACCGCAGCTACTTCCTGAGCCGGTCGCAGCCGCCCTTTTATTCCCTGATGGTGCGCCTGTTGCTGGAAGAGAAAGGCGAGGCTCTGCTCGACAAATACCTGCCCCGCCTCGAAAGGGAGTATGCGTTCTGGATGGAAGGCTCTTCCATGCTGGGGCATGAGAAAACTGCCGCGCGGCACGTCGCCCGCATGCCCGACGGCAGCCTGCTGAACCGCTATTGGGATCATAGTGACAAAGCCCGGCAGGAGTCGTACGGCGAAGACATCGAACTGGCGGGATCCACCCAACGCGATAGCCGGGAGCTGTTCCGCGACCTGCGCGCCGCCTGCGAGTCAGGCTGGGATTTCAGCGCCCGCTGGTTCCGCGACGGTTTTACTTTTTCCACAATACGCACTACCGAACTGGCACCGGTCGACCTCAACGCCTTGTTGTACCATCTGGAGATCATGATCGCCCGGGCTTATGCCTGGCAAGGGCACGAAGACAAGATGGAGGCTTACCGGCAGAAGGCCGAACAGCGCAAGGATGCCTTACTGTACTACTGCTGGGAAGAGGAGAGCGGCTATTTCCAGGACTACGATTTCGTGCATGGACAACCTACGGGCATCCCATCCCTGGCTACGGCCTTTCCGCTGTACTTCAACCTGGCTACTGCCGAACAGGCGGAGCGCGTGGCGGCGAACATTCAGCGGTATTTTCTCAAAGCGGGCGGGTTGGTGAGCACCCTCATCCACTCGGGCCAGCAGTGGGACGCTCCCAATGGCTGGGCCCCACTTCAATGGATCGCCATCCAGGGGCTGCGCAACTATGGCCATAGTGAATTGGCCGGCGAGATCAGGCGCCGCTGGATGGCCCTGAATATCCGCGTTTACGAAAACACCGGCAAGATGGTGGAGAAATACAATGTGGAAGATATGAGCCTGCTGGCCGGCGGCGGGGAATACCCCGTACAGGACGGCTTCGGCTGGAGCAATGGAGTATTGCTGCGCCTGCTGAAAGAATGAATGCCCGTCGTTCAGCTTTCTACAAAATACATATCCACCTCCCCGATATTTTTCGCCGGCACCTTGCCGCGGTGGCTGCAGCTGAATTGCTCCTTCACCAGTTCGAAAGTGCTGCGCGACAGGTTGACCCTGCCGGCCTGGCCTGCCGATTCCATGCGCGCCGCGATGTTTACCGTATCTCCCCAGATGTCGTAAGCGAATTTTTTAGCGCCGACCACCCCGGCTACCACAGGGCCGGTATGGACGCCGATGCGGGCGCCGGCAAAGGGGATGTCCTTGGCCTGGCTTAGCCAGTCCTGCATTTCCAACCCGGCGGCCACTACTTCGGAGGCATGGCTTCCGTTGGGCTGAGGCAGCCCGCCGGCGCACATATAAGCATCACCGATGGTCTTGATCTTTTCCAGGCCGTGGCGTTCCACGATCTCGTCAAAAGCGCGGAAGCACTCGTCAAGGGCGTTGACCAGTTCCTGGGGTGCCAGCTCGCTGGCCGTGCGGCTGAAGTCCTTGAAGTCGGTAAACAGTACCGTCACTTCCTTGAAGTGCCTGGCAGGGGCTTTGCCGTTGATCTTGAGCTCTTCGGCCACAGCGGCGGGCAGGATGTTGAGCAGCAGCGCCTCCGACCGTTTGCGTTCGTCCTCGATGATCTTGTTCTTGCGGCGGGAGTTGAAGTACAGCCAGAGCAGTATGCCGGCTATGGCGATCACTGCGCCTGCGATCACCAGCAGGAGGGCCAGGCGGTTGCGCTGGCGCGTCAGCTGCGTTTCCTGTACCTGCAGGTCGGACTGCGCCTGGGCGACCAGCAGCGAGTCCTGCAGGCGGGCCATGGAAATGGAGTCGATCATCTGTTGTTTGCGCGCCAGCATCAGCTCCTGCTGGGCCTGGTCGAGGTTGAGCGCGGCGATCTCCGACCGGTATTTTTTTTCCAGGCTCTCTTTTTCCAGTTTCAGCTCATCGAGCTGTTTATTGACAACATCGTTGTGGGTGCTGAATTCGAGGAGCTTGTTTTGTACCACACTTCGCAGCGTCGGTTTGCCTTCGTCGGCTATGCCGCCTTCGGAGGGGATGACGGGCGGCGGCGGTACCGGCACCGGCTTATCCATGAGGCTTTGCGACCAGAAAGCGACTTCCTGGAGCAGGGAGTCCTGGCCGGCCTGTTCGGCAAAACGATAGGCTTCTTTGAGCTTTTTTTCTACCTCCCGCATGATGCGCCGCCGTTCGGAATTGGCGCCGTCTTCGGAGATCGCCCTGGCCTCCAGCACCAGTGCTTGTGCCATGATATCGATTTCGCCGTCGCGCACGCCGTTGCGGTAAGCCTCGCGGGCCACCAGCACCGCCTGTTTGAAGCGGTCCTGGTCCAGCAGTTTCCTGGTGATCTCCAACTGGTCACGAGCCTGGGCGTGGATGAAAGCAGGGGCAATCGATAACAAAAGCAGGCTAAAAGTGATGGCTATGTTTTTCATAAAAAGGGTAAAAGGCTGGTCAAATTCAGGTGTACGTGATTTTGGGTGGGAAGTTCGGGAAAAATTGCAAGACTTAGCGAGGTGTGGGGTGGATTTTCCCGAGCTCCCCCTTTTGTTAAGGCGCTAATTGCCTTTGGTGATGATGATATCAAGGCGGAAGGTGAAATCCGAAGAATTCAAATAGATAGCATGTTCCCCCCAAATATCATGGCCTATCAGCTCTATCTCTGCCCAGCTTTCTTCATGGTGGTTGAAAATCGTTACCGGATCGTCATTGTCTCTGGCATATGCCTTTAATCGGAGTTTGGCATAGGTGAAGTCAAATTCATCAGTATTAAAAACGACTGTGCTCGTTTTATTTACTAAATGAATCATTCCGGGATCCATGTCAATTTCCCCACCTGTGTAATCGTAGATCTGTTCATTTCCGGTATTGTTTTGAATCCCAGGATCATTGGCGCCGGTTCTGTCGTATGCATAGGCCCAAACCCTGAATCGGTCCATGTCTACTGTATTCGGGCTGCCTTCGTCATTCGCCATTATGCATTCAAATTTATCCACCGTAATCAAAACCTCCTGATAGATCTGAAGCGGCTTCACCAGGGTGTACTGGGAGGTCAAAGTGACATAGGCCAGGGTGTTGTCAATGACATGGCGGAATTTGTAAACCAGGGGCACGCCGGGAGAGTCGGAAGTGAACTCCGTACTGGCGTTGATCACCTTTTTAAACCCTTCGAGGCTGGTTTCCAGCTCGTTTAACCCAGCTGTAGACCCGCCGTATACCATGATGGTGTAGCTGGCGCTCTGTAAAATATCATTGGCCGTATACCCAAAATCGACCTCCGCATCCAGGTCGGCGCCGTGATAGGCCATATCCAGCGCGGTTGACATCAGGCTGTAGCTCAGGTTCGTTTCAATACACATGATGGCCATCATGCCGTAGTTCACTCCGGCCACATATAGCGGCATGGACCCGGGTGGTATGGCCGTTTTTAACTCATCCATGGTGACGTCAGGGTCAAAGAAGCCGGCGGGAGACGTTGGGATATCGATATCTACCGAATAATACAGCTGCCAGTATTTAGCCATGATCTTGGTGCTGGTGTTCCCTTCATCCCAATTGAACTGAGACTGGAAGCTGGCGCCGGCGTATGACAGGTCCGCTCCGACGGCAAGGTTCATCTGAGACTGGCTGAAGACCTGTTGTACCCTGAAATCTGCTTTGGCCGGAACCTTGGTATCCGCCACGATGGCCTTTTTCAGCAGGTCGGAAATACCCTGCCGGATGGTGGAAAGTTTGGGGTTGGTGACTTCATGATAGAGCGAAGTGCCGGTTGTGGAACTTTCCAGGTTCAGGGAAATGGTGACAGGCGCCCGGCTGACCGAAATTGGTTCGTAAACGAAGTCATGGACATGGTTTCCCTTTACAAGGCTGCCTGGCCAGATGACGTCATCGTTCAATCCTAGGAAAGTAACGTTTTCGAGGTTTTCAATCACATCGTGTTTTTCGTAGGTATACTGATAACCGCCATTATCTTCTGTCCAGGTATCCAATGTCTCATCTTTCTCAACACCGAGTGGTTCTGATTTTTCAGCCAACGCCAACAATTCCATAAGGTCGGTTGGATTGACCAGTACTTCGGGGTCTTCCTTGCGGCAGGCCACAAAAAACAGAAGCCCCAGTAAACACAGGAAAGGGTTAAGTTTATTATTCCAAACTTTCATGACTTTGGGTTTAGTTATCAAGAAAATATTGTGCACTTAATGAATCAGCGCCTGAGGAAATTAGGGCTTTGTTGACACAAGGCATGGAAGGAAGTGGAGAAGAGGTAAAAACCATCACTAGCAGCGCACGCGGCCTGCGGAGGGCGTACTCCATGCATCAATTACCGGAAGTGCAGGCGCTTTTCGGGAAAGGAGATATGTCCAGGGGAATTAAAAAATCAATTTTAATCTGCTATTTTTCAGTGCTGTGTGCAATGATTTTTGTCATCATTTTGCCGGCTCCAGTTTGCCGGTGAACAGCAGCCAGGTATCCGGGTCCAGCACCAGCTCAGTAGGTTCGAAGGGGCAATCGAGTGTGGTTTCCAGCTCCTGCTCTTTAAGATCCACCGTCCAGCGCCGGCTTTTGCCATCGGGGCCTTTGGCTTCGATATCGAGGGGGAAAATGAAAGGGGCTTCTTTTTGGGCCTGCCGGATGGAAAGCTGTAATTTCCCTCCTGCATACTTCCAGCTACCCTCCAGCCTGGGAAACCCGGCCCTGTAAAGCCACTGTTGGAAGAAAGTGGAAAGATCCTGGCCGCTGGCCTGTTCCATGACGCGCTGGAAATCTTCCGTCAAAGCATTGCTGTTCCGGTATTGGGCGTAATACTGCCGCAGGCCCTGCCAGAATGCTTCTTCCCCTACCTGCCGTCGCAGCATGTGCAGTACGAAACCGGCCTTCTGATACGAATTGGGGTTGAGCAGTTCGTTCCAGTCCTCAACCGTCGTGTCGACAATGGGGGCGGGCTTGCGCCGGTAAAAAGCGATGGCGCGTTGCCGTTCGGATTGCAGGCGCTCTACCATTTTGTCGCGCCCGTAAGTATGCTCGATGTACAGGTTGGCGCCATAGGTGGCGAAACCTTCGCTGAGCCAGATGTGGTGCCAGTTCTTTTCCGAGGCCGAGTTGCCGAACCACTGGTGGGCCACCTCGTGCGCGATCAGGTCTTCGTGGTCGCGCTGGCCGGTAACGGATTGTTCAAAATAAAAGATGCAGCCCGCGTTTTCCATACCGCCGTAGCGGGTCTTGGACTGCACATTGGCCAGCTTCTGATAGGAATAGGGGCCGATCTTGTCGATGAAGAACTGCATCACCGGCACAGCCTGGGCGTAGTCGTAAAAGCCGGCCTCCCGGTCCTGATAATACACCCAGGTACTGACGGGAATCCCTTCTGCTTCGCCGGCGCGCTGCACGGCGAAGCGCGCTGCACCGATCACTATGACCTTGGTAGGCAGGGGAGCTTCTTCCCGCCAATGGGTGAGCGTTGTCGAGTCATTGAGATAACTTTCCTCCACCAGCATCCCGTTGCCCACTACCTGATAGTGGTTGGGAGCCGTCACGATGAGGTCTACCGTTGCTTTGTCGGAGGGATGGTCTATACAAGGCAGCCAGTGATGGGCGCGGTTGGGCCAGTTGTCGCCGAAGAAGGTGCGGTCGCCATGTTGGTTTTTATCGATGATGAGCCCGTCGGCGGGAATACCGGCATAGCGCACCTGAAAGCTGTGCTGTTCGCCGGCCACGGCGGGCTTTGCCAGGTAAATGGCGAGGGCCTCTCCTTCGTGCTCAAAACGGAGGTTTTCGCCTGTTTCCGTTACGCTCGATACCGCCATGCCTTTTTCAGCGCCTTCGGTTTTGCCCACCAGGTCGAGAGTAAAGCTGGCCTGCGGCTGCAGGAAGCGGATGTCGATACTCGCCACCCCCTTGATCTCATCCGTTTCGTCGGACAATTCCAGCTGGAAGGTGTAGTGCAGCACGTCCAGTTGCTCCAGCCGGGGAATGGAATGCTGGGCGGGGAGCAGCGTAGCGGACAGGGCGAAAGCGGTGAACAGCAGGGTATGAAAGAAAATGCGCATGGCCGGCAGTCTTTTTGTTGTCGGCAAAATAAAGAATTGTGATCTTTATCTTGCACTTCAAATCGTTAACCATGCGTTTCATCCTCAGCTTTTTCATCATCCTCGTCCTTTTTTCCTGTTCAGAACCCAATACGCAACAAGACATGACACCGGAAAAAGCCGCCACCTTCGACTGGCAGGGCCACCGCGGCACCCGCGGGCTGAAACCCGAGAATACCGTTCCTGCTTTCCTCAAGGCCCTGGAATTCCCCCAGGTCAAAACCCTGGAACTCGACCTGGCCGTGAGCGCCGACACCCTGCTTGTCGTCTCCCATGAACCCTGGATGTCGCACCACATCTGCAGTCATCCCGGCGGTGCGCCGGTGACGGAACAGGAAGAGAACAGCCTGCTGATCTATCAGATGCCTTATGAAGAGGTGAAAAAATACGACTGCGGCAGCCGTGGCAACAGCCGTTTCCCACAGCAACAGGCCATACCCGCCTACAAGCCCCTGCTGAGCGAGGTGGTGGCCGCTGTCGATGCCTACTGCGCTGAGAAAGGCCGCGAAAGGCCGCGTTACAATATCGAGATCAAAAGCGAGCCGGCCTATGACGGCATCAAATCGCCGCCCCCCGCCGAGTTTGCCCGCCTGGTGCTGGATGCTGTTACCCGCCTGGGTATTAAGGATCACGCCTGCATACAGTCTTTCGACGTTCGCCCGCTTCAGGAATTGCACCGGATGGATTCCACTTTATATACCGCCCTGCTCATTGACAACTCCAATGGCGTGGATGCCAACCTTCAGGAACTGGGCTTTCTGCCGGATGCCTACAGCCCCTATTTCCAGCTCGTGACGGCCAATGTGGTGGAAACCGTACACGCCCGTGGCATGAAACTCATCCCCTGGACGGTGAATGACACCACCAGTATGAAAGCCCTCATTGCCCTGGGCGTTGATGGGATCATTACGGATTACCCAGATCTGATCGGGCAGGTGGAGTAAAGGTCATTGCTTCACTCCTGTGATCCGTATTGCCCGCCCCGGCACTTCGATCACCATCTCCAGCCCGCCTTCAGGCCTGTGCCTGAATTGGTGGATGGTGTTGCCCGACAAGGGGGCAAAGCTGCCGTCTTTCGCGGGGGCCAGTAGTATGGGCAGTCCACCGCGGCGCGAATAAAAGAGCCAGCCGTTCTCCATGCTGACCCGCGCCGGCGTATCGCCGTCGAGCAGGTAATCGCCGGGGTATGGCTCCAGCGCAGCTTCATCCAGGGGCTGATGGGGGATCGGTGTTCCCATAAACAGATGTGCAATGCGGTAATGCGTATCACCGTAGTCGACTTGCCCGGAATTGGTCAGCATGGCCACTACCACCTCATCTTCCGGGTAAACGAGCAGTTGCGTGATGCCGCCTATTGAGCCGCCGCTATGGCCGAACCATTTTTTGCCGGTGCCGTCCAACTGGACAGCCCAGCCCATACCGTAGTTGGTAGGCTCACCGCTTGTGGTTTTCATTGGCCTCAGCCATAGGTTCAGCGTGGTATCGCTCAGGAAGCCAGGGTGGATATGAGCCTGGCCGAAGCGCAACAGGTCCTCGGTTGTGGAAAGGAAACCGCCCCCCGCCCATTTGTAACTGTTGTCGACGCAGGGCGCATTGATGATGGCGCCCCCTTCCGTTTTCTCGTAGTACCGGGTGCGGAAGGCGATCAGGCTGTCGGTATAGTCAGCAGTGGTGAGGCCCATCCCTAGTGGGCTGAAAACGGCCTGTTGCATATAACTCAGGAATTCCTGCCCACATGCACCTTCGATAGCTGCACTGATGAGATTCCAGCCGTAACTGCTGTATGCGTATTGCTGGCCTGGTTCGAAAAGCAGGCTATCACTGGAAATGAGCGATAGGCCTTCCGACACACTATTGTACCGGACATTGCTCAGGAATTCCGTGCCCCGGTAGTGGCGGATACCCGACAGGTGGCCCGCCAGCAGCCTCAGGCTGACAGGCCAGCGCTTTTCCGGAAAGGCCGGAACATATACCTGAATAGGCGTGTCGAGCATGACTTTGCCTTCGTCGTAAAGCTTCCCCAGCGCCGCCGCTGTCAGCGGCTTACTGACGCTGCCAATGCGAAACCGCGTCCTGTCGGGCCTCACCGGCACTTGTTGCTCGAGGTCGGCATAGCCAAAGCCTTCCGACCATACCATCTTTCCTGCGACGGAAACCGATACGGCAAGGCCGGGGATGTCATTGAAAGCGATCATGCGCTCCACCAGGCTGCGCGCACTGTCAATTGCCGCCTGATAGCCGGCCGGTTGGGCATGGGACAAGGTGGAAAATATTACAAAACAGAGGCCCAGGCACTGTCTTTGTAAGCTCGTTCTGATGGAAGTGTAAGGCATGATTTTTCTTTTTTAGTAACTATTCAGCATCATGGGGATTTACGGCCTGAAGCAAGATTTTGTAATCCGCCCTTCCCCTTTCAAGGGGAATGAGAAGAGGTTAGACAATAAAAATCCTACAAAATTTTGCTTCAGGAGCATTTTAGGCCGCATGCTGAATAGTTACCTTTTTATAAAAATACGGCGGAGCTTCAAACCAACAGCCGATATTCAGCACCCCGCCCCTCCAAACAAGCGCTCAAGGCCCGGCTGTCGAATGCCTTTTCCCATAGGCCAGCGCCAGCCTGATCTGGTGGTAAGGCACCTGCCCGTCGAAGTAATCGAAGATATCTTTCAGGAGGTAAGGTTCCTGGATGTAGCGCAGGGACTGGAGCACCTGGTTCACCACTTCCGGGCTGACCAGCTCTTCCAGAGCGATATCGCTGCCCTGCTCGTAGAGGATAGCGAGGTGGGAATAAACAGTGGAGGGCGTGACCTGTCGCTTTTCGGCGATCTCTTCTACAGTCAGGCCGCGCTGGTACATATCGTGAGTGACCTGATAGGTAGAGCTTTTGCCACGGCCGCTGGCCGGGCCCACGAACTCGATGATGGCGTCGATAAAGTAGCTGCCGTACAGGTGCAGCTTGCGTTCGCCTACCCCGGAGATGTTCTTCATATCGTCGTCGGTCATGGGCTTGCTGGCGGCCATCTCTTCGAGGGTAGCATCGTTAAAGATGATATATGGCGGCACCCCACGCTCGCGTGCCAGCTGGATGCGGAGCTGCCGCAGCTTTTCGAACAGCTCGTCGCGGACGCGTTGCGGCTTGATGGCCTCTTTTGCACGCGCTTTCTCGGCCTCCTGCCGCTCTTTGATGGTAGCAAAGCGCACCAGTTGGACCGTCTCGTTCTCGAACAGCACCCGCCTGCTTGCCGGCGTCAGCAGCACCACGCCATGCTGGTCGTGGGCGATCTCGATATATCCCATGTTGAGCAATTGGTGGAAGTAGTGCTGCCATTCCAGGAAGGGGATATCGCGCCCGGCGCCATAGGTCTTGATGTTGTGGTAACCGCGTTCGAGGATGTCTTTTTTGCCGGAGCCGCGCAGCACGTCGATCACCATGGCCATGCCCGCCTGCTGCTGAAGGCGGTGGATGGCCGAGAGTGCTTTCTGGGCGATGACGGTACCGTCGAAGGCCTTGGGCGGGTTACGGCAGATATCGCAGTTGCCACAGTCCTGCTTGACATCCTCTCCGAAATAGCTGAGCAGGATGCGCCGGCGGCACCCCACTGCTTCGGCGTATTGCTGCATGCGCTCCAGCTTGGCCATCTTAATGTCCAGCATATCGCTTTCGTTGTTCTGCAGGATCTCCTGCAGCATCAGCACGTCGTTGTAGCTATAGAACAGCAGGGTATCGGCATTGGCGCCGTCGCGGCCCGCCCGCCCGATCTCCTGGTAATAACTCTCGATGTTCTTGGGCAGGTTGTAGTGGATGACCCATCGCACGTTGGACTTGTCGATGCCCATGCCGAAGGCCACGGTGGCGCAGATCACTTCGGTGCGGTCGTTGATGAAGTCTTCCTGGATAGCGGTGCGTTCATCGGCCATCATGCCGGCGTGGTAGTGGGCGGCGCTGATGCCTTTTTCCAGTAGCTTTTCCGTCAGGTTTTCGGTACTTTTGCGGCTCAGGCAGTAGATGATGCCCGGCTGGTTGGGGTGTTTTTTGATAAAACTCACGATCTGCTCCAGCCGCCGCTGGCCGGGCCGTACTTCCAGGCTGAGGTTGGGCCTGTCGAAGGAGGCGATGAAGGCTTCCGGCTGCCGTAGGGCCAGTTGCCCGATGATATCCTTGCGGGTCAGCTTGTCGGCCGTTGCGGTGAGGGCGATGATGGGCGTTTCCCGGAATTCGGTTTTCAGGAACTTAAGCTGAGTGTACTCTGGCCGGAAGTCGTGCCCCCAGGATGAAATACAATGGGCCTCGTCGATGGCGAAGAGGTTCGGCCTGACGCTTTTCAGGAACGGGAGGAAGTTTTGGGACACCAGCTTTTCGGGAGAGACATACAGCAGGTCCAGTTTTCCACCCATAGCCGCTTCCTCGACGGACCGCTGGCTGGCCTCATTCAGCGAGCTGTTCAGGAATGCCGCGCTGATGCCGTTGGCCCGCAGGGCCTCCACCTGGTCTTTCATCAGGGAAATGAGCGGCGAAACGACAATAGACATGCCCGGTAGCGTGACGGCAGGGATCTGATAACAAATGGATTTCCCCCCCCCGGTAGGCATGAGCACCAGGCTGTCACGGCCCTCATACACCTTCTGGATAATATCAGCCTGCATAGGGCGGAAGCTATCGTAACCGAAGTATTTTTTGAGCGCTTCCTTGGCGGTGTCCAGGTTCATGGCGTTGGGTATTTATCGCACACCCAAAATTAGGCCTTTCCCTTCGGCGCTCCAAAAATAGTATGGGTAAGCTTGGGTATAGTTGGGTAAATTCGGGTAAGCCAGCAGCGCTCCCCATCCCGGTAATCCCGGTAATCCCAAAAATCCCGGTAAGAACTCTTTATCCCGGTAATCCCGGTAATCCCAAAAATCCCGGTAAGAACTCTTTATCCCGGTAATCCCGGTAATCCCAAAAATCCCGGTAAGAACTCTTTATCCCGGTAATCCCGGTAATCCCAAAAATCCAGGTAAAGGGAGTAGGGAGCTTTCCTCAGAGGGCAATCTTAAATGAGGTAGCGGGAAAAACTCCCTGACTCCTGGCATCTGATGTAAAATGAAGCGATTGGCCCATAAGGCCCTCGCATTTGCCTTCCCTTAAGGAGAAGGGCTTTCCTTTGGTTAGAGGAAAGCCCTTCATTGTAAACACGCTTCTTGTTGATAGGTGAATAGGAAGGATAGTAAATTTTATAACTGGGGCCCAGTTTTTAAAAGAACTGGGGTCTAGTCAGTCAAAGTCCATTAATAACTCAAGCTGAACACAAATGTAGGGGGTAATTTGTTGGGAGGAAACCCCATGATTATGGGGTGGGGGGCAGGCCACACGTTGAGCGCAGCGAAATCCCCCGGATTGTGCATCTTTGCAGTCGGTTTAGATAAAAAGATCATGAAGAACGAGACGAGTAATACGGCCATACTGCTCATTCACTGCCCGGATGCGAAGGGGCTGGTGGCGGCCGTGACGGATTTTTTACACAACAACAACGGCAACATCATCAGCCTGGACCAGCACGTCGACCAGGCTGAGCGGCGCTTTTTTATGCGGGTGGAGTGGGACCTGGAGGGGTTTGCCATTCCGGAAGAAAAGATCGATGATTATTTCGGCACCCTCATCGGGCAGAAGTACCGCATGGAGTGGCAGTTGCATTTCACCAGCCGGCGGCCGCGTTTCGCCATCTTTGTCTCGAAGATGTCGCACTGCCTGTATGACATCCTGCAGCGTTGCATGTCGGCGGAGTGGAAAGTGGAAGTCCCCATCATCATCAGTAACCACGACAACCTGCGGTATATTGCCGAACGTTTCGATATGCCCTTTGAGGTTATTGCCATCGATAAGGACAACAAGGCCGAGCAGGAACAGCGGCAGATCGAGCTGTTGCAGCAGCTCGATGTGGACTTCATCGTGCTGGCCCGTTATATGCAGATCCTGTCGGATAATTTTGTAGCGGCCTTTCCCAACCGCATCATCAATATCCATCATTCCTTCCTGCCGGCTTTCAAGGGCGCCAAGCCCTACCATTCGGCCTTCAACAGGGGCGTAAAGGTAATAGGCGCTACCAGCCACTACGTGACGGCCGACCTCGACGAAGGGCCCATCATCGAACAGGATGTGCGCCGCATTTCCCATAAGGACAGCGTGCCCGACCTCATACGCATCGGGAAAGACCTGGAAAAGGTAGTTCTGGCCCGGGCGATCTGGCTGGAGATCCAGCACAAGATCTTGCCCTACAAGAACAAGACCATCGTGTTCGACTAAGCGCTTATGCTTACTCGACCAGCGGCTTGCCGATGTAAACCTTGATCTCCGGAGATAAGCGGATGCGGACCTTGACGATCAGCGGGCTGTTGAGGTTGGCCATGGTGCGGCGGTGCAGCATGTAAGCCGTTCTGATAGTTTGAAAGACCGACGTCAGGGCGGCGCTGCTTTTGGTTTCCGCCAGTATCTGCTCCAGCCTTTCCCTGGAAAAGTCCTCATGTTTGCCTTTGAGCTCGACGTCGAGTGAAGGGCTGAGGGCCACGCCAAGCGCGAAACTGGTCACTTCCAGCCCGTACAGTTCCAGCTTGGGAAAGATGAGCAGCCACTCTTCGATAAGCTGAAAGCCCTTTTCCTTGGCCCCTTCCCCGAAAGCGGCGGCCTGTTCGCGCAGGGTGTCGGCGGTTTCCTGGAAGGCCTTTTTGAGTTTGTCGATCATAAGGGTTTGTTTTACTTGAACCGAATCTCGCCGTCGACGGTAGCTTTGCCCTCCATCAGGTCAAGCAGCTTCCGGTCTACGGTGACGGTATTACCGGACACCTGAGCCCCTTCGATGGTCGTTTTTTTGACCTTGCCGGGCAGGTGGTACACGGTCTTGTAGGTGCCCGATGCCATGAACATTTTCAGGAACTCCCCTTCTTCACCGGCCAGCAGTTCGTTCTGAGCGCCCTCGCCGGCTTTTTTGCGGAGCAGCTTTTTCTTGCTGAATTCGAAAAGCCCCGCCGGCATGAACATGGAGGCGCTGCCTGCCATGGCGCCGGCCTCGGAGCCGCCCTGCTCATCGAGTTCCTTGAAGAACTGTTCGATCTGCCCCACTTCATCGAAGGGGAAGCTCATGTTGACGACGAACTGTTCGAGCGAATCGCTCATCGTCATGTGCAGGACGCCTTTCGACATGGCCTCGCCGGCGCCCGCTTGTTCCTTCAGGTAGATGATGGTATCCATCTGCCCCAGGTTGAGGCCAGCATCAGCGGCGCCTTCTTTGGCGGCCTCGTCCAGCATGGCTTTCATCATGGGGTTGGCGAAGAGCTCGCTCATGTCCAGCGTAAGGCTGTATTTTCCGGAGCCGTCCTTGTTCAGGTAGATCTCCTCCAGTGTCTCGATGCAACTGGTGAGGAACAAAAGAGACCCGCCCAGCAAATAAAGGATTATTTTTTTCATGGCCTTGGTTTTTTTTAACGCGGGTTAAAAGTACGCCAGCCTGCCGGGAATGCGCAAATATTACGACGTATTTAATCCTTTTTTCGGTTAAGCGCAGGCTTCAAAACTATCTTTGCCCTCATACGTTTCATTGATTTGTACGACGAACCCAACTTTCCGAAACCCAAACCCAATTCCGGAATGAACCATAGCAAAACGCTGGGCGAACTGAAAAAAAGCGGCTACCGATCCCGGCCCGTCAAAGAGGAATTGCGCACCAACCTGATCGCAAAGCTCCGTACCGGCGACAAAATGTTCAGCAGGGTCATCGGCTTTGACGATACCGTGCTGCCCGATATCGAGCGCGCCGTGCTCTCCCGGCACAACATCCTGCTGCTCGGCCTGCGCGGCCAGGCGAAAACCCGCATCGCTCGCCTGCTGGACAACCTGCTCGACGAATACGTGCCTATTATCGCGGGCAGCGAGCTCAACGACGACCCCCTCAACCCCATCTCCCGCTACGGCCGCGACATGCTGGCCGAGCATGGCGACAATACGCCTATAGAGTGGATACACCGCAGCCAGCGTTACGTGGAAAAACTGGCCACCCCCGACGTGAGCGTCGCCGACCTCATTGGGGATGTGGACCCCATCAAGGCGGCTTCCCTGAAACTGCCCTATTCTGATGAGCGGGTCATCCATTTCGGGCTGGTGCCCCGTTCGCACCGCAGCATCTTCGTGATCAACGAGCTGCCCGACCTGCAACCCCGCATTCAGGTGTCGCTGTTCAATATCCTCCAGGAAGGCGATATCCAGATCAGGGGCTTCAAGCTGCGCCTGCCGCTCGATATCCAGTTCGTCTTCACGGCCAACCCCGAAGATTATACCAACCGGGGCAGCATTATTACCCCGCTGAAAGACCGCATCGAAAGCCAGATCCTGACCCATTACCCCAAAACGATCGAGATTGCCAGGCAGATCACCCAGCAGGAGGCCCGCCTGGCCGAACAGCAACGGCAGGCGGTAACGGTGCCCGACTTGCTGCAGGTCATGCTGGAGATGATCGCTTTCGAAGCGCGCAGCAGCGAGCTTATCGATGAAAAGAGCGGCGTTTCGGCCCGCCTGACGATCTCCGGGTATGAGAACCTGGCCAGCACGGCCGAACGCCGGATGCTGATCAACCATGAAGACAAGGCTACGGCGCGTATTACGGACTTCTGGGGCGTCGTGCCGGCCATCACCGGCAAGGTCGAGCTGGTGTATGAGGGCGAACAGGAAGGGCCCTACAACGTGGCTATCGCCCTGCTCAGCAAGGTGATCCGGACGACTTTCCTCAACCACTTCCCCAATCCCGACAAACTGAAGAAAGGGGTGGAAAAAGACCCCTACGGCACCATTCGCGCCTGGTTTTCCGGCGGCAACCAGCTCGAGCTGCTCAACGATGCCAGCGAGGCGGATTTCCGCAGCGCCCTCGATAAGGTGGCCGGGCTGCGCAGGCTGGTAGAAAAAACCCTCGGCCTGAAAGGGGACGACGCCTATACCTTTATGGAGCTGGCCCTGCACGGGCTGGCCGAGCTCAACATTATAAACAAGGAGATGATGGAATCCCGCTTCGCCTTCCGCGACCTGCTGGCCGACATGCTGGATGAAGGCCTGTTCGACGACGATGACGGCGATTTTGATAATTGACAGGAAGCGCTATTTTTGCAGTGTAAAGCCCTGCAACCATGCTTTTGAGAATCAACCCGGACAACCCCGAGGGCCGGAAGATCCGCCAGGCGGTGGAGATAATGGAACAAGGGGGCGTCATCATTTACCCCACCGACACGGTGTATGCCCTGGGCTGTGATATGCTTCAGGCCCGTGCCGGCGACCGCATCTGCCGCCTCAGAGGGCTCGACCCGGTAAAGGCGCGCCTGTCCCTCATCTGCGAAGATATCAGCCAGGTTTCCGAGTTCACGCAGCAGATCGACAACCATGTGTTCCGGATCATGAAGAAACACCTTCCTGGCCCGTTCACCTTCGTCCTGAATTCCAGCAACCAGGTGCCCAAACTGTTCAAGAACCGCAAGCGCACCCTGGGCATCCGCATTCCCGCCAACAATATAGCCATGGCCCTGGTCAGGGAGCTCGGCCGCCCCATGCTGACGGCTTCCCTGAAATCAGTGGACGAGATCCTGGAATACTTTACCGACCCCATCGATATTTTCGAAGACTATAAAAACCAGGTCGAGCTCGTCATCGACGGAGGCATCGGCGGCAACCAGGCTTCAACCATCGTCGATTGCACCGGCTCGGAGCCCGAGGTCATCCGCGAAGGCCTGGGCCAGCTGGAGTTGTAGCGTTTTGGCCCGTGTAAATATTCCCTGCACAACCACATTCTACTGCCGGGCGTAAGAGTGTAGGTAAAATGACAAAAGAATCCCTTGGTTGAGGGGGAAGATGGCTTATCTTTGTGACCTCAATTTGGGAAACCGGCTTTTATGCCCAGCCAAATGGCTGCTTTTTTAACACCTCTTAATTATTATGAAGCACAGTATACTCCTGTTCCTTTTCCTGGCCGGATGCTCTATAGGGCTTCTTGCCCAGAACGGCGCAACGATCCGGGGAAATATCTACGATAAGGATACCGGTGAACCGATCATCTACGGTACCGTCGTACTGAAAGGGACGAATTATGGCACGAATACCGATTACGACGGTTTCTTCAGCTTTGGTAATATCCCGTCCGGCAGCTACCAGCTCGTGGCCACCTATATCGGTTATGACAGCGTTGCGGTAAACATTGCGGCCAAAGATGGGGCCATCATTTACAAGAGCCTTTATATGGCGCCCAGCGCCGTCAACCTGGAAACGGTCAACGTGTCCAGCCGCCGCGAACAGGCGCGGGGTGACGTACAGGTGTCAAAGGTGACCGTCACGCCCAAACAGATCCGGTCGCTGCCTTCGACGGGTGGTGAATCCGATATCGCGCAGTACCTGCCGGTGCTGCCGGGTATCATCGTTTCCGGCGACCAGGGCGGGCAGTTGTATATCCGGGGTGGCTCGCCCGTGCAGAACAAGATATTGCTGGACGGCATGACCATCTACAACCCTTTCCACTCCATAGGCTTCTTTTCCGTTTTTGAAACGGAGGCCATCCGCAGCGTCGATGTCCTCACCGGCGGCTTCAGCGCCGAGTACGGCGGCCGCATCTCGGCCATTGTGGATATCAAAACGCGGGAGGGCAACAAGAAGCGGCTCGGTGGGCTGGTCTCGGCAAGCCCCTTCCAGGTGAAAGGCCTGATCGAAGGGCCGGTCAAAAAGCTGAGCGACGAAGGCGGCGGCAGCGTTTCCTTCCTCCTCACCGGCAAGCATTCCTACCTCGACCAGACGTCGAAGCAACTGTACAGCTATGCTGTCGACCCGGATTTCTTCTCCTTCGCTTCGGCGGATACCAGCCTGGGCGATATCAAGAAGTCGGACATCGGCCTGCCCTACACTTATACCGACCTGTACGGCAAGCTGTCCTTCGTCGGCGCCAACGGTAGTAAGCTCAACCTTTTCGGTTTCAATTTCACCGACGCCTTCAACTTCATCGGGCTGGCAAAACTCGATTGGACGACCACCGGGGCAGGGGCCAATTTCACCCTCATCCCCACCAACTCCAACGTCATACTGGACGGCACCATTGCCGTAAGCAATTATGAGATCGGGCTGCAGGAATCAGACGGGCGGCCCCGGCGCAGCGGCATCAGCAGCTACAATGCCAACCTGGGCTTTACCTATTTCGGCAATAAGAACCAGGTGAACTACGGCTTCGAATTCACAGGCTTCAATACGGATTTCAGCTTCCGCAACTTCGTAGGCGTATCTTTCGAGCAGCGGGACTTCACGACGGAGCTGGCCGGTTATTTCAAATACAAACAGCAACTGGGCAACCTCGTTATCGAACCGGCCGTGCGGCTCCACTACTATGCCTCACAGACGGAGGTTTCTCTGGAGCCCCGTTTTGGCCTGAAGTACAACATCACTGATTATCTGCGCTTCAAGTTTGCGACCGGTTTATACTCCCAGAACCTCATCAGTACGGTCAACGACCTGGATGTGGTCAACTTCTTTGTCGGCTTCCTCGCCGGCCCCGAAGAGACCATCTACAAGCCTGCTACGCGTACGCCGGTGAACCACCGCCTGCAGAAGTCCATCCACGCCATTGCCGGCCTGGAAGCCGACCTGACCGACAACATCACGCTCAACCTAGAGCCCTATCTCAAGGAATTCACGCAGCTGATCAATATCAACCGCAATAAGCTCAGCGAACTCGACCCCGATTTCGTTACCGAAACGGGCCGTGCTTACGGCATCGACCTCTCGGTTCGCTATGAGGCAAGTAGCCTGTACCTCTGGGCTACCTACTCTCTGGGTTACGTAAACCGCGACGACGGCTACCAGGAGTATCCGACCATCTTCGACCGCCGCCACAACATCAACCTGCTCGCGTCCTACAATTTCGGGAAGAAGAAGAACTGGGAGGCCGGCCTGCGCTGGAACATGGGCTCCGGTTTCCCCTTCACCCAAACGCAGGGCTTCTACGAGCAGAACAACTACGACGACCTGGTATTCACCGATATCCTGACGGGCAACTTCCAGCTGGGCACCATCCTGGCCGATAATATCAACGGCGGCCGGCTGTCCTACTACCACCGCCTGGATGCTTCTCTGAAGCGGACGTTCGAGTTCTCGCGCAACTCGAACCTGGAAGCGACCCTGAGCGTGACCAACGTCTACAACCGGGAGAATATCTTTTACGTCGACCGCATCACCAATAACCGCGTAAGCCAGTTGCCTATATTGCCGAGCCTGGGGCTGCAGTTTAACTTCTGAGCTTGCAAAGTATATTGAATACTGGAGGCTATATCAAAGGAGACGCGAAGTACGCGAAACGATGGCTTGTAAGTACCCCTTAGTGTCCTTTGAGGGAACCTCCTTTGTGTTTGCGCCTGTGGTTTAATATTTTCCAGGAATGCCTTGGCGCATACTTCTGAGAAAGCCTCTAATCCCCCCGCCTATGCGTGGCCCAATCATCCTCTTTTGCCTTTTTTCCCTGCACCTGAACGCTCAGCAAAACCGGGTGTTTGATCGATATGGCGCGATCACCAGAGGCGATACCAGCCAGCGGCGGCTGTATCTGATCTTCACCGGGCATGAATATGCCGAGGGAGGCGGGCTACTCTGCCGTACTTTAAAGAAAGAAAAAGTGCCGGGGGCGTTCTTTTTTACCGGTGATTTCTGCCGCCGGTATCCGCGGCTGGTGCGGAAGCTAAAGCGCCGCGGGTTTTACGTCGGCCCCCATTCCGATAAGCACCTGCTGTACAACGACTGGGCCGTGCGCGATTCCCTGCTGGTAAGCAGAGACGCTTTCCTGGCCGATATCCGGCAAAACCTGGCCACGTTGTCGGGCCTGGGCATCCCCCAGGGCGAAGCCCGCTGGTTTATCCCTCCTTACGAGTGGTACAACCGCGCTATTGTGGAATGGTGCGAAGCGGAGGGGCTCCGCCTTTTCAACTTCACCCCCGGCACCCTGTCCAATGCCGATTATACTACCGACGGCTCGCCCAACTACCGCAGTTCAGCAGAGATATACCAGAGCATTGTCCGATACGAGTCCACCCACCCGAACGGCCTGAACGGCTTTTTCCTGCTTTCCCACATCGGCGCCGGCCCCGGCCGCAAGGACAAGTTCTACAAGCACATCAGGCCGCTGATCCGGGAGTTGAAGGCGCGGGGGTATGGGTTTGGGCAGATGGAGTAGGGGGGCGTGCCCGCGTTACTCTGGTTAAACCATTTCACTAATAAGAGGTCAAACAAGCTCTTAACGAACAACCAGGCCATGAGATATTTCACAGAAACTGCTAAATACCTGTTCGTAATTTGTACCATAACCCTTACCGGCTGTAACAAGGACAGTCGGACGGGGCCGGAGGATAATGGCGCTTCACCCAATATTCTGTTGATCATAGCGGATGATATGGGAAAAGATGCGACGGCAGGGTTTGCCGAGGGTAATGTCAAACCCAACACACCGAATATTGATGGCATAAGGAATAAGGGGGTTTCGTTTAACAACTTTTGGGTGTACCCTACCTGCTCGCCCACAAGGGCTTCCATCCTAACCGGAAAATATGGTTACAGAACCGGTGTGAAATGGGCGAACGACCTGCTCGGTTCTTCGGAACCCATTTTGCATCAATACCTTAAGGAGAATACAGAAGATGCTTATGCCACAGCCCTCGTAGGCAAATGGCATTTGTCTGGCAATGAAAATACGATGTTTAACCCCGAAACCCTGGGGATGGACTATTACGCAGGTTTGCTGAGAGGTGGTGTGGAAAGCTATTACCAATGGATGCTCACGGAAGATGGCCATCAATCCACCCAAACGGCGTACATAACAGAAAAATTTACGGGCCTGGCTATCGATTGGATCAAGGCGCAGGATAGGCCCTGGTTCTTGTGGCTGGCCTATACCGCACCGCATACCCCATTTCACGTTCCACCTGCTGAAATGCATACACAGGGCAATTTGCCCGAATATATGCAGGGGATAAGCGCCTTGCCCTACTATCTGGCTGCGATTGAGGCAATGGATTTTCAGATCGGGCGGCTTTTGAATAGCTTGCCTGATGCGGAAAGGGAAAATACAGTTATCATTTTCATCGGAGACAATGGTACGCCAAACCTGGCAGCGCAGTTTCCCTATTCCAATTCAACGGTTAAGGGTACTTTGTATCAAGGCGGCATCAATACGCCGCTGTTTGTTTCCGGGCCTGGGATAACGAGAATTGGCGAGCAAGATGATCATTTAGTGGGCAGTACAGACCTCTTCGCTACCATAGCTGAGGTCGCGGGTATTTCCAGCCCGGAAATAAATGACAGCAAGAGTTTTAAACCGCTTTTCTCTGGTGAAGATTCAAACAGGGATTTTCAATATTCAGAAATGAACGACGGCGCCAGTGACCTGTGGGCTATTAGCGACGGACAGTATAAATTGATCGTAAACGCCAATGGCGGCCAGGAAATGTACGATCTGTCAACTGACCCCTATGAAGGCAACGACCTATTGGCCGGAATACTCAGTAGCGGCCAACTGGCTGCCAAAGAGCGGTTGCAAATAGAGCTGGATCGAATAAGGGATTGACAGGTTGCGCCAATTTAGAAGCACTCCGCTCTGGCGATCCCGGCTTCCGGTCGCTGGCACTGGCTTTCCCTGCGCTCAACGTGCGACGGGATAGTTCAGTCAAGTGTGTCGCTGCAGTCGCAATCCTTTGATATCAAGGCCAACTTTAACCATGAAGGCGTGAAGCCATATCAAAGGCCCTGCAGTTCACTGCTACACTACTCTTTCACCACCACCACTTTAGTCACCTCCCCTTTCTGGCTGATCACCCGCAGGCCGTACCATGTAGCGGCGGGCAGGCCCGCCGGCAGGTAGGCCGTAGCCTCGAGCCCGGACAAGCGCTTTTTCCAGGCGAGCTGGCCCGTGGGCAAATAGAGCTCCAGGGACGATAGCGCTCCGGCGTCGCTTTGGATGAGCACGGGGCCCCCGTCGGGCAGCGGCTGCTGGAAGGAAAGGCGGATGCCGTCAGACGCCGTAGTTTCCGCCAGCCCTACCGGATTCTGAGCTTCGACGAACAGCACCAGCCCGTCGTGGTCGGTGCTGCGCTCGGGCAGGAAAGCATTGTCGGCATAGGCCAGTGAGTTGTCGGCGTTGCCGCGGGCGTATTCCATGCCTTTCAGGGTGAGGGCATTCATAGGGCCAGCCAGGCAGTGGTCGATGGCCTGAGCGTTGCCGTCGTAGATGTAAGAGTAGCGTTCCTCCGGCGGCAGGGTTTCTATCATTTTCTGCAGCGGCGGGTTCACGATGGCGGCAAGGGTGTACTGCGCGCCAAGGCTGGGTTGCCCGGCGACCTGGTTCACCACATCCACATAACCGTCGGTAAAATGGTAGGCGTTGAAGTCGCCGACGACAATGAGGTTGCCTTGCTGCTGGAGCGATTGCACCATATTGGCCACCGATATGGCCTGCTGGTTCCGTTTATTGCGCACGAAGCCCGAATCCGGGCCTTCGATACCGATCAGGGACCGCATGTGTACGTTGAGCACGCGGATGGGCGTAGGCGGGTTGGTGGGCAGCAGGGCCTCCAGCAGGGCCGGGGGGCGGTCGTGCAGGATGCCGCCGGAGCTCAGCGTTTCGCTGGCGCCGAGCTGTGTTACCTGTGGTTGCTGGATGCGGCTGCTGACGAGGAAGCCTACCTTGATATCGTCGTTGCCGGACATGAGGAAGGCCTGGTAGCTGGCCTGCGGCGCCTGAAGCCGTATGTAATAGGCCAGGTCGTACAAGGCCGACAGGCTGCCTACCTCCTGTACGGCCAGGATGTCGGGCAGGCGCATGATCTCGTTGATGTAGCGGGCCAGCTTCTGGAGGCGCAGCGTATAGTCGGAAGCGCTGGGGAAGAGCTGCAGGCAGTTGAGGCTTCCCACCGTAAACTCTTCCGCCCCGCGCGGGCGCACCGCCCGCAGCAGGGGCTCGTTATCCAGAGTGTAAGCCGTAGGCAGGGCGAGCCAGAACCGGGGTTCGGCCTCGATCATCACCGCCGTAGCCTCAACGGTAGCGCCGGAACTGATAAAGCGGTTGTTGGGGGCGTTCAGCCCGTTGGGGTCGAACCAGAACAGTTCGGGGTTGCCGTCCCAAACCGGCAGGCCAGCCTGGCCGGGGTAGGTGATACCCGGTTCCCGGTATAACCGGTGCCCGCTGGCCGACAGTGGCACGAGCTCCTGGTAGTTGCTCGGCCCGCAGGCCACCGCCGTAAAGCTGACGAGCATGCCTTCTACGCGCTCCAGGCTGTGCACGGCGGAAGGCAGGGGCGAAGGCAGGAACTCATCGAGCGGAGTAGGCGCCGGCAAGGCGGCGCCGGCGCCGGTGGCCGTGACCTGCAGGTTGGAAGAGCTGAAGATCGTCATGCCGTCCACTTCCCATATCCGCCCGGTTACCGTGACGATATCGCCTACCTGGCCGTAATAGGGCGCATCCACCATGATGCCGTCGGAGGTGAGGGGGTTGTCATCGCTGCGGCCGACTGGTGTCTGGATAAAGAAAAAGCCGTTGCCCCGGGCCGTTACCACATTTTCTTCGGTGGTGGCCAGCTGGTTGACATAAGGGCTGGACTGCCCTTCACCCTGTATCTGCCAGATCTCCAGCGATTGCGCCAGCAGCCTATAAAAAGGCGCGCAATTGAGGAGAAAAAGAAAAATAATTAGGAACTTTCGCTTTACCATTGGCAGCGTAATTTGTTGTAATGGAAAACAGCGGGAAAAGCAAAGGTATCTTTTGTGCCCCTTTCACAGACAGTAAACCCCTATCATTTTTTCAGCCAAAACGGATTTATGAACTCTACCGGACAGACTTCCATCTTTTACAAGTCCTTCAGCCCCTATAAGCAGGCGCTTGTCGCTTTCGGCGCCGTTGTGGTGTTCATCCTGGCCTCTAAAGTGGTCAAGCTGTCCGGCCTGCTCTACGTGTCGGACCGCTTCCCGTGGATGACGGCCGCCGCCTTTATGCTGCTCTTTGCGGTAGCCAACAGCATTTTTTCGCTTACCGCTGAAAACATGATAAAATACTGGGGGCGTTCGATCTACAGCTACCTCGGCCTCGCTTTTGCTTCCGGCCTGGTGGCCTATCTGTTCTCCTCGCTCACCATCGACGAGGCCGGCTCCTATCGCTGGATCTACATCGTGCTGACCATAGGTTACATGGTCTTTCTGGGCATCATGGCCTTCACGCGGCGCATCGTGGAATTTGCCGAGCGCGAAGAATGGAACCACCCTCGTATCCGCCGGCGCGGCAACACCAAAGGCCGTAGTGGCGGCGATAAAAAGCCATCTTAGTGGCCTCCAAACAAGCTCTCAGACATGGATCATCACAAATTCTCATTATAGCTATGAATACCCGATATATTGTTCTCTTTTTCCTCATAACCACTGCCGGGCTTGTGTCCTGCAAACAGGCGCATAAAAAAGCCATGAGCGGGCAGGAAACAGGCCAGGCTACAGGGCCCTTGATCGGGCTGGACGGCGATACGCTGCAGAAGGTTGTAAAAACGGAAACCGAATGGAAAGCCGAGCTTGGCGAACAGGCCTACCACGTATTGCGCGAGGGAGGCACGGAACCCGCCTTTACGGGCAACTTCTGGAACAACAAAAAAGAAGGGGTTTACATCTGTGCCGGCTGCGGGCTGCCGCTCTTCTCCTCTTCCACCAAGTTTGAATCCGGGACGGGCTGGCCCAGCTTCTGGAAGCCGTTACGCCAGGAGAATATCCTGGAAGTAAAGGACAGATCCCATGGCATGACGCGCATTGAGGTGCGCTGCGCCCGCTGTGGCGGCCATCAGGGCCACGTTTTCGACGACGGCCCCAAACCCACAGGCCTGCGCTACTGCATCAATTCCGTTGCGCTGAATTTCGTGCCGGAGCCACAGCCCTAGGGGAGTGCGCTCAGCGATCAATTGCCTCTGGGAAAATAAGTGGGGTGCCGGAAATTGTACTCCTTGATGAAGTTGTGGATACGCTGCTTTTTGCTTCCTTTTGCTTGCTTGTATTCCTGGTAAAGCTGCGGGTCGCGGCGAAAGAGGGCCTCGGCCTCTTTGGGTTTGCAGCGCGTGAACTTTCCCGTTTCGTAGTCCAGTAAATAAAGCTTGCCGGTGCCTTCGGCGCGGGTGGCCTGGTACTGCTCTCCAGGGTTGATGAAGGAGGAATAGGAGTCGACCACATCCACCTCTTCCAGCAGGTTGATCTGGCCGATGATCTCGAAGCGGTATTGTTTGCCGTAAAAGATATCGCGGCCGTTGCTATAGCCGAAGATGTCGCCGGTTTTCACGTAGACGATCTCGTTATTGCGCGGGAAACGGAACTGCTCTTTCGCCAGCAGGTACTGGAAGAACTTCGGGGAATTGGGGTCGCCTTCGGAAATGATCTCCTCCGGCTTCACCGGCTTGTTGGCCTTCCAGTCGGACAGGGAGAGGTAGATGCCTCTGGCGAAGCGGAAATCATCGGTATAACGCACCTTTTCCTGAGCGGAAAGATGGGCAAAGGGTAGGAAAAGCGCGGCCAGAATGACAATTGTTCTCATGGGCTTTTTTATATTTAAAAATCGTTTTCAGGGCTTTTTGTTTGTTTCCACTGTTGAACCCGGTGCGAAAAGTATACAATAAACGCAGGCTGTAAAAAAGATTGTAACTATTCAGCATCATGGTAATTTACGCCCTGAAGCAAAATTTTGTAATCCACCCTTCCCTTTTCAAGGGGAATGAGAAGGGGTTAGACAAGAAAAAATCCTACAAAATTTTGCTTCAGGAGCATTTTAGGCCGCATGCTGAATAGTTACAAAAGATTAACGAAAATGTACAACACGCTGATATCTGCTGAAGAACTGGCACAGCATTTTCACCGGCCTGGCTGGCTGGTTTTCGACTGCCGTTTCAACCTTGCCGATACCGGGGCCGGGCGGCGCGCCTATCGGGAAGCCCATATCCCCGGCGCGGCCTACCTGCACCTCGATGATGATCTTTGTGCTCCCCTGGCCCCTGGCCTTACGGGCCGGCATCCGTTGCCTCCCGCAGAGGAAACCGCCGCCCGCTTCTCGCGCTGGGGCATCGGCCCGGACACGCAGGTGGTGGCCTACGACGATATGTCGGGCGCTATCGCCGCCCGCCTGTGGTGGATGCTGCGCTGGCTCGGCCACGAGGCCGCAGCGGTGCTCGACGGCGGCTGGCCGGCCTGGCAAAGCGCCGGGCTGCCCACCGATGCGGAAATACCCCGTTCAGTACCTGCCAACTTCACCGCCAATACCAAAGCGGGCTGGACTGTCGACGCCGATAGGGTAGGAGTGGCCGCTCATTCGCCCGCTTATAAGGTGGTGGATTCCCGCACGCCCGAGCGCTATCGCGGCGAGGTGGAGCCCATCGACCCTGTGGCGGGGCACATCCCCGGCGCCGTCAACTACCCCCACCCCTCCAATGTGGGCCCCGACGGGCTCTGGCTCAGCCCCGAAACCCTGCGCCGCCAGCTCATGGAGGTTCTGGGCAGCACTCCGCCCGAGCATACGGTCTTTTACTGCGGCTCCGGCGTCACGGCCTGCCGCAACATCCTGGCCTACAAATACGCCGGCCTGGGCGACGCCCTGCTCTACCCCGGTTCCTGGAGCGAGTGGATAGCCGACGGGACACGCGAGGTGGCTACGGGGGGGGATGGGGCATAGGGCGGCCTTATGCCCAGGTGATGGGGAGACTGGGAGATAGGGGGTCCTTACGGCCTTTCCCCCTGCTCTTCCGCTTCCATTTTGGCCTTGCGGGCCTTTTTCTGATCATTATTGCTCTCGTAGATGCAGTAGTTCTCGTATTTGACGGTATCCGTTTCCACCCAGATGTCTTTGCCGATATTGCAGAGGGTGATGAGCTCTTCGTATAGCTTGTTGCCCTGTTCGATGCGCCTTTCCACGGCGATATCGCGGTCGGCCACTTTATCCTGCTGGATGTTGACGGCCTTTTCGAAGTCGCGGGTGGCGTCCGTAATGCGTTTGATCACGTTCTCGTTGACCCCCACATCTGCCAGGAAGTCGATCTGCTGGCGGGCGACGCGCACGACGCGGCGGCCGCAGAAGATGAGCTGGGCGTCGGTCATATCGCCCATTTTGGCGGTGCCGAACTTGCGGTAGCGCCCGCTGCGGTTGTTGTATTTGATGGCCACCCGGGTCATCAGGCTGCGAATGGTAGTCTTCAGGGCCTCTGCGGCGGCGTACTTTTTGTCGGTGGTGATCATCTGGTCGCCCAGCAACTCGTCGTCGTCGGGTAGGCCGCGGAACTTGTCGCACAGGGCTTTGAAGCCCTTCAGGCGTTCGATGTCATAACCGTATTGGGTGAATTCTTTGATGTCGCGGTGGGCGTACTGGATGCGCTCCATACATTGCAGGTAGAGGTCGGCATCAGGAAAATTGTATTGCCGGTGCAGGCTTTGCTTTTTCATCTGATCGCTATTTGCTTACAAAAACAAAGATATGTCCTGTTTTTGATAAAAACAAGTTTTTGCTTTTTAGAAACGATATGGTTGTATTTGGAGTTGACTTTTACTCATTCGGAATTTCCTGCACATGGAAGAATACATCCTTGATATGAAACCCTGAGAGATCTTGGGTTTGTTACAAGAGTGCTGTAATGATGGTGCCTTGTCAGGGGGGCCTCATTGTCTCATTGCCCATTGCCTCATTGTTTTAAGCCAGGATACTCCCAACCATGAAACCATACAGCCATATATTAGCTGCAGTGTCTTCTTTGTGTGGCTTTGCGTAACTAAAAAGGCCTTTCGGAGTAGCCCCAGCCATGCAGCTTTACATGCTAAAGACTTTCTCGGTTACTTTCCCCAAAAGCGTTACATTACATAAGCAGTGTTCAAAAAATAAGTTCTCCATTGGCGATTTTACGATCTGCCTTGTCTTCCAGCTTCACAGAAGCTTCCAGCCAGCGCCACATCGTAAAATCGCCGAACTTATTTTTTGATTGTCAATTAATTACAAAACGAAAGATCATGAAAGCACGAATACTCCTTCAGGCGCTCGTTTTTCTATTTATAATCCCTTCGTTTTCAGCCGCTCAGACGGCCGCCCAGTCCATCAGGGGCCGGGTCGTCGATAAAGAGACCAGGCAGGGGCTGGCGGGGGCTACGGTGGTGGTGGCCAGCCTGGAAGGGCGCCCGGGCACCGTCACGGATTACGACGGCTTTTTCGAGCTGGCGGATATCCCTACCGGCAGGCACCGGCTGGAGTTTCAATACCTTGGCTACGAGCCTTTGGTGGTCGACGACGCCATTCTGAATTCTGCCAAAGAGCTGGTGCTGAACGTGGAGCTGGTCGAGCAGGTGGTCGTCACGGAGGCGGTCGTAGTGGCGGCCCGAAAGCACAGCAACGAACCGCTCAACGAGCTGTCGCTGGTCAGCACCCGCTCTTTTTCGGTAGAAGAGACCCAGCGGTACGCCGCCAGCGGCAACGACCCCAGCCGTATGGCGCTGGGTTTTCCGGGCGTGCAGGCCAGCCGCGACGCCCGCAGCGACATCATCGTCAGGGGCAACGCCAGCTTCGGCCTGCTGTGGCGGGTAGAGGGCGTCGACATCCCGAACCCCAACCATTTTGCACGCAAGGGGTCCTCCGGCGGCGGCATCACCATCTTCAGCGTGAGCATGCTGAGCAATTCCGACTTCTCCACCGGCGCATTCCCTGCCGAGTACGGCAACGCCCTTTCCGGCGTTTTTGACATCCGGTTTCGCAACGGCAATATGGAAAACAGGGAGTACACCTTCCGCGCCGGTATGCTGGGGCTCGACTTTTCCACCGAAGGGCCTATCAGGAAAGGGCGGAGCTCCTATCTGCTGAACTACCGCTATTCCACCCTCGGCATCCTCGACGCCATGGACATCCGGCTGGTCGACGAGCGCGAGAGCAACACCTTTCAGGACCTGTCCTTCAAGCTCCATTTCAACAGCGAGAACGGCAGGCATATCACCTCCGTCTGGGGCATCGGCGGCCTGAGCGCAGAATTCTTCGAGGCTGTTCCAGGCGCCGGGAACTGGAAAACCTATACCGATTACCAGACCCGGGATTTTGACACCAATATGGGCGCCGTCGGGTTCAACCACAGCTTCCTGATCGACGGCAAGTCCTTTTTAAAGTCCAGCATTGCCATCATGGGCCAGCGGGTGCTGTTCCGGAACGACACCTTGAACACCGGCCTTATCCCCACCACGGTCAGCGACGAGTTATACCTCGATAACAGAGTGGTGCTGAGCACGGCCTACAACCGAAAGTTCTCCTCCAGGGCCAGCATAAAGGCCGGCCTGACGGCCACCCACCTGGGCTACGATCTTTTTTACCGATACCTGTTAGGAGACGCATACCAGACGTATATCGATGAGCAGGGCGGCGCCTGGCTGTACCAGCCTTTTGCCAACCTGCGCCTGCGCCCCAGTTCCCGGTGGGTGTTCAACCTGGGGCTTCACGCCATGTACTTCGGGCTCAACGACACCTATAGCGTGGAGCCCAGGCTTGGGGTGCGCTATCAGCTCAGCGAAGCCATTTCCTTCGACCTGGGTTATGGGCTGCACAGCCGCCTGCTGCCCATCGGTTCCTACTTCACGCTGGTGCCGGATGCGGACGGTGGCTTTATCCAACCCAACCGCGGCCTGGGGCCGCTGAAAGCCCACCACCTGGTGCTGGGTTATGGCCAGGAGATCGGGGGAAGCAGGCGCCTGAGGTTGGAAGCCTACTACCAGCGGTTGTTCGACGTGCCGGTGAGCAGCGGCCCGAACAGCACCTATTCGCTGCTCAACCAGTTTGAGGGGTATACTTCCAGAGCCCTGGTTAGCGAAGGCACCGGCGCCAACCTGGGGTTAGACCTCACCTTTGAGCAGTTCTTCCACCAGGGCGTCTTTTATATCATAGCCGCTTCCCTTTTTAACTCCACCTACGAAGCGCTCGATGGCAAGACGTACGATACACGCTATAACAGCGGCCTGGCGACATCCTTTATGGGGGGCAAGGAATGGCCGGTAGGTGAACGCGGCACCCTGCAGACGGGCCTGCGCCTGCTGTACACCGGTGGCCAGCGCCTGACGCCCATCCTTTCGCCTCAACGCGACCCCTACGACCCGGCCAGCCCCATCCTGGACGAAAGCCGGGCGTTCAGCCAGCAGGTAGGCGCCTATTTCCGGCCCGACCTGCGCCTGGCCTACCGGAAGGATTCGCCGCGCAGCGCCTGGTTCATCGCCCTCGACGTGCAGAACTTCATCGCCCGCGAAAACGAAGATGCCCTGGATTACAACTACGACCCCGTGCTGCAGGACTGGGTCTTCGGCTTTCAGTCAGGCATCGTGCCCGTGCTGAGCTTTCAGGCCGATTTCTAGGGGCCGTATATCGCACGGTGAGCGTCCGCGCTTCCGCTTACTCACCCCATCCTTCCTTTGCACGTAAAAAAAGCCCCGCTCAGTAGATAAGCGAGGGCGTTTTAAATAAAATGCAGTTCTTTGAAGCCTGGAAAATAGAAGCAAGAGACATTAATTTTTTGTAAAATATTGCTTTGGATTTTTCGGCATTACCGGAGAATGTGTATTTTTAGGAAGTTGTAATCCCGTTTTTTGTTTTTTAAATTTTGATTCCATGAACATGAACACGAATTCCGGTAACTGCCAGCGGCAGGAAAATTCATTGTATTCCTTCAAATCAGAGCCGCCTTAAGTACACCGATCTAATCCCAAAAAGGTAGGATGTACGGTATCCACCAGAGGCTGACCAGATGTAATTTCTGGTCAGCCTTTCTTTTTTCGCGGATCTGAATAATGATAATACGCTTTAGCCTGGTGGGGTGGAAGGGTTATCACCCGACGGCCTTAATGCCGGGCAGTTCTTTTCCTTCCAGGAATTCCAACATAGCGCCGCCGCCGGTAGAGACGTAGCTCACCTTATCGGCCAGCCCCATCTGGTTGACGGCTGCTACGGAATCGCCGCCGCCGACGAGCGAGAAGGCGCCTTTACTGGTGGCCTGAGCTACCGTTTCGGCGATCATTTTGGTGCCGTTGGCAAAATTGGGCATTTCGAAAACGCCCATGGGGCCGTTCCAGAGGATGGTGCTGGAGTTGAGGACCACCTCGCTGAAAGCTTTGCGGGCCTTTTCGCCGATGTCGAGGCCCATCCAGCCATCGGGGATCTCTTTGCTGTCGGCGCTGCGAAACTGGGCTGTATTGGAAAAATCATCGGCGATCACCGAATCCTCCGGCAGCAGGAGGTTGACGCCTTTGCTTTTGGCCTTGTCGATCAGCTGGAGGGCGAGTTCCAGGCGGTCTTCTTCAACCAGCGATCTGCCGACCTGTCCACCCTGGGCTTTCAGGAAAGTGTAGGCCATGCCGCCGCCGATGATCAGGTTGTTCACCGAGTCGATGAGGCGTTCCAGGAGCAGGATCTTGTCAGAGACCTTGGCGCCGCCAATGATGGCCGTCAGCGGGCGTTCCGGGTTGTGCAGCACGCGGGTGGCGTTTTTGATCTCCGCTTCCATGAGGAAGCCGAAGGCCTTGGCATCCTTGCCGAAGAATTTGGCCACGGTGGCGGTGGAGGAGTGCTCTCTGTGAGCAGAGCCGAAGGCGTCGTTGACGTAGACGTCGCCCAGAGCGGCCATCTGCCGGGCAAGGGCTTCGTCGCCTTTGCTCTCGCCGGCGTCGAAGCGGGTGTTTTCCAGCAGCAGCACCTCACCGGGTTTAAGTGCAGCGGCCATTTTTGTGGCCTTTTCCCCTACGGTCTCATCGCAGAACCGGGCCTGGACGCCCAGCAGTTCGGAGAGGTGGGGCACGACGTGCCGGAGCGTGAATTTCTCCCGGTCGATGCTGCCGTCCTCTTTGAGCTTCTTGAGCGGCCGCCCCAGGTGCGACATGAGGATGGCGGCGCCTCCGTGGCTCAGTATGTGTTTGATAGTAGGAATGGCAGCGCGGATGCGGGTGTCATCGGTAATATGGAAGTCCTTGTCCAGCGGCACGTTAAAATCCACCCGGACGAGTGCTTTTTTGCCATTGAAGTCGAGTTGCATAAGGCTTAATTTTTTGGAGAAAGGAGGGCAGGCCTGCCGGTAGCGGTTGCCCCGGCAGGCCTGAACGGGAAAGCAGGCTTACATGTGCGCCAGCTTCGTGGCCAGTTGCGCCAGGCGGGCCGAATAGCCAGCCTCGTTATCGTACCAGCCGACCACTTTGACGACGTTGTCGATAACCATGGTCAGCTCGCTGTCAAAGATGCAGGAGTGGTGGTTGCCGATGATGTCCGTCGAAACGATCGGGTCTACGTTGTATTCCAGGATGCCTTTCATGGCGCCTTCGGAAGCTTTTTTGAAAGCCGCGTTGATCGCTGCGGCATCCAGCGGGTTGCGGACAACGGCCGTGAAGTCGGTCACCGACCCATCGGGTACCGGTACGCGCATGGCGTTGCCGTTCAGTTTGCCTTTCATGTGGGGAAGTACTTCACCCACGGCTTTGGCAGCGCCGGTAGAGGTCGGCACGATGGAAACGGCGGCGGCGCGGGCGCGGCGCAGGTCCTTATGCGGAGCATCGACGATGTTCTGGTCGCCGGTATAGGCGTGGATCGTCGTCATGAAGCCGCGTTCGATGCCGCAGAGGTCGTCGAGCACTTTGACCATCGGGGCCAGGCAGTTGGTCGTACAGGAAGCGTTGGAGTAGATCGAAGCATCGGCGGTGATGACTTCGTCATTTACGCCCAATACGACGGTGGGGATGCCTTTGCCTTTTGCAGGGGCGGAGATGACCACCTTTTTGGCGCCGGCCTGCAGGTGCCAGCCGGCTTTTTCAACATCGGTGAAGCGGCCGGTACATTCCAGCACGATGTCTACACCCATTTCTTTCCAGGGCAGTTTGGTGGGGTCTTTTTCAGCAAGAGCAGCGATGGCCTTTCCATTGACATACAGGTTGTCATCGTCGGAAGTAACCGTCCCGTTGAATTTACCCTGTACGGAATCGAACTTGAGCAGGTGCGCGAGAGTGGGATTATCAGTCAGGTCATTCACGGCCACTACTTCAACCCCTTCCATATTCAGGAGGTTGCGGAAAGTGAGCCTGCCGATCCGGCCAAAGCCATTGATAGCGATCTTTTTGGACATGGTTTTACGCGATTTAGTTTACAGAAATTGAAGTTCGTTGGAAGGGAATGTCTTTTGGCGGTTCCCTTTTTATCATGCAATTTATGCAGATATCGATCATTGACAAATCGATGTGAAGGTGAAATTAGGAGCTTAGTGTAAAAATAACAATATACCGGGTTAAATGGCCGTTTTGCAGGCGTTTTTTTTGCCTTTTGTGGTGAACTAAATCCGGATTATTCCAGTTGAGGCTACACGCAGCCCCCGCCACTGCCGCTAAGCGCTCCTTTTATGCAGGGGCGCTGCTTAGCGCTTGCTAAGGTAAAAAAAGTTCGGGCTTTGTGTTTTTGTTTTTTCAGAAAGCGCACTATATTTGCAGCGCTTTAGAAGAAAAGCACCTTGGCGGCTCAAAAAGAGCCCGAAGATGCTTGTTCGGTAAAAAGGGAAGCTTTACCTTTGCTGCCCTTTTGTACTTTAATAAAAAGTGGCCCGTTCGTCTAGGGGTTAGGACGCAGGATTTTCATTCCTGAAACACGGGTTCGATTCCCGTACGGGCTGCCACTTTTTTGTTGTTCGTTGCTTTACTGGTTGAACCTTTATTAAACGAATAACGTAATAACAATTACTTCTCCTACGGCCCGTTCGTCTAGGGGTTAGGACGCAGGATTTTCATTCCTGAAACACGGGTTCGATTCCCGTACGGGCTGCCTCTCTTTTTTCTTTGTTTCCTCACATTACAGCCCTCCGGGCCTTACCTGCATGTAGCGGATGTTTTCTACCGACATCAGCGGCCTCCAAACAAGTTCTAAAGCGTTGCGCCATTTACCGGGATTAGATACCAGCCCTCCGGGCCGGGAACCAGTCTTTTGGCTTACCTTCTACAAAGATGCCGGCCCTCTGGGCCGTTAACCGGGTATTTAGCGACATTAGCGGCCCTCTAGTGCCACGGCTCAGGAATCAATAGCAAGATCGTTCGTGAGGGGCTATCTCAAAAGTATGGAATTGAAAAATAGTGCCAAATCATGTTTCGCCGCCTGGCCTAGCCCCTCTGGCTCCCCAAGGGGGAGAACCGGCCAGGCACCGATAAACAGCATATTATTTGGCTTCGATGTTTTTATTTTGACTTTTGAGACAGCCCCGAAACGGCCTAATGTGCAAGTCTCCGACTTGCGTATACGCAGCCTGCCCAGCAAATAATAAACGGCCGACGAGAATCCCACCAGTCAGAGACTGGCTTGTTTTTCCGCATCGGGACGGAGTCCCTCGCGAACGGCTTTATACATCTTTTACCGGCAGCACTACCGGGGCGTTAGCCGGGCGTTTAGCCAGGCCAAGGCAGCCTGTTCTCCGAAAGCGTCAGGCCCGGAGGGCCGCAATGTAAAAAACATTGAACATGCAGATGCAGGCCTGACAAGAGCCTACAAAATAGCCCCATTTTGTTTACCTTTATTTCCCGCCAGGCCATAAGCCGTGTTCAAAAAACAGGCTTTTGGGCCAGAAAGCAAAATAAAACGGAGACCATGCCTATCGCAATCGTCCTGATCGGAGTCTTACTCCTGTTGCTGCTCATCACTGTGGGCCGTTTCAATGCCTTTATCGCTTTTATTATCGTGTCCTTATTCGTAGGGGTGGCCGAGGGGCTGCCCGTGCTGGACGCCCTGTCCGCCATTCAGAAAGGGATAGGGAGCACGCTGAGCTCCCTGGTCATGATCCTCGGCTTTGGGGCCATGCTGGGCAAGCTCGTAGCAGACAGCGGGGCTGCGCAGCACATCACCGAAAAGCTGGTGGCCTCCTTCGGCCTGAAGCGGGTGCATTGGGCGCTGATGCTGACCGGCCTTATCGTGGGCATCCCCATGTTTTACACCGTCGGTTTTGTCATATTGGTGCCGCTGGTGTTTACCGTTGCAGCTTCCACGGGCCTGCCGCTGCTCTACGTCGGCCTGCCCATGCTGGCCTCCTTATCGGTGACCCACGGCTTTCTGCCGCCGCACCCGGCGCCAACGGCCATTGCGGAGATGTTCCATGCCGATATGGGGCTGACCTTACTGCTGGGTTTGGTATTGGCCATCCCGGCGGCCGTGCTGGCCGTGCCCATCTTTGCGAAGCGGTCGGCCCGGTTCAAGGCCCAGCCTCTGAAGGAGTTCTTCAGCGCTGAGCTCCTGCCGCACGATCAGCTGCCTTCCTTCGGCACCAGCCTGTTCACCGCATTGTTACCGGTGATCCTCATCGGCGCCGCCGCTATCCTGCGGCTGGCCCTCGCCGAGGACAGCCTGCTGCGCAAGGCCGCCGAAGTGGTTGGCGACCCCGTTCTGGCCATGCTGATCTCCGTGCTGGTGGCCATTTACCTGCTGGGCATCCGCCGGGGGCGGAAGATGAGCGAGGTCAGCGATTCGCTGGCCAAGGCAGTGTCGGGCATCACGATGGTGCTGCTGATCATCGGCGGGGCGGGTGCGTTGAAAGAGGTATTGGTGGAAAGCGGCGTCAGCGATTACATCGGCGGGCTGATGAAGGGCTCCGCCCTGTCGCCCCTGCTGCTGGCCTGGCTGATCGCCGCCGTGCTGCGCGTCAGCGTGGGCTCCGCGACGGTAGCGGGCCTCACGGCAGCTGGCATTACCCTGCCCGTCGTCGGCCAGAGCGGCGCTTCTCCCGAGCTGATGACCCTGGCCATCGGCGCCGGCAGCATCTTTTTCTCCCACGTCAACGACGGCGGCTTCTGGCTGTTCAAGGAATATTTCAACCTGTCGATAAAAGACACCATCGCCACCTGGTCGCTGCTGGAAACGACGGTCTCCGTCATCGGCCTGATAGGCGTACTGGTGCTGGATGTTTTTATGTGAATGGGTTCAAAACTAATACCGACAAACCATGATAGGATCGAAGATCAGCGAGCTGGGGCTGGTGCTCCCGCCGCCGCCGCCGCCGGGCGGCATATACCATCCGGTAGTGGTGGCAGGAAAAATGCTTTACGTTTCGGGGCAGGTGCCTATACAAAATGACGGCTCCATCATTACCGGCACGGTAGGCAAGGATCTTAGTATAGAACAGGGGCAGCAGGCGGCGCGGCAGGCGGGGCTCACCATGCTGGCCACCATCAGAGCAGAACTGGGCAGCCTCGACGGCATCAGGAGGCTGGTCAAAACCCTGGGCATGGTCAACTGCGAGCCGGGCTTCGGCAGCCAGCCCCAGGTGGTCAACGGCTTCAGCGAGCTGATGGTGGAACTGCTGGGCGAGCAGAACGGCAAAGGCGCCCGTAGCGCTGTAGGGATGATGCTGCCCCGGAACGCCGCCGTAGAGGTTGAAGCGATCTTTGAATTGATCTAGAACTGAAGAGGGTGCTGTCCTGGGCGTAAACACTCATGCCCCCTGAACAATAACAACACCTGAGCGCTATGGAATGGTACAAAATATCGAATGAAGCTGCTGTCGCCTCACCGGCGATGCTGATATTCCCGGGCCGCATCCGCGAGAATATCCGGCGGATGGTGGCCATGGCGGGCAGCCCGGAGCGGCTGTGGCCGCACGTCAAGACCCACAAGCTGCCCCAGGTGGTGCGCATGCAGCTCGATGCCGGCATCCGCCGCTTCAAGTGCGCCACGCTGAGCGAGGCGAAGATGGCCGCCGGCGCCGGCGCTGACGAGGTGATGATGGCCTACCCGCTGTACGGGCCGGCCGTAGACACCCTCTTCCAGCTCATCGGCCATTTCCCCGGCACCCGCTTTTCCGTTATTGTCGACAACCAGCCCCAGGCCCTCCGGTTGGAAGCCGCCGCACAGGCCTACGGCCACCCGCTCGATGTGTTCCTCGACCTGGATGTGGGCATGGAGCGCACCGGCATCAAGGCCGGGCCGGAAGCTTTGGCGTTGTACCGCTCCCTGGCCGCCTCGCCCTGGCTGCAGCCCCGGGGCCTGCACATCTATGATGGCCACCTGCACATCGCCGACAGGCAGGAGCGGGAGCGGGCCAGCGAGGCCTGTTTCGCACCGGTGGAGGCACTGGCAGAGGCCATTCGCTCTGAAGGCCTGCCAGTGGCGGAGCTGGCCTGCGGCGGGTCGCCCACCTTTCCCATCCACGCCCGGCATCCGGAGCGCGTGCTGAGCCCCGGCACCACGCTGCTGTGGGATGCAGGCTATTCCGGTAAGTTCCCGGATATCGATTTCCTGCACGCCGCAGTGGCCTTTACCCGCGTGGTCAGCAAACCCGGCAATGGCAAGCTTTGCCTCGACCTGGGCCATAAGGCCATCGCTTCGGAGATGCAGCCCCCGCGCGCCGATTTTTTCGGCATCGCAGAATACGAACTGGCCGTGCACAGCGAAGAACACCTCGTCATCGCCTTTCCCGGCGCCGACAACTACGAGCCGGGCGATTGCCTCTACGCCATTCCCCGCCATATCTGCCCCACAATGGCCCTCCACGGGCAGGTATGGGCCGTAAAGGATGGCCTGGCTTCGGAGCTATGGCCGGTGGTGGCCCGCGAGCGGGCGGTGGGGCTTTAACGCAGAGAAGGGCGCGGGCCGGGTGATTGGGAGACGGGGCCTGGTGACTGGGTGATTGGGAGACGGGGTGACTTGGTGACGGGGTGACGAGAGGTCTGGTGACTGGGAGACTGGGTGATGGGGTGACGAGAGGCGGGGGTGAGCCCCGCGGTTCTGTGTCTTGGCTGCGGTTTTACATCCTCAAATAATCAATCCTGATCAAAATATGAACCAACGACCCCACTTCATTTTCGACGCCCACCTCGACCTGGCGATGAACGCCATGGAATGGAACCGCGACCTCACCTGGCCCGTATCCGACATCCGCGAAAGCGAAAGTGGGATGGCGGACAAGCCGGACCGCGGGCAGGGCACTGTTTCCTTTGCGGCTATGCGCGAAGGGCGGGTAGGGCTGTGCGTGGCCACGCAGATCGCCCGTTATGTGCATAAGGACAACCCGCTGCCCGGCTGGCACTCTCCGCAGCAGGCCTGGGCGATGACGCAGGCCCAGCTGGCCTGGTACCGCACCATGGAAGAGGCCGGCCAGCTGAGCCCCGTGACGGACATCCCTTCGCTGGAGGCCCACCTGAAGCGCTGGGAGAAGCCCGGGCCCAATGAACCCATCGGTTACATCCTCAGCCTGGAGGGCGCCGACTCGATGGTTACGCTGGACTACGTAGAGCGCGCCTACGAGATGGGCCTGCGCGCCATTGGGCCCGCGCATTACGGCCCCGGCACCTATGCGCAGGGGACCGACGCCAGCGGCGGTATCGGTTCCAGAGGCCGCGAGCTGCTGCACAAGATGGAAGCGCTCAACATCATCCTGGACGCTACCCACCTCTGCGACGACAGCTTCTGGGAGGCCATGGACCATTTCTACGGGCCGGTATGGGCCAGCCACAGCAACTGCCGCAGCCTGGTGCCCCACCACCGGCAGTTCAGCGACGAGCAGTTGCAGGAACTCATCAGCCGGGGGGCAGTCATCGGGATGCCCCTCGATGCGTGGATGATGGCGCCCGGCTGGGTGCGCGGCAAGTCTACCCCACAAAACACCGGCCTGACGCTGGAGGCCATGGCCGATCATATCGACCACGTCTGCCAGCTGGCAGGCAACGCCGGCCACGTAGGCATCGGCACCGACCTCGACGGCGGCTTCGGTAAAGAGCAGTGCCCGATGGATGTCGGCACCATCGCCGATCTGCAGAAACTGCCGGCGATACTCGAAAGGCGGGGATACAGCGAGGCGGACCTCAAAAAGATCCTGCACCAGAACTGGATCGATTTTCTATACAAAGCATGGGGATAGCAGGGCAATCGCATTTAAAAAAGTTTTCTTCATCTCCCCCTGGCACGAACGTGGGAAGGCGCTTCACTTCTGGAATGTTTGGATAATCCATGAAGAAAACCTCGCCTTGAATTGTAGCCAAAAAGCCATAAGGCCGTTTGCCCCGGCTGTAGCAGCCAAGCAACAGCGAAAGCCATGTAGCCTCTCCTGGGCATCCCGGACAATCCGCCTTTAGCAGGTTTGACGTTAAAAAACGGCCCGACACCGCTTTTTTTTGGTTCGTTTTTTGGCCGCCCAAAAAATGAACGAAGGAGATCGGGCCTCGCCGCCCGGCTTCCTGGGTGTTCGCAGAAAGAATCTTATGTTCTTTTGTCTTGATACAAAAGAACCAAAAAATCAAGTCTTTATGTCTTTTTGGGCAATTCTACGGCTCGGTTTTCCGGCGCGCATCCCAAGCCGTTTCGCGCCTCGTAACGCCCGTTTTCCAAAAGCCTGGTACATGAAAAGGCGCTCCACTTCTGGAATGCTTGGATAATCCATGAAGAAAACCTCGCCTTGAATTGTAGCCAAAAAGCCATAAGGCCGATTATCCCTGCTATTGCAGCCAAGCAACAGCGAAAGCCCGGTAGCCTCTCCCTGGCAATCCGCCTTTAGCAGGTTTGGCGTTAAAAAACGGCCCTTACAAAGCCTTCATTTGCCAGGCCAGCAGAAAACCTGTCTGAGCCACGAAGCAGCTAAAAGAAGCCTAAAGCGGCACGAGCGCGAAGCAAAAAAAAGTGATGAACTGAACCAGATGGCGAGTTTGTTTTCTGCAGAACCCCAGGCGGGCCGTTTTAGCCAAAGCTGCGCAGGCGGCGGCTTTTTTGGTTCGTTTTTTGGCCGCCCAAAAAATGAACGAAGGAGATCAGGCAAAATCCAGGAGGCCCGATGATTAACAAAGCATAAAATCAAATGCGATTGCCCTGATGGGGATAGGGGGAAGGTATGAGGTATGAGTGCTTTTTGCTAATTTAAGGCCAGCTCTGATAAATACATTTAGAACATGAAGCTTTCTTTACCCCTTACCATTCTGCTCTGTGCGCTGATACTGAGCGCCATGCCGCTCCGTGCGCAGCGCACCTACGAATTTCCTTTCCAGGACCCCGGCCTGCCGCTCGATAGCCGGGTGGCCGACCTCATCGGGCGTTTGAGCCTCGAGGAAAAAACCTCGCTGATGTTGTACAATGCGCCGGCCATACCGAGGCTGGGCATACCCGAGTACAACTGGTGGAGCGAAGCTTTGCACGGGGTGGCGCGCTCGTCGCCCGCCACCGTTTTTCCGCAGGCTATAGGCCTGGCGGCCACCTTTGACCCTGCCCTGATCGAGGCCATGGGGGATGCCATCTCGGAGGAGGGGCGCGCCATTTACCATGCTACATTGCGCAAAGGCATACACAAGCAGTATATGGGCCTGACCTTCTGGTCGCCGAATATCAACATCTTTCGCGACCCGCGCTGGGGGCGCGGCCACGAGACCTACGGCGAAGACCCCTACCTGACGGGCACGATCGGCTCGGCTTTTGTACATGGCATACAGGGCGACGACCCCGTTTACCTGAAGGCGGCGGCCTGCGCCAAACACTTTGCCGTGCACAACGGCCCGGAGGCCAAGCGCCACGTGTTCAACGCCATGGCCAGCCCCAAAGACCTGCAGGAGACCTACCTGCCGGCCTTCAGGCGCCTGGTCGACGACGGCGTGGCCGGTGTGATGTGCGCCTATAACCGCACCAACGACGAGGGCTGCTGTATAAGCCCGACGCTGCTGCTCAAGACCCTGCGCGAAGACTGGGGCTTCAAGGGGTACCTCGTGTCCGATTGCTGGGCGCTGAGCGACCTGCACAGCTTCCACAAGGTCACGGCTTCGCCTGAAGAATCGGCGGCCCTGGCCGTCAAGAGCGACCTGAACGTCAATTGCGGGGTGGTATACGGGCAGCTGGATGAGGCCGTCCGGCAGGGGCTGGCCACCGAAGCGGAAGTGGACAGGGCGCTGGACAAACAACTGCGCATCCGCTTTCGCCTGGGCATGTTCGACCCGCCCGGGCAGGTATTGTACGCCGGCATCGGCGAGGAGGCCATCCACTCTAAAGATCATATCGAGCTGGCCCGGGAAGTGGCCCGGAAATCCATCGTTTTGCTGAAAAATAAAAACAACGCCCTGCCGCTGAAGCCGGACATCGGGCAGATCTACGTCACCGGCCACAACGCCGCCGATGTCAACGTGCTGATCGGCAACTACTTTGGGGTGAGCAGCCAGATGGTGACCATCCTGGAAGGCATCGCAGGGCATGCTTCGCCTACTACCGTCGTCCAGTACAGCCAGGGCCTGCTGGTGGGGCAGAAGGAAGTGGCCATTTCCGGCATGAACTACAACGCTTCCAACGCCGACGCGACGGTAGCGGTGATCGGGCTCTCTCCCCTCGAGGAAGGCGAGCAGGGCGACGCCATCGCTTCCAGCTACGACGGCGACCGCGAGCGGATCGAGCTGCCGGCCCCGCAGATGGAGTTCATCAAAGACCTGCGAAAGCGCTGCGGCGACAGGCCGCTGGTCGTGGTGGTATGCGGCGGCAGCGCCATGGCCTTCCCGGAGATCCACGAGCTGGCCGACGCCGTGCTGTGGGTGGGCTACCCCGGCGAGCAGGGCGGCAATGCCGTCGCCGATGTGCTCTTCGGGCAGGTAGCGCCTTCGGGCAGGCTGCCCGTCACCTTTTACGCCGCTACCGAACAGCTGGGCGATTACGAGGACTACCGCATAGCGGAAGGGGGGCGCACCTACAGGTACTTCGAGGGCGAACCCCAGTACCCCTTCGGCTTCGGACTGGGTTACAGCCCCATCAAATACAGCCCTACCGGCTCCACCCGCCTGTCTATACTGGAAGGGGTGAACCTGTCGCTGAAAGTGCGGGTAACCAACGAAGGGGCCCGGCCCCAGGAAGAGGTGGTGCAGCTGTACATCCATAAGAACGACGCTCCTTTCCCCACGCCCTTGTACGCCCTGAAGGCCTTCCAGCGGGTGTCGCTGGAACCCGGCGCATCTGAAGTCGTGGAATTTACCGTCGATCGATCCATGCTGGAAGAAGTGGACATGGCGGGCCAACGCACCCTGCTGCCCGGCGCCTATACCTTCTGGGTAGGCGGCGCCAGCCCGCACCCGGTAGTGGCCAGCCTGGGCGGCGCGGCGCCGGTGCAATACAACGTCATGCTTCGTGTCGTCAAAAAAAGCTTACCAATAAATGAGTGACCTGAACATTGCCATCGGCGCTGATGTCGGCGGCAGCCATATCACCTGCGCCGCCATAGATATGGAAGCGGGGCGCCTGCTTCCCGGCGCCGTACAACGCGCCGGCGTCGACAACAACGCCGATGCCGCCACCATCTTCGCCCAGTGGGCGCAGGCCCTGAACGGGGTCATCGCCGGGGTAGAGGCCGGGCGCATCGCCGGCATCGGCTTCGCCATGCCTGGCCCCTTCGATTACGTGAACGGCATCTCGAAGATGCAGCACAAGTTCACAGGCATCTACGAGGCCAGCATCCCGGAGGCGCTGGGCGCCCGGCTCAGCACCCCGCTGCCCATGCGCTTTCTGAACGACGCCACCTCTTTCGCCGTAGGCGAAGCCTGGCTGGGGCAGGGCAGGGGTTACGAGCGCATGGTGGCCGTCACCCTCGGCACCGGCTTCGGCTCCGCTTTCATCGACCAGGGCGCTCCCGTCGTGCAGCGCGATGACGTGCCGGGCCAGGGCTGCCTCTGGCACCTGCCCTTCGAAGGCGGCATCGCCGACGAGTACTTCTCCACCCGCTGGTTTGTGAACGAATACGAAAAGGCCACCGGCAAAAAGCTGCCCAACGCCAAGGCCATCGCCGATGCTGCCCCCCACGACGCTACCGCCGCTGCGCTGTTCGTGCAGTTTGGCCGCAACCTCGCCGCTTTCCTCGGCCCCCGGCTGCAGCGCTTCCAGGCCGGCATGCTGGTGATGGGAGGCAATATCTCCGGCGCCTACCCCCTGTTCGGCCCGGCTTATGAAGCGTCTTTGGCCGCCCAGGGCCTGCGCCTGCCCACCCGCCTGTCGGCCCTCGGCGAAGACGCCGCCATGATCGGCAGCGCGCGGCTGTTCGAGGAGGGCTTCTGGGAGAAGGTGGAAGGGGAGCTGCGGAAGATGCTGTAGGGGAGGTACACAGAGAGATACACAAAGAAGGCACAAAGTAAAGCCTTTGTGTGCCTTTGTGCCTTCTTCGTGCGGCTTTGTGTTACAAAATCAACCGCCTCTCCCAAAAACTTCCATAACAACATTGTAATATAACAAGGAATGATCTATATTTGAAAGTGTAGTGTTGGGGCTGCTTAGGGGAGTTGTTCCGGGGGGATTAGCGCGCTTGGATTCTGGCATCCTGATTCACGAAAACGGATATTCCAAACATGCAACTCGAGTTGCGTGTATACAACCGGATATTAGGGGATTCACGTAAATGAGGGTTGATGATGATTGAGAAGTTAGGCTTCATGCGAAAAAGGCTAGCGATCAAATAGGCACCTTTGCTTGCACCAACCCCCAAGCTTAAGCTTTGCAAGCAAAAGAGCCTGTTTTTATACCAACGCTCCGGCAGAAATTGGCTAAATTTGAAAAAACGGAAAAATGCAAACGACACTGTTTGAAAATATAAAGACTGAAAATAACTCAAAGAAGGAAATCTCGTATCATGCAGAGTCCTACAAGGGACTTTATGCCATGCACAAATATTGGGGTAAAAAACCCTTTAATATAATGGCTGACTTCATAAAAAAATATACGAATGAAGGTGAAATTGTCCTCGACCCTTTTTGTGGTTCAGGCGTAAGTATTTCCGAAGCTGTATTCCATGGACGAAAAGGTATTGGAATTGACATTAACCCAAGTTCAATCCTGATAACCAAAAACGTAATTATAACCATAGGCAGTAAGAAAATTCTTGAAGAATTCAAACAAATTAAAGCTACGATTAGAACTAAAATCCAAGAATTATATTTTGTAGAGCGGGATGGCCATAAATATGAAGGCCAAAACTTTCTTTGGGAGCAAGGTGAACTTACTGAAATTAGATACTCAAACGGTTCTAGAAAAAGACACGTTGTCGAACCTGAAAAGCAAGATTTAGAAAGAGCGACCAAAATAAGTTATGAGTCTATTTCGGACTTCATTCCTAATCAGAATTTTTTACACAACTCAAGAATTAATGCCGATAGAGACAAAAGAATAAGTGATTTATTTACTCCAAGAAATTTGTATGCCTTGTCATTGATATTCTCCGAAATAGAAAAAATAAAAGATGTCGGCATTCGTGACTTTTTTAAGTTCTGTTTTACCGCCTCA
>JACJYE010000012.1 GCA_020636255.1 Lewinellaceae bacterium
CTTCGCCGGGGACGGCGATATGCTCACCGCCAGGCTGTCCAAAAGCAGTTTTATAGTAGCCGTATCCGGAGACACACAAGCCTCTGCTCCGGGCAGCGTAGCGATATACGTGTTAACACCCGGTTGGGGTATCACTGCAAGTTGAGCGCCCGTATCCACCGGCGCGCCCATTCCATTCAGCCATACGACACATTCCGACAGAGCGCCGGAAACCGATAAATAAACCGTATCGGCCGTGCACACCAGGGTATCATCCGGCATGACGTTCAGATCGCCTGTTCCGGCGACTTTAATGTGGGCCGAGGCCGTATCTGCGTTACAGGGGCCAACCGCTACGGCCCGGTACTCATTGATACCGGCCGGTGGTGTCAGCAGCAGGGAAGTACCGGCACCCAGGCTATCCCAATCGGCATTATACCAGGTGATGGTGACGGGAACGGGATCGGGATCCGTAAAAGCCTGCAGCTCGACGGATTGCCCTTCGCAGATAAGAGTATCTTCAGGGGAGACGCTAAGCGCTATTAACTCGCCACCGCCTGAAAGATCAACGGTAGTGATGAGGGGGTCGCAGTTGTTGGCGTCCGTTATCTGTATGGTATAAGTGCCGGCAGCCAGCGGGCCGGCGCCGTTCACCACAACACCGGATGCATTGGTAATAACCGTATTATAAGGCGGCGTACCTCCGGTAATACTTTCAACCTCAATATACCCGGTAGCCCCGCCTGCCCCGCATTCGCCACCTTCCGCATTAACGATAGCCTCGAGAGGAGGAGGAGCCGTTACGGCCATATCGAACTCGCAAATGCAATTGTCTGTCGTACTCAGCCTTTTGATCTTGTATTCTCCATAGGGCACGCTAACGACAACGGGCTGGTTGCCCGGCACGGAAGCGATCACCCAGGTCGATACTTTCTGCCTGATCTGGAAATATTCCGTAGCGCTGCCCGAGCCGTTGAATACGAGGTAACCTTGCCCGTTGGGGCATGCGGCGTTAACAGCACTCCAGCCGTTGATCGAAGGAGGGCACTGGTTGGTAAGCGCGATATCATCCTGGGTTTCACACAAAAAAGCATCCTTCACCGAAACGATATAAAAACCCGCAGGCAGGCCGGAGTAGGTGTAAGTATTGCTGTTTACAGTTTCAAAGAGGCCAGCGCCTATGGACACCTGATAAGGTGGATACCCCCCGTTGATCGTCAAGGTGACAGAGCCATTATCCATGCCGCAGGCAGTGGGGTTGGAGCCGGAAAGGCTGACGGTAAACACATCGCTGTTGTCCCTTTCCACCTCAGTGAAGATAGAAGTAGAACAACCGTTGCCATTATTATCGGTAACGGTAAATGCGTACTGCCCGGCTGCAAGGCTGGCTATTTGTACGGTACCCAGGTTGTTCGCCGTCAGGGTTCCTCCATTCCAGGTGACCTTAAAAGGGGGAGTGCCGGAAAGGATATTCAGCTTTACTTTGCCATCTTCGGTCAAACAGTTGGCGGGTGTAGTGCTCACGGAGAGCTGTGGGCCACCCGTTTCGCTGACAGGGATATGGACAACGATATCGCAATTGCGAAAATCTCCATTACCCGATACGGCTACGCTGATGGAAACATCATAAACACCTGGCGCCAGGTTCTCGGCCGTATTGGTAGTGCTGACGCCGCCGCTCCAGGCATAATTAAAAGAAGTGCCTGCCGGATAACCCACCGGGTAAACGCTGATCTTTCCGTTTTGCTCGCCGCATGTGGCATTCAGGGCGATCCAGTTAGCCTGAAAATCGGGGCATACCAGGTCACAGACATGCGTTGCAAATTCCGGGTGGAGGGTATCGGCAGCGAGCATTGCCCATTCCCAGGGAAGCAATTGCTGTCGCTGTTGCTGCTGCCACTGGCAGTTATCTGGTTCTGCCCAATGGAACACTGATGTGCTCCACAACAGGGCGGGCATACTCCATAGTAAACTCAGAAAAACGCCCCTGGTAACTTTTCGCATAATTCGTGGATTTATCATTGCCTGGGATTTTGGGTATTTGTACGTGATGATGTTTGGGTATCGGGATCCGCAAATTTGATGCTGGACCCGGTAACTTTTAATTCCACGCGGCGGTCAAGCACGGCAGACAGGCTATAGATCCCGCCCGCGTCCTTGTTGGGGTTCATGGTGGGGTTCGGGAAGATGCTCGCTGCCTGTGAGGCCCCCAGCGCTTTGGGTACCAGGCGCAAGGTATGATTATCGATATATGGCTTGAGCACGCCATTGTTGTAGCGCTCCAATGAAAGCCGGATGCACAGGATACGGCGGTTGGCCAAAGAGTCGTTGTAATCAGAATTACCCCGGATACTACAAAAGCCCTGGACCTCCATTTCGAAACTACGCCCGGTGGCCACGAAATCCTCCAGATAAGCACAAAGCCCCTGGAGGTTTTCCAGCCCTCCTTTTAACTCCGTATCGAACACGTCATCTACCCGGCGCGTCATCGCGAAGGTATCGATCACGGTGATCAGGTTGCGGCCTTCCTGTTTGACCTGAACGGAATCGCGGCCTACCCGGAGGTATTCTTCGTCGCCTACGGTATACCGTCTGGCCCTGACGGCCTCGTTGATGCGGATGGTATCCGGCTTCAGGATGTAGGCCAGATACGCCCCCTTCTTGGCATAATAAGGCTCGAATGTCTCTTCGAATGAAAATTTGGTCAGCGGCCAGTATTTCCTGTCTCTATCTGTAGGGCTGGGGCGGTCCCGGTCCGGTTTATCATTATCGAAGTAAAAAACGATCAGGGTATCGGGCGGCGGGGCTATGCTCAATGGCAGCCGCATCTGCTCTACGCAGTCTCCGTCGGGGTCGATCGTATTAAAGGAAAGTGCCGTATCAATGGGCAGATAGGCTTTATAGTCGGCACGGATATAGAGGTAAACGGATTCCCTGGGGTCCACTTTGCACGACCCCGGCGGGCTGCCGGCCGGAGGGCTGTCACCATTGACGCGTATTTCCAGTTGATCGCCCTCAAAAGTGAATTTCGGGTTCTCCGGGTCATAGGCTGTAAAATACAGATCGACGAGTTGAGGCTCCAGGTTCAGTGCGATCGAGGCCGTATCCTGGCCTCTGTATTCCTGGCCGAGCGAGATCGTATCCATGCCGAGGCGATAGCCTTCGGCTATAACCTCGATACGGTACTGGTGATAACGCCTGACTTCATTCAGGGGCACATCCGCGGTGTCCACCATGCCTGGCGTGATATCGTAAACCATCACCTGCGCGATATCCGTGATGTCCTCCCCACAGCCCGTGGCCTTAACCTCCAGCTGCATATTGATCTTGATGGGATAGGAGTAAATATCCTGGCAGCAGGCATTGAGGGAGTCGATGAAGCGCATGGATTCGGGGCGGTCGGAGGAGAAATAGGCCTGGCTACCGTCGAAACTCAGGAAGTAGTACTGGTCGTTGTAGCCGCTATTATAGGGCAGGCCCAGGTTTTCGGGGTCGCTCCAGTGTTCGCCGTCGAAAAAACTCGTGAACATATCGTACAGGCCGTAACCCGGCTCCCGGTCGGAGCTGAAGTACAGCTGGCCGGAGAGGGTATGATAAAAAGGCGTCGCCTCCTGCCAGCGGGTGTTGATCGCAGACAGCGGCTGTGGCTGGCCGGGATTGCCGAGGGTATCCAGCTCGGCGCGCCAGATATCGAGGCCGCCTTCCGAGCCGGGGCGGTCGGATGCGAAGAACAGCCACTCCTTGCCGGTGAGGCCGTCTCTGCTGATGCTGGGTTGCTGAGAGGTAAAGCGGGTGCTGTCGGCGTTGATGCTAAGCCGCTGGGGTTTTCCCCAGCTATCGCCCCGGCGTTCCTGCCGGTACAGGGTACAGCGTATCGTATCTTTTTCCTGGTAACAGCGGGAGAAGAACATCCAGCGGCCATTATCTGTAAAAGCGCTGTGCACGGTATGGATATCGTCTTCGTTATACGGGCCGTTTTCGGGCAGCAGTTGTATGATGGTATCCGCCTGCCCGGTAGCAGTGCCTACAAAATCCGCTTTCATCCCTTTGGAGTAAGTCCGCGACTGCCGGCTCTGTTTTTCCCGTTCGCCGTAATATTTCAGCGAGGAGTAATAAAGTGTATTACCCTCGAGTACAGGGGCCAGGTCGGAATATTGGGTGTTGATGCCGCCTCCCAGCCGGTAGATGGTATCTGTCGTCAACGCTTCGGGATGTTCGAGGGCGTAGGTACAGCTCTGTATCCCGTCGTTGGCTGCCTGGCGGAAAGCCTCCTTATCTTCTGCGGTAGCATCCAGGTTGGCGGCCAGGTTATCGCTCAGGAATAACTGATACAGCTCTCTGGCGTTTTCGAGGCGCTCCGTATTGAGGCGGCTGATAAGCAGGTTAATGGAATCCTTTGCTGTGGTCTGCTTTACCCGGGCGAGGTTAAAAACAGCTCGGGCATAGAGATCGGGGTTCAGGCTTTTAGCTTCTTCCCAAAGGCGGGTATACATGGAATCCGCCGTATGGTAGTTGTTGAAACGGCGGGCAGCTTCCGCATACTTGTACTTTATATATAAGGTGTCGCCTTTGAATTTGGCAGCCTCGGCATACTGGAGCACCGTTTCATAGCAACGAAAAGCGCTGTAATAATCTTTGGTGTTGAAAGATTCTTCTCCGACTTTCAGCACCTTCTCCAGCGACTGGCTATAGCCGGAAGAAAAGGCAAGCAGGGCAGCCAATACGGACAGTATGGTTGTTCTCATGGTCGTAACTTTCCTGTTTTTCAATGTTTGCGGTTACATTACGGAAAAAGCATTGCAAACTTTTGCAGGGGGCGCTTTCTCTACGCCGTCCCGAGGCCTGTCTTGATCATTTCTGAGCATGCTTTTCGCTGAAGCTTTCCGGCTTAACAGCTTAGTAACAATCACAAAATCTCCATTGGAGTATTCCTTTTTTGAACACTACTTTAGTGCACATTTGTAGGGGGGGGAGCACCCCGCTTCTTTCAGAGAAGCAGCGGAGCCGTTTTTATCAAAGCAAGGGGCAGAAATAGTTATTGATACAGACGCCACCGAGCATATACCGCACCGACAGTTCCCAACCTCCTTTACGGCCGGTCGCTACCTTATAATCCGAAATATTAAAGTCGTATGACAGCGTGCCGTAAACCGGCCCGTACTGTACTTCCAGCGCGGGGAAGAAGGCATCGGCGAATTCATTGTTAAACCTGTAGCCCAGGCTGGCTGCCAGCGATATCTGACGCCCTGGGGTTTTGTCGAAGTAGGCCCTGGCGCCCACAGCGAGCAGCCATTCCTTGTACGGCCCCTGGAACTGGAAGTTGCCGTTCAGGAAAGCATCCCAATCCTCATCGACCATCAGGTTGCCGAGGAAGTAGGGGCTCAGGCGCAACGAGATGCGGGCCTTTTCGCTGTCGTCAAAAGCCTGGTCGGGGCGGTTGACGTTGAAAAGGCCGATGCCTACGTCGAGGTAGGACCGCTTTTTAAGTGTATTGATGATCTCGCAGTTTCCATAGTCCTGCCAACGGAAGTTCAGTCCGGTACCCAACGTAAAGAAGCTGTTGCGGTAGCTGGAAAAATCTTCTCCACTCGGCAGGCTGGGATTCCCCTCGCTGGTACTGCGGTCGTATTGGTTGTTGAACAGCAGCGGGTCTATTTTGAACCCCCGGTTGTTGGCGCCCAGCTGAAGGCCGGCCGTGAGGAACACCCTGGGATGCAATCTGCGGGTATAGGAACCGTTCAGGCTCCCGTTTACCAGATAGAGCTTGGAATACCCTGCCTGGTCGTAGTTGAAACTGGCGCCCAATGCGAAAAAGCCGTTGCTGTTAGGGTTCTGGTTCGGGAGCTTGAAGTCGCCCGAAGCAGAAAAGGTGAGGTACTCTACGGGTACCGTGTTCCATTGGGAACGATAATTCCCCGCCAGGCGCAGATTACCCCTGAAAATACCGGTCAGCGCCGGGTTGAGGTTGGCCGGTGAGTTGCCAACCTGCGAAAAGTGTAAGTCCTGCGCCAAAAGGCCAGTCGACACCATGCAGGTGGCCAGTAACCAGAGGTATAGTATCCTTCTCAAAATCAACTGGTTTTGGTTAAAGTGTATCGGTTAAATCCTGTTGCTATTAGTACCGAGGGGGGAATCAATAAAGGTATCTGTAGATAGTACGCTTCCGGGTGTCAGCCCAAAATAAAGAAAAAGCTACTTATATGGCCGGTTTTTAGGATGTAAAATTGTACAGGGGGCAGCAAAAAGCGTTATCAGCAACAACGCTGCTTTGCAGGGCCGGGATAGTCCTGCGCATTCATTGCTTACGGATTATGCCGGATTTCGTTTCACAAAAAAGGAAAAAAGTATGCACCATTTCATAATTTCTGTTTTCAACAAGGTTCCCAGGCTTCCATTTGGCCAGGCTTCACAGAGTTACCCGGGAATTTTGTTAAAATGGATAATTTTTTTTCTGATATATGAAACAAAGCCCCGAAACCGCCGTTAGATCATCGTGTTTTTCCCAATGATTTTTTTTATATCCCATTTGTACCCTGAACCATTGAAAACAAATTCGCAATTCTGAATTTTTTTTTCCGTCCGTGTTTGGACTTATGGATAAAATATTCATATATTGCAGCTGTGTTTGACAATCATCCCATGTATTATCAGAGAGTATCCCATTACTCTCACCCATTATCCCACATTTTGTAATCTTCGTTTGACACCTCTTTTTGACAAGATGGTGTCCCAGCCCGGTTTTTCCTACTCTGGAACTGACCACCATCCGGTCAACTAGATCCCGTTTTCTTAAGGCGATTAGACAATACCAACTTCAAAACTTCAAAAGCGTGAAAAGAGTAGCTTTACTAACGGTACTAGTGTTGGCATTATGCCAGGTGGATGCGAAGGTCATCTACGTAAAACTAGGCGGCAACGGCAACGGCACGTCCTGGGAACATGCCCTCGGCAGTGTTCAGGAAGCCCTGCAGCGCGCCAAGAGCGGCGACCAGATCTGGGTTGCAGCCGGCACATACTTCACCACCACCGACAACGACCGCACCAAATCCTTCATCATCTTCGATGGCCTCTCTCTCTTCGGAGGCTTCTCCGGTACGGAAACTTCCATTGCCCAGCGCAATGTGAAGCAAAACCCGACCTATCTCAGCGGTGAGATCGGAACGGCATCCCGCAACGACAACGCCTACACGGTAGTCTATACGGAGAACGTGAGCGCCAGCACCGTAATCGACGGCTTCACCATCGCCAATGGCTCCGCCAACGGCTCTGACGAATCCCGCTACCTCGAGATCGGTGGCGCAGGCTGGTTCAACCTGGCCTCCAACGGCCACACCAGCAGCCCCAAGATCCAGGATTGCACTTTCACGCAAAACGCCGGCCGCCAGGGCGCAGCGATCTATAACCACTCGGTAAATAACGGCAACTGCAAGCCGACGATCCAGAACTGCACCTTCCTGCAGAACAAAGCTGACTTCGACGGCGGCGCCATCATGAACTACAGCGAAAGCGGCGACTGCAGCCCCAAGATCATGAACTGCAACTTCCTCGCCAACGAAGCCACCTACGGCGCAGGTGTATATAATAAGGCAAAAAGCGGCAAGGCTTCTCCCTACATGCAAAACTGCCTTTTCAAAGGGAACATCGCCTACATCCGCGACAGTGGCGTGCACAACGCCCGCTCCGAAGGCTCCTGCGAAGCTATCCTGGCAGGCTGCCGCTTCGAACAAAATACGGCTGCTGTTGGTAGCGGAGAAGCTCCCAGCCAGTTCAGCACCAGCACTCAATCGACTTCCACTAGCGGGTATTGATCTCCCGCCCGCTTTTTTCACGCTTTTCAGAAGGGCGTTCCCTGCAGGGAGCGCCCTTCTGCATTTTCCTGTAATCCGCTCCGAATTTGTTATCTTTGAAAGCAAAGCCAAACCGGAGCGACAAGCATGAAAAGGATCATCCTCTGGCATCTTGCCCTGCTGGCCCTCGTTGCCTGCCAGCCGAAAGAAGAACCGATACCCCCCGCCCTGTCCGGGCTGATAGAAAAACTGCGGGCCGAATACGCCCCCGATAAACGCGTAGCGTTATTTCAGGTGGAGGCACAGCCCGAAGGGAATGAATGGGTGCTCAACGTAGAAACCAACCTCCCCGACGCGCTTCAGGCCCTGAAGGACGGCCTGGAGCAGACAGGCCTCACCGTACAGCTTCAGGCCAGCTTGTTGCCCGATACCAGCCTGCAGGGTAAAACGCTGGGCGTCGTGCAGCTTTCCGCCTGCAATATCCGGTCCGAAGCCCGGCATTCCGCAGAACTGGCGACCCAGGCCATGCTGGGCACCCCACTACAAGTGTACAAGGAATCGGAGGGGTGGTACCTGGCCCAAACGCCCGATGGCTATCTGGGCTGGCTCGACAGCGGCGGCTTTACCCTGATGGACAGCACGGAATTCGATAACTGGAAGCGTGCGCCCAAGGCCGTTTACCTTCCTGATATGGGCTTTGCCTTCTCCTCGCCTTCCATTACCGCCCCCGTCGTCTCCGACCTGCTGGCCGGCAACATCCTTTTGTGGGAGGGCGACGCAGGCAGCGGTTTTGGGCAAGTTCGGTTTCCAGATGGCCGGGAGGCCTTCATTCCGCAGAACGATATCATGGCCTATGACGCCTGGCTGGCTTCCCGGCAACCCGACGCCGCACATATCATCCAGACGGCCTATTCCTTTATGGGGCGGCCTTATCTTTGGGGCGGCACATCGGGCAAGGGGGTCGACTGTAGTGGTTTTACCAAAACGGCCTTTTTCCTTAACGGGCTACAACTGCCGCGCGACGCTTCTCAACAGGTTCACGCCGGCCTGCCTGTCGAAACGGACACTACCCTCACAAACCTGCAACCCGGCGACCTGCTTTTTTTTGGCCGCAAAGCCACGGCGGACACTCCACAGAAGATCACTCATGTGGCTATTTACCTGGGGGACGGGAAGATCATCCACGCCTCCGGAGCGGTAAAAGTAGAGAGCCTGCGCCGGGGTGACCCCTCTTTCACCGAATACCGCCTGCAGTCGTTCGTCTGTGCACGTCGCATGCTGGGTAGCGAAACGAAGGACGGCGTAACCCCCTTAGCGGACGCGTTACCCTACCAGTAAAACCAAACAACAACTAATGCTCCTTATGAAAAGCTATATATGCTTATTTGCTCTGTCCTGCTTTGGCCTGATGTCATCGGCCCAAACGCCGTATACAGAGGTCAACAAAGAGATCGAAGCGGGAAACTTTCAAAAAGCGCAGGCTATGATCGCAGGCCGAATGGCCTTCGGGGGCCTTCCGGATACAGCCGCCTGCAACCTCAGGCTGCAATCGGCCCTGCTGAGCCGCATCGCTATGGATTTCAACCGCGACGAAGCCTATGTGCGCAAAACCCTGGCCCCGTACTACCCCAACCTGAGCGCTGATCAACTACAGGCATGGGAACAGTCGGGCGATCTGGAAATGCGCATCATAGAAGGCGAGAAACGCTATTTCCGAAACGCAGTATGGAACCTCTTCCGCGTCAATGCTGAAGCTAAAGCACAGCGGGAAAAGGTAGATGGCCCTCGTACAGACGAGCTGGGCCGATTCCTGCAGGGCTACCTCCCTCAGGCCGTGCAGGGCATCGAACAGAGTAAAAGCACTGTTGCCCGCCCGCGCCAGATCAGGATCACCTATACCTTGCGGGTAAAACCCGGCGCAGTACCCGACGGCGAAATGGTGCGAGCCTGGCTGCCTTATCCGCGAGCCAGTAGCGGCAGGCTGGGCCCCGTGCAGTTGATCAGCAGCAGTGAACCGTTTTACATTATCTCGCCGCTGGCCTATCCGCACACCTCTATATATATGGAAAAGGCGGCCCGTGCAAATGAGTGGGTGGAATTCAGCTTCCAGGCGCAGTATACGGCCTATGACGAATGGCACAACCTCAGAGAAGCGGCCCTTCAGCCCTATGACACCATCAGCGCACTGTACAGGTATTATACCAGGGAACGGGAACAGCACATCCGCTTTACGCCGCAGTTGAAGGCCCTGTCGGAAGAAATAGTAGGGAGCGAAACAGATCCTGTAAAAAAGGCCTGGCTCATCTTCGAGTGGATCGGCGAGAACATCCCCTGGGCCAGTGCCCTTGAATACTCCACCATGCCCGACATCCCCTCCTACTGCATCCGGAACCGGCGAGGCGACTGCGGTATGAAAAGCCTGCTTTTCATTACCCTTTGCCGCTACAACGGCATACCCGCCAAATGGCAGAGCGGCTGGTTCCTCTACCCGGACAACCTTAACCTGCACGACTGGGCGGAGCTCTATTTCGAAGGCCTGGGCTGGGTGCCCGTCGACCCCGATTTCAACCTCCAGGATATTTCCGGTAACGAGTCCGCCCGTGCCTTCTTTTTCGGCGGCGCCGACGCCTACCGGCTCATCGTCAACGACGATTTTTCAGGCTCTTTCTTCCCCGCCAAGATATACCCGCGCAGTGAAACGGTGGACTTCCAGCGGGGTGAGGTGGAATGGCGTGGCGGAAACCTGTACTTTGATCAGTGGGAATATGACATGGAGGTGGCGTATGGCCAGGAATAAGGTTACAAGTTACAGGTTACAAGGTTACAGGTTACAGGTTGAAGGGGGGGGCTTACCGGCTGTTGACAGAGCACTGCGTCCATCCGTCGTTTTTTTCGTCTTATAAAACAAAAGCCATGCAAACAGAAGCCATCTGGGTTAAGGTACAGGCCAAGCTGAAGGCCTACGTCCGAAGCAAGATCCAGGACGAAGCCGGCGCGGATGACGTTCTGCAGGAAATATTCCTCAAGATGCACGAGAACATCCATCAGTTGAAACATGAGGAAAAGGTGGAGTACTGGCTGTTTCGCATCGCACAAAATGCAGTGAACGACCACTTTCGCCAGCAACGGCGCCAGTATACGATGTTGCCCGAAGTGGGGCCCGACACTACAGAAGAAGAACGACAGGCTCAATCTTTAACCGAAGAAGTGTCGCAATGGCTGCCCTTTATGCTGCTGCTGCTGCCCGAGAAGTACCGGGAAGCGCTATACCTGACGGAAGTAGAAGGGCTGTCGCAACGGGAGCTGGCTGAGAAGTTGGATATTTCCTACTCCGGCGCCAAGTCCAGGGTGCAACGCGGGCGGGAAAAGCTGCGGGAAGTGGTGTTGCAGTGTTGTGAAGTAGCCACGGATAAATACGGGAATGTGCTGGGCTACGAGCGCCGGGTACAACGAAGTGTAGAAACTGCTGTAAAAGAAACAGCAGAGCAGGAAGAAGGCTGCTGCCCGGAATGAAGCGCTTTTTATTTTTTCTTGCGTCCAAAAAACGGGGCCAGCGTCTTTAGATCAAACTAAAATCATTCAACCATGGAAAAAGCGATCAAGGAAGTCGTAAAAGAGAAATACACCGAAGTTGTAAAAGCGTCCACGAGTTGTTGTGGCCCGTCCTGCTGCTCGCCGGGGGGTATCGATTTCAGCGAGGGCTACGAAAGCCTGGAAGGTTATGTCAAAGACGCGGACCTGGGCCTGGGCTGTGGGCTGCCCACCGAGTTTGCCCGCATCAGCGAAGGCGATACCGTACTGGACCTGGGCTCCGGCGCAGGCAACGACGTCTTCATCGCCCGCCGCCTGGCAGGAGAAAACGGGCAGGTGATCGGCCTGGACATGACCGAGGCCATGGTCGCCCAGGCACGCGCCAACAACAACAAACTAGGTTATCAGAACGTGGAATTCATACTGGGCGATATCGAAGACATGCCGCTGGAAAGCAATTCCATCGACGTGGCCATCAGCAACTGCGTGATGAACCTGGTGCCAGATAAGGACAAAGCCTATGCCGAGGTATTCCGCGTACTGCGGCCAGGTGGCCACTTTAGCGTATCGGATATCGTGTTAAAAGGCGAACTGCCGCCTCAGCTGCAGGAAGCCGCCACGCTGTATGCGGGCTGCGTCGCAGGCGCCATGCAAAAATCCGATTACCTGGCCGTGATCGAACGCGCCGGCTTCTCCAGCATACAGGTCGACAAGGAACGGCAACTGGATCTGCCGGACGAACTGCTGCTGGAATTCCTGTCTTCCGAAGAGTTGGCCTCTTTCCGCCAGGGCGGTACGGGGATTTTCAGCATCAATGTTTATGGGGAGAAGGGGGCTGTTTAGAGATTCCATCCCTTAAGGGATGGAATCTCTCCCTCAGGGATGGAATCTCTAAAAAGCTTCGCCCGGATAATACCGCCTGCGCAGCCACCTCGCCACGTTGACTAAACCGATCAAAGCGGGTACTTCCACCAAAGGGCCTATGACACCGGCAAAGGCCTGGCCTGAATTGAGCCCGAAAACGGCAATAGCTACGGCTATGGCCAGTTCAAAATTGTTGCCGGTAGCCGTGAACGCGATTGAAGCATTACGCGAATAGTCCGCTCCCAGCCATTTGCCCAGGAAAAAGCTCAGCAGGAACATAAAAGCGAAGTATACCAGCAGGGGTACAGCAATGCGCATTACATCGAGTGGAATTTGTACGATCAATTCACCCTTAAGGCTGAACATGACCACGATGGTAAAGAGTAACGCAATCAGCGTCATTGGAGAAACGACCGGTACAAAACGCTGCTGATACCACTGCTCCCCTTTCCATTTCACCAAATAAATACGGCTCAGGAAACCGGCTGCAAAAGGTATACCCAGGTATATGGCCACGCTTTTGGCTATCGTCGCAATAGAAATATCCACGATCGCCCCTTCAAAACCGAAGAAAGGAGGCAACAACGTAATGAACACCCAGGCATAAAAACTGTAGAAGAAAACCTGAAATAAACTATTGAGCGCTACAAGGCCGGCGCCATACTCCCGGCTGCCTTCGGCCAAATCGTTCCACACGATGACCATGGCGATGCAACGAGCCAGGCCGATGAGGATGAGGCCCGTCATGTATTCCGGATAATCCCGAAGAAATATTATCGCCAGCAGGAACATCAACACCGGGCCAACCACCCAGTTGAGCAACAGGGAAATGCTGAGGATCTTTACATTCCGGAACACCTGCGGCAGCATACGGTAGTTAACCTTCGCCAAAGGCGGGTACATCATCAGGATCAACCCAATGGCGATGGGAATATTGGTGGAGCCGCTGGAAAAGGATTCGATCAGGCCGGCGGCATCTGGCATAAAATAACCGAAACCGACGCCAAGGGCCATGGCCAGAAAGATCCATAGCGTGAGGTAGCGGTCCAGGAAGGAAAGGCGCTTGCGGGAAGGAGTTGATTGCTTAGGCATAGATTAGACTATCAAAGTTTGATGGGCATATTGGAGATAAAACAAGCTCTTATACTTGAAACGCTAAAGCCCTCCCCTCGCCTGCTCCATCACAAAGAAGAACTCCCTTGCGATCAGCCGGCAGGCAATATCATAGGCCTGTTGCTCCTCCGGGCTGCCATCCGCATGCTTCGGGTCTTCAAAAGGTAACGCAATGCGTTCTTCCGCACCCGGCACGAAAGGGCAGGCTTCATCGGCCTCTGAGCAAACCAGGATGGCGGCAAAGCCGGAGGCCGGGTTGGCTACATCATCGAAGCGCTTGGAAAAGGCCCGCACGGCTGGAGCCTCTTCACTGTAATGAACCACATACACCGGATTTTCACCCTCCCCTTCCTGTTTGGCCTCAAAGCCGGCGCGCTGCAACGCTGCCACAGCGTAGGGATGGAAAGCCGTCGCCTCCGTTCCACCTGAAAAACTCTCCACACCCTCTATCCCATACCATTCGGCCGCTGCCAGCGCCCAGAGCTGGCCTATATGGCTGCGCCGTGAATTATGGGTGCAAATGACGGTGAGCCGTACCGGCTGGCCGGTACGCCGTTTTGCTGTAATGTACCTGGCCAGCTTTTCCAGCACAGCCTTCCGGGCATCCGGGATCTGGTTGAACTCGGCAGCAAGGCCGGAAACATAACGGGCCAGGGCTTCGAATAACGGGCATTGAGACATAGAGTGGTAGTTTTGGGGTCAATTTAATTGCATTATCGCAATAATAGAATCAATAACCGCAAAAAAACATCAGCAACAATCCTGTTCATTGACCGGCGTGCTGAAAAACATCCCCATCAGGGCCTGTACCTCTTCCCAGCGCCCCCGGTCGATACAATAATTAACGCGCACGCCTTCGATCTCACCTTTAATAAGGCCCACCTCCTTGAGCTCCTTCAAGTGCCGTGAAATTGTAGGCTGGGCCAGCGGCAGCGCCTCGACGATATCTCCTCCGATACAGGCATTTACCTGGGCCAGGTATTGCAGGATTGCCACCCGGGCGGGATGTGCCAGTGCCCGGGCTATTGTCGCCAACTCGAGTTGTTGAGCAGTGAATCCTTCGGTCTTTGAAGTGCCCATTTTAAATTATTTTTTGTAACTATTCAGCATGCGGCCTAAAATGCTCCTGAAGCAAAATTTTGTAGGCCTTTTCATGCCTAACCCCTTCTCATTCCCCTTGGAAGGGGAAGGGCGGATTACAACATTTTGCTTCAGGCCGTAAATCACCATGATGCTAAATAGTTACTTATTTTTTGTGATATGAAGAGGCCGTTACAGGCCGCACGTCAGCACGTCGCCCCATCACCGAATCTCTCGTCTCTCCGTCTCCCTTACACCCCGTCACCCAGTCACCTGGCCTCACTGTCTACCCTCCCCCTACTCCCGGAACCAATCGGCATACATAATATAGTTGTTCGCTATGCGCTCGATCGTATCCTTAAATGTATCGGTACTCAGCGCCTTCACTTTCCTGGCCGGCACGCCGGCGTAAATGAAGCCTGATTCCAGGTGGCTGTTCTCCAATACGATGGCCCCGGCGGCGATAAGCACGTTCTCCTCCACCACCGCATGGTCCATCACGATGGCGCCCATTCCGACCAGCACGTTGTCTTTCAGCGTACAGCCGTGCACGATGGCCCGGTGGCCGATGGAGACGTTGTTTCCAATATTCGTCGGCGCCCGCTTATAGGTGCAATGAATAACGGCGCCATCCTGCACGTTCACCTTGTTTCCCATGCGAATGTAGTGCACGTCGCCCCGCACCACCGCCTGAAACCAGACGCTGCAGTCGTCGCCCATCTCCACATCGCCAACGATGGTGGCGTTCTCCGCCAGATAGCAGTTTTTCCCAAATTTCGGCTCAATGCCGTTTACGCTTTTGATCAGTGCCATACTATGTATTTCTGGTTACTCGTACCTCGTTCCCAATAAACCCTATGCCCCGCGCTTCCTACCGCAGCAACCCTATTATCAAATAAAATAACGCGGTGATGCCCCCTGCGGTTAAGGCATAAGGCAATTGGGTGCGTACGTGGTCGATATGGTCGGTAGCGGAGGCCATGGAAGACAAGATCGTCGTATCCGAAATGGGCGAGCAGTGGTCGCCAAAGACGCCGCCGCCGAGCACGGCTGCGATGGTCATGTACATATCGGCCCCCATCTGCCGGGCCATAGGCACGGCGATGGCGGTCATAATGGCAAATGTCCCCCAGGAGGTACCGGTGGAGAAAGCGATGAAACAGCTCACCAGGAACACGATAAAAGGCACCATATGGGGCGATACCCAGGCCCGGGCCACATCGGCCACGTACTGCCCCGTTTCCAGCTGTTTGCATACGGCGCCGATGGCGAAGGCCAGCATCATCAGCAGAGCCAAGGGCATCATGCCGGAAATGCCTTTCAGCGTCAGCTCCACCATCTCGCGGGTGCGCATGATGCGCTGGGCGCGGTAGAATACCATTGCAAAGAAGGTAGACGTCAGCACGGCGATCAGCACCGCAGTAGAGCCCGAACCCTGCCCAATAGCGTAGGGCAATTTGCGCAACCAACTGGCTTCCGGCATCTGTTCAACCGCCGTTGCCCAACCCGTATAGGCCAGCATGACGGGCATGAGGAACACCATGATAAGGATGGGGATCACCATGTTGAAGGCCCGGGGTTCTACCCCTTCTTTGGCCTTTACATCCGTGAGTTCTTCCGACAGCATGGGCTGGGCGTCGTCACTCAGCACCTTGCCCTCTTCCCTGGTACGGCGCTCGGCTTTCACCATAGGCCCGAAGTCTTTTTTCGTAAATATCAGCAGCAGCACCAGGCCCAGCGCCAGGAAAGGGTAAAAGTTGTATGCCAGAGCCCGGAACATGGTGGCAAAGGGGTCGCTGAACCCTTCGGCTACCAGCAGTGACATAATGAATGCCCCCCAGCCGTTAAAAGGGATAATGATGCTGGAAGGCGCCGAGCTGGAGTCAGCGATATAGGCCAGCTTCTCCCGCGATATCTTCAGCTTATCGAATACTGGCCGGTACAAGGCACCTACGGTGAGCACCGAAATGCTGGATTCCACAAAGATGAAGAGCCCCGTCAGCCAGGCCAGAAACTGCACCACGATACGGTTGCTGCCGGCCTTGCGCTTTTCATATCGGTCGAGAATGCGGTTGACGTGTTTGATAAAGCCTTCCACCCCGCCCGAGCGTTGCACGAAAATGATAAGCGCCCCAACCAATGCACAGAACATGATGGTGCGGGTATTGCCGGCATCCTTAAACACATCCACCAGCGCCTGTATGGTATCGAAGCTCGTTTGAATGGGGTTGAACCCATCAATGATCAGCCAGCCCAGCCAGATGCCGAACAGCAGCGAAATGTGCACCTGCTTGGTGCGTATGGCCAAGACGATGGCGATGATGGGCGGCAATAGCGACAGGAAACCGTAGGGGTGCATTGTTTTCAGGTAAATATAAATCAAAAATTCTCACGTACAAATCTCAACACCTTCTCCATCTCCTCTTTCACCTGCCCCGTCCCGTTCACGTAGTTGCTGTTCATAAAGCTGAAGATCAGTAACCGCCCTTTATCCGTGAGCAGGTACCCGCTCAGGCAGTGGCGGTTGGAGAGGGTGCCTGTCTTGGCGAAGACGTAAGGCCCTTTTTCTCCTTTATACTGTTCCTGGATCGTGCCTCTTACGCCGCCGGCGGGGAAAAAGCTGAGCAGGCGCTCACGCGGTAGCTGGCGGTACAGCATATCCAGTATCCCCACCAGATCGCGGGGTGTGAAGAGGTTGTAGCGGGAAAGGCCCGAGCCGTCGCGCCACACCAGCTTGTCGGGCAGGCTCTGGAAAAGGCTGTCGCTGGCGTAACGGATGGCCTCATCGGCCTGAAGCTGGCCGGAGATCTTTTCCGAACAGGCCAGCAGCAGCTGTTCGGCAAGGCAGTTGTCGCTTTCGTACATCAGCAAACGGAACAGCGTATCGGGTATGGGTGAATACAAGGTTGACACAGGACGGGCAGGCAGCTCGGGTAGGCTGATCAGGCCGACGGCCCGCCACAGCGTATCGCTCAGCAAAGCGGCGATCGTTTGCGGAGAGGTACGGAACGGCACCTCAGCCGTAAACGGCAGGCCCGACAACGCCCTATGGTTGTACTCAAAGCAATTCGAGTGCTCCTGCCGGCGGATCTCCGGCCGGCCGTTATCCAGGGCCGGGTTAAAGGCGAGATGCTGCTGGAAATAGGGTGGAAAAACCTGAAAGCCCTCTTCCAGTTCCAGCCTTTCGAAGCGGGCAAGGTTGCCGTAAATGGGAAAAGGCGACCGCTCGGCCTGGTAGTAGTCGTTGTAGTCGTCCCAGGCCCAGCCGGGGCCGAAGCGCTGCTCTCGGAAATTGTGGGCCGAGAAGAACAACTGACAGGTAGTATCCTTCAGAAAGGCCAGCACCGCAGGGTCGGCAGGAAGCCTGGGGTGCAGGAATAAGGGGTTGCCCGTACCCCAGAAGATGAGCGAATCTCCGGTTTGGATATAACGCAGGGCGGGGATGGAATCGCCCAGCACCTGTAGCGTGGTGTATAACGTCAGTATCTTGGTGTTGGAAGCCGGGGTGTAGTACTTGTCGGCATCCTTCTCATAGAGCATCAGCCGGGCCTCTGGGTCATAAAGGGCAAAACCGGTGAATATTTTGGGGAAAAGCTCGGAGCTTTGAAAGAGCTCCGCCAACGCTTGTTGTTGTTTTTTGCTGAGTTCGGGCTGGGCAAAAGCAGGAGTGCCCCCGAAGAGCAAGAAGAAGAAAAAGGAGAAAAAGGCAGCAGTTGGTACTCGCATCAGGGCCATCGTTTACTGTGGTTTGTATAATGGTGGCAGGAGCGCATAATTTTCGCATCTTTGCCTTAGTACTGTTCAAACATGGATCATCCCGAATTTTAGGGGTGCATTCAAAACAGGAACACGCCGGGGCTGTCTCAAAAGTCAAAATAAAAACATCGAAGCCAAATAATATGCTGTTTATCGGCGCCTGGCCGGTTCTCCCCTTTGGGGAGCCAGAGGGGCTAGGCCAGGCGGCGAAACATGATTTGGCACTATTTTTCAATTCCATACTTTTGAGACAGCCTCAAATATCGGTAGAAGGATACCCAAAAGCTGGTTACCGTGCCGTGAGGTACGGCATAAATGCACCGAGCCGGGCGTATATTCCGTACCTAAAGGCACGGAAGGCTTTGGTTGGCGCCACTTCTACCGATATTTTGTGCCTGGCGGCACCACCTTGGGTTCGCCGCAGGTACAATTGCTAGAATTCGGGATGACTCATGTTTGAGGGTTCCTTACCCTGGATAATTACAAAATAATTCTCAGCCATGCGTTTTTTACTGCCTTTTTTTGCTGCCCTTTTTTGTTTCGCCATCCTGTACGCCCAGCCCGGCAGCGGCAACGATATCGCCCAATACAAACAGGCCGAACAGTCGGTGACCCTCTTGCGCAACGAAGGCGGCCTTATCCCCCTGAAACGGCTCGACACGCTCCGTGCCGCCTACGTGGGCATCGGCGAACCGTTATCGGCGCCCTTTTTGGCCACCTTGCGCCAATACATGGCCATAGACGAGATACAAGCTCCTCCGCCTGCCGGCGATATCGCTGTTTCAGACTGGCTGAAGGCCCAACGCGCCGTGTACAACCTCCTGATCGTCGAGATCCAGGACCACAGCGTGGGCGGCGTGCTGCCGTCTTCGTTCCAGCAGTCGCTACTGCTCCGGATGATGGTGGAAGAAAAGGTAAACGCCATTTTTGTGATCCATGGCGACGGCAGTATCTTCCAGGTGGCGCCACACCTGGCGCTGGCGCCCGCCCTGCTCATCGCGCCGGGGCAGTTCAGTTTTGCTCCGCAGGTGGCAGCACAGGCCATCTTCGGAGGGCTGGGCGCCAAAGCGCAGCTGATGGGTGAAATTCCCAATACGCCCTTCCACCGCGGCAACGGTTTTACGACCCCTGGCGGCCTTCGCCTGAGCTATCCGCCCAAAGGTTACGTAGAAGGCATTGACGAGCAGCTGATGGCCGACAGCATACGGGCTATCGTCGAAGAAGGCATACGCGCTCATGCGTTTCCCGGTGCGCAGGTGTTGGTAGCAAAGGATGGGCAGGTCATCTACCACCAGGCTTTCGGTTTTCACACTTACGATAGCCTGCAGGCTGTAGCTACCGACGACATCTACGACTTTGCCTCGGTCACCAAAATATCGAGCGGCCTGCCGGCAGCGATGAAACTGTATGGGGAAGGAAAGCTCAACCTGGACGCCCCGCTTAAAAAATACCTGCCGATGATGCGGTGTTCCAACAAGCGAAATATCCCGCTCCGCGCTATACTGGCCCACAACGCCCGGCTCCGGCCCTGGATACCCTTCTGGCGGGCCACCCTGGAAGGAAATGCCAGGTACCCCTGGAAGAAGGACTGGGATAATGTAAGCGACAATGACTTCCATTTCAAGAACCACACCTTCCGATCTGATTCTTCTGCGGCCTATCCCATACGGGTGACGGATAATCTGTGGCTGTATCGCAAGTATCCGAAGAATATCTTCAGGGCCATTCGCAAGTCGCCCCTGAACGAACAGCCGGGGTATGTGTATTCCGACCTGGCCTTTATCATGCTGCCCAGGGTGCTGGAGCACATCACCAAAGAGGATTTCCAAACCTACATCCAGGAGAATTTTTACAGCCCTCTGGGTGCCGCTACGCTGGGCTACAACCCCCTGCGACGTTTCCCAAAAAGCCGCATCGTACCTACCGAACGGGATACCTTTTTTCGGATGGTTCAACTCCAGGGCACTGTACATGATGAAGGCGCCAGCATGCTGCGCGGCGTTTCCGGCCATGCCGGCCTGTTCGGTTCGGCCAACGACCTGGCCAAGCTGATGACGATGTACATGAACTACGGCTCCTATGGCGGCGAGCAGCTGATACCGGAAGCTGCTGTGCGGGAGTTCACCCGCTGCCAGTACTGCGAAGAAGGCAACCGCCGCGCCCTGGGCTTCGACAAGCCCCTCATCGAATACGAAGCCGACAAGAGCATGGTGGCTCAGGCCGCCAGCCCGTCCAGCTTCGGCCATTCCGGTTATACCGGCACCTTTACGTGGGCAGACCCTGAGAATGGCCTGCTGCTCATTTTCTTCAGCAACCGCGTCTACCCCACCCGTGACAACAACAAGCTGTCGGAGCTGAACATCCGGCCGCGTATCCATGCGGTTTTGTATCAGGCGATGAGGAAAGGGGAATAGCAGGTGCATCGCACCTCTCGTGCCGACACCTTGAGCGCAGCGAAATCCAGTGCCGGCGACAGGGGGCCGGGGCCACGCATCAGCAGGGGAAGGGAGCAAAAATATTAGGTGCTTCCTCAGTGGCAAATCGGTGGCCAAAAGCGTAGCTTGCATGCTGTAAATCAGTAAAAAACAGTAGGTATGCAAGTTGATCCATACAATGAGCGGCCGCCGGAATTTATGTGGGAAAGCCTCACCTGGCCGGAAATCGAGGAACGCCTGAAAATCGTCGATACGGCGCTGCTACCCTGCGGTGCTGTCGAACAGCACGGCCCGCACCTGCCGCTCGATGTCGACTATTACGACGCCAGGCGGCTGGCCTTCGAAGTGGCGAGCGCCTGCACCGACCCCAGGCCTTTCGTCCTGCCACCCATACCCTTCGGCGTCTCCTACCACCACGAAGATTTTAAGGGCACCCTCAGCGTGACCAACGAATCGCTTTCACGCTTTGTGTACGACATCGGGATGAGCCTGGCGCACAACGGCATCAAAAAGATCATCATCATCAACGGGCATGGCGATAACGCCCCGACCCTGAATTTTGCCGCCCAGATGATCAACCGCGATGCCCGCATCTTTGTCTGCGTGGAAACCGGCGAAACCAGCGATGAAGACGTCTACAGATTGTCCGAAACGCACAACGACATCCATGCCGGGGAGATCGAAACGAGCACGACTATGGCCCTGAGGCCCCACATGGTGCAGATCGACAAAGCCGTGGATGAGGTGCCCATGTTCGGCAGCCAGTACCTGGATTTCACTGCCGCCAATGGGGTCTCCTGGTATGTACGCACCCATAAGATCTCAAAAACCGGCGTCATCGGCGGCCCGACCAAGGCCACAGCCGAAAAGGGCCGGCAGATGTGGGACATCATGGTGGGCCACCTGCTGAGGTTTACGGAAGACGTAAAAAGCAGCAGGCTGGAGGAACTCTACCAGAAGAGGTATTAAAAAACGAGGCCATGAAGATCACCCGTTTGGAATGCTGGGCGCATGCTATGCCGCTGACGGAGCCCTACACCATAGCCTATGAGACCATCGGCCAGGCTGTGAACGTATTTTTGAAAGCGGAAACGGACAACGGGTTAACAGGCTGGGGCTGCGCCGCCCCCGACCTGGCCGTGACCCAGGAAACGCCGGAGATGGTGGTAGCTGCTTTCAACAACATCATCGAACCCTTCCTGCTCGGCGCCGACCCATTCCAATACACCCGCTTGCTGGAAGGCCTGCACAAGTTTTTGCCCCACCACCCTTCTACCCTGGCGATGGCCGACATGGTGCTGTTCGACCTCATGGCTCAAAAGGCCGGCGAACCTTTGTACAAACTGCTGGGTGGTTACCGAAACAGCATAGCCACCAGCATCACCATCGGCATCCTGCCCGTAACAGAAACAGTGGAAAGGGCCCGGGATTTCATCCGAAAAGGCTTTAAAGTGCTCAAACTGAAGGGGGGTAACGACGTCGAAGAGGATGTAGAAAAGGTTGCCCGCATCCGCGAAGCAGTAGGCAATCGCGCCGAGATCCGCTTTGACGCCAACCAGGGGTATACCGTGGAGCAGGCCATCGCTTTCATCCACCGCACAGAGCACTACAAAGTGGAACTGCTCGAGCAACCGACCGATAAACACAACGAAGAGCTACTGAAGGAAGTAGCGCTCAACGTCCCCGTACCGGTCATGGCCGACGAGAGCCTGATGACCCTCAAAGACGTTTTCCACCTCACCAGCCGCGGCTGTATCGATATGATCAACATCAAGCTGGTAAAAGTTGGCGGCATCCTGGAAGGCCTGCACATTAACTCCGTGGCCAAGGCCGACAACGTGGAAGCCATGGTCGGCTGTATGGACGAATCAGCCCTGGGCATCGCTGCCGGCCTGCACTTCGCCCTTGCCCGGCCCAACATCACCTACGCCGACCTCGACGGCCACCTCGACCTGCTCGATGACCCCTTCGCCGGCCTGGTAAGGCTGGAAGAGGGCATTTTGTACCCGGGAGAAAGGGCTGGGCTGGGGGTTTCAGCTTAGCGATTCCAGGAAACGCCGAATAACAGCGACGAGGTAATCGATATCTTCCGCTTCGTGCAAAGCGTTGAGCACGATGCGCGTTACCGGTTCATCTTCCGGGGTTGGGTACGCAAACTGAGAAAGGAGGCAGCCGTGCGTTTCCAGCCAGGGCCCCAACCTGTGTTCGGGCGTGTAAAAAACGGGGTAATCCATAAAAGACCTGAACAACCCGGTAGCCAGAACTGGTTCCCGAAAACGCCGGATACTCGCGCGCAACCGGCCTAATGCCTGCGGGTAGTGCTCTTTAACCTGCAGCATACCGTACAGAAAAGCCGGCGCAATGGGAGAGGCGCCTCCAAAGAATGGGCTGTGCCAGAGTGCCTGGATAAGGCCTGGCCGCCCTAAAATGACGCCTCCAGGCACGCCTAAAGCTTTTCCCAATGAGCTCACGACAACCATTTCTACCTGCGGCGGAGGCTTGACGACGCTAAAGGCGCCGGCGCCGTTCTCACCGCAAACGCCAAGCCCGTGGGAATCGTCGAGAACGAGCGTAACGGTAGCATCAGGGGGTATCCGATCCAGCCATTCGAATGGATAAGGCCGGGCAAAGAGGGGATCTACGGCATTGGAGAGCAGCACCATCGGCCCTCTTTTGCGGCTGCATTCCTGCACAATGAGATCGGCCCAGGCTTCGAATGGCCCATTGAAATGATGCCCTTCAGCCCATAATGCAGGGTGAAGGCCGGGCGCAGAATACAGGCTGCCTTTATCCTTCAGGTAACGAACGAGCAACTGTCCGGCCACAGAGCCCGAAGAGGCCGTCAGGGCTGCTCCGGCGCCCGTGAAGGTGGCCAACCAGGCCTCCGCCTCCTCAAAAATGGAGAAACGGATGTTGCCCAGGCGCGACCCTCCGAAATTAACGCCATACCGGGCAACGCCTTCCGCCACTGCAGCTTTAAAGGGTTCGTACTGCGCCATGCCCAAATAGGAGGTGCCGCTGAAGTACCGATAGGCCTTCCCGTTCAGAATGGCCACCCGGCCGGGTATGGTTTCCAGCTTTATGTCCACCTTGATCGTTATTCATTTAAAAACCATGAGATTTTGAAAACCTCATGGTTTTACCTTCACAACAACCCTTTCAACCCGGCCCCCGTGCCGTTCACCTGTGGGTACCTGGCATAGCCGTCCACCACTTCAACGCCGGTGGCGGGGTCGTTACTCAGCAACAGGGCGCCATCCATATCGACGTAGTCCAGCAGCGGCGCTAACTGGCCGATGGCAGAAATACCTACAGAAGATTCCGTCATACAACCCACCATAACTTTCAGGCCCAGCTTGCGGGCATGTTCTATCATTCTTTTAGCAGGGGTGAGCCCGCCGCATTTCATCAATTTGATGTTGATGCCGTGGTAAAATCCGTAACAGCGCGCCACATCGGCCTCCACGTGGCAGGCCTCATCGGCCATGACCGGCAGCACACAGTGTTCGTATAACAGTTTCATGCCTTCCCAGTTATCGGCCCTGAGCGGTTGTTCGATAAATTCAACGCCCAGCTCTTTAAGGCGAGGGGCGAATGCTATAGCCTGTTCGGGCGTCCATGCCGTATTGGCGTCTACGCGGAAGGCAGCATCCGTATGCTGGCGTAAGGCCTCGATGATATCCAGGTCGTGATCGGTCCCCAGTTTAACCTTATAAAGCGGCCAGGGCTGTTCTTCCATTTTTGCCACCATCTCTTCAATGCTGGCGATGCCGATCGTAAAATTAGACAGAGGCAGCACATCCGTTTTCAGGCCCCAGATATCGTATACTGGCCGCCCCTGCATCTTGCCGTACAGGTCGTGGGCAGCTTCGTCGAGTGCGCATAACACAAATGGGTTGTCGGCGAGGTGGGGGCGCATGCTATCCCAGAATTGTTCGGGCGTGCTCAGTGGCGCCGACTCGATGGTGGGGCGCAGCTTTTCCAGCGTTTCTACCATCTCGCTGAGCATAATACCGTAATAGCGGGTTTCGGTAGCTTCTCCAAAACCTGAATGCCCATCCTGCGAAAGCTCAACAATGAGGCTGGGCATGATGTCCCGCGATTCGTGGCTGATGGAAAAGGTATGCTTGAGCTGGAGCCGGAAAGTGTGAATAGTAAGCTTCATTGTTTAAACTTTTTGTTTGCAAACTCTTACATTTTACTGAAAAGCTAACCCCTGGCCAATCTGATTTCTAAAGATATATTATGGGAGGGAATTCTGGAGGATTGCTTTGAGGACTTCTTCCGTTATTTCTATTTCTAAGACAATGACTACCCTATCAGCCGTGTTTCACTACCGCACAGCCGCTTCCAGCAGCGTGAGGCGCTGCTGTTCCACATCCAGTTCCGCTTTGATGCCTATAGGCAAGGTGCACTGATTGGCGATATGCCCGAATGAAAGGCCATATATAGCCGGAATGCCCAGGCCCTGTATCCTGTCCATTATCGTCTCTTTCAGGCTCAGTGAGCGTTCTCCTTCATCCGGCTGGCAGTCCTCAAATATTCCCAAGGCTATGCCCGATACCTGCCCCAGGCCCCAGGCCTGCCGCAGCTGGGTCAGCATGCGGTCAACGCGGTAGGGCCTCTCGCCGACATCTTCGATAAAGGCCAGTTTCCCTTCCGAAGCGGGCAGGTATTCCGTACCGGCCATGGCCGACAGCAACGACAGGTTGCCGCCAACCAGTATCCCGCGTGCCTTGCCGCCGTGCACGGTATAAACCTGATACGCAGGATCTTCTTTTTGTAAGTTTTCGGTCGACAGCGGGATACTGTACGGAGCCCTTCCCTCCATCACGACTGCCCGAAACTGTGCTTCCGTGTATTCCGTCAGCTCGGAAGCCCCAACAGGGCCATGAAAGCCCACCAACCCGGTTTTGTGGTAGACCGCATTGAGCAGGGCCGTCACATCGCTGTACCCGATCAGTGCTTTGGGGTTGTTGCGGATCAGATCGTAGTCGATGCCGGGCAACAACCTGGAACAACCATAGCCGCCGCGGGCGCACCAGATGCCGGCCACGCTGTCGTCGGAAAACATAGCGTGCAGGTCGTCGAGCCGCTGCTGGTCAGTACCGGCATTGAAGCCGCGCTCGGCGCGAAGGTTTCGGGCCATCTTTGGCCGAAAACCCAGCCTAATGAGGTTGTCCACGGCTTTCTGCAGGCCCTCATCATCGATATAACTGCCGGGTGTGATCAGCCCGATCGTATCGCCAGGCTGCAGGCGCCGGGGTAATAAGCGTTCGGCATCGGGAATAATAGGAGCTCCGGCAAGAGCAGGTACGGCAAGGGCCATTTTTTTGGCAAAGGATCGGCGGTCCATGTTATTTTGATTTTAGCGTTGGCCCGGAAGTTACAAAACGGAGGCCATTATTACCGCTTCTCCGGCAGTATCCATTCGGAGCGCCGGAAAAATCGCCACTTTTCCTGTGCCAGGTCTATCGTAGGGTCGATGAGCGGGCTGTACTTCCGAAAGTTGAGCTGCACCTGAATATCGGCGTATACTGCCACATGCCTGCCTTGCTCCCGGTATTTGTCGCGAAGGAAATGGGCGAACTGCAGGATCATATCGGGGTGGGTATAGAGTTTGTGTTCCTGCTTACGGCTGAGCCATAGGCCAGGGTTGGCCGTTTCCCGCTGCCCGCTGTCCAGGTCAAGCACCGTAAAATGGCCATAGCCATGCTTCGAACGAAGCATCATCCGCCAGGCATAGCGGTGGCCCTCCTCCGTCCAGGCCACATCGCCGGGAAAGAAATGGTGCCGCCAGGGTACCGCAAAATGGAACAGTATAAAAACGGCGATGCCTGCCGTAATAACCGGGCGCCAGCGCAGATGCTCCTGCCATAATGGCTCTTTCTCCTCTGCCGTTCCTATACGGCGCAGCCACCACTCCTGTAGCCTGGCGACAAGCCTCACCCGGGCGACGAGCCAGCCAACTGCCTGCCGGGGAAAAGAAGGGGGAAAGAACAGGGCGGTCAGTGCCAGGGACAGATAGGGAAAAATGCCGATGCTGAAAACCAGCAGGTTCATCAGGTGGAAGAATATCACAGCGGCAAAAGCCCAGGGGCGGGTGCGCCGGAAAAGCAAAAAGCCCACGACGCTGAGGTCGAGCAGAAGCCCGCCATAGGCCATAAACCAGGCCATCCAGCCTTGCTCCAGCAAAGGGCCGAGCAGAGGAATGTTCCCTTTTGCATCCAGCCACTGCGCCAGCGGTACGGCATGCAACCAGTCCGCATTGAGCTTGGCAATGCCCCCGAAGACGTATACTACGCCCATGAGGAACCGCAACAGGAAAAGCGGCCAGAAAGGAATGGCCGGCCTGTACAGGACAGGTTTTCTCAGCACATCAGCGGAAAAGGCCCGGTTGGCCGGCAGTAGAGGCATCAGGGCGCTGATCCAGCAGAACAGGTAGCCGTGGTTGAGGTAGAACGCCTTTTCGAGCAGGAAGATATACGTAAACCCCAGCGCAAACAGGCTGGCGCTGATGCGATACCACTTGCCCACGGCCACCAGAATGGCCAGGGCACAGATGAACAGAAAGAGGATCGACATCCAGGGATCGGGCAGCGGCCGCACCCATTCGAAACCGTAGTAGCGAAACTGGAACCCCGCCGGGGTATAGGCGTCCTTCATCAGGTGGTAATACACCCAGGTGTTGAGCACATCGGTAAACCCCAATAACCCGAAGGCGATGCGGAAAAAGACGAGGGATGCAATATCGACGGGCTGGAACAGGCGGTTCATGTGGCCGTTCGGGAAGGTGCAGGCCTGCCCAACTCCTCCATGTCTTTTTTTATCTGTTGGGCCACAACCTGTGCCAGGCGTACCGGCACAGCATTGCCAATCATCTTGTAGCCAGCCGCCAGGTTTTTATAGTGAAAAATAAAATCGTCGGGAAAAGTCTGGATGCGAGCACACTCGCGCACGCTCAACCTCCGGTAGAGGTGTTCCTTGCCGGGCTCAAAACACTTCTGGTCCTTGTCTACCGTTTTCATCTGCGGCGCCTGAGGGTGTAAGGGCGCATGCCGGCCGCCGGCCTGTATCGTATAGGATACCCGGTCCCAGTCTCTGACGCGGTTTCGCGACATGTATAAACTCGAAAAACCGCCGACGAAGTATTCGTGGTTGGGAAACCGGCACGCTTTGCCATTGGTGTAGTTCCCTTCCCGCGCCGGAATCGCATTGTCTTCCAGGTCGCCTATTGCAGAACGCAACGTCAGTTTTATTTTCACCGGTGGCGGAAAAGCAAAGGTGCGGCCCAGGTCGCGCCGGTATCCGACAAAGAATACCCGCTTTCGGTCCTGCGGAACGAGATAATCCGAAGCGTTGAGCAGTTTGAACGACAACTCATACCCCGCCCCTGCTTCCCGGAAAAGGCCTTTGATGCTTTCCAGTGCCTTCCGGTTTCGGGGCAACAACATGCCGGCCACGTTCTCCGCCAGAAAAAACTTGGGCTGCTTGGCCTCTAGGATGCGGATAAAATCGTAGAACAACTGCCCTCGTTTGTCATCTATGCCCCGCAGTGCCCCGGCTGCGCTCCAGCTCTGACAGGGTGGCCCTCCGATCATGCCGTCACAATCGGGAATTTCGGAAGGGTCGATGTCCGTGATGCTGCGTTTGTCGAGCCGGGTATCGGGATGGTTCTTTTCATAGGTTTCCCATACGTCACGGTCATACTCATTGGCCCAGCTCACGTGAAAACCAGCCCGGATAAACCCCAGGTCCAGCCCTCCGGCTCCAGCGAAAAAGGAGACTACCTCCATAAAGCCAAATAATTACGCGGTTCTCAAAAAGCAGTTGATACCATCAGGCCAAACCGGCCATTCCAGGCAATTTGCACAAAATCTATGGAAAAGGCCAGCCTGAGCACAACAAAGATAAAAAATCCCGAACTATCAACCTTCCGTATTCTCCTGCTCCCCTCCTCTCAACAACAATTCCGGGTTGGCCAGGAACCATTGCTCGCGGTCGCGCGTATACCCGAATGTGGCGTGGGGCAGCAGGCGGTTGAGCAAGTGCGACACCAGCCGGGCATCTTTTTCCGGCAGGCTAACCGTCACCTCGTCGCCGTCGATCAGCTTGAGGTATAAGGTGCAACTGCTGCCTACCCTGAGGCCAAAAGGCAGGCGCTGGGTAACTACGCTATAAGCCCATACCACCTGCCCGGGATGATAACGCAGCAAGCGCATCAGGCGCGAATCGTCTACCCTGCGAAACTCAAAAAACCGCCGGGTAAGCCGAATGCCCGACACGGCACATGCCAGGCCCAGAACGGTGAGGAAGATGCTGGACTGAAAAAAGGCCAGGCAGAGGGTTAGGCCTGCCCCCCACAACGCTGCCGAACAGAACAACTTGAGGCGTAGCTCCCGCCGGATAGCCCGGCGCAACCGAAGCATTGCAGGGTGGATGAATAACTTCTCGGAAGACAAGGGGAATTTTATAGTTTTTAATAAAAACAATTTGTTGTTTCAATAATCAAAAAGAGTTATTTTTGTGTCGCTTGGTAAAAGGCCGGCCTCTAAACAAGCTCTAAAACAAAACTTACGGCAAATTGCAGGTTTTTTCGAAAATTTATTGTTCTTGTAAAGCTACCAATAAAAGATAACCAACAACCGCTAACCGCACAGGCCCATGTCAAATATTAGTTATACCGAAGACAACATACGCTCCCTCGATTGGAAGGAACACATCCGCATTCGGCCCGGCATGTATATCGGCAAGCTGGGCGATGGCTCTGCCGCCGATGACGGTATCTATATCCTGCTCAAAGAAGTGATCGACAACTCTATCGACGAATTTGTCATGGGGTATGGCAAAAACATCGACATTCAGGTAGACGAAGGCTCCGTCAGCGTGCGCGACTATGGGCGCGGCATCCCGCTGGGCAAGGTCATCGACTGCGTGTCGAAGATCAATACCGGGGGCAAATACGATTCCAAGGCCTTCAAAAAATCGGTGGGCCTCAACGGGGTGGGAACCAAGGCGGTCAACGCCCTGTCCGAATATTTTCGGGTGGAAGCCGTGCGGGAAGGCAAGTCCAAAGTCGCTGAATTCGAACAGGGCAACCTGGTCAAAGACCACAAGGTGCAAAAATCCTCGGAGCCCGACGGCACCCTGATCATCTTCAGGCCGGACAAAGACATCTTCAAGAAGTATCGCTTCCGCCCGGAATACATGGAAAGCCAGCTGTGGAACTACGCCTACCTTAACGCCGGCCTGAAGCTGAACTTCAACGGAAAGACCCTGGTGTCGAAGAACGGCCTGCTCGACCTGCTGGAGCGCAAGACCAGTAAGGAGCAGCTCCGCTATCCTATCATCCACATGGCCGGTGAAGACCTCGAGATCGCCCTGTCCCACGGCAACCACTACGGCGAGCAGTACCACTCCTTCGTCAACGGCCAGAATACGACGCAGGGGGGCACCCACCTCAGCGCCCTGAAGGAAGCCGTCGTAAAGACCATACAGGAGCACTTCAACAAGAGCTACGACCGCCGCGACATCCTGGGTTCCATCATCGTCGCGGTCAGCATCCGCGTGGAAGAACCCGTCTTCGAATCCCAGACCAAAACGAAGCTGGGCTCAACAGATATGGGGCCGGAAGGGCCGACTATCCGCACTTTCGTGGTCAATTTCGTGAAAGAAAAACTGGACAACTACTTGCACAAGAACCCGGAAGCTGCCAAAGCACTGGAAAAACGCATACGGCAGTCGGAACGCGAACGCAAGGAGATCGCCGGTATCCAGAAGCTGGCCAACCAGCGGGCAAAAAAGGCAAACGTCCATAACAAAAAGCTGCGCGACTGCCGCATCCATTTCAGCGACAACGCCCGTAAGGTCGAAGAAGAACTTCGCAAGGCCACGACCATCTTCATCACCGAAGGCGATTCTGCCAGCGGCTCCATTACAAAGGCCCGCGATGTGCAGACGCAGGCCGTCTTCAGCCTTCGCGGCAAGCCGCTCAACTGCTACGGCCTGACCAAAAAAGTGGTCTATGAAAACGAAGAGTTCAACCTGCTCCAGCACGCCCTCAACATCGAGGATGGGCTGGATGAACTGCGCTACAACCGCGTCGTCGTCGCTACCGATGCCGACGTCGACGGCATGCACATCCGGTTGCTGCTGCTGACTTTCTTCCTGCAGTTCTTTCCCGACCTGGTACGCAACGGCCACCTCTTCATCCTGGAAACGCCGCTGTTCCGTGTACGCGACAAACAACAGACTTTTTACTGCTACAGCGAGGCAGAGAAGCAGGCGGCCGTTGAGAAGCTGCGCGGCAAACCGGAGATCACCCGTTTTAAGGGCCTGGGCGAGATATCTCCTGAAGAGTTCGGCGACTTCATAAGCGATAATATCCGCCTGGAGCCGGTCATCCTCAATGAAGAAACCGACCTGGACAACGTCCTGTCTTATTATATGGGTAAAAACACACCGGCCCGGCAGGAATTCATCATCGACAACCTGAAAGTAGAAAAAGATGATGCAGGCAAAGGGCCGGAACAGAGCCTGGAAGGCACAGAAGCCGAAGCCAGTACCGAATTGGCGGAAGCCTGAACAGAAAAGGTAGTAGCTCCCGGGCCGACTGCCTTTTTGTCTACTTTTCAACCCCGCAGAGATGGGAAGGGCTAGCTTACGCACTGTGGCATGGTAGTTGCCCGGATGTATTTTACGCCTTTTAAAAAACAATCACTGTCATCTTGACATTAAAGGCACATATAGGTAATTTTCGGAACCCAGCGTAAGCAAGCTGTAAACCATAAAAGTACGTATGTTCGAAGAAGTGTTCTCACACCCGAGGTTTGATGATGACGGAGATTTCCTGCCGCTGCTATCCGTAGATGAGGAAGACGAAGAGAGTGTGGATGAAGTTTTGCCAGATAACCTGCCTGTTCTTGCACTAAAAAATACCGTCCTTTTCCCGGGTATTGTCATCCCTATAACTGTTGGCCGCGACAAATCGATACGGGCCATCAATAAGGCCTATAATGACGGCCGCCTGGTTGCCGTACTGTCCCAGCGCGATAGCAGCGTCGAAGAACCCGATGCCGGCGACCTCTACGATATCGGCACTGTGGCCCGCATCCTGAAGCTGCTGCGCATGCCCGACGGCACCACGACCGCCATCCTCCAGGGCCGCAAACGCATCACCCTGGAAGCCATGCTACGCGACGACCCCTACATGGAAGGGCGCGTCCGCCCGATGGAATACGTGCAACCCGATAATACCCTGGAGTTCGAGGCGCTTATCGCATCCATCCTCGACCGGGCCAAACAGATCATTGAGCTGTCGCCCAATATCCCCTCAGAGGCGTCCGTGATGCTCAAAAACATCAACAACCAGTCGTTCCTGCTCAATTTCATCGCTTCCAACCTGGGCTCCAAAATACAGGTCAAACAAAAGATCCTGGAGATCAACGACCTTTCTATTAAAGGCCATGCGATCCTGAAGCAGATGAACAGTGAGCTCCAGCTGCTGGAGCTTAAAGACCAGATCGAGAACAAGGTCCGGATCGACATCGAAAAGCAGCAACGCGATTACTTCCTCAACCAGCAGCTCAAGACCATCCAGGAGGAGCTCGGGCAGAACCCCCAGGAAGAGGAGATAAAGAACCTGCAGCTGCGGGCGCTTAAAAAGAAATGGCCGGATTCCGTGAGCGATGCTTTCGACAAGGAGATCCACCGCCTGCGCCGGATGAACCCTCAGGTAGCAGAGTACTCCATCCAGCTCAACTACCTGGAGCTGCTGCTCGACCTGCCGTGGAATAAATTCACCAAGGACAATTTCAACCTCCAGAAGGTCAAAACCGTATTGGACAAGGATCATTTCGGGTTGGAAAAGGTAAAGGAACGCATTCTCGAACACCTGGCCGTGCTGAAACTGAAAGGTGATATGAAGGCGCCTATCCTTTGCCTGGTGGGCCCTCCGGGGGTAGGCAAAACCTCATTGGGGCGATCTATTGCCCGGGCTATCAACCGGCAGTTCATCCGCATGTCATTGGGCGGCCTGCACGATGAATCGGAGATACGTGGGCACCGCAAGACCTATATCGGCGCCATGCCCGGCCGCATCATCCAGTCCATCAAACGATCCGGCTCTTCCAACCCCGTATTCATCCTGGATGAGATCGACAAGGTCGGCAAAGACTTCCGGGGCGACCCCTCGTCGGCCCTGCTGGAAGTGCTGGACCCCGAGCAGAATTCCACCTTTTACGACAACTACCTCGAGATGGAGTACGACCTGTCGAAGGTGCTGTTCGTAGCCACCGCCAATTCACTCAGCACCATACAGCCGGCGCTGCTCGACCGCATGGAGATCATAGAGATCAACGGCTATTCCACCGAGGAGAAGATAGAGATCGCCAGAAGGCACCTCATCCCGCAGCAGCGTAAGGAACACGGGCTGGAAGCTAAACATGCCAAGCTGAGCAAGAACATTATCCGCCACCTCATCGAGGAATACACCCGTGAATCGGGGGTGCGATCCCTCAACCGCCAGATCGCCGGGGCCATGCGGCATGTTGCCAAGAAGGTGGCCATGGAAGAAACCTACGATACCAACCTCAAGGTGGAGAGCCTGCCGGACATCCTCGGCCCCAGCCGTTTTAGTAAAGACCTGTACCAGGAGGTGCGCGTCCCGGGCGTCGCTGTAGGCCTGGCCTGGACCCAAACCGGGGGCGATATTCTCTTCGTGGAATGCCTCCTCAGCCGGGGCAAAGGGAAGCTTACCCTGACCGGCAACCTGGGTGACGTAATGAAGGAATCCGCTTCCACGGCCCTGAGCTTTATCAAAGCCCACAGTGAATCATTGGGCATTCCGGCCTCCCAGTTCGAAGAAAAGGACATCCACCTGCACGTTCCGGAAGGTGCGATCCCCAAAGACGGCCCTTCAGCGGGTATCACCATGCTCACGGCCCTCACTTCAGCCCTTACGCAGCGCCCCGTCAAACCTTTTGTGGCCATGACGGGTGAGATCACGCTGCGCGGCAAGGTATTGCCGGTGGGTGGGATCAAGGAAAAGATACTGGCCGCCAAACGGGCCGGCATGAAAGAGATCATCCTGTGCGCGGAAAACAGCAAACACATCGATGAGATCAACCCTGATTATATCCAGGGGGTGAAATTTCACTATGTCAAGCGTATGGAAGAAGTGCTCAGGCTGGCGCTGGGCGAAATTGCCTGACCTGCCATTGTTCAAAAAATTCCTACTTTTACGGTTTGCCAACAAACCTTTGGCCTGTGCCTTTGGTCTTAATAATAGGCAAGTGCGGCTCTGTTTACCAAAACAGTAGCGCCCTGCGCCTTTTTTCAAAAATAAATGGCCATGAAAGCCCGTATAACCGTCCTTTTCATTTTTATTTTCGGAGCGCTTTGCGCATGGGGGCAGAACACCCAGCTCGTCCAGTTTTCCGGCATGGTGCTGGATGGATCGGACGAACAGCTTTACCCTGTCCCGTATACCAACATCCTGGTCAAAGATAAAGGGCGGGGCACCTATTCCGACCTGAAAGGCTTCTTCTCCATCGTCGTAGAAAAAGGCGATGTGATCGTCTTTTCCGCTATCGGGTATAAAACCGTGGAATACAAGATCCCCACTGATTTGGAAGACGACCGTTACTCCATCGTCCAGCTGATGACCCAGGATGCCATCAACCTCCCCGAAACCGTAGTTTTCCCCTGGCCCAGCCGCGATCATTTCAAACTGGAATTCCTGGCCATGGACGTAACGCCCGAACTCCAGGAGCGCGCAGCGAAAAACCTGGCCAACGAGGCCCTGCGCCGAATGCGCAACGATGTGTCTGTCGACGGCAACGAACACGCCGATTACTACCTGCGCCAGCAGGCCCGCGAATATTACTATATCGGGCAGCAACCCCCCATGAACATCTTCAACCCTGTGGCCTGGAAAAAATTCTTCGACGCCTGGAAACAGGGCGATTTCAAAAAGAAGGATTAAGTTTTTTTGTCGGACGAAGAGCCGAACACCCGCCTCCCCCAAAAGAGTACCTGAAAGCCATAGGTCCCCAACCAGGCCGCTAAGGCCGCAAAGGAGAGCATTCCCAATGCGACGTAGGACTTCACTGCCCTGAGGTTGATATTCAGGAACTCGTAACACACAAAATCAGTAACCACAAAGACGGCGTGAATGATAAAAAGGAAGAACAGGACCCGGATGAGGGTTCTTTCATAGAGCACTTTTTTCAGCTCTGCCGGATGCCGGTATCGACGGCCCAGCTCCAGTCGGCGCTGGCGCACGTAGCGGTGGGAAAAATAGAGATAGGCGAAAAAGGTAGTGAGGTACAACAGCTGTTCCAGGGCGCCGTAAAACGGGTTGTAGAACTGCCGGTCCCAGGTGCTTTTCACCTCTACCGGAAGCAGGAATAACACGACAAAGAACAGGAACTGAAAGCCCGGCAACAGCAGGTGTTTGACATCCGTCCACCGCAATTTGTAGGAAGGGTACAGGTTGAGCTTCACGTGGTAGAACAGCAAGGGAGGGAATGCCAGTGTAAAATAGATGGGCAGGAACTTGAGGCGTGGATACTGCTCATACACTTTCAGGAAATACAGGATATTGTGCAGCAGCGCCAGCCCGAAGGCAAGCAGCAACAGGCCAAACGCGGCATTGGCCCGGGCATCGCCCGAACGCTTGAGGAAAAAAAGGCACCCAATACTCAGGCACTGCACCACGATGATGGACAGCACGAAAATGAGCAGGAAAAAAAATATACTTCTCTCACCGAGCTCCAGAAAGTCCATCTTTGCCGCTTAGTAGTGTTCAAAAAATAAATCGTCGAACTTATTTTTTGATGTTTACCTGGTTGGTTCAGCTCCCGAAAGAGGTGGCGATCCTGTCTTTGAGCGTTTCTATTTTCTCCGACGCGGCCTTGGGGCCACTGATGTTAATGATGAGGTAGGTATCACCAAGGCTCCACATCCGGGCATACTGGTAGACCTCATCCGTTGAGAAGCGGGCCTCGAAGCCGTCGGTATCGATCCTGGGGCCAACGGGTTTCACTTCAGTACCCAGGTCGGCGGTGAGGTCTTCAAGAGCGAATTCATAGATGCGCTGAGGCGTCCACCCCATCACGTTAAAAGAACCGGAAATGGAAACCTTAATCCCTTCCTCCCCTTCAAGGATGATGCCGTCTCCGTTAGCAGGGCCATCGGAGGCCGGTTTCAGCATGTCGGGGTAGTTGACACAAAAACCGAAGCGGTTATTGCAATAGGTCTTTGCCTGCTGAGCGCTCAGCCCTGCGGCCATAAGCACAAAACCGAACATCAGAAAAAAGATACGTTTTTTCATAGCGGTTAGTTTTAACCTAAAGATACGTTATATTTACTACTCACGTAAAGGCCTATGCCTGAACTCATGAAAAAGAGTATGCTCAAACGCTTCATTTACTCGACAACACTATCCACGTTTTGCCTTCCCAGCCTGTTCTGCCAGGAAGCCCGGGCCGACACGAGCGCGCTGGGTTATAAAGTGGGCTACCACCTCGGTAGCTGGCTCCCCTTCCTCATCATCATCATTCTAGTCGTGCTGATCATCCGAAAATCGGGCCGGCAATCACAGGAGTAAAAATGTTTTTTGAACGCTGCTAATTATGAGCAAAACCGCCCTTTGGACGCCCGGTCTGTTAACCGGCCACCTTCACATAGCCGACCCTCCGGCCGATGAGGCCGTGGCCAGTATAATCGAAAAAGAGGGGCCACAGGAAGCGTTCAGGCTTTTCAACCTGCTCATCAGGAATATAGAAATGCCGGTGTCACAACTCCCGCCGGTAATACGGCCGTTCCTCGCAGGCGCCGACGCCCTGCCGCCATGGGCACATGCTCCGAGTATAGCCGAAGCACACCGGTTCTTCCTCGACCACGGGCCGAAGGCCCTGCTGCTCCTGTATTTCAAATCGCTGCCCCTGCTGTACACTATTGGGAAGGGCGCAAAGGTGCTGGTGCGTACCAGCCGGCTGGCCAACGAAGATCAATCGCTGGACATTTTCGCCCGCCGCATTGCCGAGACCGGGCAATTCCTCATTGACGTCATGACGCCGGGAGAGCTGAAAACGGGAGGGCGCGGCATTACCTCCATTCAGAAGGTGCGGTTGATCCATGCCTCCATCCGGCATTTCCTTCAGACAGAAGGCTGGGACCAGAGCACTTTGGGCCTGCCCGTCAACCAGTTGCACATGGCACTGACCCTACTGACCTTCAGCATTGCAACGCTCGACGGGCTGGCCCAGTTCGGCATCGACGTACCTGAAGACTGGCAGGAAGCCTACATGCATGCCTGGCGGGCCATTGGCCACATGCTCGGCATCGTCGACGATCTGCTTCCCGATACGACAGCCGAAGGGCGATACCTCATGCAGCAGATCCTCAGCCTGCACGCCGAGCCCACCGAGGAAGGCCAGTTGCTCACCCGGTCGCTGATCGGTTTTAGCCAGAATACGCTGAAGGCCGAAAAAATGGCCGCGGCGCCCGAGATCCTCATCCAGTTCCTCATCGGAGAGCAGTATGCCGATATGCTCGGCATCAGGCACCGCCCCGGCTGCCTGGGACGAATGCTGCCCCATTCTATCCGCCTGGCCTTCCACCTGGGCGAGCGCCTCGAAGACAAAGCTCAAGGAGCACTAGCCAAACTCATGGAGCTGTTATCACAGCAAACGGCCTATGCCATGGTGGGATACTTCGACAACTATAAAGGACGTCGTTTCCATATTCCAGAAGTTTTGGAAAAAGCCTGGTTAGTTCAGTGATACGAGTAATGTAACGATTGCTTCTTGTCAGGACGGTTTCATGGCCTCATTATCTCATGGCTTTTCAGCCAGGATACGAACCATTCAACCACAAAACCATGCAGCCATATACCCGGGAAAAGCATACATTAGGGTTGGCAAAAACAACAACTATCAAAGATGCGTATCCAGCCCCTCTCCCACATTCCCGATGCCGACGACCTCCGCGCCACGCATGAGGCCATTGCTCCGCTGATACACCGCACACCGGTGCTCAGCAGCCGGAGCATCGACGGCATAGCCGGGGCCAGCCTGTTCTTTAAATGCGAAAATTTTCAAAAGATCGGCGCCTTTAAGATGCGGGGCGCCAGCAGCGCCGCACTCCGGCTTACGGAAGCAGAACGCAGCAACGGCCTGGCGACGCACTCTTCAGGCAACCACGCCCAGGCCGTCGCGCTGAGCGCCAAACTCCTGGGAGTACCCGCATATATCGTGATGCCGGAAACATCGCCGGCCATCAAGATCGCTGCAACGGAGGGTTACGGCGCGCACATTACGTTCTGCGCCAACAACCAAAAGGCCCGGGAAGAAACGCTGGAAAAGGTAGTCGCGGAAACCGGCGCCACATTTATTCACCCCTACAACGACTACAACGTCATCGCGGGGCAGGCTACCGCAGCCAAAGAACTGCTGGAGCAGGCCGAAGGGCTTGATGCCGTCATCGCCCCGGTTGGCGGCGGCGGCCTGATGAGCGGCACGGCCCTGAGCACGCGCTACTTCGCTCCGGGGGTGAAGGTGTATGGCGCCGAACCCCGTGAAGTAGACGACGCCTATCGTTCCTTTACCAGCGGCAGGATGCAACAAAACGCCTCTATCAACACCATTGCCGACGGCCTGCGCACCAACCTGGGTGAAAAGACATTCGGGATCATCCGGCAGGAGGTTGATGCCATTTTTACCGTCAGCGAAGCCAGCATCGTCGATGCCATGCAGCTGATCTGGGAACGCATGAAAATCATCGTCGAGCCGTCGAGCGCCGTGCCGCTGGCAGCCATCCTGGATAACCCGGCCGTGTTCGCCGGCCAGCGGTTAGGCGTGATCCTTACAGGGGGGAATGTAGATCTGGGAAAGCTGCCGTTTTAAGGCTTACTGGCACGTAGAGATGTGGCCGTGCAGTTTACTGCACGTCTAAAAGGCGTGGAGAAAATCACACACGATAATCAATTTTTCCAGTATTTTCGAGCCCAAGCACAAACACAATACTATGAGCGAATTCCAGCAAGTTGTTCAGGAAGGCAAGAAGAAAATAGTCTCCGGTTTCAAGCGCGCCCTCCTCATCCTGCTAGCCCTGGGTATACTGGGGGCCGGCGGCTATCTTTGGGTATGCAGCTGGACCTTCAGCGAAGGCACCCGCGCGGGCACCCTGATCAAGATATCTTCCAAAGGTGTGGCTTTTAAGACCTACGAAGGCCAGCTCAACCTGGGAGGGTTCCAGCAATCGGCCAATGATGGCGTAGTCGGCAATGTCTGGGAGTTTTCGGTCCTCGACCGCGACGTCTACGAAAAGCTCCAGAACTACGAAGGCAGGCAGGTCAAGCTTCACTACAAGCAGCGTTACAAGGCCATGCCCTGGCAGGGCGATACCGATTATTTTATAACACGCGTGGAGGAAGTAAAGTAAAGCAACCGGCAAGCCGGTTATTTTTTTACCAGATACACCCCCGATAGGATGAGCGCCATGCCCAGCAGGTGCATTACGGATATGCTTTCTCCGTCGAATACCCCCCAGGACACCGCGACGATGGGCACCAGGTAGCTGATCATGGACGCAAAGACCGGCGAAGTGATCTGGACCAACTGGAAAAAGATAACGGAAGCCAGTACGGTGCTGAAAAGCGCAAGCACCACTACCGCCCAGAATGCCTGCCAGGCCCCCGGCTCATGGGCCAGCGTGGCCAGAAAATCCGTAGAGAACAAATAGGCCACCGCCGGTAGCCCGATCATGGCAAAAGCGGCAGCACTGATGGTGATGGAATTCATATCGCGTAGCTGCGCACCAACAATATTGGAACTGGCAGCGTAACAGATAGCCCCCAGCATCACCAGCAAACCATACCATGCATTGCCCTCCATGCCTGCCCCGTGGCCCATCAGGATGAGGGTGGCCGCGCCGGCAAGCCCCAGCAACACCCCTACCCCCTTTGCCCAGGACGCCCGGAGGCCAAAGAACATGATGCCCAGCAACAAGGTGAACAAAGGTGTCAGGGAATTGAGTATCCCCGCCATCGAGCTGCTGATCTGCGTTTGTGCTATCGCAAACAGAAAGGCGGGAATGCCGAACCCCCACAAGCCCACTTGTAGTAAAGCCTTCCAGCGCGCCCAGTCGATGCGCCTGAAACGCCGGAGCATGACGGGAAAAAAGGAAACCGACGCCACTGACAGCCTTAGGCAGGCAACCTGCGTGGATGAAAAAGCTACAAGCCCTTTTTTGATCAGTATGTAAGAAGTGCCCCAGATCAGGCTGAGCAGAATGAGCATAGCCCAACTCTTCCAACCAACGCTTGTCGATATCGGTGTGGCATTAGCCACCGTTGTCCTGTTCAAGGTGTTCAATTTTTTGAAGCAAACAACTACTGGCAGCTACCGAGCCGCCTTGCAGGAAAACCGAAAGTTGGGAAAAAAACGGGAGATTTGGGCGGTTTGTTTCCACTTTCCGTCTTGCCATGCCTTCCCTGGATTGAACCCCTGATTCGCATAGGCCACCCCGGATTTTGAAGCGCATGTATGGCTATCTGGCCTAGTACAAGCGCTGGCTGGGAGCTTTTGTCGCCTTTTGCAGCCCGCTGAAATATAGCCGAATGCCCACGGAAAAGTCGAATTGGTTGGTTTCCGTAGTCGTTTTGGCTGAGATGCCGCCGATATTGGTATCAAATGTGCTCCGCGCGTAATTATACTTGAGCAGGGCCTCGATGCCTATTGAACTCGTCGAGAAGATGGTAAGCCCCGGGCCGATACCCAATGCCGTAATATTGGTGCGTATATTCTGGGGCTGCCCCCCGATCTCCATATCATCCCTGGAATTGCCGAAGCCGAAACTTCCTTCCAGGAAAAAGGCCATGTCATCCGTTAAAGGGAAGTAGTAACGGGCAAAGGGGCCGAAGAGGATGTCGCTGTCTTCATTGCGCTCACCTTCACCCTTGCGCACCTGGTTGAAGGTGTAGTCCAGGCCGATACCCAGGCCCAGGCCGTCCAGCAAAAAATAGCCGACCGAAGGCGCGATGCCCAGCTGCACGTGGGTAGGGTTCTCGGTAGATACGTTGCCTCCTTCCGCTTTCTGGGTAATAGTGGAGTTTGCGGCAGAAAGGCCAAAAGTGGAACCGATCATGAAGTTCCCCTGGCTCGTATACTGCCCCAACAGGGTACCCGCGAAAAGCATTAAAGCGATACTTATACAGATCTGCTTTTTCATGGTTACGTTTTTAGGGTTTATGAACTGATTATCCTTTATTCTATACAACACCATTTTACCTGCGTTTGCTCACTGATGGTGAATGACTTATGTCATGAGGCCGGAGGGGGAGGGCGGGCTTTGTCACCCCAGTCGTTCTGGACGGCAGGAAGGCCTCCTTATGCCTGTTAGTAACTAAACTTCAGCCGCAAAAAAGCCGCCTGGATGGGGCTGGTATAGCCGTCTGCCTCCTTATCCATGATGATCTGGCCGACCAGGCCGAGGTCCCAGTTTTCCTTGATGGAGAGGCTAAGGGCCGGGTTGGCGAACAAAGCGTGGGCTTCAACGGGGCTGTAGATAAATGCCACACTGCCATTGAGCAAAGGGGTGATGGGGTAGGAAAGCTGGGTAAAAACGGCGTGGCGGTAGGGATACAGGTTGCGGGCGGAAAGCGCAAAGTCAAACAAACCGATGATGCTGGCATTGACGCTCCCCGCACTGTTATACAGGTACCCGGCATTGACGTATAGTGAGTTGGAAAAGGAGTAATCAAGGCCTACGGTAGCGGCAAAGGCCTCGTCGCGCTCTTCTTCAAGCGGCGAAAAAAAGGTGAACTCGCCCTTCAGCCCGGCATTGCCGAGGTTGCCCGCCCAGCCGCCGCCCAGCACCAGGTCCTGGCGGGCATAACCGCCCAGCACCTGAAAATCGTAGGACCCCCTGTTGAACTTCCACAGGCCGGCGATCACCGCCTCGTCGAAATCGTCGAACATCCGCACGGCAAGCTCGATGCTGGAAGCAAAACCGGTGTACCGCCTGATGCGCAGGGCATCGCTGCCGGGGCGTTCCTCGTAATCGAAATCGGTAAAAGAAAAAGCGTTGAAAATGTCATTGGGGTTCCACACGGTGCTGACGCCCCAGTTGATGCGCTGCCGGCCCAGGCGCACTTCCCAGTCGCCTTTGATGTATTCGAGATACAGCCGGTCCAGCATGCTGTGTACAACCCACGACTTATCATCCAGCAATACCAGGGAGAGGTCGAGGTAGTCGTTGTTCTCATTGTCGATGAGATCGCCATAGCTCTGGCCCATGCTGCCGGGGTTGGAGAAGGCGTTCAGGTCGCCATAGAACACTCTGGTACGCAGAGCAGCCTGCAACCTGAGCTCATCACTGATCGCCCAGGAGGCGTTGATGCGGTTGTGGATGAGGTTGATCTGCTGGTAGGGATCGCTCAGGGCGCTACCCAGGTTATAGAACACCATAGTTTGCATGTTCTTGATATAACCACTGGCCTCCAGGTGTTTAGGGCCTTCATCTTGTGCGGTTGACAAAACGGGCACTGCCAGCAATGAATATAAAAGCAGCTTTTTCATTTTAATGCTTTTCACTATTCCGGGTTTCCGCGCGGGCCAGAGGCCCGCGTTCCAGTACATCGCTCTGCTACTCACGCCAGTAACGCTAAGGATTTCAAACTCGTCCATGCCAGAGGCCCGCGTTCCAGTACATCGCTCTGCTACCCGCGCACCTCATCGGACGCCACTTTGCCATCCACCAGGGTGACGACGCGCCGGGCGCGGTCGATGACGCGCTGGTCGTGGGTGGAAAAAACAAAGGTGATGTTCTCCTCCTTGTTGAGCCGCGCCATAATGTCGAGCAGGTTGGCGGTCGACACGGAGTCGAGGTTGGCGGTAGGCTCATCGGCCAGGATGAAATCCGGCTTGGGGGCCAGGGCCCGGGCGATGGCCACCCTCTGCTGTTGCCCACCCGACAGTTCCGAAGGGCGTTTGTCCATTTTATCTTCCAACCCCACAGCGCGCAGCAGCTCTTCGGCGCGTTCCCGCCGTTCCTGCCTGGGCCGGTTCTGGAGCAGCATGACGAACTCGACGTTCTCGCGGGCCGTCAGCACCGGAATGAGGTTGTAGGCCTGAAAAACGAACCCGATATGCCTTTTCCGGAAGTCGATAAGCTTATTGTCGCTCATCGCATCGATATCTTCACCGCCGATATCGACATCCCCTTCCGTCGGGCGGTCCAGCCCCCCGATGATATTCAGCAAGGTCGTTTTCCCGGAGCCGGAAGGGCCGACGATGGCCGTAAATTCACCGGGCTCTATCCTGATATCAACGCCGTTCAACGCCCTGACAGGCACTTTGTCGGGGTTGTAAACCTTGGTGACGCCGGTGGTGGTGATGACTTTCATACTTATGGTTTTGATGGCTTCAATGCTTTCGTTCATATCTTATGCAGGGCCTCGACAGGCCTGAGCCTGATGGCCTTCCAGGCAGGGTAGGCCGAGGCCAGCACGGCGGTCAGGAATACCCCGATGGCCACCTGCCAGTATACGGCCGGGCCTACTTCAAAATAAATGATGGACGACATGCCGTAGTCCTCCAGGCTATTGGCGTACATGGAGAGGTCAAGCCCGTTGGCGCCCACATAGGAGATCGTAATATACCCCAGCAGCAGCCCAACCGGGATGGCCACCACGCCCAGCATGATGGCTTCCAGCACGATCATCATGAAAACCCTGGACTTGTTCATGCCTATGGCCATGAGCATGCCCAGTTCCTTGTAGCGTTCGAGTACGGCCATCAGCATCGTATTGATGATGCCAAATACCAGGGCCAGCATGATAACGGTGAGATAGATGAGCGAGATGCTGGTCATCTGCCCCTCGTAGAGGTCGAGGTCGGGCGATAGCTGCCGATAGGTTTTCACGTCCAGCCCGGGCATTTCTTTGCGCAGGGACTGGGCGACGGCATCCACCTGGTGGACGTCATCGGCCATGATAGCTATTTCGTGCGCCAGCCCCTCGGGCGCTACGTTATGTGTAGTGCCGTCAGTGGGCTCCAGCAATTTATTGAGGTTCTCGCGGCGGACGAAGACGTGGGATTCGTCAAAGGGGTTATTGCCCGTATCGAACAGGCCGACGATGCGAAAAGCAGCCGCGGTGATCTCTCCGTCCAGATCCTGAAAAGTAAGTACTACCTTCGAGTGCAGCTTCACGCCCAGCTTCCCGGCGAGGTCTTTGCTGATAAGCAGGGGGTTGCGCCCTTCCGCCGAGAGATATTCCCCTTCCACGATCTTTTTGTCCAGGGCATTCACCTCTGCTTCGTCTTCAGGCACGATGCCTTTCACGCGCACGCCGCGGTTGCCTTGTGCAGAAGAGGCCATCGCACTGGTTATAGAGCGCATGCTTACGGCACGCACGCCAGGTTCCGCCCGGATGGCCTGCTCCAGCGCGGGCGCATCGGGCAGGTATTCTTTGACATCGTAGTCCTCCAGGAAATCCTGCTGGTGCACCTGGATATGCGAGATAATGTTCTGGACGGCATTATTGACATAACTCTTCATCATGCCGGTTGCAAAGCCGCTCAGCGCAATGGCCGCCCATATCCCTATGGCAACCGCGCTGATGACGACCAGGCTGCGGGTAGTGCTGCGCCAGATATTCCGCCATGCCATTATTGGTATCATTGTCGTTGGTTGTTAGTTGTTTTAGGTTTATGCTTCTTCACCCCCGCACCTCTGCCTAGGCCCGCATAGCCTGCACCGGCCGCAGTTTCCTGATCTTGTATATGGGGTAAATGGCCAGCAAGGCGGTCAGGATAAAGACCAGCAGGGCCTGCTGCAGAAAGATGTGCGGCGCCAGCAGGGTGGGAAAGATGGGCTGAAAGCCGAAGCTCTCCATAGCGGCGGCGTAATCTCCGGAAAACCGTATCGGGTTCACGTTGAAGTACCATACCAGGGGCAGGCTGGCCAGAATGCCTCCCAGGGCGCCCAGCAGGCCCAGCATGATCACTTCGAGCCATACCGAGGCCCCCAGCTGCCAGCGGCGCATGCCGATGGAAATGAGCACGCCGAACTCATACTCCCGCTCTTTCGTCATCATGAGGATGGTGCCGAAAATGCCGAAGGCGATGATGAGGTACAGGATGAAGTAAATGATGATGTTGCCCGCACTGTCCAGCGATTTGGCCTGCACCAGGTCGGGCAGCATTTCCTTCCAGTCCATCACTTCGTAAACGGAAGTATCAAGCCCGTTGTACAAAGCCCGGAGCGTCGGTTTGATATCGCCCTGGCTGTCGAGTTTCAAGGCCAGGGAAGTGGCCAGCCCGGGAGCGCCGTAGAAGTACTGCGCTTCGTCGAGGGGCAGGTAGACCATCTGTTTGTTCAGCTCGGGCGAGCCGAAGTTCACCAGGCCCTTTATCGGGTATTTGCCGGCGGCATTGACGCCGTGGTAACCCTGGCTGATCAGCACGAGGGTATCGCCCAGGCTAAGGCTCAGGTGCTCGGCCACGCCTTCCGCTACCAGCGCGGCAGGCTCACCCCCTTTTAAGTACTGTCCTTTAGATATGCGCCCTTCCAGGCCCGTCATACTATTCTCCGCTTCAGGGTCGATGCCAACGGCCATGACGCCGGAGGTATTGTTGCCCGTGGAGGCCAGGGCAAAGGATTCGATGCGGGGAACCACCTCTTTGATGCTTTTGCTCCTGGCCCCCAGCTGAACCAGCGAATCCGCCAGGGGGAAAGCTTTGTCGATGGACTGCTCATCCCAGTATCCCTTTTCGTGCACCTGCACAAAGCCGAAATAATAGTTGACGACACTGCTGATCATGTGATCCCAGGCCCCTTTTTGCATGGCTTCCATGAAGGTGGCAAACAACACGGCAAAAAGGATGGACGCGACGGTGATAAGCGTTCGCCGCTTATTGCGCCAGATATTGCGCCAGGCTAGTCGAAATAACATCGGATATTTGATTTTTCCCCGCAGCATCCCCGAGCGGGGTTATCATGAATTATGGTTATACAAGGATGCCTTCCCGCCTATCTACTTCACCCGTTTCAGGTTTTGAATGGAAAAGAACGACGTCTCGATAGGCTTGCTGAAATCCAGGCTTTGGTACTCGATGATGGTTTTGTTGCCGGGTTCGTCGGCCGGTACGACTTCCATCTTCGAGGGCAGTAGCCGCCCGCCCAGCTCCTTGACGTTTTTTCCGTACATGGTGTTGGCCAGATAGCCTTCTTCATCATAGAACTCCACCTTCATCTGCATGAAATCCTTCTTGTCGATCCAGCTGATGATCTTACCCCACACGACAGGGGCGTCTTCTTTGGGTGTCAGCTCGATCTTGTAGCAATCCCGCCCTTCTATAGTTTCCGTTCCAAGCATTTTGTGGGTATAGTCTTCTACTATAGACGACTCCTTGATCAGGTCGTCGTTCGTAAAGTCGGAGCCCATCCACGATTGCATCATCATGGAAGGCGGCAGCTTTATGGTGCGGTCGATCGACGGCTGCCAGTTCCAGATCTCCTTGTCGCGCTTCAAAAAGGCCGTGCCTTTATCGCGCGCGGGCTCCGTTATGAGGATGAGGGCGTAATCGGTGCCCTTCGACCAGGACTTCATGGCCATTTCACGGGACCAGGTAGGGCGAATGACCGTCATCCTGATCTCGCCGATACTGTACTCGCCCCGCGATTTCTCATCGGCCTTCTGTACGATCTCTTTTGCGGAAAGCGTAGCGCCGGACTGGGCAGATACCCTCGTGCTCAGCCCCAATGCCAGGACGATCAGTACTGCAAAAATGCGTTTCATTATGTTCTTGATTTTTTTGTTAGCAAATGTCCGTCAGGTGTCTTTAGGGTTCTGTGGGTGGCCCGGCAAAAAGCGCTCCAGCACCATCGCCTCCATCGCTTTGATGGGGTACTCTTCTCCGAACTGCATATAGTGCAACAGAAGCCCGTCGAGCACGGCGCCAAAGTAAAAGGCCATTTCGCGGGGCTTTTCTGCGCCCAGTTTGCGAAACATGCCGGTTAACTCGCCAAATGCCGCTTCCTGCCTTTCTTTAAGCATCGGCATCATTTCCGTCAATACATCCGTCTGCAGGGCCAGGGACGTCATCAGTTTCCAGTAGCGCCGGTTTTCCTTGACGACGGTAAAAGAAGCTTTTACCAGCATACGCACCTGCTCGGCAGCATCACCGGTAGCAGCCAGGAGCTGGGCCATAAACTGCTCGCCCATCTCCACCGCGTCGAGTATGATGTCCTGCAGCAGGGCCTCCTTGCTTTCAAAATAATTGTATACAAGCCCCTTCGATACGCCGGCCTCTTTCGCGATCTGGCTGATGGAGGTGCTGTGATACCCGTTGTGCGCAAAGAGCTCCAAGGCCGCTTCCCGGATCGCTTCTATGCTTTTCTGCCGGATCACTTCAAACTGTTCTTTACTGCGTGGCGACATGTTTTTTTATTGACCGAACGGTTAGTCAAAAGTATTTCAAAAAAACGTTTTTGTCAAGGGTTGACGGCCAAGAAAGGGTAAAATGCGACGAACCGCCCATAAGAGCTTGTTTGGAGGCCATACGAAATCCAAACGGCTGGTTCCCATTTTCCCATCCCGCATTCCATTAGTAATAAACTCCGGGATTGCGTATTTTTGCCCCTTCACAAAAGCTCAGCCGGCAACGGCCATACCGAATGAAAGTCACCGAATATTTTGAAAAGGCCAAAGGGCAAACCCTGATATCCTTTGAAGTGCTTCCTCCCCTCAAAGGAGGCAGCATGCAAGCCATTTTCGATACCCTCGACCCCCTCATGGAGTTCAAACCGCCGTTTATTGACGTGACGTATCACCGGGAAGAGTTCATTTATAAAAAGAGGGACAGCGGTTATTACGAGAAAGTGGCCATAAGGAAACGGCCCGGTACGGTGGGGATCTGCGCCGCCATCATGCACCGCTATGGTGTCGACGCTGTGCCACACCTCATCTGCGGCGGCTTCACCAGAGAGGATACCGAAAATGCGCTGATCGACCTCAATTTCCTCAACATCAATAATGTGCTCGCGATCAGGGGCGATGCGCGGCAGTTTGAAGGCAAATTCGTCGCCGAAGAAGACGGCAACCACTACGCCATCGACCTGGTCAAACAGGTCGTGGACATGAACAAAGGGAAATACCTGGATATCGATATCGAGAACGGCGTCAGGACGGATTTCTGCATCGGCGTGGCCGGTTATCCCGAAAAACACTTCGAGTCGCCCAACCTTGACTTCGACCTGCTGCAGACCAAGGCCAAAATAGACGCAGGCGCCAACTACATCGTCACCCAGATGTTTTTCAACAACAAAAAATACTTCGATTTCGTGGATCGCTGCCGGGCTATTGGCATCAACGTGCCTATCGTGCCGGGCCTGAAGCCGCTGACCAAACTGTACCAGCTCAATTCCATCCCCCGCATCTTCCACATCGACCTGCCCGAAGAACTCGTCAAAGATATCACCACCGCAAAAAGCGCCGAGGCGCGCACCCAGGCAGGCATCGAATGGTGCATCCAGCAATCGAAAGAGCTCAAGGAAAAGGGCGCCCCCTGCATGCACTATTACACCATGGGCGATTCGGATACGATACGGAAAGTGGTGGAAGCGGTGTATTAGGATGGCTGCATTGTTCATAAATTGCTGAGAAGGACTGGCGATCAAATGTGGCACTAATATTCGCCTTATGTAAATGTAGATTTTGGGGTTAAACTAACACCCTGTGTTTAAAACATTTTGTAGCATAGCTTGAAAAGAAGTTATATATTGGGGACTATATTTTGGGTAAGCTTTTTTCTTACTAAAAACACCCGTTGACTATGGTGTATTCTAAAAACCTTGAATATCAAAAGACCTTTGCAGAATTTTTCGCCGGCATAGGCTTGATGCGAATAGGATTAGAGGAGGCGGGTTGGCAAATTTCATTTGCCAATGACATTGACCCTATGAAACAAAGATTGTACTCAGCGCATTTTCAAGACTCCTACAACCACTTTGCGCTTGGCGATATTCATGAGCTAGATATCAAAGATATTCCTCCCTCAACATTAGCGACAGCTTCATTCCCTTGTACGGATCTTTCTCTTGCCGGACGACGCGAGGGGCTTGCGGGAAAGCATTCTTCAGCATTCTGGGGGTTTATCGATATATTGAAAAAAATGGAAGGGCAACGGCCGCCAATTGTGCTTTTAGAAAATGTAGCGGGGTTTCTTACCTCTCACAAAGGTAAAGACTTTGAAGAAGCCCTTAAAGCGCTGAACAGTCTCGGGTATTCTGTAGACGCTTTTGTTGTTGACGCCGCGAATTTTGTCCCTCAAAGCCGCGTCCGATTGTTTATAATTGGGCATACGAATGGTAGTTCAGAATCAGTGAGTTCTGCTGAGGACAACCAACTTTCTCTTTTTTACGAAGGAGAATTAAGGCCCAAAAAACTTGTAGATTTTTTTATTGCCCACCCTGAAATCAACTGGTCTATCAGAGAATTGCCAAAGCTTCCGAAAAACTCAATTCTCCTACACAATGTAGTTGATAATACAAAAGACGATTCAAGTGAATGGTGGAGTCAGGAAAGAGTTGATTATCTTCTAAATCAAACGAGTGAAAAACATCGGCTTATCATTGAAACATTACAAAGTAAAAATCAGTATTCATACTTGACTGCTTTTAGAAGAGTTAGGAACGGCCGATCAATGGCTGAAATCAGAGGCGACGGCATTGCAGGTTGCCTACGCACCCCTAAGGGAGGAAGCGCTCGACAGATACTGTTGAAAGTTGGAATTGGAGAAGTAAAGGTCCGTTTTATATCCCCCAGAGAGTGCGCAAAGTTGATGGGAGCAAATGAATTCATTATTACAGGTTCCACCACCGATGCTCTTTTCGGTTTTGGAGATGCAGTATGTGTTCCTGTTATCTCATGGATTGGGAAGAACTACCTTAACCCCCTATTAGCTGAAATCAACGAAAAAATAAATCGGAAAAAGGCATATGTCAAGCAGCAAGCCTCTTCAGGTATTTCATAATTGGTATCACTCGCTGGAATATTACAAACAAAATAATGGTCCTGCGATGGGCACCATTGCAGCATCGCTAGTAGTTTTAGACCGACTGAAAAAGAATTATGACCTAAATTTAGAATCGCATCTTGCCCCCAAAGGCACCCAAATAAAGGGAGCAAGCGGCCGAGCAGTCTCCAAGATACTGGCAGAATTTGGTGAAACCCGTCCTTTTGCAAAAGAGGGTGGGAGAACTAACCGGGGTTTGCTTAGCGAAATTCAAAAACTCCTTGAAGCGCTAAAAGAATTGAACCTAGGGCCAATTGAGAAAGAAAAACGCGATAGTATCATAACTGAATTTCAGCATTACATTGTTGATCGGGTAAAAGATTTTCACAATCGCCAAAAAGTCAAACTTGTTTTTGACCCAAAATTTTCTACATGGCAAAATATCAGAAACCTTTTGGAAGCTGCCGCCAAAGAAAACAAAGCAGGCCCTGTATCTCAACATCTTGTTGGAGCAAAGCTTCAATTAAGATTCCCTGACATTGAAGTCTCAAATGAATCAGCGTTCACTGCCGACCAACAAACTAAAAGACAAGGCGACTTTGCAATTGGAGACTCAGTATTCCATGTGACAATTTCTCCTATGCAAGGCGTATTTATTAAATGTCAGGAAAACATCAAAGAAGGATTTAAGCCCTTCCTTCTTGTACCGGACAGTAAGCTTGCAGGCGCCCGACAGCTTGCTGATGAAATCAGCAAAAACCAAATTGCCGTTGAATCCATTGAATCATTTGTCTCCCAAAACATCGAAGAAATTAGCCATTTTAAAAGCAGTAGGCTTTCAAAAAATTTGACCATTCTAATTGAGATTTATAATGAAAGAGTTGACGCTTGTGAAATCGATAAATCGTTAATGATCGAATTGCCTTCCATTTTAATTAACCGAGAAAATGGCTGATACCTTTTCCTCCAAAGAGCGCAGTGAGATCATGAGAAAGGTAAAATCTCGCAGAAATCGCTCTACGGAAATAAAACTCATTGAATTTTTTAAGGAAAACAAAATTAAAGGTTGGAGGCGAAATTATAAACTTTATGGAAAACCTGATTTTGTATTCCCAAAGTTACGCCTAGCAGTTTTCACAGATGGTTGTTTCTGGCATGGGCACAATTGTAGAAATACCCAGCCGGATGACAACAAAGAATACTGGGATGCAAAAATAAAAAAAAACAGAGCTAGAGATGAACAAGTTAATCATACTCTGGTCAACAAAGAATGGAAGGTAATCAGGGTTTGGGAATGTGAGTTGAAGAAAAAAAACAGAGATATACTAAGAAAAAAATTATCATTCTTGCTGGAACCACCGGCTTAGAGCTTGATTGGAGGCCGCTTTTGATAGCGAGAAGCGGCCTCCAATCAAGCTCTTTAAGCCCCGGCCCAGCCCAACACCCCAAGCGCCAGCAGGGTGTTCCACCGGCTGGGCTTTCCGGGCTTTTCCATCTCGAAATGCACCTGCCCGGGATGCGGGGCCGGCAGGAGCCACCGGCCTCTCTTTTGCTTTTGCGTCAGTAGTTTCAGCGCATCTTCCAGGCGTTCATCATAAGGCAGGCCGGCTTGCCTGAAATAATCCAGCGCCCGCAGGATGTTGAACCACCAGCGCGATGGATAGTTGAGGCGGGTGAATTTGGGGCCGATGGGCAGGCCGGTGCGGCGGCTTTTGAAAAGGTGGTGCTCGAGGAGGAACTCCACGCCTCCCTGTTCGGCCGCCCGAATGGCATCCAAGCGGTAGGTGTTGCCCGCCAGCCGGTATTCGAGCAGGCCTTCCAGCACGCTCAGGGTGGTGTGCAAAGAACCCTGGCAGGCGCCATTGCGGATCTCGCAGTTCCACGCCCCGTCGGGCATACGCATGTCGAGCAGGTAATCGATAAAAGGATTCAGGCGCTCGTCTGTGCCTTTGAAGTAAGCGGCAAAGGAAAGCACCATGCCGTTGACGCACACGTCGCTGCGGGAGAGGGAGCGGGCAAAACCGATACCCCCATCCGTTGCTTTCGGCATGTCAAGCACCATATCCACACTAGCCTGTACAGCTTCGTTTTGCGGGGGGAAAGCCAGGTTCTTCAGGTCGAGCAGGGTGTAGTGCGTCGACGTCCACTTGGGTGCGTAATAGGCGCGCCCCCAGTGTCCGTCGGGCCGGCGGGCAGCAAGGAAGCGGGCGCCCCAGCCTTCGGTAGCGATGCGGCGCTGTAGGGGCTCCAGGGCATGCGGAGGTTCGCCAAGCAGATAGCGCCGCGTTTGGTATTGTACGGCGACATCGCCGTCGAGCAGCCAGCGTAAGGTGTCATCGTTAGGGCTCATAACGTTGGGATTATTTGTGAAACCGCAAACTAAAGTATCCGCCACTTTATCACTTTTCTCTATTTTTGTGTGCTGGATTGTTCAAATCCAACCTGCTGGCCCCCAAGCTATCTGATGCATCGGGAGCTATTAAAAATAGAACACCCATGTTGCGTTTTCTGCTCATCCCATCTGTTATTTTTGCTTTTGCAACGGCGGCCTATGCCCAGTTGCTTTCACCCGGCGATTTCCTTCCGCACGAGCACGGCGCCCAATTCACGCCGCACCACCTTGTCGTGGATTACTTCCGCCACGTCGCGGCCAACAGCCCCAATGTGATGCTCATGCAGTATGGCAACACCAATGAAGAAAGGCCATTGATACTGGCCTATATCTCCACTCCCGAGAACCTGGCCCGCCTGGACGACATCCGCCAGAACAACCTCCGCAGAACAGGCCTGCTGCCCGGCGCCGTAGACCCGGCCCTTGGCCAGGCCATCGTCTGGCTGAGCTGCGGGGTGCATGGCAATGAGGCCGGCGGCACGGAAAGCGCCCTGTCCACCCTGTATGAACTCGTTCGCCCGGACAACCGGCAGGCGCAGCAGTGGATGCAGAATACCGTCATCATTCTGGACCCCTCCATCAACCCCGACGGCTTCGCCCGCTACACCGACTGGTATCGCCAGGCTGCCTCCCGTTGGGCCGACCCCGACGGCAATACCTACGAACACGGTGAACCCTGGCCCGGTGGCCGTACCAATCACTACTATTTCGACCTGAACCGCGACTGGGCCTGGCAAACCCAGGTGGAAACCCAGCAGCGCATTGCCATATACCAGCAGTGGATGCCGCATATCCACGTCGATTACCACGAACAGTACCCGAACAACCCCTATTACTTCGCACCTGCCGCCGCCCCATACCATGCGTATGTTTCGGATTGGCAGTCGGATTTTCAGTACGAGATCGGACGAAACAATGCCCGGCACTTCGACCAGCAGGGCTGGCTGTACTTCACTCGTGAAGAATTCGACCTGTTGTACCCCAGCTATGGCGATACCTACCCTACCTTCAGCGGCGCCATAGGGATGACCTACGAACAGGCGGGCCATGGCATCGCCGGGCGGGCCTTCATCATGGAAAACAGCGATACGCTGACGCTGCAGGACCGCATAGCCCACCATACGACAACCGCGCTTTCCACCATCGAAATGGCCTCCAAAAATGCGGGCCGCCTCATCGAGAACTTCAGCGCCTATTTCGCCAGGGCCAGCAACAACCCCGTCGGGGTATACAAGGCCTTCATCATCCGAAGCAGCAACACAAAGGCAAAAATAAAAGCCTTCTGCAGCCTGCTCGACAAGAACAATATCCGATACGGCCGCGTAGGAAAAGAGCTGAGCCTGAGCGCATACAACTACCAAAGCGGCCGTGAGGAACCCATACAGGCCAGGCCAGGCGACCTCGTCGTGAGCGCCTACCAGCCGATGTCGGTACTGGCCCAGGTGCTGCTCGAACCCGTACCCGTCCTGGAAGACACGCTGACCTACGATATTACGGCCTGGAGCCTGCCCTATGTCTACGGGCTGGAAGCCTATGCCACCAAACAGCGGCTGGACCCGGGCTCCGATTTCAGCTTTGGCGCCTATACCAACAACCTGGCATCGGTGGAGTCACCCTATGCCTACCTGGCGGAATGGTCCTCTTTTCAAAATGCTCGCTTTCTGGGGGCGCTGCTGCAAAAAGGCATCAAGGCCCGCTACGCTACCGGCGCCTTTTCTATTGAAGGGCAGGAATACCCCATGGGCACACTCGTCATAACCGCTGCCGACAACCGAAAAATGGAGCCTGCAAAATTCCGTGCGCTTATCGCTGAACTGGCCAGCACTTACGAACAACCCATTACAGCGGTTTCTACCGGGTTTTCCGATAGCGGCTTCGACCTGGGGTCCGCCAACCTGGCCTTTATCGACAAGCCCAGGATCGCGATGCTCTTCGGAGAAGGCACTTACTCTTATAACGCCGGCGAACTGCGGTGCTTTTTCGAGCAGCAGCTGGAGTACCCCGTACACCTCTTTGCGGCGAAAAGCCTGCCCAGCCTGAAGCTCGACGATTTCAACCTGCTCATCTTGCCGGAAGGCCATTACAACCTGAATGACGAAACCCTCACTGCACTCAACCAGTGGATGAGGCAGGGCGGGCGGCTCATCGCCATCGGCAGCGCACTCGGTTCCCTGGAAGGCAAAACCGGGTTCAGCCTGTCGCACGACAGTACCCGGGATGAACAACACATGTCGCAGAGTGATATGCCTGACGACGATATCGAAAAGCTACTGGAACCCTATGCAGGGCAGTCGCGCCGCTACCTCAGCCACGACATCCCGGGGGCCATATTCAAAGTGCAGCTCGACCAGACACACCCGCTCGCTTATGGGCTGGGCGAAACATATTACACCCTCAAAACGGGGTCGCAGGCATACAAACTGCTCAAGGATACCTGGAATGTGGGATATATAGGTGATCATCCGAACCCCATCGGTTTTGCCGGCTCCGTAGCCAGAGAAAGCCTGAAGCATTCCGTCGTATTCGCCCTGGAGTCGAAAGGCAATGGCGCAGCGATCTATTTTGTGGATAACCCGCTCTTCCGCGGTTTCTGGGAAAACGGCAAACTACTCTTCAGCAATGCTGTTTTTCTGGCCGGGCAATAACAACGTCTTTAGGAATGCTCAAAAAATAATTTGCCGTTTTCGGTGAACAGGCGAAGGGCAAAAGCAGCTGGAATGGCAGAGGACAAGCTCTGATCACCGAAATGCAAAGCGGCAACTTATTTTTTGAACGCTGCTTATGTCTTATACCTGCAGAAAGCAACAATCCCTTTGGTGGTGCGGTGAATAAACCGTTATCTTTGGAATAGAGGATACCAGTTACCGAATGAAACGCCTGTCCATCAGCTTTTTTGTCTTTTTCCTTTACCTGCACGTCATTCATGCTCAGGTGGCGCGCGAAGCTATTGCCAATTCCCCTACCCCTCTGAATGAGGTAGAGCTGGTAGCCCTTCCCCTGATCAATAACGAAGCCCTGCTGGAAGCGGAGCTGGCCCGGCGCGGCCCCGGAGTTGCGCCGCGCTTCGCCGAGGCCATAGACGTAGATATTACCCCTGAGCGCTATGGCCTGTGGGAAATGCTGCCCGGCGGCAAAGCAGTCTGGCGGTTGCGCATAAGATCCGATGGCGCCCATTCCCTCAATTTCGGCTTTCTCGAATACTATATGCCACCGGGCGCCGAGTTGCTGATCTATACCCCGGAGGGCCGCCATATCCTGGGCCCTTTTACCCCTTCCGACAACGAACCCCACCAGCAATTGTGGACGCCGGTGTTACCCGGTGATGAGGCGGTGCTGGAAATACAGGCGCCGGTACGGCAGCGCGAATACATCCGCCTGCGTTTGGCCACCGTCAACCACGATTTCCTGGGCTTTCTGGAAGTGCTCTCCGGCGCATGCAACCTCGATGTCATCTGTGGCGCCGGCAATGGATGGAGCATCGTCGACCTCTACCGTGATGTGATACAATCGGTAGCCGTGTACGGCCTGGGCGGCGATACTTTCTGCACCGGCTTCCTGATCAATAATACCCGTCAGGATTGCACGCCCTACTTTATGACGGCCCATCACTGTGGCGTGACAGCCGCCAACGCCCCATCTCTGGTCGCTTATTGGAACTATCAGAACAGCTATTGCCGGCAGCCGGGCTCTATGTCCAGCGGCGGCCCCGGCGACGGGCAGCTGAACAGCTACAATACCGGTTCGATATTCCGGGCCAGTTATGCCGCTTCTGACTTTACGCTGGTCGAGCTCGACAGCCCCGTCCCCAACGCTTCCAACGCCTATTTCAGCGGCTGGTCGCGCGAGTCTACACCTCCGCAGGATACGTTGGCCTGTATCCACCATCCGGATGGAGCGGAAAAGCGCATCAGCTTTTCATTTCACGACGCCTATCCCGGCTCATGGGGTAGCGGTAGTACTCCCGTGAACAACGGTAACCACCTCATTATCCCCGACTGGGATATCGGTTCTACAGAGGACGGCTCCTCCGGCGCGCCGCTTTTCAACCGGCAACGGCGTATCGTCGGGCAGCTTCATGGCGGGGCTGCCAGTTGCAGCAATAACCAGTACGACTCTTTCGGCTGGTTCCGTTACTCCTGGGTTGGCGGAGGCTCCTCCTCTACGAGGCTCAAGGACTGGCTCGACCCCGACAATACCGGGCTGGCCGTGCTGGACGGGCACTGGCTGTCAGACTGTACGGTAACCGTTACCGTGGCATCTCCGCAGGATGAGGTATGCCTGCCCGGTACGGTACATTTTGAAGTAGAAACCGCCGAGGCATTTACCGTGCCGGTATTCCTCAGCACACAGGGCCTTCCACCAGGCGCATCGGCAACGTTCAGCCCCAACCCTGCTCCGGCAGGTAGTACCGCCAACCTGTCCGTTACCTTTCCAGGGCCCTCTCTGCCTAGCGGCGCCATCAATTTTTTGGTCGTCGGGCAGGGCGGTGGCTATTCGGCGACGGCAGAAGCCAGCTTCAGCGCTATCAGCCAGCTACCGGCAGCGCCCGCCCTGGCCACGCCGGCCAATGGGGAGGTGGGCATGCCCCTGGCGCCCGCCTTTCAATGGGCCGCTGTACCGCTGGCCGACAGCTACGACCTGCAGGTGGCCTCCGATTCGGCCTTCAACGTACTGGTGGCCACCCACTACGGCCTGACTGCAACTAACTGCGAACATGTCGTCCTCAACCCAATTTCTACTTATTACGCCCGGGTAAGGGCGAACAACGTTTGCGGTTCAGGCCCCTGGTCGGCATCGGTACACTGGACGACATCGGCGACAACCTGCCTGTCGAACAGTTGCACAGCCCCTCCTCAGCCCATATCGTCCGATGGCATTTCCGTGGCGTACTCAGAGATATACATCCCCGAGGACGGGACGGTAGCCTCGATAAGCGTGAGTGACATCGACATCGACCATAGCTATGTGGGCGACCTTTCGGCCTTCCTGCGTTCCCCTTCGGGCACTACTGTCCAGCTTTTCCACCGCCCGGGAGTTCCGGCCATTTATTACGGCTGCTGGGGTTCCGGCCTGCAGCTGGGCTTTAACGATGGCGCTTCCCTGACGCAGGCCGATTTCGAGCTGTCCTGTGATTTAGGCCCTCCTGCCATCGAAGGCGTTTTTCAACCCTTGACCCCGCTTTCTGCCCTGATCGGAGAACCCGTAGCCGGCACCTGGCGCCTCACAGTTATCGACCACCAGGATCAGGATGGTGGGCAGCTCAACGGCTGGCGGCTCAACCTCTGCCGGGCCTACCCCAGGGAAGCGAAGCTCTTTGGCCTGTCCGACGTAATGGAAGCCTGCACCGGCCAGGCATCCACGACGGACATCTATATAGGGGCTGGTTTCGAAAGCCCGGTTTCGCTGCACATGATCGGCCTGCCACAGGGCGCTTCTGTCACTTTTGCCCCCAACCCTGCGCTACCGGGCCAGCTCACTACTGCCACGTTCAGCAACTTCAGCCAGGCCGGCAGTTTTCCTCTGATCCTCCACGCCGCCGACAGCACGCACAATTTCTACCATTTGTTTCAGGCCCAGGCATCAGAGCTGCCGGAAACGCCCCTGCTGTTTACACCCGACGACGAATCACCGCTTTTCCAGGGCAGCCTCTTCTTCAGTTGGTCGCCGGCGCCTAACGCTGATACCTTTCTCATCGAGATCGCTACCGATATGCTGTTCGGGGAAATTGTTAAAAAGGATATGGTAGCGGAGAATTACTACACCCTGCTTCAAAACCTTCCCGGGGGCGCCTATTTCTGGCGGGTGACGGCCATTAATCGCTGTGGTGGGCAGGTTAGCACCGTTTTTTCTTTTTATTTGGAAGGCACAACAGGCAGCACAGGCTCACTGGAGGCCAAGGGAACCTTCCTGGTTTACCCCAATCCGGCCGACGATGTACTGAACATCGAATGGCAGGGAGATGGTACGGCCCCCGAAGCTACCGCCAGTATGTATACTATAACGGCGAAGCAACTCGGGCAAACCACGTTCCGCGGATCGGCAGTGCTGGCCGTTGATCAGTTGCCGGCGGGCATCTACGCCCTGGTAATAGAGGCCGGAGGCGAGCGGTATATCCGGCGCATAGTAGTGCAGTAGGATATTTTGTTACATTTGCCCAAAACCTAGCCACATGATCCAAGCCAATGACCCTAAGATACGGTCCTGGGTAGAAGTCCCGTCCGATAGCGATTTTCCCATTCAAAACCTCCCGTTCGGCGTTTTCCGGACGCCGGGCCTGTCACCTCGTATATGCACCGCCATCGGCCATTATGTTGCCGACCTGCAGGTATTGGCGGAGCACGGCTTTTTTGACGACCTTGGTGTGCCCCGCCACGTTTTTGCCAGGCCTTACCTCAACGACTTTATCGCCCTTGGGAAGGATGCCACGCGCGCCGTCCGCAACCGCATTGCCGATATTCTGGATGACAGGCTTGAAGACTGGGACGCCAGCGAACTGGCAGGCTATTTCCTGCACCTGCGCGACGAAGTACAGATGCTGATGCCGGTGAAGGTGGGTGATTACACGGACTTTTATTCCAGCAGGGAACACGCTACCAATGTAGGCATCATGTTCCGGGGCAAAGAAAATGCACTCATGCCCAACTGGCTTCATCTGCCCGTAGGCTACCACGGCCGGGCGTCATCTATTGTCGTGTCGGGCACACCGGTGCGCCGCCCCAAAGGGCAAATGCAGATGGAAGATGGCGCACCACCAGTGTTCGGCCCGTCCCGGCTGCTCGATTTCGAACTGGAAATGGCTTTCGTCATCGGCAGAGGCAGCCAGCTCGGCACTTCCGTATCCACTGCCGAAGCGGAGGATTACATCTTCGGGATGGTTCTGTTCAACGACTGGTCGGCGCGCGATATTCAACGGTGGGAGTATGTGCCGCTGGGCCCTTTCCTGGGCAAGAGCTTTGCTTCTACCATGTCGCCCTGGGTCGTCACCCTCGACGCCCTCGAGCCTTTCCGCGTAGAAGGCCCCGTTCAATCGCCACAGCCCCTTCCCTATCTGCAATGCGAAGGCCCCAAAAGTTTTGACATCAGGCTCGAAGTGGATATCATCCCTCAAAGCGGCAAAGGGAAAACCGTTTGCCAGTCCAACTTCAGATATCTGTACTGGAGCATGGCGCAACAGCTGGCCCATCATACCGTCAACGGATGCAACCTGCAAATAGGCGACCTCATGGCTTCCGGCACGATCAGCGGGCCAACGCCCGATTCTTTCGGCTCCATGCTGGAACTGTCCTGGCGAGGTACCAAGCCCATCCCCATGCCCGATGGCAGCGAACGCAAATTCCTGCTCGACGGCGACACCGTGGTGATGCGTGGATGGTCTGAAAACGATAGCGGCATCCGGGTCGGGTTCGGAGAAGCCGTGGGAAAAATATTGCCTTCGTTGTAGTGCAGGAAGCTATCAAACATTGGAACACCACAACGCCTTTTAGTAAGCATGAAAAAATGTTACGCCACTACCCTTTTCCTTGCCTTATTTCTGGCCGGTATCGCGCAACCGGCCTATCAGAAGGCGGCCGATGCATTGGCCGATAGCCCTGCTTTCGCACACGGCACATTGAGCGTATGCGTTATCGATATCGAAAGCGGGAAGGTGCTGGCCAGCCATGAGGCGAGCCGTAGTGTAGCGCCCGCATCCAACCTGAAGGTGCTGACTACGGCCAGCGCTCTTGCCTTGCTTGGGCCCGATTACCGCTTCAAAACAGAACTGCAGGCCGACGGCACGTTCAATGAACCGGACGGGCGCCTGTCGGGCAACCTGTACCTCAGAGGGTATGGCGACCCCACGCTGGGCTCGCCGCTCATGGAAGGGGCCGTACCGCTGGAGTCCCTGATGGAACGGCTCCGGCTGGCAGTGCAGCAGCAGGGCATTCGCCGGGCCGAAGGGCAGATCATCGGCGATGCGTCGCTGTTTGGCTCCGAGGCCTGCATCCCCACATGGCAGTGGGAAGATATGGGCAATTATTATGCTGCCGGCGCCTGGAGCCTCAACCTGCACGAAAACATGCACTTCCTGCACTTCCAGCAGCGCAGCCAGCTCGGCGCCACGCCGCCGGTTGCCGCTGTGGTGCCAGAAGTGCCCGGCCTGGTGTTTGTCAACGAACTACGCTCCGCTGCCAGGGGTAGCGGCGACAATGCTTACATTTTCGGCGCCCCTTACCAATACACCCGCTATGTACGCGGTACGATCCCCGCTGGCGAAGGGCAGTTCACCATTAAAGGCTCCCTACCCAATGCTCCGTTGCTGGCAGCGCAATACCTGCAGCAGAGCCTGGCCAGCGTGGGCATTACATCAGGGGGCGCCGCCGCCCTGTTCGATGCCCCGGCGCCGGCGGGCCGCCGGGTTTTGTATACACATTTTTCTCCTCCATTGGCCGGCATTATAACCCGAACCAATATGGAGAGCGTCAACCTGTATTGCGAAGCGATGGTAAAAACGATAGGGCTGGAACAAAAGGGCGAGGGCAGCACAGAAGCGGGGCTGGAGGCCATAAAGGCCTACTGGGAAAAACAGGGGCTCGACTGGGCGGGGTGCTCACTCGTAGATGGCAGCGGCCTGTCGGAGGCCAACACGGTGACCAGCTATTTCCTGGCACAGCTCCTGCGCCTGATGGCGCGCCAGGAAGAGCAGCTGTTCAGGCCTTTTTACGAATCGTTGCCCGAAGCCGGGCGATCGGGGCCGCTGAAGAACGCTTTCAAAGGAACAGCTGCCGAAGGCAGGTTACGGGCCAAGAGCGGAACGCTCGAGCACGTGCGCGCGTATTCCGGTTATGCTACCGCCCGCAACGGCAAGCTGCTGGCCTTTTCCATCATCGCCAATAACTACGAAGGTTCCGGCGGGGCCATACGACAGAAACTGGAACAGTTGATGCTTGAACTCTGCCGAAATTGACCACCTGGCCGAGTTCTGCCACGGGATAATAGCCCATTTCACCCCGGGAGGCGAAATTTGAAGCAGCTCGGAGAGAAAGCAGGCCCTGAGGAAAAGAAAAACCCTTACCTTTACGGGAAATAATTGCTATGAAAATGCGAAGATCGCCGCTCTTGTTCCTGTCCTTTCTGATGCTCTCTGCATGGGGCTGCCAGAACACTCCCGGCACGGGAGATTCTTCCTACACCCATGAAGATACCACGCTACAGGATGGCGATCCCAATGCGTTCGCCATGCCGAAACCACAATCACCCGGCATTGACTCCGATTACGTCAATACCAACCGCGTTATCTGGCAAAAGCCCGAAGTGGTTATCAACCTGTTGGGCAACCTTCAAAACAAAACTGTTGCCGACATCGGCGCAGGCACCGGCTTCTTTGCCTTCCGCCTGGCGCAGAAAGCCAAAAAGGTCATAGCCATCGATATCGACCCGCGTTTCATCAATTACCTCGACAGCGTCAGGGTCCTGGAACTGCCCGAGCAGTACCAGAAGCACCTCGAAACACGCCTGGCACGGGCCGACGACCCCCAGCTCCAGCCCAATGAAGCCGATGTGGTCATCATCGTCAATACTTTTATGTATATCAAAAACCAGATCCAGTACCTGGAAAACCTCAAGAAGGGCATCACCCCGGGAGGGTTACTGCTGATCATCGATTTTAAGAAAAAGCGCACGCCGCTGGGGCCGCCTTCCGAAATACGCGTGCCGCTCTTCCAGGTGGAAGACCAACTCTACCAGGCCGGTTATACGAATATTCAGACCAATGATACTGCGCTGGATTACCAGTACATCGTAACGGCGAGGAATTAAGCGCTTTTTGACGCTAACGATACTGTTCAAGTAAGTCGAAAAAGGCTTGTTCTTCCAGCTCCCTCGACACCACCAGGCGTTGTTTTTTCAGGCGGGCCACCAGGTCGCTCCTCAGGTCCGGGTAGGGGGGTTCCATTGCATAACCGGCAAAGCCGGAATAATGGACGTTTTGAGTGAAATACCCAGGCGTACCACACGGGCTCTTCCCAGAGGGGCTCCATTCCTGTCCGAATACGATCATGGTAGAGATCACCTGTGTGTCGTCGAATGTACCCTTGAGCTCGTATTTTGACCGGGCTGGGATATAGGCTTGCTGCACATACGTCCTGCCGTTAAAAAAGAATACCAACGCGTCATACACATCGTCACCGACGATCGTCAGCTGATGGCTCGTTTTTCCTTTGGCGGGCCGGCTCGGGAAACATACGGATAAGGGCGCACTGCCCGGCACGGCCTCGCCGCTAAGCTCCGTGTCCGCTGCTGCCCCGCGCTCAGGCCAGGGCATTTGGGTGAGATCATATTCTACCACTTCCGTGCGGTTGCCCTGACGGCGCAGCGCCTCCTCCAATTGTTCCCTGCTTATACCCTTACCGTCTTTCATAGCCTCCCGCAGCAGGGCCAGTTCTTCCTGATCGATCCCGGCTTCTTCCAGCTCGCGGGTGTCGCCGAAAAGGGAAGGCTCATACAGGAAGTCTACCACGGTATTGTAAACGGAGCGCAGGCCGAAGCCAAGGGCCACCAGTAACAGGGCCAGCACGCCTATACCAGCGCCGGCCATCCAGCCACGGCTACTGCGGGCAGCCTGGTCGGCACGGGCCTGCCTGGCCTTATTTTCGAGGAAAGTAATAACTTTATCCAGCCGGCCGGTATAATCTTCGCCAACCCGTAATTGCCGGGCATAACGCGCAATGGCCAGTGCCAGCCCGTTGTCTTTTTCCACCAGCGCCCGCACCATGCGGCCCATACTGCGGGCCATTGCTTCGCGCTGCTCATCGAAATATGTTGGCAAAGCATTAAAAACCTGAACGGGGTAATCTTTCCTGAACTGCTGCAGGCCACGCAGAGGCTGGGCCAGGGTTTCGGCATTCGGGCCTTCCAGGCCCTCTGCAAGCGATTTCAGTTCGCCGGCCTTTCTCTCTATCAGTGATGCCGCACCCTGAAAAACGATCTTTTGAAAACCAGCGCCGCCGCCGCTCAACACCTGGCCCAGCGCTTCGAGCGCACCGGTTTTGCCGCCGTCGAGGGCCGCTTCGAATTGCTGGTTATACAATGGCTCCGCGATCGGGGCTACCCTATCGGCCAGTATCTCAGCCTGAAGCGCTTCTTTTTCAATAGCTTCGGCCGCCCCTCCTTCCAGGAACCGGCTAAGGCCAGGGTATTTGCACAGTTCAAAGTAAAAAGCCAGCTGGCCCGGCTCCTGCAGCAAAGCGATAGCCGCCCTGGCCTCCTCCTGGCCGACAGCCCGGCCCTGGTACATGGCCCCCTCCGGCCCGGCAGCCTCGAACAGGCGTGCAGCAGCCTGAGTTATCGTTTCAGGAGTGATGCGTTCCAGCTCATAATAGTTCAGCTGAAGGAGTACTACAGGATTGATCATAGCCGAGGTTTTTAGATGAACGCGTTAGGGCGTCGGCGCATTCACGCGCTTCACGATGAGCTTGCTGCGCTCCGGCCCTGTCGAAACCATTGTAATAGGCACCCCGAGGTAAGCCTCGAGGGCGCGGAGGTATTCGCGGGCGGCAAGCGGGATCCCCTGGTAGTCAGTAATACCCTCGAGAGATTGTCGCCACCCCTGAAAGGCCTCGTAGGCAGGGCTGATGTCCGTTTCGCAGATATCGTACGGCAGTTCGTCGGTAAGCCGCCCGTCAACCTCATAGGCCGTTGCCACCTGAATGGTGTCAAAATTATTGAGCACGTCGATCTTGGTGATGGCCAGCTGAGTAACGCCGTTGAGCATGATGGTATATTTCAGCTGTGGCAGGTCGATCCAGCCGCAACGGCGGGGGCGCCCGGTCGTAGCGCCGAATTCTCCGCCTTCCGTTCTGAGCCTTTCTCCCAACTCGTTATCCTGTTCAGTAGGGAAAGGGCCCGACCCCACACGGGTGCAGTAGGCCTTGCTGATGCCGATAACCTCGCCGATCTTGTCGGGGGCGACGCCCAAGCCGGTACATACGCCGGCGGTAATGGTGTTGGAGGAAGTCACGAAAGGGTAGGTACCAAAGTCGATATCGAGCATGGAGCCCTGGGCGCCTTCGGCCAGTATACGTTTCCCTTCCCTGAGGGCCTGGTTGATATAATACTCGCCGTCGACCAGCTCAAGGCTTCGCAACACTTCCAGGCTTTGCATCCATTTTTCTTCTTCTTCGGCCAGGCCGAAATCGATATCGGGGTAGATGGCCAGCAGGCTGAGGTGTTTTTCCTTCAGGTTGCGGTAGTGCTCTTCGAAATTGCGTTGCATGATATCGCCAACACGCAGGCCATTGCGGCCGGTCTTGTCCATATAGGTAGGCCCAATACCTTTCAGGGTGGAGCCTATCTTAGCTTTGCCCTTAGCCCTTTCGGAAGCCGCATCGAGGTAGCGGTGGGTTGGCAGTATGAGGTGCGCTTTGCGGGCCATCAGCAGGCGGCCCTTGAAATCGACGCCGGCTTCTTCCAGTTTCCGGATCTCTTCGGCCAGCGTAATAGGGTCGGCCACTACGCCGTTGCCGATCAGGTTGATCAGCCCGGGGCGGAAGATGCCGGAGGGGACCGTGTGCAGGACGAACTTTTTGCCGTCGAATTTGAGTGTATGGCCCGCATTGGGCCCACCCTGAAACCGAGCTACGACATCGTAACTCGCTGCCAGATAGTCTACGATCTTCCCCTTGCCTTCATCGCCCCATTGTAAACCTAGGATAACATCGATTGCCATTGTTCTGGATTTAATGGCCTGGCGCCTACAAAGCATAAAAACCTAATAGGCTGCCCGCACCTATTAGGTTCTTATACATGCCTGGCCGGCCTGCTGTATGTTAAGGAATCCTGAGGCTGTCTCAGAAGTAAGCTTTGAGGTTTTCCTTATGCAGGCACTTTTGAGACAGCCCCAACACTGCTTATTGCATGTTGGCCAGAGATTCCACTGCTTCTTCCACCGACCTGCTCAGTTGAAACATGGGCCGTAGCTTGGTCATCTCCAGCAATTGCATCACCTTTTGTGAAGCATTGACCACAGCGATATGGCCCCCCTTGTCGATGGAACGGGCCCTCAACACGATGAGGAAGTTAAGGCCTACGCTATTCATCACCTCAATATCTTTGAGGTCGACGACAAAGGTAGAGAATCCCTCGTCTATTTTCGATTGTACGGCCAGAAGGATTTCTTTATTGATGTATTCGCTCAACAGGTCATGGACTTCGAGTACCTGTACGCCGTCCTTTTTGGTAATGGAATAATTAGGGTTCATGGGCAAGGGGATAAGCAATTCGTTGGATTAACAGAATGAAGCGGCGGTTTAGCTTTCTTCCGGTACAGCTTTGGCTGCTTTCTGGCGGGCGGCAGTACGCGGGCAGGCGCCGTCACACTGCCCATAGAGGTTCAGGGCGTGATGGGTGATACGGAATTTCAGCAGCTCACCCATCATATCCTTGATCTGCTGTATGCGGGGGTCGCAAAACTCCAGCACTTTCCCGCAGTCCACGCAGATGAGATGGTCATGTTGTTTGTAGCCATACGATTTTTCGTACTGCGCCAGGTTCTTACCGAATTGGTGCTTTTTCACGAGGTCGCAACTGACCAGCAATTCGAGAGTGTTGTATACCGTTGCCCGGCTTACCCGGTAATTCTGGTTCTTCATGTGAATATACAACGCTTCCGCATCGAAGTGGTCCGTGCGTTTATAGATCTCTTCCAGAATAGCGAAACGTTCAGGGGTTTTGCGAAAGCCGCTGTTCTCCAGATGGGAAGCAAAGATGTTTTTTACTTCCTTAATGATTTCCTCTTGTGTTCTTCCCGCAGCCATAACCAAAATACTTGACAGGTAAAGATAATAAATTCGGCAAACCCCCACTCCGGCTATCCTGTTTTTCGTACGCTTTCGGGGACGGCCGGCGCCAACCTAGTCTATCCTGACAACAGTTGAAACGTTGCTGAGGTTCTGCAGCGCTCGAATGGCCATATTGAGCTGGTCCGTATTTCGTACCAGCAGGCTGATCCTGCCCTCGTAGTAGCCTTCGTTGCCTTCGATGTTGAAAGAGCGGATATTGAGCCCGAGCATCGTCGATATTTTATGTGTAAGCCGTTCGATGACCCCGGGCCCATCGTCGATGCCTGTGATCTTGAGCGCAGCCACGAAAGTCGTATCGGCCGTTGTTATCCACTCCGCTTTCATTACCCGGTAGCCGTAATGCGCCATGAGGTTGGTAGCATTAGGGCAGGTAGCGCGGTGGATCTTCAGGCCTGCGTTGGCCGTCAGGTAGGCAAAGATATCATCGCCCTGTACCGGGTTGCAGCAGGTAGCGAAAGTGTAGTTGAACTGCTCTGCGGGTTCTCCGTTGATCAGCAGGCGCGGCTTACCCGTGAATTTGGGCTTGCGTTCCCTGCGCGGCTTTTCCTCAACGGGCGCCGGCTTTTCCTCTTCTACGAAGGACAGATGGCGCTGTCCGTCCTTATCAAAATCGACCTTGGCCGTTTTGAATATCTCGGGTATCGTCAGCTCGCCCATAGCGATGGCGTAGTACAGGTCGGCATGAGAGGGAAACTCATATTGGCTGACCAGTTGCTCCACGCTCCTGTCGAAGTCGACCTTGAGGTTGCCCAGCTTGCGCTCCAGCGCTTCACGGCCGATCTCTCCCTTTCGGCGGCGCTCTTCCTTCATCGCCGAACGTATCTTTGAGCGCGCCTTGCCCGTAGCCACCATTTTGATCCAGTCTTCCGATGGCTTCTGATTTTTGTTCGTCGTAATCTGCACCTGGTCGCCGTTGCGGAGCTTATACCCCATGGGCACCATCTTGTTATTCACCTTGATGGCCGAACAGTAATACCCCACATCGGTATGGATGTGGAAGGCAAAGTCGAGCGCAGTGGCCCCTTTGGGCAGAATGCGCATATCGCCTTTTGGCGTATAGACGAACACCTCTTCGTTGAAGAGGTTGTTGCTCTTGAAATCGCCCAGAAATTCCACAGCATCGCTGTTGGGGTCTTCCAGTATCTCGCGGACGCTGTCCAGCCAGCGCTCGTAAACGTCGGGATGGCGCGACAGGCCTTTGTATTTCCAGTGCGCCGCATAACCCCGCTCGGCGATCTCATCCATCCGGTTGGAACGGATCTGCACTTCCACATACCGCCCTTTGGGGCCGATCACCGTGGTATGCAACGATTCGTAGCCATTCGACTTCGGGGTCGTGATCCAGTCTTTCAACCGTTCGGGAATGGGCGTATGCACATCTGTGACGATGGAGTAGACCTGCCAGCAAACCAGCTTTTCTTTCTCCGGGGTCACATCGACGACAATGCGAACGGCAAACAGGTCGTAGATCTCTTCAAACGGCACCCGCTTGGTGCGGATCTTGTTCCAGATGGAGTAAATGGATTTGGGCCGCCCGAATATCTCATAGTGGGCGCCAATATCGTCGAGGTTGTCCTTCAGGGGTGCAATAAACTCCTTGATATACTCTTCGCGCGACCGCTTGGTTTCCGACAGCTTCTGGGCGATCTCCTGGTAGTTCTCGGGGTCCGTGATCTTCATGCACAGGTCGAGATACTCCGTTTTGATGTTATACAGGCCGAGCCGGTGGGCAAGTGGTGCGTATACATAACTCGTCTCGGCTGCAATTTTCAGCTGCTTGTGGCGGGGCATCGAACCCAATGTCCGCATGTTGTGCAGCCGGTCGGCCATTTTGATGAGCACGACCCGCACATCTTCGACCAGGGTACCGAGCACCTTGCGGAAGTTCTCGGCCTGAGGGCTTTCGGCATTGTAGGCGCTATCCAGTTTGGTGAGGCCATCGACGATCTTGGCAATGCGTTCTCCAAACTGCTTCTGGATATCTTCCAGAGATATCTCGGTATCTTCGACTACATCGTGGAGCAGCGCGCAGATGATAGCGGTGGGGCCCAACCCTATCTCGTCGGCACAGATCTTGGCCACGGCGATCGGGTGCAGGATATAGGGCTCGCCCGATTTGCGCCGCTGTTCGCTATGCGCCTGGACGGCCATTTCATAGGCCTTCCGAATGTTCATGCGGTCCTCCTCATTCAATTCGGATTTGATGGACTTCAGGAGGTCCCGATAAGCATTCTGGATCAGCCTTTTTTCCTCTTCATTTATGATCAATACCTCAGCCATTGCATTCCTTTCTGTTATATTCCAAAGGTTGTGCCTCTCCTACTTTTATAGGTATACGGATCTTTCGTCATTAAGATGCAGGCATTCAGGTGTTTGCAGAGGCGCCTTCTACAAATCTAACAAAAAAGGGCACCCCTCGTTCCAGGCTTCGCCTTTTTTTTTGACGCCCTGTTAGACACCACGCAGATTGGCTGCGCATGCCATTTTTTTATCTGCTAAGCTGGCATTTTTAGTTGAAAAGGCCATATATTTGTCCCGCCTTAGAAAAGCCTGGGGCCCTTTTGCCTTTTTTAAAGCCTGATATCGCTGAAAATCAACAAGTAATAAAATGATTTTTCTCGTGTCCGGCTTTGTTGTCAGGCAGGTGCATTTTGACTACCCACCGGTTCTTTTAAGCCGTAGCAATCAGGCGACAATCGCGGGTGTGGCGGAATTGGTAGACGCGCTAGACTTAGGATCTAGTGCCGCAAGGCGTGGGGGTTCGAGTCCCTCCATCCGCACGAGGTTTTCTGTTTGGCTGGAGGGATGAGAAGTTTATCCCGGCGATGCAGCTGTTAACAGTGCAGCTCGTAAAGCTTACAGCTGCACAGCCGGGAAGTCCCTCCATCCGCACGAGGTTTTCTGTTTGGCTGGAGGGATGAGAAGTTTATCCCGGCGATGCAGCTGTTAACAGTGCAGCTCGTAAAGCTTACAGCTGCACAGCCGGAAGTCCCTCCATCCGCACGAGGTTTTCTGTTTGGCTGGAGGGATGAGAAGTTTATCCCGGCGATGCAGCTGTTGACAGTGCAGCTCGTAAAGCTTACAGCTGCACAGCCGGGAAGTCCCTCCATCCGCACGAGGTTTTCTGTTTGGCTGGAGGGATGAGAAGTTTATCCCGGCGATGCAGCTGTTGACAGTGCAGCTCGTAAAGCTTACAGCTGCACAGCCGGGAAAGTCCCTCCATCCGCACGAGGTTTTCTGTTTGGCTGAGGGATGAGAAGTTTATCCCGGCGATGCAGCTGTTAACAGTGCAGCTCGTAAAGCTTACAGCTGCACAGCAGGGAAGTCCCTCCATCCGCACGAGGTTTTCTGTTTGGCTGGAGGGATGAGAAGTTTATCCCGGCGATGCAGCTGTTAACAGTGCAGCTCGTAAAGCTTACAGCTGCACAGCCGGGAAGTCCCTCCATCCGCACGAGGTTTTCTGTTTGGCTGGAGGGATGAGAAGTTTATCCCGGCGATGCAGCTGTTAACAGTGCAGCTCGTAAAGCTTACAGCTGCACAGCCGGGAAGCCCCTCCATCCTAAAGCCGCCTTCCTACAACCGAACCGGCCTGCAGGTTGTATTAGTTAACAACATTGCAAACGGGAGGCAGGAAACTAAAGGCCGGGCCCGGGAGTTCTTCTCCGCCTCACTATAAATATCCATTTTATAAAATAATTACATAGTGTTATGCCAAAAGTTGTCAGGGAAGATATTGACAATTTGAATGCCGTACTTACGGTTACGATAGAAAAGAACGACTACGCCTCCAAGCTCGATTCCGAGCTGAGCAAATACCGTAAGCAAGCCCACATGAAAGGCTTCCGGAAAGGGAAAACGCCTATGGGGGTGCTCAAAAAAATGTATGGCAGGGGCGTCCTCGCCGACGTGATCAACAACATGCTGCAAAAAGAGCTCTACGATTACCTCGAACAGGAGGACATCAGGATTCTCGGACAGCCTCTCCCTTCAGATAGCCAGGAACCCATCGACTTCGACATACGTGAACTGCACGATTTTGTCTTTAAATTCGACCTGGGCATCGCCCCTGAGTTCGACGTAAAAGGCATCGACGGCTCCAATTCCTTCAAAAAAATGGAAGTGGAAGTCCCTGCTGAAATGGTGTCCGAAGAACTGGATGCGGCCCGCAGGCGCCACGGGCAACGCACATTACCTACGGATGACATCCAGGAAAACGATATCCTCAAGATGGAAGCGCGCGAGCTCGAAGGCGGCCAGCCCAAAGAAGGCGGTGTGCATAGCGAATTCAGCATCCTCGTCCGTTCCATATCCAATGAGGCAACCCGTAACGAGTTGCTGACGAAAAAACTGGGAGACACCCTGAAGCTCAACATCTTTGAACTGGAAGGCGACAAGGACGAGAAATATATCCGCCGGTACTACCTCAACCTCGGCGAAGAAGACCAACGCGAGGTAGGCCAGGAGTACGAAGTGACGATCAACGAAGTAAGCCGGATTGAACCTGCTGAGCTCAACCAGGAATTCTACGACAAGTACCTCGGCGAAGGGCAGGCGGGCAACGAAGAAGAGGCCCGCGCTAAGATCGTAGAAAACGTATCCAAACACTACGGTGCGCAGTCCGAAGCATTACTCTATCGCGATATGCAGGATAGCCTCATGGAACAGAACCCCCTCACCCTTCCTGAAGCGTTCCTGAAGCGCTGGATGAAGGCCACCAATGAAGAAGTGGCGGATGAGGTCATCGAAGAGGAATTCCCCAAGTTCGTCAAGAACCTGCAGTGGTCGCTGATCCGGAGTAAACTCGTACGGCATTTCGATATCCGGGTCGAGGAAGAAGAAATGCTTGAAACCATCCGGCGGCAGGTCCGTAATTACTTCGGCGGCAACCCGTTCCCCGGCATGGAGGACATCGTCAACAATACTGCTGCCCGTATGCTGGAAGACGAAAAGCAGCGGGAGCGCGCTTTTGACGAAGTACTGGCCGACAAGCTCTATGCTGCACTCGTTGAAGTAATGGATATCCAGGCCGAGAAACTGTCGCTGGAGGCCTTTGAAGCCGAAGTGGAAAAGGCCCGCGAAGCCTCGCAGGCATCACATGCTCCGCAGGCCGGCGCAGAAGAGGAAGAATGAGCCTGATCAAGGCGGGAGATATAAAAAAATCCTCCCCATTCAACCGGTGCATGGCGGATTTGTTAATTTATTGATCTAAGGACGCAATTCCTAACCACACAAAAGAACAATACACATGTTCCACAAAGACGAATTCATGAAGTATGCGACCAGCCACCTTGGCATGAGTAGCATGCATCTCGAAAAATACATCGAACAGACGGCCCCCTCTTTCGCACCCAACATCCAGGGGTTCACTACGGCTATCATCGATGAGCGGATCAAGAACGTCTTCCCTATGGACGTATTCTCCCGCCTGATGATGGACCGCATCATCTTCCTGGGTGTGCCCGTGAACGACTACGTGGCCAACGTTATCCAGGCCCAGCTGCTCTTCCTGGAATCTGACGACCCCAAGCGCGATGTGCAGATGTTTATCAACAGCCCGGGCGGTTCCGTTATCGCCGGACTGGGTATCTACGATACGATGCAATACGTAGCTCCGGACGTCAACACCATCTGTACCGGCCTGGCCGCATCGATGGGCGCCGTACTGCTCACGGCAGGCACTAAAGGCAAGCGCACCTGCCTGTACCACAGCCGGGTGATGATCCACCAGCCGCTGGGCGGCATGCAGGGCCAGGTGTCCGACATGGAGATCTCTTACAAGCTCATTAAGGACATGCAAAAGCAGTTGTACGATATCATCGCTTCTCATACGGGCCAGCCCTATGAAAAGATCGAGGAAGATTGCGACCGCGACAACTGGATGACCGCCGCACAGGCTAAGGAATACGGCCTGATCGACGAAGTGCTCGACCGGAACAACCCGAAGAAAAAAGCTGAATAAGTTCCCGGAGCGGCGGCTGGGCCAGCTTGATGGCCCGGCCGCCGCTTCTCCACCAGAAAATACCCATGATGCGACGTAGTAAGCAAAGTTATCGCTGTTCCTTTTGTGGCAGAGACAAATCAGAGGCCCTCATCCTGATCGCTGGCATTGACGGCCATATCTGTGAGGTTTGTGTGGAACAGGCAGGAGAGATCATCGAAGAGGAGCTGTACGGCGGCAAACGCAAAGAGAAAGGCAAAAAGGATTTCCTGCTCCCCGAAAAGATCACCCCGAGAGAGATCAAGGGCCACCTCGACCACTACGTCATTGGCCAGGATGAGGCCAAAAAATTCCTCTCGGTCGCCGTTTACAACCACTACAAACGCCTGAGGCAGTCGAGGCATGACGATGTGGAGATCGAAAAATCCAACATCATCTTCGTCGGCCAGACCGGCACCGGCAAAACGCTGCTGGCCAAGACCATCGCCAAATTCCTCAACGTTCCCTTTGCTATCGTCGACGCCACCGTCTTCACCGAAGCCGGATATGTCGGCGAAGACGTGGAAAGCATTCTGAGCCGCCTGCTCCAGGTGTGCGATTATGACGTAACCGCCGCCGAACGTGGCATCGTTTATATCGACGAGATCGACAAGATATCCCGCAAGAGCGATAACCCGTCCATCACCCGCGATGTGTCGGGCGAAGGCGTCCAGCAGGCCATGCTGAAAATGCTGGAAGGCACCGACGTGAACGTCCCGCCTCAGGGAGGGCGCAAACACCCCGAACAGAAACTGGTCAAGATCAACACCAGCAACATCCTGTTCATCTGTGGCGGCGCTTTTGACGGCATCGAGAAGATCATCGCCCGCCGGATCAATACGCAGGTCATTGGATTCAAAAACGAGGAACACAGCCAGATCGACCGCGACAACCTGCTGCAATACATCAGCCATCAGGACCTGAAAAGCTACGGCCTCATACCCGAACTGATCGGCCGCCTTCCGGTACTGGCCTATCTGGAACCCCTCGACCTCGATGCCCTCAAGCGCATCCTCATAGAGCCCCGCAATGCGCTGGTCAAACAGTACAAGAAACTCTTCGAACTGGAAGGCATCAAGCTGGAGATCACCCCCGACGCCATCGAATACATCGCCGAAAAAGCACTGAACTTCAAGCTCGGCGCCCGGGGCCTGCGCTCTATCTGCGAAGCCATCATGACCGACGCCATGTTCGACCTGCCCTCCAGCCAGGATGTCAAATCATTCGTACTGGACCGGGCATACGCCGAAGAGAAACTTGGGCGGTCCAAACTGAGCAAGCAACTGCGGGCTGCATAAGCCGAGGGCTATGCGGTACTTTGCCGAGTTAGCGTACAACGGCTCCCAATACTTCGGCTGGCAAAACCAGCCCGATAAGATCAGCGTACAGGAAACGCTGGAAAGCGCCTTTTCCACTATCCTCGGTGTGCCGGTAGAAGTTGTGGGGTGCGGCCGCACCGATACAGGCGTGCACGCAAAGCAGTATTTTATGCACTTCGACTACGACGGGAAATTTCCACGTGAATTTCTCCGCCGCCTCAATAAATTCCTGCCGAAGGACATCGCCGTTTTTCAGATCTTCAACGTGCCCTCCCAGGCCCATGCCCGCTTCGACGCCATCCACCGCGCCTACGAATACCATATCGATTTCATTAAAAATCCCTTCGGCATCGGGTTGAGCTATTTCTACCCTTTTACGGCCATCCCCGAACCTGCTAAAATGCAGGAGGCAGCCCATCTGTTGCTGAATTACGAGGAATTCTTCCCTTTCTGCAAAACCAAAACGGATGCCAAAACGATGCGCTGCGCGCTGAAACGCTCCGAATGGGAAGGCAGCCCCGAAGCCGGAAAGATGGTCTTTCATATCGCTTCCGACCGCTTCCTGCGCGGCATGGTCCGCCTTATCGTCGGCATGTGCCTCAATGTCGGTATAGGAAAAGTTAGCCTGGAGGAAACCCGGCAGGCCCTGGAACAACAACAATGGCTGAAAAAAAGCTGGAGCGTCCCCCCCGACGGGCTTTATCTGACAGACGTCCGGTATGGTTTCTTAAGCTAAACGACTTGGTGACTTGGTGAGGGGGTGAAAGGGTGTTTTTACCGCCCCCCTTCCAGGTCAAAATCCAGGTATTCTTCTTCGCCGGCAGGCGTATTCCCTCCATCCGCATCTTCCCAGTCGGCAGGTTCCTGGATCAGTTTAACGGGGCCGAACTCCGCTTCCAGGGCGCGCTGGATATCGCGTTTGCGGATCTCGCTCAGCTCGAACTCGGATTTGACACGGCGTTTGGCCGACTGTATCTTATAATCGTCCAGCGTTCCGAAGATGCGGTAATAGAGGTTAAACCATCCGTTGCGGCGGGTGGCTTTGGGCTGAAGGCCGGGGTCGTGGCGTTTAAAGCGGTCGGCCAGTACCTGCCCGGCGTTCACTTTGATGTTGTAGTTCAGCTCGTTGTCGAAGGAATGCTCGCCACTGATCGTCAGGTTGAGCGCGTTGCTGCGGATGAACATAGCGGGCAGGTAAATGCGCTGGTTACGCACTTCGAGGAAATTCTGCATATCCACGAACTTGATATGCTGCAGGTCCTTAATGTTGACGAAAGTGGAAAAGCTTTCAAGCATCTTCATACCGGCCAGCTCCCCGTTGGTGATCCCGATGCCGGCCAGCACGCGCAACTTGTCCATCAGGAAATTCCCTTCCTCGTCCCAGAAAGCGTAAATGGCAATGCGGGCGTCGAGTGTTCCTTTTAGCTGTTGATCGGTGAGGACATCCTGGCCAAAATTCTCGGATTGCCTGAAGAATTCGGAAGCTTCAACATGCTGAGCAGTGAGCTTGGCCTTGAGCTGCGGGCGGCCGTCGAAGGTTGTCAGGCCATCAAGGCTGATATGGCCGCCCATGGCTTCCACCTCCCCTTTGACGGCCATGGTGTTGTTATCAAAATCCAGCTTTCCCGTGAATGACTGCCCCTCGATGAGGTTGTAGTTAAAGCGCTCAAAATCCGCATTGAAGGTGCCCTTCAGAAAACTGGTGACCAGCTGGCGCTGCTGGATCTGAGCGGTGCGCAGAGAATCGACGACGGGCTCAGGGGCCTGTTCCTCTTCCGGGCTGAGGGCCGAGAACTGCATGAGGCGGTCGATGTCCAGCTGCGAAGCAGACAGGCTGGCCTCGAAGACCAGCTCTACGCGCCGGCTGTTCAGAGAATCGGCAAAGAGGACGGGGATGAGGTTGTAGGCAGCTCCATGGAAAGTGACATCGCTCCCCGCGCCTTCCAGCCGCAGGTTTTCCACCGACAGGCGGTTGCCCTCGAGCTTCAGGAGGCCGCGGTCGAGGACCAGTTTCTCTTCATCAATTGACAGGCCGGCATCGTCAAATTCCAGCTCGCCGCCGGCCTGTACCCTGGCAATGCGGGCGGGGTCGCGCATATCGTCATAAGCGCCTTTCAGGTGCAGGTTCTTGATCTCCACCTCCCCTTCTCCACCCGTTATTTTCGGGTTCCCCAGCAGCCCGTAAGCCGACGACATCGGCAGCACGCCATCGAGGTAGAAATCTATCTTCGGATTATCGAAATCGGAGACCTGAAGGCGCATTTCAACCAATTCGCGGTTGAAGTAGCCTTTGAAGTTTTCCAGGGTAAAGGAAGAGGAGCTGTTGTCGCGATACTTGCCGTTGGAAAAGACGGCGTTGAAGCTCACATCCTTTAGTGGCCCGGCCAGTTTGGGGCTCGACAAGCGGCCGTCCTCCAGGCCGAACTCCACGCGGACCTCGGGGCTTTGCTTTTTGTTGTACTGCCCTTTTACCAGGGCGTTGAACGCAAAATTGCCGGTACTGGTAAAATCTTCCAGCCCTTTGAAATATTCGGCAGGTAACAAGCTGAACACCCCTTCCAGTTTGCCGTTATCGCTGCTGGCGTAAAGGTCGAAATAGGTGCCGCTCTCCCAGTTCTCGATACTGCCGTCTACCTTGAATGCGCTGTCTTCCACATTCAGCAGCACGTTGTCGAGTTTGTAGGTTCCTTCCTTCAGGTTGACGGCGATCAGGGCGTCATAGCCGACGCTTTTATTGGCGAGGTAACGCAGGCCATCGAGGTTGACATAATGGGATAACAGGCTGGCCTGGCTCTTGAGGGAGAACTGTTCGCTGGAAAACTCCCCGGAGAAAGTAGCATCCTCCACCAGTATGGAAGCCTCCTGTTCGGTGCTCTTATCCGAATAGGAGAGTTCAATGTTGCGCAGGCGCGCCTGTTCCAGGGAAATGGTTGCCGAGGTTTCATCATCCGTTTCGTCGGGCGCCTCCCGGAAGATATCGTAATTGGCCTTGCCATCCCGCCCGATCTCGATGTTCAACCCGCCATCGCTGATCACGACGGAATGCACCTTGATCTTAGAGCCGAACAGGCTGAGCAGCCCGAAGCGGAAAGAAAGCTCGCGGGTTTCCAGCAGGGCGCCGCCCCGGCTGTCCATCAGGGTAACCCCCTGCAGGTTGGCCGCCACATTAGGGAAAGTCCGGATGGCCGACAGCTTGAACCCCTTAACGATGAGTTCTGTAGTGAGCTGCTTATTCACCTCCTTGATGATGAGCTGCCCCACCTGCTTCTCGAACAGGCTCGTTGCCAGCGCAGCAGCACCGATGATCAATACCAGGAAAAGGAAAAACATAATGGCCAGGCGCTTGAAGAATTTTCCCATGGGGTTCGGAGTTTTATCGGAAGGCTAAGGTAAGAGAATTCACAGGCAATCCCGCTCTCCGCCATTGAACGCCCGCAGTGGAATAAATATTTTTTTTATTTTTTTGGAAAAAGCTTGCGCTGCATCCCTCTGGCGTATATATTTGCACTCGCTATTGAAAAAAGGGCGCATAGCTCAGTTGGTTTAGAGCATCCCGACTTCCAGTCGGGAGGGTCGTAGGTTCGTATCCTTCTGCCTCAACCAGCCGAGTTTCCGTTCTTTATTTCTCGGGCGCATAGCTCAGTTGGTTTAGAGCACCTGCCTTACAAGCAGGGGGTCGTAGGTTCGAATCCTTCTGCCCCAACCAGGCCGAGTTTCTCGTTTTCATCAAAGCTCAAAAAGCCGGTTTATCGAGCGCTCATTGAGAGATTTCCCGCATAGCTCAGTTGGTTTAGAGCACCTGCCTTACAAGCAGGGGGTCGTAGGTTCGAATCCTTCTGCGCCCACGATTCTTAAAAGGGTTGGTTTCTCCAACCCTTTTTTTTTTACCCCAATGCCATGTTCCTCTGCTATATCCTTTACTCCAAATCCCTGGATAAATTCTACGTCGGACACTGCATCGCTCCTATTGAGGAGCGACTGCGCAGGCACCTCGCCAACCACAAAGGTTTCACCGCTAAAGCTAAGGATTGGGTTGTCGTTCTCCTGGAACCTTTCGATTCCAAGGCGGATACTACGCTCGTGAACGTTTCATCAAAGCTCAAAAAGCCGCCCTTTTATCGAAGCGCTCATTGAGAGATTTCCCGCATAGCTCAGTTGGTTTAGAGCATCCCGACTTCCAGTCCTCGTTTCTCAACCCTGGTTTTCCTGCTCCTATCAAATCCTGGATAAATTACCGTTGATTCCGATTCGGAAAGGGTTGGTTTCTCCAACCCCTTTTTTAAATCAACTGCCATGTTCCTCCTTTTTTACCCCAATGCCAATCGCTTTCAAATCCTGGATAAATTCTACGTCGGACACTGCATCGCTCCTATTGAGGAGCGACTGCGCAGGCACCTCGCCAACCACAAAGGTTTCACCGCTAAAGCTAAGGATTGGGTTGTCGTTCTCCTGGAACCTTTCGATTCCAAGGCGGAGGCCTACGCTCGTGAACGTTTCATCAAAGCTCAAAAAAGCCGCCCTTTTATCGAAGCGCTCATTGAGAGATTTCCCGCATAGCTCAGTTGGTTTAGAGCATCCCGACTTCCAGTCGGGAGGGTCGTAGGTTCGAATCCTTCTGCGCCCACGATTCTTAAAAGGGTTGGTTTCTCCAACCCTTTTTTTTTTACCCCAATGCCATGTTCCTCTGCTATATCCTTTACTCCAAATCCCTGGATAAATTCTACGTCGGACACTGCATCGCTCCTATTGAGGAGCGACTGCGCAGGCACCTCGCCAACCACAGAGGTTTCACCGCTAAAGCTAAGGATTGGGTTGTCGTTCTCCTGGAACCTTTCGATTCCAAGGCGGAGGCCTACGCTCGTGAACGTTTCATCAAAGCTCAAAAAAGCCGCCCTTTTATCGAAGCGCTCATTGAGAGATTTCCCGCATAGCTCAGTTGGTTTAGAGCATCCCGACTTCCAGTCGGGAGGGTCGTAGGTTCGAATCCTTCTGCGCCCACGATTCTTAAAAGGGTTGGTTTCTCCAACCCTTTTTTTACCCCAATGCCATGTTCCTCTGCTATATCCTTTTCCCTGGATAAATTCTACGTCGGAAGGGTGCATCGCTCTATTGAGGAGCGACTGCGCCTGTTTTTTTACACCAATCAAGCTAATGATTCCTCTTGTCGTTATCCTGGAACCTTTCGATTCCAAATCCCTGGATAAATTCTACGTGAACGGATCAAAGCTCAAAAAGCCGCCCTTTTATCGAAGCGCTCATTGAGGAGCGACTGCGGGAGGGTCCTCGCCAACCACGATTCTTAAAAGGTTTCACCCAATAAAGCTAAGGATTGGGTTGTACGTTCTCATCGCTCCTATTGAGGAGCGACTTCGCCGATTCCAAGGGTTGTCGGCTGGTCTTTCCTACGCTCGTGAACGTTTCATCAAAGCTCAAAAAAGCCGCCCTTTTATCGAAGCGCTCATTGAGAGATTTCCCGCATAGCTCAGTTGGTTTAGAGCATCCCGACTTCCAGTCGGGAGGGTCGTAGGTTCGAATCCTTCTGCGCCCACGATTCTTAAAAGGGTTGGTTTCTCCAACCCTTTTTTTCCTCCCATTACATCCAAAACCGATAAGTAACCAGGCACTCGTAGCCCCACCCCTTGAAAGCCGACAAGGCGCCGAGGTTGTAGGAACCCTGGCCTCCCACTTTCAGGCTTCCATCTTTGAGGAAGCCGCCTGTAAAAATATACCCTAGCTGCAAACCTACGGTGCCGTCGGAGCTATAGGCCAGGCCAGACCAGAAAACCTGGTCCAACTCAAAGATAAGGCTGGCCGTAATGTTGATCAGATTGTCGGCGCCAAAATCGGCCCAGATGGAAGGTTCGAGGTAAAAATAATCCTGGGCGATCCGTACACCAGCAGTGGCGTTGGCGTGGATGCTACGGTGAAATACGGGCGCCCCGTCATCAGTGCTCACCAGTGCTTTGGGCCATAACTGATTGGATCCAATGCCGACGTAAAAGGTGTTTTCGGAAAGGCTCCCCATCTCTTTATTAGTGGCATAAAAGAGCCCACATCCAAAGCTGACACCGGGACGCGTTTGCCAGGTATTCAAGGCCAGAGCATCATCGGGGTCGGTGGCAATGATATTTTTTTCGTTAAAAGAAAAGCGCTCCCAGCCCGCCAGCAGGCCAAAGGCGAGCAGGTCGTCCCGAAACAGCCCTGGAGTTATTTGGTAGCTATAGGCCAGTGCGTAATAATTCCGCTTGAACGGGCCGGCTTCTGCCTGCGACAAAAAACCGCCTGCGCTCATATTGAACTCGGCAACAGGCACCTGGAAAAAGGCGGACGCCGTTACAGGGGCATTCTCAAACCCGGCCCATTGCTGGCGGTAATAGGCCCCACCGTCGAGGTGCTGGTCACTGGCCGTCATAGCAGGGTTCCAAATGAAGTTGGTTGAGCTGAAAGCCGTGCGGCCAGATAACTGCTGACCCCACACCGGCCGGGCAGCCATCAGGAATATTACAAGAAAAGCGGCGGTGGTGATCCGGTCCATTTTATTCGTAGATTATGGTTAGCGCACTTTTGATCTCTACATCATTTATCTGCAGCACGTAATAATACACGCCTTCAGGAAGCCTTCGGCCTTTGTAGGTGCCATCCCAATTGTTGTCGTAGTGCAATTGCGTGAAGACGATATTACCCCAGCGGTTGAAAACGCTCAGCTTGTTTTTGCTGTATTTTTCCAGGCCCGCAAACTTTAAGACATCGTTCTTACCATCGCCATTAGGTGTAAGGATATTGACCGGCTGTATATGTGCCCTTGGGTCGCCCGAAGCAACGGCAACCAGGACGGAATCCCGAAGGCTGCAGCCGTAAGGGCCAGTAATCGTTACAACATAGTATGCACTATCCAGTGGCTCGGTACCAGGGTTCGGGATATGGTAATCGCTGAGCGGGTATTCAGATAGCTCCCATTCGTAACTGGCCCCGCCTGTAGCATTCAGCATTGCCGTAGTGCCTTTAGCAATGCAGGTATCCTGTCCTGCCGTTGCCTTTAATTCGACCACTGTCAATTCAAAAACGGCAGTATCGGAAAAACATTCATTTGACACGGCTACCGCGAACAGCGTCGTGGTGTCCGGCCGAACATATACAACCGGGGCATTCACATCACTGATAAAAACCGCTCCGTTGATCCATTGGAAAGCCGCTCCGCCCTGAGCACGCAGCTGTAGGGAATCGCCTAGGCAAATAAAGGTGGAAGCTGCATCGATAGCGGCCTCTACACTGGGGATGAAAGTGAGCAGTATGGTATCAGAAGCGGTACAGGCATTACTATCCGTTACGGAAAGGCTATAACCTCCGGGGCCGGTTACCACAATGGCGCTGGAGGTTTCTCCCGTTGACCACAGGTAAGAATACCCCAGCACATCCTCCGCCTCGAGCAGTATTTCCTCTCCTGTGCAGAATGTGTCGTCCGGGCCCAAAGCGACTTCCGGCAGCTCGAGTATTCCAAGCTGGAGGCTGCTTTCGGCCATGCACGCCCAGGTATTGGTAACGGATACGGAATAAAGCCCCGCTTCCGACACGGTGACCATCGGGCTATCCGCCCCCGTATTCCATTGATAGGTACAGCCTGAGCAGGTAGCATCGAGCACAAGGCTTTCGTTTAAACAAATGGCCGTATCTATGCCCAGGTTGACGGCAGGTAAAGGGCGCAATGCAACGAACACTGAATCACGGGCCCGGCATCCGGCGCTGTTGGCCACTTCCAGCGAAAACAGCCCGCTCGTATCGATCGCAAGGCTGGGCCCTACGGCGCCGGGAATGAGAAAACCTTCATAATACCAGGTATAGGAGGCGCCTCCCATATTGCCGGACAAAGTAGCTGTAGCCCCCTCACACAGGAAAAAATCGTCGCCTAATTCTACAGTTGGAAATACTTCAATCCCTTCTACCTCAAAAGAAGCTGCCGCCGAGCAACCATTGGCATCCGTAGCTGTAACCATGGTAACATCACCGGCAAAAAGCCCGGCCGCAATGCTGTCCTGGCCCATACCTGCCCACTGGTACTGAACGGGGTACGCGCCATTTGCCACCGTTACGATAACGCTACCTACTCCTGCCGAACACGTATCCGGAAGAGCGCTCAGCAGATCAATAGAGAAGCCAGTTGTGCCTGCCAGAGATGCCAGGCCACTCAATCCATCAGTCGTATAGAAGCCGGCATTGTCGAATATCCCGCCCGACAGGAAAGCAGCGTCCACCGTTGTCGTTGCACAACCCGAAGGAAGAATTAGCCTGAAATGATACGGCTCTCCTTCCTGAAAACCCGGATTATCGCCGTCATCCCCATAGATTGTTATAAAAGTACTATTCCCTTCCCATACTGTCGCTCCACCACATTCCAGTACCCCGCCATTGTCGAACAACACCTGGATGATACTTCCATTTGGCAGTGGCATGCCGTCCACCTCCAGGCCTGCATCGGCAGGAATAATGATCGTTGCATCTTCAGCTGTGATCGTCGGCGTACAATCGCCAGCCTGGGCAATGGCGCTCATCTTTATGCCCAGCAGGACACACCACCCCAGTAATACGCTTACTCTCATGTTCATTCAAATTGGGAACGGGAGTAGGCCATCGGCAGGGGATAGCCCACTCCCGTAGGTGACATATCATTTCAAAACCGAGAACCGGAGGACAACAGGCTGCCCGTCGGATTCAATTTTTAACCAATACAGCCCCTGTGGTAAGCCCTCGGCCGATAGTGTAAAATCACTGTACCTGCCGTCACCCATTGTGTGATGTTGCATCAGCTGCCCCTGAGCCGAATAAAGTTTTAGCTGGCAGCCTACCGGGAACGGCACAGAGCAATGTACCGTAATGAATTGCTGCGCCGGATTGGGATATACCAACCACTGAGGTGTTCCCACCGGGTTTTCATTTGCGGGGCTTACCAGTTGTTCCAGCGCCGCAATCACATCGATGGCATCCTCATGAAAGCGGGCTTCGCCAGCTTCGAGCATGGGCTGATAGACTGCCTCTTCGCCACTGGAAGCCTTCCAGATGTGGATGACGAAATTTTCTTCCGCAGCCAGGCCTTCCTTGTTATCGGGTGTCGCCGGGTCATCCATCCAAAGAGTGAGATAGCCATTTTGGCCTTCGTATACCGTAGCGCCCGCCTGGATACCGTCTTCGGTAAACGCTGCGAGTTCATCACCTTCAGACAAAAGATGGCTAACGGCATACTCCGGTATGATCAGCGTAGCTTCAGCACCGGTATTATTTTGCACCTCGAAATGCTGCAAGGCAGGCTGCTGGGAGCCGGGAACGGTAGTAGGACCCCTTGTAACACCAACGCCTCCGAAGTTTTGAGAATACGTAAGCTGAGCCGCACACAAAGCGTTGACTTTGTATCCAAAAGTAGGCTGCATCTGACTCATACTGCCATAAGGAGGCCCCAGCGCCGGCAGATATGCACCCCCGAACTCATCTTTTACCCATTTGATACAATTACTGATGCCCGATAACTGGTTGTGAGGAGCGTCCGGGCCTTCACGCAGGTAGGCGATCCACTGGATGCCCTCCTCCAGGTTTATTGGCGTGGTAGCCGGGTCAACTTTCTGGCCACATACCTCCAGCGACACAGAAACGCCATCTGCTATCTTTATCCGATAGCCCTCCGTAATGATCCATTCAGGGATGTCATTGATATTATAGCTGGGTGCAATGATCGAGCCAAGGTCGTTTTTGACCAGCACCACATCGTCAATAATAGGCGAAAGGATGGATAAAAATTCTGTGTCGTCCGGAATGAGATAGCTCGATACGAAATTAAACCCTTCGCTCATATTGAAAACCAGACATTTTCCTTCTTCCAGGGAAGCGATGACGCTGAAGCCATCAATGCGGAAAAGGTTTTCGTCTTCTACTTCGAGGGTACTGAAAATACTACCCACCGGCAGGTATTCGGCCCGGATATCGATCTCCTCCCCCGTGCTGATCCGCCATACTCTTACCTTCATCAACTCTCCTTCGTTGAAGCCATTTTTTCCGGGAGCTACCTCATCATTGGCGTAAACGGTAACCACCAGGTTACCTTGTCCTGTCCATTGGCCATAGCCGCCGCAATGGTATTCGCCATTGTTTTGATAGAAGAAGCCTATGAAGTCGCCCGCCTGCAGGCTTTCTCCATCAAAATCACTACCCACACTTTCAGGTATGGCCACCAGGTGGTTGTCCGATGAAGTGGACAACACCTCCCACGGCGCCGCATCTTCGCCAGCCAGCACAAAATGGCAAATGGTATCTGCACCGCATTGATTGCTTACAACCAGGCAGGCATCATAAATACCGGACACAGCATAGACATGCACCGGGTTGGGTTGGCTGCCTGAAGCGCCGTCGCCGAAGTCCCAGCTATAGTTCAGCACACCGTTCTGTGACAGGTCGGTAAAGCTGACATCCAGGCCTGCAGCCTGAGTAGAAAAATCCGCTACCGGCACACCTGTACCTTCAGCATCAAGGCTAACGGCCAGGGATGCCGTACAGCCTGCCGCATCCGATACTGTCAATGGGTAAATGCCTGAAGCCAGCCCTGAAGGATTGCGAATATTCCCTATCACACTGCTGGCCCATGTATAGTTGTAAGGCAAAGCACCACCAGTGGCAGTGACGGTAATGCTGCCGTTAACATTCCCACATGTCTCGGGGCTGGTAACATAGCTCAGCGTTATTCCTCCCTCCGTTTCCACCGCGTAAGAGGCGGATGCACTACAGCCTCCACCGCTGCTTACAGTCACCCCGTAAGTTCCCGGGGAAAGGCCAGACTGATCCTCCGTATTACCGAGCCCGCCCGTCCAGCTATAGGTATAGGTTGTCGGTATATTATTCACAGCAGTAACACTCCCTGCATTCTGGCCAGTTGAGACAACCTGAAAATCGGCATCGAGGACTTCTATCGGTACAGGGGTACTGGAAACACTGATAGCCGAAGTACCGATTGCCACAGGTGTAAAACACAGTTCAAATATCTGCGTGCTATTGGGCAGTGTGACGCCCATAAGTAACTGGCTGGCCCACGACATCGTGATCACTCCGGGTGTAGTGGCGGGAGGCAGGCCAAAATTGCCGGCAGTAGTCATCCCCGGTATCATATTAAGGCCTCTCAATTCATTAAATTCAAGCATGGAAGGGTCATATACAATGCTCATCTGCATGCCTATGATATCATAAAAATGATCCACCGATACACCGGCACATACTTCTTCTCCCAATGCCCCACTTGCATTTTCCACGGTAAAATTCAGGATATCTCCTCCGGAAGGGACGATGTTTACTTCCCCGTCTTCCAGTATTACCGGTATGCCATTGAGCATTTCAACAGCAACTGTTGACCCCACAATATTCACTATTGAACCGGAACCGGAAATGGGGAGAAAACACAACTCAAAGGCTTGAACCCCGTCGGGAACCGTTATACCTACCCCCTGCGGAGCATTCCAGGACACTGTAATCAATCCGTCCGCCGTACCAGAGTTTGGCGTCCCAAATGAGCTGGCCGTAAGGCCCGGAAGGTTAAAATTCCCAACGGATACGAACTGGACTTTTGTAAAATCATAGGCTATCTCAAATTGCATGTTCAGGACATCCGCAAAGTTTTCAACAGAAAGGCCCATACAGGCTGCCGCTCCCACCTGAGCGTTTATATCCTCAAGGCTAAGGGCCAGGTTACTGTTCATATTTCCCGTACCACCCCCCGTTACCGTTAAGTCGATACTGCCATCATTTCCTGCACAGCTGGCATTGAATACCTGTGCTGACAACTGAATGGCATCACCGCTCTGCATGACCACTGCCGACGCCGTGGCGCTGCAGCCGTTTGTATCCGTTACCGTTACAAAGTATGTCCCGGGGCTCAGCCCCGTTGGGTCCTGCACGTTGCCGGGGCCGCCTGTCCAGCTGTAGGTATATGGCCCGGCGCCGCCCAGCACGCTGAGGTTGATGCTGCCGTTGTTGCCCGCGCAGCCGGCATCCGTCACCACCGTCGACAAGCTTGGCGCCGAACCGCCTGAGCCTACTGTAGCTGATGTCGTGGCGCTGCAGCCGTTTGTATCCGTTACCGTTACAAAGTATGTCCCGGGGCTCAGCCCTGTTGGGTCCTGCACGTTGCCGGGGCCGCCTGTCCAGCTGTAGGTATATGGCCCGGCGCCGCCCAGTACGCTGAGGTTGATGCTGCCGTTGTTACCCGCGCAGCCGGCATCCGTCACTACTGTCGACAGGCTCAGCAAGGCGACATCAGCACTCACAGTTGCCGTTGCAGTAGCACCACAGCCGTTATTATCCGTTACCGTTACGAAGTATGTCCCGGGGCTCAGCCCTGTTGGGTCCTGTACATTGCCGGGGCCGCCCGTCCAGCTGTAGTTGTATGGCGCTATGCCACCGGTTACAGACAGGTTGATGCCGCCGCTATTGCTGCCACAGGATGCATCGATGACATTGATGACATTTACCAACATGCCACAAGTGTTGCAGGAAGGTAATGGGCTATTACAATTCCATATTTCAGTAATATTTTGCAGTGCATCATAAACTGAGCCGTCGCTGAGATTACAGGAAATAGATAGGCCGAAAGATTCACAATCTTCCAATAACCACCCTTCGCAAGCGTAAATATGGTTGTAGTAACCGTAGGAAAACTGGTTTGTCGCCCATTGATACCGAACAAGGATCACCTCTTCGCCAGCATAAATAGCCCTGGAAACAGCGAGCTGTGAATAAGCGTTGCCATTGTTAAAGCACTGATTAGAAGCAAAGAAATCGTTGATATCTTCCTGTATTTCCGGTAAGCACAATACCTCATCCGTTGTAGCAGGGCAATTCGAGATCGGAGAGCAGGGCCCTTGTACCCAGCTCACCCCTGCACACTGGGCATAACAGCTATTGGGGTAAGTAATCCCATCGGAGCCACAAACCGGGTTGTAGTTCTGCGGGCAATTGCAGGGCTCCGGGCACGCACCGGCTGTCCAGCTCACTCCCGCGCATTCGGCATAACAGCTGTTGGGATAAGTAATCCCATCCGAACCACAAACCGGGTTATAATTTTGCGGGCAATTGCAGGGTTCCGGGCACGCACCAGCTGTCCAACTCACCCCAGCGCATTCGGCATAACAACTGTTGGGGTATAATATGCCGTCGGAACCGCATACAGGATCGTAGTTCTGTGTGCAAATGCAGGGTTCCGGGCACGCACCAGCTGTCCAGCTTACTCCCGCACATTCGGCATAACAGCTATTGAAATACGTAATACCATCGGAGCCGCAAACCGGGTCGTAATCCTGCGGGCAAATACATGGGTTGGAACAAGGGCCAGGAGTCCAGCTCACTCCTGCGCATTCAGCGTTACAACTATTGCTATAAGTATAGCCATCCGAACCACAGACCGGGTTGTAATCCGTAGTGCAGATGCATGAGGGGCAAGGGCCCGATGTCCAGCTCACCCCAGCACATTGGGCATAACAACTATTGGCATAGGTATTGCCATCCGAACCACAGACCGGGTTATAGGCCTGCGGGCAATCGCAGTTTGCCTGGCAGGGGCCGAAAGTCCAGCTTACCCCTGCACATTCCGCAAAGCAGCTATTGGTATACGTGATACCGTCAGAGCCGCAGACCGGGTCGTAATCCTGCGGGCAGTTGCAGGTAACCTGGCAGACACCCTGCGTCCAGCTTACTCCCGCACATTGGGCAAAGCAGCTATTGGTATAGGTAATGCCATCAGAGCCGCAGACCGGCGCATACACATCCGGGCAATCGCAAGCCGGCTGGCAGACACCCTGCGTCCAGCTTACTCCGGCACATTCTGCAAAGCAGCCATTGGTATAAGTGATACCATCAGAACCGCAAACCGGGTTATAAATTTGGGGGCAGTCACATACTTCGGCACAGGGCCCCTGCGTCCAGTTCACCCCCGCGCATTGCGCATAACAGCTATTGGTGTAGGTGATGCCATCGGAGCCGCAGACCGGGTCATAGGTTTCCGGGCAGTTGCAGGAACTGCAGCTTTGCCCGGTAGCACAGGAGGCGGCATTGAAATTGCTAAACAATAAGTTCCCTGGTTGGGGGCCGAAGCCCAGGTAAAAATTCACCCCAATGCTTGGCAGGCGTTGGCAATAACTCATAATGGTGCCGCCATTGGACGGCAGGATCGGGTTCTGGTTGTTAAAACACATCTCGCCTTCCGGGTCCAGGCCGATGCTCACCTGAAAAACGTTGCCACAGTCATCTATTTGAGTGCCATTACCGTTCCAGACACAGGCATGGGTATGCTCGGAGCCAAGATTGTGGCCAATTTCATGGGCAACGACGTGGATATTGTGGGAATAATTCGGGAAAGGTGCAAAAGCAGTGGTAAATTTTGAGCTAAATGAATAGGGCCCACGCGATGTACCTGTGGAATAGGTATCACAAAGCACATCCGTAAATGCCAACCCGGAATACAAGGGGTGCAGTGTCCTGGAAGTAAGCAGATGTGCGATCCGGCCATTGTAATTGTTCTTGCGGTAATCCGCAAAGGCATACAGATAGTCAATAAAATCCGATACGCCAGCGTAGGGGTCTGGAGTATTCCAAACCAGGATATCAGAAATCAGGATGGGAATGCCGACATTTTCATATAGCGCCTGCACCTCATTGAATACACTATATACGAGCTGCTCTGTTTGAGAAACGCTGGCTCCGTTATCTAGAAAGAGCTGATAATCACATTCAAAAAACACTTCGAGACATCCGCCAGTCAGTGGTTGCCTGCCGGAGTTGCGCTGAATCGTTTCCACAGGAGGCAGTGCCAGGCTATCCAGGCCACAGCCTATTCCGCCTTCGTCCAATAGCTCACTTTCTGAAAAAGCAACGTAGAGGCCCGACTGCAGCCTGTGGGCCCGGAAATTCCCCCCTTCGTCTGATACGAGGATACGGGCCTCATTGCCGTACAGGCTCACTGCTGCCAACGAATGGGGATTATCCTTAATGATACCCCGATAGAACAACTTTTCAGCCAGGGGGCCTTGTCGCCCGCCCGAACTGGCGTGCAGTTGAAATACCGGGCTCAACAATTCCACTTTATACAGCTCCAGGGCCCGCATTTCATGGCCTATCGGAACTTCAAGTTCTATCAGTTCATCACTGGCGCTGAGTATGGCCCTCAGCGCTTCATCATCGAGGTTCAGATACGTAACCTCCCTGACAAAATCGCTGTGCTGGTTTGGCCGCTCCAGCCGTTGAAAAAGAGAATATCGGGCAGGGTGTGGCACTCTGTCCTTAACCTGGCTAAGGTGCTCATAAACCGGCATACTCATACCGCTTTCCTGAGCAATCGCCCAGCTTCCTGAAAACAGAGCAAAGATCAGCAGCAGTTTTTTCATAAAAGATCAATGGTGTTCTTTATCGGTGGAAATCAAATATTGCCATCAAATAATAGATGATTCAAAGCCTCCAATATAGCAAGGCCTCCCTCCTGCCGGAGCGTTAGCTCCGGGCAATACATTCCCTTCGCCTGCTGTATCAATAACAGGCGCTGTTTTTTCTTGAATTTTGTAATACGCTCGTAAAAGCCCCCTGGACATCCACCTCTAATGCCGGGTGGATATTGGATCTATGCTATTTGGAATAGCTAGGGGCCTGCAAAGAGAGGCTTTTGGGAAACAAGGGCTGAAATGCCGCCCTGTGGCAAGATAAAAGAAAACGTTAAAAAACCAAAACCGAGGCAGGTAAAACCCAAATTCTTACTTATTCTTTGCCCTCACGGCATTGCCTGGTGCTCCCCTATCCGCACGGAATAGCCCACCGAACAGATGAATCGGATGTTGCCTTCGGTGAGGCTCGCCAGAGAAAATGTGCCGCCAAGAGCAGGGTGTTTTTTGAAGGGATAAACCGACAGGCCGGCATTCAAAGTATATCCGTTCCATTCGGCAATGACATTGCCACCGCGGAACACCTGCAGGGCGATGCTGCCGAAAAGATTGAACTTACCGCTCGTTTCGATGTCAAAATCCCTGGTCCGCCGGTAGATGCCGTTGCCGGCGCCGGCAGTGATGAACAACAGGCTGAACGGCCTTTCGTACTGCCGGCTGAGCGGGATGATACAGTTGCCAGTGATGAAAAACGAACGGTTGTTGCGGGGTACGAGCACAGAAGGCGGGCGCCAGTTCACCAGGCTCCGAACGCCGCCCCCCACGAAGACATAGTCATTGATAGCCCGGTTCAACTGTATATCCAAGGTTCCGGAACCCAGGTTATCATCTTCTCCGATCTCGTTTGAGAGGCCAAAAATATTAGCAGCAACGACGACGCCAAGCAGCTTTCGAAGGTCGCCCAGGCCCACCGATAGGCCCACGTTCCCATCCGGGTGGAAACCTTCTTTGGAATTGCGGGTGCGGCTCTGAAAGGCCAAACCTCCTGCAATGACGCCCAGGTCGCCGCCATGCGGAGCGGGGATGTCAATAGTGACGTTGGCTACCTGTGCAAGGCTCCTTGTAGCCGGTATAATGCATATGATGATAGCTGCTATCAGCACATAGCAGCATTTCAGGGCTGGGGTGTTCATGGCCTTTTGGTGTTTACGTCCTAAACAGGATTCAGCCGTTGTGATGCTGCTGGGGTGGCGGGGGCAGAGGGGGTACAGCAGGAGGGAGCGGGCGGCCGTTATTCACGGCTTCCTGAAGTTTGTTAAAAATAGCCTGGTATTTGCCGTAAGCTTTAGCATAATCCATCAGGCTTTGCCTGATGGGCTTTTCCTGTTCGTAATTGAGCCCGAATTCTTTGCTAAACCCACTTACCCAAAGCTCGATCCGCTCATACATGCTCTGCTTGTCTTCGGCCGATGCCGTTAAAACAGGTACCAGATAGATCATCTTTTCCAACTGCTGCTGCCGATGTTTTGTGGCACTGCTTGCCGCGGCTTGCTGCACGCCTTCTTCCGAAGCAAAGATGTTCCGGATAACCGCAGTATACTCGGTAGCGGCAGCATCAAGGCGCTCCCGCGCCTGAAGAAAATCTTCCGACAGGCCGCGGTGAGCATTCATTAGTGCTTCGTAATCGAGGGGAGAGTCGGATTGGGCGAAGGCCTGGCCCAAAACCAGGGCCAGAACCGGCAGGATAATTAGGCGTTCCATTAGGTGTTGTTATAGTGTTAGTAGTCAGCTATTCAAATTAGGCCTTTTCAGGGGAATTACCAAATCCTGGCGCGCATAAAATCCTCGCTTAGCTCGCTGAAGGCCTCTCGCTTCATGATGTTGAGCTTCTGGCGCGCTTCTTCCAGGCCTTCGCCAAACAGTTCGGCCTGGCTCATGCCAGAGTCCGCTTTGGTGGTGTTGGCCGTTTGCCCGTCAAGTGATTGCAGCGCTTTTTGCAGGGTAGGCAGGGTTTCCTGATAAAAATCCACCATGCGGCTCAGCAATTGCGACAACCGCTGCTGGTCGGCCATCTCACTCGAGATAATAGCTTTTCTGATGATCCTGCAAAAAAACCGGGCTTCATCCTGGTACAGGGAAAGTTCCTCTCGGCATACTCTCAGGTTTGGAATGCGGTTCGCTTTTACGTTTTCAGTCAGTACGGTCATAGGGATCGGATTTTGTGATTGCGATATAACAGAAACAGTGAGAAAAAGCAGCAGGCTTTTTCTTCAGGATCATAGTCAGTTAATGTGGCTCTATTTGAGTTTGTTTGGCAAGTGGTTTTCCGCAAACTTTCAACACATAATATACATAATATTAACACTAGTAGCAAGCCCGGTATTTGGCCTTAACAATCTTCCGACAGAAAGATGGCCTACTCCTTGATGGAAGGGGGGCGGTAGCTGCAACATCAGTGTTTGTCGGGACTGTTCAAAGTTGCAGGTTTCACGTTTAAAGTTGGCCTGGATATCAAAGGATTGCGACGGCAGCGACACACTTGATTGAACTATCCCTGTTTGTCAGGCCGGTTTTTTGTTGCCGGCCTTGTGCCCCGGGCCTTCGCTTTCGGATGTATGCAGGTCCAGGATGTTGCCCATGTGGTAGCAGGTCCGGCAGCGGGGCTCATAGAGGTCTTTTTCTCCCAGCATGACCGTATCCGGGCTGGGTGTGAGGCGGTAGGAATGAGTGGCCAGGTTGCCGCAATGCTTACAGATGGCATGCACTTTGGTGATATACTCGCCAACGGCCAGCAGGTTGGGCATAGGGCCGAAAGGGCGGCCTCGGAAATCCATATCCAGGCCGGCGACGATAACCCGGACGCCGCGCAGGGCAAGCCTGACGCAAACATCGGGCAGGTCCATATCAAAAAACTGGGCCTCGTCGATGCCGACGACGTTGACCCCTTCCGACAGTTCGAGCAGTTCTGAAGAATGGCTGATCGGTGTGGAAAGGATGTAGTTGGCGTCGTGAGAAACCACCTTGGCGTCGTCGTAACGGGTGTCAATCTTGGGCTTGAAGATCTCCACCCGCTGGTTGGCGATCTTTGCACGCTTCAGCCTGCGGATCAGTTCCTCGGTCTTACCGGAAAACATAGCGCCGCAGATCACCTCGATCCAGCCGCTGCGCTGGCCCCTAAAATGTGGTTCCAAAAACATATCCCTGTACTTGCATTGTTATATGATTGCGGCAACACCCGCCGCAGCGGGGAAGCCGTTGGCCTGCAATCTGCAATTTTATGTCCGAAAGTAAAGTTATTATTTCCCTGGGAAAACGCCAACTCCTTATATTTGCGAGTACCGGGCCTCATCCCCTAATAAACTGGTAATCAAAAGCAAAACAAACCACATGCCAAGCCATATGAATCTAAAGCAAGCCAATATCCTCCTCGATAAGATCAACGCCCTGTACAAAAGCATCAGCATGGACGAAAACGCCATCGCTTCGATTGAAAAAGACCTGATGCTTTCCTATATCAAACAGCTTTACGAGCTTTTCCTGCAACTGGAGCCCGGCAGCGCTCCTCCCCGCACCGAAAACCCGGCAGCGGCCCCCCAGGAGATCCAGCCACCCAAACGCACCTATAAGCCCCCGCGCATTATCGAGATCCCGGATGCGCTGAAGAGTACCAGCCAGTCGCCTACCCCTTCTCCGATACCCGACCCTGTGCCCAGGCCCGAACCTCAGCCCAACCCGGAACCCGACCCCCGGCCTGAGCCGCAGCCTCCACGCCCCGAAACGCCGACACCACCGCAGGCGCGCAACCCGGAAGTGAAGATCGAAAACTTCAACCCGGCCAATAAAGAGATAGCCGGCCTCTTCGAATTCAGGGCCGCTTCCGACCTGTCTGAAAAACTAAGCGAGCGCCCTGTCAATGACCTGACCAAGGCGCTCGCCATTAATGACCGCCTGCTTTACATGAACGAGCTCTTCGGCAAAGACCTCAACACTCTCAACGACACCCTCAGCCTACTCAACAAGTACGATAACATGGACCAGGCCAAGGGGTTGCTCGCCAAACTCGCCGGCCAGTACAATTGGATAGACGAAGAACGGCTGGGCATCGCCAAAGACTTTATCAAGCTCGTGCGGCGGCGGTACGTTTAAGAGCTTGCTTATGCGATCGTAACTTCTTCGTTCAGGTATACGTCCTGAATGGCGTTCAGCAGGTCGACCCCATCTTTCATCGGCTTCTGGAAAGCCTTGCGGCCTGAGATGAGCCCCATGCCACCGGCGCGTTTGTTGATCACGGCCGTTTTCACTGCCTGTGCCAGGTCGTTTTTGCCCGAAGCACCGCCAGAGTTGATCAGGCCCGCACGCCCCATGTAACAGTTGGCCACCTGATAACGCGTCAGGTCGATGGGGTGGTCGCTCGTCAGCTCGGAATAGACCTTGGCGTGGGTCTTGGCAAACTTGATCGCATTGAAGCCGCCGTTGTTTTCCGGCTGCTTTTGCTTGACGATATCCGCTTGGATAGTAGCAGCCAGGTGGTTGGCCTGCCCGGTAAGGTCGGCGGCAAGATGATAGTCCTTGTCGGCACTGAATGCCGGGTTGCGCAGATAGGCCCAAAGCACCGTTGCCAAACCCAGCTCATGCGCATACTGGAAAGCTTCGGATATTTCCATGATCTGGCGGCTGCTCTCATCGGAACCGAAGTAGATGGTTGCTCCTACAGCTACAGCGCCCATATCGAAAGCCTGCTCGATGCTGGCAAAGAGGATCTGGTCGTATTTGTTGGGGTAAGTCATCAACTCGTTGTGGTTGATCTTGAGCAGGAAGGGGATCTTGTGGGCATATTTTCTGGAAACGGACCCGAGAACGCCGAGCGTGGAAGCCACGGCATTACACCCGCCTTCAATAGCCAGTTTGACGATATTTTCAGGGTCGAAATAGACGGGATTGGGCGCAAAGGAAGCGCCGGCAGTGTGTTCAATGCCCTGGTCAACGGGTAGAATAGAGACGTAGCCCGTACCTCCCAGCCGGCCGGTGTTGAACAACAACTGCATATTGCGCAACACGTTGGGCGAGCGGTCAGAACCCACCATAATGCGGTCTACAAAATCCGGGCCGGGGAGGTGCAAATGCGCCTTGGAAATGGTTTGGCTTTCGTGCGCGAGCAAATATTCCGCCTCCTCGCCCAATAGCGATTCGATCTTGGAAGCTGTATTGGCAATAGCAGACATCATTGATTGGTTTTAATTAACGAATATAATATCATCCGATAGACGGATGTTAAATGTAAGGACAATCTCCTTTTTTTACCAATGATCAAAATCATCCGCCAATTTTTTATTCTCTTCTCTTTCAGCGCTGCTCCAAGCCTTTGGTTTCTTATATTTGGTTGCCTATTTTTATGGGCGCAAAACCCAAGTATTTACCATAATATCTAAATATACCTAAACTATGGCAAACATAAATAAGAAAAAAGGCACCATCGGCATCCTCACCGGCGGCGGTGACGTGCCGGGCCTGAACCCCGCTATCCGGGCCATCACCATCAGGGCCCTGCGGGAAGGATACGATGTCATCGGCCTGCGCCGTGGCTGGGGTGGCGTTATTGACATTATTCGCGACAAAAAAGCGGATAACAGCAACAACTTCCAATACCTCACCAAAGATATCGTGAACCGTGCAGGCCGCACCGGCGGCACCTTCCTGCACACCTCGCGTACACGCCCCAGCCACGTAAGCAAAAACTCCGTGCCGGAACACCTCAAGGACCAGTTCAGCGAAGACATGAACGACCTCACGCCTGAGGTGCTGAAAAACCTGGAATGGCTCGGCATTGATTACCTTATCCCCATCGGTGGCGACGATACGCTCAGCTATGGCGTCCACCTCTTCAGCAAAGGCATCAAAGTGGTGGCTATCCCCAAAACGATGGATAACGACGTGCCGGGCACCGACTACTGCATCGGGTTCAGCACCTGCGTCACCCGCACCATCTCCATGGCGAACAGCCTGCGCACTGCCGCCGGCTCCCACGAACGCATTATGGTGCTCGAAGTGTTCGGCCGCTACGCCGGCTTTACTGCTATGCTGCCCACTATGGCCGGCGCCGCCAACCGCTGCGTCATCCCCGAACATCCTTTCGACGTCGAACACCTGACCGAGGTGCTGGTCGAAGACCGCAATGACAACCCCAGCAAATACTCCATTCTGCTCATCTCCGAAGGCGCTATGTTCCACGGAGGCGATATGGTGTTCGAAGGCGTGGAAAAAGACGCCTACGGCCATGCCAAACTGGGCGGTATCGGCGATATGGTATCAGCTAAGATCAAAGAGCTCTCCCGAAAATACAACAAAGGGCAGAAGATCGACATCATCAACCAGAAACTGGGCTACATGGTGCGCTGCGGCGACCCCGACGCCATCGATTCCATCATCCCCATGGCCTACGGCAACCTGGCGCTCGACCTCATCCTCAACAAGGTGGACGGCCGGCTCGTCGTGCTGAAGAACGGCAGGTATGACAACGTGCCCATTACCGTCGTGACAAGTAGGAAAAAAGTGGTGGATGTGAAAAAATTCTACGACATCGAACGGCTGCACCCCTACTACCACAGCTTCGAGATGCAGCCCATGCTCATCATGACCAGCGAAGGGTAATGCCCTGTCCCGGGAATTGGGGCTGTCTCAAAAGAGCCTGCATAAGGAAAACCTGCAGAATAATTAACCGCAAAGCTTACTTCTGAGACAACCTCTATTCCTGTAATCCAGAACTCAACCGAATGCTGCTGGCGGTGTTTGAATTATATGCCTCGTACGCCTTGACAGGCTTTATGAGCTTGTTTGATTGTCCCTAAAGCAGCAAAATGACCATCACGCAAAAATTCCGGGAGAGCCTGCTGGCCGCTTTTTATTTCGTTGCAGTGCTCTGGCTGATCCAGCTGTTTCAAGCTGTTACTGGTATCGGGCTGGGCGACTATGGTATTCTCCCCAGAGAGGCGGCCGGCCTGCGGGGTATCCTCTTCGCACCCCTGCTCCACTCTGGCTGGCCTCATCTGCTGGCCAACACCCCGCCGCTTTTTTTCCTCACTATCATACTCTTCTTTTTTTACCGGCGCATAGCTGCCCGTAGTTTCATCATGATCTACCTGCTAACCGGCCTGGCCATGTGGCTGTTCGCACGCGACGAGATCAGCAGCACAGGTGTCAGTCGTACTGCCGTACACATCGGCGCCAGCGGTGTGATCTACGGGCTGGTCGCTTTTATTTTCTGGACCGGCATCTTCAGGCGCAACCTCAAATCCATTATTCTGGCCCTTATCGTGCTCTTTTATTACGGCAGCATGTTCATGGGCATCCTACCCATCCAGGAGGACCCCAATATCTCCTGGGACGGGCACCTCCTGGGCGCCCTGGCAGGCATCTTCACCGCTTTTTGGTACAAAAACAACCGGGAGAACGATGAGACAAAAACAACTTATTCCTGGGAGGAGGAGCCGGAACAGGAAAAGCGCCCTTTCCTCAGCCCCGATACCTTCGAAAAGACCAGGGAAGAACGCCGCCGCGAACAGGAAAAGCGCGGAAACGACTGGTTCTCGACGGGCACCTGGTAAACCACCTCCGGCATCTTATCACAACAGTTCTGACATACTACCGCAGTGAAAAACGACAGCAGGCACACCAACCAGGCTTCACCCGATACGTTGTACGCACGCCTTTTTGCGCATTTGTACAACCCCATCATGCACGGCCCCGAGCAGGGTTACTTGCTTGAGAAAAGGAGGAAACTACTGCAGCGGGCCAAAGGCAAGGTGCTGGAGGTCGGCGCCGGCACCGGCATCAACCTTCCGCTATACCCACAGGAGGCAGAAGTGCTAGCTATCGAACCTTCCGCCGCCATGCTGAACTACGCCAGCAAAGCTGGCCCATTTGAAGCCAGTATCCGGCTGATGCAGGCAGGCATCGGCGATGCCGAAGTGGCGCAGGCCAGGCCGGCCGGAGGGTACGACTTCATCGTCACTACGCTGGTCCTTTGTACGATCCCCGACCTGGAAGCCGCCATCAGGCTGATGAGCAGCTGGCTGAAGCCGGGCGGGCAACTGCTCGTCATGGAGCACATCCACGACGAAAGGCCATCGGCCCGATGGCTGCAAAACGCGATTAACCCTATATGGAAGCGGCTTGCCGAAGGATGCAACCTCAACAGGGCTACCGACAGGCTGCTCAAAGAACACGGTTTCCGGGCAGTAGAGGAACACTACTTTACCCAATGGGCCACGTTTTACTGGGCAGTGCTCAGCAAGCCGTAGCAGGGATAGTTCAATCAAGTGTGTCGCTGCCGTCGCAATCCTTTGATATCCAGGCCCACTTTAAACGTGAAACCTGCAACTTTGAACAGCCCCCCGTAGCAGGGGCGCCAGGTATAAGGTTATCCCAACTTTGACAGGTCGGTAGGGAAAGAGCTAATACCGGCCGCTTTGACCTTCTCCTGCAGTTTTTTGGCCTCGTCGACGGTATCGAAGGCGCCGAGTATTATCTTATAGACCGTTTTGCCGCCCAGCTCATTGATGTTCACGATAACCGGATAACCAGAGAACTGCCGCTGAAATTTTTCGGCCTGGATCAATACGTTGCCGTATTCGGCATAAACGCCGGCCTGCACACCCCAGCCTTTTGAAGGCTGGCGTTCTACCGTAAACCGGAACAGGCCCTGGCCACTGGCCACGGGCTCCTCCACCTCCGCCGGTGTTGGTGTAACCTTATCCTTATCGCGACGGCGGATGGCTTCCGCTACGGCCTTATCCGCATTGACGCGGCCATAGCCGTATTTGACGGAATGCCCGTTGGTGTATTCTGAAGGGCTGCCGATCTTATCGGCTGTTGATTGCAGGATCTCCTTGACCTCACGGGCGGTAAGATCGGGATTGGCCGACAAGATGAGCGCGCAGATACCCGCTACCAGGGGCGTAGAACTCGATGTGCCGCCGAAGTGCTTGTACTGTGCCCCGCGGTCGCGGCCATCGCGATAGAACTTAAAAACACCGGTTTCCCAGGAGAGGCCTTCATCCCACGACGCACGGGCGGCCAGTATGGGCCAGTCGCCGTTGGAAGGCGCACAAATGGAGACTTCACGTCCGCGATTGGAATAGCTGGCATAGGCGTCCTGGCTGGTAGACGCACCTACTGCGATCACATCGGGGTGGGCGGCATAAAAGTTGACAAAGTCGAGGTCGTCATTCCCGGTAGCGAAAAGTATGACGCAGCCTTTGCCGTTGCGCCCGTTGCGTGCAGCGCGCGCAATAGCTTCTTCCTTGACCGAACCCAGGCTGAAGTTGGCATCGGTGGTGCCCCAGCTACAACTAATGATATCCGCTCCGTTCTCCACGCAATAATCGAACATCTGCTCGGTAGCGCGGTTGCTGAAAGAAGTGCCGCTCACGGGCATAAAGAGTGCATTGGGCGCCGCCCCTACCATGCCGCGGCCGTTGGCTACGGCGACGGCCACGCTGGCACAGGGCGTTCCGTGGGTAAAACGGGAGTCGCCCATGGAGATGTTGGGCGATTGGTTCCAGATGTCGAACGGGCGGATGACTTTGGTGCGCAGGTCAGGATGGTTGAGGTCGAAGCCGTTATCGATGAGTGCTACGACAACCCGCTCCGAGCCCAGTCCATCGAGGCGTTTCCAGGCATCCACCACCTTGGCGTCGGCGCCGGCACGAATGCGGTAGGTAACGCCGGGCAAGCTGCCCGAGTTCTGCAGGTGCCATTCCTGCCCGACCATATCGTCGGCAGGTATGCTAAAGGCGTATTCGTCGAGTAAGGTGTCGAGGTCGGGTTCCGCCAGCTTTACGAGGGACACCTGCTGCAGCGCGTTGGCCACTTTGAGGGGGTTGGGCGACAGGGGCGTTACGCGGGCGATGACGCGATCGGGGCTACGGCGCTCCACCAGCTCCAGTTTGTACTCGTCCAGCACGATGCGCTGCTCGCTCTCGCTGACCCCTTCCGCAAAGGTGATAAAGATCTCGCCTGTGGCCACCAGGGGTTTATTGCTGCCTTCGGCAAAATAGACGTGGGTGCCGACCTCGACGTCATCATCCTGCCGCACCTCATCGAGCTTGGCGTCGATATCTTCTCCGTCTTTTTTGAGGGTTACGATCTGAAATCCCCCCAGGTTCTTGTGCAGTTCGGTTTCGACGAAGCCTTTTTGTTCTGCTGGTTCTTCGGAAGCCGTTTTCAGGCCTACCAGCGACTGACTCTTTTTCAGGGCCAGCTCGCTTTTCCCGCTTCTTACGGTCAGTTTGCTCATATCGTTGGTTTAGGTGAATGGTGCGCGCTAGCAGGCATGCCTGTAGTATGTATGCCTACTATCGGTTAAATATACATAATCCTGAAATATGGTGAAATGCTGTCCGCTTCATTCCGAGAATAACGAAAAAGGCTGGCCGGCGGTATGCCGGCCAGCCTTTTTTATAGGGCAAGTTGCTACTTAAAAAATCTTATGCCCGACGCTCCCGGAGGGAATCCTCGTACATCTTCTGCAGTTTCTTCCGGGCGAAGAAGATCCGGCTTTTGATCGTGCCGAGGGGAGAGCCCAGTTCCTCTGCGATCTCGTCGTACTTGAAACCTTCGAAAGCCATCATGAACGGCTGGCGAAAGTCGTCGGGCAAGGCATCCACCATTTTCATCAGCTCGTTGTAAGCGACGTTATTCTCCCCGTCGTTGTCAACAGATTTATCGCTGGAGTTGATGTAGTAATTATTGGGGGTCTGGTCAATGATCATATTGCGGCGCACTTTCTTCCGGTAGTTGTTGATGAAGATGTTGCGCATGATGGTCACGGCCCAGGCCTTAAAATTGGTGCCTTGCCGGTATTTGTCAGCATTGGTAATGATCCTCAGGGCCGTATCCTGATACAGGTCCTCCGCATCTACGGCGTTACCCGTAAGTTTTAGGGAAAAAGCCCGAAGTGAACTACTGATCGCATCCAGTTGTTCCTGAATTTGATCTTGAACGGCATATAGCATAGCAGGTGATTTTAAAGATTGCAAGGATAATTCCTTTGTAATTATTATTTACAAATCTACAGTTTGAACATCATTTTTGCAAATAAAATTTCCCTCGCGGAAGCATAATCTGAGCCCAGTGTAGCCGTTTTGACACTTAAATGGCATTTCTAAAAAAAAACGTTAAAAACTTTAACACTCCTAAACTAAGCCGGGCTTCAATTGTAATTATTTTAATTGCATTCGTCGGGATTCGCCCCCGGTTGATCGAAAAAACTTGTTGAAAAAGCAGGATATAGCATGGATTTGAGCCAACAATACCCTACGCCCATTTACTTACAGCAGAACCTTCGCCTGCTGCGAAAGCGCCTGAAGATGAGCCAGGAAGAGCTGGCCACCCGCGTAGGCCTCAACCGGGGCAACATCGCTTCCTACGAGAACGGCACTGCCGAACCCAAGATCTGTAACCTGCTCAAGTTATCCAACCTCTTTCAGGTCTCCATCATCGACCTTACCCAGAAAGACCTTGGTAACGGCCATGTGCTCAACGAAGCCAGCGAAGCTTTTCAGCAGTTTTCAGCCAGCGACCTCGAATTGCTTCAACAATACATCCACCGCGCCGAGGACCTGAGGGAAGTCGTGCGCAGCATCCATACCTGTTTCCATTTCCGGGCCCGCACTATAGAAGACCTCCATGCCAACCGAGAGTTGCACATCGCCGTCCTGAAATTCGAAGAATTGTACGAAGCGGCTCAGGAACTGCTCCACAACCATCAGGCCCTGCTCGACTTTATCAAGTGCCATTGCCATAAATAAGCCTTAGAGCTTATTATTTAGATTCATTTTTCGGATTAGGCCACTTCCCTGCCTATACCTCTTGTGTTAAAAGAACAAGTTCTCACCTAATTCAAATATTATTCTCTCTTATATAACTTTTTGGAGGCAATTTCGTAAAAGAAGCAGAACATCATCCAAAAACCGCTAATCCCATGAAAATTCTGACGTTCCTGGCGGTACTGTTACTGCCCCTCATCCTGTTCTCCAAAACCACCCAGACAGTCACTTTTCTGCAATCCACCCTTCCCGAAGCACGCCAGCAAGCGGCGCAGGAAGGTAAACTGCTGTTCGTGCACTTTGCCGCCGGCTGGTGTATGCCCTGTCAATGGATGGAACAGCACACCTTTGCCGACCCTGTATTAGCGGCATATCTCGATGAAACCTACCTCGGCCTGCGCGCCGATGTCGATGCGATCGAAGGGCGGGCCCTGCAACAACAATACGACATTAAAAAACTTCCCACCATCCTGGCCTTCAATTCCCGCGGCCAGCTGCTGGGGCGGCACGAAGGCGCTATGGAGGCCGAGGAGCTGCTCGAACAACTGCAGGCTTATGACCTGCCGGCCAACCGCCAGGCCTCTTTGAGCGCCGGCACGGAGGATGGCTTACTGTCGAGCCCACGGCCCGTATTGCGGCTCTCACGGCCAGCCCTGGTTCCCGATGTTCCCGCCGCACGCCCCGTGGCGCTTCAGGCGCCGGAGCCCACCCCGGCAACATCGGCGCAAACCGGGCCGTATGATACCCGCCATCAGCCCGTATTTTTTTCCATACAGGCCGGCCTGTTCAGCTCTTATGAAAATGCCGTCCGGGAAAGCACGAAACTGGAACGTCAATCCGGAGAGGACGTGCACCTGGCCCCCGACTCGAGCGCAGGGCAGATCGTCTACCGGATCTATCTCGGCAGGTTCGGCCAAAGGGAAGATGCCCAGGCTTTCCTGTACCAGCTGGAACAAAAAGGCGTCAATGGTTTCGTAAAAGAGGTGAACGAATAGGGTTGCAGGGCCGGATGGTTTGCCTAATTTTACGCTGCTAATACCAAATACCATCCTATGCCCAGCCTGCTGATACGCAATATCGGAACGCTCGTACAGGTAGAACAAACGCCCCGCCCTTACGTTGCAGGGGCAGCAATGCAGGAACTGCCCGTACTGGAAAACGCTTACCTGCTCGCCGAAAACGGCCGCATCATCGCATTCGGCCCCATGGCGGAGTGCCCGGAGAGGGCCGATGAAGTAACGCAGGCCAATGGCCGGATGGTTTTTCCCAGCTGGTGCGACTCCCACACCCACCTCGTTTTTGCCGCCAGCCGGGAAGCCGAGTTCGTGGGCCGCATCAAAGGGCTCAGCTATGAGGAGATCGCCCGCCAGGGCGGCGGCATCCTGAATTCCGCCCGCAGGCTGCGGGAAACCCCGGAAGAGGAGCTGTTGCAGGCTGCCTACGAACGCCTACAGGAGATACAGCGCTATGGCACCGGCGCCGTGGAGATCAAAAGCGGCTACGGCCTGACGGTGGATAGCGAACTGAAGATGTTGCGCGTCATTCAGAAACTGAAAACCCTTACGGATATGCCGGCCAAGGCCACCTTTCTGGGCGCACACGCTCTGCCGCCGGAATACCGCGACAACCGGGAGGGGTATATCCGGCTCATCATCGATGAGATGCTGCCCCGCATCGCGGAAGAAGGGCTCGCCGACTACATCGATGCGTTCTGCGAAAAGGGCTTCTTTTCGGTAGATGAGACAGCCAGGCTCATCGAGGCGGGAGCCCGCTACGGCCTCAAGGCCAAGGTGCACACCAACCAGTTCAACTGCTTGGGCGGCATCCAGGCCTGCGTAGCCGGCGGCGCCATTTCCGTCGACCATCTGGAAGTGGTTAACGACGAAGAGGTGCAATGCCTGCTGGGGAGCAATACCATGCCTACACTGTTACCCTCCGCGCCTTTTTTCATCGGCGGCCATTATCAGCCGGCACGCCGACTGATCGACGCCGGGCTTCCGGTGGCCTTGGCCACCGATTACAACCCGGGCACTACGCCGTCGGGGCGCATGCAGTTCGTCCTTTCCCTGGCCTGCATCAAATGCAGGATGCTTCCTGAGGAGGCCATCAACGCCGCGACGCTGAACGGCGCCCGGGCGATGGAACAGGAAGCGACACACGGCTCTATTGCCGTAGGCAAAGCGGCCAGCTTTTTCATCACCCGGCCCATGCCCTCCATTGCTTACCTGCCCTATGCATTCGGCGCCGACCTCGTAGAGCGGGCCTACATCAACGGAAAACCGGTAGCTGCCAAACGTTGAGGCTCAGGGCTTCGTCCTTTGTTTAGATTTACCCTATCTTACCTTCATAAAGACAAACGATGAAAAGACCAAGCCTGGCTCTCTGCCTGATACTGAACCTACTATTTTGCGCTACGCTGGCAGCCCAGGAAGAAGGCGGCCGCTCCGTCGAGATCATCATGCTCGACGGCACCCGGCTAACAGGGCTGGTCTTGTCGGAAGACAAAGACTACATCATCATCGAAAGCAAAAGCCTGGGGAAACTGAATATCCCCCGCGCGCAGGCCAGGTCAGTGGAATATTTTCAGGCAAGCGCCAATGGCTCGGGCAACGAGGGTTACTGGTTTCCCGCCCGTGCCGACGGACGTATGATCTACAGCCCCGTAACGGGTTTTGCACCGCGCAAGGGAGAAGGGTACTACCAGAATTTCATGTTGTTCGTCAACCAGGTGTTCTATGGCTTCACCGATAACTTTTCCATGGGTGTGGGCATGGAATTCGCCTCATTAGTTGGCGGGGCGTCGGAGTTTCCCAGTATCGCGCTATACCCAAAATTCACGCTACCGATAGATGGCGATAAATTGAACCTGGGGGTGGGCGCCATCGTGAGCCACCTGTCCGAATACGGCCCCAGCACCTTCGATTTCAGTTGTTACTACGCTGCGCTAACCTATGGCACGCCCGACAGGTACCTCTCCGCGGGGCTGGCCTATGCCCATGAAGACGGCGAATTTCAGCCGGCGCCTATATACGTACTCGGCGCGCAGTACCGCTTCACCCGCCGCTTTGCCCTGGCCACCGACAACTGGATCGCCGACCCGCTCGAGGGGTCTCTGTATACCCTGGGCGCACGGCTGATCGGGCGGAAGGCCAGCTGGGATTTTGCCATGATGGTAGTCGTAGACAAGACCCCCTTTTTCGGCGCCGACCTGTACCCACTCCCTTTGCTTGGGCTGTCCGTACCGTTCCGGTAAAATGTCGTACATTAGCAACATCGAAGTAATGTTCAAAAAATAAGTCGCCGCTTTGCATTTCGGTAAATAGGTTTGTCCTCCAGCCATTCCAGTGGCTTTCGGCCTGCGCGTGGCCACCGAAACCGGCGACTTATTTTTTGAGGATTCCTAAAATTCACCTGAGCGCATGAAAAAATACTACACCGGGCTAGCCCTGCTGCTGCCTTTCTTCGCCCTGGCCCAGGGCCGTATGGAAGTGGACACTTCCCTGCACATGGATTTTGAAAAGTACGACCCGCCTTCAACCCTCGTGGTGCCGGAACACCCACTATCGCATGCCCGCTTCCCCTTTATCGATGTACATAGCCACCACTGGCGCATGGCGGAACAGGACCTCGATCAGCTCATCCGCGAGATGGACAGCCTCAATATGGGCATCATCGTCAACCTCAGCGGACGGGGTGGGCCGGCGCTGAAGGCCATGGTGGACAATATCAAAAAATACGGTTATGAAAACCGGGTCGCTCTGTTCACGAATATCGAATGGCGAAGCATTGACGACCCCGACTGGTTGGAAAGCACCCTGCAGCAATTGGAGTACGATGTCAGTATTGGAGCGCGCGGGCTTAAGATATACAAGAGCCAGGGCATGATGAACACGGACTCTTCCGGCAATCGCATCCGGATCAACGACCCCAGGCTGGGCCCGGTTTGGGATAAATGCGGCGAGCTGGGCATCCCCGTAATCATCCACGCTGCCGACCCCAAATCCTTCTGGGACCCCATGGACGAGAACAACGAGCGCTGGCTGGAGCTCAAACTCCGCCCCGGCCGTAAAAGGGAAAGCGACGACCCCGCCCCATGGGATACTATCATCGCCGAGCAGCACGACATTTTCAGGAAACACCCCAACACGACATTCATCAACGCCCACTTCGGCTGGTATGCCAACGACCTGGAAAAACTGGGGCAACTGCTGGACGAAATGCCCAACATGTATGTGGAATGCGGCGCCATCATCGCCGAACTGGGCCGCCAGCCCCGGCAGGCGCTGAAATTTTTCACCAAATACCAGGACCGCGTGCTCTTCGGTAAAGATGCCTACAAGCCCGAAGAATACCACACCTATTTCCGCGTGCTCGAAACCGAAGATGAGTATTTCCCCTACTACAAACGCTACCACGCCTTCTGGCGCATGTACGGGCTCGGGCTGCCGGATGAGATACTCAAGAAGCTCTATTATAAGAATGCCCTCAAGGTTATTCCCGGGCTCGACAAAGGGTTATTCCCGGAATAGGTTCGCGCATTTCAGGAAACCGCTTCCGCCTCCAGCAGCCCCCGCCAGCTAAAGAACCATTTCATGCAGCGGTGGGCAAAATCCGGTGCGACGAACATCAGCGGGCAGCCGGCGGGGATGAGCTTAATGCCGTGTTCGTCGGCATAATCCTCTGCTCCTTCCACATAACTACCCTGGTCGACACTGCGGTGTATCCAGGCATGTTCTATCCCCAGGGCCGCGCACTCTTCCAGAACCCCCATAGTCGCCTGAGGCGGGGTGCATATCGCTACGGCCTCCACGCCGCCGGGAATAACCGACAGGCTGGGGAAGCAAGGTACTCCTTGTACCGCTTCAGCCTTGGGGTTGACGGCAAACACCTCATAGCCGTTGTCCTTCAGGCGCTCGTAAATGCCATTGGCGGGCTGGCCGCCCTGGCTGGAATAACCCGCCACGGCAATCCGGCGGCAGGCCATGAACTGAGCTACTCTATCTTTAAATTCCTGGTTCATATCTCGTTTTACTTTACGCGTTATATAAAGCAGTCTATGAAACCCGTTGCATAAGATCTTGTTTGGAGGCCTTACGGGGCTATCCCCTCAGTCGATTTGACGATATTCCGGAACCTTGTTTTACTGATATAGTGGCCTTCCAGCAACTGCCCGTCTTTGATCAGCGCGAACACGCCGAAACCCGAAGGCGCCGACTGGGCAGCAGCGGCATCCGATATTTCAGACACTTTCAAACTGATCCCCACTTCGTTGGCATAGTGCTGCAGCTCATCCACACACTTCTGGTGCCATGGGCACTGGTTGGCATACAGGAGGTGCCAGCCCTGATAGCCTTCCTGCCTGCTCCGCCAATCCCTGAATTTCGGGAGTGCCCCTTCGGACAGAGGGTAGTGCATCAGCTCGAAGCGCCCCTGATTGCCGGCCTGGCGGAACCCATTTTTCAGGAAAATGTGCCGGCTGGTGATCCAGGCGCCGTCGCTGCTCATCGCCACAACACCGGCTTTGCCCGATGAGCGCGCGTCCTCCAGGCAGTCCTGAATGAGGCGGGAGGCCAGTCCCTTGCCCTTGTCTTCGTTCCTGTATACGAACATGCAGTGGATGAACAGATGGCCGGGCGCCTCTATCGGGCGCCAGGCATGCTCGGCTGTGGTGTACTCTATAAATCCCAGCTGGCGGCCCGCTTCGTCCTGGAGTAACTTCAGCCGCAGGCCGTGCGGGTATTCCTGGATAAACCATCTGAGCTTGCTGGCGTAACCCGGGCTCTTTTTGTTCTTTACACAGAAAAGGCCATAGGTATCAACATTATCGGGTGTGACGGAGACGATCTTGATCTTATCATCCATGGATAGTGATTTAGCTTGGGGTTACGATCCAGGCGTAAAAGGCTGGCGTAAAACCGTTTTCATTTTTTCAGGGGCCACTTTGCGGCAATCGCTTAAGGTAGCCGCAGCACTCGAATAATTCAATGACGGGTTCTAAAAAAGAAGGTGATTTTTGTCAAGCATGCCGCCGGTTAGAAGATCGGCGGTACAATTCAGCGAAAATTCGCAAAAAATCCAACCCTACTCTTTACAATACAGCCAAAACCCCTTAAATTGTAGCGAAAATTCGCTATTTTATTATTCGATTGCTAAAAACGCCCGGAAGATGCAAGACACGCTCGCCCATCCCGATATCCTTAAAGGCGGTGCCTTCCTGATACAGGATTCCACACCGGAAGACACTTTTATCCCTGAAGAGGCTAACGAAGAGCAGCTGATGATCGCCGATACGGTACGCGATTTCCTGAACAATGAACTTCTGCCCGTACTCGACAGGCTGGAGAAGAAGGAAGAAGGCCTGGCCGGCCGCCTGCTGGAGCAAATGGCCGAACTAGGCCTGCTCGGCGCTCACATGCCCGAAGCCTACGGTGGCCTGGAACTGGACACGAACACCAATACGCTCATCAGTGACGTTTTCGGGCCTGCCGGCGCCTTCACGGTATCTTATGCCGTGCAGATCGGCATTGGCATGCTGCCATTGCTATACTACGGTACTGAATCGCAGAAACAGAAATACCTCACCCGCCTCATCAGCGGCGAGCTGAAGGCTGCCTACTGCCTCACCGAGCCAGGTTCCGGCTCCGACGCCCTGGCGGCAAAAACCCGGGCTGACCTCTCTCCGGACGGGCAGTACTACATTATCAACGGCCAAAAGATGTGGATCTCCAATGCGGGGTTCGCCGATATGTTTATCGTTTTCGCACAGGTGGGCGGCAATCAGTTCACCGGTTTTATCGTAGATCGCGACAGCGAAGGCCTCTCACTAGGCGCAGAAGAAAATAAACTGGGCATTCACGGTTCTTCCACCCGGCAGGTGTTCTTCGAGAACGTTCACGTGCCGAAGGAGAACGTACTGGGCGAGATCGGCAAGGGGCACCTCATCGCATTCAATGTGCTGAACATCGGCCGCTTTAAACTGTGCGCCCTGTCTATCGGCGGCGCTAAAGACCGGGTCAGCATGAGTGTCCGTTATGCCAACGAGCGCATACAGTTCAAGCAGCCCATCTCCAGTTTCGGGGCCATTCAGTACAAGATGGCGGAGCAGGCCATCCGGGTCTTCGCCGTAGAGAGCGCCATGTATCGCGTATCCAACATGATGCAGGGAGCCAACAAGGCACTCAGGGCCCAGGGGGCCGGTTTTGCCGAATCAAAGCTACAGGCCGCCGAAGAATATGCTATCGAATGCGCGCTGCTGAAAGTGGCCGGGTCCGAGGCCCTCGACTACGTCGTCGACGAGCTGGTACAGATCTACGGTGGCATGGGGTATTCGGAGGAGGCGCCTGCGGCCCGTGCCTACCGCGATGCCCGCATCAACCGCATCTACGAGGGCACCAACGAGATCAACCGCCTGCTGTCGGTCGATATGTTGCTGCGCCGGGCCATGAAAGGCGCCATCGACCTCACCGGCCCGGCATGGGCCGTACAAAAGGAATTGGTATCCATGCCCGCTTTCGATAAACCAGAGGGCCCCTACGGGGACGAACAAAAGGCCATAAAGGATTTCAAGAAAGCCGTGCTTCTGGTGGCCGGCGCTGCCGCCAAGATGCAGCTGGATGGCCAGCTCAACCTCAAGGAAGAGCAGGAGGTGGTGATGAACATTGCAGATATGATGCTCGACACCCTTGTGGCCGAGTCGCTGCTGCTACGCGTGGAAAAACTGGCCGGCCTCGACAAAAGCATTAACCAGGATGTGTACGACGCCATACTACGCGTTTTCCTGCACGACGTCAACGCACGGATGCTGAAGAACGGCTCCGACGCCCTGGCATCTTTCGCAGAAGGTGACCTGCTGCGCACGATGCTCATGGGCCTGAAACGCTTCACCAAATATCCTGCCGTGAACGTCAAAGCAGAACGCCGCAAGGTAGCGGAGGTGCTCATCGAAGCGAACGGGTATAACTTGTAGCCCGGCCCTCTTCCTGAAACGCTGTGATGCTACAAGCTGCGGCCTCTACCCAACAACTTTGCTAGACGAATGAATCCAACGCCCCGGGGTTTCGGCCTTTGGGGCCTTTTTTTGCCGGCCGGCCTGTTCCCGGCCCGGAGCAATTGTCGACGAAACCGGTAACTTATCTTTCCGGGCAGTTTGAAAAGCCTTACCTTTGCCCTCCTGATCCCTTTTCTTTCGTACCAAAAACCACCACCATGTTCGGAGATATGTTCGGAGACATGCAGGAGCGCCAGAAGGCCATGCGGCAGAAGCTCGCCGGCATCACCATCGAAGCCGAGTCGGGCGACGGTGCAGTGCGGGTGAAGGCCAATGCCAACCGCGAGATCGTCAACATTGCCTTTGACAAGTCCAAACTCGACTGGGAAGACCAGGAGATGGTCGAAGACCTGCTCATCGCAGCCATCAACCACGCCCTGGAAAAGGCCGCAGCCAAAGAAGCAGAAGAAGCTCAGAATGCTTTGAAAGACATGCTCCCTCCCGGCCTTGACGGGCTGGACGGCCTTTTCGGTTGACAGGATAGCAGGGCTTACAACCTGTACCCTGCCGCCACTCGCTCACCGCGAGGCCCACACTCTCATACACGTACATACCCATACACCCAGAGGTAGCCGCGCAGAAAAAATAATAGCTCGGCGGGGGCGTTAATGTCTTGGAATACCAAAAAATCGTTTCAAAAGCGTACAAGCAGCATGAGATTTTTCCTACTAATCGCTTTCTTCGGCCTGGCCGTAACCATTTCCGCGCAGACGACCATTGGCCTGGTGGCCTATTACCCGCTCGACTCCACTTACCGCGATGCGACGGGGAATACGGCAAACACCGGTACACCGGCCGGCAACCCCTATTTTTCCTGCGGCGCTTACGGCAATGCCCTGCGCCTGAATGGGCAGAGCGACGAAGTCGTCATCCTGGGCGGCCCGGTCAATGGCGAGTTTGACGACGAAGATATCACCGTCAGCCTTTATATCAAGCCCGCCGGGGGGGATGGCACGCAGTACGTCCTCTCCAAACGCAGCCCCAACTGCTTTGGAGGCAATGAGTTTTACATCCGCTACGTACCGGGCTCCCGCACCGTTAACGTAGTCTTTCTGGAAACCGTCGACAAATCGGTAGGCCTGGCCCACACGCTGGACAATACGGCCTGCTGGCAGCACATCGCTGTCGTGCGCGAAAGCGGCCGCGTACGCCTTTTCATCAATGGTGAACTGGTACAGGTGCGCAGCACTGCCAACCGCCTCGACGTGTTCAACGACGGCGACCTCACCATCGGTAACAGCGACTGCAAAGGGCCCGCAGAGAAACCCTTCAACGGCCTGATCGACGACCTGCGCATCTACAACCGCGCGCTGAGCGAAAAAGACATCCGGGAGCTCTATTTCAAACCCGACCTGATAGAACGGACAAGCCAGGTGCTCAACGTATTCCTCGGCAATTCCGTCGACATTTCGATACCCAATACCTGCGCCACCAGCTTCACGTGGAACCCCGTGTCGGGCGTCTCCGACCCCAGTATGGCGGAGCCTACCATCACGCCGGTGGAAAAAGGAGAGATCCTTTACAAGGTCTCTATGTGGGACACCGTTGCCACCTGCATCGCGCGCGATTCCATCCTGCTGAATGTGATCGACCCCAACGACCTGGATTGCAACGCCATCTTCCTGCCCACGGCCTTCACCCCCAACGGCGACGGCCTCAACGAGGATTTCGGCATCAGCAACCCTTATGCCGTCGATGAGCTGGTTTCTTTTGACATCTACGACCGCTGGGGCAACAAGGTCTTTTCGACTACCGACCCCTTTCAGCGCTGGGACGGGAGCTACCGCGGCCAGGCCGTCAACCCCGGCGTGATGAAATACGTCATCCAATTGCGCTGCGATGGCCAGGAATCTGTGAAAACGGGCACCCTTTCTATTCTCAGGTAAACTGCGAAACGATCAACCACAAAGTATAGTGCAATGAAAACCACAAACCTGCTGCTCACAACCTTCGTGCTCTTATTGCTCGGCGCCTGTACGCCCAAAACCACCGAGGAAACGGCCAAGATCGAGCAGCCCGAACAACCAGCGCCACCGCCGCCGGCGGAGGATATAAAACTCAGCCCCTGCCCGAAATTCAGCGATGCCCCCTTTCCGGACGAAGCCTCCGACAACTACGTCCTGTATCGCGATTTCCTGAAAGTCAACGACTGGAACCGGGCATTTGCCCTTTGGAAGAAGGTCTACGCCGTTGCTCCGGCCGCCGACGGCCAACGCAATACGGTCTATGCCGACGGCATCCGTTTCTACGAATACTTCATCTCACAGTCTACGGATTCCCTGCAAAATGAGGCGTACATCGATACGATCTTCATGATCTACGACGAGATCGGCCGTTGTTATCCCGAAGGGGGCTACATCGCAGGCCTGAAGGCCTTCGACCTGTATTACAAATACCCCCAGCGGTCGGCCCCCAAAAAGGCCTACGAGTTGTTCAGGCAGTCGATCGACACAGACGGGCTGAAAACCCACGATTTTGTGATCAACCCCTTTTCCGCCCTGCTGACGGACCTTTACGGATCGGGCGACATCAGCAAAGAGGAAGCCTTTAAATACCAAAACATCATACGTGACATCATAGCTAAAGGGCTGAAGGAGTGCAAGGGCAAGGCCTGCGAGCGCTGGAATATCATTGCCGGATACGCGCCGGTACGCCTGGAGTACTTCGAGACGGTGGAAGGCTTTTACCCCTGCAGTTATTACATGGACAAATACTACCCCGAGTTCCTGGAAAACCAGGAAGATTGCGACATCGTGCGCGAGGTATACAGCCGGCTGAAATGGGGCGGCTGCCCGGAATCGGAAGAAAAATTCCGCGATTTGATCCGCATCGGCAACCAGAACTGCCGCCCCGAGCCTGGCCCTTCGGAGATCGCCTACCAGCTATTGAAGGACGCCAAGTACAGCGAATCGATCGATGCCTTTGAGAAGGCCATCGAGGCGGAGCAGGACAACGCCAAAAAAGCCAACTATGCTCTGACGATCGCCAAGATATACCAGGTACACCTGCGCAATTTCCCGCGTGCACGCCAGTGGGCGCTACGCGCTGCCGACATCCGTGGAGGCTGGGGTGAGCCTTACCTGCTCATCGCCCGCCTCTATGCTTCCAGCGGGCCGCTCTGCGGGCCGGGCACCGGCTGGGACAGCCAGATCGTCACCTGGCCCGCCATCGATATGTGGAACCGCGCCAAAGCTGTCGACCCCAGCGCTGCTGCCGAGGCCAACAAGTGGATCGGCCGCTACAGCCAGTACATGCCTAACAGGGAAGACGTCTTCATCCGCAACCTCAAGGCCGGCGACCGCTACTTCGTTCCTTGCTGGATACAGGAGTGGACGACTATACGCACCGCCGATTAATACTGCAAACGATGAGTACCCTGCTCAAAGACGTTTACTCCCCGGAATTCTACGCCCACTTCGTCGAAGTGATGCAGGAGGTGATCCCCGGCTTTGACGGCCAGCGCTTCACCCGGCTGGTCTTCGACGAGGCGTGGGCCGGCCTGGAGCTAAAAGACAGGATGCGCCACACCAGCAGGGTGCTCCACCATTTCCTTCCCCGGCCTTTTCCCGAAGCGGTGCCGGCCATGCTGAAGGCCATTGCGCTGTTGCGCGAAAAAAAGATGAAGAACTTCGGCTTTGCCTGCATGTTCTTTCCGGATTATATCGAAAACTTCGGCCTGGAGCATTACGACAGCGCTGTAGCCGCCATGGAGCAGGTTACGCATTTTGCCAGTTGCGAGTTTGCCGTGCGGCCTTTCATCCTGAAATATGGTGATAAGATGCTGGGCCAGATGCGGGCCTGGTCGGAGCACGAAGACCAGCACGTCCGCCGCCTGTCGAGCGAAGGGTGCCGGCCGCGCCTGCCCTGGGCCATGGCGTTACCGCCGCTGAAACAGGACCCCACCCCTATTCTGCCCATTCTGGAAAACCTGAAGGACGACCCTTCGGAGTACGTCCGGCGCAGTGTGGCCAACAACCTCAACGACATTTCAAAGGACAACCCCGGTATTGCGCTGTCCATTTTCCGGTCGTGGATCGGGCAAAGCCCTGAAACGGACTGGGTGGTTAAACACGCCTGCCGCACCCTGCTCAAACAAGGCCGCACGGAAGCCATGGAGCTGTTCGGATACAGCGAACTGGAACATATCAGCGCGAAAAATTTCCGCATCCTCTCACCCGAAGTCAGGATAGGCGAGGCCCTGGCATTTGCCTTTGACCTGGAAAATAGTGGATCAGCGCCCGCGACGGTACGCCTGGAATACGGCCTGTATTACCGAAAGGCCAACGGCCAGCTATCCCGGAAAGTGTTTAAGATCAGCGAAAAGGGGTATGCCCCCCATTCTGCCAGCACGATCGAGCGCAGGCAGAGCTTCCGCCCTATCACGACGCGAACTTTTTACCCGGGCGGGCACGAGCTGTCCCTCATCATCAATGGGAAAGAGGTAGCCAAACAGGGCTTTATGCTGCTGCCGTGAGTACGGCCGCCCCGTATATCATTCCTGCATTTTTTCTCCGAAGCTAAGGTCGCCGGCATCGCCCAGGCCGGGTACGATATAAGCTTTGGCGGTCAGTTCTTCATCCATGGTGCACATCCAGATGCTGGCATCGGGGAACACGCGTTTCATGTGTTCCAGGCCGGCGGTGGAAGCGATGGCAGTAGCGAAATGAACCTGGGCCGGTTCGCCCAGTTCCATCAGCGCGTTGGCCACCAGGGCCATAGAGGAGCCTGTGGCCAGCATAGCATCACAGACGACCAGCACAGCGCCATCGACATTCGGGCTGGAGATATATTCCATGTGAATATCGAAGGTCCCGTCCTTGTGGTGGCGCCGGTAAGCTGAAACGAAGGCATTGCCGGCATTATCGAAGTAATTGAGCATGCCCTGGTGCATCGGCAGGCCGGCCCGGAGGATGGTAGCCAGGACAATACGCTGGGAGGGCACCTGTACTTTTGCGATCCCCAACGGCGTTTCCACTTCTTTTTCCACATAGTCCAGCTGCTTGCTGATCTCGTAGGCCAGGATCTCTCCCAGGCGCTCCAGGTTGCGCCGGAAACGCATGCTGTCCTGTTGTATTTTTACATCGCGCAACTCGGCGACGAACCGGTTGGCTATCGAGTTTTGTTCACTAAGATTCACGATCATAACACATGCCTTTAACGCGCGTAAGATAACATCTTTTCGTATACTTCACGCCAGCCACCCCAGCCATGATGCACAGAAAATGAACTATTATGCCAGAGGGTCGTAAAATGCCCCCCAACGGCCCGTACGGCATCTGCCAGGCGGCAAAGTTGTCCGAATGCAGCTTCCGGCCCCAGGCCCATATACTGGCGCAGGGTGACGTCCATAGCAGCAAAGGGATGGATCATCAGAGGTTCGGTACATTCTTTTTCGAGGTTGTACCAGGGGTAAGGTGTCGCCAGGCCGGCCCGAAAACCTACGGCGTCCGCGAAACCCATCGAATAGTCATTTCGTATGCCTATATCTGTGAGCCTGTTATAAGTAACGGGAAAGTGCAGCATCAGAAAATGTTGGCGGCTATTGTTCACGGTATTGCCAGTGATCGTCTCAAGGCGACGCACTTCCTTTTCCAATTGCGCCGGCGCCGTATTGGACCGAAAAGAAGGGTGGATGCCCAGCTCGCCCTGCTGCCCCAGGTTCCGGATAAGTTCCTGGAAAGCCGGCAGGCCCGGGCGAATATTGTTGTCGTATTTCCCCGGCTTGCCGAGTAGCAAGAAAAAGGCAGGAGACAAGGCATATCGCTGATGCAGCTGATGCAGATCATCAAAAGTAAAGAAGGGGTCGTCCCGCTGCCGGGCCAGCACCGCAAAGCGTTCTATCGTTTCAGCCCACCTTCCGGCCAGCAGGCTACGCAGGCTTGCAAGGGCCAGGCGCCATAGGGGGCGGTGGCGGTAGGCCCATGCCATGTCCACATCGTAAGTTGGGCAGAATCGGTAGGCCGGCCGTCGGATAACGAGGCCGGGAAAGCGTTGCTCCAGCAGGGCGGCCAGGAGAAAGGCCCATTGGTTAACCAGTGGTTGCTCCAGAAAACCATTCCTGCCGGCCAGGCTTTCTGAAGCCGGAAAACGGCCCAGGCCGTCGGGCCGGAATGGCAGGTACTCTTCGTAGCGGCTGGCCATGAAGAAGGCCAGAGCGGGCAGGTCGAACGGCAGCAAAGCGCCGGGAGCTTCCTGCCGGAAAAAGGCCGGCAGGCCTTCGGCAGTGAAAACATCAGGATAACAGCCAGACAGCCCCTGCTCCCATAACAAAGGGCCGGCAGGCAGCCAGGCCTCACCCTCCGCTACAGGCCGGCTGCTGTAGTTGAGCCGGGGGCCGGAAACGGTAAGATAGTAGGCCCTGTCGGTGGTGAGCTCGTAGTCCAGCGCTACGGCATGCCCGAATAGCAGGCGAAAGGCATACGCTACCCGGGGAGTGATCGATGGAACATAGGCCAGCAGGCGCATAAGGAGCAAGGGCTGTTTCTTCGAGCCTGAAGATAGTAGTTATCCACGCCTAAAATGAAGTGTCATTTAAAAAAATACCTTATTTTTATAAACATATAAAATAATGCGCAATGCCAAATCAAAAACAATCACCCCTCGGTGAGATCAGCGCCATCCGCGATATTCTGATGGGCGAGCAAATGCAGGACTACGAGCATCGTTTCCAGCAATTGTTAGACCGTGCCGCTGCGATGGAGCAGGCATTCAACAAGCAGCTGAACGAATTGGAAAAGCGCCGTACCGAAGCTCTTCAGGCATTCCAGGAAGCAACCGAGAAACGCCTGGCCTCGCTTGAACAGCAACTGGCCCACCGCACCGGTGAGCTGGAGGAACGGATCAGGGCCGTCAGCGATGCCGACCGGGTGAACCTGGGCAAAATGCTGCGCGAACTTGGCCAGCAGCTAACCGGCGACGGCCAATAGCCCTAGCCCTGCCAAAAGATGGTACGCAACGGGCCACCATATAACGAACAAGCCTTACTCGATGAGGTAAGGGATATCCTGCTCCGCAAGGACCGGGATGCACTGCAGCGCCTGGAAGATATCCTGGAGCAGCGCGAGCTTTTGTCCGAACGCGTCGTGCCGATCATCGAAGAGCAGCTGGCCCTTTTTCAGGAACATTTCCCCTATGCATACCGACAGGCAGTAGAGCGCCTTATCGAGCGCAAACTGAAAGAATCGCAGGACGAGCTGCTCAACCTGATCTACCCTATCCTGGGGAAAATGATCCGCAAATACATCGCCCAGCAGTTGCAGGGCCTGCGGGAAAGCGTAGAAGCCCAACTGAAAAGCAGCTTCCTGGGCCGCCTCCGCGCCCGCTTGTCGGGCCTGCGGGAAAGCGACGTGATCATCAGCCAGGCGGCTGGCCTACAGGTCCAGGAAGCCTACGTCATCGCTCAGCACTCGGGGCTTCTGCTGGGCAGCGCCTCCGTACAGCCCACCATCGACAAAGAACTCATTGCCGGCATGCTCACAGCCATCAAATCGTTTGCCGTCGATGCCTTTCAGCGTGGCGATGCAGAACTCGAGATGATCAACTATGGCGATTATCAGATACTGATCCAGGATTTTTATTCATTTTACATCGCCCTGGCCGTCAACGGCGCGCTCACCACGGGGGAAAAGGAGAAATTGTCCGAACAGATGATTAACTTCGCCAACCGGGAGCTTTCCCGCAAGATAGACCAGGATGACCCGGCCATCCACTTTCATTTGCAGCAACAACTGCGTTCGTATTTCATCGAAAAACCGCTTGCATGATCAGTAGGAAAGTGCTCATTACCGGAAGCTTCGCCGTAGGAAAGACCTCTCTGTTCAACCGTTTCATCCACAATACGTTCAGCGAACGTTATCTCACTACCATTGGCGTGAAGGTCGATAAAAAGGAAGTGTCCGTCAATGGCCAGGAGGTGTCTTTGGTCCTGTGGGATATTGCCGGCGAAGTGTCACAGGAAAAGGTACCGCGCACTTATTTTCTCGGCGCCAGCGCCGTGATCTATATCTTCGACCTGAGCCGCCCCAATACCCTCCAAAACATGGAGGCCGACCTTCGGATCATACAGTCGGCCTTGCCTGGCTGCCTGGTGCAGGTCGTAGGTAACAAAAAGGACCTGCTCGACGATGAAGAGCTGCTGATCATGCAAAGGCAGGTACCTGAAGCGAGTACATTCACCAGTGCCAAGACCGGAGAGAATGTGGAACAACTCTTTTTCGACATAGGCTCCAAGCTGCTGGAACAACGAGAGCTGGATTAGCCGATACCCCAAAACATCACTACCACAACACTTTAGAAAGAAAAACACGCTATGACCACCCAAACCCTGTTGATATCCCGATCCGGGTATATTCTAAAATCGGCCGGTAATCTGTTGCCTGGCCACTGGCTGCTCCACCACTGCGCCAGACAAACTTTCCCCCTGGTGGAAAGCCTCTGGCCCCAACTGCTCGGCCTGCGGCCCGAAGGCCCCGGGCTGCAGCTGGAGTGTGTAGCCCAGCCGCATCCCCGGCTCAGCGGCTTTTACAACTTTAGCTTCCGCCAGCTAGGCGGCCGGAACAATTACCTCGAGCTGTCGATCCACTGCCGGACCCAACAGGCCATCCGGTCGAGAAAAGAAGCCCAGCAGCGCAACGAATCGGCCCTGTAGTACGGAGCACGCCTCAGTTTGTCGGTAAGAGAACAAAAGCCCTGCCTTTCCTTTTTACAACAGAGTGTACTTTGTGCTTTTATTTTGCTAAATTGAATTTTTTCCGGGATAAAATACCGGCCTGACAACAGCCCTGATGAACATTTAGCCCCGCAGGCTGTATCCATTTTTAACACGTGATGACTATGGCCCGAAACTGCTTACTCCTTTTACCAGCCCTCCTGATGCTGCCCCTGCTAGCCGGCGCGCAGGAGATCTATGATACGCGGCAAAACATCTACGACGAGTCCAAAGGCATCGTCTATAACCGGGAATTCTCGGTAGATATGAAGCTGCACACCAATGGGTTCTCCTTCGGCGTCAACATTGGGCGGTTAAAGACGTATTACCTCACCCGCTATGTCAATTTCGAGCTGGGCGAGATCAAACACCCCAAGGAGTTCAGGCAAAGCTTCGACTTCCAGACGCCTGCCGCTTCGCGGGTGTCGCGGGCCTTCATTTTCGGCAAGCAGAATAATTTCCTGGTGCTTCGCGGCGGGCTGGGCGAAAAACGCTATTTCTCGGAAAAGGCCAAACGCAGAGGCCTGGCCGTGGGGCTAAGCTACGAAGGCGGCCCTTCCCTCGGCCTGCTTAAACCCTATTACCTGGAGCTGGTGCGCTCCGTAGAACCCGGCAACTTCGACAACTTCACCATCCGCAGCGAAAAATATTCGGAAAATAACGCCAACCTCTTCCTCGACATCAGCCGCATCTACGGTTCTTCCGGTTTCTCCCGTGGGCTGGGTGAAATATCCATACGCCCGGGATTGCACGGCAAATTCGCCCTGCACTTCGACTGGGGCGCCTTCGACGAATTCGTCAAAGCCCTTGAAGCTGGCGTCATGGTCGACGCTTTCTTCCAGAAGATCCCCATCATGGTGGAATCGCCGCAGGTGGCGAATACTGAAAATACCCCGCTATTTGTCAACCTTTACATAAATTTGCAGCTCGGCAAACGCTGGTAAGGGCTGGAACGGAGGGTTTCAGCTTTTCCAAGTTTCAGCGTTCCGGTGGGCTGGAGCGGAGCTCAAGGGTATCCTCCCAAACCCATTCGATGGTTCGCGTGTTTAGCCTATACCTGTTACCGGCAAAACAGTATCAAAAAGGATTGGGCAAGGCTTAAAAACGAAGAAAGATGATCGAATTACCCATAACAGATAAAAAAGAGGCCCGGCAGAAAAAACCCGAATGGTTGCGCGTCAAACTGCCTATTGGGCCCAGCTATAAGAAAGTGCGCGGGCTGGTCGATGAATACAAGCTGCACACTATCTGCCAGAGCGGTAATTGCCCGAATATGGGAGAATGCTGGGGCGAAGGTACCGCCACTTTCATGATACTGGGCAACACCTGTACCCGTTCCTGCTCCTTTTGCGCCGTTAAGACCGGGCGCCCCCCCGAATACGACGAAGACGAGCCGCGCCGCGTAGCCGAGGCCATTGCCCTGATGGGGGTCAGGCACGCAGTCATCACGTCCGTGAACAGAGACGAGCTCAAGGACCGGGGCGCAGAGATCTGGCACCAGACCGTCCGCGCCGTCAAAACGCTCAGGCCGGAAGTGACCATTGAGACCCTAATACCCGACGTACGGGGCACCTGGTGGGCACTTGAACGCATGATCAGCGCTGGCCAGGAGGTCGTTTCCCACAACATGGAAACCGTAGAGGCCCTGTACCGCAAAGTGCGCCCGCAGGCTAAGTACCAGCGCAGCCTGGAGCAGATCAGGCGCACCAAGGAGTACGGCAAACGCACCAAGTCGGGCATAATGGCCGGGCTTGGCGAAACCGACGAGCAGGTTTTCAAAACCATGGACGACCTGCTCGAACACGGCTGCGAGGTGCTCACCATCGGCCAGTACCTGCAGCCAACCAAAATGCACCTCGATGTGGTGGAATTCGTCCACCCCGATAAATTCGCCGAATACAAGGAAGTGGGCCTGTCCAAAGGTTTCCAATTTGTGGAAAGTGCGCCGCTGGTGCGCTCCTCTTACCACGCAGAAAGGCACCTGTAAGATAAATGGCAGGGGAAACTGTGTTATCCCGAATTTTCGAAGTGATGAAAATTCGGGATGGCCACCATGTTTCTCCCCCTTCTGGCCGGGCTGCAGTACCGTGCTGCACCTGTATCGCTACATTTTTTTCCGGGGCGGGAACCTTTTTACCCAAATACCAGTTAGTGGAATTACGAGCCATTCGAAAGATCGGCGGCCCCACAACAACCCTTTCACAACCAACTGAAATACAACACCTTATAACCCTTTTACAGCGCCAGGAGGAATGAACTTTTTGGCTTTGCTGATTACAAATTATTCCTATCTTTATGGTCCTGATGACAGAGCGTGGAGACATCAAAGAGCGGTACGATAGGATATTTGAGGAAGAGTTCCTTCCTCAGATAGATGCTTTGTATACCTTCGCCTATCATTTGGCCTATAACGAGGAAGATGCCAACGATCTCGTTCAGGAAACCTATTTGAAAGCATACCGGTTCATTGAAAACTATAAGGAAGGGACCAATGCGAAGGCCTGGTTGTTCAAGATCCTGAAAAACGCCTTCATTAACCAGTATCGCAAGAAGAGCAAGCAGCCTACGCAGGTCGATTACGAAGAGATCGTCAACTTCCACGACGAAGAGGATACCTCCTATTCCAGCTATCTGGACCTGCGGGAGGAGATGTTCCAGAGCATGATGGGCGATGAGGTGACCAATGCCATCAATTCCCTGCCGGTCGATTTCAGGGTAGTTATCCTGTTGTGTGATGTGGAAGGGTTCACCTACGAAGAGATCTCCAAGATCATCGATATTCCTATAGGCACGGTGCGCTCCAGGCTGCATCGCGCCCGCAATATGCTGAAAGAAAAATTAACAGAATATGCCGAGTCCTTGGGCTACAAGGACAAAAGGAAGTAGAACATTTGTTAACCCTTGCCCCTTTGGGGCCCTATACTGAGAAACGCGCCTGTGGCCATAAGCCCGAAAGCAGTATACCCGGCGAATAACGCCTGAGGATACGGCGCAAGGGCGCAGCTGTTCGTTGTGCTGCCGGCCGTGAGCGGATTTCTATCGTTTAAAAGACAACGGCTAATGACATCGTACGCCTTACACACGCCTTATCATCATCCCCGGGCCCAGTGGTGGGCCTGTCCGGATGTGAGCGGATGGCCACCATGTCCAGGCAGGTTGTGTAGCGAACGAGCGGCAAAGCCCCGAGGGTGGTGAAAAACGTGTAACAATGAAAGATCAAAACTATCAGGAACTCGTACGAAAAGTAACTATGTACTTGGACAACGAGCTTAGTGAAACTGCCGAGCGTGACCTGTTGTTAGAGATCAAATCCAACCCAGCATACCTAAAAGTCCTCAGCCAGGAAAAATCTTTCCGGGAATTCATCAAGAGTAAGATACACCGTCGAAAACCCTCCCCTGCCCTCATCCAGTCCATCAAAGAAAAAATACGGATCGCTCCCGCCTGAGCGGCCTGTTTTCCCTGAACTCAAGCTCTATCTTCCGAAATACAGAAGCCTGCCCGTTGTTCCAAATGGAAAGGCAATTGGGCCATTTCGAAAATTCGGGATGGCCCATGTTTCAACTATTCAGCGATGAGACAACCGCTCGCTCTTTTATTCTTTTTCTTTCTCACTACCCAGCTTACTGCCCAGGTGAAGCTCACGCCCCATTTCGAGGCTCTGCTCGGCCAGGCCGGGTTGGAGTTCATCACCCCTGTTGAGGCCCGCTACCGTCCGGCACGGACAGCGCGCGCCCCCTTTCAGCAGTACGATTTCGCGATGCGCTCACGGCTGGAAAAACTCGAAGTGCGCTATATCGTAAAGCCTTATGATGCCACCAGCCCATTGGACGAACTGCCGCAGCTGAGCGCTTTCCGCCTCGTCACCCACCTGGCCACCAATGAGGAAGACTACGTCATTTCCGAACGCGAGCTGAGCCCCGATGTACTGGCCCAGGATTTCAACGCCGACTGGGGGCGGCAGTATTTTTTTCACCCCAAACCTCACTTTGCCGATGCCCGCCACTGCGAACTGTTGGCCCTGCATAAGGCCGGCCGGGGCACAGCTTTCGTGCTTTTCCTGTTCGACGAGCCTTCCCGGGAACTGGGCAACCGCTTTTATGCGCTGCGGTTTGAGGAGGATAGGCCGAGGAAACAATGAAATCTCCTAAATCAAAGACATCTTCTGTTGTCCCCAGCCATTTTCAGCCAAAACTTTACAAAGAATCGAATGGTTAGTTATCTTAACAACAGTTGATTTGTACAGCAGGAACTTATCAATTAACGGATAGGTTTAATCTTTAAAATGAAGTTGAATGAAAGCAGTAGAAGTTACAGGGCAAATCAATAATAAGGGGAAGCTCACTCTTGACCACCCCCTAACTTATCTCAATAAACGAGTGAGGGTCATTATTCTCATCTCAGAGGAAGAAGATATTAATGATCAAAACTGGTTGAAAAACATGTCCTTGAACCCTGCATTTGATTTCTTAAAAAGTGAAGATGAAGACATATATTCAATTGAAGATGGTGAACCAGTGAAAAATGAAGCATAACATTATCCTTGTTCCGTTCCCTTTTGATGATCTTTCCGGAACAAAAGTCCGCCCTGCTGTTTGCCTCACAAATGAAATCTCAGGATACAAGCAGGTAATAATTGCTTTCATCACCAGCAATATCATCAAAGCCAACGAGAAATCTGATCTGATCCTGGATAGCAAAGACGCTGATTTTCACAAAACAGGATTGAAAATATCTTCCGCCATTCGCCTGCACAGGCTAGTTACCTTGCCTTCAAGTATTTTTTTGAGAAGGCTCGGAGTCCTCCCTCCTTCCTGTAGGGCTAAGCTGGATAAGAAGTTAAAGGAGTTGTTGGAGTTATAGACAATTATGGCTCCATAGGTTGCGAATGCTACACAAAGTGGGCCGGGGTGCGGCTTTTGCCCTCTTTTTATCCGACGAGCCTTCCCGGGAATTGGGCAACCGCTTTTATGCGCTGCGGTTTGAGGAAGGCCAGCCTGAGGAATAGTAGCCCGGCCTGATTTTCCTACCTTAGCATCATGGATTTCATCAGCCCTCTGTTTTTCGGACTGCTCTTTACCTTTATCGGACTATTGCTGCCCGGCATGGTAAATATGACTGCTGTAAGCATTAGCCTGAAGTACGGGTTTCGTTCAGGCATGAAGTACAGTGCCGGCGCCCTGATCGCCGGGTTTATTCAGGCTGCTATCGCGGTTACTTTTGCCGGGTACCTCGGTAAACACCCGGAAGTGATCGCATTCCTGAAAAAGGCGGCTGTTGTTGTTTGCCTTTTGCTCAGTATTGTATACCTCCGGATAGCAATACGCCCCAAACCCTTTAGAACCAGTCAGCGAAAAGGAATGCCCATTATGCTGGGGTTTGCCGTCAACGGCATGAATGCGCTCAATATTCCCTATTTTTTCACTACCGCTACTTTCCTTCAGGCCCGGGGCCTCATCCGGCTACAGGCTCCTTACCATCTTTTTTTTGCCATAGGCGTGGCTATCAGCACCTGGGGCATGCTTGCTGCTTTTGCCCGCTTTGCCCAATACATCGAGCAACACGCCAGTTACCTGGCCCGCCACCTGAATTACTTCATTAGCGGGCTGTTCCTGATATTGGCGATGGCGCAGATGGCAAGTGCTTATTTCAAGGGATAATGGACTATTAATTGCCCGGAGGGCTGAAATATGAAAGGGCAAAGCATCCGAAGGCGGGGATGAGATTACGGCCCGCACCGAGCAGCAAGTTTTACCAAAACCTTATTATTTTTACCATCGTGTAAATAAGTAACATTCAAAAAATAAGTTCGACGGTTTGGTGATGTGGCGTAGGTTGGAAGCGTTAGAACTTGTACTTCGCCCAGCACCTCGCAAGCATTTACCCAGCCAAGCCTTAACCAATGGAATCCATCAGCGTATTCGACATGCTCAAAGTGGGTATCGGGCCTTCGAGCTCCCACACCCTGGGGCCGTGGCGCGCCGCCGAGCGCTTCTGCAACGAACTTCAGGAACATGGCCTGCTCACCAGCATCTGTAGCCTCAAAGCCCACCTTTACGGCTCGCTGGCCCTTACCGGCGTAGGGCACGGCACCGATATTGCCGTACTGCTGGGCCTGAGCGGGCAGGACCCCGAAACCATGCCCGTAGAGGATGTCGGGCGCATCCCGGCGGCTATCAGGGCAGAACAAAGGCTGCTGCTGGCCCAAAGCCACGCCCTGCCTTTTCAACCAGATACTGACGTCGTTTTCCACTTCACCGAACGGCTGCCCGGGCATGCTAACGGCCTTATCTTCCAGGCATTCGGCAAGCAGGGTGAGGTGGTATATGAAGGCGCCTACTACTCCGTAGGCGGCGGTTTCATCGTTAAGGAAGGAGAGAACGGGCAGAGCGGTTTCGTAAAACTTCCCCACCCCATCACCACCGCCCGGGAACTGGCGCGCTACTGCGTGGAAGAGAATGCCTGCATCTGGGAAGTGGTGCTGGAAAATGAGCGCACCTGGCGCAAGCCTTCCGAGGTAAAAGCAGGGCTGCTGCGCATCTGGAACGTCATGAAGGAATGTATGTACCGCGGCTGCCACACCCGCGGCACCCTACCCGGCGGCCTGAACGTAGCCCGCCGCGCCGCCGACATCCACGATAAACTGCTGAAACCCTGTGCATACACTAATGCCAACGAATGGGTGGCCTGCCTGGCCCGATGCGATTACGAGTTTTCGAAAGTGCTCAAATGGATCGGCTGTTTCGCCATGGCGGTCAACGAGGAAAATGCCAGTTTCGGGCGCATCGTCACGGCTCCCACCAATGGAGCGGCAGGGGTCATTCCGGCAGTGCTCATGTACTACATCTGCTTCACTGAAAAGGAGGTATCGGACGACGACATCGTCAAATTCCTGATGGTGGCCGGCGAGGTCGGCAGCATCTTCAAAAAAGGCGCTACGATCTCCGCAGCTATGGGCGGATGCCAGGCGGAGATCGGCGTTTCCTCCGCCATGGCGGCGGCGGCGCTCACCGAAGGGCTGGGCGGCAGTGTCGGCCAGGCGCTCATGGCAGCCGAGATCGCCATGGAACACCACCTCGGCCTGACCTGCGACCCCATACAGGGGCTAGTGCAGGTGCCCTGCATCGAGCGCAACAGTATGGGCGCCATAAAAGCCATCACCGCCGCTAATATCGCCCTGGAGAGCAACCCCGAAAAAGCGAAAGTGCACCTCGATGAGGTGATCAAAACGATGTGGGAAACGGCCCAGGATATGAATACTAAATACAAGGAAACCTCGCAGGGCGGCCTGGCGGTGAATATCTCGATCAAGGTTCCCGAATGTTAGGGGTACGTTGCAATTACTGAGCTTGAGACAACGGCTCTATCAGCCCTTCCTTTACCAGCTCTTCGTAATAGCGGCTCAGCCAGCGCAGCTGCTTCCAATCCTGCACTTTAAGCCCTTTGCGGAGGGATACGTTGATCAGGAACAGCTCGCTCTTTTTCTCGTTCTTGGGATGGAGGTAGAATTTCGCATTCAGCAGAGTGTCGTAGTTGCTCAGGGGCAGGTAGTTGGCCTGATAGTAGGACAGGGTGTCCCTGCCCGATGCGAGGGTATCGTATTGCCAGTCGATGCCGAGCGTTGTCATGCGTTGCAGGACACTATCTTTTGGCAGTTTTATCGTATAGGATTTGCCGATGTAGATATCCCCTTCCGGAGGCTGAAGCCGCAGTATTGAAGTGGCGCCGAAGGCGAGCACCGCCGCCACCAGCACTAAAGCTTTCAGCAGGCCCGGCGCGTATACCGGGCGCAAAGAGCCCCTCTGATCATGGATCAACCGCCGGCTGGCCGGCAAAACCGCCAGGGCCCACAGGTCTGAATAATCCACCACCCGGTGTAAAGGCCAGAGCCCCAGGCCGTTCCAGGTGGCGATGAGCCCGGTGGACATAGGCGACTTCCAGTAAACGAAGGCCAGCCCTGCGAGCAGCGGCATAACCCTTGCGTACTTAGGGAGCAACACGGCAAGAACAGCCGGCAAGATAAGCAGCCCGGCGAAGTCGGACAGCTTGCCAGTGAGGGCGTTGTGGTAGCTCCACTTCCACCAGGCATCGTTCAGGATCAGGACGGCGAGCCCCGCCAGGAAGATAGGGTTCAGCAGGGAGGTATTCGTTTTGCGCATTGGCCTTTTTGTATAAAAAACGAGCGAACCCCGGGTAAACTTGCTTTTCAACATGGCATATTGAGGCGGGGAATAAAAAGGAGTTTTGCTATTTTTGGCGGTAGCCGCCCTCCCCGGCCCATCAACAAGCAGCAAATAACGATTTAGTAATAATTTGCCGCTTTGTATTTTATGAGGATTCCTAACTATTGACTTCCGCTCCATGCCAAGCTACCATATCCACATCGAAGGACAGGTCCAGGGTGTAGGTTTCCGGCCCTTCGTCTACCGCCTGGCCCTTGAGCACGGGCTGGCCGGCTGGGTGAGCAATACAGTTGACGGCGTACACGTGGAATTCAATAGCAGTGCCGATAGCGCACACCGTTTTTACGAAGCGCTTATCAGCCAGGCGCCCCCCATGGCTATCATTACGGCCCATCAGATAAAAAAGGCCGAAGACAGGCCTTTTTCAGGCTTCGAGATCATCGAAAGCCCTGAAAACGGAGAGGCGAAGTTGCTGCTGACCCCCGATTTTGCCATCTGTGAAGATTGCAGGCAGGAACTCAACAGCCCCGGCAACCGCCGCTTTGGCTACCCCTTTATTACCTGCACCAACTGCGGCCCCCGTTTTTCTATCATCACCAAACTGCCGTACGACCGGGAGCGCACCACCATGGCGCCCTTTGGGATGTGCCCGTCCTGCCGGGCGGAATACGACAACCCGCTGGACCGGCGCTATTTTTCCCAAACCAATTCCTGTCCCGATTGTACGATCCACCTCAGCCTTTTCCACCAGGAAAAAGGCCGGCTGCCCAACACCCAGGAGGCCATTCTGTATAAGATCCCGCGCCTTTGGTCGGAAGGACGCATCGTAGCCATCAAGGGGATAGGAGGTTTCTTGCTCACCTGCGACGCCACAAACCCGGATGCTATCCTGTTTCTGCGCAGCCGTAAGCACCGCCCCGACAAACCTTTCGCGCTCATGTATCCAAGCCTCGACAGCCTGGCCGGAGATGTAAAGCTAACCCAGGAGGCAGAGGCGGCCTTATTGTCGCCGGCAGCGCCCATAGTGTTGCTACCGGTAAAAGAAAAACTAGCCAGCGGCGTTCACCTGCCCGGTATAGCCCCCGGGCTGGAGCAGATCGGCGCCATGCTACCCTATGCTCCGTTGTTTGAGCTGTTGTTGAAAACCTTTGGCAAACCCATCATCGCAACCAGCGGCAACCTCAGTGGCTCACCCATTTGTTATGAAGAGGCCGGTGCGCTGGACTATCTGGCGCCCATTGCCGACTACATCCTCACCCACGACAGGGATATTGCCGGGCCGCAGGACGACAGCGTATTGCGTTACAGCCCCATCCACAGCCAGCGCATCATCCTGCGGCGGTCGCGGGGGCTGGCGCCGACCTTTCTACCGCCCACCCCGGCGCCTCCCGGCCAAACCCTGCTGGCAATGGGCGCCGAGATGAAAAGCGCTTTTGCCCTGATGCATGCCGGCAACTACTACGCCAGCCAATACCTGGGCAGCCTCGATGCCTATGAATCGCAGGAGCGTTTCCGCAAAATGGCATACCACCTGCTGGGCCTGTTCGACGCCCATCCGCAGGCCATACTGGCCGACAGGCACCCCGGGTATTTCAGCACCCAGTTTGGGGAAGAGTTGTCACGCCACTGGGGTATCCCTTTCAAACAGATCCAACACCACGAAGCCCACTTCGCAGCAGTACTGGGCGAGCACGGCCTGCTCAGGGCCGAAGCCCCCGTGCTGGGAGTGGTATGGGATGGCCTGGGCCTGGGCCATGACGGGCAGGTATGGGGTGGAGAATTTTTCCGCTATGACGGGCAATCATTTGAAAGGCTCGCACATTTCGATTATTTTAGTTACGTATTGGGTGACAAGACCGCCAGAGAACCCCGGCTGTCGGCGCTGATGGCAACGGCGGGCCTGCCGGAAGCAGAGTGGGCCCTGCTGCCGAAATTCAGCAAAACGGAGTGGGATATCTACCAGAAGATGCTGGATAATACCGACAGTATCCGATCTTCCAGTGTCGGGCGCCTTTTCGATGCCGCGGCCAGCCTGATCATCGGGCACGACAAGTGCACTTTCGAAGGGGAAGCTGCTATGCTGCTCGAGCAACTGGCGGCCGGCCACTGCCGCCGGTACGGCATGGCGCTGGAAGCCTTCCCGCTTTGGGAAAAGGGTAATCCGGCCCTTTCCACCCGCCGGCTTATGGCGGGGGTGGTGTCGGCCCTGCAGGCAGGGCGCGACAAGGCCTATATCGCCGCTTGTTTCCACTGGTCGCTGGCCAGCGCTATTCGGCCGGTAGCGGAAGCAGCGGGTGTACGGCGCATCGCCTTCAGCGGCGGCGTCTGGCAAAATGCCCTGCTGGTGGACATGGCGATCGAATTGCTGGGAAGAGATTTCGAGCTGTTCTTCCATCGCGAGTTATCGCCCAATGACGAAAGCATCGCTTTCGGGCAATTGTGCCATAGTTTTATCCCAAACCCTGGGGTTTTTTCAAAACCCCAGGGTTTGGGGGTGATTAAATAAAAAACCATGAAATTCCTGACCGAATACCGGCAACCCGAGCTGGTGGCCCAATACCTGGCCGAGATCAAAAAGGCTGTTACGCGGCCGTGGCAGATCATGGAGGTGTGTGGTGGGCAAACCCACAGCCTGGTCAAAAACGGCATTCTGAACATGCTGCCCCCCGAAATACAAATGATACACGGCCCCGGATGCCCCGTCTGTGTCACCCCACTTAACCTCATTGACAAAGCGGTTTTCCTGGCGCAGGAAAAAGATGTCATACTCTGTTCTTTCGGGGATATGCTGCGGGTGCCCGGTTCCCAAAAGAGCCTGCTGCAGGCCAAAGCGGAAGGTGCTGACGTACGCATTCTCTACTCACCCCTCGAAGCGGTACGGCTTGCCCGGGAAAAACCGGGCAAAGAAGTGGTCTTTTTTGCCGTAGGCTTCGAAACGACAGCACCTGCCAATGCCTTGTCCGTATTACAGGCAGCACAGCTAGGAGTAAGGAACTATTCCATCCTGCCCTCCCACGTGCTGGTGCCGCCGGCCATCGAGGCCGTTATGGATGATGAGCAAAGCAATGTTCAGGGATTCCTCGGCGCGGGCCACGTCTGCACGATCATGGGAACAGAGGAGTATTACCCTCTGGTGGAGCGCTACCACATCCCTATCGTCGTGACCGGCTTCGAGCCCGCCGACCTGCTACAGGGCATCCTTATGACGGTGCGGCAGCTCGAAAAGGGTGAAGCAAAACTCGAGAACCAGTACAGCCGCGTGGTGCGCCCCGAAGGCAACCCAGAGGCCAGAAAGATCATCGCCCAGGCGTTCGAAGTAGGCGACAGAGAGTGGCGCGGCATCGGCAACATCCCGCACAGTGGTTACCACCTGAGGCCGGAATTCGGGGCCTACGATGCCAATATCAAATTCGATGTAGATATACCGAAGGCCAAAGAAAGCGAAGAATGTATCGCCGGCCTGGTGCTCAAAGGCATTAAAAAGCCGCACGAATGCCCGCAATTCGGCAAAGGCTGTACCCCTTCCTCCCCTCTGGGAGCACCTATGGTGTCGTCGGAAGGCGCCTGCGCAGCTTATTATCATTTTTCTCAGGCCGTCTCAGAGATGGCCTAGGGATGTTAAAAGTTTCAGGTTTAGCCCTGTAAACTGCAATCTGCAACTAACGAACCAATGAACACGAAAAAGATCAAAATGCAACTGGATTGCCCCATGCCCGAACTCGACTTCGACATCATCACGCTGGGGCACGGCAGCGGAGGGTTGCTGACGAACAAGTTGCTGGAAAGCGGGGTATTCAACCTGCTGAGCAATGATAAGCTGGACACGCACCACGATGGGGCTATATTATCGTTTAACGGGGCCGTAGGTTTCTCAACCGATAGTTTTGTCATCTCGCCCATCTTTTTCCCTGGCGGCAATATCGGCGAGCTGGCCGTCAATGGCACGGTCAACGACCTGGCTATGTGCGGGGCCATACCACAGCATCTTTCTCTGGGTTTTGTGCTGGAAGAAGGCCTGAGCATGGCCGATTTCTGGCAGATCCTGGTCTCCATCAAAAGCGCCTGCGAGCGGGCCGGCGTTCAGGTGGTGACGGGCGACACCAAGGTCGTGGAGAAGGGCAAAGGCGACAAGATCTTCATCAACACCACCGGGCTGGGGCCTATACACCCCCGGGCCGACATCCGTATGAGCCGCATCCAGCCGGGCGACAAAGTGGTGATCAGCGGTAATCTGGCCACCCATGGCGTTGCCATCCTTTCGGTGCGCGAAGGGCTGCAGTTCGAAACCGATATAGAAAGCGACACCTGCAACCTGAACCATACCGTCAGAGCACTGCTTGACGAATTCGGGCCCGCCATACACCTGATGCGCGACCCCACGCGGGGTGGCGTCGCTACCGTGCTCAACGAGCTGGCGCGCGACACCCGCCTGGGCGTCGATATCCACCAGCCCTTGCTACCCCTCGACGAACAGGTAGAGGGCGCCTGCGAGATCCTGGGGCTCGACCCCCTCTACGTGGCCAACGAAGGGATCTTTATCGCCATCGTAGAGGCCGGCCAGGCCGAAGCTTTCACCAGCAAGCTACGCAGCCTCGAACATGGTGAAAATGCCGCTGTTATCGGCGAGGTGGTAGATGCCCACCCCCGGCAGGTCGTACTGTCCAGCAATATCGGCGGGAAACGGGTAGTCAACATGCCGGTAGGCGAACAGCTGCCGAGGATATGTTAGGGAATACCACGCCCTTCCTCACTAATTCATCGCCAGCTGCGTCTGTAATGCCTTCAACTCCGGATAGCGGGCATGTGTGCGCGACGCTACTTCGAGGTAGCGGTTGGCTGCCTCGGCATCTCCTTTTTTGAAGTAAATGGAAGCCAGCACCCGGTTAACATCGATATTGTCGGGGCGACGGTTGTATTCCTGCAGCCCGTACTCCAGGGCTTTATCCGGGTCATCCAGCAGATTGGCGTACAGCTTGGCGTATTCGAGGCACATGTCGTGCCCGCTTTCCGTATCCTCGCTGAACATCTGCAAAAGGCCCTCTACCGTGGCCTGGAACTCCGGTTCGCGCCCCTGTGCCTTGTACATACGGGCCAGCGACTCATGGAAGCTGAACTCGGGGATGATTGCCGCCGCTTTTTTGAGCAGGCTTTCCGCGGCTTCATAGTCCTTGCGCTGTAAGGCCACATCGCCCAGCGCCGCGATGGCAAAAGGATAATCGGGGCGCTCAACGAGTATGGCCTGATACTGCTGTTCCGCTTCTTCCAGGCTGTGATAATGCTCGTAAAGCTTACCCAGGTTCAGGCGCGTCCAGGCCGTTTGTTCGTAACCTGGGTAGCCGGCTGACACCGCCAGCTTCATCGCTTCGATGGCGCCTTCTACATCGCCATAAATTTCCCGCAGATATGACACCCGCGCATACGACCTCAGGTCGGGGCGAATGGATACCATCTTATCGGCCATTGCTACAGCCTCATCGTAATGGCCCAATTCCACATTGGCATCTACCAAAGCGCCATATATCTGCGCGTTGTACGGGTTGATCGCCACTGCTTCTTTGGCCGTTGCAAGTGCGTTGGTAAAATCGTGAAGCGATAATTGTATGCCGGCCTTTGCCGACAGTGCCCGGAAACGGATATCCGCGTCACCGGCATCGCCCGGTATGCCGTCCAGTACAGCCAGCGCCGCCGGGTAATAGTGGCCATGTTCCCCGCTGATCCGCGCTTCGTTGACAAAAAGTGTGGCCAGGGCCAGGCGAGTGGTATTATCCCTGGGGTCTTCGATCAGCTTTTGCCGATACGCGACGTACAGGTTCTGCACTTTTTCCCATTCTTTTCCATTCTGGATAGCCGGGCTCCTGTCCAGTAGTTTAGGGAAACCCTCATAGACGCTCATCAGCTTATCCGTTTCGCTTTCCGGAGCCTGCCGGCAGGCATAAAGGCAGCAGCACAATACCAGCGTTGTCAGAAGAAATGTTCTCTTGAGGTATATCATGATATTTGGGTTTTTAAAACGCCCGGGGGTATGCATTGCCCCCGGGCCATGAGAAAAAAGAAATGAAAAATTCCCCTTTATTTATTGCTCTTTACTAGTTTCTGTACCTGTAGCAGCCTACCCTGCCCATCCAGTATGCGGACGAAATAGATACCGGCAGGATAAGACGAGGCATCCCATTGTACTTCGTGTTGCCCAACGCTTTGCCAGCCATCGGCCAGCACCGACAGGCGTTTTCCGTCCATGCCATAGGCCTCCAGCTTCATGGGCCCATCCTTTTCTACTATATAGCGGATGGCCACCGTTTGGCTGAAAGGGTTCGGGTAGCTCGACATCACGGCCTGCGGCCCGGCGGCAGGTGCGCTCAGCCCAAGGCCCGATGCCGGTACGTTATCTGCGGTGGCCGTCGGGATGGCGCCGCTACATTCGCTTTCACCGCTCCAGGGCAGTGAAACGAAGGGGAAGCCGTTGATGAAGGGCTTGTCGTTGGCCTCCACACCGGTGGAATATGTCAGCACATTCAGCAGGCCCTGGGTAACGGGGTTGGCCTCGCCGGCCGTGTAGTCATCGTACCATAAGCCAATGGCGGCCAGGGCAACACCAGCTACAGCCTGCAGCTCAATACGGGTGACATCATCCTCCATGCGGCGTCCGTTGGGGAAGCCATCCATATTGGGGATGAATTGCAGGCTGGTACTGGAGTTGTATTCCGGGTCGGTAAGCCCCAGCACGGCAGCCTGCACCAACCCCAGCGAACTGAACTGTGGATGGTTGCGGGGTGTTGGCGGCACGGCCATGTTCAGGCGCAGCATATCTCCGCCATTTGGCAGGAAATTGTTAACGAAGGGCTTTCCGGCTGCCAGCGGGTTGCCGTTCTTGCCAGTGGCCAGCTGATAGGGCGGGAAGTTGGGTACTCCCGTATGGAAAACCGGCCAGAGGTCTACCGAACGCGGCATACCCGGGCCGGGCAGCAGCAGGGCGCCAAAAATAGCGTCATCCAGGGCTGTACCGGCTACAGCCGGGCTTCCTTTCAGGCCGTAAAGGCCATCCTGGCCGTTGCCAAAATCGAATGCCTGCAGGGAATTGCGCTGAATGCGCAGCGCCGCGAAAGCAGGCACAGCGCCGCCAAAAAGATCGTCATCCATATACAGCGCCAGCTCGGGATTGTAAAAATACTGGTCGAGCAGGGTGTCTTGTAATTCCTTGTAAGGGCTCAGGCTGTTCCAGTAGTCCTTCATGCCGATGGGGATCACGGCCTCATTCGTCAGCGGCATGCCTAAGCGGGATACTTGTATCCAGTCGCCGGTATAAGATTCATGGCCGGGGGATAAGGTACGAATACGGGGCCGGCTGGCCGAAGCCCAGACGCCTATCACATAATCCGGGTCAAGGATATTCTCGATAGAACCGGCGCCTTTTTTGCGCAGATAGGGTATGGGAATTTCCAACGCGATAGCACTGACGTTCTTGCAGGCCAGCCCGTCGCGGGGGTCGCCATTCTGCCGCGGAGCATCGCCAAGGTCGAAGATACCGCCAAGGTCGACGAAGAAGGGGTCGTCAACAGGGCCGCAGAAGACCTTTTCCCCAGTATGGGTATTGCGGATGGCCGCCCGGAACAGGTCGCCGTAAGAAGAGCCCAACCCGATCGGGGAGTCGATGGAACGCTCGCCAATATACGGCGGTGGCACAGGGCCGTTGACCATAATGGGTATGAAGCTCGCACCACCATTCGTACTCTTCTCCAGGCGGTAAACCGTTCTCAGGTTCTGCTTGCCCAGGCGGATGTTAAAGAAGGTGGTGGGGTCCTCATTCCGATGATAGAAGGTAAAGCGGTAAATGATCTCGTCTCCCGGTTTGGAGGCATCGTTGTCGATGTGGATCTCATAGCGTATGTTTTCCCCAAAACCGTAATAATTGGGGCCTCCGTGCGGCAGTTGCATGGGCACGAAATTGGCAATGATCACGATGTTGCGCGGGTTGCGCGGGTTGCGGAAGGCATATAGGTCCGTATTATCCGCCAACGGGTCGTTGGCGATGAGCGGGGCCTCCCGGTGGCTGGATGCCGCCAGCGGCGTGGCCACGGTTAAAAAGGCCAGCAGGAGCACCACCAGTTGAATGAGTCTGTGCGTTTTCATGATTTCTGTTTTATGGTTTTGAAATGGGCCGGTGATCAGTTGGGCTCCCCTGCTTTCGTACCCCGCCAGGGCGACGCCAGGTAGGGAAAACTGTCCTTGAAGAGCGCATCGTTGGCCTCTACACCGGTGCTGTACGTCAACACGTCAAGCAGATCCTGTGTTAAGGGATTAGCGTCGCCGGCCGTATAGTCGTCGTACCAAAGCCCCACAGCCGCCAGGGCGATACCGGCAACGGCCTGCAGTTCGATGCGCGTTACGTCGTCCTCCAGTCGGCGTCCGTTGGGAAATCCGTCCATATTGGGAATGAATTGCAGATCGGCACTGCTGTTGTAAGCGGGGTCAGTCAGGCCCAGCACGGCGGCCTGAACAATACCCAATGCACTGAACTGCGGATCGTTGCGGGAGGTTACCGGCACGGCCATGTTCAGGCGCAGCATGTCGCCGCCATTGGGCAGGAAGTTGTTAATAAAAGGCTTCCCGGCCGCCAATGGGTTGCCGTTCTTGCCGGTAGCCAGCTGGTAGGGTGGGAAGTTGGGCACGCCAGTATGGAATATCGGCCAAAGGTCGACGGAACGTGGCAAACCCGGGCCGGGCAACAGCAGGGCGCCGAATACCGCATCATCCAGGGCGGTACCGGCAACGGCAGCGCTACCTTTCAGGCCGTAAAGCCCGTCGTGCCCATTGCCAAAGTCAAAGGCCTGCAGGGAATTGCGCTGGATACGCAGTGCGGCGAAGGCCGGCACTGCGCCGCCATAGAGATCATCGTCCATATACAGGGCCAGCTCGGGATTGTAGAAATACTTGTCGAGCAGGGTATCGCTCAGCTCCTCATACGGCGTCAGGCTGTTCCAGTAGTCTTTCATGCCGATGGGGATCACAGCTTCATTCGTCAGGGGCATACCCAGACGGGATACCTGCACCCAGTCGCCCGACTCCTCCGGGGCCAGGCTGCCGTCGACTATCGTGCGCACGGCGCGCCGGCTGGCCGAAGCCCAGATGCCTATCACATAATCGGAGTCCAGGATATTGGCCGGCTGCGCCGCAGCACCTGCTTTCAGCAAGGTGGAAATAGGGACCTGAATGGCGATGCTGTGCACATTATACTGTGCCAACCCGTCTCGCGACGGGCCGTTCTGTCGCGGGGCGTTGCCCAGGTCAAAGATCCCTCCCAGGTCGACGAAGAAGGGGTCATCGGCAGGGCCGCAATAGACGCGCTCTCCCCCGCTGCTCATCATAATGGCCTGTGAGATCAGCGATTCATAATCGGTATTCAACCCGACAGCGCTCTCTATCGAACGGGGGCCGATGTTGGGCGGCGGTACGATGCCATCCATGATGAGCAAGTCGAAAGTGGCCCCGCCATCCATGCTGCGCTCCATCGTATACGTGGTTTTCAGGTTCTGTGCCCCCAGCCGGATGTTGAAAAAAGTGCTCAGGCCTTCGTTCTCGCGATGAAAGGTAAAACGATAGATGATCTCGTCACCCGGGACGGAGTAGTCATTGTCGATATGGATCTCATACCGAATGTTTTCCCCGAAGGTGTAGTAATTCGGCCCGCCAAAGGGCAACTGCGCGGGGATGTAGTTGGCGATGATCGTAATGGTGTTGGGATCATCGGGGCTTCGGAAGGCGTACAGGTCGGTATTGTCGGCCAATGGGTCATTGGCGATCAACGGCGCCTCCCGGTGGCTGGAGGCAAAGGCCTGTATCCCCGTCAAAGCCATCAGGCACAGCAGGCTGGCCCAGGTTTTAAAAGGATTTAAGATCTGTTTCATGAAATGAATATTTTGGGTGAAAAAATTCCGTATCGAGGAGGTTCTGAACGCCGATGCCCAACTCGAGCTTTGGAAAAGCATAACTGATCGCAGCGTCTATCAGGAAGTAACCCTCTGCCTTCAGGCTGTTGTCCTCATTGGCAGGGCGGGGCCCCAGATACCGGTAGCGGGCCGAGCCTGACCAGCCGCCGGGAAAGCTGGCTGTAAGGCCGCCCGTGCTGGTGAAGGTGGGTGCGAGGGGAATATAGGCCTCTGCATCGGGCACCCCCTTCGCCCGGGGGAAAGCATAGTTGAAGTCTGCATCCGCATTCAGCCAGGAAGCCGGCTGCAGGCGTATCGACAGGCTGGCGCCAAGACGGCTGGTTTCCCCCGATGGCTCAACGACCCCTTCATCACCCACATATACGAACTCCTGCCCGAGGTGCAGGTGCCATATTCCCGCCTGCGCCAACAGGTGGGGCATTGGCTTAGCGATAAGGTTGAGCTCGTTGCCAAAGGCTCGCGGCAATATCTGCCTGCCGTCCTGCTGGACAACAACCCTGGTATCGTTGGAATGGAAGCTAAAGCCCGATTGCAGGTTGGCCTGTAGATAAGGCGAAAACCGGTAGAACAGGATAGCGAGGTTTTTCATTGAGCTTGATCTTTGCAGGTTTTGGGTTATTTCACCTTCAGGTACGAAAGGGTTGCCGGAGCCGGATTAAAAAAAAGCACATTTTTTTTCAGGCTGCCTTTGTGGAAGGTGTTCACTGCCAAACCCGAAAGTCGCCAAACTGACTACTTCAGCATTTCCATTCTTTTTTTTCCACTAAAAAATACCGATATTTCAAAAATCAACTTTCCGGCAACCGAGAATAAACTACCCCAAATCACCTCCTGCCCGCCTTTCGGGGGCTTCAGCCGGCTGTGCCAAGCAGCATTTTTTCCAAAACAAAAATCTAATACAAAAACCGACGCCATGCGAAATGCCTTTGCGGCTATAGTGGGCCTCCTGTCCGTTGTTTCGGTTGTGGCCCAACCCTATGCGTTTTTTCCTGCCGAAGATATCCCCTTCTTCAGCAACGGCCACCAACTGCCCTATGCCCTGGCCGGTGGCTTGGAGGCCCCGCAATTTGTAGAAATGGGCCTTAACAGCGACGAGCTGCCCGACCTCATCGCCTTCGACCGCGCAGGCTCCAAGGCTATCCCTTTCGAGGCGTACGTGGCCGCCGAGGGCATCCGTTACCGCTATGCGCCGGCATACGAAGCTTTTTTTCCGCCCCTGTACCAGTTTTTTCAGGCTGCCGACCTCAATTGCGACGGGCTGGCCGACCTGCTGACCATGGAGCCGCTGACGAGCGCCGCCGATGTCGCGCTGAAAGTATACCTGCAACAGCCCGGAGGGCCCAACACGCTGGCCTTCGAAGCGCACATGCTCCGCCTGCTTAACAACCCTGATACCGTAATCCGCATCCATGCCTTCGACCTGCCCACCGTCGCGGATATCAATGGCGATGGGCTGCTCGACATCCTGTACATCCCCCAAAGCAGCACGCAGATACAGTATTACGAAAATATTTCCGCGATGATGGGCAGTTGCGACAGCCTCGCCTTCGAACTGCGCGACGACTGCTGGGGCAATGCCAGCTACGAACTGGACGGTAGCTTCCTGCTGCACAACTGCGGGCCGCGCTCGGTAGGCTGCGCCGGCTCCGCCATGCTGGCCACTGACGAGGATGGGGACGGCGACAAAGACCTGTTGTTCAGCGGCATCTACGACACCCGCATCAGGAAGCTCATCAACGGTGGAAATACCGTTGAAGCGGACCTCATCTCTCAGGACGAAAGCTGGCTCCAGGATGGTGAGCCCCTGATGGAATTTCCGGCGCCCTACCTGGTGAAACTCGGCCAGCAAAACACCTTCGATCTGCTGGTAGCCACCAACAGGCTGAGCGGCGTGGGTGCAGGGCTGGGAAACACGAAGATCTACCGCTTTAGCGGATCAGAAGAAACGGGCGGATGGGAGCTCCTGACAGATGATTTCCTGATCCGGGACATGGTAGACCCCGGCTTTCGCAGCAGCCCTGCCGTCTGGGATGCCAATGGCGATGGCCTGCCCGACCTCCTGGTAGCTTACAACAAACCCCATGTCGTATACGGTTATGTGTCCGCTATCGCGCTATACCTGAATGAAGGCACCGCCACCCAGCCCGCTTTCCACCTGGCGGCCGACGATTGCGGCGGCCTGCTCGCCAGCGCGCTAAAGGCTATCCACCCCACCTTTGGCGATATCGACGGTGACGGCCAGGCCGAGCTCGTGATAGGGCTGGCCGACGGCAAGCTGCGCACCTACCACGCGACAGCGGGCGACAGCCCCGAGTTCACCTTAATGGCCCCCGGCCCGTTTGACAGCTTTCAACTCAACGGTTTCGCCAAGCCCCAGCTGATCGACGTCAACGACGATGGGCTGCCCGACCTGGCTTGCGGCACGCGCAACGGCACCACTACCCTGCTGATTAATGAAGGTACTGCCGAGGCGCCAAGCTTCACCCTGTCCACCGATACCCTGGGCGGCATCGTCCCTCAGGGGTACTTTCAGGAGAACAGCCCGTTCCTGCTGCCTGCCGGCGACGGGTTATTCTGGCTTTACAACGGGCAGTATGACGGCAAGGCAAGCCTCTACAAAGGGCAGCCAGGACAGGATTTTTTCCTGATGGAAAAAAATATCAGCCCCGTAGATGTGGGCGAACGCGCGTCGATCTGCCTGTACGACCTCAACGGCGACCAGCTACCTGAGCTCATCGCCGGCAACATGCGGGGAGGTATAGAGATCTTTACCCCTACCCCGGTGAGCGGCCATGCAAGCCCGCGCCAGGCCGGCGGAACGATAACCGTATTCCCGAACCCCAGCCCGGGTGAAGAAGTATTCCTGTCCCTTCCCCTGGCCGATGGCCCTTTGCAGTTGCTCCTGTATGACGCCACCGGCCACCTTGCCCTGGAAAAACGCCTGGCGGACGGCCCTGTACCGCACCCCCTACGCATCGGCCTGCACGGATTGCCGGGAGGGATATATTATTATAGCATACGAACACCACAATACTATTTCAACGGAAAATTGATCGTAAACCAATAGCACATGAGAGAACGCTTTACACACAAGATCACCCTGACGATTGCCCTGTTATTCCTTTTCGCCCTGCCGCCGCTTTTGGCCTGCGACGGGTCGGGTTACGTCTACAATGGCATTACCGATAACGGCGACGGCACTTTTACCCTCAATATGACGATCCACATCGCAGGGGGCGACTACCCCGGCGGTATCCTGGGCGGCACCCAGGGTTTTTATTTTTCCACCAACGCTCCGGGTGGAATGATCAGCGTGACCCCGCTGACGCTGACCAGCCTCAACGGCACCTCCCTGACGGGCGTGATCTCCGGGAGTACCGTCACCTGGGGCACCCCTGGCGCAGGCCCTTTTTTCGTTGCCAGCAACGAGCCGACACAGACCTTCAACATCATGGTGACGGTAAGTGGTTTTCCCAGCATGTGGAACGGCGGCGGCATGGAAAATAACGGTTGCCCCGGAGGCCCCGGCACCAGCACCCCCTCGCCGGGATATTCCGGCACGATCTGCCTGCCTCCTTCCATTCAGGTGCTGCCGCCACCCAGCCCTATCTGTCAAGGCGACCCCATCACGCTGGAAGCTATCCCTTCTCTGGGTTCCACGGTTTCGTGGTCGAACGGGCAGGTAGGCGCTACGATCACTTATGTGCCTACTGTTTCCACGACGCTGACGGCAACGGCGCAAAGTGCCTGCGGGGCCGCTACAGGGTCCATAGCCATCAACGTCAACCCGCAGCCTACGCTGGCGCCTTTTAATGCCATCAACATTTGTGAAGGAGAGCTGATCACGCTGACGGCCAACGCTCAGAACGCGGACCTCATCGAGTGGGACAACGGCTTTTTCGGGCCGACTATCGTTTTTGCGCCGGATGAGACCAACACGATAACGGTCACGGCTTCCAACATCTGCGGCGAAGTCACCCAACTGGTGCCCATTACCGTTACGCCGCTACCCGTGCTGTCCGTATTACTGGGCGACCAGATCATCTGCCAGGGAGAGCTCGCCGACCTGGAGGTTTATGTGGAAAATGCCACCAGCTTTTCCTGGTCGAACGGCCCGCCAACCCCGGCGATCACCGTCAGCCCGGCGCAGACAACCGTTTATACCGCTACGGCCTCCAACCAATGCCTTACCCTGCAGGAAGACATCGTCGTAGAAGTGCTGCCCCTGCCCTCTCTCGATGTGATACAGGGCGGCCAGGACATCTGCCTGGGGGAGAGCGCCACCCTGGACGTTTTTGCGGAAAACGCCGATTTCCTGTCCTGGAATATCGGTTCCAACAACGCCCAGATCACCGTAACCCCCAACCAAACGACGCAATACATAGCAACGGCCGGCAATATCTGCGGCTCCGTAAATGAAACCATAACGGTAGAAGTATTACCGCCGCCGGTGCTGACTGTCCTCCAGGGCAGCCAGTCGATCTGCCAGGGGCAGAGCGCTACGCTCAGCGTCGATGTGCAAAACGAAGACAACCTGTCGTGGAATACCGGCAGTAATAACCCCTCCATTACGGTGAGCCCGGCACAGGATCAAAGCTTCACGGTAACGGCCAGCAATACCTGCGGCCAGGTGGATACGACGCTCGAAGTCATCATCACGCCCCCGCCTTCTTTTACCGTTTTACAAGGCGAACAGGACATCTGCGAGGGCGACAGCCTCACCCTCGCTATCGATCCCGAATTTGCCAGCCAGGTCCTCTGGTCCGGTGGCAGTACGGATACGAGCATTACCGTTTCGCCCACACAAAACACTACCTACGATGTATTGGTGAGCAATGGCTGCGGCCAGGCCGACACGGCCTTCAACATCGGGGTTTCTCCGCTACCCGTACTGAACATCCTGGATGGCAGCCAGGACATCTGCGCCGGCCAGAGCGCCACCCTGAACGTACAGCCTTTCAACGAAGACGCCCTGAGCTGGAGCACCGGCGCTACGGATACCACACTCACTGTTAGCCCCGCGCAGACCGAAACCTATGTTGCTGTTGCTTCCAACACCTGTGGCCAGGACAGCGCCCAGATCACGATAACGGTTAACCCTACATTCGAAGCCCCGTTAAGCCTGGAAGCCTGCCCCGGCACTACCGTCACCTATGCCGGGCAGGTGCTCGCTCCGGGCGACAGCCAGAGTTTCACCTTCTCTTCGCTGGCGGGTTGCGACTCTGTGGTAAACGTCAACGTGCTGGAACTGCCGGACTTTGAAAACGACCTCAGCCTCCAGGCCTGTACCGGAAGTACTGCTATGTATAATGGCATGCAACTGCCCCCGGGCACGATGCAGAGCTTCGTGTTCACAGCAGCCAACGGCTGCGACTCTACCGTAAATGTGACGGTGCAGGAAGTAAATATCATCCAGGAAAGCCTTGCCCTGCAAACCTGCCCCGGCACGACGATCGACTACAGCGGCACACCATTAGCACCGGGCGACAGCCAGGATTTTACTTTCGTCGGGCAAAGCGGCTGCGACTCCATCGTCACCGTTACGGTTGCGGCATTGCCGGTATTTGAGACGAGCCTAACCCTCGAGGCCTGCACCGGCACTACTGTCGACTACAATGGCACGGCGCTCCAGCCCGGCGACAGCCAGAGCTTTGTCTTTACGGCTGCCAACGGCTGCGATTCCACCGTTAACGTCTCGGTTATGGAATTGCCTGCTTTTGATACCAACCTCTCCTTTGATGCTTGTTCCGGCTCCTCCATCGACTACAACGGCAATGCCATAACCGCCGGCGACAGCCAGAGCTTTGTCTTTCCCGCTTCCAACGGCTGCGATTCCACTGTTAACGTCTCGGTGTTGGAGCTGCCCACTTTTGAAACCAGCCTAACCCTAGAGGCCTGTTCCGGAACGGCCGTCGACTACAACGGCACCTCGCTCTTGCCCGGCGACAGCCAGCCTTTCCTTTATACGGCAGCCAACGGTTGTGATTCCACCGTTAACGTCTCCGTAATGGAACTGCCTGTTTTTGAATCAGAACTGAGCCTGGAGGCCTGCTCCGGCACGACTGCTACTTATGCCGGTGTGGCGCTCAGCCCCGGCGACAGCCAGAGCTTTGTCTTTCCCGCCACTAATGGCTGCGATTCCACTGTTAACGTCTCGGTGTTGGAGCTGCCCACTTTTGAAACCAGCCTAACCCTAGAGGCCTGTTCCGGAACGGCCGTCGACTACAACGGCACCTCGCTCTTGCCCGGCGACAGCCAGCCTTTCCTTTATACGGCAGCCAACGGTTGTGATTCCACCGTTAACGTCTCCGTGATGGAACTACCGACGTATGAGCAGGATCTGAACCTGCAGGCCTGTACCGGGTTTACCGTCAACTACAACGGCATGACGCTAAATCCGGGAGACGCGCAAAGCTTCACCTTCAGCACTCAGAATGGTTGCGATTCTGTTGTCAATGTCACGGTCACCGAGGTCAACGTGCTTGAAGAGAACCTCGAATTCGATGCCTGCCCCGGTAACACGGTCAGCTACAACGGCGCCACCCTAAGCCCTGGTGATATCCAGGACTTTACGTTCACCTCTCAATCGGGGTGCGATTCCATCGTCACAGTATCCGTCATCGAGCTGCCCACTTATTCATCCAACCTTACGCTGGAGGCCTGCACGGGTACATCTACGATGTATAATAGCGTGGTGCTGTTTCCGGGAGACACCCAGCCCTTCACCCTGGTAGCGGCCAATGGCTGTGATTCGGTAGTGAATGTAACGGTTCAGGAGCTGGAAACTTTCGAACAGGGCCTGCAACTGGAGGCCTGCCCGGGCGCCAGTGTCACCTATGCCGGCGAAAGCCTGGGCCCCGGCGATAATCAAATCTTTACCCTGGCCGCACAGAACGGCTGTGATTCGGTGGTAAACGTATCGGTACTGGAACTGCCCACTTTTGAACAGGATCTGGCCCTGCAGGCCTGCGTGGGCACCACCATTAGCTATAACGGGACGGTGCTCGCTCCGGGCGACAATCAAAGCTTCATACTGACGGCGGCCAACGGCTGTGATTCCACCGTCAATGTGAGTGTTACCGGTGTTGATATCTTTGAAACGAGCCTCGAGCTATCGGCCTGCTCAGGTACGAGCGCCACCTACAACGGCGCATTATTGCCGGCAGGCAGCACGCAGGATTTCACCTTCACCTCCCAGATAGGGTGTGACTCTATCGTCACGGTCAACGTGCTGGAGCTGCCGGTTTACGATATGGCGCTAACCCTGGAAACCTGCGAAGGAACGACACTGAACTATAATGGGGCAGTGCTCGCTCCGGGTATGGTACAGAGCTTTACACTGGCCACCCAGGAAGGGTGTGATTCGACTGTAACCGTTGGCGTCATCGCTGTCGATACTATCGCCACCTTCGAGCAGCGCAGCATCTGCTCAGGCGATTCCACGCAGATATTCGGCCAGTACGAAACGGCGCCCGGCCTGTATGCCGCGACGGGCTTGTCGTACAACGGCTGCGACTCCACCCACCGCGTTCAACTCAGCCTGCGGCCACTGCCCGTTATCTCAAGCGCCATCCAGGGGGCCTGCCCGGAAGAGGCCAACGGATCGGCCAATCTGACGGCCAGCGGCGCCAGCGGGCCTTACAGCTTCAGCTGGCCAGACGGCAGGACAAATGCCATCCGTTACGATCTCGCTGCCGGGGCTTATACCGTCACCGCGACCGACAATACCGGCTGCCAGCAGACGGCATTGGTGCAGGTGCCTGAGCGCAACGTCGATATCGAGCCGGAGATCGGCAATATCAGCTGTTTTGGCGCCAACGACGGGTTTATCGACATCAATGCCAGCGGCGCCAGCGGGCTGCGGTACAGCATCGACGGCGACATCTTCCGGAACCAGGGCTTTTTCTCCAATCTGGCCCCCGGAGCATATACGGCCTACGTACGGGATAATTACGGTTGCCTTTACGAACAGGAGGGGATTATCGTTGAAGAGCCGGACAAGCTGTTCATCCTGTTGCCGCCGGATACCACCATCAGGCGTGGCGACACCATAGCCATCCTGGCGCAGGCCAACCGGGTGGGCCCTGTGCAGTACAACTGGCGCCCCAGCTACAACATCACCTGCACGAGCTGCAACCCACCCAATGTTTATCCGGGCGAAAGCGTATATTACTACGTAACCGCCCGCGACAGCAATGGCTGCACTGCTGAGAGCGACATCCTCATTTATGTGAACAAGTTCCGCGGCGTCTTCATTCCCAACGGCTTCAGCCCCAACGGCGACGGCGCCAATGACATCTTTTACATCTTCGCCGATGAAAGTGTAGCGCAGATCAAGTCGTTCCTGGTCTTTAACCGCTGGGGAGAATCCGTTTTCGAGAATTACGGTTTTCAACCGAACAACCCGGCTGAAGGCTGGAACGGCAACTTCCGCGGCGAGCTGATGAACCCGGCCGTTTTTGCCTATATGGCGGAAATCGAGTTCAAGGATGGAGAGGTGGTGTTATTCAAGGGAGATGTGACGCTGGCGCGTTGACGCCTTGCCAGGGTGGTTTCATTGTTAGATGATTGCACTGTTGAGGATACTTCGAGAAGCCTCTTTTGGTTACACAAAGCCACACAAAGAAGACACCGAGTTACACAAAGAAAGGATTACCAAAATATTCCTTTGTGTGTCTTTGTGCCTTCTTTGTGTATCTCCGTGTAAAACGTTTTCCGGAGTGCGGTATCTTCGAAGCAATTGGCGCCAAACACATCCTCCTGTTAGAGTAACTTAAAAGGCCGGCTAACGTAAACCATAGTATGGAACCCCACTTCATCTCCGGTATACACAACTACTGCGACCGCTGGTGCGAGCGCTGTAGCTTCAGCCAACGCTGCGAGATCTTCGCCGAAGAGCAGAAACTGACAACCGCGCAACGAGACCCGGACAACCCCGCCTTTTGGGATTTTATCAGCAACAATTTCCGAAAAGCTATGGAAATGTTAGAAGCCTGGGCCGCAAAAGAAGGTATCGATATGGAGGCCGGCGGTGAGGGAGCCTGCCAGCAGCCTGCCCGTGAGGGGCTGCCACCAAAGCAACAGGCCCTGGAAAACCTGGCCCAGGAGTATACCCGCCGCACCGTCGACTGGCTAAAGGCAAACCGCCGCGCTTTCCACGAACGGGATGAAGAGCTAAGGCGCCAGTTACAACTGGGCATTGATGTTCACAAACAGGGCGTACAGCTCGCCGACGCCGTTGAAGTGGCCCAGTGGTACTGTACGATGATCGCTTCCAAAACCGGGCGTGCCCTCCACAGCTATGAGCACATGGATGAATGGTACTGGGACAACCCGGTACAGAGCGACGCCAACGGAACGGCAAAGGTGGCCCTGCTCTGTATCGAACGCAGCCTGGGCGCCTGGCTGGCCATCCGCCAGCACCTGCCTGCCAAAGCCGATGAAGTCGTCGACATGCTGGTGCTGCTCGACAAGCTACACCGCGGCCTGATGTACTACTTCCCCGATGCGAAAAAGTTTGTCAGGCCGGGATTTGATGAGCCGGGAATACAGTAAGAGTAACCCGGGCCGCACACAGCCCTACCCCCACAAGGACGGCACCACCTCAATGCCGCTTATCTCCTTTTCGAACCACTTCAGCGGCGCCTGGTTCTTATCGCCGGTCTGGGTGTCGCATTTAAAGAAGAGGTAGTAGAGCTGCCGGTGGGGGCCGATGGCGTCGAGCAGGCGCTGCAGGCGCTCCTGGCCGGCCTGGGGTTCGTGGTAGAGGTATTGGTGGCGCCAGGCATAATAAGCCTCGTCGTGCAGCTCGGTGATATCGAGCACGGCCGGGTCATTGGTATAGCGTTCCAGAAAGCGGCGGGCGTACACCCCGTGATGCTTCGACCAGTCGCGGGGATAACTCTTATCTTCTATATTCTTAAAAGTATCGTGGGCCAGAGCTATGATGCGGAGGCGGGACCGGGCCAGAGGGGTGATCACCAGCTTGTCGATATTGTCCATCACCTCCCGGACGTGTTTGTACACTTCTCCTTCCGGGTGCCCGAAACGGGGCACGCCCCAGGCCAGCCCTTCCACAAAGGCAGGGTTGTCTATGAACTGCCGCTCTTCGGCCGTCTCCAGCCGCAGGAAGGCCGCCATATCCACCATATCATGGCCCATTGTATTATTCATCTAAATAAGTGTTCAAATAATAAGCTCTCCATTGGAGGTTTTGCGTCGAACCATACAACCATGCAGCCATGAAACCATTCCTTCATACTGTCCGATGGCCCAGGCTTGTGAATTCATGCAAGAGCTACCGGCCGAAAATACGCTTCAACGGGCTGATTTCCTAGGCCTGGCGTAAAAAGCCGCCTGCAAGCTCCGGGCTGTTAATTTCCTGTTAAAGCGAAATAGGCCTGTAACAAAGATTTTCGCAGGGCGGTTAATTTTTCATAACTTTTTCCAACACTTTCCAGCCAAAATCTAAAAGAGAAGAGCACATGAAGCAGTTACTTTCCCTAGTTCTGGCAGGCATTGTGGGCGGATTGATCACCCTGGGTGGCTACACGCTGCTACAACCCGATACCCCTGCCCCGTACCCGGCCAACGCCTATGCCCAGGCCGTTAAGAATGTTAACCTCCCGGCGCATGCCAATGCTATTCCTTTCGATTTCAAGGATGCCGCCGCCCGCGCGATGCCAGCAGTGGTGCACATCTCCGCCACCATGAGCCAAAGCACGCGGAACAGCGGGTCCGACCCCTTCCGCTTTTTCTTCGGTGATGAGTTCACGAACCCCTTTGGCGGGCAGGCTCCGTCGGGTGGTACGGGCTCAGGGGTCATCTACAGCAGCGATGGGTACATCCTGACGAACAACCACGTCGTCGCTTCCGCCAACGAGCTCGAGGTGACCCTTTTCGACAACCGTACCTTTCGGGCCGAAGTGGTCGGCACGGATGAAAAGTCCGACCTGGCCGTCATCAGGATCGATGCCACGGGCCTGCCTTCCCTCGACCTGGCCGATTCCGACGAAGCAAAGGTAGGCGAATGGGTACTGGCCGTTGGCAACCCGTTCGACCTCACTTCTACCGTTACGGCCGGCATTATCAGTGCCAAAGGCCGCAATATCAACCTCATCGGCGGCAGCCGGTCTATCGAATCCTTTATCCAGACCGATGCCGCCGTCAACCCCGGCAACAGCGGCGGTGCACTGGTCGATGCTCAGGGGCGGCTGCTGGGCATCAACACGGCCATAGCTACCCGCACCGGCATTTTTTCCGGTTATTCCTTCGCTATCCCGATCAATCTGGCCGCTCATATTGCTGATGATATCATCCAATACGGCAGCTTCCACCGTGCTTTCCTGGGTGTGACGATCGCCGACCTCGACAGCGAATATGCCCAGGAGCTAGGGGTCAATATCTCCCAGGGCGTCGTCATTGAAAGCCTGGCAGATGGCGGATCCGCCCAGTATGCCGGGTTGCTGCCCAAAGACATCATCACCGGCGTGAATGGCCGCGAAATAAAAAGCGTGCCAGAACTCCAGGAGATCGTCGGCCGCTCCAAAGCCGGCGATGTGCTCCACCTGGCCATCAACCGCCGGGGCGAAGAAAAGAAAGTGGATGTACGCCTGAAAGCCGGATAAGACAATCCTGTAATTTTGACGCCAAAAGGGCCGTTTGCGGTTGCGTCAAACTGGAATTAGCCTTAACTTGTATTGGTGCAAGGGTTACTTCTAATCGGTTGGTAATAAGCCGCTTTAAGAAATTCTTAACAACCCTGCCGCAACAAAGGAGATTTTAAATCAGTTACTGAAAATACAAAGAGACTTGTTTAAAGTTGGTTTTTCGTTTTGTTTTGATGCGTCTGTCTAGCGAGTCTAGGCAGACGTTTTTTTTTGCCTCCTCCCTGCGGGTAAAAATGGGTAATCTTGGGTAAATACCACGTTACCAGGTTTTTTTTACTGTATATTATGGTAAAAAAGCCATGCCCTCCGCCGCTTCTTCCTTCCGCTGGGCCTACAACTTAACAGGCCTGTTCTTCCCCAACCTCTGCCTGGCCTGTGGTAAAGGCCTGCCTCCCAGGGAAGAGGCCATTTGCCTGAGCTGCCAGTATAAGCTACCCAAGACCGGGTTCCACCTCCATTTACAGAACCCCTTTACCGAGCGCTTCTGGGGGCGGGTAAATATACAGGCCGGAGCGGCGCTTTACCATTTCACAAAGGGCGGGCGCACGCAGCGGCTCATCCACAACCTCAAATACGAAGGGAAACGGGAGATAGGGCTTAAACTGGGCCTACTCTACGGCCAGCAGCTGCGGGATGCGCCGGGCTTTCACGGCGCCACCCTCATACTGCCCGTGCCACTGCACCCACGCAAAGAGAGGCTGAGGGGCTACAACCAGAGCGCCGCTTTCGCACAGGGGTTATCCTCTGGTATGGGCGTACCCTGGTTGAAAGACGGCATGAAGAGGCGCGAATTTACAAGCACCCAGACCCAAAAAACGCGGTTGGAGCGCTTCGATAATGTGTCGGAAGCCTTTGTTGTTCCGCACCCGCACAAAGTGGAGGGGCAGCACGTCCTGCTGGCCGACGACGTGATCACGACCGGCGCTACGCTGGAAGCCTGTGCCCTGAAGGTGCTGGAATTGCCCGGAACAAAGGTGAGCTTGGCCACGATAGCCATTGCAGAATAACGGCTATGGGTTCATCAGTGCTGTAGCGCCTGCTCAGCCTTCCACCAGCGTCCCGACCTGTTCCCCCCTGGCAATGCGCCTGAGGTTGTCGGGGCGGTTAATATCGAAGACGATGATAGGCAGGTTGTTCTCCTGGCAGAGGGTAAAAGCGGTCATATCCATCACACTCAGGCCCAGGCTGATCACCTTGGCAAAGGTGAGGGTGTCGAACTTGACGGCGGTAGGGTCTTTCTCCGGGTCGGCGCTGTAGATGCCGTCGACGCGGGTGCCTTTCAGGATCACGTCGGCATTGATCTCATTGGCGCGCAGGGCGGCGGCGGAGTCGGTGGTAAAATAGGGGCTGCCGGTGCCGGAAGAAAAGATAACGACCCGGCCCTTCTCGAGGTGCCGGATGGCGCGCCGGCGGATATAAGGCTCGGCGATCTGTTTCATTTCGATAGCGGAAATGAGGCGGGTGTAAACGCCCAGCGTTTCCAGGGCGCTTTGCAGCGCCATGCCATTGATAACGGTAGCCATCATACCCATGTAATCTCCCTGCACTCTTTCGATGCCTGCCGCTTCGGCCTGTAGGCCGCGGAAGATGTTGCCGCCGCCGATGACGACAGCCACCTGTACGCCCATCTCCGTGAGCTCTTTGATCTGTTCGGCGTAGTGGTTCAACATTTTGGGTTCGATACCGAAGCGGCTCTCTCCCATGAGTGATTCTCCGCTAAGCTTAAGCAGTACCCGTTTGTACCTGATCATGACGAGAAGGAAATTATTAGATGGCAAAAAAAAGGCGAACCAGTTGCCCGGTTCGCCTTTCCCGATTTTTACTAACCGAGGGTTACGTGTTTGAACCCGATGGCCGTCAGGCCCTTATCGACGCTGTGGAGGTAATCTCGAATCGTCAGCGCATTATCCTTGACGAATTGCTGGTTCAGCAGGGTGCTCTCTTTGAAGAACTTGCCCAGCTTACCCTGAGCGATCCGCTCCAGCATGTTCTCAGGCTTACCTTCCTGGCGTGCCTGCTCCATACCGATCTCTATCTCCTTCTGGATAACGGTCTGGTCGACATCATCTTTATCCAGGGCGATCGGCTTCATAGCTGCGACCTGCATGGCCACATCGCGGCCTGCATCGTAGAATGCCGGGTTGTCCTGGTTGAGGCCAACGAGTACAGCGGCCTTATTGCCCATGTGGATATAGGGGCAGACCTGTGCTGCTTCGAGGGGCTCGTAAGCGGCCAGCTCGATCTTTTCGCCGATCACACCGACCTGCTCGGTCACCTTTTCACCGATGGTAATGCCGCCTTCGAAAGGCAGGGCCTTGAGGGCCTCCACATCGGCGGGGAAATTGGCAAGAGCGATATTGCCGAACTTTTCCGTCAGTTTGATGAAGTCTTCGTTCTTAGCCACGAAGTCCGTTTCGCAGCTCAGTTTGACGATCACGCCGCGCTTGCGGTCGTCGGAAACCAGGGCCAGTACCACCCCTTCATTAGCTTCGCGGTCGGCGCGCTTAACAGACAATTTCTGCCCTTTTTTGCGCAGGTACTCGATCGCTTTATCGAAATCGCCGTCTGACTCTGCAAGCGCTTGCTTACAGTCCATCATACCTGCGCCGGTCATTTCGCGCAGTTTCTTAACGTCAGCAGCTGAAATAGTTGCACTCATGGCTTAAAATTCGTTTATGTTAAGTATAATAATACAGTGGAAACCTAGCCTTCAACCTCTTCCTTGTCACCTTTGGCCTGCTTGCGTTCTTCGAGCCCCTGCCGGATGGCCTCTGCCATATAGTTGGTAATGATGGCGATGGACTTGGAAGCATCGTCATTACCGGGGATCGGGTAGTCGATCAGGTTGGGGTCGGAATTGGTGTCCACGATGCCGAAGGTGCGCAGGCCGAGTTTGTTCGCTTCGGCCACGGCGATGTGCTCGTGGTGGATATCCACGATGAAGACGGCAGAGGGCAGGCGGTTCAGGTTGGCGATACCACCGAGCACGCGGTCCATTTTGGAGCGCTCGCGTTCCAGCGTCAGGCGTTCCTTTTTGGTCACGCTCGTCAGGGTGCCGTCGGCCAGCATCCGTTCGATATTGTTCATCTTCTTAACCGAACGGCGGATGGTAGAGAAGTTGGTCATCATACCACCCAGCCAGCGGTCGGTCACATAGGGCATACCTACGCTGCGGGCTGCATTGGCCACGATGTCGCGGGCCTGCTTTTTGGTAGCCACGAACATGATCTTTTTGCCGGAGCGTGCCATGCTGCGCATAGCATTGGCAGCGCGTTCCATGTTTTCGATCGTGCGGTTGAGGTCGATAATGTGTATCCCTTTGCGCTCCATGAAGATGAAAGGCGACATTTTGGGGTTCCACTTTTTCTTGAGGTGGCCGAAGTGTACACCGGCATCCAACAACTCTTTATAGGTGGGCTTTTCTATAGACATTTTAGTGATGTTTGATTTATGAACAGCTCCCGGTTATGAAGCGGGCGCCAATCATTGGTAACCAAAAGAACGGATTAACGCTTGCTGAACTGGAAGCTCTTGCGCGCTTTGGGCTTGCCATATTTCTTGCGCTCCACTTCGCGGGCATCGCGCGTGAGATATTTCTTGTCCTTAAGCGGCTTGCGAAAATCTTCGTTCAGTTTAACCAGTGCCCGGGCGATCGCCATGCGAACGGCTTCGGCCTGGCCTTTAAAGCCACCACCATCGACATTTACACTGAGGTCGTAGATGTTCTCGGCCTCAACCGTCCTGAAAGGGGAGGTGATGTTATACTGAACGTGGGGTTGGGGGAAATACTCCTTAAAGTCCTTGCCGTTGATGACGATCTTCCCGTTCCCCTTGGTGAGGTATACGCGGGCGACTGAGGACTTCCTTCTCCCAATGGCATTGATCATTTCCATATCTGACAGCTATTTTCCTTCCTGTTAATTAAAATTTGAATGGTTCGGGCTTCTGCGCTTCATGTGGGTGCTCGGCGCCTTCGTACACGAACAGCTTCTTGATCATCTGACGGCCCAGGCGGTTCTTGGGCAGCATGCCTTTCACGCCGATCTCTATGATGCGGGTGGGGCGGGTGTCCTGCATTTCCTTGGCCGTGCGGGATTTCTGGCCACCGGGATAGCCGGAATAGGTCTGATACTCCTTCTGGGCCAGCTTATTGCCGGTAAAGCGTATCTTGCCTGCATTGATGACAATGATGAAATCACCACAGTCGACATGCGGGGTGAAGGAGGGCTTGTGCTTGCCGCGAAGCACATGAGCGATCTTGGTGAAGAGGCGGCCGGCGACAGCGCCTTCCGCGTCGACGATATACCACTTGCGCTCCACTTCTTCCTTCTTCGCTGAATGCGTTTTATAGCTTAGCGTATTCACTTTTTTCACTTTTAATTGTGAGCAATTTACTTCCGAAATCGGGGCTGTACGGACAGCCTCCGAAAAGGCGAGTGCAAAGGTAATTTTCTTTTGCGCAACAACCAAGCGTTTTTCAAAAAAAAGAACAATTGAAAAAACATAACTCACTGAAAAACAGTAAAAATTTCGCCGTTATGTTTTACAGGACAGCTCCGGCATCTCAAAGCGCTCCTTTTGCGTACCTTTGAAAAAAAGGCCATAAGCATGAAATATTCACCCCTATTGCTCCTGTTGATGCTTTCCTGTTATGCCACCAATGCGGCCTCGCCTCCCGAAGAACTCGGCAGAGCCCACTGGCTCCGCGACTTCGAGCAGGGGCTGGAGCGCGCCGGCCGCGAAGGCAAGCTCGTCTTTCTGCTCTTTCAGGAAGTGCCGGGTTGTTCCACCTGCCGCAATTTTGGGCAGGAAGTGCTTAGCCACCCCCTCATCGTCGAGGCGATTGAAACGCTGTTCGTGCCCGTAGCCATCTATAATAATAAAGGAGGGAAAGACGCCGAAGTGCTGAAATTCTACAATGAGCCCGCCTGGAACAACCCCGTTGTGCGCATCGTAGGCTTCAGCCGCTTTGACGCAGCGCCCCGGGTCAGCGGCAATTACTCCCAGCTGGGTGTCGTCCAGTCCATGGTATTTGCGCTCGAACAGCACGGCCAGGCCGTACCGGCCTACCTGCGCCTGTTCTATGAGGAACTGCAGGCGGAGCGGCAGGGCACCGAAACCCTCACCTTGTCGATGTACTGCTTCTGGACGGGTGAGAAACAACTCGGCCAGCTCGACGGCGTTGTCGACACCCACACAGGATTTATGAACGGGCAGGAAGTGGTCCAGGTCACCTATAACCCTGGCGTGCTTAGTTTTGAAGCAATCGTAAAAACGGGCCGGCAGCAGCACTGCGCCGACCGCGTATTCACCCATTCCGAAACCCAGCAAAAAGCTGCTACAGCCTTGCTGGGTAAGGAAAATACAGCACCGGCATCTACTTTCCGGCCCGGCCGGGAGCCTAAATACTACCTTTCAAAGACCCATTACCGGGCGGTGCCTATGACCCCGCTACAGGCCGCCCGGGCTAATGCCCTGATCGGCCAGGGGCTGCCGCCTGAAAAGGTGCTTTCACCCCGGCAGCTTGCCCTGGCCGAAGCCATCGGCCGAAAGCCGGAAAGCAGTTGGGACAACGCTATTGGTAAAGATATCATGCAGGCCTGGCAGTGGGGCGCCCCCGAATGAAGAACTTGTTTTTTGATTGTTACTTAAGAGCTCTATGAAAATTTTCAATCTATTCCTGGCCCTGCTTTTTGCGTTGTTTGCCGCTGTACAGTACAACGACCCCGACCCCTGGCGCTGGATCATCATGTACGGCTTCGTGGCTGTTGTCTCCGGTTTTGCCGCTTTCGGGCGTTACCACCCTTACCTGCTTTACATCGGCCTGGGCATCACAGCCATCTGGATGGCGAGCCTGTTACCCGATTTTATCGACTGGGTAAAAATAGGCATGCCCACCATTACCGGAAGCATGAAGGCGGAGTCGCCGCACGTCGAGATGACGCGTGAGTTTCTCGGGCTGCTGCTGTGCGGGGCGGTGATCGGCTGGCAGTGGCGGCGAAGCCGGCGTGCAGGAACGCATTGATAGCATAAACCTTCTTCATATCAGGGCTGTTGCCGCGCAACGGATTGGAAAAATGTTGCATTTCATGGCCTTTGTTCACCACCTTTCCATTGCAAAGGAGTAGAATGTATTGAATTGCTATGTCACAATTCAGTGCAAACTGCCTGTCAAAACGGAGCAGGTAGTGCCTCTGAATTCGTATTTTTATTTTTTTAACCTTTAGAGCCCAATCAGGAAAGCATGAACAGCGGGTACCCCCATGGGACAGAAACAGTAGCAAAAGAGGCCCTGCTCCAATCGGCAGCCCTGCAGGCATTGCTCAGGCTGAAGGACTCGTCCAATGCAACCGATTCGCTGCACGAAGCGCTGCACCTTTTCTGCAAGGCTATAGAAGCGGATGCCTGTTGTGTTTACAAGACAGGAACAGGTAAGTCGCTTTCTCATCCTCTGAGCCTGTATTATGGGCTTGCCCGCGAGGCCAATGCCTGGGTTGCGCTGCCGCCGGGTTTTGCTCGTCAGGAACGGATGCTCGGGCAGGAGGATGCCCGGCAATTAGCGGCCGGTGAATGTATTTTCGAGCAGGGCCGAACAGAAAGGTTCCACGCGCTATTTCCGGCATCGGCGGCAGGTTTCACCATGCTGCTGCCCATCCTGGTCGATGGCGGGTTTTGGGGCCTTTTGGGGTTCTCCTCATCCGGGCGGCTGCCTTATGACGCTTTGCAGCGGCCCGGAACAGGGCCTGCGCTGGCGATGGGGCTAGGCAATTTTCTGGCACGGGTAAAAGCGCTCGGCCCGACACACGAAAGCGAGGCCATGAACAAGGCAATACTGAACGCGCTGCCCGACCTGAAGTTCCGCCTCAACCTGCAGGGCTTTTTCCTCGATTTTTTCGGCGCGGAAGAGGAAAACGGCAAGCTGCTCATGCCTGCCGATCAGTTCCTGGGCAGGAATGTCGCCGAAGTAATGCCCGATTACCTTTCCAAGGCCATCCTGAAGAATCTGGTAGCAGCCATACAGAACCGGGAAGTCCACAGTTTTGAATACCCGCTGTACATCGGGCAGGAGTTGCGCTATTTCGAGGCCCGCATCAGTGCGATCAGCGAGGAAGAAGCGATCGCTGTGATCCGGGATATTACTGAACTCAAACATATCCAGCAGGAGCTGCAGAACAAACTCCTGGAGCTGGACCGCAAGAACCAGAAGTTGGAAAAGTACGTCGACTCCAACTTCCAGCTCGAGAATTTCGCCCATACGGTATCCCATGACCTCCGGGAGCCCGTGCGGACCATCAACAGCTTCTCCCAGCTTTTACTACAGAAATATTCCGGCCAGCTCGATGAAGACGCCAACATTTACCTGGACTTCATCGCCTCCAATGCCAGCAATATGCACGCCCTGATCGAAGACCTGCTGGAATACTCCCGTTTCAACACATCAGAGCATGCTTCCGAAATCATAGACCTGGAGGCCCTCCTCCAAACCGTCATCAATTCGCTTCACGGCCTGATCGTGGATAACCAGGCCTCGATCGAAGCCCGCACCGCCCTGCCGATGATCCACGGCAACCGGACGAAGATCAGCCAGCTCTTCCAGAACCTCATCTCCAATGCCATCAAATTCAGGAATCCGGGAGTGCCGCCGCTGGTGCAAATAAGCGTCGAAGACAAACACGAAGAATGGCTGTTCAAGATCAGCGACAACGGCATAGGCATCGACATGGAGTTCCACAACCAGATATTTTTGCTCTTCCGCAGGTTGCACAGCAAGAAATACTATCCTGGTTCCGGCATTGGCCTGGCGCTGTGCAAAAGGATCGTCGAGCAACTTGGCGGCCGCATCTGGGTGGAGTCGCAATCGGGGAAAGGTGCGAGTTTCTTTTTTACCCTGCCACAAATGTAGGCCCCGCACCCGCTACCCTCTACAAGCACACCGTCAGAACCATGGCTGCGATTATTTGTTTCCCTGACACAGGCCTTCTGTAAAAACGCCTTATGCCGTTACTCGAATTTTCAGAAAAAGGCATCTTCTGCCGCGCCGCAGGCGTCTACATCGACCCCTGGCGCCCTGTCGAGCGGGCACTTATCACGCACGGCCATGCCGACCATTCCCGTTGGGGGCACCGGTCTTACCTATGCACGGAAACAGCCCGGCCCGTCATTCGGCATCGGCTGGGCGATGTCAACATCCAAAGCGTAAAATTCGGGGAACAGCTCGAGATCAACGGCGTGGACTTTTCCTTTCACCCTGCAGGGCATATTCCAGGCTCAGCCCAGATCAGGGTAGCGCACAAAGGAGAGGTATGGGTGGTATCGGGTGATTACAAGCTGGAAAACGACGGCCTGTCGGAGCCGTTCGAGCCCGTCCGCTGCCATACCTTTATCACCGAATCTACCTTTGGCCTGCCTGTTTTTCGCTGGAAAAAACAAGAGGACGTGTTCGGAGAGATCAACGAATGGTGGCGAGCCAACAAAGCAGAAGGCAAGATGAGCATCCTGGCCGGCTACGCCCTGGGCAAAGCTCAGCGCCTGCTTCGGGGGCTGGACAGCAGCATCGGGGCCATTTTTACCCACGGCGCTATCGAAAGCACAAACCAGGTGATCCGCAAACAGGGTATCCCCCTGCCCAAAACCCGCCGGGCTTCGACCAACGTACTTAAGCGGGATTATACCGGTGCTATGGCCATCGTACCCCCTTCTGCCCTTGGAACACCATGGATGCGCCAGTTCCCTCCCGCCTCCATCGGGCTGGCCTCAGGCTGGATGGCCATGAGCAGCACCCGCCACCGCCGCGCTGCCGATCGTGGCTTCGTCCTTTCCGACCATGCCGACTGGGACGGGCTGAACGAGGCTATCACGCTATCGGGGGCAGAAAGGGTTATTGTCACCCATGGTTACACCGCCATATTCCGTAGGTACCTTGAAGAAGAGCGGGGCATAGAGGCTTACGAAGCGCATACGGAATTCGAAGACGAACTTTCGGAAATGAACAAAGGCGGCGACAGCGGGGAAGAGGGTAAGGGTAACACGAAAAAACCATGAAGCGCTTTGCCAGTCTTATTACACAGCTCGGCCAAACGACGAAGTCCAATGAAAAAGCGGCCATGCTGGCGCATTTCTTCAGCCAGGCCGACAGCGCTGATAAACTATGGGCGATAGCGCTTTTGTCGCAACGCCGCCCCAGGCGAATGGCCACCACTACCCTGCTCAGGTTGTGGGCAGCCGAGTTAGCAGGGATACCCCAATGGCTGTTCGAAGAATCCTATCACGTCGTGGGCGACATGGCCGAGGCCATTGCCCTAATCCTGCCACCCTCCCACGCTTCCGGCGACAAGCCGCTCACCTACTGGATCGATTACATTAGAGCACTGGACGGGTTGGAAGAAGCGGATAAGAGGGAAAAGGTTATCGCCGCCTGGCAAAGCATGGCCCATCCGGAGCGTTTCGTGTTCAACAAACTCATCACTGGCGGCTTCCGCGTTGGGGTGTCGCAAAAGCTCATGGTAAGAGGGCTTGCCCAATACACCGGTATTGATGAGAACATACTGGCACACCGCCTCATGGGGCAATGGACGCCGGACGACACTAGTTTCGAGCAGCTCATACTTACAAAAGACGCCCTGGAAGATGTTTCCAAACCCTACCCTTTTTATCTGGCCCACCCTCTGGAAGAAAGCCCCGAAACCCTGGGCGCTCCTGACGAATGGCTGGCCGAGCGCAAATGGGATGGCATCCGGGGGCAGCTCATCATCCGCAAAGGAGAAGCCTTCGTCTGGTCGAGAGGAGAAGAACTGGTCACAGATCAGTTCCCGGAATACCGGCCACTGGCGGCAATGCTGCCCAACGGCACCGTTATCGACGGAGAGATACTGCCATATAAAGATAGACATCCGCTCTCGTTCAATGCACTCCAATCCCGCATCGGGCGAAAAAGCATCAGCAAAAGCATGCTGAGGGAAGTGCCCGTCATCCTGATGGCCTATGACCTGCTGGAATGGCAGGGATCGGATATCCGGCATCTGCCGTTCGCCAGCCGGCGGCGGCTTTTGGAGGAAGCCCTTTCAGCCTATCCCACTGATGGCATCCTCTTGCTGTCAGAACTGGTGCCTTTCGACGATTGGGAGCAGCTGGCCCTCGAACGGGAAAACGCCCGGCAGCACCATAGCGAAGGGCTCATGATCAAACGCAAAGCTTCTCCCTACCAAACGGGGCGCAAAAAAGGGGACTGGTGGAAATGGAAAGCGGGCGCCATCTCCATCGACGCCGTTTTGATCTATGCACAAAGAGGCCAAGGCCCGAGTGCCCACCAATATACCGACTTCACCTTTGCCGTATGGGACGGCGAGGTGCTTACGCCTTTCACCAAAGCTTATTCGGGCTTGGCCGACAGCGAATACCAGGAGATCACCAATTGGGTGAACCGCAACACCGTCGAGCGCTTTGGCCCGGTGCGCAGTGTACGCCCCGCTCACGTCTTCGAAATTGCTTTTGATGGCATCCGTTCATCGAGCCGCCATAAGTCGGGCGTCGCCCTGCGCTCTCCCCGTATCAACCGTTGGCGAAAGGACAAACCCATCCGGGAGGCTAATACCCTCGAAGACCTGCACGGCCTGCTAAAAACCTACGGAAACTAAATAGGAGCCGACGTGGCGGAGCATGCCGCCTCGCCCAACGGGCGTTAACACCTCAACCACGGGCACCGCCCGTGGATAGGAGCCGACGTGGCGGAGCATGCCGTCTCGCCCAACGGGCGTTAACACCTCAACCACGGGCACCGCCCGTGGATAGGAGCCGACGTGGCGGAGCATGCCGTCCTTGACTAGCCTCAAAACTCTATGCGATACGTCAGAATAGGGATCAGCCCTAGCTGGTATTTCTCCACGACCTGCCTTTGCTGGGCATCGTAATAGCGGAAGGCCAGGTTCTGGGTGTTGGCCAGGTTCTGGACGTCCAGCGCCAGGATAGAGTTGAACTTGCTGCGGTTCCACGCCCGGTAAACGCGCAGGTCGGCACGGAAATAGCCCTTTTGCCTGATGGTAAAGGCTTCATCGTCGCGGAATACTGTATGCCCGGCAGCAGCAGAGGCATCGAGGTCGATGGGTGTGTCGCGGAAGCCACCGACGAAGGCAACGCGGCCGTTGAGGCCCCAGGTGCCTACCCGGCCTTTCCCCTTTTGCCGTTCCCACTCCTTACCCGCGGTTATATTGGCGATATAGTTCCCGTTGTAGCGGGTATCCCTTTTTACACCGTCGCTGCCCTTGTAGGTAGACTCATAATAGGTGCCGGTAAAAAGGAAAAAATATCCCCGGGTAAGATATTGCTGCAGGCTGAGTTCTACACCATAGTTCTCTCCGCTGCCCTCGTTGGCCAATGCCCAGGGCGGCAGCCCCTCCAGCAGGTTGAGTGCGGAGAAGGAATTGGCGGCAGTCGCCGCAACGGGCACATCGAAAAGATATTGGTAAAAAGCCTCCACTTCCATTAGCCCCGCTGTACTGAGTTCGTTGCGGTACCCCAGCACCAGGTGGTGTGCGCGGGTAAAACCGGGCTCCTTCTCGCCTCCAGCTTTATTGGTAGCAAAATAGAGCTGTGGAGCTTGTAGCTGGCTATGGAGCCCGTACGCCAGGCTGAGTTGCTGCCCGTTGCCCATCAGCCAGGCCAGCGATAGGCGGGGTTCAAGTGCACTGCTTTCAGAAAGGCCGAAATACATCCAGTGCAGGCCGGCATTCAGCCGCAGATGAGCGCCAAGCCTCGCACTCCAGTTGGCGTAGGGCTGCCAGAGCAGGCCGTTGCCAGCGCCGGCCACCAGGGTATCTGCACTATTATCCAGAGAGAAAAGGCTATAGGCATGCCTGCTGGCCAGCAGGCCCAGGCGTAAGCTGCTGCCGGCGCCAAGCTTGTATTGAACCCAGGAATGCAGCGAGGCCAGGCTCTGCTCCCGTTCGTCCTTTTCACGTAAAAGAGCTGTATAACTGTCGTCGAGCCTGCTACCGGTTCGCGTGCTGTGCAGGGCGGATACAGCCACTACTGTTCGCCACAGGCAGCGCTTACCCAGTGGCTGCGTGAAGGTAGCGCCCAACGCCCCCATCCGGGAGCGGAAGATAATATCGTAGCGGTCTTTGGCGAATTCCCAAAGGCTGCTGTCGCGCTCAGCGCGGAATAGGTTCTCACTCAACCCGCCCAGGCCAAAAAACGTGAGGCTGCCGCCCTTTTTGCCGGGAAAGGAGAGGTGGAAAGAGAAGTCCTGAAAGTTGATCTGCTCATCGCCGAAATCGATCCCCAACTGGGTGATCAGGCCTACGGTAGAGTATCGGTAGTTGGCCAGGTAAGACGCCCTGCCAGGCCGCGCCAGAGGGCCTTCCGCCGCCAGGTCGAGGCCGATAAGGCCGGCCTGCAGGGTCCGTTCGTGGCGTTCGTTATTGCCGGGGCGCAGGCGCATGTCCAGCACGCCGCTCAGCACGTTGCCATAGGAAGCCGGAAAGGCGCCGGTATAGAAGTGAGAGGTGCCCAGCATCTGCGCACTCAGGATATTGACGCCGCCGCCGTTCTGGGTGACGCGGTCGCTGAAGGTACCGGCATTGGGCGTGTGGTTGGGGTTGACGATCTCTACGCCTTCCAGCCACCAGGCCAGCCCGTTAGGCGAGTTGCCCCGTATCACCAGCCCGTTGGCCTGGTCGTTATCGTTCACCACGCCGGCAAAAGCCGTAGCCAGACGGGCCGGGTCAAAAAAAGTAGCGGGGAAACGGCGGGTCTCTTCCACCGTCAGCGCCTTTACGCTCAGAGGGTGCGGCACCCTGATGTCGCTCCGAGAGGCCGATACCTCAACGGCCTCCAGGTTGGAAGGGCTTTCCTGCAATTCCAGCTGCAGGACGGTTTCCCGCCCCGATTCTACCAGCGTTTCCTGTAACATGAGGCTCTCGTAGCCGATATAACGCACTTCCACCTGGTAACGCCCAACGGGAACAGCGTCGATGCGGAAGCGGCCCAGGGTATCGGAAACAGCGCCCATACCGGTTGCCGGCAGGCTAACCGTAGCGCCTGCCAACGGCTGGCGGGTATCGGCATCAACGATAACACCCCGCACCGTTTGCTGGGGAGCCTGTGAATACAGCGGGAAAACAAATGCGCTCAACAGGCAAAGAGTGGCTACTAGCCTCATGCAGATCATTTTTTGTTGCGGGCCGGAGGCCCGCGTTCCAGTTCTGTTGCGGGCCGGAGGCCCGCGTTCCGGTTCTGTTGCGGGCCGGTAGTGCCGCGGCTCAAGAATCTATAGTAACATCGTTCGTGAGGGACTATAGTCCCGAAACGGCATAATGTGCAAGTCTTCGACTTGCGTATACGCTGCCTGTCCAGCAAATAATAAACGGCCGAATCCCGCCAGTCAGAGACTGGTTTGTTTTTCCGCATCGGGACGAAGTCCCTCGCGAACGGTTTTGATACCTTATTTACCCGCGGCCCAGGAGGCCCGCGTTCGGGTTTTGTCGCGGGCCGGAGGCCCGCGTTCCTTAAAGCCCCAGTGCCTTCCTGTTGCCGGCCTCATCCGCGCCGCTGCCGGCAAAATCGTCGAAAGCTTTCCCGGTTACCCGGATGATGTGATCTTCGATAAAGGGGGCTCCTTCACTGGCGCCCTGCTCCGGGCTTTTGATACAGCACTCCCATTCCAATACTGCCCAACCGCCGTAGTCGTATTCGGAGAGCTTACTGAAGATGGCGCCGAAATCCACCTGGCCGTCACCCAATGAACGGAAGCGGCCGGCGCGTTTCAGCCAGGGGCGGAAAGCGCCGTATACGCCCTGCTTACCCGTAGGGTTGAACTCGGCATCCTTGACGTGGAAAGCTTTGATGCGTTCGTGGTAAAAGTCGATGAACTGTACGTAATCCAGGCATTGCAGCACGAAATGGCTGGGGTCGTAATTGATGCAGGCACGCCGATGGCCGCCGAGGGCTTCTACAAACTGCTCAAAAGAATCGCCATCGTGAATGTCTTCACCCGGATGTAGCTCATAACAGGCATCAACCCCATATTCCTCGAAGACGTCCAGTATGGGGCGCCAGCGCCTGGCCAACTCTTCAAACCCCATTTCCACCAGCCCGGCGGGGCGCTGTGGCCACGGATACATGAACGGCCATAACAAGGCCCCTGAAAAAGTGACGTGTGCATCGAGCCCGAGGTTGCGGCTGGCCTGTGCGGCCCACTTCAGCTGCTGCACCGCCCATTCGGTACGGGCTTTGGGGTTGCCATGCACGGCCTTCGGCGCGAAACCGTCGAACATGGCGTCGTAGGTGGGGTGCACCGCCACAAGCTGCCCCTGCAGATGTGTCGATAATTCCGTAATCTCCAGCCCGAAGCTGGCAACCTTGCCTTTCAGATCATCGCAATAGGCTTTACGCTCAGCCGCCTGCTTCAAGTCGATCAGGCGGCTTTCCCATGTAGGGATCTGCACGCCTTTATACCCCAGGCCCGCCATATACCGGCAGATGCTATCCAGTGCATTAAAAGGAGGTTCGTCGCCCATGAACTGGGCCAGGAAAATGGCAGGGCCTTGGATGGTTTTCATAGTTACTGTTTTGCTGATTGGACCGGCCGAAAAATTAGGAAATTCCTGGCAAAACAGCGCTCATTTCAGGGAAATTATCCGGGAAATTACCCCTGCGCAACAAACGCACTTCGCCTTTTCAGGGCTCTGGCTCATACTTTCTCCACGCACCCATCACCAGGCCTGCGGCGCCAAACACCAGGGCATTGGCGCCTTCGTCGATCAGTACCAGTTCCAGAGGCCTGACCGATAGCATCTCTATGGTCAACAGGCTGACGATATTGAAAGCCAACCCTATGAGCAGCCCGGCGATAATGCCTTCCCGCGCAGAGTCGACCGTCATGCGGCGAAATAGCCACGCCAGCAGGTACATAGCCACAACGCCTCCTAAAATGCTGATCCCGAAGAACCAGGATGTGTCGGAGGTTTGCGTATACTTGGCTAATTCCTGCAAGGCGGCCTGCCGGGTGGAGAACAAGCTGTACCACGCCAACGGGATAGCCTGCGTCAGAATGATGCTCAGCCAGATGGCGTAGTGATTGAATGCTAATTTTTTCATAACTCCTTGTTTATTAATAAAACAGGCGCCGGGGTAGGCTAGGTTTGTATACGAAGGGTAAGATTTGTCACTACCCCAAAAAAGAGGCGCCTTCCCCCGTTCCAGGGAAAGGCGCCTCAACAGGCCCGGCCGATAGCCGGAACCTCTGGTTTTAACCGATTATTTCTGGACGACTACCGACTGTGTGTACTGGGCCTTGCCATCCGATACCTGGATCATATAGGCGCCTGCGGGCAGGTTCGCCACGTCGATCTCTATGTTGTCGTTCTGCAGGCGGCCGAAGTAACGCTCGTATACCACCTGGCCAAAGGCGTTAGCCATGCGGATATTCAGGTTTTCAGCTGCTTCAGGCAGGTCGACACTGACGTTGAGCAGGGCCTTGACGGGGTTCGGGAATACCTTAACACCCGCTTGCAGCGCTTCCTCATCCGTAGCGACCAGGTCGCAGGTCACGCAGAAGTCGAAGCAGTAGAAAGGCGTGGAAACGTCATCAGCACCTACCGTCAGCGCACGGTTGTAGCTGCCGGAGCCGCCGTCGACGCCGCAGTCGGCCGTGATGTTGACCTCATCCGTGCCCCAGGCGTTGCCATTGAGGTACTTGTACTGTACTTCCGTGCCAGGGGCCATGGTCGTGGTGTACGACCAGGTGCCGTCGCCGTTGTCGGTCATCAGCGTAGCAGCAGGGTCCCAGCCCTGGAAGCTGCCGGCGATGTGTACACCGTCGGGGCTGACGGAGCCCCATTCGGCTACCTTCGCCATGTCGACGTTAAACGTGACCGTTACGACGGGCTCCATATAGATGAGTTCCCAGATGAAGGGGTCGGCGCTGTAGGCATCCAGCCATTCAATGTAATATGTTGTACCGGCGGTGACTTCCAGGCCTTCTATGAGCGAAGAAGCGCCACAGTCGTCATCGCTGCTGGCCACTACCGTCAGCGTGGTGAAATTGTCACAGGTGCCCGTGTACACGTACACGCGGGTGTCGGTGCCTGCATCGCAGGACGTGATCGTGACGGTGCCATCGGCCTCCGGCGTGTAGGAATACCAGTTGGAGCCCGAATAGCAGGTGGGGTAGCCACCGGAGGTAGAGCCTACCGCCATGCCGGCATAAGCTGCTTCACCGACGAAGCCATCGAGGATGACTTCGCCCGGTTCGACGGGCACTGCCGTTTCGCAGAATGCCAGTTCGGCCGGCGCATCGGAGGTGAAGGCGAGCTCCCAAGCGAAATCGGTGCGGTCCCACACGTCGTCCCACAGGATGTAATAGGTCTTTCCAGCCTCTACACGGGCTTCTTTGTAGGAAGCATAATCATCGCCATTGGACTGCATACAGCGGTCGTCATTGACCCCGCGCAGGATCAGGCTGTGGCAGTCGCCTTCAAATATCCAGCCACGGGTGTCGGCATCACCGCCGCAGGAAGAAATGGACATGATGCCATCTTCTTCCGGCGTATAGCTAAACCAGGCGCCTGCATCGGCATTGGTGCCGGTGGAAGTGGAGAAACGCAGGTCGTGGAAGCCGCCGAAGCAGCTCAGGCCTGTGACCGTTTGCGGGCCCGGCGTGATGGGCGTGGCCGTATAGCAGTACTGGCCGGCGCCTGCTGCGGGGATCTGCTGGAAGTCGATATTGTCGAGGTAGAACTGGTACGAAGCGTCTGCGGGATAGAAGTTGAGGCTGTTCAACTGGTTGACCATGGCAGCGGCCGAAGCGCCGGTGCTGAACTGCCAGGCATCTACGAAGTATTCGGCCACATTCAGGCGCGCTTCGTCATTGTCGATGTCGACAAAGAGGTATACCGGGAACCAGGCGCCGGAGGGGAAGTTAAAGGCGACAGGGTCGCTGCCGTCATAGAGCTCCAGGCGGCCAACGCCGTCCTCGAAATAACACTCGAGGCCCCAGAAGCCTGCGGAGCTGGTGGGCGCCAGGTGCTGCAGGTTGAAGTAACCGTTACTACCTGCCGGGACGAACATATCCCAGCGGATCATATAGTGGCCTTGCGTTCTATCACCAAACTGGAGCAGGCAATCCTGTCCGGAAATGCTGCCTGCGATCTTGATAGACTTGGTGCCGCTCTGTGCCTGCTCGGTCGTCACGACACCGCTGCTGCCACCACCGGGCCAGGTGCCCCACCATGTAGTTTGGCCGTTAGCATTGCCTTCCGCCAGCGCCTCGATATCATCGTCGATGATGATGAAGGGGTCTTCGCAATCCGTCACTTCGCAGTTGGAGCAGCCGCTGAAGCATACCGGGTCGATGGTAACGGGGTCAATGCTGGTAGCGATGAGCGGACGGACGTTGAAGCCGAAGCCACCGTCAATACCGCACTCGGCAGGAACCGTTTCAACGGCGCCTCCCATCAGAACATCACCATTCACAAAAGCGTAACCGATGGTATCCAGCACCGTCAGGGTAACGGTGGCGGAATAAATGCCGTCGCCATCGCTATCGTCCATGGCTACGAGCGTAACATCACCCAGGCCGGTAGCGCCGGGGCCTGCATAAACCATTTGAATGCCATCAGCAGAAACGGTTTCAAAGGCCATATTCACATTGAAGGTATAATCGACCGGCGTCAGGGGCTCCAGGCTTACATCAAATGAGAAGGCATCAGCGCTCTGAGCGTCATCCCAGATGATGTAGTACGTCTGGCCGGCATAAACCGGCGTGTTGGTTTCGGAAGCAACGATATTGCCGCCACCATCATCACAATCATCGATGGATTCATCGATGACCTCAAGGTTAGCCCACAGTTCAGTGCGGCAGGCGCCGGAAGTCTGGGCAATGATCAGGTGAGTGTCGGTACCGTAGCCACAGGAGCTGACATTCAGGATGCCATTAGCAGCGGCTACATAGGTGACAAAAACCGCGCCGCCGCCGGAGAACAGGCCGTCGCCGCCGATAATAGGATCTGAGTCCCAATGGCCGTCGACGATGGCGACAGGATTTTCAATGGTATAAGTAATACCGCCATTCAGGGATACCATCACGCCGGTTTCCACCCGCAGCGTCTGGCAGTCATTGTAGCTAAGGCTGACCACCGGGATGGTAAGGGCACAACCGTCATCACCTGCGGTGTTGATGATGGCGTCGGGGTTGGCCATGTCGTTGTTACAGATAAGCACGCCGATAGCGCCGGCAGCCTCGGCGTTCAACGCTTTCTGCGTAAATGCGCAGGCGCCGCGGTCAATAAGGGCAATTTTGCCGGTAACATCAGTTACCCCGTTGTCGATTCCCACACAAGCAGTAGTCAGGCCGGCAGAGTCTGTTACGACTACCACTTCACCGGCGAGGCCGCCGGCCAAGGGGCCGAACAGGGAATAACCGGAATTGTAAGTGCCGGCAACGTTGGCCGGCGCAGTAACCTCTAATTGTCCATAGGTTAGGGCAAAAGGCATACCTACCAGGGCTAGCAAAGTAAATAGCTTGCTCAAGTAATCTTTTTTCATACTGAAACGCATTTAGGATTAAGGAATTTGAGTGCGAAAAAATAAGGAAATTCTAACAATTCCCCTATTTGAGGCCAATTAATTCGGGCATTCTGTCATTTCCCGGCAATTTCTTGCGCTTTTTGCCGCAGGGGCATTACAAGTTTTGATACCTCAACAAAGCAGAAGTATTATGGGGCCGTGTTTTAGCGCAACCTGATACTTTAAAACTTGAAACTTGCAACACACCCCACCACGTCCTGCCCCAAAATGCGGGCGCCTTCTCCGTGACGGAAAAGGCGCCCGTTTCTTCACTGCTTTTCAGGTAGCAGGCGCTACCTCAAAGCGGCGACTTATTTGTTGAACACTACATTTAGTGTTGAACGACGACCGATTGCGTGAACTGTGCCTTGCCGTCAGCCACCTGTATCATGTAGGCGCCGGCGGGCATGTTGGCCACGTTGATCTCGATATTGTCGTTCTGCAGGCGGCCGAAGTACTGCTGATAAACCACCTGGCCAAGAGCATTGACCATGCGGATGTTCAGGTTTTCGGCTGCTTCAGGCAGTTCGACGCTGACGTTGAGCAGGCCTTTGACGGGGTTCGGGAACACCTTAACACCCGTTTTGAGGGCCTCTTCGCCCGTAGCGACCAGATCGCAGGTCACGCAGAAGTCGAAGCAGTAGAAAGGCGTGGAAATGTCGTCCATGCCTACCGTCAACGCGCGGTTGAAGCTGCCGGAGCCGCCGTCGACGCCGCAGTCTGCCGTAATGTTGACCTCATCCGTACCCCAGGCGTTGCCATTGAGGTACTTGTACTGCACTTCCGTACCCGGAGCCATCTGCGTCGTATACGACCAGGTGCCGTCGCCGTTGTCGGTCATCAGCGTAGCGGCCGGGTCCCAGCCCTGGAAGCTGCCGGCGATGTGTACGCCGTCGGGGCTAACAGAACCCCATTCAGCCACTTTCGCCATGTCGACGTTGAAGGTAACGGTGGTGAGGTCTTCGTTGAGCTTCGTGAATTCAACACAGAACTCGCCGATCTGCTCGAAGTCGGGGCCGAAGCCGTCGATCATCATATAGTAGGTAACGCCATCTTCCAGGTCGATCTCCATACCTGCGGGATAGTAGCCAGAGGCGGCATTCGGGCCATCCTCGCTACAGGCTACCGGGGTCAGGTTACCGCAGCTGCCGGAATAGAGGGCCATCTGCGTATCGCTGTCGCCGATCGGGTTATCGCCGCAGGCCAGGGCTTCGATGAAGTAGGAATTGCCATCGCCCACGAAGGTGAACCATACGGTGCGCTCCAGAGAAGGTGCGCCGCCGAGGCCGTCAGGCTCGCCGAAGCATTCCCAGCCGGCTGTCGGGTCCTGGCTGTTGGTCGTGTAGTTGGTATTGTCATACGGGCCGGAAGATACCGTGTTGTTCTGGCCCTGGCCCAGGGAGCTCTGCAGGTTGATAGCGCCGGCGCAGGCATCACCAGGTACGGAGGGCAGCTGAACCAGGCGTACGTTGTCGAGGTAGTAGAGGACGCCCGTATTGCCGAAGAAGTCGACACCGCCAAGCTGCTTAACACCGGTCTGCGCGAAGGTGCCCCAGTTGGAAGGCCAGCCATAGATCTCTACGCCGTCGACCACCAGCCTCGACCAGTTGTTGTCCAGGTCGACATAGTGCTCGAAGTGGCTCCAGGTATCGGGCACCCAGTTGAAGGTCACCACGTCGGCTACGCCGGCATCCAGGGTGACGGTGCCATCGGCGAACCATTCAACCTGTATGGCATACTCCTGGCCGGGGTTCTCATATTTCTGGATATTGTAATAACCAAGGCTGCCGTCCGGTACGTACATGTACCATTCCAGCAGGTAGTTGCCGCTCGTGCGGTTGCCCAGCAGGAGGAGCTGGTCGTCCGGGTTGTCATCGGAGATCTTCAGCGACTGGCAGCCTTCGTAGGCCAGTTCTTCGGTCACGAGGCCGTCGTCAGCAGGGCTGCTCGTCCAGGGAGCCCATACATCGCTCTGGTCGCTAACTTCGACCGGCAGGTATTCTTCAAAGCCTTCGCAGATGATGGCGCCATCCGGGCAGGGGCCGAGCGGGCGGAGTTCCAGGTCGTCAACATAGAATTCGTGAGCGCCGACGTTGGTAGCGAAGAGGTCGATACCGCCGATCTTCCAGTCGGGGCCATACGTCCAGGTCAGGACGTGCTTACCGGCGATGGACAGGGTGGCCATGCCATTGTCAAGGTCGATCCGGTGGATAACATCGAACCATTCGCCCTGCGGGTACGTGCCCGTTGCGGTTTCGCCGGCGAAGGTAACGTTGCCGGCAGCATCGAACTGCGTTTCCAGGTTCCACTGCTGGCCCGGTACTTCGTCGTTCTGGATGTTGTAGTAGCCGTTGGCGCCGGGCACTACGTACATCTTGAATTTCAGCAGCCAGGTGCCTTCGGTTTCATTACCCAGCTTAATGATGCAGTCCTGCGGGCCATTCTGGCCCATGATCTTGATGGAGTTCGGTGCGCTGGCAGCCTGCTCATCCGAAACGATGCCTTCTTCGGCGCCGCCTTCGGTGCCGCTCCAGGTCGTCCAGACATCCGACTGCGGGCCTACGGGGCCGAGGTCGTAGCTATCCAGGTCTTCCAGTACGGTAGGCGTCTCACCGCAACCTTCCGTGGGGCAGAAGCCCAGGCAGGTGCCGAAGCATACCGCCGGAATATCTGCGTCAACGCCGCCAACGATGTAGGTGCGGAGGTTAAAGCCTAAGCCACTGTCGACGCCGCAGTCTGCCGGGACGGATTCCATGCCCCCCAGGCCACCATTGAGGAAGACATAACCGATCGTATCGAGGGCCGTAAGGGTGGCCGAGCCGGACCAGATGCCGTCCATGTCATCATCCGCAAGGTCAAGCGTAGTCGGATTGGCAGGGTTGGTGCCGTAAAGCACCTGCACGCCACTACCGGAAACCGTCTCATTGGCCATATTGACGTTGAAGGTAACGGTTACATCAGGCAGTGCGCCTTCGGTCAGCTCGAAGTCGAAGCCGCTGTAGTCCCAGCGGTCATCCCAGTATACCCAGTAGCGGACGCCGGCCTGGGCGATGAAGCTAACTTCGGAAGCGAAGCCGGCGTTGTCCGGGTCGCAGTCATCATTGGTAGCCACGATGGCCAGGTCGGTGAAGCTGCAATCCGTACCCGTAAAGATATACAGGCGCGTATCGGCGTCGGTAAGGCCGCAGGAGCTCACCGTAGCCAGCACGTTAGACGTCGGCGTGTAGGAGTACCAGGCGGCGTTACATACATCGGCGAACAGCTGGCTGCCATAACCGCTGACCAGCGGCGCAACCGTATAGGCGCCCGGGCCGATCTCGATGGATACGTCGCAGGTCTCGCCGTCGTTAACCGGCAGCACGTCGGTGGAGATAGTCACCTCCAGGCCGCTGCCTACGTTCACGCGCATGTCGGTGCACTGCTGGTAGGGGATCATCACCGCGGGGATGGTCACCGTACCCATGTCATCACCACCCATAATGATGGCTTTGTAGCGCTGGTCTACTCCCGAACGGATCTCGTTGTTGCAGATGATCACGGCAACAGCACCTGCGGCCTGTGCCGTCTGTGCTTTTTCCACAAAGCCGCAAACACCGCGGTCGATCAGGGCGATGGCGCCGGTCAGGTCGGCCGTTACCATGCCGCAGCCCAGGGCTGTACCGGAAGTATCGATACCTTCCATTACCGGGCCGGAAACGCTGGACGTAAGGCCAGTGCCAAAAGAGGACTGGATAGCTGCGATGCTTACCTCAGCACCGGTGGGCGCCGTAACGGTGATCGTAGCATCCGACTGGGCCTGCAGCCCGAAAGCGCCGAGGCATGCCATAACCACCACTGTGAATAATTTGGTTAAATTCCGGTTGAGGTTCAACCGAGACAAGTAGCCTTTTTTCATACTGAAACGCATTTAGGTTTAAGGAATTTGAGGACGAAAAATCGGAAATATTCAGGGTTCTTCATCTCCGCCCGGGTTAAAATTTTCAATAATAAGCCACGGGGTGGCTTTCCTGGCTTTCCCAGGCGCTGCCACCCCGTGGCTGCTGCATTTACTTCACGGCCACCGGCCGGGCCGTTCGGGCGCCGTCAGCGGCCAACTGTAACAGGTATGTTCCGGCAGGCAGGCCTTCCAGGCTGATCTCCCCTGTGCCGGATTGTATATCGTTCCATTGCATGTGTTTAAGCTGCCGGCCCATGACATCCATGAGGCGGATATCGAGCACATGAACGTTTTGCCCGAAATCATAGCGCAGGTTCAGCATCCCTGTAGTGGGGTTGGGAAAAAGCCCGATGCCGGCGGCCAGCTCCGTTTCCCCTACATCCACTGTAGCGCAGGAGACGCAGTATCCAAAGCAGGTTTCATCCAGCATTATATCCTGCTCGATCACCTCCACGTAGCGGTCGGCGAAATCGCCGATAGTACAGTTATCCCCAATGCTGGTGTTGATGCTCTCCCAGCCATCGGGGCCGTTCTTGAATTTGTAGGTATGCGTGGCATTATTATCCAACACTAACTCGGTAGTATATACGCCGTCGCCGTCATCATCAGCCATGGGCAGGTTGTTGAAGCCGCTGAACGGGCCGGCGATAAATACCCCGGCGGGATCTACCGTCTCCAGTTGCATATCCACCGAGAAGGTGACGGTGCTGGCGGCAAAGGGCTCGAAACCCAGTGTCCAGATAAAGGGCTCGTCCTCCCAGCGGTCGATCCATTCGATCAGGTAAGGCGTACCGGTAAATACTTCGATGCTGTCGAGGCTCGATGTGAGTTGCCCCACGTCGCAACCATTATCGTTCTGGGCCACGAGGGTAAGCCCTTCAAAACTGGAGCAGTCGCCGGTATAGACGAAGAAATGGGTATCGCTGGCAGCCAGTTCGCAGGCATCAATACTCATATAACCGTGGGCCGTGGGGATGAACCTGTACCACTTGGACTGGGTGTAGGAGGTTGTGGAGCCGGTCGTATTGTTGATATTGGGCCCGGCTACCGCAGCCTCGCCCGTAATTTCCAGTATCTCATATTCTCCGGGGACGACCTGCAGGGCCGACTGGCAGAATTCTCCGGGGGTAGGCGCTTCGGTGCTGAATCCCAGCTGGAAGCCGAAGCCATCAGTCTCCCAAATATCATCCCATAGGATATAATAAGTCGTACCGGCGGTGACGACAGCCTCCCGATAGGAAGCGTAATCATCGCCGAGCCCGGTATCACAACGGTCGTCGTTCACGCCGACAGTGAGGAGGTGCTGGCAGTCGCCGGAAAAGATCCAGCCCCGGGAATCGATGCCACCGCCACAGGAGGAGATGTACATGACCCCGTCCTCAGTTGGCGTGTAAGAGAACCAGTAACCGGCGAAGCCGGTATCGTCGCTGTCGAGGTCATACCCGGCGCCGTAACAGGCCAGGCCGGGGAAATCGTAAAAGCCGGGCTCCGGAAGTTCCACGGCGGTGTAACAGTACTGCCCCGTTTCAGGAGCGGGGATCTCCCAGAGCTTCACGTTATCGATGTAGAACACATAAGAACCGTCGACGGGGTAGAAATTCACAGCGCTGAGCGTGCCGGAAGGATATTCGGCGCCGCCATTGGTATAACCGCTGCTAAAGGCCCAGGAGTCGACTGTATATTGATTGACGATAAGCCGCGCCTGGTCGTTGTCGATATCCACCAGCAGATGTACCTTAAACCAGGTATCCTGCGGAAAAGAAAAGGTAGCCGTTTCACCTAACAATTCCAGCACCCCTTCGCCGCCGTCGTTGAAGTACAGGTCGAAGCCCCAGTAGCCGGCGGTACTGGTAGGCATTTCGTGTTGCAGGTTCAGGTAGGCGTTATTGCCGGAGGGAATATAAAGCTGGAATTGCAGCAGGTAGTGGCCGCTGGTTTTTTCACCCAGCAGCAGCAGCACGTCCTGGCCGCCGAGGTTACCGTCTATCTTGATAGAGTTCACACTGGCGGAGCCGTAGTCCATGCTGACGATGCCGCCGGTGGCGCCACCCGGCCAGATGCTCCAGTCGTCAGACTGCATGGTAACATCGCCGGTAGCGTAGTTCTCTATATCGTCATCTATCTCAACGAGTGGGTTTTCACAGGTAGGCTGCGCCTGCAGGTTCCAGGCGCTGAGCAGAAAGAGCAATAACAGTGGGTAGTAGTAGTTTTTCATAATAGGGAGCTTTAACCTTGGCCAAAATGCTTAAAAGTGTTTCATATCGCGTCGTCTTTTTCCGGCGGGTTAGAAATCGAGCCATTTCTGGCTGCTATTCGAGGATTCCACCACTTTCTGGATGAAATGCATGCCCCGGACGCCGTCGTCCACTGTCGGGAAATCGAGATATACAGGATCGGGTTCGCGGCCTTGCAGGCGCGCGCGCAGGCAGACAGCGAAATTGCGGTAGATATTGGCGAAGGCCTCCAGGTACCCTTCGGGGTGGCCTGCTGGTATGCGGGCATGGGCCCGCGCTTCGGGATAGAGCTCGCCCACTCCCGTACGCAGCACCTGCATTGGTTTGTCGAGCCACTTCACCACCAGGCTGTTGGGTTCCATCTGGCGCCACTGCAGGCCTCCTTTTTCTCCATACACCCGGATATTGAGGTCGTTCTCTTCGCCCGCCGAGATCTGGCTGGCATGCAGGATGCCTTTGGCGCCATTTTCAAAATGCAGCAGTACGTTGCCGTCGTCATCGAGCAAGCGCCCGTCGACGAAGGTGGACAGGTCGGCGCAAAGTTCACTGATCTTCAGGCCGGTGATATACTCGGCCAGGTTTTCAGCGTGGGTACCGATATCGCCCATTGCTCCGGCTATGCCCGAGCGCTTGGGGTCGGTACGCCAGGAAGCCTGCTTTTGGCCGTTGTCGTCTTCCAGCTTGGTAGAAAGCCAGCCCTGCGGGTATTCCACGACGATCTTGCGGATCTTGCCCAGTTCGCCGTTACGGATCATAGCCCTGGCCTGTTTGACCATTGGGTAGCCAGTATAGTTGTGCGTGAGGGCGAATAACAGGCCGGTTTGCCTGACGAGGCGCTGCAGCTCGTAGGCCTCGTCCATATCGAAGCTGAGGGGTTTGTCACAAATAACGGGGAAGCCGTTCTCAAGGGCCATTTTTGCCGGCCCAAAGTGCAGGTGGTTGGGCGTGACGATAGAAACGAAATCCATACGCTCCCCTTCGGGCAGCTGTTTTTCGCGCAGGATCATCTCCTCATAGTTGCCATATACGCGGTTGGGGGGAAGATACAGGGCCTGGCCCGATGCGCTGGACCGATCCGGGTCGCTGCTGAAAGCGCCACAAACCAGTTCGATCTCTCCATCCAAAGCAGCGGCCATTCTGTGGACGGCTCCGATGAAGGCACCCTTACCTCCACCTACCATTCCCATCCGAATCTTTCGGTTCATAAAATAGATAGTCGGCTTTTAATAAAACTAGCGATAGCCAGAGATAGCAAATTTGCCATCTCTGGTCTGGCAACAAACGTTCGTAAGTATACGCATTTTTTTTCGAAGGCTGTAATTATTGAGCCGTAATTTGCCACCGGCTCAACCGGCGCTACAACACTTTAAGCTTAATATTCCGGAACCAGGCCTGGTTGCCATGGTCCTGCAGGGCGATATGCCCCTTGTGAGCGCGGCCGTAAGCCGGGTAATCTTTCCATTTCCCTTCTTTAACAAGCGTTTCCCATTCCGGCGTCCACATTTCGTATTCTACGACCTTTTCGCCATTGAGCCAATGTTCGACATGGCCTTTGTTGACGATGATCCTGGTGTGGTTGAATTCGCCCACCGGTTTGTAGGCCTTTTTGGCGGGTGGGTGCATAGCGTAGTTGGCTCCCGTATGTTGCCAGGTTTCCAGTTCCATCGGGAAGCCCTCATCGTCGATGAGCTGGTATTCGGGCCCGGTTTCGTATACGGCTTTGTAGTCCGGGCTTTCCACCACATTAAAGAAGATGCCGCTGTTGCCGGCTTCCGACACTTTCCATTCGATACTCAGTTCAAAGTTCTCGTATTCCGCATCCGTTACGATGTCATTGCCGAGCCCTTCCAGGCCAGCCTGGCCCAGAGCGATCAGCTCGCCGTTCTCAATAGCCCATCCGTCAACGGTATCGCGCAGATAGACGTGCCAGCCGTCGGCATTCTGCCCGTTGAAGAGCAGTTTCCAGCCGTCGGCCTGTTCAGCATCGGTAAGGGTATTGAGCGGCGCCGCTTCCCCGGTTTGAGCGTCACTGGCCTCTTCTCCGTTTTTTTGGGCAGCGGGCTGGCAGGCGCTCAGTGAAAGCAGAAGTGCCAGTGTGCATAAGGATAAGGTGGTCTTTGCCATAAGTGTTGTTTTAAGGTATAACAGCCATAGCCCCCGTTTGGCTGGCTTAAATCGCCGGTTTCAGGTGGGTATTCCGCCTCATTTCCAGCTTCTTTCGGTTAAAGAACAGTATTCCGAAGGCTATGATCAGTATAGCCGGGAAAACGGCCAGGTTGTCCAGCGTGGCCTGCCCGGCGATGAGGTCGGCCGTATCGGGGTCGATGCCCTGTCCCAGGGCTGTAGCCCGCTCCGTATCAAGCCAGCCTCCGATAATGGGTTGCCAGATAGAAGTGGCGAACATGCCGGCGCCTCCCATCAGCGACATCCCCAATGCCCCGGTTTTCGGCATATATTCTCCGACAAAACCGATCATAGTAGGCCAAAAATAACAAACGCCGATGGCAAAAAGAATGGCCGCCAGGTATACCATACCGCCGGTGGCCTGGCTCATCATGAGTATGCCAAGCGTGGCGACGATGGACGATGCCCACAAGACGCCTGTAGGGTTCAGCCTGTGGACCACAGGCCCCGCAAAGTACCTGCCTACGGCCATCAGGCCGGTCACCAGGGCCAGCACGAGCATAGGGCTGGCGCCGGCCTTGCCCAGTATGCGTTCCACCCACTGCTGGGTCCCCAGCTCCGTGGTAGCGGAAAGCGTCATACAGAGGATCATGAAAATGTACAGGGGGGTCAGCAGGTTTCGAAGATTGGTGGAAGTCGAGGTTTCCATGTGCTGGCTCTTGGGGAATTGCTGCCCGAAGATCAGATAAGCATAGATCAGCGTGGGGATGATCATGATGGCGATCTGTGCCTGCCAGCCGAAGTGCAGGTCTGTCATGAATTTGGACACCAGGCTGCCGATCACGATACCGCCGGGGAACCAGACGTGGAAGCGGTTGAGCATGGCCGTCTGGTTATTCGTGAACATATCCGCGATCATGGGGTTGCAGGCTGCCTCCACCGTCCCGTTTGCGAAGCCGATAAAAAATGTCGAGATCAGCAGGCCCCAGAAACCACTGGCGTAAATGGTGAGCAGCAGCCCCAGCATGTGGCAAACAAAGGCCACCCACATCAGCCGGCGGGGGCCAAATATATTGAACAGCAAGCCGCCGACTATGGTAGCTACCGGAAAGCCCAGGAAGGCCATCTGGTTGACGAAACCCAACTCCCGGTCCGTCAGCTGGAACTGGGCGCCTAACTGGCTTAATATGCCGGCCCGAATGGCAAATGTCATGGACGTTACCACAAGCGCAACACAGCTTGCGACAAACAGGCGATTCTTGTGAAGGCTCATTTCTACAAATTGACTTTAGGTTGGTTAATCATTTTTTGAGGATTCTAAGACCCTGGGAAATATCCGAAATTTTTGACTTACAACAAGCCGTATCCCAAAAAAATATTCTGGGCAATATCTTTATCACGTCTTCTTCCATCAATACCGGCGAGGACGCTTTCTCAGGGCATCATCTCATCGGGCTCGAACTGCACCCAGTCGGCACTGGTAATGACGGAACCGCGATCGGCCTCGTTCACGAAAACGAAATACAGGCCGTGCCTGCCATTTCTGCCGGCCAGGGGCAGGCTTACTTCCCGGTAACCCGGTGTGGAAACGGGCAGCGCCACTTCGCAGGCCACCGGCCCATCGGGGCTATCCAGGTGGAGCCGCAGCGTGCCGCCCACAGCGCTCCTGCCAAAGAACAACCGCAGGCTACAGGCGTTCAGGCCGGTGAGGTCGATGTCTTCCAGCGCGAAATAACGGCCGTGGCGGAAAGCGCCAAGCAGCTGGGATTTGCCTTCATCGAAAGCCCTCAGGCCCTTCGAATACGTATCGGCCTGTTCGGCCTCGATGCGCAGCGGGCGCAGCAGCAGCTCATCGCGGGCCGTGAGGGAAGGCAGGGCGCCGTTGCCGGTATCGGTATAGGAAGCGGACAGCACATAAGCACCCTGGTGGCGCCCGGGCTTATGCTTGTTGGCCACGTAAACGCCCTGCAGGGGCGTTCGCCGGCCGGCAGCTGTTTGCTGCCCGAGCGAAAGGATGTATTTGGCCATGTCGCTGGCCTGATCCTCGCTCAACAGCGGGTGGGCCGACATCACGGTTTCGCCCCAGTTGCCCGAGCCGCCTCCGATGATCTTTAAGGCCAGCCTGCGCGGGGCCTGTTTATCACCGGCATAACGGCGGGCTACATCCTGGTATGCCGGCCCGTTTACCTTTTTATCCACAGCATGGCAGTTCTTACAATCCGATTGTTCGATCAGGCGGGCGCCGCGTGCCGTAGTGGCGCCGGCGAGCCCCGCCAGGTGCCCCGCTGCCGACAAGGTGCGGTCGACGCCCTCCGGCAGGAAATCGAGCGCGACGGTCACATTGGCCTCCGGAAAATCAGGGCTGCCCAGCCTGCCGTCTTCTTCGTCTTCTGCCTCCACTGTATAGTGAACGCGGCGCCCATCCCAGAAAAAGCTGCCGTTGCCTTCCACTTTAAAGGCCACCTTCGGCGGCGCGTTGCCTACTGATATCACCTCCTCGGTGCTCGCCGAGGTGCCGGCGCTATCCGTCACGGACAGCTTCACTTTGTAAATGCCCGGCCGCTGGAAGGTATAATGGAACTTACCCGCCGTTTCCGCCAGCACCTGGCCGTCGACCGACCACTGATAGGACAGTGGGTCGTCATCGTAATCGACGGAGGGCAAAGCCGACAGTTCCACACGCAGCGGGGCCGCGCCGGCAGTAGCGCTTACCTCCATCCGCGCCGCCGGAGGCCGGTTGCCCGGAAGATAGCGGATATGGGCCAGGCGGGCATCTTCGTTGCGGGCAAACCACAACGTGCCGTATTCGAGCACGTACAGAGAGCCGTCGGGGGCGAAGGCCATATCCATAGGCCGGGAAAAGTCCTCCATCGGCATAAACGGGTCGGCCTGCAGGAAATGCCCTGCCGAATCGAGATGCACGACGTAAAGCCAGTGCCGCATCCATTCATAGATAATGAGCTTCCCGTCGAAATAAGGCGGAAACTTTGCTGCACCCTGATACCGATCTGAATAGTAGACCGGCCCGGCCATCGGGTTTTTACCCCCCACATCCGTCCACGGGAATTCCTCCGATTCGTCATAGGAATACCAGATGAGGGAGGGCTGTGCAGGCGGAAGCTCGCGCAGCCCGGTATTGTTGGGGGAATCGTTGATCAGGTGAAGCGGGTCGAACGAGGGGCCGGAACGGCGGGCGGCGAAATTGTAATCGCGGTAGGGCTGGTTGTTGCCCCGGCTGTATGGCCAGCCCCAGTACCCGGCAGCTTTGGCCAGGTCGACCTCATCCAGGCCTTTGGGGCCGCGCAGGGTGTCTGTTTTACCGGCATCGGGGCCCACATCTCCCCAAAACAGCCAGTTGCGGCGTTGGTCGATGGAAAGCCGGAAGGGGTTGCGGCAGCCCATGACGTATATTTCCGGCCGCGTGCCGGGCGTGCCCTGGGGAAAGAGGTTGCCCTTGGGAATGGTATACCCCCCTCCGTCTTTCGGGCGTATGCGCAGTATCTTGCCCCTCAGGTCGTTGGTATTGCCCGAAGTGCGCTGCGCATCCCAGGACGAACGCCCCGGGCGTTCGTCGATTGGTGCAAAACCATCGGAAGCGAAGGGGTTGGTATTATCACCCACAGCGATATATAACAAGCTATCGGGCCCGAATTCGAGCGAACCTGCCGAGTGGCAGCATTCCTCGCGCTGCACCGGGATCTCGATGATCACCTGTTCGCTGGCCAGATGCAGGCTATCGTTTTTGAAAATAAAACGGGAAACGCGCTGAATAGGCTCCTTCCCGGGCGGCGAATAAAACAGGTACACCCAATGGTCTTCAGCAAAGGCAGGGCTGAGCGCCAGGCCGAGCAGCCCATCTTCGTGTTCGGTGTGAACGGGAATAAAACTGGAGACCGTCGTCATCTCCAGGCGGGGAGTATACAGCTTTACCAGCCCTTTGCGCTCGATGAACAGGACGCGCCCGTCGGGCAGCACCTCCAGTTCCATAGGCTCGTCGAGGTAGGTGTCCAGGATCGTACGGGCAAAACGCGTCTCTTCGGGGATGAGGTAGGTGCGGCAGTGGGTATAGTCGAGCACATTGGGCCCTATAGCATATTCGATACCGCCGGCGAGGTGCTGGAGGAAAAGCGGCTCCGAATAGGCCTCCACCGTATGCCCGCCGGCCGTATAGAACGCTCTGCCGCCGTCTACTTCCTGGTACCAGGCCATGGGATGGGCCGGGCCGTTGGCGTCCCCTTCGTAGCTCTTTTCATCGATCTCCAGCAGGACATTCAGGCCGTCGTGAATATCCCTGAAATTGTACCATTCATCGGTGCGTTCCCATATATCGGGCAAGGCGGCGGTAGCGGGGTGGTCGTGGGTTTTCACTTCCAGCCTGGCAGGCTGGATCTCGGGGTGGCCGTCGAAGTAAGCGCCTACCAGTTGGCCGTACCAGGGCCAGTCGTACTCCGTATCGCTGGCTGCGTGCACCCCTACGAATCCGCCGCCGGCCTGGATGAAGCGTTCCATGGCCGCCTGCTGCTCGTGGTTGAGCACGTCGCCGGAAGTGTTCAGGAAAATGATAGCCGAGAATTGCCGCAGCACCTCTTCGCGAAACATGGAGGCATCTTCCGTTGCAACCACGGTAAAACCGTGTTCCCGGCCCAGGGTTTTGACCGCTTCTACGCCCGCTTCGATCGATTCGTGCCGGAAATCTTCGGTTTTTGAAAAGGCCAGTACTTTTCTTTCCCGGATATCCTCGCGGGGGGCCTGACAGGCAGCCAATAATAGCAGGGTAAAACAAAAAGGCAGGGCGATGTACCTCATGGGCAATTGGATCGGATAGTTGGATTAAGGAAGGGAAGGTACGAATAAAGGGAGAATTCAGAAAAGCATTGATCAGGCAGCACGGGTAAAATTCAAAAAGAAGCGCTTAATTCCAGATGCCGTCATCGCCGTCGGGGCCGGGTTCGAAATCGGAAAAGCCGAAGAAAAAGGTATCATCGCCTTCATCATCTTCCCAGTCTTCTTCGTCCATTTCATAGCCCTCTTCATCCTCGTCGTATTCTTCATCGTCAACGAAGAAGCCGTCTTCATCCTCATCTTCCTCTTCGTCATCGTCCTCATCGAAGAAAGAACCGGCGATGCCCTGCTGGTTCATCAGCGCTTCGAGGCTTTCGGCCGACAGGGCTTCCTCCTCCGTTTCGAAGCGTGACAACCATTGTTCATAGACCTTGCACTGGCAGAATGACTCGCCGAAAGGGCAGGTCTTCGGTTCGTAATCACAAAAATCGATCTGCCAGGGGTTGTGGGCCAGGATGGGTACTTCGTGGCTGAGGTAGCTGACCATGATCTCATATTTGCGCTGCAACGGCAGGCCCATTGGGAAATGGGGGATGAAACCATATACATCCAGGCAATACATCATGGCCTCCAGTATGCGCGACATCTGATCGTCCTTCAGGCGGGCGGCGGGCGGAAACCACTCCTGCCTCACGCCCAGGCGGTCGGCCAGGGCCTGGCGGCGCGCTGATTTTTCCTCTTCTTCCAGCGAAATAAAGTGCTCATCTTCATCATCATCCCCAAAGGTAGCCACGGGAACATTCTCCGCTGCAGCGCCGATATCCGCCAACAAGTATTTGAGATACTTTTCCATGTTCATTCGTTGCCAGCAATTTATAAATAATTCGCGGGCATTGTCAACATTAGCGCCCGCCTTTTATCCACAAGGGCAGTTGAAAATGTCAGCTATCGCGCTTAATTTTTGCCAATACAGAACAAATTATTATTTTCATATACTATTTTTAGGTGGATCTGCCCAAATAGCTTTTACTTGCAAGGCGAGGCCAGCCTCCACCAAATTAGTTTCAACTCTTTCCCTTTTTCACCCCGGTTGTGAAGCTTTTATTCCAGCCCCGTAGCAGAAGCCTGCTCTTCGGGTGTAGTTGTTATATTCAATAACTTTGATTCCCCTTTCATGAAATCATTATCCACGCTCGCCTTCCTTTTGGCTTGTTCCGGCATATTTGCCCAATCCGGCCCCGCTCTCTGGGCGGATATCCCGAAGGAAAACCTGGCTGCTGAAGGCAGCCGGCCCGTTGTACCCGTATCGTTCCGCGCTTTGCGGCTCGACACGGTTTCGCTAGCGCACATACTGTCACAGGCGCCACACGAAAAAGATACGCCGCCATCGCAAAGCGCTGCCGTGCTATCCGTGGCCATGCCCGGCGGCCAGACCACCCATTATCGCATCGTCGCCTACGATATGATGGAGCCCGCCCTGGCCGCCCGCTTCCCGGAAGAACGCACGTTCCGGGGCGTCGAAGTGGGCAATGCCAGAAATACGATCCACCTCGACTGGGGTTACAACGGTTTCCACGCCATGGCCCGCAGGCCTGAGGGCACCTTGTTGATCGACCCTTATGCCCAGGGCAACCATTCGGCCTACATCAGCTATTACAAACACGACTATCCCACATCCGGGGCGCCTTTCTTCTGCCAGGTGGAAGAAGGGGAGAAATGGAGCGGCTCACCTGAACAACGGGTAGCCGGCGACTGCCAGCTCCGCTCCTACCGGCTGGCCGTAGCGACTACGGCGGAATATTCCAATTACCATGGCGGCACGGCGCCGCTGGTCCAGGCTGCTGTGGTGACGGCTATCAACAGGGTCAATGAAGTATATTTCAACGACTTCGGCATCACCCTGGTGCTGATCGGCAACAACGACCTGTTGTATTATTTCAACGCGGGCACCGACCCGTACACCAACAACAACGGGAGCGTGATGCTGAACCAGAATCAGGCGAATATCGACAACGTCATCGGCTCGGCCAACTACGATATCGGCCACGTATTCAGCACAGGTGGCGGAGGCATTGCCCAACTCTCCGTTCCCTGTACCGGCAGTAAGGCCCGAGGCGTGACGGGGCTGTCCGCTCCCATCGGCGACCCTTTCTACATCGATTATGTAGCGCACGAAATGGGCCACCAGTTCGGCGCCAACCACACCCAGAACAACGACTGTAACCGCGTGCTGAGCACGTCCATGGAGCCGGGCAGCGCCTCCACCATCATGGGGTATGCAGGGGTTTGTGCTCCTAACATTCAAAGCCATAGCGACGATTATTTCCACGCCGTCAGCATTCAGGAGATCAGTAGCTTTATCACCGCCGGTGCTGGCAATAACTGCCCCACCATCACCAACCCGCCCAACAGCCAACCGGTGGTGACGGCGGCAGGGCCGTTTACCATCCCCCACTCTACTCCCTTCCGGCTGACGGCCAGCGGCAGTGACGCCGACAACGACCCGCTCACCTACTGCTGGGAGCAGTGGGACCCCGAAGTAGGCGCCGTGATGCCCCCGCTTTCCACCAATGACCAGGGCCCCCTGTTCCGCTCGCTGTTGCCCTCCTCATCGCCTACGCGTTATTTTCCCAACCTGACGGGCCTGCTGGCCAATACCAGCCCCACCTGGGAAGTGCTGCCGTCCGTAGGGCGCGACATGGAGTTCCGCGTCACGGTGCGCGATAACCATTCCAGCGGCGGTTGTACCGATGAGCAGAACGTATCCGTTACTGTAGAGGGTTCGGCGGGGCCCTTCCTGGTTACGGCGCCCAATACTAACGTGCTCTGGCTGGAGGGGCAGCAGTACCTCGTCAGCTGGAACGTGGCCAACACCACCCTGCCGCCGGTCAGCTGCGCGAACGTCGACATCCTGCTTTCCTACGATGGGGGGAATAGCTATCCGGTGGCCCTGGCATCCGGCATTGCCAATAACGGCGCCGCTTATGTCACCATCCCTTCCGGAACCAGCAGCACTGCCCGCCTGATGGTGGCCTGCTCCGACAACATCTTTTTCGACCTCAGCAACAGCAACTTCCGCATCAGCGCCGGTAGTGCCGATTACTCATTAGGGGCACAGCCTGCACGCATCAGTACCTGCCCCAATACCGATGCCGTCTACACTATCAATGTCGGCGCTTTCTCCGGTTACAGTTCCCTGGTCAACCTGTCGGTAAGCGGAGCACCGGCCGGCACTTCCGTCAACCTCAGCTCCAGCGCCGTCGTGCCGGGCAATACGGCTACGCTCACCATTAGCAACCTGCAAAATGCCGCTGCCGGTAGTTATACCATTACGGTCAACGCAAGTAGTGTGAGTGGAAACAAATCCATCAGCCTGCCGCTGGATATACTCGTCGCCCCTTCGAGCATAGGACTGTCGTCTCCGGCCGACGCCACTACGGATGTCGCGCTGGCCCCCACCCTAAGCTGGGTTGCCGATGCCTATGCCGACTATTACGAGCTGGAGCTGGCGCTCGACGCGGGTTTCAACACTGTTGTCAGCAACCCTACCCCAGTAGGCGCCTCATGGACGAGCAGCGCAGCGCTCGGATCGAGCACCACCTACTATTGGCGGGTAAGAGGCATCAGCGACTGCGGCGACGGCCCCTGGAGCTCTGCCTATTCTTTTGAAACGGTGCCCTGTGTGAACTTTACGAGTACGGACGTTCCTAAAAACATCTCCCCAAGTGGCTCCAATACTGTCAACTCCACTATCGCTATTGCCGATATGGGCACGGTTCAGGATGTGAACGTGCTCAACATCAGCGGTACCCACAGTTGGATGGCCGACCTCACATTCTACCTCATCGGCCCGGACAACACACAGCGTATCCTGGCTAACCAGCTGTGCACTGACACTGATAATTTTAACATCTCCTTCGACAGCGAATCGTCCAATACCTATGGCAGCATCCCCTGCAGCCCAATGGGGCAAGGCGGAACCTACCAACCCTCCCAATCGCTGACGGCATACAACGGGAAAGCTATGAACGGCACCTGGACGCTTCGCGTTTCCGATGGTTACAACTTCGATGGCGGCCAGCTGCAGGCCTGGAGCCTGCGCGTCTGCCCATCGGGTTACCAATCGGCATTGCCGGTTGAGCTCGTGCTTTTCGAAGCCCGGGCTGAAGCACCCTATATCCGGCTATACTGGCAGACGGCTTCGGAGGCCGACAACGCTGGCTTTGAAGTACAGCGGCGGGTGGAAGGTGAAAAAGCTTATACCCCCATCGGATGGGTAGCGGGCCAGGGCGACAGCCGGGCCCCGGAGGATTATGAGTACCTCGACCGGGAAGCGCCACGAGGCCTGAATTGCTACTATCGGCTACGGCAGCTCGACTACGACGGCAGGGAGGGCTACTCCCCTGTGCGCAGCGCCCGCCTCGGCTTCAGTGATGGAAGCCTGTCCTTATGGCCCAACCCTACGACAGGAGCGCTGCATATCCGCATCGGCGATAGCGGGCCTGCGGTTGTACGGCTTTTCACGGCAAGCGGGCAGGCCGTGCTGGAAGAACGCATGGAGGACGGGCAGGCCCGCCTCGACCTCAGCCGGCTGCCTGCAGGCGTATACACGGTGCAGGCCGTTTCCGGGCGCCGGGCATGGCAGGAAAGGGTAGTGCTGGAATGAGAACGTTACCTATTGCTTCATCAGCTCGATAAAGCCCTGCATCTTCTCATTAGGTACCAGCACGGCGAGGTTATAGTGCCTGATCTTCCAGCCGTCGGGCGTATGTGTCAGAATGCCCGAACCACGGCATGGGCCCATCCAGGTGGCGAGTTTTTCTTCGAACCAGGCGGTACGGCCATCATCGGAGAAATAGAGCTGCCTTTCAGAAGGTGTAAAATCCCAGGCTTTGTCGCGTTCGAAAAAAGGCCTGGACCACTCGCGCAGCTCGTCGCGCAGCCAGCGTTCGGAAGCGTCGGTGCCGAGGTAAATGCCGTCGGGCGTCATGGCGCCGAAAAAAGCGTCGGCATCGGCTTTAGCGGCAGCGCGGTGCCAGCCATCGAGCAGCTTATGGATGGCAGCGGCCTCGTCGGGTTCTTCCGACAGGCAGCCTTCCCGGCGGCGGGTATCGGTGATCTGGGTGATCTTCCAGCCATCTTCGCTTTTGAACAGGTGAAAAGCGTTGACCCCGCAATGCAGCAGTTTGTCGCCCAGAAAAAAACTATATTCCGTCCATGCCGTAGCCAGCTGCCCGTCGATGCGGATATCAGACGACCAGATGCGTTCGTCCCATTGTTCTTCATGGGGTGTGCCGACGGCTTTCACAAATTCGTCGATGCTGCCTTCGGAAAGCGAGGGCTTACCATCGCGCCCGGTGAAGGCCGATTGCAGGCGGGCGCCTGGATAAAAAGCATGGCGGACCATGGTGCTGTCGCCGGCGCGCATACCGTCAAACAACTGCCGGATAGGGGCATAAGCAGCTTCGGGCTCCGCATCGGGCTGGGCCAGCGACAGGGCGGGCAGGAACAAGGCCAGGAATAGTAAACGGCTCATAGAGGTGGTTTTTGCTTCGCCCAAGGTATAGATTTTACCGTTTGCCCGGGTGCCGAATCTTGCTATTTGCCGTTAAAGCCAACCCATTGCATCATATCGGGAGCCCGGCGGGGTTATTAAAAGGGAGGCCATAACAGTTGGGCAATTATCTTTACCTTTGAACCTGCAGCGTTCGGATACCGGGGCCAAAACGGCCTTAGTAGTGTTCAAAAAATAAGTTCTCCATAAGCACCATGGATATTTACAGCCAAAAATCGCGTTGGAAGCTTTACCTGGCCATAGCCGGGGTGATCATCGTGGCCATTTCTATGATATACACGAATTACCTGACGAGCAAGCTGGCGGAAGAGGAGCGCAATAAGGCCAACATCTGGGTGCTGGCGATGGAGGACCTCAACAACTTCGATGAGGAAAGCTCGCAGTACTGCGACTTCACGCTGCATACCGAAATTCTCAAGGCCAATACCACCATCCCCGTGATCGTGGTAAACGACCGCGGCGGCATTGATTTCCACGTCAATTTTCGGGATACCAGCACCGTGGCCTTACAAAGAGAAGTAGAAAAAATGAAGGAAGACGGCGTCGAGCCGCTCCAGGGCTTTGCCTACTCCATCTACTACAAAGAATCCAGCCTGCTAAGATTGTTGAGGTTCTTTCCCTTCGTCCAGCTCGTGCTCATCGCCGCTTTTATCGGTTTCGGCTACATGGGGTTCAACTCTGCCCGCAGGGCCGAGCAGAACCGGGTATGGGTGGGCATGGCCAAGGAGACGGCTCACCAGCTGGGGACGCCCATATCGGCTATCGTCGCCTGGATAGAGCACCTGCGGATGATCAGAGAACCCGACGGGGAAGTACAGGAAGTGTTGGGAGAGCTGCGCAACGACGTCAACCGGCTGGAGCTGATCGCCGACCGCTTTTCCAAGATCGGCTCGGCGCCCAAGCTGGAAGCCATCAACATCTACGAAGAGCTGGAGCAGTGCCGCAACTACATGCAACGGCGCGCCTCCCGGAAGGTGGCCTTCGAGTTCCCTGCGCCCGACAGCCTTCCCAAAATGGTGCAGATCAACCCCCACCTCTTCGACTGGGTGGTCGAAAACCTGCTCCGCAACGCCCTCGACGCCATGGAAGGCGTCGGGCAGATCAGCGCGGAAGTTTACGAGGACAAGGATTTCGTTTATGTCGATATCAGCGATACCGGCAAGGGGATTCCCGCCAACAAATTCAAAACCGTTTTCCAACCGGGTTATACGACTAAAAAGCGGGGCTGGGGCCTGGGGCTTTCGCTTGCCAAACGGATCATCGAGGAATACCATTCCGGCAAGATATTCGTGAAGCGCTCGGATGAGGGCAAGGGCGCCACTTTTACGATACAGTTGCCGAAGGCCTGATGGATGGTTGCCTTCGCTACGCAAAACTGCAGAGGGCCAGTTACAGAAACTGCATCCCGGTTGCTAGCTAGCGTTTGATAAAATATGTTGTGCCGATATTAAATTTGTAGTAATTTGAGGACATGACACAAACGACAACCTTAGAAATACCCAAACGTCTTTTCTCCGTCGCGGAATATCACAAGCTGGCGGAAACGGGTATTCTTCGGGAGGAAGACAGGGTGGAATTGATCAACGGTGAAATTATCGAAATATCCCCAATTGGCCCCAAACATGCCGGAAACATGGGCCGGCTCGCTCAATTTTTAACGCTTCTATTTCGGGAAAATGCCATAATCCGGGTACAAAGCCCGGTGCAACTGGGAACTTATTCTGAACCAGAACCGGACTTAGCTATACTTAAGCCTCGGGAAGATTTTTATACAACTTCCCATCCGCGCCCAAATGAAATCATGCTCCTGGTTGAATTTGCCGATACGTCACTTTCCTACGATCAGAAGATAAAACTTCCCCTTTATGCAAGCCACAATATTCCCGAAACCTGGCTGATCGACCTCCAGGAGAATCGCATCATGGTCTTTCAGCACCCAAAAGGTGAGCAGTATCTCAACATCAATACCTTCCAAAAAGGAGAGGCCGTGCAAAGCACTGTGCTCCCGGAAATAGTACCTGTTGAAAAGATCCTAGGAATTTGAAGTGCTAAACGTGCATTTCATTCCTTGCCATTTCTGGCCTGACAATTCCAAAACAGCATGAAAGACACCTCCTTCTTCGGGCGCCTCAACAGCTGGGCGCGCAATTCCGTCACCCTTAAGCTGTTTGTCGTTGGCATCCTTATCCTCATTTTGCTCATTCCGGTAAGCATGGTCACCTCCCTGATCCGGGAGCGGGAGGGGATACGCGATGAGGCCGTCAGGGAAGTGAGCTCCAAATGGGGTATGAGCCAGACGCTGGCCGGGCCCGTCATATCGGTGCCTTACGAGCAGGTGTTGCAAAGCGACGAAGGCAAACCGGTAGTATCTCAGGGGTATGCCCATTTCCTGCCCGACAGCCTGTCGTTCGAAGGGCAGATAGGCCCGCAGAAACGCTATCGGGGCATCTATGTGGTCGTATTGTACAATGCCCGGCTCCGGGTATCCGGCCACTTTACAGGGCTGAACGCCGCAGCCCTCAGCATACCGGAATCGAGCCTGAAGTGGGAAGATGCGCTGTTCACCTTCGGCATCAGCGATATGAAAGGCGTGGAGTCGGCCATACCCGTACAGATGAACGACACCTCTTACCAGTTCGGGCCCGGCACAGTGACGAACGACATTTTCGCTTCGGGCGCCAACTTCCCCATCTCGCTGGCGAAGGGCACTGATACGAAGCTCGATTTTTCCTTCGAGCTCAACCTCAACGGCAGCACAGGCCTGTATTTTGCCCCCTTTGGCAAGGCCACCCTCGTAAACCTTCAATCGCCCTGGCCCGACCCCAGCTTTGAAGGCGCTTTCCTGCCCGATACGCGAGAGGTGTCGGCCGACGGTTTCAGTGCGCAATGGCAGGTACTACAACTCAACCGCAACTATCCGCAACAGGGCGTGGGAGCCTATATCAGCGATTTTTCCGTCGACAACAAAGGCGCGTACTACTATGAAGACAGCAGCACGCACAATTCCGCCAACGCTTTCGGCCTGCGGCTGTTACTGCCCATCGATGAGTACCAGAAAACCATGCGCTCGGCCAAATATGCGGCCTATTTCGTGCTGATCACCTTCCTGGCCTTTTTCTTCATCGAAGTGCTCAGCCGCAAGCGGCTGCACCCCATTCAGTATATCCTCGTAGGAGCGGCCATCATTCTGTTTTACATCCTGTTGCTGTCCGTATCGGAGCACCTCAAGTTCGACACGGCCTATCTCATCGGATGCATGACGACCCTGGCCCTCATCACGGGTTATTGCTATTTCATCCTCGACAACCGGCGGCTCACCCTGATGATCTTCGGCATACTGGCCATACTGTACGGGTTCTTTTATTCCCTGCTACAGTTGCAGGACTACGCCCTGCTGCTGGGCAGCCTGGGCCTGCTGCTCATCCTGGCCACCATCATGTACCTGACCCGGCGGATCGACTGGTACAACCTGAGGCGAGAGGAGGAGGAATGAAGTTGTGGGGCAAACGTAGCGTAACCATGGGCTGCATAGCGCCGAAGACGGCTTTCATATAACCCCTTCTCTTTTGAGTATCTCCATAGTGATCGCCTGCCTGCATCGTTGGAACAGATGGTTCTGGCCTTCTGGCGCCTGTTTATTCCCCACATTATTGACAAAAACAAAAGTGCCCCGTTCCGTTTCCACCCAACCAACGAACCAGCCGATATTCTGTCCGTCGGGTTGTGCCCAGCCGGTTTTGCCGTAGAGTTTGTAGCCAGGCCCCTCTTCCAGCAGCATGATCTGCTTGACAGCCAGCTGGTTTTCCCTCCGTGCCGGCAGCTCCTCCAGGTAGAGGCGCCTCAGGAAAGCGGCCTGCTGCAACGGGGTGATACGGGAATGGCCGGCCAGCCAGAACGTGTCTATATTCTTATCCTTGATATCAAGCCGCCCATAGTGCATGGCCCTTGCCCAATAGCGCATCCGATCTTTACCCACCTTCCGGGCAAGCTGCTGGTAACAAGGCACACAGGAAACCCTGAAAGCAGAGGCCAAGCTATGATCCTTGTTCCAGCCCTCATTCCAGGCTTCTCTGCCGTCCCAATAGATAGTATCCGCAGGTGATGACAATACGCCGGACTCCAGGGCGATGAGCGAATTGGGGATCTTGAAGGTGGAAGCAGGCAGGAACCCTTGCCTGCAGCGCCGGGGATTATACAGGAAGAGGGAATCGCGTTGCAGGTTGTACAGTAGGAAGCAGCCTTCAACGTCATAGTACCGGTAAAGGGAGTCGTATTTGGCTGCCGGCATTTCGGCCAAACGGGGGGTAGGGGCTGTAAGCCTGTGGCTACAGGAAAAGAGGTGGAGGCAAAGCAAAAAAAGGATAGCCAGGCGCATTTTTTCAGGTAAAGGTAAGCTTTACTCCGCGCTGGCACCGGGAAAAAAGCCGACGGAATAACGGGGTAGCCCTACCCACCTCATTCGATCGGAACGCCGTTCTCGTCGGTGGTGAGCACTTCACTCATATAGTCGAAAAAGGGGCGCATATTCAGGAAGCCTTCCACCATCATATCCAGTAGATCGGGAGCGGTTACCTCTTTGTCGGAATAAGCGCGGGACAGGAGGAACTGCTTATAACGCAGCAGGCCGATATTGGGGTGGTCCTGAGAATAACCCTGAGGCGCTGTTTTCAGCTGCTCGCCCTTCAGCTCGCCAAAAGTATGGACAAATTCCGGCGCTGTGATGATCCTGCGCATGGGCTCGGCATCGGCCGCCAGTTCCACCCTGATGCGCTTGAGGTCGGCGGCGTTGGGATCCCAGAAGCCGCCGCCGATGAATGAGCCGCCGTCGGGCTCGAAGTGGAAGTAATACCCACCCCGAAGCCATTTCGTAGCCCGTTTCATCTGGCCGCTGAAGTGGGGTTTATACGGCGACTTGTCTTTGGAAAAGCGCACATCGCGATAGATGCGGAACATGCTCTGCTTGGCCGTCATAGGCACCAGGTTGTCGTGCTGCCCCATCCGGTTGAGCAAAGCGTCGGTGAAGGCGATCATGTGTTCCTGCTCGGCCTGGTAGCGCTTCTTGTTCGCATTGAACCACTCGCGGTTATTATTATCGCGCAGTTCGCGCAGGAATTGCAGGGTGGATGCCGGAAGGCAGGTAGCGGGCATAGGTTCGGGCTTGGTTAAACCTCCGGGGTTTTGGAAACCCCGGAGGTTTGGCTACCTCCGGCCTTCCGGCCGGAGCAAAATAATAACTACTCCAATCAGAAGATTGGAGGCACGGCTTAGCCGCCAAAGTCGTCGAAGGAGATATTCTCTTCGGGCACGCCCAGTTCTTCAAGTGTTTTGATCACGGAAGCGTTCATCATAGGCGGGCCGCAGAAGTAGTATTCCACTTCTTCGGGCTCGGGGTGGTTCTTCAGGTACTGCTCGTACAAGACCGGCATGATGAAGCCCTTGAAGCCGTCGCCGGGAGCATCCATATTTTCCTTGATCTGCCAGTTGTCTTCCGGCAGCGGGTTGTCGAGCGCGACATAGAAGCGGAAGTTCGGGAACTGGCGTTCGATCTCGCGGAACTGTTCGATGTAGAACAGCTCGCGGCGGGTACGGCCACCGTACCAGTACGATATCTTGCGGTCGGTGGTTTTCAGCGTATGGAAGAGGTGGAACAGGTGCGAGCGCAGCGGAGCCATACCGGCGCCGCCACCGATGTATACCATTTCCTTCTTCGTCGGTTTGATGAAGAACTCTCCGTAGGGGCCGGAAACCGTCACTTTGTCGCCGGGCTTGAGGCCGAAGACGTAGGAGGAGCAGACCCCCGGGTTGACCGGCATCCAGTTGTTGGCCGACTTATCCCAGGGCGGTGTGGCGATACGGATGTTCAACATAACGATATTGCCCTCAGCCGGGTGGTTGGCCATGGAATAGGCGCGGAACTGCTCCTCGTCATTGACCATTTTGAGGCCCCACAGCTTGAACTTGTCCCACTCGCTCCTGAACTTATCGGGATTGTCGGGGTGGTGTTCCGGGTGGGCGGTGATCTCCATATCTTTAAATTCGACCGTCACTTTGGGCACGTCGATCTGAATATAACCGCCGGACTGGAATTCCAGTGCCTCTCCTTCCGGGAGTTTCACCACGAATTCTTTGATAAAAGAAGCGACGTTGTAGTTGGAAACCACTTCGCACTCCCATTTTTTGATGCCGAATATCTCTTCCGGCACGCGAATATGCATATCCTGGCGCACCTTCACCTGGCAGGCCAGGCGCTTATGCTCGGCCACCTCGCGGCGGGTAAGGTGGTTCAACTCGGTAGGCAGCACATCGCCCCCCCCTTCATCGACATGGCACTCGCACATCGCACAGGTGCCGCCACCACCGCAGGCGGATGGCAGGAAGACATTTTTATCGGAAAGCGAAGAAAGAAGGGAGGAACCCGGAGACACCAGTAGCGGGTTGGCTTCATCCCCGTTGATGATGATCTTCACATCGCCCTGAGGCACCAACTTCTTTCTGGCGTAGATCAGCATGAAAGAAAGGGCCAGAATCACGGCGCTGAAGACGATGACTGCAAATATGATCGTGGTCATTGTATCTAGAGTAAGTTTAGATTAAAAAGAACAATCTCTCTTTCACTCCCCTTACTTGGAAGCGAAAGCGGCCGGGTCGATACCCATCAGGCTCATAAATGCGATACCCATCAGCCCGGTAAGGATGAAGGCCATGCCCAGGCCACGCAGGGCGGGCGGCACATTCGAGTAACGTATCTTCTCTCTGATAGCGGCGATAGCGATAATGGCCAGGAACCACCCGAAACCACCGCCAAGGCCGAAAGCGATGGAGTTGGACAGGTTGTATTCCCGCGATACCATAAAGAGGGAGCCCCCCAGGATGGCGCAGTTCACCGTGATCAACGGCAGGAAGATACCCAGCGCGGCGTATAGTGCCGGCGAGAATTTTTCCACCACCATCTCCACCAGCTGCACCATAGCGGCGATGGTGGCGATAAAGAGGATGAAGCGCAGGAAGGTCAGGTCCATCCCGAACAGGCCGTTCTCGCTGAGCAGGTACTCGTTGATCAGCCAGTTGATCGGCATGGTGATGCCCAGTACGAAAATAACGGCCATACCCAGGCCGAAGGCCGTTTTCACGCTCTTGGATACCGCCAGGTAGGAGCACATACCCAGGAAGTACGACAACACCAGGTTCTCGATGAAGGCGGTCTTTATAAAGGTATTGATGAATTCCATCTTTCTGTTTTTTCAGTGGTGGCCCTAGGGCCTGAGATAAAAAATCAAATCCGGCACCCTTTTGCTACCTCAGGATACGTCGATCAGTTTGGTATTGCGGCTGCGCTGTATCCAGATGAGTATACCGATGATGAACATGGCCGCGGCCGGCAGTACCATCAGGTTGTTGTTGGTGTACCAGCCGAAGAGCGTGCTCTGCGTCGTATTGATCAGGTAATCGGCCGTAGGGCCTATGATCTTGATCTCGATAGGGCTGCCGGCGAACAGGCTGCCTTTGCCGAACAGCTCGCGGATGATGGCCACGATGATCAGGATAGCCCCATACCCCAGGCCGTTGCCGATGCCGTCGAGGAACGAGCGCCAGGGCTTATTGGCCATGGCGAAAGCTTCCAGGCGCCCCATCACGATACAGTTGGTGATGATCAGGCCGATGTAGACCGACAATTGCTTGTAGATGGGGTAGTTGAAGTATTTCAACATCAACTCGACGATGGTTACCAGGGTGGCGATGACCACGAGCTGCACGATCATGCGGACAGACTTCGGGATGAACTGCCGCAGCATGGAGGTGAAGAGGTTGGAAAAAGCCGTCACCAGGGTCACGGCGATCGCCATGACGAAGGCCGGGTAGACCAGCGAGGTCACTGCCAGTGCCGAACAGATACCCAGCACCTGCACGGTGATGGGGTTATTGTCATTTAGCGGGTCAGTAAGGAGCTGACGTTCTTTCTTGCCGAACGCGAGTATGGGCTCCTTTTCTTTTACAGCAGTCTCTGCCATATTCCTTGTGTTTTATGTGTGAAAGCAGGTTTCGGCGCCTGCTTAAGCTATACATTTATCGCCAGGCCGTTTGAGGCCAGTTTTACTTGAGTTGTTTCAGGTAAGGCTCGTAATTTTTGATGCCGCTGTACAGCATCTTCGTCACGCCGTCAGAAGTGACCGTAGCCCCCGAAATGGCATCCACCTCGTGCTGCTTGTCCTGAGCACCGCCCTTGCGGACCTTAACCGACACGTAGTTGCCGTTATCATAGATCTCCTTGCCCTTAAACTGGGCGCCAAAAGCGGGGTTATCCTTGATCTCAGCACCGAGGCCCGGCGTTTCGCCTTTGTGGTCGAAGGCCACGCCGGCTATGGTGCTGAGGTCGCTCTTCAGCGCCACGTTGCCCCATATCTCATCCCACAGGCCCTTGCCGCGCACGGAAAGGATATAGAACTTCTCGCCGTTATGCTCGTAAATATATAACGGAAGCAGGCGTTCGGCTTCCGGTTTTTTGCGCTCCTGGGCCATATCGATCGATTCGGCCTTCTCGCCTTCCACGATATTGCCCTGCATGTTGATGACGGGCTGTTCCATGTTCTTGAAAATATCTGCCACCTCTGCATCGGAAAGGGAGGATACCTTCTTTCCGTCGGGCAGCTCGTCTTCAACGGCCGACAGAATGGCCCGCTTGTTGAAGATGTCCTCATTCTGCACGGCCTTTTCCTTGGTCACTTCCCGCAGGCCCGTCAGGGCCACCGCCACGGAAGCGGTCAGGATAAGGACGAAACCGAGAATATATTTTGAGCTATTTCTATCCACGATCTGTAAATTTTGAGTTGTGAATTTTACTTTTCAGCCCTGCCATCAGGCCGCGGCCTTTGCCCGTTTCAGGCGGCGCGACATATTGCCCTGCAGCACGTAATGGTCGATCAGGGGCGCGAACACGTTCATGAACAGGATGGCCAGCATCCAGCCTTCCGGGTAAGCCGGGTTCAGCACCCTGATGATCATACCGATGGCCCCGATCAGGAAACCGTAGATCCATTTCCCCGCAGGGGTCGATGCCGCCGTTACCGGGTCGGTGGCCATAAAGGCCATAGCGAACCAGAAGCTACCCATGTAAAACTGGTAATACCAGGGCACTTTCATGAATTCCGTGGCCTGCCAGCCGTTGAACAGCATGGCCATAACGACCGCCCCGCCCACCATGGACAACATGATCCGCCAGTCGGCAATATTGGTAAGGATGAGGAACAGCGCACCGATAATGATCAGCGGCTTGGAGGTTTCGCCGACCGAGCCGGGGATAAGGCCCCACAGCATCTGGTTGGGGGTGTAACTGTGCATCACGGCCTCCCAGCCATTGTGGAAAGCAAGGCTCAGGGGCGTTGCACCCGAGAAACCGTCCACCACCGTAGCGGCAGGGTTGTAGGTTGCCCATCCGAACGATTCAAAGATCGGGTTGAAGAAATGCAGGTGTATCCAGCCGTAATCCACCGAGGCTCCGGCGGCCACTTTCTCCAGGCCGGCCACCCATGCTTCATCACCGGAAATGTAAGTAGGATAAGCGAAAAACACAAACACCCGGGCCAGCAGGGCTATGTTCAGCACGTTCATGCCGGTACCGCCAAAGGCCTCTTTGCCGATCCAAACGGCGAAGGCCACGGAAAGCGCCAGGATCCACAGAGGGATATCGGGCGGCATGATCAGCGGGATCAGCGCGCCGGATACCAGGAAGCCTTCCTCGATGCCGTGCCCTTTCTTGTAGGCATAGTAAAATTCGATGCCCAACCCCACCACGTGGGTCACCACAAAAATGGGGAGCATCAGAATGATGCCGAAGATCAGCTTGAGGTGAAAACCGCTAAAAAAAGCGGGGTACTGGCCCAAAGCTACGAAATGCTGATGCCCGACATTATACATGCCGAACAGGTAAAGGAGCAACAGGGCAAATACCACATGCACCATCTGGCGCTTGAGGTCCATTCCGTCGCGGATGTGCACGCCGCCCGACGTTACGTGTGGGGGCGTGAGGGCGAAAGTGAAGAAACCGTCGTACAGCGTATGCAGGAAAGGCGACTTCTTTTTATCGGGTTCGATCCGCTCGAAAAATTTCAGCAATGCTTTTTTCATATCTCTATAGTGAGATTTAATGGTTGATCAATGGGTGGTTTAGCTTTGTTCGCGCATCATGTCAAGCCCCTGCCGCAGGATATGCTGGATAGGCTGCTTAGACACACAAACGAACTCGCAAAGTGCCACATCTTCTTCCAGGAGCTCGTAAATGCCGAGCCCTTCCATCTTCTCGAAGTCGCCGATCAGAATAGACTTGAACAGCTCCTGAGGATGAATATCCATCGGCAGCACTTTTTCGTAACTCCCGGTGACGACGAAAGCGCGCTTCTCCCCATGGGTATTGGTCTCCGCCCTGAACTTCATTTTTGGCATGAATGCAGAGGGGAAGGTCTTGGAAATACTGGGCGTATTGAGGGAGGGCAGCAACCATCCGAAAACCGTGAATTCATCGCCTTCACGTACCACCGTAACCTGGTCGTCGTGATAGTTCAGAAAATCTTCGGCCGTTTTTGCCTCGCCCGACAGCACGTCGCCGGAGATCAGGCGCACGTGGCCGTTGGCCAGGTTGCCTTCAACCAGGTTGCCCATTTTAGCGCCCAGGTAAGTGTTCACGTACTTGGGCTCTTTCAACTCCGCACCAGCTACGGCCACAACGCGTTCGGCATTGTAGCGGCCTTCCGTGAAGAGCCGGCCCAACGCGATGACTTCCTGAACGCCGAGCGACCACACTTTGTCGCCAGCGGCGATAGGTTGAATATGGTGGATCTGAACGCCTACATTACCTATGGGGTGCTTGCCGTGGAAGTAGTGCAGCTCAACCCCCCTGGCTTCGGTGAAGGCCTTGTGCGGCTCCTGTTTGCCACGCCCGTCGAGGCCGAGGTGTACTTTGCCGGCAGTCAGCTTATTCAACACATCCAGGCCTTTCTGGAAAGCTTCTTCTTTACCCTCGACAACGAAGTTGAGGTCAGGGGCCAGGGGGGCCGTATCGAAGGTGGAAATAAAAATGTCGCGCGGGGCTTCACCAATGTCGGCCATGACACCGAAGGGGCGCTGGCAGATCAGCGGCCAGGCGCCGGCGTCGAGCAGGAAGGAAACAAGCGCTTCACGGGTACTGTCTTCCAGTTTGAAGGAGGGCAGCGAGCGGTATTTCATTTCTTTGTCGGCCAGGATAGCCACGCTGGTGATAGCACGCTTTTCACCCCGGTTGATGGCCACCACTTCACCGCTGACCGGCGCCACCCACATGAGCTCCGGGCGCGTCTTGTCGTGGAAAAGCGGGTCGCCCGCTTTCACTTCGGTTCCCACTTCTACCATCATCTTGGGGATGGGAGAGATGCCTACAAAGTTGGGGGGCTGCACGGCATAGGTGTTGGCCGCAACGCTCTTATCCACAACCCTGGCGGCCTCACCTTCCAGCAGGATGTCGTGGCCCCGCTTCAGGATGGTGATCGGCTTATTCTTCAGGAAATCCGGCAGGCGCGGCGCGAAGATCTCTTTCCAGCTCGGGAAGAGTGAAAAGTTGGCATTCGAATTGGCCGTCGAGCTGTTTTGCCTGGACTCGATGACCAGCAAGCTGTCGGACACCTGTACTACGATGTAGAAAAAGACCAGAACGGCCACCGAGATCAGAGCATAAAGGAGGATGTTGCCGGAACCGGAACTGCCATGGGCGCCCTGTGCCCAGGCTGCGCTGGCGATAAGCATGGAAACGATGGTAAGAATCGCCTTGCTTGATGAGTTTTTCATTCTATATGTTACATTAATTGGGGCTTGGCCCTGCAACTATACTTTTGAGAACCAAGCAGATTGATTTTATTGCGTTTCTCTTTGGCACCGCAAATATATAAAGCTTTTGAGTTTATAGAGCACCTTGTTTTTAGTAAAGTTTACAGGCTGAAATTATTTAGACCCGTTCTAAACAAAAGGCAAATCGCCTTTGTTTTCAAGGGCTTACCGTCAGGCTGGATCTTTGAGGTATATCCGCCGCCACGACAGGAAGGCAAATGCCGCAATGATGGTGTAGGCAATCATGAGCAATGCGAACAGGTACGCGCCCCTGCTGGCGTAAAGGCCGGCGTAAACGGCGTCGACCACCACCCAATAAGCCCAGTTGTCGAGCACCTTACGCACTAGGATGAACGTGGCGATAACGGAAAAAACGGTAGTGAAGGCATCCCAGTACGTCGCCGCAGCAGGGGTATAAGCGTCGAAGAAGTAGCCGAAGAGCAGGGATGCCGCCGTGCCGCCGGCGAGAATATACCCATGCTGCCGCCACGGCAGCCGGCTGATGGGCAGCGGCGCTTTCGACTGGCCGCCGTATTTCCATTCGTACAACCCCACTCCGGCCATGACGACATAGAAAAGCTGCAGCAGCGCATCGAGGTACAGGTTATAAAAGGCATAGGAAGCATAGGCCCACAGGCTGCAGCTGATCATGCCCCAGAACCAGCACCAGGCCTTCTCCTGAGCCGCCAGCACCACGTAGAGGATGGCCGTAATGGTAGCCAGCCAGTCTACCCAGCTGAATGCAGCGGCCTGTTCGATGATCGTGCGAATAATACCCATGCTTGCCTGCAGAACTGATTATGCTCTTGTTTTGTTCTTAAAGTTGACTTTCCAGGAAAACCTGTATATTTTTATTATTCGAATATAGCGTATGGCCAACTATAAAGATATCATTACTATTGAACCAGGCAAACGAGGTGGAAAGCCTTGTATCCGAAATATGCGCATTACCGTCTACGATGTTCTATCCTGGCTGGCATCGGGAATGAGTATTGAGGAAATTCTCGACGATTTTCCCGAACTTACCAAAGAGGATATTATGGCCTGCTTACAATACGCTGCTGAAAGAGAATCTCAGTTGATCCATAACCGGGCATGAAACGCCTGCTGGATCAGAATATTTCCTGGAAGTTAGTGAACCGTATCAAAGATCTGTTCCCAGGTTCCGATCATGTCAGATTATTGGGAATCGAAAAAGAGGATGATTTACTGGTCTGGGAATATGCTAAAACCCATGGCTTCCTGATCGTAACTCAGGATATTGATTTTTTTTGAAATATCTCTTATTAAAGGGTTCCCTCCCCAAATTATTTGGCTCCGTTGTGGCAATACTTCTTCCTCTTTTATTGAAAACATTCTAAGAGTGAACCACCTAGTTATTAAAGACTTCTTTAAGAACCGCTCCACAGGGTGCTTGGAACTTACTTAGCCGCCTCCAAAAAAGAAGCGGCTCAGGGGAATATCATCCTCCCCGAGCCGCTTCTTTTTTGGAGGCGCCCACCCCCTATTTCAGCAATTCATACTTATACTGTACCGTCGTCCGCGCCTGCATGCCGTTCTTGTCGTTATGCGCGAGGAAGATGTCGATGTCGATCACTTCGGATTCGTCCTTTTCGGAGCTGTCGAAGATCACCTCCAGGCGCCCTTTCTGGCCGGGCTTGAAGGTGCGGCCGGTGGGGTCGTCCACCAGGGTTGTGCAATCGCATACGGAGATCAGGTCGATCTTGAGGTCGGCGGTGCCGGTATTGGCGAATTCATAGGCCAGGCGGCGTTTTTCCCCTTTTTTCACCTTACCCAGGTCGAACATCGACTGTTTGAATTCCATCCGGGGCTCGCCGCCGGTGGGTTGCTGCGTCGTTTTTGCGCCGGGCAGGCTACCGCGGTCGGAGCCCTTCTTGAGCTCTTCCTTCTTGCGCAGGCGTGTGCTCTTGATCGTAATGCTGGTCGGCCCTTCGATGATCTTGAACTCGGTACGGCGGTTGAGGCTATGCGCCATTTCCTTTTGCTCTTCCGTTTTCAGGGCATCGATATATTCACCGGTCAGCACATCGCCGGCCTTCAGGTAATCGTATTGAGCGGCCACCTTGGCAGAAACCGTCTGAGGCTGGCTCTCGCCATAGCCTTTGGCCACGATGCGGTCCCTATCTATCCCTTTGCGGACCAGCCACCGGCGGGCCGATTCGGCGCGGCGCTGTGAGAGGTCCTCGTTGTATTTGTCCACACCCCGGTTGTCGGTATGGGAGCCGAGCTCCACTTTCATTTCGGGGTATTCGGTCATAAGTTCGTAAACCACCTGCAGGTCGCTCTCGGCCTCGGTTTTGATACGGTCGTCATCGAAGTCGTACAGGATATTTTCCAGCACGATAGGTTGCTCGATGGAGATCGTATCGTATTCCGGCTCTGGCGGAGGCACCGGCTTAGGCTTGAGGAAGAAGCGTTCTTCGAACGTTTTGGACTCCTTCAGGCCCACGGTATTGAATTGCGTCGTATCCGGATAATAGGCCGGGTGGTTGGCGATGACCATGTAGGGCATATCGAGCTGCAGGTCGAAATCGAAGCGGTTACCCTTTTCGCTGGTCTTGGAATTGGGGTCGCCCATTTTGTTGTTCTGCACCGGTACGATGTAGACCGTACCGCCCGGCAGCGGCTTCTTATCTTCGGAGAACAGGCCCACCACGAGGTCGGCATAGATGCGGGCGATGCTGATGGTGTAGAGGTCGTCGCAGCAGGTGCGCCCGAAAGCGGAGCGGCCGCCTTCGCGGTTGGAGGCCAGCATGCCGAAGTAACCTTCATTATCGAGAGTGAGGCTGTAGTCGTCGACGCTGGTATTATACCCCCGGCCCATGTTGAGGGGGGCGCTCCATTTCGTGCCGTCCCAGGTGGAATAGAAGATGTCGAAACCACCCAGGCCAGGGTGGCCGGTAGAGCTGAAGTAAAGCGTACCGTCGCGGTAGTAGGGCGTTTCGTCATCACCCAGGGTGTTGATCACGGTGCCCAGGTTGACGGGGTCGCCGTATACGCCTTCGCTTTTCTTGGTGGCGTAGTAGATATCGAAACCACCGTGCCCACCCGGTATGTTGGCCACAAAGAACAGCACTTCCTGGCCGAAGAGCTCGCCGACGGCCGGCTGTTTGGCGATGTATTCACCATTGACCCCCTGTACTTCCTGTGCGCCCGACCAGCCTTCGCTGCCACCGACGCTGTAGTATATCTTACACTCCGAGAGGACGTTACCCGTCATTTGCGCGCGGGTGAAAAACATCACGCGGCCATCTTTGGAGAAGCTGACGTTGGTATTGTGGAATTCGGGGCGGTTGATCTCCTGGCCCAGGGCCTTGGGTTTCTCCCAGCCGTTGTCGTCCTTATCGGATTTATAGATCTGGGCATAGGCCTTATCCTTGTTCTTTTCGTCCACATAGATCACATCATCGGCATCGAAGGTGGCGAAGTAGACCTCTTTGCCGTTGGAGGCCAGGGCCGGCGAATATTCCGACACCTTGCCGTTCAGGTCTTTGCCGGCGTTCTCCACGGTGACGCCTTTGAGGCTCTGCGGCAGTTCCTTGGCCATCTCGGCGCCGGTGATCTCCGCCTTGGCCAGCGTCCGCAGGCTGTCGCTGCTGGTAGACGATACGAAATCCTGCAATTCCTTGATGGCGTCATCGTATTGCTCGTTCATCTTCAGGATGCGGCCGTAGACGAACTTGTATTCGGCCAGCTGGCCTTCCTTATCCCGGCGCATCATGCGGGAGAAAGACCGCTCGGCGCGGCGGTAGTCGCGCACCTTGAAGTAGAGCCAGGATAAGGTATCGATCAGCGCCTTATCCTCTTTCTCTTCGTAGGCTTCCTCGTATTTTTCCAGGGCGAAGACGTAGTTTTCTGTGCTGTAAGCCTCCCGGGCTGCGGCCAGCATGCCTTCGTAGGAAGACTTGCGGATGGGCTGAGCCTGTAAAGCCAGGCTACCCGTCAGGAATAGAACCAATATTATTGCGAAATTTTTCATAAGCTTCATGAATTGGCCACGTTTTCTCAACGACTGAAAGGGCTTTTTTCTTTTTATGTTAATGTGTAAATCCTTCTTCCTCCATGCCCTTTAAAATTTCGGGCAGAGGATCGTCTGTTTCACTTCGGGTTCCTTGTATATCTTGAGGATGTACCAGGCTGCGATCTCGAAAGCGCCCTGGTAATTGGTAGCGGTATTGAGGGAGGAAGTATTGACGTCGTAGGAAAGCGCGACGCGAAGGTCTTTATAGTCCAGCCCGGCCAGGATCTGCGCGGCATCGCTGAAGCGGTAGCCCAGCCCGAAGTGCAGCTTGATCTGTTGTTCGGGGTTGAGCAGGTAGCCGCCCCAGGCCTGAAGCGCTATTTCCTTAGCGCCCCGCGTCGTCTGGAAGAAGGCGGTGGGCGCTGCCGACCATTTGTCCGTCAGCATCCATTCGTATTTGGCGTGCGCATTGATCAGGAAGGGGCGTTTGTTCTCGTCGGCCACGTTTTTGTTGCCGCCGCCTGTACCGCCACCCGACGACAGGAAGGATTCGTTCGGCTGGGTGACGTGGTGGGCCGAAGCGCCGAGTTCGAGCATCGCGCCATCCTTGTTTTTGGTGCGGAACAGCAGCCCGCCGGCGAAATCGACGTAGGTGGCCTTGTTTCGCCCGTCGCCGGCGATCATATCATCCTGGCTTGTTTCGCCAAACTGCCCGGTTGAAGCGTCCCATTGGTCGGCCAGCTGCAGCCTTGTCTGGCTGAAGCGGCGCGAAACACTGCCGCCCTGAAGGCCGAGGGTCAATACGCTGTTGCCGTCCTTGCCCAGGCCGAGGTGGTAGGCCGCCGAGATCAGCGATGCGTTGGTGCGCAGCTTGACCGAGCCGGCCTTGTCGTTGAAGACAGCCAGGCCTACGCCCACCCAGTCCTTATCGCGAAAGCCGCGGATAATGGGCGCGTCCGCATAAAAAGACGGCGTTTCAAAGCCGGTGGCATCCGATACGTTATACCACTGCCCCCGGTAGATACCGCCTACCCGTACGGTGCCGTAAAAACTACCCGTCAGGCCGGGGTTCAACGTCAGGGGCGACATATTGTACAGAGAATAGTGGATATCTTGCGCCTGTAGTGTTCCCAAAATAGCAGTGAGAAAAATAAAAAGTAGCGTTTTGATTAGCTTCATAGAGTTGGTATTTACTTGCCCCTGCCCCTCCGGCAGGTTTATGGTTGTTCAATCAATTGACGGCCTGTAGTTGCTATGCCACTCCGCCACAGGCTCAAAAAGCCGGCCGGGCCCGGGAACCCGAAAGATAGTTTTTTTCTCCAAAAGTTTTTCAAAATCGCTCCCAAGATAGCTGTTAAGGCCCGCCCCTGCAAAGGGCCGCTCCGGGAATTTTATACTGGTAAATGACAAATTGGATGTCGGCACGCCGCACGTTGAGCGAAGCGAAATCCCGGAGGCCGGGATCGGCATGTCCTACCCGCCTTCCACTGCTGTTACGATGTTATCCTCAGAAATGTTGCGCATGCAGTGAAAATGGCCTTTCGGGCAGGCCTGGTAGCCGATCTTGGAGCAGGGGCGGCAGGGCAGGCCCGGCACTTCCACTGTCGTGTTGCGGCTGACGCCCTCGGGGTAGTAGGGGTACATGCCGAATTCGGGAATGGTATTGCCCCATACGGAGATGACGTCCTTGCCAAAAGCGGCGGCGATGTGCATCAGGCCGGTATCGTGGGTGATGACTTTGTAGGCCTGGCGCACGAAGGAGGCCGACTGGTTGAGGTTGAGCAGGCCGCAGGTGTTGAAAACATGGCCGCCGGCAGCTTCGGCCACCTGCCGGCCTTCTTCGGCCTCGCCCGGGCCGCCAAGCAGGACAACGGGCAGGCTGATCTTTTTGCAGACGGAAATGATCTTATCAGTAGGCAGGCGTTTGGTATTGTGCGCCGCACCGATGGCAAAGGCGACAAACCGGGGCGCCTCATGGGCCGGCGCCAGGACGTTGCCCGATAAAAAAGCGCCCACTTCTACTTCGTCCTCTTCGGGAATGAAGTAGTCCAGTCCCTTGCCGTCGTTTTTCACGCCAAGCGGCCGCACCGTTTCCATATACCTGTCTACGATATGTTTGTCGGGCAGGCGGTTGGCCTTAAGCCGTACCATCAGCCATTTCTCCCAGTTGAGCTTGTTGAAAGCGTAAGCTTTGCCCTTCAGCGCCAGTTTCACCTGCAGGCTGCGCAGGTTGTGGTGCAGGTCGATGATATAGTCGTAAGCTTCCTGTTTCAGGCCGGGCAGCACCTCCCCCACCTTTTTGTCGATAGCGTACACCTTATTTATATAGGGATTGTGGGCAACGATGCCCCGGAAGCTGCGCTTGGTGAGGAAATGGACCTCCGCCCCCAGTTGCTGCTGCAGGGCGCGCACCACCGGGGTGGCCAGCACGATGTCGCCGATGGAGGAAAAGCGGATGGCCAGTATTTTCATGAAATGGAAGCGCTATGAACTTGTTTGGAGGCCGCCCTTTGGGCTAAAATACGCCACTTTTATCTCTATAAGCGGCCTCCAAACAAGTTTTAAAAATAATAAAAGTTTGCCAACTTTTAGCTGGCCATAGCAATTGCTTGCCTAAGAGCTTGTTTGGAGGCCGGATTTGATAGCGAAAAGTGTCAATTTTTTGGTGAGGCGAGGCGTTTTTCGAAGGGCGTACCCGGAGGTACGGCCAAGAAAAAGAACGAAGCATCACCGAAAAAGTGGCCTTTTTAGCTCAAAGGCTGGCCTCCAAACAAGCTCTTAGTTCAACGACTTCTGTTAGTTCTCCATTATTAAGATCAAGGATGCCAATTCTGGAATGTGTGGTTGATAGCGGGCTTTCCAATGATAAAGCAATACGATTTGCGCGCCCGGCTATTGCGTGACAGTCTAACGCAAAACTATCCAGTACTTCACCCTCAATGGATACCAGATAGGCCACCTCTTTGAAGCGCGCCCGGTAGAAGAAGGCCTCGCCGTCCAGGCACCAGTCGAACAGGTCGTGCGCTATCTGATTGGATACTACTTTCAAGCTATCCCCATTTTCTTTGAGCCTATACACAGCAATGCATCTCTTGTACTTAATATTAGTAGCCACCCTTTTGAGCTGTACTTAGGTTGTAAATTAAGGTGCAAACAGGAGGTTTGCAAACCTTTTTTGCTAAGTACATTGTCATTGGCCGCGGGCCGCTAGTGTCGCGGTTCAGGAATCTATAGAAAGGCCGCTCGTGAGGGACTTTAGTCCCGCGAAAAGATCATATCCAGGGTTTGATCAAACCCCGGCCTCAGGTGCGGCACCAGAGGCCCGCATTCCAGCCAATCCGGAGATTGGCGGTACGCCCTACTCCTCCGAAACGATCTCCCGCACCCACTGCTCCTGTCCGTCCGCATCCAGGATGCGAATGGTGAGCTTGCGCTCCAGCCGGGGGCCGGAGAACTCCAGCAGGCCGAAATTGTGCCTGGCCAGGTAAGTGCCTTCCACCAACAGGGTGTTGTTCTCTTTGGCGGCGTAGATGCCGGCCGTCAGGCTGGAAACCGTCAGGTCGTATACCGCGTTGCCTTTGGCGTTGACGTACTTGCTCATGGTGGTGTGGTGGCGGTCGCCGGTGAGGAAGATGACGTTTTTGATGCCCTCCTCTTCGATGCGCTGCAGCAGGTAGGCCTGTTCTTCCTTAAAGTGGTCGGCGTAGTTCTCTTCGCCGGGGGCGGTGTTGAGCACCTGCCCGCCGATGCAGGCCATCTTAAAGGGAGCGTAACTGCCCGACAGGGCATCGATCAGCCATTCCAGCTGTTCTTTGCCCAGCATTGTGGCCTCTCCGGTGAGGCGCGTATTCGGGCTGCGGAAGTAGCGGTCGTCGAGCAGGAAAAACTCGATGTCGTTGTACTGGAAAAAGGTGGTGATGCCGCCCATGCCCGGAAGGCCATAGCTGGGGTTGCCCCAGAAAAGGCGGAAAGCTTCCAGCGTTTGATCTTTGTGGATATAGCTGCGGTTGGAGTTGTTGGGGCCGTAATCGTGGTCGTCCCAGATGGCGTAGTGGTGGGTGGACGCCAGCAGGGGCTGCATCTCCGGCAGGCTGCGCGTATGGGTGTACCGGTGGAGGATGCCGGTGCGGGAAAACCAGTCGGCCTCGCGCAGGTAGACGTTGTCGCCCAGCCAGATCATAGCGTTGGGGTGTTGCTCGTAGATGCTTTGGAATATCTGGTAATCGCTGCCGTAAGGCGTGCCCGGGCGGTCATATTCTGTTTCGTTAATATAAGCGCAGCTGCCGATAGCCACCTTGAAAGCCGGCGGGCCGGTGCGCCACTGCCAGAGGGGCTGGGTTTCGAAGGCGGCGGGGTACGGCAGGCTCACCGGCTTTCCGTCGATCAGCAGTTCGTACCGGTATTTCGTACCAGGTTCCACCTGATCGGCCAGTAGTTTCGCCGTAAAAGCGTCGCTTTTTTCCGTCTGCTTTTCAGCCGTGAACATGCGGCGGCCCGGTTCGGCCTCCGGCCAGTAGGCAAACTGAACGGTAGCCGGGGCCTTCGTTTGCACCCACAGCAATACTTCCCGCATTTCGTTATACCCCAGCATCGGGCCCGACTGAAGGAGGGCGGATTGCGCAGCTACGGCATTCCCCAATAGCAGCACAAAGGCAAACAGGACGGTAGATCGGATCATTTTTGCTGTAAAACTAAGAAACCTTCAAAAAAAATGCTCCTCAAAAGCAGGTAGGGCATTATCTGGCGCTTTATTGTTATTTTGTGGCAAGGCGGCGCCCTGCGTAACGAGCAGCAGGCTTACTGTATAAATACACAACACCATTTCATATATCAAACAAAAGATCGGAACAATGAAAACATGGCTTTTTTTCTTCAGCATCGTGCTTTCCCTGCTCATCAGTAGCTGTAATACGACAGAAGAGATCTGGATCAACAAGGACGGCTCCCTGCGCAGGGAGTGGAAAATGGACATGAGCGCGCTCATGCCTTTTATCAAAATGGCGAACGAATCGAAAGACAGCATGAGCACCGACAGCCTGGAGATGCTCGCCGACGAGCCTGTCGAAGAAGGCGCCGAAGAAGCCGAGGACGAATTCGATAAGCTGTTCTCCAAAATGCTGGAGCGGGACAATGTCGATACGCTTATCGCTTTCCGGGATATCATAAAGGAAGCTATGGCGAAAGAAGGCCTGACGGAAGATCAGATGTGGCAGGCACTGGCCGAATCAGACGAAATGGGCGCCTCTGAAGAGGAAAAGGAAGACATGAAAGCCCTGATCAAAACACTTACGAACACCCAGCTGCGCATCAATATGAGCGAATCAAAGGGCGTCTATTTCTTCAGCCTGATCCAGGAGTTTGCAGATATAGACGAGCTGAACGCCGGGCAGGATGTGATGAGCGCCCTGTCGGCGCTGCGCCCGGGCAAAGGCTCCGACGAGGACCCTACACAGGATGCCATGATGAAAATGATGACCGGCAGCAACCCCACCTACAGCCTGGAGAAAAAGAAGTTCCGCCTCTCCCGCCCTGCTGCCGACCTGAGCCAGCTATCGGACGAAGCCCAGGAATCCATGCAGATGATGCAGATGTTCATGGGCGCCATGGAATACGAGTACGTCATCCATTTTCCGAAACGCGTAAAAAAGGTCAGCCATAAGGATGCCGAGATCATCGACGGGAATACGGTTCGCATAAAAGCGCCTATGCCCCAGATCGGAGAAAAGAGCGAGGCCTTCGACCTTACGGTGAAGTTCTAAACGGTAACTGGGCTACGTCGCGCTTACTCCGTAACGATTATCTTCACCGTCCCCACGCTAATGCCTTTTTCCGACGACAATTGCAGCCGGCAAAGCAGGAAGGGCCGGCGGGCTGGCATCGCCTGTATGGGGAGGCTGTGCACGCCGGCGGGCTGGTACCCCATTACCCTTTGCTCCAGCCTGCGGCCCGAGGCCTCGAACAGCTGGAACTGCACCTGCCCGGCTTCCGGCAGGTAGTAGTACAATAGCGCTTCGCCGGAAGCGGGGTTAGGCACGGCCTGCAACTCGAGGGCCCTGCCGGCAGCTGGCTCGTGAACAGCTACCGGTACGCAGGGGTCGATAATGCCCTCACAATAGCAGCGGCTGGCCAGCGTACAATCGAGCACGAAGGGGTTGGGCTTGCCATCCTGATAGGAGGCGATGGCCCAGGTGCGGGCCCACTCCCGCTCGTCGACGGGGTCGAGGGCATGCCACTGGCATAGGGTTTCGCGCTGCTGCCAGAAGAAGTTAGGGTCGGCGGCATCAGATTCGGCGCGGTATATGGTGTAAAAATAGAACATGGCGCGCGCCACATTGCCCTTGTGATCTTCCCGTGGCTCAAAACCGGTATTGATGAACTCGCTGTACTGATCGATATTGCTGCCGGGGATGCCGCTCATGTGCTGCGCCTGGTAATACCAGGTTTGGGTTTGCGCATCCGGTATTTCTACAAAAGGCAGGTTGGCGCGGGCGGCGTTGACGTCCTCCCGGGTAGGAAAGAGGTGGTGCATGTCGGCCATGGCCGGCTCCTGGTCGGCTCCGAAGGCGCGAGGGTAGGTATGCTCCGTATTGATACCTTTGGCGAAGGCAACCTGCGTGGGGTCCTGCGTGGGGTCGAGGTAAATGGTGTAACCGCTATACACGCAGGTGAGGCTATCGTTGTGCGCATCGACCCTGGAGAACAGGGTATCGCGCGAATTGGAAAAGGGCAATACCACCGCCGGCGAGTAATTATCCTGCAGCGCCTGGATCAGCATATCACCTTCCAGATCGGAAAAGACCGGTTGGTGCTGGGCGGCCAGGAAAAGCGGCGCATAAAAAAACAGCGCCGCCATCACGGCAAGCCGCATCATGAAGGTTTCCAGGTAAAAAGGCCTGGCTGGAGACATCCGGCCTCGCCGGTTCTTTAGAAAGTTGCTTACGCTATTCATGGGCTGTTTTTTTGGCCGTTCTCTTCCCCGAACGGCGCCGGCCAAAGTTACGCATAATTATGGCTGATCACCTTATCGCCTGGCAAGCTTTCATCTTCCGGCCTGGACTGCGGGCCTCCGGCCCGCTTTATTCTCGTGTTCTCCCAGGAGACGGGCCAGAGGCCCGTTTTCCGGTCAGTGTTCTCCCACGAGACGGGCCAGAGGCCCATTTTCCGGTCAGTGTTCTCCCACGAGACGGGCCAGAGGCCCATTTTCCGGTCAGTGTTCTCCCACGAGAGACGGGTACCAGAAGTACCATTTTTCCGGTCAGTGTTCTCCCACGAGACGGGCCAGAGGCCTGTTTTCCGGTCAGTGTTCTCCCACGAGACGGGCCAGAGGCCCGTTTTCCGGTCAGTGTTCTCCCAGGAGACGGGCCAGAGGCCCGTTTTCCGGTCAGGGCTGTGCACCCGAACGGGGGTCGGTGCAAAACTGATAGAAGTCATACACAACCAGCAGGCTTTCGCCCATGAAGTGCAGGCCTTCCTGCAGGCGTCGGCGGTGCAGGTCCAGCAGCCCCTCTTCTTTCCGGAGGAGTTTGTAGAGCGTCGTGCTCACTTTGGCAAAGCGCTCCACGTCGTTGGTGCGGGGAATGTCGGGGCTGCCCAGCAGTTCGAGCAGGCGGGTAAAGGCAGGGGCATCGTAGAGCGTGTACCTGTCCGGATAGCGAAAGGCGAGGTAGAGGAAAACCATGTGGTAATCGTCATCGTGGTAGTGGCTGTTCTCGATGGAGCGCGGGTGCTGCTCCCGGTATTCCTGCAACAGCATATCGCAGTAATAGACGAAGCGGCTGGCGCGGCTTTCCAGGTTCTTTTCCTCGTTGAACAGGCCGGAGAACATGTGGTGGGCAAAGTCCGGCTGCAGGCGGGCCAGCTCCAGCATCATCTGCTTAGGCTCGTAGGCCTCGCGTTTCCACAGGCGCCTGGTGTGGGAGTTCTGCAGGGCGTTGTCGTACATCGCCGGCCAGTCTTCGGCGTCCATATCCCATTTTTCCTGAAAGCAACGCTGCGACTCCCAGATGTACAGGCGCTCGCGGGCATCGGCCCGCTGCAGGTACTTCCGGTATTCCGCGAAATAGTGCTGTAGGCGTTTGAGTTGCATAAAAACAGTTGGAGGGCGGCTTTACAGCTGGTGCCGCAGGCCGATGAACAGGCCCGTGGTCAGGTAGTGCTGGCTGACGGCAAACTGCTCCTGGGTAACGGATTTGGGGAAGGCCTTGATGTGCGGTTCCAGTATCAGCTGCACCCTGGGTTTCAGACGGTAGGCCAGGCCCAGGCTGCCATACCACCCCAGCCCCACTGCCTGTTTGAAGGCCGGGTAAGCATCGGGATCGCCGGAATCAAAGCTGACGGGGCGCATATCCTGAGGAGAGAGGAAGTCGCCTTTCTGGCGGAACAGCAGGTTTAGGTAAGCGCCGCCGTTGAGGGATATATCGAGTTTGCCTTTGTTGATCTCGTAGCCGACGAGGAAGGGAATGTCGAGCATGCGATACTGATTGTGGGTGATCTTGTGGCGCGCGCCCACTTCGATGACCGTATCGGTGCCAATGACGGTGCCATCCTGGTCGTAGCGGTTGATGTACTTGATGATCTCTTCGCTACCGCTATAGTAGGTAAACTTCTCGTTGATCTGGGAATAGTTGACGCCGGTGCGCACGGCCAGGCCCTTATCCGAAACCATCGACAGGCGCAGAGCTCCGCTGAAGGCGTACATATTGGACTCCGTTTCGCGGCGCGACTGTACATATTCTTCGTATTCCGGGTTGCGGGGGCTCATCTGCCGGATGGACAGGTCGGGAGAGGCCAGGGCATCGAAGTAGAAGCTCCAGTAGCCATTGCCGAACTCGGCGCATTTAGGTTCGGGTGAAAAGATCCCCTTCAGGATGCCGGGCTGTTTTGATGAGTGCTGCTCCATCAAGGTAGCCACAGCGGGGGCAGGCGCCTCGCGAATCGGGCGTACTGCGGGCAGTGTGGCAGCATAGAGCTGTGTTGTTTTCTCCTCCTGCTGAGTCGCCGTTACTGCAGAAGGCATATTGGCCGCCAGGGCCAAAGCAGGGGTTGCAGTTGCCGGAGGAAGTGATACAAAGGCCGGGCGGGCAGGTACGGAAGGAGGGAGGGTATTTGTATGGCCTTCACCGATAAGAGCAGGGGATTGTTCCGAAGGGGTGCCGGCAGGAGCCGTAGATGCGACGGGCGCAATAGCGGTAGACAAGGGGATGGGGAAGCTCTGGATCGCCTGAGCGCTTTCCGGCCAGGCCAGCCAGTTCAGGCCGGCCATGAGGAGCGCTGCTCCAAGGACGAGCATCGGCGACTGTTTCCGCGCCCTGTTCAGGGCCCGGTGCCTCCAATTTCGTTTTTGTACTATTTGTTCCCACAGATGATCGGAAGGTTCCATCTCAAAGTCCCTCAACTTCTTCCGGAACGCTTCATCCATGGAGTGGTGTTTGTTCATACCGCGATCTTTTGCATGTCGGTGATCATTACCTGCAACATCTTCCTGGCCTTGACCAGTTGGGAACGGGAGGTGCTTTCCTGGATGCCCAGCATATCGGCTATTTCCTTATGGTTGTACCCCTCTATGGCGTAGAGGTTAAAAACGATGCGGTAACCATCCGGCAGCCGGGCAATGAGGCGCAGCAGCTCTTCTTCCTGAAGGTGTGCGTAAATATCCGGTTCCAAGGGTAATTCGGGTTGGCTTTCCAGCCCGATCTGCTCGTGTCTAAAGCTTTTCTTGCTGTAGTTCTTGAGGGCAGTGTTTATGACGATCCGCCGGATCCATCCTTCGAAGGACCCTTTGAATTCAAATTTGTCAAGGTGGTCGAAAACTTTAATAAAGGCGTCCTGCAGGATGTCTTCCGCTTCCATTTCGTGACGCGTATAACGCAGGCATACCCCCAGCATTTTGCCAGCGTAGCGCCCGAACAATTCCTGCTGGCATTGTCGGTCCTCCCGGATACAGCCTTTAATCAGTTCTCTTTCCGTCACAGGAATGCGATTGATCCGTTCGGCTCACACCACCTTTTCCTCCTCAATGTGTAAGCCGGGACGAACGTTAATAGCCAGGCGCGTAAGGGCATTTCCGTTCAGCCTCTATCATTCTGACCCGATAACAGGAGAATACGCTGCCTGATAAAATACAACCGGTTATTATCCCCCGACAAGATAGGGATTATTACGGAATTTGTCCGCAAGTACGCCCATTTCAGGAAAATAGTCAAGCCGGGCGGGTTCTGGGCGCCAGCTTTTTGAAATTTGTAAAAATCTCCCCATCTTTTCCCAAAATCCGAATATTCACAGGCCTTCAATCCCAACACCCTATGCCGCCCGAAGAAAAAGCCCGCCTCATCGTAAGCCTGATGTACGACAACGACCCCTTCAGCCAATGGCTGGGTATCGAACGGCTGGACGTGGGGCCTGGCCATTGTGTGCTGCGCATGCAGGTGCGGAAGGACATGCTCAATGGCTTTCGCATTGCCCACGGCGGCATCACCTATAGCCTGGCCGACAGCGCGCTCGCCTTCGCCTCCAACTCCAGGGGCAAACAGGCCGTAAGCGTAGAGACTTCCATTTCTCATACCCTCCCCCTGCGCGAAGGCGACACCCTCACCGCCACGGCCACCGAAGACCACCTGAGCCAGCGCATCGGCCTGTACCGGGTGGACATCACCAACCAGGACGGCCAGCTGGTGGCCCTCTTCAAAGGCGTCGTTTACCGGAAAAGCACGGAATGGGAGGTGTGAGGGCCTTCGGCCTGCTGCTTACTGCCCACTGACGCACTGCACTACTCTGCCAGCCAGTGCATGATATTCAGCAGGAGCTGTACATTCCGGCTGGCGGCCGGGTTGTTCATGCCCATAGGCAGGTGGTTGGGGCCTGCCAGTTGGGCGCTGAACATGGCGGCTTCGCCGGAAACGACGACTTTGCCCTTGCCGTATTGCCGATAGGCCAACTGATAATACCCCGCTCCCGGAACATAGGGCGTATCCTGGGTGAACGTCCAGGCTTGCTGTGGCAACAATAAAGTGTACCGCTCATCCAGCCCCAGCACGGGCGCGGCAGACTCGGGGATCATAAAGGCGCTACCGGTGAAGGTGACGATGGAATCTACGGCCTGGCGGCCGCCTGCGCCCTCGGTTACAGCATTGCTGTATAAAGAGCCTGCCTGACGGGTAAAATATTCTATGCTGCGGTTGCGGCCATCCATGGCAAAACAATTGAGGTATTCAAAGCCGAAAGCGCGGCCCAGTTCCTGTGCTGCCCCCGCAAAGGGCATGTGGTCGGCAATGAGGAACAGGCGCCCGCCATCGGCCACCCACTGCCTGACGACGGCTATCTCTTCCGGTGTAAAGGCAGAAGGCGTAGGCAGCGCCCACGATTCCGTGTTGGAGGTGTGCAGGGCGTTGGAAACGGCTAGAATACCAGCTCCTTTTAAGCTTTCCGGGCTGAAAGCCTCGTCCAGGGAGGCCAAACGATAACCATCAGCCTCCAGCACATTGCCGAAGGCGCGGTACCGCCCGTCGAGGGTATGAAAATTGTTGTGCGCCGCGTCGATCTTCACAACCGGCCCGCTGCCGGGCGAATAATGCGGAGCGCCGATCTCGAAAAAACGGCTGGTATCCGGTACCTGCTGGGCAGGCAATGCGGCCGACAGCAACAGCAACGGGAACAGAAGGGTGTGTTTTAGCATGATAGTCAGGTGTTTGATTTCTCTCGTTTTCTATGTCTGAAAAAAAACCTTAGCACAGGCCTTGCACTTACGACAATTGTCGTATATATTTACCTACGACAAAAGTCGTAATAAAATGAAAGAATTGCAAGCTTATCAGCCGTCAGATGCTGAACTGGAAATCCTGCAGGTGCTTTGGGAACGGGGAGCGTTGAGCGTACGGGAAGTGCACGAGGCGCTGAGCCAGGAAAAGTCGGTAGGATACACCACTACCCTCAAGCAGATGCAGCGCATGCTGGACAAAGGCGTACTGGCGCGTACAGAGGAAGGTAAAGTGCACTATTACCGGGCGGTGGTGAAAGAAAAGCCGGTGAAACGCTCGCTGGTGCGCCGGCTTATGGATACGGCGTTCGGCGGGTCGGCCGTTGGCATGGCGCTGCATTTGCTCGGCGAAGAGCAGCCGAGTGCGGAAGAGTTGAAGGATTTGGAGAAGCTCATCGAGCAAATGAAAAAAGAACAAAATGATTAACTGGGTTTCCTCCGATGCCTGGGCCCATGCGCTGGGCTGGGCGATCCTGCACTCTCTTTGGCAATCGGCGCTCATCAGCGGTATAGGCCTGGTAGGGCTGCGGCTCATGCGGCGCCGGCTGGCAGCGAACATCCAGTACGGGTTTGCCGTCGGGCTGCTGCTCGCCGCTGCCGTTTTGTTCGCCGCTACGGCCGCAGGATACTTTGCCCACCCTGCCAGCCCCGAGCCTGCTATCACCAGTAATATTACGGGGCCAGACACTGCCGCGCTATCGCCGGCAGCGCCGGCGGAAGCGGCGTGGAACAGGCCTATGTCCACCCGGATAGAACGCCATTTACGCTGGCTGGTGATGGCCTGGTCGCTGGGTGTGCTTATACTGGGAGCCCGCCAGTTGGGATTTTACTTCTTCATCACCCAACTGAAATACCTCGGGCTAAGCAGGCCGGAGGAAAAATGGCTGCAAATGCTCGACAGCCTACAACAAAGATATGGCCTCGCGCGCGCCATCCGGTTCTTTGAATCGGCGCTGGCGAAGGATATGATGGTGGTGGGGCATTTCAAACCCTACATCCTCGCCCCCGTAGGCCTGATGGCCGGGCTTACGCCCGCGCAGGTGGAAGCCTTACTGTTGCACGAGCTGGCCCACATCCGGCGCAATGACTTCCTCGTCAACCTGCTGCTGTGTTTATTAGAGGTATTGCTCTTCTACCACCCTGGCGTGTGGTGGCTTTCCCGGCGCATCAGGCAGCTGCGCGAGGAATGCTGCGACAACCAGGTGCTGAGTACCGGCGCGAACCGATACGATTATGCTGAAGCACTGGCCCGGGCTGCGCGATTTTCTCAAACTTCCAAATACCCTTTAGTCATGGCTGCAAGTTCCCATTTTGCACAGCGTATCCATCGCCTGCTGCAACCCTCCCCTGAAAAAACGCTACAGGTTTCCAGGCCCATAGCCCTGTCTGTAGCCGTACTGTTGTTCCTGAGCCTGGCCGCTTTTACCGGTGTACTGCTGGGCGGCCAGCATACGGTAAGTATCGCCGCCGACAAGATGAACGTCCTCTACATCGGCGTAGACAACCCGCTGACCATTGCCGTGGCGGGCATCCCCAATGAACAGGTGGAGGTAAAAAGCGAAGACGTAACGCTACTGAAAACCGGAGAAGGGCGCTATAATGCCCGCCCGAAAAAAGAAGGCAAGGTGGCGATCAGCGTAAGCGGCAACGGGCTGCCGCAAACGGACGTCGTTTTCCGCTCCAAACGCCTGCCCGACCCTCTGGCCACCCTTCAGGGCAGGACAGGAGGCAATATGAACATCGAGCAATTCCGCCAGTCTGTAGGCCTGGAGGCCAAAATGATGAATCTGGAATTTGACGCTTCCTGTAAGGTCCTCTCCTACAATTTCATCCACGTGCCCCCCAAGCAGGACCCCGTCGAGGTCGTCATGCATGGCCCGGCCTTTACAGATACGGCCAAAAAGGTGGCTAGCCAGGCAGAATCCGGTTCTGTCTACTACTTCGACAACGTCCTGTGCGAATGCCCTGGCGACGAAGCGCCGAGGCAGGTCAATTCGCTGGTGTTTAAAGTCAAGTAGCAGGAAAACGGGCCTCCGGCCCGTTCCCGGGGCCTCTATGCCTCTGGGACGGGCCAGAGGCCCGTCTTCCGGGCAGGATAACGGGCCTCCGGCACGTCCCCGCGAGGAGGCCGGCCAGGAGGCCCGCTTCCCTTGACTGATTTTTCCTGGGGACGGGCCAGAGGCCCGCCTTCCGGGCAGGATAACGGGCCTCCGGCACGTCCCCGCGAGGAGGCCGGCCAGGAGGCCCGCTTCCCTTGACTGATTTTTCCTGGGGACGGGCCAGAGGCCCGCCTTCCTATTGCTTACCGTAGTCCATTTTCATCCCCGGCGTATAGGGCGCGCCGGCGGCGGCCATATCGGCTTCCAGGGCCCTGAGCTTCTCGTCCACCAGTTGGTTGATCTGTGCAGCCAGGGGTTTGAATTCCTTTCGGGTGATGCGCAGGCTTTCCCGCTGGGTTTCGGTGGGCGCTGAGGTGGAGCCTATCATGGAATAGATCAGCCCGCTCATGCGGCCCAAGAGGCCGGGCTCAGCCCCTTTGTCGATCTGGGTGGCGGTAGCATCGCCGTACAGGGCTTGCCTGATGCCGCGAAACTCCTCTTTCAGGGCCAGCAGGCGGCCAAACAGGCCTTCGGTAGGCGTAGGCGTCACTTCCAGGGCCTTCTCCAGCATCTCCATGCGGTTATCGGCTTCGTTCACCCGGCGGGTGAAGCCGCTGAACACGCGGTTGAATTCGTGTACTTCCTCCTGGAAGGCAACCAGGGCGGCGCGGTCTTCGGCGGGCAGCGTGACGCCGCCGAGCGTCTGCAGGCGGAAAGGCTGTGGGCCAACGAGGGCCGTCATTTCACCGTTCACATACTTATCCAGCGAAACCGTGTATTCCCCCGGCATGGCCAGGATGCCGCCGTCTTTGTTTCCGGAAGTGGACGAGCGCACCGGACGGGTAGAAGGCTGGCGCCCATCCCAGGTGATGCGCTGCACTCCTTTGGAAACGCCGGCGCGCAGCTTGCGCACCACGCCTCCGTCGGTGTCGCGGATCGTGAACAGCAGATAGGGCGCTTCTTCTTTTTCCTCGGCCTTCAACTCTTCATACGTCGGATAGCGGATGGGTTCGCCGTCCTTGATCTTCTTTTTCTCTTCCTCGCGCCGCTTTTCCTGAAGCGTCTTGGCCTCCTCTTTGACGTAATAGGTAAAGGAAGCTCCAATGGGCGGGTTGTCGGCGATGAAGAAATTGTCGCCCTGATAGCTCTTGCCCCTTCCGCCGACCTGCTCTTTCTCGATAAAGATCAGGCCATCTTTAATGGGGAAAATGCTCGCTTCGGCTTCCATCGCCTTTTCGCTGATGCCCCGCAGCGGCGAATAATCATCGAGCACGTAGAAGCCACGGCCAAAGGTGGCCAGCACCAGAGCGTCATCCCTTTTCTGGATCGCGATATCGCGCACGGCGATGGTGGGCAGGCCGCCCTTGAGCTGTTTCCAGTGGGCGCCGCCGTCGTTGGAGAAGAAGCAGCCGAATTCGGTGCCGACGAACAGCAGGCCGGAGGCTACATGGTCTTCGGCAATGGCATAGACAGAGCCGCGTTCGGGAAGGGTATTGCTGATGTTCATCCACGTCCGGCCCTTGTCGGTACTTTTGTAGAGGTAGGGTTTGAAGTCGCCGTACTTGTGGTGGTTGAACGCGGCATACACGACATTCTCATCGTGTTGGGAAGCCAGCAGGTAGTTGACGTAGGTGCGTTCCGGAGCGCCAGGGATGTCGTTGACATCCACCTTGGCCCAGTTCTGGCCGCCGTCCTGGGTTATCTGTATCAGGCCATCGTCGGTGCCGGCATACAGCAGGTTTTCGTTTTTGGGGCTTTCCGAAAAAGCGACGATCGTGCCGTAGGGAGAAGTCGAAGCGTTTTTAGCTACCGCATCTATACTCTGCACCCGCCCCATCACCGGCAGGGCATTCCGGTCGAGCTGCCGGGTCAGGTCGGGGCTGATGACGGACCAGGCGTTGCCGCGGTTTTCGCTGCGGAACAGTTTGTTGGCGGCAAAATACAGGCGGGTAGGCTGGTGGGTGGAAACGGCCAGCGGCGCATCCCAGTTCCAGCGGTACTCATCTTCGCCTTCCCGCGGTTCGGGCTGAATGCCGGTTTCTTCCCCACTTTTCCGGTCGTATCGCACCAGCCCGCCGTACTGGTGCTGGGCATACACGATATCGGGGTTATTGGGGTCGATCTGTGATTCGAAGCCATCGCCCCCATGCGTAGTGAACCAATCGGCGTTGACGATGCCGCTGGCACTTTGCGTGCGCGACGGGCCGCCGAGGCTCCAGTTATCCTGGGTGCCGCCGTAGATGTAAAAGAAGGGCAGGCTGTTGTCCACCGCCACTTTATAGAATTGGGTGACCGGCAGGTTATCTTTAAAGTTCCAGGTTTTGCCGGCATCGAAGCTATCGTAGATGCCGCCGTCGCAGCCGACGAGGAAATAGGTAGGCTGTTGCGGGTCGACCCACATGGCGTGGTTGTCGACGTGTTTGTGCTCTTCTCCCAGCGGTTCGAAGTTTTTGCCGCCATTCTGCGTCCAGTGCAGGTAGGTATCCATTGCGAACACGACATCGGGCTCAGTAGGATGGGCAACGATCTCGATGTAATAATTACCTGAAGTGGAATAGCCACTGCGTTTTTCCCAGGAAGCACCGCGGTTGGTAGAGCGGAAAAAGCCGCCTTTATCCTGGGCTGCTTCCACCATAGCGTAGATTACTTCCGGGTCGGCTGGGGAGATGGCCAGCCCGATGCGGCCCAGGTCGACAGAAGGCAGCCCTTTATTGGCCTTTTCCCAGGTTTTGCCGCCATCGGTAGTCTTGTAGATGCCACTACCCGGGCCGCCGCTGACGTAGGTGAAAACGTGGCGGCGGCGCTGATGGGCTGCTGCGTAAAGCAGGTCGGGATTGCGGGGGTCCATGACGAGGTCGGCAATCCCTGTATTTTCATCGATCGTCAGGACGGCATCCCAGGTCTTGCCGCCGTCGGTGGTTTTGTAAACACCCCGGTCGCCGCCCTCGCTCCACAGGGGCCCGCCAGCGGCTACGTATACGACGCGCGAGTCGCGGGGGTCGACGATGATCTTGCTGATGTGCTCTGAGTTTTTCAGGCCCATATTTTTCCAGCTCTTGCCGCCGTCTTCCGACTTGTATATGCCATCGCCATAGGCTACGGAGCGCTGGTTGTTGTTCTCGCCGGAGCCCACCCACACCACGTTCGTGTTGTTGGGGTCGAGCGTAATGCAGCCGATAGAATAGGAACCTTCGCCGTCGAAGAGGGGCTCGTAGGTGGTGCCGGCATTCTCCGTTTTCCATACGCCGCCCGACGAAGTAGCGACATAGTAGATGCTGCGGTTGTCGGGATGCACCGCAAAATCGGATATCCGGCCTGAAGTGAGCGCCGGGCCGACGGAACGGAATTTCAGGCCTGACAGGGATAAAGTATCTAGATAGTGCTTGGGTTGTTCTTCCTTATCCTTTTCTTTTTTTGCTTTTTGTGCCGATGCCGGCAAAGCCAGAGAAAGCGACAGGAAGAGCAACAGGAGGGTCTTTACTTTACTCATGGTTAGGAATCTTTTGATAAGTAACAATCAAAAAATATCTCCACTGGAGAACTTATTTTTTGAACATAGCTAAGGGCATTAAATGTAGGAAGAAATGCCCTGCCCGGCAAGCATAGCCACTTCATAGATGGCGGCATTTCCTATATTTGCAGCAAACCTGCAAAATTATGGGCCTGTACGCCATCATCACAATCCTGATCGTCCTCTCCGCCCTGTTCGGCTACCTCAACGTGCGCTTTCTGAAATTGCCCACCACTATTGGGCTGATGATCATCTCTCTGGCCTTCTCGCTGCTGGCAATGGCCCTTGCCCCGGCCTTCCCTGCCCTGCTGGCATGGGAATCGAACCTCATCCGGCAGGTCGACTTCCAGAAAGTGCTGATGGAGGGCATGCTGAGCTTTTTGCTATTTGCCGGCGCCCTGCATGTCGATTTCCAGCAAATGAAGGCACAACGATGGCCGATCATCCTGTTTGCCACCCTGGGCGTCATCGCATCCACCTTTCTCATCGGCGCGGTGATGTATGGGGTATTTCGGATGTTATCCCTGGATATCAATTTTATCTATTGCCTGTTGTTCGGGGCGCTCATATCCCCCACCGACCCTATCGCCGTCCTGGGTATCTTAAAAAAAGCGGGGGTGCCCAAAAAGCTGGAGGCCAAGATCGTTGGGGAAAGCCTATTCAATGACGGCATCGGCGTCGTCGTTTTCATCACCATTTTTCAGATCGCTGCTGCCGGTGAAGGCCATATCGAGCCCTCGCATATCGGCCTGCTCTTTCTCGAAGAAGTCGGAGGCGGTATCGCGCTGGGCCTGGGGCTGGGTTACCTGGCCTACTACCTGATGCGTACGATCGACCATTATGAAGTAGAGGTGCTCGTCACGCTCGCACTGGTCATGGGAGGATATCTGCTGGCCAGCACGCTGCATTTTTCCGGCCCCCTCACCGTTGTCGTCGCCGGGCTGATGGTCGGGCACGAGCGGTTCCGCACCTCTTCCATGTCTGAAACGACCGAGCATTACGTCGATAAGTTCTGGGAGCTGATGGATGTATTGTTCAATGCCCTGCTGTTCGTCCTCATCGGGCTCGAGATCCTCGTGTTACCTTTCGAGCGCCCTTATCTGCTGGCGGGCCTGCTGGCCATCCCCGTCGTGCTGCTGGCCCGGGCCGGTTCGCTGGCCCTGCCCATCGAGCTGTTCCGGCGCAAGCTCGAATTCGTTCCCAATACCAACCTCATTATGACCTGGGGCGGATTGAGGGGCGGCATTTCCATTGCGCTGGCCCTCTCCCTGGAGGAGTATATGGCCCGCACCCCATTGCTTACGATCACTTACGTAGTGGTGATTTTCTCTATTATCGTTCAGGGGTTGACGGTTGGGAAGCTGGCAGGCAAACAAACCCTCAGATATTAAAAAAACACGCATAGATTGTTTTTTTAATGAAAACGCATTATATTTGCCATGTATATGATTCTTTTGTGTCTGTAATAAACTAGCTATCCATTCGTACTCCCTGAGAAAACTCCATGCACAAACACTGTGCTGTATCCATGAGAATGGCCACTATGCCATCGAATGATAATTCTCCATTTCAACGTGTAATTCCCAACACCAATGTTATAACGGCAAACTCACTTGCCGGGTTATGCTTTGAATTCCCCCCTTCAAAGCAAGGATATCGATTTTGAAGCGGCTACATACCCAAACATAAGTAATCAGCAAGGGAAGACGGCTTCCCAACTATAACCCGGCGGCCCTGTGTGGTTTTTTACTCAGATCATGGGCCGCTATACAAACAAGTATAGCACAATGACTACATCTACAAAACTACGTAAAGCCATTTTTGTGGCTATGCTCGGATACCTGTTTGCGTCCGTTCAGGCCCAGGAGAACTACAGCATTCACCTCCAAACCGAAGCCCTAAGCGAAGGCGCCGTTCAGCAATTATCAGAGCAGGCGAAAAAGCAGGCCATCTGGCAGGAACAGGCCTTTGAGGGCAACGTTTATTTCGTCATACAGTTTGAAACGCTGCCCACCCAAGCGGAGCGGGCCGCCCTGTTGCTTCAGGGGGTGGTTTTGCTGGACTATCTTCCGCGGTATGCTTATCTTGCCAGGGCCCCGCAATGGATACCCGCGAGCCATTATACCGCCCGGGCTGTATTTCCTTTACCTTCCTTATACAAGCTGAGCAGGAAACTGGCCGGCGAGCTCGAAGCTGCTCCAACAGGCTCTATCAAGCTGAGGGTGCTGCCTATGCCCGGCATCGCGCCTCAAAAACTGGCTGAGGTTTTGCTGGAGGCGGGTTTCCCTGTAGAAAATGCCGATGCATTCAGCGTTTTACTGGATACCCGGAAAGAGGATATCGGGCGCCTCGCGGCCCTGCCGGCCCTGTATTTCCTCGAAACGGCGCCCCCGGAACCAAGCCCTGAAGGCGAACAGGCCAATGCCCTGATGCGTTCCAACTGGGCCAGCCAGTCGCCCGGCAGCAACTATGACGGAAGCGGCGTCACCATCGGCATCGCCGACGACGGTACCGTCAGCCATGCCGACAAAAAGGGGCGGGTCATTAATATGTCCAGCTACAACTGGGGAACGCACGGCGATATGACCACCGGTATCGCTATAGGCTGCGGCAATATAGACCCGCGCGCAGCAGGGCTTGCACCGGCCGCCACTGTGCAGCTGTCCCTGATCAGCGGTTACCCGCACATTCAGAATGCCGTGCAGTACTACCAGCAATACCAAACCATCACCACTTCGACTTCTTACGGGGAGAGCTGCGGCGGATACTACAACTCCGGTGCGCAGTTCATCGACGAGCAGGTGTTCAGCCATCCTTATCTGATGCACCACTTTTCGGCCGGCAACTCCAGCAGCAGCAGTTGCAGCAGTGTTTACGGCTCTATCGTTGGCCCCGACGGGCGGCATTTCGGCAATATCACCGGAGGCTATAAAGCCGGGAAAAACGCCATCACGGTGGGCAACGCAACTTTCGGAGACATTCTGTCGCCCAGCAGCAGCCGGGGCCCGCTGGAAGACGGCCGCCTAAAGCCCGACCTGTGCGCCATAGGCCAGGGTAGCCTGACCACCGACGACAACGACCTATACCGGCTGGGCAGCGGCACTTCTGCAGCATCACCTGCTATTGCAGGCATCTACGCCGTACTGGCCCAGGCCTACCGCAACCTGCACAACAACCAGGACCCTCCTTCCGCCCTGCTCAAAGCAGCTATGCTGAATACGGCCGAGGACCTGGGGCGGCCGGGCCCCGACTACGAATACGGCTGGGGGCGCGTCAGTGGCCATAGGGCACTGTCCATAGTAGAGCAACAGCAATACCAAACGGCCCAAATTGGCCAGGACGCCATGCAAAGCCACGCCATCTACGTACCGGCGGGCGCCAAAGAACTGCGCGTCATGTTGTACTGGCACGACCCCGCAGGTTCTCCGCTGGCAGCCCAGGCCCTGGTAAACGACCTCGACCTCAGCCTTCAGGGCCCCAACAACGCCATTTACCTGCCTTACAGACTCAGCACTTTCCCGCATATCGACAGCCTTACCCAGCCTGCTTATGCCGGTATCGACCGCATCAATAACGCGGAGCAGGTGGTGCTGAAAAACCCGGCGCAGGGCAACTACAATGCCCGTGCTTTCGGATATATGATCCCGGAAGGGCCCCAGCCTTATTTCATCGTGTATTCCATCATCCAGGAAGAGCTGTCCATCGTTTACCCTCATGGCGGCGAAAGCCTGGTTCCCGGCGAAACGGTGAACATCTTCTGGGAAGCTACCGGCAGCCAGGGTACTTTTACACTCGAATATTCTCTGAATGGCGGCGCCAGCTGGAATACCGTTGCCTCCAATATCGACGGCAGCCTCCGGTATTACTCCTGGCCCGTCCCTGCTGCGGCAACGGGAACGGCGCGTGTCCGCGTCAGGCGCAATGGCTACACGGCTACGGGAAGCAATTTCTCTATCCTGAACATACCGGATTTCCATATCACATCCGCCGGCCCCGCGACGGCACGGCTGTTCTGGGAACCAGTAGCAGGCGCCAGCCAATACGACGTCTATGCCCTGGGCAGCAAGTTCATGCAGGTGATCAGCAGCACCGGCAGCACCAGCATCGACATTCCCGTCTCCCCGTCGCAGGGCAACTGGTATTCGGTGCGTGCCCGGCAGGGGAATACCGTCACCGGCCGGCGGGCATACGCCAAATACTACGAACACCACCCCTGTGAAGAAGAAATAACCCTTACCCTAATGCTGGACGGCAACCCCGGGCAGGTGCAATGGCGCATTATGGATCAAAGCAATGGGCTGCTGGCCAATGGCGGACCATACAGCGCCGCTATGGCCAATAAGCTGATCACCATCCCGCTTTGCCTGCCGCAGGGATGCCACATTTTTACGATTGAAGACAGTGGCGCCGACGGCCTGTGTTGCAGCGCCGGACAGGGGTACTACCAACTGCGCAATGCCCAGGGGCAGGTGCTCACATCAGGCTCCGGTTTCGGCGCTTCCAGTACGGCCAACTTCTGCCTTTTGGCCGGACAGCCGCCGCTGCAGGCAACGATCGATGCCAGCCCCTCCACCTCCTGTTATGACTCTTCTGACGGGTGGGCCACGGTATCGGCGTCGGGGGGTACGCCCCCTTATACTTACCAGTGGAGCAACGGCTCCACGGCCCAACAGGCCAACGGCCTTGCTGGCGGCTTATATACAGTAACCGTATCCGACGGCACGTCGGCCGTAGTGGCCAGCGTTTCCATCGGGCAGCCTGCGCCCATGAGCCTGGGTATACAGGCCCAGGCAGCAAGCTGCGGCAATACGCCCGGCGGCTTCGCCAGTGCCGGTATATCCGGCGGCAGCCCACCCTATTCTTACCTGTGGAGCAACGGCGCGACTACCCCTGCCATAAGCGGCCTGACAGCAGGCTATTACCAGCTAACCGTAACGGACAGCCATGGGTGCGCCGAAACGGCCTATGCGCTGGTGCAGGCGCCGCCCCCGCTCAGCATCGTCCTGAACCCCATAGCCCCGTCATGTGCGGATGCCCAGAACGGGCAGCTATTCTCAAGTGTAAGCGGCGGGTCGGGTAGTTATACTTACCAATGGAGCAATGGCAACAGCTCGGCCATCCTCCAGAATATTGGCGCCGGCTATTACCAACTCACCGTTACCGATAGCGAGGGCTGTACCAAAACGTCGGGCGTAACGCTACAGGCCCCGGCGCCGCTGATGCTCCTTCCTACGATAGGCCAGGACGGGCAATCGGCCAGCCTGTCGGCATCCGGCGGTACGCCGCCCTATCAGTTCCAATGGCCCGACGGCAGCACTTCCAGCAGCGCCGCTGGCCTGGAACCCGGTGATCATGAGGTTAGCGTTACCGATAGCCATGGTTGTATGGCCACTACCACCGTTTCGATAGAAACGCCACTGTCGGGCCCATGCTTTAGCGAAGGCACCAATGCCACATACAACTGGATCGAATCCATAGAACTGGGTAACATCCAGAATACCAGTGGGAATAACGGGGGATATGCTTCCTTCGCAGGCACGCCCAGCCTACAGCCCGAACTAGTGGCCGGTGAGAGCCTCGATCTCGTCCTGGCCCCCGGTTTCTATTCCAATGCATTCCTCGTCAATTGGGCCGTATGGATAGACCTCAACGAAGATGGAGATTATGCAGATGCCGGAGAGCAAGTGCTGCCCGTTCAATCCGGGAACGGTACCGTTTACGCCACCCTCTCCATACCGCCCGATGTCTCGCCGGGCCTGAAACCCCTGCGCATCAGCATGGCCTTCGGCATAGTGCCAGAGCCCTGCGAGGGGTTCGTATACGGAGAAGTGGAGGATTACGCCATCCGCATCACGGCGGGTAGTGTGGTGTACTGTACCTCTGCCGGACAGAATACGGCCTATGAGTGGATCGAACGCGTTAGTTTCGATAATTTCAGCAATGGCTCAGGCGACGACGGAGGATATGGCGACTATTCCGGGTTCATCGTCCCGGCCCTTGCCGGGGCCAGCGTACCCTTCACGCTGGAACCTGGATATAGTGCCAGTGCTTTCCCCGAAAGCTGGAGTATCTGGATCGATTACAACCAGGACGGGCAGTTTGAAACCAACCAGGAGCTGGCCTTCAGCATCGCCCCTGCGCCCAATACCATCAACGGCCAGTTTACTGTGCCTGCATGGTTGGCGGAAGGCACCTACCGGATGCGGATCGTCATGCGCTGGGGCACAGCACTCAACGCCTGCGAAACCTACAACTGGGGCGAGACCGAAGATTACACCCTGCAGGCCGTAACCCCACTCCACCAACTGGCCATACAACCGGAAGAAAACGCCAGGGCCGGCAAAGATGCCCGCAGCAGCCGGCCGGCAGCAGGAGAAGGCCTGCCCGGGGCAGCGCTTTTCCCAAACCCCGCGGGCCTGCAGGCCCGGCTTCGCCTTTATATGCAGGAACCGGGCGCCCTTAGCCTTGAGCTGGCCGACGCCCTGGGGCAGCGCATTGAAAAGCGGGAAGTATTCGCCGAAGCAGGCTGGACGGAAACCATTTTTGACACTTCACGCCTACCGGAAGGCCTGTATTTCATGGTTATTGAAACACCACAAGGCCGATGGGTGAAGGGGCTGGCGGTGGCCCGTTAACGAGTAGCGGAAGCTCTGTATAAACTGCATGCCGGCATTTGCCCGGCGATGGAAAAGCACTAGCTTTGCCGGCATGCAGATTTCCATCACGACAAACGGCAGGCGCTCCTTTATCTGGAGTGCAGGGCTGGTATTTCTGGGTGCAATACTGTTCTCCACCAAGGCCATACTGGTAAAACTGGCCTATCGGTGGGGGATCGACAGCGTATCGTTACTGGCGCTGCGCATGCTTTTTTCGCTGCCGTTCTTTCTGCTCGTAGCGGCCCTTTCGGGCAGGCAGGAGAAATACAAAGGGCTGCGCCTAGGCAGAAAAGACCTGGTGTCGCTTCTCCTGCTGGGCATTGCCGGTTATTACCTGGCCAGCCTGCTGGATTTCATGGGCCTGCAATACATTACCGCCAGCCTGGAGCGGCTGATATTGTACGTATACCCTACCCTGGTGCTGATTATCGGAGCGCTGTTTTACCGGCAGCCCATCACACGTGTACAATTGCTGGCCCTGCTGTGTTCCTACCTGGGCATTGGCGCCGCTTTTGCTGAAAGCTTTAGCCTGGCCGGCAGCGCGCACATAGCAGTGGGTGCGGTGCTGGTGTTTGGCAGCGCACTTAGCTATGCCATATACCTGGTGGGTAGCGGGCAGCTTTTGCCACGCCTGGGCACCCTGCGATTCACCTCCCTGGCCATGACGACGGCATGCCTGGCGGTACTCGCCCACCACGGCATTCTGTACCATTGGCGGTTGTTTCATTTTCCGATGGCGGTATACGGCCTGGCGCTGCTCATGGCCGTGGCAGCCACGGTCATCCCATCCTTTCTGATCTCGGAAGGCATCCGGGCCATCGGTTCCGGCAATGCGTCCATCGTAGGCAGTATAGGGCCTATTTCCACGATCGTGCTGGCATACTTCTTTCTGGGAGAAAAACTGGGTTGGCTCCAATGGCTGGGTACGGCCCTGGTGATCGTGGGTGTCCTGTTGACAACGCTCAGCAAACGGCCTTCAGGGCAAAACAGGTAGGCAACAATGAAACCATGAAACCGTCCTGACAAGGCGCCATCATTACATTAATTTGTGTCACAGAACCATCCACACCATCTGCCCCACAACTTACCGGATCAACACCCCAGCATATCTGCCAGTTCCAGGAGGTCTTTTACGATGGTATCCGGCCTGATACCCAGCTTTTCGGGGATGGCGGGGGTGCGTTTGGCCCAGGCTACCTGCAGGCCGCAGGCGGCAGCGCCGGCCACATCCCAGGTATTCGACGAAACGAACAGCAGGTTCCAGGGCGCCAGGCCCAATTTTTTTTCGGGCAGCCGGTACACTGCAGGGGCGGGTTTGTAGAGGTGCAATTCATCGGCGCTGATGAAGTCAGACAGCAATTCGTCCAGGCCGTTAAAGGTAACGGCATGTTCCAGCAGGCTGGGGTTGGCGTTGGACAGAATGGCCAGGTGGAATTTGCCCTTCATGCGGCGCAGGGCGGCCTGTACTTCGGGAAAAGCCCTCAGCCGATAATATTCCTGCATCAGTGCTTTCCTGTCGGCCGGGGAGGATTCCAGCCCGCAGGCTTCCAGTGTATAGGCCAACGCATCGGCCGTCAGGTCGTAAAAATCCACATAACGCCCCATGAGCGATCGCAGCCAGGTGTACTCCAGCTGTTTACGGCGCCACAACAGGGCGGCCTCCCGGGCCAATTCCCCATAACGTTCTTCCAGCGCCGCATCGATAGAAGATATATCGAAAAGCGTACCGTAGGCGTCGAACAAGATCGTTTTGATTTCTCTGCTAACCATCGGTTTCCTTATTTGGCCAATACGTAAAAAACCGAAGTAATGCGTTGACCGTATGAGGGTGCAGGAATTCCCCCTGGTACAACATTCGGCGGGCCTGCTCCAACGACAGGCTAACGACCTGCACTTCTTCTTCAGCATCCAGTTGCTGGATAGCATGCTCTTCAACTTCCTCGGCCAGCCAATGGTGGATATAACTGTTCATAAAAACAGGATTGGAAGGTATGCTCCCCAAATAGGACCAGCGCCCCCCCCCGTAGCCGGTCTCCTCTTCCAGTTCCCGCATAGCGGCTACCTTGTGGCCTTCGCCAGGGTCGACGATGCCCCCCGGCAGTTCGAGCGTATAGTCGGAAATGCCGAAGCGGTATTGGCGGACGAAAAGCAAACGCCGGGCCTGCGTAAGGGCCACCACATTGGCCGAATCGGCCCCTTCCAGGATAACCATACGGCCCTCCTGGTTATTGCGCGGGTTGATCACGTAGTCGAACCGCACTTGAAACAGCTTCAGGCCAGGGCCGTACTCCTGTTTTATCGTTTTCCAATTCCTGGTTTCCTCTTTTTCCATAAGTAGTGTTCTGAGCTTGTTTGAAGGCCGCTATTGGAGATTTTGCAATAGCTCCATAGAGGGAAAGATAATCATTTTGGGGTTGTATGGGAAGATACCGGCCGCCTGAGGCCCATCTTTTCACCATGTCGAAACAGCGCCGTTCCTTCTTCCACCGGCCCCTGGCCAAAGCCGCAAATATTTCGCAATGCGACATTTGTCACATTTCAGGACAATACTTCAAAAAAGCTCGCTAAAACTGCTGGCGAAACGGACGACAATCGCTCCGTATCCATTTTTTGCTATGTTATATTTTTTGATTTTCACATCCACCATCCCAGGTAAAACGAGCACCCGCGCTTATCTTTGGCCCATCCTGTTCAACAGGTGTTTACTGGCTGACAATGAGCGGCCCGAAAACACCCGCCATACAGGCCTGAGGCATCTATCGGGGCCGCGGTAAACAAACAACACTTACGTGGGGCCATCGGAAAAAACCGAGGCTTATCTACAAACCAAAAGCGGGCTGCATCAACAGCCCGCTTTTTCATTTAGAGATGTTTAGAGGCCACCCATCAGGCTAAAATACGCCCCTTTTTATCTCCAAAAACTCCTCCATAAGCCCAGCGCGTTAATGCAGCGCTGCGGGTCATTTTTCCTCATCGCCATCGCCCTCTTCGAGGCCGAGCACGTCGTCGTTATTTTCATCGTCCAGGTCGAGGATAGCATCGTCCACGATCTCGTCGCCGTCGCCGTCGAGGTCTTCGAAGCCTTTAACGGAGCCTGTTTTCCCGGCGGGTTTGTATTCCGGGTCCTGCTGGATCTTCACATCCTTGCCGCCTTCGTTGTGGTAGTCCCCTTCGGCAAAGCGCTGGGCGCGGTCGAAGAAGGAGTCGAAGCCTCCGAGGGGCCCTTTTCCTGCGTCTTCTTTCAGGTTTTCAACATTGGACTTTGCGCTGCGTTCCTGAACACGTCGTTCCAGCGCTTCGCTGGCCTCCCGGGCCTTGTCGGTGGTATCATCCAGTGATTCTCTGGCGGCTTCCTCGTTAGCTTTTTCCACCAATTCGTTGAATTTACCGGTGATCTTCCCACCGACGTCCTCAGAAACGTCCATGATCTTTTTGCCTACCTGCTCAGAGGCATCCTGGAATTTTTCCCAGGCCTTCTCCCCCTGATCCAGTACCTCTTTACCCACTTTTTCCGAAAACCCGGCTACTTTTTTCCCGGCTTCTTCAGCCATGCCTTTCAGTTTTTCACCGGTTTTTCCCGTTTTTCCTTCGGGCTTGGGAATGCGGGGCTCGTCGGAGTCATCCAGGAAGGGCTCCGCATGGGCCATACCCTGGCTGGCGGTATCCTGGGGCCCTTTCGATTTCAGGAATTCTGTTTCCGCTTCATCGTCGAAGAAGCTTTTAGCCTTCTGTTGGGCCTTACCGGCCAGCGACTCGGTTTTTTTCCAGGCTTCGTCTACCAGGCCTTCGGCAAAACCTCTGGCGTCATCAAAGGCTTCTTTGGCTTTGGGGCCGTATTCATCCTTGAGTTCCTGGGCCCTGGCCTTAGCCTTATCAAAGTATTCTTTTGATTTCTCACCTAATTCTTCACCGGCTTCCTTTCCGGCTTCCACAGCTTTTTCACCTGCTGATTTGGCCGCTGCTTTAGCGCCGAACAACAATTTTTTCAGATCATTGAGCATGCTCATAATTTGATTGAAGTTTTGGTCAACACAATAGTACCTGATAAAATAAGGAATTTAAAGGAGCAGGTAAAGTTTTTTCGGCCAGTGGCCCTATTGCAGGAGACGCAAGGGCAGGGATGACAGGCGGGCAGGCGAAAAAGCGAGGCGCTCCGGTGAGGGAACGCCCCGGGGGGTAAGTGTTCCAAGTGTCTCTTTTCAGCCACTGCGGCGAAGGCGCTGTGCTGCCGGGTAGGCCCAGATGCCGCGATGAAACTGCCAGTCTTTTTTCTCATCCTTCATCACCTGGACGAGCAGGGCGTACAAGCGGCGTTTCAGCTGCCCCAGGCGCTTGCGGAAGCTATCGATCTTCCGGTAGATGCGCCTGTGTTCGGTATTGTTCTTAAGCTCCCTGTCGTGGGTGTTGGGGTTGGCCAGGTTGGCCAGGTGCCGGTGAAAAGAGCGTACCCACCCTTCGATCTCGCGTATCTCCGGCTTGATGGAAACCATCAGGCCGTTAAACATCTCCCGCATTTCCACAGCCTGGGCATTGCTGAGGGCATAACCCAGGAAATGCCGCATTGATTTTTCCAAAAAGCGCACTTCGCACTTCCAGTAACCTACCAGAGAGAGCCATTCCTGGCAGTCTCTGTGCAACTGTTCGAAGGTAAGGGGCCAAATGCTTTTGTTTACATGGGCAATAGTTGCATTCATAGCTCAGGATTCTTAGTTTTTACGATCCGATGCAAAAGCAGTTGTTCCAATCCGGTATATTGTTCGCACTGGTAATTTGGGGGCAAAAAACCTGGTTGAAGAACCTGCCAGCAGAAAAACTGCCGGCTGAAGGAAGCGTTTTGGCGCCGGAAAAGGCCGGGCATAAAAAAAGGCGGCGGAGCGCCTTTGCGTTACTCAATATAAGAGTATATCACAAAAAAGAAAATACTACACCTGTTTTTTTTGCCAGATATCAATTTATATTGCTGAATATCAGTTTATTACAATAAATTCTAGTGCTATTTCCCTCTCCAGTTGCGAAACAAAAGGCGGCAGGCCGGTAAATGTGGCGCTAATGCATTAATTTTATGAGAGAGCTGACCCAATAGCCATGGCCTTATCCAAAAATGCCTGTACGAACATCCTCCGCTTGCTCGCCAGCGACAACGAGCGCAACGCTTCGCTGGCGCTACAGCTGCTCGACAGCCAGCAGGCAAGGCCTGGTTTCCTGCTCACGCTCGGCGCTCACCTGCTCACCGCCGATGTGCCCGCACGTGATTATGTTCAAAATTGCCTGAAAGCCCTCGCCCATGCCGACAGGAGCAGCAGCCGGTACCCACCCAGGCCGCTGCAACTTATCCTGGAATATGGGAAAGCGAATGGCCCGGCGGAAGCGGATACAACGAAGGCCATTGAAGCATTACACCAGCTGTTCGGCATCGACCCTTTATTGCTGGCCCTTCACACCTACCATGAAAAGGGTATTTGTGGCAGCCTCATCCTCCGGAAAGGAAGCAGCGCTGACATCGCCCGCCTGCTGGAAAGCCGCATCTACCAGGGCCCGCAAGGTAAAACGATGGCCCTGCAAGCCCTGGGCATGGGCCTGTTGCCCGAAGGGCTGGCCGATTTTAAGGATGTAGCGGCATTGGTGCTTTCCGGCAACCAACTGAGCAGCCTGCCTTCCATGCTGCTGAAATTCCGCCATTTGCGGCACCTCGATGTCCGCTATAACGCCCTGGGCGCCCTGCCCACCCATCTGTTGAAGCTACCCCGGCTGGAATGCCTGGATGCCCGGCGCAACAATTTCCGCATGCCCTGGTTGGAATACCTCGCTCACCCGGAAAAAAAACGGTTCCTGGTTGGGCTGGACAATACGTCCGGTTTCGCCCTCCATGAATTACATGCCTACGACATCGGCCTTATCCTGAACAACCTGTCTTATCGCTCCGACAAAGGGCTGGTACTAGGCCTGGCAGGCCAGGGGCTGCGCGAGGTGCCCGAGGTGCTATTCCAATGGCGCGGGCTCCGGGTGCTCGACCTGCGCGACAATCCCGTTTCTATACTGCCGGCCTGGCTGTTGCGCATGCCGCAGCTAAGGGCTATTTACTGCGACTATGGCACCGAATACAACCCAGCCTTCAGGCACCAGCACCTGGAAGTGCTACGAGATAGCCTGGCGCCGCTGCCACCGCCTGCAGGGTGGGTGGAGCGAAAGGCCGCTACCGGCCAAAATGCGATCGCACTGCCTTACGAACTGGAACTACCCGGCAGAGAAACGGAGAATATATAAATATTGAGCACTTTTTCGCATTTTCGCATGACGAGCCCGCTAGTAAGCATGTAAAGAGGGTGTGTGCTATTATCTCATTTGTATACGACATGACATGACAAACGATACGCTAGCCAATACAACCGAGCTGATCATCCGCGACTTTGAGTTACAGCCGCTGGACAGGCCTTTATCGGAGGAGGAGCTCCTCCAGCTGCTGGCCGACCACATTGCTGATATGATCGAACACAGGCTGGAATTCCTGCTCAGCATGATGTACCGGCTGGACATCGACGAAGAGAAGGTTAGCTATGCCCTTTCGCCCTATTCTCCAGAGCCTGCCAATATAGGCCTGGCCCGGCTGGTACTGGAGCGGCAGAAGCAGCGCGCATTCACCAAGCAATACTACAAACAAGAAGGCCTGGATGGCCTTGACGGCCTGGAGCTCTAACAGCTTGTTCGGAGGCTACCCTTTGGGCTAAAACAAGCGCTAAGGTTCTACCTCCCTTCCACCCTTCAACTCGTCCTGATATTCCTTCAGGAGGTTCCATTCGCCATTGGTGGCCAGCCTTGCCTGAGCGGGCCAGGTGCCGGGGTCGTGCATTCTGAAGCTGGCGCCGGCAGCATCGAGTATCTCGTTGAGCTGGGCGGCATCGGTATCGGCGAGGTCCGACCAGGTATTGATCCCGGCGGTTTTGAGCAGTTCTTCGATCTTAGGCCCGATGCCTTCGATAACCTTGAGGTCCTCCGGGTCATCGGACAGGGCGCCGGAGGGGTTCCTACGGAAGGCTTCCGGGTTCTGCAGCTTTTCCATGGCGAGGTGCGCCGCTTGCTCCACCCATTTGTCGCGTTCGATACGCCCTTCGAAATACTGGATAGCTATGGTTACCTGCCGGATGCGCTCGGAGTCCCAGGAGGCGATCTCGTCATAGGTGTAGACTCCGATCTCATTGAGTTTCTTTTCCAGGAAAGGGCCGATGCCATCGATGCGGGACAGGTCGTCCTGTGCCGGCGCTTCATCGGGCAGGATGATCTTATCGGCAAGGATCTGTTTATCGGCGCCGAAAACGATCTCCGGTTCTTTGTCGACGAGGCTGGCGTCGGGGAGTTCGGGGTTAGGATGCAGGGCCGATATTTCCAGGGGTGCGCCGGCATCCTGGGCGGAACTGATGCTGTGTTCCGCTAAAAAGGTGCTCTCCTGTATCTTCCTCATCTCTTCGCGCAGCTCCTTATTTTCGTCATCCAGGCGTTCCAGCCGGCTCTCCAGGGCCTCCAGCCGGTGGCGGGTAGCGTTGTAGGCGCTCTGCATCTGCGCCAGGTCGTTGAGCGATGCCCCTTCCTGTTCCAGGGAGTCCGACAGTTCTGCATTTTGAGACTGTGCGGCGACGAGCTGATCGTTGAGGGCCGTTAGGTGTTCTTTGAGGCTTTCCGCCTGTTTATCGCGTTCGGCGAGCTGGCTTTTCAGGCTTTCGACGGCAGCGGCATCAGAAGGAGCGCTGCTCTTTTCCAGTTCATCGACCTTGCGGTTGAGCTGAAAGATCTCGCGGTGCAGGGCGCCTTTTTCGTCCTCAATCCTTTCGGCCCGGGCTTCGGCTTCCTGAATGGCAAAACCGGCTTTTTTCAGGTCGGCTTCCTTCAGCGCGAGTTGTTCCTGCAGCGCCTCCAGTTCCACCTGTACTTCTGCCAGGTTTTTCTCTTTCTCCTTCAACTCGCGTCGGAGGGCGGCCACACGGCGGCTACGTAGCAGATAGCCGACCAGCAGCCCGAAGAGGAAGGCGATGAGCATAATAAAAAGGATAGCATAACTGTCCTGGGTATTGAACTGGTCGAAGAGTTTGCTGAAGTCCATAATTGGTATGCTAGGGTGTGTGTTAATTCAAATCACTGGCATCTTCCAGAATACGTTCCTCCTGGGGTTCGCCCTCATCGGCCTTATTATCCAGGATGAAATTGACGCGGCGGTTTTTCTGCCGCCCTTCCGGGTTATCAGAGCCGTCGGGGTTGGTGTTGGGGGCCACCGGCCGCTTTTTGCCCATCGATTCAACCATAATATCTGCCGTAACCCCAAGGGAGTCAATGAAATACTTTCTGGCGTTCTTTGCGCGGCGAAGCCCCAGGCCCAGGTTGTAGGCGTCGGACCCGATGCTGTCGGTATGGCCTACGATCGTGAGGGTAGCCGCCTGGTTGAGGCCCAGGTAGGTTTTCACAGAATCGGCGTACAGCTTCAACGGGGCGCCCGGCCTGAAGACGTCAGAATTGTATTCGAAATTGGCGTCGGAGAAGGTCATGTTCCGGAAGGTGAAAACGACTTTTTCGAAGCCCTGCGGCACGGCACTGGGGTCGTACAGGTTGAACAGCAGGGGTTCCCGCAATTGGGGGTCCTGGCTCAGGCCGTGGTCGAGGGAAAAGCGGGACTGAGGGATGCCCCGTTTCATCAAAAGCTTACGGGCCTGGTCGGCGCGAGCGAGGCCCAGGTTTTCGAAGTAACCGGGGGCTATTCCTGCTTCGCTCGCCCGGTAAAAGCCCGTGATGGTCAGGTTCCTGTCAGGCCGGCTCCTAAGGATGGCGGCCAGGGTATCGAGGAAAGCCTGGTTGTTGGCATTCAGGCGCGGGGCGATGCCGGCGGAGTCGAAAGCGAACTGGTCGTACCCCTGTAGCAATACGGAGTCTCCTTCTGTCAGCTTCAGGTTTTTGAGCCTGATGTCTTCAATGGCCTGCTCTTCGCTACAAAGGTGCCGGACCTCACAAACAAAATACCAGCGCGCGAACACCATGTATACGCAAAAAAGAAGGAAGACCAGAAAGGCAGCTATCCTCATAAGGAAGGGGTTGTTGGTTATACGTTACTCCTGTTTTCCAGGAAGCGGGCATGAACTGCCGCACCGGGAGCTCTTTCCCAAAACCTCCTAAATGTAGGTATTATTGCCGTTTTTTCCACGTCTTGGGCAGAATTCTAACACTCAAACTCCGTATTTGCCCCATCTGAAACCAGCTTCCACGTGTTTTCTTTGTACATTTCTGATCAAAACCGACATCCATGAAAATACGGTGCCACGCCAACAGCATACGCCTGCGGGTACGAAAATCGGACCTCGAGGCCCTCAACGAGGGCGGAGCCGTGCGCGAAGAGGTCACCTTTGCTCCCGGGCAGTCCCTGATCTTTGAATTGCGCCTTGCGGAGGTGCAGGCCCTCACCGCATCCTTCAGAGGCAACCTGGCCACCGTAAGCGTACCCATGCAGCTTGGGCGCCAATGGATAGCCACCGATGAAGTAGGCCTCGAAGCCCACCAGGAAGCCGGCACCAGTACCCCCCTGCACCTGCTCATCGAAAAGGACTTTCCCTGCAAGCACCAGCCTACGGAGGACAAGCAGGATACGTTTCAGGAATTGGGGTAAGCTTGGGAGGCCTCCCCATCGCCCGGCCTTCCTGGTTGGTTGCAGGGTGCAGGGTGCTCTCCCGGCTAGGCTCCGAGCCCGGCCAGCGTGGCCTGGATGTGTTTCCATTCTTCCCGCCTCAGCACGACGGTAGGTGGCGCTGCGCGCTCGGCGCAATCTGTCACGGCGCAGCGTTCGCAGGTTTTATTGACCTCGCGGTACTGTATGGCGGGGTCTTCGAAGAAAGCGATCTTGCTTCGGGCCTCTTCGTTGGCCAGCAGGCCTATGGTCACGCTCACGTTGCGGTTGGGCGTCGGGTAGGCCGGCCGGGCAATAGTCAGGCAGAGGTATTCGTCTTCGGTGCCGATGTAGTGGGAACGTTGTGCGCGCACGATAGTGTCGACGAACTTACCTTCCTGCTGGAGCTGGTGCAGGTCCTGGAGCAGCGAAAGAGCCACCCAGCGGCGGCAGTAGTGCTCCGACAGGGCGTTGCCGTGCGGGTGGTGCCGGCGGCTGAGGTGCAGCTCTTTATCTATTTCAAAAGTATCGGTTGCAGGATCGTGCAGAAAGCGCAGGAAAAACAGCTTGTCCATCCCGAAAAAGCGCGGCAGGATATTGGTCAGGCGGTGGTAAAACATCTCTGGCGTCGCCTCATACTTTTTCATAATCCCGAGAAAAGCCTCCCCGTCCCAGCGCTCTTTTTCAAAAAAGGCCTGCAACGCTTCGGTGATCGTATGGCGCGGTATATGCAGCGCGACGGAGAAGTAGACGGCTTTGGAGTGGTTGAGCACTTCCTCAAAATTGCGCCCCCGCAGGAGGGAGGAAGTGTTGGCGCGCTCCCGCAGCCCCAGGTGCTGAAAGCCCAGCTCTTTGCCGAACTGGAAGCTGCGCTGTATATGGGAAAGCTTGCTGTTGAGCAACAGTTTTTTCTCGGCGGGCACATAGACCGAGCGCAGTTTACCCAGGTCGGGAAAAGGTTTTAGCCCGTCTTCCACAACCTCGTAGCCGTAACGAGCCTCCAGCACCTGCTTCAGCGCATCCGCAGAGACGGGCCGGGTATCGGGCAGGTTGGCGGAGCGGGCAAAATCAACGGCGGCCTCTTCCAGCTCCTCGAAATAATTGTTGTGCAGTTCCAGGTAGGATCGCAGGGCGCCAAAGTAGAAATTCTCTTCTTTGAGGGCGTAGTTACGCGACAGTTCCAGCAAAGTGGAAATAAATGCCCCGACCCGTACCGGCGCGTTGGCAATGATCTCCACCACCTTCGACAGCTCGATCCCGAACAGGTCGAGCGGCAGCTCGTTCAGGAAATTGGACTGCAACAGCTCCCCTACCGGGGCCATGCTCTTGCTGAGGCCCAGCGATACGAGCTCCTCCCGAGTGGTGCCCAGGGCGGCAGCCAGGGAGGGTATCTTGTCCTCTTTGGGATATTTTTTTCCCTTCTCGATCTCGTTGAGATAAGAGACCGATAGCTGGGATTCCTTTGAGAGTTCGACAAAAGATAACCCCTGTGCCTGGCGTAATTGTTTTACCTTCAGGCCGAAAAGGATACGTTCGTGTTGTGGCTTGGCGCTCATTGGGCGAAATTTAGCGAATTTTCGCGAAATGTCCAGGCTTAATTATGCCGTCCCATAAATGAGCTTACTCCGAAAAGAGCTGTACACGTAGGCCCACGGAGAAATTTGGAGGCCAGCCTTTGAGAGCTTGTTTGGAGCTGCAAAACCAAGCCAAAATTCCACCGAACTTACTAACTTCCGCCTTCATATTCGCCCGTAAGATGAAAGAACAATACCTCCAGCGCGCCGAAGCTTTCGAATCGGCCGCAGACGTGCTCAAAAAGAAATACAACCGATATTCGCTGGTGCGCCTGTTGTTTTTCGTTGCAGCGGCCGGCACTGCCATTTATCTGTGGGCGGCCGTGCACGCGCTGGCCGGCGCTCTATTCATCCTGGCATTTCTGTATACATTCTACCGTTTCATCCTGTGGCACCAGGCCATCCAGGAAGACGAGCGGCATCAGCGCCGCCTTGCCCAGGTAAACCATTGGGAAGCGGCCTGCATCGACGGTGATTTCTCGGCCTTCGAGGCCGGCGAAGCGTTCATCGATGCCCACCACCCGAATTCTCTGGACCTCGACCTGTTCGGCCCCTGGTCATTTTTCCAATATACCAACCGCGCAGGCACAGCCCTGGGGCGCCAGCAGCTGGCTGCCTATCTGCTGAGGCCGGCGGCGCCGGCCAGCATCCTGGAACGCCAGCAAGCGGTAGCTGAGCTGTCGAAAATACTGGACTGGCGCCAGCACTTCCAGGCTTACGGCCTGGATGCCGACGACAGCCCGCAGCACCTTGAGCTCCTGAAGCAATGGCTATCCAGCCCTCCCTTCCTGCTCCACAACCGGTGGATGGTATTGGCTATCCACCTGTCGCCGCTCTGGACATTAGCAGCGCTTGCCCTTTGGGCCTATTTCCTGCCCTGGTACTGGGCCATTCTGTTTTTCCTACCCCCTGCCTGGTTGTTGAAACGCACCAAAGAGCAGGTCGACAAAGCCCATCTGCAAACGGCGGCGGCTGAGCAGACGCTTGCCCATTACGCGAAGCTGATCCGGCATATTGAAGGCCAGGCCTTTCAAAGCCCGCTGTTACAGCAACTTCATGCAGCGTTCGGGCAGGGCGCTATGCGGGCATCCCGGCCCATCGCACGGCTGTCTTACATCATCAGCCAGTTGAATACCCGGTACAATTTTTTTGCCATTTTCCTCAACCTGGGTGGCCTGTGGGACCTGCAATGGGCCTACCGGCTGGAGCAGTGGAAAGAAAAAATGGCGAGCCGCCTGCCTGCCTGGTTCGAGGCGATGGCCGGCTTTGAGGCCCTCAGCAGTTTTGCCAACCTGTACCACAACAACCCGGATTGGGCCTTCCCCACCCTGCACGACGAGCCGGCCGTAGTGGCGCGTGAAGTGGGCCATCCGCTCATCGCCCGTGAAAAGCGGGTGTGCAACGATATTTCTATTCCCACCGATGGGCATATCAAGCTGATCACCGGCTCCAATATGGCCGGGAAGAGCACCTTCCTGCGCACGGTGGGCCTCAACCTGGCCATGGCCATGTCGGGCGCGCCGGCCTGTGCCCGGCAGCTCGCCCTGCCGCCGCTGATGGTATACACCAGCATGCGCACCCAGGATGCTCTGCACGAAAGCACCTCTTCCTTTTACGCCGAGCTGAAGCGGTTGAAGTTCATCATCGAGGCTATCGAGGCCGCCGCCGGCAAGCGCCCACCGGAGCTGCAAGCTTTTTTTCTGCTTGACGAGATCCTGAAAGGCACCAATTCCACCGACCGGCATACGGGCTCCAAAGCGCTGATCCGACAGCTGATACGCAGCCGGGGCTCTGGCCTGATCGCCACCCACGACCTCGAGCTGGGGCAGTTGGAAGCTACTGCCGGAGGCGCCATCGAAAACCTCTGCATCGAAGTAGAAATTCAGGACGGCAAGTTGTATTTTGACTATAAATTAAAAAAGGGCGTCAGCCGGAGCTTCAACGCTACCCTGCTGATGCAACAGATGGGCATCAAGATCGAAGAAGCAGCGACATGAGGGTTTACAACCTGAACGCGGCCATCGCCAGGCGAGACGAAGTCACTGAGCTCTATCTCCACAATTGCGGCCTGGAGCATATCCCACCCGTAGTTTTTGGCATGCCCATGCTCAAAAAGCTGGACCTGAGCGCCAACCAGATAGCGGAGATCCCTCCTCAGATCGGGCAATTGCGGCAATTGCGCAGCCTGTCGCTTCATTTCAACCGCCTGGAGGGCCTGCCGCCCGAACTGTTCCACCTGGAGCAGCTCACCGAGCTCAACCTGGGGCACAACCGCCTGCGGCATCTCCTGCCGGCCATCGGGCAGTTGCAGCAGCTCCAGCAATTGCGGCTCAACAACAACGAGCTGGCCGAACTACCCGACGAGGCCGGGCAGTTGCAGGCCTTGCGATACCTTGAAGTGCAGTACAATGCCCTGCGCCGCCTCCCGCCCAAGCTGGGCCGCCTGCCGGCGCTGAGGCAGCTCCGCGCCGGGTACAACCAGCTCAGCCGCTTGTCGGGCAGCATTTTCCACCTCACCACGCTCGACCTGCTCGACCTTGGCAATAACCGCATCGGAAAGCTGCCCGACAACCTCGGCCAGCTCCAGCAGCTCACCGAGCTCAACCTGCGCGCCAACAGGCTGGACAGCCTGCCCGAGTCGATAGGCGAGTTGTTCATCCTGCGCCGTTTATTGCTAAGTGGAAACAAGCTGCGGCAGTTGCCTGACGCCATCGGCCGGCTGGAATGGCTGGCCGCCCTTTCATTAGAGCACAACAAACTACAACAGCTACCCGAAGCCATTGGCCGGTGTGCCCGGCTACAACAGCTTTCGCTGGCCAGAAACCAGCTGGACAGCCTGCCCGCCTCACTGGTGCAACTGGAGTCACTGGAGTGGCTGGACATCAGCGACAACGCCTTCCGCGAGCTGCCCCTGCTGCCACCGCGCCTGGAAAAGCTCATTATTTCCGACAATAAGATCCGGCAATTGCCCGAACGCGTCCAGCACATGCACCACCTGAAAGTGCTGGAGGCGGCCAACAACGGTATGGAGAACCTGCCCGAGGGCTTCGGGCAGCTGGAAAAGCTGGAAAAGCTGAAGCTCAACGGCAACCGCATGCCTTACCTGCCCCAGCCTTTGTTCTTTCTTCCTCAGCTCGAATCTCTCGACGGCCCAGCTGATGCCAAAGCCCGGAAAAAACTTCTCCGGTTCCTGAAGTTATGCCAGGCGCGGGAAGTGCCCGGCCGCCTCCGCCTGGTGATCTACGACATCCAGGAAGAAGGCGGCCGGCACCTGGGCAGCTTCCCTACGCCATTGCTGCTCGAAGCACTCGGCATCGGCATGAGCGACGTGGCTTACCCCATACGGCGGCATTTGCTGTTCGAGCGTAGCAGCCAGCGCGAAATAACCGGCGATGGGAAGCACGCTTCCGTTTATCTTATGGGAGAAACCGGCCATGCTCCGGACGAGCTGAAAGCGCAACTGGCGAAACTCGGCCTCAGGCTGGTGGAGCAGCCCGACGAGCCGGCCGACTATCTGGTGCTGGGCCGCGTGTTACATGCGCTGCACGCTCCTGTGCCGACAGCCTTTGGCCAGCTCCTCTCCAGGCCCGCTTTTACGGCCTTCCTCAACCGGCGCCTGGGGCGAAGCCTGGGCCAGGAAACGCGGCCGGCCCAGCTGGGCAACCTCCGCAATATGCTGTTCAGCTCCAGCCCCGCCAACCGCAAGCTGGCGCTGCAGCTCCTGCAAAGCAGCGGCGTGCCCAGGGCCCTGCTCACCGACCTCTTCCTGGCCTGGAAGCTGGATTATGAAGACCGGCCCACCCTCGAAAACCTGCTGCTGCAAAACGTATCCGAAGAAGCCCTGCGCACCATGTATTACCCACTGGGGCTGGCCGGCCGCACCTCAGAGGCCACGCTTACCACCAATATCATCAAATACACGGAAGACAACGAATTCGACGGCCAGCGCATCGCCGAATTCCTCCACGAATCTTTTGGAAGCGGGCACCACTACCTGCGGAACTTCACCTAGGCATACTTTGACAAATCTGTGATGTTCATTACTGACTGCAGTGGCAACTGCGCCTATTTTTGCATTGTTTTTAAAAGTAAGTAGTATTCAAAAAAAACATAAAAGATATACCATGGAAGAACAACAAATCAATTTCATGCCACGCATTGGTGACAAAGCCCCCGATTTCGAAGCGATCACCACAACGGGCAACCTGAAGTTCTCCGATTACAACAAAGGCAGCTGGGTCGTGCTTTTCTCGCACCCCGCTGATTTCACGCCTGTCTGCACCACTGAGATGAGCGCTTTTGCCGAAGAGAAGGCATTCTTCGACCAGCGCAATACCAAACTCATGGGGCTGAGCATCGACAGCATCCACTCCCACCTGGCGTGGGTTAACAACGTGCGTGAAAAAACCGGCGTGTATTTCAATTTCCCGATCATTGCCGACCTCGACATGAAAGTGTCGAAAGCGTACGGTATGCTGCACGATAATGAAAGCACCACCGCCGCCGTGCGCGCCGTATTCTTCGTCGACCCCAAAGGAGTGATCCGCCTCATCATGTACTACCCGCTGAACGTGGGCCGCAACATGGAAGAGATCAAGCGCGCCCTGGTAGCCCTGCAGACGGCCGATGAATGCAAATGCGCCCTGCCGATCAACTGGAAGGTAGGGGAAAAGGCCATCGTGCCGCCGCCCAAAACGCTGGTAGAGATGGAAGAACGCATCCACAACACAGAATACGAGATCATCGATTTCTACCTCGCCAAGAAGGAGATCAGTATCCCTGCATTGAACTAAAAGCCACTGAATGGATATAGGCTCAGGCCGGTGGAGGGCGCTGCTGTTGCAGCGCCCTCTTGCTTTTTATTAGCTATCTTGAGTGCATGAAAAAACAGCGCACTCAAAGCTCCGGCCCATACCGCCCTCCAAACCCAGGCAAAGGCGTATTGGCCGTTCCCACCCTAAGGGTCGTAGCCGGCCAATACAGCCGGCAGGAGGAAGACCTTCTGGCGGTAGAGGAACCGCTTGAGGTCAAACTCGCTTTCGGCCCGGCGGCGCGGCGCGAAGTGCAGAGCCTGGCCATCACCATGCGCACGCCGGGGCATGACGAAGCGCTGGCCCTCGGCTTTCTCTTTACCGAAGGCATCATCGGCAAAGCGGCGGATGTGCGGAGCATGCAACGGATAGGGCAGCAGGAAGCGGCAGACAATATCCTGCTGGTAGAACTGGACGAAGCGGTAACAGTGGATTTCAACCGCCTGAGCCGGCATTTTTATACTTCATCCAGTTGCGGTGTATGCGGCAAAGCTTCCATCGATATGTTGCGCAGCGTTTCCTGTTATTTCCCCCGCAAAGCTTTTCCCAAGATAGCGGCACAGGCCCTCACCGGGCTCCCCGAACGGCTGGTGGAAGGCCAGGCCCTGTTCGGCTGCACCGGAGGCATCCACGCTGCTGCCGCCTTTGATGAGCAGGGGCAGCTGCTCCATTTGTGCGAAGATGTAGGCCGGCACAATGCGCTGGACAAGCTCATCGGCACGGCGCTACGACACGGGCCTTTCCCGCTGCGGGAACAGGCCGTGATGGCCAGTGGCAGGTTGAGTTTCGAGCTGGTACAAAAATGCGTGATGGCCGGTGTGCCCATTCTGGCCGCCGTAGGCGCGCCCTCCAGCCTGGCCGTCGAGCTGGCCGAACAATACGGCATGACGCTGATCGGTTTTCTGCGCGACGGACGCTTCAATATTTACTGCGGAGCGGAGCGCGTCCAATTGCCCTGATTGACGTACCTTCACCGCCTAGGGGCTGTCTCAAAAGAGCCTGCATAAGGAAAACCTGCAGAATAATTAACCGCAAAGACGCGGAGAAAAGCGCAAAGCAGGGCGTATAGAAGGAGCTCTTCCCGCTAAAAACCTCTGCGTCCGCTGCGTCTCTGCGGTTCTTTTACTGCAAATATATGAGGACGCCAAGTGTGGTAAAATACCTTAGCGCCCTTTGCGGGAACCTACTTTGCGTCTCACGGTTCAATATTTGCCGGGAACACCTCAAAGCTTACTTCTGAGACAACCTCTAATTTTGAAAACCAAAGAAATGACCATGCGCTTATTACCCGTTCTGGCCGTGCTTCTGACGGCCGTTTTTCCTGCATACAGCCAATCTGCCGCTACCCGCACCTATTTCACCATCACGTTTGACGCAGGCTTAAGCGCTGCGCCCCTCGACGGGCGGCTGCTGGTGATCCTGGCCAAAGACGAAGACAAGGAACCCCGCTTCCAACTCTCCGACGAGCCGCAAACGGCGCAGGCTTTCGGTTTCGACGTCGAAGGCTGGAAGCCCGGCCACCCGGCCACCTTTGACGCCTCCGCTTTCGGTTATCCTATCGAAAGCTTAACCGGCGTACCTTTCGGCGAATACTGGGTACAGGTGGTGTTACACAGGTACGAAACCTTTACCCGCGCCGACGGCCATACCGTCAAGCTGCCCATGGACCGCGGCGAAGGCCAGCAGTGGAACCGCGCCCCCGGCAACCTCTACAGCCTGCCCATCCGGATGGCTTTCAACCCCAGGCAGCCCCGCAATGTGTCGATCAAACTCAGCCAGAAGATGCCGGCTATCGAAGCGCCGAAGGACAGCAAATACGTCAAACACGTCAGGATGCGCAGCAAGTTGCTCAGCGATTTCTGGGGGCGCGATATGTACCTGGGCGCACATGTGCTGCTGCCGGAAGGCTTCGACGAGCACCCCGACGTAAAATACCCGCTGGCTATCTTTCACGGCCACTTCCCGAGCGACTTCGGCGGCTGGCGCACCGAGCCCGCCGATACTACCCAGCCCTGTGAATACAGCAGCCGATTTCAGCTCGATTGCTACAACCGCATCCAGCAGGAAGAGGCCTATTCCTTTTACAAAACCTGGACAGGGCCCAATTTCCCACGGGCGATCGTCATCGAGATCCAGCATGCCAACCCGTATTACGACGACTCCTACGCCGTCAACTCCGCCAACCTGGGCCCTTATGGAGACGCCATTACCTACGAGCTCATCCCCTATATCGAACAGCAGTACCGGGGCATAGGCGAAGGCTGGGCGCGTTTCCTGTACGGCGGCTCCACCGGCGGCTGGGAAGCGCTGGCGGCTCAGGTTTTCTACCCCGATGAATACAACGGCTGTTACGCAGCCTGCCCCGACCCCATCGACTTCCGCGCTTACTGCCTGGTCAATCTTTACGAAGACAAAAACGCCTATTACGAAGAAGGGCCCTTTCGCCGCACCCTCCGCCCCGGCCATCGCGACTATCTGGGCAGGGTGAGCGCCACCCTGCAGGATATGAACTACCGCGAGATGGTGCTGGGCAGCCACAGCCGTTCGGGCCAGCAATGGGACATCTGGGAAGCCGTATACTCGCCCGTCGACTCCATGGGCTATCCGCAACGGATCTGGGATAAGTACACGGGGGATATCGACCCTGTGGTAGCGGCTTACTGGAAAGAACACTACGACCTGGCCTATATCCTCAAGCGCGACTGGGCCACGCTGGGGCCCAAGCTACAGGGAAAGATCCACATCTATTGCGGCGATATGGACAACTACTACCTCAACAATGCCGTCTACCTCATGGAAGATATCCTGAAAGAGACCGCCAACCCCCATTACGACGGCGAAGTGGACTACGGCGACCGCGCCGAGCACTGCTGGAATGGCGACCACAGCCAGCCCAACGCCATTTCACGACTGCGCTACAACCAGATGTTCATCACCAAATGGGCCGAAGAAGTGAAAAGCCGGGCTCCGAAAGAGGCCAGCCAGTCCAGCTGGCGGTATTGACCTTGGCATAAAGATATATTTGTATAATATGGAGCGCCCCGGGCCAGAAACCATTCAGCCATTTAGCCGTTTAAGTATTCAGAGATATCCCACTCCATAGACAAAGCACACACCCAACAGGAATTGTGATGGAAGAGCAGCAAAACCAGGAAAACACCCCCGCTATTGACGACAAAGGCCACGGCATCAAAGTAGTGGCCCATAATACCGGCGCCCAGCCCCCCGAGCGCTTCACCGGCCTGAAACTGAGCAAGCCCAAAGACAAGGCCGCCGGCATTCCCAGCGTACTCACCGCCCTGAGTCATGCCAACCGCTACATGGCCAAAGGCAATGCGGTGAAAACCATGTTCCGCCTCAACCAGAAAGGCGGCTTCGACTGCCCTGGCTGCGCCTGGCCCGACCCCGACGACGAAAGGTCGCGCCTGGCGGAGTATTGCGAGAACGGCATCAAGGCCATTTCGGAAGAAGCCCAGAAAAAGAAGATCGGGCGCGACTTCTTTGCCCAGCACAGCATACAGGATATGCTGGGCTGGACGGATTTCGAGCTCGGCAAGCAGGGGCGACTGGCGGAGCCCATGGTGCTGCGCGAAGGTGCTGCCCGGTACGAGCCCATCTCCTGGCCCGACGCCTTCCGCCTGATCGCCGATGAGCTCAACGCCCTGTCCTCTCCTGATGAAGCCGTCTTTTACACTTCCGGCCGCACCAGCAACGAAGCGGCTTTCCTCTACCAGCTGTTCGTCCGCGAGTTCGGCACCAACAACCTGCCGGACTGCTCCAATATGTGCCACGAATCGAGCGGTTATGCCCTGTCGAAAACCGTAGGCATCGGCAAAGGCTCCGTGACGCTTACCGACCTGTACGAAGCGGAGGTGATCATCATCATGGGCCAGAACCCCGGCACCAACCACCCCCGTATGATGAGCGCCCTGGAGCGCTGCAAAGAGAACGGCGGCAAGATCATCTCCATCAACCCCCTTCCCGAAGCGGGCCTGCTGAAATTCGTCAACCCCCAGCGGCCGGGCAAGGCCCTGAAAGGCGGTACGCCGCTCACCGACATTTTCCTGCAGATCAAGGCCAACGGAGATATTCCCCTGCTGAAGGCCATTATGCTATTGCTGTGGCATGAAGAACAAAAGGCGCCTGGGGCCGTCTTCGACTGGGACTTCATCACGGAAAAAACGCAGGGGTACGAAGCTTTCCTTCAGGGCCTCAAAAAGCAGGATTTCAATGACCTGCTGGAAGCCAGCGGCGCCCGCCGCGACAAGGTAAAGGAGGCTGTGGAGCTGCTGCGCCGCAGGAACAAGATCATCGTCTGCTGGGCCATGGGGCTTACGCAGCACAAGAACGGAGTAGACAATATTCGAGAGGTGGTCAACCTGCTGTTACTCAAAGGCAGCATCGGCAAGCCTGGCGCAGGCACCTGCCCCGTGCGCGGCCACAGTAACGTGCAGGGCGACCGCACCGTCGGCATCTGGGAATCGCCCCGCCCGGAATTTCTCGACAAGCTGAAAGCAACCTTCGGTTTCGAGCCGCCGCGCCGCCACGGCTACTCCACCGTCGATGCCATCAAGGCCATGCACGAAGGCAAGGCCAAAGTATTTTTTGCCATGGGCGGCAATTTCCTCTCCGCCACGCCGGATACGGAATACACTGCACGCGCCCTGCGCAGCTGCAGGCTAACGGCCCATGTATCCACCAAGCTCAACCGCAGCCATCTGGTGCACGGCAGACTGGCGCTCATACTGCCTTGCCTGGGCCGCACCGAGCAAGACGTTCAGAGCGAAGGGCCGCAGTTCGTCAGCACCGAAAACTCCATGGGCGTGGTCCAGTCTTCGCAGGGCGTGCTTTCGCCCGCCTCGGAGCACCTGCTCAGCGAGCCCGCCATCGTAGCAGGGCTGGCCAAAGCCACCCTCGGCAGTCGCAGCAAAGTAGACTGGGACAGCATGGCCGCCAGCTACGATAACATCCGCGACGCTATCGAGCAGGTGGTGCCGGGCTTCGAAGATTACAACCGCCGCGTGCGCGAACCCGGGGGCTTCTACCTGCCCAACAGCGCCCGTGAACAGCAGTTTGACACGCCTACCGGAAAGGCCCATTTCTCGGTCAACCCCGTGCCGCCCAACCCGCTTTCCGAAGGCGAATACCTCATGATGACCATTCGCAGCCACGACCAGTTCAATACGACCATCTATGGCCTGAACGACCGCTACCGGGGCATCCATAACGAGCGGCGCGTCGTGCTGATGAACCCTCAGGACATGGCCGAAGCCGGTATACAGGCCCGGCAGGTGGTGGGCCTGGCCAGCACCTATAATGGCGAACAACGCGTGGCCAAAAGCTTCCTTGCCGTGCCCTACGATATTCCCCGCCGCTGTGTAGCCACCTACTTCCCCGAAGCCAATGTGCTGGTGCCGATCGATGCCTATGCCGAAGGGAGCAAGACGCCGGCGTCGAAAAGCGTGGTGGTTCGGGTTTTACCTGCAGGGTAACCGTGGCCCTGATAACATCACAGAAGCCAGGAACAAGCACCATCGCCAAGAACTATTGCCGATCTGGTTGGTTATGAATTGCATAGGGAAGGCCCCACCTATAGCCAGGGCAGGACAGTGCGCTCATGTAAAAGTGAAGGGCCGCCGCCCAAAACATGAAATAGTTTTCATATTTTGGCATTTCTGCCCTCATGAGGCCAGTTTGATTAACCGTAAGTAGTTTTCAAAAAATAAGTTCGCCTATTTTTTGATTGTTACGAAGCACCCAAATGGGTTATGCCAGGAGAAAAGCTCTACGACAACCATGGCCGCCAGATCAACTACGTGCGGCTGGCGGTTACCGACCGGTGCAACCTCCGCTGCTTCTATTGCATGCCGGAGGAAGGGATTAAGTATGTACCGAGGGAAGAGCTGCTCACCTATGAAGAAATGCTGCGGCTGATGCAGTTGCTTGCCGGCATGGGCATCGACAAGCTGCGCATAACCGGGGGCGAGCCTTTTGTTCGCCGCGACATGATGGATTTCCTGCGGGGGCTCAGCCGGATCGAAGGCCTGAACAGGATCAACATCACGACCAATGGGACCGTCACGGCGCCTTTGGTGCCGGAACTGAAAAGCATGGGCATCCATACCGTCAACCTCAGCCTGGATGCACTCGACCCCCAGCGCTTTTTCCAGATCACCCGCCGCGACGCCTTCGCGCAGGTTTGGGAAACATTTGAGGCGCTGCTGGAGCACGGCATCCACACCAAGGTCAACGCCGTAGTCATGGCCGGTAAAAATACCGACGACATCATCCCGATGGTGGAGCTAACGCGCCGCTACCCCGTCAGCGTCCGCTTTATCGAGGAGATGCCTTTCAACGGGGCCGGCAACCATTACTCTGTTCTGGAGTGGAACCACCTGCGCATCCTGGAACACCTGAAAGCCCACTACCCCGATATCGCCAAAATACCTGACCCGCCTTTTTCCACTTCCCACAACTACCACATCCCCGGATTCCAGGGCACAGTAGGTATCATTGCCGCATACAGCCGCACATTCTGCGGCACCTGCAACCGCATCCGCATTACCCCCAAAGGCATGCTAAAGACCTGCCTGTACGACGACGGCGTATTCAACATCCGGGACATCATGCGCGCGGGAGCCTCTGACGATCAGCTCCGCGATACGTTCCTGCAGGCGCTCGGCAACCGCGCTAAAGATGGGTGGGAAGCCGAGAAAAAACGTACATTTGGAACGCCCGCTTCCGAATCCATGGCGACGATCGGAGGGTGACGTGGAGACTGAGGGAGTGGGTGACGTGGAGACAGAGAGTGGAGTTCTGGCCTTACGGCCTTCAACAAACCTAAAAATGACAGACAAAACTTTCACCCATATCGACAAGGCCGGCAACCCATCCATGGTGGATGTGGGGGCCAAGGCCGAGACGTTTCGCCTGGCACGTGCGCGCAGCATCGTCGAACTGAGTGAGGAGATACTGGTGCAGCTCGAAGGCGACGAGATACACACTAAAAAGGGGCCGGTATTCCAGACCGCCATCCTTGCCGGTATCATGGCAGCCAAGAGGACTGGCGAGCTCATTCCCCTCTGCCACCCGCTGGGCCTGGACAACTGCCAGGTCCACATCCACGTCAACGAGCGGAAAGAGCTCGTCATTGAATGCACGGCCAGCCTCAGGGGTAAAACCGGTGTGGAAATGGAAGCCCTGACCGGAGCATCCATTGCCGCCCTGACGGTATACGATATGTGTAAGGCCCTCTCGCACGATATCGTCATCAGGGAAACGAAACTGATAGAAAAGCGCGGAGGAAAAAGCGATTTCGTCAGGGAAGAATAAGTCGACAATTATGGCATCTGAAGCAAAAAAACACCAAAAGCATACCAGCCTGACGCGCCCGGCCTACGGCCGTTTTCACCGCAACGAGTGGGCCATACTGGGTGCGCCCTGCGGAGATATCAGGCAGCTGGCCTTCGGCATTATCGACCGGCTTTGTAGCCAGTACCGGCTGAGTTATGTCGATGCCGACCATGCCGGCACGGAAACCAACTCCGGGCACAGCGCCAAAGGTGCGCTGGCGCATGGCGCCACGCTATCCTATACCGACAAGATCGCCTACCACCGCTTCGACATCGAAGCGAAGCTCGACACCTATCAGTACCGGCCATACTTCAACGAGCAGGATGCCGTGCTGGTGAACGGCAACCACTTCGAGGCCCGCCGTCAGGCCGTCATCATAGACCCCAGGAAGGAGGAATCCCTCAGGCGCAAGCAGGACAGGCTAACCGACGTCAGGCTCATCCTGCTGGCCGAAGGCGTCCAGGAAGTTTTTCCCTGGCTTAAGGAATGCCTCGACAATTTCGGAGATATACCGCAGATGCGGCTCAAGGACGTTTCCGGGGTTTCCATCCTGCTGGAAAAAGAGCTCAAGGAGGCCCGCCCGCCCCTCTACGGGCTTGTGCTGGCCGGCGGCCAAAGCAAGCGCATGGGTATCGACAAGGGGCTCATCGAATATTACGGCATGCCACAACGGGATTATCTGGCAAAGCTATTGACATCATTTTGCCAAAAAGTATTCATTTCCTGCCGCCCCGACCAGGCCGAAGAAGTGGCCAACCCCCTGCCCGACACTTTTACCGGCCTGGGGCCCTTCGGCGCGATAGCTTCTGCTTTCCGCCAGTCTCCCGACGCTGCCTGGCTGGTCGTTGCCTGCGACCTGCCCATGCTGGACAAGGACACCATTTCGCAGCTGATCGGCTACCGCAACATTTCGAAAGTGGCCACGGCCTTCCACAGCCCGGTGAACGAATTTCCCGAGCCCCTCATCACGATATGGGAGCCGCGCAGCTACCCCATATTGCTGCAGTTCCTGGCGCAGGGTTATTCCTGCCCACGCAAAGTGCTGATCAACTCCAGCGTTGAGCTGCTGTCGGCTGAAAAGCCCGAAGCCCTGCGCAATGTCAACAGCCCGGAGGAGATGGAAGAAGCCAAAGCCCAGATCAAAGCACATTCCTGACCATGGCCCCGGAATTCTGGCAAACCATCGGGTTGACCTTCCGCCTTGCGGCCGCTACCACGCTACTGCTTATCCTCATCGGTATTCCGCTCGCCTATGCGATCGCACAAAGCAGGAGCCGCTTCAAGCCCCTGATGGAAGCACTGGTCAGCATGCCTCTGGTATTGCCGCCAACGGTGCTGGGGTTCTACCTGCTGGTGGCCCTAAGCCCCGGCAGCTGGCTGGGCGCCTGGCTCGAGCAGGCCCTGGGGGTCAAGCTCGTGTTCACCTTTGGGGGCCTGGTGCTGGGGTCTATCTTTTACAGCCTGCCTTTCATGGCCCAGCCTATCCAATCGGGCTTCGAGAACCTGCCCGCCAACCTGGCGGAAGCCTCCTATACGCTGGGTAAGTCGCGCATGGAGACCCTGCTTCGGGTGTTGCTTCCCAATATAAAGCCCTCCCTGCTGACCGGCATCGTGCTGGCCTTTGCGCATACCGTCGGCGAATTCGGCGTCATCCTGATGATCGGCGGCAATATACCGGGGCATACGCGCGTAGCTTCCATCGCTATCTACGACGAGGTGGAAGCGATGAACTATGGCCTGGCCAACCAGTACGCTTTAGTGCTCATCGTTTTCGCCTTCTCTATACTTGCCCTGGTGTACGGGATCAATCGGCGGATGTTGAAAGCTGGGAGTTGAATGTAGGATATTGAATGTAGATATGTGAACGGCCCATGATCGAGATCAGGTTGAAGAAAGCATTGCATGCTGCCGCCGGGCCAATGAAGCTCGACGTAAACATAACGGTTAGCCGGGGCGAGTTCCTGGCCATTACCGGGCCGTCGGGCAGTGGAAAAACGACGCTGTTGCGCCTGATAGCCGGGCTGGTGCAGCCAGAGGAAGGCTATATCCGCTTCGGTGATACGGTATGGCTGGATACAGCCCACCGGGTAAGCCTGAGGCCTCAGGAACGCCATATCGGGCTGGTGTTCCAGGACTATGCCCTATTTCCCAATATGACAGTCCGGCAAAACCTGGAATACGCCCTGCGCAAAGGACAGTCGAAGCAAATAGCTGATGAGTTGATCGACATAACGGAGCTTCGGGAGTTGGAAAACCGGTACCCTGCCACGCTCTCCGGCGGGCAGCAACAACGCGTGGCGCTGGCCCGGGCGCTGGTCAGGCAACCCCGGCTATTGTTACTCGACGAACCGCTGTCGGCCCTCGACGCCGGCATACGGGCCAAGCTCCAGCACTACATCCTGCGCGTCCACGAAGCTTTTCACCTGACGACCATACTAGTGAGCCACGACCAGCGCGAAGTCTTCAAACTTTCAAGCCGGATCATAACGCTTCAGCATGGGCGCATCAGCCAGCCGGTGTCGCCGCCACCCATATTGCTCGCCAATGGGCCAGAGAACGGCTTTCAGCTCAGCGGCGAGGTGCTTGACATCGAATCTGCCGGAAAAAAAATAACCGTCAAGGTGCTGATCGGGGCCAATATGCTGCGCGTGGAGGCCTCCCCTGACGAAGCCCGCCACCTTCATCCCGGCGACACGGTGGCCGTCCGCTTCAACGCGCGGCAGCCGGAGCTGGTGCGCAAGAGGTAATGGGGGGGCATTGTTTCATTGTCTCATGGCTAACCCCAGCTATTGCGCCACTATCGTGCCGGATTGCACCAGCCTGTCGTTGAACCAGAACTGATAGAAATACACACCGGGGGATGCAGCCCTCCATTCTGCCCGGCCGGGCCCGGCGGGAGCTTCCTTTTGCACCTGCCCCTGGAGGCGGCCGTTGGAATCGTATACCTGCAGGTTTGCCTTGCCGGGGCGCTCCAGGCGGTATTCGAACACGGCCGGTTGCTGGTGGACGGGGTTGGGGTAGGCGGAGACAGATAAACGCGCTTCCGTTATATTTTCCTCCTGAGTGATCTGAGCGGCCGCCATGTCCATCCATGCGAGGCGGGCGTTGAGCCAGTTTTTCAGGTAATTCACTTCATCCTGGTAGGTATTGCCCACATAGGCATTGGGCCATATATATGTGCCGAGAATAGGCCAGCGCTGGAAGTTGCGCACTTCCGACTCCGCCAGCACAGCGGCCAGCGAATCGATCACGCCATGGATAGCCGTGTTGGATAATGTGCTGCTGCGCAGCTGTTGCCAGCGGTTTTTAACCTGTACCATAAAAGTGGGGTCCTGTCGCAGTTGGCTCCACCAGAAGGGGATAAGCCAGTTGTCCTGAGAGCAAATGATGTTAAAATCGGCCGCCCAGCCTGAAGTAAGCCAGGCATCGCAGTAGTCGGCATTGCCCAGCGCGATATTAAAGTCCCATACCGGGCCCATCTTCAGCTTGCCGCCGTTGCTGTCCTTATCTTTGTAAAAAAAGGTGCTCAGGCGGTAGCCATCCACATTGCGCGTAAGCTCGTTGATGAGGAAAAAATCGACGAATGAAGCAACGTCCGCAATAGCGGGGTACCCGATTTGGGGGTTTGTGTAATCTTCTGAAGCCATCACAGCCTCGAAGTTGTTCATGAACTGGCGGATGTAAGCCTTTTGCTGCCAGGTGATGTCTTCCGGTTTGGGGTAGTGATACTGAAAAAAGATCTCCCGTTCGGGGTTGCCCGGTGGCGGGTAGTTGGAAGGGAAGCCATCGTTAAAGCTGCCCTCCCATTTGTCGATCTTGAGGATATAGCCCCCGGTCAGATCGTCTCCCTCGTTTTCATCGTCGTCCAGTTTGGCAATATCCACGCGATGGTTGTCGCGTTTGATCTTTTCCAGTATGGCGTATACGCCTTTATACTCGCCATTGAGCACCAGCTCGCAATACCTCGCGCGCGGCGCCCAGGGCATGACCCTACCCGCAAGGGTGTAGGTAAGTACGTTGCGCATAAGGCTCTTATCGCTATACGGCGCCAGAAAGACCCAGTCGCTCTCCTCTGGCATGCCGAGCAGGGCCACGTCCAGGTCTTCGCCTTCATCATCGCGGGTTTCTACGGCATAGGGTTTCTTGTCGGACAGATATTGCGAAGTAGAGCCCCGCAGCTCGATACCAATACGGCCGTCATAGGCATTGAAAGGGCCAGTGAGGTAGTTGCGCTGCCCCGGCCCATTGTATATGACCCCCATATCCGCATCGATCTTCGGCTCGTTGGGGATCTCCAACCCGTTGGTGTTGATCACGACGATAGGCAGGTCGGAACTGGTGAAGTTGACCTGGGCGGAAAGAGGCCATACGAGGAGGGAAAACAGGTAAATGATCAGTCGCTGTTTCATGGGATAAGGATCTGTTGTAAAATGGCTTGGAAGTTACGAAATTCCTGGATTGGGAGAGAGGGGAATAACAAAAATCAGGTTCAGGGTTGGAGTTTAAAGGTTATTTTTGTCCCAGCAATACAAACGGCCAAAATGATAAAATCAAATGCAATCCTCCTGCTCGCCACTGCGCTGCTCTCCTATTGCCCATCCGGCAAGGGCAGCGGCGAATTTGCAGAACTGACGGGCTTTGGCGACAATCCCGGCAACCTTCGCGTTTTCGCGTATGTCCCGGAAGGCCTCTCCGCTAATGCGCCCCTGGTTGTCGTACTCCACGGCTGCCTGCAGGATGCCGCCGAGACGGCCCGCCAAAGCGGCTGGAACGAGCTGGCCGACAAATATGGGTTCCTCGTCCTCTACCCGCAGCAGCAGCCTTCCAACAACCTCAACAACTGCTTCAACTGGTTTGTGCCGGAAGACAAACACAGGGGCAGCGGCGAAGCCCTTTCTATCCGGCAAACGGTGGCATACGCTGTGCAACAATTCAAGTTGGACGAGCGCCGCATCTACATCAGCGGCATCTCCGCCGGCGGCGCAATGGCGGCCGTAATGATGGCCACCTATCCGGAGGTATTCCGCGCAGGCGCAGTGATGGCCGGCATTCCGTACGGCGCCGCCGCCGATATGGCCACCGGCTTTCAGGCCATGCGGGGCGAGATAGTATTGGATGGGGACACCTGGGAAGCCAGGGTGCGCGATCAATACCCCGCCTACGAAGGGAAATACCCCGCCCTTGCTATCTTTCACGGCGCCGACGATGCCGTGGTCAGCTTTGTCAACGCCGAAGAGCTGTCCAAACAATGGGCGGCGCTTTTGGATCTCGACGCGGAAACCCCGGCCACTACGGATACCTGGGAGCAGAATGACAAAGTGAAGCGTAGCGCCTATAAGGATAGCGCCGGTACTACGGTGCTGCTCCAATACGCGCTCGACAGCCTGGGCCACGCCATAGCTATCGACCCGGGCGACGGGCCGCGGCAAGGCGGCGCGGCAGGGCCTTTCGCAAAAGATATCGACTTTTACGCGCCGTACTGGGCAGCCGTTTTTTTCGGGCTGGTAAAAGAGGAATAAGCCACGGCTTTTAGCTATCAATCATTTACACAACACACACTGCCAAGACAAAGCCGGTACCGTCGCCGGACGGACATAAAGGGTACTAAAAGAGCTGGACAGGGGAGCACTGGCCAACAGATGCGGCCTGTAGTTGTACAATAAGAGGGAGCCTGATTCCCTGCTATTACAAACACCCCTCCATGAAGAAGATACTTGCCATTGAAGACGATGCCAATATCCTTGGCCTTTTAGAGATCCACCTGAGAGACCTTCATTTCCAGCTCGAAAAATGCTACGACGGCGAATCGGGCCTTCGCAAGGCCCTGGAAAGCCGGTTTGACCTGATCATCCTGGACCTCATGCTGCCCGGAATAGACGGGCTGGAGGTGTGCCGCCGTATCCGCAGCGAAGGCATGGCCACGCCCATCCTGATGCTGACGGCAAAATCGGAAGAGATCGACAAGGTATTGGGGTTGGAGATCGGCGCTGACGACTACATGACCAAGCCTTTCAGCATCCGGGAGTTCATTGCCCGTACCAAAGCCTTGCTGCGGCGCATGGAGCGCACGGCACAGGGGCGCCCGGGTTTTCAGCAGAAGTCGAAGTTCGCCTACGGCCCACTCGTCATCGACCTGGACAGCCGGAAGGTTACCCTGGAAGGCAAGCGGGTGAACCTGTCGCGCAAGGAATTCGAACTGCTGAGCCTGCTGGCGGCACACCCCGGCAAAAGCTATGCCCGCGCCCGTCTGCTCAACCTGGTGTGGGGTTACGATTTCGACGGGTTCGAACATACCGTCAACTCCCACATCAACCGCCTTCGAAGCAAGATAGAACCGGACATGGCCAATCCCCGCTACATCCTGACCACCTGGGGCATGGGCTATCGCTTTAACGAAGAACTGATCACCACATGAACTGGAAATCGCTGGCCGCTTCTTCCCGCCTGTTCTGGAAGATCTCCGCTGCCTTTCTCCTGGTGCTGGCCCTGCTGGGTGTAGGATACATTCTGATCACCTCCTATACCGCCGGGCGATATCTGCAGGAAGTCAACCAGCGCCTGTACGGCGGTATCGCCAGGCAACTGGTCAAAGAAACCCAGCCGTTGGTGGACGGCAAACCTGATACGGCGGCCACCCACGACATCATGCACTCCATGATGGTCATCAACCCGAGCGTGGAAGTATACTTACTGGACCCCTTCGGCAAGATCATCGATTACGTCGTGCCCAATAAGTCTGTGCACCTTCAGCGCGTGTCCATACAACCCATCAAGAAATTCATAACCGACGAAGGCCGCAGCTTCGTCCTGGGCGATGACCCCCGAAACCCTGGCGCCCGGAAAGCATTTTCCGCAGCGCCCATCATCGAGGATGGCAATCTGGCCGGTTACGCCTACATCATACTGGCCAGCGAAGAACAGGCTGCGGTAACATCCAGCCTGTTCGGCAGTTATATCCTGCAGCTAGGCGCCAAGACCTTTTTCCTGGCCCTGCTGGCAGCCCTGGCCGTCGGCCTGATCGCTATCGGTTTTATTACCAAAAACCTAAGGCTGATCATCGATACGACGCGCCGCTTCAAGGAAGGCGACTACCAGGCAAGGATACCAGAAGACGGCAGAAGCGACCTGGCCATCCTGGCCGTTACCTTCAACGACATGGCGGACAAGATCGAAGCGAATATCGAGCAGATACAATCCATGGGACAGCTTCGGCAGGAGCTCATCGCCAATGTCTCGCACGACCTGCGCACGCCCCTGTCCATCGTACAGGGTTATATCGAAACGCTACTCATGAAAGAAGAACAACTGCCGCCGGAGGAACGCAGGAAATACCTGGAGATCATCTACGACAGCTCCGAAAAGCTATCGCGCCTGATCGTGCAGCTGTTCGAATACTCGAAGCTGGAGACCAACCAGATACAGCCGGAAAAGGAGCCTTTCCCACTTTCTGAGCTGGCTCAGGATGTCTTTGCAAAATACCAGATACTGGCACGGGAGAAAGGCCTCGTGCTCAAGCTGGAGCACCCGCGCGAACTCCCGCTGGTCTTTGCCGACCTCGGCCTGGTAGAGCGGGTGATCCAAAACCTGATGGACAATGCCCTGAAATTCACCCCTGAAGGCGGGAAGGTCACCCTGCAGCTCCGGAACCGCGAAGAAGGCGTCGAAGTGCGCATTTCCGATACGGGGCCAGGCATTCCGGAAAGCGAACAGTCGCACATTTTTGAACGCTACCGCAAAGCCGGAGGCGGCAACGAGCGCAACAAAGGCGCCGGCCTGGGGCTGGCCATCGTCAAGAAGATCCTGGAGATCCACAATGCCACCATACAAGTGCAGAGCCGGCAGGGGCAGGGCGCGGCTTTCTCGTTCTGGCTGCCGGCATATCAGGGGTAGGCTACGGGCGTTGGGCGAGAGGGGCTATGGGGTTACTGCCTGCTCACTTGTGCCTTTCCTGTAGTACTTTCTCCACATCTGCCAGGTGGTAGCCTTTGGCGGCCAGCAGGACGAGGTAGTGGTACATGAGGTCGGCGGCCTCATTGAGGAAGAGGGCTTCATTGTCGTCTTTAGCTTCGATGACCAGTTCTACGGCTTCCTCGCCAACTTTCTGGGCGACCTTATTGATACCGCGGGCCAGCAGGCGGGCGGTATAGGAAGTCTCCGGGTCAGCGTCTTTGCGGCTGTGGATGATCGTTCCCAGGTAGGACAGGAAGTTGACGGGGTGGTTGGTTTCTCCCCAGCAGGTATCAGCGCCGAGGTGGCAAACGGGCCCTTCCGGCCGAGCGTAAACGAGCAGGCTGTCCTGGTCGCAATCGGCCTTAATATCCACCAGGCGGAGGTAGTTGCCGGAGGTTTCACCTTTTGTCCAGAGGCGGCCCTTGCTGCGGCTGAAGAAGGTAACGGTTTTATCGGCCATCGTTTTGCGCAGCGCTTCTTCGTTCATATACCCCTGCATGAGCACCCGGCCGGTGTCTGGGTCCTGGATAATAGCTGGCAACAGGCCGTTTCCTTTGGCGAAGTCGAGTTGGGTGAGGTCTATGTTATTCATCCTGATCTTATTCCAATTTCTATTTGATCTTTTGCGAGGGATTCTGTCCCAATGCGGTTCAACAAGCAATCTTTCAATCTACTAAAGCCGGACGGTAATCTCTTTCTCACGAAGGTAGGCCTTCAGTTCCCGGATATCTATTTCGTGAAAGTGAAAGATGCTGGCGGCCAGCCCGGCGTCGGCCTTTCCTGTTGTGAAAACATCATAAAAGTGCTGCATGTTCCCTGCGCCGCCCGAGGCGATGACGGGGATGGCGACGGCTTCCGAAACCCTGGCGGTGATCTCGTTGGCGAAGCCGTTTTTCGTGCCGTCGTGGTTCATGGAGGTAAAGAGTATCTCGCCGGCGCCCCGGCTTTCGGCCTCTTTCACCCAGTCGAGCAGCCGGATATCGGTGGCAATGCGGCCGCCATTGAGGTACACGTACCAATCGCCATCGGCAAACCTGGCGTCGGTGGCCAGCACGACGAACTGGCTGCCAAAATTGCGGGCGAGTTCATCGATAAGGCCAGGCCTGCGCACGGCGGCCGAGTTGATGGAAATTTTATCGGCGCCGGAAGACAGAAGCACATCTACATCCTCCAACGAGCTGATGCCGCCGCCGATGGTAAAGGGAATGCTGAGGTGGCGGGCGATGTCGCGCGCCAGTGCGGCCAGGGTCTTGCGCTTTTCGTGGGTAGCTGTGATGTCGAGGAAGACGAGTTCGTCGGCGCCTTCTTCGCTGTATCGGGCGCCGAGTTCCACAGGGTCGCCGGCATCGCGCAGGCCGACGAAGTTAACCCCTTTAACGGTGCGGCCGTCCTTGATATCGAGGCAGGGAATGATGCGTTTGGCTAACATGCGGTTGTGTTTGGCGCTCAAAGATAAGGGAATAGCGGGGATGTGGGGCTGCAGGTTTCAGGGTTTCAGGTTTCAGGTTCCCAGGTTACAGGGGCATTCCGGGCTCACCCTCTCACCCGGTCACCTTGTCTCCCCGTCCCTCTGGCTGGCTGCAGGGTTACAAGTTTCGGGCCTGGCTTGGCGCCATCGTTACAGTACAGTACCCGTGTCACAGAACTTACCGTTCACATAACGAAACAAGCTGTTTAAATGTATCGTGGTGTGGCCGGCTCATTGTGGATGATGGCAGGTGGGAAAGTTATTTAGCAATGCCTTATTTTAGGGGTAATAATGATCATCATCAATTTCCAGTACGAAGTTTATCTGTAGTCAAAAAGCCAATGCAAAGCTTTCGCTGGAAATTGCAGGTAAATCAAAGGTAAAATGGTAAAATGGTTACTCGTATTCATGCTTCTCACATTCGGAGTAAAGCTGATGGCACAATGCGAGCCCCCTACTGGCTTTGCCTACCTGAACGGCAATCAGGTGCGGGCGTATATCAGTAGTACGGGAGGATTGTTTTTTGACGGTGAAAAAGCCGGTTTCCAGCACCCGGCAAATGAATCCTTGTACACTATTTATGCCCAAGGCCTTTGGCTAGGAGCTATAGACCTGGCGGGGAATCTGCACATTGCTGCCCAAACCTACGGCCCGGCTACAGGCAAATTTGATTATTACCCAGGCCCATTAACTACATTGGATGCCCCTAATCCGGGTGAAACGAACCGTGTTACCTGCAGCAACTGGGACCGGGTATGGGAAGTGCACCGGCACCAGATTGAAGCCCACCGGTCCGATTGGTCTGAGGATGGGCACATTGACAACCCCGATCCTGCTATTCTGGGTTGGCCGGCAAAAGGCAACCCTCATTTCGAAGACATCTATGGGTTTGAGCTCCCAAACACCCCCGCCGGCTTGGCGCCCTTTAGGGATATCAATCATAACGGCCTGTACGACCCTCTGTCCGGAGATTATCCCACCCTTTCCGTAGAGTATTCGAATATTCCCAATTATCCGATCCCTGAACAGATCACCTGGAGCATGTTTAACGACAATGGCAATCTGCACCTCCAAACAAGCGCCGCCCCACTAAAATTTGAGATTCAACTTACGACATGGGCCTTTAACTGTCCGGACAGCCCGCTACTCAGCAATACTATATTTACTGCTTACACGCTGATCAACCGGGCCATTGAACCCATGGATTCAGTGCATCTTGGCTTATGGCTGGACTTTGCCCTTGGCTGCCCGGCTGATGATTATTTGGGCAGTGCCCCATTTTTAAATACCGTTTTTACCTATAATGCCGACAACATAGACGGCGATATGGAAGGAGGTTGTGAGCAGGGTGTGAATAGCTATGGAGTTAACCCGCCGGTACAGGCCGTTACCGTCCTTAACAAGGATATAGCTTATGCAGCGTATTATGGAAGCACGGAGGAGGGATACCCCGCCGGTGCTATTGCGCCAGTGTTAGGGCTGGAATACTATCGCTATCTGACCGGCCACTGGCGTGATGGCAGCCCACTCACATTCGGGAGCGACGGTTTTATAGGAGCTGGCGCGCCTACACCGTTTGCCTTCCCAGATGCTCCAACTGACCCCAATGGCTGGTCGGAGTATAGCAACGGCCTGCAGCCCGGAAACAAATGGATCATCCCCAGCATTGCTTTGGGTAATTTAACACCGGGATCCATCAGAAAAGTGTATGTCGCCTATACCTTCATCCAAGAAGAAGGAGCCAACCACCTGGAAAACCTCCAGGCTATGTATGAAGGCATTGAAAGCCTGCAGCAATGGTATGACTACCAGATAATACCTTGTGTACCACCCCCTACCTGCCAGGAAGGCTGCATCTGGGCTGGCGATGCCAATGCCGATGGCATAGCCAACCACAACGACTTGCTACCCATAGGGCTGGCATTAAACAGTAACGGCCCTACCCGGCCAGCACCATATAACTGGTCGCCACGGCAAGGAGAAAACTGGGGGGCGGCCCAATTCAACGGGGCCAATTTCAAACATATTGATGCTGATGGTAATGGCCATATCACTATTGAGGATTTCGAGTTAACCCTCACGCATTACAACTTCAAGGCCACCGGTTTCAACCAGGCAGATGAATACCCCGAAGGCCCTGAGCTTAAGCTTGTAGCGTTAAACGGCGTCAATTTAGACAGCTTATCAGCAGGCCAGCAATTTTTTCTCCGTGTCCTTTTGGAAGATATCCCCGGGCTGTGTGGGGTTGCCTTCTCCCTGGAATATGACAAGCGATACTTCGAAGAGCTAGAATTGCTGGGTTTTTCGGGGTTTAACCCTTTAGCAATGAAATATACCAAGGGTTTTCCCGAGCTCGGGCAGGTTGATTTTGCATATATCCTGCCTTCAGGTAATGGCCATATCGAGGAAAGCGTCCTGCTTCCCCTTCGTGCCAAAACCGTACCCGATTTTTCCGGGCCCATCCCTTCCGACACTACCCGTATCAGGTTAAAGAACATTAAAGCCGTACGGAATGACGGTAATGAGCTTGAAATAGGAGGAACGAGCATAGCTGCCGTTTTCCCAAACGTAATGACCTCTACGGCAGCCCCGGAAAGAAACAACCCCATTCTGCTATCCCCTAACCCTACGGCAGGAGAAATCCATCTGTCTACCTTCGGCAAAACAGTAGATGCTATAGCATTATTCTCCTCCACCGGACAACGGCTCTGGCAAAAAACAGGCGGCATCCACGACGGCGAGGCCCTTCAACTTGCCCATTTGCCAGAAGGGTTGTACTACCTGCACTTAATCGTGGATACACAGCATATAATCCGGAAGATCATAGTGCAACAAGACTAGCGCAGACCTTTCATTCCATCACTCAAAACATCAGCTTTATGCAACAGAACTACTCCACGCTCTTTCTTCTATTAGCCCTTTTGGGCTTCGGCCAGCTTCAGGGGCAGGATTGCCCTGCTCCTCAGGGCCGCACCTACCTGCACGCCAACGATGTCAGGGCGTTGATCACCCAGGGCGGCAGCCTGTTTTTTGATGGCAGTGATGCCGCTTTCCAGGTTCCCTATGGCAGCACGGCCACGAATACCATATTCGCCCAGGGGCTTTGGCTGGGTGCTTTCGACCCGGGCGGCAACCTGAAGCTGTCGGCTCAAACATACGGCTTGAATAACGGCTATTCGGACTATGCCCCAGGGCCACTCGACGAGATGGGCAATGCCCTTGCTGAAAACTGCCAGGATTGGGACCGCGTCTGGGCGGTAAGCCGCTTCCAGATCGAAGCGCATATCGCCGATTTTGCGGATAATGGCGTTATCGACAGCCCTCAGCCTGAGATCATGAGCTGGCCCGGACGGGGTAACCCTCAGTTCTTTGACTACAATGGCTTTATGCTACCGGATATTAATCAAGGGCTGGCGCCTTATTTCGACTACGATAGCGACGGGCAGTATGACCCTCTTGACGGCGACTATCCGATGATACACCAGTCGGCCATCATCCCGGAGCAGATCACCTGGCATGTATATAATGACCCGGACAGCCCTCATACCGAAACGCAGGGCCTTCCTTTGGGTGTGGAAATACAGCTCACCTCCTGGGCGTTCAACTGTGCCGATAGCCCTCTGCTGAACAACACTATTTTCACATCTTACAAACTCATCAACAGGGCAGCGGAACAGCTCGATTCTCTGTACTTCGCCCTTTGGACGGACTTTGACCTGGGGTGTTATACCGATGACTTCGTAGGCAGCGTACCGCAGTATAATTCCTACTTCGTTTACAACCGCGACAATATCGATGGCGAAGAAGACGGAGCTTGCCCATCCGGTATTAACTCCTACGGGGAAAACCCGCCGGTACAGAGCGCAACGGTACTCAACAGGCCCCTGTCATATTTCATGTATTACGACAACAACGTCGACGGGCCTCCTGCCATGTCCGACCCAAATCTGGTCATTGATCATTATTACTTAATGACTGGCCGGTGGCGCGACGGCATCCCGCTGACCTTTGGCGACAGTGGTTATGACCCCTCGCTTTCCAATCCCGTCACCTCATTCGCTTTTCCGGATGACCCCAACGACCCAAATGGGTGGTCGGCTTATACAGCGTCGCCCGCTTTTGCAGACCGCCGGACGATTGCCAGCGTGAACCTGGGCAGCCTGCCCCCGGGCGCAATAGAAGTAGTGGATGTGGCCTATGCTTTTTTTCGGGAAGAAAATGCCAACTTCCTGGAAAACGTCAGCGCGATGTACGATGGGCTGGGACAGCTACAGGGCTGGTACGACAGCCAGTTTGAAACGGGATGCAGCCAGCCTGCCACCTGCCAGGAAGACTGCGTCTGGGCCGGCGACCTCAACGCCGACGGTATCGCCAACCATTGCGACTTGCTGTCGCTGGGCCTGGGTTTAACCCGCACCGGCCCCACCCGCCCTTCACCTTACAACTGGTCGCCGCACAACGGAGAGGACTGGAGCGGGGCCCAGCACAGTGGTGTCAACGACAAACACCTCGACGCCGATGGAAACGGGCTGGTGGAAACGGAAGACTTCGGCCTGACGATACAGCACTACAACCTTACCCGCCCCGGTTATACCGCCACCGATGAATACCCCGTCGGCCCTGAGTTGTACCTGACGGCCAACACCAACCTGGACAACCTGCAGGCCGGGCAAAGCTTTTTCCTGAGGGTTTATGTCCAAAACGTGCCGGATCTGCACGGGTTGGCGTTCTCCGTGGAATACAGCCCAGACTATTTCCAGGAGCTACTGCCGATTGGAAGTAGCTACGACCCCAATGCGATCGATTTCTTAACGGATATACCGGAAAGAGGCCAGCTGGATTTTGCCTACATCCACGCCGAGCCCGATGGCCAGATTGAAGGCAGTAATTTGTTCACCATACTGGCCAAAACGCGCGCTTCCTTCCCGGAGCCGCTACCGTCCAACACTTCGCCCATCCGCTTTAAAAATATTAAAGCCATCCGCGCCGACGGCAGCGAGATCGAGATTGGCGGCACGCTGGCCCTGGCTACCTTCCCGGATATCATGACAGGCACGGTAAGCCCTGCGTTCGACGCTCGTATCACCCTCTTCCCCAACCCCACAACCGGAAGGCTGTACCTGAACACCCAGGGACAGGCCGTTAGCAGGGCCGAGCTGTTCTCGCCTACCGGCCAAAGGCTCTGGCAAAAAACAGGCGGCATTCGCGACGGTGAGGCCCTTCAGCTTGGCCATTTGCCGGATGGATTGTACTACCTGCGGCTGCAGGTGGGGCGGAAAATGGTAGTGCAGAAGGTGATGGTGCGGGCGTGAGGGCAGCCCGAGCAGGCCAGCCACCGGGGTGATTGCCAGAGAAAAACATGAAGGCAATCACCCCGTGGTTACCCAGGCGCCATCCGCTCCAGCTCCTTCAGACTGATCTTACCCTCGTAGATCGCCTTTCCGATAATAGCTCCGAAGCAGCCCAGCTCGCGGAGCTTTACGATCTCATCGAGGCCCGTGACACCGCCGCTGGCGATAAGCTTCAGCTCGGGGAAGCGCTCGCGGATCTGGGTGTACAATTCCAGGGCCGTGCCCTGCAGGAGGCCGTCTTTGGAGACATCTGTGCATATCGAGTATTGTACCCCTTTGGCTATGTAATCCTCCAGGAAAGCAAAAAGCTCCAGCTCGCTTTGCTCCTGCCAGCCGCTGATGGCGATCTTTCCGTCCCTGGCGTCGGCCCCGAGGATGATGCTTTCGCTGCCATACTTTTCCAGCCAGCCCTGAAAAGTATTGGGTTGTTTAACCGCCACCGTCCCTCCTGTAACCTGCCGGGCGCCACATTCGAACGCGATGCGCAGGTCGTCATCAGATTTGAGGCCGCCGCCGAAGTCGATCCAGAGGCCCGTACGGGTGGCCAGGCGCTCCAGCACCCGGTAGTTGACGATGTGGCTGGCGCGGGCGCCGTCGAGGTCGGCCAGGTGGAGGCGCCGCAGGCCGTGGGCTTCGAAGGCCTTGGCGACTTCCAATGGGTCTTCGTTGTAAACTTTTTGCTGCTCGTAGTCGCCCTGGGTGAGGCGCACACATTTTCCATCGATGATATCAATAGCGGGGATGAGGTACATGGCAGTTTTTTTTACCTGGAGGAGGTTTTAGGGTTACAGGGTTGCAGGGTTACAAGTTTCAGGGTTGCAAGTTACAGCATCAGAAAATTCGTCAGGATTTGCGCCCCCACTTTGCCGGACTTTTCCGGGTGGAACTGGGTGGCATAGAAATTATCCTTCTGCAGGGCCGAGCTGAAAGGGTGGATGTAATCCGTCGTTGCAGTAGAGTAAGGGCCTACTTCGGCGTAATAGCTATGCACGAAGTAAGCATAATTGCTTTCCAGTTCCGGCGTGAACAGGCCGCTTTTCAGGTTGCGGATGCTGTTCCAACCCATGTGTGGCACTTTCTCGCCGGCCTGGGGCCGAAACCGTTTCACCTTTTGTGGAATAATGCCAAGGCAAGGCGTATCGTTCTCCTCGCTGTATTCGCAGAGCAGCTGCATGCCCAGGCAGATGCCGAGCACAGGCTGGGTGAGGCTCCGGATGAGCCTGTCCAGCCCCTGATCCTTAAGGTAGGCCATGGTCGTATTGGCCTCCCCTACGCCGGGGAAGATCACCTTGTCGGCCGAGCGGATAACATCGTGGTTGTCGGCCAGCACGGCGCCCACGCCAAGGCGCTCCAGGGCGAAGAGGACGGACTGCACGTTGCCGGCGTTGTAGTCGATTATGGCGATGGGCATATTTCTATCGTTAGTTAGATACCGAAATGAGCAGAATTCCCAAGTGCTACTTTTACAACACCCCTTTAGTACTCGGCAGCACCATATTATCCGCATCTCTGCGTTTTGCCAGGCCGATGGCGCGGGCCAGCGCCTTGAAGATGGCCTCTATCTTGTGGTGCTCGTTGGCGCCTTCGGCTTTGATATTGAGGTTGCACTTTGCCGCGTCGCTGAACGATTTGAAAAAGTGAAAGAACATCTCGGTGGGCATGTCACCGATCTTTTCGCGCTTGAATTCCGCTTCCCACACCAGCCAGGGGCGCCCGCCGAAGTCGATGGCCACCTGAGCGAGGCTATCATCCATAGGCAAACAGAAGCCATAGCGTTCGATGCCGCGTTTATCGCCCAGGGCCTTTGCGAAAGCTTCGCCCAGGGCCAGCGCCGTATCTTCGATAGTGTGGTGCTCGTCGATATGCAGGTCGCCCTGCACCATCACAACCAGGTCGGCCCCCGAGTGCCGGGCCAATTGGGCGAGCATGTGGTCGAAGAACCCCAATCCGGTCTGTGTGTCAGCCGTTCCGGCCCCATCGAGGTTGAGGCGAATGAGGATATCGGTTTCGTGGGTCGTACGCCGCACTTCAGCGGTACGCTGCGCCAGTTTCAGGAAGCGGTATATCTCTGCCCAGTCGGTAGTCGCCAGGGTAATAAACGGATCCAGCTCGGCGCGTTTGCCATCCAGTTCATCCGCTCCCAGATCGGGGTTATTGTTCAGCCAGATGCCTTTGGCGCCCAGGTTTTTGGCCAGCTCTACGTCCGTCAGCCGGTCGCCGATGACAAAAGAGTTGGCCAGGTCGTATTGGCCGTTCATATAGGGCGCCATCAGGCCGGTGCGGGGTTTGCGGGTGGGCGCATTATCCTGTGGGAAAGAGCGGTCTATGAGCACATCCTTAAAGGTGATGCCCTCATTTTCAAAAGCCCGCATTATCTTGTTATGGGCCGGCCAGAAGGTGTTTTCGGGAAAGATATCCGTCCCCAGGCCGTCCTGGTTGGTGATCATCAGGAGTTCGAAGTCCAGTTCGCGGGTAATACGGGAAAGATACTGGAATACCCTGGGGTAAAACTCCAGCTTCTCCAGGCTGTCGATCTGATACCCTTCAGGCTCCAGAATGAGGGTACCGTCGCGGTCGAGGATGAGGAGGCGTTGCATGGATTCGTGGTTATTTATTTTTCTAAGCAAACTCGAAGTGGTTCAAAAATAATCATAACTGCTATAGTCGTAATGTTATAACATCGCATTTGTAATCATTCTTTTTACAATGATTATATTTATAACGGTTACATTTATAATCATTATAAAACAACTAAACCCATAACACCCTACCAGCATACGCCCTCATCTCTCCCGCTTCAATCCGAACGCTTCTAACACCCTGAACAACTGCTCGTTTTCTTCCGGCCGGCCTACAGTGATCCGCAGGCAGCCTTCGCAGAGGGCCACCCGCGAGCGGTCACGCACGATGATGCCGCGCTGCACCAGAAAATCATATATTCCTCTGGGATTGTCAACCTTCACCAGCAGGAAGTTGGCGTCGGAGGGGTAGACGTGCTGTACGAAGGGCAACCCGCTAAGGAATTGGGCGAGTAGCGCACGCTGGCCCAGTATCTGCTGTATCCATTCCTGTTGTTGCTGCCGGTTTTCCAGGGCCTTCAGAGCTGCTTCCTGGGTGAGTTGGCTAATATTGTATGGAGGTTTTACCTTATTGAACAACGCGATGACTTCTTCAGAGGCGAAGGCCAGGCCCAGGCGGATGCCTGCCAGCCCCCAGGCTTTGGAAAAGGTCTGCAGTACCACTAATCTGGGGTAGTCCCGCAGCAGGCTGATACAGCCGGGCTGGCCAGAGAAATCGATATAGGCTTCATCAACCACTACTATGCCCGGGAAACGCTCCGCCAGTCGTTTCACTTTTTCCAAAGCAAAGCTGTTGGCCGTTGGGTTGTTAGGGCTGCAGAGGAAGAGCAATCTGGAGTGGCTGTCAGCAGCAGCCAGAATAGCCTCCACATCCGGCTGGAAGTTTTTATCCAGCGGCACTTCCTTTACGGCCACATCTGCAATATCGGCCGACACCCTGTACATCCCGTATGTCGGCGGCAGGGTGATGACATGGCTGACGCCTGGCTCACAAAAAATGCGGGTGAGCAGGTCGATGGCCTCATCGCTGCCGTTGCCCAGAAAGATATGCTCAGGAGCGACGCCCTTCAGGGCGCTGATCTTCGCTTTCAGCTCCCGCTGCAGCGGGTCGGGATACCGGTTGTAGCCCGTATCGAAAGGGTTCTCGTTGGCGTCCAGGAAAATCTCCGCCCGGCCCTCATACTCGCTGCGGGCCGAGGAGTAAGGGGTGAGTCGAAGGATGTTTTCCCGGACGAGATGGTTGATGCTCATTGATGCTATGATGGATGTTATTGGTGCTATGAATGCTGCTGATGCTACAATAGTATCTACAGTATCCCGTAGCGAGCATCAACAGCATCTTCCAGGCTACTGCCTCAGCCTTATGCTTACCGCGTTCTTATGCGCCATCAGTTCTTCGGCCTCCGCCATTTGTTCTACTATAGGGCCTATCCGTTCCAGGCCAGCTTTTGACAAGCGCTGGAAGGTGATCTTTTTGACGAAGCTGTCCAGCGAAACGCCGCTGTACATGCGGGCATAACCGTTTGTAGGCAGGGTGTGGTTGGTGCCGGAAGCGTAGTCGCCCACCGATTCCGGCGTATAATGGCCCAGAAAAACGGAACCTGCGTTGGCCACCAGCTCGCCCAGCTGCCCGGCATCTTTTACCGAAAGGATAAGGTGCTCAGGGGCGTAGGCATTGATGATTTCCAGAGCAGTGGATCGATCAGGCGCCACAATCGCGGCACTGGATGCCAGGGCCTTTTGGGCAATATCTTTTCGGGGTAGGGACTGTAGCTGTTTGTCCACCTCGGCCTGCACAGCTTTAGCCATATCCACTGAAAAGGTAACCAAAACCACCTGGCTGTCCACCCCGTGTTCGGCCTGAGAGAGCAGGTCGGCAGCGACAAAGGCAGGGTTGGCGGTTTCATCAGCGCAAACCAGCACCTCCGAAGGGCCCGCCGGCATATCGATGGCAACGCCCTGGCGGCTCACCAGCTGTTTGGCAGCTGTGACGTATTGATTGCCCGGGCCAAATATCTTATACACCGCCGGGACCGTCTCCGTGCCATAAGCCATGGCTGCGATGGCCTGCGCGCCCCCTACTTTGAAGATTCGCGTAAGACCTACCAGATGAGCAGTATAGAGGATGGCTGAGTGTACACTACCATCGCGCTGCGGCGGTGTACAAAGAACGACCTCCCGGCAGCCCGCCAGCCTGGCCGGCACGGCGAGCATGATCACGGTGGAAAAGAGCGGAGCAGTACCCCCCGGAATATACAAGCCCACCTTGTCGATGGCTACACTTTTACGCCAGCACGACACCCCGGGCATCGTTTCCACAACCCGAACCGCTTCGCCCTGCTCACTGTGGAAGCGCTCGATATTGGCCTTCGCCGTTTGTATCGCTTGCTTGAGCGCCTCCGGTAGGGCTGCTGAAGCTGTTTCGATCTCCATTTCGCTTACCTGCAGAGCTTCCAGGCGCACGCCGTCGAAGCGTTCGGTATAGTCGAAGAGGGCTTTATCCCCAAGGGCCTTTACTTGTAGCAGCACTTCCGAAACGGCGCCGTCCAGGCTTGCGGTTTCCAGCACCGGGCGCTGCAGCAGGGCCGGCCATTCGGCAGAAGGAGGGGCAATGTGGAGTTTCATGAGGGTAAGTGGTATTTGTGAT
>JACJYE010000013.1 GCA_020636255.1 Lewinellaceae bacterium
CGATGGGGTAAATCTACAAGCCCAACGCTGTAACCTGAAACCTGACACGAGCGAAGCGACTGATGAAATAATCTTTAAACAGTCCCTGGCTTAGAAGCCATGAGACAATGAGAAAATGAGGCCATGCTGGCCTGGCGCCATCGTTATTACTCGTGTCACAGAAGTTAGTACCTCGTCAATGAAACCATGAGACAATGAGGCCATATAACCGCCCAGGGACGGTATATCAATCACTCTTCACGAAGCGCAATACCTGCGGCGTCTCCGGCCGGCTAAGTACTTCGATAAAATACATGCCTGCTGGCAGTCCGTTGAGGCTCCACTCCAGCCGGCTGGCACCAGGCGCTAGCCGTCGCTCTTCGATAAGCTGCCCCACTTCATTACGCAAGCGCAAAGTAGGCTCAGCTTCCGTATCAGGGAAAGCTGCACCGAAGTCGAGTGTGACGGCTTCGCGCACAGGGTTTGGGTACAAGCTGATGCTACGCCCCATATCCGCAGGCGTCGTTGATGCTGCGGGTAGCTGCTCCAGCGGCAGCACGCCGCCATTCAGGCTCACATTGCTGAACACCGCTACCGCCGGTATGCCGTTGATATTGGTAAAGGCCCCAAGGCCCACTTCCAGGCAGCTCTCCATCGGTATCATCTGCGCACTGACGATCAGGAAATTCACGCCGTCAAAAGAATAATAACCGAAAAACCAGCCCGACTGTCGCTTTAACCGCAGCCAGTACGGCGCCGGTTTATTGAAGAAGTTGATCAACTTGTTCGCTCCGGCTACCGAACGGGACTCCCAACGCACCACATTGTTCAGGTTGGAATACATGCCCACCATCCGGCTGGCCGGGGAATCGCTTTCGCGCGCTGTCAGGCCGGCAAAGCCGGTGGGGGTGATGCTCTGCACCTGTACCGTCAGCTCAAAATCCCCGCACAGTTCCTGGCTGATGAGGCCCAGATTGTCAGTACCCAGGCTATTGTTGTTAGCGTTAGCCTCTATGGTGTAGGTGGGCGTCGCCAGGCAGGGGTCGTACTTGTAGCTGTTGCCCGCGCCGGGGTTGCCAATGTCTACGCCAGCCCAGGGGGCGGGCAGGGTATAGCTTTTATCCACATACACATCGGCCAGGCAAGAAGCCGTGTTGCCACTTGGGTCGGCAATGGATACCATCACGGGTATTGTGCTTCCGAAGTCTTCGCAATCTACCACCGTCGGGCTGATGAGGTTCACCAGGAAGCCGCAGTTGTCGTAGGTGTTGGCTAAATCCAGCACTTCGCTTTCCTGAAGGGTGTGCTGGCCGCTGACATCGAGATACACCGTGGTAATTTGGCATACGGCAACCGGAGCAACATTATCAACCACAACCACGGTGGCATTACAGGAGCTGGAGTTGCCGCTGAGGTCGGTAACCGTCAGGGTGACGGTGTTGCTGCCTACGTCGGCGCAAGAGAAAGCCGTTGGTGAGGCAGAGAGGCTGGCGATACCACAGGCATCAGCCGAACCGCCGTCGATACCTGCTGCGGTGATGGAACCCGACCCGGCGGCATCGAGCTGCACGGTGGCGCCCTGGCAAAGGGCAAGCGGGGCTATGTTGTCGACCACAACCACGGTGGCATTACAGGAGCTGGAATTGCCGCTGAGGTCGGTAACCGTCAGGGTGACGGCGTTGCTGCCCACGTTGGCGCAACCGAATGTTGTTTGTGAAGCAGAAAGGCTGGTTTGGCCGCAGGCATCAGCCGAACCGCCGTCGATATCTGCTGCGGTGATGGAAGCCGACCCGGCGGCATCGAGCTGTACGGTGGCGCCCTGGCAGGCAGCTGTAGGAGGGGTGTTCTCCTCCACCGTTACGGTAACAGAACAAGTAGTTGCCGCTTCATTTCCACTTTCATCGTATATGGTAAGTTCTACGATTTGAGACTGGCCTACACTCAAAACGAGGCCCTCTTCCGGGAATTGTGTAACAATGATGTCCCCGCATTCATCTGTGGCATCGACTTGTTCGCCCAGGTCAGGGAGATATGCTTCACAAATTAACCCATTCCCTACATCGGCCAGAACAGTTTGATCGGACGGACAACTATTCACCACCGGCGGGTTCGTATCGATGATCTCAATTGCGGCGGAACAAACACTCGTATTGCCTGCTCCGTCGGTAACAGTTAATAAGACTGGTTGAAAACCCAGGTTTGAACAGTCGTAAGTAAGCGCCTGGATAGAATAGCTGGCGATGCCACAGTTGTCTGTCGAGTTGGCCCCGATCAGGCTGGCCAAGTCAGATGGTAGGGTGGAATAGCTTGCACTAACGTTCGTACAAACTGCATTAGGCGCTTGCCCATCCTGAACAGTTACCTGGTAGGAACAAGTGGAGGAGTGGCCAGAAAGGTCATAATTGGTAATATTGAGCCGATAGAGGCCAACCTCATAGTTCTCATTGTTGGGGTTGGCAGGGGTAACGTCCTGAAACTGGCCGTTTATGAATTGTTCGATGGTGAGGTCAAATCCCCCATTGCAGAGGTAGTAAGTTGGGAAGTCCCGTATCAGGCCATCGAAAGGCACCTCGCATGTACCGGGCATGGTTAGAGCGGTAAAATCTTCCGGGCAAGTCACGCCCACATCATCTACCAACCTGACCCAGACGCTGCATTGATCCTGAAGCTCCGCGGCATCGAAAGCTCTTATTGTTATATTGCTTTTTTGGCCAACACCAGAACAACTTATATTAAAGGCAGGAATCTCGTAGGAGTCGATAAAGCAGTCATCGGTAGCGCTGGCCAACAATTGATCCAGGATAAAGGGATCAGTCGGTTCTACGCCATTGTAAACACTCAGGTCTACTGGATTAGAAAAGCTGGAAGAGACGCAGCTGATCTCTGGCGGTTCATTATCACCAAGGCCCGGCTCTACTTCTACAGTAAAGGAACAGGAAGAGATCACATTATCGCCACATTTTGCAAAGTATTCGACCAGGTTGTCGCCTATTTCAAAGTCAAAACTGGTGAGCACACCAACACCTTCCGTAATATTGGGTGGGACATTGCTGCTGGTGACGCGCCAGGAGAGGCTTCCGTCGCCATTGTAAGTGGGCGCCAGGCCATCATTTGAGTTATCCCCAGCCACGACCGTCGTGAAGCAAATTTCCCCTTCCTCAAGCGACACTGCTATATCGCCTGGACAATCAATAAAGCTCTCGTCATCTTCAGCATTTAGCGTAAGTGTAAAGGAACAGGTTTGGAAATCGGGATCACCTTCAGCATTCGTAAAGAAGGAATTGTAAACGACCGTACTGGTTCCAAAATCGAAGGTATCCCTAAGTATCCCCTGGGTGAAAACATCCACCTCATGGAACATATCTATGGATTGATCGGGGCGGATGATGTAGTAACTGAGGCTGTCATCACAGCCGGCAGTCGCTATAGGAGTTAGTTGTACGTCGTTCCCGTCATCGAATATATTCAGGCATTGCGATGAGTTGACCGTTACCGGATCCGGGCAGGTAAAGGTGCCATCACCTTGCTCTACTTCGACGACAAAATTACAGGTAGAGGTTCGGGTGTCATTCGACACCTGCAAGGTATAGGTTCCCTGGCTGCCGATATTACTGCAGTTGAGGGTAACCTGATTGACACAGACAAAATTTCCACCAATGTTCACACAGATCTTATAGCTCAGATCCTGCGCGGGCGTGTTGGGGTCATAACTGTTATTATTAGCTAAATCAGGTGTCAGGGCCCCTTCATCCCCATTCAGGGTAACGGTCACTGATTTACACTGAGCAACAGGCGCCTGGATACCCCCTGTCGTTTCATCCTGTTTAAAAAACTGGTAAAAGGCAAAGCCCTGATCCGGCGAGCCATCCTTATCTCCTTTTTCAATGGTGGAAGTAATGGCTGTCGGGCTTACCCAGCTACCGCCGCCGCCGCCTGCATTAGTGGCGCCGCCGCCGCCGCCGGAGAAGCCGCCGCCACCGCCGCCGCCGCCAAAAGTGCCTTCGCGGCCGCTACCGCCGCCGCCGTATCCATACCCCCCTCTCAGCCTTGTTCCCTGGCCGGTACCTCCTGCACCTCCTTCAAAAATGCCGGCTCCCCCCTGCATAGGTTCATCCTCCAGTGCCGGGATCGTAGCTGCATACGATAAGTAGCCACCGCCACTACCGTAGTTAATGGCATCTCTTGTACCTGGAAAACCGTTTTCTCCTCCTTCTCCGGAGAGGTTGGTTCCTGTTCCATCCAGGCCGCTGGAGGTGTTATTGCCAGGTTCCCCTGCATTGGCGCCACCGCATTCATGGACATAACCGCCGCCGCCACCACCTGCAACAGCTAAAATGCGCCAGGTGTTATCGTTAAAACTGGTGGAAGCTTCACTAATGGAAGGTGTTACATTGGGTGGAAGATATAGAATGCCTGTGCCGCCACCGCCACCGCCGCCGCCATAATCGCGGGTGGTAACGCGCTCTCCTTTCTGGCCAACGATGAAGCGCAACGTACCGCCAGGCTGGAGGTCGTCAAAACTATTGCCGATCCTGAAATCAGCATAGATGGTAGCGCCACCGCCACCTTTATTACTACAAGAAGCCCCATTATCCTGGTTGTTAAACTTGGCGCTTCCTCCATCACCTCCTCTGAGGGCCAGGCTTATGGCATCCACTGTATTCAGGTCAATATCACTTGGGATGGTAAAATCCTGATAAGTGCCGTTGTATGGGATGGGAATGATATCACCTCCGGTCTCCAGGCTAGACAATTCGACCGTGTATACAATTTTACCGTTATTCGGGTCACTGGTGCTTCCTCCTCCGTCAATATCCGAGCGGTTGTCTATGGCTATTTCGTTGATAAAGCTACCGCCGCCGCCGCCATTATTGGCGCTGCTGCTGCCATCATTGCCGCCGCCGCCACCGGAGAAGCCGGCGCCGCCGCCGCCGCCGCCGTCACCATTGACGCCGGCGCCGCCGCTTCCGTATCCGTTGCCGCCTTCAACACAGTTGCAGTTGAATATCGCTCCGAAGGCGCCCGAGAGCCCTCCGCGGTTACCGCCTCTGTTTTGATTGAGGGTGCTTGAGGAGGTGATAACGGCATCAGTCAGGTAGCCGCCGCCACCGCCGCCGTCATCTCCGCCTGCTCCAAATTCGCCGCCGCTACCCCCCGTACCGCCTTCGTTATCGCTGCCGCCACCGCTTTTACCGCTCGTGCCGTTATTGGCGCCGGTCCCGTTTTTGGCGGTTGCTGTCACGCAGGACCCCGCGCTCTTTCGGGCAAAAGCCCCGCCGCCGCCGCCGGCTACGGCCAGGAGTATCCAGGAGTTATCGGCGTCTGCAATATCGGTTGACGGGTCAGTTGATGTGATCGTAGCATTCGGTTTTTTATACAAAATACCGGTACCGCCGCCGCCGCCGGCGCCGCCGTCGTTTTGGTTGTCGCCCTTTGCACCGACGACCAGGCGCAAGGTTCCTCCAGGTTCCAGGTCGTTGGCATTGCTTCCGATATTAAAAGCCACATTTATGGTGGCCCCTTTGCCGCCTTTCACGTCGCCGTCGCAACCTGTGATCTTTCCGCCATCGCCGCCTTTCAGCAGGAATTCGATGATCCCTGTTTCAAAGGTGGAGGGAATAATAAAATCTTCATAACCATCTGAGAAGTTGATCTCAACAGAGGTGCCATCTACTACAATGGGATCCTGTGCATTGAGTTGCCGGGCCATAAGGATACAGATGGCCAGCATAACCATAAGTGTCGAGTTTTTCATGAGACAGATTTTCTGAAAAGAGGTTTGTCGGTGCCCGGCTTATGTTGCTAAAAGGGCTTGTGCCCCCCTACTGGGCTTATTTGCTACAAGCAAATATGTCATAGTGGCATTTGAAATTCCCGGTCATTCTATTCAAAAAAACGGACATGTGAGGAGGAGCAGGGCTGTGGCCGTTTTATTTACGCTTCACTTAGAGCTTGTTAGGAGGCCCCCCTTTGGGCTAAAAAACGTCCTCCTAACAAGCGCTTATTCGTAACTATTCAGCATGCGGCCTAAAATGCTCCTGAAGCAAAATTTTGTAGGCTTTTCATGCCTAACCCCTTCTCATTCCCCTTGGAAGGGGAAGGGCGGATTACAAAATTTTGCTTCAGGCCGTAAATCACCATGATGCTGAATAGTTACTCTTATTCTTCAAAATACTCAGCGGGGCGTTTGCCAAAACGCTGCTCATACACTTTCGTGAAGTAGCCTGGTGTGTTAAAGCCGCAGGCGTAGGCGGTCTCGGCTATGGTAGACAAGCTTTGGTTCTCGAGCAGCTGGCGTGCCTTTTGTAGCTTGACTTCGTTGATGTAGGCATTAATGGCCAGGCCGGTTGCTGCTTTGATCCGGCGGCGAAGCTGGCGTTCGCTGATACTCATTTTGTCGGCGAGGCTGCTTGCACTTAGCGGTATTTTTTGGTCAACAGCCTGTATGGTCTTTTCTTCGAGCTCCCGGAGCCAGTTTTGTTCTGCAGGGCCGATATTTTCAAAATCAGGATTCGGCAGTTTAGATCGTTCATCTGCCAGGATATTTCTGCGTTGTTCGAGATGCAGAATGAGATTGCGGGCCCGGGCCACCAGTTCGCCGGGTGAAAAAGGTTTAGTCAGATAATCATCAACGCCCATGCGCAAAGCCTGCAATTTATCTTTTTCATCAGCACGAGCCGTTATCATGATGACGGGAATTCGGGCAAGGCGGGGCGTCTCCTTAAGTTTGCCCAGTAAGGTATATCCGTCCATTTCGGGCATCATCACATCGGAGAGGATCAGGTCGAGGCGGCTCACAAATTCGGCATCCGTTTGCAGCAGATCCCAGGCTTCCTGCCCGTTGTTGACCATTTTCAAATTGAAATCATCACTCAGCAAGTCTGTAAATAGAGCCCGCATATCGGTATTATCTTCCACGATCAGCAACTGTCCAGTAGTAGCTATGTCCGGGCCAGCATTTGCGCCACCTGCGGGCCCCTCGGCAGGATTATTCATTACTGAAGCCGCTGGGGGCAAGGCCTCATGCGCTTTGGCGCTTTGAGCGGGAAAGGTAAAGGTAAAAGTACTGCCTTTCCCCAAGCTGCTTTCCACCGAAAGGCTGCCATTCATGAGTTCAGCCAGCTCTTTGCTCAGCGCCAGCCCTATTCCTGTTCCCCCTTCAAGCGGCAGGTTTTCGCGTTTGGTTTGAAAAAAACGGTCAAATACATGCGGTAAGTCCTCCGGTGGGATACCTCGCCCGGTATCTTTAACCTGTATCTGGTACCAGGCCACATGAGGTTCGGTTTTTCCCTGATCTGGAATATGCTGAGCAACGACGGTGACGGCCCCGCCTTTGCCTGTAAATTTCAGTGCATTGCCGATGAGGTTGTTGATGATTTTCGAGAAGCATCTTTTGTCGATCAGTAGTATCGTGTTATCCGGCAGTTGGTCAATCAGCTCATACTGAATGCCCCTTTCTCCGGCGGCCGAGCTGTATGCGATGAACAGCTGACGGCAAAAGGCGCTGACCGAGGTAGCGGTGGCTGATAATTCCTGTTGCCCTGCATCTATGCGGGAGAGTTCCAGCAGCTCTTCCACCAGGGCGCGCATTTTTTTTGCATTTTGATTAATGACTTGGAGGGAGCGTTGCATGGCGGGTTCTAGCCGGCCGCTATACTGCTTTATAAGGTTTTCAACCGGAGTCGTGATCAGGGTAAGCGGCGTGCGCAATTCGTGGGAAATATTGGTAAAAAAGCGACTTTTCATTTGATCCAGGGCCTTCAATTCTTCCGCCTGCTGGCTGATCACTGCTTTGTCCCGTTCGATTTGCTGGTTCTTTTCATGCAGTTTCCGGTTTTTGCTCCGGGCCATTCTATTCAGCCTGAAGATCAAAAATGTCAGAACGAAGAAAAAGGCCGTGATCACGATGGCAACATTGCGGAACATACGCTGTCGCTTCAGGCCTTCCTGCATTTGGCCCCTTTCCTTATCGAAGGCGTATTGCAGCTCCAGTTGGGCGAGCTTTCGGGTGTTCTCCTGATTGAAAAGGGAGTCTTTTAATTCCGTCATCAGGATGTGATAGGCCAGTGCGGAGTCGGCCTGGGTTTGCATTTGAAAGGCCTGAAAAAGGCAATCGGCACTGGCGGCGGTTTCCTCGACATCACCCGCTGACTGTGCCAGCAGCAGGCCTTGCCGGCACCAGTTGAGGGCTTGCCCTGGCCGCTGCATTCTAAGAGCATTATAGCCAAGTGCATTGTACGATGAAGCCACATCGGCTTTATCATGGATGCTGTCTCGCAGCTCGAGCGCTTTCAGATAATTTTCATTCGCGCTTTCAAAATCCCCGGCTTTGACGTCTAAATCACCCAGGTTGTGATAGATGTTTCCGAGCCCCTGTAGATCATTTAGTTTTTCTTTAATGGCCCGGCTTTTCTCAAGGTAGGCTTTCGCCTGCGCATAATCTCCCATAAAATAATAGGCCTGGCTGATGTTGTTGTAATTGGCGGCTATGCCTATGGCTTTATTGAGGGCAAGGTGTAGCTCCAGGCTTTGCTGGTAATATTCGAGTGCTTTTTCATAATTTTTCTGATCCAGGTACAGGGTGCCCATGCCGTTGAGCGTAGCCGCTGTGTAGGTTCGGCCCTCCTCTCCCAACTGGGAAGATCTATCCAGGCTTAGTTGATAGTAGTCCAATGCCTCTGTCAACTTCCCCTCTTTGCGCAAGACGTAACCGATCCATTGGTAGGTATCAGCCATCCCTTTGATATCACCGATAGATTCCTGGATCTCCAGCGCTTCCTGGAACGTTGCATTGGCGGCTGAAAACCCGGATACGCTCAGCAGTATGCGCCCTTTGTTGGACAAGGCCTCCGCTATCCACTTTTTGTTTTTCTCCCCTTTGGCAAAGGCAAGTTGCTTGTCTACATAAAAAAGGGCGCTGTCCGAATTCGTTATGCGGTAGCCCTTCATGACCAGTTTGTCTATTGCCTCAAATCTTACACTATCCGGCAGAGTGGTATTTTGCCAATCGTTCAGCCAGGACCGCATTTTGCTTTCCTGAGCCTGAAGATGGGGTGAAATGCAGAACAGGCACAGGAATATTGCACTCCAAGTAGTAGTTTTTACTATTTGTGAAATAGCGTTAATCATGGGCGTGCAGGTGTTTTTTATGGAAATCAGGTTGTTCCGTCAGAAAGGGTGGGGCCTAAGCTGAATACATTAATTCCATCCTTTGAGTGCTAACTAAAGAACCCCCTCCCTTCTCTGGCCAGCTTGCGCAGCAGGGGGCTGCAGCGGTAGCGATCCTCGCGGTATTCGTCATAGAGGCGGTCGAGGGTTTCCACACAATGGGCGATGCCGGACTCGTCGGCCCAGCGCAGCAGGCCTTTGGGATAGTTGACGCCATGTGTCATGGCCAGTTCGATATCGTTGCGGGAGGCGATGTTCCAGTACAGCGCATCGGCGGCTTCGTTGATCAGCATCACGACGATACGCCAGACGATCTGGCTGCCCAATTTTTTATCTTGCCTGGGTTCAGGGTTCGGCGCGCCATGGTGGTAGTCATAGAACCCGCGGCCCGATTTGCGCCCCAGGTAGCCGGCCTCCACCAGCCGTTTCTGTGTAAAAGCGGGCTTGTAGCGGGGGTCGAAGAAAAAGGACTGAAAGACGGTTTCCGTAACCGTATAGTTCACATCGTGGCCGATGTAGTCCATCAGGGTGAAGGGGCCCATGCGGAAGCCGCCGAGTTCCGTCATGGCCCAGTCGATCGTCGGCGCGTCGGCCAGGCCTTCCTCCAGGATGCGAAGGGCCTCGCCATAAAAAGGACGAGCTACCCGGTTGACGATGAAGCCGGGGGTATCCTTGGCCACTACGGCCGTTTTTCCCCAGCTCCGAATTAGCCCAAGCGATTGTGCAAGCACCTCCGGTTCCGTTTGTATGGCAGGAATTATCTCCACCAGCTTCATCAATGGGGCTGGATTGAAGAAGTGAATGCCGAGCACCCGCTCTGGCTTTTTACAGGCTGCAGCGATGGAGGCAATGGAAAGGGAGGAAGTGTTGCTGGCCAGGATGCAGCCCTCTGATACGACATCTTCCAACTGTTCGAATACGCCCTTTTTTATTTCCAGGTCCTCCACGATGGCTTCAATTGCCAGTCCGATATCCTTACAGGCGTAGAGGTTGTTCACATACTCGATGCGCTGCAGGATGCCTTCCGCCGATTCGGTTTCCAGCTTTCCTTTTTCAACCAAACGCTTCATTACATTCTCCAGGCTCTGCCTGGCGCGAGACAGGGCATCGGGGTTGTTGTCGTATAGCAAAACGGGATGCCCCGCTGTAGCGGCTACCTGGGCTATGCCCGTGCCCATGGCCCCGCTGCCGATGATTCCTGTTTTTATCATGGTGGTATGTCTTGTGTGTCTGGTATGCCGGTCTAAATATACATAAGTAGTGTTCAAAAAATAATTTGCCGGCATAACAGAAAACCAAGTCAATGACAATAATCATTGGTATGTTCTGTCAAATGACATTTCCTTTTCCGGTAATTATCGCTTAACTTTTGGCCGCTGTTCACACATGCGGCCTTCGGCTGAATAAAGAAAGAACCATGGAAGCCAAACTTCAGGAACTCACTGACAAGATCTACCGGGAGGGTGTTGAGCGCGCGCGCAGAGAAGCAGAAGATATCATAGCAGAGGCCCGCCGTCAGGCGGAACAACAGCTGGCGGAGGCAAAACGGGAGGCCGATCACCTGCGTACTAAAGCGGAGGAAGAAGCGGAAGAGATGCGCCGCAACGTCACCTCAGAATTACAGCTCTCTGCCCGGCAGTCTGTCAGCGGGCTCCGGCAGGAGATCACCAACCTTATTGCTACCCGCTTGCTGAATGAGCCGCTGAAAGAGGCCTTTAAGGATAAGGCCTTCCTGCAGCGGATCATCGAAGCGGCCATCAATAACTGGAACGCCAACGATAGCCAGGCAGGCCTGGCCGTGGTACTGCCGGAAAAGGAACGCGAGGGACTGGGCCAGTACTTCGAATCCCGCACACAGGAACTGCTCAGCGCCGGCCTGGCCGTTACTTTCGACGGCCGGCTGAGCCAGGGTTTCCGCATCGGCCCTGGCGACGGGGCTTATGTCGTTTCCTTTACCCCCGAAGATTTCGAGCGCTTCTTCCGCGCCTACCTGCGCCCTCAGGCCGATAGCTTGCTGTATGGTGAAGGAAAAGAGTAGGCTTGGTAGCAGACAGGGAGACAGGGAGACTTGGTGATGGGGAGCCAGGGTGATGGGGTGAAACCTGCAACCTGTAACCAGCCAGGGTGATGGGGTGATTGGGAGACTGGGAGAGGGGGTGAAACCTGCAACCTGCAACCTGAAACTTGTAACCCAAAAGCATCAGCAATCTCCGATGGAAAAAAGAGCTTATTATTACCTCGTTTCGGGCCTGCCCACGCTGATCTTCGAGCAGGCCAAGCCGCCTTTTTCCATGCTGGCTTTCCGGGAAGAGCTGCAGTACCACCTTCATCCTGCCGATTACAGGCAAGTGTTATACCTCTTCCTTCCTGCCGACAACCGCAACCTGTTACATATACTACAGAAGGACAGCGGGCACTGGGACGAGCAAGGCCAGTACACGGAGGAACAGTTGGAAGCTTTCGTGCGCGAGCCGGAGACTGCGCCGGCCTATATGCGCCGCTTTATCGAAGCTTATCAGCAGGAGGCGCCGCTGGCCGCCGGCATGAGCTGGGAAAACCAGCTTACTCAGCTCTATTACGACTCTGTGCTGGAGCAGACGGCGGAGGGTTTCCTTTTTGACTGGTTCTCTTTTGAACGGGATATCCACAATCTCAAGGCTGCTTTTACCGCCCGGCGGTACCAGCTTTCGCAGCAGGGGCAACTCATCGGTGATTACCGCCTTACGGAGGCCGCCCGCAACAGCAATGCCCGCGACTTTGGGCTGTCGGGAGAGTACCCGTTCATCAACCGCCTGCTCATGCTGGAGGAGGAACCAGAGCTGCTGGAGCGCGAGGAGGAAACCGATATCCTGCGCTGGAACTACATCGACGAGTTGAATACCTTTAATTACTTTACCATAGAAGTTTTGCTGGGCTATCTGCTCAAGCTGTCCATCCTGGAGCGATGGAGCATCCTCGGCCCCGAAGAAGGGCTGGAGGCTTTCCGTGGCCTGGTGCGCCGGCTGGAGCAAAGCTTTGAATTTCCAAAGGCATTTTCCGTATCATGAGCAAATCTCCCAATCTATCCACCGGCAAGGTGGAGGGCATTATTTCCAACCTCGTCATCGTGCGCTTCGAAGGGCCGGTGGCCCAGAACGAGGTCTGTTTTATCCAGCACGGAGGCTCCGCCCTGATGGCCGAGGTGATCAAAGTGCAGAACGGCCTGGCGTTCGTACAGGTGTTCGAGAGTACCCGGGGCCTGAAGATCGGCGCCGATGTCCGGTTTAACGGGCACATGCTGGAAGCCACCCTCGGCCCCGGCATCCTGTCGCGCAATTACGACGGGCTGATGCACGACCTCGACACTATGGACGGCGTTTTTCTGCAGCGCGGACAATACACCTCAGCGCTGGACCTGGACAAGCAGTGGGATTTTAAGCCGCTGGCCCGGGAAGGGGCTTCGGTCACTGCCGGCGACTGGCTGGGGGAGGTGCAGGAGAACGCCGTACAGCACCGAATCATGGTGCCGTTCCGGATGGCCGACAAGTATACGCTCAAGTCGCTGGCCAAGGCCGGCGCCTACCGCGTCAACGATACCATCGCCGTGCTGGTGGATGCCGGCGGGCGTGAAACAGCGGTCAGCATGGTGCAGAAATGGCCTATCAAACAGGCCATTCGCGCCTACCGGGAAAAACCGCGGCCGTTCCGGCTGCTGGAAACCGGGGTGCGCACCATGGACACCCTCAACCCCATCGTGGAAGGCGGCACAGGTTTTATCCCCGGCCCTTTCGGCAGCGGCAAAACCGTCATGCAGCACGCCATCTCCCGCCAGGCGGAGGCCAATGTGGTGGTGGTGGCCGCTTGTGGCGAACGCGCCAATGAGGTCGTAGAGCTGTTCACCGAATTTCCCGAACTGGAGGACCCCTGGACGGGCCGCAAGCTCATGGAGCGCACCGTCATCATCGCCAACACGTCCAACATGCCTGTGGCGGCCCGGGAGGCGAGCGTGTACACGGCCATGACGATCAGCGAATACTACCGCTCGATGGGCCTGAAGGTGCTGATGCTGGCCGATTCCACTTCGCGCTGGGCGCAGGCCCTGCGCGAGATGTCGAACCGACTGGAAGAGCTACCCGGCCCCGATGCCTTCCCCATGGACCTGTCGGCCATCATTTCCAATTTCTACGCACGCGCGGGCATCGTTTACCTCAACAACGGCGAAACCGGTTCCATCACCTTCATCGGTACCGTGTCGCCGGCCGGCGGCAACCTCAAGGAGCCGGTGACGGAATCGACGCGCAAGGCCGCCCGTTGTTTTTACGCTCTGTCACAGCAGCGGGCCGACAGTAAGCGCTATCCGGCCATCGACCCGATCGACAGTTACTCCAAATACCTGGAATACCCGGAATTACAGCGGGCGCTCAACGAGCAGATCGCGCCCGACTGGGTCGACAAGGTCAACCACCTGAAGAACATCCTGATCCGGGGCAAGGAAGCCGCCGAGCAGATCAACATCCTGGGCGACGACGGCGTGTCGGTCGACTATCACCTCACCTACTGGCGCTCGGAGATCTGCGATGCGGTCATCCTGCAACAGGACGCCTTTGACCAGGTGGATTCCCGGACGCCCATCAAGCGGCAGAAATACATGTTGTACAAGGTATTGGATATCTGCGAGACGGCATTCGACTTTGAAACCTATGAAGAGGTGAACCCTTATTTCAAACGCATCATCAACCAACTACGGCAGATGAACTACTCAGAATTCGAATCGGACAAGTTCAGGGAGTTCGAGGCCGGGCTGGAAGATATTATCTCAGAACGAAAAGCGGGCTAATGGAAACCCAAGCATTTCAGCGGATATATACCAGGATCGAACAGCTGACCAAGGCGACCTGCACACTCAACGCCTCCGGTGTAGGTTATGAGGAGCTGGCCCTTGTGCACGGCCGGCTGGCCCAGGTGGTGAAGATCATGGGCAAAGAAGTAACCCTGCAGGTCTTTGCCGGCACCGAGGGCATTCCCACCAATGCGGAGGTCGCCTTTTTTGGCAAACCGCCTACCCTGAAGGTGAGTGAAGCCCTTGCCGGCCGCTTCTTCAACGCTTATGGCCTGCCCATCGACGGCGGCCCGGAAGTGGAAGGCGAGGAGCGCGAGGTCGGCGGCCCTTCCGTCAACCCGGTGCGCAGGGAGCAGCCTTCCGAGCTCATCACCACCGGTATTGCCGGCATCGACCTGAACAATACGCTCGTCACCGGGCAGAAGATCCCGTTTTTTGCCGACCCCGACCAGCCTTTCAACCAGGTGATGGCCATGGTGGCCCTGCGCGGCCAGGCCGACAAGATCATCCTCGGCGGCATGGGGCTGACCAATGACGACTACCTGTTCTTTAAGCAGGTGTTCGAAAATGCCGGCGCCCTGCACCGCATCATCAGCTTCGTCAACACCACCGAAAACCCGCCGGTAGAGCGGCTGCTGGTGCCTGACATGGCGCTTACCGCCGCCGAATACTTCGCCGTCGACAAACAGGAAAAAGTGCTGGTGTTGCTAACGGACATGACCCTCTACGCCGACGCCCTGAGCATCGTATCCAACCGCATGGACCAGATCCCTTCCAAAGACAGCATGCCCGGTTCGTTGTACAGCGACCTGGCCCGGCTATATGAGAAGGCCGTGCAGTTCGATCACGGCGGCTCCATCACCATTATTGCGGTGACGACCCTGTCGGGGGGCGACATTACGCACGCCATTCCGGACAATACCGGTTACATCACCGAAGGGCAGCTCTTCCTGCGGAGGGATACCGACATCGGCAAGGTGATCGTTGACCCCTTCCGCAGCTTGTCGCGCCTCAAGCAGCTGGTGATCGGCAAGAAGACCCGGGCCGACCACCCGCAGGTGATGAACGCCGCCGTGCGCCTTTATGCCGATGCCGCCAATGCCCGCACCAAACTGGAGAACGGCTTCGACCTGACCGACTACGACGAGCGAACCCTGGAGTTCGCCCGGGAATACTCGGGCCGGCTGCTGGCCATTGATGTCAATATCGATACGGAAGAGATGTTGAACGTAGCCTGGGAACTCTTCTCCAAATACTTCTCCAGAGAAGAGGTGGCTATCCGCAAGGATTTTGTGGACCAGTACTGGGTGGAGTAGGGGGATGATCCGGGATTTACGATAATAACGTGCCTTTGCTATGGCGATCAAATTTCAATATAACAAAACCGCTCTTCAGGAGCTGAACCGCCAGCTCAAGATCCGCCAGCGTGCGTTGCCGACGCTGAAGAACAAGGAGTCGGCTCTTCGGGTGGAGGTGAAGAAGGCCAAAGGGCAGGCCGTTGCACGCGAGGAGGCCCTGGCGCGCCGCATGGCCGATTATGAGCGTATGGCGCGTTTGTGGAAAGAGTTTGACCCGGGCCTGGTGGAGGTAGAGGAGGTGCAGATCAAAAGCCGGAAGATCGCAGGGATACAAGTGCCAGTGTTAGAGGGCATCAGCTTCCAAACCCGGCCTTTTAGCCTGTTCAGCCGCCCGCATTGGTATGCCGATGGCATTGCCATTTTGAAGGAGCTGGCCCAGATCGCTATAGAAAAGCAGTTTTTTGTACGTATGATGGAGCTGTTGGACCAGGCCCGCAAGAAAACGACGCAGAAAGTCAACCTTTACGAAAAAGTACAGATACCCGGCTATGAGGAAGCGATCCTGAAGATCAAGCGCTTCCTGGAAGATGAAGAGAACCTATCGAAGGCAGCCCAGAAGATCGTGAAAAAACGGCAGGCTGCCGCACAACAAAAATCGGACAGGCCATGATCGTTCCGATGCGGAAATACGCTTTTCTGGCCCACTGCGACGACTACGAGCGCTTCCTGGAGCAGCTGCACCAGCTGGGTGTGTTGCACGTGCAGGAGCGCCGGGAAAAAGGTGAAGGGGAAGAACTGAACGAGCTGCTCTGGAAAGAAAAGGAGGTGGCTTCCGCCATCCGCCTGCTGGAAGGCCGCAAGGCCGAGGCTGCCGAAAGCGCGTATGATGTGGACGGGCAGGAACTGGCGGGCCGGATCATGGCCCTGCAGGACAAACGCGAGGATACAGAGCAACTGCTCAACGCCCAGAACCGCCAGTTGGGGGAGCTGGCCCCCTGGGGCGATTTTTCGCTGGATACCCTGAAGAAGCTGGAAGAAGCCGGCTGGAAGGTGCGCCTTTTTACAACCACCACCCGAAAGTTCGACCCCAGCTGGAAAGGCCAGCACTACCTGTGGCCCATCAGCAGCGTTCCGCCGCTGATGTATTTTGCGCTGGCTCACCGGGTGGGAGAAGAGCCCGGTATCGACGCCGAAGAAGTATCCTGGCCGGCGCAGAGCCCCGCCGTATTGCGTGCTGCCCGGGATAGATCGCTGGCCCGGCTGGAGGAGATCGGAGAGGAACTCGACGGGTATGCAGCGCGCTACCTGCCACTGCTGCGGGAAGCGCTGCTGAAAATCCAGGAAAAAGTGGACTGGAAGCGGGTGTTTGCAAATACTGATGAAGTAGCGGACGGACGGGTCATGGTGCTGGAAGGGTTCGTGCCGACATCCCGGGAGCAAGGGTTACGCGCTTACCTCGACGGAGCTGATGTGGTGTATTTCAGTGAGCAGCCGGTGCCGGAAGACCATCCGCCGGTGCTTTTAAAGAACGGCCGTTTTTCCCGCTTATTCGAACCCATCAGCAAGTTGTTCGCGCTGCCTGCCTATCAGGAGCTGGACCTCACGCCTTTTTTCGCGCCCTTCTTCATGCTGTTTTTCGGTTTCTGCCTGGGCGACGCCGGTTACGGCCTGGCCGTATTGCTCGGCGCTACCCTGTACAAGCGGAAAGCCAGCGCAGAACTGAAACCCATCATTACGCTGGCGCAACTGCTGGGCCTTTCGACCATCCTGATGGGCGCGTTTACCGGCACCGTATTCGGCCTCAACCTGCTGGAAGCGCAGTATGCCTGGCTGGGCAATGTGCGGAGTTTTATGATAGACAGCAACCAGGCCTTTAATTTTGCCCTCATTCTCGGGGTGGTGCAGATCCTGTTCGGACTGTGCGTTCAGGCCGGCAACCGCGTCAGGCAATACGGCTGGGTTTACGCCATACCCATTATGGGCTGGATCTTGTTGTTGCTGAGCATCCTCGACCTGGCGCTGCTGAAGCTGACAGGGCAGGTGTCTACGTACACGGCCTGGGCGGGCGTGGCCATGATCGTGCTGTTCAGCGACCCCAAGGCCAACATCTTCTCCAGGCTCGGCAAAGGGCTGTGGGACCTCTACGGCATCACCGGTTTCTTTGGCGACCTGCTGAGTTACATCCGCCTGTTCGCGCTGGGCATTTCCAGCGCCATTCTGGGGTTCGTGGTGAACGACATCGCTTTGCAGATCAAAGGCGCGGCGCCGGTGATCGGCCCTATACTTTTTGTTATCTTCCTTATAATAGGGCATGGCGCCAACCTGCTGATCTCAGCCCTGGGGTCGTTCGTGCACCCCATGCGCCTTACTTTTGTAGAATTCTATAAGAACGCCGGTTTTCTGGGCGGCGGTAAAGCCTATACGCCCTTTGCTTCCCGGCTGAATAAAGAGAACCATAAAAACGAGAAATAAATGGAAGTCGTAACATCAAATGCAGCTATTGTTCTTGCTTATATCGGCCTGGGCCTGATGGTAGGGCTGGCGGGCGTGGGGAGCGCCATCGGCGTATCTATCGGTGGCAACGCCACCATCGGGGCGTTGAAGAAAAACGACAGTGCGTTCGGCAGCTACATGTTGCTCAGCGCGCTTCCGGGCACACAGGGCCTGTATGGCTTCGCCGGCTTTTTCATTGTCAACAATTCCGGCGTCATCGGCCCGAATATCACCATGCTGCAGGGCATGGCCATCCTTGCCGCCGGTTTTGCGCTGGGCCTGGTGGGGCTTATCTCCGCTATACAGCAGGGGCGGGTATGTGCCAACGGCATCGCCGGCATCGGCGCCGGGTACGATGTCTTCGGCCGCACCATGGTGCTGGCCGTGTTCCCCGAACTGTATGCCATCGTTGCTTTTGCAGCGACCTTCCTGATCAGTTCGGGCCTCTAGGCCCGGGCTAATGGATGGCAGGATGGTTACTAGGCATTCAGAGCTTGTTTGGAAGCTACTTTTTACCTCTAAAAGTGGCCTCCATACAAGTTCTCAGCCATTCAATTCCCGCTGCCGCATTGCTTCGTACAGCATCATTCCTGCGGCCACTGAAACATTAAAAGAATCCGTAGTCCCTTTCTGGGGGATGATGAAAGTCTCATCGGCCATGCGCGCTATGGCGGGGCTGATACCTTCTCCTTCGGCGCCCAGGACGAAGGCGATGGGCTGTATGAGGCCGAGTGTATAGATGGGTTTCCGGGCCTGGAGATCGCTGGCCAGCACCTGGATGCCAGATAGTTTGAGGTATTCGATGGCTGTGGCCAGGCTGTTCTCTCTGCAAACCGGTATTTTGGCTAAGGCTCCTGCCGAGGTTTTCATCGCTTCGGCATTGATCTGGGCGCTGTTCTTTTGTGCGATGATGAGGGCATGCGCGCCGCAGGCTTCCGCGGTGCGGGCAATGGCGCCGAAATTGCGAACGTCGGTGATGCCGTCCAGTACAACCAGGAGCGGAGATTCCGACCGCTCAAAGATGGTAGGCAATACGTCTTCCAGCCGGTAGTACCGGATCAGTGCCTGCAGGGCGGCCACGCCCTGGTGGTTGCCCCTGATCATCTTGTTCATCCGCTCTTTGGGCACGACCTGCAGGGGTATGCCTTCGGCCTTGCAAAGGTGCCGCAGCTCCTTTTCCATCTCCCCTCTGATACCCTGCTGCAGCATTACCTTGTCGATGGGCGTTCCTGCGCGTATGGCATCCACTACCGGGTGGCGGCCGTAGATGACGGCCCTGTCTTTTTCCTGTTCCATAAGCGGCAAAGATCGGAAAAAACTCTGAGCAATGCTGTGGATACTATTGATGCTCGGGGCTGTCTCAAAAGTCAAAATAAAAACATCGAAGCCAAATAATAAGCTGTTTATCGCCGCCTGGCCGGTTCTCCCCTTTGGGGAGCCAGAGGGGCTAGGCCAGGCGGCGAAACATGATTTGGCACTATTTTTCAATTCCATGCTTTTGATACAGCCTCAGATGCTATAGATGCTTTTTTGTCGGGCGCCAAATACTTTCCGTACCGTTCCGGCCGTAAAACAGTATTTAGATTTACCTAAATTTGCGGCCTGGAATAATATATTTCAATCTTTTAATCATTACCTATTAGTATGAAAACAGCATTTACGAGTATTTCTCTATTTGCATTATGCCTGCTGGCGGGGTTGCCGGCCAGGGCGCAGCAGCAGACTCCCCTTGATATTGCCCTTCGCTACCTGGAGCAGCAGCGCGATCAGTGGCAGCTTACCGAAGCTGACGTTAAAGATGTAGTCGTCAGCGACCAGTATACCGACAGCCATAATGGCGTAACGCACCTGTATTTCATCCAGCGCCATGCCGGCATCGAGTTGTACAACGCGATCAACGGCGTGCACGTCAGCCAGGATGGGCGGGTGATATACGCTACCAACCGCTTTTCGCCGGCGTTGGCCAACCGGGTGAACACTACTACGCCCAGCCTGACGCCTTTGCAGGCCATCGAAGCGGCCGCTTCCCACCTTGGGCTGGCGATGGACGCCCTGCCGCGCCTGCTGGAGCAACCCAACGATAAGCTCTTCATATACGATGGCGGCAAGGTTTCCGATTCCGACATCCACGTGAAGCTCAGGTACCAGTTGGTAGACGGCGGCATGGCCCGCCTGGTATGGGACCTGGCCATCGATATGCCTACCAATGCGGACTTCTGGAGCCTTCGCGTAGACGCCCTCACGGGCGAGGTGTTGGATCAGCAGAACTGGACCCTCTATTGCGACTTCGGCTCCGGCCACGATCATGAGGAAGGCTGCGGCATCGCCGAACGGCAAAGCCAATCCTTCCGTCCGGTGCAGGAAGCCCTGGCCATGGAGAGCCGCTCGGTGCTGGACGACGGGGCGCAGTATAACGTCTTCCCTTCTCCGGTGGAAAGCCCCAATCACGGCGATCGCGAGCTGGTCGTCAATCCGGCGGACCCGATCGCCTCTCCCTATGGCTGGCATGACATCAACGGCCAGGACGGCCCGGAATACCGCATCACCCGGGGCAATAACGTCCACGCCTTTCTGGACCTGAACAACAGCAATTCATCTTCCGGTGACGAGCCCAACGGTGGCGACGCCCTCGTTTTCGACTTCCCGCTCGACCTCAGCCAGGAACCAAGCGGTTACAGGAATGCCGCCGTTACACAGCTGTTCTACTTTAACAATTTCATGCACGACTTCGCTTATGCCTACGGCTTTACCGCTCAGGCCGGCAACTTCCAGCAGAACAACTACGGCAGCGGCGGCTCTGGAGGCGACTACGTCCTGGCCCAGGCCCAGGATGGCGGTGGCAGCAACAACGCCAACTTCTCTACGCCCCCCGATGGCTTTAATGGCCAGATGCAGATGTTCCTATGGACGGGAGGGGGCAGCATCTTTAAGGTTAACTCTCCCCAATCAGTGGCCGGTTTTTACGAAGCTATTGCGGCTGATTTTGGCCCGCCAATCACCAGCACGCCGCTGACCGGAGAGGTCATCATCGTCAATGATGGCACCCTCAGCACTGCATCCCAGGGGTGTAATGCATTGAACAATGGGGACGAATTGCAAGGCAAGATCGCCCTGATCGACCGCGGCTCCTGCAATTTCGACCAGAAGATCTACAATGCTCAGAATGCCGGTGCAATAGGCGCTATTGTATGCAACTTTGAAGATGCCTTACTCATCATGGGGGCCGTCAATTTGGGTGGCCAGATAAACATTCCCTCCTTATTCATACAGAAAACAGATTGTGATGCCATTCGCGTATATGCCGGACAGGGCCTTTCCGTTACCTTTCAGATACCTGAAAATAACGGCCCCACGGCCATCGATGGCGACCTGGACAACGGCATCGTTGGCCATGAATATACCCACGGCATTTCTATCCGTTTGACCGGAGGGCCTTCCAATTCCGGCTGCCTCAACAATGACGAACAAATGGGCGAGGGTTGGAGTGATTTCTTTGCCCTCGTCGCCACTGTAAAGCCCGGTGATGTCGGGGAAACCGCCCGCGGTATTGGAACCTATGCCTTGCGCCAGGAAACCACGGGCCCGGGTTTCCGTCGCCGCCGTTATTCTACCGATATGTCTATCGACGACCAGGTACTCAGCGATATCGCCTGTGGAGGGTTGCCGCATTGTCTGGGAGAAGTTTGGGCAACTACCCTCTGGGACCTGTACTGGGCCATGGTGGACGAGTACGGCTTTGATGAAGACCAGGTACACGGCAACGGCGGTAATAACAAGGCCATTTTACTGGTGATGGACGCCATGAAGATGCAGGCCTGCAGCCCGGGCTTTATCGATGGCCGCGATGCCATCCTCGCCGCCGACCAGGCAAATTTCGGAGGCGCCAACGAATGCCTGATCTGGCAGGTGTTTGCCCGCCGCGGTATCGGCTACTATGCCGAACAGGGCAGCAGTAACAACGTTTCTGACAATATTCAGAACTTTGACCCCAGGCCCGAGTGCATTAAAGAACTGAAAATAACGAAAGCAGTAACGCCTTTTATCAACCCGGGAGAAGAAGTGGCGGCGAGCCTGACGATCACCAACCATAAGGGCAATGCAGTGAGCGGAGTAATGGTAGAAGATGAGCTACCGGCGGGCGCTACCTACGTGGCGGGCTCCGGCTCGGGCGCCCCGGTGGAAGTGCAGGGCGACAAAGTCGTCTTCAACCTCGGCGATATGTCGAATGGGGAGGTGCGCAGCTTATCGTACAAATATGTATCAGACGCCGGCGCGGGTTCTTACCGCCAGTATCTGGACGATGTAGAGAACGGCGACGAGAACTGGTTCTTCCTCAACCTTTTCCCCGAGGGCTTCGACATCTGGTACGTTACCGATGAAGATGCGCATAGCGGTACGCATAGCTGGTATGTGCCCAATACCGCGAATGAGAACGACCAGGTGATCCAGATGGTGGAGCCTATTGCCGTTTCCGGCAGCCGGCCGGTGCTGCGTTTCTATCACCGCTATAATACGCAAGCCGGCTACGACGGTGGTTTCGTTGAAATAACGACGAATGGCGGTGCTTCCTGGGATAAAATCAGTGACAAGATCATTCGCAACGGTTATTCGGGCCGGATCAATTACAGCACCTTTGCCATTCCCTATCTGGATGCCTATTGGGGCGATTCCCAGGGCTGGATCGGCACCTATGTCGACCTGAGCAGTTATGTAGGCCAGGAGGTGACGTTGCGCTTCCGCTTTGGCTCGGATGACAACACTGCTCCGTCCAGCCCGGCCGCAGGCTGGTACGTCGACGACATCGAATTTATGGATATGCTCAACTACAACGGCGAAGCCTGCGTCACCTCCAGTGAGGGCGACCTGGCCTGCGCTGTTGCCGATGAAGCGGGCACCATCGTGGAATCGGGCCTGGTAAGCAGCAGCCGGGATGAAACTACTGCAGCCCGGATAAGCGTTTTCCCCAACCCTGCTCAGAACCAGCTCAACGTTGGCATTACCCTTGAGCATGCCCAAACGGTGGTGGCCAGCCTGGTGAGCAGCGAAGGCCGCATCGTAGCTACACAAAAGGTAGACGCTTCGGCAGGCTTCCAGCTTATCCAGATGGATGTGGCGCAGCTTCCGGCGGGTTTCTACTTCGTGAAGGTATTCGCCGGCCAGCAAACGGCCGTAGAGAAGGTGATCATAAAATAAGGAACGATCAAAAAACATGACTCCTGCGAATCAGGGGCTAAAAAAGGAGATGGTGCAATGGGAAGAGCCCGGAAAGCCCAGGCTTGGCCCGTTAGAGCCTGCTCCGGCTGGCCGGAGGACAATATCTTTGTAGAAAATCGAAGAAAACCATTGCTTGCGGCCCGGTCGCTTTCGCTGCTCACAGCTTCAGCGCCGAGGCAGGGGTAGCCATCTTCAAGGCAATGCACCATTTACCGGGATTAGATACCAGCCCTACGGGCCGGGAACCAGGTTTTCGCCGTTTATGCTACAAAGATGACGGCCCGCTGGGCCGTTAGCCCCTGATTCGCATGAGTCATTCCTGATTTTAAAGGTGCATTCCAAACAGGAACCCCCACCCTTTTAGGGGTGAAATACCGGCAGCAGGCTACCCAAAAGCTGGTTACCGTGCCGTGAGGTGCGCATATATTGAGGTTGTCTCAGAAGTAAGCTTTGAGGTATTCCCGGCAAATATTGAACCGCGGACGCAAAGTAGGTTCCCGCAAAGGGCGCTAAGGTCTCGCAAAGGGCGCTAAGGTGGTTTTCATCTCTCTTGGCGTACTTCGCGGGAGGCCCCAAAGGCTTCCCGCAGAACGCAGCGTTCTTGAACAATTCTTCGCGCCCTCTGCGTCTCATATATTTGCAGTAAAAGAACCGCAGAGACGCAGAGGTTTTTCGCGGGAAGAGCTCCTTCTATACGCCCTGCTTTGCGCTTTTCTCCGCGTCTCTGCGTCTTTGCGGTTAATTATTCTGCAGGTTTTCCTTATGCAGGTTCTTTTGAGACAGCCCCAAGGCTTTGGTTGGCACCTTCTACCGATATTTTGTACCTAGCGGTACCGCCTTGGGCTTGCCGCAGGTACAATTGTTAGAATTCGGGATGATCCATATTTTTTGTACACGGCTAAAAAAGCAGGTATTGCCTGCTGCTAAAAAGCGCAGTATTCGCAAAGCATATTATACCTTTGCGTCTCCGCGCCTCTGCGGTTAAACCTACCGGATGGTACTATGAGCCGAAAAGTACAACTCGAACTATTATTTCTTGTATTCACCGCCTTTATTACCGTTGCTGTCCTCTTTCCCATTCTCAATTCGGTGCCGAAGTACCCTTTCCTTTTTGACAACATCTTGTACATCATGACTGCCGTTACAGTGACGCGGTATCTTTTTCTCCTGCAGCACACCTTCCTCGCGCGGCGCCAGGTGCTTAAGGTGGCCCTCGTTTTCATCTTCATTCCCTTCGTGTTTTACCTCATCCAGGAGCTCAACCATTTCCAGGTATACCTCGACGAAGAAGGGCTGGATGCCGTCGTTGGCAACCTCCCTTACGAAAGCCGCGGCAATATGGTGGATTACATCCGCAGCGAGATGATCCTCTTCAGCGTGGCCAGCATCGTAGCTTCCGTGGCCTTTCCCATCCGCCTGATCATCTCGGTATGGCGTACGAGGAATTGGGGGATGGTGTGAAAGGTGAACATCAATCAACCATCCATTCCGTAACGCTCCAGGCTTCCGCTTTTTCAGCGAAGAGGGCTTTAGTGCGGCTCCAGGTATCCTTAAAGAATTCCGAGAAGCGGTAGTGGTCGAGGTGTTCCTGGCTGTCCCAGGTGCTGAAGGTGAAGAACACTTTGCTGCCGGGCTGGGTGCACTGGAGCAGTTCCAGGTGGCGGCAGCCGGGGAAGGCGCGGATACGGGGGCTGGCCGCTTCGTACAATGCGAGGAAATCCGCCACTTTATCCTCCTGAAAGGTGAGCTTGACGATTCGTTTGATCATGAGTGGAAATCGATTTGGATGTTGTCGTCCACTTTCAGGCCCAGCAGGCTGCTGGCCTTGCCCATATTGATGGCGATCTCCAGCTGGCCGGCTGCGTTGAATAGGCAGAGCGGGTCGCCCACTGGCACGTCGTGATAATGGCGGGAGAGCTGGCAGATAGGGGCGTTGCGTTTGAAGTAAAGCGAGAACTTGCGCTCAGCGCCCACCTGGCCGAAGAGGCTTTTCGGGACGTTGGTGATGACGTTCTCAAAATTGTCGATATAGGCCACGGAACCCCGGATCTGGGAATTGCTGATGACGGGCTGCAGGGTGATGCGCTGTTGCACGTTCTGGGCGGGCAAGCCGATCTCCAGCAGGGGTTTGCCGTGTGCGAGGTGGCCCACGGCCTGCCCGTAGGCCTCGCGAAGCGGGAAAGTACTGTTCGAGGGGTATTCCAGTTCATAGATGAGCTGGGGCATTTCGTCAAAGATCAGGGAGAACAGGCCATTGTCGGGAGCGATAAAGTAGTGGCCCTGAACCCCGGTGGCCAGAAAACGCGTTTCCGCATCATAATAATCATTGACGCTGATGAGGTGGATGGTGCCTATGGGGAAGCTCGGCCAGGCGTTGCGGAAGAGGAAGGCCGCCTGCACGATGTCGTAATTCTGGATGCCGTGCGTGATGTCGATAATGTTCAGTTGCGGGTGCTCGCACAACATGGCGCCCTTGATCATCGCCAGGTAGTGGTCCTGCCAGCCAAAGTCCGTAGTCAGTGTTACGATGGGCATACGTGTGGGTACTTTTTAAGAAAATTTGATTTTGAGGGCTACTTTGTCGTAAAAATAGGTGATAAGCGCAACATTATCACCATATTGGAGCACCTGCTGGGCAGAGGGGCGAAACGGCGGAATAAAACAGCCGTTAAATCCCTGGTTCTGTCGGGAGAATATTGGTAATTTTGTTTCAACGAGCAATACTGCCCGGCCGTTTCGGGTAGCCTCTGCTCCGCCGCAAAAATGCGCTTTGCAGAACTTTTTTTTTGAGGCGCGGGTTCTCTTTGCGGCATATCGATTTACTCATTAAAAAAAGGGGATACAAGTATTGAGTGAGATCATCCTGACCGTCGACAGCGTCGATCTCGTCGAGTTGTACGGTGAAAACAACGTCAAGTTAAACTTGCTTCGCAAGGCATTTCCCGAAGTGACGATCACTTCCCGAGGCAGCAACGTAAAGCTGGCCGGTGAAAAAAAGTTTACCCAGAAGGCAAAGGATAAATTGGAGATGATGGTACGCCTGCTCCGGGAGCACGAAGAGCTGCCCGTGCAGATGGTGGAAGACCTGCTCAGCGGCGCCAACCCCTTCGAGACGCGCCTGAGCAGTACCCGTGCAGCCAACAAGACCATCCTGTACGGCCGCGACGGGAAGCCGATCAAGGCTAAGACCCGCAACCAGAAAAAGCTCATCGAGGCTTCCGAGAATAACGACATCGTCTTTGCCGTCGGCCCTGCCGGCACCGGCAAGACCTATACTGCCGTAGCCCTCGCCGTGCGCGCCCTGAAGAACCGGCTGGTCAAAAAGATCATCCTGACGCGCCCTGCTGTGGAAGCCGGCGAGAGCCTGGGCTTCCTGCCCGGCGACCTCAAAGAGAAGATCGACCCTTATCTGCGGCCCCTCTACGATGCGCTGGACGATATGCTGCCCATGGAAAAGCTGCAGCAATTCATGGCCAACCGCATCATCGAGATCGCCCCGCTGGCCTTTATGCGGGGCCGGACATTGGATAATGCCTTCATCATCCTGGACGAGGCCCAGAACTGCTCTACCATGCAGCTCAAGATGTTCCTCACCCGCCTCGGCCCTTCGGCCCAGTGCATCATCACCGGCGACCTGTCGCAGGTCGACCTGCCGTTCCACCAGAAATCGGGCCTGCGCCGCGCTATCGACCTGCTTCAGCATCTCGAGGGCATAGAAGCCGTTTACCTGGATGCTGAAGACGTGGTCCGCCATCGCCTGGTCAAGGAGATCATCCGCGCTTATGAGCGCTCGGATGAAGATATGCGCCAACGCCACAAGCAAAAAGAAGATGGGGAAGAAGAAGCTGCGAAAAAAGAGGAAAAACAGGCCCCGCAACCCGATCCTTTCCCCTGGACGCACATGGCCGGGGAGGAAGAGGAGTGACGGCCCGGGCCGAGATTTTCCATAAATAGTGAAACCCTGCACCCGTATTCCAGTTTAAAAGAGTACTACTGCATATCAAAATACAGCCATGGAATATCGCATTCGCATCAAAGTTGGAAAAGAGCAGGCTTTTCTGCAGATCATCCGGGCGCTGCAATCTCTGGGCGTCGTCGAGATCGCCGAACGCGTTGTAACACCAGAACAAAACTCAAAACCGGAGTCCAGGCTCAAAGCCGATGAAGTGGCGAGCCAGTACCGGGACCTGGTCGATTGAGCCATTTCCGAACACCCCCACATCCATGATCTATACTTTGCGACGGCCCAAAGGGCCTCTCACCGGCACGATCACGCTTGCCGGTTCCAAGAGCATCAGCAACCGCGCGCTCATCATCCGGGCATTGTGCGGTACGCCATTTCCCATCGAGCACCTGGCCAATGCCAGGGATACGGAGCTTTTGCAGGCCCTGTTGAACATCGGCGATAAAGTGCGCGACGCCGGCGCCGCCGGCACGACGTTCCGCTTTCTGACGGCCTACCTCGCCCTGCAGCCCGGCACACAGGTGCTGACCGGCACCGAGCGCATGAAGCAGCGGCCGATCAGGGTATTGGTCGATGCCCTTCGCAGGCTGGGGGCACAGATCGAATACCTCGAAAACGAAGGTTATCCTCCATTGCAGATCGGGAGCCCTGAGAAAACAGGGCAGGCGGGGGAACTCACCATAACTGCAGGCACCTCCAGCCAGTACATTTCCGCCTTGTTGCTCATCGCACCTACCCTGCCAGGCGGCTTAAGGCTGAAGCTGGAAGGGCAAACCGTTTCCCGCCCCTACATAGAAATGACCCTTGGGTTGATGCAATACTTCGGCGTCGGGCACAGCTGGGAAGGCAACACCATTGAAGTGCGCCGCCAGGACTATGCCGCCCGCCCTTTTCGGGTGGAGGCCGACTGGTCGGCCGCTTCGTACTATTACGCTATGGCCGCCCTTTCCGGTGATGAAGTGGGCCTGCAGCTCAACGGCCTGTTTGCAGACAGCATGCAGGGCGACGCCGTTTTGTCGGAGATGATGCAGCATTTTGGCGTGGCGACGGAATTCAACGACGAAGGTATCCGGCTGACAAAAACAGCGAAGGCCTCAACTTCCGATTTCGAGTGGGATTTCCTGCGCTGCCCCGACCTTGCGCAAACGCTGGCCGTGGTATGCGGGGCATTGGGTACCGGTGGCCGCTTTTGCGGGCTGGAGACCCTGCGCATCAAGGAGACCGACCGAATTGCGGCCCTACAGGCCGAGCTATCGAAAGTAGGAGCAGGCATGGAAGCCCTTCCTGCCGGGCCGCAGGGGCGGCAATACTATGCGGTTAAGGGCAAAGCGCAGTGGGGCCAAAGCCCAACCTTCGCTACCTACGAAGACCACCGCATGGCCATGGCCTTTGCGCCCCTGGCCCTGCTCGGCGAGATCAGGGTATCGGAACCTATGGTTGTCGTGAAATCCTATCCGAGTTTCTGGGAAGACCTGCGTGGGCTGGGGTTTGAGGTGGAGTGAGGATGAAATACGTAAATGCAAGAAAGCGTAAACGGCCATAGCCATTTACGCTTTCTTGTATTCTTACTGTCACGCACGCTCGCATTTCCTACCCACTCGAATCCCGCATATCGAGGATCTTGATCTCCACGCGTTGGTTTTGCCTTCTCCCGTAGGGTGTTTTATTGGAAGCAATAGGATGGCGTTTGCCGTAGCCTTTGAATTGCAGCCTTTTTCTGGAAATACCTTTAGATGCCAGGTAATCGGTTACCGCTTTGGCGCGTGCGGTAGAAAGTTTATCGCAATAATCGTCGGGAGGCAGGTTGTTGGTATGGCCGCCGATCTCGACCACGACATCTTCGTTGTCGGCAAGGAAAGCGTAGATGTCATTGAGCAGGGAATAGGATTCCTTGCTGATGCGGGCGCTATCGGCCTCGAAATAGAGTTTATCCAGTTTGATGCTCTGCCCTTTGCTCATTTCCGAGCGCTTGACCCCGGCGATGGTTTTTTCCGGTTCGGGCTCCGGTTTGGACGCTGCTTTGGGCGTAGTAGTGACGGGCTGTTCCTGGGTTTTCGGCTTGGGCGGCGTATTCTGCTTAGGCGGGTCGGCCTTGGCTACTTCGGCCGCTGTTTCTTCCGGTTCTTCGGGTACCGGCTGGTCGCAGGGTATCGGCTTTATGGGCGATGCGTTGTCTACCAGCACATTGCCGTTGTAGGGGAAGAGCGTGGGCGTTTCGTAGAATGCCTGTATCGTGATGTAGGAGTAATCGGCGATGGGTTCGAACTTGAAATTGTATTGCAGCCACCGGTTATTTATGATGAGGTTGGTCTCGTCGAGCAGGTATTGTTTATCACAATGGCCGAAGCCGCCGTAGATGCGGATCTTCGCCGGGGTTACGTAGTTCGTCGTTTCGTTGCTGGACCGGCTCAGGCTGATGTAGAGTTCCGAACGGGCCAGATAAAGGCTGAACTCGTAGCATTGCCCCTTTTTCATCGGCCTGCTGAGGCGTTGGGAAACGGCTTCCCAGGTATCGTTATCCCGTACGACCATTCCCAGGTAGGTATTGCCGTGGAAGGCCGGTTTAGTCACGCTAAAATCGCCGCTGGGTTGAACGTCGGGTGGAGATTCGTTGGGAAAGCCGCAATCGAACCAGCCGCTCGGTTCCTTACTATGCCTGGGGAAATCCTCGAAAGATGGATTAACCAGATAAATGGGTTCTTCCTGGCCAAACCCCAGATAACAAAAAGCCAATACCAGCAGTGACAACAACGAACTTCGTTTCCTCATTTCTTTTTCGGTTTATTCTAAAATCAACGTTTTAAGGGGGTATTTTAGTTGTAATGGGATGCAACGGCCGCCGTAAATGGCCCGTCAGGGCAGCGGTGACGGCGGTCTTATAATAGGGGGAACCCGTTTGTTAACGAAATAACCCACCTGTTTAGCATATCGGCCGGAGGTTGTCTCAGAAGTAAGCTTTGAGGTTTTTCCGGCAAATATTGAACCGCGAGACGCAAAGCAGGTTCCCGCAAAGGGCGCTAAGGCCTCGCAAAGGGCGCTAAAGTGGTTTTCATCTCTCTTGGCGTACTTCGCGTTACCTTGGCGTACTTCGCGGGAGAAATCCTGGAGGTTCCCGCTAAGGACGCTAAGGTATTTTACCACACTTGGCGTCCTCATATCTTTGCGGTTAGTTATTCTGCAGGTTTTCCTTATGCAGGCTCTTTTGAGACAGCCCCCGGCTGCCTGTTTTATGAAAATGCGTTGAGCCCGGTGACGTCCATACCTGTGATGAGCAGGTGGATATCGTGGGTCCCTTCATACGTCAGTACGGTTTCCAGGTTCATCAGGTGGCGCATCACCGGGTATTCGTTGGTGATACCCATGCCGCCGTGGATCTGGCGTGCTTCCCGGGCTATTTCCAGGGCCATGTTCACGTTGTTGCGTTTGGCCATGGAGATCTGTGCGGGTGTCGCTTTGCCCTGGTTGGCGAGGGTGCCGAGCCGCCACGTGAGCAGTTGGGCCTTCGTGATCTCGGTGATCATTTCCGCCAGTTTTTTCTGTGTTAGCTGGAACCCTCCGATGGGCCTGCCGAACTGCTGGCGCTCCAGCGAATACCGGAGTGAGGAATCGTAGCAGTCCATCGCTGCGCCGATAGCGCCCCAGGCGATGCCATAACGTGCTTTCGACAGGCAGGAGAGCGGGCCTTTCATGCCTCTGATCTCCGGAAAGACATTTTTCTTCGGCACGCGAACGTCCTCGAAGACGAGCTCACCGGTAATAGATGCCCGCAGCGACCATTTGCCGTGGATCTCGGGAGCTGAGAAACCCTTCATATCCTTCTCGACCACCATGCCTCTGACGATGCCTTCCTCATCTTTTGCCCATACTACTGCGATGTCGGCCACCGGAGAATTGGTGATCCACATTTTAGCGCCGTTGAGGATGTATGCGTCGCCGTCGTCCTTGATATTGGTTACCATACCCGCCGGGTTGGAGCCATAATCGGGCTCCGTCAGGCCGAAGCAGCCGATGAATTCACCCTGGCCCAGTTTGGGAAGGTATTTGCGCCTTTGTTCTTCTGAGCCGAAGCGGTAGATCGGGTACATGACCAGTGAACCCTGTACGGAAGCCATCGACCGCACCCCTGAGTCGCCGCGTTCCAGTTCCTGCATGATCACGCCATAGGCCATTTCATCCATGCCACCGCCGCCGTATTCCACCGGCAGGCTGGGCCCGAAGGCGCCGATCTCAGCCAGCCCTTTGAACAGGTGTGAGGGGCATTCCGCACGTTCGGCGTATTCCTCGATGATGGGGGTTACTTCCTGCTTGACCCAGCTGCGTACGGCATCACGGGCAAGGAGGTGGTCCTCCTCCAGCAGTTCATCGATGTTGTAGTAATCGTGCCCCTGGAAACGGTCTTCTTTCGCTTTCTTAGCGATTGCGCCCGGAGCGCCATTGTTCTTACTGCTCATGAGTACTGTTTTTTGGATTTTATTTGGCAGGCCTTCTATTTGCAACGAAAGGCCGTCAGGGCGCCCTCGCCCCGCCGGAAGCGCGTGTATAATCTGGCCCAAAGGGCTTTTTTCTGCTGCTTCCTGGCAGGAGGCCGAGGCTATGCCTGATCAGGGCAAAGGTAATCAATAAAAGGGTTCTAAACCATGGTGGCCGAAAGATGCTACCATAAATTGAATGGCCAAGCGGCACATATTGCTTAATTTTAGCCTCGTTGAAAAAAATACACCTTATGGCGCTTATTGTACTGGAGGGAGCCCGTTTTTTCGCCTACCATGGCTACTACGAAGAAGAACGCATTCTCGGCAATGAGTTCATCCTCGACATCATCGCGAGCGTGGATATCAGCCAGGCGGCGGAAACAGATGAGCTTTACGAAGGTGAAGAAGAGGATGAGAAAAAGCCGGTTACGGTCAATTATGAAACCATCTTTCTGCTTTGCCAGACGGAGATGCGCAAGCCCGCCAAACTGCTGGAGGCGCTGGCAGAGCGTATTGCCGGCCGGCTCGAAGATTATTTCGACAACCTCGATGGCCTGGTTGTGCGCCTGCGCAAGCTCCACCCTCCTGTCGGCGGGCGGGCCGACAGCGCCTGGGTGGCCACTGCCCGCGGCGACCTGGACCTCAGTTACCTGAGCCTGGTCAACAAATTGGCCAAACAGTAAGTTACAAAAAATAAGTTCGGCGATTTTGCAATGTGATGCAGGCTGGAAGCTTTAGAAAAGCGTGGAAGACAAGCCACATCGCAAAATCTCAGATAGAGAGCTTTTTTGAACACTACTTATTCTTAAAAAAAATACCATATAATGATCAAAAGAATCGCTGTTTTCCTGATGATCCTCAGCCTCTCGGCATGTACGGCCCAGCAGATACAGAGCACGTTAGATACGCTGGGCGGCGGGCAGGGGCTGACCACTTCCGAAATTGCATCGGGCCTGAAGCAGGCCCTGGAACTCGGCATCGGGGAAGGGGCGCAGCGCCTCTCCCAGAAAGACGGTTACTTTAAAAGCGCTTACAAGATATTGCTCCCACCCGAAGCCCGCAAAGTGACGGATAAGTTGAAAAACGTGCCTGGCTTCACGGAAGTAGAAGACATCGTTCTGGAGAAGATCAACCGGGGGGCCGAAGATGCCGCGAAAAAGGCCAAGCCCATTTTTGTGGACGCCATCAAGCAGATGACGTTTTCCGATGCCCTGGACATCCTGATGGGCGAAGATAACGCCGCGACCCAGTACCTGAACCGGACGACCAACGACAAGCTCTACCAGGAGTTCAACCCGGTCATCATCGAATCGCTCGATAAGTTCAATGCGAGGGATTACTGGGCGGATGCCGTTAATGCATACAACAAGATCCCTTTCGTGGAAAAGGCCAACCCCGACCTTGACGATTACGTCACCCGCGAAGCGCTGAACGGCCTGTTCTCTATGGTTGAAAAAAAGGAAAAGCAGATCCGTACCGATATCAGTTCGCGCACGACGGACCTGTTGAAGAAGGTGTTCGCCAAGCAGGACAACAAGTAGGGTAAAAAAAAAACTCCCGGATTGAAACCAATCCAGGAGGGCGTATCAAAAAAACAGCAGGATAAAAATCTTCATCGCGGGCAGTACTCCATGCCCGGCGCTATTTGCGTGGCTGGAGCATCTGCCGGCGCCCGTTTGCGGGCTATCTGTACGGTTCGATAGCAGTTGTTTTAAAACAAAACGCAAGCTTTTGTTTAAACAAAATCAAAGGTCGCTGATCCGGCGGATGACCTGATAAAGCCGCGTGTATTCATTGACCTCTTCTACAAAGGGGTCGTGCTCGAGGTGGTTGGCGGAGATCAGCTTCAGGTGCGTCGTCCGGCCTCGTGAATCGGTGATGCGCTGCACGTACTTGACCCAGAGCTGGCCATTGTTCTTAATGGCGTAGATCTTGTTATCTCTCAGTTCGTGCATGCCGCTGACTTCCCTGCAAACGACCATGTCGCCGTCTACGATGATGGGCTCCATACTATTACCTTTGATGGGGAAGGCCACCAGCCCGCCACCGGCCAGGCCGGGTATGCTGAAGTACTCATAATCCTCCCGGGCAAAACCACCTACGTCGACAGCGCTGCCGGCAAAGGCTTCGGTAGTTGTGAACAGGATGTTACCGCTCAGGATCGCTCCTTTTACGCTGCTGGGCGCCACCGCTTTGGGCGCTTCCAGGCCAAAGGGTTCGCCGATGCCATCGATCATGTAGGTCTCGTTGACCCCATATTCTTCGCAGAGTGTGCGGGCGTGGCGGTAATCAATGACGCGTTTGTCACTGGGGTTGAGGAAGGCCCGGATGATGTGCCCGTAGGATTTGTTGCCCAGGATGCGTTCGGCGAAATCCCCCATGCCTTTCCCATTCCGGTCGTTCTTGACGATCTCTCCCCGGTCTTCCAACATTTTAAATACCGTAATAAATCGCTCGTTCAATTCGAGCCTGTCTTCTCGGATCATAGTGATAATTTTGCCGTTTCAAACAAAAGTCAAGCTTTTGGTTGGCAAAATAAAACAAAAAATTTTCAAAAACAAATTCATTTAAAAAATTTGTAAAAAAAACTTCTTGTGGTTGCGTGCTGAGGCAGGGCAATCGCATTTAAAAAAGTATTCTTCATCTCCCCCAGGCACGAACGTGGGAAGGCGCTCCACTTCTGGAATGCTTGGATAATCCATGAAGAAAACCTCGCCTTGAATTGTAGCCAAAAAGCCATAAGGCCGATTATCCCTGCTATTGCAGCCAAGCAACAGCGAAAGCCCGGTAGCCTCTCCCTGGCAATCCGCCTTTAGCAGGTTTGGCGTTAAAAAACGGCCCGACACCGCTTTTTTTTGGTTCGTTTTTTGGCCGCCCAAAAAATGAACGAAGGAGATCGGGCAAAATCCAGGAGGCCCGATGATTAGCAAAGCATAAAATCAAATGCGATTGCCCTGCGTGCTGAGGCCGTCACTGCAGCAATTCGGCCAGAATTTGAGCAACGATGTCCACTTCCTGTTCCGTATTATAATAATGAGGTGAAAGGCGCAGGGCCCAATCGACGCCTTTTTCGTCGAAGTCGATACGGGCTGCTGTATGAGGTGAGATGGCGGCATTGACCCCTCGGGCTTCTAATGCCGCTTTTAGTGGCAGGGGTTTTTTTCCCGGGGTATGGAGTGTGACGATGGCCGACAGTTGGCTGCCGCGGTCCAGCACGTTCAGCCCGGGGATGGCGGCCAGTTTGTGGCGCAGGCTTTCGGCGAGGGCGCAGGACCTGGCCTGTATCTTTTCGAGGCCTGCCTGAAGGGCGTACTCCGCTGCTACCTTGCTGCCCAGCACGAGGGCATAGGAACGTTCCCACAGTTCGAAGCGGCGGGCGTCGGCACGGGGCAGGAAGCTGTCGGCAGCCGTCCATTCGGCGCTGTGCAGGTCGAGGAACAGCGGGGCAAGGCCCTGTTCGAGGACGCGGGGCGATACGTAGAGGAAGCCGGCGCCGCGGGGGCCGCGCAGGAACTTCCTGAAGGTAGCGGTGAGGAAATCGCAGCCGATAGCCTGGACGTCGAGCGGGGCCTGGCCAGCCGATTGGCAGGCGTCGACGAGATAGAGGCAGCCGTACTGTCGGCAGATGCGGCCGATGGCCTCCACGGGTTGGGCCAGGCCCGAATTGGTTGGCATGTGGGTGATGGCAACCAGCCGTGGCCGGTATTGCCTGATCAGCTCTTCGACGGAATCGGGGGCGACGCCCCCTTCCGGCAAGGTGGCAGCGCGGACGAAGCGCAGGCCGAACCGCTGTGCGGCCTGCATGAAGGCGATCTGGTTGGATGCGTAGTCGTCGTTGGTCGTCAGAATGACGTCGCCGGCGCGGAAGGGTATGGCCGAGAGGGCCCGGTTGTAGGCATCGGTGGCCGAGCCGGCAAAAGCGATATGTTCCGGCGCTGCATTGAGCAGTGTAGCAACGGCCTGGTAAAAGCCGTTGATGCTGCGCCGGGCATGGGCCGCTGCTTCGTAGCCTCCCATCTCCATTTCCAGGGCGAGGTGCTGCTGCATGGCCTCCATGACGGGGAGCGGCATGAGGGCGGCGCCGGCATTATTAAAATGGATCAGCCGGCCTGCGCCGGGCGTATCGCGGCGAAAGGCTTCTATTTGTTCTGTTGTGAAAGCCATAGGTTCAGGTGTTACTACACAGCCGTTACTCCGGCGCGCCGGCGCGCCATATTCTCTTTGATCCGGCGCCATTCCTGGCCCATGATCCTGTTCATGCTTTTATCAACCACGTAGTGTTTGGCGATATTGATCAGGCCGCGGGCCCGGCGTGTGTATGATTCATTAGCGCGAAGGGATATGGAGTACCCGCCGTCCGTATATTCGATATAATGCCAGTACCCGCTGGGAATGAACAGGGTTTCGCCAGGGTGGAGGATACATTCGAACCCGTGGGCGTTGCGCAAGGCGGGAAACTGTTTGTAATCGGGCTGATTGACGTCGATATAGCTGGCCACCGTGAAGGGGTGCTGGTACAATTTTTTGGACTGTTCGGGAGGAAAGAGCACGACGCGTTTCCTGCCGTGGAACTGGTTGAGGAAGACGTGCGAGAGGTCGATGTCGTAGTGCAGGGCGACCTTAGAGCCTTCGCCGCCGAAGAACATAAAGGGGAAATCCCGGATAAAGCCATCCATGATCGTCGGGATGGAGTAGTCGTTGCACAGTTCGGGGGCATGCCTGAAGATGTTGAACAGGAAGAGCCGCAGGTTGGTAGGCCCCTGTTCCAGCTGTTCCAGGAATTCGGAAAGCGGGATGACCATATCGGGCTCCATGTAGTTTTTCCCGGGTTTGGAGACGTTGTCGGAAAAAACGGGGACCATCAGATTGCCATAAACCGTTTTAAAGAAATCGATCGTCCATTTTTCCTTTGCAGGCCAAGGGTCCATCAGGTCAGTAAAAATGACGGGTATACCCGGTTTCAGATACTCCTGAGCGAAGGCATAACGATCCAGTTTGCTTCTTCTATCTGCCGGTAGGAGTGATAGCATAGCCAACGGATTTGAAGGTTCGATAATTGCTTGCTGGGCCATTGATGTCCAGTCGGGTTAATGAAAAAAAAACGCCCATTCCCGGGCCGGGTAATTGATAATGGAATAAACTCACAAAAGTAAATCAAGGTAGGGTATTATAGCATGCCAGGCGGAAAAAAAGATTGCGGATGCGGGCCCTTTGGCGGGTTATGGCCTGGGTGGCCATCAAATTAGTGATTAAATGGCCATCGCATTGTTGACAGGTGTGTATAACATTAGCGGTGATATACTGTAATAAACGCAATTAATGTCTATTTTTGTAGGCGATCCAGTAGTCAGAAACACAAGAATGGCTGAGAAAAAGAGGAAGAAAACAGGGCAACTGAGGCTAAAACTCGGGATTAACGATGAACGAGTGCCCAAACTCATAGGCATCCTATTCCTGTTTGTGGCCTTATACCTGGCCATTGCCTTTACTTCCTATCTATTCACGTGGAAGGTTGACCAGAGCGACGTGCTGCAGTTCTCCTGGAGCTTGTTGCTGGGCAACTACGAAATGGCCAACTGGCTGGGCCGGTTGGGCGCTATTGTTTCCAACATGTTCTTCTACTGGGGTTTTGGCCTGCCTTCCTATATCCTTATCGCCATCCTTGCCGTAGCGGGGCAGGGGCTTATCCGCCGGGTGTCTCTGCGAAAGTATTGGCCGAAGTTCCGGTTATGGTTGCTGGCGCTGGCCATGTCGTCCATCTTTTTGGGGCTCATTGCCCGGGGCGCTGAATTTCCCTGGGGCGGTGCATTTGGCCGGGCGGTCAGCGACTGGCTGTCCAGCTTTGTGGGCACCCTGGGCCTTATCGTGATGTTCTTCTTCCTCATCTTCGGCGTCGTCGTCTGGAACATCAACCCCAACTTCAACGATATGACGGTGCAGGGCGCATACCGTGATGCCAGGGCCTACCTGACGGATTGGTTGACCGGCCGGCTGCCGGGCCGCCGGCAGGAAGCTGCCCGTCGTGAAGCTGTGGCGTCGTTGCGCCCCGGCGAGCGCGGTGAAATGGAAGAGGATGAGCCTGCAGTGAACCCGCCGGGAAAACCTGGCGCGAAACCGTCTCAGCTATCCTTCACCCTGTCGGAAGAGCGCACCGGCCAGCGTATGGATGTCAGCCGGCCCGGCGAGACGGAGCTGGAGATCCAGCAGCCTTTGCCCAGTGATATGCCTTCCGAGAGCGGCCCTTCCAGCCCTTTCACTCCTCCCGAACTCATGCCTTTCCAGGAGGAGAATGCCGACCATAGCGAGCCCTACGACCCCACCCTGGAGCTGTCCTCTTACGAATATCCCGTGCTTCCCCTGTTGGAGGATTATTCCGACCAGCGCGTCGAGGTGGACCGGGCCGAGCTGGAGGCCAACAAGGACCAGATCATCGAGACCCTGCTCAACTACAAGATCGAGATCACTAAAATACGGGCGACCATCGGCCCGACGGTAACCCTTTACGAGATCGTGCCCGCCCCTGGCGTGCGCATTTCCAGGATCAAGAACCTGGAAGACGACATTGCGCTGAGCCTGGCTGCCCTTGGCATCCGCATTATAGCGCCTATTCCCGGCAAAGGGACGATCGGCATCGAGGTGCCCAACAAGCGCAAGCAGGTCGTCTCGATGCGTGAAGTGCTGATGCACGAGAAATTCAAGCGGGCCAAGATGGACCTGCCCATCGGCTTGGGCAAAACGATCTCCAACGAAGTGTTCGTGGCCGACCTGGCCAAGATGCCGCACCTGCTTGTCGCCGGGGCCACCGGCCAGGGTAAGTCGGTGGGTATAAACGCCATCCTGATGTCCCTGCTCTACAAGAAGCACCCTTCGCAGATCAAACTGGTGCTCGTCGACCCAAAGAAAGTGGAGTTATTCCCCTATAGCAAGCTGGAGAGCCACTTCCTGTCGTTCCTTCCGGAGCAGGAAGAACCTATTACGACGGAGACCAGCCGTGTCATTCATACGCTGAACTCGCTTTGTATCGAGATGGACCAGCGTTACGACCTGCTGAAAAAAGCTTCTGCGCGAAACATCCGTGAATACAACGAGAAGTTTGTACAACGGCGGCTCAACCCGCATAAAGGGCACCGTTTTCTGCCCTTTATCGTGTTGGTTATCGATGAATTCGCCGATATGATCATGACGGCCGGCAAGGAAGTAGAGTTGCCTATCGGCCGCCTGGCGCAGCTGGCGCGGGCTGTCGGCATCCACCTGATCATTGCCACGCAGCGCCCTTCTGTCAACATCATCACCGGCGTGATCAAGGCCAACTTCCCCGTCCGCATTGCATACAAAGTGGCTTCCAAGGTGGACTCCCGCACCATCCTGGATGCCGGCGGCGCCGACCAGCTGATCGGGCAGGGTGATATGCTGCTTTCGATCGGCGGAGAGATGATCCGCCTACAGGGCGCATACGTCGATACACCTGAAGTTGAGCGCGTCGTCAATTTCATTGCCCAGCAACCTGGTTATCCCGAGCCCTACTTCCTGCCCGAATTTCACGGCGATGACCAGGAGATCTCCGGTGCTCAGGGCCTAACCTATGCCGACCTCGACGAAATGGTCGAGGATGCTGCCCGCCTTATCGTTCAGAGCCAGCACGGCTCCACCTCTATGATCCAGCGCCGCCTGAAGCTAGGCTACAACCGCGCCGGCCGCATCATGGACCAGCTGGAAGCGCTGGGCGTTGTCGGCCCCAGCGAAGGTAGCAAAGCCCGTGAGGTTCTCATCTATGATGAGATCGAGCTGGAGAGGTATCTGGAGGATATCCGTAACAGGAAGTAATCGTTGATGATAGTTAGTCCACGGGCGTTGCCCGTGGGATAGATGTGTTCGCCCGTTGGGCGAGAGGATCAATGAGTGTATCACTGCGTTGCCCGTGGGATAGATGTGTTCGCCCGTTGGGCGAGAGGATCAATGAGTGTATCACTGCGTTGCCCGTGGGATAGATGTGTTCGCCCGTTGGGCGAGAGGATCAATGAGTGTATCACTGCGTTGCCCGTGGGATAGATGTGTTCGCCCGTTGGGCGAGAGGATCAATGAGTGTATCACTGCGTTGCCCGTGGGATAGATGTGTTCGCCCGTTGGGCGAGAGGATCAATGAGTGTATCACTGCGTTGCCCGTGGGATAGATGTGTTCGCCCGTTGGGCGAGAGGATCAATAGTGTATCACTGCGTTGCCCGTGGGATAGATGTGTTCGCCCGTTGGGCGAGGAGGATCAATGAGTGTATCACTGCGTTGCCCGTGGGATAGATGTGTTCGCCCGTTGGGCGAGAGGATCAATGAGTGTATCACTGCGTTGCCCGTGGGATAGATGTGTTCGCCCGTTGGGCGAGAGGATCAATGAGTGTATCACTGCGTTGCCCGTGGATAGATGCCGCCCGTTGGGCGAGAGGATCAATTGTATCACTGCGTTGCCCGTGGATAGATGTGTTCGCCCGTTGGGCGAGAGGATCAATGAGTGTATCACTGCGTTGCCCGTGGGATAGATGTGTTCGCCCGTTGGGCGAGAGGATCAATGAGTGTATCACTGCGTTGCCCGTGGGATAGATGTGTTCGCCGTTGGGCGAGAGGATCAATGAGTGTATCACTGCGTTGCCCGTGGGATAGATGTGTTCGCCCGTTGGGCGAGAGGGGGGGGTATGTGGTTAATGGCGCCTGATGACTCGGAACGCTATATTCCGGCCGTGGCCCTGCATAATGGCGAGGTTTATCCAGGACAGCGCCAATTGTTCCAGCAGAGCAACTTTATCGGCTTTGCCGAAGTCCCAGCAAGTGCCGAAGCCGGCGTCGAGGGCGAGCTGGCGGGCTGCAGCTTTGGCATCATCATTGTCGCCGGCCATAAACATGTCGATGGCCTGGCCGTCGTAAACGGGGTTGAGCATATTCTCAAAACCCGTCGTATTGAAACATTTAACCACTTTGGCCTGTGTCCTATCGGCCAATGCATGGTAGGCCGTTTCATAGGGATCTGGTTTCTGACGCACGGCATTTGTCGCGTCGATCAGGATTTTACCCGGCATGCTGCCAAGCTGCTCGATGAGATCCAGGATTATTGCCGGGGGCGTAGCGAGTAGCGCTACATCAGATTGCCGGACGGCTTCGGCAATACTTACGAACTTATCAGCCCCGATCCTTTCAGCGAGCTTCGCATTTTTTTCACTCAAAGGAAACCTGGCGCCGGCCAGCACCTGATGTCCGGCTTTTATCCATTGCAGTGCCAAAGCGCCGCCTACGTTTCCTGAGCCAATGATCGCTATTTTCATTATTCAAGCTCTTATAAGTTAGAAGTTAAAGTTGGCAAACAAGCGCTTACACATCCACCATAAATTCGAAAGGTTCGATCACAATTCCTTTTTCCAGTGGCTTGCGGTAAGCCAGGTGGACGCGGTCGATCTCGATGATGAGGTTTTCGTAGGCGCTGATAGCATCTTTGTTATGGGCGCGAATCGTCGTAAGGTACATCAGCGGGTAGCGCTTGCGGTTCCGGGGGCGGGCCATGAATTCGACCAGCACGGCAAAGATACCCTTGCTGCGGTAGTCGGGGTGGACGCCGAAGCCCATACCCCTGGCGCTATACGTTTTCTTCAGGGCTCTGCGCAGCAGGAAAAACGGAATGGTGCGCCAGTTGAGCTTGCCCTTTGCCTGTTTCAGCAGGGGGTTGATGTCCGGAAAAAAAGCGCAGAAGCCGGCCGGTTTACCTTCGTAATAGGCCATGGCCATAATGTTGGGGTCAGCTACGGACCTGGCTTCCATCAGGATAGAGGCCACCTGTTCAGGCTCCATGGGCTTGAAGTGGCCGAACTGGTTGAAAGAAGCATTGTAGGCCTCGCAAAAATCGCGGGTGTATTTATCCAGGTTCGCGTAATCCAGCGCTTCGGTTTTCAGGTCGTAGCGCTCCCGCAGCCGCTGGGCAACGCGCCCCAGGCGTTCGACGGGAATATTGCTGGTATCTCCTTTGAAGGTGATGATCTGTTCGAAGGGGATAAAGCCCCAATCCTCGAAGAACGCCCGGTAGTAGGGCGGGTTGTAATTTTCCTGGAACAGTGGCGGATAAAACCCTTTTACCAGTAACCCCCAATACTTGTCGCGTTCGCCAAAATTAACCGGCCCTTCGATTACCCTGGCCCCTTTTTCCCTTAGCCAGGCTTCGGCCTTTTCAAACATAACAAAAGCACAGGCCTGATCGGGTACACATTCAAAAAAACCGATGCCTCCGAGGGGATGGGGCTGTGTTTTATTCCGCTCGTAGTCGAGGAAAGCCGCGATGCGCCCCAGCAGGCGGCCGTCTTCTTCGCGGAGCACATAACACACGGCCTCCCCATCTGCAAAAGCCTTATTCAGCTTGGGGTTGAATGTCGACTCCACATCTTTTTCCAGCGGGCAAATCCAGTTGGGGTCGTCTTTGTAGATCTGGTGGGGCACCTGGTGGAACAGCTTCCAGCTTTTCCTGTCCTTTACTTCTATGATTTGCATGGGGCAGCTAACTTGATCAGCTGCGAAGTTAGCCAGAAATTCCGAAGTTGAAAAAGCAGCGCTCCGGCTCCTCACAAAAAGCAGACACAAGGCTTCAGGGAGTGGCCGGGCGCTACTAAACCCAACTTGAACGGGCTTACTCATTGGATCACCAAGTCTCCAAGTCGCCCTGGCAGGTTTCAGGTTTTAGCCCAGGAATCACCTCATCACCCCCTCACCGAGTCACCCCCTCACCCCGTCACCCTGGCTGGTTACAGGCTACGGGGTACGGTTTTCTTTGTTAAAGAGCGTAAATTCGGAGATGATAATGGCGGGGATGTTGCGCCGAATACCTTCTTTATCTTCGTAACTGTTGTAGGTCAGTTTACCTCTGATGGCAATCTGCCCGCCTTTTTTACATACGTTATTCATCCACTCTGCCAGCTTGCCCCAAGCGATACAGCGGTGCCATTCGGTGGTGGTGACGCGTTCACCCTGCTGGTTGCGATAGGTATCATTGGTGGCCAGCGACAGGTTGAGCATGCTGCGGCCGCTTTGCGTAGTGATGAACCTGGGGTCCTGGCCCAGGTGGCCGATAAGGGTAACACAATTCTTGATCTGATTCATGATAATTAGGTTTTGGATGAGCCTCAGCGGGCATTATCAGGTTAAGGGAATAAATTCGTGTACGACGACTTCCGAGATACGGCGTTTTTGGCCGTCTTTTCCTTCATAAGTGCGGTGTGCCAGCTTGCCCTGCACGGCCACTGCGTGGCCTTTGCGAAGCAGGACGGACATGATCTCTGCGATTGGCCCCCAGCCAACGAGGTTGTGCCATTGCACGTCGATCACTTTTTTGCCATCGGCATTCGTATATATCTCTCTGGTTGAGATGGTTGCCCGGGCGATGGCATTGCCGTTCTCCAGTGCTTTGTACTCCACATCTTTACCAAGATGCCCGATCAGTTGGACCTTGTTTCGTAAGTTGTTCATAACTAAAGGCTTTGTAGGTTAGAATGTATTAGGTTGTCAATGAAACCCGGGCTTCGGGCCTTTTCCACCGGCGGATGGTACAAAGATGCGGGCAGGGGCAGCCAAAAGCCGGAGAATAAACGGTTAATGCCGTTAGTATCCGTTAGTATCCGTTTGTTTTCGGCTAAGCAACTGGCGCGTGATAGTGAGGAGGTGGCGGAAACGCAGGCCGGCGTTGCTTTTTGGCGGGAGCTTTCTTATCTTCCTCAAAAACAAAAAATCATGAGAGCCATGATCCTTTCCCGGCTTACGAACATACTTGAAAACCCTGAACCGCTGGAGATTGCCGACTTGCCCATCCCCCGGCCCGGCAGAGGGGAGGTGTTGGCCCGTGTCCGTGTCTGTGGGGTTTGCCATACCGAGCTCGACGAGATCGAGGGGCGTACGCCGCCGCCGTATTTGCCGATTGTGCCCGGGCATCAGGCTATAGGCATAGTGGAAGAGTTGGGTAAGGGCTGCCATTTGTTGCAGGTGGGCGCACGGGTAGGCGTAGCCTGGATATTCTCAGCCTGTGGCGAATGCGAATATTGCCTGAGCGGCCGGGAGAATCTCTGTGCGTCGTTTCGCGCCACCGGCCGCGACGCCAATGGCGGTTATGCCGAGTATATGGCCGTGCCCGAGGCCTTTGCCCATCCCATTCCCTCCGTACTGGGGTCGGCAGAGGCGGCGCCGTTGTTATGCGCCGGCGCCATAGGCTACCGGTCTGTCCGCCTGGCCAATCTAAAGAACGGGCAGTCGCTGGGCCTTACGGGCTTTGGGGGCTCGGGGCATCTGGTGCTGAAAATGGTGCGACACAAATACCCCGATTCCAGGGTTTACGTCTTTGCCCGAAGCCCGGATGAACGGTCTTTTGCCATGAGCCTGGGCGCTACGTGGGTGGGCGACACCGCCGAGAACCCGCCGGAAAAGCTGGACGCCATCATCGATACCACTCCCGTATGGAAGCCCGTTGTAGAAGCTTTGAAAGCCCTCAAAGCGGGAGGGCGGCTGGTCATCAATGCCATACGAAAGGAAGATACGGACAAGGGCCTGCTTCAGGGCCTCGACTACCCGGAGCAGCTGTGGCTGGAGAAAGAGGTCAAGAGCGTGGCCAATGTCACCCGGCAGGACGTCCGGGAGTTCCTTCAGCTGGCGGCAGAGGCCTCCATACGGCCGGAATACCAGGAATACAGGCTTGAGGAGGCTAATCAGGCGTTGTATGGGTTAAAAACACAAAAGATCAGAGGCGCCAAGGTGTTGCGGATAGAGGAGTGAGCTCTGATTAATTTCGTAACTTTGCAGCCCGATAAAAATGGGCAATCAAGCATAATGAGCAGTAATCTTCCCTTAACAAAGATAGCCGTATTCTACGACGGCAATTATTTTTATCACGTCAGCAATTACTACAATTACGTGCACGAGCGCAAGTGCCGCATCAGCATCAAGGGCCTGCACAATTTTATCCGGCACAAGGTGGCGGAGCTGGAAGGCCAGGCTTTGGAGTTACGCCTGTGCCAGATCGTTGACGCGCATTACTTTCGAGGGCGGCTGAGCGCTTCGGAAGCCAGCAACAAGGTGAACCAGCTATATTACGAACGGGTATTTGAGGACATCCTGATGTCGGAAGGCGTCACGACACATTACCTGCCGCTGCGCACTTTTTCCGGCCGAAAAACGGAAAAAGGCGTCGATGTATGGCTGGCGCTGGAAGCCTTCGAGCTCGCGTTCTACAAGCGCTTCGACGTAGTAGTGCTCATCGCCTCCGATGGCGATTACGTGCCGCTGATCCGAAAGCTGAACTCGCTGGGCATCCGCGTTATGGTACTGGCATGGGATTTTGAGTTCATTGATGATTTTGGCAATAACCGTGCAACGCGTACTTCGCAGGACCTGCTGGAAGAAGCGGTATACCCCCTCGCCATGCACGAGCTGATCGACAGCCGCACCGCCCAGGATTCTTTTCTGGCCGACAGCCTGTTCGTTCCCCGTTCGGCCCGTGAGCCAGGCAACGATTCCGGAAGCGGCCATAACCCTCCTGCAACTGCCGGCAAGAAGGAAAACGGCGTAAAAACCAGCACCATCCTTTCCCTGAAAGAGGGCTATGGCTTTATTCAATATCCGCCTAACAACCTCTTTTTCCATTATTCAGAGCTGGAAAATGCCGATTTCAACGACCTGCTCATCGGCGACAGGGTCACTTTCCGGGTCGGCAAAAATGAAGAGACAGGGCAGGACATCGCTACGGAGATCAACCTGTTGGAGTAAGGGCAGGGCCTCGAAGCTGGTAAAGTGATCTTTGACAGGGCAGGCGGCGCATCTAAAAATGGAGAAAAACGTTATACATATATGCTTTGTGACAAGCATCGTGAAACCTTAATCCATAACAATCAAAAAACCAAACCATGCCCTGGTACAACGACCTAAGGCCTGCCGAGGACCTGCGCAAACAGGAGTTCGGCCTCATCTTCCCGGACATGACTGACGCAGAGCGGGCCAATATCATCCAGAACCTGCTGCGTCTCCGCCCCTACCTGGATCAGACAATAGCACGCAAGCGCAGTGACCAGAACCTGCTCATCGCCAGTTGGAATATCAAGGAATTCGGCCAGCTTCAGGAGCGTATCCCGGAATCCTACTTTTATATTGCAGAGATCATCAGCAAGTTTGACCTCGTCGCTATTCAGGAGGTAAAGAATACCCTGAAGGACCTTCAGATCCTCATGCGGCTGCTCGGCGACAACTGGGGGTATCTCATCAACGACATTACCGAAGGCGTTGCCGGCAACTCCGAACGTTTTGCCTTCGTTTTTGACAAACGGCGCGTGGAGTTCTCGGGCCTGGCCGGCGAGATCGTCCTGTGGGACGAGCTGACGGGCAACAGATCGCTGAAGCAGTTGAAGCGAACGCCCTATATTACCGGTTTTACGGCCGGGTGGAAAACCTTCGCCATCATAAACGTCCACCTCAATCCCGACAACTCCGAGGCAGCCCAGAATGTTCGCCGGCAGGAGATAGAAGCGCTGGTCCGGGTACTTCAGGAGAAGCTGCGCAAGAAGAGCCTCTGGACCGAAAACCTCATGCTGATGGGGGATTTCAACCTGTATTCCGACCCGTCGAACCAGGAGATGGCGGGCCTGCTGCTGAATTTCGGATTCAAAGAGCTCAGCGCATTGGCAGGTAAACCTACCAACGTATCCGGCACCCAGGCTTACGACAAGCTCTACTTCCGCGAGAACCGCTATTTCCAGGTGCCCGGAGACGGGCGGGGCGGGGTGCTGAAATTCTTCGAATCCGTATATCGCGAAGAAGATTATGCGCTATACAAATCCTACATGCTCAAGCACAAGGGCGACCCCTCCTCGCTTGTCGATGAAAGCGACTTTAAGTCTTATTTTGAACGCTACTGGCGCCGTTACCAGGTGTCGGACCACTATCCGGTCTGGATGGAGATCCTCATCGATTCTTCCGACGAATTTTTGCAGGAGAAGCTCGAGGCACTGGTTGCGATGCAGTGAAGTGTTGTGTATGAGTAGTACACCACGGGCGTTGCCCGTGGGATAGATGTGAACGCCCGTTGGGCGAGAGAATCTATGGGTGTTTCACGGGCGTTGCCCGTGGGATAGATGTGAACGCCCGTTGGGCGAGAGAATCTATGGGTGTTTCACGGGCGTTGCCCGTGGGATAGATGTGAACGCCCGTTGGGCGAGAGAATCTATGGGTGTTTCACGGGCGTTGCCCGCCGTGGGATAGATGTGAACGCCCGTTGGGCGAGAGAATCTATGGGTGTTTCACGGGCGTTGCCCGCCGTGGGATAGATGTGAACGCCCGTTGGGCGAGAGAATCTATGGGTGTTTCACGGGCGTTGCCCGCCGTGGGATAGATGTGAACGCCCGTTGGGCGAGAGAATCTATGGGTGTTTCACGGGCGTTGCCCGCCGTGGGATAGATGTGAACGCCCGTTGGGCGAGAGAATCTATGTTAAGGGCGTGGTTCGCATTCCAGGGGGAGGGAGCCGTCGGTGCAGTTCCCTGTCTGGGTGTGGCGGACCATGATCTGCCGAAACCTTCCCAGGTAGACATCTTCGTACAGGAAATTGGTGATCTCACCTACGAAATCGGACAGTGGGATGCTATTCCATTCGTGCTGGCCGTAACAGGCGGTGAGCAGGAAGTAGGGCATGCCTATGCTACGCAGGCGCTGAGCAATGGTATACCCGCCGAAGAGCGGCAGGTAGCCGGGGTCCGTTTCCTGGCAGTAGTGGTGTGGAGCGGCGGCGAAGGGCACCAGGGGGTCGCAGGTGCCGTGGAAGAGCATGGTTGGGATGGCGCGCCGGCGGGAGATGAGGCTGGTATCCACGATAGCGCCGGCCATGCTGATGACGCCGGCATAGCGGAAATCCGCAGGCAGTTTGGGGCTGGTGGGCAGCAGGTTGCTATCGCGCCAGTAGGCGGCATGGAGCACGGCTTCGGCTCCGGCGCTGCTGCCGGCCAGCACCAGCTGGTTCTGGTTGATGCCCAGCTTGCCGCGGTTGTTGAGCAGGTAGTTGGTCGCGTCACGGATGTCTTCTACGGAGGCCTGGAAGGTGCGTATCTTATTGGCGGCGGGTTGGTCGCAGCCGAAGGACTGCCCTTTCATCGTAAGCCGGTACGACATGCAAACGACGACATAACCCATGCGGGCCAGCTGTTCGGCAAAGGCCGCATGCTGGGGCTCGTCGCGCCGCCCGCCGGAGAAACCGCCACCGTGCACGTATAAGACCGTGGGCCTGCTCCGGACGGTATCGCCTGCAGGGCGGTATACATCGAGTGCCAGCGCTTCTCCGTTTTTAGTGGCATAGGTATAGGTATTCTTGTTAGCCTGGCCGAAGCAGGTGCGCTGATAGCGCCGCTCGTCATTCAGTTTCCGGGAGAACAACCAGGGCAGCAGGGCAGCTTCGGCCAGCGCAGGTTTCCAGCTTTCGTGTTTCACATCGGGGTATTCGGTGTATTTCACGTCGGCGCCCTGGCGCATCAGCGATTCACATACCTGGCGGGAGAGCGCCGGCGGCACCACATCGTCTTTGGCGCCATGGAAAGCCCACAAGCTGGTATGGCCGGCGTATAGCGGCGCCAGCAAGGGAGAACCGCCGCCAGCAACGGTGACCCCGGCGGCAAACAGCTCGGGGAAACGCGCCATCAGGTCGAACACGGCGAAACCTCCCATGGAGATACCCATGAGATAGATACGTTGCGGGTCGACTGCTTCGCCCTGTTGCAGGCGCCCAAGCAGGGCGATAGTGCGCCGCAAAGAGGGTGGGGGAGAAGCGTTGAAGGGAAACTTCCAGCTTTTGCCATCGGGTGTCAGCTCCGTCCAGTATTCATCCGGCGCGCATTGCGGAAAAACGACGATGGCGGGAAACTTGCTGCGGTTGAGGGAATCGAGGAACAGGGAAGCGCCGTAGGCCAGCTGCGCTTCATTATCCGTCCCACGTTCGCCGGCGGCGTGCAGGAACAGGACCAGCGGGTATTTTTTGCTGCGGTTATATTTTTTCGGGTAAAGGATGCGGTAGGGCAGCACCGCCCCATCGGCCGACTGGAACTGCCGCTTTTCAAAGAGGCTAAGATCCTGAGCTCCGGCCGGCAAGGCCAGGCAGGCCAGGAAAAAGAAAACGAGGACAGGTAAAAAGTGAGGTCTCATTGGATGCTGATTGTGGAATGCTGGCCAGGGAGAGCAAATTTAGGATTTTCCGGTTAAATCCTTTGCTTAGGCTTGTTTGGAGGCCACCCTTTGAGCTGCAAAGGCCACTTTTTCGGGGATACTGCGTTGCTTTTTTTGGCCGTACTATGGGTGCGCTCTTCAAAAAGACGCCTTGTCTCACCAAAAAATTGCCGCTTTTCGCTATCAAAAGCGGCCTCCAAACAAGCTCTTATGTGGGGGCGGGCCTTCAAATGGAGCTGAGAATAGCTCCGCCCTATTTACAATAGCCCCGGAGATGCCTATCTTTATGGCTTTGAAATAATCCCGGACTAAATCGATTCGCACTATGAGGCGCCTGGCTTTGAGCACCATCCTGTTGATCTTTGCCTTTTCCCTTGCCCAAGCTCAGATGTGGAACGGCGCGGATACCCTTTATGGCAACGAGTGGATCCGCTACGATCAGCAGTATTTTAAGATCGCTGTGGCTGCCGATGGCGTCTACCGCATCCCTTATGCGGCGCTGGCCGGCGCCGGCATTCCGGTGAGCACCCTCAGCGCCGGGCAGTACCAGCTCTGGTGGATGGGACAGGAGCAGCCCCTGTACACCAGCACAGCCGGTACGCTTGCCGATGGCGACTACCTGGAATTTTACGGCAGCCAGAACCGCTCGGAGCTGGACCGCTACCTTTTCGAAGGCCCCGACAACGAGCCGTTGAACCCCTGGTACAGCCTGTTTACCGATACCAGCGCCTACTTCCTCACCTGGGTGAGCCCCGGCGCGCCTACCCAGCGCTTTGAACAGGTAGCGAACGAACTGACGAACCTGCCGGCTAAGGAAGACTGGTACTGGGCGGAAGCGGTGCAGGTATTTTTCAACGGGCTTAATAAAAGAACATACCGCGTTGCCGGCGAAAACATCAGCCTTTCGGCCTTTGATGGCGACGGCTTTGGGCGTAACCAGAACACGGCGCATGAGTTCAACGTATCATGCCCGGGCGTTTATGCTGCCGGGCCGGAAGGCAGCCTGCATCTGCGTATCCTTTCCAATAGTAATGCCGCCGGCCACCACCTGCAGGTGAACATCAACAACCAGCTGCTGGCGGAAGAAGAATATACCGGTTCCAGGCTGCATCTATACGACTTTCCCATGGCGGCAGCCAGCCTGGGAACGGCGGTGAACGTAAAAGTTAACGGCCTGAATAACAACGACAGATATTCCGTCGCCGGGGCCAGCCTGCGCTATCCGCGCCAATTCAGCATGAGCAACGCCACGTTCGCCCGCCTCGGCCTTCCCGCCGGCAGCGGCGCGCGCTACCTGGAGCTGGCCGGCGTTGGCGGCAGCCAGCCTGCGGTGCTGCTCGACCTGTCGAACGCCCAGCGCCTGCTGCCGCAGGAAGAAGGCGGCCTGTGGAAGGTGAAACTTCCTGCCGCCGCCGGAGCGCGGCAGCTCGTCCTGTCGAGGGCCGTATTGGAAGTAGATAGCCTGAGCTCTGTGTCTTTTATCGACTATTCCGGGGCAGACGCCAGTTACATCATCATCTCCAACCAGCGGCTGTACGACGACGGCCTGGGCAACAACTGGGTGCAGGCGTATGCGGATTACCGCTCTTCGGCCGAGGGCGGCGGCTACAAGGCCATCGTCGTCGAGATCGGGCAGTTGTACGACCAGTTTGCCTACGGCGTGGAGCGCACGCCGATCGGGATCAGGAACTTCGGGCATTACGCGAAGCGCCGCTGGCCGGATCCCCGGTACGTGCTGCTCATCGGCAAAGGGCGGCAGTACAGCACCGTCAGGACTGCCAGCGCGCTGGCAGCTCCCCAGAACCAGAGCTTTTACCTGCCGACCTTTGGTACGCCGGGGTCCGACAACCTGCTGATGGCCGGCCAGGGCAGCAGTGTGCCCGTCATCCCCCTGGGGCGCATAGCGGCTTCCGACGCCAATGACGTGCGCATCTACCTGCAAAAGGTAAAAGATTTCGAGGCCAACGCCCGGGAAGTGGATGAGGAGAGCAGGGCGTGGAAAAAGGAGGTGATGCATTTGGGGGGCGGGGGGACGGCGAGCGAGCAGAGCTTTATCAAAAATGCTCTGGGCCAGATGGAGAACATACTGGGAAACAGCTCGTTCGGCGCTAATGTCTACTCTTTTTATAAAACGAGCACGGACCCTATACAGCAGGCTCAATCCGGGCAGATCACACAGCGGATCAACGACGGCGCTTCAATCGTCACGTTTTTCGGGCATTCCAGCCCCGGAACTTTTGATTTCAGCCTCGATAATCCTGCTACCTATCAAAACTACGAGCGTTACCCCATCATGATCTCCCTGGGATGCCAGTCCGGGGATATCCACAGTACAGTCAAGAGCCTGGGCGAGGATTTCGTCTTTCAGGAGGGCAAGGGAGCTATAGCTTTTTTTGCCACAATAGGCCTGGGGTTCGTCACTGACCTGAGTAGCTTTGCCCGCAGGTTTTACAACAAAACGGGAAACGACAACTATGGGCAGGGCATCGGTGATGTGTTGCGAGCCAGCATAATGGATCTGGATGTTCTTCCCAGCACCAGCATGTTATCCCTCATTCAGCAGATGTTGCTGAACGGAGACCCTGCCATTGCCATCGCGCCGAATGCCAGCCCCGATTATCTTATCAAACCGGGGGGCGTGAATTTTTCACCGGAAGTGATCAATATTCAGCAGGATAGTTTTCAGATAGATTTCGACGTGTACAACATCGGCAAGGCGGTGGCCGACAGTTTTATCGTAGAAGTGGAACAGGAGTTGCCCGACGGCACCCGTTTCGTTCATAAGCGGGAGGAGATCGCTGCTCCGGCATACAAGCGCACCCTGAGCTACAAGCTACCTAACCCCGGTAAACGCGCGCAAGGGGCCAACCGGATACAGGTCGGCATCGATGTTGAAAATGAGGTTGATGAAGGGCCGTTCCCTGTTGCAGAGCAGAACAACGAACTGCTGGATGGCTTCGGCAACCTGGGCCAGCCCTTTTTCGTGTTCTCCAATGGTACGGCGCCGGCATGGCCGCCTGAATTCGGCATTGTGCAGGATGCCCGTCCAACATTGAGGGCCACGACGGCCAACCTTTTTGACCTTGAGCGGAAGTATATCTTTGAACTGGATACAACGGCCTATTTTAACAGTCCTGAACTGGAACGGTTTGAACTTACCAGCAGAGGTGGGGTGCTGGAATGGCCTATGGAGGCGGGCTTGTCCAATTCATCGGTGTATTACTGGCGGGCCAGCCCCGATAGCACCAACCAATATGGGTACCAGTGGAGTAATAGTTCCTTCCTGTACTTAAATGATAGCCAGCCAGGGTGGAACCAGTCCCACTTTTTTCAGTTCCGGCAGAACCGGTTCCGGGATATGGAGATCCCCGAAGGCCCGCGACGCCTGAAATTCCTGGATGACATCAAGTCCATTCGGCTACGGAATAAGGTCTGTGAAGGCATCACCAATCTTCCCCGCATCGATGTCAACAACGACCCTTTCGAGTTTATTTACTGGAATGTCAGCACCAATGTACAGCAAGGCATATACGTCATGGTGCTGGACTCTCTGACAGGGAACCCCTGGTTCAACTTTTCCCCTGGCAATTATGGCAGCACCCTCGGCCTGGAATATGGTTATGCCGTATTCCCATTCCGCACCACGACGCCTGAAGCGAGGCAGCGGGCCATCACTTTCCTCAGGGATACGGTCCCTTCCGGCAATTATGTGGCGCTGATCACCATACAGCAGCCCGACAAGGATTACGAACCCGAAGAATGGGCGCAGGATTCTGTGGAGTTTGGCGCCAACCTCTTTCAGGTACTGGAAGAACAGGGAGCGACGCTCATACGCCAGACGGCAGAGACGGAGGCAGGCCCCTACGTTTTGTTCTATAAAAAGGACAGCCCCTCGTTTCCGGTTACGGAAGGATTGGTGGGGGTAGGAGAGACGATCGAGAAAACCGTTGACATCACAGGGATATGGAATAAGGGGTATATGCGCTCAACCATTATAGGGCCCGCCAGGGCCTGGTCATCCGTTGAATGGCAGGTAGATGAGATACAAAATCAGGATAAGTGGGCAATGGAAATACAGGCTATCAATCCGGATTCCAGTACTCAAACCCTCTATCATTCTTCCAACCCGGTGAAAGACACCAGCCTGGCCTGGATCGATGCCGGGGCCTACCCTTATCTGCAGCTCGTTTTTACAGCGGAAGATTCTCTGCTCAGGTCGTCCCCTCAGGTGCCTTATTTTCGGGTGTACTACGAAGGACTGCCCGATATTGTGATAGACCCCAGCCGGGCGCCGACGGCCTTCAAGGATACGGTGCAGGAAGGGGAATTTCTGCTGCTAAGCCTGCCCGTTTACAACCTGGCCCCCTACGGGATGGACAGCACGCTGTTAAAATATACCATCACTGACTCCCGCAACAACAACAGGGAATACATACTACCCATCGCACCGGTGCCCGGCCAGGATACGCTCGTGGCGAACCTGGCGATAGATACCAAAGGGCTTGGAGGGGCGGCAAGCCTGCTGCTTGAGCTCAATCCGGGGAGAGAACCGGCGGAGGCAGACTATTCGAACAACATAGGCCAACTCGCTTTCTTTGTCCAGAAGGACCGGCTCAACCCCGTTCTGGACGTGACCTTCGATGGCCAGCGGATCATGGACGGCGATATTGTCTCGGCGCGCCCCACTATTGTCATAAGCCTTAACGACGAGAACCCTTACCTTACACTGGAAGATACTTCGGTGCTGCGGTTATACCTGCAGTACCCCGACGATGAAGAACTGAAGATCATATCGTTTAACGACGCCGCTGTCCGGTTCTTTCCTGCCGGGCAAGGGAGCGGGGCATCCGCCAATCGGGCCACCCTGGAATATACGCCGCAGTTCTTGCAGAGCGGCAGTTATGTACTGACCGTACAGGCCGAAGATGCCAGTGGCAACCAATCCGGCTTATATGATTACAAAGTTGCTTTTGAAGTGATCCTGGAATCCAGGATTTCCAATGTCTTTAATTACCCCAACCCTTTTTCCACCTCCACGCAATTCGTCTATACGCTGACTGGTTCCGAGCCGCCGGCGTATTTCTATATACAGGTGATGACCATATCAGGGCGCATCGTTCGCGAGATCACGGAACAGGAGATCGGCCCGCTCAGGATAGGCACCCACCGCACGGATTATGCCTGGGATGGCAGAGACCAGTATGGCGATAAGCTGGCCAATGGCGTATACCTGTATCGGGTTGTCGCCCGCGACAGTGAAGGGCACGATTTCGGTGCTTATGACAACAATACCGACAGGTATTTCAGGAACGGCCTCGGCAAAATGGTGATACTGCGCTAACATGAGTAAAGGCCCTGAAAGCATAACTGCCTGGTTGAGCCCCGCCCGTTTCCCTTTTTCGGGCCTGGCCGTGGCGATCATCATGCTGGCGTTTTGCGCTGTATTGGGGTTGCGGGTTGCGCTGGCTTTCACCTACTGGCCAGACCTGGGAGGCGTTGAGCCCGATGAGCTTTACACCATACAGCGGGTGTTGGCGGGGTATCCCGTTTACGAGAACCCTGTCCTGCCGCCTTTTTCGATCACGCAAAAGACGCCATTGTACCATTATCTGTGCCTGCTTGTGGGCAGGCTGGCAGGCGTAAACCCAGGCCACCCTTACGAAGTAATGCTCTTGAATAGGTTTGTCTCTTTAGGGCTTAGCCTGTGTACGCTCTTTCTTGCGTACAGGATACAGGTTCGGGTGCTGGATACGCCAGCCCGGATAGCGCTGGCGGCCAGCGCGCTCGCCTTTATATGCTTCGAACCGCATATGTTCTGCCGGCCCGATAGCTTGTACAGTTTTCTTTTCCTGGCAGCGATCGGCAGTTTCCTGGCCCATCTGCGGTGGGAAGGGCGAGGTGTCGGACTGTACTTTTATCTGGCCGCCGGGCTGTCGGTGCTTGTGGTTTTTGCTAAACAGAGCGGCATAGTATTGCCCCCGCTGTTGCTGGGCTATCTGGCCTTTGCTGAAAAGAGCCGGCGGAAAGCCGCCGAGGGCGCCGTGATCATGCTTGGCGCCTTTGTGTTCCTGTTCCTGTTGCTCAAAGGGCAAAGCGCGGCCATTTTTATCGCCAATACTTATAAGGGGTTGCAGAACGGGATAGACCTCGACTGGTTCCATCAGTTTATCTTTTCTCAGAGTTACCACAGGTTTGGCATTGCTATGGCCGTTGGGTTGTTCATGGCGGCGGTATGGTTGTGGATAAAACCTGCCGGTGGGCTTCGCAGGTTTCTGGGGTGGGCATTACTGGGCACTTTCTTTTTTGCGAACATCACAGGACTTAAATCAGGTTCGACCCCAAGTTATTTCACCGAATTCGTCAACCTCACGCTGATCGCAGCACCCCTGTTCTATCGGGAAAGGGGGGGCGCCTCCCTTCACCTCAAGGCGTTCTCCTTCCTCCTTGCCCTATTGCTGCTGATCGCCAACCTGTCGGATAAAAACCTTTTCGCGCCTTTTACCCAACAGGATAAGGGCCAATTCGCCGCAGCTGCGGAGGCCCGGCGTTACGTTAAAGACGAACTCGGCCTGCCGGAAGGGGCGTATATTTTGACAGACGAGCCATTGATCAGGCTTTATTTTTATGAAAATGTGCTTTTCCCGCAGTACGATATCGTCTACTGTTGCGCTTATCCACTCAAGGTTTATGACTACTCCTCGTTTTACGGCCTGGTTCAGGAAGGGAAGGCGCCCTACCTTATCACGAGCCATACTCCCGCCGAACTGGAATTTTTCGGGCTGGATACCGGCAATTATCATTACTTCGGGGCCAAAGCAGGGTACCGGATTTATAAATATACCCCTCAGTAGTCCTGTAACGCTAACCCTGTAAGAACGAAGCAACCTGTGTTCTCCTGTTCCCGTTCACAGGCTCCCTGTTTCCTTAGCAGCATCCAGGTAGAATTTGGCGGCCCAGTTAGGGAACTGCCAGGGGTGGTATTTCCCCCATAGCGGGCGCGGCCCGGCGACAGCCCCCCGCAGGCCGGGGTGGGGCAGGCGGCAAGGCAAATGTGCTATTGTTCCGAAGAGCCTGCGGGCGAATTGCAGGTAAATTTCGTTCTGTGTAAACATACTCAGGCGGGCAAAGAAGGCGCTTAGCTGTGCGTTGCCGGTAAGGCAGGTGTAGGAGAAATCGCCCTGCCAGTTTTCGTCGTAACTGCCGGCCAGGCGGCCTTTTTTTTCGAAAGAGCGCATCAACTGCCGGGCTGCGCCTTCCATCGGTTCCAGGAGGTTGCCTTCCGTCAACAGGGCCGATGCTTCGAGGAACCCCCGAAGGGTATAAGCGATGGTATGGGTAAAGGCAGGCCCAGTAGGTTCGAACCCCCAACCGGTGACAGTGTGATCCGCCCTGATGCGTTTTGCGTAAAAGGCAAGGGCCTGGCGCAGCTGGCCCGCTACCGCTTTTTCATCATCCAGCCAATCTTTGGCTTGCGCTATGGCCCAGATGGCCCGACTGTAATATGACGGTGAAAAGCCCTGCCTGAAGGACGCCTTGCGCCAGCAACCGTCATCGTCCAGCAAGCGTAACAGCCAGGCCGCTGCAAGCCGGAGGGCGCCGAGGTACCGCTCATCACCGGCCTCGGAAAAGGACCGCGCCAAGCCGAAAAGGATCATGCCGGTATCGAAAACGATAGGCGGTAAGCTTCCGTTGACCCCGCCATTCCAACTGCCGTCTTCCCGTTGAATGTTGCACAGCCAGTCTGTACAAGTAATGGCCTGCCGCTTCAGCATTTCATCGCCGCTGAGGTGGTAATAATCCCAGAGCGTTTCGATGATATAACCTGTCGTTTCAGGATAGGGCGCCGACCATCCTTTGAGCGGCTGGTAAAATGCAGCGGACCCGAAGCCACCGTGAACGGTAATACTGCGTTTCAGCCAGTTTAGCACCAGCTGTGTCGATGTGGTGGGCATAGGCATTTAGCGATACGGGCGGTTCGTTAGAAGGCTCAGCAGGGCCAGCCATCTGTTCCTGGCCTTATAAACGATGTGTATGGGCTGGCGGGTGGCCCCGAACCCTGCATATACGTTCTCTACGTTGGGCAACATGCCCCCTTCGAAATCGAAGCAGCGGACGCCCAGGGCGGCCATATCCCGGATGGCCTGCCAGTAGAGCAGGTAGATGGCCGCGCTCTTCCGCAGCCTGGGGTCGGAGCCGGTCAGCAGCACGTCGGCCATGTGTTCATCCCAAACGATGTATACGGCTGCGTGTACCTTGCCTGTTGCATCTCTGGCGAAGTACATGCGCCCTTGCCCTCTGCCGCGCAGCTCGGTGTCGAGCTTTCGGAACACTTCAAAAGAGTGGGGCATGGGCAGCCCCTGCCGCTCGAAGGTTTTCCGGTTGGCCCGGTAGAACAGCGCGGCGTCCGGTTCTGTCGAAATGGCTAGCTGCCGTTCCGCTTTCATGATGTTGCGGCGGGCGTTGCCTTTCAGATTACGCCAAAGGGTTTCAGGGCCGCGTTCCAGGTTCAGGGTATAGGAGTAATGGGTCGTTTCCTGGAAGCCCGCCCAGAAAAACGGCAGCCAGCCGGGAAAGCCGAAGTAAAAATTCTGTCCGAAGTAGTCGAAAGGCGGCAGTTGCGCGATGAGCTGCTCCAGCACCTTGCGTTCCCATGAATAGCGGGTATGCTGCTTGATATTGGGCGGGTAGTTGATCCAGGCCCCGTTGAAGGGCGTCAGTTCGGGCATGCGCAGAATGGTGAGGCCCCATTTCCGGTGTATGTGATACGGCATGGCGCCGGTAGGCCTGTCGTTCTCATCGAAGGCCAGCGCTACGCCCCAATGTTCGGGGCCGCACACGCAGTCGTACCACCACCCCTGCATGAACAGCGGGATATAGTGCTGCCGGCAAAGCTCGCCGTATCGGTCTTTTGCGCTTACCATGTTAAAAAGCTCTTATACCACTGCGCGGGCCAGAGGCCCGCGTTCCAGCCTACTGTGCGGGCCAGAGGCCCGCGTTCCGGCCTATTGTGCGGGCCAGAGGCCCGCGTTCCGGTACTGTGCGGGCCAGAGGCCGCGTTCCAGCCTATTGTGCGGGCCAGAGGCCCGCGTTCCGGCCTACTGTGCGGGCCAGAGGCCCGCGTTCCGGTACTGTGCGGGCCAGAGGCCGCGTTCCAGCCTACTGTGCGGGCCGGAGGCCGCGTTCCAGCCTACTGTGCGGGCCGGAGGCCCGCGTTCCGGTACTGTGCGGGCCAGAGGCCCGCGTTCCGGCCTATGCAGCGGCGGGGGCTAAATAGTTACCCGAAAATTCTAAATTTCCGGAAAACTATTGCTTTTTGAGCAGGAAAAGATAGGAATCCGATGTCAATTCGCCGAGATTTTACCACAGGGATCCGATGGTCCTTACTGGGCTCCGTCTTTGCCGCCGTGGTTGCGCTCGTGCAGTTGCTGGTGATGGCCCGCCTGTTGTCCAGTACCGACTTCGCTTTATTTGCCCTGGTGAACCTCGTCCTGCCGCTTTTTATGCAGCTCATCCAGAGCAGCCTGCATTCGGCGATCATACACCACCAGTCGGTAACGGCTGCGCAGCTCACCTCCCTGTTCTGGCTCAACCTGCTGGGCGGCCTGGCGCTGGCCCTGCTCATGGCCCTTGCCGGCCCGCTGATGGCGTGGCTGTTCCGGGCGCCGGCCTTGAGTGGCCTGTATGCTTTCAGCGGGCTGATCCTGGCCGTGCTGGGAGCTTCCGTTACCTCCAGAGCGTTGCTGCAGAAGGCGCTCGATTTTTCCAGGCTGGCCCTTGCGCAGGCGCTGGCCTCGCTGTTGTCCTTCGGGCTGGCCGTATGGCTGGCCCTGGCCGGCTTCGGCGCTTATGTATTGCCGGCGGCGCTGCTGGCCCGATACACGGTCGAAGGCATAAGCATCGTGCTGCTCAGCCCCTTCCGGCCAGCGCTGCAGTTCAGGGCTGCCGGGTTACGCCCCTTTCTGCGCTTCGGCGGCTTCCAGTCGGGCGAGCGCCTCGTTTCCCATGCAGTCGGGCAGCTCGACACCGTCCTGGTCGGCAAATTTCTGGGCATGGAGGCCTTGGGCATTTACGACCTGATGAAGCGGGTGCTGATCCGGCCGTCCAACCTGCTGAGCGAGCTCGTAGAGCGGGTGGCCTTTCCCACGATGGCCCGGATACAGCACCGGCAGGGCATCCTGCGGCGCTTTTACCTGAAGATGATCGGCCAGCTGTTGCCCATCAACTACTGGGCTTACGGCCTGGGTTTTGCCCTGGCGCCCCTGCTCAGCGGCTGGCTTTTCGGGCCGCAGGGGGCGCCCTATACCGGCCTTTTCCGGCTGATATGCCTCTATGCGATGCTGAACAGCATCACCAACCCGCTGGATTCGCTGCTGGCGGCCATCGGGCGCATCGGGCATTGGATGTATATCAGCCTGGCCTATCTGCCCGTATTGGCCCTTGCCATTTGGCTGGGGTTGCCGTTCGGGATCAGCGGCACGGTAGCGGCCATCCTGCTGGCCCACCTGGCCCTTGTCGGTTTTTCTTTCGCTTCGGCCCTGGCCCCGCTGTTGAAAATGCCGGCAAAAGCCTATTTTGGGGCGCTGGCCCGCCCTGCAGTGCACGTAGCGCCTCTCGTTTTGGCCGGCACTTTGTTGCTGGAATGGGCTAAGGGGCCCTATGCGCTGATAGCGGCGGTGGTAACGGCACTGGCTTTTGCCGGGTTGTTCATCATGTTGTACCCCGATGTGTTTTCGGTGATCAAAATACGCCGGCCGGGAAAAAGGAAAGCCTTATGGTGATCATCTTGGTACATTGGTTGATTATCCTGCTGGTTACCCAAAGTTGGGGATGCGGAGCAGTTTGGGCTTTGCAGCGGACGCTTGGGGTGCAAAACCGCACGGTGTCGTTTGCGGAAGCCTTTTTCTGGGGGCTGATGGGCCTGACGGCCTTTACTTCTGTCCTGCACTTCTTCCTGCCTGTAGGCCCATGGATGCTACCCGTATTCGGGGGGCTTGGGCTCGGCTGGGCCTACTTCGAAAAAGAGCGATGGAGGCAGTATGCCCTTGATCTTAAGGTACATTGGAAATCTGTTCATTACCTGACGGCGCTATTTTTTATACTGCTGCTGGGCATCGCGCTGGCTAGTGCGGCGGGCCGTTCGCAGATACAGGACGAAGCGGCCTATCATTTGCCGTTGATCCGGTGGATAGAATATTTTCCCATGGCCCCAGGCCTTGCGAATATAGAAGACCGCATGGGGTTCAACCCTGCCAAATATACGGCCGATGCGCTGTTCGGCATGCCATGGCTCAGGGCCGGGGGAGTATACCGCCTGAACGCCTTGATCTTTCTTATCGTCGGCGCCAGTTTTCTTTTCGGTTTCGGCCGGCTGCTAAAGCAGGATTTTCGGTTTTTGATCTCAGATACCATCCAGGTGGCGGGGCTGGTATTTCTGTGGCGCATTTACATGGCTGCGGTTGATGCCGATTTCCTTAACATATTTGGCGGCCTGTTTTGGCTCTGCTGGGCTGTCAGGCGTTTGGAAGCGGGCCGCTTTTTTGAGAGAGATAGCGGAATGCTGTTCTTCTGGGCCTTTTTTGCCTATTTGGCCACCAACAAGCCATCGATCCTGTTACTGGCCTGGCTTCCTCTGGCCCAGCTGTGGCCTGGGCGTGGCAAAAGCGGGTGGGGTATACCTGTCCGTGCCATGGGCCTGGCGGGGATAGTTGTGCTTCCATGGCTTGTTCACAATGTCTTCCTTTCCGGTTATCTGGCCTATCCGCTGTATTTTACCGGCTGGTTCAATGTCGATTGGCAGGTGCCGCCCGAAATCGCCAAAGGGCAGTATACGTATGTTTCCGAATATGCCCGAACGGCAATACTGCGGGATCTTAGCGACTACCCTTTGGCGGAAACGCCATTCCGGTTATGGATAGGCGCCTGGTTCGACGATACCTGGGCGCAGCTGGCCGGCAAGGCCGCTATACTTGGCTTTCCTCTGGCCGTAGCCCTTCTGTCCTGGTTTTTTATCAGCAAAGCCTGGCTGGAAAGGCCCGAATACCGCACGCTTGCCTGGCTGGCAGTCGGCCTGTCGGCTTCTGTGCTGGCCTGGTTTTGGCGTATTCCATCGCTGAGGTTCGCCTGGCCGTGGTTGCTAACTCTGGCCGTAATGATGCCCCTTATCGTTTTTCGGGCATGGATTGGAAGGCATGCCAAAAAATATAGCATCCTCGCTACCTGTATCCTGGCGGCGGGCCTATTCAGAGGCATTCTGCTATCGGCGGGCAGCATGCCGCCCCTGAGGAGCTGTTGGCTGCAGCCGCCTATGGTATATTATCCGGACACTTATCAGCTGTTGGAATTAGGCCCTGTAGATGTGAAGATCGCCCCCGACAACTACTGCGGCGGCCTGGAGCCGCCCTGCCTGCCGCGCCATTACCACCCGGGGCTGGAGCCCAGGGGAGAAAAGGCCTCCGACGGGTTTCGAATAACCGAAAAATGAGCTGAGATGCGCATCCTGATCCTGCTAGCACAATACCACCCGGCGGCCAACCCCAACGTTTTCCGGTGGTCAGCTATTGCCGAGCATTGGGCCGGGCAGGGGCATGAGGTGCACGTGCTCTGCAGCCGCCGTAGTGGCCTGCCAGCAGGGGAATCCATCCGCGGGGTATGGGTGCACCGGGCGGGGCATGCCACCTTGCTCGACTGGGCCTACAACCTGCTGGGCGCGGCGAAGCGGCGGGGAGAAGCGGAGCCTGAACAAGGGTTGCGCGAGCCTTCCCGCTGGCGCCGGGCGCTGGAACGGGCCGTCAGCGCTACCTGGCGGAAGCTCTACTGGCCCGATGGCAGCTGCCTGTGGTACGGCCCTGCCCTTAGAAAGGCAAAGCAAACCATACAGGCACAGCAGGTCGAGGCGATTATCAGCGTCAGCTTCCCCTTCACCGCGCATCTCATCGGGCTGGCCTGTAAACGGCGCTTCCCACAGATCAGGTGGCTGGCGGATTCGGAAGACCCCTTTTCGATCCTCGAAGCCCAGCCCCAGAACAACTTCGCCCTGTACCGTCGGCTCAACTACCGGGCGGAAGCGGCCGTGTTCCGCACAGCTGACAGCCTCAGCGCTACGGTGGGCAGCACCCGGCAGGCGTATGAAAAACAGTTCGGCGCCCTTCCCCGGATGGCCATCGTGCCGCCGCTCTTCGACGAGCTCAGCTGGGAGCGTTCTTTAGAATACCATTGGGAGCCGGAAGGGCCGTATCTGAACCTGGGCTATTTCGGCACTTTTTACACCGGCATCCGCGAGCCGGATGTCTTGCTGGAGCTGCTGGAGCAGGCCCTGCTCAGGGCTCCGCAGTTGTCCGGCAAGATCCGGATGCACTTCTTCGGGGCGATAGGTGGCGAGTTCGTGCCGGCCTTTGCGCGGCACGAGGGCATACAGAGCATCCTCCGCTTCCACGGCCTGCTGCCGAAGGTGGAAGCGCTGGCCGCCATGCGCCGGATGGATGTGCTCGTGAATATCGGGAACCAAACGGCTATCCAGCTGCCCAGCAAGTGCGTCGACTACCTGGCGGCAGGCCGGCCCATCCTCAACCTGTCGCATAATGCGGCGGATGCCTTTCGGGATTTTTTTGAAACATACCCCTACATCCGGCATATCGACGTAACAGCGCCCGGCGCTGCCGATTCGTTCCATCGTTACCTGGAGGATTTACAGCCGGAAGCTGCGACGGAAAGCCCGGAGCAGCTACAGGCTCGTTTGCAGCCCTATACCGTCGGGCCCATCGCTGGTTTATTTCTTGATCTGCTCAATCGGCCGTTCTATGCAAAAGGAGAGGATTAAAGTACTGTTCGTCATCGGTACCCGGCCGGAGGCCATCAAGCTGGCGCCGCTGATCCGGGCCTTCCAGTCCGACGGGGCCTTCGAGCCTGCCGTATGCCTTAGCGGGCAGCACGGCGCCCTGGCACGCGAGGTGCTCGATCTTTTTGACATCCGGCCGCAGTATAACATCACTTTGGATACGGCGGGGAAAACGCTGAGCAGCAAGAGCGCGCTGCTGATGCAGGTGCTGGAAGGCGTGATCGGGCAGGCGCGCCCCGGCTGGATCTTCGTGCAGGGCGATACGCTTACCACTTTTTGCGCCGCCCTGGCCGGCTTTTACGCCGGCATTCCCGTTGCTCATGTCGAAGCGGGCCTGCGGGCCAACGGCCCGGGCGGGCCCTTCCCGGAAGAGGCGCACCGCAAGGCGGTCGCCGATCTGGCCACCCTGCATTTTGCGCCTACCGCCGGCGCCCGGGAGAACCTGCTGCGGGAAGCCGTGCCGGAGCGGCGCATCTTCGTAACCGGCAATACGGGTATAGATGCTTTGATGCAGATAAGCAAACGGGCTGCCGGAGCCGCCGCCGCGTACGCCGGGCAGTTCGAAGCGCTGGCGGGCTTTCCGCTCGACGGCAGTAAAAAAATAGTAACGGCCACCTTCCACCGCTGGGAAAACCGGGCGGAGAAGCTGGAGGAGATACTGGCGGCCCTGGTGGCCATCGCCGGCCTCGACAGTGCGCTGGCCGTCTTTCCCGCCCACCCCAACCCGGCCGTTCAGCAGGCCATCGGGCCCTACCGGCAGGGGCCGGTGCGGTTCATCCCTCCTTTGCCTTATGCGCTTTTCGTATGGTTGTTGCAGCAGTCTTTTCTCATCATCACCGATAGCGGCGGCATTCAGGAAGAGGCGGCGACACTGGGCGTGCCGCTCATCCTGGTGCGCGATACGACGGAAAGGCAGGAAGCGTTGGTTTCGGGAAATTTACAGCTGGTGGGAACGGAACGCGGCGCGATCGCCGAAGGGGTAGCTGCCTTGTGGGATGGGGGCGGGCAGTACCAGCGCATGGCGCAGGCCCGGCCGCTGTTCGGCGACGGCACGGCATCGGAGCGCATACTGGGTTTCTTTAAAGGGTATCTGGGCCTGGCGGAAGGGTAGGGAATGCCTCGCCAAAAAAGGCGCCTATCTGCCGGAGGATGCCCGAGTGGGTGATCACCGTATCCCAGGTGCGGCCCTGCAGGCTGGGTAGGCGGTGTCCGAAAGCCCCGAGGGCTTCGGGCTTAAGGTTGTCGAGCGTTTTGGAGAGGATGAAAAAGCGGGCTCCGGTTTCGCGCTCAAAAGCGCTGAGCCAGGCGTAGGGCGTGCTGGCCACCGGCAGCCCGGCAGCACAATATTCCAGGAGTTTGGTAGAGGTCTGGACGTTGAGCGGGTACACGTCGGGTATTAAATTCAGGCCGAAGCGGGCCTGGCAGAGATAACCGGGCACCTGCCAGTAGGGCACCCGCCCCTGCGCGTGGGCGAGCGGGTAGCGGCGCAGCCAGCTGCGAAGACCTTCTGAGATACTGCCCAGGAGCAGCAGGCGGCACTCAGGCCAGTGGCGGTACAGGGCGCGGATATAAGTGCGGGGCCTGCGCTCGGCGTCGAGGTTGCCGCTGTATACCAGGTCGTACGTTTTTTCTCCTTCCGGGCAGGGCGCGAAAAATTCGGGTGCTACGCCCATATCGCGGAAAACGAAAGGCACGTCGTCGCCCATCTGGCTGAGCTTTTTTACGGTAGGGCTCAGGAAGATCCGCAGGTCGGGCTGTACGTTGGCCACTTTTTTGATGCGGTCCTTCCATCGGCCGAATGGCGGAGAGGAGAGCGACGCATATTCGTGGATCTTCATCCTGCCGCTCTGCCGGGGGGCCGTATCCAGCCCCATCAGGCGCCATTCGATGTCGTACCCCCGGAGCAGCTTCGCGTCGTTTTGGTAAAAAACCTGACACGCCACCCCGTACCGGGCGAAAAAGCGGGTATAAGCCTGTATCTCTGGTGCGTGGAAGGAAGGGCTGCGCAGGATAAAGGCAATGCGGAGGGGCATCAGTGGGCCTTTTTACTGCTGTGCACCGCCCGGCGGCGCTTCTTGCCGGGCAAATACCGATTTATAGCTTTGAAATAATCGCCGATCACGATCTGCTCGTCGAATTCCCGCACCACTTTTTTTCTGCCCGCAAGCCCCATGCGGTAGCGCTCTTCGGGGCTCATGCTCAGGAAGAACTCCATGGCGCTGATCAGGGACTGAGGGTCTTTGGGGCGGCACAGCAGGCCATTGCGGCCGTGCTCTACGACATCGCGGCAGCCGACGTAGTCGGTGGTGATGATGGGGCGGGCCATGCTGGCGGCTTCCAGCAGGATGCGCGGCACGCCCTCGCCGAAAAAGGACGGCAGCACCACGCAGTCGGCCTCGGCCAGGAAGGGGCGGATGTCTTCCGTTTCCCCCAGGTAGTGCAGAATGCCCTGCTGCTTCCATTCCTGCACCAGCTCGTACGATACCCCGTCGGGGTGCTCGGGCACGATGAAGCCCACCATTTCAAAGGACACCTTGGCGCCCCGATCCCTGAAATAGCGGGCGGCCTCGTAGAACTCGCGGATGCCCTTGCTCCATACGATGCGGCCGGCATAGAGGAAGCGGGTGGGTGCTGCTGCTGGGCGCTCGCCACCCTGCGGCCTGAACCAGCGGATATCAACCCCCTCGCTGGGCAGGAGCACGGCTTTCCCGGGCCCGATGACGCCCTTGTCGAGGAAGAGCTGCTGGTCGTCGCGGTTGAGGAACCACATTTCGTTGGTGAACAGGGCCGCCAGGCGGTACAGGGCCATCAGGGCCAGCCGCGAGAAGCGCTTGCTGTGGCCGCGCAGCAGGCCCAGCCCCGTGGTGATGGCGACGGACGGGATGCGGCACCAGGCAGCGGCCAGCGTGCCGTAGATGTTCGGCTTAGCGGTGTAGTGAAAGATCAGCGCAAAGCGGTAGCGCCGGTAGATGCGGATGAGCTGCAGGATGATGGCCAGCTCGGAAAAGGGGTTGCGGTTGTAGATGCCGATGGGCAGGTGGATGAAGCGGTACCCCTCGGCGATGAGGCGCGTGCTGTAGTGATCCTTGGGCGCCAGCACGTACACTTCATACCCTTCGTCCTTCAGGCGCCGCAACAGGCCGATCCGGAAGTTGTACGTGTACCACGAGGAATTGGCTACCAGTGCGATGCGCTGTTTAGCGGTATTCGGGGGCTGTCGTTTTCTCATCGATGGTCTTTGCTTTCCTGGAGATAGTGCTGCTGCAAGGTAGGGAATTTTTTGTAGTGTCTCCCAGGGCGTTGCCCTGGGGATATATATTATGCCCCTTTGGGGCGGAGGGGCTGGGGGTGTTTCCCAGGGCGTTGCCCTGGGGATGTATGTGTTGCCCCTTCGGGGCGGAGGGGCTGGGGGGGCATGATAGCCATCCAAATTAGAGGTATTGTTCGTCGCGGATATCTCCGGTTACTTGTTTGATCTCCTGTTCGCGGTTTTTGGGCCAGATGAGCAGGGCGTCGCCTTCGTCGACGATGATGAAGTCGTCGAGGCCGCCGAGGACGAGTAGTTTGCCGTGGGGCGCGCGCACCATGCAGTTATAGGTGTCGTACAGTTTGACGTTGCTGCCTTGTACGGTGTTGCCGTGGTCGTCGGGCAGGCTTTCGGCGTGCAGGGAGGCCCAGGTGCCGAGGTCCGACCAGCCGAAGCTGGAGGGGATGGTGTATACGTTGGGCGCCTTTTCCATGATCGCGTAGTCGACGCTGATGGAAGGGGTGGTGGGGTAGGCCTCGTCGATGAAGGCCTGTTCGGCAGGGGTGTTGTAGTGTTCCTGCCCGGCGGCGAGGATGCTGTAGATGTCGCCGGCATACTCCCGGAATGCTTTGAGCACCGATTCTACGCGCCAGACGAAGATACCGGCGTTCCAGAGGTAGTCGCCGCTGGCCAGGTATTCGCGGGCTTTCTCCATGGGCGGTTTTTCCGTAAAGCTGAACACCTTGTGCACGGCGCCTCCGTCGAGGGTTGAAGCGTAGCCCTTTTCGTAGTTGATGTACCCGTAACCGGTGTCGGGGCGGGTGGGCTGTATGCCGAGGGTGAGCAGAGCGTCGTGGCGGCTGGTGAAGTCCAGCCCGGCCTGGAGGTTGTGGATGAAGGCCTCTTCCTGCAGGATAATGTGGTCGCTGGGCGCCACCACCAGGTTGGCCTCGGGGTTGAGGGCCTCGAGCTTGAAGGCCGTATAGGCTACGCAGGGCGCCGTATTGTTGCGCGAAGGCTCGGTGATGACCTGCCCTTCCGACAGCTCGGGCAGCTGCTCCCGCACCAGGGCGGCATACTGCTTGTTGGTGACGATATAAATGTGCGATGCCGGACAGAGCTTCAGGAAGCGTTCAAAGGTGAGCCGCAGCAGCGATTTGCCGACGCCGAGGATGTCGAGGAATTGCTTGGGCTTCGCCGCCCGGCTGGCCGGCCAGAACCGCGAGCCGACACCGCCCGCCATGATGGCGACATAAACGTTGGATGGGTTCATGGTTAAATTTGTTTAGGGGTGTTTGGGGAATTCAGAGGGTGCGATAAAGGTACGGATTTTTGGCATAGGGCATGGGTGGTGCGGGGGAGACAAGGTGGCCCTCAAATTTATTTGAGAGGCCTATATACCACTCCAAAGCCAGATTTGCCTGTAGTACGGAGGTGGCCCTCAAATTTATTTGAGAGGCCTATATGCCACTCCAAAGCCAGATTTGCCTGTAGTACGGAGGTGGCCCTCAAATTTATTTGAGAGGCCTAAGCAATCCATTCCGGCGCCGGGGGCAGGCCTTTCAGCAGGCGGAAATGCAGTTTTGAGTTGGGGAAAAAGACCACCCAGGCGGTGAGGAAGAGCAGCAGCAGGTCGGTGAAAAGGGAGGCGTGTTGCTGGTACCAGAGTTCCAGGGCGCCTTTGTATGGGGCGATGTGTTGTTCGTAGAACGCATGAGGGTCCATGCCCGGGCTGCTGAGCAGCTTCTCTTCGTCGCGGAAGACGATGGAGCCGATACCGGTGATGCCGGGGCGGGCGTCGTAGATGCGCGCCTGCACAGCGGCGGGGAATTTGAGAAAGTCGACCTCCATCTGCGGGCGCGGGCCTACGAAGGACATATCGCCGCGCAGCACATTCACGAGCTGCGGCAGTTCGTTGAGTTTCGTTTTGCGCAGGAAGCGCCCCACCGGGAGCACCCGCGGGTCGTTGCGGGTGGTGAGGCTGCCCGTACCCATATTGGGGCTGTTCTTCAGCATGGTGGCGAATTTCAGGATATAAAAATACTGGTTCTTATACCCTACGCGCTTCTGCCGGTACCATACCTCCCCTTCGCCCGAAAACCGCAGTACGGGGATGAAAAACAGGAACACCGGGGAGAGGATGAGCAACGCCAGCGCGGAAAGGGTGATGTCGAAGAGCCTTTTTAGGATGCCGTACATTTTGGGAAGGGGGATTGTTTTTTACTTTTTTATTGTCCTGTTAGGGACATGATATGGGTAGAAAAGATTATCAAGCGACGCATACCGTGCCGTTAGGTACGGCATGTGTTATTCCACCGGCTTGAAAATAAACCTCCCATCCCCAATCACATCCGCTCATCCAGCCCCTTGCCTTTTTCCACGTGGTGGAAGCCCGGGACCATACCCTGCAGCAGCTCCACGACGGCCTCCTTGTCGAGCCGGGGGCTTTGGAAGAGGCGCTCCAGCCCGGCGAACAGGGCGTCGATCTCGGACAGGGAGTAGGCGGGGCGGCCGCTGATGACGCCCAGCGCTTCGAAGCGGCCCCAGTCGGGCTGCTCTTCGGCGGTGTAGAACTCTTCGTAGAGCTTTTCGCCGGAGGTGTCGGAAGGAAAATAGTAAACGGGCCAGGCCTTGCTGTCGCGGCCCAGCAGGGCAGCTTTGGCGCGGGCCTCGTCTTCGGAAGCGCAGTAGTCGGGCTCGTAGCCCAGCTCGTGCAGCAGGGCGGTGCCGATGTCGGAGAAGCTTTTCATTTCCGAGGCTTCGAGCTTCGGGAAAAAGATATCGCCCGGCTGGCCGAGGATGCAGGCCAGCAGACAGAGCTCGCCGGCCTCGGCGGGGCTGACGAAATAGCGCCGCACGTCGAGGGGGCTGGACAGGGGCTGCCGCTTCATGAGGCGCTGCAGGAAGCCGTCGGGCAGGCTGCCGTTGCTAAAGGCCACGTTGGCAAAGCGGGCCGTGCTGATAGGCATCTGCCGGGCGTATGCCAGGATCACTTCTTCCATCAGCTTTTTGCTGGCGCCCATCACGTTGGCGGGGTTGGCGGCCTTGTCGGTGCTGACGCAGAAGAAATGCTTCGGCGGGCTGGCGGCCAGCTGCCCCAATAGCCCTTTGGCCAGGATGGCGTTGTTGCGGATCATGGCCTCGATGGAGTAGTGGTCCTTCTCCGAGCGCACGTGTTTGTGGGCGGCGAAGTTGGCCACGATATCGAAAGGCCCTTCCTGGGCCAGCAGCTTGGCGAACACGGGGCTGCCGAAGTCGATAGGGTAGGGGCGGTAATCGGAAGGCACGTACAGGCCGTGGGTGCTGCGCAGGGTGCGCGTCAGCTCCGTCAGCCCGTTCTCGTTGGTGTCGGCTACGTAGAGCCGCCCGGGGCGGTAGGGCAGCAGAGCCTGTATGAAGCTGCTGCCAATGGTGCCTGCCCCCCCGATGACGAGCACGGCCGCGCCTTCGATGCGCTGCTGCAGGCTCAGGCGGTGGGCGGCGAGGTCGGCGGCCAGCAGGCTCTCAGCTCTGCCGGTGACGTGGGTGGCGATGAAAGTGGGGAGGTTGAGGGAGGTCATAGGTTTTTGTTACACATAATTACTCAGCGTTACACGGAGGTGCTGCGCAAAAGGGTATTGAACCGCAAAGACGCGGAGAAAAGCGCAAAGCAGGGCGTATAGAAAGCTTTTCCTGCGAAAAACCTCTGCGTTCTCTGCACCTTTGCGGTTCAAAAAAAAACCACAGCTTCCCGTACCACCTCCACCACATACCCCACCATCTCCTCCGTCAGGCCGTTGTAGATGGGCAGGGAGAGCTCGTTTTCGTATAGCCCCCGCGCCACCGGGTAGTCCTCCATGCGGTAGCCCAGGCCGCGGAAGAGGCTCAGCATCGGCATGGGGATGTAGTGCACATTCACCCCCACTCCGCGCTCGCTCACCCGCTGGATCAGCGCGTCGCGCTGCTGCTCGGTGAAGCCGCGCAGGCGCAGGGGGTAGAGGTGGGCCGACGACACCCGCCCGCCGTCGTCGTATGGCGGCAGTATGGCCCAGCTATAGGCGCTGAACGCCCGGTTGTACCGCTCGAAAATGGCCTTGCGCTCGGGCAGCAATTCCGCCTGGTAGCGCCTGATCTGCGCCAGGCCGATGGCGGCGCAGACGTCGGGCATGTTCACCTTCAGGCCCTGGGCGACGATGTCGTAGCGCCAGCCCCCCGCCTGGTTTTTCTCAAAAGCGCTCTTGGTCTGCCCGTTCAGGGCGAAGTAGCGCAGGAACTGCAGCTCCGCCGCCATATCGAAAGCTTCGGGCAGGTGCAGGCATACGGCGCCGCCCTCGCCCGTGGTCACGTTCTTTACCGAGTGCATCGAGAATACCGTCGCGTCGGCCAGCTGCCCGCTGGGCCTGCCTTTGTAGGCCGCGCCGATGGAGTGCGCCGCGTCGGCCAGCACCAGCATGCGCCCGAGCTGCTCCTGCCGCTCCGTGGCCGCCCGGAACAGGGCGCGCACCTCCGGCTCCGCCACCAGCGCCATCAGAGCGTCGTAGTCGCAGGGCCAGCCGCCGAGGTCGACGGGCAGGATGGCCTTGGTGCGGGGTGTGATGGCCCGCCGCACAGCCGCTACGTCGATGCAGAAATCCTCGCCCACATCCACCATCACCACGCGGGCGCCGATGTTCATGGCGCAAAGGGCCGTAGCACTGTAGGTATAGGCAGGCACGATGACCTCGTCGCCGGGCCCGACGCCGAACCAGCGCAGCATCAGCATGGCGCCGCTGGTCCACGAGTTGACGCAGAGGGCCGGCGCGCCGCACAGCCGCTCTACTTCGGCCTCCAGGGCGCGCACCTTGGGGCCGCTGGTCAGCCAGCCGGTGTTCGTCAGGCAATCCAGCACCTCGTCGATGACGGGCTGGTCGATCAGGGGTAGGGCGAAGGGGATGTTCATGTTAGATGGGGGTATGGCTGGGTGATGTTATAAATGGTTGTTACACCAAGTTTCACGAAGAAGACACGAAGCTACACAAAGGCAAACGGGCCTCTGGCGCCGCGATTCAAGAATCAATAGTAAGATCGTTCGTGAGGGGCTGTCTCAAAAGTATGGAATTGAAAAATAGTGCCAAATCATGTTTCGCCGCCTGGCCTAGCCCCTCTGGCTCCCCAAAGGGGAGAACCGGCCAGGCGTCGATAAACAGCATATTATTTGGCTTCGATGTTTTTATTTTGACTTTTGAGACAGCCCCGAAACGGCCTAATGTGCAAGTCTCCGACTTGCGTATATGCTGCCTGCCCAGCAAATAATAAATGGCCGAATCCCGCCAGTCGGAGACTGGCTTGTTTTTCCGCATCGGGACGGAGTCCCTCGCGAACGGCTTTATACATCTTTTACCGGCAGCACTAGAGGCTCGTTTTCCTTTACCGGAGGCTCCGCCACACCGCCTTTTCGTCCACGGGCGCTGGCCGTAACGCCCTTTGGGCGAGCTGGACGAGGGCTTATCCCTGTTGATGCTCATCTGCCTTTTGGGCGAGGTGGCTGGCTCCGCGGCTACGGCATCTGTAATGACGGGCCGGAGGCCCGTTTTCCTTTACCGGAGGCTCCGCCGCACCGCCTTTTCGTCCACGGGCGCTGTAAGTAACGCCCTTTGGGCGAGCTGGACGAGGGTTATCCCTGTTGATGCTCATCTGCCTTTTGGGCGAGGTGGCTGGCTCCGCGGCTACGGCATCTGTAATGACGTACCGGGATAGCCCGTTTTCCTTTACCGGAGGCTCCGCCGCAACGCCTTTTCGTCCAGGGGCGCTGGTGTAACGCCCTTTGGGCGAGCTGGACGAGGGGTTATCCCTGTTGATGCTCATCTGCCTTTTGGGCGAGGTGGCTGGCTCCGCGGCTACGGCATTCGTAATGACGGGTACCGGATACCTGTTTTCCTTTGCCGGAGGCTCCGCCGCACCGCCTTTCGTCCACGGCGCTGTCGTAGTTAACGCCCTTTTTGGGCGAGCTGGACGAGGGGTTATCCCTGTTGATGCTCATCTGCCTTTTGGGCGAGGTGGCTGGCTCTGCGGCTACGGCATCTGTAATGACGGGCCCGATACCTGTTTTCCTTTACCGGAGGCTCCGCCGCAACGCCTTTTCGTCCACGGGCGTTGCCGTGTATGGGCGAGTTGGACGAGGGGTTCTCCCTGTTGATGCCATCTGGCATACACGGCTGGGCAAATTTTCCTGTTAGTTTTGTTTTATATGAGGGCGAGCTGGACGAGGGTTTATCAAAATCATTGGGCTATGCCATCTTCAATCTGATTTTTTGAACTTCTACAAAATTGAATCCTGTTCAATTGTATTTGCTGGAATTGCCTTTTATGTCGGAACAGGCGTACTGGAAATACGGGCACTACTCATTCAATATTATACAGCTAAGGTAGAGGAAGAAGTTGAACAAATATGGGAAAAACGCAAGTATTCTTCGAAATCATTTGATGAAGCTACAAAGGGCTTACACTTGCGGGCAAAGAAGCAAGCTTGTCGTTAATAGTTCTCGATACAAATTGCCTTTGCCCTTTAACCTTCCACGCCACTCCCGCACCCCACATAGCGCCATTTTTCCGGAATAAAAGGAAGGCAGGCGTCAATGGTGGCGAGGGAGGACTTCAGGGGCTCGCTGCCGGGGCGCGAAGGCGCGCAGGAAGCCCGTAGCGTGGAGCTCGTAGCGGGCGAAGGCCGATAAGAGCGACCGCATCTCATCCAGGGGTGAGGTAGCGCCACGACCGGTTTACCCAGGGTACGAACCAGTGCCGCGCCTTGCGGTGCAGGATGCCGCCCTGTGGCAGGTTTTCAGCAAATAACAATAAACCGCCGGGGCGGAGCACGCGGTGGATCTCCTGTATTGCCTGCTCGATCTTGTCATAGCGCTGCCTGGCGCCGACGACGCCGAGGATGGATTTGAAGGTGACAAAATCAAAGGTTTCGTCGGGATAGGGCAGGCTGCTTGCATCGGCGATGTCGTAGCTGATCAGGTTGCTCAGGCCCAGGCTGGTAAGGCGCTTGCGGGTGTCATCAGGAATGGGTTCTACATCGCTGCAACCATGGCTGAGCCGAAACGCTCGGCAAAGTAGTATACCAGGCCTCCCGCCGCGCGCGCCAAGCTCGATACCTTTGCCGAGTATGGGGTTCTCCCTTTTGACCACCTGCTCCCAGAAGCGCACTGCCCGCGACCAGGTGCGAATGTCCCCACTCGACGATCAGGCTGTAGTCTGTTTTATTTGGCATATTGAAACGTACGAATAAAATACTAACGCCGCCACAGGGCGGGCAGCCCCAGCAGGAACCCCAGGCCGTAGCCAAGGTGCAGGATGAAAAACGCCACCGGCACCAGCACTTTGGCCGGCGTGGGCGACTGGCTTTTTATCGTGAAATAGATCGCCAGCAGCAGGTACAACCCGATGGGGATGAGCCACCAGCTAAAGGGCAGGGCGGCGGGCAGCGTGAACAGGTACACCACAAAACAGGTACCGGCGCCAGGTGCCGCGCCTTCACCACCTGGCCTACCTTCTTCAGCACCAGCGGCTTGTAATAACCGTACTGGTAATACTGCCGGAACAGGTTTCGGAACGAATCGCGCACGAAGTAGCGGGAATGGATGCGTACCGACTGGTAGATGCGCCCGCCCATCCGGATGGTGCGGTAGTTGAACTCGTCGTCCTGGTTGCGGATGAGCTGCTCGTCGAACATACCGAAGCGCCCGAAGGCCTCCCGCTTCCAGAAACCAAAGGGCACCGTCTCTACAAAAGCATCCGTTACGCGGGTGCGGAAGCTGGCGTTGCCGACGCCGAACGGTGAAGACATACCGCCGCAATGGCCATCCCAACAGCGCCTCTGCCTTCCGAATAGATGTACCCCCCGACGTTGTCCGCACCGCTGGCCTCGCTGGCTTCGATGCAGGCCTCGAAATAATCGGGCGGGTACTCGGCATGGGCGTCGAGGCGGGCGATGTAGCGGCCGCTGCAGCGCGGGATTACCAGGTTGAGGGCATAGGGTACGTACCGCTGCTCGTTGTGCAACAGGTGGATGTTGGGGTGCTCCGCCTGGTAGCGGGCTATGACCTCCAGCGTGCCGTCGGTAGAGCCGCCGTCGATGAGGAACAGCTCTTTGGCTTCGGGCGCAGCCCCAGGAAAAAACCGATCACCTGGCCGATGTATGGCCTGCTCGTTGTAAACGGGGCAGATGACGGACACTACGGGCTTCATACCTTATCCAGAAGGGAATAAAAGTGCTTGATCTTGCCGGAAGCAGGGCGTTCGATAGCGTTGGTTTCCCGGATCTCCAGCCGAAGGCCGGGCTCCAGGTACTGGTCCATGCTTTGCTGGATCATATCGGCCTCGGCCTTGGTTACCGGCCGTTTGGCATCAATGATGAATACCATTTTATCGGGCTCCGTCTGCTGGATGATGAACTCATTGATAAAACCGGCTTTTTCCAGCAAGCTGCGCGAGATATAGTAAAACGCCAGCCCCGGAGCCACCCGGCCACTGGGCAGGCGGACGAAATCGTTGGTGCGCCCCAGCAGCTCCAGCAATACGCGGCGGTAATCTTTCAGCCCGATGCGCCCCACATCCCCGATCTCATAGCGGATAAGCGGCATAGCGCGGTTGAACAGGGCCGTACACAGCAGACGCCCTGCCTGCCCATAAGGTAAGGGGCGCCCATCGTTGTCGACGGCCTCCAGAAAAATGAGGCTGTCCGATAAGGCCCAGGCTCCCGTCGGGTTTTCGAAGGCGATAATGCTGAGCTCGGAAGCGCCGTATTCGTTGACGTACCGGTATGCCGAAACCTTGCTGCAGTACCTGCCGGTCTTCGGGTGTACACAACTCCGATGTAACGATGCACACTTTCAAGCTGGGGCATAACCGCTTCAGTACGATGCCTTTATCCAACAGGTAACGGGCGAAGTACGCCATCGAGCTGGTATAGCCATACAGGTAATCGAAAGCCTGGCGGCGAAAGCGCTTTACCCAGCTATCGAGCACCCCGGGGCTCAGGTCGAACACCGGAAAGCGCCGGCGGCTGCTGAGGTAGTCCTTTACCTGCTCAAAAGCCCATCCTTTCCAGTCGAGCGGAATGCCGTAAAAGCGGGCCTGAAGGGCATCCAGCCCAATGCCGTGCTGCTCATACAGCTGCTCTACCTTCATCCAGGTGAGGGCGTGGCAGTACTTGTCCTTGGCGTAAAGAACGGATGCCCGGAGGAACCGGAAGTATTGCCGATATACACCTTTTTCGGCTCGGTTCCGGCAGAAAGCAGTTGTGGCAGGGGCGCCTGGTAGTCCTTCTTCTGAAGGATAGGGATACTCGCCCAATCCGCCGGCTGGCCGCCGGCTTTTTGCCGGTACCAGGCCGTATTGTCAAAATGGAACCTGAAAATAGCCCACTTCTGCTGTTCCTGCCATTGGAGCAGGGCGTTTGGTTCCATTCCCTCCAACTGCTGCAACTGCCGCCGGGCGGTTTCTAAAGGGTAACCCTGGAGTTTTAGTATGTGCTGAAAAAGGGACATGGATGGTTGAGGGAACTCCCCCAACCCCCTCTTAAAAGAGGGGGCATAAGCGAGGAGCAGCTATCTGGGCCCCCTCTCTTATCCATGTTCCAGCTGCGGCTAAGAGAGGGGGTGCCCGATCCCCCATGGATTTTCATTGCGTGATCGGGCGGGGGTGAGTACAGTCAGCGGCTGGAGGGAACTCCCCCAACGCCCCTCTTAAAAGAGGGGGGCAAGCGAGGAGCAGCTATCTGGGCCCCTCTCTTATCCATGTTCCAGCTGCGGCTAAGAGAGGTGCCCGATCCCCCATGGATTTTCATTGCGTGATCGGGCGGGGTGAGTACAGGCAGCGGCTGGAGGAACTCCCCAACGCCCTCTTAAAAGAGGGCATAAAGCGAGGAGCAGCTATCCTGGTTTCTTATCCATGTTCCAGCTGCGGCTAAGAGGGTGCCTGATCCCCCATGGATTTTCATTGCGTGATCGGGCGGGTGGTGACGCAGTCAGCCTGGAGGGCTTCCAACCCCTCTTAAAAGAGGGGCCTTTTGCCTGGTTCCAACTGGCGATGAGCAACTCGACCGGTACCAATTCGATCTCCGCGTCGAAGCGTATTGAAAGAGCGGGCGCGGTAGGGCGTTACGCCGGATAGGGCCTGCGCCTGGCGCAGGGTGGCGGCGATGGCGGCGAAGCCTAGCCATCGCTTCGATGCCACTGTCGACGGGCGTATTGTCGTAGGTAGGTGGTGTTGATGGAAAATATCGTATTCAGCGCCATAGCAGGATGACACTCCAGGCGTATTGTCGTAATTGGTGGTGTTGATGAAAATATCGTATTCGCAGGGCGATCCAGTCGGCTTTTGCTGAAGCCGGGCCTTTTCGCTTTCGCTCAGCTCTTCGGTAGGGACTGGCAACGGGCGAGGCTGCCGTCTTTGTTGTCGAGCCGCAACCATGCAGAGCCGGCTTGGGATATGCTTTCCTGTCAGGCGTGCCAGTACGCGGATAGCCATCTCGGGATGGTAAGCACTGGCCAGCGAACGCACCCATAATAAACGCGGCCCCACCAACCGGCGCTCGTGGTAGGGGTATTGGTTGATATTGATAAAATTGGGGATACGGGTCGTAGCGTAACCTGATCGCTGGAAAGCCGTTTCCAGATAGCCCGAGGGGGCGACATTGATCAGAGAATGGTTGAATACCTGGCGACAGAGCCAGGGGTTGCGCTTCAGTCGCTTCGGCAGGCTGCCACCATGCAGGATGGGGACATAAGGAACCCGGAGCAGGCGAGCCAGCTGGGATACCAGCACCGCATACCAGAAATTGAGCGTAGAATAGGTGTCGATCAAAACGACATCCACTTTACGCGTTACCCTGAGCAAGGCATAAGTATGTCCAGCATCCGGATGGCCTTGTTGCGCTTATCGGAAGTGTATACTACCCGAAAACGGCGCTCCAGCAAAGGCCCCAGTACCTCAATCGTGGTGGGCGTGATGCCGTGCCGGGACAGGCGGTTGCCGACGTAAAGCAAGCTTTTCAATCGGGGGGATTAATACGATGAAACCTATTCCGTATACAAAGCCCGTTAAGGCTAACCGGGTGGCGGAGTGGAACATAGTTAGAAAAGATAAAAGAAAGAATAAGACCAGGATAGCTCTTTGAGCGCCTCTTCGTTTAAAATAATCGCGTAGGAAAGCGAATATGATGATCAAGAGCACGAATAACCCTAATAGGCCATGTTCCGACAATAAGCGGGTTTGCTCGGTATGGGATATATTGTTGACACCATAATCGGGGCGAAGTACATTGGAGATGCCAACTCCTACTCCGAATAACGGATGGTCGTGCCACATAGCAAAGTCCGTCAGGACGATCTCAAACCGTCCGCTTGTAGCTTTAGCAAAAGATACTTCTTCAAAACCGTGTTTGGTGGCGTATGTTTCTCCTTCATATCGGTCCAAAAGGGCGCCCTGTGTTATATTGTTTACGACGAAGAATGAGGTAATGAGCAGAATTCCCAGTAGGGCTGGAAGCATAATCTTTCGCATTGAATACCCTCTATCGGACAGGTAAATGAAATAACTTAGGCCAACACTTAAGAAAGCGGTGGCCATACCTCCTCTGGAAAAGGTCAGCAAGATGCGCAATGAGAAAAGGCCGAATAAACCGATATCGATCCATCTCGTAAAGAAAGGTGGGAACCTCAACAAAAAATTGAGGGCAAGACAGGCAATACCCAAACCGATAATGGAAGAAACCTGATTGAACCCAAATCCTCCACTGGCTGCAAAATTGGCCATCAACTGAAAGTCGATATCTTTGGTGCTTGGGCTTCTAAGTGTGATCTGGATAAGGGTGATAAGAATTGGGCCAATAAAGTATATCAATAATTGCTGAAACTGAGGTAGAGCTAGTGGGCGGTGGAAAAAATAGATGCCGGAAATGGATAATAGGATCAGCCCACCCAATTGGAAAGTCAAAAACTGGCGAAATTGATCAAAGTTTACGCCTTCTACGAAAAGCAGAGAAGGTAGCAGAAGGAAGATCAAAAAAATAAAAATGGGTTTCCGGAAAAAACGACCTTCAACGGCAATGCCCAAAAGCAGAAGGAAAATTGCTGCTATTTTCCCATATTCCCAGGGTAGGGCTGCTTTGGTCATCCTTAGCCATACTTCCATCCCTACAATATAGGCGGCCAGGTGGTATTTCAACCATTTCGGTTAGATGTCCGGATGATCTGGAATACGGCGTATACCAGAACCAATAAACCGAAAACACTGGAAAAGCCAGGTATCAGAAACCCCGCAATCCCTATTAAAATGTGGAATATAAGGAAAAGTAAACGGCTCATTAAAGTAGCTCCCGTTTTATTCTTGTAACAAATCTATCAAATGTAAATTGCTCTGCGAGTTGATAAGCTTGTTTGGCTTTGGGGAGTAAAGTAGTCTTTGTACTGAGGGCCTGCTTCAGAAAACCGGTAAATGTCGCATTGCCAATATCCCACAGATAACCGTTGGTGTCATCAATATAGTGGGGTATAGAAGATACATTGGAAACAAGGGGTGTGCAGCCATAATTAGCGGCCTCTGCGACTACTTTGGGAAAGCCTTCAGAATCGGACGGCAGCAGAAAAAGGTGACAGGTTCCCATAACCTCCGCTACCTTATCTCTGCTAAGAAACCCATGGAAAATAACCGGGACAGGCAGTGTTTTTGCCAGGGCTTCATATTCTTTTCGCTTAGGCCCGTCGCCCACCAGGTGTAATCTACTGAAATGGGCGGCAACTTCGGGTACCTGAAACGCTTCCAGAATGCGCCCGACCCCTTTGGCATCTTCCAGCCGGTGACGAAGCAGGCTTCCAGTGGCCCGGAGTAGTCTTTCCTTGCGATGATCTCTGCTCCTTTACGGCGTTCTTCCTCATCCAAACACGGATTCTCAAAGCTCAGGCAATGCTCCGGCTGCCCCGGCCAGCGCCCGTTGATCGTCACCTTGCGCTTTTGCAGCCTGGCCAGCCAGAAGCGCTGCCAGCGGTAGCCGGGGGGCGGGTTTTCCTGCGCCCAGTTGCCGGCGTATTTGAACCAGCCGGGTTTGCGCACAAACCAGCTCAGATAGGGGATGAGCAACACCCCGATGCCCGTAGGGGCGCGGAACTGCCACCAATCCACCTTTTTCAGCGTCTGCCGCACCGTCCGGATCACCGCCGGCGCCTGCCACAGTATGCCCAGTTTGTCGATCAGCCGGGGTCCGCCGAAGGGGCGTAGCGGTACGAAGTGGATCTTGTCGGAAAGGTATGGCAGCGCGCTGGGCGGCGCAGTAGGCCTTCATGCAGTACGGCGATATGCCAGATCTCTTCGAACAGCTCCAGCAGGTGGTTGAGCTCCCGCACCGTAGGCCCCCATCCGACGATATGCCCGTCAGGGGTGCGGTAGTGCTCGGTGTGGGAGATTACGGCGAGTTTCATAGATTAATTTGAATCGCGAGTACGCCAGGAAGGGTGAAAAACCCCGTTTTTTTGAACCGCTAAGGCGCAAAGGATGATCAAGTGACTCGCGAATTTTCCTTCGAAAAACCTCTGCGTTCTCTGCGTTTGCGGTTCCAAAACATCACAGCACCTCCAGGTACCGCTCGATCACCTTCTCCCACGTAAAGCCCCCCGCCCAGGTTTTGGCGCGGGCAGCATAAACCGGGTAATCCTGCATGATCTCTTCCACCGCATCGGCAATGCCCGTAGTATCATGAGGCCCTACCAGGCGGCCTGAGTAGCCGTCCTGTATAGCGTCGGTGATGCCGCTGTCGTTGGCGCCGATGGCGGGCAGCCCCAGGTGGTTGGCCTCCAGGATGGCGATACCGAAGCCCTCCACATCCCCGTCCGCCTGCCGTTCGCTGAGCATCAGGAAAATATCCGCCCCCCGCAAAGTAGGGGCCAGCTCCGCATCGGGCAGAGGCCCGTGGAACGTAATGAAGGCCTCTACGCCCAGCTCGCGGCCAGGGCCTCGAAAGCCGGCTGTTGGGTGGGCAGCCCCACGATATGGTAATGGGCCCCGGGATAACGCTCCAGGATGGTAAGCAGGGCGCGGATGACATTCTGCTGCCCCTTGCGGCGCGTAACGTTGCCCACCGTGGTAGTACCGGCTGGCCCGGCAGCGTCACCTGCCCCGGATAGCCGTCCAGCCGCTGCGGCTCGAAACCGTTGGGGATCACCGTCACCTTCAGGCGGGGGCGCAGTTTTTTGGCCAATGTCTTAGTGAATTCAGAGACCGCCACGGCGCGGTCGAACCCCCGCAGGCTCAGGCGGGTCAGCCAGCGGTACCGCGCCGCGCTGGGCCAGCTCGCTGCCGTGCAGGATGGCGATATAGCGGTGCCGGGTATAGAAGAAGCTGAAAAAGCCCGCCAGCCAGAGGCTGAACTTGCCGGAGGCAGCACGGTGATGGGCCTGGCGCTATCTATATGCCGCAGGGCCAGCCACAGGCGTTGCAGGTAGGTGATCACAAGAAGGCGGTAGCGGCGGGTCCTATGTATAGGGTAAGGCAGGGCCTGGTCGTAAGCCCTTTCCTGTAACACGGAGGCGCCGCCCCGGCTATTGGTCACCACCCGGACATCCTTACCGCTACGCTGCATCCAAAGGGCCAGGCTGGCCGCCTGCTGGCCGATACCGCCGGGCTGGGGGGGGAATTCAGAGGCTATTAATAACGTTATCAAGTTGTTTTTTGATAAGACAAATTTCAATATTCAATGCTATTTTATTGAAAAAAGGGAATGTAGTTAATGGTAAGATTGCAAGTTTTTAATTTTCAGATATTGACTAGGTAAATCGCCTATATAAATATTATCCTCATATATGTAGCTATTAATATTTTCCAAGGCATCTTTTTGTTGGTAGATTAAAGGCCAGTTTAGACTTTTTACTAATCGATATCTAAGGTATGGATTATGCTTTCGCATCATTCTTCTAATTAGCATTTGATCTATTGTAGATCTAATTCCCCAAAATATAAGTTTAAGAAACTTAGGGGTATAAAACGGCAGAAAGGGTATTTGGGCTGTGGGCAGTGACTGAAATCTCTTTAATGATCTTACTTCTTTAAAGATGCAATTCATTAAGTTGTAATTGACACGCTGAGAAGGCAAAATTGCAGTTGCTTTTCTTAGGTTTCTAAATGACAATGACGGACTTATTGGCAAATAATTGTTCTTATGAATAAGAAATTGCTTCGCATGCGTAATCCTGATGTATGTAAACCAACGAAACAATTCATCATATAACTCCAAGTATGGAGGTTTGTGCTTTTCTATGATGGAAAATAAATTATCAATGTCCTTTATGGTTTCTCCGATTAGATGGTCGTACGTGCACCCCCATATATAGATAGTCTCCTCTTTTGGAAGTTTACTGACTATATTTGAAACTAAATTTTCTTTCCATTTGGGGACTGATATATCTGTAGCTAGGTTAAGTTTTCCACCGCTAAAATAAGTTTTGATTTTATCTTTTCTCGTTAAATAATTCCCGATAAATTTTCCGGGTATAACTTCGCACATGTCTCCTAACAAAAAAGGCTGTTTATGGGTACTAGGAGGGTGGGCGATAACCGGGAGCCAATGGTTGACGTAAATAGATTCCGTTGCTTTAGTTAAAACTTCAAGAGTAGGATATTTAGGGAAATGGGCATTAGAAACATCATAAAAATTGAATGAGACATTCCCTAGTTTTTTAGTCACTTCTTTTGCGATTTTTACTTCATACTCATTTGTATTAGTTCCATAGGTAACAACAAGTTTTCGTATTTTCTGGGGTAGCGCACTTGCCATTAATCTGCTATCCATACCTCCACTTATACCAACAACTAATGAATCATAATCCTGGAGCGCTATTTGATATTCCTTTTTAAGAAATTTAAAGTAATCAATTGCAATGTCAGATAAAGATTTACTTTTTATGTCTAATGAAAAGTTTTTGTAAAGAGTATCATCAAATAGGCTTAAATCAGGATTTCCATCTAAGGATATTTGCTGGAATTCGCCAGGTAAAAGCCTTTTAACACCACTTAAGATGGTTCTTGAACCATAGGTGAAATTGTGTTCAGTGAACCTTCTTTGGAATATCCCAACATAGTCTAATTTGACTTTTGATATCACAGGAAAGGCTAATATTGCATTAGAAACTATAGTATATGAATTTAAATTTATTTCAGTACATTGATAATAAACAGGGTAAAATCCAAGAATATCATTAGCTAATATTACCTTCTCTTTATGAGTAGATACAAATGCAAATGAACCTGTGGTAGATTCAGGCAGCGGTACCATCATGATTACGTAAAAGCATGGATAGTTTTTCAAATGAATTTACTCCTGTTTCTCCATCATGAAAATAACCTTCATGAACTAATATTTCTTTGTTTTTGATATAGGTATTACTAATGCATGTGGTAAATGCTATAGCATATTGAGATTTGATTATATTAATGTTGCACTCCCATAAGGCTTCAAGTTTTTTTTGTATTTTTAATTGAAGAGCCCCCAACTCGCTTGCTTTATTTCCAAATATTATTATATAATTCATGGCGTGTTTAAAAGAGTGAAGTGAAAAAGATTGTAGCCTTAGAAGGGAAAGATATGGTTATAATAGACTTAGGATATTAATTGATGTTGAATTTAACACAGGCGATTAATCGTTTTTATTATCCATAGGTAATATTTCTATTTTGGCTCCTTGGTGAAGCATGGTGCCTGAAACGACCCATGAACAAAAGACTTGGTATGTTACCAAAGGGAAAAGCAAGAAAGCTAATGGAATACCAAGTAATAAAGTTTTTCGGTTTCGCTTATATCGATAAGGTATTAAAGATGGAGATATGTTCATTATTAATAAGTTTATAGTTGCTTCTAAACCATAATATTTTCTGCATAGATACAATACACTGGGAACAGGTCGTGGAGCCAGTATGCTTTTGGGACGGAATTCATCCCAATGCCCCATTTGTCGGAGTCCGCCTTCCCCCACTTTAAGGTGTAATCTTAGGGCAATTGGATTTGAAATATTTTTGAAACCTACAATAAAGGCTCGGACTCCGAATTCCCCGTCGCCCATACGCTGTTTTTCGAACTGCCGGTCGAACAACCCAATACGGCGGAACACTTCCCGTTTGATCAACACATTGCCCGTATCCAATTGGTCGGCCCAGCGGAAAAAGCGATAGTTTTCCGGTACTTTGGCGCCTACTTTGGAGATGGATACCCCGGAGGAGATATCCGCCCGAAAATAGTCCAGGCATTTTATATGCTGGCTCACCCAATCCTTTTCTACCCTGGAATCATCGTCATATAATAGCAGGTATTCCGCCGTAGTGCTTTTGACGGTAGTATTTCGCGCCAGCCAGAGCGCCTTTTCTTCCTGTCGGATCAGGTGGATGTCCAGTTGGAAGTCATCGTAAAATTCTGGGCGGTAGGGCTCCGACTGGTCTACGACGATCACTTCGAAGTTGGGATAATCCTGCTGTTCCAGGTCGTGCAGGGCGTCCTTCAGGTAATCGTAGCGGTTGAGGGTGGGGATGATCACCGCCACCCGGGGCGCCTGGTGGAGCAGGGAGGATTCAAAATCCGCAAAGGCTGTTTCGTGTGGAAAAACGGCCTCGTATAGGGCTACGCGTTGTAGTCGCCTGCTCCTGAGAAACCCGCCGATTTCTCGAAACGGGTTATGCAGGCTCAACAACCGAAGCAGTAAAACATAATAACTCCAGATAGGATGGAAGTACTTGCGCAGGAAGCGGTAATTGTCGGTCACCGTCGGACGTATGCCTCCGGTATCCAGCCGTTTTTCAGCGTCGACCTCGATAAACCCCTTCTGCCAGGCCTGCCAGGCAGCGTCAAGTTTGGATACGTCCCGGCTGCTGTAGCTCTTGTCCCATTGGATCAGGTCTTTTTCCACCTCTGAAAGTTTGTCCCAATCTAGGAAATAACTTGCCGGTGAAACTTTGGGCGTAAGGTTAAAATACCAGGTGGGAGAAACGTATTGAAGAGACTTAAAGAGCATTGATCTGATGCTTAAAGTATTCCCCTAAGGTCAGGAATTGTTTCCACAGCTTTCTGTTTTCCTGCTGTAAGGACAGAAAATCAGTTGGGCTCAACTGCTCGTGAAATTCGAGGATTTTTTGGGTTATGTGGGGTATATCTCCAGGTTCTGCCCAGATAACGTGCTTTTCCCAGTTTATTTTTTCAGGTAAGGGAAGCAGGCAATCCGTGTTCACAAAAACCGGAATCCTGCCCATGGCCAGGGTCTCGTACAAACGCACCGAAAAATTACCGCCACCCCTGACACTGATTATATAGTCAGACTGTACCATATTGTCGTAAAAAGCCAGCGTACTGTTCTGCCTTTCTTCAGGGGTGTTGGCACCGGCGCGGTATTTATTGTGGCGGATGAAATTGGCCTGGAGGCGATGGTCCCGTTCGATAGTATTCAGTATCCTGGATCGCCGAAGAGTCGAAGGATATAGGTCTTGCGGTTCGTTAGGAGAGAGCCCCAGGTAATAACGCGTATTGCGCCATAGGCTACGGCACACATCCAAGGTGTATTTTATAGCAGATCCCTCTGCCTGCCCGCAGAAGCCGATAACCGGTTTTTCCTGTTTTTCTCTCAAAAGATATCTTCCTGCCCGTAATATTTTTTCAAAGGGTCGTTGAAAAAAACCGGCATGCCCTGATGGTAGGGCGGAAGCAGGGAACGATAACCACTGGTACCCGGAGCACGATCAGGTTATCGAAATGGGGGATACGGACCCCAAAGTCGCCACTCGTCCAGGATAGCACTTTTTTACCTGCCCTGGCTGCTTTTTGAACGAATTCATTCGCCAGAGCACGTTTTTCATATTGGTGGTAATAATTCCACGACATGGGTAAAATGGCAAAGTCGGCCGTGTACAGATCTGCTGTAAACTGGATATCGTGCTCCGACAGGCCGTACTGCGCTATTCGCTGGGCATCAGTAAAACCTCCTCCTTTCCCAAAAAAAGGTTTCAGGATATCAATTAACTGCCCCCTGGATTTGGGGTCGTATTGTACTGGGGCTGTGAATACTTTATACAGCTTCAAAAAATTTTAGAAAAGCCAGCTGCTGATCCTCAAGATTAAAATCTCTTATCACTCTTTCCATACTTGAGTGCGGATGTTTTCGAGCATTTCTGATGGTGAATCAAGGATATGTATAAGTTGTGTAGCCAGTTTCGGAGGGCAACGTTTCGACACCACCCAACCCGTTTCTCCATGCAACACATTCTCCGGCAGCCCTTCCGCATCCGACACCACGCACAGCAGCCCCATAGCCTGCGCTTCCAGCACCGCGTTGCAAAACCCTCCTGTAAGCTGTACTGCAGGTAAATGTCACCTGTTCCATGGCTGCCTTCACCTGTTCATGTGGCAATTTCCCGGCGAATAACACCTGCTCTGAGATGCCTAATTGGTAGGCCGCAAAAGCCAGGCGTTCGTATTCACTGCCCTCGCCGATAATGGTGTAATGAAAGGACACGCCCTGTTTTTTGAGCAGTGTCAGGGCCTCCAGCGTATATTCCAGGCCTTTTTCCCAGTGCAGGCGCGCTACGGTGAGCAGGCGCAGCGGGTTGATAAGGCTGGGCAGGGCTTTCGCGTTTAAACTGTTTGGTGTCGATCGCCGGGGTGATCTTCTTGCACTGGTATATCTTTAGAAAGCCCTTCGCTGTACGCTTTCTTCGAGCAGATCGTCAGAGATGGTATGCACCTTATCCACCCTTTCCCATAGAGGCGGTAACAGCCGGGGTGTTTCAGGGGTACAGGCTGATATCGTAACCCCGCAGGCTCACCCCCATTCTGGCGCCCATACCCGGGCGGTATTTTCCCGGCGCAGGGCGGTGGTGGCAAAACCGAAGTGCAGCCAGTCCAGTTGCTGCAGCAGGATGTGGCTGTTGAGGTAGAGGTTTTCCAGCGCCTGGCGGGCGCTGCGGCCCGATTGGCGCTCCAAAAGATAATAGGATCGGGCCCGACGCGGGACGGTGAGAGGCTGGTACCAGCAGGCGCAATACCATAATGCTCAATTGCAGGGGCGGGAAAGAAAATACCGGCGGCGTTTGTTTTACCGGGCATAGGTCAAAACCCTTGGTTTTGCGGTACCGGCAAATACCACCACCTCATTCCCTCTGCCCTGCAACCCCTGATCTTGGAGCGAAAAAAGGTTTCGGAATAAGCGGGCGTAGCAGGTAGGACTAATCCGATACGCATAAAACGCTTTCGTAAAGCCGGCTCATTTCCAGGCCCAACCGATCCAGGGAATGCTGCTGCTGGATGGTGTGCTGCGCTGCAAGCGCCATAAGCTTCCGCTGTTCTGGGTTTTGGTTTATCATAGCTTCCAGTTGATTAGCCATGTGGTGTACATCCCGGTTCCGGAATAACAGGTATTGACACCGTCCTCGACCACTTCCGCCATGCCACCACAATCGCTGCTTACCACGGGCAGGCCGATTACCATGGCTTCCAGGACGACGTTGGCGATGCCTTCTTCTACGCTAGGTAACAGGAATATATCCGCTTCCGCCATTTTTTTAAACACCTCTGTTTGGGGTAGGCCAGGAATAATGGAGGTGTAGTCTTCTAATTGGAGATATTTGATTTGATAGTGTATCTCTTCTGAAAGCCCACCAGCTATTATAGTATAATGGATATTATATCCTTTGTGGAGTAGAAAGCGAAGAGCATCCAATGCATAGTGGTAGCCTTTTTCCAGTGAAAACAGTACCACAGAGAGTAATTGAATAGATTTTTAAAACACCATTCTTTTTTTTGATATGTGCGTATTTTATTTAAGTCAATACCAGAATATATTACTTTTATCTTATTCTTGGCTGCGCCCCATTTTTGAGCTTCTTCCGAGATTGCGTTCGAAACTGCATGGAACCCATCGACTTTTGGAAAACATTCTTGGTATAAGCGTGCCATTTTCAAATCTGTATTTGGGCTTACATTTATCAATCGTCCTCGGAGGCTTACGATGATCATAGGGCGTTGCCCTATAGGCTTGTTGAGGATTTTTTGGAACAAATTTAAGTGGCTAGCCCATTGTATATGAATAATATGTGGGGTTGTAAGGCGTATTACAGAAACAATATTTAACTTTAAAAACCCTGAACTTAAGCTTTTTTCAGTCAGAATAGAACTTAAATATAAGAAATGCGCTCTTGGCGAACGAACAAGGGCACGAAAGAATAAAAATATCGATTGAAAAAAAAGAATGCTTTCTTTGTGGCTCCAATATTAATGTATCTAACAGTTTCTTCCTTGTTCTTGATTTTTCCGTTGTGTTTTCCTACGACAAATACTTTATTCTTTTGATTTATGGAAACGATAAGATTTTTAATAAAGTCGGAGGATTGAGAGAACCATCAAATATTATGATTTTCATTTCTCTTATTTATTATGCTCAATACTGTTTTTTATTGAGAGAACCATGAATTAGCTAATACTTTATCAATGAGCGTAGGGGCGATAGAGAAATCTTCATGCCTTTTTCTTAAATCGTCTGAATATATGCAGGTATAACCCTTGCCCCATTGCATTTGCCAAATAGGAAAAAAACTTTAATGGATGTAATGATCCGAGAAGCTCGATTACTTTTACATCATGCGGGGCAAATGCCAGGTGCGTTAACCCTGCTCCATGAGGAGCTACAATCATCTTTGCAGATGATATAATTTGGATTTGATCTTCTATACTATATTCATTCATGCGAATAATATCAAAACCCCGATTCCTTAAAAATGATTGAATTTCATGCTCATTTGTTATCTTTCTTTTTTGGGCATCCCCCCTTGAAATATAAATAAGTTTAGCTGGATTAGATGAGTGAGGGATTCTAAGGGAAGCGAAAGTTTGCTTTCTTATATAAGCCAAGGCTTTGCCAGGCAGCCACCCTATTCCCGGCATAGACAAAATGCAGGTAAAACAAATCGATGACTTTTTAACCATAGGGAGGAGAATCAATAACTTCATAGGTACAGTTAGCTGGGAGGTTAGCATCCAATAGCTTTTTTTGAACGGAATTTATTTGAGAAGGGAAAACCAGGTGAATTTTTTCATCTAACTTACTTAAAAGGTACAGCCTGGGTAAGCAATCAATAATCCAATGGTAAAAACTTTGATTGGCAGAACTAGTCCAAATCGTACTATGAAGAATGTCCTTTGGGAGTAAGTTTATGGGTGCATGCTTTGGTACTATGTATGCACCTGATTTTTTGAGATTATTTAAGCCTATAGCTGATTCAAGTATTAAGTCATAAGAAGAAGATGCATTTACTCCAGAATCTAAATTTAACAGTACATCATCGAGTGAGTATACTTTGGGGCTAGGAAAATACAGGCTTTCATCGATGTAAGTATATCCATGTTTATTTTGTGGGTGATTATAGGCTTTGTATTTTATCGCTTGTGCTTCTTCTGTAGGAGCTTTCTCCTCATGAACTATTTTTATTGTTTTTTCTCCAAGTAAAGAAATTATTCTTGTTGTATAAATGGGTTTTAATAATGAGCGCTTGATGAAATTTTTAATGATTTTCATTCTTGTTGAAAATTATTGCGACTATTACGGAAATAGATTTATTTCATAGATGCCGACAGTGTCTTCTACTTTAATCTCTTTATTAAGATACTCTCCCGTAGAATCATACCATCTCAACAAACTGAATGGATGTTTTTTCTCCCACCCTCTCTTAAGCGTGTGGTTTATAATTATCCCCTCTGATGTAACAACTCCCCCTCTGGTTAACAGCATGTTGTCTATTTGTTTTGGGATTTGAAGCCTAACAGTGTGATGCTTCATACTTTTTGTGTCAAGGAAGAGAAGCGAATTAGAAAAATATTGGGTAAACGCAAGTACCGATTCATTATAAAAAAAAGGGTCGTGCAATCCTTCGCACTCGATACAGTTAAGTGTTTTTCCATGTTTATCAAGAATGATTACACCTCCATATCTTGAACGATGAATGCCTAATTTTTCCTGATAGAATGAAATGGAGCACTAGGTGGCCCCAAATATGATATGAAATACTTGTCATTGGTATAGGTAATGCTATTAATATGTAAATGGTGAAAAGGGGATTGGTGTTTATTAAGTTTGTTAAAATTGAGGCCTATATCCAAAGCATTCTTTGTTTTATATCTAGGGTGTTTGGGATGGCTATCCCATGCAGCCCAAAATGAATTGACCTCTTTTGACTCTATATCGATAGATTGTATCATATCTAGATTTGTATTGGCGACATAAGCCTTTCCGTCTTGAATACAAAACCCATGTAAGTCCGAAAAATAAGGATGAAGGATTTCTTCAACCAAATCTAGAGTAGTGGAAGAAAAAACACAAAATCGATCCCATGTTGTTGCATAAATGTTATTTCCATGGACCTTTATACCAGCAAATCCTCTTTTATTATTTGGAATTTGATCCCAGTTATTTAATTGTTTGTATGTGAAAAATTCGACATTTGGCTTGTCAAGATCGTAAATTAATAAGAAAGTCGGAGCATTAAAGTGTCCCCTGACCGATACTAATAGGTTCATTTTTAATAGGTTAGTGCCCCACTATTTTGTTGGCTGCTTTTTTGAGAATATACTTGATGAATTTAACCATAACATACTTGTCTGTATGGTATGCAATCCTGATCAGTTTGGCATTCCATAAGGAAGCCAGAATGTTTTCTGATTGCCACACCGTATTCACCCATTTTTTTGCTAATCGTTTATTTCCTATATCTAGAGTTTTCTTACTGTGTGATTCTACGCTGTTTTTTTGGATATAATACAAAAGTTCATATTGCTCAGTTAACACTTTAATCCGGTTAGAGTGCATGTTCTTTTGAGTTGTAGAGTCTTTGTGTATGCGAAAGAAGTTCAGTCTTTTTTTTAGGAATGCAATGCTAGAACCTCTAAGTAAAATGCTCGCCCAAAGAAAAGTATCCCCAAGTTGCTTTTTGTCTGAAAAAACATCAGAAGCGAGCAACGATTTTCTAAATAAGACACCGCTTGCATTGTATATTGTGCTTTCTCCAAGAAAATAGCCTTCTAAAAAGTTTTCCCATCTATAATCACTAGAATATCTTCTGTTTTTTCAACTATGCTATTTTTTAGTTTCAGCCTCTCAGCCGTATTCCCTATAATCTTTCCTTGGTCATTTACCAACGTCGAATGAACACACACTATGCCGGTTTCAGCATGTTCCATAAAAATTGGAACAGCTTCTTCTAAAAACCTAAGGTCGGCATAATCATCACTTTCCGCTATCCATATATATTCTCCTTGGGCCAACTCAATTCCCTTTTTCCATTGAATGAAAGGGCTTCCTGAATTGACCGGGTTTTCAATAAAATGCTTAACTTTTGGATGGTTTTTATATTCAGCAAGAATTTCCAGGCTTTGGTCTGTCGAGGCATCGTCTAAAATGATTAGCTCTAGATCTTGAAATGTCTGATTAATTATGGAATATAATCTCTCCCTTAAAAAAAAGTGCATGATTATAATTAGGTATAATAACTGATACTATTGGATTAGCGTTGTTCACTAATTTTATTTAATCTTTGTAAAATAATATTGGCTCTCCTTAAAGCAGTTTTTTCAGGAAAGGTATCTTTTTTTCCTTGATACTTAATAGCTCAGGAGAAAAGGTGTCAGAAAAGTTAATAGGAGTGATTTGGAATCCCCAGTCAGCAAGTTGTTCTAATATATAATTATTCCTTTTTTTTATTGCGTCAATAGATAAAAAGATGCATTCAGTGTTGTTGCAGTTGTAATATTGAATTAATGCTTCATTGTATATACACCATGCGCTTAGGTATTTATTGGCGTGTAACAAGTTGAAAAAAATATAGTTAAACAAGAAATAGAGTTTCCTTTTGAAGTTGTATGGTGTGTGAATTCTTTTTTCATGTAATTTTTTTGCCAGTAAATTTTTCTCTCTCTTGAGCAAAGAATTCACAACTTGGTTGTAATGCCGAAAAATAATAATAGCTTTTAACTCAGGTATTATTTCTTTGTATTGATGAATAAATAAAGTAGTTCTTGGGTCCTTCCAACCCCACTGCCTCGAATTTTTATTTTTTATTTGTATTAGCTTAACTAACTCTATAAATTCGTAAGGGGTAATTTGGACCTTTCTTGGTCCAATTAATCCCTTTTCATCAAGTTTTCTTTCCTTTAAAAGTTTTTGATGAATTTGAACGAATTCCCAATCCTCGAAATGCCCTTTTTGGTTGGATTCATTAGCCCCTAATAATCTATCTCCTATTGGGATACCACAATTTTGGAGCCAATTTGCTAATAAAGATGTTCCAGATCGGTGCATCCCAAGTATTGCGAGAATTTTTTCAGCCACTATTTATTATTTTGCTTGAAATGCTTTTTTAATAGATTTTATCAAAGATTTATAGGAAATTGCTTTTTTATTGCTTCTTTGATGTCGGGCAGTGAATTTAAACTGGTTTTCTTTGTGAAAAAGAGAAACCAAGTTTGATTGTTGGGGTGATGCCAGTTAATCTTAATTGAATTTAGCCCCATTTCACTAGAAATTTTTCTTATCGTTTTTGAAGTGTATTTTACGCAGCCGGGATACACCCATGAATCACCTCGGTAGTCACTGTTGCCTATCATGAACGTTGCAGCGAATATGCCAGTATCGTTAAGTATATCTTTTGCCTCTTTCAGACAAGTTGCAATTTGCTTTAGTGTGGCATGCGAAAAAAATTGACTGGGCAATGATGAAGTCAAATTTACTAGGTATCCTGGTTAAAATAAAATCATCAAAATGATAAAAGTTGGGGGCTTTCAATAGAAGGGTAGACTCTCCAACCTCATTTTTAATGGCTTTTTTAATGAGCCACTCGTTAGGCTCAATTCCATAATAATTACCTTTTCCTAGATATGGGAATTAAAAGCCTTCCCACTCTTAAGGAACCACATCCAATATCTAATATTTTATGCCCTTCTCTTACCAATAGTGGTAAGCAGATTAAACTGCATTGCTGACACAATGTCGTATTTCTCTGGTGGTCCAACATATGCTCGGTAATGGTTGTCTCCAGGTTTTAAATCTTTTATATTCATGAGATACTATATTTTTGTTAAATACCAGGAATGACTAAAAATAGCTTTGCCAAAGTTTTTGGCTTCTGGTAATTTACCTGATTTGAAAAAATTTCCATTTTCAACTGAGAAGTTCATTATATTTTCTTTCTCTAAGAGGGTTTCTCCATTGTCTAAATCAATAATTTTTACTCCTATTGAGTATGTTGATTTAACGAGTGGAAATTTGTCGATAATAAATGATATAAATCCTTTGCCTGATTCAATCATGATCGAATCCTGTGTGGTAATTGCTAAATGTTGAGATTAACTCGCCTACTTCAGAGAAAAACTGAAACCTAACTGCAACTTTTGCTTCATTCTTAAATAAATGAAAGTATAGTTTCAAAGTGAATTTTTCACCAATTATTGCAGTGTTAGAAATATTTGATTGATTGTCTCCGACTAAAATTTCCAGCTTGTCTATAAGAAAATTAGAACCCGTTATGGGGAATAGGGACTGTCTGAGTTCCTTTTTATCGAAGGAAAAAAGATATGATTTAATTCCATCATATACATCCCCACAAAAGAAACCTTCCCCTTTTCTAAAACGAGAAGGCTTTCACAAAGGTTTTGAACTGCTTCCATATTATGACTCACAAACAGCACCGTTCTACCCTCGCTTGCCACATCCTCCATCTTGCCCAGGCACTTCCGCTGAAACTCCGCGTCCCCACGGCCAGCACTTCGTCGATGATGAGGATCTCCGGTTCGAGGTGGGCGGCTACGGCGAAGCCCAGGCGCACTTTCATGCCGGAGGAGTAGAACTTAACGGGGTATCGATATACTTTCCACTCCGCTGAAGTCGACGATCTCGTCAAATTTGCTGTCGATCTCGCGGCGGGTCATGCCGAGGATGGTGCCGTTCATATAGACGTTCTCGCGGCCCGTCAGTTCGGGGTGGAAGCCGGTGCCGACCTCCAGCAGGGCGGAGACGCGCCCCGCAGGTGGACCTCCCCGCCGGTAGGCTCGGTGATGCGCGAGAGGATCTTCAGCAGGGTGCTTTTCCCTGCGCCGTTATGCCCGATGATGCCCAGCACTTCCCCTGCTGCACGTCGAAGTCGATGTCTTTCAGCGCCCAGAATACGCTGTCGTCCTCTTCGTTGAAGCGGCTGAGGCTGCGCAGCTGGCGCAGGTTGCGCAGCGGCGCTTTGATGTTGTGCAGGAGCTGGGCGGTGAAGGTATCGTGGCGCTTTTCCTTCAGCCCAATGCGGTAGCGCTTGGACAGGTTGCGTACCTGGATGATGGGAAGGGGCAAGGGGTGGAGGTTAAAGGGTTAAGGTTAAAGGTTAAAGGTTAAAGGTTAAAGGTCCAGGGTTACAGGGTTACAGGACATCCAATGGCGTCGTGGCGGAACCGGTAATCTCGCCCAAAGGGCGTTGGCAGGCCTAAAGGTTTCGCCCGTGGACAAAAGCCGTTGTGGCGGAGCCTCGGAACCGGTAAGGCGTCGTGGCGGAGCCCCGGGGAGGATGGAAGATGGGTATCCGGTACCCGTCATTTTAAAGGCGTCGTGGCGGAGCCCCCACGGACGATGGAAGATGGTATCGTATCGTCATTTTTAAAGCCGTTGTGGCGGAGCCCCGGGACGGAAGATGATGGGTCATTTTAAAACCGTTGTGGCGGAGCCCCGGGTAGGAAGATGGTATTCCTACCTGTCATTTTAAAGGCGTTGTGGCGGAGCCCCGGGGCGATGGAAGATGGGCCTCCGGCCCGTCATTTTAAAGCCGTTGTGGCGGAGCCCCGGGGCCAGGAAGATGGGCCTCCGGCCCGTCATTTTAAAGGCGTTGTGGCGGAGCCCCGGAACGATGGAAGATGGGCCTTAAATTATTAGGCTTTGCTCAAGTACTCATAGGATAAGCCCGTATCAATCACCTTAGAGCTTGTTTGGAGGCCAGCCTTTGAGCTAAAAAAGGCCACATTTTTGGTGATGCTTCGTTCTTTTTCTTGGCCGTACCTCCGGGTACGTCCTTCGAAAAACGCCTCGCCTCACCAAAAAATTGACACTTTTCGCTATCAAATCCGGCCTCCAAACAAGCTCTAACTTTGGGAAACTCAATGTTCTCTAGGACATTGAAATCTTTATCTGGGCCCATGTGTGTTTCGATCATTTCGGCATACTCAGCAAGAATATCGGTTGTTATGCATAGATCATAATCACCCGCAAGCAGCTTTTGAAATATCCAATGTAGCCGGGATCGTTCCGGGATGCATACCAGAAAAACATTGGTATCCAATACAATCCGGTACATCTATTCTTGTTTTTTCCGGAGTTTGGTATTCAGAATTCTGTCTACATCTTCGTTAGTCCATCCTTTTTCATCCCATGCTTTATTAGCAGCAGCAATAGCTTTCTGGGCAAAGAATTGGGCGAGGGGTTTTCGCAATTGGAGCAGGTCTTCTTCCTGAAGTTGATGTGAAAAGACTTTCAGTAGTTCTAACTGTACATTGGCCAGGGGTGAAGCGTCTCTTTGCCCCGCCTGGCGGGCGGCTTTGTGCTCCTTTGTGTCTTCTTTGTGCGCCTTTGTGTAACAAACAGCCGAAGCCCTTCCTTCCTAGCAGCCTTCCTCCGCCTGAGCGGCAGCCGGTTTTTTCACGGGGCTGGGCACGATGGCCTTTTTAGGTTTAGGCTCGGCGGGCGGGGCGGTAGCGGTGGCAGCGCCCTGGGCAGCCTCCAGGCTTTCGTCGAATATCTTTTTGTAGTCGTATTTGGCGGAATCCGGGAAAGAGAAGGCGCCGGCCAGGCCGTCGTAGCTGCCGGGGATGAACTGTACGTGGTTCATGCCCATTTGCCGGAACAGGAGCCAGGGGCCGTAGGCCTGGACTTTATTGTCGCCGTAGAGCACCACGGTGTAGGCCGAGTCTTTCAGCACGGCCAGGTTCTCCGGGTCCGTCAGGTTGCGTTCGGGGATGTTGATGGCATCCTTCACGTGCCCCTTCTGGTATTTGTCCGTACTCCTGATATCGATGAACCTGACGTCGGCGCCGGGGTTGTCGAGCAGTTGAAGCGCCTGGGCTTTGGCCAGGCCGGCCGGCCCCTCGGCCATCTGGGCCAGGGTTTCCTTAGCGCTCAGCTTGTACTTCAGGGTATTGGTTTTCATCGTAATAAACCCAATGCCGACCACAACGACAAAGAGCAGGGCCAGGAGGTTCAGTATCTGCGTTTGGTTTAATTTATTCATGACAGCATTTTTTTGGGCTGTTAGAGCTTGTTTGGAGGCCACTCTTTGGGCTAAAATACGTCCCTCTTTTAATAAATGATACCGCGCTGCTCTTTTCGCTCGTGCCTTCGGGTACGAACTTCAAAAGGCGCCTTGTTTCATTAGCCGCTCAAAGTAACTATTCAGCATCAAGGTGATTTACGGCCTGAAGCAAAATTTTGTAATCCACCCTTCCCCTTTCAAGGGGAATGAGAAGGGGTTAGACAAGAAAAATTCTACAAAATTTTGCTTCAGGAGCATTTTAGGCCGCCTGCTGAATAGTTACCGCTCAAATAAATTTGAGGAGTACGGCTTTAACATCCCTCCTCCGCTTTCGGCTGAGCTGCTTTGGGTTTCAGAGGTATCGTTTGTTTCGGTTTCGGCGCCGGTTCAGGCGCGGGGGCCACGTCGCTGTCGGTAAACGGGCGGCTGCCGCCGGACAGGTAGGTGCGCACGGCCTGGCGGAACCGGTAGCGTTCAAAGCTGCCCTCAGCAGCGGCCTCATCGGGCATCGGGGCCAGGAAGATGTCGTAGATCCATTGATCCAGGCCGCCTTTCAGGATACGCGTATTGGTTTTGAGCATCCTTTTGCGGAGCTGCCAGGCCAGTTCAGACTGGGTGCCGTCGTTGCAATAAAAGACGACGTCGAATTCCTTGCGGTTCAGGAAGGGGTCGGATTCCGCATCCAGCACTTTATCTACCGGGATATTGATGGCGCCCGGCAGGCTGAAGCGCTCGAATTCCTCGGGCGTCCTCAGGTCGGCCAGCAGCAGGGTGGGGTCTTTCTGGACCAGCCGGTCCGCTACTTCGTCGACCGTGATATACCGCTCCTGCTGGCTCAGTTCCTGGCATATTTGCCGGGGGGAGGTTTCTCTGTGTTTTTGCTTTTCGGGTAGCAGCACCAGGCCCAGGCCCAGCATCAGTATGATGGCGCCTGCTACGATATGTTTGAAATATTGCATCATGGCTATCGTGCTTTAATGTTAGGGCGGTTAATAATCCACGGGTTTCACGCGCTTCTGTATCCAGGATGCCAGCACAAAGGCCGCGAGGGCAGCGATGATAAAGAGGAAGGCGAACAAACCCGACGAGATGCCCAGGGCTTCGTTCACCCTGACATCGCCCAGTGCCTTACTCGTATACAGTTTTTCAACAAGGGGGAAGGCCTCGGAAAAGAGGAAGATGCCGAGGTACAGGCCGATCACGAAAAAGAGCGCGTCCAGCTTCCCGATGCCCAGCGCGCAGGCGCCGGTGCCGGGGCAATAGCCGCCCATGATGAAGCCCAGGCCCATGATGACGCCGCCGACGATGCTCGAATACACGAAAGTGGGCGGGAAGTAGACCAGGCTGAGGTCGATCCACTCCAGATAGTTGAAATAAAGCAGCCCCACCATAGCGGTGATGGTCGCGGTGAAAAAGACCTTCAGCACGGTAAAATCGTAGCCATAGAACAGGCCGATGATCTTACGCGAAGAAGAGAATCCGGAAGATTCCAGAATAAACCCGAAGAAAATGCCAACGATGAAGGCGATGACGAATGACCAGCCTGGGTCAATATATCCTGATGGTATTAGCGGGCCCATATATCGTACTTATTTTTTGATGCTTAATTAGATCCAAAGTTTCCTGAAGAACCAGGCGAACAGGTACGCCGATCCGAAGATGCTGAGCATGGTGATGTAGCCCGACAGGCCCAGTGCTGCCGAGCCGCTCAGCGCGGCGCCGCTGGTGCACCCTCTGGCAAACTGCGAGCCGATGCCGAAGAGCAGGCCTCCCGCCATGGCAAAGAGGATGCGCTTCCGGCTGGTGATCTTCGGCGAATGCTCCACCTTCCACTTCAGCCTTTCGGCAAGCGCGCCGGATAAAAAGGCGCCTACCATAACGCCCAAAACTTCGTAAACGAGCCAGGTTTGCAGCGGATGCTGGCCGCCTTCCGAAAAGCGGCCCAGGTATTCCGATTCCTGCAGGTGCTGGGGCGACAGTTCGCTCATGGTCGCTACAACCGTATTTTTGATAGCCCCGCTTGCGCCCAGGCCCCGCCCTGTTACATAAAAGGTTGCCAGCAATAACATGCCGAGCAGAAACCCACCCAAATAGGGATTGAGGTAAGTTTTACTTCTTTCTTTCATGGCGTCGTGCTTTGTTGTCAAACGACGTAAAGCTACCCCTCCGGCTTATCGGACTAAGTGATACTTATTACACAATGCGATGAGTTTTGTCATCGGGGCAAGGTTAAAGCGCGGCAAGGTTAAACCTTTAACCTTCATCCCCCCTTCCTCACGCAACATCCGCAAACACCTTCTCCATCTTTCTGAAGTAAAACAGCCCGAAAACGAACAGGAGCAGGGCCACTACGCCGCCGGGGGCGATATAGGCCCAGGGCATGGGCTGGGTGCCGAGCAGGGCGGCGCGGAAGCCCTCGATAACGCCGACCATGGGGTTGAGGCTGTACCAGAAGCGCCAGGCTTCGGGCACGTTGCTGGTGGGGTATACCACGGGAGCGGCGTACATCAGCAGCTGTACGACGAAGCTGACGGCGTGTTTGACGTCGCGGTACTGCACGGCCATGGCAGAGAGGATCATGCCGAGGCCCAGAGAGGCCAGCAGCAGGATGAACACCAGCAGGGGCAGCGCCAGGGCGCCCCAGGAGGGCGTAAAGCGGAAATAGATCATAAACCCGGCCAGCATCAGCAGGCTGATGGCGAAGTCGAGCAGCTTCGACAGGGCGGCCGACAGGGGCAGCACCAGCCGGGGGAAATAGACCTTGGTGATCATATTGGCGTTCTGCACCAGGCTGTTCGACGACTCGGTGAGGGTGTTGGCGAAGTAGTTCCACGGGGCCATAGCGGCGAAGCTGAAGATGACATAGGGCACCCCATCGGAACTGATCTGCGCCAGGTTGCCGAACACTACGGTAAACACAAGAGTCGTGAACAGCGGTTGTATAACCGCCCAGCCCACGCCCAGCACCGACTGCGCATACCGCGCCTTGATGCCCCGCACCACGAGAAAATACAAGAGGTCGCGGTAGCGGATCAGTTCCCGCCAATCCACCACCTGCCACCCTCTGCTCGGGCGGATCACCGTCCACTCCGGAGCAGAATGCTGTTCACTGCTTGTTACTTGCTGATTGATGATCGTCGATTGTTTAATGTCGCACGTCCCCACCCCGCCCCAAAGGGGCAAAACACCCATCCCCACGCCACCCCGCCCCAAAGGGGCAAAATATCCATCCCCAGGGCAACGCCCTGGGAGAAGCAAAACATCGATCCCCACGCCACTCCGCCCCAAAGGGGCAAAATATCCATCCCCAGGGCAACGCCCTGGGAGAAACCTACTGCTCATCATAATACCCCTGCCCATGCCCGTAGCCATAGCCATACCCATAGCCATACCCATAGCCATAGCCATAGCCATACCCATAACCACGGCCGGCTTTGATGCCGTTGAAGACGATAGCGGGTTGCTGGATGCGGCCTTCCTGGAACTGCGTATCGAGGTATTGGAGGAAAGCCTTTTTCGTTTGGTTGAAGCGCACTACGAAGAGTGTGCGGTGCGCAAAACGGTTGAGCAGCAGCGCGTCGCTGACCAGCCCCAGCGGCGGGGAGTCGAGGATGATGTAGTCGAACTCCTGTTGGAGTATATCCATCAGTTCCTGCATGCGCTCCGTTTGGATCAGCTCGGCGGGGTTAGGCGGGATGGGGCCTGAGGGGATGAAGCTCAGGTTGGGGTGCAGGGGCGTGGCGTGTACGATATCGGCGGCATTTGTTTCGCCGATGAGGTACTGGCTGATGCCGGGGCTTACGCCCTGCATATCGAGGTAACGGTGCAGTTTAGGCTTGCGCAGGTCGAGCCCGACGATGAGCGTGCGGTAGTTGCTCAGGGCGAGGCTCATGCCCAGGTTGAGGGTGATAAAACTTTTGCCTTCGCCGCTGATGCCCGAGGTGATGAGCACTGTCTGGCAGCCTTTGCCGCTGCGGGCAAACTGCAGGTTGGTGCGCAGCAGGCGGAACATCTCGGCGATGGCCGAGCGGCTGCCCTGGGTGACCACCAGTTGTTTGCCGGCCTTGCTGAAGCCGATGCTGCCGAAGAGCGGGATGCTCGTCTGGCTGCGGATGTCCTCTTCCGAGTGCACGGTATCGCGCAGCAGCTCCTTGATGGCCACGAAGCCGGCGGGCAGCATGAGCCCGAGCAGCAGCCCGGCCAGGCGGATGAGGTTCTCCTGGGGCTCCACGGGTTTGCTGGTCGGCCTGGCGTTGTCGATCAGGCGCGAGTTGGGCACGGCGACGGCCAGCGACAGGGCCGTCTCCTCGCGTTTTTCCAGCAGGTAGAGGTAGAGGTTCTCCTTGATGCGCGCCTGGCGTACGATCTCCAGCAGTTCGCGTTCCTTGCGGGGGATGGTGCTGGCCTGGCCGCGGAAGCCGCCGAGGCGTTCGCGCATGAGGGAAGCCGATGCGGCCTGGCTGCGCTGCAGGTCGGCCACGGCGGCCAACAGGTTGCTCTCGATGGCCAGGATCTCCTGTTCGAGGGTGCGCAGCAAGGGGTTCTCCTTGCCGGCGGTGCGCAGCAGGCGGTCGCGCTCCAGCACCTTCTCGTTATAAGCGTTGATCTGTTCGTTGAGCCCGCCGGCGTCGAGGGTCAGGTTGGCGGGGATGAGGGCGTATTGGCCGCGGTTGGCGCTGAGGAACTCAGACAGGTAGCGACTGATGCTCTGCTGCACCTCCAGCTCGCTGAGCTGTTGCCCAACGCCGCTGATCTCCTCCAGCAGGCGGCTGGCGCTTTCGTCGCTGGCGGTGGCGATGTTGTTGCGGCGCTTGTAGTCTTCCACCCCTTTTTCCACGGTCTCCAGCTCGTCGGTGAGCAGCACCAGGCGCTCGTTGATGAAGTCGAGGGTATTGCGGCCCACGCGGTTCTTGTCTTCGATAGCGGCTTCGTTGTACACATCCACCAGGGTGTTGAGGATATCGGACGCGCGTTCGGCCACCTCGTCGCGCATGCTCAGTTCGAGCACGCTCGACCATTCGCCCACCACTTTGATGTTGAGCTTACCGGCGAAACCCTGGGCCACGTCGGCCAGCTCGCGGAAGCTGAACTGCAGGGGGGTGAGGAATTTGACGTCGGGGTTGCGGTGGAAGATAAAGGAGCCCTTATTCTTCAGGTTGACGGGCGCGCCGAAGGCGTAGACGGTGCTGCTGTCGCCGTTGGCGAGGTGGAAGCGCTGGTTGTCGAGGGGCTGGATGAGCACCTTACCGCGGTAGGCTTTCGACAGGGAGTCGAGGCGTTCCACGCCGACGGGGCTGCGGTGGTACTGCACCGAGTTGCGCACCCTGCCGATGGCGGTGGTGGTGACGTCGAGCCCCAGCCGCCGCACGGTTTCCTCCATAAGGGTGCGTGATTTGAGGATGGGGATCTCGTTCTGGATGTTTTTGTTGGCGCCGCTCATGCCGAGTTCCTGCAGCAGCAGCTGTTCGGAGGCCACCTCGCCGGAGGTGGCGGGGTCTTTGATGAGCAGGGTGCATTTCACCTGATACTGCGGGATGGCGTAGCGCAGGTAGAGCCAGGCGCCGGCGCCGCCGAGCAGCAGCCCCAGGGCGTAGAGCCACCAGTAGCGGAGGATGTATTTGTTGAAAAAGGCGCGCAGGTCGAAGGGTTTGTCTTCGAGCAGCAAGCCCAGCTCGTCAATGCCTGATTGTGCTTTGTTCAAATTGATGGGGGTTTGGATGGATGATTCGGGTTTGGGAGCCGTGTGGGCTGTAAGGCATGGTTATGGGGCAATTTACAGGTAGGGGTTAAGTTCGGGATTCTGCCTGTTATCCCAGACGAAATGGATAACGATATAATCGCCCTAAACTCGGTAAAACAGGCTGACCCTTCGTCCGATACGCAATCGGCGGATAGATTTAAATCGCGTTCTTTGTCCGATTTCCGGGTATTTTTGAAGCATTTCCAATTTCCGATAGAGTTTATCCAGAAATCGATAGACTTCATTTGGAGAGAAATTTTCAAGCAGGTAGCCTTCGATCTCCAGGATCTGCTGGCTTGCTCTTCTTTTCCAGATTATGGCTTTTTCCATGTCCGGAATCCTTTGAACACCTCATCGTTGGAAAGGGTGTCACTGAGGCTTTCGTCGAGTTCTGCAGCCTCCAGTGCGGAGAGGGCTTCCTGAGGCAGGGCTTCCAGCATGTCTTCACGGTTTGCCATATTCAGGCAGGTATCCAGCATTTTTTGTAAAAGGCTCGGGTCCTCAATTTCCGCCAGGAGGCGGATAAAAGCACCTTTGATTTCCAATGTGTTCATAGAAACAATTGCTTTTTGGTTTTAACGCTAAGGAAAAAGCTATAGTTCAAAAACAAGCTCTGTAGCTTTTATCACCTGGCTTCCAAAAGGATGCCAAAGGCATTAACGCTGTCTGGATAGAATAATGATCAGGTTTAATAAAACGGTGCCCGCCGAGATCCAGGGCAGCACCTTGGCGGCCTGGTCGGAGATGCTGCCGGTCTTTTGCTTCAGCGGTTCCACGTAGATGACGTCGTTGGGCCGCAGGTAGAAAAAGGGCGACTGGAAGACGTTGCGGTCGTGGAGGTTGATATGGCCGTAGGAACGCTGCCCGTTCTCTTCGCGCACGACGAGGATGTTGGTGCGGTTGCCGTAGTTGGTCAGGTCGCCGGCCATGCCCAGGGCTTCGAGAATGGTGATCTTCTCCTCGGGCAGGGTAAAGGTAGTCGGCGTCTTCACTTCCCCGAGCACGGTAAAGCGGAACTGGGTGAAGCGGATGGTGACGATGGGCCCCTGCAGAAAGGGTTCCAGGCTCCGGCGCAGGCTGTCGCGCGCCTCCGGGATCGTCAGCCCCCCTACGTGAAAGGCGCCTACGACCGGCATTTCGATGTACCCTTCGGAATCGACCAGGAAGTTGGCTGCCGTAGCCGTGCCGCCCTGGCTGGTGGTGTTGAGGGGCGCCAGGTTGAAGGGCGCCGCGAGTTCCTGGTCCAGCGCATGGATATTGATAAACAGGGCATCGTCGGGCTGGATGCGCAGCGCCGGCGGCTCGGGCACATCCTGCGGCTGCACCGGAAAGTCGGGCCCTTCATTAAAATTGAGCAGCTCCTGGTGCGATACGCAGGAGCCGAACAGGATTATAACGAGTATGATGAGGAGGTGGCGGGCCATTTTGAATGTTGAATGTTGGTTGCTGAATGTTGGTCGTTGGAGGTTGTCTCAGAAGTAAGCTTTGCGGTTAATTATTCTGCAGGTTTTCCTTATGCAGGCTCTTTTGAGACAGCCCCTAACCCCATAATCCCCAAAAAACCGGTTCACAGCCCAAACGGATGGCTGCCCGGCTTTAGTACGGCCATGGGGTGGTAGGGCCCTTCGAGCCCCAGGGGCGTTTTATGGCGGATATCGTGAACGATCTCGATAGCCTTGCGGGCCTCTTTAAGGGGAAAGCCCTGTCCGGACAGGATGGCTTCGTAGCTCTTGGTGTGCAGGTCTTCAAAGCCGCCGCTGAATTCAAAGGCTTCACCGCCGATCTTCAGCGAGCGGTAGGTGCGCTGGCCTCTGGCCTTCACTTCAGGCGGCAGGGTATCGGCATTGATGCTGAGGAACCAGCGGACGCGGGCTTTCTCGAGCTCGAGGTACCCCGCGGCCCTGTCGTGGGCATGGATATGCACGACGTTTTCCCGGACGGGGCCGAACACCCATTGCAGCATGTCGAAGAAGTGCACGCCGATATTGGTGGCGATGCCGCCGGATTTGGTGACATCGCCCTTCCAGCTGGTGTAGTACCAGTGGCCCCGTGCGGTCAGGTAAGTGAGCTCAACATCGAAGACGGCGCCGGGCGGCGCTTCCTGTACCTTCCTGCGCAGGGCGATCACACTGGGGTGTAACCGCAGTTGCAGGATATTGTAGGCCTTGCGGCCGGTCTCACGGCATTTCTCCTCCAGCGCGTCCACGTTCCATGGGTTGAGCACCAGCGGTTTTTCGCAGATGACATCCGCATCCTGCCGCAGCCCAAAGCGAACGTGCGAGTCGTGCAGGTAATTGGGTGAGCAGACGCTGACGTAGTCGATCTGGGTGCCCGCTCTTTTAAGTTTTTCGATGTGCCGGTCGAAGCGCTCGAACTCTACAAAGAAGTCGGCCTCAGGAAAATAGCTGTCGATGATCCCTACCGAGTCGTTCCTGTCGAGCGCCGCCAGCAACAAGTTCCCGGTTTCCCGGATGGCCTTCATGTGCCGCGGCGCAACAAAGCCCGCCGCTCCGATGAGGGCAAAGTTTTTAGGCATAATTGTTTGGTTTTGTGGGGCCCCTCCGCCCTTCGGGCACCTCCCCGAGGGGGAGGATAGGGCCCCTCCGCCCTTCGGGCACCTCCCCGAGGGGGAGGATAGTGCCCCTCTGCCCTTCGGGCATCTCCCCGAGGGGAGAAGAGCGTGGAGGATCGGCCCTTCGGGCATCCTGGGGAGGCAGCTCATGGAGCACTTCCCAAAGGGGAGTGCCCCCAGCCCCCCCGAACCCCCTCAGCCCCCTATCCCCCTCTACGAGGGGGCGGCCGCAGGCCGGGGGAGTATCCCCGGGGGAGTCACATCCCCCCATTATCATGAGTGGCCTCCCATTCTTCCACCCAGGCATTCAAAGTAGCGGATACTTCTCCCATTTGATTGAGGACTTCCCAATTGGTAAAGCGCAGGACCGTAAATCCTATCGCTTCAAGATTTTTTTGCCTGGCCTCGTCATTAGCCATAACGGCTTCCATCTCGTGGATAATTCCGTCAACCTCAATGATAAGCATGAGTTTCGGGCACATGAAATCTGCAATGTAATTGAGTACGGGCCGTTGTCTCTTGAATTTGTACCCACTCAATGATCCCGCTCTGAGAATGTATTTCCAAAGACAGGCTTCTGCTTTGGTCATGTTATTGCGCAGGCTCCTGGCCAAGGGCTGAAGCCGGGGGTTATAGTGGTAATTGTTTTTTGGGGATGCTTTTTCCATGATAGTGCCCCTCCGCCCTTCGGGCACCTCCCCGAAGGGGAGGATAGTGCCCCTCCGCCCTTCGGGCACCTCCCGAGGGGGATAGTGCCCCTCCCCGAGGGAGGATAGTGCCCCTCCGCCCGGGCACCTCCCCGAGGGGAGGATAGCCCTTCATGCACTTCGGGCACCTCCCCGAGGGGATAGTGCCCCTCCGCCCCGAGGGCACCTGAGGGGAGGATAGCCCCTCCGCCCTTCGGGCATCTCCCCGAAGGGAGGATAGTGCCCCTCTGCCCTTCGGGCATCTCCCCGAAGGGGAGAAGAGCGTGGAGGATCGGCCCTTCGGGCATCCTGGGGAGGCAGCTTATGGAGCACTTCCCAAAGGGGAGTGCCCCCAGCCCCCCCGAACCCCCTCAGCCCCCCATCCCCCTCTACGAGGGGGCGGCCGCAGGCCGGGGGAGTATCCCCGAGGCCGCTTCACCCCAGCTCGCTGTTCTTAAACTCCATCTTCCTCAGCGCTTTAGCGATGGCCGGGTCCTCCAGGGCGAGGCGCAGGTTTTCGGCGTGTTGCCGGTGGTGGAGGTCGGTGCCGAGGAAGTCGATGAGGCCCTCGCGGAGCAGGAGGAAGGCGTTCTCCCTGACGTGTTTACCGTAATAGCCCGTCAGGGAGAGGATGTTGAGCTGGAACTCACAGCCGCGCTCTTTGAGGTCGAAGTACCGGCGGAAGCTCTCCCTGAGGAAGAGATATCGTTCGGGGTGGGCCAGCAGGGGGCGGTAGCCTTTGGCCTGCAGGCGGAACAGGTATTCGTCGAGTTGAGGCGGCGCGGAGATGAAGGACATCTCCACCAGCACGCGGCGCCCGGGCAGGGTGAGCAGCTCACCGTGGGCCATCTTCTGGCCGAACTGCTCGTCGAGCAGATATTCGGCGGCAGTGTGCAGGGCGGCGGTGATGCCGGGCTCGCCGGCCAGGGCGTCGCTTACGAGCTGGTATTGTTTCAGGATGGTTTCCGGGGTGTTGGGGTACAGGTCGCTCATCACATGGGGGGTGGTGATGAGCTTGCGGAAGCCCATCTGCTGCATTTCCCCGATGAGTGCCAGGCTGTCGGTTACGGACTTGGCGCCATCGTCGATGCCGGGCAGCAGATGCGAGTGCAGGTCTACGCCGAGGAAGCTGTAGTCTTTTAGCCGGGCCGTTTTTTTAAATAAGTTGAACATGTCTTTTTAGTAACAAGCAAACAAGCGCTCAGGCTTTGTAGTACTCCCGGTACCATTCGACGAATTTCCGGATCCCTTCCCTTACCGGGGTTTCGGGTTTATAGCCCAGTTCTTCCACCAGGCTCGACACGTCGGCCGAAGTGGCGGGCACGTCGCCGGGCTGGATGGGCAGCAGTTCCCGGATGGCGGGCCTGCCCAGCTCTTCTTCGATGGCGGCGATGAAATCCGTCAATTTAACGGGGTGCTGGTTGCCGATGTTGAATATGCGGTAGGGGGCAGGTGAGGAAGCCGGGTCGGGCGCCAGGCCGCTCCAGCCGGGGTTGCCCGCAGGTGGGCGCCGGATGACGCGCACCACGCCTTCGATGATGTCGTCGATATAGGTAAAGTCGCGCACCATATTGCCGTAGTTGAACACCTTGATGGGCTCACCCCGCAGGATGGCCTGGGTGAACAGGAAGAGCGCCATATCCGGGCGCCCCCATGGGCCGTATACGGTGAAGAAGCGCAGGCCGGTGCTGGGGATGCCGAAGAGGTGGCTGTAGGTGTGGGCCATCAGCTCGTTGCTCTTTTTGGAAGCCGCGTAGAGGCTTACCGGATGGTCGACGTTGTGGCGCGTCGAGAGCGGCATCTTTTCGTTCAGGCCGTAAACGCTGGAGCTGCTGGCATAAGCGATATGGCTGATGCCGAACCGGCGGCAGCACTCCAGCAGGTTGACGAAACCGATGATGTTGCTGTCGACGTAGGCCTGGGGGTTGACGAGGCTGTAGCGCACCCCTGCCTGCGCAGCGAGGTTGACCACGATGTCGAACTGTTCGCGGGCAAAGAGGGCTTCCAGCCCGGCTTTGTCTTCGAGGCCCAGCTGTATGAAGCGGTAGTTGGGAAAACGCGTGCTGGCGGCCATGGCGCCGTAGGACACTGCTTCGCGGGTTATACCGGCCTGCGCCAGCCTGTCGTACTTGATCGCGGGGCCATAGTAGTCGTTGATCACATCCAGGCCCACCACTTCGTCGCCTTCCGCAGCCAGGCGGTTGGCGAGGTGAAAGCCGATAAAGCCGGCCGTGCCGGTGATGAGGATACGAGGCATGCGGCTTATTTTACCTTTTCTTTGAAATACTCATAGGTCTTTTTCAGCCCTTCCGGCCTGGGCACGCGGGGTTCCCAGCCGAGGATGGCGCGGGCCTTGCTGATGTCGGGCTGGCGCACCTTGGGGTCGTCGGCCGGCAGGTCGCGGTAGGCGATATGGGCGTCGGGGTTGCCCACCAGCCCGATGATCTCTTCAGCGAAAGCGCGGATGCTGATCTCGTCGGGGTTGCCGATGTTGACGGGCAGGTGGTGATCGCTCAGCAGCAGCCGGTAGATGCCTTCCACGAGGTCGTCGACATAACAAAAGGAGCGGGTCTGGGAGCCGTCGCCGAACACAGTGAGCCCCTGGCCGCGGATGGCCTGGGCGAAGAAAGCCGGCAGGGCGCGCCCGTCGTCCACGCGCATGCGGGGGCCATAGGTGTTGAAGATGCGGACGATGCGGGTTTCCACGCCGTGGAAGTTGTGATAGGCCATGGTGATGGCCTCCAGGAATCGTTTGGCTTCGTCATAGACGCCGCGCGGGCCCACGGGGTTGACGTTGCCCCAGTAGTCTTCCGTCTGCGGGTGCACCAGCGGGTCGCCATACACTTCCGAGGTGGAGGCTACGAGGATGCGCGCGCCTTTGGCCTTGGCCAGCCCCAGCAGGTTGTGGGTGCCCAGGGCCCCGACCTTGAGGGTCTGGATGGGCATCTTCAGGTAGTCGATAGGGCTTGCCGGCGAGGCGAAGTGCAGGATGTAATCCAGCTGCCCCGGCACGTGCACGAACTTGGTGACGTCGTGGTGGTAATACTCGAAATGCTCCAGCGGGAAGAGGTGCTCGATGTTGGCGAGGCTGCCGGTCAGCAGGTTGTCCATGCCGATAACGTGGTACCCTTCCCTGATGAACCTGTCGCACAGGTGGGAGCCCAGAAAGCCGGCGGCGCCGGTGATGAGGACACGTTTCATAGTTTTATGTTTTCTTCCCGGGGCGTTGCCCTGGGGATTAATGTGTTGCCCCTTTGGGGCGGAGTTGCCCTGGGGATTAATGTGTTGCCCTTTTGGGGCGGAGTTGCCCTGGGGATTGATGTGTTGCCCCTTTGGGGCGGCGTTGCTTTGGGGGTTAGGCTTTTACTTTGGCTTCGATGGTGGCCCTGCCGATGCTCTCGTAGTGGAAGCCTTCCTTTTGCATGTCGTCGAGGTCGTAGATGTTGCGGCCGTCGAAGATAGCGTGTTGGGACAGGCGTTCGCGTATAATCTGGAAGCTGGGGCTGCGGAAGACGTGCCATTCGGTGACGATGGCCAGGGCGTCGGCGCCGTCGAGGGCTTCGTACTGGCCTTCGGCGAAGCTGACGCGGCTGCCGAAGATGGAGCGCACGTTCTCCATGGCCTCCGGGTCGAAGGCGCGAACCTGGGCGCCGGCGGCCAGCAGCTGGGTGATGATGGACAGCGCGGGGGCCTCCCGGATATCATCGGTATTGGGCTTGAAGGCGAGCCCCCAGAGGGCGATGGTTTTACCCTTGAGGCTGCCGCCGAAGTAGCGGATGATCTTTTCTGCCAGCACTTCCTTCTGGCGGCTGTTAACGCCCATGACCGAGTTGAGAATGCGGAAGTCGTAGCCGGATTCTTCGGCAGTTTTGGCCAGGGCCTGGACGTCCTTGGGAAAGCAACTGCCGCCGTAACCTACGCCGGGAAAGAGGAAGCGCTTGCCGATGCGCGAGTCGGAGCCCATGCCGAGGCGCACCATATCGACGTCGGCCCCCAGCCGCTCGCAGAGGTTGGCGATCTCGTTCATAAAAGAGATACGGGTGGCCAGGTAAGAGTTGGCCGCGTATTTGGTCATCTCGGCCGAACGCTCGTCCATATAATATACGGGGTTGCCCTGGCGGACGAAGGGCTCGTACAGGCGTTGCATCAGCTCGCGGGCGCGTTTCGAGCGGGTGCCAACCACGACGCGGTCGGGCTTCATGAAATCCTCTACCGCTACGCCTTCGCGCAGGAACTCGGGGTTGGATACCACATCGAAGAGGCGCTCATCGAGCTTATCGGCGAGGATAGCGTGCACCTTCTCAGCAGTGCCCACGGGCACGGTGCTCTTGTCGACCACCACCGTATACCGTTCGATGAGCTGTGACAGCTCGGCGGCGACACCCAGCACATACGACAGGTCGGCCGACCCGTCTTCACCCGGCGGCGTAGGCAGGGCGAGGAAGATGATCTCAGCGTCTTTGATACCTTCTTCCAGTGAAGTAGTAAAGGACAAGCGCCCCTGGCGGGCGTTGCGTTCGAAGAGTATTTCGAGGCCCGGTTCGAAGATGGGGATCTCGCCGGCTTTGAGCTTTTCTACTTTGGCTTCGTCGATATCCACGCAAACCACGTTGTTGCCCGTTTCGGAAAAACAGGTGCCCGTGACCAGGCCGACGTACCCGGTGCCGATGACTGCTATGTTCATTTATTACTTATTTGGTGAAGTATTTCGAGCTTTGGGCTTTTTGGGAGGCCAGCATTCCCTTGGGCACGGCTTCGCCTCAGATAAGTCGCAGAGGGCTTATCTCCCGATGAGCGGATTTCTGAAAAAATGCCTTCATAAAGGCCGTGGCTTGTTCCTGAAACTGCACCCCGGGGTGTGGAGGCAGGCCGGGAACAGCCGGGCAATACTACAAATACTTTCTGAACTCCCCAACATGCTGTGCACCACTCCTGCCGGGGCTGGGGGCGATGCGGTGCAGCAGGGCGGGGTCGATCTGCATGAGCAGGGAGTACCCGAGGTTTTCCAGCTCGATGAGAAAGTTCTTATCGCTGCGTTGTTCGAGCAATACGCCTTTGAGGCCGGTAAGCTGGCCACCGATGATCTCTACTTCGTCGCCGGGCCTGAACTGTCTGGGTTCGGCCTGTACTTCCATGCCTTCCCCCACGACCCGCCGCAGGATGTCGATCTCCGCTTCCGGGATGGCGATGAGGTTTCGCCGGAAGCGTACGAACTGCACCACGTCGGGCGTTTCCAGCACCGGCACGTACTCCTGCCTGTTGATGCGGGCAAAGATGTAACAGCTGATGAGCGGCAGTTCCACCACTTTTACCTTGCGGGTGTACCGCCGGGTAAGCTGCTGTAGCGGCAGGTAACATTCGATACCTTTCTCGCGCAGGCGGGCGGCTACCATCTTTTCACGCTTGTAACGGGTGTAAACCGCAAACCAGCGCGCTTCCTGCGGGTGAAGGTGGTCTTCGTAATCTTTTACCTCTTGGGGGGCTGCTTTCATGTTCACTATCGTATTTTGGAGCGGGAGCGAGGCTCCTGCCCTGTTACAACCGCCAATACGTGATTTCGTTGTCGGCCGGTTTTTGGTACATCGCCTTGACGTCCATCACGATGGGTTCGCTGTTGGTAATGGAGCGGAAATATTCCCAGCCCATCTTTTTATAAGCATTGTGATTGACGGCGACGACCACGGCGTCGTAATCGTCGGATATTCTGTCGACCAGTGTAAGGTTGTATTCCTTGGCCACTTCGTTGGGCGAAGCGTGCGGGTCGGTAAGGTGCACGTTCACAGAATACTGCATAAGTTCGCGGACCAGTTCGGCGACCTTGGAGTTGCGTATATCGGCCACATTCTCTTTAAAGGTGATCCCCATGACGAGCACTTTGGCGTGGCTGGGGTTTTTGCCTTTCTGGATGAGCATCTGTACCAGGCGCTTGGCGATGAAGCCGGGCATGCCGTCGTTGATGCGCCTGCCGCTCAGGATGACCTGGGGGTCGTAGCCCAGTTTCATGGCCTTGTGGGTCAGGTAATAGGGGTCGACCCCTATGCAGTGCCCGCCGACCAGGCCGGGAGTAAAGGGCAGGAAGTTCCATTTGGTGGCAGCTGCCTTCAGCACTTCCTGCGTGTCGATGCCCATTCGGTCGAATATGATGGCCAGTTCGTTGACGAAAGAGATATTGAGGTCTCTTTGAGCATTCTCGATGACTTTGGCGGCTTCCGCCACTTTGATCGTAGGCGCCTGGTAGATGCCTGCGGTGATGATGCTGCTATAGACCTGCGCGATCTCCTTTAGCGCTGTGGCATCGTTGCCCGAGACGATCTTGAGGATCTTATCGACGGTATGCTCCTTGTCGCCGGGGTTGATGCGTTCGGGGGAGTAGCCGATGCTGAAGCCAGGCCCTATTTTCAGGCCAGATTCCTTTTCCAGGATAGGCAGGCAGTCGTCTTCGGTACAGCCCGGGTAAACGGTGGATTCATAGATCACGTAGTCGCCCTTTTTCAGGTACTTGCCCACGGTTTCCGAAGCAGCATACAGGGGCCGCAGGTTGGGCACCTTGTGCTCGTCGACCGGCGTGGGCACGGCCACGATGTGGAAGTGCGCGTGCTTCAGGTCTTCGGCATTGGCCGTGAAAAGGATGTCTTTGTCTTCAAAGGCGCTGCTGTCGAGCTCTTCGGAGGGGTCAACCCCTTGTTTCATCATCTCTACCCGGCTGGCGTTGATGTCAAAGCCGATGACGCTGAATTTCTTGGCGAATTCCAGCGCCAGGGGCAGCCCGACGTACCCCAGCCCGATGACGGAGATCTTTTTGTCTTTGTTTTTGAGGTCCTGATACATTGTTCATTTTGTCTTTGTGCCCTGTTCATTTTCAGTGCAGTAGGCAATCAGTTATCGATCTTTTCTACCCTGCCGTCCTTCAACACGTAACGCTCGCCGCTTTCGGGGCATGATGCCGCGCCCTTGTCGTCGAAGGCCAGGCGATGGCCGTATTCGCTCATCCAGCCCGACTGGCGGGCGGGGTTGCCGACGACGAGGGCATAAGGCGGAACGCTGCGGGTGACGACGGCGCCGGCGCCGACGAAGGCGAAGGCCCCAATGTCGTGTCCGCAGACGATGGTGGCGTTTGCGCCGATGGTGGCGCCTTTACCTACCCTGGTGTGCAGGTAAACGCCCCGGCGGTTGACCGCGCTGCGGGGGTTGATGACATTGGTAAACACCATGGACGGCCCGAGGAAGACGTCGTCTTCGCAGACCACGCCTTCATAGATGCTGACGTTGTTCTGCACTTTGACGTTGTGGCCCAGCACCACGCCGGAGGCGACGAAAACGTTCTGGCCGAGGTTGCAGCCTTCTCCCAGTGTTGCTCCGCTCATGATGTGGCTGAAGTGCCATACTTTGCTTCCTGCGCCGATGGTAGCGCCATCGTCGGCTACGGCGGTTTCATGAATGAAATAGGGTTTGTTCATAAGTTTTAGGCTTTAAAAAACGCAATAAGGGTATCGGTGATATATTTCAGTGCGCCTTCCTCCATCTCGGTGTGGATGGGCAGGGAAAGGACGGAACGGCAAAGATAATCGGTAACCGGCAGCATATCGAAATGGTTGGCCATAGCTTTTTTATAGGCCACCTGTTCATAGAGCGGTACGGGGTAATAGATCATCGTGGGGATGCCGTGATCCTGGAGGTAGGCCTGCAGTGCGTCGCGCCGGCCGTCTTTGACGATGAGGGTATACTGGTGGAAGACGTGGGTGGACCTGGGATGGCGTACCGGCACCTGCAGCTGATCGAGGCCGGCGAGGGCCTTGTCGTAGTAATCGGCAGCGGTGCGGCGTGCTTCGGCATACTCGTCGAGGTAGCGCAGTTTGATATCCAGGATAGCGGCCTGAATGGAATCGAGGCGGGAATTCACGCCGATGAGATCGTGGTAATACCTTTTCACCTGCCCGTGGTTGGCGATCGTGCGCAGGCGGGGCCCCAGCTCGTCGTCGTTGGTGTAGATGGCGCCGCCGTCGCCGTAGGCGCCCAGGTTTTTGGAGGGGTAAAAAGAGGTGCAGCCGATATGCCCGATGGTACCGGTCTTCTGGCGTTGCCCGCCCTGGAAGGTATAGTCGGCGCCGATGGCCTGGGCATTGTCTTCCACAACCCAAAGTTTATGCCGCCGCGCTACTTCCATGATCGGTTCCATATCGCAGCTCTGGCCGAAGAGGTTGACCGGCACGATGGCTTTCGTTTTTGGCGTGATGGCCTGTTCGATGATCTCCGCCGTAACGTTAAAGGTGTCGGGGTCTACGTCCACCATGAGGGGTTTCAGTTGCAGCAGGGCGATCACTTCAGCCGTTGCCACGTAGGTGAAGGCCGGCACGATGACCTCGTCGCCGGGTTGGAGGCCGATGGCCATGAGGGCGATCTGCAGGGCGTCGGTCCCGTTGGCGCAGGGGATGACGTGGCGGGCGCCGAGGTAGGCTTCCAGGTTGGCCTGGAATTGCCGGACCTTCGGCCCGTTGATAAAGGCTGTCGAGCGGATGACTTCCAGTACTGCCGAGTCGATCTCTTCCTGGATCTTTTCATATTGGCCTTTGAGGTCGACCATCTGTAGGTTGTGTGCTGATTTTTCCATTTTTTTCTTTTATGCCTAGTAATAAGTTGTCAAATAATAGTTGTTCGCCGGTCAGAACCGGGCCAGCGCCTTGTTCGCCACGATCTCTCCGATGGCCAGAGAGGCTGTTGCTGCAGGAGAAGGCGCGTTGCATACGTTGATGACGCGTTCCCGTTCCAGGAAGATGAAGTCGTCGATCAGGTTGCCGGCTTTATCGCAGGCCATGGCCCTGACGCCGCTATTTCCGCGTTTCAGGTTTTCTGCTTTCACTTCCGGGATCAGGCGTTGTAACGCCCTGACGAAAGCGGCTTTGGAATAGGAGCGGTGGAACTCGCCCATGCCGTCGCGCCAGTAGCGTTTGGCGATGGCGCGGAAGCCGGGAAATGCCAGCGTTTCCAGCAGTTCGCCCATATTGATGTCCCAACGGCTATACCCTTCGCGTTTGAAGGCCAGCACGGCGTTGGGCCCTGCTTCCACACTCCCATCGACCATACGGGTGAAGTGTACGCCAAGGAAGGGGAAGCTGGGGTTCGGCACCGGATAGACCAGGTTTTTGACGAGGCGCCGGGCTTCCTGGGCCAGCTCGTAATATTCGCCCCTAAAGGGGAGTATCTGGATGTCGATCTCCGGCATCGTCATACGGGCTACCTTGTCGGAGTACAAACCGGCGCAATTGATGACGAGCCGGCAGTGCACCTCGGCATGTTCCGTATGTACGATGGCGCCCTGGCGGGTGAGTGAGATATCGTGAACGGGAGAACCAAAGATCGGCCGTGCGTTGCGTTGCAGCAGCAGCTCCAGGTACTTCGCGGCCACTTCGCGGTAGCTGATGATGCCGGCCTGAGGCACCCAGATAGCGCGGATAGCGTTGACATGAGGCTCCCGGGCCTGTACTTCGGCTGGTTCGAGCAGCCGGAGCCCCTGCAGGCCATTGGCCAACCCCCGTTGGTAGATCTCTTCCAGTTTCGGCAGCTCGCTCCGTTGCGTGGCGACGATGGCCTTGCCGCAGATCTCGTGGCGGATGCCATTTTCGCTGGCGAAGTTGAGCAGCATCTGATACCCCTTGCGGCAGTTGATGGCCTTGGAACCTCCCGGCTGGTAATAGATGCCGGAATGGATAACCCCGCTGTTGTGCCCCGTTTGGTGCCTGGCCTCGCCGTTTTCCTTGTCGATGATCCCAATTGTCAAGTCCGGGCGCCGTTCGGAGATCTGGAAGGCCGTTGCCAACCCTACGATGCCGGCGCCGATGATGGCGATGTCGTATTTCATGCTCCTGCTCCGTTGTATCGGCTACCGGCAAGCCGGTAGGGGAAATAAATGATCATAACTCAGGCTTCTTTCGCCCACAACAACAGCGGCCTGGGCTCGAAATGAGACAGGTCCAGCTGGCCGGCTTCGTTACCACTGTATACGAGGTACCTGATCTTTCGGTTGACGAGGGCCTCGGCTTTTTCGATAAGTTGAATGAGATAATTTCGGTCTATATCACCGACGAAGACGAGGTCGATGATTCGGCTGTCGATACCCCGGGAGAATTCGCCGACGAGGAAAACGCGCTCAACCTGGCCCAGGCGTTCGATGACATCTTCGATGATGCGGTCGAGCCCGATATGCTTGAGCAGGATGCTGTGGATCTCCCGGAAGAGGGGGTGTTGCGTATTGGCGCGGAAGATCTTTTTGTTTCCGCTCATCATAGCGGTCAGCATGCCTGCCTGTTCCAGGCGGTTGAGCTCTACCCGAATAGCATTAGTGGATTCTCCGAACTCGGACTCCAGGCTGCGCAGATAGGCGGTGGCGTTGCTGTTGAGGAAAAATTTCATCAGCAGTTTGACCCGGGTTTTTGACGATATCAGCGTCTCGATCATTTTTGGGACATCAGGTTTACACGTTCCGCTTCCTGTCGGAACGGAGCTTGCTCGGCTTTTTAGATTCCAGGCAGCCCTTGCGGGCAGATGCTTTGTACTACACTGGGGAGACTTCAGGGGAATGGTTTTGAGCAATTTTTTTGCTCAATGTGAGTTCGATTTAGCTGCAATTTTAGCAATTATCCGGGAGAAAACAAGGATATGAGGGAGAAAAAGTGATGATGCCCCAGGGCGTTGCCCTGGGGTTGATGTGTTGCCCCTCCCAGGGCGTTGCCCTGGGGATGAATGTTGTGCCCCGTTGGGGCGAGTCCCAGGGCGTTGCCCTGGGGATAGATGTTGTGCCCCGTTGGGGCGGATTCCAGGGCGTTGCCCTGGGGATTGATGTGTTGCCCCGTTGGGGCGGAGTTGCGAGGGTGGGTGGGTGGGTGGATTAGTCCCAAAGGTATTTTTCGTCGTATACGATCTGGTTTTCTTCGAGGTATTGGATGAGCTCTTTTTCGAAGGACTTCCGCTTGTGGTGGCCTTTCTGCTTTTTGATGTACCCAGCAACGGTATCTACTTTGTAATGGCTTACGGAAAAAGTAGCGTAACCGCCCTGCCAGGCAAAGTATTGGAATTCGGGGCCCTGTGTCTTGATCCATTTGCTGCTCCCCTTTTTGATCTCTTCAATGTACTTGGCAATGGTGACGGTGCGGGGTAGCGTGGACAAAATGTGAATGTGGTCGGGCATACCGTTGATCTCGATGGGGATGCCTCGGAGTTTATGGATGATGCCTCCTATTTGTTTGTACAATTTCTGCTCTATGGCAGGGGTGATGAGGTGCTTTTTGTATTTGGTACTGAATACTGTGTGGAGGTATACGGGAGCTATGGAGTGTGGCATGGGCTTGGTTTTTTTCCCCCAGGGCGTTGCCCTGGGGATAGATGTTGTGCCCCGTTGGGGCGAGGCCCAGGGTGTTGATGATGCCCCGTTGTTCCAGGGCCCCTGTTGGCCCCGTTGGGGCGGATTCAGGGCGAGCCCTGGGGATGGATGTTGTGCCCCGTTGGGGGCGGATTCCAGGGCGTTGCCCTGGGGATGATGTTGCCCCGTTGGGGCCCGTTGCCCTGGGGGTTGATGTTGTGCCCCGTTGGGGCGGATTCCAGGGCGTTGCCCTGGGGGTTAGATGTTGTGCCCCGTTGGGGCGAGGCCCAGGGCGTTGCCCTGGGGATTGATGTTATGCCCCGTTGGGGCGGATTCCAGGGCGTTGCCCTGGGGATAGATGTTGTGCCCCGTTGGGGCGAGGCCCAGGGCGTTGCCCTGGGGATGAATGTGTTGCCCCGTTGGGGCGGAGTTGCGAGGGGGGGTATTGGTTATTGTTTGATGAAGGGGGTGGGGGGTGGGGGCGGTGCTCGTGGTTGCCATTGCAGGAAGTAGGGGCCGGGGGGGAGTGTGGTGATATCGAGCTGGAGGGTGCGGGTGTTCGGGGGTATGGGCCTGCGCACTACCTGGCGGCCCTGGAGATTGTAAGCGCTGAGTACAGTTGGTTCGGTGGCGGGGGTGGAAAATTCCAAATTGAGGATGTTGCCTGTGGCAGTGGGGAATATACGCATTGGCTGCCCCCAGGCAGGCATTTCGATAGCCCGCAAGGGGAATAGCGTGGCCGTGCCGTCATAGTCTACCTGGCGGAGGCGGTAGTAGTTGAGGCCGGGGTGGGGGTTGGTATGGGTGAAGGCGTATTCATGCGGTGATGTGGTGGTGCCGGCGCCGGGTACTTCGCCTATGGGCCCGAACTGGCGGGCATCGAGGCTGTGCTCCACGACAAAGTGGCTGTTGTTCTGCTCGGTTTCCGTAGCCCAGCGCAGCCTGGTTTGACGGCCCTCCAGGCTGGCCTCGAAATAACGCAGCGTTACGGGCAGCACAAAAGTGTTGCCGGCATAACCCGGTGAGCCATAGTCGGTAGTCGTGACGCCCAGATATCGGAAGGGGTAGGTAGATGGGGCATAGTCCGCCTCCTGGGTGATGCCGCCGACGTGCAGGTTCGTGGCGGCCAGCTCCATGGAAACGCCCGCGGCCTGGTTGGCGGTGTAGGTGAGCCCGGCGACCAAAGCGCCACCACAGGTGACCGTGATCTGGTCGCCGCCGATATTGTTGAGGTTGAACGGGGGCGGCGAAGCCGGGAAATAATACCGCGCATACGGCACCGCAGCCCTGCCTACCGCTGCAAACTCACCGGGCTCGATCCAGACGTCTTCGGCTGGTGCTACATAAAGGGCGCTTCCGTCCTGAATGACGCAGCCGTTGAGGTTGACTTCGTAAAAGGTGTTGTTGTACAACTCGATATATTCACCCTGGTCGTCGGGTACCTCTTCAGAGTGGGCCATAAACTCCGTGATGATCAGGTCGCCAGGGTATTGGGCGGTGAGCATTGCTGGAATGGCGATCAGAATGGGGCACAGGCGTAGCGCTTTTTTCATGGTATTGGTTTTTTGGTTGTTCAAAATGCTGTCAATGGCATAAGACGCGGAATCGGGGAAATTCCATAAAAAGTGAGGGGGAAATTGTGAATTTTTATTATTTTAATATGTAAGCAATTGATTAATTTGATAAAAAAATGAGATGGCGGCCCTCCGGGCCACGGAGAGCATTGTGTCATGCTAATTGCTACAAAGATGGCGGCCCTCCGGGCCGCGCGGCAGATGAGGCCGGACAGCGGGCCTTATCTACCGCGGGTTGAGTATTAATAAAAGTCATTCACTTCCAGTGGCCTCTTCACTTTACCCAGACGAACGATCTTTCTATAGATTCTTTACCCACGACCCTGCCTGCGTTCACCCCCACCCAAAGCATTCCCTTTGTTCGCCCGTTTCCGGGCAAAACGTCCGATTTCGGACGTTTTGAGGCGTATGATTTTTGTGTAAAAAATTGATAATCATTTTTTTATGATTTGGCATGCTGCTTGGATAGGAAATAGCAGAATCGTTCGAGATCTAAAACCTGCTATATGGACCGCAATGTTTCAGAAGAAGTAAAACGCCACCGCACTTTTCGCCAGGCCGGGATATGGCTGAGTATAGCGGCCCTGCTGTTGCTGGCGCTGTTTGGCCTGCGCCGGGCGCTGCAGGCCAATATCCGCAGCAGCCAGATACGGACGGCTGTGGTGGAGCGGGGGGACATCGAGAATACCCTGGCCGCAACGGGGCTCATCCTGCCTGAGTTCGAAGAGTCCATCACTTCTCCTGCTACGGCGGATATCAAGAGCGTACACATCAGCGAAGGAGCGCAGGTGGAGCCAGGCAGCTTACTGCTCTCTCTCGACAAGGAAGCCCTGCAGCTGGACGTAGAGCGCCTCAGTGACGAACTGGCGCTGCGCCGCAACAACATCCGAAAGTTACGCCTGGAGCTGTCCAAAAGCCTGTTCGACCTGCAGATCAGAGACAGCATCAAGGCGCTCAACATCAGCAGCCTGGAGGCCGAGCTCGACAATGCCCGCCGGCTGAACAGGGTAGGCGGAGCCACTCAGGAACAGGTGGAACAGGCGGAACTCAACCTACGCATCGCCCGTTTGGAGAAGCGCCAGCTGGAAAACGAATTACAAACCAAACAGCAGTCCATTCAGGCGGAGCTGAAGGAGAGCGAGCTGGAAGCACAGATACAGGAGCGCAGCCTTCACGAAACGGAGCGCAAGCTGGCGCAGGCCGATATCAGGTCGCCCCGCGCCGGCGTACTGACGTGGATCAGGAAGGAGATCGGCGCCAGTGTCCGCGAAGGAGAGCCTCTGGCCAAGGTGGCCGGCCTGAGCAGTTACCGCATGGAAGGCTCTATTGCCGACCTCTATGCCGGCCGCGTGCAGCCGGGCATGGCCGTGAAGATACGCATTAACGATACCCTGCTTTCCGGCCTGATCACGAACGTACGGCCTACGGTGGTGAACGATATCCTCACTTTCGACGTGCGGCTCGACAATCCGCAGCACGCCCTGCTGCGCCCCAATCTGCGCGTAGAGGCCTTTGTCGTTACGGAACGGCGAAAAGACGTGCTGCGCGTGGCCAATGGGCCTGCCTTCACCGGGGAAAGCAACCAGAAGCTCTTTATCGTAGACGATGGCCGCGCCTACCGCCGCAATGTGCCCATCGGGCTGTCCAACTTCGATTACGTCGAACTGCTGGATCATGTAGAGCCGGGCGAGCGGGCCATCATTTCGGACATGCAGGATTACGAACACCTGAAACAGATCACGATAAAGTAAGGCGAAGCCATGAAATCACCCGACACTTTTATTCAATATGTATGGTACCCGTGCGGTTCAGGCGGCAGGGCCGGCCTATTCAGGAGAATAGCTGCCCTGCTGCCTTTGGCCGCTCTGGCCCTGGCCCTGGCCGCTCAGCCGGCCGGGCAAGCCCTCACCCTGTCACAGGTGGTTGGGTTGGCCCAGCAACAGTCCATCGCGGCGCGGCAGGCCCGCACCACGCTGGATACGCGCTACTGGGAGTGGCGCAGCTTCCAGGCCAACCTGCGGCCGCAATTGCTGCTTACCGGCAACCTGCCCGATTTTACGAGGGCCTATCAGGAAGTCATCCAGCCTGACGGCACCATCGATTTTCAGTCCGTCACCATCAACAATTCGGGGATCAGCCTCGGCATCAGCCAGCCCATAGCGGCTACTGGCGGGTCCATTTTTGCAAGCACTCTACTCCAGCGCTTCGACGATTTCGACCGCAAGAACACCTTATACAGCGGCCGCCCGCTGGCCGTCGGTTTTACCCAGCCATTTTTCACTTACAACGCGCTGAAGTGGGACAAGCGCATCGAGCCTGTCCGGTACCGCGAGAGCCAGCAGCTGTACCTGCGCGAGCGGGAAGACATCAACTACCGCACTGCCGGCCTGTTCTTCGACCTGCTGCTGGCCCAGGTCAACCTGGAAATGGCCAACAGCAACCTGTCGAGCAATGATACGCTGTACAAGATAGCCCTGGAGCGCGAAGCGGTTGGCAAGCTGTCGCGCAACGACCTGCTGCAGTTGCAGCTCGGGGTGCTCACGGCCCGTAAAGATGCTGCTGCGGCCCGTCAGGGGCTGGAGACCGCCTGGCTAGCTCTGCGCGCCTATGCCGGCCTGACGGCCGACACGCCGGCGAGCCTTTCCATCCCGGGAGGGATACCCGAGCAGGAGGCCGATGAGGAGATCGCATTGGAGCAGGCCTGGGCCAACCGGCCGGAAGTGTCCGGTTTCGAACGGCGCCGCCTGGAAGCCGAGCAGGCCGTAGCCCGGGCCCGTGGTGAAACGGGGATACAGGCCACGCTGGAGGCTACCTTCGGCTGGTCGAACCGCGCCTCGCAGGCTGGCGATATATACCAGAAACCCCAGGATTACGAGTCGGTGCGCCTGCAGTTCACCGTGCCTATTGTCGACTGGGGGCGGGCATCGTCGCGCCGTGAGACGGCGGAGGCGAACCGGGAGCTGGTGGCTGCCGCCATCGAGCAGGGCCGCACCAACTTCGACCAGGAGGCGCGTACGCAGGTGAGATTGTACAACATGCTGCGCGAGCAGCTCGGGCTCAGCTTCGAGGCCGACTCTATCGCTCGGGAGCGCTATCAGATCGCCAAGGAGCGCTTTGTACTCGGCAACCTGAGCATCACCGACCTCAACCTGGCCCTGCAGGAGAAGGACCGTGCCCGGCGCGACTATATTTCCGCGCTGCGGGAGTTCTGGCTGTCGTACTACATGCTGCGCAGCCTGACGCTGTTCGATTTTGAAAAAGGGCAAAAGCTGTTTTGACCTTCCGGGGCGGTTGTCCGTATCTTTTGGCTGCCCTGGCGGGCTAGCGATGCGGAGCAGCAGCCCGCCAGGGCTGGCCCGAAGGGCTGAGCGGATAGCGAACTGCGCAGCGTAGCGCCGGGCCTGTGTAAAAGCGCGAAGATATACTCATGCTTTTACACAGGCCCGGAGCCCACAAAATACAGCCTGAGGCAGGCCATGCCACCAGGTGTGATGGAATGGATAGATTAATCATTGAAAACATAAAAGATCATGATAAGCCTGCAACAAGTAGAAAAGGTGTACCGCACCAAAACCGTGGAAACGCTGGCCCTGAACAACATCAACCTGCATGTCGACAAGGGTGAGTTCCTTTCCATCATGGGCCCTTCGGGATGTGGCAAGAGCACGCTGCTCAACATCATTGGCCTGCTGGACGAGCCCAGCAAGGGGGAGGTGGCCATCGCCGGCAAGCCGGTGCACAACTTCCGTGACAAGGAGCTGGCGCGCCTGCGCAACGAAAAGATCGGCTTCGTTTTCCAGAGCTTTCACCTCATCAACGACCTGTCGGTGGCCGACAATGTGGAGCTGCCGCTGTTGTACCGCAACGTATCGGCCCGCGAGCGGCGCCGGCTGGCGGAGGAGGCCCTTGCCAGTGTGGGGCTGAGCAACCGCATGCGGCATTTCCCAGGGCAGCTGTCGGGGGGGCAGAAGCAGCGCGTGGCCATTGCGCGGGCCATCGTAGGGCGCCCGAGCATCCTGCTGGCCGATGAGCCTACCGGCAACCTGGATTCCGTGATGGGCAACGAGGTGATGGATATCCTGCTGGGCCTCAACCGCGAGCATGCTACGACCATCGTCATGGTGACCCACGACGAAGGCATGGCCCACCGCACCAACCGCCTGGTCCGCCTTTTTGACGGCAGCCAGGTGCAGTAGTTATGAACTGTCGTGTTCAGAAAATAAGCCCTTCATCTTGTTTTTTGATTGTACTTATAAAATAAAACCATGATCCTCAATTATTTAAAAATCACCCTGAAGGTGTTGGGGCGGAACAAGTTCTTCACTTTTGTGAGCCTGTTCGGCATCGTATTCACCTTGCTGATCCTGATCGTATTATCGGCATTTCTCGACCACCTGATCGCGCCGCATTATCCGGATGTCAACCGGGGGCGCTGCCTGTATGTAGGGATGGTGGACATGGGGAACCCCGATGAAGGCTCGCACAAGATGGGGCCTCCGAGTTATCATTTTCTGGAAAAGTACGTCAAGCCGCTGAAGACGCCGAAGCTGGTGGGGGTATCGTCGATGCCTAGTTTTGCCAACACCTATGTGGGCAACCGGCGGCTGAAGCTGAACCTCAAGTTTACGGACCCGGAATTCTGGGAGATCACGGCTTTCGATTTCCTGGAAGGCAAGCCATACAGCCAGCAGAACCTCGACAACGGCGATAATGTGGCGGTCATCAATGCACGAACGCGCGACAATTATTTCGGAGAGGGAGCCCAGGTAGTCGGAAAATCCATTGAGGTGGAAAATGTAGCGTACCGGGTGATCGGCGTGGTCAAAGACGTGCCCGTCACGCGCCTGATCGTAGCGGGAGATGTCTATCTGCCTTATACGGTAGCGCGCAGCCAGGCGAAGAGCCCTTCGATGAGCGGTAACTATTTCGGTATCCTGCTGGCCGACAGCCCCAGCGATTTTACGGCCATCAAGGAAGAGTTCAGGCATGTGATCGCCCAGGTGCCCATGCCGATGGATGACGAAGGGTTCACCTTCGGCGAACTCAGGGTGGAGGCGCAATCCTACCTGGAGTACTTCCTGAACATAGGCCTCATCGATGTTGGGTCTACCGGCACGTTTTACACCATAATCGGGATATTCATGCTGTTGTTCATGCTGTTGCCGGCCATCAACCTGGTCAACCTGAACATGAGCCGCATCATGGAGCGGTCGTCGGAAATCGGCATCCGCAAGGCCTTTGGGGCGTCGATAGGGCGGCTGGCCGGGCAATTCATCATCGAGAATGTCTTCATCACCTTGCTGGGCGGCGTTGTTGCCGTCTTGCTGTCGCTGATCTTTATCCGCATCTTCAACGAAAGCGGGCTGATCCCCGGCGCCGACCTGGCGGTCAACATACAGGTATTGCTGGTAGGCCTTGGCGCCTGCCTGGCCTTCGGGCTGCTATCGGGCGTGATCCCGGCCATCCGCATGTCGCGTATGAATGTAGTGGATGCCTTGCGGGGCGGGGAGGTTGATAGCTGAATACTGAATGTCGGAGGATCATTTTGAGTTTAAAAAAAGAATAGACATGATAAAGCACCTTATAAAACTGATCTGGAATAAAAAGCGGAGCAATTTCCTGTTGACGACGGAGATCTTCGTATCGTTTCTCGTATTGTTTGGCGTGATGAGCCTGATGTTCTACAACTACGGCAACTATTCGGAGCCATTGGGGTACCAGTACGAGAATGTATGGGCGGTGTACTATTCCCGCCAGGATGCCCCCGACAGTGTATATTATCCTGCTTTGGACCGGGCCCGGCAATATCTGGCCGGGCAGCAGGAGGTGGAGGCGGTGAGTTTCACTTCCTACAATACGCCCTATTCTCAGACGACCATGCGTTGGAATGCGTCTTACGAAGGCAGGTCCGTTACGTCGGAGATGATCGCGGTGGATGAAGATTACGGCAGGGCCCTGGATATAGAGGCCAAGGAAGGGCGCTGGATGTCGCCGGCGGAAGTGGCCACTGCCGAGCGGGTGGTTGTGCTGAACCGGCAGGCGGCGGAGGCCCTTTTCGGGCAGGAGCCGGCGCTGGGCAAGATGATCACTTTTGAAGAAGGAGGGCTGGCCTGGAAAGTCGTAGGCGTGCTCGGCAATTTCAAGCTGGGAGGCGAATTCCAGGTGCCGAAGGCGGTGATATTTCTGAACCACAAGGCCCATGATCACCGTGCCGATGCCATGCTCGTCAAGGTAAAGCCTACGGCAGGCGCAGCTTTTGAGTCCTCGATGCTCAAGGAGCTCAGCCGGATCGTCAAGGGGGCGAACATCGAGTTGTCGTATCTGACGGGGCAACGGCGCACCCAGCACGCTTTTACCAAAGTGCCGATGATCCTTGCGGGGACGATCTGCGGGTTCCTGTTGCTCAACGTGGGGCTTGGCCTTTTCGGGGTGTTGTGGTTCGCCATCCGCAAGCGGCGGGAGGAGATCGGCCTGCGGCGGGCGTTGGGCGCTACGCATACCGGCATCCTCCGGCATTTTGTCGGAGAAGCGGCCGTTATCGCCTCTTTCGGCATGCTGGTGGGCCTGTTTTTCGCGCTGCAACTACCCCTGCTCGACGTTTTCGGGTTGGACAAGCAGGTCTATTTTCAGGCGGCGGCCGCATCTGTGCTTTTCCTGCTGCTGCTGGTCGTCGTCTGCGCCTTTTACCCCAGCCGGCAAGCCGCGAGGATACAGCCTGCGCGGGTATTACATGAGGAATAGGTTGCATGCAATAGCGGCGGCTTTTTGGGTTCGTTTTTTGGCCGTCCAAAAAATGAACGAAGGAGATGGGGCTCCAAACAGCTCTAAGGCATTGTGCCGTTTACCGGTATTAGATGCCAGCCCTCCGGGCCGGGAAGCAGGCTTTTGACTTACATTCTACAAAGATGACGGCCCTCTGGGCCGTTAACCGGGCATCTGGCCAGGCCAAGGCAGCCTGTTCTCCGACAGGGCCAGGCCCGGAGGGCCGGGAATGTCGGTAGCAAACATCCGCCCCGCATGGTTAAGGCCCGGAGGGCCGTAATGTGAAGAAGGCAGATGCAGGCCAACTACGTCGTCCGGAGGCTGAAGCTGCGCAGGCGGCGGCTTTTTGGGTTCGTTTTTTGGCCGCCCAAAAAATGAACGAAGGAGATCGGGCAAAACCCAGGAGGCCTAATGATTAGCAAAGCATAAAATCAAATGCGATTGCCCTGCACCTCGCCAAAGGGCGTGTGTAGAGTTCGAATAAAACCCTAAATTTGAGGATACCTTAGAGAAACCCATATCCCCATGATATTGATCGTTGATGATGACAGTGCGGTGCGGGCTTCGCTGGCACTGCTGTTCAAGAAAGAAGGGTTCGCGACGCATGGCGTGGCTACTCCGGCGGAAGCATTGAACTATCTGCGGACTAACCAGCCTGAGCTGATCCTGCTGGATATGAATTTTTCGCTGGGCACCTCTGGGGAAGAAGGGCTGAGCCTCCTGCAGGCCATCCGGCAGCGTCAGCCGCAGGCGCCTGTCATACTGATCACGGGTTGGGCCACTGTCGGGCTGGCGGTGGAGGGTATGAAGCTGGGTGCGCGCGATTTCATCAACAAACCCTGGGACAACGATTACCTGCTCCAGTCGGTACACACGGTGCTCGACCTGTCGAACCTGCAGGAGCAGCGGGTGGGGCGCCGGAAGCTTGACGCGCAGTACGACTTCGGCCATATCGTGGGGCAGGACCAGGCTTTTTTGCGGGTTCTGGAAACCGTAGGGCGGGTTGCGGCCACCGAGGCGTCTGTGCTGATCATGGGCGAGAGCGGCACCGGCAAGGAGCTCATTGCGGAGGCCATTCACCAGAACAGTGCCCGGCGCAGCAAGCCCTTTGTGAAGGTGAACCTGGGCGGCATTTCCTCGTCGCTCTTTGAGAGTGAAATGTTCGGCCATGTGCGCGGTGCGTTTACCGATGCGCGTTCCGACCGGGCGGGCCGTTTCGAGCTGGCGCATACGGGCACCATATTCCTCGACGAGATCGGCGACCTCGACCTGTCGAGCCAGGTGAAGCTGCTGCGGGTGTTGCAGGACCGGACGTACGAGGTGCTGGGCAGCAGCCGCAGCCGCAAGGTGGACGTGCGTGTGATCAGCGCTACCAACCGCCTTCTGGAAGAGATGGTTACCCAGGGCGCGTTTCGCGAAGACCTTTTTTACCGCATCAACCTCATCACCATTCGCCTGCCGGCGCTGCGCGAGCGGCCGGCGGACATCCCCCTGCTGGCCGAATACTTCCTCGACAACCTGCGCAAGATCTACAACCGGCCTGAGCTGGAGGCCAGCCCGAAGGCCATGGAATGGCTCAGGGCCCTGCCGCTGCCCGGCAACATCCGCCAGCTGAAGAACCTGGTGGAGCGCGCCGTGCTGGTATCTGCTCACAACCACCTGGAGATCGCCGACTTTGAGGCCCACCTCCAGGATGCGCCCCGCCGCGGCGGCGGGCAGGAGCAGTTGCCTGACGTAGGGGTCATGACGCTGGATGAGATGGAAGCCGAAATGATCCGCAAGGCTATGGCCTATCACCGAAACCACATCACCAAGGTGGCCAAATCACTGGGCCTGACCCGCAGTTCCCTGTACCGCCGCCTGGATAAATACGGCATCCCTTATGAAGATACGGACTAAGTTTGCCCTCTTCCTGCTGCCCATCCACCTGGCGGGGCTGGCGCTGTGTTATATGCTCTTTCGCGAGAACCGCCTCTTTTTTATCTTCGCCGAAATGGCCATCGTCGGCTCTTATCTGCTCTGTTTTCTGTCTTTCCGTTCCGTCAGCCGGCCGCTGCAACTACTCCTGACCGGCCTGGACGCTATTCGCGACCGCGATTTCAACGTGAAGTTCGTGCAGACGGGGCAGTACGAAACGGACCAGCTGATAGGGGTGTACAACGAAATGATCGACCGCCTGCGCGAAGAGCGTACGCGACAGGAGCAGCAGCATTTTTTTCTGGACAAGCTGATCCAGACCTCGCCAACAGGCATCATCATCCTGGATTACGACGGGCTGGTCACCGAGATCAACCCCAGGGCGCGGGAGCAGCTGGGCCTGCCGTATGATGCGCCGGTGCTGGGGCATGCGCTCGACGACATAAGCCATCCTATCGCTCACTCGGCAGCCGTACTGCGTGCCGGCGAGGCTTGTATGGTGCATATACAGGGTGTAGAGACCTACAAATGCCGTAAAGCTGAGTTCATCGACCGCGGTTTCGCCCGCCCGTTCATCATGGTGGAGGACCTGACGGCAGAGATCCTCAGGGCCGAAAAGAATGCCTATGGCAAGGTCATTCGCATGATGGCCCACGAGGTGAATAATACGATCGGCGCCATCAATTCCATCCTTCAGGCCAGCCTGGCCTATGCCGACAGCCTGCCTGCGGCCGATGCCGCCGAGTTTCGGGAAGTCCAGGGGATCTGTATCGAGCGCAATGGCCGCCTCAACCGCTTCATGCGTAACTTCGCCGACATCGTGCGCCTGCCACCGCCGCAGCGCGAGCACTACAACCTCAACCGCCTGCTGGAGGATATCGCTGCTCTGATGGAGGTGCAGGCGGCCAACCGGCAGTGCCGCCTAACGACGGTACTCCCTTCCCGTACCGTCTGGGCCAGCATCGACGTCCAGCAGATGGAGCAGGTGCTGGTTAACGCTGTCAAGAATGCCCTGGAGTCTATCGGGCAGAACGGAGAAGCTCAGCTGGTGCTTCAGGAGAGGCCTACCACTATCCTCGTTCGCGACAATGGCCCCGGCATCGCTTCGGGCAAGGAAGAAAACCTGTTCTCGCCGTTTTTTACTACCAAAAAGGACGGCCAGGGCATCGGCCTTACCCTCAGCCGCGAGATCCTGCTCAATCACGGCTTTTCTTTTTCCCTGCAATCCCACCAGGACGGGTGGACGGAGTTCCGCATTGGGGTTGATGGCTGATGGCTGTATGTCAGGCGGCGTGAGAGGTTATGGCACAAAGCAGACAGGAAGGTGCACAAAGGCATGTGGATGCTTTCCTATAGGGAGATAGGGAGACGGGGTGACTTGGTGAAGGGTGACTGGGTGATTCCGGCCTCCTTTCGTCGGCACGGGATTTCGCTGCGCTCAACGTGTAGACGTGTGACGTGTAGACTTTGGGCCCACCTTATGGCCTCCAAACAAGCTCTAAGGCAACAACAAGCTGCTGTCACCATAGCTCAGGAACCGAAAGCCGTTATCCAGTGCGTATTGGTAGATGCGCCGCCAGTCGTCGCCCACCAGGGCGGCGATGAGCAGGAGGAGGGTGCTGTGCGGCTGGTGGAAATTGGTGATCAGCCCGTTGGCGAGGCGGAACCGGTAACCCGGTGCGATGATGAGTTGGGTGTGGCCTTCCAGGGCTTCTGTATGCTGGGTATTCATGGCATCCAGCAGGATGTGCAGGGCCTGCGCGGCGGGCAATGATGTGGGTTGCTCATAGGGTTCCCATTGCGCGACGTGTAAGGAGCTGTGGGCAGCAGCAGCGCCCTGTCTGCCGATGCTGGCGCCGCACCAGTACAGGCTTTCCAGCACTCTCAGGCTCGTCGTACCTACAGGTATGATGGGTTTGCCGGCCTCCAGGGCCCCGGCCAGGGCTTCCAGCGTTTTCCTGCGGATGAAGAAGCTTTCCTCGTGCATGTGGTGCCCTTCCATGGTTTCCGCCTTCACCGGTTTGAAAGTGCCGGCGCCGACGTGCAGGGTAGCGAATGCGCGTCCGATGCCTTTGGCGTCCAGCGCCTTAAAAACGGCGTCGGTGAAATGCAACCCTGCCGTTGGGGCCGCCACCGACCCCTGGCTGCGGGCGTAGATAGTCTGGTAACGCTCTTCATCACTGGGCACATTCTCGCGCCGCAGGTAGGGAGGCAAGGGGATGATGCCGCCAAGGGCGAGCAATTCCCCGAAAGAGATGGCGGGCTGATCCCATTCAAAAGAAATGTCGAAGGCATCTTCTACCCGGGCCAGGCGGGTGGCTGTCAGGCGGATCGTTCCTTCTGGGGCGGCGATCTGTTTTTCAATCTTACCCGTTTTCCATTTGCGGTTGCCGCCTACCAGGCATTTCCAGCGCACCGGCCCGTATTGGCTGAAGTTCTGCTGATACTCGGCGGGGGCGAGGGGTTCCAGGCATAATATCTCCAGTGGCGCCCCTCCGGGTAGTTCGAAGCGCAGCCTGGCGTGGATCACGCGGGTATCGTTGAACAGCAGCAGCGTTCCCGGCGGGAGGTGCTGCGGCAGTTCCCGGAACTGCGCCTGCCCCAGGCTGCCTCCCTGGTAAAGGAGCAGTTTGGAAGCATCGCGCTGCTCCAGAGGGAACAGCGCGATGCGCGCTTCGGGAAGCTCATAGGCGTATTCCTCGATGCGGATATCCCGGGGTGATGTCGGTACGGCGTTCGTCTGTGCCATCTGGTGCTTTGCCTTTTCCGTTCAACCACTGGAATGGTAAGTGGCTTGAATGCGGGGGCAAAGATAGGGAAAAAGCGGCTTTGAGTAGGGGCGGCTAACTGGGATTTATGGGATTAAGGGATTACCGGGATTGAGGGATGGGCGGCACGCCGCCCAACGGACACGGCAATCGAGGTAATCCTCTAATCCCATAAATCCTGGCTTACTCAACGTTACCCGATTATACCCAATCTTACCCGCTGAAAATGTGCAAATTGCGAGTATTAACCCTTAAAAAAGGAACCTATGAAGTACAAGGAACTTACCCATGAGGTTATAGGCAGCGCTATGGAAGTGCATCGGCATCTGGGCAATGGTTTTCAGGAAGTGATCTATCAACGAGCATTGGCCCATGAGCTGTCTCTACGGGGTATATTATTCCGGAGGGAGGTAAGAATGCCTGTTCACTACAAGGATGCTCATGTTGGAACCCGGCGTGTGGATATCTTGGTGGAAGAAAAGATATGCGTGGAGCTAAAAGCAACCATCCAATTGAATGATGTCCATTTGGCCCAGGGGCTGAACTACCTGGAAGCATTTAACCTGGAAACAGGGCTTTTGATAAACTTTGGCGCCCGCAGCCTGGAGTATAAACGGTTGCTGAACAAGAAGGCTAACCGGGATTAGAGGGATTAAGGGATTACAGGGATTTAGGGATGGGCGGCAAGCCGCCCAACGGCACCGGTAATCCCGGTAATCCCGGTAATCCCGGTAATCCCATAAATCCCGGTAATTTACTCCCTCCTGAATCTCAGCACCTCCACCTCATCGCCCTGCCGCACTTCAAGGAAGTACAGGCCTGCCGGCAGGTTCTTCAGTGGAAGCTCAAAGGAGGATGTGCCGGCCGGTGCTGCGTACTGTGCCAGTTGCCGGCCCGTCATATCGAGTACCTGCAGGGTGGCCGGCTGGCCGGCCGGTGCTGCCCATGTCGCGTACAGCATCTCGCTGGCGGGGTTGGGGAAAGCCGTAAGGCCGATGCCCAGGCCCTTGCCGTTGAAAGCTACGCTGATGGGGCCGTGGTATTCCGATGCGCCGTCGAAATCCACCTGGCGCAGGCGGTAGTAGCTGAGGCCGTTCAGCGGTTTCGTGTCGGTGAAATGATACGCCTGGGGCTCCGGGGTGGTGCCGGCGCCGGGCACGCGGCCGATCTCCTCGAACGACCTGCCGTCGGCACTGCGCTCGATGGCCATGTAGTCGTTGTCCTTTTCCGTGGCCGTCTTCCAGCCCAGCTCAATGGCCAGGCCTTTCTGCTGGCCGTTGAAAGCAGTGAGTTCGATGGGGAGGATGGTTATGACCTCTATGGAGCCGCTGAGCGAGGCAGTGGCGCAAGCGGCGCCGCCGCCGTCGGCGGTGGCTGTGAAGTTAAAGTCGCCGGTTAAAAGCGGTATGCCGCTGATCGTGAGCGTACCGCTTAGGTAGGTGTACAATACGCCCGTGGGCAGGCCCGTGACATCGACATTAGATACGCTGCCGCCCACCTCGTAGGTGATGCTGGTAAGCAGGCTGTTATCTATAATTTGAACGTCTGTACCGGCGCCTGAGGCCAGGGTGAGGTACGGGCAGGTGTAGGAGACGATGACCTGGCCGTTGGCGCCGGCGCCGCCTTGTGATTGTTGAAAATCGCTTGAACCGCCGCCGCCGCCCCCAAATTCTATTCCAGGTTCGGCAGCGTTAGTATCTGTGGAACCATCTCCACCGTCCCCGCCACCATTGTTCCCACCACCACCACCGCTTGTCCCCATTCCATCGTCCCCGTCTTGAGTACTACCAGCGCCACCACCGCCACCACCGCCATCATTGGTATCTCCATCGGCGCCTTTTCCTCCAGTATGGCTAAGCTGATCGGCGACCGAGCCGGAGAAGGAAGCTGTGCCACCGTCGCCTCCTATGCCCCCGCCATCCTGGGCCGTTCCGCCTATACCCCCACCGGCTGTAATAGTGCCCGATGTATGTGATGCTGAGGATTCCATGCCATTTTCTCCATTATCGCCATCTCCAGTTCCACCACCGCCGCCTGCACCTACCGAAATGGTGATATCGTCGTTCGTGCTCACACTGAGCGTACCACTGGCAAAAGCGCCGCCGCCGCCGCCGCCGCCGCCTTCACGAGGGCCATTAGTGCCACTGTCACTTCCGCCACCCCCTGCGCCCCAAGCCTGGGCCACAACACTGGTAACACCTTCGGGCACATTAAACATGTCGTCGCTGGTATAGGTATTCGTAATAGTTTCCCCCCCTGAATAATAAGTACCCCAGGAGATGACTACGGCACCAGCTGCGCCATTGCCGCCTATTGAAGCATCGTTATTGCTGGCGCCGCCGCCGCCGCCGCCATAGGCATTCCCAGGGGCTCCGGGTGAAGCATTAATTGAGCCTATGCCTCCATCCCCTCCATTGGCGTTTCCTCCGGTGCCTCCACCTGGTTGGCCCCCATCGCCACCGTTTTCACTATCTCCGGCGCCACCGCCGCCGCCGCCACTGCGGATGGCATCACCGTTGCCGCCTTTTCCACCATTGTAAGTAACCTGATTGATTACCATTCCTGCAAAAGAACCGCTACCGCCGTCGCCCCCGGTGCTACCGCCATCCATGGCAGTACCACCGAAACCGCCATCAGCGGTTATAGTAGCTGAAGTTAAAGTATGAACCGCTGATGATGCATCTCCGGAAAGGCCAGGGTCGCCGCCCATGCCACCACCGTCGCCACCGCCACCTACGGTTATATCTATATCATCGCCTGGCGTTACGTTGAGCAGGCCGCCAGCAAATCCACCGCCGCCACCGCCACCGCCACCGTCAGCGTTATCAATCCCATTTTCTCTGTCGCTACCGCCGCCGCCGCCGCCCCAGCACTGGACGCTTACCGTGTAAACACCTGCAGGCACGGTAAAAGTGTAAGTGCCTGGCGCACTGTAGGTTTGGCTGGCCTGGGCCTGCAGGTTTGCCCAGCAGCAGGAAAGGATAAAAAAAGCAAGGAAACAGATCTTTCTCATAATCAAAGGGTTGTTTAGTAGATAGCGTTTGGTATTACTATTGCCTGGCCATAGCAGGGCCTTGCAGCATCTGATGTTGCGTTACAGGATTCTGTAAAGGGTTTCTACTTGCGATTCTCTGAATTTACCTGCTGGGGTAGGACACTGGAAAGGGCAACAAAAACATTCGTTTTGCAGGGATTGAATATTTGCAAAACAACCATAAATGAGAAACGAATATAAGAGAGTTTTGGGGAAAAGTAAAGTACGGGTGCTGAAAATCCCCTAATGCCTGCTGTTCAATGTTTTATAAACACCTCGCTTTCCACCTTCGCCCCCTGCCTGATCTCCAGCAGGTAGCTCCCTGCCTGTAAACCTGTCAGCGGCAGGCTGTAGGTGTAAACTCCCGCCGGCGCCTGGTACAGCGCCATTTGCCTGCCTGTCAGGCTGATCACCTTTAAGGTAACGGGTTGCCGGGTGGGAGATGGCCAGCTGACATGTAGCCAGTCGGCGGCCGGGTTGGGGTATAGGGAAACGGTAGCGCCTGCTGCCTCTCTGGGCTTGAACGTTACGCTTACGGGGCCATGGTAGGTGGCCGCCCCGTCGAAATCTACCTGGCGGAGGCGATAATAATTGAGGCCCGCCTGAGGGTTTTCATCTACAAAGCGGTAGTTCTGGGGTGTCAGCGTATAACCGGCGCCGGGCACGCGGCCGATCTCTATGAACGACCTGCCGTCGGCACTGCGCTCGACGGCCATATAGTCATTGTCGTGCTCGCTGGCGGTGCGCCAGGTGAGGCTGGCCACTGTGCCTTCCTGCCTGCCGCTGAAACTGACAAGCGAAATGGGTAATACCGACAGGTTAACGGTGACCATGCCATTGGCATAGGTAGGAAAGCCTCCGTTGAGCATGTGCGCGGGAGAAAGGGTGATGGCAGGGCTGTTGATATAACTGCCGGCCCCGGCAATAACGGTATAGCTGTAATTCGTATTGAGCATCGGGACAAAGGTGAAAATGAGCTGGATCGTCCCGTTTACCGTTGCGCTGCCCGATACGTTGATCACGTCGGAGGTTATTGCGGTAACCTCTATCTCCAGCATCCCGTCATTGGTGAAGTCGCCGGTAATGGTGAGGGCTCCTATGGAGTTGCCCGGCCGGATCACGCCATTTGCCTCACAGGCCAGGCCTCCGTCTACCGTTCCGTTGCCGCTCAGCGTGCCGCCGGAATGGATATTCATATTAGCGGTGGGGCTTTGCCCGTTGAGGTTCAGTATGCCCTGGGTTACGTCAATAGCTATAAAAATATCGGAGCTGCTCAATTGCACTTCATCCGTGGCATTGTCCTTATCCACGGCCAGGTATTTGTAGCTGCCATTGCCGGCGCCCTGGAAGCTGCTGGCGCCGCTTCCCGCCAATACGAGGCTGATGCTGTTGCCGGCAGAGCCGTTGATGGCGCTGTCGGTGATCGAAATATTCCCTCCGGCCCGGAGTTGGTAACCGCCGCCAAAGAGGCTGCCTACCTGGGTAACCAGCAGGTTGCCGGTGATGTGAAAGGTTTGGGAAAAAGTGACGTCCTGCCCGGCCATGGCCGTATTGATTTCCAGGTTGGGTATGCTGCCTGAAAAGTTCACCGTTCCACCGCTTCCGAAAATGAGCTTGTTGGCCCCGGTGATATTGCCGTCTCCCGTCAGGCTGAAGTCATTGTTCAGCGTAAAATCGCTGGTGAGCTGCAGGCTGGCGCCGCCTTCCACCTTCAACCGGCGGAGCGTGCCGGTGCCGGAGAGGTTGCCGTTGCCCGTGGCGACGACGAAGGACGTGCTTGATCCGGTAACCTCGGGGTCGTTAACGGTGATGTCGCCGGCCACCCTGATTTCGCTATTGCCGCTGAGGTTATTCACCTGGGTGATGATGAGGTTGCCCGTCATGTTGAATGGTTGGGAAATGGCGGCGTTTTTGTTCGGGTTGCTGAAGTTGATCTCTACATCCGCAGCTACATTGCCCGAAAAATCCAAAGTGCCGTCGGCGTCGCCTCCCAGGATGATCTTGTAGTTACCCGTTATCGCTCCGCTGCCGGCAAGGGTGAAGCCGTTGTCGAGCGTAATATCTGAAAGCAGTTCCAGGCTGGCGGCGGCCTCTACTTTGAGCCTGCGCAAGGGATTACCTGTGATCGTGGCCGAAGCAGAGGCTGCACTGATATAGGCGTTGCCGGTTAGGCCGGGGTCAGAAATGTAGATAGCATTGCCCACACGGAGGTCATCGCCGTTCAGGTTATTCACCTGCGTGATGGTGAGGTCGTGGTTGATGCTGAAGGCCTGGTTAATGCTGACATTATCGGTATTCTGCGCGGTATTGATCTCAAAATCGTAAACCGAGGCCGCGGAATTGACGGTAGCGGCATCGGTTACTATCACTTTGCCGGTACCCCCGTCGAAATTGGATGCTGCGGCTACGACGAAATTACCGGCTGTTTCCAGCGTATTGCTGCCCAGGCTGATCGTTCCGTCATAGTTGCTGTTGACATCCAGGCTTTTGACCACGGGGCTGACATCGATGGTGCAGTTGGCGTCACTTGTGTTGTTGAATACTGCATTGTGGCTGCTCGTCGGCGCTACCCCCATGCTCCAGTTGTTATTGGTGCTCCACAGCCCGTCGCCGGAGCTGTTGTTCCAGATATTGTTCTGTGCGTCCAGGCCCAGTTGGGCTACTACGAGAAAGGCGATGAGGAACAGGTAAAGCTTTGCCATGATCGATCGTTGAACTTGATAGCGCTTGTGCAGGTGCTTTGGCTGCCTGTCCGTGCTGCTACATTCCAAAAATAACTATAGACAAGAAACGAATATAAGATAGATTTGGGAAAGTGCATAACCTCTGACAGTATGCTGTCAAATTCCGGATAGCCTAAAACCCTATCTGATTCAAACAAGCTCTCATGCCTGCTGTTCAATGTTTTATAAACTTCTCGTTTTCCACCTTCGCCCCCTGCCTGATCTCCAGCAGGTAGCTCCCTGCCTGTAAGCCTGCCAGCGGCAGGCTGTAGGTGAATACTCCCGCCGGCGCCTGGTACAGCGCCACTTGACTGCCTGCCAGGCTGATCACCTTTAAGGTAACGGGTTGCCGGGTGGGAGATGGCCAGCTGACATGCAGCCAGTCGGCGGCCGGGTTGGGGTATAGGGAAACGGTAGCGCCTGCTGCTTCTCTGGGCTTGAACGTTACGCTTACGGGGCCATGGTAAGTGGCCGCCCCGTCGAAATCTACCTGGCGGAGGCGATAATAATTGAGGCCTGCCTGAGGGTTTTCATCTACAAAGCGGTAGTCCTGGGGTGTCAGCGTATAACCGGCGCCGGGCACGCGGCCGATCTCTTCGAACGACCTGCCGTCGGCGCTGTGCTCGACGGCCATATAGTCATTGTCGTGCTCACTGGCGGTGCGCCACCGTAGTAGGATATTTTGGCTGTTCTGTTGGCTTCCGTTGAAATATACCAGCTCAACAGGCAGCGGGTTGGCGGGCAGGGCGGTAACGGACCCCAGCGTGAAATACGCGTTGATAGGCCCTGCAATAGCAGAGGTAACGGTGCCGGATGCAATGGTGCCTGTTATAGCGCTGTTGCCCCAGTTGGCCCAAACGCCGGAGTTAAGGCTGACAACGGCCAGGCCCGGAGGGTCGGTCACCTGGCTGTTGGCCCGCCAGCCGAGGGTGACCTGCTCGTCGGAAGTGCCCGAAGCCCGGGTGAGCTGCCAGTATTCGATGGAGCTGATATGGTCGATGCCGGCCGCCAGCGTGCCGCTGGGCGGCATGGCGCGGAAGTATTCGGCGGTGATATCGCTCCCGTTGCTGGGAGCGGAGATGCCAATGGGGGCGTAGCCGGTACCTTTTTTCCCGACGGGGAAGATAAAGGCATCGTTCCCCTGTTTTTTGACCGGCCCGTTAACGAAGGAATCGTTGGATGCGCCCACGGCGGTGGCGTTGTTGGCATTTGAAATGATGAGCAGGTTGACAGCTGTAGTATTGACTATGCCGTCGTCAAAAGTGCAGGTTCTGTCTACGGTAGCCGCCCCGCCCAGTGTTTTTTCTCCGCCGCCGGAAAAGGTGAGGTTGGCGTACAGGCCGGGCCTGACCATCTGCGGGCTGGCGCTGTTGTAGTTGACGGTGCAGTTATTGGATTTGGAAAAACCACCTCCTGTCATACTTCCGCCGATAAACAGTGTTCCGCCGCCGGTAAAGCGGATATTGTTCCGGGCGTCGCTGCCGTTCATGATAATATTTCCGCTTACGCTCAGGGTGCCCGTCCCTATCCGGGTTTCGCAATCCCGGTTGTCGCTCCCGCTGTCACTCATACTCAGTGAGCTACAGCTCATGGAGCCGCTGCCGATGCTGATGAACTGGTCGGCATTGCCGGAAGTATTGCCCTGGATGATGGCCTGGCCGGAAACGGTGAGCGTTTTACCGCTGTTGAAGTTGAGCCTGGTTGCGCTGCTGCCGCCTTCAAGTATTACTTTGGCACAGAAAGCATCGAGGTTTACGTTTACCGTAGCGCCGTTTGAAATAATAACCGTATCCACAAGGGAGGGAAGGCCGTTGGGGTTCCAGTTGGTGGCATCGCTCCAGTTGTTGTTGGGCCCCTCGCCGTCCCAGGTGTAGGTGATCTGCCCGTTGGCGGCATTGGGGAGGGCCAGTAATAAGGCTGCGAAAGCCAGCGCGGGATGCAGCAACCGGAGCAGCCTGGCCCAGGTATTGGTGCTTAGTAGTTTTTTCATAGTTTCATTGTTTTAAAGGTTATCTGTCCATTTTCTTCCAGGCGCGCAGGGGTACGGGGAGAACCGGCAGGAGAAAGCAGCTTTCCGTTTGCCGGCAGGCAGAGAAAAGCGCTTCAGTTAAGCCGTTTAGAACCAGGTTGGATAAATTGTTGGGCATCGTCTACCCTGAAAAGGCCCCGGGGGCAGGGTCTCCCTTACAGGTGGGTGTTATTGTGCTTCAACAGCACTTGTATTAGCCCAATTCTGGAATAAAAATAATCCGGAAAAATGGAAAAGTAAATAGGCCCTCGATTTTTCCTTGAGGCGTCGTATAAACCGGGATGTTCAAGATTAAGGAATTACCGCGATTAGCGGGTGGCTTACCACCTGTTCTCCAATCCCGGTAATCCCTCAATCCCATAAACCTCAGTATGTACTGCTCCGGTTACGCATCATAGTTCAGCACCGGCGCCAGCCATTTTTCTACCTCCGCAATGCTCATCCCTTTCCTTTCCGCATAGTCCTCCACCTGGTCCTTGCCGATCTGGCCCAGCCCGAAGTACCGGGCTTCGGGGTGGCTGAAGTACCAGCCGCTGATAGAGGCTGCCGGGTACATGGCGCAGCTTTCGGTGAGCAGCATGCCGGTGTTCGTTTCTACATCCAGCATTTGCCACAGGGTGCGTTTTTCAGTGTGTTCCGGGCAGGCAGGGTAACCGGGCGCCGGGCGGATGCCGTGGTATTTTTCTGCGATGAGGGCTTCGTTGTCCAGCGTTTCATCAGTGGCGTAGCCCCAGAATTCCCGGCGCACGCGCTCGTGCAGGCGCTCGGCCAAAGCTTCTGCCAGGCGGTCGGCCAGGGCTTTGAGCAGGATGGCATGGTAGTCGTCGTGCTGCTCTTCAAAGCGGCGGATGTGGGGTTCGATGCCGATGCCTGCCGTGACGGCGAAGGCGCCGATGTAGTCGCCCCCCCCTGTCCCCCCCGAAGGGGGGGGGGGAGCCACTGCTGGAGCTGTTAGCCTCCCCTCAAGCTCCTCCAAAGGAGAGGGAGTTGGCTCGGATTGGGCTTCCAGCTTAGCTATGATGCTACTAAGCACACCATCCATATTGCCTAATACTTCCTCGTTGGTAACGCGAAGAACCTGGTAGCCCAGTTCATTAAGGCGCCGAGTCCTTTCTTCGTCATTTAATTTCACATCTGGCGATTGATGTATGCCCCCATCGACTTCAATGATCAACCGTTCCTTCAGGCAGATAAAGTCAGCAATAAACCGGTCGATGATATGCTGCCTGCGGAATTTGTACCCTTCAAGCGCTTTGCCTCGAAGGTTCTGCCAAAGTGCCTTCTCAGCATCCGTTGGATTGTCCTTCTGCTGCTTCGCAAATTCTTTCAGCCACCTATACGCAATCGGGTCAGCCGTTTGGTAGCCGAAGCTCTTTAGCCCCTCCCTAGCCCTCCCCAAAGGGGAGGGAACGGGGTCTCCCTCCCCCCCTTTCTGGGAGGGAACGGGGTCTTGCTCCCCCTCTTTTTGGGAGGGAACGGGGTCTCCCTCCCCCTCTTTTTGGGAGGGAACGGGGTCTCCCTCCCCCCCTTTGGGGGGGACGGGGGGGGCAGGAGCCACGAAGTCACTCAACGCATAATTAGGCAGCCCCGGCGCTTTCTGGTTCTGCTGCCGCAGCATACGTAAGGTGGCCAGTGTTGCTGTGCGTTGCTCATCGGCATAGACTTCGATATCGTCGTCGTTGACGGTATTGGCTGGGAAGAGGCCGAAAACGGCGCGGGCCTGTAACCAGCCCTCGTCGATGATCTGCCGCAACAGGCTGCGGGCGTCGTTGTATAGTTTGCGGGCCTCGTGGCCGACATGCTCGTCGTCGAGGATAGCGGGAAATTTGCCGGCCAGCTGCCAGCTGCTGAAAAAGGGCGTCCAGTCGATGTACTCCGTCAGCTCTTCCAGCGGGTAGTTGTCAAATACCTTAATGCCCACGAATTCGGGGCGGGGCGGGGTGTAACTGTCCCAGTCGAGCGCCAGCTTGTTGGCGCGGGCCTGTTTGAGGGTGAGGTATTTTTTCGCAGACTGCCTGTTACCGCGCAACTCGCGCACGCGGGCATAGTCCTGCCGGATGTCCAGGATGAAATTGCTACGGGTGCTTTCCTCTTCGCTCAGCAGGTTGCTGGCCACGCCAACGGCGCGGGAAGCGTCGAGCACGTGCACTACCGGCCCGGAATAATGGGGTTCCACCTTGACGGCGGTATGGGTCTTGGAGGTCGTGGCGCCGCCGATCAGCAGGGGGATGGAGAAGCCTTCGCGCTCCATCTCCCGGGCTACGTGCACCATCTCATCGAGTGAAGGCGTGATCAGGCCGCTCAGGCCTATGATATCGGCGTCGATCTCCCGGGCCTTGCGCAGGATCTTGTCGGCAGGCACCATCACGCCCATATCTATGATCTCGTAGTTGTTGCAGCCCAGCACGACGCCGACGATATTTTTGCCGATGTCGTGCACATCCCCTTTGACCGTGGCCATCAGGATCCGGCCTTTGGAGTGTCCGCCGCCCTCCGCTTTCTGGGCTTCGATGTAGGGCGTGAGGTAGGCCACCGCCATTTTCATCACGCGCGCGCTCTTGACTACCTGGGGCAGGAACATCTTTCCGGAGCCGAACAGGTTGCCCACCACATCCATGCCGTCCATCAGGGGGCCTTCGATGACGGATAGCGGGTTGGCGTATTGCTGGCGCGCCTCCTCGGTATCTTCCTCGATGAAGTCGGTGATGCCACGCACCAGGGCGTGTTCGAGGCGTTTGGCGAGGGGCCACTGGCGCCATTCCAGGCTTTTTTTTACGGCCCTGCCGCCGTCTTCGCCTTTGACCTGCTCGGCGTATTCCGTGAGCCGTTCGGTGGCGTCGGGACGGCGGTTGAAGAGCACGTCTTCTACGCGTTCCAGCAGTTCTCCCGGGATGTTTTCATACACCTCTATCATACCGGCGTTGACGATGCCCATGTCCATGCCGGCCTGAATGGCGTGGTAGAGGAAGGCCGAGTGCATGGCCTCGCGCACCTTGTCGTTGCCGCGGAAAGAAAAACTGATGTTGCTCACCCCGCCGCTGATCTTGGCGCCGGGGCAGAGGGCTTTGATCTGGCGCGTGGCGTCGATGAAGTTGATGGCGTATTCGTTGTGTTCGTCGATGCCCGTGGCGACGGCGAAGATATTGGGGTCGAAGATGATATCCTGGGGTTTGAAGCCCACCTGTTCGGTGAGGATCTTATAGGCGCGCACGCAGATGTTCACCTTGCGCTCCACGGTGTCGGCCTGGCCCTGTTCGTCGAAGGCCATGACGACGGCGGCGGCGCCGTAGCGGCGCACCAGCATGGCCTTGTGGATGAATTCCTCCTCGCCTTCTTTCAGCGAAATGGAATTGACCACGCATTTGCCCTGCACGCATTGCAGGCCCGCTTCGATGACCTCGAATTTCGACGAGTCGATCATGATCGGGAGCCGGGCGATGTCGGGTTCCGACATGAGCAGGTGGAGGAAATCCACCATGGCCTTTTTGGAGTCGAGCAGCCCTTCGTCCATGTTGATGTCGATGACCTGGGCGCCGTTTTCCACCTGCTGGCGGGCGACGCTGAGGGCGGCGGTAAAGTCGCCCGATTTGATGAGGCGGGCAAACTTCCGGGAGCCGGTGACGTTGGTGCGCTCCCCGATGTTGACGAAGTTGGTATCGGGGCGGATGATGAGGGGCTCCAGCCCGCTGAGCATGGTATAGGATGGCGCCTGGGCCAATTGGCGGGGAACCAGGCCTTCGACCGCTTCGGCCATAAGGCGGATATGGGCGGGGGTAGTGCCGCAGCAGCCGCCGATGAAGTTGACGAAGCCGCTTTGGGCAAAATCGCGGATGTGATCCCGCATCTCCTCCGCCGTTTGGTCGTATTCCCCGAATTCGTTGGGCAGCCCGGCATTGGGGTAGGCGCTGATATAACAGTTGGCGATGGTTGAGAGGTCTTCCAGGTAGGGGCGCATCTCTTCGGCGCCGAGGGCGCAGTTGAGGCCTACGCTCAGCAGCGGTATGTGGCTGACGGAGATCCAGAAAGCCTCTACCGTCTGGCCAGAAAGCGTGCGGCCGCTGGCATCGGTAATGGTGCCGGATATCATGACGGGCAGGCGCCGGCCGGTTTCTGCGAAAAGCGCATCGATGGCGAACAGGGCGGCCTTGGCGTTGAGGGTGTCGAAGATGGTCTCGATCAACAATATGTCGACGCCGCCGTCGGCCAGGCCTCTGGCCTGTTCGAGGTAGGCTTCGGCCAGCCCTTCAAAGGTGATGGCCCGAAACCCGGGGTTATTGACGTCGGGCGAAAGGGATGCCGAGCGGTTGGTAGGGCCCATAGCGCCGGCCACGAAGCGCGGTTTGCCGGGGTTTTGCTGGTTGCAGGCATCGGCTGCCTTCCGGGCGATGCGGGCCGATGCCAGATTCATCTCGTAGGCCAGCGCCTCCATGCCGTAGTCGGCCTGCGAGACGCGGGTGGCGTTGAAGGTATTGGTCTCGATGATGTCCGCCCCGGCATCGAGGTAGGCTTTGTGGATCGCCCCGATGACGTCGGGCCTGGTGATGGATAGCAGGTCGTTGTTGCCTTTGAGGCTTTTGGGCCAGTCGGCGAAGCGCTCGCCCCGGTAGTCGTCTTCGGTGAGCTGATACTGCTGGATCAGGGTGCCCATGGCCCCGTCGATGACCATAATGCGTTGTTTGAGGATATCCTGGATTTCCATCGCGATGGGATGAATAGTGTGGTTCGTTAATCGTGTTTTCCGGCCAGAAGCACAGGCGGCGGGCCCCGTCGGGCCTTCAAACAAGCTCTTAACAACTGGGCTGGGCTGGTAGTTGACAAAGGTAGGTAATTCCGGCTTTTCCAGGCAAATGTAGTGTGTTGCCGCGTGGAAAATAAAAGATAAGATTGCAGTTTTAAATGTCGCTGCGGCGGCCGTATTTTTACAGAAAATTATTCTAAGGGAAAGTGAAACCTAAAATTTCAGTTATCGTAAATGCCTACTAAGCCTGCCGGAAAAGCGGGAAAAGCGCTGTAAAAGTTGTACCGAGTGTTAATACTGATGTGATGGATTCTATGAAGCGAGCGTTTTGGCCTGTTGTTGGTTTGTTCGTATTGCTGGGTTATGGTTGTGAGCCAGATGCATCGGAAATAAGCCGGGAAGCCCGGGCCTTATATGGAGAGGCGCAGCACCTGCATTGCCGGCTTCAGGCGCTACACGAAGAATCGGTGCAGCTGTGGGATACGGTTGCCGCCCGCTTGTCGGCCACCCTTCCTGCCGATATGCCGCCCGATGAGCGCCGGAACATGGTAGCTGTTCGCAATACGGGCCTGATCCAGATGTTCGAAGTTTACCCCACGCTCGATACAGCCGTACATCGGTTGGTGGAAAACGCCGGCCACCGCGATGCCGGCCTTGCGGCCCAAATGCGGGCTGTGAAAGACCGCCTCGACACCAACGAAGCGCTGGTTCGGAGCCTGCTTTCCCGCATGGAGGACAGGCATCCCAGCCTGCTGCCCGAATGGAAAGCCCGTTTCGATGAGGTACATTGCGAAGACAGCTAGCAGCCTGCCCCACCCAAAGTTACTTATCTCCTCCCCATAGGTAATCCCCGGTTTTCTCAGCTCCCACACCTTAAATTTCAATAACAATCTTTTAAAAGCATTAGCCATGAAAGTAATCTCTTACACAAAACGCAAATGGTGGCCGCTTCTCTTCGGGCTGCTCGTTCTGGGGTCCTGTGCTCGCGATGACAAACAGGAGGAACCTGCGTATTTAGGCACAGCCGACACGTATACCGCTGATGTTGCCCTGCGCTGGAACGAACTTTACCTCGAGCTGGAGCGGTTCACAACGGGATACCGCCCGCCGGTTTCGGCCCGCACGACGGCCTATATTGGGTTGGCGGCTTATGAAGCAGTAGTGAATGGCATGCCAGGCAACAACCCGATGGCAGATTATTTTCCCGGCTTGGATATCCCGCAACCTGAAGCAGGTGCTGATTACCACTGGCCCTCCGTTCTGGCCGCTGCTTATGCCAAATCTATGGAGCTTTTTTTTCCGACTGCGCCTTCTGAGCAACTGTTCAAGATATACCAGTTGCAGAATGAATTCTTCCTGGCATTCAAATTGGAAGTGCCGCACGATGTTTTTTCCCGGTCTACGTCATACGGCAGAGCAGTAGCTGAGGCCGTTTATACCTGGTCGGCCACTGATGAAAAAGGCCACGAGGCTTATCTGCACAATAACGACCCGGCGTACGATCCGCCGGCGGGGCCGGGCCTCTGGCAGCCAACCTATCCGGATTTTGCTCCGGCTCTGTTGCCGTTTTGGGGCGAGGTGCGCACCTTCGCGGCGACTGGTGCCGACATTGTGCCGGATCCGCTGCCTTACAGCGAAGCTCTCGGTTCTCCAATCTATCAACAAGCTCTGGAAGTCAGGGATATGGTCAACCAGATCAAACAGGGCGGGCTTGCGGAAGACTATTGGATCGCAGAGTTCTGGAGCGATGACTGCCCGATCCTGACCTTCACGCCGGCAGGCCGCTGGATCGCAGTAGCTAACCAGGCGGCAAGAAAAGAGAACATATCCCTGGCCCAGGCCGTTGAGTTGTATGCCCGCCTCGGCATGGCGCTCAACGATGCCGGAGTGCGATGCTGGCACGAAAAATATCGCTTCAATGTGGAACGGCCGATCGACTACATCCGCAGAGTGCAGGGCCTGCCCGAATGGAATACTGTCATGTGCCCCGACGGTTCGGGAAACTTCTTCACCCCTCCGTTCCCCGCTTACCCTTCGGGCCATGCTACCTTCGGCGCAGCTTCAGCCGAGGTGCTCTCCGATCTTTTCGGAGAGTCGTATAACATGACCGACCGTTGCCATGAGGGCCGTACAGAATTCAAAGGCCAGCCCCGTGAATTCGGAAACTTCCGCGACATGGCCGAAGAGAATGCCTACTCCAGAATACCACTGGGCGTTCATTTCCGCATGGATGCCGAATCGGCACTGGAGCTGGGTTACGGCATCGGCCGCAAAGTCAACGCATTGCCCTGGAGGAAATAGCAAAGACAATCCGGAAAGCGTTTTACGCAGAACTGGCGGGGCCATGAAACCGTCCAGATGAAGGCATCACAGCTTCGGAAATCCTGAAATTGCGCAATCCCTGCCCCTGCCGCGAAATATTCTCTCCCTCCTGCTGGTTAGATAAGGCAGAAAACCAGACCTTTGTAACAATGGCTTTGGGGGGAGAGGTATACCCATGACGGCATTGCGGCCTCTTTCCCGCCAGGATGGCATACCAAAAAACAGCAGTTATGGACATTGACGTTGGCGCATATATCGGTGACTTGTTGTACGAGTTTGATTCCGTGGCCGTGGCCGGGCTGGGCGGGTTTGTCACCGGATACAAGCCTGCCTTTGCCGACCAGGTACAGGGCGAGCTGCACCCACCGGCCAAAAACCTGCAATTCAACAGCAACCTGGTGATGGATGACGGCTTGCTGGCGCAATACATCCGCGACAAGCACCAGATTTCCCTCAGCGAGGCCCAGAAGGCCGTGACAGATTACGTGCAGAGCGTCCAGGAAGCGATCAACCGGCGGGAGATCGTCGTTTTGCCGAAGGTGGGGCGCCTGTATAAGGATTATGAACAAAATTTGCAGTTCCTGGCCGACGGCACCAATTTCAATACGGATTCCTATGGCCTGCCCATAGTGCACTTTTATCCGGTGTCGCGTGCCGATCGTGCCAGCGTCAAACAGGCAACGGCGGCGCCTAAGGCGCCGCGCGTCCCCCAGCCGGGCTTTCGCGCTTTCCTCAGCCGTATATTCGGCAACGGAATGGCCGGCATTATCGCGTTTGTAGCGCTGGTGGCCGTTGTGGCCGTTTACTTTCTGTTTTTCCACAACCGCTCATCTTCTGAATCGGCCCTGCAGACGCCGCCTTCTTCGCGCGTCAACGTCAGCCCCTCCACGGTACCCGCCGATTCTCTGGGGGAGGATGATGACCTGCTCATCGAAGACAGCTACATCGGAGAAAATGACGGGGCTGCCGATTTTTCAGAAGCACCCGATTCAGAAGCGCCGACCACCGCTCCGGGCCAGCGCTATTTTATCATCTCCCTGGGGGTCTTCGGCAATGAAAAGAATGTCGAAAACCTGATCAAAAAGGTGTATGAGGCGGGTTACGAGCCTTATACGGAAAAGGTGGGCAAGAATACCCGCGTAGGTATTCAGAAGGCGTATAACTCGGCATCGGAGATCGAGGCTACGCTGAAGGACGTCCTGAAAAAGGGCCTGGCGAATGAACCGAAGGTGGTGAAGCGTTAGCAGGCCAGCCTGAGCATATTACCCCCTCAATTCCCCGATCTTACCGCGGAGCCACCCTTTATTGGCGAAGGGCTTCGGGCCGTCCAGTTCCTGGTTCAGCAGGTTAAGGCCGGCGCCTCTGCCGCCGTTCAGCCTGATCTGGTAGAGCTTGCCTGCCAGCCTGAGGAAATTGGCGTTCGACTGTTTCTGGTAGTCCGACAGCTGGCGGTTGCGGTGGATGTATTTGCGGGAAGCTTCGGCCAGTGAAAAGAAGGCTTCCGTTTCATTCAGTTCGTAATAACTTTTGAGCTGGATGAGCTTTGCGGCCATGTGGTAAAAGACATCGGAGAACTCGACGTCCTGCAGGCTTTGCAGTGCGAGGTGGTACTGCCCCTGTTCGAAGTACAGGGCGGCGAGGTTGTAGGTGTAGACGTTGTCGCGCACTGCCGGGTCGAGCTGCTCGCGGTAAGTGCGGATAAACCATTCCGTCCAGGCGAATTCCCGCAGGCGGATACCGGCCGTCACGATGTTGATATAAGACCACTGGGTGAGGTACCCCTGCCGCAACAGGATCTGGTGTTTGAGCATCTCTTTATAGAGTTCCAGTATCTCGGCATAATAATCCGTTTGCCCCGAGTTGATCTTTTTGACGCAGAAATTCTGGGCGTAATCGTACAGGTCGGAGAGTTCTTCGCGGGTGAGCGGGGGCTGCTGGTGCAGGATATTGCGCAGTGCGCGGTAGTGTTCTTCCGTTTCGGTTTCCAGCATCTGCAGGGCCGTAAAATAGGCTTCCAGCGCCGGCTCGCCGCTCAGCGGCGCAGGGCCCTGGCGGTAACCTTCCAGGATCGCATCCAGAAAATGGCATTGGTACCCGGCGTTAATGGCCTGGTTGCGGCTGGCCATATCGCAGGCCAGGCGCAGTTTGTTGCACCAGTAGTAGCGGTCGAGTGCGTCGTTCATCTCCTGCAGGTGTTGGGTATAACTACGCGTTTCGCGCAGCAGGGCAAAGCGGTCGAGCTGCCCGGCGAGGCGGTGTTCGTGCAGGAAAAAGGCCATACTCCTGCTTTGCTCCAGCTCCAGCAACTGGCGATTGCGCTGCAGGGCGTGCGGCAGGTGCCTTTCCAGGCGTCGGCCCAGCAATTCCTCGGCGAGCATAGTGCGGCGGGTGAGCCCTTCGCTTTCCATGCGGAGCTGGGCGAGGAATTCGTACAACAGTTGCAGCGCATCAGAGATCACATTGTTCAGTCGGTATTCGTCATAGGTTTTGCCTTTCCCGAAAACGGCTTTGAAAACGGCATCTTTCTCCAGCGCCGGCCCTTCAAAGGAAGGAGCGGTTTTGAGGAGGTGGACGGCCAGCCGCCGCACCTTCTGGTTTTTGTTAAAAAAAGGAGAAAAGGCCAGCTCGCGGTAGCGCGTGCGTTCACGGGTGGGCAACTGCTTCAGTGCGTCGATGAGCTTGGATTCCGTCATGTTAGGGTATGGCTTGTTTTGTGCTTCGTAAAGGTGCGGCATATTGGGCAAAAAAATGCGAACCGGGCTGATGATCGTAAAATGAAAATAATCTATATTTTTTACAAGAAAAGTATTTTAAATAGTGGATTTGGGTGCATTAAAATAATAAAAAAAATCTATATCAAACAAATAATGTACTTTCTCTAAACTGTGCCTGCGCTTACTTTTGTATTGTTCAAATTATAATTCCATAAACAGGATCAATACACACCACATGAAGAACCTTACTTTTGCATTGCTCTCTTTGTTGAGCCCTTTCTGGTTGATAGCTCAGGCCAACGACTGTTTTACGCTGTATATGGGCACTGCCGATGCCCAGCCTGGCGATACCATTTGCCTGGAGGTAAAGGCCGATGGCATGCAAGAGCTGTTGAGCATGCAGCTATCGGTACAATGGGACCCGGCTGCACTGCAGTTTTATCAGCTTAGCGATATGCAACTGCCGGGCTTGTCCGACACCCATTTCAATACCACCCCGGCTGCTGTCGACAATGGGTTTCTGGCTATGGCCTGGTTCGACTTTTCCCTCGCCGGTGTGAGCATGCCTGACGGCAGCGCCTTGTTCAGCCTTTGCTTTGAAGTTTTGGATGGCGCCGGCCCGCAGCAGGCGGTGTCTTTTTCGGGCAGCCCAACGCCCATTGAGTTCGTGATGGCGCCGGCTCAGGTGATCACTGCCTACAGCCTCATCAACGGCGGGGCCTATACCGCGGCAGGTACGCCGCCGGCCATAACGGCGGCCTGTGCGCTGGCCGGCGATTGCCAGTCGGGGCAGTCCATCGACATTACTGTTGGAGGTGGGCAGCCGCCCTATACGTACACCTGGTTTAAAGGTGGCCAGGCTGTATCAACAGACGAAGATCTGTCGGGCAGCCTTGGCGGCCTGTATGAGCTGCTGGTTGCCGACGCCGCCGGGCAAACCGTTTCCGGCAGCTTTTCGATGGTGCCCGATGGCCTTCCCTATCTGCTGGGGGCCGTAATCCAGGATGCCACATGCCCGCTGGCGGCCAATGGCTCGATAAGCCTGCAGGTGTCGGGCGACGGGCCCGATGTGGTTTACGAATGGGGCCATGGCGCTACGGGCCCTTACGTCAGTAACCTCGCCCCTGGCCTTTATACGGTGGAGGTCTCCAATACCACTAACGGCTGCGCTTATACCGAATCCTTTGTGGTAGGCGATGATGGAGGTATGGCCAGTAATTATACTTATGCGTGTTCGGGAAGCCCCGGCGATTACACGGCCGAGCTTAGCTGTACGCCTCAGGGTGGGGTAGGGCCCTATACTTTTGCCTGGAGCACCGGCCAGACGGAAACGGGCCTGTCCTCCAGCACCATTGATGGCCTGCCGGGCCAGGGCGCCTACAACGTGACGATCACCGATGCCAGCGGCTGCCAGCAGGTAGCCGACACCTTCTACCTGGATTGCGCTTCTGCCGCCACCTTCCTTTCTGCTTATGCTTATGAATGCACCAGTTTTCCGGATGGCTCTACCCTGGGCGATGTGACCCTCGTTATCTGGGCGGGGGGCACGCCGCCTTACCAGTTCGAGTGGAGCACCGGCCTGGTGGAAACCGATACCCTGCGCAGCGTAGCTGAGAGCCTGGCCGACGGCGCCTACAGCGTGACCGTCACCGACGCCGAAGGCCTGGTGTACTACCCCGATCCTTTTACCCTCGAGTGCGGTGGCAGCCCGGCCGACTTTCTGGTGGGCTTTAATTACGCGTGCGAGTTCTATCCCGATACGGCCATCGCTTCAGTGTCGGCCCTGGTATGGGCCGGCGGCGTGCCTCCCTATACCTTTGAGTGGAATACCGGCGAAATAGATTTCGATAACCAGCTTTCCCAGGTTACTGTGCCGGGCCAGGGGGTATACAGCCTGACCATCACCGATTCGGAGGGCACTTCCTACGTGCCTGAACCCGTGATCGTGGATTGTTACGGCGGCCCGCCATCCCTGGCAATAGGAGAGGGGAGCGGCCCTGCCGGAGGCAGCATCTGCATTCCGGTAACGGCCAGTGGGCTCATCGGGCTCGATGCGCTGAGCCTGACGGCCAGCTGGGATCCCGACGGCCTGAGCCTTATGTCGGTAGAGCCCGGCCTGATCGCCGATGGTTTTGGCCTTTCCGGGATAACTGACGGCATCCTGGAACTGGACTGGAGCAGTGGCGGCGATCCGCTGAACATATCCGCCAGCTCCGTGCTCTTTACCCTGTGTTTTGGCCTGGAAGGTTTGGCCGGGCAGTCGTACCCCGTCGTTTTTGATTCCAGTACAGACCCCCTGTATATACTGTTGGCCAACGGTAATGAGATCAGCGATATACCGGTGCAGAACGGCGTCGTGCTGATCGAAAGCCTGCCCGGCGACGGCCTGCAGCTCACCGCTGGCAGTGCAACCGTTGATGCGGGCGAAGCGGTGTGTGTGCCCATCAGCGTGGAGCAGTTCGAAGAGATCGTAGGCGCTCAGTTTACCGTGCGCTGGGATGCCGACAGCCTGCAGTTCGATTCGCTCGTTTACGGTAGCCTGCCCAACCTCTCACCCTTTAATTTTAATCTGAACCATACCGCGGAAGGTTATCTGTCCTTCCTTTGGACAGACCCCACCCTGGCCGGCGTGAGCCTGCCGGATGGATCGCCTTTGTTCTCGCTCTGTTTTACAGCAGGTAACCAGGCCGGCAGCAGCCCGCTGGAGTTATCATCGGTACCTACGCTGATCGAGTTCACCAATAGCGCAGTAGAACTGGAAGCAGTAAACATCGGGCAGGGCCTGATCAACATCCTGGAACCGGACGTATGGCCCGGCGATACGGATACCGACGAAGGCGTAGATCATTACGACCTGCTCAACATAGGGCTGGCCTACGGCGCTGCCGGCCCGGCCCGGCCTGATGCGACGACTGCCTGGGAAGAACAATACGCGCCGGGCTGGGGTCTCGCTACGCCGGCTTCACAGGTAGATTACAAGCATATCGATACCGACGGCAATGGCCTTATCGACGCTGCCGATACCCTGGCTATCGTCCAGAACTGGGGGCAGATGGCCAATATTGCGAACCCCGGGCCTCCACCGACGCGCGCTCCCAACACCGTATTGTACATTCAGCCCGATACCGTCGTACTTGGCCAGGAAGCCGTATTCAATATCATGCTCGGCGATGCAGACAACCCGGCGGATGACGTCTATGGCCTGGCCTTTACCGTCGTGTACGACACGGCTGCTGTGGAGCCGGGCGCATTTGCCACCTTCGCAGGTTCGTGGATGGGCGAGCCCTTCACCAGCTTGCTGGGCCTGAGCCGTGACCGTTACAACGACGGCCGGATAGATATAGCGCTGACGCGCATCGACGGCCAGAACGCTTCGGGGTATGGCGCCATTGGGCAGCTGCACATCACCATTCAGGATGTGATCTTCATGCGCAGTGCTGATTATGAGATGCTGTTCCAGATAGAGAACGTGCGGCTGATCGACAGGCAGGAGGTTTTCCAGGTAGTACAGACGCCGGAAACCGCCGCCCTGGTAGAAGATGCCATCAGCGGAGCCGGTAGCCTGGGCGGCACAGCGGAAGTAACCGTTTTCCCGGTGCCTGCGCGGCATGTGCTTTACCTGCGAAGCCCGGGCGCCGCTATAGTGTCGGCAGAGCTGCTGAGCCTGGACGGCCGCAGCCTGGCGATGTACCGCCAACCGCAGGAGATCCCGCTGAACGGCCTTTCTGAAGGGGCCTACATCCTGCGGGTATGGACAGAACAGGGCCTGAGCATCCACCGCATCCTGGTGAGCTGGTAAGGCATATATTGATCATCCAGAAATCATAACACCATGAAAAAAATATCCGTCTTCTTCATTTTCCTGCTGATAGCAGGCGCCATGGCCGGGCAGTCGGCGTCCATTTCCGGTAAGGTTTATAAAGTCAATGGCCAGACTATGGCGGGCGTCACGGTACAGGCCTTCGATGCCGGAGGCAACCAGGTGGCCTCGGTACAGACAGATGCCGCCGGCGATTACATCCTGGAGGGCCTGCCCACTGGTGTCACCTACACGATAGAGCCGGCCCTGGGCGGGCCGCACTACAACGGGGTCACCACTTACGACATCGTGCTGGGCGCTCAGCATATACTGGGGTTACAGTCTTTGAATAACCCGTTTTACATCATAGCTGCCGACGTGAACCAGTCTCAGAGCCTGACCACTTTCGACCTCGTGCAGATGCGGCGGCTTGTCCTTCAGATCATTGAGGAATTCCCGGACAGCCCTTCGTGGCGCTTTTTTCGCAACGATATCGGCTTCGTTTACCCCAATAACCCCTGGGCAGGGTACATGGGTGGCGTCAATTTCATAGCGTTAAATGAAGATATTGCCGGCTTCGATTTTACTGGCGTGAAAACAGGGGACCTGAACGGGAACGCCCAACCCTGACCGGGCATGCTTACTGGAGAACCATACTGTAGATAAAAGCTGATATAGTAGTATTCAAATATGAGTCATCCGAATTAGGGGCTAAAGAAGAAGGTGATGGTGCACTGGGAAGAACCCGGAAAGCCCGGGCTTGGCCCGTTAGAGCCTGCTCCGGCTGGCCGGAGGGCAATATCTTTGTAGAAAATCGAAGAAAACCATTGCTTGCGGCCCAGTAGTGCCGCTATCTCAAAGGCAATGCACCATCTACCGGTATTAGATACCGGCCCTACGGGCCGGGAACCAGGCCTTAGCCGTTTATGCTACAAAGATGACGGCCCGCTGGGCCGTTAGCCGGGCATTTAGCCCCTAATTCGCATGAGTCATCCCGAATTTTAAAGATTGTTACCGTTGTAAACCTGGGATTGTGCCGTTAGGTACGGAATATATTCGCCTGGCCAGGGGTATATTCCGTACCTGACGGCACGGCAACTGGCTTTTGGGCGGCCTTCTACCGATATTTGAGGCTGTCTCAAAAGTATGGAATTGAAAAATAGTGCCAAATCATATTTCGCCGCCTGGCCTAGCCCCTCTGGCTCCCCAAAGGGGAGAACCGGCCAGGCAGCAAAAAACAGCATATTATTTGGCTTCGATGTTTTTATTTTGACTTTTGAGACAGCCCCGGGTTTTCTTGCTTTGAATGCATCCAGAAAATTCGGGATGACTCATGTTTGATGGTTATCTACAAACCGAAAGCAGCTTTTACTTTTTCCACGTAGTCCAGTTTCTCCCAGGTAAAGGTCTCCACCTCCATCTCCTTGACGTTGCCCGACCCATCGGTAAAGCTGACTTTCTTCAGTACTGACTTGCGGCCCATGTGGCCGTAGGCGGCTGCATCGGAATAGATCGGGTTGCGCAATTTCAGGCGCTGTTCGATGGCGTAGGGGCGCATGTCGAAGGCCCGGTATACCTTTTGGGCGATCTCTCCATCCGTCATGTCGACCTTTGCCGTACCGTAGGTATTGACGTAGATATTGGTGGGCGCTGCTACGCCGATGGCGTAGGAGACCTGAACGAGGGCCTCGTCACAAACGCCGGCGGCTACCAGGTTTTTGGCGATATGGCGCGTCGCGTAGGCTGCCGAGCGGTCCACTTTGGAGGGGTCTTTGCCGGAGAAGGCGCCGCCGCCATGGGCGCCTTTGCCGCCGTAGGTGTCGACGATGATCTTGCGGCCGGTGAGGCCCGTATCGCCGTGAGGGCCGCCGATGACGAACTTGCCCGTTGGGTTGATGTGGTAGGTGATATTGCCGTCGAAGAGGCGTTGCAGTTCCGGGCGCAGCATCTTTTTGATACGTGGGATGACGATGTTGATGACGTCTTCGCGGATGCGGGCCTGCATGGCGGCCTCGTCGGCGAAATCGTCATGCTGGGTAGATACCACGATGCTGTCGATCCGCTGGGGCACGTTGTCATCGCTGTATTCGATGGTCACCTGCGATTTGGAATCGGGGCGCAGGTAGGCCATCTCGCGGCCGGCTTTGCGGATGGCGGCCAGTTCCTTGAGTATCTTATGGGCGATATCGAGTGCCAGGGGCATATAATCGTCGGTTTCGTTGGTGGCGTAGCCGAACATCATGCCCTGGTCGCCGGCGCCCTGGTCTTCCGGGTTGGCGCGTTCTACGCCCTGGTTGATATCGGGCGACTGTTCGTGGATGGCCGACAGGATACCGCAGGAATTGGCCTCGAACATGTATTCCGACTTCGTGTACCCGATGCGCTTGATCACTTCTCTGGCAATCTGCTGGACATCCAGGTAAACCGAGGATTTTACTTCTCCTGCGAGCACGACCTGGCCGGTAGTGACCAGCGTTTCACATGCCACTTTCGATTTCGGGTCGAAGGCGATGAAATGGTCTACCAGCGCGTCGCTGATCTGGTCGGCAATTTTGTCGGGATGCCCTTCTGATACGGATTCGGAGGTGAAAAGGTATGGCATAGTTTTTTTTGCTTGAAAGTAAATCAAAGCGCCACGGGAGCGCGTCTGGCGAAAACGCTGCAAAAATAGAAATAGTTTGGAACTATTTCACTTCGCAACGGAGTAAGTGCATCACCTCCTGATGGGTGTACAGATAGCCGTCCAGCTTGTCGCCAACCTGCACCGGGCCCACCCCGGCGGGCGTGCCGGTATAGATGAGGTCGCCCATCTGCAGTTTGAAAAAGCGCGATACGTACACGATGATCTCTTCGAAGGAAAAGATCAGGTTTTGGGTATTGCCGTGTTGCACGGCCTTGCCGTTCTTTCGCAACTCGAATTCGATGGCCTGCCGGTTGACGGAACTGACGGGCACGAAAGGGCTGAGCACGGCCGAGCCGTCGAAGGCCTTGGCGACCTCCCAGGGCAGGCCTTTTTCTTTGCACTCCTGTTGCAGGTCGCGCGCCGTGAAGTCGATGCCAAGGGCGATCTCCTTATAATAATCGGAAGCGAACTCCGGCTGCACGTGCCGCCCGTTTTTAGCTATTTTCAGGACGATCTCCAGTTCGTAGTGCAGCTCGCTGGTGAATTCGGGGTAGTACAACGGCTTGTTGTTCACCAGCAGGGCGGTAGCCGGTTTGAGGAAAACGACCGGCTTGGTGGGCAAAGGGTTGTTCAGTTCTTTGGCGTGTTCGGCGTAATTGCGGCCTATACAGATGATCTTCATGTTTCTGGTGATGTATGTTAAAGTTGTGTGATGCCTCCCCTCACCTGCTGAACCACCGGCGCATCGCCTCCATGAACTCGTCTTTCCGGCGGCGGGCGATGGGCACTTTACAGCCATCTTCCATCAGGGCATAACCGCCATCTTCCCGGAGGACCTTACAGACGAAGGCCAGGTTGACGAGGTGAGACTGGTGCAGCTTGAAAAAGCCGTCTTCGGAGAGCAGGCTTTCGAAATCCCGCATAGGGCGGGAAACGACATGGCGCTCCTGGTTGAGCAGAAAAAAAGTAGTATAGCTGCCTTCCGATTCGAGGCGGACGATCTGGTTGAGGTTTATGAAGGCGATGCCCTCCTGGCTCGTTAGCGCGATCTTATCTACCCGATGGTTGCGCGTGCTTTCCAGCAGGTTGCGGATGCGCATGGAAAAATCTCCGGGTACTTCGAAGTTTACACGGTCGATGGCCCGGGCCAGTTCTTCGGGGTTAACGGGTTTGAGGAGGTAGTCCAGCGCCTGGTAGCGGAAGGCCTTCAGGGCAAAAGCATCGTGGGCGGTGATGAAGATGGCCTGAAAAGAAGGGTGCGGGAATTTCTCCAGCAGGTCGAAGCCCGTCCCGTCTTCCAGCGATATATCGAGCAGGACGCCGTGGGGGCGGGTTTGGCGGATGAGCGCAAAGGCGCTTTCTACGCTATCGGCTTCTCCGCAGACCTCCACCTCAGGGCACAGAGTGGCCAGCATCGTGCGCAGCAACTGCCGGGCATCCGGTTCGTCGTCGATGATAGCAATGCGTTTCATGGCCTCGTTCGTGTTCTATGTTTGGGGCGTTGCACCACCCAGCCCGATCCTGATCGTTACTTCCGTACCGCAAACACTGCCTTTTGCATCCAGCAATGTTCTGGTTTGGACGGCCTGGGCCTCCCGGCTGCTGGCCAGCAATTCCAGCCGGCGGCGGGTGATAGACATGCCGTAGGGCTGATGGGCCTTGTCGCTGGCTTCCTCACCGGAGGGAAGCCCGTTTCCGTTGTCGGTGACGCAGGCCTCAAGGTAGCCATCTTTTTGTTGAAAAAGAACAGCCACATGGCCACTTTCCCTTCTTCGGGCCATGCCGTGCAGCACGGCGTTCTCGACATAAGGCTGGACGAGCAGGGGGGGGATCTTTATCTCATAGCCATCCAGCCCTTCCGCCACCTCAACGCGATAGGTGAACCGGTTCTTGAAGCGCAGCTTTTCCAGCTCAAGATAGTTGTTCAATAATTTTACTTCCTCGGCCAGAAAGATACTGCCGGCTACTGAAGCATTGAGCATATTGCGAACAAGCGCTGCAAAACGGCCCAAATAGAGGATAGCCGCCTCCTTTTCGTTCTGCAGGATGTAATTCTGGATGGAATTCAGGCAGTTGAAAATAAAATGCGGGTTCATCTGCGCCTGTAGCGCCGAACGTTCCAGTTCGGCCATCTGCAGTTGGATGCGGTGCGATTTTTTCAATTGGCCGGTTCGGTACAGGTAGATAGAAGGGCCGATAAGGGCAATGGAGATGATGCCCAGCAACTTTGCCCACCAGGTGGCATACCAGGGCGGGTCGATGACAAACTGCAGGATGGCCGATTCGCTCCAGATGCCGTCTTCGTTCTGTGCCTGTACTTCGAAGAGGCGCTCGCCGGGCGGCAGGGCCGGAAAATTCAGGCTGCGGTTCATAGTCGTAGCCCAATTGCCGCCGTCCATGCGGTAGCGGTAAGGGATCTGTCCTTTCATTTTATAGTTGAGGGCCAGATAGCTGATGGCCAGGTTGTTCTTCGCCGAGGGTAGGCGGATGGGTTCTGACAATTCTGCCGGCTGGTTGTTGGCCAGCACGGAAACCAGTATGGGCTTTGGGGAGAACAGGTTTTGGTTCTTTTCAGAAAAACAGGCCAGGCCTTTGTTCGTAGCCACCCATATAGTATCTCCCCGGCTGCAGATGCCGTATATCTCGTTGGAGGGCAGCCCATGAAAAGCGGTGATGGGCTCTACCTCGCGGTTCCCCCAATCGCCGGAAATGCGGTTAAGGCCGTTGAGCGTGCCGGCCCAGGTAACGCCTTTTTTGCTCGTATAGACGTTTTCCATCATGTCAGCCGTTAGGCCCTGTTCGGTAGTGATCTGTTCAAAACGGTTGCCTTTCCAGAAGACTATCCCACCGCCTTTGGTGGCGACAACCAGGGTGCTGTCGGGCAGCAAAGCGATATCTTCCACCCGAAGGGAAAAGGCGGGGTGCAGGTTCTGGCAACTCAACAGGCGGCCGTCCTTCCACTCGAACAGCCCTTCGGGCTGTCCCACCCATACTCTGCCGCTATAGTCCTGCCGGACGGCAAAAGTGCGCTGGCCATAGCCCATACAGAAATTGGCGGCTTGCTTTTGCGGCAGTTCAATACTCATGAACCCGTAGTGGCCGCATACCCAGATGCGCCTGCCGTCGGGGCTCTCCGTGATGCGGTTGCCCATGCTGATGAGCTGCCCTTCCGGAGCATGGGTGGCGCTTTGTATCCACTGTTTGTCCTGCAGGTAACACAGTATGTCCAGCCCTGCCCAAAGTTGGCGGTAATTCCGGTTGAAATACAGGGCTCTGGCCGTGCCGTGGGCGCGAATGCCAGGTAGTTCCGACCACGTACTTTCTGCCGTGTTGAGGCGCCATATTTCTCCGTTGACAAAACCTGCGTACAGCGTTCCAGCTTCTCCTAAGGTTATGGCCGTTACTTTTTCGCTGGGCAGGCCTGACTCCCTGCCATATACGCGAATGGCATTTGCAGGCGCATAAAAAATGCCGTTCTCGTTGGTGGCCAGCCAAAGGCCGCCATCCTGGCTTTCCATGATATAACTCACGGCCTGGCCGTGCAGCCAGGCCGTGCCTTCATCCTTTTGCATGGCATCGATGGAAGGATACACCCGCAGCCCTTCCTGAAAATGCAACCCGACGAGCAGCTGCCCGTCGGCCGTCAGGTGAGCGGACAGGATATGATGGGGATAATAACAGCTCCAGCGCAGCTTTCCCTGGTCGATCAAAAAGGCGTCGTTGAACATTTTGATCAGGTAAAGGCCTTTGGCCAACCGGAAAGCGCCGTAGTTTTGCCCTTCTCTCCTGGAAAGCGGCAGCCCCGACATAGAGAAGCTGCCTTCACTGGTATTGAAGTAGACTGGAGTGTGGCGCTTTTGGAGAAGCAGCTTTTCCAGAGAAGCGTTGGCCTCCGGGCCGGCAAGCCCGGTGTTGGCGTTGACCGCAATGCCGTTCCTTTCAAAAACCTCCATGAAGGCCGGCGCTTTCCGGGCGTCGTTCCTTACGCTACCGTCCTGGGTTATGGTGATCAGGCCATACTTGATCGTAGCAATATGTACCGTTTCCCCTGCCCCTTCCACGATAAAGCCTTTACCCGTATCCAGCCTGTCTTTGAAATTTAGCAAAACGCTGTTATTCCAATAGGGCCGGATGGTTTGCCCCTCCAGGTAGTAGAGGTTGCCGCTCATGGCCTGCATCCACAGCCGCCCCAAAGTGTCGAGCTGCATCCAGAAGATGACGTTCTCCCTCAACCCATCCTTCAGGCCGTAGTTGCGAAACGCGTAACCGTCAAACCGGCTGACGCCGTTATCCGTGGAGATCCAGATGTAGCCTTCCCGGCCCTGCAGAATAAAGTAAGCCTCCGAGCTGGCCAGGCCGTCATCCGTGGTGTACTGCCGGAAGGCGGGGTGCGGAGCGTTTTGGGCGAGGAGCATGGCCGGTAGGCAAAGCAGGATGGCAAAGTGTAAAAGCTTGTTTGGAGGCCAGCCCTTGAACAGGCCCTGAAGTGCTCGAACACTGGTTCCCTCTGCAAAAGATGGCGTATGAAAGGCGGTTGTCCTCACTTTGCCGCAATTTATTCTAAAAGTAGCGAATGTTTCCGGGATTTATATGTTTGCCGGATTTAGGAAAGGTGCTGCCGAATACGGAGCTCAGGGTGGCCGAATTTAGAAAGAGGGAGCGGGGGAGGGGAGAAGCAAAGATATTGGAATAGTGAAACCCCTGAACCTCCATGGCCATACACCAGGAAAATGGACCAAAAACAGAACACCGGCTACCAGAAACAATGGGCGGTGATCGCGTTTCCAATAAGGGCGAGAACAAACCTAAAGGGGTGGCCTCTCCGGTTCAGTTCCCTTCCTTATCATTGCCCAAAGGTGGTGGCGCTATTCAGGGTATAGGCGAAAAATTCCAGGCTAATCCCGTCACGGGAACCGGAAGTATGAGCGTGCCGCTGGCCCTGTCGCCGGGGCGTAACGGTTTTGCCCCTCAACTGGCGCTCAGTTATGACAGTGGGTCGGGCAATGGTGTGTTTGGGCTGGGCTGGGAAGTAGGGCTGCCCGGCATCTCGCGTAATACGCAGAAAGGCTTACCGCAATACGACGGCTTGCCGAAATATCAGGATACTGCTGCGGCAGACAGCGATGTGTTTTTGCTGAGCGGCGCCGAAGGCCTGGTCCCGGCCTTGACGGCTGAGGGGAACCGTAAAATAATAGAAACCACTGCAGGCTTTAAAATTTATCCCTACCGCCCGCGCATCGAAGGGCTTTTTGCCAGAATCGAAAAATGGGTGCATATCGCCGACGGAGAGGTGCACTGGCGAGCGACCACCAAAGACAACCTGACCAGCGTTTACGGCCCAAATGCTGCTTCGCGCATAGCTGACCCAAACAATCCTCATAAGGTGTTTTCCTGGTTGCTGGAACGCACGCTCGACCACAAAGGCAATGTTCTGGTTTACGAATACAAGCAGGAGGACGGCCATGAAGTAACAAGATCCATTTTTGAAAAAAACCGCCATGCTTATTCCCAGCAATATCTCAAACGGGTACGGTACGGCAATACTGTCCCTTATTTTTCTCCGCAGGATCAGCCCCTTCAACCCACCGATCCCGGGAATGTATGGCTGTTTGAATTGGTGTTCGATTATGGAGAACACGCTACCGTCGATAGCCTGCCCCAATATGCCGCAACACAACCCTGGACTGCTCGTCCGGACGCTTTTTCTACTTACCGAGCCGGTTTTGAGATCCGTACCTACCGCCTTTGCCACCGGGTGCTGATGTTTCACCGCTTTGCGGAATTGGGCCCCAACCCCTGCCTGGTAAAGGCGACGCTACTTGATTTTGATGAAAACCCCATTGCGACGCAGCTAAAAAGCATTACCCATGCCGGATACCTGGCCGAGAACGGCGCAACACACATCAAAACATTCCCGCCGCTGAGCTTCCGCTATACGGAGCAAAAGATCGACCCAACCATTTATCGCATCCATTCGGAAGAACTGCCCAACGCCCCGGAAGGCATCGACGGCAATCGCTACCGCTGGGTAGACCTGGAGGGCGAAGGCCTGAGTGGCATCCTGTCACAAACGGAAGGCGCCTGGTACTACAAACGCAATCTCGGTGATGCCATCTTCGGGCCGAAAGAATCGGTGCGCCAGCGCCCTTCGCTGGCCGGCGCCGGGATAGCGGACTATGAAGGCAACGGGCTGAATGACTACCTGTTGCAAAACGGCCTGCTCAACGGCTACTACGAAATGGATGGCCGGGGCGACTGGCAAAACTTCCGCGCCTTTAGTGAAATCCCGAACATTGACTGGAACGATCCGAACCTGCGCAGCCTCGACCTGGACGGCGACGGGATCGCCGATCTGTTGCTCACCGAGAATGAGTGTTTCGTCTGGTATGCCTCCAAGGCCAAGGACGGCTTCGGCCCGGCTCGGCGAATAGCCAAGGCGCTGGACGAAGAGCAAGGCCCGCGTATCGTATTTCAGGAAGCTTTCCAGACTATTTTTCTGGGAGAACTGGGTGGGAGCGGCATGTCCGATATCTGCCGCATCCGCAACGGTGAAGTATGCTACTGGCCGAACCTCGGCTACGGACGCTTTGGGGCCAAGGTGACAATGGCGAATGCGCCTCATTTTGATAATCCCGACAGCTTTGATCCAGCCCGCATCCGCCTGGCGGATATCGACGGCTCCGGCACCACCGATCTGGCCTATCTCGGGGCAGAGGGGGTGGTTTACTGGATCAACCGATCGGGCAACAGCTGGGGAGAACCGCAGCCCGTTCCGTCGTTTCCGGTGATGACCTCACATCATAGCGTGCAGGTCTTCGATCTGCTGGGCAATGGCACGTCTTGTGTGGTGTGGTCGTCACCCTTATCGGGCGAGGCGCAGGCGCCATTGCGATACATCCAGCTGATGGGCAAAACCGAGACGGAGGGCAACCATCCCTATCTGCTCAAGGAGGTGGATAATAATATGGGGGCCATTACCCGCCTGAGGTACGAATCCTCTACCCGCTTTTATCTCGACGGCCGGCAGGCCGGCAAGCCCTGGATCACCAAACTGCCCTTTCCGGTGCAGGTGCTGACGCGGCAGGAAGTTTATGATGCGATCACCCATACCCATTTCGTCACCAAATACGCCTACCATCACGGTTATTTCGACCCGGTGGAGCGCGAATTCCGAGGCTTCGGTATGGTGGAGCAGTGGGATACGGAGCACTACGACTCCTTTAAGGAAGCGGCCTTGTTTGAGGCCGGGGCATCCAACTGGGCGGAGGCCTCGCATATTCCGCCGATCCATACCAAAACCTGGTTCCATACCGGTTTCTACCGGCAAAAAGAAAAGATCACCCGGCAATACGAAGCTGAGTATTACGGCAAGCGCAATGCCGATGGAACCTTCAGCGAATGGACGCTGGAGGATACGGTGCTTCCGGATGCTTTGCCCGGAGAGCTGGCCCGCGAAGCGGCCCGCGCTTTGAAAGGCCGCCCCCTGCGGGTGGAGGTGTATGCCCTGGACGGCAACCCGCATCCTTATATGGTGACGGAGAGCAATTACCAGCTTCGCGTCCTTCAGCAGAAAGGGGAAAACCGGCACGCGGTGTTTTTTGTCGCCGAAAATGAAACGCTCACTTATCAGTACGAGCGCGACCCGGCGGGCCCGCGCATTGCGCATTCCCTGGCATTGACGATCGATGATTTCGGCAACCCCACCCGCAGCCTGGCCATCGTGTATCCCCGACGAGTCAACACCCCCCATGCCGAACAACAACGCCTGTATTGCACCTATACCGAGGCGGATTTCATCAACAAGCCGGATGAGCCGGAGTTTTACCGCCTGGGGGTTCCCTTCCGGCAAAAACTATACGAAATAACGGGGCTGGACGGCCCTTGGTGGAGCCCGGCGCCGGGGGATCGGGTGCAATTTTCGAAAAAGGAACTGGAAACCCATTTGGCCGGCGCTGCGGAAATTCCCTATGAGGCGAGCCCCGGTACGGGAATACAAAAGCGCCTCGTCCAGTTTGCCAAAACGACTTTTTACCGGGCTGACCTGAGCGGCGAATTGCCTGCAGGCGACATCGCCCATCACGGCCTGCCCTACCAAGCTCGCGAAGCCGCCTACACCGACGCACAGTTAGCGACCTGGTACGGCGCCCGCTTACCGGCCAATGCGATGCAGGACGGTGGATTCGAATTTGAAAATGGCTATTGGTGGCGCCCAAGCGGCCTCGTGACCTTCGGCGCGGCGCGTTTTTATCTGCCAATCAAACAAACCGACCCCTTCGGCCAGGAAACGGAAGTGGAATACGATGGCTATGCCCTGCTGCCCAAGCGCAGTTTCACTGAGATCAACGGGGTACTGCTGGCGACCAGCGCCGAATACGACTACCGGGGCTTGCAGCCGGCCTTACTCACCGATCCCAACGGAAATCACAATGCCGCCATCTTCGACGCCCTGGGCAGGGTGATCGCTACGGCGGTGTACGGGAAGACCACCGCGGAGGGGGATTCCCTGGAGGGCTACCTGAGGCCAACTGTTTCTGAGCATACGGATGAGCGGGCGGCCATTTACGCCAATCCGGGTGTTTACCTGCAAAACGCCACCAGCTTCTTCCACTACGACCTGCATGCTTATCATCGCGCCGGTGCGCCGAATTGTGCCCTGGGCATTCAGCGCGAAATACATGCTTCGGAAGAGAACGGTACGCCGTCGCCCCTGCAATTCAGCTTTGCGTACTCCGATGGCTTTGGGCGGGCCATTGCGGCCAAGGTGCAGGCGGAACCGGGTGAGGCCCGTACCGTCGACAGCCAGGGACAGGTGATCACCGTAGCTGCGGACCCGCGCTGGCTAGGCAACGGCCGAACGGCCTTCAACAACAAGGACAAGCCGGTGAAGCAATACGAGCCTTATTTCAGCAACACCTACGACTACGAAAGTGAAACGGCGCTGGTGGAATACGGCGTGACGCCGGTGCTGCATTACGACCCGGCCGGCCGTGTGATCCGTACCGATATGCCCGACGGCACCTTCACCAAAGTGGAATTCACGCCCTGGGAGCAGCGCACCTTTGATCAGAATGATACCGTGTTGGAGAGTGAGTGGTATAAACGGCGCACCGATACAACTCGCCCGGATTATATCAATGACGCCAGAGAAAAACAGGCAGCTAATAGCGCCATAGCCCATGCCAATACGCCTGGAGTAGCCCATTTGGACACCTTAGGCCGCGTCTTCCTAACGGAAGAGGACAACGGCCCGGCGGGCATCTATCAAACCCGTTTGGAATTGGATATTGAAGGTAATCAGCTCAGTGTGACGGATGCGCTGGGGCGAAAGGTCATGGAAAGCACCTTCAATCTGACGGGAGAAACGGTGCACACCCGCAGCATGGATGCCGGGCAACGCTGGATGCTGACCAATGCCATTGGCAACCCGGCTTTTTCCTGGGACGAACGCCAGTACGAGTTTCAATATTTTTACGATGCCCTGCAACGCCCCACGTATAGCAAAGTGCGGGGGGGATTCGGCGATATGCCGCTGGATCACATTTTTGACCGGGTTTTGTACGGCGAATCGCAAGCCAACGCCCAAAGCAAAAACCTGCTGGGGCAGGTTTTTCGCCATTATGATACCGGAGGATTGTTGGAAATGCCGGAATATGATTTCAAAGGGCAGCCCGTTTCTACCACCCGCAGGCTGTTCAAAAAATATAAAGAAACCGCTAATTGGGTTGACGCCAACCTGGGCCCTGGCCTGGAGCCGGATCTGTTCACCTTCATCACTCAGACTGACGCCCTGGGCAGGATTAGCCGGCAGGTAGCGCCGGACGGCAGCGTCATCATCCCGTCCTACAACAAGGCGGGGGTCTTGAACGGAGAAACCGTTACGCATCCCGATCCGGCCGTCACCACTACTTATATCAAGGACATCCGCTATAATGAAAAGGGGCAGCGGGAAAGGATCAAGTATGGAAACGATGTCATCACCCGCTTTTACTACGATCCGGAAACCTTCCGCCTCAGGCGCCTGGAAAGCAAACGGCAGAATGGCGGCCTGCTGCAGGATTGGTATTACACCTATGACCCGGTGGGTAATATTACCCATATCGAAGATAAAAATGCGCCGCTTGTATTTTTTGATAACCAAAAGATAACGGCCATATCGGAATATACTTATGACGCCCTCTACCGCCTGTTGACGGCTACCGGCAGGGAAAACAGCGCAGCCCTGACTTTTAATGGCAGCGACAACTGGAACGATGCGGCCTTCCTGCAGCAAATGAACCCGGGCGATCCGCTGACAGTGCGGCTGTATACCCAAAGTTACCAATACGATGCCGTCGGCAATATCCTGCAAATGAGGCATCAGGCCAATGGCAATAACTGGACGCGCCATTATTCCTATGAGACGGACAACAACCGCTTGATCAGCACGCAGGTGGGGGCGAATACCTATCATTATCTCCACCACGCAGAGCACGGTTTTATGGTTGCCATGCCGCATTTGGAAGACATGGGCTGGAATTTTAAAGAAGAATTGGTCAAAACTATCCGCCAAAGGCGCACCGACGGGGGAACACCGGAAACGACTTATTACCAATACGATGCCGAAGGGCAACGCATCCGGAAGATCACGGAAAATACTGCCGGCCCCGGCAATTCGCCTACCCCAAAAGACGAGCGGATCTACATTTCAGGCTATGAATTGTACAAAAAACACAGCGGCCCCAAGGCCGGCCTGGAAAGGCGCAGTTTAAGCCTGTTGGAGGAGGGCCACCGCTTCGTGCTAGTGGAAACCCGCAATGAGGTGGATGACGGCACCGAAAAACACCTCGTGCGCTACCAGCTCCACAACCACCTCGGCTCAACGGCCCTGGAATTAGACGCCGCCGCGGCGGTGATCTCCTACGAAGAATACCACCCCTACGGCACGACGGCCTATCAGGCGCGCAATGCCGCTATCCGGAGCGCCGCCAAACGCTACCGCTACACCGGCATGGAACGGGATGAGGAGACGGGGCTGGAATATCACTCGGCAAGGTATTATTTGCCGTGGTTGGGAAGGTGGTGTAGCGCGGACCCGATTGGAATTGGGGATGGGGTGAATGTATATGGGTATACTGGGAATAACCCGATTATTAATTTAGATATGCGGGGGACCCAAACAAATCCAACATTGAACCTGCCACCTAGTGAAAAACTATTTAAAAGAGACGCTTTGAATTTGCGACGGTTCCTTTCTGAACCACTGAATTTTAATAATAACAATCAGAAATGGTCCATTACACCTGACAAAAGGAAAATTCCATCAGGACAACCGATGGAATTTAACAATGCTCTAAAGTTCAAAAATAATACTACTGATAATAAAAAAAGCAATTGGAGCTTAACTATCGAACCCGGTGTTACAAACATAGATTTTAGTCCAAAAACTGGTTCATCAAACACATCAGGGCCATATAAATTAGATGGGAAGACAATTGATATTAATAGTAATTTTATTGCTTACGATTCAAGAGAAGCTTATTTCCCTCCCTCTGCTGGACCATTTACTGACCAAGCAAATAGATATTTAGTCACTATAACTAATGAAAATAACGGGCTACTTCTGACAGCAGGCCTTATCCATGATAAGAGACAACAGGTAGACAATGCAGGAAATACATTTAGATATGTTAAGGGGGGCGGAGAGTTTTCAGCGCTAATTGGTAAGCAGATTTATGCTACTGGTAGTAGTATTAATAATGGTGGCGTGTCTGCTCAATTTAAAGTTGGAGGATTTGTTTCAAACAACAATCTTCTTGTAAATATGACTGACAATGCCGGCAACACTTACATATCAAATAATACTAAGCGAGGGTATTCAGGCCAAGGGTTTGTAGCAATTGCCTCTATGTCTTATGATTTAATAGTTAATAAAAATATCAGTGTTTCATTGAGTGCAAATGTTATGTATATGGCTGGCCAAGCATTTTCTAAGGTTTCTGTCAATAACCAACCCGAATTAAATACAATGAGTATTAAGTATTCTAATTTTTCTCAAGGCGTTGGACTCAATTTTAAGTTTCGAAGATAACATATATGTACCGCTGGCCAAAAGTGTTCAGCGATCAAAATAATACGCGATGTGCTCGTTAGGGCCTCTCGAACTAATCGGGACAAGTTGCGGCCCGAAACACGCCGTCAGCCCAGTCTGTGACTGGCTGGAAAAAGAAAAGATAAAAAGGAAGAAAAGTTGGAGACCATGTTCTTCCAGAAAAAGTCCAATGGATGCTGGAACGAAGCCCGAATTCTGCGTTCCGGCAGATAAGCAAAACGAACCATGTAATAACGGAAATAAAGCCTATTAACTGCCACCAAATTTAAAAAATGCCCACCTACCACCTCCACCTCCACCTCCTCAACCAAAACGCCCTTCCCTTATCCGATTTCAATATTGAAGTCTGGATTGGAGGCCAGCAGTATAGTTCGGCCCTGACGGACGCAGAGGGCCGGTGCACCGCATCTATCTCCTTCACAGGCCAGATATCTCATAATAATGTCCTATACGCGCATCTGATTATTTACAAAAATGGCAAATGGATATACGGCGATGTAAACAGCCCCCAATATGCATTGCAAGGGCAGGAACTCGATCTCGAGCTGACGATAAACACCCGGCGGGTGGACTTTATCCCGTTTCGGCTGTCGGAACTTCGCCGGCCGGCCACGGCTATGGAAGGGCTGAATGCAACTCAACAGAATTATATATCAGGCAAACTCAACACCGCCCTCCAGGCAAGGGTGCAGCGGGTGCTGGGCGATGCTGATTCCCGGCTGAATGAAACGCCGGTCTCCCTGGGCCTCGACTATACCGCCTGGCTCGATGGTACCCTGGGCGATGTACTGGGTCAAGTAGTGGCCGATAATGCAGGCCCGCGCACTTTTATTGAAGAATCCGGCCTGGCGGAACGCCTCGCTCAAAACCCGAGCCCGGTGCGCGAGATCCTGCACCTGGACGTGCCGCTGATCCGGAACCCCATCTTTTGGAAAGAAGTACAGGTGCTCCGTACTACCGAGCTGACGGATATCATTTTGCCAGGCTACACCGGCCTGCCGGATCAAATGCTGGATCAAGCCTGGGACTGGGAGCGCGCCGGCGCGGAACAATGGGATGCCCTGCCCCTCACCGAAGCCGATAAAAGCATCCTGCAACGCGGCTTCGCACTCGCGCGCTTTACGGGCGGGCTGCCGGCTTTGGTTGGCGGATTGATGCCCGAGATAACGGAACTGAGCCAACTGGCTTCCTACGATACGGGCCATTTGCTGGAAAAGATCATAGCGTCCGGAAGCGAAACACCTAATGGCGAAACGCCGGAAGAATATGCCGCCAATTTAGTCAGCCTGGCGCAACGGAATTTCCCCTCGGCTTTTTTCCTGGAACGGAAAACCGCCCGGGATATCCCGCTGACGAACCTGGATGATGCTGCCAGAATCCGCCTCTATGCGGCCTACCGCTACCTCGGCCCGGCCGATGAACTGGGTCAGCCCAATGTGTTGAACAACCGGCGCAAACTGTTGCAGCAGTTCGTGGCAGACAATCCCGGTTTTGACCTGCTCGCTGCCGACTTTTTTAAAAAAGATGAAAACGGCGAGTGGGCGCTCCGATACAGCGGTTTACCCCCGGAGCGCCGAGAGCATGTCCGGCAGCAGTTCATGTCGTTCCAACGGACGATGCGCCTGGCCGGCTCCTACGAGGCGCAGGATGCCCTGCTCGCGGCGGGCATCGATTCATCCGCCGAGTTGATGCGCCGCAGGCCGGAGGAATTGGAAGCGGAATTGGGCCCGGTGCTGGATGTGCCAACTATCAACAGCATGCTTCAGCAGGGCCAGCAACAGCTGCAACAGTTGGTCAATACCGCCGTGGCACTGCAGGGCCTCGGCGTGGCGAACGGCATTGGCTTTGCCGTGGACAACTACCCTGCCGGCCTGAAAAACGAACTGGAAGACATCTACGGCTATTCCGATCTGTTCGGCTCACAGGATTACTGTGAATGTGAACACTGCAAGTCGATCTTCGGCCCGGCGGCCTACTTCGTGGATCTGATGTCCTTCGTGGAAGATCAGGTGAAGCTGGCCCCGCTGTCTGCTCCCTGGACTGCGGATACCCATCCAATAGCCTTGCGGAAGCGCCGCCCCGATCTCTGGAATCTCGAATTGACCTGCGAAAACACCAATGCCGCTATTCCCTATCTCCAAATTATCAATGAGATCAAGCAGCATTACATCGCGGAGGCCATGGGCGCCATCCTGGGCGGCAAACCGGCCAACGAAGTCGACATCTGGGCGGAATTTGCGCGTCTGCCGACGGCGGGTAGTACCACAGATATGGTTGGTCTGGCCCTCAACATCGGCAATACCTGGAAGAACTCTTTCCGGCTGGCCTACAACCGGCCGTTCGAGGAAAGCCGGATACTGCTGGAACACTTCGGGATGCGCTATGCCGATATTCTTCAGGCATTACGGGTAGCGGAGCCCTATCGCATGGAACAGGCCTATCTGGGCCTGTCGGCCGAAGAATGGCGGGTGCTCACCACCCCTGATACCAACATGGGCGATCTGCGCACCTTGCGCTTTGGCTTCCCCCTCGACTCCGAACATGAATTGAAGGAGGAACCCAGCTATTTCAAACTCGCCGAGTGTCCGGTGCCTGTTTTCCTCCGCGCTACCGGCCTGAGCCGCGCCGAAGCGGAGTTTCTGCTGTCGGACAAAAGTTATCTGCACGGATTAAACTCCGCCCTGGCCCTGAAGCGGGTGCCGGTGCCCGGCGAAGTTCAGGAGTACAAAGAATGGATCGAAGGCCTGGACAATGCTGCAGTATTGGACCATATTCACCGCCTGCTGCGCTTGCAACGCCACCTGCCCTGGAGCCTGCGTGAGCTCAGCCTGGCCGTGCAAACTCTGGGAGGGCTCTCGATCGATCATATCGCCGAAATCGCCCGTATCCGGGAGATGCAGCGGGTATTGGGCCTTACTTTCGAGGAAGCGGTTGCCTTACAGCATGGCATACCGGATACCCTATTGTATACCCGCACGGTTTACAACGAGCTGCTCAATAGTACGGTAGAAGTGCCGGTGCCAGGCATGCTTAGCCGGCTGTTCGATCCGGAAAAGCTTCCGCTTGATGGTTCGGGGCTATTACTGCGGGATCCCGGAAGATTGCCCTTATTACTGCAGGCATTGGGGGCGACGGAGGAAGATTTTGATTCCTTGTACCGGATGTTTTTCGGCACCGCCGATGTCAATCTGGATTGGGGGGGCGTGTCCTTGTTCTATCGCCTCATTCGCTTGGCAAAGGCGCTTGGCATCACCGGGGAGGAGATGATTTATCTACTACAGTTAAGCCATCCGAACCCGGGGAATTCAGTTGCAGGCTGGATATTGGATTTGGCCCGTGCCATGGAGGCGGTACAAAAAATGCCGCTTTCGCTACAGGAGATCTGGTTTATCATTAAGGGGGCAAAAACTTCTAAAATCGACTTTAAATATAAGGGAGATCCAACAAGAGATGAGGCCGCCAAAAAGGCCGTTCTGGATTTGATTGCTGCCTTTGTAGCGGACGAACGGTTGAATATTGATGGACTGGCAGAAGAAGAACGTATTTTCCGGGAACACCTCGCCTTATTTTTTAATACCACCGAAGGCCACATCGCCGGAATGCAAGCCTGGTACAGCAACTATCCTAATGTTTGGGCAGAGGCACAGGCTAATCTTGGCAGAGAAAAAGACGACTTTCAAGTTGACCAGCTAGTCAATATGCTGCCGGTTTTTGAGCGCGTCCATCTCTTGCTTAGCAAACTTGGCTTGGATGCGGAAGGCCTCCTGTTCCTCAATACCTCTCCGGAGTTTATCCAGGGCAATGGAGACGATCTGCTGGCTAAGCAAAATACGCTCTTTGATCTGCAGCGGTTGGCTACTTACGCCCGCTTGAAAAAACAGCTCAGTGAAGATTCGGATATCAATGCCTTTCGGGCCCTTCTGGCTGCCGGAAAGGATACCTGGGCGGATAACTACAGCCCTGCTATAGCTACGCTACTCGGTTGTGCAAGCAATCAAGTCAAAGCCCTGATCAAAACCATATCTCAACCAATTGGCGCTTTAGCCCCGGGCCTGCTTACTCAGATCGAAGATATGATCGGCGTATTCGGCCGCTTAGGCATTTATGAAAAAAACATACTGGACGCCTTTGTACACAATGACTACAACAATGCCCTACAATACGAATCCGCCCTGCGCGCCGCCTTCCGTGCCGGCTATGTCACCGATGAAACCTATGAAAAAGCCTGGGAGCCTATCGAAAACCGCATCCAGGAAAGCCGCCGTGACGTGCTCTGTGCTTTTCTGCTAGCCCTGGATCAGCAAAACAATTTCCACGATACGGGCAGCCTGTATGCCTATTTCCTGGTGGATGTAGAGATGAGCGGATGTGCGCGGGTATCGCGTATCCTGGCGGCTACGCTGAGTCTGCAATTGTATGTCCATCGGGTGCAGATGGGGCTGGAGGTATCGGCCGACGCCACCGGCGATGTTCGGGCCATAATGGATGAAAGAGCTAAAGTGCAGTGGGAATGGCGCAAAAACTACCGCGTTTGGGAGGCCAACCGTAAGGTCTTCTTATATCCCGAAAACTGGATCGAACCGGAATTGCGCGATGATAAATCGCCGCTGTTTAAAACGCTGGAAGATGAGTTGTTACAGCAGAAGATCTCCCTGGAATCGGCGGAGCAGGCTTACATACAATATCTGAAAGGATTTGCCGAAGTGGGCCAGTTGGTGATCGCAGGCGTATATTATGAACCGGAAATTGAAACTTATCATATTTTCGGAAGAACGGCCACGGACCCTTACCAGTACTTCTACCGCACCATGCAGGTGTTACCTATGGACGCTACTACAAAGGCCCGCGCCAAACAATGGACAGCATGGGAAAAGGTGGAGTTGGCAATTGATGCGCCCTATGTGTCGCCGATTCTGCACAACGGGAAATTGTATTTGTTTTGGGTAGGGGTGGTGACGCGAGAGGAGCATTCTTTCGTTGGAGGGAGTTCTCAGTTTGTGGGTTATAAACACACATTTTCACTCACATATTCCAATTTAAGTGAAAATAGAAAATGGTTACAGCCCCAGAAAGTGCGCAATTTTAGTGAGCCGGGCGATATTACTGTTTCTGATTTGGAACAATTTGAAAAAAGCCCCATCAGGTTCAGGGTTTATCCGTATTTCGATTCATCGAATAATCTGATTGTCGTTTATAACAAGCATACCGGCGATTCAACTTTTAAAAAATATTTACTGGAAATATTCCACAATTACGCATTGACATCCGATGCACAATCCCCTTTTTTAGATGCACTTGATAAATTCATGGTTTATGCCAACAATCAGCCTGCCAAGCTTGGGGTGCTTGCTGGTTCGCCAGAGGAATACTTCCATGCTGGAGTCGTTGAATTTGCTGCTTGGACGCATGAAGAAGATCCTATTAATGCAGATTATTTACTTGACAATATTTCAGCTAAAAAACTCGGATCAGACCTGCGTTTTATTTTTAACAGGTTTGGCGATTACGTCTTTAGAAACAATACCCACCAATACCTATTCCGTCTAACAGAAGCGGGAGAAAAAACCAAAGGGTTATATCCCCAATGGGATCAGGCTGATTATTTCAATTCCGAGCGTGAAAGCATTCTGCTTACAACCACTGCCATTGATGGCTTAACCAGGCAAATTGCCCAAAAGGGATTGCATGGATTCCTCAGCCTGGAAACTCAAGAGGCCAGTGAGTTGAGGGATACCCTCGATTTTGTGAACCAAAGCAAATTATGCCGGCCTTTCTATGACACGGAACACCTCGACTTCTCCGGCGCCCACGGCCTCTACTTCCGTGAACTCTTCTTCCACATCCCCTTCCTCATTGCCGATCACCTGAATGCCGAAGGCAAATACCAGGAAGCCGACTACTGGTACCGCAAAATATTCGACCCCTCGGCTGCTTATGATCCGTCTGCTACAGAGGGAGGCCGCTACTGGCAGTTTCTAGAATTCCGTGGCCAAACCCTACCGAAGTTGCTGGAAATCCTGAAAGACTCGGCTGCTATTAAAGCATATGAAGACGATCCGTTTAATCCGCACGCCATTGCCCGGCTGCGGATGGGATCGTACCAGAAATCCATCGTGATGAAGTACGTGGACAACCTGCTCGATTGGGGCGATTCGCTCTTCCGCCGCGACACCTGGGAATCCAATACCGAAGCGATGATGCTGTACCAGTTGGCGCACGACATCCTCGGCCCGCGCCCGCAAAATACCGGCCCCTGCGAATCGGCCATCGATACCGACAATTGCGGTTGCAGTGATCCCAAGACCACCTATGTGAAATTGAAAAATGAAGCGAATTCCCCCTTCCTGTACTACCTGGAAAACTGGGTTTTCAAGCCCGGCGCTTCAGGCCCGATCGGCACGGGCACAGCACACGGCAACGGCGGTTTGATCGGTTACGGTGATCTAAGCGTTAGCGGACAGGATGCCGTTAACACCACTACGCCCGGCCTGCGGGCGGGGCAGCCTGTTTTGCAGACAATCCAACTACCCAGCCCGTCCTATGCCGCCGATTTTGGCCCGCAATTGTTTCGCCGCCAGGTTTTCTGTGTCCCCAACAACGAAAAGATGTTCGATTACTGGGATCGCGTGGCCGACCGGCTCTTCAAACTCCGCCATTGCATGAACATTGAAGGGGTCAAGCGCAGCCTCGCCCTCTTTCAGCCACCGATCGATCCGGCTCTGCTGGTTGCCGCCCGCGCCGCCGGGCTCAGCCTCGATGATGTACTCAACAGCCTGTACGGCGAATTACCCGCCTACCGCTTTACCTACCTGCTGGAAAAAGCCAAAGCTTTTGCCGGTACAGTGCAGGGGTTCGGTGGCGCCCTGTTGAGCGCCCTGGAAAAAAAGGATGCCGAGCAACTCACCCTGCTGCGCTCCACTCACGAGCAGAATATCCTGAAACTGACCCGGGAGATCAAGAAAAAGGCGGTGGAAGAGGCCAAGGCGAATTTGCAGGGGACGCTGGAGGGGATGGCGAATGTGGTGAACAGAGTAGAGCAATATAGGTCCTGGATCGAGGAAAATTTGAATGGGTGGGAAAGCAAACAGCAGAAGGCTTTGGACTTATCCAACAAGATGAAAACCTCTGAAGTGGTTTTTTCAACCTTAGACAGCATTATAAAACTGATTCCTGATATTGGTGCGCCAACTGCTATGAAATACGGTGGCTCCCAACTTTCGGGTAGCCTGACTGCAATGGCGACTACATTCAGAGCACTAGGTGAAATTTCAGCGCTCATTTCCTCCTCCGCCGGTCTCGAAGCCTCCTTCCAACGCCGCGCCCAAGACTGGGAATTCCAACTAAAACTCGCCGAACAGGAGATCAAACAAGTGCAACAACAGATCGTCTCCGGACAGATCCGCCTAGCCATTGCCGAAAAGGACCTTGAAATCCACGAAAAGCAGATCGAGCAGGCCGAAGAAGTGCATGATTTCTACAAAAATAAATTCACCGGCCTTGGCTTGTACAATTATATGGCCACCACCCTTAGCCGCCTGCACCGGATGGCCTTCAATGCAGCCATGGACTTGGCCCGGCAGGCGGAGGCGGCCTATCGGTTCGAGACTGGAAAGGAGGCCTATTATGACGTTTCCAGCGGGCCCTATTGGGATGCTTCCCGCGCCGGCTTGCTTTCGGGTGAACAACTGAGCCTGGCCTTGCAAAAAATGGACGCCGGCTATATGCAATGGAATACCCGGCAGATGGAGATCCGGCAGTCCTTCTCCATGCGAATGCTGGACCCGGAGCAATTGTTGAAATTGAGAGTTGATGGCAACTGTACCTTCCAAATCCCGGAATGGGCTTTTGATATCCAATACCCTGGGCACTATCGCCGGCGCATTGCCTCGGTGCAGATCACTATCCCCTGCGTAACGGGCCCGTATTCCAATGTCGCGGCTACGCTTACTATGACTAAAGGGAGTTTACGCAAGGATGCCCAGCAGGATGATTATGTCAATAAAGTTCCTGCTCCTGGCTACACCTTTCAGGGAAGTAAAATGGTGGCTACCAGCAGCGCCAACAACGACGGCGGCCAGTTCGAACTCAACTTCCGCGACGAGCGCTACCTGCCCTTCGAAGGCGCGGGAGCGGTGGATAGTAAGTGGAAACTGGAGTTGCCCGGCAGTTTCCGTTCCTTCGACTACAACACCATCTCAGATGTGATCTTTCACGTAAGCTATCGATCGAAGTATGATGGCGGGCCATTTAAGACAGCGGTAGGAAATGGGTTGGCGGCAAAAATGGACACTTTGAAGCGGTTCATCAGTGTGAAGGAGGAATTCCCGGATGCCTGGTTCCAGCTGGAAAGTGGAGCGGCTACTACTACGATTCGCTTGACGAAGAAGCACTTCCCGTTTTTTGCGCAGTCGGGAACCTTGAATATTAGTGACGCTACTACCTACGAAGGCGTAAAGGCAGCAGTTAACAGGCCGGATCTCCTCAGCGATGAATGGGATATCACCATAAGTTCAGCGCATTTCAACCCTGCCGTAGATGATGTCTGGTTGTTGGTGGAATATAAAGTATCGTAGCAAGGAGCGTCATACCCATCCACCGAATAAAGGAAACTCTCCGCCGAATACGGACACCGGGAGGTCGGATTAAAGAAAGGCCGGGCACAGATATGGCGTTTTGTGGAAATTTAAACCATTGTTTTCCGTAAATCGAACCCAGATGAACACACCTGTTACACCCGCGCTGAAACATTCGATGGCTGTTTTTTCCCTCCTGGCCATTATTCCCTTTTTCCTCGTTCCCACTATCGGCTCCGGACAGTTCCAGCAAGTGTACGGGACCACCGCCGACAATTCCTTCAACCGCGTCATTCCGGCCGGGCAGGAATTTTACGTGCTGGGTAGTGAAAACGGCATGGCGACGGTTTCCCGCATCAACAGCAGCGGAGCATGGGTATGGACCCGCGCCCTGAGCATCGGCTCCGCCTGGGCGGACGGCATCGTCATTCCGGGGAGCGGCAATTTGCTGATGGTGGGCTTCACACTGCCTTTCAACAGTTCCAATAAAAGCCTCATCGGGGAGATCGACCCCTTTGGGAACTTCATTTGCGTGAACGAGGTAGATGGGCCGGGCAATGAAGCCCTGGGCCGTATTGACGCCGATGCCAACGGCGCCTATTCCGCAGTAGGCTATCATACGGACGCCAGCTCGCAGCTGGATGTCGTCGTGTTCAATATCTCTCCCGGTTGTACCATCAATTCCAAGAAACAGTTCGTCAGTTCCGCCATCGATGGCTTTGGGAACGATATCGAAGTGCTTGCCAACAATAATTTCCTCGTTGCCGGGGCTTCCGGCAGCCTGGGGATCATCTATCAGATGGATAGCGGCGGGAATTTCGTGGGCGGGGTGCAGGGCCCTTCACAATTTACGTATACGAGCATGGCGGAAGTGGCTGCCAATGGCGACATCCTGGCGGTTGGCAACGCCACTACCGCCAGCCCGCCGCGGATCATGCGGTTTGATCAATTTCTGTTTCCAGTGTGGGAAGTAGAGGTAATGGGCATGAATACCCTGGACCAGGTCCTGGAAGACGGCAACGGCAATATCTACGTAGCAGGCAGCAAAACGGTTGCCGGCCTGGGCCGGGCAGTGGTGTTGAAGGTCACCGAAAATAATGGCTCGCCGGTACTCAACTGGGTGAAGTACCTGGGTAATACCGAGACGGCTTACTCGGGTGGAGCTATAGCCTTACTTCCTGGCGGCGCCGGCCTTGCCTTCGTTGACGGAAGGGCCGGCTCGCCCAACAGCCTGGGCCAAATGGACGCTTTCCTGGGCGTAACGGACGGAGAAATGGCTTCTGACTGCACCTTCCAGGACTCCGTCAGCCTGAGTACAGTGGCTACCTTATTTGACGGCCCTGCGTTTATCAATTTCTTCCCCTCTGAAATGCCGGGCCAGATAGCGACGGGGGGCCCTCTTTTAATGTACAGCCAGGCTGGCGCCTGCGGCGCATCCTGCTATTGCGGCGGGTTTTCTGATATGAGCTTCCGTCCGACGCAGGGTGGGATGAATATTCCAGTAGCTTGCGGCGACACCTTAGGCGTGCTTTGCGATCAGGGCTTCAGCCCGCAGATAGCCGGGCAGTTCCAATGTCAGGGGCCCCTGTGCCCCGGTAGTTCGAACCTGAACTGGGTATTGAAGGACCCCCTGGGTATTTCCATCCAGGGCGGCCCCTTGTCGGCCAGCCCCAACTTTAATCTGGCGCTGACGCCCGCCTGGTTTAACGATCCCGGCCTTTACAGCCTCACCATCACGGGCCAATGCGGAGGGCAGCCTTGTGAGCCCTGCGTGTTTTATTTCGAATCGGAGGGTTGCATCGGCAATTCGCTTTTTCAATGCGGAATGGCCATTGTAACCTATCAGCCGCCAACGCTTAGCCTTAGTGATAAGGTGCTGTCCATCAGGGATATCCGCGACCGGACGGGCGTGCCGAAGATGATTAACTGGGCGGCGCTGGAAATCACACACCCCAAATGGACGTACGGCGACCTGGGCGCGATCTTTGGGATCGCTACCGATAAATTCAACAATATCTATGTAAGCGCCACTTCGGCCTATTTAAGCAGCTGGCCCAATTCGAATCATTACGGGCCGGCGGGAAGCGGAGGTATTTACCGGATAGATGCCAATACCGGCAATCCCTCTGTTTTTGTGAAAACCGCTGCGAGCGTTGGCCCTCCCGTAATTGGGGTGTCGGAAATACCCAACGATCGTACCGGCTTGGGCAACCTGTGTTACGACGAGCCTTTCAACCAGTTTTTTGTGACCAATATGGAAGATGGCAGGATCTATCGTATTGATGGGATAAGCGGCAATGTTTTGAGTACGTTCGATCCATTTTCTCCCGACAACAACAGCCCCGGTTTGGCCTGCGAAGGAGAGCGGATCTGGGGTATTGGCATATACGACAACCGGATCTATTTTAACCAGAGCTTTGGAAGTTTCTCTTTACCCAATAAGATCCATTCGGTAGGCCGCAATCCTGTAACTGGTGATTTTGACTATGCCAATGGGACAGTTCTTGAAATAACCATCCCTGCATTTACAGGTATTACCAATGGCTCCAGCCCGGTGTCGGATATTGAATTTTCTGCTGATGGGAAGATGATCCTGGCGGAACGCTCCGAGACCGGGTCGCCCTGCGTCGGGCCTGACCCCACTGCCACTGCTCACGAATCCAGGGTGTTGGAGTATGTGCGCAACCCTCCTTCGCTGGTCTGGGCGCCTTCTCCCCATCAGTTCCATGTAGGAGACCCCAGTTACAATGAAAGCGCGGCCGGTGGCGTAGATTATGGCTATGACAGTATTGATCCGGTGGCCGGTATTTTCGGCAAGTGTGATAGCATGGTATGGGCCACAGGCGATGCGCTTTCTATTAGCCCGATTGATGTGTATGGTATTGCCGGCATGCCCGCGACGGGAAACACCTGGTACAACGACACCTGGATCGTGGATGCAGACCAGATGTTTGTGGATTACTCCAAAATGCTCATCGGTGATGTGGATATTTTCCACTGCGGATGCCCGGCTGATGCGGATACCTGCCTTTGCCTGGGTTTTGCCAACCTGTCGTTCTCAACCGGCGCTGGAGCGGGAACCTGGAACAGTCCCGTGGCCTGTAATAACCTCGATGAGGTTGATTTGCCTTGTATCGGCAGTGATGGATTCTATTATTTTAGCGGCACTTTGCTTTGTTCCGGCCCCATGTGCGCTTCTAGTATCAGCTACGAAATTGTCCCGGCTAATGGCGGGCCGGCCATAATTAGCGGAGTGGTTTCCAACAGCAACTCCTTTACGTTGCCGCCCATGCCCTATAATCTTTTCCCTGCTCATGGGCATTACCAACTGATACTGACCGGGCAATGCGGCGGGAGTCCCTGTAGTTGTACCGTCAATTTCACGGTGCCTGCCTGCACTTCTTATGTATATGGAAGGGTATACGCCGATATCAATTGTGTTGGCGCAACTTATACGGATCAGCCCACCCTGCCCGGCTGGACGGTCCTCCTGTTTGATGCTTTCGGTAATACCTTGGACAGCGCGGTAACCGACGCCACCGGAACCTATGAATTTATCAATTTCCCGCCGGGTTTTTATATCGTACAAGTTGCCCCGTATGAATGGTGGTCTCCCTCCGTGCCCGCCAGCGGTATGTACAGCCTAGCCATCGAAGCACCCGATACCATTCCGGGGCCGAGGACTTATGAGCAATCTTTTGGCTTCTGCTCCCTGTGCGATTGCAGCGCCCTTCAGTTTTCTATAGACAGTTATGACGGCTGTTGTTACTACCTGGAGGTGCAGAACAATGCTACCTTTTGTTTCCCGGAAATAATCCTCACCCTGGATGCCGGGCAATTCAATACGGCCGTACCCAATGGCTGGGCCGCCAATCTTTTGGCGCCCGATCAACTACAGCTCACCCCCCCGGGCGGGTATATCCCCGGCGGGCAACAATTCCCGGTGCAGTTTTGCATTGATGGGAATGCCAACCCGTCTTTTAGTGTGAACACCTCTTACCTGAACAACGGGCAGACTGTCAATTGTGGGGCCACTATCCAATCGGCCTGCACGCCGGCCTGTGCGAATCAATGCGATGACAATGGCCTGTGGGATGCGACGCAGCATGTTTATGGGTATGTCAATGCCATGGTGGAATACCAGGGGAAGCTCATCATCGCCGGTAATTTTGATCAGATCGGGGCTCAAACAGGTTTCCACAACATTGCTGTTTGGGATGGCGCTGCTTTTTCAATGCTTGGAAATGGTTTTCCGGGCCTAAATGGTTCCGAGGGAATCTATGCGCTGGCCGTTCATAATGGACAACTATATGCCGGCGGGCGTTTTACCAATCCGGCGGGAAGTATCGCAGTTTGGGATGTGCCTGGCCAGTCCTGGCTGCCTCTGGACGGTGGCGTCGGTTACCTGAGTTTTCCTGGTGCTGTTGCCAATATAACGGCCCTTCTAAGCACCCCCAATGGGCTTTTAGCCGGCGGCAGTTTTGACCGGGCCGGCCTGGCTAATCCTTTGCCTAACGTAAGCAGCATAGCCATTTGGGACCCTGTTTCGGGGCGATGGGTAGATAACCTGGGTGGAGGCGTCCAACAGTCCAGTTCAAATCCGGGCGATGTTCGAAGCCTGGCCTATTATAAGGGCAATATCGTGGCGGGTGGCTACTTTGAAATGGCAAGCAACCTGCCGGCTAAGAGCATCGCCTACTGGGAAAACCAGGCCTGGCATTCCTTAGGAGGAGGGGCCAATTTTGGCTATGTATATTCGATCCGGCAATATGGGAATAAACTGGTGGTGGGAGGTGATTTCTACGATGTCTCCTATGTGCCTGGCACCCGTAAAATTGCTTCCTGGGACGGCGCCAATTGGCAATCCATGGGCGGCGGCGTACCGATCATAAATAACAATGAGGCCATCAATAGCCTCCTTATTTATGATGGTAAGCTATATGCCGGCGGCTCCTTTACCCAGATCGGCCTCACGAATGCCAATGCCGTGGCCGAATGGGATGAGGCGAGCAATACCTGGCTATCGACGAATCATTTTTACGAACGGATATTTGCCCTGTATACCTATGAAGAACCGGGCGAGGCCTGTACCTTATTCTCCGTTGGCGCTGATGCTCCCCTGCGCAAATGGGCCTGTCTGACTACAGATACGGATGAGCAGCCGGCCCAGTCTTTTGGCCTCTACCCCAACCCCACCACCGGAGCACTCGCCCTCCAACTGCCATCTCCTGCGAACCCGGGAACGGCCTTCCGCATCATCGGCCTCACGGGGCAGTTGCTGTTGGAGAAAAAGGCGGAAACAGGCAGTACGATGCAAAGCCTGGACGTGGGCCGGCTGCCGGCGGGCCTGTATTTCGTGCAGGTGGTGGCGGAAGGCAGGGTAGTGGGCGTGGAGAAGATGGTGAAGCAATAAGAGCCGAAGTTGACACCTTCCATCTGGGTTATGCCGGGCGGAAGGTGTCAACGCTAATATCCCAAAAACAATGAAACCCATTCACGATGAAAAAACAGTTTTTCTTTATCCTTGCTCTTTTCCTGGCGCTCTCCGCCCATACCCAGTCCTGCCTGCCCGACGGCATCATTTTCACTACGCAGGCGGAGGTGGATAACTTTCCGGCCAACTATCCCGGCTGTACGGAGATAGCAGGCGATGTAGAATTTTTCGGAGCAGATATCCACGACCTCAGTGGGCTGAGCGGGCTCACTTCGATAGGGGGCTTCCTCCGGATCTATGACATTCCGTCTGTGGCCAACCTGGAAGGGCTGAATAACCTTGTCTCGGTAGGCGGCAGCCTTTATCTCAATTTCAATAATGCCCTGAGCGACATTAGCGCCCTGAGCAATCTCCAAACTGTGGGAGGCGATTTGGAATTAGGGGGCGACCCGGCGCTGGCCAGTTTAAGCGGGCTCGACAACCTGGTTACCGTTGGGGGGTGGCTTTCCCTGGACGATACCCAACTGTCCAACCTGAACGGGCTGGGCCAGCTGTCGTCTGTCGGCGGCGATCTGTTGATCCGCTACAATAGCGCCTTGGCGAGCCTGGAAGGGTTAAGCAGCCTTCAGGCTGTCGGTGGAGAAGTGGTTATCCAGGGCAACGAAATACTGCCGGATATGAATGGATTGGCCAACCTCACTACCATCGGCGGCAACCTGCTGGTTGATGAGAATAACAGCCTGCTGCATTTTACGGGCCTGACGAACCTCCGGACGGTGGGCACGGGCTTTGTCGTCTCCAACAATCCCACGCTCCAGAATTTCGGCGGCCTGGACAGCCTCCGCGCCATCGGCGACAGTTTGTTTGTTATTTCTAATCCTTCCCTGGTAAATCTGGGCGGTATGGCCAGGCTGGATTCCATAGGTGGCGCTTTGCACCTGAAATACAACAATGCGCTCACTAGTTTCGGCAATTTTGCCCATCTTTCGTATATCGGCGGGCATTTTACGCTGGAATCCAACCCCCTGCTGGCCCAATTGGCCGGGCTGGAACAGCTCGCTACGATCGGCGGGGACTTTTCAATCGGCAATGTGGTAACGGGCCTGCAGGGCCTGGACAATCTGGCGTCAATAGGCGGTGATTTTCACGTGACGCCTTCCCTGATGAGTTTTAGCGGCTTGGAAAACCTTACTGATATCGGCGGCAGTTTCACCATTTTGTCCAATGCCCACCTGACCGATTACAACGGATTGAACCAACTCACCACCGTCGGTGGGGATGTTAACTTGAATATTTTGCCGCTGTCGGCCAGTTTGAGCGGCCTGGAAAGCCTCACCACCATCGGCGGCGACCTGCTCCTCGACAACCAGTCTGGGCTGACAAGTGTGCAGGCCTTGTCGAGCTTAACCTCTATCGGAGGCAACCTGTCCGTTCCTTATACCCTGGAAAGCTTTGCCGGCCTGGAAATGCTGCAAACCATCGGCGGCCAATTTAACATCGAAGGGCACTGGTACCTGGAAGATTTTAGCGGCCTGGACAACCTCACCTCCATCGGCGGGAACTTATACGTGCGTGTTGCTCCGGTATTTACCAGCTTTCACGGGCTGGAAAAACTCGACTCCATCGGCGGGTTTCTCCGGATCGAAGACAACCCGGAACTTACCACCCTGGAAGGCCTGGATAACCTGGTGTTCGTAGGCGGCCCCGATCTGTTCGTCAGGAACAACCCCCAATTGTCCGACTGCGCGATTTACCTCATTTGCAATACGCTTTTTATTGCGAACCCCGGCCTCTTCACCATTATCCATAACAATGCCCCCGGTTGTGCTACGCCTCAGGAAGCCAGAGCATCCTGCCATACCATCCCCGTCGAGGCCACTGTGCGCATCGACACCAATGGGGATTGCCTGCCCGATTTGTCCGATACGCCGGTGGAAGGCATTCAGGTGCGCCTTTCCGGCAACGGCCAGATGGCGCTGCGCCCCGGCGATCAAAACGGGGTGTCGCTTTTCCAGTATTTCAACAGCGGCCCTTTTACGCTGGGCCTGCCGCAATATCCTTCGGCCAACTGGGCGGTATGCCAGGATGATATCCTCATCACGCCCGGCACTCCTTTTATTCAGGATACCCTGAAAGCCACTTTCCTGCTCTCGCCCCTGCAGCAGGAATGCGCTGAACTGACGGTTGAACTGGGCCTGCCGTCCATTTTCCGGAGCTGTCTGGTGGCTTCCGACCTGGAGGTGTCGGTCAAAAACACCGGAAACCTGATCGCCGAATCGGTGATACTCGCCGTGGTCAAGCCCTACCAGATGGACCTGCTGAGCTCCACTCCGCCCTTGGCGGCCCAGTCGGGCGACACGCTGTATTTTGCACTGGGCGACCTCCCTCCCCTGACGGAATCGATCGTGAAATTAAAAGTGAAAACAAGCTGCAACTATTTTCTTTTCGAACAAACGCTTTGCTTCGAGGCTTTTGCCTATACGCTCATTCCCTGTCAGGCTACCTTTCCGCCGGCCTCGGAGATCAAACTGTCCGCCCAATGCCTGGGTGATACCGCCGTGCGGTTCATGCTGAAAAATATCGGCGACGCGCCCACCCAAAGCCCGCATGATTATACCCTCATTCGGAATGAGGATGTGTTGAATAAGGCCAGCTTTAGTCTGGGGGCACAGCAGAGCATGACGGTTGACGTGCCCGCCGACGCTGCCACCTACCGCATGGAAGCCACCAAATTCGACGATGGTACGCTTACTGCCACTGCGATCGAAAGCTGTGCGGGGCTGACGCCTGGCCTTATCACGGCATTCTGGCTGGATAAAGGGCCACTCGATTACGATTTTGACTGCCGGGAGGTGCTTGGCTCTTTCGACCCTAACCAAAAAACGGCAGTGCCGGCCGGCGCCGGCGATGAGCATGCCATCGTTCCCAACCGCCCGTTGGAATACACCATCGATTTCCAGAACACCGGCACAGACACCGCCTTTCGGGTGCTGCTGCGCGATGTATTGCCACCGGGCCTGGATATCAACACCTTCCGCCCAGGTTTCGCTTCCCACCCCTACACCTGGGAGATCCGTGGCGCCGATACCCTGGAAGTCCTGTTCTTTCCCATCGCCCTGCCCGACAGCAACGTGAACGAACCTGCCTCACACGGTTTTTTCAGTTTCACTATTGGCCAGGGCCCCGATCTGCCCGACGGCTCAATCCTGGAAAACAAAGCTTCTATCATTTTCGACTTCAATCCACCCATTGTGACCAACACCGTCAGGCATACCATCAGGGAGCTGCTGATCGTCAGGGTGGATGAACCGAAGGAACTGGAGGTATTATGGCGGGTGCTGGGCAACCCGATGCATCAGATGGCCACATTTCAGGCGAAGGCCTTTATTGCGGGCGCCAAGCGATTTGAATTATACGATGCGGCGGGCCGGATGGTGCGCTCGGTGCATTTCGAGGGCCAGCAATATGAATTTCAGCGGGGCGGGTTGCCGGAAGGGGTATACTTTTTCAGGATCAGCAGCCTGCAGGGAGCAGCGTTTACTGGCAAGATCATAGTAGGGGGAGATTAAGCGCTTGTTTGGAGGCCAGCCTTTGAGCTAAAAAAGGCCGCTTTTTCGGTGATGCTTCGTTCTTTTTCTTGGCCGTACCTCCGGGTACGCCCTTCGAAAAACGCCTCGCCTCACCAAAAAATTGACACTTTTCGCTATCAAATCCGGCCTCCAAACAAGCGCTAAGCGCTTGTTTGGAGCAAATTTTCGGCCGATAATAATACTGCCCGATGAGCAAGAACCCTGGCCCTCCTCTTTTCACTACCCCTGCTTCCCTTTGGGACGGCGCCAGCCAGCTGCCGGGTAGCCTGGAACTCTGGGAAACGGAGGCCGTTTTCCGGCCCACAGGTTTTGCCAGCGGGCACCTCAGCCTGCGCATACCGCTGGCCGGGATCGAGAAGGTGGAGGAGTACCTGGTGTTCAATCTGGCCAGGAACGGGCTGCGCATCCAAAGCCGCGAAGGCAAGTACGACCTGTTTGTGCTGGAGGATATGCAGGGCTTTAAGGCCAGGCTACTGGAAATGCTGGCAAGGTAGAATACCATGAGTGTAACTATTCAGCATCATGGTGATTTACGGCCTGAAGCAAAATTTTGTAATCCGCCCTTCCCCTTCCAAGGGGAATGAGAAGGGGTTAGACAAGAAAAATCCTACAAAATTTTGCTTCAGGAGCATTTTAGGCCGCTGCTGAATAGTTATCCATGAGTTGTTGAGATCCTGTTGATCCTGTAGCCGCTGCGCTAGAACCTCACGTTCAGCAACCCGGTGAGCTCTTTCACATCCCTGACGGTCTCCTGTGCCAGTTTGCGGATCTCGACGGTAGAGGCGCGGATCTGTTCTTTGATCTCCTTCTTGTTGGCCATCAGCTCGGCCTTTCGGGCACGGAAGCCGTTGCTTTGCTCGGCCAGGGCGTCGGCCACGGCCTCTTTGAGGCTGACGTATTGAAGGCTGCCGGCCTTGTAGTCTTCCATGAGGCTGTCGTGGGCTTCCGCTTTGCCGGAGGCTTTCAGCAGCAGGAATAGGTTCTCGACCCCGGGGCTCATCTCGCCAGCCGGCGTATCGCCCGTATCCGTTACGGCCGAGCGGACCTGTTTGCGCAGGCGGCTTTCTTCTTCGAAGACATTGATATGGTGCTTGGGCCCCAGGCTTTTGCTCATCTTGCGCTCCGGGTCGGCCGTCGAGCGCACTTTGAGCGCTTCGGTGTAGAGGGGAGCGGGCAGCACGAAGTATTCCTTGCCCACCTGGTTGTTGAAACGCTGGGCGATGTTGCGCGTCAGCTCCAGGTGTTGCTCCTGGTCCTTGCCGATGGGCACGAAATCGGCCCGGTAGATGAGGATGTCGGCAGCCTGCAGCACCGGGTAGTCGAACAGGCCGGCGGAGACGAAGCCTTCGCCATTGGCCTCCTGGCTCTGCGAGCTTTTATCCTTGAACTGCGTCATGCGCGTCAGCAGGCCGTAGGAGGTAAAGCAGTTCATGATCCAGCACAGTTCGGTGTGCTCCGGAATGAGCGATTGGATGCAGAGATATTCCGGCCTGACACCTACGGCCAGGAGGTTGAAGATGAGGTCCCAGGTGTTTTCAACCAGCTTCTTCGGGTTGTAAGGCATGGTCATGGCATGATAGTCCACTACGCAGTACACGCAATCGTAGTCTTCCTGCAGTTTGACCCAGTTCTTTACCGCGCCGAAATAGTTCCCGTAATGTATATGCCCCGTCGGCTGGATGCCGGAGAGTACCCTTTTTCTTGGCTCCATTGTGCTATTCTTTTTTCCGGATTGTTGTCTGTAAAGCCTGGAATACTTTAAAAAGTTCCGCGCGAAGATAAAAAGTATGCGTGAATGCGGGCATGGCCTGCATGCTTTCATTTACAGCTTTCACTCATCCCCGCCGCCCCTGTAGATCCAGCCCAGGTATTTATTCACTTCTTCGTAGAGGAACGCTTCGCGGGCGTCGAGCAGTTCGGGGCTGGCAGGGGTGGGTTCCCATTGGTTGTCCAGCCAGTATTCCAGTTTGCCGTGGATGAAGATGAATTTAGCGAAGGGTTGGGAAGCGTAGAACATCTCATCGTCGGAGAAATAGAAGGTGGATTGCCCCGGCGCTTCGCCCTTGCCGGCGGGTTCTGAAACGGCCAGTTTGAGGGCTTTGTCGCCATCCATCCAGAGTTTCAGGATACGCAGGCCCTGTTCGGTGGCCAGGGTGTCGAGGATGGGCTCTTCTTCTGCCAGCACATCGTCGGTGGAAGCTACGATCCGCTGGACTTTGCTTATCGTCCATTCGGCCAGTTCTGCTTCAGTTTGGGGGCGGTTGTCCTGCCCGTTGGAGGGTAGAATGAATTTGATCATGAGCGTAAGGATGAAAAGTGTCCGGTACATAAGATGTGTATTTTGGGATAAAACGCCAGAATTTACTCGGGTTGTACGCAGGCAAACTTCGGAAGTTTTTCCGGGGCATACAACTATGAAACGGTGGCGCTGTTCAGAATAGCATCAGGTAGCCTTTGGCTTCCTCCTGCAGGGCCGTTTCGCGGGCTTTCCTGTCGGCCTCTGAAGGCTGTAACGGGGCCCAATGGGCGTCGAGCCAGTATTTGAGCTCCGGGCCGATGAAGATGAACAGGCCGTCGGCCTGGCTGGCGAAAAAGAGTTCGCCGTTGGCGAAATAATAGCGGGTTTCCGAACCTTTGCCCGTAATGGCGGTAAGCCGCACCGCCTGGCCATTTTCCGTCCACAGTTGCAGGCTGCCGCCTGATGCTTGCCCGTCTGCCGCCGGCAGTTCCCGGCTGATGGGCTGCCGCCCGGCCAGTTGCTCATCCGTTTCCCTGATCACCTGCCGCACTTCCTGTATGATGGCCCGGGTGATCTCTTCTACTGTCCTGGGCGCCTTGTCGGCTTCCCGGGGTTCCTGTTTGCAGGCGCTGGCTGCGGCCAGTACAAGCAGCATAAGGGGCAGGAGGTGTTTTCTCATGGTAGAGCTTGTTTGTGGAGGCCGGGTTTGATAGCGCTAAGCGAGTCAGGAAGCCTGGGCCTTTTTAGTCAAAAGCGGCGATCACGGAGATCTCCACGTTCACCAGTTTCGGCAGGCGGGCCACTTCCACCAGCTCGCGGGCGGGGGCCGTAGCTTCGTCGAAATAGGAAGCGTATACTGCGTTGATGCGGCCGTAGTTGTTGATATCGGACACGAAGATGCTGCATTTCACCACATCGGCGAACGACAGGCCGGCCTCTTCCAGGATGGCGCTGATGTTTTCCATCACCTGTCGCGTTTCCGCTTCGATGTCGCCGGTAACCAGTTCGCCGGTGGCGGGGTTGATGGCGATCTGCCCGGAGGCGTACAGCGTATCGTTGTGGATGATGGCCTGGTTGTAGGGCCCTACCGGCGCGGGCGCCTTATCGGTGTTGACGATCTTTTTCATGTTATCTAGGGTTTAGAGATGGCAGTTTTCAAAAAACTGCCATCTCTAAAGTTTTTTGAAAACTGCCATCTCTAGCAAAACACAAAAAGCCCCACATCCATAAACCGGATGGGAGCTTCCTATATCGTACATGCTTGGGGCGTTACAGTTCTTCTTCTGCCTGGATCAGCAGGTTGCCGCGGTAGTACATATTGCCGTCCGCATCGCGATAGGCGCGGTGCATCAGGTGTTTCTCCCCGGTCGTCGGGCAGATAGCGACATTGGGAACCGTGGCCTTCTTATGCGTTCTGCGCTTATGCTTCCGCTGCTTCGAAGTTCTACTCTTAGGATGTGCCATCGTTATTGAAATTTTATAAAATGAGTACTTGTTAAATCTCCATTGGAGAACTAAGCTCTAAGCAGTGTTCAAAAAACAAGTTCTCTTTTGGAGATTTTGCAATGAGGCTTGTCTTCCAGCTTTTCTGAAGCTTCCAGCCTGCGCTTCGCCGCAAAATCAAAATCGCCGAACTTGTTTTTTGAGAATCTTAGCCTTTCCGGTGGCGGCCGGAACTCAGTTGTCGTTGGACAACTTCTTCAATTCGTCCCAAATCGGGTTCGCTCTGTTTTCTTCCTCGGCTTCTTCTTCGCTTTTTTCCACTGCTTTCTCTTCCTGCTCGCCATTGCTCAGGTACCGGAGCATGTCCTCGTTGCAGGGCCGCGGGTCCTGGTTCCCGCAGTCATACACCTTGATGATAGGCATGGCCAGGCAGATGAACTCGTAGATGTACTGCGCCACATTGAGTTTAACCGTCTCCGGGCTGATGTAGGTTATTTCAGCTTCGTCGGTTTCCTCTTCCTGGCTGACCTTCACCAACAGGCGCTGGCTGTCGGCGATGGGCAGGCCGATCTCTGCAAGGCAACGGTCGCATTCGGCGCGCACGGTGCCCTCGAAATCGAACTGCAGCACGTACATATCGGGCCGCTTGTCAAATTCCAGGTGCAGCTGGATGTTGCAATCCGAGATCGGCGATTGCTCGAAGTTTTCAAAAAAAGAGCGATCAATCTGAAAGTCAAATTGATGGATGCCATTGCGCAACCCCTTTACCGGGATTGAAAACTGGATTAACGGATCCATTTTAACCTTCTTTTGAGCCTTGCTTCCCTTCACTTTTGAAGCGCAAGGTTCTATTTTGTGAAAAGCGGATGCAAAGGTAATGCTTTTGAGCAGGAAAGCAAAATGCAGCCGCATTTTTAATGCCTGAAAATTCATTGCAAGGCAGGGTGCTTTGGCCCTTGCCGCCGAAGTTAAGGAAAATTTGTTTGCCGCGAAAGGAACCCGGGGGCAATAGCCAGGCCCAGCGAATATTGAGTACCTTGTTCCCACCAAAAACAGCAGGATATGAACAAGCCCTTATTACTTCTGATCTTCATCATAGGCCACTATTCCCTGGCCGCCCAGAAATTCGACAAGCTGGCCCTGACACCCCCTATGGGCTGGAATAGCTGGAATACCTTCGAGACGGACATCAATGAGCAGTTGGTGAAAGACATTGCCGACGCTTTTGTCTCATACGGGCTCAAAGACGCCGGCTACGAGTACATCGTCCTGGATGACGGATGGATGGCCCGCGAACGCGACGAAGCCGGCAACCTGGTGGCCGACCCCGTAAAGTTCCCCGGCGGCATGAAGGCCCTGGCAGACTACATCCACGCCAGAGGGCTCAAATTCGGCCTGTACAACTGCGCAGGCTCCAAAACCTGCGCGGGTTATCCTGGCAGCCGGGGGCATGAATACCAGGACGCCCGCACCTACGCATCCTGGGATGTCGATTACCTGAAATATGATTGGTGCAATACCGCCAGGCTGAATGCCGAAGGCGCTTATATGACGATGCGCGATGCCCTGCACAAAGCCGGCCGGCCCGTCGTGTTCAGCATCTGCGAATGGGGCGATAACCAGTCCTGGTTATGGGGCAAAGACATAGGCCACCTGTGGCGGGTAACGGGAGATATCAGCAACTGCTGGGACTGCGAGATCGGGCACGGCTCCTGGTCGTCGCTCGGCGTCTGGCGGATCATCAACCTGCGCAAGGGCATCCGGCAGTATTCCGGGCCGGGGCACTGGAACGATTATGACATGATGGAGGTGGGCAACGGTATGACGGATGCTGAAGATCGCAGCCACTTTGCCATGTGGTGTATGTTGGCCTCGCCCCTGGTCATGGGCAACGACCTGAGAACCGCTGCTGCCGAAACCGTAAAAACCCTAACGAACAAGGAGGTGATTGCCGTCAACCAGGACCCGCTGGGCGTACAGGGCTTTCGTTACACCGATGCCGATGGCCTCGAGGTTTGGGCCAAACCCCTGGACAACGGCGAATGGGCCATGGCTTTCGTCAATATGAACGATGAGCCTTACGAACTGGATCTCGACTGGAAAAAGCAGGATATCAGCGACGGCCTGAACGGGCGGAGGCTGGAGGCGGGGAAAAAGGACTACCACATTCGCAGCCTGTTCGGCCATAAAGATATGGGCACTACCGGGCAGCCTTTGCGGGCCGTGGTCGGCGTACATGATGTATTAATGATCCGGCTGAAGTAAGGCCCCGAACATCGGGGCCAGCTCGGCGGCCAGGATGCCGTGGCCCTCCACATTGGGATGGCCGGTGCAGCCCCTCGCTTTCATGGGCTCCACAAATAACAGGGCGACAGGCTTGTCGGCAGGGTGCCGGGCGTCGATGCTTTGCTTAACGGCAGTAAGGCATTTGCGGAGCAGCTCATCTTGTTCGCCGGCGACCACAGGGCTGTTCAGCAGCGCGAGCTGCGCATGGGGGTATTTGGATTTTACCAGCTCGGCGAATTCGATGTAACGGCTAACGAAGGCATCGGCATCGAAGGGCGCCCGCTCTTTTTTGCCGTCGCCCATGCTGAAGTCGTTGGTGCCCAGGGCTATGCTCACGATAGCCGGAGCGTACCGGCTGAAATCCCACGGCCGTGCCCGGCCTTCCTGGAAATCTGTTGTTTCATAGACCTGAGGCATGGCCGGGCCGTCGCTGTTCCAGTTGCGGTACATTCCGATGCCGCTTACGCTACTGAGCATGAAATTGGCGCCCAGGGCCCGGGCTATCCGTGGGCCGTAGGCGAAGTAGGCATTGTGCTGGTCGTGGTAAGCTCCTGCGCCACAGGGCACCTCGGAATCATCGGCAGCGGCGCCGCAGGTGATGCTGTTGCCGATGAATTCGATCAGCGGGGCCTCCCGCCGCTTTAGCGGCCTGAGCTTTTTGCCGGCTATAGCGTCGATGTAAATGGGGCCGGTATGTGCTTCGGTAGCTTTGTACACCCATATCGTGTGGGCGCCGCCCCCCGGGGCGGTGATGGTTATGGCCACGCTGTGCTTACCCGTTAGCCTTATCCGCTTCTGGTAGGCCCCATCCAGTTCGTATTGCAGGTAATTGTGTTCCCCATCTCCGGCCAGGTGGGCCAGTATCCGGCATACGCGGCCTCTGAAGGTGAAGCCGAAATGGCTTGCCGAGCTGATGAGCTCCAGCTTCCCGGCATCGGTGAAAGCGTACCTGCCGAAGGGCTGAAGCGCGCCGGCACGCAGGGTGTCCGGGCTGCTGCCCGCCGCGCTGCTGGCCATCAAGGTTATACAGCAGGCCAGTACAAAGGAGTGGAACGTACCGTTCATAGGCTTGTAACAGTTTTGTGGCTGCATAGGGTGGGGTAGTAGGATTTGTCAAATATATGGTTTATCATGCGGGAAAAAAAGATGCTTTCCGTCAGGCCCCTACAACAAAATGACATCCAGATGCTGGCCGATTACTGGTTCACGGCCGAGCCCGAATTCCTCACCGGCATGGGCGTCGACCTGGAGAAGATGATCAGCCGGGATAGCTTCACCGCAATGCTCGAAGAGCAGTTGAACAAGCCTATGGAAGAGAAGCGCTCGTATGCCATCATCTGGCTGGAGCATGGCCGCCCTATCGGGCATTGCAACACCAACCCCACCTTTTTCGGCGATTACGCCCACATGCACCTGCACCTCTGGGGCAGGCAAGACCGGAAAAAAGGCCTGGGCGCCAGCCTGGTAAAGATGACGCTGCCGTACTTTTTCGATAGCCTGCAGCTTCGGCGCCTCGTCTGCGAGCCCTATGCCCTGAACCCCGCCCCGAACAGAACCCTGGAAAAACTGGGCTTCGTGCTGGAAAAAGAATACGTCACCACCCCCGGCTTTATCAATTTCGAGCAGCCGGTAAAACGCTGGGTGCTGACGGCAGAGCAATTCCGGGGGATGGCATAGCCGCCAGCACCGGGCCATTCTACCTCAGGATCACACTACCCGAATACATGCCGCTACCGGAATCAGTGGCGAGGTAGCGGTATATGCCCGGCGGCAGGCCCGCCCTTTCGAATCGGAATTGCTTGCCCGCAAAGGGCCTGGCCATCACTTGCCTGCCCAGCGCATCGAACAGGTAGAACATGGCCCCTTCGGGGGCTGCTTCGGGCAATTCGAAGTATATGGCGCCGGCCGACGGGTTGGGGTATGCCTTTAACCCCGCTTGTTCCGGTTGGCTGCCTCTCGCATCATTTATCACCTGTATCAGGGGTTCATGTACCGTATGCCGGGTTGTGTTGGTGGCGATGGGCCGCCTGAAGCCGAACTGCAGGGATGCTCTGTTGTCGATGGCCGTGCCGGGCGTATTGCCGGGCCGTTGAGCTACGCTGAAGGTGACGAAACCCGCCGGGCCTTCCGCTCCTGAAGCTGTGGGGGGCAGCTTCAGGCCGCGGAAGGTAAAGCGCAGCACGCCGTTGCCTTCGATGCCGAACTCGTAGGGGTGGCTCGAAGCGCCGGGCTGCACCGTAGCAGGCTCCAGGAACGGAGAGAGCGTGTCCAGCACGATTAGCCGGGTAATCGTATCGGCGCCGGTATTCTGAAAGCTGATGCGGTATTCCAGTTTCGTGCCGGCGTCGATGTTGTGCTCGTCGCCAAAGCCAGTGGGGAAGGCCTGCAGGTTGTTGGGGGCGAAGGATGGGCTTACCGGCCAGCAGAATACAGACAGGAAGGGATCGTTGTCGTTATGCGGGAACTGGTTGATGTAACCGAGGCTCGGAGAATTGCCGCTGCTGCCGACGCAGCCTTCCACGGCGGCTATGGGCTGGCTGCTACCCGGTGCGCCGGGCTCCTGTTGTGCGATGAGGTGGTAAGTGGCGCCACTGGCCACTACCGGGATCTCGAACGATTCGCCGGCGCCCAGGCCAAAGGAGCCCTGCATCAGCAACACGGCGTCCTCGATGACGATATAGTCCAAAGGCTCCGCCATGGGCTGGCTGCCCGAATTCTGCAGTTGAAAGCGGATGGTATCGCCGTCGCAGCCGCCTGCAGCGGTGATGAAGGCGCCCTGCCAGTCCTGTCCGGGTGGCAGGCAGAGGCTGTCCGGATAGATGTGGGCTTCCGAGCAAAGGGTATAACCCGGTTGGGCCCCACAGTCCACTAAAACGGGGAAGGCGAACTGCCCGCATTGGCCTATCCCTATGTCGCCTAGTGGGAAAGTAAAGGTTTGGCCCTCGGCCGCTATCGGTGGGATGGGAGAATCGACAAAGGTGAAAAGCGAATCGAGGGTAACCTCGACGTAGGCATCTTCGGCGATGGCCGGGCCCAGGTTGCAATAACTGACAAAAACGTAAGCGGTATCACAGGGGTTGATGATGGAAGTCGTATGGCCGACCACGAGGTATGGACAATCTACGAGGGTTTGCGCGGCAAAGGCCACCTGTGCGGTGTCCTGATAACCGATAGATAACGGTACGTCATTGTCGCAGGCGCTCCAGTAATCTGAAGGGTAGAACAGCGTGACGACGTAGTCGCCGGAGTCGCAGCCGATGCGGTAGTTGCCGAGGCTGTCCGTACTGCCGTAAAAGACGTGCAGGCTGTCTTTAAAGGCCTTGACAATCCAGTTCGCGAGCGGCATATCATCGGGCAGGGCGGTGCAGTCCATATTGAGGTCGTGGAAGACGTTGCCCTCGAGAATGCCGGAATAGATCACGCCGTTCACATCGGTTTTGATTATGAGTGCTACGGGCGAATTGTCATTCCAGGCAGCATATCCGCCGATGTAGTAGTAGCCTTCAGGTGTGGTAGCCAGGCAATAAGCAATGTCGTCTCTGCCGCTTTTTCCGAGGTTTATCTCCCAGATGGGCTGGCCGTCCGGTGTCGTTTTTATCAGAAGGATGTCGGTTTCCAGGCTTGTACTGTCGTAGTAGGAACTGGCCGTTAGGATGTCGCCGTTGGCGTCTGCTTCTACAGAGGCGTTGAGGTAGGCCCAGCCCGGTGTCTGGATGTCCTTTCGCCAGGCTATGACGCCTTCCGTATCGGTTTTCAGCAGGAAAACGGATTGCCCGTCGGAGTGGTTGATACCGCTGATGATGAGGCCGCCGTCGGCGGTGAAGGCCATATCTGTGGGCTCGTCACTGGCGCTGCCGCTGAGGTTTACCTCCCATTCGGCATTGCCTGTGGCGTCGGTTTTCAGTAGGAAGGCCTGATAGGCGTCGGGGTTGGAAACGGGGCGTACGGCTTTCAGGATGAGGAAACCGCCATCGGCTGCCGGTTGTATTTGCAGCCCGTATTCGTCATTGGAGCTTTGCAGGTGGTTGGCCCACAATACTTCTCCATCAGTGCTAGCCTTCAGAAGGACGATATTGCGGCTCGTGCTGCCCGGCGCCTGTTCCTGGCTCAACAGCGCAAGGTACCCGCCCTGTACCTGGATCAGGGCATGGGCGAAGGTGTTGACGCCGCTGCCGGAGAGCAGGGGCTGGTGCCATAACAGCGTGTAATATTCAGGGGCAGGGGCCGGAAAAGGGCTTCCCTGTCCAAGTGCGTACTGGGTGAGAAATACATCCCGCTGGCCGCCGTCGAACGGCAGTTTCTCTTCGAGCACGAACATGGTGTCTTTGACGGGCGTGGCGGTAGCCCGGCAGAAGTGGTGGAATTGGTGGCCCTCGAGGGTATAGAAATTGCCGTTGTCGGCAAAGTCAAACTGACGGGCGGGGCCGAAGAAAGTGAAGTAATAGGACGCGTTCCAGTCCGGGTAATTGGCCACGCCCACCAGGCTGCCATCGGGTTGGGGGTTCAGGCACGCCATGTAATTGCCATCGCTTTGATAAGGGCCGCCGGCCCAGAGCCCGAAGGTGCGCCGCCAGCCCTGGGCCTGGAGCTCCGCCTGGCCTGCCAGCAACAAAACTAAAAGGAGCCCTGCTATTCTACTGAGTGTTCTGTCCGTATCCATCTGCCTTTGAATTTATATAGTTATCTCCAGTTGTCTGCCCGTTCCTTTTTTTTACGATATAAAAGTCCGGTGATAAAACGCCGGATTCAAGAACAAAAAAGGATAATTGTGGAAATAATTACTTGATATATTTAGCATGATATTTTATTATCTTCCTTTTTTATTGATTTATTTATTCATTAGATTTTATTTTTTGTGTAAATAATTATGATAAAATGGCTGCTCCTGTTCTTTACGAAGTATTGCTGAAGCTTGAAAAGGCCGAGCTGCGCCGTTTAGCAAAATTCGTGCGGTCTCCTTTTTTCACGCACCGGCAGGAGATGGGCCGCATGTTCTCCTGTCTGTCCGGCTGCCTGTACCGCGGGCGTGCGTTGCCAGATAAGGCGTTGTTGTTCAGGAAGTCCTTTCCCGGGCGGGATTATGATGACCTGTTGTTACGGGCTACGATGAGCGACCTGCGGGAGTTGGTGGAGGAGTTCCTTGCCTGGCAAAAAATGCGCTCCGGCGATCTGCGATACTGGCTGGCGCTTGCAGCGGAATACCGGGAGCGCGGCCTGGGCAAATTTTTTAACCAGGCTATGAAAAAGGTCGAGAAAGGCCTGGGCGGGCAGCCGTTCCGGAATGCAGACTACCTGGCGCAGCTGCTGGATTACCAGCTGGAAAGGGCCCAGTTTGAGACCCGTACGGTGCGCACCGGGGAGCTGCCACTCCAGGCTATTGCCGATTCGATCGACGCGCTTTTTCTGGCGCAGAAGTTGCGCCATGCCTGCACACAGCTCTCTCACCAGGCAGTTTTTAAAACGGAATACGATTTCGGGCTGCTACCTAAAGTACTGGGCGAAGTAGAAGCCGGCGGTTTCCTCCGCATTCCGGCAATAGCGCTGTATTACTACTGCTATCGCTTCCTCACCGAACAGGACAGCCTGGGGTTTTTCAGGCAGTTCAGGCAGGAGCTGCGCGAGAACGGCAGCCATTTCCCCGACAGTGAGCTGAAAAATCTCTACCTGCTGGCCATCAACTACTGCATCAGGAAACTCAACGAAGGCCATGGCCCTTTTGTGCTGGAAGGCTGGGAGCTGTACCAGGAAGGCCTGGCGCAGGGCTTCCTGCTCGAACACGGCAGGTTATCCGGTTTTACGTTCAACAACGTGGCCGCATTCGGCATCAAACTCGGGGTATTTGAAGCGGTGGAAGCCTTTATTGAGCAGTATCGCGACAAGCTGGAGCCCGTGCAGCAGGAAAGTTTTGTCCATTTCAACCTGGCGCGGCTGGAATACACGCGTGGCAATTACACCGCAGCCCTTCACCTGATGCAAACGGCCGATTTTAAAGACCTGGTGAACAACCTCATCGCCAAGACCATGCTGTTGAAGATCTATTTCGAGCTCGACGAGTTCGACCTGCTGGACTCCCACCTGGAGAGCTTCCGCCGGTTTATCCATCGCCGCGAAGTGAGCGATTACCATCGTGAGAATTACACGAACATCATCGCCCTGGTGAAAAAGCTGATGGCTCTCCCCCCCGGAGATAGCGCGGCCAGGGCAGCCCTGCAGGCAGAGGCCGAAAACAAAAGCGTGCTGACCGAAAGGGAGTGGTTGTTGGAAATGGCCCGGCGGTGAGGCCTCCAAACAAGCGCTTAGAGCGCTTCCGCTTCCGCCATTTCCGCTTTCGTTTCCTCCAGCAGGTATTTATCCAGCGTGCCCTTCATCTCTATGCGCAGGTAGATAACCGTAACGGCGGCCGCCAGCAGGTCGGCCAGCGGGAAGGCGTACCAGACACCGTTGAGGCCGAAAATGCGGGGCAGGATGAGCACAAAGGGTATGAGGAAAAAGCCTTGTTTGGTAAGGGTGAGCAGCAATGCGGGCATGGCCTTTCCGATAGCCTGGAAATAGGCGGCCCCTACGAGCTGCACCGTAATGAGTGGCAAGGCAAGGAAAGTGAGCATCAGTGCCGGCGGCGTACGCCCCAGCAGTTCGGGGTCGGTAGTGAACAGGTTGACCAGCGGCCTGGCGAAAAACATGATGCCGGCAAAAAGGGCTACGGCGATGATCGTTCCCGACCGTATCGAGTACCTGATGATCTCCCGCACGCGCGACCACTTGCGCGCGCCGTAATTGTAACCGGCGATGGGCAGGAAGCCCTGTGTGATGCCCAGCACCGGGAAATTGGCGAACATCATGATGCGGTTGATGATGCCATACACGGCCACCGCCAGCTCGTTGCCAAACTGAAAAAGGGTGTGGTTCAGCACGATGGTGAGCAGGCTCACCGTGCCCTGCCGCGCCATCGTCACCATGCCAATGCTGAAGATCTCCCTGACAAGCGGCGGGTTGAGCCGCATGATGCTGCCCGTGAGGTGGAGCTCCGACTGCCCCGAGAAGAAGAACCAAAGCGTGAAGGCAGCGCTGAGGTAGTATGAAATGGTGGTCGCCCAGGCGGCCCCGGCAAGGCCCCAGCCGAACCCTATGATAAAAATGGGGTCGAGGATGATGTTGGCCACAGCGGGCACCATCATGGAAAGCATGGCCATGCGGGGGCGCCCTTCGGCGCGCATGACGGTATTGCTCATCATACTCCACGCCAGGGCTGGCACGCCGGCCAGAATGATGTTGAAATACTCGACGGCGGGGGCCACGATGTCGCCCTTGGCGCCGAACAGGGCCAGGACGGGCCCTTCGAAAAAGGCCCCGGCGATCAGCATGATGGCCACGATGAGCAGCACCAGGCTGGCCATGTTGCCGAAGGTGCGGCGCGCTTTCTCCTTATCGCCGGCGCCCAGCGCTCTGGAAATGATCGAACTGCCGCCTACGCCTATGGACATGCCCATGCTGGAGATCAGAAAACTGATGGGCATGACTACCGTAATGGCCGCAATGCCGAGGGTGCCGACAAACCGGCCCACGAAGATCGTATCGACGATAAAATAGATCGACATCACCAGGATGCCAATGGAAGCGGGAATGGCCATTTTGGCCAGCAACTGGCCCATCGGCTTTGTGCCCAGCTCTTGAGAATGGTTCATAGTAGCGTTTTTCGCATGCGGTAGTTGGTAAGCACCACGGCCGAGATTGCCTTTTGTTGCTCTGCCAGAACAGCAAACCCCATTTTTTCAAAAAAAGGCCGGGCGGTGATGCTGGCATCGGTTTCCAGCCATGCCACCCCGCTTCGGCGGGCTTCGGCTTCCAGCTCCTCGTAGAGCTTTCGGGCGATGCCCTGCCGCTGGAAATCGCGGTGTACGTAAAGCACATCTAGATAGCCGTCGGGCCTGATAGAAGCAAAACCCACGAGCTGCCCTTTTTGTTTCGTTACCAAAAAATACTGTTCGCGCAGCCGCTGTTCCCAACGGGCCTGGCCGGCCCAGCCTGAAGCCCAGGCAAGGCGCTGATGCTCGTCGTAGGCCTGCGCCGTTGCGGTAAGCACCGTTTCCCGAAACAGGGCCCGGATCTCGTCCAGGTTGTCTGTGGTAGCACGTTGGATCATAGGCTTGCGGCTGGTTCGCAGCACAAAGATATTACGCTTGTCTTTTTCCACACAGAAAAAAGCCGGGGCGCGGAAGTGAAGCATCATGTAAATGCTATCCACGCCCCGGCTGCCGGCCCTTGCGGCAGGGCTGCTATCAGGCGGTCAGAAGGACACGTTGGTCACGATATTGCTGATGGTGAAGGTTTTCTTCAATGTACCTCCTGAATAGCTACCGCCGGTATAGAGGCCGTTGAGCTGCTGCCCCGAATGCGTGCCGCCGGTGTACAGCTTGTAAGTAGCGCCATTCGCCAGCTGGGATGAGGAAAATATGATGGAATAATAATTCCTCCGGGGCGCGAAAGTGACGAGCTCGTTGCCATTGCTGTCCTCGAGGTGGAACAGGGTGTTGGCCGGTATCGCCGAGTTCGTCCTGAGCAGCAATGAGTATTGGGTCGAGCTGTTGCTGGCCCCTTCCGTCATATTCGAATTCGTGCCGGAGATCACCAGGAAGCCTCCCGAAATGAGACAGCTTCCGTTGACATCCATACCCACCTCGGGGGAGGATTGCGGGCCGTGGACCACGATAGTGCCGCCCGAGATGGAGATATTGCCGTTGCTGTCCATAGCGTCGCCGCCCGAAGCGCTGATGTGCACGTAGCCGCCGTTGATGGCGAGCAGGCTGCCGTCGTTCTGTTCGCCGCCATTGCCATAGGTGGCGTTAAAGCCGTCGTCGGACGCGTAGATGCTGATCTCGCCACCGTTCATGGTGATGTTGGGAGCCTCCACGCCTTCTACCGACTGGTTAATAGATACGCTGCCGCCGTTCATGGTGATGGCTTCGTCGGATTTGATGCCGTCATCGGCCGAGGAGATGGTGACGAGCCCGCTGTTGATGGTAACCGGCCCGTCGCTCTTGATGGTTTTGGATTCGTCGTAATCGCCCTGGCTGCCCGGGCCGGGCCCGCCCGAGGTGATGGTGATCCGCGCTCCGGTAGTCGTGAGGCCCAGAACAGGCGTGCTGCTGCCGTCGCCGATGACGAAGCCGCCGTCTGTCGAGATCCCTTTCCCGCCGGAGCCCGAGTTGCTGGCGGTAATGGCGCCGCTGTTGAATACAAAATCGCCATCCACATTGATGCAGGAGCCGTGGTAAGCGTCGTCCACTCCATTCTCATTGGTGTATTTGGCGCCGTTGCCGCTGGCGGTGATCGTTATTTCCCCGCCATCTACATACAGGTTGCCATCGCAGGAGATGCCCCTGCCTGCCGTTCCTGTGCTCATGATGTTCAGGTAGCCGGCGTTGATATTTACGTCGCCATTGCAGTTGATGGCAGAGCAGTAGGAGGGGTCGTAACCCTGGCCGGAAGCTTCCAGCACTACGCCGCCTGTCGTAGAGATGTTTACATCGCCGCCCGAGAGGTTGATCTCCACATCGCTGTCGATGCCTTTCGACTGTTTGCCGGCAACCGTTATTTGTACCGTGCCGCCGCTGATCGTGATGGGGCCGTCGCTTTTTACTGCTTTTACGTCATCTTCCACGCTGTGAACGGTAACGCTGCCACCTGTAATGTCGGCCACCCCTTCGTCGCCGTCGATGCCGTCGCCAGAGGAAGTGATCAGTACCGTGCCGCCATTGATGTAGACCCCTTCCTTGCCGTGCATGCCGTCTTTTTCGGCCGAAGTGATGGTGATCGAGCCCTCATCCACCTGGATGTAGTCGTCGCTTCTCAGGCCGTGTTGATCGGAGCCGAAACTGTTTATCGTGAGGCTGCCCGAGCCGGTGAAGATCAGTTCGCCCTCGCTGAAGAAAGTTGCGCTTTGGCCTTCCTCTTCTCCGTTCTCATCGACGGCCGGGGCGGCATAATCCGGGCCGTCGGCCAGGGTGCTGGCGGTTCCGGCAACCAGGTTTATCCGTGCATGCTTACCCGACTGGATATTGATCGCCGGGCCGTCGTTGTTGGTGATCTGCACGCCGTTAAGCAGCAGGTTGTAACGCTCGTCGGAGTATATCTTGAACATGCCGTCGCCTGTTGTTCCTGACAACACGTAATTGATGTTTTTGATGGCCGATGTCGAGTGAATCACGACGTCGGCGCCGTCGGTTTCAACTGCTACACCGGCATCGGACAGCGGGTTGATGACCGATACCGTAGAGCCGTCGTAGGTTACGTAAACCGTGCTATCGAGGCTTACGTCGAAGGTGATGCTGTCGATCTCGCTAACGTAATAATCGGTGAGGTTGCCGGCGATCTTGAAGTAGATGATGCTGTGGTCCGCGCTAAAGTACACGCTGTCGCTTTCGCTGATCTGGAAGGTTGCAGTGCCATCCGGGCGGTGCACCAGCATTTTATCCTGGGCAAAAAGGGTGGCGCCCAGGAAGAGGAACAGGTTGAAAAGTAATAGCTGTTTCATAGTTTGATGAATTTTAAGGCCTGTCCGCCTATTCTTATGATATACAAGCCCGCCGGAAGCCGGCTGACGTCGATCTCGCTGTCGGATGCGGATACCTGTACCTGCAGGGCCTTTGCGCCCTGAATGGAAAAGGCCGTAAGCGTGGTCGGCTTGTCAGGTGCATTTGTTATCCGGATGGCGCCTGTACCCGGGTTGGGGAAAAGGGCCATTTCGGCATCAGAAGCCGCGGGCCCTACTGTTGCGGTAGCCGGGCTGAAATAGATCTTTTTGACAGACAGCAGGCTGTACGACGTAATGCCATCGTCGGTGCCGATGGCGAGGTTGTGGCCGGGAAAAGTAAAATTTTGAACTGCCCCCAGGTCTTCTGAAGCCAGCCCGCCATTAAACGTTTCGACCACCAGGCTTTGCGCACGCAGCGTTATGCAGGCCATGCTGAATGTGGCAATAGCGGTTAGCGTGATCCTTTGGAACATAGTTATTCAGTTTTTTTTATTGTTTACACAGGCATCCTGCCGATGGCCTTCCAAGCTCATTACAGATAAAACAGCAAACGTAGGCATTCTTTCGGGCTGCGCGGTTGAACTTGTGGCCAATCTGGCGAATGTTGTGGCGAATCAGGGTTTCTCTCTGAAGGCCCGGAAAAAATCCGCTTCGTATTTTCCACCCAGGGGGATCTCATGTTCCCCGATGTAGATCGTTTTGTTGCGGATGAACGACACCCTGTCTACCGGCACGATGTACGAGCGGTGCACCCGTAAAAAGCCGCCCGCCGGCAGTTTGTCCAACATTTCCCCGAGCGTCAGCCGTACTACCAGGAGCTGCGGGCCCTGGAGGTGGATTTTGAGGTAATTGTCGAGGGCTTCGATGAAGAGGATATCTTCGGGCCAGACGTTGGCCAGGCCGTAGTTGGCTTTCAGCACGATGGGCTGCTTTTCAGGCGCCGGGCGCCGGGCCTGGTAGAGCAGCTTGGCCTTTTCCAGGGCCCGTACAAAGCGTTCGAATGTAAAAGGCTTCAGCAGATAATCGGCCGCATGGAGGTTGTAGCTCTCTACGGCATATTCTGTGTAGGAAGTAGTGAAGATGATGATGACATCATTGGGAAGGGCGCGTGCAAATTCGATACCGGACATGGCGGGCATGTTCACATCCAGAAAAACCAGGCCGACACTGTTTTCTTCCAGATAGCGGCGGGCGTCGCGCGTTCGGAAAAAACAGGCCTTCAGGCTCACCAGCTCCGTCTGAGCGGCAAAGGCCTCTATGATCTCCAATGCGGGTATTTCATCGTCCAGGGCGATTGCGGTGAGCATATTGCATTACGGCTGTTCGTTTAAACTAAGAGCTTGTTTGGAGGCCACCCTTTGGGCTAAGCGCTTCGCCAATGGCGGTGCTCCATTATAATAAGACATTAAGCTGGACTTTGTACTCGGTTTCCGTATCAATAATTTTCAGGGTATGCCTTTCCGGGTACAGGAGCTTCAAACGTTGGCGCGTATTTTCGATCCCGATGCCGGTATGGGCAGAAGGGGTGTCAACCTTTACCTTTTTGTTGAAAACGCAGAGGCTGACCTCATTATCCACCACTGTGGCCCGGATATCGACCTCTGATTCTTCGTCGGGGCTGGCTCCGTGTTTGAAGGCATTCTCGACAAAGCTGAACAGGATCAGCGGGGCGATCTGCAGCTGCCCGCAGGCGCCGGTTAATTCGAACCGGGCATTCACGGTATCGCGCAGGCGTGACTGCTGCAGGCCGAAGTAGTTGCGGATGTAGGCCATCTCTTTTTCCAGCGGCACCAGATTCTGCTGCGCATCCCTGATAACATAGCGGAGGAACTCGGACAACTGCACAATCGTATCCGCTGTCCGGCCATCCTTGCGGAGGGCCAGGGCATAAATGCTGTTCAGCGTATTGAAAAGAAAATGCGGCTGGATCTGGGCTTTGAGGTGAGACAATTCTGCCTGCAGGCGCTGCTGCTCGGTTTCCTTCAGCCGGATCTGGGCCTGATAGGCGATCGAGACCAGGATGCTGACGACAAACAGCAAAAAGACATGGCTGTTTTCCAGTATCAAAGCCGGTTTTGGCGGCACCTCCGGGGCCGGCACGGCTGGCAGTGGCGCTGCCGGCCTGAACCAGTTGAGCGCCTCCGGCAACCAGAGAATGGCCGCCAGCCCCAGCCCGGCGAGCAGGAAATAGCGGAAACGTTTCCTTTCCAGATAAAAAGCAGGCACCAGCCACAAGTGGTTGAGGTAGGAAAACCCAATGAGCAACACCCACGACAGCAGGTTCTTCAGCTCGTGCGGGCTCGTCCACAGCTGATCGAACTGCACGGCCTTTTTAAAGGAAAAAAGATAGGGCAGTAACAGCAATGAAATCCAGCCGGCAAGGTGTAAAATGGCTCTCCTTACACGCCTCCAATATTCAGCATCTGGCATTCCACTATCCGCCTTTCGCGCTGCGTTTCAGCATTTGGTCGACGTTGGAGGTGAATTCCTGGGCGGTGGGGGTGTAGCCGGTTTTGCCGATCGCGAAGAGTTGGTATTGGCCCGTGCCGGGGTCTTTTTCGGCGCGGAACACCCATACGGTGGGGTACCCCTGCACCTGAAAGGCTTGTTGCAGGGAGTAGTTCTGCTTGCGGATGTTCTCGGGGAGCTGTTTCCTTCTGGGGAAATCGAGCTCCAGCAAAACGACGTTCTTGTCGGCCCATTTTTTGAATTCCGGAGTCGAGAATACGCTGGCCGTCAGTTTTTTGCACCAACCGCACCAGTCGCTCCCTGTAAAGTTCGCCATAATGGGCTTTCCGGTTTTCTGCGAGATGGCGTAGGCCTGGTCGAGGTCGGTAAGCCAGCCTGCGTTTGCGGCTTTGTAGTTATCCTGGGCTATTGCAAAGGTGGCCATTAGGAGGAAGGCCAGAAGCGTGCTAATGTTTTTGTTCTTCATAAGATCAATTTGATTTATAGTGCCTTTTTATTGGCGATGTTTGATAAGATACAAACCAGGGCAGGAAAAAGTTCTAAGGATGGCGTCGGCGGGATCTTAGGATCAGGGTATTACCGCGATTATGCGGTTAGCACCTTGTCCATGCTAAGCCCTTTTACGGATGGCGTCGTTATCGTGTCGCCTTTGCGGTAGATGTGGATGCTGGAGTATCCCTCGGCGGAAGGCTCGGTGTGCACCTCTATGGTTTGCTCCGGCAGGTTTACCAGCCAGGCTTCAGGAATGCCGGCGGCGGCGTAGAGCGGTAGTTTTATATTGCGGCCTTTTTCAAGGGAAGTGTCGGCAACTTCGATTAGCAGCAGGACTTCTTTCGGGGCAGGGTGGGCATCTTTGTAACCTCCAGGTTTACGGATAACCACCGCCAGATCCGGTTCTGGCTCAGACAAGACGTCGAGCGTGATAGGGTTTTGAACACGGACAACAGCATGCTGATGTAGTTGAATGATCAACCATTCAGATAGTTTGTCCACACAATCGGCATGGGAGCTTTTTATAGGGCTCATTTCAATAATTTCTCCATCGATCAGTTCGACGCGGGTTTCGGGTGGGAACAGGCCAGCGTCCGCCATGCGGTGGTAGGTATCCACCGTGAAGCGGTATTTTTTTAATATCGGAGGCGCTTCTTTGGTCATATACTGGCTTTGCATGGGCATTCAAGATAAGTAATTCCACTCTGATAAGGCAACTTTTATAAAAACATACTTCTGGTGGGCAGGGTTCCCATAGCTTTAGCCAAAAAGTTATGCGACAATTTGCTGTTCTTTTGTTCCTCTCCTTTTCAATGGCCGCTTATGCCCAGCAGGGCCCTTGCGACACGGATGGCCACCATCAGTTCGACTTTTGGGTAGGGGAGTGGGCCGTTTACAAAACCGGCACCGATACCCTTGTGGGCCATAATACGGTGCGCAGGATACTGGGCGGTTGCGTGATCGAGGAAAATTGGGCCGGCAGCACCGGTTTCGAAGGCAAGAGCCTTAATACCTACAACCCCCGCGATTCCACCTGGAACCAGGTGTGGGCCGACCAGTCGGGCGCCACATACCACTTCACCGGGCGGCGCGAGGGCGACAGCATGAAACTCCGCGGCGCCACCATTTCCCGGAAAGGAGAGCCTGTTCAGTTCACCCTGGATTTTCATTACGCCCCCCAAAAAGACACCGTGCGCCAGGTATGGCAGGTGTCGAAAGATGAAGGGGCGCATTGGCAGGTGATCTTCGACGGAGAGTATCGGAGGCGTTAAGCGCTTGTTTGGAGGCCGCGCAGTCGGTCAGACTTTGATATATATTCTCCTCCAGTAAAGTACCCATACGATGGCCAGGCAGGCCAGCACGTTAGCGATGGCGAATGCCAGGGAGGCATTATAGGGCGAGGCGAAAGCAGGCCCGAACCAATGCTGATAGACCCAGCCCCAGGCATTGTGGGCGCCATCGGCCGTTTCCCATTCGATATTGACGAAGGTCTTTACGAGCAGGCCGGAGAGCACGTAGGCGAACAGGGGGTTGGTGCCATATACGATGAAAGGTTTGGCCCAGGCTTTGATCCCCAGCACGTCAACCAGCCAGAATATCACGCCGAGGAAAAGCATGGCGATGCCGCCGGTATACAGTACATAAGAACTCGTCCAGATCTTTTTGTTGATGGGGAAGAGGGGCCCCCAGATGAGGCCCAGGGCCATCAGGATGGCGCCGGTGGCCAGTAGCACGGTAAGCATCTGATAGGCATCGCGCTGCAATTTGATCCACATGCCGGTGAGCACGCCCAGCAGCCCGGTGCCTATGGCCGGGAGGGTGCTCAGCAGGCCTTCGGGGTCCCAGGTTTTGGACTGGCTCCAGAGGTGGCCGCTCATCAGGGTGCGGTCGAGCCAGGCGCCGAGGTTGGTTTCGGGTTCCAGGTTGGGCGGGTAGCCGCCGGGAACGGGTACCAGGGCCATCAGCAGCCAGTACAACAAAAGGGCGCCGGCGGTGGCCCACAACAGCCCTTTCCAGCTGAGCCGGAGGTACAGCAGGCTGCAGGCGCCGTACACCAGGGCGATGCGCTGCAGCACGCCGGGGAAACGCAGGTGGCCCAGATCATAAGCGAAAAGGCCGATGACAACCAGCCCGGCAGCGGCGATGAGGGCGGCAATGCCCAGGATGCGCCGAAGGCGGTGGTAGCGGGGCCTGTCGAACTGCTTCTGGTGGAGGGCCTCGCGGAAGAAAACGGCGAGCATAGCTATAGCCAGCAGAATGTAGTGCAGCTTGAGCAGCGGTGCATCGGCGGCCATGCCGAAGTTGGGGTAGGCGGCCAGAAAAAGCCCCAGCCCGAAGATCGTCAGTACGCGGAACCCTACCTTCCTCAGAATAGCGCCCTGCCCGTCGCCCCTTTCCAATCGCCGGCCTACCGACAAGGGAATGGCGACACCCACGATAAAAAGGAAAAAGGGGAAAACCCAGTCGGTAGGGGTGCAGCCGTGCCATTCGGCATGCAGCAGGGGCGGGTAGACAGTGGCCCAGCTGCCCGGGTTGTTCACCAGTATCATGAAGGCGATGGTGAGGCCCCGGAAGACGTCGAGGGAAAGCAGGCGCTGGTTGGGCATGGCCATTTCGTTCTGTTTGTTCCCGAAAAAATAGGCATTCCCGGGCTCAGGGCAAAATAATGCCAGGATTTATATGATTTGCCGGATTCCCTGGATTTAATCATCCTGATTTGCAATGATTTATAAAACCCAGTGTGCGCCATTTTATTAAAAACCGGTATAACACCTGGCTTTTATACGGCGCCATTTTGGGAGAAATCTGCGGCCGGAAGGCCGGAAAGCTCGTCTTATGCCCGAAAGGATAGGGGGCGGCAGGCTTGAAAAGCATCCTTGAAGCGGGTAGCCTGCAGCAGCGGGGAAGAAATTCTTCGTCCCGAACGCAACGTCTTGCATAAAAAACCATCTATTAAACCGAAACCAAATTTTCAAAGCATAAAATCACCGCACCATGAAAAGAATGACAATCCTTACGCTGGCCATACTGATGTTGGCCGGCATTAGCGCTTATGCCCAGGGTGGCGCGAAGAAAAGTGTAGCCGTCGACGGCGATTTCACCTCCATCGGCATCGGGATACCCGCACAGGTATTCCTCATGAAAGGCGCCTGCAAAGTAGAGGTGGAGGGCCCGGAGAGCGCGTTGAGCGAGATCAAATACGAGGTGGAAAAGGGCAACCTCAAGGTCAACAGCAAGAACAAGAACAGCTGGAAGAACGGCATCAAGGGCGTCACCCTGTACATCACCATGCCGGAGATCAAGGGCATTTCCCTGGCCGGTTCGGGCGATATTACCACCAAAGACGCTTTTGAGCACCAGGGTGATATCGATATCAGCATCGCCGGCTCGGGCGACATCAAGCTCATGGGGTCGGGCAAGAACATCAAGGTGAGCATCGCCGGCAGTGGCAATGCCGACCTCGCCGATTTCAACGGCGGCACGTGTAGTGTCGACATCGCCGGCAGCGGCGATACGAAGGTCGGCGAGATGGAAGCCCTCAATGTATCCATCGCCGGCTCGGGCGATGTGCGCTATAAGAGCTGCTCCAAGGTGAGCTCGAGCATTGCGGGGAGCGGTAAGGTGGCGAAGCTTTGACCGCGATTTTTAGGGTTATTGGATTACCGGGATCTTGAACAGGGGGACAGGCGGCCCGTCGCGTAGGAGCGGCGGGCCGCCTGTGGTTTTAAGGACAATGGTTTTAGAGCTTGTTTGGGGCCGCTTTTCGCTATCAAAAGCGGCCTCCAAACAAGCTCTTATGCAGATACGGCACCCTATAATTTGAAGATTTTCACGGTTACTGTTATTTTTGGACGCTACCTCAGTAATCTTAATGCGGATGGGGATCAACCTTTGAGCAAAATACCTCCTTCATGAAAGAAAGGTTAAAATACCTAGTTGCAAAAGGCAATACGGAAACTGTGATCGAAACGCTGCTGTCTGCTACCCGGGAAGACCCTCGCGCTTTCAACGAAATAGCTATTCTTTCCAACCGCTTTGCCCAACATATTCGGGATGCCAGAATGGGGATGTATGCTCCGGCGGAACAAAACCGCGGGTTGGCTCAGATCAACAATTCACTGCTGGACTTTATCGACCGGCTGGACGAAGCGACGCTGGCCAAGGCCGCCCTTGAAGGTGTTAAGGACAGTGGGCCAGGCCATGAGCCGGCTAAAAGCAGGGGCTCCAATAAGCTGCTGTTTATGATCGTAGGGGCTTTACTGATCGCGATTACGGGCTTTTTCGCTTTGAAAGCGGCGTATCGAGAAGGGCCTGATAGATCAGAAATAGATAACATAATTGATCAGGATGCCGGCCAGGAAGAAGCAAAGCGCGAACAGGAACATGCTGATCTGCCCGGGCCTTCCGGGAAGGAGCAGGGGGCATCGGGTTCGACATCCGAAAAAAAGGAAGGGGCTCACCCGGATGTTCCTCCGCCCAATCCTGTTGATGAAAAGGAGAAGGGCCGCAAAAACAGCCTCGCTTATTTAGTGGGTAATACACAGCGCATTGAGGGGGCAAATATCGAACCTTATAGCATAGGTGTATATGAAGTTACTGTTGGGCAGTATTGGCTTTTCTGTGAAACGGCCGGGCATCCTTTTCCGAAAGAGGTGGATACTACGAATGCTATGGCATTGCCGATCACTTATGTTTCCTGGAATGATGCCATGGCCTACTGCGGCCATATTAACGCAAGGCTACCCACGGTAGAGGAGTGGGAGTTTGCCGCTTCCGGGGGCGAAAAGGGCCAGGGATCTCTTTATAGCGGTGGAAACGATGCCGGAAGCGTTGCCTGGAGCGGGTTAAGATCAGGCCCTATGCCCGTGGGGAAAAAACAGAAAAATGAGTTGTCACTTTATGACATGAGCGGTAATGTGCGGGAATGGTGCAGCAGCCCCGCTGAAGGTAAACCGGGTTATTATAAAGCAAAAGGAGGCGGGTGGAAGAGCTACAAAGCAGAACTGGAAATAAAGGAGGATGCCGTTTACGAAGCCGGGTTCAGGAATAGTTCACTGGGATTTCGGATAGCCAGGGATTAATCCTGAGAAGTAGCGGTTGGCCCATTTCATTGAATACGAATGGCCTGCTTTTCGGGCTGGCCTGAAAAAACGGTGGCGCAACCAGGCATGGCCCGGCTGCGCCACTGAAAGGGATGTCCGGCTCTAGTTTCGGTTTATGCCGCGGAACAGCCCCTTGCTTTTATAGGATTTGGTGTTGGCAATGACCCTGTCTGGATTATTTGCTATGTTCAAACCAATGTTTTCAGCGCCTTTCAGGACTTTGCAGGTTGAATAATTGGCCGAGATCTCGACGATCTCAACTTCGCCGATCTTATCCATAAACCCATCCTCCTTATCCCCTTTTAGCGCCATATCCAATTCCTGGCCTACCCGCAGCCCGTTTGACAAACCACCCCGAATGATCAGGGACTTGGGGTAGCCTTTGTTGTTTGTTTCCTGTACTCTGTAAAAGGGTATCCTTAAAGGAAAGTATTTGTCAATAAATTCCTGTACCGGTTCGACCAACTTGTCCAAAGCTGCGTTAAGGGCTTCCTTTTTGGAGTTTTTGCCGATGATCTGGTCTGTGCTTTCACTGAAATCTTCGGTGACGTATATTTTACCCGTTTCAACGGAAATGACTTTTATCGTAAAGCCGAATTCTCCGGAATAACCTCCTGAAAGCACGATTGGTGTGGCCACGTTTGAAATGTTGCCGGTGAAGATATATTCTACGCCCAGCATTCTTCCTGCTTTGATCAAATGGCTGTCCGATACTTTACTCCAGTAGATATATTCCTGGTCGTTCTCGTCCTGATCCCTTTTTATATCGATCACTTTTTCCAGGTCTATCCGTTCTACCATGATGAACCGCTTGGTTTGCTCAATGGCAGTCTGCGCCCGCTCTGTCAGCATGCGGGAATAGTCGGCCTGCCTGGAATCATAGTCAAAAGAAGTTGAAAACGGGATCACGGCGACGGTCTTATTGATATCCAGCGTGTCCTTAATGTAACGATTGGGGGACTCGCCGGGCTGGGCTTGTATTTTAGTGTGGCACAGGCTGTGCATGGCCAGCGTTAAAAGGGTGAAAATGAGTGCTCGTAAAGGCCTGGTCATAACTAAACTGTTTAAGTGGTAAATGATTTCTGTAAAAAGAGTTTTTGACGTTCATCGGGGCCGGCCCTGATGAACGTCAAAACTAATTAATTCAAGTTGCGATCGAGCATTCCTGGGCCCCAAAGGGGGGATGATCCGCAACTTGAGTAAATTATATCCCCGATATGAGTTTAATACCCACTAAGCCGGCGGCGATAAGCAGGCCATTTTGTAATAACTTTCTTCTTCTACTTAAGACTTCATCGCCTTGTATCTGCCCTGCCCGTTTAAAAGAGGAGCGTTCTCTGTACAGGTTTTGAAGAAAAAGATAATCCTTGTCGATCGTTTTAGCGTCGGTGCTGCTTTCCCCGTCAGAGAAGGCGATATTGCCCTCGATCATTTCCAGGTAGGTCCCCTCCATAAAGGTGCGTTCTCCATAGACACCTTTCAAAGTATCATGGCTAAAGGATAGATACAGCTCGAGATAATTGGTATTGTACCAGGGGTCTCCGTCCCTTTGCCCGTCCTCACTGTGAATGATCTGCTGGGCCGCACGGGAGGGGACAGGCAGGTTGCGGTCTTTTACCCTGTAATTGTACACCAATATCGTGTTGCCTGTCTCATACGAATGGATAATATCGTATGGCTCTATGAGCAGCAGGTCGGAGACCTGTGTAACGCTCATGCCGGGGTCCAGTTTCAGGATCTTGTCCAGGTCTGTAAACGGCGGCGCGATATAGCGGTTTACGGCGCAGGAGTTGAGCAATAAAAGGGTACCTCCAAACAGGAGTAATGCGTAAAGGCTAAACTTCATCGTAGGTCTGTTTTAAAAGTGTTTAAAAAAGCAGGTTATTTCGTTTTGGCAAGCAAAGTGTCTGCGGCAGACAGCAAGCCGAAGGTTATCTTACTGGCCAGCCTGAATCTGTCATCAGTGGAGAGCGTGCCGATTCGATGGTCTCGCTGAAGTTCTTCCCATTGGCGCGCCATCGCGATAATTTCATTAAAGGTGTTGATATCGAGGCTTTTTGCGTAACCCAGCAAAGCATTGATAGCTTGTTCTACCAGGCCTTTACTGATGAGCATTTTGGCTTCTTCCACCTGTTCTTTTGTGATAGGGGGGGCATCACTGGAAATTTCGCGTTCCAGGTGCAGGTGGATAATATCTCCAATGTGCATATTGCCTCCAACGTGGATCGATGAGTTCGATATGGTGTTTTTATGTTCTTTGTCAGGCATCAGTATAGTTGGGTTTTATGTGTTATAGCTCTTCTGTTTCCTTTACTGTGAACAGCCTTTATCCATCTCCCAGCCGAAAATCTCCCCCCACATTGATATTACTCCCCTGCACCACATTCTTGCTGTTCTCGATCACTACAGAGCTGTTGCCGGCCCCTTTTTCCTCCAGCTGTTTCAGCAGGGTTTCGAGCTGTTGTTTCAGGCTGTCGTCCTGTTCCAGGTTTCTGCGCAGGGCGGAGCGGATGGCGCCCTGCGCCTGATCCGGTATGTCTTCGGCTTCGATCTCTTCGATGAAGATCGGTTTGACCTTATTCCATATCTCGAGCAACGTGCCGTCGATGGCCTGGCGGAACTCTTTGCCGGCCTGTTTGACGGAATCGAGCTTCAGGAGTGGGAAGAGCAGGCTTACGGCCTGTTTGGCCACGGTATTGGCATCCATAGGAGTGGTGGTTATGGTGGAAAGATCCAGTTGGTACAATAGTTCGAACAGAAAGGCGGCGGCATGGGCGGCGGCGCGGGGCTGTGCGTCCAGGTCGTGGGCGGGGTTCTTGCCGTCGAGCAGGTCGGAGATACCGCGGATGTTGGCAGCCTGCACCTGGGGGTGGCCCGCCACGGCCCGCGCAAAGCCGATGGATTCCATCTCCAGCGCCAGGGTATCGTTGTAGTGGGCCTTGATGTTGCTATACACTTCCGAGCGGGTAGAGGCCACCACCTGGTCGCCCGAGGCGATGGGGCCGAAGAATACGCGGGGTGGGGGCGCCGTTGAAGGCAGGCGCTGCAGCCATGCTTCGGAGCGCGCTACTGCCCTTGCTAACTCTATTAACCCCCGGCTGTACGGCAACACATTGGGCCGGCTGGAAAAGCCTTCCCCCGTCGATTTGCCGGCTTCGTAACCGTAGGCCTGGGTACCTACCACCACATCGCCTATCGCTACGTCCTTGACCCCGCCGGCAATGCCGGCCAGGAGAACCAGGGCCGGCCGGTAGTGGCGGATGGTGCGTTCGGCTGCAAGCGCCACTTCGCTGTTGCGGGAGCCCGACTGCCGAAGCACGATGCGGTACTGGTGGTGTTTTCCCCGAAATGCCCCTGCTGTATAGTATTCGCCGTCCTTTTGTTCTTCCCGGCAATGTTCGAGAAAAGCCCTGACGGCTGTGTACTCCACGCTGATGGGGCATAAAATTGCCACGTCCATCGATCGTTTTGTTTTGAAACTTTAATATACGTCTTTTTTCTACTTTTCCAAATTGGGCCGTAGTATCTGCCTGCCGCCTGCTCATTTTTCCTTCTTGCGCAGCACATTCCATACATGGCGCGGGGTCAGGTTGAACCGCCCAGCCAGCTGTTCGACGGTCTGCGTCTTTTTGAATTCGTTTTCCGGGTACAGGTCATTGAATAGTTCCGATATGGCGTACTGCCGTATGGTGTTGTCGCCGATCAGTTCCTGGTCGATCAGGTAGTCCGTAAAGTTTTCCAGTTTTTCCGGAAGCTGGTGCGTAGCACAGTATCTATGAAAATTGGCCTGAAGCTTTTTACAGAAAATATCGACCTCTTGTTTCCGGGTTGCCTGTTTCATGTGCATGATGGTTTTAGAAGTGGAGGTGGGGAGCACGAAGGCGCGTTAGTGGTTGCCGGCTCCCTCCTCCTAAGGTTAGTCCGCCTGCCCGCTTCGGGCAGTCCGGGAATGATGTTCAAAAGGGCATCTCATTTGGTTTTTTGAAAAAAAAACGGCGCCGTATAAAGAGCGTTATTACAAAATAACAAGTTTAATGCTCTTCTATTCCCTAAAAAAAAGTATCACTGAACTTCAGTTGAATCCCTTCAAAGGTGCGGAAATATTCCAACGGCAGCAATCGCAAATTCAACGGATTTTCTAATGAAAATATGGTGTTTATGCTTGTTTTGCTTTTTATTGGCATTTGATTATTTTATTGATAACCAAAGTTTTGTGTTCTGTTTTTGCATTTGTTCTGTTTCCTCACAAAAACAGGGCAAAACCTTCAGGATTTCCTCATGGATTTATTGTTATTTTGTAGTGCTGGCTGAACCTGTTTCTCATTTCAGTAAACTTTGGCCGTATCATGCAGCAGAACAAGCTCATAAAATTGCTGGCCGCCCTCGACAAGGAGGAAGTGCGTGCTTTCGACAAGTACATCCGGGCGTTATACGGAAAGTACGATCTGGCTATGGCCTTGTTCCGCTACCTCAAAGCGAAGCACCCGGCCCTGGATGGGCCGGCGCTCAGAAAGGAAACCGTGCTGCGCAAAGTACTGCCCGGAGTGGCCGACAATAATGAAAAACGCCTGCTCAACGAATCCAGCCGCCTGTACAAATGGCTGGAGGAATTCCTCATGCTGGAGAAGCTGCGGGAACGGGATAACCCCACCAGGGAAAGACTGATGGTGGAAGTCTTCAAAGAACGCCAGCTGAGCCATTTGTTCTACCTTAAAGTCCAGGCAGCCGTCAATGCCTTCGAACAAAAACCCACTGCCGATATCTGGGCCATAGCCGACGCCCTATACATGCAGCACCTCTGGTATTATTATACCGACCCGAACGAGGGCCTGCATACCCAGGGCCGAAATATCCTGCAAGGGCTGATGGAGACGGCCGACAGCTTATTCATGGCGGCCAAACTGCAGTACGGTGCGGAACTGGTGAACCGGGGTAACCTGCTCCAGGAAACCGACACCCCCCGCCTGTGGCAGGAAGTGATGCATGAGATAGGGCAGCGGCCGGAAAACCACAGCCTGCTGCTGCAGGCCTTCTTCCTGGCCGTGCAGTTGCTGGAAAAAAAGGGCCTGCCCCAGTACCAGGCCCTGGATGCCTTCTTTTCCGAGCATCACCATGCTTTCTCGCCGGAGGCCCGCCAGATCCTGCACGGGTACCTCATCAACCACGCCGCAAGGCGCATCAAGGAAAACGATTATGCGTGGGCCGACGCTTTGTTCAAACTGTATGAGTTTGAGATGTCAAACCAGATATCCTTTGAGCAGGGCCTGGTTTCTTCCATCCGCTTCCTCAATATCGTCAACCTGGCCTGCCATCTGAAGAAGCTGGACTGGGCGGAGGCTTTCGTGGAGAAATGGCACGGCCATCTGCGGCCCAGCCCGGACGACGAAACCTATAAGGTGGCCACGGCGCTCATCCTCTTCGAGCGGAAGGCCTTTGGCAGCGTGCGCAAACTACTGAGCAGCCTGCGCAGCCTTGACCCTTTCCTGGAGTCGCGCATGCGCACGCTTCTCATTATGGCCATGGTGGAAGAAGGGGAGGATGCTGACGCAGTGCTGCAGCATTGTAGTAACTTCAAAGAATACCTCGGGCGCAATAAAGTGATGGGGCGTGATACGGCCGGCGGGTTCAAAAATTTCGTGCTCGCCCTCATGGCGTACATGCGCGACAGTGTCGAGCCGGAAAAACTGGCCGAAGAGGTTCGCGCTCAGCAGCCTATCTACTGCAAAACCTGGCTGCTTCAGAAGATAGGGGCGGGCGAAGTAGCCCCTTGAAGAAATAGGCCTACTTCGCCCTGTGCGCATGCCCTTGCCTGCAGGCATGGCGGCCCTGCTTCCAATTCCAGGCGTTAAGGCATGACAACGTCCTCAACGATGAACTGGATGATCATCAGGATCAGTTCCATAATCGTGCGTTTAGCGTTAACTAATGTGATTGCCATCGTATGTGTGGCGCCACATCAGCGTAGCTCCATGCAGCTATACTCCGCTCCCTATTGCCCGGGCATGGACGGGCCGGGGAGCGGCGTATACACCGCTATGACAAGGGGCCGCAAAGGCCGGCTTGCCGCGGTATACCCTTCCGTGGTGAGACATACCGTAGGGTATGGGCATAGGAGAGCCAGGAAGGCGGGTGCGCCTTTTACGCCGCCGGAAAACCGGGCGGCTGTGCTGCAAGCCCTTTCAGGGGCCCGCTATGCCTGATATCTGATTGCGAAGCAAAGGTGGGGAAAAAAGGAAGGCCGGGCTAGCAGGGTTTTGATTTAGAAGTGTTTGCGTAAATTTTGTAAAATTCAGGAAATTTCAGGCCTGGTAGGGGCGGGGTGGAAAAGAGCGAAACAGGGGGTCAGGGAAAGACGGGCCGGGCATCTTTGGTGAGCTGCTGGAAGGAATTCCAGTAGCGCCGGTAGAGGTTGGGGTTGGCATTCCTGGTGAGCTGGATAACCGGGCAATCGGCCCGGCGGATGCCGTAGAGGTAGGGCGACACCATCATGTTGCCGTGGCGGGTGCCTCCGTCGGTGATGAGAAAGTGGCAGTAGGGCAGGTGTTTGTATTTGAAAACTTCCAGTTTGCCGCTGTAATTCCGCGCTGCAAGTTCGCTCCTGATCCGTTCCAGGCGCTTGATGGCTTCGCCGATGACCTCGCACGACCTGGCTTCTTCCGGTTGCACGGCGCTGCGGTCCTCGAAATACAAGCGGGCGGCATTGCTGTCGGGGTCAAGCAGGTACAGCTTCAGGTTGACCCCTTTTTCCATCAGCTTTTCAATATGGTTGCGGAATTCGTGGGCGCTGCGCGTCAGAAAGTAATCGGCAAAGGCATTGAGGCGGACGCCGAATTCGATGATCTCCTGTTCCGCTTTTTCCAGAAAGGCCACCTTATCAGGAACGGGCAGGCGGCCCTCGGCATGGAATAAGATGCTGTCCTTTCCGGCCTGCCCGCCGGTGGGTATCACTTCCTGTTTCCAGCCTGCCGGGCGCGAAGTTTCGTCAAAAAGCAGGCTTTCTGCATTGAAGCTGTATCCCAGCTCGGCCTTGACAATAGCTAGCATGGCCTCTCCGGCGATGCGCAACTTTTTCCCGGCGGGCTTGCTCTCGTTAATAATATTGCTGAGCGTAGGTTTGGAAACTTCAAAACCCAGCGTGGCCATCTTTTTCTGGACGTCGGCCTGTGTATTGCCATACGCCTCGCTCAGCAGGCGGTATCCCTCCTGTACGATCTTTTGGTATGTTTCTTTGGAGAACGGTTCCATCCGGCTCAGCCTTGTTCCTGCATTTCCCGCAATACCTGCAGCACGCTCTGCATGATCTGGTTCCGCCTGACGGTGGCGTCATTGTAGGAAAGGGTGCCCAGGCGTTCCTGTTTTTGGAGGCCCTTGAATTGGCCGGAGATCAGATGCAGGCTGTCGGCCCATTCCGCATCCCGCTCTTCGGCGATGGCCAGCAGTGACGCGATGGCCTGTTCCAGCCGCCCCCGGCTGATGAGCTTGCGTACGCCTTCCAATTCCTGCTCTCCCGCCGGCGCTTTTTTCTCAGAGGGCGCATTGTGGTAGTGAACGTCACCGATATGGATGTTCTGCCCCTGAATGTTGGAACCCGTAACGACATTTTTACTGTCCGAAATGCGGGTGGCCTTTTCCGGTTTTTTCTTTTCCATCGCCTGCTGGTTTTGAACTGGGCATAAGATAAGCTTTTTTTAGATTAAGGAAGCCTGGTTAGTAGCCCGAAAGGCCAACGGGCGGCAAACAAAATGCGGGATTCATCCAGAAGTTAGAGGCTGCCTGCTGGACTACACTTCCCGGAATGCAGGTGTTGAATACTCATACAACAGGCCCGGGTCGATATCGAAGGGGTGAAATGCTTCGTTGCCTTCCATATCCTTAGAATTGAGGCCCACTTCCGGCCAGGTTAGGGCGCCATCCTGTACTTCCCTCTTACGGAAAGCATCATAGTCTTCCAGTAGCTGCTTTTCGAAGCGGCGCCCGGGCTGGAAAAAGCGCCGGAAGTCAATCCGGCGTTCCGATATGCTAACTGATCCTGCTCCACCCCTTCAATTGCTTCCCATGCTTTTCCAAAAACCACTTAAGCGGGTGGTGCTCCGGGCGTTCGAAGCGGGGGTCGTCATCGAGGATGCGGGTGGCGACTTCGCGGGCGGTTTGCAGGATGCGGCCGTCTTTGGACAGGTCGGCGATGCGGAAGTCGAGGATGCCGCTTTGCTGGGTGCCTTCGATATTGCCCGGGCCGCGCAGCCTGAGGTCGGCCTCGGCGATCTCGAAACCGTTGTTGGTGCGCACCATGGTCTGTATCCGCTGGCGGCTTTCGTTGCTCAGCTTGAAGCCCGACATCAGGATGCAGTACGATTGTTCGGCGCCGCGCCCAACGCGCCCCCGCAACTGGTGCAGTTGCGACAGGCCGAAGCGCTCCGTGTTTTCGATCACCATCACCGAGGCATTCGGAACGTTGACGCCCACCTCGATCACGGTGGTGGCCACCATGATCTGCGTTTTTCCGGTTACGAAGCGCTGCATCTCAAAATCCTTATCCGCGGCTTTCATCTTGCCGTGCACGATACTGATCTGGTATTCCGGGGGTGGGAATTCGCGTTTCAGGGCCTCGTAGCCCTCCTCGAGGTTGAGCAGGTCCAGCTTTTCGGATTCCTCGATCAGGGGGTATACCACGTATATCTGCCGCCCTTTGGCGATCTCTTCGCGCATAAAGCCGATGACGCGCAGGCGGTGGTTCTCGGTGCGGTGTACGGTCTGTATCTCCTTGCGCCCTGGCGGCAGCTCGTCGATGACGGACACGTCGAGGTCGCCGTAGAGGGTCATGGCCAGGGTGCGGGGGATGGGGGTGGCGGTCATCACCAGCACGTGGGGCGGGCAGGGGGTGTTCTTTTTCCAGAGCTTTGCGCGCTGCTCTACGCCGAAGCGGTGTTGTTCGTCGGTGATGGCCAGGCCCAGGTTCTTGAAGCGGACGCTGTCTTCGATCAGGGCATGGGTGCCGATGAGGATATGGATGTCGCCGGCTTCCAGGGCTTCCAGTATTTCCCTGCGTTTTTTCCCTTTGACGGCGCCAGACAGGAAGGCCACCCTGATGTCGAGCCCATCGACGTACTGGCTGATGGAGGTGTAGTGTTGCTGGGCCAGTATCTCGGTGGGCGCCATCATGCAGGCCTGGAATCCGTTGTCGAGGGCCATGAGCATGGACATGAGGCCTACGACGGTCTTACCGCTGCCCACATCGCCCTGCAGCAGGCGGTTCATCTGGCTACCGGCGCCCAGGTCGCGGCGTATCTCGCGTAGCACCCGCTTTTGGGCTTCGGTGAGCTCGAACGGTAGTTTTTCCTTATAAAAACCGTTGAAATACGCGCCGATGGCCTCGAAGACGAAGCCCCGGATGGCGTCCTTGCGGCGTCGGCGTATTTGCAGCAGGCGCAGCTGCAGGAAGAACAGTTCCTCGAACTTGAGCCGGTTGCGGGCGGCCTGCAGTTCCTTCTCGTCGCGCGGGAAGTGGATCATGCGCAGGGCGTCGAAGCGGGAGGGGAAGTGGAATTTCCCAACGAGGTAGGCCGGCAGGTTCTCCGGCATATCGGCCGGTGTGAGCTTTTCAAAGAGCGTTTTCATCAGGCGGCGGCGCACCCTGGCGTCGAGCCCCTGGGTATTGAGCTTGTCGGTGCTGGAGTATACGGGGGCGAAGGTGGTTTCCGCCTGAGTACCCTCTTCTTTGGCGGGCTCCATCTCGGGGTGGGGGATGCTGAGCTGCCCTTTGAAAGCGTTGACACGGCCGAAGATGACGTATTCCTTTCCCACTTCCAGCGCTTTCTCCAGCCAGTGCACGCCTGTGAACCACACCAGGTCGATGGCGCCGGTATCGTCGCGGAACACGCCCACAAGGCGCCGCTTGCGGCCCTCGCCAATGGAGTTGAGCCGCCGGAGCACTCCCTGCAACTGCACCTCCCCGCTTTGTTCGTTCAGTTCGCCCACCCGGTGAAACTGCGTTTTATCGATATAGCGGTAAGGATAATGCTCGAGCAGGCCGCCAAAGGTGAAGATGCTCAGCTCCTTGTTCAGCAACGCTCCCCGCTTGGGGCCAACGCCTTTGAGGTAGGCTATGGGGGTGTCCAGGGTATTCATTGGCCATGAAACATTACCATTCAAAAATAAAAAAACTTTTTGTTTGCAGCTCCCGTTTCACGCCGTATCTCTTTCCCCCCGCTGCCTACCCCATTGACAAGGCTTTTGATTTCAAGTATATTTGCCGACCTTGCAACAAAAGAAGCAGCGAAAAAAGTGGCCATGGAAACGAAAAGACAGTTACAGGTAGCCGAGTTGATCAAAAGGCATTTCAGTGTAGTCCTGCAAAACGAAGGGGGGTACATCTACGGCCCCGAGCCTTTGGTGACCGTCACGCAGGTGAAGATGACGCCGGATTTTAACCTCGCCAAGATATATCTCAGCGTGTACAACATCGAGCACAAACAAGGGGTGATCCTGGAGCTGGAGGAACATATCTCACGCCTCAAGCAGGCGCTCTCCGGCCGCATCCGCAAGCAGATGCGCCGCATACCGGATATCGCTTTTTTCCTCGATGACACCCTCGACGAGATGTACCGGCTGCGGGCCCTCTTCGACCGCCTCCATGATGATCATCAAATGGGTGATGACAGCACTGTCCAGGAGGAAGAATAAGCTGCCTATTTGATCATTTTCATAAAAGTACCGACAAACCAGTTGGAGTCCGACTTGACCAGGCTGTCAAGCGTGGAGTTCGCTTTGTTGGAAAATAGCTTGATCTCGCGGATGACCTGGACGAATTCCTCGGCCTCGGGGCTGTTATCGTCAACGTTGGAGATCTCCTCCAGCACTTTAAGCATGGGCTCCAGTTCCTTTTTTTTCCGTTGCGTGATGATGTTCCTGACGACGGTCCACATGTCTTTCTCCGCCACGAAGAACTCCCGGCGCTCACCGGCCTTGAGCTCTTTATATACCAGCCCCCAGTCGATGAGCGCCCGGATATTCATATTGGCGTTGCCCCGCGAGATCTGAAGCGCTTCCATGATATCCTCCGCGCTGAGCGCTTCCGGAGAGATGAGCAACAGCGCGTGGATCTGCGCCATCGTCCGGTTGATGCCCCAACTCGACCCCAATGCGCCCCACGATTGGATAAACTTATCCTTGCTTTCCTCTAGTTTCATGTTGGTAATGAAGTTTCAAAAATTTTTGAACCAACAAGATAAAAAAAATCTATTGGCTTTTGGGTTGGCGGGCGCCGGAGAAGTTTGCTTATATAAAAGGTGGTTTGGCCACCTGTGCTTCGAGGCGCTTTTTCCCGGCAATGACATACACGGTGCTGCCCGGGGCCGACAGGCTTGTGTCGACATAACCCATGCCTATCGGGTAGTCGAGTGAAGGCGACATGGTGCCGGAGGTCACTTTGCCGACCGTGTTGCCCTGGGCATCTTCGATGGGGTAGTCGTGGCGCGGTACGCGCCGTTCGCCGGGCAGGATAAAGCCCACCAGTTTTCGGCTTACGCCCTGTTCGCGCTGGCGGGCGAAGGTATCGCGGCTGGTGAAGCTGCCCTTCTGGGTCTTGGTGATCCAGCCCAGGCCTGCCTCTATTGGAGAAGTGGTGTCGTCGATGTCGTTGCCGTACAGGCAGTAGCCCATTTCGAGGCGCAGGGTGTCGCGGGCGCCCAGCCCGATGGGTTTGATATCGTAGGCCGCGCCGGCTTCGAATACCTTGTCCCACAGTTCGGCGGTGCGGGAAGCGTCGACATACAGCTCGAAGCCGCCGGCGCCGGTATAACCGGTAGCGGAGATAAGCACGTTGTCGATGCCGGCGAAGCGCCCTTTGGTGAAAGTATAGTACTTCATGTCCTTCAGGCCCACCTCGGCCAGGCCTTGCAGCGCCTCTGCGGCCAGCGGGCCTTGTATGGCCAGCAGGCCCGTTTGATCGGAGATGTCGATCAGGCGGGTGTCGTACTGGTTGTGGCGGCTCACCCAGTTCCAGTCTTTTTCGATATTGGAGGCATTGACGACCAGCATGAAGGCCTGCTCGCCTTCGGCGCAGTTGTCTTCGGGAAGCCGATAGACGAGGCAATCGTCGACGATGCCGCCTTCGTCGTTGGGGAAACAGGAATACTGCGCGTCGCCGATCTGGAGGCGCGATGCGTCGTTGGAGGTCACCTGCTGCACCAGTTTCAGCGCTTCCCTGCCCCTGACGATGAATTCGCCCATGTGGGAGACGTCGAATATGCCTACTTTATTCCGCACCTGCTGGTGTTCATCGGTGATCGTGCTGTAGGAGATGGGCATGTTGTAGCCTGCGAATTCTGCCATCCGGGCCCCCAGTGCCACGTGCTTGTCTGTTATTGGCGTGTTTTTCATTTGTTGATATTATTCGGTTCAGAGCTATTGGATCAGGATATCTTCGATGACGGCGCCCACCTGCACCTGGTTTACGGTTTCCATCCCTTGTACCACCCGGGCAAAGATAGTGTAGTTGCCGTCGAGGTGCGGAGTGGGGGAGTGGGTGATAAAAAACTGCGTGCATTCGGTATGGTTGCCCGCCGATGCCATACCCACATATCCGCCGGCGTCGTAGTGGAGCAGCGGCAGTTCAGAGCGTATGGAATAGTCGAGGCTGCCGTAGCCGTCGCCGCGCGGGCACCCGCCTTGTATGACGAAGTTGGGCACGACGCGGTGGAACACCTTGCCGGCATAGAAGCCCTGGCGGGCCAGGGCCACGAAATTGGCCACGGTACCTGGCGCCGCTTCCGGCATAAAGGCCAGCTCGATATCGCCAAGGCCGGTGCGGATGACGGCGTGTTTGCCGTCGCTTACAGGAGCCAGCATCGCCCAGTCGATAGGGTGGTTGAACTCGGGCGTTTTGGCTGCCGGCTCCGGTTCATTGCGCAGGAAAGTTATGGTCTTGTTCAGCTCGTTGTAGGTTTCGATCTCTTTGGGCAATTCCAGCTTGGCCAGGGTGGCGTCCAGCACCTTGATGGCGACGGTGTCGATATAGGTTTGATAGTTGAGCCTTTCGTTGCGCAGGCCACCGGCGGCGATGGCGATCATGGCGGGGTCGCCGCTTTGCATGGCCTGCATGAAGTAGTAGATCAGCTCGCGGCGCACCTGCCGGTAGCCTTCGCCGAAGAAGGCCCGGAAGTCGGTGCGGTCGCTGATAGCTGCCAGGGCTTCCATGGTTGCCGTTCGGATCACCGGTGATTCGGCGCTAAAGCCTTCCTGGTAGATGTGGCGGAAGTTCCAGCCGAATTCGCTCAGGGCCCTTATGGCGGCTGCTTTTTCGTAGACGGAGCCGGCGGTGCGCAGCCGCTGCCGCAGCTCGCCGTTGATGGCGTCGCGCGTTTCTACCGAATAGGCCGGCAGGTGGCGGTTGGCAGCCTGGTACATGCCCAGCTGTATGGGCCAGGGCAGGGTGTCTTTGGCGGTGCGCCAGTAAAACACGGCGTCCTGGGCTATGCCATTGTCCAGGAAGTACGACACGGCGCTTTGCGCCAGGTTAGGATTGGGCGATTTGAGCGCCTTCAGCACGGTGGCCTGCACCCGGGCGTAGTCGAATTTGCCCAACGCCCGAAGTATGTTGCACTGTACCCGGTAGTCGGTTTCGCGCCTATATGCGGCAATCAGGCTGTTCAGGGACGATTCGAAGGGGGCTTTTCCCAGGCCTGCGGCCAGGGCCATACGGATGTCGGGGCTCTCCTCTGTTTCCAGGGCCCGCCCGATGGCCTCGCCGGCCATGGAGTCGAGCTTTATGTTGTCGGCCCTCATCAGGTAATTGGCGGCGATGAGGCGCACCGAGGGCGGGTAATGGCTGCCGGTGGCCATATCGAGCATGCGGCTGGTGCCCTCAGGCAGTATGAGCTTGCGCAGGGCGAAGCGGTAGATGCCCCAGGCCTGCCCTTCCAACAGGGCCGTATCGGTGGTTTGGTAGGTGGTGATAGATGCCAGCAGCTGCAGGCTCTCTTCCGTGCCGCATTTGCCTACCGCTTCCAGGATAGCGCGGTTGGCCTGCCGGTATACGCCGCCGGTGTCCTGGCGGGCAAAGGCCTGCTTCAGGAGGGCTTCTCCTGAGGCATCGCCGGCCTGGCCGATAGCATAGGCCGCCGCTGCACGTACCGCGTCGATAGGGTCATCGAGCAGCATCGCCAGGCTGTCGTTGGCCGACGGGGCCTTGATGGAGCCGAAGGCCATGGCGGCCAGGTAGCGGTAGGTGGGGTCTTCATGATGGAAAAAAGAGTAAAGGCTATCTACCTGTTGCCTGTCCTGAAATTCATGGATCTGCCGGAAAATGGGGTCATCTGTGCGGATGTCGATGTCCGTGATCACGCGATTCGAAGGAGGGACGCAGCTCCACAGGAGGGAAAAGCCGAAAAGGGTCAGATACAAGACGATGGTCCGGTTCATGCGGCTGGGTTCTTTGCCGTAAAAATAACAAAAGCGGGGGAATAGGCGCGACAGATTACACATACCGTTAGCGCCAATCCATCCTGCTCCTGTTTTCTTCCGGCCTACCGCAGCCGGAAGCCCAGCCGCAGCCCGCCATAGAGCTGGCGAAGGCTGCTCGTGTCATCTTTGAGGTAGGTTTCCTTGATGCCTCCGTTTTCCTGTAGCAGCTCCAGGCTCTGCCATTGGGTGGGCAAATAGTAGCGCAGGCCGGCAAAGGGCGTCAGGGTCAAAAAGTCGGAAAGGCCGAGGTCGAGCCCAAGGCCGGCGGCGATGCTGAAGGCGAAATCGTTGGAATCCTGGCTTTGGCCTTCGGCGCTCACCTCGTTGCGCATCCAGGTGGCGCCGGGCGACAGCTGCAGGAAGAGGCCTTTGTCGAACACCCCGCCCGACTTGGAGAAGGTGGGGCAGTCGCAGTCGCCTTCCAGGTTCAGGAAGTAAATGTTGGCGTTCAGGTAGAGGCTCAGCCAGGTGTTGTCGAGCTGCGTATTGGCCCGGCTGTCCAGGGTGCTGGACATTTTGCTGAAGTTGAGCTCGGGCAGCAGGTCGATGCGCACGGTTTTTAGTGGTATCCAGTAATCCACGCCAAATGCTATGGCGGAGGCAGGCAGCAGGGCTTCTTCTTCATTGAAGTTGACAAACTGCCAGTCGGGCGCCGTATTGCTCCGGTAGGTGGCGTTCAGGCCGAACTGAGAAAAGGCCGTTCCGCTCAGGAACAGCGATAGAGCGAGTGTAACGAGGTATTTCATGTGAAACTGTTTTTCAGCTCGCCGGCTAACCGCCGGTTTTGCTTTGTAACTAAAACGGCTGATGCTTGTTTGAAGTATTGTCTTTAACTTTGCACGCTCGTACGGGAGCAGGCCACCCGTTTAGAAGAGGGAAAAATATGAAAACCAGAACATTAAAACGCGATAAAGTTAACGTCATCACCCTGGGTTGTTCCAAAAACCTGGTGGACTCGGAGAATATCATTACCCAGCTCCGGGGCAATGATTACGAAGTGGTGCACGACAGCAATGACGAAGACGCCAACATCGTCATCGTCAACACCTGCGGCTTTATCGACCTGGCCAAGGAGGAGTCGGTGAACACCATCCTGGAATATGCGGAGGTGAAGAAGCAGGGAGGCATCGATAAGCTCTACGTCACCGGCTGCCTGTCGCAGCGCTACAAGGACGACCTGGAGCAGGAGATCCCCGAGGTGGACGCCTACTTCGGCACCCTGGAACTGCCCGGCCTGCTGGCCAAGCTCAATGCTGATTACAAACACGAACTGATCGGCGAGCGCATGATCACCACCCCGCAGCACTACGCTTACCTGAAAATATCGGAGGGCTGCAACCGCACCTGCTCTTTCTGCGCCATTCCGCTGATGCGCGGCAAGCACGTCTCCCGCCCCGTCGAAGAGTTGGTGAAGGAAGCCCGCAACCTGGCCCGCTTCGGCGTCAGGGAGCTCATCCTCATCGCCCAGGAGCTCACCTATTACGGCCTGGATATCTACAAGCAGCGGGAGCTGCCCAGGCTGCTGCACGCCCTGGCCGACGTGGAAGGCATCGAATGGATACGCCTGCACTACGCCTACCCCAGCAAGTTCCCCACCGAAGTGTTCGACGTGATGGCCGGGCGCCCCGAGATCTGCAACTACCTCGACATTCCCCTGCAGCACGCCAACAATGCGGTTTTAGAACGCATGCGCCGGCAGATCACCCGCGAAGAGACGGTGGAGTTGGTGGAGCTGGCCCGCAAAAAGATACCCAACCTCACCCTGCGCACCACCATGCTCGTCGGCTTCCCCGGCGAAACGGAAGCCGAATTTCAGGATCTGTGCGACTTCGTGGAGGAGATGAAGTTCGACCGCCTCGGCGTATTTCAGTACTCCCATGAGGAGAACACCCGCGCTTATGAACTGGAGGACGACGTCCCGGCCGAAGTCAAACAGGAGCGCGCCAACCGCCTGATGGAGATTCAGCAGCAGATATCCTTCGCCAGGAACCAGGAAAAGGCCGGCCAGGTGCTGAAGGTGCTGTTCGACCGCAAAGAGGGCGAATACTTCATCGGCCGCACCGAAGGCGACAGCCCCGAGGTGGACAATGAGGTGCTGGTACCCGCTGCCGACAACTACGTACGCGTAGGTGATTTCGCGCAGGTCCGCATCACGGATGCGACGGAGTATGACCTGTTTGGGGAGGTGGAGTAGGGCGGGCTTCAGCCTGCGGCGAACCTCAGGTTATGTCGCACGTCGGCACGTCGCACGTCACAGGTGGCGCAGGCTTCAGCCTGCAGCAGGCTTGTATGTTGCTAAGGTTATGCCGGGTGTCGGATGTCGCACGTCGGCACGTGACCGTAGGGAGTCCCGTACCGACGAAGGAGGTCGGGATTGCACTTCTAACTTTGCGTCTCATATGTTTGTATTAGAAATACCGACGCCCCACCCCTTGGCGTACATCGCGTTGCCTTTCCGTCCCCGTCTCTTTGAGCCGGGCAAGCTTGGCGGGAACTTCTAGGAGGGTTTTCCCGCGAAGTACGCTAAGGCTGCGCGAAGGCCGCAAAGATGATAATCTCTGCGTTAGCGGTTCAAAAAACACTTCAACTGCCCCTGCGCCCCTGCCTATTCAATGGCCAACATTCAATCCTTCCACATCCCGCCACACATCCCAGCTCTGGTCGCCGAAATGGTGGTAGATGTGCAGGAAATGAGGGCGCACCAGCCTTTCAGAGCCGTGGAAACGGAACGTAAAACCACCGAGGTACTGGAGCCGGGGGTGGTAATAATCGGCAATGAAATTGTATTCGATGGGCAGGGTGGGGTGGTTCTGAATGCCGAACTTCCAGGCCGTAGCGATGAGGGCGCCCTGGTCGCGGGTTTTCCACAAGGGGTCGTCAAAAGTGGCCAGGCACCATTCCAGCCACTGCTCCAGAAAGGGGATAGATGCCCGGTTAAAGAGGAAAACGCCGCCGTTCCAGTGCTGCCAGTTCTTCTGGGCCACTACCACGCCGAACTTCTCCCGGATCAACTGCCGCAAGGCGTCGGACTGCGGCCAGCTCACCCTTCTGCCCGACTCGTTCTTCCAGTAAAAATGAACCCGGTCCCACCGGAATGCCGAGTGCCGTTCGATGGCCTTCACCAGCACGTTGTCGTCAAACACCAGCTTGCCTTCGGCGTCGTACCACAGCTGCTCCTTTGGGCTGTACCGATACCCGTACCGTCGGGCGAAATACTCAAAGCGGAAAGGCGCGTGGAAAAAACGCTGGTGCAGGCTTTCGAACCATTCGGCAAAAAGGCTTTTCCGAAAGGGCAGTAAAGGTAGGGCCGCCAGAAAAGCCCCCCAGTACAGGGCTTTGAACAGGAGCTTGCTCGCCAGCAGCCTGGCCTTGCCCGACAGGCTGTAATAATTGGAAAAACCCCGCGAATGCCTGGGCCGCGCCTGGTTAAAGGCCTCTTTGATCTGCTTGATCTGTTCGTAATGAGGCCCCGCGGCCTGCTGGTGGGCCCGCTCCAGCTCCAGGAAGCGCGCCCGCAGCCCATCCAGTTCCCGTTGCTCCTCCACCAGGGCTTCGGTGCCTGGGTGGTATACACAGCTGGGGCTGAACATCGGCATCCGGCAGTGGTCGGTACAAAAAGTGATGGGCGGGCTGAAGTGCTCAAAAATGCCGTCCACTTCAGGCCCCAGGGCTATGATGTCCGTGTCGAGGTAACAGTACATGCCATCCATGTCGAGGTAGCGGTGCAGGCTGGCCTTCAGGTAGATGGCCGCCTGGTGGTGCGTCAGATGGCGGGGCGTATCTACGTCGATGACCACGTCGTGTTCGATAGGCACGGCATTTCTGCTCCGGTCTGTAACCACGATGATGCCCCGCCGGGTAAACCGGCGCAGCAGGGGAAGGGAAAAGTTCAGGGTGTGGAGGTGTACATCCTCGCCGCAAACCACAAATACGAATTGCCCGGGTTGTTCCATACGCTTCACAAGGATAATGATTCCAGAAAAGCCGCCAGCTCATCCAGGCCGATGTCTTTCCCGAAATATTCCATGGCCAGCAGCAAAAATACGGGGGTGTGTATGATGTGCGCTTCCATGCCGGGTTGTTTTTGCAAAACTTCCCGGGCCACCAGAAAGCGCTGCTGAAAGGCTGCTTCCCTTCGTGTTATCTCGTCAGGGGCCGTGCCTTTCTGCTGCAGGTAGGCGTGGAAAAAAGCCGGCAGCTCATCCATGTCGTTTATGGCGGGCAGCCTGGGCAGTATGTCGTGGACAAAGCGCTGCAACGCATCGGAGCACAACAATTGCTCTCTCAGCTGGTCGAAATAAAAAGGCGTCGCCGGCAGTGCCTCTTCCTGGCTGAACAAGGCAATGTCAAGCTGCCCGGCTCCCTGCCCGCGCAGGGTAAAATGGTTTTGCTGCTGTAAGCCAGGCAGGAAGGGATTGACGAAATAGCGCAGGGCGAGGGTATCTGCTGTGGGGTTCTGTACCAAAGTTTCGCCATACAGGGTATCGGCGAAGGGGAAAACAGCCTCCATGCCTTCGGGGCGTGCGGCCAGCACCAGCGGAATGTAAAGCGCCCCTGAGGTGTGGGGCGGCAGCAGCACGCTGGCGTAGCTGCCGTTGGCCCAGCCATCGGCGGCAGGCTGGCAGCAGGCCAGGCTGGAGCCCGAGGGAAGCCGGAAGGTAGTATCCGGAGCTGCAGGGCCTGATAGGTACCATTCGGAAAGCCTGTTGTCGTCCCGGCTAAGGTATTTGTCGAGCAGCAGCAGCACGCTTTTCTCGGGAGTGATCGCGTAAAGCGTATCCCGCATCGAAAAATACCGCGCCTCGCCCCGGGCGATTGCTTCAACAGAACAAACGGCCGAATCGCCGTTCGTGTAATACACGCCTACATCGGGGTCGAACAGCTGCCATCGGCCGCCGAGCTTCACCTCCGGGACGGTATGCCCTTCCAGGTGCCAGATGCGGGCTTCCAGCCCGCCCGCCTGCCAGATCCGGCACAGGGCCGCCGCGCGGTCGTCGCAAAAGCCCTGCCCTAGCGAGTTGAGCAATACCTCCGGGTTGTGCATCCACCGCTCCGTGCTCATGGGCGGCGCGTTTCTCGACAGGCTGTGCACCAGGGCCAGGCTGTTGAGCACAAAGGCCAGGCTGTCGGGGGACTGCTTTTGTAGCTGCGCCGCGATCTTATCGGCCGTTAGCCAGAATGTTCCGTTGATATCCAGCGTGAAGGCGGCGTCATGCCCGCCGGTGTTGGTGATGATCCATCCTGTGTTTTCGGGCTTCGCAGCAGGCAGGGTAGCGTTTTTTACCTCCATGGCGTCGGGCCGGCAGCCGGCGAGGGCCAGGGAAACCAGTATTACCGCGCTAAGAGCTTGTTTGCGTCCGTTCGAGGGCATGGCTGTGCCAGTTTTTGAGTTGGTTCAGCAGGCCGTCGAAGGCCTCCAGGTTTCTTTTGGCCAACAGGCCTTCCCCCGTGGGGTAGTGGGCTTCGTAATAGCGGATGGCCTTCTCCAGTTCTTCCGCCGGCAGCTTGCGCAGCGACAGTTCTTCGGGGAACCATACCGTGTTGAAGAAAACATTGAAGCCCCGGCGGTTGCAGGCCGCTACCATTTCCGGCATCTCCATATAGTTCAGGATCATAGGGCAAATGGCGATGGACAGCTCGGAATGCTGGCGGTGGTTGACCCCGGCGTAGTAATCGATACTTTCCATCACCCGTTCAAAGCGGGCATTCTGCCTGATGGACTCGTAGGTTTCCTTGTGGAAAGAGTCGATGGAAACGATGAGGTGGGTGCGCACCTTTTCCAGCACATCGCGCACTTTGTTGTTGAAGACGGTGCCGTTGGTGGTGATGTGTGCGGACAGGTGGGGGTTGAGGCGGGCCATGCGCTCCCATATTTCAAAATAAATGGGCACGAGAAAAGGCTCGCCGCCGTAGAACTTGGCCTGCCAGAGATAAGGGATGAACGCTTCGAGCTGCTGGGCGAACTCCAGGCCGTAGAGCTCGGGATAGGGGGCGAGCCCTTCGCGGTTTTTGCGGATGGAAGAAGAGAACTCCCCGGTGCACATCACGCATTCGAGGTTACAGGTATTGCTCAGCTCGAACTCCATACCGCGTGGGAAGGAATTGGCAACCTGCGGTTTGTGGCGGGCCCTGGCCCTGGCGGCAAGCTGCCCGGCTTCCTGGCGGATGATCCTGCCGAGCGGCATGCCCGGTTGCCGCCCTTCAAATATTTCCCTGATCTTCCTGGAATAGAACGCACCGCCCGAGCGCAGCCTGTGTCTCAGCTCCCCCAGCGAGACCCGTTGGGTGAACAGCTGCCACATTTGTTTCGACAGGCTGGCGATCGGAGGGTCGGCGTACTTGTCGAAATGGCGGGCGGGCATATTGAAGAAATTGCCGGCATCGAGTATCTGGTGGCAGTAGTAGCAACCGCTGGCCAGGCTGTCTTCCCCGATGGCCTGCCTGAGGGCTTCGGCCTGGGCGCTGCTCCATATCTCGGCAATCGTCTGCTCCGGCCAGCGCCCCATCGCTTCTTCCCGGTTGTAACAACAGGCCAGCACCTTGCCGTCGCGGCCGAAGTACATGTTCTGGAACGGGGCGTGGCACAGCTTTCGGTGGGCGTTCAGGCTCCGGGTCTGCTGGTGTGCTTTCAGCGTCACAGCGTCGACAGGTATACACTTTATCTCATCCATCGGTTCCACCATTTTTCCAAAACGATCAGCTTCCAAAGCCGCCAGTGGCTCTTTTCGCGGAACAGGCTGTCCAACCCTTCCCGGCTGATCACTTCATCCTGTATCAGGTACCCGTTGTGCAGGTGTTCGCGGTACCACTCCAGGTTCATATAATAAGAATCGGGCCCTACGAACCCTTGTTTGGGGCGATTCAGGATAGCCGCCGGTAGGCTGTGCCTGATATTTTCCCAAAGTAATGATTTTGTCTGGCCGAAGCGAAAATACACAGAAGGGTGTAATTGAAAAAGATATTCCACAAGGGTGCGGTCGAGAAATGGGACGCGTACTTCTAATCCATGGGCCATGCTTGCGCGGTCGATCTTGGTGAGCACCAGCTCGCCCATAAAGGCCTTTACGTCGAGGTATTGAAAGGCTTTCAGCGGCCATTCGCCGGGCCGGTAGTGGCTGGCGTAAAACCACTCGCTGAAGGCCGGGATGCCCGCCTGCATACGCGGGTGCAGCATGGAAGGCAGGTTGTCCGAGCGGAAGCGCCCCATGGCCATCGCTTCGGCATACCGCTCCACGAAGTAGTTGGCGGGGCCGCCGCTCAGCTTCTGCAGGGCTTGGGCCGCCCGGGCCCGCCACCGGCCGAAATGGGCGATCTCCCGCTGCCAGGTGTAGCCGCCGAAGATCTCGTCAGCTCCTTCACCCGACAGGACGGCCTTGTTGTGGCGGCGGGCCAGCTGGCTCACCATATAGGTCGGTATGATGGAAATGTCGGCGATGGGCTCGTCGTAGTGGTAGGCCAGCGTGTCCATCAGCTCCAGTTGCTCGGCGCCTACGATAGTGGTATACAGGGGGATGCCCAGGTGGTTGGCCACCGTTTCGGCGTACTGGTGCTCGCTACGCGCCCAGCCCTCGAAGCCAATGCTGAAGGCATTGGGGCGTTGGCCCAGCGCTGTAGAATAAACGGCCAGCGCGCTGCTGTCATACCCGCCACTAAGGAAATGGCCTACCGGCACGTCGCTGCGCAGGTGTTCGCTGACGCTGTTCTTCAGCAGCTCGCCCACTCGTACGGCGGCTTCGCCGGGGCTGGTTTTATGGCTTGCGGGCTCCAACTGCCAGTAGCAGGCCGGTTGCGCGGCCCCGAAGCCTTCGCGTTGCGACAGGCGCAGGTAATTGGCCGCAGGCAGCTTGTACAGCCCTTCCCAGATGGTGTAGGGCCCCGGTACGTAGCGATAGGCGAGATAATCGCTGACGGAAGCCAGGCGCAGGGCAGGGCGCGACGCCAGCCCCTTCAGGATGGCCTTTAATTCGGAAGCGAAATAAAACTGGCCGCCCACCCAACCGTAGTACAGCGGCTTGATGCCGAAATGGTCGCGGGCCAGCAGCAGTTCGCCTTTCTTTCCATCCCAGAGCGCGAAGGCATACATGCCGTTTATCCGGCCCAGCAGGCCCGTAAGCCCCCATTCTTCATAGCCGTGGATCAGCACTTCCGTATCGGACCGGGAGCGGAAGCGGTGGCCCTGCGCCACCAGCATTTCGCGCAGTTCAAGGTAGTTGTATACCTCTCCGTTGAGGACGATCCAGATGGCCCCGTCCTCGTTGGCCATAGGCTGGTGGCCTGCATCCGAAAGGTCGAGGAAGGACAGTCGGCGGTGGCCGAGGGCTATGCGCTTGTCCTCGCTACACCAAAGGCCTGCATCATCGGGGCCCCGATGCGCCAGGGTGTCGCGCATCTGCTCAAAAGTATGGAGGTTGATGGCGCCCTGCGAACAGGCCTGCCCTAGGATACCGCACATTATTTTTCGCTTTTACTGGCCTTGCCGTTATCAGGGATACCGCGCAGCCTGGCATATTGCTTCAGTAGCCGATGGTAGTAAAAAATGATCGCTTTTTCCCTGATCCACCACCCCAAAGGCACGGCCTTTGCCGCGTAATGGTAAAAACGCCGGAAGGTAGCATAAAAAAAAATTGCCAGATGGCCGGCCAGGAGTATGAGGTAACCCGCTTGCCTGCTTATCAGCAGGCCGAGGAAGGACAGCGGAAACCAGGTTTCAAACACTTCATTCTGGAACAGGAGCAGGCGCTCGCTTTCTCGTTTGCCCTTTCGCCGGAAGGAGGTATAAACCAACAGGGCGTGAACCAATACCAACAGTGCCAGCAGCGCGGGAATGGCGCTTTGTTTGATATAGGCCAGATACAGCAGGAAAACCAATACCCCGGCGAGTTCCAACGGCGCCAGCACCAGCAGGCCAAGCTTCCACGCCCGCCCTGCGCCCAGGGCCACCACCAGGGTGCGGATGCCTGCCGCGGTGTCCCCGTCGTGGTCTTCGATCTGGTGTTTGAGGATATTGCTGGCGCCCGATAGTAATTGGAGGGCAAAAATAGCCGGGGCGAGGGCGCGGTGCGCTTCGCTGAAAACGGCCTCCTGCGTGGCAAAGGCGGCAAAGGCCCACCCGATGGCCGCAGGCATGGCATGGCCGTAGGCCGCGTCGGCCAATACCCCGCCCAATGCCCTGTTCTTCAGTCGGATAGGAGGTGTGGAATAGGCCAGGTAGAGCAGGTGCTGAACACCCATGAGGGCGTACAGGTAAAGCGGCGCTCCCACGGCCAGCAGGATCAGCGGGATGCATGCGGTGGCCAGCAGCGGCGCCGCTACCCGCCAGAAAGGAGAAGCCTTGCTGGCCAGGTTGAACTTCCCTGCCCTGGCATCGGCGGCCATGTCGAAAAGGTCGTTGTAAAACCGGACGAAGATGCCGCTGCAGAGGTAGGCCAGCACCATTGCGGCAGCCGTGTACATGGCCCGCCCTGGCAGTGGCGGCCCTAGGGCCCACAACCCCAGGTAATAAAAGCCCAGGGCCATCGGAACCTTGGTCGTAAACCAGTCGGCCTTGCGCAGCAGGTTCATAGAAAAGCTCATATCATTCCGTTAAGAAAGCGAGGATATCCTCCCGGCTTTCCTGGCCCAAGGTAGGCAGTATTTCTTTTACCTCCACCTGGGGCGCGATGCTTCGCAGTACGCCGATACAATTCTGAAGCTCGCTTTGAAGGGCCAGCAGGTATTCGGCCTTTTCGTGCACTTCCGGCACGGCGTCGTTGCGCGCCGCCAGGTTTTGTTCGGCCTGGCCGATGCGGGTTTCCAGGAAGAGAAGCTTGTCGGGGAACGGCATGCCGAAGAATGCTGCATAGGCCTCGAGCTGTGCTGCCAGCTCTTTCCGGCCGGTTTCGATAATGAGGGCCTCCAGGCTGCCGCCCTGCCCATGGGCCTTTACGCCTTGCAGAAATCCTTCCAGTTGCAGCCATTCCGCTTCCTCCAGCAAGCGGCGGGCGCGCAACAGGTGGTCTTCTTCGGCAGGCCGGCCCAGGGGAATGTCGCGAAGAAAAAGCCGGCTGTAGGCTACCGTATCGATTGCCGGGTGTCGGGCCGATATTATCGTAGTAGCCTTGTAGCGCTGTTGCAGGTGGCGGTATTCAACCGGGAAGAGCATCATTTTCAGAAACAGGCTCATGGCCTTTAGCGCTGCATCGCCCGTCAGGTCGGCCTGTTTTCCCAGCTTGTGAAATAGCTTCGACAGCCCGGGAGCAGCGCAGTAGGGCGACTGGTGGTATTGGGTGCTCGGCAGGGGAAAGAAGCCGGAGCCCTCCGGCAGCCGCCGGAAACATTCCTGCAACCAGTAGTCCTTGCCGCTGCCATCGACCCCTATGATACTGTATAACTTTGCCATGCTCAAACGTATTTGACCCAACCGCTGCTGCCGTCCACCTCCAGCATTCGCCCTGGCTCGAGCCCGGCAAGCAGGTTAGGCACGCCAAAAACGGCCGGGATGCCGAATTCCCTGCACATGATGGCCGCGTGCGATAACAGGCCTCCGTTGGCCGTTACGATAGCCCTGGCGCCGGTGAAATACGGGATGTGCGAGGGGTTGATATACTCGGTCACCAATATGCTGCCGGCTTCCATCTCTACCGGCTTTTCCCCGTCCAGCCTGGGGATGACCAGCGCCTTACCCTTAGCCAGGCCGGGGCAAACACCGATGCCCTGTAGCCCCTGCTGCCGTTCAACAGCCGGCATAACGGCCGGTATAGCGGCGGGAAAGATGATGTCGGGCTTGGCAAAATGGCGGAAGCTTCGCCGCAGGCGCCGATGGTAGTGCACCCGTTCCCGGAAAGGGGCGGCTTCACCGCCACCAGCCAGCCGGATGAGGCTTTGGGCGTCCAGAAAGAATACATCATCGGGCTCCGCAAGCAGGCCTTCGCCGGCCAGCCGCCGCCCCAGCGCCAGGCATAACTGCCGGATCAGGTGGTAGAGGTGGGTCGTAATGTCCCTGATCTCTTCCTTCCACCACAATAGCTGGCGCTGCTGTTCAACCTTCCGGGCCAGTGCCGGTGATCTCAGGCCTGCCTTCAGCTCCAAAGCTTCAGTATGTTGCCGGCCGATGTGGCGGCCCAGTGTGCCGGGCTCGCCGCGCAGGTATTGCCGGATCGTGAGCAGGGGCACAACCGGGTTTTCCGCCCAGTTGGGCGCCATGATCTCGAGCTCGTGATCGCTTTTATAACCGTAGCGGGCCAGGAATTCGCTCAGAGCATCATGGAAAGGGAAGGGGTGGCCTTGCAGGTAATCTGCGGCCAGCTCATTTTCCGATGTCTGAAGCCAGTAGGCCAGGGCTGCCGGGCCCTTCCTGATGGCGGCGGCGATGCCTTCCAGCTCCAGCATGGGCCTGATGTGCGCAATATCTTCGATACCGGCGGCCAACGCGCTGAACGGGATATTCTGCCCGGATCGGCGGTTATAGCGGGCCAGGGCATTCTGCGCAAATGTGCTGACGAAGGTGTTGTCGTAGATGATATTCCAGTAGTTGGAATAGATGTATTGCAAATGTTGGCGAACGATCTTTTCGAAATATTCCCCCAGGCTTTTGAGGCTTGCTGCGGCGAGAGGGAAAGCCTGGAATTCGGGGAGCACGGTTTCGTAGAAATAAGCTTTCGTTCTGGCACATTCGCCAAAGCGGCTGCGGATGGACCGCCTGATCGAGGCCAGGGCCTTCAGTGATGTGAGCAGCCGCCGGAAAGAGAAGCGCGCTACATAACCGTCGCCTTCGTAATAGGGATTGACGCCCTGGCCTTCGTCGAACTGCCGTTCCACATACCCCAGCACCTTTGAAGCGCCGCTTTTGGTTGCGCTGAGGTTCCAGTAGGGGTATCCCAGGAATGTCGTGCTCCAGGCATCAGGATGGGGCTCCGGCCGGAGGTGGTAGCGGTAGGCAAAGGCCTCGATGGAAGTGTTGAAGGTATGGCCATAGAGGCTCCACATCAATGGCGACGGCATATTCGCGCCGATGCCGCCGTCGCGAAAGTTGGCGTTCGTCCAGGTATGGGTGCTGGGGAAAAAAAGCCTGGTGGCCGGGCGGGCCTGCAGCACGAAAAAAGCGCTTCCTGCCATGGCCCATTCCACATCCTGCGGGCTGCCGAAGTACTCCTGGATTTTGTAGAGCATCTGGCCCAGTTGGGCCAGGTGCGGGAGATCACCGATCGTGCTTTCAAGTACGGAAACGGCCTCCGCTTTCCAGTCGTACACGATCCTGGCGTCCACCCTGCGCCCGTCGGTGAGCAGTTCGCATTGCCCTGCCGCCAACTCTATCAGGATCTCATGCGCTACGGGGTTTACGGGAGAAACGGTAAAAGCGACACCAGCGTAATCCGCTTCCACGTATTCCTGGAGCAGGAAGGAGAGCCTGCCAGCCAGCCTGCCTTTTATCCGGCAGGCCGCAAAGGCGTGCATCAGCTGTTCTGTATTGGTAATGCCCGGAACGGATGCATACATACCTGCCATGGACTGCTGCTGGCCGTCCTCGCCTTCCGCCGCCGTTCGCAGCATCAGTGGCGCGCCGGGCGGGAGGAGGGCGGCCAGGTGTTCCAGCCAGGCTGGCAGGCCGGGGGTTGCCGCCAGCTTGCCGGCAGCTGCCTCCACGGTGTCGCTGGCGGCCAGGCCTGCCTGGGAAGTTATGGCCGCCACCGTATCATAAGGGATGACGGCGCCCCGGGGCACGGAAAAGCCAGCCAGCGTGAGCTGGTGCAGGCTCCATGCCTTGGCGCCGCATGAACCGGGGTGCAGCTGGCCGCTTCCCAAGAGGTAGTATTTTAATGTAGCCGCCTGTTTCATGAGATCCCAAAGTTGTGCTTCCGGGCAAACTCGAGCAAAGTAACAAATTGGGAGGGCCCCACAAAGGGGCATTCGGGAAATCCTTCCGGAAGGTTGCCGAGCAGGCTGTCCACCCGGAAATCCATGGTGTTGCTGGTGATGTAGGGGGTATAGATACGGCCTACCGACTTCTCGTAGTACAGCCGCTCGAGTGGGGACAGCTGCTCCGGGACGCTATCCTGAAACGGGGGTAGCGCCACTTTGATGAAGTCGAACATCAACGGTATGCCCATCTGGTTGGGCGATTCCTTCGGGGAAACCAGGTGGAAGTCCTGCTCGGCCGTACCACTGCGGCATACTTCGAGCAGGGCTTTGGCGGCATAGTCGGCGGGAATGATGTTCAGGCCGCCGTTGGGGTTGAAACAGACCCTGATGTCGATATCGGCGAATTCGCCATAGCCGGGATGGCCCAGTTTTTTGGCTTTCAGGCGAAGGAAAAAGGCCAGCCAGGCATAGAAGATGTCGAACTTGTTGGTTTGTCCGGGCAGAGGCTCCAGCAGGCGCCCGCATATCGTGCTCGGCCGGAATATTTTGATCTGGGGAAGTTTTCCTTTCGACCAGAATTCGCGAACCAGCACTTCGGCCTCCAGCTTCGAGCGTTCGTAAGGGTTGCGGAAGCCGGCTTCAAAGTTCGTCGTACCGGGCAGGATGACGCCCTCCTCCATTCCGCAGGCATAGGCCGTGCTGATGAAGGCGAACTGGCCGATCTGCAGCTTTTCACATAAAGCGGCCACCCTGGCCGTACCCGTCACGTTGACCCGTTGTAAGGCATCGCGCACGTTGGGGCTGTCTCTGAAGTCGACGGTAGCGGCGGCGTGGATGAAAAGCCCGATAGGTGTGCGCCGCAGCATTTCCATATCTTCAGAGCTGATGCCCAGGCCTTCTTCTTCCAGCTGCCAGCCGATGGCCGTAACCCTGTCGGCAAAGGGGCTTATATCGGCTGTGCCGAGGTAATAGGCGCCGTCTTCCCGCATCATGTCGAGGATACGGGCTTGCAGGCTTTTGCCCCCTTGTGCTTTTCCGAAGGCAAATACCTTCAGTTCTTGCAGGCGCTGCCGGTGCTGCCGCAGCAATTCGAAAAGGATATTCCTACCCAGCAATCCTGTAATACCTGTTATCGCAACCACCATGAGTTATTGGGTTTCGATGTGTAACCCTCCTGGAATGTGGAGGGCGTGAAAACGGCTTTCGGCCTGCCGGGCCAGGCTGGTGAAGGGCGCGGCCTCGAATTTGCCGATCTTCGGAAAGTGCTCCTCCAGCTTCCCGTCCTGTATGACATAGAGGTTGGCCCAGAACAGGCCGGAGTTGAGGATGCCCGCCGGCAGTTCCCAGCGAAGCCGTGCTTTTTTCAAGCCGGCAGGCAGGCCCTGTTCCAGGGTGTTGGTGCTGAACAGGATGTTGTGGTGGCTGTCCATCAGCGCCAGGGCCAGGTGTGGTGTTTTGCTGCCTGTTTTGAAAACCACTTCTATCTCGATAGCCACGGTTTTGCTGGCATCGAGCACGGCATCATTTGCCGGGGCCAGCATACTGATCGATTGCAGGCAGGCGGACTGGCTGAGCGGCAGGGGCGCCCCCGGCGCGAAATGGCGGGCGTAATAGGCCAGCGCTTCCTGTGTTTCGCCGGCATAGGCCAGCTGTCCTTCCGCCAGCACGATGGCCCGGCTGCACATCTGGGCCAGCTTGCCGGGGTCGTGGCTGGCGAAAAGCATGGCCTTGCCCGCTTTGCGCAGGGATTGCAGTTTCAGGAAGCACTTTTCCTGAAATGCGGCGTCACCTACGGCCAGCACTTCATCCAGGAGCAGGATATCGCAATCGATATGGATGGCCGTTGAAAAAGCCAGGCGCAGGAACATGCCGGAGGAATAGAATTTCACGGGTGTCTCCAGGTGCTTTTCCAGCTCACTGAACTCGACGATCTCCGGCAGCAGGCTGCCTGCCTCACGGCGGCTGAGCCCTGCCAGGCGCGCTGCAAAATAGACGTTCTCCCGCCCGGTGAGCTCGGGGTGGAAGCCCGAGCCGACCTCGAGGATGGCGCCTACTCTGCCGCGCAGTTCCGCCCTGCCGGATGTGGGCTGATAGATGCCCGCCAGTATCTTCAGCAGCGTGCTTTTCCCCGCCCCGTTGGGCCCTATGATGCCCATCGCTTCCCCCTCTCCCAGGCGGAAAGAGACATTCTTCAATGCCCAGAAAGCTTCGCCGCGAGGAGCGGAAAAGCCTCCTGCCCGCACATCGGCAGCCCGTTGGAAAGACTTGGACAAGAGGTCAACTGCGATCATTATTTCTTTTTCTGTAATGATACCGGCCGGCTGTTGCCATGTTCAGGCAAAATCGACGAGCAGGTGCTGCCGGTTGAAGAACACCCTTAACCCTGCCAGCAGCAGGCCGAGAAAAATTATAACGCTAACCCAGCCCCAGAGCGGCGGCGCCTGAGTGCCCAGCAATATCCAGCGATAGGCGCCGACGATGGTGGCCATGGGGTTGATGTACAGCAGTGGCCGGAATGTGGCCGGGATGAGGCTGGGCAGGTAAAAAACAGGCGTCAGCCAGATGGCCACGTTGAGGGCGGAAGCGGCGAGGTGAAAAAAATCGCGCCGCCGGCCGCTCAGGCTGCAGACCCATACAGCTATCGTAAAGCCCGTCAGGAAGTTCAGCGCTACCACGAGGGGCAGCAGAAAGGCCTTTGCCGAAAGCGGCGACCGGAAGATGCCCAGCAACAGGAACAGCAACAGCATGGAGACGCCCAGCTCTACCAGCCCCAGCATGCTTTTGTACAGCGGTATGACGAGCTTGGGCAGGAAATTGCGCTTTAGGAACTGCCCTTCATTGGCGATCGAAGGCGCCGCATTGTATATGATATCCTTGAAGTAGTTCCAGCCTACCAGCCCTGAGAGGGCCACCAGCGGATAGGGGATCTCCGTTTCGACCTTCAGCAGTACGGAAAAGAAAAGCGTATAGATGAGCACATAAGCGGCCAGCGGCACTACGGCCCATACCAGCCCCATGGCCGTATGGGCGTATTTGGCCTTCCATTCGCGGCGCGCCAGCATCCAGGCGATGGGCAGCGCCCGCCATACCTCCTGCAGCTCTATCTTCAAACTCCTGGGCCTGTTCTCTATTACCCTGTTCATAACCGTTATTCATTCATGGGAAATAATATACCGCTGTTATCACTATCACCCGGCGGCGGGTTGAGCAGGCGGGCCACCGTTTGGAGGTGGTTGTTGTAAAGTATCCGCCGGGCCAGCATATCGGCGGGTAGGGCTGCCGTTAGGGCGGCGCCGGCCTGTTCGGCCCGGAGGCCCAGTGCTTCCACCTGCTCGGGCGTATCTCCGCGTTGCCATGCTTTGGCCTGGCAGTACGTGTTTATCGTTTGGAAATATTCCTGGATGAAGGCCTCGTCGGAGGCGCGCTGTTCGTAAAGCGCCCTGGCGGCGGGGGAGATGCCGGCCCTGCCGGTGGCCTTCCATTCCAGGGCGAACTGAAGCCCTACCTGGTACATGGGGCTGTTTTCCAGTTTTGCCATTTCCATCTTGTAACCGGCATCGGAGCGGACGAGCAGCAGCCTGGGGTTCTCTTCCAGTTTGAGCTTTTCCAGCGTTTCCAGGCAGGCTGCGTTCTGGCCGGTGCGGTACAGGCAATAGGCCAGATTGGTAAGCGCCGGTTCGTACCGGGGCGCCAGCTGCACGGCTTTTTGTAATACAGGCACGGCTTCTTCATAGCGCTCCAGGCCCATCAGGATACTCGCTTTGGTGTTCAGCACCCGGTGGCTATTGGGTTGGATGCGCTCCGCCGTTTCTGCTTTTTCCAGGGCTTTATCGAGTTGCTTCATTTGTTTGTAGGCATTGGCGGTATGCCATGCCACGGGGTCGCCTATGGGGTCGAGGCTGAAGAAACGGGCTTCGGCCTGCTCCGATAGGCGGGCTGCCATTTCGAAGTTGCCGCGCGTTTCCAGGCGCAGGGCCTCCTGCATGTTGCGGTCGAGCTGCCGCTTTTGCAGGGCCATCCAGAAGCTGAAGCCGAGTAGTGCAACAAGCCCTGCTGCCAGTATGATGCGGGTGCTTCTGGCCTGCTTAGGCGCCGCGCCGGCGCCGGCCGCCAGGTTGAGCGCCAATGCGGCGTATACTAACAACAGCAGATTGTGTTCGGGCCGTTCGGTAGGAAAACTGAATGCCATATCGACAGCGGCGGCCAGCAGGCCACTGAAAAGCAGGATGGCCAGCAGGGCCTCGCTTTCGCTCTTCGCCCGCCGGCCGGCGCGCCAGGCGGCGCCCAGTGCCAATGCACCCATGGCCAGGTATAAGAGCAGGGCCGGCAGGCCAGCTTCGCTAGCGATGCCCAGGTATACGTTGTGGGGCCGCAACCGCATCTGGTCGATACCCTCGAAGCTGGGGGCGCTGCTGCCGCCGTATTCCGGGAAGCGCACCCGCCAGTTGCCGGCGCCAATGCCGAGCAAAGGATGTGCTTTGATCATTTCGGCAGTATGCTTCCAGACGTAGAGCCTGTCCTGGGCGTTGCGCTCCGCTTCATTGGCGGGTTCTGCATGCTGGGCCGGTAGCTGGAAAAAGGTCTTTGCCCGCCATTTTATGGAATTGGCCAGCGGGCTGCCACTGGCAAAGGCCAGGGCGATGGCCGCGCCGATACCCATCACGCCTGCCAGGAGCGCGTATCGCCATTGCCGCCTCAGGCCTTCCGATAGCTGATGCCGGCGCAGGAGCAGCAGTAGCTGGAACGTGGCCAACAGGATACCGGTTGCCAGCCAGGCCGACCGCGTTTGGGAGAGCACCAGTGCAAACCCGCCAAGAGCCAGCGCGGCGATCGATAGGTTACGCCAGAGGCCTTTGTTCTGGAAAAAACTGAACCCAGCCCATGGGAGCAGCATGACGAGAAAAGAGCCATAGAGGTTGCGGTTGCCGCTAAGGCCGGTGGGAGGGAGTGTTCCGGGTATGTCGAAGGGTAATACGTCGTAATATTGAGCGATGCCGATGAGCGCACAGGCCGCCAGGGTTGCTGTCAGGAACCGGGATAGTAACTTCATCTCCTGTAGCGGGTTCGAAAGCAGGATAAGCAACAGATAGGCCAGCGCCAGGTGTAATCCATAACGCGCAACGGCCAGCAGGCCTTCCGGTACGTTCTGAGCCTTCCACAGGCTGGCCAGGTTGATCAGAAGGTACCCCAGGCCCAACCACAGGAACAGGCGCCCAGGCCTGCCGGCGATAGCCATGGGCCGGCGGCTGGACAGCAGCCAGGTAAGGGCCGCCAAACCCCAGGCCGACAAAGCGGCCATCCTGATGGCCAGAAAGGGGTCGCGGGCATCGCTGTCGAACAGCAGTATGGACAATACGAGTGCTGTGACGATAAACCAGGCCTCCCGGCCAGGGCCAGTAGCTGGGCTGCTTTTTACAACCGTTTTTTTTCTACGCGCCATGTTTTTTGTCCTTTCTTGTTCATTGGCAGATGACAGAGCCTCCGAACATTCAGTACTTACCCTTCCCGGGCCTCAATGTGCACCCTTCTAGTATGGTGCACCCGTAAATAATCCATAGCCTGCCAGCCGCTTTTAACTGCCCGCCTCAGGCGGTAGGGTAGCCTGGGCAGCAGGGCCTTTTTCAGCCACCGCCAGGCGCGCGGTACCCGGAAAAAGGGAAGGGGCAGGCTGTCGGCCTTAATGCGGTACCTAACCAGCAGCTGCCACAAGGCAGAAGCCCGGGGCACTACGTTCTTGTCGATCCCGCGGCCCCGCCATTCTTCATTCATCCAGTGGAAGGCATACCACTTCCGGGAAAATGTCGCATTGTGGTGTATGAAATACTCCACGACTTCCCATCGGTCTTTGTTGGTGATATCGATGATATAAGTATCCAGCTGAAACCGGCTGATATTGTTGTTGAGGATGCGTATGGGCAGCAGCCAGTCGCGGTTATCGGCGGTTACCTGCTGTTGGGCCTCCCGGAAACAGGCTTCCATCAAAGGGCTGCCTTTGGGGCATTTCATCAGGTTACCGACCACAGGCAGCACATCATGGGGCCTGAAAACGTAAGGCGCGTCGAACTCAAGGGGCTGCAGGCAGGTGATATCCATATCGGCCCACCAGCCGCCTTTTTCATACAATAGCTTATAACGGAAGATATCGGAAAAACCGGCGAGGCTGCCCAGGCCGTGCCCGAACTGGTTGCCGTACCGGTAACGGAAGATGCTTTCGGCAGGCAGGATGTCCTGCGCAGGGCGGGCCACCACGCCTTTAGGCAGCTCATGGCCCAGGGGTTCGTAAAGCCAGAGATGGAACTCATGCCCCATGGCCACGAAAGACCGCAGGCATAATTCTTCCAAAGGGCTCAGGGCCGGGCCCACCCATAAGCCATGGACGATCTTATTCTGGCTTTCCATGATCGGGTCGTTTGGTTTATCGACGGCTTTCAGGCCTGGCGGCACGTTCGTGCGGGCTTTTCTCCTCCCCCCCCCCAAAACAGGCGGGCCTTTGACGGTAAAGCTATGTGAAAATTTTAAAAAGTCTATCCGGGAAAAGGTGATTCCGGTCTATCGTTCAGCGCAAAATAATGCCTAATGCATTGAAAATCAATGTAAAAAAAATTCATCGGTTTGAAATAAAAAAGGATTGATGATGAAAAAAATATTTTAAATTTGAGGGTCAAACATGCTCTGAACGAACTTAATTTCCCTCTTTTCAATAAAGACAAGCTCTTACTCCCAAAAGCTCATTTTTTTTTTCAAAAATGCTTCTTGTTAAATAGTTTCTGCGGAAGGTTTAGGCGCCTGACGGGAGGCATCTTCCCGTTAAAAAAATATGTAATAGCAAGGGAGGGAGGTACCCACCCTTTGATATAATTGTATCTAACAAATCGGAAAATCTCATGATCCGCCGGACCCTGGTTATGCTGGCAGCAGTTTGCCTGTCGCTCAACTATGCACATGCTCAACTTACCGCCACCAATGGCGTCAACGATGCTTACATCGATGTAAGCTGGAACCTCGCCCAGGCTTGTTTCGAAGATGCAGGCAACAACAACGAAGCTTACCCTGAAGGGGTTTACCTCGAACTTTTCGCCGACGGCGTATCCATATACGTAGAGGTGATCGACGACTTCATCCCCATGTCCGTCAGCAACACCTTTCGCCATCTCGTAGGGCCTGGCCGGACGGTTAACTACTCGCTCATGCTCTATATCCAGGGGGCGGGTGAAGAGGTGACGGCTATGAACTGCTCGAGTTTGTCGGCCTCAGGTTCTACGCAGGCCTTTCAGCCACCATCTAACATTACAGCCACAGACGCAATGCGGGCCGATGCGGTAGAGATCAGCTGGCAGAATAAATCCACGCTGAGCACTTCTTTCCAGGTTATCCGCAAGCTTGGCGCCCAGGAAACGCTCGTCGCCACCCTACCCGGGACAACAGTAGTGGATACGACAATCACCTATGTGGACGTATTCAGGCTGGATAACCCCCTGAGCCTCGAAAACGGGGCCCAATATGAATACTGCATCCGCACGTACAACGAACTGGTGGATTCTACCTTCGGGGAACAGGACTTCGCAGTTTGTGATATGGGCAGCACCTACGATATCGGCCTGCAGGCTTCTGATTATACGTTTGCAGGCCGGGTGAACCTGATTTGGAACGATGTCTCTGCTTTTGCCGATCAGATCGTGGTTAAGCGGGACGGAGACGTGATCGCCACCCTGGAGGATGAAACGAAGATCATTTACTCCGACACGGACCCCACTTTCGGGCTCAACACCCCCTATTTTATCCAGTTGATCAACGATCAGGGCGTAATCATTGTGCAGGTAACCGATACCGGGGGGGCCAACCCAATAGGAGCTATTTCGGGTTTTGTGCGCAGCAAAGAGGGCATCGGCATCGCGGGTGTAAAGGTCAAATACGAAGTAGAAGTACTCGACTCCCTGATCCGGGATTCCACCTTTACGGATTTCACGGGCCGTTATTCCTTCGCTGATGTTTTTTATGCCCGCCAGGGCAGCTTTACGGCCACGGCAGATAAGGCCGGTGGGAACATTACACCCGCCAGGCAGCAATTCGTGCTCAACAACCAGAACCCCGTTAAGGAGCAGGCCGATTTCCAGTTTAACGGAGCGCTGTTTGCGAGCCTCGATTCCATCGCCCTTCAGGCATTTGAAGGGCTGCCAGGGGCCGATAGGGTGAATTTCAGCTGGAACTATTTTTCGACGGCAGACACCAACCACTTTCAGCTTTACCGGGAGGGCAAGCTCGTCGCCATTACCGACGATGTTGCCGGCCCGCCTGCCGGCCTCACCGACCGGAGCGGCAAGCCCGGTTATTATTATACCTATGAGCTGAGGGCCTATACCATCCGGAACGATTCCATCAGGCTGGTGTCGGCAAAGGATACCCTGCAATTCCCGGCAGTCGAAAAACCCACTAACCTGGTGATCCAGGACAACTTCGACACCCTCAGCATGGGAGTGCTGACCCTGTCCTGGGACCATGCGTCGGACAACTTCAGCGGTTTTCGCATTTACCGGGATAATGTGCTGCATGCCGTGCTCGATTCCAGCGTGCACCGTTATACGGACTATACCGGCCTGCCGGGGGCTACCTACGAATATTCGGTTTCAGCCTTCCGCAATATAGACAATGAGATATTCGAATCTGGCCGCGCCTTTGGCGCCCCAACGATGTTCCCCGATTTTTTCGAACCTGAGAACGTCGTAGCCACGCCGGTGGCCAGTGATAATGCGGTCGTCGTGAGCTGGGATATCCCGGGCGGCTTCAGCGGGCAGGACTATTATTCCGGGTTTAAGGTCTTTCGCGATGGCTATGAGATCGGGGAGATCATGAAGGGCGATACGACAGCGTTCAAAGACCTGCTGGGCATTCCGGGAGTTTCTTATACCTATTTGGTAAAGACCTTCGTTGACCAGCCGGATACTGTCTATACCAGCACGGGGGTGATGGCCGCCCCGGTAAACTTTCCCGAGATCGACACTCCGGCGTTTTTGGCCACTGGGGTGATAGGCAGCGCGTCAATCGCCCCGGATCCCATCTATAACACCACCCACAGCAACTTCGACGGATTTATTGTAACGGCCAACGGTGTAGCATTCGACACCCTGCAGCGGAACCAGCAATCCCTGTTTTTCTACCTCAACCTTGCCGGTACATATACTATCGGGCTACAGGCCTACCGCAACATCAATGGCCAGGCCTATGCTTCGGCTGCTGCCACCCAGAATGTAAACATTTCGCTGGAGAATTATACCCTGGAACCGCCGGGAAACCTTAAGGCATCGGAAGACTTCCCAATGCACGTCGCCATCACCTGGACTTATCCCGCTTATAAGTTTTCCAGCTTTGTCGTCTCCCGGGATGGCCTCACACTGGATACCCTGCCGACGACAGCACGCGCCTATTACGACTATGATGTCGAGCCCGGAGTGACCCACGACTACCTCGTCCGGGCTATCTACAATGGCAGCCAGTCCAAATTCGCGGGCGGCCTGGGTTCCCGGCGCAACCTGGGCGTAGTGCTGGGGCAGGTGGTTTCCGAGGCCAACGGCCGCAACGTGGACAGCCTCGAACTACGCCTGTACAATGGCACGAACCCCGTTGGGCGCACCTTCACCAACCCGGCCGGATTTTACATCTTTGAAGATCTGCCCAGGTGGGTTTCCAGCTTTATATTCTTGCTCGAAGGCGGGGTAACCTCAGTGGAGCTTCAGACGATGGGGCGTACCGTGGAAGTGGCCAATACTTCGAATGGCTCGCTTAGCCCGGCAGTCGTCAACAGGCAGGTAACGGCCAACTTCACGGACGATTTTGTGCCGGACGGCTATCCGCCCCTGCCGCAGCGCGACAGCCTGGTGCGGATCATCCAGGCAGTGGCCCAGCCCTTTGAGTTCCAGCGCAAGGTAGCCCTGAGCTGGGCCGTTTCCGAAGGGCGTTACGATGGCTTTGAAATATACCGGGGGTTAAAGAAACTCGGTACTGTGGCCAAAGGCGAACCTATGTTCTTCATCGACAGCACGGGCTCGGGAGGCATTCGCTATGCCTACCTGGTCAAGCCCTTTATGTTTGTTGATGGCCAACTGGCCTCCTCGGACGGCGCAGGCGCCGCCGCTACTTTCCCGGCCCTGGCGCCCGTACAGAACCTGACCGCTACGGCCGGGTATTTTGGAAAGGACAACACGATCAATCTCAACTGGAGCCACCGCACAGGCAAAGTAACCTATTATCAGGTAGAACGCAACGAGCAGATACTGGCCCTGGTGCCGGCAGGCGGCCAGCTGACTTACGAAGATAATACCGGAAAGCCGGACCAGCAGTATGTTTATACGGTGAAAGCAGTACTGCTACAAGAGGGCGAATTGCTGGTTTCCGACCCCAAAACAGTAACGGTCAAATACCCCAAAGTAGGCAACCCCCGGATGGAGCTGACGGCTGTACAGGATAGCAACGCGGTCAGGATAGACTGGGCATACAAAGGCGATTATGTCGACGGCTACCGCATTTACCGCGGCAGCCAGCTCATCGCTACCTTGCCTGCTACCGATAACAGCTACTACGACCTTGCCGGCAAACCCGACTCCATCCACGAATACAGCGTCGTGGCCCTGCTTTCCCGCAACGGCATGGACTACCAGTCGGAAGGCAGCCGCGATACCATAACTTTCCCCAGGCTCAGGCCGGTACTCAACCTGGCCGTGGCCAGCGTGGATTCGCTGGGTAACACCAAGTTATCCTTTAACTACTACGCCAGAGGGGTGGACTATTTCGAGATGATGTACATGCTCGACTTTTTTATTCCTGGATATTCCGTCGATACCACCCTCATGTTCACGAGATATTATAACGAACTACAGAACAATGAATTGACTTTTGTCGACGAACTGGCCATCCCGTTTTCCTCCATTGATTATATGGTGCGGGCCGTATCGGTACGGGATGGCGTGGCCTACTATTCCGATAATGCGGCCGTTAACCTGAACCCCTATCCCAACCCGCCCGCCCCGATGAACTTTTCGGCATCGGACGGCACCTACGAGAACCGGGTGGAGCTAAGGTGGGACATGCCTCTGGACGCCAATATAGACCGCTTTTATGTCTTGCGTAATTTCATATTGATTGCTGAGCTGGATAGCGGGCAGCGGACGTATACGGATGTCTTTAACGGCATCGGCAACGCGCCGGGCGGGGTGATCGAATATGAGATCGTTGCCATCCGGTCAGTGTATGGTTTGAATTTCTATTCTCAGTATATCATAGATACGGGTTACCCCGGCCTGCTTCGGGCGCCGTATAATATCCTCAACGACCCCGGGGCCACCTCCTCCTTTGGCTGGGCCCTGGGATCGCACCAGAACAAACTGGCAGTCGGCGCTCCTTTTTCTGATTCCGGCTCGGGGCGTGTCTCATTCTATGAAAACAGCAATAGTGTCTGGAACCTCAGCCGATCCTATTCAGGCGCATCGATAAATAAGAGGGAATTTGGAAAGAGCGTGGATGTTTTTGGCGGCCAGGTTAAAGTTGGTGCTCCAGGCTCGGATTCCAATCAAGGGAGCTCGATCTGGTTTGGTAATTTCACGGCTACACCCTTCGTTTCTCCGGGTGGCGGGCCTAGTTCACGGCTGGCTGAAGTAGTTGCCGTTACGGGATCCCGGTACTATCTTACGGTTCAGCCCGATTCGCCTACTCCAGCCAGGCAGCTCATCGGGAACATCACTACTTTATCCCCTCTTTCGTCAACTCAGTTCATCACCGTTAACCAGCCGGCAAACCCTGCCAACCAGAAGTATGTTTCACTGGACGCTTCCGAGACCTATATCGTAGCTGGCGCTACTACCGGCACCGCAACAGAAGAAGGTTTCGTGGATGTTTATAAGCGTTCGGGCAATAGCGTAACCCACATCAAGCGGATGGATGGAGAGGAAAACGGCAACAACTACGGGGTTTCAGTATCCATCAAAGGGGATATACTGGCAGTAGGTGCGGACAAGAAACAATCCGGTGGGGTATATATCTACCGGGTTTCCGACAGCAGCCCGTATCTGGAGTCCATCCAGCAGATCACCCAGCCGGCTTTGCCCAATAACACAAACACGGACCTGTTCGGCAGTTCCCTGGCGCTGAGCGGTGATTATCTGATCGTTGGCGCACGTAACCACTACGATATAGGAAGCACTTCCAACCGAACCGGTTTGGCCTACCTCTATAAACAGAATGGTTCGACTTACGAATACATCGACGTGCTCAGCATTCCGGATGGGCTTGGTGCGAATGGCGACAACTTCGGCTTCTCCGTTACTGCCTGTGATGAAGGTTTTGCCGTTGGGGCGCCTTATTTCGGTGGCAAAGGCGGTGTGTTCTTCTACTCCACCGACCTGGTCGAGCTCTGGGCCCAGAAGCTGATATCCGTTTCGGCCAGCGATGGCCTGTACAGCAATCAGACGCGGGTCGAGTGGGTGTTTACCGGCAACCGGGATTACATTAACGGTTTTAACGTTTACCGGGATGATGAACTGCTGAAGACCGTCGGGCCGGAAGAGTCGCTGTTCCTGGATACGGAGGGCATTCCCGGCAAGGAATACACCTACATGGTGAAGGTCGTGTCCACCAGTGACCGGGAAAGCTACCCAAAATCGGATAAAGGCTACCGCAGGGGGATCGGCGTACTGGAAGGCGATGTGTATACCGCAGTGGGCAGCGCGCCCGTGCCCGGCGTGACGATCACGGCAGAAGCGGTGATCGATGGCGAAAAATACACCTACAGCAGCATCACAGGGGTAAATGGCCACTTTTACCTCGGTAGCGTTTATTTTTCCGATACCACGGTCAGTTATACGGTGATGGCCGATTTTGAGGGCCACGAGTTTTTGTCCAACCCCATCTCCGTGTCTATCTCTCCGGAGAACAGCGTCAAGTCCAATATCATTTTCATCGACAATACGGCTTACATCGCCAGGGGTGTCGTCAGGCATGAGGGCGTCAGCTGCGGGCTGGAAGGTATTACCGTACGCGCCGTCAGCCTGTTCAACAGCGGTGCAAAGAGCGAAGAGACGGCCACGACCAATGAGGACGGGGAGTACAGCCTGGTCCTTCGGCCCGGCCAGGCCGGCCTGGTGCAGATCCGCATCGAGATCGATTCCATGCAGGTGCGCACCGATGAGCTGGGCATGGCCAAGGATACCGTCATCCACCGGTTCATGGCTATGAACGCCACGGCCTTTAACTCCTTCGGCAACTTCCCAAGAGAGTCCGTTATCGATTTTGTAGATACCGTTTCCTACGATGTAGAACTTGTTGTGACGACGGTCTGCGGAGGCCCGGCTTCCAGCAACGGCCGGTTCGATATCGAGATCAGCACCCGCGACGGTTGCTTCCAGGCCAATGCCCTTACAGGGGTGAACGGCCGGGCTACTGTCGCTCTGCCTCCGCTCGACGGGCTGATCATAACGGTGAAAGGCGCTGTGCCCAATAGCGTCGAGAACCTGTTGATCGTGGATTACCTGCGCTACCGGCCGGGCCGCATCGACCTGCTTGCCCTGCACCTGGATAATACCAGAGCGCATTACAGCCAGGCCGTGCTGGATTCTCTGGCCTTCAAGAAGCTGGTTTACCACAAACCGGCAACCATAGCCATAGCCAATGAATTTGGAGAGTCCTTCTGTGACGATGCTTCGCAACCGAGAATGATCCGGCAGGGGAAAAATTATACGATCCGGTTCAATATTAAGGAAACCCACCTGAGCACCAGCTGCCGGGTAGATGAAGGTATTGTGGTCATCAACAACGCAGCAGCGGAAAATAACCGGGATACGCTGTTCTATGTGCCGGAGCGCCAGGCGTTCGAGTCGCACAGCTTTAAAGGCGGAACGCCCAACCTGGTAGCGCCCTACCGCAAAGGCATCAATGTCAAGTATTTCTCTTCGGTTGGCGACCTGCTGGCAGAGCTCACCATCCCGGTTGTTGTCCTGGGCTCGGCGCCACTTCCTGGCAGCGACATTATCGTGGACGTTACCGATGATGAAGGCCAGGTCAAACTGCCCATCTATGTGCTCAGAGACCCGCCGGGCGACGGCAGTTTCAGCTCTATAGAAGAGGGAACGACCATTACCAAATCCCTTACCGACCTGTTCTCCTTCAGAGGCGCCGGGGGGGTGAAGACCGACCTGCAGTTTTCTGCGGCCGGGGTTGGGTTATTCCTTGAGATCGACGCTAAGGGTGGTGGCAGCACGGCTACGGAAAACAGCTATGAGATGTCCTTTACGACCAGGCAGACGATCTCCACCTCCTCTACTTCCGACTTCGTGGGGGTTGATGCCGATGTATTGGTAGGTATCGGCGCTTCAACGCAGTACGGCCTGGTCGAGGAAGTGCGCTATGATGAGACGAACTGCACACTGCTCAAAGTGCAACGGCTGGATATCTCGCTCAACGAGATCAAAACGGACTGGTATTATACCGTAGGGCAGATCAAGCAGCTGGCCAAGGAAAAACTGGCCCAGGTTGATGCCGTTAGAGCAGGGACCCTGGAGATCCAGGTTGGCGGTATGGTGCTCGATACGGCCAAAGCCATCGGCCGCCTGACGACCGAAGCGCAGAACTGGGAGAGCATCCTCGACTACCACTCCCGCCAGTCGGTGCCCTATTACCAGCTTTGCGCCGAAAAAATGGACCCCAACACCTTATGGGGCGAGGTGCAGTATTATCGTAAAGAAGAAGAGTTCAAGCGCGGCATCGGCGTCTTTGGAGAGGAAGTGGACTTTGATGCGGCAACGGCGCCCATTGAGTTTGTATCCAGGGTTCAAAAGGCCAAGGAAGCCCGCCGCCGGTTCTGTGCCGACCCCGCTGTTGGTTCCTACAACGCCCAGGACAGTTTCATCCTGAACCAGCCTTTGTCGGAGATCATCTTCACCACCGACCTCGCTGCGAAATACGAATATTCGGCCCGGGCGGTGGATTACTATCTCGATTCGCTTTATTTATCCGAGGTAGAGGTATTGTTAAGGCTCAACAACGTGGGAGGTTCACCCTCAGCCCTGTTCCCCGAAATTGAGAACTCTACCTTCTCTGCAGGGGTGAATGTTGAAAAAAGCGCCACGGTTACCCGGACGACCAGCAGTACGGCCTCCCAACGGGGCTTCTTCGATTTCAGCCTCGTGGCCGGGCCGCTTCTCAACTTTTCAGCTGAAGCCGGCTTCGGCGTCGTCACTCAGATTGCCGATGCGGAGAGCAAAATCGGTGTGCAATTAGAACTCAACTTCGAGTGGGGCCAGGACCATTACAGTGCCAAATCTGTGGAATCGACCTTGTCGTATACCCTCAGCGACGACGACCCCGGCGACCAGTTCAGCGTCACGGCCATCAAAGGGCGCGACCCGGGCCATACGCCCTACTTCCAGTTGCTGGGCGGCCGCTCCAGCTGCCCGCCGGAGAATGGTTCAATCGTCCGAGACCAGTTCGACATCTCGTTGTGGGACCCCGAAACGCAGTCTACATTCGACTTCCAGGAACTGCGCAACCAGGATATCGAAAGCTCCGCCAAGTTCTACTTACAACTGACCAACCTCAGCCCCTTCGGCGAGCAGCGCGACCTATTCGTCTACCACGAAGGCGAGAGCAACACCAATGGCGCGTTTCTCTACCTGGCCGGCCAGGAACTCGGCGGCGGCAACTACGATGGGGTGACCTACACCTTCATCAACCCCAACCAGCCGGTGATCTTACCGCTGGAGCTCCTGCCTTCGCCGGGCATTTACCAGTACGACAGCATCCAGATCGTGCTGCGGCCGAGCTGCTCCGACGGCGACCTCTACCTGCTCGGCGTCCGGGATACGGTCTATATCAGCGCTTACTTCGACCACCCCTGCAGCGATGTGACTATCGCCGCTCCG
>JACJYE010000014.1 GCA_020636255.1 Lewinellaceae bacterium
CATTTTCTATCCCTAACTCGCCCCTTCCTCAAATCCTCCGTATTTTTAACCCAATCTCCCCGCCGATAGCATCCGCGGGCCGACGGGCCCTGATCTCTCGGGCCCGTTTCTTTTTCTCCTATAGCCAGGCCGGGTACTCCTTTGCCCACCCTCCCCCTTGGGGGGTGCTGTAGGGGCCTTCCCTATGGCTACCCGAAGCAGAAGCTTCGAGGTACGGGGCCTCCAGACAGGCGCCTACGGCAAGCCTCAAAGCAAACCTACTCGAAGCAGAAGCTTCGAGGTACGGGGCCTCCAGACAAGCGCCTACGGCAGGCCTCAAAGCAAACCTACTCGAAGCAGAAGCTTCGAGGTACGGGGTCACCACCGGCCCTCCCCCGCTCTTTTGCGCAGGTAGGCCTTTAGCTCCTCCGGATCTACCACTTCCACTTCTCCTGGCAGGCCCAGGATGAAGCGCCCGATGCCGCGCCAGTCTCGCACCATGCCTTCAAAAAGGGCCTGGCCTTTGAAGGTGCGTACGAAAGGGCGCACGTCAGGGTGCTCTTCCAGCAGCAGGTTGTGGGCATAGGAGCTCAGGCGGAGCCGCACCGGCAGCCATTGCGGGCCGGTCCAGCCGAAAAGGTCGAGTACGCGGCCTTCATGTTGGTTTGCAATGGGTTCATCCAGGACCTCCACATCACCAATCCGGTCGAGTTTGAATTGCCGGTAATCCTTTTTGTCCAGGTCATAAGCCCACAGGTAGGTGTAGCCCTGCATAAACTCCACCGGCTCCAGGTAGCGGTTGGACAGCCCGCCTCCGCTGGAAGGGGCGAAGTAGTTGAGCAGGCGCACCCGCAGGCCGGCCTCCATGGCTTTGCCCAGGGTGCGTACGTGTTCGTACGTGGAAAGCTTCGGCAGGCTTTGCGCCACCGGCGCCAGGGTGTATTGCTTATTCAGCTTGTGCAGCAGGTGCTCTCTCCGGGGGTCTCCGGCAGGCGCCTGCCAGAGCAGGTCGTGCAGATACCCCGCTTCGTCCAGGTTGATCAGTTGTTTATCCTCCTGGAAATCCAGGAATAAATAGTATCGGTCCCCTTCCTTTTTGTCAATATGATAACCCAACGACTCCAGGAGCTTGATGTAACGATATACCGTACGGGAGTCGACGCCCAAAATGGTTGCCAGGTGTGATACTTTCCGATATGGCGGCTGGCTCAGCAATTGTATCAGCCGGAAAACGCGATAGAGCTTCTGTTGATCCGTCATGACTGGTCATTATGGCGTTGGGCCTTCAGAGCTTGTTTGCCATAAATATAAATAAATGCGATAATAAGCCCGCGACTCCTGGCAGCTTTTTTGACTTATATCCCATTGCCACACATGGCGGCATGATCATAACGCTCGGCTGGGCGCCCCTTGTACCTTGTACATCACAGTATTAGGTATTTAGATTGGCCACCTGTACCCTATACCCCCCCCCTACAACTTAAACAAATGCCCCATCTCGTCCTGCTTGGTTTTCAGGTATTTGATGTTTTCCTTTTTAGGTTCCATGACCAGAGGGATGCGGCTGACGACTTCGATATCGGAATGCTCCAGCGCTTCGATCTTTTCCGGGTTGTTGGTCAGCAGGTGGATGCGGGAGATGCCGAGGGATTCGAGCATATCGATCGCGATATTATATTGGCGGGCATCCACTTCCAGGCCGAGGTGGATATTGGCGTCGATGGTGTTAAGGCCATGGTCCTGCAGGTTATAGGCCTTCAGCTTGTTGATGATGCCTATGCCGCGGCCTTCCTGGCGCAGGTAGAGCACCACGCCTTTTTGTTCGGCGGCCATTTCCAGGGCTTTGTGCAGCTGTTCACCGCAATCGCAGCGTTTGGAGCCGAAGAGGTCGCCCGTAATACATTCGGAATGTATACGCGTGAGGACAGGCTGAGCGATATTGCAATGTTCGTGGACCAGGGCCAAATGGGGCATCCATTCCTCTTCCCTATCGGAAAAAGCGATCATCCGGAAATTACCCCAGGACGTGGGAATAATGGCCTCGGCCTGTTTTTTCACTGTACTCTTTTTAATAGGTTCAAGCTTTTTAACCATTACAGCCTTTCTTTTCTGTACGTTCGCGTTTGGGCGAATACCGCACAAAAGTACGGCTTCCCGGCTCCCGATGCCAGAACTCAAACGTCAAATTTGAAAACCCCTGAAGGCATTAAAAGTTTCGGATAAGGGCTATCGCCTTTGTTATGTGCACAAAATCACAGCTTTTGTAGTGTTCAAAAAATAACTTGCCGCTTTGTATTTCGATGATCAGGCTTGTCCTCCGGCCATTCCAGTGGCTTTCGGCCTTCGCCTCATCACCGAAACCGGCAACTTATTTTTTGAGGATTCCTTAGTTGCCCAAAAACGAGTATTTTTGCCTCCGTAATGAACAATATTGCCTGAGCCAGGTTTTTCCAAAAGATGAAATTCGCCGCCAAAATATTAGCCTTCTATTTCCTGCTCGGCGGGCTGATGCCAGGTTCGGACTTTGGGCAGCTCGGCAAGATGGAAGAACTGCTGCAGCATTTCCGCCTGCACCGGCAGATGGCGGCGCAACAGGGGCAAACCCTTTCTTTCGCTACTTTCGTGGCGGCTCACTTCTGGCAACCCAATAACCACAAGCACCACGACGGTGGCCAAAGCCACCAGGAGTTGCCCCTGAAATGCATCCACGCTTTCTCACAGGCCTTTTCCGGCCATACTCCTTTCCAGCTGGCATGCACCCTCCCGAGGGCAGGCAACCAGTTCCTTACCGAATCCCTTTTACTTCCGGCCGGTTATGCCGGCGCTATTTTCCGCCCTCCCATGTTTTCCCGGTTAGCCTAGCGCAAACAGCGCGGGCCTGAGGCTATTTCACATTTGAACCCAGGAGGTAAAGAGGTTGCAAAGGCCATGCCTAACCATCACCCATACCTGGGCCGGGAAAATTAACAAATACTACCTATGATCAAAGCAATCATTGCCTTTTCCGTCAGGAATAAACTCATCATATTGTTACTGGTGATGGGGCTGGCCGGCGCAGGTATCTATTCTCTGTCGCAGCTTCCCATCGATGCGGTACCGGACATCACCAACAACCAGGTGCAGGTCGTTACCGTCTCTCCTTCGCTGGCCCCTCAGGAAGTAGAACAATTCATCACGTATCCGGTAGAAGTGGCCGTGGCCAATATCCCCGGCGTGGCCGAGATCCGGTCTATATCCCGCTTCGGGCTCTCGGTCGTGACCGTCGTATTTGACGACGCCACACCGGTACTCGATTCGCGGCAGTACGTCAAGGAACAGATCAGCATGGCCGAGCAGGAGATACCGCCCGGCATGGGTAAGCCGGAGCTCATGCCGATCACTACGGGCCTGGGCGAGATCTATCAGTACGTACTGCGCGTAAAGCCGGGCTATGAACATCAGTATGGCCCTATGGAACTGCGCACGATACAGGACTGGATCGTCAAGCGGCAGCTATCCGGCATCAAGGGTATCATCGAGGTCAGTAGCTTCGGAGGATACCTCAAGCAATACGAAGTCGCCCTCGACCCTCTTTTGCTGCAAAGTTATGACGTATCCGTCGCCGAAGTCTTCGATGCGCTCTCCCGCAACAACCAGAACAGCGGTGGCAGTTATATAGAAAAAAATACCAACGCCTACTACATCCGCACCGAGGGCATCGTGCAAAGCATCGACGATATAGCCCATATTGTCGTGGGCAACCGCAATGGCGCCCCTATCCTCATCCAGGATATCGGTAAAGTACAGCTGGGCAGCCCCAAGCGCTTCGGCGCTATGACGATGGACGGGCAGGGCGAGGCCGTCGGCGGCATCACCCTGATGTTCAAAGGAGGCAACGCTTCCGATGCCATCGCCAATGTACACCGCCGCGCCGAGCAGGTTGAGAAGTCCCTGCCGGAAGGTATAACATTATATGCCTACCTCGACCGCTCGGAACTGGTCGGCAAGACCATCAGCACCGTCAAGCACAACCTGCTGGAAGGCGGCCTTATCGTCGTCCTGGTGCTCACCTTGCTGCTGGGCGACCTGCGGGCAGGGTTCATCGTCGCTTCCGTCATCCCGCTGGCCATGCTCTTCGCGCTCATCCTGATGAACTATTTCGGCATTTCGGCCAACCTGATGAGCCTGGGCGCCATCGACTTCGGCATCGTGGTGGATGGCGCGGTCATCATCGTCGAGGGCGTACTGCACGTCATCTTCACCTATTATGTCGGCAAGCAGCTGAGCCAGCAACAGATGGACACCATCATCATCGATGAATCGGCAAAGATGTTCCGGGCCGCTGTGTTCGGGGTGTTCATCATCCTGATGGTTTTTATCCCCATCATGACGCTGACCGGCATCGAAGGGAAGATGTTCCGCCCGATGGCCATGGCGTTCAGCTTTGCCATCCTCGGCGCCCTGATCCTCTCGCTGACCTATGTTCCAATGATGGCGGCCTGGGCCATGCCCAAGCGCATCCGCGAGCACCAAACCTTTGCCGACCGCCTGGTCGGGCTGCTGCGCCGGATGTATAAGCCAAGCCTTGAAGTGGCCCTGAAGCGCCCTGCGCTGGTGATCGGCCTCACCGTACTGGTGCTGGTAGGCGCCGTATTCGTTTACCGCAGCCTGGGCGCCGAATTCATACCCACCCTGGAGGAAGGCGACCTGGCCATGCAGATGACGATACAGCCCGGCAGTTCCCTGCAGGAAAGCATTAAAACCTCGACCAAGGCCGAGCGCATCCTGCTCGAAAACTTTCCTGAGGTGCGTCACGTCGTCTCCAAGATCGGCACCGCCGAGGTGCCTACCGACCCGATGGCCATCGAAGACGCCGATATCATGATCATCCTGAAGCCCAAAGAGGAATGGGTGAGCGCTTCGAGCCGCGACGAACTGGCCAGCAAGATGAAGGAAAAGCTGGAAGTGCTGGCGAGCGCTTCTTTCGAGTTCACCCAGCCGATACAACTGCGCTTCAACGAGTTGCTCACCGGCGCCAAGACCGATATCGCCATCAAGATCTTCGGCGAGGACATGGAAATGCTCAAACAGCTGGCCGACCAGGCCGCCGGCCTCATCCAGGGCATCCCCGGCGCCGGCGACGTAAAAGTAGAGCAAACAGAAGGCCTGCCGCAGCTACGCGTACACTTCAACCGCGCCAAGATCGCTGAATACGGGCTCGATATCGACCGGCTCAACAGCCTGGTCCGAACGGCCTATGCTGGCGAACCGGCAGGCGTGGTCTTTGAGAACGAGCGCAAGTTCGATCTCGTCGTACGCCTCCAGGAAGGTTACCGGCAGAACCTCAACCTGTCGCAGCTGTACGTCCACCTCGACAACGGCCGCTCGATGCCGCTGAGCGAGGTGGCGGAAGTCGAATACAGCGAAGGCCCCATGCAGATTTCCCGGGAGGACACCCGCCGCCGCATTAACATCGGCGTCAACGTTCGCGAGCGCGACGTGGCAAGCCTCGTCGCCGACATTGAGCTCGCCCTGGAGAAAGGGCTCAGCCTGCCCCCCGGTTATTATATCCGCTATGGCGGCCAGTTCGAAAACCTGGAAGCTGCCCGCAAGCGGCTGGGGGTGGCAGTACCGGTAGCCCTGGCGATGATCTTCGTACTGCTCTATTTTACTTTTGGAAAGCTAAAATACGCACTGATGATCTTCACGGCCGTCCCGATCGCCGCTGTGGGCGGGGTGCTGGCCCTATGGTCGCGGGGGATGCCTTTCAGCATTTCTGCAGGCGTGGGCTTCATCGCGCTGTTCGGCGTGGCGGTGCTGAACGGTATCGTGCTTATCAGCCACTTCAACCGGTTGCGGTATGAAGAAGGCATGACGGACATCCTGGAGGTGGTCGTCAAAGGAGGGCTGGCGCGCATGCGCCCGGTCATCATGACTGCAACAGTAGCTGCGCTGGGTTTTCTGCCTATGGCCCTTTCGACGTCCAACGGGGCTGAGGTGCAAAAACCACTGGCCACCGTCGTCATCGGCGGGCTGGTAACGGCCACGCTTCTGACCCTGATCGTACTACCGGTGTTGTATTACCTCACCAACCGCAAGCTGCAACGCCCATCGGCCACAGAGCCCCTGATGACGGTGGCCATCCTGCTGCTGGCAGGCATCGGCCTGCATGCGCAGCAACCAGCGCTCACCCTGGATCAGGCCGTTCAGCACGCCATGGATAACCACCCCAGCCTGCAAAACGGCGCCATTGATATACGGCAGGCCAGCCTCGGCATAGACGCAGCCCGCGTGTTGCCGCCCGCCGAGGTGTTGCTCGGAGTAGGGCAATACAATTCCAGCCAGGCGGATTACCAGCTTACGGCCACCCAGCCGCTGGGCAGGGCCGGCCTGAACCGGCAGCGCGAGGCAGCAGCCCGCGCCCGGCTGGTGCTCGCCACCGACAAACTGGCGCTGCTCCGGCATCAGTCCACCTACCAGATCGAGCAGGCCTGGTTTCACTGGCTCTACCGCAAACAGTTGCTCGTAACGCTGGCTCAGCAGGAGGCCCTTTACCAGGCGCTGGCCGACAAAGCGGCGCTGTCGTACCGAAGCGGCGAAACAGGCCAACTGGAAAACGCGCTGGCCCAAAGCCGCCTGGGGCAGGCGCAGCAGGCCGTAGCCCTGGCAAGGTCGGAAGAAGAACTGGCTTTCAACAGGCTGCAACAGGCCGCCTTCCTCGACAGTGCTAACCGCCCTCCCGACAGCCTGCGCATCCTGCCGCTTCCGATTGCCGATACCGCCACTTCCGCGCTATTGCTGGCGCCGCTGGAACAGGAATCCGTAGTGGCCCGGGAAAATGCATTGGTGATGGGGCGGCAGCTCAGCCCCGAATTTTCGGTAGGTTATTTCAACCAGAGCATCCGGCCCGTTTGGGCGCTGCAGGCCGTACAGGCGGGCATGGCGGTGCCCCTCTTCCGCAAATCCCAGCGCGCCCACATCGAACAGGCCAAACTTGAAGAAGCCAAAGCAGCCAACGAACTGGCACGGCAACGGCAAATACTGGAACAGGAAAGGCAGCTGGCCCGCCAGCAGGCGCTGAACTGGCGCCAGCAGCTCGACAGCACCGGCAAGGTATTGCTGGAACAGGGTGAACGGCTCAAAGCTCTGGCCATGGCCCAGCTGAGAAGCGGCGAGATCGACTATTTCCAGTACGTACAGAGCGTGCAGGCCGCTTTCGAAAACGAAATACAATACATCAAACTCATAGAGCAGTCGAACCAGGCTGTGCTTTATCTTCAATATCTTTCAAAATAAGAACCATGTATAACACCATGAAATATAACAGCCTTCTCGGTATTCTTCTGATCTTCGGCCTGGCTGCATGCCACACGGCCGGTGAAGAAGCTGCGGCGGAAGCCTCTGAAACGGAAGGCGCAGAGGCCACCATTGCCCTGTCGGACGAGCAAATGCGGCTGGCAGGCATAGAACTGGGGCTCCCGTCGGCACGCTCCGTCGCCAATTATGTTGAATGTTCGGGCCTCATCGATGTCCCCCCGTCCAATCTCCGTTCCGTTCACAGCCCGGTGATGGGCTTCGTACAGCAGGTAAAACACCTGCCTGGCGAATACGTACGCCGGGGTGAGCTGCTCACGGCCCTTGCCCACCCCGAGCTGATCCGCCTGCAACGCACTTTCCTCGAAAGCGCAGGCAGGCTGGCTTTCCTGAAACTGGACAAAGACAGGAAAAGCGAGCTGGCAGCTGCTGACGCCGCTTCCCGCAAAGCCTACGAACAGGCGGTGTCGGATTATGAAGTGGAAAAGGCCCATAGCGAAGGGCTAAAAGCGGAGCTCAAGCTCATTGGCATCAATACTGATGAGCTTGAAAAAACGGGGCAAATACAGGAAAGCATCCGCCTCTACGCTCCTGTGAACGGTTATATCACCAAAATGCAGGCCAACCCCGGGAAGCTGGTGGAGCCCAACGAGCTGCTCTACGAACTGGTGGACAACAGCCACCTGCACCTCGAGCTCCAGGTGTACGCCAAAGACCTGGCTTACATCAAAGAAGGCCAGGTTGTACTGGCCCAGGTGCCCGGCACCGAGGAAGTGATGAAAGGCGAAGTCCACCTCATCGGCAAAGCCATTGACCCGGAAAACAAAACTGTCGGCCTGCACGTGCATCTCGACCAGGAACCCCAGGGGCTGGCCATCGGCACCTATCTGCAGGCCCGCATCCGCGTCGATGCCGCCGAAGTGCAGGCCGTGCCGGAAGAAGCGGTGGTACGCAATGGTGGCCAGGCTTTCGTATTCATAAAAGATAGCAGTGGTTTTAAAAAGCACCCGGTGGAAGTAGGGCGTACGGAAGACGGGTTTGTGGAGGTCAGGGGGCTGGATCTGGCCGAAGGGCAGCAGCTTGCCCTGAAAGGGGCGTATTATATCAATGGTATGGAGTAGGATAACGAAAGGGGCTGTCTCAGAAGTAAGCGCTGAGGCATTCCCGGCGAATATTGGGACTGTTCAAAGTTGCAGGTTTCACGTTTAAAGTTGGCCTGGATACCAAAGGATTGCGACGGCAGCAACACACTTGATTGAACTATCCCCGAATATTAATCCGCGAGGCCGCTAAGAAGCATTTACAAGCCACCGTTTTGCGTACTTCGCGTTTCCTTAGCGTACTTCGCGGGAGGCCCCGGAGGCTTCCCGCAAAGGGCGCTAAGGTTTCGCGAAGGGCGCGAAGGTGTTTTATAACCTACTGGGCGTACTTTGCGTCTCCTTAGCGTACTTCGCGGGAGGTTCCGGGGTGTATGCACAAACGCAGCGTTTATGCATCACTTATTCCCGTACGGCCTTGCCGCCGCCGCTTTCGTGGATATCCGTACCGGGGTTGCCCCTGTAGTAGATACGGCTGCCGCCGGAAATGTCGGCTTTCAGGAAATCATCCACGGTAATCCAGGCTTTGCTGCCGCCAGAAGCATCAATATCTGCCGCCTGCACCTGACAGGGATAGGCCCTCAGGCGGGAGCTGCCGCTAATGTTGGCGTCGAGTTTGGCCGCCGTGCCGCCCAGTTCGAAATCAGCAGCGCCCGACATCTCGATGTCGATCTGTTCCATCTGCCCGTTGAATGTGGCTTCCGATGCTCCGGAAAGTTCCGCATCGATGAAGGGAGTGTCGTCAAAGGACATTACCGTTGCCTTGGCGGCGCCGGAGAAGGAAAAGCCTTTAAGCTGTGGCATTGCGATGTCCAGTTCTACCAGATGGCGGTTTTTATCCCATCTCCGGTACCGGATGGTGAGCTCGTCGCCATCGACATCGAACACCAGGTCGTCGAGGTCATTAGTGCAGCCTTCTGCCTGGATGCTGAAGGCGTTATCCTGGCGGATAGTGACCTTGAAGTTCTCGCCGGCGTCTACCCGGGTAAAACCGGATTCATTGTAAGCTCTCGTTTCCGATCCCGGGCAAACCCGCTGCTGGGAATCACAGGACGTGTAGGTCAAAGCGGCCAGCAACATAAAGGCCATAGGGTTCAGGGTTTTCTTCAATTGAGTTTTCATGATGTAGATTGTTTTGTTTTCTGAAAAGATGCGTTCCTGCCGGCCCCTCCCCTACGCTGCCGCTCATTTGTCGATGAGCAGTGCTTTTTTTCTGGCCAAGGCAGGGGTAGCGAGGGATCAAAGTTGTTTATCTTTCACCCCTAAAAATACCGCAGATGGCCCAACGACACACCCCTCTTCCCAACCGAGCCCAACGCCGGCAGGCCGAGCAGCAGCGGCGGCGCAGGCTGGCATGGCTCCTGGTTGCCCTGGCGGTTCCCATTCTCGCCGGGCTGCTCTTTATCGCCATGCCCAAAACGCCCGAGGCGCCTAAGGGCCCTACCTTTACCCGCGAGGGTGAGCTCCGTTTCCTCGACGGCAATAGCGGGGCCGAGATCAAAACCATTGATATAGAAGTAAAACAGGACGATTACGGGCGCCGGGAGGGCATGATGTGGCGCAGGTCGATGGAAGACACTCAGGGCATGCTTTTCATTATGGATAAGCCCGAACGCCAGTCTTTCTGGATGTTAAACACCCTGATATCTCTCGATATCATTTTCGTGGATGAAGCCTTCCACATTATCAACATCCGCGAAAAGGTGCCTCCCGAGACGCTGGACGCTCAATCCTCTACAGGAGACGCCCTATACGTGGTAGAAGTCGTCGGCGGTTTTTGCCGGAAATTCGGGATAAAGCCGGGCGACAGGATACAGTATGAGGTGGACGGGCGGTAAGTGAGCAGGCCTCACTCTCCTAGCCACAACCTCGCTTCCTCCGCATGTTCTCCTTCGGGGTATTTACTCAGGTACCCGCGATAGGCAGAGCTATCCTTTTTCAATTTTGCCAGTTCCCATAGCGCTTCCTCCGCCTCAGGAGCGTCGGGGTATTTATTCAGGAACTGCTCAAAGGACTCCTCCCCGGCTTCATTTTCGGCCTTTTCCCAATCGGAGCGGACAACCTCCTCTTCGGTTTTCGTATCAGCGGGATTGGAGGAATAAAACGAGGGGATCTGGAACAAGGCAAAGCCCACCACCAATAATATAGTAGCGGCTACGGATAGGCGGCGCACGTTGATACGGCGGCGGCGGGCCTGCTGAGGCGGCGCAGGGGCGGGCATCGGCGGAGCGGGCTGCACGGCCTTCTCCATGAGCTCTTCAAACCTTGGAGGAGCAACGGCGCCACCGGGCACGTCGGTAAAGATAGCCCTTGGCTTTTCAGGGCCTGCTATTGTCGTTTCCCCTCCTACGGCCACCCCTGTGGGCTGGAAAACCGCTTCTTCCCGCACGGTTTCGGTAACGATCTGCACCCTTTCTTCCCAGGTGAGGTTGCGGCGGCGGTCTACACCGTCTACCTTTTCCACGACCGAAACTTTGAGCAGCAAAGCGAAGGTGCCTTCCCGCAGCGGTTTGACGTAATATTTCCACTCTGTGTACTGGCCCTTCTCCAGGAATTGCTCTTCATCCGAATACGTCCGGATGGCGAAGGCGGGTTGTTCGTTGGGGTCGATCAGTTCGGCATGCATTACTTTGGAGACGGCAACATGCTTCACTTCCACATCCTCGTCCAGGTCGATATCGCGCACGATGGCCGCCTCGTCAAAAGCCAGGCGGATGATGCAGGCCACCTCTTTGCCCACCTCCATGCGGCCGGGGATCTTGTGGAGCAACAGGCCGCGCTGGTTAGGCTCGCCGGCGCCCAGCGGCGGCAGAAAATCCTGAACCTCCAGCGCATCGATCAATTCCAACAGGCCCTGGCGGATGCGGTTGTAGGCCAACTGCAGGCCTTCGTTCGACACCACCCCCATGATGCGGTCGCGGTTGGCGTCGTTGAGCTGCCCCCGCAGGGCGATGAGGATATTGAATTTAGGAGAAAAGTTGGGCAGGCGCTCTTCCAAAGCACTGAGGGCATCGGTAATGTTGTCGGCAACCATCCGCCGCCATTCCTGTTTCCACTGTGTGAGTTGCTGAGCATCGACCATGGGATCTCAAGTTTTCTTAGGGGGATTTACAAAATACCACTTTCCGGCGACTCCCGCATTTTTTCCCGCCCTATACCCTCGTAAAAGTAGCGGAAAACCACAAAAAAATTCCTCTCGTAATAAAAACTTTGGCGCAACCGCATCAGTTAAATTGGCGTATATTTGCACCCATGAAGAACATCAGGAATTTTTGTGTAATCGCGCATATTGACCACGGGAAGAGCACCCTGTCGGACCGGCTGCTGGAGTTCACCAAAACGATCTCGGAAAGGGACATGCAGGCGCAGGCGCTGGACGATATGGACCTGGAACGTGAGCGGGGCATCACCATTAAGAGCCACGCTATACAGATGTATTATGACCATGTTGACGGACAATCCTATACCTTCAACCTCATCGATACCCCGGGGCACGTCGACTTTTCCTACGAAGTCTCCCGCTCTATTGCCGCATGTGAAGGCGCTTTGCTACTGATAGACGCCACCCAGGGCATTCAGGCCCAGACGATATCCAACCTCTATCTCGCTATCGGGCACGACCTGGAGATCATCCCCATCCTGAACAAGATCGACATGGACAACGCCATGATCGAGGAAGTTTCTGAACAGATCATCGACCTCATCGGCTGCGACCCGGACGATATCATCCTGGCCAGTGGCAAAACGGGGCAAGGCGTCCAGGACATCATGAAAGCGATCGTGGCGCGCATTCCACCGCCCAAAGGCAATCCCGACGAGCCGCTGCAGGCGCTCATCTTCGATTCCGTTTTCAATTCGTTCAGGGGAGTCATCGCCTATTTCCGGATCATCAACGGCACGCTGAAGAAGAACGATATGGTGCGCTTTGTCAACACGGGCAAAGAATACAATGCCGATGAGATCGGCGTGCTGCGGCTCAAACAGGACCCCCGGAATATCCTCTCGGCCGGCAATGTAGGTTACATCATAACGGGCATCAAAGAGTCCACTGAGATCAAGGTGGGGGATACGATCACGCATGTAGAGCGCCCCTGTAAGGATGCCATCAAGGGGTTTGAGGATGTCAAGCCCATGGTTTTCGCCGGCATCTTTCCCATCGACAGCGATGAGTATGAAGACCTGCGCGACAGCCTGGAAAAGCTCCAGCTCAACGACGCCTCCCTCGTCTTCGAGCCGGAATCCAGCGTCGCTCTCGGCTTTGGGTTCCGCTGCGGCTTCCTCGGCATGTTGCACCTGGAGATCGTCCAGGAGCGCCTTTTCCGGGAGTTCGGCCAGGATGTCATCACTACAGTGCCCAACGTTTCCTACAACGCCTTTACCAAAAAAGGCGAGGCCCTGACGGTACGCACTCCTTCTGAACTGCCGGACCCGACGGTACTGGACTACGTCGAAGAGCCCTATATTTCCGCTCAGATCATCACCAAGCCGGATTATATCGGCACTATCATGACCCTGTGTATGGAAAAACGGGGCATCCTTAAAAAACAAAGCTACCTGACCACCGACCGGGTAGAGCTCACCTTCGAGCTGCCCCTGGCTGAGATCGTTTTCGATTTTTACGACCGCCTTAAGTCCTTGTCCCGGGGTTATGCCTCTTTTGACTACCAGCCCATTGACTACCGGCAGTCGGATCTGGTCAGGCTCGATATCAAGCTCAACAGCGAAAACGTCGATGCCTTATCCGCATTGGTACACCGCGAAAAGGCCGAGTCGTTCGGGCGGAAGATATGCAAAAAGCTAAAGGACCTTTTGCCCCGGCAGCAGTTCGTCATCGCTATCCAGGCCGCCATCGGCGCTAAAGTGATCGCGCGGGAAACCATCTCTGCTATGCGCAAGGACGTAACCGCAAAGTGTTATGGCGGTGATATTACGCGAAAGCGCAAATTGCTGGAAAAGCAAAAAGAAGGGAAGCGGCGCATGCGGCAGTTCGGCAAGGTGGAGGTCCCACAAAAAGCATTCCTTGAAGTGCTGAAGCTAGACTAGGAAAAAGAGGCGCTCTTCGTACGAAGAGCGCCTTCTGTTTTTTATGGCCTACCTGCAATAAGGCCATACGTTGGTTTTTCGCCTGACGGGCAAACGAATATGTGTAAAGAAAATGTTAGGCATTGCCTTCCCCTTTCTGTGCAAAACGCAAAAGAGAGGCAGGCTAGCTACCACAAGGCCCTGACATGGCCATCGGCTCCGGTTGGTGGCAAAAAGATGCCTCGCCGGCTGCGATGAGGGGATGCGCAGGGCTTGTATGCTCCTGAAAAATGCTCACGGGAAGAGATAAGATAGTATTGTCTAGTGTTGCTGAAATGAATTTGGGATGGTGTTGTGCTTTGATCTCGCACGTTTTGCAGCCGGATCTTTGCCGGCTGTCGGGGCTAGTTTTTGAGGTGTGGTTGTTTTGTGCCCCATTTTTTGAGGACGGGATGTTTCCTCACTAGCATGCGGATGCATACTACTACTAGTAGTAGCGGCTGCGGCTGCGTTGCGCCAATACATTGGATAACAGAACGAGCCCTCCGCCTACGACAAATGCGCCGGTAGCAATGTACACGATTAACATAGCTGATAAGTTGTTGTGATTAAGAAATTAAATGGTTCTCTCTGATTGGATCGTTCATGAGGGCACAGCTAAAATGGGGATTTTTTTTTTTGTTTCATAATTCAGACACAAAAAAATCTCAATTTTTTCATAAAAACAGACAATGTGCTAGCGGCAAGTACAAAACAGGCAGGGATGGGAAATACTTCATAGTGGCACAGGCAGGTATTAGCTGTAATATGTGTTAGAGCTTACCGTTGGCGCAGAGGTGAGAAACGGTAGGCCCATCGCTGCCACCTTCGGGTTCGAGCGTGATATTGAGGTTTTCCGCGTTTTCGACAAACCGGACGGGTTGGAGTTCCCGGCGCCGGCAATCGACCAGGCCCATGCTGATCATTTCGCCATCCACATCAGCCCATATCTGATAGGCCTTACCCTGAGGAGGCGGAGGCAAGCCCACGGGGTTGATATAGGCAAGCTGCTGGCCAGGGTTCCAGTACACTACGGCAAAAGCCTCAGGCAGCAGGCCTGCATTGTTCAGCGCTATGGGCATCGTACTCACATCTGACAGGAATGCGTAGGCCCTGTCGGCCTGTTCCTGCCGGGCACATTCTTTCTGCAGTGCATCAAACTCTGAAACGAGGAGCTGATAGTGCCTGTCCGCCACTGCTTTTCCGTTATAAAAAGACAACGTGAGATATGCTAAAGCCCCGAGCAGGGCAAAAACCACGGCCCCTGTCCAGGCCGGGAACCTCAAACCCGCAGCCTTTGCAGGATAACCGCTGGCCCGGGTTCTCAGCTCCGCCACCGGCAGGTGCATGAATTTTTCCGCGTATTCATCTAAAGCACTCCGCAGGGAATCCAGTTCCTCCTGAAGCTCGGGGTAGGCCTCCACATAATGCTCTACCTGCCGGGCCTCGTCTTCGTTCGCCAGGCCCAGAACGTATTGTTCCAGCAATCCCGTCTTTAGAAAGTATTCCTTGTCCATCATATCCCTAAATCACTCTTAAGTAACCATCAAAAATAATTTTCCGCGTTACTTTTCATCACCTACTGCCTTAATATAAGGCTTCGGAAGCCTAACATTGGGCCACTCATTTTGTTTAATTTTTTTTGTAACTATTTTTTCCTAAATATGTAAACAATTATTCTTCAGGCTGACGAGCTCGAAGCAGCTCCGCATATCAGCCATGATCTTTTGCCATAAAATCTTGTTCACTCTAATAAACTACCCGATGAAATCGCTGCTTACCCTTCCGGCTCTTATGCTCCTGCTTTGGTCGTGCAGGCCAGGCCACCCTCCTGCCGATACTCCACAAGAGAAGGCACTGCCTGCCGCGTTCACTTTAGGCCCCGGCCCGGGTGGGCTCGGCGATTACTGGTACCAGGGCACCGCTGAGGTGAGCCACTACGAACTACAGCAGAACCGCTATGCCGATGTGCAGGAAGACGAACTTTTCAACCGCATCAGAATGGGCCCCAACGGCTTGCCTACCGGGCAAATCGATGTGCTGCCCAGCACAGTTCTGCTACGCCTTCAGCACCTCCCCTTAAAGGCCACAAAGGCGGAAGCTACCCTGTCTGCCTACGAGGGCAGCGATTTTGGCGGCGGCAATCTCCGGGCTTACACCCTGAAGTTCCCGGAACTGAAACGCGAGCTGCAGATCGTTTTCCAAACTGAAGAACCGTACCTGATCGAAGGCTGGACAGATACTTACCCTTCCATGTCGGACAGGAAGATGCGCACTACCATTGCCAGGCGCACCAAAACGATACGGGAAAAATACTGGCAGGAGCATGCCCTGGAAGATACCTCCCTGCGCCAGGAACTAGGGCTGGGAGGCTTCAAATAAATACATCATACTTAGGAAAAACAAACCATGCGGCATAGGGAATGTGGAAAAATCATGCCCCAAATTGATGCAACACAATTTTTTAATTTTCTATCTTTCCCGCCGGAACGCAATTTTTGCATCCCTTTTTCTCTCCCATGAACCGTCCATTCCGGGCATTTGAGCCCTTGTATTCTGGAATGGGCGCCCATCAAAAAGCAGGCTGAAGCCTGCAGGCGCATAGCGATCCTCTGCCTTTAGTCCTGGCAGCGCCGGAATAACCGGCAACGCATTAAACCCTTGCAAACACTAGTTTATGCAGCGCAAACTGCTACAGTTCTTTTTCATGTTTTCCCTGGGCCTTTACGCTTTCACGGCAAATGCATTGCCGGCCGGCCCCAATCCAGTTACACAATGGCTCACGCCATTACCGGACACCTCGGTGATGTCCGAAGGATTTGATACCGACGCCTTTGCCGGCGAAGTATTGGAGGAGCAGTTGCTGGCCCACAAAGGGCTGGGGCTGGAATTCGTGGTGTCTGCGGAGATCCTGGAACCCTTCAGCGCCGCAGCGCCTGGCCTGGAGCATAATTTCGAGGCCGTCCTCCTGGCTACGGCCAATGCGTTCGAATCCGAGCACATCCTGTACCGTTCCATCCCCTTGAGCGATTGTTCCGGCATGTTTCACCGCCTGTTGCGCAAAATGAAGGAATCTTTCCCGGGTTTTGAGTATCCCGAAGTGGTGGAAGCCCGCTCTTCGCGCGCACTGGCCCAATGGTATTACGACCATGGTGCATTACACATCATCGATGATGCCGCCAACAGCGGACAACTCATACGCCCCGGCGCTATCCTGTTCTTTGGGCAATATGGGAAAAAGTACACCCGGCCAACCATCGAACAGCTGATCATAAGCGGCGTAGGCATCCAGCATATCGGCACGGCCGTCGAAGTACAGAAGGACGAGAACGGCCAGGTTATAGGTTATACCATGTTCCACGCCCGCGGCCGTGGCAAGGCCGCCAGCAAAACCCAGCACTACCTCCACAACCCCCACAACAGCTACCTTCCGGCCTTTGGCAACTGGAAACAGCAGCTGGTGGCCATCGGTTATATCGATACGGCCCCTGTTGAGCAAATGGCGGCGAAATAAGTGGCCTCGGGGCTGTCTCTAAAGAGCCTGCATAAGGAAAACCCGCAGAATAATTAACCGCAAAGCTTACTTCTGAGACAACCTCAAAAAACAGCCTGCGCATCCGGGAGGGCCACATAGCGGATAAACATTTCGTTCCTGCTGAAAAAATTGCGAACTTGGCAAAGCTGTAGCTCATCTGCCTATGTTACCTCATTTATTGAACATCGATACTGCCCTTGTCGCACCCCGCACGGTGGTGCGCCGTTTCCGGGAAGGAGATGGCAGTGCTTTCTACGAACTCGTCCAGGAAAACCACAGCCGCCTGTTCGGCCTTTTCCCCCAGACACTGGAATCGGCCCGGGATAAGGATAGCGCTGAGTGGTACATCCGGGAACGGCTGTCCGACTGGCTGATGCAACGCGAATACACTTTTGGCATCTGGGATAACAATAGTGCCGGCATGATCGGCATGATCCGGATTTTCCGGATCGATTGGAAGGTCCCCAAGGCCGAGCTGGGATATTTTATGGACAAAGACTTCAGCGGAAAAGGGTTGATGACCGAATCACTACGCACCGTACTGCGCTTCACTTTCCATCAGCTCCGGATCGAAAAGCTCATTATCCGAACCCTCTCCGATAACGTCGCCAGCCAGCGGGTGGCCCGCAAATGCGGTTTCCGCCGCGAAGGCGACCTGCGCGATGACTTCCGCCTTCCCGGCGGCGAACTGACGGACACCGTGCTGATGGGCCTGACGCGGGGGGAATTCCTGGGGATATAGTGATAATGCCTCCCCAGGCTTACTGCACATAAGCCTGTAAGAACGCATACTGGATTGATTTTTTCGTATATTAGCCCATCTCATTCTGGCAGCGAGATGCCTGCTTTTTTCATCGTGAAAATGAGCGGGCAAAACCTGAAACCAAAAACTAATCAAATGCCGGCCATCCTTACTGCAGAGGCGATCATCTTCTCGATCAATTCCGCTATTAAACTCAGTCAAAATATCCGCCGGGCCTACGCCCACAGCCTCCGCGCCAGAACACTGGCCTTGCCTCTTCCTGATTACAGCTCGGACATCAGCCTCGACCGCGTCATCGACTTTTTTGATGACAACCCCCACTACTGCCAGGAGCTTCCCCTCCTTCAGGATCTGCAACGCAAGGCAGAGGACGACGTTTTAACCCCGGAAGAAAACGCGGACTACTATCAGTACTTCAACGCATTTTTTTCCTTCCACGAATCAGGAGAACACCAGAAGCAACCTGAGGCCGGGCCGGAAGACCTGGTCAACCTATTCCGCATTCGCCAATGGGAAAGGGGTAAGGAACCTGCCAGCGTCCTGCAGCTGGTGGCGGGTTCGCTGGTGGAGATAGGTATCGATTTTTTCCTGCATACCCAGGGGGCGCTGAACCGGGACTCGGCACTGGGCAAGGCCATGTTCCACTTTCTGGACGCCTTCGACGAGATCGACTTCGCCGATAACCCGGACATCAAAAAAGATTTCAGCCGGCACCTCCTGCCCCGACTCTTTGCCGCAGGCGCCGAAACCCTGTCTGAACTCAGCCCGGAGATCACGGGCGACCGGAAAACCCAGGAATTTATCAAAGCGACTGCCCATGGCATCGCCAACGATATCTACCGACGGGCCAACGACATGAACGCCTTCCAAAGGGCCGATGCCGTACAGTGGGGCCAGGTGGTGCTGCGCAGCATGATCAGCAACGCAGGGACATACGTGTTCAATGCCCCGCAGGCCTTTTTTAATACCAACCAGCCGATGTCGGAGATCATTGGCCAGAGCGGCCTGTTGCTGCTCGACGCCATCCTCGACGACGACTCCGACAAGGTGGTGTTCCGCAAAGCCCTCAGCCCGGAAACGCTGGATAAACTGTCACGCGCCACCCTGCAGGTCGTGGCCGAACACCCCAACCTGATCAGCAGCAACCACGGTATCAAACAAATCATCTCCGGAGTGGCAGGCGCCGTACAGCAGGAAGAATTCCTGAGCCTCGGCTTCCTGCCGGAGCTCACGCGCATCGTCCTGGAGCAATCGGCAGGCAGCCTGCCGCTGTTGTGGAAAGAAAGCCCGCAGGGCCCCAGCCACCTGCTCGTTATCGCCATCCAGGAGACGCTCAGGATACTCTCCCAGAAACCACAGGACGCCGTATGGCGGCCGGCTTTCACCAAAACGAGCCTGCTGTCGGTGCTGGAAGAAGTGCTGGAAGACGTCGTATCGAACCCTGCCTGGATCACCGATGAAGTTCGTGGCAGGCCGGTACTGAGTGCAGTTATGGACGCTACATTCAGCGCGCTGAACACCATTCCCAAAGGAGAACGCATCAATGCCGATGTGCTGCAGTGGCTCATCCGGAACAATCTGGAAGTGGCCCTGACAAGCCGGGCCGTGCTGGATACGGTAAAATGGGGCGGCGACCAAATGGAGAAGCCCATCCTCCAAAAAGGGCTGGAGCTGGTTTTTAGCTTCGTATTCCCACCCGACGGGCCGCCAGCCGTACACCAGCTCAGCCTGTTGTCCAGTCTGCTCGACTACGTCATGGAGGCCGTTCTGAAACAACACCCCAACGAAAACGGGCTCATCCTCGTCGACCTGATCCTGTTCAACAGCGGCATCGATTATTCCCAGGGCTTTAACCCCCAACTGGCCGACCAACTCGTCGATGCCGCGTTGCAGGCCATGGCCAGCCAGCCAGCCCTGCTGGCCAAGCCGGAAGCCGTGCGCAACATCCTGGCAGGCGTGGCCGGAGCCCTCGACAGCGCCAGGCTCAAACAACCGGCACTGCTGCCGCGCCTCGTCCAGCTCGTGCTCGAAAATACCGCACTCAATACCCAGCTTATCATCGAGGCTGGACAGGGGCAGCCCCGCCACCTCCTGGTCACCGCCCTGACACAGATCCTGCAGGCCCTGGCCGCTACCGACGACAGCGGGCAATGGCGCCCGGGCATCAGCACAGCTCAGGCAGAACACCTCATCGATAGCCTGCTCGACGAAGTCGTGCAGTACCCGCAATGGGTAACCGATAAAGTGAACCAGGATACCCTGCTGGCAGAGGTGCTGGATACGACTTTCCTGGCCCTGGCAGGCATCCCAAGTGAACACCGCCTCAGCCCCGAAACCATCGATCAGCTCATACAGCTCAACCTGCGCACCGTGGCTTCCAGCCCGCTGGTGCTCAAAAAGGTCAAATGGGGCGGCGATCAGCACGAAAAAGCCATCCTGCTGCAGGCCCTGGAGCTCGTTTTCGCTTTCACCTTCCCCACGGATAATACCGGCACTACCGCCGGCAGGATGTTCCTGCTGACGGCCTTGCTGGATTACGTCACAGAGGCCATCCTGCAACAACACCCCAACGAAAACGGGCTCATCCTCGTCGACCTGATCCTGTTCAACAGCGGCATCGATTATTCCCAGGGCTTTAACCCCCAACTGGCCGATCAACTCGTCGATGCCGCGCTGCAGGCCATGGCCAGCCAGCCAGCCCTGCTGGCCAAGCCGGAAGCCGTGCGCAACATCCTGGCAGGCGTGGCCGGAGCCCTCGACAGCGCCAGGCTCAAACAACCGGCACTGCTGCCACGGCTCGTCCAGCTCGTGCTCGAAAATACCGCGCTCAATGCCCAGCTTATCATCGAGGCAGGACAGGGGCAGCCCCGCCACCTCCTGGTCACTGCCCTGACGCAGATCCTGCAGGCCCTGGCCGCTACTGACGACAGCGGGCAATGGCGCCCGGGCATCAGCCCCGCCCAGGCAGAACACCTCATCGATAGCCTGCTCGACGAAGTCGTGCAGTACCCGCAGTGGGTAACCGACAAGGTGAACCAGGACTCTCTGCTGGCAGAGGTGCTGGATACGACTTTCCTGGCCCTGGCAGGCATTCCCGTCGAACAACGCCTCCAGCCGGGGGCCGTCGAGCAGCTCATACAGCTCAACCTGCGCACCGTGGCTTCCAGCCCGCAGGTACTCAAAAAGGTCAAATGGGGCGGCGACCAGCACGAAAAGGGGATCATGCTTCGAGCGCTGGAACTGGTATTCGCCTTTACTTTCCCCGCCGGCAACACCGGCACGGCCACAGGCCGCGCCTTCCTGCTCCTCGGCTTAATGGATTACACCCTGGAAGTTTTGCTGAGCAGGCACCCCAATAAGAAAGGGCTCATTCTGGTGAACCTCATCCTTTCAGAAGATAACGGCATCGATTATTCCGGCGGGTTCAACGAAGCGCTCGCCAACCAGTTGGTGGATGCAGCTTTGCTCGTCCTGTCGGAAAACCCCGAACTGGTAGCCCACGAAGATGCGCTTCAGCTCATCATCCGGGATGTAGCGTCGGCCCTGGCAGCGTCGGGCCTCGAGCGCCCGGATCTGCTACCTGAGCTCATCCGCCTGACGCTGGAAAGCACGGCCGCCCATCTGCACCGCTTATTCGGCATGGAGGAAACGCCGCCACGGCATCTCCTCGTGCTGGCCCTGGAGCAGCTGCTGAAAGCAATAGCTCAAAAGCCGAACGAAGGCAAGTGGAAACCGCGCCTGTCCAACGAGCAGATCCTGGAGATCGCAGATGTGCTCTTCGATGCCGTGCTGGAAAACCCGCGATGGGCAGAGGCCGAAGAGCAGATATTCCTGTTGCTGGAAGCCATCTTCCGGGCACTGGAATGCATCCCCCCGGCCGAACGGCTGCCTTACCTCGTATTGAGAAGCATCATCGACTCCGCACTGGCAGCGGCCAACATGCAACGAAAATTGATGGCTACCATCCAGACAGCGGATGGGCCGGTGCAGCTACGGCTCGAATTCTCGCTGCAAACGCTCTTTATTTCACTGTACGATGAAAATCAGGACGAAGAAGTGGCCTGGCAGCTCTCGCAGGGGCCTGTGGTCAGCCGGGTGACGGACTATTTCCTGATGTTCGTCGCAGCTACTCCTGCCAACAAAAAAGACATCGAACGGGCCCGGGCGCGCATCAGCAAAGCCTTTTTACTGTGGAAAAAAGATTTCACCCAAATGCTGGATGATGTGCTCGAAAACCTGGACACCAACCCTTAATACCAGACCTTTTATGAAGAAGTACCTGACCCTTTTTTACATCTCGGCCGTACTGTTATTTTCCGGCTGTACCCACCTGCTGTACCTCGACAGCGCCATGGATTATTTCAACCAGGGCGCGAACCTGGAGAACCAGCTTCGCTTCCAGCCGGAAGCCGGTGCCTCCGCCTCCCCTACTATGTACTATTCAATGGCCTATTCCGGCCTGAACAAGGCGCTGGAAAAACAAAAGGAAGAGCTGCGCAAGGACCACGTGCTGGGCAGTACCTATACGGTGAAGGCCCTGTGCGAATGGAAGCTGAAACTTTACGACAAGGCCATTCAGTCTGCGGATGCCGCCGTGGAAGAATTGCTGGCCATGGACCAGGCCACCGGCATTAAAATGCCGCGCGACATGGCGCTAATGGAAGCACTGCCCGCCCTTATCGAAGTAGAAAAGGCAAAGGAAAGCCTGTTCAGCCTGCGGGAACAGACGGAGGCCACACTGGAAGAGGCCAGGAGCTATTACGTGAGCAGCATCTTCGACCCCGATGCAGAGAAAGCGGCAACACTCGAACAGGCTATAAAAAAGATCGGCGAAATACAGAAAAAGGCCCGTGGCAACGACGAACTGTCCGTCTACTTCGTCCAGTCTCAACTGGCAGGACTAAAAACCTGGAGCGACGCTATTGACTTGCTGCGCCAGAAGGAAAAAGGGCTTGACGAAGCGAGCAAGCGTGAGGCCCAGGAGTTCCGCAAAGCGCAAAGAGACCAGTTCCTGGAACCCGAAAAAGGCAGGCTGCTGGAAAGGTTGGGGAGCCTGCTGCCGCCGGGTGAGCCCGGAGGCCGCCTGATAGACTATTGGAAAAAGATCATCTGACAGGGTACTTTATTCTTAAGAGCTTGTTTGGAGGGCGGACTTGATAGCGAAAAGCTCAAAGGCTGGCCTCCAAACAAGCACTCAGGCCAGCCCAGGGAAAAAAGCATCTTTGAGGTGCCGTAACTCGTAATCGGCTTCGCTTCGGTACAGGATGGAAACGACGTCGAAACGAACTTCCCAGTAGTGCCCGATGGCTTCCATATAAGCACCTGCTGCCATCGCCATCAAACGCTGTTTCTTCAAGCTGACGAACTCTTCCGGCCGCCCGAAAGCATCGGTCGACCTGGTTTTTACTTCCACAAAAACCAGCGCCTGCCCGTCCATAGCAATGAGGTCGACTTCCGCCCGGCTGTAACGCCAGTTGGTTTCGAGGATGCGGTACCCTTCGCCTTCCAGAAAGCGCCGGGCCAATTCCTCACCCGTTTTGCCGATTTCGTGCTGCTGCGCCATTTTTTTCGGTTAAGAGCCGTGGATGCCCGATAGTAGCCCGGGCCGGGCTGTTATCGATACTACGCCCTTCGGGCGGCATATCCTGTTGATACACTAAGATAAAAAAACCTCCCCCCGCGAACGAGGAGAGGCCATCCCAAATGCTTTTCCGGGTTGTTTACCCGAAGGAATTATAACCGAATTGCTAGCAGTAGCCAATACCGAAAAAAATTGCTTGCTTCTTATTTTAGTTCTGAATGCCGCTCACCAGGCTGTTACCTGCCTCCCGGCACGCCGCGAAGGGAATGCATATTTTGCCGCGCATATCGCGCTGAAGGGAATATTCATGGGAGAGGAACAGGCCCATACCCGCCTGCCGTAAAAAGGGGTAGTTTCTCAGTAGCGTCTTATGAAGGGATGGAGCAATTGCTCCGACAACCTTCGTCAAAATTAAAATAAAAATTTAATACATACAAAATAGCTCCAATATATTTTAGTTAAGGGTACAGCACAAAGCCTGCACATGCAGCTAAATAAAAAAAGCCTCCGCCGTAATGGCGGAGGCGCTAATGGCCAGATGGCCTTTGGAAATTTATGGGTGGGCGGCGGGGAATCACCACCGCCCGATAGTGGGATTATGATCGTTGGGCCGGCAGGGGCACTATTCCATCATGATCATCTTTCTGGTGGCGGCATAATCGGCCGTTTCCAGTTGGTAGTAGAGCAGCCCGCTCACCGGTAACATCCCTTTGTTCAGGTGTATCTCATGGTAACCGGCCTCATAGTAAGCCGACTGGGTGTAGATGGCCTGCCCGGCAAGGCTGAAGACCGTCAGTTTGGCGCTACCCGCTTCGGGCAGGCGGAAACCGACAACCGTCTCTGCGTCAAAGGGGTTCGGGCGGTTCTGGTAGAGTTCGAAGCCCGGCTTCGACTCGGCCACTGCTGTATTGAAGTGCAGGTTTACATCCAGCAGGCTGCCTTCTTCTTTGTATGCTTCTGCTGCCGTGGGGCCGGTGACGATGTTCAGCAACCCAAGCAGAGAGGGCAGGGTGCGCTTAGCGCGGAAGCTGATGCGGAAGAGTTCGACATTTCCGGCAGCGGCCTTTACCGCCATCGCATTCCAGCTCGTGCTGGCCCAGCCTTCGGCTACGGATTGCAGGTTGAAGTTATCGGGGCCGATATTGGGCAGGGCGCCTGCCTGCAGCTCTACGAATTCCAGAGCGTCGGTATCGAACCCGAAGGTGAATTGATAGCCCAGAATTTCATTCAGGCCTTCAGCTGTAACGGGTATCGTGATCCTGTCGCCTGCCTTTGCCGCCTGATCCTGCAATTGCAGGGCCAATTCGCCACGGGTGACCCGCTGCTCTACACCGATGAAGCTGTTCGGCGTAGCGGAGTTGTCCACGTCTCCGACCTTGATAGCGATGAAGTTGGCTTCCAGTTCACTCTGTGTGAAGTCGTTGATGTTCAGGATTTCCGGGAAGGCCGTTGCAAAGGGGTTCGACGGGTCCGGGAAGTTGTAATTGGATGCTACGAAACGCCATGCCTTGTTGCCGTTCGGGAAGGCCGTTTCCACACCCAGGATCATCTTGCGCAGTGTGATCAGGTCCAGCGTGGAGATGCCTCCTGATTTGTTGACATCGGCAGCGATCATCTTGTAAGGGCTGCCCAGCGACTGTACCCCCAGGATGTGTTTACTGATCAGTACCAGGTCGAGGGTCGACACACCGTTGAGCTGATCGGTGTTCCGCTGCGGTAGTATCGAATAATCGTTGCCGTAAGGTATGTTCAGGATCTCGAAGAAACCGTTGTTGCCTGTATAGGCCATCAGCGAGTTATTGCTGCTCACCTGTACCATGACGTCTTCTACGTATTCTCCTTCCTCCGTCACGATATCACCGGCGATCATACCGGAAACCTGCTGCGGGCAGATGTTATTGTTGTCCTGAACGGCTACTACCGTCACGCAGTAGGCACTGTTGCCTGCCTCGTCAAGCGCCCAGAACTCGATGGCGTGGTTGCCCCTGTCGGAACAGTCGAAGCTCAGCATAGTGGTGGTTGGGCGCACCCCGGGTGTACCGGTGCCTACTTCCCTGATCGTGAACTCCAATTCGTCGTTGCTGGTGCAGTTATCGCTAGAGCCTCCGTCGAAGGCAGTGGCATTCAACATCGCCAGGCCATCGCCATTATTGAGCTGAAGGTTTACGGACAGGCCTACGATACATACCGGCGAGGGGTTAGACTGATCCGATACCGTCACTGAAACCTGGCAGGTAGACAGGTTGCCGCAGCGGTCGCTGGCAGTATATTTCACTATCGTAGTACCCAGGGGGTAGGAACCGCTGGCATTGGGCCCATTGGAATTCGCGTAGGGGGAATTGTTGGTGATCAGCACGCTGGGGTTGCAATCCAGGGCAGTAACCGGGCTAAGCGTCACGTTCGCACTCGTACAGTTGGCCGAAACCGGCGCTACGATATTGCTGGGGCAGGTGAGTACCGGAGCGTCATTATCTTCCACTTTGATCACCTGAACATCGGTAAAACGGCCTCCGTTCTCCGGGTGTTCGGGATCGTAATTGCACCAGTCTATGACCGTCCAGCGGCGCAGGATCTTGTAGCAGGCAGGGAACGAGATATTGAACAGGTCGTCTTCATACGTAATGCCTACGTCCGTACAGGGGTTGTTGATGATCTCCGGGAAATTATAACCGTCGGGAAAATCATTGGGGTCGGCCGAACCGCCGCACACCGTCAGGGTATAATCGGCAGGCCAGGCGATATCGGGCATAGCGAGGGGCGCGCTTTCGATCGTAATGGTTTGCACGCAGCTTCCGATATTCCCGGAGGGGTCCATTGCCCGGAAAGTACGGGTGATCGTTCCGGCGCCGCAGCCATTTATATCCACTGCTGCCAGCGAATCGAGCGTATAACCGCAGTTGTCCGTCACGATGGGGCTACCGAAAATGGACAGGTCGGAATAATCAGTTGTACAGCTTATGGCCTGGTTGTAGGGGCACATCAGCACAGGCGCAAGCTTGTCCTGCACTTCTACATGTACCGTGCACGCATTGAAGTGCCCGTGCAGGTTGCCTCCCGGCAGTTCGCGCGTGGGGTCAACCGGGCCGTTGCCAGGGTTGATCTCATAGACATGCAGTATGACATCTACCGAGCTTCCTGCCTCTTCGCAGCAAAATGCGACCTTGTCATCCAGCCATTCCTGGTATCCCGTGAGCGGAGAATCATCGCCGTTCACCTGGCCACAACCGCCAGGCGTCGCCCTTTTCACTTTGAAATACAAGGTCGAAGCGCAGTTATCATTACTTCCTTCATCAAAGATGTGTGCGGAAACGAGTGCGATGCCTCCCGTCGGGACCGATACAGCCGTATATTCATCGCAGACGGCCGCCGGGGCTTCGTCGTCTACTACATTCAAGGTAGTGGTACAGATGCGCGTATTGCCACAGTTGTCGATAGCCGTATATTGCAGGGTATGGGTTCCTACAGGTACGAACAGGTGCGGGCCGGTGCCTACAGCGCCATAGGAGGTGCTGAGGAAAAAGCTGGCTTCCGGATCACAGTTGTCCACTACAGTCGGAGAAGGCAGGTTCACAGTAGCGTGGCAATAGCTGTCGATCGTGCCCACGGTTACGGGAGCAGGGCAGATGATCTGAGGGGCAACAGTATCTACTACTTCGATCAGCTGTTCGTGTTCCACCGATAGGCCCGAACAGGTTTCCAGCACCCTCCAGTTGCGGAGGATGGCATATTCGATATTACCGCAAGTACTCACCGTGTCATCTTCAGAAGTGATCAGCAGGCTGCATCCATTGCCATTTAGAACAGACAGGCCATACAAGTTCGGGCGGCCGGTGACGGAGATATCGGGCGCCGAACCATCACAGGCCAGAACGGTATCGGCAGGAAATACGATATCCTGCAGCTGCGGGCGGCGTACCAGTATCGGCTGGACACAGGTATCCCTGTTGCCGGAAAAATCTTCAGCTATCCAGGTCCGTTCGACCAATGCACGGAAATCGGTACTATCGCATCCATAGAGGTATACAGTATCGGAATGAGTAAGCAATATATTATCGGGGCAGTTGTCAAAAACCAGGGGATACCCCAGGGACGCTACACTGGTATCCGCCAGGCAGCTGATCGTATCCGCAACACAGTCGATGCTCGGCGCCAGCGTATCCACCAGGGTGATATAGCTGTTACAGAAAACCGCCGGATCCTCATTGGCGATGGTCACGCTCAGCACTTGCCCATAGTAGGGTTCGGCATCAAAGATCACCGTGTTGGTGCCTGTGATAATGACGTTGTTCATGGTATCACGCACCGTTATGGCCTTGTCGCCGGGGCAAAGGCCGGGCACTTCCAGCAGGTTATCCTTATCTAAGGTAACCGCGCAGTCCGAATCGACGTAAGCCGGAAGCGGATTGTTAGGATCGCCTCCATTACAGGCCAGGCTGCATTGGGCCGAAAGCTGATTGAAAGAAAGGATGTTCAGCAGCACAAAGAAGGCCAGTTGGAACATCCGGTTCAGGGCGCTCCTTTCCGGCGCCACTTTTCTGTTTTCTCGATAGATGTTTGTTAAGTGTTTCATTACTTGATGTAGTTGATAATGAAGAAATATGGTTTTGATTTACAATACGTTACACAATACTCTTCCAGGCCGGGCACAGCGCGCCCAGCTACCTGCGCGGCCATTAAAGGCCCACGCGGCTGCCCGGATGGGTACAATAGATGGGGGTAATGATGTTTCGACACCGGGTGCGCCAACCACACAGGCAGGCCTTTTCCGGCGCGGCAGGGGGTAAGAAAAAAGTAACCAGAACAAATGGGAACTCGGCAGTTGGCTCACTGCCCAACGGTAGGCATTCCGGCCGAAGCCGGGCGTTTTCTCATAGCATGCCTACTCAGAGCTTGTTTGGAGGCCAGCCTTTGCAGCTCAAAGGCTGGCCTCCAAACAAGCTCTCATGCTCCTCACACGTATTGTTTGATCTTTTAATGGAGAACTTATTTATTGTTTACCTCTCATATCTTACTATTACAAAATATCGTGCCAATTTTTTTGGCTGTAGCCTGCTTTCAGGCGCGATCATTTTATACTAAACCAAAAGCGTGCCAAAAATGGTTGCTAAGAGAAAAGACTGAGAGAAGTGGGGAACCAGGGGATATCACCTCTTCACTCCCTCTCCCAGTCACCCGCCCAACGGCTAAGTTGGCGGCATTAGGGGGTGAGTTAACCCCCAAAAAAAAAGCCCCCCTCCTCGTGTGAGGAGAGAGGCCATCCCAAAAACCGATTTAAGTATACACTTGAAAACGGTTCTTGTGAATCACATACAATCCAATCGCCTTAGCTTTTATAGATCTTTTCGTCTGATTCTGCAGAAAGCCGAACAGGGAGGGGGGATAGCTGTTGCGGGTTCTGTCTTTTCTACGGGAAGTGGGCCAAAAGGTTACATTTTTAACACCCGATCCCATCATTTTTCACACTTTTGATGCAGCAACTGCGCCCTTTCCGGGACAAAGGCCCGGTTCCTCCCCTGCCGTTTGACAGGGGAGGAAGTGCCAGGCATATACATGTAACTACATCAAAATTCAGGTAGTCAGGCACGCGATGGCCCCGGGCCCGAAGGCAGTGGGAACATCAGCCGGTACGTATCACAAAACAACGAGGGAAGCCCAGTGGAAGGAATGGCGTTGCGCCATTGGAAAGCGGAAAGCACTGCCACCGGGAAAGCAGGCTGAGCCTTTGAGGCGCTTGCCTGCTTTCCCGGCTGGTAGCTGGTGAAGGTGTAGTTTGATGCCCTTCAACCCGGACTTCTCATAGTATGCCGTTCGTCTGTTTGTATTTGTTACTGTGTGTTTTCTCTATTACTACATAGCCAAATACCGTGCCAATTTGTGCGGCACAAAAAAACCTCCCCCCGAAAACGGGGAGAGGCCATCCCAAAAACCAATTATAAAAGGACATCTAAATTTCTTCCGAAAAGTAAACCGTACCTACAGCTTACTTACCGGGCCCTTTTATCAATAACGCTTGCCTGCCAGTTGCTTATTGGCATTGCGGGCAAAGCTCATCGCTACGGTCACTTCGTGGGAACCATCGTTGTAACGCTGGAAGTCCTGGAAGAACAGGTCGTAGGAGTAATACAGTTCAAAGTTGGATAGCTTGGTGCCCAGCAGTATGCCCAGAGCACCCAGCGAGCGGTACGACAGGCCCGCCGTCAGCGACTCATCCAGGAAGCTGGCCTTGAGGTTGATGTCTACCTGAGAAGGGACGTCTTTCACGTTGCGGATCAATATCGAAGGCTCCATTACGAAGTTGAGGTCGTCGACGTACAGCTTGTGGCTGGCGTAAAAGATGTAATACTTCAGGATCGACTCGTTGGCATTCGACACGTTGGACAGGCGGGAGCGGACCAGGTTGGTGAAGGAAAGCCCCACCCGCGTATTATCGTTGAAAGAACTGAACAGCCCGATAGACGCGTCGAAAACGCCCTTGCCATCCATGAAGTCTTCTACGACCTGGTCGCCTTCCTGAAAGAAGACACCGCTGATGACATCGTTATCCAGGCGGATCTGCTGATATTCCGTCGAGAAACCGGCCGACAGTTTCACCATTTCGCCGATGTTGAAACGGAAGGCATAGTTCAGGTGGGCGCGCGTACGGTTCATCTGCGCGGCCGTCTCCGTGAGCACGCCTACGCCGAGGCCGAAATTATTGCCGAGCGGCCCGTTGTACTGAGCAGAGTAGGTCTTCGGCGCATCCACAAAACCCGTCCACTGGGCACGGGCGTTGAGCTGTATCTGATGGGCGTCATTAAAACCGGCAGCAGCAGGGTTGATCAGTACCGGCGTAATGATATAGTGGGAGAAGATAGCTTCATCCTGGGCTGATGCCAGCTGGCATATAGCGAAAAAAGCGAGGAGTAAAAGTATTTTTTTCATCGTCGAAATCGGTTATTGGATTTGGGAAAAGTGGTTATGGAAGCGCCGGCGCCACGCCCTAAGCGGGCGCCGGCTCAATCCCGTTTAATTATCACTGCGCAGAATGGTCATCGACCCTTGTTGCTGGATCAGCTTGCCGTCGGGGTCGGTGTATTCCAGGATGTAATAGTAGGGGCCTTCCGGCAGCGGTTGGCCGTCAGGCGTAGTGCCCTCCCAGCTGTTGTCGTAGTTGTCAGTCTCGAAGACCAGCTGGCCCCAGCGGTTGTAGATCTGCAGGTGGTTGTTCGGATAGTCGCCCACGCAGAAAATGATGAACTGGTCGTTGGTGCCGTTGCCGTCAGGCGTGATCACGACGCGTTCCTCCAGGCAGGGGAAACGGCGGTCCTGAACCGTCACCGTCGTCAGGCTCGACATACAGCGGTTGGCATCGGTCACCTGCAGGTAATAGTCGCCAGGACAAAGGTTAGCGACGAAGCTCTCGTTAAGGACCCCGTCGATATTGGCCCAGTTGTACTGGAACGGTTCCGTTCCGCCTGCCACAACAGCCTGCACCGTACCGTTACAGCCGTCGGTTGCCGGCTCCATATTGAACGTAATGGTGATCGGGGCCGGATCGACGACCGTGTACGTAGCTTCTGTCTGGCAATTGTTGGCATCCACAACGGTTACCGTATAATCGCCGCCGCGCAGGAGGGTCAGGCGGTTGTCAAATTCTCCGTTGCTCCATTCGTAGCTGTAACCGAAGCCGGGGATGCCGCCGCTGGCATTCACCGAAATGCTGCCGTCCTCACCGCCGTTACAGGTGATGTTCTTGACGTTGCCGTTGATAACGAGCTGAGTAGGCGCATCCAGCGTGACCTCGTCCAGTACGAAACAGCCGTTGCCGTCGGAGACCTGAAGCTGGTATGTGCCGGCCGTAGCGCCCGTCAGTACAGCGCCGGTGCCCACCAGCATATTGTCGCTGGTGCGTAACCACTCGTAGAGGTAACCGGTGCTGCCCGTTGCCGTAGCACGTACCTGGCCGTCGGCAGCATCAAAGCAGCTGACGTCGTAGCCACCGTAATTGGATTCTACGGCCGTCGTCACCGCCAGCTGCGAGGTGGCATTAATGGTGACCTGCTGCGTCCAGACGTTGCCCGACGGCTCGGATACCATCGCCGTATACACGCCCGGCAAGAGGCCCGTCGGGTCTTCTACCTGCGATACGGTATTACCGCTCTGGTTCATCCACAGATAGGTATAACCCGGGTCGCCGCCGGTAACGTCCAGCTCGACCGTGCCTTCAGCATCTTCGGGGCAGGCAGGGCCCGTCACCGAAGCTACTTCTACGTCGAAGATATTGATGAGCAGCGAATCTACCATGGTGATCGAACAGCCGTTGGCATCGGTGATCGTCGCCTTGTAGTAATGGTCGCCGCAAAGGTTGTTCACCGTCATGCCCATACCGCCGCCGTTGTTCCAGTTGACGGTGTAACCCGCCGTACCGCCGCTCACGTTCAGCTGTATCATGCCGTTGCACTGGCCAAAGGCCGCATGGCGATAGTCGGCAAAGGTAGCGGCCAGGATATTCGGGCTGGTGACCGCGATGCCCGGTACCGACTGCGAAGCACCCAGCATATCGGTGACCATTACCGTATAAGTACCCGCAGGCAGGTTATTTACCGTATAACTGCTGTTGCCGGTCATCACGGAAGGCAGAGCAGTGCCGCCCTGGTCCGTAAGCTGGATGGTGAAAGGCGGAATGCCGCCGTTGATATTGATGGCGATGGAGCCGTCTTCCGTATCCCAGCATTTGGTGCTGGTAGCGGAAACCGTCGGCGCCAGCAGCGGGTTGGCGAAGAACATGTTGAAACAGGTGTCTTTGCTACAACCCATCGCATCCGTGATCGTAACGCAGTAGGTGTCCACGCACAGGTTGGAGATGGCGCCCGTCGTCTGGCCTGAATCCCAGTTGTACGTCAACTGGCCGGTGCCGCCGGTAGCGTTCAGGTTGATGGAGCCGTTGCAGTTGCCGGCATTGTTCATCACCGGTACGAATGTCGTGGCCAACACGATCTCCGGCGATTCCTCCACTTCGAAATCTACGGTGATCTGCTCGTTGTTGCTGTCCGTAACGGTCAGGAAGTAAGTACCGCCGGGCAGGTTGACCAAACCAGGGCCCGAGGAGGTGGGCACACTCCAGTTGTAGCCATAAGGCGGTTGCCCACCGGCCACCACGACGCTGATGGAGCCATCCGACTCGCCAAAGCAGACATCCGTAATGTTGGCACTGGCAATGCGCAGGGGCCTGATCACCATAGCGCAGGCCGTGCGCTGGCAGCCGCGGCCATCCGTCACGGTCACACAGTACTGGCCCGGAGTGTTCAGGCTGGAAATATCTTCTGTGGCGGCCGAAAAGTTGTTGGGGCCCGTCCATTGATAGGTATAAGGGCTCTGGCCACCCGTTACAGTGAGGTTCACCGCACCGTCGTTCACGTTCATGATCGGCGTCGGGGTGATGGACTGCACCGCCAGGGCCGTTGCCGGGCCCGTAATGGTGAAACTCTGCGTGCGCGAACAACCGCCGTCGTCGTACACCGTCACCGAGTAGGTGCCGGCGGGTAACCCACCAGGGGCGCCTCCGCTTAAGGTACTCGGCGTCCAGTTATAGGTCACACCGCCCTGCGCTCCCGTAACGGTCAGCGTGATGGAGCCTGTGTTCTCGCCAAAGCAGGCCACATTATTGACAGCGCCTATAATATTGATGGGCGAACCCGTGCCGGCCGGCACGGTAGCCGTTTGCGTCTGCGTACAGCCCCGCGAGTCCGTTACTGTTACGGTATACGAGCCCGCCGTCAGGAGCGTGGGGTCTTCGGTGCCGGCAGGGATGCCCCCCGTCCAGGCGAAGGTATAGCCCGGCGTGCCGCCGCTAACGGTAAGCTGGATGGAACCGTCGGAGCCGCCATTGCATGAAGGCGCCATAGGCACAGCAGTAACAGAGACTGCCGCCGCCGGCTGCGTCACATTATACGATGCCGTAGACGTCAGGCCCGAACCCTGGTCCGTTACCGTCAGGTTGTATGTGCCTGCCCGAAGGTTGCTGATCGGCGAACCCGTGCCGGTATAACCGCTGGGGCCCGTCCAGTTGTAAATGAACGGCCCGCCGGCGCCGCCGCTGGCCGACACGCTGATCGCGCCGGTCATCTGGCCGAAACAGTTGACATTTGTGATCGTCGGCGTGCCGATAGCCGGAGGCTGGATAGCCGAGATCTGTATGGTGCCTTCTTCGCCGTTGAAAGGAATGATCTCCTGGTTGCTGTCCGAAACCTCTATAGGCGTGATCGCACTGGAGAAAGTGATATCCGACGTCTGTCCGTCCGCACCGATGGCCGTGAAGCAGATCTCAAATAAGACCGCGCCATTGGGCAGGTTTATCCCCGCGAGACTCGGATTAAAATAATTCATCGTAATAAACCCGGGTGAGGGGTTGCCGAAGTTTGCACTTACATCAAAGGTAGGCAGGTTCGGGTTCAGGTTCGTCACCTGCTGGAACTGCAGCTGGCTGGTATTGTAGTTGATCGTGAAGGCCAGGCCCACCACATCTTCAAAGTTCAGCACCGTCACCGGCACGCAGAACTGCTGGCCCGGTTCGACCACCTTGTCCTGTATGGTCAGCAGGAAGCCATCGAATGCCGGGTTGATGCATACGGTGCCGGGCTCTCCGTTAAAGGTTAGGTTTTCCTGGTTGCTGTTGAGCAACTCGATAGGCGTGGGGCTGCTGGAGAACACCACGTCCGAACAGGTGCCGTCCTGCCCTATCGGGCTGAAGCAGATATCGAATAGCTTGGCATCGTTGGGCAGCGTCACCCCGGAGGCGCCATCCCAACTGACGGAAATGATACCCGGAGTGGAGGTATCAAAGGAACCGCCGATGGTGAAGCCCATCAGGTTGCCGTTGAGGTTGGTCACACTCTGAAGATCCAGCTGCGTTTCATCGTATTCGATGGTGAACGACATATTCTGCACATCCAGGAAGTTGTCGGCCCGCACACCCAGGCAGAAATCCTGCCCGAGGTCGACCGATACCCCATCGATGCTGAAGTTGACCTGGTTGGGGTTTACATCGCCAATGCAGATGGTGCCCGTCTGGCTGTTGAAGGGAATGATGTCCTGGTTGCTGTCCGATATTTCAATGGACGTGATATCGCTGGTAAAGGTGATATCCGAACAGGTGGCGTCCGCACCGATGGCCTGGAAGCAGAGCTCGAACAACACCGAGTTGTTGGGCAGATCGATGCCCTCCAGGCTGAGGTTGAAATAGTTGACGGTAATAAAACCGGGGTTCAGCCCCGAGTTGGGCGTGCCGAAGTTGCCGTCTACGGAAAAGCCCGGCAGGTTCGGATTCAGGTTTGATACCGACATAAACTGCAGGTGCGAAGCATTGTAGTTCATCGTGAAGGCCATACCCACTACATCCGTGAAGTTCTCGGTAGTCACCTCTACGCAAAACTGCTCGTTGGCCGCAACGTTTATGTCCTCTACGGTCAGCCGGAAACCGTCGAAGGTGCCGTTGACCGTGATCGTGCCTTCTTCCCCGTTAAAGGGAATGACATCCTGGTTGCTGTCCGATATTTCTATGGCCGTGATGGCGCTGGAGAAGGAGATGTCCGTCGTAGAGCCACCGCCGCCGGTAGCCACGAAACACAGCTCGAACAGCACCGCATCGTTGGGTAGCGTAATGCCATCCAGGCTGAGGTTGAAGTAGTTGACCGTTACAAATCCTGGGCTCAGGCCCGAGTTGGGCGTACCGAAATTGCCGTCGATTGTGAAGCCGGGCAATGACGCGTTCAGGTTCTGCACCTGCTGAAACTGCAACTTGGTGGGGTCGTAGTTGATGGTAAAGGCCATGCCGACCACATCGGTAAAATTCTGGGCCGTAACCGGTACGCAGAAGCTATCGCCGTTATCTACGGTAGCGTCGGCAATGGTGAGCAGGAAGTCCGTATTGTTGTTTACGGGGTTAACCGTTACCGAGCCGTTCTGGCCATTAAAGGTGACATCGGCGTTGTTCTTGTCCTTGACGCTGATCGCCAATGGCGTATTGCTGAACGTCACCGGTGTATTACCCACCTGCAGGGCATTGAAGCACACCCTGAAGATGGTGGCCTGGCTGGGTACGGTTATCCCGTTGGCGTTGGTAGTTGACCAGTTCAGGGTGATCTGGCCGGGCGTGGCAGTATTGAAGTTGCTTTGTTGCAGGCCACTGAGGTTCAGGCCTTGTATGGAAGCGAACTGCAGATTGCTGGCATTGTAGTTGATGCTCAGCTGCACGCTCTTGATGTCCGTAAAATCGGTTACTTTCACATCCAGGCATACCTGCTCGCCCATCTGTACCACGCCGTTGCCCAAAGAGAACCCTACTGTGGGCGTGGCCGTACCGCCGCCTACCGTTACGGTAGCATTGGCGGGGTTCAGCTCCACGTCCACAAAGCTGCAGTTCAGCACTTCGATGGAAGGCACCGGCGGAGCGGCAAAGGACACCATAGAAGTACCGTTCGCTTTGGCCCGTAAGCGGAAAGAGAAGGCAACGGTGCCATTGGGCCTCGTGATGCACGAAAAACTGGGATGGAACCAGGAAACGCCCAGCTGGCCGGCAGGCACGTTGCCGCCCGGCACGCTGAAAGAACCGTTGTTACCCGCAGTCAGGCCCGGAAAACCGGAGGCCGCGTCGCTGTTCACATAGGAAATATCCACAAACTCCAGAATAGCTGGGTTCCAGTTGATGCCGTACTGGAAGGTGATGAGCTGATTGAAGTTGCTGACTTCCACATCAAACTCGATCACGTCGTTGACCTGTGCATTGGCCGTCTGTGGTGTAATCGTAAAGGTGGGTTGCTGGGCCGAAAGCTGCCATACACAGCAAAGCAGCCCAATCATAAGGCTAGTAAAAATTTTATCCATCGTGTTCGGAATTTGGGATGTTAAACGAATGAATAAAGTCCGGTTTATAAAGCAATTAGTTTTTGCGTGATCAGGAAGTCCTTAGATTGTATCTTTAATAAATATACTCCCGCCTGGGAGAAGATGTCCTTAGATAGATCAAGCGTTGCCGGCCCTGCCGGGAAAAAGCCCTGCCGGCTAAAAAGTGGCCGCCCGTCCGGAGCACTCACACTGATGCTCACCGTTGAAGGGCGCAGAAAATCGAGCTGCACCTGCGTCTGTTGGTGAAATGGGTTGGGAGCACAACGAAGTTGTACCCAATCAGACGCGTTACGGGTAAAAAGGCCACTTATTCCGTCAATAGTAATGGTGCCTTCGTGGAATTCTACATTCAGGACGGTCTCAGCGGTGTCTGCCACCTCCACTGCCGTGGGGAAATTGCCGAAACCAACGGTATAGTCACCGCTGTACTCCTCGATGGTTTTAAATTTTAGGGAGAACAAGGTTGTGCTGTCCTCCAGCGTAATCCCTGCTAGTGAGAAGTCGAGCCAGGAAAAACCGAGCTGCCCCATTATCGGGCTGCCAAAATGCTCCAGCGGATAGTCCAGAAAAGCCGCATTGAGGTTTTCCGTGCCCAAAAATTGAAACGCCGTGGAATCCCAGGATACGCTGAACTGGCAGGCAAGAATATTTTCAAAATCCACGCCTTTGATATCGACTGTGAATGCTTCGTCAGGTTGAACGATATGGCTGGTGGAAAGAATGGTAACCTGCGCTTTGGAAAAGGTAGGAAGTAAAGCCAAAAGCGCAACTGCCAGGGCTACCCTTACAGTGTAAGTGTTTAGTATCATGGGATCATGGGATTATTAACTCCAATTGGCTGCCAAGGTACCAAAAAAAGTATATAAAGGAAAGGCAGCCCTAAAAGAATATTTTTTGCACTGGGCAAAAAAAAAAGATGGAGTGGCCCCATCAGGAGCCACTCCTATCTATTTTCTATGATTATTCTACAATAACCATCTTCTTGGTAGCCGTGAAATCAGCCGTCGAAACGGTGTACGTCAGTACGCCAGCCGGCAGGCCGTTGCTGCTTACAACCACGCGGTTGTAACCTTTAACGCCGTCTACGCGGACAAGCTTAACCACTTTACCCGTTACATCGCTGATCGTCATCGTCACCTGTGCGTCTGCAGGCAGGTTGAAGCCGATAGCCGTCTCACCCTTGAAGGGGTTCGGCGTGTTCTGGTACAGCTCGAAGCCGGCAGATACTACCGTGCCCGTGCTGAACTGGATGGCTACATCCATGTATTCGCCGGCGCGGTTGTAGGCTTCCGCCTTCGTCACGCGGTTGCTGATGCTCAGCAGCTCGCTCAACTGGCCGTCCGTCTTAGCGCGGAATACCAGGCTGAACAGGTTCTGGCCAGCTTCCACTTTGCCGTTCCAGCTCGTGGCGATAGCGCCTTCGCTGAGGCGCGTCAGGCCGAAGTTCTCTTCCGTAGCCACGCCGTTGATAACGTCTACCAGTTCCAGGGCTGCGTTGTCGAACGTCAGCGTGCCCTGATAGCCGTCTACGTCTGCACTGCCGGCAGCAAAGCTTACCGTGTACTCATTGCCTGCCTTGACAGCTTCGTCAGCTACCTGGAAGGCAAACGCGCCTACGATATCGCGCTGTTCTACAGACATGAAGCTGTTCGTCTCAGCGTCCAGGTTCACATCACCGATCTTAACGGCTACGAAGTCAGCGCTGCTGATGCCCGTTGCCGGCAGGTTGTTGATGTTCACCACTTCGGGGAAGTCTTCAAACCAGGGGTTGGCCGGGTTCGGGAAGACATAAGAACGCTCGACGAAGCGCCAGCTCGTATTGTTCGTGAACTCGGTGTCGATCGACAGGATCAGCTTGCGCAGCTGGATCAGGTCGAGGGTCGTGATCGATTCGGAGTTGTTCACGTCTGCTGCGATCATCTTGTACGCACTGTTCAGCGGCTGCACACCAAGGATGTGCTTGCTGATCAGTACCAGGTCAAACGTGGAGACGCCGTTCAGGTAGTCGCCATCGCGTTGCGGCGTCACCGTATAGTCGTAGCCTTCCTGCAGGTTGCTGAATGCGTAGGCGCCGTTCGAATTGGTCATCATCGAAGCAGAACCCTGGCCAGACAGGCTCACCTGTACGTCTTCTACTGCATTGTTCGTCTCCGTAGATACGGCGCCCGATACGGCCAGCAGTTGAGCGCCACCGCACAGGTCGAACAGGTTATCCTGTACAAGGATGTAGGTCTCACAGAAGTCGCCGTTGCCAGCGCCATCCCATGCCCAGATCTCTACCACCAGCGTGCCCGTGTCGGCGCACGTCAGCGTCAGGCCGGTCACACTCGGGTCAGCGGGGTCGCCGCTGCGGTTGATCGAGTACTTCACAGGGCCCGTGCAATCCGTCATCGGGCTGACGATGAAGTCAGATGCCCAGATCGCCGTCTGGCCCGTGTCAGGCGTACCGTCGCCATCGCTGTCGAACGGCATCAGTTCAATGGCCAGGCCATTGATGCACGTCGGTGCAGGCGGCTTGCAGTCTACTACGCAGAACGGCAGCAGTTCAGCATCGGCATTGCCGCAGCCATCTTCTACGTGTACTTCGAATGCATGGCAGCCGATCGGGAAGTTGCCCGTGATCGTGTAGTTCGGGTACGTGCCGCTCAACGCGCCAGTGTTCGTCAGGTCGGCATCGATCGTGCCGTCTGCGTTGGCATCCAGGAATACCTTGATGGTCAGGTCGTCAGGCGTACAGTTCTCATCGATCTCGAACGGATACGTCACCAGGCCTGTGCAGTTGACGTTGTCATAGCTGCAGAAGTCGTCAGGCTGCGTGAAGATGATCTTCGGGTCGATGTTGTCGTATACCTTGATGAGCTGCAGGTACTGGTAGAAGCCCGGGTGGTCTTCGTCCACCTTGCGCCAGAAGTCGTCGATACCCCAGCAGATGTTCTGGAAGGCCAGCGGTACGTTGTTCGGTTCCGTCTCGTCGTTGTCACGGTCGATATAGGTATAACCGTTCGGGCGGTGCAGTACCCATACTGCTTCATCGCCAGGCTGGTTGTCGCAGTCTTCGTCACGGCCCACGATGAAGGGGTCGCTTTCGCCGTCATACTGGCACCAGTTGACGACTTTCCACGTACGGAAGATCTTGTAGCACTCATCGCCGGAGGCGCTGAAGAACTCATCCGTATGGCTGATGGCCAACAGGTCGCAGCCGATCTCTTCTACCTCTACGCTGTCCGGGCTCGGCGCGCCGCAGATCTCAGAAGCATCTTTCGGGAACTTGATCTCGTAGTTGTGTACTTCGTTGATCGTTACTACCTGCTGGCAGAAGTTGTTGCTCTGGTTGCCGTGGATGTCCACTGCACGGAAACGGCGGATGATCGTGCCGAAGCCGCATTCCAGGTTCGGCGCCGGCGGCAGTTCAGATGCCGTAGCTTCGCAGTTGTCGTCTGCGCTCGGTGCGCCGAACAGGGCCTGCAGTTGGTCGATATCCGTAGCGTCGAAGTCATACGGCAGGTCGTCGCAGTCGATATTCGTGTTGTGCGGTGCATAGCAGTACGGCCGTACCTTCTCTTCCGGTACGATGTCCAGCCAGCACGTGTTAATATTGCCGGATTTGTCGATTACGCGCAGTTCGATCGTTACCGTCACGCCTACGTCGCAGCAGAAGAAGTCCACATACGGGCCCCAGGCCGAGAAGGCCGTGCCGCAGGTGTAGTTGATCGGGTCGAACTTGTTACGCCGTACTTCGATACGGTCGATCTCGCAGTTATCCCAGCTGCCTTCGTCGATATCTGTGGCAAAGATGCGCGCAAAGTCGCCGCCGCCGATCGATACATGAAGGTTATCATCACAGGTCGCTACCGGCTCGATCTGGTCTTCTACGTAGAACTTGCAGTACGTTACCACTTTGTTCCCGCAGTCGTCCTCTACCGTATAGCGGAAGTAGTGCTGGCCTACAGGAATGCCGCTCACAACGCGCGTCGGGGCGTTCCAGGGGATCGTGCGTACTACCACAGTGTCAATATGCGTGCCTACCAGGATGCCGTATTGGTTGTAGTCTTCTACCTCTACTTCCGTTACGATCTCTGACAGTACTTCCCAGCTCGAACAGTTGTCCGATACGTCAGGCAGCGGAACCGTGAAGCTGGCCGTGCAGCCGAATGGGCTGGTCGAGTATACCGGCTCTTGCGGGCCCCAGCCGTAGTCTACCAGCGGGCAGTCTACGCTCGGCGGCGTGAAGTCGCCTACCTTGATCACCTGGTCGTACGTGATCGCGTTCGGGAACGATGCAGATACACACCAGTCAAGAACCGTCCACGTACGCACGAACTTGTATGCGCCGTCGCATACAGAGATCCGCGGGCCGTCTTCGAATGCTGCGCCTACGTTGCAGTAGTCGTCATTCAGCGTGATGATGCCCTGAGCAGTGAACAGGAACGGCCAGCCGGTCGTCTCAGGAGACGGGTTGCCATTCGCCAGCGTGATGTAGTCTTCGTCGCACTCGATCGGCACCGTCAGCGGCGGGAACTGGATGTCATCCAGGGCTGCTTTGCGGATCGTGATGATCTGCGAGCAGACGCTGCTGTTGCCTTTGCTATCCGTAGCCTTGAACTTACGCGTCAGCGTCGTCGGCGCGCAGTCGCCAGGCGTTACATACGTGTCCGTGAACGTTACCGTAGGTACGGTACAGTTGTCCGTAGCTACCGGTTGGCCTACCAGCGGCAGCGATGCCGGGTTGTTCAGCAGCCAATCCAGGTCGTCACAGATCAGGTCGAAGCACAGTACACCAGGGAACGGTGCTACAGGACGCGGGTTGAACGTCGTCGTCGTCGTCACATCCCAGCTGATCGGGTTGGTCGTCGTCGTCGTTACCCACTGGCCTACCAGCCCGCCGTTCTGGCTGAATACGTAGATCACGTAGTCGCCGGTGGCTGCTGCGTTGTCCGTCGTAACGAACATGTAGTAGTCTTCGTACGGGCGCAGCGGTAGCGTCGTGGCAAGCTCAGGTGCGCCAGGAAGCGTTACACCAGAGTAGGTTACCGATACATCGGCAAAGCCCAGGATATTTTCGCACGGGTTGCTTTGGTTGAAGCTGCCCTGGTACAGAGCCAGGTCGGCTGCCCAGCCACCCGTCGGTACGATCACAAACGTATAGTAGTCTTCCGTATTGACCTGGAAGTAGTGCAGGTCGTAGTAGTGCGGGCCGTTGCCAGGAGCGTTGAACTGCTGGAAGCAGGAGTAGTTCGCCGTGTTGATCGACGGGTCGGTCGTGGCGATAGAGCCCGTGAAGTTCTGCTGTTGCGGCGAGAAGCAAGCCTGGTTCGTGTTATCCGGGCAGTCCAGGATGGGAGCAGTCTTGTCTTCGCCATTGATGTAACCCCAGCACGGTTCCCAGTTGAAGTACGGCCAGATCGGGTCGCCATTCACCACTACCTGGTAGTTGAAAGCGAAGTTGCTGATCACAGCAGTGCTCGGCGTAGCCGTGCCGATCGGCAGCAGGTCGTCGTCGTTCACTTCGAACAGCAGCAGCCAGCCGGCTTCTACGTCCTGGTCGAACGTACCGGCAGCAGCGTTCGTCACGTTGATGAGGTTGTTGCCGTTCAGGTCGAAAATGAAGAAGTCGAAGTTCGGGTCTGCTCCGTTGTACGTCCAGCTGAAGCTCAGGTGGCCATCATTCGGGATGATGATCGAAGCAAGAGCATAGTTCGACGTCAGCGTCTGGATCGTCATCGCCGTCGTGGTGAAGCTTACGTCAGCTATCGCGCCGGTGCCACCGTTGCCGATGTTCTCGTCTACCGTCCAGTTCGCTTCGGCGAACGGGCCAGTGAAGCCAGTGCTGCTGAACTGCTGTACCGACGTGCCGCTCTGGCCAGGGCCAGTCAGCGTCGGGCCGATGTAGCTTACATCATAGATGAACTGGCCACAGCCGTCCAGGATGTTGCCGTTCGTCGGGTCGTCGTCGTTGACGATATTTACGAAGAAGTCGCTTTCGTCGGCACAGCCGAACGAGCCTTCCAGTACCATATCAGCAGTGATCAGGCGCTGGCAGTTCGCATCAAGCGTTACGTTCACTTCGTCGTTGCACGCCAGGTTCGTCGGCGGTGCAGGGTCTTGCGTTACCACGATGAAGAAGTCTTCCTGGCGCAGGTTGCCGGCGGCATCCGTCACCTCGATCAGGATCTGGTACTGGCCAGGGTAAGCAGCAACGCCATAGGTGTCGCCACCGGCGCTCGGGAAAATAACAGCGCCAGCTGCAGGCGGAGCAATCGTCACCGTGGGGGTCAGGTCGCCGTCGCAGTTGTCCGTTGCCGTTACTTCAAAGAAAATGATCGCGGGGTCTACATCGCAGGGGTCCAGCTCTACGTTGATGTCCTGAGAAGGATAAACAACGATCGGGGCCCAGGTGTCGGGCTGGCTTACAACGTGCAGCGTAGCGTCGACCGAAGTCGTCAGGTTATCGCCGTCCGTGTAGGAAGCCGTGATCACTGCGCCGTCAGATGCCGGCGTGATCGGCGTAAGGAATTCGAAATAGCCGTCAGCCGTGTTGGTAACGACCGGCGTGATCGTTGCGCCGTTCAGCTGGAACGTTGCGCCTACGATCGCAGGGTCGCACTCGTCGGTGATGGTCACTGCCCAACGAGCGTCCATTGCGTTGGTACACTGCGGCAGCGTGAAGGTCAGGTTGCCAGGCATGTGCACATCCGGCGGCTGAGGAGCATCCTGCTCAACAGTCACCAGGTGGTCTACCGTTACGCCACCATAGGTGGTGAAGATCAGGTAGCTGTTCGGCGTCAGGTTGCCCGTAGCTTCGAAATAGGCAAAGCCGTCTTCTTCGTCGATGTAGGTCACCGTCAAAGCAGCGCCGGCAATGGCGATCTGGCCCGTCAGGTTGGAAGTCGCAGAAATGTTACAGTCGATGATGGTACCGGAGAAGATCACGAACACGTTGTCTTCGCAGGCAGGCACAGAGAACTGGCCGTTGCCGGATACGTCAACGATCGGGTCGTTGTCCGGCTGCACGTTCACCACTACGTTGATCGTGCGGCTGCTTTGGTTGCCGTCATCATCCGTAGCGGTGATCACCACCGTCGTGTTGGCGCCTACCAGCGTACCGCTGGCCGGGCCTGTCACACTAACGCTCGGCTGGATGTCGCAGTCGTCAACAACAGCGTAGCTGTAGTTCAGGGGCACCATGCCGTCGGCATCGCAGGCGGGTACTTCCAGGGTGATCGTGTTCGGAGCATAGATCTCCGGTACGCGCTGGTCGTCCAGGACGATCACGAAGGTTTGCTGTACCGTGCCCGAGGGGCCGTTGGAAGTTACCGTTACGGTGTTGGTACCGATAGCGGCATTGATGTACAGGGCGTAGGTCACCTGCGTCAGGTTGTTCTGCGCCAGCACCAGCGAAGCCGAGGGGAACACCCCGAGGTTCGGGTTGGAGATGGTAGCCGTAACCGTAGGTACGCCTTGGAAATCCAGGGCTGCAACAGCCCATTGCAGGTTCATCCCACAATCGCCTTCCGGCGGTGCGATATTCAGCGGGGAGGGCGGCGTGCCACCCGACGCATCTGATACTGTCAGAAACTGCGCCGTGGCTTGCTGCAATCCTACCAGGCCGAACACGAACACCAGGGCGATCATGCTGAACCAGTTGGAGGGAGAAGCGAAGGTAAATTTCGTTCTTTCCATAAGATCACAATTTGTTTTAAGAATTAGGTAAATAAGAATTAGGTCAAAAAAATATTCTTAGCGCTACACAACGCTGGTGCCGGAAAGGCAAGCGCCGTTAGCTGCATTATTTAAAGGTCGTCGTCGTCTTAGTCAAAATTTTCCCTCGATGTCAAATCAATACGCCGTGACGGTTTCATGGCGCGTGGCTCATTTTATCATCTTGGCCAATGGGGTAAAAAAAAGCATCCTCTCCCGCTAACATCACGGAAAAGGCTTAGTGTTTATCAATAATGTATGGCTAATTCTGAACTTAGGGATGATATATCACAGGAAAGAAGATACACGGTAACCATTTTAGCGGTGTACATTTTTTCGTTCATGGGATCTATTTTAAAATTTCGCACAAAAGGAGCAAAGCGAACTGAGTAGCGTTAGGTTCTTGTCTTACTGATACGTGTTGGCGCAATGGTGAAACCATACCAAATTTCGTAGATAGCACTGTGTAATTTCGAAAACAGTTCCATTGTAACAGCCACAAATATAAAATAACTTTATAAACTACGCATACCCTCAAGGAGGTATTTTTAATATTTTTCCAAAATCAATAGGTATATGGGCCTCAGACCAGGCTATTATCATAAGCGATCTTCACCAGGCCCGCCGTATTGCTTACTCCCAGTTTCCGCATAATGTTCTTGCGGTGAACGCTCACAGTCTGGTCGCTGATGAAGAGCTCCCGGGCGATCTCCTTGTTGCTCATGGCCTGGGTGATGAGGTGGAGTATCTCCAGTTCTCTTTTGGTCAGGCTGTGTTTTTTGACAAAGCGGTCGCTGAACTGGTACCTCCTCTGCCGGAGCGGCTGGCTGGCGCCGGGAAGGCCGTCGCTGATGTTCACACCGCTGCCCATATAAGGATTGCCCTCCAGGACGGCGCTGATGCCCGCAAAAAGGCCTTCAATGCCTTTATCCTTCAACACATAACCATCGACACCGGCGTGGAAGGCCGCCCGTACGACCTTGGGAGAATCGTACATGGTCAGGGCCAGGGTAGACAAGCTCAGGCCGAGCGCCTGAATGTATTCCAGCACTTCCAGGCCATCTTTACCAGGCATGTTCAGGTCAAATATAAGCAGGTGGGCAGCTTGTTTTTTTAACAGGCGGATAAGGTCTTCTCCATTGGTAGCCTCACCCACGATCTCTATCGAAGCATTCCTGTAACGGGGCAGGACGGTTTTCAGGCCTTCGAGAAAAATTTTGTGGTCATCGGCAATAATGGTTTTGATCGTTTGCATGAATGCTGTTTTAATATGTTAATGGGATTGAAAATTGCCTTGCCAATAGCTTCCTTTCGATGAAGCTCCGCAAAATTAAGGGTTCTCTACTTCCTTGTAAAGAAGCAGAACATTTTTGTTGGGCTAAACGCTTTAAAGCGCGCCGATTCTCATAGAAGGGACCGTCAAATCACTGGGGAGGGGGTAGTTGGCCAGTATAACAGGCACAAGCGCAAAGGTAAGGTTTTTTGCTTTATTGTCAAATGAACCCGGAAATCTGAGGAAGCTATACACCTGTGCCGATGGCATATACCAGTACAAAATCCTCAACCATGGCGTATCGAAGCCGGAAGCGCGCCTCGTAGGCATCCTTGCGGATAACCCCTTCACATTCGCCGCCGGCAGGGCTGTACGCAAAAGGCCCCACATGGATATGGGCGCAAAAATCGAGGGCGCGCCGGCCATAGGCTTTGTACAGTGCTTCTTTGGCGCCCCAATAGACGTGGATGTGCTCGATCCGGGTAGCGGGCTGAAGGCTCGCCAGTTCATCAGGCCGCATAAACTTGTGCGCCAGGTGGCTGATGCGGGGCACGATGTTCTGAATATCGACCCCTACGGGAAAAGGGGCCGCGATGGCAGCGGCCAGCCCACCCGAATGGCTGATGGATATCTGATAGGCAGACCCTTCCAGATGCGGTTTGCCGAACTCGTCTTTATAAAAAACAGCACGCAGGCCGCGCCCCGACATATCGTGTACAAGTTGGCGGGCGGCCAGCCATTCCACCCGGCGCCGGCCCCTGATCTGCGCCAGTTGCTCCTGCTCGGCATCCGACAGGGCCAGGCCGTCGCGAAACCAGGCCTCCGTTTCCTCGATCCGCCAGATGCCCAGCTCGCCCTCAGGCTGAATATGCTCGTGTAATATAATAGGCATGGAACAGCTTGCTTTTCCTGAAGAACCAAAAGTACAGAATATCTGTTCTTCAAAGCATGATAAAAGCCCGAAAAGCTGCCCGGATGGCCGGGCATGAAGCCGCCGTATATGCGCTTTGTGCCGCCGAGACGCCCCGTTTCGTCCTCTCGGGGGCCGGCGACGGCTGGATTGCCCGCTGGGATCTGGAAAACCCTGAAACAGGCAGGTTGATCGCCAAAGTGGGCAGCCAGGCCTTCTCGCTGCTGTACCTGCCCGGCCAGCACACCGTCGTGGCAGGCAATATGAACGGCGGGGTGCACTGGATACCGCTGAATGATACGAAGGAGGGCAAAAATATCGCACACCATAAAAAAGGGGCCTACGCCATCATCGAGGTGGAAGGGCACGTCTTCACAGCCGGTGGCGAAGGGGCCATTACCCGCTGGGCCCCCGACAAGGGCCAAAGCCTGGAGAGCTTCCACCTCAGCAACCAGAGCCTGCGCTGCCTGGCCTATTGCCCACAACGCCGGGAAATCGCCGCCGGCGCCAGTGATAACGCAATCTATCTGATTGATGCCGATACGCTAGCGCTGCGGCACCGCCTGCCAGGCGCCCACGATAACTCCGTCTTTGCACTGCACTATACGCCTTCAGGTGATAAACTGCTGAGCGGCGGGCGCGACGCCCGGCTCAAAGCCTGGTCGTTGGGAGCAGAACCTCGCCTGCTGCACAGCCAGCCGGCACACTGGTACACCATTAATAGTATAGCGTTCCACCCCCGGGGGCCCTGGTTCGCCACCGCCAGCCGCGATCGCACCGTTAAACTGTGGGATGCCGACACTTTTAATCTCCTCAAAGTGCTGGATGCCACGCGCGATGGCGGCCATATCAATTCGGTGAACAAGCTGCTCTGGAGCTCACACAACGACATGCTTATCTCCGCCAGCGACGACCGCACCCTCATAGCATGGGAAGTTGAAGGGCTGAGCGGATAAGAACTGCATGGCTTCATTGTCTCATGGCCTCATGGCCAGGATAATCCCAACCATTCAACCATGAAGCCATATAACCATGAAAACCCTATCGCTCCACTTCCGTCACCAGTTTCCAGATGTACTCCTGCATTCGTTCGAAGGGAGCAGGGGCGTTGCCGTAGGAGGGGTTGCTGCGGTAAGCCACTGCCTTTTCACGGCCATCGGCTTTAATATGGAGGTTGTAATCATAACTGCGCTGGCCTTCCGGGGCACCGTAGGTGCTTCCCGGCAGATAGAGAAAATCGCTATTGTTGATCATGTCCTTCAACGCATTGAGCTGGTGCCCGTTCAACGGAACGCTTTCGAGGATGGCTTGCTGGGAAACGCCGGCGGGGGTAGCTACGTAAGGGCGGCTTTCATCGTAATGATACGTCGTGGCTATATGCGTTAGCTTACCGTCCTTGACGATGACCTCGTCGCTGGGGCTGGTGTAGTGCAACAGGATGTCCAGCCCCGGTTTCACCGCCGGCACCGGCAGGGATTGATATGCGAGAGTCTGCGCGCTGAGTTGGAAACCAAAAACAAGAAACATGGCCAATACAGAGAGTGTCTTCATAATAGATTTGCGTTTTTTGCATGTATTAACGCAAAGTGGTGGCGGGAAAATTGTATGGAAATTAATATAACTTAGCGCCCGCAAAAAAGGCGCGTATGATCTTGTCGGACGAAAAAATCATGGAGGGTATAAAAAATGGCGAGATCGTCATCGAACCCTTCCGGCCCGAATGCCTGGGCACCAACTCCTATGACGTCCACCTGGGCAAATGGCTGGCCATCTACAAAGACCACATCCTGGATGCTCGCAGGCACAACCCCATTGAGTATATCGAAATACCGGAACAGGGCTTCGTCCTGCATCCCAACACCCTCTACCTCGGCGTAACGGAAGAATACACCGAAACCCACCAGACAGTGCCTTTCCTGGAAGGCAAATCGAGCGTAGGGCGCCTGGGCATCGACATCCACGCCACGGCAGGCAAAGGGGATGTTGGTTTCTGCAATACCTGGACCCTGGAAATATCCTGCACTCACCCGGTGCGCGTTTATGCCGGTATGCCTATCGGCCAGCTCATCTATTTCCGGGTCGACGGGGAAATCCGGAACTATTACAACCAAAAAAAGGACGCCAAGTACAACCAGCGGACAGACAAACCCGTGGAGAGCATGATGTGGAAGAATAAGTTTTAAAGGCCTGCAATGCAGTATTGGCCCAAAAGCCTTATATTAGTACTAACAAATTCATAGTCCCAAAATGAAAAAACATACTATGCTCCTGCTAGCCGGCCTCGCCTGCCTGCCCGCCTTGCTGTTCAGCCAATCCTTCGACCCTGCGTTCAAGCCGTTCGTGACCCGCCCGGCACAGCTGGAAAAGCTGGCCGTATTGCCCGACGGGCGCTTCATCGCCGCCGGCAGTTTTACGTTCGCCAACGGGGTGCAGCAATCCAACCTGGCCCGCTTCATGGCAAACGGCGCGCTCGACGCCTCTTACCAACCTGCCCTGGCCGATTTTTCGATCACGGCCCTGGCCGTTCAATCCGACGGCAAGGTGCTGGTAGGCGGTTACTACACCGAAGACGGCGCGCCGGAAGGCATCACTATCCGGCGGCTGAACACCGACGGCAGCCCCGACAATAGCTTCCAGGCCGGTTTTGCGCCGAATGGTATCCTGGCAGCGCTGGCCCTGGAAAGTAACGGGAATATACTGGCCGGCGGCTCCTTCACCAGCTTCGGCGGCCAGACGGCACAAGGCGTCGTCCGCCTCAGCCCCAACGGCAGCCTGCTGCAGGCCATCCCGCTCAACGCCGCAGGGCCGGTCTATGTCAGCAGCCTCTATATCCAGGCCAACGGCCGCTTTCTGGTAGGTGGCGCTTTCAACGAAGAAGGCTACCTCAGTTACCACGAGATCAGCGGAGCACCTGTAGCCGGCTTTAATTTCTCTATTACACTGCCCGGCACCACCAACACGCTTACCGGCATCAGAAAGATCACCCAGGATAACCTCGGGCGCATCATCTTTAGCACCGGCACTTTCCTCATCCGTTACGCGGTGGCCATCGTGAACACAGACGGGAGTTATGCCGGCTGGAACTACGTGTACGGTATCCCTATGGATATTACCGTCGATTTCAACAATACCATTTACGTAGCGGGCGACTTCGGGAATATCAGCGCTATTCACGCCTTCGCCCCCGATACAGGCATGACGCTCTACAGCGCCGGCAGCGGCGCTGACGGCCTGATCCGGCAAGTCGTGCGCCACCCTGCCGGGGGGTTCCTCATCGGCGGCGACTTCAGCGCGTTTAACGGGCAGCCGGCCATCAGCCTCGAAAGGCTGACAGCCGGAGGGCAAGCTGTCAGTGGCTTCAACCCCACCCTGGAACGCGCAGGGCTGGTGCGCACCATACTGCGCAGCGGCGCCGACAAATTGTACATCGGCGGCGATTTCTCGATGATCGGTGATGTCTACAGCCCCAACCTGGGGCGCATCCTCCTGTCCGACGGCTCTCCCGACCCGGGATTCACCAACCCCGGGATCAGCTACCGCAACATCATCAATGCACTGGCAACCGACAGCCAGGGCAGGCTAGTGGCCGCAGGCACCAACCAGGATAATGCCAATGAGCTCCACGAGTCTCCGCTGCTGCGCCTGATGCCCGACGGTGCTATCGACCCCAGCTTCCAGCCCGATCTGGCCACATTACCGGTAGGGCGCCTAAGAAAAGCAGTGCCTCTGCCTACTGGAGGCATCCTCATCGCAGGCGATTTCAACGTCTTCAACCCGAATATCGTTGCTTCAAAAGCCGCGCTCTATAATGCCAACGGAACGCTTAACGGTGCTTTCTCCCAGCGCATACAGGCCACCAGCGTATGGGATATCCACATCCAATCGAACGGCAGGTTACTCATCGGCGGCACCGCCATACGGTACGACGGCAGCCAGCCGGCGCAGATCATCCGCCTGATGCCCAACCTGAATCGCGACCTTACTTTCCAGGCGCCGGCGGAAATAGGATGCGACGGCGCCTGCAGGTTCACTTTTACAGAACAACCCGATGGGCGTATCCTGGCAGGCGGGGCATTCCTGATCGACGGTTCCAACCACCCGACGCCTTTCGGCATCATCAGAATGCTGGGTAACGGCGCCCTCGACAACGGGTTCAATATGCCCGCCAGCTTCAGCCCCGACGAGCCTTATGTCGACGGCGAAGCGCGAAACCTTCGGCTCTTCCCCGACGGCCGCATCCTGGCCGTCGGCCTGTTCGATTCGCTGGGCACCACGCCGGCAAGGGGTATGTACATACTGGCGCCTGATGGGACGCCTGCAGATAATATGGATATGCTGTCCTTCCCACGCCAGTTGGTGCTCGATGCCCTCATCCTGAGCAATGAGTCCTTCCTGATCGGCGGTTTCCTGTTCGACGACGAAACACCGGAACAGACGGGCCTGGCCAGAATAGGGATGGCGCCCGTATCTATACCCCATATTGCAGGCTCTATCAATACCAATTTCGGCAGCCCGATGCCTTACGTCGAGCTGAGCATCACCGGCTCGCCTACCACTAACCTGCTGACAGCAGCCTCCGGTGAATACTACTGGGCCGGGCCCCAGGCCGGTTATGGCTATACCGTCACCCCCCTGATGGATTATTTCCACGGCAACGGCGTCACGACGGCCGACCTCATCCTCATCAACCGCCACATTCTGGGCATAGAGCCTATTGAAGGCCCGTACCTGCTCATCGCCGCCGACGCCAACCGCTCGCAATCGATCAGCAACCTCGACCTGGTGGCCATCCAAAGGATCATCATCGGCCTGACGGATGTCTTTGCCAACAATACGAGCTACCGCTTTATTGACGCAGATTATGTTTTTCCGCAGCCGGCCAACCCCTGGGCCGAGCTCTTCCCTGAGTCGATAAGCCTGACGGCATTGCCGGCCGATGGTGTCGATGATGTGGATTTCATCGGCGTAAAGATCGGCGACCTGAACGGCGATGCTGTATCGCCCCTGCAGGCGCCCGCCCAGCGCCCGGCATTTTCCCTGCTGGCGCCGGATGCGGCTATGGAAACGGGCGCCAAGGTGGCCATGCCCATCTACTGTGCAGAAGGCGGCGAGATGGCGGGCTGCCAGTTCACCCTGAACTTCGACCCCGCTGCGGTGTCCCTTGAAGGCATCGACTACGGGCTTGCCGGCGAGACGTGCTTCGGCTGGCGCTTTCTCGGCGAAGGGCGCATTACGTTTAGCTGGTATCGGCAGCCCGGCCAGGAGGCCGATAGCGGATCACCCCTTTTCACGCTGCGCCTGAAGGCCAGGAAAAGTGGAGCGCTGAGCCAATGGGTAAGCATAGGCCCTGGCTTTACCCCCGCGGAAGCCTATGACGAACTGGCGTCGCCCTACGGCCTTAGGCTGGCGTTCGAAGGGACAACACAGGCGGAAGGGCTCATGCTTTTACAGAATGTGCCCAACCCCTTCACCACTGAAACGGCCATCGGGTTTGTAATGCCGGAAGCTGGCGAAGCCACCCTGCTGGCCCACAGCGCCGACGGGCGCCTCCTGTACAGCCACAAGGCCTATTTCGAACAGGGCTATAACGAAGTGTTCCTGAACGGGGCGGAACTGCCGGAAGGCATGCTCTACTACACGCTTGTATCCGACGGGCAGTCGGTTAGCAGAAAGATGGTTGTGCGGAAATACGGAGGGGAATGACGCCACGCCCCTCCGAAAATCCTGTGGCCGCTGCTTGGCTTTTTTTCAAATGCCCCCTATCTTTCGATCCGACAAGAAGCAGCAGGCCAACCCATTAATACGGAGATTGTGGCGATAAATGAGCAGAAAAAGGCGCCCCGGATCATTTCAGCCGGGGCCGGCAGCGGCAAAACCTACCGGCTGGCCACTGAAATGGTGCAGATACTGAAAGAAGGCGCCGTCAGGGCCAACGGTATCATTGCTACCACATTCACCCGCAAGGCCGCTGCCGAATTGCAGGAGCGCGTGCGGGTGCGCCTGCTGGAAGAAGGGCTGAGCGAACAGGCCGACCAACTGGCCAATGCCCTGATCGGCACCGTACACGGCCTCGGGGTAAAACTGCTGCAACGCTTTGCCTTTGAGGCCGGGGTCTCCCCCGAGGTGAGCATCATTGCCGATGAAGACCAGCAGGTGTTGTTCAACCTGTCGCTGGCCAATGTGCTGACCCGCGAACGTGTTGAAAGGATGGAATACCTCAGCGACCGGCTGGGGCTCAACAAGCGCGAGCGTTACGACTGGAGGCGGGAGGTAAAACAGCTCACCGATGTGGCCCGCGCCAACGACTTCTCCATCGAGGTGCTGGAAAGGAGCAGGCAGCGCTCTTTTGAAACCTACCAACCCTTTCTCGGCCAGCCTTCCGCCCGGCCCGACGGCTATTTTGAGAACCGCCTCCGCGAGCTGCTCGGCGAGGCCATCGCCCGCCTTCAGGCCAATGAAGACGATACCAAAAAAACACGCGATGCCGTCGAACTGCTGAAAACGATGCAGCGCACGCTGCAGCTGCGCGGTTATCTCTACTGGCACGAATGGGCCAAGCTTTCCAAGCTGTCGGTCGGCGCCAAAAGCCGCGATGATGCAGAGGCATTACTCGAATTCGCCAGAGAACACCCCGCACATCCGGAATTCCAGGGCGACATCCGGGATTTCATATACCAGGCCTTCGACATAGCTATTGCCGCGATCAGGGAGTATGACAACTACAAAAAACGCCGGGGGCTGATCGATTACACCGATATGGAGGTGCTGGTAAGCCGCCTGCTGGATCAGCCCGCCGTGCGGGCCGTGCTTCGCGAAGAGGCCGGCCTGCTGATGGTCGATGAGTTCCAGGATACCAGCCCCATTCAGCTCGATATATTCCTGAAGCTGTCGAACCTGGCCCGTTATTCCATCTGGGTAGGCGACCCCAAGCAGTCCATCTACGGGTTCCGGGGCGCTGCGCCCGAATTGATGCAGGCGGTCATCGAGGCCTGCGGCGGCGTGCGCCCGGAAGACATACAGAAGAAGTCGTGGCGCAGCCGTGAAGACATCGTTTTTGCCACCAACGCCCTTTTCGTCAAAGCTTTCCCTGGCCTGCCGCCCGAACAGGTGGCCCTGGACCCCGTGCGCACCAGGAAGCAAGAGCCTGATGGGACGCCCGAAGCGCTCCGACACTGGCATTTCCAATACGATGGCGAAGGGCGCCCTCCCGGCCGCCCCTGGCTCGAAAATTGCATCGCTTTTGAGCTGAAAAAGCTGCTGGACAGCGAGCTGCCCGTGCTGCCAAAGGGAGAAAGCCAGTACCGCCCGGCACGGCCCGGCGATGTGGCGATCCTCTGCCGTTCCAATTCCGAATGCCTGGCCGTTGCGGAAGCGCTGCACCGCGCAGGCCTGCGTGCGGCCATATCCCGCAGCGGCCTGCTCCATACGGCGGAGGCCAAGCTCATCCTCGCCTGCCTGAAATACCTGCTGCACCAGTACGATTCCCTTTCCATTGCCGAAATACTGCTGCTCGCCAGCGGCCACGACATCGAAGATATCATAGAGAGCAGGCTGGAATACCTCGGGACACTTGGCCAGGAAGGCGCCCAAAACGGCCTGTGGGCCCAGGACGACACCTTTATCCGCGCGCTCGACGCGCTGCGCGAGCAGGCTGTCGAGCTGTCCAGCGCCGAGATCCTGGAATTACTGCTGGAGGAGCTCGGCCTGAGGCGCATCGTCACGGCCTGGGGTAACGCCCCACAGCGCCTCGATAACGTAGAAGCGCTCCGCAAGCTCTCCCTCCAGTACGAAGAAGCCTGCAACCGCCTGCACAGCGCCGCTTCGCTCGGCGGTTTCCTGCTCTGGCTGGCCGACCTGGAAAATAGCCAGCTGGATATGCAGGGCTCGGGTGAAAGCCCAGAAGCCGTAAATGTGCTGACATACCACAAAAGCAAAGGCCTGGAATGGCCCATTGTCATCTGCCATAGCCTGGAAGGCAAGCTGCGCGCCGAAGTATGGGGTTTCGACATCGTTGCGGAAAACAGCAAGGCCGACCTCGGGGCCATATTGAGCAACCGCTGGCTGCGCTATTGGGTGAACCCTTACGCCGACCAGTACCGGGGTACTCCCCTGGATGAGAACCTGGCGGAAAGCGAGGCCAGCAGGCGGGCGCAACGCAACGCGCTGGAAGAGGAAACGCGCCTGCTCTATGTCGGGCTGACCCGCGCCCGCGATTACCTCATTATCCCATCGCGCGCCCGCCCTACGCAATGGCTGAACCGCGTCTGGCACGAAGGCAATGAGGACTACCCCACCCTAAACCCCGATAGCGACGAGAGCCCCTGGGAATGGCAGGGAAGGCCGCTCCTGATAAAAACAGGCGCCTATCCCTACCCGCAGGATTTCCCCCATGCAGAACCGCCGGAAGCGCCTATCCGCTTTCTCGCAGAGCGGGCCGGCAGAGTGCAGCACATACCTTACGATATAGACCCCGCCAGAGAGCTGTTCGGCGAAGAAATGCAACCCCGGGCGGGGCAACAGGTAAATTACGGCCCGCCGCTGGTGCCGCCCGAAGGCGTTGACCTCTATGCAGCGGCAAAGGCCACTAAGGCATTCCTCACAGCCTATCGGGCCGGCGAAGGCCTTCGCATCGCCCAGGGCCTCATCGGGCGGTTCGGCCTCGGCGACTGGCCGCCACAGGCTTTGATCCAGCTCGGGGATTCGTGGCTGGCTTTCCTCGCCGGGCGCTTCCCCTCTGATAAAGCGCTCCGTAAATACCCCCTGCGCTATTTTCACCACGAGCGGCTGTTCAGCACCATCATAGACCTCATCCTGGAAACGGACAATGGCCTTATCGTCATACAGAACAGCGGTTTTGAAGAAAGCGACCCTGCACGGATGAAACAACGCGCCATCCAGAACCTGGGCAGTTGGTGCTACCTCAGCCGGCTGGGCCTGCAACAACTGTTCGGCACGGATCAGGTGCGTACTTTCGTGCACTTTGTTATGAGCGGCACACTGATCGAAGTGGAGACGGCGCGCACGGCCTAGACGGCAGGCCTTTCTTGCCTTCCCGCTTGCAAAAGCTTATATTTTGCCTGCGGCGGCATGCCTGGAAATCCGAATAACCATAAATTATAGAAAAAAACGACTCATGAAAAGACTCCTAACGCTCTGTCTGATGCTGGCCACAGCACATCTGATCGCACAACCGGACAACCTTTCTATTTACAGAGGCCCCTTTACCATGGGGCATAGCCTGCTGCCTGCCGAACAAGGCAACTGGCTGGTGGGAGGCAGCGCCGGCGCATTTATGGGATACCCCGCTTTTCAGCCCTATCTGGCCCTGATCGATGCCCAGGGCGATGTGGTATGGGAGCGCTTTCTCAATGAACTCCCTTATGTCGAATTAGGCACCGTGACCGGGATGGCTTACGACAGCATCCTCCAGGTGTACTACGTTACGGGTTACGTTTCCGGTTGCGACTATGGCCTGCCCGGCTTTCTGTACCAGCTCAGTGCCGACGGGCTGGTTAACTGGTATGTGGAAACGCCCTATTACTTCAGCAAGCATTATCTCGCACTGCGGCCCGGCCAGGGTGCGGTGATCGCCGGTGAATATCCGATGCTTGTACAGTATTATGACAGCTCAGGCCAGCTCGTTCAGGAAGCGGGCCTCGAAGATGAATACGCCTTCACCCCCAGAGGGCTGGCACAGGCCGGCAACTACACCGCAGTGCTGTGTGGGGAACGCATTCTGCTGATCGAGTGGAACAGCGGCGGTTGGGATGTAACGGCCGAAACATCCATACTCGGTGGATATGGCATCCAGTACATCCCTGAAGACAGCACACTGATCGTACTAGCCGAGGGCAAGGTGCTGAAGCTGTCGGCCAACCTCGAATTACTGGACGAAGCGGATATCAGCAGTTATGGGTACTTCTACAGGCTGGCCTGCGCCGACGGTCGCTGTTACGCGCTGGGCGCCAACACCAGCCCTCCCTTCGTGGCCCTTACTTTCGATACGGCACTGAACGGCCTTTACAGTTTTGATGTGAACGGCGCCTACAACCACCCGATGAACCTCGCCACGCGCGGCGGCCAGCTGTTCATTACGGGCAACGCGGTGCCCGACCCGCAGAGCGTCTTTCACGAGGGGCTGGCGGAATTTTATAGCTACAGGGGCAGCAGCCTTTTCCTGAAATCCTGGGGCCCCAACGGCAGCAGCGGGAGCAGCGGGATGGATGTGGCATTGTCCGACGCCAGCTTTGGGGATTTCCATGCCAATGTACAGAATGCTTTCTGCGGCTTCTCGAACCAGTATATGGACCTTCAGATCACCAATATCAAGGTGCGGGTAAGCAACAACAGCGCTCTGCCGCTGAACCAGGTCCAGCTCAATGCCACATTTTTCCCCTGCTCATACATCTGCAGCACTATACAAACCATAAACCAGAGCTACAACAACCTCAACCTGCTTCCCGGAGCATCCGTGACCCTCTTTTTCCCTAATATACAGACCCAACCCCTGCCCTATGCGAACAGTACCAACCTGTGCATCTGGGCTTCCGGGCCCAATGGCAAACTGGACGATCATTTTGAGGATAATGAAGCCTGCCTGAACTTTATCATCAATGGCAGCGAAGAAGCCGGCCCTGCCCTGCCCGAGCCCGCCATTTTTCCCAACCCGGTTTCCGAAACCCTGAACGTACGGTTCGGGCAGGAATTACCGGCAGGCGCCCGCCTGTATGTGACGAACGCGCTCGGGCAGGAAATATCGGGCCAGCTTATGGATAAGCCGGTATCGGAATGGCAGCTCGGCATGGGGCACGCCCCTTCAGGCCTATACCTGCTGGCCATAGAGCTGGGCAACCAAAAGGTGACGCGCCGCTTCGTAAAGCAGTAAACGGCCTACCTGGACAGTACCTTAAAGCTCTGCGGCGCCCCTTCTCCGATCGTTATGCTCAGGACGTACATACCAGCCGGGAGCCTTGCCGTATCGATGTGCAACAGCGTGCCGGATACCGTCTGCGTACCTGACTGCAGGCGATGGCCGGCCGCGTCGAACAATTCATACGTTATGGGCTCGTCTTTCAACACATCGGTGAAAGTGGCCTCCAGGTAGTCGGTAAAGGGGTTGGGCAATACGCGCAACACTTCGATACCTTCGTAGAAATTCTGGCGCCTGACCACGATGGGGTCCGTATAGAAGATCTCTTCATAACCGCTGGCCTCATCCTGGTTGATCACGTGAAGACGGAAGAAATAAAGGTTGCGCTGGCCCAGGGTCGTAAACTCATAGGCCTGCGGGTTGGACGTCGTGCCGCCGGTGGCGTTCACCTTATCCAGCATCTCCCAGTTCTTTCCATTGAAGGATTGTTCCACTTCGAAATACTTGCAGTAGAACTCCGGCAAAGTTGACCAGTTCAGTTCTATATTGGAAGAGCTGTTGTAAGCGCCTTCAAAGAGGTTGACCTTTGTGAGCAGTTCTCCTTCATACCTCGTGATCTCGACGTCGTCGAGCGCCAGGCCAGGGTAGCTGCCGCTATCGTTCGAACGGAACAGGAAACGGAACGCGACATCCTCGCTACCGCCCAGATTGCTCACATTGAGCCTGTACTGCGTAAAGCCGAAGCGGGTGCCGCTGAAATAAGATGACCCCGACGGGAATGCAGAGGCCGAAGCATTATCGTTGCGGAAGTTGTACCAGTTGGGGTCGCTGTTACTGCCCAGCACCCTCCAGCTCTGGCCGCGGTTGGTGGAATACTGCACCTGAAGGCCGTCGAAGCCGGGGTCGAGCTGGTATTTTGCCCAAAAGCTGAACTCGTAGATGCCGGGAGCGGAAAAATCGAAGTTCGGCAGGTAGAGTATCGTTTGAGTGTTGGGTTGGTAATACTGTTCCGTGAGCCCCGTTACGAAGGCGTTGTTGCCGCTATGCGCGCCGTCTTTACCCGTAATGGTGGATTTGCCCTGCTCAAAAGCAGAGCCGCTGACGGTATATACGCCGTACTGTTCCGGGTACTGCTCGAAACTGCCGCTATAACTTTCGCCTTCCGGCGTGTAGGGCAGGCTGCGCTTCGGCAGTATCTTGATCTGCGCTTCTGTTGTCAGATTTCCATTGATCGTCAGTGCGGCGGTGTAAGTGCCGACAGAGGAGTAGGTATGTACGGGGTTGGGCTCCGTTGAAGTAGCGCCGTCGCCGAAGGACCAGCTGAAGCTCTCGGCCTGCAGCGAACGCTCACCCACGAACTGCAGGGGCGAATCCTGATAGTGAATGCGGTCGACGGTGAGCACTGCCGTGGGCGTGGCGAAGAGGTCGCTCGTCCACATCCCGCGGCCGTAGGAAGAGGCCAGCACGACTTTATCGGATTCTCTGCGCTGCAGCATGGTGAAGCGGGTAAGCGGCGTGCCCTTGGCCTGTACCGGCGGCGACCATGATGTCTGCGAGCCGCTGATGAGCTCCGTGGCCCAGATGCCCAGCTCCGTGGCGATGATCGCCTGTTTGGAGTCGCCGGGGTTGAACATACCCCAATACACGGGCATATCGGGCAGGTCGCCTTCCACATTCACCCAGCTCTGCCCGCCGTTGATGCTTTCGTATACGCTGGGCAGGCCGTAGTTGGAGACCGTCATGAGCAAATGGCTGGGGTTGTCCAGGTCGACGTCGAGGCTGGAAACGGAGCCGCCCGATGGCGGGTTGATTACGGTAGGTGTTAAACTCGTACCCTGATGGGCATTGTCGAGCCGCACCAGCAGGCCACTGCTGGTACCTACGTAAACGCGGTTGGGGGTGGTAGGGTCGGCAAAAACCATATTGGCATTTACGTCGTAACCTACGATATCTATAACATCCAGTCCTCCGCCATCGCGCTTCCAGCGAGCGAGGTCGCCATCAAAGGTTTGAGCGTAGAGGATATTGGCGTCGTTGTCAAAATCGGAGGGGTTGACAAAGCCCCCGTTCACCTCGACACCGGCGCCAAAGGAGGCCCCGCCGTCATAAGAAGCGGAATAGTTCCCATAGTACAGCGAGATCATCTGAAAATTGGGCTCGTTCTGGTCGATATGGGTATAGAAGCCGTCGCCGCCGCCCACGGTGCGGGCATCGTCGATGCCGTAGGCATCGAGCAGAAGGGAGCCGTTGTCCTGAGTGCCGCCCAGGAAGTGGTCCTTGAAAGCCTCGGGGTGGATGGCGCAGGCATAGAACTGGGTGACGTTATAGCCCTTGTTGCGCTGGCCGGCCTGAAGCCCGCCGTTGGTAGCCCTGAAGATGCCACCGTCACAACCAAAGTATACGACTCCCGGCAGTTCTTCATCAAAAACGGCCACGTGCTGGTCGGCGTGCACGTACTGCGGAGATCCGCCGGTCCAGTTAGAGATGCGTTGCCAGCTCAGGCCGCCGTTATCGGTAGCATAGAGGTCGATGCCGCCGATGATCACGTGCTGGGGCGTAAAGGGGTCGGCGGCCACTTCCAGGTCGTACCAGCCCTGATCGCGGGCGTAGTTGGTACCCTCTCCGTCGACGGGTGCGGCCCGGCTTGCCCAGTTGCCCTCGCCATTGGCCAGCGTGTGCAGGCCGGTACCCTGGCCATTGGTATTGCCAATGGCATAGAGGTAATAGGGGGTGCCCTGGCTGACGGCTATTTCCACCCTGTTGACGCCCGTCATAAAGCCGTTGCCCGCCGTAACGCTCTGCCAGTCGCCGGGGTTGCCGGTCAGCGTTTTATAAACGGCCGTGTTGTTGGAAGCGAACATCGTACCGGAATCCTTGTGGTAAACGACATCGTGCATCGTATTGCCGGAAGCGCCCTGGCCGGAACCGAGCACTTTATTCCAGGTGCTGCCTTCATCCTGGCTGCGCCAAAGGCCGCTGGAGGTTGCGGCGTAGACATCACCCGTTTGGGGATGGACGAACATATCCTGGGTGTACCGGAAATTGCCGTTGAGGGTCGAAGGCAGGACGTTCCAGCTCTGGCCTCCGTTTACGGATTTGAACAGCGCCAGGCCGGGAATACCGGTGTACAATTCGCCGGTGCCCATGTACATAACCTGGAGGTTGTTGGGGTCCTGGGCCAGTGCCCCGATGGAGATGTTGTCGAGGTAATCGTCGACATTCTGCCACTGCGGCGGATTGGCGGTGATATCGGTGGTTTTCCAGAGGCCGCCGGAGACGCCGCCTGCCCAGACGGTTTTACGGGTAGGGTCGCTCTTATCGACGAGGATGACGCGGGTGCGGCCGCCGATATTGTCGGGCCCGCGTTCACGCCAGCGGGCATCCAGAATGCCTTCAGGCGAGCGGCTGGCATTGAGGGCCTGGCGGCGGCGCGTTTCCTTGACGGCGGCTATTATCCGCTCTGTAGGCGGGTAGCCGAGAGCCGGGTCTTTGGTGATCTCGAACTGGTATTCCAGAGCTTCTTTGATGCCTTCTTCTTCTTGTTCATGTTCGGAAGGGTGGAGCGCTGCGGGCTGAAGCCGCCATAAGAGAGCAAGGCCAATGGCCAGTACCAGAATGGGGAGCGAATAGATAAAGGCTTTTTTCATGAGCATAACTTGCGTTGATGACAAAACTCCCCAAAATTACGCCAGCTTCCCTAATTTCACGAATACAATACAGGTAAATCCGTTAAAAAAGCAATTTTATGCCAACTATTACTTTTTGCCGACAAAAACTAGGGTGCTGTTCGTACCCTTATAGGGGTAAGCTTCTAAATTTGTGTCGTCTGCACGAAGAAGGCCGTTACTATTGATCACAAACCAAATTTATTTTCTGAAGCATGAAATTTCTATCTACTCTTTTTTGGAGCTTACTGATCTTCCAGGGGCTTCAGGCCCAGAATAACTTCTGGACGGAAGTGGCCGACAGGCAATCGCTGCCCCCGATATCGGAAGGCTTGTCCGTAGTTCAGCATTATCAGCCGCTAGCCCTTGATTATGAAGCGATTCAACAGGCCCTGATGACGGCTCCGATGGAGTTTTCACAGGAAAACAGCCCAGCCTTTCTACTGAGCCTGCCACTGCCGGATGGCCGTACGGAAGTTTTTCAAGTCGTGGAGTCGCCTATACTCGCGCCGGAGCTGGCAGCCCGTTATCCCGAAATAAAAACGTACCGGGGGTATAGCACGAGCAACGCCGCCATCACGACGCGGCTGGATGTGGGGCCCGTTGGGTTCCATGCGATCATCACCCTACCCCAGGGCCGGGTTATCATCGAGCCTTATGCTCCGCAGCAAACCCGATACTACGCTGCCTATTTTGTAAAAGATGTCGAAACGCCCGCAGGAATACGGCTGGAATGTGGCTATGTGCCCGGACAAGCTGGCGGCCTCGAACATTCCGGGGCACTGGAAACCCGGGATGTTGGGCTGGTCAGCCTGAAAAAGTACACGATCGGCCTGGCGTGTTCGGGAGAATTCGCCGACTATCACAATGCCAGTACCAAAGCCCAGGTACTGGCCCAGATGACTCAGATCATCAATTTCGCCAACGAATTTATGGTACGCGACCTGGCCGTGCGCCTGGAAATTGCCGCCAATACCGATGCGGCCATTTTCCTCGATCCCGCTACCGACCCCTATACCAATGGATCTTCTGTGATGGAATCCTTTGCCCAGACCGCGGAGATCCTCAATGCCAACCTTGGGATAGACAATTATGACCTCGGCCACTCCTTCATCGCCGGCTGTAGTTCCGGCACCGTGGGCATTGGCAGAGGGCGTGCGTGCAACAATCAAATCGCCGCTGACGAGTTTAAAGGGTTTGGCATTTCCTGCCAATACTCCGGCAACAGCTCATTTGCCGTGCAATTAGTATGCCATGAGGTCGGCCACCAGTTGAGTGCCAGCCACACTTTCAACAACTGCCCTGACGCTGAAGGCGCGGTAACGGCATCATCCGCTTATGAACCTGGAAGTGGCAGCACCATCATGTCTTACGCCGGCTCCTGCGGAGACCAGAATATATTGATGAATTCAGATGCGTACTATCATACCCAAAGTATTGAGCAGATCAGGACTTATACGCAATCGGGGCTGGGCAGCACCTGTGCAGAGTCTATTCCCACCAGCAATTCCGACCCATCGGTAAACCTGCCTTATGAAAATGGGTTTTTCATCCCGGTCCGCACGCCTTTTGAACTCACCGCTGAAGGCGCCGACCCCGATGGGGATGCACTAACCTATTGCTGGGAGGAATACGACCTCGGCCCGACCTCCCCTATCGGCAACCCCTCTCTGGATGCGCCTATTTTCCGTTCCGTGGCGCCAACCAGCAGCCCTAACAGGGTATTCCCCAGCCTGTTGAAGATCGTGAACAACCAGTCCAACAACAACGAAGTACTGCCCACCTACAACCGCAACCTCACCTTCCGCTGCACGGTGCGGGATAACGACCCGGAAGCAGGCGGCGTGAACTGGGCGCAGGTTCAGTTCAAAGCGGATCAGACGGCAGGGCCTTTTCTCGTAACAGCACCGAACACCGGTGACGTCACCTGGAAGGTAGGCGAATACCGGGAAGTAACCTGGAACGTGGCGAACACCACCAATCCCCGGGTGAAATGTCACTATGTCAACATCAAGCTCTCCGTCGACGGCGGTTTCACCTACCCCTATACGCTGGCGGCCAGCACGCCCAACGACGGCTCCGCTTTCGTTAGCGTGCCCGATGCCGTGACGGCCGACGCCAGGGTGCGGGTGGAAGCGGCCAACAACATCTTCTTCGACATTTCCAATGCCGACTTCACCATTGCGCCGGCTTCCGGCCCCGGTTTTGCCATCGACGTATCGCCGGTGGCCGTGCCCCTGTTCTGCACCTCACAGGGCAACATTACGTTCGACATCACGACCGCGCCTCTTCTCGGTTATGACAGCACCATTACCCTGAGCCTGCTCGGGAGCCTGCCCGCCAACGGTAGTTATGCATTCGGGCAAAACAGCCTGACACCCGGTGAAAGCACCACGCTGACGCTCGAGCTGCCCGATTACACCGGGCACGATACCCTGCAGCTCCAGGTCAGCGCCGAAGGGCCAGGGCTGGGAGCCACCAACCGGAGCCTTTATATCATTGCAGTATCGTCCGATTTCTCCTCCTTGCAACTGATGGCTCCCGCCGACGGCACATCGGATATCGTGCTGTCTACGAATTTCAGCTGGACGAGCGCCCCTAACGCTACCTTATACGATTTCCAGCTCGCCACCAGCCCCGCTTTCGGAGTAGATGATATGGTGGAAAGTGCGGAAGGCCTGTCGGCGCCGGGTTATACACCGACGCAGCTCTTTGAGGAAAACACCCTCTATTTCTGGCGGGTGCGCCCCATCAACGAGTGCGGCCCCGGCGAATGGTTGCCGCCCTTTGCCTTCCACACGGCGATAGTCGACTGCGCCAATACCGCGGCCAACGACCTGCCCATAAACATTGCCAACAACCCGAATACGAAGATCTCCAAGATAAACATCCCTACCGACGGCATTATCAGCGACCTCAACCTCACCAATGTGGAGGTCACGTTCCAGCCGGTCAATAGCCTGCGCATATTCCTGGTCAGCCCTGCCGGCACCGAGGTGCGGCTGTGGAACCTGGACTGCCTCAATACCGGCCTCATCCGCCTCGGCTTCGACGATGAAGCGCCCACGGAGATCACCTGCCCGCCCGACGACAACCTGCCAGTACGGCCCGACCAGCCGCTTTCCGCTTTCGATGGCGAGAACACTGCCGGCGAATGGCAGCTGAAAGTACAGGTCGTGACCAGCGGCTTCGGCAGCGGCGGCACCATCAAGAGCTGGAGGCTCGAATTCTGTGCGGCCGTAGCCACTACGCCGCCGACGCTCATCACCAACGAGACGCTCGCCGTACCTCCGGGCGAGGGAAATACGATCACGAAGCAATTGCTGGAAGTGCAGGACGATGTAGCTACGCCTTCACAGGTAACGTACACCATCGTCACGCCGCCCGCCCATGGCCAGCTGTACCGCTGGAGCCTCAACGAGCCGCTGGGCGCCGGCGCACATTTCTCGCAGTCGACCATCAATACCTACAACCTGGTGTACGTGCACGATGGCAGCGCCACCCAAACCGACGCTTTCACCTTTATCGCGGAAGACAACGAAGGCGGGTGGTTGCCTACGCAGGTGTTCAACATCGATATCGACGAAGGTGCTACGGTTTCGGTAAAGGATGTGGTAGCGGCAAACGCCATTAGCCTGGCGCCCAACCCCACTAGCGAGTCCGTCCGCATCAACTTCCGGAAAGCATTAAGCGGAGGTGTATCGGTGCAGCTGCTGAACCTTCAGGGGCAGCAGGTGTTGCAAGGCCGCTATGCCGACGGCAACACGCCTATAGAACTGAATACCGCACAGCTTCCCGCCGGAGCCTATTTCGTTCAGGTGCGAACCGAACAGGGTATGTTTACGGAAAAGCTGGTGGTACAGCATAGGTAACCAAGGTTAAAGGTTAAAGAGAGTTGGCAGAGCCGCCCTTTCGCCTCTGGCAATAAAAAAGAAGCGCCGCTTCCCGGAAGGGGAGGCAGCGCTTTTTTTTGGGTGTTCGGAGTATCTGGGTAAAATGCTAAAGCCCTCCGGCGGAGGAAGCTTTACTGAGGATGCGGCCTGCTACAGGGTGGCCCTTGTAGTTGTAGAACCGCACGTAATAGATACCGGCATCCAGGCCGGATATGTCGTATGACAGCCCTTTTTCAAGGCGATAGCTGGCCACTTCCCGGCCATTGGCCGCAAAAATGCGGAACTGCTGGGCCCCGCCCTCTGCTACCGAGGCTTCGTCCACCTGGAAATAGTGCGCCGAAGGGTTGGGGAAGAGCTTGAATTCCGCTGCTTTGGGCTTGCTGGCCTGTAACTGGGAACTGCCGTAAGACGAATTGTAACTGGAATTGGAACTGGAGCTGGAATTGTTGGCAGGGCACCCGCCACCGCAACATCCGTGCTGCGCCCATAAGGCCCATCCGGAAAACACCAAAACCAAAGAAAGTATAACTTTTTTCATAAGCACTGATTATTAGTTTTAGCAATCAACAAAAATATAAATAATACATCTGTAAATAAACAATTTTTAGAAATTTTATTCTAAAAAATTTAAAAATACCGCATTGCGCCTTTCCAGGCCGAATAATGCACCAGCATGGTGTGGCGTTTTAAACAAAAAAGTGAAAAAAAGCGAAAAATTGATGAAATTTGGTGCAGAAAGAAGCAAATGCGTGTATTCCCAATAAAATTTTGCCTATCCCCCGGGCGTTAAGGGGGCAGCATCAGAGAGGACAAAAGGGAGAGAACAAGCCAAACCGGCGTGAAGCCGGATACGTAAAACACTATATTAACGATCATGAAGCAATTACTGGCATTATTCAGCATGCTGACGCTTGTTTTCACGGGCCTGGCAGCGCAGGACAACTCCTTTTTCACCATTCAGGTAGGCACCTTCATCGACGCCAAAGCAGAAGATTTCAAACCGCTCCAGGACGTGGGGCTGGTCTATGCACGCGATGTAGGCGGCAACCTGCGGGAAGTTTACGTAGGCGGTTACGACAGCCGGGAAGCGGCCGAAAAAGCAGCCGGCGAGATCCGCAAAAAAGGGTACGCCAATTCCTTCATACAGGAAAGGCGCGCCTCCGACGGGCAACCCACAGTGGTCATACAGATGGCCACCCGCAAAATGGACAGCAAACTGGAGTGGGAAAAATTCATGGAAGCCGGTAGCCTGTACGGCATTCCGACGGGCAACCTGCTGAAGGTCGTCACCGGCCCCTATTCCAATACCGACGTCGCGCAGAAGGACCTGGCCAGGGTGCGCAAACTGGGCTACAAAGATGCATTCGTAAAAACGGCCAACTCGGTGGAGCTGATCCCCCTTACCGATTTTGAGACCGGAGTAAAAAAGCCGCTCATCCCGATCGGGTTCGACGAGAGCGCTCCCCGGATAGCGGCCAGCCAGCCTTCGTCCTACGAAGTGCTGACACCGCGGACACCCGACGCCCCTCAACAGCCCGAATCCCAGAGTATCCCTTCTTCCTATGATTATTATGCGGGAGCGCCGGCTGCGGCTACGGCGGCTACTACCGGCAGCACATCGGCCATGCCCGCCATCAACGGCAAGGTCAAACGCAACTCGGTGCTCGAGCTCCAGAAAGTATTGAAATCATCGAATACATACCAGGGTGCGTTGGATGGTTACTATGGCAACGGCACCGCGAGTGGGTATGAAACCTTCGCAAAGCAGAACCGGACGGTACAAAAATACCAGTTGCTGGCCGAGAATATGCCGGCGCCCGGGCAGGATAAAACGGACAATGCCCTGCAGGGTGTCATCGACGCCCTGGCCAGCAACCCATCGGCCGGCGCGCGCCTCGATGCCTTCAACGAACCCATCGCCAGGGCCTATCGCGCCTATGAGATCTTTTCGGCCATGGGGCCAAGCGCCGATGTCAACCGGATGATGAACGGGGCCATCCAGGATGCTTTTGCCAAACAGGGCTCGCTGGGGCTTCCTTTCGACCCCCGCGCCACCTATGCATACCAGGACATCGGCCAGCTGGCCCTGCATATTTACTATATCCACTGTGCTTCCGGCACCAGCATTACTGCTCCCTGCTGGCTGGCCAGCCGCCATCCGCAGGAAGCGGCCCGCGCCTACCAGGCCTGCGCCGGCGCACCCAATGCCGCCCTCGTACAAGCTTGCGGCCAGTTCGAGAACTGGCCGGAGATCAAGGTGCTGGTGGCTATAGCGGCCGACCTCAATACCGACCAGAATTTCAACCAGCAACGACTGACGCAGGCCGCATCGGAACGGGCCCGCCTCTACGCCGCCCCTACCCCGCTGAATACCGCCGAGGAAAAGGCCGTCGTAGGCTGGAGCCGCAACCTGATCAGCGGCATGAATAGCTGGGCCACCCGCGACCCCCTCCACCAGCAGATCAACACCGCCTTCCAGGCCATGTTCTTCCAGTCGCAGGCGCGCCTTGAAGACTATTTCATGGCAAAGGGCTACGATGCCGGCCAGGCCAGCGGGCTTGCATTGGCCACCCTGCATACGCTGGTGGCCTACCACCTGCAGCGATTTGTATAAGAGCTTGTTTGGAGGCCACCCTTTGGGCTAAAATACGCCCCTTTTTTGATGATACTGAGGTGTTCCCGGCAGATAATGAACCGCAGAGACGCAGCGGACGCAGAGGTTTTTCGCGGGAAGAGCTCCTGCTATACGCCCTGCTTTGCGCTTTTCTCCGCGTCTTTGCGGTTTAATAAATACCAGGCTTCCCATCTGCGGGCTCTTTTGATACAGCCCCAACATTTCACATACCCCGGTAGTGTTTAAAAGGCCAAGCCCTTCCCTACCTGAGCGCCTGGAACGTCATATCAAAGCGGGTATCCACATCCGAGGGCGGAGAATAGGCGAATTTCATCACCACTTCAAGGCGGAATTTTTTCCGGATCAGGTCGCGGCGGACATTGCGCAGGCCGGGCAGCAAGTCGATATGATCGCCCGGGCGGTCGTATTGCAGGCGGTCGATGTAGAACACTTCATCGGCGTCGACACAGGGTTCGTCCGTATCGGGGCAAATCCGCACGGATACGAAATCCATGAACCTGTAATCGAAACCGTTGACGGCATCCAGCCGGGCCGAGATCGGGCTGATGGCCGTGATCTGCGTGGTATCCAACTGGTTCTCGCTGAGGTAGAAATCGATGTTGGTGTTCACGCCCCGCAGCACGGCCGACACCGGCAACACCGGGCTTTCGCCGGCCCGGATCGTAAACTGGAAGTTGGGGAAGAACATTTCAAATAACCGTTCCCGCCTGTCTTTGCGGCAACCGGCAGCCAGGGCCAGCACGATCAACCATAGTATGGCTCGTTTCATCATATACGTTTTGCTGTTACGTAATAATCAAAAAATAAGTTCGACGATTTTTTGAACACTGCTTAATTATACAACGCAGGAATAATAACGAAAGAATCCTTTGAAATTTTTACAGCCTTTCAAATATTCGCCTATATTTAAGCACGTGCTACAACATTTCAGCCGAATTATTCTCAATTCCCTAACAGGACACGACCATGGGCGAACAGAAAGTATCCCTCGTAAAAGACGAAGCGGCCATGCAGCACTTTGTCCGCAACTTATTGCGTGACGTACAGGCGCTGGAGTATATGCTTGAAAACGACTGGTTTGAAAGCGACATCACGCGTATCGGTGCAGAGCAGGAGATGTGCATAGTGCATGGCAAGACCTACAAGCCGGCGACCATTGCCATGGAAGCGCTGGAACAGATGAAGGAATACCCCTGGGTGGAAACCGAGCTGGCGAAGTTCAACCTGGAGACCAACCTGCTGCCCCGCGTTTTTGAGGGTGACTGCCTGAGCCAGCTCGAAAAGGAAAACAGCGGTAAGCTGGAAAAGATCAGGGCCAAGCTCAAAGGCCTCAATGCCGACCTCATCCTGACCGGCATACTGCCCACGTTGCGCAAGTACGACCTGGAGATGGACAACCTCACTCCCAAACAAAGGTACTACGCCCTCATGGAGGCCCTCAACCGGCAACTGATCGGCTCGGCTTACGAACTGCGCATAACCGGTATAGATGAACTGCTCGTCAAACACGATTCTCCCCTGCTCGAAGCCTGCAATACCAGCTTCCAGGTACACCTGCAGGTAGCGCCGGCCAATTTCGTCTGCATGTACAACATCGCTCAGGCCCTTGCCGCTCCGGTAATGGCCATTGCGGCCAATTCGCCCATCGTGTTCGGCAAACGGCTTTGGCACGAAAGCCGCATAGCCCTGTTCCAGCAGTCGCTCGACATCCGCACCACCCACGACCACATGCGCGAGCGCAGCCCGCGGGTGAGCTTCGGCAACGGCTGGCTGGACCATTCCATTATGGAAATATACAAGGATGATATCGCCAGGTTCCGCGTATTGCTCAGCGCCGATGTGGAAGAGGACGCCCTGGGCATGATCGCCGATGGCAAGGTGCCCAAACTTCGGGCCCTGCAGGTGCACAATTCTACCGTTTACCGGTGGAACCGCCCCTGTTACGGCATCAGCGAATCCGGCAAACCACACCTGCGCATCGAGAACAGGGTGCTGCCTTCCGGCCCTTCCGTGCTTGACGAAACGGCCAACGCCGCCTTCTGGCTGGGCGCCATGGTTGGGATGTACGATCATTGTAAGGACATCCGCAAGCAGCTGTCGTGGGAAGATGTGCGCGACAACTTTTCCAAGGCCGCCAAATTCGGCATCGATACGAACTTCAACTGGTTCAAAGACCGGAAAGTGACGCCCTGCGACCTCATCCTGGAAGAATTGCTCCCCCTTGCCCGCAAAGGGTTGGAAAAACAGAAGGCCGACAGCGCCGATATCGACCGCTACCTCGGCGTTATCGAAGAACGGGCGAAAAAACACATGAACGGCGCACGCTGGCAGCTGCGCGCTTTTACCAAGCTGATCAAAGAGGTGGAGCGCGACGAGGCCGTCACCGTACTTACCGCCAGCATCGTCGAAAACCAAACCCAGAATAAACCCGTCCATACCTGGAAAATGCCTGAAGCCAACGACCTGCCCGACTACCGGCCCGCAAAACTGCTGGTCGACGAATTTATGATGACCGACCTGTTCACTGTCCAGAAAGACGACCTCATAGAACTGGTAGCGGAGCTCATGGACTGGCGCAAAGTGCGCTATTTGCCGGTAGAGGATTCCAAAGGCCGCCTTTGCGGGCTGATCACCTCCAGGCTATTGTTACGCCATTACACCCACCTCAACAAACTCAAGGGCAAAAAGGCCATCTGCGTCAAAGATATCATGGTAAACAAACCCATCACGATCGGCCCCAAGGCCACCATCGTCCAGGCTATGCACACCATGCGCGACAACAAGATCGGCTGCCTGCCCGTAGTCCAGAACGACGAACTGGTCGGCATCATCACGGAGATGGACTTCCTGCGCATAGCCGGCAGGCTGATCGAAAGGCTGGAAAAGGAACAGTGAACGATACCTGCCCGCAGTGAATGCCCTAATCCCTGTAAAACATCCACTTGCTCAATTCCTTCAGCGTCACCTTTTTGCCGTACATCAGGATGCCCACCCGGTATATGCGCCCGGACAGCCAGACAAAAAAGACAGACGAAGCCGCCAGCACCACGACGGAGGCCAGGATCTCCCATAACGGTGGCGAGAAGGCCAGGCGTGCCGGCATGACGATAGGCGAGAACAAGGGGAAAATAGAAGACCAGATAGCCAGGCTGGAATTGGGCGCCTCTATGGCAACCATCATAATGTAAAATGCGATGACCACGGGAATGGTAATGGGTATGGTCAGCGACTGCCCTTCGCCCAGGTCGTCGCCCATGGCGGAGCCGACGGCAGCAAACAGCGAGGAGTAGAGGAAATAACCTCCCAGGAAGTAAAAGATGAACAGTGGAAGGATCATCCACCAGTTGAGGCCATGGAACTCTTCGAGCGCCAGGGCTATCATAGCTTCCATATCTTCCGGATTAAAATCGGCGGCGGCGGATGTCTGTGCTACCTCCATCTGGGAATGGGTGTCAAAACCGAAAACCAGGGTGCTGATAAACACGACAATGGGGATGAGGATCGCCCAGATGGCCACCTGGGTCAGGCCCACAGCCCCGACGCCGATGATCTTGCCCAGCATGAGCTGGAACGGCCTGACAGAAGAGATCATGACTTCTACGATGCGGTTGGATTTTTCCTCCATCACGCTGCGCATCACCATCATGCCATAGATGAACACGACGATATACATGATGACGCCCATAAGCCCTCCGATGCCCGCTGCTACGGCGCCTGTAAGTTTGCTGGCATTCTGGCCGGCCTCGTCGATCGGCTCGGGGTCCAGCTCTACACGGGTATCCAGGGCTTCCAGCTGTTGCGGGTCGAGTTGCAGGGCTTCGATCTTGTATTCCTTCAGGCTCTCCCGAACACGGTCGCGGATGAGCGACTCAATGTCGAGCGTGGGTTGTTTGTCAGAGTAATAATAGGCCGTGTAATGTTTGGAAAGCAGGTCCTTCACTTTGGGCAAAACGAGTATGCCATCGTAATCGAATTCGCTGAAGTTCTCCCGTAGCAGGCCCAATTCCACATCTACGAACTTGAAATAGAGGTTGTGCTCGTCCTTAATGCTTCGCTTCAGCACATTGCCTTCGTCAATAATGGCGATGCGCTGGGAGTCGTCGCTCTCATACTGAAAGATAAGCCCTACAACGGCAAAAAATACGGCGAAGGCCATCGGCGTCAGCAAGGTAGCGATGATAAAGGAGCGCCGTTTAACCCGCGTCAGGTACTCCCTCCTGATGATCAACCAGAGTTTATCCATTATTTACAGCGTTTCATCGTTCCATGGTTGTACGGCTGTTTGGCAAACTTCCCAAACCTCTCACCATGAAACCATTCATCATTCAATCGCCCCCCTTCACCTGCCTGATAAAGATTTCATTCAGGGTAGGCAGTATCTCGTTGAAAGAGCGCACGACAACCCCATGCTGGAGGAGGTATTGCAATAGCTTGTTGGACTCAGCCTCATCGCCTACCTGCATGGTGATGCCGTTTGGCGTCTGTTCCACGATCTGGGCGCGCGTTTCCAGGCCCGCAGGCAGCTCCCCGCTGAACTGTATACGATAGAGGTTCTTTTTGAACTTATTCTTTATATCGCTGACTTTTCCCTCCAGGACATTCCTACCCTGGTTGATCAGCACGATATGTTCGCAGATCTCTTCCACCTGTTCCATGCGGTGAGTGGAAAAGATGATGCTGACGCCCTCGCCCTGCAAATGGTGTATCTCCTGTTTGATCAGGTTGGTGTTCACCGGGTCGAGGCCCGAGAAGGGCTCGTCGAGGATGAGCAGCTTGGGCTGGTGCACGACGGTGGCGATAAACTGTATTTTCTGCTGCATACCCTTCGACAGTTCTTCCACCTTTTTGTTCCACCAGTCCCGTATTTCGAACTTTTCCAGCCAGTAGTTGATCTGTTCGCGCGCAGCAATTGCATTCAGCCCTTTCAGGCGCGCCAGGTAAGTGAGGTGCTCGCCCACTTTCATCTTGCGGTACAGCCCTCTCTCTTCAGGCATATAACCGATCTGCTCCGGGTGGCTGCCGCCAAGCCTTTCCCCATCGAGAAAAACGGTGCCGCTGTCCGACCGGGTGATCGTCGTGATGATGCGGATCAGAGAGGTCTTGCCCGCCCCGTTGGGGCCCAGCAGGCCGAAGATGCTACCCCGGGGCACATCAAAGCTTACCCCATCGACGGCAACGTTCTTATCGTAAGTTTTTACGATATTGTCGAGAGAAAGGATATTATTCGTCACACTGCGGTTCTTTGCAAACTTTGGCTGTTTTCCAATTCAGCAGGGAATATAAGCGCTAAAGTTAGGAAAACCCAATTTTTTAGGCAGAGAGCGTAGTGGGAGACTGGGTGACGCGGTGACGGGGTGATGGGGTGAGCTGGGGAACCTGAAACCTCAAACCTGGAACGGGACTGTTCAGAGTTGCAGGTTTCACGTTTAAAGTTGGCCTGGATATCAAAGGATTGCGACGGCAGCGACACACTTGATTGAACTATCCCCCTGGAACTTTAAACAGTCTCATCCGGGTATCCCGTTCGTGCTCCTTTCGTCGGCATGGGATCTTGCAGCGTTCAACGTGCTGGCCCGGTAACCTGTGACCTGTAACCTGTAACGGCCTTCTATGGAATCCTGGTACATCATCGCCAACCCCACATCCGGCAGGGGGATCATACGCAGAGAGTGGGCAGCATACCAGCAGCGCATCAGCCGGCAGCTACCCGTCGGAGAATTCGTGCTCACCGAGTACCGCGGACATGCCATAGAGCTGGCCCGGCAGGCAGTGGAAAACGGTTACCGGAAGATACTGGCCATCGGCGGCGACGGTACCAACCACGAAGTGGCCAACGGCATCCTGCAGCAAAAGGCCGTTGCTTCGCACGAGGTCACCCATGCCCTGCTGCCTGTGGGCACCGGCAACGACTGGATAAAGACGTATGGCATCCCCAGGGATATCGATAAGGTGCTGGCTATCATCAGGGCCGGAAATACCCGCCTGCAGGATGTAGGCCTGGCCCGTTACTATCGCGACGGGCAGCAGCATGAACGCTATTTTATCAATGTGGCGGGCATGGCCTACGATGGATATATTGGAAGGAAAGCAGGGGAAAGCCCCTTTGGCAAAGGCGGCAAACTGTTGTACCTCTTTCTGGTATTCAAATGCCTGTTCGAATACAAACTGCAGCCGGCAATCGCACGGCTGGATGGCGAAAAAACTATAGAAGGTGTCTTTTACACGATCAACCTGGGCATTTGCCGCTATTCGGGGGGGGGGATGCTACTGGTGCCCCACGCCCGGCCCGACGGCGGGTCCTTTGCCGTCACGATAGCAGGCAGGCTAAGCAAGCTCGGTGTGTTGCTTAGCACTTTCCGGTTCTACAACGGCACGATCGGCCAGCACCCCAAAGTAGATACCTTCCATGCACGACAGGTGCAGGTTGCTGCCCCCAACGGCGCCATGCCGACCCTGCTGGAGGCCGATGGCGAATTCCTGGGGGAAACACCGGTGGAATTCATGCTGATAGACAAGGCCTTACGTATCGTGGCGCCCTGAAAATACCCTAAATATGTTACTTTTTGTTTTCACCTCCGTCCAAAAAACATCGGGCAGGGGGGAAAAAGCCGCAGCCTGAATGCACCAGGCGAGCGCCCCTTCTTCCCACCAACAATTTCGTAAACCAACAAAACCTGGAATCGACATGAAACCCCTGGTTATGCTTTCTTCCCTGCTATTCCTTCTGGCCTTCAGCAAGCTGCAGGCTCAGGCCACCGAGCACCTCCTGAAAATGAGCCAGGGCGCCAATAACGCCCTTTCCCTGCAGATCGCCGGTGCTGATGAAAAACTGGTGGCCGAAACCTGGAAAAACTACATGAAAGACTTCTACGACGCCAAAGTGAAATGGGACCGAAAAACCAAAGAATACCTGGCCGATGACGCCAGCATTACGGCTATAGGCCTTGGCAATACCGTCGATGTGTATGCTACGACAGAAGAAGACAAGAATAACAATACCACTATTAATGTCTGGTTCGACCTCGGCGGAGCTTTCCTCTCTTCCAGAGAACATGCCGACCGCTATGAGGAAGCTGAAAAGCTGATGCTCCGCTTCGGCCTGGAGGTAGCCCGCGAAAAGACCCGCCTGGAACTCGATAATGAAAAGGGCGAACTGCGACAGCTTCAGAAGGATCTCGAACGACTGAAAACAGCTAATGACCGCTATCACAAGGAAATCGAGCGCGCCCAGGAAGCCATCAAAAAAGCTGAAGCGGATATCGTACAGAATGAAAAGGACCAGCAGGACATGCTGGAGAAGATCGCCGGGCAGGAAAAGGCGATCCAGTCCGTAGAACAACGGCTGAACGGCCTCTAAGCCGGAAAATCACAGCTATTCATAAGTGCACAGAGCCGGATAAGGGCGACAGAGCCTGTCGCACCCTTAGCGGTGTTATGCCCCTGGCCCGGAGTAATGTGTCTTTAATTATTTTGTATTGTTATAATCCCTTGGACACAAAAGGGATAACGGGTATGCACTTGGGATGAATCCGTACCCCATCTCTTACCGCTGCAAATGTGCAGCGGTTTTTTTTTCCACATACCGGCCCTGATATTTGACATCACTTTCCTGCTTAAAAAACCCGGGCGCCTATGCCATTTTTTTCCTTATCTTTACCTACCGGGTAATGTTCAATAAATAAGTTCTCCATCGGTTATTGAGCTAAAAAAACACCGGGTTTTCTTCTCAGAAATTTGGTGAACCATTCAGCAGCAGGAGGCGGTTATTCTCATATAGTTTACACAACCTTTACAGGGAGCTAACATTTCAACAGGTTTTCCACATTTCCGGAGGCTGTTTTCCACACATGTTGAAAATCCAACAAAAAAACTCCGCCTGATACTCTGGCAATTATCACGTATTTTTGTAGGCTTTCGCAGAAAGAGGGAAGCAAAGTATAGGGTTCAAAATTCCACGATATGGCAGACCAGAAGGATACGGACAAAAAGATGCCGGGGGTCCGCGGCCGGAGCAGCACCAAGCGGGGGGAGGATTTGTCGAACTACGTCTTCGGCAAGGTCCAGCCCCAGGCCATCCCGTTGGAAGAAGCCGTGCTTGGCGCCCTGATGCTGGACAAGGAAGCGCTGCCCATCATACTCGACATCTTACGCCCCGACAGCTTTTACCTCGACGCCCACCAGCTCATCTTCAAGGCGATGTTGCGCCTTTTTGAAAAATCGCAGCCCATCGACCTGCTCACCGTCACGGAATCCCTTAAAAAGTCCGGCGAGCTGGAAGCCGTCGGAGGCCCATACTATCTGGTGGAGCTGACCAATAAGGTAGCCTCTGCCGCCAATATCGAATACCACGCCCGCCTCATCGCCCAGAAGTACGTACAGCGCGAACTGATCAGCGTTTCCACCAAGATCATCCGCGACGCCTACGAAGACACCACCGACGTGTTCAACCTGCTGGACGATGCCGAGCAGGGCCTCTTCGCCATCGCCCAGCAGAATATGAGCCGCGGCTTCGAAAGCATGTCCTCGCTGGCCGCCAAGGCCCAGAAACAGCTCGAAGAACTGCGCAAGAAAGAGGACGGCCTGACCGGCGTGCCCACCGGCTTCACCGAGCTCGACCGGCTCACCTCCGGGCTGCAGAAGTCCGACCTGATCATCGTGGCGGCCAGGCCGGGCATGGGGAAAACGGCCATGACCCTGTCCCTCGCCCGAAACGCTTCGGTCGACTTCGGCAAAGGGGTAGCGCTGTTCTCCCTCGAAATGTCGGCCTTACAGCTCGCCCAGCGGGTCATCTCCATGGAAGCCGAGATCTCGGGCAGCAAAATGCGCAACGGCCAGCTGGAAGACTACGAGTGGGAGCAGCTGAACGCCGCCCTTGAGCGCATTAGCGAAGTGCCCATCTACATCGACGATACGCCGGGCATCAACATCTTCGAACTGCGCGCCAAAGCGCGCCGCATGAAGATGCAGCACGACATCCAGCTCATCATCATCGACTACCTGCAGCTGATGAGCGGCGGCGGCGACAACCAGCGCGGCAACCGCGAACAGGAAGTGAGCGCCATCTCCCGCGCCCTCAAAGGGCTGGCCAAAGAGCTCAACGTGCCTGTCATCGCCCTGTCGCAGCTCAGCCGGGCCGTGGAAGTGCGCGGCGGCAGCAAGCGCCCGCAGCTGTCGGACCTGAGAGAGAGCGGAAGTATTGAGCAAGATGCTGATATTGTTGCATTTATATATAGACCAGAATATTATGACATTCTCGAGGACGAAGAAGGGCAATCCCTCAAAGGGGTAGCAGAGGTGATCGTGGCCAAGCACCGCCATGGCGCGCTGAAGACGGTGCGCCTCCGCTTTACCGAAGAATACGCCCGCTTCTCCGACCTCGACGACCCCGATTTCGGCAACCTGCCGGGCGATACTTTCGAGAGCCCGCAGTCCAATATCATCACCCGGCCCTCAAAAATGAACGATGACGAGGATATACCGTTCTAATACGAACGGCCAATACTGAACCACTATGCCCAAAGATAAAAAGCGCAAACCTGCTTCCCCGTCTTCCCGGGGCGCCGGCCGGCCCGGCGGCCGCAAGGCCTCAACTCCACGGCCCCGCACGCCATCTGCCGGCACGGGCCGCAGCAAAAAAAGCGCCGCCGAGAGCACGGAAGGCATGCGCCTCAATAAGTATGTCGCCCACTGCGGCGTGTGCGCACGCCGGCAGGCCGCCGAGTTCATCAAGGAAGGGCTCGTCACCGTCAATGGCGAAAAGGTGCTGGAGCCCTTTTACCAGGTACAGAAAGGCGATGTCATCTGTTTCAGGGGGAAGGCCATCAAACCCGAGGAAAAGAAGGCCTATATCCTCATGAACAAACCCAAGGATTACATCACGACCGTCAACGATGAACGGGGCCGCCATACGGTGATGGAACTGCTGAAAGGCAAGGTCAGGGAACGGGTGTTCCCCGTGGGGCGGCTCGACCGCGCCACCACTGGGCTGCTACTGCTGACCAACGACGGCGAGCTGGCCCAAAAGCTGGCCCACCCCAGCCATAAGGTCAAAAAAGTATACCACGTCGTACTCGACAAACCCCTGGACGCCGCCGCCCTGGAACGGATCAGGCAGGGCGTCGAACTGGAAGACGGGCCTGCGCCCGTCAACTGGGCCGATTACGACGGCAAGGGCAAGAACGAGGTAAGCCTGGAGATCGTCATCGGCCGCAACCGCGTCGTACGCCGCATCTTCGAACAGCTGGGCTACGAGGTCAGGCGCCTCGACCGCGTCTATTACGCCGGCCTGACCAAAAAAGACCTGCCGCGCGGCTTCTGGCGCCACCTCACGGAAAAGGAAGTGATCATGCTGAAACATTTTACTTAAGTAAAACCGACGATGGAATATTTTTCACCCGGCCCCATCATCCAGGAGCTTTCCCGCAATCAGGAGATATTCAGCAAGCTGCTGGCCGAACCCGGCGAGGATATCCTCCGCTGGAGGCCCGCACCGGAAAAGTGGTGCCTGCTGGAAATTCTCTGCCACCTCTATGACGAAGAGCGCGAAGACTTCCGCACCCGCCTGGCCAGCGTGCTCCAGGACCCTAAGGCCCCGTTCCCGCCCATTGACCCCGTAGGCTGGGTGACAGCCCGAAACTACATCGGACAAGACTACAACGACAAGCTCCATGCTTTTCTACAGGAGCGCACCAATTCCATTAACTGGCTGAAAAGCTTATCTTCACCCCGCTGGGATAATACCTATCAGCACCCCACGATCGGCCCTATGTCGGGCGCCATGATCCTGTCCAACTGGCTGGCACACGACTACCTCCATATCCGGCAGATCACGCGCCAGAAGTACGCCTATCTGAAGCAACAGGCCGGTCAGAACCTGGGCTATGCGGGAACGTGGTAGCTGTATTGGAGCAACCCTGTAACTTGCCGGGGAGACTGGGAGATAGGGAGACGAGGTGAGGGGGTAAACCCAAAGCAACCTTGTAACTTGTAACCCTGTAACTTATAACCCTGTAACTTGTAACCCACCAACCACCCAAATGTACAGCACCGAAGAACAACGCGCCCTGTTTGAGCTTTCCAAGGCTTACCTAGAGCCGGAAAGCCCTCTGAAGCGGCAGTCGCCCGATCAGCAACTGGCGGCCCTGCGCCGCATCCTGGTATATCACGAATACCGCTATTATATCCTGAACGACCCCGTGGTCAGCGATTACGAATACGACCAGTTGTACAAGCAGCTGGAAGCCCTGGAGATGGCGCACCCCGAAATGGTAACGCCCGACTCGCCAACCCAGCGCGTGTCTGCCGACCTCGTGAGTGACTTTCCTTCGGTGGAGCACCTGACCCCCATGCTTTCACTGGCCAATTCCTATAATGCTGAGGACCTCGCCGAGTTCGACGCTCAGATCAAACGCTATCTCAACCTGCCGGCTGAGATGGACATCGAGTATTCGGTAGAGCCCAAATTCGACGGTGGAAGTATAGCGGCCGTATACGAGAACGGCCAGCTGGTGCGCGCCGCTACACGCGGCAACGGCATGATGGGCGAGGAAATGACCCATAATGCCCGGGCTATCCGGTCTATCCCCCTGAAAGCGGATTTCGCCCGGTTTGGCATCCACAAGGTAGAGCTCCGCGGCGAAGTCCTCATCCGCAAAGACATTTTTGAAAAGATCAACAAGAAGCGTGCGGAGGAAGGCCTCACGCTCTTTGCCAACGCCCGCAATACCGCCACCGGCGGGCTGCGCATGAAGGACCCCCAGGAGGTGGCCAAGCGGGGGCTGGAAGCTTTCATCTACACCCTTGGGTATGCCATCGACAAGGATGGCAACGATATCCTGTCCAGGTTTTCCACCCATAGCGAAAGCCTGGACATGCTTGCACAGCTGGGCTTCAAAGTACCGATACTGGGGCAGGAGCGCGACATCTTTAAAAACATCGGCGAGGCCGTTGGTTTCTGCCTGGCCTGGCAGGACAAACGCGAGGCCTACCCCTACGAGATCGACGGTATGGTGGTGAAGGCCAACAGCCGGGAATTGCAGGAGCGCAGCGGCTCCACCAGCCACCACCCACGATGGGCCATCGCCTTCAAGTTCAAGGCCAAGCAGGCGACCAGCAAGCTGCTGCAGGTGGAATACCAGGTGGGCAAGATCGGCTCCATCACGCCGGTGGCCAAGATCGAACCGGTACAACTGGCAGGCGTTACCATATCCTCTGTGTCCCTGCACAACGAAGACTTCATCCGGAGCAAAGGCCTGCACATCGGCGATACGGTGCTGGTGGAAAGGGCCGGCGACGTGATCCCCTACATCGTCAAGGCCATGGACGAGCTGCGCGATGGCACTGAAACCCCTATCGAGTTCCCCAAATACTGCCCTATCAACGACACGGACGAGCCCGTGGAACTGGTTCGGGTGGAAGGCGAAGCTGCCTGGCGCTGCCCCAGCTGCGTTTGCGGAGCGCAAAACCTGCAGCGCATCATATTCCACGCCTCCAAAGACGCCATGGACATCGAGGGCCTGGGCCGGGCGATCGTAGAACGGTTCTACGAACTGGGCTGGCTGCGCACCATCGCCGATGTGTACCGGCTCGACTACGATAAGGTAGCCCAACTGGAAGGCTTCGGCGAAAAGTCGGCCGCCAACCTCAAAGCTTCTGTCGACAAAGCGAAGCAAAACCCCATCCACCGCCTGTTACACAGCCTCAGCATCCACCACCTGGGCAAGAAGGCATCCAGGCTGCTGGCCGCCGAAGTACAACACGTCCTGGAACTGAAAGACTGGACGATGGAGCATTTTACCCACATCAAGGACATTGGGCCGGTAGTGGCCGAAAACGTCATCAGCTTTTTTCAGAACGAGCACAACATCCAGTTGCTCCGGGATATGGAAGCCCTGGGCGTCAACCTGCACCAAACCGAAGACGACCTGCCCAAAGCCGCCTCCGCCGACGCGCCGCTGTCCGGCAGGACGATCCTCTTCACCGGCAGCCTGCAAACCATGAGCCGCAAAGAGGCTCAGGCCAAGGCCGAAGCCGCCGGCGCCAAAAATATCAGCGCCGTGAGCAGCAACCTCGATATCCTGGTAGTGGGTGAAAATGCAGGCTCCAAACTCAAAAAGGCCCGAGAGCTGGGTACGGTGGAAGTGATGACGGAGGAGGAATTCCTGAACCTTATAGGCTAATTCCAGCGCGGCTTCGTAATGATGATCATCAGCATGAACAAGAGGTAAAGCAAACCCGGCACAGCCAGGACAGCCAACAGTAGCTTGGCCAGCAGCAGCTTTTCCAGCCCTTTCAGCCACAGGCTGCCCAACATAATGGCCGCCAAAGCGCCCAGCAGCAGCAACCAGATGCCCATGTTGAACGAGGATACTGAGCCGTCGGCCAGCCCGATGAAAAAGAAGTAGAGCACCACCATAGTAATGCAGGCATCGAAACTCCAGAGGGCCCAGAAGAACGCCATAGCGATGGGTTTGAGGTTATTTTCCCGAAAATTAGTGGAAATAGAGTTACGTAGGTAAGTCACAATCAAAAAATAAGTTCGACGATTTTGCGATGTGGCAATGTCCCCTTCCGCTTCTTTTTCCTAAAACCCCTACAATTCCCTACTTTGCGCAAAAAAATCACCCATGCCACGCCTACTGACTATCCTTTCTGTTATCGCTTTTTCGGCCAATGTTCTTATCCTGACTGCCCAGCCGGCCCTGTACGTCGCCCGCGATTTCCAGCAGGCCGTCCAAAAGAATACCCGCACGATGAATGGCCGCCCCGGCGCCGATTACTGGCAAAACCGGGCCCTATACGAGCTGGATGTCACGGTGAACCCCAGAGATAAAAAAGTGGAGGGCAAGGCCCGTATCACCTACACCAACAACAGCGCCGATGCGCTGCAGCGCCTCAACCTGAAGCTCGTCCAGAACGTGCACCTTGCCCGCGCCGTCAGGGCCTACCAGATCGGCGAGGATTTTCTCACCGACGGTATTCATCTGCGCAATGTACGAATAGATGGCAAAGCTGTGGCCTGGGACAACCAGGCGGTGCAGGCTTCCGACGACCCGACCAACGCCTGGCTCAACCTTCCCAAAGCACTGGAGCCCGGCAGCTCCGCCGACATCGAGCTGGAATGGTCCTATACGCTGCAAACATCAAGTGGTGAGCACCGGGAGGGCATGGTAGACTCCACCTCCCTGTACTGTGCCTACTGGTATCCGCGCATCGCCGTTTACGACGATATCAGGGGTTGGGATCTTATTCCCCATAACGTGCAGACCGAGTTTTACAACGATTTCAGCGATTACGACGTCACCGTCCGCGTGCCGGAGGGTTTTATCGTGTGGGCCACCGGCGAACTGGCCAATGCCAGGGAGCTGCTGAACGAACCCTACCTCGGGCGCCTGCAGCAGTCATATCAATCAGATGAGGTGATCCATGTCGTCGCGGCAGATGACTTGAAAAAGGGCGGTATAACCTTACGGAAACCTCAGCCCGCCTGGCACTTCCGCGCAAGTGATGTCACGGATTTCGCCTTCGGCCTCAGCGATCATTACCTCTGGGATGCTACCAGTGTTGTAGCAGACCCGTCTACCGGCCGTCGGGCCAGCGTACAAACCGCCTACCAGAAGCAGTCGGCCGATTTTCCTGAAGTGGCAGACATTGCCCGCAACTGCATCGCGTACTTTTCCACGCAGATGCCGGCCATCCCCTACCCCTACCCTAAGCTTACCGTGTTCAACGGTTTCGGCCAGATGGAATACCCCATGATGGTCAACGACGTGGATATGTCGAGCCTGGATGACAGCAAGGCGCTCACCGCTCATGAGATCGCCCACACCTACTTCCCTTTCCTCACCGGCATCAATGAAACGGCCTTTGCCTGGATGGATGAAGGCTGGGCCACCTTCCTGGAGTACTTTGCCTGTACGGAACTATATACCCTCAAACACCCGGAACAGGCCATATACCCCGGCTATTATCTGAACCGCTACCTGGCCCAGAATGGGCCGGAGGCGGAGACGCCCATTTTCACGCCTTCTTTCCAACTACTCAACCCCGCATACGGCCTGAATTCCTACGGCAAACCCGCCAGCGCCTACCTCTCTCTGATGTACCTCCTGGGCCGCGAGCAATTCCTGGAATGCCTGCAGGCCTATGTGGAGCGCTGGCGCGGCAAGCACCCGCAGCCCTACGATTTCTTTTTTACCTTTCAGGAGGTTTCGGGACAGGATCTCGGCTGGTTCTGGCAACGCTGGTTCATGGAATTCAATACGATGAGCCTGGCGCTTGCGGACTATCATTATGACAACGGCATCAGCTATGTACGGGTGCGCAACAAAGGCGGCAAACCGCTGCCCATTGTACTGAAGGCCACAATGGAAGACGGCAGCAACCAGACATTTACCTTCAGCCCTGCCTGGTGGGAAGACAGGGAAGAAGTGGAAGTAGGCTTCGCAACCTCAGGGCCGGCAGCCCGGGTGGAGCTGGTGTGGAAGGAATTCGTAGATGTAGATAGATCGGATGATATTTTTATTAAACCCCGCGGGTTTTAAAAAACCTGCGGGGTTTAATAAAAATATCATCTACTTCTTCAGCAGGTCGCGGATCTCCGCCAGCAGCTCTTCGGCAGTGGGGCCCGGGGGCGGAGCGGGAGCGGCCGGTTCTTCAGCTTTCTTCATGCGGTCCTGCATCCTGTTGTAAGTTCGCACTAGCATGAAGATGACAAAGGCAATAATGATGAAGTCGATCACTTTCTGCAAAAATGCACCATAGCGGATCTGCACTGCTTCAACGGCGACGGCGCCTGTTTCATCGAGTTGGGCATCTTTCAGGGTAAGGGCCAGGTTGGAGAAGTCGACCCCACCAAGGGCCAGCCCGATCGGCGGCATGATCACATCGTTGGTAAAAGAAGCGACCACAGCGCCAAAAGCGCCGGCGATGATCACGGCAACGGCCAGTTCAAGCACATTGCCACGCATGATAAAGTCCTTGAATTCTTTCAACATAGTCTGTAATAATTTTGGTTATCGTTTTAAAACCTGATCACATGAGCCGTTTGGTGTTGCCCTGCCTTGCCCTTTAGCCTATCTGCCGCTCAACTACCCCCCGGCTTTGCTGAAGAGAAAATAGCAGAAGAGCTCGACCCTAAGTTCGAATTTAACAATTATTTCTACATTTACTATACTGTGCAGGGCGGCAACCACAATCGCATCAGCCGGTTTACTGCTAACGGCAATGTAACCTCACCCGACAGTGAATGGCCAGAACCTTAATCCGTTGATCCATGACATCAACACCCAGGCAGAATCAATGCCCTAGTTGCGGCCAGCTGTTATACGGCAGGTATTGCAGCCATTGCGGTGAAAAATTGCTGGAGCCCCATGAGCGCAGCCTTCGCCATCTGGTGGGAGAATTTGTCGGCACCTTGTTCAATATCGACAACAAGTTTTTCAAGGCCATCCGCCAGATGTTGCGGCGGCCCGGCCAGCTGTCCCTGGATTATACCCAGGGCAGGCGGCGCCTATACTTGCGCCCCAGCTCCCTGTTCCTCATCCTGGTGGCCATTTATTTTCTCTTCGCCCCTTTCGAGGTCTTTGTAGCGCCGTTAAAAACACATATGCAGGCTACCGCTTACCAGGCCTATGCTTCAGCAGCAGTACAGGAGAAGCTTTTAAAGGATAATATCAGCCTGGAAGCACTCACGCAGAAATTCAACCAGCAGTCGGGCAAAATAGCCAAATGGCTGATCCTGCTCTTTCTGCCGGCGGCGGGGCTGTTCCTGTCTGTCCTCTTTTACCGGAGAGATCGTTACCTGGCCGACCACTTCGTCCTGGGGATCGAGCTGAACAGCTACAACCTGCTTATGCATTTTTTGCTGTTCCCGCTTATCATAGCGGTGATCGTCATAGCGGCACGGCTCGTGCTGCCCTTCGAATTCAGGATCACCGATGCCATCCTCGTACCGGCCACCGGCTTATCGTTCGGCATTTTTTCCACCCTGGCATTCCGAAGGTTTTACGGGCAGGCCTGGTGGTTGTGCCTGTTCAAAGCTGCCATGTTCCTGATGTTGATCGCTCAGTTCGCTTTCGTCTTTTACAGGTTTATCCTGTTCTGGCTGACCATGCGGTTGATCTGAGACCGTACTTCATATTAACGAGAACGGCCACCCGGGCAAAGCCCGCAGTGGCCGTTCTGGTTTATCCCATCAGGTGCTGCTGTACTATTTACGCCGCCAGTTCCTGGCGGATCTTGTTCAGTGCCGAACCGGCGCGCACCCAGTCGATCTGCTGTTGGTTGTAGGTATGCTGCACTTCGAATTCGTCCTTCGAGCCATCAGCATGGTTCAGGACGATCTTGAGGTTTTTGCCAGGCGCCATGGTGTCGAAGCCCAGCAAGTCGATCGTATCGTCCTGGCGGATCTTTTCGTAGTCGTCAGGGTTGACGAAAGTGAGGGCCAGCATGCCCTGCTTTTTCAGGTTCGTTTCGTGAATACGGGCAAAGGACTTCACGATGACAGCCTTGACGCCCAGGAAGCGGGGCTGCATCGCAGCGTGCTCGCGGGAAGAACCTTCGCCGTAGTTCTCTTCACCAAACACCACTGTGCTGATGCCGGCATCGCGGTATGTGCGGCCCGAGTCGGGCACAGCCATGAATGTTGCACCGTTGTCACCTGCATAGTTAGCCACCTTGTTCATCTCGCCGTTGAAGTAGTTGATGGCGCTGATGAAGGTGTTGTTGGAAATGTTCTGCAGGTGCCCGCGGTAGGTCAGCCAGGGGCCGGCCATCGAGATGTGGTCGGTCGTACACTTGCCCTTGGCCTTCAGCAGCAGGCGCATGCCTTTGAGCTGATCCTGCGTGATAGGCTTAAAGGGCTCCAGCAATTGCAGGCGGTCGGAATCCGGGGCTACCTTCACTTCAACCTTGCTGCCGTCTTTAGCGGGGGCAATATAACCGGCATCTTCTACAGCAAAGCCTTTTGCCGGCAGTTCCACGCCGACAGGCGGGTCGAGTTTCACCTGTTCGCCTTTCTCATTGGTCAGCGTATCGGTCAGCGGGTTGAAGGCCAGGTCGCCGGCAATGGCCATAGCGGTGACGATCTCCGGAGAAGCTACGAAAGAACGCGTCTGCGGGTTGCCGTCATTGCGCTTGGAGAAGTTGCGGTTAAAAGACGTAATGATGGAGTTTGCCCGGGTAGGGTCGTCGGTATGGCGTGCCCATTGGCCGATACAAGGGCCGCAGGCATTGGCCAGCACGACGCCGCCCATCTCTTCGAAAGCTTTCAGCTGCCCGTCGCGGTTCACCGTATAGCGGATCTGCTCGGAGCCGGGGGTGATGGTAAACTCTGACTTGACCTTCAGGTTTTTCGCCACGGCCTGGCGCGCCAGCGAAGCGGCGCGGTCGAGGTCTTCATAAGAAGAGTTGGTACAGGAACCGATCAGGCCGACTTCCAGCTTCTGCGGGTAGCCGTTATCTTTTACAGCCTGGGCGAACCTGGAGATCGGCCAGGCCAGGTCGGGCGTATACGGGCCGTTGATATGCGGCTCCAGGGTGCTCAGGTCGATCTCGATGACCTGGTCGAAGTATTGCCCGGGGTTGGCGTAACACTCGGCGTCACCGGTGAGGTGCTCGCTGACAGCATCGGCCAGGCCGGCTATTTCGGCGCGCTCCGTAGCCCGCAGGTAGCGGCTCATCGATTCGTCATAACCGAAGGTAGAGGTCGTAGCGCCGATCTCAGCACCCATATTACAGATAGTGCCTTTGCCGGTACAGGACAGCGATTCCGCGCCCTCGCCGAAGTATTCGACGATAGCGCCAGTACCGCCCTTCACGGTAAGGATGCCCGCCACTTTCAGGATAACGTCCTTGGAAGAAGTCCAGCCACTCATCTTACCTGTGAGCTTGACGCCGATGAGTTTCGGCATCTTCAGTTCCCAGGGCATACCGGCCATAACGTCAACCGCATCGGCGCCGCCGACACCGATGGCGACCATGCCCAGGCCGCCGGCATTGGGCGTGTGAGAGTCGGTACCGATCATCATGCCGCCGGGGAAAGCATAGTTTTCCAGCACGATCTGGTGGATGATGCCGGCCCCCGGCTTCCAGAAGCCGATGCCGTATTTATTGGAAATGGAAGCGAGAAAATCATAGACCTCCTTGTTCACATCATTGGCCGTGGCCAGGTCCTTGTCGGCGCCCACTTCGGCCTGAATGAGGTGGTCGCAGTGTACCGTAGAAGGGACCGCCACCTTGTCGCGCCCGGCGGTCATGAACTGCAGCAGGGCCATCTGAGCGGTCGCATCCTGCATAGCCACCCGATCGGGGGCAAAAAAGACGTAGTCTTTACCGCGCTTGTAGTTCTGGAGTGGAGATTCGGGATGAAGGTGGGCGTAGAGGATCTTTTCAGTGAGGGTGAGCGGGCGGCCAAGTGCTTTTCTGGCTTCGGCCACGCTACCGGGCAAGGCATTGTAGAAAGCCTTGATCATATCGAGATCGAATGGCATAGCTTAAATTTTTTTGATATTAAATGTAGAAGATCAGGTGTCTTTGAAAGCCGCGGCGCCTTTGACCGCGATCCGGATAATTCCGGTTTTGAAAAGGTCAACAAAGGTACAATTTTTAGCCTATTTTTGTCAAACCTCCCCTAATATAGATAGCCTGGGCAGCGCTTTTGTTTAATGGGGAAGGAGCTGATTTCACTTTTCCCTCCGATTCTTTCAACAGCGGTATAACGGAGGGTGAAAAACACAAAAAAGTTCATAAAGCCAGAGCCTATGTTCCCGTACAAAGTAGAATACATTTACGCCTCGCCGGAAAAGAAGAAATGGTACCAAAGCAAAAACCCGGTTGACGCCTGGACCCTGGCCAAGGAACTCGAGGCGTTGCTGGTAGAGCTCCATGATGACGGCTATGAACTGGCCAACATCACGCCGGTCCTGACGCACGAATTGATCCACGGTAGTTACCCGGGCACCCGGACGGACGGGCTTATGGTTACTTTTCGGAAAATAGAAAAAAGCTAAGGAGTTATGTCGGCGCTTCGAAAGATCGTGGTCAAGGTAGGCACCAACGTACTGGCGCGGGAAGACGGCCTGCTCGACATCACCAGCATCAGCCACCTGGTCGACCAGATCGCAGCGCTCAAAGCCCAGGGCGTGGAAGTCATTCTGGTCTCCTCGGGAGCAGTAGGCGCGGGGCGCAGCCTGTTCCAGGTGCCCGAAGGCGTGAGCAAGGTGGTGCGCCGGCAGGTGCTTTCTGCTATCGGGCAGGTACGGCTAATGGAGATCTACCGGCAGCTGTTCGCCAACCACGGCCTGTTCTGCGCGCAGGTGCTGGCCACCAGGGCCGACTTTCAGGGCAAGACGCACTACACCAATATGAAAAACTGTTTCCAGGCGCTGTTACGCGATAAGGTAGTGCCTGTGGTGAACGAGAACGACGTGGTATCGGTCAGCGAACTGATGTTCACCGACAACGACGAACTGGCAGGCCTGGTTGCGGCTATGACCAACGCCCAGGCGCTCATTATCCTCAGCAGTGTGGATGGCCTGCTGAGCGGCCCGCCGGGCGAGCCCGGCAGCGAAGTGATCCCCGAGGCCGACCCCGCCGACAAGCAGCTGCTGAAGCTCATTCTGCCTTCCAAATCTTCCTTTGGCCGCGGCGGCATGCACACCAAGTTCCGCATCGCCCAGAAGGCTGCCAGGGCCGGCATAGCCACCTATATCGCCAACGGCCGCCGGGCCAATATCCTGCTTGACATTCTCAAAGGGCAGTACACCGCCACCCGCTTCCCGGCCACCGGTAAGCTTTCCAACCTCAAAAAACGCCTGGCCTATGGAGAAGGGGAAAGCAAGGCCGCCGTACATATCAACCGCGGCGCTGAAGTAGCGCTTTGCGCTCCCTACAAGATATCCAGCCTGCTGCCCGTGGGCATCACCCGCATCGAAGGCGAATTCGAAAAAGGCGACCTGATACGCATCATCAACGAAGCCGGCGAGGCCATCGGCATGGGCCTGGCCCAGTACGGCTCGGATGTAGCCCGCCAGTACCTGGGCCAACAAGGGAAGCGCGCGCTGGTGCATTATGATTATCTGTACATCGGCTAGCCCGTACCGCGAAGCTTCTGCTTCGCGATATTATACCCCGCCTTCCTGCTCTCTCCATACCCCTGCTAGCCCGTACCGCGAAGCTTCTGCTTCGCGATATTATACCCCCGCCTTCCTGCTCTCTCCGTACCCCTGCTAGCCCGTACCGCGAAGCTTCTGCTTCGCGAAAATACAACTCCGCCTTTCCACCCTCCCACTAAAAGCCGATACTGCGGATGCTCTGCCAGCAATCCACAGTATCGATAGTATCTACAGCATCCTGCCTCCTCCCCAGCCCTCTCTACTGGCTCACCACCAGTTTCCCCTGGTACGCTCCGCCAGCATCCGTAGCCAGTTGGTAGAAGTAAACGCCGGGCTTCAGCTGTTTGGCAGAAAGGGAGAAGCCATGCCCGCGGACGGCCTGCTGCAGCACCAGGCGCCCATCGGGGGTGAAGAGGTAGAATGTACCGGTAGCTGCTGCTGGCAGTTCAACGTTTGCCGTTTCGGTGAAGGGGTTGGGATAGGCTTTCAGCCCTGTTTGCAGGCCCGTAGCATGCGATTCATGCACCGTCACCACCACCTCGCCAACGGTGTGGAACACGGTATTGGTGATCACCGGCTCGTTGAAGTCGAAATAGATGGCAGCCGAGTTTTCGATGCGCGTCCCGTCTGGGTTGTCGGGCAGCTGCTCGACGGTAAATTGTAGGAAACCGTTGGAAGCCTCGAGATTGGCGCTGCTATCGGGCAACTGTATGTTATCGAAGCGGAACTCCAGGATGTTGCCTTCCCGCCGCTGGAAGGTATAGGCATGACTGCTGGCGCCGGGGCGCACGCTGGCGGCATTTAACCAGGGAGAGAGCGTGTCGAGCACCACCACATTGAAGGCCGTGTCGGTGCCCGTATTCTGGAAGCGGATCTTGTACTCGATGGCGGTGTTCTCGCGCAGCAGGTGATCCTCGCCCACGCCGCGTGGCAAGGCTTGTTTATCGTTGGGGTCGTAAGAACCGACGTTTTGCTGGCAATCTATGGCGATGAAGGGGCCCGCTTCCAGAGGGCTGAACTGAGTGGCCATGCCCTGGCTGGAGCCACCCTGGGCGTTTTCGCCGCAGCCTTCCACCGAAGCTGCCGTCAAGCCCAGCCAGGGGTAGCCTTCCGGCTGCTCGGCTTCCAGCCGGTAGGTGGCGCCGTTGGCGGGTAGGGGCACGTTTATCGATTGGCCGCTGTCGAGGTCAAAGGGAGCCATCATGTACATGATGACGTCCTCTACCACCAGGTACTGGCGGGCTTCCTGCATATCCTCCGCACCGGTATTGGTGATGGTAAATACCACCTGCTGGTTGTCTTCATCGCAGGAACCGCTGACCTCGATAACGGGGCCGTCATACAGGCCGAAACAGGGCTCGTCGGGGAAGATGTGCGCTTCCGTACAATGCGTCTGGCCCAGCTCGGCATCACAGCTCACCTGATAATAGATGGTAAAATCCCCGCATGCGCCAGGGGCTATTTCACCCACGGGGAAGGTGTAAGTATTGCCGCTTGCTCCGCTAAAGGGAATAGAGCTGCTGGTGAAGGACATAAAATCGTCGAGCGTTACCTCTACATAAGCGGCGGCGGCGGGCTCTTCACCATAGTTGCAGTAATATACTTTGTAATAACCCGAAAAGCAGCGCCGCACAAAAGGCGACGCCAGGTCAACCTGCAACGCGTAACAGCCCGGCTCGAGCTGGATGGGAAAATCCAGCATCAGGTTGGCGCCGATGAGGCTGGCAGCAGCGTACTGGTAGCTGACAGGGCAGGCCTGGGTGGTGCTCAGCGGCGTCAGTACGCTGATCTCCACATCATCGGCCAGCTGGAGGGCATCGGAAGGGATGTACAGGTTGTAGTACCCATCCGTATCGGTAATAGCCGTGTAAGTTTGGGAGACGTTGTTAATTGGGGTGCTAAAGCTCAGGGTAGCGCCCACCTTCCATCCGGAAAAACCAGCTTCGCCGGCAGTCTGCGCGCAGTTCACATCTTCGTCGAGGAATATCCGCCCGGAAACCTGCTCCACATCTTCAGGGGGCAGCAGCGTAAATACCGACCAGCAGAAATTCCAGTTGCCTGCATCATCACCTGTCCAGAGGGTGACGATATAATCGCCGGGGGCCGTCAGCTCCAGAAAGGTGGTACCCGGCGGCTGGCCCACCACGCTGCCAATCCCGATCTGAAGCTCGACGCCCGTTCCGTTACAGTCGTCATAGCTGCCTTCATTAATATCGGAGGCCCACAGGATGAAGCTGGTGTCCCCGGGTTGCATCGTAGTGATCAGCCCATCCGCGCAAACCGCTACGGGCGGGATCGTATCATTCATACAGTCCTGGGCTGCCATCCGGCCAGGCAAGGCCGACAAAACAGATATGATTATGGCAAAAAGTAAAAGCTTTTTCATGGGTTATGATTTTAAATGCTTTGGAATGATACAAATATGCGGCCCTGCCTTATGCCGATCAAAAACAAAATTCATAAATTGTATGAAAAAAAAGCTACTGATTAAGTGTCAATTATTTGTTTTTCAATTTTTTATGTGAAAAAATAATTTCCAAAATCCAGCATGGAAGACAGTAAATTATGGCAATTGACAGAAAAACTCTCCAAGCCATACCTTCGCGAGGCCACGCATTGGGTGCATTCTCCCTTTTTTAACCGGCAGGAGCACCTGGCCAGGCTGTGGGCGTACCTGCTCGGCATCAGCAGGCGTGCCAGCCCCAGGCCGGAGTATGAAAGTGCTTTCAGGGCGTCCTTCCCTGGAGAGCCCTATGACGCTCAGAAGATGCGCCTGGCCATGAGCGCCCTGTACCGCCTGCTGTTGCAATTTCTGGCATACAAAGAGCAGCAGGACAACCAGCCGCTACAGTTGCTACAGCAGGCCCAGGCCCTGCGCCGGCTCGGGCTGGAACAGCAGGCGCAGCAGCAGCTCCAGAAAGCGCAACAGGCCAACGACGACAGCCCCTTCCGCGACGTGGAGCACTTCAGGCTGCAGTACGAGATGCTGGAAGAGGCCTACCACTACTCGCTGCGCGCCCGCCCCGACAGCCCCGCCTACCTGCAGGAGCTGGCCGACAACGGCGACATCGCCCTGCTGGCCGCCAAGCTGCGCCAGGCATGCCTTACCCTGGCGCACAGGGCCGTATACCCCGCCAATTACCAGCCGGGCTTTATCGAAGAGGCTATCCACTACATCGAAGCCAAGGGCCTGCGCAGCCTGCCTTGCATCGAACTGTACTATTTCTACTACTACACCCTCAAGGAGCCCCGCGATGAGCAATACTTTCTCAAGTTCAGGGACCTGCTGATACAGGAAAGCCGGCATTTTCCCTCCCGGGAGGCCAATACCCTCTACCTGCTGGCCATCAATTACTGTGTTAGAAAAGTCAACGACGGTTTTGTACAGTACTTCGGAGAGGTGATGCGGCTCTACCAGGAAGGGCTGAAGGCCGGGCATTTGCTCGAAAACGGCCAGCTATCCCGGTTTACTTACCACAATATCGTGGCCACGGGCTTACGCACCGGCGATTTCGACTGGGTGGAGCGCTTCATCCACGAATACCGCGCTAAGCTGGAACGGCCCTACCGGGAAAGCTCTTTCAGCTTTTGCCTGGCGCGCCTGGAATTCGCCCGCCAGCATTACGAACAGGCCCTGCCCCTGCTACAAAAGGCCAACTACCGCGACCCACTGCTCAACCTGGCCGCCAAAACGCTGCTGATCAAGATCTATTACGAAACGGAAGAATTCTCCCTGCTGCAGGCCCACCTGGAAGCGATGCGCAACTACATCCGCCGCAAAAAGGTGATCGGTTACCACCGTACCAATTACCTGAATATCACCCACTACGCCCGAAAACTGATGGCCCTGGCCCCTTTCGATAAGGCCGGCGCCCGCAAGCTGGCCGAAGCCATACGCGGCGAGGATGTGCTGACGGAGAAGGCCTGGTTCCTGGAGCAGCTACCGGGCCCAAACCCCGGAGGTTTGAACAAACCTACGGAGTTTGGGTGATTCTCACCCCATAAACTTCCCTACCAACGCATGAAAATGGTGTACGCATTTTTCCATCGTCGGTGAGAAACGCCCCTGCCTGTAAAAGCGCGAACGAACGCCCAGCTGAACGCTTTCCACCACTGCCTCGTCCTCCAGCTCAGTTTGGCCGATGCGGTTGAGGATGCGCTCCTGGGCCCTGCCACGAAAGGCATAAGTGCGGAAACGCACCCGGGTGCTATCCGGCCCCTGTGGTTCTACTACGTTCAGCGACAACCCCCAGGGGTAGAAGTTGAACATCAGGTTGGGAAACAACCAGAAGTAGTAAGCATACACCCGCCGCCCGTAATCGGCATAACCCGGAGGGATATCGAAACAAGGCTCTCCTGCTTTGGCGATGCCCAACTGCAGGTTGCAGTAGGGGAAAAGCTCGTAATCGTAATTGCCAAAGTCGAGGGCGGCGTTCAGGCCGGGGTGCACAAAGGGCACGTGGAACCCCTCCAGGTAGTTGTCGCAATACAGCGCCCAATGCGCTTTGGCCTGGTAATCCACGCTGCCTTCTGCTACAAACTCCAGCGTGTCGAGCGGCATCCAGGCGATGCGCTCGCGCATGGGCCGGGTGATGTCTCCGAAATCTGCGAATGGCTCCATCGATATGAAAAAGAGGCCTAGCCATTCCTGCAGCGGAAGCTGCGCCAGATTGTCGGCAGTGGTGGGAAAACGCTCCACGCCTTCGAATTCCGGCATTCTTTTAAAGGCGCCGTCCAGGCCAAAGCAACGGCCGTGGTAGCCGCACGTAAGCTGCCGCGCGGTACCTGCTTTTTCAACAATAACCTTCCCCCGGTGGGTGCATACGTTGGACAGGCAACGCGTTTGCCCTTCCGCGTCGCGCACCAGCACCAGAGGCTCGTCCAAAACCCCGGGCAATAAGGTGAAAGGGTAAAGGCTGCCATTCCCAGGCAGGGCCCCCGCTTCAGCTACCCAATGCCAGCTACGGGCAAAGACCTGCTCTTTGGCGCGCTCAAAAACGTCGCGACTGGTATAAAAGGCCGTGGGCAGGGTATATGCCTGCCGGATATTAGGGTTGATGGAAAATGAAGACATGTTTATTGTTTCAGATCAAGTTTCAACGCCAAGCCTGTCCCGTCTCTCGTCACCTCGTCTCCCACAATGCTCCAGGCCCGGAGCTACCGCACCAGCATCACCCCCCCTTCGTGGAGCTCCCGTTGGCCGGTTATATTCTCCAGTTCGAGGTAGTAGGTGAAAATGCCCGGGCTGAGGCCCTGGCCACCGTCGGTGCCGTCCCAGAAGCGGGATGTTTCAGAAGACCGGAAATCCTTGCCCTCATACACCAGGCCGCCCCAGCGGTTAAAGACGCGGAAACAGATGATCCGGACTTCTATGCCGGAGAAAACCTGAAACCGGTCGTTGCGGCCGTCGCCATTGGGTGAAAAAGCGTTGGGGATATAAACCGGGCATATAGAGCCGACCTCAACGGAATCGGCAAGGCTGCATCCATTAGCATCCGTAACTGCCAGTTGGTACCGGCCTGCACTCAGCCCCGGGAATTCCCCATCGGGCCGCTCCAGGCCGTTAAGGCTGAATATGTAAGGAGGTGTGCCGCCGTGCGACAAGGCGGAAATACGCCCATCATCTTCCAGGCATCGGCCGGGTTCAACATCGGCCGTAGAAAAGGCGAGGTTTTCCACCGCTTCAATAAGCACGGATAAAGGATCCGGCATACAGCCTGCTGCATCTATGGCCTCTACCTGATACATGCCGCCGCTCAGCCCTTCGAAAACCCCTTCAGGCTGAAGGGCGCTACCCGACAAGCTGTAACGATAACCGCCATTGCCGCCACTTGCCGTTACGGAAATCGCACTGTTACCTGCTCCGCAGGCCTTTGTTTCCAGCAGTTCCAGCTGCATTGGCGGAACATCCTGCAGGCTGGCCTGGCTGCTATCGGAACACCCCTGTTGATCGACAACTGATAATGTATACACGCCGGCGCTGAGGCCTTCAAAAAGGCCTGACACCTGAGGGGGCCCCATATTGAGGCTATAGGCCAAAGCCCCCGTACCGCCGCTGGCCATGGCCTGCAGACTACCGGCGCCGGGCCCGCAGGAACGCGCCAAGATACTGCCGGCCACCACGGCGGGGCTGCCATTCAACACGATAGCTGTATCCGCGGTGCATCCCCGGGCATCCAGCACACTAAGCTGGTAGGGGCCGGCAGGCAGCCCGGAAAAGGTATGCTCCGGCCCATATACGCCCGAAAGGCCAAGACGGTACTGATAAGGAGGCAGGCCGCTTTCTGCAAAAAAAGTGATGCTGCCATTGAGCAGGCCGCAGCTGGCAGGGCTCAGCGTAGTGCCTGCGATCACGGGGGCAATACCCAGGGAAGCCACCGTTACCGTGTCGGTGGCCATACAGCCGTCCTGGTTTTCCACATATACGGTATAGGTGCCGGCGGGCAGGTTGTTGAACACATTGCTCTGTTGAAAGTTCTGGCCGTCGAGGCTGTAAAAAAGATCGTCGCCACCGCCGCTAGCGGACACCAGAATAGCCCCCTGAGGGCTTGCGCAATCGGTAGGGGTGGCGAGCAAGTCGTCGATCTCTACCTGGTTGGCCGCCAGGAATTCCAGCGTACTGGCAGCGCCGTATATACTTTGGCCCAGATTGCAGAGCGGGCTGAGCTCCTGGCTCTCAAAATCGAGCTGGAATAAACCGCCGAATCCGCTGTCGTTGGTCACATAGGTCACGGTATGCGTACAATCCTCTACGTAAGTGACGATGCCAAATATCTGCCCGCCCACGTTAAAATTCATCAGGGGGTAGCTATCCGGAGGCTCCATTATGTTAACAGCAATCATCTGGTTGCTCGTGGAGGCCATCACCAGCTGCCCCTGGAAAAAGGTCAGGTCGCCGGCCGAGCCGTAACCAATATTGCCATGATAGGTTGCGAGCGGCTGCATATAGCTGTAGAGCCGGCCATTGGCCGTGGCCGTGTAGATCCGGCCGTCGGGGCCGGCCACCAGTGAAGTGTATAAAGCCCCCGAAGGGAAATAGTGTTCGATGGCCACCTGCCCGTTGGTGGTGTTGATCCTTGCCAGCTGCCCTGTTGTTGTTATGCCCCACAGCTGCCCGTCGGGAGTGTAGGTAATATCCCCCATGCTGTTGCCCGACTGTACGCTTACGATGGGTGAAAAACTACAGGTTTCGGGGTTGACGCGATACAATACATTCGACCCCGTAACGACGACGAACTCCTGGCTGGAAAGCAGGAAGCAGGATAGTAAAAAGAAGAATAGAAAGAGCAAGCGCTGGGCCATGGTGTCAGGCAATTTTGAAGCCTTAAAGTTAATACGCCTGTTATGGAAAAAAACATTTTTTTGATAGCTTAGCGGGCCGGGCAATTTTTCCCGGTTTTTTCCACTCCTTACCGCACTTGATGCGGCACACCCCATCCAAGCCATTAGTACTAACCAATTGCAAAAGCTTAAAGAGCATGTATTTCAATTCAAAAGGACAGGAACAGAACACGTACGATGCCATCGTCATCGGCTCCGGCATCAGCGGGGGCTGGGCTGCCAAGGAGCTCTGTGAGAAAGGGCTCAAAACCCTGGTGCTGGAGCGCGGCCGCATGGTCAAACACGGCGATTATCCCACTGCTATGACAGAGCCCTGGGAATTCAAGTACCGCGATGCAGTACCGGCCGAAGAGCTAAAAGACTACGAAAAGCAAAACCGAACGGGGTACACCATCCGCGAATCGTCCAAACACTGGTTCGTGAAAGATACCGAACACCCGTATACGGAAGTAAAGCGGTTCGACTGGATGCGGGGCTACCACGTAGGGGGGCGCTCGCTGATGTGGGGGCGCCACTCATACCGCTGGAGCGACCTCGACTTCGAGGCCAATGCCCGCGACGGTTTCGGCGTCGACTGGCCCGTCCGCTATAAAGACCTCGAAACCTGGTATGACTACGTCGAACAATTTGCCGGCATCCAGGGCCAGGCCGAAGGCCTGCCGCACCTGCCCGATGGTAAGTTCCAGACGCCCATGGCCCTCAACTGCGTGGAAGAACACCTGCGCACCAGCATCAAAGACCATTTCGGCTGGACGCTGACCATCGGCCGCACGGCCAACCTTACGCAGAGCATCAACGGCCGGGGGCCCTGCCAGTACCGCAACCGCTGCATCCGCGGCTGCCCTTATGGCGCATACTTCAGTAGCAATGCCGCTACCCTGCCGGCAGCAGAGGCAACGGGCAATATGACCCTGCGCCCCTACTCCATCGTGCACTCCATCATCTACGACCCCGCCAAGAAAAAAGCTACAGGCGTACGCGTGATGGATGCCGAGACCGGCGAAAGTATGGAATTCTACAGCCGTATCATCTTCTGCTGTGCCTCCGCCCTGGGCACCACGCTCATCCTGATGAATTCAGCCAATGAACAGTACCCCGACGGCCTGGGCAGCAGCAGCGGCGAGCTCGGCCACAACCTGATGGACCACCACTTCCGCTGTGGCGCCAAAGGCATCCACGAAGGTTTTGCCGACCGCTACTACAGCGGCCGACGGCCGACGGGCTTCTATATCCCTCGCTTCCGCAACATCGACAGCAGCAATGAGCGCAAGGACTACCTGCGCGGCTTCGGCTATCAGGGCGCGGGCAGCCGGGAAGACTGGACAGCCGGCGTCAAGGAATTGAATATGGGCCTGGGGGCCGACTTCAAATCCAAACTCATCGTGCCCGGCCCATGGCAGGTAGGTATGACCGCCTTCGGCGAATGCCTGCCCTACCATGAAAATAAGGTAATGGTGAATAAAGACGTGCTGGACAAATACGGCATGCCGACGCTGACCATCGACTGCGAGTTCAAGGAAAACGAAATGGCCATGCGCAAGGATATGATGGAATCGGCAGCCGATATGCTGGAAGCCGCTGGTTTTAAAGATGTGGAAACGTACGACAACAACTCATGGCCTGGCCTGGGTATCCACGAAATGGGTACCGCCCGCATGGGGCGCGACCCCAGAACGTCGGTGCTCAACAGTTGGAACCAGGTATGGGACGCCCCCAACGTTTTCGTTACCGATGGCGCCTGTATGACATCGGCCGCCAACCAGAACCCATCCCTCACCTATATGGCCCTGACGGCCCGCGCCGCCAGTTATGCCGTAGAGGAAATGAAAAAAATGAATCTCTAAAAACACCTGGCAGCGGCGTCAACGGGCGCTGCTGCCAACTGCCAACCGTAAAAACATGGATCGTAGAGAAGCAATAAAAAGAACGGCCCTGCTAACTGGTTTTGCCCTTTCGGGCTCCGTTATCAGCGCCGTAATGCAAGGCTGCCAGCCGGAAAACAAAGTGAATCTGGCCGACTGGACACCCAATTTTTTCACAAAAGAGGACGGCCTTGACATGGCCGAAATGGCCGAGTGCATCCTGCCCCGCACCGATACGCCGGGCGCACTGGATGTATACACCCACGAATTCGTCGACCAGATAGCCCAGGTTTGCATGCTGCCCGAAGACCAGCAAAGGTTCCGCGAAGGTTTTGCCAAGCTACAGGCCGACTGCCAGCAGGCAAACGGAAAACCCTTCCGGGAATGTAGCGCGGAGCAGCAGCTGGCCTTACTCAACGCACAGGACAAAGCCGCCGTTGATCTTGCCCAGGCAAACCCGAACCTGAAGCCGGAAGAATTCCCTTTCTTTCTGACGTTCAAACAACTGGTGTTGCTGGGTTATTTTACCTCTGAAAAAATAGGCACCGAAGTGCTCGCCTACCTGCCTGTTCCCGGCAGGTATGAGCCTTGTATGCCGTATACGGAAGGAACGCCCATTTGGGCGCTGTAGCTAAGCTAAACATCGAGCTGCCATCCCCTTTAGCGTTTGGAGGGGGGGCCGCTTATTTTAGTTTCACAGTAACTATTCAGCATCATGGTAATTTACGCCCTGAAGCAAAATTTTGTAATCCACCCTTCCCCTTTCAAGGGGAATGAGAAGGGGTTAGACAATAAAAAATCCTACAAAATTTTGCTTCAGGAGCATTTTAGGCCGCATGCTGAATGTTACGTTTCACATTAAAATAAGCATCCGCCAGGGGGAGCTAGCCCTTCATGTTATACCGAAAAACATATTGCCCTGAGCCCACTTCCACCACAACATCAGGCCCCTCCTGCCGGGCGCCGGCGAAACTACTGAGATCCTGTACGCTTGCATCAGGCAGGCGAATGGTGGCCGTAGTATTACAGGGGATGGCCACCTCCAGCTCGAATGCCCGGCCATCCATTTTCCAGCCCGACGAAACCGGCCCGTACATCGTCTCCAGGCTGGCCCTGGCATAACCCAGCCGCTTGTCGGGCTGCGGCTGGATGAGGATGTGCTTGTACCCGGCCTCCCCGATCTCGATGCCCGCCACCACGCTATACATCCAATGGCCGATGGCCCCGTAAGCGTAATGGTTGAAGGAATTCATACCCACATCCTGGAAAGAGCTGTCCGGCTTGATGCCATCCCAGCGTTCCCATATCGTGGTGGCGCCCCGCCCGATGGGGTATAACCAGGAAGGGTAGGTTTCCTGGAGAAGCAGGCTGTAGGCTGTGCTCAGCTGCTGGTTCTGGCTCAACGCAAAGCAGATGTATGGGGTGCCCAAAAACCCCGTAGAGATATGGTCGCCGCGACGGTGCACATCAGCTGCCAGTCGCTCCGCAGCCTGGACGCGCTGATCTTCGGGCAGCAGCCCAAAGTAAAGCGCTATGGCATAGGCCGTCTGCGTGTTCGGGCTCAGCCGGCCGGACCCGGTCAGGAATTCCTTTTGAAAGGCCTTCCGGATGTTCTCCCATAGCTCGGCGTACATCTTTTCATCTTCCTTTTTGCCCAAAACAGCCGCCGTCTTCCGCATAATGTCTGTGGAATAGGCAAAGAAAGCAGTACAAAGGAAATCCTTATCGGTGACTGCCGACTGCCCGTCGGATGCCGGAGAATTGTAGGAGAGCCAGTCGCCCCAATGCCATTCCCGTGCCCGCCAGACATAATGCTCCGCCCGGCCCTGCATATAATCCACCCAGGCCTGCATGCTGGGGTATTGTGCTTCGAGCATACTGCGGTCGCCATAGGATTGGTACATGGCCCAGGGTATAATGGTAGAAGCGTCGGCCCAGCCGGTACATCCCCCTTCGCGCGGCCTTAGCACATGGGGTATGACGTGCGGCACCATACCATCGTCAAACTGGTCGGCGGCAAGGTCCTGCAGCCACTTCCGGAAAAAGGGCGCCACCTGGTAGTTGAAAGCTGCCGTTGGAGAGAAGACCTGGGCGTCGCCGGTCCACCCGAGGCGCTCATCGCGCTGTGGGCAGTCGGTGGGCACATCCAGGAAGTTGCCCTTTTGCCCCCATTGAATGTTGTGCTGCAACTGGTTGATGCGGGCATCGGAGCACTCGAAGGACCCCGTCTGTTCCATGGCCGAATGGATGACGATACCGGTTACATCATCCAGGTTCAACGCCTTCAGGCCGCTGATGGCCACGTAGCGAAAGCCCATAAAGGTGAAGTGCGGTTCGAACACCGCCTCTTTATCGTCTCTGAAAATATATTCGATGCGCTGGCCGGCAGCGCGCAGGTTGTCGGTATAGAAATTGCCGTTTTTATCCAGCACCTCCGCATGGCGGATGCGGACGGTTTGGCCCCGCTGCCCCTTCATCTTCAGGCGCAGCCAGCCCACCATGTTTTGCCCCAGGTCAACAACGGTATCCCCCGCCGGTGTGTATAGCAACTGAACGGGCTTTACCTCTTCTATCCGGCCTACGGGCAGCCCCATCTGGGCCACCAGGTTCTGTTTGTTATGAGCTTCGGTACGGACACCCGCCCAAGCGGCATCACTGTAGGAAGCCAGCGCCCAGCCGTCCAGCTCTTTACGGGCATCGTACACTTCGCCATCGTAGATCTCCGAGCTCAGGATAGGGCCATGGGACGCTTTCCAGCTTCCATCTGTAGCAATTACCTCCCTGCTGCCGTCTGCGTACTGTACTTCCAGTTGCATCAGCAAGGCCAGCCGGGTGCCGTAGTGGTTGCGGTTGTCGCCCCAGGCCAGCACCCCGCGGTACCAGCCGTCGCCCAGAGTGGCGCCGATGGCATTGGCGCCCTGCTGCAGCAGGCCGGTGACGTCGTACACCTGATACTGCAGGCGCTCGTTGTAGCTCGTCCAGCCGGGGGTAAACAGCCAGTCGCCCACCCGCTTCCCATTGATGAATGCCTCATACAGGCCATGGCTGGTTACGTAGGCCCGGGCGGAAACGGGCTTGCCCTTCAGTTTGAAGTTTTTGCGAAAATACTGTGCCGGATTGCTCCGCGTGATATCATCCGGCAGCTCCGCTTCTATCCATTGCGCTGCCCAGTCGGCAGGTTTCATCAGGCCCATTTCCCAGTACTGGGCCTCACTCCAGGGAGATTCTCCGCCCTGGTTCGTCCACACCTTCACACGCCAGTACACGCGCTGACGGGAAGAAAGTGGCGGCCCCTGGTAAACGACATGAATGGATTGTCCGGAGGTTACCTTGCCGGAATCCCAAAGCAGCTTCCCTCCTTTTTCGAGGGCCTTTAGGCTTCCTGCCGCCTGAATGTGATAGGCCGTTTGCAGCACGTCCTTTTTGTCGGAATCGATGATCCAGCTCAGCTTCGGGTTGGGGGCGTCAATGCCCACAGGGTTCTGGAAATACTCGCAGCGGAGGTTTTTGGCTTCCTGCCCGTGGAGGTGGGTGAAAATTGCCAAAAAGAGGAGGAGGAGAAGAAGATATCTCATTTCTTTGATTGACTTTTTTTGCTCTAACGGGCTCTATTCGCAAAGATTTTATCTGGAAATTTAGTGGACTCAACCAGCCTGTCCTTTACCTGCTGGAAAGATACTTTCCTTTTCAAAATCGGCTTCTCGATCAAAAAATCAATATCCTCGAACCAAGCTATTCCTTTCAGCGGAATAAGGAGGTTGGAATTGGGATATTTCAATGTATACGCCTGAAGCATTTCATTCAGTGGAAGATGCTCCAGAAGAAAATAAAGATCGTAAAAATCCTTTTGACGATTACCACTATGAGCGATAGCATTTAATTTCATGGCTCCAATATCTTCCAATGAAGCCAAAGCCACGCTCTCCTCTTGAAGCAGGGGCTTAACTAAAGAATAAGCATGAGTGAGAAAATCTGTTTTAATTCCTCTGATAAAGCCTTTTAATGTATTTGTAGCGACGTAATCGGCAGAAAACCCATGCTGCATTATCAGGTGATCTTCAAGCGCGGAATTGTCGAAAGTTTTTTGCGAAAACAAGCCTAGGTCAACAGATAATCGGTGGCCGATTTGCAAAGCAAAGGCAGTCCCCCCAACCAAAAAAAAATCAGTAAGAACCGGATCAGCCTGTAATTGAAGTAAAAACTCAAAAGTTTCAGGAAGGATTACTGCTTCGTCGTGGTAGATCATAGATTAAAGGTGAGTTGAGGTATAGGCGGGCAAAGTTTTTGTGTTTGGGGTCCAGCCTTGTACTTTTCTCTACTACTTTCAATATTTCTTCTTTCCCGTAGAAACGCAGGATTTCCCCCCATTCTTCTGGATTCCCACGTTCGACGACCCGCTCGATGACCACGGTAGCCAAGCGAGCAAAGTCGATTTCCTCCCACCTGTATTCCCAAAACAAATGTGGCCTGATATCTGGAGTTGCCTTCATATCCCAATTTACAAATATTCCAAATGATTAGGGGCCGGAGAAAAATAACTCCATCCTTCTTCTCCCGCCCGCCAAACTATCCCGCCCCTTGCTTTTCCCCCTTGCTTTCCCTATTTTGCCCGTTTCGTTTAAATATTTCACCCATGGCATCCACGACTACTGAAAGCCTGCAGGCCTCCATTCTTGAAAACCTGGAAAGATCGCGGGCTTCCAGCCGCCGCCTCGTCCGCCTCAGCGATGCGGACATCACCTCCATCCTCAACCAACTGGCCGATCTGGCGATAGAAAATACGGCTACATTGCTGGCGGAAAACCAGAAAGACCTGGCCCGCATGGATGCCGCCGACCCAAAGTACGACCGCCTGCTGCTCAACGAAAAGCGCCTGGCCGGCATCGCCGCCGACCTGCGCAAGGTGGCCGGCCTGCCGTCGCCGCTCAACCATATCCTCGAGGCACGCACGCTGCCCAACGGCCTGCAACTTTCCAAAGTGACGGTGCCCATGGGCGTTATCGGCATCATCTTCGAATCACGCCCCAACGTCACCTTCGACGTATTCGCCCTATGCCTCAAATCGGGCAACGCCTCCGTGCTAAAGGGCAGCCGCGATGCCCATTACTCCAACCTGGCCATCCTGAGCCTGATCAGCCAGGTGCTGAGGCCCTACCAACTGGAAGACGCTTGTTACCTGGCGCCCAGCGAGCGGGAAGCCCTGCCCCACATTCTCAACGCTGTGGGTTATATCGACGTGGCCATCCCCCGTGGTAGCCAGGGGCTGATCGACTTCGTACGGCAAAACGCCAAAATACCGGTCATCGAGACCGGCGCCGGCATCGTGCACACTTATTTCGACGAAAGCGGGAACCAGGAAAAGGGCAAGGCCATCATCGAAAATGCCAAGTCCCGCCGCGTCAGCGTATGCAACGCGCTGGACTGCCTGATCATCCACCGAAACCGCCTGGGCGATCTGCCGCCCCTCATGAAAAACCTGGGCGAATTGTTTCAATGCGAGGTTTTCGCCGACGAAGCTGCCTTTGACACCCTGCAGGGGCATTACCCCGGCAGCCTGCTCCACCCCGCTACCGAAGATTCTTTCGGCACAGAGTTCCTTTCCATGAAAATGGCCATCAAAACCGTCGATGGGCTCGACGAAGCACTGGAGCACATCGCACGCTATAGCTCCAAACACAGCGAGGCCATCATCGCCGAAGATGCAGCAGTGGTGGAAGCCTTCCTGAAAAACGTGGACGCCGCCGTCGTTTACGCCAACACCTCAACCGCCTTCACCGACGGCGCACAGTTCGGCATGGGCGCCGAGATCGGCATCAGCACCCAGAAGCTGCATGCCCGCGGCCCCATGGCGCTGCGGGAACTGACGAGCTATAAGTGGATCGTGAGAGGGGATGGGCAGGTAAGGGGGAGCTGAAACCAGCATGTAGAACGAAGACTACGCCTTACCCATTCCGGTAGTCCTGCAATCCTGCTATTCCTGGTACACCGCCACGAAAAGCAACAGGCGTAGCCGGGGAATCCCCAACTACGCCTGCTCAAAGAGATATCGTTGATATGGTTTCTTAAAAAGTAGCTGCCCGCTCTACGGGCCTTTCCTTATCCATTTTCCAGGGCCGCGGCGCCACCGACGATCTCGAGGATCTCCTTGGTGATGGCTTCCTGGCGGGCCTTGTTGTAGGTAATACGCAGGTCGCGCAGTAGCTCGTCGGCGTTTTCGGAGGCTTTGTCCATGGCTGTCATCCGGGCGCCGTGTTCGGAAGCGTGCGTATCGAGCAGGAACTTCTGGAACTGCGTCTGCAGAATGGTCGGCACGAGGTAGTCCAGCAGTTTTTCCATACTCGGTTCGAAGATGTAATCCGCCACGTGTTTGTTGCCTTCTTCCTTTTCGATCTTGGCTACCGGCAGGAACTGCTCGATGATCGTAAACTGCGTAGCGGCGTTCTTGAACTTGCCATAAGCGACATCGATGGCATCGAACTGCTTGTTTTCGAAGGCCGACAGCAACATCTTGGCCACCTGGCTGACATTATCGAAGCTCAGGTCGTTGAACAGCTCGAGGTGGTCCAGGTTGAAGATCGCGTTGGTGTAGCGCTTGCGGAAGAAATCATAACCTTTCTTGCCGATGAAGAGCAGTGTAAGGTTGCCGCTGGCATACACATCGGCGTACTTCTCTTCTATCGTAGCTATGGCAGCCTTGCACACATTAGAATTGAAAGCGCCGCACAAACCGCGGTTGGAGGTGACCACCACTATGCAGGCGTTCTGCACCTCGCGCACACTGCCGAAAGCCGTCTGGGCTTCGCCTTCCAGGTTCGACAGGATGTTGCTCAACATCTTATTGAGGCGGTCAGCGTATGGGCGCATCTGCAGGATGGCGTCCTGGGCGCGGCGCAGCTTGGCAGCCGACACCATTTTCATCGCTTTGGTGATCTGCTGCGTATTCTGTACCGACCGGATGCGTTCGCGTACCTCTTTTAAATTTGCCATCGATTGTTATTTATACTGCTTTGCCAATTCTGCCGCAAGGGCTTCCAGCCTGTCCGTATCTTCTTTTTCCAGTTTACCGGCCTGGAAGTGCTTCAACACATCCGGGTAGCGTTGCCCAAGCGTGGTCAGGAACAGGTGCTCGAAATCCCGGATCTTATTTACCGGCACGTTACGCAGCAGGCCCTTGGTGCCCAGGTAGATGATCGCTACCTGCTTCTCTACCGCTACCGGCGAGTACTGGGGCTGTTTCAGGATCTCCACGTTACGCTTACCTTTTTCCAGTACGGCCATGGTGGCTGCGTCGAGGTCGGAACCGAATTTGGAGAAAGCTTCCAGCTCACGGTACTGAGCCTGGTCCAGTTTCAGCGTACCGGCCACTTTTTTCATCGACTTGATCTGTGCGGAACCCCCTACACGCGATACGGAGATACCCACGTTGATAGCAGGGCGCACACCGGCGTTGAACAGGTTGGACTCCAGGAAAATCTGGCCGTCGGTGATGGAAATAACGTTGGTCGGGATGTATGCGGAAACGTCACCGGCCTGGGTTTCGATGATCGGCAGGGCCGTCAGCGAGCCGCCGCCTTTGACCATGGGGTTGCCGTCGGCATCCTTGGCGTCTTTCAGCGACTCGGGCAGGTCGTTCATATTGCGGGCAATATCATCGTTGCCGATGATCTTGGCGGCGCGTTCCAGCAGGCGGGAGTGCAGGTAGAATACGTCGCCGGGATAAGCTTCGCGGCCCGGCGGGCGGCGCAGCAGCAGGGATACCTCGCGGTAAGCTACGGCCTGTTTGGACAGGTCGTCGTAGATGATCAGTGCGGGGCGGCCCGTATCGCGGAAGTACTCGCCGATGCAGGCGCCGGCAAAAGGTGCATAGAATTGCAGCGGCGCGGGGTCGGAAGCCGAAGCCGACACGATGATGGTGTAGTCCATTGCACCGTGGTCCTCCAGGGTCTTGGCCACGTTGGCCACCGTAGAGGCCTTCTGGCCGGAAGCCACATAGATGCAGTAGACCGGCTCGCCCCGTTCGTAGAACTCGCGCTGGTTGATGATGGTATCGATAGCGATGGCAGACTTACCTGTCTGGCGGTCGCCAATGATCAGCTCGCGCTGGCCCCGTCCGATGGGGATCATGGCGTCGATGGCCTTGATACCGGTCTGCAGGGGCTCGTTCACCGGCTGGCGGAAGATAACGCCCGGCGCTTTGCGCTCCAGCGGCATCTCATAAAGATCGCCTTTGATCTCGCCTCTGCCGTCGATGGGAGCGCCCAGCGGGTTCACAACACGGCCCACAAAGCCTTCGCCGACCTTGATGGAAGCGATGCGGCCAGTGCGGTGTACGCGGGAGCCTTCGCGGATGCCTTCCCCTGAGCCCATCAAAACCACACCCACGTTGTCTTCTTCCAGGTTCAGTACGATAGCTTGTACACCCGTTTCAAATTCTACCAGTTCACCGGCCTGCGCGTTGTTCAGGCCGTAAACGCGTGCGATACCGTCGCCTACCTGCAGTACGGTACCATACTCTTCCAGCTCGGTTGCAGAGCTGAAACCGGAGAGCTGTTGCCGGAGTATTGCTGATATCTCATCAGGTTTTACATCAACCATATCAATTAGTTTTTTTCACTGCGCACCGCAGCGGTTTTTAAGAACGTTCTGTGTTATCGTGCAATGATCTGGGAAATGTACAGGTTGTCGCGAAATTCACGCTTGAGCTCCTCCAGCTTGTTTGCTACGCTGGTATCGTAGAGCCGCCCGTCAAATTCGATGATAAAACCACCGAGCAGGCTGGGCCTGACTTCCGTGACCAGTTCGATGACCTCATCGGTGGCATCGCTGCTTTCCAGCTTCCTGCGTATGTCGGCGATCACCGCATCGCTCAGCTGGGCCGCAGTAGTAAGCTTGACCGTAGATATGTGCTTCAGATGCTTGTACTGCTCGATGAAGGCATCGGCGATCTCCGGCAGATAGCCTTCGCGCCCTTTTCGGACGAGGATATCCATGAAGGCCGACGTCATGGGGTCGAGCTTGCCGTCAAAAACGCCATCCAGGATCTGCTGCTTCTTGTCCGCTTTGATGATAGGGCTTTTCAGCAACAGGTAGAGCTCCCGGTGCGACACCAGGTTTTGCAGCAGCCGGATGTCTTCAGCTACGCGGTCCAGCTTCTTCTGCTCGGCCGCCAGATCAACCAGTGACTTGGCATAGCGGGAAGCGATTCTTTGTACAGACATATCTAGCTCAGTTTAATTTCGTCGACCAGAGACTTGACGAATTGCTCCTGGCCAGCCTTGTCTTCCAGCTGGCGGCGAAGCACCTTTTCAGCTACTTCGATGGACAGCAGCCCGATCTGGTTTTTGAGGTCGACGACAGCGGCCATGCGTTGGTTTTCGATCTCGGCTTTGGCATTCTCCACGATCTTGTGGGCTTCTTCCTTAGCCTTTTCCTTGGCCTCGCTGATGATCGTATCCTTGGCCTCTTTGGCCTCTTTCAGGATTTTGGCGCGCTCTTCCTGAGCCTGCTTCAGCAGCTCTTCGTTCTCAGCTTTGAGGTTTGCCATTTCCTGACGGGCCTTGCGGGCCTCATCCAGAGCGTTTTGAATATCCTGCTCCCGCTGTTTCAGCGCATTCTGAATGGGCCGGAAGGCCATGCGGCCCAGTATGAGCCACACCAGGAGGAAAATGAGGGCGGTCCAGAAGATCAGGCCCGGGTCGGGCTTGATAACGGAGAAGTCGGCCAGAAATAATACTTCAGTCATAGTTGAAATATCTTTAGAGGTCTTCTTTTCTTAGGATAGGGCGGAACTGAGAGCCAATCGCTCCAGCCCGCGCCCTTATTCCAATTCGTTCGGTGCGAATTAACCTTGCAGCAGGCCTACAACGATCGCGAACAGCGCAGCACCTTCTACAAGGGCTGCCGTCAGGATCATGTTGTTACGAATGTCGCCTACGGCTTCCGGTTGGCGTGCGATAGCGTCCATTGCGCGGCTACCGATAAGGCCAATGCCTACGCCTGCACCCAATGCTGCAATACCAGCTCCAATTGCTCCCATTTTCTGAGATATTTATGAATGAAAAAATGAAAATTCACTTCTTTGCCCCAGGCCGCGCCGACGCCGGACATCCGACGTCCTTTATCCTAATGCGCCTCTCCGTGCGCCTCATCATGGTGGTGTTCTTCCACTGCCGCGCCGATATAAGAAGCGGTCAGAATGGCGAAGATAAATGCCTGCAGGAAGGCCACCAGCAATTCGATGAGGTTCATAAAGGCTGTGAACAGCCCGCCGATAACAGCGCCACCTGCCGCGCCACCGACACTCTGTCCGTTATTGCCGAACAGAAATACCAGGCCGATCAGGCTCAGAATAATAATATGCCCTGCGGAGATGTTCGCAAACAAACGTATCATCAGGGAGAAAGGCTTGATGAACAAGCTCAGGATCTCCACCGGTGTCAGGATGATCTTCACCCAGGCCGGAATGCCCGGCATCCAGAAAACGTGCTCCCAATAATCCCGCTTACCGTTGAAGTTAACCACTAAGAAGGTGATCACGGCCAGGGTCATGGTCACGGCCAGGTTGCCCGTTACGTTGGCGCTGCCCGGAAAGAAAGGGATCAGGCCCATCAGGTTACAGAACAGGATGAAGAAGAATAGCGTCATGATGAACGGCTGGAAACGCTCGTAATGCTTCTCGCCGATCATGGGTTTGGTCACTTCGTCGCGGATAAAGACGAAGAATACTTCCATAAAAGATTGTATGCCGGAAGGCGCCTTGTGGATGTTCTTGCGATAGCCGCGCGCCACTGCCGAAAACAGCAGGATGAGCAGTAAACCGGCGAGCAGCATGGTGAAGACGTTCTTCGTAATGGAAAAGTCGTAAAAGGAGGTAATGCGGCCACCAAGGAAGCCCCCGTCTACCGTACTCGGCGGGTCGAGCAGGTACTCCTGGCCCTCATGCACAGCATAATAGACGTCCTTTTCTTTTCCGTCCGCCTCTTCCACCTTATGCGCTACTACCCCATCGATGTGCGCTTCTCCTTTCGGGAATGCCGGGTCAGCAACGCGGTTTACCCGCCCGTGATTGAGCACATAACCGTCAACGGCGACATGGCCGTGTTGGAACATGCTCGAAAGGCCCGTAGTCCAACCATGCTCAGGGGCATAGAGGATCACCGGCAGCGGGAGGTGTACCCCTTTCCAAACGTGGAACTCGTTGGCGTCGGCAATGTGGCCCATTACGGTGCCTACGGGGTCGTATTTCCCGTCCTCGTGGCCGCCATGGCCGGCTTCGCCGCCATGCTCGCCTTGCTGTTCGGTTTCTACGCCGTGTTCTTCCTGCGCCTGGCCATGGCCCTGCGCCAGCAGCATGCCCCAGCTAAAAGCCAGAGCGAAAACCAATATGGAGAGCTTCTTGAATTCCACTTTCACAGTTCCTTGCTTTAAGGGTACTCGAAAAATCGGTGCAAAAGTAGGCACTTTGCCCCGATTAAAGAAACCTTACTTTGCTTTTTTTACGCGTTGTTGACGTATTTCGATAGATTGATTAACAACAAGTTACGCACATACCATACCAGCTTTTTCAGCACGGATTAGCTCGAATTCCACAATCGTGAATTATTGTTCTACGAAAACAGGAGGGCACAGAATTATTTTTCGAAAACAGGGCTGCCCGGGCTATTGCGCCGACGGGTTGAGGGCGGCTCCGCCACTACGGCATAGTCCACGGGCGATGCCCGTGGCTGAACTGTTTACGCCCGTTGGGCGAGAAGGGCGGCTCCGCCACGATGGCATAGTTCACGGGCGGTGTCCGTCGTTGTACGGTTTACGCCCGTTGGGCGAGAAGGGCGGCTCCGCCACGATGGCATAGTCCACGGGCGGTGTCCGTCGTTGTACGGTTTACGCCCGTTGGGCGAGAAGGGCGGCTCCGCCACGATGGCATATATTTTTGGCGCTGCGCACTGCTACCCTCCGTCTCCGCTCCGCTCGAAGTACTTGTAGCCGGAGGAAGGCTGCTCCTGGGGTTGCTGCTCCTGAGGTTCTTCCTTTTTATCCTTACCGAAAAGCAGCTTATTCCAGAACTCTTTGCGTTTTTCCCTGCGTTCGTCGCGGCGCTCAAGGCGTTGCTGGTAGTCCAGTATGCGCTGCACGTATTCTTCGTCCGTCTCGTCGGGATAACGCGGCGGCACGTTGATCACGCGGCCGTTTTCGTCGGTATAAGGCTGGTTGAGCAGGCGTTCGAGCAGGCTACGGGCGTCTTCAAAGTAGTAGTAGCCGTCCTGATAGCCGGCCAGGATGGGCATTTCTTCCAGATAGGGCGGGCACTGCATCAGTGCCGTAACCGTGTCGGAAGGAGGGACAAAACGGGCGTAGCGAATAGATTTGAACTGCCCGTCGCGGTAGACTTTTCGCATAAAGTGGCCGAAGACCGGTAGCGCCGAGTTGGACCCCTGCCCCAGGCTCATCGACCGGAAGTGTACCTGCGGCCACTCTGCACCTACCCATACCCCGGCGACGATCTTCGGGTTGTAACCTATAAACCAGCCGTCGGAGTTGTTCTGCGTGGTGCCTGTTTTGCCGGCCAGCTCGTTGTAAAGGCCAAACTCGTAGCGCAGGCGCCGTGCCGTGCCGCTATCCACCACCGCTTCCATCATCTTGATTACCATATCCGCCTGATCGGCTTCCAAGACCCGTGGGAAGCGGTTCGGGTCCGGGCGGCTGAAGGATACCAGCACTTCGCCATCGGCCGTTTCTATGCGGTCGAGGTAGTGCAACTCGGGGCGGCGGCCACGGTTGGCCAAAGTGCCGTATACCGTTACCATATCGTAGAGGGAGGCCTCTACGGCGCCCAGCGCAATGGCGGGTGCTTTGGGCACGTAGCTGGTTACCCCCATGGCCTTGGCCAGCTGACGCACCGAGTCGATGCCGGTGCGCATGATCAGCTCGGCGGCAACGGTATTCACGGAATGGCTCAGGGCGCCTTCCAGAGAGTAAACGCCGCCATACTTCCCGTCGGAGTTGCTGGGCTCCCAATTGTCGTACTTGCTGTATACCGCCTGGCGGTTGTAGAAATACTCACAGGGCATGATGCCGCTCTGAAGTGCCGTAGCGTATACGATGGGCTTAAAGGTGGACCCCACCTGCCGCCTTGCAAAAACGTGGTCGTACTTGAAATACTTATGGCCAATGCCGCCCACCCAGGCTTTGATCAGGCCGGTAGATGGGTCGATGGCCAGAAAGCCGGCATTGAGGATACTGAGGTAATAGCGCACCGAATCCAGAGGAGAAAGCTCCCGTTCTTCTTCCCCACCATCCCAGGTGAAGACCGTCATAGATACCGGGGTATTGAATATTCCGGCAATGGCCTCTTCCGACACGCCCTGCTGTTTGAGCTTTTTGTACCTGTCCGACTCCTGCACCTGGCGTTGCACCAGCTCATCGCTTCCCCAGGGTTTACCTTTGCGCCATTCCTTGTCGAAAGCTTGCTGCAGTTTGGCCATATGGGTGCTCATTGCCTCTTCGGCATACTGCTGCAGCCGGGCATCGATAGTGGTATAGACTCTCAACCCGTCAGTATACAGGTTGTAAGGCGTGCCGTCTGGTTTGGTGTAATCCTTCAGAAGATCCTCCAGTTCCAGGCGCAGCTGCTCGCGAAAGTAGGTGGCCAGGCCCTGGTTGTTGCCTTCCGGGTAGTATTTGACCTCCAGGGGCAACGCCTGCAAAGAGTCGCGTTCCACTTCCGTCAGATAACCATAACGCGCCATCTGGCCCAGTACGACGTTGCGCCGCTCCGTCGCTCTTTCAGGGTAGCGCACGGGGCTATAGTATGTCGTCGCTTTCAACATGCCCACCAGTACCGCAGCTTCTTCGATGGACAGCTTGTTGGGAGCTTTGTTGAAAAAGCGCTGCGCAGCTACTTTGATACCGTAAATGTTCTCGCTGAAAGATACCGTATTCAGGTAGAGGTTGAGAAGCTCTTCCTTCGTATAGACCTTCTCCAGCCGCCGCGCGATCATCATCTCGCGCATCTTGTTCACCAGCATCGACAACATCGCATAGTCGCGCCTGGGATAGAGGTTCTTGGCCAGCTGCTGGCTCAGCGTACTACCTCCACCGGATGAATCATCGAATAGTAATATGGATTTTACCACCACGCGAAGCGCAGCGCGCAGGTCGATGCCGCCATGTTCGAAAAAGCGGGCATCCTCAGTAGCCACCAGAGCATCGATAAGGCCCGGGGAAATTTCCTCAAAGTCGGCGTTAATGCGGTTCTCGATATAGTATTTGCCCAGCAGCGCGCCTCCGTCGGCATATACTTCGGAAGCGTTGTAATTCTGTATCCCCCGCAGCTCGGGATAACCCGGCAAAGGGCCAAGCGCCCCCGTATACACGAGAATGGCTATTGTCAGGATCGACAGAAAGCCCAGAATGGCCGTACCGGCGGCGATGTGGACGGCTACCAGCCAGCGGGGCCGCGGGGCGTAATAGGCCTGTACCTGGCCCCAAAGCATAGCTGCTTTCCGGCGGAAGGGTTCCACCAGCTTTCGGAAGTATGCCGCATTCAGTTGGCTCTTCATATCAGGATTCACTTATTTCTGCTAAGTAGTGTTCAAAAAACAAGTTATCTATTGGAGATTTTGTGGTGGTTGCTAAACTTGAAAAGCTTATGGGCGTTTCCTAACGCCACAGGCCACCCGCATATTTTGGAACCAGGCCTGCGCAATTATTTGTTTTAAACCACACAAAAATAAAACATTTGATTTTAATAATCCAGTTTTAAAAGCCCTTGTTCTCTAAAACCATTCCGAGGGTTATACCAGAACAAAAAAGCCGCCCCTGGAGCACATCCGGAAGCGGCTTTTTTGTTCCTTACTATACGTGCTTACCGCAACAGGGATACGTCGCCGCGATAAACCAGCCGGACTTTGTCCAGAAACTCTACCTCGATAACGTAAACATAAACGCCCATATTCATCGTCTCATTGTTGAATCGGCCGTCCCACAGTACAAGCCCGTTTGCACAGTACAGGCCGTTGCTCACATCCTCTTCGTCCGTCTGGTAGACCAGGTCGCCCCAGCGGTCAAAGATGTTAGCCGATAAGACCCGGGTCACCCCGGTGCAGGGGTAGATGCGGAACTCATCGTTGGCGCCATCGCCATTTGGAGAGAAGGCATTGGGTATGTACAGGTTGCGGTTGGCATCGAGTTCCACGAATACAGTACCCACACCCTCACAACCATTGACGTCGATCACCGTCAGCTCGTAATCCAGCGACTCCAGCGGCCGCACGTAAGGGTTGCGCACGGTGGGGTCGGACAGGTAATCGGCCGGCGACCAGATGAAGGAGTCGACCTGTGTCGACAAGGGCGTAATGATGGGTTGCAACTGCCTTGTCGTATCGCCCAGTTCCACCACAAAGGGGTCCTCCTGGAAAGTCACCAGGATCTCATCGGGCTGGTCTATATTTACGACAACCACCGTTGAACAGCCGTTCGGATCAAAGATAGTGACCTCGTGATCGCCATCCCCGAAGATGTCGGCAGGAATGTTCGGAGGCAGCAGGATGCCGTTATTATCCACCATGTACTGGTAGTCGCTCAGCATGTTGCCTGTACCGCCATAAATGGTATCGATAAAGACCTTAGTCGTCGAGTTAAAACAAAGCGGGTCTTCGGGGTCCGGCACAACAGCCATGATCTCCGCCGGCTCCTCAACCTGGAAAGACACCGAATCCTGACACCCTTCCGTATCGGTGATCGTCACGAAATAGGTGCCGGCAGGCAGGTTCTGGGCCACCGGTGAGCTAGAGGTGGCAGACCCCAGAGGCACGTTTGCCGACCAGGTATAAGGGCTGGGCCCTACCTGGTTGATCATATCGTTGGAATTGTAGGTAACGGCGAGTATACCGTCCTCCAGGCCAAAACAGGAAACATCCCGGCTGATGTTCTGGTCGATCGACAGGATGAGCGGGTCCGGCTCACCGACGACCAGTTGCTGCATCTCCAGGCAACCGTTCGCATCCGTCACTTCGACATCATAGGTGCCGGCAGCCAGGCTTCCCACCATGGCCGTCATTTGCCCGGAATGGGGCCAGAAGTAGTTGTACCCTGGCGTTCCGCCAAACGGAGCCAGCGTAATGGCGCCGTCCGCCAGGCCGTTACAGCTTACATCATCAATGCTGGCGTTGATGCTGATGGGGTCGGGGTTAGGAATGTCGACTTCAGCCGTCGAGAAACAGCCGTTCTGGTCCGTCACCACAACGGTCTGGGCGTCCTTACACAACGCGGTTGCTGTCGAAGAAAGCGCGCCGGCCGTCATTTCACCCGATTCCCAGGTGAAGTTGAACAGGCCGTTGCTGCCGTCATCATACATAGCTGTGGCTGTTGCCTGGCCATCACATACTCCCTCATAACAGCTTACGCCCTGCACGCCTGAGAAATTGATCAGGATGCTGGGGGGGTCTTCTACGGTGCCCAGCGCCGTCAGCGCAGGGCAACCGTTGGCATCGGTAACGGTCACCTCATAGTTGCCCGCCGTCAGGCCGGGAAGCAGGTTATTGGGCGAAGGCGCCTGGCCCGGCCAGGCATAAGTATAAGGCATGGTACCACCGCTCACGAAAACGGCCAATTGCCCGTTGTCATCTCCCGGGCAGTTTGGAGAAACGCTTGTAATACTGTCGAGCGTAAGCGGCGCAGGGGCAACTACGTCGGCTGTATCCACGCTAAGGCAACCATCCACTGCCGTGACGGTCACGATATAAGTTCCCGGCGCCAGGTTGCTTATCGTAGTACCTGTACCGGCATTGCTCCAGTTGTAAGTGTCGATAGCAGCGCCTCCCGGGCTTGCCACCACCGTCAGCGAGCCGTTGGTGTCTCCCGAACAGGCCAAGGTGTCGTTTTCGAGCTGGTCGATCGAGGGCGGCGTAGGCGCCGTGATCTGGAACATCTCCTGAGTAATGCAACCGTTGGCATCCTCTACATCCACCGTGTAAGTACCCTCGACGAGGTTGACCGCTATAGAGTCTACCTGGCCGTTCGACCAGTCGTAGGAGTAGGGATACGTACCGCCGGTAACACCCAGCGTGACGCTACCGTCGCCGCCGCCGTTCTGGCAGGTCTCATTGACGGTGGCCAGGCTTTGAACGATCAGCTCGGCAGGCTCTACAACCTGGAAGGTATCGACGGCCTGGCATCCGGCGGGGTCGGAGTCGGTCAGGGTCAGGATGTAAGAACCCGGCCCGAGGTTGCTGATGGTGCTGGTAGTTTGTGTGTTGCTCCAGCTATATGTAAAGGCGCCGAAAGGCGGAGCTCCCGTTGCTGAACCACTGGCAGCTATCTGGCCGTTAGCGGCGCCAAAACAGGTGATGTCCGTCACCAGGGCGTTGATGGAAAGGGTTTTGACCGCGGCCACCGTAAAGGAGCGGGTCAGGGTACAGCCGTTATTGTCGGTCACCGTCACGGTGTAGGAGCCGGGGTTGAGGTTGGCGACCGTAGAGGTGGCCGCGACGATAGTGCCCAGGCCGCCGCTCCAGTTATAGGTATAATTACCGCCACTGGGTGTACCGCCATTGGCGCCGACCGTGATGGAGCCGTCTTCCGAACCGGTACAGGTAGCATTGGTGATAAAGGTACTGGCTGCCAGAAGCTGCAGCGGAGCCGGTTGAGATAAGGTCGCGCTGGCTGTCGCGAAACAGCCGTTGCCATCTGTGACCGTTACGGCATAAGGCCCCGAAGGGATATTCACCAGGGCGGAAGTATCCTGCATTGTCGTGCTCCAGTTGAACGAGAACAACGCATCAGGGTTGGGTTGTATAACACCGCCAACGGTCACCTGCGCACTTATGGAGCCGTCGCTGGCGCCGTTGCAGGATGGTGTCTGCGGAACGAGCGACACACCCAGTTCTATGCCTTCAAAAACTTCGATAATGACCGTATCCAGGTTGGCCGGCATTTCCGAATCGGCGATAAGCAGGCGGTAGTTGCCCGCAGCAAGGTTGCTGATGGTATTCGACCCGCCGGAAGTGGAGATCGTGAAGGGGCCGTTCTCGGGGCCCGTCGGGGGGAAAGTATTCCAGGTAAAGGTGTAGGGCGCTATACCTCCTGAAACCGTAAGCGTAATGGAACCATCGTCGAGGCCTGCGCAGCTCACGCTATCCGCCACGGCCTGGCTCAGCAACACTGCATTGGTGACGTTCACCTGGCCGGGGTTGAGCTCAAAGGGATAATTCGAGGGGGTATTCAGCGCATTCCCTACCTGGATGATGGTGGGGTTGTTCGTAAAATCGACGGGGCTGGATTGCCCCAGGCTGCCTATTACCTCAAAACACACTTCAAAAAGCACGGAACCGTCGGGCAGCGTATTGCTGGCGCCCAGAAAATCGAGCCAGGCAAAAGGCAGCACGCCACTACCTGTCTGCGCAGTATTGAAAGAGCCGTTATCCAGGGCCGGCAGCGTCGTATTGAGGTTTTGTACTTCTACGAAATCCAGAATGGCCGGATCCCACTGCAACGTAAACTGGATGTTGGTCACGTCCACCAGGTTATCGACGGTGATCTGCATGCAGACGGTATCGCCAGGGGCGCCGTTCAGGGCGGAGCCGCTGAAGATGACGGGCATCGTCACCGTATCCAGCGCGGCGCAGCTCTTACCGTCTTCCGCTACCAGCTCATAATTGCCGGGCCGCGGTAAGGTGTACTGCACCACATCTCCGTGGCCGGGGTTGGCCGTCAGCACGGTGCCCGTTACCGGGTCGCCCGTCAGCTGCGTCAGCGTGATGCTGCTGTAGGAAGTAGCCGGGGCAAATTCCGGCAGGCCGCCTTCTATGATAAAGGTGCCTTGCAGCCCCGCTCCGGCATTGGGGTCCTGGGCCGTTATCTGCACGGGTTCGAGATATACGACGGAAAAAGCCTGATCCACGCTGACGCTCACGCAGGGGCCGCCGTTCTCGTAGCCCTGAACAAAGAAGTTATCGATGGTGATGGGCGCGAACCACAACTGGATAGGCGCCGAAACGCCCATATTAAATGCTTCCTGATGGAAACCGCTGTTCACCAGGTGAAGGTTGCCGTTGATGTTCTCATTGGCCAGCCAGATGCCATCAGATCCCTGTGGCAGAGAAAACCCACCAAAAATAAGCGGTGACGTCTGGTTGACACAGGGGTCGCTGGCCACCGTAACGATATCCGCCCCGTCAACCGTCGGCCGGCAATCGTAGAAGGCATAACCCACGCCGGCCTGGGTGGCCGGGTTCGGGTCGCCGTTCAGCAAAAAGTCGCCGTTGTGTATGATCGGCAGGGTGTCGCCGTAGCAGAGGTAGATCGTATCAGGGGTGATATCGTTACTCTGTCCTACGAAGTTGGCGAAGTCGAAAGTAATGGTGCCGGCGTTGTTGTCCGGGCATGGCGCCCGCATCGCAGAAGGCTGGCCGGGGTTGCCTTGAATTTTTATGTTCCTGGGCATTTGAGCCTTCAACTGAATGGCCAGGGCCAGAAGAAGGGCAGAGAGAATAAAGGATCTTATCATCATTCCGGATTAAGTTGTATAGTCAGTTTATGGGATAAAACACTTCCCAGATACCTCCACTGTCAGCTACGCTGCCTCATTTGGAAAGGCAAAAATAGAGGTTAGATCGCTACATTAATAAATTATCCCCGGCTTTAATTGGCTAGCACCTGACGGTAGGCCCGTCGGAAGTAAGGAACGAAGGGAGGAGAAATAAAATTATACGCCAGGGGAAAACCTTGGATTACCCGCCGCAGAGGCCTAATACGCCATCAGCCTTTCCAGCTGTTTCCGCAGGCGCTCTTTCGGCAGGAACTGCTCCTCGAGCTGAGCGGAGAAGGGCACCGGCGTATCCAGGCCGGCGGCACGCAGCACCGGCGCATCGAGGTATTCGAAGAGGTGCTCGGAAAGATAGGCCGCTATTTCCCCGCCTATACCCCCCACAAGCGTGTCTTCGTGCAGAATGAGCGCCCGGCTGGTCTTTTTTACCGTCGCCTCTATGGCCGCATAATCCAGCGGAAGCAGGGTGCGCAGGTCCAGGATATCGGCATCAAGCCCCATTTCCCGGCACACTTCGGCGGCCCAGTGCACGCCCATGCCATAGGTGATGATGGAGAGCTGCTCCCCTGTCCTCGCCAGGCGCGCCTTGCCGATCTCTACGGTGTAGTAGTCGTCGGGTACAGCATCGGTAAGGCGGCGGTACAGCGCTTTATGTTCGAAGTAGATAACGGGGTTGGGGTCTTCGAAGCTGGCCAGCAGCAGCCCTTTGGCATCATAAGGGGTAGCGGGGTACACTACCTTCAGGCCAGGGGTATGAAAAAACCAGGCCTCATTGCTTTGGGAGTGGAATGGCCCTGCCCCCACGCCGGCGCCTGCCGGCATGCGAATGACGACATCGGCATGCTGCCCCCAGCGGTAGTGCAGTTTGGCCAGGTTGTTGACGATCTGGTTAAAACCGCAACTTACAAAATCGGCGAACTGCATCTCCACCATGGCCTTGTAGCCTTTCAGGCTGAGGCCAAGCCCGATGCCGATGATGGCGCTCTCGCACAGGGGCGTATTGCGCACGCGTTCGTGGCCGAACTGCCCGGCAAAACCCTCCGTGATCTTGAACACCCCGCCGTAATCGGCTATGTCCTGCCCCATCAGCACCAGCTTGTCGTGTTTTTCCATGGCCTGGCGCAGCCCCCCTGAAATGGCGTCGACGAAGCGGCGTTCGGTGGCCTTTTCGCTTTGGGGAGATACTACCTCTTGCTGATAAGGAGCGTAAACATCAGCCAGTTCCTGTTCGGGGCTGGAAGGAACCGGCCCTTCAGCGAAGGCGATATCCAGGCCTTTGTTGATGCGCTTTTTGAATTCCTTGCGGATCTCTGCTATTAGTTCTTCTGTAAGGACGCCCTCCTGAAGCAGGTATTGCTCGTAATTGACTACCGGGTCCTTGGCTGCCCACTGTTCCAGCAGTGCTTTGGGCACGTATTTGGTACCGGAGGCCTCTTCATGGCCGCGCATGCGGAAGGTCTTACATTCCACCATGACAGGTTCCGGCTTTTCGCGCATCTCCTCCGCCAGTTGGCGGATGGTGTTGTAAACCTCCAGGATGTTGTTGCCGTCAATGATGACGGAGCGCATGCCGTAACCCGGCGCCCGGTCGGCGAGGTTTTCGCAGCGATACTGCTCATTGACGGGCGTAGAAAGGCCGTAGCCGTTGTTTTCAATAATAAAAATGACGGGCAGCTGCCACACGGCGGCAGTATTGAGCGCCTCGTGAAATTCCCCTTCGCTGGTCGCCCCATCGCCGGTGAAGGCCAGCGATACCCGGCCTTCCTGGGCCAGCTTATGGGCCAGGGCCACACCGGCAGCCAGCGACAACTGCGGCCCGAGGTGGGAGATCATACCGACGATGTGGTGCTCCATGGCCCCGAAATGAAAGGAGCGGTCGCGGCCTTTGGTATAACCCAGCGCCGTGCCCTGCCACTGAGCGAAGAGGCGCTCCAGTGGCATCTCCCGGGCCGTGAAGACGCCGAGGTTGCGGTGCATGGTGAACATCACTTCATCCGGCAACAAAGCCAGGGTAGCCCCCACGGAGATCGCCTCCTGCCCGATGCCGGAAAACCACTTGCTGATCTTGCCCTGGCGGAGCAACAACAACATCTTCTCCTCGATCATCCGCGGCATTAGCAACTGGCGGTAAAGCTCGATCAGGGCCGCATCCGACAACTTCCCGCGGCGGAAATCTATGACTGGCTGGGCTGCTTTGTCTATCATGGCTTTATGTTGGTTTGGAATTTCGAGGCAAAGTAAGGCAATTCCGGGTACTTAATCCAGCGCGGGCGTTAAACAAATATGCCATGCTTTTTATTTAATGGTTTGATAGCTAAACTGGAGTTTGGCTGAACGATTTGGCCGAACATTCATAAAATCACACATCATGCTCAGACCCTTAATCCTAATGACGATCGCAGCCGGGCTGCTATTAACAGCTTGCGGTAATGCTGCACAACAAGATGGTTCTTCCGCCGATAAGGCCGACTCCACCGGCATGGGCCAGTTTGCCAGTGATGAAAGCTTTAAAGCTGCGCACGAAACACCTGCTGAACTGGCCTTTGCCGGCAAGGGAGATATGATCCAGTTCCCCACCCCCGATGGCAAACAAGGCAGCGCCTACGCCCTGATGCCGGAAGGCGAAACCGACAAATACCTCCTGGTGATACACGAATGGTGGGGCCTCAACGACCATATCAAGGCCGAAGCCGAGCGCCTGTTCGGCGCGCTGGATAATGTAGCCGTCCTGGCCCTCGACCTCTACGACGGCCAGTCTACCGCTAACCCCGATGAGGCAGGTAAGATCATGCAATCCATTAAGGAAGAACGGGCGCGCGCTATTATCCAGGGTGCGCTCAACAAGATCGGCAAGGATGCCCATATCGGCACCGTCGGCTGGTGTTTCGGCGGCGGCTGGTCGCTCAACGCCTCCATAATGGCCGGCGAACGGGGCTCGGCATGTGTTATGTATTACGGCATGCCGGTCAAAACAGCTAAAGATATCGCCCCCCTCAAAGCGCCGATCCTCGCTATCTTCGCTGAACAGGACAAATGGATCACCCCCGCAGTGGCCCAGGATTTCGAGAACCTGGCCAAGGCCAGCGGGAAGAGCATCCAGACTGAATCGTTCGACGCCGGCCACGCCTTCGCCAACCCCAGCAACCCGAACTTCAACAACGAAGCGGCTCAGCGGGCGAACCAGGATGCGCTGGCGTTTCTCAGGGAGAATCTGTAGGAGTTGCAGGTTACAGGTTGCAGGTTTGCCCGGGTTCTCCGGGATAGTTCAATCAAGTGTGTCGCCACAGTCGCAATCCTTTGATATCCAGGCCAACTTGAAACCCTGAAACTTGAAACCTAGACAAGGCTTCCCCTAGTCATCCAGCTCCTCCACCTCCGGTTCGGAGAAGCTGTTCGCCAGCTCATTGTGGCGTACGAAGCTGCACCAGGGGCAGGATCTTTCCCCGCAGCCGGTGTAGAAGTCGTGTGCCATGATCTTTTCGTAAACAGTGCGCACCATCTCCTTCACCTGTTGTACATCTTCGGGGGTGTACTCGGCCTGCTTTTCCACCAGCTTGCCGGAGCTGTTGGGTTCCAGGTAGGAGATCAGGCCGCTTTTGGCGATACGGGTATTGGCGGGGTGGCTCTCGAAGAGGATCTTGTAGAAGACGAGCTGCCGCCAGTAGCTACCTCCCTGTGGGTTAGCGGGAGTTGGGCGGCGTAGCTTATTATCGTTATGCAGGCCTGTCTTATAGTCGACGATGCGGGCGGTGGTGGCATCGAGCAATTCCAGCTTGTCGATGCTGCCTGTAATAGGGATGCCGTCCATCTCCACCTGCCGTGGGCGGTATTCCAGCAATGTGTCCTTAACCCATTTACCGATGTGCTCCCGGTAGTAGTCCGACAGGTTGTGCCTGCCCATCTCCAGGCGGCGCTGGTATTCTTTTCTGGAGAAGTACCCCTGCAGGCGCTCCATTTCCTGCTCGAATAGCTGAACGAAGGCCGTTTCCGAAGGAAAAACCCTGTTCCTGGATGTGCGCATGCGCTCGAACAAGCGCTGCAGGGCGTGGTGCATAGCCGTGCCGTAATAGGCCGCCTCGCTCACCACTTCCGGGGCGCGCAACACGTGTTCGTAATAAAAACTCAGGGGGCAGCGCAGGTAGCGGTTCATGGCGGAAACGCTGAGCTGGAAACCTTCCAGCAGGCTGTCCACCAACGCTTTATCCTGGACGGGGATCGCAGGAGCTTCCTGTTCCAGCATCCTCAGCGCCTCGGCCTGAAGGAGGGCCTCGGGCGGCAGGGCCTTTTGCTGTACGGACAGCCCGCCGCCTGTAAGCAGTTCCTCCAAAAAGATGGCGCGGCGCTGGGGTTTGCCATTTTTATCGGCTTCGCTGTAGGAAAGGTGCAGTTGCTCTTTGGCGCGCGTCATGGCGACGTAGAACAGTCGGCGGCGGGCCTCGAGCGCATCTTCCTCACCAGAGTAGGTAAGGGTGTCGGGCAGGGAAAACTGATACGAGCTGTTGTGGTTGCGGGGCTCCCAGTAGTTGTCGACACACCCGAGCAGGTAGACTTTCTGGAATTCCAGCCCTTTGGCGCTGTGCGCTGTAACGAGCTGCACCCCATCTTCTGCCTGTATTGCTTTGCTGGCTTCCAGCGACAGCCCGTTGGCGTCCATATTGCGAAAGAGGTCAAGCAGGCGGCCCACCGTCAGGCGGGGTGAACGAGCTGTTTCGGTTTTGACGAAATCGAGAAAAGTGGCCAGCACCTGCAGTAACCAGGCTTTCTCCTCGTGTTGCAGTACGAACTGCAGCAGGCCGCTTCGGTTGATGATACGCTCTACGAAAGCAGGGGCGCTCAGGCTGGTATAGTGGCGCTGTATGTGATCGTGAAAATCAGTGAAACGCCGCAGCTCGGCCACGCCCTCCAGCTTCAGCTCCGTCCACAACCCACCGTTCATCAGCACTTCCCCCCAGTGGGGGCGGCTGTTGTGCTCATGCCGCGCCAGATAGGTGCTTAGTCGCGCCAGATCGTCAGGGGCGATGTGGAAGAAGGTGAAATGCAGGAGGCGGAACAGCAGGTGCTCGCCGCTGTGCGGCTGGTTAAATTCAGCGGCGAAGTACTCCAGCATCTGCCGCAGGTTGCGGATCAGCGGGAGGTCCAGGATGTTGATCCGGCGTTTGGCGGTGTAGGGGATAGCGTTCTTTTCCAAAAGAACGATCAGCCCGTCGGCCTGCCGGTGTTTGGCGTAAATGACGGCCACTTCGCTGAGCGGAAAGCCCTGCTCCTGAAGCGCCTGTATCTGTGCTACGATATCGGCTTCTTCGTGTAGAGGGTTGGGGTAGGCCACCACTTCCGGCTTTTGGCTGATAAACGCAAAATCGGGATGGCGGGCCAGTAACAGCTTGTCGAGGCCCAGTTCTGCCAGCTGGTTCACGATGCGCAGGCTGTTGTGCCCGATGAGCGCCCGCGTAACATCGAGGATGTGCTGGGAGGAGCGGTAGTTCTCTGTCAATACCACCAGCTTCAGCCCGCCTTTGTACTGTTCGTAAAAGTCCGTCAGGTTCTTCAGGCGAGCCCCCTGGAATTCGTAGATAGACTGGTCGTCGTCGCCCACGATGAAGATATTGGGCTGGTCCCAGTAGCCGGCCAGTTGGCGGATGATCTCATTCTGGGCTCCGTTGGTGTCCTGGTATTCGTCGATCAGGAAGTAGAGGTATTGCTCCTGATAGTTGCGCAGCAGCGCTTCATGCTGTTGGAAGGCCTCCAGCACCCAAAGGATCATATCGTCGTAGTCGTAGCGGCGGGCGCGGCGCATGGCCTCCTGGTAGCGGGGGAAGAGGGCCGTGGCGGCCCGCAGGCGTTCCATCTTCAGTTGGGCATCTTCCACCTTAGCCTCCTTAAGATCGCCTTTTCGGATATCGCCCCGGTTGACCCGATAGATGAACTCCGGCCGCTCCGGCAGGCTTTCCAGGTAAGCATCGATAGCATCGTTCACATGCTCCACCGTCCAGCTTTCGGCTTTCATCAGCTGGAAGAGGCCCTGCAGGTGTTTTTCGTAAAAATAGGCGTCATTGCGGCCGCGCCGCAGGGGGTGGCGCACCTCAAGTTCGTCCAGCAGGTGGCGGATGATCTCCACGCGCTCCAGGTCGCTGAGGGGCTCCATATCCTGGCTGCCAAAGAGCTCGAGGTTGTCCTGGATGATGCTGTTGCAGAAGGAGTGGAAGGTATAGATGTGAACGCGGTGGGCCTCGGGGCCGATGAACTCCAGCAGCCGCTGCCGCATGGCGTTAACGCCGGCATCGGTGAAGGTGAGGCAGAGGATGTTCTGTGCCTGCGCATCCGTCTCCATCAAGATGCGCCCGATGCGGGCGGAGAGGATGTGGGTTTTGCCCGTCCCCGGCCCGGCAATGGCCAGCACCGGCCCTTCCAGGTGATCCACGGCCTGCCGCTGCTGCGGGTTAAGCTGTCCGAGCACGCGTTGGAAGGCTTCGTTGTAGTGCTGAATGCTGGGTTGAGCACCGGGCATAAAGGGCTTTTTGCGAGGGAAGATACAAAATGTGGAGGATTGCGAAGCCCCGTACCTCCGACTTCCCGTACCTCCGATTTTTTAGTCGGAATAGGTTTGCCATAGGTAGGCCCCGGGAAACCTTCTCAAGCAGAAGCTTGGAGGTACGGGGGCCCGGAAACCTTCTCCAAGCAGAAGCTTGGAGGTACGGGGCCCCGGGAAACCTTCTCCAAGCAGAAGCTTGGAGGTACGGGGCCCCGGGAAACCTTCTCCAAGCAGAAGCTTGGAGGTACGGGGCCCCGGGAACCTTCTCCAAGCAGAAGCTTGGAGGTACGGGGCAATTTGTCACCTCCCAGTCTGAAAAACAACTAAATTGGATAAAAGGGCCTTCATTTTGTACCTTTTGGCTGGCCCACGGAGGGAGATATCCGGTATGAGGTACAGGGATATAGCTATATCTGGTACGATGTAGCCGAAAACTCCATGCCATCAAACCAGCCAGGCAACCATATAACCATGAAACAACTCGCCCTTGTTATTCCTCTGCTTTGTCTTGCGCTGGCCTTACAGGCCCAGCCTCCCTTCGTATGCCGGGGCAATTTCTACCTGGTGATCACGCCGCAGAGTTCGAGTTCGCTATATGAAGTCACCATTGACGCTACGACGGGCAATGTCGTGTTCCAGGACCTGCCGGCGTCGGGCATGGGGTTCACCCTCAACGGCATCGGCTATCGCTCCGTCGACAATTACATTTATGGGGTAGACCATCTCAGCGGCTGGTTGTACCGCATCGACGGCAATGGCGCAGCGACATTCCTTGCCATCCCGACGGCGGCCAACCCTGCTTATACTTACCCGGCAGGCGATGTCAGCCCCGATGGCAAGTACCTGGTGGTGATGTCGGTAGCCAACAACCACAATTCGGCCTTACTGAAGATCGACCTGGAATCGCCTACTTTTGCTTCCCAATCGATCAGTGTATCGGGGGTAAACACGCTTTGTTACGACATTTCTTTTGACCCGCTCGACGGCACGTTATACGGCTGGGACAGTGGCGGCAGCCGCCTGGTGGTCATCGATCCCGCTACAGGGTATATCACTGCTCCTTTTCCCAGCACGCCCAATACCGGCACCCTGGGTTCTTTTTTTGTCGACGCGTTCGGCAACCTTTACGGATATGGACAGCAGGGGTTCGGCGGCTCACAGAACACGCTTTTTCAGTTTGACAAAGCCACTGGCCAGGCTACGATCCTCACCACGGGCCCTGCTGCGGGCCGCACCGACGGCTGTTCCTGCCCCTATACCCTAGAAATGATCAAAAGGGTGAACCCGCTGGAAACCGTGCCCTGCACCGAGCTCACCTATGACTTCGAGATCGCCAACTCCTCGGGCCGCACTCAGGAAGGGCTGGCTTTCGAAGACCAGTTCCCGGAAGATTTTCGGATAACGGCCATTAACAACCCGTTCGGCGGCACGGTTACGGGTGGGCTAGGTACGAACAGCCTGCGCATTGAGGGCCTGAGCATCCCGCCGGGCATCCATATCATTCGGGTGAAGGTGGAGGTGTTGCCCAATGCCCTGGGCACCTATAAAAACCAGGCCAGCCTCAGCGGACTGCCGCAGGAACTGGGCGGCACCGTGCTGTCCGACAACCCGCTGACCGTTGTTCAGGAGGATTCCACAGTGGTGCGCATCAACCCGCTCGAGATCGATTTCAGCGAGGTGCACACGGCTTTCTGCAGCGGCCAGCAGGTGGTGATCGACCCTTCCGTTCATGGTGTCAACTACCTTTGGAGTGACGGTTCTACGGAGCCGCTGCTCACCGTCGCTGAAGGAGGCACCTATGCCGTGACGGTGAGCAGCGGCTGCGATACGGATATCGAAAGCATAACCATCACGGAGCAGGAAACGGAGGTAGAACTGGGCCCGGATCTGGAGCTATATCTGGGCGACAGCCTGCAGCTTTTTCCCGATATCATCGGCCTGCCGCCCTACAGTTATCATTGGGCAAGCGAGGTGGAGGGCCTTTCCTGCACGAGCTGCGCGGAACCCTTCACCCGCCCTTATCAAAGTGGCATGTATTATCTGGATGTGCGCGGGGCTAACGGCTGTACGGCATTGGATTCAGTTTTCATCAGGGTGGTAAAGGATCTGAACGTCTACATCCCCAACGCGTTTTCTCCTAACGATGACGGGCGTAACGACCGCTTCTTCCCGAACAGCCGGAAGCCGCAGTTCCTGCACACTTTCAAGATATTCTCCCGCTGGGGCGAATTGCTCTTCGACGGCGATGGCGGCTGGACCAACGACAGCCGTAGCGGCTGGGACGGCACCTTCGAGGGCAAGCCCATGAACCCGGGGGTATACGCCTATCTGATCGTGGTGGAGTTCCTGGACGGAGAAAGGATGGTGTTCAGCGGGGATGTGCACCTGGTGCGCTAAGGGATGCCATCCCTTAAGGGATGGCATCCCTTAGCCTGTCCATATCCCGGATGAGCAGGCGTTTGCGGTTGAAAGTGATGATGTTGTCGCTGCGCAGTTCGTTGAGCACCGTGGTTACGGTCTGCCGGGAAGTAGCCGTCAGGTTGGCGATCTCCTGGTGGGTCATGAATTTGCGGACCAGCATTTCGTAACCGACGCGCTGCCCTTTTTTCTCGCCGAGCTCGTGCAGGAATTCTATGATGCGGGTACGGGAATCTTTAAAAACCAGCGACTCCAGCCGTTGCTCCATCTCCAGCATGCGGGAGCCCATGATCTTCATCAGGAACAGGCTCAGGGCGTTGTGGTCGCGCATCATCATTTTCATTTCCTCGGCCGACATTGCGCAGACGATGGTGTCTTCCATCGCGAAGGCGAAGTCGCGGCGCTTTTCTTCCCCGATGAGGGACAATTCTCCGAACACTTCGCCAGGCCCCAGGATGGTTTTGGTGATCTCTTTGCCGGAATCACTATAAGCGCCGATCTTTACCCGGCCTTCCGTCAGGAAAAATATCTTGTCAGCATGCTCTTCCGCCAGATATATGTATTCTCCTTTTTTGTAGTTCCTGTGAACATGTTGTTCCATATTCCCCGGCCCGATCTTTTTGGGGCAGAAGATGCCAATAACATCGATATTTTCCAGATACCAAAGCGACTGATTACTCATTGTCTTTTGTTGTTAGGGCTATTCTATGAGGAAACAGCTAAGTGCCGATGTGGTTTGTTTTGACCAAAAATAGTGGTTTAACTGTCCTGGGGCATACAGTTTGATATTGGCTTCCAGCTCCGCCGCCACAGCATGATTATAGCAAACAAATCAGGGCCCGGGGCCTTGCCTTATGCCTACTCATCCGGCCGAAGGTCGAAGCGCTGTTGCATTTCCTGGATGAGGGGGTTGGTTTCCCGCATGGCCAGGTATTTCTCCTTGGCGCCGAGGATGCGTTTAGGCTTGGGCGCCTCTACGGCTTTGCTCTTATCGATCTCGATAAACAAGCCTAGTTGGGGGCTGTTCAGCTGAGTGCGGAGGTATTCCATGAGGGCGCTTTCCTGGCGGATGGTGTTTTCCGCCAGGGCGGAGCTCACCTTTGCCGTCAGTTTTTTTCCATCCAGCTCCAGGCCTGCGTTGCGCAGGATCACTTTAACGGACTCCTGCTCCAGCGCTTCCGTGTATTCTTCCCAGGCAGCCTGCACCTGGCCCAGCGTCAGCACCGTTTCGGCCTGGCTTTCGCTCTGGGCCGTTTCGGCTTTCACTTCTTCCAGCAGGGCATTCATATCGAGGCGGGGCGCTTCGTGCTTTCGGGATTTTACGATCTCTTTGGGTTTGGGCTCGGGGGCAGGAGGAGGTGGAGTATTTTCAGGCTCTTTTTCCGGTGCGGCAGTGGCCACTTCGGGTGCCGATGGCGTTTTGGGCGCCCTTTGGGTCAGTTCAGCCGTTTTTTTTTCCGGTACGGCAGCGGGAGCTCCGTTTTCTGCAAGCTGGAAAGCGCGGTTGATATAGGCCATCTTCAGTAAGGCCATCTCCACGTGCAGGCGTTTGTTGCGCGCCAGTTTGTAGTTGACGTCACAATCATTGGCCAGGTTAAGGGCTGTGAGCAGGAAGCGGGCGGGCGCCAGCCGGGCCTGCTGTTGGTAGCGATCGCGCAAGCCCTCGCTTACCTCCAGCAACTGCAGCGTCACCTCGTCTTTACAGACCAGAAGGTTGCGCAGGTGCTCGGCCAGGCCGTTGACGAACAGGTCCGGTTCGAATCCCCGGCGCTGAATGTCGTCAAAGATCATCATTACGCCGGCGGCATCTTCCACCATCAGAGCATCCACCATCTTAAAGAAGAAATCGTAGTCCAGGATGTTGAGGTTGCTGATCACATCCTCGTAGGTAATGCGCTTGCCGGAAAAGGCCACGATGCGGTCGAAAATAGACAAGGCATCGCGCAGGGCGCCGTCGGCCTTCTGCCCGATGATATGCAGAGCGTCCTGTTCCGCTTCGATGCCTTCCTGCCGGCAGATGCCCTCCAGGTGGCCCACCATGTCGGGCACCTGGATGCGGCGGAAGTCGAAGATCTGACAGCGCGACAGGATAGTGGGGATGATCTTGTGTTTTTCAGTGGTTGCCAGGATGAAAATAGCGTATGGCGGCGGTTCCTCCAGCGTTTTCAGGAAGGCGTTGAAGGCCTGTTGCGAGAGCATGTGCACCTCGTCGATAATGAACACCTTGTACTTGCCCTGTTGCGGCTGGAAGCGCACCTGCTCGATCAGGGCGCGGATGTGTTCGACGCTGTTGTTGGAAGCGGCGTCCAGCTCGGTGATATTGAAGGAAGCGTTGGCGTTGAAGGCCTTACAGGAGTCGCATTCGTTGCAGGCCTCAAAATCGGAAGTGATATTCTGGCAGTTCAGCACCTTGGCCAGGATGCGGGCGCAGGTCGTTTTGCCCACCCCGCGGGGGCCGCAGAACAGGAAGGCATGCGCCAGGTGATCGCTCTGCAAAGCGTTCTTCAGGGTTTGTGACACATGCTGCTGCCCCACTACATCCTCGAACCGGCTGGGCCGGTATTTCCGTGCTGATACTACAAAATTGCTCATTGTTTTTGCCTGCACCCTCGGTGTCCTTTATGCAAAAGGCCCGAGGGCCTTGGGTTACTCAGTGAATTCAAAGATACGAAAATTCGGTGGGTGTTTTTATATCTTTGTTTTTACACAGAAACCACAAACACCCGCATGAAGATAGCTATTGCCCAACTCAACTTCCACATAGGCAATTTCGAAGGCAACCTCAGCAAGATGCTGCAGGCCGTCGACATGGCCAAAGGCCAGGGCGCCGATATCGTCTGCTTCAGCGAGCTGGCCACTGTCGGTTACCCTCCGCGCGATTTCCTGGAATTTGAAGACTTCATCGAGCTGGCCGAGCATTCGGTTCAGCAGTTGGCCAGAGCCGCCCGGGGCATAGCCATCGTAGTGGGCTCGCCAACCAAAAACCCGGTCGTCGAGGGCAAAGACCTGTACAATACGGCCTATTTCCTGGCCGATGGCAAGGTGTTGCAAATGCAACACAAAACCCTGCTGCCTACCTACGATATCTTCGACGAATACCGCTATTTTGAGCCGGCTACCGAATGGCAGGTGGTGGAATATAAAGGCCAGCGTTTCGCCCTGACGGTATGCGAAGACATCTGGAATATCGGCAACGAAAACCCGCTTTATACCGTATGCCCACTGGACGAGATGGTAAGCCGGAAACCGGATCTCATTCTCAACCTGTCTGCTTCACCCTTCAGTTATGTGCAGGCCAAAACGCGCATCCACACCGTGCAGGCCAACGTTCAGCGCTATGGCATTCCCATGTTCTACGTCAACCACAGCGGCGCGCAAACGGAGCTGATCTTCGACGGCGGCTCCCTGGTGGTGTCGCCCGACGGAAAGGTGTTCGACGAGCTGCCCTACTTCGAAGAGTGCATCCGTACCTATGATCTGGATGAGGTGATAAAAGGGGGCCGCGACAACGAGCAGCCCAAGGAGAAAATGGCGCTGATACACGATGCCTTGCTCCTGGGCATCCGCGATTACTTCAGCAAACTGGGCTTCAAACGGGCCATCCTCGGCCTGTCGGGGGGTATCGACTCAGCGGTAGTAGCGGTGCTGGCAGCCCGCGCGCTGGGGCCCGGCAATGTTCGGGTAGTGCTGATGCCCTCGCAATTCTCTTCCGATCATTCCATCCACGACGCCCGGAAGCTGGCGGAAAACCTGGGCACGCAGTACGATATCGTCCCCATCGAAGGCATCTACCAGTCTTATATCGAAGCGTTGAAACCCCACTTCTGGGCACAGCCCTTCAACATCGCAGAAGAGAACCTGCAGGCCCGCGCCCGTGGCAATATCCTGATGGCCCTGTCCAACAAGTTTGGCAACATCCTGCTCAACACCTCCAACAAGAGCGAAGTGGCCGTAGGTTACGGCACCCTCTACGGCGATATGTGCGGCGGCCTGTCGGTCATTGGCGACCTCTATAAAACCGAGGTTTTCGCCCTGGCGCGTTATATGAACAAAGACGAAGAGGTGATCCCCGAAAATATCATCACCAAGCCCCCTTCCGCCGAGCTGCGCCCCAACCAGAAAGACAGCGACAGCCTGCCGGAATATGATGCCCTGGACGAGATCCTCTTCGAATACATCGAACGTCGCTTCAGCCCTCAGGACATCATCGAGCGCGGTTACGACGAAAAGCTGGTGCGCCGGGTGTTACGCCTGGTCAACATCAACGAGTTCAAACGCTATCAGATGGCCCCGGTGCTGAGGATATCGGAAAAAGCCTTCGGCATGGGAAGAAGAATGCCGATCGTGGGCAAGTATCTGGCGTAGGAATGGGAATTCAGGAAAGTATAAAACCGGAAGGCGTATACGGGAATCCCGTATACGCCTTCCGGTTTTTATGCTGGTGCGTCTGCTGTTCTACTAGTCTTTATACCGCACCTTCACCGTTTCGCCGATGCCACAGCCCACGTTGACGCTCTGGCCTTCCTTAATACCGCGCATGAAACCTTCCTGGCGTTCCGGCATGGCGTCGCGGTATTGGCCCAGGCGCCGGTTGGCGTCGGACACCAGGTCGGGGTCGGAGTCGATGGCCTTAGCGTAGCCGTATTTATCCATAGCGGCCAGCACGGCCAGGCGGGTGGTCCAGTCGTCGCCACAATCACGGCCCAGTTTGGCGTAAGCGTCGCCGATGATGATGTAGGGGCGGCCCCAGCCGGACTTGAGGGCAGCGGCCTGGCGGGCGGCGGAGATAGCGGCTCCTTCCTGGCTCATGCGATACAGGCGGATAGATGCGATACTGTAGTACACCTGCGCTTTGGCGTCGGGGTCGTCAGTGGCCTTCAGACACTCCTCATAGCGCTCCAGGGCTCGCGAATAATTGCCTTCCTGCTGCAGCTGCGAAGCATCGTAGCAGGGGTTCTGCTGGCGGCGCACGACTTCCAGCGAGTCGTTGATAGCCCTGGCGATCACTTCGTACTTTCCCTTCAGTTCCTGCATGATGGCCTCCGTGGTGTCGCAGCCCTGCTGTTTGAGCTTGACGTAGGTGTACTGAACGATCTTCAGGTCATTGGGTTTCGCTTGGTAGTCCGGTAACAGCTTGGTTTTAAAATAAGCACAGTCGAACACCTCGTCTTCGATAGCCTTGAAATGGCTGGCCATACGGAGTTTGATATCTTCGTAATACTTACCGTACCGATCGTTGTGCTCGATATTGTAATCGACGATCTCGGTCATCTTGTTATAGATATCCTGGGTCTCTTTCTGGCTCACCATCTGGTTTTGAAAAAAGTAGACCAGGATCTGGGACATCGGCTCCATGACGATGTACTCCGTCTCGTTGCCCCCTTTTTCCAGCGCCTGTTTCAGCGTATTGTACGTTTCCTGGCGGTAGCCGTATTCCGGCATATAGAACATCTCGAAGCCTTTGCGGCCCAGCAGGAAGCCCTCGTTCTGATAACATTTCATCTGCTCATCGAACAGGCGGAGAATGATATCAGCGAATTCCTTTTTCTGGGCCGGGTCGGTAGCCTTATTGTATTTCACTTTCAGCAGGTCGCGGCCGTCGGAATAATGTGACGGGCGCTGGCCGTCGGCAGCAGGAGCGATATCGTAGGCTTTTTTCCAGTTGTTGTAGGCCAGGTCGAATTCCTGCTGGCCCAGCTGTTCCAGCCCGGCCACATCCTTGCCTTTTACAACGCCGCGATAAAGGACGTGTGCGTTTTCCGCTTCTTCCTTTTTAGGAGAATTATTCCAGGTAGCACAGGGGTCCTTATCCTGGGCCGTAGCGGCGCTGGCAAAAAAAGCAGCCAGGGCGAAGGCTATGAGCGAGATGCGTAATACTTTCATGATCAGTTAAATTTTCGTTTGAAAAACCAAGTGTTATCGTTTAATGTAAATCCCAACGTCATTTTGACGTAGTTTTCTCGTAAAGTATCAGGAAGGCCGAACTGGCCGGCCTCTATGGCCAGATTGATAAAGGAAATGCGCTGCCGGGGCAGGATAAGCGGAAAGCCAAAGCCGGCAGTGACGCCATAATTGTGGAGCTGCTCTCCGCCAAAGCTTCTGGAGTCCGTACCGTAGAACGCACCAAAGCGGTACCGAACCCGCTCGAAGTAGTTATTGTAAGATATGTAGTTGGGGATGATCTCCGCTGCTATCAGCCCACGCCAGGTATCCGACAGAGTCGCTTCCGGCTTGGCCTCGTTGACGTATTCACTCCAGTTCTGGGCCTCGAACTCCATCCCTAATTTGAACTTGTTGCGGTGCTCATAGGTAATGCCTACCGCAATACTGGAAGGCAGGGTGCCTTTCTGTTCTACGATAGAACCATCGAGAATCGTATCCTGAACGCCGTAGGTATAGCTGTAGCGTTCGGCGAAATGGCTGGATTTGGTGTTAAAATCATTGGTGGAACTGCCGTAAGCGCCAATGATGAGCCGCCGGCCGGAGGGCTCCCGCTCGCCTTCGGCGTTCAGCTTCTTAAATTCGTAGGTGTATTGCAGGCCAAAGCGCCAGAAAAACCCTCTGAGGCTGATGTCATCGAGGAATTCCGTGACATAGGCATCTGCCAGGCTGTCGAATTCCACGCGCCGGCTGTTGGTAAGCTGGCCAAACAGGTAACCGAAGGTAGCGCCGGCCGATAGCCCTTTATAGCTGACGGCGTTACTCCACGTCAGGTTGTAAGTACCGCCCGTACCCTTGAGGTAGTTGGTCGCCAGGCCTATGCCGGGCTTTTCGACAGGGGCCTCGATGTTGTACCCGACCACGGAATACGGCTGAAGGGCAAAGGCCATGCCCAGCCTCACCGGCGATTTGCGCCGGTCGAGCGTCTCGTTGATCGGGTTGATCAGCGGAAAGCCAAGCGCCAGGTACTGCAGGTTGCCGCTCCAGACGCCTTCCTGCGCCTCCTCGGCCTTAAGCCCGGTGTACTGAGTGTATAGGCCTACCTCAAAAGCCGCCGACTGTAACTGCGTCAGCGATGCCGGGTTGACGATGTTGAGGTGAAAAGGGTCGTGAAAAGCCGCGCTCATACCGGCCATGCCACTGGATGATGCGTAATACTGGCCCACCAGGTTACCCAGCCCGTAGCGGGAATAAGGGGAATTGATTTTGGGGTTGATCACAGCGTTCTGGGCCATTATGGCCATAGCGCCAAGGCATAGGCCGGCCGTTACAACAATTCTACTCCAAACGCTTGACATTATAGTTTAGGATTTGATCTAGCCCCTGTAGGACTAAATTGTGATTCACAAATATCTCGCTTTTCATATTTTTTGCAAAAAAATCCGCGTCTCCGCCGGTGAAAAGCACTTTTAATGATCCAAAAACAGCGCGAAAGTGGCGAATAAAGCCTTCCGCTTCCAGCACAACCCCTGCCTGCGCGCCATAACGAAGCGCCGTTTCCGTGCTCCTGCCCACCCAGCCCTCCTCCATGGGGCCGGGGGCCACCAGAGGCAGGCGTGCGGTGAAGGTGTGCATCGCCCGCAGCCGCATCGCCAGGCCCGGCGCGATGTTACCGCCCAGGTAGGAGCCATCGGCGCGCAACACGTCATAGGTGATGCAGGTGCCGGCATCTACCACCAGGCAGTTTTCCCCGGGAAAGAGGCCGTACGCACCGGCAACAGCTGCCAGGCGGTCCTTCCCCAGCGTTTCGGGTGTTTCGTAGAGGTTGTGGATGGGCAAAGGCGTGTGAGCGTCCAGTTCAAGATAGAAGAACCGCTGCTTCAGGGTACTGCGCACCGCCTCTTCTACACGCCCCGCCACATTAGATAAGATGACATTCCGGGCCTTTTGGTTGGTTGCCAGTTCCAATAAATATTCAGGGTCCGCCGCTTTGCGGGTTTCCTGGTACAAGAGGGCGCCGTCTTTAAAAACGCCGAACTTGGCCCGGGTGTTGCCGATATCTATTGCGAGGTTCACGCCTAGTGCTTGAAATGCCTTACACCGGTCATCACCATAGCCATATTGTGCTCGTTGCAAAAATCGATGCTGTCCTGGTCTTTGATGGAGCCACCGGGCTGAACGACGGCCGTAACGCCGGCCTCAAAGGCGATCTCCACGCTATCGGCAAAGGGGAAAAAAGCATCGGAGGCCATGACGGCGCCCTGCAGATTAAAGCCGAAGGCCTTGGCCTTGAGGATAGCCTGCTTCAGCGCATCTACCCGCGAAGTCTGCCCACACCCCATTCCGATGAGCTGCTTATCCTTAGCCAGCACGATGGTATTAGATTTCAGATGCTTGGCGCAAATGTTGGCGAAAAGCAGGTCCTCTACTTCCGCCGCCGTCGGCGCCTTTTGCGTCACCACCTGAAGGTTTTCCGCCGTTTCCGCTTTCAGGTCCGTCTCCTGTTCGAGCACGCCGTTCAGCAGGCTCTTAAAGCTGCGCCGGTTGACGTGCCAGTCCTTGATGCGCAACAGGATGCGTTTCTTTTTCTGTGCCAAAAACGCCAGCGCATCACTGTCGAAAGCCGGAGCGATCAGCACCTCGTAGAATATTTTGTCGATCTCTTCCGCTGTGGCCAGATCAATGGCCGTATTCGCGATGAGGATGCCCCCAAAGGCCGAAATATTGTCGGCAGCCAGGGCATCCTTCCAGGCTTCCAGGATGGTGGGCCGGCTTGCCACTCCACAGGAGTTGGTATGTTTCAGGATGGCAAAGGTAGGCCCCGCATCCCTGAACTCGCGCATCAGGTTGACGGCCGAGTCGATGTCAGCCAGGTTATTGTACGATAACTCCTTCCCTCCGATCTTTTCGAACATGTCGTCCAGCCTGCCGTAAAAGACGCCTGGTTGGTGCGGGTTCTCGCCGTAGCGCAGAGGCTCGGCATCCAGAATGCTATGCTTGAACGCCTCCCCTTCGTGGCCCCGGTTGAAATAATGAAAAATAGCCGTGTCGTAGTGGGAAGAAACCAGGAACGCGCGCCGGGCCAGTTCCCGGCGGCCCGCCAGATCAGTATGGCCGTCCTTTTCCTGTAGCATTTGCAGCAACATGCCATATTCCGCTTTGGACGGAACGACCACCACGTCGTTGAAATTCTTGGCCGCCGCCCTGATCAACGAGATACCGCCGATATCGATCTTTTCAATAATGGCCGGTTCGTCAGAGGTAGTGGCCACCGTCTCTTCGAAAGGGTAAAGGTCCACGATCACCAGGTCGATCTCGGGGATGCCGTATTGGACAAGCTGCGCAAGGTGCCCCTCTTCCCGGCGGGCCAGAATGCCGCCGAAGACCTTGGGGTGCAGGGTCTTTACCCGCCCGTCCAGAATGGAAGGATAGGACGTCAGGTGCTCTACCGCCTCCACTTCTGCCCCCAGGCCTTCCAGGAAGCTCTGCGTACCGCCGGTGGAATACAGCCGGACACCCAGGCGCTGCAGCTCGCGCACAATAGGCTCCAGGCCATCTTTATGGTATACGGAAATCAGCGCGGATTGAATCTTTTTGCTGGACATGATCTCTTGTTTTGTTTGAGCGCCGCAAAGGTACGGATTCGGGCCAGAATAGACAAAGAAGCTAAGCTCGTTCCTGGTACAAACCGCTCAATAGGCATAACCTTGCGAATCCTCCTTCTCCAACACTATTCCTGAAGCCTGATTTTAGGCCTATCCGCGTATGCTAAAATAGTGTTCAGAAAACATGTTCTCCATTGGAAATTTTGCGACATAGCTTACCTCCCAGCTTTTCCTAAAGCTCAAAGGACATGCGGATTGGAATGCGGGAACGGAAGCACGCCTCTTCAAAAACCTGACAAATAATTTTTTTTGGTTGGCATCCGGGCACTCAGGAGCCTACTTTTGAGAAAAGAAGGTAAATCATGACGAACTAAGCCCTATTGAGAGCCCCAATTTACCAAATGCTTTTGGCTATGAAAGCACAAAGCGCTCTCGTAACAGGGTTCTGCAGGCTCACCTCCGCACTTCCTACGGACAAAATGGGTGAGCCCGCTTTTTTTACCTTGATCTTCTCCAACCTAACATTAGGATAAAACTATGAAAACCACCATTCTGTTGCTGGCCGCATGTTTATGCGGCTCAGCGACGCTTTCCCAGACATCCTTGCAAGGCAAGGTCACAGGCCAGGAATCGGGCGAGCCCATCATCTTTGCCAACCTGGCCATCTATCAGAATGGCGTGCTTGTTGCTGGCACAACGTCCGATTTTGACGGCAACTACAGCTTCTCCGCGATCGATCCGGGCGCCTATGATGTGGAGGCCACTTACGTTGGTTATGCCAAAAAGAGGATATCCGGCTTCAAAGTGCTGGCAGGCAAAGCCAACAAACTGGATATCCAGCTTTCTTCCGAAGGCATCACGCTTGACCAGGTGGTCGTAACTGAATACAAAGTGCCTCTGATCGAGCAGGACAATACGACTTCAGGGGCCGTCATCACCATGAACAGAGGCGGCGATGGCGGGCATTACCGGAGCCGCCCGCCGCGCAGGAGCAAAAACAAAGATAAGGGCCTTTCTTCTCAGGATATCCGCAACCTGCCCACCCGCGACGTCAATGGCATAGCGGCGAATTCCGCCGGCCTATCCGCCGGGCAACCCAACGTCCGCGGCTCGCGTAACCAGGCTACCGATTATTACATCGATGGCGTACGCGTTCGTGGGGGCCGGATACTGGAACAGGAAAGCGGGCATGGCATGGAAACCAGCGGCGAAGGATATGCCGCCATTGTAGAGAACGCTTTCACCGCAGCCGGGCAGGAGCCTTTTTCCACCTTCTCCATCGACGTCGACCATGCGGCCTACAGCAATATGCGCCGTTTTCTCAACAATGGCCAGCTACCGCCACCCGATGCGGTACGCACGGAAGAACTGGTCAACTATTTCCAGTACGACTACCCCCAGCCTGGCAGTGAACACCCCTTTGCGGTGTATACCGAATTGGGAGCATGCCCCTGGCAGCCCGGGCACTGGCTGCTGCACATAGGATTGCAGGGCAAAAATGTCAGCATGGCGGCAGCGCCGCCTTCCAACCTCGTGTTCCTCATCGATGTCTCCGGCTCGATGGGTGCAGCTGAAAAACTCCCCCTGCTCCAACAGGCTTTTGCCGTGCTGGCAGATCAACTCAGGCCCCAGGACCAGATCTCTATCGTCACCTATGCCGGCAATTTTGCCATACCGCTGGAAGCCGCAACCGGCAGTGAGAAGGAAAAGATACTTTCCGTCATCAACGGCCTGCACGCAGGGGGCGGCACGGCAGGAGGCACAGCGTTGCAACGCGCCTACGAGCTGGCAGCCAGCCACTTCCTGCCGGAGGGCAACAACCGCGTCATCCTCGCTACCGACGGCGATTTTAATATCGGGATCAGCAGCCCGGAAGAACTGGAAAAGTTCATCGTGGAAAAACGCCAGACGGGTATCTACCTCAGCGCGCTGGGGTTTGGTATGGGCAACATACAGGATGGGAAGCTGGAGTTGCTGGCCGACAAAGGGAACGGCAACTATGCCTATATCGACAATCTGGAAGAAGCAGAAAAGCTGTTCATCACGGAAGGCAGCGGCACCTTGTTCACCATCGCCGAAGATGTCAAACTGCAGGTGGAATTCGATTCCTCCGTCGTGTCGGCCTACCGCCTGATCGGCTATGAGAACCGCCTGCTTGCCCGCGAAGACTTCGAGAACGACGCAAAAGATGCCGGCGAACTGGGGGCCGGCCATACCGTAACGGCCCTCTACGAGCTGGAGCCCCGGGTAACGGCGGCAAGCGGCGCTGGCAAAACACCCGCAACCGTTCACCTGCGTTACAAACGGCCACGGGAAGCACAGAGCTATTATCTCCGGCACGAAACAGCCCCTGCTGTGCAGCCTGTTGAGCAGGCTAGCGAGAACTTCCGGTTTTCCGCCGCAGTCGCTGCCTTCGCCCTGTTGCTGCGCGATTCCCAATACAAAGGGCAGGCTTCCTTTGAGGCCGTTGCCCAACTGGCGGAAAACGCCCGGCAGGCCGATCTCGAAGGCCACCGTGATGAATTTGTGGAGTTGGTGAAAAAAGCTGAGAAACTCAGCCATCTGGCTGCTAAAAGATAAGGCTATGAAAAAGGTATGTTTCACGATCGCGGTATTGCTCCTCCTGCAATTGCCCGCAACACCCCAAAGCACTGCTTCTGATAATGTAGCCGGTACTACGTCATTGGATATCCCATACGAGCAGGGGCCCATTCAAAAGGAAAATATTGGGAACCGGCGCCTTCCCATGCAACAGGCCTTTTATGTTCAGGTAAATAGCACGGACGGGCAAGCCGTGCGCAATTGTCCGGTGCAACTGCTCGGAGAATCGGGAAAAACCCTTTGGCAGACACAAACCAATGTGCGGGGCCAGGCGTCACTGTGGTGCAGTGCCGAAGAAAGGGCACAAAGCATACAGCTCACCCACCAGGGGAAAACTTACTCCTCCGAAAAACTGGCCGGCGCCGAAGAAGGGGTGAACGGTTTTTCTGTTACCTCCTCCTGCCAACCCTCCAATGGCCTTGGCCTGCTGGTTCTGGCCGATGCTACGCACTCCATGCAGGATGAGTTCGACGGGATAATGAAAGCGCTGACGGCCGTGCAGCACACGAGGCAGGCACAGCCTGGTTTCCAGATGCAGTGCCTGTTGTTCCGCGATTACGGGGAGCGCTACCTCACGCAGCCCGTATCGATGGAACAGCTATCCGGCGATCAAAGCTTTCTCTTCCAGGCTGCCGGGGGAGGAGAAGAAGCGGAGCCCCTCGACACCGCACTGATGGCAGCGATCCGTCATTTCGACTGGCAGCCCGGCTCGGATGCCCGCCTGCTGCTGGTTCTTACAGACGCCACTCCCAAAGCGGGCAGGGGCGCTGCCGAACGCATGGAGCAAGCGCTCAGGCTGGCCGCAGCCAGTGGCATTACCATCATCCCGGTAGGATGTAGCGGACTCGGCGAAGAAGGCGCTGAGCTTCTGCAGCACATGGCACTGGCCACCGGCGGGGCATTTGAACAGCTTGCCGGCAATACGTCAGGCAAAGGGCTGCGCATAGGGGCTACGCCACTCGCCGAATGGCTGAACGGCCTCATCACCGCATATACGGTAGCTGAGCAATGCCCGGAAGGAACCGGCCAACTGGCTAGTAATACCGCCACACATTACAACCCTGCTTTGCGCTCCGGGGTATCCTGTTTCCCGAACCCCGCCACCGGCAAAACCTGCCTGCGCCTGGAATATCCGTTCGACAAGCTGGCCGTGCGCAACCTGCAGGGGCAACTCATTGACGAAAAGGCCGGCCTGGACAAAGGAGACCACATCCTTAACCTGGAAAGCTGGGCTCCGGGTTTATATCTGCTTGAACTACACCGTGCAGGAGAAGTAGCGGTAGAAAGGCTGGTAGTGGAACGGAGGTAAGTCATTGGGGATATACCCTGCTATCACTGATCTTCGGGGATGACCGCCCACAGATCCTTCACGGCAGGGCCCCAGCAATGCACCCGGCGCAGCTCGGGAATCCTGGGCATACAACTTTCCACCAGGCTGGCGCCGAAGTATTCGTAACTACAGCGATAATTGTCGAGGTAAAGGATCTGCCCGCCGGTATTATCGGCCAGGCAACCGTATTCGGCGAAAGCATTGGTATTGTCGTAACTGGCGCCCAGGAAGGTGAGGATGTTGATAGTAATATGCTGGCGGGCCAGCTCTTCCGCCCAGGCACAGATATCTTCGCCACCGGCGCGGCAAACATTGGCGCCGTCGCTGATCAGGAAGATGGCCTTTCGGGTAGTGTCGCTGCCTGCAAACAGTTCCGGGCAGGCCTGCAGGCGCTCCAGCAGGGGGGTGGTACCATCGGGCACTAAAAAGCGAAGCCGGTAACGCATATCGTAACGGCTCAGCGCCCCTACCCTATCCCATACTTTGGGAACCGTGCCGCAATCGCCGCCAATAGTGCCCAGGCCCAGCTCGGTATGGGCAGGCAGGCTGTCGAGTACGAACAAGGCCGTCTCCTGCATGACAGCAAAACGCGTCGTCCCCATACAGGGCACCGTTTCCATGACCATAGAGCCGGAAATGTCCAGCAGGAAAACCAACTCGTCGTATTCGGCAAACTGGAGGGCGCGCCCGCTGTTGCCGGGTAAGGCTTTGGCTTCCATAACCAGGCCCGAATCCCGCTTTTCATACAACTCCTTGATATCCGTTATGCCCAGGGTGTCGCGCAAAAGATAGTAGTTGTGTAGTGCGGCAGAGTTACCCGCGTCGTAAGTCAGGGCGCGGTCGAAGTAATCGAGGGCGCGAAGCATATCGCGCTTGTGTACGTGGTAGTGCATGCCCAGGCTGTCCTGCGCATGCCGCCCGCCTCCCTGGTTGAGCAGTGTAGCATATCCCAATGCGTTGTTATAAATACTCAACAACCGGGGCTCTCCAACCTGCCGCTGTATTTGGATGCTCTCTTCCAGGGGCCTGATAGCATCCCCGAAACGGCCTTCATAACAATGGATCATCCCGCGGTAAAAATGCAGGTACGCCTGCTTCTGGAGGTATTCCGGGTCGCGCTCCGACAGCTGGTTCGCAGCTTTTACGAGCAGGGCCAGGCCTTCCGCCGCACGCCCCACCCGGCTCAGCCCCATAGCCAGGGAAAGCGCAAAGTTGTAGTTGCCCGGAATGATGTTATAGGCCTCCTCGAATTGCCGCGCCGCGCGCTGATACTGGCCTTCCGAATAAAGCAGCATGCCCTTGTAGTGGGCCTTAAAGGCAGCTTTCTGCCCCCCGAAAGGCCCGGTAAAGGACAGGGTGAATAACAATGCCAATGGGATGTATAATCGCTTCATCATTTTTTTCTCCTCAAACAGACCGCAAGATGCCCAGCCTGGCTGGAAAATGCAAGGGCTATGGGTAAAGGTTGAGTGCTTTCTACAATATGCCGTCGTGGCGGAGCCGCTTGCTCGCCCAACGGGTGTAAACACTCCACCCACGGGCACCGCCCGTGGATTATGCCGTCGTGGCGGAGCCGCTTGCTTGCCCAACGGGTGTAAACACTTCACCCACGGGCGCCGCCCGTGGATTATGCCGTCGTGGCGGAGCCGCCTGTCATCCCTGCCGTTCCCGCTGCCATAACCGGAAGATGGCATCCACTTCCGGGTTGTCCTTCCAATTGTGCAGGATACCGGGAAGGGAAAGTATCCTGCTGAGCAGTTCTTCCTGGGCGTCTCCTTCCTTCAAAGCTTCGCTGTAAGGGATGTGGCTGAAGGTGACCTGAGAATAGAGGGGCAGAAATTCGCCGGGGTACTTCTCCTGTAGGTGGGCGGCGATTTCCTTTCGAAGCAGGAAAAGCGGGTCAGCGACGAGATCGCGCATTTCAACGAAATTGCGCAGGGCCAGGGTGGCGACGGCATTACCGTCATCGATGCGTTCTCGGTTGAAAGCTCCGATGATGGCCGTCCAGTCATCCTGATATTGGCCGATCATCTCGTCGAGGATGCTGCAGTCTTCAAAGCCGGCGTTCATGCCCTGCCCGTAAAAAGGCACGATGGCATGGGCGGCATCGCCCAGCAACAGCACCTTATCTTCATAACACCAGGGGCTGCACCGGATGGTGGCTAAAGCGGAAGTGGGGTTGGTGCGAAAATCGTGTTCGAGATCGGGGAAGAGCGGAAGGCTGTCCGGGAAATACGCCTCAAAGAACGCCAGGGCCTGTTCGCTGCTCTGCAGCTGTTCGAAAGCCTGGCCCTCTCCTTCGAAGGGTAGGAAAAGAGTACCTGTAAAGCTTCCATCGATATTGGGCAGGGCGATCATCATGAAATTACCCCTGGGCCAGATATGAAGGGCATTTTTATCTATAGCATGACTGCCGTCGGCTTTGGGGGGAATGTGCAGCTCTTTGTAGCCGTATTCCAGATAGGATTGCGAATAGTTGAAGCGCGGCAGTTTCATCAGGCTGCGCCGCACGGCGGAGAAGGCGCCGTCGGCGCCAAAGATGAGCGGGGCCTGCATGGAAGTGCGCACACCTGTATCCACCGATTCAAAATAAACGGTATTGGAATCCAGGCCAACGCCCAGGCATTTCTGCCCGAAATGAAAGCGTAGGTTGTCGTAGCTGTCGGCGATACGGATCAGTTCGATATTCAGGCCGCCGCGGGAAACGGAATAGATCGCCTGCCCATCCCGCCCATAAGGCTGAAAGGTGAGCTCTCCTTCCACACTGTGCATCATGCGCCCGTACATGGCGATGGCCGCCGGCCGTATCCGGCTCTCGATGCCTGCTTTCTCCAGGGCTCGCCAGCCACGGGTGCTCATGGCCAGGTTGATAGACCGCCCTCCAATAAAACCGGCGCTGCGTGGGTCGGGGCGCTGCTCGAAAACATCGACTTCGTAACCGCGTTTGGCTAACAGAACGGCCCAAAGCGACCCTACCAACCCGCCACCGACGATCAAAGCTCGTTTTTCCATGGTATTTCCTTTAGAGATGGTAGCGTTTATAACGCTTCTAGAGAGATGGTAGCGTTTATAACGCTTCTAGAGAGATGGTAGCGTTTATAACGCTACTAGAGAGATGGTAGCGTTTATAACGCTACCATCTCTGAGGCGTTTATAACGCTACCATCTCTAGAAAAGAATACGCAGCGCAATGAATTGCGCTGCAAACCCTACGAGATACCCTCCATACAGGTCCATAGGGTCGTGGGCCTGGAGCAGTAGCCGGGAAGTGCCCACCAGGCCGGCCAGCAATATCGTAACGATCAGCACTGCACTCATGCTCACTTCCAATAAGCCCAGAGAAGTGCTGACCGTAAAGGTGTCATAGCTGAATAACAAAAGGGTGATGGCCACCATACCCAGCAACCCGCCCATGCCCACAGCGTGGGCGCTGATCTTCGAAAAGATATTGATAAAAAAAGCGATAAAAAGCCCGATCGCCGCCCCCAGCATAAAGCTGGTAAACGCCGTGGGGATCTGCGTATTGTCGAGGAAATTGCGGAACATCCACAAGTAAAAGATGCCGGTAATGATGTAAGGCCCGATGCGCTCCTGCCTGTTTTTCATTTCCATGGATTCGATCATGCCCATAAACCGGAGCATGGCCACCGCAAAAGCAGGGATGAAAAAAGTGGACAAAAAAACCTGCAGGATGAGCAACTTACTGGCCTGTTCACTGATCCTGCTCACGCCAAAAAGGTAGGGGTTGATCAATAACAGCAACACCAGCATGTAGGTTACGATCAACAGCGGGTGGAAAAGGATGGATATTATTCTGGCCAGTAAGCGCAGCATTTTCTGGATGGTATTGATAATTTGCCGGCCTGCCGGCAGGCAAATGTACTATTTTTGATACAAACCTGTATGGCCAAACTATGCTCTTAAACAGGCTGCCCAACTCCTCTACTCATGAAACAGCGGCACAAAGCCAAAGGCCTTCCCGTCGAATAATCCCTTATCGCTTAACTTCAATTCCGGGATGACCAGCAGCGCCATGAAAGACAAGGCCATAAAAGGCGCCTCCAGCCTGGCGCCCAGCTCCTCTCTGACAAAACCGTCGATATGCTGGTAAGCCTCCGCCACCTCGTAACCATCGGCGTTTGTCATGATGCCGGCCACGGGCAGTGGCAGGATATGGGCCTCCGTATCCGATACGGCAGCGATGCCGCCCTGATGTTCAATGATCAGGTTCACGGCCCGGCATAGGGCTCCGTCGTCAACACCGACGGCAATAATGTTGTGGGAGTCGTGGCCCACACAGGAGGCTATAGCGCCCTTCCGCAGGCCAAAACCATTGATAAAGGCCAGCGCCGGCGTCGCCGCCTCGTAGCGGTTCACTACGGCCGCCTTGAGCATATCCCTTTCCACATCCGCCACAGCCATTCCATCCCGCACGCTTACCGGAGCCGAAAAACGCTGCGTAACGATCTGCCCGTCCAACGCCTGTATGACGTTGGCCTGGCTACCCAGCGCCTCCAAGCTGAAGTCAGCCGGTTCTTTGGGTTGCGTATCGAAACGGTTCACCGCCTCCTCCTCCACCCTGCCGATCAGCGACTGCCCTTCTTTCGCTACGAGTTGCCCGTCAATATAGGTAGCAAGTACCCGGAAAGTGCGCATGTCTTCTACCAGTATAAAATCCGCCGGGCTGCCGGGAAGCAACAGGCCGACATCGAGTCCATAATGTTCAACAGGGTTCAGACAGGCGGCGCGCAGGATGTCGAAAAGGCCATAACCTTCCGCAACGGCCCTGGCGGCCAGCTTGTCGATATGCCCTAGAACGAGCCCGTCGGGATGTTTGTCATCCGAACAGAACATGACCTGGCCGGGGAATTGCGGCAACAAGGGGATAAGCGCCTCGAAATTACGGGCGGCACTCCCCTCGCGGATGATCACCTTCACGCCCAGCCTGAGTTTCTCCAGGCCTTCTTCGTACGTGAAACATTCGTGGTCGGTGCTGATGCCGGCAGCAAAATAACGGCGGGCGTCATCACCCCGCAGGCCCGGCGCATGGCCATCGATGGGCCTGCCCAACTCGCGGGCAGCAGCCAGCTTGGCCATCACCTCCTCGTCGTGGTGCAGCACCCCGGGGTAATTCATCATCTCCGACAGGTATCTTACCTCCGGCCTTTCCAACAAACGCCTCACGCCTTCAGGCCCGATCCTGCCCCCCGCTGTTTCGAAGGCCGTTGCCGGCACGCAGGACGGCGCGCCGAAATAAAATTTGAAAGGCACTTTGCTGCCGTTACCGATCATATAATACACACCTTCTTCTCCCAGCACATTTGCGATCTCATGTGGGTCGGAGACGGTGGCCACTGTGCCGTGAACGACGGCCAGGCGTGCAAACTCGGAGGGTATGAGCATGGAGCTCTCTATATGGATGTGGGCATCCACAAAACCCGGCATGATATAAGGGCCGGTGGCCTCTGGCAATTCCCGGATACCTGCTATTTTTCCCTGATCTACCTGTACTTCCCCCGGATAGATACGGCGTTGATGCAGGTCAACAATTTGTCCCTGAAAGGTTTTCATGGCGAAAAGTTTGTATTTTCAGGCATAAATTTAAGCGCTGTCCATGAGCGAATTCTTCCAAAAAGAGCTTTTTCGATTCGGAAATTACGACATCACACTGGGAAATGTGATCCTGGCCAGCCTTTTGTTCCTGCTGCTGGCTGCCTTATACCGCCTGGTGTTTTACAGCCTGGCACCGGCCTATTTCAACCGGGTGAACCTGGACGTCGGCAGCAGAAAGAAACTGAAAGGCATTCTCAGGCTGCTTTTTTTGTTCCTGCTCCTGCTCGCCCTGGTGCTCAGCCTCACTGTCGACTACCGCCTGGTGGAAAGCGATGAAGTCGTACTCAGAATATCCCACGTCCTCGGGGGCTTCATGCTGTTGCAGGCTGCCCGCCTCGTGGACTTCGTTATTTCCCGGGCGATTGCCTTGAGTTATGACGCCCAGCAGAAAGAGTTGAAACCGGGCCAGCAGGCCCCTCCTCCCAACCTGAAGAAAAGCGCCAACAGGACTGTCCAATGGATCGTGTACGTGCTTGCCCTGTGGCTTGCACTTAAAAGTTTCGGTTTCGATTACCGGCTCTTTGAATTCCAGAGCAAAGGTAACTCCTATGCTTTTCACATTTCCAACATCCTGATCGCCCTATTCATACTGCTGGCAGCCCGGCTGGCCAGCTGGCTGCTCACCCAACTGGTGCTCAATAGCTACTACCGCCGCAATAATATCAACGTCGGTTCTCAGTTTGCCATCAACCAGCTTCTGAAATACTTTCTCTACGTCATCGCCATCCTGATGGCCCTGGAAACGCTGGGTGTTACCCTTACCGTGCTTTGGGGCGGTGCAGCAGCTTTGCTGGTAGGCATTGGCCTGGGGCTGCAAGAGACTTTCAAAGATTTCTTTTCGGGCATCATCCTCCTCTTCGAACGCACCGTCGAAGTGGGCGATGTAGTAGTAGTGGACGACCTGGTCGGGACGGTGCGGCGAATCGGGCTGCGAACCTCCCTGGTAGAAACCCGCGATAACCTGACGGTCATCGTCCCCAATTCACGGCTGGTCGTGGAAAAGGTCATCAACTGGAGCCATAACGACAGCAAAGCCCGCTTCCTGGTTAAAGTTGGCGTCGCCTACGGTTCGGATACTGCACTGGTGAAAAAGCTCCTGCTGAACGTCGCCAGAGAAAATGCCTTCGTACTGCGCCACCCCGCTCCTTTTGTCCGTTTTATTGATTTTGGTGAATCCTCTCTGGATTTCGAGCTCCACTTCTGGACACACGAATTCATCCGCATTGAAGACATTAAAAGCGATATGCGTTTTGAGATAGACCAGACATTCCGCGACAACCAGGTCACCATCCCCTTCCCACAGCGCGATGTATGGATGCGGGATAAGGGGTGAACATGCTTATTGGAGATGGAGAGACTGGGTGATGAGGAGACTGGTAGAGGGAGTGATGGGGAGAAGTTTGGGCTCTCCCCATCCTGATCGCATTGCTTAGAGCTTAGCCTTGATCTTCTGATAATCAGAACGATAGTCTTTCGTTCCTTTGCAGGATTTTTCGGCCGCCTGTTTTTCGATATTCTGAACGCGGTTGCCGGGGTTAGGGTGCGTACTCAGGAATTCGGGCGGGGTGGACTCTCCTTCGATCTTTTTAAAGAACCCTGCAGCGCCATCGGCATGGTAGTCTGTCGGGCAGAGATAAAGCACCGAATGGCTGTCGGCTTCCGTTTCATGGTTGCGGCTGAACTTAAGAGAGATCAACCCCAGGGCGATCTGCTCGATCAGGCCCGGTTCGGCATTGCCGGTGATGATGGATGTCAGGGCGGCAATACCATACACCTGGGTCATCTGGCGGGTAGAATGGCGCAGGGCAGCGTGGGCAATCTCATGGCCCATGACGCCGGCCAGCTGGTCTTCAGAATCCAGGAACTTGATCAGGCCGGTATACACATAGATGTATCCGCCCGGCGTACAAAAAGCATTGAGCGTTTTGTCATCATCGATGATCTTCACCTCCCAGGCGAATTTATCGCGATAGGCCACCTCGCCGGAATTCAGTATCTTATTGGTGATCTTGCGGATATAGGCATATACTTCCTCATTTCCTTTCTCGGGCAGGATAGGGAACTGGCTCGGGTCGCTTTCGATCTGTTTCACCACCTCCTGTCCGAGTTCTATATCCTGATCAGGGGTGAATAGATTTAAGCCTCCTCCTTCTTTCCCGACACCGCAGCCGGAAAAGAACAAGGTAATGGAAAGGCCAATAGCCAGTAAAGAGAATCTTTTGCGTAGCATGAGTCTTTTATTTTATTGATGTGGACGATGAATTCCAAGCTGGGTAACGAATGCCCCGCTCCAATTCGTATAAACCGGCCGGGGTACAGCGCAAAGGCTCTTTCAAAAGTATTAACATTTCAGGAAATAACGCGTTGTTCAGTCAGGTTTTGGAAACCTGCCCGCCCCTTCTCTGAAAAAGCCTATCGTTGCTATGATATCGTCGTGCAACACCCGGTCCGACTCCACCTTCGGCACTACCAGGCGGTAATCGGCCAGTATCTGTTCCAGTGCCGGCGACGACTGCTCCGGCCGACGGAATTCCATGGCCTGGGCTGCCGTCATCCATTCTATAGCCAGCAGGCGCTCCAGGTTCTCCACCACGCGGTAACACTTGGTAGCGGCATTGGCTGCCATGCTGACGTGGTCTTCCTGGCCATTGCTGCTCACTATGCTATCTACCGACGCTGGCGTGCAGAGCTGTTTATTCTGGCTGACGATGGATGCGGCGGTGTACTGCGGGATCATGAGCCCCGAGTTCAGCCCGGGTTCGCTCGTCAGGAAACTGGGCAGGCCACGGTTGCCGGAAATGAGCTGATAAACGCGCCGTTCCGAAATGCTGCCCAGTTCGGCCAGGGCAATGGCCAGATAATCGAGGGCCAGGGCCAGAGGTTGGGCGTGGAAGTTGCCCCCCGACAGTATGGCGTCCGTATCGGGGAAGATGTTGGGGTTGTCCGTCACGGCATTGGCCTCGGTAAGGAACACCTGCTCCGCGTGGCTGATAGCCCCCCAACTGGCGCCGTGCACCTGCGGCACGCAACGGAAGGCGTAGGGGTCCTGCACGTACTGCTTTTCGCGCTGGGCAAGCGCACTGCCCTGCAGCCACCACCGGATATCGGCCGCTACCCTTTGCTGGCCTTCGTGGGGCCTGATGATATGCAGGCGGCCGTCAAATGGCGAAAGCTGGCAATCGAATGCGTCGGCCGAGAGCGCAGCGCAGAGGTTGGCGAGCCCGAACAGGCGCCTGGCCTGAAGCAGGCACCAGCCCAGGTAAGCACCGGAAAACTGCGTGCCGTTCAGCAGGGCCAGTCCTTCTTTGGCCTGCAATTCCATTGGCGCCAGGCCGCTATCGGCCAGCACACTGTCCGACGGCAGAGCCTGCCCGTTCTGCCACACTGCCCCCAGCCCGATAAGCGGCAGGCTCAGATGGGCCAGCGGGGCCAGGTCGCCCGACGCTCCCAGCGAGCCCTGCTCATACACCACCGGGAGGATGCCCCGGTTGAATAATTCGGCCAGCCGTTCAACCAGGCCCAGGCGGACGCCGGAGTAACCGTAGGCCAGGCTCTGTATCTTTAACAGCAGCATCAGCTGCACGATGGCCGGCGGAACGGGGGCGCCGGTACCGCAGGCATGCGACTGCACCAGATTGTGCTGCAGGCTGATCGTCTGTTCTTTGGAAATGCGGATGTGGCACAGGGAGCCAAACCCCGTATTGATGCCGTAAAAGAGCTCGTCGGAGTGCTGAAGCTTGTCGTCCAGAAAGGCTCTGCAATGCCGGATGCGCTGGCGGCTCTCTTCAGAAAGCGCAAGGGAAACTCCTTTTTCCAAAATTGCGCTGATCTGCTCCAGCGTTAAGCGCTCAGCGCTGATGTAATGTACCTGGTCCATTGGAAGGGCTTTGTATTGGGGTTGGGCCAGGGCTTCAGCCTCAGCGGCGCCACCGGTGCCAACACCTAAAGTTGGGTGCGAATTTAAAAAAAGGCAGCACCGCGTGTATCATTATTGCCGGCTTATTCCATTGCCCCCTCTTTCATCCGCTCCGCATTTTCCGCCACCTTCAGGGCTTCGATGATGGGCGCCAGATGGCCTTCCATAACCTGTTCGAGGTTGAAGTTCTTGTTCTCGCCTTCCAGGCGGTGGTCGGTCACGCGGTTCTGCGGGAAGTTGTAGGTGCGGATCTTCCCGGAGCGGTCGCCGGTACCGACCAGCGATTTGCGTTTGGCAGCCTGCTCGCTCTCGTATTGCTCGCGGCGAACCTCGACGACCTTGACGTAAAGGCGTTGCAGGGCGATCTCCCTGTTTTTGATCTGAGAGCGGCCGTCCTGGCTTTCCGAGACGATGCCGGTGGGCAGGTGTGTAATACGCACGGCCGATTCGGTCTTGTTGACGTGCTGGCCGCCGGCGCCGCTAGAGCGGTAGGTGTCGATCTTGAGGTCCGCTTTATTGATATCGACATCCTCCATCTCCAGTTTGGGCATCACGGCAACGGTAGCGGCGGAGGTGTGTACCCGCCCCTGCGATTCCGTCTTGGGGATGCGTTGCACGCGGTGAGCGCCCGATTCGAACTTGAGCCTGCCGTAGACCTCATCGCCGCTGATCTCCAGTACGAGCTTGTTGTAACCGCCAACGGTGCCTTCATTGATGTAGACGGCCTCCACTTTCCAGCCCTGCTCTTCAAAATAACGGGAGTACATGCGGTACAGGTCGCCCGCGAACAGGCTGGCCTCGTCGCCGCCGGTACCGGAACGTATCTCGAATATGACGTCTTTATCGTCTTCCGGGTCTTTGGGTATGAGCAGCATTTTGAGCTCTTCTTCCATTTCCTCCTGCCTGGGCTCCAGCTCATCCAGTTCGAGGCGCGCCATATCGCGCATTTCGGGGTCCTCTTCCCGTAGCATCTCGCGCGCGGTACGGATATTGCTCAGGAGTTCGAGATAAGTATCGAAGGCCTTGACGATGGGCGTCAGGTTTTTGTATTCCTTGTTCACCTTGGTATAGCGGGCCATATTGGCAATGAGCTCGGGGTCGGCCAATTGCTCTTCCAGGTAGATATACCGTTCTTTGATGGCTTGCAGCTTTTCCAGCATGATAGAGATGGTTTAAACGTGGTTGGTAGATAAAAAGCAGAGCAGGCCCTGGCGGGCATCGTAGAAGCAGGCAAAAGCCGCTACATGAAGCAATGAGGGATGAGTATTTCCCGTGCCATCGGCAGTGGGCATTTTTTGATCTGTTGAAAAATACCGCGCAAAGGTAACACAATGCCGGCACAGCTTAAACACCCGGCCCAAATTTATGGTTCCTGAAAATATTAAGCCTGCCCAAATTCTGTTACTTTCGCGCTTATGGCGCTTTTACTGCTCATAGAAACGGCCACCGACACCTGCTCCATCGGCATCAGCGATGGCCTTCAGATGTTGGCCCTGCACAACGCCCCGGAGCCTTACCAGCACGCTTCGCAGATTACGCTGCTGATAGGCCGTTGCCTGGAAGACAGCGGTTTTACACTGCCCGAGATAGAAGGCGTAGCGCTCAGCAGCGGGCCTGGTTCCTATACCTCCCTGCGCGTGGGCACAGCTACGGCCAAAGGCATCTGCTACAGCCTCGACAAACCCCTCGTCGTCGTGGACACCCTCCAGTCGCTGGCGCTGGCCAGCCTGCGCCAGGAACGCGAGGACGCCCTGTACTTCCCCCTCATCGATGCCAGGCGCATGGAGGCCTATACTGCCGGCTTCGACGCTGCCAACGAGCGCATAACCGAAGCCGAGGCCATCATTATCAACGAGTTTTCTTTTTCCGAATACCTGCAGGCGGGGCATACGGTCGTGTTATCTGGCAACGGCGCCGCAAAATGCGCCGGCCTGCTGCCCGACAAAGGGGTCATTTACAGCGAAACCGTTTGTTCAGCTGCCCACCTGGCCCCGCTGGCCCTGCCGGCATTCGAAGGCGGCCGGTTTGCCGATATCGCCTACTACAGCCCTTTTTACCTCAAACCGCCAAACATTACCACACCGAAAAAGCTATTGTAAAAAGGCCTTTCAATAAAATTGTCGATTTACTTTGATTACACATTTTATTTATGTGAATATTTTTATAATTTTGCATATAATACAGTCTTGATATTTTTTACTTTCCACTAACCCTTGAAGTTTGGCACGGTATTTGGCTAAGGTTATTTGGAAATTATCTAATATGAAAAACGAGAAAATATGAGAAAACAAAAAAACGAAACCGTCATTCTAAAGAAGGGAGAAGGCGATATCAAACTCGACTACGCCGAGCTCAGAAAAGCTGTGCTGGTGTTGAGAGCCGTCAACCATAAACTCCGGCAGCGCATCATCGACCTGCTGGAAGAGAGCGATAGCCTCACCGTTACGGATATTTACATCAAGCTCCGCCTGGAGCAATCGGTCGCTTCGCAGCACCTGGCCATACTCCGCCGCGCCGGGGTGGTGGACACCGAGCGGCAGGGCAAATTCATCCATTATTCGCTGAATAAGGACCGCTTGTCTCAGATCTCGCGCCTGGTCGATGAGCTGGCTATCTGAGCTGCCCCTGCTACATCCAAACAGCCAGTATTGCTCCCCCACCCCTTTGCGGGTAGTTATGTATTTTAAGAATATCCATACAGAAGGTTCGCAATGCATTTTGCGAACCTTCTGTGTTTTGCTCACCACCGGCCATTTTTAGGCCTTTTTTTTCCGCTACAGGCGCAAAGCCGTACATAGCCTTGTAAAAAATAAAAAAAAAATGCATATTTGCGCAAGGCTAATTTATTAGATGCCGAACAAACATTACTACCAAAACAAACTTTCTATGAGAAAAACTAAAGTAAGCATTAACAGTGAGCGGCTGCATGCCTCCTCTGAAATCCTCCGGGCCATCGCCCATCCACTCCGCATGAAGATCCTTGAGTTTATCGACCGCAACGATGAGATCAACGTCAACAAGATCTACAATACGCTGAACCTCGAGCAGTCCATTACTTCACAACATCTTCGCATTTTACGGCAAGTGGGCCTGGTCAACACCCAGCGCGATGGCAAGTACATCCACTACAGTATCGATTATGACAAACTGAACAACGCGGTAGAGGCCATTCATTCCTTCCTGGAAGAGCCAGGAAATTAATATAGACAGCCCACCCAACCAAAACGACAACGGGGATACTGGCGCGCGCGCCAGTATCCCCGTTCGCTTTCAGTAGCGGGCAGTATCAACGCTCCAGGCCCTGCTGTTCATCATCCACAAGGCCTTTATGTAGGTGCTCTTCCGTCGATGGCCCTGCCGGTGTAATGCCGGAAAGTGCGATGTCCTCGGCCTGTGCATTTGCACGGGCATCCTGTAGCGCCTGGCTCGGATTTGCGAAAAAACTCCGCTGGAATAACAGGATATTCAGTACGCCAAGCGTAATGGACAGGTCGGCGAGGTTGAAAACAGGCTTAAAAAAGAGGTACGGCTCACCGCCCCACAGGGGCAGCCAATCGGGGAAATACCCGCTCAGGATGGGGAAGTACAACATGTCGACCACCCGCCCGTGAAGGAAGCTGCTGTAGCCGCCTTCCGGTGGGAACAGGGCTGCCAGGTTGCCGTAATGGGGCGACGAGGCGGAAAAGATCATGCCGTAAAAAGCACTGTCGAGAATGTTGCCTACAGCACCCGCCAGAATGAGCGCAAAGCTTACCAACAGGCCCACCGACACCTTGATGTTGATGAGGAAACGGATGTAATAGGCCAGGAAACCAACCGCGAGGATGCGGAACAGGCTCAGCGCCAGCTTGCCATAAGCGCCGCCCAGGCTGATGCCAAAGGCCATGCCGTTGTTTTCCACAAAATGCAGCAGCGCCCAGTCAAACCCCAGTATCCGGATCTCCTCCCCATAGGCCATGTGCGTCTTGACCCAAATCTTCAATGACTGGTCCAGGATGAGGACTGCCGCTATAACAGCCAGGACGATGTGTGATCTTTTCAAGATGCAGGAATGTTTTCAGAATCTTCAAAAAAAGGGCAGAATGGCCGCTTATGAATGTTGCTTTTGCTTTGCTTCGATGCTTAACGTGGCATGCGGTACCGCACGCAGGCGCTCTTTTGAGATCAGCTTACCCGTTACGCGGCAAATGCCGTAAACCTTGTTCTGAATGCGGACCAGCGCATTTTCAAGGTGCTGGATGTGCTTGCGCTGACGGCCGGCAAGGCTGCTCAGCCGCTCACTTTCTGCCGTCCCGATCCCGTCGTCAAGAGCTTTGATCTTCGCATCGGGGTTGTCGGCCATTTCAGATAGTTGGTCCAGATAGAATTGAAGCTGCTGCCTGGCAGTGTTCAGCTTTTCTTCAATGATCGCTTTGAACTCCTCCAGCTCTTCATCGCTGTAACGGGTCTTTTCAGCGTTCCGATTCATAAAATTCCGGTTTTGCCTTCAAGTTGGGAAAAAACACAGTGGGTGCCGAAGCATGCTCACTGATTTCAGGGCGCAAAAGTACGAATAATATTCCCTTTGGAGGCAGCAGAGCTGTTAAATTTGCCCTCCGCCGCCGCTTTCCAAAACGAATTTGCCCTCCCTTACAAACAACATGAGACAAGCAATAGTTACTTTTTTAGCTCAAAGGTTGGCCTCCAAACATGCTCTTAACCCTGTAATGTGATACCAGCCAGACAGTCAATGGCCGTCTTCAGGCTGATGAATATTGCTTCCCTCCCTTCTGGAGTTACTATATCGTCCTCCTCGTCTTCCGCAAGGGCGTCTTCAACGAAAGCCAGGAGATCCTCCTGCGGGTAGCCCTGAAAAAAAAGGCCGAGCCGCTGGTGAAAATCCTTTGCCCGGCTTTGCTCCATGAGCCCCCAGTTGTATTCTTCTGCAGCGGCGAGCTGCTGCTCAGTGGCCTTTGTTCCCGGCGCTCCCGCACGGCGAAATGCTTCCCAGATCACGAGTACCAGATAAAGGATGTACTCCTTTTCCTCTTCGGTGAAGGCCTGAAAGTTCTCCGTAAAAAAATAAGAGAACAGGATAGGCTGTTGCTCCTGAAAAGCGGCCATGGCCTGCTCCAAAGCTGTTTCCGAGGCATTGAGCCCCATCGCCGCTTCTTCGATGTGTTGTTCGCTGATAAAAGACAAAGGCATGTGCTGTTGGTTATTTCCCGCTCGGGGTTTTAGTAGTGTTCAAAAGATTAGTTCTCCATTGGAGATCTATGATTATTACTTATCAATGATGCGCAATTCGATGCGCTGGTTCATCCGCTGGCCCTCCGGGCTATCGTTCCCGCTTAGGGGTACCGACTTTCCATACCCTTTGAAAGTAACGCGCTGCTCATCAATGCCGTTGCCATAGAGGTAGTTCGCGACGGCCTTGGCACGCTGCAGGCTCAGGCCCAATGCCAGGCCATGGCTCAGCTGCGCTCCGGTATGAGCGGCAACTTCAACCACCAGCGCTGGGTTTTGCTCCAGAAAGGCCACTACACGCTTCAGCTCCGGATAGGCCGAAGGCAGAAATGCTGCCTTGTTGGGCTCAAAAACGACCTGGCTCAAAGGGATCAGCTGCCCCACCTCGGCTGGTATCAGTAGCAGGTCCTGGCGCACTTCCCGATAGCTTGCAGGGGCGGGCGGCGCCAAAGGGGCCACGGCCTCTTCCTGCCTGTGGGGAGGCGCCGGCCGTGGGCGGCTGCGCTCCACCTCGATCTGCTGCTGAAGCTTCTGGTCCAGCTCGGCCTGCAACTCGGCCTGGGTTTCTTTTTTTGCCCAGTAGGTGAGGTCGTTGCGCAAAGCTGCCCGTATATCGTCCCGCATTTCTTCCTCCAGTAACGTGCGGACCTCGGGTTCTACGGCGGCTTTCAGGTCGCCTCTAAGCTTTTGCTCCCATGCCGTTCCGGCAGCCCCCCCTTTGGCGGCCCATTGCGGCGATGGCGATGCACTGAAGTTCCTCCTGATCTCCTGGCGCATGGCTTCTTCTTTCAGCTCTATCTGCCGGCGTTCCCGCTGGCTCAGGGATTGGGCTACCTCCTGTTTGACATCCTCGAGCATCTGGCTGCTGAGCTCCTGTGTAATCACCGGCGCCATCGTTTCAACGAGGCCTTTTTCAACTTCCTCGCGAACATCATCGAAGCCTTTTGCTTCGTCCCACAACAGGCCTTCTTCCGCTTTCTTCACCTGCTCGGCCTGTTGCTGGCTGGCCTGCTGATCCTGATAACGCTGATATCGTGCCTTCAGGCTTTCCAGTTCCTGCTTCGATGACGAAGGGCCATTGTCTGTTTCCGGAGCAGGCACCTTCACCGTATCCCGGTTTATTTGCGTATACTGCTCATACCGATGCCGCAACGCATCGAGTTCGGGGTCAGATACAGGCTCCAGCCCGGGCAGGTTTGCGGGAAGTTTTTTTAGGGATGCCTGGTAGGCTTTGCGTTCCTGCCGAAGGGTTATAAGTTCGTCATCCAGCGCCCGGAGGTGCAATTGCAATTGCTCTATTTCGATATTGCGTTGCAAATAGGATACATCGTTGCCCACAGAGGCCAGCAGCACGGGGTTGTCGTAATCCAGTGCTTCGCTGGCCTGTCCCGCCGGGCCTGTCTCGGCGACGGAAAAATACCCCGGCAGCTCGGCAACCAGCCCGATGGGCTGGCCTGCGGGGATGACAAACTGAAAATCGCCCTGCGGCCCGGGGTGTTCTTCCGAATGCAGCCCCTCTGCCTCATAAGGCCTCACAAGGGCATCCAATGCTTTGCCGGATACCGCTTCCCTGACCTGGCCCGTGACAAGCACCATGGGTTCTGGCCTCAGGGCCTCCGGCAGGCTGGCCTCGAACAGGTCCAGCTGCCCGTCAGCCGTAGCCCGGGCCAGATATACGGCATCGCCGGAAGCAGGCATCGACAGGAAGATATCATCGCCGGAGGTATTAATGCCATCCCCCAGGTTTTCAGGGGCCGACCAGTTACTCCAACTATCATCCAGGCGGCGTGTGTAGTACAGGTCCTGCCCACCCATACCGCCGGGCCTGTCAGAAGAAAAATAGAGCGACCGGCCATCTGCCGCCAGGAATACGCCGAGCTCATCGGCCGGCGAATTGGCCACCGGCCCCAGATGCTGCAAAGGCTCCCAAACCCCTGACACCCCCATAAGGCTCACATAAAGATCGTGCTGGCCCAGGCCGTCAGGGCGCTCCATCGACACCATCATAACGCGCCCGTCGTGGTGGACATAAAGGCAGGCCTGCGTGCCGTTCAGGCCGATATGCTCAACGGGAAGCGGCTGAAGCATGAGCCACGACCTGCCTTTCCGCTCGGTGTAGGACAGGCTTCCTGTAGCTGGTTTGTAGAGGTACAGGCGGCGTCCCGTAGCGCTGATGCCGACGACGGCCTCGCCGGCTCTGCTGTTGGCCGGCGCGCCCAGGTTGACTGCTTTTGCCCACTGCCCTCCCGGAGCCCGGTATGATACCCAGATGTCGTGCTCATCTTCTTCGCCCATATTCTGTGGATGGCCCAGGCGGGTAAAATAAATAGCGCGGCCCTCTGGCGAAACGACGGGCCAACTTTCATCGTAGCCGGTATTCAGTTGGAAAGGCAAAGGGTGCGCAGCTTCTCCCTGAGCGAGGAGCAGGAACGGCAAAAGAGTATGAAGTAGTACAGTTACAAAAGTTTTCATGGCTCGGCCGAATGAGTTATATTATTGGGACGGGCATTCCCGGAGAAAGTCATTATTCTATTGGAACAGTATGCACTTAGAGCTTGTTTGGAGGCCGCTTTCGGAGATAAAAAATTGACGTATTTTAGCTCAAAGGCTGGCCTCCGAACAAGCTCTGATATCCAGGCCAACTTTAAACGTGAAACCTGCAACTTTGAACAGCCCCCTTAAAATTGGCCGGGCAACACCCCCTCCAGGATGGAAGTGGTTCCCGTCAGCGGCACTACGCTACCGTCCGATACGATGGAAAGCGGCAACAGCGATTCGCCATTCCATTCTCCAAAGGCCTGTACAGGGCGGCCACCACTGAGCGCCAGCAATTTCCAGGCCGTATCGCCGCTATCGGCAAGCGGCAAGGTGTATGAACCAGGGCCCTGCACCCACCAGCGGCCCGATTTACGGAACGGCACTACGCCATCCAGCAGGCAGGGAAAAACCTGAAGCCAGGGGTTTGCCGCCAAAGCCGCTGCATAGGCATCCGCAAATGCGGCCAGCGAGGGGTAACCGGCCAGCCTGGGCACGGTTGCATGATAGGGTGCGGCCTTCCGCACCAGGGCCCGCAGGGGGTAAGCAGCCGGGTAATAGATAGCCTCTCCCCGGAGCATACTACCTATAGGCCAGTGGGCCTCATAGCCCTGACGCCCCCAGGCATAATCGAGCAAAAGGGCATGACGGCGGCTTTGTTCCCCCCAAAGCCAGGTGCGCCGGTATCTCAGCTTGTCGTCCTCGCTATCCCCTTCCAACTGGCCGATCACCAGCCAGTTGTCAGACAGGCCACTCTGCTGGAGCAAAGCCTCTTTTTTGTGATTAACGCCCGCCAGAGCGAGTAGTTCGTCCTGCATTGGCCCGGGCAACTCGTCAAGCTGCTTGAAGCCCTGCACGAACAGGTATAGAGCGCCAATTTCTCCCAGCAGCCGGCTGTGCCACTGTTCATCGGCCATGGCCGATTTGAAAGCCCGTATCCGCCGGGCAATCCCTCCCAGCTTGGCGTCCACCATCCGGGCGGCAAAGCTGTCCCAGAAAGCTTCCGGCTGGTTTTCGGCAGTGGAAAGCCCCTGCTGAACAAGGTCGAGCAGCCATTGCTCCAGGTCCTTCACACCCTGCTGCATAAGTGCCAGACGTTGGCCGAAACGGCGCAGGCTGTCCGCTTCGCGCTGGGCCTTTGCTTCCGGAGAAATAACAGCCCGAACGGGCTGCCGAAGCAGCTCACGGGCCCAGGAAGGAGCAGACTCCACGGTTGGAATAGGTTCACCAGCCTTTACGAACCGAAAAAGCAGGGCCAGAATATGCCTGCAGGGCATGTAACGCCCTTTACAATCACATCGGAAAGCATCGCCGGCCAGGCTGGCCACCACATGGTAGGTATGGCCTCCACTGCTACGGCAGGCGCCCCATAGCAGGTTGCCGTCGCCGGCCAGTTCTTCCCAATGGCGGGCAGAAGACAGCGCTCTGGCCTTCTCCAGTACGAGATTGTTGGGCGCCAATTCGGCGATATTGCGGTAAGTCCAATCCAAACAGACTCTCAATTATTCTTCGTCATCATCGGGCTCCAGAATACCAAGGGCAACCATCGCCTTTTCAGAAGCTGTTTGCTCCGCGCTTTTCTTATTGAAGTCGTCTGCGGTAGCCAAACGCTCGCCGTTGACCAGTACGGCCACCTTGAAGCGGTCGCGTTTTTCAAACTTGTACCGGGCCAGCAGCTTGTAGCTCACGGTCTGGCCATTCTTCTGGCACCACTCCAGGAGCTGGCTCTTGTAGTTGTCGTCGAAACTTTCGAGTTCGTGTACATCCACATAACCTCTCAGGATCTTGTTGACGACGAACCTCTTGGTGCCCGTATACCCTCTTTCAAGGTAAACGGCGCCGACGAGCGCCTCCACGGCATTGCCCAGCATGGAACGGCTGAGACGCGTCTGGTTGTACTCCGACAGGAGCATGTCCAGCCCCATCTTGTCGCCGATCTTGTTGAGCGATTTGCGCTTAACGATCTTGGAGCGCATCTTGGTCAGGAAGCCCTCATTGCTGTTCGGGTACTTCTTAAAAAGGTATTCCGCCACGATGGTGCCCAGCACGGCATCGCCCAGATATTCAAGGCGCTCGTTGTTCTGGATGGCATAGGCCTTTTCCGAGGAAGTGGATTTATGCGAGAAGGCCAGCTTAAAAATGGCCAGGTTGGAAGGCGTAAAGCCCAGCAACTGCCGAAGCCGCCGGGTAAAGGCCTTGTCCTCGGAGAGGTAGAGGTTGTGGAGTCTGAATAAAAACCGCAGCAAAGCTTACAATATTAATGAGACCAAGAAAATAACGACCCATACTGCCTCTATCAAAAGAAGGCCACAGCCTTTGCCAGGCAAAGGCACTCCACCACCTGAAAACAGGGCGGTACAGATCCGGTATCAAAATTGCTGCCTCAAAGGTAAGGAGGCGGCTGCCATACCAGCAGCCGCCGCTTCACCTCATGAGAGCATTAAAGCTGCCGGGAAAAACCATACGATGAGCCCGGTTTTTCCCGGCCAGCCCCTTTATTCTTCAAATTTCTTAAAGATCAGGGTCGAGTTATGCCCGCCGAAGCCGAAGGTATTACTCAGCACGGCCCGGACTTTGCGCTCCTGCGCTTCGTTGAAAGTCAAATTCAGCTTGCTGTCGATCTCTGGGTCATCGGTAAAATGGTTGATCGTCGGCGGAACGAAACCGTGAACGATCGCCATGATACCGGCAATAGCTTCCACCGCGCCGGCGGCGCCCAGCAGGTGCCCTGTCATCGACTTGGTGGAACTGATGTTCAATTTATAGGCGGCATCACCGAAGACCTGCTGAATCGCTTTCACTTCGGCAGCATCGCCAAGGGGGGTAGAGGTGCCGTGTACGTTAATGTAATCGATATCCCCCAGGTTCAGGCCGGCATCCTCCAGGGATATCTTCATGACGTTGCGGGCGCCAAAGCCTTCAGGATGGGGTGCGGTAATGTGGTGTGCATCGGCAGTAGCGCCGGCGCCGGCCACTTCCGCGTATATTTTTGCGCCTCTCTTTTTGGCGTGTTCGAGTTCTTCCAGGATCAGCGCGCCACCACCTTCGCCCAGTACGAAGCCGTCGCGGTCGCGGTCGAAGGGGCGGGAGGCCGTTTTGTAGTCGTCATTGCGCGTAGAGAGGGCCTTCATAGCGTTGAAGCCCCCAACGCCGGTCTCGGATACGGCAGCTTCCGACCCACCGGTAACGACGATATCGTTGCGCCCCAGGCGCACGTAATCAAAGGCGGTAGTGATCGCATGCGACGCGGATGCACAGGCAGATACCGTGGCGAAGTTGGCCCCGCGAAAACCGTACTTGATAGAGATCAGCCCCGCGACGATATCGATGATCATTTTGGGAATGAGGAAGGGGTTATAACGCGGCACCCCATTGCCTTTGACAAACTCCGTGACTTCTGTTTCCAGCGTAGTGAGGCCGCCAATACCAGAGCCCCAGATCACGCCTACACGGCCGAGGTCGAGTTTTTCCGGGTCGAGGCCGGCATCGGCCACAGCTTCATCGGCACAGACGATGCCGTAAGCGGCAAAGGTGTCCATGCGGCGCAATTCCCGGCGGTCAATATATTGTTCGAGATCAACCCCTTTGACCTCACAGGCAAATTGCGTTTTGAACTGCGAAGCGTCGAAATGCGTAATAGGATTAGCACCGCTAATGCCATTTTGCAGGCCCTCGAGAAAGGCCTGGGCCGTATTGCCAATGGGGGTGATCGCTCCAAGCCCTGTTACAACAACCCTTTTCATTCGCTTTTTTTAATTTGTTCCTCCGCGGTGCCCGTTGAAAGGCCGGATGTTATATGAAGTGCTAGCTTTTGGAAGAGTTGGCTTGTTCTACTGGGAAAATGCGGGACGCTAGCCTTTTTTTGATTTGCTCTTCGGGAAGAGAAAGGTTCCTTGGCCTCTAAAACCACAAATTAGAGGTGGTGCACCTCTAATTTGTGGAAAAGCCACCGGGGGTTAGCCCGGTAATGCTTATTATTTTTCTATTTGCGATTCCAGATATTCAATCGCTTGCCGAACCGTCTGAATATTTTCAGCTTGTTCGTCCGGAATAGAAATATCGAATTCTTTTTCGAACTCCATGATCAACTCCACGGTGTCCAAAGAGTCGGCGCCCAGATCATTGGTAAAGCTGGCGTCCGGGTTAACTTCTGAATCATCAACGCCAAGCTTGTCGATAATGATTTTTTTTACTCTTTCTGCAATGCTAGACATAATGAATTCGCTTTATTAGGTTTACGATTGCCCTGCAAAGAAACGTAGAACTCCCCTGATAACCAAAGTTTTTAAAAAAAAATTTGCCCGCCATGAAGCCTCGGCTACCCCAATATTATTAGGCGTTCCGCCCTGTAAACAACCTTATTGCCACTCCATCCTTTCTGCCAAAGCGCCAATCCCACAGCTGAGCGACTTCAGCGCCAAATTTTTTGAAAGACCACTCCAACGCCCTTCAAAGCCCCCGGCAGGGCCAAAACGAGATCGCCATCCGCTGCATCGCCCAACGCGCCGGCTGGCCGCTAAAACTATTGCAGGGCTGCTATTTGATAATATTGGAGATAGCTGTACTTTTACATCATCAATTATTGTATTTTTTACACTTAGCCCGGCCGGCGACAGGCTCCTGCCCGGCTTTTTAAGAACACCACAGGTTGCAAACGCCTGGAAACACCAGGCCTAAACCACCAGGTTATGACCATCAACGACCGTCAGAATACCAAGATAGTAGCTACCGTTGGCCCTGCATGCAGTGCGTACGAAGCCCTGCTCCAGCTCGTACAGGCAGGAGTGGACGTGTTCCGCCTTAATTTTTCCCACGGCTCTCATGAGGACCACCTCAACGTGATCAACCACGTCACCCATATCAATGAGAAATACAATACCCACGTCGGCCTGCTGGCCGACCTGCAGGGGCCCAAACTCCGGGTGGGAAAGATCAAGGACAATGCCCTGGAGTTGAAAGAAGGCGATATCATTACCCTGGTCAATGAACAGTGCATCGGCACAATGGAAAAGATATACATGAGCTACGAACAATTTGCCGAAGATGTGGAAATCGGCGAACGGGTGTTGGTAGACGACGGTAAGCTCGTGTTCGAAGTAGTGGAAACCAATAAAAAGGATACGGCCCGCCTGAAGACGCTGTTCGGCGGAACCCTGTCCTCCAATAAAGGCGTCAACCTGCCGAATACCAAAATATCGCTCCCCTGCCTTACTGAAAAGGACCTGGTAGACCTGGACTTCATCCTGACCCAGCCGGTCAACTGGATCGCCTTGTCTTTCGTGCGGTCGCCGAAAGACATCAAAGACCTGCGCGCCCGCATCGACGCCAAAAACCACCCGGCAAAGATCATCGCCAAGATCGAGAAGCCGGAAGCGGTAGAGCGTATCGACAAGATCATCAAGCAGACCAACGCCATTATGGTGGCCCGGGGCGACCTGGGTATCGAGATGCCCATGGAAAAGCTTCCGCTCGTCCAGAAGGATATCATCGCTAAATGCATCCAAAGGGCCCGCCCCGTTATCGTTGCGACCCAGATGATGGATAGCATGATCACGAACCCCAGCCCCACCCGGGCCGAGATCACTGATGTGGCCAACGCCGTACTCGACGGCGCCGATGCCGTTATGCTCAGCGGAGAAACTTCCGTGGGCAAGCACCCGGTCAAAGTGGTGGAAACGATGAACAAGATCATCGAAGAAGCGGAAACACACTACAATTTTGCGGGCAGGCGCCCGATCCCCTCTTCCAAATCCAGCACCTTCCTCTCCGATGTCGTTTGTTTTAACGCCGGCAAAACAGCTGAAGAACTCAACGCCAAGGCCATCATCGGGATGACCAGCTCCGGTTATACGGCATTCAAGGTGTCGAGCTACCGCCCCAATGCAGAGATTTACATCTTCTCCGACCGCATGCACATGCTGTCTACCCTCAACCTGGTATGGGGCGTGCGCTGCTTTTACTACGACCGCTTCACCACCACCGATGAGACCATCAATGACGTGACCGAGATACTCAAACAGGAAGGGCGCATCCAAACCGGCGACATCGTGGTCAATACCGGTAGTATGCCCCTCCACCGCCGGTTCCGCACCAATATGCTGAAGGTCACCGTTATCGAATGAATGAGCAGGGCCTAAGCTTGTTCGAAGGCCCGCCTCATTATTTAGAAAAATCACTATATTAGCAGTATCAAAGGCCAGCCCGGCCATTTTCCCAGAAACAAAGGCTTTACCCCAAACCGCCGGAGACGCCCTCTGCGCCATTTGGGCAAAGGCATTAAGCGTTTTTCAACGCCTCGGCCTGTATTCCCTTCGTATAGGAATCCAAGAGGCGCGGCCCTGTTGGCTAGCCAACAGGGCTTGTTTTTTCTTAAAAACAGGTACCTATAGGCCGCTACCGGCCATTTTCCTATCTTTGCAGCCTGAACGGGAAGTGGGAAGTCTGGTTCCCCCTCTCCCCTGATCAAACCACATCCGCCCATGAAGATCATTATACCCATGGCGGGAAGAGGCTCTCGCCTTCGCCCTCATACCTTGACAACGCCGAAACCCTTGCTGCCCGTAGCCGGGAAGGCCATTGTACGCCGCATCGTCGAAGACCTCGCCTCCGGGCTGGATGAACAGGTAGAGGACGTCGCATTCATTATCGGCGATTTCGGGCCGGAAGCGGAAGAACAATTGCAGCAGATCGCCCATGGCATCGGCGCCCACTGTTCCATCTATTACCAGGACCAGCCTCTGGGCCCCGGGCATGCCGTACTCTGTGCCAAGCCCAGCCTCGAAGGCCATTGCCTCGTCGCTTTCGCCGATACGCTCTTCAATGCCAACTTCCACTTCAATGCACAGGAAGACGGCATCATCTGGGTTTCTAAAGTTGACAACCCTTCCTCCTTTGGCGTCGTTAAAATAAATGATGCCAACATCATCACCGATTTCGTCGAAAAACCGGCTACCTTCGTCTCAGACCAGGCTATCGTCGGCATCTACTACTTCCGGGAAGGGGAAAAACTAAGGGATACCCTGCAACATATCGTCGACTCCGATATCCGGGACAAGGGTGAATACCAGCTCACGACTGCCCTCGAACTGCTGAAAACCAACGGCCTGAAGTTTCGGCCCGCGCAGATCGAAGAATGGCTCGACTGCGGCAATAAGGACAACATCCTGGCCACCAACAAAAGGATGCTGGAGCTGAAATCAGCGTCGGAACAACTGATCGAAGAAGGCATCATGATCGACAACGCCGTTATCGTTGCACCCTGCTTCATCGGCCAGGGTGCAGTAATACGGAACAGCGTAGTAGGGCCCTACGTTTCACTGGGTAACAATTCGTTGGTCGAGCATACCGTTATTAGCAGTAGCATCATCCAGAATAATACAAAAGTGCTGCGCGCCAACCTCCACCAATCTATGCTTGGTAACGAAGTGGATTACCAGGGCGAAAAGTCGGAGATCAGTATCGGCGATTATTCGCAATACAAGTTGAGCATTCTGAAAACACCATGATGAACGACAACAAACATACTTTTCTGCTCACCTCCCTGTGCCTGTGCCTGCTCTTTCTCAGCCATGTACCTGTACAGGCGCAAATCAGTGAGCACGACATCAAACTCCAGGAACTACTGGTGGACGCTAACCGTGAAAAACTGATCGGCAATTACGACAATGCCATCGCATTGCTCAAGGAGATCCTGAAAAAAGACAACCGCAACGACGCTGTCTCTTACGAATTGTCGCGCGTTTACGAAGCCGTAGGCGACGATGAAAAGGCTATCAAGGCTATTCAGGATGCCATCGAATGGGCCCCCGATAACTCCTGGTACTATAAATTCGAGGCCAACCTCTACCAGAAGATGAACCGCAATAAGGAAGCTGCGGAAGCGTACCGGCAGGTGGCCAGGCTCGAACCCGAAGACCCTGCGAACTACTACCGCTGGGCTTACTTCCTGGTGCTGGCCAACGATATCAACGCCGCCCTGAAAGTCTATGACAGCCTTGAGAAAAAGATTGGCCTCAATGAAGAGATCATCCGCCGGAAACACGCTCTTTACGTCGGCATCGGCGACCAGAAAAAAGCCGCCAGGGAGCTGGAGCGGCTGGTAGAGGCCTATCCTTCCGATACGGACTACCGGCTGTTGCTCGCAGAGTATTACAGCCAGTCCGGTGAAGGGGAAAAGGCCATGGCCGAATACCGGGAGATCCTGAAGATCGACCCTGCCCACCCCAAGGCCCTGATGGCCATGGCCGGCAAACCCGAGCAGGCCAGCGATGATATTGCCTACCTTCAATCGCTGGAACCCGCTTTCCGGAACGTGGCTGTCGACATCAACCTCAAGATCGGCAAACTGATGCCTTTCATCACTAAAGTGGCCGATTCGGGCGACCGGCCACTCGCCGACGCCGCATTGGCCCTGTCCGGCATCATTGAGCAGGCCCATCCATACGACCCCAAAGGCTTCTCGGCCTCCGGCGACCTGCTCTACTATTCCGGCAGGCGCCTGGAAGCCCTCAAAAAATACCGGAAGACCCTCGAACTGGACGATACCGTCTTCCTGGTCTGGGAACAGGTGATGCACATCTATAATGATGAAAAAGACTACGGCAATTTGCTCGGCTTCAGCGAGCGCGCTATGGATTTTTTCCCCAACCAGGCCATTGCTTACTACTTCTTCGGGCTGGCAGCCAACGAGCTGGGAAAAAGTAAGGAAGCGCTGCCGATACTCCAACAGGGGTTACTGGTTGCCGGCAATAACGGCCCCCTGAAAATGGATATCCAGGAGCAACTCGGCCTGGCCTTCGACAGGCTGGGGCAACCGGAGCAGTCCATCCGGGCCTTCGAAGCTGCCCTGGAACTCAACCCCAAATCGCCAGACGTGCTCAGCAACTACGCCCTCGTCCTGGCCGAACGCAAGGAGAACCTGGAAAAGGCCCGGCAAATGGCCGAACAGGCCACCAGCACCATCCCCGGCCAACCCCGGTACCTCGACGCTTACGGCTGGGTGCTCTATCGCATGAAACGCTATAAAGATGCCCGGCAGCAATTGGAAAAGGCCGTGGCGGCCGGCGGAAACGCTGATGCACGCATTCTCGAACATTATGGCGATGTGCTCTTCCAGCTCAACGAACCTGAACAGGCTGTGCAATACTGGAAACAAGCGCTCGAACTGGGCAACGCTTCCGGCCTGCTGGAGAAAAAGATCGCCGACCGCAAGTTGTACGAGTAAATCTTATGAAAACAATGCTCAAATATCTTCCGGCCCTGCTGTTGCTGGGCCTCCTCGCATTCAGCAGCTGCTCGGCCACGCGCAAAGGGGCTAAAACGGCCAAAAAGGACGTCAACGCCGCTTATCTGCTCGGCCAGTTGGCCAAAAACCGCCTGCAACCGGATTGGTTCGAAGGCAAACTCCGGATCGATTACACCGACGACGCACAATCTGTGTCTGCATCGGCCACCATTCGCATGAAACGCGACAGCCTGGTCTGGGCCAGCGTCCGCAAACTCGGCTTCGAACTGGCCCGCGTGCTGGTGACGCCCGATTCCGTGTACGTCCTCGACCGGATCAATAACGAATATACCGTCGAATCACTGGATTACCTGTCCACCTCCTATGGCTTGCCCGCCGAACTCGGACAGCTGCAGGATTTCATCCTGGGCAACCCGCTGTTCTTCGACTCCAGGGGCTTGCTGGCAGAACCGTCAGGCACCGCCTACCACCTCTCCGGGCGAGGGCCTGAAATGGAAAGTGACTACTGGATCGACGCCAACGGGCTGCTTCTGAACCGGATGGCCTTCCATGATATCCGAAACGAACAAAAGGTCAATGTAGGGCTCGAAGAATACGGACAACTATCAGGCAATCAGAATTTTTCGTATCTTCGCAATCTTGAATTAGAAGGCCGGTATACCGGCAAAACAGCCGTCGTGCTGAAATTTTCCAGTGTAGAAACTGACATCCCAAAGGACATTCGATTTGAGATCCCGGACAGATATACCCGCGCAAAATAACCCGGCCCTCAGGCCTTGCCTGCTGTTGCTGGCCATGACACTTTTTTTCGCCGCTCCGCTCCAGGCACAAAACCGGAAAGAGCTGGAAAATAAGCGCCAGCAATTGATCCGGGATATCCGGCAAACGGAGGGCCAGCTGAAAGAGACGAAAAAAGACAAGGCTGCCACACTCGACCAGTATCTGGCCCTTCAAAGCCAGATCCGCAAGCGGCAACAACTCATCAACACGCTGCACGAAGAGATCGACTACGCCAATGAAAGCATCAACCGCTCTCGCGAGGTGCTCTCAGCCCTCGGCAACGATGTGGAACGGCTCAAAACGGAATACGCTCAGATCATCCGCAGCGCTTACCGCCACAAGCTCAACAACAGCTTTTTCCTCTTCCTGTTCTCTGCCGAGAGCTTCAACGATGCCTTTCGCCGCTGGCAGTACATCCGGCAATACGACCGCTTCCGCAAAAAGCAGGCCCGCCTGATCATAGATACCCAGAAAACCCTGTCCCGAAAAGCACAGCAGCTGGAAAGGCGCAAAAAAGAAAAAGAGACGCTACTGTCCTCACAGGAACAACAGCAACAACTGCTGAACAAAGAGCTGAATGACAAAAACCGCATGCTGAAAGTGCTCAACACCAGCGAAAACAAGCTGGTGGCGGCGCTCGACAAGCAACAAAAGGCCCACGACGCCCTGAATGACGCCATCGAGAACGTGATCCGCGAGGAAATGGCGCGCAAACGCCGGGAAGCCCGCAATGCTGAAGGGCAACCCGAGGGTGCTGCGCTGGCCGTTTTGGAAGAAAACGCCCCGCTTTCCAACGAATTTCAGAAAAACCAGGGCCGCCTGCCCTGGCCCGTCCGCAACGGTGTGATCACCCGACAGTTCGGAAGGCAACCCCACCCCCACGTGCCTAGCATACAGATCACCAATAATGGCATCGATATCCGGACGAACGGGGGCGACCAGGTTTTTGCCGTGTTCGAAGGGTCAGTCGCCGGCACACAGTTCATTCCCGGGTATAAGAATACCGTTATCGTTCAGCACGGGAATTATTACACCGTTTACTCCAACCTGGATGAAATATTTGTCAAACGGGGCGACCCTATTGGGCGGCAACAGGCCATAGGGACACTGGGCAACGACAAGCCGGAGGTGCATTTTGAGGTCTGGCTGGAAAAAAAACGGCTTAACCCCGTCGATTGGGTGGCCAAACGATAAAACTATTGGAACGATCTGCCGCAGCCCGTTGTTTGCCAGAAACCAAACCCGCTCTACCCCCGCGGGCCTCCTAATAAACTGTACATACCAGGGGGGTAACGAAAACCAAGAATCGAGCCTATGGGAAATGATTGGAATATTGGTGAAAAGGATAAAAAAGGCATTAAACGCACGCATGAATATGCCGTGCTGATCGGATTGGCCTCTCAGTCGCAGCCAGAAGAACAGGTACAGGAATATCTCGACGAACTGGAATTCCTTGCCCTGACAGCAGGCGCCTATGTCAAAAAACGCTTCCTGCAAAAACTCTCCCACCCCGACTCGCGTACTTTCATCGGCAAAGGCAAGCTGGAAGAGATCAAGGAATATATCGACAATACCGAAGAGGTCAGTATGGCCATTTTCGACGATGACCTCTCCGGCAAGCAGGTCAATATCCTCGAAGAAACCCTGAAGGTCAAGATCATCGACCGCAGTACGCTCATCCTGGATATTTTCGCCAGCCGCGCGCAGACCGCCCAGGCTAAAACCCAGGTGGAGCTGGCACAAATGCAGTATCTGCTGCCGCGCCTCCGGGGCCTGTGGACCCACCTGGAACGCCAGCGCGGTGGCATCGGTATGCGGGGCCCAGGGGAAAAGGAGATCGAGACCGACCGCCGTATCGTCCGCGACAAGATCGCCCTGCTGAAAAAAAAGCTGGAGAAGATCGACCAGCAGAATACCACCCAACGCAAACAGCGCGGCGAGCTGATACGCGTGGCACTGGTCGGCTATACCAACGTCGGCAAGTCTACCCTGATGAACATGCTGAGCAAATCGGAAGTATTCGCCGAAGACAAGCTCTTCGCCACCCTCGACACCACCGTGCGCAAGGTCGTTTTCGACAATATGCCCTTCCTGCTCTCCGATACCGTCGGGTTCATCCGCAAACTGCCCCACCACCTGATCGAAAGCTTCAAATCAACCCTCGATGAGGTGCGCGAAAGCGATATCCTCGTGCACGTCGTTGATATCGCCCACCCTCAGCACGAAGACCACATCCGCACCGTGAACCAAACGCTCAAGGAACTGAACGCGCTCGACAAGCCGACGCTGCTCGTCTTCAACAAGATCGACCTGTACCGCGAACGCTACTATGACGCTTATGTGGATGAAGAGGCCCGGCAGGAGATCGAAGAAGGCCTCAAAGGCAGCCTCCGCCATACTTTCGATACCGAGCTGTCCTTTATTTCCGCTAAAACCAGGGAAAATATTGCCGGGCTGCGGGATAAACTCCAGGCCATGGTGCGGGAACAATATATCGTGCGCTACCCCTATCAGGCCAAACTCTGGTGAGAACCAGGCCTGACGCTAACCGATAACCCAAAATAAACGGGGATATGAAAACTGTACTGGAAAAATACGCCGAGCTGCTGGTGCATTACTGCCTCGAGATCAGGGAAGGCGATAAGTTTTACCTGAAAAGCACGACGCTGGCAGAGCCCCTCGTCCGGGAAGTCTACCGGGCTGCCATACGTGCCGGAGCCAATGTGGAAGTCGATCTCGAATTCCGGGAGAAAGGCCGCATCCTGCTGACAGAAGGCCGGGAAGCCCAGCTTGGCTATGTGCCGCCGCTTTTGCAGCAAGCGATGGAAACGTTCGACGCCTACCTCTACATCCGCGCGCCTTTCAACCTGCGCGAAGAGCAGAACATCGGCCCCGAAAAAATGAAGGCCAGGCAGAATGCCCTCAAAGGTGTCAACAAGGCCTACTTCGAACGCACGGCCACCCGTGCGTTGAAACGCAACCTCTGCCAGTACCCAACCCAGGCAGCAGCCCAGGAGGCAGGCATGTCGCTGGAAGAATATGAACAATTCGTTTACGGCGCATGTAAACTATACGACGACGACCCTGTGCAGAGCTGGGTGAACGTCCGCAACTGGCAGCAACAGATCACGGATCTGCTCAACAGCCGGAATGAAGTGCACTACAAAGGAGACGGCATCGATATCCGCTTTCACACCAAAGGCCGCACCTGGATCAACTCCGACGGCCAGACGAACATGCCATCCGGGGAAGTGTATACTTCACCCATAGAAGACTCCGTCAACGGTGTGATCCGCTTTTCCTATCCCGCCATATATATGGGCCATGAGGTAGAAGATGTTACACTTTACGTAAAAGATGGTTATATTGAGAAATGGGAAGCGCGCAGGGGTAAGGATTTTCTGGATCATATCTTTCAAATGGACGGTGCGCGCAGATTTGGCGAGGCTGCTATTGGAACAAACTACAACATTAACCGTTTAACCAAAAATATCCTCTTCGACGAGAAGATTGGAGGCACTGTACACATGGCCATCGGGCAATCGTACCTGCAGGCCGGCGGCAAGAATGAATCCTCTGTCCACTGGGATATGATCACCGATATGTCGCGTAGTGGAGAGATATATGCAGATGGAGAAAAAATATATGAGAACGGCCAATTCCTTTTTGTGGGCCCTCCCCCCGCCTGAAAATTATGGGCCTCAAAGTTTACGAGAATTGAATTTTCTGTATAAATTGCAAGAAGTAAAGCCGTTTCAAGCCCTGAACCAAACCAAAACCAAGCCCAAAGGCTAGTAAAACTACACTGAGCACAATAGAAAACACAAGGAAACACATTATTAAACCAACAACTTAATCTCCTTAAACCGTGAACAATAGTATAGCATTCTTAGAATTAAAGTACGGCAACATTTACGGCGGCTACCCCAATTTTTACGCGATAAGTGAGATCTGCCTCCTGGTCTACGAACAGGGGTCCAACAAGATCTTCATTGAAACCTGGATCAATAATGCCAACGTCGACATCGTAAACGTTTACTCCAGGGTGAATGAACTGGGCCATACCGTTGGGCGTATGAAGGAAGTGATGAACCTCCGGACCCTGCGCCGCAAACCCTACCAGGAAGATTTCAGGCTGGATGACCGGCAGTTGCAGTATGCTTTCAAGCAACTCCGCCCCAGCAAGATGCCGATCAAGAATTTCCTGCTCAAGAACCTGAAAAAATACCGCTTCCGCGACATCATCACCTTTGATGGCCGCCGCGATATTTTCCTCTGCGAACGCTCAGGCGTCAACTTTGAGCGGTTTAACATCATTGACCTGCAGAAAGAGCTGAATAAGGAAACGGATTACCTGTTCTCCCTCAACAAGCTGGCCGTAGTCATCAACTTCGAACACGACCGCAATTACCTGCGTACCAACAACCTGGAATACTGGCTTCACCCGATCGCCGACCGGCAGATCGTACCTAAGTCAGCTGCGTATGACGCCGCCCGCCTGATGATGGTCCACAATGAATACCGCGAGTACCATGAGGATTTTATGATCAAGGCAGCGCTCATCCTGAACAAGATCCAGAATACGAAGGCCTGAAAAAGGCCGGCAAGTGCCCATTTCGATGTTAAAACGGGCACTTGCCTATCTTTTTCTACAGTTCATATTCCTGCCCTAAAACTGGTATCTCCGCCGGTTTGAAGCCCTGCTCCTGCAATAAACTGCTGAATATTTCCTGCTTGTCCAGCGTGCCGTGCACCAGGAAGAGCTGCTTTAAGGCGCCCTTCTGATTGGCCAGGAAATCGGCCAGCTCGTGCTGCCCGGCATGAGCTGAGAAGGAGTCCATGATCTCTATCCTTGCCTTTACCACTTTTTCTTCCCCGAATACCCGCAGATGCTTCGCGCCGTCGCGCAGGGCGCCGCCGGGCGTCTCAGGTGCGCAATAGCCGACCATAAGGAAGGTATTGGCAGGGTTTTCTATGTTGTGAAAAAGATGGTGCTTAACCCTGCCTGCATTCATCATGCCCGATGAGCTGATGATGATGCAGGGCTCCTTGGAAGTGTTCAGGCCCTTGGATATCTCCGCGTTGCGCACGTATGTCAGCCCGTTGAAACCAAAGGGGTTATCATCTGTAAGCAGGTATTCGTTCAGCTCATCATCAAAGCACTCGGGGTGAGCCCCGAATATGGTGGTAGCGTTGACGGCCAGCGGGCTGTCGACATATACGGGAATACGGCGAGGCAGCTTGCCCGCGTTTTCCAGCTGGTCGAGCATATAAACGATCTCCTGGGTGCGGCCCACACTGAAAGCGGGAATGATGAGTTTGCCACCCTGTTCTATACAGGTCTGATAGATGATATCCAGAAAGCGGTTCAGTTCATTGGGCGCATTATCGTGGTCGCGGTCGCCATAGGTCGACTCACAGATGAGGTAGTCCACCTCCGGCATGAGCTCGGGGTCGCGCAGGATGGGCCGGTTGGGGCGCCCGACATCGCCGGTGAAACCAAACATTATCGTACGGCCTTCCTCCTGAATGCGCAGGGTAACGCTGGCGCTGCCCAGAATGTGGCCCGCATCGCGGTATAACACTTCTACATCCTTGTGTATGCGGAACCACCGCCCATAGCCATGCCCTTCAAACAGGTTCCAGGCCTTTTCAACGTCTTTGACGGTGTAGAGGGGTTTCCTGAGGTTGTCGTGGTTGCCATGCTTATGCTGCCGCTTGTTGTGGTAATGGGCATCCATCTCCTGGATCTTCGCACTGTCGACCAGCATAATGGCACAGAGGCTGCGGGTGGCATGCGTGCAGTGAATAGGCCCGTAAAACCCATCCTTTACCAGCTTGGGGATGCGGCCGCTATGGTCGATGTGTGCATGTGAGAGCAAGAGGACGTCGATCTCCTCCGGTTTGAAATACCAGCTCTCATTGAAATCTTCCATTTCGTCGGAGCTCCCCTGGTACAGGCCGCAGTCCAGCAATATCTTAAACCCATCTTTCAGGGTGATCAGGTGGGCACTGCCCGTCACTTCGCGGGCCGCACCACAAAACTGGATTTTCATAGGCTTTGGTTTGGCTTTGGTATTCCGCCAAAATAACAAAAAAGCGGCTCCGGCCGAAACTTAATTCAACCGGAGCCAAACTTTGCAATTCAAAATAAATTGGATTAGTATGAAGCCAGAACAGTATATACACTTAATCTTCTCCGATACGCAGGGCGCCGTAGCTGAGGCGGGCGCGGAGGCTGCGTGGTGCTTTGCCATCACCAGCCTGGCCTTTTACTTCGTGGTTGTCCCCCTGCTCCTTCTCGTAGGTAACCCTAAGGTTGCTGGGGTAACGTATACCTGCATAATCCGCTACGGCATTCATCTGATAGCTGGCCCCTTGCTCTATGCCGATATGAAAATCCGTGAATTTGCCGGACAGGTCCACCGCTTTGAAATAGCGGCCTATGGACGCGACCTGTACCCCGCTGCTGTCGACGCGCAGGTATAAGTTTTCCGTAACCTTACCCACGTTCAGCTGTGTCAGCCGGCTGTCGACCGAAACATCCCTGGCCAGGCGGATAAAGATCTTGTCGAATTCGCCGTTGTTGACAAACCGGCCGGCCTCATCCACGTCGTAGGTATCGTATTTAGTCAGCGTGCGGGCTTCTCCCACTTTATTCATCTGGACGATGGAATAGCGGCTATCCACATCCAGGTGAGCCACATCTTCGACGATCAACCGGGCGCGCTCTAGCCGCGCTTTGAGCCTGCCCGCATTTTGGATCATCCCGGTGCCGTATTCGATGGTTGCCTGGCCTTCCGCTGAAAGCCCTTCGGCACTGAGATGCCCGTACCGGACAGCAAGCTCGGTACGCCCAACGATGCCAGATACGTACATGTCGCCGTATTTATTGTTGGCCATCAACCGGGCGCCGGACGGCATGTACACCCTGTAGGAAACGGAGAAATCATCTTCCTCCTGGCCCCACGACCACCATTCTTTCTTCTGGGGCCCGATCCGGGTTTCAGCATCCACAAAATCAGGGCCGCTGCTGAAAACGGCCTCAATCCTGCTGAATACCCGCTGAGCGGCATCTTCACCCGAAGCCCGCACGAGGATAGTGGACTCGATCTTCACCCGGTGCTGGTTCCAGCCATGCACCTCTATATTGCCATATTTGTTGCTGATGCTTACCCTGCCGTTGCCTGAAATGGGAAACTCCTTCTTGATGATCTTGGAATACTCCCAACAATCCGAAGCCTTCCCCTGGTTGCCTGACAGCGCAACGAACAGCAGGAGTGTGGCAAACCTAAATACTAGCTTGTTCATGTTGTTGTCCTTCCAATTTTTCTTCACCGGGGTCTGCCGTTTGCAGGCGTTCCAGTACCCGTTCCAAAATGGCCGCCTTGGCCTGATAGCTTTTGATCAGGTTTTCGACGATCTGCTCCTCACTGCCTTTAGGGGCTTCCGCCAGCTCTTCCCTGAGCTCCTGCATCGCCTCATCGAGGCCGGTAAGGTCGCGCTCAACAGAAGCATCATAGGAATAGGATGCCAGTTGCCTTGACTTTTGCTTTATCTGCTGTTGGTAATAGGCTTCCAGTTCCGCATAATGAGGCGCGATCTCTTCGATGGAAGCGGTATGCCGGGGTGACAGGCCGAAAGCGTATACGCCCAGCAATGCGCCACTGGCAAGAAGCAGGGCGACGACGGCAGCAAGCTGCATCACCCGCCAGATGATAAGGCGCCGGTGCCGGCGCCTGTCAAGTTCCTGCGTGACCGCTCCCCACACCTGCAGGCCGGGAATGGCCTCGTCAAAGGCCTCCCTGTTATCCAATACAAACTGCTCAATATAGTCCCGCTGCATTGTGTTAAAAATTTGATGTTAATTTTTCCGACTGAATCAACTCTTTGATCTTTTTTTTGGCCCGGCTGAACTGCGATTTGGAAGTAGCCTCTGAAATGTCCAGGATATCCGCTATCTCTTTGTGGTCGTAGCCTTCCAGGAGATACAAAGAGAACACGACGCGGTAACCGTCGGGCAGGCTTTCCATAGCGCGTTTTACAACATGTACACTCAACGGGAAAGCAGGCTGGAGGTTGTCCTCTTCCTCCTCTGAGATATCGCCGTGGTGTTCCTGCAGTTCTTCCAGCAATAATCGGTTGCGCTTCAGATGATTGATGCAGTTATTCACGACGATGCGTTTGATCCAGGCTCCTACTGAGGACTGGTACCGAAAGGTGTGTAGCTTGGTAAACACATCGACGAAGGAGTTCTGCAGCAAGTCTTCCGCGTCCTGTTCATGGCGGACCATGCGCAGGCACACATTGAACATAGCCCTCGAATACAGGCGATACAGCTCGAACTGGGCTCGCCGGTTGCCGCGCTTGCATTTTTCGACGACGTCCTGGTGTGTGCTTGCGTAATCCAATTTCAGGTGTTTGTATTCAACAGCGGGTGATGGCTTCGGCACAGGCATAATTTGGACTTCAGCTTCTTCCCCAAAAGACAAGGCCTCTCAGGGGAGGTTGCATCCTCATGCCTGATAAAGTAAGTTAGCCAAAATTTCTTTTTCCTGAAATACCCCGCGGGGTTCGCTACCTGACCCGATCCAGCCCTTCCTGAGCCTGCTCGTAATCGGGCGCCATGCGCAGGGCCTGCTCGTAATCGGCCTTCGCAGCAGCGCGGTCGCCGAGCAGCTCTTTTGCAAGGCCCCGGTAATAATAGGCGCGAATGTGGGTCGGCGACACCTTTATGGCGATATCGAACTGATCTCTCGCCTGGCGGATAGAGTCCATATCCAGGTAGATCAGGCCGGAATTGAAGTAGGCTTCATCATATTGAGGGTCAATCCTGGCGATCTGGCGGTACATTTCGATAGCCCCACGCAGGTCGTTCTGATCAGAGAGATAATCAGCGCGGGCATGCAGCGCGTGTATGTCCTGCGGTGCTGCACGGGTGGCGTTTTCAAAATAACGGGCGGCCAACGGGTCGCCCATCGAGGCGTAGAGCTGCCCCAGATTGATCCATCCGTCCACCAAACCTGCATCAAACTCGACGGCCTTCTGGAAACTGTTGATAGAACGGACGGTATCGCCCTGATCCTTGAAATTCATACCAAACCAGAAATAGGCCTCAGCATTCTGCGGGTCAAGGTGTAAAATGCGGTCGATGGCCTTCATCGACTCGTTATATTGCTTCAGGGTGAACTGGAATTCGGCCAGTTTCAGCAGGGTGGGAATGCGCTCGGGGTAAAGCTCCGCAGCACGTTCCATGGTTTTCAGGGCCTGGCGCGATTTGAAGTAGTCGAGGTATACATCTGCCAGCAAATGCAGATAATCGACATTGGTGGAGTCTAAGCTCAGGGCTTTATTCAGATCGCGGATAGCGCCGTCATAGCCGTCGTTCTCATAGAACAAACGGGCGCGTTCGGCATACAGAGCAGGGTCATTGGGCGACCGGGCGATGGCCTGTGAGATGCCGTCGATGGCAGCATTTCCCGTTTGCAGCGCTTCGGCCGTATCGCCGGCCTGGCCACCATTTCCGTTTTCTTTTCCTCCACATGCCGCTATGCCCGTAAGGGCCGCCAGGGCCAGAATGATCCAGATCTTAGTTTTCATAACAATTGTGATGTGATTAACTGACAAAAGCCCCCAAAGTTACGGATTTTGTGTGTAAAGCGTTTTCAAAGTAAAACAACCTCTTTATGAGAACATGGATACTCCTCTTAGCCCATTTCCCTATGCTCCTGCCGGCGCAGGACTGGTCGTGGGTACTGCCGCTCGACGGGCAGGGTGACGAAAGCTGCCGCAGCATCAAGATCGCGCCCGATGGGAAGGCCTGGATTGCCGGAGCCTTCGAAGGGACGCTGGAGATCGAAAGCTGGCAAGCCAGCTCATCCGGTGAGTCTGACCTGTTCCTGGCTTGCTTCAGCCCGGATCAGGAGCTGCTGTGGGCCATCAGCGCCGGCGGCAGCCAGGACGACGAGATCGCCGCTATAGCCCTCCTGCCTTCGGGCGATATCGCCTGTGCCGGGTCCTTCTGGTTCGATATGCCGCTGGCCGATACGGTGTTGTCATCCGGCAGCAGCCCGCGCGCCCTTTTTGTCGCCCGATTCGCACCCAACGGGGAACTGCGCTGGGCGCGTAGCTTCAGCGGACAGGGCCTGAAAGGCATTGCAGGCATCACTGCGGTATCAGACGACTCGCTGGCCATCGCCGGCTTTTTTGAGCGAACGCTGGAACTGAACGGCCTCACCCTTGAATCCGGCCTAAACGACGGCAGCACATTCGCCTTTACCGCCCTGCTCGACGGCAGCGGCGCTACGCGCTGGGCCCAACAGGCCGGTTACAGCGGTGATACCCGCGCTGCAGCACTGACAGCACTACCCGACGGCGGCATCGCCATAGGAGGGTTCTTCAACGACACCACGCGGGTTGGGGCGCTTCAATTTACTGCCAACACCTATGACCGCGACGTGTTCCTGGCCTGTTATGCTTCCGACGGCGCATTGCGATGGGCCCGCAAGGCAGGCGGTGTCATTGACGATGAGCTGGCAGCCCTTGCCACCGACAGCCAGGGCAATATCTATGCTACGGGCTACCTCGTTGGCGTTATGGCGCTCAGCGATGATATCAGTATCCAGAGCAGCACGGGCAATGCCGACCTCTTCCTCCTGAAATACGCACCCGACGGCGCCCCTCTGTTCGGAAGGGCCCTGGGCGGGCCGGAACTGCAACAGGGCCTTGCTATCGCTGTTAACGAAAACATGGTGGCTATCGGCGGCGCCTGCCAGGGCGCCATGGCCTTCGATGGGTTTAGCATGGATGCCGGCTCCAGCCCCGATGCATTCATCGCAGGCTTCAACCTCGACGGCGAGGCCCGCTGGCTCGTCGGCGTACCCGCCGATTTTGTGGCCCTCGCCAGCAGCCTCGACTTCGGGCCGCAGGGGCAGCTTTTTGTCGGCGGCGCTTACGGCTTCACGGCCAGCTTCGACGATACTTCCTGGGTTAGCGAAGGCAATACCGCGCTGTTCTTCGGCCAACTCCGCCCCTCTCTGACGCCTGCAGCGGTTAGGCCTGCCCCTCTGCCTGTTTCGGTGTTCCCCAACCCCGCCCGCAGCCGCTTATTCCTCTCCCCTGCCGGAAAGGATTACGAGGTGGCGCTCTTCGACCCCTTGGGCAGGTACGTTCTGCGGGCACAGGGAATAGACGTGCTGGAGCTGCCTCCCGGCCTGGCGCCGGGGGTCTATACGCTGGTTGTCAGAAAAGGAAGAAAAACAGGGAAAGTACAGGTGGCCATCAGATAAGAGCTTGTTTGGAGGCCCCGATCACGCCAGCTCCGCCAGTTCCATCCAGCGCAGCTCTTTCTCTTCCAGTTCCTCCTTTACCGCCGATAGCTCTTTGGCCATTTCGGTGATCTTATCGGGTTCGAGGCCTGTGGTATCAAAGGCTTCTTCGATGGCCTTTTTGCGTTCTTCCAACTGCAGGATCTGCCTTTCCAGGCGTTTCAGCTCCTTGCGCTCTTCTTCGCTCAGGCCGCTCTGCTTTTGTTGTTGCTGCTGCCGCCCTTTCTGCTGTTCGGCGCGCTCCACGCGGCGTTGTTCCCGCTCCCGTTCCTTTTGGATCTCCCGGTAATCAGAGTAGTCGCCATTGAAATCGCGGATCTGGCCGTCGCCCTCAAAGATAAAGAGGTGGCTGACGATCTTATCCATGAAATAGCGGTCGTGGGAGACGATAATGACGCAGCCGGGAAAATCGAGCAGGAATTCCTCCAGCACGTTGAGGGTCATGATGTCGAGGTCGTTGGTCGGCTCGTCGAGGATGAGAAAGTTGGGGTTGAGCATCAGGATGGTGAGCAGGTAGAGGCGGCGGCGCTCCCCGCCGCTGAGCTGGGATACGTACACCTGCTGCTGCTTGCGGCTGAACAGAAAGCGTTCCAGCAGCTGAGGTGCGGTCAGCTTCTGCCCTTTTTCCATGGGGATGAATTCAGCGATATCCTGAACGACGTCGATCACGCGTTTGTCGTCTTTCAGCTGTATCCCATCCTGTGTATAGTAGCCAAAGACGGTATTGCCGCCGGGCACGACTTTCCCGCCGTCGGGGCGCAGTTCCTGGGTGAGCAGTTTCAGAAAAGTAGTCTTACCCACCCCATTGGGCCCGATGATGCCTACACGCTCGAATTTCTGGAACTTATAGGAAAACCCTTCGACGATCTTCCTGTCGTCAAACCGTTTGGAAAGGTTATGTGCTTCCAGGATCTTCTTGCCCAGGCGCTGGCCCTGAATGTCGATCTGCACTTCCTTGTATTCCCGCTTTTGGGACATTTTCTCCTGAAGGCCTTCAAAGGCATCGACGCGGGCTTTAGCCTTAGTGCCGCGGGCCTGGGGCATGCGGCGCACCCATTCCAGTTCTCTCTTCAGGAGCTTGCGGTTTTTCTCGAGCTCAGCATTCTCCACTTCGTGGCGGGTTGCCTTCTTATCCAGAAAATCGGAATAGTTGCCGGAATATTTATAGGCCTGCCCGTTGTCCAGTTCCAGAATAAGGTTGCAGACGCGCTCCAGGAAGTAGCGGTCGTGGGTCACCATGAGGAAGGTGAGGTTGGGCTGGCTGAGGTATTCCTCCAGCCATTCGATCATGTCGAGGTCGAGGTGGTTTGTCGGCTCATCGAGGATGATGAACTCCGGTTCTTCGATGATCAGCTTGGCCAGTGCCAGGCGTTTTTTCTGCCCCCCCGACAAGGTGCTGACCGGCTGATTGAAATCGCTGACTTCCAGTTTGGTGAGGATCTCCCTGATGCGGGCCTCGAAGTCCCAGGCCTTCAGGTCGTCCATACGGTGGATGGCCTTTTCCATCTCCGCCGTATTGTCGGGAAAAAGCATAGCGTGCTCATAGCGGCGTATAGCCTGGATAAGCGGGTTGTCCGAATCGAGCACGGCTTCGAGAATGGTGTGCCCTTCAAAAAAGTCCGGTTCCTGTTCCAGGTAGCCGAGGCGGGTGTCCCGGCTGAGCAGCACGCGTGCCGTTTCCCCTTCCGGTGGCTCCAGCCCCGCCACTACGCGCAGCAAGGTCGTTTTCCCCGAGCCGTTCTTGGCCACCAGCGCCACCTTCTGCCCTTTGTTGAGTTGCAGAGAAATGTTCTGGAACAGCACTTTATCGCCGTAGGACTTTGAGACATTTTCGAGTGAGAGGTACAACACGGTTTTCCTGTATTTCTGCGCTTCCGTTATAAATAGTGTTAAAAAAAAAGTTCTCCGCCGGAGATCTTTTGATGGTTCCCAACTCCGTTGAAAGCGCTGCAATTTACGAATTTGTGGCATCTGCCTACAAAAAAAGGCCCCCTGCCGATAGGTAGCAGAAGGCCTTTTTGCGTTTGCACTGCAGCTTACTGCAATGCGATCAGGTCGTGCATGATGTGCAGGGTCTCCTGCAGATATACGTCCTTGGAAATGCTCTTGATCCATTCTTCGTTGCGCGCCTTGCGGGAATCATCGATATTTATGTCCGGCAGGTCGACGCCCAGGTTGGCCACGTTCGGGTTTACGGCCTTATCGAACATATTATCGAAGCGGGCGGATTCCGCTTCCTGCTCTTCTGTTATCTTTTCGTATGCCTGCAGGTTCAGCGGGTATTCCGACTCTTCTCTTAGTTCTTCGAGGCGTTTGGCATTGTCCAGTATTTTCTGGAAGATCTCGCTTTTTGCCACCCTTGCCTCGCTGAGCTTTTTGAGCTCATTCAGATGGCTGGCCCTGAACACGTTCTGACTGTAGTTGACCGGCTCGATCTCCGTCCACTCCATGGCATACTCGCGGTCGCGTTCACCGGTTTTGATGTAATAGAAGTTATCGGGAAGAACGATATCCGGTATCACTCCTTTCAATTGCGTGGAGCCGCCATTGATGCGGTAGAATTTCTGGGTAGTGATCTTGATATCGCCCAGAGGCTTCAGTTCGTTAAAGCCACGGATCGTACGGTCGAGGTCGACAAAGTTCTGAGCGGTGCCTTTGCCGAAAGTAGAAGTACTACCCACGATAACGGCCCGCCCGTAATCCTGGAGGGCAGCCGCCAGGATCTCAGAGGCCGAGGCGCTGTAGGAATTCACCATCACGATGAGGGGCCCGTCATACTGCACCCTGGGGTCCACATCGCGAAGCACCTCTGCCGAACGGTCCCGTGATTTAAGTTGCACAATGGGGCCGGATTCGATGAAGAACCCCGTCATTTTCACGGCGTCATTCAGCGCTCCACCACCATTATAGCGCAGGTCGAGGATGATGCCTTTGACGTTCTCGGCCTCAAGCTTGGCAATCTCGTTTGCCACGTCCTTAGAGCAGAACCGGCCGTTGCTATTCTCGAAATCGGCATAGAAGCCCGGCAGGTAGATATAACCGACTTTTTCATCAGGCTTGTCGCCACCGAGGATGAGCGATTTGGCAAACTGCTCGTCCACGATCACCACATCGCGTACGATGGTTATATCCTTGACCGTGCCATCCACTTTCTTAATGGTCAGGGTCACTTTGGTATCCTTTTTACCGCGAATGAGCTGTACCACATCGTTGAGCACCATACCTGTGATATCGACGGGGTCTTTCTCACTTTCCTGCTTCACTTTCAGGATGATGTCATCTTCAGCAAGCTCTTTTTGCTTCCAGGCCGGGCCCCCAACGATAACCCGGGCCACTTTGGTATAGTCGCCTTCGGACAGCAGGCTTGCTCCGATGCCTTCCAGCCGCCCGGAGAAGTTAATGTCGAAATTTTCCTTTTCAATAGGCTGAAGGTATTCAGAGTGCGGGTCGAAGATCTGGGTAATGGCATTTAAATAAATGCTCAGGCGGTCTTCGCGCTTCAGCTTACCCAAACGGGTGAACCAGTCGTCGAAGTACTTCAATGCGCCTTCCCGGGCATCCTGCTCGAGTTGCTCAAAGCTTTTGGCTTTCACCTCTTCCCCTTTCTCTTCCTTTTGTTCCTGCAGCTTATCAGACAGGCGCTGCAGGGTTTGATATTTGGCGTATTTATGCCAGAACTCCTTCAGGGCCGCATCGTCTTTGGCGTATCCTCTTTTTTCACCATCCAGTTCAAAGCTCTCATCGACTGTATAATCGAAAGGCTGTGCCAGGGCCTCGCGGTAATAGCCCCTTACTTTTTGAGTAGCGGCATCAAGCAGCGCCATCGACCGGTCAAAAAACTCGAAGTTGCCGGCTCGGGCCTCGTCGTCCAGTTCCAGTTGGTAGGCCTGTAGCTGATCCATATCTTTTTGGGTCAGGAATCGGTGCCCACCGTCGAGGCGGTCGAGATACAGGTCGTAAACCTCTTTGGAAAAATCATCGTCAACAGGCTTGGGCCGGTAGTGCAGCTGGCCAAAGCCATTGAGTATCGTCTGTAACAGAACAGCTTCCTTTTGTGAATCTTCGGCCTTCGGATAATAGGCTGCTACCAGCAGACCGATGATCAGGATTGAAAAAAAGATCGGGCCTCTAAACTTCATAGATATTGGAATTTTAAAAAATTCATCGCTTTCTAAATTCAATAACGAGTACTAAACGATAAATATACTTTTTTATTAACAAAATTGTTGAGCACAGGCCCCGGCGCCGGCGTTTTTTTAACGTATCAATAACAAAGCCTGCCCAAACGAGCGACGCCCTGCCGGCAAACCGGCAGGGCGTCGTCGCTATAAGGCTGAACCTGCTCCTTAGCAGGCTGTGTTCAAAAGATAATTTGCCGCTTTGTATTTCGGCGATCAGGCTTGTCCTCCAGCTATTCCAGTGGCTTTGGGCCTTCGCCCGGCCACCGAAGCCCGCAACTTATTCGTTGAGGATTCCTTAAAGCAAAGGAGCGATCACCAATGCCACCACCGACATCAGCTTGAGCAGGATGTTCAGCGAAGGGCCCGAGGTATCTTTGAAGGGGTCGCCAACGGTATCGCCAACGACGGCCGCCTTGTGAGGGTCGGAGCCTTTGTAATAGGTCTGGCCATCGATCTCTACGCCTGCTTCAAACATCTTCTTGGCATTATCCCAGGCGCCACCGGCGTTGGATTGGAAGATGGCCATCAGCACACCTGAAACGGTAACACCGGCCAGCAGGCCGCCGAGCATCTCGGCGCCGCCGAGGAAACCGACGAGTACGGGAGCCGTAACGGCCAACAGGCCGGGGATCACCATCTCGCGGATAGCCGCTTTGGTGGAGATCTCCACGCACTTCCCGTATTCCGCTTTGCCATCCGCTGCTTCGAAGATGCTGCGGTCCGCTTCGCTCCATTCTTCCACCTCTTTGCCGTCGTTGCGGCGCATCGCCTCGAGCGCCGCTTTGAGGGCCGGGATGTCGGCGAATTGCCGGCGTACTTCTTTGATCATGGACATGGCAGCGCGGCCAACGGCCTGCATCGCCAGTGCTGAGAACAACATGGGCAGCATAGCGCCGAGGAAGAGGCCCGCCATAACCGTCGGCTTGGATACGTCGATCGACGTGATCTTGGCCGTAGTCATAAAGGCGCCGAACAGGGCCAGTGCCGTCAGAGCTGCAGAACCGATAGCGAAGCCTTTACCGATAGCCGCCGTGGTGTTGCCTACGGCATCCAGCTTGTCGGTGCGGCCGCGTACTTCTTTGGGCAGCTCGCCCATCTCGGCAATACCGCCGGCATTGTCGGAAATGGGGCCATAGGCGTCAACGGCAAGTTGGATACCTGTGTTGGAAAGCATGCCCACAGCCGCAATAGCGATGCCGTACAGGCCGCCAAAATAGAAGGCCCCGATGATGGAAGCTGCAATGATGATGATGGGGATAGCCGTCGAGATCATGCCCATACCCAGGCCGGCGATGATATTGGTCGCTACGCCCGTACCCGATTGCTTCACGATAGTGCGCACCGGAAGGGTACCCGTACCGGTGAAGTACTCCGTGACCATACCGATGAGCAGGCCGGCGACCAGGCCGATGATCGTGGCGAAGAAGATGCCGTTGGCAGACAACTCGCGCAGGGTCGGCACACCGGCAGCATCGCGGTAGAGGTGGTCCTCATAAGTCCAATGGCCCGGAAGCATCCAGGTGATGATAAAGTAGGACAGGATGATCATAACGATGGAAGAGCCGAACTCACCTACGTTAAGGGCTTTCTGCGGGTTGCCGCCTTCCTTGACGCGCACGAAGAAAGTGCCCAGGATGGAAGTGACAATGCCCACGCCTGCCAGCACCAGGGGCAGCAGTACCGCGTTGAGGCCGCCGAACTCGTTGCCGGCCTCAAAACCCGTTGCGCCAATGAAGGCAGCGCCCAGCACCATGGTACCGATGATAGAACCTACATAGGATTCGAAAAGGTCGGCGCCCATGCCCGCTACGTCGCCCACATTGTCGCCCACGTTGTCGGCAATGGTTGCGGGGTTGAGCGGGTGGTCTTCCGGAATGCCGGCCTCCACCTTACCGACGAGGTCGGCGCCTACGTCGGCAGCTTTGGTGTAGATACCGCCGCCTACGCGTGCGAACAGGGCGATAGAAGAGGCGCCAAAGGAGAAGCCGGTGATAACGGTGATGACTTTGTTGATGTCCCAACCCATGTTGGTATAGACCAGGAAGAGGGCGCCAAGGCCCAGTACGCCGAGGCCGACCACGCCGAGGCCCATCACCGAGCCGCCGGCAAAGGCCACTTCCAGGGCTGCGCCCAGGCTGGTACGGGCGGCATTGGTGGTGCGTACGTTCGCCTTGGTTGCCACCCGCATGCCAATGAAACCGGCAAGGGCCGAACAAACGGCTCCGGTGACAAATGACAGTGCAATGAGCGGCGAAGAGGTTTCTTCAGAACTGCCGCTGATGGCGAGCAATATGGCCACTGCCAGAACGAAAACTGCCAGTACGCGGTACTCCGCCTTCAGAAAGGCCATAGCCCCTTCAGAGATATTTTTGGCGATCCGGGCCATGCGCTCCGTGCCTACCTCTTTTTTCGATACCCAGGACGTGCGCCAGAAAGTGTAGAGCAGCGCCAACAGGCCGAACAAAGGGATGATTAATGTAATAGACTGACCCATAATTACTTACGTTTAATAGAAGGTTTACGTTAAGGCTAAAGGCCTCACCATCAGTGCAGTGAAGCCCTGTTATGGTTTTTCATTTCGGGGGGCAAAGCTAACGCTATTTTGCCTTTTGTCCAAGGTTATCATCAGCTTATGAAAACAAGCTCCTGGTAAAAATATATATAAAGCTATATATCTTAATCACTCATTCCAAAATCCAACGAACTTTCTCCCGAATATTCCCTCGTTTGCCCGGCAACTCGGGCATATCGTGGTACCCCATGTAAAACAGCCCCAGGCATCGCTCTCCCGGGCCCAGGCCCAGGAATTCTCCCGCCTCCAGAATGGAGCGGGGCGTACTCCAGTAACTGCCTATCCCATAGGCCGTGCAACTCAGCCACATGTTCTGTACGGCACAGGACACGGCAGCCATTTCCTCCCATTCCGGAAGGCGCTCCTCCAGGTCGCGCTGCATGCAGATGGCGATCACGCAGGAGGACCGCACGGGGTTGTTCAACGTCTTGGCATACTTCTTATCGGAAAATAATTCGGGTGGCGTATTGGCCTGATACCAGGCTGCCAGATATTGCCCCAGGCGCTCAAGCGCCTTGCCCCTGAAAACGATGAACCGCCAGGGCTCTGTGCGCTTGTGGGTAGGCGCCCAGTTGGCATTCTCCAGGATATCCCAGATGATCTCGTCTGGTATGGGCTTGTCAATGAATGTGTTGGGGAAAACAGCCCGGCGCTCGCGGATCAGCCGGCCGGTTTGCTCAGGTGTTATCGGCATGTCGTTTTTCGGCAAAATAAACGGCCAGGCGCTGATTTTCCAAACACAGGGCCGCTAAACAACTCAATTAAGTACAGTGCTCCGCTGGAGATTATGATCGTTTCTAAGTGAAGAAAAAAGGAGGCCAAACAGAATTATTCAAATTTTTCAAAAAATATTGAAACTTTAGAAAAAACCTTTTACCTTGCTGTCAAAACCCAAAGCCATGCAAAGAACGCTCTTCACCATCGACCTGGCCGTACAGGGCACTTTACTGGGAGCCGCTCTGATCCTTTCTCCTACCATTATCATTCCAATGCTCATCGCCATCCCGCTCGGCGCCTGGCAATTGATCAGCGCTCTGCTCAAGGGGCTGGGCATGCCTTCGAAGGTGCACCTCAATTACTTTATCTCGGCATCAGCTTACCTCTTCTTTTTATATCTTGGCTCCTATGTGGCGCCTCATCTCGAACAGCTCCCCTTTTACCCTGCCGGCCTGAACAAGGCCTGGAGTATACTGGCAGTGGCCCCGCCGGCTATCGGCGCCTTCTGGTATTTCCACCGCACTTATCGCGACTTCCGCGCTTCCGTCGAAGAACAGGGAGGGCGCCAGCAGGAACGGGTAAGGAATACTCAAAAAATCAGTTCGGCGATTTTTTGAACACTGCTTATGACATCCAATTAATCTGTCTCACGCATAAATACACCCGCTATGATCAGCATCAAACGGATGAAAATAGACCTCCTCGTGCAGCTCATCCTGTTGGCCGGGTTACTGGCCGTTATCTTGCCCGGCCTGAGCCGGAGCTTATGGGTGGCTTCCCTTGCCCTGCTTGGCCTATGGCAGGCCGGCAGCGCCCTGCAATTGGCCATTGCCTTTGACTACAAACAGCGCCACCCTTTCATCTGGGCATACCTGCTTCTGGCGCTGTTGCTTCCCCTGGGGTTGTACACATGGGGCCTATGGGCTCTGGCCCCCTTCGGCATCGTCATAACAGCTTACTTCCGGGCCACGCTGCGCGACACCCTCTCCCTGTTACAACGTCCCCGCTCGTTTTGGGACCTGTAGGGATGAGGGCTCATGGTTGCACGGTTACACTGCTTCACGCTTGAGGCTACTCCAAAAGCGGCCACCAAACAAGCTCTTATGGCTTATCCTGATACTGCGCATCCACACAGGCAATAGCTGCCATGTTGATGATATTGTTCACATCCGTCCCGCGGATCATGAGGTGCAGCGGTTTATCCAACCCGAGCAGGATAGGGCCAATGTAGTGCGCATTGCTTAGTTTGCGCACCAGTTTGAGGCTGGTATTGCCGGCATCGAGGTTGGGGAATATCAATATATTGGGGCGCTTAGACAATTTGGAGAAGGGGAAGTGTTCCCTTAGGAAATCCTGGTCGAGCGCAACATCTGCCTGCATGGGGCCGTCGACCACCAGGTCAGGCCTCCTTTCCAGGACGGCATCTACCGCCCGCGCCACTTTTTCGGTTTCCGGCAAGCGCACAGAACCGAAGTTGGAGAAGGACAGCATAGCGATCCGGGGTTCCATCTGCAGGATCTCCACCTGTTCGGCGGCCATCAGAGCGATCTCAGCCAGTTCTTCGGCTCCAGGGTTGGGATTGACGATACAGTCGGCCAGGAAGTACAGCTTGTGGTCCTGTTCCAGCATATACATGCCCGCGATGAGGTTGCCCCCCGGCCGCGGCCCGATGATCTGCATGGCAGGTGTCAGCACATCGGGGTAGTTGACCGTAAGGCCGGCCATCATGGCGTCAGCCTGGCCTTCGCGCAGCATCATAGCACCAAAATAGAGGTAGTTGCGCATATCGAGGGCGGCTCGGCTCTGTGATACGCCTTTGCGTTGCCGCAGGCCGTAATACGACTGCATGTAGCGATCCCGGTAGGGGTAATTTTTGGGTTCGATTATTTCGATCCCCTCCGGGTCGTGGTTCATCTCTTCGAATTTAGCCAACAGCTCTTCTTTGCTCTTGGCAAGCAGGATCGGCTGGCCAATCCCTTCACGGACCATCTCACTGGCGGCCCAGATGATGCTGGGGTGGTCGCCTTCCGGAAAAACGATCCGCTTGGGATTGCGGCGGGCCTGGGCGAAGATCTTCCGCATAATATCGCGCGACCAGTCGATCTTTTCCCTCAGGTGCTCGCGGTACGATTCGATGTCGATGATGTTGCGGGCAACCCCCGAACGAATGGCTGCCTCGGCCACGGCGGAAGAGGTTTCCACCAATACCCGGGCGTCAAAAGGTTTGGGAATGATATAATCAGGGCCGAATTTCAGGTTGGGGTCGGCGTAGGCCCGCTTAACGGACTCCGGCACTTCTTCCTTGGCCAGGCGGGACAGCGAATAAGCGGCGGCCAGCTTCATCTCTTCATTGATGGACATGGCCTCCGTGTCGAGCGCGCCGCGGAAGATGAACGGGAATCCCAGCACGTTGTTCACCTGATTGGGATAATCGCTCCGCCCTGTAGCAACTATAGCATCGGGGCTGGCTTCCCGGGCGTCGGGGAAAGTGATCTCCGGGTCGGGGTTAGCCATGGCAAAGATGATGGGCTTGTCGGCCATGCTGCGCACCATGTCCTGTGTCAACAGGCCGGCCAAAGACAAACCTGCGAAAAAGTCTGCACCTCTGACGGCGTCTTCCAGCGTACGGGCATCCGTTTCCCGGAAGAACCTGTCCTTGTAGCGGTTGCGGCCTTCATCACCCCTGCCTTTCCACAATACGCCCTTGCTGTCGGTCATGAGGATGTTTTCGGGTTTCACCCCCAGTGTGATATAGAAATTAGCACAGGCAATACCTGCCGCGCCGGCGCCGGAGATGACCGTTTTCAGGTTTTCCATTTTCTTGCCGGCCAGTTCCACTGCGTTGAGCAGCGCCGCGCCTGAAATAATAGCCGTGCCGTGCTGGTCGTCGTGAAAAACAGGAATATCCAGTATATCCTTCAGCGTCTCTTCGATATAAAAGCATTCGGGCGCTTTGATGTCTTCCAGGTTGATCCCTCCGAAAGTAGGCGCCAGGTAGCGAACGGTATTGATGATGGCGTCGGGGTCTTCCGTATCAAGTTCGATATCGAAAACATCGATATCGGCGAAGCGTTTGAAGAGGATGCCCTTGCCTTCCATGACCGGCTTGCCGGCCAATGCACCGATGTTGCCCAGCCCCAGCACAGCGGTGCCGTTGCTGACCACTGCGACGAGGTTGCCTTTGGCCGTATATTTACGCGCTGTGGCCGGGTTCTCGTAGATCTCCAGGCATGGCTCGGCAACGCCGGGGGTATAGGCCAGCGACAGGTCGTACTGTGAAGAAAAGGGTTTTGTGGGCACCACCTCGATCTTTCCGGGGCGTGCGCCTTCATGGTATTCCAGGGCAGCGTAACGAAGCGCTTCCTTTTTTTTAGCTATTTTTTCCATGGAGCATGTTGTATGTACAGAAAAAATTATCATGCATAGCAGCAGCTTAAGAGCTCACTGCTTTCGGGGCGAAATGTAGGCAATATAGAAGGGCGGGGCACAGATAAACGGCATCCGGGCACGATGATTTTTGTCAATGGCGCAAGGCAGCGCTGCGGGCTGAGCCTCCCCTGCTATTGCCGTAGATCTTTAATGTGGCAAGGGTGGTGAGAAAATATGATATGCTGGCCTCTTAGCGGTATAGTTTCTTCATGCGGTCGAGGTCCCGCTTCGTATCCTTCGCCTTGATGGATTCGCGCTTGTCATAGGACTTTTTGCCCTGCGACAGCGCGATCTCAAGCTTGGCAAAACCGCGCTCTGTAACGTACAGGCGAACCGGCACGATGGTAAACCCTCTTTCTTTAGCCTGTTTTTCCAGCTTGCGCAATTGGGTGCGCTTTAGAAGCAGTTTGCGGGTACGGCGAGGCTCGTGGTTAAAGATATTGCCGAAGGAATATTCGGCGATGAACAGGCTTTTTACATATAACTCCCCCTTTTTGAAGTAACAATAGGCGTCGCGCAGGTTGGCGTTACCGCGCCGCACGGATTTTATCTCCGTGCCCGTCAACACCAGGCCGGCTTCGAAGGTTTCTATAAAATGGTATTCGAAATTCGCTTTCCGGTTAGCGATCTCGATGTCGTGTTCTGCCTTTTTCTTTGCTGCCATAGATCTATTGTCGCTTTGACATAAGCCAATGAGCGCCGGCCCAGGGCGTCCTCCTGGCCCGGCTTCCATGCTAACCTGCAAAAAAAGAAATTAGTTCAACGCTCCTTACTTCAGCTTTACGGCCGTGCCGTAAGCCAGTATCTCGGAAGCGCCCTGCATAACCGCCGACGTGGTGAAGCGCACGTTCAACACCGCATCGGCGCCCAGCACTTCCGCGTCTGCTACCATGCGCTCAATGGCCTGCTCGCGGGCGTCGGCCATCAGGCTGGTGTATTCTTCTATCTCTCCCCCGACAAGGTTCTTCAGGCCGGCGAAGATATCGCGCCCGAGGTTCCGGGCACGTACGGTGCTTCCACGAGCAATATCGATCACCTCGGCGATCTCGCGGCCCGGGATGTAGTCTATGGTTGTGATGATCATCTCTAAGGGATGTTATTCTTTCGACGATTGTTTATTAACGGGCATCTTCTCCCCCATGGGCGCCTTCTGCAGCCGCTGTTTCATAGGCGGCTGTTCCGGCTCGCGGCCGTCCTTGCCGGCAGGCTTCAGGCTGGCGTCCAGGAAGTTGGTCATCTTGGTGTAGAGGTGCAGGCGGGCGTTGCCGCCATATATGCCGTGGTTGCGGTTCGGGTAGAAATACGTTTCGTATTGCTTGTTGGCGGCGATCAGGGCATTGGCCATCTCGGCGGTGTTCTGAAAATGCACGTTGTCGTCACCCAGTCCGTGCACGATCAGGTACGCACCTTTCAACCGGTCGGCAAAATACACCGGCGAATTGTCGTGGTAGCCTTTTTCATTCTCCTTTTCGGTACGCATATAGCGCTCGGTATAGATCGTGTCGTACCACTTCCAGTTGGTGACCGGCGCTACGGCAATGGCCGCTTTGAAAACGTCGTTGCCCTTCAGGATGCAAAGCGAAGACATATAACCGCCATAACTCCAGCCGAAGATGCCGATGCGGGCGGGGTCCGTATACTTGAGGCTACCCAGGTATTTCGCCGCCTCGATCTGGTCGATCGTCTCATAGTGCCCGAGTTGTTGGTAGGTCATTTTCTTGAATTCTTCTCCCCTGCCGCCGGTACCGCGGTTGTCGACACAAGCCACCAGGTACCCTTTCTGGGCCAGCATCTGGAACCACCAGTAGTTGAGGCCCTTCCAGCTATCCGTCACCTGCTGGCTGCCGGGCCCGCCGTAAACGAACATGAAAACCGGGTACTGCCTGTTCTCCTTGAAACCCTGGGGTTTGATCATCCAGCCATTGAGGGCCACGCCTTCACTGGTCTTGAAATTGAAGAACGCTACAGGTTGTACCTCGTAATCCAGCATTTTCTTTTTCAGGGCTGCATTTTCCTCAATGACGCGCAGACTCCGTCCTTTGCTGTCGAACACCGTAAACACAGGCGGCTTATTGGCCGTAGAATGCGAGACGACGTAATAGTCGAAGGTACTGCTGAACTGCGCGCTATTCCACCCCGACTCCCCTGCAAGGGCCTGCTTGCCTTTACCATCCAGGCCGATGCTATACACCTGGCGCTCCATCGGCGAATTTTCGGCGGCCTGATAATAGATGCGCCCGGCTTTCTCGTCCACACCGTACAGGCTCGTTACCTCCCATTTGCCTTTGGTCACCTGCTCTACCTGCCTGCCTTTCATATCGTAGAGGTAGATGTGGTTCCAGCCGTCCTGCTCACTGGCCCATATAAACTGCTTGCCGTTCTTCAGGAAGATGAGGTTGTCCAGCACCTCTTCGGAAATGTAGTATTTGTTCTTCTCTTCCAGCAGCAGGCTCGTCTCGCCGCTGCGCGGGTCGGCCAGCAAAAGCTCGATGTGGTTCTGGTGGCGGTTCAATCGCATGACGCAGAGCTTGTCGGAGCCGGCCGTCCATTTGATGCGCGGTATATAGATGTCCTTGTCCTGCCCCAGCACAACAGGCAGTGATTTACCCATCCGCAGGTCGTAGATAAATACGTCGACTTTGGAGTTCTGCTCCCCTACCTTGGGGTATTTGAACGTAACGTATTCCGGATACAGCTCATCGCGGTAGTTGGTATATGTAAATTCTTTTACTTCGCTTTCATCAAAGCGGTAAAAGCCAAGGCGCATGCCGTCGGGCGACCACTCAAAGGCGCGGGCGAAACCTAATTCTTCTTCGTAAACCCAATCGGTAGCGCCATAGATGACCTTGTTGTGTTCACCATCTTTAGTGATGGAAACTACCTTGTCGTTGGCCAGGTCTTTAAAGTACAGGTTGTTGTCGTGCACAAAGGCCACCTTATCGGCCTGGGGGTTGAACGTGGCGTACTGCTGTTTGCCTTCGGGGTACAGCGCCGTCATGGTTCCCGCTTTGCGGTCATAGACGTAAAAACTGGCACGGCTGGACCGGCGGTAGATCTGCTCCGATTCGGTTTCTACCAATATTCTGCTCTCGTCTTCACTGAAAGTATAACCTTCGATACGGGCCGAAAAACCCGATATGGTGGAAGGGTCCAGAACGGTGGACACCTGTTCGCCGGTAGCGAGGCCGTACTGCTGTATCTTGTTGTCTTCCAGCCTGGTGTAATGTTTTCCATCGTTCAGGAAATTAAAACCTGGTACGGATTTGGACGAAAATGCATACTCTTTCCATATCTCCTCCAATGTGATGTCTTTCTGGGCCGGGGCCATACTGCTTATGCCCAGGATAGCCAGAGTGATGATCGCAAATCTTATCATTTGGGAAAGGATTTATTTGGTTATATAATCGACAGCTTGAAAAGCTGCCCGAAAATAGGAATATTCTAGCAATATCAAGGCATTGGGCGCGCTACAGGGCGCTATTCCTGCCCGGCCAGGGGCAAGCCCAGAGGCTCCATCAGGCGCCCTACCGGATAGAGGCGGTAAGTCGGCTCATAATATGGCGAATGCTCGTAGATGAAATTGAGCTGCGCCCTGGCCGACTGGGCGAAATGCTCGTCAGCCTCCTTTTTTTGCTCCAGCTCTTTTTTTAACTCCGGGTCATTGCGCAGCATTTCCGCAGCGAGGTCTTCGAACACATAGGCCGAAAAATACTCCTTCTGCATCAGGATGCCGTCGAAAAAGTTCCAGGCGAAGAAAGAATCGGCGCCTTCGGGTTCCAGGGTTTCCACGATGTACCGGTTGGATGGCTGGTTGGCGAATACCACATAATCTCCTTTTCTGAACAGGCGCCGCAGATGCCTGGTGCTCGTCCTGACACTATGGTGCAGGTAATGCCCCTCGTAAGGCGAATCTACCGTTTTGTAGTCGTCGATGTAATAGAAATCGAGCTCAGCTTCTACATCCTCCGCCAGGCGCAGGGCCGTGACGCCATTCCATTGCAGCCGCTCCACCACCTCGGCATAGGCCTGAGGAATGAGGTAAGCGATAGGTTTACGCACGCTGGCGGCAGGGCGGTATGTTCTGAAATAAGGGATGTCCTTTTCATAAGGCGAGCTACGGTCGTAATACAGGCGGCTCAGGCCGGATACCTCGCTTGGTTTGTACTTTGCTTCATACCCCTTAAAAACGATGCTGTCCGCCACGGAGCTGAGCGACCAGTTGAGGCTGAAAGTATCTTGTGCGGCCGTTTGCGCCAGCGCCTGTTTCCGTGCTTCCTGCAGCGCAGGCCGGCCGGCCTGCATGGCCCGGGCTACGCACCCGATAAAAGCGCAGGTGCTGTTCACCCGGCTTGCGTAGGGTTTCAGCATGTGGGTTTCGGGCATAAACCCGATGCAGTGGTGCAGGGCCGCATAACCGGAAGAATAGCGGGGCAGGTCGAGAAAAGCGGCAATGCCTTCGTCGGGCGTCTCCCGGGCATACACGTACGGCGTCATTTCCCATCCTTCCGCCTTCATATCGCTGTACAGGCGCGGCAACAACTGGCCGTCGAGATATGCCGCCAGAGGCGGGGCGAGCTTGTCGCTCTGAGTGGGGATCAGCGTCATGGTGTAGGTATAGTCGGCGCCGTTAGAGGTATGGGTATCGATAAAAACATCGGGTTGCCAGCGCGCGAAAGCCTGGTTGAAGGCCCGGGCGTTACGGGAATCGCATTTGATAAAATCGCGGTTGAGGTCGAGGTTGCGGGCATTGCCCCGGAATCCGTAGGCTTGGGGGCCATTCTGGTTGGCCCGGCTGTAAGGGCCCCGGTTCAGGCCCCCGCCTATATTGTAAAAAGGAATGACGACGATGACCAGCCCCTGAAGTGCAGACAGCTTCTCAGCGTCCTGTAGCTGGCTGCGCAGAAAGATCATGCTGGCATCGACGCCGCAGGGCTCCCCGGGGTGGATGCCGTTATTGATGAACAATACCTGATGCCCGGCAGCATGAGCCGCCTCAGGGCTGAAAGTGCCGTCAACGGACAGGACGGCCTGGTGCAGCGGGAAACCGCTATCCGTTTCCCCAAGCTCACTGAACCGGACTTGCTTCGGGTACTGCTCAGCCAAAGCCTGATAAAATGATATGGCCTCAAAATATGTGGCCGTCGTATTGTTGTCGCGGTCAAAGGGGAGGATGAGTTTTGACAATTGTGCCATGGCCGTAAAAGTGCTGAGTATAAAAAATGCCAGGAGGATCAGGGGTGTCCTTATCGTTTCCATACTACGCTTTTTGAAAATCGAATACCCCAAAAGTAATTAAGACGGCACAATCTTTCTCAAATGTTGGGTGCAAACACCCACTTTGTCGGCAGTTTGTATGAAAAAAATGGTTTAAGGAAAATTTAACTGGAAAAGAACAATGCAAAACGACCTTTGCGCCTTCAACATGTGTTAAAATAACTGTAAGCTAAGCGTTTACGCTTACCTTCTCCTGACCGCTAAATTGTGAAAATTATGAGAATAATAACCCTTGCCGCCACGCTCCTGCTACTGGTTTTGGCCACATCGGGCCTGCAGGCGCAATATTTTGGCCGCAATAAAGCCAATTATGAAACTTTCGATTTCGAGGTATATCAATCGCCCCACTTTGAGATCTATCAATACCTCGACAACCCCGAAAGGCTGAAGGAATTCGCCAAGGAAGCCGAGCAATGGTACAACCTGCACCAGCGCATCCTGGACGACACCATCAAAGTGCGAAACCCCATCATCCTGTACAACGACCATGCTGATTTCCAGCAGACCAATGCCATCATGGGCAGTATAGGCGTGGGTACCGGAGGGGTGACCGAAGCCCTGAAGAACCGCGTGGTGATGCCTTTCGCTATGTCGGCCCAGCAAACCAACCACGTCCTGGGCCACGAATTGGTACACGCCTTCCAGTACGACCTCATCATCAACGGCGATTCCACCTCGCTTCAAAGCCTCAGCAACCTGCCCCTATGGCTGGTTGAGGGCCTGGCAGAATACCTCTCCATCGGCAGTGTCGACGCCCATACCGCGATGTGGATGCGCGATGCGGTGCTGAACGATGACGTGCCCAGCATCAAGGGCCTGGACAACCCCAAATACTTCCCCTACCGCTACGGGCAGGCATTCTGGGCCTTCCTCACTGGCCTTAAAGGGGACCAGATCATCCGGCCCTTTTTCATAGCTACGGCCAAATACGGCTTCGAACAGGCCTGCATGCAGGAGCTGGGCATGAGCAGCAAAAACCTCTCGACGCTCTGGGAACAATCGCTGAAACGGCATTTTGGCCAATTCCTCAACGCCACGGAAGACCGCCTGGTGGGTAAGCAACTGCTCGGAGAAAATAACGCCGGACAGATCAACATCGCCCCGCAGATCAGCCCTAATGGCCGTTACGCCATCTTCCTGTCGGAAAAGGATATCTTCTCCATTGACCTCTACCTGGCCGACGCCCGGACGGGTAAGGTCATCCGCAAGGTGGCCAGCAGCCGCAAGAACGGCCATATCGACGACTTCGATTACATCGAATCCGCAGGCTCCTGGTCGCCCGATAGTAAGCAGTTTGCCTTCACCGCTTTCAGTAAGGGCCACAACATCCTGGTCATCAACGACGTGGAATCCGGAAAAACCGTCAGGGAACTGCCCATCAAAGGCGTGCAGGCCTTCAGCAACCCCGCCTGGTCGCCCGATGGTAAAACGATCGTCGTAAGCGGCCTGGTAGAAGGCCAGACGGACCTCTACGCCATCAACATCCGAACGGGCTCCGTTGAACAACTGACAAATAACGCCTACTCTGAACTGCTTCCGCACTGGAGCGATGACGGCAGTTATCTCGTTTTCTCTACCGACCAGCTGAGCCGCGAACGGGGCCGCACCAACGGCAAATGGGTATTCAACCTCGCTAAAATGGATCTGTCCAGCCGTCAGATCGAGAACATCGATATCTTCCCCGGCGCCGACAACCTCAACCCGGTGCTGGATACTGCGGGCAACATCATTTTCCTCTCCAACCGCGATGGCTTCCGCAACATCTACCAGTATGAAACAGCTACCGGCAAGGTATACCAGCTGACCGACATTCTCACCGGCGTAAGCGGCATTACGCCCTACGCCCCAGCTATCAGCATCGACCGCCGTCGCGACAACCTGCTGTATACCTATTTCTCCAAAAACGACTACAACATCTACCGGGCGAACCCCAAAGATTTCCTTCACAAAGAAGTGGCCCCCACAGCCGTCGATTTTGCTGCGGCTACCCTGCCCAGAGTGAACGACAAAGCTCCCGTACTGGTCGACCAACAGCTCAAAGATGCCTTGCCCGAAGCGGAAATAGCAGATACCAGCCTGACTACGATAGACTATAAACCCAAGTTCCAGCTCGACTATGTAGGAGGGAGCGCCGGCGTCGGCGTCGGCACCAGCAACACCTTCGGCACCCAGACCGGTGTAGCCGGTGGCGTCGATATGTTGTTCAGCGATATGCTGGGCAGTAATCAGCTATACACCAGCCTCGCACTGAACGGTGAGATCACGGACTTCGGAGGCGCCGCAGCTTATATCAACCGCGACAAGCGGATCAATTGGGGCGGTTCGCTTTCGCATATCCCCTTCCGTAGTTACGCCTTCGGCGGTACGGGCTTTGAAACCCTCGACATCAGCGGCGGCACATATCTGGCCCTGGCCGATACCTTCTACGTGCAACGCATCTTCGAAGACCGCCTCAGCGCCTTTGCTTTTTATCCTTTTTCCACCACGCTGAGGGTGGAGGGCAGCGCCTCCTATTCGCGCTATAGTTCCCGGCTCGACCAGTACGTCAATTACTATGAGACCGACGGGCAATATGTCGGTAACGTCATCGGCCAAAAACGGGATAAGCTGGATAGCCCGCGTGGCTTCAACCTGTGGAATACAGGCGGCGCATTAGTTGGCGACAAGGCCTCTTTCGGGGTCGTTGGCCCGCTGGCGGGAAGCCGCTTCCGCCTTGGTGTCGACCAGTATTTCGGCGAATTCAACTTCACCTCCCTTACTGCCGATTACCGCAAATATGAGTTTTTCAAACCTTTCGGCTTAGCCTTCCGCATCTTGCACTACGGGCGTTACGGCAAGGGCGGCGACGACCTTTATCCCATGTTTGTCGGAAGCTCCTGGTATGTCAGGGGCTACAATACAAGCAGCGCCGGCAAATTCCTGGAGAACAACGGCCGCAATTTTGACGAGCTGTTCGGCAGCAAAATGCTGGTGTCCAACTTTGAGGCCAGGCTGCCATTCAGCGGGCCCGAAAAGCTGGCGTTGATCAAATCCGGCATTTTCTTCACCGAACTGGCCGTCTTTGCCGATGCGGGCATAGCCTGGTTCACTTTCGACCAGTTCAACGGGCCGATCTACCGGCTCGACAGTGAGGGCAACCCCATCCTCGACCCTGTTACGGGGAACCCCCTTACGGACTACTATCAGGCCAAACCCGTCTTCAGCACAGGCGTGTCCCTCCGGGTCAACCTCTTCGGAGCTTTGGTACTGGAGCCGTATTACGCCTTCCCGTTTAGTAAGGAAATGGGGCTGGGTGATGGCACTTTCGGCTTGAACATCATACCGGCCTGGTGAGTATTCATGGCCTCATGGTTCCATTGTCAGGGTAACTGCAACGGTGCAATCATGAGGCCATGATCATTAACTGCGGTTGTAAAACTGGAACAAGGCCACTATCTCCTCCTGTTTCCGAAAGCCCAAATTACTCGCCCTGGCATATTCGGCCACTGCCTTTTTTCTGCGGCCGAGTGCATCGAGCACTGCTTTTTTATTCAACCGAAGCAATTGGAGCTTGCCTTTTTGATAGCGATAGTAGTAGGTTTCTCTGGCCTCGAAGTGGTCGTTGCGGTCGCCGATGTTCAGAGCGGGATTGTAATCGCCGTGAACCAGTTCCATCTCCCTGCGCAATAACAGGCTGGCCTCCCCTTCTACCAGCAATTGGAAGAATCCTGTTGTAGCGCCGCCTTGCTTGTCCTGGTATTCGAGAGGCACGAATACCTGCCTTCCGATCGCAACGGCCCTGACTTTGGCCGGATAGAGCGCCAGCACTTCGTTATTTGCGCCAAGCACCTGCATTTCCTCATCATATATCCGGTACCGCGCCCTTGCGGCCACTACTTCATTCTGAGGCGTAAGTATCCGGGCTTCCTGCCACTGCGCTTCCAGAAAAAGGCTGCCTTCAACCCTTTTCTCCGCCGCCCCTCTGGAAAGGTAGGTGTCCTCGGCAAAGTAATTCGCATTGTTGATCCCGCGATGGGCATAAAACTCCAGGGAATCCAGCTGGGCAGCCGCAAAGGAACAGATCAGGCAGCATGCCAGCATAAAGATATATCGGTAGGCCATACCTCATTTTTTAATGGTTACTTAAATCAGCAGTATCTGCCGCCCGAGATAGCAGCCCGGGCCGGGCTGTTATTGAGCATCTACCTGGTATCAATGAAATTCCGGGATGATCCATGCGAATTAGGGGCTAAATGCCCGGCTAACGGCCCAGCGGGCCGTCATCTTTGTAGCATAAACGGCGAAAGCCTGGTTCCCGGCCCGTAGGGCTGGTATCTAGTCCCGGTAAATGGTGCATTGCCCTGGAGATAGCGGCCCGTGCCTCGGCGCTGAAGCTGTGAGCAGCGAAAGCGACTGGGCCGCAAGCAATGGTTTTCTTCGATTTTCTACAAAGATATTGCCCTCCGGCCAGCCGGAGCAGGCCCTAACGGGCCAAGCCTGGGCTTTCCGGATTCTTCTCATTGCACCATCACCTTCTTCTTTAGAGCTTGTTTGGAGGCTAGCCTTTGAGCTAAAAAAGGCTGGCCTCCAAACAAGCTCTTAGCCCCTAATTCGCATGATCCATGTTTGAATACTACCAAGATAAAAGCAGCCAGAGCCCACCCGAAAAAACGAGCAGGCTCTGGCCAATCCCTGTAACGACTCAGGGATCTTTGCTTATCAGCAGCAAGCTGCGCTATTGCGGCTTTACCTCCCCCGAGCCAAAAGCCCGGGCGTAACACGTCTGGGCCAGGCCCGGGGAAAACCGCATCTAAACGCTATTTATTGATCGGCGTTTCTTCAAACAGGCCGGGGATGGGGTCCGGCGCGTTGACGTTGGCGTCGATCTCTTCCTGCGGATACAGGAAACGCTGCGGCAGCTGGTTGCCCGAAGTAGCCGGCAGGGCCAGGAAGTTATCCGTACGCCGTACGTCATTGAACACTTCCATCTGCCCCATCAGCGATACGTACTTCTCTTCCAGTATCTCGTACAACAGGGCGTCGTTCCTGGACATACCGTCACGCGCAGCAATACCTCCGGTATCGAAATCGGCCAGGGTATAAGGTTCGTACTTGCCAGCAGGATATTGAGCGGCCAGAATAGCGCGTACATTATTGAGGTGCATCAGCGCAGCGTCCGGGTCGCTATTGCCCCGCCATTTGGCCTCTGCCAGGATGAGCTGGTTCTCAATGGCCGTTACCAGAGGGAAAGAGGACGTAGCCGACCACATACCATCGTAGTTCAGGTCGTAGGAACCTTCCGTACCAGTGAAAGCAGAAGCAAAACGGGCGGATTCGTCCGTTTTTGCATCGCCGCGGTAAGCCGCATTGGCCGGGTCGAGAATAGCCGGCAAATAGGCATTGGCAGCCGTCATATACCCTTCGCGGTCCGACTGGCCAAAGGAGTAATAAATGTTCTGGTCCTGGTTGTAAGCCCCAGTAGTGTGCGGGATGAGCCAGTCATCATCGGACGACATCACGCCTTTTTCCGCAGCACTGATGGCCGTTGCGTAATCGCCGAGGTGTAGGGCGTAACGCGCCTTGAGCGTGGATGCGGCCTGCGACCATTTTACGGCATTACCCCCAAAGTAGAAGTCTATACCGGCCACAGCACCGGCAGAAGCGCCGTTGAGGTCCGTAAGGGCGCCGTCAAGCAGCGTCTGTACATCGCTGTACACCTGGGCCTGCGGGTCATACGACGGGTCCGGGTAGTTCAGGAAATCATTGGCCTCACGCAGGGGGATGTCCCCCCACATGGAAGCCATCATGCCGTAGGAATGGGCCTGCAGCGTTTTAGCGATACCGCTGGCCAGTTTGTCATTGGTCTCGGCAGCCTTATTGATAACGATCTTGCTGTTCTCCGCAACCAGATAATACTTGTCCCAGTCGAAGTTTTCGGCATTGACGGAATATACTTCCAAGGCGGCATACTGCCGGTCGGCGCCGGTAAACTGGCGGGACCACATACAGGCCAGGCGGGCATCTTCGCCCTCATGGGCGATGATGGTGCCCACAAAAGCCGCATTCATCACCGCAGCGATCGGTGCATCAGCGGCGTTGTTAGGGTCCTCCTGAAAGTCATCCACAAAGTTGCTGCAGGCAGAAAACCCCAGCAGCGCGAATACCAGGATGAATGACAATATATTTTTGATAGTCATAATACTCTACTGTTTTGATGGTTAGAAATTGAGGTTGAGCGTCACCTTGTACGTGCGCGTACCCGGGTTGTTGAAGTAGTCCAGGCCAAAGCCGTTCTGGCCTGCGCCGGTCAGGTTGGTATCCGGGTCGTTGCCCTGATAGTCCGTCCAGAGCAGCAGGTTGCGGCCCGTCAGGGACAGGGAAGCGCCGCGCAGCCAGTTGGTCAGGTTGTTCCCGAAATTGTAGGACAGCGTCACCTCGCGCAGGCGCGACCAGGTAGCATCTTCCACAAAGTTTTCTTCGGGGCCCGTAAATCCGGAACCAGGGCCGACGCGATAGAACTGCTCTTCTACAAATACAGGGCCTGCGCCATAGTCCTTGACCTCGCCACGAACGGTATAGCTGCCATCAGAATTCTGCCAGAAGGGGTACTGTTCGGCGACGGTCTTGCCACCATAAATTTTCAGCGTATTGGCCTGGTCGGAGCTCAGCGTCGTCGTCACGCCGGTCGATTCGGCGCGGCCGAAGTATGCCAGGGCGCCACGGGTACCATTCCAGATGTCGCCGCCTTCGCTATGGTCAAAGAGTACGTTGAGGCTAAAGCCTTTGTAGTTCAGCAAACCACCAATGCCTGCTCTCCAGTCGGGGTTCGGATCACCGATCACGCCGGAGACATCACCGAGTTGCGGGAACCCGTTCTCGTCGAGGTCGAGGTTGCCGCTGGCATCGCGGGCCCAGGTGCCGGCGAAAAGCACGCCAAGCTGCTCGCCGACCACAGCACGCGAGCTACCGCCGGAGAAGCCGGCCAGGAACAGCGATTCGGTGCCCACCATTTCCGTAACCTCGTTGCGGTTGTGCGTGAAATTGCCGTAAATATTGAAGCTCAGGTCGTTTTTGCTGATAATACCCAGGTCCAGTTCGAGCTCAATACCTTTGTTCTCAATTGTTGCAGCATTGGCAATCTGAGAAGTAAAGCCCGTTGAAGAGGGTTGGACGACCGAAATGATCAGGTCGTCGGTCGTGTTGGTGTAATAGGTGAAGCCCAGATTGAAGCGGTCCTTGACAAAGCCAAGGTCGATACCCCCTTCGATCTCTGTTTTGATCTCAGGCTTGATATTCGGGTTGCCGGCAATCGTGCTCTGGGCAAAACCGCCACCGTAAGCGCCGGGGTTTACACCAGGGCCCCAGCCTTCGCCAAAACCAGTATTGGCAGCCGTCGGCGCATAGAAGTCAATACCTGTCAGATATGGGTCCGGGCCACGGCCTACCTGGCCATACCCCCCGCGAATGCGGCCTGACGACAGCACATCGCGGCTGGGCAGCAGCTTGCTGAACATCCAGGCTACGTCGGCAGCAGGGTAAAAGACGGAGTTGTCATCGACAGGAAGGGTCGACAGCCAGTCGTTCCGGGCAGAGAGATTGACGAACAACTGGTCGTAGAATTCAAATCCCAGCGTAGCATATACCCCTGCAGTACGGGTCACCTCTTCGCGGTTGAACAACTCGAAGTTCGTCGCATTGTTCAACTGGGGCGGAGAGAAGGGGTTGATGAACGTCCGGGAATTGGCCGCTGCATCGTCCAGCCGCTGGTCGTTGATCCCTACACCTGCCAATGCAGACATGTTGATCTGGTCGGCCAGATCGAAGCGGGCACGGGCGATGAAGTCGGTGCTGATCTGGGTACGGGTAATGGTCTCCTTGGTAAAACGCCCACCGTTGTTGGTACCGGCGGCAATTACAGGATAGATGTCCTCCCGTTCGTCCGTATAGGTGTCCAGGCCGCCGCGCGCGGTGAAATTCAGCCAGGTGGTGGGCTCATAACGCAGCTCCAGTTTCCCCAGTGTCCGGTTGACCTTACTGGTACTCGGGATATTGTAGATCATCCATACCGGGTTGTCATAAATGGAGTTGGTACTGGCGCCCAGCGGATTGCGGTATGCGCGCTGGCGGTCGGGAAATTCCTGGCCGGCAGCATTCACATAAGTCCCCACATATTGGTCGTCGTTAAAGTCGACAGAGCTACGCAGGCCACCCAGGAACAGGCCGTTGAGGTTCGACCCCATCTGTACCCGGTTAGACTTGGAATAGGTATAGCCCATGTTGGCCTCTATGGTGAACTTATCGCCCAGGCGGCGGGTGGCGTTCAGGCGGGCCGTTGTGCGGTCATAATCGCTGCCGGCCTTGATGACACCATCCTGCTGCAGGTTGGCGAAGCTGAAATAGACCGACCCGTTCTCCGTAGCCGTACTGAGGCCCAGAGAGTTGGAGATCGTGGTCCCCGTTTGGAAAAGGTAATCATAAGGGCTGTAGGTGTCCCTTGAATTTTTACCGCCATGGGGGTTGTTCGCCGTACCATTGGCCAGGGAGTAGTAGCGGGTGCCGTCAGACAGTTCGAAATAACCGGCATACCCGGCTGCGCCGGGGTCGGTAATGTAGGCATCCTGCCCGCCCGAGCGGTCCGAAATGCGGTCGCCCCAGGAAAGGCCGCCCGAAGGGTTGAACTGGAACTGGCCGTTGATGCCGCCGCCATAGGCGTTGGTAAGGGGGACCTCCTGGTTCACCTGGTCAAAAGCGACCGAACTGTTGAAGTTCACCGTCCAGTTTTTCTGCTTGTTGTATTTGCCTTTTTTGGTCGTAATGACGATCACGCCGTTGGCCGCCCGCGATCCCCAAACAGCGGCGGCGGAAGCACCGCGCAACACCTCGACGTTAGCGATGTCTTCGGGGTTGATGTCATTGAGGCGCGATTGCTGGGTCACCCCGCCTCCGGAGCCAATGCTACCGGAGTTGCCGCGGGCCTGCCCGCCAAAAGCCTCACCGTAATAAGAGTCATTGAAGATGGGCACCCCGTCGATCACGATCAGCGGCTGGAGGTCGCCCGTAATGGACGTAGCGCCGCGGATCACGATCCGCGCGCCGGCGCCGGGGTCACCGGAAGAGGAAACGATATTCACACCGGCCGACTTGCCGGCCAGGCTGTTGAGCAGGCCTACTTCGCCCGACCTCACCAATGAATTACCCTCCACAGTAGAGGAAGCCGTACCGACCTTCGAGCGTTTGGTCTCAAAACCCAAAGCGGTCACGACGACTTCATCGAGCAGCTCAGCAGACTGGCTGAGCACGACATCCACGACATTGGAGGCGCCCAGGCCCATTTCCTTGCTCGTATACCCCGTATAACTGAAAACCAGGGTGTTGCTGCCATCCGGCACGCGAAGGGAGTACTTCCCGTCAATGTCTGTAACCGTTCCGGAAGTCGTACCCTTCACCAGCACACTGGCGCCGATCAATGGGGTGTTTTCTTCGTCGGTTACGGTACCGGTCACGGTGCGCTGCGCCATCAACAAGGTGAAAGCGAACAGCACCATCGGTAAAACCAATAAAAGTCTCTTCATGATGCAGTTTTTTTGATTAGGAAAATCGAGTATAGCGTTTAAATAATGCCTCAGTTATGTAGCCGCTTTATGAAACAGGCCAGCACGCTGCTTCGCGTGCCAATTCGTGTAAGAGCTTGTTTGGAGGCCGGATTTGATAGCGAAAAGCGTCAACTTTTTGGTGATACAAGGCGTCTTTTTGAAGAGCGCCCCCAAAGGTACGGTCAAAAAAAGCAACGCAGTATCACCGAAAAAGGGGCCTTTGCAGCTCAAAGGCTGGCCTCCAAACAAGCTCTAAAACCAAAATGAAAGGACGGTTGCCGGGTTACGCTTTACCGGCGGGCGAGTTTGATAGATGGGCGTAAGGCAAATAGTATTCCCGTAAGGGAGTTTTCAAAGTTAAGGCAGCGGCGCCTATTTTTCCCTACTCAAACGGGTAGTTTTATATAAAACGCAGCATTACAAGCCTTTTAGTAGGGCTTAAAAAATAAATTCTCCAACGGTTACTCAGCCTCCATACAACTGGCCATGAGGCCGTGAAACAGTGGAAAACTTGTGCAGAAAAAAAAGGTTGCTACACGATCAAATGCAGCAACCGAAATCCAGATTAGTATGAAAAAAACTCACATTAGATTCTAAATAACGATCAAAAAACAAGTTCGCCGATTTTGCGATGAGGCGCAGGCTGGAAGCTTCAGAAAAGCGTAACCAGCCTCCTCTTTCACAACATACCTTCTTTAGCCGCCATAATAACGGCTTCATGCCTGGAACTCACTTTCAGCTTCCGGTAAATATTCTTCAGGTGGAAACGTACGGTATTAGAGCTGACGAACAAACGCTCGCCTATCTTGCGGGAACTGAAGCCCTTACACAGCAGCGCAAGCACGTCATACTCCCGTTCTGAAAGCATTGGTAATTGTTTGGAATTGAGCCGAAAAGAAGTAACCACCCGGCGAGCCACCTCAGGGCTCATAGGCGCACCGCCTGTACAGGCTTCGTGAATGGCATGCAACAGGCCGGAGGGAAATACTTTTTTGGAGAGAAAGCCGACGGCGCCGGCTTTGAAGCCCTGAAAGATGTCCTCGTCTTCTAACTTGTCGGAATAGACCAGTACTTCAGTATCTACCTTGCCCTTGAAAAGGCGCCGAACGAATTCGCTGCCTCTCATATCGGGCAGTTCCGCCTCGACCAGAACGACGGTCGGAGGCCATTGCAGGATGGCATCCAAAGCGGAGTGCCCATCGGCAAAGGCGCCGATACAGGTATATCCTCCTGCACTATCGATAAGGCGCTGAACGCCCTCACGACTATCGCGTTGTGCGTCAACAATCGCTACACTGATCATTTTAAGCCGGGTGTGGTTTCCATGAAAAATGACAAGGAAACGGGATAAGGGTTGCTTATCCTCCCTGCTAAATTCCAATATTATCCGCTAATTGTCAAGAACAAGGCCCTTGAATTGTGTGAATGTGGCCTATGGCGGGGCCAAAGCGTCAAATAAATGGACAAATTGAAGGATACCTGGTTTACCGGCCTGCTATAAAACTAGTTTTTTCCATGTTATATTTTCGTAATTTTGCTGACTTTTCGAAGCCAGGCCGCTTTGGGTAATGCTGCTGAATATATCCTTGGAGTAAGGGCATATTGCTAAATTTTTCATAGCTTATGCCCTGTTTTCCGGAGCTCCGTACAGGCCTTGTGCTTCGGATAGCGGAACCCACAGAACAGGCGCCTTCAGCTGCCCTGACACTTGTCTGAGGGCCTGCTGCCAGGAAAAATAGCATTACAGGGGATATGCCCTCATCACGAACTATCGACAAAGGACAGGAAAGCCTCTTGCTGCATCTGACTACTTCACCCGAAAGTAGCCTGCCGGTATTTATCGCCGGCAATTTCAATGCCTGGCGTACCGGAGAAGAGGCCTACCGCATGAAGCAGTCTGCACCTGGTGAATACTGGTTCGAATTTCAGGACTTACAATTCCTGCCCAGGCAATTGGAATATAAATACAACCGAGGCGACTGGGACAGCATGGAGCTGGATGTGTATGGCAACATCCCGCCCAACCATCTGGCCGATACCGTGGCCAGAAGCCCACTGCACGACCATGTCCCGCGTTGGATGGAGAAGGGGATGTCGTACAACCCGGCTTTTCTGCCCATCCCCAATGTCATATCCGAACAGTTCGAGATCCCTCAGCTGATCAAAACGCGCCGTATTTCCGCGCTCCTGCCTTATAACTATTACGAGAGCAAGCTGCACTACCCCGTCTTATACCTTCAGGATGGCCAAAACCTCTTCGACGACCACGCCCCTTTTGGAAACTGGGCTGTAGATAAAAAACTGGCCGTTATGGCCGAAAGGGGGATGGGCGATATCATCATCGTGGCCATCGACCACGCCGAAGCGGAACGGATCGCGGAATTCACTCCTTCCTACCGCACCAAACTCGGTACCGGCGACGGCAAAAAATACGCCCGTTTCCTGACTGACACACTCAAACCCTATATCGACAAGCACTTCCGGACCCTTCCCGGCCGGGAACACACCGGCATCGGCGGCAGCTCCATGGGGGCGCTGATCAGCATCTACGCCGGGCTGATATACCCCGAGGCCTATAGCAAACTCATGATCTTTTCTCCCTCCCTTTGGGTGGCTCCGCACATCCATTTCCATTTCTTCAACTTTCAGGAACCTCAGGACATGGACATCTACCTGTATGGCGGGGGGGAAGAAAGCGCCAATATGATCCCAAATATCAGGCACTTCAAGCAATCCTTTGAGGAACAGGGCAAAGCTCAATTCCACTTTAACCTGTCTATCGACCCCTACGGCAAACACAATGAAGCTCGTTGGGGGGAGGAATTCCCCAAAGCAATGGAGTGGCTGTTTTTCCATAAAAAAGAAGCCTGAGAAATGTTGATAACATTTTCAAATACGCTGAGAAACTTGCCAGCTGCCGTCATCATCCCCCTCGCAGCAAGCAAATCGCTGGAGCCCGCGTTGAATAAAATCGCACAAGCAACAGGGCAGCCGGCTGCGCTGCTCCGACAGGATTTCAAAGCGGACCAGGGGGAAGTACACACCCTGTATATGCAACAGCAGCGGTATTTCCTGCTGGGTTTGGGTGCTCACCCTTCTTTTGCTGAGGTACTCAGGGCCTTCCGCTCCTTTTCGCATAAACATCGCCAGAAAATGGCCTGTTCCATTGGTGTCAGCCTGCTACATGACAACCTCTCCGGCGACGCCAGCCTGTGGGCCGAAGCGGCTACCAACGGCCTGTTGCTGGGCGCCTATGCCATCGGGCGGTTCAAAAACCAGCCCCCGCACCAGGTACACCCGCTGGCACAGGCCGATGCAAGAGTGGACATCATAGCCGATGAAAACCTGGAGGCTCAATGCCTTGCCGCTGCCGACAAAGGCCGGCAGATGGCCGAAACGCAGATGCGCATCTTCGACCTCGTCAATGCGCCCAGCAATAAGAAAAACCCTGAAAGCCTCGCCCAATGGGCCCTTGATTCCGGAAAAACCTACGGCTATGCAGTCCAGGTTATGGATAAACCTGCTATCGAAACAACCGGGCTGCATGCCCTGTTGGCGGTCAACCGGGGCAGCGAGTACCCCCCTGCTTTCATCGTTATGGAATACACGCCCCGGGAAACGAACGGCAAACCGTTAAAAAAAGTGGGCCTGGTAGGCAAGGGCGTTACCTTCGATACCGGTGGCTTGTCGATCAAACCCTCTGCCAATATGCACTATATGAAAAGCGACATGGGCGGGGCTGCCGCTGTTTTCGGCACTATGGAAATAGCCGCTAAGCTGCAATTGCCCATCCACCTCATTGGCATAGTTCCCGCTACCGACAACAGCGTCGACGCCCGGTCGCTCAAACCCAGCGACGTCATCGACTCCTATAGCGGTAAAACCATCGAAGTGATCGACACGGATGCGGAAGGCCGGCTCATCCTGGCCGATGGCCTCGCCTATATGGCCCGGAATTTCAGCCCCGACATCATGATCGACCTGGCAACCCTTACCGGCAGCACGGTGCGGACCTTCGGCTACCACGCCGCCGGCCTGTTCTCCAATAATGACGATCTGGCCAGTAGCCTTTTTGAGTCGGGCGAGCGTTCCGGCGAGCGCATGTGGCGCCTCCCCATCTGGGAGGTGTACAAAGACGATATCAAATCAGATGTCGCCGATGTGCGCAACTATAGTGGCAAACCCATGGCCGGCGCCATTGGCGCCGCCAAGTTCCTGGAAGCTTTCATTGAAGGCCATACGGCCTGGGCACACCTCGATATCGCAGGCGTAGCCTTTAACGACTCGGAATTCGCGTCCCAGAAAAGCGCTACCGCTTACGGCGTGCGCCTGCTGACTGATTTCCTGAGCCGGCTTGATTAATTTTTTCATCTGGACATTGGCACATTAACCTTACATCTTATGCCTTCACCTTTGACCTTCCTCTGCATTTCCACCTATTTTAAAGGCCAGGACTTCCTGCGCGCCTGCAAAGAAGCGGGTAATACCGTTTACCTGATCACCCGCAAGGTGCTGGAGCACGAACCCTGGCCCCGCGAATCCGTCGATGAATTTTTCTATATCGAATCGGATGACAACAGCCCCGAAAACCTGGCCAAGCTCACGGAAGGCGCCGCCTGGCTGCTGCGCAGCCGCAAAGTGGACCGCATCGTAGCCCTCGATGACTTCGACGTGGAGAAGGCCACTTTCCTCAGAGAGCAATTCCGGATACCGGGTATGGGCCAAACTACCGGGCGTTATTTCCGCGACAAGCTGGCCATGCGTATGAAAGCAGCAGAAGCGGGTATACGCGTGCCTGCGTTCAGCCCGCTTTTCAACGATGAACAGATACACCAGTACACCCTGCGCACCAGCCCTCCCTGGGTGATCAAACCCCGGGCGGAAGCCTCCGCGACAGGAATAAAAAAGATACACTCGGCGGAAGAGCTCTGGCCGGTACTGGAAGCCCTGGGTGAAGAACGGCACCGCTATCTGATCGAGCAGTTCAAACCGGGTGATGTATACCATGCCGACGCGCTGACCGTAAGCGGCAAAGTCCTCTTCTGCCGGATATCCCGCTATCTGAGCACGCCCCTTGAAGTAGCCCATGGCGGCGGTATTTTCCGCTCTCACGTCATTGCTTTCGGCAGCGAGGAAGACAAAGCGCTGCAAAAGCTGAACGGCGATGTCATGAGAGCTTTTGGCATGCAGTTCAGCGCATCGCACACCGAATTCATTAAATGCGGGGAAGACGGACAGTTCTACTTCCTGGAGACCTCTTCCAGGGTTGGCGGCGCACACCTGGCTGAAATGGTCGAGTTCTCCTCGGGCATCAACCTTTGGAGCGAATGGGCCAAACTGGAAAATGCGATAGCCCGCCAGATACCTTACCAGCTTCCGGAAGTGCGCAATGACTATGCGGGCATTGTGGTGTCGCTGTCCCGCTTTGAGCACCCCGACAATTCTTCTTTCAATGACCCGGAGATCGCATGGCGCCTCAACAAGGCCCATCATATCGGGCTGATCGTAAAATCGCAGAGCCGGGAACGGATACTGGAGCTGCTGGACAACTATGCCCAGCGAATAGGGCAGGATTTTCACGCTTCGGCGCCGGCCGATAAAAAGCCGAGCCACTGAGCAGTGCTGTTACATACCTTCGGCTTCTTTCAGGTGGTCGAGGCGCATTTTGTAGCTATAACGGGGGGTAGCCTCGTAGAGCTGAGCATATAACTCAAAGGCGCGCGTGCGGTACTGGCCTTCCTGAGGCAGCAATTTATAAAGCTCGTAATTCATATCGGCTTCCTGGCCCGGCGACAGTGCCGGTGATGCCAGGCCCTTCAGCATGGTTATGGCCTCATCTTTGTGGCCCAGGGCGTATTGCTGGTTGGCCGCCAATACCCTGGTTTCGAATAAAAGGTCGGGGTTACCCAATTCATGAGCTATCTCCAGCGCTTCCTGTACACATGCTTCCAATGCTTCCATCTCCCCCAGCTCCAATAGCACCGTCCCTTTTTCGACCAGGCTGGCCCCCAGCACCAACCGGTTGTTTATCCGGCGCGTCACCTCTATAGCCCGGTTGTAAAAGTGCAGGGAGCGGTCGTACTGGTGGGTAAAATAAAACACGTCGCCCAGGGTGTTGACGGCTTTTGCAATGCCTTTTTGATATCCGAGCTCCTCGCAGAGCATGAGGTTCTTTTGCAGGTATTCGATGGCCTTGTGAAAATGGCCTTCGATGCTGTGCAGTTCGCCGATAAGGCCCAGCGCAATGGCCGTCCCCTGTTTATCGCCCAATTCCTCGCACAGTGCCAGGTCGTGTTCGAAATTTTCCATGGCCCGCCCGTAATCGCCCTTGCGTTCATAGATGCTGCCGATACAGCCAATGGCGATGGAGGTCAGCAGCTTATTGCCGAGTTCTTCGCTGAGGTTCAGGCCGCGTTGATAGGCTTCGAGGGCTTCGTCGTAATCGCCTTTTTCGAAATAAACGATACCCATATTGGTGTACAAGGTGGCCATGCCTTGCTTGTCGTTATGCCGCTCACAGATATCCAGCTGGGCCTGCTGGCAGCGTATCCCCTCCTCGTAATTCCCCTGGTTCATGAATGTGAGGCCCAGGTTGGCGGCCACCTGGGCATTTGCAGTAGGCTCTATCGCATCATGGCCTATATTGATGCTTTGCTCGAAGTAGTCTTTGGCCTCTTCGTATTCTCCCTGCCGGAAATACAGGTTGCCCAGGTTGCCGTAGGCCTTGGCCTTGCCTGCTCTGTCGTCGATCGATTCGAACAGGCCGGCCGCTGTTTGCAGGTATCGCATGGCCTTGGGGTAATCGCCTTTCAGCATGAGCAGATGCCCCAGGCTATTATTGGCCTGGCCGAGCAGCAGCACATCTCTCGACTGCTTGGCCAGCTTAAGGGCCCGCTCGTATGCCTGCTCGCATTCGTCCCATTTTCCGATCAGTTCCAGCACTTTGCCCTTTTTTAAGTGGGCGTGGATCTGGTCGGCGGTATCTTTTTGCCGGCCCAGCTTTTTCAGCAGGCGCTCATAATATTCGAGGGCCTGCTGGTTCTGATAATTGCTACGGGCATGGTCGGCGGCCTTGAGCAGGTATTCGCAGGTCTTGTCAAACACGCCGGCCTGGTCGTAATGGAAAGCGAGGTCGACATAGCGCTCCTCCAGCTTTTCCCCGTATAAGCTCTCAATGGCTTCGGCTATCATCTGGTGCAGAAACTGCAAGCGGGTACGCAACTGCATACTATACGCCGCCTCCCGCAACAGCGAATGGCGGAAAATGTACCGTAGCTCATTCATCGCATGCCAGATCTGTCCTTCTTCCGCCCGCTTGATCTGTTCCTTCAGCAAGGTGGCCGTATTGCCGTTGCGCCGGATGAACTCTTCCTGTTTCTTCATCACTTCCGACAATACCGGCAATTCAAATTCGCGGCCAATGACCGCGGCGGCCTTCACCGTCTCTTTCACCAGGTTGGAAAGGCGGTCGATGCGGGCCATCAGGATGGCATTGATAGAGCTGGAAAGTTTGATGTTCTTATCCCGGATAGCCCATTGGCCTGCCTCCTCCTCAATGAGGTTACTTTCCGTGAAATATTCCAGGATCTGTTCCAGATAGAAGGGGTTGCTGTTGGAAGCCCGCGCCAGGAGTTCAAAGAATTCGTCGTTGATCTTCCCGCCCAGCCTGGCTTCGGCAAAAGCCCTTACTGCCTCGGGCTGCAGCGTATTGAGGTCTACTTCCAGTACCGGAAGGCTGAGGCCATCCAGCAGCAGGCGCCCGATGATCTCAGGCTTGCTCCCATCATCCAGATATCGGGAGGTAACCACCAGGAAAAGGGGGTAACGCCCCATTTGCCGGACGAACTCCGTGAGCAGTTCCCTGGAGTTGTCGTCCAGCCAATGCCCATCTTCCAGTTCGACGACGAGAGGGTTGTGTAGTGCTTCGGCAACCAGCAGGTTGATAATCGCGGAAAGCGTATTCTGGTAGCGCCCTTTGGCATCGAGCTGCCCCCAGATGGAGTCGGGAAGGTCGAGGCCAAGCAAGGCGGCCAGCACCGAACGGGTCCGAATGAGCTCCCGGCGGATCATCGCCGCTTCGGGCCGCTCCATAGAAGAGAGGGTATCGAGCAGTTGTTGGTACCGGCTTTCAAAATTCTGCAGGTTCGCCTGGGAAGGGCGCTCCGTATATTGCTCGAAATAATTTTTCAGGAAATAGATAAAGGGGTTGAAAGGCTTTTTCAGGATCTGGTCGGCCTGGCAGGTATGCCATTGAACGAGGTTTTGGCCGTACAGCACGCTTTTCAGTTCGTGCAGCAGGCGGCTTTTGCCAATGCCGGCCTCTCCGTAGATAAATGCCATGCCCGCCGAACGCCCTTCGAACAGAGGGTTGGTGCTTTGGATCAGCTGTTCCAGCTCATTGTCGCGCCCCACCATCTCTCCTGCATAGGCTGCATGGCTTTCGTAGTTGCGGCCCATGAGCTTAAAGGTAGGCACATTGCCTTTTATCCCTTTGTACTGAATATCGCCCCGGTGGAGGAAGTGGAAATGCCTGTTCTTCTGGATATCGACATCCACCAGCACCTCGTCCCAATCGGCGTAGGTCATCAGGCGGGCAGCGAGGTTTACGTGGTTGCCTACGGCAGCGTACTGGCAGCGTTCGGCCCCGCCAACGATCCCTGTATAAGCTGTGCCGATGGTGACGCCTACCCGATAGCGAAGGCCGCTTCCGGAGATCAGCCCGTCGAGGTTCTCCCGCAGAGAATATACGAATTCCAGTGCCCGGTCAGTATTGTTCTCAAAAGAGACCGGGGCCCCGAAAAAGCCTACCATCACACCACCTTTGTCGCCAAAGTCGATCTCCTTGAAATACCCGGAAAAATTGTTGATCTGCTCCAGGACAACCGAAGCAAAATCGTTGAGGGCTTCGTGGTTCTCCACCCCATCAAAGGATATGAAGACGGAAATGACGGTCCGGAACTCCCCCTCCTGACTATAACGGGCCACGGCTTCGGGCAGAAAGCGCAGCACGGCCTGCCGTTCGAGTGGCGGCAGGTTTACCGGATCCGGGGGCATTTCCTTTAATGGCACGTTGCCGCGTACCTTGTAAAAGCCAGGCTCAACAGCCTCCAGCGAGAACTGTCCTTTGGCCAGGCGCAGGCGCAGGGCCTCATCGATAACGATGTCCTGGCCTTCGGCCTCCATCTGACAGGCCGCACAGCCGTCAACAGGGGCGCCTCGGAAGTAGAACGATTTGTGTTGGCCGCCGACGATCCCCCATTCTACGACACCGTAAGACAGGCCGAACTTGATGCCGATCGTAAAGTCGCTGAACCGGAACTGTCGCTGGCTGAAGTGGTTACGCGCCATCATGGCGGCATACACGATCTCGCTGCCGCCAAACCCGGGAGCTGAAACGGGAAAGACCGCGGTAAAGGCGTCACCAGCGAAATAAGGGATGAAGCCGCCTTTGGCGTAGACCAGGCGAACCAGCGGTTCGAAGACCTCATTCAGGATATTGGATAGCTGTTCGGCGCCCCGGTTACCCTGCCGCATGAGGGACTCCGTCAGGGGAGTGAAGCCGGAGAGGTCGACGAACATGGTATATGCCTCCATCTCGCCATGGCTCACTCCCTTCTGAAATTGCTCCTGAATGAAATGTGGGATTAGGTTCTTCACAAATCGCTTTGCTCGTTCTGGATTGAAGAGGCAAATTACAAAATTATAGTGAGCCCCGATAAAAATCGGGCCCCGCGCCCGTTAGTATGCTTTGGCAAAGAGCACCCGCCCTTTCGAAGGTTTGCCGGTCAGAATGCACTGCCCGGCCTCTTCCTCCCCCGCCAGCGGTATACAACGGATCGTGGCTTTAGTCAGTTCCTTGATCTTCAACTCCGTTTCCGTAGTGCCATCCCAATGCGCAGAGATAAACCCACCTCCCCACGATTCTGACCATTCCGGGTGCGGCGTCTCGATCAGGCTGCGGAAGTCATCGAAATTGTCCACCTGCGTCGTATGCTGATCCCGGAACTGGCGGGCTCTGTTGAAGAGGTTCTGTTGAATATCTTCCAGCAGTTGGGCCACATAATCCGCTACGCCGTCAAAAGGCACGGTATTTTTCTCCCGGGTATCACGGCGGGCTACTTCCACCTGGTTGTTTTCCAGGTCGCGCTGGCCGATGCCCAGGCGCACCGGTACGCCTTTCATTTCGTGTTCGGCGAATTTGAAGCCCGGCCGGTTCTTATCATCGTGGTCGTACTTGACGCTGATGCCTTTAGCACGCAGGGCTTTCATGAGTTTTTCTGCTGCTTCGCCAATTTCCGGCGTAGGTTTCGGTATGGGTACGATCACAACCTGCATGGGCGCCAGCCTCGGCGGGATCACCATCCCGTCATCATCGGAATGGGTCATGATCAGGCCGCCGATGAGGCGGGTGGATACGCCCCAGGAAGTGGCCCATACATACTCTTCGGCATTAAGCTCATTGACGAATTTAACGTCAAAAGCTTTGGCAAAGTTTTGTCCGAGAAAGTGAGAAGTACCTGCCTGCAGCGCTTTGCCGTCCTGCATCAGCGCTTCTATGCAGTAGGTGTCTTCTGCGCCGGCAAAACGCTCATTTGCCGTTTTAACGCCTTTGATGACCGGCATGGCCATATATTCCTCCGCAAAACGCGTATAGATATCCAGGATGCGCAGCGTTTCTTCTACGGCTTCGGCCTTTGTGGCATGGGCCGTATGGCCTTCCTGCCAGAGGAATTCCGCTGTGCGCAGGAACTGGCGGACGCGCAACTCCCAGCGCACCACATTGGCCCATTGGTTGATGAGCAGCGGCAGGTCGCGGTACGACTGTATCCAGCCGCGGTAGGTGTCCCAGATGATCGTTTCGGAAGTAGGCCTTACGATCAGCTCTTCTTCGAGCTTGGCATCGGGGTCGACGATGACGCCGCTGCCGTCGGGCGCGTTCATAAGCCGGTGATGCGTCACTACAGCACATTCTTTGGCGAAGCCTTCAACGTGCTGGGCTTCCCGGCTGAGAAAGCTCTTGGGGATAAAAAGCGGAAAGTAGGCATTCACGTGGCCGGTTTCCTTGAACATCCGGTCCAGTTGGTCACGCATGTTTTCCCAGAGCGCAAAGCCATTGGGTTTGATGACCATACAGCCCCTGACCGCCGAATTATCCGCAAGGTCCGCCTTTTTGACAATATCCAGGTACCACTGCGAATAATTCTCGCTACGTTTGGTAATTTCCTTCGCCATGAATTGTTTATCTTTTTCTACCTTTGAATGTCAGTTGGTTACACAAATTTTAACACTTTCTTAACACACGTTTTTTATATGTTAAGAAAGCTAACTTCAGTGTAAGCACTACGTCTTAACGAGGCCGAAAGTTCCTGTTTCCTTACCTTAACAAGGCGTAAGCGGCACTTTAAAACCCCCTTAACTAAAAATTAGGCACAAAAGTAATAAATTACGTGTTGTTAGAAGTACAGAGCGTTCCGGTAATTACATTTAAAAACCACCCTTTATGAAAAATTATAGACTGGCCGTATTCCTGACCTTGCTCCTCTTCGTAGGGCTTAGTTTTACTGCTTCCGCGCAGTATGACGACCTTTACTACGACCCGGATACCGACAGTGAATACACCTATAACAATAACTATAGTTCCGGGGATGGCAACTACGTCACCAACGATAGTTATGATGAAAACGAATCTGGATATTATGACGATGATGAGTACGACTACTACTACTCGTCGCGCATTCGCCGTTTCCACCGCCCCTACTACGGGTTCAGCTATTTTGACCCCGTGTATGTAGATATGAGCTACTACGACCCCTTCTTTACCCCCGGCCTTACGGTGCTGATCTACGACGATTTCTACGGCTTCAACAGCTACAGGCGCTGGAATCGTTGGAACAGCTGGTATGGCTGGAACAGCTACAGCCCCTGGTATGGCGGGTGGTCGGCCTACATATCGAGCCCGTGGGGCTGGGGTGGCTACAACCCATACAGCCCATGGGGTTTCTACAATAACTACTACGGGTATCCCCGCTACGGCTATTCCAGCTTCTATGGCGGTGGGTACTACTCCAACTTCTACTGCCCCCCCTCCTGGGGCGACGGTTATGCTTATAATACGGTAACCTCCGTAAGCAACAACACCTACTACGGGCCGCGTACGAACGGTACCGTCCGGGTGCCGAACACTTCCAAGCGCGAGGTGGGCCTCCAGCAGGAGTCACCTAAAGACGTGACCAACAACCGCGCCGATATGGGCCGCGTTTATGACAACAACAGCCGCAAGGGGAACCCCGAGGGCACCAGCGAGCCCGGCCTTGAACGCAGCCGTTCCACAGCGAGCGAGGCGGAAACTACCCGGAGCCGGACTTTCGACACAAGCCCGAGAGAGGCGACGCCAAGCCCGACAAACCCGCGTTATGGGCGCAACGCTGAGAGCAGCGGCACTACTCCCCGCCAAAGGGACTATACGCCACCGAGCCAGCCGCGCCGCGATTATACGCCGCCGTCCTCCAGCCGCTCCCGTACGTCCGAGCGCAGCAGCTCACCCAGGTCTTATGAGCGTAGCAATAGCGGAAGCAGCTCGCCCAGGTCTTATGAGCGCGGCAGCAGCGGCTCCAGCCGTTCGTCCTCGGGTTATAACAGCAGTGGTTCATCCAGCCGCTCGTCGGGCAGCTATAGCCCCAGCCGGAACAGCGGAAGCAGCAACAACAGTGGTTCATCGAGAAGCTACAGCAGTGGTAGCAGCCGCTCATCGAGCAGTGGCAACAGCAGCCGTTCTTCGGGCAGTAGCAGTGGCAGCAGCCGCTCTTCTTCGCCAAGCCGCAGCAGGGGTGGTAACTAACAGTAAATTGGTTAACTGAATCTTTCTATACGTGGAAAAGTGGGTGGAGATGTCATGATTTCCACCCATTTTTTTTGGCTGTCCAACCCCAAGTTTTTAAAAACAAAAAAAAACAATCTTATGACTAATCGTATTCTCTCTCTCCTGATACTCAGCGTACTCGCATACGCTGGGCTTCATGCCCAGTCTTTCACCGACGCCCTTCGCTATTCGCATTTTGAAACGGGCGGCACGGCGCGGTCGATCGGCGTCGGTGGTGCGTTGGGTGCGCTGGGTTCCGATTTTTCCGTATTGAGCACCAACCCTGCCGGAATGGGGTGGTACCGTTCATCAGAGTTCGTGATCTCTCCTTCTTTTTTTAACGCCAGCACCGAGTCGCTGCTGGTCAATGACAAAGAGAACACGCCGATGGAGGAAAGCCGCACCAATTTCAACCTCAATTCTTTTGGGGTTGTCGTAGCTTCCCGCCCCAGGTCTGCCAGCTGGTCGACGTTCAATTTCGGCGTCGGGCTGAACCGCCTGGCCAATTTCAATCAGTACTATTACTATCGCGGCATGTCGGAAGGGTCTATTGTCGACCGGTTCCTCGAGCAGGCCAACAGCAACGAAGGGATCAGCGATTTCGAATCAGGGCTGGCCATTGATGCCGAAGGGCTTTACGACCAGAACCCTCAGGATGGCATTTACGAGTCCGATTTCCAGCTGGCGCCCGAAGCCCTCGTACGCCGGCAGCAAAGCGTCGATACCCGTGGCTCGATCAACGAGTTGGTATTTGCCTTTGCGGGCAACTACAAGGAGCGGCTGCTCATAGGTGCTACCATCGGCGTTCCGTTCCTGAGCTTCCGCGAAGAGAAGGGCTATGAGGAAGACGACCCGAACAACGAAGTCCCCTTCTTTACGGACCTCACCTATACTGAAAGACTGACCACGACGGGCGCCGGCATCAACCTCAAGCTGGGCATGATCTACCGCGTACACCAGGCCATGCGGCTCGGGTTTGCGGTGCATACGCCAACGGCCTATTCGCTCGAAGACAGTTATCGCAGCACCATGGAATACAACTACCTCACCAGCGACGATGGCAGCGGCGACCTGATCAACGGCAGCGCCCAGTCGCCCGACGGGTTGTTCGAGTACAAGCTGCGCACGCCCTGGCGGTTGATCGGCAGCGCCGGATTCATCTATGACAAGCTGGGTTTCCTCAGCGCCGAGATCGAGTGGGTGGATTACAGCAACAACGAGTTGCGCTTCGACGGTTATGCCGATGCCGAGCGTGATGCCAATGCCGGTATTAGTGGCCAGCTTGGAAGCGCCTGGAACCTGCGCCTGGGCGGTGAGCTGGCCTTCGAGGTCTTCCGCTTCCGTGCAGGCCTGGGGCTACAGCAATCGCCGCTCATTGATGATACGACTATCAGCAATACGTTCAGCGCCGGGCTGGGCATCCGGGAGAAGAACTTCTTCATCGACCTGGCCTACCAGCGCCGTAGCGCCGAGGAAGACTACAAGCCATACCTGACGGCAGTGTCTACCGAACAGATCGTGCAAAATGACGTCGTCCGCAACCAGTACGTGATGACACTTGGTTTTAAATTCTAGCGAATAAATCCTACAGGGAAAAAGCCGGTGCAGGAAAACTTGCACCGGCTTTTTCTTTTCCCCGCCGCAACCTACTTTTGCTACTGCTGTTTCTCCTTTATAATGTTCAAAAAATAAGTTCTCCCTTGGAGGTTTTACGATGTGGCTTGTCTTCCAGCTTTTCTGAAGCCTCCAGCCTGCGCCACATCGTAAAATCGTCGAACGTGTTTTTTGATGCATACATAAGCTGTACAACGAACACCCAATGGATTCATTAACGCAGATCACGCTGGGCGCCGCGGTGGGCGAGCTGGTACTGGGCCGCAAAGTAGGCAACCGGGCTATGCTATGGGGCGCCATTGGCGGCACCATCCCCGACCTCGACGTGCTGGCCAACCTCGCGGCGGGCGATATGAGCTCGCTGGCCTTTCACAGGGCCATTACGCATTCCCTCACTTTCGCTTTCCTGGCGCCGGCAGCTCTGGGGTATTTGCTCCACAATATGTATGAAGGGAAGCGCTATTGGCCTGCCTTTTTTAAGGTATGGCTGTTTTTCCTGTTGCTCGTCGGCATCGGGGCCGTTTTTATGCCCATCCCGCCATTAGAGGTAAGCAAGATCGCGCTGGCGGTAAGCACCGGCATTATGGTTTTCCCGATGGTGATCTGGTTGCGGCTGAAACTGCGGCGCCGGCCGGGCCGCGATGCCAACACCTCCTGGAGAAACTGGGCGTGGATGCTTTTCTGGGCCATTGTCACTCACCCCCTGCTCGATTGCTGCACGACTTACGGCACCCAGTTGTTCCGCCCGTTTTGGGACTACCGGGTGGCCTTCAACAACATTTCGGTAGTAGACCCGCTCTACACCCTACCCTTTCTGATCTTTCTGCTGGCGGCCCTGCTGGCCGGCAGGCGCAGCCGCTGGAGGCCCGTACTGAACTACATCGGCATAGGCATCAGTTCAGCTTATATGCTGTTCACCTTTTACAACAAGTATCAGGTCAACCATATTTTCGAAGCTTCCCTGGCAAAAAACGGCGTCCGATACGAGCGCTACATGACCACTCCGACCATCCTCAACAACATCCTCTGGCAGGGTGTGGCCGAGGGGGATACGGCATATTACCACGGCATGTACTCCATCTTAGACAACAAAGCCGAAGTCCTCTCTTTTAACATCATCCCCAAAGGCCACCAGCTGATCGAAGGCCACGAACAGGACCGGGACATACGCATCCTGCGGTGGTTCTCCAACGGTTACTACAGCATCATGCAGCGGCCCGGCGGGCAGTTGCAGTTCAACGACCTGCGCTTCGGCTCCCTCGGGGATTCGTTCGACAAGCCGGAGGATTTTGTCTTCCATTTCCTGCTGGAGCAAAAAGACGGCCGGATGGAAGCCAAAGAAAGCTGGGAGCGGCCGCAGCGGGAGGGGGCGTTTCAGGCGTTGATAGGCCGGATCAAGGGGATCTGATCCGGGTAGGGATGCCATCCCTATAGGGATGGCATCCTTACGAGGCAGGCCGGATCAGAAGCAGGGATCAAGGTCATTATCAACCAGTTTTCCCCCCGATATAGTGGTATTTACTCCACAATCTTTGACAATCGCTTCGTTGCCCTGGATGAGCAGTACGTTGTCAAAAGTAGTGGGCAGGGCCGGAGGGCCAAAACGTTCGGAAGGGCCAACTACCTCATAATCATAAAGGGAATTGTTGGCTGAGTGGTTGGCGACGAGGCGGCAATTGTTTGTGCCATCTATTACCAGATATCCCCTAACGCCATCCACGGCCCTATTATCGACGGTGAGCCAGCCTGTAGCCGATACTTCTGCTGCAATAAACTCCTCGCCGGACGGAAGGCCTGTTAACCCAGGAAACGTACAAAGGACGAAACCTGTCTCTCCTGCAGTAGCAGTATTTCTGTACAGAATTCCATTCTGTCCCGAAACAAAATAATTGCCCCAATAATCTTCTGCCACATTACCTCGCAGGTAGGCGGATTTCCCACTAGCCACGATAAAGCCGAAGGAAGTGAAACTATTATACCCCTCAGAAAGCAGGCCCTTTGCCCGGTTGTAATAAAGGCGAACCTGGTTGGACTTATGGACAACAACAGCCTGCAGGTATTCTGAAAATTCATTGTCTCTGATTAGTGCATGGTCGGAGTAAGAGATCAGGATGCCGGTGCCGCCCTGTCCGATTGCAGGGTCAGGGACAAAGGTCAACCCTTCGACTTGGACCTGCTTCGCATGATCGATATAGATCGAAGGGGATGCAATGTAGGGCAAATCCGTACTTGGAGTCGTGGTGCTTTGGATAACTGCCCCGGTTTCACCGATGATCCGGACGGGATAGGTGATCGTCACCATGCCCGTTTCGATGTGCAAGCCGCTCTCGACGATCACTGTACCGTAGGGGCCTACTTCGGCAATGGCTTCCGACAGGCCGTTAACGGAGCCGGCCGACAGAACGCCGGGAGCGCGTTCACTGACATAGAGCTCTTCTTCGGCTAAAGCGTCTGCTTCGGCCAGCCGCTGCTCAGCCTCATTGATATACTGCTGGAAATCATCCGCTGCCGTTGCCGATGGGTTGTCTTTTTGGCAGGATATCAGGAAGAGCCCTGCCAGGGCAAACAGGAAAATAGGATAGAAACGCATAATAAATATGGGTTTTGAGGTTAAAGAATAAATCGAAAAATGAGATAGGTGTGGGGAATATAATGCCGGTTTCAAAGGTGAGTTTTTTCAATATATCCTGCCTTAACTATTGTTCTTTTTTGCTTTGCTATTGTTCTTTTTTGCGAAAACTAGTGGGAGGGTGTCCGAATACTTCCTTAAAACTGGTGGAAAAATAGTTGGGATTGTCAAAGCCGGCCCGGTAGGCTATTTCGGAGATGGTAAGCGAAGTTTGAAGCAACAGTTTTCGGGCGTGTTGAAGGCGAATCGCCCGGATATATTCAGTGGTGGAGCACCCGGTGAGGGCTTTTAGCTTATTGTGCAGGGATGTGCGTGCCATACCCAGTTCCCGGCAGAGGGTTGACACGTTGAATTTGGGGTCATCGAGGTAGTTGTAGATAATGGCCTGTACCCGACTTATAAATTTCTTCTCCTGGGCGTAAATGCTCTCTGCTTCGACGGGCAGGGCCTGCAGGTTGCCGAACCGTTCCCGGAGCTGGCGACGCAGGGCGATGAGTTGCTCGAGGCGCACCAGCAGTTCCCTGCGGCCGAAGGGTTTGGACAGATAGGCGTCAGCGCCGTACTCCAGCCCTTCGATTCGGCTGTCTTGGTCGGCCCGGGCGGTGAGCAGCACAATTGGGATATGGCTGGTGCGCTCGTCCTGTTTCAGCCGGCGGCAAAGTTCAAAGCCGCCCATTTCCGGCATCATCACATCCGAGACGATGGCGTCCGGGCCCCACTTCAGGGCTTTCTTGATGCCTTCTATACCATTAGCAGCTTCAATTACCCGAAATTTTTCCCGGAGCAACTCAGCCACAAACCTGGCCATTTCAGGTATGTCTTCTACGATGAGAACCAGGGCCTGCTCCCTACCTTCCGTTCCGGCAAAAAGTGGTGCGCTTTCCGGCAGGCTTTCTTCTATTTCGTAGGGCTCATCTGTAACCACTGGCGCCGATTGCACTGGCGCCGATTGTCGGATCGGGAGTGTGACAACGAAGGTGCTACCTTTGCCAGGCTGGCTCTTTACCTCGATGTGGCCGCTCATCAGCTTCACCAGCTCTCTGGTGAGGGCTAGGCCGATGCCAGCGCCTGCCCCCTCCCTCCGGAGGGGGGAGGTTGGGAGGGAGCTATAAAACCGGTCAAAAACAAACGGCAGCTGTTCTTCAGAGACACCTATGCCGGTGTCTTTTACCGTTATTTTACAAACCCACGGGGTTTGTAAAACCCCGTGGGTTTGTACCGAAACCAGAACCGCTCCTCCCTCCGGCGTAAACTTCAGTGCATTCGACAGCAGATTAGATAATATGGACTGCAGTTTCTCCGGGTCGAAGTCTATCGGGAGGCTTTCCGTTTCGGATTGAAACTTCCAGGCCAGGCCTTTCTGCCGTGCTGCCGATTCGAAAGAGGCAAAAATGCCTTTCAGGAAGGGGATGACGTCTGCCTGTATCATGCTGACGGGCAACTGGTCGGCCTCCAGGCGGGAGAGGGCCAGCAGTTGGTTGACCATGCGGAGCAACTGGCGGCCATGGCGGCGAATGCCGGCCAGGCCCTGACGGGTAGCCTCGCCGGCTTTTTCCTGCAGCTCTTCCGCCGCCCCAAGGATGAGCGTGAGAGGGGTGCGAAACTCGTGGGTGATATTGGTAAAGAAGTTAGTCTTGAATCGGTCCATTTCCACCAGGCGTCGGGCCTCCGCTCTGGCCAGCTGACGGCTGAGTTGGAAACGGTAGGCAGCAAACAACAGGATAGTGGCGAGCAGGGCAAAGAGGCTAAGGGCCCACCAGGTGGCATACCAGGGTGGTGTAATGAGGATGGAAAATTCCAATACCTCATTACTCGGGACTCCATCACTGTTAGTGGCCTTAAGGTAGAAAGTATACTCGCCAGGAGGCAGGTTGGTGTAGTGGGCATCGCGCCGGGTACTGAAGGGGCCCCATTCACTTTCATAAGGTTCCAGCTTATAGCTGTAACGATTCTGCCGGGACGACTTATAGTGCAGGGCGGCAAAGAACAGTGTAAAATCGTTCTGCCGGTAGTTAAGCTCCAGATTGCTCGCATGCGTGATGGATTGCTTCAGGATGGAATCCGGATGGGGAACCAGGCTTTTCCCAAAGAGATGGATGTCCGTCAACACCAGCTTGGGAGGCGTTGCATCCAGGTGCAGGCTGTCGGGGTGAAAATAAAGCAGGCCACTGCGGCCGGGAAAGAGCAATTCTCCGGAAGCAGTAATAAGAGGGTGCCCCAAAGAATTGTACCACAGCTCATTCTCGGCCATCCAGCTTTTTCGGCTGAACCTGCGCACAATTCGCCGCTCCTTCGGGTCAAAAAGCACTAGCCCATCGGGCGTGGAGAGCCAAAGTTGGCCGTGCTGATCGGCGATCAAACTCGATACCTGGGCTAGTTCTGCCTTCAAGCTATCCGGCAAGGGCTCGAGCGCCTCCTGATCGGGGTCGAATAACTGGAGCCCCACACTGTGGGTAGCCAGCCAGGCGTACCCCCTGTTGTCAAACTGAATGCTATGGACGCCAACATCCAAACCCATATCTTCCAGTTCCCATGACTTTGGGTCGAAACGATACAGTCCGGATTGATTTTGTCCCAGCCAAAGCTTACCCTGTTTGTCCTCTGCTATATTATAAATAGATAAGCGAGGATCATTAAGGCATGTGAAAAGCCCCTCAGCCTCATCGTCTACCCGGCAAATACCGCAATTCCATGAGTCCAGCCAGACAACGCCGGCCTTCGACCTGAATACTCCCGTGATCCTTCCTTCTAATATTTTCCCAGCAAAGGGTTGAAAACGGCGTACTGTGCCGGTGGGGATGTGCAGACGGTCAATGCCATTGGGCGTCGCGATCCAGAGGTAATCCTGTTTACCCTGAACAAGCCCGAATACCTGGTTGCTACTGAGGCTATTGGATTGCCCGGGTAAGGAAGAATAATGACGGAACGTATTAAGATCCCGATCCCAGCAGGCCAGCCCTTCCGAATAGCTGCCGATCCACAGGCGCCCATAGGTGTCTTCAACGACAGATAGGATGAACTGATCCCGGAGGCCTTCCTGATCCCAATAGTGGGGCTGCAACAATCGAAATTGGTTGTTGCTATAGTTAAATTGATAAACCCCATTTTGCCAGGCGCAGGCCCAGATGTTGGCTTCGTTATCACACAACAGGCCCATAAATGGGGGAATAGCTGCCACCTTCTTTGGAGAATCCTGGCCACGCACTTCAGTAAGGCGGCCCGAAGCAGGGTCAAAAATGGCCAGTGTATTACCGAATCCACCCTTGTTGACGGACAGCCACAGTTGCCCGTTCCAGGCTTGCGCCATATGACCAACCTTTATCCCCCGGTCCAAGGCCTGCCTGAACCCATAGCTATCTAGATCAAAAGCCAGGAGTCCGTTTTTACGGCTGCCGACCCATATTTCTCCTCCGCCAAACCAGTACGCGAAGGTGAAGGTATTCTCCTGTGTACCCACCGGAACGCCGGCCAGATACTGAAAATGCTTAAATTCATCGGTTTCCGGGTTAAGGCAGTACAGGCCATCATCTGCAGGTATCCATATCCTGCCGGCTCCATCCTCAGCCATTGGCCCGTTTAGGCCGATGAGGGTGTCCGTCCCCTGAATAAAATGGGCGTCCAACACTGTTTCAGGAGGCAGGCCGGCAGCTTCCTTTTGGATGTTCAGGGCGTATATGCCGCTATCGAAGGTGCTTACCAATAGTCGTCCCCGGCGGTCCTCTATTAAACCACTTATGCCATCCTGTATAATCTGTTCCTTCCTGCCAGGATCATACAGGCAGGGCCGGAACCTATCATAGACGGTGTCATATTTAAAAAGCCTGGCCTGCTGCCTCACAAGGCTCAGCCAAAGCCCTCCGTCCTTATCCACGTATAAACGCGGAAAGTCACGTTGGTTATCGCCTACGCCACTGCCATCCGATGGATAGTAATGCTTCATTTCATAACCATCGTATCGTACGATGCCAGTGGGCGTAGCCAGCCAGATAAACCCTTTTTTATCCTGTGCCATACTGAGGACAGAGGTTGGGCATACTTATCCTCGATGGTGAGGTATGTTCGAAGGAGGATCTGGGGTTGAGCAAAAGAGGGTAGGCATTGCAGGAAGCAACAGGCAGAGGAAAAATAAAAAGCGGTACTTAACATGCATCTTATGGTTATGGGGTTAGTAGCCGACATTGCTCGGGTTGCTTTGATTTTTTTTTAAATTTAAAAAATGATTTCTATGAGAATCACCTTAATCCCAAAATAAGCATGCAAAAGCTCCTTTTAATTCTGTACTTTATTGATTTTTTTTTCCACGAACCTCCTTTCCCAGGCAAAATTGTCACTGGCACGGTCACTTTCACTTCAAGGAGCCCTCTTGGCAGGAGCCACCGTACTACCAAAGGAACTGCCATCGGAACAGTTACGGATGCCGCCGGCGCCACCATTACCTCCCGGATGGGTTCATCGTACTGGTTATCCGGCACGTGGGCTACATCTCCCGGAAGTTGGAGGCCGATGAGCAAAGCTGGTTGAAATCCGCCTGGAGGAGCAGAAGGTTGGATTGGAAGAGGTGATGGTCCTAGGTTTTGAGAGCAGAGCCGTGCGCTTCATCACCGGCGCCGTTTCTTCGGTGAGCGAAGAAGCGTTTGAAAACGTTTCCGTGCCTACTTTTCAGCGAGTTTCATATGGGCAATGCCCGAGTGTAATGACCAATGCATCTCAGGTCTTCAACGCCGAATCCATCATCCGCATCCGGGGGTGGGTCCATCAGCGCGGGCAACCAGCCGCTGTTCGTAGACGGCTGATCCCGCCCCTGCCCGATGATTACCCGGGTGTTTCCACCAACCGCTTATCTGGCTCAACCCCAACGATATTATGTTTCCGTCAGTTGAAAGATGCCGGCGCCACTGTTATATACGGGCATGCCAACGGGGTGATCCTTGATCACCACCAAAAGCGCGCGCAACTGCCGGTCCCAGTCCACTATCAGCTACTACGCCATTTTCAGAGATCAGCGCAAAAACATACTTCGCTGAATGGAAAGGAATTTCGAGTTATGGAACCAGGCAGCCTTACAATGCCGGCAAGAACCCAAGCCCGACCCCGATCTTCGTTCTTCGATGTCGATACTCAGCCTTCCACTGATTGGCAGGAATTGCTGCTGCAAAAAGGTTTTGTTCAGGAATCTATTACCAACACCTCCGGAGAGGTACGGCTCGGTACTACGCTGGCGGCTCTTTCCGTGCGGGAAGACGGCTACATCCGACCACCCGCTGGAACGGTACAGCCTGCGCCAATATAGAGCAGAGGATCACAACAAGGTGTGGCCGGCATCTCCATCAACCCCTCCCGCACTATCGACAACCGGACGGGCAATCAGTGGCTGGGCTCTCGCCTGGCAGCTACAGCCTGGTTCCCCCAATGTGGAAGCACTGATGAGAAGGCGACCGCCGCCGACCCCATCTTAGGTTTTCCCGGCAACCCTGCGTCGTCCTGGAAGATCAGGATATCGAGGGCATCACTTCAGGTGCTTACCAATACGCACCTGGAGCTGTCGCCGCTTACCAACCTCCGGTTCAGGACGGAACTTGGCGTCGAGTCGTATCAGGTACAGCAGTCTGTCTGCCTGGAGCTGCGACATGGTTCGGGACGCCAGAGGACAAGCATCCTTTCCAACCGCCAAGTTTTCAATTCACAACTGTACCAACCTACCACCTGGGAACAGCACGAACGGAAGATAACCTGCTGCCACTGCCGCATTCAGCTGACTAAAGACAAGTATCAGGGGCAGCGCGTTATTTACCGGTTTTTCCGATGACCGAGCTTCTCCTCTTTGAGCAGCCGCCATTCCGAGCGAGCGAACAGCTTCCGGACAGAAGCTGCTTTCCTTGGCTATCTGGTCGAAATCAATTACGCCTTCCACAACCGCTGCTACTCTTGTCAATCTTTCCGCGCGGCGGCGACGGCTCCCGCTTCTTCGGGTATACCAGTCACATGGCTTTTCTTCCTGCCCTGTCAGGTGGCAGGTGGAACATCTCTGAAGAAGCGTTCTCCATTCGGAAAATTTTGACTACCTGAAATTCAGGTCCAGCATAGGGGCTGACGGGCAATGCCGAGATCAGTACCGACCCTACAGGGTTTCTTGTCAACTTCCAGGCTGCCTACGGTACCAGCTGGGTTACACTACGAAACATTAGGGAAGGAATCCCTGGCTGGGAAAAAGCCTGCAATGGGACGCCGGGCTGACTTCAGCCTGTGGAATCTACTGCCCATGGGGGCTTTGACTACTACATCAGAGACTCCAGAAACACTTTTGCTCGAGCAACCCGTACTTACTCGTCATCGGTATCAGCATCCTTACCGTGAATGTCGGCGCAGTGCGCAACCAAGGCTTCTAACCAACCCGGCTGCGGATATCCTGAAGGGCGGCTTCAGCTGACGCTGGAGGTGAACGACGCCTACCTTGAAAACAAGGTGCTCCGGGCGTACCAGGATGCAGAAGATAGCGTAGGGGAGGACATCATACCGAACAGCCATGCTCTTCCGCCCGGGCTTGTCCGTTGGCTCTTCTATTTAGGTGGAATATGCCTGCAGACCTCGATAATGGAGACGTGCTCTTTTTACGGCCTGAAGGAATACCGGTTACTGGTTTCATCTCCAACCGGGCAGGTTGGCAATCGCTGCCTTCCTCACCGGGGTTCAATAAATACTTTCCGGTATAAAATTTCAACCTTTCGGCTTTTTTTTCCATTTCAAAACCGGCTATCAGATCTACTGGGAAAGTCGGTGGAAAATAATATGGCTATTAACCAAAATCAACGCCGCAGCCAGCTGAACGCCCGAGGCCCGATAACCTGATACGGACGTACCCCAGGCCCGGCTTTTTGTCAACAACGGCACAGCCGTCCACCCGCCATCTGGAAGGATTTGGGACTCTCCGACTGGCAGCACCTCAACCTGAGCTAAGGCACCTTCAGCGGGATCGGGGAAAGGAACAAGCAGCTACGCCTTCGCCGCCGCCCAGAACCTGTTTGTTTGTTCGCTTCCCCTACCCCCTGGACCCCCTGACGCAGAGTTCCACCTCCGGAGTCTGCGGCACAGGGTACCAAGCATGGTACAACCTGCCGGGCGGCGCGGACGTATAATGCTAGGATTTCACGTTGGAGCAGCAGAAAACAGAGAAACCCTTTGAGGTTTTCAGTTCTCAGCTACCGCTATTGACACAAAACTACTTTCAATGAGACACATACCCTCCTCCTTATTACCTTGCTTACTGCCTCCTGCAACTTCCCTTCCGATGGAGCCGTCAGGATCAATTGCCGGTAGATACCGTTTTCCAAACCGCCAGTGACCGAAGCCGCCCTCACCGGCGCCTACGATGGCGTGCAGCACGGCAGCCTGCTGGGCCGCAATACCATACTTTTTGCCGACCTGATGACGGATAATGCCGACTACCGGAGCGGCTCTTTTTTGAATTTGGCCACGCTGCAGATGAACCCCACCGATCCTTACGCGGAAAACCTGTGGGGCCAGGCCTATAAAACCATTAATCACCTCAACGCCATTCTCGACGCCATAGCCCGGGTGGCGGCGCAGGATGCCGGCCTGACAGAGGAAGATGCCGCCCGGATTGAAGGAGAAGCCCTCTTTCTGCGAGGCGTCATTTATTTCGAACTGCTGCGCCTGTTCTGTCAGCCGATCGGCTCGGATAAATACCAGGAGCTGGGGCTTCCACTGATGCTGAAGCCGGTACTCACTGTGGAACAGCTCCGGTACCCGGCCCGAAGTACTGTTGCCGAGGCCTATGTACAGGCTACAAGTGATATTGACAATGCCCTGGGCTTGCTTCCAGAGGCCAACAGCCGGGGAAGGGCCAACCGCTACACTGCCCTTGCCTACCTGGCGCGGATAGCCTTTCAGCAGGAAGATTACGGCATGGCGGCTACCCTTTGCGGGGAGCTCATCAGCCAGGGCGAGTATAGATTAACGGAAAAACCAGAGGAATTTTTCACCGAAGAAGGGTCCTCCGAAGAGATTTGGGCCACCCTCGCAGCTCCAAACGATGAGATCGAAGGGGGAGGCTTGTCCTCCGTATACCATGAAACGGGGCCAAACCAGGCTTTCATTTCAGATAGCCTAAAGCAGAACGGCTATGAGGCCGTTGTGCTACCAGCCCAAAGGGCAGCCGTCCAAAATGCCGGCTATGCAGTGGTAGACCGGCGTTATGCTCCTCCCCTGATCACTGCTGATACGGCGCGCACCAATAAATACGAGAATGCCTGGCTCGACAATGAAGACGACGCGCCCAATGCCCGCCTGGCCGAGTTCCTGCTGATGCGGGCCGAGGCGCTGGCCCACACTGAAGGGCTCAATGAAGAGAGCATCGCCCTGCTCAACCAGGTTCGGGAACGTTCTCTGATCGCTGTTGACAGCCTGGGGCAGGAGGCGCCGGAAAGCTCGGCCCTGCTATCTTTCCGGGCCGGGGACTTTGCGGACGAAGCCGCCCTAATTAAAGCTATCATCCTGGAGCGGCGGGTGGAGCTGGCCTTCGAGGGCAATCATTTCCATGACCTGATAAGGCGAAAAGCACCGGTGCGCGGATTTCCTTATGACAGCGAGCGCCTGCGCCTGCCCATTCCGCAGCGGGAGGTAGACGCCAATCCGAACCTGGTGCAAAATGAGGGGTATTAGTAGAGATTCCATCCCTTAAGGGATGGAATCCCTACAATTTATACCCCACACCCACTTTCAGCAGAGAAATGCCGTACCCCAGCTCTGTAAATACACTGGCATGGGCAGAGAGGGCAAAGCGGGTGCCAATATAGGCTGTCAAGGCCATTTTGCCGCTGCTTTCCTGAATACCGGTATGGCGCATCGCCTTTTCGAAATCCGGATCATTGGAACTGACCATGGCATACTGGTACAGCAGGCAAAACCCTCCGTACAGGCCCCAGTCCTCTATTTGGGTATAATGGAAGCCGTTTTGCAGGCCCAAAAAGTAGGTGGTATTCTCCCAGCGGCCCCGGATGGAGTCAAAAAGGGACATTTCTTTGCTACGAGAAGTGGAATAGCCGCCGACGGCGCCCAGGCTGAAGTTTTTGCTCACCAGCCACCGAACGCCTAGTTGAAGGGGAGGCAGGACGGACTCAGGCCTGTCGGCCAGGTACGTCGGGAATAGGCCAACAGCGGCCTGAAGGTCCACCTGCCCTGCGCCAAAGGCCCGGGCGGGTTTGGAATACTGGGCATGAAGGAAAAAGGGAACGGTCAATAGCAGGGTAAGGGCTAATGTTCTCATGGTTATGGTGTTTTAGGTTATACAGGGTGCTCGATCCTTTAGAGCTTGTTTGGAGGCCGCTTTTGGAGTTAATAAGTGTCAATCTTTTGACGAAACAAGGCGCTTTTTGAAGTTCGTACCCGAAGGTACGGACGAAAAGAGCAACGCAGTATCCTCAAAAAAGGGACGTATTTTAGCCCAAAGGGTGGCCTTCAAACAAGCTCTTAATGGATGAGACTGTAAAATGAGAAAAAACAGCCCATACCGCCTTCAGCTATGTTCAAAAAAGCTTAAATATTGTTCAAAACGGGTAAGGATGGTATCGTTACAACGATACCATCCTTGCCCGTTACAACGATACCATCCTTGCCCGTTACAACGATACCATCCTTGCCCGTTGTAACGATACCATCCTTACCGGCCCCCTACTGCATCAAATCCATCCCTTCCGTATTCATGTTCGTGTTCTTGCGCTTGAAGAGCGAGGTGTCCATTTTCCCGAAGCGGTAGGAAAAGTTGAGGCGGGCGACCTGCGGGTCGCGGATGCGCCAGCTTTCCTGTATGAAGTAATCCGATGAAGAATAGGAGCCGCTCCGGCGGCTGCGGAAGATGTCCTGAACGCTAAGCACGATAGACGCGCGGCGGTTGAAAAGGTCTTTGCGCAGCGCAGCGTCAACATGCCAGTTTTCGATCGTATACCCCTGGGCGGTATTGGTGGGGCCCCAGTGCCGGAAGCGGCCTTCACCGCTGCTGGGCGAATAGGCGGCGCGGCTCCTGTATTCTCCGTTGACCTGGAACGTAAAATCGGCCGGCAGTTTTACGGAGAGGTTCTCCTTGAGGAACCAGCTGAAGCGCTCATCCACCAGCCCGGCTTCAATATTGGAAGCATCCACTCTGGAGTTGTAAAGGTTGAGGTTAGAGGTCAGTTCTACTTTCTCCCAGAACGTGTTCTTCAGGATGAACTCCACACCGTAGGCCAGGCCGCTATTGGAGTTGTTGAAGCTGGACACCACGTATTCCCTGCCCGTTTGCGGGTCGGTTTCCGTGAACTGGTAGGTCGTGATAAGGCCTTCGGCCTGTTTGTAGTAGGCCGTAACCAGCAGGTTGTGGCTCTTAGAGAAGAAATTCTGATACGACATCTCGAAGGAGTTGGTGAACTCCGGCAAAAGGTCGGGGTTACCGCGGCGCAGGTTGAGGGAATCCGAGAAATCGGTAAACGGCATCAACTGGAAGAAATTGGGCCTGTTGATGCGGCGGGTATAAGACAACTGGATGTTATCCTCTTCGTTGAGCTTGCGGCTTATAAAAACGCTGGGGAACAGGCTGATGGGGTAATCGTTGTCGAACGTAGCCCCCGACTCGGGTAGTTTGCCGGTATAGGTGCTGCTCTCTGCGCGAAGGCCAACCTGGTAGCCCCATTTGGGCAGCTGGTGGCTGAACGACAAGTAAGCGGCATATACGGCATCGTCGAACTGATACTGGTCGGCAAAACTGGGCAGCGCGATCCAGGTATCGGTATCGAAATCATAATAGGCGTTGGTGTTATTGTTGTCGAAGCTGCGGATAGCCGCGCGGGCGCCGGTTTCGATCTTCATCTTATCGTTGATGGGGTCGACGTAATCCGTCTGGGCGATGAGGAAGTTCGTCCCGCCGTCGCCCAGCTGGCGTTCGCGGCTTTCGAAGGACGACCCTATAAAAGTGGTATTATAATAGCCTTTGTTATCGTTGGTGATGCTGTTGTAGTTCAGGTCGGCGGTCCATTCCTTACCCTGTTTCGGGAACAGGTGTTTGAACAGCACCGAGCCGCCAAGGTTGCGGAAGTTGCGCTCGGAGTTGGAATTTCGCAGTGCTTCGCTGGAGGTCGGCGCCCCTGCGAAGAGGGAGTCCGTATAGATATGGATGGCCTCCTCCGGTTTGAACTGGCCGCGGACCAGGGAGCCGGAAAAGGTTAGCGTATTGCGGTTATCGACGAACCAGTCGAGCCCGCCGCGGGCCATGCCAAAGAAGCCCTGCATTTTATTATCGCTAGCCTGCAGCTGGTTGGTCGGCGGGTTGCCGAAGAGGTTCTGGCGGCCCGTCTCGCTTTCGCCGCGGCTGCGGCGCTGGTTGAAGTTGACGCTGGCGAAGGCGTTGAGCTTCCCTTCGCGGGCATTGATGTCGCCGCCGGCGTTGAGGCCGCCGCGGGTGTCGACTCCGGCCCTGACGTTGCCGTTATAGCCGATGCGGCGTTCTTTTTTCAAAACGATATTGACGATACCTGCCTGCCCGCCTGAGGCATCGAATTTAGCAGAAGGGTTGGTGATCACCTCGACAGACTCTATAGCGTCGGCCGAGATCTGGTCGAGAGACAAGGTTGTGGGGCGTCCATCGACGAACAGCTGGGGTGCGGTGTTGCGCAGCGTGAGGTTGCCGTCGAGGTCGACGGACAGAGAGGGGACGTTGCGCAGGGCGTCCTCGGCGGTGCCGCCCACAGCCGTGGCGTTCTTATCCACGCGAAAGACCCTTCGGTCGAGGGTCAGCACGGCGGCGCTGCCTTCTGCGACGACGTTGACCGTTTCCAGCGTCTGGGCAGCGGTAGAAAGCATGATATTGCCGAGGTCGACATCAAACTTGCCGGCCATAGCGGCCATGCCACCATTAGGCCGCCCTTGCCCCTGCTGATTACCTGCGCCGGGGCCTGGCACACCGAAAGACACCTTCTGGCTGAGTTCGGCATAACCCAGGAAACTGGCTTTCAGGGTAAACTCGCCCATAATGGGCAGGCTCTCCAGGCTAAAATCCCCATTTTCCTCGGTGATCTGCCCTGCGAGCAGGGTTTCCTGCGGTTTGCGGCTTGCGGTATCGAAGCGCATGCCCAGGAGTTGTACGGTGGCGTAGGCGATGCCCTTGCCGTTCTCATCCACTATCTTTCCGTAGAAGTGGCCGATGTTCATCTGGGGGCGCCCGCCGGATGCGCCGGGGGCGCCGGTTGGCGGGTATTGGGCAAAAAGCCCGGTAGCCAGGGCAAGGGCAAAGAAAAGCACAACGAGGCGGCGGCTGCCGTCAGCAATAGGGTTGCCTAAAGAAGTTTGCATGTCTGGTAGTTTATTCGGATGATAGTTTTTCAGACTGCAAAGAAAAGCCAAAAAAAGAAGCGGCAGGCGATGTGTAGATGTTCGGGGCGATTCTGTAGGCAAAAGCCTGAAATGCACCGATCAGGCCGTCAGGCCAGCACAATTGCCGGTTTGATCGCGGGAATAGCTCCATTCATCGCCTTCTTCTTCAGGGTTGTTGCCAATGCCCTACCTTTGTAGCGTATTACAATACAGCTATGAACATTTTCGGGATAAAGATCAATGCGGACAGGTTGTACCGGCTCTTGTTTCACCTGCTGTTCTGGGGCATGCTGCTGGGGTGGCCGTTCCTGAGCTCGGCAGGCAACGAAGAGTTCCGGCGTTACGTCATCAAGGTGTTCCCCGTTTCGCTGACCAACATCCCGCTCTTTTTTCTGAATACCGAATGGCTGGCCCCGAAGTTCCTCCGAAAGAAAGGCATTCCCGCCTATTTGCTGGCGCTGCTGGTACTCATCGTCGTTTTTACCTGTCTTCAGATCCTTATGCGGGAATGGCTGTTGCCGGATAGTGGCCACCATCCCTGGAACCGGCATCTTTTCATCACGTCGATCTTCGTGCTGCTGGTCACGGCAATCGGCACGGCCTACAGCCTGATCACCGGCCTGGCGGGGCAGGAAAAGGCCCGCCAGGAAGAGCGGCAGGAGAGGCTCCAATCGGAGCTGGCATTCCTGCGTTCGCAGATCAGCCCGCATTTTATTTTCAACATCCTGAACAGCATCGTCTATCTGATCCGCATCCGGTCGGCCCAGGCCGAAACGGTGACGATCAAACTTTCCGAGCTGATGCGCTATATGCTGTACGAGTCGGCCAATGCGCAGGTGCCGCTGGAAAAAGAGGCCGAGTACCTGAAAAACTACATAGAATTGCAGAAATTGAGGTTTGAAGACGATGTAGAGGTCCGGTTCAAGGCCGAAGGTAATGCACAGGGGCAGCTCATCGAGCCCATGCTGATGATCCCCTTTGTAGAGAACGCATTCAAACACGGCGTAGGGCTGATCCGGCACCCTGTAATAGACATAAACCTGGCCCTGGATGAAGAGAAGCTAACCTTTTGTGTAAAGAACAAGGCCGGCCCCGACATGCAGGAGGATAAGGACAGCAGTTCCGGCATAGGCCTTCGCAATGTAAAACGCCGGTTGGAACTGCTCTACCCCACTTCCCACCGGCTTCGGCTGGAAAAGGACGGGGAATGGTTCGTAGCGGAGCTGGAGCTAAAATTGATCGCTGAATGATGAAGGATGAAACTACGATGTATAGCAGTCGACGATGAAAGCCTGGGGCGGAAGATGCTGGAAGAGAACATCCGGCAGATCCCTTTCCTGGAGTTGGTAAGGACCTGCAGGAATGCGTTCGAGGCCATGGAGGCCCTTCAGGAGGAGCCTGTCGACCTCGTGTTCCTGGATATTCAGATGCCGGGGTTGCTGGGCACGAAATTGCTGGCCAGCCTGCCAAAAAAGCCGTTGGCCATATTTGTAACGGCCTATTCACACTATGCCGTAGAGAGCTACGAGCTCGATGTGGTCGACTACCTGATGAAGCCGGTGAGCCTGGAGCGGTTTACCAAAGCGGCTTACAAAGCGCTAGATGCTTACCAGCAAAAGCAGGAATCCGTACCTCAACCGGCTGAGCCCCCGGCCGAAACGGAAGCCAGCTACTTTTTCGTCAATGTGGAATACGCCCTGGTCCGGATAGCGCCAAGGGACATTACCCATATTGAAAGCATGAAGGACTACGTCAAGATCTTCCTCACCACCCAGGACAAGCCGGTGCTCACCCGTTCGACCTTAAAGGCCATAGAAGAGAAGCTGCCCCCGGCAAGTTTTATGCGGGTGCACAAATCCTACGTCGTCAACCTCGACAAGATAGGATCGATCCGGAACCATCAGGCCAATGTCGGCAGGTATGAAGTGCCGGTCAGCGAGAGCAATATGGAGGCTTTGCTGAAGCGGTTGAATTACGAGCGATAAGCGCTGGATACGGCTTCAGAGCACCGGCAGTTCCGCCACTTTGGCCAGTTCCATTTTCAGGCTTTGGTAGTGCTCTACTTCCATAGGCGTGAGGGGAATGCGCAATTCCTGGCTGCACAGGCCCAGGATCTCCATAGCGCCTTTGATGCCGGCAGGGTTGCCGTCGATATAGAGCCAGGGGTGTATATCGAGCAGCAGGCTGTTCAGTGTACGGGCGGTAGCGAGATCACCGGCCATAGCTGCGCGCACCATATCGGAGAACTGCCGGGGCAGCGCATTGGCGATAACGGAGATAACGCCGGTAGCGCCGCAGCTGATGAGCGGCAGCGTCAGGGGGTCGTCGCCCGACCACACCTGGAAATGTGCGGGTTTGTTTTTTAGGATGCGCATAGCCTGGGCCAGGTCGCCGGAAGCCTCCTTGACGGCGATAAACTTATCGCTGGCGTGGGCGAGGCGCAGAGAAGTAGCGGCCGTCACGTTGGAGCAGGTACGCCCCGGCACATTATAGATAATAATGGGAAGGGGGGAAGCTTCTGCGAGGGCCATGTAGTGCTGGAATATCCCTTCCTGTGAAGGTTTGCTATAAGCCGGGCTACTGGACATGATAGCGTCGACGCCGCCGAAATCGTAGGTGCGCAGCGCATGGACGAGCTTTTCCGTATAGTTGCTGCCGAAGAACCCGGCCACTATGGGCAACCTGCCGCGTACTGTTTTTATGGTAAAATCCAGTACTTCGCGGCATTCCTGGCTGCTGAGCGTGATGGCCTCGCCGGTAGTGCCGAGGGAGACGATAAAGTCCACGCCACCTTCGATGACATATTCGATGATGCGTTCGAGGGCGGGATAGTCGATAGCTTTATGGCGAAAGGGAGTGATGAGGGCTACACCGGTGCCGCTAAACCTGGGCTGGTTCATGTTGGACGTTGGTTTTTCCAAGCAGAAATTCCATTTGCTCGATGAAAGGCTGCAGGCCGGCGCCGGCTGAGGTATCGATCATGAGGTCGTAACAGTAAGTATGTTCGGTAGAAGGGCCTACGCGCAGTTTGGCTTTAGACAAGGCCGCGATGTACTCGGAATGCACTTTTGAAACCGGATCGATATTTAACAGGAGGTCGAAATCCTGGGCGATAAATTCCCTGACATCTTCGGAATTCGGGCGCAGGGCCCAATCCATCTGCTTGCGGTTGAAAAATTTAAAAGGGTAGTTGTCGCTATCGGTAGCGTCATTAAAAAAGCCAAGCAGGCTAATGCGTTTGTTGCGCTTGCGCAGTTGCTCGGCATAGTGCAGTATGTCGTCGCGGTCGGCCAGCGAGGTAGCGTCGAAGAGGATGCCAATAGAGGAGGCATTCTTGAGGTTTACGGCGCCTTTGCCTTTAGCGGCGCTTTTATGGCGGAGCTGTCGCTTGAGGCTACGCCTGTGGGCCATCAGCCTGATATCCTGCAATAGTCCCATGGTTTATTGATCTTTTTCCTCCAAAGTGGAGGGCCTTACATCAAAAACGCCCATAGCGGCGTACTTATTGATGCGCGCTTCGATTCTTTCGTCGGGGTCCATGTCCTGTACTTCGCTGATCGCCTTTTTGATCTGCCGTTTCAGCAGTTTGGCCATTTCCTCGGGTGCGGAGTGGGCGCCGCCCACCGGTTCGCGGATGATGCCGTCGATGAGCCCGAATTCGAACATGTGGTCGGCGGTCAGCTTGAGGGCTTCGGCAGCCTGTTCCTTAAAATCCCAGCTTCGCCAGAGGATGGAGGAGCAGGATTCGGGAGAGATGACCGAGTACCAGGTATATTCCAGCATATAGACGCGGTCGCCCAGGCCGATGCCGATAGCGCCGCCCGAGGCGCCTTCGCCGATGACGACACAAACGATGGGGACGCGCAGCTGGGCCATTTCCATGAGGTTGCGGGCGATAGCTTCCGCCTGCCCGTGTTCTTCAGCTTCCAGCCCGGGCGAGGCCCCCGGGGTATCGATGAGGGTGACGACGGGGAAGCCGAAGCGTTCGGCCATTTTCATCAACCTCAGTGCTTTGCGGTAGCCTTCGGGGTTGGCCATGCCGAAATTGCGGTATTGGCGCATTTTGGTATTGACCCCTTTCTGGTGCCCGATGATCATGACGGTCTGCCCGTCGAGCGAGCCCAGCCCACCGACGATGGCCTTGTCATCGCGCATGCAGCGGTCGCCATGCAGTTCGGTGAACTTGCGGCACATCTGCTCGATATAGTACAAGGTGTAGGGTCGTTCGGGATGCCGGGACAGTTGTACCTTTTGCCAGCCGGTGAGGTTGTTATAGATCTCTTTCCGCTTATTGCGGATCTTCGTATCCAGTTCTCTGATCATCTCAGAAACATCCACGTCGCCTTCTTCGCCGACCTGCTGGATCTTTTCGAGTTGTTCGTACAAACTTTCGAGGGGTTGCTCAAAGTCCAGGAAAACCATAAGGTCAAGGTTTTTGCCCTGCGCTCCCACTAGGGGGAAAAGGCAGGTTAGTGCTTGGACACAATACAGGAGAACAAAGAGGCTTTCGGCATACGGCCTGCGCCGGCAAAAAGCCGGAGGGGTAAGGCCGTCGCGGGAGCATGGTGCTTCGCTCTCCGGGTACAAAAGTAGCAATAAGGGTGCGATTGGCCCGGATAGGGAAAACTTTTTTTAATTTTTTCCGGGGTGGTGTTGTTTCGTTCTGAAATGTATTATACATTTGCACTCGCTGAAGGCGAAAGGGCCTGAAGCGAGCTCCGAAGTAAGTGCAAAAAAGCGAGGTTTAACCTGCTATTGTTAAGGCTTCGGTGGTTAAGAGCTTGTTTGGAGGCCACCCTTTGAGCTGCAAAGGCCTCCAAACAAGCTTTAAGGTCCGGTAGTTCAGTTGGTTAGAATGCCTGCCTGTCACGCAGGAGGTCGCGGGTTCGAGTCCCGTCCGGACCGCTTTTAGCTGCAAAGCCTTGTAATTCAATGAATTACAAGGCTTTTTTATTTTAATGCATTTTACATAAAGCCTTGATTGCCAATTACATATAAATATTCACGCCCTGTTTTCTTTAAAATAGATTTAAAACTTTGTGCTCCGTCTCTGTATTGAATGAATAGCTGCGGGATACGGCAGCATATTTGGGTCCCTTAGGACTGTATTGGAGTCCCCATTCCAGCTATAATTCAGCCCAAGCTGATATCCTTAACAGGATAAACAAAGCTTTGCTATCCTAGCAGCCAATGA
>JACJYE010000015.1 GCA_020636255.1 Lewinellaceae bacterium
CTGGCCAGGCCAAGGCAGCCTGTTCTCCGACAGGGCCAGGCCCGGGTGGACGCAATGTAAAGAAGGCAGATGCAGGCCAACTCCATCGTCCGGAGGCTGAAGCTGCGCTGGCGACGGCTTTTGGGGTTCGTTTATTTGCCCAAAAAATGAACGGAAGAGTTTGCTAAAACCCGGGATGGCCCGTGATTGCCGGGCATACAATCAAATGCGGTTGCCCGCTGTTCGGCCTTGTTGGGAGACTGGGTGGCCGGGAGACGTGGCAGCGAGAGACGGGGTGAGTGGGAGATGAAAAACATGCAGGTGTGCGGACATCCCCTACTTCACCACCACCTTCCTGTAATACATCTGCTCGCCGTCGTACAGGGCGAGGATATACAGGCTGCGCGGTAAAGCTGCGACATCCACTTCAGCTGCCCGTGCGCCCTTTAACGGCTGGCGGAGCTGTTCGCTGCCGTTGAGGCTGTAGAGATAAAGGGCCGACATAGGCTTTTCCAGCCGCAGGAAGAGCCTGTCGGATGCGGGGTTGGGGAACACCTGCAGGCCATCGGCGGGCGAAGGGCCGGCAGTGGCGTCAATAGAACGCTGGATGAGGTAAGTGCAAAAAGCGTCGCAGCCATTCAGCGTTCGGATCTGCAGGCTGATCTTGAATGCCGTTTCGCCGGCAGGCATATCGAATACGGTATTTCCCGTCTGGGCAAAAGGCTGGTAGTCGTTTTGCCAGGAGAAGGCGATGATCGAGTCGCCCATACCTACAATGGATTGGTTGCTGAGCTGCAGTTCATCGCCCTCGATCTCGTACTGGAACTTCACTTCGCAGCCCTTGTCTACCTCCGGGCAGGTACCCGTCCAGCAGCTCAGCGCGTTGTAGTAAAAAGCATAACAGGAGTTGGATGGCAGGGAATGGTCGCAGCCGCAAACGGGGTCGAAAAGGGCGAGGCAGGGCTGGGCAAAATTGTAATGCGTGGAATCTACGCATATCACCTGTTGGGCGGAGAGCAGCGTGCTCATGGCCAGGAGCAAGGCCGATATATTCAGCTTGAGCGGTAACATGTCAATAGGTTTTGTTTGTAAGTAAACATCAAAAAACAAGATGCCGGTTTCGGGGCAATTGCTGCCTGCGCGGTGGCCCATACAACTCAGGTTTGTGGTTTGCCGTTAATACTGAATAGATTCCCTCACCCTAAACCCGACAACTATGAGATCATTCTACATTCTGCTCCCTCTTTTTTCCCTCATCCTGCCCAATCCCGGCCTCTATTGCCAGCAACCCGACATCTCCGACTTCCGCCTCGGCGGCGAAGCCGTCGTCACCGGCGACAATTGCATACAGCTGACGCCCGACAGGGAATGGGCTTCGGGCTCCATCTGGTACAAGGAAGCTATCGGCCTGAACGCGCCTTTTGAGATGGAGCTCAAGGTGATGCTGGGCTGTAAGGACGGCAGTGGCGCCGACGGCATCGTGTTCGTCTTCCACCCCTATGCTCAGCGCACCGGTTATCAGGGCGAGGGTATGGGCTTTGCCGGCCTGGAGCCTTCGCTGGGTATCGAGATCGACACCTGGCTCAACGAGCACCTGGGAGACCCCTTGGCCGACCACATCGCCCTGTTGCGCGACGGCCAGGTCGACCACCGCTTCAGCCTGAAAAAGCCGGTGGCGATCCCCAATATCGAAGACTGCCGGCAGCACCCGATGAAAGTATCGTGGTCGCCGGACGAGCAGCGGCTGCGCATTTTGCTGGACGGCAAAACCGTGCTGACGTATGAGGGCGATATCGTCGACAGGGTGTTTAAGGGCAACAGCAAAGTGTACTGGGGCGTCACCGCCGCTACCGGCGCCTTCAGCAACCGGCAGGCCATTTGCTTCGATAAACTGGAATTCACCAAGGCAGAAGACATACCACCTCTGGAGCTCAGCGGCAAAAAGGCCGGGCTGCTGCTCAAAGGCGAGATCATCACCCTCGATAACCTGCAGTTCGAAAGCGGCAGCGCTACCCTGCTGCCCCTCTCCAAAGCGGAACTCGACAGGCTGGCCCTGCTCATGAAACACCATCCCGGCCTCAACCTCGATATCTTTGGCCATACCGACAACGTGGGCAGCGCCGGCGCCAATCAGGCCCTTTCCCAGCGCCGCTCCGAGGCCGTGGCCCGGTACCTCATGGATAAAGGCATCCCCCGCCACCGGTTGCGCCCCAAAGGCTTCGGAGAGCTGTACCCCATCGCCTCCAACGATACGCCGGCAGGGCGGCTGAAAAACCGCAGGGTGGCGTTTCGGCTGAGCAGGCCGGTGCCGTAAGGGGGGAAGGTTTAAAGACGGAAGCTATAGGGGGGCTCGCCGCCTCGCCGGGCAGCCACCTCCCTGAAAAACCTGATTTTGGAAAGGGGTTGGAGGCCTGGGAATGGGTATTTTGGGGACTGGAAGTATAGGGAAGCACACAGCTTGAGGCTGTTGATCATATTATGTAATACTGAAGAATGCCCTGTTATTATGGAAACGCTGTATAACGCATTGTATAAATTTCAGCACTACTTACTGGGAACCGCTGTTTTCCTGCTGCTGTTATCCGCCTCCGTCCGATTCGATGCTTCTTCCTTTGGCCTGCTCTGGAGTGCATACCCGCAAATAGCAGTTTTGATCCTTCTAACTGGCCTCGCACTAGTGATCCTGTATATCCAGCTCGACAAGAAAAAACTGGAAAAACTAAACAGACAGATAAATGAACGACATGGAGAAAGTGATACGGGGTTTTCAGTATTACTACGTCAGCTGACAAATAGGGAAAGGGCGGTTTTCAACCTGATCATTCAGGGTAAATCCAACAAGCAGATCATGAGCGAACTTTACATCGAGGCGAGTACGCTCAAATCGCACGTTAATCACATTTATAAGAAGCTCAATATAAAGGACAGGAAGGAACTGAGGGCGCTTTCACGCGATAAATACCAGAAAGAGGGTTGAAAAATCAACCTTTTTTCAACCCTCCTGCGCTTGTCTGATCACGCGATTCTGGTGACCTTGCTTAACTATAAAATCTTAAGCATGGCCAAAAGAAACCTTTATTTAGGAATGGCGATCTTGTCCGCTTTGACTTGTTTCGCCTTTACGTTTAACGGCTCGGAAGTGAGTTGGATATGGGAAAGGATGCAGCTGGTACCTATGGTGTTGGCAGTCCTGACCTTAACCTTCCTATTGCTCTATTTGAAAGGAAGGCGATTTAGAATATGAAGCCCAACGCTATCGCAAAGGATAGAATGTTCTACCATCAGCAACACTTGGAAAAAATGAACAAACTACTACTCCTTTTCCTCCTCATTCCGGCTGTGTCCGCTCAGGCCGATGAGCTGCCCTGGTTTGAGATAAACTGCAATTTGAGGAGTGCGGATTATATCGTGAAGGGCGAGATACTGGATAGCCTGGGCACGATAAAAGTGACGCGCGATTACTCGCTGAATAAGCTGGGAAAGCAGGAGATCCGTATCCGCGCATTTGGGTCTCCCCGGAATTGGGAAATAGAGGGATTTTACCGTTCTCTGATCGGCCGTTCCGTCGTCGTTTTTTTAAAACGGGATTCTTCAGGGCAGGTATTCAGCCCGGCCTGGTTAACCTGGGAGCTTTCCACTTTGTGGACAGACGGTGAAACGCTGAAAAGTGTGCTCCAACTCGTGAACCCCGGAGGATGGGCGCTGGTGCCGTTTTACCCGCATCTGAGCGCATTGGAAATAGAGATCAGGAACTGGCATGCGTTTCAGGAGACATTCCTGCGCTTCCGGGATTATGAGAATGCCGAGGACAGAGTGTACTATCTGCAGCCCAACCGATGATTGGGATGCTTTGAAGGCAATGATAAGGGACGTCACAGCGCGTAATGCGGAGTATTATAATGTAGCCTTCGCCAGGGAACTGGCGGAGCAGCTGAAGTGAACCCCGGAGGAAACGCCAGCTACAATTGAAGAACATGGAAAAAACGATCCGCGAAATAATCAAACATGAACTGAATGAAAGCATCATCTCGATCAGAGCGATAAATGGATTGGGCAGCGTGAATAAGGTGTTCGATATCAGAACGGAAAACGATGAGTACATTATTCGGTTAAATGAAGATCGGGGCAAGGAACTGGAATACCAAAAAGAGAAGTGGTGCATAGAAAATGCAGCAAAGCTGGGAATACCGTCTCCAAAAGTTTTAAAGACAGGCCTTCACGGTAGTATTTCTTTCATGATCCAAAACAAAATTTCCGGGGCCAATGGGAACCATTGTAAACCAGAAGACAAGGCATACATCTGGAAGAACCTTGGTAATTACGCCGCAAAATATCACCAGGCCGGCCGAATTGAAGTAGAGGCGGTTGAAGAGCATGAATTTCATAAAAACTGGGAGGCCAGGCTTGAGTATAATCTCCGGGAATTAAATGAGCAGGATAGTTTGCTTAAAAAGGAGATATTGAACTTCGAAGAACAACAATCTGCTAAAAAGGTATTGTCTGGCCTGAAAAAAGTACAATTCAAAACCGGGTTAGTCCACGGTGATCTATGCCCCAGAAATATTATTTTTGATAATGGCACTGTTTTTTTACTGGATTGGGGTACGGCCGAGATCAATGTTGTCCCACATAATGAAATTGGAATTGTTTTGATGTCAAATGAGGCCGATGAAGGTGAATTCGATTTATTCCTTGAAGGTTTGGGCATTTCATCTGCTGAATATCAAAAGATAAAAAGAGAAATAGAGGCTCTTAATCTTTTGCATCGGTTGGATAAATACAGGTGGGCGGAAGGCCACCAGGTTGAAAATATAAAAGAATACGAGCAAAAGGTGAAAGAGGCCCTGCGATCATGTAGCCCATAGTTATACTTTTGCCCCAGAACGCACTAACTTTTAAACCATACTCATGAAAAAAGCCCTGCAACTCGCCCTGCTGTTAAGCGCTTTGGCCTGTTTATTACCCATCACTACCGCTAGCGCCGGTATCAGCCCTGCCGTGCTGAACGGCATCGCCGTCGGCCTGCCGCCGTCGGGGCAGGCTACGGTGCCTGCCAGCTGTTTCCTGGCGGGCAACCAGTGTGCGCTGGATGAGGTGCGCATCAGCCGGGCCTCCGCAGGGCCGCTGGGCGATACGCCGCCTCCCGATGCCGCGCCAACCCTCGATGTGGGGTGTGATGACCTGGGTATCGTTATCGTCCATATCTGGGGGCACAATGCGCTGGGTGAGTGGTCGGCCTGGGAGACTTTCCTCATGGTACAGGACAATTTCGACGCTTGCGATGGAGGCGCCTCGCCAATCGACGCTCCGGTACTGGAGGTTATCGTCGGCCTTTCTTACAGCCCCAGCGGACAGAGCAGCGACTGGCAGGTACACGCTTCCGATTTTGTGGCGGCTTATGCCCTGCCCAATGGCGGCAGCGCCTGGTTCTCTTTTTCACCCGACCCCGCCGACAGCACCTTTACCCTGTCTTGCAGCAATGCCGGCCAGACCATCAGCCGCAGGATATACATTCATGACAGCGAAGGCAGCCTGCCGGCTTTTACGGAAACGTATTTGACGTTATTCGACCCGTACGGCTTATGCAATACCGGCAGTGGAGGCCAAAGCTTCCCCACTTACAACGGGCTGGTATACACCCTGCCGGCCGAGCAGCAGATCGTCCTGTCCGCTTCGGATTTTGCACCCTGCTGCGACGGCAGGGCCTATGCTTTTTCTGCTGACCCCGCCGACAGCCTGATGATGGTGGGCTGTGACGAACTCGATGGTGGGCTGCTACAGATGGCGATAGATGTTTTCGGGTTTGAACCCGACGGCAGCTACAGCGCGGCCACCACCTATGTCATCCTTCAGGACCTCCAGGAGCGCTGCGGCCAGGGGGCTTTTACCCCGCCTAACGACGACGTATGTAACGCCATCGCTATACCTGTTGCGAGCGCGCACTGCCCGCTGCTCGGCACCAATGCCGGGGCTACCGCCCAGCCTGGCGAGCCCAGCCCCCCTGCCGGCGATTGTACGGCGGTAGATGCCTGGTGCGACGGCCAACCCGCCGAGCAGTCCGTATGGTACAGCTTCGAGGCGCCCAGCTCGGGCAGCGTGGCCATACGGGCAGGTTATTTCAACACCCAGCTGGCGGTGTGGGAGGCCGACAACTGCCAGGATATTACGGCTGGCGGCGCCATACTGGCCGCTGCCAACGACGACAGCTCCGATAACGGCATCGGCGAAGCAGCGCTCAGCCTGAGCTGCCTCATCCCCGGTAAGGCCTATTATATCCAGGTGGACGGGTATGCCGGCGCAGCCGGCGCTTTCAGCCTGACGGTAGAAGATGCAGGGCTGTCGTGCCTGATAGCGGGCAGCAGCCCGGAATGCACCAGCCAGGGCTCTGCTTCAGAAGCTTCCGGCCATCAGGGCTGGCGCCACATTTACGGCCAGGAGCTGGGGCTCGTCGCCTCTATTGCCGAGATGGGCAACCCCCTGGGGGCCATAGAAGCGGCTTACCAAACCAATGAAGGGGGGATCCGCACCGATGGCGCCGGGCAGCCTTACCTCGACAGGAACTGGGCGATAAGTGCAGAACAGCAACCTGCCGCAGGGCCGGTACGGTTGCGCCTGTACTTTAGCGAGGCGGAATTCCTCGCGCTGCAAAGCGCAGCCGGCGATATAGAAAGCCCTGCCAGCCTGTTCCTGACGAGGGTTCCGGAAGGCAGCTGCGGCCCATACGCGGAAGGAGGGGAGCTGTACGAACAACGGGCCAGCGGCCCGTTCAACGAACAAGGCTACTATGCCGATTTCGAGATCCCCGGCTTTTCCAGCTTTTACCTCAACGGCAGCGCCGGGCTGGTGTCCGGTGCCGGCCCGGAGGCCGTGGCGGCGCCTTTCCGGCTGTTTCCCAACCCTACAGGCGCATCGGCCTGGGTGGAGGTGGTGCTGAACAACGGCGGGCCGGTACAGGCCCGGGTGTTCAACCTTCAGGGCGTGGTTGTTGCACAGCAGCAGTACTGGGCTCCGGCGGGCAAAAGCAGGTTGCAGCTCCCATTGGATGGCCTGCCGCCGGGATGGTACAGCGTGGACGTTAAAACGGGGGCGCAGGCCTGGAAAACCAGCCTGTTGCGGTTGCCTTGAGCGGGATAATTCCCTACTTTTGGCCAATAACATCCCAAAACGAAAACAATCATGCCCCTGAGCCTGCTTATATGCCTTCAGCTTGCCGTGCTGCCCTGGTTGACCGACCTGCAGCAGGCCAACGTGGCTGCGGAACGCGAAGGCAAAGTTATATTCCTGTTGTTCACCGGGTCGGACTGGTGCCCCGCCTGCCGGCGTTTTGATAAAAATGTGCTCGACACGGAGGCTTTTCGCGGATATGCTTCCCGGAACCTGGTCCTGCTCAAGGCCGACTTCCCGCGCCTGCGCCGCAACCAGCTTCCCGACAGCCTGGCCGCACAGAACGCCGCTCTGGCGGAGCGATACAACCCGGAAGGGCTTTTCCCCTATATCGTACTGTTGAAAACGGGCCAGCCGGCCTGGAAGGGTACGTACCAGGGGCAAACCGCCGATGCCTTTATCCGGCGCCTGGAACAAGCTTTACAACCCTGAGCCGGCATGCGAACCCTTGTCCTGTTGTGTTTATGGCTGCCATTGAACCTCGCTGCTCAGAACTGGTGGGCCGAAGGCGGCGCCGGGTTTCGCAGCGGCATCTGGAAATACGGCCTTGGCCGTGATGCCGCCGGCGTTTACGCGGGTAATGGCCTGCACTACAGCCATTTTTCGCCTTTCCTGGGTGCTTATCTCCAGGCAGGGCGCCAGTGGCCGGCTTTCAGCCTGGGTGCGGGCGCCGGTTATATGATCTTTTTCGACAACGAAATGCGGGTGCAGCAAAACCAGCTGCCCGGAGCGCCTACCTTATACGAGATATCGGATAAGTACGCCCGCTTTTTGCACCTGTACGGCCGGGCGGAGTGGTATGCCGTCAGGCGTGAAGGCTTCCGAATGGGGCCGAGCCTACAGCTGGGGTGGTTCTCGCCGGTTACCGGCTATCCGCAACGCGAACTGCTGAACCGCCGCTATTTTGCCGAAGGCGGGCTGGCCTGCCAGGCGCGTCTCGACAAGCTGTGGCTATGCGTCAACCCGGCCTATCAATGGAACGTGGCCTTTGGTAAGGGCACCGATGCCCGCCATACCATCAGTTCCCTGGGTTTACTGGCCGGGCTGCGGTATTATTGGTAAAAAACGACTGCCGTGAAGAACCCCCTGTTATTCTTCTGCTGCCTCATCCCCATCCTGCTGCCTGCCCGGGCGGATACCACCGTCATAGTGGCCACCAAACTGATGGGCAGCCGTTTCGTATTTACGGCAGTACACGGGAATGCCGACAGCGCCCTGGCCGCTATCAACGCCGGCATAACAGAGGTGGCCCGCGTCGAAGCACTGATCTCCACCTGGCAACCCGGCTCGGAAGCTTCCGCCGTCAACAGAGCTGCCGGCATAGCGCCGGTACAGCTCAGCGAAGAAACCTTCGGCCTGATCCGGCGCTGCCTGCGCGTAGCCGAACTGACGGGCGGCGCTTTCGACCCTACATTTGCCGCTTACGACGGGCTGTGGCGGTTCGACGGCAGCATGAGTGCGCCGCCATCCGACAGTGCAATCCAACAGCGGTTGCCGCTGGCCGGCTGGCAAAAGGTGCAGTGCGATACGGCCCGGCATACGGTTTTCCTACCCCTATACGGTATGAAGCTGGGCTTCGGAGCTATTGGCAAGGGTTATGCTGCCGAGCGGGCCAAGGCGGTTATGGTACAGGCAGGTATTCGCAGCGGTATCGTCAACGCGGGCGGCGACCTGCTCTGCTGGGGCGATGACCCAGAAGTGGCCGGCGGCGGCTGGAATATAGCTATCGCTAACCCCAGACAGCGGGAAAAGGCCATGGCCTGGGTGCGGGTGAAAAACCAGGCCATCGTCACTTCGGGCAACTACGAAAAGTTTTTCGACTGGCAGGGGCGCCGCTATGCCCATATCCTTGACCCCCGCACCGGCCATCCCGCCGAAGGCGTGCTCAGCACAACCGTCATCTGCCCTAATGCCGAGCTGGCCGATGCCCTGGCCACAGCCCTCTTCGTTTTGGGCCCTACCGACGGGCTCGCCCTGATCGGGCAGCTCAACGGCGTGGAAGGGATCGTGATAACGGCTTTGGAGGAGATCAAAATATCGGATAACTTGCAGCTGCAGTGGGAGTAGTATGCTGTTTTCGTTCATTCACCGGAAATGTTATGCGTGACTGTTGCCTGTTCTTGTTTGTTGTGTTGGCGCTTTGCTCCTGTGAGACGGTGCGGCCCTATCAGCGGGTGTACCTCAACGACCCCGGCATGGAGCTGAGCCGGCCAGCGGCGGCGGGTTACGAGGCCAGCTTCGAAGCTTACCGGGAAGGCGCAGCCGGCGCAAACGGAGGCAAGGCCAGCGGCGGCTGTGGATGCAATTGACCGGACAACGGGCCTCTGGCCCGTACCAGGCTCTGCCCTGCGTCAGCCACCGGCCCCCATCAGGGAATAAACCTGGACAGGATAGCGGGCCTCCGGCCCGCAACAGGGAGTAAATCTGGACAGGATAGCGGGCCTCCGGCCCGCAACAGGGTATAAACCTGGACAGGATAGCGGGCCACCGGCCCGCAACAGGGAGTAAACCTGGACAGGATAGCGGGCCTCCGGCCCGCAACAGGGAGTAAACCTGGACAGGATAGCGGGCCACCGGCCCGCAACAGGGAGTAAACCTGGACAGGATAGCGGGCCACCGGCCCGCAACAGGGCATAAACCTGGACAGGATAGCGAGCCACCGGCCCGCGTTCAGCCTAAGAGCTTGTTAGGAGGCCGCTTTTGGAGATAAAAAGTGTCAATTTTTTTAATGAGACAAGGCGCTTTTTGAAGTTCGTACCCTGTGGTACGGACGAAAAGAGCAGCGCAGTATCCTCAAAAAAGGGACGTATTTTAGCCCAAAGGGTAGCCTCCAAACAAGCTCTAATTATAGTTGCCAAAGAAGTGGATATCAAACATCGCATAAAAGGGGCGGATCAAAGCCCGCAGGTACGGAAAAAGCGGCGCTCCGCTACGGCCTGTTTTGCGGGTATGCTGCTGCTGGCAGGCGCCGGGCGACTCTGCGCGCAATCTCCTTCCGATAGCACACAGCAGCGGGCGCCCATCGACGTCAATTTCCTCTTTCACTACTACCAGCAGGACGGCGATCATAGCGCGGTAACAGGCGGCATCGGCACACAGGAGCTCACCGATTACGCCAGCCACCTGATCGTCGTCATTCCCGTAGATACGGTGGGCAAACTGTCGGTCGATGCCGCCGTGAACACCTATTCTTCGGCCTCTACCGACCGTATCGACAACCGCGTTTCTTCGGCTTCGAGCAATGATATCCGGGCGGCCATCCAGCTCGGGTGGGAGCAGGAGCGCACTTCCGACGGCGCGCTGTTCGGCTGGGGCATGGGCGGCTCCGTCGAGTCGGATTACCTGTCTACGAATATCGAGGGGAGCTGGTACCGGCCCTTCGGGCAGGGGCAGGATGCCTTTTTCCTGAGCGGCCAGGCTTTCTTCGACCGCTGGGTGTTGTACTTCCCGCAGGAACTGCGGGATACGGTGCAGCCCCTCATTACGACGGACCGGCGCTTTTCTTACAATCTGGAGTTCCAGTATCAGCGCATCATCAACCGGCGGCTGAACCTGGCCCTGTCGGCAGGGCTGTCGTTGCAGGACGGCTTGTTGTCTACACCGTTCCACCGTGTATATTTTCCCGGAGAGGGGCAGGCGCGCATCGAGCACCTTCCGGGACGGCGCTGGAAATGGCCGCTGGGCCTGCGGCTCAACTACTTTGCCGGCAGCCGCTGGGTGTTGCGCTTCGCCTACCGCTACTATTTCGACAGTTTCGGTATCAGGGCCCACAGCCTGGACTTCGAGGCGCCGTTCCGGCTGACGCCCGGCTTCTCCTTCTGGCCGATCTACCGGTATCACTGGCAGCAGGCTTCTACCTATTTTGCGCCGTATGAGGGCCATAGCCCGGATGCGCGGTACTATACGTCCGATTATGACCTGGCGGGCCTGGAGAGCCAGAAATTCGGCCTGGGGCTGCAGTTCACCCCATTGTGGCGCCTGCGGCTCAACCCGCGGCGATTAGGGGAAGTGAGCCAGGCAACCATACGCATCGTGCACTACCGCCGCGGCGATGGGCTAAGGGCCTGGTCGGTCGGGACGAGCTGGGGGCTAAAGCTCTGAGGATTCCTTAGCAGCCTCCTTTCAGGAGCCGGTAGCGGCCGGCATCGATCTTTTTGACTTCAAAATGGTAGATGAGCTGGAGGGCCTTCAGCACGACGTCGAGCGAATCCTGGTCAAAGGACATGGTCAGCGCGCAATTGGCGGCCTGGCCATTTTCCAGCACCAGTTCGACTTTGAAGTAACGCTCGATGTCGGGCAGGGCCAGCAGGAGGGGGGTGTCGCGAAATTCCAGATGATGGGTGCGCCAGGAGTGGGCGTTGAGCTCGGGCGCCGGTTCTCCGGCAAAGGTTTCGCCATGCTGGTAGCGAGCGCGCTGGCCGGCGGCGAGCTCCATGGATTTTCCGTTTTGGCGGCCGGTGAACAGGACGCGGCCTTCTCTTACGGCCACTTCTGTGAACGGTTCGGAGGGGTAGGCGCGCAGGTTGAAGGCGGTGCCCAGCACTTTAACCTGTGCAGAGGCGGTAGAAATGACGAAGGGGCGGCTCGGGTCGTGGGCCACCTCGAAGTATGCTTCGCCGCTCAGCTCCAATGCTCTCCTGGTACCGGCGCGGAAGCTTTTGGAGAGCGTGATCATCGAATTTTCATTCAGTATGACGTGCGAGCCGTCGGGCAGGGGCACTTCCAGTGTTTGCCCGCCGGTAGTGGAGTAGGCCAGTATGCCGTCGGCAGCACCGGAGCCGCTGTTTAGCGACCACCAGCCGGCCATGGCCAGCAGGAGTATGGCTGCTGCTGCTGCCAACCAACGGTACATACGGCCGGCGGCGGGGCGCAGAGGCCTGGCCTCCCGGGCTTTTTCCGCAGCCAGGCGCTCCTTGAACCGCGACAGGCCGGCAGCGGTGTCGGGTTGGTAGCCCTGTTTGTAGCGGCTACTGGCTTCCCAGCTCTTTTCCAGCTGGCGGGCCATAGCAGCACCTTCCGCACGGCTCATCCAGTCCGCAAGTTGTTGTTGTTCTTCGGGTTGTAACTCGCCTTTCAGCTTCTTGTGAAAGAGCAGTATGTACTTCGAAATCTCCATTTCCTTTTTTCTTCCCTTGTATGACACTGTTTCACCTGGGCGCCCCTATTGATGAGCCCATTTTTTGAGCCTTTTAAGGACTTTGTCAGGCGGTTTACATTTGGCTATCTTATTGGGTGGTGGCCGGTATCCCGGAAATACGCTTGGCGCATTCACGTTTCGCCCCAGTGTGATGACAGCGCTTCGCGCAGCAGCTTCAGGGCTTTGGATATCTGGTTCTCCACCGTTTTCACCGAGATGCCGAGTTGCGTGGCGATCTCGATATAGGACATATCTTCAAAACGGCTCAGGACAAAAACGGCGCGGCAGCGCTCCGGGAGCCTGTCGATGGCCTGGTCAATGGCCCCCTGCAGTTCCATGGCCTCTATTTGCTGGCCGGCTGTCGGGTTTGTACTGGCCAGTGGCGTTTCACTTTCTTCCACGTCAAAGCGGATCTTTCTGTCCCGGATATAGTTGAGGGAGCGGTTTACAGCCGCCCGCCGCAGGTAGGCCTTGAGGGACGTATTGATCTGCAGCTTTTCCCGTTTGCGCCACAATTCGAGAAAAACCTCCTGCACCAGGTCCTCAACCAGGTTTTCGTCGGGGATGATCTTGTAAACGGCCTGGCACAGATAGCTGTAATACCGCTGAAAGATAAGGATGATCGCCTGATCGCTATCCTTGGCCAACAGCACCTGCAGTTCCTGGTCCGTGTATTCCTGTTGCAAGGGGATTATAGGTTATAGCTGCCTGAACCGGCAACACGAGGCTAAATTAGCACATCCCACCAAAACATCCCAAAAGAAAGTACTTGTTAATTGCCATGCCCCAAATAAAAGGGGTGATATTTTGAATAAATGCGAATAAACAAATACCTTGACGCGTCTTTTTTTACCCAGGCAAAAAAGCAAATTTATACCACCCATGAGAAAATCTTTACCCTTACTTTTTGTCAGCCTTTTGACACCGTTTGTTATGCTGGCCCAGGAAGCAGAGAAAGGCTGGGACCAGTTGATCAATGAAAAATTCCAGCCTATTACCGATGCCGTAGCCGGTGTGGTGTTCTACGCCATACAATTGGGCGATTCGGCAGCGACGTCCATGCCTCTTGTGATCATCATGCTGCTCACCGGGGCAACGATCTTTACTTTATACTTCCGCTTTATCCAGTTCACCGGGTTCAGGGCTGCCATCGATACTGTTAGGGGAAAGTATTCCAACCCCGATGACGAAGGGGAGGTTTCGCACTTTCAGGCGCTGACGGCCGCGCTTTCCGGCACCGTCGGCCTGGGTAATATTGCCGGGGTGGCCATCGCTGTATCCATCGGCGGGCCCGGCGCCACGTTCTGGATGATCCTGGCAGGCCTGCTGGGCATGGCGTCCAAGTTTACGGAATGTACGCTGGGCGTAAAATACAGGGATGTCGGCGCCGACGGCACCGTATATGGCGGCCCCATGTATTACCTCGTAAAAGGCCTGAAAGAAAAACGAATGGCCGGGCTGGGTAAGATACTGGCGGTCTTTTTTGCGGTGATGTGTATCGGCGGTTCTTTTGGCGGCGGCAATATGTTCCAGGCCAACCAGGCCGCTCAGCAGTTCAACGCCATGATCGGCGCTACTTCCGGTTCTTCCGGGCTGGTGTTCGGGTTTATCATGGCCTTTGTCGTCGCGCTGGTCATCATCGGAGGCATCAAGCGCATCGGGTCGGTAACGGAACGCATCGTGCCCTTTATGTGCGGTATCTACGTGTTCGCTGCCCTGATCATCGTGCTGGGCCATGTTTCCTATATCCCCAAGGCCTTTAGCCTGATCGTTTCCGGAGCGTTTACCGCTTCCGGCATCGCCGGCGGTTTCGTCGGGGTGTTGGTACAGGGGTTCCGCCGGGCGGCATTTTCCAACGAGGCCGGCGTAGGCTCCGCTGCGATCGCCCACTCGGCCGTGCGCACCGAATATCCTGCCAGTGAGGGCATCGTAGCCCTGCTGGAGCCTTTTATCGATACGGTGGTGGTTTGTACCATGACCGCCCTGGTGATCGTCATCTACAATATGGACGGCCATTTCGTTTACAGCGATGTGGTCAATAACAACGTGTTGATATCGGCTACCAGCGAGCGCGTCGGCGGGGTTACCCTCACCTCCATGGCATTCGCCGATGTGATCCCCTGGTTTCCCTACATTCTGACCATTGCCGTAGTGCTGTTCGCCTTCTCCACCATGCTGTCGTGGTCGTATTACGGCCTGCAGAGCTGGCTGTTCCTCTTCGGCCGCACCAAGATTGCCGATTACACCTATAAGATCCTGTTCTGCCTGTTCGTCATTCTGGGGTCTGCGGCCAGCCTCGGCGCCGTCACCGATTTTTCCGACGCCATGATCTTCGCCATGGCCGTGCCGAACCTCATCGGGTTGGTACTGCTGTTGCCCGTAGTGCGCAAAGAGGTGAACCGCTACCTGGGTGGTATCCGTTCCGGAGAGATTAAGTCGTACAAGTAAGCCGAAATAGAAACATCTTACATAATAAACTGCATAAACCGCTGCCGATAGTTCTTACCTATCGGCAGCGCCGTTTTACCCTTTAACACCAGCCTGTTCCCCTCCACATAGTCGATGCAGCGGCGGTTGACGATGTAGGACCTGTGGATGCGGCAAAAGCTCGTTTCCGGCAACTGCCCTTCGAAGCTGGCCAGCGTCTGTGCGGCCAGCAGAAAGTTGTCCTGCATCCATAACTTGACGAAATTTCCGTAACTTTCCAGGTAACACACGTCAGACAGGGCGACCTGCACCCACCGTTTGTCAACCTTGACGAACAGGTGGCCGGGCTCTTCCGGCAGTGGGGCGGCAACAGGTGCAGGCGGCGGGCTCTGGTTCTGCTGCAGCTCCAGCGCCTTGTTCACGGCCTTGAGGAAGCGTGTGAAGCGAAAGGGCTTCAGCAGGTAATCGCAGACGTCCAGTTCGTAACTTTCCAGCGCGTATTCCTCATAAGCGGACGTTATGATAACGGCCGGCCTTTTTGAAAGGGCTCTCAGAAAATCCAGCCCCTGCAGCTTGGGCATCTGGATGTCGAGGAAGATCAGCCCGACGGGCTGACGGCTTAGAAAGGCCATAGCCTCCGTAGCGGAATAACACTGGCCGGCGATCTCCAGAAAAGGGGTTTCCCGGGCGTATTCCAGGATCACTTTGTGCGCCAGGGGTTCGTCATCGATAATCAGGGCCTGTAGTTTCGTCATACGGCTAATTTAAGCATTGCCTTAAAAGTATGCCCGCTTTCCTGAAGGGTGAGTTCGTGTTGCCCGGGATACAGCAGGGCGAGCCGCCGCCGGAGATTGGCCAGCCCGATGCCGTTTCCCGCCGGTTTGCGTGTTTCGAAGGAATTTTCACAGCTGAACAGCAGGCCGTGTTCATCGCTTTTCAGCTGCATGTGCAGAAAACAGTCGTTTTCGGCAGGTTCAATGCCATGTTTGAAAGCGTTCTCCACCAAAATGATGAACAGCAACGGCGCTACGCTCAGCTCACCAACGGCGATATCTTTCTCGAAGCGGTAGTCCAGCTTTTTGTGCAGCCTGATGCGTTGCAGTTGGATGTAGTCCTCGATATATTTGGCCTCTTCCGCCAATGGGGCCTGTTCTTCCCTGCCTTTGTAGATCACGTACCGCATCAGTTCCGATAGCTGCATGATGACCTCCGGCGTCTGGCGGTCGTTGGACAGGCTGAGCGCGTAGAGGTTGTTAAGGGTGTTGAAAAAGAAATGGGGATTGACCTGCTGCTTCAGCAGGTTCAGCTCTGCCGATGCCTTTTCCTTCTCCAGGCCCGCGATCTCGCTGCGCTGCTTGAACCATTCTATGGCCAGGATGAGCGGGAAGCTCAGGAGCATGACCAGTATGGGGATGATGGCGTAGGGGTCTTTGTGAAAGACAGGCCCGCCGGCTCCCGGGCCGCTGAAGATGGGCAAAAAGGACATCAGTTGCCCTAATAAGGGATAAAAGGCCAGGATAGTGGCAGCCAGTCCGAAGAGGTAGTAAAAAAAGCCTTTCTGCCGCAGCAGCTTGTTGATGAGCAAATAATGGTTGATGTAATAAAAAGCATAATAGCTCAGCGAGGCCAGGAAAAACTGTAACGTGTAGCTGATGAACTGCAGCACAGTAGTGCTTTTCTGCAGGCCTGTATCCTCTTCCAGCAGGTTGTTGCCGGCTACGCAGGCCACCGATACCAGCAGAAGGGTTGCGATCAGCGCCTTCTCGAGGCTTTCCTGTTTCAGCCAGCTGCCGGCGCGGGTGTTCCGCCTGATGAGGCCATGCAGGGCCAGCGCGATTTCCAACGCCGCCATTGCTATCCCCGTGCCCGCTATGATCTTTATAGCTTGCTGCGTGCTCGTTTCATAAAGGGCAGGCATAAAGGGTAGGGCAGGGAAGAGATAACTCCGCCCCAAGGCCAGTAGAAAAGGGTAGGCGAGAAAACAACAGGCCCAGACACCGGAATACAGCAGCGGGCGCCATCGCTTTTTCAGCAGCGGGCGGTAGGCAATGAACAGCAGTACCGGCGTGTACAACAAGCCTGCCGACAGCGAATAGCCCAGATACAGGCCCCAGCTGTACTGCTCCGCCTCGATCATCATAACATAACTGATGAAGAGGATGAGCGTGGCAAACAGCCAGCTGTCGTTGGACAATAGTAACCGCCAGGCTTTTTCGGGTACGGCGCTCATACGGCTAGTCATTTTTTTTCAAAGAAAGTAAAAACAGCGGCCCGATACCAGTTTTTATGGCCAACACCCGCCATGCCATTGTGAACGGCCGAAATGCCCTTCCCCGTGGAAATCCGCCTGTTCGTCATGGATTTTGACAGGCCCGCCATCTTTTTTTCAGCTGCGGAAGGGGAGGGGCTATTTTAGCAGGGTGTCCAAAAATAATCAAAACAGCTTTATGACGCTAAGAATATCAAAGCTTACGAAGGTTTACGACAATGGCGTTAAAGCGCTTGACGAGCTGACCCTCGAGGCTGGCCCCGGCCTGTTCGGCCTGTTGGGGCCCAACGGCGCAGGGAAATCCACCCTGATGCGCACAATCGCCACCTTGCAGCAGCCCGGCTCCGGTGGCATCACTTTTGAAGATATCGATGTGCTGAAAGACCCCAAACGCCTGCGGCAGGCCCTGGGCTACCTGCCCCAGGAGTTCGGCGTTTACCCGGGCGTGAGCGCCGAACGGCTGCTGGATTACCTGGCGCGGCTCAAGGGTGTGGCCGACAGGAAGGAACGCAAGCGTCTGGTGGAGCAGGTTCTGGACATTACCAACTTGTATGAGCTGCGCAAGGCGGAGGTGCACCGCTTTTCCGGCGGTATGAAACAACGCTTCGGCATCGCTCAGCTTTTGCTCAACAACCCGCGCCTGATCATCGTCGACGAACCTACCGCCGGACTCGACCCTGCCGAGCGCAAACGTTTCCTGAATCTGCTAAGGGAGGTCGGTACCCAATGCACGGCCATCCTGTCGACCCACCTCGTCGATGACGTCAGGGGCCTGTGCAATGAGATGGCCATCATTCACAACGGTAGGGTAGTAAAACAAGGCCGCCCGGCCGAAGCGCTGCGCGAACTGAACGGCAAGGCCTGGTCGAGAACGATCGCACGTGAACAGCTGCAAGGCCTGGAATCGAACTACTTCGTTTTGTCCGCACATTACAGGCCCGACGGGGAAATAGAGGCCCGGGTGTACGCTTCGGAGCAGCCCGGCCCCGGCTTCGAGGCCACCGAGCCGCTTTTGGAAGATGTGTATTTCCTCGCCCTGAGATCCGCATGAGCAGAAAAGCCCTCATAACCCTGTAACTTGAAACCCTGTAACCTGTAACCAGCCAGGGAGACTGGGGGACGGGGTGACGGGTGAACACGAACCAAGCTGAAACCTGAAACCTGTAATCCAGAAACCACACCGCTATGTTTTCCACCATTTTCACCTTCGAGCTCAGGTACTGGCTACGCCAGCCTTCCATTTATGTGTACGCCGCCATTTTCCTGCTGATCTCTCTGGGGTCCATGTGGGGCACGGCCAGCGAAGTGGCCATCGGCGGGCAGGCCAGGGTGCTCAACGCCCCGTGGGAGGCCTATTCGTTTGTCAGTTTTTTGTATAAGCTGATCATCCTGCTGCTTCCTGCCGTTGTTGGGGTGTCGGCCAACCGCGATTTCCAGTCCGGGGCCTATACCATCCTGTATGCATACCCGATTTCCAGGAGCAGTTATCTCAACGCCAGGTTTTTCAGTGCTTTTCTCGTGATGGTGTTCATCGTTTCCACGATCTGCCCGGGCCTTATCATTGGGGGGCTGATGCCTGGGGTGCAGGCAGGGGTGATAGGGCCTGTTCGCTGGGATGCTTACCTGCAGCTTTACGCCGTGTTCCTGATCCCCAATATGCTGCTGGCCGGTATGGCCATCTTTGCAGCCGTTATTTTTACGCGCAATATCTACGCCGGTTTCATCCTGGCTGCCCTGATGGTGCTGATGCAGGGGCTGGCGGGGAGCCTGCCCGAATCGGTTTCGGGTTCTTATTCTGCGGCTTTGCTCGGCCCTTTCGGCGGGCCGGCAGTCGGACAACTTACCCATGGCTGGACGGTAGCCGAACGCAATGAACGGATGATCCCACTGCAGGGCGTCCTGCTGTATAACCGCTTGCTGTGGCTGTCTGTTACCGGGCTGATCGGGTGGCTGGTGCACCGCCATTTTGCCTTCAGCCAGCATGCCCCCCTGTTCTCTCATAAGAAAGTGCGGCCGGAGCATCGGGAAACGAAGCTTCCGGGAAGCCTTGTCGAAGTGCAGCTGCCGAAAGCCCGGCTTGGCTTTTCCCTGGCGCAGTACCTGCAAACCGCCTGGGCCAGCTCGCGTAGTGAATTCCGCTATATTATCAGGAGCTGGCCCTTTATCGCTCTGCTGGGTGGCGGCCTGCTGTTCGTTTTTTTGCGACAGCTGCAGCTCAGCGCGCCGTATGGTGTAAAAAGCCTGCCGCTCACGTCGTCGATGCTGCGCGTACCGGCATTTTTATTCCTGGGCATCATACAATTGCTCACCTTTCTCTACGCGGGCATGCTGGTGCACCGCGCCCGCCTGGCGCGCATGGGCCAGTTGGTAGATACTACGCCGGCGCCCAACTGGGTTTTCCTGCTTTCCAAAACGCTGGCCCTGGCCGGGATGCAGGTTTTGCTGTTGTCCCTGATCGCAGCCGGCGGGATGGCCGTACAGGCCTGGCAGGGCTATTATCGCTTTGAACCGGCGCATTATGCGTTCGAGCTGTTTGTGCTGTACCTCCCCGGCCTCCTCATCTGGGCCTGTGCCGCCGTTTTTGTCCAAAGCCTGTTCACCAACCCGTACCTGGGGTTCTTTTTGCTGGTGATCGGCAGCATGGGCGTAGCTGGCCTGCCCGAACTGGGTATCGAGGCCTATGTTTTCAGGTTCAATGCGGCGCCTGCCTTCTCCTATTCTGCATTGGATGGCTACGGCGCCGGCCTGGCGCCCTATTTTTTCTACAAAACCTACTGGCTGCTGTTCGGGCTGTGCCTGTGGTTATGCACCCTGTGCCTGTGGCAGCGCGGATGGGTACCGCCTTTTCGGGAACGCCTTCGGCATGCAATAGTGCGGGCGCGCGGGCTGGTAGGATTAAGTATGCTGCTGCTGCTTGCCGGTTTCGCCGTGCTGGGGAGCTGGGCTTACGTGAATGATCATTCCCCTTATGAAGAACGTTCGGGCAGGGAGGAACAGCAGTGGAAGGCCGATAATGAAAAGTATTACAAAAAATTCCAGATCAGGCCACAGCTTCGCGCCAGGTCGGTATATGTCGAGCTGGATATTTTTCCGAACCGCCATACCTTTGAGGCCAGGGGAAAGTACGTATTGGTGAATGCTACGGCGCAACGGCTCGACAGCTTGCTGGTGCACTACAGCCCGGAAGAGGAAACTTCCTGCCGCTTTGAGCGCCCCGCTTTGCTGCTCAACCACGACTCCCTGCTCTGTTACCGGCTGTTCCTGTTGCCCGGTGGCCTCGGCCCCGGCGACAGCATGGTTATGGCGTTTGAGGCCAGGAGCCGGGCCCCGGGCTTCTTTGGCGGCAACAGCCGGGTGAAGGGCAACGGCACTTTTATCAGCAGCGGGGCCTTCCCGGGTATCGGCTACCGGCCTATGGAACTGGAAGGGCCGGCGGAGCGCGCAGCTTACGGCCTGCCTCCTGTTGGCGCGGATATGCCTTCCGATAGCGCATTATTGAATTTGGCCAATACCGACAGGCTTAGCTTTGAGGCCATAGTGAGCACACCGGAGGAGCAGGCAGCTATCGCTCCCGGGTATTTACAAAAAGAATGGGTGACGAATGGGCGCCGTTATGTTCACTACAGGCTGGATGAAAAGATCAAGGATTATTACGGGTTCATCGCCGGGGCTTACGATACCATACAGGATAAATGGCATGGTATCGGGCTGGATATTTTTTACCGTAAAGGGCACGAGTACAACCTCGGCCTGATGATGGGCGGCATGAAGGCTTCGCTGGCCTACAGTACGGAGCACTTCGGGCCGTACCAGCACCGCCGGGCCAGCATCATTGAATTCCCGCAGACGTACGGGCGCTTTGCCACAACCTATGCTACCTGCGTGCCCGTTTCCGAAACCTACTTTACCCTGGATGTGGATGAAAACAGGAGCGGGCAGATCAACCTGCCTTTTTACGTCGCCGCTCACGAGATGGCCCACCAGTGGTGGGGCAATCAACTACTGCCGGACGGTGGCCCCGGTGCAAAAATGCTCACAGAAAGCCTGGCGGAATACGTAGCGCTGAAAGCGGTGGAGAAAGAATACGGCCCGGAAAAACTCCGGGATTACCTCGCGTTCAGCCTCGATCTGTACCTCAAAGGGCGCCATAACGATGAGGGCGGGGAACCGCCTCTTATTCGCGTGCGGCCCGGGCAGGAATACATCCATTACAGAAAAGGGGCTCTTGCGTTTTATACTCTTGCCCATTATTTAGGCGAGGACAAGCTGAACGCTGTGCTGAGGGCTTTTTTGGAAAAGGTTAAGCTTCGGGAGACGCCCGTAGCTTCCTCTCAGAAATTGCTCGGCAGCCTGAAAGCCGCCACGCCCGATTCGCTGGCCTACCTCATCGAGGATATGTTCGAAACGGCCACCTTGTACGACAACCGCATTACGAGTGTAGAGGCCCGCCCACTGGCCGGCGGCCTGTATCAGGTGGACATCGCGTTCACCTGCAGCAAATACAGGAGCACCGGTTATGGCCATCGCAGCTATGGGCGGGATAGCCTTCAGGGGCAGGGTTTTAAAGGCCCGATCTATTCCCTGCCTCTGGCTGATTATGTGGAGATCGAGGTGCTCGGGGAGCAGCAGGATGGTTTAAAAAAGGGGAAAGGGGCGTTACACCTGGAGCGGTACAAGGCCACCCGCATCAACAACAGGATATCGGTAGTGGCCCGGGGCAGGCCTGTGGAGGTGAGGCTGGGCCCAGCAGGGTTGATCGATGACAACCCGGATGACAATCGCTGGCGGTTACCCGCGGGGAGGTGACAGGGCCGCCTGATAATCTTGGCTATGCAGGGTGAAAGCCAGGGTGTCCACCACATCGGCGGGGCCGGTGAGGCGAGCCCTGGCCCTGAAGCCGAATTTCTGCAGCAGGCTGATGGATGCGCTATTGTCAGGGCCGACAAAAGCCTCGACCCGTTCCAGCTCCATTTCCTGGAAGCCGATGCGGATCACCTCTTCCATAGCTTCGGCCATGAGCCCCTTGCGCCGATAGGCGATATCCCACATGCCGTAACCCAGTTCGGCCTGGCGGTTGTGCAGCCACCAGGTATGGAAGCCGCAGTCGCCGATCAGCTTGCCGGTACTGGCGTCGGCCAGCAGCCAGTTGCGGTAGGATAAGCGCTGGTTGTGGGTCTCAAAATGGCGGTAGCGTTGCTTGAAGAATGTCCAGTCGGCCTTCGTTCGGCAGCCGAGTATCCGGAAGGCCTCATCGGTGGAAAGGCCCAGCACGGCCCTGGCTATGCCGGGGTTGATCTCCCGCAGGATGAGGCGGTGAGTACGGGCCTCAGGGAGCCGTAGCAGCGTATTCCGGGTTTTGTGAAGCATTCTTTTTCCAAAACAATGGGTGGCGGTTCTTGTTTCACCAGGGCCTGAAAAAAATATGCAGGGTGTTATTCTACCAGTATCTCGTCCAGAAATACCCAGCTAGGCCCTCCCGGGTTGGGGTGCCAGGCGGGGTTGTGCAGCTGGCCTTTTACCTCCACCTTCACATACCGTGCTTCGATGGGGCTGAAACTTTCAGTGAAGTTGCGGGTACGTGCGCTGTACTGTTTTTCGGTTTCTGGATAACCGGCCGTAGTTGCGGGCTGCCAGCCTTTACCATCGGTTGAACCCCATACGGCTATACCGCGCGGGAAGAATATCCAGGCGCCCGTATCCTCGAGTGCGCCAACGGTGACGCTCGATACCGGGACCACGCGCCCCAGGTCGAAGGTCGCCTGCACGTTTTCACCCTGCCAGCCGGCCCACTCGCCGTCGCTGAAGCGCTCTGTGCCCTTTTTGAAGTCATACAGCACGCGCCCTCTCCTGCCGGAGTAGCGTTCGTCGGGGGCCTTGGCCAGGGCAACGGCCTGGGGGCGGTAGCGCACCCTGACGAATTGTTTGTCGGCGATCTCGCTGGGTGTCCACAGCTCTTTGTAGGCGCGGGTGCGCAGGCGGGTCGTTTTAGTCAGTACGATAGGCCCGCTGTACGAAAGGGAAGAGCTGTCCGGCTCGCTGCCGTCGAGGGTATAGCGGATGTCTACCTGGCCGAAGTTGAGCTCCAGCGCGACGGCGACGCTGTCTTCGAACAGTTCTTTTTCCGCGCTGATAACCGGGGCTTTGAGCTGTACCTGCCGGAAAGTAGTGTCCCGTTCCCAGCCGTTCCAGATCTCCAGCTCCGGCCGCGCCCGTTGCAGGGCCTCTATGCCGGCGGGCGTCGCCTGGCTCTGCCAGGTATACAGCTTTTTAAGGCCGGGCAGGGCCTTCAACTGCTCGAGCCCGGCATCGGTAACGGCGGTGCCGTAGAGGTTGAGGGATTCCAGATGGCGGGCTTTCCTGAGGCTATGCAGGCTGGCATCGGAAGCGGCCGTATGGCTGAGGTTTAACTCGATCAGGTTGGGCAGGCTGGACAGCACATCCAGCATGTCGCCGGCAGCATTGGTATGGCTCAGGTCGAGGCTTACCAACTGGGGGGCGATCTTGCGGAGCATCCGCAGTTTTTGCGTTGTGAGGGCCGTGTCGTACGACAGCCTGGCCTCCACCAGTGGGCTTTCCTGGGCGATGGGCCCCACCGGGATGCCGGCCTGTTGCAGCATGCGAAGGGTGCGGGCGGAAGGCGGGGTGGCCTGCCGGGCGAGGATGCGCCACGCGTTGTTCACCTTGGTTTCGAGAATAGCGAGTATGGCTTCCGGTATCTCTACCTGGCTGGCGGTAACGGCCGTATCGGCGCCGGCGGCGATCCACCATTGGAGCAGGGCCAATTCCTCGCTGCTGACCTGGGGCAGCCCCTGGGGAGGCATGTGGCCTTCTGTCGTTTCGGGCAGTATGATCCGGCTGACCAGCAGGCTTTCCCAGGGCTTGCCAGGCTGGATAGGGGAGCCGTGTTCGCCGCCCTTCATCAGCGTGGCCGCTTCCTGGAGTAAAAGCCGCCCTTTTGCCTTGTCGGGGTTGTGGCAGCCGGCGCACTTACGCTCGAGAATGGGATGGATAAAAGCAGAATAAACGACGGCGCTGTCGAGCTTGCCGACGGCTGGTAAGGTTTCCCGGCTTTCGGAACCCAGTATCCGGCTGATGCCTGCGGGAGCATACTCCAGCAGGTATTGCTTGCCGTGCGTCAGCATGCCGCCGAAATGCCCGGCCAGCGTTATCACAACCACATTGAGCGTTAGTATGGGAAAAGCCCAGCGCTGATTACTGCGCAATCGCCAGGCGGCAACCGCCAGGGCGGCAGCGGCAAAGCCCGCCCATTGGTGGCGGCCCAGCAAGGCTGCTTCATAACCGCCTTCCAGCGACAGGCAGTACCCCAGCGCCGCTGCAACGATGGCACTGAGCATGCTCAGGAACAGGGCAAAGCGGATGGGCTTTTCCCAGCCTTCCCGCCGCCGCCAACGGCGCCATAGCTCCATAACGAAGGCCAGCAACACAAAACCGATGGGCAGATGCAGCAGAAGGGGATGGAAACGCCCCAGGAAGTGGATGGTATTCATCATGCTCAGAATGTCAGAATGGTTGAACAGATAGTTGGTAGCGGTAAAAAAGGCCTGCCGCTACCGAAAAATAGTTTCGTCGATAAACAGCCATGCCGGTGTGCCGGCGCCCTGGTGCCAGGCGGGTAGCGGCCCGAAATGGCGTACGGTGATTTGCCAGTACAGGGCGTTGGATGGCGTCAGTGCGATTTTGTAATAGCGCATACCGCTTGGGGTATCCTGTCCGGGCGGCGGCGGGGCCAGCTCGCCTGTTTTTTGCAACCCACTTTCCTGATCCCCTGCCCATACTTCTATGGCTGAGGGGGGGAAGATCCACGAGCCGGGGTCGTACAGGCAGCTGACGATCAGCTCTCCGGCATCCGGCGGCGCTTCCAGGCGGAGCCGGAGCATGGCGTCAGTGCCGTTGAAACCCAGCCATGCGCCATCGCGGAAATTGGCGCTGCCTTTGCGGCCATCGAGCAGGGTTGTGGCGCCCTGCCCCGGGTATTGGGGCGCAGGCGGGATGTTGAGCGTTGCGCTTTTGACGGCCGGCGGGCCGGGGTAGCGTACGAATTCCGCCTTTACCACCTCGCTGGGCCTGCAGCAGGGGTGAAAGGCCCGGGCCTGCAGCTGAGCATCCTCACGCACGGTGACTGGCCCGTCATACCGGGCGGCGGCTTCATCAGGCAGGCTGCCGTCCAGTGTATACCGGATCTGCGCTCCTTTCCATCCCAGGGCCAGCTGTACCTGCAGGCTGTCGCGGAAAAACGGGCCATCGTACGTCATCTGGGGCGCGCCGAGCTGAAACTCCCGGCCTTCCGCATAATGCTGGGCGCATAGCGGCAGTAGCGGCAACAGGCACAGGATGGCCATAGTGGTTTTCTTGATCATGAAATCTTGCTTATATCCTTTCCAGTTTTATCGGGTACGTTTTACCCGAATTCCACTGGGCGATGTATAGGTTCTCGTCGTCGTCGACACAGACGTCATGGGGGTGCTGGAATATCTTTACCGACTGGTGCAGTGGGCTGAGCATGCCTTCGGCATCGTATTCCGGCGCGCTGCCGCCGGGGGCGGAAACTACCCTGTTGTCGGGGCCTAGAATGGTGACGAAACCCGTGCCCGAATCCATGGGTAGCCGCGAGACGAGCGTGGCCAGGTACACGTAGTTGCCGTGCACCACCGGCCGGCAGATGTAAGCGCCGGGCAGGTGTATCTGCTCCAGCAATTGCCCTTCGAGGGTGAACCGCTTGAGCCGGTTTTGCATCCTGGCGGTGATGAGCAGTGTCGGCGTGCCGCCACCCCTCGTATCCATGCAGATGCCGTGGGCGTTGTCAAAGTATTGCGGGCCTTCGCCGCGGCCGCCGAAGACGTTGAGCAGCTCGCCCCGGGCATTGTAGTGCAGGATGTACTGCAGGCCATAACCATCAGCTACGTAGATGTCGCCATTAGGCGCTATGGCCGTCTCCGTCGGGATATACTGCTCAGCCCGTTCGTACTTGCCCGACTCCGCCGGCCAGGGCAGCACCATCACCACACGGCCGTCGATGGCGGTCTTGATCACCTCGTGGCGGCTGTTGTCCGAGATGTAGAGAAAATCCTCGCCGTTCTCCTTGTTCAGGGTGAGCCCGTGGGCGCCGGGGTATTCCGTGCCCCACACTTCCAACAGCCTGCCGGATCTGTCGTAGACGATGACGTTGTTCCGGGTATGGTTGGTCAACAGCAGGATGCGGCCTTTGGAGTCCTGGATCATCTCGTGGCAATCGTTGACGGGATAGTATTGCGCATTCAGTGCGCCCCAGTTCAGGTCGATCCGGTAGCGGTGGCTGTGGTGCCCGATGATCAACTCCCGGTACGCCTGCCAGGCGTGCCAGGCCGTTCCGGGGGCCAGCACGGCGCCCGCCAGCGCTGCAGCGCTTTGTCGTATAAAGGTTCTGCGCTCCATGGTCAGGCCATTATCCCTTTCACGAGTGAACCTTCCACATCGGTCAGCCGGTACCTGCGGCCCTGGTATTTGTAGGTCAGCCGCTCGTGGTCGATGCCGAGCAGGTGTAGCAGCGTAGCCTGGAAATCGTGGACGTGGACGGGGTCCTTGATGATATTGTAGCCAAAATCGTCGGTATCGCCGTAAACGATGCCCGGTTTGATACCGCCTCCGGCCATCCAGATGGTAAAGCAACGGGGGTGGTGGTCGCGGCCGTAATTGGTGTCCGTCAGCACGCCCTGAGAGTAGTTGGTGCGGCCGAACTCACCGCCCCAGATGACGAGCGTATCGTCGAGCATGCCCCGCTGCTTGAGGTCGAGTACCAGCGCGGCAGATGCCTGGTCGACATCCATGGCCTGCCGGGCAACGGCGGAGGGCAGGTTGTCGTGCTGGTCCCAGCCCATGTGGTAGAGCTGTATGAAGCGCACATCGCGCTCCGCGAGCCTGCGCGCCAGGAGGCAGTTGGCGGCGAAAGTTCCGGGGGTCATCGCCTCGGGGCCGTACATGCGGTAGATGTATTCCGGTTCGTCGGAGATGTCCATCACCTCGGGCACTGAGGTTTGCATGCGGTAAGCCATTTCATACTGAGCAATGCGGCTGCTGATCTCCGGGTCGCCAAACTGCTCGAGCTGCTGCTGGTTGAGGGCGGCGATGCGGTCCAGCATCTGGCGGCGGCTTTCGCGGCTTATGCCCTCGGGGTCCTTCAGGTACAGCACGGGGTCTTTGCCCGATCGGAACTGAACGCCCTGGTGCAGCGCATGCAGGAAGCCGTTGCCCCAGAGCCGCGAATACAGCGGTTGCCCGTTGGGGCGGCCGGTGCCCCGCGACAGCATAACGCAGAAGGTGGGCAGGTTCTCATTGGTGCTGCCAAGGCCGTAGCTCAGCCAGGCGCCCATAGCGGGCCGGCCGGGCTGCTGTGAGCCGGTCTGGAAAAAGGTAATGGCCGGATCGTGGTTGATCGCTTCGGTATACATCGATTTGACGATGCAGATCTCGTCGGCGATCCTGGAGGTATAGGGCAGTAGCTCGCTCAGCCAGGCGCCGCTCTGGCCATGCTGGCTGAAGGAATACGACGACCCCACCAGGGGGAAGGAAGCCTGGTTCGAGGTCATGCCTGTGAGCCGCTGGCCCATGCGCACCGATTCAGGCAGCTCCTGCCCACGTAGTTGTTGCAGCAGCGGTTTGTGGTCGAACAGTTCGAGCTGCGACGGGCCGCCACTCTGGAAGAGATAGATCACCCGCTTGGCCTTGGGCGCAAAATGGGGCGCGCCCAGCACGCCGCCGCCCAGGGCCAGGCTGCTGCTGTCGGTGCGGAAAGGGTTGCACCCCAGCAGGCTGGCCAGCGCCGCCGTTCCGATGCCTATGCTCGCCCGGGATAAGAAGGCCCGGCGGTTCAACAGGTGGGATCTTTCGTTTATTGGGTCTTGCATGGTTGATGGATTAGGTCAAAAGGTCACCCTTTGGTGATTGCTTCATCGAGGTTAAAGATGGTGGTGGCCAGCAAGGCGTAGGCGGCCATTTCCGGTGCCGGCAGCAAGTCTTTTTGCGGGTACTGGCCGACAGACAGATAACGGGCAGCGGCGCCGGGCTCACGTTGATAGTGGGCCAGCTCCTGTTCGAAATATTCGCTCAGGCTTCGCAGTTCGCGGTCGGTAGGGCGGCGTGAAGTGGCCAGGCGGAACATGAAGGTGATGCGGCTCCGTGGGGTGTCGCCACCCTCTTCGACAGCCCTGTAGGCGAGCACGCGGCAGGCTTCCACGATCTGCGGGTCGTTGAGCAGCACCAATGCCTGCTGGGGGGTGCTGGTCTCCTGGCGCTGTACGGTGCAGAAGTCGCGGGTGGGCGCATCGAAGGAGAGCATGCTGGGCGGCGGTACGGTGCGTTTCCAGAAAGTATACATACTACGGCGGTACAGCATGTCGCCTTCGTCCATAATGTAGGATGAGGTGCTGCCGCCGCCGCCGCCTGTCGTTTCTTCCCAGATCCCTTCCGGCTGGTAGGGCTTGACGCTGGGGCCGCCCACCTCGCGGTTCAGCAGGCCGCTGATAGACAGGGCGTGGTCCCGGATCATTTCCGCAGAAAGGCGCAGTCGGGGAGCCCGGGCCAGGAGCCGGTTCTCGGGGTCCGCTTCCAGCAGCCCTTGCCGCAGTTCGCACGACTGCCGGTAGGTGGCCGACATGGCGATGTATTTCAGAAAGGCTTTAACATCCCAGCCATCCTCCTCAAACTTGACGGCCAGCCAGTCGAGCAGCTCCGGGTGGGTGGGTAGTGCGCCCTGGCTACCGAAGTCGTATAGCGTAGCAACGATACCTGTGCCGAACATCTGCTGCCAGTAGCGGTTGGCCGATACGCGTGCCATGAGAGGGTTCTCGGGCGCCAGCAGCCAATCGGCCAGCCCCAGCCGGTTGGGTGGTAGGCTTTCGGGGAAGGCGCCCAGCGATTTGGGCGTGCCGGGGCTTACCGGCTCGCCATGGTGGTCGTATTGTCCCCGTTTGAGTACATACGCCTGGCGTGGCGTTTCCATTTCCTTCATCACCATGAGGGGGATGTCATCGAGGGTATCGGTATTATTGATGAAGGTGAGCACCTGGCTGATCTCATCCCTGCTCAACCGGATATATGGCTCCGGAATAGCGCCGTAAGGTTCGATCAGGCCGTATTCCGGGATATTGTTGAAAAAGCTGAATAGCTGGTAGAATTCTTGTTGTTCTATCGGGTCGTATTTGTGGCTGTGGCAGCGGGCGCATTCCAGCGTCAGGCCGAGGAAGGCGGTGCCGAAGGTCTGTGTTCGGTCGGCAACGTATTCAACGCGGTATTCTTCGGGGATGACGCCGCCTTCCTGGGTGATCTTATGGTTGCGGTTGAATGCCGTTGCGATGAGTTGTTCGCGGGTGGGGTGGGGCAGCAGGTCGCCGGCCAGTTGCCAGCGCACGAAATCACTATAGGGCATATTCTGCCGGAAAGCATGGATCACCCAGTCGCGCCAGGGCCACATCACGCGCTCGAGGTCATCCTGATAACCGTGGGTGTCGGCATAGCGGGCTATGTCCATCCATTTGGCGGCCAGGTGCTCGGCGCAGGCGTCGGAGGCCAGCAGGCGGCCGATGGCCTTTTCGTAGGCATCAGGCGAAGTATCCGCCAGGAAGGCGTCGATCTCTTCCAGGGATGGCGGCAGCCCCGTCAGGTCGAAGGTGATGCGGCGGAGGAGCTGTTCTTTTGAAGCTTCGGGGCCCGGAGCCAACCCCTGCTGTTCCAGGCGGGCGAGGACGAAGCGGTCGATCTCGTTGCGCACCCAGGATTTGTCCTTTACCTCAGGCAGGGCAGGTTTATGAGGCGGGATAAAGGACCAGTGTTCTTTCCAGGTAGCGCCTTGTTCCACCCATTTTTTCAGGATGGCCTTTTCGTAATCCTCGAGGCCCAGGTTCGACTCCGGCGGCGGCATCACCTGGCTGGGGTCATCGGAAAAGATGCGCTGGATCAGGGCGCTGTGTTCGGCATCGCCGGCGATGATAGCATGCCGGCTTTTGCTTTCGCCCAGGGCGGCAAAGGCGCCTTCCCTGGTGTCGAGGCGCAGGTTGCCCTTGCGGGCCCTGCTGTCGGGGCCGTGGCATTTGAAACAGCGGTCGGAAAGGATGGGCTTGACGTGGAAGTTGAAATCCACAACCTCGGGCACGGCTTTCTGCCCGGCAGCCGTGGCGGGGTTCGCCTCAGCTTTGGCCTGCTGGCATTGCGGCAACAGAAACAGGCAGGAAAGTAAGGCTGCTGCTACGGCCGCCAGCGCGAATCCGCTCTTAATTACCGGAAACTTGGTGAAAGGTTTCATACAAATATTTTTAGTGAGCCAGCTATTCAATCATTCAAACGTTCTTATTTTATACCCCAAAAGCAGAGATTGCATTGTGAATCCCCAGAACGGCCGAAGTTCAACACTTATGCTATGTATCAACACCTTCCCTACATCGAGATCCCTACGGAATTCCAGAGTTCCTGGGAAGGATGGGATGCCATTTATCAGGAACTCCAGAAAGCGGCCGGCAGGGTGGCCAAGCCCAAAGTGGTCGTCGCTGTAGAGTGCTACCATGGCACCCTTGACGATGCCAACTTTCAGGAACTGAAACGCAGGTTGCAGCCGAATGCCAGTTGCCGCACTTCTTACCTTTTTCAGGAATGTGATGTGTTGCAGGGCATCATCCGGCGGCGTATGTATGCCGGTGACAAGCCTACCCACTTTACGGGAATGGCCATCAGCGACTACTTCGACCCTCAGAAGCTGCTGGCCATCCAGCATAGCATCAACTCCATTGAGGAGGGTGTCGTACTCATTTACGGTACCGGCGCCAGCCTGGTCTGGGAAGCCGACCTGCTCATCTACGCCGATATGTCGCACTGGGAGACCCAACAGCGCCTGCGCCGGGGCGATATCTCCAATATCGGGCTGAACAACGCCAAAGCTCCTTTTGAGCAGAAATACGAGATCGCATTCTTCAACGACTGGCAGGCCTGTAATCAGCTTAAGCGCGAACTGCTGCACCGCTGCGATTATTTTCTGGAGACCAACAACTGGGCGAAGCCCAAGCTGGCCAGCGGTACGATCGTGCGCCGCGGCCTGGAACAGGCCACCCACCAGCCCATCAAGATGGCGCCTTTTTTCGACCCGGAGCTGTGGGAGCACCTTCCCGCGCACAACGGGCATTCGAAGAAAAACCCTCCGTTGGAATGGTGGTTCAGCTGTGTGCCGGAAGAGGATAACCTGCTCTTCCGCTTCGGCAACCTGCTCTTCGAAGCGCCTTTGCTTAACCTCGTCTTCTACAAACCCCAAAGCTTCCTCGGCCAGGAAGTGGTCCGTACTTTCGGCACTTACCTGCCCGTGCGTTTCAATTTCATCGATACGACCGAGAACCAGGATACGGACTTCCAGCTCAACCCCATCACCCACGAGATCGTCGATAGCCTGGGCTGCCGCTACCGGCAGGCAACGGGTTACTACCTGTTGCGCGCCCAACCCGGCGCCAAGCTGGAGCTCGCCGACCCCGAACAGCACCCACAAACGTTAAAAGTCAAAGAACTGGGGTTACAACAGCACGATTTCGTGCAGATCCCTCCTGGTATACCTTATCGGGCAGGTAAAAAGCTGACAGCCCTGCAGATCAGCACTGCTCCGCAAATATTCTCTGTCAAACTGCCACCCGCGCCTGCCGAAGAAAGGCTGGCCACCGCCTTCTCTGAGATCATTCGCCATCCTGAGTCTCCCGCTACGCTGGCTTCGGGCCAGGAAGATATCCTGAGCAGGGATATCATCATGCTGGCCCGCCACTGGTTTTCTCAGGAGATCGGTTTTCAAACCGATGGCGCCATCAATATCCTGCTGCTGGTCTCCGGCCAGTCGGTCGTAGTGGAAAGCCCTGCCGGCCTGTTCAAACCTTTCCTGGCCCGCTACGGCGAAACGTTTATCATTCCTGCAGAAGTAGGCGCTTACCGCATACGCTCCCTGGGCAAAGAATCCCAGCTGCTCGCCATGCTCCGGGCAACCGTGGTGACAGGGCCGTGACCTTTGGCTTTAGCCGTGGCTCCGCCTGCTACGGCATTTCGTCCGCGGGCGATGCCCGTGGCTGTCCTGTTAACGCCCTTTGGGCGAGAAGGCAAGCTCCGCCTGCTACGGCATTTCGTCCACGGGCGGTGCCCGTGGCTGATCTGTTAACGCCCTTTGGGCGAGAAGGCCGGCTCCGCCTGCTACGGCGTTTCGTCCACGGGCGATGCCCGTGGCTGATCTGTTAACGCCCTTTGGGCGAGAAGGCCGGCTCCGCCTGCTACGGCATTTCGTCCACGGGCGATGCCCGTGGCTGTCCTGTTAACGCCCTTTGGGCGAGAAGGCCGGCTCCGCCTGCTACGGCATTTCGTCCACGGGCGATGCCCGTGGCTGATCTGTTAACGCCCTTTGGGCGAGAAGGCCGGCTCCGCCACAACGGCGCTTGCCCTTTACCCTTTACCCTTTATCCTTTATCCTTTATCCTTTATCCTTTATCCTTTACCCTTTATCCTTACCTCTCCCGTTCCACCACGCCCATGCTCCTCACCTTCTCCACTATCGCCATATTGCGGCTGATGAGTGCGTTGCGTTGCTGGACGCAGGCATGGGTACGCCCGGCGTCGGGAGGGGTGTTCATGGTGTAATCCAGCAATTTGTCGAGCGTAGTCGTGGCTACGTGCGTGCGTGTATCTGAAGAGGCGTAATAGATGAACACGTCTCCGTTCTCGCGGGCTACCCAGCCGTTACTGAACACGACGTTGGACACATCGCCCACCCGTTCGATGCCGTGTGGGGCCAGGAAGTGGCCGCCGGGCTGATGTGTGATGCGCCAGGGTTCGTTCAGGTCGCAGAGGAAGCAATACAGCACGTAGCGCAGGCCCGCGGCAGTACGGCGCACGCCGTGGGCCAGGTGGAGCCAGCCGTGCTTCGTTTTCAGGGGCGCCGGGCCCATACCGTTCTTCACCTCCTTGACGGTATGGTACTGCTTGGCGTCGATGATCCTTTCGTGTTCTATGCGGGCATTCTCAATGTCGGAACAAAGGCCCCAGCCTATGCCGCCGCCGCCGCCGGTGTCGATAAAGCCGTCCATAGGGCGGGTGTAAAAGGCGTACTGGCCGTCGACGAATTCCGGGTGCAGTACGCAATTGCGCTGCTGAGGCGAATGGGTGACGAGGTCGGGCAGCCGCTCCCAGTTGGTGAGGTCTCTGGTGCGGGCGATACCGCATTGTGCCAGCGCGGCCGAGCTATCGTAGGGCAGGCTCTGGTCTTTGCGTTCCGTGCAGAAAGTGCCGTAGACCCAGCCATCTTCGTGCTGCACCAGGCGGATGTCGTATACGTTCATATCGGGGTCGCTCGTCTCAGGCATGGTGATGGGGTAATCCCGGAACCGGAAGTTGTCGATACCGTTATCGCTTTCTGCTACCGCAAAGAAGGATTTTACATCGTGGCTCTCGATGCGGGGCACCAGGACGATCTTTCCGTTCCATTCCATGGCCCCTGCATTGAATACCGTATTGATGCCCAGCCTTTCCAGCAGGAAGGGGTTGGTGTCGTAATTCAGGTCGAACCGCCAGAACACCGGGCTATGCTCCCAGGTGAGCACCGGATACTGATATCGGTGGTAGATCCCGTTGCTGGATTCCAGGCGGGGGTTCCGCCGGCCCAGGAGGGCCTCCTGTTTTTCCAAAAGGTGTCGTGTTTCCTGGTCAAAGGTTATCCTGTCCATTGTGCAGAGCTTTTTTGTATACTTTCAGTGTTGAGATATAGGTTCGTAAGGTGCTTTTTACATGCCTTTTTCCCAAAGCGCCTTATTGGGTTCTGCACCCATTACCATTTCGAGCTTAGCGCCTTCCATTAGCTCGGCATGTGTGATGTACGGGCGCTCCAGCGGTTGCCCGTTGAGCGTTGCAGACTGGATATACGGTTGTCCATAATTTTTTACCGAAAGCTCAAAAGCTTTTTCTCCACCCAGCGGGATCTTCACCTTTTCAAACATGGGGCTGCCGATGACATAAATGCCCGATGCCGGGTTGACGGGGTAGAATCCCATAGCGCTGAACACGTACCAGGCCGACATCTGGCCGCAGTCCTCATTGCCGCAAAGGCCTTCTGCCTGGGTGCTGTACTGGGTTTCCATAATATTGCGGGCCCGTTCCTGGGTTTTCCAGTGTGCGCCGGCATAGGCATACAGGTATGCGATGTGGTGGCTGGGCTCGTTGCCATGGGCGTATTGCCCGATAAGGCCCGAGATGTCGGCCGAGGCGTTTTCGCCTTTGATCTCGGAGCTGATCGTAAAGAGGGAATCAAGCTTGGTGATAAAAGGCGCTTTGCCACCGTGCAGCTCGATCAGGCCATTGACGTCCTGAGGTACGAACCAGCTGTGTTGCCAGGCGTTGCCTTCGGTGTATTCGGCAACGTCGAAGTTGTGGTCTGAGAATTGGGGGTCGAACGGCGTCTTCCACTCGCCGTTGCTCAATTTGGCGCGCATAAAACCAGTGGAAGCGTCGTAAAGGGGGCGATAGTTCCGGGCGCGGGCCATAAAGGCCTCATAGTCGTCTTCCTTGCCCATCGCCTTGGCCATCTGGGCAATACACCAGTCGTCAAAAGCATATTCCAGCGTTTTGGTTACCGACTCGCCGTCCTTGTCGTATGGGATGTAGCCGTATTCGCGGTAGTAATTCGTGCCCCGGATGTCCTGTCTGGCGCTCGCCTTGATCGCCTCGAAGGCCAGCTCTGTATCGTAATCGCGGTAACCTTTGAGATAGGCGTCCACGATGACAGGCACGGCATGGTAACCGGTCATCGTATTGGTCTCATTACCGAGCAGCGACCAAACGGGCAGCAGGCCGTATTCCTGGTAATGGGCCAGCAGCGAGCGGACGAAGTCGTTGACCTTGTCGGGCTGGGTGATCGTGTAAAGCGGGTTGGCAGCTCTGAAGGTATCCCACAGCGAGAAGATATCGTAGCGGGTATAACCGTTGGCCTTGTGGGCCTCGCTGTCGCAGCCCTTGTAGCTGCCATTGGGGTCGGAGTAAACGACCGGGGCGAGGCAGGAGTGGTATAATGCCGTGTAGAAGGTGCGTTTGAGGTTTTCGTCAGCAGACTGTACCTGTATCTTGGACAATTCCGCCTGCCAGGCCTGCTGGGCCTCGGTTTTTATCTGCCCGAAATCCTTGTCGGCGATGGTGGCCAGGGCCGCACGGGCGCCCTGCTCATCGGCTGATGAGATGCCTGTTTTGACGATCAGCTCGGTGGTTTCTGGCGGGAACATGAACAGTGCCCGCAGTTTTTTACCTGTCACGAAGGTTTCGGTGAGCAGCTTCGTCGAATCGGCGATGGCAATGGCCGTCGAGGGCACGGAGAACTCGAGAGCGTAATACAACCGCTGGTCTTTGGCCCAGCCGGTGGAGAATCGGTAGCCGGTAAAGGTTTTGCCGCGCTCCTGCATGCGGATGGCCGTTTCCGTCGGTGCGTCCCAGTTGATGGCGAAGCCCAGGTCCAGTAAAACGAATTTCTGCGAGCCCTCGGGGAAGGTATACCGCTGTATGCCGGCATGTGTGGATGCGCTGAGCTCTACCTGAATGCCATTGTCGAGCTGGACGGAGTAATACCCCGGTTCGGCTTTTTCCTTGTCGTGCTGGAAATGGGCAGTGTAGGTGGCTAAACGCGGGTCTTCCGCCTGCGACGTAAGGTCGATTGCAGCTACGGCAGGCATCATCGACAGGTCGCAGAGATCGCCGATGCCCGTACCGCTGAGGTGGGTGTGGCTGAACCCGACGATGGTGTTGCTGACATAGTTGTATCCGGAGCACCAATCCCAGCCCTGGGCGCCGTTGTCGGGGCTGAGCTGCACGGCCCCGAAAGGCACGGTGGCCCCTGGGTAGACATGGCCGTGGGCGCCCGTGCCGATAAGGGGGTCGGCGTATTGCAGAAGGTTCTCAGGTTCTTTTTCCAGGGGCTGGCAGGCGGCCAGGGCCACCATAAGGGAAAGGAGGAGAGAAATGGGTAATAGCCTCATGTTACAGAAATACTTAGGTTTGATGATATAGGCTTTCTTTCGGTTTCCCGGGGTTGATCCTGTGGATACTTCATTTGAGCTGTCTCAAAAGCAAGCTTTGAGGTTTTTCCGGTAAATATTGAACCGCGAAGGCGCAAAGTAGGTTCCCGCAAAGGGCGCTAAGGTTTCACCAAGGGCGCTAAGGTATTTTACCACACTTGGCGTACTTCGCGCTGCCTTTGCGTACTTCGCGGGAGAAATCCTGGAGGTTCCCGCAGAGGACGCAGAGGTTTTTCGCGGGAAGAGCTCCTTCTATACGCCCTGCTTTGCGCTTTTCTCCGCGTCTTTACGTCTTTGCGTTTAATTATTCTGCAGGTTTTCCTTCTGCAGGTTCTTTTGATACAGCGCCAATAGATGCTGAGGCCTGAAGGCCATTTGATGCTATTTTGTTATGCTGCGGGGATACCGGTATCAATAGTATCCAAACAAGGACGCCCCAAATCGTTCGTTTTTGGGGCGTCCCGTTCTAATGTATGAAAACTTACCTAAAGCAGTTTACTGTTTGTCCCACCACATGGGCACCGTCAGCATCTGGTTGAAGGCAGAGGGCATACCCTGGCGCTGCAGCGCCTCGTCGAGCTTGTCGGGGTTGTTGGCCCTTTCGCCTTCGAAATAGGCCAGGCGGCGCGGGATCTTCCCGCTGGTCACGTTACCTGGGTAGTCAACGGGAACCAGTTCGGGGAAGCCGCTACGGCGGTAGTTGGCGTAGGCCTCGTATTCATTCAGGAAGTTGGCAGCCCAGTGCTGCTGGCCGATCATGCGCATGGAGCCGTCGAAAGGATGTGCTGCCAGGTAGGCGTCAACATCTGCATCGGCAACGGCTGCACTTGCGTCGAACAGGTCGCCGTACTGCTTCATTGCGGCGCGTACACCGGCATTGTAGTGCGTGGCGGCGTCGCCACCCCAGCCCCGTGCGGCAGCTTCTGCCAGCAGGAACTCGACTTCCGAGTAGAACATGAAGATCATCGGAGAAGCGGTGGTCACCAGGCTCGTGTTAACGGCGCTGAACTGGCCCATGTCCAGTTCGGCGGTCGGGTCGAGGCCCAGGAATTCCTTGATGGTTGTGGCGTCATAGCCATTGGGCAGGCCCTTCTGGGCAGTGCCGTTGGGCACGTAGCTGATCGCGTCGAGGCGCGGGTCGTTGTTGGCTTCCATCCAGTCGATGAACGTCTTGCTCATCTTCTGGCTGTTGTCGGCCAGCCATACTTCGCCGATACCGTTGCGGTTGATGCCTTCCGGGCCATCGGTATGAGGCACCTTGGCGCTGTCGTCCTGGCTGTCCATCACGCCACCTGCGATGGCTTTCTTAACCCACGACTCGGCAGCGGTGGGGTCCACCTTCGTCATGCGCATACCCAGGCGCAGCATCAGGGAATAACCATACTTCTTCCACTTGTCGATGTCGCCGCCATAGATGAAATCAGCAGAGCCATAGGTCGGCTGGCCGGCGTCGAACTGAGCGCAGGCCTCTTCCAGCTCCTTCAGCATGTCGGCATAGATCTCCGATTGCGGGTCGTACGACGGGAAGTCGATACCTTCCAGATACGCTTTACCCGCTTCGGAATAGGGGACATCACCGTACAGGTCGGTGATGCGGTGGAACATGGCCACGCGCCAGATACGGGCAGCCGCAAGTTTGTTGGCCACCTCTTCACCAGCAGCGAGCTTATTCTCCAGCGTGTTGATCAGGTCGACGGACTGCAGGACCTGCTGCTGATAGCAGCGCTCCATCAGCGAACCAGAATACTGAGCGTTGTAGAGGTACTTGTCGCCAGACCAGTACGTGGGCAGTGCGGCAAGGTGCTGGATCATGGTGGAAGAATAGATCAGTACCGTCCGCCAGTTTTCATAGCGCTCGCCGGAAACCCGGAGTTGCAGGAAGGAAAACTGGAAGTCGGGGTTGATCTCGTTGGCCGACAGCGGGTCGATGTTGGTGTCGCCGAAGTCGTCGCACGATTGCAGGGCGAAGGCGAGCACCAGCAGAGAAAGGAACAGTTTTTTAAATATGTTTTTCATTGTCTGTTATCTGTTTTATAGTGCGGTATTGGGAACAAGGAACAAGGTATTAGGTATGGGTGAAAACCCTGGCGTACCTAATACCTGGTACCCTGTACTTTGTACCGTAAATTTAGAACTTCACGTTCAGGTCAAAGCCGAAGCTGCGGGTCTGGGGAACACCGAACATTTCCAGGCCCTGGGCATTGGCGTTGGTGTACGTGGATTCCGGGTCGATGTTGTCCACCTTCTTGTAAAGGATCGCCAGGTTACGGCCTACGAGGCCCAGGCTGATGCCGGAGAAGGGAGTCTTTTCGATGAAGGAACGCGGCAGGCTGTAGGTCAGCGTGAACTGACGCAGCTTGACGAAGCTGGCGTCTTCTACGAATTCCTCGGCGATGCCGTATACGCGGCCCCAGTAATCCTGAACGTTCTCCGGTTCCAGCTTGGTGGTATTGCCGTCAGGCATAACGATCTCGCCGGTCTCGCGGCCATCCAGCGTGTTCTGGTGCAAACCACGCAGGTAGGCGAAGGCATTGGTAGCAGCATAGATATCGCCACCGAATTTGCCGTCGAGCAGGAAGCTGAAGTTGAAATTCTTATAACCAAAGGTGTTGCGCAAGCCCAGGGTCATGGGGTGGATACCTTCGCCCAGGTTTTCGATATCGCCAACTACCGGCAGGCCGTCGGCGTCCAGCATGATATTGCCGTTGTCGTCGCGGGCATAGGTATAACCCCTGATGATGCTGTAGGGCTGGCCTTCCATCTGGAAGATATAGGCCGTACGCGTGCGGCTTTCATCCTGCGACAGCAATTCCTGGTCGTTTTCCGGGTCCAGCAAGCTCACGACCTCGCTCTTGTTGTAGGCCAGGTTGAAGGACAGGTCCCAACGGAAGTTCGTCGTGCGGACAGGGGCAACAGACAGCAGCAATTCGACGCCTTTGTTGCTCAGCTCGCCAACGTTGACCACCTTGGTGTTGAAACCGGAAGTCGTGGGAAGGCCTGCTTTGAGGATGTCGCGCTCCGTTTTACGGTCGTAGTACGAGAAGTCGACGCCCACTCGGTTGTTGAACAGGCGAAGGTCGAGGCCGACTTCCACTTCGGTATTGAGCAGCGGCTCAAGCGTCAAGCTCGGAAGATCGCTGGAAGTAATGCCGCCCAATGCCTGGCCGAGGTGGCCCTGGCCGAACAGGCCATAAGCGAGCAACAGCTGATAGGGGTCCGTATCGCCACCAACCTGTGCCCAGGAAGCACGCAGCTTGGCGAACGTTACAGCCTGCGGCATCTGGAAGGCATCGCTCAACACGAAGCTCAGGCCGACGGATGGATAGAGCAGGCCGTTATTGTCTGTAGGCAGCGTTGACCACCAGTCCTGACGCGCCGTACCGGTCAGGTACAGGAAGTTGTTATAAGAAAGTTCCACTGAGCCATAGAGCGAGTTGATCTGCTCCTTGGTGATATCGTAGTCTACACTGCGGTTCTGAGTGTTGGTGATCTGCTCCAGGAACGGAATGTTAAACGTATTTCCGGAACCACCTACCAATTGGATATTTTGCTTCATCTGGTTGCCACCGACGAAGGCGTTCAGGCCGATGGTGCCGAACTTCTTGTCAACCCCGATCATGAAGTCTTTGTTGACCTCCCTGAAATCATAGCTGCGCTCAGAAATGGATCCCAACGGCGTGTAGTTCGTGCCGTAAGGCTCCAGGTTGGTGCGCCGTTCGTTGTACGTATCCATGCCTATACGGCCCTGGATGTACAACCAGTCGAAGACGTCATAATGCAGGGTCAGGTTGCCGAGCAGGCGGTCTTTACTGTTGTCCGCCCTGAAGTGGTAAGCGGCAAAGTACGGGTTGGTGACGTAAATGTTGTCGTTGAAGTCGTTCTCGCCACCGGTTTCGTCCGTACCGTCTCCGTTAGGCCCGGCCAGGGTTTCGATATCTACGTTGGCCGGCAGCGACCAGGCGGTGTAGTTGGCGTTACCCGGCGAGTCGGACAGGCGCGGGCGGTTGCGTACGTCTTCTTTGATATAGGAACCGCTAAGGGTCGCCGTGAGGCGGTCGAAGAACTTGGCGTTGATCTTACCGGTGAAGTTGTTCCGGTCCAGGCCGGAATTGGGCACGATGCCCTCGTTCTGCAGGTTGGTCACGCCAATGCGGAAGTTGTAGTTATCGTCACCACCGGTAAGGCTCATGGAGTTGGTCCAGGTGCTACCGGTGCGGTAGAAGCGCTCGAGGTTGTTGCCAACGTCGGAGTAGGGGCGCGATACGCCATCCCACTGGATGACCTGAGAACCGTCCAGCTGGTCGCCCCATGCGTACAGGCCGAAAGCGACGGCGTCGCTGGCGCTGGCAGGCTTGGCGCCACGGTTGCCGGAACCGTATTGCGTCTGGAAGTCGTAGGTATTGACGATGTTCTCGAAGGTGTAGTTGCTGCTTACTTCTACGCCGATGCCTTTGCGCTTGGCGCCCGACTTGGTCGTGATCAGGATCACGCCGTTGGAAGCGCGGGCCCCGTAGAGGGCCGCCGCCGTATTGCCTTTCAGCACCGTCATGGTTTCGATATCGTCGGGGCTGATGCTGGAGATACCATCACCCCAGTCCTGGCCACCCCACATCCCGGCATTACCCAGGTTGGTGTTGTCGATGGGAATACCATCGACAACGTAGAGCGGCTGGTTATTGCCGGTCAGAGAGCTGTTGCCCCGGATGACCACGCGGCTGGAGCCGCCCGGGCCGGTAGCGATGTTGCTCACGTTCACGCCGGCCACTTTGCCGGCCAGTGCATTGGCTACGTTGATCTCGCGGGCTTCCGTAAAGTCGTCGCCCGATACCTCCGTTACGGAATACCCAAGGGCCTTTTTATCCCTTTCGATACCCAGTGCGGTTACGACTACTTCGTCGAGCTGAACACCTTCCTCCAGCGTGATGTCAAGGGTGCTCTGTGCGCCCACGGCCACCGTTTGGGAGGAATAGCCTATGAGGGAGAACTGAAGGCTTGCGCCCTCCTTCACCTCCAGGCTGTACATGCCGTCTATATCGGTGATGGTACCATTACTGGCGCCCACCTCCAGCACGTTGACCCCGATCAGGGCTTCTCCACTATCGTCTGTCACTTTACCTGAGACCGTGCGCTGGGCCCAGGCCGACATCGAGAGGAAGAGAACTAGCGATGTAAAGAGTAAAAGTCGCTTTTCCATAGTTTGGACCGAATTTTGTATTAGATGATAGATGATAATCTTTTTCAAAGGTACGTAAACTTTTCTCAGATGGAAGAAAAAAAACCGCAAAAACACGCATGGCCTAATGCCTTTTTCGGCAAAATCACTCCTGCAAAAGGCTAGGGTGCTTGCCGCGTATAATTTTGTTACAACATTGGTTTGTAAATGTTTCTTTTAAAACTTTATGTCAATATGGAATTTACTTTTATTTTGTGGCACTGAAACTTACAGTTAAGCATTTCGTAAAAAACACGCAAAAAACTGCAATTTTGTTCAGGCCTTTGCGGGTTTAACAAACAAAACCGCAGGCCCGGCGTTAAAAGGTTTGCAGAGATCGCAATGAAAAAAACGCAATGCTTAAGGAAGAACGCCATCAGTTGATACTGGAAGAAGTAACCCGGCACAATAAGGTCCGGTCAGCCGAGCTTTGCCGGATGCTGAAAGTGTCGGAGGATACGGTGCGCCGTGACCTTAAGGAGCTTGCAGACCAGGGCATTGTCCGCAAGGTTCATGGCGGTGCGGTAGCGAACAGCCTCATCCCACAGGAGTATCGCGAACATACCATCGACCATATCGGCCAGAAAAGGGCCATTGCGGAAAAGGCCCTGAGCCTGGTCCAGGACGGGCAGGTCATCATTATCGACGGAGGGACCACCAACTTCGAGCTGGTACGCCTGTTCCCGGAAAGCCTTCAGGCCACTGTTTTTACCAACTCCATTCCCATAGCCGGCGAACTCTGCAGCCACCACGGTATAGAACTGTTCCTCTTCGGCGGCAAAGTGCTCAAGAACGCCAGGGTGGCCGTAGGCATGGACGTCCTGCATTTCCTGTCCGAATTGTACGCCGATATCTGCTTTATCGGCACCCGCAGCCTGCACGCCGGCCTGGGCATTTCCACCACCCGCCGTGAGGAAGCGCAGGTGAAACGCAAACTTGCAGAAGTATCCGCCCAGGTAGTCGCCCTCGTCACCTCCGACAAGATCGGCACCCTTCAGCCCTTCCGCGTCGTCGAATTGGAGCAGGTGCATACCATCGTCACCGAACTGCCTCCCGGCGACCCCATGCTGAAGCCTTTTCTGGATAGGGGCGTAGAGGTGCTCTAGAGCATTTGAAGGCGCAATTCACATTTCACTTTCCCTTCACCACTGCCCAGTGCTCATCCGTCATGGAGCTGTAGTCGAACAGGCTGAAACCGCTGGCGCCGGCGCGGCGGCTGATGCTGATAGCCTGGGCCAGTTCCTCGGGGTTTAACTGCGGAATGAAAAGGCCGCTGTAGATGGGCTTGCTGTGGTTGAGCCGCTCCAGGCCCGCTTTCACCTGCTCGCCAATCCAGTTGATGTCTTCGTTGTAGAAGCCCTGGTACAACATGGGCAGGAAGGCGTCGAGATCCCACTTGTGCCACTGCTGGCGCACGCTCTCCCAGTTGGGGAATACCGCAGCCGTTACCTTCTTGCCGTAGCGGTGGGCCGTCGGCACGAGTTTGCCATTGACCAGCCCGGTGACGGCGTCGTAGCGGAACTGCCTCCAGGCTTCGTTCTGCGAGGGGTCCTCCAGGTCGGTCAGGGGGTCTATGCCTGTTTGGGCCTTGAACTGCTCGCGGCAGTAGGTGGAATAGCTGTAGTCGTATTCCGGGTATTCGCGGTCCTGTACGATATTGTACTTGGGCTGCAGCCCTTCTGCCAGGATGACGTCGGGCACGCGGATGTAATCGAGGTGTATGCCGTCCAGCCCATCGATCTTGCCCAGGGCCTCTACGCGGGCCTGCACAAAGTCCTGGACTTCGGGATGGCAGGGGCATAGGAATTTGTAGTAGTCGACATAGGCCGGTTTCTCATTTGCCGGCTCCCCCTTGCCGTTGACGGCATACCAGTCGGGGTGCTTTTCGATGATCTCCGGGATGTTGCAAGGCATGCTCCACATCCAGGCGTGTATCTGCAGCCCCGCCTCGTGAGCCAGCGGTACGAGCCGTTCCAGCAGGGGTTCTTTGACCGGAACACCCGGCACATCGATCTGGAACAGCGCCTCATGGCTGTTGAAGATCTGCGGCAGCACCGCCTCGATGCCTGCGGCCCGGATCTTCCCGAAACGCTGCTTCCATTCGTCGTCGCTCAGCCCCAGCTCGGGCCGCAGCCAGAGCCAGCTCTTGGGAAGGCCTTCCACCACAGGGTAAACAGGCGGGCGGCTGGTGTCGCATGAAGGCAATGCAGGCAGGGCCATCCAGGCCAGAGCACCCTGGCCCAGTGTCTTGAGGAATTGTCTTTTGTTCATATTGATGTTTTTAAAAACACGTCAGCACGTTGAGGCTGCCCCATCCCCCAGTCACTTCAGGAACACCCTAAGCCTTCCCCCCTTCACCAGTTCCTGATGGCTGATGAAGTACGATTTATACCTTTTGCCGTTCCACTCCACCTTGTCGATCAGGAGGTTTTTGTCGCCCTTGGCGTTAACGGCTTCGATGGTGAGCGCTTTACCCGGATAATATTTGGGGTCGAGCTGGATCGTTACTTCGTCGAAAACGGGGCTGCTGAGGGCGAAATCCATATCGCCGGGGCAATCGGGATAAAAGCCCATCATGCTGAAGAGCAGCCAGGCCGAGAGCGTGCCGGTGTCGTCATTGCCGGGCAGGCCCTCCGGGGCGTTGAAGTAGTATTGCCGCATCAGCCGCCGAACGGTTTGAGCGGTGTACTGCTCCTTGCCGGGAATATAGTTAAAAAGGTAGGGATAGGTGATGTCAGGCTCGTTGGCCATATCGTAGTTGCCGGTGTCAAAGCAGGCTGTCAGGGCCTGGAAGAAGGCATCGTCGCCGCCGAGCAGGCTTTTAAGGCCCTTGATGTCGTGTGGCACATAAAAGCGGTACTGCCAGGCGTTGCCCTCGACAAAGCCGATGACGGGCTCGAAATTCTTTCCGGCTTCGGGGTCAAAAGGGCTAAGCCAGCTGCCGTCTTCTATGCGGGGCCGCAGCATGCCCGTTTGCAGGTCGAAGTAGTTGCGGTAGGAATAGGAGCGGCGCAGGAAGCGCTGGTAGTCCTCGTTCTTTCCGAGGGCTTTGGCCAGCTGCGCCAGGTTCCAGTCGGATATGTTGTACTCCAGTGTGGTGGATACGGTACCCCAAACGCCGGCCTTGCTGTTTTCCGGGATATAGCCCAGCGAGTCGTAGTACAGCAGGCCGGGCCTGAGCTCGTTGTCCTGGCGCTGAACGGCCGCTTTACGGGCGGCATCGTAAGCCGTTTTGACGTCGAAATCCTTCAGCCCGCGCAGCCAGGTATCGGCAATGACGGGCGTGGCGGGGTCGCCGACCATCACGCCGGTTTCCATACCCAGCAGTTCCCATTTGGGCATCCAGCCGCTTTCGTTGTACATCTCCACCATGCTGTGCACCATGCCGAGTTGCAGATCGGGATAAACGAGGCTGAGGAAGGGGTGCACATTGCGGTAGGTATCCCATAGCGAGAAGACCGTATAACGGTTGCCGCCGCCGGTGTTTTTGACAGCCCCGCTTTCCATGGCCCGATAGTCGCCGTTGATATCCTGCAGGATGTTGGGGTGAAGCAACAGGTGGTACAGCGCGGTGTAAAAGATCGTTTTATCTTCGGGCGTCCCGCCTTTCAGCGTTATCCGGCCCAGCAGTTCGTTCCAGGCCTGGTAGGCATTGTGGCGCGTAGCTTCGAAGTCGAAGCCGGGTTGCTCGGTTTCCAGGTTGAGGCGGGCATTTTCGATGCTGGTGTAGGAGATGCCCACTTTTACTTCGATGACGCCGCCCTGCGGCATGTCGTAGGAAAAATATGCGCCGATATTGTCGCCGGCAATTTCCTGCCGGAAGCCCGGGTAGGGTTTGTAGGCGTCGTCGTATTTTGTCCAGCTTGCTTCGGCGCCCTGGTATTTCGGCATCTTTTTCCATGCGCCGAATGTGGGTGCCGCCTGGCTGAGGCGGGCTACGAAATAAACGGGGCGCACGTCCTCGGGGTTGTAACAGAAATCCCCGATCATTTTGAAGCCCTCTACTTCACTGCCGGAAACCACGCGCAGCATGGCGCCGGTCTCATTGGTGAGCCCCAGCCCCAGGTTGAGCAGCACATTGGCCCGCCCCGCCGGGAAAGTGTAACGGCTGATGCCGCTGCGCAGCGTTGCAGACAACTCTACGGCTACGCCATATTTTCCCAGTTTGTGGGTGTAATAACCCGGGCTGGCCTGCTCATCGGCATAGGTGCTGCCGTACAACTCAGGGTCGAATACCGGCTCGCCGGTGGTGGGCATCAGCAGGATGCTGCCCAGGTCGGGGCAACCCACCCCGCTGAGGTTGACGTGGCTGTAACCGGTCAGGAAGCTGTTCTCATGGACGTATGGGCGGGAGTGCCATTCGCTGTCCTTTTCAAAAACGTTGCCTTGCCCCTTTTTATACGCTACATTGAAAGGGCAAACCGAAACCAACCCTGCCGGCAGCACCGGGCCCGGATGTGTGGCGCCATAGTTGGATGTACCGATAAAGGGGTTTACCAGACTGGCAGGCTCCTGTGCGGAAAGGGGCCCCAGGGCCGCAAAAAACAGGTAGAATAGGCTGATGCGCCGGATGGTTAGGTTCATAAACTGCATCGATAAGGTTTGTTTGGCGCGGCGCTCCGCTATCGGGATAAGTTATCCTGGAAAGCGGCCTGCAACGCCGGTATATAAGCGGATGAATTTAGAAAATATCTTGCCGATTTGTGCAGGATTTCACTAATTTCCCCATCCCGTTTGGGAAAACAACGCGGCATCCTCAATGGAGGAATTCATATATAACACTGAAAGATAGTAGATTATGAGGCTCTTAACCAATCGTCCGGAAACCCGCAAAAACCCGACACTACATTCCTGGCTTTCCCGCATCCTGCTGCTGTCCATTGGCCTGGCTGCCTGGGCCGGCTGCGGCAAAATGGCGGAGAACAATAGCGCCCGAAACGAGGGCGGAACCTACTTTACCCGCCTCGGGCCCTCCGAAACCGGGATCGGGTTTGCGAACCAGCTCACGGAAACAGAAGAAATGAACGTCCTGTCTTATGAATACTTCTACAACGGCGGCGGCGTCGCTATTGGCGATATCAACAACGACGGCCTGTCCGACCTGTACTTTTCGGGCAACATGGTGCCCAACAAGCTGTACCTCAATAAGGGAGGGCTGCAGTTTGAGGATATCACCGACAAGGCCGGCCTCGCCGGCCGGGCCGATGGCTGGAATACCGGTGTCACTTTCGCCGACGTCAATGGCGACGGCTGGGCCGACCTCTACCTGTCCTATTCGGGCGATAAACCCGAAGCTCAACGCCGCAACCAGCTGTACATCAACAACGGCGACAACACCTTTACCGAAAAGGCGGCGGAATACGGCCTCGACGACCCCGCCTATACCACCCAAAGCCTTTTCTTCGATTACGACCGCGACGGCGACCTCGACTGCTACCTGCTCAACCACTCGATCGACGAATTTCAGAACTTCGATGCCGCCTTCGTCAAAAAAATGTCGGATAAATTCGCCGGCGATAAGCTGTTCCGCAACGACGGCGGGCATTTCACGGAGGTGACCACTGCCGCCGGTATCCATAATAACCCTCTCGGCTTCGGCCTTGGCGTGGCCGCTTCCGACCTCAATGGCGACGGTTGGATCGACCTGTATGTGAGCAACGACTACACGGAAGAAGACTACCTCTACATCAATAACGGCGACGGCACTTTCAGCGACGACATGCGCAACAGGCTGGGCCATATTCCTAACTTCTCCATGGGCAACGATATCGCCGACTTTAACAACGATGCCCTTCCCGATATCATGTCGCTGGATATGTTGCCGGAAGACAACCACCGACAGAAGCTGCTCTACGGCCCCGATGAATACGAAAAATTCCAGTCGCAGCTGCGCAACGGCTACTACCACCAGGTGATGCGAAATATGTTGCAGCTCAACAACGGCGACGGCACCTTCAGCGAGATAGGCCAGCTGGCCGGCGTTTCCAATACCGACTGGAGCTGGTCTGCCCTGCTGGCCGATTTTGATAATGACGGCTGGAAAGACCTCTTTATCTCCAACGGTTACCTGCGCGATTACACCAACCGCGACTTCATGGCCTATTATGCCAACCAGCGCATCAGAGAGTCCCAGGGCCAGACGTCCGATGCCCTTATGAAGATCATCGGGCGTATGGAGTCGACCAAAACCCACAACTATATCTTCCGCAACGAAGGCAACCTGCAGTTCAGCAACCAGGTCAAAAGCTGGGGTTTCGATACTCCATTGCTGACCAACGGCTCGGCCTACGCCGACCTCGACCAGGACGGCGACCTCGACCTGGTGCTCAACAACGTCAACGAGCCGGCGGCCATCTACGAGAACAAAAGCCCGCAGGGCAATTACCTGCAGGTGAAGCTCAAAGGCAGCGGTGGCAACACCTTCGCTATCGGCGCCAGGGTAGAGGTACGGGCGGGTGGACTGGTGATGATGCAGGAATTTATCCCTACCCGCGGCTTCCAGTCGTCGATGCACACCCCTCTGCATTTTGGCCTGGGCAAAGCCAGCCAGGCCGACAGCCTGCTCGTGCGTTGGCCCGACGGCAAGGTGCAGGTGCTTACCGGCCTGCCTGGGCGGCAACTCATAGAGCTGGATGAAGCTGGCGGCGCCACCGGCACGGCCGGCCCCGGCAGCGTGGCCATGTTCAGGCCGATACCTGCGCCACTGCCGTTCAGCCATGTGCAAAAGCCGGTGGTAGACTTCAAACGCCAGGCTCTGCTGCCCTATATGATGACAGGCCAGGGGCCTGCTATGGTACAGGGCGATGTTAACGGCGATGGCAGGAACGACGTCTTCATTGGCGGCGCCAAGCTACAGGCCGGCGATGTCTTCCTGCAACAGGCCGACGGCTCTTTCCGCGCCAGCGGGCAGGAAGCCTTGCGCAAAGACCTTATCTATGAAGATGTCGATGCCGCTTTCTTCGATGCGGACCAGGACGGTGACCTCGACCTCTACGTCGTCAGCGGTGGTTACGATTACCTTCCTGACGACCTGGGCCTGCAGGACCGCCTGTACCTCAACGACGGCAAGGGCGGCTTTAGCAAGGCTGCGGATGCCTTACCCCTCATGCGCTGCAGCGGTGGCTGCATAGCGGTATCGGACATCAACGATGACGGCGCTCCCGACCTCTTCGTCGGCGGCCGGCTCATACCCGGTGAGTATCCGAAAACGCCGGAGAGTTACCTTCTGCTCAACGACGGCCAAGGGCAGTTCCGCATCGCTACCGACGAGTTGGCGCCAGGCCTTGCCGGTATCGGTATGGTGACGGACGCATGCTGGCTCGACGGCGGCAAGACGCTGGCCATAGCAGGGGAGTGGATGCCCCTTACCTTTTTCAGCAAACAGGGGGCGCAGTTCAAAAATGTGAGCGGCGCTGCTTTTGACACGCCCGGCTCCGGGCTGTGGTGTTCACTGGTGGCTGCCGACCTCGACGGTGACGGCGATGAGGACCTGATAGCCGGCAATTTCGGCACCAACACCCAGATGAAGGCCAGCGAAGCTCAGCCGGTGACGCTGTACTACGCCGACTTCGATGACAACGGCGCGGTCGACCCCATCCTGTCCTATTATATCCAGGGCAAGCCCTACCCGGCATTTAGCCGCGATGAGCTCATTTCCCAGATCGCTTCCATGAAGAAAAAGTTCACCGATTACGCCTCCTATGCCGATGCAGGCATCGAGGACATTCTGAGCCCCGAGCAGATGCAGATGGCGACGCAACTGAAAGCGACGGAATTGCAGAGCGTATGGGTGGAGAACCTGGGCGGTGGCCGCTGGGAGCGGCGCCCGCTACCGGCCATGGCGCAGGTATCGCCCGTTTATGCCATCCTTCCACTGGATGCCAACGAAGATGGGCGCACCGACCTGCTACTCGCCGGCAACTACGAAAAGACCCGCGCCAACTGGGGCCGTCTGGACGGCAACCACGGCGTATTGCTGCTGAACCAGGGCAACGGAAACTGGGAATACGTGCCGCAACGCCTGTCCGGCTTCCAGATCCGGGGTGATGTCCGCGAGATACTGGCTTTCAACCGAAACGGAGGCCAACTCCTGCTTTTCGCTCAGAATAATGCGCCGGCCAGCGCCTATCTGCGGGAGCGGGTGGTGCAGTAGCGCGGTATGCTTTCAGATGACCATACCCGCCCCTACCGTTTCATTGGTAGCCTCATCGACGAAGATGACGCTGCCGGTGATGCGGTTTTTGCGATAGCTGTCAAAGAACAGCGGTTTGGTCGTCCGGATGGCGATGCGGGCGATGTCATTCATGCGGATGTCCTTGTCTTCGAGGTTGCGGTGCAGGGTATTGATGTCGAGTTTGTAGCGGATATCCTTGATGATGCAACGGGCCTCTCTGGTCGTGTGCAGGATGGTGTATTTGCCGCGTAACTGCATCGGGCGCTCGTTGAACCAGCATACCATCACTTCCAGGTCCTGTTCCACATGCGGCTGGTTGTTTTCCCGCACGATCATATCGCCGCGGCTGATGTCCAGGTCGTCTTCCAGCAGAATGGTGGCGGAAATGGGCGGGAAAGCTTCCTCCTGTTCGCCATCGTAGGTGTCGATCCGGGCGATCGTCGAGGTGAAGCCCGAGGGCAGCACCATCACCTTGTCACCTTTTTTGAAGACCCCACCCGCAATGCGCCCTGCATAGCCACGATAGTCGTGAAAATCGTCGGAATAGGGCCGGATGACATACTGCACCGGGAAGCGGCAGTCGATGAAATTGTGGTCGGAGCCGATATGTACGTGTTCGAGGTAGTAGAGCAGGGTAGGGCCGCCGTACCAGGGCATGTGCTCTGATTTATCCACGACATTATCGCCCCTCAGGGCGGAGAGGGGGATGAAGTGCACGTCTTTTACATCCAGTTTATAGGAGAACTGCTCAAAATCCTGCCGGATGCGCTCGTACACCTCCTCGTCATAACCCACCAGGTCCATTTTGTTGATACAGATCACGAGGTGGGGGATCTGAAGCAGGGAGGCTATGAAGGCATGGCGGCGGGTCTGTTCTACGACGCCATGGCGGGCATCGATGAGTATGAGCGCGGCATTGGCCGTCGAAGCCCCGGTCACCATATTGCGGGTATACTGAATGTGCCCCGGCGTGTCGGCGATGATGAATTTCCGGCGCGGCGTAGAGAAATAGCGGTAGGCCACGTCGATGGTGATGCCCTGCTCGCGTTCGGCCTTGAGGCCGTCGGTCAGCAGGGCGAGGTTGACTTCCGCTTCCCCCCGCCGTTCGCTGGTCTGCCTGACGGCTTCGTACTGGTCTTCATAAATGGATTTGCTATCGTACAACAGGCGCCCGATGAGGGTGCTCTTTCCATCGTCTACGCTGCCGGCCGTCGTGAAACGGAGGAGTTCGGTATGTTTGAAGTCGGACATATACTGGATTTACGATTTGCTGTTAGTTAAAAATACCCTTCCTTTTTCCGGTCTTCCATAGCCGTTTCGGAGCGCTTATCGTCGGCGCGGCCGCCGCGTTCCGTTTTGCGGGCTGTGGCCACCTCGGCGATGATTTCCTCTATAGAGGCTGCGTGAGATTCCCACAGCCCGGTACAGGTCATATCGCCGATAGTGCGGCAGCGGACGGTAATTTCCCGGATGGCGGCTTCCTCTTCAGGGCGTTTGAGGATGGCGTCGGTATCGGCCAGCAGCATACCGTCGCGCTCGAAGACGCGGCGCCGGTGGGCGAAATAGAGGTTGGGGAGTTCCACCTTTTCGGCCGCCAGGTACATCCATACGTCCAGCTCCGTCCAGTTGCTGATAGGGAAGACGCGGAAGTGTTCGCCGAATTGTTTTTTGCTGTTGAACAGGTTCCACAGTTCCGGCCGTTGGTTCTTGGGGTCCCATTGGCCGAACTCGTCGCGGTGGGAGAAGAAGCGCTCTTTGGCGCGGGCCTTCTCTTCGTCGCGGCGGGCGCCGCCGATAGCGGCATCGAAGCGGTTGTTCTCGATCTCTTCCAGCAATACGGCGGTTTGCAGGTAGTTGCGGCTGGCGTTATAGCCTTTTTCTTCCACAACGATGCCCCGCCGGATGGCATCTTCCACCGAGCCGACGATCAGGCGGGCGCCCAGGCCCTGCACCAGCTTGTCGCGAAAAACGATAGTTTCCGGGAAGTTGTGCCCGGTATCGATATGCAGTAGCGGAAAAGGCAGCCGCGCCGGGTAAAAGGCCTTCTTGGCCAGGTGGACCAGCAGGATGGAATCTTTCCCGCCGGAAAAAAGCAGCACGGGGCGCTCGAATTGCGCCGCTACTTCGCGCATCACAAAAATGGATTCTGCTTCCAGTTCTTTCAGATGGTGGAGATGGTAGCTCATGGTTTGGGAACTGCTTGTTCGTTGATGGTTGTCGGTTCTTTAAGGGTAATGAGGGGTAACAGGTAAGCAAAGGCCTGTTCTACACTTTGCTCCAGGCCGAGCTGGCCCGTATGTATTTCCAATGCCGGGTTTTCGGGTGCTTCGTAAGGGGCGTCGACCCCGGTGAACCCCTTGATCAGGCCGGCGCGGGCCTTTTCGTAAAGGCCCTTGACGTCACGGGCCTCGCATACCTCAAGGGGTGCGTTGATATAGATCTCGATAAAGTCGTCGGCGCCTATGATCTCGCGGGCCATCTGCCGGATGGCCCGGGTAGGGCTGATAAAGGAATTGATGGTGATGACCCCGCTATGGGCGTATAATTTAGCGATCTCCGCGATGCGGCGGATGTTCTCCCGGCGGCCTTCCTCACTGAACCCCAGGTTGCTGTTGATGCCGTGGCGGATGTTATCGCCATCCAGTACCTGTGCGAAAAAACCTTCGTTGTACAGGCGGCGCTCCAGGTGCTGAGCGATAGTGCTCTTGCCCGATCCCGAAAGCCCCGTAAGCCATACGGCCTTGCTATGCTGGCCCAGGCGGGCCTCGCGGTCGGCGCGTTGTAAGAGCCGGTCAAATATAGGGTGGATATGCTCTGCCAAAACGTTACAATTTTCAGAATTGCTGCAAAGAAACACCAAATTGGACTATTTCCCAAAACCGGCGCCGGCTGTCCTGTTATTTCTATGTATTTTGCCGAAAGTTGAAAACAAGGGCTATGTCTGAAGAAAACCACAAATTCGAGACCCGTGCGATCCGCGGCCAGATGGAGCGCACGCCGTACCAGGAGCATAGTACGCCGATGTTTCTCACTTCCAGCTTCGTCTTCGAGAACGCGGAGCTGATGGCCGATACCTTTGCCGGCACGGCCGACGGCATCATATATTCCCGCTACAGCAACCCCAATACCGATGAGCTCATCCGGAAGGTGTGTGCCATGGAAGGGGCGGAAGATGGTTTCGCCACGGCCTCCGGCATGGCGGCGGTGTTCGCCGGTATGGCGGCCTTTCTCCGGGCCGGCGACCATGTACTGGCGTCGAGGGCGTTATTCGGCTCCACCCATCAGATATTGGGCAACCTGTTTTCCCGCTGGGGCATCACCCATACGTATGCCGACCCGGCCGATATCGGGCAGTGGGAGCAGCACATCCGCCCCAACACCCGGATGATGGTGCTGGAAACGCCTTCCAACCCGGGCCTGGCGCTGGCCGACCTCGAAGCAGCAGGGCGGCTGGCCGAGCAATACGGGCTCATTCTGAATGTCGACAACTGCTTCGCTACGCCCTATCTACAGCAGCCTGCGCAGTATGGCGCGGGCCTCATCGTGCACTCGGGTACCAAGTGGATGGACGGCCAGGGGCGGGTGCTCGGCGGGTTGATAGTGGGCAGGGCCGAGCTCATCGAAGAGGTGCGTTTCTTCTGCCGCCATACCGGCCCGGCACTGTCGCCTTTCAACGCCTGGCTGCTGTCGAAAAGCCTGGAAACGCTGGCCCTTCGCATGGAGCGCCATTGCGCGAATGCCCTGCAAATGGCCGGTTTCCTGGAACAACACCCCGCCGTCGCAAGGGTGTCTTACCCCTTCCTGCCCACGCACCCGCAATACGAACTGGCCCGGCGGCAAATGAAACTCGGCGGCGGCATAGTGGCCTTCGAGCTCAAAGGAGGGGCTGAAGCCGGCAAGCGTTTTCTCGACGCTCTAAAGGTGTGTTCCCTGACCTCAAACCTGGGCGATTCCAGGACCATCGCCACCCATCCAGCTTCGACGACCCATTCCAAACTGACGGATGTGGAGCGGCTGACGGCAGGCATCACCCCCGGTTTGGTGCGCCTCTCCTTAGGCCTGGAGCACATCGACGATATATTACAGGATGTGGATCAGGCGCTGCGGGCCTAGTGCCGACAGCACTAGTTTATTTACAGGGTTACAATGGGCTGGCCCTGGCGGCACAATAATCCCGTAGTGGCCGTCGTATTGGAAAGCGTCTAATACAAACAGCATAAAACCTTTGGCTTATGAACGCATTCAGGATCATCTTAATCTTGCTGCTGTTACAGGGCGGGGCCCTGGCTGCCCAGAACCTGTTTACCGGCCTGTTCAAACAGGGCACCGAAGAATACCGGTATGTCTTTCAAAATAACTGGCAGGACTTTATGGCCCGGCAGGCGGAGATGGATTCGCAGGGGTACAGCCCGGTAGATATAGAGTCCGGCACAGAAAAAGGATACCGGCTGTTCTGGGGCATCTGGAAAAAGGACGGCGTACGCAGCGTAGTGAAGCGGCTGGAAAGCTGGGAAGAGCTGGTGATGATGAAACGGGTCATGGCCGACAGTTTTGTCATGGCTGATATTGAGGCCTACCTCGATGGTGATAAAGAGTATTACCTGGCGGTATGGGTACCGGGCGCCACCGAGCACAAGGTGCGAAAGCTGTCTTCCTGGGAAGGCCTGAGCAACGACTATGAAGACCTTACCCTGCAGGGCCTGCAGATCGTCGACCTCGAAGGGTTCGAGGCTGGCGATGGCACCACCCATTATCTGGCCCTTTACCATAAAATGCCGCCCGATACCCGCACCATGATCTACCGCTCTCCGGATATGGACAGTTTCATGGTAGACAAAAGCTACCGCAACAAAAGCGGGTATCACCTGTTCGACCTGGAACATTTCGAGAAACGTGGCGCCGCCTTTATCACCGGCTTGTACCGGAAAGAAAGCAACATCGACATGATCATCGGCCCCTTGCCCTGGGACGAATTCAACCAGCAGATGAAGGAAGCTATTGGCGATAAAGGGCTGGTACTGGTGGACATCGATATCTACCCCGAAGACAAGTAAGCGCGGAGGATAAATTGCTAAAAAACCATATATTACCTCCCAAACGATCAGCCATGAACATGAGGTTTGCCCTGATGATGCTTTTGTTAGGTGTAGCCATGCCCCGGGGCATTTCGCAGCAGAGCAGGGTAGTGGGGTATCTGCCATATTACCGCTTTGAAAACCTGGGCCAGATCGAGCTGGAGCACCTTACCCACCTTTGCATCGCCTTTGCCAACCCCGATGCCCAGGGCAACATCAGCATGGACGGCGTCGATATTTGGCCTGTCGTGCAACAAGCGCACGATGCTAATGTGAAAGTGCTGGCCTCGCTCGCCGGTGGCGCGCTGAAACCCGAATGGGCCGAAGCATGGGCCCGCCTCACCCAGCCCCGCAATCGTACCGGTTTCATTCGCAAGATCATCCAGTACACCCTGGCCTACCAGCTGGATGGCATCGACATCGACCTGGAGTGGAACTACGTCAATGCGAACTACAGCGGTTTTGTGGTGGAGCTCCGCGATTCCCTGCACGCCTATGGCAAGCTGATGACGGCTGCCGTACCGGCCATCCACCGTTACAAACACATGAGCCAGGAGGCGATGCAGGCCTTTGATTTCATCAACCTCATGGCCTACGACCTCACCGGGCAGTTCAACCCCGGCCGCCCGGGGCCCCATTCGCCGTATTCTCTGGCCGATGCGGGAATCAAGTATTGGAAAAACCAGGGTATGCCGGCCCATAAACTCGTTTTGGGCCTTCCACTCTATGGCTGGGATTTTTCAACCCCCGGTACCGTGCGATCGGTCAATTACGGCGATATCGTGGCGACTAACCCCGCCTATGCCCATATCGACCAGGTGGGTAAGATCTATTACAATGGCATACAAACGGTAGTGGCAAAAACGGAACTGGCCATGCGCGATGCAGGTGGCGTTATGCTTTGGGAACTCGGCAAAGACGCCCATAACGAGTATTCCCTGTTGCGGACGGCCTACCATACCATAAAAGGAGAGCCCCTCGATCAGCCGGAGGAAACGCAGGCCGTGGCTGGTGCTGTGGAAGCGATTGCCGAAACAGCGGAGTTTACCGAAGAATTCACCCTGCCCGGGGCGCCTATGCCTGTCGATACCCTACACCTGGCCATCGAGATCCAACCCAACCCGTTCCAGGATACGCTCAAGATCACCAACAAGGAAGAACGCGCCCTTCAACTGGTACTTTCCGATAAAAAAGGGCGCCCGCTCTTCGAGGCCTACCTGCGCCCCAATTCCACCATCAACTGGGAGACCACCAGCTTCCCGCCCGGGCAATACACGGTTTCCGCGATGAAAGGCAGCAAACAGGTGTCGCGGACTTTGAGAAAGATGTAGCCCTGCTCAACGCTCCAGCGGAACTACCCAGGCCTGTTGCCGGCTGGCCCATAGCTGGGCGGCGGTGAGGTGATCATAAGCCTGGCGGCGGTATCGTTCCAGTGCGAGAAAATCATCCTGAGGCTGCCAGCCTTGCTTTTGTTCTGCAGCGGCCTCAATGGCCATCAGCTGTTCCCTGCAGCGCTGCAGAAGCAGTTTCGAGAGGTCGAGGTGCATGCTGGCCAACGCGTAGCTGTAATGGCTGAAGGGTTGGGTGTTGAGCGCTTCCCATTGGCTGTCGAGGTTGCGATAGTTGGTGTACAGGGGCAGGAACGCCTGTTCGATGAGATACAACCTGCTCTGGCAGGCGAGCACGCTCCTGCGGATCTGGTTTCGCCCTCCATTGCGATACAGGTTGTCCAGGCATTCTTCTTTTGCCTGCCTGTCCACTCCGGCCATAGTGCTCAGCAGGTCGGCAACCTGGACCAGGCCGAGGCTGGTAGCAGGCAATACCTGGCAGATCGGCCCTCCATAATTGGCGGGCGGACAGGGCCTGGATGGCATTCCGGCAGGTGGGTTGGAACAGAAATCGGGGAAGTGATGGCAGATATCCGTTCCCTTTTCCGGAGCATCGTATCCACCCAGGCGGATGCGGCCGCGGGCGGCGTTGATGAAACTGGCGTAGTGCCAGTCGGGGACTTCCACTACCAGCATGTGAGCGCCGGCAGGGGGCTTGCCGTCAGGAGTACTCGGCGTTTCGAATGAATGGCCCGCTTTCCCAAAACAGCTGGAGTAAGGGGCCAGGTAGGAGAGCTGCGTAACGGGTTCACCATTGGCAGGCAGGTAGTCCATACGCCCGGGGTTTCCCCAGTACCAGATGATATCGCCGGTTTCGCCGGCCCAGCGGATGCCGCAAAAGCCATTGGGTGGGGGCGTGCTGCCGGCGCCTTCCCGGAAAAAGACAGCCAGCCCGTCGGGGCCGTCGATATGGACCTGGCCCGCCAGAGGCCCCCCGGTGAAGATGCGGAACGTGACCGTGGCGCGTGCGGCCGGCATGGCAAGGGCCAGGAAAAGAGGCCATAACCATAACCGGAAAAGGTAGTTCGTGTTGTTTCTCATAGTCGCCGTTGGGTTAATCCTGGAGGGGTGTAAAGCAAATATAAGGAAATGGGGCGCTAAGCTTCTCTTCCGGCAGCAGGTTTTCGCTACCGGCCCTGTCTTGCACTCATTTAAAAATGCCAGGCAAGCAGCAGTTTCCGCATATCCCTGCCAGCCTCTTATATTCGTCGGCTGAAACCTTGCCGTCGGATTGTTTGAGGGCGGTACAGGCATCGTTGCTGTTATTCAGCTTCAGGTTGCTTACGATCAGCACCTCATAGGCCCGGTAAGTTTTGGCATTCAGGCTTAGCACCTGCCGGGCTGTCTTTATAGCCGCGGCCCATTGGCCCGTTTCAGCCTGCAGGCCCATCAGGATGTAGTGCGCGCGGAAGTGCTTCGGTTGCAGGCCAATGGCCATGTTGGCGTATTCCATGGCTTTTTGGGCAGGCGCGGCCATTTTTTTCTTACTCATGGCCAGGTTGTTGTAGCTCTCCATACTGACCTCGATGGCCCGCAGGTGCTTGTCATCCAACTTCAGCAGCTCGCCAGCCGTTTCGATGGCCTGGGCCCACAATCTGCTATCGAAACGCTGCTTCATCTCTTTCTCCAGCCTGGCCTTCTCCAATACGTGCTCCATGGCGCTTTTTTCCTGCTCCAGCTGGCTTTGCTGCGCGCCGTCGAGCACGCCCATGTTCAGCAGCCTGTCGATATCTTCAAGGGCAGGCTTGTAATAGCCGGCCCTGCGGTGTACTTTCCAGCGGAACATCAGCAGATCACGGCTCAGCGATGATGCAGGCAACCGCTGCAGGGTTTTGGAAGCCTGCTTGTAGTCCTGCGTTTCCACATAACACAGGCCCAGGTTTCGGACGAGGGCAGGCGAAGTACTGGTTAGCCGGCTGTTACGGTTGAGCAGGCCGATGGCCTCGGCGGGCCTGTCGTTGATGATATAGTAAAAGGAAGCTATGCGCAACCGGGATACGGCAGCCGTATCAGCGGCGCTGTCCGTGCCGCCGATGCGCCGTTCCATCTCCTGGGCCAGCGGCTGGCTGAAGCAGTGGAAATGGCCATCGATGAGCGCGAAGATGAATGCCGACTGGTTTTCCAGCGTATCCAGAAAGGCGAAGCCGTCGTTGTCGTCATAGGGCAGGCTGGCCTCCCCGTCGATGGCCACGGTTTTTGTGCTGCGCGTATTGAGCTTCAGCCCAAAAGGCTGGCCGCTGTGGCTTTCATAGGCATGGCCCCAGATGGCCATATCGGCCTGGCATACTTTGAGCATGGAATCGATAGCGGATTCGTTGACCTGCTCCGTTTTTTTATGCGAAACGGCGGCCTCGGCATAAAAAAGGTTCCGGCCCGGATGGCTGGAGCGGTGCTCGCGGTTGAGCCGGTTGAGGGCTTCGGCAATTTCCTGTTCCGGCTTCAGGTAACCGGCATCGAAGGGGAAGATGGCCACCCGGAAGGTCGCGCTATCCGTGAATACAGGGCATAGCGGTGTTTCTTTTACCGTTGCCGGAATACTGCCGGAAGCGGAAGGATTGGGCGGGTTGATCCTGAACAGGATGTACCATCCCACAAAAAGCAGCACCAGGAAGGACGCCGCAATGACTGCGTATTTCCACTTGTCGTTGTTTTTGGGCAGCCGCCAATCCAGCACGGCCGGCTGGCCGTTGTGGTATAAACCCCAGGGCAGCCTTTGCGTGTTTTCCCTGGGCGCCAGGCCCCGTTCCTGCCCGGCGCCGAGCGAACGCCAGGAGGTGCCTTCCTGAAGCTCGCCGCCGTCGAGCTGCTTGTCGGCCAGAAAGCTACGGGCAGAGCCAAAAGCATTTTTGATGCTTTTTCCCTGGGCCAGAGCGTTATAAAACCTTTGGGAAAACTGGATGGCCGCCTCGTCCGAGATATTCGATTCTGTGGCGACAACTGCTTTGATGCCGTTGCTGAACAGCTTATCTACCTGTCCCCGGTTGGCGCAACCGTTGAGGAATACGAGCTGCAGCGCTTTTTCCTGGCCCATCAGTTCCGACAGGTTGTGCGCATCGGAGCGCCCGTTTTCCAGCGCGATGAAATCGCTGTCGGAATGGCCAGCGTAGTGAAAAAGAACTATGCGGCCGTGCAGGCGGTCGAAAGTATCGTAGATATCCTCGACCTGCGCATTGGGCAGGAATTCCAGCTCGATGCGCTCCTGGTCGTGCATGCGTTGTAAGAGCTTTTTCAGCTCTCTGGCTTCCCTGGTAAGCCGCAGGGATTTTTCCTTGTCGTTGGCGAAAGCAAAAAGCAGGACGGGAGGGGTAGCCATAATGTGGTTTTTGTTAGGTAGTAGGTTGGCGGCCTTTTTTAGTTACACAAAGCCGCAAAGCATACACCAAGTTACACAAAGAACGGATAATCAAGATTTTCCTTTGCGCGCTCTTTCCACCCTTTGCGGGAACCTCCTCTGCGTATTTTGCGTTCGCGATTCAATATTTGCCGGGAAAACCTCAGCGCTTACTTCTGCGACGCCCTTCCGGTGGAGAAAAGAAAAAAAAATGCCGGCAGCAGACGGCCAGCATTCCAGAGGGGTTATACAGGGATTCACAGTTTAAAGAAAACCGGGGTTTAGGTGTTTTCCTTTCTTATGATACAAAGTTAGCCTCCCGGGCCTAAGGCGGGCATACTCAGGAATCAGGATTTTGATCTACCTGTTTTTGAGTAGGCGGCATCAGGGCGGAGGCGTAAATACCGAAAAAAACTATTGAGTTGGTAACACCTACTCAAAACCAAGTATTCATTTAATAGTGGAGCTATGTAATATTGCGGCGATATGTGTACCCTGCCGCGCAGGCCGGGTGCCTGGAATTCACCGGGAAATGCATTATATTTATAAGTAAGGAGTAACTATTCAGCATCATGGGGATTTACGGCCTGAAGCAAAATTTTTTAATCCGCCCTTCCCCTTTCAAGGGGAATGAGAAGGGGTTAGACAATAAAAATCCTACAAAATTTTGCTACAGGAGCATTTTAGGGCGCATGCTGAATAGTTACAGTAAGGAATCCTCTAAAAATCAAGTTCGACGACCCTGCGATGTGGCGCAGGCTGGAAGCCAGGCCACATCGCAGGGTCTCCAATGGAGAACTTCTTTTTTGGACACTGCTTAACTGTATAGAGAAACCCCATGCCACACGAAAACCGTCCCTCTGTTAAAGGCCTGTCTGCCAGGCGCGACAGTGACGCTGCCGCTTCCGGAAAGGAGGGGAAGAGCATGCTGCTGGCTATTGGTATAGACCGTTACCAGTACATTAGCGGGCTGCACAATGCCGTGCGGGATGTAGCTTTTATCACGGAGATACTGTCCGGCCGGTACCAGTTCGATAAAAAATGGGCCACATCACTGGTAAATGAGGAAGCCACGCTTGGTAACATTTCCCGCCAATTTCTTCGACTGGTGGAAGAGTCCAGGCCGGAAGATGAGGTGCTCATTTATTTCTCGGGCCATGGTTCCTATAATAAGGCCCTCGATAGGGGGTACTGGATCCCTTTTGACGGCAAGCCGGAGGAGTCGCATACGCTCTTCTCCAACAGCACGCTGGTCGACTTCGTGGCTTCCATCGCGGCCAGGCACGTCGTGCTGATCGTCGATTCATGTTTTTCCGGAGCTTTTTTTGGCGGGGTACGGAAATTTGACGTATCGCAGCGGTTGTCTTCCATCCCATCCAGATGGGTGCTCACCTCCGGGCGCAATGAGGTCGTTTCCGATGGCGCTCCCGGCCGGAACAGCCCTTTTGCACAGAGCCTTATCTTCCACCTCAACGCTAACGACGAATCGGCTTTCCGGATTACCGAGCTTTTTCCGCGCATTATTGAACAGGTGGGCACCAACGCCGAGCAATTGCCCCAGTGCGAACCCATTCGCAATGTGGGCCATAAAGGAGGAGAATTCGTTTTCCGCCTGAAAGGTGAAGCAACACATATCCGGTTGCCGGAAAACTATCAGGGCGGCCCCACCCCGGGCCCACGCCCGCCCGTTGGCTTCAACTGGAAGATGGCGCTCAGCATTACTGCTTTGGTGGCCACTATTCTGATCGTATGGAAAATAGTGGAGATCCAGCAAAGGCGGCATGGCCCTGTACAAAGCTGGCGGAAAGAGCTGTACGAACGCATACAACCCATAAAAGGAGGCTTTATCGTTTCCCGCAACGATTCTTTCGGTTATGCGGACAAGGATACCATGGAATGGATACCTATGCGCTACGAAGAAGCATACCCCTTTTCCGAAGGGCTGGCCCGGGTGAAACGAAACGGCAGCTACGGCTGGGCCGATACTTCGGGCGTGGAAGTTATTTCCTGTATCTATGATGAGGCGGGCGACTTTCAGGAGGGGAAAGCCCGGGTTTCCCTCAACGGGCGGCAGTTCCTGATCGATAAAACGGGGCAGGAGGTATATGGGGAAACCGAAACACAGCGGGGCCCCGACAGCCACATACAGGAAACGGAAAATGAGGGCAGCCAGCACGTTTCGCCGGCGCCGCCCCTGCTGCAGGCCGGTGCGATAGAGGGTATTCCCGGAGAAGTGGCAGCGGGTACTACCTGTCATTTTAGCCTGAAGGTCGTCAATACAGGCGGAACCATTGCCAGGGGGCTCCGGGTTATTACCGGGGATGGTATCGAGTATCAGGGCAACGATGGTTTTAACCTGGGGCCTGGCGAGAGCAGAACCCTCTATTTTACACTGAATACGGCCGGCAAGCCGGCCGGGGCGTTTGCCAGTAGCATCGGCATCAGGGCGGATAATGTATCTCAATCCATCAGAAAACAGGCCCGGACGAGAGTGACAGCTGCGGGGCCAGCACAGGTAGAGCCCGTGCCACCGCCTGTACTGCAGGTTCGGTGCAACCTCGGTATCGCCGGATGCCAGGTGAGTTTTTATGACAGGGCCCAGAAGAAAACGATCGCTTTTACGACGGATAGCAGTGGTAACGCTACCTATGCTATTGCCGAAAGCCTGGCCGGTGGCACGGTAGACGTGCACTATTGCGGCAACAGCCTGACGGTCAGGGTACAGGAAGGTGGTTGTATTATTTTACCTCAATAAATCAAAATGGCCATGAAAACAAAAGATCTCCTTCAGATAGCAGCCCTGGGCCTGCTGTTCTTCTTTTTTACCGCTCCGGCTGCCCGGGGGCAGGAGGCAGCTATGGTGAACCTCTCATTTCGTATCCTCGACATCGATAGCGGTAGCCCCCTGGATAAGGCGAATATTTTTGCCTTTGACGAGAACAATAAATTCGTCTTCGAGGGCAAGACAAATGTGATCGGCGTTTTCACTATCGGCACTAAGCTGCGGCCCGGGCAAAAGATACGGGCCATGGTACAAAAGGAAGGCTATAAAGTGTTCACCGATGATTTTGAGATCACCGACCCCCGCCGCCAGGAGAACACCTGGGATATCAAGCTGATCCCCAAGGAACGTATCGTTGACCCTTCCCATCCTGACACACCACCGGCCAGCAGCGATTTCGACAGCCCGCTGTCGGGGCATATCTACGACGCTCGTGCTAATAGAAGAGGGCGGCAGACACCCCTGAAAGGCGTGGGTATCGACCTGATGGCCAATGGGCGGCGCATCCAAAAGGGGCAAACCGACGACAAGGGGTATTTTATGATCTATCACGACTTCAAAGCCGGACAGGATATTACGCTGTTCCTGGATAAGACGCCTGAATACGTCGAGAAAGAATACCTCTATACCTACCGGGACTACGGTAATGTACTGCCGCCCATCTACCTGGAGCGATACCGGAAGGTTCCTTGTAAATGCTGGTTCTGGACGGGAGGCCTGGCGTTAGCGGGAAGTAGTTATCTCGTTTTTTACCGGCCGCATCAAAAATTCTATGATCGTTATTCCAGCCTTGAAAACCTGGACGAAAACTACGACTCGGAAAGTGCGCGGCTGGATGACCTCAACAAGGCAGAGCTATACAAAGGCCTGGGGCTGGGCGGGATGGCCGTCGGGGTAGCGGCCATTGCCGGTGGCCCGTTCCTGTGCAAATGGCTGGCGCCGAAAACGGATGACAATTCTACCAGTGGCGCCAGGTTGCGCCCTGGCTTCTACGGCTACAATACCAGTGGCCCCGGCCCTGGACTGAGCCTCGTCCTTACTTTTTAACCCCCAAAAGAATCATCATGAAAAAGAACATTGTATTAACAGCATTGATAGCTGCCTTTGTATTCGCCGCGTTGCCCTCCTGCCAGCTGGATGAAGTTACGCTGCAGTGCCCGGTGGTTACCAGCATCAATAAAACGCGGGCGGCGGCAGGGGAAGAGGTGGTGGTATCGGTGGAAAACCTGCTTTTAAAAAATGCCGGCTCCTATGAACTTCGCGTTGGAGACAGGCCCATCGCGATCAGGTCGCTGGATACCGTCAACCAGCGTGTTGTTTTTGCAGTGCCGCAAGGCATGAAAGCAGGCAGGGTGTCGCTGAGGCTGAAGCAGTTTTCCTGCGACTCTACTGGAAGCGCCATGGCCGGGCCATACCTCGAATACATACTAAAAGCCGACCAGGTAAAGTCCAGCGTTTTTGCCGGCAGCCTCTGGCAGGGCGATTATGTCAACGGGCAGGGTACGAACGCCAGGTTCAATGCTCCCGGCGGCCTGGCCGTCGATACTATTACAGGCAGTATATTTATCGCCGACCTGAACAATTACAGGGTGCGGCTGGCCGATACGCTGGGCAACGTATCTGTATTTGCCGGCAATGGAGTGCGAAGCTGTATGGCCAATTCCGCCAATAAATTCAACTCCAGTTTTAAAAACCCCGGCTGGTTATCCTATAGCCATTCCTCGAAAAACCTGTACCTGTCTGACAGGCAGTGCAATATGTTGTATGAGATCAGTACCGGAACCAACGAGTTCGTAGGTGGTGGAGACAATGATGGGGGAGGCTGTTTCGGGAACGGCACGGTGCAGTTATCCGCCCCGGAAGGTGTGGCCGTTTCAGGAAGTGAAGAGCTGTATTGTGTAGACTCCGGAGCCGGCATCATCCGCCGCTCCGAGCAAGGCACTACCTGCAATATTACCATGCCATCGACGGCATACCAGCCCTTTTCCCTGGCCCTGGACGAAGCCAATGGGCTATTGTACTTTTCGGATTTCAATACAGGAGACATCTATCGGATGAGCACGGAAAACCTCCAGCCGGAGAAGCTGGTTTTTACCTCCGGCTCCGCAACCATAGGAAACCCGGCAGGCCTTGCAGTGGGGCCTGACGGCAAGCTGTTTATTGCCGATGCGACGGAAGGTAAAGTGCTTCAATATTATCGGCAATCCGGCATCCTGGAAGAGCTCTCCCTGCCTTTTGCCTCAGATCTGGTAGAACCCTGGGGGCTGGCCTACGACCATAAACGCGGGAAGCTCTACCTCAGCGACCGGCAGTTACACGTCCTGTTTGTGATCTGTTTGAGCTAAAAGAAACATGTGGATCAAGGGCATACATAAGGAAAACCTGTAGAATAATTTACCGCAGAGACGCAGAGAACGCAAAGTATGGTGCATAAACGCTGCGTTCTGCGGGAAGCCTTTGGGGGCTCCCGCGAAGTACGCCAAGGCAGCGCGAAGTACGCCAAGTGTGGTAAAATACCTTAGCGCCCTTGGTGAAACCTTAGCGCCCTTTGCGGGAACCTACTTTCCGTCCGCGGTTCAACATTTGCCGGGAAAACCTCAGAGCTTATTTCTGAGGCAGCCCCCATGGAAGAGCTGCCAGGAAGCTCCCTGGCCGGTGGATAGGCCTGGGTTTAACCCCTGATTCGCGCATGATCCATGTTTTTATATGCACGGCGGGAGTGTCGCCGAACCGGGGAAGTTCAATATCCTTAGGAACACGCCCCTTGCGGAATTGAAATTCGTACCGCTGATCGCACAGTCATAGCTGCCCGTACCCGAGTCCGTACATGTCGTTGTACCATCGTTATAACAGCGTTGCCTGATCTGCCTTGTAAGGCCCGTAAAAGTAGAGGACAGCCTGGGGTCAAAGGGCGTAGCGCCGCAACCGGTGGAAGTACGCAGGCCCGCCTCAATAGACCAGCGGATGCTGTTGGAGGAGGGTGAAGCACCCCACCAGACCATAAAACGGTAGTCAGTAGTGGGGTCCAGCTGGGTCATTCTCACGACCCCGTTCCCGTCAAAATGGCCTGCGAAATCCCAGGTGGCAATGCTGAGGTCGTCACTGCCTCCAGTATCTACCTTGTACCATAAGGCATTATGGCACAGCGGTACCGTGCTTGTCGTCGTTTCCAGGCTCACTTCGAGGGAAAAGAGATTACACCCCGTAGCTGCGCCCGTACTGGCGGGCAGTATGGAAAGCGAAGTGGGGGCAGGTGTACAATTGGAGAGGCCGATAGTGCCCAGGACAGGCGCTCCTCCCGGTGAAGGCGTATCGGTATCGTAGACCCTGAACTGCACAGTACCGCCCGTTAAGGCCGTATTGGGCACTCGTATTAAGTCGATGAGGTTGGCCCCGGCATTATAGGTAAGCACGTTGGTTTTGAGGAAACCACCGGTTGAAAGGGTGATCTCGCTGGTGAGGTTACCGGCGCAGCCTGAATTTACGATGGTAAAATTGAGATTGCCTGTACAGGGCGCCGTAAAGAAGTCCAGGTTCCAGGTCGACAGGTGTTTGGACCTTATTCGGGCCCGCAGTGGGTTGAACTCTCCCTGAGACTCCAGCGTAGTTTTATATTCCTGCCTCCATGCTCCGGTATTTTCGTCGAGGCTCCAAACCGGAACCTGCATGCCTGAGCTGTAAGGGCCTCCCGTTTCCGGGTTGAGCAGTTCGGGGTTGATCGGCAGTGTGAATTCTACTTCCTGTGAAAAGCCGTTCACTTTTTCTCCGTCTACCTCCATATCGACCGTTAACCAGCCCAGCGACTGAAAAAAGAAGGGGGACGTATCGCTGGCGATGGCCGTGCCATTGGGGTCGACGGCATTAGTGACCAGTGGCCCGTTGGGGAAAACGCGGGCTGCGCCCATGCTGAGCGGGTCGCCAAACGTTACCTGCATACGGCCATTGCTCCCCTCAACCGGTATCCCGTTTCGGAGTAACTGGGTGCCTTCAGGGATGTTTATCTGAAGCTGGCCAACGCCCGGTATCTTTAACGTATCCATCAGCCCCTGGCCCAGTTTGGCATCCAGCACGTTGAACTGTTGCGTCCTCACAGCGACGCCTGGAGGCGGCGTTTTGATGCTGGCCATATATATAGGGATATACATGGGTTTTTCGTTCGTAACGACTATAGTTTGTAAGGTCGTCGAATAGTCGGCAGCTTCCGCTCTGATGGTAAAGGAATAGGGCGTTTCCGGGCTGAGGTTGACGCCTTTTTTTATGCCCAGGCACATCACGCCGACATCGAGGGTGAACGCAACGATGGAATCGCCGTTGCAGGTGCGAACCTGCCCGCGGCTGTCAGTCAGTGTAATGTTTACGTTCTTTACATTAACAGTGGTGGCCGAAGCGCCATCCAGAAAGGCAATGGCAATCGGAGCGATGACAGGGTCTCCGGCCGGAGGGGCCACTTCCGTTTCTTCTCCCGGCCAGCATCCTCTTAACAGATAGATCAAAAGCAGGACAAGGATAGCGAAAAGCAGCAAAAGCAAATTGCGGTTTCTCATAAAGCGGGGGTTTTTATGTTGGAGAATATTGAGTTTGCTCCGTAGCGGTCATTGCCAGGTGTTATTCGCACAGCCCGTGGTCCAGCACATACTTCACCAGCTGTGCCTTTTTGTTGATGCCCAGTTTGCTCTTGATGTTACGGATGTGGGTCTCAACTGTGACGGAAGCGATATTGAGCGCCTCGCCGGTCTCGCGGGAAGTCAGGCCTTCGGCCAGCAGGCAGAGGATCTCCTTTTCACGGCTGGTCAGGCTGGCGGCTTCCGTGTCGTCGGGCTCCGAAGTGGAGAAGATGAGGTCCAGAAGTTCAGGTGGGATATAACGGCCGCCGCGGAATACAGTATGGATGGCGCTGACCAGGGCCTCCTTGCTGCGGTCTTTGAGCACGTATCCGCTGGCGCCCATCTCGAAAGCTCCTTTGACAAAAGCTTTCTTTTTGTACATGCTCAGCACCAGCACCTTAACGCCGGGAAACTGCTGGCGTATGGCCCGCGTGGCTTCCAGGCCGTCCATGCCGGGCATCTCGATGTCGAGCACGGCGACATCTGCCGGCTCTTTCTCCAGCAAGGCCAGGACTTCTTCGCCATTGCTGGCGGCGCCTACGACTGTGATTTCCGCTTCATTGCTCAGGAAAGCCTGTATGCCGTCTGTTGTGATCTGATGGTCGTCGGCGAGAATTACTCTGATCATGGTTTCTTGTTTTAAGATTCGGGGGGGATGGGGATGTCGATCATGATCGTCGTGCCCCTGCCAGGGGCTGAGTCTATCGTCAGGGTGCCGTCCAGGCCGTGGACGCGGGAGGCGACATTTTGCAGGCCCATGCCGCCTTTGTTTTTTATTTGTTCGGGGTCGAAGCCTATTCCATTATCTTCGGCCATGATGTTGACCATTTCATCGAATCGGTTCACCTGTAAGGTGAGCTTGCTGGCCCTGGCGTGTTTGACGACGTTGGTGGCCAGTTCCTGGATGATGCGGTAGATCCGCACTTCCAGCGTATTGTTCAGCCGTTTTTTCAGGCCGTGGGTCGACAGTTCTACAGCGAACTGCCGGGTATCGTTGTAATCTTCAGCCATAGATTCCAGCTGGGCCTGCAGGCCGAATTTGGCGATGATGCCCGATTCCAGGTTGTGGGAGATACGGCGCACTTCTTCGCAGGCTTCGTCCAGCAGGTTGTTGGCCTTGTCATACTGCTGTCGGTTCTCCGTCTGGATCTCCGCCATGCGTTCGTCGACGGCCGTAAAGTTGAGCTTGATCATGGAAAGCATACTGCCCAGCCGGTCGTGCAGGTCGCGGGCGATGCGCTTGCGTTCGTCGTCCTGCCCTTCTATAAAAGCGTAAGCGCGGTCCAGTTCCTTATTCCCGATCACCTCCTTCACTTCCTGCAGGGCGATCTTTTCGTTTTGTTCGGCGATGCGCCTCCTCTTGCGGTTATTGTTGGCATATAGCAGGGCCACCATCAGTGAGAGCCATAGGATCACCAGGCCGGCGACGCTGAAATTGACTACTTTCTGACGTTGCTGTAGCTTGTTGCGATGCAGGGCTACTTCCTGTTCGCGCCGTTCTTCTTCGAGTGAAAGCTGGAAGTTCAGGGCTTCGTTAGCTTCCTGGCCCAGGCCGTTCCTGGCCTGATTGAACTGGCTGAGGTAGTAGCTGGCCTGGCCGGTATCCCGTTTCTGGGAATAGGCCTGGGCCAGGCTATACAACACTTTGGCCTTGAGCTGAGGAGCGGAAAGCGTATCAAGTTCGACGAGGCTTTTTTGGTAGTAGTTGGCCGCATCTCCGAAACTGCCTTCGGCAAAAAAGATGTTCCCGATGTCGAGCAGTACGCTGGCAGCTTCCAGAGGGTTGTTCAGTTTTCGGAAAGCCTGCAGGCTGGCCATATAGTCTTCCCTGGCCTGGTTGTACTGTTGCAATTCCGATTTTACATTGGCCAGGTTGCGGTAGAGGATGGCCTTATCGTGTTCGGACAGTGCGCCAGCCAGTGCCCGGGCCTGGGCGTACCATTCGGCGGAAGCCGGGATGTCACCCTGTTGAAAGGCGTTGTTGCCCAGCTGATTGTAACATTTGGCCTGCCCATCGGCCTGTCCGAGCCTCCGGTAGATGAGCAGCGCCTGGCGGAAGCATTCTTCCGCTTTGGCATAGTTGTACAGCTCCTGGTACAGGTTGCCCCAGTTGAGCAGCGTGGCCGCCTTGCCGGCCTCGTCTTCCAGCAGGGAGCGGATATCGAGGCTTTGCTGGAGCTGCCGGGTGGCTTCCTCGTATTGCCCCAGCCGGAAATGCGCCGTGCCTAATGCGTTATGTAGTTTGGCCTTTTCGTCGGTAGGTTGTGGCCCTGCCAGCCAGTCCAGCCCTTCGGCATAATAGCGGCAGGCCTTTTCGTACTGTCCCATCAGCTTGTACAGGTTGCCCAGGTTGTTGCAGGCCTGGGCGATGCGTGCACTGTCGCCCAGTGCTTTCCGGGCGCTCAGGGCTTGCAGGTAGTACTGTTCGGCATGGGGGTAGTCGCCTGCGTTTTTGGCCAGTACGCCCAATCGCGAATTGCTGTCGGATACCCCGTTGGCATAACCGATCGAGTCGGCCAGCGCCAGTGCGGCCGACGCGAAATACTGCGCCCGGGCCGCATCGGCGTTGCGGAACTGGAACGCTAGTTCATTCCAGGCGTCTACGCGCTGAGCGTTACGGCCAAGGGTGGGGAGGGCCTGGAGCAGGCTGTCGGCCACCCGGCTATCTTGTGCATGGAGACAGGCCATCGGGCCCAAAGCAATGAACAGCAGATACTTCAGGGGTTTCATAACACATCCGGCATTTCTGAGGCAGCCCGAAGGCCAAATTATCGGCCAATCGGCCGGGAGTCTTCATCGGCGTCCATGGAGCTGACCGTCGTCGTATTGCCCTCGTCCGTTGAAGCGCGGTTGCCGCCCCCGTCCGTCAGGCTGACCTCAACGACGAAAGCTTCGCCCGCGGCGGCAGGCCTTCCCAATGCTATAGTGTGTACGATAGGGGTGAGGTAGTCGTAATCCGGTAGTTCTGCGTCCTGGGCCAGGAACAGCTCGACGGCGAGAACGCCATTTTCATCGATGCTCTCCGGGATGGTGTTGTGCCCGTCGGCCCGGTAGCTGGTGCGGCCGCAGAAGGTTACGGCATGCAGAAAATAATCGTCCGGCTCATCGACATTGGTGCGGCGGACGAGCTGCACCTGGGGTTTGTATAGCTTCATGGCTATTTGGGTTTGAGGGTAAGGAATAGATGATGCAGTAAGTTACTAAATCCTTTCTGCTTTCTGAAAACAAAGGTCCGCTTTTTGGGCTGTGGTGCACATACTCAGAAATGAGGATGCTGAGATACCGGAAAATGATGAGGTATAAAAGGAGGGGAGTGCTTAAATTTGAGGAAAAACCGCCCTTATGCCCACCCTCTACGCCCTGTTCGTCGCTATCAACGATTACCCCGACCCGCGCCACCGGCTCGATGGCTGCGTCAATGATATGCAACTGTTCCGGGATTATCTGGAGAGCTACTGCGCTAAGTCCGGGCTGGGCTTCCTGCCGCTGGTGCTGGCCGACGCCGATGCCACCCGCGACAATTTTATCAAAGGCTTTGAGCTCTTTCAGCCCGCCGGCGAAGGGGATACCTGCCTGCTGTTCTACGCCGGCCACGGCGCCCGCTGCGAGTCGCCGGAGGCCTTCTGGCACCTCTCGCCCAGCCGTATGGTGGAGTCCATCGTTTGCTGGGATAGCCGGCAGCCCGGTGGGCGCGACCTGATGGATAAGGAACTGTCATTCCTCATCTGGCAGGCCACGAAAGACAAAAAGGCGCACTTTCTGCTTATTACCGACTGCTGCCATTCGGGCAGTATTACCCGCGGTGTTAAGGAGCGCCGCATTCGGGAGGTGGGCGAAGCGGCGCCTCCCGATGCCTACCTGGGCTTCGAACACTACCGGCCCGCCGGCGAGGGGCGTTACAGCCCACCGCGTGGGCAGTACGTGCACCTGGCAGCCGCCCGCGACAACCAGACGGCCAAAGAGGTGCATGTGAAAGGCGCCCCCCGGGGCGTGTTCTCCTACTGCCTGCTGGAAAGCCTGGCAGGGGGCAATGGACAGCTGTCCTATGCCGAGCTCGCCAACCGCATTTCCATACGCATCCGCAGTATCGTCGGTGATCAATCGCCTCAGGTAGAAGCGCTGCCGGCCGACGACAGGAACCGCTCATTCCTTTCGGGCGCCCAGGCGCCGGCCCGCCAGGCCTACCTTGCAGGGTATGACAGGCAGCTGGGTTGGTATGTCAATGCCGGTACCCTGCAAGGCCTGCCCTCCGGCGATGATAAGCAGCAGAATGTCTTTCGGCTACTGGAAGGAGGACAAACGGCCCGGTCTACCGAAGTACAGGCCCAGTACACGAAGGTGGAAGGCTTGGATGGGTTGGACACGAAAAAACAGTACGCACTGGAATTGGCAGAGCTGGCGGCGCCGCGCTTCCGGCTGGCCTGGCAGGCAGACAGCGAGCCGGAGGGCGTCGAAGCACTACAAAAACTCCTGGAAGCCAAAGCCTCCGATTTTTTTCAATGGGTTCAGGATGTGGAAACCGCCGATTATCTGGTACACGCCAGCCAGGGCAGCTACTTCCTGTCGCGCCGTTTTGACGACAACCCCCTCTTTCAGCCGGTGCCGGGTTATGAAGAGGCCGCTATTATAGATTTTATCAACAAGCTGGAGCGCGTGGCGCGCTGGCAGCAGCTCCTGCGCCTTTCCAACCCCGCCACCAGTATCAAAGGCGATGAGGCCTCCATCGAGTTGTTTCGGGTAACGGAAGCGGGCAATACCGACGACAATGCCCCAACGGAGCTGGTTGACTGGCGTAGCACCGCCGCTTTCGAATACACCCGGAGCGGGGGGCAATGGCAGCAACCTGCCTTTCAGCTCAAAGTAACGAATACCGGCCAGCGCACCCTGTGGGTGAGCCTGTTGTACCTGTCCAACAACTTCGGCATCACCAATCAACTCCTGCCTAAACAGGAGCTGGGGCCGGGCCAGGAAGCCTGGGCCGTCGATGTATTCGAAGGTTATCCGTACCGCACCCTGCCGCTACAGGTAGAAGATGAATACCTGCTGAACGGTATACATACCGTCGACGAGTACCTCAAGCTGCTCATCTGCACCGACGAGTTCGATACGAACGCGTTCAACCAGGAAGGCCTGCCTTTGGGCCGCCCCCTGCAGGCTCATCGCCAGGTGGGCTTCCGCCGGCAAAATATCCGCCGGCCCGACTGGACGGACAAGGAAGTGCACCTGCAATTGCACCGGCCGAAGTAAGCATGACTACGAAAAGGCAGGCAATCGTTAGTGCAAAGGCCGGATCAGTCTTTTTAATGTAAAATTAACATACCACGCTGCTTACTACCTTCCGAGCTGCTTACCTTGTATCCGGGCCATAATTGTGGCCATATCTCTCCTTTTGCTTAATCAAAAGCCCGCTCAAAATGAAAAGGACCTTACACGTAGGTAACATGCTTAGGGACGCCTGCAGCCTGCTGAAGGCGTTGCGCCTGCCTTTTATTGCGCTCATACTGCCCCTTGCCCAGGTTTTGGCTCTGCCCGGGCTTGACAGCGGCGGCCCTGAAATACCATCCATTACGGGTAGCACCTCCGTCGTTAGCCCTGGTGATATTATTTTCAACGAGATCATGCAAAACCCGAATGCTGTATCTGATTCTGACGGTGAATGGTTCGAACTGTACAATACGACTTCCGCTTCTATTGATATCAACGGCTGGAGGATCGCCGACGCAGGGTCCGATATGCACCTCATCGATAATGGTGGGCCGTTGGAGATCCCCTCCGGAGGCTACCTGGTTTTGGGCATAAACGCAGACCCCGCTACTAATGGCGGAGTAGCGGTGGATTACGCTTACGGCTCGGGCCTTACTCTGGGCAATGGCGATGATGAGCTCATCCTCTTTACTCCCGACAGCGTAGAAGTGGACCGCGTAGAATGGGATGGCGGGCCGCTGTTCCCGGACCCCACAGGAGCTTCTATGGCCCTACAGGCCGTCGGCGACGACAATAACGACGGCGCCAATTGGTGCGTATCAATGGCCGCGTATGGCGATGGCGACCTGGGTACGCCCGGCGCCGCCAACGATTGCCTGGCTCCCACCACCGTTACGCTACTGGTCACGGAGATATTCTCGGGCCAGGCCGGTACGGACCTGACGGCCGACTGGTTTGAGATAAAAAATACGGGGACGGAAGCCTGGGTTGCCGGGCAGAGCCCGGGGCTGTATTACGACGACGATTCGGCCGACCCGGCAGCAGCGGTGCCGATAGAAGGGCTCACGGAGATACAGCCGGGCAAGGCGGCCATCGTGCTGGTTACCGGCAACCCCGACGATATCACACAGTTCACCAGCGTGTGGAGCGCGGTGATCAGCCTGACGGGCGTATCGGTCGGTTATGCCGACGGCGCCGGGTTGGGCGGCAGCGACGCAGTGACGCTGTGGCTCGGCGACCCCAATACTACCACCCCGGTGGATACGGCCTCTTACCCCGATACGGCGCCGTACGACGGGCGGTCGTATGACGTCGAGTTGCAGGCGTTCAGCGAAGTGGGCAACGCCAATGGCGCGGTGCAGACCATCGCCCTTGGCGGCGATAATATGGACGTACCGAACATCGGCTCGCCGGGCAACGGCCTGGCGATACCCAGCTTTACCGGCCTGGCCATCACGGAGATCTTTTCAGGCCAGGCCGGTGCGGACTTGACGGCCGACTGGTTTGAGATAAAAAATACGGGGACGGAAGCCTGGGTTGCCGGGCAGAGCCCGGGGCTGTATTACGACGACGATTCGGCCGACCCGGCAGCTGCGGTGCCGATAGAAGGGCTCACGGAGATACAGCCGGGCAAGGCGGCCATCGTGCTGGTCACCGGCAACCCCGACGATATCACACAGTTCACCAGCGTGTGGAGCGCGGTGATCAGCCTGACGGGCGTATCGGTCGGTTATGCCGACGGCGCCGGGTTGGGCGGCAGCGACGCAGTGACGCTGTGGCTCGGCGACCCCAATACTACCACCCCGGTGGATACGGCCTCTTACCCCGATACGGCGCCGTACGACGGGCGGTCGTATGACGTCGAGTTGCAGGCGTTCAGCGAAGTGGGCAACGCCAATGGCGCGGTACAGACCATCGCCCTTGGCGGCGATAATATGGACGTACCGAACATCGGCTCGCCGGGCAACGGCCTGGCGATACCCAGCATTACGGGCCTGGCCATCACGGAGATCTTCTCAGGCCAGGCCGGTGCGGACTTGACGGCCGACTGGTTTGAGATAAAAAATACGGGGACGGAAGCCTGGGTTGCCGGGCAGAGCCCGGGGCTGTATTACGACGACGATTCGGCCGACCCGGCAGCTGCGGTGCCGATAGAAGGGCTCACGGGTCTGCAACCAGGTGAAACGGCCATCGTTTTGATCACTAGTAACCCTGATGATGTCGATCAGTTTATCAGCGTATGGAGCCCGGTTGCTAACCTGGAAAACATCGAGGTTGGTTACGTAGATGGCGCCGGCCTGGGCGGCGGCGGCGATGCGGTGACGTTGTGGCTGGGAGAGCCTGCAGCTTATCTGCCTGTAGATATGGCTTCATACCCCGATACGGCGCCCTCTGACGGCCAGTCGTATGATGTCGAACTTCAGGCGTTCAGTGAAGTGGGCAACGCCAATGGTGCGGTGCAGACCATCGCCCTCGGTGGCGATAATAACGACGTGCCGAACATCGGTTCGCCGGGCAACCAGGGCCCTGCTACCAGCCTGGCAGGCCTGCCTATGGCAGGAAGGCTGTCCGTAGCCCCCAACCCGAGCAATGGCCTGGCCAACGTATTACTGGATGGCGCCGGGATGGTGGAAACCGTTCAGGTATACAACCCGTCCGGGAAGCTGCTTTTATACCGACAGGTTAACGCAAACGGCTTGTTCACGCTTGACCTCAGCGCGCTGCCAGCCTCCGTATACTATTTGCGGGTGCAGGGAGAAAAGGGTATTGCTGTAGAACGGATTGTGAAACAATAGGCAGGCTTTAACAGGGCCAACCCTGTAACTTGAAACCCTGTAACCTGTAACCAGCCAGGGAGACTGGGTGATGGGGTGAATCCTGGGCCTATAAACTGAAGGAATATGGTGTAAGCCAATAGCGTTAAAGTAGATATCAAAATGCCTTGCTATGGCTTACAATTACAACAGAAGAAGTTTTCTGAACAAGCTGGCGCTGGTGAGCGCCGGCTTGCCCTTCTCGGCATGGATGGGTTTCGGGCCCGCTGCAGTTTTCCAGCGGAAGGCCTCTGATTTCGCAAAGCGGCTCAGCCCTGTTGGGCGCATACTCGAAACGGAAGGGTACTACGTCTGGTGCAATTCGCCCATTTATGGCGACGACGGGAAAGTACACGTCTTTTACAGCCGGTGGCCCGAAACGTACGGCATGGGCGGATGGATACATAAAAGCGAGGTCGCCCATGCCGTAGCGGATAACCCGGAGTCGGATTTCGAGTACGTGGAGACGATACTTAAACCGCGCCCGGGCTTTTTCGACGCCACTACCTGCCACAACCCTTCCATCCATTATATCGATGGGGTATACGCCCTCTTCTACATGGGCAATTCAAACGGCAAGACCAATACCAAACGAATAGGGCTGGCTACGGCCACTTCCCTGGACGGCCCCTGGACACTGCCCGATAAACCTCTGCTGGAAGCCGGCCCGGAAGGCGCCTGGGACGACCATTGCACTACCAACCCGGCATTTGTCAGGCACCCCTCGGGGCAGTACTGGCTGTATTACAAATCATGGAACACGGCGGAATATGAGCAGGCCAAAGGGCAGAAGATAAGGGGCAATCGAAAATACGGGCTCGCCATAGCCCAAAAGCTGGAAGGGCCTTACGAGAAATACGGGCAAAACCCCGTCATCGACTTCTCAGCCGATGGGCAGAACAAACAACTGGAAGATGCTTTTGTGTGGCGGGAATCGGGGGAGTTCAGGCTGATCGCCCGGGATATGGGCTTCTTCAGCCACGATGTAGGCCTGTACTTCGCATCGGATGACGGCATCCACTGGCCGGAGCCGGAGATCGCTTATCTTGCCCTGAAAGAATACGCCGACGAACCTCCGGCGCCCAAACACCTGTCGAGGTATGGCCGGCTGGAACGCCCCCAACTGCTCATGGAGCAGGATAAACCTGCCTACCTTTTTACGGCCAGCCAGGGCGGCCGGTACATGACTTCCAGCGGGTTCGTGCTCAAGGTGAACCCGGAATAGGCCTGCCGCCCAAAGGGCGTGGTATCGCTAACAGCCCGGCCCGGGCTGTTAGCGAGTATTTCTATAGCATCGATGAAAATTCGGAACAGCCCATTTTGGCAGTTAATGATCTGCGGGCCTATTCTCCATAAGCTTTCAGCGACTGCAAGTCTTCTTCCGTAGCGGGTAACAGGCTCATGGCCGCACCGCCTCCGGGAGCCAGTCGCAGCTCCATTTCGGTAGCGCTGTCCACTAGGAATTTCTGTATGGTGAAATTGACGGGGTCGTCGTTCCAGTGGGCGTCGGCGCCGTCGGCGTAGAGCGTGGCGGCGTATTTTTTGCCGGCGGGCAGAAAGTCCAGTTTTACCGCCAGGTTGCGGCTGTTTTCATCGGTGATGCTGCCCAGGAACCATTTATCCGTCCCTCTTTCCTGGCGGGCGATGGTCACGAAATCGCCCACTTCGCCGTTGAGGACTTTGCTCGTTTCCCAGTTGACGCCGACGTCGCGGATGAACTGCAGCGCAGGGTTGTTGTCGTAAAATTCAGGCAGGTCGGCAGCCATTTGTATAGGGCTGTAGATGACGACGTAAAGGGCCAGCTGCTGCGCCAGGGTGGTATTCACCTGGTTGTCGGGCTTGTAAGGGTCCAGTTTAATGTTAAAGATGCCGGGGGTGTAGTCGATGGGGCCTGCCAGCATACGGGTGAACGCTATGATGGGCAGGTGTTCCGGCGGGTTGCCGCCGTCGGTGGCCCAGGCGTTGAACTCCTGGCCACGCAGGCCTTCACGCGAGATGAAGTTGGGCCAGGTACGGCGTATGCCGGTATCCTTGATCGGTTCGTGGGCGTTGACGGCCACCTGGTATCGGGCCGCAGTTTCCACTACGCGCTGGTAGTGGTTCACCATCCATTGCCCGTGGTGGTATTCGCCTTTGGGGATGATCTTACCAACGTAACCGGTCTTTACCGCGTGGATGCCCAGCTTCTGCATCAGGGCAAAGGCGGTGTCGAGCTGCTGGTCGTAGGTGCGCGGCGCTGCTGATGTTTCGTGGTGCATGATAAGCGCTACGCCTTTTTCTTTACCGTAGCGCACCACTTCTTCGAGATCGTAATCGGGATAAGGGGTTACGAAATCGAACACCCCTTCGCGGTCTTCAAAGCCGATCCAGTGCTCCCAGCCGGTATTCCAGCCTTCCACCAACAGGCCGCCGATGTTGTTGGCGGCTGCGAAATCGATATAGCGCCTGGCGTTTTCGGTGGTGGCGCCATGGCGCCCGCTGGCCATATCCCAGGAGGATTTACCCAGGTGCATTTCCCACCAGATGCCGACGTATTTGGTGGGTTGGAACCAGGATACGTCACCCAGCTTGTTGGGCTCGTTCAGGTTGAGGATGAGGTGTGACTCGATCAGCCCCCCTGCGTTCTCGCTCACCTGCATTGTGCGCCAGGGCGTTTCGAACGGAACGGTTTTTTCAGCTTTGAGCTTGAGCCTGTCGGACCCCACCAGTTCGCTTTGCAGGAGGAAGGTGTTGTTATCCACCTTCAGGGTCATGCCCGGATAATCGTAGAGGGCAGCTTCGTGGAAGCTGAGGTAGAGCCCGTCGGCCGTTTTCATGGTGACGGGGGTATTCACGGCGTTTTCGGGTATAAAGGACTGGGCCAGATTGGGGTGGCCGCGTTTACTGAAAGCATCGATGTCCGATATCCTGGCCGTGTTGTAGAGGTGTTCGTAGATATCCCAGTCGCCCGGCTGCCACCAGCAGGTGTGGTCGCCGGTGAGCTGAAACTGGGTGTTTTCGTCCATGATGATGACATCTTTCAAGTTGGGCTGTTCCGGGAATTCGTAGCGGAAGCCCAGCCCGTCGTCATAAACCCGAAATACGATGCGGTAAGTGCGTTTGAGCTCGTCGCTTTCCTGGAAGGTAGCTGCCAGTTCGTTGTAGTGGTTGACAACTTCGCGTTGTTCACCCCAGGGCATTTCCCAGGTTTCGTTTTTGCTGCTGCTGGCCTGTCCGGTAAGTTCCATGCCCCCAGCAAGAGGAGAGGCATCTTTGAACTCGAATCCGAGGGTAGAGGTATCTACTAACAATTTGCCGTCGTAGGTTACCAGATAGGCCGGCTGCCCCTTGCCGTCGAGCAGGAGTTCAACCTTGAGTTTGCCGGAAGGAGAGCTTACTTCCAGGGCCGGCTGTTCCTGCCTGCAAGCTGCAAAGGCGAGTATGGCCAACGCAAAGAGCGAAAAAGTGGTTTTTCTTGGCATCTTGAAAAAAGTTTATGTGAGAGAATATACTTCAAGAACATCTGCGGCTCTTGCCGGGATGTGAATATTGTGATTTTTGGGGAATATTCGCTGCCCATTACACCGGTTAAACCTTTCCGGAAAAATTAAAAAAAATGCTATTTATCTGAAACCTGAAAGGGGCTTCTGCGTAAAGGAGAAGAGTCAGGTGCAAATGCCTGATAACAGCTTCATCCAACGCTCCCCCCGCATCATCCCATTAACCGGCCAGGGCCATTTCGGGTTTCCTTTTTCAGCTTTAAGAGGCCGGGCGGCATGCCCGATCAGAATTGACAATACGAGTGTTCACTAACGCTACAGCGCCCCGCTATTTCGTTGTGCCACCTTTGTGCTGCAGGCATACCCCAGCACGGTATGGCCACGGGCGGGGATATGGCCATGAATTATCCAAAACTATTTAAAGATTCCCTGATGAGAAACCTTTACTTATTGTTCATGGTGCTGGCCCCTCTGTTGAGTGTGGCCCAGCCGATGCTGGAAGGGGGGCTGTTCCTTGGTATATCGAATTACCAGGGCGACCTGGCCCTGGTATCGACGCCAAGGATGAGCGAGAGCAATTTCGCGACCGGCCTGATGGCGCGGACTTACCTCAGCCCTGTTACTGCATTACGCGCCAACCTGTTGTACGGCAAGCTCTCCGGTGACGACGCCAACTACCGTACGAGAACCTACCGTTCTTACAGCTTCGAGTCCCGCCTGCTGGAGCTGTCGGTAGTGGGTGAGTGGGAGCCCCTTGGCGGCGACCGCCATCAAAACAACCTGGATTTCGCAGGCCGCATGTCGCCCTACCTGTTTGGAGGATTGGGCCTGGCGCTGATCAACCCCAAGGTGGATTTCCATTCGGATTCGAATGAGAAAGCAGTGGAAGACCAGCTGGCCGATTATTCCAAAGCCCAGTTCTCTATTCCTCTGGGCGTAGGCCTGAAGATCGGCATTAACCGCCTGTGGGGCTTCGGCCTGGAGCTGGGTACACGCGCCACCTTTACCGATTACCTCGACGGAGTGAGCCGATCGGGCAACCCCGGCGCCAACGACTGGTATTTGTTCGGCGGGGGGCTGGTAACGTATCGTTTCAAGTAGTTTTTTTCATAGTATAGGGAGTAACGCCGTGCCGCCTTCGGGCGTGCACGGCCTTTTTGTATGTGCCCGAGCTGACGGGCTTTGCCCAACCAGGTTGGGAGACTGGGAGACTTGGTGAGGAGGAGAACCGTTCACCCTTCTGCGATCAGCCCATCCACGACCTTACGCAGGCCTGTGGTGGCCTTTTCCGCTACTACCGACAGGCTGTTTATCCGGCTCAGCTCGTAGTTGATAGCAGGCCTGGGGTCCACATAAAATATTCGGGAGGCCTGGAAGGCATAAGCTACCAGGCCGGCTGCCGGGTATACCTGCATGGATGTGCCGACGATGATGACGGCATCGGCTGTGCCGGCCTCTATGGCGGCGGCTTCCATCATGGGCACTGCCTCGCCAAACCAGACAATATGCGGGCGCAACTGGCTACCCATCTCACAGTTGTCGCCGATGGACAGGTCTTCCGTCCAGTCGTAGATAAGGGCGGGGTTTCTGGTGCTGCGCACTTTGCGCAGCTCGCCGTGCAGGTGGATCACCTTGCTGCTACCGGCGCGTTCGTGGAGGTCGTCCACATTTTGCGTGACGACGCTCACCTGATACCGCGTTTCCAGTTCCACCAGAGCCTGGTGGCCGGCATTGGGCTCAACTTCCTTTAGCTGCCGCCGGCGCTTGTTGTAAAAGTCGAGGACCAGCTCCGGGTTGCGGCGCCAGCCTTCCGGCGATGCTACTTCCATGACATCGTGCCCCTCCCAGAGCCCACCGGCATCGCGAAAGGTGCTGATGCCACTTTCGGCGCTCATGCCCGCGCCTGTCAACACGACGATCTTTTTCATGTTTATGCCACTTGTTGTTTATATCATACGGTGGTTATACGGCTTCCAGCGCTTTATCGAGGGCGCTGATCAGCCATTGGGCGTCCTCCAGGCCGATGTACAGGCGGACGAGGTTCCAGGGCTGCGTGGAGTCCGGCCGGCCCGGTATCTTGTAAAAGGCGGCCGAAGGCAATATCAGTGACTCATGCCCGCCCCAGGAGACGGCGAGCAGGAAGTGCTGCAACTGCTCGATGAAAACCTCGGCCTGTTCGATCCTGTCCGCTTTCAGATAAAAGGAAAAAAGGCCGCCGGCGCCCCGCATTTGCCGCTGGGCCAGTTCGTATTGCGGGAACGAGGGGAGCAGGGGGTGTAACACCTTTTCCACTTTGGGGTGGCCTTCCAGGTAGCGGGCAATGGCCATTGCACTGCTGTCGGAGCGTTGCATGCGTAGCTCCAGCGTGCGCAGCCCGCGGATGGCCAGGGCTGCATCGTGGGGAGAAAGGATGCCCCCCAGGGTCATGTATTCCGCGTCGAATATTTTTTTGACCATGGCGCTGCTGCCGCACAAAACGCCCAGAACCACATCGCTATGGCCGTTGATGTATTTGGTGCCCGAGTGCACAACGAGGTCGATGCCCAGCTCTATGGGGTTCTGAAAAACCGGAGAACAATAGCTGTTGTCGACACAGGTAGTGATGCCGCGGCTCCTGGCCAGCTCGGCGCAGGCGGCAAGGTCCTGCAGCTCGAAGGTCAGGGAGTTGGGGCTTTCCAGGTAGATCAGGCTGGTATTGGGCCGGATGGCCTGCTCGATGGACGCTACGCTGCGGCCGTCGGCAAAGCTGTGCTCAACGCCGAAGCGGGGTAAGTAATGCATGAGCAGAGACTTCATCCAGGAGTAGGGCGACTGCACGCAGACGACGTGGCTGCCGGCGCTGACGTTGGCCAGCACGGCAGCTGAGATGGCGGCCATGCCGCTGCCGAATACCAGGCAGTCTTCCGCTTTTTCCAGAGCCGCCAGCTTCTGCCGCAGAATATGTACAGTAGGGTTATTGCCTCTGGTATATAAGTGGTGCCGGAGTTCGTCGGCGAACGCCTGGCGGAACTCGTCGAGCGAGCGGTAGGCGAAGTTGCTGCTTTGTATGACGGGTGGAGAAACGGCCTGAAAATAGTGCTCCCGCGTTTCCCCCAGGTGGTTCAGTATTTCACTGAGATGCATCGGGTTTTTCCGCTAAAGCTAGGAATTTTTTCAGTGGGATGGGGAAAGTTCTTGGGCTGTGGCTTTGGGATATGCACGGTTTTATGGTTTCACGGTTGCACTGACAATGAATCTTATGAAACAATGAGGCCTTACGGCCATCTCCTTTAGTCACAGCAATATTCAAACCTTATCGCATGGCCTATGCCGGCGAATGAACGGTGGGTAAAAGTGTAAGCGGGGAGGTCAGGCGCGCATAGCTTTGCGGGCCAATTGGACGAGCAGCCAGCGCGTGGCGGCAGCCATAGCGGCCAGAGATGCGGCAAAAGCGATAACCTTGCTTTTCCAATCCTCCTGTTGATGGTGTTTGTGTGCCATGAGTGGTGCTTTTTAAAGTGAACGACTGAGGTTAAGTGACAATCAAAAAATTGGAGAACTAATTTTCTGAACACTACTTACAAATGCTCCTTGTGAAATTTACGGGAAAAAGGGAGGGAGGGAAAGTTCTTGTAGCAGAACGCCGGTTTTTTGTAGTAAACAGCTAGGAATGGCTGTAAAGCACATCTGAAATAGCAACACCATATTATGCTTTTGCAATGAAGAGCCCCGGAAAAGAGCGGCATCAGCACTTGGTAATCCCCTGGAAAATCCCAAAATTAGCAGGATGAGAATGCCCCGAACCACGCTCCGGCTTACCAAAGCACATGTACAGGTATTTCAGATCCTGCGCAAAGATGTCGTGCAACACCTGGCTTTCGGCGCATTGGTCTTCGTAGTGGTCTTTTGTTTTTTTGCCATACATGCCTGGTACCAGGGCAAAGCCGAACTGCTGGAGGCCCTGGACTACAAGAGAGAGGCCTTCTGGATCATCTTCCGGGAAGCGCTGCTGTATACCCTCATGATGGGCGTACCCGTATATTTCAACCTCGTCTTCGTTTACAAGGGCCGCGTGCAGGCCTTTCTGGAAAAGCGCATCTTCACCCGCACCCACCTGCAGGGGTGGGGGTTCCACATCTTCCTGGCCCTGAGCTTTGTCACTTCCATCGCTTTTGCCCTGCTGTACGCGCCCGTCATCCGGGCTTATTTTCAGGTGGCCGACCAGAAATGGTATGAGCTCAGCATCGTCATCCTGTTCCTGATCATTTGCACGGCCGGCGTTTCCTTTACCAAGGAATCGATCGAACACAGCCGCGAACTGGAGCGCAAATCGCGGCAGGAGGCCATCCGGCGGGGCCGGGAACTGGAGCGGGAGCTCAATTTTATTAAAAAACAGATCAGGCCGCATTTTCTGTTCAACACCCTGGCCAACCTGCAGGTGCTGGCGCGCCGTAAGGCCGACAACCTTCCCGAGCTGATCGGCGAACTGTCGCGCCTGCTGCGGCACCTGGTGTATAAGACCAATGAAAAACTGGCCCCTCTGGAAGATGAGCTCAACTTTATAGAAAGTTATATCAGCCTGCAGCGCCTGCAGCTTTCGCGTTATACCGAACTGGTATTGGAAAGGGAAGGGGAGGTGAGGGCCTTCCACCGCATCGCACCTATGATCCTGCTGCTGTTCGTAGAGAACTGCTTCAAACATTACAACAGCAAGGGGCCGGGAAAAAAACTCATCCACATCCATTTTCGCATCGAAGAGGATCGCCTGTACGCAACCCTGCGCAATACTTTCAAGCCCAATGCCCGCAATGAGGATACCCTGCCCAACCGGCATGCGGAAGGCGGCGTCGGGCTGTCGACGGCCCTGGAAAACCTGCAGCTCGTGTACAACGGGCAGCATCAGGTGGATATCAGCCAGGACGGGCAGTTGTATACCGTTCAGCTACAAATTCCCCTGATATGAAACAGAAGTACGGCTATATCGTCGTGGAAGATGTGGAGCTGCAGCGCGAAAACCTCATCCACCTGCTCGATACCCGCCTGGACCTGCAACTGCTGGGCAGCTTCGAGAATGCCGAAGACGCCTACGAATACCTCGCCGACGAGCAGTCGCCCGCACCGGACATCATGTTCCTGGATATTGAAATGCCCGAGCTGAGCGGATTTAACCTGCTGGAAGCCCTCCGGCGTTCGCCCGGCCAGATGAAAGTGATCATCACCACTGCTTTCCCCAATTATGCGATCAAAAGCTACGACTACTCCATCAGCGGCTATCTGCTCAAACCCATCGAGCTGGACAAGCTCAACCATTCTATCGACAAGGCGATTGGCGAACTGGGCGATACCTGGCCCGCCGCACCGCCCGAGCCCAGGCACTTCCTGCTGATCAAAGAGAAAAAGCGCTGGGTGAAACTGGGCTATGAAGAGATCCTCTTCTGCGAAGGCGCTAACGTCGACGTCCGGATCGTTACGCCCGGCGGCGCTTATATCACCCGGGAAAGGGTGAAAAACCTGGAACAGGCGCTGCCGCCCACTTTGTTCCTGCGCATCCATGACAGTTTTATCATCAACCTGTCCTACATCAAGAGCTACGCCAGCAATTTTACTTCCGTAAGCCTCTGTTTTCAGAGCGGCAGCCCCTTGCACACCCTCAATATCGGGCCCAAATACCGGAAAAAATTCCGCCGGATGATGCAACAGGAAGAGTAAGAGAGGCGTGACGCGCAAATTTATTTGCGCCGTCAAAGCACAGGGTTCCTTATTACCGAATAGGCCGCTCAATAACTATTCAGCATGCGGCTTAAAATGCTCCTGAAGCAAAATTTTGTAGGCTTTTGCTTGTCTAACCCCTTCTCAGAGGTTGTCTCAGAAGTAGGCTTTCTGGTTTTCCTTATGCAGGCTCTTTTGAGACAGCCCCGGGGGGGGCACAAAATTTTGCTTCAGGCCGTAAATGACACTGATGCTGATAGTTACGCCGCTCAAATAAATTTGAGGGCTACCCGCCACTCACTGGTCGCCGGTATACGCCACGCCGGAGCTGGGGGTTTCGTACAGTTCTATGCGCGACAGGAGGGGCAGGGCGGGTTTGAGCTGATCCCAGGCCCAGATGGCGATCTGTTCGGCGGTGGGGTTGGACAGGCCCGGGATATCGTTGAGCACTTTATGGTCGAGAACGGGTTCAATTTTTTTCCACGCATCTTTGAGATCGGCAAAATCCATGACCCAGCCCAGTTCGGGGTGCAGTGGGCCCTCTACGAATATGCGGATGCGATAGGTGTGGCCGTGCATGTATTTGCATTTGTGCGTATCCGGTACGTTGGGCAGAAAGTGTGCGGCGTCAAACGTGAATTCTTTAAAAACAACCATCCTGATCAGTGTTATAGGAACATTTAAACTTTTGGCAAAACCAAAAAAGGGCTAGTTTTGAGACAACGAACCCACAAAATAGGTTTAACCCGAAGTGAAAGTCTTGTCCAAAAGTTGTGTTTATGGCCTGCGGGCCCTGCTGTACATCGTGTCGGAGAAGCCCAGGGGGGCTTTCGTCAACATCGGGGAAATATCGGAACAATTGAATATTTCCTTCCATTTTCTGACGAAAACTTTCCAGGTGCTGACACAGGCGGGCATCCTGCAGTCCTACCGCGGGCCCAACGGCGGGGTCGCTCTGGCCAGGCCTGCGGAAGAAGTTTTCCTCATCGACATCATCCACCTGCTGGAGGGCCCCGGCTTTTTCGACAACTGCCTCCTTGGGCTGGCGGGCTGCGGCGAAGCAGCGCCATGCCCCGTCCACGATTTCTGGATCAGCCATAAAGCAGCCCTGAAAGAGGAATTCCGAACGGCCTCCCTGGCCCAGATGGGCGCCAGGATCAACATGAAAAAGCTCAGGCTGGGGCCTTAGGGCTTTTGAAAATGTGCCCCGCACAATTTTCATCCCGGCAAGGCCCGGTGGGCCGAGTCGGGAAGGCATTGCATACAAACACTGGCACGTCTCACGTCCGGTGTCAGGACTTCACGGAACCAGCAGCGCCCTTTCGCATTTTGTTATAAAAAAAATCCTAATTTATTGAAACATATTTTAAGACATAATAGTATTAAATCTTAAATTGGGGCTGGGTTGGCTCCATGCCGGTATAGTCAGGGTATGCGCTCCTGGTTTCTGTTTCTCTGCTCTGGTTATTGCCGCACGTGCCACATCCGCCAATTTATTCCCCCCCACCGATACATTCATTCACCAAAAGCGAATTCTATGAAAAGGTCTTTACACCTGTTCAGCGTCCTGTGGGTTGTAGCCCTGCTGGTGGGCAGCCAAATGAACCTCACCGCCCAGGAATACCGGGCAATTGACGGTGCGAACAACAACTTCCTGAAACCAACCTGGGGAACTGTGGGCGCCCAGGTAACGTATGTTTCTGCCCCGGCTTATTCGGATGGCGTCTCTGAGCCGGCAGGCCTGGGCCGCCCCAACCCCCGGGCGATCAGCAACGCCATTTTTGCTCAAAACACCATGGCTGAAGACCCGCGTGGCATGAGTGCTTTCACCTGGGCCTGGGGGCAGTTTATCGACCACGATATCACGCTGGTGCCCGACAACCACGAAGAGTCCATGCCTATTGCCGTACCGCCCTTCGATGCTTTTTTCGACCCTTACGGAAGCGGTATGGTAACGATCCCCATGCTTCGGTCTGCATACGACCCAACCACCGGGACGAGCCCTGAGAACCCCCGCCGCCACATCAACGCCATCACGGCCTTCATCGACGCTTCGTCGGTTTATGGCTCTGATGAAACGCGGGCATACTGGCTCCGTTCCTTCTCCGGCGGGAAGCTGAGGGTATCGACGGGCAACATGCCTCCTTTTAATACGACTACCGGCGAGTATGGCGCGCCTATCGACCCCACAGCGCCGCCGATGGCCATGCCGCTGCCTTACGTCACCAAGTGGTTCGTAGTGGGCGATGACCGGGGCAATGAGAACCCTTTCCTGACAGCTATGCATACCCTGTTCCTTCGCGAGCACAACCGCCTGTGCGATGAGCTGGCAGTAGCGCACCCCGACTGGACGGACGAACAGCTATACCAACACGCGCGCAAACTGGTTGGCGCCGTTGTCCAGGCCATCGTATATGAAGAATGGCTGCCGGCCCTGGGTATGGATATGGAGCCCTACAATGGCTATAACCCCTATACAGACCCTGGCATCATGAACGTTTTCAGCGCTGCTGCCTTCCGTTACGGGCATACCACCATCAACAATACACTGCTTCGGATGGACGACGACGGGCACACGATGCCGCAGGGCAATATAGACCTACGGGATGCTTTCTTCAACCCGCAGGCTATAATAGAAGTAGGAGGCATCGAGCCTTTCTTTATCGGCATGTCGACCGTTGTGCAGCAGAATTTCGACTGTAAGGTCATCGACGACCTGCGCAACTTCCTGTTCGGCCCTCCGGGCGCCGGCGGGCTCGACCTGGTCTCTCTTAACCTCAACCGCGGGCGCGACCGCGGCCTGGCGGACTACAACACTATACGCGCCGATTTCGGGATGGCGCCCAAGGAAAGCTTTAGCGCGATCTGTTCCGACCCGTTGATGAGCGCTTCCCTGCAGCAGGTCTATCACGATGTCAACCACATCGACCCCTGGGTGGGTATGCTGGCCGAAGACCACATGCCCAACGCCATGTTCGGAGAAACGGCTATGGAGATCGTCGGGCGCCAGTTCCATGCGCTGCGCGAAGGCGACCGCTTCTATTACGAGAACGACCCCTGGCTGACGCCGGATGAAAAAACATGGATCAAGGGCAACCGTTTGTCGGATGTCATTGCCCGTAACTGCCCGATCACCTGCCTGCACGAAGACGTCTTCATGGCACACGAGCTTACCCATACCCGCAGCGTTGCCGCTGCTGACGCGGTACCGCTTACGGTATTCCCCAACCCTGCTACCGATAAGGTGAATGTGCGCCTTGGGCAGGCTGTTACAGGTAGGGTGCTGGCCCGCATTACAGATTCCTACGGCCGCGAAATTGGCCGCCGCGAACTGGACGGGCTCGCCCCCGGCGAATCCATTTCGTTCGATCTGGATGCCGCTATGCCGGCAGGCCTGTACCACATCGTACTGATGGTGGGCGATCAGGTAGGGCACCAGGCCTTTGTGCGGATGGATGCACGCTAAACTTATAATGTAATGCATGAACTTCCCCGGGCTTCGCGACGAGGCCCGGGGATTGTTTTTTCTCCATTTGTGCTTACTGCAGCAGGCTATCGGCCTGCACGGGGTAGGTGAGCCTGATGTGGCCCGTAACCTTGCCGGTACCGCCATTCACCACTTTCAGTTTCCAGTCAGAGCCTTTGGCGATGTCGCCTTCTGTGGCCTCAAATACCAATTCGGCCGGGCTGCCGCTATCGACGCGTTCAATGAAGTTCATCTGGCCGGGCCGGAAAAGGATCAGGGACAGCTCGGCCTCGGCGGGGCTCCATTCGGCGAAAGCCCGGATGGCGCCGGTATTGTCTGCCGTGAACTCGATCGTCTCCCGGCCGAGGGCATCGAGCGAAAAGCTCTTTTCAATAAGCCCTTCAGCGGGTTTGCCCGGTAATAGCGGGGAATTAACAGCACCTGGTAACAGGAACAGGAACACGAGCATTGCAACGGCCTTTGCCAGTGCCCCGAACAGCGGATAATTGCGGTTCTTTTTCATACCTCTACGCTTTGATGGATAGGATTTCGGGTTGCGAAGGCAAAACCTCCGCTTTCCATCACATAGTATAGGCTTACTGCCCCTATTTCTCAATGATTTTGGTCACTGCTATTCACACCCATATCCTTCCTTCCAGGTAGGTCACGGCCTGGCCGGCGATGGCGACGCGTTCGCCCAGCATCGTACATTTCAGGTTGCCGCCACGGGCGGATATCTGTTGGGCCGTCAATTCCTGTTTGGAAAGGCGTTCTGCCCAGTAGGGTGTCAGTGTAGTATGCGCGGAGCCGGTTACGGGGTCCTCATCGATCCCGGCATTGGGAAAGAAACACCGGGAAACGAAGTCGGCCTCGTCACCCGGAGCAGTGACAATGATGCCCCGCCCTTTCACCTGCCGGAGCAGCCGAAAATCGGGCTGCAGGCGGGCTACCTGCTCCTGCGATTCCAGCACGACGAGATAATCCTCCCGGCCAGAGAATATTTCTACGGGCCGGGCCTGCAGGGCATCCAGCAATACGCGGGGCGCCACGACGGGTTCCAGAATATCGGTGGGCAGGTCCATGATGTAATACCCCTGCTCTTTGGCTACGGAAAGCAGGCCGCTTTGGCTGTGAAAGTGGACGACTTTGCCCAGGTACCCCAGGTGCTCAAAGAGGATGTGGGCCGTGGCCAGGGTAGCATGCCCGCATAGCTTGACCTCGATGGCAGGCGTGAACCAGCGCAGGTGGTAGTCGTGCCCTTTAGGTACAAAAAAAGCTGTCTCCGAAAGGTTGTTCTCAGCAGCAATAGCCTGCATGGTGGCATCGGGCAGCCATTCCTTCAGCGGGCAGACGGCAGCTGGGTTGCCACGGAACCGTTGGCCGGTAAAGGCATCGGCCTGATACAAGGTGATTTCCATTGAAGGCCTGTTTTGTGTGTTACAACTGCTAAACGCCCGGGCCCACGAATTTGTTAAAGGCTGGCTATTCCCTGCCCTTCATCTGTTCCTCTACCCGCTGCTGTTCGTAGATCCTGAGCCGGAGGTTATCGATGTAGGAACGGGCATTTTTGTTGCCGTAGTCGGTATAGGCCGCCTGCGCCCACTCGAGGGCAAGGCTGAGCTTGCCGGCGCGTTCGTAAGCGACGGCCATGTTGTAGGCGGCGCGGCCACGGGTCTTCTCATCAGCAGCGCCGTTGACCAGGCCGTTCCAGATATCGGTGGCCTGCTCCCAGTTGCCGGCGCGGGCAAGGCGCGCGGCGCGCTCCATGTCGGCCTTGGAGCTGCCCTTGCCCTTGGTGTACCAGTTGCGGGTTACGTTGATCCAAACCGGGGCGATGCGCATGCCATAAAGCTCGCCGGCAGCCTGGCTGACGGTTTGCGTGATGCCTTCCCGGGCAGGAAGGTTGCGGCGTGCGGCATCTTCCGTATTGCCGCGGGCGTCGCTGCTGGCATCATCCATGGTGGTGTACTCGTCGAGTATACGGTGATCCTTAGGGTCGTATACCCGCCAGCCGATGCGCACCTGGGTACGCATATCGGCAACGTAATATTTCTCTGTGTACTGCTTGCCGTCCTTGTCTTTTTTCTTTTCCGTGCGCGAGCCGGTAGTGATGAAGTTGTCGCTGTCGTACATCTCTATCGTGAGCAGGGCGTCGGCGCCGAACTGCTTGCAGATGCGTTCGACATCATCCCAGGGCAGGGGAGGCTCTATGCTGTTGCCCGTGGAACTGCCCGTCATTTCGATCCCCGATGTCTTAACCGAGTACCGGGGCGTACGGGTAAGGGTTGAAGTGAGGCCGTCCAGCGCCCGTATGCGCCCGCGGCGGTCCTGGCCGATGTCTTCGCCCGTGAACAGGCCTTCCACAACGTTGATGAACCCCTTGGCCGGCTTGCTGCGGTCGGCCGTGACGATCACTTCAACGTGGTCGGGTAAAACGACCTGAGCAGGCTGTAATACCTGAAGCTGTGTGCTGGATGTGCACGAAAAAAGCCCTGCAAGGCAAAAAATAACGAAAGGGTAAATGGTTTTTCTCATGGGTAAAGGTTTTGTTTTGACTGGAAAGTTAGGGAGGTAAGTACAGATGCAGGAGGCTTATTTTGATTTTTTTGGTTCTTTATTTGCAGAACCAAAAAAATCATATTATCTTTGCCCCATTGAAATGATCTAATATGGCAGAGATTAGCGATAAACGAGAGCGGCTGAAAGCCAAAGTGGAGGAGATGGGCATTTACTTTGAGAAGAAGGGCCTGTCGCCGATGCCAGGGCGCGTGCTTGCTTTCCTGCTGCTGGCAGAGCCTCCCTATCAGGATTTTTACAGCATACAGGAGAGCCTGCAGGCCAGCAAGAGCGCTATCAGCAATGCTTTGAACCACCTCCAAAGGGATGGGGTTGTGGACTATATCACGTTCAGTGGCGACCGCCGCCGCTACTTCCGCGTGAACAGCAAAAGCTGGCTGGATTCCATTGAAAGTAAGATAAACGATATCACGACCCTGCGCGACCTGTTGACGGACGTGCTTCATGAAAGAAAAGACTCCAAATACCTCGATTTTAACGAAGGACTGGAAACGATCGTTGAATTCCACACGTTCATCGCCGGTAAAGTGGAGGCCCTTAAGGCAGAATGGAACGCCCTGAAAGCAGGGAAGTGATTTTTTTTGCCAAGTTGGTTCTTTTGTTTCAGAACTAACATACTTTCCGGAATTTTATAAGTGCAACTTAATAGGATTAAAAACACTCAATGACATGGAACGAACCTTATGGCCATTTTTACTGGCCTTCGGCCTGGCCGTATTTTCCTTTTCTCCCTCCGCAAGTTCGCAAAGCGCTGTAAACGGGCAGCTGGCCTTCCAGGCCATGACGTTCGAAGACTGTATCCAATACGCTATGCAGAACAACCCCAACCTGCAGCAGGTGAAACTCGACGAAGTGGCCGGCGAATACCAGGTGAAAGAGGTACGGGCCAGCGGGCTGCCCCAGGCCAGCCTTTCCGGCCGCTATACCGACAACTTTGCCCTTCCGACCCAGCTGCTTCCCGGCGAGATCATCGGGCAACCCGGTACCACCGTGCCGGTGCAGTTTGGCGTGCGCCATGGCTTATATGCAGGCCTGGAAGTGAACCAGTTGCTGTTCAGCAAGTCCTACTTCACCGGCCTGAAAGCGGCGGAGGCAGCCAGGGGGCTGTACCAGGCCAATACCCTCATGGCCAAGGAGAACCTGGTGTACAACATCGCCCAACTGTACCTCCAACTGCAGATCACGGATAAACAAAAGGAGATCCTCAATGCAAACCTTGGCCGCGTCGTGCAACTGATCGGCATCACCGAAGCGCAACTGCAGGAAGGGCTGATAAAGAAGGTGGATGTGGACCAGCTGCGGGTCAACCGCACCAACCTGGAGACGGAGATCCAAAGCCTGGATATCAACTACGGGCAGCAGCTGAGTTTGCTGAAATACTATATGGGCATGCCTATGGATACGCCCATGCAGATCGTCGGGCTGGAAGAGGCCGAACTGGAATACCCCTTGTCTCAGGGCCTCAACCTGCAGTACAATACCACCCTGCGCCAGCTTCAGAAACAGGAGGAACTCACCGGCCTGGAGCTTCAAAGCGTGAAAGACGGCTACTTTCCGGTGCTCTCCGCTTTTGCCAGCTACAACTGGCAGGGGCAGTCCGACAAGCTCTTTTCGAAAGAGAACAAAATGAACACCTTCGGCTCCGGCATGTGGGGGCTGTCGCTCAGCATCCCCGTTTTTGATGGCTTCCAGAAGAAATTCAAAGCGCAGCAGATAGAGGTGTCGCAGCGCCAGCTGGCCCTCCAGTCCCGCCAGGTGGCTAACCAGACGCAGATGGAGTTTCACAACGCCACCGAGCAACTGCGGCAAAGCCGGTCGCTCATCAGCCAGCAGGAAAAGAACATGCAGCTGGCCGAGGAGCTCTACAGCATCACCAAGCTTTCCTACCAGGAAGGTGTAGCCCCGCTGACGGAATTGCTCAATGCCGAAACGAGCCTGAAAGAGGCACAGACCCAGTACCTCACAGCAACCCTCCAGCAGAAACTGGCTGAGCTCGGCCACCTGAAAACCAGCGGTGAACTGGCGCGCCTGATCGAAGCGGGCAGCAAGTAATAGCTGCTCTTCCGGAAAAGAACCTTTATTGATCAAAAACTGAATAAAATAAGTTTCCCAATATGAAATTCATCAAGATATCCCTCGCCATCGCAGGCGTACTGGCCATTGCCGGTTTTATGGCCTTCAAATTGTATACGAACAAAAAGGCCATCGACGAAAAGGCACAGCCCAAAGAGGAAGTCATCACCGCTATACCGGTGCAGGTTGCTACGGCCGAACTGCTGCCGGTAGACAACAGCATTAGCCTGACCGGCTCTTTCGAGGCTCGCAAGGAGTTGAACATCATCGCCGAAGCCCAGGGCCGGCTGACCAGCCTCAATATCGAAGAAGGTAACACGGTGTCGAAAGGGCAGGCCGTGGCAAAAATAGACGATACGAACGTCCGCTCACAACTGGCCACAGCACAGGCTGCCCTGGAAAAAGCGCAGAAGGACGTCGAACGCTTCGAACGCCTGGCACAGGCCGGCGCTGTCAGCCAGCAGCAACTGGAAGAGATGCGCCTCAATTTTCAGAACAAACAGGCCAACCTGACGGCAGTGGAGCAACAACTGAAATACACCACGGCCAGGTCGCCGATGACCGGCATCGTTAAGGAAGTGAAAGTGGAGGAAGGCAGCTTCGCTTCCCCCGGCGCCGTCATCGCTACGGTAGTGGATGTGAGCCGCCTCAAAATGGTCGTAAAGGTGCCCGAAACTCAGATCGTGAAAGTGCGCAAAGGCCAAAGCGTAAACATCCGTACCGAGGTTTACCCCGATAAAACCTTTTCCGGCAATATTAGCCTCATCAGCGTACAGGCCGACCAGGGGCGTAAGTATGATGTGGAGATCGAATTGCAGAACAGCCCCGAATTCCTGCTTAAAGCCGGTATGTATGGCAGCGTGACGATCAAACCCGCTACCACTGAAGTCGAAAAGGCGCTCTTCGTTCCCCGCAATGCCGTAGCCGGAAGCGTGAAAGATGCCGGTGTCTACGTCCTGCAACCCGATGGAACGGTGGCTTTCCGCAAGGTCGAAGTAGGCGAAGGGCCCGGCGATATGGTGCTCATCCAGAAAGGGCTTAACGAAGGCGAAAGGGTCGTCACCACCGGGCAGATCAACCTGTCGGAAGGCCGCCGGGTTAAAGTGCTCAGCAGTGCGGGCCCGGCAGTGGAATAAACCCTTTGCGGCATAAGCCGCCCACAGCCATTCAACCATTCAACCATTCAAAAGTCTGTCATGTCTATCACGGAATTATCAGTTAAGCGCCCTACCCTCGTAGTGGTGCTGTTCACCATACTATGCTTTTTCGGGCTGGTAGGTTACCAGAGCCTTACCTATGAGCTGCTGCCCGATATCTCCTCGCCGGTCATTTCCATTACGACTGTTTATCCCGGCGCATCGCCTGAGGAAGTGGAAAACGCCGTGGCCAAAGAGATCGAGGAGGCCGTGTCTACACTCGAGAACCTCGACAAGCTCCAGTCTATTTCCATGGAAGGGGTCTCCACCGTCATCGTGCAATTCAAATACGGAGCGGATATCGACCAGCTCGTCCAGGATGCCCAGCGCAAGGTGGACGCCATCAGGGCCAAGCTTCCTGAAGACGCGCTCGACCCCAGCATCGGTAAGTTCTCTCTGGACGAGCTGCCCATCATGCGCATCGGCGCTACTTCGAATATGGACGAGGTGGCCTTTACCGGCCTGTTCGAAAACCGCATACAGCCCGAGTTGGCCCGCATTGAAGGCGTCGCACAGGTGAAGGTCGTCGGCGGCGAGAGCCGGGAGATACAGGTCAACGTCGACGGCGATAAACTGAAGTACTACAACCTCTCGCTGCTCCAGGTCACGCAGGCCATTAATAATGCCAATATGGACTTCCCAACGGGTAGCGTGCGCAACAAGGACCAGGATATCCTGGTGCGCCTCTCCGGTAAGATCAGAGACCTCGGCGTACTGCGCCAGCTGGTGCTGACGACAAAGGACGGTGCTCCGGTATACCTGCAGGACGTGGCGGAAGTGCACGACTTCAAAAAAGAAGCGGAGGCGATCAGCCGGATCAACGGCCAGAGCTCGCTGGGGGTACTCATCACCAAACAATCGGATGGCAACACGGTGGAGGTGGCCGATAATGTGAAGGCCGAACTCAAAAAGATGGAAGAGCGGTACGCTGCTGAAAAGTTACAGTTCAATATAGCGCAAGACAGCTCCGTATTCACCCTGCAGGCCGCCGATGCGGTGATCCACGACCTGGTCATTGCCGTCATTCTCGTTGCTGTTATCATGCTGCTGTTCCTGCACAGCTTCCGCAACGCACTCATCGTTATGGTCGCCATCCCGGTTTCCATAGTCACCACTTTTGCCGTGATGAGCGTAGCGGGTTTCACCCTCAACCTGATGACACTGCTCGCGCTTTCCCTCGTGGTCGGTATCCTGGTCGACGACAGTATCGTTGTGCTGGAAAACATCCACAGCCACCAGGAGCGCGGCAAGTCGCCTATACAGGCCGCCATTGCCGTATGGGATGAAATGGGGCTTTCGGTTATGTCCATCACCCTGGTCATCATCGTAGTGTTCCTGCCCATCGCTATGGTCACGGGCCTGATCTCCGACCTGCTGTTCCAGTTTTCCCTGGTCGTAGTGGCCAGTACCGCCATCAGTTTGCTGGTGTCCTTCACGTTGACGCCTTTCCTGGCAAGCCGCTTTTCAAGGCTCAAACACCTGGACGCCAATAAGTTGTTGGACAGGCCGCTCATCTGGTTCGAGTCTGTCATTACGGGCCTCCAGGACAGCTACGAGGCGGCCCTGAAATGGTCCCTGCGCCACAAGGTTATTGCCATAACGGGGATCTTTGCCCTGGTGGCCGCCTCCTTCGCCCTGCTGGCCAACGGCTTCATCGGTTCGGAGTTCGTAAACGCCGGCGATAACGGTGAATTCCAGATAACGATAGAACTACCCAAGGAGGCGCCACTGGAAAGGACGAACTACCTGACGCAGCAGATCGAGGCCAGGCTGCTACACGAACCGGAGGTCGTCAGCGTGTTCACGACCGTCGGGCAGAGCAGCGGGCGGCTTTCCAATACGTCCAGCAGCAATCTGGCCGAACTGAACGTAAAACTGGTGCCGGCCGAGCAGCGCAGCCTCAGCTCCGCCGAATACGCCGATGAGGTGAAGCACAGCCTGCTGGAGAACATCCCGGGCGCGAAGATCAGCGTTGCCCCGGTGAGTATGGTCGGCGGCGGCGGCTCCGCGCCCATCCAGATCATCCTGCAGGGCTCCGGCCTCAATGAGCTGATGGCTTTCGGAGAGCAGGTGCAGGAATTGGTGAAAAAAGTGCCCGGCACCACGGAAGTGAAATCGACGGTGGAAGGCGGCAACCCCGAAATTTCTGTCAACATCGACCGGGAGCGCATGGCCGGGCTCGGCCTGTCGCTCAACGTCGTGGGCGCTACGATGCAGAACGCCTTTACCGGTAATACCGACTCCAAGTTCGAGGGCGGGGATTACGACTACGATATCCGCGTTCAGCTCGATGCCTTCGACCGCCGCAATATGGAAGACATCCAGAACCTGAATTTCCTCAACAACCAGGGCAACCTCATCAAGCTCAGCCAGTTTGCCACAGTGGCGCCCAGTACGGGCCCATCGCGCCTGGAAAGGCAGGACAAGATCACCTCGCTGACGGTCGAATCGAGGGTAGTCGGCAGGGCCGAAGGGACAGTAGGGCAGGAGATACGGGAGATGCTGGCCCAGACAGAAACGCCGGCGGGTATAGAGGTCTCCTTCGGTGGCAACCTCGAACAGCAGGAGGATTCCTTCCGCTCGCTCGGGTTTGCGCTGCTGACGTCCATCCTGCTCGTATACCTCATCATGGTGGCCCTGTACGATAGCTATGTGTATCCCTTCGTCGTTATGTTCTCCATTCCCGTGGCCCTTATCGGCGCATTCCTGGCGCTGGCGCTGGCCATGCAGAACATGAGCATCTTCGGCATGTTGGGCCTCATCATGCTGGTGGGCCTGGTGGTGAAAAACGCCATCCTGATCGTCGACTTCGTGAACCAGTTGAAAAAGGAAGGAATGCCTAGCCGAGAGGCTGTGGTGAAAGGCACCATGGCCCGTTTCCGCCCTATCCTCATGACCACCATCGCAATGGTGATCGCTATGATCCCTATCGCCATCGCCAAAGGCGCCGGGTCGGAGTGGAAAAACGGGCTGGCCTGGGTGCTCATCGGCGGCCTGACGAGCTCCATGATCCTGACGCTTATCATCGTGCCGGTAATGTACCGGGTAGTAGATGGCGCCAAGGAGTGGTTCGCTAAAAGACGGAAAAAAGAGAAAGCGGGAAACCTGGCCCCCGTACATAGCTGCATGGCCGAATAGCTGGGAGCATCCTGGCAACGGGGCCATTATTAAAAATATTTGCGGCGTATGAAAAGGGTGCTTATATTTGTAAGTGATCACTCACTTTTAATCGCAAATGCCGCACCCCGCCAGGGCCGGGCAGGCAAAAACAAAAGAGGCCATGAAGATCAAAGCTATCATTACCGGTAGTACCGGCATGGTCGGCGAAGGCGTGCTCCACGTCGCACTCGCCGATGACAGGGTTGAGAAAGTACTCGTTATCAACCGGCGCCCCTGTGGGGTGGAACACGAAAAACTGACGGAGATCCTGCATTCGGATTTTCACGACTTTTCGGCCATAGAACCACAGTTGTCGGGGTATAACGCCTGTTATTTCTGCCTGGGCGTTTCTTCCGTAGGCATGGATGAGAAAAAGTACTACCACCTCACCTACGAGCTTACTCATCACGTCGCTCAAACCCTTGCCCGGCTGAACCCGGAGATGGTGTTCTGTTATGTTTCCGGAGCCGGGGCCGACGGCAGTGAGCAGGGGCGCATCATGTGGGCGAGGGTCAAGGGCAAGACGGAGAACAGCCTGGCCCGGCTTCCCTTCAGGGCTGTATATAATTTCAGGCCCGGCCTGATCTATCCGATGCCCGGTATGAAGAATACGCTGAGGCCATACAAAATACTGGGGTTCCTGTTCCCGCTATTCCGGCTGCTTACACCCGGCCGCGTAGTGCGGCTGGAAGATATCGGCAATGCCATGCTCAACGCCACATCGGCCGGCTACCGCAAACAGGTGCTGGAATGCCCGGATATTGCGGCCCTGGCCGCCGTGAAGGGGTAAACGGCCGGCCTTTACAAGGCCATTTTATGGCCTTTGCTGATCGTCACCGAGTTGAGCGCCACCATGTTTTCTTTGCCCCGCAGGCGGATCTCGCCCATGTGCACCTTTTGATAGGCTCCGTCGATATGCAGATGCTGCATCAGTTCTGACGAGGCCAGCAGGCCTACCTGGTAGTGGTTGCATTCGCCCTGTATCCTGGCCGCCGTATTCAGCACGTCGCCGGAAAAAACGATATCCTTTTTGATGATGCCTATTTCCCCTACCGTCGCTTCACCCAGGTGCAGGCCGGCTTTAAAAAAGGGCACATGGCCGTATTGCTTCAGGTAATAAGCGCTTTTTTCCTCGATCAGCTTTTCGATCCTGAAAAAGCAGTCCAGGCAATTGTTATCCTTCATCCCGTTGTCCACCGTCCAGGTGATGATCACCTCGTCGCCCACGTACTGGTATATCTCGCCCAGGCTATCGATGATCGGCTCGGTGATGTCTCTGAAGATCTCCCGGAGCAGTTCAAAGAAATGGCGGCTACCGATCTTTTCGGCGATCGTCGTAGAGGATTTCAGGTCGAGGAACATGAAGATCCGCTCTTCCTGCCGGGGCAGATAATACTTACCGGTGATGAACTTCCACAATACCCCGGAGCCGAACTTGTCGTTCACCTGTAACATGAACTGCGTGCCGGATACCAGCAGGGCCGCAAAGGCCATCGTCCAGATAAAGGAAGGGGTATTCAGGTTCACGATCACGTTATGCCAGGACCGCTGGGCGGCTTCCCGGACACTTTCCTGAAGCGAAAAATAGGCGAGGGCGAGAAAGAAAAGGCCGGCGATGGCAATGGCCAGGTAAAACAGGATAAACGACAAGCCCGAATTGATGATACCAAAGGCAAAAGAACGTTTTTTATAGCGTTTATCCATCCTGAACACCAGCAGATATCCGCCCACCAGCCCCCCGAAAACGCCGAGGATGGCCTGTGCTGTGAAATCGGGCCAGAAGGCGTAGGTACCCTGCAGCTTGCCCAGCCTGACCAGATCGGTTACGAAATAGTAATTACTGATGTAGGAAAGTGTTACAAGCAATGTCCAGCAAAGGGTGATCACCAGCACTTTGCGGGCTTTTCTCCGAAATGGAACCGGGTTTTTCATAGGCAATAAATGGTTTGTATTCCGAGAGCCCGGCCGTGAATCTCTGTTCAATACTCCAAACAAGCTCTAAAAGCACCTTACTCCGCCATCACAATGAACTTGTTCTTCTTCCCGTTTTCCACCATCATATACTTGCCGTGCAGCAGCGCTTCATGGCTGACCGCCTCTTCATGGCTATTCACCTTGTCCTTGTTCACGCTGATGGCGTTGCCCTGAATGGCGCGGCGGGCTTCGCCTTTGGATGCCAGAATGCTGGTGTGCTCGGCCAGCAGGTCGACGATGTTGACGCCATTGGCGAGCAACTCCCGCGAGATGGTGAAGCTGGGGATCTCGGAGGCCACGGTCGCCAGCTCGCCCTTGCCCAGTTCGAGCAGGTTCTCCCTGGTGGCGTTGCGGCCGAACAGCAGCTGGCTGACGCGCAACACCGAGCGGTAGTCTTCGTCGGAATGAACGCGAATGGTGAGCTCTTCGGCCAGCAGGCGCTTGAGCTCCTGCGGGTTGTCGGCCAGCTCCTTTTCCCGCGCTTCGATCTCTTCCCGGGATCTCAGGGTGAAATAACGGGTGAATTTAGGCGTGTCCGCATCGTCGGCATTGATCCAGAACTGGTAGAACTTGTACGGGCTCGTCAGGCCGGGGTCGAGCCAGATATTGCCGCCCATCGACTTGCCGAACTTGGTGCCGTCGGCTTTGGTCAGCAGGGGGGTCGTCACGGCATAGGCCTTGGCGCCGAGGTTGCGCCGGATGAACTCCGTACCGGAAGTGATGTTGCCCCACTGGTCGGAACCGCCCATCTGGAGGATGCAGTCGTATTGCTGATACAGCACCTGGAAGTCGTAGGCCTGCAGTAGCTGGTAGCTGAACTCAGTGAATGAGATGCCGCTGTCCAGCCGCTTCTGTACCGACTCTTTCGACATCATATAGTTGACGGTCAGGGTTTTGCCTACATCGCGCAGAAAGCCCAGCACGTTCATATCCTTGTAGAAGTCGATGTTGTTCACCATCAGCGCCTTGTTGGGGCCGTCCTCGAAGTTGAGGAATTTGTAGGCCTGGCTTTTCTGGTGTTCCAGGTTGGCGTCGAGCTCTTCGAAGGTTTTCAGCTCCCGCTCCGTGTCCCGCCCGGAGGGGTCGCCGATGCGGCCGGTGGCGCCGCCCATCAGCACCAGCGGCCGGTGGCCGGAGCGCTGGAACAGGCTGAGCAGCATGATCTGCACAAAGTTGCCGATGGTCAGGGCCGGAGCAGTGGGGTCGAAGCCGATGTAACCCGTTACCATGCCTTTGTTCAGCACCTCTTCCACGCCGGGCATAGCGTCGTGTAACATGCCCCGCCATTCCAGTTCTTCCAGAAAGTTCATCCGTCTGTTGTTTTGTTCCGTTGTACTTTTTGAGCGGGGCAAATTTAGCTTTTTTGCCAGCTTTTTTGAACAAACCACCGAAATTGAAGGAAGGTTCAGACTTTTCCTATCTTTGCGCGGCATGAAATTCGAAGCCTTCATAGCACGCCGGGTTGCGGCCTCGGGGCAGCAGTCTTTTTCGCGGCTCATCCTGCGCATTGCGGTGGCGGCGGTGGCCCTTAGCGTGGCCGTCATGATCTGCGCCAACGCGCTCATCGCAGGCTTTAAGAACGAGATCAGCTCCAAGATATTCGGTTTCTGGGGGCATATCCACATCACCGATACGGATATCAACAGGTCGCTGCTGGAAGCTTTTCCGGTGAAAAAGGAACAGTCTTTTTATCCCTACCTCGACACCATCCGGCAGGTGCAGTATACCATGGAGGAAAACTGGTTCGGGCAGCGGGTCGAGCGGGTACACCGGACAAAAGGAGGGATTCGCCACATTCAGGTTTTTGCGATCAAACCCGGCATTATCGAGGCCGGGAAAAAAGGCGACAGGGATATCGAAGGCATCATCCTGAAAGGGGTGGGGCAGGACTTCGACTGGGATTTCATCGGCCAGTACATCAAACGGGGCCGACGGCTGAACATGCCCGACTCTGCGATGTCGCGCGAGATCCTCATCTCAGAGCAGACCGCCAGCCGGCTGCAGGCCGATACCGGCGACTCCTTTATCGTACACTTCGTTGAAAAAGGCGAACAGCTGCAGCGGCGCTTTACCGTCAGTGGCATCTACCGCACCGGCCTGGAGGAATACGACCGCAAATTCGCCCTCATCGATATCAGGCAGATCCAGCGCCTGCTGGGCTGGACGGAAGATCAGGTCAGCGGCTTTGAGGTGTTTATCGACGATATCGACGACCTGGAGGCCCTCACCGACTATATCTATTTCGAACAACTTCCCAGCGACCTCTACGCCGAGTCGATCCGCGATAAGATGCCGGAGATCTTCGACTGGCTCGACCTCCAGGATATCAACGAGGCCGTCATACTGGGGCTGATGGTCATCGTGGCCATCATCAACATGGTCACGGCTCTGATGATCCTCATCCTGGAGCGCGCCAATATGATCGGCATCCTCAAATCGCTGGGCAGCGCCAACTGGAGCATCCGTAAGATATTTCTCTACTACGCCGCCTATATCATCGGCCTGGGGCTGTTCTGGGGCAACCTCATCGGCATCGGCCTGTGCCTGTTGCAGAGCCGGTTCGAATTTATCCGGCTCAGTGAGGAGAACTATTACCTGTCCACTGCGCCCATCGAACTCCAGTTCTGGCCTATCCTCCTGCTAAATATCGGGACCCTCATCGTAACGCTGGCCTTCCTCATCATCCCCTCTTACCTGGTCACGAGCATCAGCCCGGTAAAGGCCATCCGCTTTAAGTAAGCCTCAAAAAAGACAATTATGTAAAAGGCATGTAGGCATTGCCGCATTTCTGCCTACTTTGCAGGAGTAAATATTTTTCCAACATATAGAGCTTGTCTGGAGGCCTCTATACAAGTTCTTAATCCATGAAACGGCCATGAGACATTTTTTTACCTCGATCACTGCACTTTTACTGCTGGCCACTGCTGGCCGCGCCCAGGTGGGCATCACCACCGCACCCGACTTTGTCGTGACCGACATCCACGGCGAGCAACACAACCTGTATCAGCTGCTCGACGAAGGCAAATACGTCATGATCGACCTGTACGCCTATTGGTGCGGCCCTTGCTGCCAGACGGCGCCCGAGATCAGGAAGGTATATGAAAACTATGGGTGCAATAGCGGCGAGCTGTTCGTTATCGGCCTGGAAGCCGACGGCACCATCCAGCAATGTGAAACCTTTGAAGAGAACTGTGGAAGCGCCGGTGGGTACCCGGTGGCGAGCGGCCTGCAGGGCGGCGGTAGCCCTGCCGTGGACGCTTTTGCCCCTCTGGCTTTCCCCACGATCATCCTGGTAGCCCCCGACCGGGCGATCATCCAGCAGGATATCTGGCCCTTCTCGTCAGCTATCGCGGACAACATCCTGGCGCCGCTGGGCCTGCAGAAAATGGAATGCACGGTATCGGGTACGCAGGCGCTGGCGCCCGAATTCTTCGGCGATGTAAGGCTTACGCCCAACCCCTTCGACGGCCGCCTGTCTGTTGGCTTTGAAATGGAAGAGGCCGCCCCGGTAGAGATAGCGCTCACCAATACCCTTGGGCAGGTGGTGCTCCGGCAGCAGCAGGGCGTACTGCCGGCAGGCCGGCAGCAGCTTTGGGTGGAAACGGCGGGTTTGCCCAAAGGCCTGTATTTCGTGCAGTTAAAAGCGGGCGGCAAATACTCCCGGGCGTTGCGCGCTACCAAAGGCTAGGCCTTGCTCTTCAAACTCGTAGCCATCCCGCTGCGCGTTGTGGACGCCGCCCGCTATCTGCCCCGCCGCCTGAAGCGGCTTTGGGTTCACTGCCAGGCAGGTATCGGGCGGCTCCGGGATATCCCCGAGCCGGAATGGCTCAGCCGGACGGCAGGCGGCAGCGTAGCATGGTGGTGGCTGGAATTCCTGCTGATGCTGCTCGATTGCCTGGCCCTCAGCGAGCTGTACGAAACGCTGATGGATTTTGTCAAATTCAACTCCCGCCCGCTGGCAGCCCGGGAAAAACAACTGGCGCGGGCTATTTTTGGCAGGTCGGTCAACTACGAGCGGGTGCGCATCGACGAGCGCGCCTTTGCCGGGCCCCGGCAGTTCAGGCTCTGTTACGTCAGCTTTTACCACATCAACGCCTGGGGCCCTATGCCCGACGCCCTGCTCGTGCATGAGCTCGTACACGTATGGCAGTACCAGCGCATGGGCATCGTTTACATTCCCCGCGCCCTCCATGCCCGGTACAGCCCCGAAGGGTATAACTACGGCGGCGCCGAAGGCCTGCAGGCCGCCCTGTCGGCAGGCCGCTCCTTTCACGACTTCAACCTCGAACAGCAGGCCGATATCGTGGCCGATTACTTTCGCATCCGCGAAGGACACTCCCCACAATGGGGTTACGCCGGCCCTTCCGCATTGCCGCTGTATGAGATTTTTGTGAAACAGGCCACCGGGCTGAAGGGCTCCTGACTTCCCATTTGCTATCCCAATTGTTTAGTCGTATGTTTGTGGCGGAATTTTTTAACCTTATTACAGTTGTCCAATGATCCGGTATTACGGCAAAGCGGATGGTAAGCTAAAGGAGCTCGAAGAGCCGGAGGTGAACTGTTGGGTTAACATCTCGCCCCCCTTCAGCCATGAGGAGCTCGAAGAGGTGGCCATGCAGTTCGACCTGCCGCTGGACTTCCTGACCGACTCCCTCGATATCGACGAGCGTTCGCGCTACGAGCGAGAGGACGAGGTGCGCCTGATCATGGTCAATACCCCTATACTCAACGAAGCCGAAGAAGAGAACGACGCTATATATATAACGGTGCCCATCGGTATCATCATCACCCTCGACCACGTCATTACCATCACCTCCTACGAAAACCCGGTGCTGCAGCTCTTCCTCGATGATAAGGTCAAAAATTTTGACCCGTCCGACGAATCCGGTTTCGTCCTGCAGATTCTGGAACAGAATGTATACCGCTTCCTGACCTGCCTGAAAAAGCTGAACCTCAAGCGAAACCTCATCGAACAGGAGCTCTACGACTCCAGCCGCAATAAGGAGCTCAAACAACTGCTGAGCATCGAAAAGAGCTTGGTCTATTTTATGAATTCCCTCAGCGCCAACGAGCTGCTGAAGATGAAAATGAAACGCACCGACTTCCTGCAGATCAAAGACGACGAGGATAAATCGGACCTCTTCGAAGATATCATCATCGACAACAGCCAGGCCCTGGAAATGGCCAACGTGTATACCAACATCCTCAACGGCACCATGGACGCCTACGGCTCCATCATCTCCAACAACCTGAACATCACTATCCGCCGGCTGACCCTCATCACCATCATCCTCATGGTGCCGACCCTGGTGGCCAGCTTCTACGGTATGAACGTCCCCCTGCCTCTGGAAGATAAAGGCTACGCTATCTACATCATCATGGCCCTCTCTGTCGGCGTCAGCCTGCTGGTCGCCTGGTACTTCCAGCGCAAGCGTTTGTTCTGACCCCACAGGGCAATCGCATTAAAAAAGCTTCCTTCATAATAGCGAAAGCTCCGTAGCCCCTCGCGGACTATCCGCCTTTAGCAGCTTTGGCGTTCAGAAACGGCCCCACAATGCCCCATTTTCCTGATTCCCTTGTATTTATATACCGCGCTTTTCCCCTTATGCCACTAATTTGCTAATGCTTTGATCTGTTATCCACATTGAGTTATCCACATTGTGGAAAAAATAACTAACATTTAATTATATTTGATAATCAATTAGTTAGACTTGTTATAAACATTATGTTAATAACTTTGGGCGCGTTTTTTACCTCGTCTTATTAACTTAGTGGTGACATCAGTAAGTGCAACAGGTAAACCTGACTATCTGTATGCTCATACCAACGGGCCGTCGCCTTTCAGGCCCACCCGGTACGGCCGGGGCCGGCATCGGGGCAAGCCCCCGGACAATTCTATCTACAGCAGGATAAAACACCATGCAGGAGCTCTATAGGCAGCTTCTCGTAGCAGCCTGCTTTTGCCCGAAAGCGAATTCACATAACCAAAACCATACCAGAACTTAAAAACCATAGCACAATGAACGCGCAAGTGGAGCCGATCCTTCAGGAGAACCCCAACCGTTTTGTCCTCTTCCCCATTGTACACAGCGACATCTGGTCTTTTTATAAAAAGGCGGAGGCCAGTTTCTGGACCGCAGAAGAAATAGACCTCTCCAGCGACCTGTCCGACTGGAGCGACAAGCTCAACGATGACGAGCGTCATTTCATCAAACACGTACTGGCCTTTTTTGCCGCCAGCGACGGTATCGTCAATGAAAACCTGGCCGAAAACTTCGTCAGCGAAGTCCAGTATACCGAAGCCAAGTTCTTCTACGGCTTCCAGATCATGATGGAGAATATCCACTCCGAAACGTATTCCCTGCTGATCGACACCTATATAAAGGATGCCAGGGAAAAAGACTACCTCTTCAACGCCATCGAGCACCTGGATTGCGTGAAGAAAAAGGCCAACTGGGCCCTGCGCTGGATAGATAACGGCAGCTTCCAGGAGCGGCTGATCGCTTTTGCCGCTGTGGAAGGTATCTTCTTCTCCGGCTCTTTCTGCTCCATTTTCTGGCTGAAAAAACGGGGCCTGATGCCGGGCCTGTCCTTCTCCAACGAACTCATCTCCCGCGATGAAGGCATGCACTGCGACTTCGCCTGCCTGCTGTACAACAACCACGTGCAGAACAAGCTCAAACCCGAGACCGTCCGCGATATCATCACCGACGCCGTAAACATAGAAAAGGAGTTCGTGTCGGATGCACTGCCGGTAGCCCTCATCGGCATGAACGCCCAGCTCATGTGCCAGTACATCGAATTCGTGGCCGACCGCCTGCTGGCCGCCCTGAACCTGCCGAAAGTGTATAATGTGGAAAACCCCTTCCCCTGGATGGACCTCATCTCGCTGCAGGGCAAAACCAATTTCTTCGAAAAACGCGTGGGCGACTACCAGAAATCCGGCGTCATGTCGGGCCGCGAAAAACAGGTCTTTACCCTGGACGAGGACTTTTAGGCTGTTGCCCCTTGGCTGCTTTATTTAATAATACATAACCCGAAATAAACCCAAGCCATGCAAGTAGTAAAACGAAGCGGAAAGCTGGAAGATGTCAGCTTTGACAAAATTACCGCGCGGATCAAAAAACTCTGCTACGACCTCGATACGAGGTACGTCAATTATATCGAGATATCGATGAAGGTCGTCCAGGGCCTGTACGATGGCGTTACGACCACGGAACTGGACAACCTCGCTGCCGAGACCGCAGCCACCATGGCCGCCGACCATCCGGACTACGCCATCCTCGCCGCACGGATCGCCGTATCCAACCTCCATAAGAACACCAAGAAGTCTTTCTCCCGCACGGTGAAGGACCTCTACCAATACATCGACCCCAAGACCGGCGAACCCGCCGGCCTGATCGGGGACGACACCTACGAGATCATCTGGAAACATCGCGATGTGCTCGACTCAGCCATCATCTATGACCGGGATTACAGCTTCGATTATTTCGGGTTCAAGACCCTCGAACGTTCCTATCTCCTGCGCATGGACAATCAGGTCGTAGAACGGCCTCAGCACATGATCATGCGGGCCGCCCTGGGTATCCATGGCGAAGATATCGAAGCGGCGATCGAGACCTACCACCTGATCTCCGAGAAGTGGTTCATCCACGCTACGCCTACGCTGTTCAACGCGGGAACGCCGAAGCCGCAGCTCTCTTCCTGCTTTTTGCTTTCCATGGCGTCCGATTCAGTGGAGGGCATCTTCGAAACACTTTCCCGTTGCGCCAAGATCTCCCAGTCGGCAGGGGGCATAGGCCTGAGTATACACAACATCCGGGCGACGGGCAGTTACATCAAAGGGACCGGCGGGGTCTCCAACGGCATCGTGCCTATGCTGAAGGTGTTTAACGACACTGCCCGCTATATTGACCAGGGCGGCGGTAAGCGCAAAGGCGCCTTCGCCATCTACCTGGAGCCCTGGCACGCCGACGTTCTTGACTTCCTGGAGCTGAAGAAAAACCACGGTAAAGAGGAACTGCGCGCCCGCGACCTCTTCTACGCCATGTGGATACCCGACCTGTTCATGGAACGCGTCAAGGCAGATGCCGAATGGCCGCTCTTCTGCCCGAACGAAGCGCCGGGGCTGTTCGATTGTTACGGCGGCGAATTCGAGGCCCTGTTCCACCGCTACGAACAGGAAGGCCGCGCCCGCAAGGTGGTGCGCGCACAGGAGCTCTGGTTCGCCATCCTGGAGTCGCAGATCGAGACCGGCACGCCTTATATCCTTTATAAGGACGCCGCCAACCGCAAATCCAACCAGAAGAACCTGGGCACCATCCGCTCCAGCAACCTCTGTACGGAGATCATCGAGTATACGGCGCCCGACGAGGTGGCGGTATGTAACCTGGCCTCCATCGCGCTCAACAAATTCGTCAACGAAGAGACGCGCGAGTACGACTTCCAGAAACTGTTTGAGATCACGCGTGTGGTTACGCGCAATCTGAATAAGGTAATTGACATAAACTACTACCCGATACAGGAGGCGCGCAATTCGAACATGCGCCACCGGCCTATCGGGATCGGCGTGCAGGGGCTGGCCGACGCTTTCATCCTCATGCGCCATCCCTTTGACAGCCCGGAAGCGCGCCGCCTCAACCGCGAGATCTTCGAAACGATCTACTTCGCCGCTCTGACGGAATCCAACGCACTGGCCCGTAAAGACGGCGCCTACGAGACCTTCAACGGCTCGCCCGCCAGCCAGGGCGAACTGCAGTTCGATATGTGGGGCGTACTGCCCGGCAAGCGCTGGGATTGGGCAGGCTTGAAAAAGGATATCAAAAAGCACGGCCTGCGCAACAGCCTGCTGGTAGCTCCTATGCCTACGGCCTCCACCTCGCAGATCCTGGGCAATAACGAATGCTTCGAACCCTATACGTCGAACATCTACAGCCGCCGCACCCTCTCCGGTGAGTTTATCGTGGTCAACAAGCACCTGCTGCGCGACCTGATCGGCCTGGGACTGTGGAGCGAAGACATGAAACACCGCCTCATGGCCGCCAACGGTTCCGTTCAGGCCATCGACGAGATCCCCGACGAGCTCAAAGAGCTGTACAAGACCGTCTGGGAGATCAGCCAGAAAGCGGTGATCGATATGGCCGCCGACCGCGGCGCGTTTATCTGCCAGAGCCAGAGCATGAACCTGTTCCTGCAGGACCCCAACTTCGGCAAGCTGTCGTCTATGCACTTTTACGCCTGGCAAAGCGGCCTGAAGACAGGTATGTACTACCTGCGCAGCAAAGCTGCCACCGACCCGATCAAATTTACGGTCAAACAGGTGGCGCAGCAAATAGTGGCCGCAGAAAGCAGCGCCGCAATACAGGAAGCACAGGATATGGAAAGCATGGAAGGCAAAGTGTGCAACCTGGACGACCCGGACTGCCTGATGTGCGGCTCTTAATTCGGCTTTTCTCTCTCTCCACGCAGGCTACACCTGCGATATTTAACTTGCTGATGCTTATGGTGGGAAACTGCGGTTTCCCACCATTTTTTTTTCAGTTGTCCGTTACCTGGCCCCCAAAAACGAATTTTATCATATTCTTTTTTTGAGTATCGGTTCAAGAGGCTTATCTTAGTTGGCTCATAGAGCTTGTTAGGAAGGTATTATCCAGGAAAAGCACCTCCCCATCCTCGTCAGTCCAACACTTGAGCACCCTGCGATATGCCTTTCACGGCATAGGCAAAGGTTTCCAATAAAGGCATATACCCCCCCCTGGTTATTGACAAGTAACAATTGTTGGCAAGGCCATGCTATTGAGCTAACTACATAAACATCAGCTAGATGAGGCTACACATGCTGTGCTTAGGGCTTTTGATGCTTCCCATGGTGTCGCCGGCGCAAGCCCGGTGGGAAGGGGGCTTTGCTATAGGAGGGGCGGGCTACCAGGGCGAACTGGCCCCCAACTGGTACCCCGATCTTCTCGAACCCGGCGCCAACTACGGCTTTTTGATCCGCCGGCACCTCTCCCGGCAACTGGCCCTGCGCCTGAATTTTGGCTACGCCGAAATTTACGGCGACGATAACAACCTGGCAGGTAAAGACTTCGAAACCCGCAACTTCCGCTTTCGCAGCCAGCTGGGCAACGCCGCCCTGTCGCTGGAATGGGAACCTTTGGGCCGAAGGCGTTACCCGAACCGCTATCAGTTCAAGGCGCTGGCCTTTTCACCCTATATCTATTCCGGCGCCGGGATTTTATATACCGACGCCAGCCCCGATTTTACCGCTACCCGCACGGATCAGTTCAGCCAGGCTATCCGGAAAGACGAGTCGGAGAACGCCCCCGGCGCTCACTTCTGTATCCCCTTTGGCCTGGGCCTCAAGCTCGACCTCAGCCAGCGCGCCTTGTTTGGCTTCGAGCTGGGCACGCTCACCGCTTTTACCGACTACCTCGATGGGATCAGCCATTCCGGCAACCCGGGCTCCAATGACTGGATGCCTTATGCCCAGCTTACTTTTACCCTGCGCCTGACACCTAAAGATTCCGACCGCGACGGCATAGCCGATAAGGAAGATAGCTGCCCTTTGGTGAAAGGCAACTGGACAGCTATGGGTTGCCCCGATGAAGACGGCGACGGCGTAGAAGACCTCGAAGACGTGTGCCCGCTGGCTGCCGGCCCCCGGCAGCTCAACGGCTGCCCCGATACCGATGGCGACGGCGTGGCCGACCGCGAGGACCGCTGCCCCAACCTGAAAGGCGTACTGGCCACCATGGGCTGCCCGGATTATGACAACGACGAGCTGGCCGACCACGAAGATGAGTGCCCCTTCCTGCCCGGCCCCAAAGGAAGGCTCGGATGCCCCGTACTGGATACGGATGGCGACGGCGACCTCTCCGACGAAGCTGAAATTTGTTTGATGAGCCCAGTAGAGCTCGATCTGCAACTGACGGAAAAGCACACGCAGGAAATGTCTGCGCTGGTCAAAGCCCTCCGCCCTCCGGCGCGCATACAGTCGCTGGTGGAAGAGGATAGCGGGCCCAAAGAGAAAACGGCCATAGCTATCAGAGCAGGCATTTTTTAGAGCATAGCTACCGAACAATAAGCTCGCCAACGAACAGCCAGGCCGGGTGCCCGGCCCCGGGAACGCCGTCAGGGATGATACCATAAGGCTGCGCCGTTATGCGGATATAACGGGCGCGGGCGCCGGCCGTCGTAAAGGCCCTGATCTGTGTGCGTTCGCCCGCACCGGAGCTGATGGTTTCCTGCGCATTTTCAACCTGCCGGAAATGTTCGCCATCATCAGAAAAGCTCAGGCTTACGGCCGAAGGAGGGTGGATCCATACGCCGGGGTCGTTGAAAAAATGCAGGCTTACAGACCTGAGTTGCTGGCTTTCGCCAAGGTCGACGGTGGCTTCCATGGGCTGTTCCTGCCAGGCGAGCCATTCACCGTCCTTGAAGCGGGTTTCGCTGGCGGGCAGGCCGTTTACCAGCACCGATGCGGGCAGGTGGCGGTAATCGGAATGCGGCGGGTAGGCCAGGCTGATCGCTTTGCCTACAGCCCGGTGGGCCACCACCTCCTGCCGCAACACAGGGCTGGCCCGCTCGCCATCGTCGAAGGTAGCGGCCAACAGGGTGCCGTCGGCATTCAGGCTTATCGGCCCCGAATAGGTTGACGACTGCGCGTTCGGCGCTGCCCCGTCAAGCGTATAATGGATGGCCGCGCCTTCTTTCAGGGTGCTCAGGCTTATCTGCACCCCTCCGCCCTCGGCCGGCGCCGTAGCGATGCGGACGCCGAAAGCCTCATTGCTATATTGGACGCCCATCTCGTCGAGATGCCGGCTGTAGTGCGACAGGCGGTGGACGAAATCTTCGTAATCCCTGCCCGCTTTGGGGCTCCAGGCCACCTCCGCCAGGGCAATAGCGCGGGGATAGGCCATGTATTCCGCTTTCGGCCCATCGGGTATGTACTCCGTCCAGAGGTTGCCCTGCACACCGAGGATGTGTCTGGCCTCTTCGGGCGACAGCTCTTCCGGGATGGGCTCGTAACCGTATACCTGGCTGAGGGGTAAGTACCCCCCGATGGCCAGCGGCTCATCTTCGCTCATCGATTGGTAATAATCTAAATAGCAGTAGGAAGTAGGCGTCATAATGACATCATGCCCCTGCCTGGCGGCTGCGATACCGCCTTCTGTGCCGCGCCACGACATAACAGTGGCATTGGGAGCTAGCCCGCCTTCCAGGATCTCATCCCAACCGATGATATCGCGCCCCTGGGCGTTGAGGTAGCTTTCCATACGGCCGATGAAGTAACTCTGCAGTTCGTGTTCGTTTTTTAACCCTTCTTCCTGCATGCGCCGCTGGCAGTCCGGGCAGTTCTTCCAGCGCACCTTGGGGCATTCGTCGCCGCCGATGTGGATGTCATGGCTGGGAAACAGCGCGATGACTTCCGCGAGTACGTTTTCAAGGAAATGGAAAGTTGTGTCCTTGGTGCAGTAGACGTCTTCGAAAACGCCCCAGTGGGTGGCGGCTTCATAAGGCCCCCTTGTGCAGCCGAGTTCAGGGTATGCGGAAAGCGCGGCCAGAGAATGGCCCGGCATTTCTATCTCGGGGATAATGGTCACGAAGCGGCTGCGGGCGTAAGCAACGATGTCCTTTACCTCCTCCTGGGTATAATAACCGCCATACCGCTGCCCGTCGTACCGGCGTGGCTGGCTGCTGTAATGGCCAACCAGCGTTTCCTTGCGGTAGGCGGCGATCTCCTGCAGTTTGGGGTATCGTTTGATCTCGATCCGCCAGCCCTGGTCTTCGGTGAGGTGCCAGTGGAAGCGGTTCATCTTGTGTTTTGCCAGCAGGCCGATATAGCGTTTGACGAATTCGGGCGGGAAGAAATGGCGCCCCACGTCGAGGTGCATGCCCCGGTAGGCAAAGCGCGGCTCATCCGCGATCTCTACACAGGGGGCTGCCCAGCTTATTCCGCTTTGCGTGCTGCTTGCCTCGATCTCGGGAGGCAGCAGCTGGCGCAGGCTCTGTATGCCGTAGAAAGCCCCGGCGGGGCTGCCGGCGCGTATGGTGATCCCGTCGGGGCGAACGCTGAGCTGGTAGGCTTCCGGCTGGGTAATGGCGGGGTCCTCAACCAGGGCGATGGCCTTTGCGCCGGTAGCCTGCGGCCCTACCGGCCATTCGTAACCTGTGGCCGGCCGCAGCAGGGAGGCCAGGTATTGGGCTACCTGCTCCCATTCCGGGTTTTCGCCGGAGTAGGCAACCTGAAAATCTGCGTTAAGGGCGCATTGGCCCTGCCGGGGCTCCAGCTTTGCCGGCCGGGGCAGGATCGCATAGGTATTGGAGGCCTTCTCCTCCTGGGGCGTTTGGCAGCTCATATAGATATTGGCAATAAAGAACAGGGTTAAGAATGGCAGGTAAAGGTTTCGCATGGCAGGAAATATTGGAAATTCAAACAGCTTCTTAAACCGCAAGTTTAGTTTTTTTCTTAAAATTACACGTCACATGTTCAAAACAAACACGTAAACCCTATCTGAACGAATGTCCAGTAGAAGAAAATTCCTTGCCCAGTCGGCGATTGGCACCCTTGGCATCGCCTTTGGCAATTACGCCTGTGCAAACAAACCAGGACAGGAACCTATGGGCTCCTCAGAACCCGTCCCTACCGTCCTGTCTACCTGGAATAACCAGGCCGCCAATGAAGCGGCCTGGGCGGTGGCCGGCAAGGGTGGGCGGGCGCTGGATGCCGTCGAGCAGGGCGTACGCACCGTAGAGGCCGACCCCGAAGATATGTCGGTGGGTTATGGCGGACGCCCCGACCGCGACGGCCATGTCACGCTCGATGCCTGTATCATGGATGAAACAGGCAATTGCGGCTCCGTTTGCTTCCTGGAGCATATCAAACACCCTATTTCGGTGGCCCGCCTCGTCATGGAAAAGACGCCCCACGTCATCCTGGCGGGGGAAGGAGCCCTGCAGTTCGCTTTGGAAAACGGTTTCCAGAAAGAAGACCTGCTGACCGAGAAAGCCCGCCAGGAATGGGAAGAATGGAAAAAAACTTCCGAATATAAACCCGTCATCAACATCGAAAGCCACGATACCATCGGCATGCTCGCCCTCGACCAGCAGGGCAACATGGCCGGAGCCTGCACGACCAGCGGCCTGGCCTACAAGATCCGGGGCAGGGTAGGGGACTCCCCCATCATCGGCGCCGGAATGTACGTGGATAACGAGGTGGGCGGCGCCGTAGCTACCGGGCTGGGCGAAGCCGTGCTCAAATCCCTGGGCACTTTCCTTATCGTGGAACTGATGCGGCAGGGGATGTCGCCACAGCAGGCCTGCGAAGAGGCCATCCGGCGCATCATCAGCAAACAGGAAGGCCATAAGGATTTCCAGGTGGGCTTCCTGGCCCTGAATAAAAAGGGGGAAGCAGGCGCCTACAGCATCCAGCCTGGTTTTTCTTATGCGCTCTACCAGCGCGATGAAAACAAAGTGCAGGAGGCTGCATCGGCCCTGTAACGGGAACCCCGGACTGAAACCAACGGCTTCCCGGAAATTTAACATTTTTCGCCACGCAGTGCACCGGCGCTGCCCACCTTAAAACCATGAGGCAATAAGTTGATGGAATTGTTAGGCTTATGAATGGCCGTAATTTATAATAGTAAAAAGCATGTAAGGCCTTGTAGGCACGCTCTTAACGGCTGCTGAAATTTTCTCATAGATAAAATACCTTAATCTAAACGCAAAAACATAACTTTGGCATCGCTTAGAGCTTGTTTGGAGGCCTTCAAACAAGCTCTTAATGGCCATGCACTATTATTGCGGGCTACCCCGGTAACCAAAGCTTTGAGAGGTACACCTTCTCTGAAAGGAGCAGCGCCGGGTTCCGGCGCGCTTCTCCACTATGACATCACTTCGGGTCGTGTGTATCGCGTAACAAATCATAAATTTTATAATAGATTTAATTTCTATTAAAGTGCAGAATAGTACTACCGGAAATTAAAATTTACTATTTTTGCCCATCTCAAAAACTTATCCCATGACTCGATCAGTTTTACTTCCTGTCTTTTTGCTTCTGGCTGCCTATTGTACTCAGGCACAGCAACTTACCTTGTTTACTCAATACCGTGACAACGGCGGCATCCTCAACCCGGCAGCAGTGGAAAGCGACTGGATGGCTTTCGGCCAGAACGTCACTTTCGGCGCTTCCTACCGGGCACAATGGGTCGGGCTGGACCATGCGCCCCGCACTTTGTCTGCGCGGGGGTCCTACCTCTATGCCGATGGCTCGGGCGTAACGCTGATGGCCGGAGGTTACCTGATGAATGACCAGACGGGGCCCACCGGTTTTACCGGCCTCTATGGCCGCATCGCCGGCATCGTCACCCAGGACCCCGAAGTGGGCGGGTTCTCCATCGGGCTGGGCGCCGGCGCAGTGAACTACCGCGTCAACGCTTCCGAGATTCGCCTGCGCGAAACGGGCGACATCGTGGGTTCCACCGACCAGTCGCAGTTCTTTCCGGATGTGAGCCTGGGCCTGTTTTTCTACCACCTCGTCGGGCGCAATGACGACTATTTTTATGCCGGCCTTTCCGTGCCGCAGGTCATAGGGCTGGACCTCACCTTTCAGGATGATAACGGCGAGTACACGACCAAGCGGATACAGCACTTCTACGGCATGCTCGGTTTCTACAAATTCTTCGACAACGATAGTTTTCTGGAGCCTTCCCTCTGGGTTAAATACGCGCCGGGCGCGCCGGTCAACGCCGACCTCAACCTGCGGTACTACCTGCCCGTCAATTTCTGGATAGGCGCAGGAGGCTCTACCTCCGGTTCCGTGCACCTGGAAACGGGGATCGTGCTGGGTGATACAGCTGGTTTTGACCAGACCTTCCGCATCGGTTATGGCTTCGGGTACTCTTTCAGTTCCTTCGGCCCGGCAGCGGGAACGAGCCATGAGATCAACCTGGCTTTCTCCATGTTCAAATAAACCACCGGGCATGGCGCTTTCGAGCACGCGCACTTCAACCCCTTGTGAATGTAGTTTTCTAACCGAACCTGCCCGATGAAAAAGAGGCTAAGTCTAATGAGCGAATTTATCATAGCTCCCAAATTCATTTTCTCCATGAAAAAGATATTCCTTACGCTGGCGGTAGGGATGGCCTGTACTCTGGCCGCCCTGGCCCAGCCGACTATCAACATCGTTCCACCGGATGGAGATCCGCCCTGTACCGGCGATCAGGTCTGTGTCGATATAGTCGTTGCCGACTTTACCGATATTCTTGCTACTACTTTTTTCATCCAGTGGAACCCCGCCGTATTGCAATACGGCATGACCCAGGGCTACAACCTGCCCGGCCTTACCGGTGGCAACTTCACCCAAACTTCGGATAGCACCCTGCTGGTGCAATGGGAATTTGGCGATTGCACCAACCCTTCGGCCCTCGGGCATACCCTCCCCGACGGCACCTCCCTCTTCCAGGTCTGCTTTACCGCTCTTGGACAGTATGGCGAGGCTTCCGATATCATTATTCCCGCTACGGCCAGCCCCCTGACGCCCGACATTAAACGGAAGGGCGCCGGTTGTACCAACATCGGTATCGAAGAAGACAATATCGATACCGCCCTGGTTTCCACCTGCGTCAGGCCCTTTATCGTCGATATCTCCGACGAAATGGGCAACGAAGGCGACCTGGTGTGTATCGACTTCCGGGTCCATGGCTTTACCGATATGCTCAGCTTCCAGTTTCCTGTGGTCTGGGACCCCAATAAAGCGGAATATGTCGACCATATCGTCCCCGGCAACCTGACGAACTTCAACAATAACAACATAGGTACTCCATTGAACGCCATGGGCGTGGAACCGGGCAGCATCACCGTCTCCTGGAGCGCCCCAACGCCCAACAGTGGGATCACGGTGCCGGATTCCACCCTCATCTTCCAGTTGTGCCTGCGCCTCAAACCCGGCTCCTGTAACATGGACTTTGCCGTGAGCATCGCCGATGAGCAGCCGGGCCAGGAATACTTCGTGCCGGAAGCGGCCAACAACTACCAGAACGGGTTTAACGCTATTGCCGTAGGCCAATACGCAGGCCAGGTGTTCGTTGGGCCCTGTAACCCTACCGGCCTGCAACTGTCGGCCAACTGCGGCGGCCCCGTAGACCCCAATAGCCAGGTTTGCGTGCAGGTGCTGGCCGGCAACAACTTCCAGAATGTGACGACCCTGCAGTTCCTCATGGAATGGAACCCCTCCATTTTGTCGTACACCTCAACCCAAAACCCCGCCCTTCCCGGCGGCATAACCTTTAACACGGCTAATACCCCCAACGGTATCCTCGGTATGTCGTGGAGTGGCAACCCCACCAACCGCAACCCCGGCGCTGTGCTCTTCGAAGTCTGCTTCGACGTGGTAGGCCTGGGCGGTAACAGCCCTTTCACCTTTATCAACCAGGATAATGCCCTCGGCGTCGACGTCGCCATCATCAACAACGGCGGCAATATCGGCATCAACCCCACCAACTGCGAAGTGCAGGTCAACCAACCGGAGGGCGTCGTCATCAATATCTCGGACGGCCTGGAAGGCCGGCCGGGTGATGTAATATGTTATGACTTCGTGGCCAGCAATTTCACGGAGGTCACTTCCATGCAGTTCTCTCTGGCCTTCGAACCAGGTAAGTTCCAGTATATGCTGGCCGGCGGCCTGCAAAACCTGGCCCTGCCCGGTGCTTCAGTGGCAAACTTCGGCTTCCTGAGCGCCGGCGCCGGACAGATCACCTTCAGCAACTGGAACCCGGCTTCGCCGGTGACACTACCAGATGGCACCCTGCTGTTCAGCCTTTGCTTTACGGTCGTCGGCGACCCCGGCGAATGCGACCAGCTGCTCATCACGGATGTGCCCATCGTCACCCAGGCCATTACCGCCAGCTCTAATGGCGAAGACGTCGGCCTGACCGGCGTGGGCGGTAATGGCTGTATCCTCAGCCCCGAAGGGTTCTACCTGGAAGGCCATGACGTGAGCGGCGACCTCCAGGATACGGTATGTATGCCCTTCGTCGTATCCGACTTCGACGGCATCATCAGCGCCGATTTCACCCTCAACTGGAACCCCGGCGCGATGGAACTGGTCGACGTCGTAGACCTCAGCCAGATCCCCGGCCTTAATATCGACCTGGTGGGCCAGCCAGTGGGAAGCGCTGCCTTTGATTTCAACGTGCCCGCTGGCCTGACGCTGGCCGACAGCGTGGCCATATTCGAGCTTTGCTTCCAGCTGCTCGGCCCCCCCGATACCTGTTACGCCGTTACGGTCAGCGAATCGCCTATGCCTACGGTGACGACGGCCAACGGCGCCGGCAGCCTGCTCGACCTGCCTGCCGAAGTATGTATCAAGGATAAACTGTTTATCGACTCCATTGCTATCACACCGGAAAGCTGCCCCGGCGCCGGCGACGGCGCTATCGAGGTCTTCGTTTCGGGAGGTAATGCCCTGAATAATAATGATTATATCTTCAGCTGGCAGACCCAGCCGCCGCAGTTTATGCGCAAAGCCCGCTTCCTGTCGGCAGGCTGTTATGTGGTGACCGTGCTCGATGATTCGAACCCGCCGCTGAGCATCACCGATACCATCTGCATCGAATCGCTCGGGGCTGACCTGTTCGTCAATGCCGGTGCGGATAAGGTATCCAGTTGCGAACCGCCCTGTACCTTTATCAGCCCGCAGGCATCGCAGGGCGCAACGATCACCTATAACTGGACCGCCGCTCAGGGTGGACAGATCTGTAGCTCACCCAATGACCGGGTGCTGCTGGGCCGCGGCCCGGGCCTGTTCTCCATCAAAGTGACGGATGAAGCAACCGGTTGTTATGTGACCGATACCATCAGGCTGCTCCCACCGGTGCTCCCGCCGGTAGAAGCCGGCAGCCCACAGACCCTGACCTGTGCTACGGATGAACTTATGCTGACGGCCCCGTCGCAGGGCGATACCGTGCGCTTCACCTGGCTGAATGCCGGCGGTGCTGTCGCCGGGCCCGCCGTTGGCCCGCTTTCCTATACGGCCAGCGCAGCGGGAACCTACTACCTCGAAGCAGAGATCGTAGCCACGGGCTGCACAGCCCTGGATAGCGTGGTGGTCGCCATCGATACCATAGCGCCTATCGCTGAAGCGAGCCCCGGCACGGATACCACCTACCTGGGCTGTAATGATATGGCCAACCTGATCGGCTTCGCCGGTGATAATACCGATGGCTATACCTTCCGCTGGTTGGACCAGAATAGTACGGTGGTCGCTAATACTCAGGATTTCATGACCGACCAGACGGGCACTTTCACCTTTGAAGTGACCAATACGAACAACGGTTGCGTCAGCTCCGATAATACGGTCGTTGTACCGGATGCGGCAGTACCTGCCGTCTCCATACAAGGTGCTTCCGGCTCGACAGATTTCAATTGTAACGGCGATGCTGTAGAACTGGAAGCCGTAGTCTCCAACGTTAACCCCGATGCCGTTACCTATCAGTGGACGGCTTCCGGTGGCGCCCAGATACAACCGGGTACGGAGATGGAACAGGTTGCTGTAATTACTTCAGCAGGTACGGTAGAAGTACACATCGTCAGCAACCTCAACGGCTGCGAATCCACTGCCGTGCTGGAAGTGGGCTACGACACTATCCCGCCGATGGCCTCCATCGTTACGATGGGCGGGCTCGACTGCGACACCGAGCAGGTCACCCTCGATGGTACCGGCTCCGGGCAGGGCGCTACCTATACCTATCGCTGGCGTTATGTCGACCAGAACCTGGATGTAGACCCCAACCCGGGCAACCCGCTCCAGGCCGATGTGGCCCTGGAAGGGACGTATACCCTGGAGGTGACGGATACGGTTTCAGGCTGTTCTTCCATTGCGACAATCGATGTGTTGCGCGATACCATGCCGCCGCAGATCGACGTGACGGCCAACAGCAATATCAACTGTGCCAACCTCACCGCATTCATAGTCGCTGACGTAAATGCCGCCGCCGGAACTTATTCGGTAGCCTGGCAGGCGCTTAATGGTGGTAATATTGTAGAAACACTGCCCGGCGACACCCTCATCAGGGTCGATGCGGCAGGTACCTACCTCGCTACGGTGACCAACCTGAACACCGGTTGCTCCGATACGATGTCGAGTTCGATACTGGCCTTCCTGGACATGCCCGAGATCGTGATCCCCGACGAAGACCGCAACCTCTTCCTCAACTGCCTTTCGTTGCAGGATACTATCGATGCCAGGGGTTCCTCTGAGAGCGATTCGCTCGTATCGATCTCTTACGGCTGGAACGTCATCCAGGGTGGGGCTGTAGGGCCCACCGACCGCTATTTTATCCTGGTCGATGAGCCGGGTATCTTTGAGTTTTACGTAACCAATGAACAATCGCAGTGCACCGTCCGCGATACCATCGTGGTTGACGGCAACTTCGATACGCCCCAGGCCATAGCAGGGGACAATTTTACCCTGACCTGCCCCGAGCATACCGGTGACCTGGACGGCTCAATGTCCACCACTGGGCAGGATATCTACTATATCTGGGAAACCATCGTAGGTGGCCAACCGGTCGACACGATCGCAGAAGGGCCTGATATGGCCACGATCCCCGTTACACTGCCCGGCCTGTACCGCCTGAAGGTGGTCAATACTACGAGCGGTTGCTCCAGCACCGATTTTGTACAGGTAAACAGCGACGGCGTGCCGCCTCAAATCATCTTCGAAGAGCCGACAACGGCCGGTGTGCTGGATTACGACTGTAATTCCGATACGATAACGGTAAACCTGAGCCTGCTGCCGGATACGCTCAACTTCGATAACCTTACCTTTAACTGGGACGGTGACATCCTGACCACCAGCGACCCGCTCGTCGTAAAAGTGTATACGCCGGGCACTTTCACCCTTACCGTATCCAACAGCGTCAATGGCTGCGAAGGGGTCAACGAGCTGGTGGTGAACGATATGCGCGTACTGCCCACGGCTGTTGTGGTCAACGACACCAGCCTGCTGACCTGTACCACCAGCGAGGTGGCCCTCGATGGCGCCGGCTCTTCTTCGGGTAACAATATGGTGTACGAATGGACCGATCCTTCCAGTACGCCTATCGGTACGAGCCTTCAGGTTTCCGTTACTCAGCCTGGAGACTACCAGCTGATGGTGACCGATACGACCAATGGTTGCTCTGCCACGGTGATCGCTACCGTTGAGGAGGACTTCGCGCCGCCTGCTATCAATTTTGTGGAAGCTCCCGATTTCCAATGCCGGGATAATTCTGTCAGCCTCAGCGCGGCGCCTTCCGGCAACTTCAGCGATTTCACGACTGTACTTTGGGAAAGCGTCAGTGGTGGCTCGGTAACCCAGGACCCCGGCGCGCTCACCGCGAGCGTGGACGGCCCCGGCGTCTATCAGCTTACCCTGGCCAGTGCATCGAACGGTTGCGATTCTACCGCTACGATAGAAGTTGCCGCCGATACGCTGGCGCCCACCATTCAGCTGGAGGAACCGGCAATGTTCGGTTGCCCCGGGCAAACGGTCTCCCTCGATGCTACGCTGACCGGTGCTGCCGGCGACTTCGAGTCCATCAACTGGTCGGTAGCCAGCGGCAGCGGTTCGGTCAACCCGCCAACAGGCTCTCTGGCCGTAGCTGTTGATGCTCCGGGCACCTACCAGCTCAACGTGGTCAACGCCGATAACGGCTGCGAAGCCACCATGGATGTGGTGGTAGAACAAGACCCGGATATGCCGATGGCCGTTGCCAATGCCTCCGATAACTTTATCGGCTGTGGCGAGAATATTACGCTCGACGGCTTGCAGTCTTCCCAGGGCGCTGTGTTCAGCTTCCAGTGGGTTGTTGTTTCCGGCTCGGGCACGCCCTCGCCGGCCAACGCCATCACCACAACAGTCAATGCCGCGGGTTCCTACCAGTTGATCGTGACGAACACCAACAATAACTGCGCCGATACCTCTGCGCTGCTGGCCATTGAGCTCGACCCGAGCCTGGTAGAAGCCAGCGCAGCGCTCGTCGAAGCGGCTTGCGGGCTGGAAGCAGCCGTGAGCGGTAACGGCGGCCAGCTGCCGGCAGGGGTCACCGGGCAATGGATACCGGTGGGCGGGCTGTCTGTAGCCAACAGCGACAGCGCCAATACGACGGTAGGCAACCTCCTCCAGGGGGCCAACCAGGTCGTCTGGACACTCTCGCAGGACGGCTGCCCGAACTACAGCTCGGATACCTTGACCATCATGCCGGAACAGGCGCCGGTGGCCAACAACGACGTCCTCACCGTACTCGATGGCCAGATCTTTGGCACCCTCAACCTGGCGAGCAACGACTTGCTGGATGGCGTTTCCGATTTCGCGATCGATATCGTTAGCAACCCTGCATTGGGTAGCCTACTGGATGGAGGCAGCGGCGCGTTTACCTACAACCTGCTGAACAACCTCTTCCAGCCTGCCGGCGACGAGTTCACCTACAGCATCTGTAATGCGCTTTGCCCGGAACTGTGCGATGAAGCTACCGTCCAGATTATCATCGAACGCGATACGACGGTCGAGCTGCAACTGCCCAACGCCATCACTCCGAACGGCGACGGACTGAACGACGCCCTGGTCTTCGACCAGCTGCTGCTCAACCCGGACAAGTTCCCCGACAACGAGCTGATCGTCTTCAACCGCTGGGGTGATGTGGTCTACAAAGCCAAGCCTTATGCCAACGACTGGCAGGGCGTCAACATGAGCGGCGAAGACCTGCCCGACGGCACTTACTACTACATCCTCCGCCTGACCATCGGTAGCGGGGAGATCATACGCGGCGACATAACCATACTGAAATAAGCCCCATCCGGGCTGGTAATACGCCCCGGAGCGCCGCCTTCCATACGGAGGGCGGCGCTCTCTTTTTTGGGGTAGTTGCGAAAATCAGGAGCAGGCATGAAAAAATATCCGAAAAACGTTAAATTTGTGTCAATGCGCCTTCTCCTTTATGGAATAACGCCCTGAACTATCTCCTCTTCAAGGAAGTTGGTATGGCCATCTTCCTCCCTTCAGCTATTGAATATTTTTGAATCCTAATCAATTCCAGGCATACATGAAACGTATCGCAGTTTTACTCCTGTTGTTCCAGGCTACCTTCGGCGCCGCTCAGAACGTGGTTCAGCTGACTGTTGAAACCGGCGCTTCCGCTTCCGATTGTGTGGACCCCTTCTCCAGCCCCGACCTGCTCTGGCAGGTGAATGTAGAAAATGAAGGCTGGGTTACCTACCCCGGTGATGCCCTTTGTTTTACTAACTACCCCAATCTGCAATACACCGCCAGCTATACCTGCCCTGTGGATATACCGGCGCAGTTGCAGCTGTGTTTCCGGGCTTTTGAGAACGACCCCATCATCCCCATCGGCTGCATCATCGCGCCGTCATGCGAGGAGACGATCTGCGATAACTTCGATATTCCCGCGCCGGGGCAAAGCGCTACCTATACCCTCGTTTTGTCTGGTGGGACGTCGACGGGGGAAGTGACGTTCACCATCACTACGTCTGAAGGCTATTCGTCCAATGACGCCCTTTGCAACGCTGCCAACCTGGGGCTGCTCCTGCGCGGCGATACGGTAGGCGATTACACCATGGGCATTTATGACAACATCTGTGCGACGAATGCCAACGAGCCCAACCCCCTGACACAGGGCGGCTTCGGCAACGAGAACGGCGTTTGGTTCCAGTTTACGACGGGCAGCGACATCGGCAGCCTGATCCTGGTAGAGGCCCTAACCGACCCCCAGGCTACAGGAGATGAGATCGACATCCAGATGGGGATTTACACCTCCGATAACAACGCCTGCGACGGCAACTTCACCTTGTTGAGCTGGGCCTCCGACAACAGCACACAGGACGCTTTCCTCCAGATACCCTGCCCTTCTCCCAACACGACGTATTTTATCCTCATCGACGGGGCCATTTCCTACCCGGGGTCTGAAGCCGGCGTGTTCGGGGTGCAGGTGAGCAATGTCGACGTCGACGATGCGCCCGACCTGCGTTGCGACGCCCTGATGATCGGCGAGGTGCCGGCCAACGGATCTATCAGCCTGCCGAACCCGGTGTCCAACTATTGCGCGACCAGCGTGAGCGACCCCTACAGCCCCAACTTCGTCATGCAATCCTCCGTTTGGTTCCAGTTCATCGCGCCGCCTTCCGGCCACGTGCTCATCGAAGGCATTTCGAGCAGGACGATCGACTCCATCGGCATACAGCTGGGCGTCTATCGGGCCTTCAACGATAACTGTAACCTCTTCTTTCAGCATATCGCCAGCGAATACACCGAGGAAGGCCTCGACGAATCGCTGGAAGTCACCTGCCTTTTTCCGGGCCGGCTTTACTACCTCGTCATCGACGGCGACGCCTATAACAACCGCGGCATTTTTACCATAAATATTTCCGATGCCGGCGATATTACCCCGGTCACCAACCAGGACATCACCATTTGCGATGGGGACAGCTTCACTGTCGGCGCTTCCGTTTATACCGCTACTGGCCTTTATGCCGATACCCTTACGCTCTTCCAGGGCTGCGACAGCATCGTGAATACCAACCTCACTGTGCTGAGCCCGATCCATATCGACATTGTGCAAACCCAGCCGGCCATTGGCCTGGGCAACGCCAACGGTATTGCTCAGGCGAGCGCTACCGGCGGCTCGGGCAGTGGGTATTCCTTCTCGTGGTGCGACGGCAGTACGGCTGCAACTAACAGTATGCTGGTGGGGGGCGGCGTATGCTGCGTCACCGTCACCGATGCCATGGGCTGTATGGCGGATACCTGCTTTACCGTAGAATACATCACCGATATCATTCCTTCATACCAGGGAGACACCCTGGCCTGCTATGGGCAGGAAAACGGGCAGATCACCTTTTCCGCCATCAACGGTGAGCCGCCCTATCAGTACGAGTGGCAGAAAGACGATAATACGATCAACGGCTCGGGCATTATCAACGTGGCTGGAGAAGAAGTAATGCTGCCCGACCTGCCCGCCGGCGCCTATACGATCACGATCATGGATGCGTTCTTCGACACCACAATAACGGTCAATGTGCTGGAGCCTGAACTGCTCGTATTGTCGGTCGATAACCAGACAGATGCAAGCTGTTTTGGCTTTTGCGACGGCCTGGCCGGGGTGTCCGCCAGCGGTGGGGTAGGAGGGTACCAGTTTGCCTGGAGCAACAGCGAAACCACCGCTGCGGTTGGCAACCTGTGCGCCGGCCCGTATCAGGTGACCCTCACCGATGCCAACGGCTGCCAGCAGAACCGAAGTATAACGATCGCCGAACCGGCGGAATTTATTGCGACAGCCATGGAAGTGCAGCCCGTTTCCTGCTTCGAAGGCTCAGATGGCATCGTTTCCGTACAGACGAACGGCAACCCGTCGGCCTATGCCTGGAATACCGGCGACGTCTCGCAATCCGTCAACGGCCTGTCTGCCGGCGCCTATTCCGTGCTCGTCACCAATGCCGATGGCTGTCAGGACAATGCCGATGTCGTCGTTACGCAACCCAGTGCACCGGTAACACTTCAGGCGGTGGTAGAGGAGCCTGTGAGCTGCAAAGGCGAGTCCGATGCCGTGCTGCGCGCTATAACCGGCGGCCCGGGGCAGAGCTTTACCTTCACCTGGCCTACTGGGGCCGTTGGCGCTATAGCTTCCGGCTACGGAGCGGGCACCTATACTGTATCAGTGGCCAATGAAAAGGGGTGTGTGGCAACGACGGAGATCACGGTGAGCGAGCCGGATTACCTGCAGGCAGTGCTCTCGGCTACGGATGTCACTTGTGTCAGCGGGGAGAACGGCGGTGAGATCGAAGCGGATACCACCTATGGTGGCACGCCGCCCTATGAATATGCGCTGGATGGGGTGCTTTTTGCGCCTTCACCCCTGTTCCCGTCCCTTTTTCCCGGCGCCTATACCGTGACGGTGCGCGATGCCGCCGGCTGTGAAGCGGAATTCAACGCCACCGTCAACCCCGCACCCGAACTAGCCGTAACGCTGGTGGGCGACGCCTCGGTACAGCTGGGCGATTCACTGCGCCTGATGGCCCAGGTGAACAGCCAGAACGTCACGTATACCTGGGTGTACCCCGATTCCAGCGGTGCCAAGGCCGCCGGGCAGACGGTTTGGGTAAGCCCGCTGATCTCATCCGGTTTCCGGGTAGAAGTATTCGATACGGTGACCCTTTGCCGCGCTTACGACGACTTCTTTGTCGCAGTGCGCGCCAACCGCCGGGTGTTCATCCCCAACGCTTTCAGCCCCAACGAGGACGGGCGGAACGATTTGTTTATGGTCTTTGGAGGCCATGACATAGTTCGCATCAGATCGTTCCGCGTTTTCAGCCGCACGGGCAGCCTGGTTTTCGAGGATACGGATTTCCAGCCCAACGATATCGGCCATGCCTGGGACGGCACCTTCCGCGGCCAGGAACTGGACCCCGGGGTTTTCGTTTACGCCGCTGAGATCGAATTCGTGGACGGGCTGGTGGAAGTGTTTGAGGGGGATGTGGTGTTGGTGAAATAAAGTAGGGATGGCATCCCTATAGGGATGCCATCCCTACAGCAACTCGTAGACTCCCGCTATGCCCTGCCCGCCGCCTACGCAGGCCGTCACCATGCCGTATTTGTTGCCCCGGCGGCGCATCTCGTTGAACAGCTGCGTCGACAGCTTGGCCCCGGTGCAGCCCAGGGGGTGGCCCAGGGCGATAGCCCCGCCGTTGACGTTGACGATATCGGGGTTCAGCCCCGCTTCGCGGATGACGGCCAGAGACTGGGCCGCAAAGGCCTCGTTGAGTTCGATCAGCTCGATATCGTTGAGTTTCAGGCCGGCCTGCTGCAAAGCTTTGGGAATGGCGGCGCAGGGGCCGATACCCATGTACAGGGGTTCCACGCCGGCTACAGCGCAGGAGGCCAGGCGGGCAATGGGCTTCAGGCCCAGCTGTTTTACCATTTCCTCGCTTACTACCAGGGTAAAGGCTGCGCCGTCGGAGGTCTGTGATGAATTGCCGGCTGTGACAACTCCACCGTTGGCGAACACCGGCCGCAGCTTCGCCAGGCCCTCCACGGTCGTATCGCGGCGTACCCCTTCGTCGGTATCCACAACGTAAGAGCGTTCTACGCGTTTGTTATCCTGAACGAAAACTTCGGGCACGGTGACCGGCACGATCTCGTCTTTGAACTTGCCCGCATCGATAGCGCTGGCGGCCCTGGCGTGCGATCGATAGGCAAACTCGTCTGAATCTTCGCGGCTGATGTTGTATTTCCTGGCCACCGCTTCGGCCGTCAGGCCCATGCTGGCCAGATAGTTGGGGGTGTCGGCGGCCACCTTGTAGCTGGGGGCCAGCTTGTAACCCGTCATCGGGATCATGCTCATATTCTCCACCCCGCCGGCGATGAAGATATGCCCCATGCCGGCCCTGATCTTGGCTACGGCAATGGTGATGGCCTCCAGCCCGGAGGCGCAGTACCGATTGATGGTAAAGCCCGGCACTTCCTTACCCAATGCCCGCATGGATATCTGCCGGCCGATCTGCAGCCCCTGCTCCCCCTCCGGGTTGGCGCAGCCGACGATGAGGTCGTCTACCAGCTTGGGGCCCAGCTCCGGCGTTTGCTGCAGCAGGTGTTGAATGATATCCACGCCAAGGTCATCGGAGCGGTAGTTCCGAAACCCGCCTTTTTTGGCTTTCCCTACAGCTGAGCGGTAGGCTTTTATGATGTAGGCTTCCATATTGCTGGTGTTTTGTTATAGGAATGTACCCCGTTACCCCTAATTCCTCAGAGGCCTGTTAGTCTTCAACATGTGCTGTATCCTCTCCAGCGTTTTCCGTTCGCCGCAAAGGCTCAGGAAGGCTTCCCGTTCGAGGTCGAGCAGGTATTGTTCCGACACTTGCTGCGTGCCGGTCAGGTCGCCGCCACAGAGCACCCAGGCGATCTTGTGGGCGATCCTGATGTCGTGCTCGGAGGCGTAGTTGCCCAGCCGCAGTTCATTGGCGGCGGCGTAGAGGGCTGCCAGCCCCTGCCGGCCGAGGACGCTGATATCTTCCCGTGGGATGGGCTGGGTGTAGCCTTCTGCCAGTTCCAGCACTTTCTTTTTTGCTTCGCTGATGTTACGGCTCCGGTTCAATACCACCTGGTCTTTATTCGGAAGCAGGTAGCCGTACTTGAATGCCTCATGGGCGGAAGCCGCCACGCTGGCCAGGGCTATCGCTTTGAACTTTTCGATGAGGGTTGGGATCTGTACGTCGCCTTCGAAGAACTGATCGGAGGCGCGTAAGGCGAATTCTTTGGTGCCGCCACCGCCCGGGATGAGGCCGACGCCTACTTCCACCAGGCCGATATAGGATTCGGCTGCGCAAAGTGCGGCGTCGCTGTGCATCAGTAGTTCGCAGCCGCCGCCGAAGGTGTATCCCTGCGTCGCTATGGCCACCGGGATGGCCGAATAGCGCAGCCGCATCGACGTTTGCTGGAACAGGTTTACCGCCATGTTCAGTTCGTCGAACTCCTGCTCGTAGGCCAGCATGGCGATCAGCATCAGGTTGGCGCCCACGCTGAAGTTGGTGGCGTTGTTTCCGATCACCATCCCTTTCCAGCTGCCTTCCTCGGCCAGTTGTATGGATTCGTTGATGCCTCGCAGTATCCCGTCGCCGATAGTGTTGTGCGGGCTGGTGAATTCCAGGCAAAGCACTCCGTCGCCGATATCGTGCAGGGCCATCTCGTTGTTCTGGTATACGGGCGCCTGGCCGCGGTAGTTGTCCAGTAAAATAAAAGCTTTGGCGCCGGGAATAGCCTGATAGGACCTGGAGCTGATGTCATAATATTTCAGCGTTCCGCCTTCGCGTTTGTAGAAGCTATCCAAGCCGGCCTCGGCCATATCTTTCACCCATCCGGCTACCTTGAGGCCATTTTCTTCGGCCAGCTTCATGCCCTTTTTGAGGCCGATGATATCCCAGTACTCGAACGGGCCTAGTTCCCAGGCGTAACCGGCCTTCATGGCATCGTCGATGCTGTAGAGGTTATCCGAGATCTCCGGGATGCGGTTGGAAGTGTAGGCGAACAGGCCGAGCAGCGATTGCCTGACGAGCTTGCCGCCCCGGTCTTCCGTATTGAACAGAGCCTGAATGCGCCTGGGCAGTTTGTCGATCTGCTTGGCGGCGTTGAGGCTGGGCAGGCTGACCTGTTGCTGGGGCTCGTATTCCAGGGTTTTGAGATTGAGAGACAGGATAATGTTTTTGCCCTGCGCATCCTTATCCGCCGTTTTTTTGTAAAAACCCTGTCCGCTCTTGTTGCCCAGGAAGTTGTTGTCGAGCAGGAATTGCAGATATGCGGGTATCCCGAATGTGGCCGCCTGCTCGTCATCGGGGCAGTTCTGCTTCAGCCCCTGGATGACCTTGGCCGCTGTATCGTGGCCCACCAGGTCGCCCAGGCGAAAGGTACCCGTTTTGGGCCGGCCTATGGCCGGGCCCGTCAGGCGGTCAGCCGTTTCGATGCGTACGCCCAGCTCGAAAGCAAGCTGATAGATCCTGGCCATGGAGTAAACGCCGATCCGGTTGGCGATAAAGGCCGGCGTATCCTTGCACTGCACCGTTTGTTTGCCCAGGTAGTAATCGCCGTAATGCATCAGGAATTCCACAACTTCCGGGCTGGTGTCCGGCGTGGGGATAACTTCCATCAGGCGCATGTAACGGGCCGGGTTGAAAAAGTGCGTGCCGCAAAAATGCCGGCGAAAATCTTCGCTTCGCCCCTGCGCCATCAGGTGGATGGGGATGCCGGAGGTGTTGGAGCTCACCAGCGCCCCCTTTTTGCGGTAGCTGTCAACCTTTTCAAAGAGCTGCTGCTTGATGTCCAGGCGTTCCACCACGACCTCGATCACCCAGTCGCAACCGGCGATCTTGTGCAGGTCATCCTCAAAGTTGCCTACCGCGATGCGGGCCGCGAAACTTTGATCATACAACGGCGCCGGTTTGGCCTTGATCGCTTTCTGCAAAGCCCCGGCGGCAATGCTGTTGCGTGCTGCCGTACTGTCTTTTTGCTGCTCGGGCAGGCCAGGTGGAAGGATGTCGAGCATCATTACCTCCAGGCCTGCGTTGGCAAGGTGGCAGGCTATGCCTGACCCCATGACGCCGGAGCCCAGGACTGCTACTTTCCGGATTCTTCTGCTCATTGGATATCTGATTGTATTTTTTGTCGTGGCCATCCGCCAGCCCGCAGTATCTGCGTGCGGAAAACCAGGTAATCGGGTTTTAGCGAAATTTCGCTGGAATGACAAAAATAGAAATTACCGGCAAATGACTCTAGTATTTGTGCAAGGATTTATGCAGGAAAAGCCGGCAGGTGCTATCTTGCAGGTAGTTAAGCAGTGTTCAAAAAATAAGTTCTCCATTAAAGGCCCTGCGATGTGGCTTGTTTTCCAGCTTTTCTAAAGCATCCAATGTGCTTCACATCGCAGGGTCGTCGAACTCAATTTTTGATAGTGATATCCAGCAAGCCGTAATTATGAAGCCAGGACCGACCGGAATTTACCCCAAATTGGCCTTTGCCGCTTACCTCGTTGTGCTAATGGCCACGGCGGGGGTACAGCAGACGCTGTTCTACAGGCCGCAGAGCGTGCATCAGTGGCGCCAGGCAGACTGCACTTCACAATCCCTCAATTATTACCAGAACGACATAAGTTTCTGGACGCCTCAGATGCACACGCGCCAGGGTAAAAATGGCTTTGCCGCCAGCGAATTCCCTCTGATCTACTATATAACGGCTAAGCTGTACGGCCTTTTCGGTTTTCACGAATTCCTGCACCGCGGCCTCAATTTGTTGATTGCCGTTTTGAGCTGGTGGTTGTTGTTCCTGCTCTCGGCCCGCCTGATCGGCAATGCCTGGCTGGGCCTGATACCTGTGGTGTTCCTGAGCACGGCGCCTTATTATTTTTTCTATGCCAACAACTTCCTGCCCAACGTGCCGGGCCTCGCCTTTGCGCTAATGGGCTGGTATGCCTTTATACGCTATCGCAAAGGAGAAAGGCCGGCCTGGCTCTATGCCTTTGGCCTGCTCATGCTGCTGAGCGCCCTTTTCAAGGTATCCGATGCGATCAGTTTCGTAGCGGTAATAGGGCTGGCGGCCCTCAGCCAGTTCAACTGGAAAGGGCTTCCGGAGCGCCTGCTGCCCCGGCGGCACTGGGGGCATTTTGCGCTCATCGTGGCCATAGTTGTAGGCCTCACCGCCTGGTGGTACCTTTATGCCCGGCATTTTAATGAGGTAAACGGCAACAAGCAGAGCTTGCAGAGCATATTGCCTATCTGGCAGATGAGCGATGAAGACTGGCGCCTGGCCGACTATATGATCCTCGACATTTGGTGGACGCATTATCAGCACCCTGTATGGACTTATCTGCTGGTGGCCCTCGGCCTGTGTTGTGCCCTGTTGTGGCGAAAACTGAACCCCTTTCTGAAGTGGGCCACCTTGCTGCTCTTTCTGGGCACTCTGGCCTATTCGCTGCTTTGGTTCAAGGCTTTCCCCATGCACGATTACTATGCGGTCACACAGCTGATCTTCCCCGTGTTCCTGCTGATCACGATCCTGGAATTTGTGTACCGTTGGCTGAAGGCCCGGCGGCAGGCCTATACGTACGCTTTGGGCATAGTGCTGGCCGGTTTGTCGGTGCTGGGTATCGTACATAACGCAAAGGTCCAGAGCCTGCGGTACGACACCTACCAGTTTCAAAGCCACCTTCCGCAGGGTATGTACGAGCTGGAGCCCTACCTCCGCTCGATCGGCATCAACAGGGAGGCCCTCGTTGTGAGCGTGCCCGACGCCAGCCCCAACATCACCCTGTACCTGATGAACAATCCCGGTTTCACAGAAGCCTTCCACGGCCCGGACTTCGATATGGCCTGGCTGCAATCCAGGGGCGCAGAATACCTCGTCGTGAACGATAGCAGTTATCTCCAAAAGGAGCGTTATCAGCCGTATCTCGGCAAGCAGGTTGGCAGTTATAAAGGCATTTTGGTCTTCGACATCCGAAAAGAATAAGCGGCAGGAGCGTTTAGCCCAGACAATTCCCGTCCGTCCTGTTACGTTATAACCCGATCGGAGTGGAGCTGGAGCTACAAAGGAGCACTAAATAGCGGCTTGTTTTTAACAAATACAATTATTTCTTAATTTTAGCCCGGCCAATGCATTTTCCTGGCCTTGTGGGCTCAGCGCATTGCAGTAATGGCTTATCTTTGAGGGCCGGCGCGCTACTCAAAGATGTTTGGAACATCAAAACTAAAAACCATAACATACATGTTACAGCAAACCTTATTGTTGTTTCAGGAAACGGAAGGGCTCGAGCGCACCGTAGGTACTCAAAGCTTCTTTGACATCATCCTTCAGAGCGGTACCATCGGTATTTTGATCATCCTGGTGCTGCTGGTCCTTTCTGTCATCGCCCTGTACATCTTTATAGAGCGGTACCTGACCATAAAGCGGGCCGCCCGGGTCGACGAAGGCTTTATCAACAACATCCGCGTAAACGTTCAGTCCGGCAACATCCCCGGCGCCAAAGCCCTCTGCCAGGCCACGGATTCTCCCGTTGCACGGATGGTGGAAAAAGGCATACAACGCATTGGCAAGCCCCTGCGCGATATCGATGCGGCTATCGAGAACGTAGGCAACCTAGAGGTCTTTAAACTCGAGAAAAACCTCTCTACGCTGGCCAGTATCGCCGGCGCGGCGCCTATGATCGGGTTCTTCGGCACCGTTACGGGTATGATCATGGCCTTTTACCGCATGTCTACCGAGCAGAACGTTACCCCCGATGTCCTCGCCGGCGGTATCTATCAGGCCCTGCTTACCACTGCCTTCGGCCTGTTCATCGGCATCGGCGCTTTTATCGGGTACAACATCCTGGTGGCCAACGTTGAGAAGGTCGTTTTTAAAATGGAGCGGACCACCGTGGAATTCATGGACCTGTTGCAGGAGCCGACCGCGTAGGAGGAGTTATTGGTTATTGGTTGCCCGTTATTGGTTCCTGCTGTTGAAAAGGCCGGATACCCATTGGCGAATAACAGATAACAAGTAACGAACAACAAATAATTCGAGATGGGATTAAAAAAGCGAAGTAAAGTCAGCGCGGAATTCAGCATGTCGTCCCTGACGGATATCATCTTTCTGCTGCTGATCTTTTTTATGCTGACCTCCACTTTGGTCCGGATACAGCCTTTTGAGCTGCCGAAATCGGATTCCAAGACCGTGGCCCCTACCTCGATGGTCGTTACCATTGAAAAGAGTGGGCGATATACGGTCAACAACAACGAGATCGGCTCCCGCGACCTGGAGCGGGCACTCCGCATCGAGTTGGGTAAGTCCGGCAACAAAGAGAACGCTGTCGTTACCATTGTGGCGGAAGTAGGCACGCCTTTTGACGATGTGGTCCAGGTCATGGAGATCGCCAACCGGCTGAAGCTGAACGCTATCATTGCCACCCAACCCAAAACCTAAGCGCGATGGGAATCAAAAAACGCAATAAAGTCAGCGCACAGTTCAATATGTCGTCCCTGACGGACATCATCTTTCTGTTGCTGATCTTCTTCATGCTGACCTCCAGCCTGGTAGCCCCCAATGCCCTGAACCTCAAACTTCCGAGCAGTTCCCGCACCAGCGTGCCCTCTACCCAGCGCATCGATGATGTCGCCATCAGTAGTGGAGGGAACTATTATTTCAACAACAAAAGGCGCAGCCTCGAAAGCCTCGACACGGACCTGCAGCGCCTGGCGCGCAGCAGCAGTAACCCCACGATGACCATCTCGCCGGAGCGGGGCACGCCTACGGAGTATGTGGTGGCCGTTATGGACCTGGCCATGCGTTATAAGATCAATGCCGTGCTGGCTACGGAGAAAGACTGATTTTCAAAATGTTAAGGAATTGATAAAGGCGAAAGGAGGGGAATGTTAGGCGTGGTTTTTCCGTTTTAATGGATAGCCTAAAAAGTATTGACACGAAAAAAGCAAGAACTATGGCAGACGATACCGCCGTAACCCGCAAAGATGCGGAAAACAAAAAACGAGGGATGATGGTCAGCGTGGCCTTTCACGTTGCCCTTGTCATGTTGGGTATTTTGCCGCTGCTGACTTTCCCCGACCCACCTCCGGGCCAGGCAGGCATCCTCGTCAACCTGGGCCTGCCCGACCAGGGCCAGGGCGATGAAAACGCCGGCCCTTCCGAGCCTGTGGCCGAAGAGCTGCCCGCCGCTCCCGTTGAACAGGAGGAAGTATCCCAACCGGTGGAAGAACCCACCAAAACAAAACCGGACCCCAAACCTGAAAAACCGGTCGTGACCACCGAAGACCCCAGCGCCGTTGCCCTGCGCAAAGAAAAAGAACGCCAGGAACAGCAAAAGCGCGAAGAGGATGCTAAGAAGAAGGCTGCTGCCGAAGCGGCGCGTAAGGCTGAAGAAGCCCGAAAGGCCGAAGAAGCCCGCAAACAACAGGAAGCGTCGGATTTCGGTAAAAGTCTCGGGCTCGAAGGCCTGGGCAAAGGCAAAGGCGAAACAGGTACGGCCGGCAACCAGGGCGACCCCGGCGGCGACCCCAATGCCGATAAGGTTACCGGTATCTCGACCGGCTCCGGCGTGATCGAAGGCCTGGGCGGCAGGGGCGTTATGACCAAGAACACGCCCAAGGATAATTCTTCGGAAACCGGCACCGTAGTGGTCCGGGTATGCATCGATAAAAACGGCAACGTCACGGAGGCCAAGTTCAGCCAAAAGGCGGAGAAAGCGTATTCTACCGTCACTTCCGGCCGCCTGGTGAACCTGGCGGTGGAAAGCGCCAGGAAGTGGCACTTCAGCCCCGGTGATGTCGACAAGCAATGCGGTTGGATCATCTTTAACTTCAAGACGCAATAAGGAGAAGGGGACAGGCCCTTCAAAACCGGCTTTCAGGTAACGCACCTGAAAGCCGGTTTTTTTTTTAGTCCGTTAACACTTGGGTTAAACTTATGTGAATCCTGCCCGCCCATTGTGGCCCCGCTCTATGTGCTGCGTTTAAAAAGAAACGCACCGCTCAAACGTTTACGCCACATGGCCCCAAAACAGTCAAACATACCGTTCCGCAAATGGCGCATTGCCGCGCAGTGTGTGCTCATCCTGCTTTCCTTCCTTCCCCTTTGGATGGCAGGCACGCCTTCCGGATCCCAGGATATTCCTGATAATGCTGTCGTATACGCCAGCCAGCAAGACAGCACGCCCACTATTCCCGTTCCCTGAGCGCCCATCAATTCCACGCCAAATCCTCTGATCCTATCTTCCCGGGTATTAGCTTTGCATCCATGACGGAGCGAGAACAATACCGACAAACGCTGGATTACCTCTACAGCCAGCTGCCCATGTACCAGCGCATCGGGCCGGCGGCATTTAAGAAGGACCTATCGAATATCATCGCCCTTTGCGAGGCCCTGGGGCAGCCGCACGAGCGTTTTCCCTCCATCCATGTTGCGGGCACGAACGGCAAGGGTTCCGTCACCCACATGCTGGGTGCTGCGCTTCAGGCTGCCGGGTATCGGGTAGGCTTGTATACCTCTCCCCATTACCGCGATTTCAGGGAGCGGATCAAGGTCGACGGCCGGTATGTGAGCAGGAAGTACGTCATCGAGTTCGTCAGCCGCCACCGGCAGCTTTTCGAGTCTGTGCAGCCGTCCTTTTTTGAGATCACGGTGGCCATGGCCTTTGACTACTTCGCCCGGCAAGGCGTGGATGCGGCCGTGATAGAGGTGGGCCTGGGCGGGCGTCTCGACAGCACCAACATCATCAGGCCCCGCCTGAGCGTTATCACCAATATCAGTTTTGACCACATGGCGCTGCTCGGCGATACCCTGCCGCTTATTGCCGGCGAGAAAGCCGGGATCATCAAGGAGGGCGTGCCGGTGGTGATCGGAGAAACCCACCCGGAGACGGCGCCGGTTTTCCTCGAGAAAGCCCGGCAAAGCGATGCCAGGATCGTCTTTGCCGACCAGCACTTCCTGGCCGAACGGCGCCAGGCTTCCGCTATGCATACCACTTACGACGTATATCGCGACGGGGTGTTATACCTGGAGTCGCTTCAGCTCAACGCCCATGGGCCCTACCAGGCCCGCAACCTGCAGTCCGTTCTGCAGGCTTTGGAATGGCTGCCTGCGCCCTGGGAAGTGCCAGAGGAAGCGCTGGTGCGCGGCCTGGCGGGCCTGCGCAAGCTCACCCGCCTGCTGGGGCGCTGGCAGGTACTGGGAGAAAAACCGCTGATCCTGTGCGACAGTGCGCACAATGAGGCCGGCATGGAGCTGGCCATGGGAGAGCTGGTGCAGATGCCCTGCCGCCGGCTTCATATTGTGGTGGGAACGGTGAACGATAAGGACCCCACGTATTTGTTGCGCCACATGCCCGGCCATGCTGTTTACTATTTCGCCCGGCCCGATATACCCCGTGGGCTGGATGCGGATGTGCTGATGAGGAAAGCCGCCGAACAGGGGCTTTCTGGTAAAGCCTACTCCTCGGTGGCCAATGCCCTGCGTGCAGCGCGCAGAAAAGCCACCCCTGAAGACCTGATCTACGTCGGCGGGAGTATTTTTGTCGTCGCAGAAGTGGTACCAGCGGTGCGGGATTGAAAATTACCGACAATGAACATACGTCAATCTACGGTCAGTCTTCCTCTGTTGGCGCTTCAGGCGGTTCGTAGATATGGGAGATGGTTTCTATCATCTGTTCGACGAACAGCAGCCATTGTGGTTTTTCGCTCTGGCTATGTTCCTGTTTGAAAACGATATTAGACAGGCTTTGTAGCCCGAGCGGCAGGAGCAGCCCATAGATGATGTAGCGCTGGACGCCCATTCGGGTATACTGGAGGTTGTGTTCAAGTGCCTGGCGGGTGAGTTTCATTTCCTGTTTCAGTTCTTCCTTGCGCCGGCGCAGGGTGGCCAGGTTCTTAATGTTCTGTTGGCTCATTCGAAGAATATTTTTATGATCCGGCTGAGCACGGGGTTGGTGATCAGCGCGCGTCGGAAAAGCAGGGCGAGTATAGCTATCAGGGCATATATGCCGCTGACGATGAGGAAGGCCTTTCCGGGAGAGCCCAGCCGCTGGGCGAGGAAAAAGCCACCTGCCAGCGACAGGAAGCCGAGCACCATGAGGAATAAAAGCGCAACGACTACAGTGGAGACAGCCGTAGAAATGGCGATAGATATCCGCTCGGCCAGGTCCAGTTTGGTATATTCGATTTGTTGTTCGATATAGGACTTTGCATAACCGTAGGCTTCGCCTGCAGACTGCATGATGGTATCCGATGATTTCATAGGCCGGAGAGGTTTAGGGTAATAACGGGCCGCTAACGGGCCGTGAGCTCAAGATATCTCTTTTTTGCTATAGGCGGGCTTGCACATTAAAAAAAGGGCAGAGAGGTATAGCCCTTCTGCCCTTTTTGGTGCTTTGCCGGCTTAATTGCCGTTTACATTGGTGCTTTCCAGTTCTTTGGCTTTTTTCTGGATGTTGCGCAAGGCATACTTCATGCCGGCTTTGAAGTCTTCACTGGCATTTTCAATGGATTCTTCAGCCTTGCTGAACTTTTTTTTTAAGTTTTCACCGACGTGGGTAAGGTATTCCTTGCCTTCATCCACGGCATGGGTGATGGTTTCGGAAAAGGCCTGAGCCTTTACTTTTGCTTCATCAGTAAGGTGGGAGATCCGTACGCTGGCTTCTTCGCCGAATTGTACCATTTTTTCGTTGGCGTCCTTGCGGACTGCTCTGCCTTTGTCGCTGTTGAGGAAGTACCCGAGGGCTGCACCGGCCATCAGGCCCAATCCTAATGCTACTCTTTCTCTGGTTTTGTCTTTCATGGAGTAATAAGATTTTAATGTTTGGAAATTGGATATGTCATGTAAAGTGTGTTCTTCATAGGCAGGAACATTGGAGCTTCTATTTTTTGAACGAAAATAAACGCCAGCAAGTTCGTTTTCTTCCAAATTTATCCGCCAGGCCTCTTATTTTTCAGCGTTTTTTTTGTGGCGCCAGGGCTTTTCATCAGTAAGACAGAAGGAGAAATAATATTGTTTTTGTTGAACTATTTTGGTTCAATTTTATTGTAATGGGTGAATGTGCCTGTAAACACGCTCAATCTGTCTGCGCCTAACACTTAAAGCTGATTAGCATTGGGCCCAAAGCCTACCTTTATGCCACCCTTAGAATTTAGCAGGAAGTTTAGCCATCTTGAAAACCTACTGTTCGCCTTTGCCCTGAGCCTGACCAAGAACCCGGATGATGCGCGTGACCTCGTCCAGGAAACCGCTTTCAGGGCATACAAGAATATCGACAAATTCACGATCGGCACTAATTTTAAGAGCTGGTTGTCGACCATTATGCGCAATACCTTCATTAACCAATACCGGAAAGCAAAGCGCAGGCGAAAGGTCAATGAGCCCGTCGACAGTTTTCTTTTTGCTGTAGAGGACAAGGTGCTGATCCCCAATCAGGGTGAGTTGAACATTCGCATGCAGGAATACAACCGCCTGTTCGCCGAACTGAGCGACATATACAGTATTCCCTTTTTACTGTTCTACCGGGGATACGAATACAAAGAGATAGCAGAGGTACTCGACATTCCGGTCGGAACGGTCAAGAGCCGCATTTTCCTCGCCAGAAAGAAGCTGAAAGCAAAGATCAGGGCCCTGTACGAATAGGCTGGCCTTTACACACACAAGCTCTTACCTTTTTTCATTATTTTCCCGAAAATAACTGCCGATCCGGTATTTATCTTCGTCATATTCTTCCAGGAATTTTCCGCTGTTGCGGTACAACCCGCTGCTGAGCAGTTCGCTGACGGGTTTCAGTGGGGTGATGTGCTCGAAGATCACTTTTACCACTGCCGCCACCGGCAGAGCGAGGATGAGCCCGGCGATACCCCACATCAGCCCGCCGAGGAACAGAGAAAGGATAGCGGCCAGTGGATTGATGCTGACGCTGTTTCCCACCACCTTGGGCGTGATAAAATTGCCCTCCAGCGTTTGTACGGAAGTATACAGCAGGACGACGGCTGCCGGTTGCCACAGGGTGCCGGTAGTGGCCAGAGCGTATACGAAAGGCAGCAGCCCGCCGAGTGTCGTGCCGATATAGGGTATGATGGCCAGGCAGGCCGCCAGCGAACCCCAGAACGCCGCATATTTGATGCCGATCAGCCACAGGCCAAAGCTGTTCAGCACGGCCAGAATGAGGATGACCAGCAGCATGCCGTAGAGGTATTCCTGGACCAGCCTTCTGACCTGCCTGACGATAAAATTGGCCTCTTCTCTGTTTTCCGGTACGATTTGCGCCAGCAAAAAGTTCTTGATGCTGGTGCGGTACAGGAGCATAAAGAATGTAAACAGGGCAGTAAGTATGATGCTACCCAGGAGGTAGGTAGAAGAGCTCAGGCTTTCGCCCAGTATCCGTAGGGGCATATCCATGAATGACGTCAGGTTGTCGCCCAACCATTCCTCGAGGGTCTGTGATTCGGTGTGCAGCCTTTGCTGCAGCCAGAAGAAGATCTGTTCCACCCCCTGCTGAAGCTTACCGGTTATATCCGGCAATTCTACCAGCACCGTTGAGAACTGGAAGGAAAAGAATGTAATGCCTACGGCAACGGGTACAAGCGCTATGGCCATGGAAAGCAGGATAGCCCCTGGGCGGTAGCTGATGTAGCGCTCGATGCGGCGGCATATCGGCAGCAGCAGGAAGGAGAACAAGGACGAAAAGGCCAGGGGAGCCAGAAGGCTCTGGCCGGCGATGGCCAGGTATCCGCCTGCCAGCACGATGATCATGAGAAAGGCTATGCGCTGGAGGTTGATGGAGATGTTTTCCATAGATTAGAAGATAGATGCGTCTTTGCGCCGGCGGTCGATCTCTTCGACGATGATCCGTTCGATCTGATGGGCCTGTTTGATGGCGCTGTACCTGCGGTTGACCAGTAAGGTCCCTATGATGAAGGCGGCGATCGAAACGGGCGCCAGGCTAAGGGTCAGGTAAATGCCGGCCTGAAAATCGATAGACTGAAACAGGAAATTGAGTGCGATCCAGAAAGCTGTAGCCCCGCCGGTGATCAGGAGGATGCGCCTGTAATAAGAAAGCCGCTCCACTTTAGTGCCCAGTTGTTGCAACAAGTGGTGCAGCTCTTTGGTAGAGTAACAGCGGGCGCCGAACGACAAGATCATCCGAAAGTCGTCATTAGCTTCCCGCTCTATCCTCTCCAATTGGCGGTTTAGGAAAAAATCTTTCATCCAGGCACTTAGCTTTGATAGAATTTTGTTGCTTTTCTCTATGGCAAACAAATTTAAGGATTTCAGGATTCAAATGCCCGGCCAGCCGGGGCTCTTAACACCTTCTTAAGGAATAGGAACGCAGTGTTCCGCACAGCGGGCATTACCTCAAAGAGGCCCCCTCTTCATGTAGGGATGCACGAATAATATAAAACTTACGAACAAGGCATGACTTTTTGCGCTATTGTCGTCCATTTCTTGGATTTTTCCAAAGACGCAATAGTATAACTTATGTACCTGCTCATCCCTGCTGTTTTCCTGATCGGATATACGCTTATCGCATTGGAGCACCCGCTCCATCTCGACAAATCTGCTTCTGCCATACTTGCCGGCGTACTATGCTGGGCTTTGCTGGCAGTAGACCATAGCTTCGTCGCGCAACTGGCCGGTGGCGGCGAGGCGGCGGCCAGTTTTGTAGATGACAAACTGCTGGAGCACCTTTCCGATATTTCCAGCATCCTCTTCTTTCTCCTCAGCGCCATGACCATCGTCGAGCTGATCGACGCCCATTCCGGGTTCAGCATCATCACCGACAAGGTGAAGTCATCCAACAAGGTGGCGCTGTTGTGGGGGTTGAGCTTTCTGACGTTTTTCCTTTCCGCCATGCTCGATAACCTGACAACGGCCATCGTGATGTCGGCCCTGTTGCGCAAGCTGGTGAAGGACAAGGAAGACCTGTGGTTCTTTGCCGGTATGATCATAGTAGCGGCCAATGCAGGCGGCGCGTGGTCGCCCATTGGCGACGTGACGACCATCATGCTGTGGATCGGCGGCCAGGTGACCACCCTGAACATCATGAGGGAGATCTTTTTGCCCAGCCTGGCCAGCCTGGTTGTCCCGCTGGGGGTGGCCTCGTTATATTTCAAGGGTAGGGTAGAGCGCCCGGTTGCCGAGGCCGAAAACGGCGATGAGAACGGCAACAGCCATCCTGTAACGCGGTTCGAGCAGCGGCTGATCCTGTTTATGGGAGTTGGCGCCTTGCTTTTCGTGCCCGTTTTTAAGAATTACACCCATTTGCCGCCCTTTATGGGCATATTATTCGGGCTGGGCGTCCTGTGGGTGACGACCGAGTATCTGCACGGGGGGAAGATCCATCGCAGCGAGCAGAAGGTCGTGGCGGTGCTGCGGCGCATCGACGTGCCCAGCGTGCTGTTTTTTCTGGGCATCCTGCTGGCTGTGGCCGCATTGGAAACCGGAGGGTATCTCGCCCAATTGGCAACGGCCATGGACAAGGCCTTTGGCAATGTATACATCATCAACGTTCTCATTGGCCTGCTGTCTTCCGTGGTAGACAACGTGCCGCTGGTGGCGGGCGCCATGGGCATGTACCCGTTAGCCACGTTTCCGCCCGACCATGATTTCTGGGAGCTGCTGGCCTACTGTGCCGGTACGGGCGGCAGTATACTCATTATAGGGTCGGCGGCCGGCGTGGCCACCATGGGGATACTCAAGATCGATTTCCTCTGGTACCTCAAACGCATGAGCCTGCTTGCCCTGCTGGGTTATTTGTCTGGCGTAGGCATGTATTATTTGGTCAATGTGCTGTTGTAAGCCCACCGGGGCTGTCGTTGCGCTGTGTGCTATCCGGCTTTTGCACGGCGAGGTCCAGGATCATGATCTTCTGCCAGATCTTAGCAGCCAGGCTATGCGCCAGCCCTTCCACATCGTCGACGGCGTTGAGCACGACGGGGTCGTTCAGGTATTGAGCGTGCAGGGCTGCCAGTTTACTGGTGATGGACAGCAGTTCGGAGCAGTAATCGAGGTAACGGGCCAGTTCGAAAGAAGTGAACTGGCGTTCCGGCGAGGAGGCGGTAGGCGTAGACTCGGTAAGCACATAGTTCGGGTCTTTGGACAGCTGGTGCATGTCCACGACGTGGGCGATGCTTCGCAGGCGGTGTAGTGCTTTGAGGGCGGCGCGGCGTTTGATGCGGCCTTCGAGGGTGCTCAGAAAATACAGGGCGATGGAGAGAAAGATGATCTCGTTGATGGCCGATTCGATCCCCTGGAGCAGGTCGGAAACGCTGCTGGCCTGTGGCCCGGCGTTCAGGGTCATCATGATGGCCAGGCTGAAGATGCCCAGCACGGCCAGCCCCGCCAGTATGGCCAATGCGCGGATGGGCCAAAGGGGGTGGGACAGCCAGATACAGAGGCTTTCGATACGTGAAGCTACGTCCTGCAGGCCGGCGCTCACCTGGCTTAGGCCAGAGCCCGGGAAGCGCTCGGTGATGCGGTGTGTCAGCCGTTCGAGCGTGCCGCGTATCCGGGTTGCGTTGAGGGCGCTGTACTGGCTCTCAGGCTCCGGCTTGAAGAAAAGATCGGATAGCATTGATAAAGAAATATTATTAAGCTGTGTTCAAAAAACAAGTTCTCATATGGAGATTTTGCGATGTGGCTTGTCTTCCAGCTTATCCAAAGCTTCCAGCCTGCACCACATCGCAAAATCGTCGAACTTATTTTTTGATGGTTACTGATAGTGAAGGTAGGGAATTCCCTGGTTAAATGGAACAGCAGAAAATTCCCAAAAAAACCTGCCGGGATATTGATTTTCCATATAGGTTTATCTACCTTTGCAATCGCTTCCGAAAAAAGGGGGTGAGGCTGATGCCAGAAGAGGTAAAAAGGCCTAATGTTACGGGGTGTAGCGCAGCCCGGTTAGCGCGCGTCGTTCGGGACGACGAGGTCGGAGGTTCGAATCCTCTCACCCCGACAAGGGTAAGAGCCGTTTGACGGTAGTCAACACGCTTTGTGAGCCTGAGCAGTGGCGAAAATTGCATTTTCGCGGCCTGGCCAGGCGAGCAAAGCAGAGCCCGCAGGGCGAAAGGCTCTGATTCAGGCTTGGCAACCCCACCAAAGGATGGGCGAAGCCAATCCTCTCACCCCGACAAGAAAGGGTAAGAACCTGATAAACCTACCCGCCGAAGCTTTTGGCGAAAGCGGTAAACAAACAAGCCACCCTAGCTCAGTTGGTAGAGCAACGCATTCGTAATGCGTGGGTCGGGAGTTCGAGTCTCCTGGGTGGCTCAAAAGCAGGCTGAAAAGCCTGCTTTTTTTTTGTCTTGCCTCAGCCCTCGCAATGGATACTTTTTGACGAACGTTTACCAACCCCGGATTTTCCCAACAAATACTATATTTGAAAAAAATAAAAAAAGCCAAGTGGCGTCCCCAACGAAAGGCATCGACTTCGGTTCAGAAAGCGAGAATGCTCCCCAGTGCAAAAACCACCTGCTGGTGATCGCCATTGACGAGTATGCTCATTGCCCAAAGCTGAACAACTGCGTGAAGGATGCCCGGGAGTTCATCGATGTCCTTACCCGCAAATACCAGTTCGAGCCGGATAACATAACCGCCCTTTTCAATGCTGAGGCTACCCGCGCCAGTATCCTTGGCAGGCTTAACGAGTTAAAACAAAAAGTCAGCGCTGAAGACAACCTCGTTATTTACTTTTCCGGCCACGGAGAAACCGAAGACGACGTTGGCTATTGGGCGCCGGTGGCCGCTCATCCCGGGCATAACTGGGAATTTATTTCCACCTACGATATCAAATCCCGACTGGATCCAATCTCAAGCTTCCACACCTTCGTTATCGTAGACGCCTGTTTTTCCGGCGCCCTATTTTCCACTTACAAATCCATCACCCCCGGTTATGAAACCAAGCGCTCCCGCTGGGGCCTGGCTGCCAGCCACAGCCGAGAACGGGCACTGGATGGTGAGCCGGGGGAGAACAGCCCCTTTGCGGCCACCCTGCTCAAACACCTGAAGGGAAGCCAGGATAATTTACCTATTCAGGAACTGGCTACTGAGATCATTAGAAGAGTAGAGCAAGTGACGGAGGGGCGGCAGACGCCTGTATTTAAGCCGCTTAATGTGAAGGGGGATGATTCGGGGCAGTATGTGTTCAGGTTGCGGAAGGCCGTTACCGCCTGGCATACCGCCTGGGCTGCCATTGACGGCCTGCCGGAAGAAAGTATAGCCCAGCTTAATACCAAAATCCTCCGCCTTGTTGAATACGCGGAGCAATTTTCTTTAGCGGAAAATATCAGCCATGCTCTGACATTGGGGGAGCAGCTCAAGCAGAAACGCGAAGTCCGGCAGCGTGTTGATGAATTGAAAAAAGGCCTCACCGCTCAGCCTGAATCTAAACATTCAAGCACTCAAACACCCAACTTCTCACTTCCCAAACACTCAAATACCTTCACCGACCCCCGCGACGGCCAGTCTTACCGCACCGTAGAACTCAACGGCCTGCGCTGGATGGCGCAAAACCTGAACTATGATGTAGGTGAGGGCTGCTGGTTTTACGATAGTGACCCGAAAAACGGCGAAAAATACGGCAGGTTGTATACCTGGGAAGCCGCCCAAAAAGCCTGCCCGCCGGGCTGGCGGTTACCGACGGATGAGGAGTGGAAAGCACTGGCAATGGAATTTGGGGGATATTATGATTGGCCTTCAGGCAAGGATATTGGCGACCCCAAAAAATCGTACAATGCGTTATTAGAAGGTGGCAGTACTGGCTTTTTCGCGCTTCTTGGCGGCTACCGGAGCACCAGTGGCAGCTTCGGCTACCTTGGCGACGGCGGCTACTACTGGAGCGCTTCAGAGAACGGTTCGGACTACGCGTGGATCTACGGCTTCAACCGCTTCGACGGCAGGCTGCTCCGCGACGACTACGATAAGGCGGCTGGGCTAGCCTGTCGTTGCGTGCAGGACTTGACTACTCTATCTGACGAAGCTTTAGCGTAGTCGGATTTGACAATTTGGCTATTTAGATTTTTTTTCAGGATAGCCTCCCACCACCCAACCACCCCAAGCACCGACGCCTTCTTCGGCGCTCTGGCCTTCACCGTCAACTCCTTCTTTTCGTATCTACCCCTGCAAATCATAATTCCCTGGGGGAGTTTCCCCGGCGGTTTAAAAAGCTTTTTGGAGTTAGTCCAAAAGCATGGAGAGTGCTGAAGGAAGGGCTGTAACCATCTCAGTTAACATTGCCCTGCAGAGTCCTACCTATCGATTGTGGGATATTGCTGGCTGTTCTTTCCCACTGTTTTGAAAGATTTGTACTAATAGATGAAAGATTTGTACAAACACATCAATGCAAAACACCCATAATTTTATCCACGTAAATCATAGCAGTCTCTGATTGGATTGCCTTGATTATAACCTAAAGCCCCCTCTATGAAAAGCCACTTACCCCCCAATGTAGACTCCGGCTTCAGCGTTTATTTCGTAGACACTGAAGCGGAAACTGCCCGGCATCTGGAATCGCAATTGCTGTATCATTTCCCAGAGTAAGAAGTAAAAGGCGTGGCTACTGACCTGGCTTTAGCTGCCGCTAGAATCCAGGAAACGCGCCCCGATATCATCTTCTTCGACCTGCAGCTTTGGCGGGACTTCCGGTGCCCTCCATTCGGGAATTGGTGTCAGCCCGATTTCGAGACGATTATCTTATCCGGCTCAGAGATTAGGTTGATGGAAACCATGCAGAATGTCATTACGGGCTATCTCATGAAGCCCGTACTACCCGAGTCCCTGGTGCTGATCGTTCAGTATGCGCTACAGCGGATTCAAGAGCGGGAGGAGCTTCGTCAGAATAGGCGGTTTATCAAAAGCGTGATGCAACGAAGGCTGCAGGAAAATTCGGTCGGCATTCCCACTATTGAAGGCTATGAATTTCTGGTGGTGAATGAGATACTGCGCTGTGAAGCCCTGCAAAAGTGTACGCGGGTGGTGACCCGGGGTAAATCGGATATCGTGAGCGCTTATAACCTGGGGGTGTTCCGGAAATTACTTGAACCCTATGGCTTTTTCTCTCCCCACCGGGCTTATCTGATCAATCTTCAGCACGTCAAACGCTACCATAAGGAAGGCTCTATCTATATGTTAGATGGGGCTTGTGTCCCTGTGGCCAAGCGTATGAAGGGGGCTTTTATTAAGCTTATCGAACGGTTGTGAATTTCCCGTTCGATACCCCAAAGCGTCAGTTCGTTCACTGATCCTTGACGCTCAACCGACGACTATTTGACGGTAGTGGATGAGGGCATAACTTGGTGGGAACGATCACCTTACACCCTAAGCCAATGAGCTCAACCATTGACAAGATCTATATTTCCAATGAAAGGGATGAGCCGGGCAGAAATTCCGACGAGCAGGAAGTAACAGATGTGATCGTAACCTTGAAGAACGGGGAAAAATATCATGCCTCCTTTTTACCCTTTGACAGTTTGGCGGAATTGCGCCGCCGGAATTTGAAAAGTGGGGAGTTTTTGAACGGGACATATTTTTAGAGCAAGCGGATGGTGTTGGTCAGGGACTGCTCCAGGGAGACAATTGAACATGTAATATGGAGCTTATTGGAGGAAGGGGAGTTGAAGGAGGCTTTTCAGCGGTTATAACTAGAAAAATTTGAGATGTGTGAGATGGTCCTATAATTAATACTTTACCACAGATTTTTTTTTGAAACCAAAAATCATTTGAAATGAAAACCTTACCTATTTACCGGCTAGGCCTAGCCGAGTATCGATTTGAACACATTGAGAGATTTCTCAGAAATGGATTGGAAATGGAAAGCTATTCCATGGAGAGATCTAAGGACCGGGTTGTGCTCAAATCATTTTCAAGAGAATTGGACATTAATGAAACAGAGGGAAACATTTGGTCAGGAGACCAAGCTGAATTATGGAACCCCGCATGCAGGCCCAAACTGCTTGATGACAAACAAGTCCTGGAACTAGCTGATGATTATATTAAAAAACTGGGGCTCCTTCCAGAACTTGATGATGACAAGTTTTCAATTGCGGTAAATGCCAAAGGAGGCACCTTTATGGCATTGCTGTCAAAAGAAAAGGGTGAACGGCAAAACGTGCAGTTGGATCAACGGGTCTCCTATAATGTGAATTTTAAAATAAAGGATCCAGATTCTGGATCCTTTATCAAGGTCCCGATCTGTGATGGCTTTGGGAAGTTCGGTTTGACATTTGGCGATCAGGGTAAATTGATCGGCTATAACGGCCGATGGAAAGCTCTTAGCAAAGGAGATTTCCAGGCAGCCTTCATTCCGCGTCAGGAAGCAGACAAACAATTTAGAGCCCTGACCAAGAACATCAGGATTGCAGATTATAGCGCAGAGCTGGCATACAAGCAGTTCACCGACCCGTCTGGCAGACAATTCCTTTATCCCGTCTGGGCTTACCGTGCAACGGGGGTATCTGATGAGGAAAAGTTTCCACTGCGGATCATCACATTGCCAGCTTCCGAGTTTGGGCCAGAAATCCAGGAAAATCTGGATCAAGCAGTCCGTACAATACCCCAAACTACCCTAAAGTGGGATTCGATCAATACAAAGCGAGGTTTATTCACAATCAGCCCCTATGAAGCAGGAACCTCCTGGATCGGGACGTTAGGAGGATTATCAGGGAGTAAGAATAATGCCCAGGGCTTCGTCGACGAACTACAGGCTATCGGCTGGAATATTAATTTTAACTGGGGGAATTGCAATGCATGGGGGTCTGACTGGAAGGCAGAAGACGATACCTGGGTAGATGCTGCGGATTTCGTTTTTTATACCGGTCATGCAGACGGCAACAAATGGATGCTTGTTAACCCGGGGAACTGCAGCACCAACTGGCTTGATTTTTCCCAGGTGGGCAGCACTCCCCAAACGCCCGGTGACCGATGGGGCCAACAGGACCTTGAATGGTTGATCATTGCAGCATGCGGGCCACTTGAAGATGATATTTTATCTGCTGGTGGTGGAAACGTCCTTAATCGCTGGGATGGGGCCTTTGACGGCCTGCATTTGCTCATGGGATACGGAGCCGTTACCTTCGATAATGAGGATGAAGGGAGACGGGTAGTGCAATATGCTAAAGAAGGCAAGACCTTGATCAATGCCTGGTTTAGAACAGCTCAGGACATCCAACCTTCAGGTAACTGCGAAAAAGCGCCATTTGGGCCAACTATTTGGGTTGGTGCCATGTGGGCACAACGATCGGGCGTCACCAGCCCCACTTCAGATCATCTATGGGGGTTTGGCTCTGTAGCTCCGGATCCTACCTCTCCAAATATCCTTGGATGTATGTGGACAACTACCTGAAAAAGGGATCTGTGGTTGGAGCGAATTCAAGCATAAAGACTGCCCCTTGCGTTAACGGCAAGAGGGCAGCCTTTATTCGCATTTGATCGCATCTCCAGTAATTGACTTTAGAAATCCTACCACCCAACCACCCCAAACACCGACGCCTTCTTCGGCGCCCTGGCTCTCGTTGGCGCCTCCTTCTTCTCCGTATCCTACCTGCAAATCATAATTCCCCGGCTGCTCCGCCCAGCGCAGCAGGTTGTCATAGGTGGGCGCCAGAACGCGGCGGTTGTCAAATAGGACATCGATGAACGCGCCGTGTTGGCTTTGCACCAGGGGGCGCAGCATGATGCCCAGTTTGATAACCTGGGCCTCGGAGAGAGTGACGCCATCTTCCTGGGCAGCTTTGAGGTGTTTGCACAGTAAGAAGAGGTTCCAGGGCGCCCCCAAACGTCTCTAAAACCCCAATACCATTATACTTTCGATGCGAACAACGCCTCCAGGCGGTCCATCGATTTAAGCAGAGCAACCTGGGCCATCCTTTCAAAGTCCCGCTCCAGCCGGCGGCCCAGGCTTTTTTCTTCCTGCTGAAGGGCCTCGATCAACTTTAATTCCTGTGCCAGTTGCTGTTCGATATCTTCGAGGGCTTCCCTGGCTGCGTCGCGGCCTGCTTCGTACTGTAGGGCCACTAGTTTGGCCTCGATCTCCTTTTGGATCTCAGCCGTTTGCAATTGATAGAATTGCGCCTGCCGGAATTGGAAAAGCAAGCCTTCGTGCTCGATGACTTCCCTGGCGCGTTTGTGGTATTCCTCGAAAGGCATCGCTACTGCCGGGAGTAGCAGCAAGCCATCGAAAAAAGCGAAAAAGAAGAAATAACAACAGGACACGAGTTTGATTGCCCAGTTGCTGTCTTCGGTGAATTTGGCATGGAGCAGGTTCAGACGGTAGGCGAAGCCCGTACTTTCATAAGTAGGCAGGGCAGCCGTCTCCGCTTTCTCTTTGGCTTTGATACCAGTTATGCTTTTTTCCAATTCTTCGATCTCAAGGTTCATATCCGTTATTTCGTTTTCAGCGCTGGCAACCAACTGCTTGATGTGGGGCTGCTGGGCTTTGTATATGTCGCCCGGGCCAGGCACTTTGCTTCCATCCGTTCCGTGAAGCTCCCTGATGTTCAGTCCTTCCCATAGGAGGATGGAGTCGCGGAGCGCTGCTTGCCGCGCTTCCCGGTTACCAATCTTTTCAGAGAGTGGCGCAGCTTCGGCATCATACCGTTTTTTGATCTGCATAGCTTGTTCCTCCAGTTTATCCCGGTGAAGGGCCCTGATATCAGCATCGAAAAAGATCAGGTCGAAGAA
>JACJYE010000016.1 GCA_020636255.1 Lewinellaceae bacterium
CCAGCGCTTCGGGGTAATGTCCCCAATCGGCATAATCCTGTCCGATCAGGATATAGCTCAAAGCTATTTTTTCTTTTGAGCCCAGTTCTTTCCATAGTTCAAGCGCCTCGAAATGGAGTTTCAATGCTTCATCAAAATTGCCCATACGCCAAAGGGCGCGCCCGGCCTTTTCCTTCGAAAAAGCAATCCCTTCTTTCCATCCTGTTTTTTCTGAAAGGGCCAGTGCCTGCCGGGCATATTCCAGGCTTTTATCAGTATCGAAATCGATGCATTCGTAGCTAATGGAGGCCAGAAGCCGGGCGCGGCTGGAGTCCTCTGCCGTTTTTGGCAGTTCGGCCAGCAGAGAATCGACGAGGGCCTGGCCTTGCTTCTGGGCCAGGGCCGGCCTGCAAATGGACAGCAACAATAGCAGAAATAGAAAGAAATGGGTAAGCTGCTTCGGGGCCGGCGTACTGGCCGGCATTGGGCGTTGTTGGGTGTAGGTGTTCATCAAGCCATTTTTTTTTGCCAGGGCCTTCGCTCAGAGGTGGGTAACCTTTGATCAAGAACTCTACAAATATACGCGAAACAGCGATATGCGCTCCGGTAAAACAACAGAACAGCTTACGCCAGAAAAACGGATAAGAATGTAAGTTTTGTTATTTTTGGAGGCATTGCAAAATGTCTCACCAAATCATGAACTATGGCACAGGCCTATAAAAACTGCCAAAGCTGCGGAATGCCATTGAAAAGGTCGCCCAACGGCGGAGGAACGAATGCCGACGGGACGAAGAGCGACAGGTATTGCGCCTACTGTTATGAGGACGGGCAATTCATGAACCCGGACTGGGATGCCGCTCAAATGCAGGAATTCGTAAAGGGAAAGATGAAGGAGATGGGATTTCCCGGGTTTCTCGCCGGCTTTTTTACCAAAGGCATCCCAAAGCTGGAACGGTGGAGGAATAAATAGGCTGCTTCGGAAGCCCTTGTGTGACACGAAAAACTCAAAATCGAATGTATGAAACACGCATGGTTTTGTCTGTTCGCCGTTATTGCCCCCTGGGCAGCTTACGCTCAGGCCAGATCAGTTGATGTGTCGGGTATTCAGAACAAATTTTTGGATATCCCCTATGCGGATGTATCCGCCGCCCAGAAACTGGATATTTACCTGCCTGAAGAAGGGGCCGGGCCTTTTCCCGTCATCCTGTCTATCCACGGCGGCGCCTTCAAAATGGGCGATAAAAGGGACGGGCAGGTGGCGCCTATGCTCGAAGGGCTGAAACGGGGTTATGCCGTTGTTTCCATCAACTACCGCCTCAGCGGTGAAGCGCTGTGGCCTGCTCAGGTTCAGGACTGCAAGGCCGCGGTGCGATGGGTAAGAGCTCATGCTGCCGAATACCAGCTGGATCCCGGCAGGATAGCTGCCTGGGGAGGGTCTGCTGGCGGGCACCTCTCCGCTATGCTCGGCGTTTCGGGAGCAGAGCCATCGCTGGAGGATCTGTCGCTGGGCCACTCCGGTATGTCCAGCCGCGTACAGGCCGTTGTAGACTGGTTCGGGCCAACTGACTTTCTGAAGATGGATGAACAGCTGCGGGAAAGCGCTGTACCCAACCCTATGATCCATTCGGCGCCCGATTCGCCGGAGTCGGAGCTCATCGGAAAGAACCTCGAAGACGCCCCCGCGCTCGTGCGCGCCGCCAACCCCGAAACCTATGTCTCTGCCGACAGCCCTCCTTTTCTGATCCAGCATGGTTTGGAAGACAATCTGGTGCCTTACCAGGGGTCGGTGCTGCTGGCGCGCAAGCTGGGTGCGGTGCTCGGGTTCGAAAAGGTGGCGCTGGAGCTGTTCCCGGCAACCGGCCACGGCGGCCCGGCCTTTGTGACAGCCGATAACCTGGGCCGGGTGTTCGCTTTTCTGGATAAGTATTTGAAGCAGTGATGTTCATCGCCGGGCCCTGTTTTTTGAGGATTACTTGTAACTATTCAGCATCATGGTAATTTACGCCCTGAAGCAAAATTTTGTAATCCGCCCTTCCCCTTTCAAGGGGAATGAGAAGGGGTTAGACAATAAAAAATCCTACAAAATTTTGCTTCAGGAGCATTTTAGGCCGCATGCTAAATAGTTACGATTACTTAACAAACGTCAAAGATCAAACCATGGCTAAGAGCTTGTTTGGAGGCCACCCTTTGAGCTGCAAAAGTCACTTTTTCGGTGATACTGCGTTGCTTTTTTTGACCGTACCTTTGGGTACGCTCTTCAAAAAGACGCCTTGTCTCACCAAAAAATTGCCGCTTTTCGCTATCAAAAGCGGCCTCCAAACAAGCTCTAAAGCGTTGGCACCTTTCTTTACGCTGCTTTCCGTTATATCTGTTCTGGTAAGTTGTAAGCCTGAAACTGCACCCGAAACGGCTACAGGCTTTGACCCGATCCCTTACGTCAACCCCAACATCGGCACCGCCCATAGCCGTTGGTTTTTCTACACTCCCGCCGCCCGCCCCTTTGGCATGGCGAAGCTGGGCCCCACTACCGATGCGCATTATGGCAATAAATCGGGCTGGGAGGCCGTGGGTTACGACGAGCGCCACACTTCCATCGAAGGCTTTTCCCATGCGCGCGAATTCCAGGTGGGCGGTATTATCACTATGCCCACTACCGGCGAGCTGGTTACGGTACCCGGCGAGCTGGATAAGCCGGACAGCGGTTACCGTTCGCGCTTTGATAAGGGCGAAGAGCTGGCGCAACCAGGGTATTACAAGGTTCGCCTCAAAGACTACGATATCACTGCCGAGCTGACGGCAACCCCAAGGGTGGGCTTCCACCGTTACGCCTTTCCGGCTCATGCGCAGTGCAACATCCTTTTCGATATCGGCAACGTACAGGGCGAGAGCGGCCCCATCCTGGACGCCAGCGTGAAGGTGCTAAATAACAGGGAAGTGGAAGGTATGGTCGTTACTGCTCCTTATTATGTGGGGCACAATCACTCCGTCGAGGACACCCGCCTGCCTGTTTACTTTTACGCGCAGCTCAGCCGTCCGGCGGATGCTGTGGGTACTTTTCGCAGGGATTCCATCTTTGCAGGCCAGCCGCAGGCCAGTGGAGTAGGAGCGGGGGCCTATTTCACTTTCCGATCTGACGAGGCGGAAAGCGTTGAGCTGAAGGTGGCCATTTCCTTCACTTCTACCGAAAACGCCCGTCTCAATTTCGAGGCGGAGGCGCCGGGCAAGGATTTTGACGCCGTGAAAGCGGAAGCACAGGAGGAATGGAAAAAAGAGCTGGGCAAGATACTGGTTGAAGGAGGCAGGGAAGCAGACCGGGTGAAATTCTATACCGGCCTGTACCATGCGCTGCTGGGCCGCGGAAGGTACGATGATGTCAACGGCGCTTACCCCCGCAACGACGGCTCGACAGGGCAGCTCCCTCTCGACGGCCAGGGCCGCCCATTATACGACATTTACAATACCGACGCCATCTGGGGCGGCTACTGGAACCTTACCCAGCTATGGGCCCTGGCCTGGCCTGACTATTATAACGATTTCGTGCAAACACACCTACGGGTGTACCAGGATGCCGGCTGGCTGGGCGATGGCCTGGCCAACAGCAAATACGTCTCGGGCGTGGGCACCAACTTCGTTGGCCTGGTTATCGCCGCGGCCTACAACTGCGGCATCCGGAACTACGATGTGAACCTGGCTTACGAAGCGGCGCTGAAGAACGAACTGGAATGGCGCAACAGGCCTCCGGGCGCCGGCAAGCTCGATATGCGGGGTTTTGTGGAAAAAGGCTTCGTCCCCTTCGTCGACACCTGGGAGGCCGGCGAGGCCGGCGACAAGTTCTGCGTATCCCGCAGCCTGGAATATGCCTTCGGCGCCTATGCCGTAGCACAGATGGCCGGGCAGCTGGGCAAAGCAGATGACTATAAACGCCTGATGGACATGGCGGGCTACTGGCAGGCCTCTTACGATGCTACTACCGGCTTCGTACGCCCCCGGTACGCAGACGGCACTTTCGTGGAAAACTTCGATCCTTTCGAGGCCTGGCGCGGCTTTCAGGAAGGCAACGCCTGGCAATATACCTTCTACGTGCCCCACGATCCCGAAAGCCTGGTAGCGCTGATGGGAGCGGAAGAATTCAACAACCGCCTGGATTCCGTGTTTACCCAGGCACAGGAAACCGCGTTCGGCGGGGGCAAGGAGGTCAATGCGTTCGCGGGAGTGGCTTCTATCTATAACCACGGCAACCAGCCCAGCCTGCACATCTCGTGGCTGTTCAACCACTCCGGCAAGCCCTGGCTTACTCAGAAGTGGACGCGCGCCATCTGCGACGAATTTTACGGCACAGACGGCATCCACGGCTACGGCTACGGCCAGGATGAGGACCAGGGCCAGCTGGGCGCCTGGTACGTCATGGCCGCCATAGGCCTGTTCGATGTGAAAGGGCTGTCGGACAAAACACCCCAAATGCAGATCGGCAGCCCGATATTCGGCCGTATCACGATAGCCCTGAACCCGGAATATGCAGGCGGAGAGTCGTTTGTTATTGAAACCCATAACAACAGCCCTGAAAACGTATACGTGCAGTCGGCAACTTTCAATGGAAAGCCACTGGAAGAAGCCCGGATCAACTACGCAGATATCGTGAAAGGCGGCAGGCTGGTACTCGAAATGGGCCCTGCGCCGGCTCAGCACTGGGGCAGCCTCCTTCCTCCGCAATAGGACTAAGCGTTTGTTTGGAGGCCGCCGCCCTGTGAGCCAAGGTTACACCCTTTGACACCAAGCTCTATGAAAAACCCCTGGAAAACGCGCTCCTCCCGGATCGCCTACGACAACCCCTGGATACAGATCACCCACCGAGAGGTCATCACGCCTGCCGGAACAGACGGGATATATGGTGTGGTGCACTTCAAGAACATCGCCATAGGCGTCGTACCGCTGGACGAAGCGCTCAACACCTGGCTCGTCGGGCAGTACCGCTACACGCTGGACGAGTATTCCTGGGAGATCCCCGAAGGCGGTTGCCCGCTTGGCAGCGGCCCTCTGGAAGCCGCCAAGCGGGAGCTGGCTGAAGAGACCGGCATCCACGCCGCCCGGTGGACAAAAATACTCGGCCTGCATACCTCGAATTCGGTAACCGACGAGGCCGGTTTGGTTTTCGTGGCCCAGGGCCTGTCCTTCGGAGAAGCTGAACCCGAAGAGACAGAAGAACTGGCCGTCCGCAAGCTGCCTTTCGCCGAAGCCCTCGAAATGGTGTTCAACGGCCAGATCACCGACGTGCTCTCGCAGGTGGCGCTGATGCGCGTAGGCTTTATGCTGGCGCAAGGGGGGCTGTGATCAGTATGCTTTAGAGCTTGTTTGGAGGCCAGCCTTTGCAGCTCAAAGGCTGGCCTCCAAACAAGCTCTTAGCGGCGAAGCCCGGTGCAACCAGCCGGCCTTCGACAGCTGTAATTCGTGCCTGAGAGGAAAGGCTACCCTCGCCGTCGGCCCTATTGTATGACGAGTTTTCGCTGAAACGCTTCCGTAGCATTCCCGTGGGTTACCGATACGCGGAGGAAATACATACCTTGATGGAACGGATGGCGGCCAATGCCTTCGTTCAAGTCAAGCAAATGTTGTCCGGATGGCAGAAAGCCGCTATAAATATCTCCGGCGCTCTTCCCTGAAAGGCTAAACAGTTCGACGCGGGTATAGCTTCTTTCAAATAGTACCAGTGAGACCATGCAGTTGCTTCGGCAAGGGTTTGGATATACCTGTCCGAGCCTGGCGCCGGGAGAATGAGGCTCAGGTTCTGCGGCAGAAATGATCTCTGGGTTGTTCTTAAACGCAACTACGGTGGTTTCCCAATGAGCGGTGGAAGGATAGCGGCCCTTCCCTACCAGAACAAACCGGCCTTCATCCGATTGGATAAAATCATTAACAGACAATTCAATAAAGCCTTGGCTGGCATCTTGCAATTCGAGGTATGAATGTCCAAAGGCTCCGTCGATCTGGCCATTGGGCTCGATCCTGGTCATGCCGATCCTTCGGCCAAGCGAGGTATATACCACATTGACTACCTCGCCGTGCAATGCTGCTGCTGCCACCGAAATACTGCCCAAAGGGTTAGGGTACGCATGCATAAATCCATTCTCTCCGTAACTGTTGATGGGCTCGCCAGTCGTTTCCGAGCAACGGGCCGACCATATCGCTCCGGGCCCATTTTGGCCTATGATCCACAAGCCGCCTGAGGGGTGTATCATCAACGAGTTGGAGGCCCAATCGTTATTGGCCAAAGGGTCTTGAATGACCTTGAGGCCTTGCTCGCCGAAGCTGGCATCAAAGGTTCCGTTGTTATTGATTTTGTAGAGGATCTGATGATTTTTCCCAAATTGAGCCACAGCGGTTGATACTGCATAAAAGGAGTTGTCGTCATTTATAACTATTTTTTCCATGAACCCTCTCCAGTAAATAGAATCCGTTAACACCAGCACCCCCGTACCCCCTAAGGAATTATCATACATGCCGTTAGGCAATACCCTGATGACAGCCGGCCGGCCAGGGGCATACGGCGTATTTAATATACTTCCACCGCCGGCCATGATCTTGCCGTCTTCAGTGACGGCCACAAACCGGAGATAAGAATCTACTGGGCCGTCTCCGGGGTATTTGAAGGCGTAATACTCAATCCCCTCGTCACCATACGTTTCATCCAAAGTGCCGTCCGGGTTAAACCTGGCCAATAATGCCAGTTGCGCGAGGTTCTCACTTGAAAAGTATACGGCCACGTCCCCGCCAACAGAACAGGTAAGAAAACCATAATCGCAATAATTTTCCATATAATTTTCATATACCTTTGTTTTGTATGTTATCATGGAAAGGCCATCATCCCATACCGAAACATATAAAATGACGATGCTAATCTTGAAAAAGGATTTGGTAGGGGATATTCACATGGCGTATATGCCAAGGCCTTGTTTTATCCGCAATGCTCTTTTAAATATATTCCAAGTTAGCACTACGCCTGATGACATATATCATTGCCTTTGAAACATGTATTTAGAACCATCAACCATCAACCATGACACCCTCCCTCACCCAATGCCTTCAGAAGATGGACCGCGATTTAGAAGAATTGCTGGGCCAGCTGTCGGCTTTCGACAACGACGTACTCAACCGCAGGCCTGCCGACGGCGGCTGGTCGGTAATGCAGGTGATGCACCACCTGATGCTGGCCGAGGAAGGCTCATTGCGGTATGTGAAAAAGAAACTGAGCTTCGATCCGAAGCTGCAGGACGCCGGGATGCAAAGCTGGGTACGGCAGTTCCTGCTGCGCTTCTACCTGGGGCTGCCGCTAAAGTTCAAGGCGCCGAAAGGGGTAGGGGATGATGTGCTGCCCGAGCGGTCGGACTTCCGGGAAGCGGCGCAGCGCTGGAAGGCCAGCCGCAAAGACATGCAGGATTATCTGGCAGGGCTACCCGAGGGATTATACAGTAAGTCCGTCTACCGCCATCCCTTTGCCGGGCGGATGAGCCTGGAAGGCATGGCCCGCTTTTTCGATGGCCATTTCGAGCGCCACCGTAAGCAGATCGAACGGGTGGTGGCGGAGGTGTCGGCCTAAGAGCTTGTTTGGAGGCCGCCCTTATACCAAAATACCCGCTATGGCCGCCGTGAGGAAACAAGCCACGGTACCCCCGATGAGGGCTTTAATGCCCAGCTCGGTGAGCGCGGTGCGCTGGCCCGGGGCGATAGCGCCGATTCCGCCGATCTGTATGCCGATGGAGGCGAAGTTCGCAAAGCCGCACAGGGCGTACGTGGAAATGATCAGGGATTTATACGACATGGCGGTTTCCAGCTTCTGCAGTTCCGCGTAAGCGAAAAATTCGTTGAGCGTGGTTTTCAGGCCGAGTAACTGGCCCACCAGGAGGATATCCTGCGAATGAACGCCCAGCACCCAGGCAAAAGGCGCGAAGATGATGCCCAGCAGGTACTGCATGTTGAAACCGTCGAACCGCCCCCCCGTTTTCTGCACCACGAGGTCGTTGAGGCCCGTCCAGGAGCCTACGCCGTTCTGGAGGATGTAGTTGAGCATGGAAATGAAAGCGGTAAAGACCAGCAGCATGGCGCCTACGTTGACCGCCAGCCTCAGGCCGTCGGTGGTGCCGCGCGAGATGGCGTCCAGCAGGTTGTTGCCCACATCCTGCCGGGGGATGTCCAGCTTCTGGTGCTCCATGTCGATCTCGCGGGTTTCGGGAAAGAGCATCTTCGCCGCCACGATCGCCGCCGGAGCGGAGATGATGGAAGCCGTGAGCAGGTGCGTGGCGAACATCTGCCGGGAGGCAGGGTCGTCGCCGCCGAGGAAGCCGACATAAGCGGCGAACACGCCGCCGGCGATGGTGGCCATGCCGCCCGTCATCAGGCACATGATCTCGGAGCGGGACATGTTTTCCAGGTACGGTTTGATGACCAGCGGCGCCTCGGTTTGCCCGATAAACACATTGGCCGCTGCTGCCAGGCTTTCAGCGCCCGTCAGCTTCATGGTGCGCGTCATCACCCAGGCAAAGCCCTTGATGATCAGCTGCAGGATGCCCAGATAATACAGCACGGACGACAGCGCCGAGAAAAAGATGATGGTGGGTAAAACCTTAAAAGCGAAGATATAACCTACGGTCACCAATGCGCCGGCGCCGTCGGTCACCTGAGTGACGTCGGGCCAGGAGCCGAGCACGAAATTGGCGCCGGCTTCGGTGAAGTCGAGCACTACGACAAAAAAGCTGGCGATGAAGTCGAACAGTTTCTTGACCACCGGCACGCGCAGGATGGCGATAGCCAGTATAAACTGCAGCGCCATGCCCATGCCTACCAGCTTCCAGTTTATGTTCCGGCGGTTGTTGCTAAGCAGGTAACAAACGCCCAGCATGACGACGATGCCCAGCATTCCGCGCAAAAGCCCTGTAAAAAACTCCATGGTTTTCTGTTTTGTCAGTACCGCTCAAATGTAGTAAACTTTTGCGGGTTAAAGGCAACCGCTTCCCTTTTCCAAAATTCCGATATTTCGGAAAACTGAACTAACTTTGTGTAAACCAGCAGCGGCCATTTATGAAACCACTGATCGTTGGCGTTACCGGGGGCAGCGGTTCCGGTAAGACCACCTTCATACGAAAACTACACGAGCGATTTACCAAGGAAGAGCTCTGCATCCTCTCCCAGGACGATTACTACCGCCCGAGAGATGAGCAGTACTGTGATGAAAAAGGGATACACAACTTCGACCTGCCCCATTCCATCGACAAGAAGGCTTTTGTGCGGGATGTCAAAAAGCTGATGAGCGGCGAGGCCGTGCAGCGGCAGGAGTACACCTTCAACAACGATAATGCCACGCCGCGTTTCCTCACCTTCGAGCCGGCGCCGATCCTGCTGGTTGAAGGCATTTTCGTTTTCCACTTCAAAAAGATCCGCAACCTGCTCGACCTCAAGGTGTTCCTGCACGCCAAGGAGAACCTCAAAGTGATCCGCAGGATCAAGCGCGACCAGGTGGAGCGCAACTATCCGATCGAAGATGTACTGTACCGCTACGAGCACCATGTTCTGCCCACTTTCGAGCGCTACATCAAACCTTATATGGACGAGGCCGACCTGGTGATCAACAACAACCAGAAGTTCGACTGGGGGCTCGAAGTGCTTTCGGGTTTCCTCGAAACATATCTGCGCAACCTGCACAGCCCGCAGGCCGGCGAGGCGGATGAGCTGGAAGAGCTGGACGGCCGGGCATGGCCTGGCCAGCACCAGGAAGGTTATGAATAGGGCCGGCAGGATGCGATGGCTGGGCCTCACTGCCTTTTTTCTGCTGTCCATTGCCGGGCTGAAGGCCCAGCTGGCCTCCGGCGACTGGATTGCCGATGCTTCGGGCGGCTACCGTTACGCTTCACTCCGGCAGATCAGCCAGGCCGTGCACGAATACTCCTTTTCCGCCGATGCCCATTTTTTTCCTCTGCACCGATTGGCCCTTGGAGCCCGCCTTTCCAACACCTTTGTCGCGCTGAACAACGATTTTCTGCAAAGCTCGGCCCTGCTCTTTTCCATCGAGCCCAACCTGCGCTATTACGTGCTGGACGGCCGGCTGCCGCTTTTCGTGCAGGGAGGGTATTACTGGCAACAGGAATTGCTCAGCATCTCACTGGGCGCCGACGATAACGCCAGCGCCAACAGCCGCGGCTTTTCGGCGGGGCTGGGCGCTAATATCTTCACTTCAGGCAGGGCCTGCCTCGAAGGCCTGCTGGAGTTTAGCTACCGCGAACTGAATGCCGCCCGGCAGCCGGATTTCCGGGACATCCGCCGGAGCTGGAGCCTGGGCCTGCGCCTGCGCACCTGGCTCTCGGAAAGCCCCGAAGGCGCTCCGTTAACGGGCCCGGGGCTGGATGCCGTCAGCAGCGGCGGCTGGATGGCCGGCGGCAGGGCCAGCGGAGCGCTGATATTCAATGAACCAGGGCCCTTCGCCATTGCCGCTACCGGCGGCATCTTTTTGGTAGACCGCTTTGCCCTTGGGCTTTCGCTGGAAATGACGGGAGCCCCCCACACAGACGACTATTCCCGCTCGGTAGAGCCCTTTGCGCGTTACTACCTGCCCGTCGACGACAATACCCTTCTATTCCCCACCCTGGGGTATACGCGTGGAAAAAGCGAGGCGATCAGCCCCTTCGGCTTCGAGAGTTATTATTTCAACACCTGGCGGCTGGGCATGGGGATGGATAATTTCCTGTCGGAAAAGATCGCGCTGGAGCTCGTGTTCAACCTGGCCGGCAGGAATATCACCCCCGCTGTCTCCGCCGCCGGCCGCCGTGAATTCGACCTGTCGTTCGGGCTTACCGTGGGCATCATGGGGTATTGGTAGGAATATGCGGAAATGCAGGAGTGCTTAATGTTGAATGCTAGCCTCAGCCGGTATTCAACATTAAGCACTCAGCCAAAAGTTATTACTTCACTTTCACCAGCCTGACGGCCTGCGCCAGCTGCCCGTCCACCACGAGGCGGGCCCAGTAGACGCCGGCGGGAAGCTGTGCGCCTATGTTCACCTGCCCCTGGGTGTCCTGCAGTTCAAAGTGCTGTATCTCTTTTCCGAAAGCATCGTATACCTGGATCGCAGCCGGGCCGGAAGGCTTATCCAGCGAATAGGCCAGCGTAGCTGCAGCCCCGAACGGGTTAGGGTAGGCATCCAGGCTGGTTTTTGCCAGCAGATCACCCGTGCCGGTCGTGCCGCGCTCCTCAACAAGGACCTGGTCTACGCCGGCTTCCACGAGGTGGCCGCTCTGAGGGAGGTCGGAGGTTTCAAAGATCAGCCGCACCTGGCCGGTGAGCGTGATGAAATCGGCCAGGTGGATCTCGCCGGAGTTGCGCCACAGGCTTTGCGATTGGGTGATATTGTTCAGCACGGCTTCCTGCGTACCATTGGTGACGCGGATGGATAATGCATCGTTGGGCTGGCCATTGCCTCCGCCGTTGTAGAACCAGTACCGGTAGGTTAAGACGGGGTCGATATACTCCGACAGGTCCATAACAGGGGATGAAAGGGTAACAATTCCATTGTCGACATCGTCAGTGCCGATATCGCCGCCGCCGTTACCGGTCACGTAACAGTCGGTACCCAGGTCATTGGGCGCATCGTATTCCGGGTTCACCTGGCTGTTGTTGGAGTAGGTGCCTATGGGTTCGCCCCGCGTCCAGAAGCCGGTTGTGGCGTCCTGTGACGTCGCCGTCCAGCCCAGGTCGAAGACGAAGTCATCCTGGTAACCCCGCTCCAGCTCGATGGTGACGCTGGTGTTGCCGCTGAGGCTCACATTTTCGACTTTGCCGTGCAGGTAACCCCACTGGCCGGCGAAGATGTTGTAAGTACCTTCGATGACGGAAGAGAAACTGAAATTGCCGTTGGCGTCGGCCGTTGTACTATAAGAGAGCGTTTCGCTCTGGGCGACGACCTGAGCGCCCGGCACCGGCTGGCCATTGCCTTCCTGTATAGCCAGGCCGGCAACGCTGAAGGACGCCAGCGGCGCCAATTCCACATCCAGTTCGGTGAGTTGCCCGTTCTCGAGATCTACGGCTATGGTTTTGTCGTAGTAACCCGCCTTGGAGTATTTGACATCGAAAGTGCCGTTGAGCGCCTGGCCGGTCTGGTAACGGCCGAAAGCGTCGGTAGTGCCCAGGTTAGGCTGGCTGGAGTTGATCTCCACTTTGACGTTTGGCAGCAGGGCCCCTGTGATGGAATCCCGCACTGTGCCTTCCAGCCAGCAGGCCCGCACGAAGTTGGGCTGCAGCACATACAGTCCGTTGCCGATGTCGGATACCAGGACCGTTTGGGAAGGAAGGAAGGGGTAAAGCCCCCAGGCGCCGTCGAAGCCGCCGTTGCCGCCCAGCCAGGTGTCGTAGTTGCCGACCTCGATCAGGTTGGAGGGGCGCGATGCGTCGACGACGCGGCCACCGTCGGTATAGTAGGAGATGAGCAGGTAGTCGTTCCACACGTGAACGTTGTGTGGGATGACTCCCTGGTTGATCGTGCCGACAGGCCGGTATTCGTCCAGCTCGGCAATATTGCCCAGGTCGGAGATGTCGTAAGCCGCTACGGGGGCATTGGCGATCTCATCGGTCGTAAAGGCCACGCTCTGTTCGTCGTTCAGCCAGATGTTGTGGGTGAAAGCATAGGGCGTAGGCTGTGTGGCCAGGAGCTGGATGTTTTGTTTGTCCGTAACATCGTAGATGGCCATTTGCCCTTCATAGATCTCCGAAGAGAACATCCGGTTGTTGATGGTGTATACGTCGTGGGCGTAGATCGGCGGCGCTGCCGAGGTGAATTCCGGTTCACCGGTATCCGTATCTACGTTGAGGATCAGCAGGCCGCCGCTGTTGATGTTGCAGCCCGCGAGGTAACAATAGCCGTACTCGTCGATATAGAGGTTGTGGCACGACGAAAGAGGGCCGAGGTTGGGCAGCGTAGGCGCCCATTCGATATAGGAAACATTATCCGGCAGGCCGGACAGGTCGATCACCAGCAATCCGTTGCTGGTTTCATTGGTCACATAAGCGAAATGGCCCCAGGTCTTGATATCGCGCCAGATGGAGTTAGGCCCTGGTACGAACTGCACCTCAGCGGCGTTACTCGGGTCTTCGAGGCTCACAATGGAAACGCCGTTCCTAAGGCCTACGATGCCGTATTCGATGCCCGTTACCGGGTCGGCCCAGCCCCACACATCGTTGAGGTCCACGTTGTACTGGACGTGTGATAACAGGGACATATTGAGTTGCGCTGAGCTGAAGAAGTAGGAGCCTGCAAAAAAGAGCAGTAGGAGTGCTTTTTTCATAAATCTGTTAGATGGTTCAGTGAATAAATAGCGTAGGCGGGTTTTCAGGGCACACAAATATAAAAGGATTATGCTCTTTTGAGGGTATGCATTCCCGGCCACCACGGCAATTGTTAAACGGCAGACACAAGTGAGCGAAGAATACTGGCCCCGATCTTACATTTCTTGTAAGAGCTGAATGATATATTTCCTTACCTTCGGAGCAAATGTAGATCGGCATGATGAAAATTTACCACAACCCTCGTTGCCGGAAAAGCCGGGAAACACTGGCCTTGCTGGAGGACAATGGAATAAAGCCCGAGATCGTCCTCTATCTCGACCAGCCGCTTTCCCGGGCGGAACTCCAGAACCTGCTGAAGAAACTGGACCTGTTGCCTTCCGAGGTTGTCCGCAAGGAGGAACAGCTGTTTAAGGACAGCTATAAAGGCAAGGCGTTATCCGAAACGGAATGGCTGGACGTATTGCTGGAACACCCCAGGCTGATGCAGCGCCCCATCGTGGTGCGGGGTGAAAGGGCCGTGCTGGGCCGCCCGCCTGAGAAGGCCCTGGAATTGCTGTAAGCATAGTTACGTTGCAGTAAAAAATAAAAGCCGTCGTATGTATCGCCGCTTCCTCCTGTATGTGTTTTTTCTCTCCCTGTCCGTTATGGGGTGCGGCCCTTCCGCGCCACGCCGGCAGGGCAGCCTGGAGGCGAAGCTGCTGGAGGCCATCGCATCGGGCAATGCGGCTTTGGCCGACTCCTGCCTGCGCGCCGGCGCCAGCCCCGATGCGCGCGATGCACGCGGCCTGCCGGCTATTCTGCTGGCTGCCCGGGCTGGCCAGGTGGAGATCGCCGCCGCTCTGCTGCAACGCGGCGCCATGGCCGACGACAGCCGTTCGGATGCTTTCGGGAGCACGGCCTTAATGGAAGCCAGCGCGCATAACGATACGGCTATGGCGCAACTGCTTCTGGATAACGGCGCCGATGTGCACCACCGCGATACCTTCGGCGACCCTGCCCTCAACTGGGCCGCATATTACGGCCATATCGGTTATGCCAATGTACTGCTTCGATACGGCGCCAGCTGGGATGTACAAAGCCGCAATGGCAGCGCCCTCGATATCGCTGCGCAACAGTGGCATCTCGATCTGCTCGACTTCTTTATCGGCAAGGGAGCCGGCACTCCTCTGGAAACGGAGGCCGAAAAAGCTTTGCTCCGGTCCATCAAGCAGGGGCGCGTCAGCGAAACCCGGCAGTGGCTCGACAAAGGGGGTTCGCCCAATCAGGCAGACGAGCTCGGCACGCCCGTACTGCTTTGGGCCGCCGCCAATGGCCGCGAAGAGATTGTGGAGCTCCTGCTCTCCCGGGGCGCCAGCCCCGATGTGTCGAACAGGGCGGGGTATACGCCCCTGGGCGCCGCCGCGCGCTTCGGCCATACCGCTATTGCCAGCAGACTGCTGGACTTCGGCGCCGGCTCCAATGCCGCCGGCGCGCCCTATCATATCACGCCGCTCATGTGCGCAGCTATGGGCGGCCATGCAGGTATCGGGGAATTGCTGCTCAACAGCGGCGCCTCGATCGACGTACAGGATACCAATGATGGTTTCACCGCCCTGATGTACGCCACCGCCGAAGGCCATAAGGATATGGTGCGGCTGCTCATCCGTTACCGGGCCAACCCCTATATCAAATCGCACGACGGCACCGGCCTGTACGAGCTGGTCAGTTATGCCGCCGACCCCGAGCTGGCGAAGATCATCGAGAGCTATGTAATGTCACGGCAGTAATGAATGCGCAGGCCATACAGGTGTTCGAGCACCAGCAGCTCCGCATCGGAGGACAGGCAGGCGGGGTGCTCTTTCGGGAGGAGCATTACCAGGCGCTGGCCCGGTATTACCCCCGGCACGAAGGCCGTTATTATACCCTTCAGCCCGAAGGGGTCCGCTTCACCAGTTATGTAGGGGTGCTGCAGGTGGGCCCGCTGGCTATCGAGGTGTTGCCCAAGGTGAGCCGCGGCGGAGGCCCGCAACCCGAAGACTGGCAGCGCCTGCTGCTGGACATGCTGAGCGCCTGCCGCTTCCTGAAAGCCGAACCGCTGGCGGCCGCGGGCCTGCAATTGCGCCCCAATGCGCTGATGGAGCGCTATCTCTCCATGTTCTTCGACGAAGTGGAAAGCCTGCTCCGGCAGGGCCTGGTAAAGGAATACCGCAGGAAAGAAGGGGAGCTTCGCGCCTTGAAAGGGCGCCTGCTCTTCCAGAACCTGGCCCGGGCCAGCCATGTCCACCGTGAAAAATTTCCCGCCAATTACGAGCAATATACCTACGGGCATCTCTTCAACCGCATCATCAACGGCGCCTTGCAGGCCCTGCGGCACTTCCCGCTGGGGCCGGGGCTGGAGGTGCGCCTGCGGCGCCTGCTCCACCATTTCCCGGAAACGGAATTGCCTGCCGCTGCCGATCTGTTACGGGAACGCCTGGATTTCGGGCGCAAAACCCTGCGGTACCAGACAGCCGTGGAAGTGGCGCTGCTCATTCAGAGGCAGTTCCAGCCCCAGCTCCGCGCAGGCTCCTATCCGCTGTTTGCCCTGATGTTCGATATGAACGCGCTGTTCGAAGAATACGTCTACCGCCAGTTGTCGGCCCTGCGGCTGCCCGGCCTGCGGGCCGTGCGCCAGGTTACGCGCCCCTTTTGGGAGCGCCACTACCTGCAACCGGATATCGTGGTGGAATACGAGGGCAGGCGTTATGTGCTGGACACCAAATGGAAGGCATTGCAACGCCCCAGCCCCTCTATGGCCGACCTGCGGCAGATGTACGTCTACGCCCGTTATTTCGATGCGCCCCGGGCGGTTCTGCTTTATCCGCAGGCTTCCGGCCTGGCGGACAGCGCCGCCACGCCTTTTGCCGCCGACAGGGTAGAAGAACCCCTGTTGAGCTGTCAGGTAGTTTTCGTGGACGTAATCCGCGACGGGCTGCTCAACCGGGCGCTTGGATTGGAAATTCTGGAAAAAATTGGGGCGGCCAAATAGGGTTACAAGCGCTAAAGAGGCTACTTCAAATCCCCCACCGGCAAAAACAATTTCTTGTACAGCCCGGCCGAATCGCTCGCAAAATAGGTGTTCGGGTTGTAGTTGGAGTGGATCACGAAGGGCAGCTCACGGGTAGTGTCGCGATACACGGCCACTTCAAAGGGTTCCATCATGTTGTTGCCCCGTATGATGAGCTGCTGCTGAGGATACTGAGCGGCCTGGAGCTCGTCGAAATCATCGGCGAAGTTTTCGCCGGAGACGTTGCGCAGCACGTTCAGGTAGTCTTCCACTTTCATGGAATCGAGCTTTTCGCTGCCGCACTGCCAGCCGCCGGCCGTTTTCTGAAACTGCAGGGCCGTGTCGGATAGTACGTAATCGAAAGCCGTCACTTCCATCTCGCGCTTCATCTTGATGAGCTCCTTGTCGCGGTAATCGATGAAGGCCCGCCCGAAGGCCATGGTTTGCATGCCATCGACGGCATACACCTCATTTTGCCCGTTCAGCCGGATAAAGGAAGTAATGGTGCGCGCCTGCTGGTTGACGTCGAAGCGCCCAATAAAGAAGTCCTTCAGCAGCTTTCCTTTTTCATCGTAAACCTGGACGTGGTGCCCTTGCCCTTCTTCCACCTCGTATTCTGACAGCTTGTCCTTATCCTTGGCTGCGATGTACTTCGTCTGGACCATGGCAAGGCCGGCCAGCAGGCTTTGCACGGCGCCCTCGTTGGCCGGCACCGTCAGCTCGTCCTGCGTGGCAAACCAGCGTCCATCTTCCTTTTTCAGCGTGAAAGGTATTGCTTCTTCTCCTTTGGGGTCCAGCTTCAGCGAGGCCACCTCTGTAGAGTCCAGCGCGATCAGTTCGGCCTGGAATGTACTGTCTTTTTTACCCGAAAACAGCCTGGACAACCCATAAATGGCCAACAGGCCCAGCAGAATGAAAAGTAATAGCTTGTTGTTCATCTTTACAGTTTTTGGATTTGAGGTCGAAAAGTCGTAAGGCCACCCAGTCTCTCGTCACCCTGTTGAGCGTAGCGAGATCCCGGCCGCCGGTAATGGCCGTGACGCGCAAATTTATTTGCATCGTCAAAAATTCAGCATGCGGCCTAAAATGCTCCTGAAGCAAAATGTTGTAGGCTTTTTCTTGTCTAACGCCTTCTCCTTACCCTTGAAAGGGGAAGGGCGGATTACAAACCAGCTTAAAGCCGCTCAAATAAATTTGAGGGTTACGTATTCCTTAAAGCCGCTCAAATAAATTTGAGGGTTACGTATTCCTTAAAGCCGCTCAAATAAATTTGAGGGTTACGTATTTCTTAAACATACCGCTCCTGCATCCGTTTCAGCCTGATGCGCTTTTCGCGTTGGAAACGTAGGAAACCGTAGAGCAGCACCAGCATTATGGGCAGGCCGAAGTTGAAGTATTTCAGGAAGTTGCGTTTTCCGGAAGCATCTTCGCTGAGGTATTCCTGGCTGATGGGGCGTGTGGCGACGGCCTTGGTACGCAGCTCGATCAGTCCGGTGTCATCGGAAAGCCAGTCGATGCTGTTGGCCATCAGGCTGATGTTGTCGGGGTTTTGACGGCCCTGCTGCCCGGAAACGGGGAAGTCGCCGTCGCCGATCACGATGATGCGGGCATTCGCTTCTCCGGCCAGCTTTCCTTCCAGCACGCCGCCTACGATGAGGTTGCTCATCGGGAAGTCGGCGTCCGTCCATTGCTTGTTGATGTCGAAATAGGTAGGTGGGGTGACCACGCCCGACTTTACCGACGTCAGGGCGATGGGCGTGAAGCTCACCCCGTCGCTACCCGTGAATTGCATAGGGCTGGCGAACGTCATCACGGCCTGCTCCAGCCCTTTGGTGGCGGGGTGCTCGGGGAAATTCGTGATGATAGGCAGGAAGGGGAACTGCACCGGTGTGCGGATCGTAAAGAAGCCCTGTTGTTGCTGTACCTGCACCGTGCCACATTGGGCATCGATGGCGAAGCTGTTTTCCACTTTCAGCCCCTTGGTTGCCAGCCAGTCTTCCAGCCCGGTATGAATAACTGAGCCCGTGGCCGACTGGAAGTCGCCCTGCACGGCATTCATGGCGATAAAAAGCTTGCCGCCGCGGCTGAGGTAGTCGTCGAGTTTTGCCAGTTGGCCCGGCGGGATCGTATCTTTAGGGGCGACGATGGCTACCGTCCGGAAGCGGTCCGGGATGCTGCTTTCTGCCTCGAGGCCCACGTTTTCCACGCTGTACAGCACGTTCAGCTCTTCCATCACCTGCCCCAGTTCAGCCATGCCGGGTTCGCCATGGCCCTGTACCAGCCCGAGCGAAGGTTTTTCTTTTACCGACAGCTTTTTGATGGCCCGGGCCAGGTCGTATTCGATCGGTTCGCCGGGAGGCAGGAAGGGCAGTATTTCCTGTTCGCCGCCAGCGCGTACGATGGCGCCGAGGAAGGCCTGCTGCTGTTTGGCCTGGTCCTTTTCCCGCACATTGATCATGACGGGCTGTATGCCGGCCTGCAGCGCCTCCTGTTTCTGTGCATCTTCCGTCGGGTCGATGAACTGATAGTCGAGCTGCCCTTTGGAGAGGTTGACAAATTCCACCAGCATCTCCTGGAAATCGCGCTTGGCCTTCTCGATGTCGGGCGGCATATTTCCCGAAAAATACGCCGTTACGGTTACGGGCTCGTTCAGGCTGCGCAGGATGTCGCGGGTGGGTTTGCTCAGGGTGTACTGGCCGTTTTCGGTCAGGTCCATGCGGTAATAGAGCCGCTGGGAAACGAGGTTGGCCACGACGATGATGGCCACGACAAGCAGTATGGAAACAAGGGTCTTGTTTTTCATCGTTTCTTAACTTCTTTTCGAGATGATCAATTCCGACAGGCCCAGGCCCAGCACGATGATGGAGAAGAAATAGACGAGGTCTTTGGTGTCGATGACGCCGCGCTGGATGGAGTCGAAGTGGTAGCGCAGGCTCAGGTTCTGCAGCAGGCTGCTGAACCAGCCCTGTCCATTCCCCGCCATTACCTCGAAGAGGATGTGGAACAAGATGCCGATGAGGATAGCGAGCAGGAAGGCCACGATCTGGTTGCTGGTCACGCTGCTGGCGAACAGCCCGATGCTGATATAGGCCGCGCTCATGAGCAGCAGGCCCAGATAACCGCTGATGGTGGCGCCGTGGTCGACCTCTCCGAGCTGTGCGATCGTGATGTAGTAGGGCAGGGTAAAGGCCAGCGCGATGCAAACCATCAGGAAGCAGGCCAGAAACTTACCGATGATGAGCTGCCGGTCGGTGACGTCCTTGGTCAGCAGCAGTTCGATGGTGCCCGTTTTGCGCTCTTCGGCGATCTGGCGCATGGTCAGCGCCGGCACGAAAAAGAAAAGCGTCCAGTACGCTATGCCGAAAAAGGCCTGAAGGTCGGCCTGTTTTCGGAAGAAGATATCGCTACGCCCGATGAGTTCCAGCGGGTCCCAGGTGAACAGGCCGCTCAGTCCCAGGAAGGCGACCAGGATGACATACGCGATCAGCGAGTCGAAAAACGAGCCAAGTTCTTTTTTGGCAATAACCCAAATCGGATTCATAACTATGGTCTTTTTTAGATCATCCGGAACAGGGCAGCTGCTTGCGTGGCCGCCTCAGCATTACTTTAGCGTCAGGTCTCTGAAGATATCCTCCAGCCTGGTCTCGAACGGGATCATTTCCATGAGCACCCATTTTTGCTTTACGCAGAGTTCAAACACTGCCTGGTTGGACAGTTGCTCCGGTGTGCTTTGCAGTTCGAATCTTTGTTGCCCTTCGTCCAGGATGTCGACGGAGGCTATGGTGGGCAGGCCCTGCAAGGCCTCGAAAATGGCGTTGGTATCTGCGCCGCTGACCCGCACGCGAAGCACCTGCTGGCCCTGCGCCTGTTTGCGCAGCACTTCGGCGGTGCCGTCGGCCACGATCTTGCCCTGGTCGATAATGAGGATGCGGTCGCAGGTCGCTTCCACCTCCGGCAGGATATGCGTACTGAGGATGACGGTCTTTTCCTTGCCGAGCTTGCGGATCAGCTCCCTGATCTCAACGATCTGGTTGGGGTCGAGGCCGGTGGTGGGCTCATCGAGGATGAGGACCTCCGGGTCGTGGATCATGGCCTGGGCCAGCCCGACGCGCTGGCGGTAGCCCTTGGAGAGCTCGCGGATGCGTTTGTGTTTTTCTACGTCCAGCCCGCACACCCTGACCATTTCCCGGACGCGCCCGGGGATGTTCGCTTTGGGTACGCCCTGCAGTGCGGCGCAGAATTCGAGGTAATCAATGACCGGCATATCCGTGTAGAGCGGGTTGTGCTCGGGAAGGTAGCCGATGTGTTTCTTCATGTGCGGCTCTTGGGCCGGTTGGCCTGCGATGAGGATCTCCCCTTCGTCTTTTTCAAGATAACTGGTGATCATCTTCATCGTCGTGGTCTTTCCTGCCCCGTTGGGGCCCAGAAAGCCCAGGATCTCTCCTGTTTTGACTTCGAAAGAAATGTGGTCAACCGCCCGTTGCGGGCCATAGCTTTTGCTAAGGTTCTGAATCTTGATATCCATGATCGGGTTTCCGGTTGGGCAAAGTGCTCCAAATAATTCAGGGCCCAAAATTATAATATTGTATCCAATTCTGAAAATATCGGGCATATTGCTCTTGTGCTCAATTTGCCATTTATTAGCCAATGGGGTTTTGGAAACCATCGTAAATCCGGTAATTTTGCGCGGTCAATTTTTTTCAGGACAATTTTTTTCACAAAATCCCGGACACCATGATACGTCATTTGATTGTATGCTCAACTTTGTTCCTGTTCCTTTTTTCCTGTAATAATGGCAATGCGCCTCTGGCCGGCGCTGCGTTCGACAGCACGGGCTTCCAACTGGAGGACATCCCCGGCACCGGCTACCAGCATGCGTTGAAGATGGGCGAGAACAGCTATATCCAGGAAGAAGGCAATTTGCTGAACGGCCAGAAAGAAGGCACCTGGATCACTTATCACCCCGCTACCCCTTTCCCCGCTACGATCGCCAATTATACGGCAGGCGCTTATAACGGCACTTACCTGGAGTTCACCGAACATGGCCAGATGAGCCTTCGCGCAACATACCAGAACAACAAGTTGCATGGCTTCTGGGGGAAATACAGCTTCGGCAGGCCGGAAATGGAAGCGTTTTACAAAGACGGGCAGCTTAACGGCCCCTATTATGAGTATGACACCCATGACGGGAAGCTGCAGAAAGAGATAAACTATAAGAACGGCAAACAGGACGGAAAGTACCGTTTCTACAACGAGGAGGGTAAGGTTACGGTCGAATACGACTACCGCGATGGAGAAAAGGTAGGCGGCGGTATCGTGGGAGAAGGGCAGTAACTAGTGCCGCTGTTTGAGGTATTCTTTCGGCGTCAGGCCGGTAGCCTCTTTAAAGACTTTGTAGAAGGTGGATTTGTTTTTGAAACCGCATTGCAGGGCAATGCCGAACAGCGTCAGGTTGGAATAGTCCTCACTGACGATCTTCTCTTTTGCTTCCCTGATGCGGTGTGTGTTGATAAACTGTTGAAAATTCATGCCGGCATGGTGGTTGACCACCTGCGAGAGATATTTGGTATTGGTATGCAGCTTGTCGGCCATGGTTTTTAGCGACAGGTTGGGGTTGAGGTACAGCTTGTCCTGCCTGAGCAGCGCCTCGAGCCGCATGAACAGCCTAACCTCTTCGACGCCCTTCAGGCTGCTGGAGCTGTATTTTTCGTTGAGCTGCAGCAAAGGGATTTCCACGTCATCGTCCTTGTCGCCATCGATCTCGAAGGCGATGAAGTTGATCAGTTCCTGTTGCTGGTTAAAAACGGGGTGGATCACCAGTTTGCACTGGTAGGCCTCGCCGTTCTTGCGGTAATTGGTGATCTCGTCCTTGATCGGCGCCATATTGTCCAGGCCCTTGCGTATCCGGCCGATGGCGTCCTGTTCCGAGCCTGGCCCCTGGAGCAGGCTGCCTGGTTTTTTACCCAGGGCATCGGAGAGGGTGTATCCCGTAATGCTGGTAAAATCTTCATTTACCCAAAGTATTCGCCGGTTGGCGTCCGTGAGTATGACGGCGATATTCGGGGCCATAACATTGCTTTTTCTTTTTTGCTGATCGATCCGGCCTGATTGCTACTGAAACATTGAACGAACAGTAAGGGACTGATCTTCACCTAGTAAAGTGAGGGAATTTTCTATACTTTTCAAAGTATAACCGTTTTTTTTCGCAAGAGGTTACAAAACGGGTATAAAACCGCTTCCAACCGGTATTTTGCGGCAGGATTTGGTATATTTGGGCAATCTACTATTTCAGGAAAAACCACAATGCGGCCTTAGATGGATAGCCAATTTGAAGACAAACTGCCGGGCCTTTGGCAGAAAGAAAAATGGAAGGCTTATCGCAACGCCCTGCCATTGGGCCAGCCTCTGCTGGACATCACCACGCTGGACGGTGATTTCGCATTCAGGCTGGCCGAACAAGTGCTCGGCGGCCTCCCCTTTCAGTTGACGGCAAAAGCGCCCTTCGAGCAGGCCCGGCGCCTGCAGGCCATATACTTTGAATCGAGGGCTTTCGAACGAAGCCGTGGGGCCCATCCTTTTGGCCTGGGCTTCCCGCTGTACGTAGCGATCGACGATAATGGCGAAGCTGTGGCAAGCCCGGTCTTTATCTGGGGGCTCACCCTCGAACCCGGCGCCAAGCCGGGTGATGGCTGGCCGATCTCGCGGCGGCCTTTCCAACAAGCGGATTACAACCATTTCCTGGCGGCCTACTGGCGCCGCGTATTTGGCCAGGACCTGACATCGGTGCTGGCCGATGCCTGCAGTGAAGGCGCTCCGTCAGCTGCCGGGCTCGTAGGCCTTTGCGATCAGCTCAGTGAAGCCCTGGGGCTGGAAGGCGGCGGCGGCCAGATAGCCTTGTCGCCCATTCCCACCCAGCAGCAGGCCCTGATGTCGGCAGGGGCCGGCCGTATCGTCTGGGCTGGCGTGTTAGGCGTTTTCCCACCCCACCAGCACCTTTTTGCCGGGCTGAAGCCTGATACGGATGACGAGCTGTCCGAGCCTTCCATGCCGATGCATTCCTTCGGGCTGCTGCCGCTTGGCCCCGATCAGGCCAGCGCTGCGGCTCTGGCCCGCCAGCAGGGCCACGTCCTGGCCGTCGGGCCCGCCGGCACGGGGAAAACGCAGCTGGCCATCAACCTGCTGGCCAATGCCCTGTCGAACGGCCAGCGCTGCCTTTTCGTCTCGCCAAGGGTGGGCGCGTTGCGCCAGGCACAGCAAAAGCTCGAACAGCTGGGCCTGGGGCGCTTGTCCTTCCTGCTTCGTGATGTCAACCTCGACATGCCCCTCTTCCTCGAGATCCTGCGGTCGACGGCCACCGCTAAAGAGGCAGGAGGCGAACCGGGAGGCGAAGATTTCCGCATACTTGTCAGCCGCCTCGAGCGCCTGAAAGAAAAACTGGATGCCAGCTACCACGCTTCACGCAAAACGGCCTTCGGCGCCGATAGCTGGGCCGCAACAGCAGGGCGGTACCTGAAGAGCATCCGCCGGGAAGGAAAAGAGGCCCTTGCCACTCAGCTCAACGCCCAGGATTACCGCTTCGATGAGGCGGGATATGAAGAGATGAGCCAGGCCATAGCTTCCTGTCAGCGCCTGTTCGATAAATCGGGCACCCTGCGCAGCCCGCTCAACAACCTTCACCAGGGGATATTCCTGCGCATGGAAAAGGAAGAGGCGCTGGCGTTCGTCCAGGAGAAAACGGCTGCCATGCTGGAACGTGCCCTGCGCCTCCAGCAGTGGTATGTCAATCGGATCAATACCTATTCTGACCTGCTGTCCAGCCATTACGAGCAGTACTACCAGGGGCTTGCCCGCCGCCTGTCGAACCTGCAGGACGAGCTGTCGGAGCACCAGGGCCGCTTTGGCCAGGCCTACGCTACCGCCGGTATGGGCCGGCTGCGCTTTCGCAGCGTATTTTCCGGGAAGTACCGGGAGATGCTGGATGCCCGGCAGCAGCTGGCCACGGGTTACGCCCGCCTGCGCGCCGATTTTACGCTGAACCCCTATTTTGATTTCGCCTTCGGCGACGCCGACAGCGGGGCCGATATGGCTGAAGTGAAAGCGAACCTGGCAGGCTTTCAGCTGGCATTGCAGAACTGGTATGGCGGCCTGCGCGATGCGGTCCAGGAAGAAGCTCAGCGGCTGAGCCCCAAGACTACGCTGCCCGTTCTGAACTTCAGCGCTCAGGTCGCCGAACTGGAGAGCGGGCTGGAAGGGCTGCTCACACAACTCAACGAATGCGGGCTGTATCACCTGCCCGTACACAATAAGATGCTGACCATCCCCCGGCAGCAACGCCTGCTTGACGAACTCATCGAGCAGCTGGAAATAACCCGGCGGTCCCTTGCGGAGTTCGACGACTTCTACGAATGGCAGCACAACTGGCTGCAGCTTGCCGAACAGGCCCGCCGACTGGTCCGGGCGCTGATCAAATTGCGGCCTCAGGACTGGCAGGCGGCTTTCGATAGCTGGTTCCTCGACAATTGCCTGCGCCAGCAGTATGAGGCCGTACTGCCTCCGGAAGAGGGCACGCTCGACAAGCTGGAAGCGGCCTACGAACGCATGAGCGAGCGGGTTGTGCCGCGCTTGTTGCAGGAGTGGCAGCCACGACGGGAGGAAGGCCTGCGGCAGCTGCGCCGCAGCAGTAAGGAAGCGGGCCAGTGGCTGGCGTCAAAAAGGCCGCCCGAAGCCTTTAAAGAATGGCGGGCGCTGTTTACCGAGAGCGCTGAAGGGCTTGCCCAGCTTATGCCGGCGATGCTGGTAACGCCCCATCTTGCCGGAGCGCTGTTCGTCGGCGCCGCCCCTCTGTTCAGCCTGGTGCTGGTAGATGAAGCCGCCGGCCTGTTGCCCGAAGAAGCGAAAATGCTGATGGGGTTAGGTAATAAAACGGCCTTTTTCGGCCTTACTACAGGCCTGGCCGGTGAAGCGGGAGAGCCCGAGATATATCGAACTCTTGAAGCCATGGGCGTTCAACGGTTCGGCCTGTATCAGGAGCATCAACAGTTCCCGCTCCACCTTTTGCAAAGGAAAGGCTTCCCCGCCCTTCAACCCGATGGCCCCGGCCAGGCCAGCTTCGAAGCTGTGGACGGCCTTTACGATGAGCAGGCGGAAACCAATAGCGAAGAGGCTCTGCACATCATCAGCCTGCTTAACCGCATAGAAAAGACACCTCAACGGACTTACCCTTCCGTGGGCATCGCCTGTTTTACCAAGGGCCAGCGCGACCTGATTTCGGCGTATCTGCTGGACATCAAACAGCGTCGTACCACCGGGGTGGAGATGATACAACAACTGGAGCGCAACGGCCTGGCCGTCTTGCAGCTGGAAGAGCTGGCAGGCCTGCATTTCGATATCCTGATCATTTCCGGCACCTTCGGGGCCGTCGGCCTGCAGGGTGCGATGACAGGCCACCTGCAACGCTTTTTGGAAGACGGCGGCCTGGCACAGATAACCCTGCTCATGAGCCGGGCGGACAAACAGCTCTTCCTGGCCAATTCCATACCTGAGGACATCCTGCAACGAATGGCGCAGGCGCAGGACGATAAGGCTGCCCGGCTGTTGGGCGCCTATTTCCTTGCTATTCGCGCTGCAAGCCGCAGCCAATGGGCGGAGATGTACCGCATGAAGGAACAACTGCCGGAATGGGCATCGCCTCCCGATCCGTATCCCCAGCCCCTGGTTTTTTTCGAAGAGGTGGAACAGCACCTCCGGCCATATCTGGAGCCCGGGCGGCTGAAGTGGAGCAGGCAGGATGCCCTGGCGCCGCTAAGGGTGCAGGCTGCAAGCGAAGGGCAGGCATCCTTTTACCTCACCGCCGGCGGTTTTCTCGCACAAACGCCTGCTACCGATTACCGTTGGGAATACGAACAGCAGCAGGAGCTGGAAAAACAGGGCTATCTGCCCCTGCCGGCCTGGCCTGCGGAATGGTGGCGCAGCCCTGAGCGGGAAGCCAAACGCCTGGCCAGCCTCATCATACGCCGGGAAATGCCGAAGGCTGCCCAGGAGGAAGAAGAATAAAACAGCATGACGGTTGAAGAACTCCGGGGTGATGGCCGTTTCGAGTGCTGGCTCGTATTACGGCATGACGAGCTTCTGCCTTTCGTACAGGAAGAATTCTCCAGGCGGAGCTTTATCCTTCGTTTTTATATCCTGCTCAACATCCTGCTTCTGCTCCTGATGCTGGTTTTGGGGGCCTGGCAGGCCCACCAGGGCCTGATCACTGCCGGCGCGATCATCAGATACAGTACGCTTGGGCTGGCCCTGGCCCTTACCGTGCTGGTACCCGTACACGAAGCGATACACGGGCTGGCCTATAAACTTGTGGGTGCGCCCCGCGTTCAGTTTGGAGCGGATATCAGAAAATTCATCTTTTATGCGCTGGCCGACCACTTCGTCGTTGGCCGGCCTGCTTTCCGGCTGGTGGCCCTGGCCCCCTTCGCGGCGATCAGCTTTTGTGTCCTTTGCTGCATTTTTTTTGTACCGCTCACATATCAATGGCTGCTGTTGGGCGTTCTTCTCATGCATACCGGTGCATGTGCCGGAGATTTTGCCATGTTGAGTTTTTTCCGGCGCTATCGCGACAAAGAGATTTACACTTATGACGATGTACCGAACCGGGTGTCCTGTTTTTTCCGGCGCAAAGAATGAAGCGTAAAAAGGCGTTTAGGGAACAAAAGGTGCGAAAAAACGGTACAGTTAAAAAGGCGTCCTGTAAGAACCTACCGTTATAAGCCGTTGCAGAGCAAGAATAAATAACCCTCGATGGTATGAAGTCAGGCATTTGGCCCGCTGCTTTATTGGTTTTTCTTTTTTTCGGCTGTTCACGCAAGCCCAAAGAAACGCCTTTGCAGTTACCCGGCCTTGCGCCATTCCTGAAAGAAGATGTGGAAGCTGTAGAGGCCAGCATACGGACCATGACGCTGGAGCAGAAACTCGGACAGTTCATCCTGCTTTCCGGCAAAGGAGAGCCGGATGGCGAACTGTATCAGTGGGTGAAAGCCGGCAAAGTAGGTGGTATACAATGGCACGGCCTGTCTCTGGAGCAGTTTGCCCGCCTGCGGGATAGCCTCCAGCGTCTGTCGCCACAGCCTCTGTTCGTGGCGGCGCCTGGCGGTGTGATGCTCAACAACGCGTTTTCCGATGCCCTGCCCCTGCCCGCCTGGGATGCCCTGATGGCCGTACCCGACGATACCCTACGGCATACGTTATCGCAAACCCTGATCCAGCAGGCGATAGCCCTGAAGGTCAACTATCTTCCGGCGCCCTATCTCAGCCGTTGGGAACAGCGCACCGAGCAGCTGGATACCCCATTGGATGACTATGCCCAACTTATCCACCAGCTCAACCGGCATCACATCCTGAGCCTGATGGAAGCTTTTTCCGCTATTCCCCTGGTGCGGGGAGATACTTCGGTTGCGCTCGACAGCATGCTGGAGGCCTACCGGTATCTGGCAAAGGCGGGCCTGTCAGGGTTCAGGGTCGACGGCGCCCTCTTTAACACCCCTGGCCTCACAGCCCCGCAGATAAACCGCTTTTTTCGGGAGAAGCTTCAGTTCGGAGGGCTGCTGGCCGTCGAGATGCGCGACCCCTCCCAACTCGATATGATCCTGCAATCGGGCGCCGACCTGATCATCGTGCCTTCCGACCCCGGTTTTGTGCTGAGCTACCTGAAATCGGCATTCCGAAAGGGTGGGCTTGCAGAACGAAGCCTCAACGACAGGCTCCGGCGTATCCTGCTGGCGCGCCGCTGGATAGGCCGAAGCGAGCAGGATACCTCTGGAAGCGAGGGGGAAGGGGCCAAAGCCCTGCTGCCCGCTTCTTTGGCAGCAACTGTTGAGCCTGGCGACAGCAACGCTGAGGAGCGCGGAACGGAGGATGCCCTGGCAGCTTACTTTCAGGACGGCCGCTGGCGATATTGGCAGCGGCGGTTGTATGAAGAATCGCTGGTGCTGGCCGCCAACCCGGACTCGCTGCTCCCGCTGAGGCCGGCACCAGGGCTTCAGTACCACGTCCTGCACCTGGGCTCAGGCGATGGGCAGCCTTTTGATGAAACGTTCAGCAAATATGCTTCCTTCGAAAGCCATTCGGCCCTTTTCGGGCTGAAACTCGATGACAGCAGCGCCCACAGCCTTCATGTTGTGCTCTTACATGGCATCGCACTGGATAGCGCAACAGCACAGGTTTTGCTGAAGGCGGCGCGCAGAACCAGGCTGGCACTGGTCAACTTCGGGCGCCCGGACAACCTGTCATTACTGGATACCAGCCTGGTAGTGATCCAGGCATTTTCCGACGACGAGCTGTACCAGTCCCTCGCGGCCCAGCTCCTTTTTGGCGGAATGAGGGCCTGCGGCAAACTGCCGTATACCCTCAACGGCAGCTTCAGGAAAGGGCAGGGGCTGGAATTGCAGCAATCGCGCCTCAGGTATGGCATACCCGAACAGATGGGCATTGCGCCCGAAAAACTGGTGTATATCGACGCCATCATCGCATCGGCTATCAGCCAGCATGCTTTTCCGGGCTGCCAGGTGGTCGTCGCCAAGGGCGGAACGGTTATCTACGACAAAGCTTTTGGCCATTATTTTTACGATACCTTGCAACCTACGCGCCTGGCGGGGCTGTACGATATCGCATCGCTTACCAAAGTGGCCGCTACTACGCTGGTGGCAATGAAACAGTATGAAGAAGAAAAGATAGGCATCAACGATAAACTGCGCAGCCACCTCGATCTCGGCAAGAGGTCCGGGCTGAGGAACCTTACGATAAAAAAGCTGATGACTCACCAGTCGGGCCTGCAGCCCTTTATGCCCGTGGTGCCCTACCTGCTGGCCCGCGACGAGGCCAATGCGGATTGCAGCCGGTATTTTTGCAACCACCCGAATGATACCTTTTCTATTCAGGTTGCCCACGATTTTTACTTCGACCACCGCTATTGGGCGAAAATATGGAGCGATGTTGAAAACCTGGCCCCGCATTCGCGGCGGTTTCGCTACAGCGATGTGAACATGGATCTCATGCAGCGCCTGCTGGAGAAGGAAGGAAGCGCCGGGATCGACAGCCTCGCCTCCCGTGATTTTTACGGCCCTTTGGGCCTGAGGAGAACACTGTTCAACCCTCTGTCACAATACCCGCCCGATGAAATTGCGCCTACCCAGAACGATATCCGCTGGCGCCACCAGCTGATCCACGGGTATGTGCATGACGAAACCGCCGCTTTGTTTGGTGGAGTAGCGGGCCATGCCGGCCTCTTTTCCACGGCCGAGGAACTCGCTGTCATCTTCCAGATGCTTCTCGACGGAGGGCAATACGGTGGCATGCAGTACCTGCAACCGGAGACCGTAAAGCTCTTTACGAGCGCTCGTCATGGTAATCACCGCGGGCTGGGCTTCGACAAACCGAGTAAGGAAACCATTAAAAACGGGAATTTCCCCGAGCAGGTGAGCGAGGCGACGTTCGGGCATACCGGTTTTACGGGTACCTGTGCATGGGCCGACCCCGAAGTGGGCCTTACCTATATTTTCCTCTCCAACCGCATCCATCCGGATGTCAACAACCGCAAGATATTCGAGTACCGGGTAAGAGAGCGGATACACCAGGCCATTTACGATGCGCTGGATACTTATACGCCGGAAATGCCGGTTCTGGCTGTGGCCGATTAGGCGCCGTACATTACAAAACTGGTAAGCAGGCGCAGGATATCTTCCCTGAAGCTTGTCACATTTATGATAAATCTCTCCTGAGACACAGGAAAAAAGCCTAGTATATTTGGCTATTAGAAATATCTGAGGCAAGAAGCTATATTTCGCATTAACTCAATAAGCTGTCACCTTGCAATCAGCTACTGGTGGATTAGTGAAAAATTGTTATATTTATCGGCGTTCCATTACCCCCGGCGTGATTGCAGGAATTTCTTAAAGGATTGACGGTAGTAGCAACCACAACATTTCCATTATGATGCAGTGGTGGAAGCGGGTAATCGATATTGGCTATTATGAAGGGGCCACCGAACGCGAAGGGTTCACCATTCGTTTATTGAACCAGTTGGTGGTGCTGGTTGTAGGGATACACCTCCTGTCTGGCGCCTTTCAGTGGCTGCGCACCGGTGATATTTACCAGTGCCTTTTGCTTTGGATACCTATTCCTTTTTACGGCGTAACGATCCTGCTTCAGCACGGGAGGCGGTACAAACTGGCCCGATTGTTCCAGGTGGCCTTAGGCCTGCTTTTTCTGGGCTTTTACGACTATCAGTATGGCGCTCAGTTTGGGGCAGTGCCCGCTTATTATTTTATTCTCATCCTCGTTGTGGTTTTTGTGGACCATAAATGGGAGCAGTGGTCTCTATTCCTCCTGATCGCTGGGGTTTACATTCTGAACCGGCTGCTGGGCGATCAGGTGTATATGAGGCCTCCTGTCACCGATTCAAGCATACCTCCTTATACCGGTGACCTGGTTTACCTGGCCATCCTGTTCTGCATGATGGCGGTATTGCGGATGTTCAAGCAAGGCATACTCCGGTACGAAGGCCGCCTCAACGCATTGTTGTCCGAGCGGGAAGCCCAGAACGAGGCCCTGAAAAAACAAAAGGACCAGATCATCGGCCAGAACCGCAAGCTGGAAATAAATAACCAGGAGCTGGAACGCATCGCCTATGTCGCTTCACACGACCTGAAGACGCCGCTTCGCAATGTAACGAGTTTCCTTTCACTGATACGCAAAAGGTTCAATGGTGGTGCGGACCAGGAGATGTATGATTACCTGCAGTTTGCCGAAGACGGCGCCCGGCAGATGTATGCCACCATCGAGGCCCTGCTGGAGTTCTCCATGATCGATAAGGGGGAAGACGAATGGGGCATCGTCTACCTTAACGAGGTGGTCGAGACGATCCGTTTTAACCTCCATGACTTTATTACCAAACGTGGAGCACAGCTGCAATGCGCTGATCTGCCTGCTGTCTTTGCCAAGCCGGTGCACATGGTCTCCCTCTTTCAGAACCTCATCGAGAACGGGATCACATACAACGAAAGTGAAATGCCGCAGGTAGAGGTCAGGTATCATGAAGAAGGCGGGCAACACTGCTTTGAGATCGAGGATAACGGTATAGGTATTGCGCCGGAGTTCCACGGCCGCATTTTCGACATTTTCAAGCGCCTGCATACCGTGCAATCCTATCCCGGCACTGGTGTAGGCCTGGCCCTGTGCCGCAAGATCGTTGAGGAATACGGAGGGCAGATCTGGGTGGAGTCAAAAGAGCAGGAAGGGGCCCGTTTTTGTGTCAGGATACCCATGGAGCCCGCTTTTATTACTCCAGTGCATGCCTCATCTCTTCCAGCTTCGGGGCCCCGATAAGCACCAACTTCCCTGCAGTAGTTCCGGTTTTCTGAACGATGATGCCGTCCCATTGCTTTCCACAGGCATTGTGCAGGCGGGCGCCGTCGAGTACCAGCATGCCACCGGGAGCGATCGTGATGGCCCCGTCAGGCGGCATGGAAACCCTGCAACGAATGGTTAGCTGCCCGCCGCGTTCGATGGTAAGGTGCCCCTCCAGGTCCCTGTCGCCATTCCACACCACGGTGTCGCGAATGATGACCTCCATGCTGTCCTTGAGCGTACACCAGTTGGGCGCCAGGAATTTCCGTGGCGTGCTGTTCTCCATTGACAGGCGCTGATGGATGCGGCCTATCTGGCAGGGTGACCAGGCATTTTGTTCGGCGGCGTAATCCATGAGGTTGTTGGAAGTGGCCGTATCGCAGGGCGGTGGTTGTTTGTTGGAAAAGCATTCCTGGCCATGCTCAGGGGTGTCGTCACAGCCGTCTTTTACCCAGGCGTGGCTCAGGCCCAGTATGTGCCCTACCTCGTGGTTCCACACGCCCCGGAAACCCCAGTAATCGTCGTGTTTGTTATGGTTGGCATAGATGCCGGCGATCTTTACGGCATTGGACAGGGCTACACCCACGCCGAAAGCACTGTAGGTAGAGGAGGCTATGCTATCCGGATGGTGCGGCATAATAAAGATGTTGAGCACGGTATCCATCTGCACCCCATATTTGTCGAAGACGTCTCGCCGGTAGAGGTTGCGGTTCTTGCCCCGGTGTACGTAGTAATACAGCTCGTCGTCAAAATGGAAGTAGATGCCGTCGTCGCCGGGCACATCGGGCCGGGGTGTCAGCACATAACGGTAACCGGTAGGGAATACGGGGGTATCGTTGCGATAAGGCAGATACATTTTCCGGTTCTTGTTCAGGTCGTAATTCGCGGCGCGTATGAGGTTCCTGGTGTATACTTCGGCCTCCTTACCGGTAAAGGGGAAAAGGGTGTCAGCCGTATTCATCCAATGCACATTGACCCTGATGTAGCGCATCGGGGTATGATCCAGGTGGTTGGTGTCGGGCAGGTACGGTTCCCATTGGCCGGAGTAGGGGCCGTTGATCCGCCGCTCCGCCCCGTTGTCATAGTTTTGCGGTAATTGCTCGATATCGGCAGCCGTAACGTAGCGGCTCTGCAGAATGGGAAAGCAAGCCCCCGCCAGAACGGAGAAGAGCAAGAGTATCGGAATATAATATTTCATCATCTGTGTTGGTATTGGCTCCGGCGCTATGGTAGTAGCAGCGAAATCCAGCTGGCCTTTTCCTGGAAAATCCAGGATTATTCGCATGGCTCCTGATTCGCAAAACATCAAACCAAAGGGCGGTTTCAACGCCCTACCACCCGCCGCCTGCGCCGCCGCCGCCGGTCAGGCCGCCACCGAAGCCGCCAAAGCCGCCACCGCCGAAGCCACCCCAGCCGCTGGAGCCGCCACCGCCGCTACCACCGCCACCAAAGCCGCCGCCGGGGAAGGGGAAGAATATCCACCCGCCGCCACGCCGGCGCCGTCGGCCCATATCGTAGCGGCCGCCGCGGTAATAGCCGCCGTCGTCGTCATCGTCGTCGCCTCCTTGCCCCATATTCGAGAAAATTATGATCAGGATGATCAACAGCACGATGACCAAAACAGCGGGAATGCCACCTTTGGCTTCCCGGCTGCCTCCATCCTCGTTCGTATACTCGCCCCGGCCGAGGTCTATGATCGCATCGGTGGCCCGGCCGAGGCCGTCGTAATAGCGGCCCTGGCGAAAAGCAGGAGTTATAATGTTATCGATAATGCGTTTGGCCATGGCGTCGGGCAGGAAGCCTTCTGCGCCATAACCGGTGATGATGCGGATCTTGCGGTCCTGTTCGGCAATGTACAGCAATACGCCATTGCTGTTTTCCCGGCTACCGCCGATCTTCCATGCCTCATAGATGGATCGCGCGCGCTCGAAATCGTCATCGCCCTGAAGGGAGGTTTCGGTATAAATAACGATCTGGGTAGAGGTTTCCCGGGCATAGGCGCTCAGCTTCTCGCCGAGCTGAACGACCTCCTGCCGGCTCAGCATGCCGGCGTAGTCGTTTACGAGAAAATTAGTGGGGTCGGGGATAGGCTGCTGGCCGAAGCTCAGAGTGGCCAGGGCCGAAAGGATGATAAAAGCAAAGGTTCTCAACATGATAGGTCAGCTATATGAAATATCGTCGGGTAATTCGTTGGTATCGTCCTGCTGGTATGGAAAGAAATCCCTGAGCTTTTCGCCGGCTTTACGGATGGCCTGGCATATCCCTTCCGCAAAGGCTTCGCTGCGGAAGTGCTCCTGCATGAGGTCGCGTTCTTCCTGCCAGAAATTGTCCGGCACTTTCTCGTTAATGCCCTGGTCCCCAATAATGGCGAACTCGCGGCGCTCGGGGGCTATAAAGATCAGCACAGCGTTGCGTTCTTTGGTTTTGTGCATGCCCAGGCGGCGGAAGGTGCGCACGGCCTCGCGCATAGCAGGCCTTTTGCAGTTGGCCTCCAGGTGGACGCGAATCTCTCCCGAGGTGTTGTGCTCCGCTTCCCGGATGGCACGGATAATGCGTTCTTCTTCTTCGGGTGTGAAGAAATGGATCATGGTTGTGAATTCTGGCCGCCCGTTTTTTGCCTTCTTACAATAATCAGGAAAGGCAAAAAACAGGCGGCCCATACGAAATAGTGTTCACCGGAACAGGTATGCACCCATTGCCGGTGCTGGCTCAGAATTCCACTTTCGGCGCTTCCTGAGCGCTGGCATCCGCTTCGAACTGCGCTTTCTGGCTAAAGCCGAACATACCGGCAAACAGGCTGCCGGGGAAGCGGCGTACTTTTTTGTTGTACTGCGTGACGACGTCGTTATAGCGGTCCCTTTCCACCTTGATCCTGTTTTCGGTGCCTTCGAGCTGCACCTGCAGTTCTTTGAAGTTCTCGCTGGCGCGCAACTGCGGGTAGTTCTCGGAGATGAGCAGCAGGCGGCCCAGCGACTGGCTCAGCCCGGCCTGGGCGTCCTGGAATTCCTTCATCTTTTCCGGCGTCAGGTTGGTGGGGTCGATATTGATACTGGTGGCACGCGAACGGGCATTGGTCACTTCCGTGAGGGTGTTCTTTTCGAAATCGGCGACACCCTTAACGGTGTTAACGAGGTTGGGGATGAGGTCGGCGCGGCGCTGATAGGCGCTCTGCACTTTGCCCCAGGCATTCTCGACATTCTCTTCCATGTCGACAAAGTTGTTGTAGCTGTTGCAGCCACCGACTAACAGGATCAGCCCCAGGCCGATCAGCACCACTGCTGTGATTAGTGATCTCATGGACGTTATTGGTTTTGTTTTGATCTAAAGTTAATCCTTATCTGGCAATTTTTTCGGCTTCGGTAAGAGGGCCGATACAACTTTGCCAGGCGTGCGTTCACACTATATCAATGCGGTAAGGGCGCGCCAGGTTCGCTTTTTTCTGCGAACACCCCGCTTTTGACGGCCATCAGCGGGAGAAGTCATCTTTTTGCAAAAAAAGGGCCAGGAGCTCTTCCGCTGCCTGAAAGGATGATTTCCGGCCGTTCAGCACAGCTTCTTCTACTTCCTTGAGGCGTTCCCGCACTTCGGGATGGCCAAAAAAGGCTGCCTGCAGTTGCTGGCCGATACGCTCAAACAACCAGTAGCGGGCCTGTTCGCGGCGCCGGCTTTCGAAGTAGCCATTTTGGGCTGACATCTCCCGGTAATGACAAATTTGCTGCCATATTTCAGGTATGCCCGTACCCGTGAGGGCCGAACAAGCTTCTACGCCGGGGGCCCAGCCGCTTTCTTTTGGTGGAAAAAGGTGCAGGGCGCTGCGGTATTCCCGGAGCGACTTTTGCGCCAGCGGCAGCCGTTCGCCATCCGCTTTGTTGACCGCTATCAGGTCGGCCATTTCTACAATGCCGCGCTTCATTCCCTGCAATTCGTCGCCCCCGCCGGGTAGTAACAACAGCAGAAAGAAATCGGCCATCGAGTGCACTGCCGTTTCAGATTGCCCTACGCCGACGGTCTCAATGATGATGACGTCGTACCCTGCGGCTTCGCATAAGACGATCGCCTCACGGGTCTTCTGCGCCACCCCCCCTAAAGATCCGCCGGCAGGGGAGGGGCGGATAAAGGCCTCTTCTCTGGCCGACAGTTTTTCCATGCGGGTCTTATCGCCGAGAATGCTGCCGTGGCTGAGCTGGCTGCTGGGGTCGATGGCCAGTACGGCCAGGCGGTGGCCAAGGCCCAGCAGGTGCAGGCCGAACACTTCGATGAAGGTGCTCTTGCCGGCTCCGGGGCTGCCGGTGATGCCGATGCGCACCGACTGGCCGCTATGTGGCAGGCAACGCCCGATGATGTCCTGGGCCAGCATCTGGTGCTCGGCCCGCTGGCTTTCCACCAGCGTAATGGCCTGGCCCAATACTACGCGGCTGCCACTTCGTATGCCGGCGGCGTATTCCTCTGCCGTAAGCTGGCGCCGCTGGTGTTTCAGCAGATGAGGGTTGAGGCTGCCGGGTTGCGGTACCCCAGGCTTCACATCAAGAGCTGACTTTTTCGGGCGTTGGGCCATGTGCGATGTTTTGTTCTGCCGGCGTAAACAGCCAATAAGGCATTTGTTCAGGAGTGTACGCCGGTGAAGGGTAAAGATAATAATTTCAGATGGGGGTGAAAGGGCTGCAAAAAGGGGCCTAACAACCCTTTAGCAAGTGTTAAAGTCTTTATGGGTTTTGTATTTGCATTTTAACAATGTGTATAAAAAGTTGAATTTCAGTTTTTTGTAAATGTGTTTTGGATTAACGAAAAACCGGCTTTTCCTGTTTGCTGGTTAAACTATCCTAAACCGGGCCATAGTGCAGTTGGGGCTATTGACCGCCAGGAACATTTTGTTCTTCTTTGTACCGGGCATCAGAGAACAGCCAACCCCATTTACAGGCGCTGAGGCCCGAAAGAAGCTTTACAGAAAACCCTGAAAACAATCTACACGTATGCTGAACCCCGGATTTTTTCTTCAGTTACGCTGCTGGTACCCTGAAACTGAATGGAAATATTTTTAGTTAGCTATGAAGGCTATGGGAGGGGAGGCGCAAGCCGTCCCCTCCTCTTTTTTGCCGGCCTCCGCCAACGCGCTCTAAATCGATACATTCCTGAACGGCCCCCACCGCCTGCCTGCCCATGCAATGCAATTCCATGGTAGAACCTGTAATTGCCGGACGCTCTACTTCGCATTGGCGGCGGCGGTGGGCTTTTGGGGCGCACCGCCAACTTGCCTTATTCTCCCTTAAATACGGGCTTTCTCTTTTCCAGGAAGGCCTGTACTCCTTCTTTATAGTCGTGCGTCTGGCCTGCGGCCGATTGGAGCTGGTCTTCGATGGCCAGCTGGGTGGCCAGGTCGTTGGTGAGGGAATAGTTCAGGGCGCGTTTGATGTAGCCGATCGCTTTGGTGGGCATCTGAGCCAGGGTTTCGGCCAGCTTCAGCGATTCTGCCGCGAAGGTTTTATCGGAGAATACTTTATAGAGCATGCCCATCTGTTCGGCATCCCGTGCGCTTACCTGCTCGCCCAGCATCATCAGCGCAGAAGCTTTCTGGTAGCCGACGAGGCGCGGCAGGAAAAAGGTGCCGCCGCTGTCGGGAATGAGCCCGATCTTGCTGAAAGCCTGGATGAAGGAAGCGGATTCGGCTGCAACGACGATATCGCAGGCCAGGGCGATATTGGCGCCCGCGCCGGCAGCCACGCCGTTGACGGCGGCCACGATCGGTTTTTCGATCTCCCACACCTGTATGATGATGGGGTTGAAATGTTCCGTCAGAATGGTGGACAATTCGGGGCCATCCTCTGCCGTGACTTCCTGCAGGTCCTGCCCGGCGCTGAAAGCCTTGCCCGCTCCCGTGATGTATATAGCCCTTACCTCGGCGTCGTCTTTGCACTGGCCGAGGGCTGCCTGCAGGCTGAGGGACATCTCCCGGTTGAAGCTATTGTATACTTTGGGGCGGTTGAGGGTGATCAGGCCGACCTGGTTCTTTATCTCAAAGAGGATGCTATTGTCTTGCATGCCGTGGTTTTTGTGCAAAGCTAATGATTAATGGCACTTGAAGTAATCGAAAGGCTCTTTGCAATCCAGGCAACGGTACAGGGCCTTGCAGGCCGTGGAGCCGAACTGGCTGGCCATTTCGGTATTCGTAGAGCCGCATTGCGGGCATTCGACGGCTGGCGGGTTCTGGAAAAGGGCGTTTTTATCGACAGTACCTTTTACCGGTGGTGCGATCCCGTAGGCTTTCAGCCGTTGCCGCCCCCGCTCTGTGATCCAGTCCGTCGTCCAGGCCGGATGCAGGACGGTGGTGACGCGTACTTTGTCGTAACCCTTCTCCTGCAATACTGCACGGATGTTTACCTCAATCGTATTCATCGCCGGGCAACCGGAATAGGTGGGGGTGATGACGACCTCCAGCAAGCCGTCTTTGTGGAGCCTGATATCGCGGATGATGCCCAGGTCGGCAACGGTAAGCACGGGGATCTCGGGGTCCGTAACTTCTTCAAGCAGGTTCCAGATCGTATCGGTATTTACGCCCATAATAGGTTATCGCATTTTTTTGCCGCTTTTCATGCTAACACCTGCCCGCATCAATCGGTTTTGGCCATATCGAGGTCGCGGACCATCAGGAGGAAGGACTGTGCGAAATCAGACAGGCTGTCGTAGTTGAGCGAACCGGTGGCGGGGCTCAGCCGGGAGTAAAAGGGCTTGTTCTTTTCCACGATGTGGCTGATCGCCCGTTTGATGGCGCGTTTATCGAACTGCCCGGCCGCTGTGTCGTAATAGATGACAGGGAATCCCAGCTGTTTGAAATATTCCGGTTCCATCACCTGATAATAGAGGTGGAACAGGTCGCGGTCGGGCTTGGGTACGGCGAAGTTGAACATACATTGCCCTACGATATAGCCGGGTATGGCCAGGGCCACTGCCTCACAACCGTGCTCCTTGTACCAATCCATGTGCGACAGTTGGGCGTCGATCAGGCCTGCGACGCGGTCGTGTGTAACACTGTGCGTGATGCCGAAAGTCGACTTGACGCGGTACATCTCTTTGAAGTACTCCTCTTTTTCCCGTTCGAGCAGTTGCTGGAAACCTTTGCAGAGAGCCTGGTTTTTAGCGGCCGTAGGCAGGTTGTCGTTCTCATAGTATTGGCGGTGCAGCTGCTCCAGGCTTTCCATCATGAAGCCCTCGGGTTTGATGAGGTAGTCCAGCCGGTAAATGAGGTCCAGCAGCAGGTAAGCGATACTGCCGGGATACTGGGCCTTGTCGAGCTTGCCGTTGTCGATCTCTTCCAGCACCGCTTCGATCTTTTGCTTCAGGAAGTTGTATTTGGCCTCCTTTTCAGAGGGCGGCAGGTCTTCCATGTGGGAAGTATCAACAGCCTGAAGCATCTTGAACTCTTCCAGCAGCAGGTCGTCCTGTTTATCGGCCCTGGTGGCCAGTTCCTTGAGCGCGTAGTAGAGCTTGTAGGGCGAACCGTCGAGGGTATAGGTATCAAAGGCGATGGTGATATTGCCAGCTTCATCGAGGGCGAAGCGGCTGTAGCGGAGGTTGTAGTTCTGTTCCATCAGCCGCCGCATGAAGCCGACATTGAGCGCATCGGCCTTGACGACCTTGGATTCGACCCAAACCTTGTGCGGCGTGGCCATGCCGGTGATCTTATTGGAGCCCTGGTACAACTCGAACTGCAGGCCTCCTTTCACCTCTTCGTAGCGCACGTTGTCCTCTTCCTCATCTCTCAGATAGTACAGGAACTGTTTGTAGCTCTCCAGGTATTCTTTCTTTTCGAACTGCCCAAGCGCCTCATCCCAGGCTGTATAGCGGGAGCGGCCCTTATAGGAATCGCTGTAACGGCCAAAGCTGACCTTCGGTTCCTGCTGCTCTTCTGCCTTGGCGCCAAAAAGGCGGTCAAAGAATCTCATCCTCTTGGTTTTTTCGGAGGGAAAAGGTAAAAAAACGCTGCAAGTTAACAAAAAGAAAAAAGGGTAGAAATAGCGGAGTGGCCTCCGATGTGTCAGATAACAGAGGGTGCTGGCCGCCGATCAAGCCTGAAGGACAGGATCGGCCACAGGGCTGCCCGGATAAAACTCATGGAAAAAGGGTTGGCCCGGAATATTTTCTCATCCATAACCGCGATCCGTTGCATATCCAGTTCGCCTGCGCACAAACGGGCGTAGCGGCCCAGCTTGTAGGTGATGAGCACGAACATGGCGTGAAAACAGAACAGGAAATAACGCAGCCGGCTGCGTTTCAACGCCAGGGTGCTGAAGCTATGGAACGTACGCCGGCGCTCCGCCTCGATGTACTGAAGGATATCGGGAAAGCCCTGCCGGAAGCGTACGAAGGTGACGACGCCTTCGCGGGCGTCTTTGGGCAGGTCCTGGGCGTCATTCAGGAATTGGATGAAGCCGCCCAATTCGTACAAGGCCTCTTGCATTGGCCCTTCCGTGCCGGGCAGCAGTGCGGCGCATAATTTCAGGGAAGCGCCCCCTTTGCCCCGCGTGATAGCTATAGTGTCCTGCTCGCTGATGCCGGTATCGAACTGGCGCAGGCTGGCAACCTGATAGTGGATCAGTTCCGCAAAAGCCGCTTTGAGCCGCTCGGCCTGGCCGGCATCCACTAACCGGAATAACGCCTGGTAATAGATCGAGAACATCCGCTCTATAGGCGTATCTCCAGGGTGTTGTTGCAACAAGGCCTCCAGCGCCGGAGCCTCCAGCTGGTAATCGTCCACCAAGATATCCGACAGGCCGATCAGGGCGCCCAGATAACAATAGGCGCGCTCCTCTCCGCTCCTGATGCGATACCCGGCCAGATGGGCCGCCAGCTCGCCCATAAAGAGCGTGGATACCATATACCACTGTATTTTCCGGTACGCCTTTTCCGGTATGCTCCCGTCATTCAGCTCCTGCGCCTGGCTGATCAGGCCTGCCGCCCGGCTTCGCACCCTGTGGTGATAACGGCCCTGCTCCCGGTTGGCCTGAAAGGACATTCGGGTAAAAAGGAGCAAGTAATAGGTATTGGCCAGGAAATGCATCATAGGAGAATACAGCCGCCAGGAAGGGCCATGGAAGCCAATAGCAGTAGAAGGGGTAGTTTCAGGTTCTTCATTTTTGATCTGCGCGTTTGGTAAGTACGACAATATACTTTTTTTCTCTTAACTATTCAGCATGCGGCCTAAAATGCTCCTGAAGCAAAATTTTGTAGGATTTTTCTTGTCTAACCCCTTCTCATTCCCCTTGAAAGGGGAAGGGCGGATTACAAAAATTTGCTTCAGGGCGTAAATCACCATGATGCTGAATAGTTACTTTTTCTCTTAAAAAAAGGCCTGCTCCCCGAACTGCGAGTTCATCGGCCTATCTGTTTCGCCATTTCCTTGATCAGCCTCCAGCCTTTTTCCACATCTTCCTGTTTCGTTTCCACCTGCCCGGACACCAGGCGGATGGTGTATTTCCCGTTCAGTTTGGTTTGCGTGAGCAGTATTTTCCCACTGTCATTGAGGCTTTGCAGTAGTTGCTCGTTGATGTGGTTGAGCTGTTCTTCGGAAAAGCCGCCCTGGGGGTGGTAGCGGAAGCACACCAGGTTGAGCGGCGTAGGCGCCAGCAGATCGAAATCGGGTTCGTTTTCGATCTCGGCGGCCAGCCACTGGCCGATGCGGATGTGTTCGCGCAGGCGGGCCTGCAGGCCTTCCAGGCCATAGGTGCGAATGACGAACCACAGTTTCAGGGCCCGGAAGCGCCGCCCCAGCTGAATGCCCCAGTCGCGATAGTTGTTCACCTGGCGGTCGAGCGGCGTTTTCAGGTACTCGGGCATAATGCTGAAGGTATCGGTGAGCAGCTTTTTATCCTGCACGTAAAAGGCGGTGCAGTCGAAATTGGTGAACATCCATTTGTGGGGGTTGAAGACAAAGCTGTCGGCCAGTTCCAGGCCGTCGCTCATCCAGCGTTTTTCCGGCAGCAGCAGGGCCGTGCCGGCATAGGCGGCGTCGACGTGAAAGAACAGCCCGTATTTCCGGCAGATCTCGCCGATGGGCCTGATGGGGTCGATGGCGGTGGAGCTCGTGGTGCCCAGGGCGGCCACGACGCAGGTAGGCCGGAACCCCTGGCCGAGGTCATGCCGGATCGCTTCCTCCAGCTTGTGAGGCAACATGGCAAAGTCCTCGCCGGTGGGGATGAGCACCAGGTTCTCTTCCCCGAAACCGGCGATACGCACGCCTTTGGGCACGGAAGAATGGACGTGTTCCGAAGCGTAAACCCGCAGCCGGGGCTGGCCGTACCAGCCTTGCCGGTTGATAGCGAACCGGCTGATGCGTTCGCGGGCCATCAGCAGGGCCACCAGGGTGGCGGTAGACGCGGTATCGTGGATGGAACCGTACCAGCCGGCCGGCAGTGCAAGCATGCTGCGCAGCCATTCCATGCAACGCTCTTCGAGCTCTTCGGCTGCCGGCGAAGTATACCAGATCATACATTGGGCGCCGATGGCTGCCGTGAGCATCTCCGCCAGCACCGACGGCGCCGAACGGGTGGCCGGGAAATAAGCCATGAACTGCGGGTGCTGCCAGTGGGCCATGCCCGGCAGGATGATGCGCTCGAAGTCGGCCATGAGCTGTTCGAAGGCTTCGCCCCGCAGCGGAGGCCCGGCCGGCAGCTGATCTTTGATATCGCCCGGCAATACGGGAGGTTTGACGGGGTATTGTGCTATATTTTCGAAATAATCGGCCATCCAGTCTGCCAACTGGTGGGCATGACGGCGGAAGTCGGCAGTTTGCATTTTTTAGGGGAAAGATAGGGGTTTGGCGGTAAAACGTTCAGTATGCCCCGGCCAATGCAAGTACAATGGCATCAAAAAAGTATTCTTCATCTTGTCCCGGACAATCCGCCTTTAGCAGGTTTGGCGTTCAGTGAAGTTTGGGGAAGGGCCCCTAAACTTCATTGGAGGCCAGCCTTTGAGCTATCAAATCCGGCCTACAAACAAGCTCTTAGCTGGACTTTAGCATTTTAAATCGTACTGAACAATTCTGTAATGCCAATAAAACAAAGAGTTTTGAAAACCAGGGATTTAATTTTTAACCTCGCCCCAAAACCACGATGTTAAAAATTAACCAAGGCAGCTTTTCAAACTCTTTGTTTTCAATGGTTTCAGGATTTGATTCAATCATCAAAAATGCTAAAGTCCAGCTTAGGGATCAAGGGCGCGGGCAGGCGCATTTTATCAATTTTCAACCGCCAGCGCAAAGACAAGCAATATGTGCTGGCTGCCAGGTATTTGGGAATTAGTGCTCTGCCTTGTCCTGCGGAGACTTCGGCTGCGCATAACCGTAGATCACATACCGTTCGCCGCCGCGCAAGAGCTCTCCATTGTCCGTCAGGGCGTATTGCGTGATGTCGAACAGGAAAGCGGGGTTCTGCTCCCGGCTGGGTTGCTGATCCAGTTTGAACTGGATGTCGAACCCATGGATCTCTCCGGGCTTGAGCGAAAAACCGCCGATCCAGGCGCCTTCCCTTTTGATTAGGATGGTATTGCCTTCTACCTCGATACCTTCGCCTTTGCCGCCGGCCCGTTTCCATTTTGCCAGCAGTTCATCCGACAATTTGACGATGGCCTGGCCCTGCCGGAGAATGTTCCATTCCTTGCTTTCTTCCGGGACGGTGAAGCTTATCCGGGTGCGCTCTTCCGTTTTGGTGAAGTTGGCGATCAGGATGCCGCCTCCCGCTGCCATTTCAACCACTTCGTCGACAACGGTGATGTTCTTCCAGATGATGTTATTGTTTTTCAGCACGTTTTGGCCGAGGTTGCCCGTTTCAGGCGACGTCATGCCGTAGGGTGGGGTAGCGGTGCGTTCGAAGCGTGCAAGCAGGCAGAAGTGCTGCTGGTCGGTACCGAACATGGAATAGTCGGCGGGGTCGGGCGGATACCATTGGAATTCGAGTACGACTTCGCTATGCCCGGGCACGGTGCCCGAAGGTTGCGTGCCGATAATGCCCCCCATGAGCGCAGGCGTCGTGACGGACCCATCCCAGGGCGCGGGCCAGGAGAGCCCGGTGGACGCCTTTGCCCAGTAAAGTTTTACCGTAGCGGCGCCGTCCATACAGCCGGCATTGCGCACGCGGACGTAAACGTAGTTTGGCTGGCCGAGCAAGGGGTCGCGGTATTCCGGGTTTTCATGCACCGTACCCAGGTCGTGGGTTTTTCGCACCCAGATATCAGGGGTAAGGTAGATGGCGCCGGAGGACCGGTTGGGCTCCACGCCTATGTCGTCAGGAGTGTCCCGGGCCCACAAATGGGCGGAAAGGGCATTGCGGGCGTTGATCCTGCCGAAGCCCATTTCTACGGATTTTCCGCCGGTGTAGGTATAACCGCCAACTTTATCACAGCTTTGGGTGATGCAGTCGAATACCTGGGCCGGGGTCAGCGACGGGGTCACCGACAGCATGAGGGCTGCAAGCCCTGCCACTTCAGGGCAGGCGGCGGAAGTGCCGCCCATGCGGCCTGTATAATCCTGGAAGTTTACGCCGGCATTGGGCAGCATTTCGCCGAGGGCGGGGCAGGGGCCGCCAAAGCCGCCGGGAGAGTCGTTATAACCGTCGGCGCCGGTGATGTCGGTCGACCATACTTCAAAGCATTCTCCGGCGATCTGGCTGCTGTAGGCCAGGTGTGAAGGCGCCACGACGTCCAGTGCCGCACCGTCGGGGCTGTAGTTGGCCTGCTGGTCGTTGCGGTCGGAAGCGCCGACGGTCAGCACCGTTGCTACGGCGACGTTGCCGGGGTAAGAAACAAATCCATTATTGCTTCCGGCATGATGGGCGGTATTACCTGCCGAGAATACGACGACGGCGCCGATGCCCCCCCGCCCGGAAGTGGCGGCGCTGTTGATAGCGGCGGTGATCACGGGAATATCGGCGGTAGAATTGTAGCCCCAGCTATTGGACAATACGTCGGCGTTGTTGGACCAGGCGAAATTGATGGCGTTGGCGTACACCGAGCTGGATACTAAGCCAAAGGGGATGCGCACCGGCATGATGCGGCAGAAGGGGGCCACGCCGGAAACGCCTTCTCCATTGTCGTGTTCGGCGGCTATGATGCCCGAGCAGGCGGTGCCGTGCGCACCGTCGCCGACGGGCGAAGGGTCGTTGGGGCTGCCGCTGGCAAAGTTGCATCCCGGAAGGATGTCCAGCCTGGCAAGCGGCAGGTCGTTATTGTTGGAAACGACGCCTTCGTCGAGCACGGCGATCCGGATGGTATTGCTACCCCGGGTCACCTCCCAGGCTTCTTCAGCATCGATGTCGGCATCCGTCGTGCCGGTATGGCCGTCGTTGATCAGCTGGCCGATGTTGTGCAGGTAGAATTGCCGGGCGTAATAGGGGTCGGAAGGGGTGTAGTGCTTGACCGTCATGGCCAGGAAATCCGGGTGGGCGAAGGTGGTAAGCCCGCTTTCCTGGATCTCATTGGCAACCTGCAGGGCCTGCGCGTTCTTCGGTACGGAGATCTGCAGGTAAAAAGATTTGGCGCGGGGCGAAGTGACATCCCTGGCATTGTACTTATCCAGGATCTCTTTACGGCTGTCGGCGGAGGCCCCTTCTTTGAAGGCCAGGCAGATGACATCCGTTACGCCCATCATCTGGTCGTCGGGGGTCAGGTATATGGGGTTGGCAGCCAGTACGCCTTCCATCTCCCTGGCCCGGCCGACGAGTTCCCTGACGGAGCCTTCTTCCTTTGTGCGGAGGATGTAAGCATTTTCATACTCGTATTCTACTTCGCCCCACTGCGGAAGCATCTTTTTTAGTTCATCGAGCCTGGTGGAGTCGAACTTGACGACAAAGTGTGTGGAAGATTCCCGCAGGGCGATCTTTTCCTGCGTTCCGTGGTAGTACAATTCCTGCCCGCCGGTGGGTTTCTGGCAATCCGTAATGGCGAGCAACGACAACATCATCCATATCAGGTGGATGAAGGGCCTGGTGAAAAAGTCCCTTGGTTTCATTTTTTTGGTTTTTTGAAGGTATAAAAATGTATTGTTTCCAGCTTTCTCTTACTCGAGCAGCACTTTTCCTGTTTGTATTACCTTTTCTGCATTGTACAGCGTATAAAAATAGAAGCCTTTTGCAAGGCCGTTCAAGCCGATAACCTGGGGCCCGGATGCCGCGCCTTCCTGAGAAAAGGCCAGGGCGCCCCGGGCGTCAAAAAGCAGAAAGCGGTAACGGCCGCCGGGAGTATCCCCGAGGCCCAGGTATAATGTGCCTCTGCTCGGGTTGGGGTAGATATGCCCCTTACTTATTTTTCCTTCCGTTTTTGTATTCGTTACATTTCCGCTCAGAAAAATATCATCTATCCAAAGTGCCGTGCCTGGATTAGCACCTGAACCTGCCGGGGCATTCAGCAGGTTGGAAGCGATGAGCGTTTTACTGGCCGAGAACACAAGCTGCAGGACGTCGGGCCACTGGCTGGAGTAATAAGCGATGGGTATGGCAATGGCGGTATAGGTATCGGCTTCTTCTACTATGGCGGCGCTGCCTTCCCCTACTACCGGGCCCGCCTCGCCGTTTGGGCCGAGCTGCAGCAGAACGATATGAACAAAACCGGTATCCGTACCTTCCCGGTGGAATTTATAGCTGAAATGCAAAACTTCGGGCCGCTCCTGGTAAGGGATGCCGTGAGGTAGCTGCGGAAAGGTACTGAGGCCGCCGCAGGCCATAAAGCCGATATAGGCCTGGTTGCGCTCCAGGTCGTCGATGCATGCCTTTGTCTCCAGCAAGGCAGCCCATTGGCCGCTGTTGCTGTCATCCGTCCTGCTGGCCGAGAACACTGGCGGGTAACAGGGCAGAGCGGGGTAATCCGCATTGGTAAGCCACCCGGCAGGCCGTTCATGGCCATTTGCGTCCTCCCAGTTTTCCATTCCCTCATTAGGCAATCCCTGGCCGACGGCCGTTAATGCGAGGCTGGTTGCGGCCAGCGCCAAAACGATAGGCTTTGCGTTCATCATCGTACAAGGTATTGAAATAGGATTGAGCTGTCAATACCTGCTTCTGTGTAAGAGAAGCACATTTACCTGTATATTTACCCCATGCCAGCATTCCGCACCATCGTTTCCATGCCGGAGTATCCTTTCCGCATCAGCTATCCAAACCAGTTGCTGAGCCTGGGCTCCTGTTTTGCCGAGCACATAGGCCGGAAGCTGGAGGAACGGCATTTTCCAAGCCTGCTCAACCCGTTCGGCATACAGTACAACCCCGTATCCATTGCCCGGGGGCTGGAGCGTTTGTTGCAGGATGCCCCTTTCCGGCCCCATGAACTGCTGGAGCACCAGGGCCTATGGCATAGCTTCTGGCACCACGGCGTTTTTTCTCATCCCAACCTGGAGCAGGCCCTGGCGGGCATGAACAATGCCTATCGGCGTGCCCAGGCTTTCCTGCTTTCGGCCAACCGGCTGATCCTCACCCTGGGCACGGCCCATGTGTTCGTATATCGCCCCACAGGAGACGTGGTGGCCAACTGCCATAAGTTGCCGGGCAGCGCGTTCGACAGGCGCCGCATCAGCCCCCGCGAGGCCATGGCGGCCCTGGAGCCGGTTTTACAGGAGCTCAGGCTCAGGCTTCCTGAGCTCGAAGTGATCCTGACCATCAGCCCGGTGCGCCACATCCGCGACGGGCTGGTGGAAAACCAGCGCAGCAAATCTGTTTTGCTGCTGGCCGCGGCGGAGCTGGCCCGGCAACATGGTTTCATACACTATTTTCCCGCTTATGAGATCGTGGTGGACGAGCTGCGCGACTACCGTTTTTACGAAGCGGACATGATCCACCCCAGCGCGCTGGCCGTCGATTACATCTGGGAGCGCTTCGGGCAGGCCTTTTTTGAGGAAGAAACCCACAGGATCGTACAGCGGGTGGAAAAAATAAGGGCAGCAAGCCAGCATCGCCCCTTTCATCCGCGGTCGGCGGAACACCAACGGTTTCTCGGCCAGCAGTTGTCGCTCATCGATGCGCTGGAACGGGAATTCCCCTTTCTGAAGCTGGAACAGGAACGCCGTATTTTCAAATCTCAGCTGGAGCTGTGAACAAAAAAGTATTTATTGCATTCGTTCAAAAAAAGATGATATGAAGCGATTTTTTCCGATCTACCTCACTTTGTTCTTTATTGCCGGTTCGCTATCCGCGCAGAACCTGGTAAGCGTCACCTACAAGGGAGGGCGCACCAAGGCCCAGATGGTGTCCCAGTTCGGCATTTTCATGCAGTACGGCGTGGATATGTACAAATTCCAGTACACAACCCCCGACGTGCACGGGCAGCTCGATACGGCATCCGGCCTGTTCGTCCTGCCGCGTGTTGAGGGCGCTTCGCTGCCCCTGCTGGTGTACCAGCACGGCACGGTGGGCTCCAAAACGGAAGTGCCTTCCCATCTGTCGGGCGGTTACGAACTGGCTATGGTGTACGCTGCGGTGGGCTATGCTACCGTAGCTCCCGATTTCCTGGGCCTGGGCGACGCCCGCGGCTTCCATCCCTACCTGCACGCCGCCACCGAAGCTTCCGCAGCTATCGACATGCTGTTTGCCGCGCGGGAATTCCTGGAAGGCAATGAAGGTTTCGAACATAACGGCAGGCTGTTCATAACGGGTTATTCCCAGGGCGGGCATGCTTCGGCAGCTCTGCACCGGGAACTGGAGGCCCATTATTCCGACGAATGGACGGTAACGGCGGCAGCACACATGTCGGGGCCTTATCGCCTGTCGGGAACGATCCAGGAGTTTGCCAACAACGAAGAGGCGTACAGCGTGCCGGCCTACGTGCCCAACATGATCCTGGGCCTGAACGAGGCCTACCAGCTGTACTCCGACATGTCACAGGTTTTCAAGGAGCCCTATCTCAGCCCCATCGAAAGTTATTACAACGGCCAGACAGGCCTCTGGCCGCTGAACCAGACGCTGACGAACCTGCTGACGGCGGAGGCCGGGGCCGCTATTCCCAAATACATGCTTCAGGACAGCATCCGGGAGGCTATAGCCACCAACCCCAACCACCCGCTCAACCTCGCCATTGCCGATAACGACGTGTACGACTGGGCGCCACAGGCGCCGACCCGTTTGTACTATTGCATGGCCGATGAGCAGGTGCCCTATATCAACAGCATCGTAGCGGATTCGGTGATGAACGCCAACGGTGCGCCCAACGTGCAGGCCATCGATGCCGACCCTGCGGCCGACCACGGAGGGTGTGTGGAGCCTGCAGTCACCCGGGCCATCTTTTTCTTCGGGCCGTTGCAGAGCCTGGTGGTGGGCGCCAAAGAAGTTACGGCATCCGCTCCGGCCTGGCTTTTCCCCAACCCTGCCTCCGGCGTTTTCTGGGTTGATGGCCTGCACGCCGGCGACGAACTGATCCTGCACGCAGCTGACGGGCAGCTGATGGGGCGACGGCGCAGCAGTGGCGAGCGGGTGGAATGGCCCCTCGAAGGATGTGCTCCCGGCATCTACTGGTTACAGGTGCTCGGCGTTAAAGGCGCCGAGGTGCTGAAGGTGGTGGTAGAATAAGGAAAGCGGGTGCGGGTTCTTAAAACACAGCCCCTCGGCCATCCGTTATTCTTTTATTCCACCTCGAACGCACTACAACCGAAACCGAATGCGCCCATATCTTATTACTCTTGTTTTATGTGTGATATTTTCCAATGGAGTTGCCGCTCAAACCGCATTACAGGCCATTGAGGCCGGAGAATTCGGTGCGGCAGAGGCCAGCCTGCGGGCTGCGTTGGCGCAGGAGCCGGAAAACCCCGAAGCCTGTTACGGCCTTGCCCGGCTGTATGCCGAACAGTCCTATACGGCATATAACCCCGATACGGCATATACCTACCTTCGCCTGGCCCAGCGTTACTTCCGGCGCTTGAGCAAAGGGCGGCAGAATAAGCTGGAACGGCAGGATGCCGGCGCCGATTCCATGCGAAAGCTCAGGAACGAGCTGCGGGAAAAAGGCCTGGCCTTTGCTTTGGAAAAGGGCAGCAGCGAGGCCATAACCCACTATATGGAGCTGTACAGCCGCCTGAACCAGGAGTACGAAACGCGGGCCATGTCGGCCTTCCTGCAGCTGCGCTTTGAGGAGCTGAAGGAGCAGGGGCAGTATGATTCGCTGCGCTTGTTCGCGCTTGCACAGGAGGGCAATTTCAAGGAATACCTGCCGGCGTCGATCCCGGCCCTGCACGATGCCGTGATCACCGCTTTTTTCCGCGATCGGGATAGCAGCCAGCTCGATGCGCTGTATTTCCTGTTGAAAAACTTCCCGCCGGCCACCCGCCGCCTGGATGCCCCGCTGAGCGCCGCCCTTATGAAGAGCCCGTATATTACCCAGGCGGAAAACCAGCTGCGCGGCGCCGACTTTCGCTATCTGCCCAAAACGGTAGCGGTGATCTACTACTACCATTACATCACCGGTGAATGGAGCGACCTGCTGGGGTTTCAGAACCGCTATCCGGAATACGCGGATTCTTTCGGTATTCAACGGGCTTTTGCGATAGCACGTTCTGCGCCCGACTTGAAAGAGGGCTTTACTGAAAACAGAAGAGCAGTTTACGAACGTTATATCCAGCAGGCCGCCCCTGCGCATAAGGCATACCGGGCGCTGCTACAGGCCATCGCTCCCGACCTGGAAAGCGGCCAGTGGGCGCGGGCAGCTGCTACTGCTGAGCGCTTCGCCCCGGCTTTCGGTGAAGGTAACAGGCATATTCAGGGCCTGTTGGAAATATTGAACCGGCCGGAAGAAGGGCTGGAGCCGGAGCGGCTTGCCGGAGCGGTCAACAGCTCGCTGGGCGAGTATTCTCCGGTCATCTCCGCCGATGGGCAACGGCTCTATTTTTGCCGAAATCTAAATGGCAATGAAGATATCTTCTGGTCCGAGCGCCAGGGCGACAGCTGGCCTGAGGCCTTTCCTCTGGAAGCCCTCAATACGGAAGAAAGCCACGAGGCTCCGCTGGCACTGTCATCGGATGGCACGACACTGCTGATGTACGACGGCGGCATTGTGAAGTATACCAATAAAACGGCCGAAGGCTGGTCTGCTCCGCATTCTTTTTTCAACGAGTATGCTGCACCCGAGTGGCAGGGCACGACGGCTTTCGCTTCCAACCGGGAAGCCGCTATTTTTGCTGCGCGCACCATCAATGTGGTAGGCGCCCGCAATGAAGACAATATCGACCTTTTTGTTTCCTTCCGCCGGCCCGACGGTAGCTGGACGCCTCCGGCCAATCTGGGCCCTACGCTGAATACGCCTTTCGAAGACCGTTCGCCCTTCCTGCACCCCGACATGCGCACCCTCTATTTCAGCTCCGCCGGCCATAGCGGCCTGGGGAAGCTCGATGTATACGTCACGACCCGGGTCGGCGAGGGCTGGTTCGACTGGACGGAGCCGGCCAACCTGGGCAAAGAGATCAACGGGCCGGGCAACGATTGGGGGTATCGCATTACAACCGACGGCACTACCGCCTATTTTTCGGGCAGCGTGCAGGGCGAGCGGGAAGACCTTTATCAGGTTGGGGTGCCGGAACGATACCGCCCCCAACCCGTTACAGCAATCGCGGGGCGCCTGCTCGGTTTGGACGGCCAGCCCGTCAAGGCGTCGATCGTGCTGGAGGACCTGAGTACCGGTGAAGAGGCCGGCATCGCCATGCCCGACCCGGAAACCGGGGCTTTTTTTATTACCCTGCCTTCCGGCAAATTGTACAGCTATACCGTCAGTGGTGAAGGCTTGTACCCGCAGAGCAACAATATCGACCTGAGAAAGGCTACCACGGGCCATACTGTTGCGCAAGACATTACAGCGCCTACCATCGAGGAGATCCGGAACGGCGGCATCAGCCTGTCGCTGAACAACCTCTTTTTCGATACCGATAAATACGAGATCAAGCCGGAATCCTTTCCGGAGCTCAACCGCCTGGCCGAGCTGCTCCAGTCCTATGGGTTGGTGGTTGAGATCGCCGGCCATACGGATAACGTGGGTGCGGAAGCTTATAACCAGGAGCTGTCTCAAAACCGGGCTTCCGCTGTCCGGTCCTATCTTCTGGACAAAGGGTGCCTGCCCCGGCAGGCCACTGCACGGGGGTATGGCCTGTCGCAGCCCATTGCCGGTAACGATACGGAGGCAGGCCGTGCGCTGAACCGGAGGGTGGAGATCCGGTTCATAGGGGAGAGTGAGTAAAAGCATCGCTCGCTGAGCACAGTGGCTTCAACTATTCCAGCCTGTATCTTGTTTCATGAACATATATTCATATCTTTGCAGTTATGGAAAGCAAAACAGGAGTAATCAAGGAACAGGAAGCGGAAAAACTGGAACGCATTGCTTTTATCCTGAAGACAGTGGCGCACCCTATGCGGCTGGGCATCATCCACCTGCTGGAGCAATACCCCCGCCTGTCCGTCTCGGAGATCTGTGAAAAGCTGGGCAGTGAGCAATCCCTGACGTCCCATCACCTGCAGAATATGCGGCTGAAAGGCATCCTGAGTGTCAAGCGGGAAGGGCGCAGCATGATGTATTCCCTGAAAGAGAGGGATGTCTCGCTCATCATCGAGTGCCTTGAGAATTGCCAGTGTAATATGTAATGCCGCCAAACAAGTGCTCCGCATGAAAGCCTTCTGGAACGAGAGGTATAGCGAAACACAGTACGTCTACGGCAAAGCACCCAATGCTTTTTTCCGCGAACATGCCGGTAAACTGAAGCCAGGCCGTGCACTTTTTCCTATGGAAGGAGAAGGGCGGAATGCTGTTTACGCCGCCGGCCTGGGCTGGCAGGTGTCGTGTTTCGATTACAGCGATGCCGGTCGGAACAAAGCCCTGGCCCTGGCCCGGGAAGCCGGCGTTGCCATTGACTACCAGGTGAGCGACTTGCGGGATTATCCTTTTGCCAGCCGGCCGGCAGTAGGCCTGGTGGGCCTGTTTTTTGCACATCAGCCACCCGGCGAACGCTTGTTCCTGCACCAGTCGTGTGTCGAAAGCCTGGAACCCGGCGGCCTGCTGATACTGGAAGCCTTCGCCAAAGGCCAGCTCGGATACCAGTCGGGAGGCCCCAGGCGCGAAGATATGCTCTTTAGCAGTGAAGAACTGCGCGCTGATTTCTCCGGCCTGCAAATACTGCTGCTGGAGGAAATGGAAACCACCCTGTCTGAAGGGCCTTACCACGTGGGCCCGGCCCGTGTGATCCGATTGATAGGGAAAAAAAACTGAACCTTCACTTCAAACTAACCAGCCTAAAGTTTTACCGACATGAGTATCTTCAATAAGGGAAGCAAGCTCTATAGCATCTTTGGCCTGAAATGCCCTAAATGCCATGAAGAGAGCCTTTTCGAGACAGGCTCTTTCAGCATGCAGAAACCCTTCGACATGCGCCATGAATGCCCGAACTGCAAGCTCGACCTTATGCCGGAGCCGGGCTACTATTATGGCGCGATGTTCATCTCCTACATTTTTATGGGATGGTTCTGCATCGGCTTTGTCGCCCTTTTCCACTGGGGGCTGGGCTGGAGCACCGCCGCTTCCTTTGCCCTGCTGATCGCTTTCAACGTCGTGTTTTTCGTCTATATCTTCCGCCTGGCGCGCTCCATCTGGCTGAACATCAACTACAGATACGACCCCGCCAAAGCGAAGAGCGCCAAATAGGGCGCCTGATTTCGGAGCCTACAAATCATTGAACACCTAATCAAAAAAAGCCAGTCATGCAGGAAATCAACCAGGAAATATTAGCACTTGTCCGAAAATACTATCCGCAGATCGCCGAGCGGGGGTTACAGGACGAGATCGCCAAAATGGGTAAGGTGATGCAGTTCAAAGCGGGCGAAGTGATCATGGATTTCGGCAGCTATGTCAAGCTCGTACCCCTCATCATTGAGGGCAGCATCAAGGTGTCGAGGGAAGACGAAGACGGCAACGAGCTCTTTTTGTATTACCTGCAACCCGGCGAGACCTGCTCGATGTCTTTCACCTGCTGTATGATGAATAAAAAAAGCGAGATCAGGACCATTGCCGAGGAAGACACCCTGATCATAGGGATCCCTACCCGTTTTATGGATGAGTGGATGGGGCGGTTCCAGAGCTGGAAAAACTTCGTGATGACCTCTTACGACAACCGCATGCTGGAACTGGTGCGCACCATCGACAGTATCGCTTTTAAAAAAATGGACGAGCGCCTGTTGCAGTACCTCGAAAGAAAAGCGGAGGCCAACAAGTCCCGTACCCTCAACGCCACTCACCAGGAAATTGCCTATGACCTCAACGCTTCCCGCGAGGCCATTTCCCGCCTGCTGAAACAGTTGGAAAAGGACGGACTGGTAGAGCTGGGGCGCAACAGGATCGAATTGTTGTAAACAACACTGTGACATGCATCACTGCCAGTCTGCCTTAAAGCGGGCACCTTTGCCCGTAAAAAAAGAATACCTATGCGCCTCAAGCGTTTTTTACCCATACTGGGCTGGCTTCCCGCTTATCATTCGGAACAATTAAAAGGCGACCTGTCTGCCGGGCTTACCGTGGGCGTTATGCTCATTCCGCAGGGCATGGCCTATGCCATGATCGCAGGCTTGCCGCCTATTTACGGCTTGTATGCCTCTACCATTCCCCTTATCCTGTACGCTATTTTTGGCACCTCGCGGCAGCTGGCGGTAGGGCCGGTGGCCATGGTATCACTGCTGACAGCGGCCGGCATTGGAGGGATCGCACAGGCTGGTACGGAAACCTATGTAATGCTGGCCATCGCGCTGGCCTTGTTCGTAGGCCTCATCCAGTTCCTTCTGGGGGCTTTCCGGCTGGGCTTCCTGGTCAATTTCCTTTCCCATCCGGTGGTTAGCGGGTTCACCTCTGCGGCAGCGCTTATCATCGGCCTGTCGCAGCTCAAGCATCTGCTGGGCGTCGGGTTGGGGCGCAGCACCTACGTGCATGAAGTGCTGATCGAAGCGGCCCGGCGCATAGGGGAAACGAACCCTGCGGCCCTGGCCATCGGCCTGGCGGGCATCGCGCTGATCCTCGGCGTCAGGCGCATCAACAGGGCTATACCCGGGCCATTGCTGGCCGTCGTGTTCGGCATCCTGGCCGTCTGGGGGCTGGGCCTTACGGAGCATGGGGTAAAGATCGTGGGCGAAGTACCCAAAGGGCTGCCCTCACTGGCCATGCCCGAATTTTCCCTTGAAAACTTCAACACCCTACTGCCTATCGCACTGGCTATCTCGCTGGTGAGCTTTATGGAGAGCATCGCAGTGGCCAAAGCTATTCAGGCTAAACACAAGAACTACAAGGTGGATGCCAACCAGGAACTGATCGCACTGGGCATTGCCAATATCGGTGGGGCCTTCTTCCAGGCCTATCCCACGACCGGCGGTTTTTCCCGTACGGCCGTCAACGACCAGGCCGGCGCTAAAACGGGGATGGCTGCCATCATCAGCGCCCTGCTCATCGGCCTGACGCTGCTGTTCCTGACCCCGCTGTTCTATTACCTGCCCAATGCCATACTGGCCTCCGTGATCATGGTGGCCGTTTTCGGGCTTATCGATATCAAAGAGGCCGTCCACCTGTGGCATGCCGACCGTTCCGACTTCTGGATGCTTATCGTTGCCTTTGTGGGCACCCTGGCGCTGGGCATTGAAGAAGGCATTCTCATCGGCGTGGCCCTTTCGCTGGGGCTTATCATCTTCCGCACCACCATGCCGCACTTCGCCGTGCTGGGTAAGATACCGGGAAAACCCCTTTACAAGAACGTCAACCGCTTCGACGACCTGGAGACCCGCCCCGACATCCTGGTGATGCGCTTCGACGCGCGACTGTATTTCGCCAACGTGGCCTATTTTAAGGACAAGATCGAAGAGCAGCTGGAAAAGAAAGGCAAGGCCCTGAAGCTGTTCGTGCTGGACGCCAACAGCATCAACAGCGTCGACAGCAGCGGCATGCATGCCCTCGAGGATATCTACCAGCTATGCAAAACGCAGGGCGTAGAATTTTACCTGTCCAGCGTAAAAGGCCCGGTGCGCGACGCGCTCTCCAAAGGAGGGCTGGTCGACAAACTCGGCGAGCAGAAATTCTTCCTTCGCATACAGCACGCTGTCGATTCCTTCGATGAAAAGGAAGTGCCGCACTACGGCGATTATGTGCTGCAGACGAACTAGGGTTACTAAAGCACCTGCCGCCACTCCAGCTGCGCCTGCGCCCCATCTTCAGGTGACAGGAAGGTGCAATCGAAGTGCAGCTGGTGAGAGCCCTTGCTGAAGAAAAAGCTCCCGGAGGGCACAGCAACCTCCCGGAGCTTTTTCCAGTTGGCGGAATACACCGTAGCGGCCTGACCGCCTTTGTACCAGAGCACCTCGCCTTTGCCAAGCTGGATGGGGAGCTCGATGGTTTTGTAGTTGTCCACTTCCATGCGAATATCCCGGATACCTGCGTTGTGGGCGGATAGGAGGAAGCTGGCGGGCTGGCCGTCCCGGGGGCTGTCGAACGAGAAAGTGGAATAGAGGGGCTCGCCGGGCTGCCGTACTTTGTACTCATGGTGGAAATGGGACACCTTCACTTCCCGTAGTACAGGCTGCCCATCGCTGCTTTTTCCCAGCTCAAACTCCTTGTTGATATCCTGCAGGCGCTCCTTCCATTCCTCCGGAAAAGCGTCTTCCATGCGCGCAGCTTCCCACTGCCCCAGGCGGGTAAGGATGGTATCGGCCAGTCCATTCTTCTGTAGCGCTTCCAGGTCCATCACAAAACCGTAACCGGCGTTGAATCCGGCGGAGCGGGCGAGCATCCATTCGGCGTCCTGGAGGGAGGTGGTTTCGCCGATCTGGAACCAGCCCAGCATAGCGGGCATGAGGTTGCGCCGGAAGTAAGCCTGGTTGGCCATGCGGTATTCCGTCTGGCTCTCACGGAAGCCGGCATACCAGGGCTCGCCCCAGTTCATGCGCGAATAGATGTGCCAGAAGTAGTGGCTCGTCCGGCTGGCGTCGATGATGAGGTGGGATCGCACTTCGTCGGACAGCGCCCCGTACCACCAGTTGGCATAAAGGATCTCTCCGTAGTTGCCCATACCCGTGGAGCGGTTGCCTTCGATCCCGTCAAAGGAAATCTGGTGCAGGCCGCAGTAATTGAACAGCTCCGCCAGCTTGCCGGCCATTTCCCGGCCCAGCGCCGGGCCGGTAAGGAACACCTTGTAGGCATGGTCTGCCAGCATCCTGGCCGTTTCGCCAGCGTCATGAGCCGTGGCGGCCGTGCCGAAGGCGCCGCGCTGGCAGTCCGTCAGCACCCAGGGCTCGCTGTCGCTGACGCCGCCGTACCGGATCAGCTCTTCGCCCAGCTGTACGGTGCGGAGGTTGTTGTTGGTGAACTGGTTGAAAAAGCGCGGGCTGGCGATGGGGATCTCAGTAGCCGTGGCCGGGATACCCGCCGTAATGGCAGAAGCGCCCACCGCTGCCAGGCGCGGGTCGGGGGCGGGCGTCACGTATGGGTCGTTTGTGGTGATAAAGTTGGACAAGGTATGCACGCCCAGGAAAATGCCGCTGTCGCGAGCCATCTGTGCGCACCGTTTCAGCCCCTCCCAACCGGAAGGGAAGGCTTTTTCGTCGAGCTCGAAATGCCCCCAGTTCCTGAACGGGCCGGGGTGGTAGAGGTACCTCAGCCCCGCCTTGCGGGTGACGGCAAGGGCCTGCCCGATGTTGCTTTCCGTGAAAGGCATGATGAGGTAGGCTGCCGATGCCGTACGCGCCGTTTTCCCCCACTGGCCGTCAATCATGGGGTGGGGGAGGGATTCCGCTACTTCGATCTGCCCTATCGTAGCCAGCGTTTCTTCCCGTGGGCAGCCGAAGAGGGCGATGCGGGAGCCCTGCACACCGCCGTCGTCAAAAGGCGGGGCGCTGTAATAGGTGTGCTCCCAGTTCTCGATCACGCGCTCGCTGTTGCGGTTGCGGCAGTAGGCCTGCAGGTTGCAACCATATCCCGTCGGTTTGGCGGCCTCTACGCGGTACAGGACATACCGTTTGTCTTCGCTTTCTTTGAGGTCGGAATAATCGTCCTGGCTAAAGATGTCGATCTGGGGCATGCAGTCGTTCTCCTGCCAGGGGTAGCCGCCCAGGGTTTTCGGGTTCAGCGCCTGTATGCCCATGCTGAAATCGCTTTCCTGGGCTACGCCCACCGTTTCGCCTATCACGTCATCCATAGCCAGGGGGTATGGGCCCCAGATGATAAGCTCTACCCCCGTTGTATCGCTGAGGGCGGCCAGCTCGAAGGCCAGGTGAGAGGATTTTTCATCCACTATTATTTTAGCCGACAGGCCTTGCGGGAACGACAGGGAAAGCAAGCCGTCCTGTTCCTGAAAGCTGAGGGCTTCGGGATACAGCAGTTCTCCATTATGCCGGATGGACAAAAGCGGAGCTATGGTGTCCTGGGCCAGATAGTCGTGCCCGCTGCGCAGATCCAGCAGGTGGGCCAGGTACCCCCGTTCATCCAGCTGCATTTCCAGGTTTTCGGTGGACAGCCGGATGGTGGCCGGTTGGCGGCTACAGGCGGTGGCCAGGAAAATGGCCGGGAACAGGATCAGGAAGCAGTATTTCATTAAAAAAAGTGATTAGGGTCACGAATAAAAAGTGTGGATTGCCTTAGCTTTGGCCAGGCTGTCAAAGATATGTAAAGTTGTGGGGCAATAGTAGCGTAACTATGGGCTGCAGCTATTATATGGCTGCATGGCTGCACGGTTTCACGGTTGGGAGTATCCTGGCTTAAAAACAATGAGGCAATGAGGCATGCTTGCCCTTCAGCGGCCTTCGCCTGATCACCGAAACCGGCAACTTATTTTTTGAGGATTCCTGGGAAGACCCCAGGTTTCACAAGGAAAGGATAAAATACTGCAAAAGCCATTCACATGGATGTCGAAATATTATCCCGGATACAGTTTGCTTTCACCGTTTCCTTCCACTACATCTACCCGCCGCTCAGCATCGGCCTGGGGCTGCTGATGGTGCTGATGGAAGGCCTTTACCTGCGCACCGGCGACAAGCAATACGAGCAGATGGCGCGCTTCTGGACGAAGATCTTCGCCCTCACTTTCGGTATCGGCGTGGCTACCGGCATCGTGATGGAATTCGAGTTCGGCACCAACTGGGCTACTTACTCCCGTTATGTCGGCGACGTTTTCGGCAGCGCGCTGGCCGCCGAAGGCATCTTCGCCTTTGCCCTGGAAAGCGGCTTTCTCGGCATCCTGCTCTTCGGCTGGAACAAGGTGAGCCCGCGGGTGCACTTCATCTCCACGCTGGGCGTCTGGTTCGGCTCCATGTTCAGCGCCGTCTGGATCGTGGTGGCCAACTCGTGGCAGCAGACGCCGGCGGGGTACCATATCGTCGGCGAGGGCCTCGATGCGCGCGCGGAGATCACCGATTTCTGGGCCATGGTGTTCAACCCTTCCAGCATCGACCGGCTGTTGCACGTCTGGGTAGGCGCCTTCCTGGCTGGCGCCTTTCTGGTGCTGAGCGTCCACGCTTATTATCTGCTGCGGGGGCGGTATGTTGAGCTATCGCAAAAGGCCTTCCGGATCGCACTGGTAGTGGCCGCCGTCTTTTCGCTGAGCCAGTTGTTCACCGGCCACCACTCGGCGGATGGCGTAGCTAAGAACCAGCCTGCCAAGCTGGCCGCCCTCGAAGGGCATTTCGACAGCCTGGCCGCTGCCGACATGTATGTCTTTGGGTGGGTAAATAAAGAGAAACAGCAAACGACGGGGCTGAAGGTGCCCGGCGGCTTGTCCTTCCTGGTGCATTACGACTTTGAGGCGCCGGTCCCTGGGCTGAATGCCTTTCCGGAGAACGAACGCCCCACGGCCGTCAACGCCATTTTCCAGTTTTACCACCTCATGGTCGCGATCGGGCTTTTCCTCATCGCGCTGACGCTTTACGCCGTTTTTCAGTGGTGGCGAGGCAAGTTATTCAGGCAGCGCTGGCTGTTATGGGTATTCGTCTTTGCCGTACTATTGCCCAATATCGCCAACCAGTTGGGCTGGTTCGCCGCCGAAATGGGGCGGCAGCCCTGGGTGGTGTACGGCCTGCTGCGCACCAGCGACGCCCTCTCGGCTGCCGTTACCGCCAACCAGGTCGTTTTTTCCCTGATCCTGTTTGCCCTGATCTATACCCTGTTGTTCGCCTTGTTCCTCTATCTGCTGGATAAAAAGATCAAGGCTGGCCCGGAAAACAAGGAATTCATTCAGGAACGGCAACGGCAGGAAGGCATCGCAGAAGCTTTGAGAAGCAAACCCGGCCTATAAACCCTTAACCTCAACCACATACCATGTCCACACTCTTCGGCATCGATTATCCAACCCTTTGGTTCTTAGTAGTAGGTGGCCTGTTCAGTGGTTACGCCATACTGGATGGGTTTGACCTGGGCGCCGGCGCCCTGCATTTGTTCTTTCGCAAGGAAGAAAGCCGCCGCATAGCCCTCAATGCCATCGGCCCGGTATGGGACGGCAACGAAGTTTGGCTGGTCATCGGCGGCGGCGCGCTTTTTGCGGGCTTTCCGGTGGTGTACGCTTCGCTCTTTTCCGGCATGTATATCCCTTTCATGCTGTTCCTCGCTTTCCTCATCTTCCGGGCGGTATCCATCGAGTTTCGCAGCAAGGAGCCGATGCGGTGGTGGCGGCAGATGTGGGATGTCAGTTACAGCATCTCCAGCGCTACGCTGGCCCTGTTGCTGGGGGTAGTGCTGGGCAATGTGCTGTTGGGCATGAAGATCGGGCCGAGCCAGGAATACGAAGGCAACTGGCTGGAGTTTCTCAACCCTTATGCGCTGGTAGTGGGCCTCACGACGCTGGCCCTGTTCACCACGCACGGCGCCTTATACCTGCTAATGAAAACGGAAGGGCGGCTCTACGCCAAGCTCACTATTCTGGCGCGGCGGGCGCTGGGCTTTTTCCTCATCAGCTTTGCTGCAGCAACCGTTTATGCCCTCGTTTTTCTGCCCCACCTTACCGACCGCTTCCGGGAGATACCCTGGCTGTTTGTCGTGCCCTTGCTGGGTTTCCTGAGCATCGCCAACATACCGAGGCTGGTTTCCAGGCACAAATACCGCATGGCCTTCCTGTTCTCCAGCTTTACCATGGCCTTCATGCTGCTTACGGTGGCCATCGAGCTCTACCCGGTGATCATCATTTCCACTATGGACGAGGCCTACAGCATCACGATCTACAACGCCGCTTCTTCCGACAAGTCGCTCGGCATTATGCTGACGATCGCGGCCATCGGCGCACCTTTGGTGCTGGCCTATACGGCCTTTGTGTTCTGGACCTTCCGCGGCAAGGTGAAGCTGGATGAGACGAGTTATTGAATGGCGTATTACTGTTTCACCACTCATTAGAGCTTGTTTGGAGGCCAGCCTTTGCAGCTCAAAGGCTGGCCTCCAAACAAGCTCTAAGCTAAAATAACGGTTTTGAGCCAAAATCCGTTTCAATCTATCCAATGTTGTCACCCACTAATTAATTATTTCTCCTTTGTTATTCGCCAATTTGTCTTTCCATTTTTGTATGTCTTCAGGAGTCTGTCTCTCCCAATCTGCTACTTCGCCAACGATTTTCAATGGTGCTTCGGAGCGATATGAGCGCGTCGGGTTGCCTGGAAATTTTTTGTCTGTAACATTCGGGTCATTTTCAAAACTTCCTGTCGGTTCGACTATATAAACACGTTCATGTCCATCACCTTTTGCCAATGCAGCAGCGAGCCCCGCCCCATTAACTAAAGCAGTGAAATAAATGTGATTCATTTTCAGATCTCGTTTGTAATTCGAACTGCCCCCTGCTGTCAGCAAATCGCCAACCTGCAAATCTGCTTTTGTTCCGTGATAAAATGGCCCTTTGTCAGATGGTTTTTCCCTGAACGAATTGGCCAGATCATGGTTCTTTTTTGCATTGTCAGGATCATTTAAATCCTCATAGCATCTGGCAATATTTAAGTATAAAGATGGATAAGCACTCTGAACCGTATCATCATTTATTTTTGATGCAAACTGCAAAGCCGTTTCAAGCCATTTCAATTGGCCAGAAATATTCTTTTGGTGCCGGGCTATATAATGAGCTGCAAGAAATTTTTCAAAGTCGTTTGTTCCTTCCTTCCATGCTTGAAGAAATAACTTGCTTGCTTCTTCGGGTTTGCCTTTTTCTTCCATAGCCATACCCTGAAGGCAGAGCTTAACAATATTGTTATTTGGGCTGAATTCCATTTTCTGATTATTTTGTCGTCTAACCTTACACTCCCCAAATTACCCACTTTCCAACTGCTTAACAATGCCTCTCCTGTCTTTTTTATCCTCAGCCTACAGCGTCCTTTGCGTTCTCACTATGTTTGCAGTAAAAGAACCGCAGAGACGCAGCGGACGCAGAGTTTTTTCGCAGGAAAAGCTTTCTATACGCTCTGCTTTGCGCTTTTCTCCGCGTCTTTGCGGTTCAATACCCTTTTGCGCAGCACCTCCGCGTCCTTTGCGAACCCTTAGAGGCCTTCGCGGGAAGCCTCCGGGGCCTCCCGCAAAGTATACCTCTAAGACGGCCTCCAATCCGGAGATTGGAGGTACGCGCTTAAAACTTCGCCCGCAGCGACAGCACCACGTTCCTGCCGGCGCCGGCCAGGCCTGAGCTGTAGGGGCGGTAGCGCTGGTCTGTCAGGTTTTCCACGCCGCCGGTGACCGAGAGCTGCTCCGTGAGCTTCATGCTGGCGCGGAAATCCAGGGTGTACCAGGAGGGCGAGTAGGGGTTGCCGTTGTCGTCAACGGCGTAGAGGTAGTCCTTGCCGCGCTCCTCTTCGGCCAGGTTGTCGTACGATACTTCCCCGCTGTAGTTTGCCGAGAGCTCCAGCCTCAGCCTGTCGTTGGTATAGGCCAGCCGGCTGAGGCCGAACCAGGGCGCGGCATGGCGCAGGGGGCTGGTGCTGCCGTCGTCGAGCTCTTCTTCGCCCTTTTGGTAGTTGAACCGCGACAGCAGGCTGAAACCGCCCGGCAGCTTTACCTCCAGCGCGGCCTGTACGCCATAGATGTAGGCATTGGCGGCATTCTGTATGGCCTGCACCTGGCTCAGCTCGCCGTCGTACAGGATGCTGTCCTGCCCGTTCAGCGTGAAAGCACGGCGCACCAGGGCATTTTCCAGCACCGTATAGTAGGCGCTAAGGTCTACGCGGACGGCGTCGCCGGCCACTTTGGCCAGGCCGATCTCGGCATTGTAGGCGTATTCTGCCTCCAGGCCGGGGTTGGGCACTACGACCGAGCCGGGTTCGGAATCGAACACCTTGCCTACGTCATCCACGTTGGGCGAGCGGAAGCCGGTAGATAGGTTGGCGCTCAGCGTCCACAGGCTGGGGGTGTTGTACACCAGGCCCAGGCTTCCCGTGAGCGCGCCCTTGTTGATGTCGGCGCTGGTGAAGGGGAAGGGGTAAAAAGTGGTGTCGAACGTGGCGTCGAGGGCAAACTGGTTGTACCGCGCGCCCGCCTGCAGCAACAGCCGTTCGGAAGCCCGGTACTGGTACGTCAGGTAAGCGGCGTACGAGGCCCAGCTTGACTGCGGGTATCGCGCCGGCCCGGGGGCCACCTTGCCGGTGCTGATATCTTCGTCGGCGCCCGAGGATTCCACGTCGTTGTAAACGGCTTCCAGGCCGTAGAGCAGGCCGTGCGCCTGCCCGATAGCCTTGTGCAGGTCCAGATTGGCGGATAGGGCGGCCACCTTTTCCAGCCGGCTCCTGCGCTCCGTATCGTTAAAATCGCGGTCGATGCGGCTTTCTTCGAACGACTGCTGTGCAATGCGGAGCACTGCCTGGTCGTACAGGCCCGTAGCGGAGCGCTGGGTGATGTTGAGGTTGTTCATCAACCAGGCCTGAGGGCCGTAGTACCATTCGGCGCTGCGCGGCCTGCCCTGGCGGGTGCGCAGCAGCCGGTCGTAACGGCTGTAATCGGTGGTGGTGGAATAGTGGAAACCATAGGTGAAGTCCCAATTCTCATTAGGGCTGAACCGGATCTTCTGCATCAGGTTGTCCTGCTCGTAGCCCGACGGGCGCTGCACCCTTGGGTCGTCGTTGGCGAACACCTGGTCGAGGGTGTCTACCCGCTGCACGTAAAATGGGCGCAGGTATTCCTCGGGGCCGTGGCTGCCCATGCGCAGGTCGCCATAGGTATTGTGGGTGAAACTGCTGGCCAGCGCCCACTTTTTCCAACCTACGCTGACGTCCGCATGGCCAGTGAACTCGCTGTTGGCGGAGGCATAACGAACGGCCGCATTGCCACTGACGCGCGTAACATCCGTTGTTGCGAACTGCGGTGTGATCGTATAAAAGCCCATCACCCCGGCGATGGCGTCGCTGCCATACATCACGGAGCCCGGCCCGAACAGCACTTCTGTTCTTTCGATGGCGAAAGGGTCGAGCGAGATGACGTTCTGCAGGTTGCCGCTGCGGAATATCGCCGTATTCATGCGCACGCCGTCGACGGTGATGAGCAGGCGGTTGGTGGCGAAGCCCCTTATCATCGGGCTGCCGCCGCCCTGCTGGCTCTTCTGGATGAACACTTCCCCGGTAGCCCCCAGTAGGTCGGCTGCCGTCTGAGGGTTTTGCATCGCTATGGCTTTCTGCCCGATAGACGACACCCGTGCCGGCACTTCGCGGCGCGATTGGCTCCACCGGTTGGCGGTTACGACAACTTCGTCGAGGCCGAAGCTGGAGGGGCTGAGATAGGCCTGAAACGCCGATTGCTCAAGTTCTACATAACTTTTGACGAGGGTTTCATACCCGATCAGGCGGATCTCGATGCGCGCGGCGCCACGAAAGGCGGAAATGTCGGCCTGGCCGCGGCTATCGGTGACGGTGGAAACCCGGGGGCTTTCGCTTGACAGAAACGCGAATTCGAGCGGTAACCCGCTATCGGCTTCCTTGATTGTTGCTACCTGAGCAGATAGCTGAATAAAGGCTACCCATAGAAGGGTGCTTAATAAAAGCTGCTTCATGTTTTTTTACTTGTAATTGAGACAAAAAACAGACACGCCAGCCTGGCAGCACACTAGGAGGCCGGAAGGCTGTAAAAGGGGTAATATGAAGCGCTTAAACTCTGGGCGGTGGGGAAGGGGGCGGAAAAGAAAGGTTCAGCCAGCGGCGGCACAGCGCATGGGGCCTGCCTTTCGGGTTGGCTCGTGGAATATTGAGGTATAAGCCCGGCTCGGGAGGGCCAAGGCTTTGGATGAAAACCGTTAATCGGAGGGCATTTTCCTGGTGTTGGGCATCGCTGCCAAGGGCTCTGGCCGTGAGTTGCTCGAGCTGCCGGCCGATGCGGGTTTCTTCATAATCCCACCAGCACCAGAAATAGAGGGTGTCGCCGGCTTCCGAGCGCTCCACCACGTCGTACCACTGCCCCTGGTATTTAAATTCGCCAGGGCGTTCCCAATGCAATTCGGCCTCTGCTTCCTGGCGGGTGAAACGCAGCAGGCGCAGTTCCTCCCTGTCGAGCCCGCAGAGGGCCTTTCTTTTGATCTCTTCCCACAACTGGTGTTTTTTGTATTGCAACAGGGAATAGGAGCCGGCAAAGGGGGCCAGCAGTACGAGGAGCAATAATATTGAGCGCCACTGTTTCAAATCAGGTACGGCAGGGGTAGTATTTTCTTCCGTACCACAAAGTTAAGAATCTTTGACAGAATCCAATCGGGGCCCTATTCTAACGGCGGGCCTGTTCCGATATTGAACGCAAAGGCCTGGGGGAAAAGCAGGAGCTGGCCGCGCTCGTTCTCGATGACGACCTTGTCAAAATAAACCGTGCTGGCGGGCTCGAGTCGGCAAAGGGCTTTCAGCAGGGCCGGCTCCTGCAGTTTGTCGGCCACGTACCGCTCGGCCTTTCGCAGCCTGCCGTGGGTGATCAGGTGAAAGCTGCGGATGGGCAGTTCCTGTTCGCCAACCATCAACCGGAGCGGTTGGTTCAGGGCAGCGAGGAGGTCCTGTAACAAATAAGTTTGGCTGGATGGCGCTGCAGCCATTTCTCCCCACAACAGGCGCACATCGCCATCGCCAAGATCCGTGTACTCCGGCAGCGACAGCCAGTCGTGCCCGCACCCCAGGAGTACGGAGCGGTGGATGCTCCTGGCGGGGAACATCAGGCTGGGGCCGGCGATCAGGCGGTGGCGGGTCTGGAAACCGGGGATATGGATGATCTTGTACAGGCGGTTGTTGCGGTACATCTCATAGATATGGCGGGTAGCGGCCGACGTAGTGTCGATGCGAAGCAGAGGCCGCCGCCCTGGTTCCTGGATCACCTGAAAACCATACAGATCGGCGTCGTACCGGGGGTGCGGCACTTCTATAGCGGGCTCGTAAGCCTCATACGGGCTGGTGACCTTGATCACGGCCGACTGCACGATGATGCTGTCGGCAGGGGCGGAGAGCCGCAAGGCGATCAGGTCGCCCTGGCGGATGCCCAGGCGGAATGCGGAAGCAGCCTCATTTGACAGGCGCCCCTGTTCCAGGACGGGGTAGCTGCTCCAGTCCGGGTTGTGCTGGCCGGTAGACTCTTTGTAGATGCTGACCAGCTCGATCTCCAGCTCCCGGCCCGCTTTCAGCAGGCGAAGCCGCTCTCCGACCAGGCGTTTGAAGTCTGACAACTGCACTTCGGCCGTTCCGCTGTAAACCTCCGGGTTGGCATATTTGACGAGCGGTATCTTCACCTTGCCCCACTCCACCACATAAACGCTATGCTCCGATGGTTTGTGGTTGATATACGGCATATTCTCCCCTTCGGCAGAGGCCGCCATGCGGGTTTTTCCACCGGACGGCTGTGCCGGGCGGCAGCTCCACAAAATCAGGATAGCTAATAAGACGGGGCCGGCAACTGGGCGCATAGCTTGGTGTTTGGCCCAATATCCACCAATATGGGGTCGGTGTCAATAGCTCAGCCATGGCTTTTTGCTAAGGAGATGTTAATGTTGGTAAGGCTCGCCGTACGATCCCGGCCTCCGGGGTTTCGCTGCGCTCGACGAGCGACGTGTTCACTCTTTCTGCTCCACCTCCCATTTGATATCCCAGTTGGAGAGGTAGTCCTGGATAGGGCCCAGGCCCACTTCGCGGCGGCGTTTGTTGACGTATTCCGGTTCGAGGATCTCGTGGGGCTCATACTGGCCGCTCCCGGCGTTGAAGCGCACCTGGGAGCCGTAGAACTGCGGGCGCCCTTCCCGCATTTCGATGCGGTCGTACATCAGGGCGTAGCTGGGCCAGCTGGCTTCGCCCTGTTCGCATGCCGATTTCAGCATGCCGATGTATTGCTTCTGTTTTTCGAGGTTGGCGTGCTGGATGATAAGGAAAGCAGCCTGGGCTGCGTTGCCTTTTACATCCGATTCTTTCGGCCAGCCCTGCTCGTTGATGATCTCTTCCAGGCGTTCTTCATTCTTGTCGTTGATCATCTTTTTGAGGTCCCATAATGCCCGGACAACAGGAGAGCCGCGGCCGATCTTCTGTTCGGCTACGTGGATGTGGTAGTAATAGGCCTGGTCTTTCATCTTCATGCGCCACAGTTCGCGGGCCAGATCCGGCTTGGGATAGGGCCCGAATTTTGCACCTACTTTTGCGATCTGGCCATCTTCAATGGCCGCCCACCGTTCGTCTTCTGAAAGGTTGATCAGGTCGGGGTCGGTGAGTACAACGACGGAGGTATCGCCCACCAGCGCCAGGTTCAGGAAATGGAAAGCGGAATCCCGGTTCCACGATAGAGCATAGGCACAGGCCAGGTTGTAGTTGAGATGGCTGTTTTCGGGATCACCCGCCAGGGCTTCCCGGTACAGCGGGATACATTCCGCTACGTCGCCAACTTTCAGCAGGCTGTCGGCCTTTGCGGCGACGGGGCTGGCATCTTGTGCGTGCAGGGTGAAACGGGTAATGAAGAGCGCGAAAAGCAGCGTTAGTGCGATCAATCGGTTCATGGCTGTTGTGGTTTAGGGTTTAGAGCTTGTTTGGAGGCCAGCCTTTGAGCTAAAAAAGGCCACTTTTTTGGTGATGCTTCGTTCTTTTTCTTGGCCGTACCTCCGGGTACGCCCTTCGAAAAACGCCTCGCCTCACCAAAAAATTGACACTTTTCGCTATCAAATCCGGCCTCCAAACAAGCTCTTAGGGTTCTTTCAAAAATAGGGATTTTTTTGGGGAAAATCAGAAATCAGAAGGATAGGGGCTGTCTCAAAAGAGCCTGCATAAGGAAAACCTGCAGAATAATTAACCGCAAAGACGCAGAGGACGCGAAGGATTGTTCATGAACGCTGCGTTCTGCGGGAAGCCTTTGGGGCCTCCCGCGAAGTACGCCAAGAGAGATGAAAACCACTTTAGCGCCCTTTGCGAGGCCTTAGCGCCCTTTGCGGGAACCTACTTTGCGTCTCGCGGTTCAATATTTGCCGGGAAAACCTCAAAGCTTACTTTTGAGACAACCCTTATATTAAAATGCCGGGCTATACGGCCCGGTAGTGCCGCGGCTCGAGAATCTATAGAAACATCGTTCGTGAGGGACTATAGTCCCGAAACGGCCTAATGTGCAAGTCTTCGACTTGCGTATACGCTGCCTGTCCGGCAGATAATATACGGCCGACGAAAATCTCGCCAGTCAGAGACTGGCTTGTTATTCCGCATCGGGACGGAGTCCCTCGCGAACGGCTTTGATACCTTTTTTACCCGCGGCCCGGAGGCCCGTGGCCCTTTCAGCATTCACTACCGCTGCACTGCGAAGCGTTCCGTCTTCACGCCTTCTTCCGTGCGGATCTGCAGGAAGTAGGTGCCGGTAGCAAAGGAGCGTGCGTCAAAGCGCACGGTTTCGCCTTTGGTATTGTCGAACGACTGGGTTGCGACAGCCTGGCCGTTGGTATTCAGGACGCGCACTTCCATCTGCTTGCTGGCGTTTTCCAGTTCGATGTTGGCCGTCAGGTAGTCCGTCACCGGGTTCGGAAACAGTTTGATGTTTGCCTTGGCGATCTGTACGTTGCCTACTGCAGATTCTACAGAGCGGATGCGCATGCGTGCCACCACGATGGCATCGCCTGTGAAACCGCCGAGGAACCAGCCGTTGTTGTTCACCACGGTTGCCACGTCGTAGTCGGCGGGCATATCGCTGAAAATGCCGCGCATTTCAGGCAGGTATTCCACCATCAGGAGGTATTCGCCCCCTTCCTGGAGTTCTACGCCTTCTTCGGCGGTCAGCAGGTCGGTCAGCGTTACGGTTACAAGGTCGCCGTTGGCCTCATCGGTGAAGGTATGGGTGGCAAAACCCAGCAGTTCTACATCTTCGTCGGTGAAGGAAGCGGGGTCGTCGTCTTCGTTGATCTCGTAGAGGAAAACGTTGACCGACTGGCCCTGGTGGCTGCTGTTGTCGCTGGCGATGGAAAACTCCGCTTCGTAGGCTTCATAACCGCCGTTGGGCACGTAGTAGTAGTTGCCTACCTGCCAGGTTTCACCATCTACTTCGGCCGGGCCGGTGGAGAAGTCGAAGTTGCCGTTGTCTTTCTGGTAGAGGTCTTCGGAAATGACGAACTCGGTTTCGATGGTATTGTTGCTGGGCTGCAGGTCCGTAGAATCGGCGGCTACCGTATACGTCAGCGAGTAGATACCCTGGGTGCCGTTAGGCACGAAGGTTTGATCGAGCAGGAACAGGGTCGCGGAATCGGACTCCAGCAGATCCGTTGTTTCGGTGGTGGAGAAATTGTCGCCGTTGTCGCCCGAAATATCAGCCGTAATAGAGACATTGGTCTGGTTGAGCTGGCCGAGGTTGTCGATGCGTGCCGCCATGCGGACCGTGTCGACCTGGGTGTAGGGCTGTGCGAAGTTGGGGGCCAGGCGCGGGCGCGAGACCACCAGGTCGTGTAAGGGGATGGGGTTGCTATCCAGCAGGGCAACGTCGTCTACCTGCCAGTTGTATCCACAACCAGTGAGGTTGCCGCCATTACCTGTCGATGAATCCGACAGGAACTGGAAAGCGAAATGGAAGCCGTTAACACCAGCGGCATAAGGCGTCAGGTTGAGGTTGATAGTCTGCGGGTTGAGGGTCTCGTCACCGACGATAACGCCACCGAATTCGTTGACGGAAATGCCGGGGAACACCTCGATAGTAGCCCAGCTACTGAGGTCATTCAGGTCGGTGCCGACGCGGATCTGGGGACGGTCGTTGAAGGTGCGGAAATAGGTTTCGAACTGGAGCCAGACTTCCGTCAGGCCCGAGCCATCGATAGCCGGCGAGATCAGCCAGGCATCCTGTCCTTCGGGGTGGTTGCAGTTCGTGTCGGAGTCGAAAAGCATCCAGCCGTTTCCTGCGGTAGTAGAAGCGAGCGCTGCCGTTGCGAAGGGGCCCGTTGGGCCGGCAGTGGTGTATACCCAAACAGAGCTCGGCTGGCCGTTGCCTACGACTTCGACCGACGTCCAGTCATTGGGGAAACCACCTGCAAAATCTTCGGTGTAGAATACGTTCTGGGCCAGGGCGGCATTGCCGAGGCTCAGGCAAAAGAGCAAACTCAGCGTTAGTTGCGTAAAGGTCTTAAAGTTCATCATTATTGTTTAGTTAAATTTAATTGCCTAGCAGGGCCCAAAGGGCCGTTGGCGTTTTTTCCATCCTTTCTGGTCGGTTATTCACCGCTGAATGATCAGGGGTGTGGATATGGTATATCCTGGAGTGATCAATTGAGCATAATAAAATCCTGGGGCCAATTTCCGGGTGTCAAAGGTAAGGTGATTTTCGGGGAATTTGCCCAACTTTTTTTCAAATACGATGATACCCGACATATTTGCCAATCTGACCCAGGTTTCCCCGATCCCCGCTCTGTCCCATTGCAGTTGCACCATGTCTCCGGCCGGGTTGGGGCTGGCCCTGAGCACGGCCTTCATGCCTGCTGGAGGCGCCGCCGCCGCAAGTAAGGGCGAGGTACCGATATGGAGGCGCACCGTCGGCACGATATTGTACCCGAAGCCCAGGAGGTCAAAGTCCTCTTCTACGCCTTCCTTCAGCACGCTGGCATACTGCGGCCTGTCCAGCACTTCATGGGCATACGAACAGGCCTGATAGTCGATGGTGTCGCTGGCCAGCATGAAACAGGGGACGAAGGGTGGGCCGCCCACCTCGTAGTTCACGACCGCCAGGTAGTAGGAATCGTCTTCCAGTGGCTTGCCGGTATTGCTTTCGGATATCGGGATGGTGATGAGGTTACCGCTCTCGTTACCCTGGAAAAGATAGGAGTTAAAGGCCAGTAGGCCGGGGTATTCCTCCTTGTTGGCCAGGCCGTCGTCGTTGAGGTCGCCCTGCCATTTGTACAGCAGTACGGTCACGCTTTTATTACCGTTGTGGAGCTGGTTGGCGTTGGCGACGCCGAAGCTGATATAGCGGGCAAACCAACCGTCGCCGTTGGGTACGTAAAAACAGTTGCCGAAGGTATAGCTCAGGTTGTCGCCCGAAGCAATGTCACGGGTAGGGCCCAGGTCTTTGGCAAAGGTGGTATCGGTTACGATAAACCGCCATTTGAGGGTGTCATCCTGGGGCCTGGCATCGGGTTGGCCGTGCCCGACGGCGTAATACCCCCGATATTCTCCGGCTGCGGTGAGGCTGCCCGGCGTCAGGAGCTGCCCGAACAGGACGTTCTCTACCAGGGAATCAACGGGCAGGCTTCCGTAAAACAGGGTATCCTGATAGACGGTGGCGCCGTCGGCCAGGCGTTGTACAAAGGCCTCCAGGCGTACGCCTTGCACCGTATCGCCGCCATTGTTGACCACATCGGCAAGTAGTGGCTCGCCCTCCAGCTGGCTGAGCGGCGTCATGGCATTGGGCATCACGGCAAAGAAGTTGCGGTTGGCCTTCATGTCCGGCGCCGGGCGTTCGACGATGGCGATATCGTCGAGCACCCAGAAATAGAGGTCGGCTGCCCAGGTGAACTTGATGCGGACATCCGGATGGCCTTCGGCGCCGGGCAGTGCGTAATACGCGGTATTGCTGGTGGGGAGCAGTGTGCCGCCGTTCGAACTGGTAACCGGCGTGATGTAGGGGTTTACGTTAATAGGTTCGCTCCACTGCTGGCCCCCGTTGATGCTGTACGACATCGAGGTGATGAATTTGGCGCCCTGCCCCGTTTGCGGAGCGCCAGGCGCTATATTGCCCAGCCAGGCCAGCTGGCTGAACTGCACCGCTACCGGCGTATCGACATCCGAAAGGTCGATGTGGGGAGATACCAGCTCGCAGATGTAATACCTGATGGGGCCGGTGGGGATCTGGCCATGGGTATTGTAATAATCGGCATTGAACGCCATAGCGCCGTCGTTCCCTGTTTGGGAGTGGATATAGATCAGGCCGTTGAAAGCATTGGCCGAAAGGGCGTCGCTGACGTCGCCACCCGGCCTCCACTGCCAGTTGGAGTCGGGTAAGGTGAGCGGGTTGGATTCCCATTCGCCCATGCCGTCGCCGAAACTCTCGAACCAGACGGTCCCTTCGGGTTTGGCCGGGTTGCCGGCGCTGAGTAGGATATCGTCGATGCACCAGGCGAACTGGTTATCGCTTTTCCATTCCCATTGCAGGTATACGCTATCCTGCCCTGCCGCCATCTCGCTGATGTCCAGCGTGACGTAATAGGCCCGCCCACCCGACAGTCGCTCTTCGGGTACGAAATACTGGCCGTCGTTGTATTGCAGCATGGGAAAGAGTTCCAGGGTGGTAGTATTGCCGGGGGTGATGACGCGCAGCCTGGCGTCGTTGGCCCCGATGGAATGGTCGGTGCCGATGGCAGTTTGGAATTGCAGGTACACCTTTGTCTGAGCTGAGCAATCGATGCGGGGGGTGGCCAGCCTGCTGATATGGCCGGCGCCGGGCAGGTTGCCGTATGCTGCGGAGTTGAGCACTGCAAAACCGTTGGATGCCGTAGTAGAAGAGAAAGGCCGCATCTCTGGCGGAAAGAAAGAGCCACCGGGGCATCCTGAGGGGGTGGAACAGCCGGCCCAAAGCGCTCCGTTTCCCGAAACATCTACATTGCTCCAGTTGGCGGGAATGCTGCCGCCTTCAAAATCCTCCGACCAGAATACCTGTGCCGATAACGACTGCACAGCGAATAGCAGCACCATAGAGAGGTAGGCCGTTGGCTTGTTCATAGCTTCATTTCTTTTACCTCAAATGTAAAGATTATTTGCCAGCATTGTGGCAGGGGGTTTGTCATTGCGCTTGCCTTTCGGCTGCGGGAGGGTGCGGATTAACCCCGTATTCAGCGGAGCACGCCATTGGCCTGAATGGCCTGGTATTCCTGCTCGAGCTGCATTTTGTCGACGGGCACGACCCCTACCTTTTCACAGACCTGGCCGCCGGCGAGGTTGGCCAGCAGGGCGATCTCCCGGATATCCAAACCCAGAGAAAGGCCCAGGCCTGCAATGGCGAATACCGTATCGCCGGCGCCGCACACATCTGCTATGGTGCGCGGATGCGTAGGCAGCATTTCGCTGCGCCCGGCGCTATCGTAGAACAGGCCCTTTTCCGACAAGGTGATCAGGGTGTGCCGGTTGCCCAGTTTGCTCCTGGCCTGCTCAGCGGCTTTGCGGAGGGATGGTAGCTCCGGCTCTATGTTAAAGGGAAGCTGGCTGCGGATCTCTTTAAGGTTGGGCTTAAAAAGGGTGACGTGTTTGTAGGCCCAGAAGTTGTCGAACTTGGGGTCTACGGCGGTAGGGATATCCCGTTTGGCCGCCTCCAGCATGGCCTCCCGGATCACCTGGCCGGAGAGCACGCCTTTATTGTAATCCTGGAAGAGGATAGCGTGTATTTCCCGGGTATCGAGTATTTCGCGCACCTGTTCCATCAGCCTGGCGGCCTCGGCCGCAGAAAGGCCGTGCGTATCTTCCTCATCAACCCGCAGAAGGTGCTGGTTACTGGCGATCACCCTGGTCTTCACCGTCGTTTTGCGTTCTTCGGACCGCAGGATGCCTTTACCGGACAGTTGCTGTTCCGGGAGCAACTGGCAGAACAGCTCCGCGTTCCTGCCCGTGCCGACAACGCTGCACAGGTAGGGCGTAGCACCCAATGCGCGCAGGTTGAGCGCGACATTGGCCGCGCCGCCGAGGCGGTTGTCACTGTCCTGAAGGTGGACGACGGGCACCGGGGCTTCCGGAGATATGCGGCTGACCCGCCCCGTGAGGTAGCGGTCGATCATCACATCTCCAATGATGAGGATATTCTGTTTGTGAAATGCTTCAAAAGCGTTGTTGGCTTGGATCATGGCCGCATTGCGGTAAGTTACTGGATCAAATAAGCAGATATTCAGATAACGCCCCTCTTCTTTCAAGGGTTTACCTGGTTGCCGGGCAAAGGTAGCAAAACAAGTTCTAAGGCCGTTCAGCTGTTTTCCATTTCGGCCAGGATGGCGGCCACGGCGGCGCGGCTGGCGCCCTGGTTGGCGGCGAGGTAGCGGCGCGCTTTCTCCGAAGCTTCCCGGTATGCTGCTTCCGGCAGTAATGCGTCGAAGGCGGCATGCAGCTCCGCCATCTGGCTTATGCTGAAACCGGCGCCGGACGATACCAGGAATCGCGCCTCTTCAAATTTTTCGTATTTCGGCCCGAAGATCACCGGTAAGCCGAAGGCGATAGGCTCGAGGGTGTTGTGTATGCCAGCGCCGAAGCCGCCGCCGATATAGGCCAGCCGGCCGTACTGGTAGAGGGCTGAGAGCATGCCTACGTTATCGATCAGGAGCACGCGGGCGCTGCGCAGGGCTGCTTCGTCGGCTTCGGAATAGATGCAGGCCTTTCCCTGTAGCTGCCCGCTCAGGGTTTGAATATGCGCCGCCCTGATCTGATGGGGAGCGATAATGGCCTTCCAGCCTTCCGGCAGGTGGTGGTTGAGAAAAGGGATGAGCAAAGCTTCGTCGCCGGGCCATGTGCTGCCTGCTATCAGCACATGGGCCTGCTCGCAGAAGGCCTCCACCAGCGGGAACGCCGGCGTTTGTTCTGCGATCTGCATGACGCGGTCGATGCGGGTATCGCCGGCAACGGAAAAATTATCCAGGCCTTTTGCCCGGAGCAGGGCTGCGGAAGCCTCATTTTGTACGAAGATGTGCTTAAACCAGGCAGGAACCTGCCGGAAAGGCCCACCCCAGGAGCGGAAGAACAGCTGCCCCGGGCGGAAAAGGGCCGACACCAGGAGGGTGGGCACACCTGCCTGATGCAGCGCTTTCAGGTGGAAATACCAGAATTCGTACTTGACGAAAACAGCCAGGGCCGGTTTCCAGATCGATAGAAAGCTACGGGCGTTGGCGGGGGTGTCCAGGGGGAGGTACACGACATAATCTGCCTGCTCGTAGTTTTTGCGCAAGCTATACCCTGATGGCGAGAAAAAGCTGAGCAGCACTTTTACACCCGGACGGGCCTGCTTCAGCCCTTCGATCACCGGGCGCCCCTGCTCGAACTCGCCCAGAGAGGCGCAGTGTACCCATACCAGAGGGGCGCCTTCGGAGGGGCGGGCCTCCTGCATCGCCTGGTGGCTGCGGCGCCATTGCCGCCTGCCCGCTACCCATAGCGCGGCCTTGCCGTTGAAAAAGGCAACCAGCCTGATAGCGAAGCCATAAAGCCTGAGGGCGATGAGGTATAAGAGGCGCATGTCGGTGGTTACTTAGCCGTTTTCAATAAAATCTTTCATCAGCGCCCTTGCCGAAGTAGATCGGCAGTATCCACCCGGCCTTCAGGCCGTAGAGCAGGTCGAGCCGCTTGGTTTCATCTTTGGTACGGGTGTCGAAATCGTAGTCCCGGCGGCTCATGGCCAATCCCTGGGTGAATTCCAGGCCGGCGTAGAAGTTGATACGGCCGTCTATGCTCAACACCTGATAGCCGATGAATTCGGTGAACGCCAGCCCGTTGGCCAGGCGGTCGTAGCCTTTTTTATAGTCACCCGACAATTGCGGGACAGCACTTTGCGGGTCGTCCTGAATGCGCACTTTGTGCTGCAACAGGCCTGCCCCCAGCGTAAGCCTGATGCCGGAGCGGGGGTTGGCGAAGCCCAGCCCGAAGAGCTTGCCGATATGGCCGCCGGCGTAAAAGCCGCGCATGCGCAGCCGTATGTCGGAATACGTCCTGTTGTTGCCGATGACGAACCCTTCAGGGGTGCGCAGCGAGGCCAGCACGTCCTCTTTTACGTTGGAACCGAAATAATACGAAAAGTCCAGCCCGGCGATCCAGTTGCTTTCGCTGGTGATGAAGTCGAACCCCGTGCCGACGCCAAAAGCGGAGCCGAAGCGCTTGGCCAGGTCGCCGCCCGGGCTGTGGCCACCGTAGCTCAGGTGAATGAGCAGCGCATGGCCCTTGTTGAGGGCATTGTCGTTAGACTGCGCGCCGGCCAGGAGCGGAAGCAGCAGGAGCAGGATGAGGGTAATGTTTCGCATAGCTTTATATGACTTTGATGTTTAAAACGAGTTCATCGAATGCCGATAGCGGAGCAAATGTAAGGAATTCTGCTTTCCGGTACGGGTAGTTTATATGGCTTCATGGATGAGGTTACTTCGAGAAGCCTCTATTGGTTACACAAAGGCACACAAAGGAAAATTTAGGTTATCTGTTCTTTGTGTATCTCTGTGTTAACGTATCCCGAAGCGCCCTCATCCATTTGGTAATGTAACCGTTCAAGGAAGGCATCATCGTTGCATTACACGTATCATGAACTATTCCTATATTGGAGTGGTGCAGGCTGCTGGAAATGCGTAGCTTTGCGCCGAAAAAAAAGGACCATGCCTTTCGAGAAAACGCTCCTTATTACCGGCGGCGCCGGGTTTATTGGCTCCCATCTGGTGCGCCTGTTGATTGACAAGTACCCAAACTATCACATCGTCAACCTGGATAAGCTCACCTATGCGGGCAACCTGGAAAACCTCAGAGATATCGAGAACAGGCCGAATTACACTTTTGTAAAAGGCGACATCACCGATGCGGAACAGATACAGGGCCTGTTCGGCCAGTATGGCTTCGACGGCGTCATCCACCTGGCTGCCGAGTCGCATGTCGACAGGTCTATCGCGAACCCGATGAGCTTTATCGAAACGAATATTGTCGGCACCGTCGTGTTGCTTAACGCTGCCCGTTTCCACTGGAAGCAGGCCGAGGGCAAGCTGTTCTACCATATCTCCACCGACGAGGTCTACGGCAGCCTTGGCGATACGGGCTTTTTTACGGAAAAGACGGCCTACGACCCCCGTTCACCCTATTCGGCCTCCAAGGCCAGTTCCGACCACCTGGTGCGCGCCTACTACCACACTTACGGCTTGCCGGTGGTGGTTTCCAACTGCTCCAACAACTACGGCCCCTACCAGTTCCCCGAAAAGCTGCTGCCTCTTATGATCAACAACATCCGCGACAACAAACCCCTGCCGGTGTATGGCGATGGCCTATACACCCGCGACTGGTTATGGGTGGAAGACCATGCGGCCGCTATCGACCTTATTTTCCACAAGGGCAGGGTAGGGGAAACCTACAACATCGGCGGCAACAACGAATGGAAGAACATCAGCCTCGTGCACGCGCTGTGCGACATCATGGACGAGTTGCTGGAGCGCCCCGCCGGCAGCTCACGCCAGCTTATCACCTTCGTCAAAGACCGCCCGGGCCACGACAGGCGGTATGCCATTGATGCCTCCAAACTCAAACACGAACTGGGCTGGGAACCTTCCGTACAGGCCGCCGAAGGCCTTCGCCGCACTGCCCAATGGTATCTCGACAATACTGCCTGGCTGGAGCGGGTGACCTCCGGCGCCTATCAGCAGTATTATGCGGAAATGTATGGGGAGGCGCCAGGGCGGTAGGTTTTTGCAACTTGTCCCGAGGCTCCGCCGCGACGGCATTTTGTCCACGGGCGGTGCCCGTGGCTGGGTTGTTAACGCCCGTTGGGCGAGATGGCAGGCTCCGCCGCGACGGCATATTGTCCACGGGCGGTGCCCGTGGCTGGGCTGTTAACGCCCGTTGGGCGAGATGGCAGGCTCCGCCGCTACGGCATATTGTCAACGGGTGGTGCCCGTGGCTGGCCTGTTAACGCCCGTTAGGCGAGATGGCAGGCTCCGCCGCGACGGCATATTGTCAACGGGTGGTGCCCGTGGCTGGCCTGTTAACGCCCGTTAGGCGAGGACAAGGCCGCTACCCGGCCTGTGATGATAGCCACTATTCCGATACCCACAAAGGAGAACTTAATGCTCGCCAGCCACCTGGCGGTTGGCGCCAGCCATTCCGCCCGGCTGCCATCCAACAGGCGGAGCAGGCAGAGGTTTTCGCCTACATCGAGCAGGCCGGCAACGAATTGCAGGGCGGCGATGGCGGCGATCAATGAATAAGGCAACCAGCGGTGAAGGCTCCAGCGGTAAGCCCGGAAGCAGAGTAGCGCCAGAAAAACGGTGTAGGCCAGAATAAAGAGGAAGTCGAGGTACAGGCTGCGCCGGGCCAGCGCCTGCCCCTCGGGCCCCCATTGCCTGAACAGCGCATCTACTCCATCGAGGCTGCCCGCAAACTCAAATGCGACGATAGAAGGCGCCGGGTTGGCCGTGAAGCGCATGAGCAGTGCGATAGCGACAAACAAGATGAAAAAATAGAGGTCGAGTCGTAGGGATAGGGCTTTGTTGATCATGTGCGTAAGGTTTTTATCTCCTGAATATGCGAAATCCGGATGCCTGTTTGCTAAAATGGGGGCATATTTTTTCCGGTGCTCCGGAATGGCCGACCCAGGAGAGGCTTTTCTGTGTTCTGTAGAAAAAAACAAAAACTATGATGCCCAAAAGAGTTCGGGTATTCCTGCGGCGCCTGCGCCGCTTTTTCATCACCACCGTTATCGGTGGTGTGGCCGTCGTACTGCCTTTTACCATTTTCGTCATGCTGGTGCGCCTGGTCGTCAACTTCTTCTCCGGCATTTTATCGCCGATGCGGCCCCTGTTCCCCTTTTCGAAGAACATCTCGGACTGGATCATCGACCTGCTGTCGTTCGGGATCGTGATCACCGCTTTCTTTGCGATCGGGCTGCTGGTACAGACCAGCTTTGGCAGCCGGATGTTCACCCGGCTGGAGGAGCGGTGGCTGATGCAGCTGCCCTTTTATTCTGTGCTCCGCGAAACCGTCCGGCAGTTTTTCGGCTCCAAAAAAGCGCCTTTTTCACAGGTCGTACTGGCCGACGTGTTCAACAACGGCACCCTGATGACCGGTTTCGTAACCGATGACGACATCGGCAACGGGTACCTCACCATCTTTGTGCCTACGGGCCCCAACCCTACCAACGGCTTTATCTTTCACGTACCGGAACAGCAGGTGCGTTTCATTGACGCCCGCCCGGAAGACGCCATGCGAACGATCATCGGCGTGGGTACGGGCTCGGCAGTTTTGTTTAAGGGGAATAATAAATAACCTACCTTTGCACCACAAAATCCTGAAAAAGGCAATGCAAGGCTTACAGATCCTTTTTGAAGACAACCACCTCATCGCCGTCAATAAGCCGGCAGGTATACTGGTGCAGGGGGACGAGACAGAAGACAGGCCGCTGGGGGAGTTCGTCAAGGACTATATCAAGGACCGCTATAAAAAACCCGGCGCAGTATTTCTTGGCACTATTCACCGGCTGGACCGGCCGGTGAGCGGCGTGGTCGTTTTTGCCCGCACGAGTAAGGCCCTGGAGCGGATGAACAAACTGTTTCACGACCGTCAGGTGCAAAAGGTTTACTGGGCTATCGCTACCGAGCGGCCCGACCCGCTGTCGGGGCACCTCGTCCATTATATCGAAAAAGACCGGGAAAGGAACGTCGCCAGGGCTTCCATCCGGCCCCGGAGCAAGGATGCCAAGAAGTCGGAACTGGATTACGCCCTGCTGGCCGAGCTCGGCGGGCACCACTTGCTGGAAGTCAGGCCGCTCACGGGGCGCCCTCACCAGATCAGGGTGCAGCTTTCGCGCCTGGGCTGCTCCATTCGAGGAGACGTCAAATACGGCTTCGCTGCTCCCAACCGCGACGGCTCTATTCATCTCCATTGCCGTTCGCTCACTTTCGAACACCCCGTACAAAAAACAATGGTCACCATCACGGCCGATCCGCCCAATCCCGACGAGGTGTGGCGGATGTTCGCCAACCAGTGGGAATAAAACCAGGCCTGGAGTGGGGCCATCTTTGAAAAAGCTACATTCTCATGCCGTACAAACTCACCTACGCATCGCCCGACGACCCGCTGCTGAAGAAGCTGGTGATCAACGCCGTGGAGTACGCCACCGGGCGGCTGCGGCTGGAGCGTTACTACCGGGAGATAGAGCATCTGGGGCCGGAACAGTTGTGGAAAGCGGTGCTGGACAAGCTCGATGTAACGCTGGCCTTTAAGCCCGATAAGCTCGCACAGGCGCCCGCCGATGGGCCGGTGGTGTTCGTGGCCAACCACCCGTTCGGGGTCCTCGACGGGCTTATCCTTGGCTATCTCGTGTCGCTGGTGCGCCCCGATTTTTTTGTCATCGTCAACGAGGTGCTCACCCGCGATAACCCCCTGGGGAAATATATGCTGCCGATCGACTTCCGGGAGACGCCGGAGGCAGCGCGCACCAATATCCTGACCCGCCAGCTGGCTACAGAGCGCCTGCGTAGCGGGCAGGCCCTTGCTATCTTCCCCTCTGGCGGCGTGGCCACCGCTCCCCGCTTTTGGAAGCCTGCCCAGGACCTGGAATGGAAGCGTTTTGTGGCCAAGCTGGTGCTGGTGTCCAAGGCCACCGTTGTGCCGCTTTACTTTCACGGGCGTAATAGCTTCCTATTCCAGATGGCCAGCCAGGTGAGCCTCAGCCTGCGCCTCAGCCTGCTGCTCAACGAGATCCGCAATAAGATCGGAACGACCATCGACATCAATATCGGCAGCCCCATTCCCTACCACACCCTCGCCGGCAAGGGGCGGCAGGAATTACTGGACTACCTCAAGGATGTAACGATGGCGCTTGCCCATGGCCGTTCGGCCTCCGAATTTTAGGGGTGCATTCAAAACAGGAAACTCGGGGCTGTCTCAAAAGAGCCTGCATAAGGAAAACCTGCAGAATAACTAACCGCAAAGACGCGGAGAAAAGCGCAAAGCAGGGCGTATAGAAGGAGCTCTTCCTGCGAAAAACCTCTGCGCCCTTGGTGAGGCCTTAGCGCCCTTAGCGGGAACCTCCAGGATTTCTCCCGCGAAGTCCGCCAAGGTAACGCGAAGTACGTTAAGAGAGAGGAAAACCACTTTTAACACGGCATTTGACGAATACCAGACGCTGGACGGGCAAACCAAAGCCATTGAGCAGCACGCCTTCCCCATTGCTTTTCTGTTGCAAGAAGATTAGCTTTACTATCCTAAACACCAATCGCCATGTTCATAGGACACTTCGCCGTCGGGATGGGAGCGAAGGCTGCAGCGCCCCGCGTTTCCCTGGGAACCCTCTTCCTCGCCGCCCAATTCGTCGACCTGCTCTGGCCTACTTTATTGTTGTTCGGCATCGAAAGGGTAAAGATCGTACCCGGCATCACTACCGTAACCCCGCTGGACTTTCAGCACTATCCCATCACCCATAGCCTGCTTATGGGGGTGGTTTGGGGGCTGTTGTTGGGAGGGGTGTACTGGGCCTTGCAAAAAAACAAACGAGGCGCTATTGTTGTGGGCCTCTGTGTCGTCAGCCACTGGCTGCTCGACCTGGTTGTGCATCGCCCCGACCTGCCCCTTATCCCTGGAGGCGACGCCCACCTCGGCCTCGGGCTCTGGAATTCCTTACCGGCTACAGTGGTGGTGGAAGGGCTTTTATTCATCCTCGGTATCTGGCTCTATCTGCGCACCACTACGGCTAAGAACCGGGTAGGGCGCTTTGCATTCTGGGGCCTGGTGGCTTTTCTCGCCATTATCTACATCACCAACCTGTTTGGCCCTCCGCCACCCGATGTAAAGGCCATAGCCTGGGCCGGCCACCTGCAATGGCTGTTCGTTATATGGGCCTATTGGGTAGACAGGAACCGGGTTGCCGGCATAAAGGCCTAGAGGGCCGCCATAGCCTCTCCTGCGATCCAGCCTCCCGTCCAGGCGGCCTGGAAGTTGAATCCGCCGGTAATGGCGTCGATATCGAGCACCTCGCCTGCGAAGAAGAGGCCGGGGAAAAGCTTGCTTTGGAAAGTTTTGAAGTCGATCTCGCGCAGGCTCACCCCGCCGGCAGTGACGAATTCTTCCTTGAAGGTGCTCTTGCCTTCGACAGCATATACGCCGTTCACCAGTTCTTCTGCCAGCCTACCGAGGCCTTTGTTGCCGAGCTCGGCCCAGCGCAGTTGTTCATCGATGCCTGCTCCGGTCGTCAGGCTCCGCCACAGGCGGGTGGGCAGGGCGAACAGAGGGTTGGCCTGTATCTGTTTTTTGGGGGTATCCTGCCGCTGGCCGTCCAGTACCTCCCGCACCTGTTCCAGGCTTTGCCCCAGCCAGTTGACGCGAACGGTAAAAGTATAGTTAAGCTTGGCCAGCTCCCGTGCGCCCCAGGCCGATAAGCGGAGGATGGCGGGCCCGCTCATGCCCCAGTGCGTGATGAGCAGCGGCCCGCTGGCCTGTAGTTTGGCGCCCTGCACGTATACGGTAGCTTTAGGCACGGAGAGCCCCTGCAGCCCTTCGATGCGGGCATCCCTGATGTTGAAGGTGAACAGAGAAGGCACCGGCTCGACGATGGTATGCCCCAGCGCACCCAGCAACTTCCACATAGCCGGGCTGCTGCCGGCAGCGATCATCACGGCATCTGCGGTATAGCGGTTCTCTTTGGTATGAACCAGCCAATGGCCATGGGGTTCACCGGGCGGCTCGAGCAGGTGTACGCGTTGTTGGAGGTGGGCCTGGACGCCTGCATTACGGGCGGCATCCCAAAGGCAATCGATAATGGTTTGCGAGTTGTCCGTCACCGGAAACATCCGGCCGTCTTCTTCGATCTTGGTGGGCACGCCGCGTTTTTCAAACCAGTCGACAGTATCGCCGGAGCAGAAGCGGTGGAAAGGGCCGATGAGTTCGCGCTCACCACGGGGGTAGAACTTCGACAGCTCCTTGGGCACGAAGCAGGCATGGGTGAGGTTGCAGCGCCCGCCGCCCGATATTTTTACCTTGCCCAGCACTTCCCTGCCCGCCTCCAGGATGCGTGTCTCGGCTTCCGGAGCGAGCTCGGCGAAACGGATAGCGGCGAAAAAGCCGGCAGCGCCGCCGCCGATGATGATGACGCGTTTTTTCATGGGGCAAAGGTAGGAAAGCTGCCCTATTAAAGCGCTACTTTCCCTATTTTGCGGGCGGATGAAAAAAAACGCCATGCCAGTACCTGACCCTTTCTTTCTAGGCCTGCTGCTCAGCCCCGACAACGGACAGCCACTGGAATGGGCAGGGGAGAGCCTGCAGACAGCCGATGGTACATTTTCTTACGAAGTGACAGGCGGTGTGCCCGTCATGCTACCCCGGCAGGCCCGGGAAGCGTTTCGCCTGGCCGAGCAGCACGAGCGCTTCGGCTCCCGCTTTTTCTATGTCGATCATTACCAGGCCGATGCCGAGCTGTTCGATTATTTCCAGGATTTTGAAGACGGTGCAGCCCTTCACGAAACGCGGCGCCTGCATGAGACGATCATTTCGGAAGTGCCGAAAGGCACGGCTTCCATCCTGGATGTAGGTTGTGGCAAGGGTTGGGTGGCACAGCATTTCTGCCCTCAGGGCATCGCCGTATGCTCTATGGATATTTCAACCGTCAACCCCCAGCGAGCGGTAGAACGCTATCCGTTCGACAAACACTTCGGCCTGGTGGCTGATGCCTATAACCTGCCCTTTCGGGATGGTGTTTTCGACTGTATCATCGCTTCGGAGATCATCGAGCATGTGCCGGCCCCGGCAGAATTTATGGCCAGCCTGATGCGGGTGCTGCGCCCCGGCGGGCAGCTTATCATCACTACGCCCTACGATGAGAAGATACAGTACTATCTCTGCATCCACTGCAACAGGCCAACTCCTCAGCACGCCCACATCCACAGCTTCACCATGAAAAAGCTGCTGGCCCTTGCGCCGATGAGCATGGCGCGTGCACACCGTATTTACACCTTCGGCAACAAAGCGCTGATCAGGTTGCGCACGCATGTGTTGTTGCGTTTACTGCCCTTCCCGCTTTGGCGGCTGGCCGACGGCCTTGCCAACCGGCTGATCCAAAAACCCTCACGGATACTGTTCAGGCTGGAGCGGAATTGAGCTAAAAATCTCCAAACAAGCTTTTAAGCCACAATTAAGCGCAGATTAAGTGTTATTAAGCGGCGCTTTACGTACCGCTAAGCCGGCATTAAGGCAGGGGCCCCATCTTTGCATCAGGTTCTTGAAACGGAAAAAACACGATAACAAACATTTTAATTAACCCCGGCATCCTGAATCAGGATCTACCCCAAGGACCCATCTGAGGAAGGTGCCAGAAACCAAATTTATCATGACAGTAGAAAATGTAATTCCCAGCAGCATGTTCGCCATTACCGGCAATGTTCACCTGCACGAAAGTGCTTCCACTGCCGACCTTCCACAAGCCTCTCCGGTAAGCATCATCCAACGCGACCAAACCCTGTATGTCCATTTCGTATGGAGCCAAAACGGCTGGTTGGGCAAATTGCTCTCTCCAGGCTGCAAGTGGGACGCCCGCGTTTATCTGGAGCTGATGGGCGCTGGTGAAATCAGCAACCCTGCTCCGGTCACCGTAGCCTTTTCGAGCGCCAGCAGTGCCAGCTATAGCGCCGTGGTGCCCGTTTCGTCCCTGCCGCAGGGCGCCTACAAGGTGATCGCTACCCTGATGCTGCATGGCCCGTCAGGCCCCACTCCGATCGCAGCATACGAAGACCTCGGCATACTTCAGGTGTACGAAGATTAACGGCCTGTATCCCGCAGGCGGCTATGCGGGGCCCATTGCATGAGCAAGGGCGCTTTGACAGCCCTTCTCAGGGAACTGCAGGGCCGCGGGAATAATGTTAAATGTGAAAAAGGGGCTGCCACCGGTAGCCCCTTTTTCGTCCTATTTTTCTCACTCCAAAAAACGATGAAGATCATGATAGAAAAGGCCATAACCGAAGCCATAGAGCGCCGTGTCCCGGCAGGCCCATCATTCGGAGCCTATACGGATGTGGAGCAGGATAAATATTATGCCTATTATATCGGTAAGCAGGGGCGCCTGCTCTTGCTCAGTAAACCATATTCCGCAGAGCGATATGCGGATTCGGCCCTGCAACGTTTCAAAGCGCGCAGGTTCAACGCTACGGTTTGTGAAGACGATAGCGGCTGGTTTCTGGAAGTCAGGACGGAGGGCGGCAAATTATTCGCCACCAGCCCTCGTTTTGAAACGGAAAATGAGGCGACCCTGGTAATGGAAGAGGCCCAGGCCGGGGAAGCTGGATCAGCGCCTCAGGCTGAGCTTCCTAAAGCTGTGGAGGTTGCGCCCCGGAGCATACAGCCACCGGCAGACGGGGCAGGGCATTTGCCTCGTTACAGTTTCCGGCTCGACTTTTACAAAGCGGAGAAAGGCGCTCCGGCCCGTGGCCGGATAGCGTATTCGATCACACAGGAAAATGAGGCCTTTCAGGGGCTCGACATGGAGTTTATCCGCTCCTTTGTATCCAGGCACCTGCAGGCGGGCGACAGGCCGAAAGCACAGAAGCTACAGGAGCAGGAAAATGATATGCGTATCCTGGTGAATGGCAAACCTGCTTTGTCGACTGTTCTGATGCCCAACCAGGACATCGAGGTGGAGCTGGTGCTGGACGTGCCTGAAGCGGAAACTTTCGATGTGTTTGTGTACGCCAAATCACTGGAAGGCCAGCAGCAGACGCTGGCTGGGCGAAAGCGGGGCAAAGGCGGGCCCGTGCGCCTCAATATCTTCCTTGACGGGTTACAGGGGGGGCTCTACCGCCTTACGGCCACAGTACACCTCACCCACGCCGATTCCAACCTGGCATTTTCCAGCCCTTTGTTCCACCTTCTGGCGGAGCCCGAGCCGGAACCGGCAGGATAGAAAAGTGGCGAAACCGGAGGGAAAAGCATGCTTTACCTATTTCCGGGTATTGATGGGGGCGTGCTTTTCCCGCAATTTACGCCTGGAATATTAATTGCTGTTTTCCACTTGGGGGTGTTCCATCAGTGGGGCGTGCAGGGCGGAATGCAACGCTTTGCTATCCCCCTGGTGGATTAGGGCGAGTTCACCCGTTTTCCAGTTCAGTTTGCGGGTAAACCCGCAGTCAGGGCAGGAAAAGTACAACCAGTCCTCTTCCTGCCAGCTTTGGCAATTGTGCCTTTCCAACCTTTCACCGGCCATTTCAAATTGCTTGCGCATGATGGTCAATTTTTTGTCAGATACAGTTAACAGATCCATTCATCCGGGCTTTAGGTGAACTGGGGGGTAAAGAAATTTTTTTTATATTTATAGCAAAGTTGCGAATTAAACCCTGAAAACCATGAGAAACCATTCCCTTTCCTTTTTATTCCTCATTGTTATCCTGGCCATTCGCCGTATACAAATGCCGATACGGGGATAATTTCAATTTCCCGGGTTTGGTAACAGAACCCCGTATTCAGGTATTAAACGTATGAAGAGAGAAAAGTTTCACAGGCCCTGAGAATGAGCCCCCAGGCCTGTTTATCTAACCGCCAAAAAACCAACGAGCATGCTATCCCCCCGAATTGTGCTCCTTATTGGCAGGGAAGGCGACGCATTGAAAGAGATCAGGCGGTCGCTTTCACCGGCGTACCAGGTAGTCGTTTTTGAAAAGCTCGAGAAAGAGGTCGCCTGGTTTAAGCCTATGGCTGTAGTCATCCATCACAACGGCGGGCCCCGTCAGGATGTGATCAACCGCCTGGCCCGCCTGCGCCAGTTCCAACCTGCTGTTCCTGCACTGATCTGTTCTTCTTGTTACGAACCCGGCCAATGGGACACCTTGCCCAGGGGTGTGAAGGGCTGGCTGAGCTGGCCGGAAGGCCAGGCACAGCTACAGGCCACCCTTAACCGGTGGCGCTCTCCGGGCGCCGGCCTGCTGCGGCGCCTGCAAAGTGTCTGGTCACATCTCGCCTTGCCCGTAAAAACGCGGGGCGGTAGTGCTGCCGCTTCTGAGCTTGCCACTACTACCGATAGCGGCCCGGGCAAGGCCGGCCTGGAAGCCCGTTTCTTCGGATGCTGGAGCCTGAAAGCCGGCGGCCACTGCCTGCCGTGGATGAGCAGCGAAATGAACCGGGCTATGCTGGCCTATATGATCTTTCACCACGACGAGCGCATCCTGCGCCGCAAGGTGATCGACGGCTTCTGGCCCGACAGCTCCGAAGACTCGGCGCGCAACTGCCTCAATGTGGCCATCAGCAGCATACGCCGGTATCTGAAAGACAATATGGCCGAGGCGCCGGCCATTCACTTCCGCGAAAATGCTTATTCAGCGGCCCTCGGCCCTGCCCTCTATACGGATGTCCACGAATTCCTCCGGCTTTGGGGCCATGCTCAGGCCATGGAACGCGCCAACCGCCCCGATGAGGCGCTCAACGCCTACCGGCGCGCCGGGCAGCTGTACAAGGGAGAGTTCCTGGAATGCATTACCAGAGAGATCAGCTGGGTGGAGTCGATGCGCAGCAAGCTCAGGGAAGTTTACCTCGCCGTACTCGACCGCCTGGGCGAATTGCTCGTGGAGCGGGAGCTGTATCGCGAAGCGATCACCGCCTGCCAGCAGATGCTCGAGATCGACGATTGCATCGAACGGGCCCACAACCGCCTGATGGCCTGCTATTCGGCGATCCACAGCCGCGGGGCGGCCCTGCGCCAGTACCACCGGTGCTGTAAGGCTCTGGAATCGAAACTGGGCGCCCGCCCTTCCCGCGAAACGCAGGAATTGCTGGAAGAGATCCAGGGGTAGGGTAGCAAATAAGGCGCAGTGTTTACGCGGTCATAAGAAAGGCGCCAGCCATCTTTGGAGGAAATTGCCGCTCCCTTTGCGCGATTGGATGTGCAGCCCCCGGATGGTCGTTTTTTCACCCAGGCTTATCCAGGCATTGTAATCGCCGGAAGGAATATTGCCTAAAGACAGGCAGACTTCGTTCTCGCCGGCAGGGAGTTGGAACTTTTCGTGCTTGAAAGGGCGCCCGAGCTTGTCGAGCACGTCAATGGTAAGCATACTTGGCTGCGGGGAGTAGCAGTTCAGGGTAGCTTTCTCTTGATGTTGTTTGGAAATAAGTAGTTTTCCAATGGTTGCCTCTGACATGTTTATTTCGGGATTGTTTGGGATTAAGTTTACCAGGGCCATAAAGGTTTCTGTCAACAGGGCATCTGTATAATACAAATTTAAGACGCAGCGCTCAAAGGAAGGTAACTTTTACCGGGAAATATTCTGTATGCCTGCACGGCATTGTTTTGATGCCCGTCTAGGATGTGGCTTCCAGCATTTTCCGGATATCGGCATTGTGGCCGAACAGCACCAGGGTGTCTTCCGCTTCCAGCATTGTATCGGGGCGTACGACGCCTACTACTTCATTGCGCTCCACGGTGGTGCCGAGAATGCTGCGGCGGCGGGCCTTTTTCAGGATGGTGACGATCGTGACGCCCCATTTACCACGTAGGTCGGCTTCTTCTACGCTTTTCCCCTGTAACTGTGCAGGGGCCTTTACCTCGACGATCTCGAACTTGTTGTCGAGCACCAGCGTCTTCAAAGCGCCGTCGACGATGAGGCGGTTGGCAAGCTGGTCGGCGAATTCCGCTTCGGGGTGGATGATGTCCTTGATCCCCATAGCTTCCAGGATGGTATGGTGGATGGGTGAAATGGCCCTGCTGATGATCTTGTTCTTACAGTATTTTTTAACGAGGGCCGTAGTAGTTACCGATGCCCCGATGTCTTCTCCGATGCTGATGATCACTACATCCGTATCGGCCAGCGGCAGCCGCTGTACGGCGAGCTCGTCGGTAGAGTCCATGCAGATGGTGTGTGTCAGTTTGTCCTGGAAGAAATTGACAATGGCCAGGCTGCTGTCGACGCCGATCACCTCGTGGCCGTCTTCAACGAGGCGGAGCCCTAGGGTGGAACCGAAATTGCCGAGCCCGATGATGATGAATTTCATAATGGATCTAGTTTATAAAGATATCCTCTTCAGGGTATTGTATCGGGGCATAGCGGTATGGGGCAAACTGCCTGGCAATACCGGTCAGGATAGTCAGGAAATTTACTCTTCCTACAAACATCGTGACTGCCAGCACCAGCTTGCTGCTGTCGCTCAGGCTGCTTGTAATGCCCATGCTGAGGCCGACGGTGCCATAGGCTGAAAAACACTCGAAGGCGATGGGAAGCAGGCCCAGCTTGCCGTCGATGGCCATGAGCAGGAAGGTGGACAGGCCGATGGCGATCAGCGACAGCAGCAGGATGGACGTCGCTCGCTGCAATGCCCGCTGCGGCACTTGTTTCCAGCCCAGCACCACGCGGTCGTAGCCCAGTACCTGCTGGTAGACCGTCATGGTGGCTACGGCAAAGGTCGTCGTTTTTATGCCCCCGCCGGTAGAGCCCGGCGATGCGCCGATCCACATCAGCAGGAGGTAGATCATCAGGGTAGGCAGGGCCATGGAAGCGATATCGACGGTGTTGAAGCCTGCAGTACGCGGCGTAACCGCCCCGAAGAAGGCCGTGGCGAGTTTGCCCCATCCGTGGTGTTCCGCCAGGCTGTTGTTTTGTTCGAAAAATAAGTATGCAGCCGTTCCGGTGGCCAGCAGGATCAGCGTGGTGATCGTGACCAGCTTGGTATTCGCATTGATGACAGGCCTGTGGTATGTACGGTCCTGCTGCCGCCTGACGATGCGGCGGAAATGGTGGCGCAGGCTTTTTTTCAGGTATTGATAGTAATTGATAAAAACGTTATAGCCGATACCGCCGAAAATGATCAGCATGGCCAGCACCAGCTGAAGGGGATAGTTGAAACGGTAGGAGCTGTCGTAAAAAGAACTGGACAAGGTGGAAAACCCGGCATTACAGAATGCGGAGACCGAGTGAAAAAGGGCGAAGAACACCCGCCCGGTAGAAGGCACGTGTTCGGGGGCCAGGAACTGGTAGATGACGACGGCGCCAACCAGTTCGATAAGAAAAGTGAATACGATGATCTTGATGAGGATGCTGAAGGTGTCGCCCAGGTCGTTCGCGTTGATCATGTCCTTCAGCATCAGCCGGTTGCGATAAGACCCATAACCGCGAAAGAACAGGCCGAACAGGTTGGTGAAGGTCAGGATGCCCAACCCACCCATCTGGATGAGGGTCAGGATGACGGCCTGCCCGAACAAGGTGAAATCCTTGCCCGTATCGAGCACCGTCAGGCCGGTCACACATACGGCGCTGGTAGAGGTGAACAGGGCGTCGGTAAAGGATATGCCGTTAACGGTGGCCAGCGGCAGCATCAGCATCGCAGTGCCCAGGCTGATGAGGAAAAAGAAACTCAGCACGAAGGCCAGGGCGGGGTGGAGGGTCTGCTTTTCAATGGAATAGATCCGCTCCGAGATATCGAGGATGGTCAGGAATAGTACGAGAAAGGCAGTGGGCTCATCGAGGTTGCGCTGAAAGAGCGTGAACTCCAGCAGGTTCATCGCGGCCAGGATGACCAGAAAGCCGGAAATGCTGAGCACGATATACCTGCTCAGGCGAACGGCCCGGCTCTTGCTTCTGAAGCAAAGCCGGAACATGCGCGCAAAAAACAGCAGCCCGAAAGCGAGGTATATAGAGTCCGTTATCGTCTGATGCCAATAGTTATTCCGGAAGCCAAAGTCGAACGCTAATGCCCCGATGGCCACCAGGCTGGCGATAAACAGAACACGGTCGTTGAATATTCCCCGGAATTTCATGGGGCGAAAGATACAGAGACGCGCTTAATTCTGCCATTTTTATTGACAGAAGCTTTGGTTTGAGGCCTCCAAACAAGCGCTACAGCTGTGCAGAAATAAAAAAGCCGGTTGTTTTCAACCGGCTTTCAGGTGCCCAGAACAGGATTCGAACCTGCACATCCATAAGGACACTACCCCCTCAAAGTAGCGCGTCTACCAATTCCGCCATCTGGGCAAATCGTAGTATGATAAGGCTTTTTCTATGATCCCAGCTGCCTGGGTTCTTGTATTACAAAGCCTGTTTTCAAAAAGTTTTGCAAAGATATAAGATTTAAAAAAACAAGTATGCCTTAGAGGCTATTTTTTTAAAGCGGTATCCCGAAGCTGTTGCAGGAAGGGCGAAGCGAAGATGAAATTCTGCAGGATCTCGTTGTCGCTCTCCATCACTTCGTCACGGTCGCCGCGCCAGGCGATCTCGCCGTCGTACAAAAGAATGACGTTGTCGCCGATGCCCATCACCGAGTTCATATCGTGGGTGTTGACCACGGTAGTGATATTGTTCTCGATGGTGATGCTTCGGATGAGCTCGTCGATCAGGATGGCCGTTTTGGGGTCGAGCCCGGAGTTCGGCTCATCGCAGAACAGGTACTTTGGTTCCAGCACGATAGCCCGGGCAATGCCCACCCGCTTTTGCATACCCCCGCTGATCTCCGATGGATATTTGCTGTTCACCTCGTGGAGGTTGACGCGCTCCAGGCAGTAGTTCACCCGGTCGAGCTTTTCCTTTCGGGTCATGGTAGTGAACATATCGAGGGGAAAACGGATGTTCTCTTCCACCGTCATGGAATCGAACAGGGCGGAAGCCTGGAAGAGCATACCCACCTTCATACGTATCGTGCGCACCTGCCGCTTGTTCAGGTTGAAGAAGTCGACATCGTCATAGAATACCTGCCCTTTAGTAGGGGAAAGCAGCCCTACCAGCAGTTTCAGCAGCACGGTTTTTCCGGCGCCGCTTCGCCCGATGATGAGGTTGGTCTTGCCGGGGTAAAACTCCGTCGTGATGCCCTTGAGCACCTCCTGCTCCCCAAAAGATTTGAATAGGTCTACTGCTTTGATCATAATCTCAGATTAACCCGTCAGCAATACGGCGATCACGTAGTCGGCCAGCAGGATGAGGATGTCGCTAAAGACTACGGCGTTGGTACTGGCCTTGCCCAGCTCGATGCTGCCGCCCTCCACGTAATACCCCTGATAACTGGAAACGGAGGTGAGCAGAATGGCAAAGACCACTGCTTTGACGAACATCATAAATACATTGTAGGGGACGAAAAACGCCCGGACGCCCTGTACGAATTCCGCATTCGACATCAGCCCTGTGGGTACGGAAGCTACATAACCACCCATGATGCTGATGAAAGCGGCAATGGCCACCAGCATAGGGATGACGACCACTGCGGCCAGCACCTTCGGCAGGATGAGGTACCCCGCTGTATTCACCCCCATGATCTCCATGGCGTCGATGTGCTCCTTCTGCCGCATCCCGCCGATCTCCGCCGCTATGTTGGACCCCACCTTGCCGGCGAGCACCAGGCAGGTGATCGTCGGCGCCAGTTCGATGATGGTACTGTCTCTTACGATGTATCCGATGTAGTAGGTAGGAACGAGGGTGCCGTCGAGCTGGTAGGCAAACTGAACGGCCGTTACGGCGCCTATGAATATAGAGATCAGGCCGACGATCACGAGCGACCCGATGCCGATGTCATTCATCTGCCGCATCGTCTCCTTGTAATACATCGACATCCGCTCCGGCTGGTACAGGGCCATCCGCATCATGATGAAATAGCGGCCGAGATGAAATAGAAAATTCTTCAGGAACATAGGCATTGGGTGGCCATAATGCCCGCCAGTTAAGTGCTTTCGCCTTCTCCCGGCCGGACTGCTGTCTTTGGCCCCTTTGTTGGATGGGCAAAAATAGGGAAATTCGCCAGCTACGCGGATAATTTTTCTGTCAAATTACTACATGCCTGAAAGCCAGGGGCTAACGAGGGGGGCGGGGTTGTGGTTACAAGTCTCCCACTCACCAAGTCTCCCACTCATTCTGTATGGGCTACGAGCTTTATTCCCCGAAGGCCAGGCAAACCGGTGTGGGGACGTTCATTTCACCCACGTATTCCGGCAGCCCGTCGGGCCGGATACTGAAGATGGTGATATTACTGCTATTCTGGTTGGCCACATAAATGTAACTGCCGTCGGGGCTGATAGTGAAGTTGCGGGGAAAATCGCCGTGAGTGGGCGTATGGCCGATGAGTGACAGGCGGCCATTAGCGGGGCTGACGGCAAAGGCCGCCAGGCTGTTGTGCCCGCGGTTGGAGCCGTAGAGGTAACGCCCGTCGGCGCTCAGGTGAATATCGGCGCAATAGCTTTCACTGGTAAAGCCTTCGGGCAGCGTGCTGATGGTTTGCAGGCTGTCGAGCCGCCCGCTGTCGGGGCTGGCGTGGAAAGCCGTGATGGTATTGCCGAGTTCGTTGATCACGTAGGCGAACCTGCCGTCGGGCGAGAAGGCCAGGTGACGGGGGCCAGCCTGCGGGGCTACCCGGGCAAAGCCTTCAGGCTGCAGCTTGCCCGCCGTGGTGTCGATGCGGTAGATCATGATCTTGTCGGTGCCGAGGTCGGGCACGTAGGCGAAGCGCCCGTTGGGGGCGAGGAATACGGAATGGGGGTGCGATGATTCCTGGCGCGGGTGCGGCCCTTTTCCTTTCAGGTGGATCACTTCCGAGGCGGCGCCCAGCCCGCCGGTGGGCAGCACCGGGTACATGGCCACAACACCGCCGACGTAATTGGCCACGAAAATAAAGCGGCCCGATGGGTGTACACTTACGTGGCAGGGTGCAAAAGAATAGGAAGGCTTCCGGTTGATGTATACCAGGCTGTCGCCTTGCCGGGCATAGGCATAAACATAACCCACGGAGTCCACATCGGGGCCGGTTTCGCTGACGGCGTAGAGGTACTTGCCATCGGCCGAGAGCGCTACAAAGGAAGGGTTGATGATATCCTTCGCAAGGGCCAGCTGCTCAAAGGCCGGCTGGCCCGGCGACAGGCCGAGCACGTAAATGCCATCGGCTTTGCCATCAACATGCCCTTCCTTTTTGGTGTAGGTGCCTGCAAACAGGCGGTTCTCGGTGCTCATCTCCTTTTTGTTTTCGCGGCCTATGCCGCTTTTGTCCTGCCCGCACGACCACAATAAGCTGGCTGCCAGGCCTATTAGTAAACTGTATCGCATCATTTTAGCGCTTTGTTTTGAATGCCCGCTAAAGTTAGTTAATTATGCTCTTAGCCATAGAATAACAGAAGCATGAAAAACATCATTATCACCGGCGCGAGCCGTGGAATAGGCTATCAGGCTGCGCTGCAGCTGGCCCGGCAGGGGCACCGGGTGCTGGTGCTCTCCCGCAATGAAGAGGCGCTGCGGCAATTGAAAGCAGAGGCCGGAGAAAACCTGGATCACCTGGCCTTCGACCTGCAGCGCCCCGACGCCAGGGCCCTCCTGGAAAAGGTAAAACCGATGGGCCGGGTAGACGTGCTGATCAACAACGCCGGGCTGCTGATCAAGCTGCCTTTCGAAGAGCTGACCACTACCGACTGGCAGCACATGATGGCCGTCAACCTTTACGGGCCGGCCCACCTGGCACAGATCCTGCGCCCATTCCTGGAAAAAAGTGAAAGAGCCCACATCCTCAATATCAGCAGCATGGGCGGGTACCAGGGTAGCAGCAAATTCCCCGGGCTGATGGGGTACAGCACGTCCAAAGGCGCGCTTTCCATTTTTACGGAATGCCTGGCCGAGGAATGGCGCGATAAGAATATCGCCTGCAATTGCCTGTGCCTGGGCGCCGTACAGACGGAAATGCTGGCACAGGCCTTCCCCGGTTATGAAGCTCCGCTCAGCAGCGATAAAATGGGCAGCTTTATTGCCTACTTCGCCACAGAAGGGCATCATTTTTTTAACGGCAAGGTGCTGCCGGCCGCGTTGTCTACGCCCTAGGTAAGGCGCTGACCGTAGAAACTGTCCGCAACTTACTAGTGGTGGGAGGTTGTACGATGATTTTTTTGGGCATTTGGCAGGCCGAACGAACTGGAATTGTATTTTTACACCTTGATTTTCAATAGAATCCCACAAATGCAACACACAGAGCCTAAATTTGTCCCGTACAAGGGCATTCGCTATACCCGGCCGGAAATGCTGAACAGGAGCCGGGAGTTTTATCAATACATGGACAAACGCAGGACTGTGCGCGATTTTTCCAGCAAGCCGGTCCCAAGGGAGGTGATCGATAATATCGTGATGACAGCTTCCACATCGCCTTCCGGGGCGCACAAACAACCCTGGGCCTTTTGTGTGGTTTCCAACCCGGATATCAAGAAGAAGATCCGGGAGGCAGCAGAAAAGGAAGAATACCTCAACTACCATGGCCGTATGTCGGAAGAATGGGTGCAGGATCTGCTGGTTTTCGGCACCGACTGGAACAAGCCCTTTCTCGAAACGGCACCCTATCTGATCGCCGTATTCAAAAAAGCATACGAACTGGAAGGGGAAGAAAAAAGAAAGAACTATTACGTCAACGAATCTGTAGGCCTGGCCTGTGGTTTTTTGCTGGCGGCCATCCACAACGCAGGCCTGGTGGCGCTGACCCATACACCCAGCCCCATGAACTTCCTGCAGGAAATACTGGGGCGGCCCGAGAACGAACGCCCTTTTCTGCTCATCCCCGTGGGTTATGCAGCCGATGATGCCCGCATTCCCTGCCTTTCCCGGAAAACAATCGACGAGGTTTTGGTTTATTACGAATAAAGCGGCTTTTGTAAACTATGTGTACAGTGACTTACCTGCCCCAGGGCAAGGACGGCTTTATCTTCACCTCCAATCGCGATGAGGCGCCTCATCGTTCGCCTCAGCATATCAGCCGCATGGATGTGGCCGGGCAGCAGCTTGCTTTCCCGCGGGACGAAACGGCAGGTGGGACCTGGATCGCGATCTCCAGCGCCAACAGGCTGGCCTGTATCCTTAACGGCGCCTTCGAAAAACACGAACGGCGCCCTCCGTACCGGAGAAGCCGCGGGCTGATGGCCCTCGACTTTTTCGAGTTTACTTCTGCAGGGATTTTCCTGCAAGAGTATACTTTTCTGGGCATGGAGCCCTTTACTATGTTGATCTATGAAAGGGGCAGCCTGACGGAGTTCCGGTGGGATGAACAGCAGCAACACATCCGCGTGCTCGATCCCGGGCAGCCCTATATCTGGTCGTCGGCGCCGCTTTATACCCGCGATGTGCGGGAAAGGCGGGAAGCCTGGTTCACCGAATGGCTGGACGCCCATCCCTTTTTCCGCCAGGAAGAGATTCTCCGCTTCCACCATACAGCCGGCGAAGGCGACGCCTGGAACGACGTTGTCATGAATCGCAATAATATCGTGCGGACCGTAAGCGTCACCAGCGTTCTCAAAACCAGCAAAAGCATGGAAATGGCCTATCACGACCTGATCTCGGAGAAAATGAGCCACGAAAAAATCATGCTGAAAGGTGAAGTTTTGGGATCGCGTTAACCAGCGCCCGTTCTGGGCCAAACTGCTGAACTGGGAGTACTGGCCGGGCAAGGCGTTCTACTATCCGCTCATTCCGCATATTCTCATGCTCATGTTGCGGGCGCGGCACATCTGCTTTTTTACGGCTGCCAACCCGGGGATCTATACCGGTGGGCTGGGGCTGGAGTCCAAGTTTGACACCCTGCGTAAAATACCGGAGCCCTACCGCCCCAAATCCTGCCTCATCCCCTCTGGCACGCCTTTTGGAGAAGTCTTGGCCGAGCTTGCCGCTACGGGTATTACTTTCCCCCTCATCGCCAAGCCCGACCTCGGCTTTCGGGGTTTTTTGGTCAGTAAACTGGATACCGAACCGGAGCTCAGGGCTTACCTTTCAAAATACCCCATCGATATTATCCTGCAGGAGTACCTCCGCTTTCCGGAAGAAATAGGGGTGCTGTATTACCGGCTGCCCGACACCGGTGAGGAGGGTATAAGTTCCATCACTACCAAAGAGTTCCTGTACGTTACCGGCGACGGGCGGGCGACGGTGCTGGAGCTCATCCGGGAAAAGGCCCGCGCACACCTGCAGCTGGAGCGCATTCGTGCCCAGCATCCGGAATTGCTGTTGCAGGTGCCGGCAGCGGGAGAGCGCATCACCCTCGGCATCGTCGGCAACCACTCCAAAGGCACCCGCTTTATCAACAGCACCGGCCAGGCCGACGAAGGGATACTGAAGACGATAAGCCGGCTGGCGCGGCAGGTCGACGGTTTCTACTACGGCCGCTTCGACCTCAAATGCACCAGCTTCGACTCCCTGCGCACGGGCGAGGGCATCAAGATCATCGAACTGAACGGCGTGTGTTCAGAGCCTACCCATATCTACGACCCACAGCGCGGCACCTATTTCTCCGCCCTGCGCGATATCGCCTACCACTGGAGCCTCATCAGCCGCATTGCCCGGGCTAACCACAGGCGTGGCACGCCTTATATGGAAGTGCGCAAGCTGGCCCGTGCTTTTCTCGATCTCTTCGCCTACCAGCGTATGATCGCGGATGTTGAACGGGGGGAGAAGAGGTAAACTCCAAACAAGCTCTTAACCCTCAACCCTGCCCGGTTCGATCAGGCCCCATAAGTTGCCGTAGAGGCCTTCCAAGACGGCGACGGTGCCGAAGGTTTCGACGCTGGGAGGGCGGACGGCCGAGATGCCGTGGCGGAGGAGGCTCTGGTAGTCCCGCTCGAAATTATCCGTGTGCAGGAACAGGAAGACCCGGCCGCCAGTTTGATTGCCCACGCGGCTGCGCTGTTCCTCCGTAGCGGCTTTGGCCAGCAGAAGGCGGCAGCCTTCGGAGCCCGGCGGAGCCACGACAACCCACCGTTTGGCGCCGCCCAGGGGGGTATCTTCGATGAGGGTGAAATTCAGTTTTTCAGGTAGGTGGAAGGGTATTGCCTCCAATAAAAAAACACTACTGCTTACGCTCTCAAACCTGCCAATTACACAAGAGCAGGTGCGTCAAAACCCTGAGGTAAATAACTTGCATCGAGAAAGGCAGGAAACATACCACCATGGAACCCATTACGCACAGCCGACACATCTACCTCGCTATTTTACCTTTTCAGGCCTTGTCCGACGATGCCAGGGTTGGCATGTTCTGCCACGGCCTTGCCATGGACGTCATCGCCGACCTCTCCCGTTTCCGTTCATTCCGCATTCTGGCTTATGATGCCATGAAAGGGCTGTCTCATCAGGCAGTTACCGACAGCCCGGCATTGCAGGGGCGACAGCTCGATTATATCCTTAAAGGGCTGGTACGGCAGCAGGGAGACAAACTACTGTTCAACCTGCAGCTGGTACAGGCCCGGCAGAACCGGCTGGTATGGGCGGAGAAGTTCAGCGGCGGCTTCGAAGAGCTCTTTCAGATCCAGGAATACATCGTCGAAAAAATGGCGGTATCGTTGCAGCATTTTGTGGATCACGACCTGCTGAGCGAGATACGCAAGAAGCCCCTGACCAGCCTCAATGCTTACGAATGCTGGCTGAGAGGGTTTCAGGAACTGAAAAAGGGCACGCTGGAGGCCGATGAACAGGCCCGGGCGTACTTCCTGCAGGCCATGGACATCGACCCACACTACCCGCGCGCCTATACGGGCATGTCGCTGTCTTTTTTTAATGAATGGAGCTGCCAGCTCTGGCACCGTTGGGATGTGAGCAGGAACGGGGCCTTCGAATGGGCTCAGAAAGCCCTGGAGCTCGACGAGTGGGACCATGTAAGCAACGCCATCCTCGGGCGGATCTACGTCTTCAACGGCGAATATGAAAAGGCAGAGCAATCCCTGCGCAAATCCCTGCGCATCAATCCCAACGACCCCGACACCCTCGTGTATATCACTGTGGGGCTGGCCTACCTGGGCTATCTGGATGAGGCCCTGGAGCACTACGAAAGGGCGAAACACCTCAACCCGGGCCAGAACCTGGCAGGCTGCGGTGCTTTCATCCACCTGGAGCTGGGGCATTACGAAGAAGCGATCGCGCTGGCCGAGCAACAGGAGGCGGGCAAAGGCTGGGTCGATTTTCCAGCCTATAAGGCCGCCGCCTATTATATGAAAGGTAGCCTTGACAAGATGCACGCCAGCTGGCAGGAATTCCTGAACGACTTTTCGCAGAAGGTCAACTGCGGCCGCCCGGCTGATACGGCTACGGCCCTGAAGTGGATGATCGATGTCAACCCTTACCGGGGAGCTACCCGGCTGCAACCCTTCTGGGAGTACATGGGGCAGGCGGGGTTGGTGGAGCTCCGGGCCGCCGAGCCGCCCCCGCCCCTGGCCCATGCCAACCGCTTTTACGAGGAACGAGGAGGCCTTTGGGCCCTGGCATTCGGCGGCAAACAGGTGCAACTCGCAGGTGTAAAAGGCCTTCACGACCTTGCCCGCTTGCTGAGCGGCCCCAACGAGCCCATCCATTGTACTGAACTGATGGGCGCTCTGGCCCTGGAAGACGGCGGCGGCGTCTTTGACGAAAAGGCTAAAGCGGCATATCACAAGCGGATACTCGAACTACAGGAAGAGATCGAAGAAGCGGAAGCCAACCTGAACAGCAGCCGATTGGCAGCCCTCCAGGAGGAATACGATAAGCTCCTCGAACACCTCAGCCAGGCCATCGGCAAAGGCGGCAAAACCCGCAGAGCGGCCAGTTCGGTAGAAAAATGCCGCGCAGCCGTTACCTGGCGCATCCGAAGCGCCATCAAAAAGATCAGCACTGCACACCCTGCTCTGGGCAAACACCTGGAGGTTTCGGTCAAAACAGGCGTTTTCTGCGAATATGCGCCGGAATATGAGGTGGACTGGATGCTGTAAGCCCCTTTCCCCTTACAACGTAAGGTGGGAACTTACGCCTATAAGGGTGTAAGTTGATCCGAAACGGATATCCCGAAGCACTGGGTATCCATCACCTAAACCGAATGTATCATGCCTACACCACTTGAAATCCTGTTAGGCCCCATTTCGCTGGTGGCCATTGCGACGTACCTCGGCCTGATGGCGTGGGAAGCCCGTTATCCGGCCCGTGAATTGCCTTACGTCCGGCATTGGAAGTTAAAAGGGCTTCTGTCCTTTGGGGTATATTTTTACCTGTCTTCCTACCTGCCGCTGCTCATCGACCCCGTGCTGTTGCCGTACCGCCTGTTTGACCTTGCGGGCCTTGGCACGGTAGGCGGGGCGGCGGCCGGCATCCTGCTCTATGAGTTCGTCCTGTACTTTTGGCACCGCAGCTTGCACCGCTCTGATCTGTTGTGGCGCACCTTTCACCAGATGCACCATAGTGCCGAACGCCTGGACACCTACGGGGCCTTTTTCTTCAGCCCATTGGATATGGCAGGGCTGACGACGCTTGGCAGCATCTGTTTTGCCCTGATCGTGGGCCTGAGCCCCCAGGCCATCACAGTAGTACTGCTGGTAACGAACTTCCTGGGCATCTTCCAGCATGCCAATATCCGAACGCCGCATTGGCTGGGGTATCTCATCCAGCGGCCGGAAAGCCATACCGTGCACCATGCTCAGGGCATTCACCGGCATAACTACTCCGACCTGCCGATTTTCGATATTCTTTTCAACACCTTTTACAACCCCAACGGTTATGAACACGAGACGGGCTTTTATCCTGGTTCTACCAGCCGGATAGTGGATATGCTTTTGTTCCGTGACATCAGTCAATCACCTGACAGGGCAAAGTGAGGGTGCAAACCTAAAAACTCATAATCATGACAAAGCAAATCAAGTACCTGCCCATCACCTTTGGGCGCGACATGGAAAACCAGGAAATAAGCTACTTTAGCGAGCACTACCGGGCTTTGCCCAGAGGAGTAGCTACCCGGCTTGGCGTTGCTGCCCACACGCTCGGCCAGGGTACTGCCCTGATCGTTTCGGATGTAGACGTGCTTGCGTTCAACCGCGTGATAGGCCTGGGGCTGGACGCCCCTGCCACCGAAGCCCAGCTCGACGAATTGACCGGGTTGTATGAGGCTGCCGGTACTTCCCGCTTTTTTATCCAGCTCAGCAAGATCGCCGAGCGGCCGGCCCTGCTTCACTTATTGGAGGCCAAAGGTTTCAGCCATTACAACAACTGGGCCAAACTGTACCGCCGTGTACAGCCGCTGCCCGAAATACAGACGGGCCTGCGCGCCGCCACTATCGGCGCCGGCAGCAGGGATACTTTTGCCGATGTCATCCTCCGGAGCTTCCAATGGCCCGAAGCCCTGCGCCCGCTACTGGCCAATCCGGTGGGGCGCCCTGGCTGGAAGCACTACCTGGCCTACGACGGGCAGGAACCGGTAGCTGCTGCAGCGCTCTTCATGAGGGGCAAACTGGCCTCGCTGGCCTTTGCGGCCACCCTGCCGGAGTATCGTGGCCGCGGCGTTCAACAGGCGCTCATCGCCCGCCGCCTGCGCGATGCGTACGAGGCCGGCTGCCGGTGGGCTGTGGCGGAAACGGCGGAAGACAGGCCGGAACGGCCAGCGGCTTCCTATCGGAATATGCGCCGCATGGGTTTCGAGCTGGCGTATCTGCGGCCGAACTATCTCAGAACCTGACAACAGGATGTGTTCAGCAACCAAATCGCAATAACCATGAAAGTATTCATAGCAGGCGCCACCGGCCTGTTGGGAAAAAGGGTGGCCAAACTGTTGGTGGAGCAGGGCTATGAAGTGGCCGGCCTGGCCCGCTCCGATGCCAATCGAGAGCTGCTCCGCGCTCTGGGCGCCGAGGCTCGCTTCGGCAGCCTCTTCGACAAGCAGCAAATGATAGAGGCCACACAGGGCTGCGACGCCATATTGCACCTGGCGACGAAGATACCCGGAAAGGCCAGGACGAAACCGCGAGACTGGCTGGAAAACGACAGGATACGAACCGAAGGGGCAGATGCCCTGGCCGATGCCGCCATCCATCACAAGATGAAGCTCTACCTGCAGCAGAGCATCCTTTTTATATATGGAAACCAGCAGGGCAGAGCGCTGGACAGCCATAGCCCGATACCCGTACAGCAGCCTTACTTCCTGCAGTCGGCAGTAGCTATGGAAGATATCGTGAATGAAAAGGCGCGCAATTCTGGCCTGCCGGCAATTACCCTGCGTTTTGCCAGCTTCTACGGGGCCGAGTCCGGGCAAACGCGCGGCATGGTGAGTGCCATCAGGAAAGGAAAGTTCCCCATCGTCGGCAAAGGCGACTATTTTTACAACCTCATCCACCTTGACGATGCCGCCAGCGCGGTGGCCTTTGCCGTGAACAACTACGAAAGCCTGCCCCACCGGGTGGTAAACGTTTCCGATTTCCACCCGTCGCCATTTGCCGAGGTTGTGGAGCATGTCGCTTCTATTACCGAAAGCAGAAAGCCGGGCCACATACCGGTTTGGTTGGCGCGTTTGTTGCTTGGGCGGGAGATGGCCGGTATTCTGGCCGCTTCATACCAGAACAGGCTCAATGCGATGCCCGGCTGGAAACCGGAATACGCTTCCTACCGCGAGGGCTTTGCACAGGTGGTAGCTGCTTTGGATGCAGTATAAGTGCGGTCACTTGCCTTCTAACTCCGCCAGGGCCTCTTTCGCATTTTTATTGCCGGGGTTGAGCTCCAGCGACTTCTCGTAGTACCGGTGGGCTTCTTCCTTATGCCCGGCCCTGAGGTGTGCTTCGGCCAGGCTGTCGTATACGTTGAAAGAATCGGGGTACGCCCGGGTGTTCATGGCGAACACGCTGATAGCGTCTTCCGTATGCTGCCGGTTGAGCAGGGCATAACCCGCCCAGTTGGCGGCGCTTTCGCGAAACAGCACCCAACTGGGGTAGGCCTTTTTTACTTTTTCAAAAATGCCGAGGGCTTCATCCACCTCGCCGTCGATCAGCAGGCCAATGAATGCTTCCTGAGTTGGCGGCGCATATTTGCCCTGGGCCTTGTACAGGGCGCCGAGTTCTTCGTACATGGGCTGCTCGTAGGGGTATAGCTCCAGGCAGAACTGCAGGATGCTTTCGGCAGTAGCGTAATCGTTTTTACCGGCATACTCACCCGCCAGCATGCTCAACTCACCAGGATAAGGTTTTTTCCCGGCCCTGAGCGTTGCCGCAAAATGCTCTTGAGCGGCGGCCAACCCGTGCTTGCGGGCATAGGCCAGGAACGGTGCTTCCATGGCGGTCAGGCCTGCATCCGGGGCCCATTTGTCGTACATCATATAGTGGGCCACCTCTTCAGCCGCTTTTTGCCCCTTGATGCGCGCCACGAGGTGTAAGGCGCCGTCGATACCTGCCGAGATGCCCGAGGTGGTGATGATGCGGTCGTTGTCGACAAAGCGAGCATCGCGTAGTACTTCGCAGCCCTGGCAGGACCTTTCCAGCGCGCTGTAACCCGAATAGTGGGTCGTCACCTTCAGACTGTCGAGCATACGGCCGCGGGCCGCTACGAGCGCACCCGTGCAGACGGTGAGCAGCAAAGCATGCTCGCATTGCGTTTTTACCCATTCGATGACTTCCGGGTCCTGGTAAAACTGGTTGCCGCCGCCACCGGGGATGACGAGGACGTCGGGTTTAGGGCAATCTTTGTAGCTGTAATTGGGCACGACCTTCATAAAGCCCTGGCTGATAAAGGGTTGATCGGTAAACCCAATGACGTAGGTGTTGAAATCTGCATTGGAAAAGACCTCGCCAGGCCCGGCAAAGTCGAGCAACTCAGCGCCGTTGGGGACGAAAAGGGCGACGTTCAGCTGCAGCCCCCTTTGCAGGGGCTGCCCCTGGGCGGGGGAGGCGAACAGAGTGGTGAAAAGGACGAAAAAAGCGGGAATAGCCAGGTGCGGTTTCATGTCTGAAGAGTATTTCCGTTAAAAGTAGCGCAAGCCTGGTTACGGGGATAGTATATTTTAGACACTGCCGGCCTTCATTCCACCACAATGTGATATTTCTCCAGGAGCCCGGCGAGGCCGTGGACGGAGAACATCGCTCCTTTAATCCGGTTCTTTTCGGGGTCGATGGAAAAATTTACGGCCGTGCGGAAGTCGGCTTGTTCCAGTGCCGTATTTTCAAACTGGGCATTGAGCAGGTTGCAATGTTCGAAAACGGCCCCGTTGAGGCCCGCTTCCGCGAAATCCACCTCTTCCATCTGGCATTCTTTGAAACGGGTGCCTTTGAGCTGGAGTTGGTAGAAGGAAGACAGGTTCAGGAGGCAGGCTTCGAAGGAGAACGACAGCAGGAACGGATGGCATTCCTCGAAGCGTAACCCCAGCAGCTTGCATTGTATGAACCGGGCCTCCTGAAAGCTGGTTTTCTGCAGCCTGGCCAGGCTGAAGTCACAGTCCCGGAATTCGCATTCCAGGAATTTGAGGCCGGAGAGGTTGGCGCCCGAAAAAATGCACTGAATAAAGCTGCAGTTTTCGTAATGCCCTTCGGGCATGGGCGTTTCTGTAAAGTCTGTTCCTTTGAAGGACTGGCCTTCAGCGTGGTCATTGGGCATGAGCAGTTTTGGCTTATGTAGTGTTCAAAAAACTTGTTTTTTGAGGATTCCTTAAAGTTATAAATCACACCCAAGATATTGATTATCTCTTCATTTGCGCTAATCCACCCTCGCCCGTTCTTCTTCCGAGCCTGTGGCGCGCTTGCGGGCCCCTTTTAATTCCTTGTTGCCGAAGTTGCGGGAATACGCCAGCTTGAAGGTGCGTTGACTGAAGTCGAGGTCAAACTGGGAAACGAGGTTGTATTCGGGCAGGTTGTTTTCGCCGCGAAACTTCAGAGAGTTGAACAGGTCGTCTACCCCAAATCGGAGTATGCCTGCATTGCCGGGAAGTACTTTCTGAAGGCCGATGTTCACGGCGCCCATGGGAAGGGCCACGCTTGTGCCTGCGAGCCCCTTCGAGCGGTAAAAGCCCACGAGTTCTGCACTGAAGTCTCTGGGTAGTGAGAAGCTGTTGATCCAGGTTGCCCTGAAGCTTCTGGCTTGCAGCTGCACCGGTTCCCCATTGAAATAAGTGTTCACCTCCTGCCAGGTTCCGATGATGTTGTTCTGCATCTTCCACCATTTTGCCACCTGTATGGGAAAAGCTACGGTAAAGGCGGCCGTATTGCGGTTCTTCATATTTTCCGCTGCGATGAGCTGCTGGTTGGACCCTTCGATGACCCGGGCCTGGAAACGGGCGATGGCGCTGTCCTCCCGGGTGTACTGGATGGAGAACATGGCGGTTTTAAAGCGATAATCCACCTTCACGCTATTGGCGATGGAAGGTTGCAGGGCGGCGTTGCCGGAAAAGAAAGTATAGGGGTCCAAAAAGATCACGAACGGCGCCATGTCGTTGAACGTCGGGCGGGTGATGCGGCGGCTGTAGGAGATATTGGCCGAGTTGTTGTCGTTGAATGCCCTGGACAGGAAAACGCTGGGGAAGAGATTGCCGTAGTGGCGGTCAACAATGTCGGGCTGTTCAACGGTGCCGAGGTTTGAATTGGTATATTCGTAGCGAAGGCCGAGTTTCAGGCCCGACTTGTCATCCAGCTTCAGGTTGAAAGAAGTGTAAGCGGCGGCGATGTTTTCTTCGAGTTTGTATTCGGCCGTCAGGCTTTTGTCGTTCACCCAGGCGCTGTTCTCAACTCTGGATACCGTCACATCGTTGTCGAAACGGGAGAGCGTACCCTTCAGCCCTGCTTCCATACTGATGTTTTCCGAGAACGTTTTGGTGTAATCCACTGCGCCTACGCCTATCTCGATAGGGGTCACCTTGCCGCTGAAGGTTTGCTCGTCGAAGAGCAAGCTGCCCGATCCGTCAGCATAGGTATTGAGGTAATTCGTCGGGTTGGCGTTGTCGTAGTGGAGGTAATCTGCATTGAAGGCCAGGGTTTCCCCTTTGCTGAGGGTGTGCTGAACGTTCAGGTTGCCGCCAAAATGTTTCCAATGGTTGATCTCATCGGCGGCGATAGACAGCAGCGTATCCGGTTGGGCATTCCGCGTAATGGAAGAGCGGTTCAGCGCATCCATGCTCCAGCGGTTGTCATAACCCGAGAGCAACACGCCGATAATAGTTTTGGCGTTCAGCTGCCAGTCCAGCCCTATGCGGGCATTGTGGTTGCGTTGTATGGGGTCGCGTACGCTGCGGGTGTCCGTCCCAATGGTTTCTCCATTGAGGGGTACCTGCCTGGCGGCACTGAAAACCTGCTGCTGTGCATCGCGGCTGAAAGAGTAGTCTCCATACAGGTTGATCTTATTATTGCGGTAGTTAAAATTGCCGCCTGCGGAAGCGACGCTGCCCTTGCCGAAGCCGCCGGAGAGGGTGAGTGCGCCGTTCACCCCTTTGTCGTTCGATTGTTTCATCACGATATTGATGAAGCCCGCATTGCCTTCGGCGTCGAAATTGGCCGGAGGTGTAGTGATCAGCTCGATCTTCTCGATGTTGCCTGACGGCAGGCCCTGTAGCAGCTGGACGACGGCGGCAATGGGCATCCGGTTGATCTTCCCGTTCATCATCACCACGACGCCATCTTTTCCGGCCAGCGAAATATCGTTGTTCTGCCGGTCCACTACCACGCCGGGTGAGCGTTCGAGCACCTCCAGTGCCGTAGCTCCCGCTGCGGTAATGCTACCCTCTACATTAACGACCATGCGGTCGATCTTTTGTTCGAACAAAGGTTTTTGGGCCACCACTTCGACGGCCTTCAGGCCATAGACATCTTCCTTTAAGGTGATGGTTCCCGCGTCCATTTGTTCCCGTTCTTTCAACAGGAAAGGCTTGGTATAGCATTGCAGGAAACCGACCATACTGGCCATCAGCAGGTAACGGCCGGGCGGCACCTCTTTCAGGCGGTAAACCCCGTCTTCGCCGGATACCTGGCCTTTAACCAGCGAGCTGTCGGCAGCGGAGAGCAGTAGTACATTTGCGAAGGAAAGCGGCTGGCCGGTTTCACTGTTTACCATCCCGCTAATTTGCGATTGGGCATGAAGGGCCGGCAGGCCGGCGATAACGATAGCTATTGCGCCTAAGAGCTTGTTTGGAGGCCAGCCTTTGAGCTGCAAAGGCCACTTTTTTGGTGATACTGCGTTGCTTTTTTTGACCGTACCTTTGGGTACGCTCTTCAAAAAGACGCCTTGTCTCACCAAAAAATTGACGATTTTCGCTATCAAATCCAGCCTCCAAACAAGCTCTAAGAGGCGTTGGGTGATCTTTTTCATGTTCATTATTTGCTTTTTTGGGGCCCGGTAAAGAGCCGGGCAGAGTGCCGCTGTTCTTTAATGGGCACCCTGCTGACAGGCTACTTTTCCCGTGCTGTTTATCATTCGTGGAAGCAGCCGGCGGAACGGCGGGGTAGGTTTTTTGGGGTTAGCTCTTGTTTGTTCATGATATATGGGTTTTAGGTGTTCTATATGGCAGATGCGGTACGGCACGCTATTGGCGTAAAGGTGGGCATTCCTGCCACAACTCATCTGGATTTTTTTTGCAAAAACCTGGACATATCTTGCACAGAGGTAGAAAAAGGGCGGTTTTTGGAACAAGCTCTTACTGTCCGCGCATTTCGCTGGGTGTCAGGCCGAATTCCTGGTTGAAAGCGCGCGAGAAATAGTTTGGGTCGGAAAAACCTACTTCATAAGCGATCTCAGAAATATTCTTCTGGGCCGTTTTCAGCATTACGGCCGCTTTTTGAAGCCGTACTTTTCGAATGTACTGGGAGGGGGTGAGCCCGGTCAGTGCTTTCAGCTTGCGGTAAACCTGCGTATGGCTGAGGTTTACGGCCTGGCAGAGGGCCTGGATGCTCAGCGTGTGATCGTCGATCCTGTCTTCGACAACCTGCCGGATCTTTTGCAGGAACAGGTCTTCGAGGTTAGGTTCGGTAGAGGAGGGGAGTGGTGTGAAAATGCCGGGCAAATTGCTACCGTAGCGGGCCTGCAGGTTGCGCCGCAGTTCTACCAGCTTTTCCAGCCGTACGAATAGCTCTTCTTTGTTGAAGGGTTTCATCAGCCAGGCGTCGGCCCCTTGCTTCAGGCCGGTGATACGGTCTGCTTCGGCCGCTTTGGCCGTGAGCAGGATGATGGGAATATGGCTGGTGCGCTCGTCACTTTTCAGGGTTACGCATACCTCATAACCGTCTTTCGCCGGCATCATCACATCGCTGATAATGATGTCCGGCACCTCTTCAAAGGCCTTTTCGATGCCGGCCTGGCCGTCAGGCGCCGTTATGATATTGTATTCTGCCGCCAAAAGGCCCGTGATATAGGTGGTTACGTCAGCATTGTCTTCTATGAGCAACAGGGACGGCTTGTCATTGCCGGCTCCGGCCCCGGCAAGGCTTTCCTCGTCAACCGCTTCGGGCAGTTGTACATCCGGCCCGGCACCCGGAACGGAGGAGCGGATGCCGGTAATGGCAGGGGGCGTTTTTGCCAGCGGCGTTCCTTCCTCCCGTTTTACCGGCAACAGAACGGTAAAGGTAGTGCCGACGCCAGGCGTGCTTTCCACACCGATGCTGCCGCCCATCAGTTCGGCCAATTCCTTGGTGAGGGCCAGCCCGATGCCCGTTCCTTCGCCCTTGCGGGTATGCGAACTGTCGGCCTGATAAAAGCGGCCGAAAATATGCTCCAACTGGCCCTTGGGGATACCGGCCCCCGTGTCCTGTACTTTCAATACCAGGAATGGTTGTTCCTGGCGTTGTGTTTGGTTTACGTGTAACACGGCCTTGCCCCCCTTTCCCGTAAATTTGAGGGCATTGGAAAGCAGGTTGTAAACGATGTTCTGTATCTTCTCTTCGTCGTAGTCCATCTCCAGGCCCTGGGCCTCAGAATAAAAAGTGAGTCGGATGCCCCTTTCATGGGCCACCGAATAGAAAGACTCGGTGAGGTATTGCAGGTAGTTGATAATGTTGCTTCGCACCGGGTTCAGTTTCATTGCCCCGGAATTGAGTTTCGACAGGTCCAGCAACTGGTTGATGAGGCGGAGCAGGTTGTTGCTGTTGCGGTGTATGAGCGAGAAACCGCTTTTCAGCTTATGCTTGATCTCGGCGCCTATTGCCCAATGCTCGCTGTCCTCCGACAATTGTTCCGTCAAACCGAGGATGACCGTGAGCGGGGTGCGGAATTCGTGGGTGATGTTGGTGTAGAGCCGCGTTTTAATCGTATCCATTTCCTTGAGCCGTTCTGACTCGGCGCGTTCCAGTTGCCGGTTTAGCTGAAACCGGTAAAGGCCGAGGATCAAGGTGGCCAGTAGGATGGCATAACAGCAGTAGGCCCACCAGGTGCGCCACCAGGGTGGCAGAATGATGACCGTGAGGCTGGCGCCCTGCTCGTTCCAAACCCCGTCGTAGTTGGTGGCCTTTACACGGAAGGTGTATTCACCGGGGTTGAGGTTGGTAAAAGTGGCCGTTCGCTCTGTGCCGATGTATTGCCAGTCGTCGTGGAAGCCCTCCATCTGGTAGGCGTATTGGTTCTGTTCCGGCCGCGTGAGGTCGAGGGACGCGAACTCGAAGGAAAAAACTTTGTCCTGCCAGCTCAGTACAATGGTTTCAGTCTCCGTGATGGGTTTGTGCAAAGGCGAGCCATCCGTGCGGAAATCCACCGGCTGGTTTGCCACCTTGAAGCCCGTGATCTTTACGTTCGGCACGAAATGGTTGTCCTTCACCGCTTCCGGGTGGAAAGCGTTGAACCCGTTGATGCCGCCGAAGAACAGTTCACCGTCCGGAGCCTTGAAATAAGCGGCGGAGTTAAACTCATTGTCCTGAAGGCCATTGGCGGTGGTGTAATTCTTGAAAGTGCCGTCATGGGGGTTGAAGCGTGAGAGGCCCTGGTTGGTGCTCAGCCAAAGATAACCTTCTGCATCGCTGAGGATGCCGTACACGACGTTGTCGGGCAGGCCGTCCTGTTTTTTGTAATGGGTAAAACGGCCCGTTTCCAGGTTGAAGCGGTTGAGCCCGCCGCCGCCGGTGCCGATCCACAGCACTTGCTCCGGGCTGCGGGGATCGGGGTGGATGCATTTGATGAGGTTGTGGCTGAGGCTTTCCGGTTTATCGGGGCTGTTGGCCCAATGGGAGAAGCTGTTGTTTTTAGGGTCGAACCGCAGCAACCCCCAGTTTGTGCCCAGCCAGAAGATACCGTTCCGTTGCTGATAGATGCAGGGGTAGGCGTCAGACAGGCGTTCGCCGCCAAGGAGGGAGAGGTAGTCGTGGCCGTCGAAGCTCCCCGTTTCAGGGTCGAAGCGCCCGAACTCGAAGGGCGTGAGCAGCCAGATCTGCCCCTGCCCGTCGATGTGAATATCGCGGATGGTGCTCAAGAGGCCTTTGGCTTTCATTTCCCTGATCTCGTAAAAATCCCAGTCTGCCAGTTCGCTGCCGTTCATCCTGAACCGAAAAAGGCCCTGCTCGGCGCCGATCCAGAGGTTGCCATCCGGGGCTTCGGCTATAGCGTACACGTAATCCAGCTCATCATCGTAGGTGCGCAGCCAGCGGCTCTTGTCCAGGACGAGGGGCGTAGCTATGCCGGACTTCCTGTCGTAGCGGAGCAGGCGCAGGTTGGTCAGCCCCAGCCAGATGATGCCGTCGCTTGTTTCACAAATGGTGCGCACGCTGTTGCCTTTCCAGAGCAGGGTGCCGTTCTGGCCGTCGAATTTCTGGATACCCGGAGTGTATTTGAACAAACCATTGCCATTGGTGCCCAGCCACATGTTGCCGTTTGGCCCTTCGAGCAGCGACCGCGCGCCGGCGCCCGGGGGAAGCCCGATGTCTGCCCGGTCCTGCAGGTGGTTGCGGACCAGTATCTTGTGGCTGAGGGTGTCGTACAATACCACCGACCAGCCTCCCGTCGCCCAAAGGCGGCCATTGTGGTCGAAGAGGCTCCGGCCGGCAGCGCCGGCCAGCGGAAGCACGGGATAGTCTTTCAGGTTGATATCGAGGCCGTACAAGGCGAAGCGGGGCCCCGAGGGTAACCATTTGCCGAAGCCGCCGGCCGACATCACCCATACTGCCCCGTCACGGCCTTGCAATACCTGGAGAAAACGATGGTCCACCTGCTTTTTCCCGTTTTCGGTATACCAGAAATCATCCTGGCTGTAGTTCTTCCATTGCGGGTCGAAATCCGCCCAGTTGAGGCGTTGAATGCGGTAAGGCCCACCCGTAGAACTGCCTTTGATGACGGTGATTTTGCCGTAGGCATGTACCCACAAGGCCCCGGTTTCATCAAGGGCCATGCTGGTAACGGAGTGTTCCCAAAGGCTGTTCTCGGATCCCGTACTGGAAAAAACCGTGATCTTTGCCTGTTCCAGATCCCTGGAGCCAGCGGGCATCTCCAGTTTGGCCAGGCCACCGAGCATGGTACCCAGCCAGATGTTGCCCAGCTTGTCTTCGAGGATGCAGTTGATATCGCCATGAGGAAGCCCGTCGAAGTTTTCAGTGATGGCCTGTTCGGGGTGGAAGGGCTTTTCGGGCGCCCCCAGCCGCTGGAAGGATTCATCCTCGCGGTTGAACAGGTTGAGGCCCTCGGTGGTGCCGGCCCACAGCCTGCCCTGGCTGTCTTCCAGGATCGTTTTGATATAATTGGAGGATAAAGAAGTAGAGTCGAAAGGGTCGTGTTGGTACACTTTGAAGCGGTAGCCGTCGAAGCGGTTCAGCCCGTCTTTCGTGCCCACCCAAAGGAAACCGTCCTTGTCGAAGCAAAGTGCGGAGATGAAATTCTGCGATAGCCCCAGCTCATTGGGGATGCGCTCGAAACGGATATTTTGGGAGTGTAAAACCACGCCGGCCTGCAAAAACAGGCACAGGAGCATAAGCCTTAGAAACCGGGGCAGGCAGTAGTTTTCCATTGTGTTTGTTTGGCATCAGCGGTGACTGATCCAAATATAAGGAAAAGACCCTATCTCGTATGCTTTTGCGGTATAGATAAACTTATTACTTTCTGAAAATCAAATCGGAAGAAGAGGGCAGGGCCTTTTGAAGAAAAGGCAGCTTTCCCAGCATCCTGAAGTACAGGCCAAGGGGGATACTTCGGATGAGGGTTTGATGGGCGTCGTATATGTTCCGGTACTTTAGCCCGGCGCGCTGGCTTATGGCGCTCATCCTGGAGGGGACGATCACATCTTCAGGAGTGCTGTGGGGCATCTTGTTCACATAGTAGTAGTGCAGGGGGTAAAACAGCGCTGAACAGGTCGGCTCGTAAAGGAAGAGAATGTGCCCGTCGTCCCGGAGCACTCGTTTCAATTCAGTAAGGGTCTCCTCCAGCAAGACGAAGTGGTGTGCGGCGGCATAACAGAAGACCAGCCCGAATTGCCCGTCTTCGGCATCGATCTCATAACTCTTCGCTGCATAGGCCCTGTCGATCCTGACACGAAAGAATTCCTCCCAGTAAGCGATGCTTTGGATGGCGTAAGGGCTGATATCCGTGACGGTGAAATGCGCTTCCGGCAGGTAATATTTTTTCAAAAAACAGGACGCCCATCCCTGTCCAGCCCCGACCTCAAGCACCCGCGTTTTGTTCCGGATGAACGCCGCATACTTATTGGCCTTGTAGTCGAAATGCCTGCATTCCTGCATCTTATTCAGGAAATTCTCCTTCGTGAATCGTTCCGAAGACTCAAATTCACTCTCCCGCCAGTAGTTGATCTCTTCTTTTTCTTTTTCTTTCAGGTTCATGTTGTAGGGTGTAAGGTATCGGGTACAAGGTATCTGGTACGAGGTACAAGGGGGCTCAGGGTTAATTGTAGCAGCGGTACCCGGCAGGTAACAAGTAGCCAGGCTGCTTTAGGGGCTCCAGCCCCAGCCCCCTCCCAGTCACCCTGTCCCATTACAGCGTGTATACGGATGCAATGCATGCAGAGTTGCATAGGTGGAAGCAAGAGCATGTGCAAAAACGCCTAACCATCCCGGCAATCCCATAATCCCCAAAATCCCGTTAAGCGACACCCCCGTTATTCCACCTCTCGCCATTCCCCTTTAACCTGATACAGCAACACCGCCCCCGGCTCAATAGTGTCCAGTTGCAGGTGGTAGAAATGCCCTTTGCTGTCCACCGAATAGGTGTTGGCCTGATAGCCAGGGCCCATGCCTATGCCACGGCGCCACCACCAGTTGCCCCACTGGTTGAACTCGACGGTATAGTGCATGGCGGAATCCCGGCGCACCGTCACGCCATCGGCGGGCGTGGCGAGGTTGTACTGGGCCACTTCGTGGATGGCGCCCTCGTACGGTGCTTTTTTAATGTACTTCAACGCATCGCGGAAAGCTTCGCCCTGGCCCGAGAAATCGCGGAAGAGCACGGCGCCCTGGTAGTTATCGGGCAGGTTGAGCAGGTACACCGCGGGGGCATCGTACCACCGGAAGCTGTCCATCAGGCCGTAGTACAGCGCGGTAGACTGCCTCCAGTACAGGTTGGTGCGCCGGAGGAAGAAAGCCGACAGGCCTATATAACATATAACCAGCAGCAGGAACAGCCAGCGGGGCAGCACCGACAGCAGTGCCGACAGGCCCAGGAAGAAAAAGGCGGAGGCCAGATAACCGTAGCGGTCGTTCTCGATATAAAGCAGGTAATTGAAGTAGAGGTTGACGGCCGGCGCCAGGGCCAATATAAAGAGCAGCAGGAACAGCAGCGCGGCCTGCCCCTCGCCCCGCCAGCGGCGGAAGCGCGCCAGGGCGTAAACCAGGGCCAGAACGCTGACGATAGCCAGCGGATACAACAGCAGCGGCTCCTGCAGCTTGCCGGACAGCCCTTCCTTACAGGGGTGCGGCCAGTAGCGGCTGAAAGCCAGGAGCTTGAAGCCGTAGCGGTAGTAGTTGGCCAGGATCTCGCCCAGCCGGAAGCGAAGGTGTACCGCCGGCCCGTAATGCCCTACCCAGGCGCCCAGGATCAGCCGGTTGAGGAGGAAATAACCCAGCGTCAGCGCAAACTGTGGGGCGGATAGCCGCAGCAACTGCAGGCGCAGGCCCAGCCTGTTGCGCAGGGTAGGCGGGTAGAGCAGCAACAGCACCAGGCATGCCAGCGGAACGGCCAGGGCCAGCTCGAACGTGAACAGCGCCAGCACGAACAGGCCGTGCACGGCCCACAACTGCCCTCGCCGCCCTTCGCGCATCCAGCTGTAGGACGAATAGAGTATGCTCAGCACCAGAAAGCTGGAGAGCAGGAAATTGAAGCAGACCCGCCACGTCAGCACTTCCGACTGGTAGGGCGACAGCAGGAAAAAGAGGGCGCCGGCCAGCGCGGCCAGGCGTGGCATACGCATGCCGTAACCCCTCAGCACAGCGGCGCCAAAGCGATAGGCCAGCCAGCCGTTCAGCACGTGCATGCTGGTGAATGCCAGGTACCACGGCAGGGGGTGGAGCCCGAAGGCCTTACAGAACAGAAAGAGGAAGGCGTTGAGCACCGGCTGAAGGGCCGGGAAGCCAAAACTATTGAAGATGCCGGCGGCGCTGCTGCCATCCAGCCGCCACAGCAGGCCCGTGAAATCGGTGACAAAACCGGCATTCCAGGCCGGGTAATACAGCAAGTGCACCAAGGCCAGGAAGGCAAAAACAATGTATAACTCGTGGCGGCGGTTCTCCATGGCGGAAGCCCTGTGGTTTTGCGGGAAAGATAGGAAATTATCGGGAAGGTGAAGGCGCTCCGGCATGCTGGCCGTCCATTCGGCAAATGGATTTCTGAAGGGGGCGGAATGTCCGTTGCACAAACCTTTTGAAATATGCCGGGATTGTTTAATTTGGGCAGAAAAGGGAAAGCCGTTTCCCCAAAACCCCTTGCTTATGGCTACGCCTTTGAAAATCGTCATGATCGCCTCCGAATGCGTCCCCTATGCCAAAACCGGCGGCCTGGCGGATGTGGTAGGCGCCCTGCCCAAAGCCCTGAAACAAATGGGCCACGATGTGCGCATTATCATCCCCAGGTATGCTTCTATCGACGCAAAGAAATTCGGCATAATGCCTTACCACCGCCCTATGGGTGTATGGATGGGCGGTGTGGAAGAATGGTGCTCCGTCGACCAGGCCCGCACCGAAGAGGGCGTGCCGGTATATTTTATAGAACACCACGGATACTTCGGCCGTGAGGGTATCTACAACAACGCCCGCAATGAAGATTACCTGGACAACCCCCGGCGTTTCGCCTTCTTTACCCGTGCAGCCCTGCAATTGTGCATCGACCGGAATTTCAAGGCCGATATCATCCACGTGCACGACTGGCCCACGGCGCCGGCAGCGGCCTACCTGAAAACCTGGTTCCAGGGCAGCACGGTGCTGGGCGGGGCTGCCAGCGTGCTGACCATTCACAACATCGCCCATCAGGGCAAATACGGCCGCGACCAGTACGGCTACACCGGCCTGGGCTGGGAACAGTTTACGGCCGAAAAGTTTGAAGACCTGGGCAATATCAATTACCTGAAAGGCGGCATCCACTTCGCCGATATGGTGGCCACCGTTAGCCCTACGTATGCCGAAGAAACGCGCAACAGTGAGCTGGGCGCAGGCCTTAACACCTACCTGCAGGCGAAGGGCGAGGCCTATACGGGTATCCTCAATGGCGTCGACTATGGCGAGTGGAACCCTGAAACAGACCCCCTCATCCCAGCACGCTATTCAGCCGGCAACCTTCAGGGAAAGGCCGTCTGCAAAGAGGCCTTACAGCAGCACTTCGGCCTGGAGGTCGACCCTTATGTGCCCTTGTTCGGCGTGGTGAGCCGCTTTGCAAGCCAAAAGGGGCTCGACCTGCTTTATCCGGCCATACATTCAGTACTGAAGGAG
>JACJYE010000017.1 GCA_020636255.1 Lewinellaceae bacterium
TCATAAACGAAACGGGAGGCGGGCCCAACCTGCCTTTTGATCAGGCTTTCCTTGATCTTCTGGATGAGGTCGCCCGAAAACTCATCGTCGATGTATAACTCTGCGTCGCGGGTCAGCTTTATGGAATAGGTGTCCAGGATATCGTAGCCGGGGAACATCCAGGAAACGGAGTGGCGCACGATGTCGTCCAGGATGATGAGGTCATTGCGGTTGGACGCCGAGGGCAGTTTAATAAAACGCGGCAGGTGGTCGGAAGGGATCTTGACAATAGCGAACTCGTGGGGCGCATTTTTGTTTTCCTTGTCCTGAAGCAATACGGTGAGGTAAAGCGCCGCGTTGTTGAGGAACGGGCGGATCTTGTTCTTGACCAGCAGTACCGGTTGTACGAAGGGCAACATGTGGTCATTGAAGAACGCCTCGACGAAAGCCTTCTGCTCTTCGTCGAGCTCCATCCGGCGCAGCAGGTAGATATTGTGGTTCTTTAATTCGGGGATGATCTCTTCCTGGAATATCCTGCTGAATTCCTCCTGCTGTTTGTCGACGATACCCTGAATATCCTTGATGAGCTGTTTGGGGTCTATATCCAGTTCCTTTTTAGTCTTTTTACTGACGCGAAGCAGGTTGCGGTGGTTGGCCATGCGCACCCTGAAAAATTCGTCGAGGTTGGAAGAATAGATGGCCAGGAACTTGATGCGCTCAAAAAGGGGGACACTGGGGTCTTTGGCCTCCTGGAGCACCCGGTAGTTGAACGACAGCCAGCTGATGTCGCGGTGGATGAAGGGATAGTTCTGCTCGCTGACCTGTACCAAACCGCTCGTATCAAAATTGGACGCAGATCTGGAATTCCTTTTGATGTTCTTATATTCTGCCAAATTTGCCATAGTCTTCCGGGTGTGCGATAGTCGGTGTAAATTTCAGGCCCTAAAATAAGGTTTTCCTCAACAAAAGTAAGGCAATCGGCCTGTATGTCGGATTCAGAACAAGCTCATCTGCTGGCCTTCGTCGCCGTCGGGGCCCAGCCGGGGGCCACGGCAGCGCACCCCGGGCAGCTCTTTTTGCGCTTTTTCCAGGAAATAGGCCGCCAGTTCGGGCGCCAGCAGGTTGTCGGGCTCGTGGGCGAACAGGAAAAACTGTTGCAGGCCGGCGTCGTACCACTTTTTCATCCGCTTTATCCAGTCGTCGGCGCGCGAATAATCGGTAGGGTGAAGCCCATTGCCTACGAAGCGAAGCATGGCCGTGCTGTTTGTCAGGCGCATGTGCAGGATATCGCGCCGGCCTGCAACATCCGTGATCACGGTGGAAATGCCGTACTGTTCCAGCATTTCAAACAAAGCTTCCTGCCCGTAGTTCGGTTCGAACCAGCTTTCGTGCCGCAATTCCAGCGCCAGCGGGATATGGCGGGGAAAGGCCTGGAAGAATTTTTCGAGTTCGGCCAAACGGCTCGTATCGTAATAGGGCGGCATCTGCATAAAACAATGCCCCAGCTTCTCATTCAGCCCCTCGACGGCTTCGCAAAACTGGGCGATAAGCCGGCCTTCCTGGCTTATGTTCCGGCTGTGGCTGATGGTCTGCGGCAGCTTGGGGCAGAAGCGGAAATCGGGTTCCGACTCTTCGTACCACTTCCTGATCGTAGCGGGATAGGGGATGCGGTAGTGGGTGCTGTTCAGCTCGATGGTGTTGAACTGGCGGCTGTAGTACCGCAGGTAGTCCTTGCTGCGGATGCCCGGCGGGTATACCCGGCCCGCCCATTCCTTCATGCTCCACCCGGTGCAGCCGATGTAAAGGTACGGCAAAACCCCTGCTTTGGGCAGAGCCCTCAGCATTCGGGCGTTGCCTGGGCTGTCGGTGGGTAGGCTGAAGTTGACACCGGAAATATCGGCTAGTTTTCCAAATTCCATGAAACAGGGGCTTAGGAATCCTCAAAAAATTAGTTCGACGAACTTATTTTTAAGTAATTCGCCAGGGTGATTTCAGCTCTGAAGATACACTTTCGAACGCCAAGTTTCAAATTGTAAAATTTACAGGCTCCGGTTTTACATTTTGGCTTTAACTTGATTACTTTGAGGGGCCGAAAAACAGTTTTCATGATCATTCGCCTTTTGATTATCCTGGCCTGCGTGGTCGTCTTTATCAATGGCTGCAATAGCGTCATCTCCCAGCAATTCGGAACACACAAGCTCCGAACCTATACTATGGATGAGGTGGCTAGCAACGGCCTGGGCGACGCTGACTTCGTCCAGGTGAACGGCGCCTGGCTGTCGGGCGACTTCGTTTATAAGGCCGCCAAAAGCCCCAGCAACCCGGGGGTGATCATTTACCCTATCCTCACCCGCGAACAATTGGCTCTGCGGGATAGTGGCCTGCAGGCCGAGCCGGCGCTTATCGCATGGACGACGGACTTTCCGTCGCAGTGTGTAGAGGCAGGAAACTGCATTCAAAGGGGCGAGATCAACCTGCGTGGCATCGTGCGGGAGCTTCCAAAAGACAGGCGGGCCGCAGATTTGCTCAAAGATAAAGGTTACCGGGTCAGCGAAACGGCCCTGCGCATCGAACACGGGCGCGAGCCCCTGGCCTGGTACTGGAATGTGCTGATGATGCTCGGAGCCGTAGCCCTGGCCGTCGGCGTTGAAGCCAATAGCCAGCGCCGGAAACGGCTGCCTGGCAATGGATAATGGCCTCCAAACAAGCTCTTACAGCCGGGAATGCGGATTTATTTTTATAGCTAAACCAATCAAAATGAAACGAAAGAAGATCGTTGCGGGCAATTGGAAAATGTACATGGATTATGAAGAGGGCAGGGCCCTTGCCAAAGCTATTATTGCCCGCTTGCAGCCATCAGAGACCCTGGTCGTGCTGGGCACGCCATATATTCACCTGAAAGGCATCAGTGGCGTCATCAAGGATGTTTCCAACCTGAAGCTCGCTGCACAGAACTGCCACCAGGAAAACAACGGCGCTTACACGGGAGAGGTCTCTGCGCCTATGCTGAAATCCTGCGAAGTGGATTACGTCATCCTCGGCCACTCGGAACGCCGGGAATACTTTCACGAAACCGACGCGCTGATCGCCCGCAAGGCCGATGCCGTCCTGGCCCAGGGTATGCAACCCATCTACTGCTGCGGAGAAAGACTGGAAGTGCGCGAGGCTGGCGAACACGAGGCGCTTGTCAGCAAACAGGTGTCAGAAGCCTTGTTCCACCTCGACGAATCACAGATCAGGCAGGCCGTCATCGCTTACGAACCGGTATGGGCGATCGGTACCGGGAAAACGGCCAGCAAGGAACAAGCCCAGGAAATGCACCTCCACATCCGTAGCCTCATCAGAAAACAATATGGCGATGATATCGCAGAGGGCATGACGATCCTTTACGGCGGTAGCGTTAAACCCGGTAACGCCAAAGAACTATTCAGCCAGCCCGACGTGGACGGAGGCCTGATCGGCGGCGCTTCCCTCAAAGCCGATGACTTTATCGCGATCATCGAAAGTATGGAGTAATGGGGTAATAAAGAGTATCACTTTTTTGGATAAATTTTTTAGGGTGGCATCCAGATTTGCTGAACTTATTTCATACATTTGTTTAGACAGCATGGAATCGTAACATTAAAGCACCGCCCTTTATGAGTAATATCATTACCCAGCGGTTTATCAAGTGCCACAATAAACTGCGCGAAGAAAACCGCGTGCGTTCCAGCCGCCAGTTCGCGCTGGCCCTGGATTATCTGCCTCAGAGCTTAAGCGAGATCCTGAAAGGGCGTAGGGATGTTACGATCGAGTTATTGCGCAAAGCAGTGGAAAAATACAAGGTCAACCCCGTTTATATCTATACCGGCGAAGGCCCGATGTTCATGACCGAAGAGGATCATAAAAGCTTTCGCGTGCTGACCGTTGTGACCGATGCCCGGGAAGATGAACGCATCGTACATGTGCCGGTGCCTGCCCAGGCCGGTTACGCCGCCGAACTTGGCGACCCTTCCATCATTCAGGACCTGCCCACTTTTACACTGCCCGATTACAAGTACAAGATCGGTACCCACCGCTCGTTCGATGTGTCGGGTGACAGCATGGAAACGACCCTTTTCGAAGGCGATAAAGTGGTCTGCAGCTACCTGGAACCTACCCTTTGGGAAAGCGGCATCAAGGACGGTTATGTCTACGTCGTCGTAACCCGCGCCGACGTGGCCGTGAAAAGGGTGGCTAACTTGCTGAAAACGGAAAAACAGCTGGAGCTCATCTCCGACAACTCTTTTTACGAATCGTACCGCGTCAACATTGGCGATATCCGTGAGGTGTGGTATGTACGGGCCAAGATCAGCCCATTCCTGCCTTCGCCTCAAAATATAAAGCACTACATCCATGACGAGGTCAAAGAACTGAAACAGACGATCAGCAAGCAGTCGCAACTGATCGACAGCCTGAATACAATGGTAGCGCGCCTGCTGCAAACGCCATCACTTACATCTGATATCAATGTCCGAAACCATGAAGAAGCAGAAGATTAAGATCAAGGGCAAGGTGGTATACCAAAATCTGGGTACGGGTTTCTGGGGCATCGTCGGCGACGACGGCCGGGAGTGGCGCCCTGTCACTATGCCGGAACAACTCAAACATGAAGGAAAAACCATTGAGGTGGAAGCCACGGAAGTGGAAGAGGATGTCTCGATCTTCATGTGGGGAACGCCCATCCGGGTCACTTCTTTTCAGACGATGATGCCGTAGGGCCGGCCGGCATATCGCAGGCGCCACGATATCTCAAAGCGCTCAAGGTGCGTGCGCGACATGCGGCGCCCTATCTCTTCCACCCCGGCCCGCTCACATCCGGCACTTTCAATTTCCGTTGATAGTCACAGTAGAGCTTAACGGCGATCTTGGCGGCGATCTCGGCGCCTATGGGGGTCGTGTGCTGCAGCTTTTCGGGCCTAAAGTATTTCTGTACGAAGTGGGTGTCGAACTGGCCCGAGGTGAATGCTTCATGCTCCAGGACGAAGCGGCCGAAGGGTAGGGTAGTGGCCACACCTTCGATCTCATACTGTTCGATAGCTTCCAGCATCAGCTGTATGGCGGCATCGCGGTTGACACCCCAGGTGATGAGCTTGGCGATCATAGGGTCGTAATAAATGGGGATGGCCATGCCCGCATCATAACCGTCGTCGACGCGGATGTGTGGCCCTTTCGGGCGCTTGTAACAGCTGATCGTCCCGATGCTCGGCAGGAAGTTGTTCTGCGGGTCTTCGGCATAGACCCGCAGTTCGATGGCGTGGCCGCTGATGGCCAGGCTTTCCTGGCTCAGGCGCAGCGGTTCTCCCAGGGCGATGCGGATCTGCTGTTCTACCAGGTCGACGCCGCTGATCATCTCCGTAACAGGGTGTTCGACCTGGAGGCGGGTATTCATCTCCAGGAAATAGTAGTTCAGGCTGCTGTCTACCAGGAACTCGACGGTGCCGGCGCCCCGGTAGTTGCATGCTTTGGCCACTTTGATGGCGTCCTGGCCCATTTTTTCCCGGATTCGGGGGGGCAGTATGGAGGAAGGCGCTTCTTCGACCACCTTCTGGTGCCGCCGTTGTACGCTGCATTCCCGTTCGAAGAGGTGTACGGCATTGCCATGCTGGTCGGCCAGCACCTGTATCTCGATATGGCGGGGCGAAGCGATGTATTTTTCCAGAAAGACCGACCCGTCGCCAAAAGCCGACGTAGCTTCACTAATGGCCCGCTGCATCTGCTCCTCGAAGCTGGCTTCGTCTTCTACGATGCGCATCCCCTTGCCGCCGCCGCCGGCCGATGCTTTGATCAGCACCGGAAAACCGATCTTTCTGGCAATGGCCTTTGCTTCAGCTACATCGTTGATGGCACTATCGAGGCCAGGCACCATCGGGATGTCGTACTCTTTGACGGCTGCTTTTGCCGCCAGCTTGCTGCCCATGATCTCAATGGAAAAAGGGCTTGGGCCGACAAAAGTGATGCCCGCCGATTCCACATCCCGTGCAAAGGAAGCGTTTTCACTCAAAAAACCATATCCGGGGTGAATGGCGTCGACGTTCAGTTCCCGGGCAACTTCTATGATCCGCTGGCCATTGAGGTAGGACTGGTTGGAGGGGCTGGGGCCTACGCAAACGGCTTCGTCGGCAAAGCGCACATGAGGGGCATTGCGGTCTATCTCGGAGAAGATGGCCACCGTTTTAATACCCATCTCGTGCGCCGTACGCATGATGCGAAGGGCGATCTCGCCGCGATTCGCGATCAGAAGTTTCTTCATGGTGCTTTCCTTTGAGGGCGGTTAAGGTATGGAAAAAAGTTTATTTTTGGGCAGGCCGCCCTTTAGGATTCGCCAAATACAAACCAGATTAAAATGAACGATACGCCAAAACTCCTCTGGGCACCTGCTCCCGATTTTACCCGAAATTCCCGCCTGCAGCACTTCCTCAGCTGGCTTGCGGAGGAGAAGGGCCTGCGGTTCGATAACTACGCCGATGCCTGGGCCTGGTCGGTAGCCGATATTCCCGGTTTCTGGGAGTCGGCCTGGCAGTATTTCGATATTCAGGCGCACTCCCCCTACGAAGCCGTGCTCTCCGGGGGCCCCATGCCCGTTTACCGCTGGTTTGAAGGCAGCACGCTCAACTACGCGGAACACATCTTTCGCCAAAAGAATGCTGAACGCCCGGCGATCCTGTTCCAGTCGGAGCGCCATGCCCTGAGTGAGCTGAGCTGGCAGGAGCTGGAACGGGATGTGGCCCGGATGGCGGCTTTCCTGAAATCAGAAGGGGTGGAAAAAGGCGACAGGGTTGTGGCCTTCATGCCCAACATCCCCGAAGCGACGGTGGCCTTTCTGGCGGCTTGCTCCATCGGCGCCGTCTGGTCGAGCTGCTCACCGGATTTCGGCCTGAACAGTGTGGTGGACCGCTTTCAGCAGATCGAACCCAAAGTGCTGTTTGCGGTAGACGGCTACCAGTATGGGGGGAAACCTTTCGACAAAACCCAGGTCGTACTGGAGATCTGCCAACAGTTGCCCGCTTTGAAAAAAGTAGTGCTGCTGCCGTATCTGGACGAAAAAGCCTCTGCCGGTAGCCTGCCTTCTGGCATAAGCTGGCGAGAGGCCATGAAAACCCCGGCGGTAGCGCTGGCCTTCGAGCCGGTGCCTTTCAGCCACCCCATCTGGGTGTTGTATTCTTCCGGCACGACAGGCATCCCCAAGGCCATCACGCATTCCCATGGCGGCGTTTTACTCGAACACCTTAAATACCTCGCCTTTCACAACGATGTCCATCCAGGCGAGCGCTTTTTCTGGTTTTCTACCACGGGCTGGATGATGTGGAACTTCGTCCAGGCTTCCCTGCTGGTGGGCGCAACCATTGTGCTGTACGACGGCAGCCCCGCCTACCCCAGCCTCGATGTGCTGTGGCAATTCGCACAGGATGCCCGTATCAGCCATTTCGGCGCCAGCGCGCCCTATCTCCTTGCCTGTATGAAGGCCGGCATCGAGCCGGGAAAAAGCTTTGGCCTTTCATCACTGCGCTCTATCGGCTCTACCGGGGCCCCTCTGCCCCCCGAGGCGTTTGATTACGTCTATGAGCAGATAAAAAGCGACTTATGGCTCTGCTCTATGAGCGGTGGAACCGATGTGTGCACTGCCTTTGTCGGAGGGTGCCCGCTCGAACCGGTTTACGAAGGGGAGATACAGTGCCGTGGCCTGGGCTGCGCCCTCTACGCCTTCGATGATGATGGCCGGGAGGTAATAGATGAGGTTGGAGAAATGGTAGTCACCCAACCTATGCCTTCCATGCCGATCTATTTCTGGGGCGACCCGGACGGGCAGAAATACCTGGGCAGTTATTTCGAGATGTACCCTGGCATTTGGCGCCATGGCGATTGGGTGCGCATCACATCCCGGGGCTCCCTCGTCATCCTGGGGCGCTCCGACGCTACGCTCAACCGGCAGGGAATCCGCATCGGCACGGCCGAAATATACCGTGCCCTGGGCTATATACCGGAAGTGAAGGACAGCCTGATCGTCAACCTGGAGCTAAGCGGCGGACGCCATTATATGCCGCTATTTGTGCTTATGGATGAGGGACAGGAGCTGACGGAGTCGGTCAGGGGCCAGATCCGGCAGGTGTTGCGCAGCGAGTACTCTCCGCGCCATGTGCCGGACGAGATCATCGAGGTGCCGGACATACCCTATACCATCAGCGGCAAAAAGCTGGAAGCGCCGGTAAAAAAGATACTGCTCGGTTTCCCCATCCACAAAGCCGCCAACCCGGATTCGATGCGCAACCCGGGATCGCTGGATTTCTTTGTAGCCTTTGCAAAAGGGATATCGCGTTAAGGGGCCTTACCAGTCGGTAAAAGCCGCATTAAAAATATCCTCCATCATCTGGTTGGAAATGGTGGAAACGGCGTCATCCTCCACGCTGGACAGGTCCTGCGAGCTGGAGAAATCGTAGAAAAAGGAGAAGTTCTTTTTCCAGCCTTTGTCTTCATTCTTATTGTTGATGTACTCTATGGCCGTGGTGATGGTCAGGCGGTTGAGGGCGGTCGTCTCGCCAGGTTGCGGGGCCTCCGAGCTTACGTCATAGCGCACGATGGTGCCTTTGAATTCGATGTCGGGGTTTTCGTCATTGAGCACAAGCCTTGATTCGGTGCGGATCTTCTCCTTGAGGTCCTCTGCAAGACGCTGTGCCAGAGCCGGTTGTGCATTCAGCGCGTTGTTGGTGAATTGCTCGACGTAATAGGTCTTCACCGTTTCGTAGTCGATGCTGATGCCCCTAAAAGAATAACAGCCGCTGAACAGCAGTACGGACAGAAAAAGCAGTTGGAGAAAGCGTAACATAGCAGGATTTTTTTTACAGCAAATGTAACAAGGAATTCACTGAAAATATTTGACAGCTTGCTTGCAATATATTAGCTTTGGCTATAAGTCTTGCCGGAAACCTCTTAATATCGCCTCGTTTTTTACCCGGCTGTATGAGGTAGCATTCTTTGCCTCATTTTCTCCCTATACGATCATCCTACCCCCCCTATGTTCAGAGCTTGGCCATTGGCCCTGTAGTTGGGCAATTGGTGCCATATTCGATTTAATAACCACAAACATTAAACTCACATTAAACGGAACAGCTTCTATGAAACCATTTTACGTTGCTCTCAGCGTCCTCATCCTGCTCGGTATCAACCAATATGCGTTCGGCCAGCGGGATTGCGGCACCATGCAGTACCTCGAGTACGAACAACAACTTGATCCTCAACGGCTTCAACGCCTGGAAGCCATCGAAAAACAAACGCGCGAATTTATCAACAATCCTAATCGGTTGGTTACCGGGGTGGTTACTATTCCGGTTGTCGTGCACGTCGTCTGGAACACCGCTTCGGAGAACATCAGCGATGCCCAGGTAATATCGCAGATCGACGTCCTCAATGAAGATTTCCGTAGGCTGAACAGCGACGCATCGGATACGCCGGCCATGTTCCAGAGCGTGGCAGCGGATTCGGAGATCGAGTTTTGCCTGGCCACTGTTGACCCCAACGGCAACCCCACCAGCGGTATCACGCGTACGCAGACCAGCTCGACCTCTTTCTCGACGAACAACAACGTTAAGTTCACCTCCAGCGGTGGGCATAATGCCTGGCCGGCAGGGCAATACCTGAACATTTGGGTTTGTGACCTGTCGGGCGGCCTGTTGGGTTACGCGCAGTTTCCCGGGGGCAGCGCTTCCACCGACGGCGTAGTATGCGACTACCTCTATTTCGGCACCATCGGCACAGCTACGCCGCCCTTCCACCTGGGCCGTACGGCTACGCACGAAGTGGGGCACTGGCTCAACCTGCGCCACATCTGGGGCGACGGTGGCTGCAGCGTCGACGATTTCGTGAGCGACACGCCGCTGGCCGGGTCTGCCAACTTTACCGGAGAACCCTGCACCTTCCCTGGCCCCAATACCTGTAGTACAGGTGCTGGCGACCAGCCTGATATGTTCCAGAACTACATGGATTATTCGGATGACGGCTGTATGAACATCTTCACGCTGGGGCAAAAGGCCCGTATGCGGGCTTTGTTCGATACCGGCGGCGCCCGCCAGAGCATCCTTTCTTCGCAGGCCTGCGGCGAAATTGTGCCCACCTGCACCGACGGCATCCAGAACGGCAATGAAACGGGCGTCGATTGCGGCGGCCCTGATTGCCCTGCCTGCCCCACCTGCTTTGATGGCATCCAGAACGGCAACGAAACCGGTGTGGACTGTGGCGGCAACTGCCCGGCCTGTCCCACTTGTTTTGACGGCATCCAGAACGGTAACGAAACCGGTGTAGATTGCGGCGGTAGCTGCGCACCCTGCCAGACGCCGCCCACTTGTTCCGACGGCATCCAGAACGGCCTGGAGACAGGTGTCGACTGCGGCGGCCCCGATTGCCCCGCATGTCCATGCAACGGCACCAACCTGCAGCTTACCATTAATTTTGACCTCGCCCCGGCACAGACCAGCTGGGCGATCGTCAGCAGCGGCGGCAGTACGGTAGCTTCGGGCGGCCCGTACACCAACCAACCCGGCTTGTCGACGCTCTCGCTCGGCATTTGTGTGCCTGACGGTTGTTACACCTTCACGATTTACGATTCGGGTAACAACGGCCTATGCTGCCGCCTGGGCAATGGCTCGTATACCCTGACGGATGAGAACAGCAACCTGCTGGCTTCGGGTAGCTTCTTCGGCGCTTCCCAGTCCTCTAATTTCTGTCTGGACACCGGCGCTACGCCCACTTGTTCCGACGGCATCCAGAACGGCCAGGAGACGGGTGTCGACTGCGGTGGCCCTACTTGCCCGCCCTGCCCGGTAGAACCTACCTGCTCCGACGGCATCCAGAACGGCCAGGAGACGGGTGTCGACTGCGGCGGCCCTACCTGCCCGCCCTGCCCGGTAGAACCTACCTGTTCCGACGGCATCCAGAACGGCCAGGAGACGGGTATCGACTGTGGCGGCCCTACCTGCCCGCCCTGTAACATCTGCCCGTTCAATGTTCACCTGGAGATCCACTTCGACTTTAATCCCGGCCAGACTTCATGGGTTATCACGGGAGCTGGTGGCGTTACGGTAGCATCCGGTGGGCCTTATACGATGCAAAGCCCGCTCTCCACTCTGGCACAGGATATCTGCCTCGAAGAAGGGTGTTATACTTTTACCATTTACGATGCTGCCGGCAACGGGATCTGCTGTCAGGCTGGACGGGGTTCTTATATCCTTACCAACGCAAATGGCAATGTGCTGGCTTCGGGAGGTATATTCGGTTCGTCGCAGTCGGCCAGCTTCTGTTCATCCGGTAACAGGGAAGGCAATACGGTGTCGTTGTCGGGCAATGGCCAGTTGAGCCTGTATCCCAACCCCACCAACGGGCAACTGACTGTGTCCTTTGGACTGGAAGAAGCGGCAGGCGTGCAGGCCCGGGTAGTGGGCCTGGCCGGGGAAGTGCTCCTGTCTGTTGAAACCAGCCTGGAAAAGGGTAAACAAGAGCTTGAACTGGACCTCAACGCCCTTCCTGCGGGGATGTACTTCCTGGAATTGACAACACAGGGCGAGCGATATGTGAAGAAGTTTGTGGTTGCGCGGTAGAAGCGTGATGGCACATTCCTGAAACGAGATCAGGCCAACCGGGAAACGGTTGGCCTGATCTTTTTTGTATGAACTACCTATCTTCAGGTTAGAGCATGATATTACAATTCGTACTGCTTGATCTTGCGGTACAACGTCCGTTCAGAAATACCGAGGTCCTGGGCGGCTTCTTTTCGGCGGCCGTTGTGTTTTTTCAGTGCACGGCGGATGAGTTCCTTTTCAGCCTCTTCGAGTGACAGGTTATCTTCGACCTCCTCCGTTGGGGCGTAAGAATTGTCCCTGTTTTGGTTCAGGATGATCGGTTTGACCACGTGCGGGTCTGTTTCCATCTCTTCCTCGTCGTCGTGGTATTCCGGCAGGAATTCTCCATCATCTATCGCTTCTTTGACGGAAGGCGAAGCGTGCGGAAAATCCATAGGAGCGCGGAGCCCCCGCAGTGCCGTGGCATCGGAAACCCTGAGGTCATTGCTTCTGATGAGCTCGACGACCAGCGACTTGAGGTCGTTGAGGTCGTTTTTCATGTCGAGCATGAACTTGTAGAATATTTCGCGTTCCTGCATGTTGGCTTCCGGGCCGCTATGGGGGCCGGTGATCATCGGCAGGTTGCGCTTCATGATCTGGGGAATGATGTGGCTGAGCTGTTCAGGCGACAGGTTCTTTTCTTCGGCTAGTACGGAGGCCTGCTCGGCGGCATTTTTCAGCTCCCGCACGTTTCCCGGCCAGCTATAGGATTCCAGTAGTACCTGGGCCCGTTCGTCCAGTTGAATAGGCGCTGCGCGGTATTTTTCGGCAAAGTCGACGGCAAATTTTCGGAAGAGCAGGTAAATGTCTTCCGGGCGTTCGCGCAGAGCGGGTATACGGATAGGGACAGTATTGAGCCGGTAGTAGAGGTCTTCCCGGAACTTCCCTTTTGTAACGCGCTCTTCGAGAGAGACGTTGGTAGCAGCGATAATGCGCACATCCGTCTTAAGGGCTTTGGAAGCTCCGACCCTAATGAACTCGCCGGTTTCCAGCACCCGAAGCAGGAAGGCCTGGGTGTCGAGGGGCATCTCTCCGATCTCGTCCAGGAAAAGGGTGCCGCCGTCGTAGCTTTCGAAGTATCCTTTGCGCTCGTTGGTCGCCCCGGTGAAGGCGCCTTTTTCGTGGCCGAACAACTCGGAGTTGATCGTGCCTTCGGGAATGGCGCCGCAGTTGATGGCGATAAACTTGTTATGCTTGCGGGCGCTCAGGGAGTGGATGACTTTGGAGAAGATCTCTTTGCCAACGCCGCTTTCCCCGGTGAGCAGCACCGACAGGTCGGTATTGGCCACGCGCACAGCAGTGCCAAGGGCCCGGTCGAGCAGCGGCGAGCGGCTTACGATACCGAATCTTTGCTTTATGGACTGAAGTGTGCTATCCATCGCCGTTTATTTCCACGATTTCCCCTTTCAGGGTTGCGCTGGTCGCTTCGTTTATTTTGACCCAAACATAATCGCCGGGTTTCAGGCCATCGGCTTTGGGAAAGACGATCATCTTATTCTGCGGGTTTCGGCCTTTGAATGCTTCGGCAGAGCGTTTCGAGTCGCCTTCGATGAGCACCTGGAACGTTTTGCCGATATCGGCCAGGTTATGCTGGTATGAGACCTGGGTTTGCAGCTCAATGACCTCCTGCAGGCGCCGTTTTTTTATCTTCATCGGAACGTCATCCGGATACTTGCGGGCCGCCAGCGTGCCCGGGCGTTCGGAATAGAAGAACATATAGGACATGCTGTAGTTGGCGAATTCGATCATGCTCAGCGTATCCTGATGTTCTGCTTCCGTTTCGCTGCAAAAACCGGTGATGATATCAGACGAAATGGCGCAGTCCGGAATGATTTCGTAGATGCGGCGCACCTTGTTCATATACCATTCCCGGCTGTAGGTCCTGTTCATCAGTTCCAGGATGCGGCTGTTGCCCGACTGCACCGGCAGGTGGATGTAGTTGCAGATGTTTTCGTATTGCGACATGGCGAACAACACCTCGTCGGTAATATCTTTGGGGTGAGAGGTGGAGAACCGCACCCTTAAGTTGGGGTCCAGCTGCGCCACCATGACCAGCAGCTGAGCGAAAGTGACGGCCTGGCCGCTTTCCGGGTTCTCCCACTTGTAGGAATCCACGTTCTGCCCCAGCAGGGTCACTTCCCGGTAACCATTGTCATACAGGCTCTGAGCTTCCGCCAGAATGCTAAAGGCGTTGCGGCTGCGTTCGCGCCCGCGGGTGAACGGCACCACGCAGAACGAGCACATATTGTCGCAGCCCCGCATGATGGAAATAAAGGCCGTCACACCATTGGAGCCCAGGCGCAGCGGGCTGATATCGGCATAGGTCTCTTCACGTGACAACAGGACATTGATGCCTTTCTCGCCATCTTCGGCATTCTGGATCAGCGCAGGCAGGTCGCGGTAGGCGTCCGGGCCTATCACCAGGTCGACCAGTTTTTCTTCTTCCAGTAGCTTTTTTTTCAGGCGTTCGGCCATACATCCCAGCACGCCGACCAGGGTGCCGGGCCGTTGGCGCTTAAGCTGGTTGAACAGGCGAAGCCGTTTGCGCACCGTTTCCTCCGCTTTTTCCCGGATCGAGCAGGTGTTGATCAGAATGAGGCTGGCCGCTTCCAGTTCGCGGGTCGGGTTATAGCCCGCTTCGGCAAGGATGGAAGCAACGATCTCGCTATCGCTGAAATTCATCTGGCAGCCATAGCTTTCTATATAAAAAAGCCGGCCTTCATCCAGGCCTGTACCGGCCTGCTGATCCTGATAGAACGCTTCGCCCTGACGGCTTTCGTCTATCTCTTTTTTGATGCCTGCTAGTGTAGGGTTGTCGTCGTACATCTTCTTTCAGGAAAAATTTTTGGCTTTGCTTTATGCATTGGCTGCCGAACCGGCATCGTATAAAAGGCTTTGAAAAAAGGAATGGTTCAACAATCGATCGGCAAAGGTAAGGATTTTTTACTGCCCGCCGTGACAATTTGGCAGTTCCTTTTTATAAATTGTAGCCTGCCCGCAGAGGCCAGCTCCCCGGAGCTTGTTTGGAGGGGCGGATTCACTAAAAACCAGTGCCTTATGAAAACTACAAATTGGGTTATCCTGTTCCTTCTGGCTGCCGCCGCAGTGGCCTGCGGTGGCAGAGGGCATGCGCCCGAAATGTCGGCCGACAGCTTTAGCGGCTCCGATGCCAAAATGGCCTACGAGGCCGACGAGAGCTATCGTCAGCCTACGGCCCCCGGCAGCGGTGAAGCTGCGCCTCAGGAGGACGTGCAGCAAGACATGACAGAAAAAAAGATCATCCGGACGGCCAATATCCGCATGGAGGTCAGGGATTTCAAGGAGGCGCAGCGACAGATCGCCGGCCTGGTGTCGCGTTTTGAAGGCGAGGTTATCAGTGAGGAGGTGCAGCAATACGGCGAGATGCTGGAAAACCGCATGGTGCTCAAAGTCCGCCCCGAACGCTTCGACTCCATGCTCACAGCCCTGGAACAACTGGCTACTTACGTCGACTTTCGTTCCGTCAACGCCGAGGATGTCACGCGCCAGTATATCGACCTGGAAACCCGCCTGTCGTCCAAACGGGCGGTCGTAGAGCGCTACCGGGAATTGTTGAAGCAGGCTAAGAATGTACAGGAAGTGCTCGCTGTGGAAGAGAACATGCGCAAAGTGGTGGAGGAAATCGAATCGATAGAAGGGCAGTTGCGCTATCTTAGCAGGCAGGTTGATTACAGCACCATCAACCTCACTTATTACGAAAAGACCGACCAGCCGCTCATCCGCCGTTCTTTCTGGAGCCGCGTCGGCGAAGGCTTCTCACGCGGCTGGCAACTACTAAAGGACCTCGCCATCGGCGCCATTTCCATTTGGCCCGTCATTCTGCTCATTGCCGCACTGCTGTGGTGGTGGGCCCGGCGCAGGAAGCAGTAGTTCCAAATCGTACTGCCGAACTGGAATTCGGGGGCTCGTTATCCCATCTTATTCTTGCCCGAGAAACCCATGATAACGGGCACAAAGAAGAGAACGATGGCGAAAAAAACGATCAGCAAAGTATTTCCGGGCATCATGGCTTCAGGATTTGTGGTAAACTTTTTTCACCTACAAGTTACCATACCCGTACATCACCGAAGGTGATGATCATCAGGGGAAGCTGGTGATATTTGGCAGGGGTGGCGTAGGGATGGCATCTTTTAAAAAGATGCCATCCCTACGCGCCATCCCTGGCGCCTAGAATTTGAAATCCACCCTGGCCGTCAGGTTACGGGGGGCGTCGAGCAGGCCCGGGCGCGAGGAGTATTCGGCGTTGGCCACGTTATTCAGCAGTAGCGACAACTTCAGGTGGTCCGAGAAGGCATATCCGGTGCGGAGGTTGAAAACCGTAAAGCCTTTGTCGTGTGCTTCGCGAAACCGCCGCAGGCCGTTGATGATGAGCAGGAAAGGCGAATCGATGGCCTCGATGTTGCTGTTGTGAAAGACTTCGAGCCCGAGGAACGCGCCTTTGTAAGTCGTTTCCAGGTCGAGCTTGAACAGATGGCGCGAGCGGTATTTGAGGATGTTCTCGTCGGATGAAGAATTCTGGGCGTTGACCTGAGCAATGGTCGCATCACCTATAGGAGCACTGGTGGTGTCGAACTCCAGAAAGCGGGGGTCAACGAAGGTATAACCTGCCAGCAGCGTAAAAGGCAGGCCCAGTATGTCGCCCTGGCCGGCAGCTGTTACCTCAAAACCAGCGGCCTTGGTATCACCGATATTGATGGAGCGGAAGTCGCTCGAGAGGGTGTTGTCGATGCTGTCGCGCAAAGTCACCAGGTTGAACTCCATCATATCGAAATACCGGAAGGTAAAGGCTGCCAGGTCGAGGTATCCTTTGAAAGAAGAGATCTGGAAGCCTTGCTTGATGCCGATCTCGGCGCTCCATCCCGTTTCCGACCGCAGGCCGGGGCTGGGCAACACGTTGAAGAAGCCGACATTGGTGACGATGAACTTTTCCGCTACCGTCGGGAAGCGGTAGCCCTGCCCCCACGAGGCGCGCAGGAAGGTCGCCTCCGCCAGGCGGTAGTTGAGCCCGAAGCGCACGACAGGTTTTGATTCCCGTTCGTTGGACGCGGGTACCACCCGTTCTTTGTTTCCGATCATATAGATGAAGCCCGGGTTTTTCAGCAGGTTGTCCTCATAGCGAAAACCCGCCGAGAGGTTCAGCCGGTCGAAAAGCTTTTTGTCGAGCTGTAGGTATGCCGCGTAGTTTCGGGAGGTAAAGGTCGTATCGCCGTACAGTTCCGCTTCGATATTGGTACCCTGGTATACAGCGCCGGCACTCACGACCAGGCCGATATCCTGCATCTGGCGCTGGAACTGGTACTCCGCATAATACATGTCGGACGTATTGCCCTGGTTGTTGTCGTTGTTGTTATCGACGTTGTAAAAGCGCCCCTGGAGGCGGTGCCTGTTCCCGCTCCGGTCGTAATAGTTGACATACGGGTCGATATTGAACCGCACCCGCTCGCGGTTGGAGAAGGTGCTGGGCACGCCGACATAGGCCATAGTGTCCGACACCCAATAGAAGAAGGCGCCCGATTTGCCGGTATTGAAATTGCCGTTCAGGCCAAGGGTGAGGCGGTCGCTTACGCGGTAGCGGGTGCTGAAATTGAAGCGTCCGTATTCTTTGTAAGCGTCTTTGTTGAAGCTTTCCTCCTTGACGTAATAACTGCCGAGCACCAGGTCGAGCTTGCCGATCTTTCGGCGGTGGGCCAGTTGAGCGCCCACGGTGTAGGGTGCGCTATCCCACCATTTGTTGCGTTTGTCGGCGGGGTCGAAAACATGGGTATAATACACGGCGCCTTCCGTTTCAGGCTTGGCTTTAGGGTAAGCTGTGCGCACGTTGATGATACCGTTGAGGGCCGAGGAGCCGAACAAGGCCGAGGCGGCGCCTTTTACGACTTCTACCTGCGAAATGTTCTCGATGGGCACATCATCCCAGTTGGGGTAGCCGGCATCGGCCGTGAGGATGGGGATATCGTCGACCAGCAGCAGCACGCGGCTGCCTGCCCCCTGTGAGTAGCCAGACCCAGCCCTGATGTTGGCCTGGCCGTCGATGACCGTGACGCCGGGCAATTTCTCGATGGCTGCGTCGAGGCTGAGCTTGCCGGTGCTCTGGATCAGGTTGGGGCGCAGCACTTCCAGCGATACCGTCACCTCGCTCAGGGGTTTGCTGTGCTTGCCGCTGGTCACGGTGGCCGTTTCCAGAATGGCCGCCTGTTGTTTCAGGGCGCCGTTGAGCTCCAGCGTTTGCCCGTCTTCAAGGCCGACTTCATTGGTGACGGATTCGTAACCGACATACCGGAAAATGATGGTGTGCTGTCCGGGAGTCAGGGTTAGGGTATAGCTGCCATCGACATCCGTAATGGTGCCCGAAGTGCCCGCAACAACCGTAGCGGCAATAAGCGGGTCGCCGGTGCCGGCATCGGTGAGGATGCCGCTGAGGATGGCTTTCTGTGCGGTAAGCTTGGTTAGGGACAGGGCCAGAAAACACAGAATCGTAAGTGTTTTACGCATAAATGATAGTAGGTTTGAGTGGAATAAAATTTGGTAACACAAGGCCCAAAGAGCAATTCAGAAGAACGAAAATAGGGAAAAAATACCCATTGCTTGTGCATATTTCGGTGAGAAATTGGGCGATCCGGCGCCCGAGCCACATTATGCCTTGATGGTGTTGTATCCAAATATTTCTTAATTTCGCCTTTCGGTGGCTCGTCGGCCATCAAATGTTCCTATATTGCATCTTTTAGTTCAGTTATTTAACCAATCTCCTTATCGCTATGAAGAAAATCGTTCTACTTCTTTTGGGGTTTGTAAGCTGGAGCGCTGTGTTCGCTCAGGAAACTACCTGCTCGCCGGATGCCAACGTGGCGGATACCGTGGTGGTTGCGCCGCTTCCCTACTCGCCGGATACCCCTGAGCTGGGGATCACCGACACGGCATGCGTGGGCTCTTACTACAATTTTACGTTTACCTTTAACATCCCTGCGACCTACACGACCGATTTCGGCGATGTACCCCTTACTTCCGTAGCTATTGCGGCGGAGGGCGGCGTCCAGAACCTGCCTACGGGCTTCGATTATGTCTGCAACCCGCCAAACTGCACTTTCCCTGCAGAAACCTCCGGATGCGTGGTGGTCTTCGGAACGCCTCAGCCGGGGCAGGAAGGGGTTTATGACCTCAAGGTAACCGCCACTATCGTTACCCCCTTCATCCCGATCGTCGTGACCATGCCTGATGACATTCAGCCTGGGTCCAATTATTTCCTGCACGTCAAACCCGAGGGCTTTCAAAATTGCTTTATGGTCGGCACGCAGGAAACCTTCGCTTCCCACTTCAGCATCAGCAACCAGCCTAACCCCACCAGTGGCTGGACGCAGATCAACGTGGAGTCGGAAGTGAGCGGCGACTACGATTTTCTGCTGAGTGACATCCTCGGCAAAGTGCTGCACCGCGAACGCATTCACCTCCATGCCGGTGAAAACCGCATCGAGTATGACGGCAGCCACCTGCCCAACGGCGTTTACCTGTACTCCATCAGCGACGGCCGGGATATGGTGAGCCGCAAACTGGCCATCAGCCGCCGGTAATTACGCCATAGCAGACTGTTTTTTTGTTTTTTGATCTCCACTTGCGAACCCTTCAGAAAATATACGGGGAGTTGATATTCCTTCTTCTTTAACGCTTCCCCGGCATCCTAAAAAAGATAGAACATATACGAAAAGCCGCGCCTGCCTTTGGGCAGCGCGCCGGCTTTTTCATGGTTGCATGGCCTCATTGTCACATGGTTTCATGGACAAAGTGCCAACCGTGCAACCGTGCAATCGTGTAACCATAAAACCACAAGCCTATGTCCAGATATTTACTCTTCTTACCCTTTGCCCTTTTGTTCGGCACCCTGAGCGGCCAGAACGGCTGCCCGGGCTGTTTCGTCAGCCTGCCTATGGGCCTGCCTGCCGATACCATTTACCTCAGCCAGGCCCCCGACGGGCAGGTAGGGCAGTATTACGATGCGGATATGAGTTTTCGCATGCCGCAGACCACGACGCCGGTGAATGCTACCGACCCTGAAACGCCTCCGGGCCTGACGATATCACAGGTCACCATACTTTCGGTTTCCAGCCTGCCACCGGGGCTGAGCTGGCAGGCCAACCAAACGCAGTTCGATCCTGCGGAGCAAACGGATGGCTGCGGAAAGCTGTGCGGCACGCCGCTCATCCCGGGCCTGTACAATGTGGAGGTGATCGTAGAGGCCCAGGTTTTCGTCATCGCCCAAACCACGGCCTTTACCTTTCCTGTGCTCATCCTGCCCGGCACGAGCGTGACGGATGGTTTTACCCTGGAAAACAACAGCGGTTGCGGCTCCGTGACGGCGGAATTCACCAATAATGTGCCTTCGGGCGGGCTGGAGGGCTATTCCTATTTCTGGGATTTCGGCAACGGCAACCAGTCGCTGAACGAGAACCCGGGGCCGCAATCCTTCGATCAGCCGGGAGTATACGAAGTACAGTACGAAGCCCTGATCGATACGTTCGGGTACCTGCTCACCGAGGTGGTGGTAGAAGGCGTTGCCTGCAACGATATCTTCAACGGCGCCCCCGACCTGCGGGTGGAAGTCTGGGACCCCGCCGGCGTCCGCATCTTCGATGCACCGCATATCCAGAATGCGCAGCCGCCGGTTTCCTTTACCCTCAACCTCTTCATTGGGCCAGGCAATTACCTGCTGCGGGTGATGGATGAAGACAGCGGACTGGAGGGAGGCGACGACGAGTGCGGCACAGTCAACTTCACCCAGAATTCCAACGGGCCTTTTTCCAGTGGCAGCCTGCAGGCCAGCATAACGATCGTGCACCCCGTCGATACCATACGCTCGGTGGATACGGTTGTCGTTTACGAGCAGCCGGAAGCTCCTGTTATTGCCGTCCAGTCGCCATTCCCGCTTTGTGCCGGCGATACCTTGCTGTTGTCCACCAGCCTGGCCGACGGCTTGCAGTGGTACCAGGATAGCCTGCCCGTGGTGGGCGCTACAACTGCTAGCCTGCCCGTGGTGGAAGACGGGTTGTACTGGCTCAGCCAAACGACGCCGGACGGGTGCAGCGCCGTTTCCGAAGTGGAAGAGGTTTCTTTCCCACCCATCCCCGTATCGCCGGTTTTCCTGAACGACGACAACCTCCTGTCGATGTATGACCCGGGCAGCCTGCCCGAAGCCTATCAGCTCCAGTGGTATTTGAACGGACTGCCCATCGACGGGGCCAATAGTACCGACTACTGCGCGGAAGCCAGCGGGGCCTACAGGCTGGAGGTGATAGACCTGTCCAGCGGCTGCAGCAGCTATTACAGCCTGGAGGTGAACTACAACCCCGCCTTCCCCGGCTGTATGCCGAGTGCCGCCACAGAGGTTGCCAGCCCCTTCGGGCTCAATGTTTTTCCCAATCCTGCAACTGGGATGATCCGTGCCGAAGGCGTGCTTCCCGCTGGCCGGGCCAGGTTGCGCCTGTTCAATGCCCAGGGGCAACTGCTGGATGTTCGGGAGGTGCAGAACCCCGGCGTTGGGCCTTTTTCTGTAGAGATCAACCTGGAGCCTTTCCCCCCGGCTCTGTACTTGCTGGAAGTACAGGCCCAGGGCCGGGTGGAGCAGGTGAAAGTGATGAAGCAATAGTGGGGAAGAGCAGTGTTTCTTTGCGTCCCTGGCGGGAGATCCCGGACGGTTCCCCCCAAGGGCGCGCAGGGCTCGCCAGGGGCGCAAAGGTATTTACTTCCCACATCGCGTACTTCGCGTTGCCTTTGCGTCCCTGGCGGGAGATCCCGGAGTTGCCCCAGCCAGCCATGCGGCCTAATAGTTACCACTGTTTTTGCCCCACAACTTTTCATGGCACTACGGTCAGTGTAACCATGAAACCGTGCGGCCAAGAAACCGTGCAACCGCATAGCCAGGTAAGCGTGAAACCATGAAAACCAGCCGCCTGAAATTCAAAAATATATAGTACATTTGCCTCTAAAGGCCGGGTATACCGGCATCACTGCAGGGAAAAACGCGCCAAATCAGCTTTCCTTTGCCATAATCCCACCGAACGACTTTCTCCCAAAGGCGCTATTGAACATTCGACAGTATGACGGCTCATGTAGAAAAAAGGGAAATCGGTAACCTGTTACTGGAAAATATCCCTGACATCCCGGAAACCATTAGCGAACGGCTGAACCAGTACCACAGCACGCGCGAAGCATTCCTCGTCGATTGGTTGGGCGAGGATTCGGGCCTGTTGATCAGCACGCGTTTTGGAGAATCGGCCCAGCTTCACCTCCTGGAAAACGCGGGCGGCGCCCGCAGGCAGCTCACCTTCTTTGCGGAGCCCGTCTTCAGTGCGGCCATGCGGCCCCGGCGCAACGGCTTTTTGTTCTCCAAAGACCATGGCGGGAACGAGAACTACCAATTTTACTATTACAACCTGGACAGCGGGCATTACCAGCTGCTGACCGACGGGACGTCCAAACACGGCAATCCAGTGTGGAGCCCCGACGGGGCTGCCTTCATCTACAACAGCACCAAGCGCAATCAGGAGGACCACGACCTGTACCTCTATCACCTCGCCGGCGAGGGCGAACAGCTCATCCTGGAAGGCGAAGGCTTCTGGTATCCCGTCGACTGGTCGCCCAACGGGCAGCTCGTTACGGTGATCCACTATCTATCCATCAATGAAAGCCATCTGTACGTGCTCGATATTACTACCGGCGCCCTGAAGGCGGTGGTTGCGAAAGCCGAGGTGGCCTGCCGGGGGGGCTTCTGGGGCTCCGACGGTAAAGAATTGTTCTTCTCTTCGGATGAGTTCAGCGAATGCCGGCAGTTGCTGCGGTACGAACAGGCCAATGGCAGGGTTAGCCCTATGGCTACAGGCCTGACGGCAGAAGTGGAAGGCATGCGCCTGTCGCCTGACGGCCTGACGCTGGCTTTCCTGCTCAACGACAACGGTATCTCGCGGCTTTACCTGCTCAATATCCATACCCATGCATGCGAGCTTGTCGACTGCATGCCAGAGGGCATCATCGATGGGCTCCGCTGGGACCCGACGAGCTCCCGCCTGGCTTTTACCCTCAATGCCTCCGACGCCCCTGCTGATGTTTTCGTGTTGCGCATAGCGGACTGCCACCTCACCCGCTGGACCAGCAGCGAAGTAGGCGGGCTCGACCGCGATGATTTCGTGCGCCCGAAGCTCATACATTATCCTACTTTCGACGCTGTAGACGGGCAGCCCCGCCAGATCCCCGCCTTTTACTACCGGCCGAACAAAGGCGAAGGGCCGTTCCCCGTGCTTATCTACATCCACGGCGGGCCCGAAAGCCAGTTCCGCCCTGGTTTTTCGCCTACCTTTCAATACTATCTCAACGAGATGGGGGTTGCCGTGCTGGCGCCCAACGTCAGAGGGTCTACCGGTTACGGTAAGCATTTCCTAAAGCTGGACAACGGCTATCTGCGGGAGGATTCCGTCAAAGACATCGGCAAGCTGCTGGATTGGGCGGAGCAGCAACCCGAGCTCGACAGCAGGCGGGTAGCGGCCATTGGCGGTTCCTACGGCGGTTATATGGTGCTGGCTTCGATGGCCCTCTTTAACGGCCGCCTCTGCTGTGGCGTCGATATCGTAGGAATCAGCAATTTTGTGACCTTCCTGGAAAATACCAAGTCCTACCGCCGCAACCTCCGCCGCGTGGAGTACGGCGACGAGCGCGACCCGCGCATGCGCCGCCACCTTCAGCGCATCTCGCCGACCACCAATGCCCACAAGATCTCCAAACCCATGCTGATCGTGCAGGGCCAGAACGACCCCCGCGTGCCGGCCAGCGAGGCCGAACAAATGCTGCACGCCATCCGCCGGAACGGCGGCGAAGCGTGGTACCTGCTCGCCCGCGATGAAGGGCATGGCTTCCGCAAAAGGTCTAACCGGGAATTCTATGACAAGGCCGTGGTGCTGTTCCTGCAGCGGTATCTTTTAGGGTGATGGGGTGATGGGGTGAGTGGGGGAGCCTGTAACCCTATAACTCTGTAACTCTAAGAGCCTTACCGCGTTCCCAGATATTCCATTTCAAGGCCTTCGATCTCGCCGAGTGTATCCACTTCCTCGAGGTACACTTCGGCCACGGCGGCCTTCAGGCGGCGCAGTTTGTCGGCCGTTTCGCTTTGGCGGATGGCGAGGGTGATGACGCCTTGCTCTCCGAAGTCCTGCGACACCATGTCCAGGTTCAGGTTTTTGATGGCGTTCATCATTCGGCTCATCAGGGCGTAGGAGAAAGTAATCCGATAGATATCTTCCACGGTTTTTTCGATGATCCCGGCCTTTTCCAGCGCATCGGCGGCGCTTGTTCTATAGGCGTTGATCAGGCCGGAGGTACCCAGCAGGGTGCCTCCGAAATAGCGAACGACGATGATGATGGTATAGGTTAGGCCAAAGCTGTCGGCCTGCCCGAGGATGGGGCGCCCGGCGGTGCCGCTGGGCTCGCCGTCGTCGTTGGCGCGGAAGTTGTTGCCGTCGAGGCCCAGGCGGTAGGCGTAGCAGTGGTGGCGGGCTTTGGGGTGCTCCTTTCGCACGGCTTCCAGGTGCGCCTGGCACTCCTGCTCGGTATAGGCCGGGAAGGCGTAGGCCAGGAATTTGCTGCCCCGGTCGCGGAATTCTCCGAAGCTGGGCCCGGCAAGGGTGCGGTAGGTATCGACGATATCGGACATAGGGCGAAAGTAAGGATTTTTCGCGTTCACAAGTTGTTAACAAAGCTTTGAGGCAGATTAACCACCCCTTGGCCATTACTTGTTATATTTGCTGAAAATATAAGCTTCGTGCACAGCACCCTCGAACAGTTCGATGCTATCCTGGACACTTGCCGGGGGCTCTTTGAAAAGAAAACCCGCGATTACGGCACAGCCTGGCGCATCCTGCGCCCGTCATCCCTGACCGACCAGCTGTTCATCAAGGCCCGCCGCATCCGGAGCATCGAGGAAAAAGGGCGGCAGAAAGTGCCCGATGCTATCGAAGAGGACTATATCGGCCTGGTCAATTACAGCATCATGGCTATGATGCAACTGGAATTGCCGCCCGACGCCCCCCTGGAATTACCCATCGACGAAGCCGTACGCCTGTTCGGCCACCACGCACGCGAAACCCGCGAGCTGCTGGCGGCCAAGAACCACGACTACGGCGAAGCCTGGCGCGACATGCGCCTCAGCTCTATTACCGACCTCATTCTGATGAAGATCCTGCGCATCAAGCAGATCGAAGACAACGAAGGGCAGACCCTCGTATCGGAAGGCCTGCAGGCCAATTATCAGGATATCATCAACTACGCTATTTTTGCATTGATCAAACTACAGGACCAAAAACAGCAGGTATGACTATCGGATTACTCGTTTTGTACGTCGCCATCGCCGCGCTCATCCTGACCCTTTGGGTAGGTTTCGCTACCAACCGCATCAAGAACTGGCTGGTAAGCTTTTTCCAGAACTTCTGCGGCGCCCTGTTCATCTTTTCGGGCTGGGTAAAGGCCGTCGACCCGCTGGGCACGGCTTACAAGCTGGAGCAGTACTTCGCCGAGTTCGAATCTACCTTCTCCGGCACCTGGTTCTCGTTCCTGTCGCCGCTATTCCCCTGGATGGCCAATTACGCTGTTGCCCTTTCGGTGTTCATGATTGTTTTCGAGATCGTGCTGGGCATCATGCTGATCATAGGCGCTGCCCGCAAGGCCGCCGCCTGGGCCTTCCTGTTGCTCGTCGTTTTTTTCGCTTTCCTCACAGGTTTTACCTACCTGACCGGCTATGTGCCCGAAGGCGCTAATTTCTTCCAGTTCGCCCACTGGGGCCCCTATGTCGAGACCAATATGAAAGTGACGGATTGCGGCTGCTTCGGCGATTTTATCAAACTGAAGCCCATGACCTCCTTCCTCAAGGACGTCTTCCTGCTTATCCCTTCCTTCCTTTTCGTCTTTGCCCATAAGCGGATGCACCAGTTGTTCGGCGCCGGCGCGCGCACTGCCATTACCATACTGGGCACCATTGCCCTGGTGTTCTACTGCTTCAATAATTACGTCTGGGACCTGCCCCATACTGATTTCCGCCCCTTCAAAGTCGGCCGGAACATCCGCCTGGAAAAAACGCTGGAAACCCTGGCGGAGAACAACGTTGAAGTGGAGGCTTACCGCATGACGGACAAAAGCACCGGCGAAACCGTCGAGCTGCCGCTGGAGCAATACCTGCGCGAATACAAGAACTACCCCAAGGAAGAATGGGAACTGGAACAGGTGAAAAGCAAGCCTAACGTAGTCGTGGTGCGTTCGGACAGCGCGCCCGAAGGTTACGTCATACCTAGCGCGGAAGGGGAGGATTTCGAGCAGGAGCTCGTCCGTTACGTCAAAGAACACTGGAAGCTGGAAGGCGATACCACCGTGCATTTCGTCGAACACACCAAGGTGAGTGATTTCGAGGCCAGCGCAGGCGAAGGGATGGACGTTGCCGAAGAAGTGTTGTCCAACCCGGACTACAGCTTTATGATCATCGCCTATAAGCTTTACGCCGACAAGGAGGACGTCGTCAACGAACTGGTCGTAGACACCATCTATGCCGTGGATACGGTAGCCGTGGGTGACAGCATCAAACTGGTGCAGCGGATCGACAGGGTGGATAAAAAACAGGTGCCGAAAAAAGCCTATACCTGGAACCAGCATCACCTCGCCCCCTGGATCGGCGTCGTCAACCCGGTGCTGAAAGCGGCAGAGGAAGCGGGCTATAGCTCCTTTGCTATTACGGCTTTTGCCGAACCGGAAAAACTGGAGAGCTTCAGGGCCGCTACGGAAAGCGATTATCCCTTCTACACCGCCGACGACATCCTGCTGAAGACCATCATCAGGTCGAACCCGGGGGTCGTGCTCCTGAAGAACGGAGCGGTCATTATGAAATGGCATTACAAACAATTGCCGTCATTTGAAGAGATCAAAAGCACGTATATGAAATAGTTCATTTGGAAACCTTAACGAAAGGAGTATATTTGCACACTGAACCATTAGGGAATTTTTGAAAACATGCTGAGTAGAAGGAACGTCCGCATTAAAGTAATGCAGATGCTGTATTCCATGAGCCGGGATAGCAAGCTGGGGGTAAACGACATTGTCAACCGCTATCGGGCAAATGTCGACAAATCCTTCGAGCTCTATCTGTTCTGCCTGCTCAGCCTGATGCGCATCGCGGGTTACGCCAGGCTGGATGCCGCAAAAAAGAGCGCCAAGCTCCTGCCTTCCGAAGAAGACAAGCAGTTTACGGCCAAGCTGGTGGAAAACCCGCTCATGCTTTCCCTGCAGAACAACGAAGGCCTGCAGCTGCAGTTCAAAAAATACAAGCTCACCCACCGTTTTGACAGCGATAATATCCGCCTGTTCTACACAGATTTTGCCAAAGGCGACGAGTACCGGGATTACATTATGCAGGATGACAACAGCGAGGAGGGCCACCGAAATATCCTGCTCTCTCTTTTCAAACACCTCATCGCCAACGAGGGATATGACGAATTCCTGGAAGATAACTACGCCAACTGGATCGATGACAAGTCGCTGATCGTCGGGGCCATCAAAAAGACCATCAAGGCCCTGCCCGCAGAGGCTGATTTCTTCGAGGAGTACCAGCCCAGCGCCGAGGCCGTCGAGGAGTTCGGCGAAAAGCTGCTGCGCAAAGCCTGCGAGTCGGATGAGGATCTGCTCGGCATCATCGAACCCACGCTGCGCAACTGGGATGCCGACCGCGTAGCCGTCATCGATATGATCCTTCTCAAAATGGCCCTCTGCGAGCTGATGGACTTTCCCTCCATACCCACCAAGGTTACGCTCAACGAGTTCGTCGAGATCTCCAAGCTCTACAGCACCGACAAGAGCAAGGACTTTATCAATGGCATTCTCGACCGCCTGATGAAACAGCTGCACAAAGAAGGCAAGATCCAGAAAACAGGCCGCGGGCTTCAGGAATAACCAGAAATTCGCCCTTGTTGTTACGTCACAATTGCACGTTTTTTTTACTGCGATGGTGTTACTCTTTTCTTATATTCCGTCCCAATTAATGATCAAACATGAGTCATCGACATAACCAACTTTACGATCATGGAAAAAAGAATCCTGCTTTCGCTGGGCTTTACATTCCTGGCCCTGATTTCTCTGTCAGCTCAGAATTCCGGTTCAAAGAACGCCTTAGGCCTGCGGGTGGTAATGCCCAACCACATCTGGCCCGTAACCGATAAATGGGATGGTGACCAAATTGGCGGCGGTATCGAGATCGAGTATGCACGCCACCTGAACAATGCCCTCAACCTGGCGCTGCCCTTTAAAACGTATAAAGGTAAACTGCCGACGGATGAGCTGGGCAATTACACCGAACAGGCCGTTTCCAGCCTCGACCTGCTGCTGCAGCTGAAACTTTCCAAAGGCGACGGCCTGCTCTATCCCTACCTCTTCGGCGGCTTTGGCGGCAATGTGGAAGGGTGGGAAGATGTTAACTTTTCGGTTCCCCTGGGCCTCGGGCTCAACTTCCAGCTCGACCCGAATGCCTACCTGTCGCTGAAAGGCGAATACCGCCTGGGCCTGGAAGACCTGCGCGACAACCTGCAGATCGGCGCCGGCGTCCTGTTATTCCTGGGTAAAGGCACGCCCGCTCCACCCAGGATCACGGATATGGATGGCGACGGCATCCCCGATGCCAATGACCTGTGCCCCACCGTTGCCGGCCTGGCTAAATTCAACGGTTGCCCCGATACCGATGGCGACGGCATTACCGACGGCGAAGACGACTGCCCTACGGTTGCCGGTATCGCTGCGCTTAAAGGCTGCCCCGACCGCGACGGCGACGGCATCACCGATGCCAGGGACGATTGCCCGGATGAAGCCGGCCCGGCTTCCCACAACGGCTGCCCCATACCTGACGCCGATGGCGACGGCATTGAAGATTCTAAAGACGACTGCCCCAACCAGAAAGGGGTGGCAGCGCTCAACGGCTGCCCCGACCGCGACAATGACGGCATCACCGATGCCAGGGACCGCTGTCCGGACAGCCCCGGCACCGTCACCTTTGCCGGCTGCCCCGATACCGATGGCGATGGCATTGCCGACCCCGACGACCGCTGCCCGACGACTGCCGGGCCGGCCTCGAACCGGGGCTGCCCGGAGATCAAAGAGGAAGATAAGCAGGTGCTGACCTTTGCCATGAAGGCCGTTCAGTTCGAGACCGCCAAGGCCACACTGCGCCAGGATTCCTACACCATCCTCAACCAGGTGGTGGACATCCTGAAGCGCTACCCGGACTACAAGCTCCGCATCAATGGCCATACCGACAGCACAGGCGAGGCCGATGCCAACCAGAAGCTCTCAGAGGCCCGGGCAAAAGCCTGTTACGATTATATCGTCAGCCAGGGCATCAGTGCAGGCAGGCTGTCGTTCACCGGTTATGGTGAAAGCCGCCCCATCGCCAACAACAAATACGCTTCGGGACGGGAACAGAACCGTCGCGTGGAATTTGATATCTACCTGGATTAAGTAGCATCAAAAAATCTCCATCGGAGAACTTATTTATTGAACACTGCTCAATATCAGGTGATCTAACAATGATAAACAGAGCTGCGCTGCCTGGGCGACGTTTCCAGATAGCGCAGCTCTGTTTTTACACCCATACCTCCTTACATCCCCGCGAGAACTCTTCGTACACCGCGACGTCAAAAGCACAAAATCCTCTCCAAATTGGATATATTTGCGCCATGAGCGAAAAGATCCTTATCCTCGACTTCGGCTCGCAATACACGCAACTGATCGCCAGGCGCATACGCGAGCTCAATGTTTACAGCGAAATCGTCCCCTACAACAAGATCCCCGAAATAGATGAGAGCATCAAAGGCATCATCCTGTCGGGCAGCCCGTTTTCCGTGACAGACGAGAATGCACTGCGCACCGGCCTGGAGCAGCTCGTCGGCCAACGGCCGGTGCTGGGTATCTGTTATGGGGCCCAGTATATCGCTCAGCACTACGGCGGCAAAGTGGAGCGTTCGCTGAAGCGCGAGTATGGCAAGGCGCGCCTGAGCCGCATCCATAAAGAGGACCCCTTCCTCCGGGATATCCCCCGGGATTCACAGGTGTGGATGTCCCATGGCGATACCATTATGAAGATCCCGGAGAACTTCGAATTACTGGCCGGCACGGAGAGCATCGAAGTGGCGGCCTTTCGGGCCCGGGAAGGCCTCTTCCCACAGCCCGTGTACTGCATACAGTTCCACCCGGAAGTCTCGCACAGCCTCGACGGCATGGCCCTGCTACGCAATTTCGTTAAGGATATAGCAGGTTGCCACAGCGAGTGGACGCCGGCGTCCTTTGTGGAGCATACAGTGGAAGAGCTGCGCCAGCAGATCGGCGTAGAGCACGTCCTGATGGGCCTGTCGGGCGGCGTGGATTCGACGGTGGCCGCAACTTTACTGCACCATGCCATTGGAGACCAGTTAATTTGTATCTTCGTGGATAACGGCCTGCTCCGGAAGAACGAATTTGAGGACGTGTTGCATTCCTACCAGGACCTGGGCCTGAATGTAGTGGGCGTAGACGCCAGGAACGAATTCTACCGGGAACTCAAAGGAGTTTCCAAACCCGAGGATAAGCGCAAGGTGATCGGAAGGGTATTCATCGAAGTCTTCGAACAGAAAGCCCTTCAGCTGGAAGAGCAGGACCGGGCGATCCATTGGCTGGGGCAGGGCACGATATACCCCGACGTCATCGAGTCCGTCTCCGTGCACGGGCCCAGCGTTACCATCAAGTCGCACCACAATGTGGGCGGGCTGCCGGATGTGCTCAAACTCAAGATCGTAGAGCCGCTGCGCATGCTTTTTAAAGACGAAGTCCGGAAAGTGGGCCTCGAACTCGGCATTCCCCGGGAGATACTGGGCCGACATCCTTTCCCGGGGCCCGGGCTGGGTATCCGCATCCTCGGGGAAGTGACACCCGAAAAGGTGGCCCTGCTTCAGGAAGCCGATGCCATTTATATCGACAACCTGAAAAAGTTCGGGTTGTATGATGAAGTATGGCAGGCAGGCGCCATACTGCTACCGGTGCAATCCGTCGGCGTGATGGGAGATGAACGAACCTATGAGCAGACCGTAGCGCTGCGGGCTGTGAATTCCCTGGACGGGATGACGGCCGAGTGGAGCCGCCTGCCACATGACTTTCTGGCCACCGTATCCAGCGAGATCATCAACAATGTAAAAGGAATAAACAGAGTCGTTTATGATATCAGCACCAAGCCGCCGGCCACTATTGAATGGGAATAGACTGCTGGCTATCTGCATGGCCCTTGTCCTGCTTCCTTCCTGTGCACTTTTCCGCAAAGCGGAAACGGACGAAAAAAAGGACAAAGTAGGGAATGAACTGGACCCGATCCCCGGTAAGAAGGTCTACGACCCGGAAACAGGGACCCTGGTCGTGGTCGAACAGACGCCGGTAGAAAGTATGGATACCATCCGCTGGAGAGACATCTCTACGGATTCGCTGCCCCCCATCAAATCGGAGGCCGCTGCCTTCGCGCAGGAACAGGATGCGAATACGCCGCAGCTCACCGGGCGCGGTGATTACGGGTCGGAATTCTATACGGCCTACAACGTTGCGGTTATACTGCCCTTCCTCACCGACCGCTTCAATGCCGCCAGCAGTGAGATGCCCGAGAATGCCTCCTGGGCGCTCAATTTCTATGGCGGCATGCGCATGGCACTGGACCAGCTCAATGACGAAGGCGTAAAGCTGAACGTGACGGTTATGGACAGCAAGGCCAACAGCCGCGATGTGTCGCGCCTGCTCACCGGCCGGTCTGAGCTGCTCGACGCACACCTCATCCTGGGGCCCTACCGCAAAGAAAATGTAGAATTGGTGGCCAACTTCGCCAAGCGCAACGACATCACCTTTGTTTCGCCCCACAGTGCCGCTTCGGATGTTTCTACCGACAACCCCAACTACATCCAGGTGAGCCCTACGCTGGAGTCGCACTGTATCGCTATCACGCAAAACGTCCGCCGCCACTACCGCCCCGGCCAGATCGTGCTTGTCGCCAGGGAAAAAGATGCTGAGAAGTCGCGTTTCATCTATTTTCAGGAGGAGAACTATCGCATCGCGGGTGTTCGCAACGACTCGGTAAAATTCCGGGAATACGTGGTGGATGAGAAATCGGAAAATTATCAGAACATCAATCTCGTGCCTTTCCTGCACCCGGGCGACACCACCGTCTTTATCCTGCCTTCATTCTCCAGCGAGACTTTCGTATATTCTTTCCTCAGCCATTTGAAGGCGGTAAAAACGATGGATAATTACGTGGCCGTATACGGGATGCCGCAATGGATGCGCTACGAGCGCATCGACTTTGAGTTGTACGAAAGCCTTAATGTGCACGTCAGCAGCGACAGCTATATCGACCCTTATGACGACGATATCCAGTTCTTCCGCCGCCGGTTTTATGACCGCTATGGCGTTCCTCCGGGCGAGGAAGCTTTCGAAGGTTATGACATAGCCCTGTACTTTGGGCGTATGATCAGCAAATACGGTACGAAATTCCAGTACGGGCTGGAGCGGGACCCCGCCCAGATGCTACACACCCGCTTCGACTTCGAACGGGTGTCGCCACCGCAGTCGGCAGGCAGGGAGAACACCAGGATCGAGCGTTTTGAAAATAAATTCGTCAATATTCTGGAATTCAAAGATTATTTCTTCCAGCCTGCAGATTGATGGCACCGGGCCGCTCGTTAGGCGGCTGCAACATAAAGCAGGAAGATGACGCAAGAAAGGTTAGACAGGTTCAGGGAGGTGGCGGCGCGCCGGCAACCTTGCCTGACGGTTGTTTTGGAGAACGTTCACGACCCGCATAATATCGGGGCGGTATTGCGTTCGTGTGATGCCGTGGGCATCATGGAAGCCTTTGTTCTCTATACCGAGAGCCAGCTCGACCTCGACCGCCTGGAACTGGGCAAGCGCGCTTCCCGTGGCGCCCAGAAATGGATGGATATCCATTTTTATACCGACCCTGAGGCCTGTTTCCGGCATGTAAAAAGTAAGTACGACAAACTATGGGCCACCCATCTCGGCGAAACAGCACATTCCCTGTACAGCCTCGGCCTTACTCAATCGACGGCACTGCTTTTCGGCAATGAACACGATGGCGTATCGGAGGCCTCCCTGGCCTATGCCGATGGCAACCTGGTGATCCCGCAAATGGGCATGGGCCGTAGCCTCAATATCTCTGTAGCCTGTGCCGTCGTGTTGTTCGAAGCGATGCGCCAGCGCCTGCAAGCCGGCCTTTACGGGCCGAACAACCCGCTGCCTCAATCCGAGCGCGAGGCGCTGGTAGAAGCCTATATCGAGCGTACGGACAGGAAAAACTACAACCGGAAGATTTGGAAATCGGGTTGAAAACGGGCGGCCGCCCCCTGGACTTTTAGAAAATACGTAACTATCAGCATCATGGTAATTTACGCCCTGAAGCAAAATTTTGTAATCCGCCCTTCCCCTTTCAAGGGGAATGAGAAGGGGTTAGACAATAAAAAATCCTACAAAATTTTGCTTCAGGAGCATTTTAGGCCGCATGCTGAATAGTTACGAAAATACTAAAAAACGGGCCAATGAACGGAGGCCAGATCATCGCAAACGTATTAAAGCTGTACGGCGTTGAACAGCTTTTCACCCTCTGCGGAGGGCATATCGCGCCCATTTATGTCGAAGCGGAAAAAGCGGGCATCCGGGTGTTCGACGTCCGCGATGAAGCTTCCGCGGTTTTTGCTGCTGATGCCATCGGGCGGCTGACGGGCATTCCGGGTGTGGCGGCGGTCACCGCCGGCCCGGGCGTTACGAACGCTATAACGGCTTTGAAGAATGCGCAGATGGCCCAGTCGCCCCTGTTGTTGCTGGGTGGGGCCACGGCGACCCTGCTGCGGGGCAGGGGTGCGCTTCAGGACATCGACCAGAAGGCCCTGGTGCGCCCACACGTCAAATGGCTGGCCCGCGCCCGCCGGCAAAAAGATATCGGGCCGCTGCTGGACAAAGCCATGCGTTTGGCGCTCAGCGGCGTCCCCGGCCCGGTTTTCGTTGAGCTGCCGGTCGACCTGCTGTACGAGGAAAAGACCGTCCGGGAATGGTACGGCATGAAAAACACCGGCGCCAGGTCGCTGGGCGAAAAAGCCCTGCAATGGTATATCAACCGCCATGTCGAAGGCCTGTTCAGAGGGGCAGGGCAATATCGGCCTTCACCACCTGATGGGGCTACTGCTCCCGGGTTTACAACCGGCCAGCTTCAAGCTGTACGCCGGGCCCTGCAGGAGGCCGAGCGGCCGGTGGCCATCATCAGCAGCGGCGCGATGATGCGCCCTCAGGAGAGCCACCTGCTTTCGGCTGCCGTACAAAAACTCGGCATTCCCGTATACCTTAGCGGTATGGCGCGAGGGCTGGCAGGGCATACCAGCTCGGTGCAATATCGCCATCAGCGGCGTAAGGCCCTCAGGGAAGCCGACTGCATCCTGTTGTGCGGCGTGCCCGTCGATTTTCGGCTCGACTACGGCCGCCAGCTCGGCCGCCGGGCCCGTAAGATAGCGGTAAGCCGGAGCCGGGCGGAGCTGCGAAAGAACCTATCGGCCGAAAAGGCGCTCCTGGCCTGCCCGGGGCGGTTCCTCATCGCTCTGGCAGAGGATACAGCTACTATGCCGGGCTGGGAGCCCTGGAAGGAAAAGCTGGGCCAGCGCGAGGCAGAGCGGGAGGCGGAGATCGGAAAGATGGCCGCACAAGGCGTACAAGGGATAAACCCCGTGGCGCTTTTCCAGCAAATGGAAAAACGCATCCCCGGCAATTCCGTGCTCATCGCCGACGGCGGCGATTTTGCCGCTACGGCTTCTTATACCCTTCGCCCGAGGAAACCGCTGGGCTGGCTCGACCCCGGTGCTTTCGGCACCCTGGGCGTCGGCGGCGGCTTCGCCCTGGGTGCAGCGCTTCACCACCCCGATGATTATATCTGGATCATATACGGTGACGGGAGCGCCGCCTATAGCCTGATGGAATTCGATACCTTTCGCAAATACGGGCTGAAAGTGTGCGCCATCATCGGGAACAACGGCTCGTGGGAACAGATCGCCCGCGACCAGGTAAGCCTGCTCGGTAAGGATACGGCCACCGTGCTGCCCAGGTCGGACTACCAGGAAGTGGCCCGGGCTTTCGGCGCTGCCGGCGAGCGGGTGGATACCCTGCCCGGTTTTGAAGCAGCAATGGGCCGGGCGATAGCCAGCATGGATCAGGGCATCCCCTATGTCATCAATGCGGTGATCGGTTCTACGGCCTTTCGGGAAGGGAGTATATCGATGTAGGAGATTATCTGAGCGTGGCGGCCATTCTCAGGAAGGCCCTGCGGCGAAATCCCGAAGCATCAGTAGGCCGGGAACGGTATTCCAACCCCGTTTCCAGGCGAAAGTGCCTGGATAACAGCCAGCCGATACCGCTGTAGAGGCGTTGCTCGGCCAGATGCAGGCCCCTGGGCTCAAAAATATTGGCTAACACTTCCCATTGTGTATTGAGGTAAGCTTCGCCAAGGTCAAGGCGCTCACCCTGTAGGGGGAAATCAATACTGGGGCGGAGGCGCCAGCGATGTACCGGCGGCGCATAGCCGTTCTGCCGGAAAAAACGCTGTTCGGCACGCAGTCTACTCCGTAGCCGGTATTTACCGAAACTGTATGTGCCGGTGATCTGTTGCATCAGGCGGTGTTCCACATCCCTTTCCGCTTCATCCAAGCTCCGCCACCCAAACTGATAAGCTAGTGACAGGTTCAGGGCGGTCGTCCACTGATAGGCCAGCCCTGCCTGAATATTGAAAGTTTGGGGTGAAAAACCGTATGTTGCTTGGGAACCGGGTGTTTTTTCCAGGTTCTGGATCTCCATGAAGGTGTTCAGGTTTCCACTAAACCTGTTATTAAGGCTGTTTGAATAGCTGAGCTGGGGCAGCCATTCGCCCGTAGTGAGGCTTTGGGCGGCCGGCAGGAGGGGTATCAGGCAGAAAGCCGTGAACAACAATATTGGCACATGCTTCATATCACCTAGAAAAAGATAAAGTCCTGTGGTGTTTGAATGATCGGGCGTATGCGCTCCAACTGCCCGGAGGTATCGAATTGTACCTCGAAGTAACCCATGCCTTCAGCCGTTTTTCCCTGCAATTCGGCCTCATAGCCGATGAGGTTGCCCCTGTACAGGCGTTCCTGGACTTTACGCACAGAATATCTCTGGAAATGTTCCTGGAAGTATTCACTTATCTTCCCGTAGGCAGGAGCCGGGATCTGGCGCAACCTGATTTTCCGTTCCACCTCTACCAGATGCCCCAGGGTATCGTACTTTACGCTATAGCGGGATCTTTGGTAGCAGAACTTGGCTTCGAAGAACCGGCCCGTTTCATTGCGCTCTTCATAGTAGCGCATCCGCTTGTGGCCGCTATAATCCTTTTCGAGCGCTTTCCGTATTGACAGGGATACCTTTTCTTTTACCACCCGGCGTTCCTGCTCGATCTTCTGTGCATAACCGGTGGCCGGCAGAAGCAAAAAAAAGGCGTAGGACAGGATAGTGATGATGGAAAAGCGCATAAGAGGGCACGCATGAAGTGAGGGATGTTAAGCGCATGTTAGGAGGCCGGCCTTCAAGCTATCAAATCCGGCCTCCTCGCATAAAAAGGCAGCGGAACCTTTTCAGGCATGACACAATCAAGGGAAAGGGTTCCGCTGCAACGGATCAGAGGTTCTTGATCTCGCTTACCAGTTTGGAGAGGGTATCCTTAGCGTCTCCGAAGAGCATGCGGGTGCGTTCGTGGAAGAAAAGCGGGTTTTCGATGCCCGCATAACCGGAGCGCATGCTTCGCTTGAGCACGATGACGTTTTTGGCGTCCCATACCCGCAGCACGGGCATGCCGTAGATGGGGCTGCCCGGGTCGTCGAGCGCAGAGGGGTTGACCACGTCGTTGGCGCCTACGATCACGGCGATATCCGTATTTTTCAGGGCGTCGTTGGCGTCTTCCAGGTCCAGCAGTTTGGGGTAGGGGACGTCAGCTTCGGCCAGCAGCACGTTCATGTGGCCAGGCATACGGCCGGCGACGGGGTGGATGGCGTATTTCACGTCTACTCCATTCGATTCCAGCAGGTCGTCGATCTCCTTACACACCTTCTGTGCCTGTGCTACGGCCAGGCCGTAACCCGGGACGATGACCACCGAACCGGAATAGTAGAGCTGAATAGCTGCGTCGTTGAGGGACACTTCCTTTACTACCAGGTCGCCCGTTCCTTTTTTGGCAGTGCTGGTTCCGCCGCCGCCGAAGCCGCCGATGAGCACGTTCAGCAGCGAGCGGTTCATGGCGTTGCACATCAGCACGGTCAGAATGGTGCCGGAAGCACCGACGAGGATGCCGCCGACCAGCATGAAGTTGTTGCCGTAAATGAGGCCGGCAGAAGCTGCGGAAAGCCCCGAAAAGGAGTTAAGCAGGGAAATGACCACCGGCATATCGGCCCCGCCGATGGGCACCACAAAGGAGACGCCGTAAACGAGCGACAGCAGCATGAAGATAGCGGCCAGCCCGATGCCTGCATCAACGTCCTGGATGTAGACGTAGATGCCCAGGGCCAGAATAACGGCCAGCAGCACCATATTAAAAATGGAGTGTTTGGGCAGGACCAGCGCGTTATCGCGAATCCATTCTTCCAGTTTGAACCAGGCAAGGATGCTACCGGTAAAGGCGATGCCCCCGATGAACAAGGCCGATAAGGAGATGGCGATCTGCCCGCCGGTCATAGCGGTAGTGCCGCTGTAGAAGTGCCGCAGCTCCACCATGCCGATCAGCACGGCACAGGCGCCGCCCAGGCCGTTGAAGATGGACACCATTTGCGGCATGGCGGTCATTTTTACCCTTATGGCCATGATATAGCCGACGACGGCGCCGACGGCCAGGCCGCCGATGACCCACAGGTAGTTGTTGTCGCCTTTGTCCAGCGGCGCGAATAAGATAGAGATGATCGCTACGGCCATACCTATACTGGCGATGGCGTTGCCGCGCCGTGCGCTATCGGGCGAGCTGAGTAGCTTAAGGCCCCACACGAAGCCTATGGAGCCGATCAGGAAGCCTATGTCGGTCAGGAACTTAATATCCATGGTTTATTTCTTCTTTTTCTTCTTGAACATTTCCAGCATGCGATCCGTCACGGCGAAGCCGCCGGTGGCGTTGATCATGCCCATAATGATGCCAAAGAGGCCCAGGCCCAGGGAGAAATAATCCCCGGATTCGGCCTGCCGCACCAGCAGGATGCCGCCGATCACGACCACGCCGCTGATGGCGTTGGCGCCCGACATCAATGGCGTGTGCAGGACGGTCGGCACCTTGGAAATGACTTCGAAGCCGAGAATGATGGTGAAAACCAGCAGGTAGATGAGGAGTTGGTACTCCTCGAAAAACTGAATGAAACCATCCATACCGCTTGTTATTTTTGTTTGCATAAAATCTGTCCTACAGGGGCAGCTTATTACCCCTGCCCTTCGGCAGGAGCTTCTTCCGTGAAGAAGGCGCCCCGTATGATCTCGTTGCCCATATCGACGTTGAGCTGGCCGTCCTTGATGAACGTCTTCAGGAAGTTGAGCACGTTGTTGGAATACAGCACGCTGGCGTCCTGCGGCATCAGCCCGGCCAGGTTGGAGTTGCCGACGATGATGATGCCGTTGTGTTCGACGACCTTGTTATCCTGCGTCAGTTCGCAGTTGCCGCCGGTAGAGGCTGCCAGGTCGATGATAACGGAGCCGCGCCGCATCTGTTCAACCGTTTCTTTGGGCAGCAGGAGGGGGGCTTTACGGCCGCGCACCTGAGCTGTGGTGATGATCACATCCGATTTTGCCGCCCTTGCCTGCACTTCAGCGCGCTGCCGCTGCAGGAACTCTTCGCTTTGCTCGACAGCGTAACCGCCGGCGCCGGAATCGTCGCGGGCGCCCTCCACCATCACGAATTTGGCGCCAAGGCTTTCCACCTCTTCTTTGGCGGCCAGGCGCGTATCGGAGGCTTCCACCATAGCGCCGAGGCGGCGCGCCGTAGCGATGGCCTGCAGGCCTGCCACGCCGGCGCCCAGTACCAGCACTTTGGCCGGGCGGAGGCTACCGGCAGCCGTGATCATCATAGGAAAGTAGCGGGGGAGGTGGCGGGCAGCTTCCAGCACGGCCTTGTAGCCGGCTATAGAGGCCATCGACGACAGTACGTCCATCGCCTGTGCCAGCGTCGTGCGCGGGATCATATCCATGCTCACGCCGCGAAGCTCCATTTTGCGTAGCTTATCCGTTACCTCTTTGTCGAAAAAGGGCCGGAATTCCGAGATGACGATAGCGCCCTTTTTGAGCTGCTTGAGTTCTTCATCTGGAAGCGGGTTGATGCTGAGCAGGATGTCAGCCTGCTGGAGTACCTCCTGGCGGCTGGTTACCGTGGCTACCGATGCGTAGTCCTCATCGGTATAATAAGCTGAAGCACCGGCGCCCTGCTCAATGAGGATATCAAGGCCTAAGGCCTTTACTTTCCCGGCAACCTCGGGAACGAGCGCAACGCGCGTATCATCGCGCTCCCTTGGGATGGCAAACTTCATAGTATTGAATCGCTAACGGTTGTTAAATTCAGAGGCCTAAGGTAATATTTGTTTACATATTTCCAAAAAAAGAGCCCTAAAGAACAAGCGTGTTCCGGGCTGCTTTCAGAGCGGCTGCCGGCAGTGCGCCAGGGTCAGTCTTTGAGCTTATCTTTGAAGGCCTTTCTGAATTTCTCCACCTTGGGCGTAATAACGAAAGTGCAGTAGGGATTGCGCACCCCGACCTTGTTGTAATAGTCCTGGTGGTAGTCTTCCGCCACCCAGAATCCGGTGAACGGGCTGATCTCGGTGACGATCCTTTTTTTCCAGAGTTGTGGCGCCACTTCCGCTTTCGACCGCTCAGCGATGGCCTTCTGTTCGTCGTTGTGGTAAAAAATAACCGAGCGGTACTGGCGCCCTACATCATTGCCCTGCCGGTTTTTGGTGGTAGGGTCGTGGGTGGCCCAGAATATCTCCAGTATCTCTTCATAAGCGATCACTTTGGGGTCGAAGGTGGCTTGCACGACTTCGGCATGATCGGTGCGCCCCCTGCATACGGTTTCGTAATCGGCTGTTTCCGCTGTGCCTCCGGAATAACCCGATACGACATTAACGACACCCCTGACGTCCTGGTAGATGGCTTCCACACACCAGAAACACCCGCCACCCAGGGTGGCGGTATCGAGCTTTGTATCGGCATGTTCTTCTACGCCAGGTATAGCAGTTTTAGCGGTTTTAGTTTGAACGCCCTGTGCCCGGCCTGCAGATGAGGCGAGGGCCAGGGTGAGCAGTAGGGTAAAGGCATGATGTAACATGATACTTGGCCTGTTTATGTTTTATAACAACCCTACCGGAGCTTTTGCGCTGATGGCGGCCAGAAAGCGGGCCAGCGCTTTGCGTTTGGGGGCGTCGAGCTGGTAGCTGATATAACGGGTGTAATATTCGCGGAGGTCGAAGTCGGGGTGGGGGGATGGCAGGATGTACATAAGTTGCGGGATCTGGCCAATGCCGCGCTCCATGGCGTGGTTCAATGCCGCAACGAATGCGGGGTCAAGGGGGCGGTTGCTCACCCATGCGGCGAAGACGAAGGGCAGGCCGGTATAGGCCATCCAGGCTTCACCGAGGTCATAAACGTAAGGAAAGCGGCTGTCGAGCCCTATGGTGCGGTCTCCGATGACGAGGCCTGCTGTGGCGCCGCCGATCTGGCTGATATAGCCGTCCTGTGCGGGGAGCAGCAGGGGGCTGAGCTTCCAGTAGTTGCGCAGCAGCAGTTTTACCAGCTCAACGGAGGTCCGGGAGTGGTGGTCGAGATAAATGGCATCTACTTCATTCAGGGGGCGCTCGCTGAAGAGCGCTACAGTCTTGACGGCTCCAACCGTACCGATGCAGAAATCGGAGATGATATGCGGCGTCTCCAGCTCGGGGATGACGGCTACCGGTACGAGGCCCAGGTCGGCGTCGCCGCTGCTGAGCCGCCGGGCACAGTCCGAAGGGATCTCCAGCTTCAGGTCGATCTCGGCAGCTATAGGGCTTTGTAAGATACCATACAATAAAGGCTTGGTATTCAGGTAACTAACGGCGGTTACTTTAAGTTTTCTCACCTCTTGAGTTTTCTGGTTAAGGACAATCAAAAAACAGGTTCTACGATCTTGCGATGTGGCGCGGCTGTATTCAGGAACCCATTTCCAGGCCGGCAGCTTCCAGATGCCGGATGTCGTTTTCCCGTTCGAGCAAAAAACGGCCTTTCTGGAAGCGGAACAGGTAAAGGCCGGTATTATGGTGTTTGTATTTGTCCATTTGCTGGATGGGCACGTCAAGCATCAGGCAGGCGAGACAGCGCATCGCCCGGCCGTGCGAGCACACCAGGATGTGTTTTTCCGTGCGTTGCTTCAGGCGCCCGACAAAGCGGCTCAGGCGGCTGGATAGCTCTTCGGCATTTTCACCGTCGCCCAGCCGGGCCAGGAAGTTGCCCTGGTTCCACTGTTCGACCGTATGGCGGTATTCTGCGCGCATCTCGGGAGTGCTGTGCCTGCCTTCGTGGGTGCCCCAGCTGATCTCGTTGATCTCAGGGTACTGCTCCCAGGGCAGGCCCTGCTTTATGAATGAGTGCATTGTTTCGTGCGTGCGCCGCAGGCTGGAGGTCAGCAGCAGGTCGAAAGGCTCGTGCCGGTAGTGCTCGAAAAAGGCGTTGGCCTGCTGCAAACCGCGTTCGTTGAGCGATGTATCTACGCCTTGTCCCTGAACGATACCCAGGCGGTTGTATTCCGTTTCTCCGTGCCTGACGATATAGACCAGCTTGTCCATTAGTTCTTGTTTACCACCGGCAGGGCCGTATAGCCCTTGAATGCCTGGTCTTCTTCAAATTCGTGATCTGTATAATCCTCTATCACATTGTACAGCGTATCCCGCTCTATGGCCTGCCTGCCCACCCGCCGGATCAGGTTGACGAGTTCGCGGGTACTCAAGGCAGGGGACTGCTCTTCAGAGCCGGCCATGGAGTATATCTTGGTCGTATCATCAATGGTGCCGTCGATATCGTCGACACCGAAGGCCAGGGAAAGCTGGGCGACGTTGCGGCCGATCATAGGCCAGTAGGCCTTTATATGGTCAAAGTTGTCGAGGTAGATGCGGCTGATGGCGTAGTTGCGCAGGTCTTCGATGACGGTGGCTTCCGGCAGGTGGGACATCTCGTTGTCCTTGTTGCGGAACTTCAGCGGGATAAAGGTTTGGAAACCGCCGGCCTTGTCCTGCAATTGACGGAGCTGCTCCAGGTGGTGAATGCGGTGGCGGTATTCCTCGATATGCCCGTAGAGCATGGTGGCATTGGAGCGCATCCCCAGTTCATGCCAGATCTCGTGGATGCGTAACCACTGCTCGCCTGTGCATTTGCCGCCGGCGATCTTTTCCCGTATCTCAGGGTGGAATATCTCGGCGCCGCCGCCTGGCATGCTGTCCAGGCCGGCCTCCTTCATCAGGCGCATGCCTTGCTCGTAACTGATCTTTTCCTTTTTGAAGATGTAGTGGTATTCGACCGGCGTCAGGGCCTTGATGTGCAATTCCGGCCTGTGGGCCTTAATGCGGCGGAAGAGCTCCGAATAAAAACCGACGTCGTATTGCGGCAGCACGCCACCCACGATGTGGACTTCCGTTACGGGCTCGCCGTCATACTTCCTGACGATCTCCATAATGTCATCCATGCTGTATTCCCAGCCTTCTTCCCGCTTTTTGATCAGGCGGGAATAAGAGCAAAAAGAGCAGGTGTAAAGGCAGACGTTGGTAGGCTCGATGTGGAAATTCCGGTTGAAATAGGTGCGCCCGCCATGTTTTTGCTCCCGTATGAAGTTGGCGAGAGCGCCCAGGTAGGCCAGCTCGCCTTTTTCAAAAAGGTAAAGGCCCTCCGATTCGGTAATGCGCTGGCCTTCAAATACCTTCTCGGCGGCCTGCCGGAGCGGGGCTTCTAGTGTTTTATCCTGGAGAATGGTTTCGATCTTCCGTGCTGATTGCATGTTTCTGGCTTTTGGTTCGCCTTAGAGCCAAAGGTAAAACAAAGTTTCGGAACTTTCAGTTTTCAATGAAATACAAATTCTTCCTGTTCCCATGCCCTCCCGACTCGGCCCACCGGGCTTCATCGGGATAAAAAACTTATGCACTATGCCCCTTACTGAACCATAAGGCTACCAGCCCATATCTGTCCATCCGGCCCCTGGATCTCGATCAGGTAGAGCCCTGGCTTCCGGCCCGACAACCCAAGCCTGAACTGGTTCGCGCCGTTGTGCGTTTCAATGGGCTGCCGGTAGGTGAGCTCGCCCAGTATGCTGTAGACGCTCAGTGTTGCGGTACCCTCGCTGGCGCCGGCCCATTGCAGCAAGGCTTCCTCCCGGGCAGGGTTGGGGATGGCGGCCAGCGTTTCAACCGCGAAAGCGGCCTCTACCGTTCGGATGGGGCTATACTCGAAACTACCGTCGGCATCCACCATTTTTAGTCGGTAATAATACAGCCCGTTTTGCCACAGGCCATTATCGGTGTAAGCATAACTGCTGCCGATGCCGGTAAGCCCTTTTCCTTCCACCCGGCCAATTTGGTGGAACTGCCGGCCGTCGCGGGAGCGCTCCACCTCGAAAGCGTCAAAATGTTCTTCGCCTGCAGTAGCCCATTCGAGGCGGGCGCCGGCGCCTTTGCGGTATACGTCGAAGGACAGCAGTTCCACAGGCAGCACACCGGTTTCGACAAAAATAGCGTAACTGCGGGCAGGGATGTCGAGATAAACGTAATTCGGGACGTTACCCGGCGGCGGGCTGCTGACACCCACTACAGGCGCATCGGTGCCGTTCGTCGTGCCCATTATTTTGGCAAATGCCGTACCAGGCGCTGCGTCGGCCTGGTGGTCCATTTTCAGGGAGACATTGGCGAAGTTGATCACCACCAGTATCTTCTGGCCGGTAGGGCCGTCATTGATCTGGTAGAACAGCGTATTCTGGGTATAACCGCTGATGAAGTTACTCTGGTAGGTTGTGCCATGCCGGTTGAGGTACCGCACATCCGAGGCGTTGTAAATATAGGTGGAATGCAGGTTGATCAGGGCGTCGATCTGGGTTTTCAGCGCCGGGGGCTGGGCGTACCCAAGGTTGATGCCGAAATAGTCGGGATAGAACACGCAGGGCAGTCCCACCTGGTTATTGGTGAACAGGTATACATAAGCTAACAGCGGGTCGGCAATATAATCGCCGGCGCTCCTGAAATCGTGGTTATTCAGAAAGGTCACCACATTGTGCGCATTGGCGCCGACAGCTTCCACCATGCCGGAAGAGAACACATCGCGCACGTCGATCTGCAGATTGGTTGCGCTCTTGAGCGCTTCGCGCAGGGCGAAGTCGAAAGCGCGCATCTGAACGCCCGTAAGGCCGCTCTGGGCCTGCGTCACCCAGTTGTTCAGCGTGGTGGGGTTAGCATCGTAGAACTCGCCTACCACCATGCCGGGCGTTTTCCCGGCGTTTTTCAGATTGTTCATGATAGCGTTGGGCAGGCCAGGCGTGAAGTGCTTGACGGCATCCATGCGGAATCCGCGTATGCCTACATTGTCCCACAGCCATTCCGTCCAGTCGGAAAGCGCATTCGCCGTCTGAGGCTGGAACTGGTCGTAATCGTAAAAGAACCACAGCCAGTCCCAGTCGCCGGCCAGGTAAGTAGTAGCGGCGTTGTTGCTGTTGGGTTTGAAATATTCGAAGTTCATCTCCCCCTGGTTGGAAGGCATATTGGTAAAGTCGGTATAGGTCTCATACACCAGGTCGGCCATATTGACGTTAAAGCCCGGGGCGGGGCCTTCCGGATCGTACCAGATGCCGTAAATGCGGTGGTCGGAATACCCGCCGGCGATGTTGTTGAGATAGATGGTGAGGCGGTCGCCGCCGGATAGTATCTTGCTGGCGCTGAGGTTGAGGTGAAACTCGTCGGTATTGCAGCTGTTATACGAACCCAGGTAGGCCTGCATATCCTGGTTGAGGATGATGTCGTTGTTGCCCTGGTTGCAGTCACCGCCACCGTTGGGCTCCACTTCATTGGTGGTGCCCTGAAATGGCTCACCTGCGTTGCCCAGCGTATTCATATAAACCTTGTATCCATAAGTGGAGCCGAAGCCCCCGGTTTTGGAGCTGATCTTGAAGTAATAATCGCCCGCGCCATAGCTGCTGCCGTCGCCGACGGGCAGGTAACAGCGAAACCGGTCGGAAGGAAAGGGGTTCTTTCCTGTAGACATAAACTGTTCGATATACGCTTTGACGGCGGAGTTGGGCTCGGCATTGCCGCCATCGCGGTGGTTATACACCACATCGGCCACGCCCTGTATGCCTTTGGCATTCAGAGCGCTGATGAGCAGGTTGACTTCCGGCCGGGTGCCGAAGCCGGTGGCCCCCAGCCCGTATTCTCCCAGGTCGTAGAGGTCCTTCGGGTCGTAACCGTTGGAGCAGTTGCCGAAACTGGCACGCGAGAACGGTGGCAGCCAGAGGTAGGTGAAGCCGTTGAGCTGGTTGTTGTCGGCCAGGCCGCGCAGGGTGGCCGCCCAGCTTGGAGAGGCGGCGCTGACGCCATTACATCCTGGTTTGGGATAGTCCCAATACCAGCCTTGCATCATGAAATCCTGCGCGCTGAGAGCAGTGAACTGAAACGCGGCCCACAGGATAAGCAGGCCCTGGGCAATACGCCGAATAAACAGCCTATTCATATTTGTTTATTTTTTCTAAAACTTCCGGCCTACGCCGCATCACAAAATCGTCGAACTTATTTTGTGTATGTTACCCATTTGATCTCAAGGGGTAGTTTTTGGGTAGGAAATCAGAGAAGCATGGCCTCCAAACAAGCTCTAAAAGTAATCATACGCGCATTTTTTTTATACTGCTTCCCCATTATTATCCTATTTTATAGTGGAAAACCCTTTCTTTACGGCAAACCCAAAAACCACGCACTATGGCAAACAAAACCAAAGTATTCGTCCTGGCCGTTGGCATCGACGACTACCCTGCAGCTCCCCTCTCCGGTTGCGTTAACGACGCCCAAAATATACTGGCCTACCTGCAAAAAGACGAGGCATTGGACGTGGAACCGCTCACTCTGTTTAACGAACAGGCAACCAAAAGCGCGATAGCCGGCGGTTTTCGCACGCACCTTGCCCGGGCAAAGGCCGGTGAAGCGGCCCTTTTCTACTTTTCCGGCCATGGCGCACAGGAATGGGCCGACGCCATGGCCTGGCCCAACGAATCGGACCAATGCCTGGAAACGATCGCCTGTTACGATCCCGACACCGGCGCCGTACTGATGGCCGATAAAGAACTGCGTTACCTCATCGGTGAGCTGGCCAATGGAACGCCGGGGCATCCGAAAGGGGAGCCCCCGCATATCCTCACGATTTTCGATTGTTGCCATTCGGGCGATAATACGCGTTCGGCTGCCTTTATGGAAAAAGCACCTGCCGCCCGTCAGAAGCGCTTCACCAAAGTGTTCCCGCAACGTTCCTGGAGCGATTTCCTCTTTGCCGGCCAGTTCACCAAAGAAGATTTCGCCACCAGGCCCATAGCTGAACTCCTGCCCGAAGGCCGGCACATCCAGATGGCGGCTTCGCTCGACAGGCAGCCGGCGCTGGAGGTCAGAGCGGAAGGGCTGTTCACCAAAAACCTGCTCGCCGTGCTCAGGCGCACCGGCGGTAGCATCAGTTACGCTTCGCTGCATAGCCTGGTGTCGAACTACATCCGCCACCAATACCAGCAAAACCCGCAACTGTATGTACAGGGCGGCGACCCCGGCCTGATGTACTCCGGCTTCCTGGGCCGCAAAGCCGATGCAGCGGGGCGCCTGCAGGGGCTCGTATCCTTCAGCCCGGCCAAAGGCTGGCTGCTCGACGCCGGGGCGATGCACGGCATTTCCCGGGATGCCAGGCTGCGCATGAAGGTAGAAGGCGGGAAATGGGAAGCGCCCACCATCCGCGAACTGGAGCCCAATGTCGCTTTCCTCGACGTCGAACCTGAAGTCCATGCGAGGCTCGACAAAAACAAGGCCTATCCCTGCGAGGTGTCGGCCTCCTATCCCCTCAGGGTGCAGGTAGCGGATGCGGAAGGCAACGAAGGCCTTCACGGCAAACTGTTGTCGAAACTCAAAGAACATAGCGCGCGCATTCAGCTTGCGGAATACGAAGCGGAGGCCGATTACGTGCTGCACAACCGCCACGGCAAACTATATATCACGCCTGCCTTTCAGGCCTGTTACCCGCAGGCGGCACTGGCTGATGTAACTACTCTTGGTGAAGAAAAGGCCATGGCGCAGGCCATTCGCCAGCTGGAACACATCGCCAACTGGGAGTTTGTGCGCAGGCTGCACAACGCCAGCGTGCATTTGTTCAAAAAGCCGCCTGTCGAAGTGAAGGTGGCCTATGAAAAAGACGGCCAGTGGGTGGCCCTGCCTTACCAGGAGAAAGGCGCGGCGGTTGACGGCCTGACGTGGAAACCGCCCCAAAATACTTATGGAGCGCGGCTGAAGGTAGAGCTGGCCAACAACTTCGGACAGGATCTGTATTTCAGCCTGCTGTTCCTGACCATCAATTTCGAAAGTAATGCCGGCCTGATGGAAAAGCCGGTGGACTTGATCAAAAAAGGAGAAACCGTTACTATTTTTGCCCATCGTGGCGGCGTGATCCCTTTTAACGTGGAGCAGCAGATATTTGACTACAACCAGGCTGAAACCCACCTGTGGTTCCAGCTCATCGTCAGCACGCAGGAGAATATCGAAGTGCCGCCCCTGCTGATGCCCGAGCTGGCGCCGCCGCCCAGCACTTCCCGGCGCCGGGGCATCCCGCTGGATGATGAAGCGGGCAGTGCCGATGCCAGGCCCGACGACTGGACGACACAGCTGGTGCATATCGCGTTCAAAAACCCGCGTTACGATGCAACTATCCAGGATAACCAGATGAACTGGTTTTTGGGCGCCGGCGATGAGCATGCAGCAAAACAATGAACATTAGATAAACTGCGATCAGTATGAAAATATTCATTACCGGCGCCGACGGCATGTTGGGAAGCCATATCGTCAGAGAGGTGCTGGAGCGAGGCCATGAGGCGAAGGCCTTCCTGCTGCCCGGCAGCCCCTCAAAAGCGTTGGATGGCCTGGATGTGGGCCGTTTTTACGGCAACATCCTCAACCCGGAGGAAGTAAACGATGCGATGGAGGGCTGCGATGCCGTGATCCATGCCGCTGCCGACACCAATGTTTGGCCCAGCCGCTCGGAAAAAACACGCGCCATAAACATCGACGGGACGAAAAACCTGGTTTCGGCGGCCCGCGCCTGGAAGGCCAAACGCTTCGTGCATGTAGGTTCGGGCAGTTCCTTTGGCATAGGGCCCAAAGACAAGCCGGGCGATGAATCGAGCCCGTTCACCGGACACAGGTATGGGCTGGATTACGTAGACTCCAAGTACGACGGCCAGCAATTCGTATTGCAGGCATACCGCGAAACAGGCTTCCCGGCCATCGTGGTGGCCCCGACCTTTATGTTCGGCCCGCACGATTCCAAACCAGGCTCCGGTGCGATGATCATCGCGGCCTATCAGGGTAAGCTGCCGGCCGTGGCGCCGGGAGGGAAAAATTTCGTGCACGTGAAAGACGTAGCCGTCGCAGCCACCAATGCGCTGACGATGGGCAGGCTGGGGGAGTGTTATATCGCCGGCCACCAGAATCTGAGCTACAGCGAGATCACGGCCATCATCGCTGATGAGCTGAAGTCGGTGGCGCCCAGGTTACAGGCGCCTGCTGCACTGCTCAAGGCCGTAGGCCTGGCGGGCTCCTTTATGGGCAACGTACTGGGGATAACGCCCAAGCTGAGTTACCCCATGGCCGTCGTGGCCTGCGACGGCCAGTATTACTCGCCGCGCAAGGCCGTGGCCGAGCTGGGAATGCCTCAGACGGACATCCGGGTGGCTATCCGCGAGGCCTTCGATTGGTTTAGATCTAATGGTTATTGCTGAATACGAGCTTTATGAACAAAACACTGGAAGGTAAGGTCGCTGTGGTGACCGGTTCGAGCCGCGGCATCGGCAAGGCGCTGGCCCACGGGCTGGCATTAAAGGGCGCCAGGGTCGTCATCAACGGGCGCAACGAGGCCCGCTTATTGGAAACGCGGCAGGCATTGCGGGAAAAGGGTTTTGACGCAGTGGCCGTAGCGGGCGACGTATCGGTTTTTGAGGATTGCCGGAAACTGGTGGACGAAACCCTAAAGGCCTACGGCCGGCTCGACATCCTGATCAACAACGCAGGGCTGTCGCTGGAGGGTGAGGTCGAACACGCAGACCCTGACGCTGCCCGCCGTATTATCGAGGTGAACATCCTGGGTTGCGTATACCCCACTCAGGCTGCTATACCACACCTGAAGAAAACGGGCGGCAGCGTTCTGTTTATCTCCAGCCTGGCCGGTATTTACGGGCTGCCCAATTTCAGCATGTACAGCGCCTCCAAGATGGCGCTCACCGCTCTGGCGCAATCGCTGAAAATAGAACTGGGCGGTACGGGCGTCCACGTCGGGATCGCCTATGTCGGTTTTACAGAAAATGAACCCGGCAAAATGGTGTACAATACCGATGGCTCCCTGGTGGCCCTGCCCAAGCGCGAGAACGTGAAAGTGGAACCCGTCGGAAAGGCCGCGCGCCGCATCATCCGGATGGCCGAAAAACGCATCTACAGATCTACCTTCTCAAGCCTGGGGCTGCTGCTTTCGGCCATCAACCGCATTTCACCTTCCCTCGTGGGAATGATACTGAGCATGTCGTACAAAAAGCGCCAGTGAACACAACTACGTAAATTCATACCTCACCGTTGGCAGGCGCACTGTGTCGGCATGATCCCCTGGCCGTCCGTCAGGAGGGGCCATGCGTTGCCGCTGCCGGGTTGCTCGAAGAAGAACTTGTGGCGTTTTTTGTCGTAATTGCCGATCTCGTTCATCGTATCCGCGTCGTACAGGCGGCCGTTCACCATCGTATAGCGGATGGATTCAGAGTTGCGGATATCTTCCAGCGGGTTTTTGTCGAGCACGAGCAGGTCGGCCAGCTTACCGGCTTTCAGGGAGCCGATCTGGGTATCCATGCCGAGGTAGCTGGCGCCGTTGATTGTAGCGCAGCGCAGCGCCTGGAGGTTGCTCATGCCGCCCTGCTGCAGCATCCACAGTTCCCAGTGGGCGCCCAGGCCCTGGAGCTGCCCATGGGAGCCCAGGTTGATGTCGACGCCTGCATCCTGTAGCTTTTTCAGCGAGCGGGAAGTCAGGATGTGGCCGTTCTCGTATTCTTCCTCCGGCGCCATGGTGCGGTGGCGGGCCCTGGCGTCGATGATGGAGCGGGGCGTGAAGTGCAGCAGCCGTTCCTTTTCCCATACGTTGGTGTGCTGGTACCAGTAGTACTCCCCGTTCAGGCTACCGTAGTTCACGATCAGGGTAGGGGTGTTGTGCGCCTGGGTTTGGCGCCAGAACTGGATGACGTCGTCGTATAGGGGCGCCACCGGGATGTTGTGCTCGATGCCGGTATGGCCATCGGCCACCATGCTCATGTTGTGGTAGAAGAACGACCCTCCTTCGGGCACGACGAGTATACCCAATTCGCGTGCAGCCTGGATGATCTGCTGGCGCTGCTCGCGCCGGGGCTGGTTGTAGCTTTTTACGGAAAAGGCGCCGTATGCTTTGGTGCGCCGTATGGCAGAGCGGGCGTCATCCAGGTTGTTGACCACGGCTTTGAAGTCGCCATCGGCGCCATAGAGGATGGTGCCGGTTGAAAAGAGCCGGGGCCCTACCATCTTGCCCGCCTTGATCATCTCCGAATGCGAAAAGATCATCTCCGAGTTGGAGGATGGGTCGTGGGCCGTAGTGACGCCATAGGCCAGATTGGCGTAATAATACCAGTTCTGTTGCGGGCTGAGCCCGTAGCGGAAGTCTCCCAGGTGGCCGTGCACATCCACCAGGCCCGGCATGATGGTCTTGCCGCTGCAGTCGATTACAGTAGCGCCTTGAGGGACGCGGACGGATACTGAGGGCCCAAGGGCGCGGATCAGGTTGCCGTCGACGAGCAGGGTGCCGTTCTCGATCACCTCATCGCCTTCCATGGTGATGATCCGCGCATTGGTGAAGGCGAGCAGGCCTTGCGGCTTGTCGGCTGTCAGCGCCAGATTCACGTGCAGGCCGGTGGAGTCCATGGGCGGCAGGCTGTCGCGGGCGCCTTCCAGGAATTTGAAGCGTTCCGTCAACTCGTCGGAGAAGTATTCGTCGCCCAGCATCCAGAACAGCTTTTTGCTGTCTTTCGACCAATGGATGTTGATGCCGGCATCGCGGGCCACCTGCGCCACCGGCACGGCCTTGGTGCCAGCTGTCAGCCCAACGGTTTTGCCCGTCACAGGCAGCGGAGCGATGTATACCTTGAACAGCTCCGACCAGGCCACCCACTTGTTGTCGGGGCTGGGCACGAAGCGCTGGGCGTATTTGCCTTCGAACAGCTTCTTCTCGTCGCTGCCGTCAGTTTTGATGCTGTAGTAGGACTTGGTGATGCTGCCGAAGAGGTAGCCCCCCGCCTGGAAGAAGATATGCTGCCCATCGGCGCTGAACACAGGGTATTCTCCTTTGGGCGTAACCAGCTTCGCCGTTCCGCCTTCCGCCGGCATGGTATAAATGCCGGGCTCTTCACAGAAAGCATAACCCTGGTGCCCGTTGCCCCCTTCTTTCTGATAGGCGACCTGTTTGCCGTCGGGCGAAAAAACGGGCGTGCGGTATATGCCTTTATCGTTCGTCAGGCGTTTTTTCTGCCCGGAGGCCAGGTTCATCCGCCAGATGGCGCCCATGGCCTCGTCATTCCAGGTGACGTAGGCGATCTCTTTGCCGTCGGGGGAGAACGAAGGTTCGAACTCGAAGTCGGCGCCATCCGTCAGGCGGGTAGGTTGCCCGTCGGGCAGCGCCTTTTTCCAGAGTGCGCCCACCGCACTGAAAACCAGCGTTTTTTCATCCGGCGAAGTGACGGCATGGCGGATGACGTTGCAGGTGAACTGCTCCTGGAAGGCCTTGTTGTCGAAGTGTACGGTTTCCTGGAACCGGTGTTTAGCCGAGGCCTGGAAGGGAATCTCGGCAGCCTCGCCGGTAGGCACGGCCACTTTCCATATCTTGCCCTGCCCCCAGATGACGATGAACTTGTCGTCGGGCGTCCAGTCAAAGCCGGTATATGCTCCGAAGATCGCCCAGGCTTCCTGCTGGTCTTTACTCAGGCCGTCGAAGAGGGGGAAGTTCTGGCCCGTGGCCAGGTCGTGGATAAATAGCACGGATTTGGTGCGGATACGGCGTACGAAGGCCAGCTTCCGGCCGTCGTTGGACACCTGCGGGCGGCAGGCGCCGCCCGGGCCGCCGATGATGTTCTTCACCTCGCCTTTCTCCCGGTCGTAGCGTCGTATGGCATAGATCTGGCTGTTGGGGTCTTTATTGTACTGGAAGGCGCCGCCGGGGTACATATCCTCGGAAAAGTAAACATAACGCCCGTCGGGAGCAACCGACGGCTCGTTGACGTCCTGCTGGTCGTTCTTGCGCTCGGTGAGCTGCAGCCCTTCGCCGCCGCTGATGTGGTACATCCACATCTCCCCGGCGCCCAGCGACCGCTGGGAGGTGAAGTGTTTGCGGGCAATGAAGTACTGCCCGTCGGGCATCCAGGCCGGGTTGTTGAGCAGGCGGAAGCTCTCTTTGGCCACCTGGCGGGCATTTTCCCCATTGGCGTCCATCACCCAGATGTTGTCGCCGCCGCCGGCATCGCTGGTGAAGAGTATCTTGCTGCCATCGGGGCTGAAACGGGGTTGTGATTCCCAGGCCAGCCCCTGGCGCAGTATTTGCGCCTTGCCGCCGCTGATCGGCATAGTATAGATATCCCCCAGCAGGTCAAAAGCGATGGTTCGGCCATCGGGGCTGACGTCGAGGTTCATCCAGGTGCCCTCGTTGAAGTTGAGCTCCACTTCCTTATATTCGCCCGGTGGGTTGTTGACGTCCCACTTTTCTTCCTTTTTGTCCTGAGCCAGGAGGGTGGCCCCGATGCCCAGGGCGAGGAGCAGGCATGCTGATCTTTTATTCATACTTCGTGTTTTGGCGATCGATGGGCCAAATAACGAAAAAATGGGGGGTTAAAAAAGCCCCCCGCCAAAGTGCTGTAGGGCAGGTGGCTTGAAAAGCCCGCTGGCCCGCGGATAGCAGCGAGGCCGGTGAAGGGCGTTTCGGCCAAATTAGCAATATGTTCCCCTGAAAGGAATGGAGCTTTCGCCCGGCATTTCTTAGTTTTAAACCCCCTAAATTGCATTCGGAGATCTTTTGATTATGACTAAAACAAAAACTATGAAGAGGATATTTTTATTTATTCCATTGATCGCCCTGCTCAGCGCCTGTGGTAAGGAAGCTGGCAACGGGCATGAACATTACCCCGTTATGAAGGTCAATTACCCGGAGACAAAAAAAGGCGATGTCAGCGATAATTATTTCGGCCAGGAGCTGGCCGACCCCTTCCGCTGGCTGGAGGTGGATACGGCCGCCGAGGTGGGAGACTGGGTAAAGGCCCAGAATGAAGCGACATTCGGCTATCTGGAAAAGATCCCATTCCGGGAATCGATCCGTAAACGCCTGGAGGAACTGCTGAACTACGAGCGCTACAGCGCGCCTTTCAAAGAAGGGCAGTACACCTATTTCTTCAAGAACGACGGCCTGCAGAACCAGTCGGTGCTCTACCGCCAGAAAGGAGACGGCGAGCCGGAGGCCTTCCTCGACCCCAACAAGTTCTCACCCGACGGCACCACTTCCCTGGCCGGCCTCGAATTCACCAAAGACGGCAGCCTGGCCGCGTACCAGATATCGGAGGGCGGCTCCGACTGGCGTAAGGTCATCGTCATCGACGCGGAGACCAAAGCGGTCATAGAAGACACGCTGAAAGATGTCAAGTTCTCGGGCCTGTCCTGGAAAGGCAAGGAAGGCTTTTATTACAGCTCGTATGACAAACCTCTGGAAGGCAGCGAGCTTTCGGGCCTGACCCAGTACCACAAGCTGTATTTTCACAAGCTGGGCACACCGCAGTCGGAAGACGCCCTCGTTTTCGGCGGGCAGCAAACGCCCCGGCGTTACATATTCGGCAGCGTATCGGAAGACGAGCGCTGGCTGGTGGTCGGCGCCGCCGTATCTACTACGGGCAATGAACTATATATCAAAGACCTGTCGGTTCCCGGTTCGCCTATCGTTCCTGTGGTGGCTAACTTCGACAGCGACAACAACGTGGTGCACACCGAAGGCGATGTGCTGTATATCCAAACGAACCTCAACGCGCCCAATAATCGCCTTGTGCAGGTGAATGCCTCAAACCCCGGCCCTGAGAACTGGGTGGATGTCATCCCCGAACGGAAAGAGGTGCTCAATGTCAATACCGGCGGCGGGTACTTTTTTGCCAATTACCTCAAGGATGCTCTCTCGGCTGTAGAGCAGGTAGGGCTCGACGGTAAGCTCGTCAGGGCCATCGCATTACCCGGGCAGGGTTCTGCTGCCGGGCTGGGCGGCAAATGGGAGGAAAAGACGCTTTATTACACCTTTACCAGCTACATCAACCCCGGCAACATCTATGCCTATGATGTGGAAACCGGTGCGTCCACCCTTTACAAGGCCAGCGGCGTGAAGTTCGACCCCGCCGAATACGAATCGAAGCAGGTGTTCTATGCCTCCAAAGACGGCACGAAGATCCCGATGATGATCACGTACAAAAAGGGCCTGGTGCTGGACGGGCAGAACCCCACTATGCTTTACGGTTATGGCGGCTTCAGCGTCAACCTGACGCCATATTTCAGCTCCAGCAACATCGTCTGGCTGGAGAACGGCGGCGTATATGCCGTGCCCAACCTGCGCGGCGGCGGGGAATACGGGGAGGAATGGCACCTCGCCGGCACCAAAATGAACAAGCAGAACGTTTTCGACGATTTCATCGCTGCGGCGGAATACCTCATCAGCGAGGGCTATACCTCGTCCGAGAACCTCGCCATTTCCGGCGGCTCGAACGGCGGCCTGCTCGTCGGCGCCGTCATGGCCCAGCGGCCGGGCCTGATGAAAGTAGCGCTGCCTGCCGTCGGCGTGATGGATATGCTGCGGTACCATAAATTTACCGCCGGCGCCGGCTGGGCTTACGATTACGGCACTTCCGACGACAGCCCGGAGATGTTCCAGTACCTGCTGGGGTATTCGCCTTATCACAACCTGAAAGAAGGCACCTGCTATCCCGCTACGCTGGTCACCACCGCTGACCACGACGACCGGGTGGTGCCGGCGCATTCTTTTAAGTTTGCCGCCCGCCTTCAGGAAACGCAGGGATGCGATAACCCCGTGATCATCCGCATCGAGACCAAGGCCGGCCACGGCGCCGGCAAGCCCATCTCCATGGTCATCGACGAGCAGGCGGATAAGTGGGCCTTTACGTTCTATAACCTCAATGCGGCCGTGAAGTACGGCTTTAAAGATTGAGCGCTTGTGTGGAGTAAAAAAATAACCGGCGGAGGGCATGGCCCTCCAGGCCGGTTATCAAAAGGGGGGCAAGTCAACGGTAAACCGAATGGTTAGCCGTTGGCTTTGGCCTTCTGGAGCCCGTAGGCCAGGCGGTTGTACAAACGCACGGCCTTGGCCCTGGCCACCCTCCATACTACAATGGCTTTAGCCTGAACCCAGGACAGGGCAAGGGGGGCATTTTGCCTTACCCACTTCCAGTTGAAGGAGCGGATCATGTCGATATTGGCGATCATCAGGATGAAGAATAACTCGAACAGGGCCGCACCGATGACGGTTTGCCAGGGCGTGAGGCTGCGGTACCAGAAAGTGGACAGCCCTATGCCGAACCAGGTGCTGTACAGCAGCACGAAGTGAACCTCATAGATCACCAGTGTCTCGCTGCCGACCCTCAGCAGCAATTTGGGGATGTTCTTCCAAAGCTGGGCGATCCAGATAAAGACAGCGACCGCCAGGAAAACGTGGCCCAGGCGAAACAGGAGGTAGTTGTTGTACGCATGCGCGCGGAAATTCTCCAGCCCGGTGAGGTTGTACAGGTTCAGCAGTATCTTGTCGGACTGGAAGTGCATCAGTATGCCGGCCGCTACCAGCGCCAGCGGCAGCCATTGCCCGAAGGCGAGCTGGGGCCTGCGGTGGAGGATGTAACCCAACACCCCGCCCAACATGGAATACCCTACCCAGGGGACAGGTGTAAACACCGAGCCGTAATCCCGCGTCAGGTAGTTTCGGAACAATAGCGGTACGCTATCCCAGTTGGCAGCTTTAATGCCCGGTTCGAAAAAGAACACCAGCGCGCCACCCAGGCCCAGCATTACGGGAAAAGAGAGGTTGAGGCGGCGGCTCACCAGATAAGTGAAGATGAGCACCAGCAAGGCAAGCCCGATGCAATGCAGCACATCGACGGCGATAAGGCCGTTGTAGAACTTCAGGTGCAGCAGGCGCGGAAAACTCATCCGGAGGATATACCCGATAAAGATGAGGGAAATACCGCGCCGGAGGCCTTTCTTTACCCGCTCGTTCTCGCGGAACGGGCGGCCGTCGCGCAGCAGCAGGAAAACAAAGATCAGCCCGCTGGCAAAGAAAAAGATCGGCGCCGTCATGCCGCGCATGAAGGACCAGGTGGAATAGATCGGGTTGGCGGGGTCACGGTAAGCTACATCGAGGAGAGTGTCCGTGAAATGCCCCTGCAGCATCATCAGGATAGCATAGGCGCGAAGCAGGTCGATGAACGTAATGCGCCTCTTTTCGGTTGAAACGGATAAAGCTTTGATAGCCTGAAAGTTAATGAATGAACGAATACAAAACTCAAATCGCTTGAAAACACCTGGCCACTACCTTAGTTGTACTGTGCCTTCAATTTATTTTTAAACATTACTTATAGCCTTTTTACTGGGCGGGATATGTTAGGGAAACTTTGAAGCTGGTGGTTTAGAATCGGCATTTTTATATGCCTTGTCGCATAAATTTAAGGGCAAAAATATAGAAAATGTAAACATTTTGTCATTTTTTTAAAATATTATTTTCTCCGGCCCCTTATGGTTTTTTGGCTACAATTTAAGGCGTAGCTGGTGGAAAGCTTTGCCCAGGAACCGGACGAGGTCTCCGGCAACCAGGCTTTCGTGTTCCAGTTCGGCTGCGGCGATATCGCCGGCCAGCCCGTGGACGTAAACGCCGAGCAGGGCGGCGTCGAGGGGAGGGTAGTGCTGCGCCAGCAGGCCGGTGATGATGCCGGTGAGCACATCACCGCTACCGCCGGTGGCCATGCCGGGGTTGCCCGTAGCGTTGAAATAGCAGTCGCCGCCGGGTGCTGCGATACAGGTGTGGGCGCCCTTCAGCACGATGTGGATGCCCAGCTCCATGGCCTTTTCGCGTTGCAGGGCGTTGCGTTCGAAGCTGTTGGCGCTGGGGCCGAACAGGCGTTCGAACTCTTTGGGGTGTGGCGTCAGGATGCTCCCTTTTGGGATGAGCCCAAGCCATTCGTGGTGCTTGCCGAGGATGTTGATAGCATCGGCGTCGATCACCATGGGTTTGCCGGCGGCCTGTATAAGTTCCAGCAATGCTTCCCGGCTGCTCTTCTTTTTGTCGAGCCCACAGCCCACGCCGATGGCGGAATACGCGCCCAGTTCGGGCACTTCGGAGAAGTAGTACTGGTGCCGGTCGATGCTGGCCATAGCCTCCGGCACGCTGATCTGCAGGATCTCGTAGGCACAGCGGGGAGCGTGGACGGTCACCAGCCCGGCGCCGGCGCGCAGGCATCCGCGGCTGGCCAGTATCGCTGCGCCAACTTTACCGTAACTGCCCATCACGAGCAGCGCATGGCCGAAAGTGCCTTTGTGGTCGTACTTGTGCCGCTTTCTGAGCAACCTGCGGGCCATGGCCTCATCGAGGTAATAAAAAGGCGTTTGCACTTTGGCCAGGGCATCCGGGTGCAGGCCTATGCTGCGCACGGCCCATTCGCCGGCGCTGAGCTGGTTTTCCGGAAAGAAAAAAGCGAGCTTGGGCAATTCGAAGCTCAGGGTATGGCCTGCCTGAAAGACAATGCCGGTACTGGGCGCATCGATAAAAAGGCCCGAAGGTACGTCGATGGACACCCGCGTGTTCGGAAGCGCGTTGAGGTGTTCTATCAGCTCGCCCCAGTACCCGGCCACCGGCCGGTTGAGGCCGGAACCGAAGATGGCGTCGATAACGACCGCCTCTTCCGGCAGCACTGGCAGCGGGGCGCCTTTGGCGATGCCGTGGGCCGGCACCGCGCCGAAACCGGGCAGCCGTTCCAGGTTGGCCCTGAGATCTTCGGAAGTATGTTCGCTGATCTGGCACAAGTAGGCCGACACCTCATATCCGTGATGGTGCAGCAAACGGGCCACCGCCAGGCCGTCGCCTCCGTTGTTGCCAACGCCGCAGAAGATGTGCACCGGGCGCTGTACGCCGGGAAACAGTTCGGTGAACCACTGCGTAAAGGCCAGAGCGGCGCGCTCCATCAGTTTGATGGATGAAACAGGTTCGTTTTCAATGGTGTAAGCGTCGAGGGCCCTGATCTGGGGTGCGGAGAGGATCTTCATTGCGGGATTAGATTATACCTTTGGTTTTCCGATGGACTTATTTTTTAAACACTACTACTAAAAGTAGAGAAATTACCTGATTATTTCGCCATAAACAAAGACAACAATGGCCGTATCTTCCTTTTTCGAAGGGCTCAAGGTGGTAGAGCTCGCCAGCGTGCTCGCCGGCCCGGCGGTAGGCATGTTCTTTGCCGAACTGGGCGCCGAGGTGGTGAAGGTTGAAAACCCGCGCACCGGCGGCGACGTGACCCGCTGCTGGAAACTCCCCACAGAAGACATGGGGTCTCCCATTTCCGCCTACTATTGCGCAGCAAATTACCACAAGCAGGTGCGGTTGCTCGACCTGAGCACCGAAGAGGGCAGGGGAGAAGCCTATCGGCTGATCGGTGATGCCGACGTGCTCATCAGTAATTACAAGCTCAGCTCGGCCCGCCATCTGGGTATGGATTACGAAACTTTGCGCAGTATCAACCCCCGGCTGGTCTATGGGCAGCTGACCGCCTTCGGCGAGGCGGAAACGCTGCCTGCATTCGACGTGGTGTTACAGGCCGAAGCGGGGTTCCTGTACATGTGCGGGGAAGCCGGGCGCGAGCCTTCCAAGATGCCCGTTGCGCTCATCGACCTGCTGGCTGCTCATCAGCTGAAAGAGGGCATCCTGCTGGCCCTGCTGCGCCGGCAGCAGACAGGGCAGGGGGCCTACGTGACTACCTCTCTGCTGGAAGCTGCCATCGCTTCCCTGGCCAACCAGGCCACCAACTGGCTCATGGCCGGCCATATCGCCCGGCGGATGGGCAGCCTGCACCCCAACATAGCACCCTACGGCGATATCTTTTACGCGCTTGACGACAAACCTCTGGTGGTTGCCGCCGGCTCCGATCAGCAGTTCCGCTGCCTTTGCCAGTGCCTGGAAGAAAACGGGCTCGCCACCGACGAGCGCTTCAGCACCAATACCCGGCGGGTGTTACACCGCGAAGCGCTGCAGGAAGCCCTGGCGCCTGCTTTCCGCCGGCAAACCCGCGAGGAATGGCTCCGCCGCTTTGCCGGGGCCGGCGTGCCGGTGGGCAGCATCCGCAATATGCAGGAAGTGTTCGAACGCCCTCAGGCGCAGGCGATGGTGCTTGAGGAAGAGATCGCCGGCGTAAAGACGAAAAGGGTGCGGACCGTGGCTTTTGACATTCGGTAATTGCTATTATACCGGCCCTTTGCGCCATTCGCCATTCACCAACCGCCAGATGCCCAGCGGGTTGCCGTCTGCCAGTTCGGGGGGCAGGGCCTGTTGCGGGAAATCCTGGTAACACAACGGCCGGGTGAAACGGCGGATGGCGGCCGTTCCGACAGAGGTCGATTGCGGGGCCGTTGTAGCGGGGTAAGGGCCGCCGTGGGCCATAGCGTAGCACACTTCAACGCCGGTGGGATAACCGTTGAAGACCAGGCGCCCCACTTTCCTTTCCAGGATGCGCATCAGCCCGGCGTATTCCGCCAGTTCCGCTACCGTGCCGTGGGCCGTAGCCGTAAGCTGGCCTTCCAGGGCCTCCGCCAAAGCATACAGCTCCTCCTTGCTGGAAGGGGTAATACACAAGGCTGCCGGGCCGAACACTTCTTCGGAGAGCCTGTTGTTGGCGATGAAAGCTGCGGCATCGGCGATATAGACCCTGGTTTGTGCGCCGTTCTCTCCTTTTGCGGGGCTTCCCGCCAGCGCCAGGGAGACGCCAGGCGACCCGCTCCATTGCCGTACACCCGATTCATAATTGTTCCGGATGCCGGAACTCAGCATAACCCCCGCCTGCGTTTGGCCGATAACCGCTCCGAGTTTCCCGAGCAGCAACCGGGTATCGGCGGGCCCTGACGTGATGAATAGCCCCGGGTTGGTGCAGAACTGCCCAACGCCAAGCGAGAGGGAGGCCAGCAATCCTTTTGCGATGTTGTCCGCATTTGCCCGCAAGGCGCCGGGTAATATAAAAACGGGGTTGGTGCTGCCCATCTCGGCATAAACAGGGATCGGCGCCGGGCGCTGGCTGGCAGCGTCGAAGATGGCCCTGCCGCCTCTGAAAGAGCCCGTAAAGCCTATGGCCATGATCCTGGGGTGCTGTACGATGGCCAAACCTGTCTCGTTCGACATGCCCTGTACGAGTGAAAAGACGCCCTCCGGCATACCCGTCTTGCGGGCTGCCGACAGGATGGCCCGGCCTGCCAGCTCCGATGTACCCGGATGCAGGGGGTGGGCCTTCACGACAACCGGGCAGCCTGCCGCCAGCGCGGAAGCGGTGTCGCCGCCGGCGACGGAAAAGGCCAGCGGAAAATTACTGGCCCCAAAGATGCCGACGGGCCCGATGGGTATCTGCATCTGCCGGATGTCGGGCCGTGGCACAGGCGCCCTGTCTGGTTGTGCCGTATCGATCCGGATATCGGCCCATGAGCCTTCCCGCACCACTTCAGCGAACAACTTCAGCTGGTTCACCGTGCGCCCCCTTTCCCCGATGAGGCGGGCTTCGGGCAGGGCCGTTTCTGCCGTACAGCGGTTGATAAGGGTGTCGCCCAATGCGAGGATCTCTTCGGCTATCGCTTCGAGGAATGCCGCCCGCTCACCGGCCGTTTTGGCGCGGTAGGGCTGAAATGCAGCCTCGGCCAGCTCAGCAGCCCGGGCCACTTCCGCTGGCCCGGCTTCTACGAACGTAGTACCGAGGGGCTCCAGCGTCGCGGGGTTGACTGCGTTAAAGGTGCTGGCGCTGCCGCCCGAAGTGTTATATCCTATGAAGTTGAGGCCCGTTAGTTTCATCGCGTCGTTTTTTTATGCTACGGTATTGATCAATGTGCCTATCCCGTCAATGGAGATGCGGATCTCGTCGCCACGGGCCAGCGTAAAGGAATCCGGGGGCACGACGCCGGTGCCGGTCAGGAGGTAACACCCGTGAGGGAAAGTCGTTTCCCGGTACAGGTATTCGGCGAGCTCCGAAAACTGCCGCTTCATCTGTGCGAGGGCCGTAGTTCCTTCGAAGGCCCGTTGCCCCTGCCGGTATATCTCCAGGCGTATTGCTGACTGCCGGTGAGGAGGCGTATTGGAGACCAGGACCCCCGGCCCTAAGGCGGTAGCGCCGTCATAACTCTTGGCCTGGGGCAGGTAGAGCGGGTTTTCGCCCTCAATATCCCTCGAGCTCATGTCGTTGCCGATCGTATAACCGGTGATCCTGCCGCCGGGCGTGATCAGCAGGGCCAGTTCGGGCTCGGGAACGTTCCATTTCGAATCTTTGCGGATGCGCACCTGCTGCCCGTGGCCGGCCACTCTGTAGGGCGGGCTTTTGAAGAACAGTTCCGGGCGGGCGGCATAGTAGACCCTGTCGTAAAAATCTCCGCCACCGGCGTCCCGGGATTCTTCCATCCGCGCTTCGCGGCTCCTGAAATACGTAACCCCTGCGGCCCATACCTCCTGAGACCCGATGGGCGGGAGGAGGCCGTTTTCGAGCAGCGTGGGGCCGTATGGAACAGGCTGCAGTGTCTGTGCCAGGGCCAGGCATTCGCCGTGAATATCGTCGCTTTTGGCCAGGCTGTCCCAGTCGGCATCTGTCAGGTAAAAGCGGTTTTCGTGGCTGATGAGCACACCCTTATTGGTATTGTACAGTATCATGGCCGTCGGATTAGTGGAGGTCTCTGGAAACTTCGTGGCCGGAGCTCCCTTTCAGGAAACCGAGGTCGCAGCCCAGGCCCGCCTGTTCGACATTTTGGATATAAAGGCTGACGTAACCCCTGTCGGATGCAGGCTTCGGCGGGCTCCACCGCTTCCGCCTTTCCGCCAGTTCTTCCTCCGGTACCAGCAGGGCCAGGCTTTTGTTGGGCACGTCGAGCGCGATCAGGTCGCCATCCTGCACCAAAGCGAGGTTGCCGCCGATGGCCGACTCCGGTGAGATATGGAGGACTACCGTGCCGTAGGCAGTCCCGCTCATCCTGCCGTCAGAAATGCGGACCATATCTTTAATGCCTTTTTCCAGGAGCTTGCGGGGCAGCACCATATTGCCGACCTCCGGCATGCCGGGATAACCCACGGGGCCTACGCCCTTCAGCACCATCACGCAGGTTTCGTCAATATCGAGGGCCGGGTCGTCCACCCTGCTGTGGTAGTCCTCGATCGTTTCGAACACGACGGCCCGCCCGGTGTGCTGCATCAGCCTGTCGGTAGCCGCCGAAGGTTTGATGACGGCCCCATCCGGGCAGAGGTTGCCCTTCAGCACGGCGATGCCGGCATGTTCCTTCAGCGGACTGTCCAGGGGGGCGATCACTTCGCGGTTGTAGCATTCTGCTGATCGGCAGTTCTCGCCTATGGTTTTTCCATTTACGGTGAGGGCGCCGGTATGCAGGTGTTGCCCGAGTTCCCGGATAACCGCCGGCAGGCCGCCGGCATAGTAGAAGTCCTCCATCAGGTACCGGCCCGCCGGCATGAGGTTGACGAGCAGGGGCATCTGGCTGCCCAGGCGGCCGAAATCGTCGATATCGAGGCTGACGCCTATCCTGCCGGCTATCGCCGTGAGGTGGATCATGACGTTGGTGGAGCCGCCGACAGCGGCGTTGATCTTGATCGCGTTTTCAAAAGCTTCGCGTGTCAGTATCTTCGAGAGGGCCAGGCCTTCGCGGGCCATTTCCACGATCCGCATCCCGGAGAGGTGCGCCATTACCTTTTTACGGGAATCCACTGCCGGAATGGCCGCGGCGCCCGGGAGCGTCAGCCCCAGGGCTTCCACGGTACAGGCCATGGAGGACGCGGTGCCCATGGTCATGCAATGGCCGGCGCTGCGGCTCATGCAGGACTCCGCTTCGAGCAGGGCCTCGGGCGTCACGTCGCCGGTCTTCAGCTCATCGGAGAGCTGCCAGGCCAGGGTGCCGGAGCCGACGTCCTGGCCGCGCCACTTTCCGTTGAGCATGGGGCCGCCCGGTACGATGATCGTCGGCAGGCCCACGCTGCAGGCGCCCATCAGGGTGGAGGGCGTGGTTTTGTCGCAGCCTGTGAGCAGCACGACGGCGTCGAGCGGGTTGGCGCGGATGGTCTCTTCCACGTCCATACTGACGAGGTTGCGCCACAGCATCGTCGTGGGTTTCATCATCGTTTCCCCCAGCGACATGACGGGGAATTCCAGAGGGAAGCCGCCGGCTTCGTAGACGCCGCGTTTGACGATCTCGGCGAAGTCGCGCAGGTGGGCGTTGCAGGGTGTGAGGTCCGACCAGGTATTGCAGATCCCGATGACGGGTTTGCCCTGGAACATGTGGCTGGGGTGTCCCTGGTTGCGCAGCCAGCTTCGGTGCACGAAGCCCATCTTGTCGGCCTGCCCGAACCATTCTTCGCTCCGGAAGCGGGCCCCTTGTTTTTCTTTCATGACGGGATGTTATGGGTTGCCCGGCCTAACGCCGGCGGATGAAATTTAAAAATAGTATTTATGGCTAAAAAGACGCAATCGATTGCATCTTTCTTTGTCGCGTTATTTTACCCTGCTATTCGGCATGGGAATGCTAACTTTACAGGATAACACAGAACGCATGAAGTACTTTTTACCCATATTGTTGCTTATGGCGGTGCTCACCGCCTGCCAGGAAGAAAAGACGTCGAGTTTCCTCAGCCCGGTGAACTGGGAGAAGCGGCGTGCGGTGCTGAGTGAGGCCGACAGCCTGGCCTATGAGAGCTCGTACCTGTCGGTGTATTCGGAGATCTATCAGCTGAGTGAAAAGCGGACCTACAACCTGACGGTAACGGTAAGCATGCGCAACATCAGTTCGGCGGACTCGCTCTACGTCCTGCGGGCCGACTACTACAATACGGAAGGCAAGCTGATCCGGACGTATTTCGGCCACCCTATCTTCATCAGGCCCATGGAAACGGTCGAGATCGTGATCGACGCTGTGGACAAATCCGGCGGCACCGGCGCCAATTTCATTTTCGACTGGGCGACGCCGGACCCCCAGCTGGAACCCCTTTTCGAAGCCGTCATGATCGGCACTTCCGACCAGCAGGGGCTTTCCTTTACGACGCAGGGGGTTAAGCGCTGAGGCGCCTGTGGGTATTTGCTTCGGCGGCCACTAGTGCAGGCTATGCCAGCACAGGACGATGAGGATGACTTGTGCTACTCCAACCGGAGGGCCGAAGGGAAGCGCGAACCCATACCAGAAGATTGCGCTCAGGCATAGCAAGATCAGTTCGAGCACTGCTCCATCCATCCGGTAATTCCAGGCCCAGTATGCCGCCAGGAGTTTAAGTGCGCAGACAATGATATACATTAATCCAGCCAAGATGGCCGCTTGGATACCAAGTTTGCCGAAAGGGCCGCCATCGAGGAGTTTAATACCCATCCAGGTGGGAAAGCTATTGTTCTTATAGGCATAATACATGGGAGGCAGTATCCCGAAGATCCAGCCAAGGCTGTCGGGTTTTACTCTGGGCCGGGCGCTTATACCCAACGGCAGTAGGTTTTCCCGATAAACCGGGAGGGGTTGTGCATTTTTAACTGCCGATCAGGAGATCGCCGGTACGTTTTAACCACACTTAGTGGCCGGCTGTTGGGCTTTACTCTGGGCCGGGCGCTTATACCCAACGGCAGTAGGTTTTCCCGCTAAACCGGGAGGGGTTGTGCATTTGCCATCGCCGCCCCCTAACCCCCGAAGGGGGAACCGCCCCCCCAAATGCACAAAACATAGTACAGCGAAGTAAGGAAAGGCTTAAGCGGGAATCCATCTTCAACTGGAGGCGCCGCTTTGACAAATAGCTCTTTCTCTATCTGTAATTGTTCTGGTGCGGGAATCCATCTTCAACTGGAGGCGCCGCTTTGACACCCCGGCCAGAAGGCCCATAGCAGCAAGCTTATGGAGCGCTGCCGAGAGCCCCCCCTGGCGCAGCGCGACATCCCGCTTTTTAGCCGCACTTAGTGGCCGGGCGTTAAGTTACCCCTGAGCCGGCCACTTAGAAAGGCTTAAGCGGGAATCCTTCTTCAACTGGAGGTACCACTCTGACTTGCCGGAAAAAAGACGGCCAACCTTTTTGATCGGGGTCTTAATCCTTCTTCAACTGGAGGTACCACTCTGACATCGGGGGCCCTCCATGCCAGAGCTGGAGCAATGGTGGTCTTAATCCTTCTTCAACTGGAGGTACCACTCTGACATTTATGTCTTCAACGGGAAAGAATATACAACAATGTCTTAATCCTTCTTCAACTGGAGGTACCACTCTGACCACACTCTTTGACGGGTATCACCCCGCCTTTGAGATGTCTTAATCCTTCTTCAACTGGAGGTACCACTCTGACGGTCTATAAGACGCTCAAATCAAATAATCAAATCATGTCTTAATCCTTCTTCAACTGGAGGTACCACTCTGACAAAATAACCCAAAAGCCCCGGCCCTGAACCCAGGAACCGGGGCTTTTTCAAGTCTTAATCCTTCTTCAACTGGAGGTACCACTCTGACAATATCGGGCGGAGCTTTTCAGCTTGTTTTTCCTGTTGTCTTAATCCTTCTTCAACTGGAGGTACCACTCTGACAATCTCTCGCCTGTGTGGCGAGGGCGTATTGTTCTAGTCTTAATCCTTCTTCAACTGGAGGTACCACTCTGACATAAAACCGCAGTTGAGAGTGGACTGTGTGAAGAAAAAGTCTTAATCCTTCTTCAACTGGAGGTACCACTCTGACATGAGATAGTAATGATGCCAAATAAAACAAGAGAGTCTTAATCCTTCTTCAACTGGAGGTACCACTCTGACCTCAATTGTTGAGCCCGGTATACATGCGTGTATACGTCTTAATCCTTCTTCAACTGGAGGTACCACTCTGACCCTCGTTGCCAATGAATCGTGCAGACGTTGCAAAGTGTCTTAATCCTTCTTCAACTGGAGGTACCACTCTGACAAGCAGAAGCATTTCATGTAGGGAGTCATTTTATTGTCTTAATCCTTCTTCAACTGGAGGTACCACTCTGACAATTCTTTTCCTTTGATGAAAAATGGGGTTTTATTAAAAGTCTTAATCCTTCTTCAACTGGAGGTACCACTCTGACCTATAGAGAATTTAATTTATAATACAACTTATGTATATGTCTTAATCCTTCTTCAACTGGAGGTACCACTCTGACACGGTCAGGTGGTCTCCCACGAGCCCCAGAGTCTGGGTCTTAATCCTTCTTCAACTGGAGGTACCACTCTGACAGGCGCTACAGGTTATTGACAACTTGTATGACTGTGTCTTAATCCTTCTTCAACTGGAGGTACCACTCTGACCGCAATCATGGACGATGTAACCTACTAAACCGATAAGGTCTTAATCCTTCTTCAACTGGAGGTACCACTCTGACAAGTGAAAGTTATGGTACATGTGTTCATTGGTGTGGTCTTAATCCTTCTTCAACTGGAGGTACCACTCTGACAAATAGTAGAAGGACGGAGTGATGAACCGTCATTGTAAGTCTTAATCCTTCTTCAACTGGAGGTACCACTCTGACCAGAAAGCCGTAGGCAATATCGGCTCGAAGGGGTAGTCTTAATCCTTCTTCAACTGGAGGTACCACTCTGACCACCGAAAGAAACTATAGAGAATTTAATTTATAATAGTCTTAATCCTTCTTCAACTGGAGGTACCACTCTGACAGGTCTTTTTGTAAAACATTGCCTACCAGGCGGTTGTGGTTTTGTAACAAAACAAGCACGCCAAAAATCGCCGTTATTTTAACACGTTTTACAGCCATCATTTTCAAAGAACGTTAGTTTGCGTTACAAATTCAAACCTTTACAGGAAAAAAGCAAGCGCCGCCACGCGCCCCCTTTTTCCCTTCCAATTCGTATCTTTCCCCTTTCTGTATCCTTTTTCACCTATAGCGGCCTGATGGACACCTTTTCCCGCCAATTGCCCCGCATCTTTCGCCTTCGCTTTCTTTACAGGGAAAGGGAAAAGAAGGTTATGCCTGCGGGCAGCAGCCTGCCCTCAAAGCAGCACCCGGCCTTCAACCTTCGGTTTCCAATGCTGCTCCTCGCCCTGTTGTGCCTGCCGTTCATGGCGCGCGCCACGCATATCGTGGGCGGAGAGATGAACTATACCTGCCTGGGCAACAACCAGTACGAGATCACGCTGACCATCTTTCGCGACTGCTATTACGGCAACCCTAACGCCTGGTTTGACGACCCGGCCTCCATCGGCGTGTTCGACATGAACAACGTCTTGCTGCAGCAGGTGCTCGTGCCCCTGATGAACAACGACACCCTCAGCCCGGTGCTGACCAGCGAATGCCTGGTGGTGCCGCCCAATGTCTGCGTGCATACCACGACGTACCGCACCGTCGTCACCCTGCCGCCCATCCCCGGCGGTTATCAGCTGGCCTACCAGCGCTGCTGCCGCAACCAGACCATCGTCAATATCACGGATCCGCTGGATACTGGGGCGACCTATGGGGTGAATATTTCCGAAAAGGCCCTGCAGGAGTGCAACAGCAACCCCAAATTCCAGCAATGGCCGCCTATCTATATCTGCGTCAACGAACCCATCGTTTTTGACCAGTCGGCCATCGACCAGGATGGGGACTCTATTGTTTACCGCCTCTGCACACCGCTGTCCGGCGCCGACCCCGACATCCCTATGCCGCAGCCGCCCAACAACCCGCCGTATGAGCCTGTCAACTGGATCAACCCGCCCTATAACGTCAGCAATATGCTGAACGGCCAGGCGGGGGGCGTGGCCCTGCAGATCGACCCCCATACCGGCCTGCTGACCGGCTTGCCCAATACCATCGGGCAGTTCGTCGTGGGCATCTGCGTAGAGGAGTACCGCGACGGGGAGCTGATCTCCACCACGCGGCGGGATTTTCAATACAATGTCGGCCTTTGCGGCGAGTCGGCAGCGGCGTTTACCGCTCCGGATATCCAATGCGAAAGCCTTACTGTTTTTTTTCATAACGAAAGTGTGGGCGCCACGAACTTCATCTGGCAGTTCAACGACCCCGGCTCTTCTTCCAATACGTCGACGCTGCCGAACCCCGTGCACACCTTTTCCGATACGGGGCTGTACACCGTGCTGCTGATCGCTGCGCCGGGCTCGCCCTGTGAGGATACGGCCGTGCAACAGGTATACCTGCAACAGAACTCCCTCTTCGCCGGCTTCGAATACGACTACACTTCCTGTACCGATTCGCTGGCCATAGCGGTGACGGACCTCAGTTACGATACGGTTTCCAGCCTCGTTTCCTGGATTTGGGAGCTGCAGCCGGGCGGGCAGGCCAGCCAGGAGCCTAACCCTACTTTTGTGGTTACCGCCAGCAACAACTACATCCTTGAGCTTACGGTGACGGCTGCCAATGGTTGCGAAAAAACGGTACTGCAGGGTATCCCCGCCCGCCTTATCGATGCCGAGCTGGTGGGCGACACCGTAGCCGTATGCCCCGGCGACGGCATGTTCCTGAACCCCGGTTTCAATCCGGATTATACCTACTCCTGGGCGCCGGCGCCCGGCCTGGAAGTGCTGGACGAGCCCAACCCTTACGTTTTACCCGGCCAGACGGCCACTTATACCTGCACCATTACCGACGCGGAGGGCTTTTGCCAGGTGGTGCGCCAGGCGACGGTGCTGGTGCCGGAGCCCGTATGGGTGGAAGCGCCGGCCGATACGGCTATCTGCAGCCAGGAGTACCTGTTGCAGGCTACCAGCAATACCGCCCAGCAGTTTATCTGGTCGCTCGACCCGCTTTTCAGCAACTGGCTGGGGCAGGGGCCCGAGCTGCCCGTCAGCCCCATGGGCCCCGTAACGTATTACCTGCTGGCCCGCGATATCTACGGCTGCCGGGCCGTCGACTCCGTAACGGTGGCCGGCCATGCGGTAGATATCCTCATGGCCACCGAACAGGCGATCTGCCCGGGTGATTACGGGGCGGTGTCGGTGGCGAACCTCGACCCGCAGGACATATTGTCGTACAGCTGGTCGCCTGCAAGCCTGATCGTGGCGGGACAAAGCGCGGCGACGGCATTTGCGCAGCTAAGCGTGCCGGGAACCTATACTTTTACGGCAGTAGTCCAGAACCAGTACGGCTGTTCTCGCATCGACAGCACCTTCCTCACCCTCATCGATACGAGCTCGCAGGAGGCCTTGCTCACGTTTGTACAGTGCAGCGGTTATACCGTCCTTTTTTCCAGCAGCAGCGTCAACGCGCCTTTTTACCAGTGGCATTTTGGCGACCCGGCTAATCCGGGCGCTACCGCCCAGGGCCCGTCCGTGAGCTATACCTATCCCGGCCCCGGGCAGTACCCGGTATCCGTCAACCTCAGCAGTTTTATCGAATGCCAGGACACCCTGTCGCTGGATGTCGTAGTGGGCGAGCCGCAGGTCGTACCTGCTTTTGACTGGGAAATAACGGCTTGTTCGGACTCCGTTACCCTGCAGTTTCACGACCAGTCGGTGAACGGGCAAAGTACGATACAGAGCTGGGAATGGGATTTTGGCAATGGCCTGCTGGCGTCGGGGCCCAACCCTGTGCTGACGGTATACGAATCCGGGGAATTGGAGGTGTTTTTGCAGCTCACCTCCAGCGACGGCTGCACCGACGGAGTATCCCAAACGGTGCCGGTGCAGATACTGGAGGTGAGCCTGCCAGACACCGTTATAGCCTGCCCCGGGCAGCCGGCGAGCCTGAATCCCGGAGCCGATACAGGGCTGAACTACCTGTGGTCGCCGCCCGGTTTTTTTACCGACCCCACAGCGCCGAACCCCATCGTTGTGCTCGACGGGCCGCAGGTGTTCTCGGTGGCCATCAGTGATGAGACGGGGCAATGCCAGGTGGAGCGCCAGGTAACGGCCATCGTGCCGCCGCCGATCACTTATGAGCTGGCGCCGGATACGGTTATATGTGAAGAAGACTTCCTCCTGTATGCGGAAAGCGCTCAGGCTACGGATTTCGTCTGGTCGGAGCTCCCCGATTTCAGTGTTGTCATAGGAACGGAGCCGGAGCTGTTGGCCCGGCCGGGCCCGGAGAGCCGGTATTATGTGCGGATGGCCGACGACTACGGGTGCTTCGTTACGGATAGCGTCACCGTGGGCAGCAGGCCGGTGCTCGTTTTTGTAGATGAATCCACATCCATCTGCCTGGGCGATACGGCCCGGCTGACGGCCATCAACCTATCGGGCGAAACGCTAACCTTTGCCTGGAGCCCGGGCGTGGCCATTCTGGAGGGGCAGGGCACTTCAAGCGTGCTGGTGAGCCCGATGGCCAGCCAGGTGTTCAATGTGGTGATAACCAACGAGCTGGGGTGCTCGGAGACACGGGCGGCCCACGTATTTGTGGACAACACGGCCCCTCCGGTGAGCATTACCGCCGTGCCGGATACCCTTTTTGGCCCCGGGACGGTGCAACTGGAAGCGACTTTAGATGTCAATTATTCCTACCTTTGGCACCCTGCGGGCGGGCTGAGCAATATTACCATTTACAACCCGCTGGCGCAGGTGGACAGCACGGCCACTTACCAGGTGAAGGTACTCGACAGCAACGGCTGCAGTAATGAAGCGCTGATCACCATCGTGCTTATCGGCGAATGTGTGGAGCCCTATATTTTTGTGCCGAATGCTTTCACGCCCAACGGTGACAACCTCAACGACCTGCTGTTCGTGGAAGGCAACACCATCGAGGCCCTGCATTTTGCCGTTTACGGCCGCTGGGGTGAGAAGGTTTTCGAAACCGACAGCCAGGAGGTAGGCTGGGACGGTACGTATAAAGGCCGGCAGCTTCCGCCCGACGTGTACGGTTACTATCTGGAAGCGAAGTGTTTTAATGGCGAGTCTTTCTTTAAAAAAGGGAATATTACTTTGATCCGATAATACAAAAAAATTACCTGACATGAAGCATCTGATCCTGGGGTTAGCCCTGTTGTTTACCCTTCAATTGCCTGCCCAGTATACGTTTACCGACAAATACAACCTGGAATGCACTTCGGTGAAAAACCAGCAACGCACCGGTACCTGCTGGTGTTTCAGCACCATTTCCTTCCTCGAGTCGGAATTGATGCGAATGGGCAAGCCGTCGTACGACCTTTCCGAGATGTACATGGTGCGCACCATCTATCAGGATAAGGCGCGCAATTACGTCCTGCGCCAGGGCAAGGCTAATTTTGGCGAAGGCGCCCTCAACCACGACGTGATGCGCGCGCTGCGAATGGGTGGCGCCGTTCCGGAATCGGTTTATTCGGGCAAAACGGAGGGCGTCGATATCTACGACCACAGCGAGATGGAAGCCGCCCTCAAAGGCCTGCTGGACGGCCTGCTGGGCACTAAAAAGCTGAGCGACAAATGGACGGGCTCGGTAAGCTGCATCCTCGACAACTATATGGGCGATGCGCCGGCCTCTTTTACCTACAAAGGGAAGGAATATACGCCCCAGTCTTTCGCAAAAAGCCTCGGTATCAACCCGGATGACTACGTGACGCTGACGTCTTTCAGTCACCATCCCTTCTACGAAACCTTCGTCCTGGAGATCCCCGATAACTATTCCAACGGCTTGTATTACAACCTGCCGCTGGACGAGCTGCAGGCCATCGTCGATTATGCCCTGACAAAAGGTTATACCGTCGCCTGGGATGGCGACGTAGGGGAGAAGGGGTTCAGCGCCGGCAAAGGCCTGGCCATCATGCCCGCCAACCCCAATGCGGATGGCATCTTCGATGCCCCAGTGGAAGAAATGAAGGTGAACCAGGAAACCCGGCAACGGGCCTTCGAAAGCTACGCCACCACCGATGACCACCTGATGCACCTCACCGGCCTGGCCACCGACCAGAACGGCACGAAGTATTACCTGACGAAAAATTCGTGGGGCGAGGTGAGCTCCTACAAAGGTTTCCTGTACATGTCGGATGCTTACTTCCGTATGAAAACGGTGGGTATCATGGTACACAAAGACGCCATTCCGAAGGATATTGCCGCTAAGCTGGCGCTGTAGCCCCGTACCTCCAATCCCGGCCAGCCGGGACAGGCTCTTTTGGTTGGAGTAGAATAAATACAGGCTTAGCGCTCTACTCCGACTGGAAAGTCGGAGGTACGGGTTGGCGCCCCGTACCTCCAATCCCGGCCAGCCGGGACAGGCTCTTTTGGTTGGAGTAGAAAAAATGCAGGCTTAGCGCTCTACTCCGACTGGAAAGTCGGAGGTACGGGTTGGCGCCCCGTACCTCCAATCCCGGCCAGCCGGGACAGGCTCTTTCGGTTGGAGTAGAAAAAATACAGGCGTAGTCCTCTACTCCGACTGGAAAGTCGGAGGTACGGGCTGGCGCCCGTACCTCCAATCCCGGCCAGCCGGGACAGGCTCTTTTGGTTGGAGTAGAAAAAATGCAGGCTTAGCCCTCTACTCCGGCCGGAAGGCCGGAGGTACGGGTTATCTCAGCAACGTCACATCCCCTGTCAGCTTCTCCGTTTTTCCGTCGTAGCGTTCCAGGCTGATGATGTAGAAGTAGGTATCGGAAGGTTGCGGCTTGTCGTTGAACGAGCCGTCCCAGCCCTGGAAGTCGTCCGGGTTTTCCGTGTCCTTTTCGAAGACCAGCTGGCCCCAGCGGTTGTATACTTTGAACTCTGCAATGCGCAGCACCTTGCCGCTGATCACATAGCTGAACGTTTCGTTCGTATCGTCGCCATTGGGGGTAAAGGCATTGGGTACCCCGATCTTCGGCTCCAGGACAGGGATACTTACGGTAGCTGTATCGGCACAGCCGGTAGGCGTCGTGACGATCACCGAATATACCGACGGGTTGGCGATCAACAAGTCTTCGTATGTATTCAACCCCGGCTGTTCGGCGAGCACCTCGCCGTTGAGCAGCCAGGTGTACACCAGGGCGCCGCTGGCGCCGGTGGCGACGATGGCCTCGAAGCTGGCCGGCGTGCCCTGGTAGTTGTCCATCGTCAGGTCGATATCGCTCTGGAGCTCTACGGAGATGCCGGGCTCCACTTCTACCGTGAAGCTACCCGTGAGGGTGGTACAGTTGCCGCCGTCCGTATACGTCAGGTTGTAAACCGTCGTTTCCGTCGGGTTGAAGCTAACGGAGCTGCCGGTGGCGTTCGTGCCGTCGCTGCCTTCCCAATAGAAGATATCCTGTGAGCTGCCTCCGGTAACCGAAGCGCTGAGGGTGACGGCGTCACCGGCGCAGATGAGCCCCGCCGGCCCTTCGATCTGCAGGTTCATCGGGTTGACGACCTCTACCAGGATGTCGAAGGTTTCGGGTGGGCAAACGCCGTTGTCTACGTTTAAAGTATAGGTTGTCGTCTGCGTGGGCGTTACGGTTGGCCGGGGTTCCGTCACCGTTCCGAAATTGGGGTCAGTGGCGGCCCAGGTGTAGAGCGATATATCGTCGGAAGCCAGGTTGAGCTGTATGGAGTCGCCGAAACAGATCACCGCATCATCGATGAGGTTGTAAACGGGCTTCGGCACTACTTCTATCGTGATCTCGCGGTTCAGGGTGTCGCAGCCGCCGCCGCTGGTGAATTCCAGGAAATAGGTGGCCGTCTGCGACGGGGCCACCTGTATCTGCATGCCCGTCAGGACATCGCTGTTGGCTGAGTTCGTCCATACAAAGCTGTCGTCGGCGCTGCTGTTGGTCACCTCGGCGGTGATAGTGGCCACATCGCCGGCGCAGATCACCGGGGTGCTGGTGTTGATGGAAACATCGGCCTGCGGGATGACGGCAACGGACAGGCTGTCTTCCGCTGGCGGGCAAACGCCGTTGTCGGCAAAAAGGTAGTAGGTATATGTAGCATCCGGTGTTATCACAGGCATCGGTTCGCTGGACTGCCCGAAGCTGGGGTCGGTGGACGTCCAGGTATAGTCCGTCACGGCGTCGGAGGCGAGGTTCAGCTGAAGAGACCCGCCTTCGCATACGGAGCGGACCGTATTGAGGGCGTAGGTTGGCGGCCCATACACTTCGATGCGCGCGCTAATGCTCGTGGGGCACTCATCGGGGTCGATAGTGGCGGTATAACTGGCGATACCCGGCACGCCGGGCGTCGCGACGGGGTTCAGGCAGTCGGTACAGCTCAGGCCGTCGCCCTGCCATTCTATCTCCTGGTACTGGCCATTGATATTAAGCTGCAACTGGACGGATTCTCCGATGCAGATGGTAGTATCCTGCGGGATCAGGCTGAGCGCCGGCGGCACTTTTACGATGATCAGGATGTCGGCGCTATCCCTGCAGGCATGGTTGATGGTGATGCGCCGGTAGATCGTGGTATCCTCGGCGGTAAAGACCATGTTCCACAGCGTGTCGGGCGTCTGGAAGCTCAACCCTTGTATCCATTGGTGTGTAATATCCGGATAGTAAACGGGCTCGTATGTAGTGGACGAAAGCGTGACGATATCGCCCTGGCAGTAGAAGTCTTTCTCCGGGTCGGCAGTGATAGCCAGATCGGGCAGGGAGTCGACGCGCACGTAAACGGAGTCGAAGACGGCGCAGGCGCCAACGGAGAAGGTGGTGTAATACCAGTTGGAAACGACTGGCGAGGCCGTTACCGTCAGCCCCGTGGTGTCGCTGAGGGTGCCGTCGTTAGGCCACCACAAGAGGTTGTCGGCAGAGCCGGTGCTGGTCACTGCCGTCAGCTCAACGGTTTCACCCAGGCAGATCTCGGTGGTGTCCGGGTTGGCGATCGTGACATCGGCTGGGAAAACGGTTATGGTTACCTCAGCAGTGTCCGCACAGGCGCCGTTGGCGCTGGTGGCGATCAGCTGGTAGGTGGTGGTAACGTCGGGCGTTGCAATGGGCCCGGATAAGCTTGGGCCGTTCAGCCCCGTTTCGGGTGTCCATTGGAATACCGTCGTCGTATTGGCGGGGTCGATCAGGCTGGCCAGCTGCACGCTGTAGTTCTGGCAGATCAGCGTGTCGTTAGCCACCGCAGGGAAATCAAAAGGCGCCACATCGATGGTGATCGTATCGGTAACGATGCAGCCGGCGACATTAACGGAAGCCGTATAGGTGGTCGTCACCTGTGGGTTGGCCACAGGCGCCTGGCTGAGCGGGTCGTCGAGGCCGGTAGCGGGCATCCAGTTGAGGTTCTGGTTGTTCACATTATTATTGGCGACGAGCCGGACCGAGTCGCCCTGGCATATAGCGGTGGGGTCCAGCGCTTCTACCATAATGGACGGGGCGATGATCTGCAGATAGATAGAGTCGTGGTCGACGCAAGGCCCTACGTTGCCTTCCACGAACACCCACTGGCTGCTGGACGGAGAAGCCGTAGGCGTAGCGCTGGTCGGGTCGGCAAAGACATTGACCGGTGTCCAGAAGTAAGAGGCGGCGCCGGAAACTTCCAGCACGATGCTGCTGTCCTGGCACACGAAAATGGTGTCCTGGCCACTGAATATTTGTACGTTGATCTCGTCCTGGAGCTCGATAGTGAGCTCGGTATAGGTCACATCGCCGCAGCCGAAGTTGTTGGTCAGGGCGATGGTGATGGTTTCCGTATTTTCGGTTAACAGGTCGGACAGCGGCGTAATGGGGAAAGCGAGTTGCGTCTGCCCGGGCAGGAAGGTGATAACGGGCGGGATGTCCAGCAGGTAGTCCATGCCGGGCGTCGCGGTGCCACCGACGACGACGTGATAAGAAACCGTATCATCGAAGGCGCTGGTCAGCTCTATGATCACCTCGTCGGGCTGGTTGGTGCAGTTTTCCACGAGGTAGTCGATCCCCGAGTTGTATTGCACGGTCAGGTTGGGCGCGCCGCCCTTGAGCTCCGAGATGAACACGCCGGAGTCGTAGATGGCGTCGCCGCGGTCGGCGATGGCAAGCTTGAGGTGGTAGGTGTTACAGGGGATGACCTCCGAACGGGCCGTCAGGCTCTTTTTGATGCCGAGGTGGTCGGAAGTCAGGCCGTCGTACTGTATGCTCACGCCATCCTGGTTGTTGCGGTAGTATTCCCAGTTGGTGACGTTGTTCACGCTGTTGATCTGCACCGGCGTGTCGTTGCCGTTGGGCAGCACCGCGATATTGAGCTGGTTGCCGATATTCGGGTCGCCGGTGATGCCCGGCCCCGAGAGGAAAAAGGCGAAGATGTCGTTATAGCCCTCGTTGACGAATTCGGGGTATTCTTCGGAGCCGAAGACGTATTCGAAGGTCAGCTCATTAGTCGCGGCAAAAACGTCGAGCTCGACGACACAGGCGTTTTCCGACAGCGTATTATCACCGAGCACCTGCGACAGGTAATCGAGGTCCGCATCGCCAAGGCCGCCGTTGTCGGCATTGGGGTTGCCGCCGCCGTTATCGTCGTTCGGGCCTATAGCCCAGTTGAGGTCGCCGGAGGTGAGCAGCAGGCCGCGATCGAGCCCCAGGTCGGAGTTGTCGCCAGCCTGAAAGATGCCGTACGACTGCTGCGGGCAGTTGATGCTGGTAATGGTGGCGGTCGTAGTGGGCGTGGAGACGAAGTCGATGATCTGATCATCAGAAATATCAGGCGTCACCGTAATGGGCTGGTAATCCGGGCAGTCCTGAGTGCATTCCCACTGGCCGGCAAAGCCCTGGAAGGTATTGGTGGCATCGGAGGTGAACTCGACGGTCAGGCAACCGCTGGTGGCCTGTACCTGGTAGCATACCCCGCCGCCGCCGTCTTCCGTGAAGTCAGCCCCGCCGATCTGGCCGATGATGGCGCCGGGGTTGGGGGCATCGCCATCGTAAAAAGTGAGCACATCGGTGGCGAACAGGTCGGTGGGTTCGATGAAGTAATAGTCGAGTGTGAAAATGATACACTCGTGCGGCTGGCCGGGGCAGATGGTGAAAACGTAGTTCTCGTTGTTGCCGTAGTCGCCATCCTCGCCGCCACTGTCGTAGAGGATGCCCGAACAGGCCGTCGAGCCGCCTTCATCGATGGTGCTGGCGGGCTCCATCTCATCGACGCAGAGCTGGAAGGTGCCCCAGTTAGGGGTGGCTGTAGCCGAGTAGTCGTTGATGCGGATGAAATAGGTGATATTGGGCGTAAGGCCCATGATGTCGAGCTCCACGAAAGTGGCGCCCAGCTCCGCTGAGGCGCAGGCCAGTTCGGCCAGGTTGTCGGGAGAGCAGTCGCCCCGGTAGAGAGCCACCTGCGGGTTGGCCATACCGGCCGTAGTGCCGTCCGTCAGGCCGGTAACGGTTATGGTATAATCGAAAATGGTATCGCTGGTGGTGAAGGCGAACCAGACATCGTGCTGCACTGTGCCGCCGTTGAAGCAATCCGGAATATTGCCGAAGCCGATATTGCTGGCCGTGGCGCCGACATTGGTAAAGAATACCGATTCGGGGCACGCAGGAGCGACGCCCAGGTCGATGAGCCCGCCGCAATCGTCATTTTGGGGCTGCGCCAGAAGGAATACCGGCAGGGCCAGAAGCAAAACCAGGGTAAAAGTTTTCATCATGCTCTTTATAGGATGTTGATAGTGTTGATGGCAGTAAGAACCGCCCCAAAGTAGTAATTCCAAAGGAAAAACTGTGGCCGGCTCCGGCTAAAAATTGCCATTGAGAAGCCATCGGACAATTTTACGCTTTGTTTAGAGCTTGTTTGGAGGCCAGCCTTTGAGCTAAAAAAGGCCACTTTTTCGGTGATGCTTCGTTCTTTTTCTTGGCCGTACCTCCGGGTACGCCCTTCGAAAAACGCCTCGCCTCACCAAAAAATTGACACTTTTCGCTATCAAATCCGGCCTCCAAACAAGCTCTTAGGATACGGCCAGGGCTGCTTTTGGTTTCCTATTGGGCCTGGGAATTTGGGCATCGTTTCAGCATCTGCCGCACCGGCTCGAATTGTACAAAACCGAAATCATTGCCCCAGGAGTGGTTGATATAGTTGATGATATTGGTGATCTCGATATCGCTGAGCTGTGGTATCGGCGCCATGGGGTTGTTGTAGGTTTTGCCGTTCACCTCGATAGGCCCCTGCTGCCCGTTGCGGATGAGGCAGGGCACCATTTCCTGGTTCTGCTGCAAAAAAGAAGACCCCGCGAGGGGGGGGATATTGCCCGCCAGGCCGCTGCCGTCGTCCATGTGGCAATTGGAACAGAAATTCTGGTAGAGGATCTCGCCTTGCCGGAAGGGCTGCCCTTCGCAGCTATCCAGGAGGGCGATCGATGCCAAAGCCAGGGAAAAGAGAAAGAGCGTAGCGCTAACAAGCTTATTGCTGCATTTCATCGAGCAGGGTTTCAATATCTTTTATGAAAGCGTTGACCGCCAGGCTGTCCGTCCCCTGGCAGAAAGCGCGGATGTGCCGATCGGGGTCCACCAGGATGAAGCGGCCGCTGTGGTCGAAGCCATCCGGAAGGGTAGGGTCCTCGACCACGACGTTGAAATAGTCGTCGGCGATCTCGTACAAGGCATCCTTGTCGCCGGTTACGAAGTGCCATTTATCGCTGCGCACGCCCAGGTTTTCCGCATATAACCGAAGGCGCGCCACCGTATCGCGCTTGGGGTCGATGGTGTGGGAGAGCAGCAGCAGTTTGTCGTTGTTTTCAAAATGGTGGTAAATGCGAAGCATATTCCTGGCCATGATGGGGCAGATGGAAGGGCAGGAGGTGAAGAAAAAATCCGCGACATAGGCTTTGCCGGCAAAGGTGGCGTTGTCGACCCTGCTGCTGTCCTGGCCGGTGAAGGCGAAGTCGGGGATCTTGTCGTATGTGAGCTGCCCGTTCTCCTCGTGGGCCTTATTCAGGATGGGCAGGCGATGCTTCCCGCAGGAAGCCAGGAGTATGGCAAGTAAAAAAGCACTGAGGGCCAGCGTAATATGATGATCTGCTTTAAACATTTTTGTGAATGCCTGCTCCAGGCAAGGGCTCAATACGTTTTCGTCATTTGTTCCGTAACTACGATTACGAAGTCGGCCTTTCCTTTGTTTTCGTCCTCCAGCTTGCTGATATCGGCCTGTTCGACGACCATGATGGTGAGCATCTTCGCTTCCGGCCTGTTTTGCTTCAGGTACCACAGAATGCCCTCATGGTTCTCTGAATGATAAGAACCGTTGAAATGCAGGAAGGTTTGCCCTTTTTGCCAGTTCTGGCTGATAAAATGGGCCATGGTGGCGTCTTTGATGGCCTGGGCCTTGGGGAAATTCTCGTTGGGAGGCCCCCCGTGGCCGCTCATCATGTCCATCATGCTTTTGTAGCAGGGCAGCTCCGCATCGTAGGGGACAGGCAGCGGGGGCAGGTACCTGTGGGCCTCGTCGGAGAGTTTTTCCAGGCCTTCGAAGCCTTCCTTGTAAACGAGGCTGGCATACCGGCGCGGCACGTTGGTGGCGATGAAGGGCAGGCCCTGAGCTTTGGCGTACTCTACCAGCGGTTTGTAGTCCGTTTTGTAGTTCTTCCACAGCCGCGCGTCCTCCTCGAAGGTTTTGGCGTTCATCTTATCGTCCAGGAATTCCGTGAGTTGCAGCTGGTTGTCGGCTTCGAACATCTCGGCGCCGAGTACGAGCTTACCGGCCGCTGCTTCGTGCAGCCCCTGCGCGAGCTCCAGCTCCAGCCAGTGTGCGATGGGGTTGTTGTGCAGCTCGCCGAAGAAGATGATATCGGCCTCCTGGGCTTCCTTCAGGAGCTTGCGGTATTTGACGGATTTGCCCTCCGCATCGAAGAGCTCATAGGGCGGCTTGTCCTGTGCCATGGTAGTAAAGGCGCTGAACGTACAGCAAAGGATGAGGTAGAAAACAAAGCGGTTCATGTGCAATAGCGTTAATGGCCCAAAATAGGCTTTCAGGCGCCGATTGCCAAAAAATGCCCGAAAAAAAGAAGGCCATCCTCCTTTCCGGGGATGGCCTTTCTGCGCGCCGTTTTTTTCTCCGACCGCCGGCGCTTGGCCTGCAGCCGTTTTTCGGGGTGGGCTTTCAACTTGCCGGTAGGGCGGCGTTTTTTCACGGGGCGAAGCGCCTTTTCGATGAGCCTGTCGAACTGCCGTATTGCGGCCTGTTTGTTGAGCAACTGCGAGCGCTCCCTGCTTGCGGCGATGACGAGTATGCCGTCTTTGTTCAGCCGCTTGGCCAGCGATTCCCTGATGCGTTGCTTCTGTTCAGGCGTCAGCAGTGCCGAACCTTCCAGGCTGAAGCGCAATTCCACTTTCGTCTCCACTTTGTTGACGTGCTGCCCGCCGCTGCCGCCGCTTCGGGAACTGCGGAAACGCAGTTCGCCATGTAGTGTTTTCGGGTCCATAATTGTAGTTTTGCCTTTTCAACAAGCGGGTACCGGGGAAAGTTCCTTCCGTCCTATATCGGATAAAAGGCATCTTTTTTCCGGGTTTATACCTTTTTCTGTGTATTTTTTCGTTCATGAGGGGAGATCACCCGGGCACAGTTACAAAATCTCTGTTTATGAAACCAACTCTTGCCTTAGAGCTTGTTTGCCTTGCCGGCGCCTGCTTGCTGTACTGTTCGTGGACAAGTGCTCAAAGTGAGGATCTCACGCAGGATACGATGTTCTTTCGAAGCCAGAAGGATTCCTTTCAGCTATGGCTGGAGTACTCCGGCATTGGTGATAAACTGCGCGCCGAAGCGCTGAAGGTGGATGATGGGCGGATTTCTTTGTGCCTTTCCTTCGCCTGCCCCTGCCCCGACAGCGCTGCTCAGGCCTGGCAGGGCCTCAAGGAAGGTTTTGACGAAAAGCATTATATCAGCCTGGAGCAACAGCTGTTTTACAAACTGGCCAATATGATGGAAGTATGGCAGTCGGAAACCTGCCTCCAGATCAGCGGCGACTATGAAGGGCCGGAGCGGAGCCCGCACTTTTTCCGGGGTATATACTTCAGGGATGGGAAACTCGTCGTGGAGCCCTCTGCCGAGAACTTCCCATGGGTGATAAATAGTAAAGATGGCCCTGATTGACGCAGCAGGTCAGTCTTCCTTGCCGATGACTTCGTCCAGCCTCAGCCGTCGGTACTCTTCCGGGTCGCGCTCTTTCAGCGCCTGCGCGACCTCCTCCAGTTTAAGCACCAACAGGCGGTTGTACAGGCCCTGTTCCGGGGGAGCAGGCCTGGAAAGGGGTGCGCCCATGCCGTGCGCCTCGCTCTGCAGGTCTTTGTTGACCAGGTTGTCGAGATTGGCCTGGAATATCTCGCACATCATGAGCAGCATGTCCAACGGCGGCAGGCTCTTGCCTTTCTCGTAATCGCTGACCGTTGCTTTTGTCTTGCCCAGCTTTTGTGCCAGGTTCTCCTGTGTGAGGCCAAGCTTTTTCCTTAATATCCTGATATTGCCGCTCAAGTACATTATATAAAAATAAATGTAAGAATTAATCCTATTTTTCGTAAGCAAAACTTGATAATAAGGCAGGTTTTTACTTACTTTGTATCAGACACATCCAAACAAGGCTTCATCATTGCAATTTAAGAAACTTAAACACTTCAAGGTACCATTGTAGTGCTGTAAAATCATTGCCGCTGCATAATACTGTTCTATTTCTTCAACCAATGAACGGGCTTGAAGCTTATGCTTTCTTTGAACAGATCCAAGTACATTCTGGGGCATTGCAGCGTTCTATTCGCCGAGGAGGCATCAGGGCCAAAGGAGGTGCAATGGCATTCCCGGTTGTCTCCGAGGCGAATTTTTAATGCTGCATGGCCTCATGGTGGCACGCTTGAGGGTGCTCCGGAAGATGTATTACACAGTGATACACAAAGTAGGCACAAAGACACGCGAAGGTAACGTTTGGGTTACCCGTTCTTTGTGTAACTCAGTGACTTCTTTATGTGGCTTTGTGTAACTTCTGGGCAGTCTCATGTTGATCCTCCCAACCATGCGGCCATGCAACAGTTCTGTCAAGCTCTAGCGCACAACGGTCACCTTTCCTGTCACGGTGAAGTCCGCGAATTTTACGCCTGGAGTATAACTTCCCCCTTCGTATAACCCGTCGGTGGCCGTGCCACTGTGATCGCCGCCCGTATACAAAGAATAACCCGCGCCTTTCTGCAGATCGGGCGATGAGAATACCAGCGACTGAAAGTTTTTAGAGGGCTGGAACGTCAGGATGTCCTCGCCGGCGGAGGTTTCGATATGAACCAGCTTACCCGCTGTGATGGTACTGTTGAAGCGCGCCAATATGGAGTATTGATCTGAGGAAGACTCAGGCGCCTGGGCCATGTTGGCGCTGCCTACGGCAACGAGTAGCCCCCCTGAGATCTCGAAATCAATGTCATAGTCTATAGCGCCGTTATCCTGAGCGGTGGGGCCGTTTACCAGTACCGTGCCCCCCGTCATGGCTATCGAGCCGTTGGCGTCAATGCCGTCACCGGCTGCTTTGATCACAATGTATCCGCCATTGATGGATATGAAAAAATCTTCGGAAGAATACTCGAACGGGCCGCCGGGGAAATTACCGCCGGCGGAACCGTCCCGGCCACCGGCAGCGTTAAGGCCGTCATCACTACTGGTGAGGTTTATGTTGCCATTGTTGATGACGGCCACCATGCTTTCCATGCCTTCATAAGATTTTGAGACCACAATTTCTCCGCCGTTGACGATCAGGGTGGAGTCGGCATGTATGCCGTCGTCTCCGGATGAGATGTTGAAACTGCCCCCGTTGATGCACAGGTTGTTGTTGGAGTGCATGGCGTCGTCAGCAGTATTGATGCTGAAAGTGCCACCGTCGATGACCAGGTGTACCCCCGCTTTTAGCCCTTTGGCCGTATTGTTGGACAGGCTGGAGCTGCTTCCGCCACCGGCGACAAGGCCAAGAGTACCCGACCCCACCAACACATCCGTAACGGCCTGGATGGCATCGGCCCCGGCGTTAATATCAAATGAGCCGTTTTTGATGTAAACGTACCCCCGTGATGCGTCCTCGTCATTATTTGATTTGAGCCCATCACCGCCTGCGTCTACGGTTATATCACCGTCTTCGATGATGAGGTAGTCTTTTCCCCTGATCCCGTCATCTTTAGCTTGAACGGATATATTGCCGTTGTTTATGACCAGTCCGTCTTTACTGGTTATCGCATCGCGGTAGTTGGCATCTATTACAAGCGCTCCCTTTCCCGTAATGCTCAGGTTATCCTTGCTGAAAAGGGTGGCGTCGGGTTCGTCGTCACCCGCATTTTCGAATACATAACTGCTGCCGTCGGTGAGGAAGTTTTCGGAGCCGTCGTTTAATACCACGACGGTTTTTTCAGCATTGGCAATAAAGATAGCTGAGCTGGTAGCGTTCGTGATGTTTACGCCGTTCAGGATAAGCCGGACGGGGCCTTCATCGGCAGTCTCGACAATGAGTTGGCCGTTATCCAAAGTGCCTGTTACCTTATAATTGCCTGCCGCCGTTACCGTGGCTTTTGTGCCGTCAATGACGACATGGGGTGAATTGGAAGCGATGGCATTCCCGTTCAGCTCGATGCTGATCTCGCTTGATGCGTCCCATGTATAATCGGAGGCATCGCCATGCCCGGCGTAGTTGCCGGCCAGCACAGAGGCAACAGTATAATCGGTGTAAACACTGTCCACGACCTTTCCAATGGAAAAATCTTCTTTTTGACAGGCCGCAAGTATGGCGATAACTGTAAGTGTGGTTGGAAGGAACCCTTTCGTTTTCATGTTCTCCTTTTTTGAAATAAATAATTGCTTTGCTGTAAAGGGTACCTTTTAACTCCTTAAGGTTGGGCGGTGTTTTGCGCAAAGAACGGAAGCCTGGAACTATTCAACCAACCCCTTCTTTTTTTCAACCAAAATACCTCATCCGGCTTTTATCTCTGAAGCAGATCCCTGGCAGGGCAGAACGTAGTACATGCCTCCATGCAATGTTGAGGCAACTCCGAAGAGCCCTGATTCTGGGCACAGAGCTGCACGTAGGAGACAAGGAGTTGCACGGGGCTTTGATAAGCAACACCTTTACTTTGTGAACCTCCGTGTAGAGTGCCCTCAATGTTGAATTTATGAGGCCTTACGTTGAATATTTCCGGGGGTTGATTTAATACCTATACCCCCTGCCCAACCCAGGCTGTATTTATGGTGACTATACTACAGGAAACAAAGGGTTTACATATACATAACCCCGGGTTTACTTCCATGTTGAAATATAAAGCTGATGCCTGATGGATTATATAATGGATAAAACGAACAGAATACGCCTTGCCAGGCTTTTGCTGCTGCTGCTGATCGCAGGGATGGCCTTTGTGCCTATAGACATCCCCTACACTATTGGCAGTATGGCCAAAATACTCCCTGCCCGCGAGTGGGTGCTGTCGAGCGGGCAGGATGGGTACCTGTCCATCGCGCTGCATGACCACGTTTCCGGGAAATTGAAACTTTCGGAAGGCTTTCAGTCTGAACGGGGCGACTTTGTGAGGGTCGAGTTCAGTGATACTGTCCAATACATCAGCAAAGGGGATGCAGTAGCAACGATCGTTTCCAGTAAGCTGGACGAGCAACTTAACAGCCTCAGGGCCCAGCTGGCGGTAGAAATGTCGAACCACGACGTGGTGGCAACGGGTGAAAAAGAACAGCTCCTCGGGCAGTTGCAGGAGGAGATCAACCTGTACCGGGAAGGTTTTATCCTGCAGAAAAAGAATTACGAACGGTCTAAGAAACTCCTCGAAGAAGGGATCATCGCAGTAGCAGAAATGGAGCGGGCGGAAAACGCCTACAACGAAGCCGCCAGGAAGGTAGAAGTAGCGGAAAAGGCACTCAGGGTGGCCGCTACGGGGCAAAAGAAGGAGTCTGTGTTCCTGGTTTCTACCCGGATAGCATCCCTGAAAAAGCAGATCGCGTTTCTCGAAGAAAAGCAAAAATTGTTTAGCATCACCGCTCCTTTTGATGGCCTTGTCCGCATAGAAAGCACCGCGACGGGCGACAGGCTGATCATTGAGGACACCACTGCTTCGGTGCTGGCCATCCCTGTTCGACGGAAGGACAGCCGTTTCGTTTACCCGGGGCAGCACATACAGGTAAAACTGGAGGGGAGCAGTGCCATCATAGATTGTTCCGTGCTTTCCGTAGGCGCCGAAGTGGAATTTCTCGATCGCGACGAGGTAGTGGCCCTGAAAGCTTTGACGAAGGCCAAAAACCTGCCTTCCGGCATGCCCGTCCGCTGCGAGGCCCGTTGCGATTCCGTCAGGGTGCCGGAGTTTTTAAGCCGCTCGATACGATGGCAATAATGCCAGATAAGCTCTAAACACAAAAACATGTTGCGCTACGAATATAAATACATCGTCCCCATCTACAAGCTCGACAAGCTGAGAAGCTTCATCCTGCCGTTCATGAAGCTCGATACTTTTGCCGAAAGCCAGGGCGGGCAGTATACTGTTAGGAGTATCTATTACGATACGCCGGGGCTGCAGTGTTATTATGATAAAATGGCTGGGGTGAAACGCCGCAACAAAGTACGCCTGAGGGGTTATAATGACGATGGAAGCAGGGGCACGGTATTTTTTGAGATCAAGAAAAAAGTGGACGGGCCGCTATTCAAAAACAGGGCTTCTTTAGAGTACCGGCACGCCAAAAAAGTACTGGAAGGCGAAGCCCTGGAACAACACCTTCAGGCCAACCAGCGTATACCTATGGCCCGTGATAATGCCCGGCGGTTTATGTACCATATATATGCCCGGCAGATGCATCCTGCCGTCACCGTGATCTATGAGCGGGAACCTTATCAGTCTATCCTGCATGACAGCAATAACAATCTTCGGATCACTTTCGACAAAAACCTGCGGGCCGTAGCTTATCCTTCTCCTGATTCGCTATATGATGAGGACGGTGCAAAACCTGTTGACTACCAGCATTTTATTATGGAGGTCAAGTTTAACCACTATTTCCCTTCGTGGCTGAAGCCGGCCATTGGCAGCCTGGGCCTCGTACATGGGCCGGCTTCTAAATATGCCATGTGCATTCAGGCCCTGGGGCTTGATAAAGTACGGCTATAGAATTAGTCCTTAACAAGAAACGCTATCAACTCCATGCTAGAAGAATTCCAACAGATAGATGTTTTTCGGCCTTCTATATTTGATTTTTCAGCAAACCTGCTCGTGTCATTGGCTTGCGGCGTGGCCATAGCATTGGTGTACAGATATATCTACAAAGGCGGTAGCTATTCACCGACTTTTGTTAACTCGCTGGTGCTGTTGAGCCTCATTACGACGGTCGTCATTTTGGTTATCGGCAACAACCTGGCGCGGGCATTCGGGCTGGTGGGCGCCATGTCTATCATCCGTTTTCGTACAGCTGTCAGGGATGTACAGGATATTGTCTTCATCTTTTTCTCGCTTTGTATCGGCATGGCTGCCGGAGTGGGGTTGAATTCCATAGCTGTGATCGGCACGGGCTTTATCAGCGCCGTTATTTTATTGCTGGATGCGACGGGCTTTGGCCGCCCTGCCCAATTGAAACACCTGCTGCAGCTTACCTATTCCGGTACGCCTAAAGAGGAGGCTAGCCTTCAGGAATTATTGAAACGATACTGCCGAAGCACGCAACTCATGAACCTGCGCCAGCTCAGGAAAGAAGATGAGATAGAAGCCTTTTATCATCTGACGTTGCGCCGTTCCAAAAAAGAACAGGATTTTGTTGCTGCGGTCAGAGCGCTTGGCTTCGTTTCACAGGTGAACCTGTTTTTTGAAGAAGAAGGAGGTGGTATGCCAGCCGCCTAGTGGCTAAATCCATTAACTATCCTATCGTCATGAATGATCCATCCGTACGAACCAGGAAATATCCGGCAGCGGCCGGGGTACTCGTCCTGCTGATGACAATCGGCGCAGTGGCTGTTTTACAAGCACAGCCCGTGCCCTGCGGGCCCGCGCCCGATATGACCTCCACCTGTATTGAAGCATGTGTGATCTGCGATATTGACGGCTACACGGGCATCAATAACGACACGGACGTCGGGCAGGCTCCTCCCGGTTTTTGCACTAATGTCGTCCACCACATGCAGTGGATCGCTTTTATTGCCGGCAGTACGGACCTTACCATCAACGTTTCGGTTTCCAATTGCAATACCGGCGCAGGGCTGGAGGTGGGCATCTATGAAAGCCTTGGCTGCGAGATATTCAAACTGGTATCCAACTGCAACGGTGGTATTGCCGAGGGGCAAACAGGGGTGTTTACCAATACCGAGCCTCTGGTCATAGGCCAGTACTACTATTTCGTTATGGACGGCAACTTTAATGATGTTTGCAACTACACTATCCACGTTACCAATGGCACGACGATGGTGCCGCCGCTTCCCGCGGCAGGGGCGGTACAAGGTTTCTCCGAGCTTTGCCAGTCGGAAACGGCGATCTATTCGATTCCAGAGATCGTTGGAGCGAATTTTTACGAATGGACGCTCAACGGCCTGCACGTAGGCGACGGCCCCGAAACGGAAATTACTTTCCCGGACGCCGGCACCTATGAACTCTGCGTAACGGCCTTTAACGTTTGCGATACCGTTCCGCCATCCTGCAAGACAGTTCAGGTTTTTGCTACGCAGCTTACCAACCTCAGTGCGGAGATCTGCAATGGAGAATGTATTGAGGTGGCCGATACCTTACTTTGCGGCCCCGGTAATTATTCCTTTACGCTTACTTCAATACATGGTTGTGATAGCATCGTGAACATCTCCATCGCTGTGCTGCCACCTGTAAGCGTTGACCTGGAGGCTACCATCTGTTCGACGGACAGCCTTTATGTGGGGGATACCTGGTATTTTCCGCCAGGGCAATATACCGAAGTACTGGCCGCAGCTAACGGCTGTGACAGCATCATCAACCTAACGCTTCATGCTATCGTCTGTGAAATAACGGGCAGAATTGATGTGCAGCCCGTCCTCTGCCATGGCGGCGCGACGGGGGCACTGGACTTTTCTGTGCTGGGAGGGACGCCGCCAATGGCCTACAGCTGGCAGCGGCTCGGCGGTATACCATCCGGCAGTGGCGTCGTTCCGGGCTTGAACACGCCGGAGTCTATTCCCAACCTGCCGGCGGGAACGTATCTCATCACGATAGAGGATACGTATGGCAATGATGTCGTGCTCACTGCCAATATTACCGAACCTCCGCCACTCATGGTAACCCTTCTTTCATCTGATCAAAACGGTTATCCCATCTCCTGTTACGGAGGGCAGGACGGAACACTGACGGCCCTGCCGCAGGGAGGCGCCCCTGGTTACGGTTATGCATGGAGCAACGGCGGTTCGGGCCCGGTTATCGAGGGATTGGCTTCCGGCGATTATACGGTGAATGTGGTGGATGCGGTGGGTTGTACGCTGGAAGCTCAGATAACGCTGGCCGAACCGCCGGCTCTGTTTTTTTCCGCACTGTTTGCCGATCCCGGTTGCGAGGGTTACTACACCGGATCGGCATCGGCACAATCCATCAACGGTGGCGTCGCGCCCTACCTTGTAGCTTTGTCGGGTGATGATTTTGGGGGTGAAACGGCTTTCGATGGGCTGGCCGAAGGGAGTTACACCCTTACCGTTATGGATGCCAACGGTTGCACGGCCGACACATCAGTTGTACTCACTGCAGCACGCATCCCGTTGCTGGAGGTGGGCGGCGATATCGAGTTAAAGCTGGGGTATTCCGAGCAATTCCAGGTTTATGTCGACCTTGTTCCTCAGGTTATCGAATGGACGCCTGCAGAAGGTTTGTCTTGCACCGATTGCCTTGAGCCTGTCGTAACGCCGTACAGAACGGCCGTCTATACGCTTGCCGTTACTTCGGAAGACGGGTGTGTAACGGCGGACAGCCTGATCGTAAGGGTACTGAAAAGCAGGGACGTCTATGTGCCGAATGCCTTCTCGCCCAACAATGACGGCGTCAACGACAAGTTTACCATTTTTGCGGGGAAGGGGGTACGGCAGATCAAGAAACTGCAGGTTTTTTCCCGCTGGGGTGAGCTGGTATTTGAGCAGTCTGATTTTCCCGCCAACGACCCGGGTTATGGCTGGGATGGTACTTTCCTGGGCAAGCAGATGCAGGCGGGCGTTTTTGCCTGGTGGGCAGAGGTCGAGTTTCTGGATGGCGTGTCGACTTTAGAGAAAGGGGATGTGATGATCATGAGGTGAGTTTGATCCAGGCAAGCTATAACCTGAAGATTTGTATGTATTTTAACAGTCAAATGGGTGTGCGCGATGATGTTGTTTAAAAGCAAAAGGAATAGGGCCATTGCTCAGATCTTATTTTGGGCCAGCCTGATGGTGGTGATGAACCTCATGTTTAACGGCATAGGAGCGCCGTCGCATTTTTATTACCGGAACTATATACACATTTTCTCCGCTACTGTCATTGTGTTGCTGAATGTCTATGTATTGATCCCCCGCTATTTTGCGCAAAAAAGATATAGAGCTTATGCGCTCACCGTTGTTCTAAGCATAGCGGGCATCACGGTAATGGCCGTATTCATCGAATCGAATCTGTTTCAGGAGAGAACGAGGGGCTTTCAAAGGGGGAATGAAACCCTTGAGTTGCGGCCGGGAGGCCCTCCTCATTTAGAGGGCAGGGAAGGAGAGGCCATGCGGAAACCTTCTCCGGGGCCCATTGACCCGCAGTATTTTATCACATTTATTATTTACTCGGCGGTGTTTCTGACGGGTACGGTAATGGAGAGCATTCAACTGTATAGCAAGCAGGAGTATCTGGCAAGCCTCGCCCAAAATGAGAAACTGGAAACGGAATTGAAATTTCTAAAGAGCCAGATAAACCCCCATTTCCTGTTCAATGCACTGAATAATGTCTATACGCTTTCGCTCATCCAGTCGGAACAGACGCCGGAAGTGGTCATGAAACTTTCAGAGATGCTGCGTTACATGCTTTACGGGAGCAACCAGGACAGGGCCTCGCTGGAGCAGGAGATCAACTACATCCAGAACTATGTAGATCTGCAGCAGCTGAAAGACGATGCGCCACTGGATGTCGAGATGGCCATTAATACCCATAACGACAAAGTGAGGATCGCGCCTATGATCCTGATCCCTTTTGTGGAGAATGCCTTCAAGCACAGCAAGATCGAGGATACGGATAACGGGTGGATTAAGATCGGCCTTTGGGAAGAGGGCAACAACTTCACATTTAGCGTCAGCAATAGCCTGGTGAAAAAGGATTTTACAAAAGACCCCACCCATGGCATCGGCCTGGCCAATGTGCAGCGCCGCCTCGAACTGGAATACCCCGGCAGGCACCATCTTGAGATCACACAGGATGACGGGCAATTCAACATAAAACTTTCAATTCAACTGCCATGAGTATGGACAAGATAAAGTGCCTGGTTGTGGACGATGAAAAACTGGCCCGTACCTTGTTGAAGAAATACATTGATAAATTGCCCGGCCTTACGCTGGCCGGGGAATGCAAGAATGCTTTTGAGGCCATCTCCATCCTGCAAAAAGAACGCGTTGACCTGGTTTTCCTCGATATTCAAATGCCTGAATTGACCGGTATCGAGTTCCTGAATACGCTACAGGAAAAACCGCTCGTCGTTTTTACCACTGCCTACCAGGAATATGCGCTGGAGGGCTATCAGCTGGATGTTGTCGACTATCTTCTGAAACCTTTTCGTTTCGGCCGCTTCCTTCAGGCCATCAATAAGGCGGCCAGGCGGCTGAACTTTGAAGGGGGCAATCAGGCCATGGACGAGGATAGGCTGCCAAAAGAGAATGCGCGCGAATTCATCCTGGTAAGGTCGAACCATGTCATTCACAAAATTTTCCTTGACGAGATCCTTTTTATACAGGGCATGAAGGAATATGTGTCTTTTTATCTTCCTGAAAAACAGGTGATTACACTTGTGGCGCTCAAGCAATTGGAAAAAGACTTACCTGCAGGCCGGTTTCTTCGCATACACAAATCCTTCATTGTGGCTATTGACAAGGTGACGGCTACGGACAGCAACCACGTTCACATTGGCAAAAAACAATTGCCCATCGGAGGTAACTATAAAGAAGAAGTGCAAAAGCACCTTTTTTGAGAAACATGAGTCATGCGAATTAGGGGCTAAGTGCCCGGCTAACGGCTCAGCAGGCCGTCATCTTTGTAGCATAAA
>JACJYE010000018.1 GCA_020636255.1 Lewinellaceae bacterium
GGCTTGAATTGGTTATCCTCTGAAGGCCAAAGGGGCATATTTATCATTACCTCCACTTTCCACCCAATTTTAAAACAGGGAGGGAGTTTGCCCTCACGAGCGTAGGCTGCCACCTCGATTTTTCCGATAAAGGCCTTGCACAGGCAATAACAGGAGGAACCCGGCTTGGCACCTGATATTCCCCAATATTGAAGCCTCTGATTCTTTTTTTCCAAAACATTTTCCAAAAGCCAAAGCCAACCACGCAAAACTAAGATTATCAACGATTTACAACCCTGAATAACGAGTCCCGTCCGGACCGCCCTAATTGCAAATCCCTGTAAGTCGATTTCTTACAGGGATTTATTATTTTAAACTATTTTGTTCAACTGCCTGGTTATCAGTTTAAAACATATTTTTAGGTGGGAATTTTTCTACGGATTTTTTCCAGGATTTCACCTTAATTCCTCCTTTCCTGCTTTAGAATTATTCACCAACACTTTTTAAAACCTCCTCATACAATCTGGGATGAATTCTAAACCCACTCTTCAAGATAAGTTCTTCAATAACAGGCTGAAGTTTTGGGATGAGGTTCTTCGATTTTGCTCTTTTTAGAATTCCCAACAGCCCGGTTATTTCAAGGCCGTATTCTCTAGCTACTCTTCTTCCTTTCTTTTCATCAATCAGCAAAAAGTCTGCTTTCATTTCGATTGCAAGCACAATCGATTCTGCCTCTCCTTTATCAATGTCTCTGATCAACCTGCTGACCAATTGTTTGTCAGTAACATCTCTTGTCTTTATCCAGTCAAGGGGCTCCAGTAGGTTCCTTTGGAATTCTAACTCACACAATTCTTCATATACCTCTTCGGGAATGATTATCTCGTGGAATAACTCCTTGAGAATCTCCAATTTGCCAATCTGGATCAAATTGGTAATGGGGGAAGTATCACTGATTACGATCATTCGTCCTTATCCAGCTTTTCCAGGGTTTTTACGTCGGAAAGAAAATCCTCTACATCGTAATGGATATAGATGTCTCTTTTAGCCAATTCTTTCTGAAAACTGATGAGGTCTAATCCGGCCAGTCTCCGCGCTTGGCCCATAGATAGCCTTTCCTTATCGTACAGATATGCGGCGATCTCTATTCTCAAGGCCTGAGGGCTTATTTTTGCCTGTGCTAATACCTCTCCCGATATGATTAGATCTTCCATAAATTCAATTTTCCTGAGTTATTTGCTCTGGGATTTCGTTTCTTCAAATTTACAACATTTTTAGTGTAATGGTAAGTTCAATCCACCTGAAGGATCTTATGGAGGCCACGAGACGCAAATCTCCCTGACTTGAGATCGGCAAGGATGGCCGGGGAACATAAGGATTACAGCAGCGGTAACCCCATCCAGATCAAAGTCTACGACAACCGAATAACTTTCTGGAATGCCGGCCAACTGCCGGAAACCTGGACAGTGGCCGACCTCCTCAAAGAGCATCCTTCCATCCCTTATAATCCGGACATTGCCACTGCATTCTTCCGGGCCGGCTTGATCGAAGCCTGGGGCAGAGGCACCCTGAAAATCATCCGGGAATGTGAAGACGCGGGGCTTCCGGAGCCTGTTTTCTCTTATGATCAATCTGGTTTTCGGATTGAATTCAAAAAGGCTGTCGGAAAAAGTTCGGGAAAAAGTTCGGGGAAAAGTTCGGGGAAAAGTTCAGAAGAAATTGTCAAATTAATATCCGCAGATGGGCAAATCACTATCCCTGAAATAGCAGAGCATCTTGGAATCTCCACGCGTGCAGTTGAAAAGCAAATTTCTAAATTGAAGGACGAAAACAGGATTATGCGGGTAGGTTCACCGAAAGGAGGGCACTGGGAAGTGATTGATGATGATTGATATATTGCTGCTAAAAGGGCACGCTTCTCGTTTTTTCCAAAACATTTTCCAAAAGCCAAAGCCAATCTCGCAAAACAAAGATTATCAAGGGCTTAACGCCTGCAACAATGAGTCCCGTCCGGACCGCTTTAATCCTAACGCCCTATAAGTCAATGACTTACAGGGCGTTTTTTGTTTAATTTATTTTTTACAATCCATTGATTATCAGACGGAAACATATTTTGGGGTAGTTGGTTTTTGTACAATATTTGTACAGAATTCCCCCACCCGCAGAGTTTCTTCCAATGCTTCGCTCCGCGGAGCTCCGCCAATGATGCGGCTCTCCTTTTTGGTAACGTGCCTCACCAATCCTCCCCCGGTATCCAAAACTGCAGCAATGATTCCCTGCCGAAATGGTAGCAATATTTTAAACGCTCCCCTCCTGATCCGCTCCATCACTCAAACAACCCCAAATATTCCTCAAATACAAAGACCCGGTTCCGGCTCTGGCCGGTAAATTCTTTCAATACCCCAGCATCCACAAAGCTTTGGACCAGGCTGCCGGCAGCTTTAGGGCTAAGGCTACAGATCGACTCCACGTCTTTCACCTTGACAAAGGGCTCTTTGAATAAAGCATTCAGCAGCGTTATGGCCGACTGGGTGCGCCGGCCCCAGTCCCGATGGATAAGGCTTTCCAGGCTTTGCTTCAGCTGCAACACTTCAGCCAGCGTCGCATTGGCTTTGCGGGCTGTCTCTTCCACGCCCACCAAGAAATATTTGCACCATTGGAGCAAGTCGTTTTTTTCCCGGGCACGGCTGAGGTTGTCGTAATACAGGCCTTTATCCTGCTCAAAAAAAGCGGATAGGTATAGTAGTGGCTGATCCAATATCTTTTCACTAACCAGATAAAGGGTGATGAGCAAACGCCCAATGCGCCCATTTCCATCCAGAAAGGGGTGGATGGTTTCAAACTGGTAATGGGCGATGCCTATACGTATCAATGCGGGGACGTCAATCTGATCGTTGTGCAGGAAGTTCTCCAGGTCGCCCATCAATTCATCGATGTGGGTATGCGCCGGGGGGACGAAAACCGCGTCATCGATTGAAGCCCCACCAATCCAGTTTTGGCTCCTGCGAAATTCCCCAGGCATTTTGTGTTCTCCTCTGACACCTTGAAGCAGGGTTTTGTGGGCAGCCCGTATGAGCCGTGATGACAAGGGAAGCGTTTTTAGTTGTCCGGCCGCCTCATTCAGCGCCCGGGTATAATTCTTTACTTCCTGCCAGTCATCCTTTCGCTCTGGTAAAATGTATTCCTCTGACAGTAATGCTTCATCCATTCTTGTCCGGGTACCCTCTATCCTGCTGGAAACCACCGCTTCTTTAGTCACATGGAGGTGAATGAACAGGCCGATGTTTGGCGCCAGGTGTGCATAGGAATTGAGCTGGCCAAGCTGAAAGGAGGCCCTTTCCAGCAAGGTGTTGAGCCTGGCATCTTTCCAATTCCACTGCCGGTTAACTTTAGCCGGTACGAAAAATCGATATCCAGCTCCTCTGGAATAATGGCCAGCTTCAAAGGCTTCGATAAGAATAGGTTCTTCCATATACTAAAAGTAAAATAAAAATTCTGTTATTTTACTTTTAGCGATAAAAATAAAACAATTAAGTTCTTTATTATACCTTCCTGCCGATTATGACATTAGAACCATAAGCAGGAAACTAAGAGCTTGTTTGGAGGCCGCTTTTGATAGCGAAAAGCGGCAATTTTTTGGTGAGACAAGGCGTCTTTTTGAAGAGCGTACCCAAAGGTACGGTCAAAAAAAGCAACGCAGTATCACCGAAAAAGTGACTTTTGCAGCTCAAAGGGTGGCCTCCAAACAAGCTCTAAGGTCTATCCTTTTTCCAAAACATTTTCCAAAAGCAAAAGCCGATCTCACAAGACAAAGATTATCAAGGACTTAACACCTGAAATAATGAATCCCGTCCGGACCGCTTTAATTGCAACCCCTTGTAAGCTAATCGCTTACAAGGGGTTTTTATTTTAATGCATTACATCTAAATAGTTGGTTATCAAACAGAAACATATTTTCGAGCTGTCGTTTTTTGTATAGAAATCCCTCCACTAAATACTCACCCTTTTCATAGGTATCCCAATCCACTCAGGTATTAAAAATCCTATTCTTCCTATCCTGTGGGGTTAGCCTTTTAAAGGCGTCAATGCTTTCAAAACGCTCTATCAACCCTCTGAAGTCGTCTTTACTCCGGAACTTGGCGGATATGCAAAATGTTCTTACCTTGAATCAAATAAGCTAAACGGATCATGGATACAGGAGCAGAAAAATTGTACATCATCGAGCAGATCATCAGAATTAAAGATGAGGAACTGATCCATGCGATCAAAAACATTTTGGACTTTGGGCTGAAATATCAACCGGAAGCAGCCCCCGATGATTTTTGGGATAAGCTAAGCGTAAAGCAAAAAGAGCGGCTTGAATCAGCCATTCAGGCGCTGGATGCAGGCCAGGGTATTCCCCATGATGAAGTAATGGCAACCCTTAGAAAGAGGCTTCAGCAATGAACTTACCAATCATCTGGGCCCCTTCTGCAAGAGATGAGTATGCAGTCCTCCTGGAATATGTCGAAAGAAATTTTGGATTGGATGCCGCGCTGGAGCTTTTGGACACTACCGAAAAATTGCTCGAGGGAATAGCAGCTTTCCCTGGCATGTTTCCTGCCTCAGATAAAAGGAAGGACATCCGGAAAGCCGTTGTCAGCAAGCAGGCCTCCCTTTTTTACCGCATCTCTCAGGATCAGATTCAGATCCTGCACGTCTGGGACAATAGGCAGGACCCGGATAAACTTGAATTCCTGCTTTAATTTTTTCAGTGAAACCCCTCTAAAAGTTCGAAAGCTGGCTGGCAAAAGGCTGCAAGCAGCGCAATTTCCCCTCGCTTTCATTTTTTGTACAATCTGTTGTACAGATTTCAACTCTGCTCACTCAAATTGTTGGTTATCAATGTTTTGACGACTGAAATTCGGAGTCCCGTCCGGGCCGCTCATTTATCCTCAATAAGCCTCCAAACAAGCTCTAAAAAGAGGCCCGGATGCCTGCTTGGGAAATAGCCATGCGTGCCTATTCATAGGGCATAGGAACCATTTCGAGCCATTTGCTGGAATCCCGAACCGGGACCTCCTGAAAACCGCCTTGGGCCCATTGCCTGAGGCCTACGCTTTTCAGGTCAATAACTTCCGGTTCGTCAGGGTTAGTTTCAACCCATCGGATATAATGTTCCTGATAGCCCGTAACAATGATAGGCTGTGCCGAAAGGCCAAAGATCCGGCTTTCGCACATGATCTGTCCTCCGTCGCCGCCGTACAGGTATGCCAATGGTATCAAGCCCACAAAGCTTTCGGCAGGTTTTGAGTAGATCAGCAAATACTTAAAATGAAACCAAACCTGTTGTATGCCGATCAGGCAGGCTGCAAAATTTTCATCCAGATCTAGTTTCCAGTAGGCCCGGCCACGAAAATCGAAGGTGTCGGGTTCGTAGATCATTTCGGCGATCAGCACGGAGTCTATTGCTGCTAAAAAGAGTTTTGCAGGAATCACCCGGCTGGATTCCCCGGCAATCGAATCCAATCCTACAAGAAGGGTGTCAGAAGAAGTAATGGGCTGGAAGTTAGCATACAGATCTTGTGCAGGGGTAGGTTGCTCCGGCCTGGCCTGGCAGCCAAATATTGCCAAAATGACAATGGAAAGGTGAAAGGCATTTTTAATAGCCATACGAAGTGATTTTGTAACTATTCAGCATCATGGTGATTTATGGCCTGAAGCAAAATTTTGTAGGCTTTTCATGCCTAACCCCTTCTCATTCCCCTTGGAAGGGGAAGGGCGGATTACAAAATTTTGCTTCAGGCGCATTTTAGGCCGCATGCTGAATAGCTACGTGATTTTTAAAAACACGGCCAATGAGGCTGTCTCAAAAGTATGGAATTGAAAAATAGTGCCAAACCATGTTTCGGCGCCTGGCCTAGCCCCTCTGGCTCCCAAAAGGGGAGAACCGGCCAGGCAGCAAAAAACAGCATATTATTTGGCTTCGATGTTTTTATTTTGACTTTTGAGACAGCCCCTATTTCAGGCCCGACTCCTGTTTTTGCAGGAATTGTACAAAATCCGCTTCCCCGCTAAAACCGTTATCAATCAACCAGGAGGTGATCCTGTTCTTAATATTGTCGGCGGTAAAGGGCCGCTCCACTTTATACTTCCCGGAGGCGGGGATCATAGCAATGATGACATCATTTTTAGTTACCAGGCCATAGGTATCTTTCCTGTTCTTTGGAAGGACATCTGTTTTATTAAGCTGCATGTTCAACAACACAGAGCCTTCACCCAATTTATCATTGGGGCCCGTATCGTTGATGATGGCATAGGATACCGCTCCATTCTCTGGATTATAGGCGATCAGAAGATCTGCCACCCGGGCGCCGTATTTCCACAGGGGGTTATCTTTTCCTCCTACCAGTACCAAAGCAGGGATCTCCAGCGGGTTCACCTGATTATTGCAATTGCATTCCCCCTTGTTGGAGGTGAGGCCGTTTTGAAGTGAGGTTGCAGAAGCATAATAGCCCTGGTATTTTCCAGATTTGAAAATACAGGGTTTTTCTACACTGCCTGTCTTTTCCGGTATCAGTACATTTTGCCACTTTATCTTGTAGCCATCAGGTACTTTTTCATAATCCGAATCTCTGAATTGTTCAAATACAGACATGGCCTCGCTGTAAAAACCTCTTTTGAGGAAAATATTTCCACTTTCTCCATTTTTATATATGGCAACCGCATTTCCAATAGTATTGAGGGCTTTTGTTTTTCCTCCCAGGTCCTGTGGGTGGTAAGATAAAGGCGTTCCGTCGGTATTGACTTGTAATGTGGTTTGAAATAATATCAATTTCTGACTTAAAGAATCTTCCATCAATACTACTTTCTTATTCTGAGGCTGGAATACGGTTGAGCTCTTTACATTAAAGGAAGCCTTTCCGGATGGCACCGGCGCCGCTTCAGGGCCCGGTTGAATACTGTCTGCCACAGTGTCGTCAACTGTCACTGCGGCAGTGTCTGCAGTATTTTCTATCTTTTCAGTTGAAACTTCCTGCTGCGGCTCTTTTTCGGCTTGCTGGTTTTCGGCGTTTCTTTTACAAGCGCACAGGCTTAATGCTACGAACACTACTATTTCTTTCCTCATTTTAGGTGGTTTATGATCGAATTGCGGCCGGTGATAGATCAATGGCCATATAAAATTAAAAATATTTTACCTTTCGGCGCACTGGCCGGGGGTATATCACAATCCCCGGGTTATCCCAAAAGATTGGCCTCACCATACTCCCCTGGTATCCAAGACTGCAGCAAGGATTCCCGCCCGGCTGAAAAAATCACTCAAACAACCCCAAATATTCCTCAAACACAAAGACCCTGTTCCGGCTCTGGCCGGTGAATTCTTTTAATATCGCCGCATCCACGAAACTTTGGGCCAGGCTGCCGGCAGCTTTAGGGCTAAGGCTACAGATCGACTCCTCGTCTTTCACCTTGACAAAGGGCTCTTTGAATACAGCATTCAACAGCGTTATGGCCGACTGGGTGCGCCGGCCCCAATCCCGATGGATAAGGCTTTCCAGGCTTTGCTTCGGCTGCAACACTTCAGCCAGTGTCGCATTGGCTTTGCGGGCCGTCTCTTCCACGCCCACCGAGAAATATTTGCACCATTGGAGCAAGTCGTTTTTTTCCCGGGAACGGCTGAGGTTGTCGTAATACAGCCCCTTATCGTGCTCAAAAAAAGCGGATAAGTATAGTAGCGGCTGATCCAGTATCTTTTCGCTAGCCAGATAGAGGGTGATGAGCAAACGCCCGATGCGCCCATTTCCATCCAGAAAGGGGTGGACGGTTTCAAACTGGTAATGGGCGATGCCTATACGTATCAATGCGGGGACGTCAATCTGATCGTTGTGCAGGAAGTTCTCCAGGTCGCCCATCAATTCATCGATGTGGGTATGCGCCGGAGGGACGAAAACCGCGTCATCGATCGAGGCCCCGCCAATCCAGTTTTGGCTCCTGCGGAATTGACCCGGCATTTTGTGTTCTCCTCTGACTCCTTGAAGCAGGGTTTTGTGGGCAGCCCGTATGAGCCGTGATGACAAGGGAAGCGTTTTTAGTTGTCCGGCCGCTTCATTTAGCGCCCGGGTATAATTCTTTACTTCCTGCCAGTCATCTTTCCGCTCAGGTAAGATGTATTCTTCTGACAGCAATGCTTCATCCATTCTCGTCCGGGTACCCTCAATACTGCTGGATACCACCGCTTCTTTTGTCACATGGAGGTGAATGAACAGGCCGATGTTTGGCGCCAGGTGTGCATAGGAATTGAGCTGGCCAAGCTGAAAGGAGGCCCTTTCCAGCAAGGTGTTGAGCCTGGCATCTTTCCAATTCCACTGCCGGTTAACTTTAGCCGGTACGAAAAATCGATATCCAGCTCCTCTGGAATAATGGCCAGCTCGTGTATTCTTGTGGCTCCATCCCACTCCCACTGTCGATTAATTCCTTATTTTGCTATCGAAGGATGGGGAAGTTGCGTTGGAGGATCATTCTTTCAAACAAATGAAAATAACACATGAAAAACATTGTTTTTCTAGCTGCTTCAGCATTACTAATATGGGCTGCATATTCCTGTAAAACAGCTACTAAAGCACAGGATAATGCTCCATTCAACTATGGCCACCTATACAAAACATGGGTTGTTGACACCATCATTGTCTTAAGGACGGAGGCTGTTTCAACACCCAATATAGAAACGGACAAAAATGAGTACCGATTTACAAAGGAAGGTACAAGTATCAATCAGGGGGCCAGGACAACGATTACATCAGGAGCAAGTTTCGATGTACCGTATACCATCAAGGATGGAACCATCAATTTCGATGCAGTGGCAATATTCCCGTTATTAAACTTTGATAAAAACGGGAATCTTATGAGTAGCAGTTATGTGGCCCTGCCGCCATACAAAATCATGGAATTGGGCCCCACTACACTTACCCTGAAAAACAATGATATTCTAATGAAACTGAAAGCTAAATGATATTGAGCTTAGAGCTTGTTTGGAGGCCACCAAATAAACTATAAAATTCAAACTTTCCGAAAAGCTGAAGGGCTTGCTCCGGTATGTTTTTTAAAGAAGTTGTTGAAGTAGGTGGGGTACTCAAACCCCAGGGCAAAGGCAACCTCTGAAATGTTCCAGTCGGTATGTTGCAAAATAGCCTTTGCTTCACCTATAATGCGCTCAGAAATATGAGTAGTGGTCGGTTTGCCCGTCACTACCTTGACAGAACGATTGAGGTGGTTGACATGTACGGCCAGATTATCCGCATAATCTTTCGCACGCTTCAATTGCAGGGGCCTGTCGGGGTTTTCGATGGGGAACTGCCTTTCCAGCAATTCCATAAAAACGGAAGCCAAGCGAACGGCGGCATTTTTATTCTGATCGTAGTTCTCGGAGGGCTGCAACTTCAAAGATTCGTGCAGGATCAGATTGATGTAGTTCCGGATCAGGTCATCTTTATACGCATAATCAGACTGCTGTTCTTCGATCATCTTCCGAAAAATGCTGTTCAAAAAATCGCGTTGCGCTAGTGTGATCTTTAAAATAGGCGTCCCGCCTATTTTGAACAGCGGAGATTGTTGCAGGCTCTCCGAACGGTTATGCGGATCGAGAAAGTCTTCTGAAAACAGGCAGGTATAACCTACATAGGTTGTTGAAAGCGTTTCCCAGGAATATGGGATATGCGGATTTCCGAAGAAAAGAATGGTGCCTTCCGTTTCGTAACTCCGGTCAGCATAGTGGATCTTGCTTTTACCCGTCGTAAGGCAGATCTTGTAAAACTCTTTACGGCTATAAACACGCGTAGCGCTCCTGTCCTCCTCTATTTGAAAGACATTGAACCCCTTCAATTTCAGTAGGTTGTTGTATTCTGATACGGCCCGCATCGTAGTTCACAGTTTAAAAATTCAAACATTCCCGCCCTTTAAAAGGTTCACCCCCTGCCGTCGCCCGTATTGTTTGAATTTCTTAGGTTTTGATTTGATAATCATTATGTACAGGGCGTGCGACGGGAATACCTTTGTCCCAGGATTTCAACATCATGAACGGTGCGTAGTCACAAAATTAAAGTACCATGAAAGCACAACACCATAAACAATCAAGGAGGAAATTCATAAAACAATCCGCAATAGCCGGGGCAGGTATCATGCTTGCCGGCCCGTGGCAGGTTGTTGCTCAGGAAAACGGGCGAACCACCCCGGGCCAAAACATAAGATCCAAAGGATACGCGGCAAAGGACAACTCAGGAAAGTTGAGCCCATGGGAATTTGAGCGCAGGCCCGTAGGTGATGACGATATCCTGATCGATATCAAGTATGCCAGCATCTGCCATTCCGATATTCATCAGATGAAAGGACATTGGGGCCCGCAGCAATATCCGCAGGTTCCAGGCCATGAGATCGTAGGAGTAGTGGCCGCTGTGGGCAAAAATGTGACAAAATTCAAAGTAGGTGACAGAGCCGGCGTAGGCTGTATGGTGAATAGCTGTATGGAATGTGAAAGTTGTACGCATGGTGAAGAGCATTTTTGCGAAAAAGGAGAAACCGTCTTTACCTATGGTTATCCGGAGGCCTCTTCACCTACAGGCATTTCTCAGGGTGGATACTCCGACAAGATCGTGGTGCGAAGCCATTTTGCGGTGCACATCCCGGAGCACATCTCCTTCCAGGAAGCCGCTCCTCTGTTGTGCGCAGGCATCACCACGTATTCGCCTATCATGAATGCCAACCTCAAGGTGGGAGATAAAGTAGGGGTTGCAGGTATTGGCGGGCTGGGCCACATGGCAGTGAAACTGGCAGCCTCCAAAGGGGCGGAAGTATATGCTTTCACTACGTCTCCGGATAAAGTAGCAGACATTAAGTCGTGGGGGGCCAAAGAGGTGGTCGTAGTGGATGAGGCCTTTACAAACATGCGAGCCTACCATAAAAAGCTGGATTACATGATCTGTACGATCCCCTACCAGTTCAATGCTGCTCCCTATGTGGCATGCGTAAAACCTCATGGCCATTTCACTTATGTCGGGATGCCTGAAGGTTTTGAGCTTTCCTTTAGCAACATCGCTTTAGCTGCCAGCAGGGTCAACTTCAATGCTTCACTGATCGGAGGAATCCCGGAAACGCAGGAAGTGGTTCATTACTGTGCCGACAACGGCATCAGGCCCGAGATCCAGATCATAAAAGCTGAAGAGATCAATGACGCCTGGGAAAAGGTGGTGAACAAAGAGGCCCGCTATCGATATGTCATCGATGCATCAACATTTTAGTAGTCTACAATAAAAGTTAAATTATACTCAGATTTATATGATTTGTCGGATTCCCTGGATTTGATCATCCTGATTTGCAATGATTTATGAAGTCCAGTGTACGTCATTTTTATTAAAAATTGGTATTATGATCTTGAAAGAAAAGTATATCCTGTCTAATGGGGTGGAGATCCCAAAACTAGGGCTTGGAACATGGTTTATTAGTGATCATGATGTCACCCGGGCAGTGAAAGATGCTGCTAAGCTCGGCTATCGGCACATCGATACCGCTCAGGCATACCAGAATGAAAGCGGAGTTGGAGAAGGCATCAGAACGTGTGGTGTCGAAAGGGCGGAAATGTTCGTAACCACCAAACTCGCTGCCGAAGTAAAGTCGTATAAAGAAGCTGTGGCATCCATTGATGGGTCGCTTAAGAGCATGGGGCTCGATTATATTGACATGATGATCATTCACAGCCCCAAACCCTGGATGAAATTCCACGAAGCTGACCCTTATTTTGAGGGGAACCGTGAAGCATGGGCCGCTCTTGAAGAAGCCTATAAAGCTGGAAAGCTGCGTGCCATCGGCCTTTCAAACTTCAAAAAGGAAGACCTCGACAACATCCTGGCATCCTGCACTGTAATGCCAATGGTGAATCAGATCCTGGCGCATATTAGCAATACGCCGGCAGAGCTGATCCAATATTGCCAGCATAACGATATCCTGGTGGAGGCCTATTCACCGATCGGGCACGGAGAATTGTTGAAGAACCAGGAAGTAGCAGCAATGGCTGAAAAATATCGTGTTTCCGTGCCCCAGTTAGGTATCCGCTACGGCCTGCAGCTCGGCCTTCTTCCTCTGCCCAAGACTGCAAAGCCCGAACACATGAAAACCAATTCAGAAGTAGATTTTGAGATCTCTGAAGAGGATATGGAGTCCTTGAAAAACATGAAGCAGATCAAGGATTACGGAGAGGCCAGCATGTTTCCTGTGTACGCAGGGAGATAATATCAGCTATAGAATTTTTTCAATTCGTTAATCCATAAAAAGGCATTATGAAAATAGTCAGGAACGAGCAACTCAACTCCGTGAAAGGGCCTGAAGACTGGTTCACCGGATCAGTAAGGATCGACCCATTGTTTTCAAAGCAAGAGGTAACGAAAGCTGCCGGAGCTATGGTGACTTTTGAGCCCGGGGCCAGAACGGCCTGGCATACCCATCCTGCCGGACAGACATTGATCGTAACTTCAGGATTAGGATGGGTGCAACGGGAAGGCGGCCCCATTGAGGAAATACACCCCGGTGACGTAATTTGGTTCGAACCCAATGAAAAGCACTGGCACGGTGCTTCCCCCGGTAAAGCCATGAGCCATATTGCTATCCAGGAAGAGTTGGATGGCAAAGTAGTGGAATGGATGGAGAAGGTTTCGGACGCTCAATATTCAAAATAACAGGAGTGGTTAACATTTGACTACCTATTTATAAACAAATCATACCCTTACTTCTTTCTATGCGATCCTAAATTTGGCCAAGCTCGTTAGGGTTTCTCTCCTGCAATAAAGCAGGGAAACCAGGACAGCCTCATGATTACCGCTGTGGTGATTCAAAACCTTATTTCGCGTCATGAGCAGTCATATACATAAAGGCTTGGCAACGCGGCAAAAATTGGGCCCGCTATCTCTTACTTGTTTCGTTCTTGTTTCAGCCTTCCTTTTTACCGCCTGTGCCCCAAAGAATTTTACCAAACTTGAAGACGGTGTCCTCATACACCTTAACAATACAGACGGTGACACCGGGGCAAGGCAAGTGAAATATCAGGTCGTCACCCCTGAGATCATCCATGTGACGGCCACTCCTGCCGATTCCTTTTCCAAAGCTGAAAGCCTGATCGCAGCCCCAAAAGAACGGCCGGCCGCAAACTGGAGCCTCAGGGAAAAGGGCAACCAACTGGTGCTGAAGACCGATGCGCTTTCCATTATTATTTCGCTGCAGAGCGGAGAGGCCGTCTTCCAGGATCAGCAGGGCAACACCCTTTTACAAGAACGGCAGGGCGGCGGAAAAACCTTTCTCCCGGCTAATGTGGAAGGGCAGGCCTTTTACTCAGTACGCCAGGTTTTTGAGTCCCCCGCTGATGAGGCGTTCTACGGCCTTGGCCAGCACCAGAACGGCCTGATGAACTACAAAGGCGAGGACGTAGAGCTGGCTCAGCACAACATCGTGGCCGTCGTCCCCTTTTTGTACTCCAATAAAAATTACGGCCTGCTCTGGGACAATTACTCCATCACCCGTTTTGGAGACCCCCGCCCTTTCGAACCGCTTTCCGGGCTGAGCCTCTTTTCAAAAGAAGGAAACCCCGGCGGCCTCACCGCCGATTATCTTGACGGAGCAGGCAAAGTCATCGAGAGCCGCCAGGAGCAGGAGATCGGCTATGAGTACCTGCATGATTTTGACGGGATGCCCGAAAATTTCAATATGGAAAACGGCAAGGCCGTATGGGAAGGCAGCATCTCATCGGACACAAGCGGAAAGCATAAGTTCCTCGCCTATCTTTCCGGTTATACCAGAATATGGGTGGACGGGAAGCTGATCCTCGACCGCTGGCGGCAGGCCTGGAACCCCTGGTATACCAAGTTCAACGTGGAGATGAAAGCTGGCGAAAAGTATCCCATCAAAGTAGAATGGATACCTGCAAGTGGAAAAAGCTACCTCGCCGTGAAGCACCTCGGCCCCTTGAGCGAAGCGGAGCAAAACAGCCTGTCGCTCTTCTCCGAGGTGGCCGAACAGATTGATTACTACTTTATAAAAGGGAACAAGGCCGACGATGTCATTAGCGGCTATCGGGAATTGACAGGCGACGCCCCCATCATGCCCGACTGGGCGTTCGGCTTTTGGCAAAGCCGGGAGCGCTACCAGACGCAGAGCCAGTTGCTCGAGGCCCTGGAAGAATACCGAAAGCGCAAAGCCCCCATCGACAACATCGTGATGGACTGGTTTTACTGGGAGGAAGACCAATGGGGCTCCCATGCTTTTGATCCGGCGCGGTTCCCCGACCCTGCAGGGATGGTGGAAGCGGTGCACGCTCTAAACGGGCACATCATGATCTCTGTCTGGCCGAAGTTCTACCCCGGCACGAAGCATTTTGACGAAATGAACCAGAAGGGGTTCCTTTTCCAAAAAAACCTGGCCAACGAAACGAAAGACTGGGTCGGCCCGGGTTATCTCTCTACTTTTTACGACGCCTTTAACCCTGCGGCCCGGGAGCTTTTCTGGCAGCAGATCCAACCCAAGCTGTTCGATATCGGCATTGATGCCTGGTGGATGGATGCCACCGAGCCGGACATCAACTCCAATGAATCCATCGAAGCGCGCAAACAGCTGATGAGCCCCACCGCCTTAGGCCCAGGCGCCCGCTATTTCAATGCCTATTCTCTGATGAACGCAAAAGGCATCTACGAGGGCTGCCGAACGGCGGCCCCCAACAAGCGGGTGTTCATCCTCACCCGCTCGGCCTTTGCCGGGCAGCAGCGGTACGCAGCTGCCACCTGGAGCGGGGATATCGTTTCCCGGTGGAGCAACCTCCGGGAACAAATTTCTGCGGGGCTCAATTTTTCCCTCTCTGGTTTACCTTACTGGACCATGGACATCGGAGGCTTCTCCGTCGAGCCGCGCTATGAGAAAGCACAGGGAGAAGACCTCAAAGAATGGCGGGAATTGCAGGTGAGGTGGTACCAGTTCGGTACATTCTGCCCGCTGTTCCGGAGTCATGGCCAATACCCTTACCGCGAGATATACAACGTGGCGCCGGCAGGCTCTCAGGAGTATGCTTCGATGCTTTATTACGACAAGCTGCGGTACAGCATGCTGCCGTATATCTATTCCCTCAGCGGCCATGTTTTTCACGACGATTATACCATCATGCGGCCATTGGTGATGGATTTCCCCTCAGACCCCGAAGTCCTGAACCTCGCCACACAATACCTGTTCGGCCCTAACCTGCTGGTGGCGCCTGTTTACGAATACAAGGCCCGGACAAGGAGCTTATACCTGCCTTCCGGCAACGGGTGGTATGAATTATCTACGGGTAAATATTTTGACGGCGGCCAGCATATAACGGCAGATGCGCCCCTGGACAGAGTACCTGTATTCGCCAGGGAAGGGGCTATCCTGCCGCTCGGCCCCGACATTCAGCATACGAACGAAGGGTTTAGTGATTCGCTGACCGTGTTCGTCTACGCCGGCCAGGACGGCTATTTCCAATTGTATGAGGACGAGGGTGAAAACTACGATTACGAACATGGTGCATTTTGCACCATCGGCCTGGCCTATAGTGAAAAAGACCAAAGCCTGACCGTAGAAGAACGGTCGGGAAGTTTTCCGGAAATGGTATCGAAAAAGGCCATACGCGTAAACTGGGTGTCCCCGCAGGAACCAAAAGCGATCGACGATAAGGCCTCAAGCGGACAGTGGTATGAATACGATGGAAGCGAACTGATCATAAGGAAACTGAAACTTATCGGGGACAAAACCCGGTGATTCATTAATACCTGAAAATAAATTTCACTATGGCTCTAACCAGACATTCCTATCCTAAAACAAGCCCGGCAAAAGAGCCTGGCTTATTCAAGACATGCCGATTACTGGCTCTGGTACTGGCCTCTTTTCTCCTTGTTAATATGGGCCTGGCGGGCCAGGAGAGAACCATTTCGGGTACGGTTACCGACGCCGATGAGCACATCCCTCTGCCGGGCGCCAATATCCTCATCAAGGGTACCTATAAAGGCACGGTGACCGATGTGGATGGCAAGTACAGCATTGTGGCACGGCCTGAGGACGTATTGATCATTTCCTATACCAGTTACCAGACGCAGGAGATCGTTGTGGGCGGCCGCACGATGATAGACCTTGCTCTGGGCATAGATGTTGCTGAACTGGACGAGGTCGTGGTCATAGGCTACAGCACTCAGAAAAAGAAATTGGTCACCGGAGCAACGGTACAGGTGAAAGGCGAAGACCTGGAAAAGCGCAATACCACCAACGCCCTGCAGGCCCTGCAAGGGCAAACGGCCGGCGTCAATATTACGTCTACCTCCGGCCAGCCCGGCGAACCGTTGAAGGTGACCATCAGGGGCCTCGGCACCATCGGCAATGCCTCGCCGCTTTATATTGTAGATGGCGTACCGACAGGAAGCATCGACTACCTCAACCCTGCGGATATTGAATCGGTCGACGTACTGAAAGATGCCGCATCTGCCGCCATTTATGGCAACCGCGGCGCCAACGGTGTGATCCTCATTACCACGCGCAAGGGCAGCCCCGGCCTATCACAAGTGACTTTCGATGCCTACTACGGCTTGCAAAGCCGGGCTAAAAAGATCCGGATGCTGAATGCCAGGGAATATGCCGGCATCCTGAACGAGCAGCACCTGAATTCAGGCGGCAGCACCTCCGGCCTCCCCTTTGATGTCAACAACCTGCCGGCCTATACAAGCGACGGCCCTGCCAGTACGGACTGGCTGGAAGAGATGTTCGTCCAGAATGCCCTTACCCAGAACTACGTCCTCGGCACCACCAAAGGTGATGAAAACTCCTCTTTTTCCATGTCGTTATCCTATACCGGCCAGGAAGGCATCGTCGGAGGCGCCGACTACTCTGATTTCAATCGCTACGGCGCCCGCATCAATTCCTCCCAGGAGCTATTCGGCGGCCGGGCCACGATCGGGCAGAACCTTTCCTTTGCCTACACGAAGAGCAACGGGATTGCCGTAGGCAACCAGTACAGCAATTCCCTGCGAGGGGCTTTTAACGCCAGCCCGTTGCTGCCCGTTTACGATGGCGAAGGGGATTTCTTCAATACGGCAGACAAGTCCATCCTCGACCAGAACGGCGAAAGCTACTGGAACGACCAGGAATCCAATCCCTATGCGAGCATGGTGTACAACAATCAGAACGACCGGAACTCCCAGAAACTCATCGGTAACGTGTTCGCAGAGGCCAACATCCTGAAGAACCTGAAGTTCCGCACGATGCTCGGCCTGGATTACTACAGCCAGGAATCGAGGTCTTTTACGCCCATTTACCAGCTTTCGGTCTATTCCTTCTCCAACTTCACGAAAGCTACCCAGAATCTCGAAAAGGGCCTGGGGCTTACCTTTGAGAACCTGCTCACCTATGATTATTCGGTAGCAAAACATCGTTTAACCGCCATGGCCGGCAATACGGTCCAGCGGTACAACGGCTCCTGGATCTACGGCGAGAACAGCGACCTTGCCTTTAGCGACCTGGAGCACGCCTACCTGAACAACGCCACCAATACCGACAATACGGCCAGGATGAAGATCGAAGGGGCGCCGCATAATGAAGAAAAGCTGCTCTCCTATTTCGGGCGGGTACAGTACGATTTTAACGAAACCTATTTGTTCAATGCCACCTTCCGGGCCGATGGTTCTTCCAAATTTGCCAGGGGCAACCGCTGGGGCTATTTCCCCTCCTTCTCTGCCGGCTGGGTTATTACCAATGAACCCTTCATCGGCATTCCCAGGACTTTTATGCCCTTCCTGAAATTGCGCGCCAGCTGGGGGCAGAACGGCAGCTCGAATGTGGATGCGTTCAACTATCTGGCTCCCATTCAATTCACCCAGGCCACCTACGCTTTTGGCAATGAAGAAGGCAGCAACACCAACGGGGCCTTCCCCAGCCGGCTCTCCAATGAGAACCTGAAATGGGAAACCTCCGAACAACTGAACCTCGGTTTCGATGCACGGCTTTTCAACAGCTTTTTCACCGTCAACTTCGACTGGTTCAGAAAGGTGACCAAAGACTGGCTGATCAAGGCCCCCATCCTGGCAACAGCAGGTACCGATGCCCCTTATATCAATGGCGGGAATGTACACAACTCGGGTGTGGAACTCGCACTGACATACAACGGCAAGCGGGGCGCCTTCGAATATCAGATCAGTGCCAACGGCGCTTACCTGAAAAACGAGGTCACCGATATTCCAACCGAAGACGGCATCATTCACGGAGCGACAAATACCCTGTACAATAACTCCTCTGAGTTTTACCGCGCCGAATCCGGCTATCCGATCGGCTACTTCTGGGGATGGGAAACCGACGGTATCTTCCAGACAACGGCAGAAGTTGACCAGTACGTCGGCCCCAATGGAAAGCTGATCCAACCCAAGGCAAAACCGGGAGACCTTCGTTATGTGGATCAAAATGGAGACGGGGTGATCAACGACCTCGATAAAGTGGGCCTGGGCGACCCCAGCCCCAACCTGATGTACGGCCTAACCTTCTCCTGCAATTACAAAGCCTTCGATTTTCTGGCCGTAGCGAATGGGGTCGCCGGAAATCAGATCGTACAATCTTATCGCAACCACACCGACCGCTATGCCAACTACACAGAAGAGATCCTGGGCCGCTGGGCCGGGGAGGGCACGTCCAACACGATACCAAGGGTAACCAATAACAATATCAATTACCTGTTTTCCGACCTGTTCGTAAAGGACGGCAGCTACCTCCGCATCAGCAACGTCACGCTGGGATGCAATCTCGGGCAGCTGGTAAAAAACAGGGCTATAGGCCAGATCCGCATTTATGGCTCTGTGCAGAACCTCTATACGCTTTCCAAATACGACGGGATGGACCCGGAGGTCGGGTATGGTTTTGACAATGGAGCGACCGACAGGTTCTCGTCAGGGATCGACCTGGGCTTTTATCCGCGCCCGAGGACTGTATTGGTTGGATTAAGTGTAAAATTTTAAAAAAGAAGGCCATGAAAACAGTTAGGGATATTCTCATCATACTTGCCGGGATTGCCCTCGGTTCCTGTTCAGAAGACTTTCTGGATACCACTCCGATCACCGAAAAGACAGACGGCAACTACTATTCTACCCCGGATGAAGCCTGGGAAGCGCTTACGGGCTGCTACGATGCTCTGCAGTTGATCTATTCTGACGGCATTGCCCTGCCCGTCGCTGCCGACGTCATGTCCGACCTGTGTTTTGGCGGCACCGGCGCCGGAGACGGAGACGGGTACCCCATGGTGGACGAGTTCGACAACAGCGTCTCGCCTTCGGACCTCAACCTTTATGAGGGCAACTGGAAAAATTATTACAAAGGCATCTTCCGGTGCAATTCTCTGCTCAAGAACCTCGACAAGGTAGATTGGGGCAAAGAGCCGGAATTGAGCAACACCATCGAAGCGGAAGCGCGATTTTTAAGGGCTTACTTTTATTTTGACATGGTGAGGATGTGGGAAAAAGTCCCGCTGCTAACCGAACCCTCGTCGGAAAACATCCCGCAATCGGAGCCCGATGATATCTACCGCGTCATTACCGAAGACCTGCTGTTCGCCATTGATAATGCCCGCGCCAGGCAGTACGGGCAGATCGCTTCATCGGATTACGGGCACGTGACCAAATGGGCGGCGGAAGGCCTGCTGGCAAGAGTATATCTGTTCTATACGGGCTACTATGGCCAGAGCGGCCTGGTGGGGCTTGTCGCCAAGGCCGATGCCCTCTCCTATGTTGAAGATATCATCGCCAACAGCGGGCATGGCCTGGTCGATAATTTTGCCGACCTGTGGCCAGCCGCAGCCACCTATGAAGCAGCGAAAGCCGGAAAGCCTATCTACGATAATACTTATGCCGGAGAAAACAACGAGGAAGTCGTATTTGCTATCAAGTATACCTATACCAGTACCTGGACAGGAAATACGGACGGCAACCACTGGCTGGTGATGAACGGCCTGCGAAAAATGTACTGGCCCGAAAGTGGTTACGGCTTTGGCTGGGGAGCCAATACCGTAGTCCCCGAATTCTATGCCAGCTGGGATCCGGACGACCCGCGGCGCGAGGCATCCATTATGGCGATCGAAGAGGAAGGCATCAATTATACGGAGATCAATGACGTAAAGGAATACACGGGGTATTTCACCAAAAAATATACGCCGCTGAGCGATACGCTAGGCAACAGCGTGGCCGAAGAGCTGGGAGGCGTGAGCTTCATGATCGGCCAGTACCAGGACTATTTCGTCATCCGGTATGCCGACGTCCTGCTCATGGCCGCCGAGCTGGGCAGCCCCAACGCCCTCGTCTATTTAAACCAGGTACGGGGCAGAGCGGGCCTGGGCCCTGTTCCTAACGCGGACAAGGAGACGATCTTCGAAGAGCGGAAAAACGAGTTCGCTTTCGAAGGCCTGCGGTACTGGGACCTGTTGCGGTATGATAACAGCCTGCAGTATGCTGCTGGCCACGTCTCGTACAGCGGAACGGTAAAGACCGGCGGCGTGCAGGCCCAAAAGACAATTGACGGGAACAACCTGATAAAGACGCGCGGCCTTTGTCAGATTCCATATAACCAGATTACGCTCTCGGGTGGTGTATTGGAACAAAACCCGGGGTGGTAAATTATTCTAAAATCTAAAAAACACAACATGAAAAAATTCAGCTTTTTGAAAGTTGCCATTGTGGCATTGGGGGTTGTGGCCCTTGCTTTTTCATGCAATAAGGATGACGACGACGACCCTGTAGTCAATGATACTCCTGTGTTGGGTGTAAACTTTAACTACTCCGTCGATGCCAATGTCGTTACCTTCACCACAACCCTTGCCGGTAACGTATGGTGGACGAACAGTGGAACGGACTATCCCGCAGTAGACAAGAGGGCCGAAGTGGCTTTCGCGGAGGCCGGTACATACACTTTTACCTGCAGTATACTGGTGAACGGCGTAACCCTGACTTCCGACCCGTTCAATGTGGTCGTTGAAGTCGGCGACGCTACAATTTACGATACCGATTACTGGAAAAACCTGACCGGCGGTTATGGTGAAAAGAGAGGATGGGTGCTCGACGTCGAAGCGAAAGTGCACGCGGGCCCCTTGTCCTTCCTGGGTACTTCATGGGACTTTGTGGCCGGTGATTACGCCGACCAGAACGATGCGTGGATGTGGGATGCCGACCTCAATTTCACTTTTGAGCCCGACTCCGCCAATGTTCGCATGGACTGGCCGGGCGATGAAGGGTACGGTGTTATGTACTTCGACCTGATCAATGGCAGGAACTTCTTCGCCGATAAAAAGAAAGAAGCCCCTGAAACCGGTACGTATACCCTGGATTGGAACAACAGGACGATCACCCTTACCGGCGCAACGATCCTGCGCAGCTACAAGCCTTTTGCTCAGGTTCAGGATGACCCCAACTGTGAAGGCGATGACTGTCCGAAACACCAGGAGGATGGCATTAACGGTATTTCTGACTGGGTCAATTACAAGATCTTTGAACTGACGGATACCGTTTTAAGGCTGGCGGTATTACGCGACCAGGATGTTCACGGTGAAGGCGCTGCCTGGTTGATCTACAACTTTGTAGAGGCTAATACCTATGCAAGCATCGTCGTTGACCCGCCGCCAGTATTGGTGGAACCCGTGCTTACTTCCTTCACGGCGAATGACCTGGTAGGCACCTGGAAATTTGACGAAATATCCCAGGACTGGATCGGATGGGGCGAAGTTGGAATAGGAGGCCGAAGGTTGAACGGATGGAATACAAGAGCGGATATGATCGCGACCCTGACTTCCTGGGGCGCCGCCGATGCACAGGCCATTTTTGATGCCGGAGATGCAAAAGAATTCGTATTCAACGCTGACGGGAGCTGTATGCTTGGCGGTGTTGCCAACAACTATACGGTTACAGACGGCAAGATCCATTTCACAAATGACCTCACCGACGAATTCTCCCTGGTGTGGATCGGGCTGGCCGGAAAGGATGTGACAGTCCTGGATGTCAAATTAGATGTGGATGGAAATGCCTACACCTCGCCAGGCATCTGGATCGGCCAGAAGAACGGCGCGAAGGATGAGTCTTCATCCGTTCTGCTGGTCAAACAATAAAGTATGAGTCGTCCCGGATTTTCGTAGTGATCTCCCGCGAAGTACGCGAAGGTTACGCGAAGTACGCGATACAGTGGCCTGCTTATCCCCCACCATAGCGCCCTTTGCATAACCTTTGCGCCCTTTGCGGGAACCTCACGGCATCCTTCATCCTCTGTGTTTCCAAGGTTTATATTTGCCCTGTTAAACCCCCCATTGATGCAACAGAAACATCCCATTCCTGTCTCGTATGCATTCCGCATTGCTGTTCTCATCCTGTTGACGGTAGTGGGGACAAATTCCTGTAAGAAAGACGATTTGGGGGCGCCCGACGACACGCCAACAGGCAACACCGTTGGCGTGCCTACCATTGATGGCGCCTACGAATGGAGCAGCGTCGCCATCGGCGGCGGCGGGTTCGTCACGGGGATCATTACCAGCCCTGTGGAGGAAAACCTGATCTATGCGCGCACAGACGTAGGCGGCGCCTACCGGTGGATAGAAGCGTCGAAATCCTGGAAGCCGTTAACAGATTTTGTCGGGCCGGGCCAAACATCTTTACTCGGTATTGAAAGCATCGCCCTGGACCCGCATAATGCCGGCAGAGCCTATATTGCTGCGGGAACCGAATACTGGGACGGCGGATTATCATGCATCCTCATTTCCAACGACTACGGCGAAACCTTCGAGGCCGTCAATGTAACCTCCATGTTCCAGTTTCACGGGAACGGGATGGGCCGGCAGAATGGCGAAAGGCTGGCCGTAGACCCCAATCTGGGTGATATCTTATTTTGCGGCACCCGAAAACACGGCCTATGGAAGAGCGAGAACGGCGGCCATAACTGGACTAAGGTTTCTTCCTTTCCGGCCTCCGGTACTGCCAACGGAAATGGGATCTGTTTTATAACATTCGACAGCAGCTCCGGGACAACAGGGGCTGCGACACAACGGATCTTTGCGGGGGTTTCCCGCTCGGGCAGCGCCAATATATTCGTCAGCGACGATGGCGGCCAAAACTGGCAACCGGTTGCCGATGCTCCTATAGAGGATATGCCAATGAGAAGTTTGTTGGCCAACGGCCAACTATACGTCAGTTATGCCAATGCAGAAGGCCCGTGGAATTGCACTACCGGAAGCTTGTGGAAGTACAAGCTCGCCGATGGAACGTGGACGGACATCAGCCCGGAATCCGGAACGGCATTCAGCGGGATCTCCATCAGCCGGGATCATACAACCTTAGTCGCGTCCAGCCTGAACAAATGGATAAACCAGGGCCTGGCCTGGGGCGATGAAATATACAGGAGTACGGATGATGGCGCAAGCTGGGAACGCCTGTTCCAAGGCTCCGGCGCCACGGCCAGCCCGGGTGATATCACCTGGACGGCCAAAAGCTCCATCCACTGGGCCGGAGATATCAAGATCGACCCCTTCAACAGCAGCCGCGCTTTTATCATTTCAGGCAATGGGGTTTACCGGACAACGAGCCTCACCTCCCCCGCTCCTGTCTGGCAGAATGCTTCGAACGGTATTGAAGAAACCGTTCCGCTCGGCCTGGTGAGCATCCCGGAGGGCCCACTCGTTTCGGTGATCGGCGATTACGACGGTTATATGCATGCCGACATCCATGAGTTCCCCCTAACCAGCCATTTTCCTTCGATCGGCACCACTACGGGGATCGCCTATGCCGGCCAGAGCCCCAACTTTGTCGTCCGCGTTGGCGGTGATGAAGGGAACAGAGCCCTCTATTATTCGGAAAATTACGGCGAAAGCTGGCTTCGGGCGCCTACGTCGCAGGTAGGAAGATACAGAGGCCACGTTGCCGTTTCCGCCGACGGGCAATGCATCCTTTGGGCCCCTGAATCGGGTAACAGCCTTCATTACACGACTGACCGGGGCCAGAGTTGGGCAACCAGTGAAGGGATAAGCGGCAATTTGAGCCCCGTTGCGGACTACGTCAACCCCAATGCTTTTTATGCTTATTCCCCTTCCGGAAAGTTTTACAAAAGCCTCGACAAAGGAAGATCCTTCACGACTACCATTACAAGCATCACCGGAGGCGCCACGCTTATCCGGGCCGTGTTCGGCCAGGAAGGGCATGTGCTCATTGCCGGGAAAGGCCAGGGGTTGCATATCAGTAAGAATTACGGCCTCACCTTCGAAAAAATTGAGGCCGTCACGTATTGCGAAGCTGTCGGCACGGGTAAAGGGCCTGATGGCAGCAACTATCCTTCGATCTATATCTACGGCCAGACTGAAAACGACAGCGCTCTGGCGCCATACCGCAGTGATGATGGCGGAGCGTCATGGGTTAGAATAAACGATAGCCGGCAGCAATTCGGTAGCCTGGCCAACGGCCAGTTTATTATCGGAGATAAAAATGTATTCGGCAGGGTATACAGGAGCACAGCAGGCAGAGGGATTGCTTACGGGCAGTTTAAGTAAGAGCTTGTTTGGAGGCCGCTTTTTTTTTAAGTTCATCTATTGTACATTTATTGGTTAGGAACTTTTCGGGTGAAATTCCAAAAGGAACATTCTCCCCGAGCTATTTGTACGATAGATGGGATCGTTTGCCCAAAAATACGGCGTGTTTTACCTGCTGCTGGCCCTGGCCTGTTCAGTTAGCCCTCTGTTTTCACAAACTGAGCAATACCGGTTTTCACATCTGACCATTGACGAGGGCCTTTCCAACAACCAGGTCAATTGTATCTATAAAGACAGGTTTGGGTTTATGTGGTTTGGCACCATGTCCGGCCTGAACCGCTTTGACGGGTACCACTTCAGGGTGTTCCGCAATGACCCGCGAGATACTTTTTCCATCGGCGACAATTATGTGTTAAACCTCTTCGAAGACCATCAGGGAAGGTTGTGGGCCGACACGCGTAGCGGGCTGAACGTTTTTGACCCCAGGTCGGAAAAATTTTATCGCTACCCGCAGCAGTGGCTTGATTCCCTGGGCCTGAGCGGCGAGGCTATTACAAAGGCCTATCAATCGCCAGACGGCCATTTCTGGTACCTGACTTCCAAAAATGGCATATATGAGCACAGGCCCGGCGAAGATCGGCTGGCGCACTATCTCTACCGGCCGCAGCAGGACGGCCCAATAAGCTCCAAAAGCATTTCTGATGTCCGGGAAGGCCCTTCGGGCAACCTGTGGGCCATACACAACAACGGCCTGTTGGTGAAGTTGAACCGGGAAACGGGAAAGGCCGTGTACAGAAATGAGTACCTGTACAAAAAGTTCAAAGGGCGCTACCTGGCCTATACGCTATCCGTCGACTCGGATGGAGATGTCTGGGCCTTTGCCTCCAATGACGCCCTGGGGGGGTATATGCTTGATGTTTCTAACAATGAAATGCTGTACTTCAGCACACAGAGTGAGCAGTACAGGCTCAACTCCAATGTGGTCAGTGGCGTCGTACAGGACAAAAACGGCCATCTGTGGATAACGACCGATGGAGGCGGGATCAATGTCTTTGATAAAAAAGCCCGCTCCATCAAGGTGGTCGAGCATGAACAGGAGGAAAGGCCAAGCCTTAGCCAAAACAGTATTACGGCTGTTTATCAGGATGAGGCGGGCACGATATGGATCGGCACTTATAAAAAGGGGATCAATTATTACCACGAGGCCATCAACAAAATACGGCTGGTAAAATATAAATCAGCCAGCCCTGCCCTGCCCAATTGTGACGATGTGAACTGTTTTGCGGAAGATGCAAAAGGCAATCTGTGGATTGGGACCAATGGCTGCGGGTTGCTGTATTTCGACCGGGCGAATGACCGGTTCACGCATTACCTAAACGACCCGGGCAAGGCCAACAGCCTTAGCAGCAACGTCATTGTCAGCCTTTGTATCGACCATGAACAGATGTTGTGGATCGGCACCTATTACGGAGGCCTGCAGCGGTTTGACGGCACGAACTTCCATTATTACAAAAACGACCCCGGCAATGCCCACAGCCTGTCGGACAACCGCGTTTGGGCCATTCATGAAGACGCCGGCAACGGCCTTTGGGTGGGCACCCTGGGCGGAGGCCTGGAGCTGCTGGACCGCAAGTCCAACTCTTTTGTGCATCATCGGCTAGGTGAATTGAGTGGCGTCAACTCCGATTTCATTTTTTCCCTGTCGGAAGACCGGAGCGGCAATATGTGGGTCGGCACGTCTAACGGGGTCGACGTCCGGCTCCACGATGCAAACCGGGTGGTGCATTATGAGCATGTACCCCATGATCTCACCTCGCTCAGCAACAATAATGTGATTGTCGTTTTTAATGACAGCCGAGGCCTGTCGTGGGTAGGTACGCGGGAAGGGTTGAATGTCTTCGACCCCAAAAAACAGGCTTTCACCTCTTTCAGAATGGAAGACGGCCTGCCTGACAATACCATACAGGGCATCGTGGAAGCGCCGGACGGCACCCTATGGATCAGCACTCAAAAGGGCGTTTCCAAAATGGCCGTCAGGCAAAAGGAGAATGGAGGGGGGTATTATGGGGAATTCACCAATTTCGACATGTCAGACGGCCTGCAGGGAACAGCGTTCAATGAAAATGCAGCCTTTCTGACCAGCAGGGGCGAACTGGTGTTCGGAGGGGCGAACGGGTTCAATATCTTTTATCCGAAAGACCTGACGGCGAACACTTCTGCTGAATCAGTACCCGTGCTGACCGACCTCCAGGTCTTCAATAAAAGCATACGCCCCGGGGATAAGCTGAATAACCGGGCCTTGCTGAACAATACCATTAGCCAGGCCAGGGAAATAACCCTGAAGCACCACGAAAATATCTTCTCACTGGAGTTTTCTTCCCTGGATTACCTCCCGATGAAGAAAAACAAATTCGCTATTAAACTGGAAGGGTTTCACGAAGACTGGATGGTGCTGAACAATGAGTCGCGGCGGGCCAATTTCACCAATCTCGACCCCGGAGTCTACTATTTCAAAGTAAAAGCGATGCAAAATGACGGGGCCTGGGGCAAGGAAACCCCACCCTTAAAAATAACGGTCCTGCCACCTTTCTGGCAGACCCCGCTCGCTTTTCTGGTTTATATCTTACTGGTGGTTGGGGCGCTCTACCTGGCGCGGCAGTATATTCTGGAACGGGAACGGATGAAACACCGCATAGCGACGGAATATCTCGAAGCCCAGCGCGTGCATGAGATGGACCTGATGAAAATCAAGTTTTTCACCAATACCAGCCATGAATTCCGCACCCCGCTTTCGCTCATCATCAGCCCGCTTGAGGCCATCCTGAACAAGCCCAGAGAGGAAAGTGAAAAAAAGCAGCTTGCCATCGTCCACAGAAATGCCAAGCGTCTGCTGACACTGGTCAACCAGCTGCTCGATTTTCGGAAAATGGAAGCGGGGAAGTTCACTTACATGCCCCGCTACTGCGATATGGCCGGTGTGATCCGCGAGGTCAGCGATTCCTTTTCCGACCTGGCCGAAAAGAAAAATATCCGCTATAGTACCAGCCTTGAATTTGAACAGCTGCTGATGTTCTTTGACCGGGACAAATTTGAAAAGATCCTTTTCAACCTGTTGTACAATGCCTTCAAATTCACGCCTGAAAAGGGAGAAGTGAGCGTGTTGGGCGCCCTGGCAGAGAAGGAGGGGCAACCGTTCCTGAGCCTTGAAATAAAAGATACCGGCATCGGGATCTCCTTTGATAAGCAGGACAAGGTCTTTGAACGTTTCTTCCAGAATGATACCGGGGGCAACCTGGTCAGCCAGGGCAGTGGGATCGGCCTGTCGATAGCCAAGGAATTCGCTGAAATGCATGGCGGGAAAATATCACTCGCCAGCGAGCCCGGCAAAGGCAGTACTTTTAGCGTTCTGATCCCTGTTAAGGTGGCCGAAGGGAGAACCGATTCAGTAGCAGAGGCCGAAGAATCCCATGCTACAGATCTCATCTCCATAACTACAGGCAGCTCGGACGTGCTCAAAAAACCACAGGTGCTCATCGTCGAGGACAATGAGGATTTCCGCTTTTACTTAAAGGAAAACCTGAAAAGCTATTATCACATCCTCGAAGCCGAAAACGGCGCACAAGGCTGGCGCCAGGCCCTCAAGCATATCCCCGACCTTATCGTAACGGATATCATGATGCCTTTACTGAATGGCATCGAGCTATGCAAAAAGGCCAAATCAGACAACCGGACGGCGCACATCCCGATCATTTTGCTGTCGGCGCGAAACGACGAAGAACAGGTACAAGAAGGCTTTGAGACCGGGGCGGACGACTACATTATCAAGCCTTTTAACTTTGAAATACTCCATGCCCGTATAAAAAACCTGATCGCTTCCCGCGCGGCCATTCGCCAGATCGTACAAAAAAGAGTGGAGGTCACCCCCGATGAAATGGATGTCCCCTCACCAGAACTTTTGCTGGTGCGCAGGGCAACGGAAATGGTCGAAAACCATTTTGAGAACACCTCTTATTCCGTGCAGGACCTCAGCCGCGGCCTGGGCATGAGCAGGGTTGGCTTGTATAAAAGGTTAGTCGCCATTACCGGAAAGACCCCGACCAAATTTATCCGGCTGATCCGCCTGAAAAAGGCAGCCCAGCTGCTGGAAAAAAGCAATATGACCGTTTCCGAAGTCGCCTATACTGTAGGTTTTGGCAGCCCGAAACAATTTTCTAAATACTTTAAGCAGGAGTTCGACCTGCTGCCCTCTGTTTATGCAAATATCGTCAAACGGGAACAGATACAGGACTAAGAGCTTGTTACTCCGCCCGCACGAACTTCAACACCACCGGCGCCTGCCCTTGCTCTATCACCTCCATAAAATACAATCCTGACGATAACTGGCTAACATCCCACGCCAGCTGAAGCTCGCCGGAGGGCCACTCGCGGGCGCCCAACAACTGGCCGAACTGATTGCGCAACCGTACCCACACCTCCGGGCTCCTGCTCGGAGAAGGCGCTTCTACTCCGGCCGAAAAGCCGGAGGAACGGGTAAGCGTTAGCACGCCACGCGCCGGGTTCGGAAATAAGCTAATGTTCCGCTCCACGGCAGCCGGAGTATCTTCTTCGCCGGGCAGCTGTACGAGTGGCAGGTTGCCTCCACTTATGCTCACATTGCTGAACAGAGCAGTGGCCGGCGTTCCACTTATATTGGTAAAATCGCCAAGGCCCACTTCCAGGCAGCTCCCCATTGGAACCATCTGAGCCGTTACAATCGAGAAATTCGCACCGTCGAAGGAATAGTAGCCAATGAACCAGTTGCCCTGCCGTCTCAGCCTCAGCCAGTACGGCGCCGGTTTACTGAAGAAGTTGATCGATTTATTCGCACCGGCCACCGAACGGGATTCCCAACGCACCAGGTTACTCAGGTTGGAATACATGCCCACCATCCGGCTGCCCGGGGACATATCTTCCCGGGCCACGAGCCCTGCATATCCCGTAGGGGTAACACTCTGTACGCGTACCGTTAACATAAAATCGCCGCACAACTCCTGGCCGATGAACCCCAGGTTGTCGGCGCTCAGGGAATTGTTATTGGAATTTGCCTGTATCGAGAAAGCAGGCGGCGACTGGGATGGGTCATACTGGTAGGTATTACCCGTTCCACCGCTGCCGATACCTTCACCGCCCCAGGGCGCGGGCAGGGTACCGGGTGAAGGAGTATCGCATTGAACGGTGACAATAGTGGTACAGGAACTGGAGTTGCCACTGGCATCCGTGGCCGTAAGCACTACCGGCACGGCGCCGGCGCCGGAAACGGCAGACCCGGCAGCAGGAGCCTGGGTAACAGTTTGTAAGCTGCAGTTATCACTGGCCGTTGCCAATAGAACGAGGTTGGGAAGAGGGCCCGTGCAGGTGGTATCCAATGATAGCGTCGGCCCTCCCGGGCATAAAATATCCGGGGCCTCATTATCATTTGCACAAGGCGACATTCCCGAAGAAACGTCTTTGTACCGGACGTTGGCCACCAGCAGGCCGCCATTGTCCGTGGTACAGACGGCGATCGGCTCTTTGGATTGGCTGTTCAGGAATTGGAAGGTATAGGTGGTGTCCACACCCAGATCCAATCCCAGATACTGAATCGCTATATCCGTAACATCCAGCCACCCCAGAGGTTGTATTTTCGCATCGAGCCTTTTTTCGAGGTACTCCGTGCTTTTTTGGCGCAGGACGTCAAAGGTGCCGCCGGGAATGGCCAGGGTGCCCCAGGCATCGACTGCATCAAGCCGGCTAATGGAAACCCTGATCCGCATTGAGTCGGCGTTAATGGGCAGCAGCCCCACGCCTGGCAGGAGGGCCGGCAAAAAAGGCACCAGGAACCCCGAGCTGGTTAGGTTGCCGTCAAAGAAATTGACGGGGGCCCGGCTTTGCACGATCGGCGGATTAAAATGGGCAACCAGATCGATACCCAGCAGGAGCGGGTCAGGGCCCGAAAGGCCCAACAGGGATACCTGGCTGCCGGATACGTTGGCGTACACATCCACATTTCCAGCGGGCGTTTGGTACAACAGATTAGCCGACGGGAAAGCCCCGTAGTCGGGGCCGTTCTGAGGGAGCTGGAATATTTGTTGCCAGGTAGCAGAAGCCTGCAGGTTGCTGAAATCCCATTGCTGGCTCGAGAAGTCAGGCGCCGTCATGACTATTCCCTGAGGCTGGTTATCTATTACAAAAAAAAGGGTGTCTCCAACCACCGGAAACACAGCATTGGTGATCGTGACCTGGGCCGTCAACGGCGCCAAAAACCCCATGCAGAGCATACACAAAAGTCCGATGTTTTTCATAATCTGTTCTGAGTTTTAAGAAACGATACATGAAGCACTCCCAGATGTCGGGGCCAAAAGCCGAAAACAAGGGGGAGATAGATTTTCCAAACTTTTTGAAGCAAAGGATTAGGGGGCAGGCCTGCCGCCCTGTTACTGAGGAGTCTTCCTGTAATGGCCGTAGCAAGTTAGGCCATATTTTTCAAAAAGCAAATATCCTTTTCTGCTTTCTACAGCTCAGGGGTTGGCGCTGCCGTAACACGATAGTTGGTATCGCATTGCCCTTCGTGGGCCCAATGCAAAAATTGTCCTAACATTTGAAAATTTTGTGCTAAGGGTTAAACGCGTACTGCCCCTATTTTTATGCCAGGCAAATGGCCGCTGAAAAGGGAATGAGTAGATACTATTCCAAAATCAGGGCCAATGTTAGCAAGAAAGTTCATTCGTAACGCAAAAAACCAACCAGTGAAAACGATCGTAAAGCTTATTCACCGGCATAGGCTCAGCCCTATCCAGATGGAACAGATGTGGAGCATCTACAAGGAGTATTACAACTGTTCCAAAGTATCATTTATGGAGCGCATAACGCTCAACAACCTGTATGCGCTTTATGTCAAAGACGGCCTCATCCGCGGTTTCACGGGGCTTCGCATCAACCACATTGAAGTAGAAGGCAAAAAGAAGTTCCTGATCTATTTTGGCCAAACGATAGTCCCCTGGGGCTTAAAAGGCAGGGAGCTATTCCCGAAAACCACTGCCAAATTGTTGTTGAAATACTGGAAGGAGGCTCTTTTTACAGAAACCTGGGCCTGGTATGACGCTCTCACTTTCAAAGCCTATATGATACCTGCCAAGACGGTTCCTTCCTTTTACCCTAACTGTAGAACAGCCACCCCGCCGCTCGTCAAAAAACTGATGGATCATATCGGGAAGCATTATTACGGCGAAAATTACTGCGAACGAACCGGCACCATCAGCAAACCCATGCCGTTTGTAAAAACCACGTATCGAAAGATCGGCGATGAGCTCCTGATAAATAAAGATGTAGCTTTTTTTGCGGCCAGCAACCCCCGCTACGAAGAAGGGCACGGGCTGCTGACCTGCGTGCCCTTGCATATAAAAAATTTAATCGTCATCATAAGGCCTTTCTGGAAAAAAGGCCTAGCCGGGAGGAAAGCAAGCACGATGCGCCAATCTCTTACCCTTCAAGCAGCGAGCAGATGCAAATAAAAGAAATCATCAGCTGGCATATCCGCATCCCGCTGAGGGCCGAATTTGTGCAGTCAGGCAACTCGGCCACCCATTCCGATTCCGTCATCGTTGCGATAATACTGGCCGACGGCACTACGGGCTACGGCGAATGTTGCCCGAGGGCTTACGTTACCGGGGAGGATGCTTCCACCGTTCTGGCCGGCCTGGCCAAAGCGCGCAAACTATTAGCGCATACTCCTTTGCATTCGATCGAAACGATACGGGAGTTTGTTGAAGAAAGGCTGTCCGGCCACCTGGGGTTGGCGGCCACCTGTGCTATAGAATCCGCTTTGCTCGACGCTTTCAGCAAGTATGCCCAGGCTCCCATCACGCAGCTGCTGGCATTTGACTGGCCGGAGCGCATAAGGTATAGTGGGGTCGCCCCGATGCGCCCGTTGCATAAAATGGGGCCCTTCCTCGAACAGCTGCGGCAGTTCGATTTCAAGGAAATAAAGCTGAAGATCGGAAACTGCCTGGCTGATAACCTGGCAACCATCAAGCTCGTCAAGCAGTATTTTGGTGATCATATCCGTCTGCGGGTGGATGCCAATTGCGCCTGGGGACTCAGGGATGCAGTGGAGCAAATGCCAGCGCTCATCGAAGCCGGGGCCACGGTATTCGAGCAGGCCTTTCCGCCGGAAAAAGAGGAAGAACTGGCCCGGGCCACCGCGCTTTGGGGCCATGAGGCAGAACTGATGGTTGACGAATCTGTCACCACTTTCCAAAGTGCGGAAAGGCTCATCAGGCTCGGGATCGGCAACCGTTTTAATCTTAAGATCTCAAAACACGGAGGTTTATTCAACGCCCTGAAGATCGCCCATCTGGCCAATCGCAACGGCATCGCGTTCCAGCTTGGAGCGCATTATGGCGAAACGAGCATGCTGACGGCTTGCGGCATCATCTTCTATGCCCTCAGCGGCCAGCCAGTGGCAATGGAAGGTGCATTCGGCGCCCATCTGCTCGCCTCCGATGTCTGCAAAAACACCTTACAATTTGGCAAAAATGCCTGCATCGACGCCCCGGCGGAAAAAATGTCGCCGCTTGGAATGGGATATGAGGTGGCGCCGGAACTGCTGGCCCAGTATAGCCCAACCCCATACCGTGTGTATAATACATTGGCCAACAACAAACTAACTCCATTAAAACAAAACAAAAATGAGAACCTTTGATGCCCGCGAACTAGGCTTCCGCCCAGACCCTTCCAGCCTGAAACCCTTATTCAAGATCAGGCCCTGGCGCCATGCGGCCTCCATGTTCCTCGACTGGCTGGCCATTGCCGCTGCTATCTTTATCTGCCTGCAATACCCTTCTCCATGGCTGTACTTTCTGACGGTGGTGGCCATAGGGGCAAGGATGCACGCGCTGGCCATCCTGATGCACGACGCGACGCATTACCGCTTTTTGAAGAACAGAAAGTGGAACGACCTCCTCTCCAACCTCTTCATCATGTATCCCATTTTTTCTTCCATTGAAAAATACAGGAAAAACCACCTGGCCCATCACCAGAACCTGAACACGGAGGACGACCCCGACTGGGTGGCAAAACTCGGCAAAAGGGCTTTTACTTTCCCGAAATCAAAGCGGGAGTTCTTCCTCACGCTTTTCTCTTATATCATTCTTTACCAGGGGATCATGGATGCGTTATGGTTTCTGAAAAGGTTCGGCGGCGAGGCCGAAAAGGGTTCGTCAAAACCCGAAGCCCCCTTTGTCAAAATTGCATTTTACCTCGCCCTGTTCGGCGGCATAACCTGGCTGGGCATCTGGCAATATTACCTGTTGTTCTGGATCGTGCCTTACCTCTCTACTTTCTTCATGTTCCAATACATCCGCAGTGTGGCAGAACACTTCGGAGGGCTGTCCTACGATTCCCTCCTCACTTCCACCCGAACGGTGAAACCCATGCTCATCGAACGGTTTTTTATCTCTCCGCACCATGTGGGTTATCATTTGGAGCACCACCTTTATCCCGGTGTCCCTTTTTATAACCTGCCCAAACTACATGCGCTACTGCGCCAACACGAAGGGTTTGTAGAAAAAGCGCACCTGACGAAAGGTTATGCGGCGGGGCTGTTGCAGGAGCTGAGTGGTGAACATACCCATCCATAAGAACCGGCGCCCCGGGGCGGCCTGCATCTCACCGGGAACGATCACTCGCACCCACAGGCCAGGTTGTCCCCGTAGGGCTGGTATCTAATCCCGGTAAACGATGTATTGCCTTGGAGAAAGCGGCAGATGTTTCGGCGTTGAAGCTCTCAGCCAACGCCTAATTGTTGTCGTTGTCCTCCTGCGTTTCTGACATCTGCCTGATCAGCGTACCGGCAGAGCTAAATAAGGCTTCAATCGTCGCCCCCCCCTTTTCCAGTCCCACTTCATAGCCCATCGCCAGGCCAGGGGTTTCCACCATGGCGGCCTCTTCTATTTTATAACCTGTGAACTGAGCGGTAACAGCGCGTTGTACAGCTGCCGGCAGGCCGGCAACCTGTATCTCCGTTTCGGTCTCTATCCAGATGCCATCTCTGGAAAAAACGGCAGACCTCTCCGTACCAGCCATCTTGAATTCAGCTTCCCATTCGCCTTTGTGCGCTTCATCCCACTTTACCTTCTGAACGTTGGGGAACTTGGCCCTAAATGCGCTCCAGACAGCGGCAGGCGCTGACTGCTTCTGAGCATATAAAGTGGAAAAGGAGCCGAAAGTAAAGATAGCGGCAAGCATCAGGTATTTCATTATTCTCGGTTTTTGTGATTGATCGCAACCACTTAGTGCAAGTCCGGTGCGCTCCCTGGGTTGTCGAAAATGCTGTGCCGGGAGGCCTTCTGGATATAAGTAATATTTCGGTGGCCAGGCTTGTCCTCCACCCCTTTCAGGGGCTTCCGGCCTTCGCCTGATCACCGAAACCGGCGACTCATTTTCTGAGCATTACTTACAAAATATAAATATATATGTTTTTTACTAAGGAAAAAACAAGGCAGGAAGATTCTGGTATGAAACCGAGCAGGAGGTTAGTTCTGTATCATGAGCCATGCGGATCAGGGGTTAAATGCCCGGATAACGGCCCGGCGGGCCTTAAGCGCTTTTTAGCTTTGCTTTCTTACAACATTTTGGCCCTCCGGGCCTATCCAGGATTTCTTAGCCAACGCCTAATCGTTGTCGTCGTCCTCCTCCGTTTCTGACATCTGTCTGATCAGCGTTCCGTCAGCACTAAACAGCGCTTCGATCGTCGCCTCCCCTTCTTTTTCCAGTTCCACTTCGTAGGCCATTGCCTGGCCAGGGGTTTCCACCATGGCGGCTTCTTCAATTTCATAGTCTGAGAACTGAGCGGAAACGGCGCTCTGCACAGCTTCCGGCAGATCAGCGGCTTTGATCTCCGTCTCCGTTTCTACCCAGGCGCCGTCGTTGTCGAATACGGCGGACAACTCCTTGCCGCCCATTTTGAATTCGGCTTCCCATTCGCCTTCGTGCTCTTCTTCCCACTTTGCTTTCTGAACGCTGGGGAATTTGGCTTTGAATGCGCTTTGTACGGCGGCAGGCGCTACCTGCTTCTGGGCACATGAAGTGGAGAAGAACCCAAAAGTGAATAGCATGGCGATCATCAAGTATTTCATGTTTTTAGATTTTTGAATGATAAATATGCTTTGACAAGACAAAGATGAGGGGGGATTCTGTAATGAATTTGGAAAAGGATCAAGAAAAGAACCGCACCTGAAACGCATGCTGCCCCCCCCGGAACGCATACGTTGCCTCCCAGCCGTATACAGCGCAGATTTCCCTGGCTATCGCCAGCCCCAGGCCAAGTGACGGGCCATAGCTCCCCTGTTTATGAAAGCGTTGGAACAGCCGTTCGGAATGTTCCAGCGCCACTTTGCCCGGATTGCTGAAAGTTATTTTTTCAGGGCCGGATCTCACCGCAATAGTATCGCCCGGCAGGCTATAGCGGATGGCATTTTCCAGAAAGTTCTTGATCAGGATCTCCACCAGCGAACGGTTGGTGAATTTATAGCCCATGCCGTAAACCGTTTTAATGTAATCGTTTCCGCCCTGCTGCACGATCTTTTTCCGCAGGTTTTTGATGTGGCTGTATACGAGGCCGAAGTTATCCGCCAGGTCCATATAATCGCCCCAAAGATGCTCGGCAATGGCAGCTTTGGTAAGCACTCTGTTCTTGTTGGTAATGAGAAACAGCAGTAAATCGAACTCTTTTTTGGACAGTTCAACCGAAGAGCCGTTCACCTGAATGACATTATCAGCAGGGTCTATTTCAATCTCTTCAAAAACGATGGCCTGTTTACCCTGGAAGAAACGCCGGCGAAGGAGCGCCTTCACCCGGGCGTTGAGTTCCGGCAGGTGGAAAGGCTTGGTAATGTAGTCATCGGCGCCGAGGTCGAGTCCTCTGACCTTATCGTCCAGCGAGTTTTTAGCGGAAAGAATAAGCGTGGCCGTTGCCGGGGCTGTTTTTTTCAACTTGCGTAAAATGTCCAGTCCGTTGCCGTGGGGCAGTGTGATGTCCAGCACCACAAGGTCATATTCATGCAGGTAAACCTTTTCGTCGGCAGCATCATAATCGGCTGCCTGCTCGCAAACGAAACCTTCTTTTTGTAAGTATGCTGCGATATCCTCCCGGATAGCGGTTTCGTCTTCTACGATCAATATTTTCATGGGGTAAAGATAGCCGGGAAATCTGGAAAGAATTTGAACGCGGGGCCTGTACCCTACCCGCCTATTCCTTCGCCTTCTTCCTTAGAGCTTGTTTGGAGGCCACCCTTTGCAGCTCAAAGGCTGGCCTCCAAACAAGCTCTGAAAAGCCTGACACTCCATACGGCCGATGCGATAAACGGCAGGACGGACAGGATGGTTTTGGCGTTCAGGCTCAACGCGCCGGCCAGCAATACGAAAAACACCAGCAGGCCCATCAGGATGATGCCGGCCCAAACCAGCCGCCTGTCGGGCCGCTTCAGGAACAGCGCGATGAGAATAAACAACTGCCCAACGAAGGGCGCCAGCACCAGGGGGTGCTGGAACGAGCTGGCCTTATCTCCCTGCCGGAAGAGGATCTGGTATGCCGCCTCAAAAACGAAGGCCGATTGATCCTTCCCCCATTCCATATAGCAGAAAAAAAAGGAGAGCCATAAGCAGAACAGCGCTATTCTTTTCATAAGCCGGTTGTTTGTTTTCCTCTGCTGCTCACTTTTTATCCATGCGCTCCACGCCCGTCCAGCCTTCCGGCACGCCCTGCGTGATATAAGCGGCAGCTTTATTAAGGAATAATCGCACCGTTTGGTCGCGGGGGTTAAGCTCCAATATTTTTTCAAAAACAACAGCGGCCTGCGCAAATTTTTTGTCGAAATAATACTGCAGGCCCGTTTCGAACTGTTCCAGCGTCTCCTGTTTCTTTCCGGCGATGTCAGGGCTGTCGCCCCCGAAGCATTCGTACAGGCCGATGGCCTCTTTTTTGCCTTTGACCTGCACCCTGCCCAGGAATCGAAGCTGTAAGCTGTATGGCGGCAGCGATTCCATGGTTTCGCTTTTCCAACGCAAGGATGCTTCGCTCATCAGGATGTTCACCCCGTAGTATTTGGTAAGGCTCTCCACCCTCGACGCCACGTTGACCGTATCGGCAATGGTCGCCGCATCCATCCGCTGGTCATCGCCGATGATGCCCATGACGAGCGGCCCCGAATGCAGGCCGATGCCCATCCGGATAGGTTGGAGCTGCCGGGCCTGGCGGCCGGTATTATACTGGCGCAGGGCCTCCTGCATTTCGATGGAAGCCTGGGCCGCATCCTCGGGCTTTTCCGGGAAAACGGCCATAATGCCATCGCCCAGATACTGGTTGACAAAACCGCGGTGCCTGCGGATGACCGGCCCCATACGCCCGTTGAAGGCATTGACGAAATGGTAGTTTTCTTCCGGCGTCATCGTTTCGGCCAGGGCCGTGTAATCGCGAATGTCACAAAAGAGAATGGTCACTTCCCGCTCCGTATGGTCGCCCAGGGCTACTTCGGTGATGCGCTCCCGGCCAATGGAGCGGAGAAATTCACTGGGCACGAATTTTCCGGTTGCGGAATTGATGCGATGCAGGTCGAGCTGGGTTTTCACGCGGGCCAGGAACTCTTCCTTGGTGAAGGGCTTGGCCAGGTAATCGTTAGCGCCGAGCGCCAGGCCCTGGACCAGCCCCGGCACCTGGTTCTTGGCGGTCACCATGATGACGGGGAGCTCGGACGGCAGGTATTTCTCCCTGATGCGGCGGCAGACCTCATAACCGGAGATCCGGGGCATCATGACATCCAGCAGGACCAGGTCGAAGCGCTGGCCGCTTTCGAGTATCCTGATCGCCTCCTCTCCGTTCATGGCCTGTGTGAGCTGAAAAGGCCCCTCAGAGAGGTGGTTCTTCAGCACCTGCTGGTTGATGGGCTCGTCGTCCACTACCAGTATCGGGATCGCATCGTGCTTGCCGGAAGGTTGCGTGTTCGCCACTACCGCATTTTCTTCCCCTGAAGGCTGCCATAAAATCCTGGAAGTTTCAGCCGGGGCGGCCACTGTTACGGCTTTCTCCTTCGTAAGGGGGAGGGTAAAGAAAAAGGAGGAACCCTTACCCATTTCGCTTTCCACCCACATCCGGCCGCCATGCAGTTCCACCAGCTGCTTGCTGATGCTCAGGCCCAGGCCCCAGGTTCCTATCCACAACACGCCCTGCGAATCTTCGAAAATAACATCCGCAAAATCTTCCTTAAGTTCAGGCCCGCCTTCAGGACGGTACCGGTAGTGGTGGAATGTTCCAGTGCGTTCGTCCCAGCGGGAGAGCCCCGCCCCCAGCGTGCCCACCCAGATCACGCCGCGGGCGTCTTCGAATACAGCCGTAACATTGTCGGCGCCCAGGCTTTCCGGGTTGTCGGGGTCGTGGCGGAAAGATAATATCGTATCCCGGCCGGCGCTCAGGCGAAACAGGCCGTAACGGTTGGCGCCGATCCAAAGGCCGCCCTTACTGTCCTCTACGAGGCATGTGACCTGAAGGCTGGCCAGGTTGCTGTCGCTTTCCGTGCTCAATGGCACAAGCTGAAAGGTTTCCGTCAGGGGGTCGAAGCGGTTCAGCCCACCTCCGTCGGTGCCTGCCCACAACACGCCCTCGTGGCCTTCGGCCAGTGCGGAAATGGTGTTGCTGGAAATGCTGCTGCTGTCCCCGGCATCGTGCCTGAAAACCCGGAATTCGTACCCGTTGTATTTATTCAGGCCATCACGGGTGCCGATCCACATGAAGCCATACTTGTCCTGAAGCATACAGGTAACGGAAGGCTGTGACAAGCCCTCATTTTCAGAAAGGTGCTGAAAATACAGGCTGGGCTGGGCGAGCAAAGAAGGGTTCCAGGCCAGGGCAGCCCCCAGGAGGAGAAGCAGGCACTCTGGGGCCAGGCCAAGCCGTTTTTTTGGGCCGCATATAGGCATAGCGTTAGGTGTTTTCTGTTTAAACGCTTGTTTGGAGGCCCCTTTTTCCCGGGGGGCCCTGGAATAGCTCAGCGGTTATCACTCCACTACCAGTTCGCCCCTCAGCCGGATATCTTCCGAAGAGGCTCCTATCAGCAATTGCACGCGCCCCGGTTCCAGCACAAAAGCATGCTGTGCTTCGTCCCAGTATTTCAGCTCGTTGGAATCCAGGGGGATCGTCACGGGCCGGCTCTCCCCGGCGTGGATATGGATACGCCTGAACCCTTTCAAGGCTTTCATAGGCCGTTCCACTTTCGAATCAGGAAAGCTCACGTAAAGCTGAACGACTTCATCGCTATCGAAGGCGCCGGTATTCTTCACATTCATGGCCACTTCCACTACGTCTCCATCCCGTATCGCCGAGTGGCTGGTTTGTATGCCAGCGTATTCGAAAGACGTATAACTCAGGCCGTGGCCAAAGGGAAAGAGCGGTTGCTGCCGGCTGTACATATACGTGCGGCCGTGGCGGATATCGTAGTCCAGCATAGGAGGCAGGTGCTCGATGGTAGCCGGCCAGGTTTGCACCAGCCGGCCGGCGGGGCTCTCGGCGCCGAAGAGGATATCCGCTATGCCGTTGCCCAGCTCCTGGCTCGACTGGGTAATGTGCAGGATGGCGGGCATGTGCTCTTTTGCCCAGGGGATCGCATAGGGAAAACTGGACACCAATACCAGCACGGTGTTGGGGTTGGCCGCCAGTACCAGTTTTACCAGGTCTTCCTGCTCCAGGGAAATAGCCTGGCGGTCTACTTCTTCACGGCCGTCGCTGGCCACGTAGTTCTGTCCCCAACCCAGGCCATAACTAAGCGGGTGGCTGCCGATACAGACAATGGCGACATCGGCCCCGCGGGCGGCGATGATGGCGGAATCTGCCTTGTTGCTGGCGGCGAAGTGAACGGCCACATTTTCGCCAACAGCATTGCGGATGCCCTCCAGCACCGACACCCGATAGGGCGGCGTACCCGAATACCAGTCGGAAACGACAAGATCGGCGCTCGGGCCAATGACGGCAACGGAGGTAAGCCGGCCTTTATTGAGCGGCAACAGGCCGTCGTTTTTCAGGAGTACGATGGATTCGCGCGTCGCTTTTCGCGCCAGCTCCATAGCCTCCGGTTTCATCCATGGCCTGATGGTATCTCTGATGCCGATATAGGCGTAGGGGTTGTTGCGGTTGTTGTCCAGGAGGCCCAGTTTGAGCATGACGCGCAGGTTGCTCCGCACGGCATGGCTGATCGCTTCTTCTGAAACCAGCCCTTTGTCCAGCGCTTCCTGCAAGCTCGGTTTGTACTGGTCCAGGAACATGCTGATACCCGCTTTGATGCAGGCGGCGGCGGCCTCCGGGTAATCGGGAAAAGACCTGTGCTCGGTGACGAGCCGCCGCAGCCCGCCGCCGTCGGTGCAGATGATCCCGTTCTGGCCCCATTCATCGACGGTGATATCCCTGAGCATGGGGTGCACGTGGCAGGGGATGCCATTGTGTTTGTTGTAAGCCGCCATAAAAGCGCGGGAACCGCCCTCCGTCACGCCTTTGTAGAAGGCATAGGCATAGTATTCGCGGAACAGCTGCTCGTCGAAATCCGAAGAGTTCGTAAAACGGTTGTTCTCGTTGCTGTTGGCCAGGAAATGCTTCATCAGCGAAGCCGTCCGCCAATACCTGGGGTGAGGCCCCTGCAGCCCTTTGACATAGGCAACCGTCAGCACGGAGGCCAGGTATGCGTCCTCGCCGTAACACTCTTCGGTGCGCCCCCAGCGAATATCGCGCCCCAGGTCGGCATTGGGCGCCAGTACGATGAGCCCGGCTTTGCCGTAGTGTTGGTTCTGGGCCAGAAAGCGCGCCTCGTAGGCCTCCCAGGCGGCTATCTGTTCGTGCAGGGCCGGGTCCCACATCTGGGCCAGCCCTATGGCCTGCGGAAAGGTAGTGGTCGGCGCCTCGCCCTCCCCTTTTACGGCCCAGTTGGCGGGGCCGCTGTACGCCAGTCCGTGCAGCCCTTCCACGATCCTTGTTCCTTTTACCCCCAGCCGGGGAACGCCCGGCAGGCGGGGCGAAAGGTTGTCCAGTTTTTCCTCCAGCGTCATCAGCGATACCAGGTTATCGAGGCGCTCGTCGTCAGAGAGGTTGATGTTTTGGAAGGGGTAGGGCTGGGCGATGGTATAGCCCGCAAGGAGGGTAAAGAGGACAAAGGCCAAATACTTTTTCATGGGGAAAGCTTAAAGGGTTAAGCAAATTTTAATGTTCATTATTTTAAACAAATTTATTTGTAACTATTCAGCATGCGGCCTAAAATGCTCCTGAAGCAAAATTTTGTAGGATTTTTTATTGTCTAACCCCTTCTCATTCCCCTTGAAAGGGGAAGGGTGGATTACAAAATTTTGCTTCAGGGCGTAAATTACCATGATGCTGAATAGTTACATTTATTTTTTTGTTCAAAAAAATAAACATTATGCCATCCAGGAATGCCATTTTACAGCCCAAAGAAAAACGGATACTATCCACAGGGAGAACACCCTCATTACGGCAACCCATCCAAATCAATTATCGGCTTCTTCCCCGTCGCCGGCCGTTCAAAATCGGTATCGATCTCCGTCCGTTCGTTGAAGAAGCCGCAATTCCTGAGAAAAAAAGCGCCGTTTTGTAACCCGCCGGTGTAATCCAGTCGGTTGCCTTTCCGGGCGGTAGCGTCGGCAGTGAAGCGCGCACGAGTTAACTCCTGCCATTGTCCACGGGTATCGCAAACCCATTGGTTGCTGTAACGGGCATACCGGGAGGTAGCCCCCGTTTCGGGAATAAAATTTTCGAGAAAAGAATAAAGCCCTGCCAGATAGGTGTTGGTTTGGGGGCGGCGCCAACTGGCAATGAGCCGCCATTGGCCGGCTTCAGGGGCGTAAAACCAGGCGGTATAGTCTGTATTGTTACCTGCAGAGGGGTGGCCGCGAAGGAGGAAGCGATAAGTGACGCCCGCACGCCAGGGGTAGCGCAGGTAGCTCTGCCCGCCGGAACCCTCGTTACCAAATTCCCCGGTGTACACGTCCTGTCCTTTTTTGAGGAGCCTGATCTTCTGATCTTCGGGAATATCGTTTGGGTTGTCGGTTTGGAAAGGGCTCCAAACTGAAAAGAGGATGCGCCGCTCCGTATCCGAATTGGCCTGAAAGCCGAAGTAACCTTCGTTAAAACCGTTGGCCATAAAGTAAGAGCCGAGCACATCCTGCCCCTCCGGAACGGTGATCTCATTGTAGAACCATTCCACCTGCTCTATTGCATCGGCCTGTGGGTACCACAAGTGCACCGACGGCCCGCGACGGCCCCAGTAAAACTCATCTTTCACGTAGTGCACTTCTTTTTTTGCAGCAGCTCCTCCTATTAATAAGGCCTCCACTTCGGCAAAGGCAGGGCCTGTACGGCTCTTGCCCTGCAGCTCCAGCCGCTGATATCCTGCCCGGCTTATTTCGAAAGTACCGATAGGAATGATCTCCCAATCGGTGTTTTGTATGGCTATTTCCCCCGTTTTTTCACCAAAGGTGTATCTCAATACAGATTCACCGCTTTTTACCCTGGCGCGAATACCCAGCTGGATCTCGCCGGCGCCGGCCAGGTGAAAAAACACCCCAATGGAGTGAGCCGTGCCCGACCAATTGTCCAGGCCGTTTTCCTGGATCAGGCTGGAGGAAGCTAACGGGTCGTCGAGTACCCAGGCGTTCCCGGCAAGAGGTATACTTTCCTTCCAGGAGGTATTTCCAGGGGAAGGCCCGCCCGATAATGGTTTATTAACGGAACAAGCCAACAACAGAAAACTTAAGAACAGGAACAGGGCGGTGTTTTTCATTTTCCATCTGGTTGTGTTCAAAAAACAAGCTCTAAATCTTCCTACCCAAAATACCGTTTTTTCTCTTCAGAATGTGATATTTGGAGGACAACATCACAGCAACATTATGAAAAAGTTTTTCCCCCTTCTTGCTCTCTTTTTCTGTGTTCAATTCACCTTTTTCGCTACCGCTCAAGACAGATCCCTTACCAATCTGCACGACGGCTGGAAATTTCACAAAGGCGCCCAGGACAGAGGCGCTGCCGTCGATCTGAACGACGCGGCCTGGCAAACGGTTAGCGTGCCCCACGACTGGGCCATCGCCGGGCCCTTCATCCTGGATGGCGACGGCAGCACCGGCAAGCTGCCCTGGAAGGGGGAAGGCTGGTACCGCCGCTCTCTTGATATCCCCGCTTCCATGGCAGGCAAACGCCTGTACCTGATCTTCGACGGGGTAATGGCCTTCCCCAAAGTGTATGTCAACGGGAAGCTGGCCGGACAATGGGATTACGGCTACAATTCCTTTTACCTGGATATCACCGATCTCGTTAGTCCCGGCAAGGCCAACCTGCTGGCCGTTCATGCCGATACCCGGCAGCACGACAGCCGCTGGTATCCCGGCGCCGGCCTGTACCGCAAGGTGCAGCTGCTGGCCGTCAACCCCGTACATATCGGCGTGTGGGGAACGTATATCACGACGCCCATCGTAAAACCGCACTATGCAGACGTGCGCATACAGGCCACCGTTTACAACTATTCGGGCAGCAGCGACACCATCCGGCTCATCCAAGAGATCGCTTCCCCGGAAGGGAAGATCGTGGCGCGGGGCGAAACTGCCGGCCTGGCCCGGAGCGGGCAAAGTAAGATGCTGGAAGCCACCCTTACGCTGATCAACCCCAGCAGATGGGATATCGACAACCCGGTATTGTATGAGGCCCGCACAACGGTGTTCCTTGGAGGAAAAGCAGTGGATCAGTATACCACCCCCTTCGGCGTCAGGACGATGCAGTTCACTGCGGACAATGGCTTTTTCCTGAACGACAGGCGGGTGCAGCTCCAGGGCGTCAACCTGCACCACGATCATGGGCCGCTGGGCGCCGCTTTTTACCCCCGGGCGATGGAACGGCAGCTGGAGATCATGAAGGCCATGGGGGTGAACGCCATCCGCAACAGCCACAACGTAGCAGCTCCCGAACTGGCCGATCTGTGCGACCGGATGGGCCTGCTGCTGTTCGACGAGGCCTTCGACAAGTACGACGCCAAGGCCGATATCACAGAGGAAACCGATTTCGAGGAATTTGCCCACCGCAATATGCGCAATTTCGTGATGCGGGACCGGAACCACCCCTCCGTTTTTATCTGGAGCGTCGGCAACGAGATCGGCGATGTGCAGTGGAACCAAAACAATGGGTTCGACAGGCTGCACACCATGGTGAATTACGTGGATAAATACGACCATACCAGGCCCACCACCCTGGTCAATGACGGCTGGGAAAGCGCCAAACTCCGCCATTTCGACTACTACGATGTGCACAGCTGGAACTATAGCCGCCGCTACCGCCTGGCCCGGCAGATGGCTCCCGACAAGCCCGTCATCATCAGCGAGTCCGCTTCGACGGTCAGCACCCGGGGGTTCTATGAATTCCCGCTGCCCGAGAAAAAAACGGACTTCACCAGATCGCTGCAGGTGAGCTCGTACGACCTGAATACCCCCTGGTGGGCCGAAGTGCCCGACGACGACTTCATGTGGCAGCAGGAGGAACCCTATATCGCCGGTGAATTCGTCTGGACAGGCTTCGACTACCTGGGCGAGCCGACGCCTTATGACAATAATTACACTGCCGCAGTGGGTATGGCGCCCAGCCAGGCGTCCCGAAGCTCCTACTTCGGCATCGTCGACCTGGTGGGCATCCCCAAAGACCGTTTTTACCTGTACAAAAGCTACTGGAAACAGGACGAGGCCACCGTCCACATCCTGCCGCACTGGAACTGGCCGGACAGGCTCGGCCAGAACGTCCCGGTTTTCGTCTATACCAATGGCGACTGCGCCGAGCTGTTCCTCAACGGCAAGTCGCTGGGCATGCAATGCAAGAACCCGAAATCGGATAGCTCCATCGAGCGCTTCCGCCTGATGTGGCGCGAGGTGGCCTACGAGCCCGGCGAACTACGCGCCGTAGCATATAAGGAAGGCCGCAAGCTCGGCGAAGCTTTTGTCCGCACGGCCGGCAAACCGGCCCGCCTGAAGCTCACGGCCGACCGGGCAGCCATAACCGCCGGAGGGCTGGATCTGTCCTACATCCAAATCGAAGCACTGGACCAGGACGGCAATCCAGCGCCGCTGGCCGACAATAAGGTGCAAATAACCATCGAAGGCGCCGGGAGCCTGGCCGGCGCCGGGAACGGCAACCCGCAATCCTTCGACCCCTTCCAGGACGAGGAGGTTTCCCTTTTCTACGGAAAGGCTATGGCCATCGTGCGTTCGGGGGCTAAGGCTGGCAAGATAACGGTAAAGGTACAGGCGAAAGGGCTGCAGGAAGATGCGATAGAACTGGAGGTAAAGTGATCGAGGCCAATGCTTACAGGAAGGCTTTGGCAAATGATTGCCCACCTCAGTGGCAACCTGCTCAATATGGAAGCGCTTTCGGCTCCTTAAAGAAGAGCACAAAGAGGATGCTTATGCCCAGCGCCAGGAAGGCCGGCGCCAGCCAGATACTCCGCCAGAGGTGGCCGCCGCCGCTGAGGGTATATTGATCGACCACCCAGCCCGAGGCCCACGAGCCGATCAGCATGCCTACGCCGTAGGTGATCAGGGTGATAAACCCCTGCGCGCTGGCCTGTATGGCCTTGGGCGCGGTATTGTCGACGTAGATCTGGCCGGTGACGAAGAAGAAGTCGTAACAAACGCCGTGCAGGATGATGCCCAGGTAGAACATGCCCACCAGTTCGCCGTTGTTGCCATAGGCGAAGAGCAGATAGCGGAGCACCCAGGCCAGCATGCCGATAAGGATCATCTTTTTGACGCCCAGCCGCGTAAAGAACACCGGCATGAGCAGCATGAAGATGATCTCAGAGGCCTGCCCGAGGGTCATCTTGCCGGCGGCATTCTGCATGCCCACTTCGTTCAGAAAGGGGTTGGTGAAACTGTAGTAAAAGGCCAGGGGAATGGAGATGAGCAGGGAGCTGAGAATGAAAACGGCAAAGCTGCGGTTCTTCATCAGCTGCAGGGCATCCAGCCCGATGATGTCCGAAAAGGATACCTCTTTGCCCTTGTCCTTGGGTGGAGTATGGGGTAAAAAGAAGGCGTAAATGCCCAGCACGATCGAAGCTGCCGCTGCGATCCTGAACGGCATGTTGGTAGCCTCTATCCCCATAAAACCGATGAGCAGCCCGGCTACGATCCAGCCGATGGTGCCCAGCACCCGAATGCGCGGGAACTCCTTTTCCGGATGGGCCATCTGGTAAAAACTGATGGCGTTGGCCAGGGCCAGGGTAGGCATGTACAATACGGAATAGGCCAGCAGCACCCAGAAGAAAGCCCCCGGCGCCAGGATACCCGACACCACCCAAAGCAGCACACCCCCAGCAATATGCAGCACGGCCATCACCCTTTCGGAAGGGAAAAAGCGGTCGGCGATGATGCCTATGACAAAAGGCGAGAGAATGGCGCCCCAGTTGACCGTGCTGAAAGCAGCGCCGACATTGAGGCCGTCGAAGCCTATTTTAAACAGATAAGTACCCATAACTACATACCAGGCCCCCCAGATGAAGAACTGGAGGAACATCATGATGGAGAGCTGTACCCTCGTTCCGGCTTTCATGTCTGCTGTTTTTAGGTAACTATTCAGCATCATGGTGATTTACGGCCTGAAGCAAAATTTTGTAATCCGCCCTTCCCCTTTCAAGGGGAATGAATAGGGGTTAGACAAGAAAAATCCTACAAAATTTTGCTTCAGGAGCATTTTAGGCCGCTGCTGAATAGCTACGTTTTTATTTTAGATACACTGTCTTGCCTGTTTTCACCGACTCATCGGCCGCCAGCACGATGCGCAGGCTGTTGATGGCGTCGGACAGATGGGCGCTCAGGCCTACATCATTTTGGATGGCGTTGAGGAAAAAGGCCTGTTCCAGATCGCACAGCCCCTGGTGGCCGGGCTCGTCTTCGGTATTCACCCATTCGTCCGGTTGAGCAAAGCCGCCGTTTTCCGCCGTCCGGCTGTAGTGGATGCGCAGGGAGTTGGTAGCGGTATGGCTGTCGATATCGTCAGATGCTTCAGCGCCCGGCTTTTCCACGATGCTCACGCAGCCTTTGGGCCCGATGACATCTTTGACAAAAAAGGCCGTTTCGCTGATCATGGGCCCCCAGCCGGCTTCGTACCAGCCTACAGAGCCGTCATCAAAGCGCACCTGTAGCTGGCCGTAGTTGTACATGCCCGGGATCAGCTCTTCCGTCAGCCGGGCGCCGATAGCGCTGACTGAAACGGGGCGGGCGCCCGTCATCAGGCACATGACATCCACGTAGTGCACGCCGCAATCGACGATGGGCGACATGGAATCCATCAGCTTTTTATGCGTTTCCCAGGTCGCGCCGTGGCTTTGCTGGTTGAGGTTCATGCGCATCACCAGGGGTTTGCCCAGGCCTCTGGCGAGCTCTATGAACTTCGCCCATGCCGGGTGAACGCGCAGAATGTAGCCGACCACCAGCTTTTTGCCTGTCTGCCGCACCATTTCCTGTATCTCCAGGCATTCCTCGACAGTAGTGGCCAGGGGCTTTTCCACGAACACGTGGGCGCCGGCGGCCAGGGCTTTTTTGACGTATTCGGCATGCGTATCCGGGTAGGTATTGATGGATACGGCGTCGGGGCGGGTAGCGGCCAGGGCTTCATCATAGCTACCGAACTCCGGATAGCCGCCCAGTTCGCGGGAGAGGGCCTGCCGGCTTTCCGGGCCCCGGCTGACGAGGCCCACGATCTCGAATTCCGGCATTTTATGATACGCTCTGGCATGGGAGGCGCCCATATTGCCGCAGCCGGCGATAAGGATTTTGACAGGTGTATGCATTGGAGCAGGTTTGGCGTTAAGAGCTTGTTTGGAGGCCGGATTTGATAGCGAAAAGTGTCAATTTTTTTAGTGAGGCGAGGCGTTTTTCGAAGGGCGTACCCGGAGGTACGGCCAAGAAAAAGAACGAAGCATCACCGAAAAAGTGGCCTTTTTTAGCTCAAAGGCTGGCCTCCAAACAAGCGCTGAACTTTCGAAGGTTCTCGATCTAGGTATCCATCCTCCTATCGAGTTCCAATGCCTCATCAAGAGAACGTTCTTTCACCCCTCAACTTTTGGCTGCCTCACCCCTCCAGCCACCTGTCCAGATCCAGATCCCCCACCGTGTCCACCACCAGGTCGGGGCTGAAAGCGTAGTGTTTGAGGTTTTCCTTTCGGGAAACTCCCGAAAGCGTGAGGATAGTGCGGTACCCCACCTGTATCCCCCCAATGATATCGGTGTCCATGGTGTCTCCGATCATGGTGGTCTCGGCGGTCTCCAGGCCCAGTTTCTTTCGGGCCACGCGCATCATGACCGGGCTGGGCTTGCCTACGGAGAAAGCCTTGATGCCGGTGGCCTCTTCGATCATGGCCACCACGGCCTTGATGCCGAGGTTGGTCCATCCTTTCTTTTTGGGAGAAGGGTCGAGGTTGGTCGCCACCAGCTTGGCGCCGTCCAGGATCATATCTACGGCGTGGTTGACCATCTCGAGGGTGAAGTTGCGGCCTTCGCCGACGACCACGAAGTCGGGGTCCTGCGTGACGAGGGTGTAGCCGTTCTCGTGCAGGCTGGTCAGCAGGCCGCCTTCGCCGAGCACGTAGGCGGCGCCGTGCGGCTTTTGCCGCGCCAGGAACCAGCCCGTGGCCATAGCACTGGTAAAGACGTCTTTTTCTTCCGCCTCGATGCCCAGGCCCGCCAGTTTGTTGATGACATCGCGTGGCGTGCGTTGGCTATTGTTCGTCAGAAAAAGAAAGGGGACGCCTCGTTTTTTCAATTCGGCGATAAAAGTATCGGCGCCGGAAATGAGCTCGTTCCCGCTGTAAACGACGCCGTCCATATCGATGAGAAATCCTTTGGCCATTTTGCGAATGATTTTTGATGTATTGGTGCTTTCTACTCCAGGCAGAAGCCTGGAGGTACGGGTTGTTTCTACTCCAGGCAGAAGCTTGGAGGTACGGGTTGTTTCTACTCCAAGCAGAAGCTTGGAGGTACGGGTACGGGTTCGCAATATAAGACAAATGCTCATTCAAAAACAGGCGCCTGCATTTCCGGCCCTATTGACTATTCCCAGATCCGCTTCAAAGAATAGCCTACGCCTTCCAGCAATCTCACCCCGCCATTTTGTGCATAGACCTTAACCTGGTTGAAATCTGCACTCGGAAAAAATATCTCCGTCATGGCCGTCGCCCCGTCATCGGCGAACAGCTCTGCGGAGGCGACATCGAAGAACAAATGCAGCTTAACCACCTTATCGGTGGAAAGCCGCGGGGCAGTATGCCGGCCGGCCGCAAATTTATCCGAGAAAGCAAGATCTCCGGACTTTGTCCGGTCGCTGTAGAACTGCTTTGCTGCGGCATCATAGCCGATGCGGTAAAGCTCTCCTTTCGCATTGGAAAGCTCAATGCCAAAATCGGCCGGCTCGCCTTCCTGTTGCTCGAACGCCAGCTCCAGCTCCAGCAAGAGTGGAGAGGCAGTGAACTGCTCCGTCAAGTCGAGTGTACCGGCTATATCCGTACTTTCTATCGGGTGGGTTGCCGTGCGAAGCGCCTCGAGTTCCCTGACGGGGCTGGAGAAAAGCCGATAGCCTTCAGCTGTTTTTTTCAGCGTCAGGGCCCTTGGCAAAGTCATAGCGCTACGCCATAAGGCGGTGGGCACGACAGTGCCATATTCCCAGTTGCTCATCCATCCCAGGAAAAGACGGCGGCCGTCCTCCCTTGGGATATCCGACCAGGTGACGCCGGCGTAATCATCCCGGCCATAATCGATCCATACGCCTTTTTCACCGCTCACCGAAGGAGCAAAAGAGGGGTCCAGGGTGAAGTTTTTCCCATCAAAATCCCCGACGAAATACTGGGTGCCCGAGCCGCCATTGGGCGAGCCGGGGTTGATGCTCAGCAGCAGCACCCACTTTGTTTCTCCGGTTCCTTCTACCTTTATTGGAAAGAGGTCGGGGCATTCCCACACACCGCCATGCGAGCCCCACTCCTGGCCGAAGTCGCTGAGGTGCGTCCAGTTTTTCAGGTCGGGCGAGCTCCACAGCTTCACGTGGTTCTGGGCGGCGAAAACCAAAAGCCAATGCTGCGACCCTTCATCCCAGCTGACTTTGGGGTCGCGAAAATCCCGGATGCCCTCCGTATTGGGCACCACCGGGTTGCCGGCATATTTCGTCCAGCTACGGCCGCGGTCGTTGCTGTAGGCGATGCTCTGGTATTGATAATCGTTGCGGCCGGCTTTCTCCGCTTCCGCATCGTGTTGCGTGAACATAGCGATCAGCGGGGGCTGGCCGTTCTCGCCCAGGCCGCTGGTATTGTTCCAGTCTACCACCGCGCTACCGGAGAAGATCATGCCCAGCGAATCGGGATACAGGGCGATAGGCAGGTGCTCCCAATGCACCATATCGCGGCTCACGGCATGCCCCCAGTGCATGGGGCCCCAGACGGTGCTGTCGGGGTAGTATTGGTAAAACAGGTGATATTCGCCGTCGAAATACACCATGCCATTGGGATCGTTCATCCACATTTTCTCCGGGGAAAAGTGAAATTGAGGGCGGTGTGGCTCCTGGTAGTAGGACATTTCGTTTTGTTCTTCCGGCTCAGCCGGCTGAGTACAGGAATGGGCCAGGCATCCCAGGAGGATAATAGCAAGGGCCGTTGTCGTTTTGTTCATGCCGTAAACGTTGGTTTTTTAGCTATTTAATAATGTTCAGAAAACAAGTTCTTAAACAGATTTTGATTGGATAAACGCCTGAACCTCTTCCGGGCTGATCTCCGGGGTTCCGCCGGCCCTGGTGGCGACCAGGGCGCCTACTGCGCCGGCGAAAACCAGGCAATCGCTGGGTGGAGCGCCCGTCAGATGCTTGCTCAGAAAGGCCGCCAGAAAAGAATCGCCGCTTCCGATGGTATCTTTAACCGTCACCGGGAAACCAGGATGCTCGTAGAAGCCGCCCCCGTCCAGGCAAACCGCCCCGTCCTTACCCCTGGTCATGATAAACAGGCTGAGCCCGTACTCGTCCCTGATGTATTCCATTTGTGCCCTTACCGCCCCGGTGGCGCCCAGCCAACCGGCGATGAGCGCAAGTTCTTCATCGTTCATCTTGACGATATCCGCCCTGGCCAGCAGTGATCCGATGAGCGGCCGGGCGTAGAAGGGCGCGCGCAGGTTGACGTCGAAAACCCGGAGCTTCGCCACATGCATGTATTCAAAAAGCGCCTGCCTGTTCTGTTCCGTGCGGCAGGCCAGGCTGCCGAAAACCAGGGCATCGGCCGTTTTAACAGACGCCATTACCGCGTCGTCCAGCTGTATATTGTCCCATGCAACGGGGCTGACGATCTCATAGGAAGGGGAGCCGCCGGCGTCCAGCATCACGTTCACGACGCCGGTGGGAAAGGCCTTATCCGTCTGAATAAATTCAGTGGATACGCCTTTGTTTTCAAGGAATCGTTTGAGTTCGCTGCCCAGTTCGTCATCCCCGATGCTACTGATCATTTTCGACTGCATTCCAAACTGGTTGGCGTGGTAGGCGACGTTCATGGGCGCTCCGCCGGCTATTTTGCCGCTGGGCAACAGGTCCCACAGGACTTCTCCAAAACATACGATGGCAGGTTTCGGCATCTGTGTCTTTTATTTGTGTTCAGGATTGAATACTCCCGAAACTACTCAATTATGGCAAAAAACAATGCCTCGAACGCCATACATTTTTAAAGGCTAAAAGGCCCTTCCCCGAAGGCCTCATGATACGGAATTGCTGGTGAACGGCAGAACAAGCCGCCGATCCAAAGTATTGGTTTTAAAAACTATTGTGAATATATTTACATTTATCATTGTCTTCCCGCAAAAGCCCATTCTCCTGACAAACAAAACCTGGTGAAGCGCCCCCTAGGCAATTGCCCGGAACAATCCAGGCTCCTTCACGTACAGTACTAGAAAGATTAACTGTTTTCAAGCATTCGATAAATGAACACTATTTCCTTTCAATGTTCAGGCGTTGAACAATTGGAACAACAGCTTTCCGGCAGGCTTCCCGAGGGTTTCCGGCCACAGCTCGCCATTGTTTTCAGCTCTATTCAGCATAGCCTGGAGCCGATACGGCAGGTTTTTTTGCAGCACCAGATCGACGTCATAGGCTGCAGTACTGCCGGTGAGATCGTAGACGGCCACCTCTGCGAAGACGCTATAGCCGTATTGCTGATGAGCCTCGACAAGCAGGCCTACCGGCTTGTGCTAGAGCAATTCCATGATGGCGATGTTTACCAGGCTGCTGTTCGTGCAGGGAATGCCGCCAAAACCTGGTTTTCATCGCCTGCCTTGTTGATATTGTCCGGCGGTTTTGGCATCGACGCAGAGGCCCTTGTGTCCGGCCTCAAGGCCACGTTGGGCAATAACTGCCCTATCTACGGCGGGTTGGCCGGCGATGGGCTACGGCTGGACAAGACCTACGCATTCACCGGCCATACACTGAGCAGTAGTGGCATGGCGGTGTTGGTTTTCGATACGAATAAGGTAAGCATTCAGGGTTTGGCCATCAGTGGATGGGAGCCTGTCGGGGGCGAGAACGTGATCACCAAAGCGGATGGCAATATCGTCTACGACATCAACGGCGAGCCGGCCTATGACGTATTTACACGGTATTTCGGCCTTACCAGCACAGAAAAGGACAACGATTCACTGATCGGCCTGCAGACCAACTACCCCTTCCAGTTCATACGGGAAGGAGGGCATTCGATCCTTCGCTCCCCGCTCCTGGTCGATGAAAAAAAGAGAACGATCATGCTTGCCGCAAGCGTACAAGCGGGCGATAAGTTCCGGTTTTCGTATTCACCCGGTTTCGAGATCATCGAGCAGGCCATTGATGCGTTCGGGGTATTTCAGGAAAGCGTGCCCGATACCGATGCCGTAGTCCTCTTTTCCTGCAAGGGCCGCCACGGCGCATTCGGGCCTTTACCGGAAAAGGAAATCAGCGGCATTTATAATATGTGGAAAAAACCGATGGCCGGTTTCCTGTCGTATGGCGAGATCGGCAATATCGGCTCGGGGGCCTGTGAATTTCACAATGAGACCTGCTCTCTGGTGCTCATCAAAGAACGGTAGCCCATGGCTTCTCCACTGAATAGCCTGGCCGCGGCCATACAATCGCTGGAGACTATCAGCGAAGAAGAACGGGCACTGCTCCTGAGGCATACCGATAGGTTGAACAAAGAACTCGACGTGCTGGACTTCGCCCTGAAAAGGACGCAGAAGGATAAGTCTATCGTCGTCAACATCCTCAAAGCGACCATCGAAGACCTGGAAAAAAGCAAGCTGTTGCTCGAAGAGTCCAACCGGCAGCTCGTCTTTCAGCAGGAAGAGCTCCGGGAACAAAAAAGAGTGATCGAAGAGAACTCCGCCAGACTGGATGAGAACCTGCGGAAGCTGGAGTTTTCCTACAAAGAGCTGGAGCAGTTTTCCTATATCGCTTCTCACGACCTGAAAAGCCCCCTGCGCAATATCGCAAGTTTTGCCCAGCTCTTGAGAAGGCGTTACTACGGCCAATTGGGCCAGGACGCCAACGACTATATCGATTTCATCGTTTCCGGCGCCTTCCAGATGTCGGAAGTCATACAGGCCCTGCTGGAGTATTCTATGGTCGGGCAGGATTATACCGAGTTGACGGATGCCGACCTTAACGAGGTCATGATGGACATCAGAGCCAATCTGCGAAGAGAGATAGACGACAACAGGGTTACTTTTTTGTACAAAAAGCTGCCACACATCAAAGGCATCAGGGCCAGCTTTATTCAACTCTTCCAGAACCTGGTGAGCAATGCTATAAAATTCCGTGCCGAAGCGGACCCGGTGATCCGGATCTGCTGCAAGCCCAGGGGCAACGGCTGGGCTTTTAAAGTTTCCGACAATGGCATCGGTATGGACGAGGCCTATCAGGGCAAGGCTTTCCTACCCTTCCAGCGGCTGAATGGCCCCGACACCCCCGGCACCGGCATCGGCCTGGCCATCTGCAAAAAGATCGTCAAGATGCATAAGGGGGAGATCTGCTACCACAGCAACCCCGGCGCAGGCACGACCTTCAGCTTCACTTTATTCCCGATAGATGCCACCCCTGCCATGAAGCACCTGGAGAAGCAGGTTGGGTAAGGCATTAGGTACAGGATACAAGGTTTCCCACCCCAGCCCGGATGGCAGCAGAGGTACAAAGAACGAGAAACAGATATAAACTTCGGATTGACGGGGCGCCGCCGCCGCGAGAGCTTGCTGCGCACAATCGCTGATCTTTGGGGTTTTATGGAAAAACCCAATATATGGCCAGGATATTCCGTAAAACAGCTTCCACCCTCCGCAACCTGGCCCGATCGGAAGCAGCCAGCGGGTTACTGCTCCTGCTGTTCACTGCGCTGGCAATGCTTTGGGCCAATTCAGGTTGGGGCGCCTATTATTTTGAATTCTGGGAAACGTCGCTGGAGGTGCACTTCGGCGACATGCAGTTTGAAAAGCCGCTTCTGGTTTGGATCAACGACGGGCTGATGGCGCTGTTCTTTTTTCACATCGGGCTGGAGATCAAGCGTGAAGTGCTGGTAGGAGAGCTATCGGAGCCCCGGCAGGCCTTTCTGCCGCTGTTTGCCGCTATAGGCGGCATGGCCTTCCCCGCTGCCATTTTCTGGCTGCTGAACCGTGGCCATACAGGAGCGGAGGGCTGGGGAGTACCCATGGCCACGGATATCGCTTTTTCCCTGGGCATCCTGCTGCTGCTGGGCAAGCGGGTGCCGCTGAGCTTCAAGGTTTTCCTCGTGGCCTTTGCCATCGCCGACGATATCGGCGCGGTGCTGGTCATTGCCCTATTCTATACTGGCGAGGCCAACTGGCACTATCTGGCCATTGCGGCGGCGGTATACCTTGCCATCTGGCTGGCGAATGCCCTGAATTTCCGGCGCCCGCCACTTTACGCCATTCTGAGCATCGCCATGTGGTATTTCTTTTTAAAAGCGGGTGTGCACCCCACGGTAGCCGGCATTCTGGGCGCTTTTGCCATACCGGCCAACAACAAGCTGCGCATGGCCAATTTTGTGAGCAAGGCCAAAGGAGCCCTCAACGAATTCCTCGACAACCGGGCCAACGCCACGGAGCAGTTCCTGGCAAAGGCCCAACTGCGTGCGATATCCGAAATAGAGCAATACTCCGATATGGTGCAGCCGCCGCTCCAGCGCCTCGAACAGATGCTGGCCCCGTACGTCACCTTTCTGATCATGCCGGCTTTTGCGCTGGCCAACGCAGGCGTGTCGCTCCAGAGCGAAGCGCCGGCCGTGGGGCCGCTCACCTGGCACATCGGGCTTGCCCTGGCACTTGGTAAGGTATCGGGTATCAGCCTGTTCTGCTGGCTGGGCGTGAAGTCGGGCCTGGCTACCCTGCCCAAGGGCTGCAGCTGGCTGCAACTGGCCGGGATGGGTTTTCTCGGCGGCATTGGCTTTACGATGTCGCTCTTTATAGGAAGCCTGGCCTTCGACGATATAGCCCTGCTCAACCCGGCGAAAATAGGCATCCTCGCCGGGTCGCTGCTATCGGGCATCATCGGGTATTCGATACTTCGCTATTCGTTCCGGCGTGCAGGCCCGGAGGTGAAGCGCTTGCCCATGCCATGAATCCCAGAGCTTGTCTGGGGCAAAAAGGAGTATCTTTGGGCTAAAATACCCTATCTTCCTGCCTTAACAATTCCGCTCCCACCATGCGCCTGAGTTTCGCAATCCTGGCCCTGTTCCTAAGCATACAGGGCCTTGCCCAGTCTGCCCCTTCCTGCAACCTCCACATCGGCATCAACCTGGCCGGCCCGACGGATTACAATGCCGAATGGCCGTTCGTCGACATCATGCGCTACTGCCGGGCCTGGGAAACCACCAACGCTACCTGGGTAGGCGGCGGCCAGAACCTCTGGAATACTGGACTGATCAGTTTTTTCGACTTCGACGAGCAGGGCTACCCACTGGAAGTACCGCTGAATATCGACAACCCCAATGCCGATACCGAGCAGGTTATCCGCACCGTATGGGCAAATACCACAGCCTTGCCGGCTGGCATCTACACCCTGCTGTACGATGGCGACGGCGAGATCGTTTTCCGCTTCGACGCCACCGTCGTCAGCCAGTCGCCAGGGCGTATGGAAGTGGCTGTTATTCCCAACGACAACATCATGGCCCTGCAGATCATGCGCTCCAACCCCGATGACCACATCCGCAACATCCGCTTCCTCATGCCTGGCACGGAGGGCACTTATGTGGCTAACCCCTGGTGCAATGATTTTATGGAAAAGGTAGCGCCTTTCAGGGCGCTGCGTTTTATGGATTGGGGCCTGGCCAATAATTCCATTCTGAACAACTGGCCACAACGGCCTGTACCCGATGACTATACCTACACCATCAGCGGCGTGCCTTATGAATACTGGATCGACTTGTGCAATCGCCTGCAGGCCGACGCCTGGGTAAACGTCCCCCACCTGGCCGACGATAATTACGTCGAACAACTGGCCACCCTTTTCCGCGATCAGCTCGGCCCCGGGCTCAAGGTGTACGTGGAATATTCCAATGAGCTGTGGAACTGGATCTTCGAGCAGGCCCACTATGGCAACGATGAGCTGAACCAGTCGCTACCCTGGCCCGAGCGCCTGGGCCCGCGCATCGCTGATGTGATGCAGATATGGACGGATGTTTTCGGGCCAGACACGGCGCGCCTCGTGCGGGTGATGGGCGGGCAGCACGCCTGGCTCGATATCGGTACGCGCATTTACGCCCAGATAGAAGCCGAAGGCCGGGGGCACCTGATCGACGCTATTTCGCCGGCGGGTTATATGGGCTACGATGCCGATGCGATCGCCTTGCTCGGCTCTGCGGCCACCGGGCAGGATGTCGTCAGCAGCGCCCGTGCATTTACGTTCGACGAAAGCGAATACGCCATGCAGGGTTGGCGCGGCCATGCTGCGCTGGCAGCTGCCAAAGGCAAAAAGCTGGTATTTTACGAAGGCGGGCAGCATTTTACGCCCGACCCATGGGGTACGGTGCAGCCCTACAATCTGGCCCTGCTGGAGGCCCAGGCCATCCCGGAGATCCATGGCCTGTACCTGGAACTGCTGGACACCCTGGCCCGCCTGTCCGATGAAGAGATGCTCTTTATGCACTTTTCCTTTATCGCTCCATTGGGCGACGCCCCCGAAGATGCGCGCTGGGGCAGCTTCGGCCTGCTCCCGCATCAGTTCGACATCCAACCGCCTTATACGGTGGAGAATGCTCCTAAGTACCGGGCCCTGCTCAGCTATATAGACTCCTGCAGCGTGGTATCGGCGCGGGAAGCGGCCCCGGCCGGCAGCCTGACAGCCTTCCCCAACCCTGGCAGCGGGCTTTTCCATTTGGCCTGTGATGGAGGGCGGCAGCCTCAGTCCTTCCGGGTGCTGAACCTCACCGGGCAACTCCTGATACAGGGCAGCTGGCCCGGCGACGGCCTGATCGACCTGTCGGCACTGCCCGCAGGAGCTTATTTGCTGCAGGCTACTGACGGGAGGCGCTGGTTGATGGAGCCGCTCATCCTGCACCGTTAGAGCTTGTTTGGAGGCCGGATTTGATAGCGAAAAGTGGCCTTTTTTAGCTCAAAGGCTGGCCTCCAAACAAGCTCTTAGTCAACTTTAAACGTGAAACCTGACACGAGCGAAGCGACTGATGAAATAAACTTTGAACAGTCCCGCAAAACCAGGGCTTTCCGGAGTAGCCCAAGCCATGCAGCCCATATTTACGCAACTTTTGCCCCGCGACTAACCCGCTCCGGTTTGCAACTTTACCAAAAAAACCTTGTCTTTGCATCAACAGAAACACCCGATTGAAACTATGAAGCTCATCTTTACCCTCTTGTTCGCCCTGCTGCTGCTGGGCGTACAAGCTCAGTCTGCCGCCATCCGCGGCCAACTTCAGGACGATGACAAGTCTGCCATCGTTTTTGCCAATGTCGCATTGTACAATGCAGCCGACAGCAGCCTGGCCAAAGTTGAGGCCAGTGACGAGGCCGGCATTTTCGCATTTAAAGGCATGCCTGCCGGCGACTATTACATCATTGCTACACATGTCGGTTCGGCCGACCTCGAAAGGGACGACATTAGCCTGTCCCAGGGCCAACAGCTCGACCTCGGCGTGCTCAGTTTCGCACCGGCCGTTGTAGAATTGAAGGAAGCCACCGTCACGGCTTCGCGTATGATGGTCGAGATCAAGCCCGACCGCACGGTATTCAACGTCGAAGGCACCGTTAACAGCACGGGCGCCGATGGCCTGTCGCTGCTGCGCAAAGCTCCGGGCGTTACCGTCGACAACAACGACAACATCAATGTGCTGGGCCGTTCCGGCGTTTTGCTCTACGTCGACGGCAAACGCCTGCCGCTGGCCGGCCAGGACCTGAGCAATTACCTGCAAAACCTGCCTGCCGAGCAGATCGACCGCATCGACATCATCACCAACCCTGGCGCCCGCTATGAAGCGGAAGGCAATGCCGGCATCATCGATATTCGGTTGAAAAAAGACAAACGCCTGGGCGCCAACGGCTCGGTGAGCGCCACATTCAGCCAGGGGCAGTACCACCGTTCCAACCTCAACGCGAGCGGCAACTACCGCAACGGCTTCATGAACGTATTCGGCAATGCCGGCACAGGCGACGGCGGCGGTTTTATGAATATGGACTTCCTCAGTTACCAGAACGGGCTCGCGCTCGACGAGATCAACAACCACCGCAATACCTGGAAGTACCACAACTACCGCATAGGCGCCGACTTCTTCCTCGGGGAGAAAAACACCATCGGTTTCCTGGTGGACGCCAGGCGCGGAAGCCGCACCCACCGTTCGTTCAACCGCATCTCCATCGCCGATCAAAGCAACCCGGCGCTGATCGACAGCATACTGGTGGCCTACAACACAGGCGATTACGGCCGGCAGGAGAACACCTACAACCTCAACTACCGCTTCGACAACCGCAAAGGGCGCAGCCTGAACGTAGACGTCGACTACGGCACATACAATAACGACAGCGAGCGCTATCAGCCCAACCGCTACTACGACGCGAAAGAGGAGGTACTGCTTACAGAGGCCATCAACAGCTTCGACACGCCCAGCGATATCGATATCTATACCTTCAAGGTGGACTACGAGGAGGAGCTCTGGGGCGGCAAGCTGGGCGCCGGCTCAAAGCTGAGCCGTGTCGTTTCCGATAATACCTTTTTATTCTATGACGTAGAAAACGGGGACGCCGTGCAGAACAACCGCCGGTCGAACCGCTTCCAATACGAGGAGAACGTTTACGCCGGTTACCTGAATTACGCCCGCCCGATCGGGGAAAAGCTGAACGTCTCCGCCGGCCTGCGCGCCGAGCAGACCGACGCTACCGGCAACCTGCAAGCCTTCCTGGCGGAGCTCCAGGAGCCGCCGGTCGAATTCAATTACCTGAGCTGGTTCCCCAACGCGGGGCTGAGCTGGCAGCTCGGGCAAAAACACGTTCTGGCCCTGAATTACGGCCGGCGGATCAACCGGCCGGACTACAACGTGCTCAACCCTTTCAACAACCAGATCAGCCAGCTGTCTTACGAAAAGGGGAATCCTTTCCTGCGCCCCGAGATCGTCAACAACCTGGAACTGGGGTACACCCTGGCCTCGCGCTACCACGTCAAGCTGGCCTACAGCCGCACCACCGGCCAGATCACCCGCCTGATCGCCCCCGATGACGAGGACCCAAGGGCCGGCTTCATCACCTGGGCCAACCTGGCGGAGCAAAGCGTCTACAGCTTCAACTTCAGCGCCCCTGTACAGATCATGAAAGGCTGGAACGCCTATTTCAACCTCAGCGCGTCCCACCTCGACAACCAGGCCGATTATGGCAACGGCGCTGTTGTGGACGTGCAGGCCTTTACCTACAACATCTACCAGCAACATACTTTCAACCTGCCTGCCGGCTTCCTCGCCGAAGTATCGGGTTATTATTCCGGCCCTGGTATTTGGGGCGGCGTATTCAAATACGACCCCAACTGGAGCCTCGATATCGGCCTGCAGCGCAAGTTCTTCAACGACAAGCTCAATGCACGCCTCACCGTCAGCGATATCTTCTACGAGACGGGCTGGTCGGGTGTATCCGAGTTCAACGGGCTGGTTTCTTCCGGTAGCGGCGCCTGGGACAGCCGCCGCGCCAGCCTTAGCCTGAGCTACCGCTTTGGGAATGAGAACGTCAAATCGCGCCGCCGCAATACGGGCCTGCAAGAGGAAGCCGGAAGGGTCGGTGGCGGGGAATAACAGAGCGTGCTGAATGCTGAATGTCCATATAGCATTCAGCATTCAGCATGCCTTACTCATCATTTTTTGCGCTCCACTCATAAAAACTGCCACTCAATAACGGAGGTTAGGAAACCGCACTGCACTGCCCGTACCTTTGTTTCGTCAGGCGGATCGAGCCCCATGTAGTTCACGGGCTTACCCGCCGGGAAAACACCTGATTCCTAATTTCTAAAATCACCGACTAATGAAAAGAGTTGCAGTGCTTTTGTACGGGGTAGTAGCTTACCTCATTTTCTTCTCCACATTCCTTTACCTGATCGGTTTCGTAGGCAACCTGCTCGTACCCAAGGCCCTCGACGGGCCGCTCGAGGTGTCCTGGGGTGTGGCGGCCCTCGTCAATGTATTGCTCATCCTGCTTTTCGGGCTGCAGCACAGCATCATGGCCCGCCCGGCGTTTAAGGACTGGTGGACGAAGATCGTGCCCAAGCCCATCGAGCGGAGCACCTTCGTGCTGTTCACCTGTGCCTGCCTGATCACCATGTTCACATTCTGGCAACCGATGGGCGGCGCCGTATGGGTAGTGGAAAGCGCCTTTTGGAAAGGCGTATTATACGCTACCTTCGGCCTGGGCTGGGTAGTAGTGCTGGCCAGTACTTTCCTGATCAACCACTTCGACCTGTTCGGCCTGCGGCAGGTATGGCTCCGCTTCCGGGGCAAACCCTACACGCAAATGCGTTTCCGCACGCCCCTGTTGTACAAGCACGTCCGCCATCCGCTATACCTGGGTTTCCTGATGGCCTTCTGGGCGGCGCCGGTAATGACGGTTACGCACCTGTTCTTTGCCATAGGCCTTACGGCTTACATCCTCACCGCCATCCGGCTGGAAGAAAGGGACCTGATCCAACATTTCGGAGAGAAATACCGCAGCTACCGTCAGGCCGTACCGATGCTCTTTCCCACCCTTTTCCGGAAGAAGGAAAAGCAGCTGTCTTACCTGACGATTATGCAGGGCTTGCGCGACGAGGGTAAAAGGCCATAGCCCCACTCTCCGCTGGCAGGACTCAAAACCATCAAAATCAAATGATTATGTTCAAGAATGCCATAAAAAAGCATGGCAAGGTGGCGCTCATAGCTTATCTTTGTTGGTGTATGCTAAAGGGCCTTGCCTTCCTCGCACTGGGAGGATATTTGCTTCAATAATAAAAAAGCGGCCAAATTCCGGGCATACTACCGGGGTTTGGCCGCAACGCCCCCAGGGAAACCATTCAAATAAACCGGCAAATAATTGCAGCCCATGTTCAACCGAAGACCTTCATACTACCTGTTTTTTCTCATTTTCGGAGCCAGCATGAACCAGCCTGTTGCCGGGCAGGCCCTCTTTCAAAACCCCCAGATCCTGGACGAGAGCCAGGGGCTGCCTTCCTCTATAATCACCAAGATCGTCAAAGACCACCAGGGGTTTATCTGGATCGGCACCGACAAAGGCCTGTGCAGGTTCGACGGCTCGGTGATACAGCTTTTCCTGCCCCAGGAAGGCGATTCCACTTCTATCTCCGGAGAGATCATCGTAGATATACTGCCCGATAGTATTACGAAGAAGGTTTGGGTGGCCACCACTGCCAACCTGTCGGCCTTCGATATGAAAAGCGGCCAGTTCAGAAACTTCGTGGCGCTGCCGGGCCAGCCCAACGGCCCTCCGGATAACTTCCCGCATTGCCTGTTCCAGGATAAAAAGGGGCGGATATGGATCGGCTTTCGGGACAATGGCTTATATCGCTATCGTACCGAAACGGATGATTTCGTACAGGAGTTTTGCCCTGCCGCCCTCGACAACCATGATGAGCCCGGTTGCCAATCCGTGAACGATATATGCGCCGACCCGGCCAACGACAACGTTATCTGGCTGGCATCCAAAGGCGCCTATCGCTTCAACATGGCCACAAAGCAGGCCGAACGCTACCTGTACCCACACCCGCATCAGAGAACCAGAGAACTGGCCAACAGCATTCGTTGCATATATGCCCATACCGACGGCAAGGTTTATTATGGCGTCTGGTATGAAGGCGTGTTCGTTGTCGACCCCAAAAGCGGCGCCGTTTCACATTTCGAACCCGATTGCATCCCACAGGGCTATCCTTTCCGAAGGGATGTCATCAGCAACCTGTACCCCAGGTCAGATCACGAATTCTGGATCAGCTCCTGGAAAGGGCTCCAGCTGTATGACTCAAAAAGCAATTGCGTCACCCAGTATTGGGAAAACAACTCCAGGGAGGGCAAGTGGTACAGCGTCGACTACGTCGACGAGGCCCAAAGGGCATGGTCAGCTTCCAAAGGGCAAGGCCTGTTGATATACAACCCATTGGTGCAGCAGTTCCAAACCAGTTTTTATGAAAAGGAGTCCTCCGAAATGCTCTGCATCACCAGAAAGATACTGGAAGACACGCTGCGTAACAAGCTGTACGTCCTGGCTCAGGCCGGCCAGGGGCTATATGTCCTTAGCCAGGCTACCGGTAAATGGGAAACTGTGTTGCCGCCGGAAGGCTTTAACAGCCGGGAAGATTCCTCTTTCCAGGGATGGGACATGACCTTTCTGGACAACGGCAAGCTCTTCATCGTCGATGACACCGGCTTTTTTATCTACCGCCCGGGCGCCAGGCGCCTGGAGCGTTTTTACCTGCAATCGCCAAAAGAGAACGCCCGCCTGCGCAAGGTGCAAAAGGACCACCTGGGTATGCTTTGGGTAACCGGTTACGGCTGGCCCATACAACGGATCGACCTGAAGCAGCAGTCCATATACACCTTCGACGATGAGCTGAAGCAGGTTTGGCCAGGGCGCCTGGGCGCCGACCATATCGAAGAAGACAAGAACGGGAACCTGTGGATGCGGGAGAATAACGGCCTGCTGGTATACCTGCGCGACAAAAACAAATTCCTGTACACCCCTTACCAGGTGGGAAGCACACGGGCCTTCCGCGGCATGGGCCACCTGGAAGCCGGCCCGAACGGCGATATCTGGGTGGCCACCAACCAGGGCTACCTTGGTTATGCTCATGCCGACAGCGCAGAGCTCGGGCTCATCCGCCTGTACACCCGGGCCGACGGCCTGATCGGTAAAAGCGTCTGGATGGTGAAACTGCTGGACAGCCAGCTGCTGGTATTTACCGACGAGGCCATCCAGCGCTTCAATACGACTACCCGTGCATTCGAGGCGCATTTCGACCTCGGCTACGGACTGGGCAAATACGACGATGCCTGCACCCGGCTGGCTTCCGGCGCGCTGGCAGTGGGCAAACGCAAATCGATAGCCTTCTTTCATCCCGAAAAATTGCTCATCAACCGCGAGTTGCCCAAACCCTACGTCACCGTTTTCAATGTGTTTGACCAAAAATGGCGGCTGAGGAATGACCCCAACCGGCCCGACACCGTATTCCTGAGCCCCCGGCAGAACTTCTTTTCCTTCGAGTTTTCCGCCATAGCCTACAACATGCCCAGCGACCTGCGGTACCTTTACCAGCTGGATGGCTTCGACGAAGCCTGGCAGGACGGCACTGAGCGCAAATTTGCCGCCTATACCAATGTTCCGGGCGGCGATTACGTGTTCAAGGTAAAAGCGATCAACAATGAAGGGTTTGCCTATGAGCAGCCCCTTACCCTGTTCATCCACATTTCTACCGTATGGTGGAAATCGTGGTGGTTCTGGTTGCTGAGCGGGCTGGCGCTGCTCGGCATCGCCTGGGGCGCATACCGCTACAAGATCGGGCAGGTCAGGAAAGAAGAACGCCTCAAAGCGGATTACGAGCAAAAACTGGCAGGTGTCGAACTGAGCGCATTACGGGCGCAAATGAACCCCCATTTCATTTTCAACAGCCTCAACTCCATCGAATACTACATCATCAACAACGAACAGGAGAAGGCCAGCGACTACCTCAACCGCTTTTCACGGCTCATCCGGCTCATCCTCCAGAATTCAAAAAGCACGATCGTACCTTTAAAGGACGACCTGGAAGCCCTGCGGCTCTATATCGAAATGGAAAGCATGCGCTTCGACAACCTTTTCGGCTACGAAGTAAAGATCGAGGCCGGGCTGGATATGGATAGCACCCTGATACCGCCCATGCTGCTCCAGCCTTATGTGGAGAATGCGATCTGGCATGGCCTCATGCAAAAAAAGGGCGAGAAAGGCAAACTCGACCTTTGTATACGCCGCGAGAACGGCCACCTGCTCTGCATCATCGAAGACAACGGGATCGGGCGGGAAGCGGCCCGCCTGCTCAGGTCCAAATCGGGCGCGCTGCGGAAGTCCTTTGGCATGAAGATCACCAGCGACCGCATCTCCCTGCTGAATAAAATTTCAAAGGCCAACGCCTCTGTACATATTTTCGACCTGAAAAACGGCAACGGCCTGGCAACGGGCACGAGGGTCGAACTCATCATTCCACTATAAAACCCAGCAGCCATGATAAAAGCCGTTTTAGTTGACGACGAAAAACACTCCCTGGCCACTCTGGCATGGAAACTCGACAAGTTCTGCCCCGAAGTGGAGATCGTAGCCCAGTTTACCGACTCACACGAAGCGCTGGAATACCTGCGTAATACCCCGCCCGACCTGGTGTTCCTCGACATCGAGATGCCCCGCCTCAATGGGTTCGAGGTACTGGAAGAGTTTGGTGGGCAGGCGCCTTTCGAAGTCATCTTTACAACGGCGTATGACGAGTTCGGCATCCGGGCCGTCAAGGTGAATGCGCTGGACTACCTGCTCAAACCCGTACAGAACCAGGAGCTGAAGGACGCGCTCGAAAAGTTCCTGCGCAAAGGCAACAAGGCCATGCAGGTGCTCTTCAGCAACCAGAAAGAAGCCACTCCGCCCATGCCGGACCGGATCGCGCTGGCTACCAAGGAAAGTATAGAATTCGTAGCGCCGGAAGATATCATCCTCTGTACCTCCGACAGCAACTACACGATGATCCACCTGACGAACGGCCGCAAAAAGCTGATCTCCAAAACCCTCAAGGACGTGGAGGAATGGCTGGCGCCGTTCAATTTCTTCCGCGCCCACCATTCGCACCTCGTCAACCTACAGCACATCAGGGAGTACGTAAGGGCCGACGGTGGGTACCTGCTGCTGTCCAATAAGATGACCCTGCCCGTAGCCCGGAACAGGAAGGATGAGCTCCTGAAGATGATCAAAGCGGAGCATTAGAACTTGTTTGGAGGCCGGATTTGAGCTGCAAAGGCTGGCCTCCAAACAAGCTTTTATGCAGCTCTCATAGATGCTGAAGCCTGGCGATGGCCTCTTCGAGCGCTACCCTGGCCGCTGATTTGTCGGATCCGTTAAGTTTTTGAAAATCGATCTGCAGCTGGAACCCATCCAGTTCTGTTTGTAGCGATCCTCCCTGCTGTTTCAATTCCTCCTGCAGGCCCACCACCTCGTAAGTCTGAACGGGATAGGCGATGCCTTTCAGCCTGGCCTCTCCTTTTTTGCGGCAGGATATCTCTTCCTTGACCAGGGCATAAGTGTGGTGGGAGATAAGGATCTGGCCAGCCTTCGCGGCGCTTTCCAGGCGGCTGGCGAGGTTTACCTCTCCACCGACGATGGTATAGTCGAGCCGTTCTTCTGAGCCGAAGTTGCCAACGGTGCAAAAGCCGGAATTGATGCCCATACGCACCTGGAAGGGGCGGCCGATGCCATGTTTTTCCCATTCTCTCTGAAAGCTGGAGAGCTTGCGCTTCATAGCCAGCGCCATTTTGACGCAGGCAATGGCATCTCCTCTTTCCCCGAGGCTTTCCGGGTCGCCGAAAAAGATCATAATGGCGTCACCGATATACTTGTCGATAGTGCCGCCGTATTCCAGTGCTATCTTCGACATCTCATCGAGGTATCTGTTCAGCAGTTGGGCCAACACTTCGGGTTCCACCCTGTCGGCCATGCCCGAAAAGTCATGGATGTCGGAAAAAAACACAGTCAGCTTCTTGCGGTAGGATTCAATCTTCACATCCCTTTTGCCCTGGAAGATAGAATCGTACACCTGCCGGGAAAGATATTTCGCCAGTTTGTTCGACAGCGATTCCAGTTCCTGGTTCTTTTCGCGGGCCAGCTTATTGGCCGCTCTTAGTTTTCGGGCCTGCTCCTTGAGCCGTTCCCTGCTTTTGAGCACTTCCGCCTCAGACTGTTTCCGGCTGGAAATATCGCGGATGATGCCACAGAAGCAGGCCCGCCCTTCCGACTGCCAGGTTGAGAGGGAAAGCTCGATAGGAAAAACCCGCCCACTGATATGCATCCCTAATAATTCTACCGTTTGGCCGATGACGTGGCGTGGGCCGCCCAGAGCCACTCTTCGCAAGCCTTGCTCGTGTTGTTTGCGAAATTGTACGGGGATGATGATAGACAGCGGGCGGCCCAGGGCCTCCTGCTCGGCATACCCGAAAAGCTTTTCTGCTGCAGGATTCCATGACAGTATGATGCCCCGTTCATTGGAAGATATGATGGCATCATTCGTGGAATGTGTGATAGCCTGCAGGTGCTCCAACTGGTGTAATACAGATGCATCGCTGTCAGGCAGGGTAAGGTAGGGTTGCATAAGCATGAGTTGTATGGGTTTTAGAATAATCCGCTGGTGGAATAAATGTCCGGCTTTTGGCGCGGAACCGTGCGGCCCATTAGCCTGTAGCAGGGCTTATTGAGCAGTTGGTACACTATAAAAGCCGGCCCGGGCTGTCAGCCTCTGCTCGATAAACCGGCCAAACAGCTAGGCCACCCCCACCGATGAATCATCCGTATTTGCCCCGGGCACTGTTAACACCTAGATTTGCATCAAGAAATCACCCGAATTTAAAAACACCTGAAACCTTAGGCCGGATTTGATAGCGAAAAGTGTCAATTTTTTGGTGAGGTGAGGCGTTTTTCGAAGGGCGTACCCGGAGGTACGGCCAAGAAAAAGAACGAAGCATCACCGAAAAAGTGGCCTTTTTTAGCTCAAAGGCTGGCCTCCAAACAAGCTCTTAACTAACAAATGAAAGCAGTCAACAACAAACGGCTGATGTGTATTGTCGCCCATCCTGATGACGAGTCGTTGGGCATGGGCGGCACTTTGGCCAAATACGCCAGTGAAGGCGTGCAAACCTACCTGCTCATGGCCACCAAAGGCGAAAGGGGCCGGTTCGGGACAGCCAGCGTTTCTCCAGGCATGGCTGTCGTAGGCCAGGCGCGGGCCCGGGAGCTGGAAGAGGCAGCATCGATCCTCGGGATATCGGAAGTGAGCTTTCTGGGGTATATCGACGGCGTGCTGGATAAGGCCCTCCCGGCAGAGGCCATCGCCAGGATCAGCCGCAACATCAGGAGGGTAAGGCCGCAGGTGGTGCTCACCTTCGGCCCGGAAGGCGCCTACGGGCACCCCGACCACATTGCCATTTCACAGTTTACCACTGCTGCTATCGTACAGGCCGCCAACCCTTATCATGAAACGCGGGGCCTACAGCCGCACAGCGTATCCAAGCTCTACTATATGGCCTGGCCACCGGCCAAATGGGATGTATTCCAGTCTGCATTCAAAGAACTGGTTTCCAAGGTCGACGGCGTACGCCGGCAGGCAACACCCTATCCCGACTGGGCCATTACCACCCGTATCGATACCTCTGCCTACTGGCAAACCGCCTGGAAGGCCATCCGGCGCCACAAAACGCAAATGGCCATTTACGGCCAATTGGAACAACTTTCCGAAGCCCAGCATTTAACTTTGTGGGGCAGCCAGGAATTCTACCGGGCCTTCAGCCTGGTGAACGGCGGCCGCCAAACCGAAAGCTGCCTTTTTGAAGGCATAAATGAAAATGGCCAATCCATAGATCATGAACACGACAACCAAAATACCATCCGCCAGGTTTGGGAAAATTGAACTCGGGCCGGAAGCCTTCCGGCAACTGGGTTATGCCCTCGTCGACAGAATAAGCCAGCATCTGGATGAAGTCGCCGAAGGGCCCGTCACAATGGCCCCCACGGCAGAAGCCATAGGGGAAATGATCGGAAAGATCAGTAGCGCTGCGCCCGATGGACAGGAAGCGGGCATACTCCTGGAAAATACGGCCGAGCTGCTGTTCCGCCAGTCGCTCTTCAACGGCCACCCCAAGTTCTGGGGTTATATCACTTCATCGCCAACCCCTATAGGCATACTCGGCGACCTGCTGGCCTCGGCCGTCAACGCCAACGTGGGCGCCTGGGCCCTCTCTCCGGTGGCTACGGAGATCGAAAAGCAGACGGTAGAATGGATCGGCCGCTTTATGGGGTATCCCGCAGGGGGCGGGCTGATGGTGAGCGGCGGCAATATGGCCAATAACGTCGGCTTTCAGGCCGCCATACGCGCCAAAGCAGGGCCGCAGATACTGGAAGGCGGCCTGCGTAGCCTCGACAAACCGCTTACGGCCTATTGCTCGGGCCAAACCCACACCTGGATACAGAAGTCCGCCAGCCTGTGCGGGCTGGGCGCCAACAGCATCCGCTGGATCGATACCGACGCGGAAGGCCGAATGAACCTGGAGCACCTGCGCGGCCAGATCCAAAAAGATATCGCGGCAGGTTACGAACCGTTCCTGGTTGTAGGTACCGCCGGCTCGGTCAGCACCGGTGTGGTGGACCCCCTTGCCGGCATAGCAGAGATCTGCAAGCAATATAAACTCTGGTTTCATATCGACGGCGCCTATGGTGGTTTCGCCGGAGCGCTGCCTGAACTGCAGGGGCAGTTCAAAGGGCTGGAATCAGCCGATTCCATTGCGGTCGACCCGCACAAATGGCTGTACGCTCCCCTGGAGGCCGGCTGTACGCTGGTAAGAGACCCCAGGCACCTGACGAATACTTTTTCTTACCATCCACCTTATTACAATTTCGAGGCGGAGCAGCTGAACTACGTAGACTATGGCCCGCAGAACTCCCGGGGCTTCCGGGCACTGAAAGTATGGCTGGCGGCCCAGCACCTGGGCATGGAAGGCTACCGGCAGCTGATCAGGGAAGATATCCAGCTTGCCCAATATGCCTTCGAACTGTTCAGCGGCCAGGATGATTTCGAAACGTTTTCCCGCCACCTGAGCATCGCCACCTTCCGTTATGTGCCGCCGGCACTGAAACCCCGCCTGGGAGATGAAGCTGTGGAAGCACACCTCAACCAGATGAACCAGGCTATCCTGAACCGCATCGAGGCCGAGGGGAAATACTTCATTTCAAAGGCCATGATCGGCGGCCGTTTCGCCCTGCGAATGTGTATCGTGAACTTCAGGTCTTCAGCTGAAGATGTTGAAGGCTTTCCGGCCTATGTGCGGGCGCTGGGGCAGGCAGAGGGCAGCGCGCGTTGAGTTTAGCTCCGAGCTAAGGGACTGTTCAACGTTGCAGGTTTCACGTTTAAAGCGGGCCTGGATATCAAAGGATTGCGACTGCAGCGACACACTTGATTGAACTAACCCCGAACTAACGTTCCGAACCCAGGCCGGAGCCTCTCCGCCCCTTTCGCTCCATGCCGCCCCAGGGGCGTACTTCGGAGGCCTCAAAACGGCCCGGGCCATCCATCTTGCCGAGTAGTTTAACCTTCTCCCCTCTTTCCAGCAGCACTACCGGCGGGATGAATGCCCCTTCGTACCCGACCGTCCATGTTTTCCCCTCAAAATCCTCCAGCTCGAAAGACCCTATGCTCGTCTGTTGGATCTCGCCGGAGAGATAGCCCTCTTCAGGCATCGACCATAACCTGGCCTTTTTCTCCTGCACGCTTTCGTACAGGCTGACGTTGACCGCGAAGGCCTGCTCCAGGCGCTGCGCGCCGCCGGCGATAAAGAACAAGGCGCCGAGCAGAATGCTCAGGGCAGCGCTGTAGCCCACCAGGCGGGCCAGGGTAAGCTTGTATCCTTTGGGAGAATGTTGAATGCTATAGATCGCTACGAGCAGAAAAACGATGAGCAGGGCGATCCAGAAAAAGGGCAGCAGGCCGAGGAAGAGCTCCAGGCGCGAGTGCGACAGGTGGCTGATCACCTGAAAATCCGTTTGCTGAATGGCGAAGAGGACCACCGAAAAGGCCAGGGCGCCCAGCAGGGCGGCGACGGCGAAAGCTGCCCAGAGCAGCAGGTTCTTCAAGGTAAACCGCCATCGGGGTACGGGCCTGATCTGCTGTTCGCGGATCATCTGTATCAGTTTGTCCGAAGGTTTCATAAGCACGAATGTTTTAAACAGTAGTCTGCCCCGAAAGCTTCCGCAAGGCTTTTTTTGCCCGGTTGATGCGGGTGGCTACGGTACCTTCAGGGATTTTCAGGACATCGGAGATCTCTTCATAGCTCATGTCTTCCAGGAACTTCAGCACCATGACTTCCTTGTACGGCAGCGGCAGCTGGTTGAGCAAGGCATGTATGTGCTGATCCTTCTCTTCCAAAGCTTCGGGGCTCTCTTCGCCCGGGCCGCCGTCGGGTATATGCGCCAGGAGGCCTTCGTTAAAGCCCGCTGTCTGATCCTTGCCGAAAGACTGCTTTTTGCGTAGGCAGGACACCGCCTGGTTGTGCACGATACGATACAGCCAACTCGACAATTTGAGGTTCTGGTCAAAAGCATGAAGGTTTTTCCACACCTTGATGAAAGCCTCCTGGAGCACATCCTGCGCCTCTTCCTCCGTCAGGGCGCCCATGCGCTTTATATAACGGAGCAGGCGCGCTTCATACCGCTCGTACAGGCACGAAAAATAATCCACCTCCTCCATTGCCCTGCGAATGATATCCAGGTCGCTCAGCTGCCGGCAAGTGTCTTTCGTGATGTGCATGGAAATGGTATATCGAGCGATGTGAAAGTAAGCCTTTTTTATATACGGAGCCGCTGCTACCCGAAGCAGAAGCTTCGAGGTACGGGTTGATAACTACCCGAAGCAGAAGCTTCGAGGTACGGGTTGATAACTACCCGAAGCAGAAGCTTCGAGGTACGGGTTGATAACTACTCGAAGCAGAAGCTTCGAGGTACGGGTTGATAACTACTCGAAGCAGAAGCTTCGAGGTACGGGTTGATAACTACTCGAAGCAGAAGCTTCGAGGTACGGGTTGATAACTACTCGAAGCAGAAGCTTCGAGGTACGGGTTGATAACTACTCGAAGCAGAAGCTTCGAGGTACGGGTTGACTGCACTAGTTACCCCGCCCATTGCCGCCGCCATTGCCACCAGTATTGCCGTTTCCGCCGCCATTATTGTTGCCATTCCCGCCGGTATTGCCGTTGGGGCCGGCGCCATCACAGTTCCCTGTTCCGTTGCCACTGCCGTTGCCGTTGTGCTGGCCGTTATTCCCATGAGGGCCGCTGCCGTCGCAAAGGCCGGTGCCGTTGCCGCCATTGCCCGGGCCGCCGTTCGGGCAGGCGCCGCAAATGGCGCCGCCCTTTTCCCGCTCGGTGCTGATGATATAGTCAAATGTTTCCTGGTCAATGTACTGAACCTGATAGGTTTCGCCTAAGATCCCGAGCTGGCGGACAAACGCTCTCAGGTGGTTGCGGGAACCCCGTGCAAGTTCGTTAAATACGGCCTGAAGGTCATCATTGTCGATCTCAGCATCTTCCAGATGCCCCATGAGGTCGGATATATCCAGGCCCTCGATCGTTGCACCCACGATGAGAGCGTCTTTCAGGCTTTGTGCGCCCTGTGCCGTCAGGCTTTGATACAACTCCTGCAGCGCCACATGCTGAAATACACCTTTGCCATTATCGCCTACCGGGTCTTCCAGCCCATATTTCTGAATGAGGCAGAAGATGGCATCCATGTGGCGCTGTTCGGACCGTTCGATATTGGCGAAAACAGGCGACTGCCACTGCTCGTTCAACGTATTGTAAACGTCACGGGCCAGTTTCTCCTCTTCCCGCATGAACAGCAGGGCTTCCGCTTCGGCATCTGACAAGTCCTGAACACTGAAATTGGCTGTCAGGCAACTGCAAACATCTGCAGGGTTGGCTGCGGCATCCCGATCTGATACTACCGATGAACCCAGGCCATCGGTGACGGCTGGTTGTTCAGCCTTTTCACATTGTGTAAAAAGCAGCGCAAAAACGATTAGTAAACCTATGTTGCCGGCCAGTTTTACCATTTGCTTTTTCATGACTGTTCTCTTTTTTATGAATAATGATTGTTTTTTCACCCTCTACTACGCAGCCCTTTTTAGTTTCTTTCACTTTGCTGTTTTTTTTTAAAATCTGAGTAGCGCTCAAACAGGGCAATAGCATTTAATTCATCTCGCCTTA
>JACJYE010000019.1 GCA_020636255.1 Lewinellaceae bacterium
ATTCCAGATTGAGTCAAAGTTTTGCTGCCTGATCGTTCTGTCTTCCAGGCTTTCGATAACGGGTACTTCCCTGCTACTGCCTTTTTCATCGTTTACCCAACCTCCCAGCTCACCGCTGCCCAGCAATCCTTTAGGATTTTTGGATGCATAAATGAAATCGCTGCCATAACCAAACAGGAAGCATTTGATTGGCTGTTCGCACGAAGGTTTCAGGCGCTTGATCAATTCGCCTACGTAATGTCTGGGATGCCTTTTTCGGTGAAGGAAAAATAGGAATTTGGAGGAAGGCCCCATTTTGTTCACGACACCTTCAATGGAGGTAAGATTATCGTCAAATAGCGCATCGTCCGAAACACAATACAACCGGCCTTTGCCATCAGGGGTATGCCAGATACCGTTACGTTCCAATTCTCTTGCCTTCCAGCGCCAGATGATAAACAGGGTTTTTTCAGGTGTCCGGTCTTCCATTTTCTGTTCAGGAATGATTATGAACCAAATAAAAGTTTCACCAGGTAATATTTGAGCTCGATATCGTCGTCCTTGTTGATGGCATTTTCCACGATCGAGATGATGGATTCCACCGGACGGAAGATAGTGAAAAGCTTATATTCCTGATAAGCGGGGTTTTTGCTTTCTTTCAGGCGATCCCACCATTTGTTCCGCCCCCGGCCGGTGGTGACCACGAAAACGAAGTTCTTGCGGATATTCCCTTTTTCGTCCAGAATGAGCGGATGTATCTCCTTTTCAAGGAAATAGCCGATCTCTGAGTCCTCTTCCGAGTACTCCTTGCCATATTTGGCCCGAAGGATATTCTCGATATAGGTGAGGTGCATGATCAGGAAGTGGCAGTTCCCGATAAAGGGCTTGGCTTTTTCCCATGACTGGTTCTGTGTAGGCGTGTGCTCGCTGTCGACGTGAAACCCTAAGGTATCCCGGAAGAAATCATCCCGCTTTTCTTCCTTGATGCGATGCCGGACGCGGTTATCGAATATGGCTACGCGCGTTGCCAGCGCTTCGATCAGTTCTGCGATCTTAGCGGAGGGCAGGATGGTTATGCTAGGATTGCTCATACTGTCCGGGTCCATAACCTCCGTAAAGTATTGTTTGTAGACACCGTGGGTTCGGTACCGGACGATATCATTTTCTTTGCTGGTGCCGGCATGGGCTAAGCTCAGGCTTTTGTCTATGGGCATATCGGGCTTTGAACCAGCCGGTAGGTAATGGAACGTCTGCGACAACTGTTTTTCATCCTGGCCGCTTATGGGCAGGCTGGCATCAAAAACGAGATAACCTCTGGGAATGAAGTTCTCCTGATTTTTGGGCCTTTCCTTGAGTTCTATGGCATATCTGTCGGTACCCAGCCAGTAGGGCAGCCATGATCTATATGCCAGGGCCGTACCCCGGCCCTGTGCATCGTTAAGCCATTCCGAAGGGATCTTTTCTTCAATAACTCTGATGACCCCATGTGTGCGGACTTCGGATTTGAGCTGCTCTTTTTTCCGCTCGTTTTTTTCCTGAATACTAATAAACCGGAACCTGGCGGGGTTATCCCAGCCCCAGAATTCCTCCTGCCCTGCTTTTGTCATAGCCGGGGCGCCGGGCAATTCTTTGACGTTAGCGCCTTTCCAGCAGAAGAAATACTTTTTGAATCGCCCCATCTTCCCTTTGTGCGGATAGTTCGTTTCAAAATCGCCGATATTTTTCTGGGTGAGTTCGAAATCATCATGTGGGGCATCATCGCTGGCTGTGGCGGGGATGATCCAGGGGAAATAAGCTTTATCGCGTTTAGTATCCTTATCGGCATGGGTACGGTGCTCGTTGCTGTCGCCGCGCTGAACGCTGGCGAAGGTATTGTTGAATAACATGGCCGCGCAGATCTTATCCTGGAAGTTGCCCCCCAGCCTGGGTGCGTGGCTTTCGGTCTTATCCATGATATCGCCTATCAGGTCGTCGAATTTGCGCTTGATCAGATAATCACTCTGTTTCTTGCTGATAGGCTGGGAGAGGTCGGTGTTGAGTTTAAGCCAAATACCTATTTTGTAAAGCTCGCGCTCACCGCTTCTATCGGGTTCGACGTGTGCTTCCTGGATGCCTATGACAAGGGTCAGGCCTTTCTTCTGGATGTTTTTCAGCCCTTCGCCGGAATAGTGCTTTACATTTCTGATCTCGTTTTCCAGCATGGTGTAGAGGGCATGGCGGCCTACGACCCCTCCGGGGAAAAATACCTTACACTCCTGAAGCGCTTTTTTTACATCTGCATAATCAGAGCTGGGCTGCACAAAATCGGAGCGTTCATATAGTTCCCTGTGGTCGCGGTAATAGAGGCGCTTCCCTTCTACTTCTACATAGGAGTCTTCGAGCGCTTTTTTGTTCATCTGGTCCATCGGCCGGGGCTTCTTGATATTGATAATGGCAAAATCGCCGCCACCCAGCCGCTTCTTTTTTATTTTGCGCCGTATGCCATTGGGGCGCAGCTCATCTTCCGGTTCGTAAAAGGCCACCCGGATGGTGATCTGTGAGATCTCTTCGGTTTTGGCGATGGTGCCGAGATACAAGGGGTTGTTGATAAAATCACGCCACAATGTTTCAAAAAGGCTGTTCACTTCCCCGCCAAAGCCAAAATCGCGGGTCACACCACTCCAGAAAGCGCCTTTTTCAAGCAGGAATTTGAAGAGGGGCTGCAATTCCTTGGCCATGGGCCCTTCGTAATTGACGATATAGTTGTCGTCGATATCGCCGGTATTTCCTTCGTAGGGATTGAGTATAGGCTCCAGCAAGGCCTGCAGGTCCTTGCTTTTTTTGCTACCGGCGGGGATATCCTTTTCCAGGATATTTTTTATCAGGGCCACATCCGCCAGCGTTAGCCGCCCTTTTACTTTGGAGGCCCGCTGCTTGAACCACCAGTTCAGGGCGGTGAGGCTGTGCGCGCTCACATTATGCGCGAAGGAATCGATCAGGATGGTAATGATAGCGTTCTTGAGGCTCTGCTGGTAAAGCAGGCCGGGGATGGCGTCGTTGTATTCGAAGCGCTTTTTAAAGTACTCGAGGTGTTTCTCGTAGTATTCTCTGTAACGCAATTCGTTGAGGATGGGGTTAATCTTCCCCCCTTTGCCAAGGTATGTTTCGTCCTGGTTCGCGATCCTCAGCGCTGCTTCCACTACAGTCCTTTTTTCCTTATTGGCGCCTACCAGGTCCCAGTCGAGGATAATGCCTTCATACTCCCGGCTAAAGGCTTTGATCAGGTTGCCGACAGTCTTCTTGTTGATGCCGTCCTGGCCGTTTTTATGCCGATAGATAAATTGCTTGTGGTCTTTGTCGCTATGAACGATATGGACGATACCGTCGAATTCTGCAAATTGGATCAGGGGGACGGAAAGGTACCAATAATTGGAAATGTCGAGATGCGTATTCACGATGTGGTATTCCGCTTCGCGGCGGGTGTCGGGTTTCAGCCGGGACGCCTCTTTCCGTTTTTCGGTAAGAATGCCAAAATAATCGAGCATTCTTCCCGTCCCTCTGTTGTAGATATCCTCCAGGCTCAGGTCACCGATCTTCATCTCAGCAAAAAGCAGGGAACTGATGGTTTCAACCGTATCTGTGGAATACAAGCTGCCGGCAGTCGTGGGTTGTAAAAAATCCCAATGGTTGTCCAACGCTTTTACGAAATCGGCTCCTTCCAATAACCTTCTTTGCGCCGATACCCCTGCATAATCAAGAGGAAAATTTTCGAACCGGTGGATCACCTGGTTTTCTCTTCGGGGCAGGGCCGTTACGAATACGGTAAAGGGGTCGTCCAGGAAAAACTGCTTCAGGACCATGTGTATCCGGTCTTGAAGGATGTCATAAAAGTCGTCGATTTCAGGAAAAGGGAGGATGCTACGTTCGTTTTGTCTTGGTACCTGCTGTTGTAAAGCCATAGCGCGAAGGGTTTTGGAAGTTTGTCAAGCTCAATCGCAGGCTAATTTACTGAGAATTGTGTGTGAGAACAAATTTTTCAAATGTATTTTGACATGTATACATTGCTGAACACCTTGTTCAGTAAACCATAGCTTTAGTGATTTCCACTTCTTCACTAGGCAGGGCCGGGAATGGACAGTAGGCATGGATAGCAATGAAAAGTGGGTACCATAAGATACCTCAACAGGTATTGGGATTTGATCTTTTGATGTATTGACCAGATAAGAAAGCAATTCTATTACGCATGATCCTTTTTGCTTATCCTGTACGTTCAATTGGCCCCGAATCTGGTTTTTTAGCTTTTTGTAAGCGTAATAGGCCTCCTCATGATAATAATGCCGGTAAAATTTATTGTTGCCCGCTAATCCTCTGGTCATATAGTCCAGGTACAATGTGTATTTATTTGAGAGGCCTGGTTCTAAATATGCACTCGCCCGGGCAGCTAATTCTTTGCCTATGGCCAAAGAAATATAGATGGCGTAAGATTCTGTAAATGCGTTAAAAAGCGTTTTTTCGACAATTCTGGGAACGCCATTCCTGAAAATTTTACTAGAATTTCTGAAGAGAAAAGACAGGAAACCATTTTTGTTTCGAATAACCCAGAGCAAATAGATCGGAAGCGTGATATTGCCATTTCGAAGGTCGCTTAATGCGTCGTTTTTTACCTTAGCTTTACTGCTTTCATTAAAATTGGAAGGCAGTATATCTGTGTTATCATTTACGACCTGTCGCATAATCCCAAAATACCTGGCAAACTGTAGTAACTCAAATTGAAGATTATTATTGACATTAAGCATGTCCAGGAAAAATTTCACCGTCGAATAATATAAAAAACCAGAAGTAATACTGACCCTTTGGAAATATAATTTCAAAAACCAGGCATCTTCCTGAAACACTTCCAATAATTTCTTTACTTCAGAAAGTTCGGCAATGCCTGCGGCATGTTTGCTCAATTCATTGGCTATTTGTTCCTTATTATGAAAAGTATCTCCATAATTAAATTCTAGAAACCCAACCCTTATATTATCTCTGATCAGTTGTTCTTTTTCATTCAGGTTTTCAAATTTTCCGGAATCGACCTCATCTAAATAATTAATAACAAAATCTTTTATATGGATATTCTTATTTTTTGGGGTTAACAGATAATGTGCATGGTTGAATTCCAATTCCATTTTTTGGCCTAAATCCACAAAGAGAAAAACCCTGTTCAGGTATTCTGTTTTTATTTTATTTTTCAATTCAGGTGATTGGGAAAACCTACTATCGACATACGCATATAATATTTTTTTTAACTGGTATGCTTTATGCCTTGTTTGCCGAATTGCTTCAGCAGTTGAAACATTGTATTTATTGTCGAGTATGTGGTTGTCGTAATATTGCACGCAGATTACGGCCTCACTGATGAGAGGCATGCAATATTGCAGCAGGCTTTCGAGCGCGGGATTTTCACTAATAGGCTGTTTCTGAATAAGATATTGATGGATTGAATAGGTGAAAAAAGGGCGGGCCGGAGTGCTTTGTGTCAGCTTTTTCTCCAGGAGCTCCAAAACACCGTCCTTTTTATCTTTATCGGAAGCATGTTTTTTAAAAAATGACTGGTATTCATTTATTACCTGTTCCGTAACCTTCCGCATACCCTCCCTGACAAAAACTTCAAGTTCTTTCCGGGGCTCGCCCACAGAGGCATGCTCAGTGGTTAGGTATGAAGTTTGGTAAGGGCCGAAGGCTACTGATTTACCCAAAACATGGGGCCGCTGCCTATCTGAGGAATGAATTCCGGATCGGGTTGGTGGTGTATGATCGGGGGTGGCACCTGATGAGGTTATACTAATATCCTGCGCACTGTTCATGATTCTTTTCCTTTAATTGAATAGCTGATCAAATTTTGTACCGGGTTCGAAATATGGTACTTTTCTTAATTTGTACCCCCCTTGCGCGAAAAAAGCTCGATTTATTTCGTAAAAATTACGGATTTTTCAGGAAAAATTACTGAAGTTGAACAAATAGATGGCATTTTTTGGCATGTATTTTCGAAAGAAAAACAGAAGGCCCCCTTAGGCGGCCCTCTGCCTATGCGCAAAAAGAAAAGGAAAAGAATGCTAGTCGTAGTCGTCCAGCTCGGTGGCCGGAGTGCTTTCCTGGTTTGGCTGGCCTGGGGGTTGTTTCCACCAGGCCCAGGAACGGCGTACTGCTGCCCGCGACTGAAGGCGGAGTTGATACAGGTTGGGAAAGGAGGCCTTCGGCGCAAAAGTGAAAATACTGCTTCCGTTGGGTTGGGCTTGACGGGAAAAACTTCTGAGCTTTTTCATGGTACTTTGGTTTTGGTTTACAACTACCTATAGTACCATTGCCGTGCCAATAAAGTATTTCGCTGAAAATCAGTGATTTATACAGATTACGGGGCAGCATCTCCTTAGGAAACCGGAAAAAATCCGGAAATAAAAAGGGAATTTTTCGGGATAAAGCAGAAAGCTCACCCCTTATACCCCATTATCCCCACCCGCTCTTCGCAAAAGTCAAAATCTACATCCACATTGGATGCTACGATGAGCAGGCGGCCGGGGGCATAGGTGTCGATCAGGCGGCGGTACCAGGCGATGCCTTCCTTATCGAGGTTGGTGGTGGGCTCGTCGAGCAGTAGCAGGGGGGTGTCGGAGCAGAGGGCCAGGGCCAGTTTGAGGCGTTGCTTCATGCCTGAAGAGAAATTGCGGATGGGCTTGTTGCGCGACTTCTCCAGCCCGAGCAGTTCGAGCAGCTCTGTGGTGCCCAGGTGGCCGAGCAGGGGCTTGAAACGGGTGTGGAAGGCCAACGCCTCCCAGAGGGTGAGCTCTTCGATCAGGTCGATATAGGGTGCTGCGAAGGAGAGGTATTGGTAAACGGCGGAGATATCGACGGGTTTTCCGTCGTGGAAAAAGCGGATGTTACCTTTGGAAGGGGTCAGGTGCCCCGACAGCATCTTGAGCAGGGTGGACTTGCCGGAGCCGTTGGGGCCGGTGATGGCGTACCGCTTGCCGGCCTCGAGCGTCAGGCTCACGTCCCGCAGGATCCACTCCATGCGGTAGCGCTTACCGATGCCCGACAGTTCAATCCTCATCGATACCGGCGCCGTTGATGGGCTGGAAGCCCCGCATGATGCCCGGGTCGGCCGCGCGGATGAAGTTCAGGATGTTCTCCCGCTCAGCGGAGGGTTCCAGTGAATCTTCGATCACTTCCAGGGCATGGCTGGTGTTGTACCCTTTGACGAAAAGGATGCGGTAGATCTCCTGGATCGTGTTGATCTGGTCGTTGGTAAAATGGCGCCGGCGCAGGCCGATGCTGTTGACACCGGCGTAGGAGAGGGGTTCGCGGGCGGCCTTGACGTATGGCGGCACGTGCTTGCGCACCAGCGAGCCGCCGGCGATAAAGGTGTGCTGGCCGATCTTGATGAACTGCTGTACGGCCACCAGGCCTTCCAGGATGGCGAAATCTTCGATCTCCACATGCCCGGCGAGGTTGACGTTATTGGCCAGGATGACGTTGTTGCCCAGCTTGCAATCATGCGCAACATGAACATAGGCCATCAGCAGGCATTCGCTGCCCACCACGGTCTTTTCCGCGTATTTGGTGCCCCGGTTCACCGTGACGTATTCCCGGATGATCGACCGGTCGCCGATCTCGGCTATCGTTCGTTCACCCTGGTACTTGAGGTCCTGCGGGATGCCGGAAATAACTGCCCCGGGAAAGATCCTGACGTCTTTTCCGATGCGCGCCCCCTCGTAGATCGTTACGTTGGGGCCAATGGAGGTGCCATCACCGATCACTGTGTCCTTGTCGATATAGCAAAAAGGCCCGATGGAGACGTTCTCACCGATCTGCGCGTCGGGGTGGATGACGCTGTTCAAGTTGCTATTGTAGTAGTTCATTTTATGAGCGCTTAACGATTTGAGCAGTTAACTCGGCCTCTGATACGATCTTGTTGCCGACATAGGCCGTGGCCTGCATCTGGCAGATGCCTCGCCGGATGGGAGCCATCAGTTCCATCTTGAACAATACGGTATCACCGGGCACGACTTTGTGTTTAAATTTCGCGTTCTCAATTTTCAGGAAGTAGGTATCCCAGTTTCCGGGGTCATCAACGGTCGACAGGGCGAGCATGCCACCCGTCTGGGCCATGGCCTCTATGAGCAGCACCCCTGGCATAACGGGGTTATTGGGGAAGTGCCCCTGAAAGAACTGCTCGTTAAAGCTGATGTTTTTGACCCCAACTACGTGGTTTTCCGATAGCTCGATGATCTTGTCGATGAGCAGGAATGGGTAACGGTGCGGCAGCCATTTTTCGATCTGCGTGATGTCGAATATAGGCTCTTTGTCCGGGTCGTAGTGGGGTTTCCCCCGCAGCCGGCGCTGTTCCTGGTAATATTTCTTCAGCAACTTCGTGAATTCGACATTAGCCTTATGCCCAGGCTTGGTCGCTACGATCTTTCCTTTGATACGGTGGCCCAGCAACGCCACATCGCCGATGACGTCCAGCAGCTTATGGCGGGCGGGTTCGTTCTTGAAGTACAGGTTTATGGTATTGAGGATGCCCTCATGGTCTACCTTTACGCTGGGCTTGCCCAGCTTTTTGGCCAGCCGGTCGAGCTCGTCCTGGCTGACTTTGCGGTCGACGATGACGATGGCGTTGTCCAGGTCGCCTCCTTTGATGAGGTTTTGTTCAAAAAGGAATTCCACCTCGTGCAGGAAGACGAAGGTACGGCAGGGCGCAATTTCGCGGGCATAGTCCGTCGACCCGTTGAAATGTGCGTATTGCTGCCCCAGGACATTGGAGTTAAAGTCGATCATGGAAACCAGCTCGAAGCCGTCGTGGGGAAGGGCCAGCAGTTCGGCCCCGGATTTTTCATCTTTAAAGAAGATGGGTTCTTCCACCACGAAATACTCGCGTTCTTCCTCCTGTTCCACCAATCCGGCCTGTTGCAGGGCGGCGACAAAAGGGCCGGCGCTGCCATCCAGGATGGGGACTTCAGGGCCATCGAGTTCCATGAGGATGTTATCTATCCCTAGCCCGGAAAGGGCGGAGAGGGCGTGTTCAATCGTATTGACCTCGGCCTGCCCCGACTTGATCGTTGTCCCACGTTGGGTAGAGCTGACCCTGCTCACGTCGGCATTCAGCACAGGCTGGCCTTCCATGTCAATCCGCTGGAATTTATATCCGTGGTTGACAGGGGCCGGTTTAAAGGTAATGGTGACCTCTTTACCTGTGTGAAGCCCTACGCCTCTTACGCTCACAGGGTCATTGATCGTTTGCTGTTTCATCATAAACGTCGTCGGCTGATAGATTTTTGCAAAGATACGTTTTTTCCAAACTTAAGCTCCCGTCAGGCGAAAGCACTGGATTAGCCTTTAAGTTTCTGCTCCAGTTGGTGGAGTTTGCGGTATAATTCGGGCAATTTTTTAAAAACAGCATAGGATCGGAAATAGTCTTTATAGTTGATGGCAGGAGCCCCGGCAATGGCCTGGTTGGGTTCTGTAAGGGGCGTGATGACTCCGCTTTGGGCCTGCACCTGCGAGCCATCGGCAATCTGGATATGGCCGATAAAGCCTGCCTGGCCGCCTATGCGGCACGACTTGCCGATCTTGGTGCTGCCGGCAATACCGGCCTGGGCTGCGATCACGGTATTTTCACCGATCTCCACATTATGGCCTACCTGGATGAGGTTATCCAGCTTGGCCCCGGCGCGTATGGTCGTTGAGCCCATAGTAGCCCGGTCGATCGTGGTATTGGCGCCGATCTCGACGCTGTCCTCGATCACGACGTTCCCCACGTGTACGATCTTGCGGTACGTACCGTCTTCCTGAGGGGCAAAACCGAAGCCATCGCTGCCGATCACTGCATTGGCATGGATAATGCAATTAGCCCCTATGGAGCAGCCCGGCATGATGCGGGCGCCGGGATAAATGATGGTCTGCCGGCCAAGGCTGGCGCCCTTTCCAATGTAGGCCTGTGAGGCGATCCGGCAGCCGTCGCCAACTATCGCGCCGGCTTCCACAACAGTGAATGCTCCTATCGCCACCCCTTCGCCGACCTGGGCATCGGGATGCACATCTGCCAGTTTAGATATCTCGGCCTCTCCGGTTTGTTTATGGTTGCCAAAGTGCTCGAGCAATAGGGCAACGGCGCCGTACACATCGGCTACGCGGATGAGCGTAGCACTGACCGGGCGCCGTGCTTCGAAACTGTTGCTGACCAGCAGGATCGAGGCCGTGGTGGTGTATGCGTATTCCTCGTATTTTGGGTTGCCGAGAAAGGAAATAGTACCGGCACCTCCCTCCTCGATCTTACTCGGGCGGGACACGCATACTTCCGGGTCACCCTCTACTGTTCCATTAAGGAATTGTGCTAATGCTTTGGCTGATAGTTGCATGCAGCAAAGGTAGAAAAAAAGTTGATACCGGTTAATCAAACCATAGCCAAAGGAAAGTGATTTGCTTGCCTTATCTTTGCGCCAAAAGCCGAGGGATTGAAGAAAACGATAAGAATAGGCCTCGATAGCGGCCCTTTGGCCGGTTGGCGGGCCCGGTACACGCAGCAGCAGCTCCAATCTGCCGGGCTAGCCTCCGAGTTCGTGAGCCTTGGCCATACCCTCCCAGGAGTTGGTGATGATGCGATGGCCAGGCCGGCATGGGAAGCGCTTTTGCGCGGCGATATCGATATCGCTGCGCAATTTATGGAGCAGCTACCGGCCCGGCAGCAGGAAGGGGTGGCCATCACGGCCGTATCGCGGCGTGAAAACCCGGCTTTATGCCTGCTCATCAGGGTGGAAAGCAGAGCAGAAGGCCTGCTTTTCCGGTTAAAAGAAAAGGGTGTGGTAAGTGTGGCCACATCCCTCCACCAGGTTCAGCTTCAGCGCTTCCGGCCCGATCTGTCTTTCGTGCCCTTCGGGGCCGGCGATGATGGAGGTGTAGCTGCCTTCCTTCAGGGCGGGCCAGCCGATGCAGCGCTGGTGCCGGCCGCCATGATTACCCGGGCCGAGATAGCGTTGCCTGGCGTTGAGGCCGTTCCGTTCAACCCCCGGGAACTCGTACCCGCTCCGGGCCAGGGGGTGTTGGCCTGGCTGGCCTGCGCCGATGATAAGGCCACCCGTCGAATTTTCAAGGCCCTGCACCATCCTGAAGTGTCGGCGTGCACAAATGTGGAACGCAGCATCCTCAGGCTGTCGGCGGAAGCGGGCCTGATGGCTCCCGGCGCTTATTGCGAGCGCGATGCCGCAGGTTATTACCACGCCTGGGCTTTCTGGCCCGGTAAACAGGAAGGCCAGTCCCGGCGGCTGAGCCGCTCCCAAAGCACAAGCCACCTGCTGGCAGAGGGTATGGTGAAGGAAGCCGGCGAAAGGTAGGCTACAGTTTCATGCTTACACGGTTGCATGGTTGGGAGTACCCTGGCTTAATAACAATGAGACAATGGGGCCATGAAACCATGCAGCCGTTTATCAAGATATAGCCCGAGGGGCTCACTTTTCAAAAGTTGTCAAGCTTATGATGATGAAGAGATCTCTTTTCCTTGCCTTTTCCATGATCGCGTTGCTGGGGTGTAAAAGAGGCGCCCCGGAGTCCTCGGCATCCGGCGCGGAAGCCAGTGCATCCTGGCAGGCATTTACGGATTTTTACGAACGCTTCCACCAGGACAGCGCTTACCAGATGGCGCATATCACTTTTCCGCTCGAGGGCCTGCCACAAGGCGCTGATAGCGTTACCATCGCTTCAGGTACCTTTCGCTGGACACCGGAAAACTGGGCCATACAGCACGGTTTTAACCTGCAGTCCAGTGATTATGAGCACCAGCTTCGCCCCGTTGGCGACGATGCCGTGATCGAAAAGTTCGTGCACCGCACGGGCGACCTGGCCATCGTGCGGCGCTTCGCCCGGCTGGGCGATGAGTGGTACCTGATCTATTACGCTGGCCTGAACAACGTCAGGAAGGATGGAGGCATAGATATTGAGGGCGGGTTTTAGCGCTTGTTTGGCGCTAGTAGATACGTTCTTCCACCAAATAGTTTTTTACATAATCATCTATGCCCTGCTCCAGGGAATGGAAGGCTTTGTTATACCCCGCCTTTCGAAGCTTCCCCATATCTGCTTCGGTGAAGTACTGATAGGTGTCGCGGATATCCTCCGGGGTATCGATGAAGCTGATGTTGGGCTCGAGGCCCATGGCGTGGAAGGTGTTGGCGGCGAGGTCGAGGAAGGAACGCGCCTGGCCGGCGCCCAGGTTGTACAGGCCGTTGCCAGGGCTGTGTTTCCAGAGCCAGTACAGCACTTCTACAACATCTTTGACGTAGACAAAGTCGCGGCTCTGCTGCCCGTCGGCATAATCGGGGCGGTGGGAGCGAAAGAGCTTCATGCCACCGGTGGCTTTGATCTGCCTGACGGTGTGGAAGATGACGGAAGCCATACGGCCCTTGTGGTATTCGTTGGGGCCGTATACGTTGAAGAATTTCAGGCCGTACCAATGAGGAGGTTGCTGTTCCTGCTGCAGGGCCCAATGGTCGAAACGGTTCTTGGACTCGCCATAGGGGTTGAGGGGATGCAGCTGGCCGACGATATCATGGCTGTCGATATAGCCTAGTTCTCCCAGTCCGTAGGTGGCGGCGCTGGATGCGTAAATGAGCGGGATATGGTATTCGGAACACCATTTCCAGAGCGCGGTTGAATAGTCGAGGTTGAGTTTCTGGAAAATGCCCCAGTCCTTTTCCGTCGTGTCCGTTCGGGCGCCCATGTGAAAAATAGCATCAACTTTGGCGGGGTTTTCGTTCAGCCAGGCCAGGAAGCCGTCGCGGTGGAGACGTTCGGCGATAGCCTTGCCTTCCAGGTTGCGGTTTTTCGCTTCGTGGCTGAACTCATCGACGACGATGATATCCTCATGGCCTTCGTCGTTGAGTTTGCGCACCATACAACTGCCTATAAAACCTGCGGCTCCGGTCACTACGATCATTGCGTACCTTTTTGCGGGCAAAGATAACTTTTTGAACCCAGAAGAAAGGCCTGGATTAAGCCCATCATTTATTAGTTTTATGGCACACAAACCTTCAATACGGCTATGAAATCGAACGCGTTTGCCCTTTCTGCTGCCCTGCTGCTCTGCTTTTCCATCCGGTCAGCGGGGCAGGAAACCTGTACCGGCAACCTCGGCGAGAATATTTTCGAGGCCGGCGATTTCGGCTCCGGCGCCGCCAACCTCGTGCCTTTTGACCCCGGCATCGCTCCGGGTTATACCTACACCCTCTCGCCGCCGCCCAACGACGGGCTGTACACCATTACCAATAATACGGGCGTATGGCCCTACCTCTTTCCCGGCTGGCAATCGATCCGTGATAACAGCAGCGACCCCAACGGTTATATGATGGTGGTCAACGCCAGCTATTCACCCGGCGCTTTTTACGACCAGCAGGTCGACGGCCTTTGCGAGAACACCCTCTACGAGTTTTCCGCCGACATTTACAACCTCATCGATGCGCAGACCCAGAACTTCATCAAACCCAACGTCTCGTTCCTGATCAACGACGAAGTGCGCTACAATACAGGGGATATCCCCCAGAACGAGATGTGGAACACCTACGGTTTTACGTTCACTACCGAGCCAGGCGAAACCTCGGTCCGCCTGACCCTGCGCAATAATGCACCTGGCGGTGGGGGCAATGATCTGGCGCTCGACAACATCTCTTTCCGGGCCTGCGGCCCGGCGGCGCTCATTCTGCCTTTTGAGATCGCCAACATCTGCGAAGACGGCAACCCCATCACCTTGAATGCGACCGTTCAGGGCGACCAGTACCCTTCCCCCGCATTGCAGTGGCAGCGGAGCCTGGACGGAGGACAGAGCTGGGCCGACATCCCAGGGGCCAACGGCCTTTTTATCATGCATACGCAGCTTTCCGCCGGATACTATTACTACCGCTACCTGCTGGCCAATTCGCCCGCCAACCTGGCCAACTCCAAATGCCGCATCATTTCCAATATAAAGGTAGTGTACGTGCAGCCAAAGTTCTATTCCATTACCGATACCATCTGCCAGGGCGGCAGCTTTGAAATGGGAGGGCAGCTCTATGCGCAAAGCGGCGTTTTCACCGATACGCTGTTGTCTTCCATCGGTTGTGACAGCATCATAACGCTCCACCTGGAAGTGGTGCCTGACCAGGGTATTGGCGCCGACATCGCCATCGATATACCCAGCTGCTTCGATTATGCGGACGGTTCGGTTTCGATATCCAACCTGCAGCGGTATTACCCTCCTGCCACGATAAGCCTGGAGGGTATGGAATCGATGGGGCCCCAGGCTGCTTTCCAGGGCCTGGGCAGCGGTTTTTACACCTTAATCATCACCGACCATTTCGGCTGCAGCCTGGAGGACACGGTTGAGCTGGCTGACCCTGCTCCCTTTTTTGTCAGCCTGGGCCCGGGGCAGTCGGTCAGGCTGGGCGAGCAGGTAATACTTCATCCAACCTCCAACTACGCGCTGGCACAGCTTGAATGGGAGCCTGCCGGCCAGCTGATCTGCGAACCACCTTGCCTCGAACCTTTGGCGCAACCTTTGCAAACGGTTACCTACTCGCTTGCGGCCACTTCCGCCGAAGGTTGCCTGGCCTACGACTCCATCACCATTGAGGTGGAGGAATACCGGGCGGTTTATATCCCTAACGCCTTCTCGCCCAACGACGACGGCCGCAATGACCGCTTTACCCTGTTTGCCGACGTCCCCAACGTGCAGGAGGTCACCAGCCTGCGGGTCTACAATCGCTGGGGCGGGCTGGTTTTCGAGCGCACCAACTTCCCGCCCAACGACCTCTCGGCAGGATGGGATGGGATAGCCGGCGGCAAACAAGCAGATCCCGGCGCCTATACTTACGTTTTCAGCGTGCGTTTCCTGGACAATGTGGAACTGAATTACAGCGGAGTGGTGAACCTGCTACGGTAGCTCAGTTCCTACACCGTCTCTTCCTCCGTCTGGTACGCCTCCATCGGCGGGCAGGTGCAGATCAGGTTGCGGTCGCCGTAGGCGCTGTCGATGCGGCCTACGGAGGGCCAGAACTTGAAGCCCTGCCGGAGATAGGGCAGCGGGTACGCGGCCTTCTCGCGCGGGTAGGGGTATGCCCAGCTGTCGGAAGTGACGGCCTCGGCCGTGTGCGGCGCGTTGGCCAGCACATTGGATTTCGGCGAGGCCTCGCCGGAAGCGATCTCGTCAATCTCCCTGCGGACCTGCAGCAGGGCGTCGCAGAAGCGGTCCAGCTCTTCCTTGCTCTCGCTCTCCGTCGGCTCGATCATGATGGTGCCGGCGACAGGGAAGGATAGGGTAGGAGCGTGGAAACCATAATCCATTAGCCGTTTGGCCACATCTTCAGCGGAGCAGAGCGATTTGTAGGGGCGCAGGTCCACGATCAGCTCATGGGCGGAGCGCCCTTTCTCGCCGACGTACAGGATGCTGTAGGCTTCTTTGAGCCGGTCTTTGATGTAGTTGGCGTTGAGGATGGCGTATTTCGTAGCGTTCAGCAGGCCGTTTTTGCCCAGCATTTTAATATAGGCGTAAGAGATCAGCAGGATACTGGCGCTACCCCAGGGCGCCGATGAGACGGCGGTGATACCCTGGTCGCCGCCGGTCTCCACCAGCGGGTGTTTGGGCAGGAAAGGCGCCAGGCTGTCGTTGGCGCAGATAGGCCCCATGCCTGGCCCGCCGCCGCCATGAGGAATGGCGAAGGTTTTGTGGAGGTTGAGGTGGCAAACATCGGCGTGGATGATGCCCGGGCTGGTCAGCCCCACCTGGGCGTTCATATTGGCGCCATCCATATAGACCTTGCCGCCGTGCTGGTGGATAAGGCCGCAAACCTCTTTGATGGCGGTTTCGAACACCCCGTGTGTCGACGGGTAGGTGACCATCAGGCACGAAAGCTTATCACTGTGCTGCTCTGTTTTGGCGCGCAGGTCGGCCAGGTCGATATTGCCTTTTTCATCGCATTTGACGACCACCACTTCCATGCCGGCCATGACGGCGCTGGCGGGGTTGGTGCCGTGCGCCGATTCAGGGATGAGGGCTATGTTGCGGTGCCCCTGCCCGTTGGCCTCGTGGTATGCCCTGATGACCATCAGGCCGGAGTATTCGCCCTGAGCGCCCGAGTTGGGCTGCAGCGAGCAGGCCGAGAAGCCGGTGATATCGCTGAGCCAGCTCTCCAGCTCGCGGAATATCTTCTGATAACCCAGGGCCTGGCTGAGCGGTGCAAAAGGGTGGATGTTGGCGAAGGCATCCCAGCTTACCGGTATCAGCTGCGTGGCGGCGTTGAGCTTCATCGTGCAGGAGCCCAGTGCGATCATGGAGTGCGTCAGCGACAGGTCGCGGTTCTCCAGGCGCTTGATGTACCGCATCATCTTCGTCTCGGTATGGTAGCTATTGAACACGGGGTGCTCCAGGTAGCTGCTGGTACGCACGAGGGGTTCCTGGATCTGGTATGCTGCAGGTTCCGCAGGGTTGAATGCCGCCTGTTTGTGTCCTTTAGCTTCGGCGAACAAGGCGGTGAGCTGGCGGATATCGGCGAGGCTGGCCGTCTCGTCGAGGCTTATCTGCACGGTTTGGCCCGAGTAATAAAAGTTGATCTCTTTTTCCAGGGCGAGCCCTCTCACCGACATCTCCAGATGGTGGTCAACCTGGATGCTGAGGGTATCGAAGTAGTGCTTGTTGAGCTGTTCGTAGCCCAGTGACCGGAGGTTGGCGTCCAGGATCTGGGCCAGAGTGTGCACGCGCTCTGCAATGGCCTTGATGCCTTTGGGGCCGTGGTAGGCGGCGTACATGCCTGCCATAATGGCCAATAAGGCCTGGGCTGTACAGATATTGGACGTGGCCTTCTCGCGCCGGATATGCTGTTCGCGGGTCTGCAGCGCCATGCGCAGGGCAGGTTTCCCATGGGCATCGACAGACACGCCGATGATACGCCCGGGGATCTGGCGCTTGAAGTCTTCTTTGGTAGCGAAATAGGCAGCATGGGGGCCGCCATAACCCATCGGCACACCGAAGCGCTGTGTATTGCCCACTACTGCGTCGGCGCCCCATTCTCCGGGAGGCGACAGCAGGGCCAGGCCGAGCAGGTCGGCGGCAACGGTGACATATACTTCCGATGCCTGCGCTTTTTGCGTCAGCGCCCGGTAGTCTTCCACCGAGCCGTCGGCTGCCGGGTATTGCAGCAGGATGCCGAAAACCTTATCCGTAAACTCGAACTTATTCCAGTCTTCAACGACGACTTCGATGCCCAGCGCGGCTGCGCGGGTCTTCAGCACATCGATGGTTTGCGGGAACACCTTGTCGGACACCAGGAAGCGGTTGACATCGTCGCCTTTATTGCGTTTGTTGCGGATGCCGTGAAACATGATCATCGCCTCCGCTGCGGCCGTGCCTTCGTCCAGTAGCGAGGCATTGGCAATGGGCAGGGCCGTGAGCTCGCTGGCCATAGTCTGGAAGTTCAGCAGGGCTTCCAGGCGGCCCTGGGCGATCTCCGCCTGATAGGGCGTGTACTGGGTGTACCAGCCCGGGTTCTGGAAGATATTGCGCAGGATGACCGAAGGGGTGATCGTGCCGTAGTACCCCAGGCCGATATAGGGCCGGAACACCTTATTCATGGAAGCGGTGCGCTGGAGTTCCTGAAGGTATTCGAATTCCGTCATGGCCTCGGGTACATTCAGCTCCCGGTTCATGCGAATGCCATCGGGCACCGTTTCGTAGATGAGCTGGTCCAGTGAGCTGGCGCCGATGACTTTTAACATATCCTGAAGTTCCGTTTCACTGATGCCGATATGGCGGTTGATGAAGCGGTCGTAAGAATCGGTTTTACTCATTATGAAGCCTGATTTGACTGGTTAGGAATTGGGCGTAAAGGTACGACATTTTATCCTGCAAATAACAATGATGGAAGTCATGTGGTTGCCTTTACTTCTGCAGGCACATCTTGCCGGCGGCATAGCCGCGAGCACTGGCCAGGCGGTACAGGTAGATGCCTTCCGGCAGGCCCTCGCCGTCGATCAGCACTTCGCTGCCGGTGATATTGTCATAGCGGCGCAACACCTGTCCGTTCAGCCCTGTGACCTCCAGCCGGAAGGCCTCCCGGCGGGGATTCTCGAACACCAGCCGCGTTTGGCGGCTGAATGGGTTGGGGAAGAGCTGTACGCCGATATTTTTGCCCAGGCTGGTTGTACCGTTCGGGACGTATTCCACGCAGCCGTTCTCGATGAGCGTGACCACCTGCTCCTGGTCTTTGTTGACGATATCGATGATCTCGCTGATGCAGATGAAGTTGTCGGTGATCTCCGAGAAGTGAACGCGGCAAAGCGGCTGCACTTCGTTTGTCTTGTACAGTGCGGAATCCTGATAGGATATGCCGATCACGTGATCGAGGGAGCCCATGGGGTTGATGGGGAAAATGGTGTCGGGCGCCAGGTTTTCCACCTGCATGATCTGTATGCCGCTCATGCGGAATTCATAGGCGTTCACCCTGGTGGTATAGTTGTACATACCGATGTCGACGTATTTTTCTTCGAAGTTGACGTCCATAATGCTCAGGCTGACGGTATCCGTCGTGTTCAGCACGCCGGAAGGGAAGTTGCAGTGGTTGTGGGTGCCGTTGCCGATATGTGGGTGGTTGGTGCCGAAGTTGATACAGCTGGCCAGCAGGGAAGCGTCGAAGACAGTGATGGCCCCGTCGGCGTTGAGGTCGTTGCAGGCGGTGGGGGAGATATCTCCGGCCAGGGTTTCCAGTACGTATTCCTGGGCGTCCAGCATTTCCTGGGCGCCGTCCTGGTTGATATCGCCGCGCAGGGCGGTGCCGCCGCATTCGCCGTTACAGTCTATCTGCACGTTGCCGTAGGCTGCGCCGGTACAGTCCACATAAGGCTCACATTCCGGGTCGAGCGTCATCTGTAGCTGGCCGGAAGAGCGGTCCAGGATGACACACACCTGCGCCCAGTTGTTGAGGGTGTCGCGCTCCAGGCGCCCGAGGCGGTCGGGAGCATTACCCCAGTTGACGCGTGTGACGAAAAGGTAGCGCCCATCCGGCACATCGGTCACATCGATCCACTGGCATTCCAGGCCGGAGCTGTAGATGTCGTGGCAACCGGCAGAGATGCCCATATTGCCGCAGCCGTATTGTGGCGAGCCCGTTGTACAGCCCAGGTCGATGACGCAAAAACCGTTTTTAAAACCAATAGGGGTTTGCGTGCCGTCTTCGGAAAAGAGGATGTATTCCGCATAACCGGCATAGTGGAAGTGGTTGTGGCAGTTGTCCCAGGTGAACTGGTTGTTGGTATAAGTCGGTTGGCCGATGTAGTAGTCGAGCTGCCCGTCGTTGGCGATCCAGGTGGTGAACCGGATGATGTCGCGCTGTCCGTAGCCGTGCAGGCAGCCTTCGTTGATCAGGCAGGGGTCGGTAGAGTTGATGGTGGTCAGGTAGATGGAGCTGGACAGGATGTCCTGCCGCACTACGAGGTCCGGCCCGTCGGGGCAGTTGGGGTCGCCCTGCGGGATACAGGAGCCGTCGTCGATGGTGGCCAGGGGGTTATAATTGCAGGACGACGGGTCGGTGCAGCCCACCACGGGGCCGTCGTAGGTGATCTCCCAGTTGATAGGGATGCTGTCGGGGCAGCCGTCGAGGTTGTCGCCGATGCGGATGATGTATTGTTTATTAGGTTCGAAGTAACCCGTCACCACAGCCTGTGGGGCGCAGTCGCTTTCGTCGTCGTTAAAAAAGATGGTGCTTTGGTTGTCTTCGGCAATGGTGATGCCGTCACAGGTGTCGTAGACCCATATCTTGGTGTCACAGTCGTTCAGCCCGCAGGTGCTGATGGTATAGGTGCCCAGCGAGTCGGGCGAGAAGACGTACCAGGTGTCGTCATAGATCGTGGTATACAGGCCGAGGGTATCCACGGGGATGGCCGAGGCGCAGACTTCGCCCTCCTCGCAGTTGAAGTTGCGGAAATCGAAGCTGCCGAAAGCGCTGTTCTGGGCCAGGGTGTCACCCTCGAGGATGATGCGGTAGAAGCCGGGCTGGAAAATGCCGTCGCCGTAGGAGTCGTATATGGAAAAAGTGATGCAGGTGCTGTCGGGCACGCAAACCTGAGTTTGGTAAAAAGTATTGTTAGCGTAGGTGTGGAAGCCGACCTCGTTGTAGACGTTGCCCTCGGAGTCGGTAACGGACCAGGCCGTCTCGCCGGCATACTGGTCGGTACGGATCTCGACGATCAGAGAAAGCTGCCCTTGAGGGCAGGGCGGTTGTGCATATATTACAAGTGCATTCGCCAGTAAGGCGGTAAGTAGTAAAGCTGCTCTCATGTATTAGTGTTTTAGGCGCTAAAAATAGCGTTTTTGCCCGATTTGTATTTTCAATGCCGTATTTTTAGCCCTGTAACAGACATAAATAGCAACATCATTGGGTTATGAGCCGGCAAAAGCAGTTTTCCGCTTTTGTTCATAGCTCAAAACACCACGCTTTATGAATAACCGATTATTGTTCTTACTCTCCGCCTTGTTTTTTACCCTCTCCCTTCACGCCCAGGAACGCTACATGCGCGCCGCCATACACCTGGATGGCAAGCCCGTGGCTGCGCTGGCCGCAGCCGGTATCGACGTCACCCATGGCGAATGGCAGGAGGGGCGCATCTTTACCAGTGATTTTTCCGAGTCGGAGGCCGGGCGGCTCCGGGCGGCGGGTTTTGCGGTGGACGTGCTGATCGAAGATGTCCAGGCCTATTACGTGCAGCGCAACCAACAGGTGGAACTACGCAACCCGGAAGACAGCTGCGATTATGCCGGCGCCCGCCGCTATCCCTACGCTACGCCCGAACATTTCGTGCTGGGCTCTATGGGCGGTTTTTATACATATCAGGAAATGCTGGATCAGCTGGACGCCATGGCGGCGGAATACCCGGATCTGATCTCCGCCCGCCAGCCCGTCGGCGATTTTGTAACACAGGATGGCCACCCCATCTACTGGATGCGTCTGTCGGACCACCCCAACGTGGATGAAGACGAGCCCGGGGTGTTCTACAACGCCCTACACCACGCCCGCGAGCCCAACGGCCTTTCCCAGCTCATCTTTTTCATGTGGTATATGCTCGAAAACTACGACACCGACCCTGAGATACGGGCCCTGGTAGACAGGACGGAGCTCTATTTCATCCCCTGCATCAACCCCGACGGTTATATTTACAACGAACAGATCGCCCCGGAGGGCGGCGGCATGTGGCGCAAAAACCGGAGGCCGCTGGAGAACAATACCTTCGGCGTCGACCTCAACCGCAACTACGGTTACGAGTGGGGGTTAACGAGCGGCGGCTCCAACGCTACCTGGGCGGGCACCTATTTCGGCCCCGAGGCTTTTTCCGAGCCCGAGACCCAGGCCGTGAAGGCTTTCTGTGAAGCCCACGAATTTCGCGTGGCCCTCAACTATCACACCTACGGCAACCTGCTGGTCTACCCCTGGAATTATTCGGGCCAGCCCTGCCCCGACGATGACAGCTTCAGTACCATCGCCTCGCTGATGAACGAACAGAACAACTTTCTGGCCGGCACGACCACCCAAACGGTGGGTTACTACGTGAGCGGCGGCGCCGACGACTGGATGTACGGCGATACCCTGGCAAAACCCAGCATCATATCATTCACACCGGAAGTAGGTGTCGGCGGCGGCGGCGGTGGCTTCTGGCCACCCGTTACCCACATCGAGAACAACTGCAAGGGCACCATGCTCATGAACCTGACGGCCGCCCGCGCCGTGCTCAATTATGCGGATCTGAAATACCCCGACACCCGCTATACGGCCCAACTCGACAATAGCCTGGACTACACCCTCAGGCGCTATGGCCTGGCCGGCGGCGATTTCCAGCTCAGCCTGACGCCGCTCACGCCCAACGTCAGCGTATCGAACGGCCTGGCCAGCTACAGCCTGGCCATGGGTGAGGTGGCAGCCGGCAGCTTCGATATCCAGCTATTGGCCGATATGCAGGAAGGCGAAGAAGCATTACTGCTCCTGGAGCTGGACGGCGGCAACTGGTCGCGGCGCGACACTGTCCGCCGTATTTATTTCACCGGGGCCCTGAGTTTTTACGACCCGGCCAATTCGTTTGGCAACTGGGAAACGCTGAGCGGCAACTGGGGCCTCAGCGACAGGGAATATTTCTCACCCCCTACCTCATTCACCGATTCGCCTGATGGCGAGTACCTGCCCTTATCTGCCAACTTCCTGACGCTGGACACCCCGCTTGCCATGCCGGATTCCGGCCAGGCGCGCCTGGTGTTCAAAGCGCTGTGGGATATAGCGCCCACTACCGATTATGCCCAGCTCCGGCTGTCGGTCAACAACGGCCCTTTTTTCCCCGTTTGCGGCCGCTATACCGAGCGATATTATTTAAACGCCGACGAGTGGGAGCCTGCTTATATGGGCCAGCAACGCCCCTGGGTAGAAGAGGACATCTGCCTGACGCAGTACGCCGGGCCCGGCGACAGCCTGCTGGTGGAATTCGTCATGGTATCCGGCGGCGGCGAATCCGACGGCTTTTACTTCGACGACCTGATGCTGGTAGTGGATGGAGAGGACGGCCCTGTGACGGCGACACCGCTCTCCGAAAACCGGCTGGTGGCTATCTCGCTATACCCCAATCCCGCGCTGGATCGGGTAGTCGTGGGATTAAAGGCAGCCCGTGGTTTTGCTGCCGGCGCCTGTCTGCAAGCCTACAACAGCCTCGGCCAATTGGTGGCCTCCCGTCCTCTAACTGCCGGCAGACAAGAGCAGCAACTGGAGCTGGACACCCATGGCTGGCAGCCTGGATTGTACTACGTGCGGGTGGCAGGCAACGGAGCTACTGGGCCGGCGCAACGGGTGGTAGTGGGGTTGTAGTGTCATCAGCGTGGGAAGCCTTGTCTGGTGTTTTAATAAATTGATTATCAGTGTTTTGTTTTTGAGGTTTGCAAAAGATATCAGAAACTTTTGCCTGCGCCCTTGCGTATTAAAAAAGGGTGGCTTATATTTGCCTGCCCATTGAGAAAGCGGGAAGCCGCTTTTGGGGTAAACATCGCGGAGTGGAGTCCCGCTTTTTGTAAAAAGCGGGAGTAGCTCGTCGGCGGTAAAATAACATCGCGGAGTGGAGCAGTTGGTAGCTCGTCGGGCTCATAACCCGAAGGTCGCAGGTTCGAGTCCTGCCTCCGCTACACAGTGTGAAGGGGCAACCGGAATTTTTCGGTTGCCCCTTTTTGTTTCGCCCTTCTTTTCGCCGATCTCCAGATCGGCGGTGTGTGTCCTAGCCGTTCCTCGTTGTTTTTTTGGCGCGGCGGTGTCTGAACCGGGATTTGTCGGATTTGGGGATTACGGGGATTTGGGGGGGCTTGCAATTGTTTACCCTCTCACTTGGACTACCAATACCGCAGGGGTGGCGCCCCTGCGGGTTTCAGCAGATTTGGCGTTCTGACGTTTTCCCCATTCATAGGGCCTTTGCCTACAATTCGAGGCGAGGTTTTCAGCCGGGTTTCTTTCATGCCTGCGCATGATGAAGAATATTTGTAACTATTCAGCATGCGGCCTAAAATGCTCCTGAAGCAAAATTTTGTAGGCTTTTCATGCCTAACCCCTTCTCAGAGGCTGTCTCAAAAGTATGGAATTGAAAAATAGTGCCAAATCATGTTTCGCCGCCTGGCCTAGCCCCTCTGGCTCCCCAAAGGGGAGAACCGGCCAGGCGCCGATAAACAGCATATTATTTGGCTTCGATGTTTTTATTTTGACTTTTGAGACAGCCCCGGGCGGATTACAAAATTTTGCTTCAGGCCGGCCAGGTATCCGAAGAGGAACGAAAGAAGATATGGGCCTTTTTGATGGACCATTTCACGATAGAGTAAACCGCCAACTTATTTTTTGAACACTGTCAAGTGTGCTTCAACTCAGGAGGTTCCCCTCTTCATCCCATCGTGCGGCCTCAGAGCGGGCAGGGTTGGCGCATTTTTTTAGCCATTGCTCGTCGTAGGCCAGGCCGTGCTCGGCCAGCACGTCGTCGGGTACGCCGTCCCAGTTGTTCGATACGTTGCCCTGGTAGCCCAGGCTTTCGATGCCCATTTTTGTGGTGTAATAACCCGTCAGTGTCAGGCTGCGCAGCAGGGTGAAAAAGGTGAATCCCGGCTGCAGTTCGGGCGCCTCCTCGTTGGGCCTGGCGATCTCGTCGAGCAGGGCTTTTTGCTGTGCTTCTTCGCAGACAATGAAAGCTGTTCCGAACATACTGATAGCACGGTGGTTCAGCCACATCATGCCGCCGCGCAGCGGTATCTGGTGCTCAGGGATATCCTTGGCGATGAATTCGATGAATTCCGGGACGCCGGCCTCGGTGGCCGAGCCGGAGGACTCGTCGGCGGGCAGGATCAGATCGCACAGAACGGCGAGGGTGGCGATCTCTCCTTCCGAGAAAAAGGAGTCGCTGAACAGTTCCTCGTCCCGCTTTTTTTCTTCTGGCGTGCGCCCGTAACCTTCATCCGAACCGGTATCGGCCGTTTCAGGTGTACCTCCTTCCTGTTCGTCGAGGCGGCAACCCGCCAGCAAAGCGCTACCGGCCAGCGAGCCCAGAAGCAGGGATTTTATGGTGTCTCTTCGGTCCATGGTCAAAGGTTTTGCTGTTTCAGTTGGCTGATAATATAATCCGAGGTACGCCAGGCCAGGGCGAGGATGGTCCAGGTCGGGTTTTTGTCGGCCTGCGATACGAAGGGGCCTCCGTCGACGACGAACACGTTCCTGGCGTCGTGTAGCTGCTCGTATTCGTTGACGACCGACCGCTTGGGGTCGCTGCCCATGCGGGTGGTGCCTACTTCGTGGATGATCATTCCTGGGGCCAGCAGGCCGTAGTCTTCGGCCTTGCCCGGTGCGGGGCCGATGCGTTGCCCGCCCATGTGGTGGAATATCTCGCTGAAGGTGTCCTGCATGTGCCGGGCCTGCCTGCGCTCCTGGCCCGACCAGTGGTAGTGGAAGCGCAGCACCGGTATGCCGAATTCGTCGACCACCTCGGGGTCTATCTCGCAGTAGTTGTCTTCGCGGGCTATGCTTTCCCCTCTTCCCGACAAGCTTACCACCGCCCCGTAATACCGGCGCACCTCATCGCGCAGGCCGGGGCCGTAGCTGCCTTTGATGTCGCCGAAGAACTGGTTCATCTGCGTGATGTCGAAGCCGAAGCCGTAAGACGGCATGCCCATACCGCCGGAAACCTCGATATGGTAACCGCGGGCGAAATCCAACTTCCTGTTGTCCAGCCACCAGGGTGAGTAGACGTGGAAGCCGCCGACGCCGTCTTCGTTATAGGCTTTGCGGTTCATCAGCGCCGGCACGAAGGCTGAAGCGGAAGCGCCGGTGGAGTCGTGCAGGTATTTACCTACCAGCCCGCTGCTGTTGCCCAGCCCGTTGGGGTGCTGTGGGCTGCGGGAGTTCAGCAGGATGCGCGCCGAGCCGCAGGCGGATGCCGCGAGTATGATGACTTTGCCTTTAGCCTGGAGTTCCTGGCGGCTCTCCTTGTCGATATAAGAAACCCCAACTGCCTTGCCTTCTTCGTTGGTCACCACCTCCCGCACCATGGCATTGACGAACAGCTCGACCTTGCCGCCGGAACGCTGTGCGGGGAAGATCAGGCAGGTGCCCGCCGAGAAGTCGGCGTGAACCATGCAGCCGCGGCCGCACTGACGGCAGAAGAAGCAGATGCCGCGGTCGTCGTTAATGCGTTTGGTCAGGATGGACAGGCGCCCCGGGATGGCCGTCACATTGGCCTTGCGGGCGGCGTTGATGTAATACAATTCGTGGAGCCTGGGCTTGGGCGGCGGCAGGAAAAAGCCGTCCGGCTCGTTGGGCAGGTTCTCTTTGCTGCCGAATATGCCTACCAGCTTGTCGACCTTGTCGTAATAGGGTTTTACAACCTCATAACCGATAGGCCAGTTGTCGCCATGGCCGTCGATGTCCTTTCTTTTAAAATCCAGCGGGCCGAACCGCAGCGCGATACGCCCCCAGTGGTTGGTCCTGCCGCCCAGCATGCGCGCGCGGAACCACTCGAACTGGGTGCCCGGAGCCCGGGTGTAGGGCTCGCCTTCTATCTCCCACCCCCCATAGGCGGCGTCGAAGTCGCCGAAGGCGCGGGTGCTGTTGGCTCCTCTGCGGGGCGACTCCCAGGGCCAGCGCAGCTGGGTGCGCTGCGCCGGGTCGGCAGGGTCGAAAAAAGGCCCTGCTTCCAGGACCGCCACGTCCAGCCCCGCTTCCGACAGTATCTTGGCCGCCATGCCGCCCCCCGCTCCGGAGCCGACAATAACTGCGTCATACACTTTGGAAGGTTCCTTGATCTGCATGAATTAGGGTTTTATATTTTGTCCACGGGCGCTGCCCGTGGCTGTTGTGTTAACGCCCTTTGGGCGATAGGGACGAGGGGACATCCCTGTTGATGCTCATCCGCCCTTTGGGCGAGATGGCCGGCTCCGCCGCTGCGGCATTTCGTCCACGGGCGGTGCCCGTGGCTGTTGTGTTAACGCCCTTTGGGCGATAGGGACGAGGGGACATCCCTGTTGATGCTCATCCGCCCTTTGGGCGAGATGGCCGGCTCCGCCGCTGCGGCATTTTGTCCACGGGCGGTGCCCGTGGCTGTTGTGTTAACGCCCTTTGGGCGAGAGGGACGAGGGGGCATCCCTGTTGATGCTCATCCGCCCTTTGGGCGAGATGGCCGGCTCCGCCGCTGCGGCATTGGTTGTCTTTGCCCCTTTAACCTTTCACCTTGCCCCTTTAACCTTGTCCTGAGGCTCCGCCGCTACGCCTTCTTCTGCGCCGCTTTCGGTTTGGGTTTTGCTGCCACTTTGGGCGTGCTTTTGGCCTGGGGCGCCGCCTTTGCCTTTGCCTTGCGCTGTACCGGAGGTTTGTGCTCGGCCAGCTCCAGTACGATGACGCTCAGCGGCGGCAGGGTAATGTCGAGGGAGTAGGGGCGCCCGTGCCAGGTTTCCTGCGCTGTTTCCAGCTTGCCGGCATTGGTGTGTTGGCCGGCGCCGCCGTAGGCTTCATCGTCGCTGTTGAGCACTTCCATCCAGGTGCCGGGCAGGGGCAGTCCGATCTTGTAATTTTCGCGTTCAACGGGCGTGAAGTTGCAGATGATGGCCAGCGGTTTTTCTTTGTCCTTGCCGAAGCGCAGGTAGGAGAGGGTGCTGTTCTTGTAGTCGCCGTGATCGATCCACTGGAAGCCTTCGGGGTTGAACTGTAGCTCGTAAAGCGCGGCATTATCGCGGTAGAAGTGGTTCAGCTGCTTCACCCAGGCCTGCATACCTTTGTGTACGTCGAATTGCGTGAGCCACCATTCCAGGCCTTTTTCAATATTCCATTCGCTGGTCTGCCCGAATTCGCCGCCCATGAACAGCAGCTTGGTGCCGGGGTGGGTGAACATATAACCGAACAGCAGGCGCAGGTTGGCGAAGCGCTGCCATTCGTCGCCCGGCATGCGCTGTATCAGCGAGCCTTTGCCGTGCACGACCTCGTCGTGCGACAGGGGCAACATGAAGTTCTCGCTGAAGGCGTACACCAGGCTGAAGGTGATCTCGTTGTGGTGGTATTGGCGGTGGATGGGGTCGTGTTTGAAATAGTTCAGGGTGTCGTGCATCCAGCCCATCATCCACTTCTGGCCGAAGCCCAGGCCGCCGGTATAGGTAGGCCGCGAAACGCCCGGCCATGCCGTCGATTCTTCGGCTATGGTCATGACGTCGGGGAAGGCCGCATAGGCCGATTCATTGAACTCTTTGAGCAAAGAGATAGCCTCCATGTTCTCGTTGCCGCCGTATTCGTTGGGTATCCACTGGCCGGCCTCGCGCGAATAGTCGAGGTAGAGCATCGATGCTACGGCGTCGACGCGCAGGCCATCGGCATGGTATTTATCGAGCCAGAAGAGGGCGTTGGAAACGAGGAAGCTCCGTACCTCGTGCCGCCCGTAGTTGAAGATGCAGCTCTTCCAGTCGGGGTGAAAACCTTTGCGCGGGTCGGCGTGGTCGTAGAGGTGGGTGCCGTCGAAATCGGCCAGGCCGTGTGCGTCGGCAGGGAAGTGGGAAGGCACCCAGTCGAGCAGCACACCGATGCCGGCCTGGTGAAAGGCGTCCATCAGGTACATAAAATCCTGTGGCGAGCCGAAGCGGCTGCTAGGGGCGAAGTAACCCGTGATCTGGTATCCCCACGACGGGAAGTAGGGGTGCTCCATGACAGGCAGGAACTCGACGTGGGTGAAGCCCATGTCTTTGACGTAGTTCACCAGCTCGTCAGCCATTTCCTTGTAGCTGAGGCTGCGCATGCCGCCGTGCACCTTCTTCCAGGTGCCGATGTGCACCTCGTAGACGGAGTAAGGCTGTTCGAGGCCCGACCTTTCGCGCCTTTTTTCCATCCAGGCCTTGTCGTTCCACTGGTAGTCGAGGTCCCAGGTGATGGAGGCCGTATTGGGCGGGACCTCCCAGAACAGAGCGAAGGGGTCGCCTTTGGAGAGGTGGCGCCCGTCGCGGGCATGGATGTGGTATTTGTACAGCTCGCCTTTGCCTACGCCAGGGATAAAGCCTTCCCAGATGCCGGAGCTGTCCCAGCGGGGCGAAAGCGGGTGGCTGTCGCGGTTCCAGTGATTGAAATTGCCGGTCACCGAGACGGCCTGAGCGTTGGGCGCCCAAACGGCGAAGTAGGCGCCCCACTGGCCGTCTACTTCTATGACGTGGCTGCCGAGCTTTTCGTAGAGTTTGTAGTGTTTGCCGGCGCGAAAGAGGCTGATATCGAATTCGGTAAGCAGGCTGTGGTGCAGGACGTTTGCCATAGAGCTGTAAAGTTGGTTGAAATTTGTGTAAAAATTGCGGCCTCCCGCGCCCCCCCTTTGTCAGACGGTTATCAACCGCCGTATCCCGGGAGGGCATGACGCTGCAACAGGCGGCAATAAAGGTACACAGAACCGCCGTACTGGCAAAACGCGAAATACGTTCAATCCCATTTTTTGCTTTCAATCAAAACACCTGATATATCATGAAAACCACCCGTTTATTGATCGCTTCCCTCGCCCTCGCCGCTATGGCGGGTGGCATCCTTACCGCCTGTCAGGACGCCCATGCCAAAACGCAGGCAGACAGCCAGCCGGAATCCATGTCACAGGAGCAACTGGTAAAACGCGGAGCCTACCTCGTAAGCGCCATTGGCTGCGACGACTGCCACTCGCCGAAAGTGTTCGGCCCCAACGGCCCCGAGCCGGATATGGAGCGCCGCTTTTCCGGCTATCAGGAGGGCCGGCCCCTGCCTGAGGCCAACAAGGACGCCCTGAAGGACTGGGTGTTGTTCGCTCCCGACCTGACTGCCGCTGTAGGCCCCTGGGGCACTTCCTTTGCTGCCAACATTACCTCCGACGGCACGGGTATCGGCAACTGGACAGAAGAGCAGTTCTTTCGCGCCATCCGGGAAGGCAAGTCAAAAGGCCTGGCCAACAGCCGCAGCCTGCTGCCACCAATGCCCTGGCCCGTGTACAGGAACATGTCTGACGACGACCTGCGCGCTATCTTCGCCTACCTGAAAAGCACCAAGCCGGTACACAATATCGTGCCGCAGCCGGTGCCGCCGGGGGGAGTGCAGTAGCGAATCGTGACGCGCAAATTTATTTGCAACGTCAGAATTTGAGTCGCTTAGTAGCGTTCAAAAAATAAGTTCGCCTTGGGAGATTATGCGATATGGCTTGTCTTTCAGAGCTTGTTTGGAGGCCCCCCTTTGGGTATTAAAAAAACTGGCACGCTCTATCGCCAAAAGCGGCCTCCAAACAAGCACTTGGGGCCTGCCCTGCAATTTGTGCCGCTCAAATAAATTTGAGGGCAACGGCCGGCACGTAGAAATTCCGTAGCTTTAAGCGCGAATTTTTCTGATTAAAACCCAATGCTTATGCCTGAGGCCCCCGATCCCAACACCCTCTACCCACTGCCCAACATCGAGCGCCTCTGTTTTCTGAAAAACCTGGTGCAGAACCCTAAGATCATCGTTGGCGATTATACCTATTACGACGATTTCGAGGACGTGCGCAACTTCGAGCAGAATGTCCGTTACCTGTTCGATTTCTCTACCGACAAGCTCATCATCGGCAAGTTCTGCATGATCGCCTCCGGTGTGGAGTTCATCATGAACGGCGCCAACCACCTGTCTGATGCCGTCAGCACCTATCCCTTCGCTATTTTCGGCGGGGCCTGGGCGCATGCCATGGACGGCAGGTTGTACCCCACCAAAGGCGACACCGTGGTGGGCAACGACATCTGGATCGGCTACAAGGCCGCTATTATGCCCGGCGTGCACATCGGCGACGGCGCCATCATCGGCTCCTACTCGGTGGTGACGAAAGATGTGGAGCCATATAGCGTCGTAGGCGGCAACCCCGCCCGCCTCATCCGCAAGCGCTTTTCGGAGGAGCAGATACAACACCTGCTGGAGCTGAAGTGGTGGGACTGGCCCGTAGAGGAGATCTCGCGCAAGGTGCATTGGCTTACGGGGAATTTGGATGGATAAAAACACTTAAAACATGAAAAGATCGATCTTCATTCTGGCCCTTTGCGGGTCCATGCTTTCCTGCCAGGAAAAAAACGACAACGCCCTGATCGGAAAATGGCAATTGGTGGAACAGCTGATTGACATCGGCGACGGGAGCGGCAGTTTCGTGCCCACGGAAACCGGAAAAACGGTAGAATTCCGCGAAGACGGAACCGTAGTGTCCAGTGGCAGCCTATGCGGTATGGGCGGCCAGCCCGGGCAGCAGGGCGCCGGAGCCTATTCGGTAGAAACCGGCGAGATCACGCCCGATAACTGCCCCACTGGCCAGTTGCCGGTGAAATTCGAATTACAGGACGGCGAGCTGATCCTGTATTATCCCTGCATAGAGGCCTGTGGCGAAAAGTACAGGAAAAGCAGGTGATCCGTGATGGGGAGACTGGGAGATTTGGAGACTGGGAGACAAGGTGATCCGGCGGCGGCAATCCAGTTCTCAGAGATTAAAAACAAGCACTCGGAAAATTACTTACATACATTCTGATCCTGTTTATTATGCTGAAATGGCGCAACGGTTAAAAGAAAAGGGATATCACAGGCCCAAACAGGGCTATGATGATTTAAAACAAGCTCTTATATAAAACTTGGTGAAATGAGAGCAAAAGAAGGGTATGCAAATTTCAATTTACACAAACACCCCCTTCAATGTTTCTCAAAACAGCAAAAATTCATCAATGAAAAAATTATTTTATATAGGCATAGTATGCTTTGCTTTATTTGAAATCGCCAATGTTTATTTCATTATGCCCATGCCCGGCGGCAGCCAGGAAATTAATAGTATTGATATGGCTTATACCTTGCATTCCTGGCGTTGGGTATTCAGAGGCTTTTTTACTTTGCTGATTATTTTAGGTTCAAGGCCCGTTTTCTCGGGCAAGAAATGGTTGCCTGTTGCGGCTCTGATCCTGTTGTCTGGAATAATTTATATGACTAATTATTATATAGCAGCCGACGCCATGTTTTATCAACCCACGGCTCTGTCTGTTAAAGATGTGAGTAAAAATAGTGTTGAGAAGGACAGGTTAATCATAGGTATTACGTATAAAGGACAAGCAAAAGCCTATCCTATTCAATATTTGGGGTATCATCATCAAGTGCGGGACAGTATCGGCGGCAAGCCAATTATGGTAACCTATTGCACGGTATGTCGTACAGGCCGGGTTTTTGAACCCATTGTAAATGGGAAAACAGAGGAGTTTCGCTTAGTGGGCATGGATCACTTTAATGCTATGTTTGAGGATAAAACCACTAAGAGTTGGTGGCGACAGGCCACAGGCGAAGCGATTACGGGCAGTTTGAAGGGGCAGCAGCTACCTGAATTCCCTGCAATGCAAACCACTTTATCTAAATGGGTTGAACTATACCCGCATTCCTTAGTGATGCAGCCCGATCCACATTTTCAAGTAGAATATGATAGTATGCGGACCTATGAAAAAGGCAGATTGACAGGTAAATTGACCCGTAGAGATACCGCTTCCTGGCAAAATAAATCGTGGGTAGTGGGTGTGGAGATTGGCAATGCATCTAAGGCTTATGATTGGAATTTGCTGCAAAAAGAGCATATTATCTACGATGTTATAGATAGTACCCCTATTGCTGTCGTTTTATCAAAAGACAGTAGCAGTTTTGTCGTGTTGGAAAGAATAAACCAGGAACAACTTTTTGTTTTGGCCAATGACACCTTAAGAAGCAGAGAAAATGCCTACAATTTTGCCGGAATATCATTAAATGAACCCGGAAATGATCTGAAACGGATCAATGCTTATCAAGAGTATTGGCATAGTTGGCAAACATTTCATCCTATGACGCAAAAGCATAAAAGGAACTAGCTAATTGTGCGATTCTACCTGGGATAATAAATTATACTTCTGAGAATAGCCCCCCAAAAAGCTATATTTACCAGCGCTTAAACAAGGGCTGATGAGGACGTACATAATGCTTTCACTGGCGCTCACCCTGCTTTCCTGTCAGAAACAAGACACCGCACTTCCCTGCGATACCGGCAATTTTGGCGGCTACTGCTTCGAGAACACCACCTTGGCGCAGATTGAAGTTTATGTCAATGGCCGCTTCCAGTTCACCCTCGGGGCCGGCGACAGGCAATGCCTGACGGAGCTCTCTGCCGGGTACCACAAGCTGCGGGCCTGCCAGCCTGCCACCGGCAAGGAGTGGGTGGGTAGCCTGGAAGTGATACAGTGCAGGCTGCAGGATCGGGTTTTTGAGCGGTAAGTCCTTGAAAAAATGAGATAAATGACTACGTTATCTTGATAGAGATACATTCAACAGCAGGCTTGGGCCTGCTGTCCGGCCAAACCGCATTATAAAATATGATGAACCCTGAAGTGACAACATTTCTGGACAAGCTGGCCCATCCGTTGAGGGCAGAGATCGAGGCCCTGCGGCAGGCTCTTTTAGAGGCTGATAGCGCGCTTACTGAAAACATAAAATGGAACGGCCCGAACTATTGCGACGGGGCGCACGACCGGATCACCATGCGGATACAGCCACCCCGGCAAATACAACTGATCTTCCACAGGGGAGCAAAAAAGCTGGAGCAGCCCAAAGCCCGGCTGATCAGTGACACATCAGGCCTGCTGAGCTGGAGAGAAAACGACAGGGCTATTGCTACTTTCAAAACCATGGAAGCGGTAAAGCAGGCTGAAAGCAACCTGAAGCTTATCGTGAAGGCCTGGCTGGAAGCAACCCGATGAGCGCAAGGCCGGCATCGTACTGCCGCCGTCGTAGCCTCGCGGCTTGGGCCAGGGCTTAAAATACCAAAGTGATGAAGACTACTATAGAAGTAACCGCCACCTTCAACTGCTCTCCGGAGCGGGCCTTTAAAACGCCCATACTGGGCGACGCCACGCAATTTCTCGTTGGGTACGGGGTAGTCCCGGCCGTCGAAAAGTTTACGGATGACAGTACGTGGGGGAAACCTGGGGGGCAACGGATACCCCACTCGGCCAAGAACCTTATTTCAAAGGGCGGTGAAATAGGCATCGACGAGGTGTACGCCCGCGTCGAAAATGAATACTGGAAATGGGGCATCGCGGAATTCCGGCAGTGGAGCATGGGCTTTACCGAGTTCCTGGGGGAGATGTTCTTTTCGGAGCAGGGTGAAAATGCTGTCAGCGTGCGCTGGGTGTATACGTTGTATTCGAGGAGCATTCTGGCCTACCCCTTCCATTGGCTTTTTGGAAAGATATTCTGGAAAGGGCAAATGCGGCTTGCGATCCGCAGAATGAAGCGTTATGCGGAGTCGGATGCTGCGTTTTTATACGAATAAATTGATAAAACGCTTATGAATTTGAAAACAACACTTCTGGTTTTTTGGCCGCTGCTGCTCTCAGTATGCCAGCTTAGGGCGCAGCAGGCAGGCAGCTATGAGGCCGTCGTTGTCGGAGCAATGCGGGACGCCATGTGGAAAGGGCAGGTTTATGGTAGAATAAGCCTCGATACTATTACAGGCAGGCAGCATTTGTACGGGCTCGGGCCGGTAGAATACCTGGCAGGTGAGCTTATGATCATGGATGGGCAATGTTACCGGTCAACCGTCGTTACGGATTCAACGATGCGGGTGGAGGAAGTGCAGCAGGTGAAAGCGCCTTTTTTTGCCTATACCCACATCGACAACTGGACGGCACACGATCTGCCGGGCGGCATCCGTGACATCGCGCAGTTCGAAACCTATCTCGACAGCCTTACCAAAAACCTGAAAAGGCCGTTCATGTTCAGGCTGTCGGGCATGGTTGAGGCCGCGGCCATTCACATTGTCAACATGCCAAAAGGTACCGTCGTGCGGTCGCCCAACGATGCGCACAAAGGGAAGACGGATTATCGCCTGGCAGATGAACAGTCCGATATCGTCGGTTTTTTCTCGACGGCGCACCAAACCATTTTCACCCATCACGACACCTTCCTGCACATGCACCTGATCACCGCCGACAGGCAAAAAATGGGGCACCTCGACGAGGTGTTGTTCAGGCCGGGCGCTGTGAAGCTCTATTTGCCGGCGGAGTGAGGGGCGATATCCGAACCAACTAAACGACGTACCATGGCCCCCCGATTGAACTACGCAGCTCTGCTGCTTACTGTTTGCCTCTTCCATTTCAACCTCTGCAAAGGACAGGCTCCTTTCCTGCAACAAAAAGGCGAAACGACACAACTGATCGTCGAGGGCCAACCCTTCATTATACTAGGCGGGGAACTGGGCAATTCTTCGGCCTCGGCGGCCGGGCCGATGCGGCCGATATGGCCCAAACTGAAGGCCATGAACCTCAATACCGTCCTGGTGCCGGTTTACTGGGAACTGATAGAAAGCAGGGAAGGGGCCTTCGATCTTTCGCTGCCGCGCGAGGCGATAACGGAAGCGCGGAGGAACGGCCTGAAGCTCGTTTTCCTTTGGTTCGGCAGCTGGAAGAACAGCATGTCGTGTTACGCTCCGGCCTGGGTGAAGCTCGGCTTCGAGCAGTACCCGCGGGCCCGGGATGCCGCCGGCAGGAGCCAGGAGATACTGAGCCCGTTCAGCAGAAATGTCCTGGAAGCGGATAAAAGGGCCTTTGAGCAGCTGATGCGCTTTATCAGGGATTTCGATGGCGAAACAGGCACCGTCCTCATGGTGCAGGTGGAGAATGAGATCGGCATGTTGCCCTCTGCCAGAGACCACAGCCCCCTGGCTAATGAAGCTTTTGACAAAGCCGTGCCGGCGCCCCTGATCGAATACCTGCAACAGCACAAGGCACAGCTCGCGCCAACGCTCCACGAAGCCTGGCGGGCTAACGGGTACAAAACGTCGGGAAACTGGGAGGCCGTTTTCGGCAAGGGCCTGCACACCGACGAGATCTTTATGGCCTGGTTTTATGCGGTGTTCACCAATGAGATCGCCGAAGCAGGCAAGAAGATATACCCTCTGCCAATGTTCGTGAACGCCGCGCTGAACCGCCCCAACCGCAAACCCGGCGAGTATCCCAGCGCCGGGCCGCTCCCGCACCTCATGGACGTATGGAAGGCCGCCGGCCCGGCCATCGATTTCCTCGCCCCTGATTTTTACAACCCCGATTTCGAGCTTTGGTGCGAGCGGTATGCCCGCCGGGGCAACCCCCTGTTCATTCCCGAGCACGCCTTCGACGCTAGTGTGGCGGCCAAAGCGCTCTATGCCGTCGCCCAATACGATGCGCTCGGCTTTTCTCCTTTTGCCATAGAATCGACCGAAAGGCCCGGCGAGGAGCCGCTCGGTAAAATGTATGCCCTGATCCGGCAGCTCATGCCTCTGATAACGGCCAGGCAGGTGCAGGGCGCGATCAGAGGCGCCCTGGCCTCAAAAGCGGCCCCGGAGACAGTGCTGCAGCTCGGCCGTTATGAGCTTAACTGCCGGCATGGTTACACCTTGAGCTGGACGCCAGGCGCCAGGCTCGACGACTGGCCGATGACGAGCGCTATCATTATCCAGACGGGTGAGGATGAATTTTATGTAGCGGGTTCAGGCATCGTTATTACCTTCGAACTTAGCGTAGATAAAAACACCAGCGTGGGGCTGCTCAAGGTGGAAGAGGGCCGGTTCGAAGGCCGGGAATGGAAAGTGGAACGCCACCTGAATGGCGACCAGACCCACCAGGGCCGGCACCTGAGCATACCTGTTGGCGAATACAGCATCCAACGCGTTCAGCTGTATACCTATAAATAAGAGCTTGTTTGGAGGCCACCCTTTGAGCTATGCCTTCAACCCTACCGCAGGTAAGGCAGTACATCCACCAGCTCGAAGTAGGGCGAATCCTGAGCAATGCGTTGGAACAACGGGACATGGCCCTGGCCGAAGACAATGAACACCCGGTCGCCGGGGGTACAGCCGATCTGGTGCAGGTTGCTCATGATACGCAGGTTGCGCTGGTTCCAGGCGGCCACGAGGTCGGCCCCGGCATAGTTGTCGCCTTCCACGGTGGGTAGGAAAACGCGCAGGTAGATCTCGTAGTTGAGGTCCAGGAATTCCGGGCGGTTCATCTCGTAGAGCATATCGCCGATGGTGCCTTCCTGCAGCCATTTACCCATCTGAGCGATTGCCTGTTGCCCCATCTGCTCCAGAGAGGCCAAACGCGGGCCGTGCTCGGCGGGGTTGGCGGCGACCACCTGCTCGAGCCCCGGCTGGCTGATATCCAGGCGCACGTCGATGGGGTAGATGGTGGTATGCCCGAGCTTGCGGGCCAGGCGGAAGCCGATCTGTTCTTCTTCGCTGCGGCCCAGCTCGCGGGTGCCGGCCAGATAGGCCTGGTATCGGGCAATGGTGGCGCTATCGCCGTAAGGTGCCTCCACGGCGACTTTCGTGGGTTTCCAGGCCGCAAGTTTTTCGACCACCGCCTCGATCTCCGCCTGCCGCTTTGGGGCGAGTACGTCGTCGGATTCCAGGTTGAAGCGGTCAGCGCCGGGGTTGCTCATGTGGTAGGAGCCGAGCAGCATAAGGAGTGTGGGCTTCTCCTGGAATTGCCATTGGGCCAGTACCTCATGGCTTTGCGGCGTAGCCGTAGCGCTGCTGCGCCGGTACGACAGTACAGCTTCTTTATAGCTGCCGTCTTTCTGTTTCATGGCCAGATAGTGGGTGCAGGTATTGCCGTCGAGCACCATCGTGAGGCCCTGGAAATAAGCAGCGTTGCGTTCCAGCCTGACCAGCGGGAAGGTGACGGCCCCATCTTTTTCTTCCCAGCCTTTAAGCCCCGGGTTGAAGTGTTTGACTTTGTATACCAGAGTGTTGCCCTCAGGTTCAATGACGCAGATCTCGTAGAACTGGGGCTGGCCGTCCTCTACCATACGGAAAGTGGCCACCATCGCTCCGCCAAGGGGCGGGTTCCAGTTCTCTTCGAGTGCGCCGCCGAAGCCTTCGCCCATCCAGCGCCCGCTAAGCCAGGCCAGCGTTTCGATGCTTGCCGGGGGGCTGTTATCCGGAGCGTCCAGTTTCAGGGTGTGTTCGGTGAGTTGCGACTGTGCCATAGCAGCCAGGCTAACACAAAGCAGCAGCAGGGTGATCAGTTTGCTCATCGTTGGTCGGTTTGGTGTGTGGTACAAGTTATTCATTTTTGGTATGGGGGGGGATTATATTCACCCAATGTTCAGTCCCCCGTAGGCGTTCACCCGGAGTTTTGCTATTTTTGATAGGAACTTCACAATTACCCAAAACATACACCCGACATGGCAAAACCGATCTTTCCCTGTATCTGGTACGATGGCCAGGCCAAAGAGGCCGCCGATTTTTATTGCTCCATTTTTTCCCACGCCAGGATAGTGGCAGAAAACCCACCCGTGGTGATCTTTGAGATCAGCGGGAAAAAGATCATGGGGCTCAACGGCGGGCCGATGTTTAAGCCCAACCCGTCCATTTCGTTTTTTATATACTGCCCAACCGTAGCCGAAACGAGCCGGGTGTGGGACAGGCTGATGGAAGGGGGCAAAGCCCTGATCCCTATTGGTGAATACCCCTGGAGTAAGCATTATGGCTGGGCGCAGGACAAATTCGGCATGACCTGGCAGGTCATGCTGAACGAGGAGAATGCGCCGGGGCAGAGCCTGACGCCTTCCCTGCTGTTTACCGGCGATCAGTTTGGCAGAGCGGAAGAGGCGATCAAATTCTACACTTCCTTGTTCGACAATTCCAGGGCCGATGTGGTCGTGCCCTATCCGCAGGGAGACGCCAATGCCGGCAAGGTGATGTTCTCCGAATTTTACCTGAATGGCCATCTGTTCATCGCCATGGACGGCCCGGGCGTCCACGATTACACCTTCGGCGAAGGGGTTTCACTCGTAGTGGAATGCGATACGCAGGAGGAGATCGACCACTATTGGGACGCCTTTACAAAGGCAGGCGAAGAGAGCATGTGCGGCTGGTGCAAAGACCAGTTCGGGTTGTCGTGGCAGGTCGTGCCCTCCATGCTTGGCACGCTGATGAGCGATCCTGCAAAAAGGCAGCAGGTGATGGAGGCTTTGCTGAAAATGAAGAAGATCGATATTCAGGCGCTTAGGGATGCGGGGTAGAGAGGGGTAAGTCATGCGGATCAAGGGCCTCCAAACAAGCTCTAAGGAAACCCTGTAAAATAATTAACCGCAGAGATACAGAGAACGCAAAGTATGGTGCATAAACGCTGCGTTCTGCGGGAAGCTTTTGGGGTCTCCCGCGAAGTACGCTAAGGTAACGCGAAGTACGCCAAGAGAGATGAAAAACACCTTAGCGCCCTTTGCGAAACCTTAGCGCCCTTTGCGGGAACCTACCTCCTTTGCGTCCGTGGTTCAATATTTGCCGGGAAAACCTAGGCGTTTATTTCTGAGGCATCCCCTATGGAGGAGCTGTCAGGAAGCTCCCGGCGGGCCAGTGGATAGGCCTAGGTTTACCCCCTGATTCGCATGAGCCATCTTTGAACCAGCAACACTATCAATCCACTGCCAGCCCTGCTGCTCCGTCGGGCAGGCCTTCCCATTCGCCGATGTTCGTCAGGCTGCCGTCGTCATCAACGGCGAACATGGTGATGGAGTCGCTCCCTGCGTTGAGGGTATACAGGAAGTTGGAAGCCGGGCTGAAGCCGGCATCGATCGGGCCCGCGCCCGTGGTTCCCGATACCCCGCTCTCGTCCAGTAGTTCAAGGTAACCGGAAGGGCTGATGCTGAAGCCTGTGACGCTTGCGCTGCCCGTATTGGTGGTATAGGTGTATTTGCCGTCGTTGCTGACCACTGCCCAGCAGGCGGCGGTCTGCAGGGTCGCCACCGGGCCGTCGATGAGCTCCAGGTTGCCGCTGGGGTTCAGCCGGTAGGAACTCAGGGTGCTGGCGCCGGCGGCGCCGCCGAATGCTTCGGATACGAAGAGCATATTGGCCCTGCCGAAATCGAAGCCAAAAGGCGTATTGCCTGCCGATTGGTAGGTGGTAGGCGGCCCGGCAACGCCGTTGGGGTTGATGGTGCTGTAGACGCTGATCGTGTTGGTGGCCTTCTCGGTCACGACCAGCGTGCGGCCGCTGAAATCGAAGGCGATCTGTGCGCCGCCGGCAGCGCTGGAGCTGAGCGGCTGGGCCGAGCCGGGGATAAAGTCGAGCCCGCCCTGGCTGTTGAGGCTGAAACCGGCAATATTGCCGTCACCGCCGGCATTCAGCACGTAAACCAGGTTGCGGCTGGCCGTCAGGCTCACCGGCATGATGCCCTGCGAAGGCTCTACATCCGTAAGCATAAGGCTTGAGCCGAATACCCTGAATACGCTGATCTCGTTACTCCCGGCATTGACTACCAGCAGATAGTTCCGGTAGCGTATGACGGCGCCTTGTGAACCGAGGCCGCCGCCGGTGCCTAGGCCACCCGTCAGCCAGGCCTGCTTATTGCTCAGGCTACCGTCGTATGACCGGTCGAAGCGCATGACCCTGTTCGCGTTGGCGTCATTGTCGATGAGGTAGATCGCACCCGGGGCTTCATAAGGCGAGCCGCTACGCTCGCCGATGGCCTGGTTGTTCAGGGTGATTTCCGATACGGTTTCATCTTTGCAACTGCTGAGGGCCAGGGAGAGTGCGATGGCCGATAGCCAGGTGATCATTAATCCTTTTTTCATGCCAGAATTGGTTTTGATGATAGAATTGGGTTTACGGTGACAAAACTAGCCCTGGAGTATTGCGAGGAGATCACAAAAAGATCACAGTTTGTGATAATGGGCGCAAAAGAGGCCATGGCGCCGACAATTGCCGGGTTTTTGCCGGGCCATTTGCCGTTTCTGTTGATCCATATCCCGGGTTCGTTGAAAAAATTTTGCCCCGGGCCGCAAAGGCTTTATTGTTGTATAAAAACAAAGGCCATGAAGATTCGTTATTCCCTTCCTTGCATGTTCGCCCTGCTGTTCCTGGCCGCTGCCGGTTTCAGCCAGCCCTATAAGGTCGTCGATACCGGCCAGACAGATTGCTTCAACAACCAGGGCCCTGTTGTCGCACCTTCAACGGGCCAGGCCTTCTACGGGCAGGACGCGCAGCACAACGGTTACCAGCCCGCCTATCAGGACAACGGCGACGGCACCGTTTCCGACCTGGTTACCGGCCTGATGTGGCAACAGCAGCTTTACCCGCAAAAATATACCTACGAAGAAGCCCTGTCCGGCGCCGATACCTGCACCATTGGCGGTTATGACGACTGGCGGCTGCCCACCATCAAAGAGCTTTATTCGCTGATCCTCTTTACAGGCTATACCGGCACCAGTGCCGCCGCGTCCGTCCCTTTCCTCGATACGGATGCCTTCGATTTCCGCTACGGCTTCGAGTCGGAAGGCGAACGGTTCATCGACGCGCAGTACATCACGAGCACCACTTACACAGGCACCACTATGAACGGCAATTTCACTGCTTTCGGCGTCAATTTTGCCGACGGCAGGATCAAGGGTTACCCGGCGGGCGCCACCCCGGTTGGCGAGAAACGCTACGAGCTGCGCTACGTCCGGGGCAACCCCGCCTACGGGGCCAACGACTTCACCGACAACCAGGACGGCACGGTTACAGACGCCGCCACTGCCCTGATGTGGGCTAAGGCCGACAACGGGCAGGGCCTCAACTGGGAGTCAGCACTAGCCTGGGTGCAGGAGAAAAATGCCGAAAATTTCCTGGGCCATAACGACTGGCGGCTGCCCAACGCCAAAGAGCTGCAGAGCATTGTCGATTACAGCCGCTCGCCCCAAACCACCAACAGCCCCGCTCTCGATCCGGTATTCGAATGTTCGGTGATCACCGATGAAGGCGGTGCGCCCAACTATCCCTTTTGCTGGTCCAGCACCACCCATGCCGACGGCCCGCCGGATATGAAGTATACCAAGGCGGCTTATGTCTGCTTCGGCGAGGCGTTGGGTTTCCTGGAGATGCCTCCCGGCTCGGGCAATTACTTCCTGACGGATGTGCACGGCGCCGGCGCGCAGCGCAGCGACCCCAAGATCGGCGACCCTGCTGACTTCCCCCTCGGCTTCGGCCCGCAGGGCGACGTGATCCGCATATACAACTACGTGCGCCTGGTGCGCGACGCCGACACCTCTACCGGCATGAACGATATCCCCACAAGCCCTGCCCCACCCTTGATTTTCCCCAATCCTGCCAAAGCGTACCTCACGGCCGTGCTGCCACCCTTTTGGGAAGGGGGCAGCCTGGCCTTGTTCGACAGCAGGGGGCGGGTGGTGTACGCCACCACCGTTGCCTCCGGCCGGGCAGAGATCGACACGGCCGGTTTTCCGGCAGGCATGTATTATCTTCAGGTGAAAAAAGAAGGCTTCGCTGTTGCCAGGCGGGCCGTGATAAGCAGATAATCGCAAAGAACAGTAATGAAGCCTCAAATGCACAGCCTGAAACGTACGGAGGCCCTGTTGATCACCCTGGTATGGGTGGTGCTGGCCGCTGCGCCCTACCTTTTTGGGGGCGAGAGCCGTTTTGCCAGCTGGCGCCAGTTTGCCCGGCCGATGGAGGTGTTGCTTCCGCTTTTGGCCATTTTCCTGGCCAACCGCCTGTTGTTCGTACCCAGGTTGCTGTTTCGGGAAAGAAGGGTAGGGTATATACTGGCCGTCGGCGCTACGATCCTTTTGCTTACGGTAGGCCTGTATTTTTACCGTCAGCAGGGTGGAGGGCCGCCGCCACCGGGGTTACACCCCGTGCCGCGCCCGCTGCCGCCCTATGTCAACCTGCTGATCACAGCAATATTGCTGGTAGGTTTCGATACCGGGCTGAAGGCCGCGCTGCGGGTGCTGCAAAGTGAGCGGGAGAAAGAAGAGCTGGAAAAGGACCACGTCAAAAGCCAGCTGGCCCTGCTGCATCAGCAGGTCAGCCCCCACTTTTTTATGAACACCCTCAATAACATCCACGCCCTGGTAGAAATAAGCCCGGAGCAGGCCCGGGAGGCTATCCTGCAGCTGTCGAAGATGATGCGCTACCTGTTGTACGATACGGCGCAGGGGCGTACGACGCTGCGGAAAGAGGCCGAATTCATGCGCAGCTATATTGGCCTGATGAAGTTACGCGTACCGGAAAAGGTTGAGCTGGCCCTGAACCTGCCCGGCGACATCCCGGACGTAGAACTGCCGCCCGCCCTTTTCGTCCCTTTTATCGAAAATGCGTTCAAGCACGGTATCGGCCAGCAGGAACGGCCCTTCATCCGCATCGGGCTGTGGCTGGAAAAAGGGCAGCTGTTCTTTCAGGCGGCAAACAGCAAGGATCGGGCTGCCGGTGCCGGCAGTGCTTCCGGCATCGGTATCGAGAATGTTCGCAAGCGCCTCGGGCTGCTGTACGGCGCCGATTTCCATTTGGAAATCAAAGACGGGCAGGATATTTTTACCGTAAAGCTTACCATCCCGATATGATCAGCTGTATGGCCATAGACGACGAACCCCTGGCGCTGAAACAGATCGCCGGTTATATCGACAGAACGCCGTTCCTGGAGGCCGTGGCGCTTTGCGAGAACGCCCTGCAGGCCATGGAGGCCCTTGAGCATACCTCCGTGGCCCTGATGTTCGTCGATATCAACATGCCCGGGCTGAGCGGCATGGATTTCGTGAAGGCTATAAGCCCGGGGCCGGCAGTGGTCTTCACTACGGCTTACAGCGAATTTGCCATCGAAGGTTATAAGGTTGACGCGCTCGACTACCTGCTTAAACCCTTCGGTTATGAGGAATTCCTGCGCGTGGCAATGAAGGCAAAAAAGAGGCTGGAACAGGAGCCCGGGGAACTGCAGCTCAGAGGGCAGCACCTTTTTATTAAATCCGGCCACCGCATCGTCCGGGCCGAACTGTCGGATATCCGGTATATCGAGGGAGAACGGGAGTATGTGCGCTTCCACCTGGCCAACGCCAAACCGGTGATGGCCCTGGCCAGCCTGAAAAAGCTCGAAGCCTCCCTGCCCGCCGGGCAGTTTATGCGGGTGCACCGCTCGTACATCGTCAACCTTCAGCAGATCATGGCCATCGACGGCAACCGCATCGCTTTCGGCGATGAGGCCTTCATCCCGGTGGGCGAGCAGTACAGGGAAGCTTTCCGGCAGTATGTGGAGCGGTATTTTTTGTGAACCCAGGCCCGGCATCCGGCATTCAATCAACTTTCACCGCAACATCCCCGACGCGCTGCTCTTATCTACGAAAAACAGGCCGTCGAACTGATAGGGTACCGACATCACGGCGCCGTAGTCAAAATCGGCGGCGGCATAACCCACAAAACGTACGGGGCGGGGTTGCAATAGCCAGTTATTGTGCGCTTCCGACAATGCCGGGCGCAGGTTCAGGAACCACGTTTCGGCGCCGTTTTCCTGCGCCAGCCTGTGCAGGGCCTCGTCGAAGCTGCCCCGCGGAGCCTGCATGGCATCGACGGGCACGACGGTATGGTTGAAAAAGCTGATCGTAGCGCTGTACTGCCCTTCGTAAGTGAACAGCCCGAAAGCGCGATAGTCCTGGCCGAATATTTCGGAGAGGTAGCGCCCCATGCCGTTGCCGTTGAAATAGTTGTGGCGGTAGTCGGGCGCATCGCCGCGGGCGATATGGGAATCGTGGGCCCAGACGAGGATGCGCAGGCCGGGTTCGCGCTGGGCCTGTATCCAGCGGATATTTGCCGCCATAAAGGTATCGCGCCGGCTCACGGTTTGATCATAGGCGATATCGGCGGCCTGGAAGGCCACCCGGGCATTCTGGATGGCCCACGCTACGCGTTTTTTGCCTTCCGGGCTGTGTGCCCGCTGTTGCCAGCCCTGCTCGCGTTCGGCCACCAGGGCCCAGACGCGTTCTGCGTTGGCCTTCCAACTGGCCCGGATGCTGTCGGGGGCCTGGGGATAATACTGGGCGCGCCAGGCTTCGCGGTATGGGCGCTGCAGGCTGTCAATCAGCGGGTGCAGGGCGGGCTCCCAGCCGGCGAGGAAGTGGGAGAGGCTGTCCATCGGCAGGCTGGGGTCCTGGAGGTCGAAGCCTACGAATTCTACTTTGGCGGCCGGGTGCGCCAGGTTGTAGGCGCGCAGCCAATCGATGAGCGCCAGCATCTCTTCCGTATTCCACACCCGGAACATCACCTTGATCACCTCACTGGCCGTGCCTTCGCCGCCCAGCACATAGCGGTTGATCTTTTCAACCTCCAGCTGGTTGGCCTCGATAGCGAACACCCGCACATTCATCTGCTGCACGGCATACTGCAGCAGCCGGTGTTTGAGCAGGAAAAACTCGCTCGTCCCGTGGGTCGATTCGCCAAGGGCGATGATGCTGGCGTCGCCGGCGGCCTGGCGGAAGGGCTCCAGGCCTGTAATGGCTGCTTCCTGCCCTGTGCTGGCCGGCTCCACCCCGCCGATGTCGGTGCTGTGTGTGCGCAGCCAGGCCATCTGTTCGGCCGTAATATTATCGGCCACCTCCACGCTGGCTGTCTTCTGGCCATCCACCGACAGCTCCAGGCCGTCGAACCAGGCTTTGCCTGGCCCGCTCATGCTTATGATGATGAAAAAAGCATGAGCCTGCCGGCTTTCGGAATATTCTACTTCAAAAGCTTGCCAAGCCTTTGTTCCTGTGAATGCTATGCTCTGTGCTTCGCTGATCAGGCCGTTTTCGCCATAGGCCGAGAGGCTAAGCCGGGCGGCGCCGGCAGCGGCTTCCGTTTTTACCCATCCCCTGAGCACGAGCTGCCTGCCGGACAACTCGTAGGGCGATATCCAGTAGCCCATGCTTTGCTCGGCTTCGCCTTCATTGCTGAAGCGCAGGCTGTAACGCCCGCTGTAGGCTTCCGTGCTGTCGAGCGCAGCTGTCGTGCCTTCCGGCCGCATGAACACCGCCCAGCCCCAGGGGCGGGCAGGGCCTTCTATGCTCAGGCGCTCGAACCCGAGGTTGAGGGGTTGCTGTGCGGGAAGGGAGGGAGCTGAGAACAGGAAAATCAGGGCGATAGGCAGGATCGGCTTCGGCATGGTTTTTTGTTTATGATGGCCGAAAGGGAGCAATGCCCCTATGTGACAGCAATATAGTATTTGGAGCTATAAATTTCTGCCTGTAATGTTGGGGCACGGACAGTAAGGGCCTGCAAGGCCTCATGTTGCCAACCAGGCGGCGTTTCATTGGTTGTATGGAGAAAAAGCCAAACAGCATGAAAGACCCCGTTTTAGCTTTTTTACTGATGTTCCTCGCAATCAGCGCCGCAGGCCAGGAGAGGAGTGGAGCCGCCGTCTTCAGCACCAGGGCCGGCGCTATCGACGGCTATGACCCCGTGGCCTATTTTACCCGCCACCAGCCCGTGAAGGGCCTGCCGGGCATCACTTTCGAATGGGAAGGCGCTATCTGGCATTTCGCTTCCAAAGACAACCGCGAGCTTTTTGCCGAAAAGCCCGAACGATACGCCCCGCAATACGGCGGCTGGTGCGCCTATGGCTGGGCCCAGGGCTACCCCGCAAAGATCGACCCTGAGGCATGGAGCATTGTCGATGGCAAACTGTACCTCAACTACAGCACCGGCATCAGGAAAAAATGGGAAAAGAAACAGGCGGAATACATCGACGCCGCCGGGAAGAACTATTCAGCCGCCGTGCATTGAATGCCGAAATGGCTGATTGGCCGTTGGCCCAAGGTGAGGTGGGACGGTGTGACGCGAGATGGGCCAACTTTTAACGTGAAACCTGCAACTTTGAACAATCCCCTGAAACCCTGAGACTTTGAACAGTCCCTTCACTGCGCTCAACCATTCAACGGGCAGCCTTCACCATTCACTCACTACGCAGGGCCTCCACCGGGTTTGCCAGGGCGGCGCGGATACTTTGGAAGCTCACGGCCAGCAGGGCTATGGCAACGGCGATCATGCCGGCAAGGGCGAACACCCAAAGGGAGATATTGATGCGGTAAGCGAAATCGCGAAGCCATTGTTCCATGAAGTAGTAAGCCAGTGGGGAAGCGATCAGGATGGATACGGCCACCAGCTTCAGGAAGTCCCTGGATAACAGGCCTACGATACCACTTGTGCTGGCGCCCAGCACTTTTCGGATACCGATCTCCTTGGTGCGCTGAGCGATGGCGTAACCGCTGAGCCCGAACAGCCCCAGGCAGCCGATCAGGATGGCGAGCAGGGCAAAAACGAGGGCTAAGCTGCCGAAACGCTGCTCGTTGTCGTATTGGGCGGCGAAGTAGTCGTCGAGGAAAAAATAATCGAAGGGGTTGCCGGGGAATGCCCGGGCCCAGGCCTGCCGGATATGCGAGATGGTTCCGGGTATATCGGGGTTCGTTAACCGCATGGAGAAGAATTCGCCGGAATAGGGCGAGCAGTAAAAAACCGTGGGCTCCATCGCATTTTTCAGCGATACCTGGTGATAGTCGTTCACAACGCCGGCCACGATGGGGTTCCACTGGAAGCCGGGAATGGAGAGCGTTTGCCCGACCGCATCTTCCGGTTCGTCAAAGCCCAGCATGCGGACGGCCGACTGGGTGATGATGCAGCTCGTATCGGGGTCGTGGGGGAAGTCGGGCGAAAAGGCCCGCCCGGCCAGCAGTTTCATGTCGAAAATATCCATAAAATGGTAGTCCATGCTGTTGAAGCGCAGGGTGGCGGACTCGTCGTCGGGGGCGCCCATGCGCTTGACGGCAGCCTTGTACTCCCGTTGCTTGCCCGGCACCGTTACAGAGGATGCCGGCCCGTAAATGCCCGGCTGTTTGGCCAGTTCAGAACGGAAGACGTCGATGGCGGAGTTGCGTGCGTCATGGCCCCGGGGCACGATACCGGGCCTTTCCACCACCAGCACCTGGTTGATGTTCATGCCAATGTCCTGGCCCAGCATATAGCTCAGCTGCCGGTAGATGATGATGGCCCCGGCGATGAGGGCTATGGAAGCGGCAAATTGCAGGGTCACCAGGGCCTGGCGGAGCACCAGCCCCCTGGCCGTATTTTTAAACTGCCCTTTCAGCACGGCCACGGGCTGGAAGGAAGACAGCACCCAGGCCGGGTACAGGCCCGACAGGAAGGTGCCGGCCAGCCAGATAACCGCCAGCAGCCCCAGGGCCCAGGGCTGCACCAGGTAGGATAAGCTCAGTTGCAGGCCTGCCAGCTGGTTGAACCCGCGGAACGAAAGCAGGGCCAGTGCGAACGCCAGCACCGTTGCGATCAGGTTGGCCAGTGCCGACTCGATGAGGAACTGCCCGATCAACTGCCCCTTTGCAGCACCCGTAGCTTTGCGCACCCCGACCTCCCGGGCCCGTTCCAGCGCCCGCGCCGTGGAAAGGTTGACGTAGTTGATCCAGGCGATCACCAGCACCAGCAGGCCTATGACAGACATGAACAGGACGATGCGCCCATCGCCATTGGGCTCGGGCTCTTCTGCCAGGTTGGAGTACAGGTGGATGCTGCGCAGAGGCTGAAGAGTGATGACGTCCTTTCGGTTGTTCTCCGCCAGCTGGGGGTTGTACTTTTCGATGATGGCCGGGAACCTGGCTTCCAGCGCTGCGGCTTGGGCGCCGGGTTTCAGCTTTACGAAGGTATACATGTCATTGCGGCCCCAGGCCGTATTGTACCGCGCCGGCGCCCAGTCGCCCCGGCTGAGCAGGGTTTTGTACGAAAAGAGCACGTCGAACTTCAGGTGGGTGTTCTGAGGAAGGTTTTTGAAAACCCCCGTCACCTGCACGGTCTCGTCGTTGAAGTCGTCATCCTGCATGTGCAGGCGACGGCCCATGGGGCCCTGAGCGCCGAAATATTTTTCTGCGTATGCTTCCGAAATGACGGCCGTCAGCGGCTCGGCCAGGGCGGTGGCGGGGTCGCCCGACACCATCTCGTAGCCCATCATCGGCAGGAAGGCCGAATCGGCGTAGAGGAAGTGACGGTGCTTGAAAGCGATGGGCTCGGGTTGCGCTTCTTCGTTGGTAATGATGAGGTTGTTCTTGTAGCCGAGGTTGTAAAGCCGGGCATAGGCTTCCACTTCGGGACATTCGGCCAGTAGTGCCGGGCCGGCGCCAGGCACGTTCTCCGCCGTGGCGATCAGCAGCTCGCCGTTCTGGTAGCGCTCCAGCTTTAAGCGGTAAATATTGTCGGCGCCGGGAATGAAAGCCTCGTAGCTGCGTTCGAATTTCACGTACTGGGCGATCAGCAGGAATACGGCCGACCCGATGGCCAGCCCCAGGATGTTAAGGGTGGTAAAGCCCTTGTGTTTCAGTAGGTTTCGCGCGGCGGTGCGCAGATAACTCCTAAACATGGAATGAGGTGTTTTATTTCGAGCCCTGTATTTGTTTCAGCATGTTCCTGGCGTTGTCGCCCACACTGCCATCGGGGTCGAGTGTTATGGCCTTGTTGTACAAGCGGATGGCTTCCTCCTTTTTCCCGATCTTCCAGTTCACCTCGCCGAAGCTGTCCCAGGCGTTGGCGGAGCCGGGGAACAGCTCCGTATTCAGTTGGAAAACGGAAAAAGCAGCGTCCATCTGCCCGCTGCGCATGAGGTTGTAGCCCGCATCATTCAGCTGGCCTTCAAAATTGGTGAACTTATACCGGGGGTCGGCTATCATCCTTGCGGCTTCCGATTTCAGCTCGCCCATTTTTTTAGCCATGAAGAGCTCTTTAAGATACGCCATGGGGTCGGCAATCAGCCCGTCGGATGTGATGTTCAATGCCGTTTCGAGCACGGGGTCGCGGTTGGAACGGTAATCGTTGAAGCTCATCTCCACAGCGATATCGGGGGCCAGCCAGTCGGCGTTCTCCCACTGGGGTTTATCCTGCCACCAGGCAAAGGAGAGGAAGACGGGGATCTTGCTGTTGGGCAGTTCCACCCGCTGGTTGTCGCCGTAAAAATTGATGTTCTCGGAAGTGGGCTCACCGACGAAGATAGCGTTGGTATAGGTGTCGATCTCGTTGACGAGGTTCTGGCAGGCGGAGAAGGTGCGCCGCCCCAGAATGACGATCAGCTTGCCGGGCTGGTTGATCTTATCACAGCGGATAAGCCCCGTTACGACGGGCTTGTTCTTGTAATTGTTGCCGCCGCCGTTGAGCCGCACATCCAACACGAGCTTTTCAACATCGTTCTTTTCGATGAAATCGAACACCCGCTCGTAGAAGGCCGGGATGGGGTCGTCATTTTCATCCTGGATCTGGCTGTGGCGCACATACACCGTTTTGTACTCCGGCAGGTATTCGAAGTAATAGATCTTGTCAAGATTTTTCAGATAGAGCGGTGTGGCGCTCTGATCGCGCACGCTCAGCCATTCGTCGCCCGGTGTGATGAGGCTGTAACTGCGGGGGAGGCGGGTGGCCTCTATAGTATCGAAGGCCTTTTCGATAACCTTGCCGTCCCGCTCCAGCGTGAGGGTGATGGTTTTTTTCAGAGACCTGGTGACGCCCTGCGCATGGAGGGCCTCCGGCGCCAGCAGCATGTCGAGGCCATAAGCTTTGAAGAACTGCTCGTTCTCCACAGAGGTTAGCGGGCGGACGGCTTCCAGGGCCTTTTCAACGGGTATGCCTTCCACTTTCAGCAACCTGGCGCCGAGCGTTTCCGCATAGTCCTTCCGGCAGCCCTCCACATAGATGCCGTCGCTGAACCAGTACAGGTTGAGCGGTACGAGGTGCGATTGAATGGGGATGTGCCCCCAGCCCATGGCGGTATGCCCATATTTGAAGGAAGCGACGATGCGCCCGAATCCCGCGATGATCTCGTGCTGTTGCATGGTGGGAATGGCCTTGTACAGCTTGTCCACTTCTGCATCCCATTCCGCTGCTGTGATCTTCTTAAAGAGGAAGGGGTAGTCATCGTGTACGGCCTTTTTCAGAAAATCCAGGTCGGCCTGCCAGTCAGCAGAGGTGAGGCTGTTCTGGGTGAATAATTGGGAGATAATGAGTAGTGCGGGCAGTAGGGTAAAGATCTTTTTCATTACAGGTGATTTAAATTTGACAACATCAAATCAACAACATTCCGATAGGCCTATTATCTCACCCCCGAAATCAGCTTCAGCGCATTTCGCTTGAGGTCATCGTAAGCACCGTTGTTCTGGTTGTTGAAAACGAGCAGCGCAATGTCCATACGGGGGAAGTATCGGAATTCGAAATTCACCCCGCCGGCCGTACCGCCGTGCCCGTAACTTGCCTCCTGTCCATATTGTTCGAGGATGAGCCCCAGGCCGTATGGTTGCGCATCCTTCACGCCCACCGTCCAGTCGGTGGCCATGAGTTTCAGGCCTTCTGTGCTAACTAATTGATGGTTTTTCAGTGCTTTGCAGAAAAGCAACATATCGGCGGCGTTGGCGTAACAGCCCCCGGCGGGCGAGCCTCTCCGGAATTGTTTTGGCCGGTTGTTCTGCCAGCCGCCGCCTTCCTTTCGGGCATAGGGGACGACGAGCGGAAGGCTGGTATCGGTATGGCTGAAGTAGCCGCTATGCGCCATACCCGCTTTTTTCAGGATGTTTTCCCCGATGTACTGGTAATAATCCTGCCCGCTCACCTTCTCGACAATGGCGCCGAGCAGCATGAAATTGGAGTTGGAGTAGTACGATTCTGTGCCCGGCTCAAACCGGAAACCCTCTTTGTAGATCAAAGGCAAATACTCGTGCCAATTCTCGAACCGGAGCATGGCAGGCTCGTTCTCCTGCGTCCAGTATTCGGCGATGCCGGACGTGTGGGAGAGCAGGTTTTTCAGCGTAACCCGTTCCGCCCAGGCCTGGTTCGGAAAATCCGGGAAGTAATCCGTGAGTTTATCCGTCAGCTTCAATTTGCCCTGCTCCATCAGCTGCACGATGGCTGTGGCGGTGAACATCTTGCTGCCCGAAGCCAGGCCGAACAAGGCCTCTGCATCGATCTTCCTGCCGTTTTCAATATCGGCGAAGCCCCAGTATTTTTCAAAGACCACCTTGTCGCCTTTTGCGATAAGGATGCTGCCGGAGAGGCCGTTCTCGCGCTCCAGTTTTTCGATGTAGCCGTCCAGCCAATCGAGCGTTTCCTGTTGTTCGATACTGCCGTTAGGCAAGGCGATCGGCTCGGCGGCCTCCGCAACAAACACCATCTGGCCGATGCGGTATGGCGGAGTCGTTTCGAGGTAAAACTGAAAATCGCTCCACATCACCTCGCCCTGTTTACGTGCATACACATGCAGGACGTAGGTCGTGCCGCTGGGTTTCGGGAACTCCAGCCGCTCGCTGTGGTGGTATTCGAGCGGGGCGAAAGCTTCGTGAAGCTTCTGGAAATGGGCAACGATACGCTCCAGGCCCATCTTTTCGAGCGTAGCCGGGGCGTACACCTCTTTTGAAATATCTTCCTGCAAGACTGCATCTGTCGAGTTGATGGCTTGCACGAAGCGGCTGCCCAGTTGCTCAGGCGTCATCGGCGGCTGTGAGCCCTGACAGGCGGCCGCCTGGGTATATAAAAGAGCAATAAGGGGAATGAGGCACCTCAATTTTAGTATAGCTGGCAGAATAGCAGCGGAAGGCCTTGTTTTCTGTTCAGCCGCAGCGGTGTAGCCTGCCCAATTCGACAGCGCAAAGAAGAAGATCCATCTATTCATTGCTTGAGTTTTATGTGAAATTGCCAGGCCACGCCTGCTGTAAAATCCCATTTATCGTCCACATCAATGTTCGTTTCCAAATCTCCGAAATCCACCCGTTGCCTGCCAAGCGTGGTACGTGCGTGCAGCCCGCGCCAGATCTTTGCCTCCAGCCCCAGTCCATATTTGAGCATGCCTTGTTCGTCTTTTTGTTTATAAGTGCCGAAGGCATCCCGGATGGATACGTCGAATTTCCGCTTCGTCTCAAAGGCGTAGGCGTAGGCCGACAGGTTCCTCTTTTTGAAAAAAGCAGCCCCAAGTGTCAACCCGTAGCCGTTTTGAAAGCTGTTTTTATAATTGATTGTCAGCGGTTTAGAAGGGTCATGGTGCATCAGGGCGCCGTCGGTGAAACCGATTTGAACTTCTGCTCCGGCAAGCAACCTGCTCTTCCAAAATTGCTTGCGAAAGCCGGCGAACAGTTCTGCCACGAAGCGCGACTCCTGCGCCAGCACGTCCACGCCGTCCACGAAAGAGCCACCGAAGAGGTTCTGTGAACCGGCGTTGGCGCCCAGGTACAAGCCGTCAAAAGGCTTGTCCATGGTTTGGGCATGCGACGTGGAAAGGCAGAACAGAACTACTGCCCAAGGCAGCAGGTAGCGGCAGTGTCTCATCGTTTCCCCGTATTATGATGTAAACAAAGACATGGTTATCTGGCGAAAGTGGCACGGGAGATGGGGCCCGGGCCTGGCTTTTCTTGCTAGCGCCAGGCCACCCGGCCGGCCACAGCTCCGCTCCCTACCGCCAGCCGCACGAAGTACACCCCCGTCTGCGCCCGAAAACCATTGGCTGCCAGGCCATCCCATATCACCTCATGCTGTCCTGCCTGTTGTTTTCCCGAAAAAAGCGACGCAACCTTTTGCCCCATAATATTCACCACATCCAGCCGGACGCCTGCCGTTTTTTCCAAAAAATATTGAATTCGGACAGCTTCGCCGGCGGGATTGGGTGAAATGGACGTGATGCCATAGCCCGTTCCGTTGCCAGGTTCTTCCGTTGAGGAGGGATCCGGCATCCATGCTTTCGTTATCCAGGCGCCCCTGCCATAAGTAGCGATGCGCAGCGTCGTGTCAACAGGGTTGAACTCTATATCGGTGGTGAAACTGACGGGCAGGTTGTCGTTGTACTCCGTCCACGTTTCGCCGTCGTCGCAGGTGATGAACACGCCGAGGTCGGTAGCAGCGAACACTACGCCCGGCACGAAATGATGCACGGCGACAGCGCTCACAGGCAAGTCGGGCAGGTTGCCCTGGATGGGCGTCCATGTTTCACCAAAATCTTCTGATCTGTAGATATGGGGCTGGTTGGGGTTAATGCTGTTGCGGCAGGCGTAAATAAGCCCTGCCTGCAAAGGGCTGCTTTTCAGGCTCGTCACCCGCCAGCCGGGAGCGTTGGCCGTTTGTGCCCAGGTGTCGCCGCCGTTTTCGCTTTTCCAAAAGGAAAATGCACCGCTGTTATTCCACGCTGCGGCGTAGGCGAAGCTGGGGTCGGCCTGGTCGAACTCGAACACATAAGGGCCCGTGATGTTGGCAACAGGCGTCCAAAGCCCCCCGCCATTTACTGTTTTATACAGCTTCTGACGAGTAGCGCCGAGCAGCGTGAACTGGTCATCTGGGTGCTTCGCCAGGGCAGCCCAGTAGAAGCCGCCGTTTTCCGAGAGGTTGATGCCGTTAGTAATTTGGGCGGCATGGGTGTGGACACCACCGCTGGTACGCCGATACGTGCCGTTTATCCATCCACCATATAGTATGTTGGCATTTGTGCCGTGTACCTCCACGTCTGTGCCATCCAGGAAATCCCATCGATCCCATTCCAGCCCTGTATTCTCGGATAACTTTATGCCCTGCAGCCCATGGTCCTGCGTACCGGCTATGACCGTGCCGATGTCGCTGCGGCCGGAGGCAATAGAATTGAGTTGCCCGGTCATCAAGCCTTCGTTTTTATGTTGCCAGCAGTCGCCGCCGTCGGTGCTTTTGGCAATACCGCCATCGTTGAAGGCGTAGAGCGTGGAGGAGTTTTCGGGGTCGAAAGCGAAGTCGTGCTGGTCAACGTAGGTACGGCAAGGGGGCGGTTCGGGGCAGCTCGGACAGGTGAGGCGATCACGTTGCGTCCAGTTTTGCCCGCCGTTCTGGCTGCGCCAAAGGGTGACGCCGCCGAGCCAGACCACATCCGGGTCATCGGGGGAAACGGCAACGATGTTGTCGTACCATCCCTGGCAGGAATTGGGGTTGCCCGGCTGGCAGAAGGCATTAGGTGCATTTTCGATTTTAACCCAGGTGTCGCCGCCATCGTCGGTGCGGTACAAGCCTTTCAACCCAAAATTGCTGTCCCATGCCCCTGCTATCGAAGTATACAGCACATTGGGCTGGTTCCTGCACAGGCTGATTTTTATAAAATGGATGTCCGTCGTGGGCAGCCCGCCGTTCAGTATCGACCAGTTTTCTCCGCCGTCGGTGCTGCGCCAGACGCCGCTTGCGGTGATGGCGGAATAAAGCGTGTCGGGGCTGTCGGGGTGCTGGATGATGTCGGAACAATTGAAATTTTGCTGGTTCGTGCCGTCGCCGAGTTTCATCACCCACGTCAGCCCGGCATCGGTGCTTTTCCATAGGCCGTTGGTAGCGCCAAGCCAGACGATATTGGTGTCGGCGTAGCTCCATACGATTTTAAAAGCGGAAACCCTGGCCGTAGGCAGGTAGTCGAAATCTGTCTGCTGCCAGAGCAGCCCCCGGTCGGTGGACTTGAACAGGCCGATGCCCGGCCGGGTGAAATAGTAATCCTGCCCGAAGCCTTCGCCGGTGCCGATGAGCAGGGATTTGGGGTTCAGCGGGTTGGTTGCTACCGCCCCAATGCCTGTCGAGGGAATTTGGCTGGCCATAGGTTGCCATGAATCGCCGCCGTTTTCGGTGAACCACAACCCGCCGCTTGCCGAACCTGCCCAGATGGCCTGTGAATTGCCTGGCTCAAAAGCATGGGAGATCATGCGCCCGCCCTGGCCTTCCATCTTGTTCGGGCCCAGCGGCTGCCAGTCGGCGGCAGGCTCCGGGCCGCTACGGGTCAGTGTGGCGGATCGTATATTCTTAAAAATCTCCCAGCGTTTGCTCATGTCCACCTCGCCCCGGTAGTCTTTGCGGAGGTCGTAAAAATGGCGCTCCCGCAGATAGGGCAGGTAGCCCGTGCCTTCCCTGCATACCGAGTCGAAAGGTATGCCTTTGCTGAAATAGTGCGCTTCAAAATAATCTTCCCAGGCCTGCATGGCGGGGTGGACAGTAGCGAAAGGGGAGGGGGCCAGGCTCTGTTTGTTCACTTGCCCTGAAAGCGGGTTTGAAACCATAAAAAGGAGTGCAAAAAAGGATGATAAACGGGAGGCCATAGCTTTGGCTTTAACGGTTCAATGCACGATCGCAACCCTTTTTACGCCGGCCTCGCCGGAAGGGGTTTTAGTTGTTTTAAGGGTGTAAATTCCTGATGGCAAGTGGCTTACATTCAGCGCTGTGCTATTTTTTTCTGATAGGACGAGATTCCCGGTTTCATCGAAGAGTTCGGCCAGGAAATCTCCGGCATCTATTTTCAGAAAAATAACATTGCTGGCAGGATTTGGGGAAACAGCCAGGTCTTTGACGGCCCTTTCTTCCTTTGCCGGGGAGACGGGCTCCGTCACGCGCACTGCTACGTTGTTGGGGTCCATCAGGCCGTTGCCGCTTGTGAAATAGCCCAACACCTGGCCGGTACTGTCGATCAGGTGCACGGCGTCCTCGCCCCAGTCGCCGATCAGTAGGTTCCCGTTGGGCAGGAAGGCAATGCCTTCGGGGTTGGACAGGCCGTTAACGAACACGCCAACGTATTGGCCGTTTGAGCTGTATCGAAGGACCCTGCCCACCGTCCAATCCTCAACCAGCATGTCGCCATTGTTGTCGAACCAGATATCGGTAGGGCCTTGCAGGATGCTGGTATTGATGAAAGTGCCGAGGCTGTGCCCTGCCGAATCGAATTTCTGAACGGTGCCGTTGCCACCGTTACCGTATACGGAGATGTAAAAGTTTTTGTCGCTGTCCCATACGTGCCCCAGCCCATTAGGCGTCGGCGTTTCGGTGAACTCGTCGACGAAGTGCCCGTCCAGCCCGAAGCGGACGACCTTGTTCTGGGTAGTGCCCCATTGCGTAACGTAGAGCATGCTGTCCCAGCCGATCGACATTTTTGAGGGGGTCTGCAGGACATAACCCGAGGAGAAATTGCCCATATAGGCGCCGGTTTGGCCATCATATCTTTTGATGGCCGTATTGCCTGCCCCCGTGACCAGCATCGTCCCGTCGGGGTGGAACACGATATCTTCCGGGGCGATGAGCCCACCGGAGCCCGGGCTGATGAAGTCGCCGAGGTAATTGCCGTGCTCATCGTATTTTTTGATCGCATTGGTGCCCCTGCTATTGACGAAAACTTCGATCTCGGATTGGGCGGGCGCCCCGGCAGCAAATAAAAGTGTTGTGGCCAGTACGGCCCATTTTAGTCGGGTAGATTTCATAGCCGGCGGATTTTTAGTGTGTGTAATTATCCCTTTTTAGCAGAAATGGCGGCTCTAATGGGAATAATGGGCCATTCCAACAGGCAAAATAAGGGTTTGGAAGGGTTTGGGCCTTGTCAATTGTTGCTAAAAAACTACATGGTTTGTAACTATCAGCAGCGGCCTAAAATGCTCCTGAAGCAAAATTTTGTAGGATTTTTCTTGTCTAACCCCTTCTCATTGGGGCTGTCTCACAAGTCAAAATAAAAACATCGAAGCCAAATAATATGCTGTTTATCGCCGCCTGGCCGGTTCTCCCCTTTGGGGAGCCAGAAGGGCTAGGCCAGGCGGCGAAACATGATTTGGCGCTATTTTTCAATTCCATACTTTTGAGACAGCCCCGGGCGGATTACAAAATCTTGCTTCAGGCCGCAAATCACCGTGATGCTGAATAGTTACCATGGTTTTATGGTTGAAGGGCGGCCTCCAAACAAGCTCTTAATCGTTACGCAATGATTCCACCGGGTTCGCCAGCGCCGCTTTGACGCTCTGGAAGCTCACCGTCAAAAACGCCACACCGACGGCCACCACACCCGCCAATGCAAACACCCACCATTGGATATCAATGCGGTAGGCGAAATCCTGCAGCCATTTATCCATGAAATAATAGGCCACTGGAGTCGCTGCGACGCAAGCTGCAAAGACCAGCTTCAGGAACTCCATGGAGAGCAGGCTGACGATGCCCGAAACGCTTGCCCCCAACACCTTGCGGATGCCAATTTCCCGGACCCGGAAGCCCAGTAAAATGCTCGCCAGGCCGTATAACCCCAAAGCCGCAATGGCCAGTGTAAAACCCGTGAAAAGATAAACCAACCATGAAAAACTTCGGTCGGCGATGTAACGGTGTTGCAGGCGTTCGTCGAGCAGTTGCAGGTCGAAAGGCAAGTTCGGGAGGATGGCCTCCCAGTCGTTGCGAAGGGAAGCAATGGCGGAGGCTGCGTCGCCGGGACGCAGGCGTACAATGACCTGGCTCATGACGGCCGGGACAAAAATTGCGAGCGGTTTGATAGGCTCATGCAGCGAGCGGTAGTGGAAATCCTTTACTACACCCACCACGACGCCGTCGGGCTTGAGATCGCCGACCTGGATACGCTGCCCGATGGGCTGTTCCCAGCCGAGCTTACGCACGGCAGTTTCGTTCAAAATCACGCCCGTTGTCGTGTCATTTGGGAAAGTTTCGAGGAATTCCCGGCCCTCGGCCATCTCCACACCGATGGTTTCGAAATAACCGAAATAGGCCCCGAGTATGTCCATCTGGGTGGCCTCCTGCGTTTCCACGCCGGGTTGCATAATGGGCTGCGAACCGTTGTTGCCGGAGAACGCGTCGCCGGCACTCACACTGACGACATTTGGGTTTTGTAACAAGCGCTGGCGAACCCGCGGATAATATTCAGGGAAACGCTCGTCGAGCAGTTGCAAGGCCACTACCTGCTCCCGGTCGAAGCCAAGGTCCGTGTTTTGCATAAAATCCATCTGTTGTTTCACGATGAAAGCCCCTGCTATAAGGGTTGTCATCATAAAAAACTGCGCCCCGACCAGCCAGCGGCGCAAATTGTTGCCCGCTGTTCCTGTTTTTACCTCGCCTTTTAATGCCTGTACGGCTTTGTTCTTGGAAAAAAGATAAGCGGGGAACCAGCCGGCGGCCAGGCCGGTGAGCAAAATGAGGCCGGCGAACACAGGCAGGTAAAACAAGAGTCCGGAGGGCTGTATATCCATGTCCCAGTTGAGCCGGCCTTCGAGCAGTTCTTTTCCTGTAAAAAACAGAATTACCCCTCCGCACAAGGCAATGGCCGACAGCAACACCGCCTCGGAAAGGAAAAGCAGTGCCAGCCCCGATTGGTTTGCTCCGAGCACTTTGCGTAGGCCCACTTCCTTTGCCCGCCGCACACCCCGGGCGAGGCTGAGGTTGGTGAAATTAAATGCCGCTACCAATAAGATCAACACTGCCACGATACCCAACCCCCGGACATAAGCGAGGTTGCCGGTACGGTTGCGGTTAACGCCGTACATGCCGCCTGAGTTGAAATAGCAATCGTGCATGCTCTGCAGGTGCAGTTCCGTGACGGCCGCCAATTCGGGTTCGTATTTAGAGGCAATGAAAGAGGGCAGTTTTTCTTCTACTTCAGCAAACGTTGCATCTTCTTTCAGCAAAACATAGGTGAGGAAACCGCCCCACGCCCAGCTGTTCATGTCAACAGGGTATCCGGGAGGCACCCGAAATGTGGAAAATGAGGCCAGCAGGTTAAAAGTGAGGTGGCTATGGCGGGGGCTTTCCTTTAACACCCCTGTTATCTTCAAGGGCGTATCGTCGCCAAGAAGCAGGGCCTTGCCGAGTGGGTTTTCGTCTCCAAAATATTTTAACGCCAATTCCGGGGTAATGACGGCCGTATTTGGCTCGTTGAGCGCGGAAGCAGGGTCGCCTAATGCCAGTTGGAAGCCAAAAAGCTGGAAAAAAGCGCTGTCGGCATACCAAAGCCCCTCTTCGTAATAGGCCTGGCCGCCATAGCTTAGGCGGCTATCGTCGGAGTAACGAAGCCGCACGGTTTTCTCGATTTCCGGCAATTCTTTTTCAATGGCAGGCCCCATCGGGGGCGGAGTCGTAGCGAGTGGGATGGATTGCCCGTTGCGGGTGGCCTGCTGGGTGAGGCGATAGAGCCGCCCGGCATGAGGATGGAAACTGTCGGTGCTCAACTCACTTTTTATAAAAAAAAGGATGAACAGCACCCCCGCAAGGGCGAAGGTCAGCCCAAAGATGTTGATGGCTGCGCTTGTTTTATCCCGTAACAATGACCTGAAGGCCGACTTGATGTAATTTTGAAACATACCTATTTGTTCTTATTCGCTTCGCAAGCTCTTCACCGGGTTCGCCAGCGCCGCTTTGACGCTCTGGAAGCTCACCGTCAGAAACGCCACACCGACGGCCACCACACCCGCCAATGCAAACACCCACCATTGAATATCAATGCGGTAGGCGAAGTCCTGCAGCCATTTATCCATGAAATAATAGGCCAGCGGGCAGGCGATGGCCAGGGCGATGAGCACCAGTTTCAGAAAGTCTTTTGACAACAGGCTAACGATGCTCGTCGTGGTGGCGCCGAGTATTTTTCGGATGCCGATCTCTTTGGTGCGCTGGCTGGCGGCGAAAATGGCCAGGCCGAGCAATCCCAGGCAGGCCACAAAAACCGTAAGCCCGGCAAATAAGCCCAGCGCGGCGCCGGTACGGCGTTCGGACTGATAGGTGTTGTAAATGCGTTCATCGAGGAAGGAGTAGTCGAAAGCCTGTTCGGCGGCGGCGTTTTTCCACGCGCTGCCGAGGCTGGCGAGCAGGCCGGGCACTTCGGCGAGGTCTACTTTCATCAGGGCAGCGCCGTTGTTGGGGCCGAGTACCATCACAAGAGGGGAAATGCGCTCGTGGAAGGATTTGAAATGAAAATCCTGCACCACACCGATGACGCTGTATTGTTTGCGGCTTTCGTCTTTTTTGAAAGAAGTGGTGACCGTGTGGCCGATAGCTCCGTCCGCCCAGCCAAAAGCCTTTACGGCGGCCTGGTTGACGATGATAGCGGAGGAATCGGAAGCCTGCCCCGGCATGAAATTGCGCCCTTCGGCGAGCTTCATGCCCAATGTGGGGATGTACTGCTCGTCCACGTCGTAGCGCAGGGTTTTGATGGTTTGGGTGGGGTCGTGGCCGGGGGCGAAGAACATGTTGTTGCTCCAGCTTTCCCCGGCAGGGATGTAGCCGGAGTAGCTTACACTGCGCACCCGCCGGTCCTGGGCGATGTGCTGGCGGAATGCCGGCTCATTTTCGCCGAGCGCCCAGAGGTTCGGCACGGCCAAAACGGCCTCGTGGTCGTAGCCGAGCTTGGCGTTTTGAATGAAATGCAGTTGCTTCCATACCACTGCCGTGCAGGCCATCAGCGTGATGGACAGTATGAACTGGAACACGACCAGCCCATTGCGCAGGCCGAGGCTTTTGCGGCCCATGTCCGCCTGTCCCTTGAGCACCGTTTGCGGCTTGAAAGCGGAGAGGAAAAAGGCCGGGTAGCTCCCTGCCACAATACCTGTAAAAACGCCGAACAGCAGCAGGGCGGGAAGCAACCAGGGCGTGGCGAAGTAGTCAAAATGCAGCTTTTTCTCAGCTATCTGATTGAAAAACGGAAGGGCCAGCTCTGCCAGTACAAGCCCGATCGCCAGGCTTACCAATGCCAATAGCACCGACTCCGTGAGGAACTGCCGGATCAATTCGCCTTTCCCCGACCCGACGACTTTTCGCACGCCCACCTCCTTTGCCCGTTTGGATGCTCCGGCGGTGCTCAGGTTCATAAAATTGATGCAGGCGATGAGCAGCATGAACAGGGCGATCGCCCCAAAGATGTATACGTACCGGGCGTCGCCGGAAGCCGAAAACTCACTGCTCAACCCCTGCGGCGAGTGCAGGTAAATGTCGGTGAGCGGTTGAAGTTTCAACGCCAGACGATTTCCTTTGCTGGTGAAATCCTCGAAGGACATGCCAAGCCCTTCTTTCAGTTGCGGGCCGAGGTGTTTTTCAATGATAGCGGGCAGTTTGCCTTCCAATTGCCGGTGATCGGCGCCTTTGGCCAGCAGCAGGTAGGTGTAAAAATTGGAGTTCATCCACGTTGGGCTCTGAGCTTCCGGCAGCCCTGCCATGGAGGCCAGGATGTCGAGGTGAAAATGGGAGGTTTCGGGTATGTTCTTCATCACTCCCGTCACCTGGTAGGGGGTATCCCAGCCTATGAACGTCAGCGTTTTGCCGATAGCCGGTTGTTTCCCGAAAAAACGCTCCGCAATCGCCTCGGAAATGACGGCAGTATGCGGCTGCGACAAGGCCGAAGCGGCCCGGCCCTCCAACAGCGGGAACGTAAACACATCGAATACATTGGCATCGGCATACGAGACCGCCACATCCCGGTACATTTCGCCGTTCATTTCCAGCAACGGCTTTCCGATGTACCGCAGGCGGGTGGCATCTTCCACCTCCGGAAACGCTGTTTTGAGCGTCTGCGCCACAGGCGGCATCACGGTCGCTTCGTTTATTTTCTCACCCTGGATGTCAGCGTTGAACGTCACCCGCACGATGCGGCCGGCCTTCTCATTGTAGCGGTCGAACGACAACTCGTGCTGCACGAACAGCATGATGACGAGGCAGGTGGCGATACCAATGGCCAACCCGGCGATGTTGATGAGGGAAATGTGCCCGTTTTGACGGATATGGCGTATGGCGATCTTTAAGTAGTTCGGAAACATTATGTTCGATTTGAATACTGCTTATTTGTTCACTCGTTTCGCAAGGTTTCCCCCGGCGCCACCCTTGCCAGCTTATACGACTGCCAGCTCACCGCCAGCGCTGCTACAGCAAACACCAGCAGATTGGCCAGCAGGTAGGCGCTGAACCCCGGACGGGCATCGCCGATAAACTCCGCTGTCTGCCGGGCCATGAGCTGGAAACCGCCGAAGCAGATACCCGTCGCCACGATGCTGGCTACGAGCAGCAGCGCAAGGAAGCCGCGGTTGGCGCTCAGGATGATCTCACGTGCCGTTGCGCCCAGCACCTTGCGGATGCTGGACTCCTTCAGGCGCGCAGCATAGTTTTGCGAAGCGAGGCCGAAAAGGCCCATGCAGGAGATGAACAGGGCCAGCCCGGCGATATAGCCGAACAGCGTGGCGACGGTGTTGAATTCATGGAAAAAACTATCGAATACGAGGTTTTGGTGGAAAGCACTGAATGGAGTGCCGCTATCGAGTTTAGCCCATGCCGCTTTCATGTAGGCTTCCGTTTTTTCGCCGGTGCCGGGAGCGTAACGCAGGGCCAGGTAGGCCGAAGCTGTTTCATCGGACAGGTAAAAAACAGCAGGTTTCATTACGCCGGTGGGCGCCATTTTGAAATCATGCACCACACCTACGATGCTATATGCCTGGCCATTCGCACGGATCTGCTGGCCTATGGGGCTCTGCAAGCCGCTTTCTTTCACGAACTGTTGGTTGACGACAACCGATAGGCCATCCTCGGCCCTGCGCTCCGGGCCGAAGAAACGGCCCTGCTCCAGTTCCAGCCCCATCGCCTCAAAATAGCCTGCCCCGGCCTCGAAGCGGGCCACTTCCTTTTCTTTGTCCCCAACCATGACCTTAGTGCGCCAGCGCGCCTCGCCCACGTGGTTGGCGGCAGGGGCAACGTATTGGATGTCAGGGTTCTGTAATGCCTCGTTTTTCAACAGGCCAAACTGCCCCGCCTCGTCGAGCCGCACGACCAATGTGCCTTCGGGCTGGTAGCCCCACGACTGTTTTTTCCACTCGCCCGCCAGCGAATAGAACAGCACTCCGGCGATGACCGTGCCGAAGGCGAACACAAACTGGAGCCCCATTAACGCCCGTGTCAATTTGCTTTTGCTGGAAAACGACGACTTGCCACGGAAGATGGACACCGTTGGGAAAGAGCTGATATAAAGCGCCGGATAGGCCCCCGACGCCACGCCTGTGAGGGCCAGCAGCCCCAGCAGGAAAACCCAGATACCGATGTTGTCCGTGAGGGAAAAAGAGATCTTCTGTACCATGATGGAGTTGAAATAGGGCACGAGCACCGCCTGTGAGAACGCTATGCCCAGCACGAGCGCGATGAGGCAGAGCAACAGGTTTTCGCTCATGAACTGCAGAACCAGTTGCCCCTTCCTGCCGCCGACCGCTTTCCGCACGCCTATTTCCTTGAGCCTCCGTACCGATTGCCCCAATGCGATATTGATATAGTTGAAACAGGACAGAGCGAACAGCAGCAACGCCACCCCTATAAATATGACGGGCACCAGGGGGTGCGGCGCTTCGGTGGGGCGGTTGATGACTTTGTAGGCGCCGGGGTTGGGGTTCTTCAGGTTGTCCAGCACAAAGGACTGAATGGCCAGGCCGGGGTCGGCGGCGTTGTGCTGCGCCACGAATTGGGCCATGCCTTTTTCCAGATCGGTTGCCGACGTATGGGGTTTGAGTTGCACAAATGTGGCGCGGGCCATGGCCGCCCAGTTCCCCGGCTCTGTCAGCTTGAGCGGTACGCCTGCCTCGAAACCCATGAGCAGGTCGAAGCGGAGGCCCGTGTTGCCGGGGAAAGGAGCAGCCACCCCTTTCACGGTGAGCGCCTTTTTTATTTTTCCTCCAAAACTCACCGTGATGGCCTTTCCCATCGCATTTTCATTCGGAAAAAACTTCTGCGCCGCCTCATGGCTGAGGATGACGCCCTCCGGCTCGTACAGCCCCGCCGGGCTGCCCTGGGCCAGCGGAAAAGTGAACATGTCGAAATAACCGGGGTCGGCGAAGTAGAGCAATTCATCGAACACCCCTTCGCCGGAGAAGACCTTGGCCTCCGTCAGTTGAGTGCGGACGGCGCGTTCCACCTGTGGGAAATTGTCGGCCAGCGCCGGGCCGACCGGCATGGGGCTGCGGCCGTATATCTCTTCTTTGCCGTTATTTTCCACCACATATTCCACCATGAATATGCGGCTGGCGTTCGCATGAAAGTCGTCGAGTGAGAAGTAGCTTTTCAAAAACAAATACACCACGATGCAACAACCGATGGCGATGCTCAAACCGACGATATTGATGCCGGAGACGAGCTTGTTGGAGCGGAGGCTGCGGTAGGCGATCTTGAAATGGTTTTGAAGCATGGCCGTGTTAGTTGTAATTGACAGATCGTTAATTGGTTATTCGCTACGCAATGAGTCGGAGGGGTTCGCCAGAGCTGCCCGGACACTCTGGAAACTGATCGTGATAAAGGCCACCAGCAGGGCCCCGGCGCCGGCCAGAGCGATCATCCACCAATGTATGTCGATGCGGTAGGTGAAGCCGGCCAACCATTGCCCCATCAGATAATAGGCCAGCGGGGCGCCGAGCATGATCGCCAGCAGTACAAGCCTCAGGAAGTCGGCCGACAACAGCCCGATGATGCCGCTTACGCTGGCGCCCAGCACTTTGCGGATGCCGATCTCTTTCGTGCGGTTCACCACCGTGATGGCCGCCAGGCCGAACAGGCCGAGGCAGGCCAGGAAAATGGCCAGCCCACAGCCTGCGGTAACGAGCCTGGAGCTCTGGATCTCAGCCTGATACATGGTGTCGAACTCTTCGTCCAGGAAGTGGTAGCTGAATGGGCGGTGCGGCGCCAGCTGCCGCCATTTTTCCGAAAGGAAGGCCAGGGTGGACGCCAGCTCTTGTCCCGAGCTCTTCACCAGCAGCACGTTGCCCCAGGTGTCGGGAAAGATGACGAGGTTGCCAATGGGCTCGTGCAGCGACGCGAAATGGAAGTCTTTCACCACGCCTTTGACCAAACATTTCCGGCCGTTGAAGTTGACGTATTGCCCGGCGGCTTCTTCCGGCGTCCAGTCGAAATCCGCGGCCTGTTTTTCATTCAGCAGAATGGAGCGCACCACCGTGGTGTCGCCCTGGTACATCCGCTGTACGGCTTCCACATCCTGATGGGTGAAATTGCTGCCGGCGGCAAGCGAGATACCCATGGCGGCCAGGAAATCCTCATCGGCGGGAAGGGCCTTGACGGGCTGCCCATTTTCATCCGACAGGGTTTTGGAGATGCTATATCCGCCCTCTATATGCGTGGGGGTTTCGTACGCGAGGCTCACCGCATGCACCTTGTCGTTTTGAAGGAACTCGCTTTTGAAAGCACTTAGCTTTTCAATGACCTGCCCGTCGGTAGGCAGGGCCAGTACATGCCCTTTATCGTACCCCAGGTTCTTCTGGCGGATGAAATCCATCTGCCCTTGCAGAATGATGGTGCTTGCCAGCAAAAAGACAGAGATGGCAAACTGAAATACGACCAGCGAACTGCGCAGCCAGTTTCCACCCGACGCCCTGTGGGAAGCCGCCGGCCCCGATTTCAGGGTGTCGATGGGGTCGAACTTCGATGCGGCCCAGGCCGGGTAGGCGCCCGATAGCAGCGTGATGGCCAGGCCCAGCACCAGCAGGCCTAATAGCCATTCCGGCTGCCATAACACCTGGGCGCTCAGCGGGCTGCCGAACAGCCGGTTGAAGGCCGGCAACAGCAGCGGCGCCATCATCAGCCCGCTCAGCAGCGCTATGGCCGTAAGGATGCCGGCCTCGCCCAAATGCTGTTGCAGCAGCTGCCGCCGGCCCGCCCCGAGCACCTTCTGCACGCCCACCTCTTTTGCACGCTCCATGCTGGATGCCGTGGTAAGGTTCACGTAGGTTGTGATGCCGATGAACAGGATCAGCAGGCCTACCGTGCTCAGCAGGTAAATGTAACGGATGTCGCCGTTGGGCTCGAAATTGCCTTCTACCGCCGAGCGCAGGTGCACATCGCGCAGCGGCTCGAAGTGGTAAGTGAGGTAGTCATCGCCGCTCATGCGCGTTTCGCTGG
>JACJYE010000002.1 GCA_020636255.1 Lewinellaceae bacterium
ATCAAAAAAGGGACGTATTTTAGCCCAAAGGGTGGCCTCCAAACAAGCGCTAAGTTAGGGAAGCGTTAAGAATGTCGCAGGTCGCACGTTGAGCGCAACGAAATCCCGCGCAGGCCCCATGCCCACTCATTCGACATATATTACCCGGCACTGGCCACCAGTTGCCCCAGCACTTGAAGGCTCCAATCTATCTTATCGGTATAAGGAGAGCCGAAGCCGATGCGGATATAGTTTCTAAAGCGGCCATCTGTGCTGAATATCTTTCCGGGGGCTATACTGATATGGTGTTGCATGGCCTGCTGATATAAAATATAGGAGTCCGCTTTGGGCGGCAGTTCAAGCCAAAGCCCGTAACCGCCTTGCGGGCGGCTTACCCGAACCCCTTCCGGGAAATATTCGCTGATGGCCTGGGAATACCGAAGACATTGGGTGTGTAAGGCCTTACGCAACTTCCGCATGTGCAGGTCGAAACGGCCGGTTTCCAGAAAACGGGCCACAGCGGCATGGGTCGGCGTGGCCGAGGTGACGCTGAAGCTGTGCTTTCGCTGCAGGAACTGCTCGCGGAAACGGCCGGGAAAACACCAGCCTACCCGATACCCCGGCGCCAGCATCTTGGAAACGGAAGCACAATGCATGACCAGCCCTTTGCGGTCGAAACTTTTACAGGAAGCCGGCCGGCTTCTGCCAAAGAAAAGCTCCCCGTAAATGTCGTCCTCGATGAGGGGGATATCGCGGCGCGCCAGCATGCTCACCAGCCTTTCTTTGTTGCCCTCCGGCATACAGGCGCCTGTAGGGTTGTTGAAATTGGGGACAAAAAGGCAGGCCCTGACAGCGTGGCGTCCCAGCGCTTTTTCCAGGTAATCGAGACTGGCGCCCGTTTCCGGGTGGGCCGGTATCTCGAGGGCTTTCAGGCCCAGGCTTTGCAACACACTGAAAATGCCGAAAAAGGTTGGCGCTTCTATGGCCACCGTATCGCCGGGGCGGGTGGTTGCCTGCAGGCTTAGTGACAAAGCTTCCATGCACCCCTGAGTAGTAATGGCATCCTCGGGAAGAGCCTGCCCACTCCAATGGAAGGCATACCGCGCCAGCTGTTGCCGCAACTTCGCATTCCCCTGAATATCATCGTAGTGAATGCAGCTGTTGGGGTCCATCCGCAAAGCTTCCATCATCGATTTGTTGAGCCGGGCTTCAGGGATCAGATCAAGGGAGGGAGCCGCCATCGACAGGCGTACGATATCTTCCCTCGTCAGGCTGCGATAGACCTCAGCGATCATCTCGTCGACGCTGATGTCCCGGATTGGCTGGCGCTCTGCAGGGAGAAGAGGGGGCGGTGCATGACGCCGGTGTAAATACCGAACATAATACCCCGACCTGGGGCGCGCTTCTACCACCCCCCGGCGTTCCAGCTCGCTATAAGCCCTGAAGGCTGTGCTCTGGCTAATGCCCTGCTCTTCGCTCAACGCACGCACCGACGGCAGCTTGTCACCTGTTTTTAATAGGCCCTGTTCGATCATTCGCCCCAGGCGTTCCGCTACCTCATGGTACAGGAAATCCGCATTTTTATAAGTATCCAAATGGCCAGATCTGTTATGCTATAAAATAAAAATTCTGCATCTGTTTTCTGTTTTCAAATCTATGGATATTTGCAGCTGCAGGCAAGGGTTCTGTGTAAGAGATCACCCGATTTTTTCACCATTAACACCTTAGGTATGGAAACCATTCTAAACATTCCCGTTCACAAAGCAGAAACGGTGGCGACACATCAATACGACCTGAACAAGCTCCCGTTTGGCAAAGTACCTACCAGCCATCTTTTTTTGGCCCGATACAGCGCAGGCGAGTGGGCGGATGCACGTATCGAGCCCTTTCACAAGCTGTCGCTTAGCCCTTTTGCCCTTTGTTTTCACTACGGACAGACGGTTTTTGAGGGCATGAAAGCCTTCCGCATGCACGATGGCAACATATCCATCTTTCGCCCGGCCAAACACCATGAGCGCTTCAACCGCTCTCTTGAGCGCATGGGTATGCCACATGTGCCATACGAGCTATTTCTGGAAGGCATGCGCCTCCTGATTGCCACCGATGCCGAATGGACTCCCGACAGCCCCGGGGCAGCGCTCTATATCCGCCCGTTCGTCATTGCTACAGAAGAGCGCTTGGGCGTAAAGATCTCGGACGAATATCTTTTCCTCATCGTTTGCACGCCGGTGGGCCCCTATTATGCCCGCCCGATCAGGGTCAGGGTGGAGACGAACTACATCCGGGCTGCTGAGGGCGGGACGGGTTATGCCAAATGCGGGGGCAATTACGGCGGGGCGCTACTGCCCACCAAAGAAGCGCTGGATGCCGGGTTCGACCAGGTGTTGTGGACCGATGCCGGGCGTAAGGAGTTTATCGAAGAATCGGGTACGATGAACGTCATGTTCATTATTGACGGCATACTCATCACCCCGCCCGTAAGCTCCACGATACTCGACGGCGTTACGCGGGATTCCATCCTGGCCCTGGCCCGCGACAGGGGCATCACCGTTCAGGAGCGCCTCATAAGTTACCACGAGCTGGAAGCCGCTTTCGGGCAAGGACTCCGGGTGGAAGCTTTCGGCGCCGGCACAGCAGCCGTTGTGGCCCCCATCGAATCGGTAACCATCGGCGAAAGAACCTATAACTGTTATCTGGCGGCCGATGCGGCTATGTATGCCTTCAAAACTGAACTGGAAGCGATACGGGCCGGCAACCAGGAAGACCCGCACGGCTGGAACGAAGTGGTAGTGTGTAACTAGTCCGCACCATCCAGCGGTAGCCGCGTAAGCACATAAAGGGTGTCTTCGTAGGGAATATCCATCAGGACGGGATAGCCCTCGGGTAATTCCTTTTGCCTGTATAGGTAATAGGCCCCCGGTGTCATCTCACAGCTCCGGTGCAGGGTTCTGCCCCTGATGAGGTTGAGGTGAAAGATCGTGGAGAAAGAGATCCTGCCATCTGCATATATATATAGTGGAGAGCCGTCGACGATATGTGCAATATCGCGGGCAACCTGGATGTCCTTTTGGGCAGCGCTCTGGTGCGCGCGCTGAGGCAGCACGGTAAGCCCGAAGATGAGGCGGCCGATAGCGGCAGCGATGATCAGCAGCGGCAGTGACCAGCGCGGGCGGCGCAGGTAGTAGAAAAAGGCCAGGGCCAGCAGCGTGAAGCTCAGCAAGGACAAGGGCAGCCGGTACGGCAAAAAATCGAGCCCAGGCACGAAGTTGAGCGCCAGGCTGCCCAGCCCAACCAATGCGATCACTACGCCCGACAGTATGCGGAAAGTGCGGGGCTGCCAGCCCGGAGCGTCATCTCTGTGCTGGTAGGCATACGCTCCTATCAGAAAAATAAACGGATAAAGCATATAGATATACCGCTGCCGGGCGCCCGGCGACAGCCAGTACGGCAGGTAGTTCACCAGCAGGATCAGCCCGGCGAAGGCCAGGTAAGGGTTGCGCTTAAGCAGGCTCCAAAGGCCAGGGCGCAAAGCAAAAACGAGGAGGAAAAGCCCGGGAGGCAGGTCTTTTAAGGTCTCCAGCGGAAATGTCAGCAGGTGTTTGAGAAAGTCCAGAAGCCCGTGCTCGGCTGCCGTCCGCTCGCTCGATTCAGAGAACAGCGCCCGTAGGTATACCCCGATATCGTTATATTGGTGATAGGCCAGCATATACCCGCCGACGATGGCCCCGAACGCGAAGATACCCGCCAGGTGAGCCAGTGAGAACAGGCGCTTCCATTCACTTGTATACCACAACCAGGCCAGCACCGACAGGCCCAGGAATAAGAGCGACGGCAGGCCTTTGGCCAGAGTGCCCAGCCCTGCCAGGGCATAAGACACCGTGAACATGAGCAGATACTGCCCTTTTTGCTGAAAATGGAACAGCGCCGCAAAACTGCCCAGCGTAAGCAGCGCATAAAACAGGTCGATCTCCCCCAGCAGGGAAAAATAGAAGTACAAACCCGCACAGGTGGGGTACAGCAGCGCCCCCAGCCAGGCAAACTCTTCATTGACATAACGGCGGCCCAGCAAGAACAGCAACAGGGAAGCCCCGATGAGCGACAAGGCCGTCGGCAGGCGCAACGCCCAGCCGTTATACCCGCCTGTAAGCCTGGAGCTCGCCCATACCACCCAGTTGAACAAAGGCGGCTTGGCATAGTAGTATTCTCCCAATTGCATCGGGACGATAAAGTTGCCGTTCTCCTCCATCTCCATCGCGATCATCGCCCTGCGCGGCTCCTCGAGATATACGGGCTGCTTGCCCAGGTTGACAAAAAGGCTGATAAACACCAGAAAGGACGCCAGCCAGTACAGGCGCTTTATATCCCGGGCCAGGGGTAGCGAAGGTTCGGGCATATCGATATGTTAATAAATGAAGACTGAAAGATACCTGCGCAAAAATGGCAAAAGAATCGGGATTGAGGAAGCCGCTCTTTTCGCTAAGGGCCGAAAAAATCCTTAACTTTGGGCGCCCGGAAGATAAAGGCAGCCGCCTGCATGGCTTTGCCCTCCGGCCCGAACCCAACAACGGCCAACAAATATGAAATACTTCCTGATAAACCTTCTTCTGTTGCTCATACTGGCGGGTTGCAACTCCGGCAGCCAGCCCCGGCAACAACTATCCTACATCAAACTCGAAGGGCAGACGATGGGCACCTACTACCGGGTGTCTTACGGCAGCCCTCAGCCGCAAAATTATCAGCCCGGCATCGATTCCCTGCTCAAAGCGCTCAATATGGAAGTGTCCACCTACATCAAGGACGCTACTATTTCCCGCTTCAACCAGATGGGGAGCAGTATGCCTTTAGACATGAACCCCTATACCGGCCAGGCAGGCAGCTACAGGAACGCTCATTTTCTATCCAACTTCCTGAAAGCCAAAGAAGTATATTCAAAAACAGATGGGTATTTCGACCCCACCGTGATGCCGCTGGTCAATTACTGGGGCTTCGGTTACGCCCCCAAAAAAGCAGTGGAGCAGGTCGACAGCGCCAGGGTCGATTCGATGTTGCTGCTCGTCGGGTTCGACAAGGTAACACTGGAAGTGTCAGGCCAGGATACGCTTTTCGCCAAGGCATTGCCGGGCGTTCAGCTCGACTTCAGCGCACTGGCCAAAGGGTATGGCGTCGACCTCGTTGGGCGGTTTCTGGCTGCAAGGGGTATCGACAATTACCTGGTCGACATCGGGGGGGAGGCCGTGGCCCGCGGGTTGAGCCCCAGGGGGGACTCCTGGAAGATCGGTATCAATACGCCTAAAGAAGATGCCGCGCCGGACGATATCCAAACGGCGGTGGCGCTCGATAACCAGGCTGTGGCCACATCCGGCAACTACCGCAACTTTTACGAAGTAGATGGCGTGAAGTACAGCCATACCATCAATCCCAAAACGGGCTTTCCTGAGCGCAATACGCTGCTCAGCGCTTCCGTTTTCGCAAAGGATTGTATAACAGCCGACGCCTTTGCCACCGCATTTATGGCCATGGGCCTGGAAAAAGCCTACGAACTGGCCAGCCGCCTGCCCGAAGTAGAGGCCTATTTTATTTACAGCACAGAAGACGGCGCCATGGCCACGCGTTATACCAGCGGGCTGGAACACCTCTTCGGGCAGGGCCAGCAATAGCGGACAAACAAGAAAATAATGATCAATGGAATTTAAACTCGAACGAGACCTCGTTTTTCTGGACCTGGAGTCTACGGGCCTGAATGTCGTGCGCGACCGGATCTTACAGATTGCCATGGCCAAATATTTCAAGGACGGCAGAGCGCCCGAAGAGCTTTCGATGCTGATCAACCCGGGCATCCCTATCTCTGAAGAGGCTATGCAGGTACATGGTATCCTGCCCAAAGACGTAGCCAATAAACCCACCTTCCAGCAGGTAGCTCAGAAGATCTATGATTTTATTGGGAACGCAGACCTCGCCGGTTACAATTCCAACCGCTTCGATATTCCCATGCTGATGGAAGAATTTGCCCGGGTGGGCATGGAATTCAGCATGGAAAAGCGCCGGACGATCGACGTGCAGCGCATTTTTTATAAAATGGAGCCCCGTACGCTCAAGGCCGCTATGCAGTTTTACTGCAACAGAGAAATGGAAGATGCCCACGATGCCCTGGCCGATGTACGGGCCACTGTAGACGTGTTCAAAGGGCAGCTCCAGCGTTATCGTGGCGTCGATTATTTCGATGAGGATGGCAACAAGGCCACCTCTCCTATCGTCAACGACGTGCAGGCCCTGCACGATTTTACGAACGACACCCGCTTTGTGGACGCCACCCAGAAGATGCGTTATGATACCGACGGCAAAGTGGTTTTCAACTTCGGCAAGTACGCCGGCCAAGCCGTTGGCGAGACCCTGTCGCGCGACAAGCAATATTACAACTGGATCCTGAACAAGGAATTTTCCTCACAGGTCAAACAACTGGTCAAAAAGCTGTTGAAGGAATATGAACAGAACAACGCTCGCTAAATGGGCGGCCTTCTGCTGCGCGCTGTCGCTGGTTGCCCTGCAGGGTTGTTACGAACCCCAGGAGGGCTGCCTCGACGTGGAAGCGGTGAATTACGACCTGCAGGCCGACAAGAATAACAGCTCGGAATGCGTGTACCCCGAACTGCGCCTGGTATTACAGCATGTATACAGTAATGGCGATACCACCTACAGGCTCGGGCTTGCCGATTCGATCTATTACGACAGCCAGGGCCATCCGTTCCGCATCAATGCCATCCGCTTCTTCCTTTCCAACTGCCACCTCATCTTTGCCGACGGCCGCGAGGCGGAAGTCGGTGAAAGCATCGAGATCGGCATACTACAGCCCGATGGCAGCACGCTGCTGCGAGAGATCGAAGATAACTTCTCGCTGGCCAGTCCCAGAGTATCGCAGGCCTATACCATAGGCACCCTTAGAGAGGTCGGAGAAGTGAAAGAATTGCGTTTTGCCCTCGGCGTTGAAGGCCTGGCAAACCTGGCGCTGCCGGATGCCTTCCCCGACAACCACCCCCTCGGGCTGGTTGACAGCAGCCTGTATTTCAACCAGGACTCAGGTTACGTGTTTCAATACGTAGAACTATTCCGGGACACCGTAGCTTCCGATACGATACCTACCGTGCTGCGCATCGGCACGACGCCATACCTGAAAGAGGTGCGGTTGCCCGTCGCCTTCACCAAAACCCGTGGTTACCACCTAAAGGCCACCTTGCAAGTGGATTATGCCAAATGGTTTAGCGGCATCGATGCTCAGCAGGACAGCCCACAGGCACTCATCGGTAAAATTGTCGCCAACCAGGCACAAGCATTCTCTATTGTTGATATTAAGCTGGAAGCAAATTAAGTTAGGGGTTCCGGCACTTAAAAGCATACCAACCATGAAAAGACTATTACTTGCTACGGCACTGCTGTCCATGATGTTGATATTCTCCACCTGCGGCAAAGATGATGAGGGTGGAGGCGATATGGCGGAACTGGTACTCAATTTCACCGCCAACTACGGTAACAACCCGCTGGTGATGTTCGAGCGCACCTACGACTATGAGGCAGACATGGATTTTAAGATGCAGCTCTTCCAGTTTTACCTCTCCGATGTGCGCCTGCTCCGGCAGAACAACGGCGCTACCGAAGAGGTGCCCGCGCTCGACGTCGACCTTTTAAGTTTTGCCAATATCTATAATGACGCCGATGCCGCTAAAGGCATCAATACCGAAACGGTGAGCATCCCGGCAGGCACGTATACCGGCCTGCGGTTCGGTTGGGGCGTATCCCCCCAGCTCAATGCCACCATCCCTCCCGATTACCCGCTGGGCCACCCGCTCTCGGAGAACTACTGGGAGGATGCCAAGAGTTATATCTTCTTCAAAGTAGAAGGCAATGCAGACCTGGAGCCTAACGGCGATTTTTCCGACAAACTGACCTTCCATGTCGGGGGCGACAACAACTACCGGGAGCTGACGTTCGAGAAAACGTTCACTGTGGAGAAAAACGGGAAGCTCACCATCCCGCTGTCTGTCGACCTGAAGAAGATACTCATTGCAACGGATGGCGAGTATGTCGACTTCCGGCAGGTGAAGCAGAGCCATTCCAACACCTCCCCTGCTGCGGTCTTTATGGCGGAGAATGCGCCTTCGGCAATACAGCTGAGATAATAGCAAAAATAACGTAATGTTGAGCTGCATCGTTAGGAGAGCATTTGGGGCCATGAAACCGTGCTGACAAGGCGCCGTCGGTACAGTACTCGTGTCACAGAACTCAGAACTTGCCGGGCTGGCGCCCACGCTCCGGCTAGGCACAGGGCCGGAAACAAGAAAAAAGAGCGATTGAGGAAATGAAGGGAAAAACCCGAACGGCAATAGTATTTCTGGCAGCTGCCGTAGTAGCCTGCACTCCTGAAGGTGCAGAGCCGGCCCTGCCTCAAAGCGATTATGCGCTGGAAGAACCGGAGCATTTTCAGCGCCTGGCCTTGCCTGAAGACAACCCTCTGGCCATAGCCGGCGTAGAACTGGGCCGGCGCCTGTTCTACGACCCTATCCTGTCGGCCGACAGCAGCCTGTCGTGCTCCAGCTGCCACCTTCAGGAGCGGGCCTTCACCGACGGGCGGGCCATAGCGGTAGGGTTCGCGCAGCGGGCCGGCCAACGCAACAGCCCTACCCTGGCCAACAGCGCATATTTATACAAGGGGCTGTTCTGGGACGGCAGGGCCCACACCCTCGAGGAACAGGCATTACAGCCTGTAGAAACGCCCCACGAGCTGGGCCACAGCTGGGCTGCCGCAGAGCGGGCGCTGCGCCGCCACCCTTTATATCCCGCCCTTTTTACCGAAGCATTCGGCATCACAGACACTTCGGAGCTGAGCCGGGAGCTGGCGGCCCGGGCGATCGCCCAGTTTGAACGCACACTCATCAGCGCCAACGCCCGGTACGACAAGGTGTTCCTGGGCAAGGCCAAGTTCACGCCGTCGGAGAAACGAGGGCGGGACATTTTCTTCGATACTACCGAGGACTTACCCTCCGGCGAATGCAGCCACTGCCACACTCCTCCCCTGTTTACCGACGAGAGCTACGTAAACAATGGCCTGGACCGGGCCGATGAGCTGGAAGATTTCACCGATACCGGCCGGGGTGACGCCACCCATCAGCGCTTCGACAACGGGCGGTTTCGGGTGCCTACCCTGCGCAATATCGCCCTTACTGCGCCATACATGCACGACGGGCGTTTCAATACGCTGGAAGAAGTGATCGAACACTACAACAGCGGTGGGCATTATTCGGAGAATGTCGACCCGAAGATCAAGAAGTTACACCTGTCTGAAAGGGATAAAAAAGACCTTTTGAATTTTCTGCTGACCCTAACCGATAGTACCTTTGTTCATAATGCAGCATACGCAAACCCGTTCCTGCAATAAACTCAACATACAACCATGAAAATAAGAATACTGGCCGTGCTCCCTCTCGTTACTGTATTGCTTATCTCTGCCTGCCAGGATGACGACGGCCCTACGGGCTGCAACTGTACCGAAGACGACATCATTGAGGCCGTATACAACCCGCAGCCTTACGAACTTGTTTTTCCGGAGCGTTTTCCGCAGCCTATCGTCCCTGAAGACAACCCTATGACCGTTGCCGGCATCGCCCTGGGCCGAAACCTGTTCTTCGACCCCATTCTATCGAGCGACAGCACGATGTCGTGTGCCACCTGCCACAACCCGCAGATGAGCTTTACCGACGGGCAGCCCAACAGCGAAGGCGTATTGGGCATGCGGGGCAGGCGCTCGACCATGGCGTTGATCAACCTCGCCTTCAACGCCAACGGCTTTTTCTGGGACGGGCGTGCCGCCAGCCTGGAAGCCCAGGCGCTGGCCCCGGTAGAAGACCATACCGAGTTGAATGAAAGCTGGGACAATGTGATGGAAAAGCTGCGCCGCCACCCGGAATACCCCACTATGTTCCGCCAGGCTTTCGGCATCGAGCGCAAAAGTGAGATGAGCAAAGAGCTCGCTGTAAAGGCGATCGCACAGTTCGAACGCACCCTGATCAGCTACAACTCACGTTTCGACAAAGTCGCCTGGGAACAGCAGGGCTGGCCTACCGACTCGGAGCAACGCGGCAGGGACCTTTTCTTTGTGGAGTTCGCTACCAACACCCAGGACCACCCGGGTTGTTCGCACTGCCACGGCGGCGCCCTGTTTACAGAAAACCGCTTCTTCAACAACGGCATTTCCGATGTGAACGGCCTGGATGAATTTCCGGACAAAGGCCTGGGCGACATTACAGGGAACATCTACGATAATGGGAAATTCAGGGCTCCCAGCCTGCGCAACATCGAGTTGACGGCCCCTTATATGCACGACGGGCGTTTTAATACCCTGGAAGAGGTGCTTGGCCACTACGCCAGCGGAGGCCACGGAACCATTAACGAGGACCCCAACATCCAGCCATTTACGCTTACCGAACAGAATAAAGAGGACCTGATCGCCTTTTTGAAAATGCTGACGGATACCTCTTTCGTGCACAAACCCGAGTTTCAGAACCCGTTCAACTAAGAAATAGGGGTCATAAAGGCTTGTCAGCATCAACCTGCCGAAGGGCCGCAGTATCTTTTTGGGCTCGCTTGGGCCCCAAAAAGTATCAACAGAATCACTGCGAAAATTCGGGATGGCCCATGTTTTCATAAAAAAAAGCCCCCTGGAGGGCTTTTTTCTAAAAAAAATCTTCACTTTTTTTTTCGCGAAGTTGTTCGTTTTCTCACAATATGCAGTTCTCCTTTTTTTACAAAATATTAAAAATCAATTAGTTATTTCATTTTACTTTCACAACACAAGGCTTCTTATTTTTCACAAAACCCGTTTTTTGTCTTTGTTTTCCCTATGTAATCTTAAGATGTTTGTAATGTCAAACGAAGATAAAGCCGGTTAAAGAACTGGCTGACAAAATTGGGATAATTAAAATGGGATTTAAGTTTGTCAAATAGCAAGTCAGGTTTATGGGAAAAAAAATCTGACTTGCTATCGACAAATTCTGAAACCCGAGCTTGACAACGACCACAGCCCCTCCTTCGAGGGTTGCCATAAAGATAAACTCTTCTATTTTTCTAGCATTAAGGCTAGTTTTTCGTACATGTTCATGGGATTATAGTTATAAGTCGTATTACCGAAGACAGGTGATGCGACTTATTTTTTTGCCCTCCCTCCAACCTATATTTTCAATAAATATATATTCTTCTTTCCCATTATGACGATTGGAGCGCAAAAAGTAACACTTTGCGTTGGTTTTTTTGTTAGAGAACCGTTAAATTGTGACTGCATGCAACTAATACATCAGGTTGTGTTGTTATGCTCAATAAGATAATCATGTTCATGGGATTATAATTTGTTAGTAGTAGAGTCGTATCACATCCTCGTGATGCGACTTTTTTTATTTTCAAAAATTTGATTGGGGCAATTCATTGTATGTTTATTGTAAAATTCGTTATTTTGTGAGTGTATAAATTATACCCTTAACAAATTCTACTCCACCGCATTCCTTTTGCATAGCCTTTAGCTATGCAGGGAACCCTTCAAAATACCCCCCTCCTTTTCCCGCCCTGCAAAGGGTAGGCTGTTCATGTATGTTTCCAGGCCAAACAAAGCACTAAAATTTATTAAGGCTTCTCAAGCTACTTATCCGGAAAATAGCGTCAATATGCTGGTGTTCTCCAGGGCACCACTATAGGATTGTATTTTTTGCTAACAAATTATAGATCCAAAATGTGTAGAAATCTACCAAAGACGGCCATTGAGCGCCCATCCCGGAAGCTATTGCATCCGATTAACCGATTATTGCTTTTCCTCCCCCTGTTCTTACTGCTGCAAACTGCGAACGCCCAGATCAACATCACGTTCAACGTTACTCAACCAACCTGTTATGGCCTGCCGACCGGCAGCGTAACGGCGGTTGCCAGCGGAGGTACGGGCTCCTACAATTATTTGTGGAGCACGGGACAGACAGGGCCCACCATCAGTGGGATACCGGCAGGAAACTACACTGTAACTGTAACCGATAGCGGCGGAACAAGCGGCTCAAACAGCGTTGTCGTCAGCCAGCCCAGCCTGGTGACCGTCAACCTGACGGCAAACGTTTGCCAGGTTCCCTTCGTGATCACGGCCATTGGCAACGGAGGCAACCCGCCCTACAACTATTCCTGGAGCACAGGCCAGTCTGGCCCTACCATTACGGTAGCTGCCTCAGGTACCTATTGCGTGACGATGACAGACCAGAACCTCTGCGGGGCCGTGGACTGTATCGACGTCATGTACAACCCATTGAATGTAAACGTCGTAGCGAACGACCTGACCTGTAGCGGCAGTAATGACGGTACGGTCACGGCCATTGCCACAGGAGGAACACCACCCTATTCCTACCTGTGGAGTAATGGCGCCACCACCGCTTCTTTAGCCAACCTCCCGGCCGGAGTGTATACCGTCACCGTAACGGACGCTGCTGGTTGTACCGATTCTGCCAGCGGAACGGTATTATCTCCTCCCCCACTGTCGGTCGATGCTACTGGCACAGGGCCGAACTGCCCGGGTGGTTCCAACGGCTCGGCAAGCGCCTCGGCAAGTGGCGGCACACCGCCCTATTCCTACCTGTGGAGTACGGGCGCTACTACTACTACCATCACCAACCTTACTTCCGGTTCCTATTTCGTTACGGTAACGGACGCGAACGGTTGTGCGGCCATGGATATGGTTATCCTCTCTCCGGTCTCCAACCTGACAGCACTTGCCAGCGCCATGCCGGAGAGTTGCCCCGATACCAACGATGGCAGCGCTACGGCATCTCCGATGGGAGGCGTACCGCCTTATACTTATATATGGAGTAATGGTGGAAACACCCAAACGATCACCGGCCTGTCGCCGGGTACTTATTTTGTAACCGTTATCGACGGGGCAGGCTGTATGGCCATGGCCAGCGCTACGGTGATGGAAGCAGCTCCATTTAACATAAACGTTACATCAACGAATGTGACCACCTGCGGCGCCGCCAACGGCACCGCTACTGCGAATATCATCGTGGGTACGGGGCCGTTCACCTATCTGTGGAGCAATGGCGGCACCACCCAAACGATCACCGGCCTGAACGGAGGCGCCTATTCCGTTACTGTAACGGATGCCAATGGCTGTACGGATACCGGCTCAGCCATCATCACGGTACCGCCCGACGTCAATGTACTGGTCATCGCCACCGACACGATTTGCCCGGGAGCTTCCGACGGTGAGGCAGCAGCTATCGTCACCGGCGGCACGCCGCCGTATAGCTACCTGTGGAATACCGGAGCAACGACGGTTAGCATAAACAACCTGCCGGCAGGCACTTATTCCGTTACAGTAACGGATGCCAACGGATGCCAGGACACGGGTTCCGCTACTATCGTTGAAAGCGTCGGGTTCACGGTCATGATCATAGGTACGGAATCGGTTTGCAGCCCGGAGAGCAGCGGCCAGGCGACGGCCAACCCTATAGGCGGCTCATCGCCCTATTTCTATCTGTGGAGTACCGGCGCCACAACGCCAACCATCATCGACCTGCCGGAAGGCACCTTCTCGGTTACCGTCACCGATGCTAACGGCTGTACGGCCACCGCTGAGATCGATGTGGACATCATCGACGATTTTGTAGTCAATGGAACCGTTACCCCGGTGCTGTGCTACGGCAACGCTACAGGGGCCATCACCACGACGACAACGGGTGGCACCCCGCCTTATATCTACCTGTGGAGCACCGGCGCGGCCACACCGAATATCTCCAACCTGGCAGCGGGTATCTATTCGCTTACCGTTACGGAAGCCAACGGTTGTGAAGTGGTAAAGGTGTTCCCGGTCTCACAGCCTGCTGAACTCGTCGCAACGGCCACCGGTTCGGGCCCCGATTGCGCAGGCACGCCCACGGGCTCCGCTTCCGTGTCTGCTGCGGGTGGCACGCCGCCTTATACCTACCTGTGGAGCAACGGCGCTACCAGCCCGATGATCTCCAACCTCATGGCCGGCGCCTATTCGGTGACGGTAACCGACGCCAATCAGTGTACTGATGTCGCTTCCGTAACCCTGACGGCGCCGCAACCTCTGAACGTCAACCTGTTGACGCAGGACGTACTCTGCTTTGGCGAGGCCAACGGTTCGGCCAGCGCAAGTGTATCCGGCGGTACGCCGCCTTATACTTATGCATGGAGCAACGGCGGCTCAGGCGCCTCCATCGGCAACCTGACTGCCGGTAGCTACAGCCTGACGGTTACGGATGTAAACGGCTGTTCCGAAACCCTGTCCTTCATCATCGATGAATCGCCGGAACTGGCCGTTGTACTCAATATCACGAACATATTCTGCGACCCCGCCGGCACTGGCTCTATTACGGCCAACTCGTCGGGTGGCACACCGCCATACACCTTCGAATGGAGCAACGGCGCTACCGGCATGTCCATTACAGGGCTGGCTGCCGGAACCTACACCGTGACGGTGACGGACCTTAACGAATGCGAGGCCATCGTATCCGGTACCGTACAGCAATTCCCGGGCCTGATGCTGACGCCCATCGCTACTTCGCCCGATTGCTTTGGCGACACGAACGGCGCAGCTGCTGTCGTCGTATCGGGTGGCACGATGCCGTTCTCCTATCTCTGGAATACCGGCAGCACCGACCCCGAACTGTTGAACATCCCCGCCGGCACCTATATGGTAACGGTAACGGATGCAGCGGGTTGCAGCGGTACGGCAACCGTAGGCGTAGCGCAGCCCGAAGCGCTTGTGGCCCAGGTGATCGCCTCGAACGTTACGAACGTAAACTGTAACGGTTTATCGAACGGCCAGGCTACCGTGTCTGTATCAGGCGGCACGCCACCTTACAGCTACCTTTGGAGCAACGGTGCAACAACGGCCACGGCCGGCAACCTGAGCGCAGGAACCTATTCCGTGACGGTAACAGACGCCAACGGTTGCGAAGACACGGCCATGGTTACGATCACAGAGCCCCCGGCACTGTCTGTCACTGCCACTGCTACCACCAGCGGCACCTGCAGCAATACGACTGACGGCGCTGTCAGTGTTTCGGCCAGCGGTGGCACGCCGCCCTACAGCTACCACTGGAGCAACGGCGCTACCGGTACCAGCATCAGCAACCTGCCGGCAGGCGCCTATTCCGTTACTGTAACGGATGCTCACGGCTGTACCGGCACATCGAGCGCCACCGTGCAGTCGTTCCCGGCTCCGAGCTGCTCGATAGCGATCACCCACGAAGTAACCCCCGCCGGCATGGACGGCGCACTGGAGATATCTGTATTTAGCGGCACCCCGCCATTCAACATCAGCTGGAGCAACGGCCAGACGGGGACAACAATAACCAACCTCGCGCCGGGCGCCTATTCTGCTACCGTAACGGACGTGAACGGTTGCCAGAGCTCCTGTTCCGTCACCCTGGAACCGCCGGCCCGGCTGGGCGACTACGTATGGCTGGATATTGACCGCGACGGCATCCAGGATGGCAATGAAGACGGCATCCCGGGCGTGATGGTCATCCTTCAGATCCCATCTGATGACGACCCTACCAATATCGACACCACCTTCACCAATAGCGATGGCTACTATTACTTCGACGTTATCCCAGGTGATTACAAGGTGCTGTTTATAAACCCGGGAGGCCTGGTCTTTACAAGCCCCAACCAGGGTGTGAACGATGCTCTGGACAGCGACGTTGACCCAACGATGGGTATGACGGGGGTTTATACCATCGGCCCGGGTGAGACCAACCTGACCATCGACGCCGGGCTGTATCCCAAGTGCGATAACATCACCAACCCCGGGCTGATCGGCCCGAACCAGTTCCTCTGCGGCCCGGGTAACGACCCGGCCCCGATACTCAATGTCGCATCGCCGTCCGGCGGTTCGGGCAATATCGAGTATCTCTGGATGATGAGCACACAGCCAGGGCCATTCAACGTACAGACCTGGGTGCCCATCCCCGGCGCCAACGGGCCGTCGTACGACCCGCCAGTCCTGTACGAAACGACCTATTACGCCCGATGCGCACGCCGGGAATGCTGCACGGCCTATCTGGAAAGCAATATCGTGGCCATTGAGGTCGGTAGTGTTGCAGTAGCCGATATTCAGGGGCCTGACTTCCTTTGCGTCGGTGAAACGCAAACGTACTATGCCGTTCAAACCGGCCCGGGTGCAGTGATCAACTGGTCGTTCAGCGGCCCGGTCACGCCCAGCTCGGCCAGCGGCCCTTCGGCCCAGATCACGGCAACCAACTTCGGCCTGATCCACATCATGCTGACGGTTACCGAGAACGGATGTACTTCTACGGCTGTCAAGACCATTACAGCTACCAACAGCCCGATCTACTGCGCCCAGTTGCTGCCGATCGACGTCGACGTCGTCGACCAGGAAGCCGGGGAAGTCATGATCAGCTGGATGGTGGAAGAAAGCCTGGACGGCCTGATGTTCAAAGTCGAATATTCTAAGGACGGCAGCCAGTTCCAGCCGCTGGGGCAGACGGATACGCCGAGAGCCCATCTGGGCAGTATGAGCTATTACGAGTACGAGCATTATGATGCACGGCCCGGCCGGAATTACTACCGCATCAGAGTGGAAATGCCCGATGGCGAAGTCTTCTATTCTGAGATCGGCGAGGCCATCATATATATGGACTCCAAGGTCGCTATGCTCTACCCCAACCCGGTGAGCCATACCCTCACCCTGGAGGTCTTCGAATCTTTCGATAGCGATGTGCAGATAGACGTCCTGAATGTCTATGGCGCCCTGATGTGGTCACAGGCCATGCCTGCCGATACCAAACGGGTTGAAATCGATATGTCCGGATATCCCGATGGGGCCTATTTCCTCAAACTGCGCTACGGGAAATCCGGAGAAAAAGTAATGAAAGTGTTGAAGCACTAGTTCGTTCAGGTTTTCTTATCTTTGCTTGAACACACTAGTTGTGGATTGGGATTTGGGGGCTGAGCCGCGTGGTTCAGCCCTTTTTTTATTGAATGTCAACAGGAATGCACCCCGGGTTCAACACCCTGAACTACAAGCCGTTGTAGCAGCGCAATCTCACAAAGCCCAATTAAATAACATTTAATTCCTATAGGGCTACTATGTTTTTTAAATTATTCTATTTATACTTGCGCTATGCTTAGCCCTGCCACGACATCCAGTTGGAACAAGATGTGTTGTTGTTTCGGATGTACAAAACGATCCGGAAGGGCTTTCCTTTGCTGAGTATTACCCAATAATAAATCACCGTTGAAGCCTTTCCGGACCCGTCCAGGAGAGGCTTTTTTTTGACTATAACGGCACAGAAAATGACGATCTACCGGAAAACCGAGAGCCTGGCGCAGCTCGAAGCAGAGCGCCTGAACGACATATTCGGCCCACTTACTTTTGAGGAGCGCCTGCAGGAGCTGTACCGGTATTTCCCCTCTGAGGAGGTACTGTTCACCTCTTCTTTCGGGGCCAGGTCCATATTTCTGCTGCACCTTTTGTCGCGCATACAGCCTGAGCAAACCGTACATTTCATCGATACCGGTTTTCACTTTCCGGAGACGCTGGCGTATAAGGAGCAACTCACCCAAATTTTCAGGCTGAATATCGTAGATGTAAAGCCGGAGCCTTCCCAGCATGAACTCAGCCGCAGGGAGCAGCTTTGGTCCAGCGACCCCGGCCTGTGTTGCTCCGTCAACAAGGTAATACCTCTGGAGCCGATCAAAGCCCGGCACAAGGTTTGGCTATCTGGCCTGATGGCGCACCAAACAGACTTCCGCGCCGGCCTGAATATTTTTGAACGGCAGGGCAACATCCTGAAATTCCACCCGCTGATCGATATCGATGAAGGTGAATTCCTGTACCACCTTTCTTTCCACCAGCTTCCTCCCCACCCGCTGGAGGCCAGAGGTTATGGCTCTATCGGCTGTGCGCACTGTACGGCCACAGGCGAGGGCAGAAATGGCCGCTGGCATGGAACGAATAAAACGGAATGCGGCCTGCACCTGGGGTGAGGAACAGCATAGCCTATGGAATAATGAATACCAGTTTTTTGCAAACTGGATCGGGAAATAATATTGTCGTATCTTTAGAAGATAAGCAGTTCCCGGCCCCCTAACCGTGTAACCATGAAACCGCCAGGCTAAGCCGGGAACATCACGTTGTTTTCCCTTATCATGGGCAAAAAGCAATCCACCGCATTGCTGGCCGGAGTGATGCTTATGCTCCTGCCATTCACTGGTTTTCCACAACCGGGCGAAAAGGCCGTGCTCACCCTATCCCCTGACGGCCCTGAATTCCAATCGGGCAGGTATTATTTCCACGACTACCTCTACGCCTTTATCGACTCAACGGAAAACCGGCCGGTCGAAGAAGTAGCGGCTGATTCCTTTCAACAGCGTTTCACAAAGGACGAGCTCTGGCGAACCATTACCTTTGGAGGCGATATGGGCCCGAATATCCAGTGCATCTGGGCGCGGCTCACCCTCGTCTCCGCTTTCGACGATGACCAGCAGTGGCTGGTTAACTTTTTTGCCGAAGAAGTAGATCTATATATCCCCCGAGGCCCCAACAGCTTCGAGCATCAACGGTCCGGCTATTCCATGCCCGTAAGTGAACGGGCTTTTGGCGGCAGCTATGGCAGCCTTCCCTGCGTACCGCTCACCGTCCCTGCCCGCGATACGCTGACGGTATTCTTTCGGTTGAAAAACATAAGCGGAATGGGGTTGGGGCCGCGGAGCGTTTTCGCCCAGAACATCTTCAAACCAAGAGCCTACTTTAAAGTAGACCGGCGCCAACGCTTTTTCGATGCAATGGCCATCGGCATCATGCTGGCGGTAGCGTTCTACCATTTGGTCATTTTTATGTATCAACGCAGATATGTACCGCTTTTTTTCAGCTTCCTGGCGCTGGGCATTGCCTTGATAATCGCGGCGTACCGGGGCTATCTCGAGGAGGTGTTCTTTCCATCCTACCATCTTCGGAATGATATCCTGGTAGTAATTATCCTATGGTCCTATTTCTATCTTTTCCATTACCTGTTCTCCCGCCTGTATCTGAGGCTCCCAACATTATTGCCAGCCTGGGACAAGATCTGGCTGGGTTTCGTACTGATCGAAATAGTAGGCTCTGTGATCTATATATATATGATCCTATCCGACGGAGGCCTTTACAAAATGAACCAGGATGCCTTCTGGAAGATCGTTGGGTATAGATTGCTCAGCCGGATACCCCTTTTGTTATTATCGATCCTTGTGCCAATCCTGAGTTTGATCAAAGGCAACAGAGCGGCATGGACTTACCTCATTGCCATGCTGGCTATGATCTTTCAATTATTTATCAACGACCCAAATGCCTTCTGGGGTTTGGTGCCGATCCGGCTTGAGCTTTACGAATATTCGGGGCATACGATCATGGTTTTGCTGTTCGCCATGGGTATCGCCAGCCAGTTGAAAACCCTGCAGGAAGAAAAATTCGCAGCAGAACAGGCAGAACAGGCAGAACGCGCCGAAGCCAACCGCATACGGGAGCTCGACGTCTTCAAGAGCCGCTTTTACACCAATATCACTCACCAGTTCCGCACGCCGCTGACCATTATCCTTGGCATGGCAGGACAGATACAGGCACAGCCCTCGACCTGGTACAATAAAGGGGCCAGGCTGATCCGCTCCAACGGCCGGCGGCTGCTGCACCTGGTCGACCAGATCCTTAACCTTTCCAAGCTGGAAGCAGGGCAGCTTCCCACCCGCTTTGTACATGATGACGTGATGCGATACCTCAAATACATCGTGGAATCCTTCCACTCTTCCGCTGAGCAGAAAAACATAAAACTGGAGTTTGAAACCGAACCGAAAGCGCTCGTGATGGATTACGACCCGGACAAGCTGATGGACATCCTGTCCAACCTGGCCTCCAATGCCATTAAGTTTACCCAGGAAGAAGGTGTGGTGACGTTAAACGTCACACGTCACACGTCGGACGTCGCACGCGAGGCAACGGAACGCCTGGTGATCTCTGTAACCGACAACGGCCCGGGGATTCCGGAAGAGATAATGCCGAGGATATTTGACCGATTTTATCAAGCCGGACAGGATCATAGCGGCGAAGGCGGGGCCGGCATCGGCTTAGCCCTCACCCAGGAACTCGTACACATACTAAAAGGGGAAATTACCGTGAAAAGCGAGTTGGGAAAAGGAACTACTTTCACCGTCACCTTACCCATCACCCACAACGCAACGGCTGGCCACGATCTCGATCGATCCATCATCCGGGAAATGATGTCGGCTTTTGCCCCCCTGCCGGACGCAGCCAATGGCCCGGATGGCCATTCGGCCGGCCGGGAAAAGCCCACGGTGCTCCTCGTGGAAGACAATCCAGATGTAGTTGAATATATCCGCTCCATTCTGCCCCTTCGCTTCCATCTCGAAGCCGAATACAACGGCAAACAAGGGCTGGCCAAGGCCTGTAAGCTCATTCCGGATATCATCATCAGCGACATCATGATGCCGGAGATGGATGGCCTGGAAATGTGCCGGTTGCTAAAGGCCGACAAGCGAACCAGCCATATTCCCATTATCCTGCTCACGGCAAAAGTAGATATGGCCTCAAAGATAGAAGGGCTGCAGGCCGGTGGGGATGCCTACCTGGCCAAACCTTTCGATAAAACAGAGCTGCTGGTCCGTATAAACAAGCTCACCGAAATGCGCGCCCAATTACAGGAACGCTACCGGGACCTCGGCTTTCTCTTCCAAAACACCAACAGCCGGCCGGAACAAGATACCCATCCTGAGGACCACTTCATGCGGGAGCTGCACGCCATCATCGAATCCAACCTGGCCGACCCGGACTTCAGCATTGGCCAGCTAGGTGAGCAGATCGGCATGAGCCGGGCCACCTTGTACCGCAAGTTCAAGGCCATTACTAACCTGCCCCTCTCCGATTTCATCCGCCGGGTGCGCCTGCACAAAGCCCGGCAACTGTTGGAATCGGGCAGCCTGAAAGTCACCGAGGTGGCCATGGACACCGGCTTTAAAAACCTCTCCACATTCAGCCGCAGCTTTCGGGAAGAATTCGGCATAAGCCCCAGCGAGGCCAGGCACGGAGGCTCCTGAAGCCCCTTTTAAGAGCATGTTTTTAGCCTACTTGCCCGCCTGCATAGACGGGGGTAGCCTCCATACAAGCTCTAAGACACCAGGCCAAACTTATGAGACGCTGTGTAAAGCAGGGAAGAGAATAATCCTATTATTTCCAGCTTGTAACCTGGCCCCTCCGATCATGTACCGTTTTCCCGCCAGAGGCCCAGAGGGATAGCCTGCCCAGAACTGCGAGCCAGTCAGGGGGCCATGAGCATTATAAATTGCTGATGACAATATTTTTTAACCGAATAAACCTTCAAACCATGAAAGCATATTACGATCCAAAAAAGTGGCGCTCTTCCATAGCCTTCATACCCCTGCTGATGGCTGCTTTTCTGACACCAGCTTTCGGGCAATTAGCATTCTTCGGCGAACCCATAACAGACCCTTTTGAACTCGGCCTTACCCCACATACCGGAGGCAGCATGTTCCCCACCCTGGCCGATATTGACAGCGACGGCGACCTGGACCTCTTTGTCGGAGAAAAGTGGAACTATTCTTCCGGGTGTTTTACGGAAACGTCCCTGGATTTTTACCGAAACGTGGGAAACAGTGATTGCCCTGATTTTCAATTTGAAGCGTCCTATCCTTTCGGAATACCGGAAGAGGCAACCAATATCAAATTCGTGGACATCAATGGCGACGGGCTGCTCGACCTGTTCGGCCGCAAAGACTGCATCTCAGCCACCGTTGACGGCGTTTTTATCTGCATACTGAATACCGGAACTGCAATGGCCCCTGTCTTTGACGCCGGCGATATCCTGTACGCCCCCTTTGGCCTAGACTCGGAAGGCATAACGGGCGCCTCCATCGCCACTCTTGCCTTCGCCGACCTGAATGGCGACGGTACGTACGACGCCTTCATCAACGGCAGGACCGGCGGACATTTCCTCTACCAGGAAAATACCGGAAGCCCTACAGCCCCCAACTTTGCAGCACGGCAAGCCGACCCCTTTGGGCTGAGCCTGCCCGCAATGCCTAACGGGCCCATATATGGAGCGCTGGCCGACTGGGACTGCGATGGAGACGTCGATATGATGAATACCCTTTGGGAGATCGATATAAACGCAAATCTGTTTCAACTTTACTTTCATGAAAACAAGTACGATGAACTGGGATTCGTCCAGTTTGAGCCAGCGGTACTGCTTAGCCCAAGCTTCATCGTTGCGCAGGGCGACCTCGACGGGGACGGCGACCTGGATGCCATGGCTTTCGATTCTTACGCCACGAACATTTCAAACTTATGCGTGACACTACCTGAAGCCGCCTTCAGTGCCGATCCTACAGAGGCAAACCTGGCCTATGCCTTCATCAACTCCTCCATTGCCCATCCCGGTTGCGTTGGGGTGCAATGGTCCTGGGATTTCGGCGACGGCGGCACCAGCGGGGAAGAAAACCCCATGCATGTTTTCCCCGAACCTGGCGGTTATGAGGCCTGCCTGATCGTGGAAGACATTACCGGGCGCGATACTTTTTGTACGACCGTAGATGTCGTTTCCGGCGCCAGGCAACCGCTGATCCTGGAAGGGCTGCGCCTGTATCCGAACCCGGCTTCCACACACCTTTACCTTGAGCTGGCGGAAGGATTTGCCCTGAAAGAAGTGGAAGTATTCGATGCCATTGGGCAGGTAGTGCAAAGAACCTGGCTCGGATTCGCCGGCGCCAATGCCCCTGAACGCATAGATATTGCCGGCTTGCCGGCGGGGATGTATTCGGTGAAGGTTTCCGATGGAGCGAGGTTCTTTGTCGGGGAGTTTGTAAAAGTGAACCAGTAAAAACCATAACCATGAAAACAGCATTCATTTTCCGCGTGCTCCTGGCCGCCCTGTTACTCGGCCTTTTGGCCGTCGGCTGCCAGGAAGATGACTTTACTGTGGCTCCGGAAGCGGAGCAGGAGCATATCCAGGCCTTTAACGTTCCGGAAATACCTGCAGAGATCGCCCAACACTTTACCGAAGAAGAACTGGCCACTTTCCAGGCCGGGCCGCCGAAAGAGATGCTGGAAGGTGTGGAAAGCCGTTACGGTTCCTGGCATCCAGTGGTAGCGATCCTAGAGGTGGAATTTAACCATCGTCCAGTCACAGGCACTTATGACGAACCGTACATCTGTAGCAGTGTGGCCGAATGCCCACCCTCTGCAGGCAACTGGTTGGGCTACGCTGAACTTTACACCTTTGAAGGCACCTGGTTCGGAATGGGCCCGGTTACTGGCGGATCAACGGGAAGTATTCATTTTTTTAACGGGCAGGTACTCCCGCCCGTTAAAACCTGGATGCAATTTGGCAACAGTGAATTGCTTTTCCAGACGGCCCACCTTTCTGCGGTAAATGGCGATGATGGATCCATTGTCATGATACTCCGAGAAGACTTCTACGGTGGTACAGGTATGTTTACAGGGGCTTACGGCTATGTCTATGTCCGCCTCTATACCCACGTGAATGATTTGCCCGGCCTGCTTACCGGCGCCCCTGGCCATGCTTATGTGTTCGACATTGGATGGGTACATTATTGAGCCCGAAATGAACCGTTGATCGTTCAATCATCACAAGTAGCCCCTCAAAAATTCCAAAGGGAAAGCAGTTGTAGCGCCCGGCCGGCAAATGGCCGGGCGTTTAACATTGAAGCGGGCAGCAAAACTATTTCAGGATACCTTCGCGTACCGCATCTTCCGAATAACCGTGTAACTGCACCGGGCTTTTCCGCCTTTTTGCGCGCAGCCGCATGTTGAGGAATTCGACGAAAAGGGAAAAGGCAATAGCGAAGTAGAGATAACCTTTGGGAACGGCGCCGATCTCAGCCCCTGCGATGGATAAGTGCGCAAGATGTGCGCCTTCGGTGATCAGCATGAAACCGATGAGGATCAGGAAGGCCAGGCCCAGCATCTGGATCGTAGGGTGCCGGTTGACGAAGTTGGCCACCGGCGTAGCGAACAACATCATGATCAGGACGGACATGACGATCGCGATCACCATGACGAGCAATGCGCCGTGCAGGCCGTTGGTCATGCCAACGGCCGTGAGGATCGAATCGAAGGAAAAAACGATATTGATCACCGTGATCTGAAGGATAACGCTGGTTATGCTGGCCCCGGCCCCGGTACGCGCTCCTTCAGCGGCATGGTCGTCCTCTTCCAGTTTGCGGCGGATCTCCGTCGTACTTTTGTAAAGCAGGAACAAGCCCCCGGCAATGAGGATAAGGCTTTGCCCGGAGAAAGCGCCGTGTATCCAGGAGGCATGGAAGGAGAACCAGGGCTCTTCCATGGCCACCAGTACGGAGATGCCCAACAAGAGGATAATTCTGAGCACCATGGCCAGGATCAGCCCGATATTCGTCGCTCTGGGCCGGTCTTTTTCCGGCAGCTTACTGGAGGAAATGGAGATAAAAATGATGTTGTCGATGCCGAGGACGATCTCCAGGAAGGTCAGGGTCAGCAGGCTCATCCATACTGCCGGGCTGGTGAAATCAGGGTATACGAATTCCATTGTATCAAGTGCTGTTAAAGTTGTGCCAAATCAAAGGCAAACATAACCAATCGGTTGGAACTTTAGTAGTTTCCGGTGTCACTGTCGTCTACCCAAACAAGGCTTCCTGCGATGAAAAAGGGCCGGTGGCCGAAAAGAATGCGTTTCCCCTTGCGCGAAGTGAACATCGCGGGTAATTTTGCGGCCATGGCTAAGCAGCTCTGCATTCTCCCGGCTTTACTCCTGCTTTTTTCCGTACACCTGGGCGCCCAGGATGTACTGAGCCGGCGAATTAACCTCAACTGCAGCCAACGGCCACTCCGGAATATCCTAAGCGATATCGAAGCGCGTTACGACGTCCATTTTGTATACAGCGAGCAATTCGTATCCCTCTCACGGCGGGTAACGCTCAACGCCAGGCGCCGGCCCCTGCGGGACGTGCTCACCACCCTTTTCAAAGATACCGGCATCGAATTTAAGGCCATAGGCGCTCAGGTCGCCCTGCGGATAGACACGAGCGCCCCTCCGGCCAATTTGAGCGCGGCGCCGGCCCAACAACGCCTCAGCCAGGCCGTGCGTGGCAAGGTATCCGACGCCGACTCGCACCTTTCGCTCATCGGCGCCAACATTCAGCTGCTCGACAGTACCCGCTTCATCGGGGCCTCCACCGATAGTGAAGGATGGTTCACGCTGCCCAACGTACCGGTCGGGCGGCGCAGCTTTATGGTCACCTACCTGGGTTACCAGCCCCTGACCATACGCGATGTGCTCATTATATCCGGGAAGGAGCTGGTGCTGGAGATAGAGCTGCAGGAATCCTCGACAAACCTCGAAGAGGTTATAGTCACCTCTAATATCGACAAGCTCCAGCCGCTCAACGATATGATAACGGTTAGCGGCCGCCAGTTCCGCGTGGAAGAGGCCAGCCGCTACCCCGGCAGTTTTCAGGACCCCGCCCGTATGTGCCGTTCTTTCGCCGGGGTATCCTACGTGAGCGACCTCGACAACGACCTTATTATCAGGGGCAACGCGCCGACCAGCCTGCTCTGGCGCCTGGAGGGCATCGAGATCCCCACCCCCAATCACTTCAGCGCGATCGGCAACACTGGGGGCGCCATCAGCATGCTGAACAGCAGCGTGCTGACCACTTCCGATTTTCTGACCAGCGCTTTCCCGGCGGAATACGGCAACACGATCTCCGGGGTGTTTGACCTCAAATTCCGCAACGGCAACAACGAGCGGCACGAATATGCTCTGAGTGCTGGGGTGCTGGGCCTGGAAGCCTCTGTCGAAGGGCCGCTCGGCAAGGGCAGAGACGGCAGCAGTTACCTGGCCAACTACCGCTACTCCACCCTGGCGGTGCTGGAAGAGATCAACCTCAACCCCGTACTCGATAATGGCATACCCCGTTATCAGGACCTCTCCTTTAAATTCCTCTGGCCGACGGCCAGGGCCGGCACATTTGCGCTCTTTGGGCTGGGTGCGCAGAACGAGCTCGGCAGGGCGCCTGCACTGCTCGCCGACGGGCGGTTCGACATTCCGACGGCTTCCCGGGAGGCCGCGCAATACGGCCTGCTGGGGTTGAAGCACGCTATCCAGCTTTCGGATGAAGCTTACCTGCAAACCATTGCCTCAATCAGCCTCAACACTTACCGGTACGATTTTGAGTACTACCAGGATTCTCTGGAGATCGACCCTACGGAGGTGCTGTTCCGGGAACGGGAACGCCATGCCGAATCGGCTGTCAGGCTAAGCATGCAGTACAACCAAAAGTTCAACGCGCGGAACGCTATTCGCGCCGGCCTGATCGCCAGCTACCAGATATTCGACCTCTTTTACCGCTTCAACAACGAGCGCACCGGCCTGGAAGGCACCTTCCTCGACGATACCGGCGCCGCCACTACCCTGCAGGCCTACGCTCAGTGGAAATGCCGCTGGCGCGACCGCTGGGCCGTCAATGCCGGCGCACACTTTTTATATTACAGCCTGAACAAGTCGGAAAGCCTGGAACCAAGGCTCGGCCTGAGCTACCAGTTCGACGAACGGAAGTCGCTGCGCCTGGGGCTGGGCCTGCACAGTTATATCGGCCATGTATCGAGTTATCTCATACACCCCCCCTATGAATTTGGCGCCCAGCCTTTCCGCCACCGGCGCCTGCCGAAGTCGCTGCATGCCGTACTGGGCTACAGCGTACAACTGACACCCGACTGGCACATCCGCCCGGAGATCTACTACCAGCATATCTTCGATGTAGCCGTCAGCAGCGACCCTTCTCAAACCTGGGTCAGCGTGATCAATATTCTCAACAACTACGACATCTTCGAGTTATCAGAGGCTCCCATCGTAAATAAAGGGAAAGGCAGGAACATGGGTTTTGAGATCACGATGGAAAAGTTATTTTCCAAAGGTTTCTATGGCCTGGCGACGGCTTCCATTTACGACTCCCGTTATTATACCGCCGATGGCCGAATGTTCAGCACGCTCTTCAACGGCAACTATATCTTCAACCTGATGGGCGGGCGCGAACACGTCATCAATAAGAATAACATCATTGGTATCAACCTGAAATTCATCTATGCAGGCGGCAACCGCTATTCCCTCATCGATGAAGCGGCTTCCCGCGACCGGGGCTTCACCGTCTTTTATCCGGAAGAGGTCAACAGCCGCAAAGGCCCACCCTACCGGCGCATAGACCTGCTGGCCAGCTATACGGTGAACACACCCAAAACGACCCACCGTTTATCAATCGACATTCAGAACCTGCTCAACCAGGCCAATGTGCTCGGCTATTACTTCGACGCGAGCTCCAACCGGGTCGCCACCGAATATCAGATACAGCTGCTGTTCGACCTGAGGTACAAGGTAGTCTTCTAAGCCTTCTACTTTTCGTATCTTGCCCTCTTTTATAAAAGGATACGATGATGCGGTACGGGTTCTTCACTTTATTCAGTTTGTTGTTTGCTTATGTTTCTGTGGCACAGGAAAGCCTCAATGTTTCCCTGTATGCCCAGTATAACCCCGGCGACGGGCGGGCATCGGGGTCCTGGTACTACGCCGGCCCTGACGGAAAGGAATACGCTATCCTTGGGGCACAGACAGGGACTGCTGTTGTGCATATCAAAGGGCCGAACAATCTGGAAGAGGTAGCTTTCATCCCCGGCTATTCTTCCAACTGGCGCGAGGTGACGGTAGTGGGGCAACAGGCGTATGTGGTGACGGAAGGCTCGGGCTCGCCGCACTACGGCATGCAGGTGATCGAATTGGGGCAGCTGCCCGATACCGCTTTTTTGCTCACCACCTACCCGGCAACTTTCGGGCGCGGGCATATCATTCAAAAGGACATTTTCGAAGACGCTCCCTATGTTTACGTTTGCGGCACGTCGGCCACACAGGGCGTACACATCATCGACGTGTCCAATCCTGCCGCCCCGCAGCAGGTGGGCTTGTATCAGCCGGGGTATTACGTCCATGACTGCCATGTGCGGGGCAACCTGCTCTTTGCGGCTGCCTTTTACGAAGGCACCGTCGATATTGTCGACATTACCGACAAGTCGGCCCCTACCCTGTTGTACCGCCTCGATGACCCCGCCGGCCATACCCACAGCGTATCCACTACAGCCGACATGAGCTACCTCTTCCTGGCCGATGAACAGGACGGGTTGCCGGGCCGCATATTCGACATCCAGAACCTGGAAGACCCTATTGAGGTGGCCACCTATACGGCCAATACTGCCAGCCTGGTGCACAACCCCTACATTCGCGGCGATTTCGCCTTTATCACCCACAACACCGAAGGGCTGCGCGTCGTGGATATCGCCGACCCCACCGTGCCCGTCGAGACGGGTTATTACGACACTTACTCCGGCGCCAGCGGCGGTTTCAACGGCCTGTGGTCGGGCTGCCCCTACCTGCCTTCAGGCAAGGTCATCGGTGGCAACAGAGAGGACGGGCTATACATCTGGTCATATAACAATACCCGTGCGGGGCGCTTTTACGGACAGGTATTGGATTCGCTGGCCGGAACGCCCATTTTCAACGCCAGCATTACTATAGAAGGGCCTGGCGACGTGCTGACATCGGATTTTGAAGGCAGGTTTAAAAAAGGATACCTACCCGGCGATTATACCCTAATGATTTCGGCCGCCGGTTACACCCCGAAAACAGTATCTGTGCAACTGGCAGAAGGCAGCGAGGAACACCTGATCGTCGAACTGGCAAGCCTGGCTTCCGGGTTGGAGGAAGCGCGCGCGCCAGCCCAGGCCAGCATTTATCCCAACCCTTTTACGGAAGGGATAACGATAGCAATACCTGAAGGCTTTGCAGGAGCCACGAAGCTAGTACTTTACAACCCCAGCGGCAGCGTTGCCGGTGAATACAGCGTTGCCCCCGGCAGTGCATTATACATCCCTCAGGAAGCCCTGCCAGGCGGCCTATACTGGTATGCCTTGAAGGACAGTTCAGGTGTTCTGCTGGATAGCGGCAAATTGATCGGGCGATGAAGCCTGGTGAACGTAATTCTATGGACTAAATGAATTCATGATATGCAAATCAAGAACCTATTACTATTTGCGGCCTATGCAATGGCCGTATCCCTTTCCGCCTGCAAAGGCAACGCGCCTCAGGCCGAAGGGCAGCAAATCCTGCCTCCAAAGGCCACAGCTCCCGAACCAGGCGTAGTGTTTACCGACGCCAGCCTGTTGCCGCCGGGTGTAGTCTTCGACGGGCAGTTCCTGCAAGGCGTGCACTGGGAAGAGCAGGGCTCCAGCTATTACGGCCTGGTGTCAAAATACCAGCAGGGTGAATTTTTCAAACCGGGCTGGGTATCCAGGTTACATCTCTACCTTTTCGAACTGAACAACGGGCAGGTGATCAGCCATAAGGCCTTCGTTGCTGAAGCGCCGAATATCTATTCGGAAGCGGGCCTGAATGCTGAGCGCACTAAAGTAGTGAACCTGCCTTCGCTGGGGCAGGCCATCGCCCTGACCTATTCCATCTGCCCTGATGGAGAGGATCCCTGTACCTTTTACGCCACCGTGTTCAACGACAAAGGGAAGTACGACTTCCAGGCTATGGAAAACGTCGATAAGGCCGTTTATTTCGAAGCACGAGCCGATATCATGCAAGGTATACCTGATGATGTGCAGCTGCAGTTGCTGGCACAGCTGTTCCCGAATTAAACAGAGCTCACGCGGATTAGCAGCAGGGCGCAGGGCTATTATTGCGCTATCACTACGTGCAGGGTGATGTCGGGATGTTCATTCGGCGCCGTTACGGCGTTGAGTACCGTAAAGGGCAAGTCGAACTCCTTCAGTTGCTCCAGTGTTTTCACCTGCAGTTCGGTTTCGCCCTGCGGATGCAACACAACCAGGCCGGTACTGGTGTGAAAGGTATAACCGCTCCGGCTTTGCAGCACGTATTCGACATCGCTGGTATTGCGTACGGTGACTACCGCAAGCGACGAAGGCCCCTGATAGGCCGCTTTGGCGACCGACAGGGAGGCTTCGGCCAGGGGGACGAGTTGTGCTTCCCGGCCGATCAGGGTATTGTTGTACCATACAACGGTGCGCCGGTTAAGCAGGGCATCCTTGATAGCTTCGGCGGAACGCTCGGTGGCGAAAGCCAGGGTCACCGGCCGGTGGCCGCCTTCAGGTATCCCGTACTGCCAGTCTACCAGGCCATGGATATCGGAAGTGCCCATAATGGTAAGATTGTAATCGAGGGCGATCTGCAGTGCCTCATCGGAATAGGTCAAATCGTTGACCACTTCGATGCCGTCGAGCAGGCCTTCCTCGATGAGCTGCAGGTGCATGGCCGTCAGGCGGGCAATGCCGTCGGGCCGCTGGGCCGTCCAGTTGGGATGGTTCCAGAATGTAAAGGCCCCCTGTCGTTTTGCTTCGCGGAACACTTCTATGGAATCTTCGATCATGAGCTTGTTGGCGTCCTGAATAAAGATGGCGTTCGAGTGCCCGGGAGGCATGCGGCGGGTGATCTCTGACCCTTTAACCACGATCAGCCCATAGGCGCGGGCATTGTCCTTAGCCACTTCATAAGATCGGTTGCGGTCCGGATGAGGGATATCACCTTTGTGGGGCTGGTATTCCAGGTGTTCGGTGAGGGAAATGGCGTCGAGGCTGTCGCGCAACGCTTCCTGGACCCGGATGTCGGGCCAGACGCTGCCGTCGGAGAAAACGGTGTGCTGGTGAAAATCACAAACCAATGTCAGATAACCGGGGACATCGGGAAAGCGGATAGCTCGTTGAGGAACGTGGGTGTGCGGCGCCTGAGCAGTCAGTTGAAAAGCCTGTGCCAGGAGCAGAAGGAGCAGGAGTTTTTTCATGGCCTGAAAATTGTTTCCTGCAAAGAAAGGCAATTTGTATTAACGGAAAGTTATCTTATTCATCCTCCAACAAGCCCGGCCGGCGTTCTCTCGTCCGTTTCAGAGCCTGCTCATGGCGCCACTCCTCGATCTTTTTAAAATTGCCGCCGAGCAGGACATCGGGCACTTTCCAGCCGTGGAAGTCCTCGGGGCGGGTATAAACGGGAGGAGAAAGCAACCCGTCCTGGAAGGAGTCGAACAATGCGGAAGTCTCATCGCCGAGCACGCCCGGCAACAGGCGGCCGATAGCATCTACCAGGACGGCAGCGGGCAGTTCGCCGCCAGAGAGCACATAATCGCCGATAGAGACCTCCATCGTAACGAAATGTTCGCGGATGCGCTCGTCAATGCCCTTGTAATGGCCGCTGATGATCAGCAGGTTCTCTTTCATCGACAGGCGGTTGGCCAGGGGCTGTTCCAGGCGTTGCCCGTCTGGCGTCATATAGATGACCTCATCGTAATGGCGTTCCTGCAGCAGGCCTTCGATACAATTGGCCAGGGGTTCTACCATCATCACCATGCCTGCGCCGCCGCCGTACTGGTAGTCGTCGACCTGCAGGTGCCGGCCCAGGCCAAAGCGCCGAAGATCCTGGATGTGTACTTCCAGCAAGCCTTTTTCCTGCGCCCGCTTCATTATGGAATGCTGGAAAGGGCTTTCCAGCAACTCGGGATGCACAGTGATGATGTCGATACGCATAGGTATGCTGATTGATCATTGCCGATAGCAGGATGCCGGGTGGGCCGCCAATCTGCTATCGGCAATGCAATGAACTAGTTCACTTTCAGCAGTTCCACCTCGAAAACCAGGGTGGAGTACGGGCCGATCGTGGGGCCGGCAGAGTGGCTACCATAAGCAAGGTCGTAAGGGATGTACAACTTCCACTTCGAGCCCTGAGGCATTAGCTGAAGGGCCTCCGTCCAGCCTTTGATCACCTGGCTGACGCCGAAGGTTGCGGGCTGGCCACGCTCGACGGAACTGTCGAACACCGTTCCGTCCATCAGGGTGCCATGATAGTGCACGGTCACTTTATCCTTAGCCGTAGGTTTGGGGCCGTCGCCGGGCACCAGCACTTCGTATTCCAGGCCACTGGGCAGCGTCACAACGCCTTCTCGCTTGCCGTTCTTCTCCAGGAATGCCTGGCCTTCGGCGATCACCGACTCGTACTCCTTGGCCTGTTCGGCCTCCTTTGCCTTTTGCTGCTCCATCATGTATTGCTGGATAACGGAATTGGCCTGCTGGGCGTCAATGGCCAGCTCTTTTCCTGCCATAACAGCGTTGAAGGCCTCGTGAAAAGAGGCGTCGTCGATCTTGTCAAAGCCCTGGCTTTTCAGGTTCTGGGCCAAAAGGACGCCCAGGCTGTAGCTCAATGAATCCATGTTTTGTTGTGCGTTTACAAATGAAAAAAGGAAGAGCGCCCCGAAAAGAAGCGCTATGATCTTTGTCTTTTGCATGTGCTCTGTTTTTTGAAAATGGATAATTCGCAGAGTAAACGACGCGAAGAAAAGAAAATTTTCGCGGAAATTAAACGTCACCCCGTCACCCCGTCTCTCGTCTCTCGTCCCCCGTCTCTCGTTAATGTCGCCCATGCCCTATGCCCCGCCTTCGCCCCAGCGATAGGATTGGACCTCAAGGCCGGCCAGGCTGAGCACGCGGTCGACGACGGTGGCGGCCAGTTCTTCGAAAGTTTGTGGCCTGCTGTAAAAAGAAGGGTTAGCCGGGCAGATAATACCTCCGGCTTCTGTGATGGTTTTCATGTTATTGATATGGATGAGGTTGTAGGGGGTATCGCGGGGCACCAGTATGAGCTTGCGGCGCTCCTTGAGCATCACATCCGCTGCGCGGGTGATCAGGCTGTCGGAAACGCCGGTAGCGATGCGGCCCATCAGGCCCATAGAACAGGGGCAGATGATAGCCACGCCATATTGGGCGGAACCGGAAGCAAAAGGGGCCATAAAATCGCGTTTGCCGTAAAAGGCAAAAGGATACTGCTCGTAACTTTTGTCGCCCAGCTCGTATGACCAGTTGAACTTAGCATTATCGCTCATCACGACGCCTACAGCGTCCAGCTGTTCCTGGTATGATACGAGCCTGTCCAGCAACACCTTTGCATAGATACTGCCACTGGAACCACCGATGCCGATAACGATCTTGTGCTTTTGTGCCATTGGTTTTGCGTTGTCCGGGTATCTTTTTCAGTACAAAGACAGAAGGAAAAAGTTCAGCGCACGCTAACGCAACAGGCAGATGTTTCCCTGAACCAGGCTGGCCTGCTCTTGGTAAAAGAAACGATACCAAAGCATATAAACATAGACAGAACGCCCCAGGGGCTCTCCTTTCCTGCTGCCATCCCATCTGTCTGTGGGGTCCGAAGAACGAAAAACCATCTGGCCCCAGCGGTCAAATATTGTCAACTGGTAATCCAGCAGATCACAGGGGGATAAGGGGTAGAACTCGTCGTTTACGCCGTCGTTATTCGGGGAAAAGCTATTGGGAATATAGATACCACAGTCACAGTTAAAAGCTATTTCGTCAATCTTTATCGTATCCCGGGCGGCGCAGTTGCCATCCTTAGCCTCAACCCAGTACAGGCCGGGCTGGTTGACCTCTATTTCCGGGCCGGTAGAATGGCCGTCACTCCAGGTATAAGATTCAAAGAAGTGGCCTGCATTAAGGATGACATTCTCTACAACGCAATAGGAAGTATCGTTTCCCAGGCCTATCGTTGGGCAACCCAGTGAAAAATCATCCAGGAACACCCAGGTTTCTTCTACAGATTCGATCCTGACGCTGATGTAATCAGTTACTACCGTTGGCGAAAACTGCAATTCGTAATATTGCCAGCTGGTATCCAATACAGGTGTAACATAAACCGGCTCAACAAAAAAACCTGCCTGGCCCGACAAGCCAACCTCGGCCTTGCTAAACTGGTTGATAAAGCCTGTGCCGAGCTTACAGGCGAACCTCAGCTTGTAGCGTTTTTCAGGCTGAAGTGGCAGGCTGAGCCCGAAAGCGATGGCATCGGAAAAGCCGTTGTTGTATAGCCCGGCGAAGTAATGGCCTTCAGCAGCAGCGCCGTATCCGCATGTATCCGACAGCAAGTCTACTTCGCTCTGCCCGCCGAAAGCCGTAATACCAGGCACATGAGCATTGAACACGGCATTCATCAGGTTAGCGGTGCAACCCAGATCGTTCAGCTCAAAACTGCCGTTAGAAAGCTGCTGACAATATGCAGGCACGGTGTACAAAATGCCCAAAATGAAACCGTATATTCTCAATATCTTATCCATGATCATTCCGTATCAGGCCTCCGTAGCGGCCTGCGCCGGCAAAAGTTAAAAATATCTTAAACGAAACCACCTGATCCTCTTTACAATAACGCAAAAATTATCTTTGTCAGAGAATAAAAAACAACATCCATGGCCAAGAAATTACTGATCGGAGCAATACTGGCTGCCATCGCAGCGATCGCCTGTTCTTTCACCATTTGCCGGCCTGCCCCTGCCAAAGCATATAACCTGAGTGGCGAGTCCATCACCTGGCATACCTGGGAAGAGGCCCAGGAACTAATGGCGAAAGAACCGAAAAAAATGTTCATCGACGTCTATACCGATTGGTGCGGATGGTGTAAGCGAATGGATAAGGAAACCTTTACCGATTCCGGGGTTGCCAAATATATGAATGAGCATTTTTATGCCGTAAAGTTCAATGCCGAACAAAAGGAGGACATCGTTTACCGGGGCACTACGCTGAGCTATCGGCCCAGCAGCCGCCGCGGTGTGCACGACCTGGCCGTTTCCCTCCTGGATGGGCGCATGGGGTATCCCTCCTTCGTTTACCTCGACGAAAACCAGGACCGCATCTCCATCTCCCCGGGTTACAAAACGCCGGACATGATGGTGAAAGAACTGAAGTATATTGGTGGCGACTTCTACAAGAACACCTCTTTTGAGCAATTCCAGGGCAGGTAAACTACCAGCCGGGATTGCTCCCTCCTCTACTCTTTTTGCTCTTTTACCAGTTCATCGAGCAGGGTAAAGCGCCAGCTGAGCCGGCGCTCCTTCGGAGCATAGGTTAGCTCCAGTACCTTGTCGGGGCTGAAATCCTTCACATATTCCGGCGCATATTCAGGGTCGACGGAGTTGTTGATCCCTGAGCCCAGCATCCAGACCCCTTCCGGGCTTCGAAATTCAAACGATTTTGCCTGCATTCCAAGGTCTCCTCCGATAAGTACGGCCTGTACGCCCCTTTCCTGGACGGCGCACAACAAGGGGTATACCCACCGGCCGATGTCCGAGGCCGGATCGCAGGTCGCTCTGATGAGCATGGGGTTGAAGTTGAAAGGCCTCAGGGTATCGCCCTTCGCGTCCACTTTCAGGCCATTGAACAGGGCGTGGTGGTGGAGGATGACCAGGTGTGAGGCATGCCTGATGGTATCCGTTACGGCGCGGATCATATCGAGCTGGGCCTGCTTTTCCGCGCAATCCCGCTGTGGCGGGTTTTCTGCATAGAAATGAAAGAGGTTGGTATTGAGCACCATGAGGCAAAAACCGCCTTCCCAGCTTGTGTAAAAAGAAGGGCGTTGCAGATAGGCGAGAATGGCCTGTGGGTCGCCGAAGTCAAAGTCGTGATTGCCCAGGGCCCAGTGTACCTTCCGGAAATCGAAAATGCTATCCAGATAGGCCATATTGCCCGGCTTTCTGCCAGTGCGGGCGCACACATCCCCACCGAGCCATACACCGTCGTAGCGGCTATAGCTCAACCGTTCGAGGCGGGGGTCCACCCGGCTCGTATCCGCCCAGTTGTACGGGTGCCCAAGGAACAAATAGTGCCGGGCCGGTTGTTCTTTTGCGCAGCTACCCAGCAGGGAAACAAACAGGAGATAAAGGGCTATAAATACCGGGCAACCGTCAGCCGCACATCGCCTTCCAGGCAAGATTAATCTGTTCACTTCCTATAGGTTTTGTAAGAAATAACAATATGCACGCTCCTCCGGGAACGGGCTTCCAGGCAAATAAATTGACAAAAGAATGACAAAAGTCACCCCTGTTCGTGATAAAGGTCATTAGCCAGCCCTGGTTGTGCTGCTAACTTGCGCCAAGTTTTTATATTGACACAAGTATTTAATTGGCACAAGGTATGAAAATCATCTTCCTGCTCATCATCGTAAGCCTGATCGTCGCGCTCGGTTTCCTGGGAGCTTTCCTGTGGGCGGTACGTAGTGGACAGTATGACGACGACGTCAGCCCTGCTATCCGCATCCTCTTCGACGATGACCCTCCGCAAACAGATCACAACCATAACAATTCAAAATCTTAACCTAATGGCACAAGTTGAGAGATTCAGTTACGACAATGCCATCGTCCGGAAGTTTGCCTATGCTTCGATGATCTTTGGGGCAGTGGGCATCCTGGTAGGGTTAATTGCTGCCCTCCAGTTGGTATTTCCTACGCTTAACCTGGGATTACCATATACGACTTTCGGCCGGATCCGCCCGCTACACACCAATGCGGCTATTTTCGCATTTGTGGGCAATGGCATTTTCATGGGGACCTACTATTCCCTTCAGCGCCTGCTCAAGACGCGCATGTACAGTAAATTCCTGAGCGAGTTCCACTTCTGGGGCTGGCAGGCCATCATTCTGGCCGCAGCGATCACGCTGCCGTTGGGCATCACCAGCGCCCACGAATATGCGGAACTGGAATGGCCGATCGACATCGCCATCGCCCTGGTATGGGTGGCATTCGGCGTCAATATGTTCGGCACCATCCTCAAGCGAAGGGAACAGCACCTATACGTAGCGATCTGGTTCTACATCGCTACCTGGGTTACTGTAACCGTGTTGCACATCGGTAACAACCTGGAGCTTCCGGTATCGCTGTGGAAGAGCTACCCGGTATTTGCCGGGGTCCAGGACGCCCTCATCCAATGGTGGTACGGGCACAATGCCGTGGCATTCTTCCTGACCACGCCATATCTGGGCCTGATGTATTACTTCCTGCCCAAAGCTGCCAACCGCCCGGTATATTCCTATAAGCTGTCGATCATCCACTTCTGGGCCCTGATCTTCATTTACATCTGGGCCGGCCCGCACCACCTGTTATACACCTCGCTGCCCGACTGGGCGCAGTCGCTGGGTACGGTGTTCTCCGTGATGCTGATCGCGCCATCCTGGGGTGGTATGCTGAACGGCCTGCTCACGCTGCGCGGCGCCTGGGACCGCGTACGGCAGGACCCCGTGTTGAAATTTATGGTGGTTGCCGTCACCGCTTATGGTATGGCCACCTTCGAAGGGCCGATGCTCTCCATAAAATCCGTTAACGCCATCAGCCACTATACCGACTGGACTATTGGCCACGTGCACATCGGCACCCTGGGCTGGAACGGTTTCCTGACCTTCGGTATCCTGTACTGGCTGATCCCAAGAATTTTCAATACCAAGCTGTACTCTCAGAAACTGGCCAATACGCACTTCTGGATCGGCACGCTGGGCATCATGTTCTATGCCATTCCTTTGTACTGGGCTGGCTGGACCCAGAGCCTGATGTGGAAACAGTTCACCCCCGACGGTTTCCTCGCCTATGGCAACTTCCTGGAAACCGTTACCCAGATCATCCCGATGTACGCGCTGCGTGCCCTGGGTGGCACTTTGTACCTCGCCGGTTACATCGTGATGTTGTATAACATCATCAAGACCGTCAAGAGCGGCACTTTCGTTCATGACGAAGCTGCTGAAGCACCGCCGCTGGCGCCTGCCGTCAAACATGCCGGCGAACACTGGCACCGCTGGATCGAGCGCCGCCCGGTACAGTTCCTGATCGCATCCACCGTCGCCATCCTGATTGGCGGTATTGTGGAAGTATTCCCCATGATCATGGTCGATAAAAACGTTCCGAGGATAGAATCGGTTACGCCTTATACGCCGCTGGAACTGGAAGGCCGCGACCTTTACATCCGCGAAGGCTGCCTGGGCTGCCACTCGCAGATGGTACGCCCCTTCCGTTCGGAGACCGAGCGCTACGGCGAGTACTCGAAGTCGGGCGAATATATTTACGACCGCCCCTTCCTTTGGGGTTCCAAACGCACCGGGCCCGACCTGCACCGCGTCGGTAGTAAGTATCCCGATAGCTGGCACTACAACCACATGCTGGACCCCACAAGCATGTCGCCGGGGTCTATCATGCCGCCCTATCCCTGGTTGCTGGAGCACAACCTGAACACGAGCAAAACTGCCGCCAAGATCCGCGGGCTGCAGGCACTGGGTACGCCCTACGTAGAAGGTTATGACCAGATCGCAGTTGAAGACCTGCAGAAGCAGGCCGCACAGGTAGCCGCCAGCCTTCGCAAGGATGGCATCGAAGGCGAGAACCTCGAACAGAAAGAGATCATCGCCCTCATCGCATACCTGCAACGCCTTGGCACCGACATCAAGCCGAAGCCCCAGGCAGGCGGCAACTGATGTGCGAGGTATGTAATTGAATTGATTTCGGAATTTGAAAATCGACAACCATGTTTAAATACATCCTCGAGAGCGCCGGCAATATCAACTGGATGGCCATTTCCGCACTGCTGACCTTTATCGTTATCTTTATGGTCAGCGCTGTATTGGCCTTCAAACGCGACCCGGCCTATATCAATAAAATGGCGAACATGCCGCTCGATGATTCCAAACCTGTTAACGCTGAAATTGATCATCATGAAAAATAAACTCTTTAAGATCCTGTTTGCAGCGCTTCCACTGCTCCTGGCCGCGATGGCGGCAGGCGCTCAGGACGCCGCTGCCGGCGGCGAGGCCGCTTCCGACCCCTACTTCTACAGCCGCCTGTTCTCCAATTCCCTGGTGATCGTTGCAGGCGTAGTGCTGCTGGGCGCCATCTTCGCGCTTGTCCACCTGCTCAATGTGATGGTGAAGGTTCAGCAGATCCGCATCTACCAGGAACAAGGCATGGATGCTTATCTGGAAGAAGTGAAAAAATCGAAGGAATCCTTCTGGCAGCGCATTTACAAGCAATGGACCAAAGTGGTGCCGGTAGAAAAGGAGCAGGACATTCTTTTCGACCACGAATACGATGGAATACGCGAGCTCGATAACAGCCTCCCGCCCTGGTGGGTCGCGATGTTCTACATCACCATCGGCTTCGGCATCATCTATTACACGTACTACCACTTTTCCGGCGCCGGCCCCAGCTCCAAGGAAGAATACCAGATGGAGATGGAACACGCCGACAAAGCCGTACAAGCCTATCTGGCCACCCAATCCAACCTGGTCGACGAGACCAATGTTGAGGCCCTGACTGACGAAGCTTCGCTGGCTGCCGGTAAAGATATCTTCATCACCAACTGTGCAGCCTGCCACGGCACACTGGGTGAAGGTGGCGTAGGCCCCAACATGACGGACCAGTACTGGATCCATGGTGGTGATATCAAGGATATTTTCAAGACCATCAAATACGGCGTGCCTGAGAAGGGCATGATCTCCTGGAAGTCCCAGCTCAGCGCCAGTGAAATGAACAAGGTGGCCAGCTACCTGCTCACGCTGCAGGGCACCAACCCGCCCAACGCCAAAGAGCCGCAGGGCGACCTCTACCAGCAACAGGTCGACAAAGGTGCAACGACGCCTCCGTCGGATTCGACATCGACCGAGCAGCAGCAAACTGAAAGTGAAAGTGGTGCAATTGGCATGAACCAATAACTAAGGATCTGCGTTCCGGCTTTGCCTTCCAATGTGAAGGCAACAGCCGGAACGCCACTTTCGCAGCCACATACATACTTGCCCAAAATAAATACCCAACGCCCTCAGTCACCATGCTTCAATATCAAGCTGAACATAATGTATCATGAGTGCAACACAGCCAATTAAGGATACGGAACAATTCCGCGACAAGATCGCGACCGTTGACGATCGGGGCAAAAGGGTTTGGATCTTTCCGAAAAAACCACAAGGCCGGTTTACCAATGCCAGAACCTATCTAAGCTGGGTATTGCTGGCTTTGCTATTTGGCATACCTTTTATCAAAATTAATGGCGAGCCATTCCTTCTGTTCAACGTACTGGAGCGCAAATTCATCCTGTTCGGCATACAGTTCATGCCCCAGGATTTCCACCTCTTTGTGCTCGCCATGCTTACGCTGATCGTATTCATCGTGCTCTTCACGGTCGTCTGGGGCCGCATCTTCTGCGGGTGGATCTGCCCGCAAACCATCTTCATGGAAATGGTCTTCCGAAAGATCGAGTACGCCATAGAAGGCGATGCCAATGCTCAGCGCAGGCTCAGTGCCGCGCCCTGGACGACGGAAAAGATCATCAAGAAGGTATCCAAACAGGTGATCTTCTTCCTGATAGCCGTACTCGTGGCGAATACCTTCCTGTCGTATATCATCGGAGTAGATGACGTGATACGCATCGCTACCGAACCCCTGGGCCTGCACTGGAAAGGGTTCGTCGCCATGATCCTGTTCTCCGGAGCTTTTTATTTCGTCTTCTCCTATATGCGCGAACAGGTGTGCGTGGCCATCTGCCCCTACGGCCGTTTGCAGGGTGTGATGCTGGACCGCAACTCCATCGTCGTAGCCTACGACTTTGTCCGGGGAGAGCCCCGGGGCAAGCTTAAGAAAGGCAAAAAAGACAGCGGTGCTGCCGCCGGCAGCCAGGCGGCGGATACCCAATCGCCGGTAGCCAGGATACAGGCCGGCCTCGCACAGGGCATGGCCGATACGGCCTCTGCCGACCCCGTGCCCTTCCCCTCCGGCAACGGCAACCCTGCCGAGGCGATCAAACAGGCGCTTGGCGACTGTATCGACTGCAAACTTTGCGTTCAGGTATGCCCCACAGGCATCGATATCCGCGACGGCACCCAGCTCGAATGCGTGAACTGCACAGCCTGTATCGACGCCTGCGATGAAGTGATGGACAAGATCGGCCGCCCGCGCGGCCTGATCCGCTACGATAGTTACAACGGTATAGCAGAAAACCGTAAGAAACTCTTCACTCCGCGCGTGATCGCCTACACGAGCGTTTTGGCGGTGCTGATCGCTGTAAACGTCTTCCTGCTCAGCTCTCGGACGGATGTAGAAACCCTGTTCCTCCGCACCCCCGGCATGTTGTATCAGGAAGTCGACGAAACGTACATCAGCAACCTTTACAATTACGAAGTCATCAACAAGACGTCAGAAGAGATGCCGGTAGAATTCCGCCTCGCCGACGGACAGGATGGCCGCATCCGGCTCGTAGGCGCCGGCCCGACAGCCAAAGCTGGAGAAGTGGCCAAAGGCGCGCTTTTCATCGACATGGCCCGGAGTAAGCTGAAAAGCAGGAAAAACACGATCTGGATCGAAGTGTACTCCAACGGCAAGTTGATCGATAAGGCAAAGACCAACTTCCTCGGGCCGGTGAAGTAGGCATGTTATGCGATGCCATTAAAGTGTTCAAAAAATAAGTTCTCCATTAGCGAAAGAACATTTTTTATCCCGGGGTTATCCGGAAAAGGGGAAACCCCGGGCTCACCAATAAAAGCAGAAGCCATGAAATTTAATTGGGGAACCGGGATAGCCGTGTTTTTTACCCTTTTCGTACTGGCCCTGGCCTTCCAGGTGTATAAGTCAACCCAGTTCGACCACAGCCTCGTGTCTGACCATTATTATGCAGACGACCTGGCTTACCAGCAACACTACGAGAAGCTGGCCAATGCGCAGCAATTGGGCCAGAACCTGAAGATCTGGAACAAACTGCAAAAAGAAGAAGTAGAACTGGCCTTCCCTGAGGAAGTCGGTGAAGTGTCCGGCGAAGTTTATTTTTTCTGCCCTTCAGACAGGAACAGCGACTTCAGGCTGGCCGTACAGGCAGGCCCCGGGCATGTCCAGCGCATCTCTACTCACGGCCTTCGCCGGGGGCTGTGGCGGGTTAAGGTGGACTGGCAGTCCGAAGGGAAAGCTTATTATACGGAAGATAGTATAACGCTTTGAATATGGCACTCTGGACGGCCTTCATGATGGGGTTGATCGGGAGCCTGCACTGCGTGGGCATGTGCGGCCCTATCGCCCTGGCCTTACCGTACCAGGGTAACAGGCGGTATCAGGCTGCCGGCAACGTATTATTGTACAACCTGGGCAGGGTGGTGACTTATGGCCTGCTGGGCCTTATCATCGGCCTGTTCGGGCGCGGCTTTTTCCTGGCCGGTTTTCAGGCCTACGTCTCAGCCGGGCTGGGCGTGGTTATGCTGCTGGCAGCCATCTTTTCCATAAACGTGGAAAGCCAGATCCTGCGCCTACCCTGGATGAACAGGCTCAACGAATGGGTTAAGATTCAACTGGGCCGGCTGCTTCGGCAGCGTGGGCCTGGTAAGCTCTTTCTCATCGGCATGCTCAACGGGCTGTTGCCCTGCGGCCTGGTCTACATGGCCATCGTAGGTGCGCTGACGGCCAGCAACATGGTACATGGAGGGCTGTATATGGCCGCTTTCGGCCTGGGTACCATCCCCCTGATGCTCAGCACGGCCATGGCCGGGCAGTTCATCAACCTGCAATGGCGGGCGCGCCTGCGCAAACTACTGCCCGCATTCCTGGTTGCCTTTGCCCTGTTATTCATCCTACGCGGGCTGAATTTTGACGTACCCATAGAATTGCGTTTCTGGCAGGATATGCAAAACATCCCTATGTGCCATTAGTAACTTGCTTGTGTCAATTACCTTTCATACGCTCCCCGCGCGCCTCCGGGCGCCGGGGAGTCTTTTTTTGTGTGGCTTTATGTAACCAATGCAGCAGGCCTGCGATCAAAATCGCTTTTTTTGATGTTAATATTTTGTAATTTTGTACCAGCCTTAATAAAAATTAAGTTTTACAGAGCGAGCGCTATTCGAATAAAAGTTCTAAATTGCATGAGCAATGATACGCGCTAAAACTTTGAAGCGCAACCAGCGTTTATACTAGCGAAAACACCTGATTTCAATTGTACTGTCACCCAAACAGGTATGCTTTAACTCATTTGCATTTACGCCCGAATTCCTAACCAAACCTTGTAGGGAATGACAAAAACATCCATGAAACGCCGATTGATCCGATCCCGAATGATGCTTAGCCAAATTATCGACAAAATCCTGGATATTAACAAAAACCGAAAACGCCTAGCCTACAGACACGATCGCAGCCAGGCTTCCGACAATTATGAAGACGAGCTCCGCCTGCTCAACAAGATGGCGAAAAAACAGGCCCTGCTTATCCAACATTACGAAGCAGTACTCGCCGGCCAGGACCACAGGCACCCCCGCCTGAGGCACAATTGATCCCGAAAAGGCGGCATCTCCCCTACTCTACCAGGATGTGCAACACAACCCGGGTGCACATCAGGCCATTGTCATTTTATCCTGTATCCGGTTCACCACCCCCGGAATGAAAGGCCTCAGCTCTTCGAGCAGGTCGCGAAGCTGGTATTGCTTGGCCTCGATCCGGTCCAGCTGTTCGATAGACTGCTGGATCAGGGTGCTGATCTCTTCTTTGGGCAACAGCATTTCCTTGTACTGCGCTACGGCGTTGTACCAAAGGATCGTAGGCAGATAGTTGGCGTTTTTCTGGTACTGGCGCTCCCAGTCCAGAAGGTTGTATTTCCGCACCACTTTTAACAGCTTGTTGAACTTTTCCTGCTGAAGCAGCGCCTCCAGGTAGGAAGAGAAAAAGATGTGCCAGCGATACTCGAACACTTCCTTCTTATAGGCCTGAAGGAAGGATTCCGCATAATTCTCCGCATTGCGGTATTGCTGGTTGTAATTGAGGCATTTCAGGTAAAAGGCCACGAAGCCAATGCGGTTGTGGAAGCTGGGCGTGTTTTTCATTTCCGGGTATGCCGCCCGCATCAGCTGTAAAGCCTCCTGGTATTTTTTCTGCCGCAGCAGCACGGCGCTGAGGTTGTTGACATAGTGGATGTAATCGCTGTTCTTTTCCCGGATAGAGAGATAACCGTAGTACTCCGCCTTGTCGTATTCGTGAAATTTGGTGTGCAGCAAAACCCTGTTGCCGTAATAGTTGAGCAGCAGCCGCCGCGAATAGTACACCCCTTCCTTAAAACGCTCGTCAATGTAATCGTACTTGGAGCGCAGCTTCTCAAACTGCCGGTAGTTGAAGTATATGAAGGTAAGCCGCACCAGGGCCAGGTAGCGGTTCAGGCCGTCGAGCTCTTCATTGTAAAAGACCTCTGTCAGCCAGTTCTCCCAGTGCAGCGACTGGGCGGAGTTCTGAGAATACTGGTTGACGATGTCAAGCGTAGCCTCGTGCAGGCGCTCAAATACGGCCTTACAGCTGTCATACTGAACGCGGTACTTTTTAAGGAAATCATCGGCCAGCTTGTGGTGGGCATAGCGCATACGAATGAGCAGGAAGTGCCGGTACAACTCTACCAGTTCGTAGAATTTCGTAAAGTAAAAATCCAATGCGCTATATTCCCGGACCGCCCGCAGCAATTGTTTTTCCTCAAGAGGCTGAATGGAATCGGTCATGATCTGGCGCTCCATCCTGCTCATCCATTCGAAGCGGACATCGACGTCGATCGCCTCCAGGCGCTCCACGACCCAGCTTTTCAGGTTGGAATACTTCCGCTTGTCGATATCCTGGTCGAAAGGCGTAAACTGACGAATATTGCGGCAATTAAAATCGATGAGTTCCAGTATCCCCAGCTTGATATCGTCCTCAAATTGCTGAATGGACAGCAGGTAGGCTGTCTCATGCGGTAAAAGTGTATTGGCGAATTCCGAAAATTTTTGAAGTTTCGTCCTCATGCGTATATCCGTTTCTGGTTCTGCCGGCGGAATCTTGACTAAAGATACGGAATTTTCCCTAGCATGAAAACATGTAAACAGTTGCCACCCCACCTTGGGGGCAGCAGTGGGTGTTGCTATGCGTTCGTTTGGAAAAACAGCCAGCCGCCCGATCGGGCAACCGGGAGCGCATCAGAAAAAACGGGGGCGGAGCCCGCCGTCACAAGGTAAGCCCGCCGTCGACGCTGAGCGTCGCACCATTAATGAAAGCCGCCTCGTCGGAGGCCAGGAACAGATAGGCATTGGCCACCTCTTCAGGTTTGCCCAGGCGGCCCACGGGAGCCTTATCTTCCATCATCTGCAGGACTTTTTCCGGAATGGATGCCATCATGTCCGTAGCAATAAAGCCCGGCGCCACGGCATTCGCCGTAACGCCCTTGCGGCCGAACTCCCGGGCCCATACCTTGGTCATGCCGATCACGCCAGCCTTGGACGCCACGTAGTTCGTCTGCCCAAAGTTGCCGTAAAGGCCTACGACAGAAGCCGCACTGATGACGCGGCCGTAGTTCTGCTCCAGCATATAGGGAGCCACAGCCCTGGTGCAATTCCACACCCCGGTGAGGTTGACGTCGATGACGGACTGCCATTGCTCGGCGGTCATCTTTTTCATCGTCGCATCCCGCGTAATACCTGCATTATTGATCAGGATATCGGCCCGGCCGAAATCTTCAATGACCGCCGTAGCGGCGGCTTCCACATCGGCAAGTTTGGCCGTATTGACCCGGTAGTACTTACTGTATGGCGCGGTGGCCACGTCTTTGCCATTGGACGCTGTGCTCTGCCAGGAACCGGCGTGTACTTCGCGGCCTTCGTAATGCATAGCCAGCACTTCACTCAATTCAGCGGCAAGCGCCATACCTTTTTCATCGCTGATATCCCAGATGGCTACCCTGGCGCCTTCTTCTGCAAAACGTATCGCAGTAGCTTTTCCAATACCACTTGCTCCCCCGGTAATGATCGCTACTTTGTCTTTGAGTCTATTCATGTTCAACTAATTTGGTGTTATTGGCAAAGGGCCGGTGGCCAAGGGCCGGGCCTGACGGCAACACTTTCCTTTCAAAAGTAGAAAAACAGCCGCAAGAATGGGCGCCGGGTTGAAAGGCCCAATGGGTTGACTAAAGAAAAAATCACAGAGCTGTCATTTTATAAAAAGCTGATCTTCAAATTTTTAAATGCATATTAAGAGATGGCTGACGTTAGGGTTGCACTTGTGAAAAAAGGAATTAATCCCGACCTTTACACAACAGGGCGAGTACTGAAATGTTGGCCCGAGTAACGATTATCCGCTAACCGAATAAATTACCCAACCATGAAAGAAGTCTATATTCTATCCGCCGTACGGACGCCGCTTGGCAGTTTCGGCGGCGCTTTATCTACAGTACCTGCTACGCGCCTGGGGGCCGCGGCCATCAAAGGAGCCCTGGAAAAGGCCGGAGTCAGCCCCGAGCAGGTTGAAGAAGTTTTTATGGGCAACGTCTGTTCGGCCAACCTCGGCCAGGCGCCGGCACGGCAGGCTGCGCTGTATGCCGGCATCCCCAACACGGTACCCTGCACCACGGTCAATAAGGTGTGCTCTTCCGGCGCCAAATCCATCATGTTCGGCGCGCAGGCCATCATGCTCGGCCTGCAGGATATCGTCGTAGCAGGTGGTATGGAAAATATGAGCATGATACCTTATTACCTGCCCAAAGCGCGCTATGGCTATGGCTATGGCAACGGCCAGATCATCGACGGGCTGGTGCAGGACGGCCTCACCGATGCCTACAACCAGCAACTGATGGGCACCTGCGCCGACCAGACAGCGGCCCATTACGGCATCAGCCGTGAAGAACAGGACGCCTATGCCATACGGTCGTACCAGCGCTCGGCACAAAGCACCGAAAGCGGCGCTTTTCGCGAAGAGATCGTACCTGTCGAAGTACCGCAGCGCAAGGGCGCCCCTGTAGTTGTAAGCGATGACGAAGAATACAAACGCGTGTTTTTTGACAAGATCCCCGGCCTGCGCCCTGCTTTTACCAAAGATGGGACGGTAACGGCCGCCAATGCCTCAACGATCAATGACGGCGCCGCCGCACTGGTGCTTGCCAGTGCCGAAAAGGCAAGGGAACTGGGCCTGAAACCGCTGGCCCGCATCCTGAGCTTCGCCGATGCCGCTCAGGAACCGGAATGGTTTACGACCGCCCCCGCTAAGGCCGCGCCTATCGCGCTCAAACGCGCCGGGCTGAAACTCAGCGATATCGATTATTTCGAGGTCAACGAAGCCTTTGCCGTCGTGGCGCTTGCCTTCAACAAGATCCTGGGCATCGATGAGGAAAAAGTGAATGTTTTCGGCGGGGCCGTTTCTCTGGGACACCCCCTGGGCGCCAGCGGGGCCCGCATCGTCACGACCCTCAATAACGTCCTGCATCAAAAGAACGGCAATAAAGGGCTGGTGGCCATCTGCAATGGCGGTGGCGGCGCTTCTTCCATCATTATTGAAAAGATGTAGGCAAAGTGCAACACCCCATATTGTCAACCTACTTATTTAATGTCACAAAAACTTAATTAACAACATTTTAAGTGATTTATTATCGACAAAACAGCGCTATAGTCAACCGTATCCATATATAAAGCCCTATTGGAGTGGCTGCCAGGTAGTTATAACTTTGTTGCACCATAAAGCGCGAGCGATATTAATCACTAAAAACATACGATCATGGCTGGCACCAAAAATTACTTCGATCAGATCATGGAGAACCAGAACAAGCTGTTTTCCACCTTTTCTAACTATGCCAATGCCTTTTTGGAAGCTTCGGCCCCCAACAAGCAAACAGCCGAGAAAGCCGGTGAGCTTTTGAACGAGTATGTGAACCGTTCTTATGAACTGGTAGAAAAGATGGCGACGAAAGAACACCTGGAAGCCTATCAGAAAGATTTCTGGTCAACCTTTACCGCCGACTATACCAGGAACGTTGAGCTGTCGATGGAACTGTACAAAAAGACAATGGATTACTTCAGCAACCTGTGGCCGACAGATGTGATCGAAAAACAACAGGGCCAGATGAAGAAGCTGACGGGCCTCTATCAGGATACGGTCAAGGCCTTTTACGACGCCAACAAGGCCAACGCCAAGGTTGTCGAACACTACTTCGAATAAGCTGCCAGCAATCATCCTAAACCAATTGCGTTATGAAAAATCAATTCGATATCTTTTTTGAGGGGCAGAAAAAAGCCATGGACTTCTGGAGCGGCCTGGCCGGCCAGATGAACGAGGCCTTCCAGAACAAGGCCAACGGCAATGGCAACAGCAAGAACAAACCCGAAGCCCAGGAGCTTTTTACCGACTGGTTTAAAAAGCAGCAGGCATTTTTCGAAGAAGCGCTGAAGGCCGGCAGCAACCCCCAGGCAGCGTTTGAAAAAGCGCCCGAGCAGATACGCCAGTGGATGGAGATGCAAACGGACTTCGCCAATAAATGGGCCGATTACTACCGCGACAATGCCGAAAAACTGGGGATCAAAATTCCCGAGTTCACCAGCAACAGCTCCTCAACTGCCTTTTTCGAGGAAGGCATGAAGAGCTGGAAAAACTGGATGGGCCAGGGTAATAAATGGTTCAGCGAAGAAGTGCTGGATAAGATGCCTTTCAACATGAGGCCCCACTACACCAATTTCCTGGAAGCCTATGATTTTATGCACCGGTATTGGGAACCGATGCAACGCCTCGTTCAAAACGGGCTGGACACCAAGGAAATGGTGGACAAGTACTTCTCCCCTGAGGCCTACCAGAAACTCGTCAACCAGATGATGGGCTTTCGCAGCATCGGTAACGTCAGTGAGCTGATCGAGCATATCAACCAATGGTTCGAGGCTTATTTCAACCATACCAGACAGGAAGCCGGCGAATGGTCGACCGTCAGCGAGGCATGGAAAGAAAAAATGCGCGAATTCGCCACTAAGGGCAACCTGCCCTTTTTCGAAATGGCATACGATTTCAACAACCGCCTGCGCGACCAGGTACTGCCCTTCTACAACATCATGGCCCAGGGCAGGCAAACCGAGATCGCAAAGCTGATGCGCGATATGCAGTTCGCCTACATCGCCTTCGTACTGAAGTCGGCCGAACTGCAGAGCAAGGCCTATGAAGCCGGCCAGTTCGCCCTGCCCGATACGATCCGGGAACTGTACCACCAGTACAAGGACAAAAAAGAAATGGCTAATTATGAGGATTTCTTCCAGTACTACATCAATAAACTGGAAGAATCGCTCCTGGAAACCCTGCATTCGGAAGAATACTCCAAACTGCAAAGCGAAGTGGCCGCCCTTGGCACGAAGATCAAAGCCATGGCCGACCGCAGTTCCGAACTGATGTCCGCTGACCTTCCTTTCCTGACCAAAACGGATGGGGACGACATCGCCAAGGAAGTCAACGCCCTGCGCCGCAAGGCCCGCAGCCTGGAACAAAAGGTCGCCGAACTGGAAAAGGCCCTGCTGCTTGCCGGTAAGCCGGCAGTGGCAAAAGAAGAACCGGCTTCGACAGCCAAAAGTACGGCCAAAAAAAGCACCAGCAAACGCTGACCTTAACAGCCCTCTAACCATACCAGCGATATGAGCAATAACCAAAGCACAAACCCCGGTGACCAGCTCCTCGAAGGAGTGAATACCGTTTCCGATGCCCTGCGCAATATCTCGGGCGTAAAAGACGTGGATATCGCCACCGCCCCCCGGAAGATCGTTTGGGAGGACGGCAAGGTCAAACTGTACCATTTCGAACGCGAAGAAAAGAGCAAAACCACAACCCCTGTTCTGGTTTCGTATGCGCTTGTGAACCGCTGGGAGATGCTGGACCTCCAGCCCAATCGCAGCCTGATACGCAAGCTGATCAGCGAAGGGCTCGATATCTATGTCATCGATTGGGGGTACCCGACCCGGATCGACCGGTACAAAACGCTGGAAGACTACATCCTCGGCAATATCAACGATTGCACGGATTTTATTCGGGCCGAGCATAATATCGACAGGATAAACCTGCTGGGCGTTTGCCAGGGTGGCACCTTCAGCCTGATCTACGCCGCCCTGTTCCCCGAAAAGGTCAAAAACCTGGTCACGCTGGTTACACCGGTAGATTTTGACAACGACGAAGGCCTGCTCTTCAAATGGGCCAAAGATATGGACGTCGATGCCATAGTCGACGGCTTCGGTGGCATCGTGCCAGGCGATTTCCTCAACACGGGCTTTGACCTGCTCAAACCCATGAACAAAACGCGCAAATACATGTCGCTACCGGAAACGATGGCCGACAAAGGCAAACTGATGAACTTCCTGCGCATGGAGCATTGGGTGGCCGACAGCCCCGCACAGGCCGGCGAAACCTACCGGCGCTTTATCAAGGATATGTATCAGCAAAACCTGCTGGCCAAAGGCGAATTCGAACTGGACGGGCGTAAGGTAGACCTGAAAAAGATTACCGTGCCGATACTGACCATTTACGCGAAAGAAGACCATATCGTACCGCCCGACACCACCCGGCCGATCAACGATCTGGTAGGCTCTAAAGACAAAGAGCTCATGGAGTTCCCGGGTGGCCACATCGGCGTTTTCGTCGGCAGCAGGTCGCAGAAAGTACTGGCTCCTGCCGTCGCACAATGGCTGGCCGACAGAGATAAATAGAATTTTGTATTAGTGATGATATATACCGGAGTTTGGGCTGGCTTTATCTGTCTCTGTTAGGAATAAAACAGATAAAGGGCCCGAATTCCGGTATTTTTTCTTACCTGGCCAGGATATACCGAACGCCTACCGAGCCGAATCCAGCTCCGAAACCGGAGAGGTAGCCATTGAAAAAGAAGGTAGGCACCCAGTCGGCCGTTACGTTGAGCGGAACATTGGGCAGGGCCAGGTCGAGCCCGAGATATCCCTGTATACCAACGGTCGTATTGGCATATTTCTCGCCCAGATAGACCCTGTAGTTCCAGAAGTATACCGACGCGCCGCCGCCGACATACCACTGCAGGCCTTCAACGCCCTCCAGGGACAATGGCTTGTGCACCAGATAGGCGCCACTGACGTTGTACCAGTTGTACCCCGAATACCAACGGCCGCCGGCATATACTTCGATCGCCGGCGATTCACCAAGAAAATATTTAAATGAAAGGGAAAGTGGATAACCCAGGCGGGCGCCAACGGCGGACTTGTAAACCTGAGCATTGGCCGTTGTGGCCAGGGCCAAAAACAGGGCCAGTGTGCAAACCAGGATAATCGGCTTTTTCATCTTTAACGTTGTTTATAGGTTTAAGGCTACCCCGGGGCGGCAACGCAAGAGCAAGGCCGGCTCCAAGGCGTTGATTTTCACTTAAAATTACGCTTTTAGCCAGGAATCCAAAAAATTATTTTCCCCGCCGGCAATGAACAGCAGAAGGGTTCAATACACCACCAAACTTCCCGACACCATATACCGCTCTCCGGCTACCCGATAGGCATAGGCTCCCGCAGGAAGGCCTTCAAGCGGCAACAGAGCTTGGCCGCTGATGCGCGTTTTGCACACGGCCTTACCGGACGCATCAAAAAGCTCGAAGGTGTACGCTCCGGGTTGATCCGTTTGGATATACAGGCCCGAGCCCTGGCGCAGGGGGTTGGGATACAGGATATACTTACCCGGTAGCAGCTGGTTTTGGGTACGTACCAGGCCGCCTTGTACGACGATGAGCTGGCCGGAATGGGCCAAAGTATTACCCGCGCTGAAAACCAAAGCCCCTGATACCGGGCCGGGCGTCACTTCTTCAGCCAGGCCGAGGGTGTTTCCCCAGCTGTCTCCTTCGCTATTATCACCCCGTTGGAAGAGAGCAAAAGCGCCGGGCTGCCCTTCGGCTACAGCCGGGATTGGCAGCCCGCCCAGGCGGAGCGATTGTACCGGGCCCCAGTCCTCATTGGCCCCATAGTTGTTCAGTATCCAGTAACCTGATGGCGGCTGTACTTCCTCTCCCGGCTGTACATCGGGCGGCACGTTGAGGCGGCTCACAACTACCGGGCCGCCCGGCAATGTAGCACTGCCATCGAAAGCCAGGCTGAGGCCCGTTTCGCCAAAAGCATAGGTTCCCGGCGCCTGTATCTGCAACTGCTCGCTCTGCCCACTGCCAATGGGAGCTGTGCTAAGGGTACGCCCGGCAAAGCCTGCCAGTATCGCATGCTGGTTGCCCAGCTTGTTGTACGCCGGCCCGCCGGCTTCGTTAAACTGGAAATAGGCCACCAGGCTTTCGTCCTCATCGGGATCGCTCACCAGGTGGCGGTGCAGGCGGATCTCCTCTGTAGTCAGCGCGCGGTTGTAAAAACGCACTTCGTCGATAAGGCCTTTGAAATTGCGCCCGCCCCAGCCACGGTAACTGCCCAGATAAGTGGCCAGGCCACTGAAGTCTACCGGCGGCACGCTGAAGCTGTGTGTGGCGCTTTGCCCGTTGAGGTAAACCGTAATGCCGGCGGGCCGCACCACCAGAGCTACATACGACCACTCATCGGCGGGCACCGTCAGGCCACTGCTCCACCACCAGGCGCCGTCGGGCCAGTGATACCCCAGCTCCATATCGGGCCGGAAGTTGAAACCCGCCGCCGGGCCCGAACCGGCCATGGCTATGCCGGTATACTCTCCCTGTACACCCTCCGGCCGCACCCAGGCGGTGATCGTCAGTTCGTTGCTGTTGATAGGGATGCCCTCCACAGTAGCGTAATCACCATCTGCCTGCAATTGCAGGGCTAAACCTGGGATGGTGTCTACCCTGCAGCCCTGAACCTCTACCATATCCGTTATGGTTTTGCTACTGCTCTGGCCATCCGCCTGGCTCACCGTCAGGCTGACGGTATAGTTGCCTTCCGCACCGAACACCACCCGCGGGTTGCGCACGTCCAACGCACTGACATAAGCCGGCTGGGGCTCGAATTCCCACAGCCAGCTGGCCCCTTCATGGCGCAGCACGGAATAGTCGTCAAAATAAAACGTATCACGCGAGCAGCCGGCTACCAGCTTGTCAACAGTGGGCTGGGCCAGCGGGGCCGAAGGCACGGCCAGCCCCGACTCCCAAATGCCGTTGCTGTATGTGGCCATCCGCAGTTTACCTTCCCTGTAGTACGGCCGCAGCAGATTGGCGTTGGTACGCATCGGCAGGCCTTCGTTGTAGAGCTGCCAGTCATCCATGCTGTTGTCGCGATAAAAAACGGCCTTATCTGTCCCGATATATACTGCGCCATCGGCGCCTGCCTGATACATCATCGCATGGATGGCGTGCCCATCGAGCACCGGTGTTGTGAGGTTCTCCCATGACTCGCCGCCATCGGTTGAACGGAACACCTTGGCGCCATCATTGTTGTTTTGTGAAAAACCTACCCAAAGCTCGTTCTCGTCTTCGGGGTTCAGGGCCATCACGCCGGCGCGCTGTGAGTTGACGCCGGAAGGGAAGCTCAGCACGTCCCAGCTCTCCCCGTCATCCTGTGTACGCCAGAGCACGGCGCCGTAAAAGGAGGTGCGCTGATAGACATAGATCACATCCGGGTTACTGCGGGAGATCTCGAACTGCAGTATCGGGCGCCCCTCGTCGGTGCCAAAGGTGGCCAGCGCTTCAAACGAGGCCCCTCCGTCAAGCGATTTCCAGAATTTGTTATCCCTGCCCAGGTAGATATGGTTGTAACAAATTGGGCTGAACTCCAGCTCGCTGGAGTGCGCGGCGTAATACGACTCCGATGGATAGAGCTGCAGGCCAGGCAGGTTTACTACCGTTCCGGTGATGCTTTCCGGCACCTCTTTCGAGTCTATATCTGAGAAATAAGCGATGCCACGGCCAGGGTTTACATAACCCGTAGGTGCTTCGCCGCCGCCGAGCCGTAACGCCTCGCCGTCGGGGAAGCTGGGGCGCAGGGCCGTATTGCCGTTGTGGTAACGCCCGCCGACGAGCAGGCCATCGTTCCAGCCACTGCCGAAGCCCCAGAACTCGGAAGCCGTGATGCCGTTCTTGCGGGAGGCCACGCTGGCAAATTCATCGGAGCTGAAGTCAACGCCGCCGTCGGAAGCCAGCCAGACGCCATCGGGGCTCACCGTGAGTTCCTGCATATCGGGGTGTATCCAGGTATTGCCCTGGTAACCGCCAATGACATTGAAGCTCTGCCCGCCGTCGGAAGACCTATACAAGCTTACGCCGCCGATGTACACTATTGAAGTGTTGAAAGGCGAAATAGCCAGCACATAATCGTAAAACCCCTGATATGGCCCACCTCCGCCTTCGTTCTTCATGACGTTCTTGTGGGTAACCGGCCCGCCGCTGTACTCATAAGGGCCGCCGACATGGGGCCCCTGGAGTATCCAGCTCTCGCCCGCATCCAGGCTTTTCCAAAGCCCGAGGTAACCGTCGTCACCGTCTTTGGAATTGCCGATGAGGCCGGCAACCACCAGGTTGGGGTCGAGCGGAGAAACGGCCAGTTTGGCGCCGCCGTCCGACAGCCCACTGTAAGCGGGGTCTGCCGGAAAGTACCAGCCTTCATCTTTTACTTCCCAGCTCTGGCCGCCATCCTCCGACTTCAGGAATTCGCAGCGTTTCTCGGCGGTATTGCCCCGCACGAGATAGAGCACCTGCGGATTATCAGGTTTGAACTCGATATCGTAAACCGGGTTGCCGAACAGTTGTTGCCAGTGCTCCCCGCCATCTTCCGAGCGCCACAGGCCCAGCTGCCCGGCCACCAGGATCTGCTGTTCGTCGGTTGGGCTTACGGCGATGCCGTTGACGCCCAGCCCGTTCACATCCAGCAAAACATCCCAACTGCCGCCGCCATCGGTGCTGCGGTAAAGGCGGTTGCCATCGCCGGCATACACCGTATTGGCGTCGTGAGGGCTGGCCCGCACGATGCGCACAGATGCCATCATGGTGTTGCCGGAAATATGGGCCCAGTTCTGCCCTTTGTCCAAAGAGCGGAAAACGCCGCCGCTTTCCGTGCCGCAATACACCACATTGGGGCCCGTATCCGCCACATCGATGGAATAGACATTAGCCTGCCAGGACACCTCGAATTGCCCGGAGCCCTGGTTGTAGGTCTCAAAAGGCCCCAGGTTAACCCATGGCCCGGGCTGGCGGGAAGGCGGGTTGCTTTCCAGTAGTTGGCGGTAGCGCTTTTCGTCCTGCCGAAGGTGTTCCACCGTTGGCCACTCCACGAAGCCCTGGGCATTGAGGAAAGGCTCTACCTGCCGCCGCCAGTGCTTATAGTTCTGCGTATGGGTGTTTTTTTCAAATAAATGCGAGGCATAGTAGGCCAGGTAGGCGCTGTCCACTAGCCTGACGTTGGGGTTGCTGGCGTACATCAGTCGTGCCCAGGCAGGGGTTTCCCCGGTAATGGGAGGAACGGTTTTGAACCAGCCGGGCGGCTGGGCGGTAGAAGCTTGAGTAAAAAAAAAGAGTAAGAAAAAGCTTAGTACAGAACGGAAAACAGCAGGCATGTTTTTGGGGGCAAAATAGGGGAAAAATGCGACTTTGTCTATGCTCCAAAGGCCCGTCACAGGGCTATCGCTTTATTTTGCCATCGCGCCCTAAAGGGAACAGAAAGAAAAATCATCGCAAAGAAAGAACGATGATTTTTCCTTCAATAATCAAGCATCTAAATCAAATGCGATTACCCATAGGCATTCTTATACCTAAGCCTATAGTGAAGTTCGGGCCGTCCGCTTAGTTATGGGCCTCCGTCAGGTCCTGAATTTCAGCTTCTTTAGCCAATTCCATGATGGTTTCAATACCATTCTGAGCGGCCTGCTTGCTGGAATATCCTTCGCTGACAAAAAGGACCTGGCCGTTCTTGGCGCGCATGCGGAAATAAATGTCTCCTGCTTTTCCGTTGAACAGTTCGAACTCTGCTTTACGCTTGGGTGCGTCTGCTGCAGTGAGGTCCTCAATTTCGGATTTCGGCGCATTATTCATAACGGACGCAATGCCTTTTTCTACATTCGCCTTGGAGCTGTACGTTTCGCTAACGCCTAAGACGGCCCCGTTGCCCGCCTTTAGCACAAAATAAGGTTGTCCGTTGGAGGCTTCGCGCACCTCAAAGTTATCCTTATCCACGGCATTTTTCTTGATGGAATTGATCGCGTCTTTTGCAGATTCCCGCGATTGGTACCCCTCGCCTGAAAGGATGATCTGTCCATTGCCAGCATAAAGCCGGATGTAGAATTGAGCGTCTTTGCCTTTGAAGATTTCGAATTTGGGATAGGCCATGTTTGTTTAGTGTTTGGTTTTCAAAATGTAATGACTTAAACAAACATAATGGCCAAATATTAACTCAGGGTTATTTATAAATGAATTATTCATATAGCTGGCTATAAGCCGCTAAACACAGGTTTAATACACATGCTGGCCGCCATTTATTGAATAGTTGGCGCCAGTGATGAAGCCGGCATCTTTGGAAGCCAGGAAGGAGACCAGGTGAGCGATCTCAAAAGTACCTCCCAGCCTGCCAACCGGAATGGTCTTTATGATCTGTTCGCGCACTTCTTCGGCAACGGCCATCACCATGTCGGTGCCGATGTACCCCGGAGAGATGGTATTGACCGTTATGCCTTTGCTGGCCACCTCGATGGCCAGTGTTTTGGTCAGGCCGTGCATACCGGCCTTGGCAGCTGAGTAGTTGGCCTGGCCGAACTGTGCGCGCTGGCCGTTGACCGAGGAGATGTTAATGATCCGGCCGTAATTTTGCTCGATCATCGGGTTGATAACGTGGCGGCAGCAGTTGAATGCGCTGTATAAGTTTGTTTTTAAAACGGCGTCCCAGTTTTCGAAGCTCATCTTCCTGAAGGCCCCGTCGCGGGTGATGCCGGCATTGTTTACCAGGATATCGACGGTGCCGATTTCGGACTGTATCTTGCTGACCATTTCTCCTACGGATCCAAAATCAGAGACATCAGCGAAATACATGGGGACGTCATAACCAGCTGCCCGCATTTCCTCCTTCCATTTTTCAGCCTTTGCCTGCGTATGATAATTGGCCACGGCCAGGTACCCGTCGTCCATCAGGTGTTTGACCATTGCGGTGCCCAGGCCACCCGTTGCCCCGGTCACCAATGCAATATATTTTCTTTCGTCCTTTTTCATAATACCGTTTTTGTCTGTTAGTTAGGCGATTGATATATTAAAACATACAGATATTTGAATACCTGACTACAATAAGCACAGCTCTATTTTTTTTAGACTTTGCCCCGGCATGGTCAAGGAAGGGGTAATCCGTAATAACGAGAAGAATAATAAGTTACAAAAAACTGTATTTCAAACCAATACAATACTGTAATTTTTTTTGAACTCCAAATTTACATTAAGTATTTCAAAAGTCAACCCCAAAATATTTTTCTATTTACCAGGCTCTCGGCCTTAATTTTGGTTTGGATTACCTTAATTTTCAGCTTCCGGCAAAAGTCAACAGGATATGGCATCACAGGAACTTGTATGGGCAACTACCGTATTACTCATTCTCTACGGCGCTGCCATTCTCTACTTCGTCATTCGGGGCGCGCTCCGCACCACTTCCATTTCGGATTATGCAGTGGGCAGCATCCGGTTCTCACCCGTAGTTGTGGGCCTGTCGCTGGCCGCATCCATAACCAGCGCGGCCACGTTTATCATCAACCCCGGCTTCATCGCCCTTTATGGTTTTAGCGGCCTGCTTGCTTTCGCCATCGTTATGCCGCTGGGCATCTTTTTCTCCCTGGCCATACTGACCAAGAGCTTCCGCAAACACGGCGCCTCCGTGCAGGCACTGACCATGGCGCAATGGATCGGCAAGCGTTATGGCAGCAACGGATATGCTCTGTTTTTCGGTTTCCTCTCCCTCCTGCTCATTACCTTTATCGTGCTGATATGCGTCGGCATGACCAAAGTAATGGCCAAGGCCCTCAATGCCGATGAGCTGTATATCCTCATCGGGCTGGCGGCCTTCGTATTCGGCTACATGATGTTTGGAGGGGCCAATTCTATGGTGTACACCAATACGATCCAGGCTATACTGATGCTGATCGTCGCTTTTATATTGCTGGGGTCAGGTTATGAGCATTTCAGCCAGGGTGTTCATGGCTTCATCGACAAGCTGGCGGCCATCGACCCATACCTGGTAAAGGCCGTCAACCCTAACAGTTTCCTGTTCCGAGACTATTTTGAGATCGTATTCTGCAACCTGGTGGTGGGTGTGGCCATCGTATGCCAGCCGCATATCATTACCAAATCATTGCTACTGAAGGAAGAGCGCGACGTCAACCGCTATCTGGCCACGGGTATTCTGGTGGAGGCCATTTTCTTTTCTGTCGTGCTGGCAGGCCTGTATGCCCGCCTGCGATTTCCCGACTTGACGGCTGATGGCCAGCCCCTGAAAATGGACGGCATCATCCCGGCCTATGTCGTCACGGAATTTCCCGTCTTCGTAGGGCTGATCGTTATTATGGGGTTGCTCTCCGCAGGCCTTTCCACACTGGAAGGGCTCATCCAGTCGGTATCGACGACCATTACTTCCGACATCATCGGCCACCTGGCCGGCCCCAGGCTGGGCGAAGGCGAGCGGCGCACGCGGCGGCTCATTGCCATTAACAAAGTCGTGATCGTGTTCCTTGCGGTGGTATCCATCTGGCTGTCTTATGGCCAGCTGGCCCATCCCAGCCTGAGTGTGGGCATCTTTGCCCAGAACGGTGTTTACGCCTATTTTTCAGCAGCTTTTGTGCCGGTGCTGCTGGGCATTTACTTTCGCGACGTGCCCAAGGCAGCGCCCGTCGCCGCTTCGGCAACAGCGGTGCTGGTGCATTTCGGCACCTATTACGGCCGCCTGAGCTGGTATATGCAGGCTGAAGTACGCAACCCTGCTATTGCCGCCACATACGCCATCCTGGCTTCGCTGGTGGTGGGCGTCAGCCTGTACTACCTGCTGCGAAAGCGCAGGCAGGCAGGCCCGGCCGCGCAGGGCCCTGTCGAAGCACATGACGAAGTGCCGGCTGCCAAAGCGGCTCCTGGCCCTCAGCAGTACACGCAACATACGGCCACACTTAGCGATGGCATTGAGATAGGCTACATGGCATGCGGCGAAGGCCCCAGAACCCTGCTGTTCCTGCACGGGTTGGCCAGCAACTACAAAGGATGGGTAAAACTGGCTACGGCACTTTCGGGCCACTACCGCTGTATCGCAATGGATTTTCCGGGGTATGCCACGTCGGGCAAAGGAGATTATCCCATCAGCATGGCCTTCTTTGCGAAAAAGGCCATTGAGCTGGCCGAACATCTGGAGCTTGAAAAGCCGATACTCGTCGGGCATTCGATGGGTGGCCAGGTAGCGCTGACAGCGGTGTTGCAACGCCCCGGCTTTTTTGAGAAACTGGTGCTTATCGCTCCGGCGGGTTTCGAAACCTTCAACCATACAGGCCACCAATGGCTGCGCAACCTCTACAGCCCGGCCCTGATCAAAGCGACATCCGTAGAACAGACCCGCTCCAATTTTGAGGCCAATTTTTTCCAGTTCCCCTCCGATGCCGAATTCATGATCGACGATCGCCTCGATATGCGCCGGAATGTCAAAGCGTTCGACTATTTCTGCCAGCTGATCCCCCGCTGTGTGGCCGCCATGCTGGACGAGCCTGTATTCTCCCGCCTCCCGCAGGCCAAGCTCCCCACGCTTATTCTTTTTGGCCAGAACGACCTGCTCATTCCCAATAAAATGCTCAATCCCACCCTGACTACGCGATTAGTAGGAGAGATCGGCGCGGGCCAGATCGAGGGAAGCCAGCTGACGATGCTGTCCAACTGCGGCCATTTCGCTCAGTGGGAATGCGCCGATGCCGTAGCGGGGGCGATCCGGGAGTTTGTGGGCTAAAAGCTCATTGCCCGCTGCTGTCGGGCTTTACCTGCCTTTTTTCCTCGTACAGGATGGTGCCCTGATGCAGGCGTTCGTCCAGGCGTTTTTTCTGTTCCGCCTGTATGGCCTCTACCTGCCCCTTTACATCGATGGGCTTTTGATTAAGGCTGCGGTGAAAGGAACGGATGATGAGCTGCGACATATCGTCGGGGTGGTAGACGCCCATCCTGCGCAGGGCATCCGACAGGCGGGAGCCCTCGTAGAAACCCCAGTTGAGCGTGATCCAGCGGCCGAAGCTGAAGTACAGTTTGTGTACGGCCTCATCTTCAGAAACGCTCTTGAATTTGGCCTTGGATTCCCTGTCAACCAGCTTATTGAGCTGCGCGATGGCGTCGCTGATGTCCTTGGGGATGTAAACGCCGGCGATGTATTCCATTTGAATGCGCTGCTGGTAACCTTCGTCAAATTCCTGCTCCGTTTCCGGGGGCTTTTGCCCCCACGAAGGGCCGGCGGCCAGGGTGAGCAGAACCAGGAGTAACAACCACTTTTTTTCCTTCATGATGACTTCGATTGACTGATGCCCGGGGCTTTTTTATCCCGGCTGACCAATAAACTACCGGGGCTTTCAAAATATTGCGTGGGCAAGCCCTGATACAGGCGCACCAAAAAAGCCTGCCCTGTGAGCGGGCAGGCCCTAACATTAATGTGCTATGAAAAAGTTAATACAACTTCCAAAGAACGATCCGGTGCTTACCAGCGCAATACCGCTGCGCCCCAGGTGAAACCACTGCCGAATGCAGCCAGGCAAACCAGGTCGCCCGGCTTGACGGCGCCTGCTTCATAAGCCTCGCACAGCGCAATAGGCACGGAAGCTGCTGTCGTATTGCCGAATTTCTGAATATTGTTCCATATCTGGCTATCGCGCAGCCCCAGGCGTTTTTGCACGAACTGGCTGATGCGCAGGTTGGCCTGGTGCGGAATGACCATATCCAGGTCTTCCTTTTGCAGCCCTGCTTTATCCAGGGCTTCTATAATGACCTCGGGGAATTTTTGAACGGCCATCTTAAAGACGAACGGCCCGTCCATGTATGGGAAGAGCATGCCTTCGTCTATCATGCGCTGGGTGATGAACATCTCTCCGTATTCCGCATCAGAATATCCGTAATCGGCCGGTTCTTCGAGATATTTGGCATGGTAGCCGCCATGTGCGCCCGGGTTGATAAATGCCAGCTTTTCAGCATAGGTGCCGTCAGAGTGCAGGCAGGTGGAGAGTATCCCTTTGTTCTCCTCTTCAGTAGGCTGTAGGACTACAGCCCCGGCGCCATCGCCGAAAATGACCGTCACATTGCGGCCACGGGTGGTGAAATCCAGGCCCATGGAGTGCATCTCGGCGCCAACGACCAGCACGTTTTTATACATACCGGTACGAATGAACTGGTCGCCTACCGTAAGGCCGTAGAGGAAACCGGAGCATTGGTTGCGGATGTCAAGAGCGCCCGCTGCGGTGTTGGTGATGCCGAGTTCGCGTTGCAGTAACACACCGCAGCCTGGAAAGTAATAGTCGGGGCTGAGCGTAGCAAAAATGATAAAGTCCACTTCTTCCTTTTGGATACCTGCCCGCTCGATGGCGACAGTGGAGGCTCGGGCGGCCATAGAAGTTGTCGTCTCTTCGTGTTTTTTGCCGTATCGGCGTTCAAGGATGCCCGTACGCTCCTGTATCCATTCATCCGACGTGTCCATCACTTTCGTGAGGTCATGGTTGGTGACCACTTTTTCCGGCACATAGTACCCAATACCGCCAATTTTTGAACGCAACATAGATTTTTATTTTGTATATTTTGAAATCTACCAACGGTGCGGTGTGCCCAACCTTGGATGGTGAAAATCGAAATTTTATTTCAAACGGCAAAGCTATGCTTCGCAATAGGCACAAAAATAGATGTTTTGGCGAACTATTCCAGCGAAGCACAAAAGGCTAAGCAACAAAACGAGCTTCGGGCATCAGAAAAATGTGTAATTTCACAATAATTGAAGTGCTTTTTGCACTTCAATTATGCAGCACGCAAAATCAGGGATATGATCAATCTGGGAATAATTGAAGACGAGAAAATGTTCCGGGAAGGGCTGGTGCAGTTCTTTCAGGAGCAAAAAGAGTTCCACGCCGTCTATTCCGAACAATCTGTTGAAGGGTTTCTGGATCAGCTCGACAAAGGGTTGGAAGTCGATATCGCCCTTTTGGACATCGGCCTTCCCGGCATGTCGGGGCTGGAAGGCATACGGCTGATCAAAAACCGGCGCCCCAACCTGGATATCATCATGCTGACTTCCTATGACGATTCCGACCGCATCTTCAAGGCGTTGTGCGCAGGAGCCGATTCCTACCTGATAAAACGCAGCAGTATCCATGATATTAAAGATGCCATTCTGACCGTAAAACGGGGTGGCGCCTACATGTCCCCCTCCATTGCCCGAAAGGTAATTGATCATTTTTCGCCGAGGCGGGAAAGCGAAGATGAGATGCTGCTCACCAGCCGGCAGGAGCAGATCGTACAGGGGCTGGTCGACGGGTTGAGCTATAAAATGATCGCTGACAAATACCTGATCTCTGTAGAAACAGTTCGGGACCACATCAAAAAGATATACCGCAAACTACACGTTAACAGTAAAGCTGAAGTCATTCGCAAGCGAATGGACGGCGAAATATAAGCAAGGATTTCTATGACTTCTTAATTTTTAATAACTTGCGTGCTGAGGTAGCAATCAAAATACTTGGCATCTGAGCCCATGCAATATTTTCGGGAGGTTTGGTTTAAAGGCGTAGCCCTTCTACTATGCCTGTTGATTTTTCCGTTTCTGGTACCGACTGTCCTTACAGCGCAGTCGAAGGTATTGCCCGTAGAGTATTATTCCGTTAATGACGGTTTATCCGACCGCTTCGTTTCCTCCATAATCCAGGCCGGCCCCGGCCTCATCTGGCTGGGCACCCAAAACGGGCTGAACCGCTTTGACGGCTATGAGTTCATCGCATTCAACAACCACCCCAACAACCGGCGCCAGATCTCCGACTCCAACATTCGCAACCTTGCCCTCGATAAACATGGCAATATCGTTATCACTTTCCGCTCCAACTACGGCCTGTTCGACATCCTTAACCCGGAGACTCTTGAACACCAAACGGTCAGCCTTTTCCCTGAGTACGGCATCAACGGCCTGCCCCGCCTTATCACCGTCAACGCCAAAGGAGATATTCTTATCGTCGCCATAGCTGAAAAAGCCACCCATATATACCGATATCTGAAAGACAACGAATTCGAACTCGTCGTGTCCATCAACGAAGAGCATAAGGAAAAAAGCGTGGTAATGCACCTGCTTGAGCTCGACAACGGCCAGTTCCTCATTAACGACAGTGAAATGGGCCTGCGGCTCTTTGCCCCGGACGGCAAGCTGCTGCGCCTCTACAATAGTGCTGACTTCGAATGCCTGGACTATACCGATACCTATCCCGGGTCGGCCTACTTCATGCACCAGGACGGGAGCGGCCGCATCTGGTTTTCCCTGCAGGGCCAACACGGCGTTTTCTGTTTTACTGCCGGCCAGCCAAACATCGAGCTGTACGCACAATTGCCCAAAGACAGCTATTTTACCAATATATGGGAAGACCAGAAGGGTAATGTACTGCTGGCCGGTTCAAGGCGCCCCAAAGATATTTACCCGCTACAGAACCTAAGCTGTATCAAGGCCGATGGACAGATGTTAGATTTCAGCTACTTGCTTGACTTCAGCCGCTACATCATCAAAGTATACAGCCAGGACTTTTTCCAGACGCTGTTCCTCGGCATCGACACCGGCCTGAAGATCGTCCAGAACCGGCAATCGAAAGTACGGTCCTACCTTGCAGAAGACCTCAGCCAGGATCGCCGGGGCGCGGTAATGCGCGGCATCGACAGCGACGGAAAACGCTTTATATACTTTGCCCGGGAGGTCGATGAATGGTATGAGCTCGACCTGCAGACCGGCTTCCTGGATACGCTTCAACTTATCGATGAACATACGGGCAAGCAAATTAATTTATCCTGTCTCAATGCCCTGCGCATGGACCGGGAAGGCAACCTGTGGGGTACCTCCTGCCAGGGAATAGCCTCCATCGGCGGGCAGTTGCACAAATACAATACCAAGACCTGTTTGCTTAAATCCTATGACTTTGAGAGCCGGTTCAGCGCGCTGGCCCTGTCAAAGGACGGTACCGTTTGGTTATGTGCCGAGCCAACGGATGCAGGCGGACAGCTCGTTTCGTTCGACCCTAAAACGGAACAATTCAGCGTATATTACGATAAGGAAGGCAACAACCCCCTGCAAAACGCTTCACCCTATTTTGTGATGCAGGACAGCAAGGGCCTGTTATGGGCCGGGACGGAAAACGGCCTGTACCAGATCGACCTGAAAAAGGGGTACACCAGGTCGTACAAGGCCCGGAAAGGCGTAAACAGCCTGTCCAGCAATATCATTTACACCATCCACGAAGATGACAAAGGCCAGATATGGCTGGGCACGACCAACGGCTTGGATATACTCGACCCCGTAATAGGGCTTTTTACGCATTACGACCGCAATGACGGCCTGGCGAGCAACACCGTCTGCGGTATCGTACCTGCTGAGAACGGCAATTACTGGATCAGTACATACAACGGCCTGTCCTATTTCGACCGGGAGCGCAATTTGTTCCGGAATTTCTATACGACCGATGGCCTGAGCCACGACGAGTTCAACCGCTTTTCCTACGCTCGCGGCCCTGACGGGAGGTTCTATTTTGGCGGCGTAAACGGCATCAATGCCTTTTATTCCAAAGACCTTCTGGTCGACAGCGAACCTCCTCCGGTAGCGCTGACCAAGATCACCCGTTACAATTCGAGGCTCGACAGCACCATTGTGCAGGACGGAGGGCTTACCGAGCTAAAGGGCCTGAAGATCTACCCCAGCGATAGCTACTTTACCATTCATTATACCCTGCCCAACTACAAAAGCCCCCGCCGCAACCAGTACCGGACGTGGCTGGAGGGTTATGATAAAACCTGGACGAACCCTACCAGTACACCCAGTGTCCGCTTCAACAAGCTGCCTCCCCGCAATTATATCCTCCACGTCAAAGGAGCTGATGCCAACGGCAACTGGAACACGGAGACCCTTAAGCTCTCTATTACCGTCAAACCGGCTTTCAGGCAGACGGCCTGGTTCTATGTGTTGCTCATACTTGGTATAGCCAGCATCGGTTATATTATTTTCAAGAACCGCCTGGAAAGGCGACTGGAAATGGAACGCATCCGGACCAAGTTGTCCAGCGACCTGCACGATGAGGTCAGCGGCCTGTTGTCGGGCATCGCGCTGCAATCGGACCTGTTGCAGGGCAGTGTGAAGGACGAGCCCAGCCTGGAGCGCCTGCGCAACATCGGCGAGGTGAGCCGCCGGGCCATGTCAAAAATGAGCGACGTGATCTGGTCTATCGATTCCCGCAAGGACAAGGTGGAAGACCTCATTCACCGGATGCGCGAGCATGCCGAAGAAATGCTTTCTCCGCTGAGCATCGCCTTCGAAATACATATCGGCAGGATGGACCGGCTGAAAAAGATGCCGGTCCAGCTCCGTCAGAACCTCTATTTCATTTTCAAAGAGGCGATCAATAACATCGCCAAGCATTCGCGGGCCACCCGGGCCACGATCCGGTTTTACAACGACGGCACTCAATACTTCCTAACGGTTCAGGATAATGGTAAAGCAGCGGTAGGATCAAAACCGAAGGTCAACGGTAAGAGCGGCCAGGGCCTGTCCAACCTGCGCATGCGTGCGCAGCGCATCGATGCTGAGATAGATATCCACCAGCACGACAATGGTTTTAAGGTTACTGTAAAGGGTAAGCGTTTTTGCTAATCTTCCTGCTGGCTGAAGGGATGGCGTTGCTGCCAGGCTGAATCAGGCTGCAGCTGCTGCACCAAAAGCGGGGCGAAGCGGTTAGCATACGGGGAGAAGTGGCGGATGTAACAATACATATCCTTTGGCTCGGCCCCTACAGAACTTTTGATCTCCATGGCCGTCCTGGAAAAGATGAGCCGTTCGGCACGTTCTTCTTCTATGGCCAGCCGCACCATATCGTACAGCATATTCAGGTACAACTGATATTCCCTGTTCTCGTGCTGCCGGAAGCCTATGAAATGCGCTTCCAGTTCATTGCCATTGCGAAGCGCTGTGCAGAAACCTACGAGGCGTTCTTCGTGGAAATAGGCCAGCACCCTGAACTGGCCGGGGAAGGCCTGCTTCAAGGCCAGAAAATAGGAGGCAGGCAGCTCAAGCAGGTTAAAATCGGCCTGCGAGGATACTTCCAGATACAGCTCATGCATCGCCTCCAGATGCCTGTGCACCCCTTCTGCATCCAGTTCTTCACAACGGATGGGCTTGCACTTTTTAAAAGCCCGGCGGGCCCTGATGCGGTATTTGGAAGACATGGCATTCAGGTAATCATCCATTGTGTGCCAGTCTTCGCGGATATCCATCAGCATATTGGGTTGAAAGGCGAAGGGCGTATAGCCTTCTGCTGACAGCGGTTGAAGTTGCGGGAGACGCTCCGCATAAAAATCCTTGGCCAGTACACCGGATGGCTTCCAGCCTTCTTCTTCAAGCAGGCGCGACAAGTGCCCGATGCCTGCTGCCAGCAGGCGGGGTTGCAGGCCTGACGATACCATCTGTTCGTCAAAAACGTATGCGAACTCCCCTGAGAACTGCGTAAGCCCGCAAACGATAAGCCGGGCGTTGATGCGCCGGGCCACTTCACGTTTCAGCATGTGAAAGCCCCGGTTCAGCAAAGTGCCGCTGGCAGCCCTGCTAAGCGATTGGATCTGCCGCATCGCATTGAAATCCATCAGCTGGCATACGGCCAGCCCGGCCACCTGATGGCCCTTGTAAAGCATCAGATAGGCAAAGCCCATGTTTTCCGGCGAATGCTGCTCAAAAAGCTGTAGATAGGCCTGGCTAAGCACGAGATTGCCTTCCGGAAGCAACCGGCCCCAGTCTGATGGCAGGCTGCCAGCCTCGCGGAAGACGGCAATACTGTAACCTTCGATGGGAAGCGCGCTCAACAGCTCTCCCGCAGCGGCCGCCTGGGGAGGCGGGGTGAGGTCATCGTCGGCGGTGGGGAGGAACAACTGCTGCAAAGAGCTGTAAAAGCGGCACTTTTCAGTATAGTTTAGGGTGTTATTGTGCTTCATAAAAAAAAACCGGGTTTTCCATCTCTGAACAGGCAGACGGCAACAATGGTTGAACATGCATCGTTTAATTATTCGTTAACAATGGCCCATCTGCGGATCTCTTCCAAAGCATACTGTTCATCCTTCCATCCCCTGAACTCGGTTGTCCCCAGGCCATCGTAATACAGGAACCAGTTTTCGATAATGTTCTTGGCGCCGTCGTAGGCCATACTGAACGACAGGAAATCGTTGGCCTTCATCACCTGTCGGCTGCTGTCGGCAGGCACGGCGATGATCTTGGTGTCCAGTTGCCCCTCATCCATCAACAACAGGGCAGCGATAGGGCGGGCTTCCAGTACCGTGCCCGTAGGCGCCGCCTCCCCTATGACCAGCACATCGAGTGCGCCGCCGTCGCCGCCAAGCTTGGGGTCCATATATGTAGAAGGGATAAAACCGTAGTTGCCCGGATAGGGCAGAAAGTCAATGACGCGGCCTTCACCGTCGCGCTGATCTATCTTAAAGGCCTTTTGAGCCTCATCGTATTCGATCTTGTGGTTGGTGCCTGCCGGGATCTCAATTACGGCCTGTATGCCCTGCTCGGTGAAAGCCGGCAGGTGCAGATAGTCCTCAACCTTTGTCTCATTGGGAGTGTGCTTGCAGGCGCCTGCCAGCATGAGCAGGCCAAGGGAAAAAATCAGGGTCAAACTGTTTCGCATGTGCTTTGTATTCGTCTCCACGACAAAGATAACAGAGCTTCCTGCTTTATCCGGCTTTTCCGGAGCAAAGCTTTCGCACCCGGCAAGACGCCACGCTCTACCGGCCGATATAGCATGGGGATTGATCCGATGAAATTGTGCAGGTACCCGAAAAGGATTATATTGAATGGCCTTATTGTTGAATATCATTACAGAACCAAACACAATAACAATGAGAATCCGACTGATCCTTTTAACGGCCCTCATAGGGCTGGTGCTCCCCTCCTGTTATATCGAAAACGGCGACAACGTCAATGGCTTCAATTTCTTTGGAGAAGGTGTCACCGGTGAGGGAGAGGTGATCCGAAAAACATTGGATATCAAAGAGTTTCAATCCATTAGCCTCCAGGGCAGCCCCGACATCGTGATCACACAGTCGAGCACGTTTAAGGTTGAGGCAGAAGGCCAGGAAAACATCATCAACCTGCTGAGCAAAGAAGTGGAAGGAGGAACCTGGAAAGCCCGCTTCACCAAAAACGTGCGCAACTACAAAAAGCTTACGATATACGTCAGCATGCCTAAGGTGGAAAACTTACAGATCAGTGGTTCGGGCAACATCAACAGCACCAACGCCTTCGAAGGGCAGGGCGCCATCCGCCTGAGTATTTCCGGTTCGGGAAATATCGGGATGAAGCTGGAGGCCGAATCCGTCGAAGCGCGGATCTCCGGGTCCGGCAAGATAGGGCTGGAAGGCAAGGCCGGTTCGCTGCAGGGTAAGATCAGTGGCTCGGGTGATATAAACGCCTCCGGTTTCAGCGTCCGTAACGCCGATATATCGATCTCAGGGTCAGGAAGCACCCATATCGACGTTTCCGAATCGCTCAAAGCTCACATTGGCGGCTCAGGAGATATCTACTATACCGGGCAGGCCACCAACGTGGAACAGAAGGTTTCAGGTTCCGGCAATGTCGTTCATAAAAACTAAAGCAGCGATACTTCTAAAAACAACTGTATTTTTGCGTATAAAAAAATGCAGCTAAAAAGGCCCTTTCTTTTGCTCTTCCCATTGGCGGCATTGCTGTTGGCGCAATGCCGCCAATCGGCCAAACCCGAGAACGCGGAAGAGGAATCCGTGGTATTGTCGCAGGAGCTTCCCGGCACATGGGAATCCATTCTGGTGCGCGTGGAAGTCAGTACGGCAGAGAACACGGATTCCAGTTACGTGTTCGAGGTACGTGAAGAAGAATGGCTCGAGCGCACAGGAATGCAGCCTATCAAGGCCTATTTCCAACCCAACAACCAGTACAGGCAGGTTTTTACGGCCGGAAACGATACCGTCATCAGCGAGGCCCGCGGCCTTTGGAACACTTTCAGCGATACGCTGATGATGATAGAGCCCAACGCTACCTATCAGTACGTCGTAAAGATCGACAAGGGGCTTGCCGAATTCCGCACGATGCTCGATTGGGATGGGGATGGCGTAAAGGACGATTCTTATCTGGGGGTACACCGAAAGATAAGCAGCACGGCCGAGTGAGCAGGGCATTTGCTCCTCAGGCCGGGGTTACTTTTCCTCCCCTCTCAGGTTATGTACCATTTCTTCCACATCCTTCACCGGCCGCTGGCAGGCATAGTCGCGGCAAATATAGATAAGCGTATCCTTTTCATTCCACCGGTGGGCCAGCAAAGGATAGGTTTCATCGGGCACATCGGACGCCATCAGAATATGAGGCCCCAGAAATGTGGCGTTGGCCTCCAGGGTTGTCTTGCGGGCCTGCGGGCCTACGATCGCGATCTCCGGCATACCATAGGCCTCGGCCAGTAAGAGGCTGCCCCAGCTCGCTAAGGCAAGCGGTGTCTCTAGCAGGCGGCTGCCCGCGGCATTCAGCATAAGAGCCGCCTGTTCCTGCCAGTCGCGCCGGCCCAGCATGATGCCCAGGCGTTTCATATTGGCGGCCATAACGGCATTGGGGGCCGGCATGTCCTCTTCATATAGCGGGCTGTGCCGTAAGATCGTTTCGCTTTGCTGGCTGTAGTAAAACAGCACATCCTGTTCCGTTCTGAACCGCCGGATAGTTTCCTCAACCATAACAGCGGCCTGCTCCAGCAGTTCATGGCGCTGGCTGACGGCATGTACGGCTATATAGGCTTCGATCAGATAGGCATAATCATCGAGGAAAGCGGGGATATCCCTTAGATAGATGTGGCGCAACCCGCCGTCAGCCATCCGGAAATGGCCGTCGAGAAAGGACAGCAGTTGTTCGGCCTTTTCCAGATAAACAGGCGCTCCTGTAGCTCCGTAGGCCTGAGCATAAGCTGTAACTACCAGCGCATTCCAGGATAGCAGTACCTGTTCGTCGCGCCCGGGGCGGGCACGCCGGGCCCGGGCGGCAGCCAAGGTATTGCGGCAGTTATCCAGGTAAGTTTTCACTTCATCGGCCGGCTGGCCCAACCGGGAAGCGAACGCCTCGATATGGGCTGTAGCATATAGGATATTACGCCCCTCCCGGTTGCCCTCCGGGCTAACATTATAATAGGCAAAGAACCAATGAGGCTCGTCTGGCAACAAACTGGTGAGCTCTTCGTAACCCCAGGTATAAAAGCGCCCCTCCACTCCTTCTGTATCGGCATCGAGCCCTGCACAATAGCCGCCATCGGGATGGCTAAGTTCGGCTTCCAGGAAACCGAGGGCGCCCTCCAGGGCCTCCAGCAGAGCAGGGGCCTTTGGCCATTTGTACAACGAGGCCAGCAGGCGTGCGATGAGGGCATTGTCGTAGAGCATCTTCTCAAAATGGGGCACGCGCCACTGCCTGTCGACGGTATATCGCGCAAAACCGCCGCCGATAACATCATGCAAACCACCCTGTAACAATCGCGCTACCGTTTCCTTCACCTGTCCGTACGCTTCGGGGCTGGGAGCCTGCCAGGCATACTGCAGCAGCAGTTCCAGTGCCATGGTATTCGGGAATTTGGCGCCATGGCCAAAGCCGCCTTCCTGGCTATCGTATTGCTGTTGCAGGGCTCCCATCATTTTTTCTACAGCATGCACAGAAACCAGGCCTTCCGCATCCGTCGTCAGGATTGCCCGCTCGCGCCGTGCCATGCGTTTGAGTATCTTGCCGGCCTCCTGTTCAACAGCCTTTCTGTTCTCATAGAAATTGTAGGCTGCATACTGCAGGGCCTGCATCCAGGATAAAAGGCGCTGCCCTGGCTCGGGCGGGAAGTAGGTGCCGGCGAAAAAAGGGTTGCCCTCCGGCGTCAGGAAAACGTTCAAAGGCCAGCCGCCACGGCCGGTGATGGCCTCGCAGGCGGCCATATACAACGCATCGAGGTCAGGGCGCTCTTCTCTGTCGGCCTTGATGTTGACAAAATATTCGTTCATGTAAGCGGCTACCTGCTCATCCTCAAAACTCTCCCGAGCCATCACATGGCACCAATGGCAGGTACTATAACCTATGCTGATGAGGATGGGGCGCTCCAGGCGGCGGGCGAGCTGCAGGGCGGCGTCACCCCAGGGATGCCAATCTACGGGGTTATCCGCATGTTGCCTGAGGTATGGGCTTTGTTCGTGACGAAGGTGGTTCATAGCAGGTGTTTCTGGTAAGGGGAAGCACTGTCGCTATCTTTTAAAACGGATACTCCAGATCCCTCTGAGATCGCCCTCGGCATAAGCTGTTGCTTCGTCGCCGGGGTACAACTCTTTAATAAAGGCGTAATCCGACGCTTTCATCGTTTCACCCAGCTTGCCATGGCACTGCAGGCAAAGGGGCTGGACCTGAATCGGGGCATAAAAAACGGCCGTATCGGGGCCCGCTAGTTGCACAGAGGGCTGGATGAGCTGGCCGGCATCATGCAGTGACTGGAAAGCCTGCAACATTTGTTTTTCCGCTTCGCCGGGCCGGTTCTTCGCATTCCGGATCTTAAGGCTGGTACGGCGAATGGCCGCGCCCTGGGCTTCCGAAAGGCTGTCTACGAGTGGATAGGCGGACAGCTTGCAGTAACGGGCGGCCTCTGCCACCCCTCCCCGCTGCATGGCGCTCAGCAGCTCACTGCTCATCGCTGCGAAGGTGCTCATGGCAACCTCCTTGCCCCGCGCAAGGTACTGGGCAGTCTCTTCTGCGTTGAGTTCCTGTTGCTGTGCAGAGGCCCCGCCCGATGCCGGAGCAGGTTTTTCCCCGCAGGCGGGAAGGGTCAGGATGCTCAGGGCATACAGGAGGAAAATGTAGGAAGTCCGTAACATGTTCTGCTGTTTTTATTGGTAGCGATCTGGCAGGATTGAAGCTAAGATCAATAGTATCAACAGTATCTGCCCCCCGAAAGGCGTAGTATCGATAACAGCCCGGGCCGGGCTGTTATCGAGCATCTACCTGGCATCAATGAAAATCCGGGATGATCTATGTATTGCAGCTATCAGATCAAGCCACTGCCTGAATAGCTTCATCGATGACTTCCTGTGGGATCGTCGTCGGGCAGGCGTAATCCGACAGTTGGATGTCGGCCACTTCAATGGCACGCCAGCCACCTCTCACATCCGTTATGTTCTGGAATCCTCTGGCCTTGAGGATCGAGGCCATGATCATTGACCGATACCCGCCCAGGCAGTGCAGGTAATAATCCTCTGCCCGGTTGAGGCGGTACATATTGTTGTTGATGTAATCGAGCGGGAAGTTCAGGGCCCCCAGCGCGTGCTGTGAGATAAACTCGGTCGGCTTGCGCACGTCCAGGAGGTTTTTCACTGAACCCCGCTGTATCCGCTCGGCCAGTTCTACCGCTGTGACGGAGACTATTTCATCCAGTTCTTTGCCAGCGGCTACCCATGCCTCAACGCCACCCTGAAGATATCCCAGGGTATTGTCGTAGCCAACGCGGGCCAGGCGGGTTACCACTTCCTCTTCGCGCCCTTCATCGGCCAGGAACACGATAGGTTGCTGCAGGTCGGTGATCAGGGCGCCTACCCAGGGGGCGAAGTCGCCGTCCAGGCCGATGAAAACGGAGCCGGGCACGAAGCCGTGGCGGAAAATATCTTCGTGGCGGGTGTCCAGGATCATGGCCTCGTTCTGTTCGATGGCTGCTTCGAATGCCTCGACAGACAGGGGTTTTGCTCCTTTTTCGAGCACTTCATCGAAGTTGCCGTAACCGCCCTTGTTGAGCCTGGCGTTTTTGGCGAAATACTGCGGCGGCGGCATCAGCCCCGCCGTCACCTCGGCGATAAACTCCTGGCGCGTCATATCGGCGCGCAGGGCATAATTCGTCTTTTTCTGGTTGCCCAGCAGGTCCCAGGTCTCGCTGCTCATGTTCTTGCCACAAGCAGAACCTGCACCGTGGCCAGGATAAACGATCACATCGTCGGCCAACGGCATGACTTTGGTGCGCAGGCTGTCGTACAACCAACCAGCCAGGTCTTCTTTGGTAACTTCTCCAGACTTCTGGGCCAGGTCGGGGCGGCCTACATCGCCGATGAACAGCGTATCGCCGGAGAATATCGCGTAGTCCTTACCATTTTCATCGCGCAGCAGGTAAGTTGTGGACTCCGGGGTATGGCCGGGGGTGTGCAACACCTTTACGGTGAGCTTGCCGAGCCGGAGCTCTTCTCCGTCCTTAGCCATATATTTTTCAAAGGCCGTTTCGGCATTCGGCCCGTAAACTATGGTCGCGCCGGTTTTTTCCGCAAGCCCGATATGGCCGGATACGAAGTCGGCATGGAAGTGGGTCTCAAAGATGTATTTCAGGCGCGCGCCCTCTTTTTCCAGTTTTTCGAGGTAAGGCTTCGTTTCACGTAGCGGGTCAATGATGGCTGCCTCGCCGTTGCTTTCGATATAGTAAGCTGCTTCGGCCAGGCAGCCGGTATAAATTTGTTCGACTTTCATGGTTGTACTGTTTTAACTAATTGAATCGTAGATGAGCAAAAATTGTTCAATACTGTCGACAAAGATATTGGCGGCCGGACGGCTGGTCAGTGATGGCCGTCACAAACTGCAGCGCCCCTCCCGCCGTGGTGGCGGAAAGGGGCGCTATGTCATGAATCAACTAATTATTGGTTAGGGCCGGAAAAGAGTCGCGGGCGTTTTTCAGATCCACTTTGCCAGAAAGCGGAAGAAATCCACCTTAAGGCTTGCATAAATGGAACGGAAGGTGTCCATTTGTTCCTTCAGGAAGCCATGGTATTCGGGGTCGAGAGGGAGATCTTCTCCTTTTTCAATCGCTTCGCCGAGCTTCTGTTCATGGATATGTATATCGTGCTTCAATGCGTCCAGCACTTCCTTTTGCCGGATAAACTGGTTCTGGAATTGTTCCAAACCGCTAAGCACTTCGGCACTCTGGTATTTTTGTACCAATTCTTCAAGCCGGTGTTCGTATATCCTGAGCTCGTCAGCATAAAAAGCCAGTTCGTTCGCCCACAGGCGGTGATCGTAGTGAAACGCCTGCAGGTCTTTGACAGCGGAAATCATAGGCTCTGTATTTTTGGTTTGATCAATCATATTGTACGTTCACGGGAGTATCAGTCGTCCAGGAGCAGTTCTTCGCTGTAGCTGAAGCGCAACAAATCGTGCGTAGTAATGATACCGATAAGCTGGCCACGGTCAACTACCGGCAATGCATGGAAGATATTGGACAAAAATACGTCGGCAGCTTTTTGGAGGGGTTCATCCGGCCCAATGGTGGCTACCTGCCTGGTCATGATATCCTGAGCCGTGACCTCTTCATGGAATGCCTGGTTGTACAGGCCGATCAGGTGGTTGGCCCGCAACTGGTCCGCTTTGCTGATGATCCCGCACAGCTGGCCATGAGCGTCCACGACCGGAAGGTGGTGAATGTTGTAGGCCCTGAATATCTCGTTCACCCGCCCGAGCATTTCATCCTTCCGAATGATAAGCAAATCCCGGCTCATCACTTCGCTAACAGGTATTGATTGCACTTTAATCATAAGGCTAACATTGTTTAAGTTCCGCTCACATCATTTTGCCACATCACGTTACTAAAAGTGCAAAAGGCCAGATAGATGAGAAATGAGTTTCGTCAGCCGCGTAGTTGATCTTTATCAGTAGCTGGAGAGAAGGATAAAGGGCGGGATTAAAAAAGGGGCGAATCCACGATGGACCCCCCCTCGATATAATGAAAATCGAACAAATATTCTCTGCAGTTGGCAGGCGGCCGCCCGCTGCCCTTAGCGGGCAAGTGGCAGCGGGCGGCCCGCAAGCAGTATTAGAGTTCCGTGATCTGTTCTTCGTATTGCGTCAACGGAACTTTGGTTTCCAGAACGGCGTTGAAACCGTCCTGAATGTTCACCAGGCTTTCGAACCCACGGGAACGCAGGATAGAGGCTGCGATCATAGAACGGTACCCACCGGCACAGTGGATGTAGTAGCTCTTATCGCGGTCCAGCTCGCTCATATTCCTGTTGATGAAATCGAGCGGGAAGTTTTGAGCGCCTACGATATGCTGGGCTTCGTATTCGCTTGCCTTGCGCACGTCGAGGACATTCACGCCAGGTTTGCCATACAATTCGGCCAGTTCACCGGCAGTCACTTCTTTCATCTTGTCCACTTCTTCGCCGGCATTTACCCAGGTTTCGAAACCACCTTCGAGGTACCCAATGGGGTTATCATACCCCACCCGCGACAGGCGCGTGATGATCTCCTCTTCGCGGCCTACTTCACTTACGAACAGGATAGGCTGCTTGAGGTCCGTGATCAGAGCGCCCACCCACATGGCGAAGTTGTCATCGATGCCGATGAAGATGGACCCCGGAATGAAGCCTTTTGCGAAGACGCTTTGCACGCGGGTATCAACCACCAATGCTTCTTCTTCTTCCCAGGCAGCTTTGAATGCGCGGACGCTCAGCGGGTTCAGCCCGCGGTTTATGACCTCGTCGAGGCTTTCATACCCCATCTTGTTCATAACGGCATTCTTCGGGAAATACTGCGGCGGCTCAACCAGTCCCTCGGTAACTTCTGCTACGAACGCTTCCTTGGACATGGGCTGCAATGCATAGTTCGTTTTCTTCTGCTCGCCGAGGAAACCCCAGGTCTCCTTGCTCATTTTCTTACCGCAGGCAGAGCCGGCGCCGTGGCCCGGGTATACGATCACATCATCGGGCAACGTCATGATCTTGTTGCGCAGGCTTTCAAACAAATATCCTGCAAGGTCTTCGCGGCTCAGGTCCGTCTTCACGGCCAGGTCGGGGCGGCCTACATCGCCGAGGAATAAAGTATCACCCGTAAATATGGCGTACTCTTTGTTATTCTCATCCAAAAGCAAAAAAGTAGAGCTCTCCATCGTATGGCCAGGCGTGTGCAATACGCGGATCTTCACCTTGCCAACGGCCAGGTCTTCGCCATCCTTGGCCACATAAGCCTTGAAGTTAGGCTGAGCAGTGGGCCCGTAAACGATAGTGGCGCCCGTCTTCTTCGCCAGGTCGAGGTGGCCCGATACGAAGTCGGCGTGGAAGTGTGTCTCCAATACGAATTTGATCTTGGCCCCGTCTGCCTGAGCCCGCTCAATATATGGCGCAGTCTCCCGAAGGGGGTCAATGATCACAGCCTCTCCGTTGCTCTCAATGTAATAGGCAGCTTCAGCCAGGCAACCCGTATATATTTGTTCTACTTTCATGATAAAAAAAGATTTTTTTGATTAGGTAATATTGTTATTAAATCGCAATTCAATTAAATATGAACATTATTTCATATTTATGGGCAAAAAAATAGCAAATCCCCTATGCATACACTGCCCATCAGCATACGCCCCACCTTTACAGGGCTTTTTTCGACGATATATTGCCGGAAGTTGACGACAAAATAAATATATGCTCAAATTGATTCCGCTGACTTTTGTCACCTTATGCCGGTGATTTTTATCACCCCGTGTCCTTCACCCCCGGGGCGGGGTAAAGCCGGCAGTGTTCAGGAGCCCAGCTGCCCGAAAACTTCCTCCCAGGCAATCAGGCCGCCATCCAGGTTGTAGACCTGTTTGAAACCGCCATTTTGCATCAGCATACAGACCCGCATGGAGCGCCGCTCTGTTCTGCAATACACAAAGTACCGGATCTTGTCGTCCAGCTGTTCCAGTTGTTCCCAAAGGATGGGCGACAAATAGCTGATATTGATGGCGCCGGGCAAGTGGGCATTCCGGTACTCTTCAGGCGTCCGTACATCGATGAGGATACAGTCTTTGCCGTCGCGCAGGGCTCTGGCAAAATCAGTAGGCGCCAGGTTGCGCAATTGCCGTTTCAGGACCTGCCACCGGCGCGGGGGGCATGATCTCCCATCTTGATTATCTGTTCGATTATTCATCATTGTCCTACCCAATGTAAGCCCAAAATTAAGGAAGGCAACACAATTGGAATGTGATCATCATCACGCTTTCAACGGCAGGCAACCAAATTCTAAAACAAATATGATCCATCGATACGTTACCAGTTTGCCAGGGCCTCTTCCAGGGCCATCTCCACGCCGGCCAGGGCCTGGTTCAGGTCCAGGATAAGGTCGTCGGGGTGTTCTATACCTATGGAGAGGCGTACGAGCTGCCCGTTGACGCCCAGGCTTTCCAATACCTCGGTGGGCAGGCCCGCGTGGGTCATGGTAGCGGGGTGCTGGGCCAGCGATTCGGTGCTGCCCAGGCTCACGGCCAGTTTGAACAGTTTCAGGCCATTGAGGAATGCGAAGGCCTCATTTTCACCGCCTTTGATATAAATCGAGATCATAGCGCCCGGGGCCGTACATTGCCGGCGATAGATGTCGTACTGTTCCCCGTCTTCTTCCGTCAGCAGTCCCAGGTAGTTCACCCGTTCAACGAGAGGGTGGTTGTTAAGGAACTGCGCTACGAGCCGGGCATTGCTGCATTGCTTCTCCATACGGAGCGACAAGGTCTCGAGGCTGCGCATGAGCATCCAGCTCGCCCAGGGCGAAGCCATATTCCCGAGGAAAGTGCGCATTATTTTCACCCGCTCCATCAGTTCTTTATTGCCCAGTACGGCGCCGGCGATGAGGTCGCTGTGCCCGTTCAGGTACTTGGTAGCAGAGTACAACACCAGGTTGGCGCCCAATTCGAGGGGATGCTGCCAGGCCGGGCCCATATAGGTGTTGTCAACCACCGTGAGCACGGGCCGGGACGGCTGAGAGAGCTCGGCAGCCAGCAGGCTCATGGCCTCTATATCTGTCAGCAGGTTGGTGGGGTTAGCCGGGCTTTCGATATAGACCATGGCCACACGCCCGTCCAGGCCTTCGGCACGAAGGCGGGCCAATACCGCTTCGGGGCTTTCCTCTCCTGTAAAACCAAACGCGCCAATACCCATCTTAGCCAATACTTCGGTGATGAAATGCATGGTGCCGCCATAGAGCGGGCTGCTGTACAACAACACATCACCCGGGTGCAGGAATTCGAACATCACCGTAGAAATTGCGGCCATTCCGCTGGAGAACACAGCCGCTTCTTCCGCATTATCCCACAAACACAGGCGCTGTTCCACAATGTCCAGATTGGGGTTGTTCAGGCGGCTGTAGATCATGCCGGGGCTCTCTTCACCCTGAGGCTCGCGCAAGCCGTAAGCCAGTTCAAAAAATGCTTTGCCTTCTTCAGCCGACCGAAAGGCGAAGGTCGATGTTTGATAAAGCGGGGCTTTCACCGCACCCTGTGCATCAGCTGCATGATGGCCGTAAGACATCATCAGGCTTTCCGGCTTAAATTTTAGATGAGACATTGCGTTGGTTTTATTTGGTTAGTAATCCTCCTGCTTCCTTTTTACAAATTTATATTCTGACAGTTTAATTTTCTATGATAAATCTCAATACAAGAAAATTAACCTAATTTTACGCACAACTATAGAACAGAAAACCAAAATCAATTCACTCAACGCCTATCTGTAGAAAATTTTTCGCCACGATGAGACCCCTGGACGCTACCGACAAACGCATTCTAAGCCTGCTGCAGGCCAATGCTCATTCCACCAATAAAGAGATTGCCGCCCAACTGGGCATGACGACCACTCCTGTATACGAACGCATCAAACGTTTGGAAGAACAGGGGTACATCCAGCGTTACACTGCGCTGGTCGATAGCAAGAAACTGGGGTTCACCCTGGTGGCATACTGTAATGTGCAGCTTAAGGAACACGCCAAGGCCTACCTGCGGAAGTTCGAATCGGAGGTCCATTCCCTCGCCGAAGTTATTGAATGTTATCACATCGCCGGAATGTTCGATTACCTGTTAAAGGTCGTGGTTGAAGATATGGCGGCCTACCAGCATTTCATCGTCAATAAGCTGGCCGCGCTCGACAACATAGGCAACGTGCAGAGCTCGTTCGTCATGACCCAGGTTAAAATGGCCGTAGGGCTACCGCTGGACTAGGAAGCGCTCATTCACCCTCCGGTTTGTCCGGCTTCAGCTTAAGGGTATAGGCAGCCACCGCTTCGATCTCTTTGGGTGAGAGCAGCGTCTTGAAAGGTGTCATAGCATTGCGGCCGTTGGTAATGACGAGGACGCGTTCCTCTACGCTCAGTTTGGAAACCTGGAGGTTAAATGCTCCGCCACCGCCCATGTTGCCATAAAGGCCATGGCAGGTGATACAATAGGTTTTGTAGATCTTTTCCCCGTCAGGCTCAGGAGGAAGGTGCGCGCTATTTTCAACGGTAGAATGGCCGCAGGCCACTGCGAGCGCTATCAGAGAGAGAGAAATCAGCGTTTGTTTCATCATGAGGCCTAAGCTTTCTTTTGAAATAAAATGCAAAAAAAGGTGTTTTCCCGGCTTCTTGGCCTACTTATCCGAAAAAACCTTTCATCTGTATAATCCCTGGAACACGATTACCAAAAGTTTGTTAAATTTTCAGTCGATTACAAAAACAACATCATTATGAGTATAGGAACAAACGGTAAAAAAAGCTTTGGACAAGGCAAATTGATCACAACGGGTATCATCATTTTCATCGCCCTCATCGGTATCCTCATTTTTTCTAACGCAACATTCCTGACCATCGATGCCGGCGAACGCGGTGTGTTATTCAAACGTTTCGGCGGCGGGTTGGACAAAGAGCACATCTACGCCCCCGGCTTCCACGTCATCGCCCCCTGGAACAACATGTACCTGTATTCGGTACGGGAACAGCAACTGGAGGAAACGATGGACGTGCTGTCGGCCAACGGCCTGAACATCTCCGTAGACGTAACGGTGCGCGTCAACCCTGCCTATGACAAGATCGGCGACCTGCACGAGAAGTTCGGAACAGATTACCTGACGTCTCTGGTCCGGCCCGAAATCCGGTCTTCGGTGCGAAAGATCATCGGCAGGTTCTCTCCCGAAGAACTGTACTCCACCCGTAGGGAGGAAGTCCAGCAACTCATCCAGGAGGACCTGGAGGGCATCCTGAAACGCAACTACGTCGAACTGCGTGCAACACTCATCCGCGAGATCCGGCTGCCCGACAAGGTAAAAATGGCGATCGAGGAAAAGATCGAGGCCGAACAAAAGGCTCTGAAATACGAATACATCCTCGACCAGGAACGCAAAGAGGCCGAACGCAAGATCATCGAAGCGGAAGCCAAGGCCAAGTCCAACCAGATCCTCAGCGCCAGCCTTACCGATAAGATCCTGCAGGATAAAGGCATCGAAGCTACGCTTCAGCTGGCCAACTCGCCTAACTCAAAGGTCATCATAGTGGGCAGCCAGGGCGACGGCCTGCCGCTCATCCTCGGTGGGAACTAGTGATAAAGCCTAAAAGTAGTGTTCAAAACATAAGATCTCCATCGGAGATTTGAATTGTCAACAAATACTGAAAAGATGACAGGCGCCACTGCCAGAGTGGCGCCTGTTTGTTTGTTGGCACCATTCTGGTTACGGTGTAGGGCATTAGATCATCTCCCCGGCTAAAATCACCTTAACACATGGTACAATTCCTTTCCGATACCCAACCACCGCAGGAAGCGGGTTATAACTCTTCCTCCATGACACCCCATCCCGACGCCGGACTGCTCGACGCCTACTCCCGCACCGTAGCCGGTGTGGCGAAAAAAATCAGCGATGCAGTCGTGCACATCAAGGTCGACAAAGTAAAGCGGCGCGGCCGGCAGGGTTTTCAGCCCGGAGGCACAGGTTCAGGCTTTATCATTTCTTCCGACGGTTATATCGTCACCAACAGCCATGTCGTCAATGGTGCAAGCCGTATAGAGGCCAACCTGCAGGACGGCCGGCAGTACGAGGCGCGCCTGGTAGGAGAAGACCCTGCAACCGACCTTGCTGTCGTACAGATCAATGCAGAGAACCTGTCGACGGCCAGCTTCGGCGATTCCGCGCAATTGCAGGTCGGCCAGTTGGCCATAGCAATTGGCAACCCGTACGGTTTCCAGTATACCCTTACGGCAGGCGTGGTGAGTGCGCTGGGGCGGACCCTGCGTTCGGAGAGTGGCCGGTTGATCGATGACGTCATCCAGACGGACGCAGCCCTTAACCCGGGCAATTCAGGCGGCCCGCTGGTCGATTCCCACGGGCAGGTCATCGGGGTGAATACGGCCGTCATCCTGCCGGCGCAGGGCCTGTGCTTCGCCGTGGCTTCCAACCTCGCTTCCTTCGTTGCCGGCAAGCTCATCCTGGAAGGCAAGGTCCGCCGGGGTTTCATCGGCATAGCAGGGCAGATGATCCGGATGAATACCGCCCTGCCTCAGCAATTGAAACAGGAAGTGATGTCAGGCATCCTCGTGCAGCATATTGAGCCGCAGGGGCCGGCGCAACAGGCCGGCATGCAGCAGGGCGATATCATCATCGGTTTCAACAGCAAACCCGTCCATTCCATCGATGACCTGCACCGTTACCTCAACGAATCGACGATCGGCCAGGCCTGCGAATTGGTGATCCTGCGCAACCGGCGCAAGCAACGCCTGCGCATTGTACCCGGCGAATTGGCGTAAAAAAGAGCACACCCCATGAAAATGGGGTTTGATATACATCCAAAATGCTAGTATATTTGACCCAGCTATTAACAACGCTTTTTAAGTGACAGGATAACAACTGTTACGTAAGGGGGAATCTTAAGGTGCGCCCGCTGATAATCCAGCGGGCGCACGTTTTTTCCACCCATTCCCTCCTTTTGATTTTCTTCGCTTACCTTTACCCCGGAGATGCCATATCAGCTTCCAAGCTCTAAACAGCTATGATCCAGACCGATGCTTGTATTGTCGGGGCGGGCCCTGCCGGCGTAGCAACCGCCCTGCGGCTCAGCTACCTCGGCATACCCTGTGTGCTGGCCGACCGGGCAGCATTCCCTCGCGACAAGGTCTGCGGCGATGCGATCAGCAGCAAGGTGACCACCCTGCTGAACCGCCTCGACCCGGCCATTCTGCAGCGCTTCAATGCCACCCCCATTCAGTCGGATGTCTGGGGTATCAAATTCGTAGCGCCAAACCAGAAAGAGCTGTCCATCCCTTTCAGCCCCAACTACATCCGCGATGCCAAGGCCGCGCCAGGTTACGTCTCACGGCGGGTTGATTTCGACCATTTCCTCATCAACGAGGCGCGCCGGCGCGACAACATCCAGCTACTCCTGGAAACCGACATCCAGCATTATGAACGCAGCGCCCGCGGCTGGCTCACCGAAAGCCGCGACGGCAGGGTGCAGGTGGACGCGCGTATGCTCATCGTGGCCGACGGCGCACACTCTTCTTTCAGCCGTAAGGTGGCGGGCCTGGAAAAGGATCCCAGGCATCATGCTGCTGCTGTGCGCGCTTATTTTTCCAATGTCGGGCAGATCGGCCAGGGCAGTTTCATCGAGCTGCACTTCATCCGCAGGGCCACGCCGGGTTATTTCTGGATCTTCCCGCTGCCCAACGGCATGGCCAACGTTGGGCTGGGTATGCGCAGCGATATCCTCAGCCGGAAAAAATTCAACCTGCGCGAGCAGCTGTTCGAGATCATCGAGCAGGAGCCGGGCCTGAAGGAGCGCTTCCGGCATGCTAATCTGGTAAGCGAAGTAAAGGGCTATGGCCTGCCGCTGGGTTCAAAAGCCCGGCCTGTTTCCGGGGCCCATTACATGCTGGCCGGCGACGCAGCCCACCTGGTGGACCCCCTTACGGGAGAAGGCATTGGAAATGCTTTTTACAGTGGCTTCATCGCTGCCGAACAGCTCCAGCAATGCCTCGTTTCCAATGATTTCTCCGCCTCCTTTATGAAGGCCTATGACCAACGGATAAACCGGGTGCTGGGGTCGGAAATGCGGTTGAGCTACAGCCTTCAGAAAATGCTGATGTACCCGGTACTGGTGAACGCCCTGGCCCATCTCATCAGCAGCAATAGGAAAGTACTGGAAGTGTTGTCCGGTATGTATACCGACTTCAGCCTGCGCGAACAACTGGCTCGGCCCTTCTTCTGGTTTAAAATGTTGTTTAAAAGGTGACCTCCTTGGAGCTTATCCTGCTTTGTCAGGCACTGGCAAAAAATTATCTTAAATAAGATACCATATATGAAACTTTTTATAGATCATGGCCGTAATATCAAATACAGGCTTTTTTTAAAGCTTTTTTAACAGGTAAATCCATTTCCTGGTGCAATAAAGGACAAAAAAGTTAGGTTTAAGTGAATATATATTGATTTTGACGTTGGCTTAAAGTTTCATAAACTAGTGAGTGTAAAGTCGCAACCCCGGGCATTTTCCCGGGGTTGTTTTTTTTCCCCCGCCCTCAAGCGAAACCATCTTTATCCCCTCCGTTTAACGACCTTTTTTTATCTTTCCAGGCGAATCCCCCTTCACGCTCTGCTCCGGGTAGCTTGAAGGGCCAAAAAACGGCTACATGCTGGACGGAACTATTTCCATCGAACAAATTCGCCATCTGGATATCGGGCAGGCCCCGAAAGGGACGATCAAGTATTTCTGGCTTCACATCATCAACAACGGCATCGGCGAACCGGTGCGGGTGCCCATCATCATTGCCCGGGGCCGGCACGACGGGCCCATCATGGGCATTACGGCAGCCATCCATGGCAACGAGCTCAATGGCATTCCCGTGATCCAACGCCTGTTCAGAGAGCTGGACCCCGAACACCTGCACGGCACCCTGGTCGGCGTACTGGTCGTAAACGTGCCGGGGCTGCTACTGGAACAGCGAAAGTTCAACGACGGCACAGACCTCAACCGCATTGCTCCGGGCAACAACCACGGTAGCGTCAGTGAGGTTTATATTTATCGGATCATCGACCGCGTCCTGCGGCAGTTCGATTACCTGATCGACCTCCACACCGCAAGCTTCGGCAGGGTCAATTCCTGGTATGTCAGAGCAGACATGTCGATAGCGGAAACATCCCGGATGGCGCGCCTCCAAAACCCGGAGATCATACTGCACAACCCGCCCAATGACGGTACCTTCCGCGGCGCTGCCAGCCATCTGGGCATCCACGCCATTACCCTGGAGCTGCGCGACCCCCATATCTTCCAGTTCGATATCATTGAAGATGCCCTGGTTGGCATACGCAACGTCATGTATGACCTGAACATGCTGGAGGGCGAGATCTTCTGCCCTATCAGCACTATCACGCTTTGCGACCGCTCCTACTGGATATATACCGATGAAGGCGGCATCCTCGATGTTATGCCCAAAGTACGCGAAATGGTGCAAAAGGATAACCTTATCGCAGAAGTGCGCACCATATTCGGCAAGCTCAGCAAGCAATACTTCGCACCTGAAGATGGGGTGATCATTGGCAAAAGCATCAACCCCATCAACCAAACCGGTAGCAGGATACTCCATCTCGGCATCAACCCCCGCGAAATATCCTGGATAAACGAGAACGGCCGGGCAGAGCATCCCTGAGGCCAGTACAGAAGCAGAAACCCAACACACCACCTCCCAAACCTGATATTCGACATGAGGCTATTTTTGACCATTCTCCCCCTGGCGTTTTTCTTCTTTCATTCCTGCGCAGATTATCGCGCTCACTACGACAAGTCTATCCAAGGCTGGGAGCAATCAGTGCCCTCTCCAGGGCTCAGCCCGGTACATACCGTCTACCTCGTTGGCGATGCCGGCTATACCCCCGATGATACGACTGCGCCGGCCCTGGTGCTACTCGGGGAAAAACTTCGCGATGCTGGCAAGAACAGTACGGTGGCCTTCCTGGGCGATAATATCTACCCCAACGGCATGGCCCCTTCCGATGGAGAAGACCGAGAGCAGGACGAAGCCCGGCTACGCGCTCAGCTCGACATCCTGAAGGGCTATGATGGCCACGTCTTTTTCATTGCCGGCAACCACGACTGGTACGGTTATGGCATTGAAGGGCTCAAGCGGGAAAAGAAGTTCATCGAAAAATACCTGGATCGCGACGATGTTTTCCTGCCCAAGCCCGGATGCGGCGACCCGGTAGAAGTAGAGCTTTCTGACAACTTAACACTGATCCTCATCGACTCCCAGTGGTTCCTCGAAAACTGGGATGATGAGTACGAGGTCAACGACGGATGCGAGATCAAAAGCAGGGAGATGTTCCGGGAGTATGTAGAGGAGGCCATCAAAGGCAACCGGAACAAGAATGTGCTGATCGCTATACACCACCCTCCGCACACTTACGGCCCACATGGCGGCCAGTTCACGCTGAAGCAGCACATCTTTCCCCTAACCGACCTGAACAAGAACCTCTGGATCCCCCTCCCTGTCCTGGGCTCCGCCGTGCAGTTCCTGCGCGGAACGCTGGGCCACCCCCAGGATGCAAGCCACCCTCAGTATAGGGAATTAGGGGGTATCGTTACAAATGCGGCGCGCAAAAACGGAAATTTCATTTTCGCTTCCGGCCACGAGCACAACCTGCAGTATATCGAACAGGACGGCCAGTATTTCATCGTAAGTGGAGCGGGGTCCAAACGCAGCCCGGCCCGGCTCGGCAAAGGGGCATTATTCGTCTATGGCCACGGTGGTTTTTCAAAGCTGGATTTTTATCCGGACGGCTCGGCCTGGGTGGAGTACTGGGTGCCGGAAGGCAATGGCGCTAGCGGCTCGATGGTTTTCAGGAAGCAGGTAAAAGGCCCGCTCAAGGATATCGTCGAAGAGCCCCAGGCCGAATTCCCCGCGTTTCCTAATACCATCGAAGTACCCATCAGCAAGGACGATTTCACACACGGCCCCATCTGGAATTTCCTATGGGGGCGCCACTACCGGGAGGCCTATAATGCCGTTGTGCAGGTACCTACCCTAAAGCTCGACGAATATAAAGGCGGGTTGCAACCCGTCAAACGCGGAGGCGGTTACCAGACCAATTCCCTCAGGCTGGAGGCAAAAAACGGTAAGCAATATGTGATCCGTTCCATCGACAAGGACGCTTCCCGCACCCTGGGCTTCCCTTTCAACGAATCCATCATCGCGGATGTGCTCAAAGACAACTTCAGCGCTTCACACCCACTTTCGGCCCTGCCCATCCCGCCCCTGGCCCGCGCCGCAGGCCTGTATTATACTCAGCCCGAACTTCGCTACCTGCCGCCGCAGGCGGCGCTGGGTATCTACAACGACGAATACGCCGGCGCCTTGTACATCATGGAGGAGCGGCCCGACGATGACGTTTGGGAAGATGCTCCTCAATTCGGCAATTCGGATGATATCGTCTCGACTTCAGACGTTGTGAAGAGCATCCGCTCAGAACATGACGAGTGCATCGATTACCGCTGGGCCGTTCGTTCCCGCCTCTTCGACGTGCTGGTCGGCGATTGGGACCGGCACGACGATCAATGGCGGTGGGCAGAAGTCAAAGAGGACGGCCGTACTTATTTCCGGCCTATCCCCCGCGACCGCGACCAGGCATTCTGCAAATATGACGGCCTGATCCTGGGCCTGGCCCGCGGCGCCTCGCCCGACCTGAAAAAGCTGATGATCTTTGGCAGCAACACCAAACGCATGCGCTGGCAGGTGTACAACGGCCGCCATTTTGACCGCAGTTTTCTCTCCGGGGCCGATTGGGAGATGTGGAATGAAGAGGCCGGCCGGCTGCAACAGGCCATCACCGACGAGCTGATCGACTCCGCCTTCACCAATGCCTGGCCAGCCTCCGTATATGCGCTCGATGGCCCCACCGTGACGCAAACCCTTAAGGAACGGCGGGATAACCTCCCGGGCCTCGCCCGCCAGTACTACGATATCATGGCGCGCAAGGTTGACGTTGTGGGCACCGATAAAAAAGACCTTTTTGTGGTTGAACGGCTACCCGGAGGAGACACCCGCGTAAACGTTTTCGACACCAACAAAAAAGGGAAAAAGGAAGAATTGCTTTACGGCCGCACCTTCCACTGGGGTGAAACCCGGGAGATCTTTCTGTACGGCCTGGACGACGACGACATCTTTCAGGTCAAGGGCCAGTCGGAGCGCGCTATTCGCATTCGGGCCGTAGGCGGCCTGGGCGAGGACACGTTTACGGACGAGTCGAATATCAGCCAGGGAGGCCGACGCCGCCTCCTGTATTACGATGCACCTGATGAGGACAACAAACTGAAAGCGGGCTCCGAGTCCACCATCCTGCTTCACAAACCGCCGCGCTATAACACGTACAACAGGCGCTCTACGGACAATGAGTTCAACTACCTGATGCTGTTGCCTTCCGTGGGGTTCAACCCCGATGACGGCCTGTTGGCCGGTTTCAGCGGAGCGTACCAGGTTTACGGTTTTCGAAAATCTCCGTATGCACAGATACACCGTTTTGCGGCCAAATACGCACTCAGGCCGGGAGGCATCGCCATCAATTATTCCAACGAGTTCACCGAACTGTTTGGAGAATGGGGGGTGGCCATGGATGCCCGCCTGCAGACGCCGCTGTATGCAATTAATTTTTACGGTTATGGCAATGATTCGCACAACCCGGAGATCGAACAGGAAGACGACGACCTCAATTACAACCGGGTGCGGCAACGCCTGGTATACTTTTCTCCGTCTCTGATGCGTAAACTGAACAGCCAATCCAGGTTCATCATCGGGCCGGCCTTTGAATCCATACGTATCGACAGTACGTTGGGGCGTTACATCAGTGAGATCGGCAGCCAATTCGACCCCGAGTTATTCGACGGCCTGGAGTTCGTAAGCGGACGGATGCTTCTCGATTTCCGGAATCTCGACCATCTGGCTCTCCCGACTCGGGGCATCGGTATGATGCTCGGGTTGGGATGGGTACAACAGCTCGACGATACCGACAAAAACTTTGGTTATCTCGATGCTTCCTTTTCAGCGTACCAGAATCTGGACCGGAACAAAAACCTGGTGTTCGCCACCAGGATCGGCCTGCAACACCGGTTCGGCGACGGTTTTGAATTCTACCAGGGCGCCCGCCTTGGCGGGCCGGGCCCGGACGCCAACTTCCGGGGCTTTCGCCGGAACCGCTTCACCGGCAAAACCGCTTTTTTCCAGAATATCGACCTGCGCTGGAAAGTGCTCCGGTCGGAAAACCACACCCTTCCCTTCTCCATCGGCCTGCTGGCCGGCTTCGACCACGGCCGGGTATGGGTTAAAGATGAGCAGTCCGACACCTGGCACTACAGTTATGGCGGGGGGCTCTGGTTTTCGCCATTCAGCCTGTTCGTCATCCAGGCTTCCATTTTCAGAGGTGATAACGAGCAGAACCTTGTAAATGTAGGCGGGAGTTTTTTCTTTTAAAGATTAACCAGTCAATGACCTTTATCATTTCCTGCGAACAAATATGGTTCGATCTTTTGTTACAAAAGAACAACAAAATACAACACCTATGAAAGAAGACTGGGTAATGATCTATTCATCCACGGAATTGTTCAAAGCCAAGATCGTGGAAGACATCCTGAAACAGCACGGCATTGAAAGCCACATCCTGGAAAAGGGCGACTCAGCCATTCCCTCAGTTGGTGAAGTAACCCTGTATACACCTGCAGAAAAGGCCGAACAGGCTATAGAGATCCTCAAAAAAGAAGAATTGATGGAAGTAGAGTAACGCACAGTGCCCGATGCTTGCGCTGACAACACAAGGATCGGGCACTGTTTTCCGCCCCTGCCTCCAGACGAGCGTTAACAAACGGCTCCCAAGCTGCTCACCTGCTAAGCTTATAGGTATACGACAGGGAGATGGTGCCGTAGCCGTCGAAGCGGTCACCACCGCGACGGTAGATATTGGGCTGAGCGGTAGGGTTGTTCGGGTCGGCGGTAGGGCGGCTCAGCTCGGCGGCGAGGTCGCCCTTCTCAGCGAGGATACGTAGGTAATCCAGGTATTCTCCGGTCACATCGTCCAGATAATCCGTAAAGGTCTTACGGGCGCATATCTCCAGGCTGACGTAACTGCGAAGCCCGGCTTTAAGCCGGAGGCCTGCCCCGAAGGGGATGGCAAGCTGGGTGAGCGAATAGGGCTTTTCATACCCGTTGAGCCCCTGTCCTTCAGTGCCGACAGGATGCAGGGCGATGACACCGGAGTTATAGCGCGTTTCCGGGCTGAAATGGAAAACGGCGATGCCGAGGAAGAAATAGGGGTTCAGAACAGGCTCGCCGACGATGTTGTCGGGAATGACGTGCCACTCCCCTACTACTGACCCTTCCAGCATGGTTGTCTCGAAGGAAAGTTTGCGGTCCGGATAGGCGCTCTCGGCGTCGTCGCCGGAAAGGCTGCCATAGGTCAGGCCCGCCCGGACGCCGAGCACGCCGTTGTTGCGGTATCGCATAACGAGCCCTCCCATGGGCTCGATAAAATTGAAATACCGGGGAAGCACTTTCGGCGACAGGTCGCCGCTATAGATCCCTCCGGCAAAAGCAATTCCGGCTTCAAAGCTCTGTGCATTGGCGCCGACGGCCAATGCCACTACCATTGTGCATGTAAAAATAATTCTCATAGTATGTTTGTTTTAGCGATTTGATTTCCATCTCAATCATTCGCTTCGTTGCCTGGAAGCTGGGGGGAAGCTTCCATAAGGGCAAGCAGCCACTACGCGGCATTTCCACCACGACAGAACAGGTGGAAAAAAGTAGTAGAATTAGGTTGCTGTTAAAATTACAGGGGATTATGATAGCCTGGCAGGCTGTCTTTTCTGAAGATTTCAAGGGCACACGACTCAAATTTACATTAATTTCTGATAAAATGCCATTTCTTCGTGCTACTTCTTTTAGAGCTTGTTTGGAGGCCATCCTTTGGGCTAAATTTTTATCTTCAAAAGCGGCCTCCAAACAAGCTTTTAAAGCCACTTTTTTCGCCTGAACCAATAGACCAGGCCCAGGGCTATGGCAATCATCAACCCCCAAAGCAGATAATACCCGTATTTCAAGTGCAGCTCGGGCATGTGGTCGAAATTCATGCCATAGACGCCTGCCAGAAAAGAAAGCGGAATAAAGATGGTGGAAATAATCGTAAGTACCTGCATCACGGTGTTCATGCGAAAGCTGATCTCAGAAAGGTAAAGGTCGTACAACCCGCTCACCACATCGCGCGACGTTTCGATGGTATCCATCACCTGGATAGTATGGTCGTAGAGGTCGCGCAGGTATAGCCGGGTGTTCTCTTCAATAAGCGTGCTCTCGCTACGGGAAAAGCGGCTAATGGCCTCTCGCAGGGGTGAGACGCTTTTTCGCAACAGTATGGACTGCAATTTAAGGCTGTGTATCTTAGATTTGATCTTTCTGCTTGGGTCAGACAGGATCTCATCTTCCAGCTGGTTCATCACCTCCTCCATTTGGTCGAGCACCACGTAATAATGGTCGACGATGTTGTCGAGCAAGGCATAGGCCAGATAATCCGCTCCCCGTTTGCGCAGCCGGCCGTGGCTCGACTGAATACGTTCGCGAACTCCCGGGAATAGGTCGGCCTCATCTTCCTGAAAAGTCAGTACAAACCCGCTCCCGGCGTAAAAGGAGACTTGTTCCGTTTTGATGCGCAGCTCGGCCTCATCGAATGAAAGCGCCTGGACGATAAAGAAAAAGGCCCCTTCGTATTCCTCAAACTTGGGCCGCTGCTGTGTATCCAGTATGTCCTCCATCACAAGAGGGTGTATCCCGTATCGGTTGCCCAGCGATTCAATGAGCTCTACCTTGTGCAGGCCGCGTACATCATACCAGGTCACGTGGCGTTTATCATCAGCTTCAGGCGCAGTATCCAAAGCGTGGCTTTCCAGCAATTCCCCTTCCCGGTCGTACTGTATGAGCGTAACATTAGGATACTCTACCTTTTTGTTGCCGGTAAACACCAGCGTTCCGGGCGCCAGCCCCGTTTTGCGTTTTTTCTTTGCCATGGATCAAAAAAGAGTTCCTTGCCAAATAAGTGTCTGTGCCCCAATTTATGTAATTATACCAAGTTATCTGTTGCAGCGGACCTGAATTGACACAAACTGCACTTTAAGAGCTTGTTTGGAGGCCGCTTTTGATAACGAAAAGCGGCAATTTTTTGGTGAGACAAGGCGTCTTTTTGAAGAGCGTACCCAAAGGTACGGTCAAAAAAAGCAACGCAGTATCACCGAAAAAGTGGCCTTTGCAGCTCAAAGGGTGGCCTCCAAACAAGCTCTAAAATCATTGTTTTCAGCTTACGCTTTAAAATATGAAAGGATATTCATAATTTTGATCGTCATTATTTAATGCCAAGAGGGCAAATCGCAAAATTTCATTAGGGCCAATATTAACCAAACCAACCAATCTGACTATTTTATGAAAATCGAACAGATCTATACCGGCTGCCTCGCCCAGGGTGCCTACTATATCGAGAGCCAGGGAGAAGCCGCCATCGTCGACCCGCTGCGGGAAACCGAACCTTACCTGAAAAAAGCCCGCGAAAACCAGGCCATTATCAAGTATATTTTCGAGACGCACTTCCATGCCGACTTCGTTTCGGGCCATATCGACCTGGCTCAGAAAACAGGTGCACAGATCATCTACGGGCCGAATGCTGATACAGCTTACGAAAAATATGAAGCAAAAGATGGCGAAACGTTCAAGGTCGGAGCCGTGACGATCCGGGTGCTGCATACCCCGGGCCACACCCCCGAATCCACCACCTATCTGTTGCTGGATGAAAAGGGGGATGCCCACGCTATATTTTCAGGAGATACGCTCTTTATCGGTGACGTAGGCCGGCCCGACCTGGCCCAGAAAAAGGGTTCGCTCACCAAAGAAGACCTGGCAGGCTGGTTATATGACAGCCTGCGCACCAAGATCATGCCATTACCCGACAGTGTCATCGTATACCCGGCTCACGGCGCCGGCTCGGCCTGTGGTAAAAATATGAGCAGTGAGACCTGGGACCTGCTGGGTAACCAAAAAAGAACGAATTACGCTTTGCGCGCCGATATGACGCGCGAAGCGTTCATCGCCGAAGTGACGGAAGGGCTGATGCCGCCGCCGCAGTACTTTGCCAAGAACGCGAAGATCAACAAAACGGGCTACGAGAGTATCGACCAGGTGATGAAGCGGGGCGCCCATCCCCTTTCTCCTAAAGCATTCGAAATGGCCGCCAACACAGAAGGCGCCATCATGCTCGATGTGCGCGCACAGGAAGACTTTGTCAGGGGCTTTGTTCCTAATTCCATCTTTATCGGGCTCGACGGCACCTTCGCGCCCTGGGTGGGCGCTCTGATCAGCGACCTGCAGCAGCCTATTTTGCTCATCGCGCCTGTAGGCCGCGAAGCGGAGACGGTCATGCGGCTCGCCAGAGTTGGTTATGACAATACGATCGGCTACCTGGATGGTGGATTTGAAGCATGGGCAGCAGCCGGCATGGAAGTAGACAGCATCCCATCGGTCAATGCCGAGGCGTTTGCAGAAAAATTCAGGTCGCAGGAAGGGATCAAAGTGCTCGATGTACGCAAACCTGGAGAATGGAGTGCAGAGCACATCGACGGCGCCAAACATTTCCCACTTGATTTTATCAATGATAATATGGCCGAGATCGGCCGCGATTCCGTATATTACCTGCACTGCCGCAGCGGGTACCGGTCGGCCATAACAGCATCCATCCTCAAATCGCGGGGATTCGACAATTTGGTCAATGTAGATGCGATGTTCGACGAGATCACCGCAGCCGGGCTGCCGACCACAGATTACGTCTGCCCGAGCACGACAAAGGCAGGAGGAGAAGCCTGACCGCTGGCTCCTGAGCGGGTGGCGTAAGTATTACCCCACCTACGTTACCCGCTCACAATTTTATCAACCACTCATCCATTACCCACACCAAACATCCAACTGACGCATTGATGCCGATGCGAAACAGTGATGCTATCGTTTGTACCATGAAATAACATTCATGCTTTCATGAATACATATTTACTTTATTCCGAAATCAAAAAGAAATATGCGTTACGGATTTATCATTGACAACCGCAAGTGTATCGGTTGCCATGCCTGTACAACGGCATGCAAGGCCGAACACGCCGTGCCGGTGGGCGTAAACCGCACCTGGGTAAAACAGGTGGAAAAAGGAGAATTCCCGCACACGCGCCGCCTCTTCTCTGTCATGCGATGTAACCATTGCACCGATGCGCCCTGCGTCGAGATATGCCCTGTAGAGGCGCTGTTCTTCCGCGATGACGGTATTGTGGATTTCGACAAGAACCGCTGCATCGGCTGTAAGTCATGCATGCAGGCTTGCCCTTACGATGCCTTATACATCGACCCGGAAAACCATACCGCCGCCAAATGTAATTACTGTGCGCACCGGATCGACATCGGGCTTGAGCCTGCCTGTGTGAATGTTTGCCCTGAGCATGCGATCATTTCCGGAGACATGGACGACCCCAATTCGGAGATCTCGCAACTGCTGGGCCGCGAGCAGGTATCGGTCCGCAAAGCAGCCAAGGGCACTACTCCCAATCTGTTCTACATCAATGGCGATGAAGCTTCGCTCAACCCCGTGGCGACCGAAAAACAGGATGCCTATTTCTGGAGCGAGCAATCGCGCGGTGTAGGGCATTATGCCAAATTCACCGAAAAGCTGGCGTTCTCCAATGGCGATGTACTCCAGGCCGTTATGGAGGCTAACAACCAGAGCGCCACTGCCGGGGAAGTTGCCGGTAACGGTGCTGCACGATCCATCGACATCCTGATGGGCAAGGCCCGGCGGGTATACGATGCCCCTGACAAAGGTGTATTGTGGGGCTGGGAAGTATCGGGCTACGTGCTTACCAAGGCAATCGCTGCCGGTGCATTCCTGGTGCCAATGCTCGCCATGTTGTTCGGATGGGCTCAGGCCAGCACCCACACGTTCTGGTGGGGAATCGCCGCAGCCCTGGGCTTCCTCGGCGCTACCGGCCTGTTGCTGGTCAAAGACCTCGACCGCCCCGACCGTTTCCTCAACGTGTTGCTACGGCCGCACTGGAGCTCATGGCTTGTACGCGGGGGGTATATCATCACCGTTTACGGTGGGCTGCTCACCCTGATCGCCGTGCTGCGCTGGTTTGAAGTAGCGGAAGCCCTTATGCCTGTCGTCTATGGCCTGACAGCGGTTTTCGCCGTTCTCGCAGCCGTATATACGGCCTTCCTCTTTGCCCAGGCAAAGGGCCGCGATTTCTGGCAGAGCCCTACCCTATCGCTGCACATGCTGGTGCACAGCTTTATGGCTGGCGCTGCTTTTTTCGGCATCATATCCCTTTTCACGACAGCTGGTGAAGGCTGGTTGCCCTACCTGCGGCTTATCCTGATGGTTTCCCTCGTTGTCAACCTGCTCACTATACTGGTGGAACTGACGACGACACACCCCACCAAAGAAGCGAAGCTAGTGGTGAAGATGATCCTGCACGGCCGCTACCGGAGCCTGTTCTGGACCGGTGGTATCCTGCTGGGTAACCTGCTGCCCCTGGCCCTGCTGGCCTTCGGCGGCGCCTGTGCCAATTTGCTGGCCCTTGCCGGTATCGCCGTACTGGCGGGTATCTACGCCACGGAGAAGATCTGGGTGGAAGCACCGCAGAAGGTGCAGCTGTCGTAATAACTAACAACCAACAACTAACAACCAACAACAATGAACGAGCGCAAGCACACCATCATAGAACGCATCGCCGAAAAACTGCGGATCATTCCCGACCTGCACAAAGAAGGCGAAACGCCGGTAGAACGGTTGGCGCCGGGGAGCGAGCTGACTAAATTCCCGCCGCCGGAAAAATGGGACAACTGGGTGGAGTACGAGGCCAAATCGTGGCCAAAAGTAGACAAGCGCACCTATACCATCGTACCTACCACCTGCTTCAATTGCGAATCGGCCTGCGGCCTGACGGCTTTCATCGACAAGGACAGCTGGAAAGTACGCAAATTTGAAGGCAACCCCTATCATCCCGGAAGCCGGGGCCGGAACTGCGCCAAAGGGCCGGCGACGATCAACCAGATCAACGATCCCGACCGCATTCTCTACCCCATGAAACGCACGGGCAAACGCGGCGAAGGCAAGTGGGAACGCGTAAGCTGGGATGAGGCCCTCGACGATATTGCCGCCCGGATGCGCAAGGCTATCCAGGAAGGGCGCAACAACCAGATCGCCTACCACGTAGGCCGCCCCGGCCACGAAGGGTACATGGACCGCGTACTGCAGGCCTGGAATGTCGACGGCCACAACAGCCATACCAACATCTGCTCGTCAGGCGCGCGCTTCGGTTATGCCATCTGGTACGGCCACGACCGCCCATCGCCCGACCATGCCAACGCCAAGTTCATCCTTCTGATCTCTGCGCACCTGGAAAGCGGCCACTATTTCAACCCGCATGCTCAGCGCATTATCGAAGGCAAGATGAAAGGCGCCAAGCTGGCGGTGATGGACCCCCGCCTGTCCAATACGGCCAGCATGTCAGACTACTGGATGCCCACCTATCCGGGTACAGAGGCTGCTGTATTGCTTGCCATGGCCAAGGTCATCATCGACGAAGGCCTGTACAACCGCGACTATCTGGAGCACTGGGTTAACTGGGAGGAATACCTGGCAGCCCGCCATCCGGATAAGGAGCGGACGTTCGAGCAATTCATCAAAGGCATGCAGGAAGAATACGTGCAGTACACGCCCGAATATGCAGCCAAAGAGAGCGGCGTAAAACCCGATATGATCGTCGACGTGGCCCGGCAGATCGGCCAGGCGGGTACGCGTTTTGCCACCCACAACTGGCGCAGCGCCGGCTCCGGCAACCTCGGCGGATGGGCCGTCGCCCGCTGCCTGCACTTCCTCAACGTGCTGACCGGCAGCGTAGGCACCGAAGGCGGCACGTCGCCCAATACCTGGAATAAATTCCACCCGCAGTTCTTCGACAAGCCGCCCGCGCAGAAATTCTGGAATGAACTGCACTTCCCCAATGAATATCCGCTGGCGTTCTTCGAAATGAGCTTCCTGCTGCCGCACATGCTCAAGGAGGGCAGAGGCAAGATGGATGTCTATTTCAGCCGCGTTTTCAACCCGGTGTGGACGTACCCGGACGGCTTCAGCTGGATGGAATCCTATTCCAACGAAGAGCACTTCGGCCTGCACGTCGCCCTTACCCCAACCTGGAGTGAAACGGCTTTCTTTGCTGACTATGCACTGCCCATGGGCCTGGCCAGCGAACGGCACGACCTGAACAGCTACGAAACCCATGCCGGCGTCTGGATCGCCTTCCGGCAGCCGGTACTGCGTGAAGCTATGCGCCGCGCCGGCAAGCCCGTTACCTTTACCTATGAGGCCAACCCCGGCGAAGTATGGGAAGAAGACGAGTTCTGGATACAGCTCAGCTGGCGTATCGACCCCGATGGCAGCCTGGGTATCCGCAAGCACTTCGAATCCCCATACCGCCCCGGTGAATGTATCACCGTCGACGAATACTACCAGTACATTTTCGAGCACACCAAGGGGCTGCCGGAAGCAGCAGCAAAAGAAGGCCTGACCCCGCTGGATTACATGAAAAAATACGGCGCCTTCAACGTAGAGCCCAGCGCTTACAACGGGCACCTGCGCGAGTTGAGCTCCAAGGAGATGGATGGAACTGAGGTAGACCCGAAATCACAGCTGGTTAAAAAGAACGGCAAAGGCATCGGCATCATGTATGGCGGCAAGGCGGTGGAAGGTTTCCCTACCCCTTCCCGCAAGAACGAGTTCTACTCGCAGACCATGTCCGACTGGAAGTGGCCGGAATACGTCATTCCAACATACATAAAGAGCCATATCCACGAAGAGAATATGGACCGCGAGAAAGGCGACTATCCGCTCGTGCCCACTTTCCGCCTGCCGACGCTGATCCACTCCCGCTCGGGTAATGCCAAGTGGCTGTACGAGATCTCCAACCGCAACCCCATCTGGATACACCCTACGGACGCCAAAAAACTAGGCGTCAATACGGGCAGCCTGCTACGGGTAAATACGGAGATCGGGTACTTCGTCGACAAAGTCTGGGTAACCGAAGGGATGAAGCCGGGCGTTGTGGCCTGTTCTCACCACCTGGGCCGCTGGCGCCGCCCGCAGGACCCCAAGGGCAACCGCTGGGCCGTCAATACGGTGAAGATCGAGAACGACGGTAATGGCGGCTGGAAGATGAGCACGCTCGGCAACATCGCCCCTTTCAAGAGCGACGACCCCGACAGCGCCCGCATCTTCTGGAGCGATGGCGGCGTACACCAGAATATCACCTTCCCCGTGCATCCCGACCCCATCAGTGGTATGCACTGCTGGCACCAGAAGGTGCGGCTGGAAAAAGCACGGCCGGAGGATAAATACGGTGATATCTTTGTGGACACCAACAAGTCGTTCGAGGTGTACCAGAAGTGGATGGAAATGACGCGCCCAGCTCCTGGCCCCAACGGCCTGCGCCGCCCCTTGTGGATGAAGCGCGCCCTGCGGCCGGCAGAGGAGACGTTTTATATTAAGTAAATGTAAGTCCGGCGGCGGTATAGTCCCGCGAGGTTTGGCAAACCTCGCGGGACTATACCGCAAACCTCGCGGGAATTCGATATGGCTAAACAAGAAACCTTAAAGAAGTTCTTCCCTTTTCTGGAATGGTGGCGCCTGGTCAACCGGCAGACATTGCGCGCCGACCTGCTCGCAGGCCTCACTGGTGCGATCATCGTATTACCGCAAGGCATTGCTTTTGCCATGATCGCCGGCCTGCCGCCGGTATACGGGCTTTACTCCGCCATTGCCATTCCCATTGTCGCTGCGCTTTTCGGTTCTTCATACCACCTTATCTCTGGCCCGACAACGGCCATCTCCCTGGTATTGTTCAGTTCGGTTGGCGGCTTGGCGGAGCCCGGTTCTCCGGAGTTCATCCGGCTCGTATTGGTTGTAACTTTCCTCGCCGGAGTATTTCAGTTTGCTCTGGGAGTGGCCCGTCTGGGCATACTCGCCAATTTCGTTTCGCATACGGTCGTCGTCGGTTTTACAGCCGGCGCTGCTATCCTGATCTTTACGAGCCAGATGAAGCATGTGCTGGGCATTCAGGTGCCGCAACAAGCTGAGTTTCTGGACAGCTGGATCGCTATCTTCCAAAATATCGGAAAAACCAACTTGCGGGTACTGGCTGTTGGCATAGGTACCCTGCTGATAGCGGTAGGGGTTCGGCGCCTGTCCCGGCGCCTTCCACATCTGCTCATTGCTATGATTTTAGGTGCCGGCCTCGCCCTGCTGCTCGGTGGCGAAGATGTCGGTATCCGCTTTGTGGGGCGAATGCCTTCGCAGTTACCTCCCTTTAGCCCGCCGCCGCTGACCATTGGGGCCATCAAGCGGCTTTCGACCAACGCTTTTGCTGTAGCCCTGCTCGGTTTGATCCAAACCATGACGCTCGGCCGGGTGATCGCTACAAAATCTCACCAACGCATCGATAGCAATCAGGAGTTCATCGGCCAGGGCCTGTCAAACATTTTCGGTAGCTTTTTTTCCAGCTATGCAGGCTCAGGTTCCCTGACCCGCTCCGGGGTCAACTTTGACGCCGGAGCCAAAACCCCCATGGCCGCGATATTCTCCTCTATCCTGCTTGCCATCATTCTATTGCTCGTCGCCCCTCTGGCCGCCTATCTACCAATGCCGGCTATGGGGGGCATCATCATCCTGGTATCCATCAACCTTATCGATGTGGGCCAGATCCGCGGCATCCTCAGAGTTAGCCCACGGGAAATTGCCGTTCTTGCCGTCACTTTTTTTGCGACCCTTTTTCTAGAACTGGAATTTGCCATATATATCGGCGTCTTCCTGTCGCTCATATTCTATCTGCAGCGCACCTCTCAGCCCCATGTCGCTATCCTGGCGCCGGACCCTAATGACCCCAACCGCCATTTTACCAACATCTCCCGCAAAACGCTGACGGAGTGCCCGCAACTCAAGATCGTCCGCATCGACGGCTCCCTTTACTATGGCGCCGTCGACCATGTGGCCAACTTCCTGCAGGAGGTGAGTGAGAACTACCCCCAACGCCATATCCTGATCGTGGCCAATGGCATCAATTTCATCGACATCACCGGGGCGGAATTCCTCGTTCAGGAGGCGCACCGCTGGCGCAGCCTTGGAGGCGGCCTGTATATCGTAGGCCTTAAATTGGTTGCCCAGGACGTTCTTTCCGCCGGTAGCTACCGGGATGAGATCGGTGCCGAAAACATCTTCAACACCAAACGCGTGGCTATCGAGGCCATATACCAACGGCTCGGCCCGTCTGTTTGTGCCACCTGCCCGGCAAAAGTATTCCAGGAATGTGCAACGAGAGGAGAATAGCGCTTTTTGCGGCTGCTCTGAAGCAATCGGCTACTAAATAAGCTCTCTAAGGGGCCGGTGAAGAATAAGTAAAAAAAAAATCAGAGCTTAACGCGCAAAAGCACTAACCTATGGAAACCGGCAAGAAGAAATATTCGACCGTACACTATCAGGGATATCTGCAACTGGACAAAATACTGCATGCGCAACACCTGCGCAGCGCAGAAGAAGAGGGCCCCCCTGTACATGATGAAATGCTGTTCATCATTATCCACCAGGTGTACGAGTTATGGTTCAAGCAGCTGATCCACGAGATCGGCTCGGTGACAGGCCTGTTCAGGGAGGCCCGGGTCGACGAACGGAATATGGGCGCTGCGGTGGCCCGCCTGCAAAGGGTGATCGAAATACAGAAGGTCCTGATCGAACAGATCCGGATACTGGAAACCATGACACCTCTCGATTTCCTGGAATTCCGCAACTACCTGTTCCCTGCTTCAGGCTTCCAAAGCTTTCAGTTTCGCGTCGTGGAGGCCATGCTTGGTTTGAAGGAAACGGAACGCCTCACCTACAACAGCCAGCCTTATACCTCGGCTTTCGAAAAGGAACAAAGGGAGAAACTGGAAAGCATTCAGGAAAAAGGGACCCTTTTCACCCTGGTGGAAGCCTGGCTGGAACGGACGCCGTTCCTGCAATTCGGCGACTTCCACTTCCTCGAACACTATCGGCTGGCCGTGCAACGCATGCTGGGCAAGGAAGAAGAGGCCATCCGGAAATCGGAATATCTGTCGGAAGAAGAAAAGGAACAGCGGCTGAAGATGCTGGGCAGCGCCGACACCTATTATCATTCGGTGCTCGATGCCGAAGCCCATGAGCAACTGCGCCGGGAAGGCAAGATGCGCCTCTCTTACAAGGCCACGATAGCCATACTGCTCATCAACCTCTATCGGGACGAGCCCATCCTGCAGCTCCCCTTCCAGTTGCTGACCTGCCTGGCCGATATCGATGAACTGCTGACCATGTGGCGTTACAGGCATGCCCAGATGGTGCTGCGCATGCTGGGAAGAAAGGTCGGGACCGGCGGCTCTTCCGGTTATGACTACCTCCACGCCACTGCTGTAAAACACCACATTTTCACCGACCTGCACAACATTTCCACCTTGTTGATCCCCAGGTCCGAGCTTCCCGAATTGCCACCCCAGGTAAAAAAAGAACTGGGCTTTTATTATTCAAATCAGTAAAGCGCCGGGCTTTACAAGAATAAAGAACGCATGTACAGTTACGATGTGCTCGGACTGATGTCAGGAAGCTCACTGGACGGATTGGACATGGCATTTTGCCGCTTTGAGATCCATTCTCTGGTGGGGCTGGAAGTAGAATCACTCCGGTGGGAGTTGGTTAAGGCAGAGACGGCTACCTTCCCGGAGCTCTGGCGGCAACGGCTGGCCTGCCTGCCTGCCGGCACGGCCCTGGACCTGGCGCTGGCTCACGCCCAATTCGGGCGCTATCTGGGCGAGCTGGCCCTCGGTTTCCTGGAACGTCACCGGCTCGAACCCGGCCTTATCGCTTCGCACGGCCATACTATTTTCCACTACCCTGAGCAGGGGCTCAGCTTACAGATCGGCGACGGTGCGGCCCTGGCGGCGGCCACAGGTTACCCAACGATCGACAACTTCCGCATGCAGGATGTAGCGCTCGGCGGCCAGGGAGCGCCTTTGGCCCCTATTGCCGACCAGCTATTATTTGGCGAATACGGCTTCCTGCTCAACCTGGGCGGCATCGCCAACCTCACCTGCCGGCATAAGGGCAGGGTTGTCGCCTTCGACAGTACGGGCCTCAATCAGGTGCTGAACGCACTGGCAAGGCAGCTTGGCCTGGCGTATGACGAAGATGGCCGCATTGCCTCAGGTGGCAGGCTCATCCCCGAACTACTGGCTCAGGCCGAAGCGCTGGAATACTACCGCCGCCCTTATCCCAAATCGTTGGGCAACGACTGGGTACAAGAGGTGTTGCTACCCATCTTTATAGGCTTCGACGCACCATTACCCGACAAGATGTTTACCGCATGCATACATGCAGGGCGGCAGATCGCCCGCGACATCGGCATCGTGCTGCAACGCGAAGGCCTTCCACCGGGCCCTTACCGCATGCTCGCCACAGGGGGCGGCGCCCACAATGGATTTTTGGTGGGCTGCATTCGCCGGGAATGTGAAAAAATTTGTTCCTTAGCGTTGGAAATTCCGGGGCCGGAAACCATCGATTTCAAAGAAGCCGTGCTTATGGCCCTTCTCGGGGCCCTACGCGCCGCCAACATTCCAAACATCCTGCCCTCTGTAACGGGGGCTACCCGTGCTGCTATTGGCGGGGCATTACACCAGGGCTGGAAACGCAAACTATGACTACAGCTTCCCCTTCCAAGAATATTCCGATCCTGGTCACCGGGGCCACAGGTTTCGTGGGCGCTTACCTGCTGCAGCACCTCGCATGCGAAGGATACACGAACATTCGGGCCCTGCGCCAGCCCGGCAGCGATATGTCACTGGTAGAAACGATCGCTACGGGCATAGAGTGGGTGGAAGGCGACCTGCTCGACCTCAGCACACTGGAGGAAGCCATGCAAGGTATCCGGCGTGTTTTCCATTGCGCCGCCATCGTCTCTTTTGACCCTGCCGACCGGCAACGGATGCTGGAAACCAATGTAGAAGGCACGGCCAATGTCGTCAACGCCGCTTTGTACCGGGGCATCGAGAAGCTCGTCCACGTCAGCTCCGTTGCGGCATTGGGGCGTATCCGGGAAGGGGCCACCCTCGATGAGAACGCCAAATGGCAGCGCAGCCGCTTCAACACCAATTACGCCCTGAGCAAGTTCCTGGGTGAACAGGAAGTCTGGCGCGGTATCGCCGAAGGGTTACAGGCCGCCATTGTCAACCCTGCCATCATACTGGGCAGTGGTTATTGGGATAAAGGCTCGGCCCGCCTTTTCAAACTCGTCGCCGGCAACTATCCCTTTTACCCCGGCGGCACGACCAGCCTGGTCGATGTGCGGGACGTGGCCCGCTTTATGGCCCTGCTCATGGATAGTGACATCACAGGCCAACGCTTTATCCTTTCGGCGGAAAGCTGGCCGTATCGGAAACTCCTGGAGGCGATAGCGCAGGAACTGGGCGCCCGCCCACCCGGCATCCGGGCAACGCTTCTGATGAGTGCGCTTACCTGGCGGTTGGCCTGGCTGGCTGGCTTTCTGAGGCGAAAGCCCCCTTTGCTGACCCGGGAAACGGCCATGAACTCCAACCTTACCTTTTATTACGACAACCGAAAGTCAATCGAAGCATTCGGCTTTCACTACACGCCTATCCGCCAGGTGGTGGCGGAAACGGCCCGACAATATCTGGAAGCGGGCCGGGAAGGCTTCCCGCCGATGCTGTTGCCCTTGACCGACAACGCCCAGGCCCGATAGGCCTGCCCCTATCTTTTTCCCGGCTGTTCATCTTTCATGCGCCTGAATTTGTTAATTACAAAATCAGTGGTATCATCCCACTTATAGTGATCAAAAAATAAGTTCTACAGTGGAGATGCTGCGATGTGTCTTGTCTTCCACCTTTTGCCATATCGCAAAATCGTCGGACTTTTTTTTGATGGATACTGAACACCTAACTACACCAAAACGCGGAAATCATGGAAACCGGAATACTGCTCACCCCAAAAAGCGGGGAACCCATCGATAATAACGGACTACAGGCCCCCATGTCCAAAGAAGAGGACTTTTTCCAACTACTCGGTATTAACCCGATACCTTACCGGACGTACCTGGGCTTCGAGCTCCTCATTGCCGAAATAGAAGAAAAGGCCCGCAGGAAGGACTCTGCACTCGGCGAGATGGCCCGACTGGTACTAAAGCAACTTGAAAAAGCGCCTGAACTGCGGCAGCCCATCGAGAACCTGGATATAGTGGAACAAAAGCGGGAGCTCATTTCCCTTATGATGGCAATGGTCATCCCACCCGCCACGCGGCGTAAGTCGCTGGCTAAGGTTTCCCCCCCCTTCGGGCTATCGCCGATCTATTGCACGCCAGCACTGGGCGAATTAATGCAGGCCAATACGGTCAACTACCTCTTTAACACTGAGAACAGCCTTATCAATTGCTCGATGGTGGTCAACGCCTGTAGCCTCATTCTCAACAAATTCTACGGAATGGAGCTGGAAGTGGAGCCCCCTTTTGCCGTTTCCATCCAGCATGAAGGCCAGCCGATGGAGCGGCACTACAAGCTGGAATTCGATACGCAATACATAGATATAAAACTGCTCAAGCCCCTCAAACCGCTCTCTCAGGAGCAGATCAACGGGATGCTAAGCAATATCTATGATACCGGGCTGTGGCTGAAACACCTTCCTCCTGATCATTTCGAGTTCCACGGCTTCGTCGTGGGCAACCTCATCGACATCACGGCGGAAGAGGCCCTATCCAGGTTAAAATACCGCCTGCTGGAACGGGACGCTGTCATCGACGAGGCCAATATCATCAACCTGCAAACGCTGGTGCGCAATTACTTCGGCTTGCCTAAACTACGGTTGGGGCTGACTGCAATAGATTACCCCCTTGATCATACTTCCACTCATAAGTATAAGATCCGGTTCGATTTTTTGGCCAGGCGGGAAAAGGCCCTGCTGGCGCAAAAAAATAAAAATTCCATCTACGAAAAAGCCTGCCACTACGGAGAAGTGCTGCTGATCGAAGACCTGCAAACGGTACCCAACGCTACGCCCATCGAAGAAGCATTACTAGAAGAAGGTATACGCAGCATCATCGTGGCGCCCTTGTTCAATCACGACAAGCACGTGATCGGCCTGCTAGAGATCGGCTCACCGCAGCCCTATGAACTGCACAGCTTCGTCGAGCTGAAATTCAAGGAGCTCACCGGCCTTTTCAGCCTGGCCGTGGAGCGAAGCCGCGACGAGATCGACAACCGCATCGAGACCATTATGCGGGAACAGTATACTTCTGTCCACCCCAGTGTGGAGTGGAAATTTATGGAGGCGTCTTACAACCTGATGGAAAAACGCGAGAAGGACCCAAAATCCGCCATGGCCGACCCCATCATCTTCAGTGACGTGTACCCCCTTTACGGCCAGGCCGACATCGTGAGTTCTTCGGAAAGGCGCAATCAGGCCATCGTCGCCGACCTATCCGACAACCTATCCCGCGTGTTGCGCATCCTGGATAAAGGTATTCAGCTGAGCCGCTACCCTCTGCTCAACCATTTCCGCATGATCACGGAACGCAACCTGAACGGGTTGAAAAAGGAATTCAATTCCAATGACGAATCCCGCATAGTAGATTGGCTCCACTCGGATGTGCATCCCTTGTTCCAGCAACTGCGCGAGAACCAAACTGAACTCACCGGCCATATTACCAACTATTTCAACGCCCTGGACTCCGGCCTGGGCATCGTATACAGAGAGCGAAAGGCCTATGAAAGCAGTGTTGCCCAGCTCAATAACGCTATCGCCAACTACCTTACCCTTCAGCAAAAGGAAGCTCAGAAGGTACTACCGCATTACTTCGAAAAATACAAAACCGATGGTGTTGAATACGATATCTATATCGGCCAGTCGCTGCTGAACAAGGGGCGTTTCAGCATGCTGCATTACAAAAACCTGCGCCTGTGGCAACTCATCGACATGTGCGAGATCACGCGCCTGGTATACAACATGCAGGAAAAGCTGCCCGTGCCGCTCACTACTGCCCAGCTGGTCTTTGCTTACAGCACCCCTCTCTCGATCCGGTTCCGAATGGACGAAAAGCAATTCGACGTGGACGACGCCTACAATGTGCGCTATGAGATCCTGAAAAAACGCATCGACAAGGCCCTGATCGAAGACAGCGACGAACGCTTAACGCAATCCGGCAAAGTGGCAGTAGTTTACCTCCAGGATAAAGACCGGCAGGAATACCTCGAATATGCAGACTATCTGCTGCACGAAGGCTATATCACCGGAGAAGTAGAGCGCCTGAAAGTCGGTAAGCTCCAGGGCGTACAGGGCCTTCACGCCCTGCGCTTCACGGTGAAAACCGCCTAACAGGGGTTAGAGCCATGGATCATGTGAATCATACTATTCTGTAGCGAAAATGTAATAGAGCAAATCTTCTGCACGTTGAACATTTTATGAGGGTTGTGCGAGGTGTGCCTTTTTGGGAAAGCCTGCGTCTAAACACAAAACGCAAAAAACATGCTATATTCCTTTGAGATAAAGATCATCCTGTTCGCCTGTTTTACCCTGCAGGGCCTGGCATTGCTGGCGCAGCCCGATGCGCAAACCCCTCACGGAGATGGGGCGGAACTGGCAAAAGAACGGCTTTTCTGCCAGCCGGGGGTGAGCAACTCCTCGAAAGGGCGCGGCCTGTTGCTGCAATACAGCAGTGTGGGCAACTATAGCATAAAGCCGGAAGGCGGCTCCAGCGACGGCCTGAACAACAGCAATGTGAGTTATGTCGACCAACTGACGGCCAAGATAAAAATACCGCTCGTCAATGCCCCGAGCCTGAAAGTGCTCTTAGGATACGAATACGGTGCGGAGACGTACCATTTCAACCAGATCGGCGAACTGCATGGCGATGTGTTCCGCAGCCTCGACGGCAGTACGCTTCGGGCCAACAAGTATTCTCTTTACCTGACCAAGTCATTTGATGAAAAGTATTACTTCGGCGCCCGCCTGCGCGCAGCCTACCGGGGCGATTACGGGCAGGGGATGTCTTTTGACAGCCGTTATGCTTCCTATAGCGGGCTGGCCATTTTCGGCGTCAAACCCAGGCCCGATATGGAATGGGGTATTGGCCTGACCTATAGCGACAACTTCTTCAGCAAGCAGGTACTGCCTTTTGTCCTCTACAACCGGACCTTCAACGACCGCTGGGGCGTAGAAGCTGTGCTGCCTGTACAGGCCATGGCCCGCTATAATTTCAGCCCGGGGTCCATGCTGCTCTTCGGCGCGGAGTATCAGAGCCAGTCTTATGCTATCGACGTATCGGGCCGTTCAGGTGTCGATCCGACCGTGCACCCTTATTACTTCAAACATTCGGAAATAGCCCTGAAAGCCTCCTTTGACCAGCATCTGTACTCCTGGTTATGGCTCAACCTTGAAGCCGGCATGCAGCTGCCGCTTCAGATGCGGTTCGATGACACCGTGCTGCCCGCCAATTCATTCCAGGCTACATCCGGTGCGCAGCCCTTTTTCAGGCTGGGCCTGTTCCTGTCGCCTACAGATCTTTAAAACCGCCTGTCAGATCGCATACAAGGCATAACTGATGGCGAAGATAATGACGGTCAGAATAATGCCGAACATAAACGTGTTGTAGCAAATGCGCAGCTGGCGGTACTTATTGCCCAGGGAGTGGCCCAGGTAATAAAGGTCGCGCATGATGGAGCTCTCCAGGCTGTTGTCGTCGGCCACCACTTCCTGCATACCTTCCTCGTATTCCTCGTACTTCATCCGGTAGAAATTGCCAAAGAAGAAGAGGTTCGATTTACCTTCGCTGATCTGCTGTTTGGACGTGTAACCGGTCATGTGTATGGGACGGGTGGCAAGGGTGGCGAAGATCATGGAAAGCAGGCAGGTGGCCAGCAGAGTGCCCAACGGGAACAACAAAAAGAGGTTGCCTTTGATATTGGACACGGCCATAGGCATCGCTATAGTGATGATCAGGGCATTGACGCTAAGCATAATGTTTGCCTTATTATCGGCCAGGCTACTGAGGTCCAGGTGGTTGCGCAGTGCCGTCTTGAACATCATCTGGGCGCTTTTGCTGCTGGTAATAGCCCCCGGCCCCGCTTCTTTGGCCTCGCTGGCGGCCTCTTTGTCTTTTTTCTTTTCTTTCTCTTTCTTATTATCTTTTTTCCCGTTGTGTTCGTGGGCTTCGGGCGCATGCCCATCTCTGAGCTCTTTGAGCTTGCGCCGGTTCACATCCCATTGAAAGCCGTACATTTCCTTAGCGGCATCGGTATAGAACTGGTGGTTTTTTACAAACTTATAATTCAGCTTATACCATTCATCGTCGGAATAGGTAGCATTAAGGAAAGCCGCCCATTCATGCCTCAACCCTTCCAGTATGTCCAGGTAATGCTCACTGGCCAGGTTGCTGAGGTCTGCATCCTTGATCACCTGTTCCAGGGTATTGGCGGGTATTTTCTGTGGGTAGGTAGCATCGATAAGGCTAAGCACTTTTTCCGTCTTTTCCTTAGGGTAGTTTTGGCCGGCAAGGAATTTTCTGGCGAGCTGCCCGCTCACTGCTTCGTGGCCTTCATACGTCTCCGAAAATCCGACATCGTGAAAAAGGGTGGCCAGTTCGAGCGTTTCCATGTCGTGCCTGGACAAGCCCATGGCCCTGCCCAGTTCTACAGCGGCCTGGTGCACTTTGAGGGTATGGGACAGGCTGTGGTAGCGGTGGTCGTCCGTAAGCTTCTCTTTCAGTAGCCCTGTAACATATTTTTCTACAACATCGACTATTGACTCCTGCGCCATGTTTTTCGTTTTAGGGTTTTTCATTTACCGTGGGCCCTGTTCTCAGCCCCAAAGGCCGGGATAAGTTACTGAGGGTAAATCAAAATTCCAACGGGCAAATGGTTCTATGCGAACATTATTGCCGCAGATGGGGAAAAAAGCGAGAAACGCCGATTTGGATGTTTCCCTGTTTTGTAGTTATTTCAACCAATGCAAAAGCCTTACAATGATGCAAAAGAACCTGCCTGTAATGATGGCGATAGGCTGTTTTATGGCCTTCAGCCTTATCAGCTTCGCCCAGCGTGCCGATAGCCTGAACTTTGATGGATATTGTATAAACCCCTGGGCCAGCGGCAGTATCGTCGCCGTAGGGGTCGTGTCCAACGTGATCGGGCAACCGAGGCTCAACGACAGGCCGCCCCTGTCGGATGCCACGCTGCAGCGCGTTGCTGCTTCGCGCGTCAACTCTTTTGACAGCTGGGCGTTGCGGCAGGACGCCGGCAGGCGGGGCGAAGCCCATGAGACTTCCGACATCATGCTCTATTCGAGCCTTTTTCTGCCGGCGGCGCTATTTCTGGATAAAGAGATCCGCCACGACTGGGCGCCGGTGGCGTTGTTGTACCTGGAGGCCCAGTCTGTCAATACGATGCTCTACGCATGGGGCCCTTTCGGGCCTACGCTGGTCACTCGTTACCGCCCTGCAGTATATTACGAAGAACTACCCACAGAGGGCCGAAATTTCGGCGGTATGCGCAACTCTTTCTACAGCGGCCATGTAGGGTCGACAGCGACGAGTACTTTTTTTACGGCCAGGGTGCTTGCTGACTACCACCCCGAATGGGGCGGCAAGCGCGCACTGCTTTACGGCATAGCAGCGCTGCCTCCTGCGCTAGTGGGCTATTTTCGTATCCGTGCTTTACGACATTTCCCTTCCGATGTGTTGGTGGGAGGGCTCGTGGGCGCCACTGTAGGCATACTTACACCAGAGATACACACCCGATGCCACGGCAAGGTGGGCTTTTCCGCTATCTACAGCCGGGAGCTCAAAAGCCTTGGGCTGGTATGCCGGTTGTGACACGGCAATGTAACGATGCCCCTTTCCTGACACCATTGTGCCGACAAGTTACTCCGCAACTAGCAGCTGAAAAAAGCGTAGGGGAGCTGAGCGCTCCCCTACATACAGGCATTCACCTTTGATTTTTTTACATCAGTTGCATCTCATGATTGCGGCCACATATCAGGCACTCTCCGCTTTCTCAGAGCGGAAGGCCACTTTCAGGCCATACTTTGCATAAGCTTCTACCCCTTCAGTGTCTATTTTTTGCTTGTTCAGGCTTTTTGCCACGTATTCTTTCAGGTAATCGTTGTCGGCTACGACATCCAGCACGACGATCTCATTGTTCTCGTCGACCGTAAAACAGACGTATACCTGGGCTTCGCATATACCGTGTTTGCTCAGCTCAGGGGCTTGTATCATTTTAGCCACTTCCCTGCGCAGTTCAGTGTTGGATTGCACTGCCGGGGGGGTGGCAAAAGCGAAACTACCGGCCATCAGGCATACAAATGAAAGGATGAAAAAACGGAAGGTTTTCATGACAGCAAAATTTGGGTTTAACAAATCGGATGATATCGAGGAGCAATAGCAGTACAGCCTGATGGCTGCACGTTACGGCCCCATCAAATGGGTAAAGGTTCGAATAATGACTATGGTTTTTGTTTACTGCCTACATCATTAAATGACGATAATAAAACGCAGAGGTTGCATGTGCCAGCATATAATGCCAGAAGCTTTCTATTAAGGATGTGTTAAAGCCGATGAAGGTACTTACAATTTCCACCAGCGAAGCGTCTTTCTCCACGGAATCTTTAAGAGCTTGTTTGGAGGCCAGCCTTTGAGCTAAAAAAGGCTGGCCTCCAAACAAGCTCTAAGCCGGCAAGGTGGCGCCTCATTGCCCCTCCGGCAACCCGGGTTGATGCTGTAGTGTCTAACCATTTGTCACAAATCGTATAAAAACCTGTATCCATGAAACATTTGTATCATCAACTGGCTGCTCCGCTGCTGGCCGTACTCCTGATGCCTTTGTCCGTTAAAACGGCAGCCCAGTGTGGATTTGAAGCAGAGATCTCCCTTTTCCCCCAGGCGCCCCAAAATGTCTATTGCCCGTATGACACGCTCAAGCTTAGTATAACCGAGCCATTCGATAGCTACCAGTGGTACTACAACTTCGACGGCGACACGGCAAACCTCATCCCTATTGACGGTGCTACGGCCTCCAGCATAGAAATACCTATCGGAGCATACGGTTTCGGTTTTTTCTTCGTCGAACTTACGCGCGACAGTTGCACGGAAGTTATCGAGCCCGTGGTGGCCGATAGCTGGGTGTTCTCTCCCATAGCCGTTCAACACGATCCGCAGAATACGTATTGCCATGGAGATTCCACTATTATTTCCAATGCATTCGGAGCCTATGCCTCCTATCAGTGGCTGCGCAACGGCGTGCCCATCGACGGCGCCAACGGGCCGCAGTATGTGGTCAGGGAAAGCGGTGAATACGTACTCAATGCCTCGCCTTTCGAATGCCCGCTAACGGTGCTGACCAGCGGCATCGGCCCCAGCTTCACCTTCACCGGCCCGACGCCCCCAGCTATTGAGGAAGTGGATGGCCTGCTGTATGCCAACTCCAACGCCCCCAGCTACCAATGGGCCCTAAACGGCGTGGATATCCCCGAGGCCACCGGCCCTACCTATCAGCCTGCTGTTTCGGGAATATACACGGTGAGTGCCAGCGATGGCAGCGGGTGTATGCCCGTCTCCGAACCCTATACTTTCCAGCTTACGGGCCTGAAACAACCCGTTTCCTGGGCTCCTGGTTTTGTGCTCTCTCCCAACCCTGCAGGAGAAACGCTCACCATCACCGGCCCATCAGACGAAGGCTTTGACGCACGAATACTCAACGCAGCAGGGCAGGAAGTGATCCGCCGCCAGCACGCTACCGGCCCACTGGCCTTGCCGGCCGGCCAGCTTCCCGAGGGCAACTACATCTGTCAGATATTTTTCAGAGGTGAAAGGGCAAGTTATCCCATTGTGGTGGCCCGATAGGCCCGCGCGTACAACCCTGAAGTTGATTAGGGGGTTATACTGAAGTTAGCTATTTTTGTTCAGCTATACTTCAAACGGCCATAAATATGCAGGAACCTCTTGTACAAGAAGACATACCTGCCGGAGCGATGTTCCGGCAGCAGCAACTATACCGCTCAGAGGCAGCGCGCAGCACTGCCCGCGAACGTATCGACAAGTTAAAACGCCTGAGGGCGGCCCTGATGCGTTACCAGCAGGAACTGCGGGATGCCATGTGGGCCGACTTCCGAAAACCCGCTACAGAAGTTGACCTCTCAGAGATATACCCCGTCACCTCGGAGATCCGTTTCGCGATCCGTAACCTCAGGCGCTGGATGGCGCCACGGCCGGCAGGCACGCCACTGGTTTTGTTCGGAGGGCGTTCGTATGTTCAGTACCAGCCCAAAGGCGTGGTGCTGATCCTTTCACCCTGGAATTACCCGATAAACCTGACGCTCGCGCCTCTCGTCTGGGCTATCGCCGCCGGCAATACCGCGATCCTGAAACCTTCGGAAAGCATTCCGCACACCTCGTCCGTGCTGAAAAAGATCATCGATGATGCCTTTGACGCCCGGGAAGTGGCATTACTGGAAGGAGGTATTGAAACAGCAAAAATGCTGCTGGCCCTGCCTTTCAACCACATATTCTTCACAGGCGCCCCCGAGATCGGCAAACTCGTCATGAAAGCTGCAGCCGAACACCTGGCATCCGTCACCCTTGAACTCGGCGGCAAAACACCAACCATCATCGACAAAACGGCTGACCTGGATACCGCTGTTTCCCGTATCGCCTGGGCTAAATTTCTCAATGCCGGGCAGACGTGTGTAGCGCCCGATTATATTTTTGTCCACGAAAGCCGGGAAGCTGCATTTCTCGAAAAACTGACTACAACACTTGAAACCTTTTACGGCCCGGACGCAAAAGGAACACACGATTATGCCCGCATCGTCAGTGGCCGGCATTATGAGCGCCTGGCCGGCTATCTTGAAGAAGCGCTTCAGCAGGGCGCCAGGCTGATATACGGCGGGCAAACCGACGAATCGCAGGCATACATCTCTCCTACGATCCTGGCCGATGTGCCTATGGAGGCCAGGATTATGAGGGAAGAGATATTCGGCCCACTGCTGCCCGTATTCACCTACAAAAAGCTGGAAGAACCGCTGCGTGTCATCAATGCAGGCGAAAAGCCGCTGGCGCTCTACATATACAGCAAAAACCGCAAGAACACCCGGTATGTCATGGAGCATACGCGTGCCGGCACGTCCTGCATCAACCACAGCGCGGTACAGTTCGGCAACCCCTACCTGCCTTTTGGAGGGGATAACAACAGCGGGTTCGGCAAATCACATGGGCGGTATGGTTTCGAAGCTTTCTCCAATGCCCGGGCCATATACAAACAAGTGCTGCCTTTCAATGCCAGCGACTTGCTGACAGCGCCCTACACGCGGTGGAAGCAGAAAATTATGGACCTGGTCATCAAATGGCTTTAAGCGCATGTCAGACAATACAGTACTCATCATTGGCGCCGGCCCTGCGGGGCTGGCCATGGGGGGCAGGCTGCGCCAGCTGGGCATCCCATTCGATATCATTGAAAAAAGCGCCCATGTAGGCAATGCCTGGCGGGAGCATTACGACCGCCTGCGCCTGCACACGGTAAAAGAGCACTCCTATCTTCCCGGTTTGCCTTTCCCCGACGAGTACCCGCTCTATGTCACCCGCCAGCTAATGGCCGATTATTACGAGGCATATGCCAAAGCGTTTGGCCTCAGGCCTCATTTTGGTGAAGAGGCCCTTGGCATCAGCCCGGTGGAAGGCGGCTGGGCCGTCCGGGCCACTTCCGGCAAGGCCTATACCGCCCGGCATGTCGTTTTCGCCACAGGAGTGAACCGCGTACCCTACCGCCCCTCCTTCGCCGGAGAAAACAGCTTTACCGGGCAGGTGCTGCACAGCCGGAGCTACAAAAACCACAAAGCCTTTGTCAGGCAGCGCGTATTGGTAGCCGGCATGGGCAATACCGGTGCCGAGATCGCCCTCGACCTCAGCGAAAACGGCATTATCACCTACCTCAGCGTGCGCGGCCCGGTCAATATCGTGCCCCGTGATTTTATGGGCAGGCCTACTCAAAAAACGGCCTTGCTTCTCGCCAGGCTGCCCAACTGGCTGGGCGATTGGATCGGCGCACAGGTACAGTCGATCGCGTTCGGCGACCTGCGCCCCTACGGCCTGGAAAAACCCGTTCTGCCCCCGGCCCGCCAGCTGCGCGAAACCGGAAAAACACCCGTGATCGACCTCGGGACCGTCAGCCAGATCAAGGCCGGCAGGATCAAGGTCGTGCCGGAGATCGACATGTTTACCGAAAGAGGCGTACGGCTGGCAGACGGGCAGGAAGTGGAGGTGGACAGCGTCATCCTCGCCACCGGCTATCGGGCGGAGCTCGAATCATTTATGCCTTTTACCGATGGCCTGTTCAACACCGACGGGTTACCAGGCCAATGTATCGGACAGGGAAAATACGAAGGGCTTTATTTTCTCGGCTTCGACAACTACAAGCCGGGCGGCATACTCGGGATCATCAGGCAGGAGTCGGAAATGATCGCAGAAAAGATCGCAAAGGCGGGATGATCAATAGCATTCTTTATATTGCGCAATGAAAAAACTACGTTTGTTATCCTGGCCTGGGATGCTTTTCATTCGTTCATGTAAAAACGGAACTATGCAAAAAATAACGACACTTTCTGCGTTTCTCCTGTTGTCCTTTACTTATTCAGCAGCAGCTTTCTGCCACAACCCGGCCATAACCGCCCCATTTGTTAGCGTGGGTAGCGCCTTTTTCGCTCCGGACACTATCCCGGACCCGCTGTTGCCATCCGATACTACACTTTGCGAAGCAAACAGCTTACGGCTCACGATCAACCCCGGCCCGGGGTTTACCATTGAATGGAGTGACGGCAGCGCCGATACGGTATTTACCGCCTACAACTCGGGCGCCTACTGGGCCACCGTCAGCGGTAGCGGAATACAGGTGAGCGATACGATCAACATCCGCTTTGCCGCAAAAGAATGGCAAGGGCTGCCCGCCGATACCGTACTCTGCGACCAGGACGCTTCTTACCTGCTCGACGCCACGCTGGAAGGCGCAGAGCTTTACCTCTGGCAGGATGGGGCCCAAAGCGCTACCTACGAAGTGGCCCGCCCCGGAAAATACCTGGTAAAAGTTGTGGTAGACGAATGTACCCTACAGGATTCTCTGCAGGTAGACTGGTGCGAACCCTGTATAGCTATACCCAACGCATTCACCCCCAATGGTGACGGCGCCAACGACACCTTTGGGCCCATCATACAATGCCCGGCACGGGAATACGGCCTGCGGATATACAACCGCTGGGGCCGCATGGTCTTTGAAACGAGCAACCCCTCGGAAAGCTGGGATGGTTCCATGGACGGAGAGCCACAGCCGGCAGATACCTATTTTTACACCCTGACTTTCCAGGCTTCCTTCAGCGAACCCATTCTCCAGCGCAAGGGCGATGTAGCATTACTGCGCTAGCGCACAGCGATAAAAAACGCCCGCTTATCCTCCAGCGCCTGCCGGTATTCCAGCAGCTGCGGGTCCTGGGTGTCGCCGACCAAGGAATTGAACACGTCGAGGTTGTTATCTTCGATGGCGAAGGTGTAATAGACATTGCCCAGGTCTGCTTCCGAAGGCGGAGGGTAAATATCCTGTATGGAGCAATTACCGCCGGTGGTGAAGAAAATGAGGCTCGTCAGCCGCTCCGGGTTTAGCCGCAACAGGTAATTGCCACGCTGCTTGAACTGATACCCGATGCGCATGGTGTAGGTATTGGCAGGGCAACCATATTTGAGCAATGCTCCGCCGTTCTCGGTAAAGTCGTCATCCTCGTCTGCAGCGCCATCCTGCACGATCAGCTCGAAACGGTCGATAGATGCCGGCAGTGGGTCGATCTGTAATATCTCTATATCTGAAGTGACGTTGAAGGTGGCATTATCGATACGGACGTCAGCACCTGTTGCGGCGTCTTTTAAGGCCTTATCGGGAATGCTGGCCTCCATCCGAAAGAAATCGCCGACGCCATATTCCTTCTTGACGGTATTCAGTGTCAGCTCCTGCGTGAAGTTATAGATATTCCTGTCCGGCTGGTTGCTTTCGATCTTACAGCTCCACAGGCTCGCCAGGAAGAGCATAGCGACAATCATACCAAGGTTTCTTCTCATGTTATCATTGAGTTATTAACGATCAATAAATTAGTGGCGCAGGATCATCGAACTTAGAGCTTGTTTATTGAACACTGCTTAGTAATTTCTTCCCCGACGGCTTCGGTTGCACGACCATTGCCGGGCCGTCGTTGCGAATGATGATGAAATAGAACTTCCCGCCGATGGTGATGGCCTTCACCCGGCGCACCTGCCCTTTGATACGCAGGCTACCCAGATGGCCTACCGAAAAAGAACCATCAGGGCCAATTTTCAGTACACTGCCATAGTTGGCATCATACCGGCCCAATTCGATGTTGTTCTCATAAAAATTGCCTCCCAGCAAGACGTCCTGGCTGCCGTCGCCGTCGAAGTCGTACAAGCCTGCTGCATTGAGGGTGGAGAACTGCAACTCATCGGGCAGCGGGTGCGCTACAAAGTTGAGCCCACCGGTATTTTCAAAATACATGCTGTGGAAAGTATTGGCCTCCAACACGTCGGCAGATTCCAGTTTTTCCTTCCCGAAAAGCTCATCCATCGAAGCCTTGGCAAAGTCCTTGGCAAACAGGTATTTCTTTTTAAGGCCTACCATTTGTTTGGTGATCTCCTTGTAGTTGGCAAAAGGCACTTCGTTGCCATCCAGATAATAGGTAAGCACCTGCTCAACCTGCTCATTGTCGTCGAAATCGTTGACGTAAAGCCTCACCGGTTCTTCTGGAGTGGGCTTCAATTTGGAGTTGTCGCCCAGGTTGCCGGCCAGGATGTCAATGTCGCCGTCCTGGTCGAAGTCATAAGGTAAAACGAAGTTCCACCAGCCTTTCATATCATTCAATGGGTGGTTTTTAAGGGTGCCGCCATCGTTCAGGAAGAATTGTATCGGCCCCCATTCCATGGCCAGTATGAGGTCGGGGTCGCCGTCCTGGTCTATATCCGACCAGGTGCCGCTCTTGACGAGGCCTACCTTTTCCAGGCCATCCGCCACTTTTGCCGTCACGTTCTCAAAGCGCCCGTTGCCTTTGTTCTCGAAAAGGTAAGACGTCGGGGCCTTTCCGTAATTCCAGGGCACTGCCCTGCCGCCGAAGAAGAAATCCACCAGGCCGTCGCCATTGAAATCGGCGGAAAGCACACAGGAAGCCGTCAGGAAAGCGCCGGGGAAGATATCCTTGTTGACGGCAAAGTTGCCTTTACCGTCGTTGATGTAGGCGCGTTGTTTCAGCGCTTCGTGCTCCCCCCAGTATTCGTTGCCGCCACTGGCGACGACCAGGTCGAGGTCACCGTCGTTCTCCAGGTCGGCAAAAACGGCATCTACATCTTCGAAGAGGCTGTCATCCTCCATGTCCGGCACCTTTCGCTCCTCGAACTTGCCGCCTTCCGTCTGCAGGAAAAGCCGGCTATATTCCCGTTTGGACGAGCCCACGAACATATCTTCCAGGCCGTCGCCGTTCACATCGCCGACAGCCAGCGCAGGGCCTTCAGTGGATACCATGTGCGGGATCAGCCCCTCGCGGTTGAACTCGACGAAAGGGTTCTCCTTGTGGACGTAGTCGAGGCCCACCGATTGGGTGGCATCCTCCACTTCCCAGGTGGCCGGCGGTTTGGCGGAAAGCATCTTGTAATCGAAGGCGGGCAGCCCAGGCTCCCATTTCAGTTCTACAATTTGGTTGTACGGCAGGCTGGCGAATTTCTGATAGCTCAGATCAGGCCAGATGACAATAATGGAATCGACGAGGCTTGAGTCGCCGATGCCGATGTTGAGCCCACTCTGTACGCTGGACTGGTAGCCCCTGCCGGGGAAATTCTGGTAATACAGTTTTTCCTTTCCCTTGAACACGGCAACGCTGGCTCCGATGGCGTTGATGTTCTGTGATGGCCCCTGCAACCTGAGCGAGAGATAGCTGTGGCCCTGCTTATTGTTATCGGCCTCCAGGTTGCGGTATACGAAGGGTTCATCCTCGATATTGTTCACCACTACATCGAGGTCGCCGTCGTTATCCAGGTCAGCGTAAATGGCGCCGTTGGAGAATGTGGGCAAGCTGCCTTTAATGGCTTTTTCCATATCCTGAAAACGCAGGCTGCCCGTATTGCGGAAGAATTTGTTGGGCAGCTTGATGCGGGGCATTTTTTCCACCACGACAAGGTCTGCTTCTTCCAGGTTATTGGTATTGGCCTTATAGCGAATAGCGTTATCCGCCCTGAAATTGACGTAGTCGATATCGTTCATCCGGCGGGGAATGCCGTTGCTGATAAAGAGGTCCTTGTAGCCATCATGGTCGAAATCCATGAAAAGCGGCGCCCAGGACCAGTCGGTAGCGAAAACGCCGGCGAAAATGCCGATCTCGCTGAAAGTGCCGTCGCCGTTGTTGAGCTGCAGGTTGTTGCGGGCAAACTGTTGATTGTAGCCGTACCCCAGCTTGAAATGGAATAAGGCGTAGTCGTCTTCCCCCAGGGAAGTTTTCAGGATGTAGGGGTCGGAGGGCAGCATATCCAGAGAAGCCACTTCGTCGAAGCCGTCGTTGTTGATGTCGGCCATATCTACGCCCATGGAAAAGCGGCTGGTATGCATCATCTGATTGGTCAGGTCTTCTTTGAAGGTGCCGTCCTTCTGATTGATATAGAGATAGTCATTCTCATGAAAATCGTTGCAGACATAGATATCGGGCCAGCCGTCGAGGTTGATGTCGCCTGTCACGACGCCCAGGCCGTAGCCGATGACGGTGCTGTTGATGCCTGCGGCCAGGGTCACGTCGGTGAAGGTATCGCCATCGTTGCGCATCAGTTTATCGCCGGCCAATGGGTGGCGGGTATTGAGGAACTCCTTTTTCTGGCCGAAGGTCCCGTTGGCGTGCAGGGAGTGGTTGAGCTGGTACATATCCAGGTCGCCGTCGAGGTCGTAATCGAAAAATACCGCCTGTGTGGAGAAGCCTACGAGGTCCAGGTTGTACTGCACTGCCCGGTCTTCATAAACGGGTATGCCGTCTTTGATGCCCTCGCAGATATAGAACTGGTTCTGTCCGGTGATATTCTGGAATTCCCCCATTTGTGAGACATAGATATCCAGCAGCCCATCGTTGTTGATGTCGACCACAGAAGCGCCGGATGTCCAGCCCTCCATGCCTTCCATACCTGCCTCGGCCGTAACGTCGCGGAATTTCAGCCCTCCCTGGTTAAGAAAGAGTTTGTTGGGGCCCATGTTGCTGGTAAAGAAAAGGTCCACCAGCCCGTCGTTATTGAAATCGCCGGCGGCAAGGCCGCCGCCGTTGAAGAAGTACATATAGTTAAAAACGTTGAACTCGCTGCTCTGCCGGAGCACGTTTTCGAAATCAAGCCCCGTATCGCCCTTACGCAGCAGTTCGAACTGATAATCTCCAGAGCTGCCCGAGCAGCCGGAGAAAGACCAGATGATGGCGGCAATGCCTACAATGCAAAAAAAGCTTAGCGTCAGTTTCCTTTTCATAACTATCATTTTCAGGCTCAGTGCAATTTGAACAAACGGGGTTTCTGGCTATTCACGGCCGCAAGCACATAATCCTGCTTATTAATCTTAATTCCCTTCAATTGTTTAACATCACCCCGGATAAAAAAGCCGCTGGTGCGGTTGTCGACCCAATCAAACTGCCCGTCGCCCTTATTGAGCAGCACGTGGCCAAAGCTGGCATCGAGTTTGGAAAATTGCGGGGTGAAGCTACCGTCGTTACCGGCAAGGATGAGGTCGTCCCTGGCATCGCCGTTGAGGTCGGTGCAATAGATGCCGCAAATGCACGAGAACTGTACTTCTCTGGGTAGTTCAACTACCGTAAACTGCCCGTTGCCGTCGTTGAGGGCCACCGCCGAGCGGAAATAGCTGGCTTCCTTGGCCAGGGCCTTTTTGAGCACTTCTTCGGGGAAGAGCTCCTGGATCGACTTTTTAGCGTATTCCGTATACTTGAGGTTCTGCTTCTTCAGGCTGACGATCTGTTCCGTCAGCTCTTTCTTCATGGGCACGGGCATATCTTTGCCGCCCACCCTGCGGGTGATGACCTGTTCGACCGTGCCGTTGCCGTCGAAATCGTGTATCCAGAGTTTAGCGGGGTCCTCTTGGGTGCCTGTGAAATAAAAATTCTCACCACGGTTGCCGAGGATGAGGTCCTGGTCGCCATCGCCGTCGATATCGTCGCTTGCAACGGCATACCACCAGCCGGAATAATTGCTCAGGTTAGAGTCTACCCGGCGGAACAAGCCGTCCTTAATGCGGAAAACTACCGGCGCCATCCACTCGCCGATGATCACCAGCTCGGGGTCTTCATCGCCCATGAGGTCAACCAAAGCAGCGCCGGTGACCATGCCGATATACTGGAGGTTCAGGGCATAGGCCTTGGCGGCGTCCCTGAAATTGCCCTGGCCATCGTTCTGATAGAGGAAACTCCTGGGGTCCTGGCCATACTGGTTGGGGATGCTACGGCTGCCGACAAAGAGGTCGAGGTCGCCGTCCTTGTCAAAATCCAGCGGGATGGCCACAGAGGTATTGAGCCCGTTGACCGGGAAGGCACTACCGTTCAGGGAGAACCGGCCTTTTCCGTCGTTGAAGTAGAGGCGGTCCTGCAGGTAGCGGGAGCCCACGGCGAACTGGTTGCCGCCAGAGCCTATGAACAGGTCGAGGTCGCCGTCGCCATCTGCATCAAAAAACGCTGCGGCGGTGTCTTCGTAATTTGCCCCTTCTTCAAAAACAGGTTCTTTCGCCATCGTGAAGCCTTTGCTCCCCTGCAGGTATAAGCTCCCGGGCGAGCCGCTGGCGGCGCACATGTATACATCCTCCAGCCCATCGCCATTGACATCGCCGACGGCCATCTTTGGGCCTTCCTTCGAGATCATCCGCATAGTGAGGCCTTCCTGGAAAAAGTCGATAAAATCGTTCTCCCGATGGGCTTCGAAAGGAGCGGCCACTTCCTCGACCAGCTGCGGGGCCGGGGCGGGTGCTTTCTGCGTATCCCCTGCCGGGCTGCGAGCCTCCCTGGCATAGTCGATCTCGAGCACTTCGCCCGTCTTCGGCTGAAGGATCAGGCTACGCGTACGGTCCGGCCAGATGACCTCGAGGGAGTCTACGGTGTCGTCGGGGCCAAGGCCGAAAACGATGCTGTAGTCTATGGAAGACTGAAACCCTCTGGTAGGGATGAGCTGGAAGTTCAGCTTTTGCTGCCCTTTGTACGCCACCACTTTCGAACCGATGGCAAAAGTGTTTTGCGCTGGCCCTTTCAGCCTGAGCTTGAGGTAGTGGTTATCCAGCAGGGATTCGCTGTTGTTGCGGTACAGGAACGCCTGCTGGTTGAGGTTGTTGACCACCAGGTCGAGGTCGCCGTCATTGTCCAGGTCGCCATAAGCAGCGCCATTGGAAAAAGAAGGCGTGTCAAAGCCGGATTGTCTGCCGGATTCCTCAAAAGTGAGATTCTGCTTGTTGTGGAAGAACTTGTTGACGATCGGCGTGGAGGGCATTTTGTCCAGGATGGATTGCATCTCTTCCTTTTTCCCTGTCAGCGCCATCTTCTGGGCGATCTCGTTGGCGAAGAAATCGATGAAATCCTGGTCGGTGACATCCTGGTAAATACCATTGCAGACATAGATGTCGCGGTAGCCGTCATTATCTGCATCGAAAAGCAGCGCCCCCCAGCTCCAGTCGGAAGACGACACGCCGCTGAAATAGGCGATCTCGCTGAAAGACCCGTTCCTGTTGTTCAGCTGCAGGGTGTTCTGCATGTACTGGTGGTAAAAATCACGCTGGAGCTTGAGGTAGTAAACGTTGTAGTTTTCAAATGAGGAAGTCGTTTTGAGGCGGTATTCGTCGCTGGGCAGCATATCCGTTACGAAGACCTCGGGATAACCATCGTTGTTGATATCCGCCATGTCGGCCCCCATAGAGAAAGAGCTGAGGTGTTCCATCCAGTCCTTGATGCTTTCTTTGAAGGTACCGTCGCCCTGGTTGATGTAGAGGTAATCGCGCTCGAAAAAATCGTTGGAGACGTACATGTCGGGCAGGTTATCGCCGTTGATGTCGCCGATGGTGATACCCAGGCCAAAGCCGATGAGGCTACCGTAGATACCGGCCTGCTCTGTGACGTCGTTGAACTTGCCGTCGTCATTGCGCAGCAGCTTATCGCCGCCGCCTTTGAGGAAATCGCGCACAGGCCAGTCCTTGGCATACATTTCGCGTTTGTTGCTGTAGTTCAGGGTATTGACCGGCATGAAGCTGTTATTGAGGATGTAACAGTCCAGGTCGCCGTCGAGGTCGTAATCGAAGAACGCGGCATGGGTGGTGTAGCCGTTCTCATTGAGCTGATATTCGGCGGCTTTCTCTTCGAAAGTGAGGTTGCCTTTATTGATAAACAGCTCGTTTTCCTGGTCATCACCTTTGACGTATCCTGCGTTGCAGACGTAAATGTCGAGCAGCCCATCGTGGTTGATATCTACCATTACGACGCCGGTGCTCCAGGACTTGCTTCCCCCCACACCGGCCTTTTCTGTAATATCTTCAAATTCCAGCCCTCCTTTATTGAGGTAGAGCTTGTTCTGGCCCATATTGCTGGTAAAGTAGATATCCGGCAGGCCGTCGTTGTTGATATCGCCCAGGGCTACGCCCCCGCCGTTGTAGAAATTGCGGTAGCTGAAGATGTTAAAGTCTTCGCTATTCTCAACCTTATTAGTGAAATCGATACCGCTTTCTTTGGAAGACAACGCAGTGAACAGCCTATCTTCTTTAGCAGTTTGGTTTCCGGAGTTACAACTATAAAGAAGAAGTGTGAGCAGGATGCAGGCGGCAACTCTCATAACAAGATGAATTGATAGGTTAGGTCTGAAGTGGTTGGCAAAAATACCCAATATCAAAAAGAATAAAGCGCAGGGGCGCCTTTTTAACCAATCGTTTGCTTATTGCTGGGGAAAAAACAGGCCGCTCCAAAGGGTGGAGCGGCCTGGCTTGTGTCATTCTGCTTTCACCGGCAGAAAGCATATCCGGTGATCAGTAGATTCAGATTAGCATGTAAACCGCTTATTAGTTATACCCGGGGTTTTGCTCCAGGTTCGGGTTTACGGCCAATGCCTGAGTCGGGATCGGGAAGAGCAGGCGCTCCTGGCCGGAAGCCGGCTTCTCGGTCCACGCATTGAGGAATTTGCCGAAGCGGATAAGGTCCTGGCGACGGTGGCCTTCCCAGTACAGTTCGAAGCCACGCTCGTCCAGCAGGTTGTCCAGCGTCAGAGTACCCAATGCAGGTACGCCGCGCTTGGTGCGGATTTGGTTGACGATAGTCCGTGCGTCAGATTCTTTGTTGGTGCGCAACAAGGCCTCTGCTTTCATCAGCATCACGTCGGCCAGGCGGTAGATCACGAGGTCGTTGTCCACGTTGTCGCCGTTGTTGTAGTCGATGGGATACTTGATGACGCGGATACCGGTCACCTCCAGGTCGTTACCCGTTTCGATCAGTTTGATATCGCGGGTAAAGGACAGGGGGTTGCCTTTACGGTCCTGGAGGGCTGCGCCGTTCTGGTCGTACTGCTGTCCAACGAGGAAGCCCGTGCGGATACCGGAAACGTCGGTTTGGCCGTCATATTCACCGCCGATACGCTGGTCGTTCGGGTCGAACTTGTCGTAGAAATCGGCAATGGTCGTAAAGCCGTTCCAGCCGCTGGGGTTCTGGTTGTAGTGCAGGGTACAGAACCAGCGTGACCGCACGGTGTTGCCGCTACCTACATAGGTGCCGGCCACGTTTTCATCGGCGAAGATCAATTCCGGAGAATTCTGGCCGTTATCCGGTGCGAAGTTGTCGAAGTCGTTATCTGCCAGGGAGTATTTGCCGCTGTTGATGATAGCGTCGGCCAGCGTAATGACCTGGTTCATGTCTGCCTGGTCAAAAGACGGGTTGGCGCGGTCGGCAAAGGTCCCTTTGTTCAGGTAACACTTCATGAGCAGCACTTTGGCGGCGTCTTTGTTGGCGCGGGTGGGCGGGCCATCCGGCAGGTCGTTCATGATGGCGTTCAGCTCATCGATGATGAAGTTGAGGGCTTCCTGGCCTTTCAGCACCTTCGGGGCGTTCAGCAGGTTCTCACCGGGTTCGCGGTAAGGCACCTGGTTCCAGCCGTCGGCAACGGCGAACATCGCGAAAGCACGCAGGAAGCGGGCCTCAGCGGCCTGAGAAGCGGAAGGGTTGAATACCAACACGTTGGTTGCGTTGAACACCACCTGCAACAGTTCGTTGAAAGTGTCGCCCAGGAATGCGTGGTCGGCATTCCAGGTGTGGTTGTGCAGTACGCGCCAAACGCCGTTGTCATCCCAGTCAGGCCCACGGGTCGGCCCGATCACTTCGTCAGAGGTGTGCTCCTGGGCAGCCCAGAAGCGGGACTGGTCCTGGAAGGGGCCTTGCAGACTATTGTAAGCAGCATCCAAAAGTGCGCTCACATCGGCATTCTCCTCCAGCAATTGCCTGGCCTGGTCTCCCGAGAGGTCCTCTCTGAGGGTTTCCTCCAGGTCTGTACAGGCAAAGGCGCCCATCGCAAGGAAAATGATCAGTACTTTGTTAAGTTTCATATACATCACTTTTTAAGTCAATTAAAAGGAGAAATTAGCGCCAAATAAGATCGTTCTTGCCGAGGGGTAAGGCGTGTATTCGATACCGGCCGAAGGCACGCCGTCTCTTTCGTTCACCGTGTTCACTTCAGGGTCGAAGCCCGTGTAGTTCGTGAAGACCAGCAGGTTCTGGCCCGTGATGTACAGGCGTACATTTTTCACAGCATTGCTGATGTTGCCAAGGTCGTAGGACAGTGTAGCGTTGGCCAGTTTCAGGTAGTCGCCTTTTTCCAGGTAACGGGAAGACGGCTTGATGGAGTTGGCGATGGCTTCGCCCGTGCCCACCAGCTTGGCGTCGATGTTACGCGAACCGAGGTTACCGATAGGTAACACGGTATTGGCGGTATTGTTGTAAATATCCTGGCCCATAGCGCCGTTGAAGTTCAGGACGAAGCTGAACTTATCGACACTGAGGCTCGTGCTGATGCCCAGCAGGATGTCCGGGTTGGGGTCTCCAACGAAGAACAGGGTGTTGCCATCGTCGGTCAGGTCGTCAAAGCCCTGGTCATCCAGGCCGTTCCATTCGCGCAGGTAGAATGCGTTGAGCGGCTGGCCGTTTTCCAGGCGCTGAGATGTAGCATTGGAGATACCTTGCCCGAAAAGCGTACCGGTCAATACAGGGGGGCCCTGGTAGTTCTGCAGGTCGTTGGTCAGGAAGGATGCGTTGGCGCCCAACTGCCAGCTCAGGTTATCGTTCTCAATAAGGAAAGCGTTGAGGGCAACTTCGATACCGGAGTTGGTCACTTCACCCGGCAGGTTGATCCAGTAACGGGTAGCAGGCGCCGGCTGGATAGCGGCGAAGTTGAACAGCAGGTCTTCGCCTTTCCGGTTGAAGTATTCAACAGAACCGGAAAGTTTGTAGTCGAACACGGCGAAGTCGATACCGGCGTTGATCGTCGTGGAGGTTTCCCATTTCAGGTCAGGGTTGGCGACGTTTTCCAGCGCCAGGGCGCCGTTGGCGCTCAGGCCATAGCGCTCTTGTGCAGAACCGGCAGGGAATTCCTGGTTACCCGTCTGGCCCCAGCCAAGGCGCAGCTTCAACTGGTCGAAAGGCCCGCCGGACATGAAGTCTTCATTGGAAAGGTTCCAAGCGAAGGCGAAGGAGGGGAACACGCCATACTTGTTGTTCTCACCAAACTTGGAGGAACCGTCGGCGCGTACCGTAGCCGTCAACAGGTACCTGTTGCTGACGTTAAACATGGCGCGAGCGAAATAAGACTGCAGCTCGGCAAGCGGGTCGGCATAGGACGAAATAGTACGGTTGTTCGACGTAGAGTTCTGGATGGCGTTGGTGTAGTCGATATCGTCGGAGAGGAAATCCAGCGCCGTCATCGAGAAGCCCTTGTTGTCAAATTTCTGGTATTCATAACCCACAACGGCGTTCAGGTTGAGCGCGGAGCCCAGGTCCTTGTTGTAGCTCAGGGTGTGGGTAAACTGTTGGGTCGTCAGGGAGCCGCTGCCGATATTGGCCCAGCCCCTGTCTTCTACGCCTTGTACGTTGATGAAGGACTTGATCTGGGTACGACGCAGGCCGACACCGTGGTTGATGCTGTAGAGGAAGCGGTACTCCAGGCCATCGGCGAGTTTGAAGGACGGAGAGATGCTACCCAGGATGTTGGTCAGGTTTCCAACGTCATCATAGGCAGCCAGCATCGCCAGCGGGTTGATGGTGGTAGAACCCTTGTCGAAGTTGAACGTCCCATCGGTATTGAGCAGGGGCCGCGTGGGGTTCCACTGCAGGGCCTGGCCAACGACGCTACCGGTGAAGCCGGCGTTCGTAGAGACAGGAGCGATGTTTTCAGTGATCTGCGAAGCCAGCAGGCTGAAGTCCACGCTGAGGCGCTTGCTGTCGAAGAACTTGTAGGTACCGTTGATGCTACCGGTGTACTTTTTAAGGCCGCTATCCTTGATGATACCGTCCTGGTTGAGGTAACCGGCAGACACGCGGTAGTTGCCGTTGTCGTTACCACCGCTGATCGAGAAGTTGTAGTTCTGGGTCAGGCCGGTCTGCAGGATAGCATCCTGAGCATCTTCACTGCCGCCGAAGTCGCCGCCGCTCAGGCCGTAGTCCTTCAGTGCCGAGCGATACTCGTCGCCGGTCAGTACGTCGTAGGTGTTCAACGCGCTGCTAACCCCTGCGGAGAGGCCGAAGTCGATGCGCGGGTCACCGCTTTTGCCCTTCTTGGTGGTCACGATAACGACCCCGTTCGCACCGCGGGAGCCGTAGATGGCCGTAGCGGATGCATCCTTCAGTACGTCGATGGAAGCGATGTCGGCGGGGTTGATGAAGTTCAGCGGGTTGGAACCCGGGGTTTGGCCCAGGTCAGAAGCGCTGACGCCGGGGCGTGCGGAGCGGCCGTCGAGGGGCACCCCGTCGATCACATACAGCGGTTGGTTGCCGGCGCGTACGGAGGAGTTGCCGCGGATGCGGACCGTAGCTTCGCCACCCGGCTGGCCGCTGTTGTTCAGGATCTGAACACCGGCCACTTTGCCCTGGATGAGCTGGTCAGGAGCGGTGAACACCCCTTTGTTGAAGTCTTCCTCTTTCACGGAAGCGACCGAGCCTGTGAGGTCGGATTTTTTCACTGTACCGTACCCTACAACGACTACCTCTTCCAGCACCTCGCCGGCGGAAAGGGAAACGTTAATCACGGACTGGTTGCCGATCTCAACGCGCTGAGAAGCATAACCGGTGTAGGAAAACTCGAGGGTGGTAGACCCTGCAGGAACTTTGATGGAGTAGTTACCATCAAAGTCGGTGATGGTACCCGTACTGGTCCCGATGACCAGGATGTTGGCCCCGATGAGCGGGTCGCCTGACTCTGCGTCCGTCACGGTTCCCGTGATGTCACGCTGAGCATAGGCGAAGTTGCTCAGGGCGAGCACGGCCAGTAGCAGCACGAATTTAGTTACAAAGTCGACTTTAAGTTTCATACACTACTTAGGTTTGGTTTAGGAAAAATCAACATTTGGCCAAAATAAATCGGCCCTTTAGCAACACAGTACGTGTAGCTTTATCTTAATTTCCGTTCAGTGTCTTGGGATAGATAACACTAATGTAGTGAAGGTTAGTTAATTACATTTCTACTAAAAATCGAAAAGCCGCTATGTTCTTGGAATTGTGTGTATTTAACACTAACTAGGTTGTAAAAGTCTAAAATATGCATGAAAAAACCAAAAATCAATGAACTGATTTTTTTTCACAAGGGACAAACCAAATAAAATTAGGTAAATAAAAAGCTTATAATTGTACTGGGAACGATCGGCTACCCAATTTTGCTGCCTGGTTATCCGTAAAAAAGAGTTAGGGCAGTTGTTAACCCATCATCCGAAACCCGGCTATGAAAAAAGATTTTGGCCTTAACCAACTATTATTGCTGGTATGTCTGACACTTACAGCGTTGTCTGCCTATACCCAGCGGCCAGACATGGAGATCGAACGCAACCTCCGGCGTATCGATATTCCCTTTGAATACGCCAACGGTTTCCTGGTGGTCAATGTCACCTTCAACGAGGTTTTTCCACTACGCTTCATTTTCGATACCGGCGCTGAGCACACCATTCTTTCCAAGCGGGAGATCACCGACCTGCTGAACATCGACTATCAGCGCAGATTCCCGATCCTGGGCGCCGACCTCAGCACCGAGCTGTACGCTTACCTGGCGCAGGGCGTCAACCTGCAGGTCGGCGGCATAAAAGCGCTCAACCGGTCCATACTCGTTCTGGAAAACGACTATTTCCATTTCGAAGAATACACCGGGGTAAATGTACAGGGCATACTCGGTTCTGACTTCTTCCGGCGTTTCATTGTCAAGGTGAACTACCGCCAAAGCACCATCTCGCTGTACGACCCCCAATACTTTTCCCCCCCGGGCCGGGATTACATTACCCTGCCGATCGAGGTCAACCGAAACAAACCCTATCTCAATGCCACGATCAACCTGCACCCTGATACCAGCATTCAGGTAAGGCTGCTGATCGATACCGGCGCCGGCCTGGCACTGCTTTTACATACTGATACCCATCCGGGTTTGAAAATGCCGGAGAAGGTAATCCCCAGCAACCTGGGCGCTGGCCTGGGAGGCTTTTTGCTGGGATATATGGGCAGAGTGCACAAGCTGGAATTCGAGCCCTTCGTTTTCCGCGAAGTCACCAGCCAGTTCCAGAACCTGCCTTCAGGTTTGGATTCCTCTTTTATCAACCAGCGCAACGGCATCATAGGCAATGAGATACTACGCCGCTTTACCCTCGTCATCGATTATTTACAGGAAAAAGCCTATCTGGAACCCAACCGCTCGTATAAAGATGAGTTCATCCACGACCGCAGCGGCATCAACCTCGTTGCCGGCGGCATCAACCTCAACGAGTTTATTATATATGGTATCATCCCCGGCAGCCCGGCAGCCCGGGCAGGCCTCATCAGAGGCGACCGTATCCTTTCTATCAACGGTATACCCGCCTCCTTCCTCGACCTCGAAGGCGCCAACCGCCGATTCCTCAAACACGTAGGTAAAAAGGTATGCCTAAAGGTACTGCGAGGAAATACGCGCTTTCATGTTACTTTCAAACTGAGAGACCTGATCTGACCTTCCGGCCAAGATCCGCGAATTGATGAAACCATTCTACCACTCACCTGTTTCAATATTTAGTTTGCATAGAAACTAAATATATACTTCATGGAGATCAACGTATACGGCCCTTCCCAACCCGCAGGGCCGGAGAAGATTGGCCAATTGGTGACTTTTCTGTATGAGCACCTGGAACAGTACGGCGACAAACGGGAGGATATCCTCAGGGCCCTGGAATACGCCCTCAACGATGATTCGGCCCATGGAGGGTTCATCCTCTCCGGTGAAAAGCAGGGCAAGATCCTGGGCGCCGTCGTTATCAACCGTACCGGCATGGCGGGCTATATCCCGGAGAACATATTGGTTTACATCGCCGTACATGGCGGCAGGCGTGGCGAAGGCATCGGTAAAAAGCTCATGCAAAAGGCCATCAGCCTGGCCGACGGCGCCATCGCCCTGCACGTTGAGCCCGATAATCCGGCAAGGAAACTCTACGAAAAAATGGGCTTTACGAACAAATATCTGGAAATGAGGCTGGGAAAATGATGGTAGGTGGAATGCATTTAATCGACATCCTGATCTTTGTAGTCTATTTCCTCAGCATGCTGGGGATAGGCTTTTTCTTTTACCGGAAAAACGAGAATTCGGAAGACTACTTTGTCGGTGGGCGGAATATGGGCAGCACGCATATCGGGCTTTCCGTCGTGGCGACCGATGTTGGAGGCGGTTTTTCCATCGGACTGGGCGGACTGGGTTATGTTATGGGCATCTCGGGTTCATGGATGTTGTTCACGGGGCTGGTAGGCGCCTGGCTGAGTGCCGTGTGGCTGATCCCGAAAGTGAACCGGCTGTCCAAAAAGATCAACCTGCTCACTTTCCCGCAGTTGTTCGAATATTTTTACAGCCCGAGGGTGGCCTTGCTGGCGGGTATCATTTCCGCCATTGGATACCTGGGGTTCACCAGTTCCCAGATACTGGCCGGCGCCAAACTGGCATCGGCAACCTTCCCGGCACTGAGCATGGCCCAGGCGCTGCTCATCATGGGCGCCATCGCAGTGGCTTACACGGTGGCGGGCGGCCTTAAAGCCGTCATCTACACCGATACGGTACAGTGGATCATCCTCATGGCGGGCCTGGTCTTTATCGGCATTCCCGTCGGATATTTTGCTGTTGGCGGTTATTCCACCATCAAGGAAGTTGTCCGCCCGGAGCTGCTTTCCCTCACCAATATAGGGTGGCCGACTTTCATCAACTGGTTTGTGACCATCGTCCCTATCTGGTTTGTCGGCATGACCCTTTACCAGAGGATATATGCCTGCCGGGACGAAAAGACGGCTCAGCGGGCCTGGTACCTCGCCGGCCTGTTCGAATATCCGGTCATGGCCTTCATGGGCGTCCTGCTCGGGCTCTTTTCCAGGGTAGCTGCCGACCAGGGCATGTTCGAACATCTGGGTTATGGCAGCCCCAGCTCCATGGACGCGGAGATGGGCCTGCCCTTACTGCTCCGCACGGTATTGCCCGTAGGCCTGACAGGCCTGATGCTGTCGGCCTATTTTTCGGCCATCATGTCGACGGCCGACAGCTGCCTGATGGCGGCTTCCGGCAATGTGGTGACCGATATCCTGGAAAAAGCGTTCCCGTTTGGGAATGATGATAAAAAGGTGCTTCGGGCCTCACAGCTCACCACGCTGGGCATCGGCTGCGCGGCCCTGTTCATCGCTATGAACATGCAGAACGTGCTGGAACTCATGCTTTTGTCGTATGCCTTTATGGTGTCCGGCCTGTTCGTACCTGTATTGGGGGCGATGTTCTGGAAGCGGAGCACACCAACAGCTGCCTTTTGGGCCATGCTCGTTGGCGGCGGCACTACTCTTGCGCTGATCGTATTAAAAACAGAATTGCCGTTCGGGTTGGATGCCAATGTCGCAGGACTGAGCGCTTCGGCCCTGTGTTTTATCCTGATCAGCTATTTCGGCCCCTCCGAGAGGCGAGCTTTAGCGGAAGTATCAGGGTAAGGGAGGCTGGGTTACAAGTTACAGGGTTGGCCTGGGTTTACCCTATCTCCAGGCGTGGTTCTGGTTTACTGGGTTTTGGAGCTTCTGAGAAGCAGGTTTCAGCGTCTAATGATACAATTCTAAATACACATTTATATCCACAGTAACGGAACGTATGGATATCACTACGGGAAATACAGGCATTCAGGAAATACAGGAGGTTCGCAGGGAACTCCACAGCCGGCCCGAGCTCTCCGGGCAGGAATCCGGCACGGCCGAGAGGCTCGCCGGGTTGTTGCGGCAGCTTCGGCCAGATTTGCTGCTCGATGGGCTCGGAGGCGCAGGGCTGGCAGCAGTTTTCGACAGTGGCCGGGAAGGCCCTGGCGTGCTCTTCCGCGCCGAGCTCGATGCGCTGCCTATCTCCGAAAACAACGATTTCAGCTACAGGTCTCAACGCGAGGGCGTATCGCACAAGTGCGGCCACGACGGCCACATGGCCATACTACTGGGGCTGGCCCATGCGCTGGCCCGGAAACCGCCGGCCAAAGGCAGGGCCATTCTGGTGTTCCAGCCAGCGGAAGAGGTAGGCGCCGGCGCAGAAAGCATGTTATCGGACAGCCGTTTTGAGCAATTGCTGCCCATCGATTATGCCTTTGCGTTGCACAACCTACCGGGATTCCCTCTGGGACAGGTAGCTATAAAAAAAGGCGCATTCACGGCAGCCGTCCAAAGCCTCATCATTCGCCTTAAAGGGCGGGAAGCGCATGCCGGCGAACCGGAAAAAGGCATCAGCCCGGCTCCGGCCATTGCCGAGATCATAGAAGAAAGCCAGCGCCGCAGCATAAACAACCCCTCATTACCGGAATTCACCCTGCTGACACCTGTACATATCAGAATGGGCGAGATCGCTTACGGCACTGCCGCGGGCTACGGCGAAGTGCACCTGACCCTGCGCACCTGGACGGAAACCGGTATGGAAAAACTGGCTAAGGATTTTATGGGCTATCTGCATCAGCTGGCCGGGCAGCACGAGCTGAAGCTTTCTACAGAATGGACGGATATTTTCAGGGCTACGCACAACGACGAAAAAGCGGTGGAGCGGGTGCTGCAAGCCGCAGCGGAAAACGAGCTGCCAGCGCAGGTGCTGGAGTTGCCTTTCCGCTGGGGTGAAGATTTCGGAGCTTTCACCCAGCGCTTTCCCGGCGCCCTTTTCGGCCTGGGCGCCGGCGAAGGCCACCCGCCCCTGCACCACCCGGCTTATGATTTCCCGGATGAGCTGCTGGAACCAGGTATCCGGCTGTTCGAATCCATTTGCAGGCTAATCTTCTGAACATGCAGGACGAGCACCCCACTCGCCTGCCTATGGATATCCCCAGGATCGTCACAGAATGAAATAAAGGCAAAGAGGCGTTTGGGTAAAAACCCATAGACTAAAAACCAAATAAAATGGCATATCTAACATTAGACCGGACGAAGCTGAGGCATAACTACCAGTTCCTCAATAACCTGCTTCGCGGGCACAATACAGAATGGGCCATAGTGACCAAGCTGCTGTGCGGCAATGAAGCTTACCTGAAAGAAGTATTGAACCTGGGCATCGATGAAGTTTGCGACAGCAGGGTCAGCAACCTGGCCAAGATCAAGGCGATCAGGCCCGACGTGCAGACGGTATACATAAAACCTCCGGCCCCTGGAGCGATCAAAAAGGTGGTGCGCTATGCGGATATCAGCTTCAACTCCGAAAGCTCCACCATCCGGATGCTCTCTAAAGAAGCGCAGCGGCAGGACAAAACGCATAAAGTCGCCATCATGATCGAGCTGGGCGACCTGAGAGAGGGCATCATGGGTGAAAACCTGATCAGCTTTTATAAAAAAGTCTTCGAGTTGCCCAATATCGAGGTGGTGGCCATCGGCGCCAACCTGAACTGCCTGCACGGGGTAATGCCTTCGGAAGACAAGCTCATTCAACTCAGCCTTTACAAACAACTGATAGAGGCCACCTTCCACAAAAAGATCCCATGGATCACCGGCGGCACCTCCGTTGTGCTGCCGCTGCTGATGCGCAGCCAGGTGCCCGCCGCCATCAACCACTTCCGCATCGGCGAAACGCTCTTTTTCGGCAACGACCTCGTCAGCGGCCTGCCTTTTGAAGGCATGAAAACAGACGTGATCCGCCTGTATTCCGAGATCATCGAGATCACCAAAAAACCCAAGGTCCCGATCGGTACTTTATCCACCAATCCCAGCGGCGAGGCCTTCGAGATCAACGAGAGCGATTACGGCAAAGAGTCCTACCGCGCCATCCTCGATATCGGCCTTCTCGACATCTCCCCCGATTTTCTCTTCCCCGAAGAGGAAAACATCCAGATCGCCAACGCCAGCTCCGACATGCTCATCGTCGACCTGGGCCCCCAGCCCGGCGACTACGAAGTGGGCAGCCTGGTCTCTTTCCGGCTGAAGTATATGGGCGCCCTTCAACTGCTGAATTCGGACTATATCGAGAAAAGGGTGGTTGAAAGCTGATTGTTGGTTGATAGGGGCTCCGCCACTACGGCATGGAATTTTATTAAGCGCCCAAATGAAACAACGCATCGCCCTGGCTGACTACGGGAGCGTTGTTATGGCCGATGAGGTAGCCATCGCGGGGCGCGGTAATGGTTTTTTCCCATTCCCCATAAGGGTCGTTGATCACGCCTAGGGTTTCGCCCTTGCGCACCTCATCTCCCGAGCATTTGTACCACAGGAACATACCGGCCCTGGGCGCGCGAAGCCAGGAAGCTTTGTGCAGCGACAGGCACCGGCCTGGCTGCGGCGGCGCTTTTTCCGTCATGTTTTGGGCGTACATCAGGCGGTGCAGGCCGGCCAGGCCGGCCTCAATGGAAAGAGCGTCATAACGCAGGTTCTCGCCGCCCTCGAAGACCAGGGCCATTTTCCCCTGGTCGGTAGCGGCCTTTCGGAAAGACTTGGCGATGAGGGGCTTGGCCACGACAAAAGGGGGTGCAAAAACATGAGCCATCTGCTCTGCCCGCTTATCACCACGGCTGTACCGTATCTGGGGGTAGTTATAGGTGCCGTTGCCGCCGGTATGGAAATCGACGGCGAAGTCGGCATAGGGCAGTATCTTTTTGGTCAGGGTACGGGCTACGCGGGAGGCCAGCGAGCCCTTCATATTGCCGGGGAAAGAGCGGTTGACATCCTTGCCGTCCGGCACTTCACGCGAATAGTTGATAAAACCGTAAACGTTGAGTATAGGGATAGCGATGACGCTTCCCCGGGCCAGGCCTTCGAACAGGCCCTGCGTCACGGCGCGCCGTATGATCTCCACGCCGTTCACTTCATCACCGTGGATACCCGCCACGGCCAGCAGGACGGGCCCGGGCTCCAGGCTTCGGTATACATGGGCCCTGATAGACATCACGTTGCCCGAAGGCAGCCAGCCCACGGGTATGCGCACTACTTCGTGGCTACCAGGCATTATTTCGGCATTGTGGATCAAAAAGGGCTTTTGCGTCATGATCGTTATTTTCTGGTGTTCGACTGGTAATGCTGCCGTTCGCGAACGCGTTGCTCGACGAAGCTGATCACCTTACCGGCCACGTCGACTCCGGTGATGCCTTCGATACCTTCCAGGCCCGGCGAAGCATTGACTTCCATGATCAGCGGCCCTCTTTTGGATCGCAGGAAGTCGACTCCGGCCACGTCGAGGCCCATGAGCTTTACGGCCTTTTTGACCAGATTTTCCTCTTCGGGGCTAAGGTGCTCTACTTCTGCGCTGGCCCCGCGGTGCAGGTTGGAACGGAATTCTCCGGGTTTGGCGCGGCGCTCCATGGTGGCCACCACTTCGCCGGCCACTACCAGTGCCCGTATATCGGCGCCCCGGGCCTCTTCGATAAACTCCTGCATGATGAGCCGCTCCCCTTTTCGCTGAAAAGCTTCGATGACCGATTCCGCCGTCCGGAAGCTCTCTGCGAGGATAACACCGATACCATGTGTGCTTTCCAGCATCTTGATCACGACGGGCAGGCCGCCGATGCTGTTGATGAGCGGCATCAGCGGCTGGCCGGGCACCACGGCAACCGTGCGCGGCACTTCAATGCCGCACCGGGCGAGTTTCTGCAGGCAGCGCAGCTTGTCGCGCGACTGCAGCAGCGCATCCGGCCTGACGGCCGAAAAAGTGTCCATCATTTCGAACTGGCTGATCACCGTTGCTCCCTGAGAAGTAACCGAAGCCCCGATCCGGGGGATAATGGCATCGAAACGCGGCAACAGATACTCTCCATAGAAGATCTGCGGCCGGCCCCGGCCCACAACCAGTGTACAACGGGTGTGGTCGACGATGTGCATCTCGTGCTGGCGTTGATGCCCTGCACGCACCAAACTTTGAGTGGAGTAAAGCTGCGGGCCACGCGATAAAATGGCTATCTTCATAAACATCTGGTAATGATGCGGCAATATACGGCATTGGGCTGAAAGCCGGGCACAACAATGGCGGCAAGCCTGAATAACCAAGGAGATAAGGAACGCAGCAGCCGGCCAAAATTGTTATCTTTGAAAAAAACTGCACGAATCATGGTAAGAAGCCTCATTAAACTGGGATTGATCCTGGTAGTCGGCATACTGGTGTACAACTACTTCTTCGGCACACCAGCGGAAAAACAGCAATCCAAGGCGATCTTTGAGGACGTCCGCAGCCTCACCAAATCCGCTGTCGGCCTGCTGAAATCCGAAAAGGAGAAATTCGACGAAGGCAAGTACGATGACGCCGTTGACAAAGTCGGAGGCCTGCTCGACAACCTCAAAGGCAAGGCTGAAAAGCTGAAGGACAACAAAGGCCTCATCGACCAGATCGCCGAGCTCCAGCAGCGCCAGCGCGCCCTCGACGCCCGGCTCCAAAGTACGGACATGCAGGAATACGGCTCCGACGGCAGCCGCGTGATAGCCGACAGCTCCGACCGCAAGGCCATCGAAAAGGAATGGGAGGATATCATACAGAAGACCGAGCGCCTGATGCAGGAAATGGAGCAAAAGGCAGAGCAGGAATCAGGCCAGTAGCGTTGGCAAAGCCTGGCCGTATCAGGCGGCTACTCCATCAGCTCAGCGCGGACGCACTTCTTGATCGGCGAAAAATCGTCGATGAGGATATTGCCACGATACGAGAAATTCCCATCTTTGTAAAAAGCCTCGACGAGAATATAATTGATGGGCTTTTTGGGTACGAATTGCACTTCGAATTCCTCCCACTCCGGCTCACGGATAAAACCCGTTTCCAGCAACATCTGGTCTTTGCCGCATCTGGCAGTACCGCCCCAGATACGCAGGCGCAGCGGGTTGTTGTATCCGGCATAGGTCTGTGAGTGGGCCACAGCGAGGGTAAAGGTATAACACTCCTTGGGCTTTAAGGTGGGGGAAAGGCGCTGCCCGATGCTCTCCCAGGTGCCGTCCTCGCGGGTGATCAAACCCACATAGGTTTCACCCTCAGCCGCTTCTTCGTACACCCCCCAGGGGCCCGGCAATATATCGGGCGTAGTACCGGCCTCACAGGCAAACCAACCGGCAGGCACTGTAGCATCCTGGGCCTTTCCTTCAAATGATGCATTCTTGATGTAGGCCTGCGCCGAAAGCAGGACAGGCAGGGTGGCCACAAGCACCGTATAAGATAACCGTTCCATAGTAGTCGAGTTTGTTTGAACAAGCCCTTTGAGGTTTACATACGGCAAAAGCTTCGCATAGTTGCCTTCCAGCCATATTTAATCCAGAGGGTGCGGTTTTTACCATAACGACACAGGCCTCCAATAAATTGGCCAGCTGCTTCTGCATTGGCGTATATTTTATAATTTTGCGCAGCAATAGAGACTACATGGCAGAACCGAACAGCAATACGGCAGGCAGGCCCCGGCCCAATTACCTGTACTCCATCATCAGTGTGGCGCTGGTGCTGTTCGTGCTCGGTTTTTTTGCCCTGGCCGTGCTCAACGCCCGCCAGCTGGTACACGGGCTGAAGGAAAAGGTCAACCTCATCGTCGAATTGCGGGAAGATAGCGGAGCCGGCCATTTGCAGGAATACCTGTCCGGCAGCGCCTTCGTCAAAGAGGGCTCCGTGCAGTACATCAGCAAGGGCCAGGCAGCGGAGATGATGCGTGACGAGTTCGGAGAAGACTTCTTAAAACTCGACATGCCCAACCCGCTGTACGATGTGGTCACCTTCAACGTACGGGCAGCATTTATGGCGCCCGACAGCCTGCGCAACATCCGGGCCGCGATCTTAAAGCAGCCTTCCGTTTCCGACGTCTATTACCAGGAAAGCCTGGTCAACGAGATCTCGGAAAACATACGTTCGCTCAGCTTCATCGGGCTGGGCATTTTACTATTTTCCATTGTCGTCGCCGGCGTCCTGATCCACAATACGGTGCGCCTGGCCCTGTACGCCAACCGCTTCCTGATCAAGAATATGGAACTGGTGGGCGCTTCCTGGGAGTTCATCAGCCGCCCCTACATCCGCAGAGGGGCCTGGCATGGGTTGCTCAGCGGGCTGCTGGCCTCGGTTGGCGTCCTGTTGGTATACCTGTGGCTGCAAAACGCGATACCCGGCCTTCAGGAAGGCAACAACCGCGGCCTGATCTTATCGCTGGCCATGGTGCTCTGTTTACTGGGGCTGGCCATCAATGCGGCGAGCACCTATTACGTCGTGCGGAAATATCTGAAAATGCGGGTGGACGACCTCTACTGAACGGGCGCCCCATTGCACAACAATTACCAATTGAACCTAAAAAAAACATGAGTCAAAACAGGCCTCCAAAGAAAAAAGTCGTCGTAACGACGCAGAAAAAAGTGGACACTCCTGCGCCGGGCCGCCGCCGCATGGCCGACGCCGGAAACCGTGTTCAGGAACTGGAGTTCGGCCGGAAAAATTACATACTGATGGGTGTGGGTGCAGCGCTCATCGTCATCGGCCTTTTCCTCATGGCAGGCGGCAATATGCCCGACCGGCAGACGTGGGACCCCGACATCATTTACAGTACCCGCCGCACCCTGATCGCCCCCATTGTGATCCTGGCAGGGCTGGCCGTGGAGATCGTAGCTATCTTTAAAAAAGGGTAAATGGAAGCGATCATCCGCTCGGCCGTCCTGGGTATTATCCAGGGGCTGACAGAGTTTCTGCCCGTGAGCAGCAGCGGCCACCTCGAACTGGCCAAATATTTCCTGGGCGATACCAGCGTCGGCGAAGAGAGCCTGTTGATGACGGTGGCCCTGCACGCCGCTACGGCCCTGAGCACCATCGTCGTATTCCGCAAGGACCTCGCCGACATCTTTAAGGGGCTCTTCCAATTCCGCTGGAACGAAGAAACCCAATACAGCCTGAAGATCGTCCTGTCCATGATCCCGGCTGCAGTTGTAGGCCTGCTTTTTGAATCGCAGATCGAGGAACTGTTTAACCAGCGCGTGGTGCTGGTCAGCCTTATGCTGGGCGTCACGGGACTTTTGCTGCTCCTCGCCGGGCGCTCCAGGCCCACCGACAAGCCCGTAGGGTACCTCAATGCTTTCCTGGTGGGCATCGCACAGGCCATAGCGATCATGCCGGGCATTTCGCGCTCGGGCGCTACGATCTCCACGTCCGTGCTTCTGGGCATCGGCAGGGAACAGGCCGCCCGCTTTTCATTTCTGATGGTCGTCCCCCTCATCCTCGGCAAAATGGCGAAAAGCCTTATGGATGGCGAGCTGGCACATACTTCCATCGGGATGGCGCCGCTGGCCGTAGGCTTCGCCGCGGCCTTTATCACCGGCATACTGGCCTGTATGTGGATGATCAAGCTCGTGAAAAACAGCAAGTTGGCTTATTTCTCTGTATATTGCTTCCTTATAGCGGCTATAGCGATTATTGCTTTTTACCTGAATCAATGACCTATTGAATGAGTGCCGAAGATGTACCCCTTCCGCGATACGACTTCCTGGCCGGCGCCTTGTTATTGGTAGACAAACCGCAAGGCTGGACTTCCTTTGACGTGGTCAACAAGATCCGATACAAGCTCAAGCACGGGCTTAAGGTAAAAAAGATCAAGGTGGGCCATGCCGGCACCCTCGACCCCATGGCCACCGGCCTGTTGGTCGTTTGTACGGGCAAGCACACCAAAAAACTGAGTACCTACCAGGGCCTGGAAAAAGAATACACCGGCACCTTGCGCCTGGGCGCCACTACGCCTTCCTACGATGCTGAAAGTGAGGTGGAGGAACACTTTCCTACCAGCCACATCACCCCAGCGCTGCTCGAAAAGGCGCGACAGGCCTTTCTGGGCGATATCGAACAGGTGCCGCCGATGTTCAGCGCCATAAAGGTAGACGGGCAGCCGCTATACAAAAAGGCCCGTAAAGGGGTGGTGGTAGAAGTAGAGCCCCGCCAGGTGCAGATCCACGAATTCGAACTGACACAGGTAGACTTGCCCGACGTCAGCTTCCGGGTGCGATGCAGCAAAGGCACCTATATTCGCTCCCTCGCCCACGATTTCGGCAAGGCCCTTGACAGCGGCGCGTACCTCACCGCACTGCGCCGTACGCGTGTCGGCCCTTTCCATATCGACGACGCCTGGGAAATGGAAGAGCTGGCCGATTATCTGGCCGAACTGGAAGAAAAGTCATAGGATTGTCAAGAAACCGGGGCGGGCAACCTTTTCCGGGTGCTCCTGTTATTTTTGTAACATGAAAATCTTTCCAATGACAGGCAACCACTTCAAGCTATGGCTGAAACGCGTCGGGCTGGCGGGTTTCATGTTTTTCTTCCTCAAAGGTTTGGTCTGGATTGCTATTTTTGTAGGTATAGGCAGATGCACCCTCTGACCAATACCCAAAAACATGCGCCTGTTATTGTTTCTCATACCTCTTTTTTGCTGCACTTTCCTTTTTTCACAGGATGTGATCTTCCTGGAAAACCCCTCTTTTGAGGATACGCCGGCTTTCTCCAGGCCCCCCATGGGTTGGTACTACTGTGGCCAGAGCGGCGAAAGCCCGCCCGATATCCACCCCGGCGGCTTTTTCGAAGTGGACATGCCTCCTTTTGACGGCAATACCTACGTAGGCATGGTGATCCGCGACAACGGCACCGGCGAAGGGCTGGGGCAGCGGCTTCCGGCGCCCATGCAGCAGGGCGTGTGCTACAACTTTTCCATTTACGCCGCCCGGTCGGAAGACTACTGGAGTTACAGCCGCATAACAGGTGAACCGGCCAACTACAACCAGGCCGTGCGCCTCAGGGTGTGGGGCGGTTTTGAGAACTGCGGGCGGCGGGAGCTGCTCTGGGAAACCGAGGCCATCGCCCCGGCGCAGTGGAAGCAGTACGAGATGGCCCTGCGCCCCACGCAGAGTTTCACCCATATCCTGCTCGAAGCCGAATACCTCAACCCATACAGCCCGCCCTACAACGGCAATATCCTGCTCGACCACGCCTCCCCGCTCCTGCCTATCGGCTGCGACAGCCCCAACCCGGAGCGCCCGCCATTGGAAGCTGTGGAAGCCCCTAAGCTCGAAGATCTCCGGGCGCTGCGCGCTTACCTGGCCGAACAAGGGCTGCAATTGCGGTTCACCGTCACCGGGGCCGGCATCGAGCGCCACCTCTTCGCCGACGCAGCCGGCAATGCCCAGCAGGTGAACAAATACCTCTGGCTGATGGGGCGCGCCCTGAGCCAGTTTCCCGGCACAGAAGTGCTGATCGCCGTAGGAGGAGAATCAGACTTCGTACTTCAGGAACGACTGATGCATTTCGATTACACCCTGCAGGCGGCCGGTTTAAGCCCGCAGCAATACCACCTGCGCCCCCGCAAGCGCTCTGACGAGAAAAAGGAATGGCTATGGCCGGTGGAGAAAGTGGATTATCTTATCCAGCTGGTTCAGAAATAATAGCTTATTTTGGGCTATATTCTGTAAACCAGTAGCAGGCACGCGTCTGGAAACACATGTGGCTTCTCTTCTATCGCTCTTAAATATCCACAACGAAAGGCTCTATCATGAAGAAAATTATTTACACCTGCTTATTCAGTTTCTTTGCCTTCACGCTGGGGGCTCAGGATAATATTGTCCTGGAAAACCCTTCGTTTGAGGCCCCCCCCCGCCACAGTAAATGTCCTACAGGATGGTCGGATTGTGGGTTTCCCGATGAATCTCCGGTTGATATCCAGCCTAGCGGAGACTTTTCCTGCACCCTAAAAGCCAGAAAAGGCGATACATATGTGGCAATGATTGTACGCGATAACTTAACCTGGGAATCGATTGGGCAGCAACTGTCCAATCCGTTAATGGCCGGACAATGTTATGAGCTTGGCGCTTTTTTGTGCAGGTCCCCATTTTATATCAGCCTTAGCCGGGCCACCTTAAAAACAGTGAATTATATAACACCGGCCGTGCTAAGGATTTGGGGGGCGAATCGTTTATGCGAAAAAGAGGAGCTATTAGCGGTAAGCATGCCAATCGATAATACCGAATGGAAAAAACACAACTTTACATTTACTCCATCCGCTACCTATAGCCATATTATTCTGGAGGCATACTATTTAGAAGGAGCACTGGAGCCCTACAATGGCCATATACTTCTCGACGGTTTATCCGCAATTAGCCCTTGTACGGATATTCAGACTACTGAGGCTCCTTCAAATTATCGTGTATCATTTGCCCAAATTCCGGAAACGGAACAAGAGTTGGTTGATTATTTAGCTAAAATGGGCTTGGTTATGAGCTCCTCCACGCAGCCCAATTCCTATATGTGGGATAATTTAGTTGAAGTGATGCAGGCCTTTCCGGATAAGCAACTAGTTATTGCCGTAGGAGCAAAAAGCATAGATACGCGGGAAGCTCGGCTCGAAACCTTGAAACAGTACTACCTGGAAAAAAAATATGGCCCAAACCTAATAAGAATAGAAGCCTATTCATCGGCCAGCCATTTAGAACAAGGCTGGCTGTGGGAGCCCCCCAATACCTACACTTTCATCATGATGAGACTCATTGATCAATAATGAAACTGATCGCCAAAACCATGGCCGGCCTGGAAGGCGTACTGGCGGAGGAACTCCGGCAGCTGGGAGCGTTGCAAATAGAGCCGCTCATTCGGGCGGTGGCCTTTGAGGGCGACAAACGCCTGCTGTATCGCGCCAACCTGGAGCTGCGCACCGCCCTTCGTGTGCTGTTGCCTATACGAAGCTTCCGCGTGCGCAACGAAGCAGGCCTGTACAATATGATCAGGGAGGTAGACTGGCCGAAATACATGGGTGTGGACGACACCCTTGCTGTGGATGCGGCCACGCACTCGCCCTATTTCAAACATTCCAAATACGTAGCGCTGAAAACCAAGGACGCCATCGTCGACCGCTTCCGACAGGAGTACGGCAGGCGCCCCAACGTGGATATCGACAGGCCCAAACTGCGGGTTAACGTCCACATCTACAACGACGAGTGTACGGTGGCGCTCGACAGCTCCGGCATGTCCCTCCACAAGCGCGGCTACCGGATGGAAACCCTGGAAGCCCCCATCAACGAAGTACTCGCAGCCGGGCTGGTACTACTGACGGGCTGGCTACGCGACTGTGCTTTCGTGGACCCCATGTGCGGATCGGGCACCATTCTCATCGAAGCGGCCACCTATGCCTTCAACTTGGCGCCGCAACTGAACCGCTCGTTCTTCGGTTTTAAATACTGGCGCAACTACGACGCGGGGCTGTGGGAAGAAGTGCTCGCTGAAGCCCGGGAACAGGCCCTGCCCTTTGCATACGGGCTGTATGGATATGACAAGGACTTTCGCGCCATGAAGATAGCCCGGCAGAACGCCCTGGCCGCCCACCTGGAAGGCAAGGTGTCGATCGACAGAAAAGCCTTCGAAAAGCTGGAGCCTCCGGCAGAAAACGGCCTTATCGTGATGAACCCGCCCTACGACGAGCGGATCGGCAACGACGATATCGGCACGTTCTACAAAATGATAGGCGACAGGCTCAAACAGGCCTTTTCGGGTTACGAGGCCTGGGTCATCTCCTCAAATATGGGTGCGCTGAAAAATGTAGGGCTTCGCCCTTCACAAAAAGCTACGCTGTTCAATGGCGCACTGGAATGCAAATACCTGAAGTATGAATTGTACGAAGGCAGTAAAAAAGAGAAAAAATAAGCGCACCCGGCTCATTGCGTTCATGCTGCTTGCGGCCGCTTTTGTTGGGGCCTCGCCCACCCTTTTCGCTCAATCAAAGGCTCAGAGCATAGGGTTGAAGGTACAACCCGACAGCCTGCTGCCCTACGATGTCTCCTTTGCTCCTGTGGTACTGGCATTACCGGCGACAAAAAGCTCCCCAGAAAAAGGCCTGGGGCCAGTTGCTCTTCCGGAAATGCCCCGGGCCTATTCCTATAACGGCTTAGGCCTTTTCTGCAAATGGGAAGTGCAACTGGAAAAAGCCGCCCGGCTGCCCGTAAAGTTCCGGCTTGGCGAAGTACAATACGTCGAGCGCATGGAAGGGAAGCTTCCGGGGTACTGAGGGTATGAGGTACAGGGTACAAGGTTTAAAGGATCAGAAACCCTGCCCCCTTTGCTTAGATTTGCCTCTGCTAAGGAGAAGGATATCGGCCAGATTTGATAATAGTTATGTCGATGGGTTTTATTTCTATGGGGAAAAGGCTTAATTTGTAGGGCCGTTTGAACATGCCTGCAACCCTATTCACCCACAGCGGCCCTTTAATGAGACAGGACCATTTAGAACGATACATTAAAGAAAGTGCACAAAAGACCGTTAAGGTAGGTAAAGCGGGAGCTATACTTGCGATGGTAGGTGTATCCGTTTTTTACTACCTCGACAGGTATGACCTTTTTCTGGACGGCACGCTGCCCTGGCGTATCCTGGGCTTTGGCTCCGCTGTATTCTCGCTGGTGGGGCAGATCGTTTTAAAAAAGCCCAAAAGACAAATTATTGCCTTCGGTTTTATGGTCGCCTGCCTGCTGGCCATGATGAACGGCATAGCCTATCTGATCTTTACCAACCCCGAGATCGCCAATCCCGATGCAGTACATTACGACCTGCTCCAGAAACAGGTTTACGCCATTACGGTAGGCAGCATTATGCTTTGGCTGCTCATCTCCATGACGGCTAATGGGGCGCGTAAGTTTATCATGGCTTCCGGCGCTATTCTAATGGTTATCCTGTTGATCTTCCTTATCGCTGACAAGGCCGAGGGTATCGGCTTCATAGCCACCATCTTCCTCGTATCCGTCTTTTCCTTTCTGGTCATGTATCAGGAAGAAAAACGGGAAAGAGAAAAAGCGGCCGCTTTGTATGAACTGGAAGAGCGGGAGGAAAAGATCGCCCGGCAACGACAGGAATTGCAGCACGCCAACGAGAACCTCGTCAGCTTCAACTATGCCATCACCCACGACCTGAAAGGCCCGTTGCGGCTTGCCCAGTCGTTCGCCCAATTACTGGAACGGCGCATCAAGGCAGGTGATATGGAAGGGTTAGATGAATTTTTCGAACAGATCAAAAGCAGTATAGGCAAGGTGTTCCAGATCATTGACGACCTGCTGCTGCTATCGCGCATCGGGAAAGGCGGCCTGGAATTGACGGATATTGAACTGGAGCCTATGGTGCGAAAGATATGGGAAGAGCAGACCGCCGACGACGAAAGGAAAAACCTCATCCTGGAGGTCAGGCCTATGGGTGTGCTGCGCGCCGACCCCAAGCTGCTGTGGCACGTTTTCGCCAACCTGATCTCCAACGCTGTAAAATATACCCGTTATGAGCCCCACCCCAGGGTCGAAGTTGGCATATATGAGGACCAGGACAGCAAAGTAGCTTATGTAAAAGACAACGGCGCGGGTTTTGACAAGAAATTCATCAATGAGCTGGGCAAGCCTTTCAAGCGCCTGCATTCGGCCCATCAGTTCGAGGGCACCGGCATTGGGCTGGCCATCGTCAGGCAAGTCGTCAACCTGCACCAGGGGCGTTTCTGGGCGGAAGGGGCGGAAGGCGAAGGAGCCGCTTTTTACTGTGCTTTCCCAAAAAAGATCATACTAGACTGAACAGGTCCGTAATGCCCGGCGTACGGGCTACATTGAACCCTTCGGCGTATTCGAAACCAGCATCGCGCCCATAGGCCCTGGCCTTTGCGCGCAAAAATTCCATGAAGCCCACCCCCGAGATCGGAGAGCTCAGTTCTTTTTCATAAGTAGTGTCGCCAGGGATGTAAAACTGGGAACGGAAAGCCTGCACCAGTTCCAGTTTCCTGTCGATATAGGCGGTGATATCGACCACAAAATCAGGCTTCAGGTTGTGGTCCTGAATGTAGTGGTAAACAGCCCGGGGCCTCCAGCGCTGGTGCTCCTGGCCATCCTCTCCTGTAGAAGGGATCTTAGCCAGGCCCGAATAAAAACAGGCGTCGGCAATGAGTTTGGCTGCCCGGCCATGGTCGGGGTGGCGGTCATCGAGGGCGTTGGCCAGCACGATCTCCGGGCGGTATTCGCGGATGGCCCACACGATCTTCCGGATGTTCTCGGGGCAGTAAGTGAAGAACCCGTCTGCCATATCCAGGTTTTTCCGGAAAGCGGCGCCCAAGAGGCGGGCGGCTTCGGAAGCTTCCGTTTGCCGTATCTCTGCCGAGCCACGAGTGCCCAGCTCACCGCGGGTCAGGTCGAGCAGGCCAACCATCCTTCCTGCAGCTATGTGGCGCAACAAGGTGCCGCTGCAGCTCAGTTCCACATCATCGGGATGTACGCCAATAGCGAGAATATCGACTTTCATAGAGGTTTAGCGTTAAGAGCCTGTTTGGTGGCCATTCAGGCAAATTTCACCAGCTTGGGTTGGCGGGCAGAGGCCTGGCTCAACGGAAAGGACTGGCGGTACACGTTGCCCATCTGGTCGAGGTACGACAGTTCAATGGTAAAACCGGTGTCCAGTTTTTTGTTGCCAGCGGCCTCCAGCAACACGCGATAGGTCTCGCCGCTGAGGATCTCGTGGCCGGCCACCTCGTTTTTCACCAGAATGTCATTTCTGCCTCTGATGCTGAAGGTGTAGAGCTTAGCTGTCTGCCCGATGTTCTGAACCTTAAATGATGCGTCACGCCCGAGTGGAGAGATCTGGAATGCCCCCAATACGAGTTTCGGCGCGACCTGCCTGGCCTGGCGTTTTCTGCGGCGCCTGCCGGTAGCCAAAGATATCATCAATAGTAAAATGATAAAACCGCCGCCCATGGCCACCCATCCTACCGGGCCAGCCGACACTATCCAATCCAACGCTTTTATAGAAAGTTCCTCCAGGTTTAATTGTTCCATTTTTGCTAGCTTTGGCAGGGTTTTGAAAAAAAGGGGTTGCCCTGCCTTTCTGTTTAACTAAGTAGCCTACAAACAAGCTCTTAACGCCGATCTGGTAAAAAGTTACAAATATCCCGGCAAAGATAACCCACTTCGCACGGTTCAGAAAATTAAGCCAGGACAAGATTCCACCCCTGGCAAGGAATTTAATCACTCTATCATAAACCTACAAGTATGTTTACCGGTATAATCGAAACCACAGGCACCGTGACGGGCATCCGCAAGGAAGGCTCCAATGTGCATTTCACGATCAGCAGCCCCATATCCGGAGCGATGAAAGTAGACCAAAGCGTGGCCCACGACGGGGTGTGCCTGACGGTTGTAGCACTCAGCGAAGGCGCGCATACCGTTACGGCCATAGAAGAGACCTTGGTGCGCTCCAAACTCGGCCAGTGGAAGGAAGGCAGCCCGGTAAACCTCGAAAGGGCCATGCAGGCCAACAGCCGCCTCGACGGGCACATGGTACAGGGGCATGTCGACGCCACCGCTACCTGCCTTTCCATCGACGAACGCGAGGGGAGCTGGTATTTCCGGTTCCGGTACCGCCCTACCGAAGAACACCTGCTGGTCGACAAGGGCTCCATCAGCGTCAACGGCGTCAGCCTTACGGTAGTAGAACCCCGGGATGACACTTTCTCCGTGGCCATTATCCCCTACACCTGGGAGCACACCAACTTCAGTGCGCTGAAGCCCGGAGACGCCGTCAATCTCGAGTTTGACATCATCGGCAAATACATTGCCCGCTACGTGAAGCTTTACATGGAAAAGGACTGACAGGCCACCTTGCATATCCCGGAATTACCTATCTTGCCTGCCCGAGGCCCGGCCTTCTGGCAAAGGGGTTTCCTATATCACCATCAATTGACTAACCCTATTCTCCTTCCGTATGCCCAATAACCCTGATTTTCAGCTTAACGACAAGCGCGTGATCAACGCCTGGGCCTTTTTCGACTGGGCCAATTCGGCCTTTGCCCTGGTGATCACGGCAGCTATCTTCCCGGCCTATTTCGTGGCCGTGACCGATGATGTAGTGCAGGTGATGGGCATCGAGATGCACAACAGCTCCCTGTATGCCTTTGCCATTTCGGCGGCCTACCTGCTCATCGCGCTGTTCTCCCCGCTGCTGTCCGGCATTGCCGACTACGGCGGGCGGCGGAAATTCTTCCTGAAGTTTTTCACCATACTCGGGTCGGCAGCATGCCTGGCCCTGTACTTTTTCAAGGGCATGGATCAGCTGGCCCTGGGCACTACGGCCTTTATCCTGGCCATGGTTGGCTTCGCCGGTGGGCTGGTCTTCTACAACGCCTTTCTGCCGGTGATCGTCTCGGAAGAGCTGTACGACCGGGTGAGCGCCCGGGGGTTCTCCTTCGGTTATATCGGCAGCGTCATCCTGCTGGTCGTCAACCTGCTGATGATCCAGTATTCCGACAAACTGGGTTTCCCCGACAAAGGCGCCGCGACGCGTTTTGCCTTCCTCGCCGTGGGCCTCTGGTGGATTGGTTTCGCGCTCATCCCCTTCCGCTTGCTGCCCTCCGACGCCCGGCAAAAGGCGACCCCCGAGCTGCTTTCGCGCGGGTTCCTGGAACTGAAGAAAGTATGGAAAGCCGTACGTGGAGAACACAATATCCGGTCCTTCCTGCTTTCCTTTTTCGCGTACAGCGCCGGTGTACAGACCGTCCTGTTCCTGGCCGCCACCTTTGCGGAAAAAGAACTGGAATTCGGCACCTCCGAGCTCATTCTCATCGTCCTGATCCTCCAGGTCGTAGCTATTGCAGGCGCCGTTGCGGCCTCCAGGCTGTCGGAATGGAAAGGCAACAAATTTTCCCTGGCCGTCCTGCTGATCATCTGGATCAGCATCTGCCTGTCGGGGTATCTGGTGCATGACAAGGGGCAATTTTACATTATCGCCGCCGCCGTGGGCCTGGTGATGGGTGGCATACAGTCCATGTCGCGCTCCACCTATTCCAAGCTCATCCCGGAGGGCACCCACGACCCCACCTCTTTTTTCAGCTTTTACGACGTGCTGGAGAAGTCCGCCATCATCCTCGGCACTTTCATCTTTGGCTTTATCGACCAGCTCACCGGAAGTATGCGCCTCAGCCTGCTGGTATTGGGCGTCTTTTTCATCATTGGCCTGCTGCTGCTCATGCGCGTACGGGTACAGCATGCAGGGAAGGGGTGATTGCTTACAATCATCATTCAATATTTTTGTTCTCCCCCTTCAAATAGTATCTTTGCACAAATTTTGGGAAACCGATGAGCGAATTGCAGTCAGTACCCGCCGTCCTCCTGCTTGAAGATGGCACTGTTTTTCACGGAAAGTCAGCAGGAAAGATCGGCACCACGGCCGGAGAGATATGTTTCAACACAGGCATGACCGGCTATCAGGAGATCTTCACCGACCCTTCCTATTATGGCCAGCTGATGGTGATGACCAACGCCCATATCGGCAATTACGGCACCAAACGTACGGAAACGGAATCCTACAGCATCAAGATCGCCGGCCTGATCTGTAAAAAATTCACCTACGAATACCACCGCCCTCAGGCCGACCAGTCGATACAGGAATACTTCGAGGAAGAAACGCTCGTCGGCATCTCGGATGTAGATACCCGCGCGATCGTGCGCCACATCCGCAGCAAAGGGGCGATGAACGCCATTATTTCCTCTGAAACGACGGATATCGAAGTGCTTCGCCAGCGCCTGGCGGATACGCCGCCCATGGAAGGGCTGGAGCTGGCATCCAAGGTAAGCACCAAAGAGCCCTACTACTTCGGCGACCCGCATGCAGAACTCAAAGTGGCCGTCCTCGATTACGGTATCAAGCAAAACATCCTGAACTGTTTTGCCGAGCGGGGCTGTTACCTCAAGGTTTTCCCCGCCAAAACGCCATACGAAGAGATCAGGGCCTGGGGCCCCGACGGCTATTTCATGTCCAATGGCCCCGGCGACCCGGCGCCGATGGATTACGCCGTGGCCACCGCCAAGGCCATCCTGGAAGAAGATAAACCCCTGTTCGGCATCTGCCTGGGCCACCAACTGCTGGCGCTGGCCGTCGACATCCCCACCTACAAGATGCACCACGGGCACCGGGGCATCAACCACCCGGTGAAAAACCTGGAAACGGGCCACTGCGAGATCACGAGCCAGAACCACGGCTTCGGCGTACGCCCCGAGGCCATCCACGCCAATGCCGACAAGGTGGAAGTGACCCACGTCAACCTTAACGACGACACTGTCGAAGGGCTGCGGGTGCGGGGCAAAAAAGCCTTTTCCGTCCAATATCACCCGGAAGCATCGCCTGGCCCGCACGATGCGCGCTATCTCTTCGACAATTTTGTTAAATTAATGAAGAATTAAACGCCATAAATTTTGCAGCCCCCTAAAGGGCTTTTAATTTACCACGGAAAACCGAAAACGTACAAAAAACATATAGTAATGAGTGCTATTATAGACATTACGGCCCGCGAGATCCTGGATTCCCGGGGCAACCCAACCGTTGAGGTGGAAGTTTATACGGAAGACGGATTCATGGGCCGTGCGGCCGTGCCCTCCGGGGCCTCCACCGGCAAACACGAAGCCGTGGAACTGCGCGACGGCAAAAAAGACCGCTTTCTCGGCAAAGGCGTCCTGGATGCCTGCCATAACGTAGAGGAGGTAATTCGTGAAGAACTGCTCGGCGTCGACTGCACCGAGCAGCGCTATATCGACAGCCTGATGCTGGAACTGGATGGCACCAAGAACAAGTCCAAACTGGGCGCCAACGCCATCCTGGGCGTTTCTCTGGCGGTGGCCAAAGCAGCGGCTGCAGCGACCAACCAGCCCCTGTACCGCTACGTCGGCGGGGTGAATGCCCACCTGCTGCCCGTTCCCATGATGAACATTCTCAACGGCGGGTCGCATGCCGATAACAGCATCGACTTCCAGGAGTTCATGATCATGCCCGTCGGCGCCGAATACTTCTCCGAAGGGTTGCGCATGGGCGTGGAAGTGTTCCACCACCTGAAGAGCGTGCTCAAAAAGAAAGGCTACTCCACCAACGTCGGTGATGAAGGCGGTTTTGCCCCCAACATCAAATCGAACGAGGAAGCCATCGAAACGGTGCTGAAGGCCATCGAAGCCGCCGGCTACCGGCCGGGCGAGGACATCGTCATCGCGATGGACGCCGCCGCATCGGAATTCTACAACGAAGAAGAAAAAGTATACCATTTCCACAAATCGACGGGCGCCAAGCTGAGCAGCTCGGAGATGGTGAGCTACTGGAAATCCTGGGCCGACAAATACCCCATCTTCTCCATCGAGGATGGGCTGCACGAAGACGACTGGAGCGGATGGAAAGAACTGACCGCCGCCCTGGGCAGCCGTATGCAGCTGGTAGGCGACGACCTGTTCGTAACCAATGTCGAACGCCTGCAACGAGGTATCGACGAGGGTTCCGCCAACTCCATCCTGATCAAGGTGAACCAGATCGGTACGCTTACGGAAACGATCGACGCAGTGCGCCTGGCCACGCGCCACGCCTACACCAGCGTAATGAGCCACCGCTCGGGCGAAACCGAAGATACGACCATCGCCGACCTGGCCGTTGCCCTGAACACCGGGCAGATCAAAACCGGTTCGGCATCGCGTTCCGACCGGATCGCAAAATACAACCAGTTGTTACGTATTGAAGAGGAACTGGGCGACGCGGCCGTTTATCCGGGCCGCTCGCTGCTGGGATAACCCCTTATTCATAATTCGCCTGTGGCCCGTGGTGCTCATCACGGGCTACGGGCAAACCCAATACCATGGCAAACTCCAACAGCCTCTGGCAACAAATCCTCCAGCAGATCCCTGCGCCGCTGCGCAACAAATACTACCTCATCCTGGTGTTGTTCTTCGGCTGGATGATCTTCTTCGACAAACACGACCTGCTGACGCAGTTCCGCCTGCAGAAGGCCGTCAACAAGATGGAGCAGGATAAGGAGGAGTATCTGGACAAGATCGAGCAGGCCAAGCAGGACCGGCTCGACCTGGAGGTGAATAAGGAAAAGTTCGCCCGCGAGCAGTACTACATGCACAAAAGCGGCGAAGAAGTGTACATCATGGTAGAGGAAGACAAGGAATAACCCGGCATACCGGAATACCAAAACACAATCGATAAAACCATTATCATGTCAGTTCTCGTTAACAAGGACTCCAGAATTATCGTACAGGGATTCACAGGCAAGGAAGGCACTTTCCACGCGGAACAAATGATCGAGTACGGCACCCAGGTCGTAGGTGGCGTTACGCCGGGCAAAGGCGGGCAAACGCACCTCGGGTTGCCGGTGTTCAACACCGTGGCAGATGCCGTAAAAGATGCCGGCGCCGACACTTCGGTCATCTTCGTGCCCCCGGCATTCGCCGCCGATGCCATCATGGAAGCTGCAGAAGCAGGCATCAAGGTGATCATTTGTATCACGGAAGGCATTCCCGTACAGGATATGGTTAAGGTAAAAGCGTATCTGAATAATTTCGACACCCGCCTCGTCGGCCCCAACTGCCCGGGCGTCATCACGCCCGACGAGGCCAAATGCGGCATCATGCCGGGCTTCATCCACCGCAAGGGCACCATCGGTATCGTATCCCGCTCCGGCACGCTCACCTACGAAGCCGTCGACCAGGTGACCAAAGCCGGCCTCGGGCAATCGACCTGTATCGGCATCGGTGGCGACCCCATCTGCGGCACCACCACCAGGGAGGCCGTTGAACTGCTCATGAACGACCCCGAAACAGAAGGCATTATCATGATCGGCGAGATCGGCGGCAATATGGAAGCCGATGCCGCCTACTACATCAAAGAACACGGCACCAAACCCGTCGTCGGCTTCATCGCCGGCCAGACGGCCCCCAAGGGCCGGAAGATGGGCCATGCCGGCGCCATCATCGGTGGCAAGGACGACACGGCGGAAGCGAAAATGAAGATCATGGAGGCCTGTGGCCTGCACGTCGTCAAATCACCCGCAGATATTGGCGAAACCATGCTGGCTGCCCTGAAGAAGTAAGGCTAACAGGAAAGCAAAGGCATAACGATGAAGAAAAGGCCAGGGTGTGACTATGCCCTGGCTTTTTCATAGCAGGAGCAAAGCGACGTGCGACGAAACAATCTGAGACGGGGTGACGAGAGAGGGGGTGGGGACTGTTCAAAGTTGCAGGTTTCACGTTTAAAGCTGGCCTGGATATCAAAGGATTGCAACGGCAGCGACACACTTGATTGAACTATCCCATGGGGTGACATGCGACATTCGACGCCCTATAACTCCCCCCGCTTTTAACCTTATCCTCCAGGTTTAAGACAGCATGACCGCAACCGCGATGATCAGCAGGACCACAAGGGCCAGGATGAGGTAGAAAGTATTGTTGTTGCGGTACTTGTCGAACAGCTTTTCCATAGCATCGCGCCATTCCAGCCTGCGGCCTACCGGTTCGAAGAGCATCACGGTGTACTTGGCCTTCTTGAGGCGCTGCTGGTCGCCGTGTTTGGAGAGGATGAAAAACTCGGTATCGAGAAAGGCGAGGTCGTAAAGTTCACTATCATTGCCCAGGGTGATGAGCATTTTGTTGGAAGGCTCCAGGTAACGCCAGCTTCCCTGCGACACATCGCCGTTCACCGAATGGAGGTACTCCCCTTCATCGTTGAAATAGTGCAGCACGGCATCGTGAAAATGCTCGTCATCCCGAAACTCCAGCCATGGTTTGTTTATATAAAACCGGATCTCCCTCAGGTCTTCACTCAAAGGGCGGGCCACCCGGAGTATCTCGTCCAGGTAGTCGTCCATAGTCTCGTTGTGTGGCATCTCCACACTCATCGAACGGGTAAACTTTTCCAGGAATTTGTTTTCCACAGTTCCAATGGCTTTGCTGTCGGACGTAAATTTACCAACTCTTTTTGGAAGTGTGAACGGGAAGCGGAAGTTAGTTCCTGGCAACTTTCCCGGCCCATTCCCGGCGCTTCCTGAAATACTTGGGGTTGACCACCAGCAGGCCGAACGATTCGCCGTCTTCTTTGGCCTGGCTGGCGTGGTGTGCGCCATGGGCGCGAAGGATGGCGCGGGAGTAAGTGCTGTCGAGCTGGCGGAACCACCTGAAGCGCCGGTGGATGTACACGTCGTGTACGAGAAAATAGATGAGGCCGTAAATGGAGATACCAATGCCCACGAAAAGCAGCCAGAACTGGGGCGTCGACAGGCCCAGGATGTAACACAGGGCGCTCGGAATGGCAAAGACCAGGAAGAACAGGTCGTTTTTCTCAAAAAAGCCGTCTTTATGGTGATGCGGCTTGTGATGATCTTCGTGCCAGCTCCAGAGAAAGCCGTGCATGACGTATTTATGGGTAAACCAGGCCATGAATTCCATGGCCACAACTGCTGCGAGGGTGATCAGGGTGTAGATCAGTACGTTCATCGTGTTTTTTGCTTTGCTTGTTTGGAGGCCACCCTTTGGGCTAAAAAGTGTCCTCCAAACAAGCTCTTAGCTCCCAAAGCCCAGGGCCAGGAAGAATAAAAATTGCAGTATAAACAAAGCCACCGCTACTTTGTTGCGGCTATTGCCCTGAATTGCTGCAAACAGGCATTCGATAGGTAAGGCCACTACAAACCAGCCGATATAATTGCGAAGAGGCACTACCCCACCCTCCCACGTCCAAAATCCGTATCGCATGGCTACCGGCTCTATCAGCACGTCGAGCGCTACCATCATCACGGCAGCCAGCGTACCCCGCACCAGCCAATGCCTGCCAGGTAACAAACGGTTGGCCGTAACCCCGGAAGCATAACCCAGCATCACCCAGTTCATCCCGATCATCAGGGGCGTGCCCCACAGCTTAGGGCCCAGTACCCGCCCGTAAGCATAATCACCGAACAACAGCCCCGTCTGCACCCCGAACACCTCCGCTCCGAACCCCAGCACGTAAGCCAGTACAATGAACCAACCGGTACGCGCCTCCCACCGTTCGTGGTTCCACAGCACCAGCCCCAGCGATACCAGCAGGTTTACCGGCGTCAGCAATACGAAATCCCGGTGGATCGGCAGAACGATGCCCAGAAAACCTACTGTGTATAGCAGCAGAAGGATTAAAATGGATGTGCGTTGTGGTTTCATAGTAGGTCATTAGGCCGTTATATCAAAATGCCGTAATGGCGGAGCCTCCATCTCGCCCAACGGGCGTAAACACCCCGGCCACAGGCGCCGCCCGTGGACTAATGCCATAGCGGCGGAGCCTCCATCTCGCCCAACGGGCGTAAACAGATCTGCCACGGGTTTCGCCCGTGGACTAATGCCATAGCGGCGGAGCCTCCATTCAGCGATCAGCCCCTCCATTGTTGGCCACCTCATCGACGATCCTGGCAGAGAGTAGGCAAAGAGGGATGCCGCCGCCGGGGTGTGCACTGCCGCCGCAGAAATACAGGCCTTTGATGCGGCTGGAAAAATTGGGGTGTCGCAGGAAAGCCGCCATGCGGCTATTGGAGCTCGTGCCGTACAGCGCGCCCAGGTGGGATGCCGTGCGGCTTTCGATGGTGCGTGGCTCCAGTACATCCTCGTTTTCGATGAGGGGTGCGATATCTATACCCAGCATACGGCTGAGTTTGCTGATGATGTTGGCCCTGCTACGCTCGATGATCGCGTCCCAGTCCTGCCCGGCGAGGTAAGGGGCGTTGGCCATGACGAACCAGTTCTCGCAGCCTGGCGGCGCATCCCCGGCCTCCAGCTTGGAGGTAATGTTGATGTATACCGTCGGGTCGTCGGAAAGCGTGCCGGCAGACAGTTGGCCGAACTCGGCCTGGTAATCACTGCTGAAAAAGATATTGTGAAGCCCCAGTTCCGGAAACGCCCGCCTGATGCCCCAGTAGAATATCAGGGCGGAGGTGGATTTCTCCTGCCTGAGTATACGCCGGGGGTGTTTTTCTTTCGGCAGCAGTTTTTTATAGGTAAAAAACACGTCCATATTGCTGATGATGCGATCGAAAGCCACTGCCTGCCCTCCCACTTTGAGGCCTACAGCCCGGCCCTTCTGCACCACGATCTCCTCAACCGGGGTGTTGAAGGAAAAGCGTACGCCTTTTCTTAGTGCCAGTTCGCAGATGCTCCGCGTAATGGCGTACATGCCCCCTTTGGGAAAATAAGCGCCGATGTGGTGTTCGAAGTGGGGAATGATCGTCAACAGCCCGGGTGCTTGGTAGGGGTTGGAGCCGTTGTAGGTCGCGAAGCGGTTGAAGAGCTGCACCAGCTTGGGGTGTTGCAGGTTTTTCCTGTTGACGGCGTCCATGCTGGAGAAGAGCCCCAGCCGGGGCATGGCCAACAGAGCGGGCAGCACCCTCCTGTCGAGCCAGGTTTGGGCCCGGTGCAGCGATCTTTCCAGAAAGATCCTGCCCGTCAGCTCGTACTTGCGGCGGCTATCCGCCAGCGCCTGGTGCAGCCCATCGGCCGGAATACCCAGTTTCTGCTCCACCTCCCGGCCAAATTCGCGCTGATCGGCATGCGCGAGCAGGCGGGTGCCGTCTTCCCAGAAATAGTGGCATACGACGGGCAGGCGCTCGTACTGGAAATGTGCTGAAGGGGCCTCCCCCGCCAGGTGGAACAGCTCGTCGACGTACTGGGGCATCGTAAACAGTGAAGGCCCGGCATCGAAGCGGTAAGCCCCGATGCTGAACTCCGACAGCTTGCCTCCCGGGGAGTCGTTGGCCTCATATACATGCACCTCATGCCCGCGGCTGGCAAAACGCACCGCCGCCGCAAGGCCTGCAATACCCGCTCCGATGATCCCGATCTTCAATCTCTGAAAATTTTGTTATGACGTAATAGCTGGAGGGTAACAAATAATGCTTAGGAAGGTTTTGAGGCAGGATGAGGTAGCGGGCACAAAAACTATCCATTCTACTACATTTTCTCTATTTTCGCAGCGCCCGGGCAACCGTAAGGGGCCAGGTGCTCATTTGAAGGCCGCTAAACAGAACTTTTTTACACGAAAACCGCTTGGAAAGTAAATAAACGAGAAAATGGATTATTCACCGCGCGACATCGAACAGAAGTGGAAACAATACTGGGAAGGCAAGGACGTCTACAAAGTCAGCAACCACAGCGATAAGCCCAAGTATTACGTGCTGGACATGTTCCCCTACCCTTCCGGCGCCGGCCTGCACGTCGGGCACCCGCTGGGCTATATCGCTTCCGATATCTACTCTCGTTACAAGCGCCTGCGCGGTTTTAACGTGCTGCACCCGATGGGCTATGACGCCTTTGGCCTGCCCGCCGAGCAGTATGCCATTGAGACCGGCGTACACCCCGCCAGGTCCACTTTTGAAAATATCGCCCGCTTTCGCAAGCAGATGGATAACCTGGGCTTCAGCTACGACTGGAGCCGCGAGGTGATGACCTGCGACCCGGCATACTACAAATGGACCCAGTGGATCTTCCTGCAGCTGTTCCAACACTATTACGATAAAGCCGCCGGAAAGGCCATGCCCATCACCAGCCTGGTTGCCCGTTTCGAGCAGGAAGGCAATGCCGGCGTCCAGGCCGCCAACTCGTACAACCGCTCCTTCAGTGCGGAAGCGTGGCAGCAGATGACGGCCAAGGAAAAGGACGACGTGCTGATGGATTACCGCCTGGCCTACCGCAGGGTTACGTATGTCAACTGGTGCGAAGCACTGGGCACCGTGCTGGCCAACGATGAAGTGAAGGACGGCGTTTCGGAACGCGGCGGCTTCCCCGTCGAGCGCAAGCCCATGATGCAATGGTCGCTGCGCATAACGGCCTATGCCGAGCGGCTGCTCAACGACCTGCAGGAACTGGAATGGTCGGACGCCATGAAAGCCATGCAGAGCAACTGGATCGGCCGCTCCGAAGGCGCGCAAATGTTCTTCGACATAGAAGGCTCGAATGAAAAGATCGAGATCTACACCACCCGCGCCGACACCATCTTCGGGGCTACCTTTATGGTGCTGGCGCCGGAACATGAACTGGTGTCCAGAATGACAAGCCCGGAGCAACAAGCCGCCGTCGACGAATACCTGGCCTATGTCAAGACCCGCTCGGAGCGCGACCGCGTTTCGGATGTCAAGGCCGTCACCGGGGCCTTCATCGGCGCGTATGCCATCAATCCGTTCAACGGGGCTAAGATCCCCGTATGGATCAGCGAATATGTGCTGAAAGACTACGGCACCGGCGCCATCATGGCCGTGCCGGCCGATGACGAGCGCGACCGCCGCTTCGCCGAAAAGTTCGGGCTGGAGATCATCGAGATCATCGACAAATCGATGCACCCGGGCGCAACCATCGAAGACAAGCTGGGCATCATGATCAACTCCGGCTTCATGAACGGTTTGGAAGTGCTGGACGCCATCGAGGCCATGCTGCAGCGCATCGAAGAGATGGGCATCGGCAAACGGCAGGTCAACTACAAATTGCGCGACGCCATCTACAGCCGTCAGCGCTACTGGGGAGAACCTTTCCCCATCATATACAGCCCCGACAGCGTAGCCCACGCTATGTCTCCCGATGACTTGCCTCTGGAACTGCCCGAGCTGGAGGATTTCAAGCCCGCATCGGGCGGTGTGTCACCCCTGGGCAGGGCTACCGACTGGGTTAACCTGCCCGGCGGATGGCGGCGTGAAACCGATACCATGCCTGGCTTCGCCGGCTCTTCCTGGTATTTCCTGCGCTATATGGACGCCCGCAACGACGAGGCCTTCGCCAGCCAGCAGGCGCTGAACTACTGGCGCGATGTGGACCTGTACATCGGCGGCACCGAACATGCGGTCGGGCACCTGATGTATTCCCGCTTCTGGCACAAGTTCCTGTTCGACAAAGGGCTGGTGCCCACCAATGAACCCTTCCGCAAGCTGATCAACCAGGGCATGATACAGGGGGTCATCGAATCCATCTACTACCACAAGGCAGAGCGCCGTTTTTACAGCGCCGAGCTGGTAAAAAGCATGAGCACCAGGGACGGTTTCGCGGAAATACCCGTACACATCGACTTCGTGAGCGAATACGGCTCCGAGGACTCTTACCTGTCGCCGGAAGGGATACAGCAGTTCAAAAGCTGGCGCCCGGAATACCAGGAAGCCGAATTCGCGACAGCCGACGGCAGCGATAAGTTCTATACCAGATCGGAAGTCGGCAAGATGTCCAAGTCCAAATTCAACGTCATCAACCCCGATGACGTGGTGGCCCAGTACGGCGCCGACTGCTTCCGCATGTACGAGATGTTCCTGGGCCCCATCGACCAGGCCAAACCCTGGGATATCAAGGGCATCAGTGGGGTATACAACTTCCTGCGCCGCTTCTGGGGCCTGTTCTTCGACGACAAGGGCAGCTTCCGCATTAGCGATGAGGCGCCTTCCAAGGATGAACTGAAGGTATTGCACCAGGCCATCAAAAAGGTCATTGAAGATGTCGAGCGCTTCTCTTTCAATACCTGCGTCAGCGCCTTCATGGTAGCCGCCAACGAATTGAAAAAGCTGAACTGCACCAAGCGTCAGGTGCTGGAGCCTATGGTGCTTCTGATCGCGCCTTTCGCCCCCTTTATGGCCGAAGAGCTGTGGCATAACCTGGGCCACGAAGGCAGCATCCACGCCGAGGGCCATTACCCGGAATTCAAGCCCGAATACCTGAAAGAAGATTCGGTACAATACCCGGTAGCCATCAACGGCAAAACGCGGGGCACGGTGGACTTTCCGACCGACGCCAGCAAGGAAGATCTGGAAAAGGCAGCTACCGAACTGGACGTCGTGAAAAAATGGGCCGATGGCAAGTCGATCCGCAAAGTGATCGTCGTGCCCGGCAGAATGATCAATATCGTGATAGGCTGACCGGCCTGGTGGTTATACGGTTTCATGGCCTCATTGTCTCATGGCTGTTAAGGATATAACCATTCAGCTATAAGGGTACTCCGGAAAAAGTTTTACACTGAGATACACAAAGAAGACACAAAGGCACACAAAGGAAAATTTTGGTATAATGGCCTTGAAAACCCTCTTCGCCTATATACTGGCCCTTTTCATCTGCTGCTCCCTTTCCGCCCAGCCCGCCGTCCTGCCCGACAGCCTGCTGGCCCATGTGAGGATACTTTCGTCCGACGAATACCAGGGGCGGCGCACCCAGGAGAAAGGCAACCTGATGGCGGGGGATTACCTGGTGCAACGCTACCGAAGCATGGGGTTAAAAGCGTTTGGCGACAGTTACGTACGGCCATTCAGCTTTTACAACCGCTGGATGAAACAGGCTTTCAATGGCCGCAATATCGTCGGTTATGTCCGCGGAAGTGCTTTCCCCGGACAATACATCGTGCTGAGCGCACATTATGACCATTTGGGGGTGAAAAATGACAGGATCTACAACGGCGCCGACGACAATGCCTCCGGTGTGGGCGCGCTGATCGAACTGGCGCGATATTTCAGCCGCCGCCCACCGCTGCATTCCATTATATTTGCCGCGTTCGACGCAGAAGAGATGGGCTTAAAAGGCGCCCAGTCTTTCCTGGACGAGCCCCCCGTGCCTCTCGATAATATCCTGTTCAACATCAATATGGACATGATCAGCCGCAACGAGAAAAACGAGCTGTATATCTGCGGGGCGAAGCATTATCCCTTTTTGCGGGCGCCGCTGGAGAATCCGGCACGGGAAAGCAGGCTGGCTATAGCCTTTGGACACGACGAGCCTACGGCAACACCTCAGGACGACTGGACGACTGCCTCCGACCATGGGTGTTTTCACAAAAAGGGCATTCCTTTCCTGTACTTCGGCGTAGAGGACCACGCGGACTATCACAAGCCCACCGACGATTACGAGCGCATCATGCCGGCCTTTTATACCGCCGCGGCCGATTTCATCCTTAATTGCCTGCTGGTACTGGATAAGGATTGGAGCGGGATAAGAACGGGAAAGGGGAAATAAGCGCAGGTGCTTATTTCCCCTTTTCGCCTGCTGTGTGTAGCCAAGGCGAGCAGTGTTCAAAAAATAAGCTTTCCTTATTTCTCGAACTTCGTCAGCTCCATATACCCTTCCAGGTTCCCTTTCTTATCGTAGGTTTCGGAGCGGACGACGCCGACGCCTTCGGCGTAATAATCGACCGATGTAATGGTTTTGGCGACCATGAGCTTTACATCGGTATCCTGAGTGATCTTATAGCAGTTGAAGGTGCCGGCAGGGGTAGTCACCTCTTCGCGGCCCAGCACTTTCCGGTTGGTGACGTTCACCGTCATGTTGATGATGGTAATGCCGTTGGAGCCCGCTTTTATCGTCGTGGAAGCGTCGGGCAGTTCCTGGCCTGCCTGCAGTTTGTTGGGCAGGGTAAGGCCTTTGCCTTCCATGCTGACCTCCATGCCGGAGATCGATTGTTGCATTGCAGGGCTGATCATGTTGCTGGCATCCATGATGATGACGCCATCCTCACAACGAACGGTATAATCGCCGGTAAACTGTTCTTTGCCCTTATCATCCCGAATGATACTGGTGATGGTCGCTACGGCCCCATTGGCGGATGTTTCCACTACCGTGATGGTATTGGCCGTCGAGCTCTCTACTTTGCCTTTCTTGTTGTAATTGGTATACTCCATTGATACGCCTTCCTTGAAGGGGTAAAAGATGGAGCAGTCCTGGGCATAAGCCACAGCGCTGATGAGAAAAGCAATAATAACAAGTGCTTGGGATCTCATTTTAAAGTAAGTTTTGGTTTGTTAATTTGGTTAAGCGGTACGAAAAAAATGCTTTCGCGCTTTAAATCGTTCCGCCTCTGAGAAAAATTATTCCCACCCTGCATTAATAATGATCGCTATTGAGACGGCATTCCATAATGCAACGGTGTTAAAAAATCGTTACGATTTCATTAATGGCCGGGCCCGGAAGCGAGCTTATCGAGCGGGATTGCCCCTTTTGCTGCTCCGGGAGGCTGCCACGATACTTTCAGTGCTTCGCTGCCGTCCCTTTCAAAATACAACACCCTGAGCTGATGCCACCCCTTGGCCAGAGGCGCCATGCCCATAACTTCCCGTGCGCCGTGCGGCCCGTCATTTTCTACCACCAACCTGCCATCGATGTACAAGCTGCTACCGTCGTCCGATTCCGTAAAAAAGCGGTATACATCATCCGCCGGAGCGTATAGGGAAGCCTGGAATTCATAACCGAAAAAGTCGTCCCGCAACCTGTCTTCCAGGCTAAAAGACTGAGCCATACCCTCTTTTTTCGGCGTGAGCCCATCCAGGGCCGTTACAGACTGCCAGTCGCCCTCGTAATAGCGGTACTGCAGGCCCTGTTGGCCGCTTTTCCCGGCAGTAGCGGGCCAGGGGGCCACTTTTTCCAGCCTTCGGCTGAGCAACCCGCTGGCGGGCTCTCCCTGATTGAATATCCGCACCTTTACCATAGTCGTCTCGCTGATCTGGAAAGGCCCCGAATAAACCTTCGATGCAGCAACGGGTTCGGTACCGTCCAGCGTATAGTGGACGCTCAGGGCGGGCAGCGCGGGCTGTTCTATCTCCAGAGTAAGAGGGTTTACGAAGATGTCGCTCTCCACCCGCAGCACGGGCAGCGGGTAAATAGCCACCGGCCCGTTGAATTCCAGTACGGCCACGGTATTGATCATGTCCGGTTGCACAGCAGGCAGGCGCACCGCCAAAGCGCCGGCAGCGCGCTGTACACCGAGTGAAGTTTCGGGGGCCGCAAGCAGGTAGGCCTTCAACGGCTCGCTGGCCACGCCAGGCAGGCGCACCACGCCGGAGGCGGGGAATTCAAAGAGGTGGAGGTATAGTTTATAGCCCTGCGCCGAACGTTTGAGCGTCACCCTGCCCCAGTCGAAAGCACCGAAAGGGCTGGCTTCCGCACCGTAGATGGCCTCGCTGTTGGCTGCCATCCATTGGCCCATGCCATGCAGGCGTTCTATACTTTCGGGCGGGAATTCGCCATTGGCCATAGGCCCCACGTTGAGCAGGAAGTTGCCGCCTTTGGAGGTTATATCCGCGAGATTTCGCAGCAATTCTTCCGTCGATTTCCAAACCGTATCCTGTGCGTTGTAACCCCAGTGGCGGTTCATGGTCATGCAACTCTCCCAGTCGACACCCGGGATGCCTGTGTCCGGGATCTCCTGTTCAGGCGTGCCGAAATCGCCGCGATAATCGCTGCCCTCTATGGTCATCCCCTGCATGCCGCCCCTGCCTTTATCCACCCGGTTGTTGATAAGGATACCGGGGTCGAGGCCGCGCACAAAATCGTAAATCTCTTTGCCGTATTCATGGGTCCAGCTCTCTTCCCACTCGCCGTCGAACCACAATACGCCGATATCGCCGTATTCCGTCACCAGCTGTTTCAGCTGTTCTTTCATGTATGCGACATACCTGTCGAAATCGGCGCCATTAGTTGGCCTATCGGTTTCCCAGGGACGGCGGGGCAGGTAGTCGGGGTGGTGCCAATCCATTATTGAATGATAAAAACACAGGCGGATACCCGCTTCATGGCAGGCATCAGCCAGTTCTTTGAGCACATCGCGTTTAAACGGCGTACCCATGATATCGAAATCGGAATTTACGGCATCGAAGAGGCAGAAGCCGTCATGGTGCTTGCTGGTGATGACGATGTACTTCATACCTGCCTCTTTGGCCATGCGAACCCAGTCCCGGGCATCAAAATGGGTGGGGTTGAACTGCCCTGCGAACTGATCGTACGTTTCCAGCGGGATATGGGCAGAATGCCGTATCCACTCGCCGTAATCCGTTTCGCCCTTCCATGTGCCGGCAGGTATGGCATACAGCCCCCAGTGGATGAACAGGCCGAAGCGGGCTTCCCGCCACCAGGCCATGCGTTCATCCTGAGTCAGCGGAGCCGTAGCCTGTGCCACGGCATGCTGTCCGCAGGAAAGGGCAAAGAGGAAAACGGCCAGGAAGAAGAGGCTAAAAATTGGTCGGTTTTTCATAACTTGTTGTTGAGCTTTTTCATTGTTCCCCAACAAAATAGGCAGTTTTCCATTTAACCATACCGGGCAGCCTGCCTTTTGGCCTTTTTTTTGCCATAGCCACCGGGTTGCCATCAGATGTGCAGCACTGATCCTTATTCAATAAATATGTTCTCCATTGGAGATTTTGATTGTCACCTAATTCAAAGGCCATGAGACCAATATTCCTATTTAGCTTTTTTATAATATTATCCTGGGCGACGGCATCGGGGCAAACGGCCATTACCGTCGTCGGGCCGGATGTGTATGACCTCCTCAAAGGCAATTACAACCCGGCCGATTACATGCCTTCTACGCTGGCCAACCATCCGGCCGATGTCATCGAAGGCCTGGCCGAAGGTGTTTCTCCCGACTCGCTAAAAGCCTACCTGGAAGTGCTAAGCACCTTCGAAAACCGCAATACGGGTTCGGACACCCTTAGCGAGGCCTTCGGTATCGGCGCTGCCAGGCGCTGGGCCTATAGCCAGTTCGCAGCCTTCAGCACGTTAAACGAAGGGCGGCTGCGCCCGGCCTACCTGCAGTTCGGCCAGGACATCTGCGGCATGGGGCAGCACCGCAATATCTTCGCCGTCCTGCCCGGCATTGGGCCTCACCGCGACGAGCTGGTGATCGTGGAAGCACATATCGATAGCCGTTGCGAGGACGGCTGCGATGTCGGGTGCCAGGCTCATGGCATGGAAGACAACGGCAGCGGTACGGCCCTGGTACTGGAGCTGGCCCGCGTGATGAGCGCTTATGCCTTTGACCGCAGCCTCGTTTTTCTGATCACTATCGGTGAGGAGCAAGGCCTCTACGGTGCGAATGCCTTCGCTGAATTCTGTAAGAATGAGTCCATCCCCGTGCGCGCTGTATACAACAACGATATTGTGGGCGGCATCATCTGCGGGCATACGGCCTCGCCTCCTGGCTGCCCGGGGTTGAACAACGTCGACAGCATCAACGTCAGGCTTTTTTCCTCCAGCGGCACGCGCAACCTGGCGCGATTTGCGCGCCTGGAATACGAAGAGAACCTGTTGCCCGTCGTGGCGGTGCCTTCTATCCTCAACATTATGAGCCAGGAAGACCGCACCGGCCGGGGCGGCGACCATATCCCCTTTCGCCAACGTGGCTATCAGGCTATGCGTTTCACTTCCGCCAACGAACACGGCGACGGCAACCCCGATGGCCCCAACTACGAAGACCGCCAGCACAGCATGGCGGATGTACTCGGGGTGGATACCGATGGCGACAGTGTGATCGACAGCTTTTTTGTCGACTTCCATTACCTGGCGCGTAATGCCGTTATCAACGGCAATGCAGCTGCCATGAGCGCGCTGGGGCCGGTGACGCCTTTGCAGTTCAAACTGGAAGATATAGAAGGCGGGTTTCGGTACGAATTTGACGATCCCGACAATTACGGGCTTTACCGCATCGGCATCCGCACCTTCGGTAGCGGCAACTACTTCGATACGCTGCTGACGGTTACTCAAACGGCCGATTCGCTCTTTTCGCTCCTGCCTGGCACCCCTTACTACCTCACCGTTTGCTCGGTAGACAGCAACGGCATCGAGAGCCAGTTCAGCAATGAAGTTTTCGATTTTTTCACGACCGGCACCACCGGCCTTTCCCTTCCGGAAAAAGCGGCGGCCCTGCTGCAAAACCGCCCCAACCCCTTCGATGAAGTGACCACGCTGGGCGTTTTTGTCGAACGTCCCATCATACATAGCGAGGCATATCTGCTGATCACGGATACCCAGGGCCGGGAGTTGGCGCGGTATCCTCTTGATTTACAACCAGGCTTGCACGAAGTAGTGTACAACCACTGGAACCAAAGACAAGGGCGTGGGCTTTATTATTTCAGCCTGGTGGTCGACGGGCAGGTATTCGAAACAAAAGCAATGATCAACGCGTATTGAGGGAAACGGGTGCTCCGTGGTTCAACCACCGCCCTGCGTTTCCGGCCTACAAACCAACACGATGGACAAGATCTTCCAGAAACCCCTTCACCGCCTGGGTTATGGCTTCATCGCTCCGCCTTACCTACCCGAGGGCAAAGACGAATATTACATCCGCGAGCAGCAGTCGGCGGGCCGCATCGCCTACCGCAGCCTGAAAGCCTACGAGATCGAAGTGCTGGTCAAGAACGCCAACCATGCCGACGAGTGGAATGACATTCTGGTCAGCGACACCTTCGACCCACGCCTGGTGCGCAACTGCCAGTTCCATGGCCGGGTGCGCATCGGCGCGCTGCAACCCTTCTACCTCGAACACCACGAGCTGAAGTTGCCGATAGGCCTGTACAACAGTACGATCGTCTCGTGCGACATCGGCGACAACGTCGCGGTCAAAAATGTGGATTACCTGGGCCACTACATCATAGGCAACGAAGTGATGCTGTTCAACATCAACGAGATGCATACGACCAACCATTCCAAATTCGGCAACGGCATCCTGAAGGAAGGAGAAGAGGAAGACGTGCGGGTATGGCTGGAGATCTGCAACGAGAATGGCCGGCGCAGCGTACTGGCCTTTGAGGGTATGCTGCCTGCCGATGCATGGCTATGGTCCAAGTTCCGGGGCCGGCGCCGGCTCATACAGCGCTTCCAGGAGATGGCCGAAGCCAGGTCCGATACCCGGCGGGGATATTACGGCACGGTCGGCGACCGCACGGTGATCAAGAACACCCGCATACTGAAGGATGTGAAGGTAGGCTCTGACGCCTACATCAAAGGGGGGAACAAACTGAAGAACCTGACCATCAACAGCAGCGCCGAAGCACCTTCGCAGATCGGTGAAGGCGTGGAGATGGTCAACGGGATCATGGGGTACGGCAGCCGGTCTTTTTACGGGGTAAAGGCCGTGCGTTTCGTGATGGGTGAAAATACCACGCTCAAGTACGGCGCCCGCCTGATCAATTCCTACCTGGGCGACAACTCCACCATATCCTGCTGCGAGGTGCTGAATTCGCTCATCTTCCCAGCCCACGAGCAACACCACAACAATTCCTTTCTGGTGGCGGCCAGCGTGCTGGGGCAAAGCAATATTGCTGCCGGCGCCACCATAGGCTCCAACCACAATTCCCGGGGCGTGGATGGCGAGATCGTCGCGGGACGGGGCTTCTGGCCTGGCCTGTGCGTCAGCCTGAAGCACAACTCCCGGTTCGCCTCCTTCTGCCTGCTGGCAAAAGGGGATTACCCGGCGGAGCTGAACATCCCTTACCCTTTCGCCCTGGTGTCCAACAACGAGAGCGAAGATCGCCTGCAGGTGCTGCCTGCCTACTGGTGGTTGTACAATATGTACGCCCTGGCCCGCAATGCCTGGAAATTCGCCGACCGCGACAAGCGCCACATGAGATCCCAGGCCATCGTTTTCGACTTCCTGGCGCCCGATACGGCCAACGAGATGTTCGACGGGCTGGCCCTGCTGGAGGCGGCTGCTGCCGAGGCTTACCTGGCACAGGAAGGCGCCCCTGCCCTCCCCGGCGATGAGCTCCGGGGGTTGGGACGGCGCCTGCTGCTCGACGGCCCGGCAGCTACAGACAAACTGGACATCCAGGGCAGGAACATGGAAAACGGGCGCCGGCCCGTCAGGATACTGAAAGCCCGGCAAGCCTATGCTGCCTACCGCGAAATGCTGCATTACTATGCGGTAAAAAGCCTGCTGGAATTTGCGGAAACAGAAAACAAGCGGAAATGGGCCCAGCTGGCAGAAGCCCTCGCCGGAGGCCGGCTGGAGCCCTGGGACAACCTCGGAGGCCAGCTCGTGCGGCGCTCCAGCCTCGGCGAACTGCTCGACAAGGCCGAAAGCGGAGAGATCCCCTCCTGGGATACCATGCATAGCCAGTATCGCCAGCTCCAGCAACAGTACCCGCTGCACCATGCGGAGCATGCCTTCGCCAGCCTTTTGGCCCTGTACGATTTACAGCCGGGCGAAGTCTCGGAGGGGCAATGGGCTGGCTGGCTGGATGAGGCCGCCGCTACCGCCCACCTGATGGCCAGGCGAACGTTGGAAAGCCGGGAAAAAGACTTCAACAACCCCTTCCAGCAGTCCACATACGACAATGCCGAAGAGATGGAAGCCGTACTCGGCGCCATCGGCGACAACGGCTTTATCCTGCAGGTGGAAGAAGAAGCCCGGATGTTCGAACAACGGGTAAGAACGATCAAAAAACAGGAGTATTGATACATAAGTAGTGTTCAAAAAATAAGCTCTCCAATTGATACATATCATTGCGTTCTGCTGAGAAAGGGGGCAACTTCTCGAAATAAACAAAACCAGAACCAATGCGCAAGTATGCCCTATTCTGCGTGGTGTGCCTGGTACCTGCCCTCACGTGGGCGGGCGACACCTTGAAGAGCCCCGTTGTTCTGAGCGTCTACAACAACGCCACGCTACTTCCCGGCGCCGGCAAACTCGGCGTTTGGGGCACGCCGGTACACCCGGGCTTAACGGTAGGCACCGAGTTTTACTATCGGCGCACGGCGCACGGCCGATGGCTGCAAACGGCCAACCTGGCCTACCACTACCACCAGTATGCCCTTCACAGCATTCAACTTTACTCGGAAGCCGGCTATCGCCACCTTTTCCGCAACCAGCTCGACGCAGAAGCCCGCTTAGGGCTGGGTTACCTGCATTCCATTCCGGATTCAAAGATCTACGAACTGGATGAAGAAGGGGCGTATCGCGAGAGAACGAACCTGGGGCGCCCACAAGGCATGGCGTCCCTGGCCATCGGCATGGGATACGCCTTCCAGGGGCCACGGGCGCCGCGTATCTTCCTGTTATACCGGTTTTACATCCAGGTGCCGTTTGTCAACGAATACGTCCCTGTATTGCCAAATACAGCGCTGCACCTGGGTGTGGCGCTACCGGTTATGCAGTGAACCAGTGGGCAATGTACCGGCTTCCAAAAAACAGTTATCATGAAAAAACGTACCCTCATCAGCATACTGTTCCTGCTCCCTTTCTGGGGATGCCGGGACGACGTCATCGGCCCCACTTCTGAGTGCACTGTGGAAGATCATTCGGGCCATCCCAACGCGGCGGCATATCAGAACATGATCGATACGTATACCAAAGCAGGCCTCCCCGGTATTTCGATGCTGGTGCGCGACCAGTACGGCACCTGGGCCGGAGCGGCCGGCATGGCGGACATCGAACGGCAGATCCCGATGCGGGCCTGCCATGTATCCAAGGTGGCCAGCATCACCAAGTTGTTCATTGGCGCCTTGTCGATGAAGCTGGTAGAGGAAGGTTATTTCGAGCTTGATGACCCGCTGACGAAATGGCTGCCGAAACGGATCACGAAAAAAGTGGCCAACGCCGGACAGGCTACGATGGAAGACCTCTTGCGGCACACCAGCGGTATTCCCGATGTCATCGAGGACAACGGTTTCTATCTGGCCGTACTGAACGACCCTTCAAAGTTCTGGAAACCGGAGGAACTGCTGGAATACATCTACAACGGCCCTGCGGTTTTTCCGGTACGCGAACGGGTGAGCTATTCCAATACCAACCTGCTGCTGGCCATTATGGTGATCGAATCCGCCACAGGGCGTTCGCATGCTGAATTGCTACGGGAGAAGATCCTGGATCCGCTGGGGCTCCAGGATTCCTATTATCACTGGCATGAGGCCCTGCCCCCTTTCACCGCTCAGGGCTATTACGACCTCTATAACAACGGCACCATCCTGAACCTGTCTAATTTCAATACCGGCAGCGGCAACGGCTATGGCGGGCTCTACTCCACCGTTTTTGACCTGCAGGTGTTCATCGAAGCCCTGTTCCGGGAAAAGACGCTGCTACAGCCGGAAAGCCTGGAAACCATGCTTACATATACCGAACGGGAATACGATAACGACCGCGCTTTTGGCATCACCGTCAACAAAGACTTCATCGGCCGGGCGCCGGACGAATTCGGCCTGGGCCACCGCGGCCGCGACCTGGCCTATACCGCCGACCTTTACTACTTCCCCAACCAGGACATTACCATCGCCTACCTGGTCAATTACGGCACGGACGCCAACAGCGGCCTGAAGCCGGTATTCCTGGAATTCAGGAATAAGATGGTAGATCTGATCATGGAGAAATGAGCCTGGATTGTCCGGGCAGGAACAGATTTAGCGTGGAAAACGGGCAACAGAACGCGGGCAATAGCAGTTATGCTGTAAAACCGCCATTCGATGAAAATGTTATGCGCTCTGCTGTTGTTTACCCTGATGCCATGGCCGGGCCTTTTACATAGCCCGGCACAGGATGCCCTCCCGGGCCCGGCATCCGCCGTAGCACATCCCAGCCATCAGCAGTGGGATCAATTGTTACAGCAATACGTATCGGCAGACGGCCGCGTCGGCTATAAAGGCCTGGCTGCCGAAAAGGCTAAACTCGAGGGCTACCTGCATGAACTGGCGGCCCACCCGGCCAACAAAAACTGGAGCCGCGACGAACAGCTCGCCTACTGGATCAACGCATACAACGCCTTCACCGTAAAGCTCATCCTGGATCACTACCCGCTGAGCAGTATCCGGGATATTGACAACGGCAACCCCTGGGATGTACAGTGGATAAAGCTGGGCGACAAAACGCTTTCCCTCAACCAGATCGAGAACGACATCATCCGCAAGCAGTTCAACGAGCCGCGCATCCACTTTGCCATCAACTGCGCAGCCGCTTCCTGCCCGCCTTTGCTGAACAAGGCCTGGACAGCCGACAAGCTCGAGGCCTATCTGGATCAGCGGGCACGAAACTTCATCAATAACCCGCACTACAACAGGCTCAACGTTAAATCCGTACAGCTATCTAAAATATTCGAGTGGTATGCCGGGGATTTCGGCAGCATCATCCCTTTCCTCAACCGGTATGCCAAAGCCACCATAGCAGCCAATGCCAAGGTGGGCTACCTGGAGTACGACTGGAAGTTGAACGGAGAGTAGCATTTGATCCATTAAACAGGATCAGAGAGAAAACTTCTAATCATACAGCGCAGAAACCCAAAACGTAACAGCTTGCTCCGCCCAGTTCACCACCACTGGCAGGCAGGCTGGGCATATACCAGGAGAAATGATACCTCGGTTGCGGAAACCTTTGAAAAGGTTAAGGCTCATGAACCAGGGATAAGTATTCGAGTTGTGGTCAAAATAAGCTATGGTTTGCTCCTGGATCTGCTCCCACGAGAACCAGTTGTCGGCGTCAAAATCATAAAACCACAAGGCCAGAGCGTAACCGGCAATAGGCGTAGAGTTGCTGTATTCATCGATGTAGGCCGTTCTCAACTCCGTGAGCATGGCCTCGCATTTTTCGGAGGCTACTGCTCGCTCCCGGCATACATTATCAACTTTCTCCACTACAAATTGGCGGAGTTTTTCATTATCCTGTGCAATAGAAACGAATTCTTGCTGATCATCGATCGTGAATCGGAAATATTCCAGCGGCCAGTTTTCCATGTAAATAGTACCACTCTCGTACAAAGCCTTTCTGAAAACTTCGTCGGCGCTGGCCCCAAAGCTGTATACGAGATCCCTGATCGTACCAGGGCCTACACCGCGGATACTGTCGATCTGTTCCAGATCTGTGAACCGACGGCCCGGCAGGCCGTTGCGTTCGCGCAGGATGCGGGCGGCAAGGGTACGGCCCATCGTACTGCCCGGGCCATCGGAAGGGTCGTCCTGGATGGTGCCGTCAAGGATCATATCCACGTTGCGGGCCCAGTTGAAAAATCCAACAATGCGATTCTGTATCCACAGGGGGATTTCGGGATGAGAAGTAACTGACATGCCTTTTGGCTGGAAAATAGATTATTTGGAGCTCTTATGCTTAACGGTTAAAATGAAATAATAGTTAAATATTTCGAATTACCTTTTCGGGTGGCGGGATAAGCTCGAAAAACAGCACAAACTACACGAAACAAGCCCATGTCACGGTACTCTCTTTGCTCAAGCTCCGCTATATTTTTCGCATATTTGCTGCACAATCCTATTCCGACATGAAGCGTACGTTCCTATTCCTGCTACTGTGTGCCAGCCTATCAGCCTGGGGCCAGAAGCGGGTGTTGCTCGAAAAATACACCTCCGCCTTCTGCGGCGCCTGCCCCAACGGGCATCTGGTTGCAGAAGCACTGGCAGCCCAGTATCCGGAACTGGTGCTCGTTTTTCACCATAGTGAGGTGGACGCCATGGGCCTGCCGCAAAGCACGGAATGGAAAAACGCCTTCAACCTGCCGGGCACTCCGCTCGGTATTATCGATCGACAGGGGCCTTCTGACAGTGAGATGGCCCTGTTGCCGGGCGAGTGGGAAGAACGCTTACTGGAGCAAATGCAAACACCCGCTTATGTCCAGATCGGGCTCAACGGCCATTACGACGGCTTCTCACGGAGCCTTAGCCTCGATGTCACGGCTATCTTCGAAACGCCGCCGCCGCAAGGCGAGTTGCACCTCAATGTGATGGCCACCGAAGACTCCGTCATCCACGCCGGCTGGGGCTACGACCAGTCCAACTACTACAACGAAGTGGAAGGCCACCCGCTCTACGGGCTGGGGCACCCCATCTATTTTTACCCCCACCGGCACGTCATCCGCGATATTCTGGACGGCGCCTGGGGCACAACCGGTGTTTTCCCGCCAGTACCCGAAACCGGGATCCCCTATCAACACCATTACGATTACCCGGTTTCCTGGGCCTGGAACCACCAGCGGCTGAAACTCGTCGTATTCGTTTCCCTTTATGACGAAACATCCCCGGCAAAGCGCATGGTGCTCAATACCACGGAGATACCGCTGTTCAGCCTGGCCCCCACCCCGGCTTCTCCTCCCCCCGCCAAGTTGCCTACTGCGCTCAAATCCTTCCCCAATCCCGCTTCAGGCCATCTATGGGTAGAATGCCCCTCCCTTACCCAAAGCCTGGCCTTGCTGAGCCTGGACGGGAAGTTCTTGTATAAAAAGGCCCGGCCGGAAAAAACAGAGGAAATAGATATAGCCGGCCTGCCTCCGGGCCTGTATTTCTTACAGGCTATCACCGATGCCGGCATCCTTAGCCAAAAGATCGCCATCCAATGATACTGCCGCCAGACTTTACCGAACAGATAAAAGCTCAGTTGGGTGACGAATGGCCCGCTTTCCTGAATGCCCTCGCCTCCCCTGCCCCTACCAGTATCCGTTTCAATCTTTTAAAAAATATTAATTGGCAGGAAAATATTGATAAAGTAAAATGGGAACCCAACGGAGTATATCTATCCACACGCCCGGTATTCACCCTTGACCCTGCCTTTCACGCCGGAGCGTACTATGTACAGGAAGCCTCTTCTATGTTCGTAGGAGAAGCGGTGCGCCAGCTCGTCCCGGCGGGCCGCTTCGTGCGGGCGCTGGACCTCTGCGCGGCGCCCGGAGGAAAAACAACCTTGCTGCAATCGGCCCTGAGCCGGGGCAGCCTTTTACTGGCCAACGAAGTCATCCGGCCGCGTTATCAGATCCTCCGGGAGAACCTCATGCGATGGGGGGCGGCCAACATCTTCAGCAGCAATCTGGACAGTAGTGCTTTCGGGGCGCTTCAGGGATATTTCGGGCTGGTGCTCGTAGATGCGCCTTGTTCCGGGGAAGGCTTATTCCGCAAGGATGCCGATGCGGTTGGGGAGTGGTCGCCCGACAATGTGCAGCTCTGCTGCGGGCGGCAGAAGCGCATATTGGCCGACGCAGTGGCCCTGCTGGAGCCGGGAGGGATATTGCTGTATAGCACCTGTACCTATAACCGGTTTGAAAATGAAGAGAACGCCGCCTGGCTGGCCGATCAGTTTGGGGTGGAGCCGCTTCGGCTGCAATTGCATCCCGAGTGGAATATTGTGGAGCGGGAATGGGGGTATCAGTTCTACCCCCACCGGGTACGGGGTGAAGGGTTCTACCTGGCAGCTTTCCGCCGCCCGCCCGGGCCGGCATTCCAGATGCCCCGGCTTAAGGACAAAGCGCCAACTGGCCTGGCGCTACTTTCGCGGCCGGTTATTGAGCGCCTGGAGCCATGGGTGCGGGATACTGCCGCGCTGGCCTTTTTCGAAAACAAAAACGGCATGATCGTAGCCATTCCCCGAACACTGGAGGAAGAGGCCCGCTTCCTGAGCCAGGCTTTGGGACGGGTTCAGATGGGTACGGAGATCGGAAGTTTTAAGAACAAGGATTTTGTGCCGGCCCATGCGCTTGCCCTCAGCCCGCTGGCTGCGGCCGGCATACCCCGGGTAGCGCTTGATCGGGATACAGCGCTCTTATTCCTGAAAAAGGAAAATATCCGTTTGCCCCATCAGCCTATGGGCTGGATGCTGGCCAGCTACCAGGGCCTCGGCCTGGGCTGGGCCAAGGGCCTTGCCAACCGCCTCAACAACTACCTGCCCAAAGAATGGCGCATCAGGATGGATATTAACTGAATGGAGATACGGTGGCTCCGCCGCTGCTGCCTTTCCCCACGGGCGATGCCCGTGGCTGAGTTCCTACACCCTTTGGGCGAGATAGTGGCTCCGCCGCTGCTGCCTTTGTTTGTTATTATCCTAGCCGGCCCATATCGCGCACCAGAATTTTGCCGCGGTTGAAATAGATCAGGTCCGATTTTTTCAATTCGTTCAGCACCAGGGTAACCGTTTGTCGCGAGGTACAGGTAATATTGGCGATATCCTGGTGGGTCAGGGAGTGCTTCAGCAACATTTCGTAGCCTACCCGGCGGCCGCGCTTATCTACTGATTCCTTAATAAAGTCGATGATACGGGTCCGGGCATCTTTGAATATGAGGGATTCCAGTTTGTGTTCAGCTTTCATCAACCGGCCGCCGAAGAGGTTCATGATATGGGTGCAGAGTTCGAAATTGCTGCGCATAAGCACTTTGAGGTGCTCCACCCGAAGCTGGTAAAGGTGGACATCTTCCTTTAGGGCCTGGGCGAAATCGGAGCGGTGTTGTTCGCCGATCAGCCCGAGTTCGCCAAACATGGCGGTGGGGTGGATGAGCGACTTGATGATCTCTTTGCCGTCGCTGGAATGGGTGCCGATCTTGACGGTCCCTTTAGCCAGGAAAAAGAGGTGGTCCGAAGGTTCACCGGGCATGTAAATAAAGCTATACTTGGGTTTGACCTTATACTCCATCATTTCGGCCAGCCGGGCTTTATCGTCGGCAGAGAGCACGGAAAAAAGGGGGAACAGATCGATAAAGGATGTTTTAAATTCCGCATTCATAACATTGCATTTTTATGGCAGCGCCAGATTAATACCGCCCGGGTTGCATAGCTCAGAGCCCGGCTTTTTTTTATTCGGGACATTTACATGAAAAGACACTAATAATTTAGCTGCCCCCTATGGAAGGCGGATTTTTTTTTGAGGCATATCCTCTTAGGCGCTATAAAAAAAGTAAGGCCGGAGTAACGGGATCGTTCTGCGGGGGTCAGTACTGGATGTTCAGTGAATCGCGGAAGCTGTTATAACCGGCGAAGATGCCCTGCCCCCCGTCGATATTATCGAACAGGATGACGGGTTCGGAGAAGGGAGAACCGGAAGATTGCCGCTGGCGGCTCAGGGCGGCAAAATAGCGGTAGTATTCTTCTGAGACGGTGCGAAGGTCGACGAAGAGCTTGCCGAGCATTTCCTGGCCACGCTTCAGGGTGATCCGCAGCGGGACATCAAAATCGACGAATTTGCTGCCGAAAGCCTCATCGCTCAGCAGCAGCCCGCCACTGATATGGGCTACCTGAAAATTAGTATTGTCCTGTGGGTCAAACATGATCGGCAGGAGGTATTGGCCGGTGATCAGGGTATCGGCCTCGATAGCCTCGTAGGTAAAGATCTGCTGGATCAGGTTGATGTGGTAAAAATTGGGCCCTTCGCCTGGCCCCTCGAAACTCAGCCGCAGGTTGTAGGCCATGATGAACAGGCTGTCTTCAGGCTCGTCTTCCAACTGCAGCCCGCTCACTTCCGCAGCAAGTATTTGCGTAGAAGCCGGTATCCTGCTCTTGGCCATGGCGGGTTCATAACCCGGAGCACTGACCTTGATCGTATAATCCACATTGGCTTCCGGCACCAGGCTGGCGGTAGCATAATACGGGAATTCGGAGGCTTGTTTGGGGTCTATCAGCTGCAGGGTTTCGAGAAAGGTATCGCCCTGATAGATCTCCACGGTGGCGTTAAGGACATATTCTATATCGCGGGATTCGAGGATGGGCTGCCACTTGGAAACGACGACCTGCACGGCGCGGTCCTGCGTAAAATTACTAACGACGACCAACTGGGGTGTTTCCTGGCCCAGGTCCAAAGGAGCAGGCTCTTCACAGGCCGTGAAAAGGAGTGGAAAGGAAATACAGATGAGTAAGTAAAGTCGCCGGTACATACGCCCGATGTTGATTGCAAACAAATATACAACTAAAATTGGATTGAATAGTTTAAAGATGGCAACATTGGGATGAGCCAGACCTGCACAAATTCTTTCTGTGCCTTGGCCTTACCGTTCTCTTCGACATATTTGGAGCGCAGGTCGTAATAGAGTGGGTTTCTTCGGTTATAGAGGTTATAAACGCCCACGTTGATCGTATGGCGCAGGCGGCTGTCCGTTTCAAAATAAAAATTGGCGCCGACATCCAGCCGGTGGTAAGGCGGCATCCGGTAAGCATTTTTGTTACCGAAATCGACTGCCTGCACCGTGCCGACACCCGGGATGACGACCTCGTACTGGCCCAGCGGCGGGCTGAAAGCGAAGCCGGTGCTATACACCCAGTTGGCGGAGAGGTTCACCCAATCGTGAATGCGGTACATAAGGGCCATTTTAAACTCGTGCCGCCGCCCGAATTTATAGGGATAAGGCTGGCCATTATTGACCTGGGCATACTGCCGGTCGGCCCATGCCAGGCTGTAACCTGCCCAGCCCCTCAGCTTGCCGCCACTTTTGCGCAGCAGCATTTCCATACCGTAGGCCGTGCCGTTGCCTGCCGTGACGTTATCTTCCCAGTCGTTGAGGAATAATGCACCTTCAGAGTAGGCCAGCAGGTTGTCCATCGATTTGTAGTACCCATCCGTTTCCAATGACCACCCCTGCCGGAAAGCCCAGTCGGCCGAAAGGCCTGACTGCCAGCCTTCCTGGGGCCCCACCTTATCGGTAGAAGGCACCCACAATTCCGTAGGCAGGCCTATCGCCGAGTTGGATAAAAGGTGAACGGGTTGCTGCATCAGGCTGTAGTACCCTTCCAGGCTCAGGCGTTTCGACAGCTGCCAGGTGGCCAGCAACCTTGGCTGCAGAGAAGGGTAGGCCTTGCCGGGGGTGGCAAAAACCGCTGCGTGCAGGCCCGCATTGAACGATAACCGGCTACCGAGCCGGAATTCATCCTCAACATACACGGAGTACTCCATAGCCGTAGCCCGAGGGTTGGATTCCGTGATAGGCGGCAGGCTGTCGATCTCGCCATTGCCCGACTTCTCTCCCGTACCGGCCAGCAGGCCCGGCAGGTAATCATGGTGGGCCAGGTTGGCGCCAAAGCGGATATAGTGCCCGGGAATGGCCATGAAGTCGAAATCCAACCTACCGCCTATATCCCGGATATCACTGGAATAATGGCCCAGGTCGAAAAGCCGGTTCACCGTTTGCCCCGTGTTGAGCTGTACCAGCGAATCCGCTGAGAAGTAGCGGATGTCGACATCCAGGGAGCTGTAGGTAAGGGCCAGGTTGGCGAACAGTTTGTCGTTGAACAGGTGGTTCCATCGCAGGGAAGCTACCGTATTGCCCCAACGCACCGCATCGTCGTACTTCCTGTCGAAACGGTATACCGAAGGCTCCGGCTGGGTGGTTTCACCGACGGAGAGCGTATCCGATGCCTGCCCCTGGTTCGTATAGCGGTCAGAGCCGGAATAATAGCTCAGGTAGAGATGGTCGTTGCCCGACAGCTCGTAGTTGAGCTTGGCATTGAGGTCGTAGAAACGGTAGCCAATAAAACCATCTTCCCCTTTCTCTTCTTTGAGCCCCCGGGTCAGCGGCTGCAGGTACCAGTCGGCCAGAGAGCGGCGCCCGGAGACAAAAAAGCTGCTCTTGCCCCGAACGATGGGCCCTTCCGCCAGGAAACGCCCTGAAAGCATGCCCACATCGGCGCGAACGCTAAATTCCTTGCTGTTGCCTTCTCTGGTGCGGATATCCAGCACAGAAGAAAGCCGCCCGCCATAACGGGCAGGAAAACCGCCTTTGATGAGGCGTGCCGAGCGTATAGCCTGAGAATTGAATACGGAAAACAGGCCGGCGGCATGGGAGATATTATAAACCGGCACCCCGTCGATCATGATGAGGTTCTGCCCGTTGTCGCCCCCCCTGATGTGAAGCCCGCCGACGCCGTCGGTGCCGGTCTGTACGCCGGGCAGCAAGTGGGAAAGGCGGATGATATCCGATTCGCCGCCCAGGGTAGGCAGGTGTTCGAGTTCATAAACGTCGATCTCCTGGCCTGTGCCGGGAGCCGGCGTCCCTGTTACGCCGCCGACACGCGGCGCCACGACTTCAACGGGTTCGAGGGTCAGGGAAGGCCTCAGGGCATAGCTGGCCCGTATACTTTCGTTCAGGACGTACTCCTTTACCCGGGGTTCATACCCCAGGTAGGAATAGGAAAGCACCACCCGCCCGGCTGGAAGGGTAAGGCTGTAAAACCCGTATTCGTTGGAAGCTGTGCCCCGGCCTGTATTCAACTCCACGACGTTAGCGCCGGCAAGGCGTTCTCCGGTCCTGGCATCCTCCAGAAAGCCGCTAATGGTAAAGTTCGTATCCGGTGGCAGAAAGATCACGGCCTGGTTGCCGACCTCCTGGAATTTCAGGGCAGAGTGCTGCAGCAACTGCGCCAGCACCACCTTCAGGCTAACCCCATCAACGTGCATAGAGACCCGACGGTCGGGAAGAATATCATTGCTGAATGACAGTTGGATATCATTTGCGTCAGCCAGCTGGTACAAGGCCTGTTCCAGGCTGAGGCCTTCCACATCAAGGCTGACACGGCGCTCCATCAGGTACTGGGCCTGCGAAGCGGTAAGGAAGGAAAAGAGCAGCAAAAAGATAAGTAAAGGCTGCTTCATCAAAACGACAGTTCGGAACAAATGATATAATTCCTTCAAAAATACGGGCTTTCGGCCAGTATTTCAAAATAAACATTTTTCCTTTCATAGGCCGGCAGCCTCTGATCGTCGGCTCAGCTGAACTTTCCGCAGATTTCCTGCCGCCTTTAGCGCACTTATTCCTAATTTTCAAGCTTTGATGAAACCCTGTACCCATTTGCGATGTGGTTTGTCTTACAGCTTATCCAAAGCTTCCAGCCTGCGCCACATCGCAAAATCATCGAACTTGTTTTTTGATGGTTACTAAACAGGAAAAAATGCAAAAAATGGCAGCCAGGATTAACACCCTTTTTCTCTTTCTTCTATTCATCTCCACTACTGCTCTTCAGGCTCAAAACAGCCAGGCAATGCCCGAATTCCAGCTCGAAAAACAGGAGCTGGAAGCCCACCTGCGTTTCCTTGCCGCCGACGAGCTGCAGGGCCGCCGCACCGGCGAGATGGGGAACAACATCGCCGCCCGTTATATCGCCGTACAACTGGAAGCAATGGGCCTTACGCCGCCTCCGGGCCAGGAGGGCTTTTACCAGAAAGCCGATTTCGAGGCCACCACGCCGCCCACAGAGGCGGCTTTCATCCTCAGCAATACGGAGTACAAGCAGGGCGAGGGCCTGTTTATGATGACGGGCAACGTAGACGGCTTGAAAACCGAAGCTGTTTTCGCCAACTATGGCTGGGCCGACCCCGAGAGCGGCTACGACGACTACAAAGGCCTGGATGTGAAAGGCAAGGCCGTGATCGTGCTGCCCGGCACGCCGGAAGGCGACGACCCCATGGCCGTGTTTACGGCCATGCGGAAAAAGCGTGAGATAGCGCAGGAAAAGGGAGCCGCCGCATTGATCGAGCTCTACCGCCTGCAGTTCCCATGGGCCTTTTTCCGCTCCTATTTTAACAAAGAGAACCTCAGCCTGGCAGAGAACCAGGGCATTGCAGCTGAAAACACGCTGGCCTATGGCTGGCTGAAAGAGCAAAACGACGGTAGTATCCAAAAGCTGCAGGAAGGCAAAAAGCTCAAAGTGGAGCTGAGCAGCAGCGGTTACAAACACCGCCTGGCGCCCTCTCAGAACGTGGCCGGCATTATCACGGGAAGCGACCCCGAGCTGCGCGATGAATACGTGGTGCTTACGGCCCATTACGACCACGTCGGAACCGGGAAGAATGGCGGAGGGGCCTACTCCGCCAAAGACAGTATCTTTAACGGCAGCCGCGACAACGCCATGGGGGTGGCCGCACTGCTTGCAGCCGCCAAATCGCTTGCCGAACACCCACCGCGCCGCTCGGTGCTCATCCTGGCCTTCACGGGGGAAGAACTGGGGCTGCTGGGCAGCCAGTTCTACGCCTCGCATCCGCTTATTCCGCTGAAGCAAACCGTTTTCAACCTGAACACCGACGGGGCCGGATATAACGACGTGTCGTATGTTTCCGCTATTGGTTTCGGCCGTACAGGTACCGACCAGCTGATCGAAGCGGGCGCGCACGTCTTCGGGCTGGACGTCTTCCCCAACCCCGCTCCGGAGCAGGGCCTGTTCGACCGCTCCGACAACGTTTCCTTCGCCGCCAAAGGGGTTCCCGCCATGACCATCAGCCCGGGTATGACCAGCTTCGACGAGCAGATCGGGAAATACTACCACCAGGTGGCCGACAATCCCGACACCATCGATTTTGACTACCTGCTCAAGTACAGCCAGGCCTTCGCCCGCATGGCCCGCCTCATCGCCGATGAGCAGGAACGCCCCCAATGGGCCGAAGGGGACAAATACGAGGCAGCAGGAAAGGCGTTGTACGGAAAATAGGGCGCCGGCGCATCAGAGCTATGGCATCCGGCACAAAATAAGCACCCCTACCCTTTCGTTTAACCATTTTAAAACGGCCGAAAATGAAGGAACTGGTGTTAATACTCTTTGCCGTGGCACTGACAGCCGTGGCGCCCCTCCGTGCACAACAATCTTCAACGATAGATGAACCCGGGCTGGCCTTTCTCCAGGAGATGGAAGATACGCTGGGCCTGCTGGCCTATGCGGTGGTCAACGACTCGATAGCTGAGCATCGCTTCGGCGCCTGCCGGGAGATGATCCCCCGCCTGGTCAAGGCCCTGAAGGTGGAAAACTCCTTTGAGTACCCCTTCGAAAAGCTGAGGCCCGTTTCCATCCAATACCCGCAGGACAGCAGCTTCCGCATCTTTACGTGGCAGCTCTACGTCGATGAAAACGACTATCGCTACTACGGCGCTATTCAGATGAACAGCCCTGAGCTGAAGCTCTACCCGCTGATCGACCGCTCCTTTAAGATCGAAGATGCTGAATCTGCAGTTCTGTCTCCAGAAAACTGGTACGGTGCGGTTTACTACAACCTGCTCGGGTTTGATACGCCCGACGGCAGCAAGGCCTACCTGCTGTTCGGCTTTGACGGCGACAGCTTTTTCCGCAAGCGCAAGCTGATCGACGTATTGCGATTCCAGGACGACGGCCCTGTTTTTGGCGCGCCGGTATTCGTCAAGGAAGGCAATCAACGCAAAAACAGAGTGATGCTGGAATACTCCGCCGAGGTAAGCACGCACTGCAATTATGACGGCCTGCTGGAGATGGTTATTTTCGACCACCTCATCCCAATGAACGGCCCCTACGGCGAGGGCATGACCAACTACCCTGATGGCAGCTATGAGGCCTACCGCCTCCAGAACGGCCTGTGGATGCACGTCGACAAAGTATTCAACCAGGTATCCGACGAAGCCCCCCGGCCTACCCCCATCCTGGATAACCGCCCGAAGGATATCTTCGGCAGGCAATAGTGAATGATCGCTGAGTATGCACCTCCATACCATCACCGTACCGCGTACTGCTCGTTATTGCACCCTCGGCCAAGCGGGCCCTCATGTGCGCTACCTCTGGATCGCCTGTCACGGCTACGGGCAGCTCGCACGGGATTTCATACAAACCTTTGAGGCCATTGCAGCGGATGACACGCTCATCGTAGCGCCGGAGGGCCTGTCGCGCTTTTACTGGACGGGCTTCAGCGGCAACCCTGTGGCCTCCTGGATGACCCGCGAGGGGCGGGAAGAAGAGATCAGCGACTACACCAATTTCCTTTCCATACTCTACAACCGATATGTGGCCCTATGTTCACCGGATGTGCGCATCATGCTCATGGGCTTCTCCCAGGGCTGCGCCACGCAAATGCGATGGATAATGCGGGCTTTTCCGCGCTTCCACCGGCTCATCCTGTGGGCCGGCGCCATACCCGAGGACCTGCACTACCTGCCCCAGGCCGGGTATTTCTCCGACAAGGCCCTGCATTTCGTATACGGCACACAGGACCCCTTCTTCAACCAGGAGCGGCTGCAGGAACAACAGCAGCTGATCAGCGACAACAACCTGGCCTTCCGGATACATACTTTTGAAGGGCGGCATGTGGTCGATGAAAGTGTGTTGCGGGAAATAGCGGCGGAGATGGGGTAATGGGGTGGCCCTCAAATTTATTTGAAAGGCCCCTCCCTGCCTGCAACCTCCCAACCTCAAGGCTTGTCAAACCGCAGGAACATTTGGCCGAATACCGGCAGCTTTCTGCTTGATAATGCCTTAATTGTGCGTGAAAACCTGAAACCATGATTTCCGTTTCCAACCTATCCTTTACCTACCCGCGAAGTGGTGCTCCGGCGGTGAAGGGCATCAACTTCGACATCCCTGCAGGTGAAGCTTTTGGATTTCTAGGGCCCAGCGGAGCGGGAAAAAGCACGACCCAGAAGATACTGATCAAACTGCTGGAAGGGTATAGCGGGGAAGCCACTGTGATGGGCAAGGCCCTGTCAGCCTGGGACAAAAGCTATTACGACCACATCGGCGTCGGTTTTGAGCTACCCAACCATTTCGGTAAGCTGACCGCGCTGGAAAACCTGAGGTATTTCAGCGCTTTCTACAGCGCCCCCCTTCGCGACCCAATGGAATTGCTGGCCATGGTGGGACTGGAAGAACATGCGGACAAAAGGGCCAGCGAGTTTTCCAAGGGCATGAAGATGCGCCTGAATTTCGTTCGCGCACTCATGCACAACCCTGATATCCTCTTTTTCGATGAACCCACATCCGGCCTGGACCCTACAAATGCCCGCCGTATCAAAGACATCATCCTGGAGTTGCAGCGACAGGGGAAAACTATTTTCCTGACCACCCACCAGATGAAGGACGCTGAAGAACTCTGTCAGCGGGTCGCCTTCATCGTCGACGGCGAGATCAAGCTCATCGACTCACCCCGGGCCCTGAAGCTACAGTACGGCCACCGCAGCGTGCGGGTAGAATACCAGAACGGGCGGGCCGAAGCGCGCGACTTCCCACTCGATGGCCTCGGCGAGAACCCCGATTTCCTGCACATACTGCGGGAATCTTACGTGCAGGCCATTCACAGCCGCGAGGCTACCCTGGATGAAATATTCATCAAAGTGACGGGCAAGGCGCTGGGGTAGGATGCAGGCGCAAGGGATGAAGCACAACAATATAACCCTGTAATCATGTAACCATGAATAACCTGGCAATATCCATCCGCTGGGACTTGATAAGGCAAGTGAGGTATAACATCCTTGCTTCTGCCGTTGTCGTCAACCTGTTATACGTACTCATTATGCTCAATCTGCCGGAAGGAGATTATGACTGGCTGGCCATTTTCCTCATATTCAACGACCCCATGGGCCTGGGCCTCATGTTCGTTGGCGCGTTGTATCTGTTCGAAAAGAGCGAGAATACCCTGCAGGCCCTCAACGTGACCCCTTTGCGCCATTGGCAGTACCTGCTTTCCAAGGTGCTCACCCTGTCGGCCATTGCGCTGGCGGGCAGCCTTGTCATTGGGTGGGCGGCTTATGGGTGGTGGTTTCATTACGGGTATTTCCTGCCTGGTGCTGGCCTGAGCGCCACCATGTTCACCATGCTGGGCATCTGCGTGGCCGTGCATTGCCGGACGTTTAACGATTACCTCCTGCGGGCAGTGGGGGTCATATTACCAATGGCCTTACCCCTGCTGAATTACTTCGGCATTACCGAAAGCTTATGGTGGTATCTTTTACCGTCGCAGGCCAGCATCATACTGCTTGAGGCTTCTTTTGAGCCAGTTGAAGGCTGGAAGCTGGCTTATGCCTTTATATATCTGGCTGCATGGAATGTAGGGGCCTATCTACTGGCCATTCGCATTTTAAAACGCCAAAACATGTAATAAGCCATGCTGAAACTACTGCGATTGATAAGCCTCGATTTCCGGATGATCCTGCGCGAACAGATGTTATGGTTCATGTTCTGGGTAGCGCCTGCCTTTCAGTTCGCTGCCGTTTTTCTCTTTTTGCCTGTCTTGGAGCGTTTTTTCCCGGTGATCACAGCGTACCGGTTCCTGGTATTACTGCTGATGACGCTGCAGGTGGTGTCGAGCATAGGCTGTGTCATTGCCTATATGTTGCTCGATGAGCGGGATGAAGAAGCGCTGACGGCTATCCGCACCATGCCGATCGGCGTCAATACCTTCCTGTTTTACCGCTTGTTTATAGGTACTACCGCAGCCTTCGTTTTCGCTTTGCTCATGCTGACTGCATCGGGCATTGCCCATCTGCATCCTGCCCAGGCGATCCTGGGCGCCCTACTCTACGCCTTTACGGCGCCGCTGGCCACCCTGGCTATGGCCACTTTTGCGCAGAACAAAGTGGAAGGGCTGGCGGTATACAAGGTTATTAGCCTCGTGCTTTTGCTGCCGGCCGCAGGTTTTTTCATCGGCTCGGCATTCAAACATGTGCTGGGCATTATACCGGTGTACTGGACATTCCGCTTCCTCGCCGCCGCCGATGCGGGAAGCGCCGGCATTCCGGAACTGGCGCTGGCGCTGCTGGCTCACTTGCTTGTATTCGCAGGCCTTTTCCGCCTGTTCCGTCGCAGGGTTTTTTCCTGAAAGCTCTATAGTAAGCTATCTACTGGCATTGTAAACAAACATCTGTCGAGGGCCGCTTCACCAGCGTACCACGATCTTTCTCGTAATGGCGCTTTCGCCATGTTCCAGCCTCACCAGGTAAAAGCCCGGGCTCAGCTCCCCAATATCCAAAGTAGTGCTTCCGCTTAACAGGGTACGCAACACACACTGGCCCGCCAGGTTAAAAAAAGCAACCCTCCAGATGTCCCGCCCTTCAGGCAGGGTTACCCTTAACTCGCCACGAACCGGGTTGGGCGCCAGGCTGATCGCTTCCGCGCTATTACGGGTATGGCCCGCCGTGCCTACCAGGACGCAACCCCCGGGCCCCGGCGGGCAGATGAGGCAGCTCCAGAACTGAGCGGCATTGGCCACGATCTGATTCACGGATGCCATCGTCACTTCGTGGCAGGAATAGCTGCACGGGAAGGACGGCAGTGGGCAGTTGTCGATCCAAACCTCGTGAGCCGGTGCATTGGCAAGAGTGTCCAGGTATTCCTGAATAGCACACGACCCGTAAGATGCCGGCCATGTATTGGGGATGGCGCTACAGGCGTTCAGTACGCATTGCGCCAGTGTTGCGTCAAAAGGCTTACCCTGGGTACAGGGCGATACCAGGTCGTTGTCCTGATGGTAGGCATACAAGGGCGGCTCTCCTTCATCGATCCAGCCCAGGCTGAGCAGGCCACCGAAAATGTTGAGCACCCCTTTCACGGAAGCGTCATTCCCACCGAGGTTCAGCTCCCCCTGCGCCGGGCCCAGAGCAGGCCGCTCCAGGCTACACAACGCTCCATTGGCATGGCATCCCCAATAGGCCAAAGGGATGCCACCATAAATATCGGGAAGCGCCCCGGCATCAGCGGGCCATTCATCTTCTCCCATATACCCTACGGCCAGAGCGATAAAACCACCCGCGCTGGAGCCACCGACAAAGACGTTATCGACATCCACCGAATCGATCTGGTTTTTCACAAACCGAATAGCTCCGCGGGCGTCCTGCACACCCCTGCACAACGAACGCACCACCTCTTTGTCATAAGCATATAGGCATTGCGGGTTGTTGATACCTGCCAGGGCGCCGAGCAAGGCGCAGTTGGTAGCCTCATTGGCGTAAAAAACGGATTTGTGAAACCCCAGCCGGTAGTTGATACTCACCGCCAGATAACCTCTGGAAGCGAAGGCGCGGGCAGCTTCAGCAACATCATAGCTGCCCTTGTCGCCTGTCAGGAAAGCCCCACCGTGGATCAGCACCACAGCCGGGCGCAACAGGTTGCCATCACCTACGGGCCGGTAGATATCCATTGAAAGGTTCTGGCTCAACCCGCAATAGGCCTCCACCTGCCCATAGGGCACGTCTTGCTCTACCCAAACTTCAAAGGCAGGAGTAGTATAACAATTCTGGGCAAACAAGGCAGGTATGCCCAAAATCAGCAGTATGGAGCACACATAACAGCGAAAGAAAACAGACATAGCATTCTGGCTTTGGTGAGTGAAAATACAAGTTGATCTATACTATATGACGTTCATCACTATTTTAATTGATTTCTGTCATTGGTCGGCCAATGAATAAAAAATAAAATTGCTCCATATTGGCTAACCGGCGATTAAAGTTATGATGCTTTGCCTTTTCCCGGTCAGCATTTTCGAACCATCGTCCTAAACACGTAAAGGTCATACAATGAAGAACACCGCTGAACAATTAGAGCACCCGGTGCAAACGCCAAGCAAAAGGAAAACGCTTCGCAGCCACATCGTGGAAATCGTCAGCGACTCCGGAGAAGGCGCGCAAAAAGCCGGCCAGAGTTTCGGGGCCATTTCCGCCAAGATGGGCAACGGCGTTTGGACTGTCGAGATCATTCCCGCCGATATTCAGCCACCGGCCCGTACTAAAGAGAGCGCTTCCGGTATCCGCATCCGCCTGGGTTCCAAGGCCATCACCAATGCCGGTGACGAGGCCGACCTGGTCGTGGCTTTCAATGAGGTCGTACCTTACGCCCGCATCGAGCAAAAAGCATACCGTGAAGGCACCTTATTCCTGATCGAAAGCAAATGGGGCGAGGACCGGAACAAACTGGTAAAGGACAGTTATGCTGAGGCCATTGAAGACTTCCGCCGCCGGGGGTACATCGTATATGAGATCCCCATGGAGCAGGAGGTCCTCCGGTCGGCGCCCAACGCCAAGAAAGGCAAGAACATGTGGGTGCTGGGCATGCTCTGCAATATCTACCAGCGCGAGCTGAGCCTTGGCGAAGCCCAGGTGCGGCATACCTTCCGCAAAAAATCGCAGGAGGTCATCGACACCAACCTCACCCTGCTGAAGGCGGGCTATGACTGGGCAGAAGAGAACCTGGACTTCCAGTTCGAGATCCCCGCTCAGAAAACGGGCCAGGAACTGGTGGTCATGAACGGCAACGAAGCGCTGAGCTTCGGCATCGCCGCGGCAGGCATTGAGGTCTGTTCTATGTACCCCATCACCCCGGCCACTTCTACGACCCACCATCTGGCCGAATATATCGAAAAAGCGGGTGGCATCATCCACCAGGCAGAAGATGAGATCGCCGCTATCGGTTTTGCCATCGGTTCTTCCTATGCCGGCAAAACGTCGGTGACCATCACTTCGGGCCCAGGCCTTGCGCTGAAGACCGAGTTCATCGGCCTGGCCGTTATGGCCGAAGTGCCGCTGGTGATCATCGACGTACAGCGCGGGGGGCCGTCTACAGGCTTGCCCACCAAGGTGGAGCAAAGCGACCTGCTGGCCGTGCTCTACGGCCAACCCGGCGATACACCCAAGATCGTGCTGGCGCCATCAACCATAGAAGAATGCTTCCAGTTCGTCATCCTGTCGCGCAAGATCGCCGAAGCTTTCCGCGTACCGGTGATCCTGCTGTCGGACGCCAACCTCGGCACTGGCGTGCAGCCGTTCCCACGGCCTGCCCTCCAGCCTGAATGGCTGTCACCACCTATCGACCAGAGCCCGTGGAAGGAAGACGGCAAGCCTTATGACTGGGATCCGCAGACGGGGCTGAGCAAGCGCCCGGTACCCGGGCAGCCCGGCGGTGAATACACGCTGACCGGCCTGGCGCATAGCGAAGAAGGCAAGGTTACCTACGACCCCGATATCAACCAGCGGGCTTCGGCACTGCGCAGCCTCAAGCTGGCCGCTTTTGGCCGCACCCTCAAGCCGCCCACCGTACATGGCGATGAAGAGGGCGACCTGTTGCTGGTAGGCTGGGGCTCCACCCGGGGCGCCATCGAAGAGGCGGTAGGCCAAGCGCGGGAACTGGGCGCCAAGGTGTCTTCCATCCACCTGCGGTTCCTCAGCCCGATGGAACCTGGCCTGAAGGATATCTTCAAGCGCTTTAAAAAGGTCGTCACAGTAGAGCTCAATTACAGCGACGACCCCAATGCACCGCTCATCACGCCGGAAAACCGCCGGTATTCTCAGCTGGCCTGGCTGTTGCGCGCCAGTACGCTGGTGGATATCGACTGCTTCTCCAACGTACAGGGGCAGCCGATCCGGCCGGGCAGCATTTTGCAGATGATCAAAAAAGAAGTAAACCTCTAAAAGCAAAAGCCATGTTTGGATTGAATACCGAATGTATTCTTGATCTGGAGACTCCCAAGAAGTACTTCACGCTCGACGATTACAAAAAAGGCACGGCACGCTGGTGTCCGGGCTGTGGCGACCACTCTGTATTATCGGCAGTACAGAAATTATGCCGTGAAGAACAATTGCCACCTGAGAAAACGGTCTTTGTTTCCGGTATCGGCTGTTCCAGCCGCTTTCCCCACTACATGGACACGTACGGCTTCCACAGCCTGCACGGCCGGGCATTCCCGGTAGCCTGCGGGGTGAAATTTCGCAGGCCCGACCTCAATGTGTTCGTCGTCACCGGTGACGGTGACTGCTGCTCCATCGGGGCGGGTGCATGGCTGCACGCTATACGCTACAACATGAACATGACGGTGCTGCTCTTCGACAACAACATCTACGGGATGACGAAGAAACAGACGTCGCCGACCTCCCGCCTGGGCACTATTTCCAATACCCACCCACACGGTTCGGTACTGCCTCCTGTCAACCCGCTGCAGACGACGCTTGGCGTGTCCAATGCATCCTTCGTGGCCCAAACGGCCGACTGGGTTCGCGGGCACCTTTACGCCACCATCAAGGCCGGCTACGAACACCAGGGCTTTTCCTTTATCCGTATCCTGGTGCGCTGTACTCATTTCATGGGCGAACTCTCCAACGAAATGATCAGCAACAAGGAGCACCTCGTAATGCTCAACCACGAGTCGGGCATCATACCGGATGAATCGGCCCTGAAGATGTTCGCACGCCAGGAAACGCACGACCCCACGGATATCGACAGGGCCCGCGAACTGGCAGAAAGCGAAGACGTCCACCTCGGATTGTTCTACCAGGATAAAAACGCCAAGCGGTACGACCAGTACGGTGCGCACAACCTGGGCTTTTCGTCAGGCCAGAAAATGGCCGCTATCGAAAGCGAGCTGGACCGTTATGCCATTTAGGCAGCAATAACACACTAAGCAAAGCCAAAACGCATGAGCGACAAAAAAGGCAGCACGTTTCATTTATCCGGCCTGTTTCGGGAAGAGGCTGAAACACTGTTGGGCTTCTCTGACAATGACGAGCTTGCCACCCCGCTTTCCCTGGAGGCCGTAGCCGCTCCCGACGAGCAAATGTTATCGTTATTCAGGGAAAAACAGGCGCCGGAAAAGGAAAGCCAGGCCTACTGGAGGAAACTGCGCGCCTTTTTCCGTACCGGCGAAGGGCTGGAAGATGACGTATTGGAAGCCATCCCCGCTTTACTGGCGCCCGACTGGGGCCGCCAAAGCTCGCTCCTGCCCTATCCGATATGGATGGACGATAACCCATCGGCCAACCCATCCCTGTCTGATGGTTCGCTGCGCCCGATGCCCCAGGTGCTTGCCGATGCGGTGGAAAGCTTCGCGCCTGATGCAACTCAGGCCGGCATTCTCAAGGAGAACATGCCACGGTTGCTGCACATCGCGTTACAGAAGCTACATGGCATAAGCGAGCCTTTCAAAGCATACCCCGTACTGGAAGAATCGCTCAACATATTGGCCGGCGAGCTGGACATTCACGGCCCGGAAGGCGAAGCCTTCCTACAGGATGTTAACCAGCTTAAAAAAGCTTTGCCTAAAAGCGGGCTGCTGGCCCCTTTTTCTGCACACACCACGCTTCACCTGCTGGCCAACTACCTGAAGGCCCATCTTTCCCCTCAAAGGCGCAAGCTGAGAGCGGAAATACAGCCCCTGTTGGCTCAGCTGAGAGGGCTGCTCGAAATAGAGCAGGAAAAACGGCCCGATTCCCGTTCGTCCGAACACCTCCAATCAGGCATGGGTTTTGCAGAGGCTTTCCTCAACTTCGACGAGCTGTCGGCCGTATTACCGGAGAGCGGTGCAGCGCTCATGCCTGAAGCCCGCCTGCAGCGCATTCAGCAGGCTGTTGAAACCCTGGAACAGGCCGATGCCGTGCTCTTCGACACCGACGCCATACTGCTGGCAGGGAAAGGCCTTTCCGATTCTTTAGGCTTCGACTGGGCGGCTCATTTCCCCGGTGCGACAGTGCATCAGGCAGAGAAAGGGCAATGCTGCAATACCGCCATGGCCCTGTTCTCCCGGCACATGAAAGATGCCGCACAGATATTCGGCGCTTTGCGCCTCGCAAAGCTGGAAGTAGAAAATGCCTATGCCTCCGATATCCACGATGCATTCTTCGCCCACTTCGACTGGCGCCAGTTCTCCGATGAGGAAATGGCTGCCTGCCCGCCCGTCCTGCTGGTGGCCGATGCCACCGAACTAATGGAGGGCGAACTGGCGGAATATTCGGCGATGCTCGCCTCGGCCATGCCGGCCAGGGTAGTGCTCCTGCGACAGAGAGGGGCCGCTGAAGCAGCGGCCTCCGGCAGTACCAGCCCCAGCAGGCCAGAGCCTGGTGCGCTGGCCATTGCCCATCGGAACGTCTATTTCTTCCAGGGGCCGGCACTTCAGCCGGGCCATCTTTTCAATGGCTTGCAACAGGCCTTTTCAGCCTTGACGCCTGCCATCATGCACATTATGCTGGATGGTGCTGCCGATGGCGGCCACATCTGGATGAGTGCAGCTGTAGAAGGGCGGGAATTCCCGGGGTTCACCTACGACAGCCGCAAAGGCCCTAAATGGGGGAGCCGGTTCGATATCGGTGAAAATCCTCAGCTGGAATACGACTGGCCTATCCACAACCTGGTGTATACCGAGGATGGGGCAGAGTCCCAAATGTCCTTGCCATTCACTTTTGCAGATTTTGCCGCACAACATCCTGCCTATGCAGCCTACTACCGGCTGGTCCCTGAACCCTACTGGGCCGACAACCTCGTCCCTCTGGGCGAATACCTGGCACTGCCCTTATCGGAAGGGTACAGCAAGGTACCGTTCATCTGGGTTGCCGATAGCCAGCAACGGCTCCGGAAAGCTGCGGTAGCGTGGCCCGTGGTGCTCGCCAGTGGTGAGCGGCTCGACTTCTGGCGCTATCTGCAGGAGAACGCCGGCGTACATAGTTTCCACGTTGAGCTGGCCACTGAAAAACTACGCCTGCAGGCAGAAGCTGAGGCGGAAGCCCAAATAAAAGCATTAAAAGAAGCCCATCGGCAGGAAATAGAACAAGTGCGCGAAGAAACCGCCCGGCAGGCCATGGAGCAGTTGGCCGATGTGTTGTTAGGCCTGGAACCTCTCGCCGGGCTGGAAGCTGCGCTGGCGCCCACTGTTACGCCTTCCCGTAAGGGAAATGAAAAGCCGGAGCCAGTGGCCGCTTCCCCTGAGGCGCCGGAAGTGAACGAGGTGGCCATACCGCCAAAACAAGAAGAAGAACCGGAGGCACTGATGCTCGGTGACGCCTGGATCGACACGCCGCAGTGCACTTCCTGCAACGAATGCACCTCGATCAACAACCGGATCTTCAAATACAATGCCGACGGGCAGGCTTTTGTGGCTGACCCAAAAGGCGGCCCCTTTGCCGATATCGTCAGAGCAGCGGAAAGCTGCCCTGCCCGTATCATCCACCCCGGAGCGCCGCAGGACCCCAAAGAACCAGGGGTGGACGCCCTTGTCAAAAAGGCGGAGCCCTTTAATTAACACCCCTGCTTGCTATGCTGAACGATGCTGTAATAGGAGTAGGAATACTAGCCGGCCTAGGCTTGCTGTTTGCGACGGTCATTGCCATCGCCTACCGGCGGTTCCGTGTCTATGAGGACCCCCGCATCGACCAGGTGGAGGAGATGCTGCCGCATGCCAATTGCGGGGCCTGTGGGCTGCCCGGCTGCCGCGCTTTTGCCGAACAGGTGGTGGGCCAGGCCATCCAGCCCTCTAAGTGCACCGTCAGCTCTGCCGAGGCCATCCAGCGCATCGCAGCTTATCTGGGAGTAGATGCAGGCTCTGAGGAAAAGCGCGTTGCGCGGCTGCTCTGTGCCGGCGGCCGGAGGGAGGCTCACAACCTCGCCGATTACAAAGGCACGCTGAGCACCTGCCGGGGCGAATCTGCCGTAGCGGGTGGCCCCAAGGCCTGTAGCTGGGGTTGCCTGGGCCTGGGCGATTGCGCCACCGCCTGCACTTTCGGCGCCATCGTCATGAATGAAGACGGCCTTCCACAGGTCATTCCCGATAAGTGTACGGCATGCGGCGATTGTGTAAAAGCTTGCCCCAAAGGGTTGTTCGAGCTGATGCCGGTAAGCCAGAAGCTTATCGTGCAGTGCCGGTCCCTGCTCGAAGGAACAGAAGCGGAAGACAGATGTTCGGTTGCCTGCACGGCCTGCGGCCGGTGCGTAGCCGATGCCGCTGCCGGCCTGATCACCATCCGCGACAACCTGGCCGTCATCGATTACCGGTTAAACCACCTGGCATCAACGGAAGCCTGTTTCCGCTGCCCGACCCAGGCCATTGTCTGGGTCGAAGGACAACAATTTGCCAAACCCACAGCGCCCATCCTACCCGTAGGCCGGGTAGAGCGCTACGGCGAGGAATACTTTCAATGAAATAAAGATCCAAAATGCAAGGCCAAGAGGAATGGTACGGAAAAACAAAAGAGCTGACGGCCGAAGCTGCCATCCAATGGCTGGAAGCTGCCATCAGTGAAGGGCATTCGGCTCCGGCCGGGCATACCATGCCGCCGGTGGGCGCTAATATTTTCGGGCGCCCTGTCGCCTATGCAGCTACTTCCGGCCTTGATTTCGCCGGAGGCTTAGCCGCAGCAGGCCTGCGGGCAGCAGCCTTCCTTCCGGGTGACATGCTGGCCGTACAATCGGAGCAGCTTGATCAATGGGCAAGGCTTCGGCTTCCTTTGATCATACACGCTACCGGCGCCTCCGGTTTAGCCTTTCCCGAAAGCGCCTTCCAGCTGATGAGCAGCAATGCCCAGGAAGCCTTCGACTTCGCCCTCATCGCTCATAAAGTGGCAGAGCTGGCGCTCATCCCCGGCATACACCTCATTGACGGCGCTTTGGCAGAGCAGGGCCCGCAGCCCGTCGCACTGCCATCAAAAGCATTGCTCCGGGAATTCCTGGGGAACCCCGACAGCCATATCGCCAGCCCCACCCCAGCTCAGGAGATGATATTCGGCAAAAAGCGCCGCCTCGTCCCCAACTGGGCCAACCTTGACTTTCCCGCGTCCTATGGCCTCAGCAAAGATAGGCCTGCTCACAGCCTTGAGTCGGCAGCCGGGCAGCGTTATTTTTACCATCACTTGCCCGATATTATCGGCCGGGTACTGGATGAATTTGCCCGCCTGACGGGGCGCTATTATACGCCTGTTTCCGCTTACCAGGCCGAGCAGGCCGATTATCTTGTACTGAGCCTGGGGGCATCCTTCGCCGATGTCAAAGCAGCCGTGGATTCGCTGCGCGAAACGGCAAAAGCCCACGTAGGATGCCTCAAACTGAGCCTGCTCAACCCGTTTCCAACGGCTGCGCTGGCTGCACTGCTCACCGGAAAAAAAGGAGTCGCAGTGCTGGAACCGGCCAACGGCCAGGCAGGCAACATTCAGGGCCCGCTCACGCTGGCGGTAAAAGCTGCCATCTCGGGGCTGGACAAAAAGCGCCCCGAATGTTTTTCCGGTTTGTATGGCGGCGCTTTGAGCCGGGAAGCGACCGTAGCTGCCTTCCACAATATGATGAAAGGTGGGCAGGCAAAAAAACGCTACCTGCTCGATGTGGATTTCACCCGTTCCACAGCCGTCTCTCCCCGCCATCAGCTATTGCTGGAGGCCATTGAGCGACATTACCCCGGCATAGGCGGAGAAAGCCTTCATAGCGCCACTGCCCGGGAGCCAAAGGCGGAACGCGGCCCAGCGCTGAGCCCTCCACATAGCATTCAGCGCTATCGGGACGACGGCCCGGCCTATACGAGCCTGGCACGCTTCTACCATGATACGGCTGCCTTTTACCAGACAGGAGAACGGGAAGAGCTGGTGGCCAGCCCGTTCGAAGCGTTGAGCCAAAGCCCTGCTGCCTCCGCCCTGTTCTCCAACCCATCGTCCCGTCGCACGGCGCTGCCTGTTTTTTTACCCGAGAGCTGTACCGGCTGCGGGCAGTGCGCTGTAGTGTGCCCCCATGCCGCCATACCGCCCCTCGCCATCAGCGTCGAATCATTGGTAAAGGGCGCCATGGCCATTGCCGCTTCCCAGGGAAGGCCGGTAGCCCAGATGACGCCGTTAGTAAAGAACCTGGCGCGAATGGCAGGGGCAGCAGTAAAAGCCGCAGGCGCCGGGGCTGCCCAGGTGTCGGAATTCCTTCCAGGCGCTTTCGAACGGTTGCTGGAGCAACTGAAGCTGGGTAGTGAAAAAGAAGAAACCAGCCGCCGGGAATGGGGCATTCTGATGGACATCATAGGCGATATGCCTGTAGCCATAACCGAAACCTTTTTTACCGGCCCGGAAGCCATGGAAAAAGGCTCCGGAGCGTTTTTTACACTATCCGTCAACCCCCATGCCTGTACCGGCTGCGGGCTCTGTGCACAGTCCTGCCCGGAAGGGGCAATAAAAATGGAGCCTCAGGAGCCGGCCCTGGAAAAAGCGCTTCAGGGGGGTTATGATCGTTGGGAGCAGTTGCCCGATACCGCGCCGGAAACGATCACCCGCCTGGTAAAGGAACCGGCATACGGCCCCCTGGCCGCTATCCTGCTGAGCCGCAATTATTACCAGTCGATAGCCGGGGCCAGCCTCAGCGAACAGGGAGCGCCGGCTAAAGGGTTGCTCCACCTGGCCACTGCAATCGCCGAGTCGGTAGTGCAACCGCGGGTGGTGCTGCTGGCGCGGGAAGCGGAAGAACTGATGAATGCCCTACTGGAGAACGTCCACAAAAAAATGAGCGAAGCCCTGCCGCGCGAGAGCCTGCTGGCCCTCGAGCAGGCAATTGGTGAGGCCGATGGCGCCAAGCTGCCGTTCGGTGAGCTCGTCGCAAAACTGGCGGCACACGAGCACTCCCGGCTGGTGGATACGGAGGCCCTGCGCCGCAAGGCCAGTCTTGCCAACGACCTCAAAGCGCTGCGCTGGGCCCTGCTGGAGGGCCCCGGCGGCACCGGGCGCGCACGCTACGGCCTTGCCGTCCAGGCAGGCCTGTGGCCCTGGGCAGAGCAATATCCGTACAATGCCTTTTTATCACCTGCTCTGCTGGCAGGCAATGGCGCCCTTGCCGGAATAGCTTCAGGCCTTTTCCAGGGCTTCCTACGCCATGCGCTCGACAACATCAAGCTGTTGCGCCGGGCAAGGCTGGATGCAAAAGATAAATACCGCCCCGAAATACACGATGCCCAAATTGCAGCCCTGAACTGGGAGGGGCTCGATGATACGGAACGGGGCCTGGTGCCGCCTATGATGCTGGTAGGCAACCAGAGCCTGCTGGAAGGGCAACAGCGGGAAGCCCTCGACGCACTGCTGGCCTCCCCCTGGCCGGTTAAAATACTTTGCCTCGATGACGGGCTGGCTGATCCGGAAGCCCCCCAACGCCAGGGAGCGAGGGGCAATGCAGCGCTTTTTGCCGCCGCCACGCTCCGCAATGCCTATGTATGGCAGGGGAGCCTGGCCACCGCGCCACAGCTGTTCGACGGCCTGCGCCACGGGATCGCCCGGCCACGGCCGGCATTTTTCCACCTCCTGGCCGTGGCGCCCGAACGGCATACCAAGCCGTGGGCGGAATGGCCACAGCTTGCCGGCCTGGCACTGAAATCCCGCGGTTTCCCCGTATTTGCCTTTGACCCGGAAACAGAAAACGGTTTCCTCTCCCAGGCCACCAGCCTGGATGGCAACCCGGGCACGGATGCCGATTGGTGGGATGAGCCGGCGGTTGAGCAGCACTACACCTATACCTATGCCGATTGGCTATACACCCAGCGCGCCTGGCAGGCCCATTTTACACCCGTTTATGCCGATAAGGCCGGGATAAAACCTATGGCAGAATACCTGCAGCTCGGCCGCGAAGCTCGTCAGGAGCAAAGGCCTGTCATCTTCGCGCCTGATGCAGATGGCGTTATCATGCCCTTTGCCGTTTCCAATAAAGTGGTGGCCGCCACGGAGGGTGCACTGCACCAATGGCGTATGCTCCGCGAGATGGCCGGGGCCCTTACTCCTTTTCCCGAAAAACTCAGAAAGCAGGTAGAACAGGAATGGGCGGAAAAATACCAGCAGGAACTGGAACAGGCCCGCTCGGAATACGAACTGAAACTACAGCGCCGGGAACAAGAACTGATGCAGGATGTGCGGGCAAAGCTGCGCGACAAGTTGTTAAGCCTTAGCCGCACACCACGAAACTAGCATAGTACCTCCGACAGTAGAAAAGTAGAAAGAAAGCCAAAACATACAGATGATCAACATTACCAGCACGGGCCCTTTTTTAACCTTCCGGCACGGTGTTCATCCGGAAGAATATAAAGAGCTGTCGTGCCACCGGCCGATTGAGCGGATGCCCTTTGTCGAGGAATACACCCTGCCTCTTTCCCAACACATAGGAGCACCTGCAAAGCCGGTTGTGAAGGAGAAACAACGCGTACGGCGAGGCGAGCTCATCGCCGAGCCATCGGGCTTTGTCTCCGTCGGCCTGCATTCACCGGTTGACGGGACGGTCACGGCCATCGGCCTGTTCGCCCACCCTAACGGCCAGATGGCGCCGGCGATACGCATCAAGGCGGACCCTTTTTCCGCCCAGCGGTTTATCCCGCAGCCCCCTACCCCACCGGAACAGATCCCGGTTTCCGAATTCATCGCTGCCGTCCAGCGTGCAGGCCTCGTCGGGCTGGGGGGCGCTGCCTTTCCGGCTCACGTAAAATTTTCCATTCCGGAAGGCCGGCAGATCCGGTATCTCATGATGAACGGCTGCGAATGCGAGCCTTTTCTCACCTGCGACCACCGGGTGATGGTCGAATATGCTGATGAGCTGATCGACGGCACAGGTATACTGCAACACTTCATCAAAGCTGAAAAGATCTACATAGCGATCGAGGCCAACAAACCGGATGCCATCGCCATTCTGCGGGAAAAAGCGGCGGCCAGCGGCATGCCGATAGAAGTCGCGCCACTCAAGGTAAAATACCCGCAGGGCGCCGAAAAAATGATGATCACTGCGATACTGGGGGAAGAAGTGCCGAGTGGCAAGCTACCGCTCGATGTAGGGGTTTTGGTCTCCAACGTAGGCACCGTCGTTGCGTTGTCGCAATACTTCCGCCAGGGTATGCCGCTGATCGAGCGGGTGGTTACAGTAACCGGCCCGGCCGTGCGGCGGCCGGCAAACGTAATGGTGCCCATCGGCACGCCTATGCGGGCAGTGGCCGAATTTTGCGGCGGCATCACCGATGAAGCTGCCCGTATATTGCTGGGTGGCCCGATGATGGGTGTCGTACAGAAAAGCCTCGACGTACCGGTCGTCAAAGGAATTTCCGGCATACTGGCCCTGAGCGACAACGAAGTCAGGGATATCACGGCCTACAGCTGTATTCGTTGCGGGCGCTGCCTCGAGGCATGCCCGCTGTTCCTCAACCCGGCACGCCTCGGCCTGCTGGCCCGCAAAGGGTTATGGGAAGAGATGGAAGAGAACAACCTCATGGATTGTTTCGAATGCGGGTCCTGTTCTTTTGCCTGTCCTTCGGGTATTCCGCTGGTGCAGAGCTTCCGCATCGGCAAAGCCATGATCAGAGAGAAAAAAGCCAGAGAAAAATCATGAGCGGCACGTCCAGACTATCCATATCGACCTCTCCTTTTTTGCATGATGTTGCCAGCACGCCGCGCATCATGTGGGAGGTGGTTTTTACATTGATCCCGGTGTTCATGGCCGCTTTTTACTATTTCGGGTTGAGCGCGCTGCTCGTGAGCCTGGCGGCCATCGGCGGTTGCCTGTTCACGGAATGGCTCGTCAACAGAGAAAAGGCAGACAGCAGCCTCACCGACGGCAGCGCCCTGCTCACCGGCCTGCTATTGGCCCTTACCCTACCTCCCGGTTTCCCGTTGTGGATGGCCTTTCTGGGTGGCGTTGTATCGATCGGCATGGGCAAGGCCATCTGGGGCGGGCTTGGGCAAAACATCTTCAACCCTGCGCTGGTCGGGCGGGCTTTCTTACAGGCTGCCTTCCCTGCAGCCATCACCACCTGGGAGTTGCCCGACGGACACTACTGGGCGCCGCGGGGCGCCAACCTGGCTATGCCCTTCTTCCAGGGTAGCCCGGTGGATGCCGTCACCACCGCCACCCCTCTGGCAAGGATGAAGTTCGACCATGTGGCAGCCAGCATTCCCGACCTGCTGCTGGGGCATACCAGTGGGTCGCTGGGCGAAACCTGCGGCCTGTTACTGATACTGGCAGGCCTGTATATGGCCTGGCGGCGCCTCATCAACTGGCGCATTCCGGTATCCATACTGCTGACGGCAGCGTTGTTCACCGCTATCCTTTATGTCATTGATCCTGCCCGTTACCCCTCCCCGGCCTTCACGATGCTGGCGGGCGGCTTGTTGCTGGGCACAGTATATATGGCCACCGACCTGGTGACCTCGCCGCTGGCCCCGAAAGGCATTTGGATCTATGGCATAGGCATAGGCCTGCTGGCCGTGCTTATCAGGATATGGGGCGGGCTGCCTGAAGGCGTGATGTACGCCATCCTGCTGATGAATGCAGCGACGCCATTGATCAACCGGTTTACTAAAACAAGAGTATACGGCCACTCATGAGTGAAACGAACATACAGGAACAACCGATAACGGAAACCGAAAGCGAACCCGGATCCGGCCGGCTGATCGCCACACTGGGCATCGCCGGCTTCTTCTCGGGGCTGATACTGGTAGGCGTATACCTGTTCACGCTGCCCATGATACAGGCCAACCGGGCACAGGCGCTGGAGCGCGCCATTTACCTGGTGCTACCGGGAAGCACTTCCTTCAAAGCGCTGGCCCTGGGCAACGGCAGCCTGGTGCCTGCTGAAGAAGTACCAGCGGAGAAAGGTGGCGAAGAGCCCGCCCGCATCTTCGCCGGCTACGACAAGGCCGGCAAACTGGTAGGCTTCGCTATCCCGGCAGAAGAGCCAGGCTTTCAGGACATCATAGCAGGAATTTTCGGCTACAGTTCCGGGCAACAGGCCATCATCGGCTTTGAAGTACTGGACAGCAAGGAAACGCCGGGCCTGGGCGATAAGATCAAAAAAGATGCTGGCTTCCAGGGAAATTTCCAGGCACTGGCCGTAACACCAGAGATCATAGCTGTAAAAAAAGGCGAAAAACGGGCCGCCAACGAAGTGGAGGCCATTACGGGGGCTACGATATCGTCAAAAGCCGTAGTACGGCTTCTGCAAAAAGGCGTCGAAAAGTGGAAGCCGGCCATTGAAGCATATATTCAGGCACAGAATCAGTAACTATTGGCGGATATGAACCAAGTGCAAACCACCAACCGAAGTGCGGAGGAATTCCTGAAAGGCCTCTGGAAGGAGAACCCGGTCTTTGTGGCCGTACTGGGCATGTGCCCTACCCTGGCGGTGACCAATACGGCCATCAACAGCCTGGCGATGGGCCTGGCGACTGCATTCGTGCTGGTCTTTTCCAGCCTGCTGGTGTCGAGCTTTCGCAAGCTGATCCCCAAACAGGTGCGCATCACGGCCTTTATCATCATCATCGCCACTTTCGTAACGGTGGTGGATTTTATGCTGGCCGCTATCGTACCGCAGGTGCATAAGGAACTGGGCGCTTTCATAGCCCTGATCGTCGTGAACTGCCTCATCCTGGGCCGGCAGGAAGCTTTTTCCTCCAAAAACCCCGTTGGCCTGGCTATGGCCGATGCGCTGGGCATGAGCGCAGGTTTCACCTTCGCCCTGCTGTCCATCGGGAGTATCCGTGAGATACTGGGCAGCGGCAGCCTGTTCAATATCCCGCTGTTTGGCTCGGGTTTCGAACCCTGGGTGATCATGGTGCTGCCTCCGGGCGGGTTCTTCACGCTGGGCTTTCTGCTCCTGTTTTTCAACTGGCTCCAGAAAAGGCGCAAAGCGCAAATGAGAGCAACACCGTCAACTGTGAAACCGTGAAACCATGCAAGAACTGATCTGGATATTCGTCTCGGCATTATTGATCAACAACTTTACCCTGGCCTATTTTCTCGGTATATGCCCCTTCCTGGGGGTATCGGGGCGGCTGGATACGGCCTTTCGGCTGGGGCTGGCGAACATCTTCGTCATGCTGATCACGGCTTTGTGTTCCTGGGCTCTGAATACCTATATCCTTCCATACGCCCCTTACCTGCGGCTGATCAGTTTTATCATCGTCATCGCCAGCACCGTTCAGCTGGTGGAGATGGCCATCAAAAAGATCAGCCCCGAATTGTTCCGGGCGCTGGGCATCTTCCTCCCACTGATCACCACCAACTGCGCGATTCTGGGCCTGGCGCTATTCGCTACGAATAAAGGCTACAACCTGGTGGAAGGCCTGTTCTTCGCCCTCGGCGCCGGTGGAGGCGTAACCCTCGCATTGGTGCTCATGGCCGGTATCCGCGAGGAAATGAAAGTCCTGGACATCCCCAAACTGGTGGAAGGTACAGCCCTGAACCTCATCATCGCCGGTATCCTGTCGATGGCGTTCATGGGCTTCGCCGGGCTGTTCAGCGCCAGCTAGCAGAGGGCATAGGCCTTGCAAGGTGACGGGGTGCAAATATGTCGCGTCACCCAGCCACCTGGCCTCCCAGTCTCGCGTCACTCCCTCCCTATTCCAGTTCGACCTTAAACGGCACCATAAGTTTTTCCCAGTGCAGGTATGCGACGACGGAATTGTCGGTGATATCGTCGAAGCCGAAGGTGAGCCATTCCTCATGAGGGGCTTTGGCGGGGGTAACGGTAACCCTCAGGGCGTCTTCCGCCTCGTCGTATTTGTAGCTTCCCCACTGGTCACTTTTCTTGTTAAAGATCACCACCCAATCCTTTTCCGAAGGGATCATGTGGATGCTGTACTTGCCTGCCGGCAAGGGCTGCCCTTCCACTTTGACGTCTTTGTTGATCTCCATGGTGGTGTTCTCATTGGCGCCGGCCCGCCAGGGGAAGGGTTTATTATCGGAATATTTGTTGCCGGGAGTCAGCCCATAAGGCACGATATCACCCCAGACCGTGCGGCCCTTTACGCCCGGCCTGCTAAAAGTAAAGGTGATCTGCGCATCGTTGCCGATGAACTGCGTGACGCTCGCCTTCTGGCTTGCCCTGATACTGTTGCCCTGCGCAAGAGCGTTCCCTGAAAAGCCGAGGCATAGCGCCAGCGCGAAGAGGAATAAGCTGTTTCGGTTCAATTTTTTCATATCGGTGATTTTTGAAAAAGGTGTTTACAAAGTTAGTGCTCAAACATGAGTCATCCCGAATTCTAGCAATTGTACCTGCGGCGAACCAAAGATGGCGCCGCCAGGCACAAAATATCGGTAGAAGTAGCGCCAACCAAAGCCTTCCGTGCCTTTAGGCACAGAATATACGCTCGGCTCGGTGCATTTATGCCTTACCTCACGGCATGGTAACCAGCTTTTGGGTATCCTTCTACCAATATTTGGGACTGTCTCAAAAGTATGGAATTGAAAAACAGTGCCAAATCACGTTTCGCCGCCTGGCCTAGCCCCTCTGGCTCCCCAAAGGGGAGAACCGGCCAGGCGGCGATAAACAGCATATTATTTGGCTTCGATGTTTTTATTTTGACTTTTGAGACAGCCCCGAGTGTTCCTGTTTTGAATGCACCCCAAAAATTCGGGATGGCTCATGTTTAATCGTTACCTACTTTATAAAGCATGAAGGTTGACAGAAAGTTTTCAGGATCCAAAAACCGTGGCCCTGAGACTTCCTGTCAACACAACTACAACCACCCTCAATCCGCTCCGTCCGCCTTGGCGACGTTGATGGTATAGTTCGCAACGTTGATGCCCTGGGCAGTGCCCACTTCTGCGTCAAAACGCCAGTGAATACCGCCGTAAACCCTTGAAATGGCAGCTTCGAGCGCCCAGTCGCGGAATTTCGCTCCTTCTTCGGGAAAAACGTATGTCAGTACCTCGGCCGCAGCGGCAGAAAATACGCTATGCCCGGAAGTGTAGCTCGGGAAATTGGGGGTACCGGCTATCGTTTTATAGCCGGGTATCTGATTGATGGGCCGCGGATAGTGGTAGTAGTATTTCGCATCCCAGCAGCTGATGCCTGCATCCATCATGGCCATGTTGAGGTAGGCGAACAGGCGGGCTGTGCGCAGGGGGTTGAGCTGGTACTTGAGGACGTACTCCTTGGCGATGCGGTTCCAATGCCCCGGCGGCGTATAGGTGCCCAGGCCGTCCTGCCAGAAGTTGGCGATAGCCCTCCATTCTTCCGTCATATCGTCGGCGTAGTGTTTCAGTTCCTTGACGTTCTCTTCGTATTCCGCCGTACCCGGAGCAGGTGGGACGGGCGGGCGCACTTCTTCTACCGTCGGCACGTTCCACATCTTCACCTGGCCGAACAAAGGCGTGAGGCCTACCGGCCGGGGCGGCACTTCGATATTGTCCCATTGCCAGCCGAAGCGGTTGAAGGCCGCAGTTTTGAGAGAGTCGGAAATGGGTTTCGGGCATTGTGCTTTCTTCATACCATCGGTAGCAGCTCTGGCCAGCGCAGCTTTGGCCACCTCTTCTCCGATGGCGGCCCCTGCGGTAACATCGCTTTCCACGTTAATGCCGGCCCACTGCAGGCTTGCCATCTGCTCTTCTGCTTTTGCGGCAAGATAATCCTTTTCGAGTGGGAACATGGCCGTCAGGATGTCTCTGGAAGCCGCAGCCACAACCGCTCCGTCGGCAGGGTAAGAGGGCAGGCTGTTATCGACATAGGCCGGCGTTATAGAAGCGTCTACCTGGCCAGGCGCCGGGCGATTATAGGTAAACTTATAGAACCAGGACGTTATCAGGCCATCGAACTGAGCTACGCTCAGGTACGACAGGGCCCGGACGGCATAGGGTGGATGCGCGAAAGGGAAATGGGGGATGTTGCCAGGGTTGGCAGGATCGGGAAGGGTGTAGGTGCCATCGGCATTGGGCCCGGGAATGAGGTTGTATTTGGCCACCAGCTCGAGGGCTATCTCATTCCACCGCAATATGGGGTTGTTCGACCAGTATTCCACGGCTTCCATCTGGCTGCCGGTGAGATTAGATGTAGCCGTTTTCAGCGCAGCCAACTCGTTCTGGTAGGCGTCCGAACTGACATCTGCCGGCGCCGGTACGGCAATCTGGCTGGAGCCGGTGAGCAGGATAGGCTTCCAGCTTCCGCCGTCCTCATCCATGGAGGAATACACATAATCCGTATAGTCGGCCTGGACGGGGATATCCTTTTCGCAGGACGAAACGATAAAAAGGGCGCACAGGCCAATACAAACTTTGAGGATGGATATGGTGATATGATGTTTCATGATAAAAATCAGCTTTTACAATGAACGGGAGTTTGCCAGGCATTCTCCCGCCTGAATGATCTAAAAAGGGTGCTCAAATTTTCGGTACTTATATCCGGAACTGATACGTCAGGCCCACGCCGAACTGGCTGGACTTACCGGTGTTGCGGCCGTACAGGGCCTGTGAATAATAGGCCAGCCCGCCGAGCCCTTTGGGCTTATTCAGGTAACACTGGGCCAAAACCCCGGCCTGGCCGAACGATACCTTGTTGGTCGGCTGCGCAGCATTGTAGGGCCGGATATCATCGCCGCTGGTAGATGCCAGGCCCATATAGTTGGCCTCCAGCTTCAGGACGTTGCCCAGCATCCAGATGCCGGCAACGGCATGGTAGTTCCAGCAGCTGGGCACATCCATCCAGGCGGAGTAAAAGCTGCCGTTGTTGTAATAGTAATCTCGCTCGGCCTTGGTCTGGCCGCGCCACAGGTAAGCGACCGCAGCACGGGCATAGAAACCGTTGTTCAGCTTGTACTGCAGTATCCCTCTCAGGCTTAGCTCGTTGGCGCCAAAGCCAATGCTGTAGGGCCTATAGTCAGACAGGTAGTTTGTCATCGGGGTCGAAAAACCGGCGGTAGTGAGCAGGGCCAGTTCGCCGTTCCCTGCCTGTTTTTTCAACACCTCACCCTTCAGGGCCAGGCTCAGGTCCTGAAACCCCTTTGCCCCGGCGAATTTGCCGCCGTTGGGTTCTGTCGACTCGGTCTGCACATAGGGCGCCGCTACGATAAGGTTCAGCCGGTCGAAGGCCCCTATAGCGATCATCGGCGTGATGGTGTTCCGCTTCACCGTGGCAATCGTGCCGTTGGTGCGGAGGTAGGTACCCTCCCAATACTCATCGAACCAGCTGTTTTCATAGATCAGCCCGAAACAGGATTCGCGCTGGTTCATCATAATGGCGTCTGAAGGGGTCTGCGCGATGGCAGGCTGCATGGCCGCAGCAAGGATGATAAAAAGCGAAAGGGTTGGATATATATTTTTCATAGAATGATCATTTTGACTTTTAATGAAAAGCGTCCAGGCAGGGGCGTCGGGGCCAGGCTAGAGGCTTCATGGTTACAAGTTAGGGACTGTTCAAAGTTGCAGGGTTCCCCCCCTCACCTTGTCTCCCCATCTCCTCGTCTTCCAGGCTTGTTCCAGGTTAAAGGGTTCCCAAAGCATCCTGGACAACCCATAACCCGCAACCTGTAACCTGTAACCTGCCAATTGCCCATAAGAGCGTGTAGCTACAGGATCTGTTCAACAGGTGATGCCGCCTGAACAGCGTCTAGGATTAAGAACATGTTTGGAAAAGGAAATAAGCCTAGGCAAGCTCCGGAGGAGGGGAAGGGATGGAAGGGAAGGCTTCCTTCCAGGATGGTAAAAAGCCGGTTTTCAGTGGGTTAAAACCGGTGATATCAGGAGCCAGGAAACCGGCCCCAAAAAAATAAAAATCAGAGAACAATCTGTCTTTCAGTGTTTTGGCAGCGAGAGGTGGCATGAGTGGATCGTCCTGATCCGTAGTCGTATTGATCGTATAACGCACGCCCTGGGCCTGAGAGTCCCTAAGGGTATAATGATAAGCTTCGCCGTCGATCTCTTCGGAAAAAATGAAAGGTGCGGAATATCCCAATCCCTGCAGGGACCGGATCTGGCCGTCGTCGTGGATGTTGACCTGGATCTCGAGGCCCGTTTCAGCCCGGGCCTTTTCAGCGATCGCCTCCTCCTTGTCATTCATCCGGATATCGATCTCGGCAACGTATACCACCTCACTTCCAACAAAACCTATGATCCGTTGGAGGCAGAATGCAAGCAGGAGAAGCCATGCAAAACAGCGTTTTTTTCTATTCAATGGGCTCTTCAAATGCTTTGGGTGTTACGCAGGGTTCAAGGCAATAAACAACATGGCCAGAACAATATTCCCCCTAAGGGGCATCGCAAAGTACACAATCCTTTTAATATAGTAAAAACAAAAACAGATTTTTCAGTGCATCCGGTCGCCTCTGAGCTCCAGTTCCTTCATGATCTCCGCTTCCCGGCCCAGATATTCCTGCCAGCGCTTTTTGACCACTTCCTCCGGCATATACTGCTTGGCCAGGCTGATGAACAGGCGGTAGTGCCCGGCTTCGGATACCATGAATTTGTGGTACCAGTCGCGCAAGGCAGGCTCGCTGATATGCAGGGAAAGCAGGCGGAACCGCTCGCAGCTCCGGGCTTCGATCAGGGCGCAGATCAACAGCTTTTCGAGCAGCCGCTCTTCGCGGGAGCCTCCTTTCCGCTGGAATTCCAGCAGTTTGTTGACGTATTCGTCTTTGCGCTGCCGCCCCAGTTTGAGGCCCCGCTTTTCCAGTTCACTGAGCACCATGCGGAAGTGCCCCCACTCTTCGGTGACGATAGGCGCCAGCTCTTTGACCATATCCTCTTTTTCCGGATAGGCCTGTATCAGTGAAATGCAGGAAGTGGCAGCCTTCTGCTCACAATAAGCGTGGTCGGTCAGGATCTCTTCCAGCTCCATTTCGGCCATATTGGCCCAGCGGGGGTCGGTGGGCAGCTTCAGGCCCAGCATCTGTACTTCGCGTAGTTCTTTTTCTTTGGACATGTCTTCGTTTTTTTTCTAGAGATGGAATCCCTTAAGGGATTCCATCTCTACCACCAGGTCGTCCTGCTCCACCAGGGTCTTCTCCGCCAGGTGTATCTTTTTGATCTTGCCCGCCAAAGGCGCGGTGATGGTGCTTTCCATCTTCATTGCCTCGATGATGAACAGGGGCGCATTGGCGGCGACCTCGTCGCCCTCGTGCACGAGTATTTTGGAGATGCTACCCTGCAGCGGTGCGCCTACATGCTTGTCGCTTTCCACCTTGCGGTGTTTCACCACTTCCAGCTTGAGGTGTTTGTCGTGGATGGGGATCGAGCGGGTCTGGCCATTGAGCTGGAAAAAGGCCAGGCGGTTGCCCTGGCTGTCCGGCTCGGTCATGTTGAGGTATTTGATCAGCAGGTTCTTGCCCTTATCCAGCGAAACGATGATCTCCTCGTTGGGTTTCAGGCCGAAAAAGAAGGCCGGGGTGGGCAGGGCGCGCACCAGGCCGTAAAGCTCGTAATGCTCACGGTATTCTTTGTATACCTTAGGGTACAACATATAGGACAGGAGGTTGCGCAGGTCGAGATAATCGCCAAATTCGGCCCTGAACTTTTTGTGCGCTGCATCGAGATCAATGGGTTCCAGATGGGCGTTGGGGCGTTCGGTATAAGGTTTTTCACCTTTGAGCACCAGGCGTTGAACCTCCTCCGGAAACCCGCCCTCCGCCTGGCCCAGGTCGCCTCGCATCAGCGCCTTTACGCTATCGGGGAAAGAGATGGAATCGCCCCTTTTCAGGATATCTTCCCTGGTGAGGTTGTTTGACGTCATAAACATCGCCATATCGCCTACCACCTTGGAGGAAGGCGTCACCTTGACGATATCCCCGAACAGCTCGTTCGCGATCCTGTAATTTTCTTTGATCGTGTCGAACTGTTCTTCGAGGCCCAGGGCACGGGCCTGCGGGCGCAGGTTGGAATACTGCCCCCCGGGGATCTCGTTCTCATACACCTCGGCAGTGCCGGCCCGCAGCTCGGTCTCAAAGGGATAGTAGTAACGGCGCACCGTTTCCCAGTAGTCTGAAAACTGGTTCAGGGAATGCAGGTTGATGGGATGCTCCCTGGGGTGTCCCTGCATCATAGCGGCGATGGAATTAAAATTCGGCTGTGATGTCAGTCCCGACATAGAACTAAGCGCCAGGTCCACCACATCCACTCCGGCATCGATGGCCTTCAGGTAGGTAGCAGCCTGAATGGAAGAGGTGTCGTGGGTGTGCAGGTGTATAGGCGTATGTACGGCATTTTTCAGTTCGGTGATCAGCAATTCCGCCGCCAGAGGCTTGAGCAGGCCGGCCATATCCTTGATGGCAATGATATGGGCGCCTTCGTCTTCGAGCCGACGCGCCATATCGAGGTAGTACTGCAGGGTGAATTTCGTACGCCCGGGGTCCGTAATATCGCCCGTATAACAGAGGCAGGCCTCGGCGATGCTGTTGGTGCGCTCCCGCACGGCGCGGATGCTCACCTTCATGGCCTCCACCCAGTTGAGGGAGTCGAATATCCGGAAGATGTCGATGCCGGCTTCCGCAGCCTCTTCGATGAACTTAACGATGAGGTTATCCGGATAAGCGGTATAGCCCACGGCATTGGACCCGCGCAACAACATCTGAAAACAGATATTGGGAATCGCCTCGCGCAGGAATTCCAGGCGCTTCCAGGGGCACTCCTTGAGAAAACGCAGCGCCACGTCAAAAGTGGCGCCGCCCCAGACTTCCATAGAAAAGACGTCATCGGCGTGGTGCAGGGCGAAGCTGCGCGCCACCTTCATCATATCGAAGGTGCGCATACGCGTGGCCAGCAGCGACTGATGGGCATCGCGGAAGGTCGTATCGGTATACTGAATGGCGTTCAGGTTCTTTAACCATTGGGCAAAGCCTTCCGGCCCCAGTTCCTGAAGCTTCTGCCGCGTGCCTTCAGGCACGGCGTCATGGAGGCTGCAGGCAGGAACAACGGGCTGAATGAACGTTATGGAAGGGTCGATGTGCTTGACGTCAGGATTCCCGTTAACGGCCACTTCCGCCAGATAACGCAGAAGCTTCGTGCCCCGGTCGCGCCATTGGGGCGGCGCTATCAGATCCTGGTTGTCCTTGATAAAGTTGACGGTGGCATGCCCGCTGGTGAAGGTTTCGTGTTGAAGGAGGTTGAGCAGAAACCCTATGTTGGTCTTTACCCCGCGGATGCGGAACTCGCGCAGAGCACGGTGCATGCGCTGCGCCGCACCTTTCTGCGTGCGGCCCCAGGCCGTCACTTTCACCAACAGGCTGTCGAAGAAAGGTGAAATGCGCGCACCGGGAAAAGCGCTGCCGGCATCCAGCCGGATACCCATGCCCGAAGCCGACCGGTAGGCGATCAGGGTGCCGTAGTCGGGCTGGAAGCCATTGCTCGGGTCCTCGGTCGTGACCCGGCACTGTATGGCTATACCATGGCATGCCACGTCCTCCTGGCTACGGATGAAAATGGTCTTGTGATGCAGCGGGTATCCCATCGCAATAAGGATCTGGGAGCGCACCAGGTCGATACCGGTGATCTCCTCCGTAACGGTATGCTCTACCTGAATGCGGGGGTTGACCTCTATGAAGTAGATGTTCTCGTCCTTATCGAGCAGGAATTCTACGGTGCCTGCGTTGTTGTAGCTGACTTCCCGCGCAAGCCTGAGGGCGTAATCGTAGAGCTTGGCCTTGGTCTCGTCTTTTATCGACACACAAGGCGCTACTTCCACGACCTTTTGAAAGCGGCGCTGAACGGAGCAGTCGCGTTCGTACAGGTGCACGATATTGCCGTGCTGGTCGCCCAGTATCTGCACCTCGATGTGCTTGGGGTCATTGATGTATTTCTCCAGGAAGACCGTATCATCGCCAAAGGCCGTCCGGGCCTCTCCGCGGGCTTCGTTATAGGCGTCTTCGAGGTTCTTTTCTTCGAAGACGACGCGCATACCCCGGCCTCCGCCACCTGCGGCGGCTTTCACGACGACGGGAAAGCCGATGCGGCGCGCCTCTTCGAGGGCGATGCCGGCATCGAGCAGCGGCTCGTGGCTATCCTCGATCAGCGGTACCTGTACACGGCGGGCCAGCACCTTGGCCGCCACTTTATCGCCCAGTTCTTCCATGACTTCGGGCGCAGGGCCTATAAAAGCAATGCCCTCCTCGCGGCAGCGGCGGGCAAACTGCACGTTTTCCGATAGGAAACCATAACCGGGATGAATGGCGTCCACCCCATTCTCTCTGGCCACCTGTATGATCCCTTCAATATCGAGGTAAGGCTTCAACGGCTCTTCGTCGGGCCCGATCTGATAGGCCTCATCGGCCTTGTAGCGGTGCAGAGAATAACGGTCTTCCCAGGTATAAATGGCGACGGTGCGAAGGTTCAGCTCAGAAGCGGCCCGCAAAACGCGGATTGCGATCTCACCCCGGTTGGCCACCAAAAGTTTCTGGAATCTCCTCTTATTGGCTTGCATCTGTTTCTTATTTTCTCTGAAAATCAGAAGGTAATAGTAGAACAAACAACATGGCAGGATTGGTTAGGGCGGGCATTAGCGCTTGTTTGGAGGCCTCCAAGCAAGCGCTAAGACGGGCGAAAAGATACGCAATGGGATAGAATTTCCCTAAAAAACCTATTCAAACAAATACTCGATATCTCCTTTTGAAAAGCTGGCCTTATCTGCCTGCTCAATGATGTCTTCCGCCAGTTGCGATTTTTTGTCCTGCAACTTCAGGATCTTCTCCTCAATGCTGTCTTTGGTGATGAATTTGATGGCGATGACGTGCTTATCCTGCCCGATGCGGTGTGCACGGGCAATAGCCTGCTGCTCTGTCGTGGGGTTCCACCACGGGTCGAGGATAAAAACGTAGTCGGCCGCAGTGAGGTTCAGGCCGGCGCCACCGGCTTTGATCGAAATGAGGAAAGGCTGAACTTCAGGGTTTTCCTGAAAGGCATGGATGGCCTTTTCGCGCTGCTTGCCCTGAAGGCTGCCGGTCAGCCAGGCGTAGGGCAGGCCCTGGCCTTCAAAATGTTGCCTGTACAACTCCAGGTGCTGGACAAAGGAGCTGAAAATAAGTGCCTTATGCCCGCCACGGCGCACGACGTCCCAGTGTTCCAGTACGTCGTTGAACTTGCCGCTCTCTTTGGCATAGGCCTCCACCGCCAGCCTGGGGTGGTTGGCCAGCTGCCGGAGTTTGGTCAATGACTGCAGCACCTGGAAGCGGTACTGTGCGTTATCGGCCTGAAAATTGTCCAGCAGGTAGTTGCGGGCGGCCGATTTTTCCCTGTCATACAGGCGTTTTTGTTCCGGTGTCATCTCCGAATAGAACAGCTTGGTGGTCAGCTCGGGCAGGTCGCGGGCCACCTCGTCTTTGGTGCGGCGCAGAAGGTAAGGCTGTACCAACTGGCGCAGGCGGGCTTTTTTCTCTTCGTCCTGCCGCTTTTCGATAGGCGTGATGAATTCCCGCTGGAAAAAGGCATGGCTGCCCAGCAGGCCGGGGTTGATAAACTCGGCCTGGGCCCAGAGATCCGATAAGGAGTTCTCGATGGGCGTACCGCTAAGCGATATCTTATGGAGCGCTTCCAGCCTGTTGATGGCCCGAAACACCTTGCTGTCCTTATTCTTGATCTGCTGGCTTTCGTCGAGCACGATGTATTCGAAGGCCATTCTTTCCAGCAGTTCCACATCCCGAAGCGCCGTCTGATAGGTCGTCAGGATGACGTCGAAGCGCGCCAGGAGGCGGACATCCTGGTAGCGTTTGGGGCCGGTATGCAGGTATGCCTGTAGGCTTGGCGCAAAGCGCCTGATCTCCGCTTCCCAGTTGAACACCAGCGATGCCGGCAGCACGATGAGCGCTTGTAGCGGCCTGAGGAAGTCGGCATCGGGCGCTGGCTCAAAGAGGCCCAGCTGGCCGTTCGCGCGTGCTTCCTGCTTTCCATCCGGAGCGGTGGCCTTTCGCTCCTTGGCATGCAACAGCACGGCGATGGTCTGCAGGGTCTTACCCAGGCCCATGTCATCGGCCAGGCAGGCGCCCAGCTGGTTTTCGTACAGCTGCACCAGCCAGCGCACGCCTTCCAGCTGGTAGGGGCGCAAATCAGCCTTGAGCAGAGGGGAAGGAGTAAAGGAAGAAGCAGCAGCCTTTTGTTCTTCCAGCTGTGAAACGGCGGCGCTCAGGCCCAGCTCTTCCAGCAGCATGTACTGGCTTTTGGCCAGCCGCAGCTGGTTGCCTTCGCGTTTGCCGAATTGAAAGAGGCTTTTGTAGCGGGCCATCCATTCCTCGGGGATCACGAAAAAGGCGCCATTAGGCAGGAGATACAAACGGTTGCCCTCCCTGATGTTGCGCGCCAGCGCCAGAAAAGGAAAGGTAAACTCCCCTACCGTTATCTGGCCATACAGCTCGAACCAGTCGTTGTACTGTTCCGCTTTCAGCTCCAGTTTCGGAGGGAAGAGGTAGAGGTTCTGTCCCGACAACACGGGTTCGGAAACGGCAAACCCGGCCTTTTCCAGCGCCTGCCTGTTATCGCTGAGCCAGCCCAGCAGAAAAAAAGGGTCGGCAGTGGCGCCGGCAGGCTCGAAGTAGCTGCCTTCGCCCTTTTGCAGGTTAAAATCCCGGAGCTTGCTCAGGAAGGCTTTCTCCTGCTCCGGGTTGCGGGCCGACTGCAGGATGCGCACCTCATCGCCATCATTGAACTCAAGCGCCGTACGCCTGCTCTTTTTGTCGCTCCAGTTGAAGCTGGCGCCGGGGTATTCCATCAGCACCGACAGCACCCAATGACCGCGGAAGAGGTCCTGCACCGGCTCCAGCCGGCAGGCCAGGAGCTGATTGTGCTGCCTAAGCTCGAAACCTTCGGCCTCGATCTCCGCCTTGGCCGCTACCTTGATGATGAATTTCTGAAAATAGGCTTTTGCCGCCGAGCGGGGAATGTTCACCTCGTCCTTGTCGCGGAAAGGCTTCACCATATTCCCGTTGATATGGGCCGCTTTGTACAACCGGTAGTCGACAAACAGCCAGGCAGGGTGGTTGGTGATGGGGATGACTTCCCTGGAGCGAATGGCCCAGGGGCCGCTGGCGTCCGCCAATTGCAGCCGGTAGCGCACGCCATCCTCTTCACGGGCGAAATACAGCAGGGGCTCCAGCTCTTCATCGGGGTATTCCAGCAGAAAATCTTTGGCCAGCACCTTGCGGTCGACCTGCCAGGTCAGCGGCAGCCGGCGCCGGGTGGCCAGCGTGAGTAGTTCGTCCAGTAGCCGGTGGCAATATCCTGTGAGGGCGTTGGCCACCTCCTTATCTTCCATCAGCTTCTCCAGCGGCCTGGTTTTCTTTTTTGGCGGGCAGAAGCGCGCTTCCAGCGCTTTGGGCTGTAATTTTTCCACGATCGCAAACAGGCGTTCCCTTTCCGGGCCGAGCTCCAGGCCGAAGCCGCCGATAGTCTTGGCCAGGGCCTTCTGCCGGATGTGCGCCAGCAACCCTCCCTGGTCTTTACTGACGATGTAGGCCATGGGCAAAAAAAGGCCTTCCACGGCCTGGTAGAGGTCGTAAACGACTTCGTGTTCCACTTGTTTTTGCCCGGCGAAGAGTTGCATGGTTTGATGTGTATGGGTGTATTGCCGAAGTGCGCAAACATAAGCAAAAAAGCAGCGGGGGGCAAGAGGGAGGGTTAAAGGGACAAGGTTAAAGGGACAAGGTTAAAGGGACAAGGTTAAAGGGACAAGGTTAAAGGGACAAGGTTAAAGGAAGGTAGCAGAAATTTCCTTCAAAACATTACCTTTGTTTCCAGAGCAAGCCAACTCATCGTGAGCACTACCGAGCAGCAGCCTTCTCTTCCTCTGTTTTCCCGTGAATGGACGGGGCGAATTGCCGTTCTCCTGCTGATGGCCGCGCTGCTGGCCCTTCGCTTTCCCGATTTTTTCCAATACCCCAACAGCCGGGTCATAGAGCCCTATGGCGACGGCTTTAAGGTTTACGCGGTCATGGAGTACCATGCCCGTTGGGACAGCACCCTGTCCCGTTACGAAGGCATGAACTACCCGTATGGCGAGCATGTAGTGCCCGCCGATGCCCAGCCGCTGCTTTCTAATGCCATCAAGCTGGTGAGCCGATACCTGGTGGACGTGACGGGCTATACCCGCGCCGTGCTGCACTTCTCCCTGCTGCTTTCTTTTCTGCTGTGCGCCTATTTCCTGTACCTGATCCTGCGAAAGCTGGAAACGCCTATATGGTGGGCCGTGGGCGTCTCGATTGGCCTGACGTTCCTGTCGCCGCAGTTCCCACGGCTGTCGTCGCACTACGGCCTGGGGCAGGTGGCGGCCCTGCCTGCCATCATCTACCTCCTGTTGCGGCTGGAGGAGACAAAGAGCTGGAAAACCAGCGCCTGGATCGCCGCAACGGTAACGGCCTTCTCGCTCATCCACTTTTACTTTTACGCCATCATGGCGTTTTTCATCACCTTTTACTATCTGTTCGGCTTCCTGCGCCGGCCTTCCCTGAGGCGCCTGTTCCGTTATGCTTTCCACTACAGCATACAGCTGCTGGCGCCCCTGGTGTTCTTTTACTTCTGGATGTACCACGGCGACCCGGTAACGGACCGGACGCCACAGCCCTGGGGATTTTTCGCATACCACGCTATATGGGAAAGCATTTTCACCTCCCTTACCCAGCCCTACTTTCAGTGGATCAACGATCAGGTGATCAAATTTCAGCACATGGATTTCGAAGGGCGGGCCTATATAGGGCTGGCCGCGGGCATAGGCCTGCTGATCCTGCTGGGGCGCTGGTTTCGTCACCGCCTTAGGCAAGCTGTCGCGTTGGCGGGCGGGCCTTTCAATGGTTTTCTGAACAAAGCATTCTGGGCCAGCGTGGTGCTCCTGCTCTTTTCTTTCGGTTATCCTTTTACCATTCCAGGGCTGGAAGGCCTGCTCGACTATGCAGGCCCGATACGGCAGTTCCGCTCGGTGGGCCGTTTCAGCTGGTTTTTTTATTACATGATCAACCTCGTCGTATTTGCGGAGTTGTGGCGCTGGGTAAGCAAAAGCAGCTGGCGATATGTTGTGGGTGGGCTGGCCTTACTGCTCTTGTACTTTGAAGCCTATAACTTCTGCACAGCCGTCGACCTGAGGCTGGACGAGGTGCGGGAATTACAGCCTGGCCAGCACTACACCGATATCGAAGGCGTCAATTACAGCGACTTCCAGGCCATACTTACGGTGCCGTATTACAATATCGGCTCCGACAACCTCTGGTTTCACGGAGAAGGGGATATCGTACCGCGTTCTCTCACCCTGTCTATGCAGAGCGGGCTGCCAGTGACCAGCGCTATGCTGACCCGTACCTCGCTGAGCCAGACCTTAAAGGAAGCCCAGCTGATCACGGAGCCCTACCGCCTGCCACGCATCCTGTCGGATTTTCCGAACCAGAAGCCGCTCTTACTGATGGTGAGCAACGACAAGTTCGAAGGCCAGAAGGATAAATACCAGCACCTGCTGGAAGGCGCCCACCTCCTTTACGAAACCGACGCTTACCGCCTTTTCCGCCTCCCCCTGCGTACCTTCGGCGACCGCATAACCACCCGCGTGCGCGACATCCAAAACGATATCGCTTTCGACTCTCTGTCGCTCTACCCCCACGGCGACTTCCTTTCGCGAGACAGCTTTGTGGATTTCTACTACAATTCCCTCGATAGCCTGCCCGCCGAAAAGAGCTACCGGGGCGGCGGCGGTTTTCAGCTGCCAGGCGGCGAGAAAAGCGTGATCTACGACGGCCCCCTGCCCAGGCAATCGGCCGGCAGTTACTATATCCTTTCCTTTTGGATGTACCTGCAGGCCGACATGGCAGGCCGTTCATTTCTGGAGGTGGAGGAATACGTTCCGGGCACCGGCGAAGGCGCGGGCTGGCAGGCTCACCAGGTTTATTACAACCTGCGCGCCCTCGACGACAATGGCTGGGGGCTGCTGGAATTCCGCATCGTACCAAACCGCGCCGACACCAATTTCCGGGTTAAGATACACAACCCCGAAATGGGCAAGCGGCCACTTTGGCTGGACGAGCTGATGATCAGGCAGGAAGTATCGGAGGCCTACCGGCAGGGCGAAGGGTACGTATGGAAGAACAACCGCTGGTACCCAGTGGGACGGTAGCGCCTGTTATTACATTTGGAAAAGTAAAATCCCAAACAATGGATCTGTTGATCAAAAATGCTACTATCGTCAATCCGGGAGGGCCTCACCACCAGGAGCAGCGCGACATTTTCGTACGGGAAGGGGTAATTGAGGCCATCGAACCGGAGATAATGCTGAAAGATGTCCACGTTCTGGAAGGCGAGCATTTGCACGTCTCCCCCGGCTGGATGGCACTGGGCGTGCAAACCGGCGACCCGGGCCTGGAGCAACGCGAAGACCTCCGTTCCGCCGGAGAGGCCGCCGCTGCGGGCGGCTTTACCGCCATGGCCTGCCAGCCCAATACCAAACCCGCCATACACTCCAAATCGGAAGTGCTGTACATCAGGAACAATACGCAGCAGCAACCCGTAGCCTGCTACCCCATCGGCGCCGTTTCGCGCGACTGTGCCGGCAAGGACCTCACCGAGATGATCGACATGCACGCCGCCGGGGCCCTCGCTTTTTCCGATGGCAAAAAGCCCATACAACACAGCGGCCTGATGATGCGCGCGATGCAGTACGTAAAGGCCTTTGACGGGCTGATCATCAACCAGCCCCTCGACCACGATATTGCCGGCGACGGGCAGATGCACGAAGGTTATACGTCTACCAGCCTGGGCATGAAAGGCATACCGGCCATTGCGGAGGAGATCATGGTAGAGCGCGACCTGCACCTGCTGGACTATACCGGCAGCCGCCTGCACCTGGCCAACCTGTCGACTGCCGGGGCCGTCGAAATGGTGCGCCGGGCCAAAGCCAGGGGGCTGCGGGTTACTGCCTCGGTATCGGCTATGAACCTCGCATTTGACGACACCGTGCTCGACGGCTTCGACGTCAACTTCAAACAAATGCCTCCCCTGCGCAGCAAGGCGGATATGGAAGCCCTGCGCCAGGGGCTGCTCGACGGTACCATCGATGCCATTACAGTCAACCACGTACCCTTAGAGGAAGAATTGAAAAAAGTGGAATTCACCTACGCCCAGTTCGGCGCCATAGGCCTGGAGACGCTCTACAGCGTGTGCAAAACCTACCTGGGCGACTGGCTGAGCGACGAACTGTTCGTCGAAAAAACCGCTATAGCCCCCCGCAGGCTACTGGGCCTGCCCGCGCCGGCCCTGGAAAAGGGCCAGCCGGCCGAGCTGACGGTGTTCAGCCCTGCCCAGCAGTGGGTGTACCGCCAGGAACTGGGGTACTCCCGTTCGCACAATTCACCTTTGTTCGGCAAGGCCCTGGCCGGCAAACCCATAGCGATAATAAACAGGAACCTATCGTTTGTAAATCGCCATAAGTAGAAAAATCTTTGAATGCAGCCGAATTTATACTGAAATTGAGGAAGCATCATTTCATCACCAACTTTAAACCCTTAACCTATGAGTACGCTCGATAACCCTAACGACAGAATCAACCAGGCCTCGGTATCCCCCTGGCCTACCGGCATGCGGTTCGGATTGATCACGGGCCTTGTCCTCGTCGTCCTTTCTTTAGTTATGACCCTTTCCGGCATAGTCAACCCTGCTGACCGCAATAACCCCGCCAACTGGATCAGCAGCCTGCTGAGCTATGCCGTTATGGTCGGCGCGATCGTGATGGCCATTCGGCAACACCGCGACAAGGAACTGGGTGGGTACATCACTTTCGGCCGCTCTTTCTCGCTGGGCTTTATCGTTATCCTGATCTCCGCCGTGATCTCTATGGTGTACGCCTATGTCTACTTCACCATCATAGACCCCGACATGATCAATACGATACTGGATGTGTCGCGCGAACAAATGGTCGAAGACCGTGGCATGAGCGAAGAACAGGCCGAACAGGCCCTCTCCATGACGAGCTGGATGTTCTCGCCTGTGATGATGACCATTTTTGCCGGGGTCGGCTCGCTGTTTATGGGGGCTATCTTTTCCCTCATCGTCGGCGCCATCATGAAGCGCAACCCGCCGGAAGCGGCATAGGGATGTTATATCGTTTCATGGTTGGCCATATCGGAAGTTTAACCGCAAGGCCGTGTACCGTGAAACTGTGATACCGTGAAGCACTGAAACCGTGAAATTCTGCTATTTTTGCAGTCCGTTCAAGAATAGCAGAACTATGATAAAGAACAGTAAAGCCGTACGGTACGGCCTCATAGCAGGAATAGGGACTGTAGCCTATTTCCTGCTATTTTATTTTATCAACCCACGCCTGATGTTCAACCCCTGGGTATACTGGGCATCTCTGGGTATCTACCTGGCGCTGATGTGGAAAGCGCTGCTGGACGAAAAACAGGCTGCCAACGGCCCCCTGGCCTTCAAGGATAGCCTGCGGACTGCTTTTTACATTTTTGTCATCGCCAACTTTTGTTATTACCTGTTTTACTATCTGCTTTTCGGCCTCATCGACCCGGGGCTGGTAGATATACAAAAGAGCGTTATGCTGGAAAGCCTTGAACAGGCCTCGAACCTGCTGTCGCCCGAGCAGAAAGACGAGATGCGCAAGTCGCTGGATAGCGGCGCTCTGGCCATTACTCCGGGCCGGGTTTTCTTTACCTTTGCCCGAAGCCTCATCGGCGGCTTCCTGCTGTCGGCAGGGATGGGTGTCGTGGCAGGGAGGCGGTAAGGCAGGCCTCTGGCCCGCAACAGAGATATAGATTCGAAAAAGCGCTGTCAGTGATCCTTTCGCGGGCCAGAGGCCCGCGTTCCACTCAACGCTTATTGATCCTTTCGCGGGCCAGAGGCCTGCGTTCCACTCAACGCTTATATCCTTTCGCGGGCCAGAGGCCCGCGTTCCGCTCAACGCTTATAAAAAAAACAAAATGGACCTATCGATCGTCATACCGCTGCTCAATGAAGAAGAGTCGCTGCCTGAACTGGAATCCTGGATACGCAGGGTTGTAGAGGCAGAAGGATTTTCCTACGAAATCATCATGGTAGATGACGGGAGCAAGGATGGTTCGTGGGCAGTGATCGAACAACTGGCTTCGCAAAACCCCAATGTCAGGGGCATCAAATTCCGGCGCAACTACGGTAAATCCGCCGCCCTGAGCAGGGGCTTCGAAGCTGCCCAGGGCCGGGTAGTGATCACTATGGATGCCGACCTGCAGGACAGCCCCGACGAGATACCCGGGCTCTATCGCATGATCACCGAAGAAGGCTACGATATGGTGTCCGGCTGGAAAAAAAAGCGCCACGACCCCGTCCTGACAAAAAACCTGCCCAGCAAATTCTACAACTGGACCGCCCGCCGAATGACGGGCATTTACCTCCACGATTTCAACTGCGGGCTGAAGGCCTACCGGCACAGTGTGGTAAAAAGCATTGAAGTGTACGGCGAGATGCACCGCTACATCCCTGTACTGGCCAAGTGGGCGGGGTTCAAAAAGATAGGTGAAAAAGTGGTGATGCACCAGGAGCGCAAGTATGGCGTGACCAAGTTCGGCATGGAGCGCTTTATACGCGGCCCGCTCGACCTGATGTCGGTGATCTTTATCTCCAAGTTCAGCAAACGCCCCATGCACTTCTTCGGGGCCTGGGGCATCCTGTTCTTCATCTTCGGTTTTATCATCCTGGCCTATCTCAGCATTGCCAAGCTCGTGTACCAGGAATACGGCATCGCCGAACGGCCGCTCTTTTACTTCGGCATCCTCACCATCATCATCGGCACGCAATTGTTCGTCACGGGCTTCTTAGCCGAGCTGGTGAGCCGCAATGCACATGACCGCAACCAGTATCTGGTGGAAAAAAACGTATAAAGCCATGCAAACGGAAGGGCTCAGGATACACGTTTTCCGACTGTTACCCGGGCAGGGCCTGAAAGAGGCCATACAGGCCTATGTTGCCGAAGCAGCGATCGAAGCCGGCTGGGTTATGACGTGTGTCGGCAGCTTAACCCGGTTGCACCTGCGCCTTGCCAACCAGGATACGGGAACCGCCCAGGAAGGCCATTTCGAGATCGTCAGCCTCGTAGGTACGGTGAGCATGCACGGCTGCCACCTGCACCTCTGTGCCAGTAGTCCGAGCGGAGCGACGACAGGAGGGCACCTGCTGGACGGCAACCTGGCCTATACTACCGCAGAGGTCGTGATCGGCGAAGCTCCCGGGCTTGTTTTTACGCGGGAGAATGACGGTACAACGGATTGGGCGGAATTGCAAATTCGCCGGCGGGATTAGCCCTGAAAGCTTGTTTGGAGCCGGATCACCTATGCCGCTTTCCCTTGTTGTTCTTATAATCCATAAAGATAAACTCTCCTAAGCCTTCCAGGCTGCTGTAGAAAGCCTTGCCGTTGTTGGCCTGGGTAAACTGGTCGACAAAACGGACGAGGTAGGGGTCGCGGGCGATCATGAAAGTGGTGATGGGAATGTTGAGCTTACGGCAGCGCTGGGCCAGGTTCAGGGTGCGGCTGACGATCATGCGGTCCAGGCCATAGCTATTCTTGTAGTAACGCTTACCCTTTTTGATGCAGGTGGGCTTGCCATCCGTGATCATGAAGATCTGCTTGTTAGGGTTCTTGCGGCGCGCCAGCAGGCCCATGGCCAGTTCCAGGCCTGCAACGGTGTTCGTATGGTAAGGGCCGACCTGCAGATAGGGCAGGTCCTTGATCTCCACCTGCCAGGCATCGTTGCCGAACACAATGATATCGAGGGTGTCTTTCGGGTAGCGGGTGGTGATGAGCTCCGCCAGCGCCATGGCCACCTTTTTTGCCGGCGTGATGCGGTCTTCGCCGTAGAGGATCATGGAGTGAGAGATATCGATCATCAGCACAGTGCTCATCTGGCTCTGGTAGAAGGTTTCATAGACCTCCAGGTCGTCCTGGGCCAGTTTGAACTCCTCGATCCCATGGTTGATCTGAGCGTTGCGCAGCGATTCGGACACGGCGAGCTGGTCGAGCTGGTCGCCAAACTCATAGGGCCTCAATTCGGAAGTCGACTCGTCGCCGCCACCTGTATATCGGGTATTGTGGTTACCCCTTTTCGTCTTTTTGATCTGCCCGAAAATATCCTCCAGCGCTTTCTGGCGTATGGCCAGTTCCATCTTCGCAGTGGGTACAAAACCCGCCTGCCCCTCTCCATCCTGCTGAATATAACCTTTGTCGATCAGTTCCTGGATGAAATCCGCCATGCCATAGTCACCGTCCGTCAGGCCGTACTCCTTGTCGAGCTCCGTCAGCCAGGAAAGCGCTTCGCTCACGTCGCCGGAAGTGTAGACCAGGAGTTCCTGGAAAAGCTTCAGCAGGCGGTCGAAAATGGAGCCCTGCCCCTGTCCGGGTATGTATTGTGAAAATTTCCAACCTTTCATAACATGGCCATTGTCGTTCAGCTAACTGAGTAGTGTTCAAAAAACAAGTTCTCCTTTGGAGTGGCTAGAGCTCTTCTTCGATGGCGCAACAGCGGGCCAGTTCGAGGTAATCGGGCCGGTCGGAGGCCAGTTTGTGGATAAAACTGCTTTTGATAAGCCCATCCTGGATGACGAACAGGCCCGGCATCTGGAAGCCATCGCCCAGTTGCGGGCCGATGCCATGGCCGTCCAATACCCCGGCGGAGAAGCCACGGATCCAGGTGTGCAGGCCGAACAACTGGGTCAGGTTGCCTTTTACCAGCCCAAAGGCCTGGTAATAGCGGCAGGCGGGGTCGCTGATGTGAACGGCGCCATCCAGCCCAAAGCGGCTGAAATAGCGTTCGGCAATATCGTTTTCCGTCATGTGCACAAAAACGATCTTCGTGCCGAGCTTTTCGATCTCCTCCCGTTTCCCGGCTATATCGGCGAGCGCCTCCCGGCAGAACGTACAGCCAAAATGGCGGAGAAAAACCAAAAGCACCGGCTGCTGCTCCGACAACTGCCGCAGCGTCGGCCCGGTATTGGTGGCCATTTCATCGAGCAATTCCTGAAGGAAGGCCTTTTCCACTGCCATATCGATCCTTTTGAGTAGAAAAACTAAAGAGAGTAACAAACGTAGGCAGGCAAAGTTTTTGCAGTGGGCAGTTTGCAATGGACAGTGGGCAGTGGGCAATAAAACAACTGCCTACTGCCCACTGAAACACTGGCTAGAGTGCCATGTTATCGTAAACCTCCATGACGTTGCGGACGGCAGCTGCCGAATCTTTCAGCAGTTTCATCTCGTCGGCGTCGAGTTTCAGTTCAATAACCTCTTCAATGCCGTTCTTGCCCAGCTTCACGGGCACGCCGAGGAACATACCGTTTATGCCGTACTGGCCCTCCAGGCGGGCGCAGCAGGGGAAGATGCGGTGTTCGTCGCGCACGATGGTTTCCACCATCTGGGCAGCGGCGGCGCCGGGAGCGTACCAGGCAGAGGTACCCATCAGTTTTACCAGCTCACCCCCGCCCATTTTGGTGCGTTCAACGATGGCGTCGAGCTGGGCGCTGTCGATCATTTCGGTGACGGGAATGCCGGAAACAGTCGTATAACGGGGAAGCGGCACCATGGTATCGCCATGGCCGCCCATCAGAACGGCCTGGATATCTTTGGGCGACACCTTGAGCGCTTCGGCCAGGAATGCGCGGTAGCGGGCCGTATCGAGAATGCCGGCCATGCCGAAGACGTGGGACGAGTCGAGCCCGGAAGCCTTGTAGGCCGCGTAGGTCATCACGTCGAGCGGGTTGGACACGACGATGATGATCGGGTTGTCGGAATGCGCTTTGATGGACTGGGTTACCGCATTGACGATCTTGGCGTTGGTGGAAATGAGGTCATCGCGGCTCATGCCCGGCTTGCGGGGCACGCCCGCAGTGATGACGACGATATCGGAGCCTTCGGTCTGCTTGTAGTCATCCGTACCGACGAGGTGGGTGCTGTAGTAGTCGATAGGCGCCTGTTGCCAGGAGTCAAGGGCCTTGCCGCGGGCGAGGTCGCCCATGATATCCAGCAATACGACTTCTTTAACCAGGTCTTTGTGAGCCAACACGTTAGCACAGGTGGCCCCGACGTTGCCTGCACCTATGACGGTTACTTTACTCATGATTTTTTCTTTTTGGTGATTATTTAGATTTGTAGCTTAGATTTGTCCTACGCTCCATGCCCTTACCCCCGTCGAAAACCGGTGCAAAATTAGCAATTTTTCAACGCTTTGCCATGCGCCTGACTAAAGAATTGGCGCAGGGCGGACGATCTGAGGCAAGTATTTTTAGTACATTTGCCGCGCTTAGTTGTGTTCAAAAAATAAGTTCTTCATTGGATATCTTATTTTTTGAGGATTCCTTACAGGATTATGTCGTTTTTTATATCAATCAGGAAAATTTATAAGGATGTCCAGAGCCATTTTAATACTATTTTTCGGAGCCGCCTTTTTCGCCCAAACCGCTACGGCACAGCAAAACTACTTTAGATGCGGCACGGTAGGTGAAGATGCAGCGATCATACAGCAACGCCTGCGGGAAAACAAGGCCGCCATGCAAAACAACCCGGTGATCTCTCGCGATTTCAAATACGTACCCGTAAAGTTCCACCTCATCGCCAAGACAGACGGCACCGGTATGGTTGCCAAAAACCGGGTGCTGGACGAACTGTGTATCCTCAATGAAGAATATGCGGAGGTAGGCATCCAGTTCTACATCAAGGGTGGGTTCAACTACATTTATAACAATACCGTCTACTCCAACCACCAGGCAACCCAGAACACCGTCATGACCTTTCAGCGCGACAATGCCGCGCTCAATATCTTCATTCCGGAAAACGCCGACCCGCCCAACCAGGCCGGCCCCGGCGTCGTGCTGGGTTACTACAGCCCGGCCAAGGACTGGCTGGTCATCGCTAAAAGCGAGGTGGGAATACCAGGCCTTGCTTTTCCTCATGAGATGGGCCACTTTTTTAGCCTCAACCACCCCTTCTACGGCTGGGACTACGACCCCTGGGACCAAAGCCTCCACGGCAACCCGGTGATGATGACTACCGCACCTGATGGCATAACGCCCGTCGAACTGGCCAACGGCAGCAACTGCGAAACGGCAGGTGATGAAGTCTGCGACACCCCCGCCGACTACCTCTTCGGCTTCGGCTGGGACGACTGCAACTTCACCACCGACGTCCGCGACCGCAACAACCAACAGCTCAATCCCGACGAGCGCCTGTGGCTGAACTACTTCTTCGGCTGTAATGTCGACGATTATTATTTTACCGATATGCAGGAGGCGCTCATGATCCAGGATTATTACAGCAACCGCCGGAATTACATCCGCTCCGGATTTACGCCCAGCCTGACGGAGATCACGGAGGCCCCCACCCTGGAATTCCCTGCCAACACAGAACAACTCGACTATTTCAACAGCGTGCAGCTGGATTGGTCAGACGTTCCTGCCGCCGAAGCCTATCTGCTGCAGGTTTCGCTGGTGCCTACCTTTTCCAGTGGGCTCACCGTTTATGACGAAGTGGTGTACGGCACTTCCAAAGTGATTACCATACTGAGCGCCAACCGCACCTACTACTGGCGTGTACGTCCGTTCAGCGCATACCGCACCTGTACAAATTTCTCCAGCACCCACTCCTTCAAAACGGGTTCGCTGGTCGGCGTACAGGATAATAACCTCACCGCATCTGTCAATATCTCCCCCAACCCCGTAAGCAGAGGGCAGGAATTGAACGTGAGCATTCGATCGGCCAAAACCTTTGACAGCGAGCTGGCCCTCTTCAGCATGGCGGGCCAACGCGTACGCCAGTATGGCCCCCTCAGCATCCAGGCCGGCGCCAACCAGTTCAGCCTGTCCGTCAGCGGCCTGAACGCCGGCGTATACCTGCTGGCCATCGACAGCCCGGAAGGCAAAATGTATCAGCGGATCGTGGTAACGAGGTAGCCCCCTACAGACGGATAACGGCAGTAGCGGCGGAGCTTCCATATCGCCCAACGGGCGTTAACAACTCAGCCACGGGCACCGCCCGTGGATAACGGCAGTAGCGGCGGAGCCTCCAAATTTATTGATAGGAATAAATGCTAACATGAAACGATTAATGATCTGGTTGATCCTGCCGGTTTTCATTACAGCCGGGCAGGCGCAGCCTTTGGCGCCCTGTGGGACAACTGAAGCGCCGACGCCCTGGTTGAAAGCATACCAGCAGAACCCATCGGCCTATTACCGGGCCAATAATGATACGCTGTATGTTCCCCTGGCCATCCACCTCGTAGGGCAGGATAACGGCTTCGGATACATGACGATGTCGAAATTGCTGGACGCATTCTGTACCCTAAATGAAGATTTCCAAAGCGCAGCAATCCGGTTTTACATCAAGGGTGATATCCGCTACATCAGCAACAGCACCTATTTCGACCACAACTTTGGCGAGGGCTACGACATGATGGTGCAAAATAACGTGAGCGACGCCCTGAATTGTTACGTCGTAAGCAGCCCCGCCGGCAATTGCGGGTACAGTTCCTACGGCCTCGGCGTGGCGTTGGCCAAGAGCTGTATGAATGCCAGCGATCATACCTGGGCGCACGAGCTGGGCCACCAGCTTTCCCTGCCTCACCCTTTCAACGGGTGGGAGGGCTACGAACATAACTACAGCCAGAATGCCCCGGCCAGCATAGGCTTCGATGCGGTGGAGCGCGTCGATGGCAGCAACTGCCAGTTTGCCGGCGACGGCTTCTGCGATACGGAACCCGATTACCTGAATTTCCGCTGGACTTGCGGCGCCAACAGCCGGAGCAATATCATTCAAAAGGACCCGGTGGGCGCTGAATTCCGCTCCGACGGGACCCTCATCATGGGGTATTCCGACGATGGCTGCCAAACCCGTTTTACCGAAGAACAGATCGGCGCCATGCGCGCCAACCTGCTCACCGAACGGCAGTTCCTGCTGTACAACCAGAACCCGCCGGTACCTGTCGCTTCCACCAACCTGTCCCCCATCTTTCCACAGGATGGCCAATTGTTCGCGAACGACGCCAGCTTTACCCTGGAATGGGAGCCTATAGAAGGCGCCAGGTTCTACATCGTAGAAGCGACGGTACTGCCGAATTTTGCCATCACCTTATGGCGGGCGGTTACTACCCAGCCTTATGTCGATATTTCCGCTGAAAACCTCATTCCCAACAAAACGGCATACTGGCGGATACGCCCCTTCAACGGTTATGACGGTTGCGTGGGGTACAGCGATATCCATAGTTTCCAGCTCGGCAGCACGGTGGCCATCCGCGAGTCGTCCGGGCCGGTAGAACACCTGGAAGTACGGCCTAACCCCATTGCCGGTGGGCAGGCGCTCACCCTGTCCTTTTACACAGCGCGCACGCTACCGATCAGGGCCAGCCTGCTGGCCCTTACCGGGCAGGAATTACGGCGGCAGTCATTCAATGCCATACCCGGCGACAACCGGCTGGCCATTCCCACGGCGGGCCTGCCTGCAGGGCTGTACCTGATCAGGCTTGAGGGCGCCGGCGCCGTAGTTTATCGGAAGGTTGTCGTGGAATAAACGGAGGCCAAATAAGACGGATAGCTTCCAAAAATGAAAATTTAGCGGTAGGAATAAGCCTACACACGCCCAATAATGCTATATTTATTGGGCGTTTTTTTCTGTGTGCTTGCAAGTACCCAAAAGCTTATGAGGCTGTTTTTACTACTACTTATCTCCCTTATCGCCGTTTTTCCGGGGCCTTTATCGGCGCAAAAATCGGATAGAGGCTGTGGAACTGTACCCGAGCGCAACGAATGGCTCGTCGCTTTTCAGCAAAACCCGGCGGCTTTCCCCCGTTCTCCAAAAACGCTGTATGTCCCGCTGGCCGTCCATATCGTCGGCACCGACGACGGCAAAGGGTACCTGCAGGCCTACCGCGTGCTGGACGCCTTTTGTACGCTGAACCAGGACTACGAAGCAGCGAACATCCAGTTTTACCTCTCCGGCACTTTCCACTACATCAACAGCAGCAAATACTTCGAGCACGACTACAATAAAGGCATCGAAATGATGCAGGCCTACAACCGGCCCGATGCCGTCAACTGTTACATCGTAGGCGACCCGGCAGGCAATTGCGGTTATGCCTTTTATACCCTCGGCATCGCGCTGGATAAAAGCTGCCTGTCGGAAACGGAGCACACCTGGGCGCATGAACTCGGCCATTACTTCTCGCTGCCCCACACCTTTTACGGTTGGGAAGGCTACGATTTCGACTACAGCCAGGCGGCGCCGGCCACCGTTAACGGCCGCCCGGTAGAGCTTGCCGACGGGAGCAACTGTGCCTATGCCGGCGACGGCTTTTGCGACACCCCTGCCGACTACCTCAACTTCCGCTGGAGCTGCCAGGGCAATGGATTGAGCCCCCAGCAACAGAAAGACCCGGCAGGTAGAACCTTCCGCTCCGACGGCACCCTGCTGATGAGTTATGCCATGGGCGACTGCGCCAACCGCTTTTCCGATAGCCAGATCGACGCGCTTCGCGCCAACCTGGAAGGCCCGCGTTCAGCACTGCTCAACGACGACGCTCCGCTGCCGCCGCTGGGAAGCCCCCCGGCCAGGCCCATCAATCCCGAGCAGGACCAGCTGATCACCAATGTGAGCTCCCTGTCGCTGGAGTGGCCCCCTGTACCGAACGCCGAAGGTTATATCGTGCAGCTCAACCTGCTCAGCCCGCTTGGAGAAGAGACGCCCTTCATGTATTACCAAACCGAAGAGCCCGGCATAGAGATCGACGGGCTGCTGTCGGAACGGAGCTGGCGCTGGCGCGTCCGGCCCTATAACAGTTATGAAAGCTGTGCTGGTTTCTCGGAAGCCTTCTCTTTTGACACCGGCAATTTTATCAGCAATACCAAAGAGCAGGCATCCCTGAGTGAGTTCAGGGTGCACCCCAACCCCTTATCATCCGGCGCGTCCATGAAAGTGGAATTCGAACTTCCCTACGCTTTTAACCTGCAGCTTACCCTGTATACTTCTGCGGGGGTTCCCGCACGCCGCCAGTTGCTGGATGCCCATTACGGGCACAACGAAGCTACCCTGAATACAACAGGCCTGCCCGCCGGCCTGTACTGGCTGGGGATCGAGCATACCGGCGGAAGGAAATTTCAAAAGATCATAGTACAATAGATCCATGAAAAAACGACTACTGTCCGGCCTTCTGGCCGTTGCCTGTATTACTATGCTTTCTGCCCAGGATGGCCCATGGCCCAACCCCTGCGGCACGCCGGCCGGCAAATCCGTATGGCTGAAGAAATACCAGCTGAACCCGGAAGCGCACAACCGCAACGTGGATACCGTTATTTATGTTCCGCTCAGCATACACCTTGTGGGCAACGACGCAGGGGAAGGGTTCTTCCGGACGACTAAACTACTGGACGCCTTGTGCAAGCTGAACGAAGATTACGCGGAGGCCAATATCTACTTTTACATGGAAGGAGAGCCTGAGTATATCAGCAACTCCGCCTGGTACAACCACGATACGGTGCTGGTTGGCGCTGAAATGATGTTCGCCAATAATGTGGAGCATACCGTAAACACCTATTTCGTGAGCGACCCGGCGGGCAACTGCGGCTACAACCTGCCTTATGCGGGTATAGCCATGAGTAAAAGCTGCTCCGACGCCAATGAGGATACCTGGGCGCACGAGATCGGGCACAACCTGTCGCTCCCCCACCCTTTCCTGGGCTGGGAAGGCGGTGTGAGTTACGACGGCAGCGTCCCCCACAACTTCAACGACCCGGCCCCCGTTTGGGTCACGTATAACTATACCTTCTTCAAAGACACCCTGATCCTGGACACCCTGATCATCGATACGGCTTTGGTCGAACTGGTGGAAGGCTCCAATTGCCAGGTTGCCGCCGATGGTTTTTGCGGCACTTCACCCGATTATCTCAGCGGCAGATGGATATGCAACGGCAATTCGGAAAGCCCGGTGGAGCAAACAGACCCCAGCGGCGCCAAGTTCCGCTCCGACGGCACGCTGATCATGGGTTATGCCGACGATCCCTGCCAGGCTCGTTTTACCAGTGACCAGATCGCCGCTATGCGCGCCAACCTGTACGAGGAAAAGCCCGATTATCTGTACAACCAGACACCGGCGCCGGCCATTGGCGACGGCCCCATCACCCTCAATACACCGCTCGACGATGAAACGATCCAGTTCAATGACGCCTTTCTGTCGTGGGAGCCGGTAGAAAACGCTGCGTTTTACGTCGTACAGGTGAGCCTGCTGCCCAATTTCAGCAGTGCGATCGCCCAGGAATACATCAGCATCGAGCCATTCCTGTTGCTCGACAACCTGCTGAACAACCGCACGTACTATTGGCGCATCCGCCCCTACAACAGCCATTCGTTCTGTACCGCCCCCTCTGGTTCCCGCACCTTCCAGACGGCCGACCTCGTGCACGTCAACACGATCGAAGGGGTATCCGCAGCTAAGCTGTTCCCTAACCCCACGGGAAGCGGCCAGGCCGTAATGCTCGAGTTCCGGTCCGATCACAGTTTCAGCGCTCAGCTGGAGCTGCGCTCCGCGGCAGGGCAGTTGCTGGCCCGGAAAACGGCAACGATCCATACCGGGGACAACCACCTGGAGATGGATACGCAGGGTATGCCCGCAGGCCTTTACTTCCTATGGCTGGAATGCCCTCAGGGGCGGCTGGTAGAACGGATGCTGGTGCGTTGAGAAAAAGGGAATGTTATGCCTTTTGTTTAAACGACCACGTAAACCACGCTTCGCAAACCACCTCGCCATCAGCGCTACTGCCGGTGGTATGTACCCGCACCTCCTGCCCGATACCGCTTTCAATAGCGCGTCGTACGGCTTCGCGAATGGCCGGGCCGGCTTCGCAGGTGAAGGTAGTATGCCCCCTGGCTTTCCGATAGTACCGCATTTCCAATCCGGTGATCAGCATGGACATGCGCCCTAGCCCCTGCACGGCGATGAGCGCCATCAGCCCCGTCGAGAGTTCGGCAGCGCCGGCCAGGGCGGCGAAATAGGTAGAGCGAAAGGGGTTCTGGCTGCGCCAGTTATAAGGGATATCAACGACGGCCCTGTCTGCCGAACAGGCTTTTACCCTTACCCCCCAAAACCAGCAGGATGGGAGCAGGCGAAAAAAGTACAGGCGCATCTTCCAGGGGGTGTTGAGCTTTTGGATCAACGCAGCCAGAGCGGAAGCAGAGGAGCCCTTAACAGATGTAGTGATGTCCTGCATGATCGGTTACTTTGGCATCAGAGCATATTTGAAGGCCGCTTTTCAGCCATAAGGATGGCCTCCAAACATGCTCTCAAGGTAGGTATTTTATTTCAGGCCCGGAACGCCGGCCCTGAATAGAATAACCGGGATAACTCATGCCTGATTTCCATGTCTAAAATTTAGGACGCCGCCAAAAATCCATTACTTTTGCGGTGCTTCACCAATCACTTCAAAACGATGAATCTGCACGAATACCAGGGAAAAGAACTGCTTAAAAGCTACGGCGTGGCCATCCAGGACGGGATCGTGGCCCAAACCGTGGAAGAAGCCGTGGAGGCCTACCAAAAGGTCACGGAAAGGACGGGCTCTCCTTTCGCCATCGTCAAAGCTCAGATCCATGCCGGCGGGCGGGGTAAAGGCGGCGGTGTCAAGTTCGCCAAAAACCTGGATAGCCTTCGGGAAAACGCGGGCAATATACTGGGCATGATGCTCAAAACCCCGCAAACGCCGGGCGGCCTGAACGGCCCCGGCAAGCTGGTAAAAAAGGTGCTCATCGCTGAAGATGCCTACCTGCCCAACCCGGACGCCTGCCATGAATATTACATCTCCATCCTCACCGACCGCGAGAAAAAGTGCAACGTCATCATCTATTCTACCGAAGGTGGGATGGATATCGAAACGGTAGCAGAAGAAACGCCACACCTGGTACACAAAGAATACATCGACCCCGTTTTGGGGCTGCAGGCCTTCCAGGCCCGCAAGATCGCCTTCAACCTGGGCATGAGCGGCGCCGCGTTTAAGGAAATGGTGCGCTTTGTCAGCTCCCTGTACAAGGCCTTTGTCGGCGCCGACGCTACGCTCTTCGAGATCAACCCCTGCCTGCGCGATGGCAACGGACACATCGTTGCCGTCGACTGCAAGGTGTCGCTCGATGACAACGCCCTCTATCGCCATGCCGACCTGGAAGCCAAACGCGATACCGACGAAGAAGACCCCACGGAAGTAGAGGCTAAAGAGTTCGGGCTGAATTACGTTAACCTCGACGGCAACGTTGGCTGTATGGTCAACGGCGCCGGCCTGGCCATGGCCACCATGGATATCATCAAGCTCTCCGGTGGCGAGCCGGCCAACTTCCTCGATGTCGGTGGCACTGCCGACGCCGCCCGCGTAGAACAGGCCTTCCGCATCATCCTGAAAGACCCACGTGTAAAGGCCATCCTTATCAATATATTCGGCGGTATCGTTCGCTGCGACCGCGTTGCACAGGGCGTCGTTGACGCCTATAAGAACATGGGCAACATCAGCGTGCCCATTATCGTCCGCCTGCAAGGTACGAATGCCGACCTGGCCAAGGAGATCATCGACCAGTCAGGGCTGGCCGTGCACTCTGCTATCCTGCTCAAAGAAGCCGCCGCCCTGGTGAAAAAAGTGCTGGCCGGGTAAGATAGTATACCTGTTTGCAGTACGCCAGCGGGCAGTGTATCGGCGATACACTGCCCGCTGTTATTTTGCCTTCCCGATTTCAGCCCACTGAAATACTTCCCCTAATTCCCCGGATCGGCACTGTCGTCGATATCTCCTGATTTTATACCTATAAAATCCAGGCCGGTAAGGCTCGTGGTGAAGTTCGACAGTATCCAGGAATTGCTCAGGGTGTCGAGGAACGGGTTTGTCGGGTCGGTAAAACTGAATATTTCCGGGAAGAACAACCATGCCGGGCGGTTCGGAAAGGCCAGGTCGATGCCGAGGATCACTTTTCGGATGCCGATCTGGTCGAGGGTGGTCAGGTTGTTGGTGCTGTTCACGTCGGAAGCCACGATCTTGTACGGGCTGCTCAGCGGCTGTACCCCCAGAATGTGTTTGGTAATAAACAACAGGTCCAGGGTAGACAGGCCGTTCTGATAAACGTCCTGTTTATCGAGTGTAAAAGCGACGGGCGACCCCACCGGCACGCCGGTAAAACTATACAGCCCATCCGCACCCGTAATCACAGTATCGGAAACCGGGCCGCTCAGGTAAATAGACACCCCATTGATGGGGTCGCCGGCCTCGTTGGCCACCCGCCCTGAAATGCTGGCCGTGCCACCGGGCAGTTGCTGCATGCCGCCCAGCGTATCCACACCCAGGCCAAGGGGGTCGAGCCAGTCGCTCAATCGGGTTTCGGGCGTGCCCCCCCCTGTCCATGACAGTGTCAGGCGGCCGAAGTAACCCGTCGTCGTCGGGCCGCAGTTGTCATTGAGTATCCCCCCGTGCAACTGGCCTACCACCCTGCCGTCCTGGTCAAATAACGAGGCGCCGGAAGAAGCCGGTTCGAAAGTACCCAGGCTGTATGTGGCCTTAAAATGGTGATTGGCCGGCGTAGTCACTCCCCCACCCCAGTTGAGGGCAGTGGGGTTGATCATTGCTGGCTGGCTATAACGGGCGACTTTCTTGATATCTCCCCTGGGGTGATGAAAGATAAAACCGCTATCGGGAACGGTGGCCTGGCGGTTCCAGCCGTTGAGGTAGACGTTGTAAGCCGTAGGTATGGGTGAGGTAGCCTCAAGCAGGAGGAAATCGTTGGGCTGTCGGCTGGCTCGAAAGGTACAGCCCAGCACCGAATTGAAGGAGGGTTCCTGCGCCGGGTTGGAGCATGAGGGCGACTGGTATCCGAAGTCGAACCGCCACAGGTCATAAAGGGGGGTATAGCCCTGGTAGCAGTGATAGGCGCTCAGCACATACGGTTTCCCATCCTCAGCGGTGTTGTTGACCAGGCTGCCCGAACAATATACGATGCCTTCGTCCATCGTCATGATGATGCGGCAGATGCTGCGCTTCTGATCGTCGTGCCCACTGCCCTCCGGGCAGTTCGCATTTTTATGGCAGGGAAAAGAAGCCCCGAAACCGAAATCCACCAGCGAGGCCGCCTGTAGCTCATCTTCTGCGGCCCTGTAGTTCTCCTTGTGGTAAACGCGCTCGATGCGGTATATGCGAAAATGCCCCTGGCCCCGTACAGCCCTGGGTTCGTAATATTCGAATATGGCACTTTCGCCACGGATGAAGCCCGTCAGGAAACGGCCGGTGGGGCTGTTGTTCTGAAAGGTATACGCCCCCAGCACCTGGCTCCTGTCTTCGCTATACATGAACAAAGTAGCGCCTGGCGGCAGGTGAAAATCTTCATAAAGAGCAGCGATGCCCAGGGCTCCGTCGGCGGTGGCCTTAAGCCGCCACAGCATGCCGCCGTCCTCCAGCTCGGTCCAGGTGCCCGAATCATCAAGGCTGTACGATACCTTTACCGGGGCGGCAAAGCGGGAGCCTCCCCGCTCGGCGTCTTCCCGAAGAATCCGCTTCAGGTTGAGCTTTGGAACCTTTACCGATCGTACGGCCCCTTCGCTGTAACGCGCCTGAAAACCTTCTGAGAAACTGCGCGGGCTGCCACCTGCACTCACCTGCGCCTGTGCGGAATGAACGGCAAAAAAACTGCACAGCAAAAAAACGGAGTAGAAACAATGCTGCTTCATGGGAGGTATGTTAGTCTATGTAATAATAATCGAGCCATCACGGCCAGGCCGATGATGGTACCGGCAAAAGTGGTAGGTTGCAGAGGGCAGGATAAAGGGGTTGGGCCCCTTTTTTGTTTTGACATCCCAATATACAAAAAGTAACGGCCCTTTGGGCATGAGGGCTGCCTCAAAAGCGGATTCTGCGTTACGCAGAATCCGCTTTTGAGGATTCCTTATTCCAATCCCAATACATCGGCGCCCTGTTCAAAGACGATGTCGACCGGGATGGACGCCTGGCTCAGGCGGTCCAGGTCGGCCTGCAGCTGCCCCCCGATAGCGCCTTTTTCCGCCACGAGTTTGGCCACGCCCTCATAATCACCATCGCCCTGAAGCGTGAGGATCTTTTCAGACAAAGCTGCCATGGCCTCTTCGAGCTTTTCGTAATCGACGCGATAGGTGCCCGAGTCGGGGTCGCGTTCGAAAGCGCCCATTTCCTGGAAGAAGTTAAAGCGGATCATATTGGCCTTGCCATGGGCACTGGAAGCGCCGAAACGTACGGAACGGAAGATGCCCGCCATGAAGGTGGTGTAATAATCCTTGAGATCCCCTTCCAGCTCACCCTTGTCGTGCAGCTGTTTGATCATATACAGGCCGAGGATGTCGGCTTTGCCTTCTTCCAGGGCCGAAGCATGCTCCAACAAGGCTTCCCGCACCGTGCCCTTGCCGTTGATGGTATTTTTGATGCCCAGGCCATGCGCCACTTCATGGAACATGGTGTTGGCAAAAAAGGCGTCGAAAGTGATATGCTTCCGCTGGCTTTCATCGATGAGGACGTCGGCTATGGGCACCATGATCTTGTCGAACTTGGCGCGCATCGCATTTTTGAGCTGCAGGCGGCGGGTGCCTTTCTTCAGCTGCACTTCCTCGTCGTTGGGCAGGTTGATGGCGATGGTCTTGCTCCCGGCATTGCAATCGCCGGCATAATACACCACGTCATAGGCATTGAGCTGGGCGTCGCTACCCGGTTTTTCCGCCTTATAGGCCGCAGGGGCCGGCAGGCCTTCCTGCAGCTCCGGCAAAAAGGCGGCGTACTTATCGAGCCGCTGGCTCCAGGCCATATCCTTGACGAGTACATAACATTCGTGCGCTGCTTTATGGCCAAAGAGCTGGTCTTCATAGGTCTCGATAGGCCCGATGACCACATCGACCTGATTGTCTTTCATATCCATCCAGGCCAGGTCGCTGGCCTGGTAATCGTCCGAAAGCAGGGCCTGAGCGCGTAACTCCAGATAGTGCTTCAGGCCTGCATCATCGGCCAGGGCAGCAGCCTGCCGCAACAGCCCGGCGGCCTTTTCGATCTTTTCTTTAAACTGCTGGTGATAAGGCACGGTGATCAAACCGCCTTCTTCATTGCGGCGCAGGAAAGTGTACAGGCTCGCTTTGTCTTCCAGCGTAGCCGCTTCGAATTCATCCTTTGTCATGTCCACCGGGTAAAAATTGGCGCCGGCGGGTTTTGCCGCTACCCCCGGCACAAAAGGCGCGTTGCCGTCGAGGCGGTCCCAGGGGCCATAGTTGATGCGGGCAAACTGCCTGAGCTTATCATCTGTAAGGCCGTCGAGCAAAGCGTCCTTATCGCCATAGGCTTCGTACCAGAACAATTCATCCATTACTTTGGCCGCTTCGATAAGGATGGGGATGATCTGCTTGTCCTTATCGCTGAGCATGCCGAGGTCAGTTGTCAGGCGGACCGGCACGTATTTGGCCAGCCGTTTGTCTATCTCTGCTGTAGCTTCGTTCATCGTCGCTGATTCTGAAGGAGGGTTATCGCCGCAGGCGCTTATCCATAGGGCCAGGGCAAGAAGGAACAAGGATTGGAATGATCGCATACGCTCTTTTTTCGCCGAAAATAGCAATTTTCGCCCAAACAAGGCCTGAAAATCAGGCAGGAGTGAAACACCTTTCACTACCCGGCGTAAAAGAATACCGACAATCGCGTAATTGTTTTAACAGAACAGCCCGGCGGGGCACTCCCGGCCAGGCTGTTCGCTTTTTATGGGCAGGCCTCCTAACATCCTTATGGGACGTCAAAGGCTATTACCGTAATTGATCACCGTGCGTACCTGCGCTTCTGCAAAGCGCTCTACGATCTCATCGTCCATAAGCAGGCAGGCGTCCTCGTAGTTGTCAAAGAACAGGTGTTCGACCAGTATGGCGGGCATTACGGTGCGAGAAAGGACGTAAAAGTTGGCCTCTTTGTCATGGTCGCTGTCGGAGGTATCGCTCCGGTAGGAGATCCTGTCTTCCATAAGGTCCTTGACGTTGTTCCAATGGAATTCGGCCACATCGTCGGATGCCGTTTTGCCGGGCGTAGTATAGACCTCGAAGCCGCGGGCGGCGCCGGAGCCGGAAGCATTGGCATGGTTGGAGATGAATAGCCCTTTTTTGTAGTTCCGGTAATACCAGTTCGCCAGGTCGGTGCGGTACGCCAGCGGAAGGTCCACATACTCATGGCTGATCACGATATGGCTGATACCCAGAGCGCCGAGCTTGGCGGCAACGCGGTTGGTGAGTTTGCGGTTCCACACACCTTCGTAGAACCACCTGCCGTTGTGAAATTCTCCCCGGCTGTGTTCGAACTGCTTACTGGGGGCCGTTACGTACTTCCCGTTCTTATCGAGGCCACCGTGGCCGGCATCCAGAAATACACAGAAATCTTGCATGGATTTTGGGTTTTTGTGATAGGATGCTCCAAATTAAAGAAAAAACCAGGGCCAATCAGCTCCTGTAAAAAAATAATATGAGGATTTGGCGCTCCTGTTTATGATACGACGCCATACACTGTTTGTACAATAATCCCTTTTCCGTCTATATTTGCAGAAAAAAGAACATGAAGTACCTGGCCTGGATAGGGTTGCCCTTGCTACTGCTGAGCCTCGGCTGCCACAAAGATGAACGCCTCCAATCCGAGATCGACGAAGAATTGATCGACGCCTATCTGACAGAGCATCAGATCACGGCCGAACGGCACAGCTCCGGCCTGTATTACGTCATCGAAGAGCCGGGCAGCGGCAACTCGCCCAATGTCAATTCGGAAGTACAAGTGCGGTACAAAGGCTACTTTCTCGACGGCACGGTTTTCGACCAGACGTCCGGCGACAATACCGCCATTTTCTTTCTCTACAACGTGATCGATGGCTGGCAGATCGGTATCCCCCTGCTGAAAAAGGGCGGCAAGGCCAAACTCTTTGTCCCTTCAGGCCTGGGCTACGGCTATTACGGGCGGGGTGATGTACCCGGCAATACCGTGCTGATCTTCGATGTGGAACTGGTAAACTTCCAGTAATTCCCCATAATGTCAGGGGCCATCCCGAACAACCGGGACGGCCCCTGTTAGCCACATCAAAGGCTTATCACCAACTGTTAGTTGTTGCCTCCTTGTTTTACCCTGTTCTGTTCGTCCTCCAGGCCCGTCGGCCGATTCCGCACGCTTTTCACCTGCTGGTTGCCGATGAGGTAGGAGAAGCTCATCCGGAACCGCCGGCTGTCCCATCCGCCGCCTGCTTCCATATACAGTGCGCCGAACTCCGTGACGCCGTTCCATTCATTGGATTTGAAGATGTCGCTCACCGCCAGGCGGATGTTGCCCCGGCCATCCATTATCTTTTTCTGAATCCCCGCATCCACGCTCCAGATGGATTCCATCTTGAATGCGCCGCCCCAGATCGAGGGTGAATTGTACCATCCGGAGAGCTCAAGCGACAAGTCCCAGGGCAGGCGGAAGGTCTGCTGGCTGTAGATATTGAAGGTCGGCCTGGCCAGGTCTACGGTTTTTCCACCGCCATAATCCGCCTTGTTCTCCGTATACGAACCTGTCAGGCTATAGAACGAACTCCACCATTCCGACATCGTAACCGGCGCATTGAAGTTCAGGCTGTAATTGTACTGTTCCGCCAGGTTGAGCCAGGTGATGTATGCCGCGTTGGCCTGGGCCGTATCGATGATACGGGTGATGAGGTCCTGTGTATAACCAAAACTCAGGGTCGTATTAAAACGGTGGTTGAAGCTATGCGTCAGCTGGATATTGTTGGCGTATTCAGGCTGCAGAAAAGGGTTGCCCTGTTCGTAGGTCAGTTCGTCCAGTTTACCCAGGAAAGGGTTGAGGTCCTGATAGGAAGGCCTGTTGATGCGACGGCTGTAGGACAATTGAAAATTGTGTTTTTCATTGGGAGCGTAGGTCAGGCCGCCGGAGGGGAAATAGTCCACATAGTGGCGGTCAAAACGCTCGTCCTCGCCTTCGCGGTAACTATCCAGCTTACCGGTGGTATTGGTCTGCTCCACCCGCAAACCGAGTTGCAGGCCCAGCTTTTTGATCTGCCTGGTATAGTTGATGTACCCGGCGTTGATGTTCTCTTTGTAAAGGAAAATGTTGCTAAGGCCGGTGTTCAGCACCGGGCCGCCGTCGTACAAGTCATAGAAATTGAAGGTGTTGTCGGTCGAGATATAGGCCATTTTCAGGCCTGCGCCCAGCTGGCCGCCCAGTAAGGGGCGCTCGTGGTCCAGCTTAAACGTGTAAATATCGATATCGGTCGGCGAATCGGTGGAATTGACCCGCTCTTCGAGCAGCACTTCGCCAGTGGGGTCGTAGTAATAGTTCGGTTGGCTGTTCTGCCGCGCATTGCGAAACTGGCCATAATCGGCATCGATGTTCCACACCTTGCCCTCGCTGTCGTCAAAGCGATAGTTAAGGTTAAAATTCAGGTTGTCGTTGCGGCTGTCATCATCACTACTGGCCTTCAGCAGCTTTTCCAACTGCCCGGTTTCCTGGCTGGAGATGCGGGTCGTGCTTTCGCTGCCCCAGTTGTTGCCGGAAAGGTGGCCGGAGGCCAGAAAGCCGAAGGTGTGTTCTTTGCCAACGAAGAGATCGGCGCCGGCCTTGAAGTTATGGCTCGTCCAGTCGCCACCCTGTAACGCGTACTGGTCGAAGGCCTGGCCAGACTGGATGCGGTAAAACTTGTTAAAGTTTGTGTTTTCACCTCTGAAAAGGGAATAACTGCCAAAGGTGTTGATGTCTTTCGTCCGGTAGTTCCCCCTCACCGAGCCGTTGTATTGCGGCACCGCTCCGATGGAATACCCGAGGTTGATATTGGCATTCGCGCCCAGCTTTTTGTCTTTTTTAAGCCGGATGTTGATGATGCCTGCATTACCTTCGGCATCATAGCGGGCGGAGGGGTTGGTGATGATCTCGATGGCATCGATATCGTTGCTCTGCAGCGTCTTCAGGAAAGCGGCCAGGTCGGCGGCGCCCAGCGGCGACGGCTTGCCATCGATATAGACCTTCACGCCGCTTCGCCCCAGCAGGCTGACGTTATCATTGTTATCTACCAGTACGCCCGGCGCTTTGCGAAGCAGCTCCAGCGCCGTGCTGCCTGTGGCGTTGATCGTGTTCTCCACGTTGAAGACCATCTTGTCGGGTTTAACCTCGATGATAGGCCTAGTGGCCGTTACGACGACCTCGTCCAGTTCATTGGCCGCTTCCGTTAAGCGGATATCCGGCAGTTGTATAGACTGGCCAGCCTCAAGCTGGAATGTTTCCGAACGATAAGGGGGAAGCCCCACATACGTCACATCCAGCCAATATTGCCCTTCTTCGACACTATTCATGGTAAATGCGCCGCTTTCGTCGGTCGTTTCCGCTTTGGTGAGGCTCGAATCCATCGTCGAATACAAAATGACGTTGGCGAATTCGAGCGCTTCTGCCTGAGGCCCCGACACTTTGCCGGTAATACTGCCCATCAGGCTGTTCTGGGAGATCGTTGCGGTAGAAAAAAGGCATAGCAGGCCCAGCAGGAGGGAGAACTCTTTTTTCATTATCAGTCGGGTTTTGTCGGTAAATCAGGCTATATATTCTAATAGCCTCTTTGACGATACAAATGTATGTGAGGTTACAGGAGGATGCATTTTCTTTCGATGAATGAATGGAAAGAAGGCGTGAACGGCCCTTTTACGGATATCTGGGCCGTAAAAGGGCGCCGGCAAGCCGGCTGTTTAGTGGAAGCCGGCGAAAATGCAAAGGTTATGCCTGTGCTTTAGGCGTATTGAAGCTCATAGGCGGGAAGGGGGGTTGCTCCGGTTCGTCGATCGTGCCAAACTGAGCTTCAAACTTTTTGACGTTGTCGGCCAGGGCGCGCATCAGGCGCTTGGCGTGCTGAGGGGTCAGGATGATACGGGCTTTCACCTTGGCCTTGGGCACATTGGGCACCATGCGGATGAAATCCACAATAAATTCTGAGTTGGAATGGGAAATGATGGCCAGGTTGGAATAAGTGCCTTCCGCAACTTCTTCAGGCAATTCGATATTCAACTGGTTGGCAGCCGCCTGCCCTTTTTTCGCTTCTGACATGTTTGGGAATTTTTTGAATTAATTTGGGGTTCAAATATCGCAATTAAAAACTATCCGCACAAATGAATCAGGAACACCTCAACGCCAACCGGCAAATGTGGGATGCCAGGGCATCTTTCCATCCAGAAACAGAAATGTATGATAACAGCGCCTTCCTGCAGGGCAAGAGTTCCCTTATGCCCATTGAACTGGAAGCGCTGGGGGATGTCAGCGGGAAACGCCTGTTGCACCTGCAATGTCATTTCGGGCAGGACACCCTTTCCTGGGCCCGCCTGGGCGCTGAAGCAACCGGCCTTGATTTTTCCGGTACCGCTATCGCCACTGCCCGCTCCATGAATGAAAGGCTGGGGCTGAACGCCCGTTTTATACAGGCCAACGTGCTGGAGTTGCAACCCGAGCTCGAAGGGCAGTTCGATATCGTTTTCACCTCCTATGGCGTGCTCATCTGGCTCAACAACCTGGCCCCCTGGGCCGAGGCAGTCGCCCGCTACCTTCGCCCTGGCGGCGTTTTCTGCATTGTGGAGTTCCACCCCACCCTGATGATCCTGGATTTCGAGAACAACCGGATAGGCTATCCGTATTTTAACGATGGCAACCCCATCATAGAAGTGGTAAAGGGTTCTTACGCCCAACCCGACGCTCCGTTTACCCATACCGAGTACACCTGGCAACACAGCCTGAGCGAGACCCTGACAGCTTTACTGGATCAGGGGCTACAACTCGAAGCTTTCCGGGAATACCCTTATTCGCCTTATAACTGTTTTGCCAATATGGAACCGGCAGGCAACGGCATGTACCGCTGCACAGGCATAGAGGCCATACCCCATGTCTTCATGCTGAAAATGCGGAAAAAGTAAGCGGGGTTATTTCTTTTTCACCGCTTTCGGCTTTGCCTTCGGTTTGGTTTTGCCTTTTCCGAAAGCGTCCGGGATCTCGGCCAGGATAAACGCCTTGACCTGCTCCAGGCTCAGGCCTTCTGCGATTTCAGCCGTCACCTTTTCCCCGTCTAGCTTGGGAAATTTGACGATCTTTTTCTTAAAGCGGATGAATGGCCCCCAGCGGCCGTTTTCGATGAAAATGTTCTCGCCTTCCCACTTCTGAATGTAGCGGCTGGCCTCTTTTTCCAGCTTCTGCTCGATGAGCTCGTGCGTTTGCTCGGGTGTGATGTGGTCGAAGTCGTAACGGCGGGGAATATTGATGAAGAGGTTGTTCCACTTGAGGAAGGGCCCGAACCGGCCTTTGCCTTTCGTTACGGGAAGCCCTTTGTAGGTGGCCACCGGAGCGTCTTCTTCCTGCTTCGCCCTGATCAGTTCGATCGCCCGTTCCATTGTGACGCCAAGCGGGTCTTCACCACGCGGAATGGAAACGTACTTCTCGCCGTGGCGGACGTAGGGGCCGAAACGGCCGACGCCTACCGATACCTCCTGGGCCTGGAACTGCCCCAGTTCTTTAGGCAGCGCAAAAAGGCGCATCGCCTCTTCGAAGGTGATCGTTTCCATCGACTGGGCCGGCTGCAGGTTCGCGTACTTCGGCTTTTCGCCTTCCCCCAGCTCTTCCTGCGCGCCGATCTGGACCACAGGCCCGAGGCGCGTCAAACGGGTAAGCACCGTAAGGCCGCTTTCAGGGTCTTTGCCCAGAATGCGCTCACGGGTGGGGCGGCCGGCGTTGGCCAGCGTTTCTTCGACCGTGGTATGGAACGGGCCATAAAAGTCCTTCAGCATGCTCGTCCACTCCCGCCCCCCGGAAGCAATGACGTCGAATTGTTTTTCAATATCGGCCGTAAAGCCATAGTCCATGATCTCGTCGAAATATTCCGACAGGAAATCGCTGACCGTGATACCCAGGTCGGTAGGGAACAAGCGGTTCTTTACCGCCCCCGTAGACTCCGTCTTTGTTTCCTCCGCAATGGCCCCTTTGCTGTCGAGTGTGAGCAGGCGATACTGCCTTTCTTCGCCGTCGCGGCTTTCCTTGACGACATACCCCCTGCTCTCTTCCATGATCTTGCTGATAATGGGCGCATAGGTGGAAGGGCGGCCGATGCCCAACTCTTCGAGTTGTTTTACCAGGCCCGCCTCGGTGAAGCGCGCAGGAGGGCGGGTGAAGCGCTCGGTAGCCGACATGCTGTCGAGGGGTAGCTCCTGCCCTATCTTAAGCGGAGGTAACATGCCCTTGGCCTCTTCTTCCTCTTCATCATCAGTAGACTCCAGATAGACCTTAAGGAATCCGTCGAACTTCAACACTTCGCCTTCGGCCTTCAGGACGGCATCGGCGACCGTGGAGATGCCGATGTTCACAACGGTCTTCTCCACCACCGCATCGGCCATCTGGGAAGCGATGGTGCGCTTCCAGATGAGCTCATACAGGCGCTTTTCATCGCGGTCGCCATTGATCTGCTGGTTGGTGATGTAGGTGGGGCGGATAGCTTCGTGCGCCTCCTGGGCATTTGCTGACTTGCTCTTATAGCGGCGGGTCTGTACGTAGTTCTTACCGTAGCTATGCTCCACTTCCTGCGCTATGCTGCCCAGGGCCACTTCGCTCAGGGCCGTTGAGTCGGTACGCATATACGTAATATGCCCCGCCTCGTACAGGCGCTGGGCCACCGACATGGTGCGCTGTACCGAAAAGCCGAGCTTGCGGCTGGCCTCCTGCTGCAAGGTGGAGGTCGTAAACGGAGGAGCCGGCTTCCGCTTCAGGGGCCGCAGCTCTATGTCGCTGATGCTGTAAACGGCATCCCGGCAGCTTTCCAGAAAGGAGCGGGCATCTTTTTCGGTTTCGTATCTCGTGGGGCTCTCCGCACGTAGCTTCACCAGCTTACCCTGTTCGTTCTTTACATCGAACAAAGCATTGATGCGGAAAAACGGTGTCGTGTTGAAATTGTTGATCTCGCGCTCGCGATCCACGACGAGGCGAACGGCCACCGACTGAACGCGGCCAGCGGAGAGGTTGCCTTTGATCTTGCGCCACAGTATGCCCGACAGCTCATAACCGACCAGGCGGTCGAGGATGCGGCGGGCCTGCTGGGCGTTCACCAGGTTGATATCTACTGTGCGGGGCGATTGTATAGCATTCTGTATGGCGGGTTTGGTGATCTCGCGGAAGACGATCCGTTTGGTCGATGATTCGTCCAGGCCCAGCACCTGGCAAAGGTGCCAGGAAATGGCCTCGCCCTCGCGGTCTTCATCCGTCGCAAGCCAGACGTCGTCCACCTTTCTGACCCACTCCTTGAGTTCTTTGACCACTTTCTTCTTCTCCGGCGAGACGACGTATTTTGGAGCGAAACCCCGCTCGGTATCTACTGCATCTTCACTTTTTTCCAGGTCGCGTATGTGCCCAAAACTGGATTTAACCGTAAAATCCTTGCCCAAAAATTTCTCAATCGTTTTCGCCTTGGCCGGCGACTCCACAATCAATAGGTGCTTTGACATAATTTTCCGTAGTTTTTTGGTTGGGCCCGCAAAAGTAAAATACCGTTGTTTGCCGCCCTCAGAGTATGCAAATGTATAAATTTTCAATTTTGTTCGCTAAAGCCGGAAAATTTGCCGCAAAAAGGGCCAGAAGGGCAAACTGACAGCCTCACGGGCCGGAACGCCTGTAAAACCGGGAGTTGTTGCCCTCCACACCAGCCTGATCCGGCCCAAAATCCATTACTCAAGATTTCCCGATTTTACCCATCCGCAAGGCGCTCCTGTCCATCGAACTCCGGCCTTGGGCCTGCAATCCGCTATACAGCACAGCATAAATATTCTCGTTGGAGGCTGTCTGTGAAGTAAGCGCTGAGGTTTTCCCGGCAAATCTAAGAGCTTGTTTGGAGGCCCCCCTTTCGCGTACTTCGCGTTGCCTTCGCGTACTTCGCGGGAGGCCCAGGATAGTTCCCGCAAAGCTAAAAGCCCCTCAAAATTCGCGATGGCCATCCTTCCAGCCCTGAATTTGATTTATATTTATTTCAATATGAAAATTATGCTAATAAACAATCTCAAAAGCTTGTTTTTTGTACATTTGCTGCTGTTTTTTTCCTGTTGAGGCGGCTGGCCCCGGATAATTTAAAGCCTCGAATATCGTTTTATCTAATATTCCAAACAGGTATTTGGAAATGCCTGTAATCCGCAACTGAAGTTATGCGCAGGTACTGGATATTGTTTACACTGACGGCCTTATGCTCCGCTTTGTCTGCACAGCAGTACTTTCCAATAAAAGTCAATAAAAAATGGGGCCTGATCAACACGGATGGGAAAGTGGTCCTCGACCCCGTTTTCGATGCTATAGGAGAGTTCAAGCACTATGGCTATGCTGTCATGCAAAAGGAGGGCAACGTAGGGCTGTTGGGGCCTGGCGCCAGAGAGATCGTACCCCCGCTCTACGATGACATCAAGGTGCTGGATTCCACGCTTATCGCCGTAATGGACGGAGGGCAGTGGAAGGTGGTCAATCTGTACGGAAAGACCGTACTTGAAAAAGGCTACCAACAGGTACAGGTCTGGAAGGGCTACTACCTTGCTTACCGCCAGGGTGGCAAATGGGGGTTGGTCAACAAGTTCGGGCACAAGCTGGCCGAACCCACTTATGACGATATCCAGTTTGAGGCCGGCAATTTTTTCATCACGACCCGCAGCAACCAGCTGGGCCTGCTGTCGGGAACAGGCCGGCAGATCATTCCCAACAAAGCGGACGAGATCCGCTTTTTCAGCGACAGCCTCTTTTTCTATAAGGCCGGAAGCCTCTGGGGCGCCGTCGATTACGACGGCGTGGAAGTTATTCCCGCCAATTACCGTTCTTTCAGCCGTATATCCGATAACTTCATCAAATTGCTGGCCAACGACGGGCTTTACGTCTATTCCATTCCGTGCTCCCGCATTTTGTCCGATGGCAAGTTCGACGACTTTTATTCCTTCTCCCGCCGGTACATCATCGTCAAGAAACAACGCCAGCTGGGCCTCCTGGACTGGTGCGGCAACCTGGTGTTGCCGGCCGCCTACAACGAGATACAAGCCTATGAAGGCAAGTTGTTCCGTGTAAACTATCAGGGGAAATGGGGGGTAGTGGAACCCGGTGGAAATACGGCCATCCCCTTCCAATACGACTATATCGCCCCTCTGCGCAACAGCGTTTGCGTCGTCAGGCAGGACGGGCGCTTCGGGCTGGTCAACTTTAAAGGGGAACAGGTTACGCCGCCCACTTATGACCGCATCGAGCTCAAAGACAACCAGGCCAAGGCCTACCGGCACAAGGACGGAGGCAAAGAAGAGAACCTGACGGTGCTCCGATTTGACAACGAAGGCCAATTGCAGGATACCAGCAACTTCCAGCGCCATTTTAAGATCAATATCTCCGGCGCCGGCGCCAAGAGCAGCACAGGCCTGTCCAGTGCCAATGACTACCAGCTCGAACAGTTCGAATGGTTCTATTCTCCGAAGGAAGACCGCTGGGGCCTGCGCCGCCTTGAAGACGGCAACGTGCAGATCGAGCCCAAATTCCACACGGTCCAGGTAGAACGCGAACTGGGCTTCACCCTCGTTGGGATCGAGAAATCGGAGCGCTACGAATTCGAACGTACGACCTTCCGCTTTGATATGATCTATGGCCTGGTGAGCAACGAACTGGGGCTATTGGTTACGGAGATGGACTTCTGGAACGTCCGTTTCGACGATTTCCGGCAGGGCTACCCGCTGGCGCGCTGCACTTTCGCCAACGGCCGCCACGGCCTGGTGGACCGCATCGGCCGGATCATCCGCCGCGACCTGGCCTATATCGGGGATTTTTCCGACGGTGTCGCCCGCTTCAGCTTCTCGGGCCGGCTTTCCGGCGCCATGAAGGCCGACAACAACCTGGGCAAGATCCGGACCTATCTCAATGCTATGTCTTCGCCCAGCATCATGCTCGACTACACCCAATACGACCAGCTATTCCGTAACGAGGCCTTCCTCACCTGCGAGGGATGCGTCTGGGGTTATATGGATACGTCGGCGCAAGTGATCGTCCCTCCCCAATACAGCTTCGCCAGAGATTTTGTCAACAACGTAGGCATTGTTGAATGCAACGGCAAATGGGGCATGGTCAACCGAAAGGCCGATATCCTGCTGCCCTGCCGTTACGATGGGGTCCAGTTCCTGGAGAACACCGACAACAAGATCGTGCGCGTTTACATCAGGGAGCCCAAATACGGCCTGATCGATACGCTTGGGCAGTTGACGGTAAGCGCCGTCTACGACGAGATCGGCTCTTTCAGCGATGGCCGCCTGGCCGTCAAGCGCAACGGCCTGTGGGGTTTTGTCGACCGCGACGGGCTGGAGGTCATCCCCTGCCGCTTCCGCGAGGTCCAGAACTTCAGTGAAGGGCTTGCCTCCGCCAAACTAGGTAGCGGCTGGGGTTTCATCGACAAGCAGGGGCATGTCGACATAGACTTTACGTTCAAACGCGCAGGCAACTTTAAGAACGGCCGGGCCTGGGCCGCCACAGATGAGGGGGTCGGTTACCTCGATACAAAGGGCAATTTTGCCGTCCCCCCCCGCTTCGATAAGGCCTATGACTTCCAGTGGGGTATAGCCCGGATTGCCAAAGACAACCTCTACGGCCTGATCGACAGCAGTGGCAATTACATCCAGCGGCCCCGCTACTCGGAGATCCAGGATTTCAACCAGCACGGCCTGGCCGTCGTGCGCTACGGCAACAACAACGTGCGCTATGGCCTCATTGGCCGCAACGGGGAGATGATCTCCAATCTCAACTTCCGCGAGGTGCAGCCGTTCAGCGAAGGCCTGGCCGCCGTCAAACACAAAGAAGGCTACGGCTACATCGACACGACCGGGCGCATGGTCATACCCGATATCTATTCCAAAGCTTCGGCTTTTTCAGAAGGCCTGGCCGCCGTGCAAAAGGACGGCGCCTGCGGGTATATCAACGCCCGCGGCGAAACGGCCATCCCTTTCGATTTTTCCAAATGCCTGGACTTCAACGGCGGGCGTGCCGTCGTTTATAAAGGTATCCGCAAGGCCGGCCTGATCGACCATAGCGGCAAAATGCTGATCGAACCCAGCGTCGACCGCCTGCTTATCTTTCAGGAAGGGCGGGGGCTCGTGCGCGACGAAAAATACCGCTTCTACTACATCACCGAACAGGCCCACCTCTACGACGGGTACTACCAGAAGGCCACCGAATTCAAACATGGCGTAGCGGTAGTTCAGGTCGACGGCAAATGGGGTATCATCAACCAGAAGGGCATCGAGATCATCCCTCCCAAGTACGACAAGATCGAATCTTTCGAAGACGGCTACGCCAAGGTGCGCATTCAGGGCTTCAACGGCCTGGCCAGCCTCAATGGCGACCTCATCGTCCAGCCCGATTACGAATACATCTCCTACGCCGGCAACGGACTGTTCCGCGTTGAACAGGGCGATATGATCGGGTATTTCGATATGGAAGGAGAATGGGTGTGGGACCTGTCCAAGTAACCCCGTACATCCACCCCTCCCCCATCCCGGCAATCCCGGAATCCCAAACGCCTAAAACCCCGCCAACTCCCGGTACACCAGGTCTACCGGCAATCCCATAATATTAGCGTAGGTGCCTTCTATGCGATGTATCTTGCACAGGCCTATCCATTCCTGTATGGCGTAAGCGCCGGCTTTATCGTAAGGCTTGTAGGCCTGTATATAAAAGTCGATCTCTTCATCGCTCAACGGGCCGAATTCCACCGTCGACTCACCGGAGAAAACGGATTCTTTATCCTTCGAGAGCAGGCAGCAGCCGGTAATGACGCGGTGGGTTTTCCCCGATAAGGCGCGCAGGATGCGCCGGGCATCGTCAAAATCCGTAGGTTTACCGAAGATGGTGTTGCCCAGGATGACGACGCTGTCGGCCGTGAGGATGATCTCGTCAGAGGTGATGAACGCCCGGGCAGCTTCCGCTTTTTGTTTTGCCAGGTAACCAGCGACCTCGTCGACAGGCATATCTTCCGGAAAAACTTCGTCGATGGGTTTTATTTTCACTTCAAAGTTAAAGCCCGCTTGTGACAACAGCTGCTGACGGCGGGGAGACTGGGAAGCGAGAATGAGCTTTTTTTTCAGGATGTCCATTTTATCATTATTTCAGGGCCAGCAACAGAAGCATGGCCAGGCCGCTCAGCATGATCAGCTTGGCTAACTGGCTGAGGTTGTAAAAAGCTTTTTTTCCGTTGGAGCGGATGAGCAGTACGAGAGCTATCGATAAAGGCAGTGCAATCACGAAAAAAAGGTAGTACAAGCTGGGCCGGGTAAACCACTCCGGCTGGCGAAAGGGCAGGTAGATCAGGAAGGCCAGCAGCCCCAGCCCAAAAAAAGCAGCGCTGGCCTTGCCCACGCCGATACCCCATAACGCCGGTATGGTCCGGCAGTTGGCGCCCAGGTCGCCCTGCAGGTCTTCCATATCCTTAATGATCTCGCGGAACATGGTCGACATAAAAGCGAACACCATGTACCAGGTAATGGCCAGCCCTGCCTGGGCCGCCTTTTCAGGCGCCACCCCTCTGAGCGTTTCGAAGCCTTCGCGCTCGGCAAACCAAATGATGCCGGCTACCCCGGCACAGAACAGGGCAATGAGAAAATTGCCGACAAAGGGCAATCGCTTGAAGTGTGTGGAATACAGGAAGAGCATGGAAACGGCCAGCGGGAAGAGGTTGGCCAGATAAACCTTGTTGACGTAGAATGCGAGGTAAAGCGCTGTCACGAACCCCAGCAGGTTGATGCAGAAATACAACCAATAAGCCGTTTCTTTCCTGATCTTCCTGTTGATGACCACCTTTTCGGGGCGGTTGGCCAGGTCGATCCTGAAATCGACGATGTCGTTGAAAATATTGCCGCCGGCTGTGATCAACACCGTTGTGATCACCAACAGGTTGAAATGCAGGCCATCCAGGGCCGGCGCAATACCTGCCTGGCGGAATGCCGGTATCAACAGGATATAATAAACCAGATATTGAGTCAGGGCTACAATAACGAGGTTGGGAAGCCGGATAAGCCTGAATAGTGCTAGGATCATAAATTGTCAGTAATCCGTAGGTCGTTTATTCTGTCAGCCAGCGGCCATTCAGCCGCAGTACCTTTTCAATGACATCACGTGCGCAGCCTTCTCCGCCTTTTAATGGAGAAATGTAAAGCGCCAGGCCCATGATCTCCGGGGCCGCATCGCCGGGGCAACAAGGAAGCCCCGCGCGGCGCATCACGGGGTAGTCGGGCAGGTCGTCACCCATATACAGGACATGCGCTTCGTCCAGGCCGTAAGCGGAGATAAATGATTCGTATGGCTCCAGTTTATCCTGTATGCCTATGTAAATATCCGTTACGCCCAGCGCCTCCAACCGGAGACGCACGCCTTCCGAACGCGCCCCCGTGATCACGCACACTTTATACCCCGCCTCCACGGCGCACCTGATCGCGTAACCATCGCGTACACTCATATTCCGCAACAACTGCCCGTTTTCCATAACGAGCACCTGGTTATTGGTCAGTACGCCATCAACATCAAAGATGAAGGCACGGATATCCCGGAATTGTTCAAGTTGGTTCATAAGCTGTCCTTTTAGGGCTGCGTAAAATTAAGGCAAGCCGTCAACAATCTTCAAACTTTTCTAAAGCTTTCAGCCTGCGCCGCTTTGCAAAATCGCCGAACTTATTTTTTGAGTGTTACTTATTCTTTATATTACGCTTCTGCCGGTGCAGGAACCCGGCGTTTAGCATTGGCCGGATGGCTGTCTTTTTTACAGGCCCTTCACAGCTTGTGCTTAAGAGCATATTTAGAGCATATTTGGAGGCCAAAATCTAAAACAAACCTATCCTCATGTTTGACCAGAATATATATGTAGAAAGGCGGCGCAGGCTGCTGGAGGGGATGAGCGGCGGCCTCATCCTGCTGATGGGCAACGGAGAAAGCCCCATGAACTTCCCCGACAATACCTACCGCTTCAGGCAGGATAGCCATTTCCTCTATTTCTTCGGCCTGGACCGCCCCGGCCTGGCCGGCCTCATCGACCTGGAAACACAACAGGCCACCATCTACGGTGATGAGCTGACGATCAACCACATCGTATGGATGGGCCCCATGCCTACCATTTCCAGCCAGGCCGAACAGGCCGGCATCAGCCAGACTGCCCCATTCGGCGAACTGGCCGATAAGCTGGCCGACGCCCGTAAGCAAGGGCGCACCATCCACTTCCTGCCCCCTTATCGGGCAGAGAACATGATCCAGCTCGGGCAATGGCTGGACGTTCCCGCCCATGAGGTGCGGCAGCACGTTTCAGATGAACTGATCCGGAAGGTTGTGTCGCTGTGCTCCATTAAAGGGCCTGAAGAGGTCGCCGAAATGGAGAAAGCCATCAATATTACCCGAGCCATGCACCTGGCCGCTATGCGCGCCGCCAGGCCGGGCATCAAGGAAGCCCAGCTTGCAGGCATCGTAGAAGGGATCGCCCTGGCCTCCGGCGGGCAGCTGTCTTATCCCGCCATACTGACCGTCAACGGCCAAACGTTGCACAACCACTACCACGGCAATGTGCTGAAAAGCGGCCAGCTGATACTGGGCGATTTCGGCGCAGAGACGGACACCCACTACGCCGGCGATATCACGCGCACTTTTCCCGTCGATAAAACATTTACCCCCAAACAGAAAGATATCTATGAACTGGTGCTCGATACAGAGGTAGCCTGCATCAACGCCTGCCGCCCCGGCCTTCGTTATCTCGACATCCACCTGATGGCGGCGAGAAAGATCACAGACGGGCTTAAGGCCCTGGGCCTGATGAAAGGTGATACCGAAGAGGCTGTACAACAGGGCGCTCACGCCCTGTTCTTCCCACACGGCCTGGGCCACATGCTGGGTATGGATGTTCACGACATGGAAGGCCTGGGTGAGGACTTTGTCGGCTATGGCGGAGAAGTGGAGCGTAGCACACAGTTCGGCCTCAAGTCTCTGCGCCTGGCCCGCGCCTTGCAGCCCGGATTCGTACTGACAGTCGAGCCCGGCATTTATTTCATTCCCGAACTGATCGCCATGTGGCAGAAGGAAGGGAAGTGCAAAGATTTCATCAACTACAAAAAGGTGAACGAATACCTCGATTTCAGCGGCGTGCGCATCGAAGACAACGTGCTCATCACCGAGGAGAACCACCAGGTGCTTGGCCAGCCGATACCGAAAACGGTAGCGGAGGTGGAAGCGATCAGAGCAGCAGAATAGGAGATATGATCAGACGGCATCACCCCGCCCGACATAGTTCTGCGGGGTGATGCGCTTCAGCTCTTCTTTTACTGCGGTACTCACCAAAAGCCCATCGATAAAGGCGTGCATATCCTCGCGGCTCACGCGGGCCTTGCCGCGGGTGAGGCCCTTTAGCGCTTCATAAGGTTGTTCGTAGCCTTCGCGGCGAAGTACATTCTGGATGGCTTCGGCAATCACGATCCAGTTGTTGTCCAGGTCCTGCGCCAGTTTCTCTTCGTTGAGCAACAATTTGCCCAGGCCTTTTAGGATAGACCTGAAAGCGATGAAAGTATGGGCGATAGGTACGCCGACATTGCGCAGCACAGTGCTGTCGGTCAGGTCGCGCTGTAAACGCGAGATAGGTAGTTTATCTGCCAGATGGGTAAAAATGGCGTTGGCCAACCCCAGGTTGCCTTCGGCATTTTCAAAATCTATAGGGTTCACCTTATGCGGCATTGCGGAAGAGCCGACCTCGCCTTTCACGACCTTCTGCCGGAAATAGTCCATGGAAATATATGTCCAGATATCGCGGCACAGGTCGAGCAAGATCGTATTGATGCGCTTGAACGCCATGAAAAGCGCTGCGAGGTTGTCGTAGTGCTCGATCTGCGTGGTGGGAAAGGAACGCTCCAGTCCCAGGTACTCCTCCACAAAGTGGTTGCCGAACTGGTTCCAGTCGATATCGGGATAGGCGACATAATGTGCATTAAAATTGCCGGTAGCACCGCCGAACTTGGCCCGGAAAGGGATGCTTTCCAGCTGCCGAACCTGCTCGGCCAGGCGGGCGGTGAAGACGCGGAATTCCTTGCCCAGCGTCGTCGGCGAAGCAGGCTGCCCATGGGTGCGCGCCAGCATCGGTATGCCCGCCCAATTGTCGGCCATGGCCTCCAGCGCTGCCTGTACCTGCTGAAGCAATGGCCGGTAAGCCTGCTCCATAGCATGGCGCAACAGCAGCGGAGTGGCCGTATTGTTGATATCCTGAGAGGTGAGGCCAAAATGAATGAATTCCTTATATGGCGCCAGGCCCATTTCTTCGAATTGTTCCTTGAGGAAGTATTCTACGGCCTTCACATCGTGGTTGGTCACCCGTTCTATGCCCTTTATCCGTTCCGCCTCTTCGGGCCCAAAGCGGTTGGTCAGGCGGATGAGATCGTCAAGGTGGCGCTCCTGAACATCCAGCAGTTGCGGCAGAGGATGTTTACAGAGTGCTATAAAGTACTGAACCTCAACAAGTACCCGATAACGAATAAGGGCAAATTCCGAGAAATAATCGGCAAGTTCCCTGGTTTTGTCTGCATACCGGCCGTCGATGGGGGAAATAGCAGTGAGCATCTTCAAAGGCTTTAAGTAGTGATCGTAGAAGGGCAAATTTAGCATTCCTTCCTCACCTTTCAATGGGGATCCGCTCCTCCACATAAAGGGCGAACACCCCCAGCCCGCCACCCGAAAAATTGGTATAAGGCTCCTGCCCGGCAGCGGCAGGGAAAATGCCGCCGGACTGTGAACCGGCCGCGTACGCCATATAGCTGTAATAGGCTTGCGTAACAAAACGCACGTATAAGTATGGCTCTTTCAGGGCATCGGCCGTTCCATCCATCGCGAACAAAAGTCGTATCTCCGCCCCGTCGACACCCTCATCCGTCAGCAGCCGGGCGCCCCTGCTGGGCGCAAAAAAGGACTGCACCTCGCTGTCGGCGCCATCGGCATATACCTGCTCCAGGCTGTACAAAAACAGGCCGTCTACAAGCAGAGAGTCCTTTTCACCAAGGTGCATTTCGTAGTAGTTATCCTGAGCCGGGCTGTCTTTCAACCGCATTTCCAGTGCTCTGGCCAGTACCCTGCCATCGGGCAGGGCCAGATCGCTGAACAACCGGGCCGACAGGACGGAGGCCACTGCAGGGGGTTCCTGCGTGGCTTCGGCCAAACCGAACAAGGGGTGGAATACCGACAACGTGGCCGCACTGTCGAGGCCAATAGCCGGGTGCTGGGCCGTAAAATAATAACTATCCGCCTTTGGCTCAAAGGCAGCGAATACCTGCCCCTGCCGGTACAGCGACACCTCAGCCTTACCGCGGAAGGTAGTGTCGGTGGTGGGAAAGGGGTCGTTAAACCCGAACGTGCGCTCCACCAGGGCCAGCGAGCTTGTATCGCGGCAATCCATGAACGCCAGCACGACGAGTTGCCGGGGCCCTTCGGGGTCGGGCACGTCCAGTTCTACGGTACATCGGTAGCCCGCCAGAGCGACGAACCCAAGCCAAAGCCATTGCCTTTTCATAACCTCAGATTTTCATGTGATAACTAACCGACGGAATAAGAGGGAACAAAGAGATGCCCTGCAATTTCAGGCTGTTCTCCTGCTGCGATGTCAGGTAAAATACCGGGTTCTTGCGGTTGTAAAAATTGAACACCCCCAACGACCATTTGCGGTAGTACCTGCCCCTGTGTTTGATGAAATCGAAGCAGATATCCAGGCGGTGGTAATTGGGAGTTTGGTAATTGTTCACTTCCTGGCTCAGTGCCTGATAACCGACGGAATATTCTTCTTCTCCGCCAAAGGGGGGGTAAGCCGTAGCCGTGTAATCCGTAGGCACCGTTATATAGTTGCCGCTCAACCAGTTGTAGGCGGCCGAAAAGCTGAACCCATCCGTAGGGCGCCAGTTGAGCGCCGCCCCCAATTGATGGCGGCGGTTGTTGCGGTAGGGGTAACGCTCGCCGAGGTTGATATCTTCGTACTGGCGCCACGACCACGACAAGTGGTAGCTCAGCAAGCCGGTCCACTTGCCCTTTGTTTTACGCAACAGGGCCTCCATGCCGTAATTGTGGCCCTCGCCCTGCCGCGCCAGGGCCTCCCAATTGCTTTCCTCTCCCAGGGCGATGCCCGGCGTCAGGGCAGTGAGCCTGCTCATATAGGTATAATACCCCTCGACGGTGAAGGCTCCGGCGGGCCAGCGGCGCTCCAGCCCTGCTGAAGCCTGCCAGGAGCGCTGCGGCTCCACCCTGCGCGTTGAAGGTACCCACAGGTCGGTGGGGAGGTTGATGAAGTCGTTGCCCAGCAGGTGAGCATACTGGCGGTTGATGGAAAAAAAGGTGTAGTACGACCAGCTTGCCGACGGCGAGTAGTGCAGCCGGAGCCTGGGCTGCAAAGAGGCCCAGGCGCTGCGGCCGTGAAAGAAGCCGGCGAGGTGCAGCCCGGAGCCCAGCTGCCAGCGTTTCCATTGCCACTCCGCTTCAGCGTATAAGCCCGACTCGGCAGCCCACAGTTCCAGTGGGCGCAGGTTGCCCTCCTGCCCACTCAGGCCAGGGGTGGCGCCAAACAACAAAGCATTGATAAAATTGCCGCTGGCCTGAGGCCTGAACTGGTGCCCCTGCACATTTGCACCCGTCAGCAGGCGAAGCCCGGGCCGGTACGCCCAGTCGACATCAGCCCGAAGGGCCAGCGTACGCACTCCGGAAAAATACAGCCCCCTGGAGGCGAAAGCATAGGGCTCGCCGCCTTCTTCCACGCCTTTTCGGGAAATGTCGGCATCAAACTGAAAGCGGTAATCGCTATAGGACAGGCTGGTGCGGGAAAACACGCTGCCCCCCCAGTCGCGGTGCCACTGCAGGGAACTGGCCAGGTTTTTCCAGAACAGGTTGGCTACCGTTTTCTCTTCCGATAGCTCAATGGCCCGCCCGTTCTCATAAATGGTGCTGCGCCAGCCCCGGCTGGTATCCTGCCTGTTATTGATGTAAAGCCGGTCTTCGCCGATGTAGAAACTAGCGTCCCAGCTGTCGCGCCCGCCGGGTTTGAACTTGATCTTCGCGTTCAGGTCGCCGAAATAATAGCCTGAACGGTTGCCGTTCTCGGGATTGCGCAGCAGAGGCGACAAGAGCCAATCCCAGTAAGAGCGCCGGGCAGCGGCCAGGAAGGACACTTTTTCCTTCACGATAGGCCCCTCCACCATCGCCTTGCCGGCGATCATGCCAAGCGAGCCTTCTCCGCCCCATTGCTGAAAGTTCCCTTCCCTGCCGTTCACTTCCAGTACTGAAGATAGCCTGCCTCCGTACCGCGCAGGCGCCGCGCCTTTGATCAGCTCTACATCTTTCACTGCCGAAGCGTTGAAAATGGAATACAGGCCCAGCATGTGGTTGGGGTTATAGATCTGCGCACCGTCCAGTAATATGTGGTTGTGGCCGGGCCCCGCGCCCCTCACGTTGATGCTGCCGATGTTGCCGACACCCGATTGCACGCCGGGCAACAAGGCCAGAGCCTGCAGCAGGTCTTCCTCTCCGAGAATGGACGGTGTGGATGCAATGGTCGCAGCGTTCAGCCGTTGCCGGCCCGGGCTGGTGCTGGCGTTAAAGGGCAACTCGGCAAGCAGAGGCGTTGCCGTTATTTCTACCGTGGCCAATTCCAGGTTGGAAAGCATTGCCACGTCGAGCCGAAGGTTGCGAAATAAACCTAAACGATAAAGCCTGGTTTCGTAACCGACATAGGATACCACTATATAGAGCGAATCGGCAGGCAGGCTGAGGCTGAAAAAGCCGTCGGTATTCGTGATGGCCCCCAGGCCCGCAGCGGGCAGGAAAACATTGGCTCCTATCAACCTCTCGCCGGTCCTGGAGTCTTCGACATAACCGCTCAGCGTAAACCGCAGAGCAGGGGCCGCCGGCGACTGGGAGCTGGCCTGGCGCAATACGACATAATCAGCCGACTCAAAATAACCTATATCCGTATTCCGCAACAGGATGTTCAGCACCACGCCCAAAGGGACGGATTCGAACTGATAGGAGTATTGGCGCTCGGCGGGTAATGCCGTATTGCTATAGCTGAGGTTAAGCTTGTTGTCGCGGGCCAGAGCAGAAAGGGCCTCGGCGAGGGTGGCCTCTTCCAGTTTCAGGGAAACAGGCTGCTGCAGCAAGGCCTGCTGTGCACGCAAAGGGCCGCAGGAACAAAGAAAAGCGAACCAAAGGACGACGCTCCACCGCATAAGGGTACCTTTTCTGGGGCTGTCTCAAAAGTATGGAATTGAAAAATAGCGCCAAATCATGTTTCGCCGCCTGGCCTAGCCCCTCTGGCTCCCCAAAGGGGAGAACCGGCCAGGCGCCGATAAACAGCATATTTTTTGGCTTCGATGTTTTTATTTTGACTTTTGAGACAGCCCCTGTATGAAGCGTCAAAGATATAACCGGGAGGCGGCAATGGCAACTGGAGGTTAAAGGGCAGGCCGGAAGATAGGCACAGAGCGCGCCGAAGGAGAGGCGCCGGCCATACTACATTTGCCGCACCAGTTTCTGAGCCGAGATCGGGTTTCTTTTCTTTTTCTTTTTATCGGCCGGCGGAGTTGCTTCCGCTTCCTTTTCCGGCTCAGCCGATTTGGGAAGCGCATTAAACCAGATTTCCGTGCCGTTGGCCATTTTAACCCGGTCGACCTCTTTTTTCAATACCCGGAGCGCCGGGGTACTCTCCTGGCCATAGGCCTTATACTCAACGAACTTCCCGTCAATGCTCTCCACCCGGGCTTCGATCTGCTCGCCATTGAGCAGATATATGAAGTCGATCGTTTCCTGAGCATTAACGCTTTTGCCACCCAGGAAAAAAACAACCGCTACGCAACATGAAAACAGATATTTAAACATAGCAAAATAAATAAAAGTGAATAATGAACGTATGAACGCGCTGCCATTCCGGCAACAATAATAAAGCGTTTTCCAGTGCAGAAAATTGTGTAAGCCCTACTGTAGCACCACCTTTCCATCCCTTTTTTCGGGCACAAAACCAAGGGTGGCGCCCATTACGCCCAATATATCATCGAGCGGCCGGTTGTCGAAAATGGAGGAGTAGCGCTCGCTTTGCAATCGGGTATTGTCCTGTATCTCAATGGCAAACTGCCGTTCGAGGGCCCGCAGCACCTCAGGGAAAGGGGTATTATCAAAAACCAGCAGGCCATTTTGCCAGCCGAGGGCAAGGCTGTCGTATGGAACGGCCGAAAGCTGCCCGCTGGCAAGGGCCACGACAGCGGCCTGGCCAGCCTGTACGGCCTGGCTGTCGCCGGTCCGTTGGCTGCTGAAAGCCACGCTGCCTTCCGATACGGCCAGGTTTACGGCCTCGCTCTTCGGATAGGCCTTCAGGTTAAAAGCCGTGCCGGTGACACGCACGGTTGCACCGTTTGCCGTTACGTAAAAAGGTTGCTGAGGGTTGTGGCTCACCTTAAAATACGCCTCACCTTCCAGAAGGAGGCGGCGTTCGCCCTTGCCGAAGCCTTTGACGACCGACAGGGTGCTGCCGGCGTTGAGGTTGACGGCAGTGCCATCGGCCAGGCTTACCTGGCGGGTTTGCCCGGGCAATGCCTCATACTGTTGCGCGATGGCTGGCCCGCTGTTCAGCCCGCCACCAAAGTAAAGAGCGGCGAAGCCCACCAGGCCTAAAACGGCCACTGCAGCTGCAGCATACCGCCAGAGAGGCAGTCGCCTGGCCCGGGTTTTACCGGTATGAAGGCGCCCCGCCAGCGTTTCCCATTCCGATTCCGTGCGGGCATCAACAGCATAGTCCACCATTGCGGATTCCGCCCATAAATGGCGAACCTGCTCGTATTCCAGCCTGTGGTTTTCCGACCGGGCAAGCCACTCCTGCAAGGCATGCTCTTCTTCCGGCCCGGCAGCGCCACTCAACGAGCGGATAATGATGGATGGTATGTCGTACTCTTTATTCATCGGTATATATAACCGCTGTCAAAGACACAGCCCCCAAAGCAGCAGCGATATTTTTTCCAGTAATAACAACAAAAAGAGAAACAGGGCCAGAGAGGCCAGCACACCGCTCCTGCCTTCCGTTCCATACACCCTGGCGCGAAGCCGCCTCAGGGCGATGGTCATCTGGTTCTCCACCGTTTTTTCCGAAACGCTCAGCCGTTCGGCGATCTCCTTGTTCGACAATTTTTCATGCCTGCTCAACTGAAAGATCTCTCGGCATCGATCGGGCAGCTGGCGCACCTCGTCGTAAATAATAGCTCTGAGTTCTTCAGCTTCCATTTCGGCCACGACGCTGGGCCCTTCACTGGCATAGGCAGGCGCTTCTTCTAAGGAGATGGCGTTCAGGCGCCGGCGGTTGAGATAATTCAGGGCCTTGTTGCGAGTGGCGGTGAAGAGATAAGGCTTCAGGCTTTCATCCAGCTGCAGGTGTTCACGGTTGTTCCACACCCCCAGGAATACATCCTGCACAGCTTCCCGGGCATCGTCCTCCGAGCGGAGATACTGGCAGGCATAGGCCACAAGCATAGGCTGGAAGCGCTGAAAAAGGGCCTGAAGCTGCCGTTCCGGGAACTGGGTATTCAATGTGCGTCCTGTTTGGGGGCCAAAATAAGGAGAAAGGGCGATGACTGGGCGTTTTTTTTTACAGGCCAAAACCATACCTGAGAAAAAATCCATGACAATACCTTATTTTAGGCATGGTTTTCTAAAAGCTTGTTGTTTCTTTCATTATGGACTTCAAAGAACTCGAAACACAGATCAAGGAGCTCATCGCCAAGGATGAGATGGAGACGGCCATAAAATTAATGGTAACGTATTTCCAGAAGGACAGCAGGCTGGACGAGATCATCCTGCAGTCGGGCCGGTACTTTGCCCTGCGCAAAGAACAGATGAGCGGGACCGCCGACCGGGAAGAGCTCAACAAAAATTTCAACCAGCTCCGCATGAACATACTGGGATTCCTGAAATCCGAACAGGAAGAATCAGCTTATAAATCCCAGGTGTTCGGGGCCGAAGCCCCACAGAGCGGACAGGACCTGGTCCCCGTATTTTTTAGCCTGGGCTCGCCTCATAAAGAATCTCAGGTGGAGTATGTCGAAAAGCTAAAGGAGCACCTGAGCAAGTACCAGGTCGGGCTTATCTCTCTGGAAGAGGGCGACTGGGATAATTTGGACCCCCTATCGCCCATCAGGCGGAAGATGGAAAAATGCTGCGGCTGCCTTTCGCTCGCCATGGAGCGGTCCTTCGTCAAAGAGGGTATCGTAAAAAGGGAAAGCCATCAGGAAAAAGCCATCACCAACCAGAGCTTTGCTACCCCGTGGATGCATATCGAAGCCACACTGGCCTACCAGCTGGAGCTCCCTTTCCTGATCCTCAAAGAAAAGGACATCAGAAGCGAAGGCATGCTGGATGACAGCCTGTTCGAATGGCGGATCGTCAAGATCGACCCCACCAAACCCCAGGAACTGGAGGAATACCCCATCAAATCCTTCATCCGGATGTGGGTTGAAGAAATAAAAAAATTCCAGGCGAAAAAGGCTGGCCTCCAAACAAGCTCTTAAATGATTTTCCCCCTATCCCTGGCCGTCACACCATAGCTTGCCCGTTAGAGCCGTTCAGGGTTTTCGCAGAATATCCAGCCGTGGAACATCCCGATAGCCACCGTCCCGTCGCGGGCATCGATGGCATAGGTATCCGCACGCCCGAAGGTGATCGTAGAGCTATCGAGGCCCGGCAGGATCACATCGGCCTTGTTCCAGGCCAGCCCGGCATCGGTTGAGCGGAAGTAGAGCGGATGGCCGTCGACACCTTCATATTCGGCGCCGCCATTGCCCAAAGGCGTCGTGATACAAATGACGTGAATGGTTTTGTTGATCATACGCTCTGAAGGTGCGAATAAACACCAAAATTCCCGCCTTGCGGTAGAACTAAAGGATACCTGGGCTTTAAACCGACATTTTTTAAAGGGAAATTTGAACAATCCCACAACTACCCCATTTACTTCAATGTTTAAACTCTGTAAGCTATATCATAGTACACGAAGCCAACTGCAAACATGAAAATTGAAGAAGCTATTCAGCAAACCCGGCCATTCCGAAACGGCAAACACAAAGCTGCTGTCAACCTGATCTTCACAGCCAACTGGCTGCAGGATTGTATCAAAGAAGCGCTCAAGCCTTACGATATTACGATACAGCAGTATAACGTACTGCGGGTGCTGAAAGGCGCCGGCAAACCGATCAGCACTTCCACGATCCGGGAACGGTTGCTGGACAAAATGGCCGATACTTCACGAATGGCCGACCGTTTATTTCAAAAAGGGTTGGTTGAAAGGAAAGAATGTGGCTATGATAAAAGGCTGGTCGACATCAGCCTCAGCAAATCGGGCGAATTGCTGCTGGAGAACCTGGATACGATCAACCCCCAGCTGGACGCATGCTTCAACAAGCTCACCGAAGAGGAAGCCCTTCTGCTCAGCGACCTGCTCGATAAAGCCAGGGGATAGGCGTTCTCTTCTGCGAAGAGGGTAAAAAAAAACAGCCCCCTCGCAAAAGCAGAGCTGTTCAATAGTGTTTATGATTCCCCATTGTAATTCCAAAAGCATCTGGCAGCGCTGTTCTTCTATGCCGCTTTTCTATCTTCGCTGGCCAGTTTGATAAAACAAAGATAAGCAATGCGGACAGGAAAATCGCGACAAACAGGGTGGAAAATCGCGACAAATAGCCATTCCTACCGCAGTTTTCCTTTTAGCTCCGAAAACGCGGCCCGGATCGCTTTGGGTTCGGGTTCCATCACTTCGGGATACAATACCTTGTAGAATTCGATAAAATCGCCACCGATGGTGAAGGTAGCCAGGTCGGCATCCGTTACATCCGCCTTCACCTTAAAGCGGGCCTCGATCTTGTCCTGAATGCGCGCCCGCAGCAGGCTCTGGTAATCTACGCCCGGTTTAAAAAGCTGGGCCAGCCCGATCAGCTTTTTTGCCGACGGGTCGTAGTTGATATTGTGGAAGTCGTATTGCAGGGTAGAAGTGCCGGGCACAGCCCATTCGTATACCTGCCTGATGCTGACTACTGTATCGCTCACCTGAACAACCTGGTATTCCGACGTCATAACCCTGTTCTCGGAGTTGAAGCCCTGAATAAAGGCCTCGAAATTATCGATCGCCGATTTCAACGCGGCCTGCACGGCCTGGTTGAAGGCCAGGTCTTCCCGGATGCCGGGATAGGTAACCTGAGCAGAGTAATGCTTCACCGTATCCTCCCGGGTAAAGGTGATGGAAACGAGTTCCGGCGCAGGGCCGGGTATCCGTTTAGCCTGCTGGCCGCCCTGCTGGTCGGGTGCGCAGCCCGCCAGGAAGCCAAAGGCCAGAAAGAAAAAAACATACTGTCTCATCTGTTCTATTGTTTAACCAGCGGCCGCACGATCTGCCGGCCGTCCTTATCTACGATCAGCAGGTAGGCGCCGGAAGCCAGGCCGGGCAGTTCGATCTGTTCTGAAAATTCCTGAACGCCATGGCTGTTGCGCTGCCAGACAACCTGGCCTTCCGCATTTTGCAGCCGTATCCGGAAATTGCCCGGCTGCAGCGCCGCGAACTCCAGGCGGAAATTCCCGTCAAAGGGGTTGGGAGAAACAGACAGGGCCCGAAGGCCCAGGCTCTCCAGCGAATTGACTATGATTTCCACCGCTTCTGAAGCCAGCGTGCAGCCGTTCCCGTCGGCTACCTGTACGGAATAACTCCCGCTCTCCTCCGCCGTAAAAGCGGCCCCGGCAGCATCCTCTATGGGCTGCCCGCCGAGCAGCCATTGATAGGAGACATAACCGGCCGGCGCCGTAAGCACATTATCTTCGGCAGTGATCACAGGAATAGGCTGGGCCGCGCAGTTGACCCGCACCCGGAATATATTGCCAGAGCCGATGCCCGCTACGAACAGCTCGCCGGCCTTGTTCTCTCCAAAGGAGACGAATTCGCTGTTGGTAGTGTTGATCAGCTCGGTGTTCACCCATCCACCCTGGCCGTCGGGCTCGAGAGACCAGAAACGGCCCGAGCAGTAATCGGCATAGATGTATTTACCGTAAAGAGCAGGAAAGGCAGAACCGCGGTAGACGAAGCCCCCGGTGATCGAACAGCCCACACTATTGTTGTTGGCGTAAACGTGTATGGGTGAAACGTATGAACTGGAGGGGCCGCAGCCGCTGCTGTTGTAGGGCGCCAGGCCCTCATAACAACGCCAGCCATAGTTCTCACCGCCAGCGCTGGAAGCAGGCTGAAAATCGACCTCTTCCCAGGAATCCTGCCCGACATCGCCAATCCACATGTCGCCGGTAAGGCGGTCGAAGCTGAAGCGCCAGGGGTTACGCAGGCCCAGCGCCCATATCTCATCGGCCGTACTGTCATCATCGACGAAGGGGTTGTCGGGGGGGATGGCGTACGGGTTGCCGTTATCGACATCGATGCGGTGCATCTTTCCGAGCAATGCCATTCTCGTCTGGCCCGAGTTGAGCGGGTCGCCGCCGAGCCCACCGTCGCCCAGGCCAAAATAAAGGTAACCGTCGGGGCCGAAATTAAGGTCGCCGGCGTTGTGGTTACTGTAGGGCTGATCCACTTCCAGCAGGATGAGCTCGCTGTTGGGGTCGGCCAGGTTGGGGTCGGCGGCAGAGCGGCTGAAGCGGGAGATACGGGTATCGCCGTCGTTATTGGTATAATTGACAAAAAAATAGCCGTTATTTTCGTAGTCAGGGTGAAAGGCCAACCCCAGCAGCCCGCGCTCACTGGCAACCGAGTTGACACGGGAGTCGATGTCGAGGAAAGGCTGCGGCAGCGGGTGGCCATCGCCGTCGATGATGCTGATGTATCCGGCCTTTTCTACAACGAAAAGGCGCTCATCACCAGCGTTTGTGATATCTACCGGCTGGGAAAACCCGGAAGCATAAACTTCCAGTTGAATAGCATTTTGCGCAGTGGAGAAAAAAGCTGCAAAAAGGAATGCAATGAGAATAATGGGCTTCATCGTTTTTTTTGAGGTGAAGATATTGAAAATATCGGCTGCAGGACAGCACGTTTTTGTCGACAAGCTGTCACCTTTGGAGAAGGCAGCCCGTTTGATCCTTGGACGTACCAATGCGAAGCTTTATTTTTAAGCCGTCAAATACAAAACTATGATGCTGAACAAAGCCCTGATAATACTACTGGCCTTAAGCCTGCATACCCTGGCCAGCGGCCAGCGGTCCAACATTTACCTGTTTGATATCCGGCAGGATGACGGCGGGAAGATCAGCCTTGCCGACCCGCGCTTCCTGACGGCATTCAACGCCCAGGGCGTGAATACCGACCCATCCTTCTTTTCGCCAAACGAGCTCTACATCGTGTCGCAGCTGGCCAATGCTATCCAGACAGATATCTACAAGCTCGACCTGATAAAATTTACCAAAACACAGGTGACCTCCACTCCGGAAAGCGAAACCGCTCCGGCGCGTATGCCCGATATGTACAACTTTTCCGCCATACGCAGGGAAAAAGATGGCCGCGACAGCCTGCTGCGCCTCTGGCAATTCCCCGTCGACCAGCTGACCAACGGCAAACCGCTTTTCAAATACCTCAGTGGGGTGGAAGAATACTACTGGCTCAACAGCCGCGATATCGTCATCTACAAAGGCGGCGACCCTACCACCCTATCCATCATGGACACCAACAACGACAAGCTGGAGACCATCGCTACCAATGTCGGCCACACTTTTGCCCGGATGCCCAACGGCAACCTCGCTTTTGTTCAGAAGAGCCGTTACGACGACTGGAAGCTGATGGAGAAAAACCTCTACCGCCCCAAGGAAGTGCCTCGCACCATTATCGAGACCCTGCCCGGCGCCGAGCATTTTGCCGTACTGCCCGACGGGACCTTCCTCATGGCCAAGGGCAGCAAGATCTACAAGTACAACAAATTTTCGGATGACAACTGGAAAGAGGCCGTCGACCTGCGCTTCTATGAGATCCGCAACATCACCAAGCTAGTGGTCGGCCCCGAACGCGTCGTTTCCACCGGAACGGGTAAAGGCCAAACCACGGGCTTTGCAACGCCTATCGCCATCGTCGCGGAATGAGCCGCCGCTTTTATATGAACTGCAAAAACAGACAGGCACTGCGCTTTGTAGTAATAACATTCGCTTTCCTTATGCTAGCCCTTGCCGGCCATACACAAAGTGAAGGGGCCTATGCCCGCGCCATAAAGAAACACCGCAGGCATTATAAAAAGGAATTCCTCAAAGAGGAACGATCACCGCTCGACAGGGCCGGCGTGAAGGAACTGCGCTTTTTTCCGCCCGATGAGCGGTATCGCGTGAGCTGCACCTTCGAACGTACGCCCGATGCCGAAGCCTTTGACATGGCCACCTATAGCGGCATTACCAAACCCTATGTAAAATACGGCGCCGCCACCTTTCAGCTAAAAGGGCAAACGCTCCGGCTGGCCGTCTACCAGAGCCTGCAACTCCGCCAGATGCCCATGTATCGCGACTACCTGTTCATCCCCTTCAAAGACCCTACCAACGGGGAAGAGACTTACGGCGGCGGCCGATATATGGACATTCGCATGAGCGATATCCGGGACGGCGAGCTCACCCTGGATTTTAACAAGGCCTACAATCCTTACTGCGCCTACAGCGACGGCTACAACTGCCCCATTCCACCCGAAGAAAACCACCTGGACATTCCGGTAGAAGCGGGTGAGATGGGTTATAAAAAACATGAGTAGAACTACTCAAAAAAGATCTCCTGCACCACTTCGTCCCGTTTACTTCGGCTGATGGGTATCTTATGGGGGCCTATTTCCAGCATATTGCCATTGAGGGCCTGCACTTTGCTTTTGGCCACGATATACGATTTGTGCACGCGCAGGAACAGGCCCGGAGGTAGTATCTCTTCCAGGTTTTTCAGGCTTTCCAGGGTGACGTGGCGGGCATCCTGACAGACGAAGCGCACGTATTCCTTGAGGCCTTCGATAAAGAGGATATCCTCAAACCGGACCTTAACGACCTTACCATCCACTTTGATGGAGAAAAAGTCGCGGCTGTGCTGGGGCATGATAAACTGGGGCGCGCTTCCCTCCTCCCCTGCTTTAGGGGCCAGAAGCTCCCGCGCTTTTTGGAGGGCCTGCAGAAAACGCTCGAAAGAAAATGGCTTGAGCAGGTAATCGACAGCGTTTAGGCCGAAGGCTTCCACGGCGTAATCGGAATAAGCCGTCGTAAAGATGGTGAGCGGCGGGTTTTTCAGGCTTCGCAGCAGTTGGTTGCCGGTGAGCGTAGGCATCTGAATGTCCAGGAACATGAGGTCGACAGGCTGCTGGTTCAGGATCTCCAGGGCCTTCATAGGCGTTTTCGCCCGGCCGACGGCCTCGATATCCGGTACCTTATCGATAAAGGCCTCCAGCAGGTTCAGCGCCAGAAATTCATCATCCACCAATAGTGCCCGGATCTTTTGCATAGTTCAGCAGTATTGATCAGGTTAACGAATGGCCAGGCTCAGCTCCAGGGCAAAGGAATCTTCCTGTTCATCAATATTCAGGCGGTAGTGCCCCGGGTATTTCAACTGAAGCCTTTTTTCTATATTATCAAGCCCCACACCCCCTACCCTGTCCTTCTGCCGCTGGCGGTTGTCTTTGCTGTTGAGGGTGGAAAAGTGTAGATTTTCCGCATCGGCCGTAAGCTTTATCCGGGCATAAGCCTTGTCGTTGGTATCGAAATCGCAGTGCTTAAAGCAGTTCTCAACGATAGGGATCAGGATCATCGGCTCCACCCTGATACCTTCCAGCGCGCCTTCAGTATGGTATGAGATATCCAGCGGCTCCTCGCTGCGCATCTGGAACAGCTCGATATACTCCCCGATCTGCCGTGCCTCCCGCTCCAGAGCTACCTGCTCTTCCCTGCCGTCATACACGACATACCGCAGCAGGTTGGACAGCCGGAGCACCATGTCCGGCGTTTTATCCGAGCCTGCTACGGCCAGAGAATAAATATTGTTGAGCGTATTGAACAGGAAATGCGGGTTTATCTGCGCGCGAAGGAACTGCAGTTGCGCTTCCTGCTGTTCCCGGATGATAGCGAGGTTCCGATGTTCATTTTCATAACGGTTGGCCAACATCTGGTAAAATGTACTGGCAACAAGTATGGAGGCACTGGTCAGCAGGGCTCCTATACGCCATCTACTTGCTTCACTACTCCTGATAATGATTTCACGGTCGATCTCAGGGAAGAACATGTTGAGGCGCACCCGCAATTCCACTATAACGGCCAACAGGGCCAGGTTGGCCAAAGCGAAAGCCAGATAACGCTTCTGCTCCAGGTAGCGGTCAACAAAGTATAAGTTGCCGTAAAAGATGATAGCCATGGGCAACACATTGGCCAACCCACGCAGCACGTTAAGGTGCCACGGATAAAACCGGCCGAAAATAATGCCGTACACCAGCAGGAAACTCAGCCATACTCCAAAATGGGCCAGTATTTTCAGGTTCAGGTTGGTCGTCATAATCCGGCTCTGCCCTTTTTTTCCAAAACTACAACATCACCCCTGTTTGACCTAAAACTTTCAACGAATAGCATGCTGCAGCCTATGAATGGAAGTAGGCGCCAGGGCCGCACGTCGGCAGGTTGAGCGCAGCGAAATCCCGAAGGCCATTGGGACTGTTCAAAGTTGCAGGTTTCACGTTTAAAATTGGCCTGGATATCAAAGGATTGCGAGAGACTATCCCAATCACCTTATCCCCAAGTCTCCAAGTCTCCCTATCCCCAAGTCTCCAAGTCTCCAAGCCTCCCCATCCCCAAATCTCTCCCGGAAAGTACCTTACATCAGCATATCGGCCAATGGTTGAAGAATCCCCACCGTTCATTGAATAAATTTTCAAGCCGCTGCGTTTCCGGGCACCTTTGTTGCCGTTAATCAACATTTACTCACTACCAACAATTTAAACCATGAAGACCCTATTTGTGCATTTCTCTCTGCGTTCTCCCTACACTTTCGCTATCGCGCTGCTCTTTGCAGCAGGCGCGCTGCTCACTTCCTGCAACAAAAACGATGACGAGCCCGGGCAGGAAAACCTGATCACCGAAGACGATGCCCTCGACGTAATAGAAGGCGCGATGATCGTTCCTTCGGAAGGGCTCGGTGCGGAGGTGGAAAGCGCCATCTATCTGGCCGATGAGTATGCCGAGAAAACAATTACCGGCAACCCGTGTGGTGAAACGTTCGACTCCACTACGATGCGCAGCGTCAACTACCCCAACCTAACGGCCAGCTACACCAGCACCTGGGAATGGACTGTGATCTGCAACAACGCCAACATCCCCTCCGCGCTGGATCTCAGCCGTACCGCCGCCGGCACGTATGAGACAGCACGTTTGCTGTCGGACGACAGCGCCGGTAGCACGCTGAACGTGAGCAACCTCATCCTGGGCGACAATTACGTGATCAATGGAGGGTACGGCCGCCAGGGCAGCCAGGAGTCGAAAGTACGCAACCACAGCGCCTTTTCCTCCCTGCTCACCGTTGATGTGACAGATCTGAACGTCGACAAAGGAACGCACAGCATACAAAGCGGTGCGGCCACCTTCACCCTCACGCTCACCCTGAGCGGCCCGCAAAGCGGTAGCCAAACCTTCGAAGGCAGCATCGTCTTCAACGGCGGCGGCAGCGCGACGATCACCATCAACGGCAACAGCTATACCGTCGACTGGTTCTAAGCCGGGCCTGGCTACGATGTTACAGGTTGCAGGTTACAGGTTGCAGGTTACAGTGGCCGATCGGGGTTCACCCCCTCGCCTCGTCTCCCAATCACCCAGTCTCCCTGGCAGGTTGTACCCTGTACCCTGTACCTCATACCCCTTACATCATACCATTTCACCCAATCCCAATTCCCATGTATATCCTCATTGAAAAATTCGGTTTGATACCTGGTTGGTTGCTGGGAGCCCTGATCGTTTTTCTACGGTATTCCATGTTCGCCGGTATAACCTTCAGCATTTTTTACGTCCTGAAAAGGCAGGCTTTCCAGGGGCTCAAGATCCAGGAAAAGTTCCCCAGGGCCAGCCACATGCTTTCAGAGGCCAGGCATTCAGCAGTTACTGCTTTTGTGTTCGCGCTGATGGGCGTGGGCATTTATTTGCTGCGCAGAGCGGGTTATACGCACCTGTATTCAGACATCAGTGCTTACGGCTGGGGCTATCTGCTGTTCTCTTTCGTCTTCCTGGTGCTCCTGCACGACACTTATTTCTACTGGGTGCACCGATTGATGCACCACCGCAAGCTGTTCCGCCTGCTGCACCGGGTGCACCACCTTTCCCACAACCCGACGCCCTGGGCCTCTTTGTCTTTCCATCCGCTGGAAGCTTTTCTCGAGATCGCCATCGTGCCCGTCGCCGTGTTGCTTATGCCCTTTCATCCACTGGTGCTGTTTGCCTTTGCCACCTGGGCCCTGTTCTGGAATATCATAGGGCATCTGGGGTACGAGCTGTTCCCAAAGGGTTTTGTGCACCATCCGGTTTGGCGGTGGCTCAACACTTCCACTCACCACAATATGCACCACTCCCGATCCCATTGCAATTACGGCCTGTATTTCAACTTCTGGGACACCCTGATGGGTACCAACCACCGGGCCTATCGCGCCACCTTCGACCATATCAAGGAACGCCGGAACCTTAACATGAAAATGATGCTCTCTTTACTGCTTCTTTTGTCACTGCCTTTGTGGGCTACCGCCCAACAGAACAAGGACTATGGCACACCCGAAGAACGGGCAACCCGTATGACGGAAAGGATGGAGCAGGCCTTACCGCTGAACCCCGGCCAGGTAACCAAAGTGCACGCTATCAACCTGAAATACGCCCGCCGCATCCAGGAGGAGGCCATCGACACCGAGATGAACAAACTGTCCGCTTACTTCCGTATACAGAAGATCAACCAGATCAAGGAAAAGGAACTCCTGCCCCTGTTCGACGAGAAGCAGAAGCGGAATTACGAATCTCTCAAATCGGAGGCCAAGCGGCAGGCCATGGCCCGTTTTTTTTAATACAAAAACTAAAACGCCTGAGCACCCCTACCCCTTCATCCCGGCCCTGGGGCCTGCCTACTCTCATCCGGGCTTTAAAGCTTGTTAAAGATCTGTAAAAGAAAAGCCTGCATGATTTTTTTCATTGCCCCGGGAGGCTAGAGGCCTTATCTTATTGAGCCATTAAAAGAGGAATTGAATTTTCCAACGAGGAGGTTATAACTACATCCACTATGAAAAAGTATATCTTTTTAGCTCTTCTATTTTTCATGCCCATATTCCTCAACTCCGTAAACGCACAGGTGGAAACGGAAAAAGCGAAGATGGAGCAAATGGAAAAAGAACAAAAGAAAGCACAGAAGGAGGCTCAAAAGGCAGAGAAACAATTGAAACAGGCGCGCAAACAAAAGGAGAAGAAAGAGAAGCAGTTGAAGAAAGCCGAAAAGGAACAGCAAAAGGCAGAGAAACAGGCTAAAAAAGCAAAAAAACAGGCTAAAAAAGCCCAGAAGGCCAGCAAAAAAGCCCAAGGTTCACTCCTTCCTTCCAAGCTTTCTATACCCCTTCCAGATAATGTCGAGGTCGCGGCTCAGGTGGTAGTCTTTAGCGTAGAAGAAATTCAGCCGCTGGACGGTGGGGGGGTCGAGCTTTTGGATGCTCAGAGCATCCAAAGGTGAAAGAATGCCGGGCCGAATGGGAGGTAGATTGCCGGTGTCCTGCCCGGGAGTAGCGTAACCTACCCAGCTGTATTTTCCAACAAGGACGTAAAAAATGTTGCGCAACAACCCTCCGGCGGCGGGAACGGCCAGGGCCTGCAGGGGGAAAGTAAACAACAGCCCCAGCGCCAGCAGCAGGTCGGCCAGGCGCTTGTTGCGGCGGCTGTGGTGCTGTGCGATCCGATAGCGGATATCGATCGTATACAGTTCGCCCGTTTCGTTCTTTGAGCTACTGCCGATGATACTCAGGCTTTCCTGGGGCACGATCTTGTATTCGATAGCAGGCCCCAGGCGCGCCATCCAGCTCATGATATCCTGCGCGCTTACATCCTGCGAACAGAAAATGATCTCTTCGGCCCGGTAGATGTGCACCACTTCATCGAGTTGGGACAAGCGGCTCAGATAGACCTGGGTGTCGGCCTCCTGCCATGGCGCCACTGTGCCAATGATGTTTTTCTGTATCTGCGCCAGTTGCAGAAGCCGCTGCACCCGTTCGCTCTCTTCCTGCGAGCCCACAATGACGAGCTTCCGCACCCTGTTCCGATCCAGGTTGAAGTTGCCGAAGCGCAGGAAATGCAGCAGGAAGCGCAATGCGGTAGTAGACAGGATCGCCCAGATGGCGCCCAGGATGACCAGGGCGCGGGAAGGGCGGTATTCGAGGTCAAGAAAACCATAAACGGCAGCCAGCAGCACGGTGCCCACCACCAGCCCGCGCACCAGCCGCCGAATGCTGTACTGCCGGTCATAACCGCCGCTGAAATACACGGTGAACAGCCAGATCAGGATATAAAGCGGCGCGTTGAAATACAAAAAGGAGTCGTCATAATAGTCGGGGTCGTGGAAGTAGTATACCGCCCAGAAGTTCTTCAGGAACAGCAGCCCGCAGAAGATAACGGCAGCGTCCAGCAGCGGCAGATATGCTTTTTTGGAAACATTGCTCACCAGCGTCAGGAAAGCCCGGAAGTAGATGGCCAGCTGCAGCATAAAGACGAACAGCCGGGCCTGTTCACCCTGGAAGTGTTTGCGTGCGAAGATGATCATGGCCGTATAAAAGGCCCTGACGTAGTTGAGGCTGCCTTTTTTGGTGCTCTCCCCCTTGTAGTGGATGATCGTCGTTCCGGGAAAATAGTAGTTCCGGTATCCGGCCTTTATGATCCGGTACGACAGGTCGATATCCTCTCCGTACATAAAAAAGGCTTCGTCCAGCAACCCAACTTCTTCGAGCACGGATCGGCGCAGCAGCATAAAGGCCCCGGCCAGCACTTCCACTTCATGGGTTTCATGCTCATCCAGATACCCCAGATGGTAGTGGTTGAACAGCTTCGACCTGGGAAAAAGCCGCGACAGGCCCACGGTCTTACAAAAGGCCACCCAGGGTGAGGGGAAGCCGCGCTTCGACTCCGGCAGGAATTTGCCCGAGCCGTCGATCATGCGAACACCGAGCCCACCGGCCTGCGGATGAGCGTCCATAAAACCGATGCAATCCCGAAAGGTATTTTCTTCGACCACCGTATCGGGGTTGAGCAGCAGCACGTACTCGCCCCCAGACTGGCGGATCGCCTGGTTGTTGGCGATGGAAAAGCCGGGGTTGCCTTTATTGGCGATGAGATGCACCTCCGGAAATTTCTCCCGCACCATCAATACCGAATCGTCGACCGAGTTGTTGTCTACCACCCATACCTCTATGGCCAGGCCTTGCGATGCTTTGCGCACCGACAGCAGCGCCTGCTCCAGGAAGTGTTTTACGTTATAGTTGACGATGATGACGGAAAGCTTCACTGTTTCATGGCTTCATGGCTATAACGTTTCATGGCTTCGGGCTTGAGCTTTCACACCATAAAACGATGCCCGTTCTACTGCCCTCCTCCTCTATCATACGGCACCCTGGCCACGATCGACCGGCCCAGGGTCAGTTCATCCGCGTATTCCAGTTCTCCACCAAAAGAGATACCGCGGGCGATGGTGGAGATCTTAACGCCCATCCCGCCCAGTTTCTTGGAGATATAGAAAATGGTGGTGTCTCCTTCAATGGTAGGGCTGATGGCCATGATCACTTCCTTCACCTCGCCACCCTGTAAACGCTGGGCCAGCGAATCGATGTTCAGCTCGGCAGGGCCGACGCCCTCGATGGGCGAGATCACACCGCCCAATATGTGGTAAAGGCCGCGATACTGCCCCGTGTCTTCAATGGCCATCACATCGCGTATGCCTTCCACGACGCATATCAGCGACTGGTCGCGGCGGGTGTCTGAGCAAATGGTGCAAAGCGTACTGTCGGAAATATTGTGGCAACGTTCGCATTCGCGAATATGGCGCCGCATACTGGCAATAGCTTCCGTGAACTGCTCTACCACCTCCGGCTGCTGACGCGACAGGTGCAGCACCAGCCTCAGTGCCGTCTTCTTGCCTATGCCAGGCAACCCGGCAAATGCATTGACCGCTTCTTCGATTAGTCTGGATGAAAAATTCATGAGTGTAAAAATAAGAATATTGCGCCGGAATGGGAGGGAATAATTGAACGTCGCATGTCGGCACATTGAGCTCAGTGAAATCCCGGAGGCCGGGATCGTATGTCCTTTCCCCACCGCCCAGGATACAGGCCGTCCTGGGTTCACCCCGGCTCCCACTCTCCCACTCTCCCAGTCCAGCATCAACATTTTACTCCCCGGACAGCACTTCAGCCAGTTTTCATGGCCAATTGAGCGCCTTATAGGTTGGGGAAACGGTAAAGATTATTTTTCTTTGCATGGTAGTTATAAACCTAAAGATCACTCAAAACCATAAATATTATGGCAGAAGTCATACGAATGCCCCGAATGAGCGATACGATGGAAGAGGGCAATATCGTCAACTGGCTCAAAAATGAAGGCGACGCTGTAGAGTCCGGTGAAACCCTGGCGGAGGTGGAAACCGATAAAGCCACCATGGAGCTGGACAGCTACTTCGACGGCGTGCTGTTACACATTGCCGTCAAGGAAGGCCCCGTGCCCATCGACGGCATTATAGCTGTGATCGGGGAAGCAGGAGAAGACTGGAAAAAGGCGATAGCTGAAGCTGAAGGCAATGGCAATGGCTCAGGTGAAACGGAAAAAGCGCCTAGCGAACCTACGGAAACCGTGAAAGAAGCAGCTCCCGCGCCTGCTTCCGCAACGCCTAGCCCGGCCGCCGGTGACGACAAACGCGTCAAAGCCTCACCGCTGGCGCGCAGTATGGCCAAAGAATCCGGCGTAGATATCGGCAGCGTCTCCGGCTCCGGCGACGGCGGCCGCATCGTCAAACGCGACGTGGAAGCCTATATCGAAGAGCAGAAATCGGCGCCGCAACCTGCCGCACAACCTGCTGCACCGGCTACGGAAGCCCCCGCTGTTACACCTTTCGTATTCTCTACCGGCGAGGCCAACTACGAAGAAAAGCCCATCAGCCAGATGCGCAAGACTATCGCGCGGCGGCTGGCGGAAAGCAAGTTCACCGCACCACATTTTTACCTGGCCCTCGAGATCGACATGGGCCGGGCTATCCAGGTGCGCCAGCGCCTCAATGAAGTGTCGCCGGTGAAAATATCCTTTAACGACCTGGTCGTGAAGGCAGTAGCCGCATCCCTGCGCCAGCACCCCGCCGTCAACTCCTCCTGGCTGGGCGACAAGATCCGCTACAACAAGGACGTGCACATCGGCGTCGCCGTCGCTGTAGAGGACGGCCTGCTCGTACCCGTCATCCGCTATGCCGATATGAAAAGCCTGTCACAGATCAATACGGAAGTGAAAGGCCTGGCCGGCCTGGCCAAGGTGCGCAAGCTGCAGCCGGAACAGATGCAGGGCAACACCTTTACCATTTCCAACCTCGGCATGTTCGGCATCGAGGAATTCACAGCCATCATCAACCCGCCGGATTCCTGTATCCTGGCCGTGGGCGGCATCATCGAGAAGCCGGTCGTTAAAGACGGCCAGATCGTCGTCGGCAATATGATGAAGGTAACCCTGTCGTGCGACCACCGCACCGTCGACGGCGCCACCGGCGCCCAGTTCCTGCAGACGCTGAGGGGCATACTGGAAGACCCGATACGGCTGCTGGTGTAAGTTGTAGCCTGCTACATGCCGGCATAAGCGGAACGAGGCCATACCTTCGTTCCGCTTTTGTTTTTTACTCCGTCAACCCCCCGACAGGCGTCAGCAGCAACTTCCGGAACTCCACTTCCGACCCTTCGGCCTGCAGGGCTATCTGCCCCTTGTCGGCCGTGCAGTCGTAACCGTAGTTGACGAGATCGCCGTTAACCCATACTTTGATCGCATTGCCGAAGCACTCAATCGTCATCGCATTCCATTCACCTACGGGCTTCTCAGACCCATCGGTGAGGTTGGCGATATGGCGGGCCTTGCCTTCGGCGCCGCCCCACTCCTCTTTCGGCCCGCGCCGCTGTTCCATATCGGGCACGGTGATGTCCTCGACGATACACCAGAAATCACCGGCGTTGCCGTGTTCCATCTGCACTTCCAGCGATTGGGGGAACATGCCGTAGAGCGCCCGCGGCTTGGAGGCGTGCACCAGCACTCCGCAGTTGCCAGGCTCAGCGGCAAAACGGTATTCGACTTCCAGGCGATAGTTATGATACACCGAATCGGTGATCAGGTGCCCTCCAGGCCTGCCCAGGCTGACGAGCAGGCCGTTGCGCACTACGAAGGGGTTTTCGGGAATGGCGGCCGTGTCCATGTCCGGCACGTCTACATGCCAGCCTTGTAAATCTTTGCCATTAAAGAGCGATCTCGGCTCGGGCGGAGGCGTAGCGGAGGTACAAGCCCATAGGGCAAGGGAAAGGGAAAAAAGCGAAAGCAGGTTTTTCATGGTTTTGATTTGTATGCAGCCGTTTGCAAAGCAACCGGTGCTTCTGATGATTGAGTTATACCTTCGAAAATAAGGAATTAAAGCTGATTTGCCAGCTCCAGCAGCACATCAGCATGGCAATGTTCATCCGGCTTGCAGCCGCAGGCCAGGCCTTTGCCGCCCTCTCACATTAAAATGGCAGAAGCTAAATCACCCCGAACCCTTTGTCCATCTCACCAAATTACAGATATTTGCTGCCTGAAAAACCAGGGGCCTGCCGGATGATCCGTATTAAAAATACCATCCCGGTAACCTTTTAATCCAAAAAATCCCGGCCCAAAATCCAGGTATATGTCCGACAACAAGATCATCTTCTCCATGGAGGGCGTCTCCAAGACCTTTCCTCCCAGCAAAAAAGTACTGAACAACATCTGGCTGAGCTTTTTCTACGGCGCCAAGATCGGCGTGCTGGGCCTCAACGGCTCAGGTAAGTCCACCCTGCTGAAACTCATCGCCGGAAGAGATAGTAATTACGAAGGCCGCATCACCTTCGACGGTAATTACAAAATAGGCCTGCTCGACCAGGACCCCCAGCTCGACGACAGCAAAACCGTGCGGCAGATCGTCGAAGAAGGCGTACAGCCTATAGTGGATATGCTCAAAGAATACGACGAGATCAACCTCAGGCTGGCAGAGCCTATGGATGACGATGAGATGATGCGCGTGATCGAGCGTCAGGGCGAGCTCATGGAACAACTCGACCACCACAATGCCTGGGAGCTCGACCATCGCCTCAACACGGCTATGGAGGCCCTGCGCTGCCCTGTTGAAGATACGCCTATAAAGGTGCTGTCGGGCGGAGAGCGCCGCCGCGTCGCCCTGGCACGCCTCCTGCTGAGCAACCCCGACATCCTGCTGCTCGACGAGCCCACCAACCACCTCGACGCAGAATCGGTCGACTGGCTGGAGCAATACCTGCAGAACTTCCCTGGCACCGTCATAGCTGTCACCCACGACCGCTACTTCCTCGACAACGTCGCCGGATGGATACTGGAACTCGACCGCGGCGAAGGTATCCCCTGGAAGGGCAACTACTCTTCCTGGCTGGAACAAAAGGCAAAACGCCTGGAACAGGAAGAGAAAGCCGAGAGCAAGCGCCGCAAAACGCTGGAGCGCGAGCTGGAGTGGATACGCCTGGCGCCCAAGGCACGGCAGGCAAAAGGCAAGGCCCGCCTCAATGCATACGAAAAGCTGGCCGATGAAGAAGTGAAAGAAAAAGAGGCCAAACTGGAACTCTACATCCCCCCCGGCCCGAGGCTGGGTGATGTGGTGGTCGAAGCCCAGAACCTCACCAAAGGATATGGCGGCCGCCTGCTGTTCGAAAACCTGAACTTCAGCATTCCGAAAAACGCCATCGTAGGTATCATCGGCCCCAATGGCGTAGGTAAGTCTACGCTTTTCCGCATTATCATGGGAAAGGAACAGCCCGACGGAGGGCAGGCGGCCATCGGCGATACCGTACAGCTTTCTTACGTTGACCAGAGCCACGAGCAACTGCAGGACGGCGAAAAGACCGTTTACGATGTCATTTCGGGGGGCAACGACATCCTCACCGTGGGCAAGGCCAGCATCAACGCCCGGGCTTACGTCAGCCGCTTCAACTTCGCCGGCGATGCCCAGCAACGCAAGATCGGCGTGCTGTCGGGCGGCGAGCGCAATCGCGTGCACCTGGCCATGACCCTCAAAGAAGGTGGCAACGTGCTGCTATTGGACGAGCCGACCAACGACATCGACGTCAACACCCTGCGCGCCCTGGAAGACGCCCTGGATAGCTTTGCCGGCTGCGCCCTGGTCATCAGCCACGACCGCTGGTTCATCGACCGCCTGGCCACGCATATCCTGGCTTTTGAGGACAATGCCGAAGTGGTTTTCTTCGAAGGCAACTACTCGGATTACGAAAAGGCAAAAAAGGAAAGGCTGGGGGATATCACCCCGCACCGGCCGCGCTTCAAGAACGTCATTAACCGGTAAGGGGGAACCCAGCTTCCCTCCGTAGCCTTGGCGAGGAGGGTGGGAAGCAGGGCGAAACACTTATCGGGATACATGGGAATTCCCTATTAGTATCTTAGAGCTTGTTTGGAGGCATTAGAGGAAATTCGGCAAGCTTATATTACCTGGAAGTATGATACTCAACAAGGATTTCAGAGCGTTCTTCGAATTATTGAACGCGCATGAAGTAAAATATATCATCGTAGGGGGCTATGCTGTGGCTTTCCACGGCTATCCCCGATATACTAAAGATATAGAGTAACTATCAGCATGCGGCCTAAAATGCTCCTGAAGCAAAATTTTGTAGAATTTTTCTTGTCTAACCCCTTCTCCTTCCCCTTGAAAGGGGAAGGGTGGATTACAAAATTTTGCTTCAGGCCGTAAATCACCTTGATGCTGATAGTTACGATCTAGAAGAATTAGAAGGTTGATACCCTTACGGCACAGAGGCTTCAGCAACCTAAAAACGATTTTTCACACCCAAACCCGCGGCCGGGCCAACCGGAACTCGCCGGCATACAGAACGGCCAGCAACGCTGCCTGCAACAGTCGGGGCCTGCCTTCCGCATTGGTTTTGCCCTCACTGGCAAGGCTGTAGACGGTACGGAAAAAAGCCTCCGTTTCCATAGCCGGGGACACTTTCCAGTTGACGACGGCCGGCGCATCGGCAGGGTTCCACATCGAGTGCACTTCGCCGGGCTCAATGACGATCTCATCCCCTTTTTTCAGGTGTTGTACACCGCTTTTGAGCCGCACGTGCATCTCCCCTTCCAGCATGGTGAAATGCTCTCTTTGAAAAGGGTGATAATGGGGCGCCGGTTCTTTGCTTTTCGCAACATAGTGCGATTCCATCTCCAGGAGACGCCCGCCCGTAGTTTTTCCAGTCTGGATGAATATGAGTTTCTGCCCGGTTACCGGGTTGATAATGGTGTCCATATCTTTAGTTTATACAACGTTTACGCTAGAGCTTGATTGGAGGCAGGATTTGAGCTGCAAAGGCAGGCCTCCGATCAAGCTCTAAAAACCAATCCAGCCAGAGGATAGCCCTGCTTGATCTTGCTACAAGCCGGCCACCCCCTGACTGGTTTACATTCAATTCATCAGGTGCCGGGAGAATTGCGCCTCGATGATGCTGCGCAGGCGCTGGCGTGCGCGGGAAAGTTTGCTCTTGACGTTCGACTCGGTCCAGCCGGAAGCTTTGCAGATCTCCTGAATAGATTGTTCTTCCAGGTAGAAAAGCTGAAGCACCCAGGCATCGTGGCCGCTCAGCAGCGACATAGCCTGCAACAGCCAGCGGCGGGTTTCCTCTTTTTCAACCTTGTTCATTTCATCGGGTGCGTAACCCAGGTTCAGGTTGTCAGGGCCGATACTGCTATCCACTCTTAGTGCGTGCCTCTGGTTGCTTTTCAGCCGGTTGATCGAGACCGAGAGGGCAATGCGGTACAACCAGGAACTGAACTTACAATCGCCACGGAAGTTGCGCATGGATTGGAATGCGCGGATGTAGGTGTCCTGCAGCGTCTCTTCCACTTCGTTGGGGTCGGTGAAAAAGCGCCTGATCACCGCTTTCAGTAAAGATTCGTGGCGGTAGGCCAGCAGGGTGTAAGCCTGTTGGTTGCCCCGCAGGGCCATCTCAATGAGCGTCTCGTCAGAAAGCGCAGCGGAGCTTTTCCCCGCTTCGGTTTTCAATGATGTGATTTGCATGTCGGGTGATTTAAGTATTGGGTTTTACGTGATCAATTACCTGATGAGACAAAAGTACCCCCAAAGGGATCGCGAAAAAATTGAGCTTTTATAATTGGCGGGATTGAGTTTATAATTTGCGAAAAGCAAAAGGGCCGCCCCGCGTGTTTGCGGAACAGCCCTTTTCTCAAGGCTTTTCAAGCCTTATTCGATGATCAGGCGGGTGCTCAGTTGCTGCCCTTCCAGAAAAAGCGATACCAGGTACAATCCCGGTTGGAGGTTGCCTTTACGAAGCTGGATGCGGTTCGGGCCCTCGGTAAGGGAAACGCTTTCCTGCCGCACGGCTTTGCCCGTAGCATCAAAAATGGCCAGCCGAACGGCGGAGCTGTTGTACAGGGCTTCCACGCTGAGCCAGGCATCACCAGAAGCGGGGTTGGGGTAAACGGCCATATCGGCGCCCAATGGCTGAGCTTTTTCTACTATGGCCGATACGACGCTCAGGTCGAACTGGGCATCCGCTTCTTCGGACGATTCCCAATAGGTGGGTTCCTGGCCGGCGACGCTTTGCTTGCTGCGCGCGCTACTCAGGCTATAGGTGCCCAGCGGGTTGGTGATACCGGCCTTATACCAGGCCCAGCTCGTCGTAACAATAGTATCAATGGAATAATACCCTTCCGAAGGGATCGCCAGGCTGTCGATCTCTTTCTGGTTGGATTCCACAAGGATCACCTGATAGAAATCGCCCTGCGGCAACTTCAAGGTGCCGTAACCGCGGTACCAAACCTGCTGGGTGATAAACTGATAGTACCCGAAATCAGGGAACTCCAGGTATGAGATCGCCGTATCCTTGAACGACGCTCCGAAAGTCATGGGTTTCAGCATCGTCATCGGGTCATCGAACACGATAGGCCCGAAATCGGTGCCTACGCCCAGGTAATCCCACTGGTTCTCGTCCACCTTGAAATAGGCAAAATACGAAGCGGTGTCGGTGATCAGGTTGCAGATGTTGGCGTCGCCAAAAGATTCGCCATACGGCGTGATGACAGGGTCGATATACTCGAAAGTAGTAGCAGGCGCGCCGTCGAGCGGCACGATATCTTCAAAATCCCATGTTTGGCTGGCGCCAACGCTGATCGCGGGCAGGCTGCCAGGGTCGATCTCCGTCATCGTCTGGATCAGCCCGAGCTTGGGAAAGTATTCGCTGTTCAGTACAGGTTGTGCGAAGAGCGCGCAGCTGGCGAACATAGAAACGAAAAGTAAAACGGCCATTCTCATGTCGATTGTCTTTTTTGGTGAAAAATTGGTTTCGGCCGATAAGACAAACGGGATAATGAACTGGCCGCGGAATTGTGGGCTCTTTTTTGAGGAAAGCAGGAAACTTCGCAACACTGCTCAAAAGGGTCGATAAACCTATAATTTTGCGATCCGCTCCAGGAATTCCGCTTTTTTGCTACGCGCTACCGGCACGTGGTGCCCGTTCTTCATGACGATCTCTCCACCTTCGCCGCGGATGTATTTGCGAATGTGGCTAAGGTTGATAAGGTAGGAATTGTGAACGCGCAAAAAGCCGGCAGGCGCCAGCAGTTCTGTCACGTCCTTGATGGGTTTTGAGATCAGCATGCTCTCGCCGTCCAGAAAGTGCAGCTGCGTATAGCTTCCTTCGCTCTGGCAATAGATGATCTCGGCCACTTCTACGAAGTGCAGGCCTTCCAGGGTCGATAATGCGATCGTTTGGAGCGGGCCGTCACCTTGCCGGCTGCGCTCCATCAACTCGAACTGGTTCCAGTCGGGCGCGTGCAACCTTGCCCGCGCTTTGATAACGGCTTCCGCCAGCTCTTCCGCATCGATGGGCTTCAGCAGATAGTCCAGCGCGCTGATCTTGATGGCGCGCAGGGCGTACTGGTTGTAGGCTGTGGTAAAGACCACCTGAAAGGTAATGGGGCGCACCCGCTCCAGCAGGTCAAAACCATTGAGGCGAGGCATTTCAATATCGAGAAAAAGTAAGTCAGGCGGTTCCCTTATAATGGCTTCCGCCGCCATCTGGGGGTCGTTGTATTCGGCAAGTACCTCTACTTCCGGGCAGTGCTTGGCCAGCAAAGCGGAGAGCAGTTCGGTACAGTACAATTCGTCGTCAACTATAATAGCTTTCATCGTTTTCTGGTTTAACCTGGTTATCACCTGTCAGGCCTGAACCGGAGCAGGTGGTCAAAAATCGCCTTCTAATCAAGAGGCAGCGACAGCGTCACTTTCGTGCCTGCCGGTTTACCGGCCTCGTCTTTCAGGTCATCGATCTGTACTTCCGCCTTGGCCTCGTAGATCTCGTTGATGATACCGATGCGCTCAGCCGTCACCTTCATGCCGTGCGATTTGTGCAGAGTGGCGGATTTGCTTTTCAGCAGGCGCGCCATCTCGCGCCCAATGCCATTATCCTCCACTTCTACAATGAGCCGGCCGCCCCGTTCGAATGCCCGCACCCAAAGCTGGCAATCGCCTTTCTCTTTATGCATCAGGCCGTGCCAGATAGCGTTTTCCACATAGGGTTGCACCAGCATGGGCGGCAGCTCGATACTGCTGGTGTCCAGGCCGGGGGCTACGTCTATCTTATAGGTAAAACGGCCGACAAAGCGCATCGCTTCCAGCTCTACATACAGCCGAAGGGCCTCCATCTCATCGCGAAGCGACACCTGGTCACTGCGCGAGTTGTCGAGCACCAGGCGTATGAGCCGCGAAAACTTGGTCAGATAGGCTGATGCAGCATCAGGTTCGTTGCGTTGTATAAAGCGGTTGATCGAGTTCAGGCAGTTAAACAGGAAGTGCGGGTTCATCTGCGAACGAAGGGCAGCCATTTCCACTTCCGCCAGTTTTTTATTGAATGATGTCTTCATTTGTTCTTCTCTTCGGATTTGTGCGGCGCGCAGGCGATACATGCCGTATACCATGCCCAGTACCAGCGCGGCCAGCAGGCTGATGAACCACCAGGTGCGCCACAGGGGCGGCGCCACGATGATGGCCAGCTTCCGCTCGGCAGTGCTCCAGACGCCATCTTTGTTCCTTGCTTTTAGACAAAAAACGTACCGCCCTGGTGGCAGTTTGGTGAAATTAGCCACCCGCTGTTTGCCGGCATCCACCCAGTCTTCGTACAGGTTTTCCAGTTTGTAGTAATAGGTATTCTCTTCCGGCAGGGTAAAATTGAGGGCAGCATATTCAATAGAGAAGAAGTTTTCGGAGGGTTTCAGGCGTACCTCTTTCCAGTAATCGGCCGACAGGCCGCCTTCGAAACGTTCCTGGCCGGCCACTTTGAAAGAGGACAGTACCAGCTTCGGCGGCCTGTTGTCCGTTAGAAGGTTATCCGGGTTGAACCAGATGAACCCCCTTTTGGTACCGGAAAAGACCTCCCCCTTGCTGTTTACCGAAAAACCGTCGAGCGTTGCATCGGCCTTCAGGCCGTTGCGCTCATCGAAATTCCGAATGGCCAGGGTTTTGCTGTCTACGCAGCTGATCCCTTTACCCGTTGCAAGCCATAACCGGCCCTGATGATCCTGGTTCATCCCCTCCAGATAGCTGTTTTCAAGGCCATCGTCATGCGTAAAGGCCCTGACATCGCCGTTGGGGCTGTAGCGCAACAACCCTCTTTGGGTGGCGACCCATAAATTATTTTCGGGGTCCACCTCGATACCACTGGCGCCAATAACGGAAACGGCCTTTCCATTTACATCAAATTCAACGAAATGCTTCCACTGCCCGGTCGTTATATCGATTGAGAACAGGCCTTCGTTCCGCGTACCCAGCCAGATCGTTTTCCGGTCGCGGCTCGCAGCCAGGCTACCCACCGAACCGGGGTTAAGCATTCCTTCCGGAGGTACTGCATAGGTTATCTCTCCGCTTTTCCGGTTATAGCGCAGCAGCCCTGACCGCCATTTCGCGATCCACAGATCCCCCTCGGCATCTTCTTCTATGTCGAATATAGCCCGGTTGCTGATCCCTTTGGGAGGAGGAGGCATAGGAATGGGCTGCAACCGGCGCCCGGCGAGGTTGGCCCGGTAGATCAGGCCGTCGGCCAGCAGCCAGGTAATGCCTTTGCTGTCGCGGAAGATGCGGGTCGGAGAACTCTTTATAGCAGGGTGGAATTCGTCATTGATATCTCTGGACCGGCCGGTGCGGGGATCGTACAGGTATATCCGGCCCACATAAAAAGAAGTGATGTAGTACAACCCATCCTCCGGGTTTTCGAATATCTCGTATACGGAGTTATCATAGTCATAAGGCGGATGGCCGTCGATCTGGACGTAATGAAAGCCCTGGAGCAAGGGGTCCATCTTCACCAACCCGCCCGTAGTGCCCACCCAAAGGATGCCATCCTGGTCGCTATATGCAACGATGACACTGGCGTTGGGGAAGGAATAGGGGTCATCCGGAATATGGCCGACCTTAGCCACTGCTTCGGTATTGGGGTCCAACACTCCGGGAAAGTTCGCCCACACTTTGCCGCCAGCCAGCAGGGCCACATCAGGCCCGGAATTGATAAAACCTATCGGTACGTTGCCCCTGTATTTCGCCATACCGTCCTTAAGGCTGTAAGAGAACAGGCCCTGGCCGAAGACGGTGAACCACAGCATTTGCTGCCCTTCATCATAACAAATGGGCCCCGGGCCGAACTCCCAGTCTACTCCTTTCAATGGGTAGTAGGTAAAGGACTTGCTTACCAGATCCAGGCTGAATGCGCCAAAAAAGCTGCTGACCCATACTTCGTTGCTCGATTTGGCAGCAACAGAGAGCAGGATATTCAAAGGGTATTTTGTTACGTTTTTCGGCCGTTGTTCTAGTGGGATATCAGGAGTGGCAAGGTGTTCATACAGAAAGCTTCCGGGCGGGAACCACAACACGTATTCAGCGTTGTTGGTAATAACGGCCTGCCCCTGCTGGCCTATAGCGATCCTGCAATTGGCGCCAAAAGACCAGGCATTTTCATCTTCAGGGCGCGGGCGAACGTTCAGGAAAGTATCCCGCGCAGGGTCGTAGATGTCAAGCCCGTGGTTGTGGGCGATCCATATTCGCCCGTCGGGGGCTTCCGCCAGGCTGGCGATAGCTTCCCCGCTAATGCTATTCCCATTCTGGGAACCAGGCAGGTAAACCTTGAAGCTATAACCGTCGAACCGGTTCAACCCGTTGGCTGTGCCTGCCCACAAATACCCCCGGCTGTCGCGCAGTAACGCGCGCACCTCATTGTGCGACAGGCCTTCGCGGGTAGTAAAATTTTCAAAATGGAAGTCCTTCTGAGCCGCCAGGCTCAGTACACACACTACTGCAACGAAAAGAGAAACCAGGCGGCGCATACGCTTACTGAATAATCAGTAAAATTAAGCGATACCAACGTTTTCCGGCCGAAAAGTTTATGGTTGGAGGGTTTGGGTTTATAATTGGCGGTAAAAAAGGCGCCCGCATTCTGCGGCCTGCGTAATCTATACACTGTCAAAAGTAGTGTTCAAAAAATACACATACAAAAAACCTAATATCATGAACCAGCCCACCCGATTTTCTTCATTCACAACCCCGCATAAGGGCATCCGCAATTTCCTTTCCCAGCTTACCGTGCAAGCCGGTTCCAGTGACTATACAGACGCGCAGGAAATGGCTATGCTTCAGGAACGGCTGGAGGAAGCCATGGAACTACTGGAAGAACACGCGCAGGTAGAGAACGAGATCGTACTTGCAGCTCTGGAAGAACGCGCGCCGGGCAGCGGGGCCCACGACCAGGAAGGCCACCGCAGGCTGCACCAGATGCAGGATATGCTTCTGGCGAAAATGAAAGCCATCACGGCAACAGGCATCAGCCCGGAAGAAGCTACCCGGCTGGGCAGCGAATTGTATCAGGGCATAGGCCTGCTGTTTGCCGAACACCTGGAGCACATGGCCGAAGAGGAAACCGCCACACAAAACCTGTTGTGGCAACACTTCACCGACGCCGAACTGCTGCAGGTTCAGGGCCGCATCATCAGCTCGATGAAACCGGATCTGCTGCTGAAATGGTGGGCTTATATCCTGCCCGCGCAATCTCATACAGAACGGGTAAAACTCATGGCAGGGCTCCACTCATCCACCCCTGCCAGCTTCTTTGAACAGGTGCTGGGAGTCGTTCAGAAAAACCTCTCCGCTCCGGCCTATGAAAAACTGCTGGCTGCCCTGGCCGTACCGGCCTAAGCAATAAGTTTGTGGTAGAAAGGGCTCACCAACAAGCTCATAGAAAAAGCATGGATTTTTTTATTGATGAAAATAGGGTGCCGGCCAACAGCGATGTTGGGCCGGCATGCTTTTTTACCAGCGCGGCATTGAAAATCCAGCTAACTTGCGCCCTTTAAAACGAGAGGCTACTTACATGCCAGTACAACTATCTCAAAGGTTTTTGACCATCGCGTCCTTTGCGGCCATTTATCTCATCTGGGGCAGCACCTACCTGTTCAACTACTTTGCGATACAGGATATACCGCCTTTTCTGATGGCCGGCAGCCGGTTCTTGGCTGCTGGCCTGTTGTTATATGCCATATCGTGGCGCCCGGGCAGGCCAGCCCCAGGCTGGCGTCAATGGGGCAATGCCACCCGTATGGGGTTCCTGTTCCTGTCGGTAGGCACCGGCGGCACCGTTTGGGCGGAGCAATACGTCGACACAGGCATCGCCGCGCTGCTCATCTCGCTGCAACCCCTGCTGGTCGTGGCCATGATGTGGATGCTGCAGGGTAAACGCCCGGGCGGCAAGGTATTGTCCGGCATAGCTCTGGGCATACTGGGCATGGTTTTGCTGGTCGGGCAACAGCGCTTTGTCACCAGCTCCCAAACCCTGATCGGCATGCTGGTTATTGGCGTAAGTATGACGAGCTGGTGCTTTGGGTCCATTACCCTGAGCAGCGTAGCGCTCCCCGAAAACCGCCTGCAGAGCTCCGCCATGCAAATGATCGGAGGAGGAAGCATCCTGCTGCTCGTTTCCCTGCTCAGCGGCAACTGGGGACAGTTCGACATTACCGCAGTTAGCCTGAAGGCAGGCCTATCCTGGATCGTACTGGTATTGTTCGGCTCCATTGTGGCCTTTTCCGCTTTTACCTACCTGCTACAAAACGTCAGCCCCGACAAAGTGGCCACTTCCAACTATGTCAACCCTGTTGTGGCCATGTGGCTTGGCTGGGCTTTCAACAGCGAAAGGATCACCGGGCAGTCCATTATGGCAGCCCTGCTGATGCTGGCCGGCGTGTTCTTTATGAATGCGAGGCTACAGGTGAAGCGCAGGCCGCCAGGGGCCGGCATGCCTCAAGCAGAAAAGCGCAGGCCGTGGAAAAGGGCGACGGTAAGGGCCTGAAAGCCTGCCAGCAAACGCAAAAAGGCGCCGCCCCACAGGGCAGCGCCTTTTTTGTAATACTTGCTTTAGGAACACTGGAAAAACAAAACCCCGGATACTCCCCAAAAAACCTGCTCTTCTAATCCCGGTAATCCTTTAATCCCAATAATCCCGGTCATTCTTCCTCCTCGGCTGCAGCAGCAGTTGCTGTGGTAGCTGCAGTTGCGGCAGTAGCGGCTGTTGTCGTAGTGCCGGAGCCGCCACGGCGGCGGCGGCGGCGACGGCTGCTGCCGCCCTGGTCTTTGCCGACTTTGTATATTTCGTTGAAATCCACCAGCTCGATCATGGCCATTTCCGAAGCGTCGCCGCGGCGGAAGCCCGTTTTGATCACGCGGACATAACCGCCCGGGCGGTTGCCTACCTTAGCGGCGACGGGGCCGAAGAGCTCCGTGATAGCGTCTTTGTTCTGCAGGTAGCTGAATACGACGCGGCGGGAGTGCGTAGTATTGTCTTTCGCCTTCGTGATCAGCGGTTCGATGAAGGTGCGCAGCGATTTGGCCTTTGCCAGCGTCGTGGTGATACGCTTGTGCGTGATCAGGGCGATAGCCAGGTTGCGCATCAGCGCCTTGCGGTGGGCCGAAGTACGGCTGAGATGGTTGACTTTCTTACCGTGTCTCATTTTGAGGTAATTTGCTTCGCAACACCGCTCTTTCAGCGCGCCCGCAGGGCTCCGGGCCGCAGGCCGGCCCTATCTGAAAGGTGGTTATTGCAGGTTGTGAAAATAAAGCCCAAAAGGCTGCCTGCCATTAAATCGTGTTCAAAAAATAAGCGCTCCGGGAGCGCTTATTTTTCGGCTTTTTATTCCTCGTCCAGCTTGTACTTCGACAGGTCCATGCCGAAGGTCAGGCCTTTGTCCTGAAGCAGCTCTTCGATCTCTACGAGCGATTTCTTACCGAAGTTGCGGAACTTGAGCAGCTCGTGCGTATCGTAACGGACCAGTTCAGCCAGTGTGTTGATCTTAGCTGCCTTGAGGCAGTTGTAAGCACGAACAGACAGGTCGAGGTCTTCGAGCGAGGTCTTGAGCAGCTTGCGCATATGCAGGATATGCTCATCGACGATATTGTCTTCGCGGCCGGAAGCATCCTCGAAGGTGATATTTTCATCGGTGATCAGCATCAGGTGCTGGATCAGGATACGGGAAGCTTCCTTGATGGCATCTTCCGGGTGGATAGTGCCGTCGGTTTTCACTTCGATGGTGAGCTTCTCGTAGTCGGTGCGTTGGCCCACACGCGTATTTTCCACGCGGTAAGCAACATTTTTGATCGGAGTATAGATGGCATCCACCGGGATAACGCCGATGGGGGCGTCTTTCGGCAGGTTCTCATCGGCCGGCACATAACCCCGCCCTTTGGAAATGGTAAGCTCCATTTCGAGGTTGACGAAGGGTTCCATCTGGCAGATGAGCAGGCTCGGGTTCATTACTTTGAACACATTGGTGTGTTCTTCGATATCGCTGGCGCGGAATTCCTCCTTGCCACTGATCGTCAGGTAGACTTTTTCGGTTGTAATGTCTTCGTCGGCGAGCAGTTGCTTGAGGCGCACCTGCTTGAGGTTCAGGATGATCTCTACGACATCCTCCACCACACCGCGGATAGTGGCAAATTCGTGTTCTACGCCTGCGATGCGTACAGCGGAAATAGCGAAGCCTTCCAGTGAGGAAAGCAGAACCCTGCGGAGCGAGTTTCCGACAGTCTGGCCGAAACCCGGTTCGAGCGGTTTGAATTCAAAAAGCCCTTCGAAGTCATTGGCTTTTTGCATTACGATCTTGTCAGGCTTCTGGAAATTTAATATACTCATATGTTGACCTGTGTACTTTTGAAAGGAAATTAAAACCGGCAAACGGACAAGTAGAAAGCCGCTTTCTTATACGCCCAAAAGTGGCCTGCTGTTCTCCTGAAGAGCAAACCACTTCCGGTAATCGCGCCCGGGTTTTTCGGGCTTATCGTGCACCCTGAAGGTTCACCTTCAGGAGTTGTAATATGACATTTGACAGCCCGGTTTACCAGGCTGTCAAACTGCTGTTTACTTGGAGTACAATTCGACGATCAGCTGTTCGTTGATCTTTTCCGGAATGCTCTCCCGTTCCGGATAGGCCACGAACACGCCCTGCATTTTATCCGGGTTGAATTCCAACCAGGAGTATTTGCGCACGTCTGATTTCCCGCCAACACAGTCTTTGATCGCCTGCATGCCCTGCGACTTGCCGCGCACGCCCACGATATCGCCGGGGCGCAACTGATAGGACGGGATGTTGGTCACTATGCCATTGACCGTAATGTGGCGGTGCGTCACCAACTGGCGGGCGCCTCTCCGGGTCGGAGCGATGCCAAGCCGGAAAACGGTATTATCCAGGCGGGCTTCCAGGAACTGTAACAACACTTCACCGGTAACACCGCTCTTGCTGCTGGCCTTATCGAAAAGGTTGCGGAACTGGCGCTCCAGTACCCCGTAGGTATACTTCGCCTTTTGCTTTTCCATCAGCTGGAGGGCATAGTCAGATTTCTGACGGCGGCGGCGGGTGTTGCCGTGCTGCCCCGGAGGATATTTCTTGCGTTCAAATGCTTTATCGAAGCCGAATATCGACTCGCCGAATGCTCTTGACTTTTTAGTCGTTGGACCTGTATATCTCGCCATTTGGACAAAAGATTTTCAATTGATTAAACCCTTCTGCGCTTGGGAGGACGGCAACCGTTGTGGGGTACCGGCGTAACGTCCTTAATGCGCATAACTTTTATACCTGCACCATCAATAGCGCGAATAGCTGCCTCCCGGCCAGAACCGGGGCCTTTGACATAGACTTCTGCTACGCGCATGCCTGCCTCGTAAGCAACGCGGGCGGCATCGCTGGCGGCAACCTGAGCTGCGTAAGGCGTGTTCTTCTTGGAACCGCGGAAGCCGGCTTTGCCCGCGGAAGCCCAGGAGATCACCTGCCCTTTCTTATTGGTCAAAGAAATGATGATATTATTGAAGGTAGCCTTGATGTACACCAAGCCTTCCGTGTCAATCTTGACATTCCTCTTTTTAACTTTCTTTGTTGCTTTTCCTTTAGCCATTTCTTGGAATTGTTTTATACAGCCACAGCGGATGGAACCCCAATGAAGCCCATCGTGCAGCCCAACTCAGAATTACTTGGTTGCTTTCTTCTTGTTGGCGACCGTCTTACGTTTGCCTTTGCGGGTACGGGCGTTGGTACGCGTACGCTGCCCCCGGACCGGCAGGCCCTTGCGGTGGCGCAGGCCACGATAACAACCGATATCCATGAGGCGCTTGATGTTCAACTGCACCTCCGAACGCAATTCACCTTCTACTTTGAATTCGTTGGTGATGATGCGGGCAATTTCCCGGACGTTCTCATCGGTCCAGTCCTGAACTTTTACGTCCTCTTCGATCCCTGCCTTGTCCAGGATCTTGCTGGCCGTTGAGCGCCCGATCCCGTAAATGTAAGTCAGGCTGACAACACCGCGCTTGTTTCTAGGCAAATCGACACCTACTATACGAGCCATTTTCGCTATTGATTTTATCGTTAATGCACAGCTCCGGTTTAACCCTGGCGCTGCTTGTACTTAGGGTTCTTCTTGTTGATGATGTAAACCTTTCCCTTCCTTCTTACGATCTTGCAATCGGCGGAACGTTTTTTGACGGAAGCTCTGACTTTCATGGTACAGTTAGTTTTCTAATGAAAAAAACAGCCTGGTTTTACTTGTAACGGTAAATAATGCGGCCCCGGCTCAAATCATAGGGGGACATCTCCACCGCCACCTTGTCGCCCGGAAGTATCCGGATATAGTTCATGCGCATCTTTCCCGAAATGGTCGCCACGATCTGGTGGTCATTTTCCAGGCGGACGCGAAACATGGCGTTCGACAAGGCTTCTTCAATTATACCGTCCTGTTTTATCAGGTTTTTCTTTGACATAGTCGAATTTTCGGAGTGCAAAGATATAGAAATTCACTGATTTTTTATCCTATTTACATAAAAAATCACGACCCGCCAGGCTTTATGCCACTATGCCGGCGAAGCCGCTCTTTCTATACTTGCAAATACTCCGGAATAGTAAAGTTTTCATGACTTATACGGCAGCCGTTTTCAGGGGTACTTCCTGTACGTTGGCATTGCCGCGTATAGCCGATTCGATCAGGGCATGGTCGGAGAGCACCTCAGGGCCCTCCATCCTGATAGCAATCGTATGTTCGTAATGTGCGGAAGGCTTGTGGTCCTTTGCGTAAACCGTCCAACCGTCAGACAAGGTCCGGACCTCTTTTCTTCCCTGGTTGACCATGGGTTCGATAGCGATCACCAGCCCTTCTTTCAACATAGGCCCGCGGCCGCGCTTCCCGTAGTTGGGTACTTCCGGCGGTTCGTGCAGCTCTCGGCCGATTCCGTGGCCAACCAGTTCGCGCACTACGCCGTAGCCGTGTTCCCGTTCTACGTATTGCTGTACGGCAAAACCAATATCTCCCAGGCGGTTGCCTACCTGGGCCATTTCGATAGCCCGGTACAGAGAAGTGTTCGTCACCCGGCAGAGGTCCATGACGTTTTTATTCACCTCACCCAACGGAAAGGTATAAGCAGAATCGCCATGAAAGCCATTGTAGAACACTCCGCAGTCGACGGATACGACATCGCCATCCTCGAAGATCTGTTTGTCGGAAGGGATACCGTGCACTACATTTTCATTTACAGAAACACAGAGCGTAGCTGGAAAACCGCGGTATCCTTTAAAGGAAGGCACTGCGCCCTGGTCACGGATAAAAGTTTCGGCCACCCGGTCAATCTCCGCACCGCTCATGCCCGGCCGTATAATAGCTCCCACTTCGGCCAGCACCTTGCAAACGAGCAGGCAGCTTTCTCTGATGAGTTCTATTTCTTCGTCCGTCTTGTAAATGATCATCCGTTCTTTGATTAGGCCTTACATAAAACGCTGAACGGCCGGCAATGTTGAACCCGTATCGGGGCTGCTAGATCCGGTATCCTTTCAGCACCGTACCGCCCCGTTGCCATTGCCCCGGGACGGTACGGTGTATGTTGTGCTATATTCAGGCGCTGCCCAGCATGTATGTATGTGCACAGGCAGTTTCATTACATATTCGCGCCGATCCCCTGGACGCGGCTGCGGCCTTGTATCCTTCCGGACTTCACGAGGCCATCGTAACGGCGCATCAGCAGGTGGCTTTCGATCTGTTGCAGGGTATCCAGTACCACAGCGACCAGGATTAGCATGGACGTACCGCCAAAGAACATGGAGAAGGCTACGTTGATGCCAAAAGCCCTTGCGAATGCCGGAAGTACGGCGATCATACCGAGGAACACGGAACCGGGCAGCGTGATCCGGGTGGTAACCGCATCGATAAAATCAGCGGTCGGTTTGCCGGGTTTGATGCCGGGGATAAAAGCGTTCTGGCGCTTCAGGTATTCTGCATACTGCTGCGGGTTGACCAGCAGAGCCGTATAGACATAGGTGAAGAGCACCACCAGTATGAAGTAGATGATGTTGTATGGCGCCGAGGTAAAGTCGTTCAGGGCGCGCAGGAGTGGGTTGGCCGCTACACCGCTGTCAGCGCCGGCGAGGAACTGAGCTACGGTGGCCGGCAGGAACATGAGCGCCTGAGCGAAGATGATCGGCATCACACCCGAAGCGTTGACCTTCAAGGGGATGTAATCGCGCACACCTGCAGCAGGCATGGCGTTGGCGCCGCGGCCCACCATGCGCTTGGCAAACTGAATGGGGATTCGGCGAACCCCCTGGACGATCAGCACCGTAGCCATTACGACGGCATACAGGGCAGCGATCTCGATCACGAAGATGATCAGGCCGTTGTTGGCCAGTTGCGATTGGAATTCGAACACCAGGGCCTGGGGCAGCCTGGCGATGATCCCCACGGTGATCAGCAGGGATACGCCGTTGCCGATACCGCGGTCGGTGATGCGTTCACCGAGCCACATGGCAAATACCGTACCCGTACACAGGATGATGATATTCGAGATCCAGAAAATGCTAAGCGGGATAGTAGGGTCAACAGCGCCGAGGCTATTGATGTAGGTCAGGTAACCGCCGCCCTGCACCAGCGTGATGGCCACGGTAAGCAGGCGGGTGATCTGGTTAAGCTTTTTGCGGCCGGATTCCCCTTCCTTCTGCTGCAGGCGCTGAAAGTAAGGCACAGCGAAGCCCAGCAGCTGAATGATAATGGAGGCCGTGATATAAGGCATGATGCCCAACGCGAAGACGGCAGCGTTGTTGAAAGCACCACCGGTGAACACGTTGATCAACCCCAGCAGGTCATTAGCATTATTACTATTTGCCGAAGCTGATGCCAGCACAGATGGAATAACACCTGGCAGGACTACATAAGAACCGAAACGGAACACCATCAGCATGCCGAGGGTGAACAAAATGCGGTTCCGCAGCTCTTTGATCTTCCAGATGTTCTTTAAGGTGGTGATTAATTTTTTCATCTATTTTGGTAGTTGTCGGCCTCGGTTTACTCTGCAATGTTAACCGTGCCGCCCAGTTTTTCAATCGCCTCCTTAGCAGAATCGGAGAAAGCATGAGCCTGTACGGACAATTTAGCTTTCAATTCCCCGCTGCCGAGGATCTTAACTTTGTCTTTTTTCCGGATGATGCCGTTAGCCGCCAGGGTTTCGAGGTCAACCGTATTGAGGTTGAACTTCTCCGAGATCATCTGCAGACGGCCCAGGTTGATAGGCACGTAAGCTACGCGATTCGGGTTTTTGAAACCTATTTTGGGCAGGCGCATCTGAATAGGCATCTGTCCGCCTTCAAAGTTACGCTTTTCCCTGGAACCGGAACGGGATTTATCCCCTTTGTGCCCACGGGTGGATGTGCCACCGTGGCCGGAGCCTATACCTCTCGCGATCCGCTTGCGCTTCTTTACCGAACCAGATGCAGGCTTCAAGTTATGCAATTCCATTATGACGATATGATTTATGCTACACTAGAAATATTTGCAAAGATATCCGGCAATACCGGCAATGCAAATTTTTTAATTTAAAGTATTTCGCGCGGCCTGGAACCAGGGTTACTGTACTTCCTCGACGCTTACCAGGTGGCGTACTTTTTCCACCATGCCTTTGATCTGGGGGGTCGCTTCGTGGATGACCGTTTGGTGCATTTTGCGAATGCCCAGGGCCCTGATCGTATCTTTTTGCCGCTGCGGGCGGTCAATAACGCTTTTTACTTGGGTTATTTTCAGCTTGCCCATCGCTTTAGGTTTAGTAGAGCGGCCTGAGCCCGCCCCTGATTATCCGTTAAACAACTTTTCCATGGAGATGTTCCGCTGGCGGGATACGTCCATCGGCGTTCTCAATTTTGCCAGGGCATCGACGGTGGCCTTCACCACGTTGTGGGGGTTGGAGGAGCCCATCGATTTGGCGAGCACGTTGTGTACGCCGGCAATTTCCAGCACAGCGCGCATAGCGCCGCCTGCGATCACGCCCGTACCATCGGCAGCGGGTTTGATCAGGACGCGGCCGGCGCCGTATTTCCCTTTCTGTTCGTGGGGAATGGTCCCTTTATGCAGCGGGATGCGGATGAGGTTTTTCTTGGCGTCATCCACCGCTTTGGAGATCGCTTCGGAAACGTCGCGGGCTTTGCCAAGGCCATGGCCTACGGTACCCTGGCCGTCGCCTACCACTACGATAGCAGCGAAGCTGAACGTACGGCCACCCTTGGTCACTTTGGCAACCCGGTTGAGGTTCACCAGCTTTTCCTTCAGTTCCGTTTCAGCGGGCTTAACCCTGTTGGAGGTCTTTTTAGCCATTATTTCTCAGGTTGTTGTGGTTTAGAAAATAAGCCCTCCCTCGCGGGCGCCATCGGCAAGGGCTTTCACCCTGCCATGATACAGATAGCCGCCACGGTCAAAAACGACGGACTCTATGTTTTCAGCCTTGGCCCGTTCGGCAATAAGCTTGCCTACAGCATGGGCTTTTTCAACCGGCTTTACGTTTTCCGGCATGCCGGCTTCGCGCGACGAAGCGGAGGCCAGGGTATGGCCCTGCACATCATCGATCACCTGGCAATAGATTTCCCGGTTGCTGCGAAAGATGCTAAGGCGCGGGCGCACGGCCGTTCCTTTTATCTTGGTACGGATACGCCAGCGGATCTTTTGACGCTTTGTTTCTTTAGTTGACTTCATTGTCTTTTCATTTTGCTTTAGTGAAGGGGCGATTTTCCCAACCCAAAGCGCAGCTTAACATATAGTCGATATAGAGCATAAAGGCCTTGACAGGCCGTGGTTTTCTTATTTACCGGCAGTCTTACCAGCTTTGCGGCGGATCTGCTCGTTGGCATAGCGCACACCTTTACCTTTGTAGGGTTCCGGTTTGCGGAAGGAGCGGATCTTTGCGGCTATCTGGCCGAGCAGCTGCTTGTCGAAAGATTCCAGGCGGATGTAAGGGTTTTTACCCTTCTCCATAGCTGTCGTCACTTTCACCTCATCGGGCAGTACGAAGAGGATCGGGTGGGAATACCCCAGGGTCAGTTCGAGCATCTGGCCAGTATTGGTAACGCGGTAACCGACACCCACCAGTTCGAGCTCCTTGACGAAGCCTTCGGACACCCCAACGACCATATTGTTGATCAGGGCCCGATACAGGCCGTGCATGGCGCGATGGCGCTGCTGGTCAGTCGGGCGCTTCAGCGTCAGCTCACCATCTTCTATCTCGACCGTAAGGTCAGGGTCTATCTGCTGTTGCAGTTCGCCTTTCGGCCCCTTAACCGTAACGAGGTTCCCCTTGCTGAGGTTGATCTCAACTCCTTTGGGCAAACTGATCGGAGCTTTTCCTATCCTTGACATTTTAAAGCAGGGTTTTTTGATCCTGGGGCATTCCGGAGGCGAAGCCCCCATGGCCCGGGAAATCAATTTTTGTTTAACTATTAATAAACGTAGCAGAGGACCTCTCCGCCCACATTCTGTTCGCGGGCCTGCTTGTCGGTCATTACTCCTCTGGAAGTAGACACGATACAGACACCCAGGCCGTTGATCACACGGGGAATATCGGTGGCTTTGGTGTAGTGCCGCAACCCGGGCTTACTGATACGGCCCAGTTCGCGGATCACCGGGCGGCGGGTCTGCGGGTCGTACTTCAGGGCGATGCGGATCAGGCCCTGTCCGTGGCCGTCGCTTTCCTCGAACTTGTATTTGAGGATGAATCCCTGCTCATAGAGGATCTCCGTGATGTTCTTTTTCAGCTTGGAAGCAGGAATTTCAACGGTGCGATGCCCAGCCTGCTGTGCATTGCGAATTCGCGTCAGATAATCTGCTATTGGATCTGTAACTGCCATTTGACTTAATATTAAGGATGCCCGGGGCTGTATAATGTGGCCCTCAGGCGCGATAATGTTGACTTGAACGATTGCTTACCAGCTCGCTTTCGTGATGCCGGGGATCTTACCATCCAGCGCCATTTCGCGGAACTTCACCCTGCAAAGGCCGAACTGCCGCATATACCCTTTGGGGCGGCCGGTGAGCTTGCAGCGGTTATGCAGGCGGATCGGGTTGGAGTTCAGGGGCAGCTTGTCCAGCTCATCCCAACGGCCCTCTTCTTTCAACGCCTTGCGCAGTGCCGCATATTTGGCAACCATCTTCTCCCGTTTCCGTTCGCGTGCAATGATTGATTTCTTAGCCATTATTTCAGGTATTGCTAATGTTGAAAATATTAATTGCGTTGGTTCTTGAAGGGCATGCCCATCATCTTCAGCAGGGCCAGGGCCTCTGCATCCGTCTTCGCCGTCGTAACGAAAGTGATGTCCATACCGGTGATACGGGACACCTTGTCGATGTCGATCTCCGGGAAGATGATCTGTTCCGTGATCCCCATCGAGTAGTTGCCGCGGCCGTCGAAGCTCTTGTCGTTTACGCCGCGAAAGTCGCGAACGCGAGGCAGAGCGACCGTAATGAGGCGGTCGAGGAATTCGAACATCTGGATATCGCGAAGGGTCACGCGAACGCCGATCGTCATGCCTTCCCGCAGTTTGAAGTTAGACACAGACTTTTTGGCGCGGGTGGGTACGGCACGCTGGCCGGTAATGATGGAGACTTCCTCCAGAGCATTTTCCACCAACTTTTTATCCTGGGTAGCGTCACCTACGCCCTGGTTGATGCATATCTTGGTCAGGCGGGGCACCTCCATGATAGAGCCGTACTGAAACTGCTCCATCAGGGCCGGTACGACCTCTTCGCGGTACTTCTTCTTGAGTCTGGGTAAATAGCTCATCACTTAATAATTTCGCCGGATTTTTTAGAATAACGTACAATCTTGCCATCCACTTCTTTCCTGCCGACCCGGGTGGGTTCGCCGGTTTTGGGGTCCACCACCATCAGGTTGGAGATGTGGATAGGGGCCGGCACCTCGTTGATGCCACCGGGGCTATCCTGGGTAGGCTTGTTGTGTTTTTTCACCATATTGACCTCGTCGACGATGACGCGGTTCTTATCGGGGAACACTTCCAGCACCTCACGCACCTTATCGCGGTCTTTGTAAGCGCCGGCGATAACCACCACTTTGTCTCCCTTTTTGATCTTCAGCTTCGGGGTGAACCGTTGAGGCTGATTGACTTTCTTTTTCATTATATATCGAATTATAGCTCTTCGAAAATTAGGTGAACGCGGCAGGCGGCTTAGAGCACTTCCGGGGCCAGGGAGACGATACGCATGTAGTCTCTTTCCCGCAGTTCGCGGGCAACGGGCCCGAAGATACGGGTACCTCTCGGTTCATCGGCATTATTGAGCAGCACGACGGCGTTGTCGTCGAAGCGGATGTAGGATCCATCCCGGCGGCGCACTTCTTTTTTGGTACGCACCACGACGGCTTTGGAAACGCTGCCTTTTTTTATACCTCCCGGGCTAGCTTCCTTCACACTAACCACGATCTTGTCACCGATGGAGGCGTAGCGGCGCTTAGAACCTCCCAAAACGCGGATGCAGAGCACTTCTTTAGCCCCGCTGTTATCCGCCACCCTTAACCTGCTCTCTTGCTGTATCATTGTACTAAGGTTTAAAAGTTGTTTTGGTTTGAGGCCCTGGCCGTGGTATGATACGGCACCTCAAACGCAGCAATCAAATTATTTTGCCCGTTCGACGATCTCTACGAGCCTCCACCGCTTCAGTTTGCTCAACGGGCGGGTCTCCATGATACGCACCATATCGCCGATGTTGCAATCGTTGTTCTCATCATGGGCGATAAACTTCTTGCTCTTTTTCACGAACTTCCCGTAGATCGGGTGGCGAAGCCTACGTTCCACCAGAACAGCAATGGTTTTGTCCATTTTGTTGCTCGTGACCACACCAACGCGCTGTTTTCTAAGATTTCTGTCTGTCATGGTTAAAATATGCGGTTGTTAAGAACCTGACGTTAATAGTATTTTACTTGCGGCGCCTTCTGGCCCTGATCTTACTGCGGTTAGCCAGCTCTTCGGCCGTCATTTTAGCCAGTTGGCGGCGGCGTGCTTCAGCCTTCAGGCGTGCGATGTCGCGGCGTGCTTCCCGCAGGACGAGCGGGTTATCCAGGCCTTTGATCGCATGGTCGAAGCGCAATTTCTGGTATTGGGTTTCCAGGCTCTGCACCTCGTTGGCCAGGTCGGCATCGGAATACTCCTGGAGTTCCAAATATTTCTTTGTTGCCATCGTATATATAGGTTAAAAAGACGATCAAATGAGTTATTCGGCGTAGTCGTGGCGAACGACGAACTTGGTCAGCACGGGCAGCTTCTGGGCGGCCAGGCGCAATGCCTCCTGAGCCGTTTCGAGGGGCACGCCATCGATCTCGAACATCATCCGGCCCGGCTTGACCAGGGCTACCCAATGGTCGAGAGCACCTTTACCTTTACCCATCCGCACTTCCTGGGGCTTAGCCGTGATCGGCTTGTCGGGGAATATCCGGATCCAGACTTTACCTTCCCGTTTCATGTAGCGCGTCATGGCAATACGCGCTGCCTCGATCTGACGGTTCGTCAGGCGGCCAGCCGTTGTAGCCTTTAAGCCGAAAGAACCGAAATCAATGCTGCTTCCTTTGTAGGCCAGGCCTGTATTGCGGCCTTTCTGCTGCTTCCGGTATTTTGTTCTTTTTGGCTGTAACATTTCTGTATATTTATACGTCTGAAGTCAATAAAATAGCCCTTTCCAGGCCCCTTTGAAAAAAGCTTGGCAAAGGTACGGCAATTTTCTTAGATATTCTAGCCCCGGCGCTGATTTCTTCCACCCTCGCCTCTGCCTCTGCGGCCTCCGCCACGGCGGTCGCCGCGGTCGCCACCACGATCGCCACGCTCACCGCGGTCGCTGCCGGAAGGGCGCTTGGCTTCCTTCAGCCCGATATGCGGAGAGAGGTCGCGTTTGCCGAGCACTTCGCCCTTGCAGATCCACACCTTGATGCCAATCTTACCATAGACCGTCTGGGCTTCTTTCAGCGAGTAGTCGATGTCCGCACGGAAAGTATGCAGGGGCGTACGGCCTTCCTTATACTCTTCGCGACGGGCCATATCCGAGCCGTTAAGGCGGCCGGAGATCCGCACTTTGATGCCTTCGGCACCGGTGCGCATAGTCGACTGGATGGCCATTTTGATAGCACGCCGGTAGTTGATACGCGCTTCGAGTTGTTTGGCAATGGATTCGGCGACGATGCTCGCGTCCAGTTCAGGCTTACGGATCTCGATGATATTGATCTGTATGTCTTTGCCCGTCAGTTTCTTGAGCTCTTCGCGAATGCGGTCCACTTCAGTACCGCCCTTCCCGATGATGATACCCGGGCGGGAGGTGTGAATCGTAACGGTGATGCGCTTAAGCGTACGCTCGATGACGATGCGGGCGATACCGCCTTTTGCCACGCGGGCGTTGAGGTAGGTACGGATGTTCTCGTCCTCCACGACTTTCTCGGCGAAGTCTTTACCGCCGAACCAGTTGGAGTCCCAACCCCGGATGATACCTAAGCGATTACCAATTGGATTTGTCTTTTGGCCCATATCTATGGTATTACAAATTAATATTTCTGCTTATTCAGCTGTTTCGTCTTCTACCTCTTCCACTTCTACGGCATCATCGATGGCGGTTTGCCGGATGTTGTCAGGCAGCGCAACCTTGTTCTCCACGATCACGGTGACGTGGTTGGTCCGCTTGCGGATGCGGTGGGCCCTGCCATGGGGCGCCGGGCGAAAACGCTTCAGCATAGTGCCTTCGTCAGCGAAGATGGTTTTGATATAGAGGTCGTAGTCATCTGCATTTTCCATGCCACCCAGTTTGTGTTCCCAGTTGGCAATAGCGGAAACGACCAGCTTCTCCAGCCACACGGCAGCTTCCTTCTTCGTGAAACGAAGGATGTCCAGTGCATCTTCGACATTTTTGCCGCGGATGATATCAACGACCATGCGCATTTTGCGGGCCGACATCGGGACATTTCTGAGCCTAGCTACTGCTTCCATTATTTTAAGTTTACAATTACCTGTTATCCGCAATTAGTTATTTATTGTTCACCAACTACTAACGAATAACGAATAACGAATAACGAATAACGAAATAATTACTTCTTCCGGTTGCCGGAGTGGCCTCTGAAGTTGCGCGTAGGCGCGAACTCACCCAGTTTGTGGCCAACCATGTTTTCCGTGACGAACACAGGCACGAAGGTCTTACCGTTGTGAACGGCGATGGTCTCCCCTACCATATCGGGGATGATCATCGAAGCGCGGGACCAGGTCTTGATCACTGCTTTTTTGTTGGATTCCTTCGCCTTTTCCACTTTTGCCATCAATTTGTGGAAAACGTAGGGGCCTTTCTTGATTGATCTAGCCATGTTTGCAACTGCTTTTTATTAAGCGGCGCGAAGCTTAACGCCTCTTGCCCGACTTTCTTCTGGAAATAATGAGCTTGTTGGAATGCTTCTTCGGCTTACGCGTTTTGGCGCCTTTGGCCATCTGGCCGTTGCGCGAACGCGGGTGTCCGCCTGAAGCCTTTCCTTCGCCGCCACCCATGGGGTGGTCGACCGGGTTCATAGCGACGCCGCGCACGCGGGGGCGGCGGCCCAGCCAGCGGCTACGGCCAGCTTTACCGACAACCTGCAGGCCGTGGTCGGGGTTAGAGACCGAGCCGATGGTCGCCTTGCAGGTGGAGAGTATCCGGCGCACTTCACCGGAGGGCATTTTCACTACGACGTACTTGCCACCTTCGCGGCCCATCAGGGTCATTGAGGTGCCGGCGCTGCGCGCCATTGATGCACCGCGGCCCGGCTGCAGTTCTACAGCGTGGATGGATGCCCCGAGGGGAATATCCTTCAGATACATCGTATGGCCTACCGTAGGCGTGGCCGTTTCGCCTGACATGATCTGCTGGCCTACTTTCAGGCCGTCGGGGGCCAGGATGTAGCGCTTTTCACCGTCCTGGTATTCCACCAGTGCGATATAGGCCGTGCGGTTCGGGTCGTACTCGATGGTCTGTACCGTTGCCGGCATACCGTCCTTATCGCGGCGGAAGTCAATAACGCGGTAACGGCGCTTGTGGCCGCCGCCGCGCTGGCGTACGGTGCGGTGGCCTTCGTTGTTGCGGCCGCCGCTTTTCTTCAGGGGAGCCAACAGGCTCTTTTCCGGCTTATCGGTAGTAAGCTCGGTGAAGGCATTGCCTATCCTGTAACGCGTACCCGGTGTGATCGGGTTGAATTTCTTAACAGGCATGGAACACTGTTTTGGCCTCAGAGATAACTGCCGGCGGAGATATCCCGGCTTTGCCCCTGAGCGCTGTTATTAAATATCTCCGAAGAAATCTATTTCTTCCCCTGCTATCAGGGTAACGACTGCTTTTTTGAACGCAGGCTTCCGGCCGCGGATCAGGCCCGAGCGGGTCGAGCGGTTCTTTTCCTTGCCCGGCATGACCAGGGTGTTGACAGACTCGACGGTCACCTGGTACATGGCCTCTACCGCCTTTCTGATCTCGATCTTGTTGGCGCCTTTGTTCACGACGAAGCTGTACTGGTTGCGCTTATCCGAAAGCATTTCTGCCTTTTCGGTGATCAGCGGCTTTATGAGAATCGTCTTTGCCATGGTTAGCACAATTGTCGGAAGGTAACCCCTTTGGGGAAAGCCTTCTATGAGTTAGCAAATGTTTCTTTGATCTTATCGACGGCATCTTCCGCGATCACCAGGGCGTTGGTGTTCAGGATGGTGTAGGTATCCAGGTCATTGGCGCGGATCACGTTACACTTCTGAACGTTGCGGCTGGAGAGGTAGACCTCTTTCTCGAAATCAGCGGTAACGAGAGCGACCTTTTTACCCCTCAGTTGCAGGGCGTTGATAATATCGACGAAAGCTTTCGTTTTAGGGGCATCAAAGTGGAACCCTTCGAGTATCATGATCTCGCCGGAAGCGGCTTTTGACGAAAGCGCTGATTTTCGGGCCAGTCGGCGCACTTTTTTGTTCAGCTTGAAGCCGTAATCGCGGGGGCGGGGGCCAAATACACGGCCACCGCCGCGGAACAGCGGGTTGTTGATGTCGCCGAAGCGCGCGGTACCGGTGCCCTTTTGGCGCTTAAGCTTGCGCGTCGACCCCGACACTTCGCTTCTTTCCTTGGCTTTGTGCGTGCCCTGCCGCTTATTGGCCAGGTGTTGCTTAACTGCCAGGTAAACGACATGATCGTTCGGCTCGATGCCAAAGATGTCATCCGGGAGGTCTACTTGCCTGCCCGTCTTCTGGCCCTGAATATTTAAAACTTCCAGTTTCATCGTCTTGTGTGTTTTGGTGCCGCTGCCGGGTAAAAAAGGCCCTCAGCAGCACGTACGCACTAAAGGAATTACTTTTCAAGAATCACATAAGCGCCCTTATGGCCTGGGATCGCGCCTTTGACAAGGATCAGGTTCTGATCCGGGAAGATCTTGAGGACTTCCAGGTTCTTGACCTTAACGCGGTCGCCACCGGTACGGCCGGCCATGCGCATCCCCTTGAACACCTTGGAAGGGAAGGAAGAAGCACCGATAGAACCGGGAGCACGCTGCCGGTTGTGCTGGCCGTGGGTAGCGTCATTGACACCGCTAAAGCCGTGCCGTTTGACGACGCCCTGAAAACCTTTGCCCTTAGTCGTGCCAACTGCGCTTACTTTGTCGCCAACGACGAAAACTTCCTCTACTTTGAGGATATCGCCGAGCGCTTTTTCCACGATGTTGAAATCGCGGAATTCCGCAACTTTACGCTTGGGGCCTGTCTTTGCTTTGTCGAAATGCCCTTGGAGAGGTTTGGATGTGTTTTTGACCTTGGCATCGCCGAAGCCGAGCTGCAGGGCGTTGTAGCCGTCCGTTTCTTCCGATTTCACCTGCGTGATCACGCAGGGGCCGGCTTCGATAACGGTACATGCAACGTTGCGCCCGCGGGCGTCGTACATGCTGGTCATTCCAATCTTTTTACCGATTATACCGTTCATCAGCACATAATTTTGAATACAGGCACTAAGCTATCAGACTTAGGCACCCCGGAGCAGTGTGCGCTCTTCGCCCCTTGAATGAAGGAGCAAGGGTAGCAAAGACAAGACGCCCAGTATCCGGCGCCTAATGCCTCGTATGTAATGATTGGTTTACGTCAGTTTTACCTGAATGTCAACTCCACTCGGCAGTTCCAGTTTGGACAGGGCATCTACTGTCTTCTGGGTGGGAGTGTAAATTTCGATGAGGCGTTTGTGGGTACGCAACTGGAACTGCTCCCGAGATTTCTTGTTGACGTGCGGAGAACGGAGCACGGTAAAGATATTCTTCTCGGTGGGCAGCGGAATCGGGCCAGTTACTACAGCGCCACTGTTCCTCACCGTTTTTACGATCTTCTCAGTAGACTTATCCACCAAGTTGTGATCATACGAACGGAGTTTGATTCTAATCTTCTGATTCATGCCTACTATTAAACGTGGTTTGTGAACTGCGATCGCGGCCTGAGGTTCGAAAGCTCCAGGCCGCTTTCACATTTATACTTTTACTGCACCTTTTGCTTTTTCAATAACGTCCTTGGCAATACCTGCGGGAGCGGGAGAATAGTGCGAGAACTCCATGGTGGAGCTGGCGCGGCCCGAGGTGATCGTACGCAAAGCCGTTACATAACCGAACATTTCTGCCAGGGGCACTTCGGCGGCGATGATGATCGCGCCACCGCGGCTATCCTGTCCTTTGGGCATGCCCCGGCGACGGTTGAGGTCACCGATGACCGAGCCGACGTATTCTTCCGGGGTAACCACCTCCAGTTTCATGATGGGCTCCATCAGTACCGGGTTCGCTTTGGGTGCTGCGGCGCGGAAACCTTCCTTGGCGCAGAGTTCGAAAGCGATGGGCTTGGAGTCCACAGCGTGCATAGAACCGTCAAAGACGCGCACTTTCATGGAGTCGATGTTGTAGCCGGCAAGAATACCGTTATCCATCATCGCCTTGAAGCCATCCGTGATCGGTTTCATGTAGTTCTTATCGATGGAACCGCCGACGATACCCCAAATGAACTGGAGCTTCGTCTTGCCGTTCTTGTAGTCTTCGCTATCGAGGAACTCCTGGTCGGCAGGGCCGAGTTCGAATTCCATATCGGCGAACAAACCGGCGCCACCTGTCTGTTTCTTCAGGCGTTCGCGGTGGGTAACTTTCGAAGTGAGGGCTTCCTTGTAGTTAACCTGCGGTTGCCCCTGGTTGCATTCCACCTTAAACTCGCGGCGCAGGCGGTCGACGATGATCTCCAGGTGGAGTTCACCCATACCGCTGATGACCGTTTGGTTGGTATCTTCATCGTACTTGACGCGGAAGGTCGGGTCTTCCTCTGCCAGTTTGGCCAGGGCCATGCCGAGTTTATCGAGGTCTTTCTGAGACTTGGGCTCGACGGCGATACCGATCACCGGCTCGGGGAAGATCATGCTTTCCAGCACGATGGGTTTATTAAGGTCACACAGGGTGTCGCCCGTGCGGATATCTTTGAAACCGACAGCGGCGGCGATATCGCCGGCCTCTACCCGCTCGACCGGGTTCTGCTTATTGGCGTGCATCTGGTAGATGCGGGAAATGCGTTCCTTGTTGCCCGAACGGGTGTTCAGCACATAAGAGCCGGCATCGAGGGCGCCGGAGTACACCCGCATGAAGGCCAGGCGGCCCACATAGGGGTCGGTAGCGATCTTGAAGGCCAGGGCTGCGAAAGGCTCGGTAACGGAGGGTTTGCGCACTTCTTCTTTTTCCGTATCCGGGTTGGTGCCCGTGATGGCATCCACGTCGACCGGAGAAGGCAGATAAGCGCATACGGCATCCAGAACAGCCTGTACGCCTTTGTTCTTGAAGGAAGAACCGCACATCATCGGCACGAACTTGCGGTCCATTACCGCCTGGCGGATAGCGGCCCGCATTTCCTCTGCAGAGATGGAGTCGGGGTCTTCGAAGAATTTCTCCAGCAGGCTGTCGTCGTATTCAGCGACCTGTTCGAGCAGCTTTTCGCGGTATTCTGCGACGGTGTCCACCAGGTCATCCGGTATGGGCACTACTTCGTAGGTCATGCCCATGTCGTGTTCGTTCCAGATGCGGGCCTCACCTGAGATGAGGTCGACCACGCCGCGGAAAGTTTCTTCCGCGCCGATGGGCACCTGCAGCGGAATAGCGTTGGAGCCCAGTTTTTCACGAACGTCGTTGACGACGCTGAAGAAGTCGGCGCCCGAGCGGTCCATCTTGTTGACGAAGCCGATGCGGGGCACCTTATAGTTATCAGCCAGGCGCCAGTTGGTTTCCGACTGAGGTTCTACACCACTAACAGCACAGAAAAGGAATACCAGTCCATCGAGTACGCGAAGGGAGCGGTTCACTTCAACGGTGAAGTCGACGTGCCCCGGAGTATCAATGATGTTAACGGCATATTCCTGTTCCTTCCAGCGCCAGCTGGTCTTGGTAGCAGCAGAGGTAATGGTGATACCACGCTCCTGCTCCTGTTCCATCCAGTCCATGGTAGCAGCGCCGTCGTGCACTTCACCGATCTTATGGCTGATGCCGGTATAGTACAGTATCCGTTCAGTCGTAGTGGTCTTGCCGGCGTCGATGTGTGCTGCAATACCAATATTTCTCGTGAACTTCAGGTCTTTTTGTGCCATGACTACTCCTCGTAGAGGAATTTTTTAATGATTATAATAAAAAAACAACTTTAGGTTGTTTAGACGCGGAAGTGAGCGAAGGCACGGTTGGCTTCTGCCATCTTGTGGGTATCTTCTTTCCGCTTAACAGCTGCACCTTCTCCCTTAGCTGCGGCCATCACCTCTGCGGCCAGTTTCTCTGCCATGCCTTTGCCACTGCGCTGGCGGGAGAATTTGATCATCCACTTCATACCGATAGACACCCGGCGCTTGGCGCGGATCTCGGTCGGGATCTGGAAGGTCGCACCACCTATCCGGCGGCTGCGTACTTCGACCTGCGGCATGACGTTATTGAGTGCCTTTTTCCAGAGGGCGTGTTCGTCCTGCTTGGTGCGGTCCTTTACGATATCCATGGCGTCATAGAATATCTTGAAGGCCGTTCCTTTCTTGCCCTGCCACATCATGTTGTTGACGAACTGCGTGACCATGGGGTCGCTATATCTGGGGTCCGGCTGAATTATTCTAAGTTTTGGCTTTCTTTTTCTCATTACGCTTTTCTCAATTAGAGGTTTCCCGAATAGAATGAAACATAATTAGCTAAACAATAGCTCTAGCTCTTGGGCCGTTTGGCGCCATAACGCGAGCGGGACTGCAGGCGGCCGTCCACCCCGGCGGTGTCGAGTGCGCCGCGTACGATGGTGTAACGAACGCCCGGAAGGTCTTTCACCCTGCCACCACGCACCAGTACGATGGAGTGTTCCTGCAGGTTGTGGCCTTCACCCGGAATGTAGGCGATCACCTCGATCCCATTGGTCAGGCGCACTTTGGCAACCTTACGCAGTGCAGAGTTCGGCTTCTTGGGCGTGGTCGTGTAAACACGGGTGCAAACACCGCGTTTCTGCGGGCACGAGTCCAGGGCGCGAGACTTGCTCTTCGTTATTACTCTTACTCTGCCTTTGCGTACAAGCTGATTGATCGTAGGCATATGATTAATTGCGTTTTTATCGGTACTTACAATGGTTGCTTTGACAAATAGAGATACCTTGTTCAAAAAGCGATTGCAAAGGTATAGCTTTTTTGGGGAAATACAAAAAGAGGTTTTTAAATTTTATTTCAGGTATTTCCAACTTTTTCAGGGTGTTACGCCAGCCACTCTGATAATGGCCGTTTCCATCAAATATTCTATGCTTGGGGAACCGGCAGACCAAATATACAGGCAGTGAGGCGCGCATATCGCAAACAGCTGGCCCAGCATCGGGGCAGGGCCAGGTTGTTGCTATTGGGATAAATGCCTACCTTAGAAATATTATATAGCGTGAAACCCACATAACGACTAGTTGAAAATGCCAATTTCCATTCCCCTTTCCGAGCTAGGATATCAGCGGCATTACGAAGTGCGCACCTATGAGATCGACAGCCAGAAGCGGATGAACGTACCGGCCATTGCCCGTCTTATGCAGGAAGCGGCCATGCAGAACGTGATCAAAATGGGGTTGTCCGTTTGGGACCTGGAGCCACATCACATCTCCTGGGTGTTGATGCGCAAGCAGATCAAAATAACGCGAATGCCGGTTTTGGGCGAGCGCATCGTCGTGGCCACCTACCCTTCCGGCTTCGAGCGCATGTTCACTTATCGCGACTACAAGGTGTTCGACGAAGCGGGCAAATTGCTGGCAGCTTCTTCTTCCTGCTGGCTGCTGATGGACACGGCGTCGCGCCGCATGGCTCCCCTTCCCGATTTCATATTGGCCTACGCAAAGCACATGCCGCCTGCCGAAGCCTGCCTGCCCCGCCCGGAAACCCGCCTGCCTGCCTTCAAAACGCCGGAGTACACCCGGCAGTTCGAAGTGAATTGGCACGACCTCGACTTCAACGAACACCTCAACAACACCTTATATATTAAATGGATGCTGGACCCCCTGCCTCCGGCCGTGCTCACCCGGCAGCAGTTACAGAAACTCGACATCAACTACCGAGCCGAAAGCCAGTACCAGGACGTGGTGCAGGCCCAGGTTCAACCTTCCGAAGACGGCGCTTTCCTGCATCGGCTGCTGCGCGTAAGCGACGGGAAGGAACTGGCGGTGGCCAGGACTGAATGGTTGAATGGCTGAATGGAGAACCATTCAGCCATTCATCTTGCCATCACCCCGCCATCGATCGTTACCGCTGTGCCCGTGATCCAGGCTGCCTGTTCGGAGGCTAGGAAAAGGGCCAGGGCGGCGATGTCTTCCGGGGTGCCCAGGCGTTTGATGGCCGTGGTTTGAGCGGCGTTTTCCACTGCCTTTTCCGGGTTGGGAAAAGCGCGGGCGGAGTCCCAGATCAGGGGGGTATCGACCGGGCCGGGGCAGATGGCATTGACGCGGATGGACGGGCCGTAGTCGAGGGCCATCTGGCGTACCAGCGCAACCAGGCCGGCTTTGGCGGCGCAATAGGCAGGGTGATTGGGAAAGGATTTGAAAGCGGCGATGGAGGCGGTGGCGACGATCACCCCCCTACCCTGCTGTCGCATAGCCGGTATAGCGTAATGGCTGAGGTAGTACACCGAATGCAGATTGGCAGCAAAGGTATAATGCCATTCCTCCGGGCCGATCTCAGTTACTGCCCCAAGGCCCAGGTGGCCGGCGTTGGTGACGATGCCGTCGAGGCGGCCGTAGGTTTCCAGCGCCTGCTCTACCAGCTGGCGGTTGGTTTCGGGCAGGCTGATATCACCGGGCATGAAGACGGCCCGGCCGCCCTGTTGCTCGATCAGGCGCAGTACTTCACCGCCTCTTGCTTCGCTGCGCCCGCTTAAGACCAGGCTTGCGCCTTCCCGGGCAAATCGCTCGGCAATGCCGCGCCCCATGCCGCTGGTGGCGCCGGTGATGATGAAGGTTTTGTCGGTTAGTTGCATGGGGGCAGGGTATAAGGTATAAGGTATAAGGTATAAGGTATTAGGTATTAGGTACAAGGTATTGCGCATGTTGAAACTTTGAACCCTGTAACCAATAACTCCATTATTACAGCACAGCTCATGCGAATTAGGGGCTAAGTGCCCGGCTAACGGCCCAGCGGGCCGTCATCTTTGTAGCATAAACGGCGAAAGCCTGGTTCCCGGCCCGTAGGGCTGGTATCTAGTCCCGGTAAATGGTGCATTGCCTTGGAGATAGCGGCCCGTGCCTCGGCGCTGAAGCTGTGAGCAGCGAAAGCGACTAGGCCGCAAGCAATGGTTTTCTTCGATTTTCTACAAAGATATTGCCCTCCGGCCAGCCGGAGCAGGCTCTAACGGGCCAAGCCTGGGCTTTCCGGATTCTTCTCATTGCACCATCACCTTCTTCTTTAGCCCCTAATTCGCATAGCTCATTCCTGCAAGACCAGCAGGCCGAAGGACGAGGGGATGTGAAAATCCGGTTTCGCGGAATCGGGCTGTATCCAGCTGATCCAGCGGGTTTCGGTGGGGCCATCGGTGTGGGGCAGGTATTCGGCGCGGTAGAGGCCGGCCTGCAGGCGGTTAGCGTGAAGCATGCCCAGTTGCTGCAAAGATCCGATACTGATGGCTCCTTCCACGGTATAGCCCCCTTCGTCGCGGCTGGCGCGAACGATGAGTTGCCCTTCGGGCCAGGCCCAGGCGGCATCCACATGGCGATAGTATCGGCACTCGGCATCGAAAATGCGGCCCAGGGCGTCGAGCTCAAGGGTGTAATAGGGGTCCATATTATCATCGGCCTTGAAGAATATCTCCACGCGGCTGGAGCTCAGTACATCCTTTTCCGGCTCACCGGTTTGCGGCGTGACGATCACGGGGCCGGTGGCGCGGTAGAGGAAATAGAAGTATATCCCGTCCCACAATGCGCGAAAAGCAGTGGATGGTGGGGTGTCCTCGCGCCAGGGGTAGGAAAAAGCGGAGAGTTCCGCAGCATCCTGCCAGGCGGGGCTATCGCCCCGGCCGGTGATCTGCAGCCCGGCAACAGGGATCTTTCTGACTTCGTAATGCTGAGCAAGCGTATGGGTGATGGCCATGAGGCTAATGGTTGTGATCAGGTAAATATACTTCATCATGTGGCGTATATGTGGCGTCAGGCCAGTTCGCAGGTTTCTTCTTCCAGTTCCGTCTCGATGGTGTAATGCGAAAAGGGGTATTCCCGGAGTATATCTTTCACCAGCCGTTTCGTTTCCAGCACCTGGCTGAAATCCTGAATATCGTACAGGCGTATATGGGTAGAATAAACGTGGTGTTCGCCTTCGAGCGACCAGACGTGGGTGTGGTGCATGGAGCGGACATGGGGCACGGCCAGTATGCGCTGCCGGATCTCGGCTGTAGGAATACCCTCGGGGACGCCCTGAAGGAACAAGTGGAGCGTATCGCGCAGCCGGTGCAGCACGTTGTACAATATATATATGGTGATGAGCAGGGAAAGCGCCGGGTCGAGGTAGGGAATATCCTTGAAAAGCAGGACGATGGCGACGATCAGTACGGCCACCCACCCCAGCACATCCTCCAGCAGGTGCCAGGATACGACGCGCTCGTTGAGCGTTTTGCCCGTGCTCAACTTCCAGGCTGCGTAACCATTGACCGCCACACCTACGACGGCAAAGGCCACCATGCTGGCGGCGTCCGGCATCTGCGGGTTCAGCAGCCGCCCTACGGCCTCATAGACGATATAGACAGACCCGCCGATCAGCACCAGGCTGTTAACCAGTGCGCCAAGCAGGGAAAAGCGGCGGTAGCCGAAAGTATACGTATCTGTAGGCCCCTGCTCTGATTTCCTACCCAGGTACCAGGCCAGCCCCAGCGAGAAGCTGTCGCCCAGGTCGTGCAGCGCATCCGACAGGATCGCTACGCTATTGGACAACAGGCCGCCGATCAATTCCAGGACAGTGAAGGCCAGGTTGAGGAAAAAGGCGATCGAAAGGTTGCGGCCGGAATGGTGGTGATGGTCATGGCCCATACGGAGTCAAGGTTACAGGTTTCAAAGTTACAAGTTTCAAAGTTACAAGTTTACGGTTTCCATGCTGTCCCTGGCGACACTGCCAGAACATTTTACACGGAACGCCAGGTACTCCTTTCTATCACACCCACCGCCTCACCTGCTCGCAGTACCGTTCATAGGCAGCCCCATGCTGTGCGCGCAGAAAGGGCTCCTCCAGCCGCACCTGTATTTGTATAGAAGCATAAGACAGGCCCAACAACAACAGGCTGTATGCATTGGGCACCACAAAGAAAAAGCCTAACAGGGAAACCAGCAAACCCAGGAAAATGGGGTTGCGCGAGCAGCTGAACAGGCCGTGGGTTACCAGAGGCGTCCGTTCCTTCTCGTCGATGCCTACCCGCCAAGAGCCGGCCATCTGCATCTGGGCGAGAAAAATAACGGGCAGGGACAGCAGCAGCAACGCCCAGCCCACGAGATGGAGGGCCGGCCCTTCCAGATATGGAATAGGCACCAGAAGGACATACCAGCTTGCACTGAATGCGTATACGGCGGCTATGGCCACCGCGGCCAGGCTAAGAAAAGTAAAGAGCCTGCCGTTCCAGTCGTGCGCGTCATCTCTGTTCTGGAACGTAATAGCCCGCACCCCGGTTTGCTTCCACAGCAGGTACGACCGCAGCCCAAATAACAGAGAATGGAAGAGCAGTATGTAAACGAAAAGCCAGGTTTCATGGACTAACATAGCCTTTTTTAGGCAAAGGTCGCTTGAAGAAGAATGCAACGCAATTGCAGAGTGGCCATCATGTGTGTCAGGCTGCATTTCACAATCTCGCTGATTCTGGCCTGGGGTATTTTAAGATCCTTTGCCAGTTTATATTGGCTTATTTCCATAGGTATCAGAAATTCCTCCAACAACACTTCACCCGGGTGTATGTTTGGCAACTTTTTCATGCTCGTGATTTTTTTAATGATAGTCCATAACATGCATCACCATCTCAGGCATTTCAGCTTGCTGGCGTTGATAAACTGAAAACCAGCCTACCGGCAATCGGGACAAATCCCCCTGAGCTGCACCTCCATATCCAGGAGTTGATAACCTTCGGGCAGGCGGGCGAGTTGTGGGGCGGGCATATCCAGGCAGGTGGTGGCGCCGCAGCGGACGCAATGGAAGTGGGGGTGGAAATCGCGGTGGTGGGCCGGCCCGCAGGCATCGGGGCAGAGTGCGTAGAGGGTGGCGCCGGAGCCATCGGCGATGGCGTGCAGGATGCCTTTTTTTTCAAAAGTGCGCAGGGTCCGGTAGATAGTGATGCGGTCGGCGCGGGGCATGGCCGTTTCCAATTCGCCGAGGCTGCGGGCGGCGCGGGCATGCAGGAACTGCTCCAGCACCAGCATCCGCATGGGCGTGGGGCGCACGTTCTTCTGTTCGAGGGTGTGGAGGATCTGGTGGTTCATGGCTTCATGTTGGATGGGAGAACTGGTGCAAGTTACAGGGTTACAAGTTACAGTTCTTCGTTGAAATGGCGAACAGGATCAACCAGCCCCAGTGGGTGGAGTATCGAGGTTGTCTCAGAAGTAAGCTTTAAGGTATTCCCGGCAAATATTGAACCGCGGACGCAAAGTAGGTTCCCGCAAAGGGCGCTAAGGTGGTTTTCATCTCTCTTGGCGTACTTCGCGCTGCCTTCGCTGCCTTCGCGGGAGAAATCCTGGAGGTTCCCGCTAAGGACGCTAAGGTATTTTACCACACTTGGCGTACTTATATGTTTGCAGTAAAAGAACCGCAGAGACGCAGAGGACGCAGAGGTTTTTCGCGGGAAGAGCTCCTGCTATACGCCCTGCTTTGCGCTTTTCTCCGCGTCTTTGCGGTTAATTATTCTGCAGGTTTTCCTTATGCGGCTCTTTTGAGACAGCCTCAAGAAGCATCAATAGCATCCTAGCGTTTAACAAACTTCCCGGTATACACTACCCCATCGGCCACCGCCTTGGCCCAGTACATCCCCGGGGGCAGGGATCTCACTTCTATTTGTTCCCCGTTTTGGATCATCTGTTGCAGGGCCATTTTGCCTTGTGCGTCGAACACCTGGAAGACGAAAGCGTGGGAAGAGGCTTCCGGCAGATCCACCTTCAAAAAGTGGGCGGCGGGGTTTGGAGAAAGGGCGCACTGGCCGGCGAGGGGTTCGCGAAGAGCTGTAAAGATATCCCATCTCCACCTGTACATTCCCCCTGAACTATAGCCGTTTACGCCACCCCCTCCAAAGCCGAGGGTAGGAGAAAGGAACTCAAAACAATCCAGTTTGACGTTGGAGGTAAAGTAATCCCAGGTTTCGCCCGCATCATGGGTAAACAGCATGATGCTGTTATCCATTTCAGTCCACCAGGCTGCTCCGTTATGTACGATATAGGAGGCTTCTGTTCCAGGGATATAATCGATCTCTGCAGACCAGATGATCGATGGAATGTTAACAGGCGTCCAGGACATGCCGCCATCATTGGTACGGGCTGCACCATTCGGGAAAGCAGCGATGACGATGCCATTTAATTCATCTTTGAAAGCTATGGAAGCTGCCCGCCCGGGCCCAACCATTATATCGCCTGAGGCTTCCCAGCTCAGGCCTCTGTCCGTCGAACGAAAAACCCTGTTCTTCGAAGTGGGAAACCAGATGTTGTCGCCCATTACCTGGTAGTAGCCATTGCCTGAGAAAAAGATCAAACCTTCCCCCTCCAATTGTGCCGGCATTTCGGCTCCGCCGGCTTTTGTCCATTTCACGCCGCCGTCGTGCGTAGTATAGATGACAATATTGTCCGAACAGGAGGGGCAGCGTTTTGTGCCAAAAGCCAGTCCGTCCTCAGCATCCCAGAAATGAATGAAGAAAGGCGCTTCACTGTCGACAAAGGCGGTACTTTGTTCAACCCAGCTCAGCCCGCCATCCGTTGTATGGTAAACAGCTCCGGAATGGGGAGCTGCTTTCGTAGCCGCAGCCAGCCAGGCGTTCGTCTCATCCAGCACGGCAAGCTGAAAGGAGTAATACCCCGGAGCAATATCAATCGGAAGCACGGCCCAGGTAAGGCCGCCGTCGTTCGTTTTGACGAGATGCTCATCCGGATATGGAACCATGTAATTCCAGGATAATGCCCAGATGATTTCGGGGCTGGCAACGGAGAAGCCCCAGATCCGCTGGTTGGGTGAGGAAACCGCGTTGCCAAGGCTTGTCCATTGGGCCTTTGCGGAAAAGACATTCAGTGCGGCCAAAAATAGCATGGGTATTAGGTGTTTGTTTCTCATTGTGGTAATTTTTTGAGGTGAACAATACGGCCAGAAAATTACAGGCGAAAGGCAGGCTCCCGTTAGCACAAATCTTTCAGGTGTTTGCACGATTCTTCCAAACCGCAGGAAAAAACAAGGTTGAAGTGGATTCGCTTCATGTAGCGGCACTTTCCGTATATTGCATGAGTTAAAACCCAAACGACAAATGACAACCCGGGGCCTGATCCGCTTCCTTTCATGGCTTTTCCTGGCCAGCTTTTTAATCAGGCCGGGAGTCTGCTTTGCCCAACCGCCCTCCTCTCCTACCGGTATTTCATTACCCGCCAAAGGCAAACGAATACCGTTGGATTCATTAGTCGAGCTGCAAACCTATAACACAGGCCCACTGTTAAGCTTTCCCGCCCACCCCAACGTGCATCCCGCGGGTGTACCCAAGGTAATTCCGATCCCTTCGGAGCTCCCCGTCTTCACGCCGGGGCAGGGCGGCCTGCGCAAGCCCAGAAAAGTCAAAGCCGAAGGCGTAAGCGTTCCTGCACTGCAGCCGAAGCCCGTACCGGCGCTGCCCATGCACATGCGGGAAAACGCCAGGTATGACATCCTGTGGATGGATGCCGATCAAGGGTTAAGCGCTAACAGCATCACTTCGATACTAGAGGATAGCAGAGGGCATCTGTGGTTTGTCGCCGGCGATGATGGCGTGATCCGATATGATGGAAAGCGTTTTACAACATTCACAGCGAAGGAAGGACTGGGCACCCCCGGCCTTTACACTATTTTGGAAGACAGCAAAGGCAATATCTGGTTCGGGGGAATTCAGGGTAAGGTATGCCGGTATGACGGCCGGTCTTTTACCCATTACGGGCTGGACAGCGTCAGTACGATCCTTTGTATAACAGAAGATAAACGGGGGAATATCTGGTTCGGGACTACACATGGCGGAGCTGTTTGTTATGATGGGGCCAATTTCGCTTATTATTCCACGGCCCAGGGGCTAAGTGGCTACAATGTGCAGGCCATACTGGAAGATAGCCGGGGGGATATCTGGTTGGGTACTTCCAATGGACTGAACCGTTTCGACGGTATGCGTTTCACCCGGTATACTAAAAGCGATGGGCTTATCAGCCCTCTCGTTTTATCCATCGCCGAAGATAACCAGGGAAATCTCTGGTTCGGCTCTCATTTGGGTGTAAGCTGTTTCGACGGCAAGCGCTTTGCTCAATTTACAACAGAGGAAGGCTTGGCCCACAACTACGTGCGGCGCATCCTGAAAGACAGCCAGGGAAATATATGGTTTACTTCGCTTCAAGGTGGCATCAGCCGTTTCGACGGCGCCACCTTCACCCATTACACTACGAAAGAGGGCCTACCCAACAATAGCGCCAATGGCATCTGGGAAGACAGCGGGGGCAATATCTGGATCACTGCCGGTGGGGTATCCCGACTGAACCCGCATAGCTTTGTCCATTTTATGGAGATAGACGGCAAAAAAACCGGTGGTGTCCAGTCCTTATTGAAAGATCAGGATGGCAACATCTGGTTTTTCAAGGACAATGGAGAAAGGCTGGTGAAGTACGATGGGCAATTTTTTTCACTGCCTGCTTATGATAATAATTTCAGGCCTCACTATAGCCTTGGCGAGGAAATGATGGAAGACTATCATGGTGGCCTCTGGTTTGCTTCCCAGTTTGCATCCCATTATGATGGGGATATTTTCACGCTGTATGGCGCGAAGAGCAGGGATTCCAGGTTCCAGAAGTTCAGGTGCGTACTGGAAGGCCAACAAGGCAACATCTGGTTTGGCGGAGTAAACGGCGCCTTTCGCTTTGATGGAGAGCGTATGTGGCAATACGACGAAAAAGACGGCCTGCCCCCGAGTACGATCATGTCAATGCTGCTTGACCGGCATGGGAAATTATGGATTGGGTCCGAAAGCGGCATTACGAAGTACGACGGAAAAAACTTCACCAATTATTATGATGCGGAAAGCTGGGGAAATTTCTGGGCCAAAACAATACTGGAAGACAGCCAGAGCACCCTATGGTTCGGCGGCAAACAGGGGGTGATGCGCTATGATAGGAAACAAGCGACTTTTTATTCCACCGAGGATGGCCTGAGCCATTTTTACGTAAATTCCATAGTGGAAGGCCAACACCAGGAGATGTGGATCGGCACACGACAAGGGCTCACCTTAATGGTTCCCAACCGAACAAAGGTTGGTTCCGATAGTTTTTCCAATAAACCTTCGTACCGCTTCTATACCTTCGGCAAAGGGGATGGGCTCAACGAGATATTTATCTTCAAGGCCATACTAGGCCGCCACAACCGCCTTTGGTTGGGAACCGCCAAAGGGCTAAGCATGCTGGACCTCAACCAATTCGAGCTGGCCAGCAAACCACCCCGCATCTTGCTGGAACACATAGAGGCCAATCAGCAATTCATTGACTACCGCCAACTGGCCGATAGTGCCTATCTTCACTCCCTGGCCTTCGGCCCAGCCCTGGCCGCTCGTTCGACAGCATCGTACCGTTCTTCAACTATCCTGTTCACCCGAAGCTGCCGCATTACCTGAACGACCTGGCCTTCCATTTTTCAGGCATCGACTGGGCGGCGCCACACAAGATCGAGTACCAGTATTACCTGGAAGGGCTGGAAAAAGACTGGAATCCCCCTGCAAATGAGAATAAAGTCGAATACCGCAACCTGCCCTTCGGGATATTTACTTTCAAAGTCCGGGCCAAAGGCGAATCTCAGGAATGGAGCGACCCAGTTGAATACACCTTCACCATCCGCCCACCCTGGTACCGCACCAATCTGGCCTATGTACTCTGGACGGCCCTTCTGCTGAGCGCCCTCTACGGCATCTACCGCTTTCAGCTCAGCCGCCAAATGGCTCAGGCCGAAGCCCTGCGGCTCAAAGAGCTCGACACCGTCAAGAACCGGCTGTACGCCAATATTACCCATGAATTCAGGACTCCACTGACCGTCATCAACGGTATAGCCGAACTGTTGGAAGCCGGTCCCGATAGCTATCGGGGGCAATCGGCAGTCGAGCAGCCTGAAAAGATGAGTATCTCCGAAGGCCTGAAAATGATCCGGCGCCAGGGCCGGAACCTGCTGCGACTCGTCAATCAAATGCTGGACCTTTCACGGCTGGAAAGCGGCAAGCTGAAGGTAAATTTGCGGCAAGGCAATGTAGTGGCCTTCCTCAAATACCTGCTCGAATCCTTCCACTCCATGGCGGAATCCAATAACATCTCCCTGCATTTTCAGTCTTTAGAAGAAACGCTTGTGATGGACTTTGACCCGGAAAAGCTGCAGCAGATCGTGGGCAACCTGTTGTCGAATGCCATTAAGTTCACGCCGGAAGGCGGGAAGGTGTCGGTTGGGGTACACCCCCCCGGGGTTTTCCAAACCCCGGGGGGTTATTCCCCAACCCCGGGGGTTTTAACCGTAACCGTAACCGACACCGGCCGCGGCATTCCTGCCGATCAGTTGGACAAGATATTCAGCCGCTTTCACCAGGTAGACGATTCCGCCACCCGCTCCGGTGAAGGCACGGGCATCGGCCTGACGCTGGCCAAAGAGCTGGTAAAACTGCTGGGTGGAAAGATCAGCGTGGAAAGCGAACTAGGAAAAGGGTCGGTATTTACGGTAGTGTTGCCGGTTACTAATAATGCCGATACTATTGATGCTGTTGATGCCCTAGATTCTCAATCCACAGGATCAGCAGTATCAGCTATGGCGCCAGCCGAGCGAGCATCCAGCCAAAGGCCTGACTTGCTGATCATCGAAGACAATACCGATGTCGTTCGTTACCTCTCCTCGATACTTCAACGCGACTACCTGCTGTCCTGGGCGCCGAATGGCCGGGCCGGCCTGGAAAAAGCCTATCAGGATGAGCCCGATATCATTATATGCGATATCATGATGCCGGAAATGGATGGTTACGAAGTATGCCGCCGCGTAAAAGGCGATCTGGCAACCAGCCATATTCCGGTCATCATGCTCACGGCCCGCGCCGACTTCGAATCCCGAATGGAAGGCCTGGAACAGGGTGCGGATGCCTACCTTGCCAAACCTTTCGAAGAACAGGAGCTTAAGGCGCACCTCAGGATGCTGCTGGGAAACCGCGAGCGGTTGCGGCAGTATTACACCTCAGGAGCCTTCATCAACAGGGAGGGCGCACCGCCACCCGGGCTGCCGCAGCCTGGAACAAAAGACACGGAATTCCTTCAACGGCTACTGGCCCTGGTGGAAGCACACCTCGCCGATCAGAAATTCTCCGCCGAAACCCTGGCCGAAACCCTGTTCATGGCATACCCCACCTGCCTGCGCAAGGTCAAGGCCGCCACCGGCATGACGGTCATCGAATACATCCGCCATATCCGTATGCAACGCGCTGCACAGATGCTGCTGGAACGGCCCGGTGAACCCGTCGGCAATATCGCAGAGGCCGTCGGTTATACTTCGCATTCCTTTTTCAACAAAGACTTCAAAAAGGCAATGGGGTGTACGCCGACGGCATACAGGAACCAGTAACCAGCTTTCGCCGGAGGGCAGTATTTCAGTATGACAACCAGCAGGGACGGACAGTCAAGCTGCCCCGGGCCGCGGCTTTATGTATGGCCAGAGGCATGGGATGCCTCGGGGCTACCTCAAAAGTCAAAATAAAAACATCGAAGCCAAATAATATGCTGTTTTCGCTGCCTGGCCGGTTCTCCCCTTTGGGGAGCCAGAGGGGCTAGGCCAGGCCGCGAAACATGATTTGGCACTATTTTTCAATTCCATACTTTTGAGACAGCCTCATACGAAACAATCGCCAAGATCATGCAGTCGCCATTCATCGATGGGATGCCTTCTCCGGCCAGAAGGCCGGAGGTACGGGGCCTACCTTCCCTCCGCCAGCCGGCACCCCACACCCACCTTCAGCAGTGACACCCCGTACCCCAGCTCGGCGAAGATGCTGGAGCGTGCCGAAAGGGCAAAGCGGCTGCCGATATAGGCCGTCAGGGCCATTTTGCCGCGTTGGGGGCGGATGCCGGTTTGGGCCATGGCCCTTTTCAACTCCGGGCTGTCGGTCTCGAGGCGAACGTGCTGGTACAGCAGCGACAGGCCACCGTACAGGTCCCAGTTGTCGATCTTATTATAGTGAAAGCCGTTCTCGAGGCCCAGGAACCAGGTTTCGTTATACCACCGGCCACGGGCGTTGTCGAACACCAGCTCTTGCCTGCTCCGGCAGGTGGAATAACCCGTAAACAGGTTCAGGCTTATCGGCTTGGCCACCATCCAGCGCAGGCTGAGGTGCAGGGGCGGAACGATGGACTCCGGGTGGTCGGCAATGTAAGTCGGGAAAATGCCCACGCCGGCCTGGATATCCAGCTGCCCTTTGCCGAAAACCCGGGCAGGTTTAGAATACTGGGCATGCAGTATGATCGGGCTGATCAACAGCAAAGCAATGATAAGGTTTTTCATGGTATTGGGTTTTTCAAGGTTATAAATGGGTGATTGCTGAATGCTGTAGAAATGCCAAGGCGCCATTACAATGGCACCCTGGCATGTAAAGAGAGCTCTACGCTACAGCTTTACGAATCTTCCTGTGTACACCAGGCCGTCTATTATCGCTTTGGCCCAGTACAAACCGGGAGGCAGGCTCGCCACGTCCAGTTGGCCGTTATTGGCTGCCGTTTGCCGGGACAATATCCTGCCTTGTGCGTCCAGTATCTGCAATTTGAAAGGCCCGTTCAGGCGTTCCGGCAGAGACACCACCAGTATATCGCTGGCCGGGTTGGGGAACAGGCCAAGTGGTTGGGCGGCCAGGCTTTCCCGGGTGCCCGTCACTACTTTGCATTCATTACCCGTATCGAAGGGGCTCTCGAATGCGCCGATGTCGATACAGCTGCCCAGCTGGCGGCTGTTGCCGGCCAGGTCGAATTCGGGCGCCCCCTCGTCGTAGGCCACGCCGGCGTCAACGGCAGGGCTGTTCTGGGTAAGCTGATAGTCGCCGTCCAGCAGAGGGCTTGTTGCGGGCTGGTCGGTATTGTTCAGCCAGTCGTCCAGGCTGTTGTCGCTGATGAGGTTGCCACCGAGGGAGGTGACAAGGGCATCTCCTATCAGGTCCACATATTCGAGGTAGCCGGGGTTATACAGAATGGTATTCTGGAGCTCCAGGCCGCTTTGGCCGCCGAGTTGAATGCTGCCGCCGAGATTATCGGCAATGGTACAATTGAAAAGGCTCGAATTGGGAAACTTTAAAAGAGAAATGGTATTGTCGCCTATGTTTCCGATGGCCAGGCAATTCTCTATCGTAAGTTTTGCATCTGCCGGGTCGGAAGAGGTGGATAGATCCTCGTCATTCGTTGAGATTGCAGAACCTGTTATTGCGGCATTATTGACGAAAGCACAGCGGCTGACAACACCCTCGAAGGCATCACTGCCATTGAGCACCCATATCGCGCCGGCTTCAGAACCCGCCAGGTTTTCTTCGAAGCGGCAGTTATCGACCAGGAAAGAAGCAACTGTATTGACTTCGCTCCAAAGCCCCAGCGCTCCGCCGATGCTTTGGGCCATATTCCCTCTGAAAGTACAGTTGGTTATGGCGTATTCTGAGGTGTCAGCGCCCGGGCCAGAACCAATTTCAATAGCGCCACAAGCATACTGGCTGGAGTTTCCTTCAAACACACACTGGTCAACCCAAACACTGCCATAAGCACCGCCCAGTTGATTATAGGCCAGCAAACTGCCATAAGCGCCCAGGCTCTGATTGTCTTTAAACCTGGAACGGGCAATTGTAACAGAAGTGGCTTTACCCCAGTTTTGCGAAAACACGGCACTGCCGTAACGCCCCTGGTTCCCTTCCAGGACACAACTGTCCATCTGCAGCGCAAAATCTTCCCCATCAGGATCAACATAAAATAAGAACGCCCCCCCAACTCCTGTACTGATATTTTCCCTGAACGAGCAATTGTTCAGGGCCAGGCGGGCATTCCTCGTTTGAATAGCCCCTCCATTGGGTTCGAAAGGCACGGCGCCCTCGTCCTTTGCCGTATTCCCTTCAAAGATGCAACCATCAAAGGAGGCAGCACTGAACCGGAGACAAACAGCGCCGCCAGCGTTGCCTTTGTTATTGATAAAGGAGCAGTCGTTCAACACCGCAGCGTCTTCGACGGGCGTATTGATCAAGATCAGCGCTCCGCCCAGGTCATTGCAGAAATTCTGTGTAAAAAGGCTATGGCTGATTTGGGGTGTACCCTCACTGTAGATGCCGCCACCGAAAGAAGCCGGTGCAGCATCTCCCCCGGCATGCCCGCTGCTGACGGTAAAGCCATCAATGAGGGTTTCATTGCCCACCGCATTGGTGATGGTGATTACATGCATCACATTATCCCCCCGGTTCGTCGCAAAATCATCCGAAACATCATCTCCGTTCAGGTCGCCAGACAGGATGGTGAGGTTGGCCATGGGGTCGCGGGCCCCGGCATCCGTTTCATTGCCGGCAAAGCCGCCCAGCAGCTGAATGTTCTTGTCGATAAGGAAAGTGGCGTCGGCGGCGCCACCGGGCCCGTCGGGAGTGTAGGTTCCGGCGGCCACCCAGATCTCGTCGCCTTCCACGGCCTCGGCCAGGGCGTCCTGCAGGTTGACGAAGGCATCGTCCCAGCTAAAGCCGGTGTTGGCGCCGGTGGCGTCGGACTTGACGTAGATGCGGCCGGCCAGCGAGGAGCCTGCCCATTTGTACATGCCGCCGGATGTAGCGTTATTAACCTTGCCGCCGCCGAAGCCCAGGCGCGGGGAAAGGAATTCAACACAATTAAGATTGACATTAGCTTCAAAGGTTTCCCAGCTATCGCCATCGTCATGAGTCAGCAGCATCTTGGAGTTAGTGGTAATCCAGATGAGGGCGCCGTTGTGCACCAGATAAGACCCCTTGGTACCAGGAATGTACTCAACCTGAACCGTTTGGGTTGCATCAGCAACGTTTAGGATATCGATGGGTGTCCAGTTGAGGCCACCATCGGTAGTGCGGGCCGCTTTGTTTGGGAACGCAGCCACTACGATGCCGTTCAGTTCATCTTTAAAGGCAATACCTGTTACCCGGCTTGGGGCGGCGATATCCGTATTCACTGCTATCCAGTTGTGCCCTCGGTCAGCCGATTTAAACACTCGGTTTTTAGAACTCACAAACCAGATGTTGTTGCCCACTACTTCATAAAAACCATTGCCCGAATAGAGGCACATCCCTTCTCCCGGCAGTTGGGCCGGCATGGCGTCGCCGCTCACTTTTGTCCAGGTATCGCCACCATCTTCAGTGGTATAGATAGCAATCTGGTCATTGTAATTGGCATAGCAAGTCGCGCCGAAAGCCACCCCTTCATTGGCGTTCCAGAAGTGAACCGCAGCGGGTGTTTCGTTGAATTCGGTAAAGCCAGTGCTCTGTTCCACCCAGCTCAGGCCGCCATCCGTTGTTTTGTACACCTTGCCGGAGATGGGGTCCAGTTCATCGGCCATGGCCAGCCAACCGGTCATCTCATCCAGGACGAAAACCTGAATGGTGTATAATTCGGGGGGGATGTCGATCGGCAGCGATGTCCAGGTCGCTCCGCCATCATTCGTTTTAAGCAGGTAATCGGGCGGGTTGTAATTCACGGCATCCCAGGCGATGGCCCATATTACGTCAGGCCCGGCCAAACCCAGGCCAAAAACCTGGAAATTGGGATTCGAAATACTGCCGGCGCCCTGGTTCAGCCATTGGGCATGCGTCGGAATACTTAAACACAAAGACAATAGCACGAAGAGTAAGTGTTTTTTTTTCATAAACGATGATCATTATGGGTTAAAGAATATCTTTCCCAGCCCTTGCTCGGGCACCCTCCACCAGGATGGCCTGTAGCAATCACAGGATAGCTGCTTAAGGCTTGCTGAAGCCCAGCTACCCCGTGACCTTTCCACGACCTTGCCATACGGAGGTTATACAGGGCTATTTGGTAACAACTAATGGAGAAATGAAAAATGACTTGCCCGCCAATGTAGGATAAAAATAAGGGTAAACAGGGAGTAGGGTGTTAGTACAAATCTTCCAACTCTTAGTACAAATCTTTCAAATTGGGGTACGTCGGCACGTCACAGGCCTCACGGGGATAGTTCAATCAAGTGTGTCGCTGCGAGCGCAATCGTTTGATATCCAGGCCAACTTTAAACGTAAAACCTGCAACATTGAACAGTCCCGTCTCACGTCGCAGGCACGGCAGGTTGAGCGCAGCGAATTCCCGGATCACCCCCTCTCTCGTCACCAAGTCACCCCGTCCCGTGTCAGCGCATCGCAAAATCGTCGAACTTGTTTTTTGATCATCACCTATCATTCAGCCCGATGCCGGCCAGGATCATGGGTGTGATCTTTTCGAGGCGGGCTGAGCGAGTGGCCTGCCTTTTGGCCTCGCCGACATACTCCGCGTATTCCCTTTGCCGCCCGGGAGTAAGTTTGCCGAAGCAGGAGGCCAGGCGGCTGTCTTGCTGCAGAGCGGATGTCAGCTCTTCGGGCAATATAAGGGGTTTGTTCAATTCCGGTTTGATCTGTTTGCCGGCGCGTTGGTTGCGGATCGCTTCGGCGAGGTATTGCCGCACCAGTTTTTCGTCGATCTCACCGGCCGACTGGAAGCGCCATTGGCGCATGGCCCTGGTCTTGCCTTCCTGGGCATTCACCAGCACGCCATGCCTGTCTTCGAGCAGCCCGCCCTGGAAAAACCAAATGCCAACATAAGCTTTAAAGGCGCCCAGGCCGACGACGTTCTTGCCATCGAGGGTATAAGCAGGGCTGCCCCACTTGATGGTTTCGTCCAGGCCGGTAGTGAGCAGGATAGCCCGCAACTTGCTGAGCGCTTCGCGCCATTGTTCGTGCTTTTGGATAAAAGCATCAACTTCTGTGGGCTTTTCCATAGGCGTGGTTTTGGTTATAAAGGTAGGCAAATTCCCTTTGCGGTGCTGCCGCTTTACCCGAGCTGCAATTTCCTGGATTAACGGGATTTCACTACATTGAGTGCTTACTAACCACAAAACACAGCCCATGAAAGCCCCTACACCGGAATCCATCCAAATATCCCTTTCCGCCCTTAAAAAAGGGGCGCCTTTGGTGCAAACCGACTTTGCCCACATCTGCTGGGAATTCGCCTCGCAACCCGGCGCCGACGACTTTCTGAAGCTGGCCAGGGCCCACAATCCGAAGCTGGCCGATACGCTGATCATATTCCGCCACAAACTTGCCGAGGCCATTACCGCTGGAGCCAGCCCCGAGCCGGTGGCACAGCAAGCCTTCCTGCATTACGTGATCAATACCGACGGGCTGATCCCGGAACCGGAAGATGCAGGCCCTTTCAACGTGTTTGACGCCGTCAGGTCATACGCGGAATCGCTCAGCGTGGGCGTCAGCGAACTACCTGACGGAGCTTCCCTGCTGGATGTGGACGATAAAAAGGAACCCTTCCCCGAATGGGCGCCCATTCCTGGCTGGAGTGCGGCCAGGATGCTCAGAAAACTGGGCCCGGTGATCAACCGGGTGCGGTACGGTCGCGATGCGGTCATCCCTTCCTCGCCCTTTGGCTTCGACGAAAACGCAACGGGCCATAGCCTTCAGAATGCCATAGCGTTGGCCGACTGCTCGCATCTGGCCTACTTCGGGGCTCCTTACGTGGAAAAGCAACTCCAGGACTGGGGTTATGGGCCCTTCCGGTGGGTAGAAGACAAAAAGACAGACACCCAGGCCTTCGTAGCAGGCAGGGGCGAGCACCTCGTCGTCTGCTTCCGCGGGACGAGCAGCGGCAAGGATGCGCTGGTGGACACCAGCTTTCTGAAAACCGCCGCTTTTGGCGGCCGCGGAAAGGTGCACCGGGGCTTCAACAAAGCATTGGACAGGACCTGGGGCCAGTTGCAGGAAGCCGTAGAAGCGCTGGGGCCCGACAGGAAGCTGTTTATCTGTGGCCATAGCCTGGGCGCCGCGCTGGCACAACTCGCCGCCCACCGCTTCGCATTGGGCGGCTACAAGGTAGCGGCAATTTACGTATTCGGGTCTCCACGGGTAGGCAACCGGGAATTTATGGATGCTTACAATGAATTGCTGGAAGAAAAGACCTTCCTGCATATCAACAACAAGGATATCGTCGCCAGGATACCCCCCCGCATCCTCGGCTTCAACCACCTCGGCGGCAGCCCGCGGCTGTTCGATGAGGAACACGGCATCACCCTGATCCCGAAGTCCAGAAGTTTTTTCGATGAGGAAGAACAGGAAATGGAGTTCGAAGAACTGGATGAAGCGGCGCAAAAGGCCATTCTACAGGAAATGGAAGAGGCCCGGCAATGCGTGGAAGCTTCCACCCAGTTCATGGAAGCTCCCCCTACCCTTACGGATGACGCCAAATCCCGGGGTTTCTTTGACAACATCCGGCCCGTCGACGACCATAGCATGGACGAATACCTGTATAAGTTCGGTGGCGCCATAGTCGACGAGGAGTGGGGGCGGATTGAGGAGGCGTAGCCGAACTGGCGTTCGGCTAAACGTCGTGCACCATCAGGGCGCTGTCATCCTTTGTCTCCAGCATCGAGCTGCCCATCAGGTATTCGTCAACTGCCCGGGCAGCTTCGCGCCCTTCGGAGATCGCCCATACCACCAGCGACTGGCCGCGGCGCATATCGCCGGCGGCAAACACCTTATCGACATTGGTGCGATAGCCTTCATCGCGCACATTACCCCGTTCGTCAACTTCAACGCCCAGTTTTTGGAGCATACCTTCGAACTGCGGATGCAGGAAGCCAACGGCAAGTAATGCCAGCTCACACGCAAGCTCACGCTCACTGCCTTCCACTTCTTTGAAGTTGTAACGCCCCGTTTTTTCATCTTTGGCCCACTCGATATCGACGAGGCGCACCGATTTAAGCTTCCCTTTCTTGTCGCCGACAAACTCTTTGGTGAGGATGGCCCATTCCCGCTCGCAACCTTCCTCGTGGCTGGAGGAAGTGCGCAGGATCATTGGCCACTGGGGCCAGGTAGTGGGGTCGCGCTTTTCGGGAGGCTTCGCCAGCAGTTCGATCTGGGTGACCGAACTGGCGCCATGCCTGTTGGAGGTGCCCACGCAGTCGGCGCCGGTATCGCCCCCGCCGATGACGAGCACGTTCTTGCCCGTAGCCAGGATGGCATTTTCAGCCGGGATGCTTTCACCAAGTACGCGGCGGTTGTTCTGTTCGAGGAATTGCATGGCAAAGTATACGCCGTCCAGGTTTCGCCCAGGGATGTTGACGTCCCGAGGCACGGTAGAGCCTCCGCATAAGACGATGGCGTCATAATCATCCAACAGGCCCTGCGGGTCGACGTTCTCACCGACGTTGGCATTGGTGCGGAAGCGCACGCCTTCGGCCTCCATCAGGGCTACTCGGCGTTCGACCACCCCTTTTTCAAGTTTAAAATCGGGGATGCCGTAGCGCAGCAGCCCTCCGATGCTGTCGTTGCGTTCAAAGACGGTGACGAGGTGGCCGGCTTTGTTCAACTGAGCGGCGGCGGCCAGGCCGGCCGGCCCGGAACCCACTACGGCCACTTTTTTGCCGGTGCGCATCGCAGGCGGCTGTGGGCGGATATAACCTTTTCGGAAGCCCTCTTCTGCTATCGACTTTTCAATATGTTCGATAGCTACAGGGGGCTGGTTGATGCCCAGCACACAGGCTGCCTCGCAGGGGGCAGGACAGATGCGGCCCGTAAATTCCGGGAAGTTATTGGTGCTGCTAAGTATTTCTATAGCCAGGCGCCAGTCTTCCCGGTACACTGCGTCGTTGAATTCCGGAATGATGTTGCCCAAAGGGCAGCCGCTATGGCAGAACGGCACGCCGCAATCCATACAACGGGCCGCCTGCTGCTGCGTCTTTTTATCATTGAATTCTTCGTAGATCTCCTTATAGTCCTTGATGCGCTCCCCGGGCTTGCGCGCCTTGGGAAGCTCACGAGTATATTTCAGGAATCCTTTTGGGTCAGCCATAATTTTTTTTTTTAACCTTCGGGGTTTTTCAAACCCCGAAGGTTTACAATACTACCTGTTCCGCTTTGCGTTTTTGCAGTACGGCTTTATAGTCGGAAGGCATTACCTTGGTAAAGGCGCCTTTCTGCGCGTCCCAATCTTCCAGTATGCCAAGGGCTGCAGGGCTGCCGGTATACTTGAAATGGTTGCGGATGAGGGCTCGAAGGCGAAGGAAATCTTCTTCTTCCATCGGGTCGAGGCCTACCATTTCCATGTTGGCCTGCTTGTTAAACCCGCCATCGGGGTTGTAGACGTAGGCGATGCCGCCGCTCATGCCGGCCGCGAAATTCTTACCGGTATGGCCGAGCACGACGACGATACCGCCGGTCATATACTCGCAGCCATGATCGCCGATGCCTTCCACAACGGCCTTGACGCCCGAATTACGAACGCAGAAGCGCTCGCCGGCCATGCCGTGAATGTAGGCCTCGCCGGCGGTGGCGCCATAGAATGCCACATTGCCGATGATAATATTCTCACTGGGCTCGAATTTGGCATCGCGGTCCGGCACGGCGATCAGGCGGGCGCCAGACAGGCCTTTGCCAAAGTAGTCATTAGCCTCTCCTTCGAGGGTGAACTCCAGGCCCGGCGCATTGAATGCGCCGAAGCTCTGGCCCGCCGAGCCACGGAAGCGGAAGCGGATCGTACCGTCAGGCAGGCCCGCGCCACCGTATTTACGGGAGATCTCGTTGGACAACATGGCCCCCACTGCCCGGTCCGTATTGCGAATAGGGAAGGTGGTGCTTATGGGAGCGCCCTCGTCCAGCGCCAGGCGGGAATATTCGATCAGCTTGCGGTCAAGCACCTGGCTGATGCCGTGGTCCTGCTCCACCAGCTTGCACTGCCCCACCGATTCGTCGGCCGGCTCTTTATACAAAATGGGGCTCAGGTCGAGGCCCCGGTATTTCCAATGCTCGATCTTCTGCTTCAGCTTAAGCATCTCAACTCTGCCTACCATCTCCCTGACGGTGCGGAAGCCCAGTTCTGCCATGATCTCCCGCAGGTCTTCGGCGAGAAAGCGGAAGAAAGTGATAACGTGCTCGGGGTTGCCTTCGAAGCGCTTGCGCAATTCGGGGTCCTGGGTTGCGATACCTACAGGGCAGGTATTGAGGTGGCACTTTCGCATCATAATACAACCTTCCACGACCAGAGCGGCGGTGGCGATGCCCCACTCTTCAGCACCGAGCAAGGTTGCGATAGCCAGGTCGCGCCCCGTGCGTATCTGCCCGTCGGTTTGAACGACGACGCGGTCGCGCAGTTTGTTTTTCACCAGCGTTTGCTGGGTCTCGGCCAGGCCGAGTTCCCAGGGCAGGCCTGCATGGCGGATGGAGGTCAGCGGAGACGCGCCGGTTCCCCCGTCGTGCCCGGAGATGAGGATCGCATCGGCATGGGCTTTGGCCACACCAGAGGCGATGATACCCACGCCTGCTTTGGAGACCAGTTTGACGTTGATACGCGCCCGCGGGTTGGCATTTTTCAGGTCAAAAATAAGCTGCGCGAGGTCCTCGATGGAATAGATATCGTGGTGCGGCGGAGGGGAGATCAGCCCCACACCAGGCGTAGAATGCCGCACCCGCCCGATCCAGTCGTCGACCTTATGGCCGGGCAACTGGCCCCCTTCGCCGGGCTTGGCGCCCTGGGCCATCTTGATCTGCAGCTCATCGGCATTGGCCAGGTAGTGGCTCGTAACGCCAAAGCGGCCCGAGGCCACCTGTTTGATCGCCGAACGCTCCCAGTCGCCATTGGGTTTCCGCTCGAAGCGGATCTCGTCTTCGCCGCCTTCGCCGCTATTGCTCTTCGCCCCGATGCGGTTCATGGCGATGGCCAGCGTAGTATGTGCTTCATGAGAGATGGAACCGAACGACATAGCGCCGGTAGCGAAGCGCTTCATGATACTTTCGGCAGGTTCTACCTCTTTGAGCGGTATCTTTTCGCCTTTGCGGAACGCCAGCAGCCCGCGCAGGGTCATGGCCTGTTCCGACTGCTCGTTGATCAGTTTGGCGTACTTCCTGAACGCCTGGTAGTCCTCCTTACGGGTAGCGTATTGCAGCAGGTGGATAGTCTGCGGGTTCAGCAGGTGCGCTTCTCCGCGCCTCTTCCACTGGTAAACGCCGCCCACATCGAGCTGAGCATTGGCAACGGCCTTCTCGGGAAAGGCCATTCGGTGGCGGGCCAGAACTTCCCGGGCAATGCCGTCAAAGCCTATGCCCTGGATGCGCGATACCGACCCATAGAAACACTTATCGGCCACCTCCTTGTTGAGTCCCAGTATCTCGAATATCTGGGCCCCCTGGTAAGACTGCAGGGTCGAGATACCGATCTTGGACATGATCTTCAGCAGTCCCTTACCTACTGCTTTAATATAAAGCGAAATGAGCTTTTCCAGTTTTACGGTTTTCTCAAAGGCCCCCTGTTTCTTCAAGCCCGCAATGGTAGCGTAAGCCATGTAGGGGTTGACGGCGCTGGCGCCATAACCGATAAGCGTGGCAAAGTGGTGGGTTTCGCGCACGTCGCCGGCTTCCACAACGATAGAGGTCAGGCTTCGCAGGCCTTTCCGGATCAGGTGGTGGTGCACAGCACCTACCGCAAGCAGAGAGGGTATTGGCGCCCGGTAGGGGTCGGCATTGCGGTCGGACAGCACCAGAATGTTCACCCCGTTGCGGGCGAGGTCTTCCGCTACGGCGCAGATGTGGTCGAGGGCCGCCTCCATCCGCCCTTCCTGCCCGTCGGCCTTAAAGACGATGTCGATCACCCCTGATTTATAGTTCGGATGGTGCAGATGCCTGATCTTGATAAGCTCGGCATTAGCCAGCACCGGTGTTTCCAGGTGGATGAAGCTTGCGCGCTCAGGCGTGATATCCAGGATATTGCCCGCACCGCCCAGCATGGCATGCAGCGACATCACGGATCGCTCCCGGATAGGGTCGATCGGAGGGTTGGTCACCTGGGCGAACAGCTGTTTGAAGTAGTTGGCCAGGTGTTGCGACTGATGCGACAGGGCCGCCAAAGGCGTATCGGCCCCCATAGAGCCGATGGGCTCTTCACCTGCCTCGGCCATTGGGGTAAGCAGAATTTTCAGGTCTTCCCGGCTAAAGCCGTGCAGTTGCTGGTTGCGGAAAAGCGTTTTTTCGTCCAGCTCCAGAACGGGCTCGGGATGAGCGGGAAGCGCGTCCAGCGCAATTCGGTGGGCTTTCAGCCATTCTTCATACGGGCGGTTGCGGCAAACGATGCCTTTCAGTTCCTCGTCGCCCACGATGCGGTTCTCATCCAGGTCGGCTATGAGGATACGCCCGGGCTGCAGGCGGCCTTTTTGTACCACCCTGGCCTGGTCGACAGGCAGGGCGCCGGCCTCGGAAGCTACGATCAGCACGTTGTCGTCGGTAAGGCACCAGCGGGAAGGGCGAAGGCCGTTGCGGTCGAGGGTTGCGCCCACGAGGATGCCATCGGTAAAACAAATGGATGCCGGCCCGTCCCAGGGTTCCATGATGGTTTTGTGGTATTCGTAAAAACCCTTTTTAAAGGCAGGCATCTGCTCATCGTGCTGCCAGGCTTCGGGGATCATCATCATGAGCGCGTGCGGCAGGCTGAAGCCGCTGAGCACCAGGAATTCCAGCACGTTGTCGAAATTGCCGGAATCGGATAGGTGTTCACCACATATAGGTTTGAGCCGCTCCAGTTCCTCATCTGTGAAAAGCGTTGACTTCAGCAGTTTCTCCTTGGACATCCACCAGTTCAGGTTGCCCGTTATGGTATTGATCTCGCCGTTGTGGGCGATGTAGCGGAAGGGTTGTGAAAGCTTCCATTTGGGGGCCGTATTGGTGGAAAAACGACTGTGGACCAGCGCAATGGCCGACTCGCACAGGCCGTCGTGCAGGTCGGGAAAATACGGGCGCACCTGGTAGGTGGTCAGTTGCCCTTTATAGAGCACCGTCTTGTATGAAAAAGAGGCGATGTAGAAATGATCTCTCGACTGGGGATAGGTCTTATGAATGTTATGGGTAGAAAATTTGCGCAGCACATACAGGCGGCGTTCCAGGGCCCGGCGATCCATTTTTTCGATAGGCCTGATGAATACCTGCTCCATACGGGGCTCGACGGAAACTGCCGACTCGCCGAGGTTTTCGTTATCGGTAGGCACTTTGCGGTAGCCCAACAATTCGAAACCCAGCTCATCAACATAGTCGTCGAAGAGGACCCGGCACTGCTGGCGCAGGGTGCGTTCGGCCGGAAAGAATATGACGCCGACGCCATACGCTCCGAACTCGGGCAGATTGAAGCCCTGTTCGCGGCATTTTTTTACAAAAAACTCATGCGGCGTCTGGATGAGGATGCCTGCCCCGTCACCGGTATTGGGTTCGCAGCCACATGCTCCCCGGTGTTCCATATTCGTCAGCATCAACAGGGCGTCTTCAATGAGCTGATGTGACCTGACCCCGTTCAGGTTGGCGATCAGCCCTGTGCCGCAGGAATCTTTCTCCAGCTGAGGTACATAGAGCCCCTGCTGAGCAGGATCATTTTCAGGTTCTTCTTTCAGTAGCGTCCGTTGTTGGCCTTGGTCCATAAGTGATTCAGTTTCTATTTTTGATAAATGAGGCAGGCCAGGCGTGGCCAGGGTGTCTTCAAGGGTTAAGCGGGGTGTGGCGTTCATGCGGTGGCAGCTTCGCCGCCCACCTGTACTACAAAGTAGCGTTCAAAAAATGAACTGTCGGGTTTGTTACGCCTGTTAGCGCAATGACGATAATCTGGTTGGACTGGAATGGGCAAACAAACGGAGCAGCCATTTGGGGCCCGGATCGGTGGCCTGTTGTGGGATCGAATCTGGCGGTTTTGCTGCTCTTTTAGCCTCAGAAGAGTAAATTTTTCAGCTCAACTCCTGCCGGGGCGAAAGTCGAAGATAATGCCTTTTTCGAAAATTAGTTTGTAATTAAAACGAACCAGTGATGCAAAAGTTTTAAAAACTACGATTCCCAGTTGTAAAAGATGCAAAAAAAGGGCGAGATTTCAGAAAAAAAACCAATCTACTATCTTGGTTTTTTATTCTGCCTGGAGCAATATTTCAGGTGTTTTATTTTATTTTTACTTGCTTTTTTAAAATTAACCGCCGGTGATATTTTAGGTAGCTGAAACCGTGGTGAAAGCGGCAGTGGTTTGCCATTACAATGGCTAAGCCCACAGGACTGAACACAAACCGAAAAGCAACAACAGTTATGTCTGTAAAAACCCTGATCATCGGTGGCGGCATCTTCGGCATCACGGCGGCAGTAGAGCTCAACCGAAGAGGCCACGAGGTGCACCTTTTCGATCAGGGCCCCCTCCCCCACCCGGATGCGGCCTCGACGGACATTAACAAAATGATCCGTGCGGACTATGGGGCCGATGCGTTTTACACCCGCCTCATGCTAAACGCCTTTGAAGGATGGGAACGATGGAACAAAGCCTGGCCGCGCCCGCTTTTCCACCAAACGGGTTTTCTGCTGCTTACCCAAGAAGCGATCGAAGTAAGCGGTTTCGAAATGGATAGCCTCAACACCCTTCGGGAAAGCGGCATACCTGTCGAACGCCTCAGCCCTGAGCAGATCCGGGGCCGGTATCCACAGTGGAAGCCAGGATGTTATGTCGATGGCTACTTCAACCCATTAGGCGGGTGGGCCGAAAGCGGGGCCGTTGTCGCTCAATTGGTAGAGGTAGCCCGGCGTGAAGGCGTACGCCTGCACGAAGGAGAAAGCTTCAAATATTTCCTGGAAAACGGCGATTCGGTGCGGGGTATCATCACAGTCGAAAACGATGTATACGCCGCCGATTTCACCATCATGGCAGCCGGCGCCTGGGCGCCTGAATACGTTCCTGAACTGAAAGGGAAAATATGGGCCAGCGGCCATCCCGTATACATCCTTCAACCAAAGGACGCCGCTTCCTATCGCGGTGATCGCTTCCCGGGCTGGGCATCCGATATTTCCCGTACAGGTTGGTACGGCTTTCCCGCTACTGCCGACGGGGCCGTCAAGATCGCCAACCACGGCCCTGGTACCCGCGTGGGCCCTTTGGAAAAAAGGGAAGTGCCGGAGGAATTATTCCCCAAGTTTCAGGATTTCCTGTTCAGCCACCTGCCCGGACTGCTAGAAGCCCCGGTAACCGGCACGCGCCTCTGCCTGTATACCGACACCTGGGACGGCGATTTTTACATCTGCCATCATCCCGCCAAACAAGGCCTGGTGATCGCCACCGGCTGCAGCGGGCACGCCTTTAAGTTCGCCCCGGTACTGGGCGAGATCATTGCCGATGTAACGGAAGGCAAGGAAAATGCTTTTGCACACAGGTTCAGGTGGCGGGAAAAAGGGGCTAAAAAGGGAGAAGCCGCTCGGTATAAAGGAGATAGCAGGCAGTAAGCTTCAAAAAAAAAGCTACCCGGAACGGATCCCGGGTAGTAGAACAAAGTTAGCAAGGGGGTTAAAATTCTTGTTAGGCCCTGTATTTAAAAAACACTTTTAAAGTGTAGCCGTGAAGGCACTACACGCTGAAAACCCGGTAGGTTTGCTTAAGGAGTAAATAAGCAATACCGGAATTTTTATGCATATCTGAAGGAAAAGAGGAGAAAGCCCATGGATATCGGCGCTACTCCAGGCGTGCACATTTGAAATGAAAGTTGAGGCCGCAGCCTTATAAGGCTATAAAGCGTTTTACGGGGGGGAACCCACTTAGGGAAGAGAAATGTGTATTCTTTTCATATTTTGAATAATGTACAAATGTAAAATTATAATTCGTTAAAAAAAAGTTATGAGACATAAAAAATGCCAGCGGCCAATTTATCCGTTGCATTCCCCACTACTCGCTTTCCTCCGGATACACCAGCCCGATCTCTGCCCGTATCGCGTCCAGCAACGCTATCAGGCTGAGGCTGAAACGCAGCGGCATTGCAGGGCTCTCTTTCAGGCCTGAGCTCAGGCAACGCATCACTTCCTGTGCTTCATAGGAATAACCGTTCGTCTTCCAATCGAAGTGGAAATCCAGGGGACGGCCTTCGTTGCTGACCAGGCTCATACTGGTAGGCTCGTGCCAGCGGGTATGCAGGTGTATAGCCCCTTCTTCGCCATAGATAAAAGCTTCTGTTTTCGTACGTGCCCGGATTGTGGAATGCAGATGGGCCATCCGCCCGTCGGAATACCGGAAGAGCATACCGCATTCTTCATCGACCCCCGTAGTACCGATATGGGCCAGCGCTTTTATCGTATCGGGATAGCCCAGCACCAGTAATGCCAGAAAGACGGGATAAATGCCGATGTCCAGTAAAGAGCCGCCACCGAGCTGAGGGTTGTAGAGCCGCCCCTGAGGGTCGAATGGCGCCCTGAACCCGAAATCGGCTTTGACCGCCAACACCTGTCCGATAGCCCCGTTCCCAATAAGCTCCAGCGCTTTGAGCGTAGTAGGCAGAAAACGCGTCCACAAGGCCTCCATCAGGAAAGTATCGTGCTCGCGGGCCGTGGCGATCATCTCCCGCACCTGGTTAGCGTTCAGCGCGAAAGGCTTCTCACAAAGCACCGGCAGGCCAGCTCGGAGGCACATCAGCGTATGCTCGTAATGGCCCGTATGCGGGCTGGCGATATAAACAGCGTCCAGATCCGGGCATCCCAGTATCTCTTCATAACTGCCAAAAGCATACGAGGCCCCATACTGCCCGGCAAAGCTACGGGCCCGATCTTCGGAGCGCGACGCCACCGCATGCAGCCTGGCATGCTCGGTATGGCCAATATCCTGAGCAAATTTATGCGCGATCCGGCCAGGGCCTATAATCCCCCAATTGAAGGTCTTTGTCATGGTTCAATGCTTCTTATGTACTTTACTTTCTCCTTTAACCTTCACCCTTTAACCTTCACCCTTTAACCTTGTCCCTTTAACCTTGTCCCTTTAACCTTGTCCCTTTAACCTTGTCCCTTTAACCTTGTCCCTTTAACCTTCACCCTTCCCTGTTAAGCAATATCCAGTTGCCTTGCACATCCATGTAGGAGCCTTCGGGAAAAGCAGCGCGAAAAGGCCCCTCGAAAAAAACGTGCGCCTTCTTCAGGTCGTCATCCTGGGCTGCCAGGCGGTTGTACAGCAGCAACCCACCCGGATTGAGGCTATCGCGCAGGGCAGTGAGAAATTCAGGCGTTTCGAACTGGGAAGGCACTACGTCATCAAGGAAGATATCCATGCAGATCATATCATAACGCTCCTCGTTCTGAAGCATAAACGCAAAGGCATCTGCACAAATAGTAGTAACGGGCGACTCCAGCTCATCCAGGCCATAGCGGTTGGCGAGGTAAATGACGTTTTCATCCAGCTCCACGGCCGTGTACCGGTACTCGCGGCCAAACCGCCGCTCCAGGATCAGGGGCACGCTACCCAAACCGAGGCCCAGCACCAGCACATCGCGGCCGGGCAGGCTATCGAGCGGCAAGCGCTGAAAGGCGTACAGGAAATTGGTGTACAGGTCTTCGAAGGAATAAACGGCATTAGCCGTGGAGAGCTGGTATCGCCCCTTTTTCAGGCTTACATACAGATGAGGGTTGTAGCTGCTTGGCGCACTCTCAACGTGCAGCTCGAAAAGATAACTCAGCCATTTTTTCCAGTGCGGCGGTTGCAAAAGGATGTATGTTAAGTAGTGTTCAACATTCAGCGTTCATATCTACCCCTTCTCCCACCGCCGGTATTTGGCGGTGTCTTCATAGATCCGGAGCAGGATGAGGCGGTCCGGAATGTCCAGGTCAATATCCCGCCGGGCCATAACGCGCTCGGCGGTGGCCAGGGCCTTGTCGGTGCTAAAGGTTTGCAGCGCGTGCTTGCCCCCCATAGAAAAGGAGGGGATGAAGTTGCGCGGGAAACCTTCGCCGTAGATATTGCAGCAGATCCCGACGACGGTGCCGGTATTGAACATCGTATTGATGCCTGCTTTGGAGTGGTCGCCCATAAAAAGGCCGCAAAACTGCTGGCCCGTAGGCGCGAAACGCTCCTCGGGATAACTCCACAGGCGGACTTCTTCATAGCTGTTCTTGAGGTTGGAGACGTTGGTGTCGGCGCCGAGGTTGCACCATTCTCCGATGACGGAATTGCCGAGATAGCCTTCGTGGCCTTTGTTGGAATACCCCATGATGACGGAGTTGTTGATCTCTCCGCCGGCCCGGCAGTAGGGCCCTATCGTCGTCGCCCCGTAGATCTTGGCGCCCATTTTGACCACAGCGCCTTCTCCTACCGACAGGGCGCCGCGGATGAGGCAGCCTTCCATTACCAGGGCATTGCGGCCGATGTAAACCGGGCCGTTCTCCGTATTAATAGTACAGCATTCCATCCTGGCCCCCTCTTCCAGGAATATCCGCTCAGGCGGGCCGACAACCCGGTTGGTCCCGCTCAGGGGCTCCGATTTGCGGCCTCGTGTCAGGAGCTCGAAATCTGCTTCGATAGCCCGGGCATTGAGTCCGTATATGTCCCATAGGTTGTCCAGTTTGAGGTAGTCGGTGCCCTCCAGGTCAAAGCCGCGCAATTCGCCGATGTCGTCGTCTTCGATCAGGCGTTCGATCTGCTCTTCGTCCAGCTTGGCCACGATGAGTTCTTCACCGCGCAGGAAAGCTTCGTTAAAATCCATCTGCTGGATCAGCCGGACGAGCTGGGGGGACGGCATAGCCGAGCCATTGATGATATAGTTGGCCTTGCCATGGTCGATTGGGTATTTCTCAGCCAGGTAATCCTGGGTGATATAGGCTACAGGGCCGTCGAGCCAGCGCTCCCATTTCTCTCTGATCCTCAAGGTGCCGACGCGTAGTTCGCAGGACGGGCGGGTATAGGTCAGGGGCAGGAGGCGGTCCCGCACTTCATTGTCAAAGAGGATGATATTGGCCATAGCTCGTGTTTTAAGGGGTACAGCCGGGGAGGCTGGGTATAAAGATAAAAAAAAGCCCCGATCGCGAGGAAAGGGACTTTTTGCCTTTATCTTTTAACAGGCTGGCGATCAGGAATTCTTCGCGAAACGAGAGTTGGCAAACTTCTTGTTGAACTTGTCGATCCGGCCCGCCGTGTCCACGAACTTCATCTTGCCCGTGAAGAAAGGGTGCGAGTAGCTGGATATCTCCAGCTTCACCATCGGGTACTCTTTGCCGTCTTCCCAGGTGATGGTGTCTTTCGTCGGCGCGCAGGAGCGCGTGATGAAAGAATCGCCCGAGGAGAAATCCTTGAAAACGACCATTCTGTATTGCTTCGGATGGATATCTTTTTTCATGTCTCAATCTTTTCTTCTTAACAGGGGGCAAAGATACATTTTTCTCTTCAGTTTAAAAAGCGGTATTCTAAAATATTCTGCCCAAATATAAAAAACGACGTAGGCGGCTTATTTATCTACTTCTAAAGAAGGGGTATCCTATTGAATTTTTCCTCAAAAAATCTTATCTTAAAAGAGGTGAATACGATACGTGATTGTTAATCCTTTAAATTACCGGGTATGAATAGCCAATATGTTCCTTCCCTGCGAGGCCTGGGCTTATGGGCCGGTGTCGGTATTGCCATTGGGATTGCTTTAGGTATAGCCCTTCAGCATGTAGCATTAGGCATCCTGCTCGGCCTACCTTTGGGCCTTGTCATGGCCATCGTCAGCCGTGAGCTGCACAACCATTGGAATTAGTTGCAGCAAGTTTATGCTGCAAAGATGACGGCCCGTGTCTCGGCGCTGAAGCCGTGCGAAAGCGACTGGGCCGTTAGAGCTTGTTTGGATGCCGCACATCCCGCCCTTATCCGTATATTCATGCTCAGTTTGGAATGAGGGCCTGCCATGGCCTGGTAAAATATGTGCCTCTATGGAAGTCAATCCCGGTATAAAACGCACCGCAGCCATGGCTGTGCTGCGCCACAATGATGCCTTTCTATTACTCAAGCGCAATAAAGAGCCCAACCGGGGCCGCTACGTACCCGTAGGCGGCAAGGTGGACCCGCACGAACGCCCCATCGATGCCGTCGTCCGCGAAATTCACGAAGAAACAGGCCTGGCCCTCCATCAATCCCAGCTGCACTTCGGAGGCGTTTTAGTGGAATCCTCCCCCACCGACTACAACTGGCAATGCTATATCTACCTGGCCGATATCCCCTACCAACCGCCGCCCGACTGTGACGAGGGCGCGCTCGAATGGATACGCTTTCACGATATCCCCAACATCCCTACGCCTCCCACCGACTGGCTGGTATACCAATACCTCATGCAAGGCCGCCCTTTCGCCTTCGACGCGCTGTACGACGCCGAACTGGAGCTCCTGGAAATGCGCGAGGAGATCGCCGGGGAAGTGGTGTTTGGGGGAGCGTGATCGTCGCCTGCTTTCCCTAGGAGCTTGTTTGGAGGCTGCTTTTGGAGATAAAAAGGGACGTGTTTTAGCCCGCCAAAGGGTGGCCTCCAAACAAGTTCTAAAACCTGGTATCCAGGTAATACGGCAGCATCTTGCGCCAGGTAGGCCAGTCGTGAGGAATGTCGGGCCCCCAGACGTCCAGTTCGTGAGGGATGCCTTTGGCATGTAACACGCCGGAAAAGCGGCGTGAAGCCTCCGGGTTTTCCCAATCGCCCGAGCCGGTGACGATGTGGATGTGCCCGCTGCGGCGTATCTTATCCAGTATATGCCCATCGGACAGGTTGGGCAGGTACTGCATGGGAGAGTTGAAGTAGACGTCCTGGTCGTGGTAGCCCTTGGTGTAGGAGCTCAGGTCGTAATCGCCGCTCATGGCGATCACACCGCTGATGAGGCCGGGGCGGCGGAAAAAGAGGTTGGCGGAATGCAGGGCGCCAAAGGAAGCGCCGGCGGTATACAGCTGCGTTTCCGGGCTGGTCATATTGCGTATGAAGGGCACGACTTCATTGAAGACGTAGTCGTTGAACTGCTGGTGCCGGATAGCCTTATGCCGAGGGTGCATGTGTGGGTTGAGCCAACTTTCCGAATTGATGCTGTTGATGGAAAAAACTTTCACTTTTCCTTCATTGATCTGCCTGCTAATGGCGTCGATAAGGTGAAAACGCTCGTATTCGAGGTAGTCGGCGGCAGCTGTAGGCAGCAGGAGCAATGCAAAGCCGTAGTGGCCGTACACGGCGATTTCCATGGGTTTGTTCAGAGCGGGGCTATGCCAGGAGTGTATCTCTCGCCTCATCGTTGCATGGTTTTTCGTATGAGTAGTAAAAACCGGCGGTAAAACCGGGCAAAAGGCGAAGATACGAGCTTTCGAAGAAAATCCGAGGGGGATTTGAAGGCCTGAAAAAAATTAGAATCCCATTAAACCTGTCCATTTCCAGGTTTTTTTTCCCTTTTGGCCTTAACTTTCTGGATGGAATTAACACCAGCAAGTACACTGATTACTTATGGACACTTATTTGAAGCATATTATCAACCGGATCGACCGGTCCAGCGAAGAGGCGGGCCGGTCGTTTGGAAAGCTCTCGGGAAACCAGCTAAATTGGAAACCAGGCCCGCAGCAATGGAGCATCGGCCAATGCCTTGAGCACCTTATCGTCTCCAACCGCCAGTATTTTCCTCAACTTAAGGAACTGGCCAGCAATACGAAGCAGTTCACATTCTGGGAGCGCCTGCCTCTCTGGCCCCGCTTTTGGGGATGGCTGATGCTGCGGTCCGTCACGCCGGTGCCGAAACAAAAACTCAAAGCGCCCAAGGTTTTCGAACCCCACGAAAGCCAGGTCGTGCCCGAGATCGTACAGCTGTTCATCACACACAACCAACAGCTCATCCAGCACATCCGCAATACCCGCAACCAGGATTACGACCGCCCACATATCACCTCGCCTGCAGCGCGCTTTGTCACCTACTCCCTGCGCGATGCATTCACCATCCTGGCCAACCACGAAGAACGGCACCTCCTTCAGGCCCGACGCGTAATGAGCCTGGAAGGTTTTCCCAAAGAGGTGGGCGGGATGTTGAATATTGAACGTTAATGGCTACTTGCCCGAAGATTTTGGTTTGCCGGAAAGGCCGTCGCGGTTCAGCACCAGGCCGGTGTCCAGCTCATCGAAGAAGCCGTTCAGGTACTGGAGTACCTCCTTTCGGGAACGCCTGCGCAGCAAACTGAACTGTTCGACAGCATCGAGGATCTCCTGCTTTTTAGACTGGAAGTAAGCGGCCGCGCTTTCGAGCTCCGAATTGGCCTGCTCAGCTCCCATGTAAATGCGCTGCCCGATGTACTGCTGTTTCAGGTCGGGGTTGGGAACGGCATAGGGGGCATTGACCAGGCCGGAGAAATCGAAATCATAGGGCGCGATCCAGTAAGGGCCTCCATTTTTCGGCTTCAGGATCTTCAGGTTACGGTTCATGGCCAATGACCAGTCGGTATTGCCGATCATGTATTGGAACAGCGCATTCAGGCGCAGGTTATCGGCGTCGAATTGTGCCAGCGGCAGGCCATAACACTCCTCACATTCTTCACTATCAAAACGCGCTGCCAGCTCGTCCACATCTTCCAGTAAAATGCCGTACTGGGTGATCTTCCGGCGGCCATCCGTATCCTTGTAGGCCACTTCCACCAACTGCGCGCGCAGGCTGTAGCCGGTCAGTTTCTGGTACAGTACATAACCCAGATATTCGCGAAGGGCGGCATCATCGCCATCGTCGCCATCCATACAGTGCGTGACGAGTTTGAGGTCGTCAAACGGCATAAGCCCTTTTTTCTGCAGGTCGTCCTTCCCGAAATCGATCTTCAGCGGAGGGAAATCACAAACGCGGCGCCGGTAGCGCCCGCGGGCGCGCACTCTGGTATCCCATTCCTGTGCTGCGCCTGTGTTGTCGGTAAAGCGGAAGGTAGCGGGGTAGTAATTCTCGTTCTTGGTGTTTTCCTCGAGGGTGCTCAGGCTCAATTCCAGTTCGACCTTCAGAACGCCATTGCGCTCCAACAGGTTGAACAGTGTAGATGAAGGTTGTGAAGCCCCGGCCATAGCAGGCAAAAACAAACAAATGGCCAGCAGGCATTTGAATGAGGTTTTCATGGTGTACAAATGTTTCAGTCAGGTGATTAGATGTGGCTCTTCGGCAAAAGGTTACACCAAAAGTGCTGCTTTTTGCCGTTGAAGCCAAGTATTTTTGATTAACAGACGGTTTTACCGGGACAAAGGATGCATTTTTTTGAGTTTGCCCTCCAGAGCTTGTTTGGATGCCTTCAATTTCATGACGGATGGCACAACCGCCGTACATATAGCTGCCGCGTTTTTAACCTGACTTTAACATAGTGCTCGGTATTTCTCCAAAATTGGCTATTTTCATGGCAACGATTGCAGGCATAACCGTATATCAGTAGTGTTCAAAAAACCAGTTCTCCATTGGAGATTTTCTTAACCTAACCAAGATGACATTAAAAACGATAACTGCACATTTCTACCACTGGGAAAAGACTACACCAGACGCCGTTTTCCTCCGCCAGCCTTTTGGTAACAGATGGGAAGAAACTACCTGGCAGGAAGCCGGGCAAACCGCCCGCCGCCTGGCCACCGGCCTGCGTTCGCTGGGCCTGCCCGATGGCGCCAATATCGGTATCGTCTCCAAGAACTGCAGAGAGTGGATCATCGCCGACCTGGCCATTATGATGGGCGGATACGTCTCGGTGCCCTTCTTTCCTACCCTGCGCGCCGATCAGATCCGACAGGTACTGGGGCTGGGTGATGTGCAGGCCCTTTTTGTGGGTAAGCTCGAAGATTGGGAAGACATGCAGCATGGCATACCCGAAACCATGCCCGTGATCACCTTCCCCCATTACGAGGGCAACTCCAAAGTCGACAGAGGGGAACAGTGGCACGATTTCATCAACCGCTTCGAGCCGATAGCTGGCGAACCCAGCGCGGATATCGAAAGCCTCTGGACCATCATCTACACATCAGGTACTACCGGTACGCCCAAAGGGGTGATGCTCACCTACCGCAAAGTAGCGGAACTGCTTAAGGAAGAGCATCAGCACAGGTTGCTCAATATCGAGGCCGGCAACAATTTTCTCTTCTCCTACCTGCCGCTCAACCACATCGCCGAGCGCGCCCTGACCGAGGTGCTGGGCATCGTCTACAACGCCCAGATCTCTTTCGTGGAGAATATGGACACCTTCTCCCGCAACATCCAGGCCGTACAACCGACCCTTTTTTTCGCAGTGCCCCGCATCTGGACGAAGTTCCAGCTAGGCGTCCTGGAACGAATGCCCCAAAGCCGCCTCAATTTGCTGCTGCGCATCCCCATCCTATCTTCCCTTGTCAGAAAAAAAATACAGCAGGGGCTGGGGCTGGGCAGGGCCCGCATCAAGCTCACGGCAGCCGCGCCCATGCCTGATAGCCTGAAAGCCTGGTACGCCCGAATGGGCATCCACATCCAGGAGATATACGGCTCTACCGAAACCTGCGGCGGCTTCGTCATGACGCGGGCCGGTGAGCAGACGATCGGCACGGTTGGCAGGGCATTCCCAGGCTCTGATATGAAGATCGACCCGGCCAATGGCGAAGTGCTGGCCCGTGGCCCTTGGTTTATGGACGGCTACTACAACAACCCCGAAAAAACGGCCGAAGCTTTCACCGACGATGGCTATTACCGCATGGGCGACAGCGGCACTATCGATGCCGATGGGTATTTACGCCTTACAGGGAGGGTGTCCGAAGTGTTCAAAACCGCAAAAGGCAAGTTCGTCGTGCCCGCTCCTATCGAATGGGAGTTCGCCTCCAATTCCGATATCGAGCAGATCTGCGTCACCGGGCTGGGGCTGGCCCAGCCTATAGCACTGGTCGTACTCTCCGAACTGGGCCGCGCCAAGGAGCCCAAAGCCATCGAACAAAGCCTGCACGAAAGCCTACAGGCCGTCAACCGCAAACTGGCCAACTACGAAAAGATCGCCACTATGGTCATCACCCGTGAACTGTGGAGCGTGGAAAACGGCCTGCTCACCCCTACCCTTAAAGTCAAACGCATCGAACTGGACAACCGCTACGGCGCCCACTTTGAACGCTGGTCAGAGGTGTCCGAAACGGTAGTGTGGGAGAAGTAGGTAGAGGTGGAGTGGCTACCCCTTCGCCAAAATCCACTCCACACCGTCTTCTCCGCTTACCTCTTTTACCAGCCTGAAACCGTAGCGCTCATAGAAATGTAAAAGCTGGATATCTTCTATGGCCAGCCAGAAACGCTGGCCGGGGTAATGCAGGAATAGTGCTTCCAGCCAGCCACCGCCCAGTTTCCGGCCCCGGTATTGCTCCGCTACCCACAAAAAACCGATGTACAGATACCCCCGGCTGAACCACTGTTGCGCTTCTTCCTGATAAAACATCGTATCCGGTGAAACCGTGGAAAAAACAATACCCCCGCCCAGCGTTTCGCCCGGCGATTCCAGGATATAGATTCGGGCCGAACCCCCGTAGCCCGGCCAGAATGGGCGGATAGCCTCCTGCCAGTCAGGAGGCAGGATGGAAAAAAATTGCTCGGGTTCGGCAGTGCAGTCTTTGAATGCGGGAGCCACCTTATGTTTCTTTTATCACAACAGCTTCCAGGCCCACAGCTTATCCGAATCTTCGGCCCAGCGGTCGCCGATGTCGGTACGGTAGTAGGCATTGTTGATCAGTACATTGCCGATGCGGTTGTAACACATTCTCTGGGCCTCTTTCATCGTGGTGCCCGTGCCACTTACCAGCAGAGCGATACCGGAATCGCCGGTGATCAGCCATTCGCCGTTCACCAGTTTGAGGTGCATGAGGTGAATGCCTTCCTTCATCTGTTTTTTGATGACCACTACCGCATCTTTGGAGAAGAGGTTAAACGTTTCCGGGTCGTTGTATGGGAAAGGAGGCACCACCATATAAGCCCCCACCTGGAACCCTTTGCGGGTACTGATCTGAAAGCTTTCTCCACTGGCAACCTTGTACAACAGTTGGCCGAAAGGCTCCAGGATGCCCGCCCGCTGGATAAAGGCCTGGGGAAAGCCGAAACGCGTGGTGAACTCCAGCGGGTAGATGCCGTTGCCGTTGACGATGCAGTTGATATCGATATGGCCGACGAACTGTTCTTTGGCCAGGGTTTTTTCCAGCTTCTTCAGGGTGGCGTCGAAGATGGGGTTGTCGTTCGTCCAGAACATGCTGGTCCCCATCTCGCCTGTGGAAACGCCTAATTCTTTTGGGAACAGCTTTTTGTGCTCGAACGTGATATTGACGGGCCGCAGAAATTCTTTACCGTTAAAGAAAGCAGCAACAGACACTTCCACTCCGGCCACTTTGCGCTGTAGCTGGAACGTGCCCATATTATCACCCCACGATTTCTCGTAGGCTCTCAACACGCGGATGATGTCGCTGCCGTCATCTTCCTTGCCTACGAAGAGCAACTGCTTGTAGTCCTGGGTTTCTCCGCAAGGCTTGATGACGTAACTGTTCGGGTTGGCCTGCACATGGGCGATGGCCTCGTGAAAGGTCTGGAACTCCTTATAGTCCAGGATCTTGACCTTCAGGCGTTTCAGTTCGTTCTGCCCGAAGCCGCGGTCCAGTTCCAGCTTATCGGTATACTCCGTCCCCCCGATCACCAGCTTACCGGCGGCCCTGAGTTCGGAAGCGGCCTTGCCGTAACCGGTATAATCAAAGACGATGACATCGGCCCAGGCGATGTGTTTTTCCCAGTTGCGCACTTTGGGTACAAAGCCGTCGCCGACCTCGCGGCAGGGCTTGTAGGCAATATAAAGTTTTACTTTGTTCCCCTCCTGTTGAGTGGCGTAGGCGATATCCAGGATATCGCCCCATTTTGAAACGAAAAGAAACCGCAGCTTCTTCTCTTTTTTTGTTTTCATTTACGGCGATTGATTAGGGGGGCGAACTTAGGTATATTCCCGGAGATCAGTATAGGGCGACGTCGAGATTTCGGCCAATTTGAATGCTGATTGTCGATTGCCGCCCTGAAGCTGCGCCGTTATTGCCTTTAAACCTTTTCATTCTTTTGCCGTAACTATTCAGCATGCGGCCTAAAATGCTCCTGAAGCAAAATTTTGTAGAATTTTTCTTGTCTAACCCCTTCTCATGGGGCTGTCTCAAAAGTCAAAACAAAAATATCGAAGCCAAATAATATGCTGTTTTTCGCGGCCTGGCCGGTTCTCCCCATTGGGGAGCCAGAGGGGCTAGGCCAGGCGGCGAAACATGATTTGGCACTATTTTTCAATTCCATACTTTTGAGACAGCCTCGGGTGGATTACAAAATTTTGCTTCAGGCCGTAAATCACCTTGATGCTGAATAGTTACCTTTTGCCTATCTTCACACAGTACAAAACCCGATTGTGATGAAAAACATACCCTACTTTTTCTTACTGCTGTTATTCATAGCCTGCAACCAGCCGGAAGCGCCGGTACAGGAAGCCGGCGCAGAAGCAGAAGCCGGTGCTCCCGTATTCGATTCCACGCTCGCCGCGCAATATGGAGCTGATGAATATGGCATGAAAACCTACGTGATGGCCTATCTCAAATCGGGCCCCAACCGCAGCCAGGATTCGCTGGAGGCTGCGCGCCTGCAACGCGCCCACCTCGACAACATCACCCGGATGGCGGAGGCCGGCCAACTAGTGCTCGCAGGGCCCTTTCTGGACGGAGGCGACGTCCGCGGCATCTACATCTTCAACGTAGCCACCATCGAAGAAGCCCAGGCCCTTACCGAGACCGACCCTGCCATTCAGGCCGGCCGCCTGGTGATGGAGCTGCACCCCTGGTATGGCTCCGCCGCCCTGATGGAACTGAACGACAGGCATAAAAAGGTGGCAAAAAAAGGGATATAAAGAAAGCCCCGCCATCGGCAGGGCCTTCCTGGAACGCACTCTCAAAAGAAACACCCTAAGTAGGTATTAAGCCTAAGCCTTAAGGCCTTCCGGCCTAATTCGCATCTATCACATTACCCGACCCTGTAATATTGACATCCAGGCTGGGGTTGCCTTTGAAAAACACATCGCCGGAGCCGGAAATGCGCACTTTGAGGAATTCGGAGACGGTTACCTCGCAGTCGCCGGAGCCAGGGATGGAGATATCGGCGGTACGGCAGTCCAGGTTGAAGGCGCGGACGTCGCCCGAGCCGCTGATGCGATATTTTACTTCATCGGCCGTGCCTTCCAGCAGCAGGCGGCCAGAGCCGGAGAGCTCACCGTCAATATCGTCAGCTTCGACGGCCAGGTCGATGTTACCGGAACCGGGGATGTCGAATTCGAGGTCGTTGGTTACGAAAGTGTTTTCGCTGATGATATCGCCAGAGCCGGAAACGCGCAGGCTCGTCAGTTCGGGCATAGTTATAAAGACGCGCAGCGTGCCGATATCGCGTACACATCGGTCGAACTCGATACGCCAGACGCCATTGTGAACATCGCGTTCCAATTCGTCGATAATGTTGCTCTTGCCTTCCACAACGACATCCTGCACCGGCCCCTGCGTGATAAACACATCGGCAGAAATGGCCAGTTCGATACCGTCAAAGTCCGATATGCTGATCGTGCGGGTGACCGAGGGGCCCTCGCCGTTGACGCACCCGAAAAAGTCATCGTCGTCGTCCAGGTCGATAAAACATCCGGCTGCACTGATGGTGATCGCTAAAGCGCTAATGATCCAGAATATCCGTTTCATGATAAGATTGTTTTTTTGGTTGTGTAAATGGGTTTTGCCGGGCGGCTATTGACTGTTGATCGCTGAATGTTGAAAGTGGCCCCGCCGGCCCTGCCTACTGCATACGGAATAAAACGGCCCTACCCCCTATGCCAGCCGAACCAGCCGAAGCGGAAGGTGAGGTTGGCCAGGTAGCCGTTGAAGGTATCTTCTTTGTAGTATCCGAGTTTTTCGTTGACGCCATCCACGTAGCGGTAGCCGACGGTACCAGCCACGCGGAACCACTTGGCGATGTTGAGTTCGACGCCCAGCTCGGGGGTCAGCACGAAGATGTTGTCCACGTCGCGCGGGAAAGAGGAACCGGGAGAGACATCGATGCCGACGCCGCCCCAACCGATACGGCCGCTGGCATAGAGGTGCAGCAGTTTATGCGGGGCGAGGGTATAGCCCAGCCAGAAGCCGCCGTGGCCCAGCTCGATCTGTTCAACATCTTCGTCTTCGATCAGGGATTCGAAATCGATGCTGCCCATACCGTAGCCGCCGATGAAAAAATTGTCGATCACCAGAGCGCCACCGCCGCCGACTGAAGTGTTCAGGTCATTGCCCAGCCCCCATTCGATGATGGGGCCGCCGAAGCCACCGACGACGCGGGCGTTGCCAAAAAGGGTTTCGTGTTGTGCGTGTAATGCCAGAGAAAAACCGGCCAAAAGGGCCATAATCATAAACTGTTTCATGTCTTGTTGCTTTAAAGAGTGATGTAGATTGTTTTATTGTCTGGTATACGAATCCCAGGGAGCCGGCCTTGCGCTGCTCCGTCTGGTGTTTTCCGTTTTCGTTATGGGTGCCCTGGTCAGAACCGAAGGCCAGCCTGCAGCCCTACCCAAATTTTAGTATTGGTTTTTTCGCCTGTTTTGTCCAGCAGCGTATAGGGCGGCCGGATCACGCGGGAGCCTATTTCACCCGTATCGGGGTCTTGTTTTCTGGAAACCAGCACATTGGCCACTGGCCCTGCAAAAAAGCTGGCGCGTTTGTCCGGATGGTGAAAATCCAGGGTAAAACGCAGTTGGTTCAGCAGGTTGAGCTGTCGCGACCAGCCTTCCCGCTCATTGAGATGTATAGCTATCGCCTCGATATTGAGCAACAAACGCGGGTTCAGGATGATGGCGCTGCCCATGCCGTAGCCCAGGCCCCAGCTCATCGTTTGTGCTCCAGTGCCTGCCGGCGCTGCATCCCAACGGGCGCCGGCGTGGAAGATGTTGTAGAACGAGCGGGCGCCGAGTTTGAGCCCGATATTGGCATACAAGGCGTCACCCGCCGACAACTCCACACGATTATAACCATGATGGACAATGTTAAGCAGCCCCAGTGGCACCCCATTGATGGTGTCCGATACATTTATCAGGCTGAACTGGAACCCATCTACGCGTTTGGCCTTATTGAACAGTACGCTGGCCTGGGCGCCGCTTACGTCGCCGGCAATATTAAACAGCGAAGAAATCTGGGTTTTAGCTTCCCCTCCGCTGTAGTTGAACAGGCCCGATGCCTGAAGGCCATCGGCATTGCCACCTGAGATATTGAACAAGCCTGATGCCTGCACACCGGCAAAATCGCCACGGTTGATATTGGCTCCGAGGGCCGTCTGCACGGCCGTGGCCTCTTTCGTAAGGTTAGCCAAACCCGCTACCTGCACACCAGTAGTAACGTCTTTGTTCAGGTTGAAAAAGCCGCTCACCTGTGTGCCTCTCACTTCTCCTCCGACGACGCTCCCCAGGCCGGCCACCTGCACGCCATGCACATCGTTTTTGACGGAGTTGACCAAACCACCCACTTCTACTCCATCCACTCCGCCATTCGTACCCCATAAAACGTTGACCGAAACCCTATTGGTGATCTCGTTGCTTCGCAAAGCATTGGTACCGATGTAGGGCAGCAGGGAGATCTGCGCCAGGCGCATATCGCCTTTGTATTTGCTGCCAGGGGCGCTATCCGGCAACCGATAGGGGTCAAGGCTTACCTCTTTATAAGTGTAACCGCCGCCTTTGATCACGTAGGCGCCCTCCTTTCCTTCTATAGGAGACATCAGGCGTTGCAGCCGTTCACGTTCGGCCTTCACGTTGGGAGCCGGGGCTTCCGGGTAGATCGGGCTGGCCTGCGTAGGCCTGGGCGGGCGCGTCTCCAGCTGCCCCAACTGCCGGCGGTTATTGTCAGGTTTAAGCAGCACCTGGCCTCCCATCTCGGCATAGGCCACTGGCGCCTGCTGGCAAATATCGTCCAACGCAGTGGCCAGCGGCTCGTTGTCCACGCTCAGCGTAATGCGCTGCTGCAAAGGAATGAAATTGGGGCTGTACGAAAAGCGCACATCATACGACTGGCTGATATCCGCCAGTACTTCTCCAAGCGGCTCTCCGGAATAGGCGAGGGTCACCTTCCGGCCCAACGACTGTGCTTCCGCCCTAAAACATACGGCGAAAAACAAAACTAGCAGGATTGTCAGTCTGGTGCTTTTCATATCTGTAGGGCCAATTCCTTCAGGCTTTATATCGCTTACCGCTTATCTACAACGCGAAGCGTTGCCGCTAAGCAGATAGGCGCCATCCTTCTGTTCGAGCTGGAGGTCCATGGTGAAGGCTATAGCTTCGAGCACTACTTCCAGGTTCTCAGGCTGCACGAAGTCGCCTTTAAAATGACAATTGAGCAGTTCGGGTGTTGCCACTTCGATGTCGGTGTGGAAATACCGTTCTACGGCTTGTACGACTTCTTCCAGGCTAGCGCCGTCGAAGCGAAGGCGCTGGGCTTTCCACGCATCGGCATTGGAGATAGACACCTCTTGTACCGTTGCTTCTTTTTTGCTGTATACGCCCGATTCACCCGGCTCCAGTAATACTTTGTTCTCGGCCTCACCCGTCTGTTGCAGGGCGACCTTACCGGTGCTGACGCTCACTTCCACCTGTCCTTCCTGCGGGTAGGCCCGCACGTTGAAGGAGGTGCCCAACACCGTAGTTGTAGTACCTTCCGCTTCAATGGCGAAGGGTTTGCCGTTCATTTTTTCCACTTCGAAAAAAGCTTCGCCCGACAATTGGACCAGGCGTTGCTCAAAGGGTTCGGCATAAGCCAGGCGCGTATTTTCATTCAGCAGAACGCGGCTACCATCAGGCAGGCTCAGTTCACGCTGTTCGCCGGCGCTGGTGCGGGTTTCCACCATTTGTACGCCCGGAGCGGTATTGTAGCGGCTCAGCGCCCAGTAGCCGGCTATCAGCAGCGCGGCGATAGCAGCGGCATAGCGGAGCAATATACGGGTTTGCCCCAGGCGTCTCAGCCTGGCACCGGCAGCAGGCGCCGCCACACTGTCTTTCAGCCTTGTTTCCAGGTTTTGCCAGGCAGCATTGACATTCGTCTCGAAAGGTTCGTCTTCGTATTGGCTGGACATCCCCCACAACTGGATCATCTCGTCGAAGAATTTCCTGTTGGCGCCATTCTCCTCCACCCAGGCCATCAGCTCCGCCTTTTCAGCGGCCGTAATGCCGCCGCTCAGGTAGCGCCCAATCAGATCCATGTAGTATGTGTTATCCATTATACGTCATCTTTCCGATAGTAGGATGGCCTTACCCCCTGTGCACCCCTATGCCGATCGGTATTTTTTTAAAAAATTGTGTTTCACTCAAAGCAAGATATTCAGATACCCCTGCAGGCGCTCCCGCAACAGGCGCAGTGCCTTGCCCATCTGGTTCTCCACAGTTTTGACGGAAATGCCCATCTGGTCGGCGATCTCGTTATAGGTGAGTTCCTCAAAACGGCTCAGTTGAAAGACGGCCCGGCATTTGGGCGGCAGGGTATCGATCGCGTTCCGTACGCTTTGCTCCAGCTCTGTATGCAGGTATTGCCCTTCGGCGCTGGCCTCTTCACCGGGCTCCATGCTCGGGTCGAATTCATCCTCTTCATAGCGCTTATTGCGCCGCAGATATCCCAGGGCCTCGTTGATGGCCATACGCCGCAGGTATGCCGGCAGAGAGGAACTGACCTCGATGGAATGGCGTTTTTCCCAAAAGCGCAGGAAAACTTCCTGGGCGAGGTCTTCGGTGGTGCCGGGGTCGCGAATGAAGCGGTTGATGGCCTGGCATACAGGTTGGTAATAGCTCTGAAAGAGATCCTTTAGTGCGCTCCGGTCATCGGATTTCAGGCGTTTTAATATGTCTTCCGTTTGCTGTATGGACATTTTGTTGTTGAATAATCCTTGCGCATTAGACGCAGGAATAATCGTTTAGGTGGCACAAAATACAAAAGCCTCCAACGGAAACGGGCATTTTCTGCGTGAATTGTATACGAACCCAGGCCAGCATCCCCATTTTTTGAGTAAAAGGCAGCATTTGAACCAAACCGAGGCTAATGCTGCCTGCTGATGTTAAACTCGACCGCTTCCAGGTAGTCGCTGCACCTTTTTTCGGCATAATGCCGGTAGTAGTTGTCTTCGGGCAGGCTGTGCAAGAGGTTTTGGGCACGCAGCAGGTATTCACGAGCCTGTTGCAGGTTGTCCAGCTCCTGGCTGCGTTGGCCGGAGGGGTTGTCCCGCTGATTGTAGGCCACAGCCTGGTTGATGAGCAGGCCGGCAAAGAACTCGGCCTGCCAGTCGCGCAGCTCAGCCAGCTGAGCAGCCTGTTCGCAATATCCGATAATAGTATCCTGTAACCAGATAAGCGCTTCCAGGGAATCGGGCTGCTGCAGGGCTTCCGTCCCTTTGTCGAGCTCCACGGCGTAGTCGATAAGCGCCTGGGCCCATAGCTCGCGGTTGACGGTGGTAGGGTAAAAGCGGTAGGCCGCGGCGGCTGCCCAAAGCCGTTGATCCGATTCCGGGAGCTGCAGGAAAGCCTCGATACTATCGGCATAAGCGAAACAGGCGCCGCTGGTATCGATAACCAGCGCATCGGCCGGCTGGTGAAACCAGGACGTATCCAGCGGGCAGGGTAGCAACTGCCACATAGGTTGAGCAGGCAGGTGGTTGAGTGCAAAAAGGTAAGGCGGCGTCAGGAAGTAATCGGCGCCATAGCGCGCCATGAGTTCATCCTGGCCGCCGCCGTCACCCCAGGTAGGGTCGGCGAGTTGCCAGCGGCCTTCAAGGCGGATGGCGTTCCAGGAATGGCCCGGGGTGTCCTGGTTTACGCTTTCCTTCAGCCTGGCCCGGCTGTAACCGTCGATGGCCCTGCATTCCAGCCCCGCCAGCCGGCACATGGCCTCAAAAAGCCGGGAATAGTCGAAACAAACGCCGCGCCGCCGCCGCAGGATGTCGCCAATGCTGCGGTTGGCGCGCCCCGGGCGTTCGCCGGCGGTTTCGTCATAGGTGAGGTTTTTCAAGATCCAGCTGTAAATGCTCCGCGCTTTTTCGGTATCGGATCGGGCGGGGCCGCACAGGTAGGCCACCAGGGCCGGCAGGTTCTGCGACAGGCTGTCGGGCGCCCCGGCGGCATGGCGGTCGATGGCCCTGTACTGGGCGGACACCGCGGTACAGGGCAGCAAAAGAAGAAAACAGAACATCCTTGAGTAAAGAAAAACGGGCATGGGCAATATTTGTCAGAACTCGGAAAACAGGCCATTTCTGTTACATAGAACGAAAAAGAGCCGGGCTTCTTTTTTACCGAACGCTCCCAAATCTTTACATTTGGACAGCTGTTCTATTTATTGAAGGCATCTATTTGCACTTTTGCAAGTGGCCCGCAGCAGAGGCCCACGATCCTAAATTACTTTCGCAGGCCAAAGGCCCGCGATCCTAAATAAAACACAAAACGCGGGAGGATGGCTTATAATCTTGAAGGGCAGGAATCTTTTCAGGAAGGTGTCTGCCGTATCGCGCTGGAGTTGCACCACAGTGCGATCGACGCCTTAGCCGGCGATGATGAAGTTACGCATGAAGGTGTACACCAGGCGCGAAGGCTTCTGAAGCGGCTTCGTTCCCTGCTGGAACTACTCCGATACGCCATAGGCAAAGGCACATACCGTGAAGGGAGTGCATTCTACCGCAGCCTGGCCCGGCAGTTGGAGCTCCAACGCGATATCAGTTCCCTTATCGAAGCTACGGCGGCACTGCAGGTGCAGTACAGCGATTTGCTAAAAACGGATGCTTTCGGGCAGCTCACCATTTTGCTCGAAGCAGAGAAAACGGCCCTGTTGCAGGGGCCGGCCGGGCAGCACAGTATAACAGAACCCGTCATTCAGGCCCTGCAGCAAGGCAGGGAGCGCTGGCAGCAGATGGCCCTCCCCGATATCTGCCTTGAAGATGCCGTGCATACCCTTTTCCGCCAATACAAAGCAGCCCATAAGTTGTTCAGGAAGGTGCAGGGCCAGCCGGCAACCGAGGACATGCACGAATGGCGCAAGCGAACCAAACACTTATGGCATTTTCACGAGTTATTGCTTCACAGCTGGCACAAGGTGTTTAAAGCCTACATCAAATACTGGAAAGAACTGGGCGACACCCTCGGATATTTCCACGACCTGGCCCTGCTTCAGGACAAGCTCGACGCCTACGAGGGCCAGTTGCCGGAAGAATCGCGGCGCCTGCTGCGCGCCATTGCACAGGAACAGATGAACGCCCTGCACCGGCAATCCATCAAACTGGGCGAGCGCCTGTTCGCGGAACAAGCCGATGCCTTCGCCCGGCGCATGCAGGGCATCCTGACAGCCTGGGACATGCCGGGCCTTTCGCGGAAACCGGTTTAAAAATACAAGGCTGAAGATTTTCGTAAAAACAACCCGCTCCCGCAACCAAATGCCCCGCAATTTGTACTATTGCATTGTAACATTCTTTTGCTGAACACCAAAAGCAGCCTCTTACATGGATCATCCCGAACTTGGTGTTTCCTTAACGATTGGCCTGTTAAAAAACTGAACATGAAGATCCTGCCCTTAGTCACCTGTTTCTGCCTGCTGAGTTTTTGGGGAACTGCCGGCAACGGTGTCATTCCCCAGGTTGTCAAAGATGCTTTTGCCCAGCTCTATCCCGACGTCGACGGCGTGGATGTTTTCTGGGAAACCGACAAGGAAGCCGTTATGGCGACCTTCAAGCAACACGGCCAGCTTTCCAGGGCCTTTTTCGACAAAGCCGGCCAATGGCGCGAAACCCGCATCAGGCTCTATTACGACCAACTGCCCCGCCTTATCCGCAGCTTTCTGGAAAAACAGCCACATGATGCCGACATCACCTTTATCGGCAAGGTGTTGCGGCCCGACGGTAGTTACATTTTTCGCATCGAATCAGAGTTCTACGAAGAAGTCGTCATTAAACTGATCGACAGGCAGGGCCTATTGCTCGAAGAAAAGCGCATCCCCTTCACAGAAGGGCTGGAAATTTACTAGGCTAAAGGGCACTTACTCCACATATTCCTGCCGGATCACGAGGGTAAAGAAATCGTTATCGGTTTCGAGATAACCCTGGTCATAGCAAAAGCGATAGATATTGCCTGACTTCGTGACATATTCATTGGTGAAATAGCTGAATTTGAAGCCACGTTCCAGCAGCTTGTCGCGGTGGACGCGGGCCTTACCTGTGGTATTAAGCGCCGCCAGAATGCGCCGGTTCTTGCGCAGGATGTTGTTGATGTTGCGTATAAAATTCGTGGCGTCGCTATTCAGCCGGTAGTTGTAGGTACTCCGGCAGTTGTCTGAACAAAACCGTTTATCTGTCCGGCCGGTGAGCTCTTCGCCGCATTCCAGGCAATACTTCTTCTTCATTCTTACCGATTCGTCAGGCTATATTGAGACATCAAAATACAAAAGCATGAGCAAAATTTACGGGTAAAAACGGGTAAAAATGGGTAAATAACAATTTCGAATTGCGAAATTGGCGTTATGGAAAGCCGGTTTTACACACATCTCCGAAGCCTGCGTTATTCGGGGTATTTTCTGGCCTTCTGGGCAGCGGCCGTAGCAGGCGCCGCCCTGTGGGCCGATATCCAATGGCCCGGGCAGCTCATGCGCGGCATAGCCCCTACGGCCATTGCGTTAAGTCTCGTTCAGTTCTGGTCGGGCACTCACCGCATCGTCCAGGCCTGGAAGCTCGGGAAAGAGCTATTGCCCATCGTTAGGGTCTCTCCGCCGAGCTTTGCTGCGCTGGAGCTCCCCCGGCTCGACCGCACCGACAGGGCCTATCAGGTAAAAAGAAATATCGAGCAAGCCTTATTCGTAATGGGGCTTTGTTTTACCCTCTCCGGCGTTTTCCAGCTGTCGGGCCGCTTTTTGATGGGCATGGGGCTTGCCATTTGCCTGCAGACGGCGGTGCTGCTGGTGTCGACCCTAATAGGACAATGGCAGAATGCGATGTACCGGCACGAGCTGGAAAGGGAGAAACACCCTTAGGGGCTAACAGGTCAGATCGTGAACCGTCTTTGGGTGCTGTGCCGGTTATACTCCCTAACGATAGCGGGCAGGTCACGGAACCGGTACCCTTCTTCACCGATCTTTTCCGACAATTCCGGGGCGCGCTTTCGCAGCAGGCGGCGCATTTTGCCCTTATACCCCGCTTTCGATACGCGCTTGATCTTTTTATCTTTGAACAGCAGCCAGTATTCCTCCACCTCCTGCTTCCGGGCCTGCAAAGGCATCCCACCGGCCTGTATGGACACGCGTTGTTCGGGCGCCAGGTAGAGCGACAGCCCGGGGCCTTTTTCCACGATACACAGGAAGTGCCATCCACGCCTGGCAGGCATGGAAGCATAGGCTACGTATTCTTCACCATTGCGGAACACGAAGCCCCGTATAAGCTCGGCCTGAATATAGTATACGGAACCAAAATCATTGATAAAAGCGACGACACCTCCTTCGCGCACCTGCAACACATCGCTGATATAACCGGTGAGTTGCCGGCCATTCTTGGTGACGATATACCCCTGCAGCGGGCCACCTTGTGCTGCGGCCGTAAAAAAAAGCGGAATCAGGAAAAAGATCAGGTAGCATAACTTCATAGGCAATCAATTGGGCCTATGGAAGATAAGCTTTTTTTGGCATAGGGCGCAACCGGCGCCCTACTTCAGGAATTCCACGCCCCTGATCTCCTTGCGGCCAAAGTACTCTTTGGCCTTGGGCGAGTAGGCCTCAATGGTCTCGAACTGCACTTTCACCTTACTGCCTACCACTTTGCCTGGCTCGTTGATAAACCTGTCGGACCCCTCGAAATAGCGGATCCATAATAACTTGTGGGTTCTCCCGGCTTCATCCACTACGGTAACCTGTGCGACCTCATCGCCGTCAATGGACCTGACCGTGCCTGTAAGCTCTTCCAAGGCGGCCGGCGGCATCGGGACGGTAGCTGTTGTCGTTTCTACCGTTGCCATTTTCATCAGTACGTCAGGGCATTTAAAGGCCATTTTCATGCCGATCTGTTCGCCTAGTTTGGTCATTGCTTCCTGATCACTGGGGTCTACTCCGCCATACTGCTTCTGGAATGCTTCGGCGTTGTTCCCTACTGCTTCCATGATACAAAAGCCCAGCTGCATTTGTAGCTGTTCCGTATTCATGCTGTTCACATCTTTTTTGGAAATGCAGGTGCAGGCCTCATCGGCCAATTTATCCATCAGGCCCTGGGCAGCCAATGGAAAACCCAATACTGCCACCCAGGCAAGCGCAAGGAAATACTTCATTTTCATGGTTTTGGTTTTGACCACCAAAGATACGGGATTTTTTGGTAGGCAGTAAGCAAGGCGTCATGTGCCGGGCATACATTTTCTTTCAGGATTTTTCTATCTTCAGGTTGTAAGAAACCATCAAAAAATAAGCTCGACGATGATGCGGTGGAGCACTTATTTTTTGAACACCATTTAAATAACAGAACCCTATGTCACCCTTCCTCTCGGAATTCATCGGCACTTTCTTACTGATCCTGCTGGGCAATGGCGTAGTAGCCAACGTCGTACTGCACGGCACCAAAGGGGCTCAAAGCGGCTGGATCGTCATCACCTTCGGCTGGGCAATGGCCGTATTTGTGGCGGTGTTCGTTGCTCAGGATTACAGTGGCGCCCATATCAACCCGGCGGTAACGATCGGGCTGGCACTGGCCGGCAAGTTCCCATGGGCATCCGTAGGCCCCTTCATCGCCGCACAATTGCTGGGCGGAGCGCTAGGCGCCACCTTTGTCTGGCTGGCCTACATCCACCATTACGAAAAGACCGCCGACAAAGGCCTGAAGCTGGCGACGTTCTGCACCAACCCCCAGATCCGGCACAGCCTGGCCAACCTGTTTTCCGAAGCGCTGGGCACCTTCGTCCTGCTCTTTGCCGTCCTTTTCCTCACCGGCCCCAACCTACTTGCCGGCGACCCCAGCCGCCCTGTAGGGCTGGGGTCTCTGGGCGCCTTGCCGGTAGCGCTGGTCGTATTCGCCATCGGCCTGAGCCTCGGAGGCACTACCGGTTATGCCATCAACCCCGCCCGCGACCTGGCGCCAAGGCTCATGCACGCATTATTGCCCATCAGTGGAAAAGGCAGCAGCCACTGGGATTACGCCTGGATACCCGTAGCGGGCCCTCTTCTGGGCGGCGCACTGGCCGCCGGTGCGTATCTGGTCATTTTTTAGAGCTTGTAGCATGAGGGGGTGATGGGGTAGCATACGATCCCGGCTGACCTCCTGGCCTTACGGACCTCCCTCACTACCGTTCCACCTCTTTCATCACTTTCTCTCTTTCCAGGATGACGGCCAGGGTATTATCCCGGAGGGTGGCCAGGGTATGGTCTCGGATCATGAGGAAGACGGTGCGGATGCCGCAGGTTTTCTCATCCTGGCATTCATCGCAGGTATCGTAGTAGTTGAGGGAGACGCAGGGCAGCAGGGCGATGGGGCCGTCGAAAAGGCGCATGACGGTGATCAGGTTGATCTCATCGGGTAGCATTTTGAGGAAATAGCCGCCGTGGCGCCCGCGTTTGCTACGCAGGATGCCCGCATTTTTGAGGTCCAGCAATATGGCTTCCAGGAATTTGTGGGGGATACTTTCGCTTTTTGCGATCTCCGACGCCAGGATAGGGCGGCCTTCTTCTGCATGGCGGGCTATATACAGGAGCGCGTTAATAGCGTATTTTGATTTTTTTGAGAGCATTGTGGGTTAATTCTGCACTGAAAATAACAAAAAAATGCCAGAGCAGGTCACTTTTTGCGCTTTTTCACATAACCTTCCATAGCGTACAGCACCCCTTTTACCGGGATGCGCAGCCATTCGGGCCTGGCGTTCATTTCATAACCGACCTCATAGATGGCCTTTTCCAGGATATAGGTGCGCAACAGCAGTTCCATGGCCTTTTCATCTTCCGGGATGAAGCTCTGGCCCGCTGCTGTTTCCAGGTAAGCCGACAGGAAGGCCTGGCTGACGTAGTGGAACCACTGGTTTGCCCAGTTCTCCAGCAGCGGCATGTCCTCCTTCCGGTAGTTCTGGTTGAGGGCCAGCTGCCCGTAAGCCGCATAGTGGAACGACCTGATCATACCGGCAACGTCTTTAAAAGGCGTGCGTTTGAGGCGCCTTTCGCTGATAGAATGCATGGGTTCGCCCTCGAAGTCGATGATGAAGAAATCACGGCCATTGAAGAGTACCTGGCCGAGGTGGTAGTCGCCATGTACCCTGGTTCTGGTAGCCTCGATCTTGCGGCTATAGATCTGGGAGAAACAATCGAGGATATCGCTTTTGATGTCGAGGATCATTTGTGCTTCGATTGCGATATGTTCGGGCAGGCTGCCGAGACGCTGTTCGAGGGCGCCGAGCTTTTCGGTGGCCAGCTTGCGGTGCTGAGCGTAAATTGAGCGCTGATAGTGTTGCGTGAACCGCTCGGGGCAGAAATCGGGCGTAGTGGTATCGGAAGCCAGAGCTATGTGCATCTCTGCAGTGCGCTGCCCCAGCAACCTTGCCCGCTCATAGGTAATACTGCCGATGAGCTTCTGCAGCCTCAGGGGGATGTCGGCAAAGGCCAGATGGGCTTTGCGCACCAACGGTGGGGCGGCTTTACTGCGCTCCACCTTCGTCAGCACTTTTTCATAATAGCGGCTCAGCGCTTCGAGCATCATCGTCCAGGCTTCGCCCTGGTTAGGGATCTTGTTCTGGAGCAGGCCCATGATCGTATAGGCCTTTTCAGCATGATTCTCGAACTGTATCCCACCGCCATAGCGCGGTGCGTTCTGGAAATTGGCGCGCTCCGACAAAAAACGCACCAGCTCAAGGTCGGGGTTGATGTCTGTTTCCAGCTTCCGGTATATCTTGAAAAAGAACTGGTTGTTGTAGATGACGGAGGTATTGCTTTGTTCTGCACGCAGCACTTCCGATACGATATCTTCCTTTTCGATATTGAGCCCGTCCAGTATTCTGCCTGATTCAAAGGCCAGCTGCCCTCCCGTTACCGGCACCTTTTCGTTCTGCTTGATAAGCCAGAACAACTCGTTGCGGAAGCTTTCCTCGTAGATGGCATCGATAAGTATCCCTTCCTGAGAAGGCGTTTTGAGGTAAGAAACCACACTTTGCGCCTCGTTCTTCAGGTAGCGCACCACCCGCTCGGCATTGGTGATAAAAGTGATCGGCAGGAAATAGGTTTCCGGCAGGCCATCGGCATAGCGCAGGCTGACGTTGAGGAAGTAGGCCGATACGCCGTCGGATATTATGCTGGGAAAATGCTCGATATCGACGGAAACGATATTGCGGGATTTGCCTCCGAACCAGCGGCATGAGCGCAGGTAGTTGGGCAGTATCCTTTTCTCGAACTGGCGTTTGGCGGTATAACTGTGGAAAAAGCCGGCCCATTCCACGTCGGCCTCCATATCGGCAATAGCGCGCTCCTTGAGTATATCCGTGTTCTCTTCCTGCTGTTCCATCAGGAACCAGTAGTAACCGTAGGGCCCCAGTGTGAACCGGTAGGGTTCCTCCCCTACTTCGAAGAATTTATTCTGGCTGAAGATCTCCACCGGCCTGACGCCTTTGAAACGCTCCAGGCCCAGTTCAACAGCCTGGGAGTGTTTGGATAGGTTGGCCAGTACCAGGATGCTCTCGCCCTCGTAAGAACGCAGGAAGGCCAGCACTTTAGAATTGGCCGGTTCCAGGAATTCGGCCTTCCCGAAGCTGAACGCCTTGAGGCGCTTACGCATGGATATGATGTTTTTCATCCACCACAGCAAAGAGGCCATGTTGCGGTTCTGCAGTTCGACATTTACGGCTTCGTGGCGGTATAAGGGGTCGTGGATGACGGGCAGGAAAAGTTTCTGCGGGTTGGCCGTTGAGAAGCCTGCATTGCGGTCGGAATTCCACTGCATCGGCGTACGGATGCCGTTGCGGTCGCCTAGATAGATGTTATCGCCCATCCCGATCTCGTCGCCGTAATAGATGACCGGCGTGCCCGGCAAGCTGAACAACAGGCTGTTCAGCAGCTCGATCTTGCGGCGGTCGTTGTCGAGCAAGGGCGCGAGGCGGCGGCGGATACCGTCGTTGATCTTGGCGCCGTGGTCCTGGGCCAGCACCTTGTAGAGGTAATCCCGCTCCTCTTCCGTGACCATGGAGAGCATGAGGTCGTCGTGGTTGCGCAGGAACAGGGCCCACTGGCTGTTCTCGGGAATGGGCGGCGTCTGTTCCAGGATATCGATAATGGGATAGCGGTCCTCGGCCTGCAGGGCCATGTACAAGCGGGGCATGAGCGGGAAATGGTAATTCATGTGGCATTCATCGCCTTCCCCGAAATACTGGGCGGCCTCTTCCGGCCACAGGTTGGTTTCGGCGATGAGCGCCTGCCCCGGATATTTGCCTTCCACATACTCGCGCAACTCTTTCAGGTACTGGTGCACTTCGGGCAGGTTCTCGCAATTGGTGCCCTCCCGCCGGAAGAGGAACATGATGGAAGTGAGGCGAACCCCATCAGCTCCCATCCCGAACCAGAAGTCGATCACTTTGCGTATCTCTTCCCTGACCTTGGGATTGTTATAGTTCAGGTCGGCCTGATGGCTGTAAAAGCGGTGCCAGTAATACGCTCTGGCAACGTTGTCCCATTCCCAGTTGGAGGCCTCATAATCACTGAAGATCACCTCAGCTTCCTGGTATAATTCCTGGTTATCGCTCCAGATGTAAAAATCCCGCTCCGGTGAGCCCGGAGGGGCAGTGCGGGCGCGCCGGAACCACTCGTGCTCGGTAGAGGTATGGTTCATGATCAGGTCGATAACGACGCGCATGCCGCGGCGGTGTGCTTCCTCCAGCAGGGCCTCAAAGTCGGCCAGCGAACCATAGCTGGGGTGCACGCTGAGAAAGTCGGATACGTCGTAGCCGTCATCCCGTAGTGGCGATTGGTAAAAAGGGAGCAGAGACAGGCAGGTGACGCCCAGGTCTTCGAGGTAATCGAGTTTCTGGAGCAGCCCCTGAAAATCACCCACGCCATCGCCGTTACTGTCAAAATAGGAGTGAACGGGAAGAGCGTAAAAGATACTGTCCTTATACCAGGGTTTGTTGGCTTTTTCCGCCATGATCTTCGCTGTTTTAGGATGCTTGCACGTATCCTCAAAAAAACGAAAATAAAATGTCTTGGCAAAGCTATGAGAGCATGCCCTTCAGGTAATATCCCACAGCGCTTCCCCAGAACCGCTTGCATGAGCGGCCCTGCATACAGAAATCCGGCAACGGGAAAGGTACGGCAGCAGAGAAAGGCGGGAAGGCGGAAGAACGGCCATTACGCTATTTCTAACTGCCTCCGCCGCCACAGCATCGCCATCGTAAAAGCCGAGACCAGATGCCATACGCCCCACCAGGCGGCGATCATGGCCATGCCGCCCAGGCCATGGAAGAAGTTAAAAATGAGGATCAGGCCCAGCCCTGAATTCTGGATGCCCGTCTCCAGAGAAATGGCACGCGCATCGGCGATGGGCAAGCGGTTGGCCCTTGCCCACCAGTACCCGGTGAACAGGGCCGATGCGTTGTGCACCAGCACCAGCAAAAAGATGATGTGCAGGTAGCGCACGATATTGTCGAAATTGCCATGGATGGCAAAAACGACGAAGCCCAGAAATATAAGAATAGACAGCCTTTGGATAGGCTTTTGAATGCGCGCCGTAAGACGTGGAAAACGGTAATGTACGAACATGCCGATAGCGAGCGGGATGAGGATGAGCTGCACGATCGTACTCACCATGTCCAGCGGGTTGACGTAGATGTCGTGGCGCAGATCCTGGCTACCAGGCACCAGGGGCGCCAGAAAAGCAAAATAGAGGGGCGTAACGGCCACGGCGCCTAATGTGGAGATGGTGGTCATCAGTACCGACAGTGCTGCATTGCCCCTGGCCAGGTGCACGGCGAAATTGGAAACATTGCCGCCCGGGCAGGCAGCGACCAAAAGCATGCCCAGCGCTATACTGGGGGCGGGCCGGAACAAAAACACCAGTGCCAGCGTGAGTATGGGCAACAGCACCAACTGAGAGCTCAGGCCGACGATCGGCGCTTTGGGCTTGCGAAAGAGTACGCTGAAATTGTCGATGCGCAGGTCGAGGGCTACCCCGAACATGATAAAGGCCAGACAAAGGTTCAGCACGAACAACTGCCCTGGATTAAAATGGACCTGAACGCTGTCGATAGGATGCATAGATTCCTGCAATGTGCCGGCAAGATACACAATTTGCCCATCAAACTTACCGGGCCATGCGAAAAGCGGCGGCCCCGCACCCGCAGGGCCACCTCCTTAGAAAATCATTGGGGAATGATTGTTGGATATGACGGTAATTTGAGGCAATAAAAGAGAAGGCTGTTATTTCGTATCCGCTTTTTCTGCTTTTCTCATACCCTCGCCTCCCTGTTTCATGATATTGCCCCGGGCGTCCATTACAACGTGCTGCCGCTCCTTGTTTTGCTCGAGTTGTACTTTATATAGCTCCCTTTTGTGGTTGCCTCGTTTGACGGTAATATGCTCCTTGTCGCCTACCACTGCCCATCCGGGAAAGTGCATGCCTATAGATTTCTCTACCGGCTCGGGCAACGGGATATTTTTGGCCCATTCCGTGAAGTGCAGCAGGTTCCCATGCTTATCATAAGTGGCCTGGCTGTTCAGCCCTTTCCCCGACAGGGTAATGGAATAAGTGTCGTAGTTCTTGTTGGGCGGGCTGGAACGCACGATCAGCTCCTCTCCGTACATCGACACTGGAATAGCATTCCAGGCTGTAACGGCCATTTCCGGAAAATCTCTCTCTACGCTTTGGATGATAACAGCAGGAACTTCTTCTTTTTTCAGCTTTGCCACAAGTAGTTCGTCTTCTGCCTGCGCAAAAGCGGAGTGCATACACAAGGCGGAGCATACCGCCATCAGCATTAACCGTTTCATAAGCCTTTGATTTATGTTGTTTTCAAAATCCATTTTAAGTTCGAGGCCCGATACTCCCTATTTCACAAGAAGTGAGCTACCCTTTCCCGGGCTCTGGCCAGCCGCATTTTCATGGCGCTTTCGCTAATGCCATAGTGCCTGGTAAGGTCCTGTACGGAAGCCTTATCCATATACTTGGCGCGAAGCAGGGCGCATGTTTCAATACCTGCCTTTTTCAGGCCAACCTCCATTTTTTCAAATAGCCTTTCTTTTTCAACGGCAGACTCATCCGGCTCTTCTGCCGCCAGGCCGTAGCAAGCTTCGATATCAATGGGGTTAAACTTATGGGCTTCCTTCATATAGCCGATGTACTCGTTGTGCGCGATGCGGAACAACCATGCCGGGAAGGTGGCCGGGTGTTGCAGCGTATGCAATTTCTCGGCAGCTCTGACAAACACATCCTGCGCCAGGTCCATCGAGACGTCCCGGTCCCGGGTCAGGGTAATACAGTAGTGGTATAACTTGGAGTGATATCTGTTGTACAGTTCAGCGAACGCCTCGGAGTTCTCTGATTTCTGATGCTGAATGACCAATTGGGCATCGGAGAGGTACTGGTTGCAGGCACTTGTGTTCATGATCGTATATTGTATTTTGTGAATCCTTGATGAACCAAAGGTAGCCTCCCGGGCAAGTGCGCGTGAGATTGATCGGTGAGCGGGGGGAAAGTATCGGTAAAAAGGGGAAAGGAATAGATGGCCCGGGGTAAAAAAATCCTTTAACTTGATTGTTCAACACTAACAGCCAACCTGTAATGAGGAATAAAGCTTTACACTACTTCCACAGCAACCAAAAGCTCATTTTACAGGCCTCTCTGGCCCTTTTATTTATCGGGCTAGGCGTTTATTTCATCAGGCATGAGCGAGCGGAACTAGGCAAAGTTGCCGAATCGCTGGCCGAGGCCAGCACCGCATGGGTATTGGCGGGCATTGCTTTTGCGCTGCTCTTCTCCCTCGTTCAGGGACTGATGTACCAGTACAGTTTTCGTGCCATACACGAACATATTGGCCTGGGTATGGGCATGAGGTTGTTCCTCAAGCGCAACCTCGTAAGCGTGTTCCTGCCGGCCGGCACCCTGACGAATATTCTCTTTTTCAACCGGGAAGTGGAACGGAAAGAAGGCGTAGAGCGGACGCAGATCTATTTTGCGTCTACCATTTTTTCTATATGTTCTATCCTGTCCAGCATTATCATCGGTTTGCCGGCTTTGCTTTGGCTGTTTTTCAGTAACGGCGTTTCCGGCGGCCTGGCCATAGGCCTTTTTGCAACTATTGCGCTGATCGCTGCCCTGGGCTGGGCGGTATACAGTTTCAAGCAGGGCGGGTGGGCCCACCAGTGGGCCGAGCGCCTGGCGCCCAGCTTTTTCGACGTGCTGAAAGAATTGGAGGCGCAGGATTTCAGCCGCAAAGATTTCTGGATAGCCATCCTGCTCTCCTGCGGGATCGAGCTGATCGGCATAACGCATCTGTACATCGCCATAGAAGCACTGGGGGCCCATGCCAACCTGGAAGTCGCCATCGTCGGGTATGGCATTGTATTGTTGCTACTCATGAGTTCCCCTTTCCTGCGAGGCATCGGGGCTATTGAGGTGGCGCTCACTTATGCGTTGACACTATATGGTTTCGACAAAGTAACGGCCATATCCATTACCTTTTTGTTCCGATTCTTTGAATTTTGGTCTATTCTGGTACTCGGGCTGTTGGCGCTGATAGGGCAGCGCGACAATGCGTTGCTGCGGCTGGGGCCGTCCTTCCTGCTCCTGGCCCTGGGCATTGTCAATATCCTTTCGGCCCTCACACCGGCGGCCCCGGCGAGGCTGAAGCTCCTGATGGAGTTCCTGCCTATGGAAGCGATCCATGCTTCCACTTATTTCGTGCTCGTATCCGGTATCCTGATGATGGCCCTGGCCGCATATCTGATCAGGGGTTTACGCACGGCCTGGCTGGCAGCCATAGCGCTAAGCGGGTTGTCGTTGGCAGCCCACCTGGCTAAGGGTGTAGACTACGAGGAGGCTACCATTGCACTGGCCACACTAGCTGCTTTGTGGTACCAGCGCAATCAGTATTTCATCCGCCCCGACCCACAGTTTGCCCAGCGGACGCTTTTTCCGGGGCTAGCCGCCGTAGGAGGGGTATTACTGTTCGGCCTGCTGGGGTTTCATTGGATCGGCCAGGCCCACTTTGGCACGGGCCTGAACTGGCGGCAAGCTGCCATCAGCGCACTGCGTACTTTTTTCCTGCTGGACACCGGGCTGCCGGCAGCCACCCCATTCGCACAAGAATTCACTTATGGTATGAACATCCTGGGCGCCGGCGCCATGCTGTTCTTTGCTTTCATGCTGTTACGCCCCTACATTTTCCAGGCGGAGCCGGAAGCAGAAAGCCGACAGCAGGCTCAGTCGTTGCTCGGGTTATACGGCCGTTCATCTCTCGACTATTTTAAAACCTATACCGACAAGCTACTTTTCTTTACTGCCGACGGCCAGGCTTTCGTCTCATTCCGGGCCACTTCCCAGTTTGCCGTCGCACTCGAAAACCCCGTAGCGGCAGATGCAAAACAAGTGGAAAAAGCAGTCATCGAGTTCGATGAATATTGCCGTCGCAACGGCCTACGAACCATCTATTACCGCATTCCGGAAAGTGACAGGCCCTTATACGAAAAACTGAACAAGAAACTGCTGCCCATCGGGGAAGACGCTACCGTTAACCTGGATACCTTCAACCTGCAGGGTAAAGACAAAAAGGATATGCGCAATGCCGTCAATAAGTTGGAACGGATGGGGTATACCTTCAGAGCCTACCCCCCGCCTCAAAAAGATGGCTTCCTGCAGCAGTTACGAGCGGTAAGCGACGATTGGCTACGCGACACCGGCCGCGCCGAACTGGTATTCTCTCAGGGCCTTTTTGATGAAAAAGCGTTAAAGGAGCATACCATTCTCACGGTAGAATCACAGGAAGGCAAGATCGTGAGTTTTGTCAACCAGATCCCAGATTACCGGCCCGGCGAAGCCAATTTCGACCTGATGCGAAAAACTGCCGACGCGCCAAACGGCGCTATGGACTTTCTGTTCGTAAAAATGCTGGAGTACTTCAAGGCGCAGGGATTCCACTACTGCAATCTGGGTATGGTGCCGATGTCAGGCATTGAAAAGGCGACAAATGCCCAGGAGGCTGCCCTCAAACTTGCTTATGAGCGCATCGGCCAATTCGCTCATTACCGCAGCCTGCGCGCCCACAAAGAAAAATTTGAACCGGATTGGACAATGACGTACCTGGCCTACCCTTCCACACTCGACCTGGCTTTCCTGCCCAACGCCCTGAACCAGGTGGTTGAGCTATAGATGTTAAGGCCTTAAGATTATCAGCATATTGGGCCATTCAAAAGGGAGTGCAAGGGGTTCAATCCAAAGAGAGGACTTCTTCGCGGACGAGACGCAGGGCTTCCGTGGCCATTTGACTAACTGTTAGCATCAAAACTGCCACCGACGTTTGATCTTCGTTGCGGGCAGCCAGTTCAAGGCTTTTCAGTTGCTGGCCTAGTGACTGGCCCAATCCCATATAGCCAACCGTGCCTTTCATTCGATGGGCGGCAGTGGCCAGTTCGGTAAAATTTGAAGCCTGGGACGCTTTCTGCAACTGATCCAGTTCCTCAGGCAGTTGCCCCAGAAAAATCTGGGCGAGTTCCCGAATGCCGGCTATGCTATCACCAGACACTTCCATGAGGTAGTCATAGTCGATAGAAAGAGGCCCTTTCCCGGTGTCTGTTGCAGCAGCGCCGGAGAGTTCTGGCAGCTGCCGGGTGTTGCGCAATATAGCGTGGTACAGCTCTTTTTCGCGGGCAGGTTTGCTCAGGTAGTCGTTCATGCCGTAGCTGAGGCATTTTTCTCTTTCACCGGGCATGGCGTGGGCAGTCATAGCGATGATAGGCACATCCAGCTTCAGAGTATCGCGGATTTGCCGGGCCGTCGAGTAGCCGTCGAGCACGGGCATTTGTATATCCATCATCACCAGGCCGAAAGTTTGTTTTTGCAGCTCACCCAGAGCCACTTCCCCATTCTCCGCCACCACCGGCCGGATGCCCCATCGTTCCAGCATCAGTTCAATGATGCGCTGGTTCATGGGGTTATCTTCCACAAGCAGTACCTTTAGGCCTGCTATGTTTTGCCGAAGCGACTCCAGTTCCTCCACTTCCAGTTCCTGGGAAGGGTGCTCTTCGCTGGTGGCCACGCGATAGGGGATCTCCAGATAAAAGGTGCTGCCCTGCCCTTCCCGGCTACGGGCGTATACCTTACCCTGCTGCAGTTCGGCCAATTTTCTGACGATCGACAAACCAAGCCCTGCGCCGCCATAGCGGCGGGCCATATCGCTGGCCCCCTGCTCAAAGCGCTCAAAGATACCGGGCAGTTTATCAGCGGGAATGCCGATGCCGGTGTCCTGTATTTTAAAGCTGAGCAATACCTGGCCGTCTTCTTCTTCCCGCAGGTTCTTCACCCACAGGCCGACATGCCCTTTAGCTGTGAATTTTATCGCATTGCCCAGCAGGTTGGCCAGCATCTGGGTGAGGCGGGTAGGGTCTCCGACCAATATGCCGGGGACACCCTGAAGCGGGTGGGCCCTGAAGGCAATGCCTTTGTCGCGGGCCTGTTTCTGAAACATATTGTCGAGGGAGTGCAGCAGGCTGCCAAGGCTGAAGGGTATTGATTCTATACGAACCATGCCTGCTTCGAGCTTAGACAGGTCCAGAATATCGTTGACGATGGCCAATAGCGTCTGGCTGGCCGTATGGATACCGGCAGCAAACTCCTGCTGCCGGGCTTCCAGCGAGCTGCGTTGCAGCATAGCGGAAAAGCCGAGGATAGCGTTGAGCGGCGTACGGATCTCATGGCTCATATTCGCCAGAAATTGTTCTTTGGCCAGGGCGGCGGCCTCAGCATCTTCCCGGGCATGGATGAGCTGGGCTTCAGCCTGCCGGGCCCGCCTGATTCCCCGCAGAATAATGAACGTAACCATGGCCAACACGGCCAGCCCCAACAGAGGGCTGATGATATTGAAAAGGCGCTGACGCCTACCGGCCTGCCGGCCAAGCTCAAGGTACCGGCGGATGGCGGCCTCCTCCTGTCCCAGCAAGCTGGAGCGCAGTTCATTCAGGGCAGCGCTCCAGCGATCCTGGCTCGCATCAATCGAGTACTGCCCGGGGCCGGCCTGTAGCCGGGCCAGCTCCACATAGGCCTCTTCAATACGCTGGTTGACGAGTGCCGTGATACTGTCGATGACGGGCAGCCCACCGGGCATCTGATCGGACAGCCGCAAAGCGGAGGCTTCCAGATGCTGTAGCTTTTCCCCGATAGCATCTGGGGAAAGGCCGGGACTGCCATCCGCAATTGTTTCCAGCGCCAGGTTGACTTCCACCATACTATCCTCCACTTCCTCGATGGCGTCAGACAAAGCAAGAAATCGCTCCACTGCCATACGCCCCTCGTCTTTACGCTCCAACGCTTTCAGGAAATTCACCTGCATAGCGACCAGCAAAGCAGCCCCTATGGCCAGAAGCGCCAGTACCTGCAACTCGAACCGCCAGGTTTTCGGAGTTTTGAACAAGGTTTGGAACGTATCTTTCATAGGTGTCAAACCAGGTTGATCTTTTCCATGAGCTCTTGTTTGTAATTTTCGCTCAGGGGAATGACTTCCTTATTGATGACGATCATATTCTCTGCAATACTTTCGATCTTTTCAGTGGAAACGATGTAGGAACGGTGGCAGCGGCAAAATCGCTCGGGTGGTAATTTTTCGAGCAGGTTTTTCATGGTCAGGTGCACCATGTGCTTCCTCGCAGTTGTGTGGATACGTACGTAATCCCCCATGGCCTCTACAAACAGGATATCAACCAGGTCGATCCGGACCAGGGTATTTTCTTCTCGGACGAAGATGTAATTCTTCTTTACCTCCTCCACATGCTTATCTCCCAGTCGGGCAAAGGCCTGCAATAAACGCGTCAGAGAAACCGGCTTCACGATATAGTCCAGCACTTTCAGGCCGAAGGCTTCCACTGCATAATCCGGTTTGGAAGTGATCAGAATGGCAGGAGTTGAAGGCTCCAGGCATTGTAATAGTTCCAGCCCGCTCATGTCGGGCATTTCCACGTCCAGTAAAAGGACGTCGGCCTGTTCCTTTTGCAGGAACTGGTATGCTTCTATGGCGCTGCTGCACTCTCGGGCCACCGAAAACTGGGGGATATTCCGGATCAGGCTCCTGAGGGCAGCCCTTGCCATAGGGTTGTCATCGACGATAACGCTTTTCTTCATGGATCATGTGCCATCCCACACAAAATACGGCATTTTAAGCTGGAAGGCAAAGCAGGGAGCCCCTTTATCCACCCGCCGGATAGCCATTTATACCCTGGATATCTGGAAGATGAAATGTGGCCCTTTGCCGGCAACCTATCTTTACCTTGTTATACAACATGAAAACAGCTATATACATAACATCGGATGGGCGAAAGATAGCGTACAACCTCTACGGTATTCCCGGCGAATCGTCTGTGGTGTTTTTCCATGGCCTGGGTGCTTTGCGCAACAGCATTGTAGTAGACGAAGGTTGGCTGAAAGAACGGCAATGGGCCGTGATCAGTTTTGACCGCACCGGAACAGCTCCAACTGGGCCTCGCTTCGGCTATTCCCTTGAGCGTGTTGCGGATGATGCCGCGGCGTTGATACAGGCATTGGGGTGCGCACACTGTGCGGCTATGGGTTACTCGGCAGGAGGCCTCTTTGTAATGGCCTTTGCAGCCCATTATCCCGGCCTGGTAGACCGGCTCATTCTGGTAAACCCGGCCCCGCTTTACGGCAGCCGCCGCTATCATGCAAAATTGGGCCCGGGCATGCGCCTTGCGGCCATTGCCGCTCGTTTTTCACCGGCCCTTTCGCGCTGGGCCTTTACTATATTGAGCAGCCAGCCGGGCCTGGCGAATGCCTTCTGTGATGTCGTGGCCCTGGCCCGGCCGTTTCCATTTACGCCAGGTGAGATCCGGCAGCCGGTCCACCTATGGCAGGCGGATACCGGCCGGGCTTTCCCGCCTACAAATGTGGAACGAGATCCTGGATATATCGTTATGGTAATAAAGAAGCTGAACAATGAATAAAGAAAAAGCAAGAAAAACAGGCATGATCACCTTCCTGGCCGCCAGTACTATAGCTGCCATACTAGCCTATACCACCGGCTTTGGGCCGATCGCAGGCGGCCTCATCGCCCTGGGGCTTCTGGTTTGGGGGATAACCCTTGGCATAACTGCGAGAGAAGAGTAGCCCGCATACATCAGGTGATACCGACAGCTGGAAATGATGTACCGTACTGCGTGCTGGCCTCCAAACACGCTCTAAGCACGCACATAAATATGATCAAATTCATGGAGAGGCGGCACGCTACGAAGTAGATTTAGCGGTGTAGGGGATAACGGAGCGAATAGTCCGCAGGGAAATAATCATCATAAAAAGAATCATTATAAATATAATCATTCTTTTTTTAATGATTATATTTCCTGCATTGTCACAGCTGTCATTTTTATCATGATTATAAAATATCGAAAAAATAACTATTTTTATTACTCACCCTGATAAACCTTGCCCATGCCCTCCGCCAACTACCTATTCAGGCTTATGGCCATAGCCCTCAAAAGGCATAGGACTTCCATCGCCGAACAGAAAGATGCCCTGGAGAAAGAAGGCTTAACCCTGCTCGATTGGGCGATCCTGCGCAGCCTTTTTGAAAACCCCGCCGGGTCGCAGGCAGAAGTTGCCCGAGCGATCGGCAAAGCGCCATCCAATGTGCGGGCCCCTATCGAAATACTGGAGATCAAAATGTTGGTGCAAAGAGAAGCCGATCTTGTCGACCGCAGGCATAATGTCACTTATCTTAGCCTGAATGGAGAATTACTGGTGAAAAAATTACTTCCAACGATGGAAGCCAGTGAGAAAGCCCTTATGGAAAGACTCTCCGCTGATGAACAACGGGAATTGGAACGCTTATTAAAAAAGTGCCTGCCACAGGATAATAACAATCCGGTAAAACAATGATGCCATGGCTTCTGACCTCCATGGGGCCAAACGCCTCAATATCTTATTCATAGGCAACAGTTATACCCATACCCACGACATGCCGGCCATCCTGCAAAAGCTGGCCCAGGCCGGAGGGGCCCAGCTCGCCTTCGAAATGCGTGCCCCCGGCGGCTGGTCGCTGGAACAGCATTACCGCGACAAGGAAACGCTCAGGGCTATAAAAAAAGGAGGCTGGACCCATATCGTATTGCAAGACCAAAGCCAACGCGCCGCTATGCCCATTATGCGGGTGCGGCGCCAGTTCTTCCGCTATGTACGCCGGTTCAACCGCTATATCTGGTGGCAACTGGCACCAAAACCGGCGATCGTGCTCTACCTCACCTGGGGCCGCAAAGACGGCGATGCCGACAACCGGGATTACTACCCCCCCGTAGGTACCTTCGAGGGTATGACGGCCCTGCTCGCCGAACGCTACCATACAATAGCCCGTAAGATCGGCGCCGAAGCCGCTCCCGTGGGGCCCGCCTGGGCCTATGTACGCCGGCATCACCCGGAAATAGAACTCTATCAGGAAGATGGACACCACCCCAGCCCCGCTGGCTCCTACCTCGCCGCCTGCTGCTTCTACCGAACCTTATTCGGCGCAAGCCCGCAAGCGCTTGATTACGACTTTACCCTTCACCCAGCCGTGGCCGCCAAACTACGCGCCGCAGCCGGGCTGGCAGCTGTTACTTTTTAAACGGATACCAGAATATGTATCCAATCTAATGCCATCATCAAAATTTGCTTCTGGAATTCGATAAATCCCAGGCCGGCATACCAGCACCAGACACCGGAAATAATAAAATAAATGGCCAGGTGGGTTACGAGAAATGCCCAGGTGATTGCACAAAAAACATAGATCCATCCCAGCCAGCTCATCGGGTTGGTATAGGAAAAAAATTCACTTCCTCCATCTCCTTTTACAGGCCTGTTGAATCGCCTCATGACCCGGTGTAAATGCCCTTCAAACCAAAGCGCATTGAAGCAAGGCAAAGAGAAAATGGGGAATTGCTTCCCTTTCATGCTCCGGTCGATAGCTTTCCAACGCAAGTGCACGTTCCTGGCAATACCTATTTTTAAACGCCCCAGGTTCCTGGTAGACATACCCACGTAAATGAACCGGTATCCAAACAGGGAGAATAACACTTGTTTCACTTATCCGTAATTGAGTGATATTTGTAATACACAAAAATAGATTCTGGATTTATATTATTAAACTTTTTGTGTCGTAATTATTGCCCTTTATATTCTGCTACCTGGCGCATACCTGCTCTGTACCATCCGTAACTATTCAGCATCATGGTGATTTACGGCCTGAAGCAAAATTTTGTAATCCGCCCTTCCCCTTTCAAGGGGAATGAGAAGGGGTTAGACAAGAAAAATCCTACAAAATTTTGCTTCAGGAGCATTTTAGGCTGCATGCTGAATAGTTACTACCCTCCTTTATAAAGCCCGCCCATCTGGCAGCAATACCCGTCTCGTTTTTATATTTTAGCATCAAAAACATGAAACCGCATATTCTGGCCCTCGTTTTCGCTTCTTTTTTTTTCAGCCTGTCTGCGCAGGACGGCCCCGTACAAGCCCTGAAAAAGCAGGCAAAAGAGAACAGCGGTTTTCTGCGCGATATGGGCACACTCTGGGCTGATGTGAAACAGGGTACCAGCCAGGACTATGCCTACCTCGATGGCCTTTATAAACACCTGCACACCCACCCCGAACTCTCCTTCCACGAAACCGAAACCGCCCGCCGAATGGCTGCCGAGTTGCAGCAGGCCGGCTTCGAAGTGACAGAAGGCGTCGGCGGCAATGGCGTAGTAGGGGTATTGAAGAACGGCGAAGGGCCCACCGTGCTCGTGCGGGCAGATATGGATGCCCTACCTATAACAGAACAAACGGGTAAAACCTATGCCAGTACGGTAACCACAGTAGACGGCCAGGGTAACACCGTGGGCGTCATGCACGCCTGTGGGCACGATGTCCACATGTCTGTCTGGGTAGGCGCCGCGCGACGCCTGGCTGCGCTGAAAGGCCAATGGAAAGGGACACTGCTGTTCATCGGGCAGCCTGCCGAGGAACGCAGCGGCGGCGCGAAGGCCATGCTGGCCGATGGCCTTTACAAGCGCTTTCCATTGCCCGACTATGCCCTGGCGCTCCACGTTTCACCGTCTTTGCCAGCCGGCCAAACAGGCCTGCACGCAGGTTATAGCCTTGCCAATGTGGATATGATGGATATTACCGTTTTTGGCATGGGCGGGCATGGCGCCTATCCGCATACCGCCAAAGACCCAATAGTGCTCGCCGCCCGCATCGTGCTGGCCCTGCAAACCATTGTCAGCAGAGAGATATCTCCGCTGGAGCCGGCGGTGGTAACGGTGGGTTCCATCCACGGTGGCTCCAAAGGCAATATCATTCCCGACGAGGTGAAGCTGGAACTGACCATGCGCTCCTACTCCGACAAGGTGCGGCAGGCCATTATTGACAAGATCGAACGCATCTGCCGTGGCGAAGCAATGGCGGCAGGGCTGCCTGAAAATCGTTATCCTACTTTCAAATTGCGCGACGAATATACGCCTTCTGTATACAACGACCCTGCCCTTACCGCACGGCTGGAACAGGTATTCACCCAGATGTTTGGGAAAGAACAGGTAGTAGAAGCCAGCCCCTCCATGGCCGGTGAAGACTTTGCCCGTTACGGCCGCACCGAACACAAAATCCCCATTTGCCTGTTCTGGCTGGGGGCTGTCGACCCCGTCCTCTATGAGGCTGTACAACGCGGTGAGGCCAGCCTGCCCGCTCTGCATAGCGCCCAGTTCGCTCCGCTGCCCGAACCAACCATCAAAACAGGCGTACAGGCTATGACAGCAGCGGTGCTAAGCCTGCTGAACCATGGAATAAAATGATCGACAGCGCTGCACCAGATACCGGAACCAACGACAAAATGGATTACCAACGCATTCTCGAAGACATCGCCCGGGCCGCACAGGCCGAGATCGGAAAAGGGAAAGTGGCAGATTATATCCCCGCACTGGCAAGGGTTTCACCTCAAAAGCTCGGCATCGCCATAGAGACTCTGCGTGGAGAATCATTCCTATGGGGCGACGCCGAAGAGCCCTTCTCCATTCAGAGTATCTCAAAAGTATTCACCCTGGCTATGGCCTTTGCCCTTGAAGGGGAAAAACTGTGGCAACGCGTTGGGCTGGAACCATCGGGCAACCCCTTCAATTCACTGGTCCAGCTCGAATATGAAAAAGGCATCCCCCGAAACCCCTTTATCAACGCAGGTTCTATCGTTGTGGCCGATGTGTTGCTCGGCCACTACAAGGACCCCAAAACAGGCATACTTGAGTTTGTGCATAAACTGTCGGGCTCATCGGATATTCAGTTCGACAAAGAAGTCATGCGGTCGGAATGGGAAACTGGGCATCGAAACGCCGCACTGGCCTATTTTATGAAAAGCCTGGGCAATATCCATCATCCGGTCGAAGATGTGCTGAACGTGTATTTCCACCAGTGCGCCCTGCCTATGTCTTGCCGCCAACTGGCAAAGGCCTTCCTCGTTTTCGCCAACCACGGCATACTGCCAGATACCGGCGAGCGCATCCTGACACTCAGCCAGGCCAAACGCCTCAACGCCATCATGCTCACCTGCGGCTTTTACGACGAAGCCGGCGAATTCGCCTTCCGTGTTGGCCTCCCCGGAAAAAGCGGCGTTGGCGGCGGCATCGTCGCGATCATCCCTAACGAACTGGCCATCGCGGCCTGGAGCCCCGAACTCAACGAACATGGCAACTCTCAAGCCGGCATCCTCGCCCTGGAGCTGTTCACCACCTTGACGGGAATGTCGATCTTTTGATGTGTATGCCCCCCCTTGAACCTCCTCACCTTGCAACAACCAGGCGTTGGGTATACACCCCGTTAGGGCCCAGGGCACGCAGCACATAACACCCAGGTGTTAGGCCTTGTACAGAAAGGAACTGCCTGCCTGCCTCCAGGTTTTGCTGCTGCCCCACTAACTGGCCCTGCAGGTTCCACCACTCTATTCGAGCTGCTTCCGGTAGTTCAACCGTCACCCATTCCCGGGCTGGGTTGGGGTAAGCCTTCAGGGGTTGTACTTCGGGCAATACAGAAACGGCCGTCATTGCCGTATTGTCGAACTTGACGAAATAGAGGGCGTCGTAGGCGGAGGAGGCATAACCAGCTGCCAGGGCCCAGCCGTCGCCGAAATCCAGATTGCTGTTGAAGGTAGCCGTGGCGTACAGGTAACCCTGCCCGTCAAGGACAATACTGTGGTTTGTATTGGACATGGGCTCATCGGCATTAACCGGTAGCTTGCCCCATTGGGCCTGCCCCGTTTCAGACAGCTCGAACCATACGCTCGTGGTATTGACGCCAGGAGCCTGCAGCGAATAGCCTTCTGTTAGAAAAAGTTCGTCGCGGAACAGAGCTGCCGCCAGGTATACTTCACCGCCGGGCGCTACGGCCATAGCGGCGTCGGTGCAGAAAAAGGCGTTGGCCCACTGGCACTGGCCATCGGCGGAAAACCGGGCTACGCTGCTCTTCAGGATGCCATCGTCGGCTTGAAAGAAATGGGTCACTACACTCCCACCGATGCGCGCCGCCCCGACATGGGAAAAGCCCAGGTAGATGCTCCCTGCCTCGTCGGTTTCCAACCCAAAGGGCAGGTACAGGCCCGTCTCCGGTTCGATATTCCGCAGCCAGAGTACGCTGCCTGCCGTATCGTATGCCAGCAACAGCCCGCCTGCCGTGCCGCCGTTTGTATTATAGGCTACAGTACCGTCGTCGAGCAGTACGCCGCCGGTACTGTAAGACAAGGCCGCCAGCACTTCGCCGTTTGGGCTTACCGTCACACCGGCTCCATCTGAATTGCCGCTATTGCCGGCAGCAGATGATGTTAAGGTGTGCTGCCACAATCCGCTGCCATCGCCGTCCAGGGCGGCCAGGTAATAATTCTTATCGCGCCCGGTGTTTTCCATCAGCACAGGAAGGCCTGAGATAGACATAGCGTTGTGGTAACTGCCAGTAATATAGATATGGCCCTCTGGCCCTACGGCCAGGCTGTTCAGAAAATCGCCCTTTTCCAGTGCTTCGCTATCAGCGCCGCCGTATGCCCGTGCCCAAAACAACTGGCCATCGGCACTGTACTTGGCTACAAAAGCATCGCGATGGCCGTTGGCCAGCAAGGTGGTGGCCCCTTCCCCGGGCTCTCCCCGCTGTATGGACAACAGGCCGTATTCGGAAGTAAAAACCTCTCCACCTACGTAGACGAAGCCGTCCCGGTAAACCACCTTTTTCATCACGCCCATGGTGAGCTGCCGTTGCCAGAGGAGCTGCCCACCGGGCGCCACTTTAAGCAGAAAACCTGTTTGCGCCCCCGTATAGGGCTGGCTCACGGACTCACCGTCCAGCAGCAAGGCGGCACGGTGAAAGCCAAGCAAATAAACATTGCCAGCCTCATCAGTGGCCATAGAAGCGACATCGATGTTCTTGCCAAAGGAAACAATGGGTTCGGATACGGAAAAGCGATGGGCAAAAAGGGTGGCAGGCTGGGAGAAAGCCTGGACAGCAAGGGCCAGGCAGTAAATAAGGAGTGTCTGTCTCATGAGATCGCCGTTTTTGGAATTATGGCCCTAAGATACGCAATGTATCAGTAGCCCGCCTACCCGTTTGCAGGCTCTTTTGATACAGCCCCCACGCTATTCCCAATTCTCCTGTATATACTCTACATCGTCCATGTCAGGGCCTTCTTCCAGGCTTTGCCAGTCGAAATCCTTATTCAGAGGCCCCGGGGCCTTAGCGGGGTCAAACAAGCGAAGGTCGGGTTTAAGGGCCCGGTATGGCGTAAAATCGGGCGTCGATGTGAACATTGCGCCCAGATCAGTAGCACTGGCGTCGTACTGGTTCAGGTAAGGGATGCCGAGGATATGCCAGAAGGCCTTGAAAATGCTGCCGAAACTGTAGTGGGTAGTGGCCACTGTACCCTTGGCAGCATAGGGCGACAGCACCATCAGCAGGCTGCGGTGGGCATCGATGTGGTCGACGCCACCCTGTGCATCGTCTTCGGTCACGACGATGGCCATGCTTTTCCAGTAAGGGGTATGGGAAAGGAATTCCACGATGCGCCCCAATGCCAGGTCGTTGTCTGCCATATAGCTCTCGCGGAAGGGATAACCCGCTCCGGGGCGCTCACCGGCGCCGTGGTCGTTGCTGATGATGATGGTCACCATCGGTGGCATACTATCCTGGCCGGAAAGCCATTTTTCGGTAAACTCCTGCTCGAACTGATCGACGCGGTATTGATCGGGAATGGAAGTATTGTAAGTGGGAAAGCGCTTTGAACTGTTCTGGAACAGCGCCTCAGTGACAGGATAGTTCACAGCATAACCATAACCCTTGGGATATGCCAGGTTGTCGGAAAGGTGTGGCGCGAACATAATGCCGCAGCCAAAATTGAAAAAGGCGATGCCATGCCGGGCCAGATGGTCCCACAGAGAACCGGCCTCGTTGTAATCCTCGGGGTAAATGGCGCCCGATGCCCCTTCGAAAGCCAGGTTGCCGGGAGCCTTGGAATCCCAGCGCAGGTCGCGGGCGCCGGCGTAGGCAGAAGCCACACTGCTTTCCACCCATTCGTTGGGGTATGTACAGGCCAGCCAGCGGTGCCCATCAGCCGACACGTCGGCGTCGACGTAGAAGTTGTCGGCTATCGCAAAACGCTCTGCCAGTGCCAGGTGGTTGGGCATCACCGTCACGCTGTCGAGCCCCATAGAGCCGTCGCGGTTGCGAAAGGTAGCCCGGTAGCCATAACGCGCCAGAGAAGCTTCTCCCCTGCCCTGCTTCACCTGGCCATAGACCTCATCATAGGTTCGGTTCTCTTTGGAAATAAAGACGATATGGCGGATGGGGCTCTTCCTTTCCCCGGGGTAAACCGGAATAGGGTGCCCGGCAGGGCGGCGCTGGACGGCCGCGGTGGCGGGTTCGAAAGCAAAATTATTGGCTACCACCTGCCTGGTGAGCGCTTTCAGTTCCCTGTCGGAAGGAATGTCCATCACGCTGACGCTGCCCTTCATCAGGCCCCCGATATAGCTGCCTTCGGGGCCCGCCGTGAAAGACGGGCCGCCATTGGGGCCGCTGCCGTAGCCTTTGGCATTGGCCACGATCAGCTTTTTGCCGTCAGGGCTTACCTTCAGCTTTGAAGGGAACCAGCCTGCCGGGATGTGCCCTATCACTTCGAAGGCCGACACGTCGGCCACCGCTACTGCATTGATGCCCGCTTCGGCGATGTACAATCGCCGGCCATCGGGCGAGAGGGCCAGCCCGAAGGGGATAACACCCCGAAGGTTGCCCAGCCTTTCGTCTACCTGCAGCCTGATGGTATGCACTACCGTATCGGTTTCGGTACTGATCACCGAAATGCAGTCGTTGTTGCCGTTGCTCACGAAGACGTATTTATCGGTAGCTACCACGGAATTGGGGCTGGCGCCCCCCACAGCAGGTATATCATCGATCTTTTCACCGACCAGGATGCCGGTCTTGATCCTGGCCTCCACTTTGTTCTGCTCCAGGTTGACGGCCCATACCGAGAAGGACTCCGGCACATTCGGGCTGCCCAGCCCGGGCACGTTGAAGCTGTCCGTCCGGATGCCTTTAATGGATTCTTCCGACAGGTATGCGAAAGGGGGGAAATCAAGGGCCGTAGCCTCAGGGCGCTGCTTATCGAAAGAAGGGATCCAGCTGTATTCATACATGCCCACATTGGCCACATAGGCCGTCTTTTCATCGGGCGACAAGGTGATGCCGAAGGGGTAGCGCCCTACCGGCACATTGGCCAGCAGTTTATGCTGCCGGGTATCCACTACGATCATGCGGAAGTTGATCTGGTCGACGGCGTACAGGCGCTGCCCGTCGCGGCTCAGCACCATATCGCCGATGTAGCCATGGGAGAAATCGACGGTATCGTTTTTCAGGCCGCAGGAAATGGAGTCCAGTTTGGCGCCATCGGACAGGCGGAAGCGGTAGATGCAGTTTTCCTGGCCACCGGCCACGTATACCACCTCCTTATCCGGCGAGATAGCCAGCCCCATAAAAACGGCGGCCAGCACCCCGCGGTCGGTTTGCGCGCTCTCGGGCACCTGTTGCACCTGCGGCTTGCCCGACAGCAGCCCCCGGATGATAGAGATGGACAGCGGGCTGGTGCCCGAATTGGCCGTAACGGCCACATCGCCGTCGGGGCTGAGCACCAGCCCGAAAGGGTGAGGCGCCACCATCACGGCCTCGCCATAGGGCCGGATCAGCCGCCCGTTGGGCAAAACGGTTTCCCCGGTTTTGTCGATCAGCGTGAGCCGCTCGCCCGCCGGAGCCTGGATGAGCCAGGGCCCGTCAGTTTTGGGTGTGCAGGCGGCGAGCAGAAATATCAGGAACAGTGCTGAATAGGTAAGGACAGGTTTCATAAGCCGGCCGGTTGTGGTGAGCAATAGGTTGATCGGATGCTTCTGGCATCTTCTCAAAATTAGCGCTTGTCGCCCAAGTGCCAAACAGCATAGCGTAAAGTTTTTACGGTGTTGTATTACAAGAATGTAAAACCGGAGCTTATCTTAGAGCTTGTATGGAGGCCGCTTTTGGAGATAAAAAGTGTCAATTTTTTGATGAGACAAGACGCTTTTTGAAGTTCGTACCCAGAGGTACGTACGAAAGAAGCAACGCAGTATCATCAAAAAAAGGACGTATTTTAGCCCAAAGGGTGGCCTCCAAACAAGCTCTAAGCCACAAAGCTCCATTATGTTCTACCCGATACTCCGCTACCTCATCATTGCCCTGTTCCTCGTTTTGGGCGTAGTGATGCACATACAGCTAGGCATTGGGCAGGCCTGGTACATGTACCTGGCTGCCGCTGCACTACTGGCTACGCACCTGCTTTTCGGAAGCGTCTGGCAGGCGTTCAGCCTGCTGCGGCGCGGACAGCCCGCCAGGGCTGCGGCCCTGCTGCGCCACACCTGGGCGCCAGGCCTGTTGCTGCGCCGCAACCGGGCCTATTACTTCTTCGTCAAAGGCCTGATGCTACTACAGGAAAAAGAACTGGAAGCCGGCGCGGCCGAACTGGAACGGGCCGTGGCGATCGGACTGCAACGCTCCAACGATAATGCCCTGGCCTATCTCAACCTGGCGCACATCGCCTTCGTTCAGAAAGATTACGCCCGGAGCCGCAAAGCACTGGAGTCCGCCAGGGCCTTCCAGCCCAAAGACCTCATGATTAAGGACAAGTTGAAGGAATTGGAATCCGCGCTGGCACAGAATTGACCGCTTTGACAAAACAATTCCCTACCTTTGCCCTGTTTTTGGGAAGGGAAAACAAAGATTCCTTTCACGGCACTCAAGAATTCATAAACGATACCACAAATGTATACGATCAATATCTATCTTAAGCTTGCTCTCATCGCCGTAGGCCTGGTAGGTGGCATAGCGTTATGGGCCACTATGGGCGTCTGGTACGGCATCTGGTTCGTATTGATGGGCATCACCATGCTGCTGGCCTATCTGTTGCTCGGCACCGTGCAATCGGCAGCCCTGATCATGCAGAACGGCGATTTCGAAGGCTGCGAAAAACGCCTCAACCTGACCCTCAGCCCAAAACTCCTGTATGCCACCAACCGCGCTTACTACTACATGATCAAGGGCTCGGTAGCGCTGGCCCGCAAAAATGTGGAGGAAGGGGAAATGTGGCTCAAAAAGGCCGAGGAAGTAAAAGTACCCACCGACAACGAACGGGCCATGCTACAGCTGCAACTGGCCAACATCGCCGCTTCCAAAAACAAGTGGAAGCAGGCCGAGATATACTTCCGCAACGCCAAGCAGTGCAAGATCACTGACCCCAACGTCAAAGAACAGTTCAAACAGTTCGAAAAGGCCTTCTCCAACCGGGGCCAGCTGCGGCAAGCCCAAATGGGCGGACAGCAAGGCAATGCCATGCGCCCGGGCGGCAAAAGACGGAGGCCGAAGATGAGGTGATTTCAGTACTTATCCCGCTGCACGATCCCCTTCACAAAGGTGTTCAGCAGCAGTAATATAACGGCAAAAAGGGCGATGCGCCCAATGATATCGCCCCAGCGCACATAAAAGGTGATGGTGTCGTTGAAGCGAATCGTACCTTTGATCGCAGCAGCTTCGTCATAATGCGTGGCCTGAAGGATGTCGCCCCGCTGGTTGATAAAAGCGGAAACGCCTGTGTTGGCCGAACGGGCAATATCGCGCCGGGCCTCTATAGCCCGTAAGGAGGCGAAGTGGAGGTGCTGGCGGTGGCCGGCAGTGTTGTCCCACCAGCCGTCGTTGGTCATGATAAAGATGGCCTGAGCGCCTTTTCTGACATAACCGGTGACGTACTCGCCAAAGATGGACTCATAACAGATAGCAGGCGCGATTTCGCCGGCCTCACTGCTCAATACCGAGCGCTGCGGCTGCGTGCCTACTCCCGCAACCGTGCCCTCCAGCCGGTCGACCAGCGGCTTCAGAAAGAAGAATACCCTGGAATAAGGAAAGATCTCAGGCCCCGGCACCAGCTTCGACTTGCGGTATACGGGCACCTCATCAGAGCCTATGCTTATCTGAATAGCGGCGTTGAGCACTTCGTAATACATCGTATCGCCAGGCCCGCGAACGCTCTCCCGCACCGCACGGCTGTGGGGCTCACCTGGCCGAAAGACATGATAAGCATCAACCCCGGTAACGATGTGCAGCTTCGGATAATCCTTAAAGTACTGGCGGATGCGCTGTACGGCGGCATAACTGTTGATGCTGCTGGTTTCCACAAAACCGAAGCTGGTCTCAGGGAAAACGAGATAATCGGTTTGCTCATTTACGGCCTGGCCCGACAATTCTAAGAAACGCCCTATCTGTACGCCTTCCGGTATGTCGAACTTTTCGTAATGGGGCTCGAAATTGGGTTGCACAACAGCTACCTGGCGGGTACCGCCCTGCTCTTCATACCTAGTGTATATCACCAGTGAAACAATGACAGGAATGGCTATCAGGGCCAGCAGGCGCAGGGCCGGGCGCAACAGGGAGCCGGCCTTCTCCCGCCAGGCGCTCCAAAGGCGCAGGGCCAGAATATTGGCGCCAAGTATCCAGAGCCCGCCACCGAAAACACCGGTGTATTCGTACCACTGCACCCACGAAGGGAATTCAGCAAAGCTGTTGCCCAGCGTTAGCCAGGGCCAGGTGAGCTCCCAGCGCAGGTGTATGTATTCAAAAACGAGCCAGTAGGCGATGAAAGCCAGATAACCCAGCTTCGGCATCACCTGCCGCGTCTGGTGGTACAATACGAACGGAATGCACATCAGCAGCGCATTCACCCAAATAGCAAATACGCCCGCCACAAATGCCGTATTGGCAACCCAGTAGGTTGTGATGACGTTCCACAGTACGAAGGTGTTATACGCATAACGCATCACCTCTCCCCGTGCCGCACCTTTCCGCGCTTCCGCCACCTCCCGCTCTACGATCAACAGCGGCACAAAACCGATAAACATCAGCCAGGGAACGGGAATAATATCGGGGAAGCCCACGCCCAGCAGGATACCGCTCAGAGTGGACAGCCCCAGCCAGCGCCAGCGCTGCGGCCACTTCGCGTACCGGTATGTGCGCAACAATACGATAGCCCCCCAGGCCGCCAGGAAACAAAACAACGGCCGGTATCCCCACAATTGCTTGGCCTGCCCCAGGCGCGCCATGTCATAGCCAAACCAGGCCGCTATAAGCGCCAGAAGAATAATGAGGGGGATGCGGATGTTGTTTTTCATGGAAGGCCGTATGGTCTTTAGGTTTTGTCACATGTTTCACGTCAGCACCCCAACTGCCGTATAGCCTCTTCCAGGCTCTGTATCTTCGACTGCCCGTCGGCCATCTTCTGGCGTTCTTTGTCGACCACTTCTTTGGGCGCGCCGCTGACGAAACGTTCGTTGCTCAGTTTTTTATGCACCGAAGCGACAAACCCCTGATAATAGCTCAACTCCTTGTTCAGGCGCTCGCACTCTTCAGCGGTATTGATCTCCTGCTGGAGCTCCAGGAAGAACTTATCCGTTCCGGAAAGGAAGGACACGGCGTTGTCTACTTCGCCCTTGGCGAGCTCCAGGCTTTCCAGGTTCGCCATCTTGATGATCATGTCGCGCAGGCCGGAGCGTTCGAGCAAATGCAGGGAGCCCGGGCTTTCCTGCACGAAAAGCCTCAGCTTATCTTTTGCCTTAATGCCTTTGTTGTTGCGAATTTCCCGCACATTGGCCACCACATCTTTGGCCTCCTCCACGCTGTTGATCAGGTTCTGGTCGTAAGGGGCCGCCTTCGGGAAAACACTGACGATACAGTCTTCGCCTTCGGCACGCTGCCGCAGCTGATGCCAGATCTCTTCCGTGACGAACGGCATGAATGGGTGCAGGACAACCATAAGCCGTTCGAACAGGCTGGTAACTTTTTCGTAGGTTTCCCGGTCGAGTGGCTGGCCGTATTCCGGTTTGATCATCTCGAGATACCAGCTGCAGAAATCGTCCCAGATGAGCTTATACAGCATCATGGCCGCATCGGAGAGGCGGAACTCCGCGAAGTTGGCATCGATCCTTTCAACGGCCTGGCTGAGTTTTTCCTCCATCCATTCCCCGGCAAGCTTGTTGATAGGGCCCGCCTGCCCGTCGGACACTTCCCAGCCTTTGACGAGGCGCAGGGCGTTCCACATCTTGTTGCAGAAGTTGCGGCCCTGCTCGCAAAGACGGCTCTCGTTGATGATCTCCTTGGTATTGTTGTCAAAAGGCGCATCGAAAATGATGTCGTTGCCCGCAGCAGCGCTCGACAACAGGCCGAAGCGGACGCCATCAGCGCCGTATTGGTTGATGAGTTCCAGCGCATCAGGCGAGTTGCCCAGCGACTTGCTCATCTTGCGGCGGTGAGAATCCCGCACCATGCCGGTAAAATACACGTGGTGGAAAGGCATGGCGCCTTTTTCCTTCACAAAATCCTCACCCAGCAGTTCCCCTGTCCATTCATAACCCATCATGATCATGCGGGCCACCCAGAAGAAGATAATATCCCATGCCGTCACCAGCACGTTGGTCGGGTAGTAATACCGCAGTTCGTCCGGGTTCTCGAAGCCATCGAAAACAGAGATGGGCCAAAGCTGCGACGAGAACCAGGTATCGAGTACGTCCTCATCCTGGCGCAAGTCTTCCATCTTAAGGCCGGGATCGTTCAACTCCTGGCGTGCCTGCGCCAATGCCTCCTGCGCCGTTTCGGCTACGAAAAGCTGATCTCCGTAATACCATGCCGGGATGCGCTGCCCCCACCACAACTGCCTGGAAATGCACCAGTCGCGGATATTGTCCTCGTTGAGCCAGCTGTTATACATATTCCAGAAATGCTCGGGGTGGAACTTCACCTCGCCGCTGCGCACCGCCTCAAGGGCTGTTTTAGCGAAACCCTTCATATCGACGAACCATTGCAGCGTGAGGCGCGGCTCGACAATAGCGTCGGTGCGCTCAGAGCGGCCGACCTTGTTCCGGTAGTCTTCCACCTTGACGATATGCCCCGCTTCCTCCAGGCCTTTGACGATCAGCTTCCGAGCCTTGAAGCGGTTTTCACCGATATACAACTGAGCGGCCTGGCTCATCGTACCGTCCTCATTAAGCGTATCGATCACATCCAGGCCGTGGCGCTGGCCGATCTCGTAGTCGTTGGGGTCGTGCGCCGGCGTGATCTTGAGGGCGCCGGTGCCGAATTCCATTTCCACATAATGGTCGGCGATAATGGGGATGGAACGGCCGATGAGCGGCACCAGCACGCGTTGGCCGCGCAGCGCGGCATAACGCTCGTCGTCGGGGTGCACGGCAATGGCGGTATCTCCCAGGATGGTTTCGGGGCGCACGGTAGCGATCGTCACCCATTCATCGGGCTTGCCCTCTACCTGATAGCGGACGTAATAGAGCTTGGAATTTTCTTCTTTATAGATCACCTCTTCATTCGACAGTACCGTTTTAGCCTCGGGGTCCCAGTTGGTCATGCGCAACCCCCGGTATACCCGGCCGCTGCGATAGAGGTGTACAAAAGTGCGGATAACGGCAGCCGACAATTTCGGCTCCATGGTAAAGCGGGTGCGCTTCCAGTCGCAGGAGGCTCCCAGCCGCTTGAGCTGTTCGAGGATGATGCCGCCGTATTTATCCTTCCATTCGAAAGCATAATCCAGGAATTGTTCCCGCGAGATATCCGATTTTTTAATGCCCCGCTCACGCAGCATCTTCACGACCTTGGCCTCGGTGGCGATGGAAGCGTGGTCGGTGCCGGGCACCCAGCAGGCGTTTTTGCCTTCCAGCCGTGCCTTGCGGATGAGGATGTCCTGGATGGTGTTGTTGAGCATGTGCCCCATGTGCAGCACGCCGGTCACGTTGGGTGGCGGGATTATGATGGTAAAGGGTTCGCGTTCATCCGGTTCAGAGTGGAAATAGTCCTTCTCCATCCAGTAGTTGTACCAGCGTTCTTCCGTCTCCTGCGGGTTGTATCGAGTGGAAAGTTCCATATAGCCTTAGCGGTTATCGGGGTAACCTCAAAAGCTAGCTATGGCGCCCTGCCGGTAAACGGCCAACCGAAAAGGCGCAGAGAACGTAGCCTTGTTGCATTGATCTTTGCGCCCTCTGCGCCTTTGCGGTTGATTGTCCGGCGGGCCCTTTCCAGGCAGGGGCTAATGAGGTAATCCCTAATCTCGGGTTATCAAAATTTTAAAGTGCTGCAAAGATAAATTTTTATTCGTTTCTACAGCCTGGAAAAGGTACATGCCGGGAGATAATTCGCCGGTATTGAGCATGTGTTCGCCTTTTTCGAAGGGCCCGTACTGGCCTGTCAACTGCCCCTGGATATTGAAGGCACGCAACACGACTGGCATGGAAAGTGGGTTGCTGAACTGAAGGGCGCCGCTGCTAATGGTGGGGAACAACTTCAGGGCTGCTTCGGCATTCGGTTCCGGTTCTACATCGGTGAGCTGGCAGCTGTACTCGAAATCGCAGGCCGGATCATCATCGGAATGGTAGAGCAGCTCCCCGCTTTTGCGGTAGCATTGCAACTGCCCGAGCGCATCGATGGCGATCAGGCCCCGGTTGATAGGGCCCAGCGTGCTGCCCACACCTTGTATCCAGGATTCTATGATCCCGTTCCGTGGTTTGAAGCAGATAACGCGATAGGTGTCGCTGCCCTGGCCCATCGTAACGACGCTGTCCACCTGCAGGGTGACTTCGTCATTCAGGCCGACGTAGTTCAGCGTGATCTCTTCCCCGGCTTGCAGGCTGAAATCATAGAGCAGCCGCTCCTGCGACTGCTCCATATACACATACCACACCCGCTCGCCTTCCGTGCGTATGGCCAACTCGTACAACAGCGTATCTCCTACGCCAGGGATGTTGGCGTAATTGTAAAAGCGGGCATACTGCACGCCATTGATAGTCGTATCGCCACACATTACCTGCCGCATCGGCACCGGGCCGATAAAGCTGTTCAGCACGCCCTGCCAGGTGGCGTCGTTCGTGGGAAAAGATTGTGCCTGTGCCAGGCAGGGTAAAAGGGCAAAGCCCAGGTAAAGCATCATTAATTTTTTCATCATTCAGGTGATTTTAATGGGTATAAGAGCTTGTCTGGCGGCAACCCTTTTGGCTTTTTTTCTCTAAAAGTGGCCTCCAGGCAAGCACTAAGACGTTTCTCAACTCCTTTTCGTTGGGCTGCTTGTAGGGTAAAAGTAGCAATATGTGCCGTTAGGGAGTGGTTGCACGATTAGCTTTCCGGCCTTATGGCCTTCCAGTATTCACCCTTCCCGCAAAACCCCTATCTTCACCCCATGAAGAGTAGGAAGACAATCCCCATGAAGGGGCAACCACGGGAAACCGTGCTGGCCAATATGGAAGCGATGAAAAGCAGCGACCCCAACTGGGCAGAAGGCCGCACCTGGAGCCTGGTCTATCACGTAGATGACGAACATCGGGCCCTCCTGCAACAAACCGCCCAGCTTTTTATTTCCGAAAGCTACGCCAACCCCTTCGCCGTCGAAAGTATCCAACAGATGGAACTCGACATCATCGGCATGGCGGCCCGCCTGCTCCATGGCGAGGAAGGCACTACCGGCACCATGACCTCCGGAGGCACAGAAAGCATCTTGCTGACGCTTTACACGTACCGGGAGTGGGCGCGCAGCAATCGTACAGGAAAGAAAAAGAATGAGCTCGTTGCTCCTGCTACTATCCACCCCGCCTTTGAAAAAGCGGCCCACCTGCTGGGGCTAAAAGTGCGCAAAGTACCACTAGACAACCACTATCGCGCAGATATCGAGGCAATGGAAAAACTGATCGGCCCCAAGACGCTGCTCCTGGCCGTTTCAGCGCCTGCCTACCCACACGGCACCCTCGACCCTATTGAAAAAGCCTCGGCCCTGGCGTTGCGCTATGGATTGCCCCTGCACGTCGACGCCTGCATCGGCGGCTTTTTCCTCCCATGGGTGGAAAAGCTGAACCCAGGTAGCATTCCTCCCTGGGATTTCCGGCTGGCCGGCGTTACTTCCATTTCCGCCGATACCCACAAATTCGGTTACGGCGCCAAAGGCAGCTCGGTGCTCCTCTTCCGAAGCATGAACCACCTGCGGCACCAGTTTTTCATCACTACCGACTGGCCCGGAGGTATTTATGCTTCTTCTACGCTGCTGGGCTCGCGTTCGGCCATTCCTATTGCAACGGCCTGGGCCGCGATGCACAGCCTGGGCCAGGAGGGATACCAGAACATTACCCACAACATCATGGACGGTTGCGCCCGCCTGCGCGCCGGCATCGAAGCCATGCCTGAAATGGAAACCCTGGGCCAGCCCTGTATGAACATCCTGGCCTTTACCACCAGGCAAAATAAGCCCGACATTTTCGTCGTCGCCGACTTTTTGGAAGAAAAGGGGTGGATCGTCGACCGGCAGCAACGCCCGCACTCCATCCACCTTACGGTCATGCAACACAACCTGCCGGCCATTGGGCAATACCTCCACGACCTGAAAGCGGCGATCGCGTTCGCGCAAAAGAACCCACAGGCCAAAGCCCAGGGCAGCGCCGCCGTCTACGGCCTGATGGCCCGCATCCCCTTTCGTTCCCTGGTGGCTTCCAACGTCCGCCAGCTGTTCGAAGACCTCTATGCGCCGCCGGTAAAAGCGAAAACGGGCCGGCAGCCTGAGGGGAATAACCAGCAGATGCAAAACCCGCCTGCATGGATGGGATGGCTCAACCGCCTGTTGAGCAGGTAGTAGGAGCAGGGCTGCCTTTTATTGCGGAATAACGGACGACGAATGGCCAATAAGCTCTTCGTATTTCCTATATTTAGCATTAGCAAAAACGAGAACGATGAACAGGCGAAAATTTGTAAAAGACAGCGTGCTGGCTGGCGCCGGGCTGGCCCTTAGCCTGCCTTCTGCCCGGGCTGCCCGGCAGCACATCTCTCCCAATGATGTGGTCAATATCGGCGTGATCGGGACTGGCGACCGCGGCGGCGGGCTCATCAGCATCCTGCAGTCACTGCCGGAATTCAAAGTAGTGGCCTGCTCCGATATCCTCCCCTTCCGGCTGCAACCCGCAGTGGAAAAGGCCGGCAAAGATTGCAAGGCCTACCCCAACTATAAAGACTTGCTGGCGGACAAAAACGTAGATGCCGTCATCATCGCCACGCCGCTTTCCATGCACTACGACATGGCCGTTGATGCGATCGACAGCGGCAAGCACATTTATTGCGAAAAGACGATGACGTACCAGGCCGACGAAGCGATCAAGCTGGCAGAAAAGGTGAAAACGTCGGGAAAAGTCTTCCAGGTAGGGCATCAGTACCGCTACCTGCCTATCTATCCGCAGGTCGCCAAGCTCATCCGCGATGAGCATATCGGTACCGTAACAAACATCTATATACAGTGGAACCGCAACGGCGACTGGCGCAGGCCCGTACCAGACCCCCAGTACGAGCGCATCATCAACTGGCGCATGTATACGGAATACTCCGGCGGGCTGACGGCGGAGCTGCATTCCCACCAGGTAGACTTTGTCAACTGGGTCTTTGACAGCCATCCCATCAGGGCCGTGGGCTTCGGCGGTATCGATTTCTGGAAGGACGGCAGGGAGACCTTCGACAACGTAAACACCATCCTGGAATACCCCAACGGCATGAAGGTTAACCTCATCTCGCTGACCGCCAACGCCCATGAGGGCTATCTCTTCAAATTCAAAGGCAGCGACGGCACTATAGAACTATCCATGGACAAAGCCTGGATATACCCCGAACCCACCAGCCCGCAATGGGGTGATGTGGACGGCGTAACAGGCGCTACCATCGAATCCATGAATGCGGGGAAAGGTATCCCCATCCACTACCTGAAAAAAGATGAATGGGAAGGCTCTCACTACGCCCTGGCCGATTTTCACCGGTGCATCCTCAACAACAAGGAACCCTCTTCCAACGTCCGCACCGGCGCCCGGGCCGCCCTCAGCGTGCGTATGGCCATCGATGCGCTGCGCGGCCGGGAGATGACATCCTGGAAGGAAGAATATGATAAGATCTGACGCAGGAAGCTAACTTCACAAGCATTTTTTCACCAACTCAACCTATACTTTATGAGACTGATCCATTTACTCACCTGTCTCGGTTTCCTGCTGGTATTCAACACCGCTGAAGCACGGACGGCACACCGGATAACTCCGCCGGAAACAAGGATAGAAAAAACGGAAAACAGCAGCGCTACACTGAGTAAAAAAGAGCAGCGCAAGCTGGAACGAAAGGAAAAAAAGGAAGCGCGTAAGCAGTTTCGCCAGCAAGTCAAGGCTTGGTTTAAAAACCTGCGTAGCACCATGGCCGACGACCTGCTGCTGATCATCATTATCGCCATCCTGCTACCACCTCTGGGGATGTATCTGTACGAGGGCTCCGCCACCAACCGCTTCTGGATATCCCTCCTGCTCTGGCTCCTGTTCTACGTACCGGGGCTGATCTATACCCTGGTCGTCATTCTGGGTGAGAATTAATACGATGTAAAACGTGGATCATCCCGGATTTCATTGAAGCCGGGTAGTTGCCCGATAACAGCCCGGCCGGGCTGTTATCGGTACTACGTAGTGTTCAGAGCTTGTTTGGATAGCAGCGCTTATGCCAACGCACTGTTCTTCGCGCGCTTGCGTTCGTGTTCTTTCAGGTATATTTTCCTGAGGCGCAGCGAATGGGGCGTCACCTCCACGTATTCGTCTTCCTGTATGTATTCCAGCGCCTCTTCCAGGCTGAAACGTTTGGGCGGTACCAGGCGGAGCTTGTCGTCAGAACCTGAAGCCCGCATATTGGTCAGCTTTTTGGTCTTGATCAGGTTCACAACGAGGTCGCCGGGGCGGCTGTTCTCACCTACGACCTGGCCTTCGTAGACCTCATCGCCGGGTGCGACGAAGAATTTGCCGCGCTCCTGCAGGTTATTGATGCTGTAAGGAATGGCCGTTCCCGTTTCCAGCGCGATGAGCGAGCCGTTGATGCGGCCCGGGATGTCGCCCTTATGGGGTTGGAATTCCATAAATCGATGGGTCATAATGGCCTCGCCTGCAGTAGCGGTGAGCATCTGGCTGCGCAGGCCGATGATGCCCCGTGACGGGATCTCAAAGCGCAGCTGCACGCGCCCGGCTTTGGGTTCCATGTGCAGCATCATGCCTTTGCGGCGCGTCACCATATCAATGGCCGTGCCCGACATTTCCTCCGGCAGGTCGATCGTCAGTTCTTCTACCGGCTCGTGCACGATACCGTCGATGCGCTTCATGATCACCTGCGGCTGCCCGATCTGCAGCTCATAACCTTCCCGGCGCATCGTCTCGATCAGCACCGAAAGGTGTAATACCCCACGGCCAAAAACGCGGAAAGTGTCGGCCGACCCCGTTTCCTCCAGGCGCAGCGCCAGGTTTTTTTCCAGTTCGCGCTCCAGGCGGTCCTTGAGGTGGCGGGAGGTGACGAACTTACCCTCCTTACCGAAAAACGGCGAGTCGTTGATCGTGAAGAGCATACTCATGGTAGGCTCGTCGATGGCGATGGTGGGCAGGGCCTCGGGCACATCCGGGCAGGCAATAGTATCGCCGATCTCAAAACCTTCCACACCGAAAATAGCGCAGATCTCGCCGGCCTGTACTTCCTCTTTTTCCACCCGCTCAAAACCTTCGAACACAAAGAGGTTGCGGATGCGGTTTTTCTGCACCGAGCCGTCTTTCTTCATCAGAGAGACCTGCTGGCCGTTGCGCAAAGCACCGCGCTGCAGGCGCCCTACAGCGATCCGGCCGATATAGGGCGAGTAATCCAGGGAGGTGACGAGCAATTGCGGCGTCCCCTGCGAGATCCTGGGCTCGGGGATGTATTCGACGATAGCATCCAGCAGAGGGATAATATCCTGGGTGGGCTGCCGCCAGTCGGTGCTCATCCAGCCATGTTTGGCCGAGCCGAAAATAGTGGGGAAGTCGAGCTGGTCTTCGCTGGCGTCAAGGCTGAACATCAGGTCGAACATAGCCTCCTGGACTTCATCCGGCGTGCAGTTCTCCTTGTCTACCTTGTTGACCACCACGATGGGTTTCAGGCCCAGCTCAATAGCTTTTTGGGTGACGAAGCGCGTCTGCGGCATAGGCCCTTCAAAGGCGTCCACCAGCAGCAGCACGCCGTCGGCCATATTGAGTACGCGTTCCACCTCGCCGCCAAAGTCGCTGTGGCCCGGCGTATCAATGATATTGATCTTGACGTCCTTATAATGGATCGAAACGTTCTTGGCCAGGATGGTAATGCCCCGCTCCCGTTCCAGGTCGTTGCTGTCCATGATCAGCTCGCCGGGCCGTTCGTGGTCTTTGAACAGCTTACCAGCCAGGATCATCTTGTCTACCAGCGTCGTCTTACCGTGGTCGACGTGGGCAATAATGGCAATATTTCTGAGTTGCATAAAAAAGATTTAACACTTTCTGCACCGGAGAACAACACCTCCGGGAAGGTGGTTTCAAAAAGAAGCCGCAAAGGTACGGTTTTTTTAGATGGAGAGATAGGGGCCTTTGTTAAATGGAAGAGAAATTTTTGTAAAGACAGCCCCCAAAACACCAGCGGCCTCCCTCAACGAGGAAAGCCACTGCGATTTTGGATACATCAAGGACAATTAAGCATAACGAAAGGCCCATCTGCCCCCGGCCTCCGGGATTTCGAGACGCTCGACGTGCGACATGCTGACGTGCGACATATTACCGCAACTCAAACCCCTGCACCGACTGGCTCCGGGTGAACGGGTTCGACACGAGGCCCACTTCAAGGGTGCAGTTCTCAAATTGGATAGCATACGTTTCCTTAACGATAGCGGGGTTTAGTTTTTCGTTGTTGACCAGGGCCTGGCCCAGAAAGGCGCCTACTTCTTTAAAGCCGAGCATGAGGCCCTTTACCGCTTCCAGTATATTGTTCTGCCCGGCGTTCAACAGGGCGACCGTAAGGGCTAATTTGATCTTTCGGTTGTTCATGTGGGATGGTGTTTATGGGTTCTTATCTCTTTATTCCGGGATTTTCGAAAACGTTACGCTTTCTTGTATAACTTATATACGTAAGACTTGTTCCTGACTGGATTTTAAAATAGTGTTAAAAAAAAGAAGCCGCAAAAGCGCAGAGAGCGCACAGGTTCGTATAAAACCTCTGCGTTCCTTGCGCCCCTGCGGCTGGTTATCCGGCGAATTTTCGCCTACGGTTCAATCCACGTTATCGTGCAGGAAGGAGTTGCCCCCGCTGCGGAACTCCGGCTCCTCTTCGTCGGAGATCGTCCATTTTGACATCGTATCTTCAGATGAATCGGGCACGTCGTCCAGCTGGACGCCGCGACGCAGGTAGGCCGGTTCATTTTCCAGGTCGATAACGGCCTTCGGGTTGCTCAGCTTCACAGGGTTGCGGCGCAGGCGTTCGCGGCGCTTCTGCTCTTCCTCAAGCTTTCGGCGGCGCTCCTCGTCGCGCTTGCTGTCCTCTTCATCCTTCATAAAAGGCTCGTCGTAGGAATAACGCGAGCGCTGGTATTTCTCGATCGTAGGCCGGATGTCGTCAAACTCGAAAGTATTGGCTTCCGGGTTCTCCTCTTCGAAACCTATGTCAGCCAAGCCCCTTTTTTTTTCATCCTGATCTTTCCGGGGCGCTTCGTCGTCAAGCGATACCACGATGCGGTCGCTGCCCTGCGACTTGCGCTCAGCGTTGGCTTGCTTATGTTCGAAGCCGGTAGCGATAACCGTAACGCTCACTTTTTCACCCAGTGATTCGTCGTAGCAGTTACCCCAGATAAGGTCGGTGCCGTAGCCAGCCTCTTCCTGGACGAACTCCGTGATCTCGAAGATCTCATCCATGGTCACTTCGCGGGTGCCGGAAGTGATGTTCAGCAGGATATGCTGAGCGCCCTGGATGTTGTTATCCTCGAGCAGCGGCGAATTCAGGGCCTCGTCGACGGCGCGCTTGGCGCGGTCTTCGCCGGCAGCCGAGGCCGTACCCATGATGGCCACGCCACTATCGCGCATAACGGTGTTGACGTCTTCGAAGTCGACGTTGACATAACCCGGCACGGTGATGATCTCGGCAATGCCCTTGGCAGCGGTGGTCAGGATGTCGTCGGCCTGAGCAAAAGCATCCGAGATCGACAGGTTGCCGTGGATGTGGCGAAGCTTGTCGTTCGAGATGATGATCAGGGTGTCGACGTGTTTCTTCAGCTCTGCCAGGCCTTCCGAGCCCTGCATCATGCGCCGGCGCCCTTCGAACAGGAAAGGCATGGTGACGATGCCCACCGTCAGGATGTCCATCTCCTTGGCCGTTTTGGCGATGATAGGCGCCGCACCGGTACCCGTACCGCCGCCCATGCCTGCGGTGACGAACAGCATCTTGCAATTGTTCTCCAGGAAGGTTCTCAATTCTTCGATGGATTCCTCGCAGGCCATTTTACCGATATTGGGCTTGGAGCCGGCGCCCCTGCCTTCTGTGAGGTTGGGCCCCAGCTGGATCTTGGTAGGCACAGGGCTCCAGTCCATAGCCTGAGCGTCCGTATTGCAGATCGCGAAGTCTACCCCCACGATCCCTTGCTTGAACATGTGTGTAACGGCGTTGCTTCCACCGCCCCCCACGCCCAGGACCTTAATGATCGGGCTTTCGTCTCTTGGCAGATCAAATACCATAGTCGTAAGTTTTTAATGTTCCGCTGGGCCCGCCTGGAATGGCAGCGTCCGTTTTTTGGGTTTTGCCCAACCTGGATAATTTTAGTATCAGCTAATTATGGTTGTCAATTGTCGTTCGTTCAATGTTCGTTACATGCTCAGAATTCGCTGTCCGGTTCCGCTTCGAACCACTCTTTGGTACGGCGGAACAGTTGTTCATACCATTTGCTTCCTGAGGCATCATCATCGCCGTCGGCTTCCACCTGCTGGGGAACGGGTTCCTCCTGGTATACCAGGCCCGCTTCCAGGTCTTCCAGCCCCTTCATCAGCAGGCCGATACCGGTGGCATAGATGGGGCTGCCCAACTGCTCGTGGTAGCCATGAGCGAGGTGCTCGACCGGAACCCCAAGGCGGGTGCTCATTCCGGTGTGGTACTCCGCCAGCTTGTCGATGTGGTTCAACAGGGCGCCGCCGCCCGTCAGCACGATACCGGCGATGAGCTTGCGCTCGTAACCAGAGCGGCGGACCTCCCACAACACGTAGTCGAGGATCTCTTCCACACGGGCCTGGATGATGCGCGCCAGGTTCTTCTCCGAGATCTCTTTGTGGTCGCGCCCGCGCAGGCCCGGAATGGTGATGATGCGGTTGTCGTATACCTCATCGGCCAGCGCAGAGCCAAATTTGACCTTCAGTTTCTCGGCCTGCTGGGCCATCACCGTACAGCCGTCCTTGATGTCTCTGGTGATGACATTGCCCCCCAGGGGTATGACCGCCGTATGCCGGATGATGCCATCGGCGAAAATGGTGATATCGGTGGTGCCGCCGCCAATATCGATGAGCGCAACACCAGCCTCTTTCTCCTCTTCGCTAAGCACCGCCGCTGCCGAAGCGATGGGCTCCAGCGTCATATTGGACACCTTCATGCCCGTGCGTTCCACGCAGCGGTAGATATTGTTCGACGCGGAGATCTGGCCGGTAATGATGTGGAAGTTGGCTTCCAGCCGAATACCGGACATCCCGATGGGGTCGATGATCCCCTGCTCGTTATCCACGGTGTACTCCTGAGGGATGACATGCAGGATCTTGTCGCCCGGCGGCAAGACCAGCTTGTACATGTCGCTGACCAGGCGGTCGATATCGCGTTGGGATATCTCCGTGTGGTCGTTATCCCGGGTCAGGATACCGCGGTGTTGCAGGCTTTTGATGTGCTGGCCGGCGATGCCGACGTGCACGACCCTGAAATCCTGCCCTGCGCTGCGCCGGGCGGCGTCAACGGCTTCAGAAATGGCGTTCACCGTTTTCTCAATATTGGAGACCACGCCTCTCAGGACACCTTCAGAAGATACCCTGCCGAAGCCGAGGACTTCGATCTTGCCGTGTTTGTTGCGGCGGCCGGCAATAGCGCAGATCTTGGTCGTCCCGATATCCAGGGCGACCACAACATCCGATTTATTGATAGTCTGTTCCATCATGCGCATTCAGTTTTTTGTGTTTGCGACAAAATATGGTGTAGCCAACATGAATAGGGTTTATGCCGGCCTCCTCTTTCATTTTTTACAAACGACCTGCCCTTTGTACTGCAGGTTGATCTCCGAATACTTGCGCCAGTTATCGCGCAGTAATACATCTTTGTAAAAGGTTTTCAGGTACTTCAGTTTTTCGTCTTCCCGCTCAAACTTCCCGAAGATGATCTTCTGGTTGCCGACCATCGGCACCATGGTGAACTCCCCGCGGTTGGTCACGTGTATCTGCTCGATCATGGCCCGCAGGAAATCGTCGGCCAGGATCATTTCCGTCAGCCGGAAAGCATCTTTCAGGGCGTGGCGCTTGCGCTCCAGGAACCCCGGTTCATAAGGCGGCAGGTTGCCGGTCACGACCAGCACTTTTGCTGTGAAGTGAGGAGAAGGCGGCATCTTTATCCCGGTGCGGTCCAGGTAATAGTCCAGCTTGTTATTATCCATTACCCGCAATATCGGCTCGCGCTGCTGTATCCGCACCTTCACCCGGTTGTTAGCCCCGACGTAAACGTCGGCATTCAGAATGAAGGGGTCCTCTTCCAGCACGCGTTCCAGGCGTTCTACATCGATGGAAGCCAGGGTACGGCCTTCAAGCTTGTAGCCGAAGCTCTTTTCGATAGCCAGGCGCACTTCCTCATCAGCCAGGAAACTCTCGCCATTCTCCAACGGTTCTATAGCGATCCTGACTTCCGAAACCAGGCTGTCTTCCTTTTTCTCGACAGCTGAGATGACGACGCCTGCCGATACGACAAACACGGCCAGCCAGCTGAGCCGCCTCAGCATCCGCTGTTGTTCCGAATTGATTTGCAGGCGTTTTAACATGTCACTTTCGTTCTTCGAAATAAGCCGTTATCGGTTCTCTGAATGTATCTATATCACCGGCGCCCAATGTAATGAGCACCTCCGGTTTATTTTCCTTGATCGCCTCCATCAGCGTGGCCTTGTCGGCCAGGCGGCGGGAGGGGTTTGTCATTTTTCCAAACAGCAGCTCCGAGCTCACACCTTCGATGGGCAGTTCCCGCGCCGGGTAAATGCCCATAAGCAGGATGTCGTCCAACTTGTCGAGCGCAGCGGCAAACCCATCGGCAAAATCGCGGGTGCGCGAATACAGATGGGGTTGAAAAATGCCCGTGATGCGCTTTCCGGGATATAACTCCCGTGCCGCACCGATGGCCGCTTCGAGCTCCGAAGGGTGATGGGCATAATCGTCGATATAGGCCGACTGCCCGTCGCGGTACAGGAACTCGAACCGGCGGCGGATACCCCTGAAGCTACGCAGGCCTTCCCGGATGGCGCTTTCTTCAAGCCCGAGCCCAACGGCTACGGAGATGGCAGCGGTGGCGTTTTCCACATTGTGGCGCCCCGGCAGCGCCAGTTGCAACCCCTTGAAGTGATGGCCGCCCCCCCTGTAGTCGAAGGTGAAAAAGCCGTTCTCCACCCGCACGTTTTCCGAGCGGTACTCACCGCCTTCCAGCCCGAAACTGTGCAGCCCGGGCATTTCGCCCAGCAGCTCGCGCCAGCGGTATTGTACGAACAGGCTACCCCCGCTTTCCACCTTCCTGGCGAAGGCCCGGAAGCCCGTTTCCAACAGGGTTTCCCGGTCGCCATAGATGTCGAGGTGGTCGGCATCCATCGACAGGATGACGGCGACGTTCGGGCTGAGGTGCAGGAAAGACCGGTCGTATTCATCGGCCTCTACCACCACCCATTCCGAATGCCCCTCGACGAAGTTGGAACCGAAGTTCAGGGCGATGCCCCCCAGAAAAGCGGTACAATCAATGCCGCCGCAGCGCAACAGGTATGTCAATAAGGAGGAGGTCGTCGTTTTTCCGTGGGTACCCCCAACGGCTATGGCTTTCATGCCACGGCTGATGATGCCCAGCACTTCTGCCCTTTTCCGGATGGGATATCCGTGTTCCCGAAAATATGCCAGTTCCCGATGGGTAGCGGGTACTGCCGGTGTCAGTATCACCAGGCCGATACCCTCTGGTATGCGTTCCGGAGCCTCCTCATAGTGTATGTGTATTCCCTCTTCCACCAACTTTTTGGTGAGCAGGGTTTCCGTCTTATCATAACCGTGTACTTCAACGCCACGCCCGTGAAAATACCGGGCCAGCGCGCTCATGCCGATGCCGCCGATACCGACGAAGTACACTTTTTTAATGTCACTCAGGTTCATCAACGTTACATTTAGTGGCTGGCCAGTTGTTGCAGCTCCGCGGCGATATGTGCCGCGGCATCGGGCATAGCCAGCTGGCGTATGCGGCCGCTCAGTTCCCGGCGGCTGGTTTCGTCGTCCAGCAGTTCGAAAGCCTTGCGGATGGCCTGCTCGCGGGCATCGCTGTCTTTCAGCACCCAGGCCGCCCCGGCCTGTGCAACGGCCATCGCGTTTTTCGTCTGATGATCCTCCGCCACATTTGGCGAAGGGATGAACAAGGCCGCTTTTCCGGCAAAATAGAGCTCGGATATCGTCAGCGCCCCGGCACGGCAGATGATCACATCGGCCATGGCATAGGCCAGGCCCATCTCGCTGATGAAGGCCCGGGCGGAGACGTTGGGCAGCTTAGCCGTTTCGCAGGCCAGGAATTCGGCCTCGTAAAGCTGGCCTACCTGCCAGAGCACCTGCACTTCAGGGCGCTCGCGCAACAAAGCGGCATTGGCTGCTATGGCCTCGTTGATGGATTTCGCCCCCAGGCTGCCGCCAAAGATGAACAGAATGGGGCGCTCCGGGTCAAACCCGAAGTAAGCCGCACCTTCCGCCCTGCTGGCCGTATTATCCTGGATGGCCTTCCGCACTGGGTTGCCCGTCAGGACGATCTTCTCAGCAGGAAAATACCGCTCCATTCCCGGGTAGGCCACGCAGATTTTGTCCACCTTGCGGGCCAGCAGGCGGTTGGTCACGCCAGCATAGGAATTCTGTTCCTGTATCAGCGTCGGGATGCCACGCCGGCTGGCAATATCCAGTAACGGCCCGCTGGCAAACCCTCCCACCCCGGCCACGACATCGGGCCGGAACCGGCTGATGATGCGCCAGGCCTTTGCAAGGCTGATAGCCACTTTTAGTGGGAACATGAGGTTCCGCAATGTCAACTTGCGGTGAAAACCGCTGATCCACAACCCTTCTATAGGGTATCCCGCTTTCGGGACTTTTTCCATCTCCATCTTTCCCTTCGCCCCGACGAACAGTATCTCCGCATCGGGGCGCTCCTGTTTTATGGCATCGGCAATAGCGATGGCGGGGAAGATGTGCCCGCCGGTGCCGCCGCCGGAAATGATGACGCGCAGTTTGTCATCAGATTTGCCGTTATTTGGGTTTTGGGATCTCAATTTACTATTGTTTATTCTGCTGTTTTTACTTCTTTACTCGCTCACCGATTCGATATACTTGCTCACGCTCAGGATGATCCCGAAGGATATACAGGTGAACAACACGCTGGTCCCCCCCATACTGATCATGGGTAATGTTACTCCTGTAACAGGCACCAGATGCACCGATACGGCGATGTTTACGAAAGCCTGGAGCACCAGGCTGATGCTGAGCCCTATGACCAGTATGGCGCCAAAAGCCTTGGGGCTTTTCGTCACCAGGCGCGTAGCCCGGAAGAACAACAGGGCGTAGAGCAGGATCAGTAAGAACCCCGTCAGTATGCCGTATTCCTCCACCACTATGGCATAGATAAAATCCGAATAGGGCGATGGCAGATAATTGCGTTGTATGCTGTTGCCCGGCCCAAGGCCCATCCAGCCGCCGTTGGCCATGGCGATTTTGGCCTGTTGCACCTGGTAACCGCCATCCGGCTCTTCCATAAATTCCCGCACGCGGCTGACCCAGGTTTCCGAGCGCACGATATCCGGGAAAAACTCGCCCAGCAGGATGAGCATGGCGAACACAACGACCCCCAGCAACAACAACAGCACGATATACTGTATGGCCACACGCCCAACGAACATCATAGCCACGCAGGTAAAGAACAACAGGATGGCCGTCGAAAGGTCGGCCGGAGCGATCAACCCGCAGATGATGAGCACCGGGACGATGATCGGCAGAAATGCGCTGTTGAAATCCTTGATATAGTCCTGCTTCGACGATATTTCCCGCGCCACGTAGATGATGAGGGACAGCTTGGCAAAATCCGACGTCTGAAAAGTAATCCCCACAAAAGGCACCTCGATCCAGCGGCGCGCATCGTTGATGTCGGTACCGAAAGCGATGGTATACAGCAACAGCGGCACGGAAAGCACCAGCAGTATAGGCGCCCAGCGCGAGTACTTCATGTAGTGGGTCAGGTGGGCCAGATATGTCAGGAACAGCCCCCCGGCCACGATGATGAAGTGCTTGATGAGGATAGCCTCGGTATTGCCCGCCAGCCTGCGGTAGGCCAGCGTGCCCGTCGAGCTGTAGACGACCAATACCGAAAAGATGGCCAGCACCGCGATGATGGCCCAGATGGCTCGGTCGCCCCTCAATTCTGCATACAATCTCGGACCTAAAGACATATTTACGCTTTTATTCTTTGCCGGACAGCTTCCTTAAATTGCCGCCCGCGGTCTTCGTAATTTTTAAAGAGGTCGAAGCTGGCACAGGCCGGTGACAAGAGCACCACATCGCCTGCCTGGGCAAGTTGCGCCGCCTTGCTCACCGCCTCTTCCGCGCTTCGCGCTTCCTCTATGGCAGTGACGATACCACCGAAGGTATCGATCAGTTTCTTATTGTCAACGCCCAGGCATATCATAAGCCGGACTTTCGTTCTTACCAGCTCCATCAACGGGCCGTAATCATTGCCCTTATCCTGCCCGCCGGCGATCCAGACGGTGGGCCGTGTCATGGCTTCCAGGGCGTAAAAGACGGCATCGACGTTAGTGGCCTTGCTGTCGTTGATGTACTCTACTCCATTGATGACAGCGACACTTTCCATGCGGTGCTCAACGGTGGCGAAAGTACCGAGCCCCCGTTGTATCGCCTCATTGCCGGCGCCCCAGAGCATGGCTGCCCGTATAGCAAAGAGGGCGTTCATGTAGTTGTGCCGCCCCCGCAGGCTGCTCTGCGCCATGTCGAAGGTACTGCCGCCAACATGCAGCAGTTGCCCGTCGATCATCCGGCTGCTTATCGGTTCCAGCGCCGGCAGCAGGCTATGCTGCTGCATATACGTACCGATGTTCTCATCCTCGGCATTGTAGAGGAGAAAATCTTCGGGGCGCTGTGCCTTAGCGATGCGGAACTTCGACCGGATATAGTTTTGCATCTCGTAATCGTACCGGTCGAGGTGGTCCGGCGTGATATTGAGCAGCATGGCGATGTCCGGCCTGAACGTATCGATGCCATCCAGCTGGAAGCTGCTGAGTTCCAGTACGTAGTAGTCGTGCTGTTCCTCACTTACGATCCGTGCGAAGCTGTTGCCGACATTGCCAGCCATGGCGACATCCAGGCCGGCCGTGGCCAGCAGGTGGAACGCCAGTTTGGTGGTCGTCGTTTTACCGTTGCTACCGGTAATGCCCATCAGTTTCGCCGTCGTATAACGGCCCGCAAATTCAATTTCAGAGATCACTGGTACGCCTTTGCCCACCAGTTGCTGTATGATCGGTACGCGGTCCGGTATGCCGGGGCTCTTCACCGCCTCATCGGCCTGTGCGATGCGCTCCCAGCTGTGCTGCTGTTGCTCATACGCTATGCCGTGGCTTTCCAGTTCGCGTTGGTACTTTTCGCTTATCGCCCCTTTGTCGGAGACGAATACATTATGCCCTTTTTGTTTTGCCAGTATGGCTGCGCCTACGCCGCTTTCTCCGGCTCCGAGGACTACGAGGTTCATGTGGTTGTTATAGTTATACGCCATCCGAATTTTTCCTTCTCACCTGATCTTCAGCGTAATGATGGTAAAAACGGCCAACAGTATCCCCACTATCCAGAAGCGGGTGACGATCTTGGCTTCGGCCATGCCTTTTTTCTGGAAGTGGTGGTGTAGAGGCGACATCAGGAAGATGCGCCGCCCTTCTCCGTATTTCCGCTTGGTGTATTTGAAGTAGGACACCTGCAGGACGACGGAGAGGTTTTCTACCAGAAAAATGCCGCAGAGGATCGGGATCAGCAATTCTTTACGCAGCAGGATACTCAGGGCGGCGATGATGCCGCCGAGGGTCAGGCTGCCGGTATCTCCCATAAACACCTGTGCGGGGTTGGCATTATACCACAGGAAGCCTATACATGCCCCGACAAAGCAGGCGGCGAAGATCACCAGTTCACCGGTACCTGGAAGGTGCAGTATCTGCAGGTAATTGGCGGCGATGGCATTACCGGAAACATAGGCAAAGATACCGAGGGTAGCCCCGATGATCCCGGAAACCCCCGTCGCCAGGCCGTCGATCCCATCTGTGAGGTTAGCGGCATTGGACACGGCTGTCACCACAAAAATGACCAGAGGGACGAATATGATCCACACCAGATGCGCCGCTTTTGACGAAGCGATGGGCAATACCCAGGCATAGTCGAAGCGGTTGCCTTTCAGGAAAGGGATGTTGGTGAGGTTGGTTTTATAATCCCCTTTTTCCACGGCCACTTCCAGCGGCTGGACCTCTATCGGGATGCTGATCGTATCCCCGATCATTTCCGTATAGCCCAGGCTTTCCGCTTCTTCGACTTCCATGCGCACCACGACGTTGTCGTTGACGATCATAGTGAGGGCGATGAACAACCCCAGGCCTATCTGGCCCAGCACCTTGAAGATGCCACGCAGCCCCTGCTTATTCTTCCGGAACACCTTAATATAGTCATCGACGAAGCCTATGGCTGCCATCCAGATAGTGCTGACCACCATGAGCATGATGTAGACGTTGTCCAGGTCGGCCATGAGCAGGCAGGGAATGAGTATGGCCATAATGATGATCACACCTCCCATAGTCGGAGTCCCTTCCTTTTCCTTCTGGCCGGCCAGGCCGAGGTCGCGTACATGTTCTCCCACCTGCATACGTTGCAGCAGGCGGATGATGCGCCCGCCAAAGATGAGGGAGATCACCAGGGAAAGTATTGCGGCGATGCCGGCGCGGAAGGTGATGTACTGAAAAAGGCCGGCGCCTTTTATGTGGCCGAAGGTTTCAGTAAGCCATTCAACAAGTTTGATCAGCATGTTGGTAGTTTTGTGGGCTTTATTAAGGCCCCAAAATTATGAATTCCCCGGCGCAAAGCGCGGCTTTCTCAATAGAGCAGGCAAAAGAAGCTGGAGAACCGGCATTATGCTCCGGCCAGGGCTTCCGCCAGTACCTCCTTGTCGTCGAAGGGATAGCGTACACCTTTGATTTCCTGATACTTCTCGTGCCCTTTTCCTGCAACCAGGATGACATCGCCATCTCTGGCCAGCCGGCAGGCTGTGCGGATCGCTTCCCTGCGGTTGGTGATGGACAATACTTTGCCTACGGCATTGGGAGGTATACCTTGTTGCATTTCGGCGATGATCGCTTCCGGGTCCTCACTTCGCGGGTTATCGGAAGTGAGCACCACCTGGTCGCTGTAGTCGCAGGCGGCCCTGGCCATTCGGGGCCGCTTGGCCCTGTCGCGGTCGCCGCCACAGCCGACTACCGTGATGACGCGGGTGTCGCCTTGCCTGAACTGGTGGATGGTATTGAGCACCTTCTCCAGTGCATCGGGCGTATGGGCGTAATCGACGATCCCTATTCGGCGGCTTTGAGGGCCTGCCACATAGTCGAACCGCCCTTCTACTGCGCCGAGCTGGCTCAGGGCCGTGAGCACCTCCATTTCATCCTGGCCGAGCAGGATAGCGGCGCCGTAAACGGCCAGCAGGTTGTAGGCGTTGAACTCTCCGATAAGGCGGCTGAAAAACTCCCGCCCCCCGAATTCGAGATGGAGGCCGGTAATGCTGTTTTCCAGCAGCCTCGCCCGGAAGCTGGCCATGGCCTGCAGGCTGTAGGTATACTTCTTTGCCCTGGTATTCTGTACCATCACGCTACCCCGTTTGTCGTCGATATTGACGAGGGCGAAGGCAGTTTTGGGCAAAATGTCAAAGAACGTTTTTTTAGCTTCTATATAAGCTCGAAATGTCTTGTGATAGTCGAGGTGGTCGTGTGTGATATTGGTAAAAATACCACCGGCGAAGTGCAGCCCTTCGATGCGTTTCTGATGCGCAGCATGGGAGCTCACTTCCATGAAAGCGTAATCACACCCCGCATCCACCATATCGTGCAGCAGGCTCTGTACGGCCACCGCATCCGGGGTCGTATAGGCCGCCGGCAGGGATTCCCGGCCCACCTTGTTGCAGACCGTTGAAAGCAGGCCGGCTTTGTAGCCCATTGCGGAGAACAGTTCGTGCAGTAAGGTGGCAGTTGTCGTTTTGCCGTTGGTACCGGTTACGCCCACCAATTTCAATTGCCGTGACGGCTCGCCAAAAAAGCGGCTGGCCATCCTGCCGAGTGCCGTTGCACTATCGGCCACCTGGATGAATGTGACACCCTCGGGGCGATCTGCCGGCAGTTGCTCTGCCACGATGGCAACAGCGCCCTGCCCGATGGCCTTGCCGATGAAGCTATGGCCATCCACCTGGGTTCCCCTGACTGCGACAAAAACGCTGCCAGGCGCCACTTTCCGGGAGTCAAACGCTATCTGTTGCACCGGTATCGACAGATCCCCTTTAGAATCTGTCATGTCGGCCCGGCCTAGTAATTCTTTCAGCTGCATACGAACCTGCTGTATATATTTTAGGCGTTCGTGGCCAGGTTATGTGCGATGGCCCCACCTGCCTGTTGGCTGCCGGAGGGGAGAACACACCGCCCATAGCCTATGGCTAAAGGCCAATAGCCTGATCTTTGAAGTGTTTCATAGCGCGGGGGGTAGCGCAGGGGAATGCTCTTTATCTCAGATAAAGCCTTATGTTTTGTCCTCGGGCCCGGGTCCCCGGCAGAATAGACTGGCGGGAAACTTTACCGAACCCCTCTACATCCACATTCAGCCCCAGATTTTCCAGAACATAGACGGCATCGCGCAGGCCAAGGCCTACGACATTGGGCACCTGCCCGTCGGGAAGTGTCCGCATTTCCAGCAGCAAGCTATCCGACTGAGGCCGCAATACGGCCAGTTCTGTTGAAGGGTCGCCGTAATGCTTTATACCGAGGTATCCGAGTACCGTATTGATATCTTCCTTTCCGCCGATGCTGAAACCCGGCAGGTTTTCGGCTACGAGCGCAGGCCTGGCCCCGGCATTGATCGGGCGATGGAGCTCCGGCTTGGAAACATAGATATTATCGGCGATCTCTCTGAAGACCGGGCCAGCTACGTCGCTGCCGTATATCCCGCCTCTCCGGGGTTTGTTGATGACGACGATGCAGGAGTAGATCGGGTGTTCCACGGGAAAATACCCGACGAAAGAAGCCCGGTAACCACCGATTCGCCGCCCCCGGTTGCCTCTGGAATAATTCACCTGTGCCGTGCCCGTCTTGCCCGCAAAGCGATAGCGGTTGCTCTGTAGCTTGTGGGCCGTCCCCCTATCTTCTTCCACCACTGATTGCAGCAGTTCCTGGACTTTAGAGATCGTCTTTTCAGAGGCGATCCGGCGGGAGATCACGGTCGGGCGGAAGGTTTCCACCGTTTCTCCAAAGCGCTGCACTTCGGAGACCAGATAGGGTTTCATCATCTTGCCGCCGCCCGCTATAGAGTTGTAAAAAGTCAGCAGTTGCAGGGGCGTGATCTTCATCTCATACCCGATAGACATCCAGGGCAAAGTCGTCCCGCTCCATTCATCCTTTTCGCTGAAGGCTTCTTTGATATAGGGGTTGGCTTCCCCGCCGATCTCTATACCCGTAGGCATATTGAGATTGAACTCTTTCAGCCGGCGGATAAAGCGGGCGGGGCCGTCATCGCTATTCGTTTTTACACCGTAGTTCCCCTGAATCATTTTCGCCACGCCAACGTTGGAGGAGATCACGAAAGCATCGCGCACCCGTATGGTATCCAGCTTGGGGCTGTAGGGCGAAGCATCTTCCATCACCTCTTCGTAGAAGGTAGTGCGGCCGTGCTCAATGCGGATGGAGTCGTCGAGCTTGACATAACCATCTTCCAGCAGCGCCATCAGAGAAGCTGCTTTGAAGGTGGACCCGGGTTCTACGGCAGCGCCCACGGCGAAGTTGTAGGTTTCCCACCATCCTTCATCTGTGCGGCCCAGGTTGGCGATAGCTTTGATGGCGCCGGTCTCTACCTCCATCACCACTGCGGTACCCCATTCGGCATCGTGGTAGTTTACGGCGCGCAGCAGCGCTTCCTCGGTGATATCCTGAATGTCGATATCCAGCGTTGTAACGATATCACTGCCGCTCACCGGTTCGATGAGGGTCAGGTCGTCGACCGGCATCCACAGGTCGGCGCGTGGGTCGACGCAGATCATCAGGTTCTGGCCGGGTTCGCCGCCTAATATATGGTCGTACTGCCCTTCCAGCCCTACGGGTTTGGCGTTCTCCCGCACATAACCGATAGAGCGTTGGGCCAGCAATCCGAAGGGGCGCTTGCGCTCGCTGGCCTTTTCGGCGATAAACCCGCCTTTGAAGCGGCCCAGGCGGAACAAAGGAAAATCCTCAATGAACTTTTTCTCTGCAAAGGACACCTTGCGTTTCAGCACCACGTGGCGGTCGCCGGCGGCCCGCAGATCTTCCAGGAATTTCCGGGCGCCACCTGCCGTATAGTCGTCGAGGACATAAGTCGCCAGGCACTGCGCGAGGGTATCCAGGTTTTTGTTAAAATCTTCATCGGAAGAGGCAAGCGGGTCGAAATACAGGTTGAAATACGGTATGGACGTGGCCAGCAGGCTTCCGTCATCAGCGAGGATATTGCCCCGGTCCGCTTCCACTGTCCGGTATTCCAGGTAGTTGTCCCTTCCACGGTCGCGCCACTTTTCGCCGTCTACGAATGCGATCACGGCCGTTTTATACATCAATACGATGGACGCCGGTACGACGAGGCCGAACAGCAGGAAGTAAACCCTGTAAAGCACTTCGTTCTTAACGTCCATTGTATTGTTATTCTGCTTTTGCTTATTCTTCTTCTACAATGACCCGCTTAGGGGCTTCTGATGAAGGCCGCAGCCCCTCTTCACGGACCCGGCGCCCCACTTCCGACCGCTTGGCATTGTACATATTGTCGGCGACCAACGACATGTAATACCAGCGCATCTCTTTTATTTCTTTCTGCAGCAGCTGAATTTCCCGCACATTGCGCTCCGCCAGGTGGGCATTAGCAATGTAAAGCGTGCCCAGAAACCCCAGAAAAAGGACAAAAGGCAGGTTGTTGAGGAGCTTGGAAGCCCAAGCGCCTACATCGAACATCGACCTCAGATCCTTTATTACCATGTCGTTTGTTATGCACGGGCGTTGCCGTGGTTTTTACATTATCGCCCTTTGGGCGAGATGGCAGCTCCGCTGCTACTGTCCTTTGTCCACGGGCGTTGCCCGTGGCTTTTACATTATCGCCCTTTGGGCGAGATGGCAGCTCCGCTGCTACTGTCCTTTTCTCCTACCCTCAGCTTGGCACTTCGGGCGCGCGGGTTGCGGGCAGACTCTTCTTCAGAAGGCTGGATGGCCTTTCTGGAAAGCAGCCCGAAAGGGCGGTAGATGTTGCCGTAATAATCCTTTTCCACCCTCCCGTCTATATTCCCGGTTTTGAGGAAGTTCTTCACCAAACGGTCCTCCACTGAGTGGTAGGCGATGACGGCTAGCCTTCCGCCGGGCCGGAGTGTCTCCAGCGCCTGTTGCAGCAGGCCTTCCAGGGCGCCCATCTCGTCGTTCACTTCGATGCGCAGGGCCTGGAACACCTGGGAGAGATAGCGGGCGCGGTGGCCGCGCACCAGCGGCTCGACGATGGCCAGGAAATCGCCGGCGGTTTGAATGGGCCGGTGATGGCGTTCAGCGAAGATGCGCTGTGCCAGGCTTCGGGCATTGCGCACTTCGCCGTACCTGCTAAACATTTCCTGCAGTGCTTCCGGCTCATAAGTATTGAGCACGTGAGCAGCGGTATTGCCCCCTTGCCGGTTCATCCGCATATCCAGGTTTGCCTCAAATCTATAGGAGAAGCCTCTTTCGGCTACATCCAACTGGTGGGAAGAAACGCCCAGGTCGGCCAGGATGCCGTCCACCTCCTCAATGCCGTGCAGGCGGAGGAAGCGTTTCAGGAGGCGGAAGTTGTGATGGACGAAAATGAACCGCCCGTCATCCGGCACATTGGCCTTCGCGTCTTCATCCTGGTCGAAGCCCAATAGCCGGCCCTGGGGGCCCAGGCGTTCGAGGATGAGGCGGGAGTGGCCGCCGCCGCCGAAGGTGGCATCTACGTATACGCCATCCGGCCTGATGGCCAGCGCGTCGACGCTTTCGGTTGCCAGTACGGGCAGGTGGTAGGCCATCACATCTCCGGCTTTCCGTTCACCTTGCCCAGTACGTCTTCCGCCAGGTCAGAGAAATCCGTCGGCTCTTCGTCGATGAGTTGCTCGTACTGGTCGTTTGCCCACATTTCAATTCTGTCGTTGTAAGCCGACAGGATCACGTCATTCTGTATGCCTGCATATTCCAGCAGGCGCTTGGAGACGAGAATGCGGTCGGCACTGTCGAGGGACACCTTTTGCGCCCCGCGGTAAAAATACCGCACGAAATCGCGGTTCTTCTTGTTGTAGAGGTTCAACTGGTTCACCTCGTTAGATATACGCTCCCAGACTACTTCCGGGTAGACCATAAGGCATTTCTCAAACCCTCTGTTTATGACGAAGTTATGAGCCTGCCCTTCTCCCAGCTGAGCAATGAGCCCGCTCGGGATCCGCATGCGCCCCTTGGCGTCGATCTTGCACTCATATTCGCCTAATAGCTGTGGGTTATTCACTTTTATACCTTATATGTATTCAAAAGTATTACTTTTTGACACATTTTACCACTTTTTACCACCATTTTATTAAAAAAAGTTCCCCACCTCCCACACGGGAGCGAAAAAAAAGTGCTTTATCATCAATATAATGACAAATATATATTCAAAAAGGAGATAAAAAGAAGATGTTTTCGCCCACATTTTACCACTTTGAGATAAAAGGCGGCAGATTGGGAGTGGCCGAGGGTATGAGGTACAGGGTACCCCCAGGAGCTCTTGCCCCTTTAACCTTGTCCGGAGGCTCCGCCGCTACGGCATTTTGTCCACGGGCGCTGCCCGTGGCTGTTGTGTTAACGCCCTTTGGGCGATAGGGACGAGGGGGCATCCCTGTTGATGCTCATCCGCCCTTTGGGCGAGATGGCCGGCTCCGCCGCTGCGGCATTGGTTGTCTTTGTCCCTTTAACCTTGCCCCTTTAACCTTGTCCCTTTAACCTTTAACCTTGCCTTACACCAGATGCACGCCATCTTCCTCCAGGCGGACGAGGCGTTGCTTGTACAGGGCGCCAATGGCTTTTTTAAAGGCTTTTTTGCTCATTTTCAGGAGGGAAGCGACTTCTTCGGGGCCGCTCTTGTCGGTGAGGGGCAGGAAGCCGCCGTTCTTTTTCAGGGCCTCCAGCAGCTGTTCGGCCTGAAGGGGGACGGCATGGAGATAACCCTGCTGCTGTAGGCTGAGGTCGGCCTTGCCGTCGGGGCGAATGGTTTTGACATAACCCTTAATGTGCATGCCAGGGTGGAGTTCCTGGAAGTATTCGCTCTTGTACAGCAGCCCCCGGTAGCGGTTGTCGATAAAGGCCGTAAAGCCCAGCTCTGATTCCGGGCCGATGAGCAACTGCACTTCCTGTCCGGGCTCCAGGCCAGTGGCTTCCTTTTCCAGGTATTTGCCGAGTTTGCTGGAAGCAGCTACCCGGTCGGTCTGCTCATCGAGGTATAAATAGACGAAATAGCGCTTGCCCGTCGTCATTTTCTGGCTTTGCTCGGAGAATGGGACAAAAAGGTCTTTCTCCAGGCCCCAATCCATAAAGGCGCCGATAGGCGTGATCTCTTTGGCTTGAAGGTAAGCGATTTCTCCCACCAACGCCAGCGGGCGGCGGGTGGTGGCAATGGGCCAGTCGTTGGAATCGGTGTATACGAAAACGTCGATGTCGTCGCCGGGCGCCAGGCCTTCCGGCACGTATTTATTGGGAAGCAATACGTCATCCCCTTCTTCATCCTGGAGCACCATGCCATGGGCGATGCGGCGGGCGGCGCGCAGGGTATTGTATTTTCCGATTTCGATCATGCTGCAAAGCTAGGAGAATGCCGTATGGAAAACAAATCCGGATAGGCTATGTTTTCAGCCTGCAGAAAGGGCGTATGTCGCAACATTAGCTTAAATTTAGAGCCCGTTCAAACGAAAAACAAAGTATATTCATGAAAGTGCATCCCCAGGCCGGCCATATCGCCGCTCCCGATCAACTGGTAAATATCCCCCGGCTCATCACCGCTTACTTCACCGAACTTCCCGACCCAACTGTACCGGAACAACGCGTTGCCTTCGGCACCTCAGGCCACCGGGGCTCGTCGCTGAAAGGGTCTTTTAATGAACAGCATATCCTTGCCATTACGCAGGCCATTTGCCTGTACCGCCAGAAAGAGGGCATCAGCGGCCCCGTATTCATGGGCATCGATACTCACCCTCTGTCCGAACCTGCACAGGCCACGGCACTGGAAGTGCTGGCCGCCAACGGCGTAGCGACGATGATCGCTGCCGGCGATGAATACACGCCTACGCCAGCGGTGAGCCAGGCCATCATCGCCTATAACCGCGGCCGTTCCAACGGCCTGGCCGATGGCATCGTCATCACCCCCTCCCATAACCCGCCTGAGGATGGAGGCTTCAAATACAATATGACGAATGGCGGCCCCGCCGAAGGCAATGTCACCGCCTGGATCGAAGCAAAAGCTAATGAGCTGCTGGAAAAAGGGCTGCGCGACGTGAAGCGCATCCCCTTGCCGCAGGCGCTAAAGGCGCCGGACACCCAACGTTACGACTTCCTGGGCGCTTACGTCCGCGGAATCGGGCAGGTGATCGACATGGACGCCATCCGCTCGGCAGGCCTGGCCATGGGCGTCGACCCGCTTGGCGGCGCCGGCGTCCACTATTGGGGGCATATTGCAGATCATTACCGGCTCAACCTCAGGGTGGCCAGCACCGAAGTTGACCCCACCTTTCGCTTCATGTCGCTCGACTGGGACGGCAAGATCCGCATGGACCCCTCCTCTGCTTACGCCATGCAGCGCCTCATTGGGCTGAAAGACAGCTACACCGTCGCTTTCGCCTGCGATACCGACCACGACCGCCACGGCATCGTCACGCGCAGCACAGGGCTGATGCAGCCCAACCACTATCTGGCCGTAGCCATCGATTACCTGTTCCGGAACCGCCCCAACTGGAAACCCGATACCGGCATCGGCAAAACGCTCGTCAGCAGCCAGATGATCGACCGGGTAGCCGCGAAGCTGGGCCGAAGGCTCGTTGAAGTGCCCGTGGGTTTCAAATGGTTCGTCGACGGGCTGTTCGACGGGTCGCTGGGCTTCGGCGGCGAGGAGAGCGCCGGGGCTTCTTTCCTCGACAGGCAGGGGAAGGTATGGTCGACCGACAAAGACGGCATCATCGCTGCCCTGCTCGCCGGGGAGATCACTGCGCGTACGGGCAAAGACCCGGGCGAGATATACCGGGGTTTCACCCAGGAATTCGGCGAGCCCGCCTATGGCCGGATCGATGCCCCGGCCACGCCCGCCCAGAAGGAGAAGCTCAAGAAATTATCGCCGGAGCAGGTTACCTCTTCCGAGCTCGCCGGAGAAAAGATCGAGGCCATTCTCACCAATGCGCCAGGTAACGGCGCGGCCATTGGCGGCCTCAAAGCTGTGACTGCCAGCGGCTGGTTCGCCGCCCGCCCATCGGGGACGGAGGAGATTTATAAGATCTACGCCGAGAGCTTTAAGGGGGAGGAACACCTGCGCCAGTTGCAGGCCGAAGCGCAGGAGCTGGTGGACAGGGTGATCGGGTAATTGAGAGCCCTTTTAATCCTTTGAAAAATCACCTGCGCGATCGAGGCGGCCAGAAAGCATTGCCGTCTAAGATTAGGGGGTAATTATTTCGCTATTTTGCGCAAAAAAACTTCAGGGAAGCATTGACCATTTTTAAGACCATGACATTCAGAGAGAAAGAACCGCAGGGAAGCCCGCCTTCCGAAGATTTCAAAAAGGCCTTTTTTGCACGCCTGGAGCAAGCCGATATATCCACTATCCGGGTATTGGCGGCCAAGGTAGCCCCTGACGTGAGACGTATAGCCAGGGAAGCAGGGCTGAACGGCCAGGATTCAGAGGAAATGCTCAACGATGCCATTTTAGCCACATTGCTGGCCATTCGAAAAGGCACTTTCCAGTTCATGGGCTTTCACCCGGCGGCATATACTTTGGGCGTTGCCAAAAAGCTGGCCGCCAACCGGGCGCGTTCAAAAAAACCGCAGACTGAATTATTGGAAAATGTGGCCGCTCCATCCGATTTCGACCCGGAAATATATTTGAAAAACAAGGAACGGGCATACATAGTGAAAGAGCTGCTCAGCCGTTTGGGCGAAGATTGCCGTGAGGTGCTGTTGCTCAAATATTTTGAACATAAAAAAGATCGGGAAGTGGTTTCGGAAAAACTGACGCCCTACGCCACTGTTGCTTCCCTGAAAAGCAAGCGGGAGCAGTGTTTGAAAAAACTGGCTAAAACGGCGAGGGAGGCAGGCATCAAAGCGGCATTTTGAAAATACTGTTTTACAAAAAATGAAAGGGTAGGAAAGTGAACAACATCGAAAAATACGTGGCCGACGAAATGACTGCCGAAGAGCGGGCGGCTTTTGAAGCAGAACTGGAGCGCAACCCGGCGCTGGCCGAAGAGGTAAATTTTATGCGCCAACTGACTGAGGACATCGAAATGGCGGCCCTGGCCGAACGGGTGAAAGAAGCGCTCCACGAGCTGCCGCCTGCGAGGCCAAAATGGCCAAAGTACCCTTGGTGGCCGGCGCTGGTTTTGGCGGGATTGCTCGCCGTGGCTTTGCTTTATTTCCAAAAAGAAGGGGCGCCCCCACCGCCTGAGGCCATTCCTCCTGTCGAGATGCCACCGGTTGATCCGCTTAAGCAGGCGCCAACGAAAGCCGAGGCCGGCCAACCTTCATCGCAGGAAACAGCGGAAGAAAAAACAACGGGCCGGCCAGGCGGCCCCATCGCACAGCAACAGCCTGATGAAAATGCTTATACCCCAATTCCCGCCCCCCAGCTGAGGGGTAGCGGCTCTTCTACCGATACCGCCCGGCAGGCGCTCCTGGATGCCGTGTGGTACAGCGTCTACCCGCCAGAAGGACTGCAAGTAAGCGAGCCGTTCCGGCAGGTAGACGAGCTTTTGCAGCAGGGTGAGTTTTCAAAATCCTATGCCCGCCTACAATTACTGGAAAGGAAAATGCCCACTAATGACACGCTTTTTTTCCTGAAAGGCTATTGCCTCCTGGAGCGGGGCGAGGGCGATGAAGCACTGCGCTATTTTGGCCAGATTAAAAACCAAAACCTGGCCGGCACTGGCCTGCTGGAATGGTACCGGGGCCTGGCTTTTCTGCTGTCCGGAGATGATGGAAGTGCAAAAAAAACCTTTGCGGATATCTCGGCAAGTCCGGCACATGCGTTCAGGCGGCAAGCAAAACGGGCTTTGACAATGATGGAGTGAATGGGCATAACCTCCTCAAGCCAATCACATTAAAATGATTTTCCCTTCTATGGCCGGTCAATCTAAATGCGATTGCCCTGTACTCCCCTGTCAGGGCAATCGCATTTGATTTTATGCTTTGTTAATCATCGGGCCTCCTGGATTTTGCCTGATCTCCTTCGTTCATTTTTTGGGCGGCCAAAAAACGAACCAAAAAAGCCGCCGCCTGCGCAGCTTTGGCTAAAACGGCCCGCCTGGGGTTCTGCAGAAAACAAACTCGCCATCTGGTTCAGTTCATCACTTTTTTTTGCTTCGCGCTCGTGCCGCTTTAGGCTTCTTTTAGCTGCTTCGTGGCTCAGACAGGTTTTCTGCTGGCCTGGCAAATGAAGGCTTTGTAAGGGCCGTTTTTTAACGCCAAACCTGCTAAAGGCGGATTGCCAGGGAGAGGCTACCGGGCTTTCGCTGTTGCTTGGCTGCAATAGCAGGGATAATCGGCCTTATGGCTTTTTGGCTACAATTCAAGGCGAGGTTTTCTTCATGGATTATCCAAACATTCCAGAAGTGGAGCGCCTTCCCACGTTCGTGCCTGGGGGAGATGAAGAATACTTTTTTAAATGCGATTGCCCTGTACTCCCCTGTGAAGCTGCTCCGGAAAATCGAAATTAATCTTAACTTGCCGCTCAGCCCACAGCCCGGGGCACTCATGCTCCTTTGCCGGAGTTCTGCCCCTTCTGGACTTTCAGAAAAATCTGCTTATGAGCTTTGGAGGGACGTCATGTTATAGCGAGGGCTGATAGAAAAGCTGAAAGCTATAGGTAAAAATTTTCATTAGATGAAATCGCGATGCTCTTGCCTTTTTTTCCTGTTTCTTCCCCTTCTCTTGCTTTCGCAAAAAACTTCAACCAGCAAATTGGACAGCTTGCTCGCCCAATTTGAAGCCCAAAAAAATGCCGAAGCGCTGGAAGCCGCACTGGCCACTATCCAATCTGCCGAAGCGCTGGCACTGTCCAATTTTGGCGAAGCAAACCCAGCTTATGCTTCGTGCCTTTACCGCCGTGGACTGGCCTTGTTTTTGCTGGGCCGGTTTGACGAAAGCGTACCTTTATTCCAGAAATCAATCGAAATCCGGGAAGCGGCAGTGGGCCGGGCAAGCCCCGAAAACATCCGGTGCCTCGCCGGCCTGGGCAAGGCCTTAGGGCAATTGGGCGACCCTGAAAAGGGAGAGGCTCTTTTGCTTGAAGCAAAAACCATTTTAACGGAATCGGGCCGCGATTCGGGGATGGAGTATGCCACCCTACTGAGTGATTTCAGCCATTTCTATTTTGCGGAAGGCGACATTGTCAGGGCCAAAACCACTACTGAGCAGAGTTTGAAGCTGCGGGAAGATATGCAAAAAACAGACGGCCGCAGCTATGCCGAAAACCTGCAAAGCCTCGCCATGATTTTCAACCGCATGGGCGACTACCCGGCGGCCGAGGGCTATTTCACGAAAGCGAAATCGGCGCTGGCCGAAACTGTCGGTACAACTCACCCGGCCTACGCTGCCTGCCTCCTCGATTTTGCCATCAACTACCAGCTGCTCAACGATTTTAGCAAGGCCGAAGCGCTGCTCGTAGAATCCATGGAAATCACGGTGAAGACGAAGGGCAAGGCCAGTACCGCCTATGCCCAAAATGCGGAGGGCTTGGCAAACCTTTACACCCGAATGGGCAATTTTGAAAAAGCCAGGCCGCTTTACCTCGAATGCAAGGAAATACAAGAAAAAAATTTCGGAAAAACGCACCCAAAATACGGCGCAAGCCTGGCGAACCTGGCGGGCAACTATTACATGGCCGGCGATTTGGCTCAGGCTGAAAACTACTCGGAGCAGGCGCTTGGCATCCTGGAAAATACGGTGGGCAAAGGCCATTATTTCACCATGAGCATTATGCAGAACCTGTCTATGCTGTACGAAGAGCAAGGAAAATACGCCGAGGCCGAACCAATGATGGAAGAGGTGCTGGAGCTGCTGGAAAAAAACTTTGGAACGGGCCATCCAGGCTATGCCGTAAGCCTGATGAATCTGGCGCACCTGAAATTGACGCTGGGCCATTATGCCGAAGCGGAGCAATATTTCCGGCAGGGGCTGGAGATTTTTGAAAACGCAAGCGGAAAGGAAACCCTCGAATATACGAACTGCCTGAACGGGCTGATTTCGCTAAAAGCAAAAACAGGTGAACACGAGGAGGCGCTCGCCCTGCTCCGCAAGATGGGAACGTGGCAAAAACGCATCATTGCCCGAGGCGCGCAACACCTGACGGAAAGCGAAATGGCGGCCTATCTGCCCCTTTTTTCCGATTATTTCAACCAATATTTTTCCACGTTGGAAAAGCTGCGGCCAACGCGCGGAGCGGCCACGGCGGAGGCTTTCGACGATGCCATTTTTTACAAAGGCTACCTGCTTGAGAACGCCAGCCGGGTGAAAAAATTCAGTATTCAGGACCCCACCCTCTCTGCACAATACGAGGAACTCGCCGCGCTGCAAACTGCCCTCGCAGCCGAGTATGCCAAACCGCCTGCCGCCCGTTCCGGCATCGCCGAAATGGAGGAACTGGCCAACGCAATCGAGAAAAAACTGGTGGCTTCGGCAACGGGCTATCGTGAAATCTTTCAGCAGGTGACGTGGCAGGAGGTGCAACAAAACCTACAGCCAGGCGAGGCCGCCCTGGAGTTCATCCACTATAATTTTTTTGCCGCAGGCCAAATGACGGACAACATCAGGTACGCCGCCATTGTGCTGAGAGCCGGGTCGGAATTCCCCGATTTTGTGCCGCTTTTCGAGGAAAGGGATTTGGCCGGATTGCTGGAAGGGGAAAGAGGCGGCCGCATCCAAAGCATCAACCAGCTTTATCTTTTTGGCCAAAACCAGCCCGGTAGTTCGCTCTACGCGCTCCTTTGGCAACCCCTGGAAACTGCTTTGAGTGGCGCCAGAACCGTTTACTACTCCCCCACCGGACTGCTCCACCGGCTAAACCTGGAAGCCATCCAAAACGAAAACGGAGCGGTGCTGGGCGGCCGTTTCCAACTAATAAAAATGGGCAGCACCCGGCAGTTGGCGATGCCCGGCCAGGTTGTCGCCGCAGTGGGTAGTGCGGAACTTTTCGGCGGCATCGAGTACGGCCCGGACAGCCCTTCGGAAAATTTAGCGGGCAGCGCTACTTACCCTTCGCAGGGCCTGGCCGGCCGGAATGCAGCACCGGCGGACAGTACCACCCTCCGCCTTCGGGGCGAAAAATGGGACTACCTCAGCTGGACTAAAACCGAAATCGAGGCCATCGGCCTTCTGACAGAAGGGGCCGGCATCCCAACCACTTTATACACCGGGCCGGAAGGCAGTGAGGAGGCCGTCAAAAAACTGGGTAGCAGCCAGCCATCACCCCGCATCCTGCACCTGGCGACGCACGGTTATTTTTTCCCAAGCCCAGAAGAAACGGCGGAAAATGGTGCGGGGTTCCAAAGCTCGGAGCACCCAATGATACGCTCCGGCCTCATCCTCGCCGGAGGAAATTACGCCTGGAAAAACGGCGAACCCATCCGCCCCGGCGCTGACGACGGCATCCTCACCGCCTACGAAATCGCCCAGCTGGATTTGTCACAGACAGAACTCGTCGTGCTCTCCGCCTGCGAGACCGGCCTGGGCGACATCCGGGGCAACGAAGGGGTGTACGGGCTGCAACGGGCCTTTAAATTTGCCGGCGCAAAATACGTCCTCATGTCGCTCTGGCAAGTCCCCGATTTCCAGACACAGGAGCTGATGACGGCCTTTTATTATAATTGGCTGGAAGAAGGCATGGATATCCCGGCCGCCTTCCGAAACGCACAGGCCGAACTGCGCCGGAAATACCCCAGCCCGTTTCTTTGGGCGGGGTTCGTGTTGAACCGGTGAGATTTTTAAAAAAAATCAAAAAAATCATTGACCTTTTTTCTCCGCTGACATAAGGGGTTGACACAGGGGGTTAAGCGGCTCAGTAAAAGGAGTTGTTCTCCCCCAATATCTTTTCATCATTCAACCCTTTGTTATGAAACCATCAACTTTACTCCTGCTCGCTTTCCTTTTCGCTTCGAAAATTTTTGCGCAAATCACTATCGAACGCCAGGATTATAATTTAACCTCCGACGGCGGGACGGTTCAGAACTGGGCCATGGCCAAAGATGGTGTTTCGCTGCCCACAGAAGGTGCTGACGTGATCTGGGACTTCAGCGGCCAGGCATTGACCGCGCCCTTTGACTATACAAAAAGCCCCGTGTCGGAACCGCTTTTCCCCAATGCCAACCTGGTGGACTACAGCAGTAGTTTGGCGTTGGGCGTAGCGCCACAAAATGTCAATTTTTACGAGCAACTGGCAGACGACGGCTATACAACATTGGGCCGGATCACCTCCTCGGTGACCCTGCCAGCGCAATCACTCACAGGGGGGCCAAATGACACCATCTCCTTTTTAGGTGTGGTAAGCGTGTATGAGGAGCCCATTTATTACCTGAAGTTCCCATTGAATTACGCAGATACCTGGAATACTGAAATCAACATCCCGGGCAATTATCTCATGACAGTGCAAGCCTTCGGCCTCGACCATGTGCCCGCCAGCTCCAATTACAATTATGTGGAAACGAACACCGTAGCCGGCTACGGCACCCTCCTCCTCCCCCACCCCGATGGCACGGGGACGGTGAGCATCGAAGCTTTACTCCTCAAAAGCACTACTGTTCGGACCGACAGTTTCTTCCTCGCCGGCCAGCCGGCGCCGCAGCTCATGCTCGATGCGCTCGGGCTGACACAGGGGTTTACTGAGGCCTATACGGATTATGCTTTTTTCGCCAAAGGACTGAACCGCTCGGCCTTGTACATGAAGACGGAAAATGGCCAAGTCATGAGCATCAGCATAGCTGATGACATCAGGGATATCGTCAGTTCGGCCAAATCCGTTGCCAATGAACGGATTGCCGCCAGTGTTTTCCCCAATCCATCCTCCGGTTATTTCCGGGTTGAATTTGAAAAGCCAGATGCGCAGGACTGGACTTTGCACCTGTATAACCCTCTTGGACAGCTTGTAAAAGAACAAAAACTAGAGGGCCCCACAGGCAATACCTTTGCGGAGGTTTCACTTGGCCAAAACGCCCGGCCAGGCATGTACTTTTTGGTACTCCGCAATGCTAAGAATACCATGATGGCCTCGGAACGCATACTGGTTGAGTAAAAAAGACTATTATCTTCCAAGCCTGCTGTTCGCTTTCAGCAGGCCCTTTTCTTTTTTCTCATCACAATAGTCCCAGAGCGTGTTTGGAGGCCCCCCTTTCATACAAGGCCTCCCGCTGCCGCTTCACCTCCTCTGATGCCAGGAATTCCTCAAAGCTCATCAGGCTGTCGATGATGCCGTTGGGGGTGAGCTCAATGATACGGTTGGCCACCGTTTGCATGAGCTGGTGGTCGTGAGAGGTGAAGATCAGGTTACCTTTGAAGTCCTTCATGCCGTTGTTCAGGGCCGTGATCGATTCCAGGTCGAGGTGGTTGGTCGGCTCGTCCAGCAAAAGGAAATTGGCCTGGTTGAGCATGATGCGCGACAACATGCAGCGCACTTTTTCACCGCCGGACAGCACGGAGGATTTTTTGTAGACCTCCTCTCCGGAGAACAACATACGCCCCAGGAAGCCGCGGATGAACTGTTCGTCCTTCTCTTCTGAGAACTGCCGCAGCCAGTTGATCAGGTCGAGGTCGTTGTTGTCGGCAAAGTACTCCTGGTTTTCGTTGGGCTGGTAACCCACTTTGATGGTTTTGCCAAACTCAAAGGATCCCGCATGAGCCGGGGCCTTGCCGGCCAGCACCTGGAAGAAGGCGGTCATGGCGGAAGCCTCACGGCAGATCAGGCCGATCTTTTCGCCCTGGTTCATGGTAAAGGAGACATCGCCAAACAGCAGGGTTCCGTCTTCGGCCCGGAAGCTGAGTTTTTCCGCTTTCAGGATCTGGCTGCCGGGCTCGCGTTCCATCTGGAAGTTGATATAGGGGTATTTGCGGCTGGAAGGGCGGATCTCTTCAAGGTTGAGCTTTTCCAGGGCCTTCTTGCGGGCGGTGGCTTGCCGCGACTTGGAGGCGTTGGCGCTGAATCGCTGAATGAATTCCATCATTTCCTGGCGTTTTTGCTCTACCTTCTTGTTCTTGTTGGCGGCCTGTTGGGCCATCAGCTGGCTGGTCTCATACCAGAAGGTGTAGTTGCCGGTGAAGATGCGCATGCGCTGGAAATCAATATCCACCATGTGGGTGCAGACCATGTCGAGGAAGTAGCGGTCGTGGGAAACGACGATGACCATATTTTTGAAATCGGCGAGGAATTCCGCCAGCCAGGTCACGGTTTCGGCATCGAGGTCGTTGGTCGGCTCATCGAGCAGTAGGATATCGGGGTTGTTGAACAGGGCCTGCGCCAGCAGCACCTTGACCTTTTCCGGGCCGCTGAGGTGTTTCATCTGTTTGTAGTGCAGTTCTTCCTTTACACCCAGGTTGCTCAGCAGTTCGGCGGCATCGCTCTCGGCCGTCCAGCCTCCCATTTCGCCGTAGAGGTTCTCCAGTTCGGCGGCGCGCAGGCCGTCGGCCTCGGTGGCGTCGGGGTTCATGTAGATAGCGTTCTTTTCCAGCATGATGTCGTAGAGCTTGCGGTGCCCCATCATCACGGTATTGAGCACTTCCTCTTCTTCGAATTCGAAGTGGCTTTGCTTGAGCACCGCCATGCGGTTGCCGGGCTCGATCGACACCCTGCCCCGCATAGGCGGCAATTCGCCGGACAGTATCTTTAAAAAGGTGGACTTGCCCGCCCCGTTCGCACCGATGACCCCATAGCAGTTGCCTCGGGTAAATTTTAAATCGACTTCATCAAAGAGCACGCGTTTGCCGTATTGCAGGCCTAATCCCTGGACTGTTAACATATTGTGATACTGGTTTTTGAAATGAATTTCCACCAAAGGGAAGGCCCCTTCGCGTAAAAGGCGCAAAGGTAAGGAAAAATAACCACTCTCTTGATCAATCATTCAACTGCGCCACCCAGATCGTCACGCGGCGTTCACTGTAGTTGACGACTACGGGCAGGCCCTGGCCGGTGATGGCGCGGGCCAGAACGCCGCCATATTCAAAGCCCTTAAAAAGGTGCAGCTCCAGGCGGTTGTCCCAGTCGGGGTAATAGCCGAGGTATTTTTCCGCCTCCTTGCGCACTTGCTCGAAGGAAAACCAGTTGTCAGCGTCAAACTGGTAGAACCAGAAGGCCAGAGCAATGGCGCCATAATGCGGGTTGGCATAGGAATCGATATAAGCACGCCGGATCAGTTCGCCGGCCAGTTCGGCGGCCTTGCTGTTGCTGAACTTTTCGTTGGACAGCTGCTCTACCTGCAGGGCTGTCCACTGTGCCAAGGCCGATTGTGCGCCGATAACCTCCTGGAAAGAGGCCTCATCTTCAAAATGGGTGGAATAATATTCCAGTTCCCAGTTGTCGAGGATCACACCATTATACATGGCGGAGCGGAATGCCTTGTCGGCGGGGAGGTTCAATGCACGCATGAGTTATCAGTTAAAGCCATAATTATACGTCTCCACAGTGCCATTTCGGCTTACGATGGCCCAGTAATAGTGATCCGACAGTGTCGGTAAATATAAGCCAAAAATCCAGTTTCCAAGGGTGGGCTCGCGGCCTTCCGGCGGGTTGAAATCCCAATCGTCTTCGCTGATGCTTTCGTAGCGGGGTATGAGCATCAATTCGCCGGCATCCATATATTCGCGCAGCTTGTTGTCGAGCAGTTGTTCGGCGTAGGGCATCTGGCCCGGCAGATAACCGTGAACCTCCATCACCAGGTTGCGGGGCGATTCGGGAGATGAGCCGTCGTAGAGGAAGCTCTTCAGAGCTTCCCGCAAGGCGTTGGCCAGGGCAACGGCCGTGCCTTCGACCTGCATTTGCTGCACGGCCTCTTCTTCATCGAGGCTAAAGCGGAGGCGCAGCAGGTGGAATTCTTCCAGGATAATGTGCTCGAGTGCCTCCCGTAGGTTCGGCTTTCCCAACTGCTCTTTGATCCAGGCCTCGGCTTTTTCCGTCCATTTGAACTGTTTGAGCAGATAGGCAAGCGTGCGTTTTTCAGCCGCCGTTATCCCTCGCCCATCCTGCATAGCGCCGAACAACAGCTCGCTGTCGGCCTGTGAGATGCGGCCGTCGCCCTGCCCCTGGGTGAATGACTGTGCCAGTTCGAGCAGCTTGCGGTCGTAGCGCTGCCCATCGATGATGCGGTAATAACTCATGTGCCTGCGGGTTTTGGTTCGTACTAAAATAACCCCCGGGGCATAAGCATTCAGCACCTAAGTGCTTATTTCACAGAAAATTAATACTACGGTAAGGCCAGCTTAACACTTGGGCCTAGAAATCCATCCGCTGCCGCGCGACGTTGAGCCTGAGGCCGCCGCCAAAGTAGCGCGTGGTGAGGCTCAGCTTGTCGTCTTCGCTATCCTTTTTACGATGAAAGAAATTCAGGTCCACGAACAGGTTGTGGGCCAACATGTAGCTCACGTCCAGGCCCATCAGGCTGGTAGTGGCCCCGATGCCCTGGCCGATGGTGTTGCCGTAGTCGCGCTGCCGGTGCAGATGCGACAGTAGCAGGTTGCCGCCCCAGTTCTCGCCCGGGCCGTCTTCCCCGAACGATGCCCGGATGAAACGCCCTTCAAAAAACAGGCGCTTGAAGGGCTGGTAGCGGGCGATGAGCAATGCTTCTTTGAAATTGGCGCCCAGTGGGTGGGCCAGTGGCTGGTTGTAGTGGGTAAAACTGGCGGTGCTGTCGCGGTGTGTGTAGGTATATGGGCGCACCAGATTGAACTCGGCCTGCAGGTCGAGGTGCTCCACACCGAAAGCGTTGATGTATTTGGCGCCGCCCTGAATACCGAACTTATTGGCCCACCAGCCGTTGGGGTCGAGGAAGAGCTCTTTGAACTTGAACTCGTCCAGCATGACTTGCCCATAGAGCTGAAAGTGGCGCAGGAAGTTCCAGTTGGCGTCGAACCCGATCAGCACGTTGTCGGGGCTGCCCAGGCCCTGTTCGATGGTGCGGTACAGGATAACGGGGTTGAGGTATTGCAGCTCGAAGCCGCCGTTCTCGCGGCTGAACATCACCGTTTCGAAAATGCCGAAGCTGAGGTTGGGCAGCACATCGTAGCTGAGGTAGTGCGCCGCCATGTACTTCTTCGGCAGCACCTCGTCTTCCGGAACGTTGATGTTCGATTCGGCCGCCAGCTCGGCGAAGATATTCTGGTAGTGTAGCTTCCACACCCGCCAGTTCGCCTTCAGGTAGAGGTAGTTGTTGGCAAAATCCGACAGGATGAGCGAACGATAGCCGTTGCCGATGAAATTGCGGCCGTATCCGAACTGCAGGCCTACGTGGCGCGACAGGTTGAAGGCCAGATAGCCCTGCCCATTGAGGTAATCGTAACCGTCTGTGATGTCGAAGATCTCGCTCTTGTAGCTTTTGTAATACCCGGCCCCCGGTATGGCCCCATCCTGATGAATGCGCTCATTGACGTAATCCGGAAAGCGCGACTGGGTTTCCAGGATGTTGAAATGCACGAAAATACGGTCGTCGATGCCGGCGCGCAGTTCGATACCACGAAGGTTCTGGAACACCAGTTCCCCGTCGCCTTTTGCTTTGGCCAGCTGCAGGTTCAGCAGTGGGTTGACGCGCAGGTGGAAAAACTTCTGGTTCACCTCCAGCATATTGGCCGGCGTGGGGTATAAAAAGCCCAGATAGGGCTTCTCGCGCATGATGTAACGCGGGTCGGCCATACTGGCCTCGACCTGGGTCTGCAGCGTATCGGAATAGATGAGCTCCCGTGGGCCGGCAATACGCGTAGGGTACCGGCTGGTAACCAGCCACTCGTTGTTGTCCTTGAAAAGGTAATACAGGTCGCGCCTGTCGGCAGCAGACAGGCTCACGCTGGCCGTATCGGCCCCCATGGCGAAGGCGGCCACATCGCCCCGCTGGTAGTATTTCAGCGAAGTGTGGAAGGGAGCCGGCAGGCCCGTCTTGATCTCCAGCCGGGTGAGGATGTCGTAGGCCGGGCTGCCCAGCGGCAGGCCGCTGCCCTGGCCCGCCAGCGATAGCGGAATAGAGAACAACAGGGCCAGAGCGAAAGCCGTGGCCAGGAACGGGTAGGCGTATCGCATACACATCGGATATTTAGTAGTGTTCAAAAAATAAGTTCTCCAATAGAGATCCTGCGATGTGGATTGTCTTCCAGCTAAAGGGCTAAGCTTAATACCCCAGTATCTTCAACATCTCCTCCGCCGTCTGTTCCGGCTGATAGAGCTTATCGACGATATTGCCCTGGGAGTTTTTGTAGATGATCACGTGTTTTGGGGAAGGGATGAGGCAGTGTTTGATGCCGCCGTAGCCGCTGATAGAGTCCTGATAGGCGCCGGTATGGAAAAAGCCGAGGTATAGCGGCTCGGTGTCGGCGCCAGGGTCGTAAGCGGGCAGATAGACCTGGCTTTCGTGGACTTCGGAGTTGTAGTAGTCCGAATTGTCGCAGCTCAGGCCGCCGATGTTAACGCGGCGGTAGTCGTTGTGCCATTTGTTGATGGGCAGCAGGATGAAGCGCTCGCTGATGCCCCAGGTATCGGGCAGGGTGGTCATAAGGGAATTGTCGATCATGTACCACATCTCGGCGTCGTTCTGCAGTTTCTGGTCCAGCACCGAGAAGATGGCCGCGCCGCTCTCCCCTACCGTATACTTGCCGAATTCGGTAAAGATGTCCGGTTCGGGCACTTCATCCTCTTCGCAGGCCTGCAGGATGAGGTTGACGATCTCCTTGACCATGTATTTGTAGTCGAACTCGAAGCCCAGTGAGTTGCGTATGGGCATGCCGCCGCCGATATTGATGGCGTTGAGGCTCTTGCTGTGCTGTTTGATCTCGCCGTACAGCTTGATGGCCTTTTTCAGTTCGCCCCAGTAGTAGAGCGTATCCTTGATGCCCGTGTCCACAAAAAAGTGGAGCATTTTGAGCTCGAACTTGGGATTGTCCTTGATCTTTTCGTGGAAAAAGCGGGCCACGTCCGCATTGCGGATACCCAGGCGGGAGGTATAGAATTCGAAGTTGGGCTCTTCTTCAGTGGCCACCCGAATGCCGATCTTACACTTGCCCCTGACGTGCTGTTCGTAGTATTCGATCTCGCGCATGTTGTCGCAGATGGGGATGACGTTCTCGAAGCCGTCATTGATCAGGGCGGTGATGCGTTCGAGGTAACCTTCCGTTTTGAAGCCGTTGCAGACGACGATGGTCTCTTTTGTCAGTTTGCCTTTTTTGTATAACCGGCGGATGAGGTCGATATCGAAAGCGGAGGAGGTTTCGATGTGCACGTCATGTTTCAGCACCTCGTTGAGCACATAGCTGAAATGGCTGCTTTTCGTACAATAGCAGTAGTAGTATTTCCCTCTGTAGCCCACCGATTTCATAGCCCTGGTGAACAGGTTACGGGCCTTTTTGACCTGGGAGCCGATCTTGGGGAGGTAGGTCAGTTTGAGCGGCGTGCCGTACTTACGGATCAGGTAGATGAGCGGTACGCCATTGAACGCCAGGTATCCATCCTCGATGTCAAACCCTTCCTGCGGGAAGTAAAAGGTCTGGTCGATGAGGTCGAAGTATCTGTTGGGAACTGCCAATTGTGACTAGAATTTAGGATCCAACCATTAATTTGCCCACAGCTTTCACAGCCCAAAGGCAGGAGGAAAGCGCTGCAAAAGTATAGGTAAAAATCGAAAAATTCAGGGCTGGGGCCTTGAATTCTTATTCCCTGCCCCAGCTTTTAGCCCGGTCAAAAACAAAACGCTATTTTCACCGCTGAAAAAAACAGAAGATATGGACAAGCTCGACGCCCTAAACCAGGTGGCGGAGTTCCACAGAACCTTCCGGCACCCTATAGAAGCACGCCCCCTGATCCCGTCAGAAGAGCGCTGCCGCCTTCGCGTGGCCCTGCTGGCGGAAGAATTGCAGGAACTGGAAAAGGCCATTGAAGGCCAGGATATCGTAGAAGTAGCGGATGCATTATGCGACCTGCAGTACGTGCTTTCGGGCGCCGTGCTGGAGTTTGGCCTGGGCCCCAAGTTCCGCGCGCTGTTCGATGAGGTCCAGCGATCCAATATGAGCAAGGCATGCAGAACGCGTGAAGAGGCCGAGGCTACCATGCGCTACTACAAAGAAGAACGCGGCGTTGAGAGCTACGTCGTCGAATCGGATGGCGCTTTCCTCGTTTACCGCAGCGAGGATAACAAGACCCTGAAATCCATTTATTATTCCCCCGCAGCACTGGAGCAGATCCTGAACGCGTAAGGGGAGGATGCACGCTGAAAAAAATAATGCCCGCACCGGGGCAAGTTCTACGAAGTAGTGTTCAAAAAATAAGTTTGGAGATCAGCAGTACGGAATCGGGAGGTTTTAATGTTCTACGGCCTGGGCCGATAACATCTCGCGCAGTTCTTCGACGGTGGGGGTGTAGCCGTTCTCAAAGAAGATGCGGCCATTATAGATAATGGCAGGTATGGAGCGCACTTTCAACTGGAGGATATCGTCCACGTCGGTGACCTGCTCCACATCGGCGCGAAGCCCGATGCTGGCAAGGGCGGCCATGAGGTTGTTGCTCAATTGCCGGTGCTGCCTGTTGCCCAATCCTAAAACTTGAATACGGACCATTTCCATTTCGGCTTTTAATACAAGGTGTAAGGTGCGGGAAATCGCAAGCTGTATAAATGATATTTATCAGACAACGCCCTGAGTTTTATCAACCCGGCCCATATATTGTTGTTTATTTTTTTAAATTCATACCTTTAAGCCTGGTTGCCTTATTATTTGCCCAATAGAATTATCGTTTTTTAAAAAACACTCATTTGGTAGTGTTCAAGAGATAAGTTCTCTGAGGAGGTTAAATTCTTACTGTCTGAGCATTATGAATTCTACCGAAGACATCATCGGTTTGTTGAGCCGGAGCTTCGATTTCGAAAGTTTCCTGAACACCCATATCAGCGGCGTGCTGGCTATAGGTGAAGAGGGCCGTATCCTGTCGGCCGACCAGGGCGCAACGGATCTATTCGGCTATCGGAATGAGGAATTGGGGGGGCGTACGGTAACAGAAGTCCTCCCTTTACTAAAGTTGCCGTTAACCCCCGAGGGAGAAGGAGGCCATGGCATGACGGAAGGCCGGCAGCAGAGCGGCGAGAGCCTGAGCCTGTCGTATACCCTGAGGCAGGGTTGGCTTGCCGGGCAGCCGGCCCATATTCTGCTGCTCTACAGCGAGTCCTCCATTGCACAAAGCCTGGAGCTCTATGCCCGCATGTTCGAATGGATGCCGGTAGGCATACTGGTCTACAGCCTGCCGCTGCAAAGGCCGCTGAAATGCAACCTGGAGCTGGCCAGGCTGTTCGAGGCAGAAGGTGAACAGGCCTTCCTCGACGAAGGCCCCTTTTCCAGTAACCCGAAATTCGAACAGGATTCCGGAAAGCTGTCGGCACGGCTGCAAAGCTCAGGCCGACAGGGCCGCCAGCAGTTCGAGCTGGCCCTGCATACCCTCAAGGGCAATGCCAAATACCTGGAAATAACAACAGCCCTGATCCCTGCCCTTAATGAATCGCTCCTGCTGCTCCTGTTCAAGGATATTACCGAGAATAAAAAGGCGGAGATAGAATTGCGCGAAAGCCGCTATACGCTGGAGTCCGTAATCGACACCGCTGTCGATGGCATCATCATCATCGACGACAAAGGGTCTATGATCATGGCCAATAAAGCGGCCGTCCAACTCTTCGGCTATACCCGCGGGGAAATGCTGGGCCGGAACGTCAACATGCTCATGCCCGAACCGCACCATTCCCGGCACGACTCCTACATCGGAAATTACCACCAAACCGGCATAGGCAAGATCATCGGCATAGGCAGAGAGGTGGAAGGGCGCCGCAAGGACGGCAGCCTGTTCCCGTTCCGGCTGGGCGTCAGCCATGTAAGCCTGGAAGGGCGCACCATTTTCGCCGGGGTCATCCACGATTTAAGCGAACAGAAGCAAGCTGAAAAGGAGATCATCGCCCTAAACCGGGAACTGGAGCAAAAGGTCGAGGAACGGACCGAGAAACTGACCGAAGTGGTCAACAAACTGCTGCAGTCAAACCTGAAACTGGAACGCGAGATCAAGGAACGCAAGACGGCCGTGGAAGCCCTGCGCCGCAATGAGGAAGAGCTCCGCAGATCGCTGGAAAGGGAAAAAGAACTGAACGAGCTCAAATCGCGCTTCGTCTCCATGGCCTCGCATGAATTCCGCACCCCGCTGACGACTATCGCCTCCTCTTCCGAACTCATCGGCCTGTATACCGAATCCAACCAGCAGGAGAAACGGGAGAAACACCTGCGCCGCATCCGTTCGGCAGTGACGAACCTCACCGGCATTCTCGGCGATTTCCTGTCGCTGAGCAAACTGGAAGAAGGCAAAGCCCTGGTCGAACCTACGCCATTCCTTTTGGCCGGCCTGGCCGAAGAGATCCTGGATGATATGCAAAGCCTGCTAAAAAGCGGCCAGGAGATCGTTCCGGAATTCAGCGGGCTGGAACGGGAGGTCGTCATGGACAAAAAGATGCTGAAGAACATCTTCATCAACCTGATCTCCAACGCGATAAAGTACTCTCCGGAAGGATCCTGCATATACTACAGCATGGCCCTCGATGAGGGCGCTCTGTCCGCCTGCATCCGCGACGAGGGGATCGGCATTCCCGAGGGCGACCAAAAGCACCTATTCGCCCGATTCTTCCGGGCGGCCAACGCCGTCAATATCCAGGGTACCGGCCTGGGGCTTAACATTGTAAAACGCTATCTCGACATCCTGAACGGAAAGATCCGCTTCGAAAGCGAAGAAGGAAAAGGCACCGCTTTTTTTGTGGAACTTACTGTGGATAAGACATAAAAAAAGCCCCGATAGAGGATATCGGGGCCTCTCACTAACGCGCTCTCTCTGATAGAGTGAAGAAAATTATTGGTAGTGGTCAAATGTACTATTTTTTATAGCAACCTTCCAAATTTTTTTACTCCCTTCTTTAAAAAAAGTGACACCGATTTTGCAAAAAAAAGCTAATACAAACACTATTCTTTTTAAAATTTAATATTTGTAATTATATTAATATTTGATAATCAATAATATAAAGATAAAACAAAACAATTACACACTCTATCAGAAGATAACCGCCTGCCAAATATGTAACAAGCAGCCACTTGAAAATATGTACAACCGGCAGGCAGCGAAAAGGGCCGGGAAAGCGGCCGTACTACTTGAAATAAAGCGCCAGGCCATGGAAATAAAAGCCATTATTTAGTAAATTAGGCCGCACCAGCAATCCTGGCATTCGTCAGATTATTTCACCAATACAAACAAAACAACATGGGTTTGTTCTCTTTTCTCAAAAGCGCAGGCGCCAAGCTCTTCCACAAAGCAGAGGAAGAAGCTAAAAAGGAAGCTCCCTCAACACCTGAAGGTAAAGTGACCGACAACCTGCTGAACCAGCAGAAGGCCAAGCTGCTCGTCAGCATCGTCGAAGGCTTAGGCCTGAAAGTAGAGGGCCTGCAGGTTGAAATGCAAGGCGAAACGGTCGTCGTTTCTGGCCAGGCCGATTCTCAGGCCACCAGGGAAAAAGTGATCCTTGCATTGGGTAATGTAGAAGGCGTCTCGGCCGTAGACGACCGCCTGGCCGTCGCTGCCGAGCCGCAGCCGGAAGCTCAGTTCTACGAAGTGAAAAAGGGCGATTCCCTGTCGAAGATCGCAAAGGCCTACTACGGCAACGCCATGAAGTACCCCGTTATCTTTGAGGCCAACAAGCCAATGCTCAAAGACCCGGACCTGATCTATCCCGGCCAGGTGCTGCGCATCCCGCCGCTGGACTGATGTCACTTAGAATAAGTTGCCGCTTTCCATTTCGGTGATCAGGCTTGTCTTCCAGCCATTCCAGCGGCTTTCGGCCTTCGCCTGATCACCGAAACCGGCAACTTATTTTTTGAGGATTCCTTATCATTTGTTCATGGTTACGCGTTGTTCGTTTTCATCTCGTAACGAATGACGAGTAACCGGCAAGCATCCCTCCCTTCCCATGAGACACTTTCTGTTACCGGCCATCTGTGCCTGTTTTTTCCTTTGTAGTTCTCCACTCTCCGCTCAAAGCTTTTACTTCGGCGCCGACCTCTCTTACGTCAACGAAATGGAAGACTGCGGTGTCGTCTATCAGGAGAACGGCCAGCCCAAAGCACCCTATCAGATCTTCGCCGATCACGGCTGCAACCTCGTCAGGTTGCGACTGTGGCATACGCCCGACTGGTATGATTCCCTCAATGGGGGGCAGCGCTATTCGGATCTCGCCGATGTAAAACGCAGCCTTCAGAAGGCCAAGGCAGCCGGTATGAGCACCCTGCTCGACTTCCACCTGTCGGACACCTGGGCCGACCCTTCCCGACAGCTGGCGCCCGCAGCCTGGCTGGACGTGGTAGACAACCTTCCGGTGCTGCAGGACTCCCTTTACCACTACATCTACAACACGCTGATGGCCCTCGACGAAGAGAACCTGCTGCCTGAAATGGTGCAGGTAGGCAACGAAACAAACCGTGGCATCCTGCTGTCGCCAGAAGTGAACAACTCAGGCTGGGTGCTGGACTGGGCGCGCAACAGCCAGCTTTTCAACACGGCCATCCAGGCCATTCGGGATGTGGAGAGCGCAACAGATACCCCTATCAGGATCGCCCTGCATATCGCCGGCCCCGCCGATGCAACCTGGTATTTCAACCAGTTCATTGAGCATGGCGTCACCGATTTCGATATTATGGGCATCTCTTACTACTGGGCATGGCACAAACCGACGAGCATCGCGCAAACCGCCCAGATCATCGCCGGCCTGCGCGGCGCCCATCCGGGTTATGATGTCATGATCTTTGAAACGGCCTATCCCTGGACGCTGGACGCCAATGACAACGCCGCAAACATTATCAATGAAGTGCATCCTGACTATCTGCCCGTAAGCCCCGAAAACCAGGAACAATGGCTGGTCGACCTCACCCAGGCCGTCATCAGCAGCGGCGGTAAAGGCGTCATTTACTGGGAGCCCGCCTGGGTATCCTCCAGCTGTTATACGCTCTGGGGCCAGGGGTCGCACCAGGAACACGCCACCTTCTTCGATTTTGAGAGCAACCTCCTCAACAACGGCGGCGTTGGCTTTATGTCATACCCCTACCTCTTCCCGACAGCCAGCAACGAGCTCCCCCTGCAGGGCATGCTCAAAATATTTGCCACCGCCGGATACGACAGCCTCATCGTGCAATGGGACGGCCCCACGCCTTCCGGAACGCTCACGCTGGAATTATTCGACAGCGGTGGCTCGAATGTACTGGCCCAGTCCATCCTCTTGTCCGAAGCACCTTCACAGCAATACAGCATCCCCCTGCCCCAGCTACCCGAGGGTATCTATTTTGCCGTCGCCAGCCTGGAAGGGAAAACTGCCGGCAGGGCCAGCGTATGGTTGGGAAGGCAGTAAGTACACCGCCCGTGGGTTACAAATTCACCACGTTCCTCGGTTCACCCCGCAGAAAGGCCTTGACATTTTCCACGGTGATATCCATTAACCGCTGGCGGGCTTCACGGGTGGCCCAGGCCATGTGGGGGGTGATGAGGCAATTGGGGGCATCGAACAATACATTTCCTTGTTTTGGGGGTTCGCTGGAAAGTACGTCGAGGGCGGCGCCGGCCAGTTGGGCCGATTGCAGGGCGAGTTTAAGGGCCGGTTCGTCGACCAGGCCACCGCGGCCGGTGTTGATGAGATAGGCCGTCGGCTTCATGCGGGCCAGTAGGGCGGCGTTAACAATACCTTTGTTCTCTTCCGTAAGCGGCGCGTGCAGGCTCACGACGTCGCTTTGCCCGAAGAGGGTTTCCAGGCCGACAAATCCGATGCCGGGGCGTGCATCACGTTCAGGATGTTTATGGGTGGCTAGCACTTCCATTCCGAAGGCCTGCGCAATGGCCGCCACCTTTTGGCCGATGCGCCCGAAGCCGTAGATACCCATCGTTTTGCCCGCCAGTTCGGGTATGGAGGACAGCGTATAACAAAAATCATCGATCTGCCCCCAGCGGCCCTGCTGAACGCTCGCATGGTGGGCCGCCACCTGGTTGGATAGCGTCAGCAACAGGGCGAAAACGTGTTGGGCAACGGAGTCGGTGCCATAGCCCACCGCATTGCATACGGGGATGCCCCTCTTCCGGGCGCTTTCGAGGCTGATATTGTTGTATCCGCTGGCCGTCACGCAAATGCAGCGCAGGCGGGGCAGCTGCGCCAACTGCTGCTCACCCAGCAGGGCCTTGTTCGCCAGAACGACCTCTGCCTCTTTCGCCCGTAGCGGGATCTCTTCCGTTTTGCTGTATTCATAAACCGTCAGGCGCCCAAGCGCATTGAGCTTGTTCCAGCTCAGGTCGCCGGGGTTGAGCGTACGGCCGTCCAGGACGACGATGTGGAGGCGGGCAGGGTGTCCAGGCATGGGCCGGGCTTTGATGTCGTTTAGAAATGCTTATTGGAGGCCTGTGTCCGAGCGTTTGTCAGGAGGGGGGCCTCCAAACAAACGCTTAAGGTAAAAAATTCGGGAGAAATTACTTTATTTGGCCATCGCAAGAATCGCAATAAAGCATTTACAACATGGTCAAAATACCAGAGCAACCGGTCAAACCCGCTTCCGGCAAAAATAGCTGGCTGAGCCGCCAACGCTGGCACACTGTCCGCATTCTCCAACTGATCTTTGGCTTCTTCTGCCTGGGCGATTTCCTTTTTTTCTCCCACGAATGGGCCGTGCTGGCCCTTGGCGCCGTCATGCTCGCCCAGGGCATTTTCGACTGGCAACTGGGCTGTGCCGGCGGCAAATGCCGGGTGTGAGTGTCGAATGATGGATGTAACCCTTATTTGACATTCACTTCGTCCACGAATATCCACGAGGGCTGGCCGGTGCCGATATGCCATTCCGGGCAATTGCCGCCGTAAATAGCTTTCAGCCGGATGTACCGCGCCCGGGCTGCGTTCCCAGTTATTTCCACCTTGCGAATAGCGGCCGCCCTGTCGGCCGAAGGCCTTTCCAGAACCTGCCGGCCCAGCTCGGTGAAGTTCTTTCCATCCTGGGAATACCATGCGATGACTTCCCCAGGCAGGAAGATCCAGTCAGAAGTGGATTCGAGGAAATTGGCCTGCACGCTTTCCACCGTTTGCAGTTCTTTCAGTTCCAGCAGAACCTCCATGCTCTTTCCCTGGAAGCCCTGCCATTTGCCGTCAGAATAGCGGGTGCTGCCCAGTTGGCCGTCGACGAGGGCGAAATCGCCGGCGGCAGTATACCGTTCGTTATACGGTTCCATATACACCGGGCGAGGTATGTCCGTCAGGGTGAAAGCAGCGGCCACTACCCTACTCTGCTGCTGCCCGTCAAAGAGGCTTGCTTTGAGCACCACATCGTCCTGTAGCGATATAGGTGCGGTATAAACGGCGGAAGCAATCGTCGGCTCGCTGCCATCGGTAGTATACCGGATCGCGCCGTCCCGAACCGCAGTAATGGCCGCCTTGTCGCCTGCGTTGAACAAACCACCTGCCGGCTGGAAGCGGGGGGCGGGCAGGAAATTATTGGTGTTCACCTTCCGGAGGCTGACGGAGTCGATCTTTAACACTTCCCGGTCGTACGTCATCAGCCCGTTGGCTTCGGTTTCCACATCGGTGATCTGAGTGTAAATACTGGCGCTGAGGCCTTTCTCTTCCTGGAAACGCCACACATCGGCATAGAATTCCTCATACTTCAGCGCAAGTTCTTCGGCGGTGGCTATGTTGCGGTAGCCCCAGTTCTCTTCCTGCCAGAGATGCCCTTTTACGGCCAGGCCCAGGCCACCGAATTCTCCAAGCACTATAGCTCTGTTTGCTTCCGGTTCGGGCGACGCAGGTTCCGGGTAATGGTGGATATCCAGCACATCGCCGGCCTGGCGGTCGGCCCAGCCGCTGGCGTTATCCACCAGCCGGGTAGGGTCCAGCCCTTTGACGTACTGCACGATGCGCGCCGTTTCATACTGCCCCCAACCTTCATTGAACGGCACCCACATAATAATACTGGGGTGGTTGTAGTGTGCCAGCACCAGTTGCCGGAGTTCGTATTCGAACTGCCGGGCCGATTCCTCCGTCCGTACGATATCCGGCTCTCCGGGGCCGATCTTTTTATCGCCGTTGGGCATGTCCTGCCAGACCAGCAGGCCCATGCGGTCGCACCAGTAATAAAAGCGGCGGGGTTCCACCTTTACGTGCTTGCGCAACATGTTGAAACCGATGGCGCGGATCACCTCCAGGTCGTATTTCATAGCCTCTTCTGTCGGGGCGGTGTAGATGCCGTCGGGCCAGAAGCCCTGGTCGAGCGGGCCGTTCTGGAAAACGGGCTCCCCATTGAGCATAATGCGGGTGAACCCCTGCTCGTCCTTGCCCAGCGCCACCTGCCGCATGCCGAAATAGCTCTTCACCTGGTCCAGCTCGTCTCCCTGGCGTACAACGGCCACTTCCAGATCGTACAGGTTCGGATGGCCGGGAGCCCATAGCTGCGCATCTGGCACAGGAAGATCCAGAGGTTCTCCGGCAGGGGCCGTAGCTTCACTGATCAGCTCACCCTTGAAGAACGCTTTGGCACGAATGGCATCGGCAGGTTTTGCGTTCAGCAGTACCGCGTATACCCTCAGCTGTCCGGCATCGAGGCCGGGCTCCAGTTTCAAGGCATCGATATAAGTTTCGGGCACCGGTTCCAGCCACACGGACTGCCAGATGCCGGTAACGGAAGTGTAAAAGATGCCGCCAGGCTCCAGCACCTGTTTACCTACGGGCTGCCAGCCCTTATCGGTAGGGTCCCAGACGCGGAGCAACAATTCATTGTCGCCTGCCCGCAGTTGGGAGGTAATATCAAAAGAAAAGGGGTCGTAACCGCCACGGTGTTTTCCGGCTGGCTGCCCGTTCAGCCAGGCCTCTGTTTCCCAGTCGACGGCTTCAAAATGGAGCAGCACCCTTTTATTATCCCATGCTTCCGGTAAGGAGAAAACCGTGCGGTACCACAACTGCTGCTCGGGGCTTACTTTTTTCATCACTCCTGAAAGTGCAGATTCCACAGGGTAAGGCACCAGTATCTTCCCATCGAAAGTGTCCGGTTTTTCCTTTTCAAGGGGTAGGATGGCATAGTCCCACAACCCGTTGAGCGTCTGCCACTGCTCCCGCTCCAGCTGAGGCCGGGGGTAGGCAGGCCAGGCGTTTTCGGGGTTTACGTCCTTTGTCCAGCGCGTAGCGAGCGGGCCTGTAGCAGGCTGCCAACCGGCGCTGGGTTCCGGCTGGGGCCGGCAGGCGGCAAGAAGGAGGATCAGCAGGAAAGGGAGGGTATATTTCATATTTTTGTTTGTTTGTAACTATTCAGCATCATGATAATTTACGCCCTGAAGCAAAATTTTGTAATCCGCCCTTCCCCTTTCAAGGGGAATGAGAAGGGGTTAGACAATAAAAAATCCTACAAAATTTTACTTCAGGAGCATTTTAGGCCGCATGCTGAATAGTTACGTTTGTTTCTAAAATTCGAAATCATTCCGTTCACAAGAGGCCGTATCGATGCGTGATGATGAGCAAGCCTCCCCACACAGCATTCCCTTCCTGTTCATATCTTAAGCTGTATCCTGAACTGCTTCAACAGCCCGGTGGCCCATACGATCAGCAAAGCGAAGAGCAGGGATTTCAGCAGCCCCACCCCGCCCGTGCGCAGCGCCATCGGCAAGGTGATGCCGGCGAGCTCCCGGATCGCATAAGCGAAGTAGGGGATGAGGTAACAGGTCAGCGTACTGGTGCCAGCAGGTTCGATGATACGGCTCCAGGCCCGCTGCCGCCTGATATCGGACAGCCAGTACAGGAAGGCAAAAATGGCAAAACTGATGCCCGTACAGATGCCCACCCAGGCCGGCGTGGCCCTGATCTTGGAAATGCCCCAGAAAGGCCGAAGGCCGAAACCGTAGGCCGCAGACAAGGCAGCAAGCACCAGTAGCAGCAGGACGAACCCCAGCTGTCTTTCTTCGCGATAATATTTCCGGTAGGCCGTGGCAGCCAGTACGCCGCCCATCGTCAGTGCAGGCATGGCGCCGTCGCCAACGATCCACACGTATTGCTTCAGCGGGGCCAATGGGGCCAGCCAGCCGGCGAAGGCAGCGACATTGAACAGGTTGAAAAACAACCAGGCCAGAATGATGACAGGCAGCTTGTCTCTGGCCCAAAGGGCCACCAGCGCACTCAGCAGGTACGCCCATCCGATCAGGCCCAGTATACCCCACCAGTGGGGCTTCATCCAGGAAGGCTGTTCGGCCGTGCCGCCCTGGTAAACATAGGCCAGGCCCAGCAGGATCAGCACCCCCAGAACCTTCAGGCCCTGGTATAAGCGGCTCATTAACGGTGAGGGGGAGGCTTGGTGAGGGGGAGATTGGGCGAAACCCTTTGCGCTCCCCCTCTCCCGGTCACCCCGCCCCCCCGCCTTATCCTTACCCCTCTTCGGGTAGCGGTTCCAGATCAGGAAGATGGCCAGCGCCATGAGGATCTGCCACCAGTATCGGCTGAAGGGCAGGGCTTCCGCCCTGATGTTTTCGAGGTTGACCATAAAAAAGCCCATCACCAGTAAGGCGAAGGTGCGTTCGGTTATGTGCCGCAGCACCTGCAGGGTGTTATCCCCCCTATCCAGGCGATGGCCGATAGCGAAAGGAATAGAAAGGCCCACGATAAAAAGGAAGGCCGGGAAAACGACGTCCGACAGGCCCATGCCATCTTCTTCGGCTTTGGTGTGTAACATCCACCGGGGTACGCCTTCCAGCGACCACAGGTCGTTGACGAAGATCATGAGCAGCATCGTCAGCGCCCGGAAGATGTCGATGGAAGCGATGCGGGAGGTAGGGGCGGTTAGGGCCATAAGGTTATAGGTTATACGACGATCACATGTCTTATTCTGGCTATATTGTTATTCCATAGCATCAAATAGGGCCTTAAAGCACTCTACCTGTCCCTGATTACGGCCGGAAAGCGTGGTGCGGCCGTAATAAGCATCCAGAAAAACACCGGCCGGCACCCAGATGGTATGCATCAGGCCGCGGTAACGGTAAGCGAGGCCCGGGTTCGCATGTTGTTTAAAATGCTTGTAATCCTGCACCTGCCCGACGGCCACATCGGCCTTGTTCCAGGGGCAGGTGACCACCTGGAAGCCTTTCAACGCAAAATATGCAGCGGTAGGTTCCGCCCGGTCGTAATGCCAGTCGCAGATGATGACGCTCCTGGGGATGAGGTCAATAGCGCGATGGGTGTTGTTCATGCTGGCCTCCCACATACCCAGGCCGGTAGTCTTGCCGTCGAGCAGGCGGTCGCCCCAGATCCACAACCGCCAGCCTTTCTGCAACAGGTGGTTGTTAATAGTGCGCACCTCGCCGGCGAACAGCTCGGCCTTATCGCGGCCGCCGCACCGGGGGCAATCCTCGTCGCCGATGTAAAACACTTCATCCATACCCGCGTGAAAGGCTTTGGCCTCGCATACTTCCATCAGCTCGTCGACCAGAGCGAAAACGACGTCGTGCAGATCGGGGTGCAGCGGGCAGTAACTCTTGCAGTACAGGCCGTCGGCGTTGGGCCAGACGTAGTTCTCAGGTAACTGTATCTTCGGGGTCTCGTCAAACTGGGGATACACTTTCAGCAGGTTCTCCAGCTCGCTGTGCCACGACTGATGCCCCAGCAGGTTGATTTGCGGGATGAGGTTGATGGCGTTCTGCCTGCAGGCTTTCACTATTTTTTTTATATCGGCCTGCGACAAGGCGCCTTCATTACGCAATTCCGGATGCGAAGTGTACTGATAGTTGTAATCGACCCGCAATACCAGCGTGTTCACCCTGCGGGGCGCGAGCTCCTTTTCTATGAACGCCACAAACGCATCCACGCCGGAAGCCTCCGGCGCCGCAATGCAGAAGCCCCGGATAGGTAGGGTGTCGATGACGGCGGGCTCCTGAGCGGACAGGCTGAGAAAGGATAGGATCAAGAACAGAAGGGATAGCAGTTTTTTCATGGTTAGGAAAGTTGGTGAAAGGGAAAGTTACGACACCATTCCGATAGATATCGCATTTTAGTGCTCTAACCGCACGACTAAAGCCGTAGGTTACATGCCTTCCAGAAAGATCGTAGCGATCTCCTGGTCCTCCAGCAGTTGGCTGAGCAATTCCGTGCCGGCGAGGTCCTGAAGCAGGGTCATGCGCAGGTCGTTGGGCAGGAGGCTCAGCTTCAGGAAGCCGGCAATGTTTTTCAGGCGCTCCGGTGTAGGCGTAAAACCTTCTGTCAGGAGGAAATTGGCCAGGCGTGTCGTGATGGTGGCCAGAATATCGACGCGAAGGGAACGTTGCTGAACGATGCGCTCCAGCGGCCGGGCCACTTCGGTTTGAAAGTCGGCCGCGTCGCATATCTGCTCGGGGGAGATGAGCGCGCGCAGTTCCTGGTTTACAAAGGCGATGAAAGCGGTAGCGGTGTTTTCGTCGAGGCAGGAATCGGCCAGGGTACGCACCAGGCCCAGGTTGGCGCCCAGGCTGTCGATACCGGCGATGTTCTCAAAGAACTGCACCAGCGTACGCGGCGTGGTGCGCAGGCCGGTGACCACTTCCGGATAGGCCAGCACAAAGCTGATACCCCGTGGGTCGATCTTATTAAACTCGGCCCACCGGGCCCATTCATGCGGGTCGAACTCCAGGGTGATATGCATCATGCGGGTGATCATGGCGTCATCCATCGGGGTCACGGAATAGTCGCCGCCGTCGGGGTTAGCCGTCAGGATGATCTGCCATTTCGGGGGGAGTTTCCAGCTCACCAGTTCGAAGTTTTGCAGCAGTTGCATGATGCCGCGCAGGATGCGGTCGTCGGCCCGGTTGGCGTCGTCAATGAGCAGGATGCCGGGGCCTTCTTCCCGGGGCACCCAATCCGGCGCGCGGAATACGGTGCGGCCATTCTCTATGGCCGGCATGCCCACCAGGTCGCCCATCTCTTCAAACTGTGCCGGAGCAATATAACGAAAGGAATGGCCCAGCTCACGGGCAAGGCTCTGGACGATCTCCGTTTTGCCGATGCCATGCCGGCCCCAGATGCAGATGGGCGTCTTGCGCTGCCCGCGCGCCTCGGCCCTCAGGTTCGCGTCCAATACGTGCCGGACAAAATCGGTTACCTCACCCGCTTTGGCACGGGCGCCGTAGTAAACGTAGTTATGCTGGGCTTGTTTGGCCATCAAGAGTATGCTTTGGGCACTCAATTTAATTATTTCCGGAGAAAAGCGCTCATTACTGGGCCCTGCTGGCCACACCAGTCAACAAATCCGTTAAAGTTGATAAATCTCATTCGCAAATTCCCTGTTTTTCCCACCTTTGCAATATCAAAAAAGAGCCGCCTCCAGGCCTTCCCTGAGCTTTACGGCCCAGCAGGCAAAAAACCGGAATGACGGGCAAATAGCAGCCTTTGCAATAAGCGTGTGTTCAAAAAACAAGTTCTCCAATGGAGATTTTACGATGTGGCTTGTCTTACAGCTTTTCCTAAGGGGCCGGAGAAAAATAAGTTCCTCATTTCAGGCGAGCTATTTTTTCGCCAGGCAAGGCGCGAGGAGGGAAGATAGCCGGAGCTACCTGACCGACGAGCAACGCAGCCTGGCGGGAAAAGAGCCGTATCAAATGGGGAAGTTATTCTTCTCCGGCCCCTAAGAGCTTGTTTGGAGGCAACCCTTCGGGCTGCCTCCAAACAAGCTCTTAGCCTGCGCCAAATTGCAAAATCGTTGAACATGTTTTTTGAGGATTCCTTAATATTGAAAAACAATAAGATGCGTACTGTAATCTTCTCTTTCCTTCTCCTGGCCTTTTTAAGCGCATGCCAAAAAAACGAAGATACTTCTCTTGCCGGCGACAAACTGACGGAGAAAAATGCTGAACTGGATAGGTTGAAAAAACAGCAATCGGACCTGGGGAAAAAAATTGCCGCGCTAGAGGCGGAAATCATTAAGCTCGACCCTTCCAAGGCCATACAGCCCAAGCTGGTTTCCGTTGCCGAAATTGCACCGGAAGGCTTTGAGGCTTACATAAACCTCCAGGGCACGATCAGTTCCGAAAACATTTCCTACGTTGCGCCAAGAAATGGGGCGGGCGGTTATGTAAAAGAAGTGCTGATCAAGGAAGGCCAGCATGTAAAAAAAGGGCAGCTGATCCTGAAGCTGGACGACCAGATATTGCGGCAATCCATTGCATCCACCAAAACCCAGCTCGCTTTCGCCCAAGACCTTTACGAACGCACAAAAGCCCTCTGGAGCCAGAACATCGGATCGGAAGTGCAGTTCCTGAACGCCAAGAACAACGTTGACGCCATCAAGAACCAGATCGCCGTCCAGGAAGAGCAACTCAATACTTATCTCGTATATGCGGACCAAAGCGGCATTGCGGAAATCGTAAATATCAAACCGGGCGAACTGTTCACCGGACTAGGCGCGACAGGCCCACAGATACAGATCATCAACAACAACGACCTCTCTGTGGAAGTGGATGTGCCAGAAAACTATGCGACGGATGCAAAAGTAGGCACCGAAGTCCTGGTCGAGGTTCCTGCAATAGATAAAACCTTTAAAACGACTATCGGCAGGATCAGCCAGTCCGTCAACGCTTCTTCCGTAGGGTTCAAAGCCGTGTGTAACATCCCCTCAACAGCCGGGCTGAAACCCAATATGACCGCTTCTGTCAGGATACTGAGCCATTCCAACGCCAATGCCATCGTCATACCGGTAAACATCGTTCAATCGGACGATGATGGAAAGTACGTTTATCTGATGGCGGTAAACGAAGGCAAAAGCACAGCCCGGAAAGTCCGTGTAACGCTGGGCGAACTCTACGGTGACCAGATAGAGATCCTCAACGGCCTGCAACCGGGCGACAAGCTGGTCACGAAAGGTTATCAGGACCTGTACGAAGGCCAAGTCATTGACAATATCTAATCTGCAAGCCGGGAAGGGTGGAAAATCACACAACACACTATGCAAAAGACAAAAAAAGTAATAGACGTCTTTAAAGAATTCAAACCTACCAGTTGGGTGGTAGACAATACCACAGCGATGTATATCATCATCCTGATCATTTCGCTGTACGGCTTCTATACGTTCACCACCCTGCCCAAAGAGCAATTTCCCGATATCGTTGTCCCTACCATTTCCGTGACGACCGTCTACGTGGGCAACTCTCCTCAGGATATTGAAAACCTCGTAACCCGCCCTATCGAAAAGCAGATCAAGGGCATTTCGGGTGTAAAGATCAACGAGGTGAATTCTATCTCGATGACGGATTACAGCATCATCATCATCGAATTTGACACCGATATCACCCCGGAAATTGCGAAGCAAAAAGTAAAAGATGCGGTCGACAAGGCCAAACCCGACCTACCCACCAACCTGACCAGCCAGCCTGATGTGGTGGAATTTTCTTTGAGCGACATCCCCATTATGTTCGTCAACCTAAGTGGCGATTACGACGGCTTGAAGCTGAAACGGTTCGCCGACAAGCTCAAGGACCGGTTTGAGGCCCTGCCCGAAGTCAACAAGGCCGAAATTGTGGGCGCGCCGGAACGAGAGATCCAGATCAATGTGGACCCGCGTGCCATGGAAAAGGCTATGCTGAGCTTTAACGACATCTCCAACGCCATCTCCAGCGAAAATATGGACATCAGCGGCGGGCAGCTGGAAGTCGGGGATATGGGCCGGGCCTTAAGGATAAAGGGCCAATTGGCCAGCAGCCTGCAGCTGAACGGCCTGGTCGTAAACACCCCTACCGGGGGCCACGTCCGCCTGCAGGACATTGCCGAAATCAAGGACACGCTCAAACAGAAAGAGAGCTACGCCAGGCTGAACGGCCAGAACGTCATTACCCTCAACATCGTAAAAAGGCCAGGCGAAAACCTCATAGGCTGCGCCGACAAGGTAAAGGCCATCGTGGAAGAGATGAAGGTCTCTGAATTGCCCAAAGACCTGTCGGTAGTCGTCACGGGCGACCAGAGTAAGGCTGCCGCTACTTCCTTCGAGGAACTGGTCAACACCATCGTCATCGGTTTCCTCCTGGTGCTGGTCGTGCTGATGTTCTTCATGGGGGTGACCAATGCCTTCTTCGTTGCCCTCAGCGTTCCGTTAAGCGTGTTCGTAGCTTTTATATTCCTTCCTGCTGCCGACCTCATCGTCGGCGGCAATGTCACCCTGAACTTTATCGTGCTGTTTGCCCTGCTTTTCGGCCTGGGCATCATCGTGGACGACGCCATCGTGGTCATTGAGAACACCCACCGGATATTTGACAACGGCAAAATGCCCATCGTCAAAGCTGCTAAAATGGCGGCAGGGGAAGTATTCCTGCCGGTACTGGCGGGCACGGCTACGGTTGTTGCACCCTTCTTTCCCCTGTTGTTCTGGAAGGGCATCATCGGCAAGTTCATGATCTATTTGCCTACTATCCTGATCTTCACGCTGATGGCCTCGCTCATCGTAGCTTTTTTCATCAACCCGGTTTTTGCCGTCAGCTTTATGAAACCGGATGAAAAAGCGCCTCCGGGCAAGTTGAATATTTTTAAAAAATGGTGGCTCTGGGCCTTACTCGTTTCCGGTTTATTCGCAAGGATAGCCGGGCTTCATGCCTTCGGCAATGCCCTGATCATCTTCGCCGTGCTCCTCATCCTCAACCGGTTGGTGGTCAAAGACCTCATTTACGCCTTTCAGGCCGGGGTGCTGCCTAAATTGATGAACGGATATGAACGGCTCCTGAACTGGTTGTTAAAAGGAAGCCGCCCGGTATGGGCATTTGTCTCGGTGTTCCTCCTTTTCTTCGTCTCCCTGTTCGCTTTGATAGCTAGAAACCCCAATTTCCCATTTTTCCCGAGTGGCCAGCCGAACATCATTTACGTATACCTGAAAATGCCGATCGGCACAAAAACCGAAGAAACGGACCGGGCCCTTCGGCAATTGGAAACCAGGGCATACCAGGCCCTGGCCAGCCTGAACCCCGGCGAGCCCGGCTCCATTGTGGAAAGCATCATTTCCAATGTCGCAGTGAACGCGAACAACCCGATGGACAACAACCGCGGCGTGCAATCCAACCTTGGCAGGATACAGATATCCTTCGTCGAATTCGCCAAACGCCCGAACCAGCCCACCCTACCCTACCTCGATAGTATCCGGGCCCTGGTAAAAGGGATACCCGGCACCCAGGTCACGGTGGAACAGGAGGCCAATGGCCCACCGACCGAACCGCCCGTCAATATCGAGATCGCCGGCGACGACTTCGATGCGATCAAAACCGTGGCCAAGGACCTGTATAACTACCTGGACACCAGCCGGGTGGATGGCATCGAGAACCTCGCTATCGACGTCGACCTGAACAACCCGGAAGTGGCCATTGCGGTGAATAAGGAGCGGGCGGCCATCGAAGGCATCAGCACTGCCCAGGTGGGGAATGCTATACGCACGGCCCTTTTTGGCCTGGAAGCAAGCAAGCTGAAGGACGGGGAAGACGAATACGACATCATGGTCAGGTACAATGAGGCGGAAAGGAACAACCTGCAAAGCCTGCTGAACATGCGCATCACCTTCCGCGATTTTAATACCGGCCGCATCAAGCAGGTGCCCATCAGTTCGGTGGCCGATTTCGATTTCACCAGTACACCCGGCATGGTCAAAAGGAAAAACATGAAAAGGACCATTCAGCTGCAGTCTGCCGTTACCGACCTGACCGCCGTGCCGAAGATCAACCAGGAGCTGGCGCGCAAGATTGAGCGCTTTAAGGCCTCCAAATCCTTGCCGGAGGGCGTCACGATCGTTCAAACCGGCGAAAGCGAGCAGCAGCAGGAGACAAATGCCTTCCTCGGCAAAGCCCTGATCATTGCCACAGGCCTCATCTTCCTGATCCTGGTCCTGCAGTTCAACTCCCTGAGCAAACCTTTCATCATCGTAACGGAAATTTTCTTTTCGGTGATCGGCGTCTTTTTCGGTTATGCCATTACAGGCATGACGATGCCTACCGTTATGGTTATGGTCGGCATCATCGGCCTGGCGGGCATCGTGATCAAAAACGGTATCCTGCTGATCGAATTTACCGACGAGCTCAGAAAGCGGGGCTTTAAAATAAGAGAAGCCGCTATCGCGGCCGGCAAAGTGCGTATCATTCCCGTGTTGCTCACGGCTGTGTCCACCGTGCTGGGCCTGGTGCCGCTGGCCATCGGCTTCAACATTAACTTTGAGACCCTGCTGTCCGATTTCGACCCCCAGATCTGGATCGGCGGCGACAGCGTCGTCTTCTGGGGCCCGCTGGCCTGGACGATCATCTTCGGCCTGGTGTTCTCCTTCTTCCTCACCCTGCTGATGATACCGAGCATGTACATCATTGCCGAACGCCTGAAGCGCCCGATGACAAAATTCTACGGGACGAAGTTTATCGCCCTGCTGGGTTTCCTGGGCCCCTTCTTCTTCCTGTTGGCCGGCCTGATGTATCTGGTACGGTGGATCACGGGGAGGAAAGTGTGGAATGGAACGTATTCGTGATTTACCCGTTCATCTTCACCTTCCTTCCCGGCAGTTCATCCCATATCCCGGTATGCTCCTGCAAACCGCCGGGGGTGATCATCCAAAGCACCGGGCGGCGGCTTTCGGTGCGGGGTAGGGCGGCGTAGCCGTCCGTGAAGTAAATGACGGCATCGGGCAGATAGTGTTGGTTGGCGAATTCCAGGGGAGCGTTGAAGTCGGTGCCGCCGCGGCCCATGATGAACTTCGGCGTTATGCCGCGGTAGGGGTACTGCCGTTTGATCTCCGTATCACATTCCACCACCAGCACTTCGGCGCCATGTCGCCAGATCTGATAAATTTCGGAAAAGAAGCGCTGAATATCCTGGTCGGGTACGCTGCCGGAAGTGTCGATGGCCACCAGCAGCTTTTGTTTGCGCTGTATTTTTATGCCGGGGGTGGTGCCATACCTTTTGGAAGGGCGGCGGATCGTGTTTTTCAGGCGCGTACGGCTGCTGCTGGCGGCAAAGAGGCGCAGGGCGCGCCGCCAGTCCGTAGCCGGAGCGGTGCGTTGAGCGACATCTCTGAGATAGGCCTGTAGTTGGCCGGGCAGCTTACCGAAATCGCGTTGTTGAAGCCGCTGGGAAGCGTTGTGGATCATGGCCTCCCGGAGCTGCTCCAGGTTGGCGCGGGCAGCGGCGGAAAGCTTCTGCGGCCAGGGCTGATGGCGCTCCAGCCAGCTATCCTTGCTGCCCTGCCCCAGGAGTTCGTTCAGCCGTTGCATCCCGGAACCCGGGCTGCCATCAGCGTCCTGCGGCGCGCCGGGCTGCACAGGGCCGGAGCCCTGCCTGACGGCCTCCATCAGACGACGGTAATAGTAGCCTACATCCTGGTTGGCCATCAGCCCGAGATCGGCAAATTGCTCAAGAAGTACCGCTCCTGCGGGCAGTTGTTCTGGTTCTATGTACTGGTTGACGACAATATCGGCAGCTATATTGAACAGGCTCCGGTTGCCGAACTTGTGCGCTACCAACAAGTGGCCCAGCGCCAGATGGAGTATCTCGTGTTTGACCACGCCCCTCCGGTGCCGGCCGTCGGTGAGCTCCTCCAGCCAAAAGCGCCCGTTGATGCAGAGCTTGAACAGCTTCCCGCCCGACAAGGCCACGGCAATGGTAGGCACCTCGGAAGTCACTTCCTTGGTTAGGCCCGTCAGGAAATGTCCATAGAAGGGCTCTTCCAGCAGCAGGCTGATGGCGGTTTTGGAAACTTCCTGCAAAATGCGCTCAGACATGGCCGTGAATTAGAGCTTGTTTGGATTCTTGATGGTAAGGTAGCAAATAAGGCTGGAAGGTTGTTGTGGCGGGGAACATTAAACCATTCAGCAAGGCGGCAGCCCCCCTACTCCATCACCACGCGTCAAAAGGCACCCACCGGCCGCCTTCTCTGGCCAGGGCCCCCTCGGTATAGGGCAGCACTATGCCGTACAAAGCCTGGCGGATATCTTCCGGTACGGCATCCAGCGGAGCGCGTTCGCTATCGAAGCGAAGGTGCAGCACTTCGGGAAAGGGCCTGGCCTTTGGCGCATTCACCAGCCCTTTTTGATGCAGGAGGAAAAAGAGCTGCGAAGCATCGGGGCCGAGCTGTTTGATCTTGCCTCCGTCGAGGTTTTTCAAGGCGTAGGCGATCTGTTCATCCGAATAACCGCAACGGTGCGGGTCGCCGCCGATCACACTGAGCATGCCTACAATGCGGCGGCATTTCTCGCATTTCCCACAGGGGTACATCCGCCCTTCCCGTTCGTGGGCGGCATGGCACGACAGTTGCTGGGCCTGTAGTTCAGGATACCGCTGGGTGAGTATTTTCTGGATCACAAACTCCGATATGGGCCTGAGGATGGAAAACTGCCTGATGTCCCACCCTCTGCCGGAGAAGTACCGGCTGAAGGCCTCGTCGAAAAAGCGGCTCTGGTCATACAGGCCATCGTAGTGAGGAATGCCTTCATGGCGCAACCGGCGCGTGGTGTCGTACTCGTTGCCGATCAGCAGCCGGCCGATGCCACGCTTGCGCATAAGGGGCAGCACACCGACGAGGAACACCGCTACCGTCCATAGCCGGACGGGGTAGTCATCGGCGCGGACGGCAGCAAAATCGCGGCGCACGAACGGCAGGTGGCGGAGCATCCAGGAAAACACCCGGTCGCTGTTCATCCACACCCTGGAAGTGTTGGGTTCTGCTTCCTTAAGATAGCGGTATCCGTTTACCGCCGTGAACCAGTGCCGGCCACTCTCGTTGCCGAAGATGGGGTGCGCCTCTTTGCCCAGCTCCCGGAGCAGAGCATAACTCAACAAGCTGTCTTTCCCTCCGCTGGAGAGCACGCAGTATGCATCACTGGAGTTCTCCCAGGTTTCAACCGGAACTGCTTCAGCAAAGCTGGTATTGACAAAAACCAGTTCGGCATTCGTATACTTCTCCCGCTTTTCAGGCTGAAGGCCGGCCAGCGGGCCTGTCAGGAACAGGTTGGGTTGAAGCATTTTTTTGACATATACCTCCCTCGATGTGTTCTCCAGCATGGCCAACAGAAAGCGGCGGCTGATTGCGTCGTACAAACCATCGAGCACTATTCGCCGGCAGAACAGGCCATAGTTGAGGGCCAGTTGTGCCGCCATAAAGCTGGCCAGATTCTGCGATGCCGGCTCTGCTGGAGTAAAAACGGGCTCCGCATAGGAGTATATGAGTTCGGTGCTGTGCTCTTCACCGCCTGCCTTCACCATGTATGGCGCTACCAGACGGCTGCGCTCCAGCTTTATGGGCCCTACCCGCAATTCGTCGATGACGGCCAGCTTTTCGTATGTGGAAGAGGTGTTGTTCACGATATATTAAGTCTATGAGGTTGTCTCAGAAGTAAGCTTTGAGGTATTCCCGGCAAATATTGAACCGCGGATGCAAAGTAGGTTCCCGCTAAGGGCGCTAAGGTCTCACCAAGGGCGCTAAGGTATTTTACCACACTTGGCGTCCTCTGCGGTTAATTATTCCGCAGGTTTTCCTTATGCAGGCTCTTTTGAGACAGTCCCGAAGGCCTGAAAGTCGGCACATGAGTGGACGCTATGCCCTCAACGCGCTTTAGCCGCTTCCCTGAGATATGGCAACAGCGATTCCAATAGCCCGTCCATGCCTTGTAACAGGACGTCATAAGCAGGCAGGCCTGTGGCGCGGGTGATATCGAGGCAGGCAGCGGGCACATCGCCGGGGGCCATATCCTCGTGGTTGACCGTAACGGCCACGACGGGTTTACCCGACAGCAGCTCTACCGCTTCAATCTGTATGGGCAGCGGGTGGAGGGCGTAACCGGGAAAACCGTCATATTCCAGGCGTTTTGGCGCATGCTGTAGTACTACGACATCGGGCCGGCAGGCCGCCAGTATCTCATGTCCGCCAGGGTAAGCAGGGTTCATCAGGCTACCCTGGCCTTCGATGACGATAACATCGGGCTGCTGTTCCACCCAGGCCTGGTAGGTAGCGTGTTCCAACTCACCGGCCACAAAATCGTTGATCAGGGAATCGAGGATGAGGCTGTAGCGGGCGCCCTGCATCCAGGCCGTTTGCCCGGTGCCGATCATCTCCGCCTTATAACCTGCCTGCTGGAAGGCCTGAACGATCAGCCAGGCCGTGGTGCGTTTCCCTACGGCGCTATCAGTGCCCAATACGGCTATTTTCAGCGCTTTTACTTTTTCGATATTGCCGGAAAAAGCGTGCAGCACCGAACGTGGCGGCGTCTTACGGACATCGCGGATCTCAATGCCTTTGAGTTGGGCCAGCGCACTGATATCGGGGTCCTCGGAAAGGAAATCGTGCAGCCCGCTGTCGACATTCAGGCCGTATTCAATGGCCGTTCGGATGTGCGCGCGCGCCTGGGCCGGCAGCCGCCCGCCATCAGGCGCCAGGCCAACGACGAAGTATGCCGCTTCCTCTCCTTTTTCAACAGCCGCCTGTATCGCCCGCTCCACCGTAGCATAAATGGTTATGCCGCTGGGCCGGCCGTCGAGCACCTGCCCGGCATCCTGCCCGGCATACCGGCTGTCGATGACAGATAGTATGCGGTAGCGGCGGGTATGCCGCACCAGGCCATGGGCGGTCTTGCCATTAGGCGTATTAAAAGCACCTTCACAATACACGATGGCGTTGCCATCTAACACGGGTAGTATATCCATTGATTTTACAGATAATGATCAGATGTTGAATTTTTACTTCCTACTCGTCAGAATCGCCACGAATCGGTCATTCTGCAGGGTATCGGGATCGGGGGGCGTAGCCAGTGCGGCAAGGCCGGCGGTAGCTGCGGGAAGCACGTTGAGCCCTTCCTTTTCCTTCAGCATTTTGGCCAGCCGCAGCATAGAGCGGTCGGTCACGTCGCTGGCCCAGCCGCCAGAGGAATATAAAGCGTTGAGCGCCAGCCCGCCATCAAAGGAATGCCAGTTGATCAGGGGTTCGTTGATCTCTGTTTCCCGGATGCTGCCCGGCTCGAGGTCTTCACAGCTCGTTTTGCCCAGCAGGAAAGAATGCACGATCGGGTTTTTACGGGCCGAAGAGCCGGCGACGATCAGCGGCATGCGGGATGTTTTCCCGCGGCGGTAGAGGCTGAGGAAGCCCTTGTATACCCCGGCCACCACCGTTCCGTTCGACACGGGTATGGCCACTACTTTAGGGGCGTCGCGGAGTTCGTCATAGATCTCATAGGCGATCTCTCCATAAGCCTTCAGCTGCAGGGAGGTATTGTCGCCGCCCGGGTTGGCGTCATAAAGCTCTGTCGTGGCGGCGTACTCCTGAGAGGCCTCCACTGCATTTTCGTAATCGCCATCCACGGTAATGATCTTCGCGCCGAGTTTTTCCATTTCCACGGCACGGCGGGTGTGGTAGGCCGCCGGGATGAAGATGTGGCTTTCCAGCCCGGCATATTTGGCGGCGAGGGCACAGGCCACGCCATAATTGCCGCAGGTGGCCAGCGAAATGCCTTCAAAGCCTCTGCGCAGGGCGTCGGCGCACTGCGCAAAGGCAATACGGTCTTTCTGGGTGCCGGTAGGGTTACCGCCCTCCAGCTTCAGATAGATCTGCCGGAAACCCATCTCGCGCTCTGCATTACGTGCGCGCAGCAGGGGCGTATCCCCGATCTCGCTGTCGGTAATAAAATCGTAGGCTTCCAGCCTGTCTTCCAGGCTTTGCGACTTATCCAGCAAAAGGCCGTACTGCTGCTGGAGCTCGGCCTGGAGGTTGTAATGGCCTGCGCTATTACCTGATGTGCCTTCCTTGGACTCTTCCATGATGGAGCATCATATTATCTGAAAATATACCAAGCCACCGATCAGTCTTCCATCTCTTCCAGGTATTCCAGTACCTCCTTATACACGTGCTTGGCGGTGAAACCGAATTTTTCATCCAGCACTTTATAAGGTGCTGATTGGCCGAAGTGTTCCAGCCCGACTGCTTTGCCCAGAGGGCCGACCAGGCCTTGTAATGTGACGGGCAGGCCGGCGGTGAGCCCGAAGGTTGGGATATCGGGCGGCAGCACATCCCATTGATAATCCAGGGGTTGCTGGCGGAACAGCCCTTCGGAGGGCGCCGAAACCACTCGGATCTTCAGCTTTTTCTTTTCCCGAAGCAGCTCGGCCCCGCTGAGCAGGGTGGATACTTCCGAGCCGTTGCCGACCAGGATGACGTCCACTTTGCCGCCCTTGTGATCCTGTACGATGTAAGCGCCTTTGCGCGCCTGCTGGGCATCCTCATAACGGGTAGAGCCAGAGCGGGCGGGCAGGCTGGAGATATCCTGCCGGGAGAGGATCAGGCCGGTAGGGCACTTGTCGTTTTCCAGTGCCATCTGCCAGCAAACCGTCGTCTCGTCGGCATCGGCGGGGCGCAGCACCAGGAAACTGTTGCGGCCGGCATGGTTCTTCAGTTGTTCCAGCAGGCGGATCTGTGCTTCCTGCTCGATGGGCTGGTGGGTAGGCCCGTCCTCCCCTACGCGGAATGCATCGTGCGTCCAGATAAAGATAACCGGTTGCTGCATCAGTGCCGCCAGGCGGAGGGTAGGCTTCATGAAATCGGAAAAGACGAAAAAGGTGCCACAAGCGGGTATGACGCCGCCATGGAGGGCCATACCCGTCATCAGCGCCGCCATGGTGAGTTCCGACACACCTGCCTGCAGGAAAGCCCCTGAGAAGTCGCCTTTGCTGAAAGGCTTTGTTTTATTGAGAAAAGAATTGGTCTTGTCGCTATTCGACAGGTCGGCCGAAGCGACGGCCATATTGCCGAGCTTGCCGGCCAGGTAAGCCAGCACATTACCGGAGGCATTGCGGGTCGCACTGCCGTCCTTCTGCTGGATCTCGCTGAAATCGAGGGCCGGGAAACGGCGTTCCAGGTAGCTTTCCAGTTTGGCAGCGAGTTCAGGCTGGGTGGCCTTCCAGCCGGCAAAAGCCTCGCGCCGGTGGTTGGCAGCTTCGTGTTTGTCCTTTTTTATACGGTTATAATATTCCGCTACTTCAGGAAAAACCTCGAAGGGGCTAGACGGGTCGCCGCCGAGGTTCAGCACTGTTTTCTCAAAAGAGGCCCCGGCCTTGCTCAGCGGCTGGCCATGGGTTTCCACCTCTCTCTCAAAAGCAGCGCCATCTTCCGTCACCGCTCCTTTACCCATGATGGTGCGCCCGATGATCAGTGAGGGGCGCTTCGTTTCGGCAATGGCAGCGCGCAATGCCTGGCGGATAGCATCGGGTGAATTGCCCTCTATCGTCTGCACATGCCAGCCCCAGGCCTCGTATTTAGCGGCCGTATCTTCATCCATAACTTCCGCGACTTCACTCGAAAGCTGGATGTCATTGGCGTCGTAGAACATGATGACATTGCCGAGGCCGAGAAAACCGGCCGTACGGCCAGCACCCTGGGATATCTCCTCCTGGATGCCGCCATCAGAGATATACAGGTATGTCTTATGTGCAACGGCCTCTCCGAAGCGCGCCGCCAGAAAGCGCTCGGCGATGGCGCCCCCAATGCCGAAGGTATGTCCCTGCCCCAAAGGCCCTGACGTATTTTCAACCCCTCTTTCCAGGTCGAGCTCGGGGTGGCCGGGCGTAGGGCTCCCCCATTGCCGGAATTGCTGAAGGTCCTCCGTGCTGTACAGGCCAAACAAGTGGAGCACCGAATACAGCATGGCGGACATGTGGCCCGGGTCGAGGAAGAAGCGGTCGCGGAACGGCCAGTTGGTGTCGCTGGGGTCGAAGTTCAGAAATTCCGTGAACAAGATGTGGATGTAGTCGGCCCCACCCATAGCACCACCAGGGTGGCCGGAATTGGCGCGTTCCACCATAGCGGCTGCCAGGATGCGGATGTTGTCGGCAGCACGTTGGGTAAGGCTCTGATCTTGGTTCGACATGTACTTCTGGATATTTTGGGTTTAAAATCTGTATACAAAAGTATTGAATCAGGCGTTGGGAATGGAAAAAAAAGCCCGCGATTTATCCACTTTTAAGCCGACGCCCTGTTTTCACCAACACTATAACCTGGTATTTAGAGCGTGTATGCAGGCCCTTTTCTGAGTTACAGCAGTAAAGACACCCGTCCGGGGGCAGGCCGCAAAACGTTTCGAAACAAAATAAACAAATAATTAAAAATATAATTGCAAAAACAACAAAATGTTTTTATTTTTGTTCCTACAAAATCATCCCTCAGCAATGATAAACACGATCGCCTTCGAAGCCTTCCAGACGGTACCCGTTGTCGCCCTCTCCGATATGACGCCCTATATGCAGCTCAGCGAAAGCGAAGGCCAATCTTTTCCCATCCCCGGCGATGAATTCACCTTCATGCGCTTTGACCTGAGCCGCGCCCTGATCCGCAACCCCGAGCAAACCTTTTTCATCCTGCTGACGGAAAACCACCTGGCAGCGGAAGGGTATTCCGCCGGAGATATCGCCATCGTCGAACGGCAGGCCACGCCCCGGAACAACGAAGCCATTATCGCTTTCCTGGAAGGAGCTTTTACCATACGAAAGCTGAAGGTCAGGGACGACAGGCCCTTTTTGGTATCCGGCGAAGAAGTACTGGAGATAGAACCCGACATGGCCTTCAGTATATGGGGGGCCGTCAGAGATATCCTCAGGCGATAAGCAGCATTTTTACATCACCTAAAATACTGAGTCTTTATGCAAGTTGATCACAATGTCGTAGGTTGGTTCGAGATCCCCGTAGCTGATATGGATCGTGCGGTGGCCTTTTACGAAGCCGTGATGGGATACAGCCTGAACCGCCAAAAGATGGGCCCCCTTGATATGGCCTGGTTCCCCTGGGTGGAAAGTGGCATCGGGTCACCCGGTTCGCTCGTGCACCATGAAGAATTCTACAAACCTTCTGCGGACGGCGCGCTGGTTTATTTTACGGCCTTCTCCGGCGACCTGTCCAATGAACTTTCCCGCGTGGCAGCCAATGGAGGGAAAGTACTCATCACAAAAACACTGATTGCCGAAGATTATGGCTACATGGGCGTATTCCTCGATACCGAAGGCAACCGCGTAGCGCTTCATTCGAGAGCGTAAGCCTCACTTTTCTACTACATGGGTTTCCGGCTCCTCCCTGGTTTCCGATCCAACCGGTACTTCAGGTTTGGCCCGAAAGAGCAGGGAGGCCGCTACTCCCGTTCCCAGCGAACAGACAATGACGGCCAGGGAAAGCCATTCCGGGATCTCCACATGGTGCACCAGCAGCATTTTGACCCCTACATAAGCCAGGATAAAGACCAGCGCTGATTGCAGGTAACGGAATTTATCAATAACGGCAGCCAGGACGAAATATAGGGAACGAAGGCCTAGTATGGCGAAAATATTCGAGGTAAATACGAGAAACGGGTCGGTAGTGATCGCAAATATAGCGGGGATGCTGTCAAATGCGAACATAACGTCACTCGTCTCCACGGCCACCAGGGTGATAAACAAAGGCGTTGCGGCCCATACATGCCGCCTGCGGACGAAAAAGTGCTGTTGGTCAAAACTCTTGGTGACAGGAAAAAAGCGTTTTGCCCATTTTACTACGGGGTTTTTCTGCGGGTGAATGCCTTCATCTGCAACCAGCATCTTATAGGCTGAATACAGCAAAAAAACACCGAAGATATATGTGATCCACCCAAAGCGGTTGATGAGCACAACCCCCAGGGCTATCATCACCCCACGCAGGATCAGAGCTCCTAGTATCCCCCAGAACAGCACCCGGTGGTGATACTGCTTAGGGACTTTAAAATAGGCGAAGATCATCGCTATGACGAACACGTTGTCCATGCTCAGTGACTTCTCCACAAGAAAACCGGTCAGGTATTTCAGTACGGCAGCACGGCCACTCAGCCCGCCTTCATTGGCGCTCCAGCCATTTTCATAGGCGAAATAAACAAAAATGCTGAACAGAAGGGAAAACGCGACCCAAACGGCCGTCCAGCCAAGTGCTTCACGGGCAGAAACGGCATGGGAATGTTTGTTGAAAACCCCCAGGTCCAAAGCCAGCAATATGAAGATGAGCAAAAAAAATCCTATCCAAATGGCCATTATATGCTATGCTTTTGTCCTTTCCTTTGAGACTGCAAAGCAAAGGCTAGGATACCTAAAGTAACGCTTATTTCGACGTAATGCCAATAAAAAGGGTTGAATGGCCCGCATATATAAGTTGCCGGTACCGGAGGGCGGAGATACGGCCCTGGCCTTTCAGTAAGCAAGCCGGTATGCATATACACTAGGGCCATAACCGGCCACCACCAGATGGCCTCCGGCCTGCAGGGGCGTCAGCACAAAGGCAGTGCTGCCTGCCAGTGGAAAACCCTGAAGTTGCTGCCCGGTATTATCCAGCATGCCGATCTTGCCGGCTTTCCGGTTCAGCAGGCCGATCCAGGAATCCCCCGGCCTGGCGACGAGGAAAGCCGTATCGGGAGGAGATGGCAGGTTCAGGTTGAAAAAGGGCTTGAACGTATCGCCCTCATAATAGTAGGCCCGCATTTCAGCCCCTCTGTAACACAGATAATCCTTGCGCTCATCACCCGCGAGGGCGCCGAAAAGGAACCGGGCGCCATGCCCGGGGTTCGGCAGCATACGCAGCCGGAAATACGCACCTTCCAGGTTGACGATATGCGCAAAACCATCCGTATCACCCAATGCAATCCGCCCGATATCACTTTCGGCCTGATAGTATACAGGCGACACGAAATTCGCCCCCATCTTTACCGGAGCGAAGCGAAATGAGCCGTCGCGCTGAAAAGCATAAAGCGTGCCGGCATCGCTCAGGGCCAGAATGTAATCCTTATTGCGGTATTGAAAATGGGCCATCGGCTGATGCACACTGCTATCGGCCAGCGCCTGTGGGTTCCAGCCTGGCAGAGGGTGGCCTTCGGCGTCCCACCCAAAAAGATAACCATTGGCACAGGCGACAAAAAAGCTGTACCGGCCTTGTCCTTCAAAATCGGCAACCAGTAAAGGGCTTATCGCCGGCGACTCCAGGGGGATGCGAAAGTACCCGTGTGCTTCTCCTTCAGCCGATACAACGTGAATGCCACCGGGCGTAGCGAAAGCCAGGTCGCGCCATTCACCGCCGAAGTAATCGATCAGGTTAACAGCGCCAAGAATAGGGCCGTCGAACTGGTATTTCTGGCGCCGCTCGCCATTTGCCCCCAATAGGTAAAGCGCATTGGATTCATCCTGCACCAGATACCCCGGCCCTGTCTCATCGATCGGAAAGGCCTGCACCGAACCTTTGGCCGGTGCATCGAGCGCAGCCTTCCAGGCCAGCATAACTTCAGGCCGGGCCGCCGCCGTTGTTCCAGCCTGCACTGCAAGGCCCGTGAAAGCACCGGAAGGCGAAAAAGCGAGCAGAAAAATATCATAAGCGCTCAGCAAAGCCTGAAGAGGTTCCTGCTGGCCATGAAAATAAGCGGGCAGAGAAGAAGCACAGAGGCCAGGCCGGGCATACAACCAGGCTTTGGAGCCGGCATCCTGCCCGGCATACCAGGCCAAAAAGTGCTCGTCCTGGCCAAGTGTATTATTGACGACCAGGTTGCTCACCAGCTGCTCGATAGCGATACGGGAGCTGCCGACGGCGAGGTAGTCTCCCAGAAGCACCATGTAGGGGTTCTGCACTTTGATGCCCAACGGCCCCAACAGTGGGCCGCCCAGAAGTTGCCGTATCTGGAAAGACTGGTAATCGTAGGCTTCCAGTGTTCCTACTTCATCGGCAAGGGCCGCCACTGACCGTTCGGCATCCTCAGGCCTGTTCACCGCCAGCAGGGCAATGCGGCTATCGGCAGGCCTACCCGGGAGGCCCATCGACAACCAGGCCATTTCTCCTCCTAACCAGGGCTGAATGTATTGCTTAAAAAGCGCCGGCGCTTTGCCCGCCGGAACATCGGGTAGGGCTTTTCGGAAACACCAGGCGAGGCTGCCGGGCAGATAGGACAATACGGCTTCGCCCCTCGCAGGAGCAGGAATGGAGAAAGGTCGCCCCGATTCGGGCCCCATGGCCAACCGCCCGCTGATCGACAGGGTATCCTTGCTGGTTTGAAACTCCAGTTCAATGCCATGACACCAGTGCTCCAATAGCGCCAGAGCCTGCCGCGATTCGGGTGTGACAAGGCCCGTACCCAGGCTCAACAAATTGTCGGTTTGAAGGAAGGCCATTAGCCCCTCACCGGTATTAGGCATTTCGACACCGCTGCGCCCTCCTTTGAGCCGGGCGATGCCCGATTCCACCTGCAGGGGCAGGCGCCCCAGAAGGAGCAGATTGCGATATTGCGCCGCAGCCAGCTTCCTTCCGCCTGGTAAAGTGATATGGTATACGGTATGCCCCCTGAACGACGAAGCTATGCTCTGGCACTGTGACAAACGTTCTTCCCACGGGAAAGCAGGCGCTACCAGCGAAGCCGCCAGGGCCAGTTTGCCATCGCCCAGGTTTTGCACCATCAGGAGGCATTTTTCCGCCGGAATGCCCTCCTCCGTTTGAAGGAAAGCGTTAAAAACGCCATAATCGGCTGCCAGCTCAGGAAAAGCCTGCAAAAGGGAAGGCAGAGCTGTGGAATCCAGCGCAGAAAATGTATTTTTGCCACTCTCCCAACGAAATACCAAAGCGGTAGTTTCAGGAATGGCGTCACCGGCGCTGCAGGGGTACAGCCATACGCGATAGACAACCAAAGAGACAGCAATTAAAGCAGGAACGATGGCCAGCCACCATCGGTATTGTTTCAAAAAAAAGGCCATACTATCTTTCATAGGTACTATATTAACCTGGCCAAAATAAGAGCAAATCATGAGAAAAACATTTCTTCGCCTCGGCAGTTTAATGGCGCTCGCTGCCGTAGCCATCGGTGCATTCGGTTCCCACGGTTTGAAAAGCATGCTCAGCCCCGAGCAATTGAACACATACGAGATCGGAGTGCGTTACCAGTTCTACCACGCCTTTGCCATCCTGGCGGTGGGCGTACTACTCTATTTCCGAAAGACCTCCCTGCTGCCCTGGGCAGGGTGGTTCTTCGCGGCCGGTATCGTTTTGTTCTCCGGCTCACTTTATTTCCTGGCCATCCGCGAAGTGTTCCAGTTATCGATGGACTGGCTGGGGCCGGTAACCCCAACCGGTGGCATCTGCTTCATATTGGGCTGGGCCCTGCTGTTGGCCTCTACTTATCAGGAGAACCAGAAATTATACCGCAGCAGGAACCGGGAGGAGCCGGAACAAACCCGCTAACCATGTTTTGCGTACCGCTCTGACGCACAATCGCACCGTCAACATTTTGCTAGACTACGGTTTTAAAGCCTGCTTCAAAACATTAGAAGTGAATAACGACACCCCATTTTATTTTTTTTAATTCCCGGATTCCATTATTTTAGCCCCCACTAAAGCCTTTATTTTTTAAAAGAAAAACAAAACCAACATGAAGAACTTAATGGTTATTGCTGCTATTGCAGTACTGCTCTCTGGTTGCGCCGCTTACTCCACAGCTCCTGTTCTTGGCGGCATTTACACGGATGTCAAAGCGCCCCTGGCCGCTACTTCCAACACGCTTGCCACCAAGGTAGGCACGGCTGAAGCTACCTCCATCCTCGGCCTTGTCGCCACTGGCGATGCCAGCATTAACGCTGCTGCCCAGAAAGCAGGCATCAAGAAGATCTCTCACATCGACTACCACTCGACCAGCATCCTTGGCATCTTCGCCAAGTTCACGGTCTATGTTTATGGAGAATAATTGATATTCTCTTAGATCAGAATTAGCCTCATGGAGCATTAGCCCCTGAGGCTAATTTCGTTTAGGGGCGGTAGGTAAGGTTGAAGGTTAAAGGTTGAAGGTTGAAGGTTGAAGGTTGAGGGGGTGGAGGCAAGAAAAATAAAAGTGGCATTATGAAATGGAAATACCTGTTCGGCGCCCTGATCGTAGTTGGGGGCCTTATCGTTTGGGTGCTGAGCCAGCGTAGCGCCTCCGGCACAGCGGCGCCTGATATAGCTAATTTGAGTTATAATATTTGCCTGAAGGCCGGTTCTGGATACCAGATACTGGAGAACGACACCATTGCGCGCGTCGCGTATGCCAGCAATTACTGGGCAGATAGTACCGGGCAGTATTTTTCCAAAACCCTGGTGAGCCCTTTAGGTGACACCCTGTTCGTCAGCATTTTCAACAATGCTTCTTTACACCGTGCTGAGGAAACGCTGCGCAGCGCCGGCTTTGAAATACTGGCCCGGGAACAGGCCGAGTCCAGCGGTTTTACCTGCCTGAAGGCCCTGAGCAGGTCGGAAAACGGCGCCTTCTTCCTGCGGTGGCTCATCGCCGACCCACAGTTCCAGGTCGTTGCCATGGCCGACCTGCCTGGCTCCGACAGCGCAGCACTGGCACAACGCTTTCACAACGATCCTTTCATACAATCCATAAAAAAATGTCTCTGAGAAAACTGCTTCTGATCCTGCTGCCGGCCCTGGTGTGCAGTCAACTTTTTGCCCAGGACTCTGATGCTTTGTACCGAAAACTACCACAGGAAGGCTTCGTCCTGTATTTCCTGTCGCCTACTTCCTTTAAGGCCAAGCCCGGTAAGGTGCGCCTGGAAACGGATTTTACGTTCCAGTACCGCGACCAAAGGCCGGATTCTGTGGACATGAAGTTTTCCCTCTTTTCCAAAAAGCCCGTACGCGGCCTCGACAGCCTCGTGATTTTTTCCGGGACACAGCGTTTAGGCGCTACTAACACCTTGGAGATCATGTTCCTCCAAAAAGATAAAGGCAAATGGCACAGCCGGTTTTCGACCCCTATCCCCTACTCCACTCTGGAGCAGATGCTGTCGGCAGGCCCCGGCCTGGCCATCAAAATATATGCCGCCGGCCTAACGTTAAACTTTCCCGCCGGCAAGGATTGGCGCGAAGCAGCTGAGGTGCTGAAAGAGATCCTTGCAGTAGAGATCGGGACGGGGGGATAATATCTTGTTCAATCAAAAACATACTACACCATGAAAAGATCCATGCTTCTTGGGCTGTTGCTGCTGGGCAGCGCTGCTGCATTCGCGCAGCTATCTCTGGGTATCAGAGCTGGCGCCAACTTTACCCGCGCCGCCTTCGACCCCGATATCGACGCCAGCTTTGAAAGCAAACCCGAACTACTGATCGGCGGGCTGCTGGAAGCCCAGCTCGGCCAGCTATTCGCATTGCAACCGGAAGTCACCTACTTGCGCAAGGGGTATCTGTCCAGGCAAACCGTGCTGGGCATTGAGTCGGAAAACGAACTGGATATGCAATATCTGGACATCGGCGCCCTCCTGAAGCTCAAGGCCGGTAGTGAAAGCCTGAAGTTATACCTCGGCGCCGGGCTCTTTTACGGCATCGCTTTAAACGGTACATACAGCAGTCGCGCCGGTGGCGTTGAGATCAGCAGCGATGTTACATTTGATAGCGATTACGAGCGCTCCGAATGGGCAGGCGCGCTGGCGGGAGGGTTGCACTTCCGGGCCGGGCAAGGCTCGCTCTTCATCGACGCCCGCTACCTGCTCGGGCTGACCGATATCGAGAAACGCAGCGATAATCAGGATGTAAAAAACCGTGGGGTGAGCGTATCTGCAGGCTTGCTGTTCCCGCTGTAAGGTGTTTTTAAGCTCCTGAAGCAGAGGTTACAGCTCTTCTTCCTTCCTTCTGTTCCGCCACCAGATAAAGCCGACCAGGCCAACCAGCAGGTAGGGAGTGGCCAGCATATACAGGATGCCGTTGTTGAGCCCGCGCCCGTCCACGCCACCGTTCTGGAGGTTGCTTTCAGCCGACATGCGGCACATAGGGCATTGAGCTTGTACGCTTTGCGGCGCAACAACGAAAAGGGTTAAAGCGAAAGCTGCGATGCTCAGCCATTTGGTAATGTTATACTTCATATTTCTAGCTTGTCTGGACATAAGCAGTGTACTTAAAGAAATTTGCCGCTATGCAATTCGGTGATTAGAGCTTGTTTATTGATGGTCAAGTGCAAATATAAGGGTATTTGAGCTACCGGAAAACAGTAGTTGAGCCTGGCTCCAAACAAGCTCTTAATAATACGGCATGAGCATATAATAGGCCACCGGGCCTGTGACCGCCACATATAACCACAGCGGGAACACCCATTTGGCCATTCTGCGGTGTCGCTCCACCTGGCCCGTAAACCCCCGGATGAACGTAAAGAGGATAAACGGCAGGATCACTGCCGCCAGAGCTATATGGCTCAACAGGAGCAACAGGTAAAAGGTACGGCTGCCGCCTACTGCCGCCTTCTCATCACTGCTGAGGATGCCATCGTGGTTGGCATCGCCGTACAGGGTTTCCGGGTTGGTAAAGTGATAGGCCACATAAGACAGCAGGAACAGTACCGACAGGCCTATGGCCACATAGATCAGCCGTCGGTGGGCCTTCACGTTCTTCTGTTTGATGAAATAATACGCAGCCATCAATACAACGGCTGTCAGCGCGTTGAGCGTAGCGTGGAAAGGGGGCAGGAAACTCAGATCCCAACCCGCCGGCAGCGCGATCTTTACCTGGCGCATCATACCTACCAGAATGAGTACAGCGGCGGTAACGGCCCAGGCCCAGATGTTCATTTGGCGGGCCAGCTGTAGGTTCTTTTCCATTCGTTAGTGTTTGCAATTTGATCAAACGCGGGTCATCCCGAACATTCATTAATACTAGCTAGATGCTCGATCACAACCCGGCTCGGCCTGTGATCGATACTAAGAGCTTGCCTGGAGGCCACCCTTTGGGCTGCAGATACTATTGATCCGAAAAGCTATCCTTATTTTTCCTTCTCCCGCTGAAAGATCAGCTCCTTTTCCTTTTTCAAAGGGATGTTATAGGTAACGTGCCGGATCAGCCGCTTGAGCTCATCGGGCCGGCGCATGTCGTAATAGCCGCGCACGATGAGGCTATCGGCGAAAAACAGGAGCGCGTTATCCGTCAGGCTCATCTGATGTTCTTCAAAAGGCAGCTTGCAGGCGGCGGCCAGCGATTGCAGCTCGTCCTCCGTCCCGGAAAGGAAAAAACACTGCTCCGGGTCGGCAAGCTGGTATTGCTGGGCAAAGGCCAACATACGGCTGCGGCCTGCAGCAGAAGTATCGGGGTTGAAGGCCAGGAAAAAGATGTCGTCGCGTTCGTCGTATTGGCCATGAAGCCTGGCAAGGGTGTTGCCATATATTTCCGCCTGGGGCTCCGAAAAGAAGTAGCCCACCACCAGGCCGTCCTGAAAACGGTTCTGGCTCACCAGGCTGTCGTTGTCGTTCAGGAGGGTAAAGCCAGGCACCAGGGCATAGTCTTTCATCTCCGCCCTGGTCTGCAGGCGATAATCCAGGCCGGTTTGCAGGTAATACCAGGAGCCGAGCGGCAGGCCTACCAGCATCAGTAACAGAATGAGGGCCGTGGGCCACCTCATTTTTCCTACGAGATATTTCTTCGACATGGTTCGTCGTTCGTTAACGATTATTGAAACAGCCCGGGCGGGGTATTGTTGAGGGCTTTAAGATGTTCATTTCGCCCTGGCCGCAGGAATGACGATCAGATGGCCGGCAGCGGTAAAAACCATTTGGATAACACGGGTTCCGGCCCCGTTTATACAACTATGGATGAGAGCTGTACAGCTCTCATCCATAGCTCCGGCCTTTATGGGAGGCCTGATCTCTTAGTACCCGGGGATCCGGTCGTAATAAAATTGCTGGCGGATCACGACTTCAGCTCCAGCGGGTAGGTATCGCCGGAGCGCATACCCTGCTGGCCGTCCTGCCCGTCTGCAGGCAGCTCATTTTTTTCCTTGATCTGCTCACGGCGATGCTTCCATGAATTGCCTTCCTGGAAGAAAGCAATGATAGCCCAGATCAGTAGTGCTGTTGGCAGCAGCACGCTCATGGCCAGGCCTTTGACTTCATACTTCATGTGCATGAACTCGTAGATGATAAAGTGGGCTTTATACAGTGACAGGCCGATGATAAGCAGCCCTACCAAATAATGCAGCCAGGTGATGAACTTAAAGCTTTCGACGATATGGCCTTTTCCCAGGAGCGAGAAGAATACCTCGATCAGGGTTACAGCGGCCAGTATGACGAGCCCTTTGTAAACGACCTTTTTGGCTTGTTCGTAGCTCAAATGTCCCATTATCTTCAGCTAGTTTTTTCTTGATGAATAATTGGTTTCAACGCTGGCCTAGAGCAGGTAGAATACCAGGAATACGAATACCCACACCAGGTCCACGAAGTGCCAGTACAGGCCGATCTTTTCCACCATCTCGTATCCGTTCTTCCGCCTGATGTACAGGCCGCTGGCGGCGTTGATCATAATGATGAAAAGGAAAACGACACCGGAGAATACGTGGAAGCCGTGGAAGCCTGTGATAAAGAAGAACAGGGCGCCAAAAGCTCTCGGGCCGAAATCCTCCATTTTGACCTTGCCCTTATCAGGGCCGGCTGTAACTATATACTTGCGGTGGATGAAGCCCTTTTCGTCCATGAAGTACCCCGGGTGGTCGCCCTGGCTGTATTCGGCAGCGTGGCCTGCTTCGGCATGCTCATCGCCATGGTGGGCCTCACCGGCTTTGGGCATCAGGAAGCTATAGCCGGCATGGAATACTTCGTCCGACTCTTTGCCGTCATCCGTCAGGTAGGCGCCGGATTCGGTATGCGTGCCGAAGGGGTTGAGCGTTACCGACATATTTTCCCCACCGATCAGGTTGGTCCATTCCCAGGCCTGGCAGCTAAGGAAGCCGGCGCCGCCGAGGATGGTCAGCAGCATCCAGAACACTACGCCATTTTTATTTTCCCGATGGCCTTCCTGTACCGCCCGCACCATGGTCACGGAGCTGATGATCAGCAGGAAGGACATGATAGTTACGAAGATCAGCGGCAATTCCCTGTGTCCCATAAACGGCGCCGTTTTGAACACAAAATCCGGAACCGGCCAGGTCGGGCTACTGAAACGAAGCGCCCCGTATGAAATGAGGAAGCCGGCAAAAGTAAAGGCATCCGACAGGAGGAAGTACCACATCATCAGCTTGCCGTAACTGGCCCTGAACGGCTCTTTACCTCCCGACCATGCATCCCCCTGCTGGTTTTGCACATCGTGATGCTCCATTACGGTATCAGTTGTCGCCATTAGATTTACGCTTTAATTAGTTTGTTATTCGGTTAATACAACATGGTAAAGAAAAACAACAGGTAAAGCCACAGAAAGTCCACAAAGTGCCAGTAAGTAAGCGTGAGCTCAAAGCGGAGCTTCCGGGCGGGTGTCACCTTATGCGGTAGCAGGTATGCATGCAACAAGGCCAGGGAAAGGGCGCCAAGCCCCCCGAGGATATGAGCGGCATGCACCCCGGAAATAACGTAGATGAAAGACCCCGAAGGGTTGGTGGTCAGCTCGATGCCAATGGCCGTAAGCTTTTGCCAGCCCTGGTATTGCAGGGCGATAAAGGCTGCTCCCAGCACGAAGGTAAGGGCCAGCATACCGCGGTACAGGCTGGTGTTGCCGCGCCTGAAGGCCAGATACGAGCTGTGCAGGCTGATACTGCTCAGCAGGATAACAATAGTATTGTAGTAGAAAATGTCCGGCAGGCGGAATTCGAGCCAGTTGCCCGCCGCCTGGCGCACGATGATAGCACTGGTAAATGCCGCGAACATCATCAGGATGCCCCCGCAGGCCACCCAGAGTGCGAACTTCTGCGGGTGGATCTTATTTCTACCGTATGCACGCTCCACAACAGCTTCCATGATTTTTTCTTACAATTTATCTGCAAAGAAGGCGATCAGTGAGGCCGGGATGTAGATAAAAGAATAAAACATCAAACCCAATGCCGGCTTACGGCCGCCTGCTTTAAAGAAATTCCAACCAAAATAAATGTACCCCAACGTAACGGCCAGTACGATAACCAGGGAAACGGGCCCCGTTTCTCCGAGCAGGTAAGGTGTTGCGCTTACCGGCAGCAGAAAAAGGGTGTACACGAATGCCTGCATCCTGATGCTGCGCCCCCGCTGCCCCTCTCTTTCCGGCATGAGCCGGTATCCGGCCTTGGCGTAATCCTCATATCCCAACCAGCCGATAGACCAGAAATGGGGGAACTGCCAGAAAAACTGAAGGGCAAAAAGCGATAACCCCAGTGCCGTCAGCTCTCCCTGCGCCGCCACACAACCGATCAGCGTCGGCAGGGCTCCCGGCACGGCCCCTACCACTACCGCCGAGGGCGAAAGCCGCTTCATCGGCGTGTAGAGGAAGGCATAGGACACCAAAGCAAAGGTGCCGAAAAATGCCGTCCAGGGATTGAACAGCGCCAGCAACGTAATGCCGAAGAGGCTCATCAGCCCTGCCGACATCACAGCTTCGCTCATCTTCATTCGCCCGGCCGCTACCGGCCGGTTGGCCGTGCGCTTCATCAGGCGGTCATAGTCCTTCTCCAGAACCTGGTTCAGCGCGTTGGCCGCCCCTGTCACCAGAAAGCCTCCGCTGGCCAGTATAGCCAGCGCTACCCAGTTGACAGGCCCTGTATCAGCGATCAGATAGGCCATAACGGAGGAAAAGACCACCGTCATGGACAGCCTGAATTTCACCAGCATCTTATAATCCTGTACCTTCTGCCAGGCCAGGCTGAGCGGTTTAATCGCTATTTCTTTAATCTGCACTTTTCCTTTTTATGGCCAGCCACGGGGTGGCTCGCCCTGTTTATGCTCAGATCGGCCACTGCGTGGCCTTCCGATAATCCGGCCTTTTAGCCTCTAATGTGCTTCCGTCTCCCCTTCATCCATCGGTTTGATCTGCGGGATGAACTCCTTGCCGTCTTTGCCGTAGTCATAGGCCCAGCGCTGAACCGCCGGTAGTTTGCCGGGCCAGTTGCCGTGGCCGGGATGGATCGGCGTCGTCCACTCCAGGGTGTTGGCGCCCCAGGGGTTGCGCACCGTCATCTTCTTGCCCTTCCAGATACTGTAGAAGAAGTTCACTACGAAGATCATCTGGAAAGCGAAGGTCACGATCGCAGCGATGGTGATGAACTGGTTCATGGCAGAGAACTGCCCGAAGGCCTCAAAGCTGTCGAAGCGGTAATAACGGCGCGGCACACCGGCCATACCCAGATAGTGCATCGGCCAGAATACGGCGTAAGCACCGATGAGCGTGCCCCAGAAGTGCAGCTTGCCCAGGGTTTCGTTCATAAAACGGCCGTACATCTTCGGGAACCAGTTGTAGATGCCGGCAAACATGCCGAAAAAGGCCGCAACACCCATTACGATGTGGAAGTGGGCTACCACGAAGTAGGTGTCGTGCAGCTGAATGTCAATAGCGGAGTTCCCCAGGAATATACCGGTAAGGCCGCCCGAAATGAACATCGAAACGAAACCGATGGCAAAAAGGCTCGCCGCATTAAAGCGGATATTGCCGCCATATAAGGTGGCGATCCAGTTGAACACCTTCACCGCAGAAGGCACTGCAATGATGAGGGTGAACACAACAAAGAAATTCGAGATGAAGGGGTTGACGCCCGACATGAACATGTGGTGCGCCCACACAATGAAGGACAGAAAACCGATAGCCAGGATGGAGTATACCATGGCCCGGTAGCCAAAGATCGGCTTGCGGGAATGCACCGACAGCACTTCCGATACCAGGCCCATGGCCGGCAGGATGATGATGTATACCTCCGGGTGGCCGAGGAACCAGAACAGGTGCTGGTATAGTATGGGGCTGCCACCGACATGGTCGAGGGCCTGGCCTCCGATAAATATCTCACTCAGGTAGAAACTCGTGCCCAGGCTGCGGTCGAACATGAGCAGCAGAAAGCCCGAAACCAATACGGGGAACGACAGCAGCCCGAGAATGGCCGTGACGAAGAACGCCCAGATGGTCAGCGGCAGGCGCCACATGCTCATACCTTTCGTCCGGAGGTTCAGCACCGTCGTGATATAGTTGATACCGCCGAGCAGTACCGACACCACGAAGAAGACCAGGCTGAGTATCCACATCGTCATGCCCGCCCCCGAGCCTGACGAGGCCTGGGGCAGTGCGCTGAGCGGCGGATAGGCCGTCCAGCCTCCGGCAAAGGGGCCCGTGCTCAGGAAGAGGGATAAGAACATGATCACGCCGGCCAGGAAAAAGAACCAATAGGACAACATGTTCAAAAAGGGAGACGCCATATCCCGGGCGCCGACCTGCAACGGAATGAGCAGGTTGCTGAAGGTGCCGCTCAGGCCCGCGGTCAGCACGAAAAAGACCAGGATGGTGCCGTGCATTGTGACCAGCGCATAGTAGAACTCCGGCGCAAGCGTACCCATACCGGCGTCGTTGATCGTGATCCACTTGCCCAGTACCGGCCGGAGCCATGCCAGGTTTTCTTCCGGAAAGCCCAGCTGAAGGCGAAAGACCAGTGACATCAGGGCGCCGATAAGCGCCCAGAACATCCCCGTGATCAGGAACTGCTTGGCGATGATCTTGTGGTCCTGGCTAAAAATATAAGTAGTGATGAAGTTGGACTGATACTTGTCTCCGTGGTGATGCTCGTGAAAATGGTCATCATACCCGTACTCCTCGATCAGAAGATCCTCTTCCGTCACTACCGGTTTGATTGCTGTATTAGCCATTTGCTGAAGAATTTATAGTTATCCTATTTGCTTACTTATGGTGTTCAATGCTTTACACGCTATTGTGCTACGATCCTGAATTCCGTGCGGCGGTTCTTTTCGCGCCCTTCGGGCGTATCGTTCGTAGCGATGGGGCGCGTCTGCCCATAACCCGCGGCCGACAGGCGCGCAGTAGCAACACCTTTGCCGACGAGATAGTCGTATACTTTCCTGGCACGTGCCTCCGACAGTTGCAGGTTGGACGCGGCATCTCCCGTATTGTCCGTATGCCCGCTAATTTCAATAACCATGTTCGGATAATTGTTCATCACCGACACCAGGTTGTCGAGCTGATAACGCGACAGGGCCGTCAGCTCGGCAGACCCCGGCTGATAGGAGACGTGGTCGAGGGCCAGCACTTTATCGGAAGCATTGCCGGACGACAGGGCCTGGCTCACGCGGTCGTTGAATTCGGCGGCGCGTTCCTTGATCTCCGAGTCGAAAAGCATGTCCTTCCAGGGGTCTGCATCCGTATTGCGAATGGAAGACATGTAATAGGACTGCTGCTCACCCAGCCAGGCTTCATATTCGGCTTCCGACACGATGCGTACGAGGCGGCGCATTGCATAGTGGCCCTGGCCGCACAGCTCAGCGCATGCCAGTTCGTAATTGAAGTTCTCGTACCTCCTGGGGCTTTCGGGGTCACTCGGGTCTGAGGGTTCGTACCACTCGGGGTATTTCGGCGTCCCGTCTGCTTTTAAGGCGCCCAGGCGCTGGCGGTATTCTTCCGTCGTGATCTTGGGCGTAAATACGAAATAGGTCGGCATACCCGGCACGGCGTCCATCTTCACGCGGAAATGTGGCAGATAGAAGTTGTGCAGCACGTCGCGGGAAGTGATCCGTACCCTTACCTTTTTATTTACCGGCAATACCAGCTCACTAGGCTGAATGTCATCGATATTCTTCTTGTCCGTCCAGTCCTGGCCCAGGGGGTTGGTGGCGTCGATCATCTCGAAGTTCCTGGTGCCGAGCAGGCCGTCGGGGCCGGGATAGCGCAGCTGCCAGGCAAACTGAAAGCCGGTAGCTTCGATCTCCATCACGTCCTCATCGGATTTGACATCGGCCATTACTTCGTTCCAGGCATCCAGGCCGCCTACCACCAGGAAGGTCATCACCACAGCAGGGATGGCCGTCCAAACCACCTCAAGGCGGTTGTCGTGAGGCATAAAGCTGGCCTTACGCCCCTTTTCACCACGGTACTTCCAGGCGAAATAGAACAGCAGGATCTGGGTGATCACAAAAACGATGCCCGTGAAGAACAACGTAATGTTGAACATGTAATCCAGGCTGCTGCCGTGTTCGGAAGCGGAAGTATTAGGGCCGTACCACAACATGTGATCCTTGTAGTACATGGCGGAAATGACAGTAGCGAGCAGGAACACGATCATAAATACCAGGGAAAGGGCCCCATGGCGGCTGTTAGCCCTGGCCTGGATCTCTTCCTCCCCACGGATCTTGGTTGCCAGCTCATTGACCCGGCCGATCTGTACGACGATCACCGTGAGCAGGAGTATGCAGAGTATTGCCAATAAGACAGTCATTATTCGGTTGCAGGTTTATGTTGTTAACAAAACGCTTTCTGCTTTATAAAATACCTTACTAAACAAGATAAGGTAAAAAGTGGCTGTTTTATACTTTTTGTTTAGAACACTTCTAATTAACCCACGCCTCAGTGGGATTCATCACCATGTATCTCTACGTGGTGGTGCAGGCTTTCCTGCAGATAGGGGTCGTTCTGCGGCACCAGCGATGCCTTGGCCAGACGGTTAAACGCCACGAACACAAAGAGGGCCAGAAAACCGAGCATCGTGCCAATTTCCAACAGGCCGGGAATCGTAAAGCCCATGGCAAAACCCAGAGCGTGTTCTCCGGCTTCGGCAGCATGTTCAGCACCTGCTCCATGATGCGCCAGTACATCCATGGCCGTGAGGCGGGCGCCCGGCTTGATCATCTGGAAGTAGTCCCACCAGTGGCCGAAGAATACGATGATAGCAATAAATGCCATCGTACCGTACTTCCGCTTCGTATCATTGCGCATCAGTATGAAGAAAGGCGCAACGAAGTTGAGGATCAGGTTGCCGTAAAACAGAACGGGATAATGCTCGCGGCGATGGAAGAAATACACCGTTTCTTCACCGACGTTTCCGTACCAGATAAGCATGAACTGGGAGAACCAGAGGTAAGTCCAGAAGATGCTAAAAGCAAAGAGGTACTTGCCGAGGTCGTGCAGGTGTTCCTCCGTTACATTTTCCAGATAGCCCTGCCCCTTCAGGAAAATGACCGTCAGGATGGTGAGGGCAAAAGCAGCAACGAACCAGCTGGCGGCAGCATACCAGGCATACAGCGTGCTGTACCAGTGCGCGTCGACCGACATCACCCATTGCCAGATAATGGCGGCGCTGGAGAAACCGGCGATCGGCAGGAAAGCCGCCGACCAGACGCGCAGTATGCGGTGGTGTTTGAATTCCGGCGTGCCGTTCACGTCTTCGTCCAAAGACAGCTGGCGCATCTTCCAGGCAAAGAATATCCAGATACCGACGATGATGAGGGTGCCCAGGCTATACCAGCCGGCATTGAGGAAAGAAGACTTGCCCTTCAGTATCACATCTTTGGCCACCTCTTCGGCATCGGCCCAGTGATAGAGGTGGTGAAAATGGCCCAGTACTCCGGCAACCACTATCAGCATCAGGACAAGCCCGGGTATCAGAAAGAGGGAATACGCTTCCCAAACCCTTTTGACCAGAGTGTGCCAACCTGCCCAGGCCGTAGTAAAAGCAGCCAGAGTGAACAGGGACATAAAGGCAATCCCTGTGAAAAAGACGCTGTTTTGCAGATAGTTGGTCCAGAAGCGGGTATGGAGCTCATCATCGATGGCGAAGGTGATCCCCAGGCATACCAGCCCTAACACCATGAACCCGATCAGGACGCTCTTATATCTGCTCTCGAAGGTAAATTGGTTCATTTTATGCCTTTGTTTGAAATTTGTCGATTCTGGTTTCTCGTCCATTCTCCTGGATCTTTCCCCAGGCGGAGTATTTCAATCCTTTTCAATCCAGGTAATTCCATCCCGGCAATCTGATTAATCCAAAAAATCCGGAGTATTATTTCCTGCCCTGGCTGTGGCTGTCGCTGCTGTGGCCGCCTTCTTCAGCAGGTGGCGTAACACTTTCGCTGCTCTCCTGCGTAGGTTCCGGCTCGGTAGTGTCGTCCGATACGCTCTGAGCGATAGGCGACACCTGGCTGCCAGGCACCCCGTACTGTGGGTTGAAGGTGTTGGCGTTCTCACTGTATTCCAGCTTTTTATCCTTGGCCTGCAACGACCGGATCCAATGTATGACCTGCCAGCGCTCTTCATAGCTCAGCTTGTCCCGATAGCTTCCCATCACGTTCTTGCCGTACATAATGGCATGGTAATAGCGGCCGTTGGAAGACTCCACGAACTGGTCCTGCAGGAAGTTGGCCGGAGCAGCGGGATACTTCGCGTTCTTGTTTGCTTCGCTGACCAGATAACCCAGCCCGTCGCCTTTTTCACCATGGCAGATGCCACAGTAAATATTGTAAAGCCCCTGGCCGCGCGTCAGGCCTGCACTAGTGATCGGAAAGGGGTTGGCAATGATCTCGGCGGTTGCGCGAAGGCGCTCATCCTCGGTATCGCCATAATGATAAGGCACATGGCCGTTGAGCTGTACGGCGATATTGTTCAGGCCGTCCTTTCCGCGCAGTTCGTCGACCACATCGCTGACAGAATGCCCTTCGATCTCGGCGGCATACACGCCGGCATAACCACGAGGCACCGTACCCGCTACCGGAAGGCCGGGCATGGCCAGGTCTTTCAGCCGGAAAGTGCTCGCGCTATCCCAGGTGTTGTAGTAGTAATAGGTGTATACGTTGGCCTCCTGTGCGATGGAGTGCGCCATGTCCGGCATGTACTCCGTCCCGCCAAAATTGCCGTCGGCAGGCGAACAGGCGTACAGCAGGAAAGCGGCAGAAAGGGCCAGCAGTATATGTTTGATCTCGTTTTTCATCACCCTTGGTTTGAATGCTATTAAATCGTCTTCATATTCACTTCCGAAGCGCCCGACTGGCTGAAAAAGCCCTTCAGCTTGTCCTTGGAAGCATCATCCGCACCGGTCACATCAAAGGCGATGCAGAACTTGTCATCGGTGATGCGGTCATCCAGGGTCGGGTTAGTGATGCCCGGCGCCATCCCGCAAACGGTGTAAAAGGAGACCACCATGCCGATGGAAGCAAAGAGTACCGTCACCTCAAAAGTGATCGGGATAAAGGCCGGCACCGACCAGTAAGGCTTACCACCGAAAATGATCGGCCAGTCGCGCGTGAACACCCAGGTCATGAAGAGAAAGGCCGTCAGGGTGCCGATGGCGCCATAAACGAAGCCGGCGATGTGCAGGCGGCTTTCCGACAACCCCAGTTTCGGGTCGAGCCCGTGAACCGGGAATGGGCTGAACACGTCCATGATATCAAGGTGGCTGGAATTGGCCTGGTCAACGGCTTTGAGGAGTATCTCCTCGTCATCGTACAGGCCGTACAGCACATCTTTATTTTCCTTACTCATTGTATATGAAGATTATAATATTCTCAAATCAGTTTTGCTTCGACTTCAATACCGCACGCCTAGTGTGCTTTGGCTTCCTTAGTGGTTGCATGAGCAGCCGCATTCGGGCCCGTGTACTGGTCGCCGGCCGCCTTCAGAATGGCCTTCACTTCGGCGACGGCTACAACCGGCGCGGTACGAACGAAGATCAGGTACAAGGTGAAGAACAAACCCAGCGTGCCGATGAACAGGCCGATCTCTACCCAGGTCGGGGTATAGTAGCTCCAGCTCGAAGGCAGATAATCGCGCGCCAGGGTCGTAGCGATGATCACAAAGCGCTCGAACCACATGCCGATATTCACAAAAATGGACATTACAAAGGTCACGAAAATGCTGCGGCGCATTTTCCTCCACCAGAATATCTGCGGTGAAAGTACGTTGCAGGACATCATCCCCACGTAAGACCACCAGTAGGGCCCCATCACCCGGTTGTAAAAGGCGAACTGCTCATAGATGTACCCGGAATACCAGGATATGAAAAGCTCCGTCAGATACGCCACCCCTACGATAGTACCTGTTACCAGGATCACCTTGTTCATGCTCTCAATGTGGGCCAGGGTGATGTATTGCTCCAGCTTCAGCACCTTGCGGGTGATCACCATCAGGGTCTGCACCATTGCGAAACCGGAGAAGATGGCGCCGGCTACGAAATAGGGCGGGAAGATGGTGGTGTGCCAGCCCGGGATGACGGAAGTGGCGAAGTCGAAGGATACGATGGTGTGTACGGAAAGTACCAGCGGCGTGGCCAGGCCGGCGAGCACCAGCGACAGCGCCTCGAAACGCTGCCAATGCTTGGCGGCGCCCGTCCAGCCAAAGGACAGGAAGTTATAGATCTTCCGGCGAAGGCCCTTGGCGCGGTCGCGTACCGTAGCGAAATCGGGCACCAGGCCGGTGTACCAGAAGAGCAGCGATACCGTAAAGTAGGTCGAGATAGCGAAAACGTCCCAGAGCAGCGGAGAGTTGAAGTTCACCCACAACGGCCCGCGCGTATTGGGATAAGGGAAGATGAAGAAGCCCAGCCAAAGGCGCCCCATGTGGATAAGCGGGAACTGGCCGGCGCAGATCACGGCGAAAATGGTCATGGCCTCAGCGGCGCGGTTAACACCGGTACGCCACTTCTGCCGGAACAACAGCAGGATGGCCGAAATAAGCGTACCTGCGTGGCCGATACCGACCCACCAGACGAAGTTGGTAATGTCCCAACCCCAGCCAATGGTGCGGTTTAGGTTCCAGCTGCCGATACCCACCCAGATCGTCCAGCCTACGCAGAACACGTAAAAGGCCAGCCCGGAAACGGCGACGATGAACGCCAGCACCCAGGCCATGCTGGGTGTCCGCTCCGTCGGAGAGCAGATATCTTCAGTGATCTGGTGGTAGTTCTTCCCACCTTCGATTAGCGGTTCTCGTATCTTGGATACTACTGCACTCATTATCGTTGAAGCATTATTAGTTATATAATGGATAAAGGCAGGCTTGCCGCCTCTGCTCCTGTTCTGATTTAAGCGTCCAGTTCCTCGTTGCGGTTGTTGACACGGGCCTGGTAGTTGACGGAAGAACGGGAGTTGGTTTCTTCCAGTACCAGATAGTTCAGCGGGTGGCTGAGGCGCTTGGACACTTCGCCCGCCTTGTTGTTGCCATCGCCGAAGGTGATAGCGCCGGTGGGGCAGGCTGTCTGGCAGGCCGACTTGACGTCAGAATCCAGCAGCTGCCGGCCGTCGCGCTTGGCCGTCAGTTTCCCCTCCTGGATGCGCTGAACGCAGAAGCTGCACTTCTCGATCACACCGCGGGAGCGCACCGTAACATCCGGGTTGAGCACCATACGGGTGAGGTTGTCAGCACCAAAGGGCACTTCCTCGCCATTGACATCCACCTCGTTAGCGCCGAACAGGTCGGCAGTGGTATAGTCCAGCCAGTTGAAACGGCGCACCTTGTAGGGGCAGTTGTTGGCGCAGTAGCGCGTACCGATACAGCGGTTGTAGGTCATCTGGTTGAGGCCTTCGGAGCTGTGGTTGGTGGCCGCTACCGGGCAAACGTTCTCACAGGGGGCGTTGTCGCAGTGCTGGCACAGCATCGGCTGGTACACTACGTTCGGGTTTTCAAAGTCGCCGTAGAAATAGCGGTCGATGCGTAGCCACGACATCTCATGGTGGCGCGACACTTCCTTTTTACCGACGATCGGAACGTTGTTCTCAGCGATACAGGCAACCTGGCAGGCGCCGCAGCCGATGCAGGCGTTCAGGTCGATATGCATATTCCAGTGGTGGCCCTGGCTGTAGAACTCCTCATTGTACTGATCGTACGGATAGAGGGTCTTGGTGTTCAGTTCTTCAGCTTCAGCCCTCCTTTCCTCGATATGGTGCGCCAGTTCGCTGAGCTCCCCGAGGTTGCCCTGGTAAATGATGGAGCGGTTGGTAAGGCCCCCCTGATAACCAGAGCCCAGCACCATTACCGTTTTCTCATCGACATTGATCTCCTCGCCATTGGCGGGGTCGATGCCCTTGAGGCCCATCGAGTGGTGGTACTGCACGCAGGGGAACTCATCGTCTTCGCCGACTTTGTCGGAAACGCTATCTACAGCGGCGTAGTATTGCACGTTGCCGTTGTCATCGAGGCTCAGCCAGGGGTACACGTTGGTGCCGACCTTATTGCCGAGGGCGCGGCCCATCATCCCGGTAGCTTCGCGGCCGTAACCTACGGCCAGCGCCAGGGTGCCCTGCATTTGGCCGAACTGGCGCACGGCCGTACAGCGTTGTTCAACGCCTTTGACCGTTACGTTGACCTGATCGGCCTTACCTTTGATCTCTTCCTTGTTAAGATCCTTGAAAGCGGTGAAGCTGTTGCCGCCCTCCCATCCAACAGGAATGGCCAGATAGTTGCCCCACGTACAGCGTGTGACCGGGTCGGGCATTTCCTGCAGCCATGGGTTGCCGGCATATACGCCGTTGCCGATATTGACCGTCTCGAAGAAGGCGATCTCCAACTCGGCATTGGCCGGGCGGCGAACGCGCTTGGCAGCGGAGCTGACATCACCTGAGAAGGCGGTTTGTATAGTAGCCTGCGGTGTTTCGAATACGCCGTCGTGCAGCGTGCTATCCCAGAAGGCCTGGAAGGTGGCGAAGTTGTGCTGCTGAGGAAAGAAGCGCTCCTGCCAGTATGCTTTCAGGTAGTCGTAATAGTATTGGCTGGTTTCGGCCACCAGCTTTTCCTGGTAAGTTTCTTTGTCGCTGGCCGCTGCCGCTGTTGTATCGACAGGGGTGCTGGCGGCAGCTGCCATTGCCGGCACGCCGGCCCAACGCAACAGGCTCTCTTCTGCCTGGCGGGTGCCCGGCCTGCCGATGCGCGCAAATATAGGCGCAATGGCCGGCTGCAAGAGGCTGTAATGGCCGCGCTTAGGCTCAGCGTCGCCCCAGCTTTCCAGGTAGTGGTGGGTGGGTGTAAGGTAATCGCAAAGCAGTGCCGTTTCATTGGGCACGCTGGCAAAGGACACTTTAAGGCCTACCTTGGCACAGCCGTTGCGGAACTCATCGGCATTCGGCACATCGTAGGCAGGGTTGGCGCCATCCATCACGAAAAGCGCATCGACCCGCCCGGCATTCATCTCCTTGATGAGATCCTGGATATTGCGGTCTATCCCCTGGCGTTGCAGGGAAGCGTTGGTAAAGTCGATGGTACTGCCATAGCTGCCGAGCATATCGTTGATCGCGTTGACCAGTACCTGCTCACCGACGTTGTTGGAGCCGGAGACGACCAGGGCGTTGCCCCGGTTATCGTACAATTCTTTGGCAACCTTTTTGATCTTGGCGGCCTTTTCAGCTTCCAGCTGCGGCCCTCCGCTCACGCGGTTGCCGCCGGCCTGGCCGGCCAGTTCATTATAGAGGGCAACGATGGCGGCGCCCAGCTCGGAGGGCTTCACCATGATGCGGTTGTCGGCATTGGACCCCGTAAGGCTCATGTGGCCTTCCACCTGGATGTGGCGCGACATGCTGGGGTTATCCATGTCGTTGATCTTGCGGCCTTTGGCATACTGGGCAGCGAATTCTACCGGAGAGACCCAGGTGCCCAGGAAGTCGGCGTCAAAGCTGACGATCACCTTTGCTTTATCGAAGTGGTACGCGGGGATGACGGCCTGGCCGAAGCTCTCCTGGTTGGCCTCCAGGATAGCAGAGCTGGAGACGGGGTCGTACATCACTACCTTCGTGTTCGGGTACTTGGCCGTAAAATCTTCCAGCACTTTTTTTGTCGTCGGGCTCAGGATGGTGTTTGCCAGGATGCGGATGTTCGAGCCCGCATTAAGCTTACCGCCGACCTCGCCGTCGATCTCTGCCCAGGAAGGGCCAACCTTATTGCGGTTGGCCGGCAGGGCGATCTTGCCTTCCGTCACGCGGTAAGGGCCGTCTAGGCGGCTGGTGTCGTACAGGCTCAGCACGCTGGCCTGGGCGCGGGCGCTGGTTCCCCCCATCGTCACTTTAGACAGGCCGTTGCCTTCCACTTTGATCGGGCGGCCTTCGCGGGTCTTGACCAGGACAGCACAGTAGTCGCCACCCCGAACGAAGCTGGTAGCATAATAGGTGGCGACGCCCGGCACGATCTCGTCGGGTTTTACCACATAGGGGATAGCGCGCCTGGCCGGAATATCGCAGCTGGCGGCCAGTGTGGCGGCGGTGATGCCAAAACCGAGATATTTGAGAAAATCCCGGCGGCTGGCATTGCCGTATTCGATGATCTCCCCATCGGCCAGGTTGCCGACGATAGAAGGAGAAGCAAACTCCTGTTGGCTGATCTCGTTGTAGCTGGGGTGGTTGGCCAGTTGGTCTACGCCAATCCAAACACCTTTATTTTTATTCTTCATCTTACTAAGTTTCTGTTTGAAGCAGGCTGATGATCAAAAAAGATTAATAATGGCACTTCTGACACTCCAGGCCGCCAATTTCCTCCACCGTTACCTTATCGCGTACGCCTTTGGCGATCTCATCGTGGTAGCGTTGGTAGGCTTTGTAATAATCGTTGTCCTTAAACTGGACTTCCGTCTGGCGGTGGCAGTTGATGCACCAGCCCATTGAGAGCGGAGAATACTGCTGGACGACCTCCATGGCTTCAACCGGGCCGTGGCAGGTTTGGCACTCCAGCTTGCCTACTGTGACGTGCTGAGAGTGGTTGAAGTAGACGTGGTCGGGCAGGTTGTGAATGCGGAGCCACTCGATCGGGCCCTGAATTTTGCGCTTTTTATCGTTGGTAAGCGATGTTTTGAGGCCTTCCCACTGCGTGGCTACCTGGCGCTCGCCCTTACTGTCGAGCGAGCCCTTGTCCGCCTTATAGGAATCTTCGAACCACTTCCTGAAGATCTGCTCGATATCGGCCTCGCTCATCTGATCGTAGTTCTCAATATATTTATCCGTATTGGGGTTCCAACCGATAGAAGCGTAGATCTTGCTGATCTCAGCTGTGCCGTACTGGGAGCCTTTTTTGACCGCTGCATGGCAGTTCATACAGGTATTGGCTGCAGGGATGACCGAGTGTTTGGAGCGGCGGGCGCCGTCGTGGCAATACTGGCAGTCGATCTGCTGAAGGCCGGCGTGAGTTTTGTGGGAGAACTTGACCGGCTGCTCCGGGGCGTAACCTTGTTGGCGGCCCAGCATGATAGCGTTGTTGACTGTTTTGTAGCCGCCCAGAACGACCAGGGCAAAGATGAGGAAGGCGATGACGCCTTTGCTGGTCAGTATCTCCACCAGGGTCTTGCGGTGTGCAGGAGCATTACCTTCCCGTACCTGCAGCATGTAGTTGAGGTTGGCAATAATGCGCGCCAGCACCACGGCCAGAATGGCGAGAATGACGAACAGAGCTATGAATAAAGGCGTATTGTTAGGCTTGACAGGCTCCACGGGAGCAGCTTCCGCCGGGCCTTGAGCAACCTGGTCCTTACCCTCGTAGACAAACTGAACATAGGCAAGGATGTTCTCGATCTCCTGGTCCGTCAGGTTCAGGAAGTTATTCATCACAACCGGCTTCCACTCATCCCAGAGCTGCGTTGCCCGGGGGTGGCCGCTCTGGATCAGGGCCTGAGAATTGCGGATCCAGGAATGAAGGTCTTCTTTGGGGTAATCAGCCCAGCGATCCTGAACGCCGCCCAAAGCAGGGCCCGTCAGCTTGTCCTTCATGTTTTTGTTGTGGCAGGTCGCGCAGTTATTGCGGAAAAGGGTTTTGCCTTCCTCCACGTTCGCTGCGCCTGCATCGTCCTGAGCAGACAGGGGAAGCGTACAAAACGCTACAGCAAGCAATAGCAAGAGTCGGCTAATCAACTGCTTGTATATCATGTCAAGGTGTCGTTTTATGCGATAATTCTGCGATGTATAATTGTCATTTCAATGTCAGCGCAAAGATAAAATTCGAACCTCTTTTTTAACAAAAAATCTCAAAAACCATCATTTATTTAGATCGCATCTAAATAACACCGCAAAAAGGGCTCTCTTTCAAAAAAAAGACTAAAGCTTTAACACTTTTTAACACCGTGTTAAATTTCTTAAAGCTGCGAATATACAGTTATTAATCGCACACTTTACAGCTTTCTGCATGAATTATTAAACAGCCACCTGGGCGCGAATGCCCGGGTGGGGGTCGTAACCTGTCAGCTCGAAATCTTCATACCTGAAAGCGAAAATATCGGTAATTTCCGGGTTGAGGTGCATTTGCGGCAATGAGCGAAACGGCCGGCTCAGTTGGAGGCGAGCCTGCTCGATATGGTTCAGATAGAGGTGCACATCGCCAAAAGTATGTATAAAATCCCCGGGCTGCAGGCCACAGGCCTGAGCTACCATCATCGTCAGCAAGGCATAGGAAGCGATATTGAATGGTACTCCCAAAAAAACATCGGCCGAGCGTTGGTAAAGCTGACACGACAAGCGCCCTTCTGCTACATAGAACTGGAAGAGCGCGTGGCAGGGAGGCAAGCCCGACTTCACCATCACGGGTATGTCTCTGGGGTTCCAGGCCGAAACGACCAGGCGGCGGGAGTCGGGCTTTTCGCGAATATCCCTTACGACGCCGGCGATCTGGTCGACGCCCTCAAAATTGCGCCATTGATGCCCGTATACCGGCCCCAGCTCGCCCCATTGACGGGCAAAATCATCGTCCGTTTTCACCCGCTCTACAAATTCTTTCATTTTTCCCTTCCATGCTTCCGTATACTTGGGGTAAGCGCTGGCCATGCCCCCTGCCTCCAACCAGTGCTGGTACGGCCAATCGTTCCAGATGTTGACGCCGTTCTGCACGAGGTACTGGATATTGGTATCGCCCCGCAGGAACCATAACAATTCGTGGATGATGGACTTGTAGTGCACCTTTTTTGTAGTCAGCAAGGGGAATCCGTCCTGCAGGTTGATGCGCATCTGGTAGCCGAATACACTGACCGTACCGGTGCCTGTGCGGTCCTCCTTTCGGATACCCACATCGAGAATATGCTTAAGTAGGCCGTGATATTGGCGCATGGGTGTAAAATTGCAGGTTACTGAATATCATAGCTTGTTTGAAGGCCACTGAACACGGTATACCGAACGTTGCTCACTGGCGCACTGGCTTGAAGCAAAAGCTACGGAAAGCTTCACCTCACAGGATATATTCCGCTGGGAGAATGGATATTATTGGGTGGAAGTTGCAAACAAGTAACTGCAAAAATAGTAATGTCTGAGAACCAGACTAAAAGTTAGGGCGTTAAAATATCGCTGTAGTGGTTAAACCGCCAAAGAACTGAACTGTAAAACCAAAAACCAACCCAATGAAGCCGTCCATTCGTTCCTTTATCCTGGCCATAGCGGCCATGCCTTTTTTCTTTCCCGCTCTCTCCGCCCAGGATGGAGGTTGGAAGCTCAAAAAAACGACCGATGACATTAAGGTCTACTACCGCAAAGTAGATCATTCCGACATCAACGAGTTAAAGATCGAGGCCATACTCGACGGCTCGCTTTCGGCGGTGGTATCTGTGCTCAAGGATGTTCCGAATTACAGCCATTGGATCTACAAATGCAGCTATGCCGAACGGCTGGAACCCGCTCAGAACACCTCCAGCCTCTACTACTGCCTCATCGATTTCCCCTGGCCTATGGACGACCGGGATTTCATCGCCCGCAGCACGCTCCGGCAAGACCCCGCCACCAAACACATATATATAGATGTGCTCGGAGAACCCAGGCGGCTGAAAGACAAACAGGGTGTGGTCCGCATTACGGAGATGAACTACCACTATGAGCTTATCCCGATTGCCAATGGCAAAGTAAAAATGCTGTATCAGCTCCACTCCGACCCAGGTGGCACGCTACCTGCCTGGCTGGTAAACCTGGCTATCGACAGTGGCCCGGTCAATACCGTTAGGGGGATGCAGGAAATGCTGAAACAGGAAACTTACCGAAAAGCACAGCTGGCGTTTATCCAGAACTAAAGTACCACCTAACTCCAGTTCGGTGCAGGACGGCCACTTAACTCCAGGGGGGAAGCCCACCTCACTCCCGGCCCGTAGTATGCGGCCACAGTTCCGTATAACACTGATACAGCCCCCGGGGTACGTGAAAGCACCCTTTCCATTTTCCGCCTTTCAGCGGTAGCAGCACTTCGCCGCGCCTGTTGAGGTATCCAAACCACTCGCCGTATTCCGGGTCTGAGAAGCGGGGCCAGGTGTATTGGTGTACACGCTCGAACCAACGCCAGCAGCTGGGGTCACCGGTAAGGCGGTACCCCTTGAGCAGGGCAATGAGTGTTTCCAGGTGTACCCACCACAACTTTTGATCCCATTCCAGTTGTTGCGGCGGGCGCCCGTCGATATCCAGGAAATAGAAAATGCCGCCGAATTCCTCATCCCATCCGTATTCCAGCATGCGCAGCATCCTGTCCTTAGCCGTTTCGATCAGCTTCTTATCGCCAAGCCGTTCCCCAAGGCTCATGATGAACCACATAGCCTCGATGGCATGCCCCGGGTTGACTAGCCGCCCCTCAAAGCTGTCGGAGCGCAGGCCCTCGGGTGTGGTGTTCTCCAGTATCAGTCCGGTTCCTTCGTCGTAGAACACTTCCATCACCTCGTGGATGCAGTCCTGGATGGTGCGTTCCACCAGTTCCGGCTCCAGCAGCGGTTCGATCTCCAGCGCCAGGTTGCTGAGGATCATGGGCAAGGCGAAGTTCTTGAGGGGGCGGGTGCCCGGCACTGCTTTGTTGTATTGCCCTTTGGGGTTTTCTTTCCGTTCCAGTATGCTGAGGAAGGTACGTTTTGACAACGCTGCATATTCCTCCTTTCGGGCCGCTAAGGCCAGCTGGCCGAATGCCATGGTGGCGAAGCAATCGGAGAAGATGTTGTAGGCCTGCACCAGGGGTTGCCCCTGCCGGTTGAGCGCGAAATACCAATGGCCCGCTTCGTCCATCCCGTACTGCTGCAGAAAACGAGCGCCGTGAAGGGCCGCCTCCAGCCATTCGGAACGCTGTTCCAGGCGGTTGTACAGCATACTGAACGTCCAGGCCTGCCGGGCCTGAAGCCAGATAAACTTGTCGGTATCGAACACGCTTCCGTCGCGCTCCAGGCAGGTGAAGTAGCCGCCGTGAACATGGTCTATAGAATGCTCCGTCCAAAAAGGCAGCACTCGTTCCAGCAGTTCATTTCGATAGAGCTGAGCATACGAAGCCGTATCCGGCTTTGCTCCAATAGGAGGTTGTGCCGCCACTACCCTACCCTGCTTTTTCAGGCCCGCTGCGTATTCCATATAACGGTTAAAGAGATGCCCTGCCTGAGGGTAGGCCGACTGTGGGCTCATAAAGTGGGAAAACTCAAACGTGATGGCCTTTTCTACACCCGCTGTGCGCGCGGCTTCCAGTTTCAGCCGTAGCTTTTCCCATTTGACAGGCAGGAACTTGATAGGCATATCGCGGTCGAAGCTCTCGGCATTGGTCCACGAACGGATGCCGTGTTTATCGGCGAGTTTTTTATTGATAGCGAAATAATCCGCCAGCTCGTGCAGCCCGACATGGCCATCCTGAAAAGCGACGATATCGACGGCGCCTTTGATGCCGTCGAATATCTCCTCCCACTCGCGCTCGTGCTGTTCGAGGGTAATGGCCTGCTCGCGGCTGAGGCCCGGTTGGCTGGAAAGGATGGCCTTCGTACCATCTATATATGGCGAGATGAGGGTTGGCAGGCCGCCGGAAATGCCCTTGCAGTGCTCGCCCAGCTGGCGGTACAAGCCGATGATCTTGCCGGTACGGCGGCTCACCTCCTGGGAGAGATACCATCCCTTAAAGGATGGCATCCATCCATAGTTTTTCCAGGCCTCATCGATAACCCGAAGGTTGATCTCCACCTCTTTTTGAAAATCGCCCTGATCCCACCAGTATTTACCCGAATCGTAGAGGCCGAAATAGAAAGACATGCCGTACTTGTCGGCCAGCTCCAGGAACAGTTGCACCAGGTCTGCCGGCGGGCGAAAGCAAGCTTCCTTTTCCATCAGGTAGGCAGACGGGTAGGATAACCACTGCCTGTATCCACTACGAATGAGGATAACCGTGTCGATGCCCATGCGTCTCATGTGGGCAAAGTCGGCATCCCATTCCAAGCTGCCCCAGTTCTGATGGGGAATATCATGTGATATCTCGTCGAGAAAGGTACCGGTGATATGCATGGAAACAGCAGTTATAGGGTAGTGGCTTACAGCAAATATTTCAGGTGCTCTTTTACGATCAGTTCCTCAGCATCCATCCCCTCCATCAGCCGGGCCTTTTTAACCAGGCCCTCAAATTCCGTGTCGATGCCGCAGAGCGCGTAATAAAAGATCAGGGCCAGCTCAAACCTTGAGAACAGCGACTTTACAGTATCCAGAAAGAACTGCCTTTCCACCTCGCTGTCGAGGGAATAGGCCAGCAGATGTTTGATGTTCTTGAAATACACTTCCAGCATACCGGACTCGCTGCTGAACAGCTCAAGGAAATGCCCTTTCAATATACCGAGGCCCGCCTGGCCCTGTATATCCTCGCGCCGACTGAACTTGTGCCGGTTCATCCAGTAAATGTTAAAAACCGCTTCTCGGCCAGAAATGATGTTCTCGGTTTCGCCATCGGCCTCTATGAACCGGATCGCTTCCAGGTTGTGGAAGTGGATGTCCAGCAATTTAAAAAAATTGGCACGCCGGGTAGGCAGTGCCTTGATCTTCAGCTCGGAGCCTACCTCCTGCTGTTTCAGCCCATCCGTATCCAGTTTATCAATAATGGCCAGTACGTGGCTCCGCAGCCTGTTCAAACCGATCTCGATCTGCTCATACGGTAGGGTATTAAGGGATGAGACATACATCAGGTCATTGTACTTGCTCTTCAGTAGTATATATTCATTATACAAATCAGAGGAAGGCACCAGTACTTCCTCCAGGGCCTCGATGCCGAAGTTCAGGCCTTTGGCCACCCTGCTCTTGAGCTCTGATTGGATATCGTTCAGGTCCATAGTTTATGCTTGAGCTGATCTGTTGATGTTGTTCTTATGGCAAGTTAATAGAAATTCCCGTACCTCCGGCCCCCGTACCTCCGGCCTTCTGGCCGGAGTAGGCTGTCTATGGACACTTACTACTCCAACCGAAAGGTTGGAGGTACGGGATACTCCAACCGAAAGGTTGGAGGTACGGGATACTCCAACCGAAAGGTTGGAGGTACGGGATACTCCAACCGAAAGGCTGGAGGTACGGGATACTCCAACCGAAAGGTTGGAGGTACGGGATACTACTCCAACCGAAAGGTTGGAGGTACGGGGCTTGGGGCCATCCACTCATAATCCGGATGGATATACCAATGAGGCCAGGCCCGCCAATCTTTTACCAACTTTGCTTTGGATGGGTTCAGTAAAATGTATTGTATTTTTTCCTTTAACCAGTTATCACTCCGAATTTGATGATCAAAACTTTCCCGGTGCCAGAACTGGCCTTCTCTGCTCATCGCTCTATTGGCTTCAAAGCCGGTAAAGCCTTTATGAGATTGCATGATGCGAAAGAGCACCTGTTTCGTGTCTTTCACGATCTTGTGCACATGGTTTGGCATGATACAATAACAGATCAGAGTATATTTTTTGCCGTCGAGGTGATGCAGTGAATCTTTTACGATTTGGGCGATCTCTGGCTTTCTTAAAAAGGTAGGGCCACTTTTAGGGTCGTCGAGTAGCTCCTCATATTTCCCAAAATAGAGCTCGTGGGCTTTTCGAAGCCGCTTCTTGAGTTCTTGTTCGGAAAGCTCTCCTTCCTGTGCCTTGATCTTTTGGATTTCCAATGCACGGGCGTGTCGCAATTCCGCAACTACTTTAGACGGCAAAGCTCCATCCAGGTTGTAGGTTATGAAAAAAGTAGCGCCTTCGGGTTGAATATGAGGCAGGTTGCGACGATACGTTCTTTGTTCTTCCATGGTTTTGGGGTTTTAAATAGAAAAATATGTGGTTTTTAAGTTTTTTCCAAACCCCGTACCTCCGGCCTTCTGGCCCCCGTACCTCCGGCCTTCTGGCCGGAGTAGGCTGTCTATGGACACTTACTACTCCAACCGAAAGGTTGGAGGTACGGGATGCTACTCCAACCGAAAGGTTGGAGGTACGGGATACTCCAACCGAAAGGTTGGAGGTACGGGATACTCCAACCGAAAGGCTGGAGGTACGGGTTATACCTTTCCAATATAAAAGAATGGCGCCCAGTAAAACGGATGGGCGTAACCTTCAGCTTCCAGGCCCGGTTTCTGGAGGGGTATTCCACGCCGGCCCCGCAGGTTGCGGACGGCGGCTTTCTCCTGCTCCGTTTCAGCGGCAGCTTCAAGCTCGTCAACATGGCCGATGGTACGCGTTTCCCCGGATTCCCGCAGGAATTGCCGGGCCTGTTGTAAGGCCACTGCCGGCGGTGTTCCCGAGCGCAGTTTTTGATAAAAATGGATCATGAGCAAGCTGGTCGACAGGTCATCCACTTCCCAGAGGCTGACGACGGCGCCTTTAGCGCCTGCTGCAAGGATGCCCCGCGCCAGGCCCAGCACGTCATCACCGTTGGTCGTCATTCCACGCCCGGTATCGCAGGCGCTCAGCACGGCCAGCTCAGCCTGCATCTTCAGCCCCATGATCTCGTAAAGGCTGAGCTCAGCCCCCCCGGCAAGTATAAGGGCTGAAGCCATGGGGGCCTCTTCCGACAAACGCCCGTGGGTGGCCAGATGTATGGCCTGAGCTTGCCCCAGCGCTTCCCGCACCCGGGTTTCCGTCGCATCATCGCCCAGCAACGGTGGCTGGCCATAGAGCCGGCCCACAGCACCAGCCTCAGCCGTTGCGGCCAGGAGGTCGCCCGTAGGGTTGCCTACCACCAACACCTTTGGGGCAAGGGGAAGCTTCGGTGGCTCCAGGTATTGCAGAATGCTGGCACTAGGTAGATAGCTCACCTGCAAAACCTGGCCCAATACCCCCTGCTTAAAAGGCAATGCGTGGAACGCAATAAGGTGTAACCTGCCGGAAGGAACGATATAGGCCGTGTTATACTTTTCCAGCACTTCCGATAACGGCAGCAACAGCCAGGCCGAAAGCTGTTCGCCATGGCTGTTGTACAGGCCGCCGTCGCGACAGGCAGCATGAAAGCCCGCAGCATGGCGGTTGAGCACTTCCTGCGCTACTGGCAGAGAGGCTGAATACACCAGCCCATCGGCACTGATGGCCCAGCAGAACAGATCCTCGTCGCGATAGTAATATTCGACCAGCAGCTGGCCTGGCCTCAGCTCCCGCCCAATGGCATCGGCATCCATGATGGCGCCCTGCCCTCCGGCAACTGCAAAAAAGCCGGGGTTGGCCAGCAGCAATTGCTGTTCAAGTAATGATAATCGTTTGCGCTCATCATCGAGGGCCTGCTGAAGCTGGCCCAGGCGGGCAGCTTCCGGCGCTTGCTTGCGTCGCTCCACCCCGAGCAGGCCGCGCAGTGCAGTAAGCTTGGCGTTGGCCTCGCGCCATTGCCGGAGGCTCTCCGGCTCTCCGGCAAAAGCGCCCAGATGGCTGGAACTTGCATCCAGCAGGTCGAGCAGGCCACGGGCCTTCCCCCGCTCGGCATAGTGCAGGGCCAGAATGGCATCGCCTTTGTGGAAAGCCAGCCGCGCACCCAGGAAATAAAGGTACTGTGTACCCCGGTCATTGGCCAGCGCCGTGCGCAGTTCATCGCGGCTCAGCTCGTTGCGGCGGCTTTCCAGCAACTGGATGGCCTGCTCACAATAGTGCAGGGCCTCGCTGTTTTGCCCCAACCCTTCACTGAATTCGGCAGCATCGCACAACAACTTCCAGGGCGTTGCATTGTCATGCCACCAGCGCTTTCCTTCTGACTTTTCCAATTCAGCCCATACGGCTGCCGCTTCATGGTATTGGCGGAGTTTTACCCAAAGGCTCATAGCCTGTTCCATCTGATTGCGCCGCTGCATTCGCCGCAATTGCTCGCCGTCTTGCGACTGGCCGCTGAAAGGGAGCTGAAGCTGCTGCTCACGTTCTGCCTGCAAGGCCAGATGGCGCCGATGCGCCACTTCTGCTTCAGCATAGTGCTCGCGGGAACCCCATAACACCGCTTCGTAAAAGTAACGCTGGCCCTCATCCATTTCAGGCAGCTCGGCAAAGGCCTGCTGCCAATGCTTAAGGGCTTCGTCCTCCCTGAATGCTTTGCGCGCGTTTTTGTATCGGTAAAAAGGGATCAACACGCGCGACTGGCTGGCCATTGCGCTGGCTAGCTGGCGCATCGACAAGGTGCGGTAAGCCTCCAACTGGCGTTCGGTAGTAGTAGCATCGGTTTCTGCCGACGCCAACAGCTCTTGCCACCCCATAGCGGGCTCTGGCAGGGCTGCGGCCAGGCTTTCCAGCTGGCGGCAGAATCGCCCCATCTGATCCGGCGCTGCGGCACTGTTTTCGATATTATACCCTTTTGCAGCCAGCATGATGGCGTGTTGCAGCAAGAGGGAGCGCACGGTTTGGCCCGCCGGGTACAAGCCCGGATAGGCCGCTGCTGCCTCCTGGAACCTTTGCGATGCCTCCTCCAGCCCAATAGCGGCAGCCTGCGCATCACCGGCAGCTTCCTGGAGCAGAGCCTGGTCGACCAGGCATTGGGACGCGTTAATGTCGGCGCCAAGTGCTTCGAAAAGGCGATAGGATGCGCCATAGGCCAGACGGGATGCCTCATAGCGCCCCTGCCGTAGGAACAGATGGCGGGCAAGGCGGTTACAAAGGTTGCCCAGGCTTACGGCATAACTAAAGTTGCCACTGTCGTGCCCCCACTGGCCAATGGCCGTCATGGCTGCTTCGGCGCCGGCAAAGGGCCTGCCCGACAGCTGCACCAGCAACTCGTGGGTGTAGGCAAGCTGCAGGCCACGCTCATCGCCAGTAACCTCGAACAACTGCCCGGCCTCACGGATCTGGCCAAGGGCTGCATCAGGGGCGTTACTGCGCCACGACAGATAGGCCTGGCGCAGGAGGATGAAAGCCTGGCCCCGCAATGCGCCTGCCTGCCGGAAAAACAGCATTGCCTTTTCATAACACTGCCCGGCTTCATCCAGCGCCCCGGGAGGCAAAGGCTGGTGTTCGAGCGCCTCGGTATAGGGTGGCAACACGGAGCTTTCATTAGAACTATCCGTCAATGAGAAATCCCAGGACAGCGGGTGGCTGAAAGGGGCGCAGAGCCAGTCGCCCCGCTGCTGCCAGCAAAGGGCCTGGCGGCCGAAATCACCGTGTTCTTCAGCCAGTTCCAGCGTTTCAGCCAGGAGGGTACGGCCTTGCTCCTTTTCACCTGAGCTGAACAGAAAACCGGCACGCAGGTAGTTGGGGAACAAAACATCGGGCCAGCGCTGTTCACCGAGCGCCTGTTGCGCGTAGCGTTCAAAGCTGTGTAGCATGCTTTCGTGCTGCTGCTGGTAGGCTTCTTTCAGGTAGGGGTCCCGAAGCTTGTCAGCTATATTGCGCGCATTTTTGGCCACTCCAAGAATATTACTCAGGTACCAGGAGAGGTTGCGGGATGGGATATCGGTGCATTGCGCCTGCAGTTGGTGCAGGCGGGGAAAGTAATCTTCCATCTCCCGTTTTACATCCCAGCGTGCGGAAGCCTCGATGGCGTCGGAACCTGCGCCGTCGAGGCGGGTATTGTATCGCTCGAAACGGCAGAATTGCAGAAATGTGAAGGCCAGCAGGTAAAGCGGCGTATCCTGCTCCGTAGCTGCCGCCAATTGCTCCAGGCTGTTCGCAGCCCGAACCTGGCCGCCCCGTAAAATGTCCGTCACCGCACTATAAAAAAGGGCCAGGGCCGCATCAGGGCCGGAGAGATGGCCCTGCACCAATTCGTCGGCGAAACGACGGGCCTTGCGATAGTCGCCCAGGCCCTCTTCGTAGTTGAAGGTGTTGCCCAGAGCGGCAAAGAGCTGGGGAAGAAGGGTTTCGGCGGATGGCATCAGCTACTCACTTAGCAGCTCCAGCAACATCCTTCGCTTCTCTCTGAATGCCTGCACGTTCATATCGTACAGATCGAAGCGGTATACAACCTGCCGGGCCAGTTCTTTTATTTTTTCCGGATCTTTTACCGCCGCCATTTTCAGTAGCTCGTAGTCATAGATCCCATCGCGCATCGCCTCCAGGCGGATGGAGCTGAGGATCTTGTCGCGGGCGGGGTAACAGATCCAGGCGTCGCCGCCGGGCAATACGTTGCCGGATTCGACGATGATGCCGGTAGTTTCCCCGAAAGGGTCGTCGTTTCGCCAGAAGTTGAAGCCCCAGTGCAGGTAACCCGGCGAATCGTATCGGTAGTTGATCCAATGCAGGATGCGGGTTTTGATCAGCGGCAGCTCGATAAAGCGGTTGGCGTATTCTTCCTGTGGGGCCAGGCAGGTATAGAACCAGGCCTCGTCACCATCGCCCATGCGCTCCTTGTAGAAGTCATAATAGTCGGCGAAGAAGTTGAGCTGAGGCACCCATACATCGACCAGGTTGTTCAGGTTCTTGCTGTGGGTGGCCTCGATGATCTTAATATCGGGCGCCAGGCTTTTGATGAACCTGGCGATATCGATATACGACTGGAAGTTCTCGTCGATGGGCTCGTCGGCGATATGTTGGGTGTAAATGCTGTACCAGCCCTTGTCTCTGAGGTGTTGAACCAGCGCGGGAAAGAACTGGCTGTAAAAACTTTTCGCTTTATCATCGCTGATAGGCAGGCGCAGAAAATAGGTGCTGTCGTTTTCAACAACCGGCACGCCGACTACGAAGGGGCTAGTCCAGTCGGAGGCCCGCCTCCCGATATGGCCGCCTTCAATGCGCCCTACCACACCTTCATCGATGAACAGCTGCACCGTCTGGTCGAAGCGAGTGAAATCAAAAGCGTACTGCCCTTTTTGCATGCTGAACTCCGTATGCTGTAACGGGTTGACAAGGGCCATGTTCTGAGCGTAGGCCGCCATAGTGCGGGCCAGCAGGCGGGCATATTTCCAATAGGCGTCGGTGTAGGCCTCCACGGGCTCGCCGCCGTTGAGGTGGGCCAGCACATTGGGGGAGAGGGTATACCAGTTGGTCACCCAAAGGCTCGTTTTTTCGACATTAACGGGATAGACCCGTATCCTGAACGGCCTGCTGGTGCTCGTGGCCCAGCCGTTCATCATACCGCTGAAGGTAACCTGCCCTTCATAAATGCCTGGACTGGCATCCAGGGGGATGGGTACGCTGATCCAAACCGGTTGCGTAGCAAAGGCAGGCAGGTCGATGGTTTCCTGCTCCAGGATGGGGTCCGGGTAAAGGCCCGACATGGGCAGCAGGCGGTCGCGCGAGGGGCGCGGCGTGCTGCGGCCGACTTTCACATACCCTACATACCCTACCTTGTCAGGCAGCAGGCTGGAAGAGCCCTGGCGGATAAAATCGACTTTCGCTTTCAGCCCCTGCACCGGTTGTGCACAACGCACGGCAAACTGAAGGCTGGCGTGCTCGCCCCGGGCCACTTCGGCCAGGGCTTCTTCTTCCATAAAAAAAGCCGTCTCGCGGAACACCTTTTCCAGTGGGTCGACATAATGGGCCTCCAAAAGAGCGGCGCCGGTGGTGGATTGGGAATTGGCAGTTGATACGCCCCCCAGTATAAGGATGGTGAACAGGCTGCAAATGATAAGGTAACGCATGATGGAGTATTTTTTGTTATATCGTTCAGAGCTTGTCTGGGGCAAAGTCAACCTGTAACCTGCTACCTGCCAGAGGGACGGGGAGACAAGGTGACTGGGTGAGGGGGTGAACCCAAAGCAACCCTGTAACCTGCAACCCCGAAATGCTCTTAGAGCTTGTTTGGAGGCCAGCCTTTGAGCTAAAAAAGGCTACTTTTCGCTATCAAATCCGGCCTCCAAACAAGCGCTTAATCCTCCAGCCGCTCATACCAGAACTTCTTCAACAGCCAGGTCGTCAGGGCCAGCACGGCCAGAGACAGGAACAGGCCGTCCATTTTGCGGATGATGATGTACATGGGTACAATCACCAGGCACATCTGCCAGACGATACCCACAAGCACGTTGAAGGTGTCGCGCCCCAGGCTTTTATTGGGTTTGAACGCGGGGTCTTCCGCCATCACCTTATCGCGGATCGGCCCCCAGAATCCCCAGGGGCGGGTCTGTTTGTAAAATTGCTTAAGCGTCTCTTCATCGTCTGGTGAAGTGAGGAAAGTACCGGCAATGCTGCCTAATAAGGCGATGGCCAACAGGAAGGGGAACTGTTCGATGGCCAGCAGGTTATATCCCATGCCCTGCAGGATGGGCGGTAAGATGGCCACCCCTAACATGCCGGCCAACATGCCGAAGAAAAACCCGAAACCGTTAAACCGCCACCAGATCCATTTCAGCGCGTTGGAGGCCACGTAACTGCCGTAGAGCAGGCCTACGATCCAATCGGTACGGGCCTGGATGTTTCCACCTGCCAACCCGAAAATCACCCCTATAATGACGAGGGCGGCAGTAGTGGTATAACTCAGACGGACGTAGTTGCGGTCGGGGGCGTTGGCGTTGATATAGCGCTTGTAGATATCGTTGACCATATAAGCGGAGCCGGCATTGATGAAGGCGGCGAAAGTTGACATGAAAGCCGCGAGCAGGCCCGCCAACAACAAACCTTTCAACCCTGTAGCCACGTAGTGGCTGATCGCAAAAGGCAATACCTCCTCGAAATCGAGCAGCCCCGTCGAAGGGTCAATAAGCTGTGCCGGGTCCATAAATGCCAGCGCCAGCACAGTGATGCCTGCAATGAGGAAATAACGCGGAAGCATTAGCACGATGGGGGTCAGCGCGAACATCTTGGCCGATTCGCTGGGTGTGCGCGCCGACAATACGCGCTGCATATCGTAGCTGGGCACTGGCCCGGCCATACTGGCCCACACCCCTTTAAAGAGCATCAGCATAAAGATAAAGCCGAAGAGCGAATAGCCGTCTTCCTGAATGCGAAGGCCGGCCGCCGGCAGCTTTTCCGACCAGTCGAGCCCCAGATCCCAGCCGAACCAGATGCTATCCCACCCGTCGGGCACCGCTGCTGCAACCTGGTCGCCAGTGGTGGTGAACAAGGCGATGAACCCGATCACCAGGCAGGCAATGGTCATAATGATAAACTGCATCACTTCTGTGCCCACCACACTGTAGAAACCGCCCTTAACGGTATACAAGGTTGTGATGCCGATAATGAGCAGGGCATAACTATCCTCGCTCGACATCCGGAAGCCGCCCAGCCCCCAGGAAAGGTCCCAGGGCAGAAACTGCACGGCAAACTTGCCGATACCTTCCACGAAATAGGCCATGAAGGCGATCACGATAATGATGGCGAAAACCACGGTAATGATATGCGACAGCTTACTTCCCAGCGACCTGCCAAAGCGAAAGGTGATCCACTCCGCCCCGGTCACCACGTTGGACCGCCGCATCCAGACGGCCAGGAATACCATCATAAATATCTGGTTCCACACCGGCCAGAGCCAGGGTATCCAGGCGCTTTTCATGCCATATACAAACATCCAGGCCACCGCTACCATGGTGCCGGAAACATCGAACATGCCCGAGGCGTTGGACAGCCCCAGGAAATACCAGGGCAGGTCGTTGCCAGCCAGAAAGTAGGTTTGGATGTTTTTGGAAGCCCGTTTCGAAAGCCAGAACCCTATATAGACTGTGGCAAACAAATACAGGAAGATGATGGTAATATCCAGGGCGGTTAAATGCATGGTGGTTTTCGTTTTTTGCCTGTAGTAGCCGAAAATTTAGAATAAAAATTGGAATTCAATACCCAGGCAAAAAAAAAGTTTCAGAGTTTTACTGAAAAAAGACGGACTAATGCAACTTCGGCCGTTTCACCTGATCATCCTGCTCGCCTTGCTGTCGTGCGGGCCACAACCCGAAACCATAGAAACTGACGTGCTGGTACTGGGCGGCGGCACCGGCGGCACAGCAGCCGGCATCCAGGCCGCCCGCCTGGGCGTCCGTACGATCATCGCCGAGCCTTCCGAATGGCTGGGCGGTATGCTGACGGCAGCAGGCGTGAGCGCCACCGACGGCAACCACGCCATGCCGGCCGGCATCTGGGGCGAATTCCGGCAACGCCTTCGCGGCCATTACGGCGGTGCTGAAGCCCTGGCCACAGGCTGGGTGAGCTATACGCAGTTCGAACCCCATGTCGGCGCCGAGATCTTTGCCGCTATGGCGGAAAAGGAAGCAAAACTCCAGGTTTGGTACCGCTCCACCTACACGTCCATAACCCGCAAGGACGGCCAGTGGGAAGTACTGGCCAGGCGCGATGGCCAGCCCGTGCTCGTCAGGGCCACCATACTCATCGACGGCACCGGCCTGGGTGATGTAGCCGCGGCGGCGGGCGCAGCCTACAGCCTGGGCATGGACGCCCGCTCGCAAACCGGGGAAAGCATCGCACCGCAGCAGGCTAACGACATCATCCAGGACCTCACCTACGCCGCCATTCTGAAAGATTATGGCCCGGCAGGCCAGGCGCATCTGCTCTCCGAACCCGAAGGGTACAAGCCCGCCCTGTTCGCCTGCTCCTGCCAGAAAGGCTGCGATGACGAAACCGAAAAACCGCACCCCTGCGAAACCATGATGACTTATGCCAGGCTGCCCAACGACAAATACATGATCAACTGGCCGTCGCATGGCAACGACTATTACCTGAACGTGGTGGAGATGGGGCCGGAACAAAGGGAGGAAGCCCTTAAAGCCGCAAAGCTACGCACCTTGCAGTTCCTCTATTTCATCCAGCACGAACTAGGCTATACCAACCTGGGCCTTGCCGATGACGAATTCCCTACTCCCGATCGCCTTCCTTTCGAACCTTACTATCGGGAAGGGCGCCGCATCCACGGCCTGGCGCGGCTGGGGCTCAACCATATCCTGATGCCCTACGAAACGGCAGAACCCCTTTACCGCGCCGGCATCGCCGTTGGCGATTACCCCATCGACCACCACCACAAGGAACGGCCCGATGCCCCGAAGATCGATTTCCCGCCCGTGCCTTCCTTCTCCATTCCCGCAGGCAGCCTTATCCCGAAGGATGTGGAAGGCCTGCTCGTAGCCGATAAAGCCATTTCAGTTACGAATATCGCCAATGGCTCTACCCGCCTGCAACCTGTGATCCTGCAGGTGGGGCAGGCCGCAGGCGCGCTGGCTGCGCTGGCCGTGCAAAAGCGTAAGCAACCGCGGGAAGTGCCCATACGGGCGCTGCAGGATGCCGTGCTGGCCTATGGCGGCTACCTGGCCCCTTCATACGACATCGGCCCGGAGCTCCCCCATTTTCAGGCCCTTCAGCGCATAGCCGCTACCGGCATCCTCAGAGGCACGGGCGAACCACACGCCTGGGCCAACCGCACCTGGTTTTATCCGGATTCCACCATAACGGTGGGGGAACTATGGGCCGGCCTGAGATCATTTGAACCTGAGCTGGAAAAGAGGCCTGCCGACACCAGTGCCCTGGCCAGCCTGGAGCTTATCGCGCCGATACTGGTGGAGCTGGCCGTTGATCTGAGATCCGACAACGCTCCTTTGGAATCAGAAGAACATCTGCTGGGCTACCTGCAGGAACGCTGGGCATCAGAGCCTTTCAACCTGAGCAGCTTCGATACCCGGCGCCCGCTGAACCGGACAGAGATAGCCGTACTGCTCGACCTGATGCTGGACCCCTTCCACGCCAGGGAAGTAGGCGCCTCAGGGTTGTTTCAATAACCGCAGGAGGGAGGCCATATCAGATCTTAGGGTAAGGCTATAAAAACAAAAACAAATCGTTAACTTTGTCAAACAAATAATTTTCATCACAAAACAACACAACATGACACCTAATTTTTTGATTTTCCTGGCCGCCGGGCTCGTCCCTATGGTAGTAGGCTCGATCTGGTACAACCCAAAGGTATTAGGTACAGCCTGGATGAAAGCCGCTGAGGTGAGCGAAGAAAAAATGAAAGGCGCAAACATGGCTGTCCTTTTCGGGCTGGCCTACCTGTTCAGCGTACTGGTGGCCCTGTCTTTGTACTCCATCACCGTACACCAGTCTCATCTCTATTCCATACTGGTAGGCGAACCGGGCTTTGGAGAAGAAAGCTCCGACATCATGAAGATGCTTACCGGGTTCATGGAACAGTACGGGCAGAACTACCGCACGTTCAAACACGGCGCTTTCCACGGCGTGCTCGCCGGTATATTATTCGCCTTGCCTATACTAGGCACCAATGCCCTCTTCGAAAGAAAAGGGTGGAAATACATCCTGATCAACGCCGGCTACTGGATCGTCTGTCTGGCCCTGACGGGCGGGGTGGTCTGTGCCTTTGCGTAAAGGGAAATCACCGGTTGTCAGTGGGCGTAAGCTTTTACCCCACAGGCAACCGGTTAAAACCTGCCGGACAGATATTTCAACAACATAAGTCATCCCATAATTTAGGCCTCCTGCATTTTTCAACATTCATTTTAGCGTAATTTCCCCGCTCATTCGTCTTCCCTACTAAAACGACAACCATAGTGGCCACCCGCGACCAAAATCTGGGGCAAATCATACGAGGTTACGGCCAGCGGCTGTACGGTTTTATCCGGGGCCGCACAGCCAGCGATGCCGATGCAGAAGACGTGCTGCAGGATGTATGGTACCAGCTCAGCAGGCTGGCTGGCCTGGAAGACATCGAGAACATCAACGCCTGGCTTTTCCGGGTAGCCCGCAACAAGCTGACGGACCGCTATCGCAAACAGCAGCCTGAATCTCTGGAAAGCCTGGCCTACGAAAATGAAGAAGGTGAAACGGAGGCGATCCGCGAGATCCTGCTGGCTGACTACAATACCCCGGAAACGGAACACCTGCGGGAGTTGTTCTGGGAAGAGTTATTTGCAGCGCTGGAGGAATTGCCGCAGGCGCAACGCGACGTTTTCACCTGGAATGAACTGGAGGGCCAAACCTTACAGCAGATCTCGGATCGCACTGGTGTGAACATCAAGACCCTGATCTCCCGAAAGCGCTATGCCGTGCAACACCTTCGCCAAAGGCTGGCCGACTTGTATGAAGAATTGATCAATTATTAAAAATACTGCTTCCATGTATAGCAAACATCCTCATGGCCGATATTCCCCCGGCCCCCGCCGGTTGATGAGAGGCGCCTTTTTCGTGGCGGCCTTATTCCTGCTTAGCGCCGTAGTGATGCTCCTGTGGAATGCGATCCTGCCGGTAGTCACTTCTGCCAAACCGCTTACTTATCCCCAGGCCCTGGGCCTGCTCGTACTGAGCCGCATCCTGTTCGGTAGTATCCGCTTCGGGCAACCCGGATGGGGCCCTCCCCCGCCCCATAAGGAGAGATACCGCGCCTGGCGTGAAAAATGGATGAACATGAGCGATGAAGAACGCGCCCAGTTCAAGGAAGCCTGGCGAAAGAGATGCGGGAAAGGGGGGCAATGAACAGCCTCAAAAAAAAACCAAAAACCATAAAGTAATTTTTCCACACGATCGTCTACCTAAATGTAAACCGGCAACTTATTTTTTGATAATTCCTTAACCTAAATCAACTGATCATGCGGCCTTTGATTTTTGCCCTGTCCGTAGCGGCAGGGGTAGCATTTCTTTATCTGCTGGCCAAGATCCTGTTCTACGGCCTGATGCTGCTGGCGCCGCTGGCGCTACTGGCAGCTACCGTTTTTGGCATCCGCCGCCTGGCCGGCTACGGCTACGCGCCCTACAGACGGGGCCACGACTACGGCCTCGGCTTCCAACCCTGGAGCGGCCGGACAAACGAACCGCTGGGTTATACGCCCTACCGCCGGGTGGATACCCTGGATGACTACCGCACTATTGCGGTCGAATGAAATGAATGTCGTTAACCTTTTAAAATCACCAATGCTTTATGTGTAAAGGATCTTTTGCCCATCATGGGCGCCGCCACTGGCACGGCCATCACGGCGGCCACCGTTTCGGAGCCGCTTTCTGGCAGGCGCCTGCCAATGTTATCGAATACGACGGCCACTATGAACTGCACTTATATGCGCCCGAACGCAGCAGGGAGGACTTTCAGCTCCAACTGGCGGGCAGGGTGCTCACCATCACCGCCAGGGAACCGGAACAGGACATCGTCAGCACCGGCCAATGGATACGCCGTGAGTACCGCCCCGGCAGTTTCGAGCGTAGCTTCAGCCTCAACGACTCGATCGACACCGATGGCATCAAGGCCAGTTATGCCGATGGTGTGCTGCGCATTACCCTGCCCAAATACCCCGATCAGGTGACCCAACGCAGGGACCTGGACATCGCATAGAAAGTTTTTATTTTCCGATAAGGAAGGCCGCTCTTGTTTCCGGGGGCGGCTTTTTTGTTTCCATTCCTGATCAAGCCCTTCTCCCTATACCCTGGCCAACCTTACTTTGTTATCTTTGTTCATGCTCTCAAGCATTTTCGCATTCAAACAGAACAAGGACAGACCACATGGCATACCACAGTATGATGGCAGCCGTTCGCAGCCTCGAAAAGCACGGCCACCTGATTCGGGTCCGTACCGAAGTCAGCCCCGAGCTGGAGATGGCGGAGATCCACAGGCGCGTTTTTGAAGCCCAGGGCCCGGCCCTGTTTTTCGAACGGGTAAAGGGTAGCCCTTTTCCTGCCGTTTCCAACCTGTACGGTACTTTCGGGCGCACAGAATTCCTCTTTCGCCATACCATCGAAAAGGTGCAAAAGGTGATAGAGCTCAAGGCCGATCCGGCCAATTTTTTTAAAAGGCCGGCGCGATACCTCTCGGCCCCTTTTACGGCCTTGTCGGCCCTGCCAAAACGCCGCCGCCTGGGAGCGCCCATCCTTTACGGGCGTACAACGGTTAGCCAGCTGCCTCAGGTAAAATCGTGGCCTATGGACGGGGGCGCATTTATTACACTGCCGCAGGTACTCACCCTCCCCCCTGGCACCCGCAATATCATGCAATCCAACCTGGGTATGTACCGCATACAGTTGTCGGGCAACGATTACCTCCCGGACAAAGAGGTAGGCATGCACTATCAGATCCACAGGGGCATTGGGATACACCACAGCCTCTACAACGAAAGCGAGGAACCATTCCGGGTTTCCATTTTTATCGGCGGCCCACCCTCTCATGCCTTTGCAGCCATCATGCCGCTGCCGGAAGGCCTGTCGGAACTGACCTTCGCCGGCATGCTTGCCGGCCGCCGTTTCCGCTATTTGTGGCACAATGGCCACGTATTGTCTGCCGATGCCGATTTCGTCATTACGGGAACGATCAGGAAGGGGATGAAAAAAAGTGAAGGGCCGTTCGGCGACCACCTGGGTTATTACAGCCTGGCACATGATTTTCCGGTGATGGAAGTCGAGAACGTCTACCACCGCAAAGATGCTGTATGGCATTTCACGGTCGTGGGGCGCCCTCCTCAGGAAGATTCGAGTTTCGGTTATCTCATTCACAAGCTCGTGGAGCCGCTTACCCCGCAGGAATTCCCGGGCATTGAAGAGATACAGGCCGTGGATGCTGCCGGCGTGCACCCGCTCCTGCTGGCCATCGGCAGCGAACGATACATGCCTTTTCGGGAAAGGCAGCCGGAGGAGATACTCACTCAGGCCAACCACATCCTTGGCTCAGGGCAAACGTCGCTGGCCAAGTTCCTGTTCATAGCCGCTAAAGGCGATGTACCCGGGCTGACGACACACGACATCGGAGGGTTCTTCCGCCACGTCCTGGAGCGGGTAGACTGGAAGCGCGACCTCCACTTCCAAACGAAAACCACTATTGATACGCTCGACTACTCCGGCTCCGGCTGGAATGCCGGCTCCAAAGTCGTAGTGGCCTGTTGTGGCGACAAAAAGCGGGAGCTGGCTACGGAGCTCCCCTCAGGTTTCTCTCTGCCAATGGGATTCTCCACCCCCCGGTTTGCGCTACCTGGCATACTAGCGCTGAAAGGGCCGGCCTTTTCCGGCGCCGAAGCCTATGCCGAATGCGATGAACTGGCACGGCACTTGGAAAGCTTCGAGCTCGCCGGCATACCGTTGATCATAATATGCGACGACAGCGCCTTCCTGAGCGCTGCCCTCAACAATTTCCTGTGGGTTACCTTCACGCGTGCCAACCCCTCGCACGACCTGCACGGCGTGCTGGCCTTCACCGAGCACAAGCACTGGGGCTGCCGCGGGCCGCTGATCATCGACGCCCGCGTTAAGCCGCACCATGCCCCACCGCTCATACCGGATACGGCAGTGCAGGAAAAAGTTAACCGTTTATTTGTAAAAGGAGGAGAATTGGAAGGTTGGGGATAAGCAGCCCTGATAGGTCATACGAGTTCATCCTCATCCCAGTCTTTCCTGGCGGGCCTTTCCATATCCGGCAGGTTGAGCGAGTCGTCTTCACCCTCAGAGGGATAACCGCCGTTCAGGCGGCGCATCTCCGAGCGCATTTCCCGCTCTTCCCATTCACTGTCGGTAGGGCCGACGCCTGGAAGGCCGAACAGTTGAAAATATTGTGCTGCAATTCCGATACCCCACCCCAGAACCGGGTAAATGAACCACCAATGGCCTCTTCCGGTAAAAATATTGAGAAAGAGAAAGAACACACTCATGGCGAGGTAGACGCTGAGGTGGCGGTAAAAATTGCGTTTTTCTTCCACCCGTTCACGAGCTTTGCGATGCATGTCGGTAGGCATAGTCCTTTGCTTTTAGAATAGGATTGAAAGATAAATGCCAGGCTCCGGGCAAACAAATAATTACGACAAAGGCAGGATATTACGCGCCAGGCTTCCCACCAGGCCGCCAAGCCCACCAAAAAGGCCGCCGAAGATCGCTGTCAGCAGAACAGCCATAGTGGCGCTCAGGCCGCCGAACAGGTTACCTATCCGTCCGGCCATTATCCCTTCGTTGAGCAGGTTTATATAAGCGGCATAACCACCCCACAACAAGGCAGCGCCCAGAAAACCACCCAGAAAGGCGGGCCAGGCCTTGAGGTTGAACCCCAGGGCCAGTACAGCTGCTGCCAGAGGCATGCTCCACCAGGGCAGGAGCATCTGCAGCCCTGCGCCGGCGAGGATGAAAGCGATGATGTATAAAACGGTCTTCATTTGATCAGCTTTATTGTTGGCTACCAGGCGTTTGCTCGAAGGACATCGTAAAACGTATCGGCTCGCGCCTGTCGTCGGCCTGTTTCATAAAGAATAGCTTGTAATATTCTCCCGCAAGCCATTTATCGACCATGTTCTCATAATAGGGGCTTCCCGGATTGCCCGATTGCCCACCCGGATAGACGCCATAGGCTTCCACCTCATCGCCCAGGGCCACGGCCATCCGCCACGATGGGCCATTCTGTTCAGAAATGGCATCGGGAGCATCGCGTGAGCCGCCCACTTGTAAGTGCAGGCGCGAAAAAGCGGGAATATTGGCCAGGTGGCTGATCCGGGTATCTTTATAGCCCGCCCAGCTTATCCCATCGTACTGGCCCAGCGCAGCCTCCAGCGCCTGAGTGACGATATCGGTAGCCTTTTCGATCTGCGGCGTGTCCTGCCTGTCAAAAACGGTATGTGCAGGATAGCGCTCCAGCAGGTTCAGGAAACGCCAGGTTTCGGGCAGCAGCACATCGACAGAATCCTGAAGCGCCAGCAATTCATCAAAGGTAGCCCGGTGAGCTTCCTTCAGCCAGAGTTCGAAAAGCACCGGTTCACGAGCGTCCTTCTCATAGCGGTAATCCCATTGCTGTAATGCTTTCACCTCGGGCCTGTCCAGCAGGCCAGTAGCTGCAGGATCGAGCAGGCTCAGCAGCAGAGGCAAAGCCTCCTCGGCCTTAAGGCTGTAGTTCTCCAGCTGCAGGCCCATCATATCCTGAATGCTTATCTTATCCATTTCTGCCAACCGGCGGTTGATAAAACGGCCCCGATAGTCGTCGAAATAGCCATTGTAGTAATAAGGATAAGAGGTATCCGTGCTATGCTGGTTGGCGGAGGAGACGAATCCCCGTTCGGGGTTGCGCACACTGGGCATCTGATCACGGGGGATAAAACCGAACCAGGCATTACCGGAGGAGGCTCCTTCCTGTACAAAACGCCCTTGTTCGGGCCGCTTCAGCGGCAGGTGTCCGTTGACCGTGATAGCGATATCGCCGTCCTTTTGAGCGAAGATGAAATTCTGGATCGGGTTGTTGAACCCCTCCAGTGCTTTGCGGTAATCGTCATAGCTGCTGGATTTCATAAGCTGCCAGAAAGTGCCGATCTCCGTAAAGGGCTTCTCTTCGGGTTTGTCGTGCGCTACCCAGCGCATGGCCATATCGAAATAGGGCTGGGCAGGGTCTTCATATACCACTGGCCCCCACGCCGTATAACGGACGGTATCGAGCAGGGGTTCGCTACGGCCCCGCACTTTGATCACTTCCACCACTTTATCAGCCGGGCGGGCGGCCCCATCATAATAGTAGGCATCCTTCTGCTCATTGGCCCATTGGATGCGGTACCAGTCGAGCACGTCCTGCGAGCCATTGGTAACACCCCAGGCCGTATTTTCGTTAAACCCGATAAGAATGCCTGGCACTCCCGGGAAAGAAACGCCATAGGCATTTACGGAAGGGGTATGGATCTGGACTTCATACCAGATAGAAGGCAGGCTGAGCTTGAGGTGGGGGTCATTGCACAACATAGGGTGTCCGGTGATAGATTTGCTGCCTGCTATGGCCCAGTTGTTGCTTCCCAGGTTCTCAGCCGGCTGTTCCAATTGCCGGTGGGGGATCAACTGCCCTATCATTTCCCCCGAAGCGGGTTGCTGGCGTTCGAGGGGCACCGGCGTAAAAGCCCATTCATGGCCGGCCGGGATGACGGGCGACTGCTGGGGGTTGTATTCCGGGAAGAGGAACTGAAAAAGGCTGTCGCCCAGCGCCAGGCGGGCGTTGGTGGCCGGCAGGTCGTCATATCGCGAGCTGAGGGTCTCTGCCATGGATTTGAAAAAAATGGCCGATTTGAGGGGAGACCAGGGCTCTGGCTCATAACCCATCAGTTTGAATTCGACGGGGTATGTAGCCGGCGTAAGGGTTTCAATATAAGCATTCGCGCCCTGAGTATAAGCATCGATCAGGCCGATCTCCCAGGGGTTGCGTTTCCAGGCCTCCAGGGCGTTCTCGGCGGCGAAGAGCATCCCTTTCCGCCGTTGCAGGCGGTCGCGTTCCAATGCCCGTTCGCCGGCCACCTCGGCAAGCCTCCCGGCGGTGGCACGAATGGCGATATCCATTTGCCAGAGCCTGTATTTTGCGGCCAGATACCCCATTACGAAAGCAGCATCCTCTTCGTTCTCAGCAAAGATGTGCGGCACCAGCCGCTGGTCAAATACCACTTCAACCCTTGCTTTCAGGCCTGGAAAGGACAAGGCCATGTCGGGCGAGGCGCCAACCGGTTCAGCATTCCTCCAGAAGCCGGTAAACGGGCTGAACAAAGGGCCAAGGGCCGGGATAGGTGTACCCAGCGGCTGGTGTGTACCGGCCAGATAGCCCAGTACAAGCGTAAGTACTACTGCTGTTGCGAATTTTAGGAATTGCATCTCAAACAGGATTCTGAGCTATCACCCGGCTCTGCCGGGAACAGCCTGGCACATAATGAATGCACAAATTATGAAAAATTGGCTTTCCCTAGTGCCGGAGGGCATAAAAACAGGGCGCCGGCCGCAATACCAGGCCCGCGGATATGGGCCCTTCCTGGCCCATTGCGGAAAAATCGGGGTTGTGACATCATATCAAGGCCGAAAAGACATTCCAGTTGCCGCTGCTGTTTTTCTCCAGCTGGCCGGGAAAATGCCTTTCCCTTTGAACATTTGCATCCTGAAACATCTATTACGTTTTTACGGCCTTAATCAATAAAAATTACTTATAAATTCAGCCTTGCACTTGAAGTATAATATCATATCCCCACATAAACAATGTCACAAATAAATAAAAAAAATACACCTTTTGCTACTGTTAAAAAGGATGGGAATTTGTGACTTCAAAAAATGACTTTTTTTACGGAATACTTGTCACAAAAAAAAATCAATCCCATTATGAACGCTAAGATGGCGAAAAAACAAACACGTGATCGCTGTCACAAAAAAACATATTATCTATTGTCTTTTATAATAAAAGTAACTATGTTTGTACCACATCTTAAAAAGTAGTTTTTGTGTTTATTTGTTTGGGTTAGAGGCCCTTGCTTCTGGTAAGCAAGGGTTTTTTTTATGCCATGCGCTGAGGAAGGAGAAAAACGAAAAAAGCCAGGGCGGCCCGAGGGGCTGTCCTGGCTTTTTTTTATGGCGTACTTTTAGTACGGGAAGAGCGGATCAGTTGTTGTTGAACATATTGCCGTCGTTCGCGGGCAGGCCGGCAGGTTCTTCCGGTTTCTTCACCACTTCACCACTGATGGTCAGCATTTTCTGCTCTGAGCCGGCATTGGTCGTAATCGTTACCCGCTTGGTGAATTTGCCGAGACGGTTCGTATCGTAGCGGACTTTGATCTCACTGGTTGCGCCCGGTGCGATCGGCTCCTTGGGGTAGGTAGGAACGGTACAGCCGCAGCTACCTTTGGCATTGGTGATGATCAGCGGGGCAGTGCCGGTATTGGTGAACTTAAAAATACGGAAGGGGTCGGACCCTTGCTCGATCACGCCATAATCGATCGATTCCGTTTCGAAGGCCATAATCGGGCCATCCTGCTGCGCTTCGGCAGCTACCTGAGGAACAGCGTTTTCGTTTTGGCTGTATCCCAGGGCCACTACCAGCAACATTGCCATTACAGAAAGTACTTTTTTCATCACAATTTTTTTTAGTTTTTAAAGTCTGTGGGCAAAAATACGGTTATCTAAAGCAAAATAAAAGCGCACAGGCGCCCTATTGGGTTAATGATTCGTTAAGGGAGGCCGGGAGGCCTTAGGGCCATGCCCGCCCGGCCCGGCCCACCGGGCCTCGCCGGGATGAAAAACTGCGGGGCACTTTTTCATATGCTGCCCTGTGCTCCCAGTGAACAATCGGGTAGCATAATTGTATACAATTAATAAGTAGTTTTGCCGAATATTTTCTATATTCGTGCTTGTTTTACACAGCCCGTTGAAATATTATTTCGCAGCCATGCGAATCCCTGCCAAACACTAACCAAATTAACCACTTAGCCTATGTTAGACCACCCTACCCTCAAAGAAAGGGCCAACACCGAAGAAGGGCTCACGAGGGAATCCATATTACACGATTTCGAGATCTGCTGTATCAGCCGGGAGGCCAGCCTGCTGGCGCGCAAAGAAGTGCTCACGGGCAAGGCCAAGTTCGGCATCACCGGCGACGGCAAGGAAGTCCCCCAAATAGCAATGGCCCATGCTTTCCAAAAAGGAGACTGGCGCAGTGGCTACTACCGCGACCAGACCTTCATGTTCGCTCTTGGCCTTTCTACCGTTGAAGCTTTCTTCGCACAATTATATGCCGATGCCGATAACGACCCCTTCTCCGGCGGGCGGCAGATGAACAGCCACTACGCCACCCCCACCATCGACGAACAAGGGGATTGGACGGACCACCGCTCATCATTTAACATCAGCTCCGACATATCCAGTACCGCCGGGCAGATGGCTCGTTCCCTGGGATTGGCCCTGGCCTCTAAAAAATATCGCGAAAACCCCGCCCTGGCCAATGGCTCGCCTTTCTCCAACAAGGGCCAGGAAGTATGTTTCTGTACCATTGGCGACGCATCCACCTCCGAAGGTGTATTCTGGGAAACTGTCAACGCTGCAGGCGTCCTGCAGGTGCCCCTTGTCATTTCTGTTTGGGACGACGGCTACGGCATCTCCGTGCCCATCGACTATCAAACGACCAAAGCCAGCATCTCTGAAGCGCTGAGTGGTTTTCAGGCAGCCCCGGATAAAAAAGGCATCGATATCTATACGGCCAAAGCCTGGGACTACCCTGCCCTGTTACAGCTCTATGCCGAGGCTATCGCCAAGGTGCGCGACGAACATACACCCGCCCTCCTGCACATTCAGGAAGTGACCCAGCCACAAGGGCACTCAACCTCGGGCTCCCACGAACGCTATAAATCCAAAGAACGGCTCCAATGGGAGCGCGAGAACGACTGTATCCTGCGCATGGAACAGTGGATGGCCGCAGAAGGCATAGCCAGCCCGGAAGAAACCGCCCGCATCAGAAAAGAAGCGAAAAAATATGTCAGAGAATGCCGCGACCGCGCATGGAAAGCGTTTAACGAGCCGGCACAAAAGCGCCTTAAAACCCTGCAAGGCATATATTCCGGCCTCCCCGCCGGCAAGGAAGCCGATGCTATCCGCCAAAGCCTGGCCAATACTGGCCATCCTTTACTCAGCGAGCTGGCCCAGAACGCCAGGCGAATGTATTACCTGGTTATGGGCAAAGACAGCCAGGCGGAAAAAGCACTCGCCGGCTGGCTCGAGGAAGCTAACCAACTGGCAGGCCAGCGTTACCATACCCACCTGTATAGCACCTCACCCCGTGCAGCGCTGAAAGTGCCGGCCGTGCCCGCGCGTTATAGTGCCGACGCCCCGCTTAAGAACGGCTTCGAGATCCTCAATGCGTTTTTCGATAAGGCATTGGCACAATATCCCGAGCTGTTCGCTTTCGGAGAGGACCTGGGCCATATCGGCGGCGTCAACCAGGGGTTCGCAGGGCTGCAAAACAAATATGGCGAAGGCCGCGTGTCCGATACCGGTATCCGGGAATGGACGATCATCGGCCAGGCTATCGGCCTGGCTATCCGCGGGCTGCGCCCTATCGCCGAGATCCAGTATCTCGACTACCTGATCTACGGCCTGCAGCCCCTGATGGACGACCTGGCGACGCTGCGCTACCGCAGCGCAGGCCAGCAGCAGGCCCCGGCTATCATCCGCACCCGGGGGCACCGCCTCGAAGGCATCTGGCATGCCGGTTCCCCTATGGGCATGATCCTCAGCACGCTGCGCGGCATGTACGTGCTGACACCGCGTAATATGGTACAGGCCGCCGGCCTTTACAACACCATGCTGCAATCCGACGACCCGGCCATCATCGTCGAATGCCTCAACGGTTATCGCCTTAAAGAAAGGCTTCCGTCCAATATCGGTGAGTATACCGTACCACTTGGCGCACCTGAAGTGCTGCAGGAAGGCCAGGACATCACCCTGGTTACTTATGGCTCGTGTGTGCGCGTAGCCGAAGAAGGCATTCAACTGCTGGAAAAACAGGGCATCTCCGTGGAACTGATCGATGTGCAGACGCTGCTGCCTTTCGACCTGGAACACCGCATCCTGGAATCCCTTAAAAAGACCAACCGCATCCTCTTTATGGACGAAGACGTGCCCGGGGGCGCTACCGCCTTTATGATGCGGGAAGTGCTGGAGAAACAAGGCGGTTATGCCTACCTCGACGCTGCGCCCGTTACCCTGACGGCCAGCGAGCACCGCCCGCCTTACGGCTCCGATGGGGACTACTTCAGCAAGCCCAACCCGGAAAACGTCTTTGAAGCCATTTACAGGATCATGCGGGAAGCACAGCCACAGCGCTTTCCCGGCAGCCTGTAAAACCCTGCGATCAAGAACACGAATGGGATAGCAGCTTCACGCGGAGCGGCGGGGCTGCCATCCCATTCTATTGATACTCTTTTTCTCTCCCCATGCCGCAATATTTTCCAATATTTAATATCTTTGACTCCGCGGCACGTTCAAGCACCGCACTTTTCCACACACGACCCTTCACACCCTAAGATTTTGGATGGAGCCCTTTTCGCTTCCTCCGCGTTCTCCGGAATGATAAGCGGCCAGTAAAACCATTTGCATCCATGAAGCAGCTCAAAACCGCTCTTTGGAGCCTGGTGGCATTTTTTACCCTGCCCACCCTCCATGCTCAAAACTGCAATACCTTTACGCTCGATGCCGGGCCCGATCAGGCCATCTGCGAACCCGCCGGCAGCGTAAACCTGAACCCCGATTTCGACGGTCTCGTGCTGAGCGCCAGCTGGTCGCCGACACAAGGGCTGGGTACGCCCAGCAGCCTTTCGACTACAGCAGCCCCCACCACCACTACTACCTACGACATCCGGGTGCTGTCGACCTCCACCCAGAACCTGATCTTCAACGGCAACTTCAGCCTGGGGGATACCGGCTTTTCCACCGACTATAGCTACGGCAACGGCGGCCCCAACGGCATTCTCCACAATGAAGGCCGCTACGCCATCGCCACCAACCCCCACGACACCCATGACGATTTCGCCAACTGCACCGACCATACCGGCAACGGCAATATGATGGTGGTGAACAGCTCTCCCAACCCTGCCGATGTATGGTGCCAGACCATTGCCGTCAGCACCAACACCACCTATTTTTTCAGTGCCTGGGTCACTTCCGTGCACCCCACCAACCCGGCGCGCCTGCGCTTCTCCTTTAATGGCGTATTGCTGGGCAGCGAACTGCAGGCCACGCCCAATACCTGCGAATGGTTGCAGTTTGCAGAAATGTGGAGCTCCGGTTCCAATACCTCCGTCGAGATCTGCATCGCCAACGTCAATAATATCGCTTCCGGCAACGACTTCGCCATCGATGACCTCTCTTTTGGGGAAGTATGCGAATATGTGGATTCGGTAACCGTTGCTGTTGCCGAGCCCCTTGCAGCGCCACTGGTGGAATGCAGCAACACCACCAGCTCCGTCAGCCTCAACTGGCCCCCCGTCGCCGGAGCTACAGGCTATCAGGTCAATGTGCTGAACGGCCCTGCCGCGGCCATGCTCTCCGACACCAGCTATATCATCGAAGGGTTGGCGCCCGGACAGAATGTGGATATCGAAGTTGTAGCCCTGTCCGACAATCCCTGCGGCAATCCCGTTACAGCCTTGAGTTGCAGCGCTGCGCCCTGCCCCGTGGTCAACGTCAGCATCGACGGCCCCGCTGCCCTGTGCCTGGGCGAGGAAGCTCAGATAGCGGTCGACATATCGGGCACAAGCACCGGGCCGTTCAACCTGGCCCTGAATAACGGCCCGCTGCCCATCCCTATCAACGGCATCGAAGCGGGTACCTACAACTTCTCTTTACAGCCCACCCAGTCCTTCACGCTGAGCCTGGCCTCGCTGGAAGACCTGAGCGCCTCCAACTGCGTATTTAACATCACTCCTCCGCCTACCCTTTCCGTGGAGGTCAATACGCCGCCCGATGCCGGCGAAGGAAGCCAGGCGCTGCTTTGTACCAGTACCGACAGCCTCATCCAGCTGGGCAGCCTGCTGTCGGGCGCCGACGTGGGAGGACAATGGGCCGACGTGTCGGCCTCACCCAGCGGCAGCGCTTTTAATGCAGGAGCAGCAACCCTTTCGGCCGGCAGCCTGCCGGCGGGCCTGTACCAATTCGAATACAACATCGACGGCCCTCCGGGCTGCCCGGGCAGCAGCGCCGTGGTGGAGGTCAATATCCGGCCAGAACCGGTTGCCGACGCAGGCCCGGAGCAGGTGCTCGACTGTGAGGTGGAAGAGGTGACGCTTGGAGGCACAGGCACGACCTCAGGCACAGGCATTTCGTATTCCTGGTCCGTAATCGACGGCGGCGGCCTGTCGGCGTTGAATATCGCCAACCCGGTTGCCCAGTCGCCCGGCATCTATGCCTTTACCGTACTAGACCAGGCTACTGGGTGCTTAAGCCTGGATACCGTGGCCGTTACGGAGGCCATCACCGCGCCTGAGCCTCAGGTAACCGCCATTCCCGGCACCTGCTTCGGCCAGAATCAGGGCTCCGTTTTGGTAGAGTCCGTGAGTAGCGGGCAGGAGCCGTACCTGTACAGCCTCGATGGGGTTAATTTCACCCCTAACCCTCAGTTTACCGGCCTGGCCTCAGGCAGTTATACCTTGTACGTCGTTGACGGCAACAACTGTACGGGGACAACCGAGGTTTCGCTGCAGGAACCCGAAGCGATCAATGTTTTCCTGGTGGCCAAATCCAACGGCGGCAGTACGCGCATACACCTGGGAGACAGCCTGCTGCTGGATGCCATCATCAACCTGCCGGATGATCAGATCGACAACATCCAGTGGACACCTGCCGTCGTCAATTGCGATAGCTGCCAACAGGCCATCGTCGGCCCGCTGCGCACGGAAACCTATACGGTGACAGTGGCCGACATCAACGGATGTACCGCTTCGGCCAGCATCACCATTACCGTCGAACAGGTGTTCCGCTATTTCATCCCCAATGCATTCTCGCCCAACGAAGACGGGCGCAACGACATCTTCTTCCCCAATGCCGGCCCCGAATTTACCCAGGTGCTCAGCTTGCATATTATGGACCGCTGGGGCAACATGGTCTACAGCCGCGATGGCTTCCCACCCAATGACCCTACTTTCGGCTGGGATGGGAACTTCAAGGGCGAACGCGTATCGCAGGGCGTATATGCTTATGCCATGCAGCTGGAACTTAAAACCGGAGACGTGGTGACGGTCGGAGGGGAGGTGACGGTCGTGTATTAACAACAAAAACGGCCTGGCAAGGGTCAGCTGTTGCGAAACTAATTCGCGAAAAAATTTTCGGTATCTGAGGCAGAATTGGTTATTTTACAGGATGGCCGGCGCGTGCTTGCCCCTAACAGGCAAGTCGTAAAAGAAGCCGCGCCGGCGATCCCAAAAGTCCCCAATTTTTAGCTGATGAGAAAATTGCAAAAGCACCTATTTTATCTCCTGATACTACCAATGCTTTTCCTGGCGCCGCTCCTTTCTTCCGCCCAGAGTGTAGTCGTTAACAACCCTTCGCAATGCCGTATCGGCCTCAACCTGACTGATGGCGGCTGCGACCCCGCTACTGTTATTCCAGACCCCGACCAGATCGTCATCAACGTTAACAACGCGCCCGGAACAGCTCTTGGACAGGATGTCTATCTCCGGGAAGTACGGCTGATCATCCGCCATACCTGGGATAACGACCTGGATATCTGGCTGCGCTCGCCGGCCGGCATCGTAGTCCCTCTTTCACTGGATAATGGCGACCAGGACGACAACTATGGCGACCCCAATGCTCCCAACTGTACAGGTTACATGCGCTTCACGATGGAAAGCTGTGTTTCCATCACAGAAGGCCAGGCGCCATTTACGGACCAGCCCTACCGGCCCCAGGGAAGCCTCTTCGACTTCAACGACGGTGTTACCGACCCCAACCATCCCTGGACGCTCATTATATGCGACGACGCTTTCGACGATGTAGGCCGCCTCGACTATGTGCACCTCGTCTTCGCTCCTATCTCCTGCCTACCCGTCGAAAAGATACAGATAGTACAGGTAGATACGACCTCCGTCACGCTCAACTGGACGCCGGCCAACAGTTGCGGCACGTCTGTTATAGAATACGGCCCGGTGGGGTTTCAGCCCGGCAGCGGCCCGGCAGCGGGCGCGGGGCAGGTGATGGCCGTGAATGGCTGCCCGCCCTTTACGCTCACAGGCCTGCAGGGAGAAACGGAATACGAGGTGTACGTCCGCAAAAACTGTAACGGCAACTATTCCGCCAATTCCTGCCCGGCGCTTTTCACGACGGGTTGCCAGCCTCCTGCAGCAAGCCTGCGCACCCATTTCGACAATCAGGCCAGTTGCGGCAGCCTCTGCAGCACCGTTTGCGATTTCGCCGGTGAAGTGTGGTATAACAGCCAAAGCGACGGCTTCGACTGGCTGGTCGACGGCGGCGGCACCTTTACCTTTGGTACGGGCCCTTCCGACGACGTCAGCGGCGGCGGCAAATATATCTACCTGGAAGCCTCCGGGGATATCTGCCAACCCAATAAAACGGCCTATCTGATGTCGGACTGTATCCAGCTCGATAAAATGGGCACCGACACCTGCCACCTGTCGTTTTTTTACCACATGTACGGCGACGGCATCGGCCGGTTGCAATTTCAGGTTTCCGATAATGGCGGGCAAAGCTGGGCCACGCTATGGGAGAAGGCAGGCAACCAGGGCGATGCCTGGCACAAAGCCTATATCGGCCTGGGCGATTATGCTGACGGCAGCATCCTGCAATTCCGCTTTGCCGGCAAGGAAGGCAGCAACTCAAGGGGCGATATAGCCCTCGACGAGATCGTCATCCATGGGTCAACAAGCCTGGGCCCACCAGCCTACGAATATTTTGCCGATGCCGATAACGACGGCTACGGCAACCCTGCCATCACATTGCGCAGTTGCTCGGCGGCGCCTCCGGCAGGTTACACCGCTGTAGGCGGCGACTGCAACGATGGCAACCCGGCCATCCACCCCGATGCCGATGAGATCCCCTGCAACGATATCGACGAGAATTGCAACGGCCTGGATGACGACCCTATCCTGCCGCCGCCCGCCGTCACATTTGATACGATATGCTCAGGAGAAACCGCTGTGCTTACCGCCACCATCGCTTATGACCGTTTCATTTTCTGGTATGGCTCCCCCGACGGTGACGACGTCATCGGTTTTGGCGAAACTTTCATCCCCGACCCTCCGCTTGAGAATAACGGCCCGGTGCCTGTTACCTATAGCTTTTATGCGGAGGAAACGGATTTCATCTGTGGTTCGGGCAGCCGCGCCGAAGCTATCGTAGCCGTGAACCCCCTGCCTGATGTGAGCACCACCAGCCAGCCTTCGATCTGCAAGGGTGACACCTTCGACCTGGCCAGCATTACGATCCAGGACCTCAACTTCACCGGTGGCTCGGCCACCTTTCACTCCGGCCTGCCAGCCACCGATGCCAACAAGCTAGGTAACACCCTGGTAAGCCCTGCCCAAACGACAACCTATTACTTCAAAGTCACCAGCCCTGACGGCTGTTCGGATGCCGGCAGCGTAACGGTCCAGGTAAAGAACGGCCCGGCGCTTGCCTTTAACCCCGGAAACGCTTTCTCCCTGTGCAGGGAGAACAGCACACCGCTGAGCGTTCAGGCCAGCGGCGGCGGCGCGCCTTATTCCTATTTCTGGAGCACAGGCGCCACTACCAGCTCCATCACCGTTCACTCGAACTTCGTGGCCGGCGCTACCGACAAATATTATGTCACCGTCACCAACAACCAGGGGTGCTCGTCGTACGATAGCGTATCGGTGACGACTACCGTAACCATCGACTCATTGCGCCGTTTCGTTACCGATGTGAGCACCTGTGATGGCGACGACGGCAGCATCCTGCTGGTGCCCCTCGACGGCGAAGGGCCATTCACCTACGCGTGGCAGGGCTCGGGCGGCATCAGCGGCGATACTTCCGGAGTAACCGACACCCTGCTGATCGCTAACCTGCCGCAGGGCGCCTACCGCGTCACCGTGACCGACAGCTCTCCGGAAGGCTGCAGCATTTTCCTGCGCTCGGTCATCATCAACGGGCCGGGAGCGGTGGTGCAGGGAATAAATATACAGCCCGTAAGCTGCACCGGCGCCGCCAACGGGCAGATATGCCTGAACATTTTCGGTGGCTCGCCACAACTGCAATGGAGCAACAGCGGCAGCACCCCCTGCATCAGCGGGCTGGCGGGGGGCAGCTATTCCGTCACGCTGACCGACCAATGCGAAACCATCATACCGGATATTATCGTACCCGAGCCTGAGGCATTAGGGCTGGCGGCAAACCTCGTTCCGCCAACCTGTTCCAACACATCCAACGGCAGGATAGAGCTCAGCGTTTTCGGGGGGGCGCCGCCGTATAGTTATCACTGGAGCAATAACGGTGCGGTAAAAAATGCTGTTAACCTCGCCGGGGGTACGTATTCCGTAACGATCACCGACGCCAATAGCTGCACCTACACTCAAAGCTTCAACCTGCCCGCACCCAGCGCGGTGAGCATCAGTTTGCTGGCGCAGTCAGACGTCAGTTGTTTCGGCCTGCACGACGGGGCGCTGCAGGTTGAAGGACAGGGAGGTACGGCGCCCTATCAATACACCTGGAACACCGGCAGTATTGCGCCGCTCGTCGTCAACCTCGGGCAGGGCACCTATCACGTTACCGTTACCGACTTCAACGGTTGCCCGCAGCAGGGTACGTACAGTATCGGCACCCCTACCCCGCTCGAGCTCACTCTGGGTGACGTCTACGAACCCGAATGCGTGGGCGACAAGAACGGGCAGATAGAAGTGCTCGCCAGCGGCGGTACGCCACCCTACCAGTTCAGCTGGAACTATCCTGGCACGGATAGTATCCTGAGCAACCTGCCGGTGGGCACCTATGTGGCCTACCTCACCGATGCCAACAACTGCCCGCCCGATAGCCTGGTAACCGTACTGTCGGCCATTTCCGTGCTGGAACTGGCAGTGAATGTCAATGCTCCGCAATGCGTCGGCCTCGAGAACGGCAGCATCACGCTCGTGCCGGGAGCTGGCGCCCAGCCGCCGTTTTCGTATGAATGGAACACCGGACATACCACGCCCATGCTTCCCAATATCGGCGTCGGCGAGTACAGCGTCCGCATCATCGACGGGCAGGACTGCCAGTTCGATACCACCATTCAGGTCGTAGCGCCGCAGGTATTTACCGTCAACCTCAACGTGGTGAACCCCAGTTGCCACAACGGCGCCGACGGGCTCATCGTGCCGACCATCGTGCAATCGGGCGTGCCGCCTATCAGTTTCGACTGGTGCAACGGCAGCACGCTGCCCAGCCTCATCGGCATCAGCGACGGCCTGTATTGCGTAGCCATTTCCGATAATGTAGGCTGCAGCCTGGCCATTGACAGCATCCGCATCGAAAGCCCTCCTGCACTCGAACTGGGCATCGAATCCATAGGCGCGATCCTTTGTCATGGCGATTCCACAGGCTTTATCGAGGTGGACCTCAGAGGGGGCATACCGCCTTATGGTTTTGAGTGGGTGGGCATGGACCTCTTTACGGAAGATATTTACAACATCCCGGCGGGCAGTTACCGCCTGCTGGCCCAGGACGCCAATTCCTGTCCAATCGACACGACTTTCGTCCTGGCGCAGCCGCCTATGTTATCCGTCGATGTAGGCATCGAAGCGGAGGATATCTGCGAGGGAGGCACCGTTGAGCAGTTATTCGGAGAAGTGGCAGGCGGCACACCACCCTACAGCCTGTTGTGGAGCAGCGGCGACACGTTCAGCACGATAAGCAACCCCGTTCCGGGTGATTACGTGCTCACCGTAACTGACGACAACCGCTGCACTGAAGTGTCCAATTCGGTCAAAGTTCCGGAATTCGCCTCGGCTTTCCAGCTCGATACATTCTTCGTTTCCAACATCAGCTGCTACGGTGCTGCCAACGGCTGCGCGACGGTAATGGTATCGGGCGGCACCCACCGTTACACCTATCATTTCAGTGATGGGTACATCCTTTCGAACGTTTCGGCCGACAGTATCACGCGATGCGGGATGGGCCCGGGCAACTACAAAGTCACCATACTCGACCTGAACACCGGCTGCAGTATCGTGTCGCCGTTCCACCTCATCACGCAACCGCAGCAGCTATTGTTCAAGCGGGACAGCATCGAATCGGCGGATTGCTACAATGGGGCCGACGGGGCCATATATACCACGGCCTCGGGAGGCACGCCACCTTATTACTTTACCTGGTTCAACAGCCAATCGGAGCTGGTGGGCAGCACCGCCGACCTGATCGGGGTGACGGGCGGGTTTTACACCGGTTATGCCACTGACTCCCACGGCTGCACGGCCACCGTTACGGGCACCGTGCCTTCTTCCAGTACCCAGATAAGGGACACGCTGGTGCAGGTACATGCCGTGCGGTGCAAGGGGGGCAGCAGCGGCGCCGTCAATCTGAGCATTCTGGGCGGCACGCCAGCCTATACCTATGCCTGGAGCAACGGCGCGGTAAGCCCCAACCTCAGCGGCGTGCCTGCAGGCGCCTACGAACTTACGGTTACGGATAACTATGGTTGCACCGTGGCTTTCGGCCCATTTGTCGTACCGGAGCCGGCCACGACAATAGAGCTGGTAGCGGCGCTGGACACCGTTTCGTGCTTTGGCCAGGCCGACGGCGCCATTACCGTTGAGGTAAGCGGGGGTAATGCCCCTTACCGTTATGAGTGGGCCTACCAGGGGCAGATCATCCCCATCCCTGATACCAATCATCTGGACGGCCTGGCCGCAGGGTTGTATACGCTTTCACTAAGAGACTCCAACAACTGCCTGAAAACATACAATTTCGAGATCCCGCAGCCGAGCCCCATTCTTATCGACATCAGCCTGACGCCGCCTTCCCCGCCGGGCCCCGGCCTGGCGACGGCGTCAGTGAGTGGCGGCATCCCCGGCTACACCCTGCTCTGGAATACCGGCGATACGACGGCCACGATAGTGGTGGAAGAGGGCAGCGCGTACTTCCTGACGGCCACCGACGCGAGCGGCTGCCAGGCTACCGCCGAGATCTATGTAACGTCAACCTTTGAAACGGCACTCGTTCAAAGCGCGCGCCTCTACCCCAACCCTGCCAGCCATCGCTTATGGCTCGAGCTGCAGCTGTCGGAACCCCTGGACATCGAGCTGTCGGTGGCCAGCCTGCTCGGCCAGCCGCTGATCCGGCAGCAGTACACCAGGCTTCAATCGGAGCGGCTGGAAATCGACATCGAAACCCTTCCGGCCGGCGTGTACTGGCTGCTGCTGCACTCGGAAGGCAGGATGGTGTATGCGACGCGGTTTGTGAAGGGGGGGTAAGCGCTTACGAATTCATTCTTCAAACAGAATAGCAATGAAAATAATACTTTCCAACATCATCTTATTGAGTTTGTCGGCTTCATTGTTTGCACAACTTACAGAGCGCGAATACGATTACATATTTTTTGAAAACAGCATAATGCCGGAATACTATTTTTATACTTCGGCAAATTACTCGGGCGGAAGCTATGTAAAGAACATACGAGGAAAGCTACCTGTTTGTGAAAAGCAATTTTTCACGCCACCGAACTCACTGGAATTAAAATTCACAAATGGTGACGGAAACTGGGAAGCCGTAATTTCATTTGAAAAGATCAGGGGGGCCGATCATTTTAAAAGGCCAAATTACCTTTCTTTTTGGATCTTACCTGCCGATACGAAATCCGATCTGTACCCTGAAGTCGCATTGAGCATTCAAAAAAAGGGGCACCGTACAACTGCGATCAAGGAAGAGAAGCGGTCGGATAAGTTGTTTATCGGGGAGTACACAGGCGAAATTGAAAAGGACGGCTGGAAGTTCGTAAAGATCCCCTTAAAAGATTTTGGCGACTTTCAGGGGCTTCCTACCGACATTATCTTTTCCAACAGCACGAATAAAGGAGCAGGGACAATTCTACTGGACCAGGTGGAGTTGTTGCCCGATATGCCGGAGCAGCCCATTCCGGCGCCTCAGCAGATCACTGCAAAGGGATACGAACAGCACGTTGATGTCAACTGGCCGCCGATTGAAAACGAGCATGTCAAATACATCAAAATTTATCGTTCCAAAGACGACGAACACTTCGAAGCGATAGGCATTCAACGCCCCTGGTTCAATCGTTTTACCGATTATACAGGAGAGCCCGGCCAAACATTTTACTATAGGATCAGCTATCTCGATTTTCAATACAACGAAACCTCCTCATCCAGACACATCAAAGCAAATACGCACCTTATGAACGACGAAGAGTTGCTTGATATGGTTCAGGAAGCCTCGTTCCGGTATTATTGGGAGGGTGCGGAACCAAACAGCGGCCTGGCGCGGGAAGATATACCGGGGCGTAAAAACATGATCGCAACCGGCGCGTCAGGATTTGGGATTATGGCAATAATTGTTGGCGCTGAGCGGAATTATATAAGCCGTGAGCAAGCTGTCCGGCGTTTGATAAAGATCACCGGCTTTTTGAAAAGTTGCGATAAATACCATGGGGCATTATCACATTTCATGGACGGGACAACGGGAAAGGCCATACCATTTTTTGGAAGCCGGGATAATGGAGGCGACCTTGTTGAAACATCCTTTTTATTCCAGGGGTTATTGGCTGCAAGGCCGTACTTCGACAAAGACAATGAGGAAGAAAAAGAGATCCGCAATTCGATCACACAACTTTGGGAAAGCGTTGAATGGAACTGGTACGATCAGGAAAAAGAGGGGAAATTCCTTACCTGGCACTGGTCTCCTGATAAGGGGTGGATCATCGACCACAAACTGATTGGCTGGAACGAGACCATGATCACCTATATTTTGGCAATAGCTTCGCCAACACACCCGATCCCCGCTGTAATGTATTACAAAGGCTGGGCAAGCCAGGAAGAAAAGGCCGTTAAATACCGCAAATGGGGTGAAACCGATGACGGCACTTTTTATACTAACGGTAATTATTATCACGGAATACAGCTTCCGGTCGGTGTCGCAAATGGCGGGCCGCTGTTTTTTGTTCATTATTCCTACATGGGGCTTGACCCGCACCTGATCACGGACCAATACACCAACTATTTTGAAAATAACAAAAGGATAGCCCTGATCAACTGGCGGTACTGTACGGAGAATCCAAACAACCACAGAGGAATGAGTGATTCTTTTTGGGGGATAACGGCCAGTGACGGGCCATGGGGATATAGAGCGCCTGAACCGAGAGAAGAAAAAGATGACGGAACATTGGCCCCAACCGGAGCATTGGCGTCGTTTCCATACACTCCTGAGCAATCTATGGCGGCTCTAAAAAATATGTACAGAAACCACGGAAAATACCTTTGGGGAGAATATGGCTTCCGAGATGCAGTTAACCTGGATGAGAACTGGTGCGCAAAAATCTTTATGGGATTAAATCAGGCGCCGGCCACAGTGATGATAGAAAACTACCGTTCGGGCCTGATCTGGAAATTGTTCATGCAAAACGAAGATATCCTGCAGGGGTTAAAAAAGCTGGAGAAAGCCAGGCAGTAACATACCGAAGCCCATCATGTCTCCCACCTCTACTACCCTGCACCGGGAACCCACCGAGTAATAGCGTCAACTTAGGGCGGTGTGAAATGGATCGCGGGGCTCCGGCCCGCGTTAAGTTCTTAACCTCATATAGTATTTCCTCGCACGATCCATAAGTTTCCGCGGGCCAGAGGCCCGCGATCCATAAGTGACGCCATTAAACCCACCAAGGTTTGCAAGCGCAATAATCCACTCCAGTAACGGGATGGCTTGTTTTGCTAATCACTCAATAATCTTAAACGTAGTACGCCTGTTCTGCTGGTGTTCGTCTTCTGTACAGCGGTTGCACAGGCAATCCACTTCGGGCTGGCTTTCGCCATACCCGCGGGCTACAAGCCGCCCGGGGTCTATACCTTTTGATATGAGGTAATCGACGGCCGATTGGGCGCGTTTCTGGGAAAGTTCCTCGTTGTAACGCGTGGCGCCGCGGCAGTCGGTATGCGACCCCAGCTGAATGCGGATGGCGGGGTTGAGCTTCAGGTTGCGCGCCAGCTCGTCGAGGGTGGGCTTGGCGTCGTCGCGGATGTCCCATTTATCGAAATCGTAGTAGATATTTTCGAGGCGGATCTCCCTGTCGAAGAAGATGCGGTCCAGGACGATCTCGATCTCAAAGGTTTGGACGGGGTTGTCGGGGTCGCGCCCGATACCTTTGGTAGAGAAAGATTCCGCATTATTCAGGTACTGTTCTTTGGAGGCCAGGAAGTCGTAATCCGTATCTTCCTGCAACTGGAGGCTGAACTGGCCGTTCTCTCCTACCGTTACCGTTTCTTTCTGGCGCCCGTACTGGATCTCCACCTGAGCGCCTGGCAGCAGCTTGCGGCCGAGCACTTTGCTGTTGGGGTTGGTGGGGTCTTCATAGATCTTTTCCAGCACATAACCTTCGAGTAAAAGCTTGTAGTCTTCCGGTTTGGGCTCTTCTTTCTGGGCTACAGGGGGCGCCGGAGGCGGCGGCACCTTTCTCCATCGATAGATATCGTCGCTACCCCTGCCATCCTCGCGCGTGGAGGTAAAATAGCCCTGCTGCAGTACACCTTCGGGTTCAGGGCTTTCGTAGTCGATGATAAAGCCAAAATCGTCGCCACCGGAATTGATCGGGGCCTTGAGGTTGTAAGGCGGCCCCCAGGAGCCATTAGCCATTTTCACCGAGCGGAAAATGTCGAGCCCCCCCATGCCGGTATGGCTATCGGAAGCGAAGTAGAGGGTATCCGCGTCGATAAAGGGAAATTTCTCGTCGCCCTGTGTATTGATCACGCGGCTGAGCAGGATGGGGTTGCCCCATTCGCCGTCGGCCTGCCGTTCGGAGGCGTAGATATCCCAGCCACCCCAGCCTTCGGGGTCATCGGAAGCGAAATAAAGGATGCTGCCATCGGGTGAAAGACTGGGGTGTACATAGTTGACCCCGTCTTTCATGAAGTTGAGCATATACGGCACCGACCAGCTGCCGGCGCTGCCTTCGCTGACGAGTATCCGGCAATAGTCGACAGCATCTTTTTTACCGCCGAAACAGCGGGTAAAGTACATTTCCGTAAAATCCTGGTTGAAAGCTGCGGTGCCTTCGTTGTTCTCGGTATTGAGGGCGGGGTCGAAACCGGAGATGCTGTTGGAACCCAGGTCGACCAGGAACAGGTCGGAAAAGGCGTTGCCGGTCCAGTTGTACACCTTATCGCCGGTAGCGGCGGTGCGATCGGAGGAAAACACCAGTTGGTTGGCTTTATACAATACCGGAGCGTAGTCGGAATTGCCCGAATTGAAGGGCATCAGTTCGATCTCGTACTCCGGGGGCAGCTTGGCCCAGCCCAGAGCGACCTCACAGGCGCTGATCTCGCGGCGGTACTCGTAAGGGCTCCCTATCTCGATGCCGAGGTCTTTGAACGCGCGCATTGCTTCGTCATAACGCTGGGCTTCTTTGAGCGCGTAGGCATAGCCTTTCAGGGCATCCACGCCGTACTGGTTGTCGTACGCGATGCGGTACCAGGGGATAGACTGATCGCTTTTGTTTAAATGCTTGTACGATTCTCCGATGATGTAGGCCAGCTTGCCCTTTTCCACGCGGCTTTTTTCCTTTTCATATTCTTTTTCCAGCATCCTGGCTGCGACGGCATATTGCTTTACGTCGAAGGCCGTGCGGCCGTCGTGTACTTTTTGGGTATAGGAACAACCGGTTAGCAGGGCGATCAGAAGCGCGAGAAGCGTAAGGTTTTTATACATGCTACAGCGTTTTTTTTTGGTAGGGATGCCATCCCTTAAGGGATGGCATCCCTACCAAAAAAACGCCGGGGGCATCCTTTTGTTGCCGGCCCCTGAATGCGAAAGCATCAAATGTCAGCCGATAACCGCATCCACTTCTACCTCGACCAGTAATTCCGGGCTGATCAGCCGGCTCACTTCTACCATCGAGGTGGCCGGCATGATATGTCCGAAAGCTTCGCCATGGGCCCTGCCGATAGCTTCCCATTGGCTGATATCGGTCACGAATATCCGGGTCCGAACCACCTGTTCCAGGGAAGCACCGGCCTGCTGCAAGGCCTTGCCAATCTTTTCCAGGATAAATTTCATTTGCCGGTAAGCGTCGCCTTGCCCAACCGTATGGCCGTGTTCATCGACAGCGGCGGTACCGGAAACAAAAACCTGGTTCCCTACCCGGATGGCGCGGGAATAACCGACGATGTCTTCCCAGGGTGCGCCGGAAGTTATGCGTTGTCTTTCCATAATATATGTGGTTTTAAAAAAAGAGGAGCCACCGCAAGCGGTGGCTCCTCCCCTGTTATATCGGTTCTAAGAAATCGGGATTAGCGGGCAACCGCTTTGGAGAACGATTTCTTCTTGTCGTCTTTTTTGCGGCTCTTTACTTCCTTGATCAGGTCGACGACCACCGCCGAAGCGATAAAGACCGAGGAATAGGTACCGAAGAGGATACCCACCAGCAAGGCGAAGGCGAAACCTTTGATACTGCCGCCACCGAAAGCGAAAAGGGCCACGATCACGAAAAGGGTCGTACCCGAGGTGATCAGCGTCCGGCTCAGCGTATGGTTGATGGCCATGTTGAATATCTCCTTCTTGCTCTTCCCGGAATAGGTATTGATGAACTCCCGTATACGGTCAAATACGATTACGGTGTCGTTGACCGAGTAACCGATCACGGTCAGGATGGCCGCCACGAAGGCCTGGTCGATCTCCATGGAGAAAGGCAGGATACCATAAAACATGGAGAACATACCCAGCGTGATGATCACGTCGTGGAAGAGGGCAGCGACGGCGCCCATCGAGAACTGCCACTGGCTGAATCGGATAGCCAGGTAAAAGAAGATCAGCAGCAGGGCGAAGGTGGCCGATTTGAAGGAACTGCTCTGGATGTCGTCGGCAATGGTGGGCCCTACCTGGCTGGAGCTGGTAATGTGGGTGCCATTGCTGTCCGTCGCCTTGAACTGCTCGAGGTTCAGGCTGCCACCGGCTAACTCGTTAACCCCTTTGAACAGCTGGGCCGTTACGCGGTCGGGCGCATCATCGCTATCGTCGTTGATCAGGTAGCTGGTCGTAATATTAAAGGTGTTTTCCGTATCTACGACTTTCACGACAGGCGTGGCGCCATCGAATACCGGGGTCAGCGCTTCGCGCAGCTGCTGCGCGGTGAAGGCCTGTCCGCTCTCGAACTGAACGTTGTACGAATAACCACCCTTAAAGTCGACGCCCAGCTCGAAGCCGCGCACGGCGAAGGATACGATGCTCATCACGAGCAGCGCACCGGAGAAGATGTAGCCATACTTGCGGTAGCCCATCCAGTCGATGTTGACATTGCTCAGCAGTTTCTCCGACCAGCCGGTCCAGAACGACATGGACTTACCGCGCTTCTGTACCCAGTAATCGATCACCAGCCGGCCGACCAGCACAGCGGTGAACAACGAGGACAACACGCCGATGATCAACACAACGGCGAAACCGCGGATGGGGCCCAGGCCGAAGTAGGCCAGCACGAAGGCCGTAAGCAGTGTCGTTACGTTGGCGTCGATGATAGCGGAGTAGGAATGCTTAAACCCGTCGCCGATAGACGATAGCAGCGATTTCCCTTCCCGCAGTTCCTCCTTGATCCGCTCGTAGATGATCACGTTGGCGTCGACGGCCATACCGATGGTCAACACGATACCGGCGATGCCGGGCAGGGTCAGTACGGTTCCGTAGGAAGCCAGGGCGCCGAAGATGAAGAAGATGTTCAGCACCAGGGCGATGATGGAAACGATACCACCGCCGGCATAATAAGCCAGCATAAAGGCCAGTACGATTATGAAGCCGATGATCAGGGCCCGTGCACTCCTGGCAATGTTTTCCTTACCGAGCGAGGGGCCTACCAGCGCTTCCTGGATGATCTTGGTTTCCGCCGGCAGCTTACCGATCTGCAGGATGTTGGCAAGGTCCTTGCCCTCCTGGATGGTGAAGTTACCCGTGATCTGGGAGTCACCCGTCAGGATAGGATTGATGACCCGGGGCGCGGAAACGACCTCGTTATCGAGCACGATGGCGATCTCACGGTTGTTGTCCTGGGCAGCTTCCGTTGTCAGCTGGCCCCATATCTTGGCGCCGGTGTTATCCATTTTCAGGGAAACGGCAACCTGGTTGGTCTGAGGGTCGGGGTTGGCGCTGGCGTCCACGACATGGTCGCCCGTAAGGGCGGGTTTGCCATCGCGGCCCAGCTTGATGCCGTAGAACTCGTAGTCATCGGTCATTTCACCCGTATCGTAGTTTTTCGTCGGGTCTTTGGACCAGCGGAAAACCATATCGCGCGGGAACAAGGCCCGCACGTCGGGGCGGCTCAGCAGCGTATCGATGTAGCGGCGCTGGTTCTTCTTGGCCGTACCCAATACGGCCAGGCCCTGAGCACCGGTGGTATTCAGCGTAAAGACATCGAAAAGCGGGCCTCCGGTGAGGGAAGCATCATTGTATACGGTATCGACGCTGGCGATGAGGGTGCTGTCAACATTGCCGATCGAATCGACGGCATAAGTCGTATCGATGCGCAGGATGGTGCGCTCCTCGTTTTGGCCGGAGCCCATGGTCTGAGCCAGGCGCTGGTTAGCCTGAACAAAGGCTTCCTGTACACCGGCATCGTTGATGCGAAAGACGTTCCAGAACTCCAGTTTGGCAGCTGCCTGCAGGAAGTTGCGGGCGCGTTCGGGGTTGTCGATACCAGGCAGTTCCACGACGATGAGGTCGCGGGCCGCGTCGAGGGAAACGTTGGGCTGGGTAACCCCCAGCTTGTCGATGCGTTCTTTAAGCAGCTTGAAAGTCAGGTCGACGGTTTCGTCCGCCTTACTACGTATAATGCGGATCACCTCAGCATCAGAGGTTTCGTAGTTGATCTGCTCACGCAGGGCTTCGTTGAGCGAAAAGATCGGTGCTAAGCGCTTATCGCCGGAGGTTTGGCTCCATGCGTTCGCGAAAAGGGTGACGAAATCTTCCTGTGCATTCTTCTGCGCTTGAGATGCTCTGTTCAACGCTTCTTGAAAGGTCGGATCCGTACTATCATTGGCCAATGCTCTAATAAACTCCCGCAAATCTACTTGTAACACTACGCTCATGCCGCCCTTGAGGTCGAGGCCAAGCGCCAGTTGCTGGGCTTTCAGCTCCTGATACGTGTAAGACTTGAGAAGAGGGATCTTGAATACCTCTTCCGATGACATGGAGTCCAGATATTCCGCGCGCTTCACTTTGAAAGCGGCCTTCTGGGCATCCTCAGGCATGTTCTGGGTCGCCAGGCGGGCGAACTCGTCAGCTTTTTTCTCCACCTTCTGTGTGGGAAGGATGAAAAAGTACTGAACGAGCGTCACCAGAGTCATGACCACAAGGAAGAACCGCACTACTCCTTTTCCTTGCATACTCTAACGAACTTTTAGAAGGTTAAAAAATGAGCATCTTTAGCCATCTCCAGAGAACATAATCAATTGAAAAACATAGCTTTCTGACTTTTCTTTGGAGAAAAACTCCGCAAATATACGCCTTTTACGGGGGTTTGAAAATCCTTTATCGAAAAAATGGCGCCTTGGGAAAAATTAAGTGGGACTGCGCAAAAATCCGTAAATTTCGCATCTTAATATGGTGGGAAGGCAGTGGAGGTATAGCGGAACACAGGTGGCCTAAGCACAGAACTGATGTCCTAATGGAACAAAAGCTTCCAGCCTGCGCCACTTCGCATAATCCTCGAACTTGTTTTTTGAGGATTCCATACAACCTTTTGGCCTTTTGGCCTTACAACCCAAATAATCCCAGGCTGCCGGCTAAGGGGCGCCTTTCCGGTAGTAAAAAAACAGCTATTATGAGAATAACGCTACTATCCCTTTGTGCTTTTCTTCCCATCCTTGCCGCAGGCCAGATCAGCTTTTTCGATGCCAGTAACCGGCTGGATTTCAACACCCTGCGCAGCGGGGCTCCCATGGGCGTAGTAGATATGAACAGCGACGGGCTGGACGACATCGTACGCCTCGATGACAGGCGGCTGCTGTATATCGAATACCAGCAGCCCGACACCACAGCCTTCATCGGAGCTTTCATCGCCGACCTCAACGGTATCAAATGGAGCCTTTGCGTAGCCGATGTAGACCAGAACGGCTACAATGATATCTTTACCGGCGGGCAATACAATAACCTTCACCTCGTGAAGGCCAATGCCGACGGCACCGCTTACTCCGTAAGTACCATCAACAACCCTTCCATCTTCCTGCAGGGCTCGAATTTTTCCGATATTAACAACGACGGCGCTATCGATATCTTTGCCTGCCACGACGATGGCCTCAGCGTGCCATTTCGCAACAACGGCAGCGGGTCTTTTGCAGCCGATTTCAGCCTCATCATGGCCGCCTCAACCGTTCCTTCCGACAACTCGGGCAATTATGGCTCCGTCTGGACGGATTATGACAACGACGGCGATATAGACCTGTATATTTCCAAATGCAAGCTAGGCGTTGATGATCCCACCGACGGGCGGCGGCTCAACCTCCTGTTCCAAAATGACGGCAACAATCACTATACCGATGTGGCGGCACAGGCCAATATCCAACCTTTCGCACAGTCATGGGCCTCCGATTTCGGCGATATCGACAATGACGGCGACCTCGACTGCTTCATCATCAACCACGACATCAACAACGTGCTGTTCCGCAACAACGGCAACGGCACATTTACCGACTACACCTTCCCCAGCGGCCTGGTCATCGCTTTTCAGAGCGTAGGCATCGGCCTGCAGGCGAAGTTCGCCGACTTTGACAACGATGGTTTTATCGACCTCCTGTACACCACGGTCAGCGGCAACCATGCGATGTTGCGCAATAATGGCGACGGGACCTTCACCAAGATCACATCGGCCTTCCCGCTCAGCGGCGGCGCCCACCTGCACAGTGCAGCAGTAGGCGACCTCAACAACGACGGTTTCCTCGATGTCTATGCCGGCTTCGGCTTCAGCTATAACCAGGTGAGCAACGAGTCGGACCGCCTGTTTCTCAACAACGGAAACGGCAACCACTATTCCAAGCTGCGCCTCCAGGGCGGCGCTTCCAATATCAACGGCATCGGCGCCAGGGTGGAGATCTATGGCAGCTGGGGCAAACAGATACGCGAAGTACGCAGTGGCGAGAGTTATGGCATTATGAACTCTTTTACCACCCATTTCGGCCTTGGCGGCGCGACGAGCATCGACAGCCTTGTCGTGCGCTGGCCCTCCGGCAATATCGACCTATGGCCCAACCCGCCCGTCGACTCGCTGCTTTTTCTTGAGGAAGGCGACTACTGCCTGCCACAGGCAGCTTATCAATATGATATCGACGACCTGGAGGTGAGCTTCATCGCCACCGGCGACCCGGGGATCAATGGCTGGCAATGGAATTTCGGCGATGGCATGACGGGCACGGGGCAGAACGTATCCCACCATTACGCCATGCCCGGAGACTACCAGGTGTGCCTGACCACTACGGGCAACTGCGGCCCGTCATTGTATTGCCAGCTGGTATCCGTCAACTGCCTGGCGCCGGTGCCGGGTTTTGTTTTCGAGGCCGACGGCCTGGATATTTCCTTCCACGACCTCTCCTTCGGCAACCCGGAAACATGGGAATGGGACTTCGGCGATGGTACGATGTCCACCGAACAGGCCCCTATCCACGGTTTTAATACACCTGGCAACTACTTCGTCTGCCTGACCGTGGCCAACGGCTGCGGCAACGCTACCGTCTGCCAGTTTGTTGTCGCCAGTTGCGGCAACGTGACCACTGCCTTTGACTATCAACCCGACGGCCTGAACGTGCAGTTCGAGGACTATTCTTCTTCCGGTACGACGCAATGGATGTGGGATTTTGGCGATGGCATGACTTCAGGGCTGCAAAACCCGATGCACGAGTTCCCTGCCACCGGAACGTACGAGGTATGCCTATCTATCAGCGGGGTGTGCGGCCAGGGGCAATACTGCACTACCGTAGACGTATCCTGTGCTCCCCCCAACTCCTTTTTCTTTTTTACCCCCAGCGAACTAAGCGTGCAGTTCAACGACGATTCGGCCAATATGCCGGAGAGCTGGCAGTGGAGCTTTGGCGACGGAGCTTCTTCCACAGAACAGAGCCCCAACCATATTTACGCCCTTCCGGGCACCTACGAGGCCTGCCTCACGGCATCCAGCCGTTGTGGTGTCGGCGATACCATCTGCCGGCAGGTAGTGGTGTCCTGTACGCCGCCGCAGGCAGGGTTCAGTTTCACAAATAACGAGCTCACCGCCACTTTTACCGACATCTCCTCCAACCAGCCTACATCATGGCTTTGGATCGTTGAAGGGCAGGACAGCACCACCGGGCCAAGCCTGCAATACACCTTCCCCGCACCAGGCGATTACGAAGTATGCCTGCAGGCGGGCAGTATTTGTGGCATGACGGAGAACTGCCAGGATATCAGTATCGATTGCGCCCTGCTGCAGCCCGGTTTCAGCTATCAGGCCGATGGCCTTACCCTCAGCTTCAGCGACACCTCCGGCGCTGCCGTCACCAGCAGGCAATGGCGTTTTGGGGACAGCTTTGCCGGTACGGTAGCCAGCCCCGTGCACCTTTACACCCAACCCGGTGTTTACGATGTATGCCTGAAGGTGTTCAACGTGTGCGGCGATAGCAGCGAATACTGCCAGGCGATCACCGTGAACTGCCTGCCACCGCAGGCCGCATTCGATCATGAGTCCAGCTTCCTGTCCATATCCTTTACCGATGCTACCGAAGGCGGGGCCAGCCAGTGGCACTGGGATTTCGGCGATGGCAATGGCTCAAACCAGCAGAACCCACAGCATATTTACGGCAGCCCGGGTACGTATGATGTATGCCTCATCACCAGCAGCGTGTGCGGCTCCGATACGCTTTGCCAACAGGTGGAGATCATCTGCGTGGAGCCCGACGCTGGCTTTGCGCTCCAGTCCGACGGGCTGACGGTCGATATTACGGATACCTCACAATACCTGCCATCTCAATGGATGTGGGATTTCGGCGACGGCACCATGTCCGATACGCAAAACCCGCAACATACCTATAGCGCGCCGGGTACCTATATCATCTGCCTGCTGGCCACGAACATCTGCGGCAACAGCCAAACCTGCGAACAGGTGACGGTAAGCTGTGCCGCCCCTCAGGCTGCATTCACCTTCGGCGCCAACGAGCTCAGTGTCAATTTCACCGATATGTCGGCCAATACCCCCACAAGCTGGAGCTGGGATTTTGGCGACGGCGCCATGTCCGATGTAGCCAACCCGCAGCACGCCTACAGCCAGCCCGGTACTTATCAGGCCTGCCTGTCCGTATCAAGCGTGTGTGGCAATACCCAGGCCTGCCAAACCATTACCGTAAGCTGTGCCGCCCCTGTCCCCGAATTCGGCTTCCAGGCCAACGAGTTGACGCTGTCGTTTACAGAAAATGCTACCAATAACCCTACTTCCTGGTTGTGGACCTTTGGTGATGGCTCCAGCTCTATGGCGGCCAATCCCCAACATACTTACAGTGGCCCGGGCACTTATCAGGTGTGCCTGCAGGCGGGCAGCATCTGCGGCAGCAATACCGTATGCCAGTCCATCGAAGTGAGCTGTACAGCGCCGCAGTCGTCGTATTCCTATCAGGCCAATCAGCTGTCGGTACAGTACCACGACAGCTCCAGCCCGGCGGCCACGCAGTGGTTCTGGCAATTCGGTGACGGGACTACCGCCACCGTGGCCAACCCATTGCACACCTACAGCCAGCCTGGTACTTATACCGCCTGCCTGACGGCAAGCAGTATTTGCGGCACGACGCAGTCGTGCCAAACCATCACACTCAGCTGCCCGGCCCCGGTTGCCGGTTTTTCCTATACTGCCAGCCAACTGCAGGTAGCCTTCTCCGACCAATCATCCAACAGCCCCACGACATGGTCATGGGATTTTGGCGACGGGGGATCTTCTGCGCTGGCCAACCCGCAGCATACCTACCTGCTGCCCGGCACCTATCAGGTATGCCTGACAGCGAGCAGCGCCTGCGGCACGACGCAGTTCTGTCAAAACCTCAACCTAAGTTGCAATGCCCCTCAGGCCAACTTCGAATCCAGTGCCGACGAACTGGCCCTGCAGTTCACCGACCTGTCGAGCAACGCGCCCACCAGTTGGTCCTGGGCATTCGGCGACGGCGCAACTTCCAACGAGCAGCACCCTGCCCATACTTACGTGTTCCCGGGTAATTACCTCGTATGCCTGTTCGTATCCAGCCCCTGCGGCAGTACGCAGCGATGCGAAGTCGTAGCGGTAACCTGCACGCCTCCACTGGCGGGCTTTACCTTTACAGCAGACGAGCTGGCATTCAGTTTCCAGGATACCTCAACGGCCGGGGCGGTGGCCTGGCTCTGGGATTTCGGCGACGGCAACGCCTCGACGATGGCCAGCCCACAGCACACCTATGCCATGCCCGGAGATTACGAAGTATGCCTGACGGTGAGCAACATTTGTGGTAACACACAAGCCTGTACTACGTTAAGCGCAAGCTGCCCGGCGCCGGTTGCCGCTTTCAGCTACACCCAGGACGAGCTGTCGGCCAGCTTCCAGGATGAATCCACCAACGGCCCTTCGGGCTGGCTCTGGGACTTTAACGATGACAACACCTCTACCCTGCCCAACCCGCAACATACTTTCCCTGCGGAAGGCATTTACCAGGTGTGCCTGTATGTAGAAAGCATCTGCGGGTTGGATACCCTTTGCCAGGATATCGAGATCATCATCGACGATATCTCCGTTGCCGGAAAGCAGGGGCTGTTATTGCGCACCTATCCCAACCCTACATCGGGCCAGCTTACCACGCTGCTGCAGGCGCCTTACCGGGAAAACTATGAATGGGCCCTGTTCAACAGCCTGGGACAGAAAGTACAGGGAGGCAGAGGTTTTACCAACGAACCGGCAAACCTGGACATGGAAATGCTCGATAACGGCCTGTACTGGCTTAAGGCCTGGGTAGGCGAAGTGTACCTGCTGCAGGGCATCATCCGGCAGTAAGGTGCCCTTAATTTTTTACTGGCAAATGTGGCTGGAATCCACTAAATTTAGAGGACAGTCGAAATTGCTGGACAAACAAAAACATTAGCTATGGCCGCCCGAATCCGAAGCGTTTCATATTACTATCTGGCCGTTAAGGACCAGCCGGGTGAAGCATATAAGCTGCTGGAGCGCCTGGCCGAACTGGGCATCAACCTGCTTGCTTTCACCGCCATTCCCATAGGCCCCAGCTCCACACAACTGACGATCTTCCCGGAAGATGAAGAAGATTTTACCGACTTGGCCAAACACACCGGCCTGGTGATCGACGGCCCACACCACGCTATTCTCGTACAGGGCAAAGACAAGATCGGAGCCCTTGCCGAGGTACACAAAAAGATCTACTCGGCAGGCATCAACGTTTACGCCACCAATGGCGTAGCTGCCGGTAGCCAGGAGTACGGCTATATCCTTTACGTCAGGCCGGAGTCCTTCTCTCAGGCTGTCGATGCCCTCGGGATCGGGTAGGGTTACAGGTTACAGAGTTGCTTTGGGTTCACCCCCTCACCCAGTCACCTTGTCTCCCCGTCCCTCTGGCAGGTTACAGAGTTGCAGGAGGCGCCGCAGTCGCAATCCTTTGATATCCAGGCCAACTTGAAACCCTGAAACCCTGAAACCTGACACGAGCGAAGCGACTGATGAAATAAACTTTGAACAGTCCCCTTCAAACCTGTAACCTGTAACCAGCTCTAAGCCCTGAGAGCGGCTGTTACTTCCCATCCGTGCGGAAGGGGCCGGCGGGCAGTCCTTCGGAATTGTAGAGGCCCAACTCTCCGGGGTTGTCGGCCCAGGCATAACGCAGGAATTTAGGAGCGCTAAGCTTATCACTCGACACCTGCACGGTGTTCTTATCAACGATCTGAGCGTTGGCCCAATGCCATTTCCCGTCGGCGCCGGCGAGGGCGAAGCCTGGCAGTGATTTGCGGCCGGTGCGGTTTTGCAACCCCTGCCCTACCTGGCTAAACCTGACGGTTATCTTGTTGCCTTCCACTTTTGAGGATTCATATACCGGCCCCTGGTACAATAGTTCTTCGCCATAGGCGATGGCCCGGGCAGCCAGGGCGAGGCGGCGGCCTACCTCCTGCTTGTTGCGGGGATGGATGTCGTTGGCGTCGCCGATGTCGATAGCGAGTGCCATACCGGTATTCGGCTCGGCAAGGGCCATCGTCTGCGCTTCACGCAGTTCCGCCCACGAGCTTTCCCCCGGTTGATTCGGTGCAGCATGGAAATTGGCCAGCTGCACGAAGAGGAAGGGGAAATCACCCTGAGCCCACTGTGCACGCCAATCGCGGATAAGGCCACGGAAACGGCTGCGGTAGAGCATAGCCTGATCCGCGTTGCTCTCGCCCTGGTACCAGATAGCACCACGCAGTGCATAGGGGACGATGGGGTGGATCATACCGTTATACAACAGGGAAGGCAGGCTGTTGGGGCCCATGGTGGCAGAAGGTTGCGGCGGCATGTTTTTCGTACCAACCGCATAGCTCCAGTCGCCGGCAAGAGGGATCTCGCGCTCGGCGGTGACGACTTTCATGCTTTCCGGTTCGCCCCAGATGCCGCCGTCACCCCCTGTGTCCTTCACCCGAACAGTGATCGTATTATCGCCTTCCTGCAGGTAATCCAGCGGTACCGGATAAGATCGCGGAACATTATACTGGTTGAGCGTCCGGCCGAGGGCCAGCCCGTTGAGAAAGGTATAGTCGCTGTCATCGATAGGCCCGAGTTTGACCGTCACCGGTTTCTGTGCTTCTTCGGCAGTAAGCTGGAAAGTATGTTTAAACCAGACGACGCCATCCTGGCCTCTGAGCCCGGCAGATTCCCAGCTTTGCGGCAGCGCCATGGTTTGCCACTGGCTCCAGTCCATGTCTTTCTTATACCACTCCTCTTCGAGCCCAATGTCGAGGCTATCCATAGAGGCCTCCCAAGCCCGGGATGCGATCTCGGCACTGTCCAGCATGCCCTGAAGGTTGATAGCCGGCAGGGACCTCGCCACTTCAACCAACAGGGAATCTTCCGCGAAGGCGCCGGGGCTCATCCAGGTTTCCACTACGGTACCCCCCCAGGCATCGTCGATCAGGCCAATGGGCACTTCGTATTGCTCCCACAGAGCCCTGCCGAAGAAATAACCTACGGCAGAAAAATCCTTAACCGTTTCCGGATTGCATACTTCCCAAGCGGTAGACAGGGTATTCTTCTGCGGCAGGTTGGCCATATTGCGAGGTACCGTCAGCAGGCGGATCTTGGGGAAATCGGCTTTGCCCATTTCCGTAGCGGCATCGTTGGCCAGTTGCACCGGCCACTCCATATTCGACTGCCCCGAACAAACCCACACCTCTCCGACCAGCACGTCGGTAAAGGTGACGGTGAATTGTTCGTCAGCCACCTTCAGCTCATAGGGGCCGCCGGCTTCCATGGCCGGCAGGCGGGTTGACCAGCGCCCCTGTTTATCAGCCTGCGCGTTTTGGTTGTTCCCCGCCAGCGTCACGGTGACGGTGGCACCGGAAGGCGCCCAGCCCCATACGGGAATAGCCTGGCCCCGCTGCAACACCATGTGGTCGGAAAAGCAATAGGGCAGGCTGGGCTGGGCCAGGCCTGACGACAGGAAAGCGTTGAAAAAAAACAGAACCAGAGGAATAATAGCTGTTATCTTACGCATGTCTGCAGTGTTTTTGTTCGCGATGTAAATGTAAAAGAATATCGGAAGCTTGACGTCAAGGGAAAGAAGGCATTTTCAGCGCCGACAAATTCTTATCTTGGGGGGGTCATTATTCCGGCGCCCTTTTATAGCCAGGCGCCACCTTTAGTAGTGTTCAAAAAATAATTTGCCGCTTTGCATTTCGGTGATCAGGCTTGTCCTCCAGCCATTCCTGTGGCTTTCAGCCTTCGCCTGATCACCGAAACCGGCAACTCATTTTTTGAGGATTCCTTACGTAGTGTTCAAAAAATAATTTGCCGCTTTATGCGAATCATAATCCCAATGTTGTGCGGCTTGCTGGCCGCCGGCAGCGCTTACGCCGATGCGCCTGATACCCTGACGCCCCCCAACGGCAACATCATCTACAGCCCCAATTGCACAACCGGGGGGCTGGGCACTCTTTTTGGTATCGTGATCCCCCAAAACCCCTCGGCAGCATACCAATGGATGGGGCCCAACGGGTTCAGCACCGGGCAGCAAAGTTTCACAGTACCCGATACCGGCTGGTACTACCTCATCGTTACCGCTAACAACTGCCCCTCCTTTCCGGATAGCGTCCATGTCCAATATTTCAACCCGCCCATGGTAGAGGCTTACACCTCCTCCCCTTTTTACTGCCCGGCTGAAGACAGCATCCGCCTCAGCGCCACCTCCAATAGCCCGCTGATCTTCTGGCGGCGCCTGCTGCCTAATGGCAACTACAGCTATATAGGCAGCGGGGCCGAGGCCTATATCAGCGGCAATCTGCTGGGGAATGTCATGGAACGCATCCTGGTGAGCACCAACGGTGCTTACGGCTGCGAAGCACTCGATACCGTTACATTGATGCGGCAGGGGATCGTTACGCCCAGTACGCCGGTGCTGGACTGCCCGGGCGACAGCCTGAGCCTTTCCGTCACCGGCGACGGCGCCTTTAGCTGGAATACCGGCGACACGACAGCCGTTCTCCACACAATAGCCGATAGCGCCAGCCTGTTCGCCGTCACCGTCACGGATGCCAACGGCTGCACGACGATGGGTAGCCAGGCCGTTTATATCCAAAACGGCGCTTATGTAAGCCTGCGCGCTTTCCCGCAGGCCATTTGCGCCGGCGATACCGTGCTCCTGCAGGCAGCCGGTGGCAGCGCCTATCTATGGGAGAACGACGATACCACCGGCAGCATATCCCTGGCACTGCTGCATTCAGACACCATCGGCCTCACCATCACCACGCCGGAGGGTTGTATCGTCGACAAAACGATCACCCTGGTTGCCCATCCGCTGCCTGTAGCCCCGTCTGTCAGCTGCGACGCGCTGTACGAATCGCTCACCTACCACTGGATCGCCGTGCCGGGCCTGGCGTACGCTGCCGAGTTCCTGTCCGGCCCGGAAGGGCAGTGGCTCAGCGACAGCAGCCTGCTGGCCAGCGGCCTGATGCCGGGCCAGGAGTCGGTGATCATATTGCAGGTTACCGATAGCCTGGGCTGCCGGTCAAGTGTAGAGGCCAGGTGCCAAACAGCGAAATGCATGCTGGAAGCCAACCTGGAACCCATCGGCCCTATATGCCTGGAACCCAATGCCCCTTCGATCAGCCTGTCGGCCACCGTCAGCGGCAGCCTGTTGCCCGGCCAGGGCTACTGGACGGGAACGGGGGCCGATAGCACCTTGGCCACCTTTAGCCCGGCCATTGCCGGGGCTGGCTCCCATCAGCTCATCTATCGGTATATAGAGGGGCCATGCCAGGTTGCCGACACCCTGGAGGCCCATATCGACATGCCGCTGTCGGAGGCTCTTATTCAATGTGACAGCACGCCCAACAGCGTCATTTTTAACTGGCCGCAATTGCCGCAGGACAGCCTGTACGAGCTCAGCATACAAAGCGGGCAAACGGGCCAGGCTCTTTCCGACACCACCTTTCTGGTGGTAGGCCTGATGCCCGGTGAAGCCGTGATATTGCAGGCCATCGCCCATGGCGCCGCGCCCTGTGGGCTGGTATCCGTTGTCAAAGAATGCCGGGCTGAAAATTGCAGGACGGCCAGCCCACCTACCTCCCGGCTCATCTGTCCGGGAAAAAGCGTCGAACTGGCCCCTGTGTATTTAGAGGGCGCCGTTTACCAGTGGTCGCCCGCCACCGGGCTGAGCTGCAGCGATTGCGTCGCCCCTATTGCCAGCCCCGATACGACCACGGTTTACGAATTCACGATCACAGAGGCAAACGGCTGCATCCGCACCGGCAGTATGACAGTAGCGGTCGGCGAACTCCCGGATCAGCTGTTACCGGATACCTTATGGGCCTGCGCCGGGCAGCCTTTCTATTTCTGCCTTCCCGACGAAGGATATTACCGCTGGCGGACACCACAGGGGCAGTATCAGTTTTTGTCCTGCCTGTATTTTTCCCAGGCCCTGCCTTCCGACGCAGGGCACTATTGGGCCGATGTTCGGCTACCGGGACTGTGCAGGTTTGAAAAAGAATTCGTGCTGGCCATCGACGAAAGCCCCGATTGCGGGCCATGATAACTTGCCCGGTGAAAAGAAAAATTAGAATTTCATTTTTTTCGGCCATTTTCCGGTTAATAACAATCTGGCCCCTTCGGTAATCGGCGGAATATTGCTATTTTTACAGGTGAAAAATTTTAATACGAATTATAATCCTAAAAACAAACGGTATGAGACAAGTTCTCTTTTTGTTGCTTTTCAGCAGCATATTTACCCAACTTTACGCACAACTCCCCCCTTCCAACGACAATTGCAGCACCGCCAGGCAACTTGAACTCAAAACGCCTGCTTCCTGTCCGGCGACATCTGTCGTATTGGACACCTTCACCTTTAACAACATAGGGGCCACACCCTCGAACCCCTTTCCCGCACCTCCCAGCTGCGGAGGGCCTGAACATGCGGCAGACGTCTGGTTCAGCTTCGTACCGCGAGGCAACGACATTCATATTGCCCTGTTAGGTGATGTGGAATCGCTGAATGCCATCCTGTTCGAAGGCACAGGCTGTGAAAACATGTACCCGGTGGCCTGTGGTTTTGGCACCAGTTCACTGGAATTGGATGCTATCGTCGACCCCAACCGAATCTATTACCTGATGGTATCGGGCGCCGACGACGCTGACCAGGGCAATTTCAACATGTACATCCGCTCGACGAACGATTGTTTCTCCTGCGTACTGGAACGGCGTGGGCATTTCACTATTTCTCCCACCCCCGATAACGGTACGTTTCCCGGCGGTGAGCCCGTACAGATCTGTTATGTCGTTACCCGCTGGAACGCCAGCGCTACCGGCGAGCTGATCCACGCCCTGGAGCTGGATTTCGGCGACGGCTGGGATATGCAAAGCTTTTCACCTACCATACCCTCCAGCTGCTCGATCACGGGCCAATGGGGGTGGTATGACAGCTGGGTGAGCTCCTCCAACGGCAATACTTTCGGGCCCGGTTTCGCCTATGACAGCGCCAACTTCGGCTTTCTGGACGGCAACCCCGGCAACAACCGCGGTATGGGCGGCGCTGCCTGTTCCAACATCGGCATTTCCGCACCCAACTTCTCCTTCTGCTGGACGATCGCACCTGAAGCATGCAGCCCGGAAACCTTCGGCCATCAGGGCGACCTGAGCGTAACCGTCCGCATGCTGGGCGACGGCGCCTCCGGTTCATGGGGGTATACCGACTGCCTTGACGGCACTACCGACAGCTTCCAGGCTTCCCTGTATTGCCCTGACCCCCTGGCGCCTACCGTTACAGCCACTGATGCCGGCTGCAGCAATACCTGCAATGGCAGCATCACCATCACCGGCGGTGGCAGCGGCCCCTGGAACTACCTGGTAGGCGATAGCGAAGGCACTACCATATATCAGAGCTTCGGCGCTACCGGCACCGACACCGTACCCGATCTTTGCGCCGGCGTTTACAACGTCGTCATCTATAGCATTTCTGCCGGAGAAACACGCAACCTCCAGGTATCCGTTGGCGCAGGCCTGGCGCCCCAGGCAAGTGCGACATACGAACTTCCCTGCATCGCCGGCGAGCCGATCTATCTCTTCGGCTCGTCTAACCCGTCTGCTGGCGTCACCTACAGCTGGACGGGCCCCAACGGGTTCACTTCCGACAAACAGGCCCCCCTGGCCGTATTGCCGGGGACATATACGCTGATCGTTTCGGCCAATGGCTGTTCTTCGCTGCCCTTTATGCTGGAGGTCCCGCCCATTGAAGACGCTGTGGTCAGCGTTGCAGAAGACACCATCAACGCCTGTGCCGGCGAGCTGCTCACGATCACGGCCACCGGCAACGCCACCAGTTTCACCTGGTACGACGTAGCTACTACCCAGTCTATCGGCACGGGGCCCACGCTTACCATAGCGCCGGAAGACGGCGCCGTTTACCGCGTTACCGGAATGAACGATGCTGGTTGCAGCGGGTTTGATGAAGTAACGGTCATCGTTCCCTTCACGCCCGTCATAGAGGCCGATGCCAATGGCGTCGTATGCCCCGGTACGGATGTTATGATAACGGTAAGCGATGGGGAAAGCTTCAGCTGGAGCACGGGCGACAGCACGGCTACGATCCTTGTAAGCCCCACCAATACGGACATCTACTACGTAACGGTAACCGGCAGCAACGGCTGTGTGGCACATCTGAGTGCAACCGTACAGGTGTCCAACCCCGCATCCCTTTTCATCAGCCCGGATGTGTCGATCTGTGAAGGTGAAACGGTGAGCCTCTTCGCCAGCGGTGGCGTCGTAGAATGGAATACCGGCGATTTCGGGCCGACGATCACCGTCTCCCCTGCCGACACGACTACTTATGAGGCTACCATCCGCGACAACCATGGTTGTGAACATGTGCTGGCCACTACTGTTTCCGTCAGCCCTATGCCTGATGTAGTATTATCACCTGAAGATACCGTTACCATCTGCCAGGGGCAGTCGGTGAGCCTCCAGGCCTTTGTGGCCGACACCCTCTTCTGGGATACGCTGGTTAGCCCGCTACAAAATACCGATTACATCGTACCGGGAGCCTCTACCCTCGGCTGCCTCAGCCTGGGCGGGTATACCGTACTAACTAACCCGGCGCCGCAGGTGGCCATTTCCGGCGACACGCTGATCTGCGGGACGGACAGCCTGCTGCTCACCGCTACCGGCGCCGGCGATCTCCTGTGGAGTACCGGCGATACCACCAGCAGCATTTACGTCGTACCGGCCGATACCAGTGTATATTCGGTAACGGCCACCAACGCCTACGGTTGCCAGGCATCTGATTCCATAGAGGTGATACAGGCCGAAGCGCCGGCGCCGCCGCAGGTCGATTGTCAGGCCAGCCTGGGCAGCATCGTCTTCAGCTGGGTGATCGACACCAGCCTGGCTTATGTCGTTACCGTGCCCGGCACCCCTGCAGGTGTCTTTACCGGCAGCAGCCAGTATGTTGTAACAGGCCTGGCCCCGGGGCAAAGCGTTACGCTGGAACTGACGGCTACCAATGACGCCGGTTGTTCCGCCACCACACAGGCCGTCTGTACAGCCCCTGATTGCAGCATCCTCGAAATCGTCACCGGCGCTCCTGATGTTATCTGTACCGATTTCGGGCTGCTGGCGCTCTTCGCCACCGTCAACAACGGCGGCGGCAGCGGCATCGGCGCCTGGTCCGGGCCCGGCGTCGGCCCCGCGGCCGGCACGTTCGACCCGGCAGCCGCTGGCCCCGGCACACATGAACTCATCTATGTTTATTCGGAAGCCGGCTGTAACGTGAGCGATACCCTAACGATCACCGTAGAACAACCCCTTGACGCTTCGATGGTCGATTGCGAATCGGGCCCCAGCTCTGTTACCTTCACCTGGCCCGTAATGCCGCAGGACACCGCTTATGAAGTAACGGTACTGACCGGCCAGAGCGGAACCTTCGACGGCGTTTCATCCTTCAAGGTAGATGGGTTGGAGCCTGGAGATACGGTAGTGATAGCGATAACGGCATTAGGTGCTCAGGCCTGCGGTGCTGTTGTAGTAACGGCCAGTTGCACCGCTACGTTATGCACCCCGCTGAGCGTACAGGCCGATACCTTCGTATGTGCGGGCAAAAGCGTCATGCTTTCAGTCGACTCCATAGGGTGGGAAACCTTCGAATGGTCGCCGGCCATCGGGCTGAGCTGTACCGATTGCCCGAACCCGACGGCTACGCCTGCCGCTACGACGACATACACGGTAGTGGCCTCTAACGGCGCGGGCTGTACGGATAGCGCCACCGTTACGGTATACGTAAATACCATCCCACCGTCGTACCTGCCCGATGACCCCGTCATCTACTGCCTGGGCGATGAAGTCGATATCTGCCTGCCCGATGGTGATATTTACCTCTGGCTGGGCCCCAATAGTTTCCTGAGCCAGCAGCAATGCCTGCACTTCGATTCTGCTACAGCGGAGAATACGGGGCCTTATTACGGCCTGCTGTGGGTAGGCGGCTGTAGGGTCTACAAGCGGATCGAGCTGAAGATGCCCATCCCTATCGAGGTCAATTCGATCACTGATTTCGTCGTCACCTGCCCGGATTCAACCTTTACCCTGGCTGTCGACGCCAACTTTGCTACCGAGTATCTGTGGTCGCCCAGCGAATACCTGGACTGCCCCGACTGCCCTGTAACCACCGGCAGCGTGCCGCAGACTGCCACCTTCACCCTAACCCTGACGGATGATTTCGGTTGTACGGCCACAGAGCTGGCCACTGTTTTTGTGAATGACTGTGGCCCACAGCCTCTGCGTAACCTGCCGGATGCCGAATCGCCGGCAGCACCGATGGAGCGCCTGCATTTCTACCCCAACCCGGCTCAGGCCAACATACAGGTTCAGCTACCGGTTGAAGGGCGTAAGGAACTGCAACTGCTCAACACCTCCGGCATCGTTATGCGAAGCCTGCGCACCGACGGCCGGTACGCCCAGCTTTCGGTAGAAGGCTTGCCGGCAGGCAGCTATGTCCTCCGCGCCATCACAGCAGAAGGGGTGCTCACGGATTGGGTGGTGGTCGTACATTGAGTACGATAACCGCTGCCGAGCAGCGCCGTTTCACTGATTAATAAAGCCTGAAAAGCCGTATTCCATGAGGGGTACGGCTTTTCTTTTCAGAAAACGCGGCCAAATACAGCGCTCCAGGCAGCGATTTAATTACAGCGAGCGTCTTACATTAAACAAACATACGGCCTGTTTACTGGGGCTTCCGAACAACACACCTAAATCAAATAGCCCAGACAATAATTTCCAGGCACAACGGCTACTCAAGTGAGCCCCCCCTATTGATCCCTTGCTTTTGCATATCACGGCCTAAATTCGTTTGGAAAATGAGACGACTAGTTACTCTTTTCCTGAACGTCTCCATTTATCTCATGGCTTGGGGGCAACCGGGAAACGACCATTGCAGCAACGCATTACCCATCCCTTTAGAACCACCGCCTGCATGTCGGGAAGACGGTGTGTTCAGTACCACCATTTCCGGGACCAGCGAAGATGCTACAGCGAGCACGCCCTATGTGCTGCTGAGCGATTATTTCGGAAACGGCGGAGCGGTCAGCGCGCCGGTTTCGGATGTGTGGTATGGCCTATTCCCACAAGGCAGCCGCCTCGACATCCAATTGGAGGGAGCTTTACCGGGCCCTGTGCTGGCCTTGTTCCAGGCGGACAACTGTGATAATAAGATACCAGTAGCTCTGTCGCGCGGTAATGGCAAACTGGAAGCCGACGTAGAACCCGGCCAGCGGTATCTGCTGATGGTAGGCAGTGGCAGCCTTGCCGGCCAGGGTACATTCACACTCTCGGTACAGAGTTACAATGATTGCAGCACCTGCGGCCAGCGCCGGGGATTCCTGCAGGCCTTCCCTCCGCCGGAAAACGGGCGTTACGAAGCAGGCCAGACGGTGCAGTTCTGTTATACTGTCCCGCTATGGGACCCCGGTAATGCCCTGGAGTGGCTGCACAGCATCCAGGTCACGTTCGGCCCGGGCTGGGACCTCAGTACGCTGCAGGCCACACCTCCCGATGCCTGTTCTGCTCCTGCCGGCCAGTGGGCATGGTACGACTCGTGGGAAGGCTGCATGACAGGCGAGGCCTTTGGCCCCGGGTTTGCCTACGACAGCCCGCTGGGCCTGCTATGCCCCGGCAGCGGAGCGCTCGACGGCAACCCCGGCAACAACTTTGGCGACGGCCCATGCAGTTCTTTTTTCGCAGCGCCACTGCCACTTCAGTTCTGCTGGACGGCCACGGTAGGTAATAACTTCAGCACAGCTGATGAGAGCAACCTCAACCTCGACATAAGCCTGCTGGCCGATGGTAATTCCGGCTCCTGGATGCCGTTCAGTTGCCCCCCTGTCCCATCCACCCATTTTCTGGCCACCGCCGTCCCTCAGGCCTCACTGATGCCATCCATCGGGATCATACAGGCACCATGCGGGAACAGCTGCGACGGGGTGATCACCCTGTCGGGAAGCCTGAACAGTTCGTGGTCTTATTCACTGCTTAATGAATCCGGGAATATCGCTTTCAGTACGAATGCCCAGTCGGGTTCTTCTACCGTCGCGGGCTTCTGCCCCGGCCAATACCGGCTGAACATCATCAACGACTCCCTGGGCATTACCCAGTCTTTGTCGCTGGAGCTGGCGCCACGCCCCTTCCCGGCTTTCCAGATGGAATACCTGCCTTCCTGCATCGACGGCGTGCCGGGGCAGATCATCACCAGCTCAGACGGCAGCTTCCAGTATCCTATCGCCTACTTCTGGCTGGGCCCCGACAACTACACCTCCAACGATGCATCACCTGAAGCTCCGCTTCCCGGTACGTATACGATGTATACATTTGCCGACAACTGCCAGGGAGCACCTCAGGAGATCGACATACCCCAGTCCATCCCGGAGATAAGCTGTGAATCCGGCAGCACGTTTACTACCTTCCACTGGGCGCCACTACCTTATGACACGGCCTACGAAGTTGCTGTGTTGAGCGGACAAAGCGGAGCATGGCTTTCACCCACCGCATACAGGGTCGACGGCCTGGCGCCGGGAGAAACCGCCAGTATTGCGCTGTCGGCCTATGGGACGGGCATTTGCGCTGTCGCATACACCGAGGCCAGCTGTGAGGCCTGGCCCTGCCAGCCATCGGCCATCAGTTCGGATACGGTGATCTGCCCGGGTGGCTCGGCTCAGCTGTGGGCCTCCGCAACGCCAGGGGCCAGTATAAGCTGGAGCCCTGCCGCTTCCCTGAGCTGTGCCGACTGTGCCACACCTACTGCACAGCCTGCGGCTACGACTACTTACACTGCCGTGATCACCGACACCCTGGGATGTATTTCCGTACAAGAGGCCACCGTGGCCGTCAGCAGCCTGCCGCCCGATGTGCTGCCTGATGAGCCCATGCTGTTCTGCCCCGGACAAGCCTTTACTATCTGCCTGCCATCGGAAAACAGCTACCTGTGGGCCAGCCCTTTCGGCTTTATCACGACGGGTAGCTGCCTGAAATTCGTCAACCCGACGCCCAATATCGCCGGCCTTTATCGCATCAGGGTCCGCCTGCCGGGCGGGTGCCAGTTTATCGAAACCCTGCAATTGCAACTCGACGAAGATTGCCCGCCACCAGGAGGGGATAGCAACCAGCTGATCCAGCCCTGGCCAATTGCTGCACATAGCACTACCGGGAACTTGTCCGTGTTCCCCAACCCGGCCTCAACGGCCCTGCAGGCCAGGCTGCCTGATGGCGGCCTGAAAAAACTGGCGCTGCTGTCGGCAGAAGGGCGCCTGCTGTTCCTGCTGCAAACGGAAGAACAGGCCGTGGAGATACCCGTCGGGCACCTGCCCCCCGGCGCTTACCTGCTTCAGGTAGTTACAGCAGCCGGCGTTGAGAGCCTTCCCGTGGCTATCGTGCGGTAGGGGATATGGGGGGTATAAGGTACATACCTCCCGGCCCAGTCTGGTTTCAGGCCCCTCTATAATGATTGTTCCGTGCTGAAACAGGAACCTGATTTTTTCGTATATTTTGTTTGCAGGTGTTTTTTGCGTTTCATTATTTCATGCCGCTTTACAGGCTTCACTACGGGCAAAAAATAAGTGCAGCGCCTGAAACGTTGAGGTTAATCTGTGGAAGCCTGATAGTCATGTAACTCGCTAAAACAGATCGGTATGAATAAAAAAAACATCCTGCTCGCATGGGCGCTTTTGGCCCTTGCTGTGAGCAGTTATGCACAATGGTCCGCTTTCAGCACGGGCACCACCAACGGGTTCATCGTCGAATTCGACGAACACCTGGGTGAAATTTACGCTACCGGCTTTTTCACCAGAATAGGTGGCAAAAATGCACGATACCTCGCCCGATGGGATGGCGAGCAGTGGAACCAGGTAGGCGCCGGGCTCCCCGAAGCGGGCCACGCGATGCACTCTTTTCAGGGCGCCCTGCACCTGGCCGTCTATCAGTTCAATGTCGATTCCAACTACGTCTACCGCTGGAACAGCGATATCAATGTGCTCAGCAAACTAGGCCCGGGCTTTTACCTCACCACCGCTACGGCCAACTTTTCCAATATACCTTCCCTCTACGACATCCTCGACTACAACGGCCAGCTTGTCGTTTGCGGCGAGTTCGACCGCATAGGCGGAGCGGCCATCAAAGGCATCGCCCGCTGGAACGGCATTCAATGGCAGGGGCTCGGCGGCGGCCTGTCGGGCTATATCGACGGTAGCTATGATATTATGTACCCCCATAAGATGCTGGTGCACGACGGTTATCTCTACGTCGCCGGCAACTTCAAAATGGCGGGTAACGTGGAGGCCAACGGCATCGCCCGTTGGAACGGCAATAGCTGGGAGGCGCTGGGCGCCGGCTTCAACGGCGCAGTGCTGGGCATCGAATTTTATAACGGCGAGCTCTACGCCGGCGGCGAATTCACCCAGTCGGGCGACAATGAACTGGCCTATATCGCCCGCTGGGATGGCGACGAATGGGTGTCGCCGGGCATTGGCGTAGCTTACGCGCCGGAACCGCCATATCCCTTCGTGCACACGCTGAAGGCCATCGACGGCAAATTGTATACGCTGGGTGGGTTCGACAAATGCACGGATGATAATGGCGCCGACGTCCCCTGCAGTGGCATCCTGGCGTACGATGGCGCCAGTTGGGATGGCATGGATGGCGGCCTGAGCGACAACGCCGGCGGCGAATCGGAAGCGATCATCGCTTATGAAGGCGGCATCCTGGTCGGCGGCCAGTTCTCTACGGCGGGGGACTTGCCTGTCAACAATATGGCCTTATGGGGCGTGATAAGCGGAACAGCGGAAGCCGAAGAAGCATTGCCGGCCCGCGTATTTCCCAACCCAAGCCATGGCTGGTTCATGGTGCAACTGCCGGAGCCGGCCCAACGCTTCACTTACCGGTTGCTCAACAATACCGGCCAGGCCGTGCAAAGCGGCAGTGCGCAGGTTGGCCAGGCCATACGCACGCGGGCAGGGCTCGCACCTGGCCTGTATTACCTGCAGGGAGAATGCGAGGCCGGAGCATTCCGGGGTAAGGTGGTGCTTAGGTAAAGCAGGAAATAACATGAGTCATCCCGAATTTTAGGGGTGCATTCAAAACAGGAACACTCCACCCCTTTAGGGGTGAAATATCGGTAGAAGGATACCCAAAAACTGGTTACCGTGCCGTGAGGTACGGCATAAATGCACCGAGCCGAACGTATATTCCGTGCCTAAAGGCACGGAAGGCTTTGGTTGGCGCCACTTCTACCGATATTTTGTGCCTGGCGGCGCCATCTTGGGTTCGCCGCAGGTACAATTGCTAGAATTCGGGATGACTCATGTTTCATATTTTAGCCATACTCGGGATAATGTTTAGCATCCCTATCGCAACAGCGTCACATCCCCTTTCACCAGTTCCACCTTGCCGTCGATAAATTCCACCTCGGCATAGAAAACGAAAACCGCAGGGTCCATTTCCTGGCCGTTGAAGGTGCCGTCCCAGCCCAGGGTTTCGTCATTTGGCTGAATAGGGCCGGTTTCGAAAAGCAGGCCGCCCCAGCGGTCGAAGATGCGGAAAATGCGGATCTGCTCCACCTCAGGCCCGGCAAAGAGCGTGAAATAGTCGTTCCTTCCATCGTTATTGGGGCTGAAGACATTAGGAGCATATACCTCCCGGCGGTTGTCCACAAAAATGGTGATCTGATCCGTAACGCTACATCCGGCCGCATCGCTGGCCCGGAGGGTATAAGCCGTCGTTTCCTGTGGCCCGGCGAAAGGGTCCAGCACATCGATAGCCGACAGGCCATTGGACGGCGACCAGGTAAAGGTATCGATCGTAAAATTCACCTGCGGAACCAACCTGATGCTATCGCCCAGCTTGATCGTCTTGTCAGAGCCCAGTTCCAGCACCAGCACCTGCGCTTCGGGGACGGCCAGCGTGGCCTGTACCTGGCAGTCGTTAACGTCCTGCACGATCAGCTCATAAGCTCCTGCCGACAGGCCCGGGATGGTAAAAGGAAGGCTGCCAGCCGCCTGGAAGAACTGCCCATCAAGCGAGTATTCGAAGGGCGGCGTGCCGCCACTCAGGCTTTCTAACAGGATCATCCCGTTGTCCGTATTGAAACAATCCGGCGCCTGAGCAGTGGCCTTTATCACTATAGGTTCTGGTTCGACGATCTCCGCACCCGATTCGCTCGTACAACCTGCCCCATCGGTGATGGTAACACTATACGTTCCGGCGGAGAGGTTGGCCAACGCGGCGGTAGTCGCTCCGGTATTCCACAGATAGCTCAGCGGCGGGATCGCTCCCCCCGCCTGAACCTGTATGGCCCCATCCGAACTGCCAGCGCAGCTCACCCCGAAACCGCCGTAGTTGGTGCTCACAATGGCCTGTGCGGCCAGCGCACTGACATTCACAGTGGCGCCAGGCCCGATCTCCACAGGGCAAAGGCTGCCGATGGCGGTCAGCAGGGTGATCTCATAGGTAGTCGTCACCGAGGGCGTAACGAAAAATGTCGTTCCATCCGAAACATTGGAGAAAGTTCGCCCGTCGGATAGCTCGACGTTGAAAGACGTGGCGCCATCCAGGCGCAATGCCAGCTCGGCCGAATCTCCCGGGCAGATCGAAGCACCACCTTCGATGTAACCGACGATCTGATCCAGATAGCTGAGGCTGACCTGAATAATACTGTCACAACCATTAGCACTGCCGTTTTCTATTACTTCCGTTCCCGTGGGGTTGGTTGCATTATATACCGTCCCGTTGACAAGCACAGACTCGCCCGCGCACAGCGTGCTGCTGAGCGTGCTCATCGCCGGCGGCGCAAAGCTCAGGTTGACCGTCACCGTCGAATCGCAGCCATTGGCCGCAGCGCCCATTAGCACCTCCACGCCGCTGGGGTTGGTTGCATCATATACCGTCCCGTTGACAAGCACAGACTCGCCCGCGCACAGCGTGCTGCTGAGCGTGCTCGTCGCCGGCGGCGCAAAGCTCAGGTTGACCGTCACCGTCGAATCGCAGCCATTGGCCGCAGCGCCGTTAAGAACCTCCACGCCTGTGGGGTTGGTTGCATCATATACCGTCCCGTTGACGAGCACGGACTCGCCGGCGCACAGCGTGGTGTTGAGCGTGCTTGCAGCCGGCGGCGCAAAGCTCAGGTTGACCGTCACCGTCGAATCGCAGCCATTGGCCGCAGCGCCATTAAGAACCTCCACGCCTGTGGGGTTGGTTGCATCATATACCGTCCCGTTGACGAGCACGGACTCGCCTGCACACAGCTGTTGGGCCAGGCCAAACGTAGCAGCGGAGTAAAAGCTCAGTAAAACATTGACTACCGAATCGCAGCCGGCGGCGCTGCCACCAGCAAACACTTCCGTACCACTGGGGTTGGCCGCGTCGTACACCGTACCGTTCACGGCCACCGAACCGCCCGGACAAAGCACCAGGTTCAGATCCTCGGTGATCTGCGGGACGAAAACCAGGTTCAGGTTGATTACGGAATCGCAACCGTTAACCGTAGCCCCTGGCAACACTTCGATGCCACTGGGGTTGGCCGCGTTGTACAGCGTGCCGTTCACGATCAGCGAATCGCCTGTGCACAACTGCCGGTTGAGGTAGAATGTATCGACAGGATAAAAGCTCAGCATAACGTTCACGACCGAATCGCAGCCGGCGGCACTACCGCCCGCAAATACCTCAGTACCCATGGGGTTGGCCGCGTTGTATACCGTGCCGTTTACCGTCGCCGAGCCACCCGGGCAGAGCGTCAGGTTCAGATCCTCCGTTATCTGCGGGACGAAATTGATGGCCACGCTGATGACAGAATCACAACCGTTAACCGTAGCTCCCGGTAGCACTTCAATGCCACCAGGGTTGGCCGCGTTATACACCGTGCCGTTCACGGCCAGTGAATCGCCCATACACAATTGCGGCGACAGATAAAAAGTGTCAGTGGGGTAAAAGCTCAGCATGACGTTCACGGTAGAATCGCAACCGGTGGCGCTGCCACCCACGAATACTTCCGTACCGCTCGGGTTGGCCGCATTATACACCGTCCCGTTCACCACCGCGGAATCTCCCGGGCAGAGCGCCAGGGCCATATCTGCGGTAGCAGGTGGTAAAAAGCCAAGGCTGACCTGTACCACGGAATCGCAACCGGTGGAACTGGCGCCCGGCAAAAGCTCGAAGCCGTCGGGATGAGCTGCATTGTATACCGTACCATTCACCACCAGCGAATCGCCGGCGCACAGTTGCGGCGACAGGATAAAGGTGTCAATGGGATAAAAGCTTAGTAACACGTTGACTACCGAATCGCAGCCGGCGGCGCTGCCCCCCGCAAATACTTCCATACCGCTGGGGTTGGCCGCATTGTACACCGTGCCGTTCACCACCACGGAATCTCCCGGACAAAGCGCCAGGTTCAGGCCTTCGGTGATCTGTGGGACGAACTGCAGGTTCAGGACGACAATGGAATCGCAGCCATTGGCGCTGGCCAAAACCTCTACACCACTCGGGTTGGCCGCATTGTACACCGTACCGTTCACGACGATCGAATCGCCACTACAAAGTTGTTGCTCCAGGAAGGCCGTATCAGATGGATAATAACTCAGGCTGACTATTACCACGGAATCGCAGCCGGCGACGCTGCCCCCTACAAATACTTCCGTACCGCTGGGGTTAGCCGCATTGTATACAACGCCGTTCACCACGATCGAATCGCCGGGACAGAGCGTCGGTGATATGGTTTCGGTGATGGGGGGCACAAAGCTCAGGTTGATGGTAAGCACGGAATCGCAGCCGGCGGCGCTGCCCCCTACAAATACTTCCGTACCGCTGGGGTTGCCCTCATTGTATACCGTACCGTTCACCACCAGTGAATCGCCGGCGCAAAGGTTGGTATCGAGCACAGCCGTTGCGGTGGGGTTCACCGTGATTACTTCCAGTTGGTTGAGGGTATCCAAACAGTGCGCATCCTGCAGCACGGCAAAAAACACTTCCAGCGGGCCAGCCGTCAGGTTAAAATCGGCGGCGCAAAGTTCCAATGTAGTATCTACAGCCGTACTCGTGATCAGGCGGTGTTGTACCGAAACGCCATTGTTCACCTCGTACTCCAGCTGGAAAGGCGGCGTGCCGGCAAACGAGAGATCAAATGTAAAACACTCACCCTCGCAAATTGCGCCACCCTGCGTAATAACCGCCTGCGGCGCAGGGAAAGCAGCGTTGACGGCGACGTTGCCCGAAACCTGGCAGCCGTCATTATCGACGATGGTAACGCCGTAAACACCGGGAGCCAGCCCGCTGCGTTGGGTAACTCCTGTCACGTTGTCGCTCCAGGTGATGGTATAGGGCATAGAGCCGTTCATGATGGACAGCTCCACAGAACCGTCGGCTACGCCCGGGCAACTGGCAGGCATCAGGTTGGTGAAAAAGGCCGATAAAGTACAGCCCGGGCCGTTGACGATAAAGGTGCAGGTTTCGGTACATCCGTTGCCATCTTCAACGGTAACCGTATACAGGCCTTGTTCCAGGTTGGAAAAGATGAGCATCCCGGCGGTCGGCGAGCTGCCGCTGTCGTTTATCGGCCCCGTCAGGCTGATGGAATAAGGCGGTGTGCCCCCGCTGAAACTGGCCGTACCTTCCCCCTCATTGCCTCCCGGCGTGATCACAGGGTTGGAGGCCATGCAGCTGATAGCGATAGAAGCCGGTTCGCTCAGGTTTATGGAGGCGTTCTGCACACAGCCTGAATCGTCGGTAACGGTCACGGTATAAATGCCGGCGCCCAATCCGGTGGGGTCCTCCGTTCCGTCCAGAGCGTCAACGTTCCAGTCGTAAGTATAGTTTGGCGTACCGCTGCTGGCCGTCAGGTTGAGGCTGCCGTTGGCGTCGCCGTTGCAGGCGATGGGCATGGCCACCTGAAGCTGTAATACGGGCAAGGGGTTGATGGTGACAAAAAAGGGCTCTTCACCCGCACAGCCTGCCGGGCCGTCGTAGGCATACAGCTGGGCGCTTGTTGTAATGGAAGCTCCGGACATATATACCGTGCCCGTGCCGCCCGGCCCGGTGTAGTAGGCCTGCCCTCCAGTAAGGCCTGTGCCGGTGATGGCAGGCAGGGTATAGGCGCCGCAGCTCTCCTGATCCGCTATGGGCGTTATGGCCGGCGCCACATCCAGCGTAAGCGTCACGGGCGCGCTGTCGCTGCAGTTGCCGTCCGACACGAAAGCATACACGGTGGTAGCGGGCGAAACGTAACTACCGGGATTGGGAATGGGGGTATTGCCCGCCGGGTCTATATACCAGGTAACGGTATATGGCTGGCCACCGGTAACGGTTGGCACGGCCTGGTTCAGATTGAAGGTTCCGGCGCCGCTCCCCGTATCGCAGGCCGACAGGCTGGCCGGGTTGGCCGCCGGCGGCAGCAGCAGGATGAGCTGTATGGCCACCGGGCTGCCCGACTCGCAAAAGCCGTCGAACACCGTAGCATATACCGTCGTATTGGCGCTGATGGTAAAATCTGTGGGGTCCGGTACAGACACCGTAGCTCCCGGGTTGACGTACCAGTGCACCGTACCGGCGCCGCCGCTGATCATAGCATCGAGGCTCGTCAGGCCGAGGCTGGCCTGCCCGCTGCCATCGGGACAGCCGAAGAGCGGCCCTGCCGGATTGGCCGGCACGTCCGTCACATCCACCTGCAGGGTATTGGCCTGGGCGCACTGCCCGGGATCGGGGGTAAAAGTGATCGTTACCGTTCCATTGCCGGCCGCTCCGGGGTCGAAAACGTTGCCGCCGACGCCGGTGCCCGACCAGCTTCCGATAATGCCGCCCTGATTGGCGCCAAGCACCACCGGCGCATCATTGGCACAGAAAGGGCCTATTGGTATTAATGCCGGTATGTTGGAAGGGCTGACCATCACCTGCATGGTGTTGGTGTTGGCGCACTGGCCGGGGTTGGGGGTAAAGGTGAGCGTCCAGGTACCCAGTCCGGCGGTGGCTGGGTTGAAGGTATTGCCGCTCACGCCGTTGCCGCCCCAGCTGCCGCTGATGCCGCTCTGTGTAGGGCTCAGCGCCACCGGCGCGTCGTTCTGGCAAAAAGGCCCGATAGGCGTCAGGGCAGGAGTGCTGGTATTGGACACCGTCACCTGCAGGTTGGCCGGGTTGGCGCACTGGCCGGGGGTGGGGGTGAAGGTGAGCGTCCAGATGCCGGCGCCGGCGGTGTTGGGGTTGAACGTATTGCCGCTCACCCCGTTGCCGCCCCAGCTGCCGCTGATGCCGCTTTGCGTAGGGTTCAGCGCTACCGGCGCGTCGCCCAGGCAGAACGGCCCGATGGGCGTGGGGTTGATCACGGCATTAGGCGTAAGGGAGACGTTGACCGGCACGGTGGCCGACTCGCAGCTGCCGTCGAAAACGGTGGCATAGATCGTTTGGTTGGGCCCGCCGCCAATGAGGGCCAGAATATCGTTGGGGTCTGTAGGGTCGATAGCGTTGGTGCCGGCCATATCGAGGTACCAGTTCACCGTCAGGCTGCCGTTGCCGCCAGTGATCGCGTTGAGGACGGCGGTGAGGTTGTCGGTATAGGAAAAAGGAACCAGGGTGTAACAAACCTGCAGGGCTTGGGCCGGGGGTGTGGCCGTTGGGCCGGAGACGTTGACGCTGATCGTATTTGGGTTAGCGCACTGGCCAGCGGCCGGCGTAAAAGTAAGCGTAAAGTTGCCGGTGCCCGCTACACCCGGATTAAACGTATTGCCGCCCGTAACGCCGGTGCCCGACCAGGTGCCGTTGACCCCGCTTTGATTGGCAGGCAGGTTGGCCGGAGGATCGGACAGGCAGAACGGCCCCTGTGGCGTCAGCGCTGGCGTAGTGACGGCATTCACCGTTACGTTCAGCGTATTCTGGTTGGCGCATTGGCCGGGGTTAGGTACGAAGGTCAGCACAACAAGGCCAGTGCCCGCCGTAGCCGGGTTGAAGGTAGAGCCCATCACCCCCGGGCCGTTCCAGGTGCCGCTGATGCCGCCTGGGGCGGGGTCGAGGTTCACCACCGGATCCGTCTGGCAGAGCGGCCCGATGGGCGTCAGCATCGGCGTAGTAGTGGCGTTGACCGTAACACTCATGGTGTTGGGGTTGGCGCATTGCCCGGCGGTAGGGGTAAACGTCAACATGATGCCGCCCGTGCCTGCCGTAGCCGGGTTGAAGGTATTACCGCCCGTAACGCCGGGCCCGCTCCAGGTACCGTTGATCCCGCTTTGGGTGGTGTTCAGCGCCATAGAGGGGTCCGTCTGGCAGAAGGGGCCGATGGGTGTCAGCGCAGGAGTAGTGGCGGCATTCACCATAACGCTCATGGTGTTGGGGTTGGCGCATTGCCCGGCGGTAGGGGTAAACGTCAACATGATGCTGCCCGTGCCTGCCGTAGCCGGGTTGAAGGTATTGCCACCCGTAACGCCGGGCCCGCTCCAGGTACCGTTGATGCCGCCCTGGTTGGTGCTCAAAGGCACGGAAGCATCCGACTGGCAGAAGGGGCCGATGGGCGTCAGCGCAGGAGTAGTGGCGGCGTTTACCGTAACGTTCAGGGTATTCGGCAGGGCGCACTGGCCCGCAGTAGGGGTGAACGTCAGCGTGATGGGCCCCGTGCCCGCCGTAGCCGGGTTGAAGGTATTGCCCCCGGTAACGCCCGATCCGCTCCAGGTGCCGTTGATGCCGCCCTGGTTGGTGCTCAATGGCACAGAAGCATCGGTTTGGCAGAACGGGCCGCCGATGGGGGTAAGATTGGTGGCAGTGGCCGCATTCACGGTGACGTCGAGCGTATTGGGGTTGGCGCACTGGTTGGCGTTGGGCGTAAAGGTAAGTGTAATGGTGCCCGTACCAGCCGTAGCCGGGTTGAAGTTAACGCCGCCGGTTACCCCGGGGCCGCTCCAGGTGCCCATTACGCCGTCCTGCGTCGCGTTAAGCACAACGGAAGCATCGGTTTGGCAGAAGGGGCCGATGGGGGTAAGGTTGGGGGTTGGAGGGGGGCTAGCCGTTGCAGGAGGCGCAGCGCAAGAAGGATTAGACATGACCACACCTATGCCGTTAACATAAGAACCTGCTCCCGCTGTATTCGCAGCTGCTTTATCGTATACAACTCCAGATGTACATAGAGGACACCCGCTAATTAGAAGTTGATAACCGACAAGATCAAAACCTGATGTATTAGAAAAGGCACCAGCTGTTCTTTCACATGCATTCGAAACGACATAAATACATTGGCCAGAACCACAAATTGAACTAAAATCATGAACAGTTGTAGGGTTACTGCTGGTTTGAAGTACTATCAAAGAGTTTGCAGGGACAAAATCTCCGGGGCCCACTGGAATGACGTTTGAACAACCACCTATAACAGAAGGATCTCCAGGCTGTAAACCACAAGGAGTAGGATTCAATGGATCATTGTCCATGTTATAATTTATATCATTATTTTGGGGGCCAAAGTTGTTATTGTTATCATCAAAATCAAATTGGATAAGCCCGATATTAAACCCTCCACCTGAATTGATTAATACATATTCATCGTTTGCCTGAGAGGAACCACAAGGATTTACCATTATCGCTTGAATCGTGGGGCATGGAACAGGGCACTGCCCCCACCCTACCGCCGGGCCGATCAGGCCGGCAAGGGCGAACGTCAGGAAAAGGCGATGTAAAAAGTGGTGTTGGTATACAGACTGGGCCATGTACGCGTTTTTTTTCGTCATGAAAATCAATAAAGAAAAGGGGATGGAGCGGGGTGTTGATCTTTCTGGGCCTGGTGTTCTGTCCCGGCGTTGCTTTTTCCGTACGCAAAAATAAGGGAAAAATTACATTCCCAGGGGGCCGTTGTGTTAAGTGGAGATTAATTCGGCGGGTATACTTACCCCTTCACGAACGGCAACACCATAACGCTCTGCCCTGCCGCCTTCAGCACGGCGCGGTACAGGCCAGGCTGCAGCCCGGATATATCCAGGCTCCATGCCTCTGAGGGAGCCTTGTCGAAGGCATGCTGGCTGAGTTGCTGGCCCAGCGCATTGACCAGGCAAAGCTGAACGGGCTTGCCCTGCAAAGCGCCGAACTCGAGGAAGAGCACATCGCGGGCCGGCGAGGGATAAGCCTTCAGGCCCGCGGTACGGGCGGCCTCATTGGCGCCGTTCACCACCACATCCACATCCTGGCAGGCGGTGCTTTGCCCGGCGCCGTTGACGGCTGTCAGGCAGGCGGTGTACAGGCCGCTGGCCTGATAGGTATGCAGGGGGTTCTGCTCCGTGCTGGCCAGGCCGTCGCCGAAGTCCCACTGCCAGGCTTCAGGCTGGTTTTCCGATTCGTCGGTAAACTGCACCTGGCCGTCTTCCAGTATTTCTACCGAAAAAGCGGCCACGGGCGCCATCTGGCCACCGGTGCTGTAATCCGTCAGATAGGTGGCGTCCAGCGTGTTGCCCTGGGCGTCAAAGTCGAGGGATAATACCAAACCGCGCCCGTCTTTGGCCCACCATTCATAGGCAATGGTGGTGTCTGTAGTCGTTTCAAAGGGCGTCCAGGCGCCGAAAAACTTGATCTCGATGGCCGTTTCCGTGATCGTTTCCACCCGCTGCCGCAGGGTTTCATAGGCCGCATCCGGCAATACCAGCATACCGGCGGCATCGATCGTTGCAGATTGGGAGCTGCTCGAGGCCACCCGTACCGAATCGACCAAAGGGTTGATCACCGAGCCGTCGAGCTGAAGGTTAAAAGCGTAAGTATTGTTAAAAGAACTGCCGAAAGTGGCCGGCACCGGCAGCAACTGCTGTGGCGGGCTGAATTCCAGTACGACGGGGCCCACCCCTTCCACCAGCGATGCGGAACCGCCAAGCCCCAGCAGGGCATCGGCTGTCACCTGTGCGTAGCTGTAAAAATCATCGGCGCCCTGAAAGGCGAAGGTAGCCTGCGGGAAGGCCGCGCCATTAGGCGTTTCCGCAGGGTCTACCACCAGGTTGGTGGTGCTTTCCTGGCCGGCAAGGGCCGAGAAATCCCAGCTTTGGCCTGCTCCCGACGGGCCGGCCTGCAGGCCCGCCACCAGGGTATCAGTAGCGGTGGTGAGCAGAGCGCCGAAAGGCGGCACATCCGACGCGTCAATAGTGATCTGAGCGGACAGCAGGATGGGGGAAACCAGGCCCGCCAGCAGCAAAAAACATAAGCGAAGCTTCATAGTCACATCGTTTGATTCAGAGCTTGTCCGGAGATGAGCAGGCAGCTTGTTTTTTGAACACGGCAAAGGTGGCTGATTTTTTTTGAACCTGCAATTCCTGCCGGGATTTTGAGTACCCTGCCCCCCTACCGCAAGAGACTCAGTTCACCGCTGAATATTTCCCTGATCTCCCCGATGAATTCGATCTCCGCTTTCCACAGGTACAGCCCTGCCGGCGCCGGCTTGCCGTGGCTTTGCCCGTCCCAGCCCGTTTGCGGCTCGTTCAGGGCCCCTGCCTCAGTGTAAAACACCATTCCGCCCCAGCGGCCGTAAATGGTAAGCGAGCGCAGCAGGCCGTAATCGGGGCTCTGCAGGTAAAAGGTATCGTTGCGCCCGTCGCCGTTGGGCGAAAAGGCCGTTGGGGCGTAGACCCTGCGCGATTTGTCCACCAGGAAGGTAATGCGCGCCGTATCGGCGCAAACGCCATTGGAAACGCGGAGCGTGTATACGACGTGATCCAGCGGTTTGGCCAGAGGCATCAGGCAATCGAGGCACGACAGGGAACTGCCCAATGGGTCGTCCCATTCGACGAACAGGCCCACGCCCTCATTGATGAGCGCAGGCTCCAGCAGATAGGTTTCCCCCAGGTGTATCTTCACTTTTTCTTCGGCAAAACGGGTATCTATCCCTTCGCCTGCTACGACATCGAAGAATACATACGACGGCCGGCAGCCGTCAAACACCTGAAGCGGATAAAGCCCCGGAAACGTCGCCGTAAAACGGGCGCCGGTAGAGCCGTCGGCCCACAGATAGCTGGCGCCATACTGGCTGCCGTCCAGCACGAGAGGCCTATCGTTACACAGCAGTTGTGAGATATAAGCCGTGTCGGATTCTACGCCTAATATCTTCACAGGAGTGCTATCGGCAAGTGGGGTACGCGGGTCGTCCGACAGGCGCGTAGGGCCCAGAGCAGAGGGCAGGCCGCCCAGCAGCGCGCTGTTGTAGTAATCCCCGGGAGCAACGTCGCCGATAGCCACCCGCACATCGATGGAGTCTACCCCCAACGGCAGCGTCAGGCCGTCGATGCGCAGGATGCCCGGCGGAGCAGCGACATCGAGGCTGCCGCCAAAGGGGTTGCGTTCTATCCCGACAACCGTTATACCTTCCGGCAGGGTATCCACCAGGAAAGCACCCGCCCGCTCCAGCCCGGAGTCGTTCCCGATGCCATACCGGAATACGGCCTCGTTGCAGGGGAAGGTTTCTTCCGGCAGGATCTGATGCGTCAGTTCTATGGTATATGGACAGGAAGCGACGGTCACCGTATAGCTCACGAAGATGGCCTGGCAGCCGCTGGCCGCTTCGAGGGTATACACGCCTTCGGCGGAAACGGCCTTCTGCGGGCTCGTGGTGCCGTCATTCCACAGGACATTGCCCCCGAACGCGCCGGCGTCCAGCACCGTGCTCTGCCCCAGGCATAAAAAGCGTTCGTAGAACAGGCTGTCTTCTTCAATGCGGTTGACGATAATGGCGGTGCTGTCGGACGGAGCGAGCGTGGCGGGGTCATCGGACGGGCGGGCGCTACCGAGAGCTTGCGGAAGCCCGCCAAGCAGGGCGCGGCTTTTATACCCACCTCCGCCGATATCGCCGATCTCCACGGTAATGATAATGCTGTCCACTCCTTTTGGGGCCGACATGTTATCCAGCCTGAAGACACCGGCAGGGGCCACGGGGCTCAGCACCCCGCCATAGGGGTTGCGTACCAGCCCGGTGAAGGTAAAACCCGGCGGCAGGGGATGCTCCAGGCTGATGCCGGTTAGCGGCCCGACGCCGTTGCCCAGCGTGTAGACGTATTTTATTTCGCTACAGGGAAAAGTAGAAGCGGGCCGCACCAGGCACTCCACAGCAGCGGTATAGGGGCATGAGGCCATCTCCCCTACCGGATAAACCGGCCCGGTTTGCCGGCGCACCGCCTGCCCGCTGTTCTTATCGATAACAAACAAAGCGCTGGCCACCCCGAAAGAGGTGGAGCCATAAGCATACAAGCGGCCAAAGGCGTCGAAGAACACTCCCTGGGCCTCGTGCTGCGCTTCGAGCACCGCACTCAGCATGGCCGTCGCACCGGTAGTGGGGTTTATGGTTAAAAAACGGCGCCCAACCGATTCATAACCATAGAGCCCTCCTGTGAGTGGAGCGTAGGCGATATCAGGTATGCGCAGCGAGCCCGTAAGCGGCACGGACTGTACAGCCAGGCCGGGGTCTTCCAGGTCGACCCGTATCAGCGCTTGCCCGGCGCCGTTGGCCGAGCCGACCGCTGTGAAGTACCGGCCGTTGGGGCTGATATCGCCGGCCAGATAGTCCAGGGCGGGGTTGAGGGCCAGGGCGCCGAGGTTCTCGACTGCGCCATCGGAACCGATGCGGTACAACTGCTGCCCGCCCAGGCTAATACCATAGAGGAAGCCATCCGTGCTCCTGAAGCCCAGCGCGCCGATGGCCACGGGAAGGCTGGAAAATATAGTGGAAAAAGAAACTGCACTATTGGCCGGGCTGATGCTGAGCCCGGCGAGCTCGGGAGTGGTTGCGGAAAGAACGAAAACCTGGCCCTCGCAGGTGAACGGGACCTGCGCCCGAAGGGGGGGCGGGGCCCACATCAGACAGGAAAGCAGAAAGTGGATTGCGATATACCTGTTCAATTTATTCATAGCCCGTTCGTGGCGATTAACCAAGGTGACATTTTTTTACATTTCTACCCAAATGCCGGATACAATTTTGTAACTTTAAGCATTCTCCATTACAAATTTTTTAATCAACGAATTAACCAACAAATCATGGAACTTCTTTACGTCCTTATCATCGGCGCTATCGCAGGCTGGCTCGCCGGCCAGGTCTGGAAAGGTGGTGGTTTCGGCCTGCTTTGGAACATCATCATCGGCATTGCCGGTTCATTTGTAGGAGGCTGGCTGCTGGGCAAGCTGGGCGTCTCGATCAAGCTGGGCGGCCCGACCATCAGCCTTATCATCACCAGCGTGATCGGCGCTGTCGTCATCTTGTTCATTGCGGGCCTGATCAAGAAACGCTGATCAGGGATATCATCATTATCATTTTCCACTGTAGGATATGGTATGTAGCCATGCGGGCCCGGGGCTAGCCCCGGTTCGCATGGCTTTCTTTTTTCAGCCTTTCCCGGGTGTATCACCCCAGTATGCTTTCGATCTGCTGCAGCTCTGCTGAGCTAAAATCCAGGTTATCGAGGCACTTCAGCGAATCGGCCAGTTGTTCGGGGCGGCTGGCGCCTACCAGCACGGAGGTGATGCGGCCATCGCGAAGGATCCAGGACAGTGCCATTTGGGCCAGGCTCTGCCCCCGCCCCAGGGCCATTTGGTTAAGCTGCCGCACCTGTTCCAGGCGGCTGTCCGTCAACTGCCCCTTTTTGAGAAAGCCATGCGGTTTGGCCACCCTCGAATCTTCGGGAATGCCCCGCAGATACCTGTCTGTCAGCAGCCCTTGCTGCAGCGGAGAGAAGGGGATACACCCCACGCCTTCGCTATCCAGCAGATCGAGCAGCCCGCCTTCTACCCAGCGGTCGAACATGGAATAATTGGGCTGGTGAATGAGGCAGGGCGTACCCATATCCCTCAGTATCCGAATGGCCTCTTCGGCCCTTTCCTTCCGGTAATTGGAAATGCCCACGTACAGGGCCTTACCCTGGCTGACGATAAGGCTGAGCGCGGCCATGGTCTCTTCCAGGGGGGTATCGGGGTCGGGGCGATGGTGGTAAAAGATATCGACGTATTCGAGGCCCATTCGTTTCAGGCTCTGGCCGAGGCTGGCCACCAGGTATTTTTTGGAGCCCCATTCCCCATAGGGGCCTTCCCACATGTGGTACCCCGCTTTGGAGGAGATCACCAGCTGATCGCGATACGCTTTAAAATCTTTCTGCAGGATACGCCCGAAATTCTCTTCGGCGGAGCCTGGCGGGGGGCCGTAGTTGTTGGCCAGGTCGAAATGGGTGATGCCCGAGTCAAAGGCCAGGTGCAGGATGCGGCGGCTGTTTTCCAGCACGTCGACATGGCCGAAGTTGTGCCATAGGCCCAGTGAAACGGCAGGCAGCTTCAGGCCGCTGCGGCCGCAACGGCGGTACTGCATGTCCTGATAGCGATTCGGGTTGGGAAGGTACGGTTGCATTAACTAAAGGATTTAGCAGGCTACCAATTTAGCTTTTTTTCTTAATTTCCAACTTCAAACCACCGGCCCATGAAAACACTCCGGATATGCTGCCTGCTGGCCCTGTTATTGAGCACGGGCAGCGCTTTTACACAAAACAACACCGGTATGTTCACCCGGAATTCCGACGTAGGCGCCGTCCTGCATCCCGGCACGGCCCGTTACGATGCCAAAACACAGTCGTACCTGCTTTCCGGCTCCGGCGCCAACATCTGGTTCGGGAAAGACGAATTCCACTATCTCTGGAGACGCATCAAGGGCGACTTTATCCTGCAGGCCCGCGGCCGCTTCATCGGCCAGGGCGCCGACCCGCACCGCAAGATCGGGTGGATGGTGCGCAGCAGCCTCGATACCGACGCGCCTATGGCCTGCGTTGCTGTGCATGGCGACGGCCTGGCGAGCCTTCAGTACCGGCGGCAAAGCGGCTCTGACGTAGAAGAAGTGCGTTCTTCCGCCGCCCAACCCGACGTGATGCAGCTGGAGCGCCGGGGCCAGCGGTTCATCCTGTCGGTTGCCCGCTGGGGCGAGCCTTTTTCGGTAGAAGAACTACCCGCGCTTAACCTTGGCGATGAGGTATACGCCGGCCTTTTCATCTGTTCACACAACCCGGACGTCGTGGAGCAGGCCAGCTTCGACAACGTACGTATCGTGTTCCCTGCCGGCGACGGCCTGGTGCCCTACCGCGACTACCTCGGTAGCTACCTCGAAACGATGGACATCGAAAGCGGCCGGCGGAAGATCCTCTACACTTCTAACGAGTCGCTCCAGGCGCCCAACTGGACGCCCGACGGCAAGTGCCTGCTCTACAACAGCAACGGGCTGATCTACCGCTTCCGCCTGTCGAAGGGCAAGCCGAAGCAGCTGAACACCGGTACCGTTACCCACAATAATAATGACCACGTCATCTCCTTCGACGGCAGGCAGCTGGGCCTGAGCAGCTCCAGCGGCGAGCCCGAATACGGCTCGCTGATCTATACCGTGCCGATCAAAGGCGGAATACCCAGGCGCGTGACGCCCACCGGCCCCTCCTATCTGCACAGCTGGTCGCCCGATGGCAGATACCTGCTCTATACCGCCGGCCGCAACGGGCAGTACGACATCTACCGCATACCCGTCGGGGGCGGCCGGGAAGAACAGCTGACCGGCCAGCCACGGCTGGACGACGGCCCGGAATACAGCCCCGACGGTAAGTATATCTATTTCAATTCCGCCCGCACCGGCGCCATGCAGCTCTGGCGGATGAAAGCCGATGGCCGCGAACCCGAACAGTTCACTTTCGACGAAAACTACAACGACTGGTTCCCGCACTTCTCACCCGACGGCAAATGGATCGTGTTCATCTCCTACGGCACCGATGTAAAGGCCGAAGACCACCCTTTTTACAAACACGTATACCTGCGCCTGATGCCGGCAGCAGGCGGGCAGCCCAAAGTGATCGCCTACCTCTACGGCGGGCAGGGCACGATCAACACGCCGTCGTGGTCGCCGGATGGCAAACGTATCGCGTTCGTTAGTAATAGCGGCGATATCATCAGCCATGATGAACCCTGAGCTGGCCATTTGTTTTTACCTTTGGCTATTATTCAACTAAGAAATCTTCAAAGAATAAGTGCTCCACTGGAGATTTTGATGGTTACAAGCATGATCGAAGAGCAGATCCTCCAAACCTGGCGTATCCATCAGCACGACATGATCCTGCTGATCGAAAGCATACCCGATGACGCCTTTGGGGCTACCCTCAGCACGCGGGGCGGCCGTGATATTGCCCGGCAACTGGCCCATGTGCACATGGTGCGCGCCGCCCGCTTGTCATCCTTCGCCAAAAAGCAAGGCGCCCCGCTCATCGAGTTCGACAAAGCGGAGAGCCCCGGCAGGGAGAAACTTTTAGAAGCCTTCCGCCAATCGGGCGGACTGATGGAAGTATATATGCAGGATAGCCTGGCGAAAGGCGGCGCCGTTTCCAATTTTCGGAACGGCCTGGTGCCTATGCTGGGGTATTACATCTCCCACGAAGCTCACCACCGCGGCAATATCCTGCTCACTATGAAACAAAGTGGCTTCCGGATACCGGATGCCCTGAGGTGGCTGCCCGGTGAGTGGTGGGTGAAGGGAGAACTGTGATTACTGATTGGAGGATGGAGCTCCGCCACAACGGCCTGATCCCACGGGCGATGCCCGTGGTTGGGATATTTTCGCCCTTTGAGCGAGATAGAGGCACCGCCTCGACAACCTTTTGACCTTTGACCTTTTAACCATGAAAAAACAACTCCTACTCTTCGCGTTCTTCTTCTGCGCCGGCCTGGCGCAGGCTCAGCAAAGCTGGAGCCTCGGCCTGGATTATTTTCCCAATCTTTCTGAAACCAGATCGATAGGGGTAGTGGACATTTCAGAAAAGGAATCGCCAAAATTTTGCAACAATATTGGCTTCAGCCTTTCCCGCGAGCTGAGCCCCGGGTGGATGCTGGTAACGGGCATAGGCTTCGCCAACATCGGCCATCGCTATACCGATAACAGTCTGCGCTGGGGTTCGCAACACAACGGCAATGGCGGTTTTGACCCCACGCTGCCAGCGGGAGAAGACATCGAGGGCATAACCATTAACTACAACTACGATTACCTGGAAGCTCCTCTGAAGGTACAGTACAGCCCACTAACGGGCCCCTGGCGGTTGTACCTCTCCGGCGGTGTACTCTTCCGGGTGTTCCTGGGGCAGCGTTATATCATTATCAAGAACCTGGGCGGACTGGGAGAAAGCGTAGTACAGGAAAAGAATGCCACGGATATCAATCCTTTGGCATTGGCGTTGCACTCGGGTATAGGGCTGGAACGCACACTGGCGGGCCGTTACCAGCTCTTCCTGGAGCCACGCCTTCAACTCAGCTACTTCGGCGGCCGGTCCTATGGCAATGATTTTCAGGAGAAATACCTATCCTACGGTGCTGCTGCCGGGCTCCGGCTCAAACTGGGGCGGTAGTTTGATGTTCACCAAAACCGGCCTACAAATACAATACACCCATGCCCACAGGCGACGCCATCGAATTCACATCCGTACTTGAAGATTTCAACTCCAGCCTCTGGGGCCACCATATCGTCGTGCCGGAGGCCATTGCTCAGGTATTCCTCAGCCAGGGCAGCCGCCGGGTAGTATGCCGGCTCAATGGGCAGGTGGAATTCCAATGCGCTCTGATGCCCAAAGGCGACGGAAGCTATTTTATCAATATCAACAAAAAACTGCGCGACAAGCTGGGGCTGAAACCAGGCATGGCCATACAGGCCAGCCTGCGCGAAGACGACAGCACCTACGGCCTGCCCATGCCGGAAGAGCTCCGCGAACTGCTCAGGCAGGATGAGGAAGGCGATCGGCTCTTTCACGCCCTGACCCCCGGAAAACAACGCAGCTTGTTGTATATTGTCGGATCGCCTAAAACCTCCGACACCCGCCTGCGGCGCGCTATCGTAGTGATCGAGCACCTGCGCAATAACGGCGGCAAACTAAACTTCAGGAAGCTCAATGAAGGCCTGAAGCAAAGCCGGTGAAGGGGGCTCCGCCACGACGGCCTTTTGTCCAAGGGCGCTGCCCGTGGCAGGCCTGTGTACGCCCTTTGGGCGAGACGGCTGGCTCCGCCTCGACGGCATTGGATGTCCTTTAACCTTTAACCTTTAACCTTTAACCTTTTCACCATCCCCATGCTCCGCATCCTTCTTTACGCTTACTTCCTCGTCGGGTTGCTCAACCTCTGGGCCGAGCACCGGCAGAGTGAATTCCTGGTATTCGCGACCAAGCCGTGCCTGCTTGCGTTGCTTTCCCTATGGTTCTATTTACGGATGCGCCCGTTGAAGGGCCCCTTTCCGCGTTTCATCCTGTCGGGGCTCCTTTTTTCCATTGCCGGCGACAGCCTGCTGATGCTGGTGGGCTACGGGCCCAAAGACGAACGCTTTTTCCTGATGGGGCTGGGTGCATTCCTGCTCGCGCAGTTGAGTTATATGGCCGGCTTTGTCCGTTATCCGGGTTCTGAAAGCGGTGTGGTAAGGCAGGCCCCGTGGCGTGCCTGGCCCTTCCTGTTGTACCTCGCGGGCATCGCCACCCTGCTCTGGCCCGGCATTCCCGGGCCTATGAAAGCGCCGGTGCTCGTTTATGCCTGTGCCATCGTAGGCATGGCCATTGCTGCGTTCAACCTGCGGCCGTTGTTACAAAAGGAGGTGTTCGTTGCCCTGATGACGGGTATCCTGCTCTTTATCCTTTCCGACAGCCTGATCGCGCTGAACAGGTTTCGGAGCGATGCCATCACCATTCCCTATGCCCGCACACTGATCATGGCCACCTACCTGCTGGGGCAATTTCTGATCGCCCGCAGTTCGGTGCGGGCGGCAAAACAGGGCTGACAGCATTGGTGGATGACCCCTCGCAAAAAGAAATATTCGACGGGTATGTTTTACATATTTATACTTTTTCTTACATTTACAGACTGATTATCTGCTTACTACCCCTTAGTATCTACCACCCCCCGTATTTTTTGAAGTTGCGTTGCCGTTCGGCTATGGCGTTGCAATTCCTGCTCCAACCGAAAGCTTGGAGGTACGGTTGCGCATCGTAGCATTTCCGGCATGAATTGCGCCGGTTTTCCAGGATTATTGGCCTTGTGTTTTCTCAATGCTCAATGCTGTTGGGCCCCTTCGCTAGCAGAGGTTGCTGTTGTATACCGTAGCCATTTTCATCTAAAACCTTTATATCACCAAATATTTACTTTATGCAACACCTTTTATCAAAGATCCAGAAGTTTAGCCTGCTTGGGTGCCTTTTGCTCCTGAGCGCCGGCCTGATGGCACAGGCGAACACTCAGTTACAAGGGGAACAATCTAAGAAAAACAAAGGGGAAGAGCCTGTTGGCCCTAATTTCCAGCGCGTTGAGCTTTTCAGCCCGGGTTGGACGCCCGCTACCAAAGATTATTCCTCCGAAGTAACCGCGGGCGCTGTCTTCAATTTCGACAGCCAGAAAGCAGCGGCCTTCCTTCAGCGCAACCCCAGCCATTTCACCCTGGTACTGCCCACGGGTGACGATGGCCGGACGCTGACGCTGAAGATGTCCAGGTCGAACATCTTCACGCCTGACTTTCAGGTCTACACCAGCGACAATGGAAAGACGCGTTATGACTACAAGGGCGGCCTGCACTATCACGGCTATGTGGAAGGGGAAGAACACTCCCTGGCCGCGATCAGCGTTTTTGACAATGAGGCCATGGGCCTTATCAGCACGGACGAAGGCAACTACAACCTCGGCAGGATCGGCAATTCCGGCCAGGCGCACATCCTCTACCTCGACAGGAAGATGATCAACCCGCCGCCTTTCGATTGCTCGACAGAGGACGACGGTTTCGGCTACCGGCCGGAGCAACTGAACTTCTCCCAGCGCAACGTCGGCGACTGCACCAAGATCTATATCGAAGGGGGCCAGTCGCTGTTCAACAACCTCGGCTCCGTAGCTTCCGTGACCAACCTGCTGACGGGGGTCTTCAACCAGAGCGCCATCCTGTACGCCAATGAAGGCCTCACCGTCGCCATCTCCGAGATCTTCGTCTGGACGACGCCCGACCCCTACAGCGGCCCCTCGGCCGGCGAGTACCGCGCCCAGTTTCAGGCCAATACCGGCGCTTTCAATGGCGACCTGGGCCATCTGGTCGAGCTGGACAACGTCGGTGGGCAGGCTGCTGGTTTCAGCGGCATCTGCAATGCCAATACGGACGAGAGCCTCTGCTTCAGCGGCTTTTCCGGTACGGGCTTCAGCAACGTGCCTACCTTTTCCTTCAACGTACAGATCTTCACCCATGAACTGGGGCACCTCTTCGGCTCGCGCCACACCCACGCCTGCGTATGGAACGGCAACAACACGGCCATCGACGGCTGCGCCGGATTTACCGAAGGCGGCTGTACGCTGCCCGGCAACCCCGCCGGCGGCGGTACCATCATGAGCTATTGTAACGGTACGGGCGTAGGCATCAACTTCACCCTCGGCTTCGGCCCGCAGCCCGGCAACGTGATCCGCAACACCATCGCGAACGCTACCTGCCTGTCCGTTTCCTGCACGGGCGTCGATAACGACCTCTGCGCCAACGCCGACCCGCTCGTCTGCGGCGGCCCGACGCTGGCCGGCAATATGGGCCTGGCCACCGCCAATGACGCTCCCGGCGGCTGTGGCGAGGGCGGCAACGGCTCCGACCCCGGCGTCTGGTTCAGCTTCACCGGCAACGGCCAGTGGACCACGGTCAGCACCGGCGGCTCCAATTTCGATACGCAGATCAATATCTTCCAGGGCAACTGCGGCTCGCTCACCTGCATCGGCGGCAATGACGACGTAAGTGTCGGAAACGTCACTTCGCAGTTCTCCTTCTGCGCCGAAGCTGGCGTTCCCTATAAGGTTTACCTCGATGGCTTTGGCGGGTCCATCGGTTACTACCAGATCTCCATCTCCTGTGCTGCTACTGTTGCTCCTGTAGCTCCCTGGACTTCGTCCAATGTAGGCGTTGGCGGCGCTTCATATTCCTCGACGCCCTGCACTACGCCGCCGACCTATTCCATCAGCACCAGCGCCATCAACAACGGCCTGGGGACGGATAATATGGGCTTCATCTGGCAAACCCTTTGCGGCGATTTCGAAATGGCCGTACAGGTGACGGCCGTTACGCCCAACGGTTTTGCCGGCCTGATGGCCCGCGAAAGCACAGGTGCAGGCAGCAAGATGGTTGGCCTGTACACCAACCGCAACAATACGGTGCGCTGGGAAGCACGCACCGCCACCAATGCCAGCAAATCCGTGAATTTCTTCAGTAAGCCGCTGCCCTACTGGGTCAAACTGGTGCGCCAGGGCAACTGGTTCTACGGGTACTACTCCTACAATGGCGTCAGCTACTTCCCGGTATCGGCTCAGCAGGTGTCCATGAATGCCTGCATAGCCGTGGGTATGGCCGCTTATGCCAACTACCCGGGCGGGCCGGCTGTGGCATCGTTCTCCGGCCTTTCTATCGTCGATGGCGTAGCGCCGCTGGCGGTGCTGCCCAGCAATTCCGTTGACCCGGCACTTGTCGGGCGCGACATCAGCCTGTTCCCCAACCCTGCGAAGGATATGGTGATGCTGGAGTTTGCCAGTACCCGTACCTCTGAGCTTCTGCTCGGGGAAGAAGCCTACTCCAACCAAAAGGTTGGAGGTACGGTGCGGTTGCGCAACGAACTGGGCCAGCTCATCGAATCGCGGCAGCTGGATAGCGATACCGAACGCCTCGAATGGAACGTCAGCAACCTGAACCCGGGCCTGTACTTCTTTGACATACAGATCGAAGGGCAGGCGCCGCAGATGCTGCGATTCGTGAAGGCGAAGTAAGGAAAATACCGAATGAACCCGGAGGGAAAGACCACTCAAAACGAGCTCTAGGCCCGCACGGTTTTCGGGCTTCAAGGCGCCGCTTTCTGTAAAGATGAAAGCGGCGCCTGTTTTTTATGTTCCTCCAAATCAGAGTTTGAAGGGCGCCTACTCCGGCCGGAAGGCCGGAAGTACGGGGTTCTAAAAATATTTTTATCTTCTATTTGTTAAAATGATGTAAAATTTTAATAAATTTGGGTCAAATATCCCCCACCTGACATAATCGTTCACTGACGCCCGGCTTTTACCCAATATCAGACTAAAAACTGTACTGAAAGCCGGATGAAGATATAACATGACAATTGCCTTAAAAAAATACCCCCTCCCTGATACACCCATATTGTTTTGAGAGCACAGTACACCCCCAGCATTTGCTGGCCATTGTACCCCCTGTTTTTTCTGCAAACAAAAGAGCTTTTCGGCTGGTAGCCTAATGTTCCACGGGCTTGAGTACGCCTTCCAGTTTTCGGGGCGGTATACAAGCACGCGGTATTTGCAACGCTGCACACATGCCAGATCACAATGTGAATGTTGCCTTTCGTCCCGCCGGCCGGTGCAGGTTGTGGAACAGGCGCCTCAATACCACCTTTTTGTAAACCGTAAATTGCTAACAAAATGAAGAGACCTTTATTTTCATTCACCAGGAGTATCTTACCCATGATAATTTTACTCCTGAGCTCCGGCGGATCAAGCCTGCTTGCCCAGTGTACTACTGCCACGTATGGCCAATATCCGACCTCTACCTACTCGCCGACATGTAACGGGTCGCCAAGCAACATCACCACCCTTGCATACGCCGGCGAATATTCCGTTGTGAGCGTCGTGTCGGGTACCGCCTACACCTTCTCCAGCTCGGTCGGATCGGATTACCTCACCATTACGAACGATTCCGGAACGCCTCAGGCTTTTGGCACTACCCCGGTAATGTGGACGGCCACCTTCACCGGCACGGTACGCTTTTACACCCATACTAACTCCTCCTGCGGCGAAAGCAGCGATTTCCGCACCCGGGCCGTAAGCTGCGGCGGGGCGCCGCCTGCAGCGGGCTGTACTACCGCTACCTATGGGCTGTATCCTTCCTCGACCTACTCGCCCAACTGTACCGGGTCGCCAGGCACCATCACCACAGCGGGGTATGCCGGCGAATATTCCAATGTGAGCGTCGTATCGGGCACCACCTATACCTTCTCCAGTTCGGTCAGCACCGATTTCATCACCATCGCGAACAGCACGCCTACAGTACAGGCCTATGGCACTACCCCGGTAATGTGGACGGCTACTTTCACCGGCACGGCGCGCTTTTACACCCACACCAACTCCTCCTGCGGTGAAAGCAACACTTCCCGTTCCAGGATCGTAACCTGTAGCGGAGCAGCGCCTCTTGATGGTGAAAACTGCAGCAACGCACAGAACCTGGCCAGCCTGACGAGCCCTTACAGCAGTACCACCAGCGGTTATGCCGACGACTTCTCCAGCAGCTGCCTCGGCTCCGGCGCACCCGACCGGATCTTCTACATCGACGTGCCTAATAACAATACCCTGGTGATCGGCCAGACGGTAAACGCCTATGACTCCAAGGTGCGGATCGCCTACGGCGGCTCCTGCCCCGGTACTTCGGAAATTACCTGCTATGATGACTCGGATATCCAGAACACTACCTGGCAGAACACCACCGGCTCCACCCAGCGCGTATACTTCACGCTGGATGGCTTTAGCGGCGGCGCCGGCACCTTCACGCTGGCCTGGTCCCTCAGTGCACCGCCGGTGGGCCCTGTCAACGACCTGTGCAGCAACGCCCTGCCTATCGCCTGCGGCGCCACGGTCAACGGCACTACAGCTGGCGCTACTTTTGACGATGCGGGCACTTGTGGAGTTTCTAATACAGCCCCCGGCGTCTGGTATTATTTCACCTCGCCCACCAGCGGTTCCACCACGGTGAGCCTCTGCGGTTCCAGCTACGACACCAAGATCAGCGTGTTCTCCGGTTCCTGCGGCAGCCTGGTTTGCGTAGGCGGCAACGACGATTTCTGCAGCCTGCAATCGCAATTAAGCTTCAGCGCCACCGCGGGTACTACCTACTATGTGCTGGTGCACGGCTTCGGCAGCAGCAACGGCGCCTTCAGCCTGAATCTCAGCTGCCCGACAGACCCCTGCGCCAACGATACGCAGGCGCCCACCATCTCCTGCCCGGGTAGTATTACGCCGGCAGTTCTGGACCCGAACAACTGCACCAACGCACTGCCGGATTACCGGCCCTACGCCTCCGCTTCCGACAACTGCGACCTCAACCTGGCGCTGACGCAGAGCCCCGTTCCGGGCACGATCATCACCGGTGTACAAACCGTTACGGTTTCCGTGATCGCTACCGACGATGCCGGCAACAGCAACTCGTGTACGTATATGGTCCCGCATGTCGACGTTACCGCGCCGACGGCCGTATGCCGCACCGGTGCGGTCATCCTGCCGCCTTCCGGCACCTACACCCTGGGCAATGCCGACGTGCTCAACCTGGCCATGACGCACGACAACTGCGGTGGCATAACCGTGTTGAGCATCAGCCCCAGCACGGTTGATGTAAACGACGTAGGCAATACCATTCCCGTTATGGTCAGCATTCGCGACGCTTCAGGCAACACGGCTGGCTGTACGGCCAACATCACCGTAAACGTAGGCCAGGCCCTGCCCGAGCCGTGGGTATGCGACGGCATCAACAACGGCAGCACCGCCTGCTCCTACAACCCGGTCGATGAGACCTTCACCATTCAGACCGGCGGCGCCAACAACAGCCTGGGCACAGATAATCTGGGCTCCATCAACCTGGGGCTTTGCGGTGATTTCGAGATCACCGTCAAGGTCGAAAGCATCACGCCCAATGGTTATGCCGGCCTGATGGCCCGCGAGAGCGATGCCGTAGGAAGCAAGATGGTTGGCCTGTACACCAACTTCACCAATATGGTCCGCTGGGAATCACGCAGCGTCACCAACGGCAATAAAGCGGTCAACTTCTACAGCAAGCCGCTGCCCTACTGGCTCAGGCTTGTACGCCAGGGCAACTGGTTCTTCGGCTACTACTCGTACAACGGCGCCAGCTTTGCCCTCGTTACGGCCCAGATGGTGCCCATGAACAGCTGCCTTGACCTCGGCATGGCCGCCTTTACCAATATCCCGGGCGCCATGGCAACAGCAGTGTTCAGCAACGTGGGTATTGCCGCTCAAGTCCCCACTATTGTCGAGCTGCCTGTTACTGATGTCGAGCAGGCCAACGTCAGCCGCAATATCAGCCTGTTCCCCAACCCGGCACAGGATGTGATTACATTGAGTTTCTCCGAACTCCAGTTCGGAGAAGAAGCCTACTCCAGCGAAAAGGTTGGAGGTACGGTACTGGTACGGCTGCGCAATGAGCTGGGCCAGCTCATCGAAACGCGCCAGCTGGATGAAGCGGCCGAACGTTTCGAATGGAACGTCAGCAACCTGAACCCGGGCCTGTACTTCATCGAAGTTCAATCGGAAGGCCAGGCGCCGCAGACGCTGCGATTCGTTAAAGCGAAATAAGTAATAATACCGCCTGAAACCGAAGGGCGTTCAGCCACAAACTGCCGCCCTTCCGGTTTTTGGGCCCTGTCAGGCGCCGCTTTCTCTTTTTCAGGAAAGCGGCGCTTGCTTTTTTCCGAAAAAAGGCCGATGTTACGGTAACACATCCCCCCTTTTATCGTATAAAGCACAAAAAATACCCGCCCCCCACCAATTCTCTACCCAAACAGTACGCACTGTATTACCGGAGCTTGTTTCCAGGACATTACAGCAACTTTCTGCTCCGTTTTCATCGTCTATCCCGCCATGCGTTTTGCTGCCCGATACGGGTGGCAGAGCCTTTCGTTTTCCAGTGCCTGCGTAAAACCTGGCCCAAGGATAAACGGAGCCTGCATCTATTGCCAAAGGCAACGGCCTGCTGCAATGTATCAGATAGAGAACCAACACCCCCCAAATACATCTAAGCCAAATTTCATTAACCAAACATCTATTTTCCTATGAAGCCGATTACGCTTATTACGCTTCTTACCCTATTCCTTGCTATCACAGCAAATGCACAGCAGATCAGGCATGCGCCTGAGCGGAATTGCGCCACCCAACTCAGCCCCGAAGCTGCCAACCTCTACATGCAGCGAACGGAGCCCAGGTTCCAGGACTTTCTCCGCCAGCACCCCAACGGGTATACTCCGGGCCGCGTGGCGCTACTCCAGGTCCCTGTACAGGTCCACATCGTCAGGCGCAGCGATGGGACAGGGGGCATCGACGAAACAACGGTATGGAATGAATTCGAGAACTGGGTGAAACCTTACTACACTGCGTCCAACCTGGATTTCGTATTCTGCAACGCCACGGACTTCATCAACAGCGACACCTACTACAACATCTCCGGCGATGCCGAGGGTGACGCTATGTCGGCCGCATACAATGTGGCCAACGTGCTGAACATTTACTTCGTAAACGACCCCGACGGCGCCTGCGGCTGGGCGCGGTTCACCGGCGACCTGCCGGTTGACTACATCGTTATCGCCAATGGCTGCGCCGATAACCAGAGCACCGTCGCCCACGAGATCGGCCACTACTTCGACCTGTTCCACACCCATGAGACCGCCTTCGGCGTGGAATGCCCCGACGGTTCCAACTGCGGTTCGGCCGGCGACCTGCTCTGCGACACGCCTGCCGACCCCGACGTGAGCGGTAACGTAGACAACAGTTGCAACTATACCGGCAACGCTACGGCCTGCGGCGGACAGGCTTACAACCCCGACCCCACAAATATCATGTCGTACTCGCTGAAGGCCTGCCGCACCTTTTTCTCCCCCCAGCAGGTCTCCAAGATAGCTTTCACCTCTCTGACAGGCCGTTCTTATCTGGACTACAACTGCACCCCTGTGAACGACGTCTGTTCGGGCGCATTCCCGCTGGTTTGCGGGCAGTCGGTTAGCGTCGATATTTCCAGCGCTACGGCGACAGACAACCCCAACACCTTCTGCGGCACTAGTTCCAATGGAACTGAAGCTGGCGTCTGGTACACCATCGAGGGCACAGGAGATGTCTTTACGGTTTCCACCTGTAATGCTGGAACGGATTACGACAGCAAGCTACAGGTGTTCTCCGGTAGCTGCGGCAGCCTGTCGTGCGTGACGGGCAATGACGATTTCTCCGATTGCGGGTTAAGCGCCCAGGTGGAGTTCTGTACTGAAGTTGGTGTAGATTATTACATCTACCTCTACGGCTTCGCGGGGAATGTCGGCAGGGCCGAGCTGAGCGTCTCCTGCGCCACCTTCCCCGCTCCCTGGGAGAGTGCCAACATCGGCAGCGTCGGCACCGGTAACGCTTATGACTACACCTGCGACGAACGGTACTATATTTCCGCCGGCTCTGTCAACAACAGCTCCAGCAGCGACAACCTCGCCTCTATCCTGCAACAGTTCTGCGGCGATTTCGAGCTCACCGTTGAAGTAGAAAGCATCACCTCCAACGGTTTCGCAGGCCTTGTGGCGCGCGAAAGCACCGCCAGCGGCAGCAAAATGGTAGGCCTGTACTCCAACCGGACAAACATCGTGCGCTGGGAAAGCCGCACGGCCACCAACGGGGCCAAGAACATCAACTTTTACCAAAAGCCCCTCCCCTACTGGCTCAGGCTCACCCGCCAGGGCAGCTGGATCTATGGGTACTACTCCTACAACGGCGTCAACTTCTCCTTTGTATCGGCCCAGTACGTCCCCATGAGCAATTGCCTCGATATAGGCATGGCCGCTTTCTCCAACATTCCTGGCGTGAAAGCTTCGGCCGTATTCCACAATGTATCCGTCAATGGCGGAGGAGCGCCGCTGGTTGTGCTGCCGCAAAATACCGTCGACCCTTCCGAAGTGGGCAAAACCGGCCCCAGCATCAGGCTCTTCCCTAACCCGGCCAGGGATGTGGTGACGCTCACCCGTGCCTCCGAGCTTCTGCTCGGAGAAGATTTTAATTCCTACTCCAACCAAAAGGTTGGAGGTACGGTACTGTTACGGCTGCGCAACGAACTGGGCCAGCTCATCGAAACCCGCCAGCTGGACGGCCCGATCGAGCGCCTCGAATGGGATGTCAGCAACCTGAACCCGGGCCTGTACTTCATCGAAGTACAAACGGAAGGGCAGGCGCCGCAGACGCTGCGATTCGTCAAAGCGAAATAAGTAATAATACCGCCTGAACTCTAAGGCGCCGCTTTCTGTAAAACGTGAAAGCGGCGCTTGTTTTTTTATTGCTCCCCAACAGGATCCAGAAAATAGCTCAGGCCCAGGCTCAGGCCGAAGCCGGAAGTGAGGGAAGTAAAAAATGAGCTGTTGCGCCGCGGCTCGCTGCCCAGCTCTCCGTTGGTTTGGCGGCTGTAGCTATAGCCGGCCCCCCCGATAGAAGCTTCCAGGGCAAAACGCCGGCTGATGAAATAATACAGGCCAGGCCTTATGCCGAGCTCCAGGCCGAAAAGTTTTGAGTCTGAATTGAAACGGCTTCCATTCAGCGTAGATTCTGACCGCTGCCGGCCAAAACTAAGGCCGCCGTAAACATCAAGCCATAGGCCAAAGCGGCTTTCAAAGCTTTTGTAATAACGCAGGAATGGGCTGACGGAATAGCGGTGTTCCCTGGTTTTGACGAGCTGCGCAAACTGCGTAAAATTAGGCTCCTGCTCCGATTCACCAAAGGTTCCCTCATACGCCAGGCCGGCGCCCAATGCCAGATTGGGCGATAACAAAACCCCAAAGCGCGGCCGTACGCCAACAGCCACTCTGTTCACTTCTCCCTGGAAATTGACGGTAGTGGGAACACCCGAACCCAATAACAAGCCCTGATCCGACTTATCAAATGCCAGGCTAAAACCGCCGTTAACAAACGCGTCGCCCCGCTGGAACTGGGCCAGGCCCGCTGTCATACAAGCTAATGGAAGTGCGATAGTGAGTAGTAAATGCTTCATCTTCATTGTTAATTTAGTAACTATCAAACAAGCTCTAAACATAATAAGAACTGAAAAAAAAGGATAGCCTGCAGAAGGGTTTGTCGGCAGGCTATCACAGTATGCCAGTGCGCAGTTTTCTGAGGAAGGCCCAACAATGGGCAATCAATCTCGCTCTTTACCTGCCACGTCAGGGTCAGCCAGGCTTTTCATGGTATCGATCATGTCGATGAATTCACGGCGGTAACCATTAGGGTCTTTGCCTTTGGCGCTGCGGGCCAGTTTGGCGGCATGAGCGTAGGTGGCGTCGCCTTTATACTCAGAGCTGCGCAGCAACAATCCGAATTCGGCAACTGCGGCCGACCACCGGAAATTATCGCTGGAGTTATCCAGCTTCGTGCCGTTATCCAGTACCGGGTGGTCGAGCAGTTTGCTCGTATAGCCGTCGGGCTGCTTGTATCGCAGCTTGATAGTGCACAGCTCTTTGGATTTGGAAGCCAAAGGCTTGACGGTGTTTTCCTGGTATTTCAAGTCATCAACTTTGGCCAGATAAGCGCTTTCCACGCCTGTGGGGATGATCTCGTATAGGGCCGTAACGGTATGCCCGGAACCCAGTTCGCCGGCATCTTTTTTATCGTCATTAAAATCTTCGTTGGCCAACACGCGGTTTTCATAACCGATGAGGCGATAGCCGCGCACCCGTGTAGGGTTGAACTCGATCTGAAGCTTAACGTCCTTCGCAATGGTAAAGACGGTGCCGCCGAATTCAGAGACGAGCACTTTCTTCGCCTCACTGATATCGTCGATGTAGGCGTGGTTGCCATTGCCCGCGTCGGCCAGCTTCTGCATCTTGTTGTCCTTATAGTTGCCCATGCCGAAGCCGAGCACGGTGAGGAAAACGCCGCTCTCGCGTTCTTTCTCAACGAGGCGCACCATGTCGGCGTCGCTGCTGGCGCCCACGTTGAAATCGCCGTCGGTAGCCAGGATGACCCGGTTGTTGCCACCCTTGACGAAGTTTTCCTGCGCGGTTTTATAGGCCAGCTGGATGCCTGCGCCACCGGCAGTGGACCCGCCGGCCCTCAGATTGCCAATGGCCTCTTTGATCTTCTGCTTATCAGCGCCGCTGGTGGGTTCCAGCACCAGGCCGGCTGCTCCGGCATATACGACAATGGCTACCTTATCCTGCTTGCGCAGCTGGTCCGTCAGCAGTTTGAAAGAAGACTGCAGGAGCGGCAGTTTGTTGGGTTGGTCCATACTACCCGACACGTCGATGAGAAAGACGAGGTTGGACGGCGGCAGGTTTTCCATCGGGATGTGCTTGCCCTGGAGGCCAATATGCAACAGCTTATTAGCAGGCTGCCAGGGGCAATCGCTGATCTCAGTGATCACTTCAAAGGGGTGCTCCCCTTCGGGTTCGGGATAATCGTAGTTAAAATAGTTGACCATCTCCTCGATGCGGATGGCGTCTTTGGGTGGCTGCTGGCCGTTCTTCAGGAAGCGCCGCATATTGCTGTAGGAAGCGGCATCGACATCGATAGAAAAGGTCGATAAAGGCTCTTTGTTCACTTCGTAAAAGCGATTCTCATTGATGGCGTCATAGTCTTCTGTATTGTAGTTGTCCTGTACGTCGCCGTAATTGTAAGGGAAGATACCACCGGCCGGGGCCGCCATAGGGGCCTGCATGCTTGCCGCCCTGTCCTTTTTACCGAAAATGCGCATCGCACTCGTGGATTCCTTTTCCTGCCCATACCCGATCACGACAACCTCATCCATTATCTGCGCAGCGCTCATTTCCACCCGGATCTCTTTGCCGGCGCAGGCCTTCTGCACAGATTGGCTGGTATAACCCGCATAGGAAATGGCCAGGCTGGCGCATTCCTGCCCGAGCTCCAGTTGGAACTTTCCATCAATATCCGTCACCGTGCCCAGGTTGGTACCTACCACCTGCACATTGGCCCCAATAAGCGGGCTGCCGGTGTCTTTGTCCAGTACAATGCCTTTCAGGGTAAAAGTTTTGGTAATGGTGTTGCTCTGTGTGGCGGTAAGCAGCACCGCCAGGCCGAGAAAGAATAGGATTTGTTTCATGATGCTTTTTTAGGGTAGGATGCCAGCTCCGGCAGGATTACACAAAGTGCACAGGATTTTTTTTCTTTCTCTTAATCCCCATAATAAAAAAATCACGATTAATTAACAGTGCTTTGCCTGCTTCCTGCACGATTCTTCAGAAATTACCAGGAATTATTGTACACTAATTTCCTGTATACTATGGAAAGCAGAACGATCAAACCAACACGCCTCCTGCCGGGCAGGAAAAGAACATTTATGGCCTTGCTTTTCCTGCTGGCCGGTTTTACCCTCCAGGCACAGTTCACCGTCACGGGAACCGTTCTGGAAGAAGGAACCGGCTCGCCGCTGGCCGGGGTCAATATCGTCGAAGCCGGAAACCCGTCCAACGGGGCCATCTCCGATTACAACGGCAGGTTCTCTCTGGAAACGAGCTCGAACAACGCGACGCTCATCGCCTCTTATGTCGGATATGTGGAAACACGGATAAGCCTGGAAGGGAAAAGCGAGGTGGCCATTGTGATGTCCGCAGGGCTTTCACTCGACGAGGTGGTCGTAACCGCACTGGGTATCGAACGCGATAAAAAGGCGCTGGGTTATGCCGTGCAAAACGTCTCGGGCGACGACCTCAGCAGTGTGCGTTCGCCCAATCTGATCAATAACCTCGCCGGCAGGCTGGCCGGGGTGCAGGTTACCGGGGCCAGCAATGGCATCGCCAGTTCCTCCCGCATCGTCATCCGCGGAGAGAGCTCGCTGAACATCAATAACAATTCCCCTTTGATCGTCGTCGATGGCATCCCCGTCAACAACAACATCTACGGCGTCGGCAGCAGCAGCACCGACCAGTCTGATATGCCCACCGACTACGGCAACGGCGCAGCCGAGATCAACCCCGAAGATATCGAATCGGTCAACGTCCTGCGTGGCGCAGCCGCTTCGGCACTCTACGGCTCCCGCGCTGCCAACGGCGTGGTCGTGATCACGACGCGCCGGGGCCAGGCACGCAAGGGCCTGGGCGTACAGCTTTCCTCTTCTACGATGTTCAGCAGCCCGCTGGTACTGCCCAAACAGCAAACGCAGTACGGCGGCGGCTGGGGGCTGGAATACTACGCCGACTACGGCACCAACTTCGGCCCTTCCCTCGTCGAAGGCCGCGCTATCGTACAGGACGGCAGCCCGGGCTTCGACGCGGGACAGGCAGAGCCCTTCGTTTACCGCTACAAGCTGGAAGACTATTTCCAAACGGGGGTGAGCAGCAACAACCAGGTTTCCATCACCGGGGGCAATGACAAAGGCGATTTTCGCCTGAGCTACGCCAACGCTTACAATACGGGCATTGTACCCAATACGGACCTGAAACGCAACAACTTCAACTTCAATACCAGCTACCGGCCCAATGACGACTGGACGGTCAACCTGAGCGCAACCTACATCAAAAGCAACAGCGACAACCTGCCCGTTTCCGGCTACGGAGGCCAGGGCCTGATGTACGCCATCCTGTGGAACTACGCCAACGTCGACGTCGACTGGCTGCGCAATTACTGGTACGAGGAAGATCGCGTACAACGCAATATCTTCACCTGGGCCGACAATCCCTTCCTCATCATCAACGAGCATATAAACGCTTTCGACAAAGACCGCCTCTTCGGGCAGATATCCACTACCTATAACATCACCCCGGCCCTTTCCCTGATGCTGCGCATCGGTACCGACTATTCCGATGAGTTCCGCATGTCGCGCAGGCCTATGGGTTCGGTCTACCACCGCAACGGTATGTACCGGGAGCAGAATATCGGCTTCCGCGAAACAAATGCCGACGCCCTGCTCAGCTACACCCGGCGGTTCGGCGATTTCAGCACCAAAATATCGGCCGGTGGCAACCGCTTCGACCAAACCGTTTCGGAAAGCTTCCTCGAAGGCCAGGGCCTGGCCATCCCCGGTATCTACACCCCCGGCAATATCAACGTAACGCCCAGCCTGTACCGCTACGACGGCCAGAAACGGGTAAACAGCGCCTATGCCTTCGCCAACATCGGCTTCAGGGATTTTGTCTACCTCGACCTGACCGCCCGCAACGACTGGTCATCGACCCTGCCCACATCCGACAATTCCTATTTTTACCCCTCCCTTTCACTTAGCATTATTCCAACGGAACTTATCAACATGGGCGCCGCCATGGACTATCTGAAAGCCCGGTTCAACATTGCACGGGTGGGTAAGGACACGGACCCCTATCAGTTGTTCAAAGCATACCGCTTCGCCACCCTGCCCAACAGCCTGACCAATCCCAACCAGTTGCCCAACGAGAACCTGAAACCGGAACAAACGGACTCATGGGAAGCAGGCCTTGAAGCGTACTTCCTGAAAGGCCGCCTTTCTGCCGATATCACCTACTACCATACGGCCAGCACCAACCAGATCATCTCTTTCGCCGTTTCAGGAGCTTCGGGTTTCCAGTCTGTCTTTGCCAATGCCGGCAAGATCACCAACAAGGGCGTCGAACTGGTGCTGAGCGGGTCACCGATCCGCACCAAGAACTTCGAATGGCGCCTGGGCGCCAACTTCACGGCCAACCGCAGCGAGGTTGTCGAACTGTATGCCGGGCTGGAATCCTACATCATCGCCCAGGGCCCCGACGGCGTCACCGTGGAAGCCCGCCCCGGCGGCCGCATGGGCGACATCTACGGCAACACCTATGTGCACGCGCCCGACGGGCAGATCATCTACAACACCAACGGCCTGCCGCTACTGGGGCCGCGCGAAAAAATCGGAAATTACAACCCCGACTGGATGCTGGGCCTGTCTACAGGTTTTTCCTTTAAAGGGTTTAACCTGAACGGACTGTTCGATATCCGGCAGGGTGGCATCATCTATTCCTACACCCACGCCATCGGCAACGAAAGCGGCATTCTGGCCAGCTCGCTGCCCGGCCGCGTAGATGGCATCGTTGGCGAAGGCGTCGTGCAGAACGCCGACGGCAGCTACAGCCCCAACACCACCGTCGTCGATGCGGAAACCTGGTACTATGGCGGCGTATACCCCAGGGAAAATGCCGAAGCCAATAGCTTCGACGCTTCCTATATCAAACTGCGCGAACTGAGCCTGGGCTATAGCCTGCCCACGGCGCTGGCTAACAAGCTCGGCCTGAGCGGCCTGTCGGTAGCGCTCGTCGGCAACAACCTGGCTCTATGGACGGATGTCCCCGACATCGACCCCGAATCGCAGGCCCTGAACGGCGGCACCCTGGTGCCAGGTTTCGAGGTGACCCAGCTACCATCGACAAAAGCCGTCGGTTTCAAGATCAACCTAAATTTCTAAAGCCAACTACCATGAAAAGATCCCTGTTCGCCTTTGGCCTCATCATATTCGCCTACTCCTGCACGCAGGACTTCGGAAAGATCAACACCAACCCGAACGAGCCGGCAACAGCAACCGGCAGCCTGCTGCTGCGTACGGCCATTTTCGACCTGTCCAACCTGCTGGTTTCAGAAACTTATGGTTTCAATGACATCGTCGCACAGTACACGGCCTATTACGAATACAACCAGCTCGACATCTACAACTGGACCAGCGATGCCCGCTTCTGGCCGCTGTACGATTACATGCAGGACATCAAAGATGTCAAGGCCTACGGCATCGACAATAACCTGCCCAATTACGAAGCCGCCGCTCTCATTCTGGAAACTTTTGCCTACAGCATCCTCACGGATGCCTACGGCGATGTGCCCTACACAGAATCCAACCGCGCAGAAGATGGCATCATTGCCCCGGCCTACGACACCCAGGAGGCCGTATACACCGGCATGCTGGCCGCCCTGGAGCGCGCCAACAGCATCATCGAACCGGGCAGCGCAATCGACGGCGACATCCTGTATGGCGGCGATATGAGCAGCTGGAAAAAGTTCGCCAACGCATTGCGCGCGCGCCTGCTGATGCGCATTTCGAATGTCCGGGACGTGTCGACAGCGCTACAGGCCATTGCCGATAACCCGGGCCAGTACCCGGTATTTGAGAACACGGCCGACGGCGCCATCTATTACTACTCGGGCAAAGCACCCGATATCTCTCCCTACTCTTCGGGCATAGGCCGCGAATACGAATACTTCCTCGGCGTCCCGACCACGCACTTCATAAACCTGCTGTTGCAGAACGACGACCCCCGCATCCACGAATGGCTGGGCTACCACCGCGCCGGCGACGGCTCACTCGAATATATTGGCGTAGCTCCCGGCCTGACTCAGGGCGACATCGGCCGCCCTGTGGATTATTCCTCCAAGGATACCTCCTACTTTGCCGAGCCTGCCAAGATCAACGCCGTATACATGTCCTATAGCGAACTCTGCTTTATTTTCGCAGAGGCCTCCGCCCGAGGTATCATCAGCGGCGACGCGAAAGGCTGGTATGAAGCCGGCGTGCGCTCATCTTTCGAACAGTGGGGCGTGGCCATGCCCGGCGACTTCCTCACCGTGACAGCGCCATACAACCCCGGCGATTTGAACGGCCTGTACGAGCAAAAATGGCTGGCGTTGTACCATTCCGGCATGGAGGCCTGGTTCGACTGGAAGCGCACGGCAAAGCCGGATTTCATCCAGGCCGGGCCGGGCAACGTCAACAACGGCCAGGTGCCCGTACGCCTGATGTACCCCAGCCTGGAACAGTCGGTCAATGCTGCCAACTACCAGGCTGCAGCCGCCCATATCGGCGGCGACAATATCAATACCCGGGTATGGTGGGATAGGAAATAGGGGGCCTGCCTGTCAATAATGGGCCGAAACGCCATGGAATGCCCCGAAGCGTTGTGCTGCCATTTCAAAGGCATTCAGCTGTTCGGGGCCGGGCTGAAGCAAAAAATCGTATTCCAGGCCGATGCTTTTTGGCCTTTCCACGCGCTTCCATGACCCGATAACCTGCCCGTCATAAACGATGGTGTTGAAGAAGGGTAGCTTCAGCTCGGGTTGGGTATGGCCTATTCGCTGCAGGATAGCTGACCTGTCTTTATAGCCCATAATGTACTCGTCATACACGGGTAAGAGGTGTGCTTCGGGTTCCGGCGCCCGCATTGCTGGGAGGTGAACAGGGAAAAAATATACTTCCCCAGCTATTTTTTCCTGCGACAATGCATCTCCAGCCAGGTTCGCCCCCGTCCTGCAATCGGCTATGGTGAGGCCCGACCAGGCGGAAAAGTCCTTTATCGTTGCCGGCCCCCTGCTGGAAAAATACCGCAGGGCCAGTTTGGACATGGCTTCGTCCCTTCCCAGGTCCTGCCCGGCCGGAACCCGCTCATCCAGCAACGCATAGGTTAACTGCTTCCCCTTCCGGGGGCCACTACAGATCAGCCCGTCCAGTTCCGCCTGCATCATGATATAAGCCAGGCGGTTCCCCTCCGCCTCGATGCCATGCTTTCTGAACACCTCATTAACAGCATTTCTCGTAAGATACCGCCCCCCCCGCAGCATATCGGCCAACAGGCCGTTACAACGCCTGAAAAGGGCCGCATCCAAACCCAATTTTCGATACATGAAGGCATTGGCGGCGTGAACCCTGGGCGCCGTAAGCCGTAACAGCCATCGGATATCCTGTGCGGCAACAAAATGCCAGGTGGGCCTAAGCAGATGGATGCGCAGCAGATGCCCATCAGCGAATGACTTTTCAACAGAAGCTTCCGTTAAATGGCGAAGCCTGAGGCCCAGGCTCCACTTCGAGAGCGCATATTCCTGAGCCTGCATAGCGCCGAACCAGGCCACCAGTTCAGCGGGTGATTGCAGGGCTGTAGCTATCATTTGCTGGTAAAAAAGCCGGCGTTCAGCGATTTCGTTTGGGGCCATATTGTGAAACTACAGATATTTCCCAAAAAAGGCCAGCGTGCGTTCCCAGGCCAGCCTGGCTGCAGCTTCGTTGTACCTCGCTGCCGAGGTATCGTTGTGGAAAGCGTGCTGTACATCGGGATAGACGTATTGCTCGTAACGGACGCCCGCTGCTTTCAGGGCATCCTCATAGGCCTGCATGCCGGCATTTACCCGCTCGTCCAGCCCGGCATAGTGCAGCTGCAGGGCCGCTTTGATCTTCGGCACCTCAGCTGCATCGGGTTGCCTGCCGTAGAAGGCGACGGCAGCTTTCAGCGAAGGGACGTTCACCGCCAGATTGTTCGACATGGCCCCGCCCCAGCAGAAACCGACACAGCCGTAGCTGCCATTGCAGTCCTGCCGGGTATTCAGGAAATCAAAGGCCCGGATGAAGTTCTGAAGCGAATCCTCCGGTTTCAGCGTGGTGAACAACTGCCGCGCTTCGTCTTCATCGGCAGGCGTACCGCCAAGTGGAGCGAGTGCATTAGGCGCCAGGGCGAGGTAACCAGCATGTGCCGCCCGCCGCGCCACATCCTCAATATGCGCGTTGAGCCCACGGTTTTCATGAATAACGACGACAGCTGCGTACCCTTTTGCCTTTTTCCTTTCAGGGCGTGCCAGATAGGCCTTCATCTCGCCATTGACACCCGCCCAGCTGACGTACTCAGTGTGCAGGCCTTCACTCCGGGCCTTTGCCCCGGCCGCACAGCTGGTCTCGATGAGGGGCAATATGGCCAGGGCAGCCGACATACCGCCGGCCAGCCGGGCAAGACGGTCCAGAAATTCCCTGCGCGGCAGGGGCTTATGGGTGTACTCATCATAAAGGTCGATAATGCGCTGGTCCATAGGTGTTCTTTTTAGAAATCCTCAAAAAACAGGCCGCCGGTTTCGGTGATCAGGCGAAGGCCGAAAGCCACTGGAATGGCTGGAGGACAAGCCTGATCACCGAAATACAAAGCGGCAAACTATTTTTTGAACACTACTTAATGCCAAATAAACTGTTATTGCCGTAGCAGGCTATACGCCATTCTCTATAAAGGCCTGATAGGCGCTTTCCAGGCTCTTGGGAGGTGTCACTTTGCGTTCCTTACATTGCATGAAGATCATCTGGTTGATCTTCTCTATCTCATACCCTTGTATCTGAGCTTCCAGGTATATCTTCTTTAGCTCATTTTCATGAAAATCGTTATCTGCCAGGGCCATTTCTATGGCTTCTTGCAGAATGATCTTTTTCGCGTATATCGACAAGTTTTCATAGTTCATGTGCATGGCTGTCGCCCGCTCGCGAAGGTGCTCCCCTTCGACCTGATTGAATTCGCCGTCGGAAAAAGCAATGGAGATACCTATACGCAGTATTTCTCTGTCAATGATGATGTGCTCTACCTGGTTGGCCGACATTTTTATCCCAAATATCTCGATGTTACTCTTGCCGATATTATTTGCAAATTGCAGCAGGATCTTATTGAGCGGCCGCCTCAACCAGAAAATGATGAACAATATGGAGATCAATAACGCAAAAGGGCTGAGCAGCTTCCAATCCACTACTACCTGAACACTGCTCTTCTTCAACTGGGCGAGATGGTTTTCCAGCTGTTGAATACGCTCGAGCAGCACCGAATTTTCGAGCTCCTCAACCCTGTCTTCGATAAGGCCGTGAACAGAATGGCTTGTGGTATCTTCACCTTGTGTCCAGCCCGCTCCTGGCGCCAGAACGACAAAGCTGAAGACAAGCACAATGGCTTTTAAAGGCATAGGTGTTATTCTCAATACATGCATGAGCCCAAGTTTATACCGTAATTTTTTGTATGACCCAGCTCAGATACCGGCTGCTGCCAATGCCCAACTACAAGCGTCGATGGACACCAAATATAGCGACATTACTGCATATATCGTTCGTTTTCATGTATTTCGTTTCCTACCCGGCGGCCTGCCACCCATAAACTTTGCCTGACATTTTCCGTTTTCTGGTTAAAAGCGTTATATTTTTCCGGTAATACGGGATGGCATGTCAGAGCCGTTAATAGAATAAAGCCCAAAATTTCATGCTTCGCTTTTTCCGCCCCCCACCTACCGAACACTCCGATGAGGAGTTGCTCAGGCGCTATCAGGCCAGCGGCGAGATCGACTGGTTGGGGCAACTCTATGAGCGCTATGTGGAGTTGGTGTATGGCGTCTGCCTGAAATACCTGCATAACGAACAGGAAGCCGAAGACGCCTCGATGGAGGTCTTCGAGCAGCTCATTACCAAAGCGAAAACGCATGAGGTCCACAACTTCAAAAGCTGGCTCCACGTACTGGCAAAAAACCATTGCCTGATGCAGTTGCGTAAAAGTAACCGCCATCCTACTGAAAATATCGAACCCGCCTTTATGCAAAATATCGACCTCCGGCATCATACTATTGATGCTGGAGAAGAGAACGGCCAAACCCGCCACCTCCAGGAATGCCTGGATAAACTCCCGGCCAGGCAGCGCGAATGTATACAGGCTTTTTACCTCGAAGGGCTGTCCTATAAGGAAATTGCCGAAACCCGCGAAGAAGGCCTGGGCATTGTCCGGTCGTATATCCAGAACGGGCGCAGGAACCTGAGAAGCTGCCTGGAAAAAAAGGGCGTCCGGAATTTCGAGCAAAGGTAAGGGCGCCCCAAATTAAAGGCTTACAAAACTATAAACTGTGAAACTGTGAAACCGTGAAACCGTGAAACAAGAACCCACAAATAGCCCGATAAGCCTACTGCGACAGTGGATGCAAGGCGACGCCGGCCAGAAGGAAGAGCAGCAGCTCCGGCAACTGGCCTCGGACGACCCGTTCCTGGCCGATGCGCTGGAGGGGCTTAGCGCCCTGCCTGCCGGCAACCATGCCGAACGAGTAGAGCGCATCAAAGCCCAGGCCCGGGCTCGCGGGCATAACAACCGGCGGCTGATGTTCCTGCTACCCCGTATAGCAGCGGCGGTGGTTGGCGCAGGGCTGCTGATCGGAGGCTTCTGGTACCTCAACACAGGTAGCAACAACAGGCCCGTTGCCATGGAACAGGCTAAAAAAGCATCCGCACCTTCCGGGGTGCTGACGGACTCCGCCACACAGGCGAACGCGCGGCACGAAGCAATGGAGGGAACCGGTGCTGTAAATAGAGAACAGGACGCCGGGCCAGGAAATGAGCCCCAAAACAAAATAGAACAGGAAGAGGAAACGCCGCAACTGGCGCTGGTTAAGCCCGTACCGGCCATTCCTTCTGCACAGGCAGACAGCGCCCCACTGAAGTCCGATGAAGCTGCTGATCATTATGCCCTGGAATCCCTGCCTGCGACAACCCAGGCAGAGCAACCCGAGAATGCTCAGGGCGCGCGTAGCAAAATGGCGCAACCGGCCCAGCCCGCGCCGGGTGCTCCCCGGCAATTGCGGGGGCAGGTCGTCGATTCCGGTGGGCAGCCTTTGCCAGGGGCCAACGTGCTCGTGCCCGGCACCCGGCTCGGCGCAACGACGGACGCCAACGGCAACTTCCAGCTGGCCTTGCCAGCTGGCGAAAACCAGATCGAAGTAAGCTATACCGGCTACCAAAGTGTCAGGCAGGAAGTACAACCCGGAGAATTCCTGCGCATAGGCCTGTCCGAAAGTTTGGTTATGGATGAGGTAGTCGTCACAGGTTACGGCAATGAAAAGGAAAAAGCGGATGCCGGCGGCCTGAAGCTCCATTCCACACAACCCAAGCCCAGCGTAAGCTCCGGCAAGTACAAAAAATACATCCGCAACAATATCCGCTATCCCGAAGCGGCCAGAAAGAATGGCACGGAAGGCACGGTTGAACTCTCCTTCCAGGTACAGCCCGATGGTTCTCTGTCGGGGTTTAAGGTCATCAAAGGCCTGGGTGACGGCTGCAACGAAGAGGCCATCAGACTGTTGCGCGAAGGCCCGAAATGGGAAGGGGCCGGCCAGCAGGGCAGTTATGCGGTCGAATTCAATCTGAAATAGGCGCCATGCGTTAACGCTTCGTTAAAACTTTGGAAAATTGCGTGGAAGTTGCGAAACTTCGCACCAGTTCATGAGTTATTGAAGAATAGGAGATCAGTTATACATAAATGAACCGGCTTCAACGCATATTATTGATTTTGGGCTTCGGCCTCCTCGCTACACCGCTGTATGATACACAGGCCTGGTTCGAGGAGTTTGTGCTCGCACAGGCCGAAGATGCGGCAAACCCGGATTTCATCTCTCCCACCTTTCAATCTCCCATTTCCCAGGAAAAGCCCGACTATGAAGGGCCGCTTCCCGTTGCTGTGCTCTCTTCGCCGGCAAACCTGTCCGATACTAATCCCGTTTTTACCCCTTATATCAAACTCCAGGCCGGTGCCGGCCATCGCACTAACCGGCCGCTTTTTCTCCTTTACCACAATTTCCGCTTCGGCGGCTGCTCCACCTCCAACCTGGGGTAGCCTGAAACAAGGGCTCATTGCGGCTATAAACTCATAACCGGATATCCTGCTCTACGGCATTTCAGCCCTGCCCCTGCCTCATCAGGCTGATTCAACTTTTTTCGAACATAAAAAAATAGCACATCAACTATGAAACGGATTATTCTGGTTACCGTCGCGGTGGCCATTATTTCCAGTGTTTGTACTGCTTTTCTGTTACAATATGCCGGTATCGGCCACCCCGTAGTCAAAGTAGAACAAGTTAGCGGGACGCCCGCTCACAGCGTCCTGTACACCAAGGGAGAGGACGGGCAAATGACGCCCCTTGATTTCACCGGCACAGCAGAACAGGTAATGGGCGCTGTGGTTTACATCCAATCGTCACACAAACTGTCGCGCCGCGAAATGGGCGGCTTCGACATGCAGGACGTGCCCGGCCCGTTCCGCGATTTCTTCAACAACAAAGGGTTCAGCCCCTTCTTCCAGCAACCTCAGGGAGATGACGGCAACCCGCCGGTGGAAATGGGCGCCGGCTCGGGCGTGATCATTAACGACAAAGGTTATATCATCACCAATAACCACGTTATCGACAACGCCGACGATATCGAGGTGACCCTGCACGACAACCGTACGTTCAAGGCTACCGTCGTCGGTACCGACCCGGCTACCGACCTCGCGCTTCTGCAGATCCGCACCGAAGGGCTTCCCACCCTGCCAATGGCCAATTCGGATGACGTCAAGGTCGGCGAATGGGTGCTCGCTGTGGGTAACCCCTTCAACCTCAACTCTACTGTGACCGCTGGCATCGTGAGCGCCAAAGCGCGTAACATCAATATCGTTAAAGACCAGTATGCCGTCGAATCCTTTATTCAAACCGATGCGGCCATCAACCCCGGCAACAGCGGCGGCGCCCTGGTCAACCTCGACGGGCAGCTCGTCGGGATAAACACGGCTATCGCCAGCCCGACGGGGGCATACTCCGGTTACGGCTTTGCCGTCCCCTCCAACATAGTCGCAAAAGTGGTCAAGGACCTACTGGCCTACGGCACCGTTCAGCGCGGTTATCTGGGCGCTATGATCCGCGACGTCAACAGCCAGCTGGCCCGGGAAAAATCGCTCAACATGGCCGAAGGCGTCTATGTGGACAGCCTGGTAGCCAACAGCGCAGCAGCCCAGGCAGGCATCAAAGCCGGCGACGTTATCGTCGCAGTAGACAATAACCCGGTGAAGCGGGTACCGGAACTGCAGGAGATGATCGCCCGCCACCACCCCGGTGATGAGGTGGCCGTCAAGGCCATACGCGACGGGAAGGAAAAAACCTTTAACGTGCGCCTGAACAAACGCGAAGGCGAAGAGAACCTGATAGCCGGACGCCAAAGCGAAGTGCTCAATAAGCTGGGCGCCGAATTCAGGGCCCTCGATGCCGATACAGCAAAAAAACTAGGTATTAGCGGGGGCGTACAGGTAGAAAAACTCTTCCCGGGCAAGCTGCGCAGCCAGACCGACATGCGCGAAGGGTTCATCATCACCCAGGCCGATGGCAGAGCAGTGAGCAGCCCGGAAGAACTGGAAAAAGTACTGGAACACAAAAAGGGGGGCGTCATGCTGGAAGGCCTGTATGAAAGCCTGCCAGGTACGTACTACTATGCCTTCGGCATGGATAGCTAAACTGTGATAACTTGGTTTTTAAGACGCGTTTTGTGATGAAGAGGCCTGCCCAAAGGGCGGGTTTCTTCATCATCAAAACCAAATACTTTTCATCATGGCAGCGAAATTACTTATGGCCATCTTTGCCCTCTTCATGCTGGGTTCCTTTGTGAAAAGAAAGATTTTCAAGAGATAAAAGAGTTATTGCAAAGGATTGTTTGTGCAGGGCGGGGCTCCCAGGGGCGCCCCGCCTTTTTATGCCCAATAGCCGATTTTAAGTAAATTTTAATAAGCACCACAGAATAATCGGACAGCACCCTGAGTTGTATTGGATAAGCCTGCTATCGCCGGCCCGTTACTAAAATCATTTTCCCGCTAAAACCTGTGGTACCATGAAAACACTCACTTTTTCCCTCTTCTCCTACTTCCTGCTGGCCACTACCCTGCTTTTCACCGCCTGTAAAAAAGACAAAGACACCAAGGCCAACCCCGACGAGATCCCCTACCCGGAATGTAGCGACGACGTCACCATCGATGACGCTATCATCCTTCGCTTCGAATATACCAACTTCGAAGGCCAGGAGCCGACCGTAACGATAAACCCCGACAAAACGGATAGCCGGGTCAAGTACGACTCCACCCATTATACGCCGTACCAGGAAGGAAACAAGATGGTTATCCGGATACCTAATATCAAATTGAGCGACCGCGACCACAACTACATTGCCAAGTGTGTTACGATCGAAGAGTTCGACGCCACGCGCCCGGCTAACGACCGCTGGTTCGAGCAAACGGAGTTTAAAAACCAGAGAGAATTCGCCGAAACGAAGATCGCCACCATGCTCTGCCTCGACGTTTCCAGCTCGCTGGGCGAAGACCGCGAGAAGGTTAAGCAATACGCTATCGACTTCGCCGAGCAGATATTCAACAATACCACCAGCGAAAGCTATGTCGGCTTGGTGCTCTTTGCCGACCAGGTGATCACTTACCCTTTCACCAACAACCTGGACGACATCGAAACGGCCATCAACAGCTTCCCCTATCCCGACCTCGACGCCCAGACCTTCACGCGCCTGAGCGACGGCATTCTGGCGGGCCTGCAGGCCCTCGAAGAAGCCGACCTCGATGTAGCCGACAAAGTGCTCGTGGCCTTTACGGATGGTAACGACAACGGGTCCAACAACCCAACCGTCAACCTGCAGCAGATACAAAATGCGAGCTTCCCACGCTATATGATCGGGCTAAAAGGGAAAGGGCTGGAATACAATTCCAACTACCTGAAAAGCCTGGCCAGTAACGAAACGTTCTTCGTGGAGGCCCAGAATGCCATCGAGCTCCAGGACCGCTTCAACGACATCAACGAGCTGATCGCCAACATTTATACCATCATTTACAACCGCTCTACTCAAACCTTCACTCCGGGGGTTGACGAGCCGGTCAAGCTCCGTGCGATCTTCTTTGCCAAGCCATACAAGATACAGTAGCGAAAAGTATCTGCCCAAGGGGAGGGGGTATGCTGGCCTGGTGCCAGCATACCCCCTCCCTGTTTTAAGCGCTTGTTTGGAGGCCGGATTTGATAGCGAAAAGTGTCCTTTTTTAGCTCAAAGGCTGGCCTACTAACAAGCTCTAAAATTCCGTCCACTGCCCGCGTTCCACCACGCCATTTTTCAGCCTCCATTCTTCCTGCTGTAAAGCCGCCGGCGCCAGCTGGAACGTATAATCGTTGCAACGGGCACAGCGCAGGAAAGCTTTGGTGATCGCGTCGGGATTGGGCAGGATGTGCAATTCGGGGAGGATGTTTAGCAGCGTTTCCGGCAGGTCGGGCAGGAAAAAGTCTACCTCGCCAGGCTGCCCAACCTGCCCAAATACCTGCCAGCGCGCCGGCATCTGGTTGCGCAGGCTGTAAGTATAGGTAGCCTGATAATACTGCCCGGCCTCTTTTTCCGTCGTTTTAAAGCGAAAAGCTTTACTCTGATGATCTGTAAAAAGGGGGTCGAAGTCGAGCGTGCCCAGAGCATCGGGGAGGCTGTCCTGATAGCGGTTATAATACCCGTATTTATCGCTTTGCAGGTTGGTGAGCACCAGGTCGAAATGATCCCAGTCCTGGCCTGGGGGTAGAAAAGCCCGGATCGAGTTACGTGGGGTGATGGCCCTTAGCTGGCTGCTGTTATATACGTAACAGGGGATATCGCTGCCCTTGCGGTAGGCCTTGATATAGCCATCCCAAACCTGCGTGGTTGGCAGGCCGATCTCCTGCTGCAGCACGCCGCTTTTAAGGGCCTTCACATCCAGCGCAATGCGGTTTGCCGGCTGCATAGGGCTGTAGTAATAAAGATAGCCATCATGGCCTTTGAGCTTAAACAGTACATAAATATCTGCCGATGTTAGCGCCCGGAAACTGAGCGCCAGCCGGCCCCGGTCGACGTGGTACTCGACGCCGTCCTCCAACGGAGAAAGCACGATCACCTCCTCCGCCCCTTCTACCCCAATGACAGAGAACTCTACCTGCCTGTATTCTCCTTTGTCTTCCTGGACAACCGGAGCGTCCACTACTACCCCATCGGCCAGGTTGCAGTAGGTGGTGTTCTCAAAGCCAAAAATGCCGCCGCCATCTATTTCGCGCACCAGGGTCAGTGCCAGCTGCTCGCCGAGACGGGGAAGCACGTCAAAGGAGAGCGGCCCTTCTACGGCGGAGCCTTTTTCCAGCAATTTGGCATACCGCAAAACGCCATACTGGTTGCTCACCAGAACAGCCCGGTTGCCCGTTACCTTCATGGTAGCTTCTGTCAGCGTGAAATGCTGGGGCTGGCCCGTTGCAGCTAGAGCAACGGCCAGAAAAAAAAATGTCAAAAAGCGGGAGAACATAGGAATCGGTTTTTTACTTAAGCAGTGTTCTTACACGTCGAAAGGCCAGCCGTGGAGGTCTTCCGGCAGCAACCCGTAGATGTATTCATCGAACCAATCGCCGTCGATATCGTCGAAATAGCTTTTGCGGAGCAGTGCTTCCCGTCTGAACCCGATCTTCTCCAGTACGTGAAAAGATGCGGGGTTGCGCACATCGACAAGGCAGGAAATTTTGTGGATGCCACGCTGCCTGAAAAGGAAATCGGCCATAGCCGTTGCTGCCTCAGTGGCATAGCCCTGCCCCTGCAAACTGCGGTTGATGTTGAACCCCATTTCAGCTATGCGAGGCTCTTCGGCCCGGAAACAAATAGCCAGGTCACCTACGACCTTGCCATCGCTGTGGCGTTCGATGGCCACCTGCATCCAGTCGCCGGCCTTATCCAGCGAGTTACTGCTCTGCGACGCGATAAATTCTTCGGCGTGTTCGCGCGACATGGGGTCAAGCGTCTGGTAGCGCAATACTTCCGGGTCGGTGCGGTACTCCAGCATATCTGCCAGGTCGGTTGCGCGGAACCAGCGCAAAAGCAGCCGGTTGGTTTCTATGTGCATCATACGAGGTCTTCATCCCTCCAGTCGGAGCGTTTTTCTTTTATTTTTTCCTTCTCTTTGTTCAAAGTATCGAGGTCCAGGCTTTCGGGCTCTTCCTGCGGCGCTTCCAGGCGGCCCTGGTATTTGCGGCGAAGGCGGTCCAGCTCTTTTTGCATTTCCTGCTCTTCCCATTTATCCGACATCGCCCGGTTGCCCGGCAAGCCGAATATGGCGAAGTAATGGATCAACAGGCCGACACCCCAGGGCAGCATGGGGTACATGAACCAAATTTCGTGGCCACCATCCTTAAAGGTCAGCAGGTTCATAGCCAGAAAGAATATGCCCACGGCGATATAAGACCCCAGGTGGGCGTAAAAGCCTTTTTTGGCTTTCACCTTTTTTTTCGCCTGCCGGTAGATTTGATCCTCTTCCATGTCTAGTATTTTATTCTCCTCCAAACGGGATTGGAGGTGGGTTTAGTTTTTTTCTCCGATCTGGAGATCGGAGGTATATTCATGCTTGTGCCCCGGGATTAGCCGGCCAGTTCACGTACGATCTCCAGGGCGGCATCGATCTCGCGCTCCAGGTTGTAGATGTGAACGCTGTGGCGTACCATCTTATCACCCATAGCGCGGGGTTGTAATTTCCTGCGTTCCCACATCAGCTTTTGCATACCTATGCCCGATACGCCGTCGATGCCGTATGTGGTAATACCCGCGCACATTTCCGGGTGAACGGAGGAATATATCTTTACTCCTTTGATCTCCTGGAGGCGGGCCCTGAGGTAATCACCCAGGTATTTGATCCTGCCTGTCACCTTTTCCGGGCCGATCTCGTTATGAAAATCTATGGCTGCTTCCATGCCTACGACCAGGGAAGGGTTGCCGGTGCCGCGCTGCGTGAGGCGGTAGCCGGGGTCTTCCTGATTTTGCCATTCGTAACTGGCTATGGCCGACCAGAGCTTGGTTATCTCCTCATTCCTGACGTAAAGGATGCCATTGCCCGCCGGTGCCAGCATCCATTTGTGGAGGCTGGAATAATAGGCATCACAACCAATGTCCTGCACATCGACGGGAACATGCCCCACGGCCTGGGCGCCGTCCAGGATCGTAAAGATGCCCAGCTCGCGTGCGCGCCGGCAGGCCTCCTTTACGGGCATTACCACCCCGTAGGCGGAGATGATGTGCGGAATAGCAATGACGCGGGTACGCGGGCCAACCAGATTGAAGATATTGTCTATGATCTCCTGGGGGTCGTTGGCGGGCACCGGCACAACAGCCTGTTTGTACACCAGCTTGTAACGCGCAGCGGCCTGCTCCCAGGCGCCTTTGCCGCCGCCGTGTTCCTGGTTGGTATTGATCACCTCATCTCCTTCTCGCAGATCCAGCCCGGTGGCAACATAATTCATGCCTACGGTTGCATTCTGGGTAAGCGCAATCTCTTTATAACCTGCATTGATCAGCAGGCCGATCTTCTTGCGCAGTTCAACGTATGGTTCATAACCGGAAAGCAGGAGCGGCCCGTTGCCATGGTAGTCCGTCTGCGCCATGCTGGCAGCGATCATCTGCATGTGCTGAATAACTTTTTCCAGTACCACCTTAGGCTGAGCTCCTAGTGTAGCGCTATTGAAATAGGCTTCATCCAGAGGCATGGGAAACTGTTTTTTCAGTTCTTCCCAAAACGGCGCCCCTTCCGGCATAGGCGGAAGGAGAGGTGCATTCATTCCGGCCAGCAACCGGGTAGCGTAGGGAGCCCCCATAGCCGTCAGGGCCGCTTTTCTGATAAATTTTCTCCGGTCCATACCTTCATGCTTAAACAGGTTGCAGCAGCGGCTTTACCGACTGTTACATCCTGGTGGTGTAATACTCGAAGTACTTGCACTCCTTCACAGCCCGCTGGTAGTACTTCGTGTCTTTGTACTCCTGTCGCAGCTTCTCGAAATACTTGCGATAACCGCTGTTCCTGATATCCTGCTGATACTGTGTATATTCCTGTTCATCTCCCCACCCGGCGATCTCGTATTTGCCCCACCAGTAATCGTCCGGGTTGCGTTCTTTTTCGCTCATGCTTTTGAAAAAGAGGTTTTGTTCCGCCTTGGCAGCCATAAAGCAGGCCCGGGCTGCAGATTCGCGGTCGGGGGCATATCTGACGGCCTTCTCGTAAAAGGCCAGTGCCTGTGCACAGTCGTAGAAGCCCGCATATTGAGAACCACTTCGAAAATAATTCATTGCCTTCCACGCCGGCCCGAAATAAGTCATGTTGTAGTAGGCATTACCCAGCAGGTAATAGTCTGTCGAACTGTTCGTCTGCTCTGCGATGCCCTTCATCTCGATCAGCTTGCGCACGAGTGCATTGCGGGTATATGTCGCACTGGTTTTCAGGTTACAATCCTCCGGATGGATGCAGTCGTTAATGCTCATGTTAAACGGATTGACATCGATGGTGAAGTCAAAATCCGGGGGCAGCGATTCAAAGATGGCCAGGGCATCGGCCAGCTTAGCGGGATCGCGCATCAGGAGAGTGCCCTTGATGTCGAGCGCCTGGTTCTCGAATGCTTTCAGCTCGTTGGCGAGGTTCATATTAAAGGCCAGCCATTTCTGGCTACCGCCCATATAGTGCTTGAGGGCCAGCAGTTCCAGCTGGGAATGTTGGGGCCTGCGGATGAAATCGATGAGGGCGTCTACTGCCGGGTGAGAAGGGTTATCCTGCATCATCCAGATCGATTCGCGGGCGAAGAAGGCTGCCAGGAGATCTTCACCGCGCTGCCTGGCGCGGTGGGCAAGCAGGTCGAGGATAAACTCTTCGTTATTGCGCTCCGTGAAGAACTGGACGTCTTCATCTTCGAAGACCTCGATGATCTCCCGGGCGATATGATCCTCCTCTTCGGGCGAGAAGTCCTCTTTTTTGAGGATGAGTATGGCCAGGGCTATCTCTCTCTTCGCTTTATCGAACGCACCAGTCATCTGCCCTGCCTGATGCAGGGTGAGGTTAGCGGTGTTGAATTGGCCGTTGAGGAATTCCAGGTATGCCTTGGCCAGTGCCCAGAAGGGGTCGTCGCGGTAGTTGTAATACAGGGTATTGGTAAAACGTAGCAGTTGCCCGGCATAGTCGGCCTGTTCCTGGTTGAGCAGCAACGTCCCGTTCTCGTCGAGGTTTTTGAGCAGCTGCTCGATGGGCCTTTCGCTGTAGTATTCGAAGTTAGCGCTCTCCAGCTTGTTGATCTCGCGCGCCATGAGGGCCCTGAGCCATTCGTGGTTGCCCAGCAGGCCGAATACCTGTTCCATATCGTGCAGCCCCAGCGCCTCGTCCCTGGCTCCCCGCAGGAAGTGCATCAGGGCTTTGTCGTCAGGCGTCTGGCAAAGGGCATAGGTAGCCTGCCAGTCTGCTTCTGAAGTGATGTTAAAACTATAATAAGCACTGCTCCGCCGGCTTCTGCATTCCTTAAAAACGGTCAGAAAATGGTAGTAGGCCTGGCCGTCCTTACCCTGTTGCAGCTCAATACCGGCAATATGGTCGAGGGCCCAGTAGCGGATGATGCTTTTGGACTGGCTTTTACCGAAATAGGTTTGATAGGCTTCCAACGCTTTCTGTAGCTGGTTGGCGTAACGCAGGCTCTTTATCAGCTGGAAAGCGTAGCGTTCCTTGAGGAAAGGAAATTTTTCCTGCTGCAGGGCCGTTTCGACCCGCCCGATGAGGCTGTTGGACTGTTCGGTATTCAGGGTATCGGGGTTATAGTCCCACCAGTTGCGTTGCACATCGGCCAGTTGCTCTATGTCGAGCGCCAGCAGCAGATAGCGTTTGGAAGCTTCCACCTGGCCAGCCGGCAGCTTGGATTCCCGGAACAGGTGGTAGTTGATGAGGCCATCGCGCGACATATCGCCGTAGGTTTCCGAGTAGGTGCCCTTCAATACGCGGAGCAGGGCTTCGTTGTTCACCTCGTTTTTAAAGAAAGCCTGCCACTCCGCCAGGTTATCATCGCTGTAGTCCTGCTCGCCCCATATATTACTCCAGAAGGGGTTGCTGGTGTAAAAGGCCGGGCTGTATTCCTCCGACAGCACCCATTCGGGTACGAAGAGGTTAAAGAAATGGTAGGAAGGGTCATAGGGGCCGCAGGCCTTAGCTGCCTGGGGCCAATGGCTAACTGCCAGAGTGGCCAGCAAGCTGGCGAAGGAAGCCAGGCGGAAAGTTTTGAAGCGCAGCCTCATCAAGGTGGTAAAAGATAATATTCCCACTTCGGTTTTGGATTTTGTGAAGCATATCAGCTGCTCGTTCCAGCTCTTCTGCGGCCGGGATCTCAAAGCGCAGCCGGTCGCCTGTGTTGAGATAATTCGCTTCAAAATAGAAGTTTTGCTTTACTTGGTAAAGCCCTGGCCCTATTTTTTCCAGATCAGCGGCCAGCTCCAGCACTTCCTCCCCCGGCAGGTTGATGATGGCCTGCAGCTTCCCCAGGCGGTACAGCAAAGCCCAGGAGAACAGGGGCAGGGCCAGATCGAGTTTAAGCGGATATGGGGGCGCCTGGAGGTAGGGAGCGCCTTTTTCATTGTTCAGGATGCTGTTGGTTTCCGCCTTGTCTTCGATGTCGCCCATATTGTAATACATGAGCGTTCCTCTATCCACGGGCGGCAAGCCTGTTTGTTGGGGGTTACTATACTGGTGCAGCCGGATAGTGGCCGACAGGCTTGCAGGGCCTATTCGTTTCCTGATCTGCTGGAGGAAAGTAAAATACGGCTCCCGCGTAGAAGCCGTCCAGTCGCAATCGAACTGGTATTCAGACGGGTTCAGCCCCTGTTTTTTGCAGATCTGTTGCAGGAAATCCCACACCTTATCCGCCAGAGCTACCGGGCCTGCCTGTTTCGACTGGAAAGTGCGGTTGGTGATAAAAACGCAGGGGGTGATGTCAATGCCATCAGGAACCTGGCCGTCGAAGCGGATTGCGGCTTTGGGGTAGGCCCGCCCTTCTGCATCCACGTCGACGTCCAGGAATTTCACATACAGGCGCGACACCTTCAGGGTGTCCAGCGCAAGCTGTTCGGCATCCGTTAGTTTAAAGTTGGATTTCCAGTAATAAAAGGATATCTGTGTATCCTCTCCTGCGGGCCTGCAGGTAGCCAGGCCCAGCAGGGACAACAAAACAAGCACGCCTGTAAGGCCTGCCGCCGGCTTCAGAAGCCACATTATTGGATAAGCCGCAGGGTGTACGGATATCGGTAGCGTTCCCCTTCATTAGCGCGCATGGCGGCAATGATGCAGAACACCAGGTCGATGATGGCCAGGACGATCAGGAGCGGAATACCGATGACGACGAAGATCAGAATGGCGGAAATGACAAAGCCGATCAGCATCGTCAGCTGGAAGTTCAGGGCCTCTTTGGCATGGTAGCTCACGTATTCCGATTTCTCTTTGTACACCAGCCAGATGACCAGGGGTAGCAGCACGCTCCCAAATGGGACGATAACGCCGGCAACGATACCCAGATGGGAAAAAGTGGCCCACAGCTTTTCATTGTTATCCGGTATGAGGTTTTCCGTTTTGGGGTCGAAAAAATCATCCAGCGGTTCATTCATTTCTGCCATGATGGGAATGGATTTTGGTTATTAAGAAATAATCAAAAATAAGTTCGACGATTTTTTGAACACTATTTAATATGCATCCCGCAGGGGGAACGGCATAAAGGTCGCTCAATTGACGGTGGAAAAACAAGAATATTGGATAAAAGAACGAGCGGGCTCGACAGCCGCCGCAGTAAGCCTGGCGCTCTTACATTTTGAGCATGCCCCTCCCTATATGCCCTTTGAAAGAAACTGCTTACCTTGAGGTACGAATACCTACTGCCCGATATGAAAGACACCCCCTCTCCTCACGCCCTGCCCGCAACAGGGGAAGCCACCGGTGGCAGCCTGTCTTCCTCCGAGTGGGTGGAGGCCATCATCGCAAGCCCGGCGCCGGTGCTGCGAAACCTGCAGATCACGCAGTCCTACCATCAGTTCACGCTCGATTTTACCCGGCTACTTGGTAGCGATAATGTATGCTGGTGCGCCTTCGCCACCTGGGCATCCAAACAAGCGGGCCAGTTCATCCGGGGCGAACAGGCCCCTGCTCCTTTGCTCGAGCTCCTGGGGCTAAAGCAGGACGGCAGCCCCACCCCACGCCCATGGTACTGGTTTCTGGTGCCGAAATGGTTGTTGCGCAGCAAACGATTCCTGGCCTACGCCCGCTGCACGGTGGAAGACGTGAGCGCCCATATCGCGGCGGGTAACCTGCGGGTCTATCAAAAGCTGGCGCCCATCTTCGCTGCTTTTCTGAAAATGGCCCACAGCCACCAGCAGCCGCAGCCAGATGAGCTGGCCCGCTTTCTGGACGGCCTGGCCGCCGACCCCACCACGCATGCCGAGATCATCCAGGCCTTTCAAAACTACTACCTCGCCAGGTTCGAAAAGAATGACAAGGCCAGAGCCGAACAGGTCTTTCTGGCCAACGTCCTCATAGGGCTGCACGAACAGAAACGGTTGCAGGAAGCTATCGAAGGCGCCATGAAAGCCCCTATCCGGCAGGCGTTGCAGGACCCGGAGCGCCGCTGGAGCTCCCTGCCCCTGCCTCAGGCCGTCAGGGCGGTGGGCGCAGCCTTATTCGAATGGGCGCTGGGCCCTTACATTCGGAAGTTCGAAGAAAAATGGCAGACAGCCGCTACCCATAGCCTGATGTCTCTGGGCACCCCTGACGGCACGCTCAAGCTGGGCCAGGACGTTCCCCCGCTGTCTGACGGCGCCCTTTTCCCGGAAGCACTACGGGAGCTTGACAGGCCCGAAGTACCTGAAATTCTGGCCACGCTCGGCCTGCCACCCAATACGGCCATGGGCAGCGCTGCCCTTGATTGGTCTAGGCTAGGCGACCGGATGAACTACATCGCAGGCCTTTTTCGATCCAGGCAGCAAGACAAGGGCCTTGCGGAGCCTCCCTTCAGTTATGAACAGGTGGCCTACATCCTAGCGGGGCAGGTACCGGAAGGCAAGCTGTAAGTTCAGGGCCTAGCGCTGCAGTTTTTCCAAAGCCCGGCGGATGTTTTTTTCCTCTACCCATGTCACGAGCTTCAGTACCGGTTGAAGTAAGCCCGGCGGGCTTTCGATGAGCCGCCCCAGGGTAAGGCATAACTCGCCGGCACTTAGGATATACACATCGCGCTCGGGGTTTTCGGCAGGCGCCAGCCGACAGGCCAAAGCCCAGGCCAACTCGCGCGCCTTGCGGATATTGAGGTTGATCAAGGCCTCATCGCGCCGCCCACCCAGCCAATCGGCGACGAAAAAAAGAGGAGAAACCCTGCCGATCCGGCTCTGCAATTCATCCACAATATCCTCCAGCAGGCCGTTGATGGCCATAAAATCGCTTTTCAGGCTTTCGATGGCTGTACCCGGAGCGACTTCTGCAGCGGCTATGCCCAGGTCGAAGGTGATGTGAGCGTTCATACCCAGTAGCACGTGCTGGAAAATTGCCAGTGGCCGCCGGCAGGCCTCGAAGGCTTGCTGCCATGCCGGAGTTGGCAGGCCGCCCCGCTCCCATTGCCGGTAAGCGTCGATATAGCGGCGGGCAAAAACGACATCGAGCCGCTCCATGCGCTCGTTGTCCTCAAAACACCGATCCAGGATGCCCTCTTTCACCCGGGCCGTGGTGCGGCGGTACACGTAAGCGAAAATGCCGGCTGCATCATTATTGTCCAGGCAATGCGCTATGATGGCGTCCAGTTCCCGAAGGACATCATCAATGGTATTTATCGTAGCATGCTCGGGCATCGTAATGGCATTTTTGATTTTACGGGCCGGAGTCAATATCCCGGGTTCTGCTTCAGCTGCGGATTGGCATCCAGGGCTTCCTGAGGTATGGGGAATAAAGTGCGGTACGAACCGCTCCCGGCGGGGCGTATGTTATTGGGTGCGTTGAAGCGCCCAAAGCGGATGAGGTGGCTTCGGCGCTGTCCTTCCCACCAGCATTCATAGCCGTACTCGTCCAGCAGATCGCCCTCAGTAACAGCCGAGAGCGGCGCAGCACCCCGGGATTCACGCAAGGCATTCAGGCTGGCCCGCGCTTCCGGAGCCTGGCCCAGGCGGTATTGTGCTTCGGCCTTCATCAGGTATACTTCTGCCAGGCGGATGATGGCATAGACGTTGGCCGAGCCACTAAGGCCATTGCCTTGTATGCCGTCGGGCTCGTATTTGACGGGGCGCGCACCGGCGGCGGGGTTGGCCGCCTGGAAGTCAAAATCGATGCTGTAAAACAGCGGGCTTCCATCCGGAAGGCGAAGCGTATCGCCGTTGGCGTCGAGCTGATAGCCGGTATTGAAGCCCAAAAAAGCGTTGACGGCGTCGATGCGGGGCCCCAGGAAACGGGGGTCCTGCTGATCCCATTTTTCGTAAAATTCGGCCAGGGTACAGAAGCCGTTCCAGCCGGCGGCCTGATCAAAATGGGCAGCATTCAGCGTATTGGCGGCGAAGCTGTTGGTAAACCCGCCGTCGGGGCCATTCCAGGTGGTGAGAATGAGCTCATGGGCCGAACCGGTATTCATGGCGTTTATGGTGCGGAAATTATCCCAGTAATCCGGTTCTAACCCGTACAGGCCGGAGTTGATGACTTCGCCGCACAGGCCAAGCACGGCATTCATGGCCTGCGTTTCACCCGCGCTGCTACCGGTATACTCCGACTGGTTGAGGTAAAGCCGTGCCAGCAGGGCCCTGGCTGCGGCCTTGTTCATCCTAAAGAGGGCCCGTTCATCGCTGAACCTGGTTTTTTCCGGCAGGTTTCCCAGGGCGTCCTCCAGCATAGCGGTGGTGCGGTTAAAGGCTTCTTCTCTGCTGTACACAACCGAGGCGCCGGATTCGTCGATAGCCGGCACCTGTCCGAAAAGGCTGATGAAATAGTAGTTAAAAGCAGCCTGCAGGCACCTGGACTCGGCAATGATCTCGTCTCCTTCCGGCGAGGGCTCCGCCAGGGTGAACACCTGTAGGGCGTTGTAGGCCGTACCCAGCCCGCCGATCAGGGCGGTCCAGCAGTCGCGCACCGCAAAATGCCCGGGGCCCCAGCTGTGGAGGCTCAATTCCCTCCAGGCGCCGTTATCATCCCAATCCAAGCCGGCCGGCACCTGCACGGCTTCGTCGGAAGTGAGTTCTTCCAGCGCCCATAGCCGGTTGTATTGCTGCAGCAGGCTCAGCTGGGTGTAAGCGCCCTGAAGGTATTCGAAGCCTACGGTTTCCGGAGCTTTCTCAAAGCGCCGGGCTTCAGCGTTCAGGAAATCCTGGATAGGGTTATCGTCATCGGGTATACATCCGGGAAACAGCAGGATGCTGACCAGGAGTATGTGGATGAACAGAAGCGGAACGCTCTTCATGGCCAGGGTTTTTCCCATAAATTTAATAAAAGGAAAACGTAATTGCGGCCTATGCCATAATTCCTGCCTTAATCCTCAAAATACTCCACCCCTTCCCAGCTTACATAACCCATTCCCTTTTCCGTTTTCACCTGTGCCAGATTGTTGGGGGCAAAGCCGTAAAAGGCCTCGTATTTTGGTGGGATAAGCTTTTTTGCTTCCGGGCAGAAAAAACCGGTTTTCCCCTCTTTATCCAGCAGGAAGCCCATTAGCTGAGGGGCGCCGGCAATAACAGAAGGCCGGATATCATCGTAAGCGGCAGGAAGTACCCACTGGTTTTTGCTGTCTATCAGGCCCCAGCCGAGGCTGTCCTGCACGATGAGGTACTCGCCGGGCACGTTCTTGATCGCCCGGTATTGAAAGGGATAAATGGGTTTCTCCTGCTCGTTTATGATACCCCAAAGGCCATCTTTTTTTACAGCGAACCACTTCTGGCGGGGAAAGAGGTAAAACAGGGAATCGTAGTGTAACGGGATAAGCGGTTCACCGTAGGAATTAAATGTACCCCATTGCCCGTCGGCAGCCGCAATGATGAGCTGCCCGTTCAGGATGATGGTATCGTACCGGATCGGCATCAGCGGCTGAAAAGACCGGCTGATGATACCCCAGCGGCCGCCGCGTTTAACCAGGTAGGCGCGGGAACCCCATAAGGCCACCCAGCTTATCTGTTCGTATTCTTTTTCCAGCAGAATATTATCGTCGGGGCCTACCATGCCCCATTTGCCACCCTCCAGGGCCAGTAACTGGTTGGGGCCGAGCACCAGCAGGGAGTCGTATTTCGGAGGGATGAGAAAATCCCAGTCGTATTGCAACTCGCCGCCCTTAGGGTCGGGGATGGCCCTGCCGCTGCGAAAGCCGTACTTGCCCTCTTCTTTGTACACGCCGTTGCGCACCAGCACTTCGGTAGAGCGGGGCCGCTCTTCTTCGAGGGCCAGATCATCCGGCACTTCTCTGATCATAGTGTTGAGCTGCAGATGCCCGGCTACGGGAATGGCGTAAACCGGGACGCCGCCCACAGAATCCAGCAGGCCGTAACCGAGTCCGCTGGTATATGAGATACGGCTGTATGCCCGTTCGGTAATGCGGGCGCCGGTGGTATCGGCCAGATGATAACCACCGTCCTGTTTAACGATGGCATACCCGTTTTGGAAAAAACCAGCTTCGTCGTACCGGGCGGGCAGAAGCAGGGCTTTTTCGGGGCTGCAATACCCCCATTTGTCATGCACCCGGTATGGAATATATGCTTCGTGAACCGGCAGGCTGTAATCCTGCCCGAAAAGCCCGGGTAGCATACCCGGTAGTAGGATCAATGTAAAGAGCAGCCTCAGAGCTTGTTTGGAGGCCAACCTTTGAGCTGCAAAGGCCACTTTTTCGGTGATACTGCGTTGCTTTTTTTGACCGTACCTTTGGGTACGCTCTTCAAAAAGACGCCTTGTCTCACCAAAAAACTGACGCTTTTCGCTATCAAATCCAGCCTCCAAACAAGCTCTCAGAAATGGCTTGCTGGGGCTACCCGGAATAGTATTACGCATAGGCGTTATGGCATTAGAAGCAGTGCGGCAAAAATAAGAAATTAGCAAAAAACCAGCCTTTTTTAAAGCGACAAGGCCCTTCCCTGTTTTACAGGCCAGGGAAAGGCTGTATTTTTTTCTTAATTAACGATAATTTAGTACTTCTCACGCCTCTTTTAAGTCTATATAACAAAGATACTACAAACTCATTTCCACTTTAGAAAAAAATCCAACCCATGGCAATGCAGTGCCTGGCAAAAATATAACGGAGCGCCTTCCGTTCTCACAAACAATTGTTTATCAATACATTAAATTATACTGAATAAAAACGCTCCCATTGCTTTCACACACCAAACTTTTTTCTATATTTGCCACAAGCGACAATGCAAACATTCTGGCAACCCATCACCCGAAGCAATATCCTCTTTACCTAGGAACCCTGGTTACACCGTTCTTTAATCAACAAACACAAACGGCAATAAATACAATAAATGGCATGCGGTGTTCATGTTGATGGCCCGCAAAGGACGAGTTTGTGGTATACCCTGGATATCTGAAGTGTAAACCACAACCTAATCATCATTTTATCACTCTCTAAAACAACCCTCGAATGAGCGTAAAAAACGTTTACTTGAGCTTGTTGCTGTTGCTAGGCATCAGCACTTCCCCGTTCGCACAGGTCCGCGATTGCGGAACGATGGACCACCTCCAGTATGAAGAAATGCTGGACCCTACCCGGATGTTGAAGCTCATGGAAATCGAAGATCACGCCAGGCAGTTGCTGGACAACCCGAGCCGTGTCGTGAATGGTGTCATCACGATCCCCGTCGTCGTACACGTAGTGTACAACACCACTGCAGAAAACATCAGTGATGCCCAGGTCCAGAGCCAGATCACAGTGTTGAACGCGGATTTCCGCCGGCTCAATGCCGATGCTTCAAGCACGCCCAGCATGTTCGCATCAGTGGCAGCGGATGCAGAAGTCCAGTTTTGCCTGGCTTCGGTTGACCCCAGTGGCAACCCCACCACCGGCATTACCCGCACCTCGACGACCCGGACCTCATTCTCTTCCAACGATTATGTAAAGTTCAACTCCACCGGCGGCAAGGATGCCTGGCCGGCGGGCAGTTACCTCAACCTTTGGGTGTGCGACCTGAGCAGCACCCTGCTCGGTTACGCGCAGTTTCCCGGTGGCAGCGCAGCGACCGACGGTGTTGTGATCGATTATGCGTATTTCGGGACCATCGGCACGGCTACGCCGCCTTTCCACCTGGGCCGCACGGCAACCCACGAGGTAGGCCACTGGCTCAATCTGCGCCACATCTGGGGTGACGGCGGCTGCAGCGTTGACGACTTCGTCAGCGATACGCCGCTGGCCGGGGCTGCCAACTACACCGCCTCGCCCTGCACCTTCCCCGGCCCCAACTCCTGTAATTCCGGTACTGGCGATCAGCCCGACATGTTCCAGAATTATATGGACTATTCCGATGATGCTTGTATGAACCTATTCACGCAAGGGCAGAAAACCCGCATGCGTGCATTGTTCGATACCGGTGGCGCCCGCGTCAGCCTGCTGAGCAGCAATGGCTGTGGCACCGTATCGCCGCCGACCTGTAGCGACGGTATCCAGAACGGCGACGAGGCCGGCGTCGACTGCGGCGGTTCCTCCTGCCCGGCCTGTGTCTGTTCGAACGCCAGCCCTGTGACGGTGAGCATCACATTTGACAACTATCCCGAGGAAACGAGCTGGACGATCAAAAACTCCAGCAACGTAACGGTGGCCTCAGGCGGCACTTATGGCAGCCAGCCCGATGGTTCTACCATCAACATCCAGGTAAGCCTCAGCGCCGGCAACTATACGTTCACCATCAACGACGCCTATGGCGACGGCATCTGCTGCGCCTACGGCTCGGGTTCGTATACCGTACGCGATGCAAACAATACCGTACTTGCTTCCGGCGGCGCCTTTGGCACTTCCGCGTCGACGGCATTCTGCATTGCCGGAGGCGGCTCTACGCCGACCTGCAGCGACGGCATCCAGAACGGTGACGAGACCGGCGTCGACTGCGGTGGTTCATCCTGTCCGCCCTGTAATACCGGCTGTACCTACAGCACGATCAACAGCAGCAATTTCGAATCCGGCTTCGGTATCTGGACGGATGGCGGCACAGACTGTGCCCGGGTCAGCAGCACCACGTATGCCAGCAGCGGCAGCTATTCCATCCGCCTGAGAGACAATACCACCTCCTCGCTGATGTCGACGGGCAACCTCAGCCTTTCGGCCTATCAGGAACTCAAGGTTGATTTCTCCTTCATTACCGTTAGCTTCGACAACGCCAACGAAGACCTTTGGCTACAGATCTCAACCAACGGCGGTTCTACTTATACAACGGTTAAGGACCTGAACTACGGCACCGACTTCACCAATGGCCAGCGCGTGAATATGTCTGTCGTGATCACCGGCACCTTTACCAACACTACCCGCCTGCGCTTCCGCGCTGATGCATCTGCTGACGACGACCAGGTTTACATCGACGATGTCGTCATCTCCGGATGTTCCGGTGGCGCCCGCACCACCCCGTTCACTCCGGGCTTAACCCTTGAAGGCGAAACCGTAAAAACCGGCTCAGCGAGCCTGGCGGTATTCCCCAACCCCACCCGCGATGAACTTACGGCTGTATTCGTACTGCCGGAGGCCAGCCCTGTGCAGCTTCTGGTAGCCGACATCACCGGCCGCGTGGTCGAACAGCGCCAACTGAATGCCGAAGCCGGCAGGCAGGAAGCCAGGATCGACGCCAGCACCCTCGTTCCCGGCGTATACTTCATACACCTGGTAACGAACGGAGAACAGCTGACGAAGAAGTTCGTAGTGGCCCGCTAGTGCTATAAGGGATGCCATCCCTTAAGGGATGGCATCCCTTATCAACCACTTGGCCAACCACTCCCGTTCCAGCACCTCGGTTGCCGGGGGCAGGCTTTCAGCCAGTTCTCTCCTTTTTTCCACCTCAAAAGGCGCCAGTTTGGCCAGTTTGCGGGTATATTCGATAAAATTGCGCACCTGGCCTTTCAGCTTCGGTTTCGCCAACGGCTGACGGTAGACGTAGATGCGGTAAGCTTCCAGAAAGGACAGCAGCAATTCCGTCTGGCCTGTTTCGTAATAGATCTTAGCCAGCAGGTTTTTAGCAGCCACGGCTAGCAGCAGGTCGCGCAGGTCCAGTTGGTTGAGCACGACCTGGGCCTGGCCGTATTCTCCTTTCCAGTAGAGGTAGTGCCCGAGGTTGTAGTTGTAGATATTTTCCCGAAATCCTTCCGGCAGGTATTCCCTGTACTCGTGCAGGACCTTGCTGGCCCAGTCGAACCGCCCGGTGCGCAGGCCAACGGTGATGAGGTTGCTGTAACGCCATGGCGCCAGCTGGCCGTCTTCCAGCAAAAGGCCCTTTTCCAGGAGCCAATCATTGATCTCGAGAAAATGGATATAAAAGGATTCGTCGCGAAACTGGTTGATACGGCGGGTGCAGTAGTTGAGCAGATAGGCGTAAAGGTTTTTGAGCTCGGCAGGCGAAAGGATACCTTTATGATCGCGCAACAGTGCATACAATTTGTCAAAGTATCCTGTGTTTTCAGGCTGTTGCAACATGAGCAGGGCATTCAGGTAGACCAGGATGACGGGCGTATCTTCAAAAGGCTGTTGTTGCACCCATTGCAGTACGGCTTCTCCCAGGTTGAGTTGGTAGTCGATATCCAGTATCTGGCCCTGGTTGACCATTTCCAGGGTGTAGCGGAGCTTATTGGAGAGGTAGGCCCTGTCAAGCGCATCGGCAGCCCGCTGCAGTTCTTCGCGATAATTGCGTTCATAGCGCTCGGAGTGGCGGTTTTCCAGTTCTATAGCACGGTAGAGATACTGTAGCAGGAAGCCATCATGATAGGGGTATTGCCCCACCAGTTTGTGTGCTTTTCGAAGGGCAGCCTTGAAGTGTTTGTCAAGCTCCAGTTCATCAAAGGCCTCCATCAAGGCCAATTGCTGTTCGAGCGGGCGGCTCATGAGGTGTTCCACCTGAAGGTATTGTTCCAGCAATTGGAACAGCTCGCTCATGCGGTAGGCCAGCACACGTTCGTCCAGCTCCAGGGCCTTCGCAACGGCGCTTTTATCCAGTTCAGGTGCATCAAAACCGGGAGCAAAGGCAAGCAAATGGTTGAAAAGCAGTTCGTTTTCCGTATTTTTATTGAAAAAGGGCGACCGCAGGAACTCCCCGAAACGCTGCAATTGGCGGGCCGGTAGTTTTTGCAGTAACTCGATCAGCTTGCTTTGATGCATAAAATGGGGTTGCAGGGGTTACAGGTTTTACGGTTGCATGGTTTCACGGTTGCATGGTTAAGGGGACGATGAGGCCATGGCCCAGTGAATTTCAATAGTACAAAAATGAAGAATATTATACTGTTTTTCCTGTCCATAAGTTCCGCCTGCCTGTTGTCGGGCCAGGTTATTTTTCCGGGCGACCTCAATAATGACGGCACGGCCAATAATCTCGACCTGCTGCCGCTGGGCGTAGCTTATGGCCAGGAGGGCCCGCCCCGGCCTGAGGCTACGCTCAACTGGCTTCAGCAGCCCAATTTCCCGTGGGCTGGCTTCCTGCCTGTGAGTGGAGTGAACCTCGGTTTCGTCGACGCCGACGGAAACGGCTTTATCGATAGCCTCGACCTCGACGCTATAGCGCTGAACTACGACAGCCTGCAGGGAGCTTCTTTTCCCCCGCCACAGGCCTATGCATTGTCCGACACCTTTCCGGTAGAAGAGCTGCCCGAGCTCGTCATCCGCTTTTCCCGCGATACTGTCGCCATTGGCGATACCGTCACCCTGACGGCGGAGTATGTCGTACCCAACCCCGATGTTTTTCCGCCTACCGCTGCGCCACTAGCCATAGCTTTTAACCTGGAATTCACCGATTCGCTGCTGGCCGGAGAACAGGTGCTCATTTACCCCGATACTATGCCCGGCGACCTGATGTTCGTAGCCGCTACGTCCAATTCGGCCGGCATCTGGCGTTCGCCGGCCCCCGGGCAGATCGAATTTGCCGCCTCCGGTAAAGGGCAACCGGCGCTGGCCAGTTCCCGGACGCTGGCCACTATGATCATCGTCATGGAAGACATGATCCTGCTTGCGCAACCCGTTCAACCTCAAATAAAGGGCCTGCTGCTCATCAACACCGCCGAACAGGTGATCGCTATGAAAAGCACCGTAGCCCCCCTGTGGCTTACCGGCCAGAGCCCGGAACCGGAGCGCCGCCGGCAGATGAGCGTATTCCCGAACCCCACTACCGGCAGGCTCGAGGTGCTTCTTCCTACTCCGGCGCCAACAGAACTTTGGCTCTTCTCCCCTACCGGCCAATGCCTGAAACACCAAAGCTATCTCTTCGGCGACAGTCCGGTGCTCGAGCTCGGAGCATATTCACCCGGCATTTATTTCCTCCAGGCCCGGACACCGGAAGGGGTGCAGGTGGAACGGGTGGTTGTCGGTTATTAGGAGCTTGTCTGAAGCTCCGCCACGACGGCTTCCGTCCACGGGCGGCGCCCGTGGCTGATATCTTTACACCCCTTGGGCGTGATGGAAGCTCCGCCGAAACTAGTGTCGCGGCCCAGGTGCGCTGCTGAAACTTAGTTTTTTATGTACAAAAATCAGATCGACCCTACTTGCTCAATTTCAATTTAATATACATTATTTTATATTTAAAATGTATTGCATCCCGGCTTCTCTCCTATCGAATCCTGCCGATAAGTGTACTTGAAGGCCCTGCTTTTCAGGCTTAATCTTGTGGTAACAATTGCATCAAAACATAAGATGCAAGCGCGACAGAATCCAATTCTATCACAAAAAACATAAGTCATGAAAGCAAGCACCATTTTCTCCCGTTCCCTGACATTAGCCCTGTTGGTAAGCTTGGCCATTGGCCAAACTCAGGCCCAGAACAATCAGAACAAGCGCACCTGGACTTTTACCAACGGTACAGGCAGAGCGGCCAATGACCTGCACATGGAGCTGGTAGTAGGCACCGTTCCGGTCAATATCGTTACCAGTGCGACGGATGGCGTCCGCAGAGCCGGGGGTGTTTTTTCCGAATTCCCGGAATCAGGTTCACCGTCGCATCACGATTATGCCGGCGGCACAGTGGCCATCGGCGGCAGCGTAACCCTGCAATTCAAGGACAACACCCGCCCCCGCCGCTGGTGGTGGACCTGGAACGGCGACCGCATCGGCGATATTGAGAACGCCAGTTCGCCGGACCTCGTTTCCGTTACGCCCTTGCAGGACTGGCGCGACGAGCTCATTGCGCGGCCTAGGGGTACCGGCCGCACAACCGGGCATATCGCCGACTTGAGCGTCACCAATACGACGGACAAGCCTGTATCGATCACCGCGGGCCCCTGTTTCATCCCATCCAAGGGAAAATACCAGAGTTACGTTGTAACGGCCTCTGATCCCGTCACCATTGAACCGGGAGCTACCGCCGACATCCCCTTGCAGGGGTATTGCGCCGATATCTTTGCCGAACCCGTGCCGTCCGATGAAGCATTGCCGCCTGTTTCCGAATGGATCACACCTGAAGAAAGCCTGCCGTTGCCGGCTTCCGGCCAGCACCCGCCGTTCGGCAGCGGGTGGAAGCCCCGGCCCGATGGAAGTGGTATCGCCACCTTCCCTGGAACGGATACCCCCTTCCCCTATACCATCGATGGCCACAAGCACCCTGCTGCCTTCGGATCTCTGGCCATGGACGCCCTGAACAGGATCACCCAGGCATATACTGAACTGCAGGGCACGATACAGACTCCCTTCAGCGGCAACCCTGCCAAGGAAAGGGAAAGCGTTATCCAGCAAACCTTCTGGATCTACACGGCAAGCCTGGCCGGCCGCGAATACAAAATGGAGGATTTTGCACACAATACCCTCGAACAATACGCTGCGGCCACCGACAAGGATGGGCAGGACATCTCAGATGAAGAAAAGGAAAAACTTGAAACAGGTATCGAACAATTCTGGGGCAGTTTTCAAGCGACGGGCGTTCAGGCCAAAGTACTGGCCGATGTCGAACAGGCCGTAAGCTACGACGACATCGACGATCCCGACGATCTGCCGAAACCCATCCGCCCCGCATACGACCGCTACGCTGCCGAACGCGCACTGAACCCTAAAACGACGCACGAGGAGGCCATGAAAAAGGCCCTCAGCAGTAAGGAGGCACGCGACAAGTGGAGCAAGATCTTCAAGAAGCTTTACGGGGGTAAGTAACTGTTTGCTATTCATTCATCAGAAGGGGCGCAGGCCGGCAAAACCCAGGCCGCGCCCCTTTCCAAAACCACCAGCCATGAAAAAGGCATTATTTATCATACTTCTCTGTAATGTTTTCAGCGCCATTTCCCTAAACGCCCAATCTGCCGCTGCAGCGCTACAGGCCGCCGCCGAGGCTGCCTACGACCGCGGTTATACTGAAAGCGAGGCAGCCGATCAGGCCAAGGCTTTTGATGAAGCCGCCGGGCTTTTTGAAAAAACAGCAAGAGCATACCGTGCCGAAGGCCAGGAAGAGATGGCCCGGGGCGCCGAACACATGGCAGGCCTGGCGCGCCAGAACGCAGAGCACAGGCGCAGGCTGGCTGAAAACACGTTCTTCAGCCCCATGGGCAGCCTCAGTGGAGCGGCCTTCAAGCTTTACCATACACGCCATCCGCATTTGTTCCTATTGCCTGAGGCCGGCATGCCTTTCCCTGCAAGGAAAGAGGCCATCGGTTTTGACGACGGCAGTATCGATCAGGTGCAACAGGCCCTGTACAGCGACCCGGCATTTCTGGAAAGGATGTTCGAGCAGCTGGGCGGCGAGTTCTTTATTGGAGCACTTTCAGCACCGGCAAAACTGGAGGGTTTCGAAGAAGAATACGGCCTGTACAAAGGCGCCACTATTGGCGTATTTGCCATGCCGCACCTACGGTTCGAGGCAAGCTACGGGCAGTACCGAAGCCGCATCACGGCCCATTTCCCGGTTACGGCATTCCGTCCTGAGACTTACGAGCCATACAGTCTGAAGGGGCAACTGAGCATGGCGGCACAGCATACCGAAGCAGCCCTGGGCGCCAGCTATGCTTTTGGCAGGGGGGCTCTGCAACCTTTCGCCGGCTTAGGTATGCATTATTCGGCCACGCGGCCCGGCGCCACCCAGGCGGCCATTGCCGGCCTGTCGTTCGAGGTAGCATCCCATAGGCCTTTCCATTCCTTCGGCCCCTACTTTTCCGGTGGTTTAACCTGGCAGCCGGCGGGCCCGGTGCTCCTGCGCCTTTCCGGAAAGGCGTACACCGCCAAAGGGCAGGAAGGCGGGAAAAACGCGCTGAACGGCATGCTGTCCCTGGGCCTGGGGCTGGTGCTCTGATATAGTCATCAGGTGCGAGGTGGAAGCTCCGCCACAACGGCCTTCACCCCTTCTTCGTAAGGCGTAGGAGTGAAACCGAAACGCTGTTCGAACTTACTGCTGTCGAAAACGTAATCGCGGTCGTATTGATAGATCATCTCCACGAACTCTTTCATTATAGGGATGAACAGTCCGAGGATGCGCAGCATGAATTTTCCGACAACCATAAAGCGGGGCTCTACTTCCATTTCCCGGGCGAAAGCTTCAATGAACTGTCGGCCTGTCCAGGGCGGTGAAGCAGTGGGCATGTGCCAGGCCTGGTTGAACGCGTCGGGCGTATTGCCGAGTATGGCAGTAGCGCGGGCGGCATCGGGAGTATAGGTAAAAGAATGCTTTTTCTCCACGCTGGCGAACCAGTTGGCCTTTTTCCCCTGACGGAAGTTGTTGGGCACCATTTCCTGCAAGACGCTGGAACGCACGCCCGGCCCGTAGAAATCGGCAGCGCGGGCGATGAGGGCCGTCAGCCTGCCCGCTTCGATCTCATCCGTGATCATCTGCACCAACTGGGCGCGGATGCGGCCTTTCCGGCTGGGCGGGTTGATGGGCGTTTCTTCCGTCATATACCCGATATGCCCGATATCGTACATGTAGATATTGTCGAAGAACACCAGCCTGGCATCGTGTTTTTCACAGGCCATAATAACGTTGCGCATCAAGGGCGGCCAGTCGCGCCGCCATACTTTGAGTTTGTATTCCAGGCCTACGAGCAGATATACTACTTCTGAGCCGGCCACTGCGGCATCGACCTGGACGGGGTCGGTGAGGTCGGCGGGGAAAAGCTCGTCGCTGTCGTTCACCTTTTTCGGGTTGCGGCCGACGAGCCGGATGTGCGTGGTGTGATTTTTCAGTGCTCTGGCGAGATCGTTACCGATGGCGCCGCCGGCGCCTAGTATAGTTTGCATGTGATAAAGGTTGGGATGAACAAAGGCCACCAATTTAGTAAAAATGTAGATACGGCGCTTAGAGCTTGTTTGGCCGCCACCCTTTGGGCTAAAATACGTCCCTTTTTTGAGGATACTGCGTTGCTCTTTTCGTCCGTACCTCAGGGTACGAACTTCAAAAAGCGCCTTGTCTCTTCAAAAAATTGACACTTTTTATCTCCAAAAGCGGCCTCCAAACAAGCTCTTAGCCACCCACTCTTCTTTGCTGGCAGATGTCGAGGTATTCGGGGGAATCCCAGGCGATGGCGCGCTCGAGCAATTTGGGGTCTGTAGGGCGTTTGGCATCTTTGCTGATAATGGCCTTGTAAGGAGGCGCACCTTCGCGTTTACCCGCTCCCCATTTGGAACATACCAGCCCTTCGAAATACTGGATCTGTGCGTCGGCCGGCTTAAGCCCGTAGCGGCCCAGTTGTTCCAGATAAATGATGGCGATATCGAGCCTGTCGTTTTGCCGGCCCTGGCCTACCAGATACTGATGAACGGCATCGTAGTATTTGTTCTTAAGTGTTTCGCCCGTGCTTTTAGTGCTGATCAGATACAGGCCGTCCATTATCCTGCCTATGTTCTCGCGCACGTCGGGTAGCGCGCCGGCCAGAGGGAGCTCCTTGAGGTGCTCCATCAGCATAGCTGCCAGGCTATCGTCGAATTCTATGTTCAGGCCTCCCATGACATCCAGAAACAGGCTCATTCGCTTTTCGGCCCCGGTTTTCCCCAGATACTGGCCCAGCATGGCGTCCAGTTCGGTTTTATCCACTTTGAGCCTGGAGCGCGCCAGCAGCAGGAATTTCAGGTGTGCAATTGCCACCGGGCCTGTTCCCAGGAATTTGTCCTGCATGGCTTCTGCCGGGCCAGCCAGTTGCAACGCACCCAGGCCATAGTCTTCGAGCTGTACGTCTCTGCAAAGGTAGTCGAGGTATGCGCAAAAGGACCAAACGGCATTGAGTTGCCGGGCGTACAAGGCCTTGCTGACATCCACGTTGCCGCCGTAATCATCGGCAAGCTCGCTATAAGTGTTATTGATAAAACGGGCCAGGGTATCTCTCGTAAGGCCATAACCGCGCTTCTCGAGGGAATCCCTCTCCCGCACCAGCTGCTCCAGGAAAGGGTTGTCCGCAGGGCTAAAACCTGTAGGGAAAGCATCGGATTGCAGCTGGGACAAGCGGATAAACACCGGCCTCAGCATTTGGGTGGCCACCGGGTCGGTCAGGCCCGTGAGGTTATTCCGGTCTTTGAAAATGCCGTCGGAAAAAAGGATGTCGGACTCCCTCTCCCCGCCTTCAGTGTTGTTGTTCCGGATAAAGGCGAGTATCCTGCAGAAGCAGTCTTTTTTTTCCTCTTCACATCGGCGGGTGATCTCCGATACGGTGTAGTTGTTCAGTTTTTTATCAAAGCGGTAACAACCGATAAAGGAGGCGTCGAGCTGGTATGACTTCTCGACGGGCAGTGCTCTGGCGGCGCCCAGAGCGGCGCCAAAAGGAAGCCGGATATCGGGCAGGCAGGCTACTTCGAACAGGTTTTCCGGATATGCCTTTTGGATTGCTCCGCCGCGGATGGAATACCGAAGATCGCCCAGGTCTTTCCAATAGGCCTTTTTATTTTTCACCATCTGGTACTTGCCCGTAGCCGCATCTTTTGCATAAGGCACGATCGACTCGTTGCCGCTGTCCAGGTTCACCGGAAACAACAACCACAGGAAGAGGTAAGCTGCCAGGCCCGTCACGCCCAGCAATACTCCAGAGGCTATACGGCTGTTGAGCAGGCGGATGGTATCGCGCTGGAAGTAAAATTCGGAGGCGTTGAAAAAATCCTTGGCCGCCCGCAGCGAAGAGAAGATATTCTTCAGTTCGGGCAGGTTGAGGCCGAGAAAAACGGCGATGAAGGTGAGGATGATACTACTGGGGAAGGATGGCAACAGCTGGTTATAAACATCGTTGTTCTGACTCGCCCACAGGTTGAGGATAAGGATGAGCAGGGCGAAAAGGATCAGGTTGAGGAAAAAGGTGGTGCGGGCCCTGCGCTTCAGGTGGATATTGGCCAGCGCATACTGCCCGCCTTCCGTCGTTGGCGTCAATTCGGCGGTAAGGCTGAACGGGATGATAGTTTCGGCGCCGTTCTCGGACAGAAATTTGAATTCCAGCCCGGCGTTCAGTTTCTTTTCGGAAAGGTTAACCAGTCCCTCCGGCAGTTTGCCAGCATGCAGGATGATGGCATTCCTCGCATTGGGTTGCAGCGTAAGGTTTGGGATCTCTTTGCCATTGGTGTCGAGCAGCTCCACGCCAGACAGTTTCGTATTGGCGATCGTTTGTTCTATGCCTTCCAGGGAAATGCCTGTTTCCCCTTCGCTGGTATACAACGCGATGGGAAGCTGAAGTTCGAGGCCTGTGGCCTTCTTGGTAAGCAGCGCACGGCCCAGGCCGGATACCTCAATGCGCATGGGTTTTTGGATTTTGTATGAGGCGCTCTCTGATCTTTCCTGCTGCAGGAAGCGCCGCTTTTAAACAATGCCCCGGTAATTTAGGGAATTTTAGCCAGAACGCTCTTTCGCGAAATAATTGAGCAGAATGGCTGCCCGGCGAGTGCCTCCCTGACGCGGTTAGCCAGTTCTTCGTTGTATGCCATATTCTGTTATTTGTTATTCGCTAATTTGCTTTTGACTGTTGCAATTTAAACAATAACTCCGTACCCAGCCCACTGATAAACATCCGCTCTTTGCGGTCCTGCAACATCTGGCTGCTCCAGTTTACCAGGCCGCCATCGGCGATGTCGTAGGCCACATTCCGGACGTTGATGTAAACTTTAAAGCGAAGCCCTCTGTAGTATTGATGTTCCTCCTGAGGTTTTTGAAGGTATGCAAACCGGATGTCGGGCCATTGAGCGCTCTGGTGTTCGTATAAGGCGGCCGGCCATTGGCCGTCCTGCTCCTCACCTGCCATGGCCGACAGATCGACGCGAATATCTGATGGGGCTAAACCCAGCTGACGGGTGAGCACTCCGAGGTAATAGGCCAGGTGGCGTTCCAGGTTTTCCTTTTCAAAAGCATACCCGCCGGTATCCCTGCCGCCGCTTACCATGCCGAACACCTTGAAATGGGGAGTAAACCCCGGAAAGTCGAACACCTGGGTGCGCACATGCCGGTGCGTGGCGCAAAGATGGGTGGTATCCCGGCGCCTGTCCTGCTGCCGCCGATGGGCGATCTCCAGGGCCATTACGTTGGTGATATCGGCCACTACTTCCGTGCCCCTTAGTGCGCTCATCACCTTGTTCTGATCAACGGCGGCTATGGCCGAACAGGTGCCAAGCGGGCATAAGGGGGAAAAGCCAAGAGGTTCGAAACCCTGCTCAGCAGCGGCTTTGAGCAGTTCCAGCTCGAAGGCCATAAATTGCACGACATCCAGGCCAGCAAGCCCGGCGTACTTGTTGGCCCGGTAGTCGCGTAGCAATTGCGGCGGGGAAATACCGGCAGCCCTTCTGCGAAACACTTCCAGCAGCAAAGAGGTCAGCTCCGAGTTTTTCAGCTCCGCCGCCAATGAGTCGATCAAGCCCCTGGGGCCGATCTTTCGGAGAACAGAAGAGAGGATATCGGTGGGCATGGGCGAGGTTGTCGTTACAGGGTTACAGGTTGCAGGCCAGCCCAGCCCTAGCTCATCCCTTCCAATATGGTTGTCAGGATATTCAGCAACAGGCTGACGCCCATACCCCACAGTGCGGCGTAACAGGCCTGCTGTGCCTTGTGGGGATAGCGTTCGCGGTCGGTCGTAAAATAGATGATCGCACCGGCCAGGGGGATGCAAAAGGACAGCACCCGCAGGCCCATGTGTAATTCATCCTCTCCTTCCGGCCCTCGCTCGTGCTCTTCAGGGGCGTCCAGGATTTCGTCTTCGTGCTCCATGATATTTCAGTTTATAAGGTGAAGAATAAACATACCAATAGCCTTACCCGCTATGGAGATCAGGGACATAGTGCCTACGCCGGCCATCAGGCCGGTAACGAGGCGCCGCCGGTTGTTGCTTTCCCAGTTGTAGAAGGCCTGCAGCGCTCCGTCGGCATAAGTGGGCACGATCAGTGCCAGCGACAACCACGGATCAAGGTGAAACCAGCCAAACAGGAAAAGGGGCATACTCAGATACCCCAAATGAATACCCGTACAGCGCGCGCAGGCCGGGAACTGCCTACCCCTCCAGAAAAACGAGCGCTCGGGCTTCCGGTGGCAATAGGTGAGGTGGATCTTCACTTTCCGCTCCATGGATAGCAAGATAAAAAATTTACCGGTCTTCTTGTCCTGGAATGCTGGCAGAAGCACCAGTGCGGCCCTATTGATGCCCGGGACTGTTCAATGTTAATTTCATCAGTCGCTTCGCTCGTTTCAGGTTTCAGGGTTTCAGGTTACAGAGTTTCAAATTGCCCTGGATATCAACAGTATACTCAGAGCATCTTCACCACCTTCTCCGTATGGAGCATATAACCTTTTCCATCTATAATAGAGAGGTAATACACCCCGGCTGCCAGGCCGCCGATACCGACCCGGTTGCCTTCGATGCTGCCGCTGCTGATACCTTTTCCGCCGAGGCCAGCCAGGCGGTAGGTATAAGTAAAATGGGGTTCCAGCCCTTCGACGGCCAGGCTTTTTTCCTCGCGGATCAGGTTAGGGAAGATGCGTATGCCTGTCTTCACAGCCGGTTGTATTGCCGACACGGCTTCTTCTTCGCAGTACCCGGGCAATTCCTGCAGAACAAAAACCCCGTTGCTGTTGGCGTAACAATTGAGCACGCTTTCATGTAAAGGCTCGCCATTGCAGCAGGGCGGCGTGGCGCCGCTGAAGAACCCGCGGCTCGACCCCACCCCCTCGATGAGGAAAAACCCTTCCGGCTCGTTTTCCCGGGCCAGGTGAAAAGCCTTGCGCATGGAACCTCCGACCGGCATGAAGGCAATGTCCTGAACGACCCAGGCGCCGTGGTAGTTTTCGTTGATATAGGCTGTATCGCCGACGTTGAGGTTGAAGTCGAACAGCAGGCGCTCGTCGTGGTTACTGGGTGTGATCTTGTAAAAGCGGCCGTCCTGTTCGCGCAGGAACCAGTGGTTGTCGTAGGAGAAGGCGTCTACGGTATCGCCCTGAACGGTCACTTCGTATTCGTCGAAATGGGTGACGGCCTGATAATAGGCCGTGCCGTCGATCACCGTATCGCCGGTGAGTTGGGTCAGGCGGAAGTAGCGGCCTTTGTTCATACCTTCGAAGAGCGGCTCGGCTTCTTCGGTCTCCACCCACTGGGTGCTGTGATCGAGGTAACTTTGAGCCTGGGTGAAGCAGCTCAGCAGCAGGAGGGAAAGTAGAAGTGATGATTTCATGAGATTATGGATTTATATCATTATAACAGCGCGTTGAGGGCCCATGTACATGGCAGGGGCCAGAACCCCTACCCCACCAGTGCCGCCCAGGCTTTCACCTGTTCGTGATGGGCCGCCCAGGCTGCCCAGGCCGACTCGGCCCAGGCCCGCACGGCCTGGAGGTGGGCCTGTACGTTTTCCGTTTTCCAGATGTCTACGACCGTGATATCGCCCATGTATTGCGGGGGTTCCAGCCAGTGGAAAGCCTGTTTGTGCTCGGCCAGGTGCTGGATGAAGTTCGTGGCCTCCCGGATCGGCAAGTTGCGTTCCAGCACCATATACAAGCTGGCCAGGTGCACGGCCACCGACCGTATAGCCTGTGGCGACGTCTGGCCAGGGTGCTGTACGGCATACGAATCAACCGTCAGCTGGTGGCAACGGACAAAGTTGACGTCGGAGTACTCCCGGGCCGCCACTTCCGTAAAGCGGGCCCAGCAACCAGGGGCGGAATCCAGATAACGGTGCACCGGGCCTTCGATGGCAGGCACTTCGGCGCCACAGGAAAAACAGCGGATAGTGGTATCTGACATGGCCTAATATTACTACATTTTTCGGATAAAGAGCGTTTATCAGCACCCATAAACGTGGATCACTACGAATATTCAGGATGGCTCCTCATGCTGTTATGGTTGTTGGATATTTGGCGCTTTTCAGTATTTTGGACAGCTATTTTTTCCATAACCCGTAAATCTTCAAAAAATGAAGCACCTCAGATTTTACCTTATCCTTTTGCCTGCATTGCTCATCCTGCAGCCCAGCGGCATGGGCGGAGATGCTCCGGCCGCCGCCGGCATCAAGTTTCCGAAAAAGGTGAACGCCATTATCCAGAACAAGTGTTATGGCTGCCACAGCAATGAAGGCCAGTCGGACAAGGTAAAGGCCAAGCTGAACTGGGACCTGTTGCCCACTATGTCGGCCAGCGAGCAAAGTGAAAAACTGGGCCACATCATGGAAGTGCTGGAGAAAGGTAAGATGCCGCCGGCCCGATTCCTCGAAAAAGAACCTGGAATGAAGCTGACCGATGCCGAAACAGCCAAACTGAAGAAATGGGCGAAAAAGACGGCTAAGAAAGTTAGTAAGTGAACCGTTCCGGGCCACCATGCCCATTGGTTATACACATGGTGGCCCGGGCTTTTATCAGGCTCTGCACCGGAACTATGCCGCGTACTTGCGCCAGGCGCCGAGCAACAGCCCTGCAAGGGTAAGGCCCACCAGGCTGAACCCGCCCGTGATCCAGGACAGGCCGTAGGGGTTCTGGGCGAACATATCGCTGGTCATGGTGCTCAACAAGACGAAGGAAAAGGCGATGAGAAAACCATAACCGGCACCCGCCATGGCGGATTCCACCTTCAGCTTAGTAAACAGCCATGCCAGGGTATACATCGGGACAATGGTCGCAATGACGTTGGCGATCCAGACGCCTGCGCCAGGCGGGTTGGCGGCCACTTTATCCGCATCCAGCCCAACCATGGCCATCCATTTTTCTCCGAACAGGGGGCCATACCAGAGAAACCCCAGGGCGGTCAACAGTACGAAGCCTGCCCAGACAGCGAGGTGGTTAATTTTCAGCTCTTTCACGTTTTTCGTTTTTAATTGAGTGATTATTGGGAATAACTTATTAAAGGTAAGTTTTTTTAGCATAGGCCGTATGCCTGCAACGTGACAGGGCAATCGCATTTCAACAAACCTGCCTTCACGGCAACTGCTCCACAGCCCATACACCCATCGATTTATCGGCAAAAGCGCCGCCCATTTCCGTACATTGTTCGTTCAGCAGGATGAGCGGCGGTGGGAAGCTGAACGGCGGCAGCCCGAAGTTTAGCGGGCGCCATCCGCCGGTATCGATATCCAGGTTGGACGGCTCGGCGGGGAAAGTGGTCATCATGAGGTACCGGGAACCGCTGCTTTTAATATTGCCGATGGCGGAAAAAACATCCGCAAACGAGAAGTGGACCAGGCAGTCGCGGCAGAAAACCAGGCCGTAAGCGCCCAGTTCGTCCTGCTTCAGGTCCATGTGGAGGAAGCGGCGGCTCAAGTGCCGGTACCGCTGCCGGTTGGCCAACACCAGGCTTTCGACGATATCGGCGCCGGTGTACTGTATACCGCTGAGATCAACGGTTTGCATCCAGTTAAAATCACCACAGGGAATGTCGAGCATGTTGTCGACGCCCAGCTCCCTGAGCAGCTTCGGTAGTTTTTCAACCAACACGGCCGTTTGCTGCAGCGACGACCCGGTGCCGGATAGGGATTCCTCGCCCGCCCAGGTATTGCTCCGTGCGATGGCCGCAAAGACCTCCGCAGCCGGGCGCCCGGCAAAACGGCTGCCGTCGGCATAGGGATACAGCTCGTGGCGCTTTTTCATAGGCACTTATCTTTCCTACCTCGCGCCGGGCGGGCAGTGGGTGCGCAGAAACTCGGTGGCCATAGTAGACAAGTGCATCATGGTGCCCTCACCCTCTCTCATGCCATGCGAACGCCCGGGGTAGGCCATGTACTGGAACTGCTTGTTGTATTTCACCAGTTCGTTCACCAGCATCTCTGAATTCTGAAAGTGCACGTTATCATCATTGGTGCCGTGCACGAGCAGGAGGCGTCCCTGCAGGTTTTTGGCATAGGTGAGCGCTGCACCGGCCTCATAATCCTCCATATTCTCCTGGGGCAGGCCCATATAGCGCTCAGTATAGATGTTATCGTACAACAGCGAGCTGGTGACGGGAGCTATGGCCACGCCTACCTTGTATATCTCCGGGTACTGGAACATCAGGTTGAGGGTAGAAGAGCCGCCGCCGCTCCAACCCCAGACTGCCACCCGGCTGGTGTCCATATAGGGTGCTTTCAGGATCTCCCTGGCGGCCATCGCCTGGTCCCTGATGTTGGCCTGGCCAATGTTTCGATAGATAGCCTTGCGCCAGGCGCGCCCCTTAGGTGCGGGCGTCCCCCTGTTGTCGATGCTGATATTGATGTAACCGTCGGCCGCCATGTCGCCGGCATAGAGGAAATCGCGGTAGGGCTGCCAGCTGTCCTTGACCGTTGCGGCTGCGGGCTCGCCGTATACCTGGAATACGACGGGGTACTTCTTGGTGGGGTCAAAGTCGCTGGGTTTAGCCATCCAGGCGTCCATGGTGATGCCCTCTTCGGTCGTCACCGTGAAATATTCCAATCTGGACTTATCCTTACCCGAAGCGTCGTAGGCCTGCTTCACATCTTTCTGGCCGGCCAGAGGCACGTGGTTCGGCAGGTTCACCCAACTGACTACAGGGCGGGTGAAGTAGTTGGAAAAGCGATATCGCGCGTACTGTCCGTTCGGAGAAATATAGTATAGGTGCGTACCTGGCAGTTCAGCCGGCGACACCATTTTAGGCTCGCCTTTGCCATTGAGCGATACGCTGTACAGGTAAAACTGGGTAGCCTTATCAGGAGGGCTTGACTGGTAGTAAATGAGCCCGTGCTTTTCGTCGATACAGCTGAGAGACATCATGTCGTGATCGCCTTTGGTGAGCAGGGTTTCCTTCTTACCGTCGCGCGAAATGAGGTAAATATGCCTCCAGCCGTCTTTTTCACTGACCCAGATGAAGTCCTTGCCGCCATTTACCCAATCCCAGCCGGGCATATTATCGTCCCACTCGCCTTTGGTGGCGACCCAGGCGTCGTCCTGCTCCTGATAGATCAGGCGGGCCTCACCATTAGCGGGGCTGCAGAGGAAGAGCCTGCTTTCGTTCTGCTTCCGGTTCAGCTGCTGGAGTATGACCTCCCGCCCGTCGGGCGTCCATTCCATACGCGGGATGTAGTGCTCCTGCGGGTCGCCCGGCGGCTGCATCCAGGTTGTAAAACCACTGGCCACATTCACCACACCGATGCGGGCGGGCGAAGGCGGGTCGCCGGCTTTGGGGTATTCTACCGGGATGATGCGGCTGTACACCGAGTCGGTATTATTTACCATATAAAAATCGCGGATCTTATTGGCATCGACCTGCCAGTATGCGATGGATTTGCTGTCGGGCGACCAGCGGAAGCCGTCGCGGCAGAAGAACTCTTCCTCATATACCCAGTCGAAAGTACCGTTGATCAGCTTGGGCAGGCCCTTGCTGTCGGTGAGCTTCTTAATGCTGCCATTGGCCAGGTTCTCCACATATACGTTGTGTTCGCTGACGTAGGCCGCCTGGCTGCCGTCGGGCGAGATCTTGGCGAACATCAGGGACGCTGCAGGCAGGCCTTTGCCGAGCTGGCGCAGCGCATTGCTTTTCAGGTTCAGCACCCAGTAATCGCCACGGGTATTGTAACGCCATACACGCTGGCTATTGGTATAGACGAGCAGTTGGCCACCGTCTTCACTCAATGCCATATCTTCAACTTCCAGGGAAGCGCTGGCGCCGGCAGGCGTGAGCTGTTTTTCACTCACAAATTCCGTTTTTTCGAGCGAAGGGAGCTTGAACTGGACGATGGCGCCTCCTTCGGCATCATAATAGCTGTTGCCATCCGGCGCCCAAAGCATGCCCTGAGCTATGGCAGCAACGGTAATGAACAGGAAAAAGCAGAGTGACAGGAAACGGTTCAGGTGATTATCCATCATAAGGTTAAATTTGGAAGGCTTTTGAAGTGAGGCTAAAGTACGGTTTTTTTTGTCTTTAGCCTCACTCAATGTATCACCCGAGCAGTTCAATTTCCATCAGCGCATAACCGATCAATAGCTGCCCCTGAGCTTCGGACAAAATGCCGGCCGACATCAGGCCTTGCACATGCTGGATCAGGCTGTTGAGCATGCTGATGGCCACACTGGCCTTTCCCTGATCTATCTTGCGTTCAATGTTGTTGATCTGAGGGAGCAGCCCGTTGCCGTTGGGGCCGTTCAGTACGCTATCGCCAATAAGCTCCAGAACGGCTTCACGCAGAGCTTCCAACGGGTCGCATATCCCGGCAGAAGTAGCGCAGAATTCATCCCAATCGGGCAGGTTGTTGCCGAAGGTGGTAACTTGTTGCCCACACAGGTTCTTCATATCGGGGGGATAACAGCCGCTGAGCTGGTTGTTGTGCAGATAGAGCAGGTACAGCCCTGGCAACTCCCCGAAGCCTGCAGGGATATTTCCGGTAAGTTGATTGTTCTCAAGTTTCAGCCATTCGAGTCGGGCCAGATTGCCTATCTCCGCGGGGATACTGCCACTCAACTGATTCTGTTCCAATTCTGCGTAAACCAGGTTGGACAGATTACAGAACGCCCCCGGTATTGGGCCGCTCAATTGATTGACCTGCAACCAAAGGTCTTCCAGTTTGGCCAGGCTGCCAATTTCAGGCGGAATGCTGCCGCTGAGCTGGTTGCCATGCAGCCTTAACACCTGTAGGTTGGATAATTGGCCTATCTCCGGAGGGATGCTACCTGACAGTTGGTTGTCGTCAAGAAAGAGCCCGGACAAGCCGGGCAAGCCGCACAGCGTTGTTGGAATTGAGCCGCTCAATGCATTGAAAGAAAGGTTGAGGTTCTCTAACTGCGTCAGGCCTCCCAATTCAGGAGGGATATTTCCACTGAGCTGGTTATTATGCAGCGCCAGTTGCCGAAGATGAACCAGATCCCCGATCAAAGCTGGTATCGTACCGTCCAGGTTGTTATTTTCCAGTAACAGCAATTCCACCTTTCCCTGCGAGCAGTGCACGCCGTCCCAGGAATTCATACAGGGGTCGCCATTACCCCAGTTATTATGGTTTGTCCAGTGATCGCCATCGGTAGCATTGTAGAGTGCCATCAGCGCTGCCCGTTCTTCAGGTGTAGTGGGGGTGGAAGGATCGTTGCGGAATTCAAGGTGAGGGGCTGGTACCGTAATCGTCGTTTGTTTTTCAGGGTAAGAGACGGAGTCAAGGGCTTCGTCTTTGATGCAGCTTACGGCCAGCGCGGCCAACACCATGGCTGCCACCGGCCAAATCAAAACCCTTTTCATAATTTGATCGTTTTCAAATTTGCTTGGAGTTAATGCTTATTTTTGAAACTGTCAATGAGCGAAGTCATTCATATACCCACCTAGCCCTTGCCCTGTATAACTGGAGCACCCGGGCGATAAACCAGACATAACCAATGAGCGCATCCGCAGAAATGCCCTACTTCATCAAACCCTCCCTCAACCTCAGCGAAGCCGATAAGCGGGAAGCCTATGAACAGGCCGTACAGGCCATAGAGGCCAACCTGGAAGGCGAAGAGGATACCACCCTGAAAATGGCCACCATCAACTGCCTGCTGAAGACCTACCTTCCCTATTATTACTGGGTGGGTTTTTATCTGAAAAGCGGCCCGGGGCGCCTGTCGGTAGGGCCCTACCAGGGCACGCTCGGCTGCCTGCATATCGATTTTTCCAAAGGCGTATGCGGCAAAGCCGCGCGGGAGCAAAAAACGCAGCTCGTATCGGATACCCACGCCCTCGAGCAGGAAAGCGAACACATCGCCTGCGACCCCAACTCCCGCTCCGAGATCGTCGTGCCCGTCCTGAACCCCGCAGGCGAGCTCATCGCCGTTTTCGATGTCGACAGCACCCTTGAGAACTCCTTCAATGAGGTAGACCAGCAATACCTGGAGCTTATGCTGCACCGGGTTTTCGGCCTCGAATGAAACAGCAGCCCGGCAACCCAATGCGCCGGACGCCTGGCAAACCTTTTTTCCGTATATTGGCCCTAGACGATACCGACAACTACGGGTAACGATCAACCGATAACGAACAACAAATAACCCCAATGGATATCAACCACTTCAAAGCCCAGATCGAGAGCATCCGCGGGCTCATTGCCGAAAGCCGCATACCGGAAGCCATACAATCGTTCATCGCTTTGGCCAAAACGGCCGGCAAGCCGGAACTGCGCGACGAGCTGATCTCCATCAGCGCGCAGCAGCGCAAGCTCGAAACCGACACCCGCAAATACATCTCCGATGCTTCGGAGATCGAAATGCGGCAGAACAGGCTGCTGGGCCACCTGCTGGACCTGTTGTCCGATGTAGAAAGCGGGCAATGGGTGGAGGAAGACAGCGATACGCACAGCACGCCACGCAGCAGGGCAGAAAAACCGCAAAAAAAGGCTTTCCCCATTTCTCTGGTGCTCCTGCTGGCCGCACTGGCCATTGCCACGGCCTTTCTGCTCTATCACTTTTCGGGCCGGAAACCCAATACCCCGGCAAACAAGCCTGACGCCTGCCTGGCGCTAAAGCGGGAAGCCAGCGAACGCAACAGGCTCGGCGATTACGACGCCGCCCTGAAATTGCTGAACAAAGCCCTGGAAAGCTGTGATGACAAACAGGAAGTAGAGGATCTCATTTCCAGGGTCAAGCAGCGGATGGAAGAGCACCCTGCCCGGCCTGATGAACAGCAACAGCCTCATGGGCCCCGCGTCACTGCCATCCGCCTGCAGGCCGGGCCGGCAGATTTTAGCGGCGACTGCCCGCAGGAGATCGTCTTCCTGGGCCGGATCACGGCCGACGGCCCCGGCACGGTGTCGTATCGCTTCATGCGCAGCGATGGCGCACAGGGGCCAATCCAACAACTGACATTCAAGGGCGCCGGCACCGAACCCGTGCGCACAACCTGGCGCCTGGGTGCTTCGGGCAAGGTTTACAACCGGTACTGGCAGGTGCTGAAAGTACTGGAGCCCAACGAAATGGAATCCAACAAAGCCTATTTCAACCTGAAGTGCCGGTAACATGAGAACTGCCGATTGTGGAACAGGCAGCATACTACCATCAAACAAAACTGGACTTTCATGAAGCGGATACCTTTTTTCCAAACTTTCCTTTTTCTGCTCATCGCACATTTTGCCATTGCCCAGGCCGCCGCGCCCCTACCGGCTTTTGTCACCGACAGCCTCGACAGCTACGTAAAGCTTGCATTGGAACGATGGCAAATACCGGGCGTTGCCGTAGGCATCGTCAAGGACGGGCAATTGGTAGTGGCCAAAGGCTACGGCCTGCGCGAGTTGGGCCAAGCGGACAAAGTGGACGAGAACACTCTGTTCATGATCGCTTCCAATACCAAGGCCTTTACCGCTACCGCGCTGGCCATGCTCGAGCAGGACAGCCTCTGTTCGCTTGACGACCGCGTGAAGCGCTGGCTGCCCGAATTCAGGATGAAAGACCCCTGGGTAACCGACAATGCCATTCTGACGGACCTCCTCTGCCACCGCATGGGGCTGGAAACCTTTCAGGGTGATTTCATGTATTTCGATTCAGGCCTGACGTCGGCGCAGGTTGTCGAAAAGTTCGGAAAAATAACGCCCTTGTACGATTTCCGCACCAGGTGGGGCTATTGCAATGCCGCTTTCCTGCTGGCCGGCGAGTGTATCCAGCGGATCAGTGGCGACAGCTGGGCGGCCACGCTGCGCAAGCGCATCTTCGAACCGCTGGAGATGAACCGCACCCTGGCACTGGCCACCGAGATCAACGGGGCCACCAACCGCGCAAGTGCACATACTATATACGACGGCAAGCTAATGGCGATCCCTTACGGCGAGCTGGACGCCATCGCTCCGGCGGGCTCCATTTCCTCTTCCATTGAAGACATGAGCCACTGGCTGATCGCTCAGTTGGGCGGAGGCATGTACAAGGGCAAAGAGGTGATCCCGGCGGCGGCCATCAGCCGCACCCGCCAGCCACAGTCTATCATGGGCAGGCGAGGGCATCCTTTCAACACCTCTCATTACGGCCTTTACGCCATGGGCTGGCAATTGCAGGATTACGAAGGCAAAGAGATCATCTCTCATACGGGCGGCATCGATGGCTTCGTAACGTCGGTGACGCTACTGCCGGAAGAAAAGCTGGGCGTCGTGGTGCTGACCAATACGGACCAGAATTATTTCTACGAAGCCCTCAAGTGGGAGATCGTCGATGCCTTTCTGGGGCTGCCCTACCGCGATTACAGCAAAGCCTATTTCGGCTACTATCAGCGCAATACCGAAAACGAGGCCCAGGCGATCCAGGCGCTTCGCGACTCGGTGGCAACCGGGCACGAGCCTTCGCTGCCTGTTAAAGCCTACGCCGGCCGGTACACCAATGAGATTTACGGCCATATTACGCTGAAACCCGAGGGCAATGGCCTGACAGTCACTTTTGAACACCACCCCAAGCTGAGCGCCCGCCTGGAGCCCATGGGTGGCAACCGTTTTCTGTGCACCTACAGCAACCCGCTGTATGGTGTAAAAGCATGGCCGTTCGAAACAGAGGCGGGCAAAGTGAAACGGCTGACGCTCACCGTCAATGATTTTATCGAGTTTACGCCTTACGTTTTTATCAAGGATTGACCTGGTTGCAAACCCAGCGTTCACCCCCTCCCCCAGCCAACCCACCTGCCCGCCTGGCACCGGGTTCCTGGTTCCTGCCCGGGAAACCAGCCCTGAGGTAGCCACGTAAGGAAAAACGGCCGCGCATTAGGATAGTACTACTGCACAAAGTATATTGCATGTACAATGCTAAGCCAATGGTAACGACAAAGATCTATTGGATTGAATACGGCAGTATAGGCCCCAAACAACTTGGCATGATGGCCCGGCCACGCGGCGAAGACTGGCTCGAAGACGAGATCCGGGGCCTGCAAATGAGAGGCATCAACGCCGTCGTCTCCCTACTCGAGCACAGCGAAACCGAAGAATTAGGGTTGAGCGATGAAGAAGCATGGTGCCACCGCGTTGGCATTGAATACATCAACTTCCCGATAGAGGATAATAACGTACCCCGCAAAGACGAAAGCTTCCTAGGCCTGCTGCATACGCTCCTGCAGAAGATACACAAGGGTGAAAAAGTGGCCATCCACTGCCGGATGGGCATCGGCCGGGCATCGCTGGTGGTGGCCGGCATGCTGCTGCGCGAAGGCCTGTCGGCCGATGAAGCCTTTAGCCTAATCAGCCGGGAGCGCGAAGTGGAAGTGCCCGACACCGAGGAACAGGTAGAATGGATGGAAAAAATGGAGCACTGGTTAAAGCGATAAGCCAGGGATCGTATATTTGCCTCCCAAAAATGGAAAAAGTGAAAAAATACACCCTGATCTTCTCGTCCCTGCTGCTCGTTTTCGCCATTGCCTGCAAACGGGATGCCGCCGATACGGGCGAAACAACGGAAACGGCCACAGCCAAAGCTGATTCTTTATCTCCTACCGGAAGAATGGCCGTAAGGAGCGGTATGGTGCGGTATGCCAGCCAAAGGGCAGGTTTGCGCTTCAGCTATCCCATAGGCTCTACCGTGATGGATAATGGCAACACCATCAAGGTAGCCTTCCCGCCTGCCCCCGATAGCCTCTGCACGCCTTCTTCCATGCAGGTCATAGTAGAAGAAGGTTGTAAGGCGCTCGCCTTTTCCGAAAATGACGGCGTATCGGTAACATCCGATGACGGGAAGGAAAAATTCAACCTTTACGAATACATCAAGGGCTATGGCCTGCATGATGGAAACGCTTTTTACGCCTATAAGGCCTTACAGGGCGGCAAATGTTTTACCCTCATATTTTTCGGCGACTGCCCCTTGGAAAGGGAAGGCGTGATGGAGGCAAGCATTGCACATGATATCGTCCGCACTTTTCGGGTAGGCGGTTAAACCTGATGCTCTTTCCCGGGCTTGCAAAACCTGTCCCGTGCTATGGCTCAGATCACCATTCTAGGCGCCGGCGTTTCCGGCCTTACGACGGGCATCCTGCTCCGTGAAGCCGGCTATCAGGTGCGCATCCTGGCCCGCGAGTTGCCGGCGCAAACGGTTTCGGCCGTGGCGGCAGCTATCTGGTTCCCCTACGAGGCAGAGCCCGTGGAAATGGCCAACCGCTGGAGCGCGGCCTCATACCTGGTGTTCCAGGAACTGGCGGGCCTGCCCGGCACTGGCGTTTCGATGGTGGATTTCCTGGTATTATCGGCCGAAGGCCAGGATGATAGTTGGAAGGAAGGCTTGCCCAAGGGCGCCGTCCGCCAGGCCAGCGCGGAAGAACTGCCGCCGGGTTTCAACCTGGGCTATCTGGCACGGGTGCCCTTGGCGGAAACGCCGGTATACCTCCCTTATCTGCAGGCCCGCTTCCTTCGTAGCGGTGGCGAGCTGGCCATACGGGAAGTACTGGAAGTGGACAGCCTGCTGCAGCAGGGCCATACTGTGGTCAACTGTACAGGCCTGGGCGCCCGGCAGCTGTTCTCAGACGACAGCCTGTACCCCATCAGAGGGCAGGTGCTGCGGGCTGCCAAAAAAGAGGGGGTGCGCAGCATGGTGTTCTCAGGGGTAAAAGGACAGCTGGCCTATATCATCGTGCGTAGCACCGACATCGTGCTGGGCGGAACCGACTACAGCCACGACTACCGGCTCGAACACTCGGAAGAGGACACTCGACTGATCCTCCAGCGATGCCGCGCTTTGGATGCCGCCATCGATACCCCCACCGTGCTGGGAGCTGCCGTCGGGCTGCGCCCCAAAAGGCCGGCCATCCGTTGCGAACGGGAGGCCGGCCGCAACGTCATCCACAACTATGGCCACGGGGGTGCCGGCTACACCGTATCATGGGGCTGCGCACAGGAAGTTTTACACCTGATGCAAGCCCGACGATAGGGTGACAAGGTGACGCGAGACGGGGTGATTGGGTGATCCGGAACACCCGGCCGGGCGCTTCAGGCCTCTGGCATTTCGTTGCGCCCAACATACCAACATGCGACGTGCTGACGTGCGACGTACTTTTCGATGTTTTAACCCTATAACCTTTCGACCAATGTTCCGACTCCCATTATTCCTTCTCAGCCTGTTCACCCTACCCGTTTTGGGGCAGGAGTGGATCACCGTTGCCGAACTGACGATCGAGGTAAGCGCTAATAGTGAAGAAGCGGTATACTACGGCTTTGAAGCAGGCGACGAGTTGCTGGCCAGGCTTGAAATAGTGGATGGCAAGGGCCTGCGCACCTTTGAGATCGAGGAATACCCCGACAATTCCCGCTACCTGGAATACGATGTATCGGGCATGAAGGAAAAGCGCCTCAAAATATACAGCCGGAGCATTTACCGTTTTTACCTGCGCAATACGGCCCTGTTGAAAAAAGCGGTATGTAAGCTCCATATCCAGCGGCTGCCGGCCAGTGCGGCGTCCGCCAATTTCAACCCGGCGGTAAGATGGGAAGAGCGGGTAGACACTACGTATGAAGTACAATCAGAGACCCTGACCGAGGGCTCCGAATTGAAAGAGTCCCGCCAGCGCCGGCGCGTGCTGGCCAGGGTTGACACATCGGCCGTCACCCTGCTGGAAAAGGTGGAACGCGTGCACTCCCGCACCAACATGGGAGCCGATAACGAAACCTACGTCACTTTCGATTTGCCGCAGGCCCGTTACGAACCCAACCGTAAGGAGCCCTACCAGAGCACAGAGGTGGTGTCCTGGGCCTATTGGGTCGGCACCGGAGAAGAGGGGAAGAAAATGCTGGATGAGGCCAATGTGAAGGCCCTGGCCCGGATCGCCAAGGGCGTCACTACCGGCGCCATCAGCGCCGGCATGATCTCCAGTGGTTACGGCGCGCTGGCGCTGCTGGCCATCGAAGGCGTTTCCACTTTCAGCAACCCGCCCTCAGGTGAAAATGTAAAATACGAGGTCCTGCGCGAACAAAACGGCGCGTATGAACTGTTGAACAAAGGCAACAGCGTAGTGGGCTACGGGCGTGTGGATAATTATACCCAGGGCCGCTATGCTATCAAGCTGGAAAACGACAATTACGTGGAAGGGATCAACGTCAACGTCAAGGTCATTGCCGTAGTGGAATCGCGGGTTTACAAAGACGAATATCATACCGAGCTGAAAGAAATGCCGTTGCGTGAAAAAACAGTGGTGCGCAAGCCCATCCTCAAACGGGTCAGAATTCCGGTATTGGTGGGGCAATGAGTCATTCTTTTTTTAACTTTGCGCGCCTTAGAGCTTGTTTGGAGGCCAGCCTTTGAGCTAAAAAAGGCCACTTTTCGCTATCAAATCCGGCCTCCAAACAAGCCCTTATGAAGACGAGAACATGTTAAACTTCCTGCTACTAGCCGCCGGTTTTGTCCTTTTGATCTACGGAGCCGGCAAGCTCGTGGATGCCGCTTCCGACCTGGCGATGCGGCTGAACGTTCCTCCTATCGTCATAGGCCTGACCATCGTCGCATTCGGCACCTCGGCGCCGGAATTGTCGGTCAACCTGATCGCTGCCGCCAGGCACAGCACTGATATAGCTTTGGGCAACGTCATCGGCAGCAACATCCTGAACATCCTGCTCATTCTGGGTATTTCAGCCTTCATCAAACCGCTGAGCGTCAAATCCAATACTACCTGGATCGAGATCCCGCTGGCATTCCTGTCGGCGCTGGTAGTGCTGGCCATGGTAGCCGACCCCTGGCTCGACTATAACAGACAGGGCATCATATCGCGGTCGGATGGGATCATCCTGCTTTTCTTTTTCATCATTTTCCTGGTCTATAATTTTCAGCTTGCCCGCCGGGGCAGCAATGAAGAAGAAAAGCTGGAAACCCAGCTGTATTCGGTGCCCAAGGCCATCCTTTTCATCATATTAGGCCTGGCGTTGTTGGTATTCGGCGGCCGCCTGATCGTTGATAACGCCGTAGCCCTGGCCCGCCTGGCAGGCCTGTCGGAGCGCATCATCGGCCTGACGGTCGTGTCCATCGGCACGTCATTGCCCGAGCTGGCCACTTCGATCGTAGCTGCGCGAAAAAAGAGCACCGACCTGGCCATCGGCAATGTCGTCGGCTCCAATATCTTCAACATTTTTCTGATCCTGGGGCTTTCTTCTGTCGTATACCCTATCCCTCTGGCAAAAGGGGCCATGATGGACATCTTCGCCAACATCGTGGCCAGCGCCCTGCTTTTCATATTCATTTTCATCGGCAAGGGGCGGCGGCTGGAGCGCTGGGAAGGCATCTTTTTCATTATGCTCTACCTGGCGTACCTGCTCTGGCTGATCTTCCAGCCCTGAGAGAGCGCTGCCATCGTGGGAGAAATACAACCGTTTGTCGAAGTAGCTGGACTTGAGCCGGGGTTTTTAGTATATTGAAAGAGGTTCAAAACAGCGCTTATCTATGACGCCAAAAGAAAGAATCTATGACGCCTTCGGCGAACTGGCCTATCTGGTTGCCCGCTCCGACGGGCTCATCCAGGCCGAAGAGGTGGAGAAACTGGAAGAGATCCTCATGGCCCACCCCAAGGGCAGGGAGATCAAATGGTCGTTCGACTACGAACGCCGCAAGCGGAACGCCCCCGAACAGCTTTACAAAAAGGTCATTGACCGCTGCAGGGAGAACGGCCCCGACCCCGAATACCAGTTCCTGGTCGAAATGCTGGAAAGGGTGGCCTACGCCAGCGCCGGCATCGATTCCAGGGAAGAAGCGGCCATCAAAGGCTTCGTCCACGACCTGACCGAACGATTCAAGAAAGACATCCAGGATATCAACCAATTGAGGCGTTAGGCCCGCCCTTTATCTGCCAAGCCCATGCATTATGAAGCTCGAACGTTATACTGCCCTTTTTTCGCCCCTCTTCTTTGTTTTCGCCCTAACAGGCCTGTTCTCCTGTGGCCAGGCTGCCCCTGACACCGTACCCACCGGCGCCGAGCAACTGCGACAGGCCATCCACGATTTTGAAGCTGCCTTCGCCAGGGCTGATGTGGCAACGCTGGACACTATGATCACTGCCAGCTACCTGCATACAACAGACAACCTGCCGCCCATCGGCAAAGAAGAGTGGCTGGAAAAGGTGCGCAGCAAAAAAGAGCAGATCGATAAGGGCCTGCTGGCCATCGACAACTACGAGATGCTGGATGTCAAGGTGCGGCTGTACGGCCAGGCAGCCGTTGTGAGCAACAGGATCGTCGTGCACGGCCTGGAGAACAGAGCCCCTTTTGACGCCGCCTACCGTACCAGCCAGTTCTGGGTCGTGGAAGAAGGCCGCTGGAAGCGGGCGGGGTTCCACGACGCGGTGATTGACTGAGTTTTTCCTCAATAGGTATTATATGCTCAATTTCATCGTGTTTCTCGTCGGCCTGGCCCTACTGGCCTTTGGCGCAAACCAACTGGTAGACGGAGCGGCAGCCCTGGCCAAACGGCTGGAGGTGCCAAACATTGTAATCGGATTGACCATAGTCGCATTTGGCACTTCTGCACCTGAATTGTCGGTCAATCTCGTTGCTGCCATTCAACACGATACAGATATTGCCCTGGGTAATATAGTGGGCAGCAATATCCTGAACATATTCCTGATACTGGGCATCTCCGCCATACTATACCCACTGGCAGTCAAATCCAACACGACCTGGATAGAGATCCCGCTGGCATTATTGTCCGGTTTGGTAATCCTCGCCACAACAAATGACCGGCTGTTGGACGCGGCTCCTGCATCCACAATTTCAAGAGCCGACGGTATTATCTACCTGTTCTTTTTCATCATATTCCTGGTGTACAATTTCCAGCTGGCACGCAGCACCAAAGAGAGCGACCCTCTTGAAGTAAAAAGCTACAGTACATTTAAATCCTTACTATTCATCCTGTTGGGCCTAACTCTTTTGGTAATAGGTGGCCGGCTAATGGTAGAAGGCGCCGTAAACATAGCCCGGCTATTGGGCATTTCCGAGCGCCTGATTGCCCTGACGATCGTTTCAATCGGCACTTCCCTGCCCGAGCTCGCCACATCGGTGATCGCCGCACGAAAGAAAAACACAGATATTGCCATTGGGAATGTCGTAGGTTCCAATATTTTCAATGTTTTCTTCATCCTTGGCCTTACGGCCTTGATCTCTCCACTTCCCATCCAACCTGAAGCCCAGTTTGACATCCTTGTGAATATACTGGCCAGCATTCTGCTTTTTGTTTTTCTTTTTGTTGGGAAGGGCAGGCGCATCGTACGTTGGGAAGGGGTGCTGTTTTTGGCCCTGTATGGGCTATACCTGTGCGCGCTGGCCGGAGGGTGGTTTTAAGCTGCAGCTCCCATCGGAGTTTTGGGCTTCCAGTCCGGCAACCCCTTAGTGTATTTTCCACAAGAATTCCTATCCCATACCCCCAAATAGTCCTACATTTGCGTCCTGAAAAATAACAGGACAATGATCGGAGAATTAAAAGACGGCCGCCAGAAGTTAAAGCGCATTTTCATTGAATCGCAGTTGCCTGCCGAGCTCACGCCCTTGCGCGAGCTGGCCAACAACCTGTGGTGGTCCTGGAATAACGAAGCGATCGAGCTATTCCGCTCCATCGATGAACGGTTATGGGTAGCGGTAGAATACAACCCCATTGCCCTGCTCGACGAGCTGAGCGTAACCCGCACCAAGGAGTTGCTTGCCGACCAGAACTTCATGGCCCGGCTAAAAGCTGTCGACAAGACTTTCAAAGCATATATAAAAAAGGCCAAACCGGCCAAGGACGCGCCCCGCATTGCATATTTCAGCATGGAATTCGGGCTGCACATTTCCCTGCATATCTATTCCGGCGGCCTGGGCGTACTGGCCGGCGATTTCCTCAAGGAAGCCAGCGACTGCAATGTCAATATGACGGGCATCGGCCTGCTTTACCGCTACGGTTATTTCCAGCAGGCCATCTCCCTGCACGGCGACCAGGTAAACAACTATCCTGCCCAGAAATTCACCAAGCTACCCATCCAACCCGTTTTTGACCAGAACGGAGAATGGATCAAGCTGAGCATAACACTGAAGGGGCGCCTGGCCTTCGCCAAGCTCTGGGAGCTGAAAGTCGGCCGCATTTCCCTCTACCTGCTGGATACCGACCTCGACGAGAACAGCTGGGAAGACCGCACGCTGACGCACCAGCTTTACGGTGGCGACAATGAGCACCGCCTGCGGCAGGAGATCCTGCTGGGTATCGGCGGCACCCGGGCCCTGAAGGCGCTTGGCATCGAAGCCGACATCTACCACTGCAACGAAGGCCATGCCGCATTCAACGGCCTGGAGCGCATGCGCAACTACATCCAGGAACAGCAGCTCACTTTCGACGAGGCCCTCGAAGTCGTACGGGCCACCAGCCTTTTTACCACCCACACGCCTGTGCCGGCGGGCCACGACTATTTCCACCCCAACCTGCTCAGCACCTACTTTCAGGAGTACATCGCCCAACTGGGTATCGACTGGCAGCGGTTCATCGCCCTGGGAAAAACGCACCCGCACAACCCGAGTGAGCTGTTTTCCATGAGCAATCTGGCCATTCGGCTGTCGCAGGAAGTGAACGCCGTCAGCCAGCTGCACGGGGAAGTGTCGCAGAAGATGTTCAACGAGCTATATCCGGGTTACAACCCCGAGGAGCTGCACATCGGTTATGTGACCAACAGCGTGCACTACCCCACCTGGATCGCCCCGGAATGGAATGAGCTGTACACCCGCGAATTTGGGGTCAAGTTCCTGTCCGACCAGTCGAATAAAACCTACTGGCGTAAGATCCATAACGTAGCTCCGGGTGAGATCATGTCTATACGGCAGAAGCTGAAACAGCGGCTCATCGCCTACGTCAAGGGTACTCTGCAAAAAGACCTTTTGCGCCGGGGTGAGAACCCGCGGGCCATTTTCGAAGTGATCAACGCCATCGACGAGGGTGCGCTGATCCTCGGCTTTGCCCGCCGTTTTGCCACCTACAAACGGGCGCATCTGCTGTTCACCAACCTGGAGCGCCTGTCGGAGATCGTCAACCAGAGCGGCAGGCCGGTGCTGTTCCTCTTCGCCGGCAAGGCCCACCCCGCCGACGGCGGCGGCCAGGACCTCATCAAGCACATCAGCAATGTGTCGAAGCGGCCGGAATTCATCGGCAAGGTCATTTTCCTGGAAAACTACAACATGGAAATGGCCAAACTGCTGGTCCAGGGTGTCGACATCTGGCTCAACACGCCGACGCGCCCCAAAGAGGCGTCCGGCACCAGCGGCATGAAGGCAGCGCTGAACGGCGTGATGAACTTCAGCGTGCTCGACGGCTGGTGGGCCGAAGGCTACCGCCCCGACGCCGGCTGGGCGCTGTCCAAAGAACGCACCTATGAAGACCAGCATCTGCAGAACGAGCTGGACGCCGAAACCATCTACAATACGCTTGAACACGAGATCATCCCCGCTTACTTCCAACGCGATGAGAACGGCATCCCGCAGCAGTGGGTGAGTTATATCAAGAACATCATCGCCGAGGTGGCGCCCGTCTACACCATGAAGCGCATGCTCGACCACTACTTCGAGCGCTTCTACGACAAGCTGTTCGAGCGCGGCACTAAGCTGCGCGCCAGCCAATACCGCCTGGCCAGCCAGATGGCGGCATGGAAGGCCGCCATGCGCCAGCACTGGGGGGAAGTACAGCTGCTGGAAGCTGATATCTTCGATACCGACAACAAGCCCCTGCCCGTAGGAGAGCCTTTTACGGCCACCATCAGGCTGCACCTCAACGGCATCGAGGCCAAGCACCTCGGCCTGGAGGTAGCTTTCTTCCGCAGGCTGAACGAATCGGAGCTGGAGCTGCAATTCAGAGAGGAACTGGCGTTGGAAAGAACGGAAGGCCATATCGCTACCTATCGCTGCACGATAGACCCCAAACTTGCCGGCGTATACGAATACGGCTTCCGCATGTTCCCCAAACACGATCTGCTACCCCACCGCCAGGACCTGCCGCTGGTGGAGTGGTTGTAAGCTGTATGCTGCATTTCAGAAAGGGCGCAGCAGTTTTCAGGTGACGTATTTTTTATGGATATTTACCCGAAAACCGCTGCGCCATGCCCACCGTGGAAAGACCATCAAACCCGCCTTCAGATAGTTTAGCCGGACAACGGACGATAATGGAAAGGGTAAGGCTGGAGTGGATGCACTATGTTTACGAGTTTCTCATCGTAGCGCTGGGCATTTCCATCCCCTTCCTGCTCGACCGCTGGAACCAGAACATCCAGGACAGGCAGCGGGAACAGCAATACTATGCCAACCTGCAGCAGGAACTGGAGGAGGACCTGGAAGGCATCCGGCTCAACAGAGCATACAATACCTATTATCAGAAGGAGTACGAGTACGGCAGCCAGATCATCCTCCAAAACAACCGGAACCTATCGGATACCCTGGGCCATATTTTCTATGACACCCGCTATTACTCCGATTTTCACCGCAACAGTAATCTCTACGAAACCCTGATCCAAAGCGGGGAGCTGCCCCTGATCAGCAACCGGGAGATCGTGCTGCGGCTCCAGAACCTGGAAGAGCGCTATACCTATCTCAACCGGGTGGAAAGCAACCATTTCGACGTCATCATGGGCCTGGCTGCCCCAGAGCTGGTCACTCGCCTGCGCATCGAGCCCTTCAAGGTCATCGACGAGGACTGGCTTTTTGGTTACGAAAGCCACAACCTCCTGCTCGTCTTCATCAGCCTCTGCAAGGAAAAGGAGGACATTTACGCCTACGCCGAGCAGTTGATCACAGAACTGCAGCGCATACTGGAAAAGGAGTTAAAGTAATTTTTTTCCGGTTCCAGGCTTCAATTACGCAAATCTGCGTAATCACATTACCCATACTTACTGATGCGCCCGCCTCAGTTTCTCCGCCATCTTTGTGTCATAAAGATGATTACTACATTTTTTCACACAAAAAATTCTCGCTAACATGAAAAACATCTTAAGCCTGCTGGTACTCCTTGCTTTCTGTTCCCAGTCACAAGCTCAATCCTCGGGATTTCTCGGGGCAGGAAGCCGGGCTTCCGATCCCGACGTAGCTGCCGTGCATGAACTATGGGAAAATGTCTGGAAAGCATACGACTCCGGAGACGACGCGGCCATGTTTTCCTATTACACGAGCCAGGCGGCCGAAATCGGCCCTGACGGCAACATCACCTTCGGAAGAGAGGCGCTGGAGGCCAGCTGGCAAATGTTCATGCAAATGGTGGATGAAAGGCCAAAATTCCGGTACCGGAATCCGTTGGTTCGCCTGCTTAGTGATGGCCTTGCGCTAATCGTATGGGATTCGGAAGCTGATATTAAGATCGGCGGCCAGCAGATTGGCGGCCAAACCAAGGGTGTAGCTATAGTGCACAAAATTAACGGTGTATGGAAAGTTGAATTCGATTCACTCACACCGATTATGCCAATGCCGGAAGAAGAGAAGTAAGGAAAAAGCGGATAAACACAGATGAGGGCAGTCAAAGCGACAGGCAGCAATGCTACGCATTTGACTGCCCTCTTTCATTCTGTATGCCCTTTTTAAAGTAACCTTTCCGTAAAATGCTCCACCGCTTTACGGCTGCGGGAAGTCGTTTCCCTTGACCGGTAAGGCTCCTGCAATCGTTCCGGGCCATCCAGGTAGCCTAAGGCTATGAAGACTACAGGTTCCACTTCTTCCGGGTCCAGCCCGAGCATTTCGATGGTTTTCTGCTTATCGAATCCACCCAGGAGGTGGCCGTAGATACCCATCGATGTCGCTTGCAGCATCAGCGTAGCATTGGCGGCGCCAAGGTCGTGCAGAGCCGAGTGGTTAGGCCTGCCGTTATCGAACTGTTTGTTGATGACGCTCACCATCAGTACAGCGGCATTGGCAGCCCATGGCTGATTGCCAGGGAACAGGCAGGACCATAGGCCCTGGAAGGCCTCGGTATCGCTGCGGTGGGCGTACAGGTATCGCCAGGGCTGCGCGTTCATGGAGCTGAAAGCCCAGGACGCCGCCTCTAACAAAGTTTTTACATCCTTATCATCGATCGGTTCGCCGGAAAAGGACCGGGCACTCCACCGCCCACGGATAAGCGGGTGGACGGGATAGATGGTTCTGGCTTCTTTTGCCAGGTTGCTCTCCAATGCAGGGTTCATTGAACCTTTGTTTTTTTTATTGATGAAAATTATATTGTTCCAAGCGGAGGCCTGGGGCTATGGGTTTCCTGGTTTTTACGCCAACTGAAAAGTTGGAGGTACGGGTACGGGTGCTGCTCCAACTGGAAAGTTGGAAGTACGGGTACGGGTGCTGCTCCAACTGGAAAGTTGGAAGTACGGGTACGGGTGCTGCTCCAACTGAAAAGTTGGAGGTACGGGTACGGGTGCTGCTCCAACTAAAAAGTTGGAGGTACGGGTACGGGTGCTGCTCCAACTGGAAAGTTGGAGGTACGGGTACGGGTGCTGCTCCAACTGAAAAGTTGGAGGTACGGGTACGGGTGCTGCTCCAACTGGAAAGTTGGAGGTACGGGTACGGTTATAACAAAAATGCTGGCAGCTTGTTTCAGGGGGATAGTTCAATCAAATGTGTCGCTGCAGTCGCAATCCTTTGATATCCAGGCAAACTTTAAACGTGAAACCTGCAACTTTGAACAGTCCCGTTTCAGGCAACGTTCATCGGCACTTCCATGAGCAGTAATTCGGTATCGCTGTCGGCTTCCACTGTGAACTTATCGGTATTCCAGATGCCGAAGCCGTCGCGGCGGGTGAGGGCCTGCCCTTCGATAGTTACCTCGCCGTCGAGAATGAATGCGTAGATGCCATTACCGGGCTTTTTGACACTGTAATCGAGCACGGTACCTTTATCCAGCCTGCCAAGGTGGAACCAGGCGTCCTGATGTATCCATACGCCTTCGTCATCGGTGCTGGGCGAAAGGATCTGCTGAAAGCGGTTGTGGCGGTCGGCAAGGTTCAGCGTGATCTGATCGTAGCGGGGTTTCACATCGCGTTTATTGGGAAAGACCCAGATCTGCAGGAATTTAACCTGCTGATCCTTGTTGCGGTTGTACTCGCTGTGGCGAATACCCGTGCCGGCGCTCATCACCTGCACATCGCCGTGGCGGATAACCGCCGTGTTGCCCATGCTGTCCTTGTGTTCGAGGCCGCCTTCGAGCGGTATGGAGATGATCTCCATATTGTCGTGAGGGTGTGTGCCGAAGCCCATACCAGGCGCAACGGTATCGTCATTGAGCACCCTCAGCGCGCCGAAATGCACGCGTTCGGGGTCGTAATAATGTGCAAAGCTGAATGTATGGTAAGAATCCAGCCAACCGTGGTTGGCATGGCCTCTCGTATTGGCTTTATGCAGGATCGTATTTGCCATGGTTTTTGATTTAGTGTCAGAAAAATTGGCTTTTGTTCTCTACAAAAATGAGGTATTAAGGATAAAAAAACCTTGTCTTAGGTTAAGAAAAGCCGGGATATTGAACGGTGGATGGTGAATGTTGGGCGGGATCGAGCATGTGGCCTAAAATGCTCCTGAAGCAAAATTTTGTAGGCTTTTCATGCCTAACCCCTTCTCATTCCCCTTGGAAGGGGAAGGGCGGATTACAAAATTTTGCTTCAGGCCGTAAATCACCGTGATGCTGAATAGTTTCTCCGGTGCTGTCTCAAAAGTCAAAAGTCAAAATAAAAACATCGAAGCCAAATAATATGCTGTTTTTCGCCGCCTGGCCTATCCCCTTTGGCTCCCCAACGGAAAGAACCGGCCAGGCCGCGAAACATGATTTGGCACTATTTTTCAATTCCATACTTTTGAGACAGCCTCGGACGAAAAGAGCAACGCAGAATCATCAAAAAAGGGACGTATTTTAGCCCGGATGGCCTTCAAACGAGCTAAAGGCTTGGAGAAAATCAACTCTAATTTTGACGGCGCAAATAAATTTGCGCGTCACGCCCCCCCCCGCTCGCCGCGCAACACCTCTTTCATCATTTTACTGAAGAATTCGGGGGTGACGCCGATGTAGGAAGCGATCTGTTTCCTGGGCATGGTAGCGACAAGCGTGGGATAACGGCGGCAGAAATTGCGGTAGCGTTCGGGAGCTGGCAGGCTGAGGTTGTCGAGCAGGCGTTGCTGGTGGCTGACCAGAGAATTCTCCATGATGATACGAAAGAAGCGTTCGAATTTGGGCACGTCCAGATATAACTGGTCCTGATCCGTCTTTGAGAGCTGGAGCACTTCCGACGCCTTGTTGGCCTCGATGTACAGATTGCCTGGCCGTTGGGAGAAAAAGCTGTAGAGGTCGGCGATCCACCAGTCTTCCGGGGCGAAGGACAATACGTGTTCGACGCCGTTTTTATCGAGGGTGTAGCTGCGCAGGCAGCCTTCCAATACGAAGGTAGAGTAATGGCATACCTCCCCCTCCTGCAGGATCATCTCCTTGCGTTTCACCCGCCGGGGTTTCAGCAGGGAAAGGAAATGCGCTTCTTCATCCGGCGTAAGTTGGATATGCCGGCCGATGTTCTGCAGGATCAGGCTGGTGTCCATCAAAGGTGTTTTGTTTAAACAACTCCAAAACAGCGGGATTGTTTGCGCCAGCCTGCCGCGCCTGTTCAACTCGAATGGTCGCTCACCATCAGCCAGCGGCCGCCGGACTTTTGCAGGATAACCGAAAAGTGCCCCTGGTAGGGCTCGCTCCGCTCGGGGAAAACCAGGTTAAAACGCCCGACGGCGTAGTAGTATTCGTCACTAAGGCGGGTGAGGTTGAGGTTGTCGAAGTACAGCCTGCCCATCCTGCCGGGGGGAAAATTCGTCAGATAATTTTGACGGATGCGGTCGTACCCATAGGCCACCCCTTCCCGCGAGATCGTCCGCAGGCTGTCCGACCGCAGGTAAGCCGTCATATAGCAGTCGATGCTACCCTGGTTCCAGCAGTCCTCCTGCTTTTTAAAATTCTCGCGGATGGCCTGCTCATCGGCCCGGGCTACGGTGTCCAGATAGCCGGCCAACAGCCGGGCGAAGTGTTGAACGTATGCGTGGTGGCGCCGGCCCATGCCCTGGCCGGTATTGGCCTGAAGGGCGATGGCGAAGCCGTATTTTTCCGAATACTCGGCCTGAGTGAGGTAACCGGGCATCAGGCCGGCATGGCCGAGGAATTTCCCCAGCTCGCTCTGCCATACAAAACAACCCAGCCCGTAACCGGCAGCGGCGGGCTGGCCCGTCCGGAAGTCTACCGCTGCCACCAGCTGGCCATAAACCTCCGGGCTGAGCACCTGGCCGCCGTGCAGCCATTTCATCCAATAGGCCAGGTCATCCACATTGGTGACGAAACCGCCGCCACACCATTCGAACTGAGGGTTCATAGCGTACAGGCCGTTTTCGACCGTCTTTTTCGGCAGGCCGAAAAAATTATCCTCGCCGATATACCCCTGCACCAGGCCCGGCAGGGCGCGCTGGGTAGAGGGGTAGGTATGCCGCAGATTAAAAGGGCCGAGCAAGCGGGTTTGGGCCTGGTGGTAAAAGGTATCGCCGGTGATCTTTTCAATGATGAGGCCTAGCAACAGGTAATTGGTGTCGGAATACCCCCACCCCTGCCCTACCGCGTGCAGGGCGGGCAGGCCGAAGAGCACGGCCAGGCATTCGCGGGGCGTCCAGCTGCGCATGGGGTTGGCTTTCACTTCCTTCAGGAAGCTATCCTGGAAGATATAGCGCGGTAGCCCGCTGGTATGGTTCAGCAGCGAGCGCACCGTCAGTTCGGCGGCATTGGGCAGGCGGTGGTACCAGGCCTCTTCCTGGCCCTGAAAAAAGGTGGAAACCTTATCGTCCAGGCCAAGCCGGCCTTCCGCCACCAGCTGCAAAACCAGCGCCGAAACGAACGTTTTGCCGGTGCTGCCGGTAAACATCTGCCCGCCCACCGGCATGTTTTTTTTCAGCTCCACATCCTCCCAGCCCGACGCCAGGCTGACAAGGCGCCCGTCGGGCAGCACGGCCGCCAGGGTAAGCCCCGGCAGGCCATCGCTCTGGGTAATACTGTCGAGCTGTTGCTGCATGCGCTGCCGCAACAGCAAAAAATCGCTCTGCCCGGGGCAAAGCGATGTCAATGCTATGAAAAGTGTTAGAATGGGAATAGTTCTTCTATGCATTGGTTTCCGTTTTTAGCCCGGCGAGCCGGGCGCAGCTATCCTTCCTTAGCCAATCTACCCTTTTTGTGGTATTTAAAAAAGCTATCCCGCACTTTCAGGGAGGGAAGGGGACTTGCCCAGCAACAGAAAATCATTGCCGAGGAAGTTGCAGAGATACAGGTCAGGATGTCCGTCCCCGTTAAAGTCTGCGCGTTCCACGTCGATGCCGTCGCCCCGGACACTGGCCGGGATGGCCCGTTCCGCAATATTGGAGAAGAACCCCTTCCCGTCGTTGATATAGGCATTGTAGCTATTGCCAAAACTGTTGCAGGTGATCAGGTCGGGCACACCATCGCCGTCGAGATCGAAGAACTTGCCGTCGACGGTATGCATCGCTTCGCTCGGCAGGCGGGCAGCGGTTTCATCGCGGAAGTACCCTTTGCCATCGTTGATAAAAAGGCGGTTCTGGCTGTCCTTGCCCTGCCGGAAGTTGACGTTGGCGAGGAACAGGTCCGGATAACCGTCGCCGTTGACGTCTCCGAAATCGGCATCCCGGGTTTCCCATTTGCCGGCCTCGACGGGCAGGCGGGCGGCCGTTTCATCGTGGAAGAAACCCCTGCCGTCGTTGATCAGCAGTTCGTTATCGTCCTCATTACATACCAGCAGGTCGGCATCGCCGTCACCATCCACGTCGTATAATCTCAGGCTTTGGGTGGCCTTGTTGCTCACCGGCAGGCGCTGGGCCGTTTCGTCCGTCCAGTTGCCCTTGCCGTCGTTGATCAGGCAGAAATTCTGCCCGCCCCGCCCCTGCCTGTCGGGGGCATTGCCGATGAGCAGGTCGGGAAAACCATCGCCGTTCAGGTCGGTTACAGCTACGGCATTGGAGGTGCCGCTTACCGGTATTTTATAGGAAACATCCCTGAAAAAGCCCTTGCCGTCGTTTTCATAATACTCGTTGGCCTGGTCGTCCTCGCTGACAAAAATAATGTCGGGGTCACCGTCACCGTCAAAATCGGCAATGGCGATGTCTTCGCTATCGCGCCGGTTGAGGGGCAGCCTCGCAGCGGATTCATCGGTGAACCGGCCGTCGCCGTCGTTGATCAGCAGGATATTAAAGGCGTGCTCGTTGGCGACGACGATATCGAGGTCGCCGTCGCCGTCCAGGTCGGCAGGTTTAGCATCCATACTGCGCCCCTGTAGCGACATGACGGGCAGGTTGGCCGTTGTGGCGTCTTTGAAAAGGCTTGACTCAAAGCGGTTTTCCCGGCGTACGCGCTCGAAAGGCTGGTTGGCCTTCCAGGCGGGAAAATGATCGTTCTGGCTGAGCAAATGGCCGGCAGTAAAGATCAGCTCGGCGTCCTGCCAGATGCCGCTGCAATCGAAACTGTCGTCATACTCGTCTGTCACCTGATGATAGCGCTCCATGTAGGCCATCAGTTTGTCCATCCATGCGGCGCTGTCCTGCCCGATAGCGCCTACGGCGATCTCGGAGGGCACGCCTGCTTCCGCCAGCGGAAAGTGGTCGGATCGGAAAAAGATATTCTGGGCGATATTCTGTTCAGTGTTCGGCACCAGTATGCGCTGTTGCTGCCGGGCCGCTTCCTCCAGGTAACCATCCAGTTCGGAGCGCCCGTAGACGACGCCGGCCACGTAGCGGGTTTTTCCATAAGGGTGGTGGCTGTCCATATTGAAAGCCGCTACGGTCTTGCCGAGGGGAAACAGAGGGTGGCTGGCGTACCACACTGCCCCCAGCAATCCCATTTCCTCCGCCGTGGTGGCTATGAAGAGGATGGATCGCCCGGGTGGCTCCGCCAGCGACCTGTAGGCCCGTGCGATTTCGATAAGGGCGGCCGTGCCGGAAGCGTTGTCAACTGCACCATTGAAGATAATATCCGTATCCGTTCCGGCCGGCGCGCCCATTCCTATATGGTCCCAGTGAGCTGTATATAGTATGGCCTCGTCAGCGCTGCCGGCGCCTCGCAACAAGCCAACCACATTGTGGCTGGACAGCCCTTTCCAGCTGTTCGTGAATGAAAAGCTGGCGCCGGCGGCCAGTTCCATAGCCCTGAAGCCTGGTTTCAGGGCTGCTTTCTGGTAGTCGAAACCGGCCAGCCCGGCCAGGGCAAACAGCTGAGCGGCTGCCTCGCGGGTGATCAGGCCCGCGAAATCGAGCCGGGGCCTGCCGGGCTGTTCTTTCAGAAAGATATCCCCTTTTCCATAGGTATTGCCCAGCGAGGCCCAAGTCCAAAAACTATGGCCCGGCTGGCGGTAGATGATGAAGACGCCGGCGGCTCCCCGGCTGGCCGCTTCGTTGCGCTTGTAAAAGCTCTGCCCGTAGACGTTGGCGGCGGGGTCGCCCTTCCAGCGTGTCGTATCGAAGCTGTATTCATCCGGCGTTCCGCCCAGCAGAACGACGATCTTGCCGCGCACATCCACCCCTTCGTAGTCGCTCCACCCCAGCTCGGGCGCATGGATGCCGAAGCCCGCGTAAACGAAGGGCCGATCGCCGGTGCTGACGTGTTCTGTCAATTGCCGGGAGCCCAGCAGGAAATCCTCTTTCCAAACCCATTCCACGGCTTCCCCGGCGCCCTGCAGGCGAATATGTTCGGGGGGGATGGTGGAGAACTCCGCCAGCTCCACCGGCTGGAGGTAGCTATCTCCATTGCCGGGTTCCAGCCCGATCTCCCGAAACTGCGCTTCGATATAACGGATGGCCTTTTCTTCGCCGGGCGTACCCGGCTTGCGCCCCTGGAAGCCGTCGGAAGCCAGCGCTTCGATATGGCGGCAGACCGCTTCCGCCGGGCCTTCGGCGAGCGGCAGCAACTTCTGCTCTGCTCCCGTCAGCAGGCTGCGCCTCCATATCTCATAAGAGCCGCCCTCGTTCTTCCGCTGGAAGAGGACGGCCTGGCCATCAGGCGCCCAGGAAACCGCCTGCCCGCTGGTTTCCGCTCCTGAAAGGGGCTCCGGGCTGCTGCCGTCGGCATTGGCCCATAAGAGGGAATACTCGTCGCCACGCTTTACCTGGAAAGCTATTTTTTTGCCGTCGGGCAGCCAGACAGGAGCATCGGCGCCGGTGTAAACCCTGCGCCGGCCTGAGCCATCGCTTTTCATGACGAACAGATCGCGTGCAGGTTCTGAAAAACCGGCGAACGCGATCATGCTGCCATCGGGAGAATACGAAGCATAATAACAAACCATGTTTTGCTCGAAGGTCAGCTGCTTCAGCCCGCTGCCGTCGATATTGATGGAAAAAATGTTGATACCGGGATATTTGCCGCTGGAAACCAGCACTTGTTTGCCGTTGGGATGCCAATCTTTGGCCTGGCCGTCGGGCAGCCTGCCGCGGGTGAGGTTGGTAAGCCCGGAGCCGTCGGCATTGACGATGAAGACATCGTGGGGCTCTTCAGCGGTATAAGGGAAGCAATTGAAAAGAATCATACTGCCGTCGGGCGACCACCTGGGGTGGGTGTTTCGCCCTTTCAGCCCTACGATCTTCCGCATACCGGAGCCGTCGGCGCCGGAGACGTAAATATCCTGCTGAGCGCCATCGCTCAGGGCAAACACCAGGCTCCGGCCATCGGGCGACAGGGCCGGTTCCGTGAAATCCAGGGCAAAGGCGGGCAGGCAGGCCAGGAGGGCAAAAGCCGGCAACAGGTAACGTTTCATATCAGCGTCAGGTTAATGGACAGAAAGTAAAGCGGCTTCCACCTCCTGCCTTGCCGGGGCGGGCAGGAAGGTGGAGGGCCGCCACCCAACTGTTCGTCATGCTTTTACGACAAAGGTGGGGTATCCTGCTGTATCCGGATAGTATATTTTGGACAGCTTTAGAGCTTGTTTGGAGGCCCGCCTTTGAGCTAAAAAAGGCCTCCAAACAAGCTCTTATCGAAGCCGTTCCGCAACCAGCTGCTGCTGATGGGCGCCGATCTTGCCGAAACCTCCGGGGTAGAACTCACCGGGCCTGAGGTTTGTAAACTGTTTGACCTCCCGTATGAAGTGCATCTGGTCGAAGTAACCCGAGTCGTAGGCCAGGCGGGTGAGGCTGCCATGCTGGTGGTGCTGCCGGTGCAGCAGGGTGGCATTGAAGCGGGTGAGGCAACAATACGCTTTTGGCGTAAGCCCCACATATTTTTTAAAGAGCCGCTCGAGCGCCTTGTAGTTCAGCTGAAACTTTTCCGACAGCTCTGTGATGTCCAGCTGCCCGCGCCGTCGGTGGATATACGCCAGGGCCTGCTGTACCAGTCCCAGCCCTGCATCCGGTTGCGGCGGGATCTGCCCGATGAAGTACTCGTCCAGCAGTGCTTTCCGCTCCGTTATACAGGGCGCCGAGAGCAGCTTATTTTCCAGCTCCCTGAAGGGGGCTTTCAGCAACTGGGCCGCCTCTACAAGGGTGTCCGTCAGTTCGAAAGCCGGCAAGGTGGTGAATACGCGCAGGCCGGGGGGCTGGAATTTCACCCCAAAACACGCAAAACCCGGCGTGTCGAACGCATAGTGCACCGGGCGTGCCTTCTGGCCGAAGAGGTAACTGCCCGACAGCTGCCGCCGTTCCTTCTGTTCCAGGGGGCAGTAACGCGTAAACCGGGCCTGCTCGATGATCATCAGGCCAGGCGTGCCGTCGGGGAAGACGAGTTCTTCAGGGGGCGCGCCCACGCCCAGTTTCATAAAAAAGTAACAGGCGATGTGTGCCCTCAACGAAGGGTGCGGCTGCAACTCCTGGTATAACATAGGCCGGGTTTTAAAGCTTGTATGGACAAAAGACTGCGGAAGGGCGTCAGGGTTGCAGCAAAGGGGCAGGATAAGGCTTCAAAGCTGCACCGTAAAACAACTGCCTCCGCTAGGCCGGGCAGTAGCAAAAATATGCCCTTTGTGCAGGTGTACGATCTGACGGCTCAGGCTCAACCCGATGCCGCTGCCCTCCTTTTTGGTCGTAAAAAAAGGTATGAAGATCTGCGGCAGCAAGTCGTCGGGGATGCCCGGGCCGTTGTCGGCCACCGAGAGCTCAATCAGGCCTGATGGGTCGCGTACGACGGCTATGTCCAGCCTGGGGGAAGGCACTCCGTCCATAGCTTCCAGAGCGTTCTTGATGATGTTGATCAGCACCTGCTCCATCAGGCTGGGGTCGAGCAGCGTGGTGAGCTGGTTGACGGGATAGTGCTTTTCGACCTGAACGCCGTTTTCCTGGATCTGGCGCGAAAAGAGCAGCAGCACGCGGTCGAGCAGCTGCACCGGGTCAGCCTGCTCAAAGCGGGGCAGCGGTATCTTGGCCATCTGGCGGTACGCTTCCGTAAAATGTAAAAGCCCGTTGCTTCTGCGCTGGATGGCCTCTATCGACTTTTTGATATCCTCCATATTTTCAGGGGCCGACAGCCCGGGTTCCTGCATGCGATCGTGGGCCATTTCCGCCAGCGACACCACGGGGGTGATGGAATTGAGGATCTCATGGGTGAGGGTGCGGATAAGCTTTTGCCAGGATTCCACCTCCTGCTGCTCCAGTTCGGAATGGATATTCTGCAGGGCGTACAAATGCAGCGAATCGTCCTGGATATTGAGGATGGTCTTGCGGATCGACAACTGCAGGATCTGGTTTTTGACGGCAAGTTTGACCAGCTTCTTCTCTCCGGGGCCGATCTCCCGCAGGGCGTCGTACAAAGCCTGATTGTATTTGCCTACCGAATCCAGGTTGGGGAAGTAGGATTTGTGCAGCAGTTGCTGAATGCCCTTGTTCATCAGGATGGCCTCTTCCCGCTCGTTGAAACAGATCAGCCCCGTATCGACATTTTCCACGATGGCCTGCAGAAACTGGTACTGTACTTCTTTCTCCTGGCGGATGCTTCTGAACTTATCCGTGATCAGGTTAAAGGCCGAGGAGAGTTCATATTGGGATTGCTCGCCGGCAGCGGCGGAATAATGGGCCTCAAAGTCGTCGTATTTGATGCTCAGCAGAAAATTGGCCAGCTTTTTATTGGTAGCGGTGATCAGCGAATACAAGCTGGCCAGCAAAATGGCCAGGATGCCTATCACGACGATGAGCAGAAAAACATTGGCGTACTGCAGCCAGAGGTACATACCGGAAAAAACGACCAGGCTGATGGCCACCAGGTGCAGGATGATCCTGATCTTGAACGTCGTGAGCATAGCGATATAAAGTTTACCGTTTTAGAAAAGGGGCCGTAAACTACTGGATACCATGTTTCTCCAGACGCCGATACAGCGCTGCCCGCGTCAGGCCGAGGGCCTCGGCCACTTTGGAGATGTTGCCGTTGTATTTATCCATAGCTTCCAGAATGAGCCTCCTTTCGTTTTCCATCAGGTTGAGCGTCTGGTTTGCACTGTCGTCGGTGACGAGCATGCCGGACAGGTGGAAGTCCGAAGGCCTGATCGTGCTGCCTTCGCAGAGGATCACCGCCCGTTCCACCATGTGCTGAAGTTCGCGCACATTGCCCGGCCAGGCGTAGGCGCGCAGTTTCTGGTAGACTTCCGCCTGTATCTCCAGTTCGCCTTTGCGGTACTTTTTGGCGTACAGGTTCAGAAAATGGCCAGCCAGCAGGCTGATATCATCCGTGCGTTCCCGCAGCGGGGGGATGTGTATTTCCACCGTATTGATGCGGTAAAGCAGGTCTTCGCGAAAGCGGCCCTGCCCGATCAGTTCCCGCAGCGGCTGGTTGGTGGCGCTGATGAGGCGGATGTCCACCTTGTTGCTGCGGTCGCTGCCCACGGGCGTGATGGTGAGCGACTGCAGGGCCTGCAGCAGTTTAGGCTGCATAGATATCGGGATATTGCCGATCTCGTCGAGGAAAAGCGTGCCGCCGTGGGCCATCTGAAAGCGCCCCACCCTGTTCTCCACGGCGCCGGTAAAAGCGCCCTTTTTATGGCCGAACAGCTCGCTCTCGCAAAGCGACTCCGGGATGGCGCCCATATCTACCGGAACGAAGACCTCCTTTGCCCGGTGTGACTGCCGGTGTATGGCCCGGGCGATCACCTCCTTGCCCACGCCGTTTTCGCCGAGTATCAGAACGTTGGCGTCGGTAGCGGCTACCTTCTCCACGGTACGCAACACCGACTGCATAGCTTCCGACTGGCCGACCACATCATTGAAGGGCTGCCCCATGGCTTCGCTCATGGCCGACTGCAGGGTGCGCGCCTCACTGAGCTTGGCCCTGGCCTGCGACAGCGCAAAAACGGCGTGAATGGTTGCCAGCAGCTTTTCGTTGCGCCATGGTTTTTCCACAAAATCAGCAGCGCCGGCCTTGATGGCCTCCACCACCTTAGGCACATCGCCATAGGCCGTGATCATGATCACCTGGACATCGGGGCTGAGCTCCTTGATCTTGCGCAGCCAGGAAAGCCCCTCTTCGCCATCGGAACGGCCCTTGCTGAAGTTCATGTCGAGCAGCACCACATCCGGTTCGTACTGGCGCAGCAGGCGGGGCAGGTGGTAGGGGTTCTCCTCCGTAAAAATGGACTTGTAATGCTGGCGCAACAACAGGTTTAACGTGAGGTTGATATCCTCATCGTCGTCGACTACGAGTATGGTGCCTTGTTTCTTCATAGTGGTAAAGATAGGATAAGTGTTCGATAATGGACACCTGAAGCCTATCTCATATTTCTCAACAAATTCAGATAATCCGGGTTGTCCGGGCTCAGCTCCAGCAAGCGGCTCACCACCGGCCCGGCCAGATCCGTTCTTTGCTGCTGGATATACAGCACGGCCAGCGCATAGAGCAGCGCCTCGGAGTTAGCATCGATGGCCAGCCCCTGTTGGAACGCATTTTCCGCCGCTGCCGGGCGGTTCAGGTTTTGCAGCGTCAGGCCCCAGTTGTAGTAATAGCGGGGGTTGTTGCTCAGCCGGGCGGCCCGGCCGAGGTGGGGTTCTGCTTCAGCGAGGTTCTGCATTTCGGCCAGGAGCAGGCCCAGCGAATAATGGGCCTCCACCGAGCTGGAGTCGAGGCGCAGCAGCTGTTCGAAGGCCGTTTTGGCCTGCGGGCCTTTGCCCTGCGTATAATAGAGGTTGGCCAGGTTGAAATAGGGCTGCGGCAGGTAGGGGTCCTGCCGTATGGCCTCCTGATAAGCCTGGGCGGCCTGCTCCAGCCGGCCCATCTTGTGGTAGTACTGCCCGCGCATCAGCTGCCCGGTGGGGAAATCAGCCTGGGCCTTCAGGACGCCCTCGAATTCCGTTTTGGCCTGCCCGAAGGCCTTCCTTTCCTCACCCTGGAAGAGCTGCTCGTCAATATCCGCAAGCTGATAGGCCGCCTGGGTGCGTACCGCCCGCACGGAATCCCGGAGCAGAGGGGCCAGGTACCGGAGGCGGTTCTCCACGGAAAACCGCCCCATGGCGTTGACGGCTGAGTAGCGGATCAGCGGGTTGCCGTTCTGCAGGGCCGTTATGATCTTCTGATCCGCTTCCGGGCCCGGCGCTTCGGCCAGGATATCCACCACCGTGGCCTGTACGATCTCTGGCTGGCTGGTATCCCCCACCATGGCCATCAGGGCGGGAAGCGCGGCCAGATCGCCCGAGCGGGCGGCTGCGAGCGCAGGAGAAAAATGGGGAGGGCGTTCGGGGCCATACCATTTCCGGACGGCTTCCGCCGCCCATTCCGGCGTCTTATCGCCGTGGCAGCCGTTACAGGAATTGGGTGTGCCGTACAGGGCGCTCAGATCGGGGCGCGGGATGCGGAAGCTGTGGTCGCGGCGGAAGTCATTGCCCATGTAGTATTTCCCGGGCATGTGGCAATTGATGCAGGCCGCTCCGTCGGTGCTCTGTTCGTGAAAATGGTGCTCAGGGGTATCGTACTTTTCTTTGACGTGGCACTGGCCGCAGAGGGCATTGCCCACGGCCTTCAGCTTCAGGCTATGCGGGTTGTGGCAGCTGGAACACCGCACATTGCGGCGGTACATCTTGCTCTGCAGGAAAGAGCCATACACGTAGACCTCATCCAGGATCTGCCCGTCGGGGTGATACAGGCCGGGGGCCAGGGTGCTGGGTGTGTAGTGGTCCATCAGTTCCCCCGAATGATTGAACACCTCTGATATCTGTCCCCGGCGAGCGTGGCAGCGGGCGCATTCTTCCACATGTTCTTTGCTGGAGATGCCGGCGGTGAGGTACATATAGGAGCCTTTCACCCGTTCACCGCGCTTGTAGGCCGAGGAATTGGCGTACACCATGTGTTTTTTGCCCGGCCCGTGGCAGGCTTCGCAGCTCACATCGATGAAGCGCCACTGGGTATCGAACGTATTGGAAGCTTCGTCATAGTTCTTTTCGAGGTAGGTGGAGTGGCAATCGGCGCACATGGTGTTCCATGTCATGCTGCCCTTCGTCCAGTGGAGCCAATCGTCGGGGGCATGCCGCTCGCCGGGTTGTAGTGAGAACCACTTGTTCTCTTTGCTGTCCCAGGCTGTGAGCAGGCATTGCAGCCGGCCGCCGGGGAAAGGCGCCAGGTATTGCTGCAATGGGAAGACGCCGAAGGTGTATTTTATTTCGAAATCCTGAAAGCCCCCATCCGGCCCTTCCGTATTGACGTAAAACTTCCCGTCCTTTTTAAAAAAGCGCGACGTCACCCCGTTACTGGTGAAGGCCAGGTCGTTGAAATCACCGAGTACCGTTTCGGCGGTAGCTTCCTGCATGGCCAGGCCGTGGTGGGAGCCCAGCCAGTCGTTATAAGCCTGCTCATGGCAGCTTCGGCATAACTGATCGCCGATGTATGCTTCCCGCAAGTCGTTGTCTGCTTTACCGGTACCGCCGGAACAGTTCTGGAAAAATGTAGCGAAATAGGCCAACAGAGCGAAGGCAAAGGCGAAGAACAGGATGGAAGAACGGCGCCGGAAAAGCCTGGGCATGGTTACAGCGGTTGGTACGCCTTAAAGGTAAATAGCGCAGGCGGGGTAAGGAAATTTTTTCGGAAGGTGAAAGGGAGATGGCGGGTTCACCCCCTCACCCGGTCACCGCGTCTCCCAGTCTCCCTGGCGGTTGCAGGCGCCAGGATGGCTGTTGCGCATGCTGGAAAGGGCGGCCTATAAGCGCTTGTTTGGAGGCACTTATTGGGCCCACCTATTTATACTCCACCCACCACGGCCTGGTGGAGCTGTTCCCGTCAAATATCTCCCCTAATGACGGCGTCACATAAGCCAATGACTGCGAATGGGCGTGCCTGGCGAAGTCCTCGGCGGGCTCATACCAAGCGTGCTGGTAGGAAAGGTTGAAGCCGCCCCAGTGAACGGGCATCGCCACTTTTGCTTTTGCATCGACGGCCGCCCGGACGCTCTCTTCGGGGAACAGGTGTATCTGCGCCCAGTCGACGCAGTACTGCCCGCATTCCATCATGGCAAGATCGAAAGGGCCCAGGCGCTCGCCTATTTCTTTGAAGTGGCCGGCATAACCGCCATCACCGCTGAACCAGATATTTTCCGATGCCGTCTTCAGGGCCCAACCTCCCCAGAGGCATTTTGCCAGTGAAGTGGCCCCTCTGCCCGAGAAGTGCCGGGTAGGCGTGAAGGTGATCTGAATGCCGTGGAATGCCCGGGTATCCCACCAGTCAAACTCTTCGATGCTCGATTCATCGACTCCCCAGCGCACCAGGTGGCGTTTTAGACCCAGGGCGACGTAATAATGCTTTGTCCTGGCTTTCAGCTTTGTGATGCTCTCGTAATCCAGATGGTCGTAATGGTCGTGGGTGATCAGCATCAGGCCTATCTCCGGCAGGCCGTCGATGAGGCTTAAAGTGTTCTCCGAGAACCGCCTGGTCTTTTTCGGGGCGATGGGCGACGCATCGCCGCCCAGCATGGGGTCTATGAAGATGGTTTGGTTATTCAGCCGCATCAGCACTGCCGAGTGGCCGTACCAAACGAACTTCGGGCTTGCTGACGGCCGAAGGAATTGTTCTTTGTCCAGAGGCTTTACGGGCAGCGGCTGCCTGGGCGCCCCTTCTTTATGCCCTTTAACCTGTTTGCAGATGATACCCGGCAGCTGCCGCCAGTTAATAGCTGTCTGCGTTTCTACCAGGTTTTTGAAAGAGCCATCCCGCCAGTTCGGCGATGCCTGATATACCGATCTCCATTTTTGTGTTATCCTTCCTCCGAATTGCTTTGATGGCATGGTGTTATAAATTTAGGAATTCGACTATTCTTCGGTTTACGGCATCCCGCTGTTCAACGGCAATGAGCTGTCCCGAATCCAGGGCCTCGATGTCGATATTAGGGTAAATGGCAGCTTCCGCCCTTGCCGTTCCGGCATCACCGACTATCGGGCCAGCGGTTCCCAGGAACAACAAAATAGGGATATGCATAGTTCTTTTCTCGTCTTCCGTCATTGGCAGGGGCTGTGCAACGGAAGGTATCGTGCCCCTCATGATGCTGTCAAACCAATCGCCATATTTCTCATGGCAGTACGGATCATTTCCGAAAGCCCAGTGAACGACCCTGTTCCGCACGGCATCCAAAGGGTACATGCTTGCGGCGGCCAGCATAAAAATGCTTTTGCCGGAAAGCCTGGTTATGCCCATAGGGCCAAACAGGGTACAATTGTGATGTTCACCTCAAGATACGAAATTTTAGCCCATGCTGTCTGCACTGGACAGCAGGCCTCCGGCCCGCTTCAAAGATGCTATATTTGGAGGCTTAAAAGGCAGGAGTGGCGGGTGGCTTTGCCAGAGCTTGTTTGGGTTCAATTAAGTCCCAAAGGTTGCCATATAAATCCTCAAAGACTGCTACTGTTCCGTAGTCTTCAAAACTGGGCCCTCTAACAATTTTAACATCGTTGTCAATTAAATTTTGAAAGTCTCTTTTGAAATTATCAGTGTGCAAGAACAAAAAAACTCGTCCACCAGTCTGGTTTCCAATTCTGCTTTTTTGTTCCTCATTTACGCCTTTGGCTAACAATAAAGAACACTCATTTGCCCCTTTGGGCCTAACTAAGACCCAACGTTTTGTATCTGAAAGAATAGTGTCTTCTATTAGTGTGAAATGTAATTTTTGTGTGTAAAATTCTATGGCCTCGTCATAGTCGTCCACAACGATTGCAATATGTGTCAAATACTGTCTCATTTTTTGCTTCCTCAATTTTTAGTATTGCCTCCTGACAGAAAAGCGGGAGGAGGCGTTTTTTCAATGTCTGACGGCTTGGCTAAGAGCTTGTTTGGAAATAAGTTTTTCATGGCTCTATTCACATGCGTATTGGCCTGATTTTCAATGACAAAATCGTCGTGGAAAAGCTTTCTTTGTTTAGAGCTTGTTTGGAGGCCAGCCTTTTTTAGCTCAAAGGCTGGCCTCCAAACAAGCTCTTAATTCGGAACAACTCTATCCTTTAAAACCTTTTTTCAATTTAATTTTTTAAATTTGGGCCGATCATAAGAGTTTACTATTATCCGTTTTTAATATTTTTTTTTAAGATGCGTAAAAAAAATTCTGATCCAAAACTCCCTAGTATCAATAAGCGAAACTTTGATATTGGATTAAATATTTCATTCCTTATCGTTTCGATTGGTTTAATTGCATGGTACCATTTAGCTCCAAAATCAGAAATTCCTTTCACTTTAATTGTTGGGTTTACTGGTCTTGTAACTGGCCTTTTTGTAGGTTTTCTAAATACGCCTTTTTCTCCTAAAGAAGCAAAAAATTTTGGAGGAATAAGAACTGCTTTATTTAGTTTTATTACGGGTTATGCTTTTAGCAAATTGGTTGACCCTATATTAGACAGTTTTACTTCCGGGATGCTCAATGAACAAAACCTCCTAAGAATTTTCATGTTTTCAGTTGGTTTATTTTGGGGTTTTAAGTTCATGGTGGTTTATAGGAACTATTATTTATCTGACGAGTATAAAGAAGAGCATGAGATTGAAAATAAAAGTTAAAACCCTCCCATTCACAGAAACTAATTTACTCGCTAAAATTTTAGCCAAGCTGCATTGGTTTTGAAATGATTTTTTGCATAAATTATAGAATTCCTCATTGCTTCTCATCCGGCATGGGATAATAATGAAATCCCAAATAAGCAATTTTCCAATCCCCATTGTGTTTTTCAAGGATGCGGGTCTCCATTGACTTTCCAAGAAACTTCCGGGTATCTTTTTCATAAGAATTTTGTTCAAATGTATACCAAGCCATATTGCTCGAGATTCGAAAATTTTCGTTTGTACGTTCCTCAATCGAGCCTTGCCAAAGCGTTTCATCTTTATCAAATTGCTTTTTCTTTTCGGCTGCCAAAGACTCGAAACCAATGTTGGATACTACTTTATCGGGATAACCTTCCCAGTAACCAAATTTCCGAAAAGCAGGAGATTGTAGATAGGTGCTTTTCCATGCCTCAAAATCCTGGTTATAATATGATTCCGTTTCTTTAGCAATAACAGCCTTTATGGCTAATTTCTCCCCGTCAAAATCAAATGTTGCCGTCTCCAATTTTTCATGGGTACAATTGGCAAGTAAAATACTTACGCAAAACAAAAGCATGGTATTTCTCATGTTAATTAAGGGGCTGAGAATATAATTTTCATTCATTTCTTATTTTTTTGTTACATCGAATGTGGGGCTACCTGCCGTACAGAGCGCATGCGGAGTATGGCCAGGTAGCCGGTGTTTGTAATGAATTTTATAATGTGTCTGCATATTTTTTTTATTGGAATTTTTCACCTCTTGCCAACTTTTCAACAATCTCTTTCATTCGTTTTTCTCTTGTTTCTTGTTTTTTTGCAGTCTGTAATCGAAACCCAATTGAAAAAAGATTTGTCTTATTGAGCGTTTTAAAAAACTCTTCTGCTTTTTTGTTCTTACTAAGTTCTTTTAGAAAATCTTCTGGTATAGTCATTTTGCTTGGGGAATCGTATGCCCTTTCCCATCTACCATCCGCCTTGGCCTTTTCGACTGCTTTTAATCCCGCAGGCCTCATTTTACCTTCTTTGATTAATCTTTCAACGTGCCCAATATTTACTTTAGACCAAATACTTTTTGCAGTTCTGGGAGTAAATTTTTGTAACCATGCTTGATCGTCAAATGATTTTTTTTGACCATCTATCCAACCATAACAAAGAGCCTCATCAAGTGCCTCTGCATAACTAATGGTTTTCACCCCGGAACCTTTCTTGAATATTTTTACCCAAAGTCCACTTGAATTGTCGTGATTTTTATCAAGCCAAGTTTCAAATGTTTTGGCTGTTTTGAATTCAATAGTTGATAAAGTATTTAATTTACTCATATTCCTGAGGATTTTTCCGTTCTATTTGCTTGCCGCTAACGTCCCGCATCCACGACGTAGCCAGCTTTTGCTGGCTATGAACAGGTATGCATCGTTGCGTACAGGTTTTTATTTTATCTTCTCTAAAATTAATATAATTCTTCTTGAGTCACTATCAAATTCTTCATCCTTCCAACCTCCTAATACTTTTTGTATTTTTAAACTTGCTCTTTCTATAAAATATTTCAAGTCTGTATAGTTATAGCTATACATTGTAAAGGGGGTATCATATCTTTTTCCGTCTTTTATGTAAATTCGATTGTTCGTTGTTGTTCCGTATTTCGGATTAAAGCTTAATCTATCTATCATTAAGTCTTTCCCTTTTTCATAAACTTCATATGATTTGATTTCTTTAATAATGTGATCACGGTTTTTACAATCAATAAATGCTTTTCCTCCTTTTACTAATGATTGGCTTATTCTTTCAAATACTTTAGCCGTATCTTGTCTATCAAAAAACCCTAAAGTATTAAAAAGTAATAATACAATTTCAAACTCTTCTTTAAAACCTACTTCTAAAATATCCCCTTCAACAAATTCAACATCTAAATTCTTATCCTTTGATTTATTCTTTGCGATTTGAATGAAATCTTTGTTTATATCAATTCCATGAACTTTATGAGACCTTTCGCCAAATAAAATTGAATGTCTCCCATGACCACATGCCAAGTCTAAAATTTTTTCTTCACCTTTTATTGAGCAATATTTCTCTATATAATCACACTCTCGAATTGTCCTTTCTTTGCTCAATGAATCTCCATAAAAATATAAGTACAGTTCACTTTTATGGAGATTTTCTATTTCATTTTTTTGAGTACTCATTTGAGCTTCTTTTTTTCTTTCTACTTTTATGCAACGTTAAGTACACTGTAAATTAAATAAATTTCTTTTCTTTGCGGAATGAAATTTCCGCACAATGAAAAAAGAACACGTCCGATTAACGGATCAAGACCGCGAAGCCTTGAAAGCAATGCTTCGCAAAGGCTCTTTGAAATCGAGGACATACAAACGCATCACTGCTTTGCTGGAGTTAGACGCCGGTAAAACTTATGAAGCCGTTCAACATACTGTAGGCTTTTCAAAAGTTAGCCTGGGCAAATTAGCTAAGCGATACGCTTCAAAAGGCCTGTCCTGCTTGTATGATGCCCCCCGCCCTGGCCGGCCAGTAGAGATCCAAGCCGAGCAAAGAGACCAAATAATGATATTGGCATGTGAAACACCCCCCGAAGGGTACAGTCAATGGAGTTTAAGGCTCTTGGCAGACAAGGTTGTTGAATTGGGCTACTGCGACAGTATTTCTCACGCTCAAGTGGATAAGATTTTAAAAAAAAGAAAATCAAACCCCACTTAGTAAAGACTTGGTGTATCGGGGTGGTCAATGCGGCCTTCCTAGCGGCCATGGAGAATATCCTGCGTCTGTACCGCTTAGCCTATGATGAACGCTATCCGGTAGTCTGCTTCGACGAACGGCCTTGCTTTCTCATCGGGGATGTTGTAAAAGGCTTAGAGCTTAAAGCAGGCCAGGTTTATAAGCAACATTATGAATATGAAAAGAATGGCTCGTGTTGCTTGCTTTTGGCTATTGAACCGCTAAGTGGCAAACGTATTGCTATGGTGTATGATCAACGGCGCAAAGTGGAATATGCCGAATTCATGCAATTAGTGGCAGCCCAGTTTCCGAAAGCAGAGCGCATCAGGCTTATCCAGGATAACCTGAACACTCACAATAGCAGTTCTTTCTATGAGCGTTTTGAGGCTCAAACCGCTTATGAGCTATCGCAAAAGTTCGAGTTTCATTATACTCCCTTGAAAGCTTCCTGGCTAAATGCTGCCGAAATTGAGTTTTCCGCTATTGCCAGGGCTTGCCTTAATAGGCGTATCCCTACCCAGGAGGAGTTAACTAAGCATGTCCTCGCTTGTGTCAAAGAACGTGAAAATAAGCAAATCAAAATTAGCTGGCAATTTTCTATTACTGATGCCAGAAAGAAAATGAACCGCCACTATGTGAAGGTTAATCCAGCTAATGAAAAACATAAATATACTTAATTTACAGTGTA
>JACJYE010000020.1 GCA_020636255.1 Lewinellaceae bacterium
CCCGGTAAATGGCGCAATGCCTTAGAACTGTTTGGAGGCCGGTGAAGCGGTGATGCCGAAAATTGAGATCAAAGGCTTAAATTGCGCCTTTGCCAAACCGATATAACCGGCCTAAATAATAGTGACAAATGCAAAAACTCTTTATCTACTTCGCCTTGCTGATTACAGCGCCCGCTTTCAGCCAAAGTAACGCCACCGCACCTGGACAGAGCGATACGGAAAGCATCGACGGTATCGTTACCGCCCTATACGATGTTATTTCAGGCCCCGCGCTACAGCCCCGCGATTGGGACAGGTTCCGCTCTCTTTTTGTGCCTCAGGCCCGCCTCAACGCCGTACGCATAGGGCAGGACGGGCAGGCAAGCCTGGTTTCCATGAGCGTTGAAGATTACATTCAGCGCGTAGACAAGCAGTTCTACATGAACGGCTTTTTCGAACGGGAACTCTTCCGGCAAACCGATACCTATGCCAATATCACCCAACTCTTTTCTACTTACGAGTCGAGGCAAGAGGCCGAAGGCCCTGTTATCGCCAGGGGCATCAACAGCATCCAGCTGGCCTATTATGAAGGCCGCTATTGGGTGGCCGGCATACTGTGGAATGGAGAGGCCCCCGACAACCCTATCCCCCCCCAATACCTGCCACGGTATAACCAGCAAACCGTCAACCACGAAAACGAGATCATTATGGTGGGGAAGATCAACCGCATGGGGTTGGAACAACAACCGTATGGAGAATGGTTCAAAGATGGTTACGCCTCCTATGCGGTGGATGAAGCAGCGCTGAAGGGTATGGACAAAAAGCTTGGGGGGATAAAGATTCTCGTTTTCATGGGCACCTGGTGCTCAGACAGCCAGCGCGAAGTCCCTCACCTCTACAAGATACTCGACTACCTGGGCTACGACATGAACAGCTTCTCCATCGTCGCCGTCAACGACCACCCGGATTTCTACAAGCAAAGCCCTCAACACGAGGAGCAAGGCTGGAATATCGAATACGTGCCGACGATCATTTTCCTGAAAGAAGGCAAAGAACTGGGCCGCATCGTCGAAGCGCCTGTGGAAAGCCTGGAAAAGGATATGGTGGATATCCTGAGGTGATGCGGGGGACGAGGTAATGGGGATCGATCAGTTATACATGCACTTCCTCGACTTTTTCCCCGCCTTTATCGCAAAAAATTAGCATCCCGGCCCAAATGTTAGTAATTTGTTAAGGTATTACAGACAAATCCTAAAAAAACAAGACATGGTATCACCAATTGTAATTTTCATCCTTTTCCTGGGCCTGATTATCGTATTCTCCGGGATATTCACCGTGAAGCAGCAGACTGCCGTGCTGGTGGAAAGGCTGGGAAAATTTCACAGTATCAAACGTTCGGGCCTGCAGTTCAAGGTACCGCTTATCGACCGGATTTCCGGCCGGGTGAGCCTCAAGATACAGCAGCTGGACGTCAATGTAGAAACCAAGACCCGCGATAACGTCTTCGTAAAACTGAAAGTCTCCGTACAGTTCCTGATCCTCACGGAAAAGGTATACGATGCTTTTTACCGGCTGGAAAACTCACACGAACAGATCACGGCTTACATCTTTGATACCGTGCGGGCAGAGGTGCCGAAAATGAAGCTCGACGACGTATTTGAGCGCAAAGACGATATCGCTATGGCCATCCGCCGTGAACTGGAAGAATCGATGAACGAGTACGGCTATGGTATCGTAAAAGCTCTGGTGACGGACATCGACCCCGACCCGGAGGTCAAGGTTGCCATGAACCGCATCAATGCTGCAGAGCGCCAGAAGATCGCAGCTGAGTACGAAGGGGAAGCCGAACGCATCCGCATCGTGGCCAAGGCCCGCGCTGAAGCGGAAAGCAAGCGCCTCCAGGGCCAGGGTATCGCCGACCAGCGCCGCGAGATCGCCAAAGGCCTCGAAGAATCGGTGGAAGTGCTCAACCGCGTGGGTATCAACTCCCAGGAAGCTTCGGCCCTGATCGTCGTGACACAGCACTACGACACCCTGCAAAGCATGGGCGAGCACTCCAAGAGCACGCTGATCATGCTGCCCAACGCTCCTTCCAGCGCCAGCGATATGCTGACCCAGATGACGGCCTCTTTTGTCGCCTCTCAGCAACTGGGCGAAGACATGAAAAAAGGATCCCTTAAGAACGGGCACGGAGAAAAGAAATCCTAACCAATAAGACACCGGGTTACACAAAGAACGGATAACCAACTTTTTCCTTTGTGTTTTTGTCTCTTCTTTGTGTAACTCGGTGTAAGCGCTTTAATGAAAAAAAAACTCCTGCTTGCCACAGCACTCCTCTTCCTGACGGTGCTTTCCTGGGCTCAGCCCGCTATCACCCCGAATAAGACTCCGGCCTACCTGGCCTTCCGTCAGGAAGGGCGGCTGCCTATGATCAGCGCGCACCGCGGAGGGCGCTTTATACCTGGTTATCCGGAAAATGCATTGGAAACATTCGGGCTCACACTCCGCCAGGCCCCCGCCATGATCGAATGCGACATCAGCATGTCGCGAGACAGTGTGCTGTTCCTTTTACACGACAATACGCTGGACAGGACGACAAACGGGCACGGCCGGGCCGACAGCACGGATTGGGCAACGATCCAGGGCCTGTATCTGTACGACGATTTCGGGCATGCGACGCCTTACCGTATCCCTCGCCTGGAGGACGCACTGTTGTGGTGTAAGCATAATGCCGCCCTGTTCACCCTCGACGTAAAACGGGGTGTCCCTTTCCCCATGGTGGCAGCCGCCGTCGATGCAGCAGGCGTTGCCGATAATACGATCATGATCACCTACAATCTGGAGGACGCATTGGAAGTACACAGGCTGGCGCCGCATGCCATCATTTCCGTCAACATCCGCAACGAGCAGGAGCTGGACAATTACCTGGCCAGCGGCATCCCTCCCGGCCAGCTTATCGCTTTTACGGGTTTGCAGCAGCGAAGTATGGAGTTTTATAAAAAGCTCCACGACAAAGGCATCCCGGCCATCATCGGCACTATGGGAAACCTCGATACCAAAGCCATGGTGCGCGGCCCTCAAACCTACCTCTCCCTGTTCCGCGCCGGCGCCGATATTTTTGCTACCGACCGCCCCTTAGACGTTTACCAGGCCGTTAACGGGTTGCAGTGAGCCTACCTCTCCGGCAGGAAAACCTCCGCCATCATGCAGCGGGCGCTGCCGCCGCCGTATTTTTCGATCGTATACAGAGGGCTGTACAGGATATTGGTATACCGGTGAATGTGCTGGATCTGTTCGTCCGTCAGGGCGTGATAGGCCTGCTCCGACATGGCCAGGTAGGTATTGCCATCCTGGCTCAGGACTTGGAGCATATTTCCGGCGAAGGCCATCATCTGGGGCAGAGATATCTCGATCACGTCCTTGCCGGTATCTGCAAAATGTTGTAACAGGCGCTTGCGGCTGCCGAGGCAGGGAACCGATTCAAGGCAGATGACGACAAAATCCTGGCCGAGGGCCATCATCACGTTGGTATGATAGATCTCGCGGCCCTGGGCGTCCACTGCCGCAAAGGCCACTTTCTGATAACCGAGAGCCTGGCAGAACTCGTCGAGCAGGCCCTCGTCGGTGCGGGGGCTGAGGCAGGCGTAGGCCAGCCGGTTGGGGCGGTCGAGGATGAGGCTGCCCGTGCCTTCCAGGAACAATTCCATCTCTTCGTGATGTTCGAAGCGCAGGTGATCTGTAATAAGGAAGCGCTCAGCCAGCAGTTGCAGGATATCTTCACGGCGTTCCAGGCGGCGTAGCGGGGCATTCATCGGGTAGGTCACCACGCGGCCGTCCTCGTGGAAGGTGGCCCAGTTGTTGGGAAAAACGGCATCGGGTTTTGCCGGGCCCGGCGTATCGTCGACGACGATGACATCAACGCCTTTACCCCGAAGCCGGAGCACGAAGGTATCAAACTCCTCTACGGCCTTTTGGCTTATTTCCTGAGGGCTCAGGGATGCATCCTGCACCTGAAAGGCATTGTTGACTGCCGTCTGTTCATTGTAGCCAAAATTGGCAGGCCTAACCATAAGGATGTGGCTGGTGATCTGCTTGGTTGTACTCACCGCTTTTCGGATTTTTGGTTTGAAAAACTTGCTTAGAGCATAAAAGGCGCCTCCAGACAAGCTCCTGCCGCTAAGGTAAGGCAATAATTCATTACTTGCCATCCACCTGCACCTGCTGCTTTTTCGTAACATTGCAAAAAAGCTCTAACAACGGCCGGCCATGCTACACCAACTGTTTTATTACCGTATCGGGCTGTTGGCCTGCTTTTGTTGCGCCATGGTTTCACTCTGGGGGCAGGCCATCAGCCCAGAAGTGGACCTGCGCGACAGCAGCCAGCTACACCTGCTGCGCACCCGCCGGGGCGACAGGCTGATCGGGAGGCTGCTTTACGTCCAACCTCCCGAGGCCAGCTTCCGCATGCGCACGGGCGACACCCTGTTCTTCGACCTCAGCAGCCTGAAGGCCGTAAGCGTGCTGGAGCCGCCCGCCACCAGAAAAACAACGCCCAGCGACATCTTTTTTGCCGACCTCTTCATCAGCAATACGGCCTACTCGCTGGAAAAAGGCCTGCGCCAGTACCGCAACACCCAGCTGGCCTGGAACCAGGTGGATTTTGCCGCTACCGGCCATTATGCTATAGGGGTGGGCTACCTCCTACCCTTCCACCTGTTGGTGCGCACCAAGCTGGCTTCCAGCGCAGAAAGCCGCCTCAACCTCGCCGCCGGCATCAACTTCCTGTTCTCTATGGGCGCCAGCCGCGATTTTCCGCGCAAGGCCCACTTTTTCACGGCGCTCTCCTTTGGCGAGCCCGACAAATTCTTTAACGTCAACGCCGGTTATGCCCTCGACCTCAACAAGGGCTCCCGGCCCGGCTTCCTCTTTTCCGGCGGAGGCGCATTCCGCATCTCCGAACACTGGTTCATCCTCATCGACAACCTCATCGTCAGCGAAAGGGAAGGCCACAGGCTATACCCCGGGCTGGGGCTGAGTTATGCCCGCAACCGCAGCCGCTTCGACCTGGGGTATTTCTACTTCACCACCTTTACCACCGAAACGGCCAGCAGCCCTGGAATTGCCTATTCCAGGTTCTTTTGATATATTTCGGGCATGAGCAAGAAGAACAAAAAAGGGCGCCTCGGCGTCGTGTACTCCACCGACCCGGAATTTGAATATTCCTACCAGGAAGAAACGGAATCGACAGAGCTCCCCCCCAACCAGCAGAAACTGCGTGTCGCCATCGACCGCAAGCAGCGCAAAGGCAAGGAAGTGACCCTCGTCACGGGCTTTGCCGGGCCCGACAGCAGCCTGCAGGAGCTGGGAAAATTCCTCAAGACAAAGTGCGGCGTCGGCGGCTCGGCCAAGGACGGCGAGATAATCCTGCAGGGCGACCAACGCGACAAAGTAGTGGCGCTACTGCTGGAAAAAGGTTATACGAATACCAAAAAATCAGGAGGTTAACTCCCCCCCTCCCTCAGATCCGCTGGCTCTTGCGCCAGGCATGTGCGAGCATGATGACGCGGTCGTAGTTCAGCATCCCTTCTTCGATCCCTTGTGCCCGGAGGTAAGCTTCATAAGCGGCGTAGCGAAAGTGCGGGAAAAAATCGGGATAGCGAAGCAGCACTTCGTTGATAGCGTCGAGGTCGGCCTGTATACCCAGGGGCAGGCTCTCCCGGAATTCGCGGTATTTTTCGGGTTCATAATGCCGATAGTTGGCCGCCAGGGTACGCCAGTAACTGAGGTGGCCGGCGTAGGCCACGACAGGGTCGTCCGACTGTATCGTACTGAGGTAAGCTAAAAAATTGCAACTGCCTTCGTCGCCAAAGCCATAGCCGTGCGACAGTTCATGAGCGAGGACGAGGGGTTTTTGCAGGGGGTGCAGGCCGGCGTCCACATGCCCTTCGCCGGTCCAGGGAAAGTAGAGCCCGGAAGAGCCAAAGCGCATAAAGACCCCTTTGGGATAAACGTACATGCCCCGCACCCGCCCGGTGGTGGAAAAGCCGTGGGATCCCAGCAGTTGTTCCAGCTCATTGCGGAGCAGGCCTTCCATCCCGGCAGGCAGCATGCCCTTGGAAATGGGTTCCGTATCCGCTCCCGGGATCAGGTTCCTAAGGCGCTTGATCTGTTCCGTTTCATGGTTCAGTTCAGACTTCAGCTCTTTGAGCGTCAGGGGCGACAGCTCCAGCCCCAGCTGCGTTTCCAGGGGCACCCTGGCGTAGTTGTACCCCCATAGAAAGAGAAAGAAAAAAACGGCCGCCCCTACGAAGGCGCCGAGGCCCAGCAAGGCATCCATTATTTTGTAAACGAACCCTTCATAGGGCCGCTTCCACCACCGGCGCCCCTGGCGGACAACGAGCAGCAGGAGCAGGAGTAATACAGGGTATACCAGCGGCACCGGCAACCACGCCAGCAGATAGTCGATGCTCCAGCGCACTACCGGAAAAAGCCCCCGGCTGTAATACTGTTCGACAGCCTCCGGGAAGTGGGTAGCTAACGCCCTCAGGCCTGCCGCCCCAAGGCCCAGGGCGATCCAGATCAGCTTGATCCTTAGTTTGTACATGTTTCGCTTCTAAATGACTTGGATTCCAATATGCCTGAAACGCAGCCAGGCGGCACTTCGTTTACCGCGCCGTGACTTTCGTCAGCAAATCGCGTCCAAAGATGGTAAAATTTGACTGTCCCGGTTAGGACATTTCAATAAGTGATATTACCTATATTTGCAACTCTTTAGATCGACATGCTGTTAAAGCATGAGTAGCAAATTGATTGACTAACTATAAAAAGTACCTGTATCATGGCATTCGAGTTCACGGATACGAACTTCACGGAAGTAGCAATAGAAAAAGGCGGCGTTACGGTTATCGACTTTTGGGCCGAATGGTGTGGCCCCTGCCGGATGATCGCCCCCATCATCGAGGAACTGTCCAAAGAATATGCGGGCAAAGTTACGGTAGGCAAAGTCAATGTGGATTACAACCCCGAGGTGTCCATGAAATATGGCATCCGCAGCATCCCCACCGTCCTGATCCTCAAGAACGGCGAAGTGGTGGACAAGCAGGTCGGCGTAACGTCCAAGAAGGTGCTCGTTGATAAAATCGAGTCGCATCTTTAATTTCCTGAAGAAATGTTTTAGCTTAAAGCCCTTATTGCGGAAAACCATCCCAATAAGGGCTTTCTGCATTCTTTCAATTCAAGCGCTGTAGCCCATGAACTTCCTGGAACAAACCGACGTCAGAGACCTTAGCAACCTGGACCTGTTGGCCAGGCAGGTGGTGGAAGGATTCATCATCGGCCTGCACAAAAGCCCTTTTCACGGTTTCTCTGTTGAATTTGCAGAGCACCGGCTGTACAACCCCGGTGAAGACACCCGCAACATCGACTGGAAGGTCTTCGCCCGCACCGACAGGCTGTTCACCAAACGCTTCGAAGAAGAGACCAACCTGCGTTGCCAGATCGTCGTCGACGCTTCTTCATCCATGTACTTCCCGGAAGTGACAACGGAAAGCAAAGCATATACCAACAAGCTTCGCTTTTCCGCCCTCGCTGCTGCTTCGCTGATGAACCTGCTCCAGCGCCAGCGCGACGCTTTCGGGCTGAGCATCTTCGACGAGGATGTGCAAACGCATACCCACTGCAAGAGCAGCACCTCGCACTACCGCCTGATGCTGACGCACCTGCACCAGCTCATCAACAACCCCGAGCGAAGCCGTTCCACCTCTGCCGCCAAAGCCTTGCACCAGATCGCAGAGAACATCCACAAGCGGTCGATGGTCGTCATCTTCAGTGATATGTTCGAACAGGCTGAAGACCTCGAGCACCTGTTCGCGGCGCTGCAGCACCTCAAGCACAACAAACACGAAGTGATCCTCTTCCACGTGGTCGACCGCCCCAAAGAGATCGACTTCGAGTTCGAGAACCGCCCCTATCTGTTCATCGACATGGAATCCGGTGAAAAGGTGCGCCTGCAGTCCAACCAGGTAAAAAGCCACTACATCCAGCAGATGGCCAAGTTTAAGGAAGCGCTCAAATTCAAATGCCTCCAATACCGCATCGACTTCGTAGAGGCCGATATTAACGAAGGCTTCCGCACCGTGCTGCAGTCGTATCTGGTAAAAAGGGCGAGGATGCGCGTATAGTTACGCCGCTTTTGCCCCACTAATCGCTTTCCCCTAACAACCACTTCTTGAAATGCGGCGAGCGCTCGGTCGAGACGACCGTTTCCAGTTCGCAGTGCGGTTGGAGGGTTATTTTTACCCTTGATTTGGAATAGGCGTACATCTCCCGTATGGCGTCAATGCCTATGATGAACTGCCGGTTGATGCGGAAAAAAACCTGGGGGTCGAGCAACTCCTCTATTTTTTCCAGAGACTGGTCCAGCGGATAACGCTTGCCTTCTTTAGTGGCCACAAAGGTGATCTTATTCTCGGTGTAGAAATAGGCCGCATCCTTCATCTCCACCACCCTGATACTTTGTCCGATGCGGATCAGGAACCGCTTGTTGTATTGCTCGCCCTGAATAGCGCGGGCCAGCTGCTCGTAATCCATTCCCGCCTTACCGTGCCATTTGTGGTATTTCTGAATAGCCTGTTCCAGGCCCTGCCTTTTGATGGGTTTCAGCAGATAGTCCACCGAATTGACCTTAAAGGCATCGATGGCGTATTGGTCGTATGCCGTTGTGAAAATGATGGGCTTATCGACCTTAGCATGGTTGAATATCTCGAAACTGGACCCATCTGCCAGGTGTATATCCATGAAGATCAGGTCGGGGAGCTTGTTTTCCCTTATCCAGTTGAGCACCGCTTCGATGCTGTCCAACTGGCCTATGACCTCAATCTCCGGGGCGATCTCCCGGATGAGCTTATGGAGGCGGCGGGCGGCAGCTTCTTCATCTTCTATGATCAGGACTTTCATAGTTGGCCGTTTTTGATAAGTGGGATGCTTACGCTAAAATGCGACGCGCTTTCTTCAACTTTAGGGCTGAGCTCGCTCAGATGCAGGTAACGGCTGATAATATTCTGCAGGCCAAAGCCCGTCGATGCTTCACGGGTCAGTTTTTTCTGCAGGGTATTGCGCACCGTTATGTAACCTTCCGGCTCGGGAAGGATCTCAATAAGCAGCGGCTTCGACCTGGAAATGATGTTGTGCTTAACGGCATTTTCTACCAGCATCTGAAGGGTAAGAGGGGCTACGTATCCCTGCTCCCCGTTGATGCTCACCTTCAGCAGCAGGCTTTTCCCATAACGCCGCTGGAGCAGGAAAGCATAGCTTTGCACCAGTTCGATCTCTTCCTGCAGGCTGATCACTTCCTTTTCGCGGTACTGTAAAATGCTCCGATAGAAGTCGGAAAGCTTCTCCACGAACTCGACTGCCAGGCCGGGGTTCTCTTCTATGATCGAGATCAGGGTATTAAAACTGTTAAAAAGGAAGTGGGGGTTGATCTGGCTTTTCAAAGCTTCGTACTGGCTTTCAACCATGGCGCGCTTCAGCCCAGCCTCCCGGGCAAGCCGCCGCTCCCTGGCCCGGACGAGCGCGATCGCAGTGAAGGCCAGCACAAAGGCGCATAAGGCGATAAACCACCACTGTAGCCAGTAGGGCGCTTTGACCACAAAAGCATATTCGGCCATCGGCTCGTCGTTGAAAGCATCGTTCTCCGTAGCGGCCACTTTGAACGTATAAGCGCCGGGCGGGATATTGGAGTAAATAGCCTGCGCATCGCTGGAGTAGATCCAGTCGCGGTCAAAGCCTTTGAGCTGATAGCGGTATTTTACCTTCGAGGGGTCGGTAAACCAAAGCCCCATATAGCTGAAAACGAGGTTGTTCTCATCATAGCCGAAGCTGGTTTTCGACCAAAAATCGATAGGGTCAAGGAAAACGGAGACCTGGTTCAGGACGATGCGGGGGTGGATGCTAAGGTGCTCCTTCAGTGCAGTATACTTCACCAGGCTGTTCTGGGCGCCGATCCAAACCCCGCCCTGCCCGTCGCGGCATACGGCATTGAGATTGGATTCCATGTTTTTGAAACCGATCTCGTCGTCGTAATAGATGAGATGGCGGGTTTCCGGGTTGAGCAGCCCGATACCGGATGGGTGGACGATAAGGATGTTGCCTTTGCTATCCCTGATCAGGCTGGTCACCGCTCTTTCGCGCAGCCCTTCTTTGATCGACAGATGGCGAAACTCAGCCCCATCCCATTCGAATACGCCTTCCCGTGCCGTGCTGAACCAGATGTGCCCGCGCTTATCCTCGGTAATGGAATAGACCGCGGCAAGCGAAATGCCCGAAGCTTCGGTAAAATTGCTGATCTTCCCCTGTTCCAGGACGCTCAACCCTTTGCCATCCGTGCCGAACCAGGTGCGCCCTTTGCTGTCGAGAAATACGGTATAGATAAAATTCGTCGCCAGGCCACTGGCCTCGTCGTACCGCCCGGCTTTCAGCACAGGGATATTCATGACATCATCGGGGCAGGCAAAATGGGTGGCTCCGCCCAAAGTGGCGAGCCATACATCACCCCCTCTCCCATCGATGGACAGCACGCTGTTGTTGGACAGCCCGTCGGCCTCGGTAATATGCCGCTCCTGGCCCGATTGCAGGTTGAAGCAGTGAACGCCGTCACCAAAAGTACCGGCCCACAAGTTGCTGTACTGGTCCTGAAAAAGGCTGAGCACGTTCCAGGGCCGGAACAACCTGAACCGGCCGGAAGCTTCATCCCAGGTATAGAGCCCATCCTGGCTGCCCACCCACAGGCAGCCCTCCCGGCTGTACAACACGGCCTGGATGTTTTTCAGCTCACTATCCACGGACTCGAACTGTCGGTTGGCGCTGATCACGCCTTCTTCGCTGTTGATGGCCCAGATGTTGCCTTCTATATCCCTGTGCAGGCCGAATACTTTTGAAGGGCGCCTGCCCGGCCCGGTGGAAATGGCCTGTAATCGGCCCGACTGCAGATGATAGCGGAATAGCCCTTTCGTCTCGGTGCCGATCCATAACTCCAGGCCTTTAAAAAGTTCAAGTGCATTGACCGGCCCGTTGGGCCAATCCACATCAGGATAACTGAATTGGCGGCTATGGGTGTCGTAATAACAAAAGCCTTTGTCGTAAGTGCCTGCCCATATATTCCCTTTTTCATCCGGCAGCAGCACCCTGACGATATCATCGGGCAGCCCATCGGCCCGCGTGATGTTCCCGGCCTGTTTGTTGCCTCCCACTACCGAACAGATACTGATGCCCCCATCGGTGCCCACCCAGGCGCGGCCCTCATTGTCGAGCACCAGGGTATAAATGTCATTACCCAGCAACCCATCGTCGGTGTTAAAATTGTAAAGGCGCCGGCCATCGTAGTAATAAAGCCCTTCCCCATAAGTGGCAATCCAGAGCAAATTATCAGGGCCCCGGGCGAAACCCACGATTGGGGCTTCGGGCAGCCCTTCTTCCGGCTGCCACAAGGCCAGCGAACGGCCCTTCGGCGCCAGTTGGAAGACACGGCCGTCCTCATAGCCTGCCCAGATAGTGCCGTCATTATCCTCGAACAGTGCCCGCACCCTGTTATTGGTAAGCGTATCCGGCGCGAGCAGCTGGATATACTGGCGCCCGTCAAAACGGAGTATGCCCTGGTTGGAGCCGAACCATAAAAAGCCGCTGGTGGATTCGCAAACCAGCGTGATCGATACATCCTGATAGGCCTCCCCCAGCGGATGTTCGACAAAATAAGGCTCCTGGCCGCTGCAAGCCAGCAGCCCGGCAAAACCAAAAAAAGAGAGTAACAGCTTTTTCACAACCACCCGTTCTAGCTTGAAAACCGGGCCTCCACATTTACCTGTATCTCCTCGGCGATCTTCTGGTAGACTATCCTGGGAATACTGATATTATGTTCGGCCAGCAATACGGTAAAAACTGCCTTTACCAGCAGCACGTTGCCCTTTGACACCACCGTGCTCTTGATGATGCGCTCCTGTTCTACGCCGTGGACGCTGAGTTTGCCCTTAGCCCTGATGGTGTATTCACCGGGAACGGAAAGGTCGACATCCTCTATGATCTTTCCGGAGAACGTCGCATCAGGGTACTTGCTGCTTTCCATGTAGTTTTCGTTGAAATGCTCCTGTTGCAAGGGGCTGTTAAACCCCTTGAACGTGCTGACAGACAGCGAAAAGGCGAAGGTGCGCTTCACGGGGTCGATCAGGCCCTTCAGGTGTTTCGACTCCGCTTCGATCAATTCCAGCGGTGCGTCCGATTTGAAATAGACGGCGCCATCGACAGCCCGGTACAACTCCTGCCCTCTGAGCATGTTGCTGGTAACCGGCAGGATAAGCACACTTATCAAAAAAAGAAGTTTTGGCATAAGTCATTATTTTCCAACAGGCAATAATACTCAGAAACAACGCTGCCGAAGCTAAATTCTTTGCTCAGAGGGCATAAAAACAGGCTGAACGGGAAAACTTCCATGCTGTATACATCTTCTGGCGTTTTGAACTCTCCGGTAAAGCTGTTAATTTTCCGCCCAATCTAAAAGCGCACACCTATTGGCTGAAACGAATCAACGGCATTTTTCGATACAATTATATGCCCTGCTGCTCGGCCTGGTGCTGATGGGCGCAAAGTTTATCGCCTGGTGGCTGACCAACTCCAACGCCATCCTGACCGATGCCCTGGAGAGCATCATCAATGTGGTGGCCGCTGCTTTTGGCCTGTATAGCCTTGCCCTCGCCGCCAAACCCCGCGACCGCAACCACCCCTATGGCCATGGCAAGGTAGAATTCCTTTCCGCCGGCTTTGAAGGCACACTCATCTTTCTGGCCGGCCTGGCCATTATCGGCAAAGCGGGATACAACCTCGTCTATCCGCAAATCATACACGACCTCGATATAGGCCTTCTGCTGGCCGCCGGCGCAGGGGCCATCAACTATGGCATCGGCTATTTTCTGGAAAAACGGGGCAAACGGCACAAGTCGCTCATCCTACAGGCCAGTGGAAAACACCTGAAATCGGACGCTTACTCTTCCGCCGGCCTTGTCATCGGGCTGATACTGGTGATCGCCACAGGTATTACGGCCCTCGACAGCCTCGTGGCGCTCATATTCGGCGGCATCATTATCTGGACGGGTTTCCGGCTTGTACGACAGTCGGTAGCCGGCATCATGGATGAAGCGGATTATATCCTCATCAAAGAGTTGGTGGATAAACTGCAGCAGGATCGGATGGACAGCTGGATCGACATCCACAACTTCCGCGTGATCAAATACGGCGCCACCCTGCACATCGACTGCCACATGACCGTGCCCTGGTATTACGACATTCGCCAGGGCCACGAAGAGGCCCGAAAATTCGAGATCATCGTAAAGGAGCTCTGCGAGGCTCCGGTTGAATTTTTTATCCACCTCGACCCCTGCGAACCACCTGGCAATTGCCGCATCTGCAGCGTCGAAGGTTGCCAGAAGCGGAAAGCGCCCCTCGAAGCGACGGTCACCTGGACGCTGGACAACATCATGCGGGACCAGAAGCACGATGCCTGAAAAAGTCCGCCCCTTCTATTACCTTTGTTCCAAATCCCGGCGCCCTTGCACCTGCAGCATTTCATACTGACGAACTTCAAGAACTACGCCTATCAGCGGGCAGAATGCTCTCCGCGGCTCAACTGTTATGTGGGGCGAAACGGGATGGGCAAGACCAACCTGCTGGACGCGGTCTATTACCTTTGCCTGGGTAAAAGCCACTTCAACCTGCCCGACAGCCTGCTCACACGCCACGAAACGGATTTCTTCCGCCTGGAAGGGCAATTCATACGCAACGGCAGGCCCGAACAGATCGTAGCGAAGGTCGTCCCGAGAAAGAAAAAAGAGCTCGAACGCAACGGCCAGGCCTACCAGCGGCTGTCCGAACACGTCGGCCTGTTACCCGTAGTCATGATCGCTCCCGACGACACCTATCTGGCCACTGAGGGCAGCGAAGCGCGCCGCCGTTTTCTCGACAATACACTCTCGCAGCTCGACAACCAATACCTGCAGCAGCTCATCACGTACAACAAAGTGCTGCAGCAACGCAATGCCCTGCTCAAACAAATGGCTGAAAGAGGGCATTACAACGCAACCCTGCTCGAAGCCTATGACCAGCAATTGTCAGGGCCCGGCATGGCCATCCACCAGGCGCGCCAGGCCTTTATGGAGCAGTTCGTGGACGTGCTCCAGGAAAAATACCGCATCATTTCCGGTGAAGCCGAGGCCATCGATTGTACCTATGAATCCAAACTGAACGATGCCTCTATTGAGCAGCTGCTGGCCGAAAGCCGCGAGAAGGACCGCATCCTGCAGCGAACCACTGCCGGCATCCACCGCGACGACCTCAATCTGTCTATCGGCGGATACGCCCTGAAACGATTTGCCTCTCAGGGACAGCTCAAATCTTTCGTGCTGGCGCTTCGGCTGGCGCAGTACCGGCTGCTGCAGAACGAAAAAAAGATCAGCCCGATCCTGCTGCTCGATGATATTTTTGATAAATTGGACAACAGCCGGGTGCGCCACCTCTTAGGGCTATTGCTGGAAGGAGACTTCGGCCAGGCCTTTATCACCGATACGGACGAAACACGCCTCAGCGCCATCGTCGGGCACTACGGCCAGGAGTACATCAAATACGCCGTGGAAAACGGAACGGCTACCCAAATACCTGTACAATGAGCGACAAACCGCATAACGAATTCACCCTCAAGGAAGCGTTGAAAGCGATGATCGAGCAGTACCGCCTGAAAGGAAAACTGCATCAGAACCGCATTCAGCACCTTTGGGAAAAGCTCATGGGCCCTTCCGTTGCCAGTTATACCCGCGAAGTCAGGCTGAACCGGAATAAGCTCTACCTCACCATCGATTCTGCAGCGCTGAGGCAGGAATTATCCTACGGAAAAGATAAGATCAAAAAGATCCTGAATGAGCAATTAGGAGAGGAGTATATTCAGGATGTGATCATCAGGTAGGTATGCAGTAGGCCGTGGGGCAACCGCCTACTGCATACAAAACCTGGGGCTGTTCAAAGTTTTACGTTTAATGTTGGCCTGGATATCAAAGGATCGCGACTGTGGCGACACCCTTGATTGTACTATCCCCAAAACTTCAAACTGAAACTACGGGACAGCTACGCCCTTTTTGGCTTTCTTGTCAGAGCTGCCATCCATGCCATCCATAGATACACCTTTTTTCCTGCCCTTTGTCTGGCTGGCCAGCTTGACGGCTTCATAAGCGTTTACCATACCGCCTGTAACGCTGAGGGTGCCGAAAGGCACGAAGTTGCGGCCTGAGCCTTCTTCACCGGGTTCCAGCACCTTATATTTTTGCTTCACCGCCGATTCCATGATGACCTGCTTGACCTGCGCGGCGGTCAGGCTGGGGAAGTAGGATCGCAGCATGGCTGCAAGCCCGGCAACCGCGGGAGCGGCCATACTTGTGCCCTGCAGGTTTTCGTATCCATTGGAAGGCACCGTAGAATAGATCTCCATGCCTGGAGAAAAGACGTCGACATCGTCGTGGCTGTAATTGGAGAAAGGAGCAACCAGCTCATCTCCCGTTTTCCAGTTGATGGCGCCTACTTCGATCCAGTTGCTTGCGTATTTGCGGCCAAAAATGCCGAGGAAGCCGCGTTTGGCGTAACGGTCGTTAGGGAAGTTATTCTCACTGGTGATCAGCTTGTGGTCGTTTCCGGCCGCACAGACGATCAGCACATCGTGGGCTTCTGCATACTTTACAGCTTCGTCTACCACATTTTTGAGCGGAGAAGCCCCTTTGCCGAAGCTCATGTTGATCACCGAAGCGCCGTTGTCCACGGCATAAACGATGGCAGCGGCCACATCCTTATCGCGCTCGTCGCCATCGGGTATCGTGCGCACCGCCATGATTCGGACGTTGTCGGCGACACCGTTCATGCCAAGCCCGTTGTCGCGTTTTGCAGCGATGATGCCGGCCACATGGGTGCCGTGTTGTGCATAAGGCCCACAGTAATCGTTGTTGCCATAATTGCGGTCGTAGGGGTCAGCGTAATTGTCCCCTACAATAGGCCGGGGGTCGTAATCGGGATTGTAGTGATAATCGTATTCCCACTGCAGGTAATCGGCGTATTCACTGATGTCTTTCCTGAGCTGCTCAAAAGATTGGCCCTGGCTGGCCATCAAAGCCTGCGACACCTGCACCGCATACGCCATCAGCGGGTTATCTGTTTTGAAATTCTTGAGGTCGTCCAGAGAAATGTTTTCCTTGCCGATCTCGTCGGCCAGATTATTGATCGCAGTGGAGATCGCGATAAAAGTACCGGCTTCTTCTTCCGTTTCGGCCAGCTTGCTTTCCACGACTTTTTCATACTGCTTGTACAGCGCAAATTCTTCCTTCTCCTTTTTGGAGAGCCTGCTTTCGTCTTTTCCTTCGAATTGCGCCTTGTATTTCCGGTACAGGCGGGTCACTTCGTGGTTGTCGTGGAAAACGTTTTCGCCATTGGCGTTGCCTAAGAAGTTCCAGCCATGGACGTCATCGATATAGCCGTTATGGTCATCATCGATGCCATTGCCGGGTATCTCATCCACATTGACCCACATGACATCCTTAAGGTCTTCGTGTTCATAATCCACCCCAGAATCCAGGACGGCCACTACTACTGTTTTGCTCTTTTTTCCCTTCAGCAGTTCCTGGTAGGCGCGTTCAGTGCTCAGCCCGGGTACGCCATCCTTCTGGAGGTCCAGGTTGAACCAGTTCGCGGGCGCGCTGTTCTGCGCCTGGACGAACAATACACTTAGGAGGAAGCTCCAACACACTAATTTCACTCTTAACTTCATTCTTGCTGTTTTTGCTTTTTTCAATTAATAGTACTCTGACACCAGGATGCAAAAGTAAGTGCTTAACCCTGAAATACAGGGGAAGAAATTGCAAAATCGGTTGCCAACCCGGCAAGCGTTTTATGTAACGTAAGATTTCCAGCTATAGTTGCATCCGGATTACGGCCAATTCTCCCTATTTTTTCCGCACAATGACGACATGAAACGTATACTGCTCTACATACTGCTCTTCGGCCGCTTCCTGCGGTATTATTTCAGCGCCCGTACCCGCCATAACCTGCACGGCCCTTTCGCGTATGCGCTCACCGAGGCCATAATTGAGGACACACGCACTTTCTATGCCTTTGGCATCATCGAACAGCTTCGGAAAAAGCTGTTGCGCGATAAGCAAACGATCCGGGTTACAGACTACGGCGCGGGCTCGAAAGTAGCTGCCGGGCCGCTGCGGCGCATCAGCAGCCTGGCGCGCTATTCTGCTATTTCCCCTGCCACGGGGCGTATGTTGTTCCGCCTGGTGCATTTCACCAAACCCCGGCGTATGCTGGAACTCGGGGCCTCCCTGGGCATCTCCACCGCCTACCAGGGTGCAGCGGCGCTGGGCGCATCCTTCATCACCATAGAAGGCTGCCCGGAAACCGCCCGGTACGCCAGCCAGAATTTTCAGCGCCTGGGCCTGGCGAATATCCACCTGCTCAATGGCCAGTTCCAGCATTTGCTACCACAGGCTCTCCAGCACCTGCAGCGGCTGGACTACCTGTATCTCGACGGCGACCATAGGGCAGGCGCCAGCTTGTCGTATTTTCAGCAGTGCCTGCCCTATGCCCACAGCGACAGCGTTTTTGTCATAGCGGATATACACTGGTCGCGGGAAATGGAAGACGCCTGGCTTGAAATGCAGCGACACCCGGCTGTCACCTTATCCGTCGACCTGTTCCATATCGGGCTGCTTTTCTTTCGGAAAGAACAACGCCAGGAAAAGCACTACGCCATTATCAGGGCCAGGTATAAACCCTGGCTGGCGGGGCTGTCCGGGAAAAGCTGAGCTCATTCGCCTTCCCTTCTGCGGAAACCGATAGATTGTTTGTTGAAGATAAACCCGCTTTTGTCCAGCTTGAAGGAAGAGACATCTTCCAGGGTAAGCACATTCGAAGGCGTATTCGCGCGGTCTTCCGGGCGCAGGGCAGCGAGGCGCAGGTTGTGGTATTTGATCGCCTCGTTGACGATATTACGCACGGTCCGGGCGTTGCCGAAGTATTTGTCGCGGTATTCGTGAAGGAAGCCCAGGTATTCCGTCAGGTGGTTTTCGGCTTCCGGCACCGGCACGATACCCTGCTCCGAGAGCATCTGCAAAGCGATGCGGTTGAGTTCGGAAGGCGAGTAGTCTTCGAACTTCAGGATCTTGTCGAAACGGGAATTCAGGCCGGGGTTGGCTTTGAGGAAAGACTCCATATTGTCGGGGTAACCTGCCACGAAAACAAAGAACTTGCCGCGGTGGTCTTCCATGCGTTTGAGCAGGGTCTGTATAGCTTCATCGCCGAAATCGCCGCCCGATATGCCGGCGCCGCGCATAGTCAGCGAGTAGGCTTCATCGATAAACAGGACGCCGCCCATGGCCTCGTCGATGCGCTCGGCAGTTTTGATGGCCGTCTGCCCTACGTGGCCGGCAACCAGCCCCTGCCGGTCGGTCTCCACCATGTGCCCCCGTTCCAGCACCCCGAGGGCTTTGTATATTTTGGTCAGGATGCGCGCCACCGTCGTTTTACCCGTGCCCGGGTTGCCGATGAAAACGGTGTGCAGGAAAAAGCTGTTGAGCACATCGCGCCCCGTCTCCCGGTAATAGCGCACCAGGCGCACCAACTCGGTGATCTGGGCCTTGATGTTCTCCATGCCGATGAGGCGGTTGAGCTCTTCCAGGGATTCGTGCAGCAGAGGCTCGTCGACCGGGATATTGGGCAGCTCGGCCCGGGGTTCGATCTCCACCCGCTCCACGTCATACAGTTCTATGGTCGACAGGGCCTCCTTGCTGAGGCTGCGCGGGTCGTCGGCCGACATGGCCCTGAGGCCCAGCTCTACCTTTGATTTTTCAATCAGGTCGTAAACGAAGCGGGCATTGCCAAAGCTGCGGTCACGGGTGCGATAGGCATTGACGATGATCTCCTCGATCTTCAATTTGCTCTCCTGGGTCAGGTTGACGCCTTTTTCCCGGCAGGCATATCCGGCGATGAGCGAAAGTTCCTGCGGCAGGTAGTCGGAAAATTCGAAGTACAGCTTGAAGCGCGATTTCAGGCCGGGGTTGGAGTCCAGGAAATGGCGCATTTCCCGGGGGTAGCCCGCCACGATAACCGCCAGGTCGCCAGGCCCGTTTGACATCTCTTTGACGAGTATTTCTATAACCTCGCGGCCGAAGTCCTTGCTATCGTCGTTGGACCGCGCCAGGGCATAGGCCTCGTCGATAAACAGGACGCCGCCCCTGGCTTTTTCGATATTATCCTTAACCTTGGGCGCAGTCTGCCCGATGTATTCTCCGACGAGGTCGACCCGGTCGACCTCGTGCACATGCCCTTTGCTCAGCAGCCCCATTTTCTTGTACAGCAGGCCCATCATCTTGGCCACCGTCGTTTTGCCGGTCCCAGGGTTGCCGATAAAAACGGAATGCACGTTGATCTCTTCTTTTTCCGGGAAGCCCTTTTCCTTACGCAACTGCAGGAACTGGATGTACTTGGCATGGTCCAGAACCTGTTTTTTGATGGCATCCAGCCCGATGAGCGCGTTCAGGCGCGCCATGACTTCTTCAAAGGTCTGGTTGAAAGCCTCATCAGGGCTGAGCGGAGCGATAACCTGCCGGTCAGGCAACAGGACGCCGGAAACGCCTTCTTCGAATTCGTCGCCCACCTCAAAAGGCACTACGGCCAGCAGCCTGTCCATAAAAACGATCTCGGCCGTGTAGCGGTCCTTACGCCAGGACCCCTTGACGTTGGACCCCCAGCCAGCGGTGATGCGAATGATATCGTCGCGCTTGTCGATGCGTTGCAGGCGGACGACCTGGCCTTTCAGTTCGCGAGCGTCGTTGTAGAACTTGGTATAAAGCTCACAATGCCAGGAACGGCTCATGAGCAGGTTGCGCAGGGCGATCTCCACGTATATGTAACGCGTCTCCTCGCTGCTGAAGCCGCGGTAGTAGATGCGCTCATCTTCGATGACATCATCGTATGGCCCTTCGTAGAGTTTGAGGGACTGCACGTCCATGTATAGGTTCTCGCCGGGCAGCGCGGGGCGGCCGCCATCTTCGACGTAGAAGTATTTCGTTGCGATCTTCTCCCCCTCGACCCAGGCTTCCCAGTAATAGGTGCCCTTTTTCCAGAAAGCACCTTCGCTCTTATTGCCCCAGCCTTCGCGGATGAACATGACGTTGTCGTACTTGCTCACTTTGCGGCGGAAGGGCAGCGAACACAGCAGCTTCTGTGCTTTCTTCATCGAATAACACTTCAGCTCTACCTCCACTTCCCAGTCCTCGACGTCGAAAAATTTGTTGTAGAAAGAGAGTTCAGCGTATATATAGGTCGTTTCATAACGGTCGAATACCTGCCGGTACTTTTTCTTGTTGTCCGCCAGCCATTCCGTTGAAGCGTAAGCTTTGAGTTCACGGAACTTGTACTTTTTGGATTCCGTATGCAAGTATTCTTCTGCCATTATGTTCAGCTAACCTTTATCTAACGGATGGCCCCCATCCCCAAAACTGCTTTCGTTCCATTTTACAAGATAAAAAAAAGCCGAATTGGAACCAGCCCTTTTTACTGAAAATTAGGCGTTCCGGCTTAAAAAAGGCCTTTTCACAACAGGATAACTTCAGCTAGTTGCAAAATGCTGCCTGAACCATCTATGGCTAAGCGAGGAATTGTTATCTTTCCGGGACAGGGACACGAAAACGCCAATGGCCACGGTCAAGCTCAAAATACCCACCATCATCAAGGACGCTGAAGTAGAAGGTAAAACACATTACTACCTGCGCCCTCTTTTTACCAACCACCCGGTAGCTGCACACCGGCGTTACAGCCAGGCTGCTACCCAGTTCCAAAAGGAAGTCCGGCAGCTGTTCAAAGGATACTCGCTTAGCAGACAAAGCGCGGCGCAACTGCTGTGGCTGATGTTTAACCCGGAACTCCAATACCGGCAGTACGACCTTGACTTCAACCTGGGCCGGCAGTTCGTCAGTGGCCCTTTCGCAGTAGTAACGTTTAAGCTCAAAAACCAGCTTTTCGCCTGTCTGCCGGGCTTCAACAATTTCATGTTCATGCTGGCGCCTGGCGCCGAAAGCCTTACCGACATCGGGCAGGAATCCCGGCGGGTGATCCAGCACCTGCTCCGCAAGTACCGGCAGGAGCAGCAGGGGGATTTCAAGCCCGAAGCTTTTTTCGCCAGCAAACGTGAATTCATCACCACTATTGAGGTGCCGGCCAATATCGGGCTGGCGCCTTTCAGTTTTGACGCCCAGCCCAATAACTGGCTGTTCACAAGCCTGATGGGAGACACCGTTTTCGACGGAGGGCTGGAAGCCGAACGTACCGGGCAGGACCTCAACGCCCTCTATCCAGCGGGGCTCAACAGGGCCTATTATCAGGAAGAGCTGGTAAACCAGGCCTACCATATCCTTTTTCACAAGGCTAACAGCCCTCTGGCCATCATAGGGCCCGAGGGGGTCGGCAAACACACCCTGGTCCACGAAGCGATATGGCGCTACGAAAGCGGCCATTATGAACCGCTGAAAGGGCGGCGGCAGCGCGTCTGGCACATCGACCCGACGCGCATTATCGCGGGGATGAGCATTGTGGGGATGTGGCAAAAGCGCTTCGAATCCATTCTCAGTTTCATCCTGAAGCCTGCCGATAACGCCAAAACAAGCGACAAATTACTGATCGACAACCCTGTAGCCCTGCTGCGCATCGGTAAGTCGGCGCAAAACAATATGACGCTCAGCGATGTGCTTCGCCCTTATCTGGAGAAACGGCAACTTCAGCTGATCCTGCTCGCTACGCCCGAAGAGTGGAAAGTGCTCCAGGAAAAAAGCAGGCGCTTCAGCAACCTCTTTCAGGTTATCCGCCTCGACGAGCCGGGGCCGGAGGCCGCGACCAAGATCATCCTGCAAAAGCGGCGGGCATTGGAGCGCGACCACGACTGCATCATTACCATTCAGGCGGTGCAACAGCTGATGGCCATCCAGCGCAATTACCTCCGGAACAAGCCCCTGCCCGGCAGCGTTATCAAACTGATGCAGCAGCTGGCCGTCAAGTACCGCTATAGCCAGGCCAATGCACCGGAAGTCCGGGATGAGTTCCGCGCTTTCAGCGGGCTCGAAGAGCGCATTTTCGATTCCAGCCAGCCTCTCGATGAACAGGACGTCCAGGAACTGATCGGCCGGGAGCTCGTCGGGCAGCCTCAGGCCGTAAGTGCTTTGGCCGACATCGTGCATATCATCAAGGCCAAACTGGCGGATAAGGACAGGCCGCTGGCCTCCTTCCTCTTCATCGGGCCTACCGGCGTAGGGAAAACACAGGCTGCCAAGGTACTCGCCCAATATCTTATGGGTAGCGATGCCCACCTCATCCGCTTCGATATGAACGAATACATCGATGCAGGCGCTCTGCAACGCCTCATCGGTGACGATTACAACCCCGAAGGGCAGCTGGCTGGCGCCGTGCGCTACCGCCCTTTCGGCGTCATCCTGCTCGACGAGATCGAAAAAGCGCATCCCCTTGTACTCGACCTCCTGTTGCAGCTGTTGGACGACGGCAGGCTGGCCGACAGCCTGGGGCGCACGGTGGATTTCACCAATACGATCATCATTATGACCTCCAATGTCGGCGCCAGCCAGGCCGCATCCCGGCTGGGGTATATCGAGTCGGCACAACAGGAGGCCGACACCTACCGGCGGGCCCTGGAAAACGAATTCCGCCCGGAATTCATCAACCGCATCGGGCAGGTCGTCATATTCGGCCCTTTAGGCCTGGAACACATCCTGGACATCGCGCGCCTGCAGATCAGGGCGTTGCTCCAGCGCGACGGCTTTGTGCGCAGGGCCACCATTCTGAACATATCGCCGGATGCATTGGAATGGGTGGCGCGCCGCGGCTTCGATGCGAGGCTTGGAGGAAGGGCGCTGCGCCGCCAGATCGAACGGGACCTGACCACCTTGTCGGCCGAGCAGCTCATAACCACCGACCCCGAGGTGCCGATCCTGTTCGACATCCTGCTCAAGGGCGAGCGGCTGTCGCCCCGCATCCGCCCCCTCGATTTTGTAAGCCCGGCCGAAGATGAATGGCTGCCACAGTTACCCGAAGAAAGCAAGGGCAAAGGGTTCTACAACCGCCTGCTCCAGTCGCTGGCGAACCTCAAGGCCATGCTGGATGAATACGAGGAGCAGTGGGGTGGCCACAGCCAGCCCCTGGTCTATGCCGGGGGAGAAGCTTCCGGGGGCCTGGGATGGCAGTACTACCAGCTCAAGGACAAGGTGGAGGAAGCCCGCGCCGCAATCCGCGATATCAGCCTGGGGTTTCGCGACCGCAACTACAAGTACCGCCCGGCCATTCCGTACCGGCTAAAACCCACAGGGCTCACCCCAAAAAAAGACTGGTCGGCAAAGGGAGTACGCGAGAACCTCAAAGACCGGCTGTTCCAGGAAGAAGGGCTTTCGGAGATCAGTGACGCCTACCAGTACGGCACCCTGCCTTTCGACAGTCTAAAAACGGAGTTCCTGAGCCACTACCTGGATGTAGCCCTGCTAAAGCTACAGCTCCATCACGTGCTGATGGATAAACTGGGCCAGGCCAGGCTCTGTGTTGCTTCCTACATCAATGGAATGGGGAGCTGGGAGGTATCCTTCCTCCTGCAAAAGTATGAGCAACTGCTGGCCAATATGGACATCCCGCACAAGCTCCACCCCAAGCAAGGTTATATCGAGGCCGAGGCATACGGCCTGCACGAACTGCTGCAAGGCGAAGTGGGTATTCACCTCTTTTACCGCCCGCATCAGAACCCAATACCCGTATTGGTGTCGCTGGGGGAAATACAGGAAGAAGCGCCGGGCCGCGTCGTCCGGGCCTACCACGGGCGCGACACGCTGACAGACCTGCGCACCGGATATTCCAATGCCCTCAACATCACGGCAAACGAGTTCAAATTGCTGCTCTATGCCGGGTTACCTCCGGAGTTGAAATCACTGATCGAACCTATGGGGCGATGAAACCAAACCATGTAAAGTTTGTCAGGAGTTGCCTTCCTCCCGGCGCTGGATCTCGTCGCGGATCTCGGCAGCTCGTTCGTACTCTTCATTGGCCAGGGCCTCGTCCAGCATTTGGCCAAGCTCGTTATCTGAGTAACTGCGCAGGGGTTTGTTCTTTCCAGGAGGAGACGGGCTGGACGCAGAAGGCTGGTCGATGATGATGCCCGCTTCGTCCATAATAAAGTCATAGGCGTATATCCTGCTATTGAAGCGGACGGCCAGAGCGATGGCGTCGGAAGTCCGGGCATCGATCTCCACAATAGAGCCGTCGATATGTTCGCAGATGAGGGTAGCGTAAAAAACGCCGAATTTGAGGTTAGAAATGACCACTTCCTTGAGGTGTATGCTCAGGGCAACCAGCGTGTTCTTGAACAGGTCGTGGGTCATCGGGCGGTTGGTGTGTACATTCTCGAGGGCCAGGGCGATGGCCTGGGCTTCGAAAGCTCCGATCACGACGGGCAGCCGGCGGTTGCCTTCTTCTTCTTTCAGGACGACGACAAAGCTGTTAGCCTGGGACTCACTGCTTGCCAGTGCCGCTATTTTTATCTCCAACTTCCTCATTCAGATCAAGGTGTAATTTGATAAAGGTACAGCGCCACCAGGCTTTCCCTTTTTTATATATCCCTTAAGATAAGCAGGAAAGGGCAATAATCAAAGGATTGTCGAAGCTTCTTTTTTGATGGCGAGCAGTGCTTTTTCCACAGCCGTTGCTTCTCTCTGGTTGAGGAAATGGATCAGGGCCTGTGCCAGTTCCTTGCTGTTCGACCTGGCGTCTATCTTTTCAGCAACCAATGCAACGAAGTTCACGGACTCATCCCGGGCGATCTTGATGATCTCCCATAGCTGCCCCGAGACGTAGACCTGCTGGGTGATATTGTGTTCGTACTCCTGCTGTATGGCCAGCAGCAAGGCCAGGCGTAATTCGCCCGACGTCATGTTGTCGCGCCTTACGCGCAGAAGCAGGTTGGGCAGGGTTATGCGTTCGCAGAATAGCGACAAGCGCTCGTAGGCCTGCAACCTCAGCGGCAGCGTCGTCTGGGCCTGGCTTTGACGTATCTCAGCCGACTTCAGCTGAAGTTGTTTATCCAGGTAGGTTTTAAGGATATAATAAGCCGTCAGGAAAACCAGCAAGGCCGGGATGGCCAGTTTGAAGATCTCCAGAATAAAAGATAACCAGGCAGGCATAGGGGATTTCTCAGTTTTTTGGTAAAACTAGTATTTTTTTTCAACAGCAAACAAGCTCGCAGTACAAAACCAAAAGCGGCTTTCTAATGTTCCTGTTGATGAATTGTTCCCAGGACAGTATATTTGTATTCACAGAAAAAAATCGCCCAAGCTTATGAGCGAAGTAATCAGGGAAATAGGCCAGGCGCCCATCAGCCTCACACCGGGCGCTATCCGGGAACTGGGGCGGATCAGGCAGGAGCAGCAGATCTCCGATGAACACGGCCTGCGGGTCGGTGTAAAAGGCGGTGGATGTTCGGGCTTTTCCTACATCCTGGGGTTCGACCTTCCCAAGGAGAACGACGATATTTATGAAGTTTCCGGCGTCAGGGTACTGATGCAGAAGGCCCATGCCATATATTTGCTCGGCATGGAGATCGACTGGGAGGACGGGCTCAACAACAGAGGGTTTTCCTTCAACAACCCGAATGCTACCGACACCTGCGGCTGTGGCAGCTCGTTCTCGGCCTAGTGCTGCTGTTCCGTACTTATGAAAAGAACCCTTTCATCTGCTCTTTTTTCACTGTTGGCTTACCTCGTTGTAGCGCAACCCTGTGTCATTTATGAAGAGACTTTTGATGGCGGTATCCCGGCTTCCTGGGAGGCCGGCCCGGGTTTTCCCCAGGGTGCTGTCTGGCAGTGGTCGGCCACCGGCAGGGCCGACAGTGCGCTGCTCAACGGCATTTCCACAGCTGCGCTGTTCTGGAATTTCCGCCCCTCCATCGCCTCTCCTACTGCAGGCAACGGCGCAGCTATGTACAATTCCGACGTCTACGATTCGGGCGGTGTAAGCATTGGCGCCGGGCCCTTTGCCGGCACGCATTCCGGCACGCTGGCTTCGCCGGCTATCGACTGCTCGGGCTACGATACCGTTTACCTCCGCTTCAACCAATATGCCCGCGCCAACGCCAATGACGTTTCCACCCTCGTGGAAGTTTCAGGCGACGGCGGCCAGAGCTGGGCCGGTTACCCCATCAACAAAGATATCGTGGAGAACGGAAGCTGCCCGCCCGACGACGTCGTGCTGATCGACATCAGCGAACAGGCTTCTTTTCAACCCGATGTCAGGGTGCGGTTCACCTGGCATGGCCGGTATTATTTCTGGCTGATCGACGATGTGCAGCTCATCACACCACCCGAGCTCGAATTACAGCTGAGCCATATCAACTATGCACCTGCCAGCTTCGCCCAGCCGGCCTGGCAGGCTGCCGCCGATACCTTCCATTTCGCTGCCCGGGCCAGCAACTTAGGCTTCGAAACCGCCGACAGCCTGATGCTCAAAGTGAGCATCCTGCGGGTGATGGCCAGCAATACTACCCTCGCCTATAGCGACAGTACTATCGTATCAGGCTTTCCGGGGCTTGCCAAAGACTCCGCCATCGCACTGCCCAATTATTACGTTCCGCAGTTGCCCGAAGGCGAATACCTGCTGCGCTACGAGCTGTCGGCCATCGGCCAGGCAGACTACAACCCCACCGATAATATGCTGCAGTACCCGTTTCGGGTCAGCAACCGCAAATTTGCCAAAGAAGACGATATAGATTTTGGCGCCCGCCCACTGGGTACCGGTGACTACCGGGCCGCCAATTACTACCGGGTAAGCCCGCTCGCCGCCGATAATTTCATTATCGACAAGGCCATCTTCTCCGCTGCCGTCAACCCGGCGGAAGGCACATTGGCGGGCAAACATGTAAACATCTTGTTTTATAAGGTCAAAGATATCGTAAGCCCTGATTTCAGCAATTTCGATACCTTGTCGGACAACAGCCTTGAACTGATAGGGTATGGAAGTTATACTTTTTCGCCTACGGACGTGAATTTCAGCCTCATCTCCGTAGCGCTCGAATCAACCCAGGGGGGCCCGGTGCCGCTCGAGCCAGGAGCGAGGTATTTCCTCAGCTGTGCCTACGAAGGCTCGTCCAATATCATTCTGCAGGCCTTCAATGACGATATTGAATACTTCCACATATCGTCGCTCATCTACGCTCAGGGGCTATGGTTCCTCGGAGGCTTCGGGCCCGAAGTGGCAGCTGTGCTGCGCATGGAAACCATGATGGCGCCTACGCCTACCCATGAGGCCCTGCCCGATGAGGCGCTCAGGCTTTTCCCCAACCCCGCACAAGATGTGCTACAGCTGGACGTGAGCCTGGAACAGGGCGGGCCGGCCATGCTCATCATCGCCGACGTTCAGGGCAGGGTACTTCACATCATGGAATACGAGCAACTGCAGGAAGCATCTCTCCGTTTCAGCCTTGCCGGTTATTCCGCCGGGGCTTACCTGCTGCGCCTCAGTACGGCGCAGGGCCAGCGCACGCTGCCGTTTACGGTAGTAAGATAAAACGGCACAGCGCATGTCCGGCATTAGGGCCAAACACGCGCTGTGCTTCTGAGTACTACATGCCGGAATCGGCGTGCAGCTTACATATTACTGATGATCTCCGTGCCGAATTCGGAACACTTCAGCAGGGTTGCGCCTTCCATCAGGCGGTGGAAGTCGTAGGTCACGTGCTTCCTGGAAATCGCGCCTTCCACCCCTTTCAGGATGAGTTCGGCCGCTTCCTTCCAACCCATGTAGCGGAACATCATCTCACCCGATAGGATGACCGAGCTGGGATTTACCTTATCCAGGCCGGCATATTTGGGTGCGGTGCCGTGGGTGGCCTCAAAAATGGCGCGGCCCGAAGTATAGTTGATGTTGGCCCCCGGAGCGATGCCGATACCGCCTACCTGGGCAGCCAGAGCATCGGAGATATAGTCGCCGTTGAGGTTGAGGGTTGCGATTACGGAATATTCAGCCGGGCGGGTCAGGATCTGCTGCAGGAAGGCGTCGGCAATGGCATCCTTGATCAGGACAGCGCCATTGGCCAGTGCTTTTTTCTGTGCTTCATTGGCAGCTTCATGGCCCTCGCTGGCGGCGATGCGGTCGTACTGAGCCCAGGTGAAGACCTTATCACCGTATACGCGCTCGGCCACCTGATAGCCCCACTCCTTGAACTTACCTTCCGTAAATTTCATAATGTTGCCCTTGTGCACGATAGTCACGGAGGGAAGCTTGTTGTCGATGGCATAATCGATGGCCGAACGGACGAGGCGTTCCGTGCCTTCTACCGACACCGGCTTGATGCCGAGGGAAACAGTGTCCGGGAAGCGGATCTGGGTGACGCCCAGCTCGCCGATGAGGAATTGCTTGAGCTTTTCCAGCTCCGGCGTGCCGTTGAGGTATTCAATACCTGCGTAGATATCTTCCGTATTTTCCCGGAAGATCACCATATCGATCTGGCCCGGGTCTTTCACCGGCGAAGGAACGCCGGTAAACCAACGTACCGGCCGCACGCAGGCGAAGAGGTCCAGCTTCTGGCGCAGGGCCACGTTCAGAGAGCGGATGCCCCCGCCGACAGGGGTCGTAAGCGGGCCTTTGATGGCGATGAGGTATTCTTCGATGGCGTGCAGGGTGTCTTCCGGGAGCCATTCGCCAGTCTGGTCGAATGCCTTTTGGCCTGCCAGCACTTCTTTCCAGTGCACTTTACGCGTTCCGCCGTAGGCCTTTTCTACAGCGGCGTCAAAAACGCGAACCGAGGCAGCCCAGATATCGGGGCCGATGCCGTCCCCCTCGATAAATGGGATCACGGGGTCATTGGGCACGTTCAACCGGCCGTTGTCAATGGTTACTTTGCTTCCACTCATTGTATTATCCTTGTTTTGTTATTTTAGGATCAAGATTTCCGGCTTGATGGCTGTTGCTGAACGCTTTCTCACAGAGATGTTCCCTCCCCTTTTTCAAAAGCAGCACAAAGGTAAAAATTTCTGGCTGTTGGCGGCAAAAAATGAAAATCAAAAAGGCCTGGGCTGGCGGAAGGGTTAACATTTAGCAGCGCTCAAAAAATAAGTTCTCCGGTTACTAAGGAAATCCTGTTAACTTTGATGAACAGAGCAAGACAAAATTATGCAGAACCCGAACCTGGACCCGAACAGGAATAAAATGGATATGGAAGACCAGCAGGTGGAGCAGTCGCTGCGGCCCAAAGCGCTGGAAGACTTCAGCGGCCAGGCCAAGATCGTAGAGAACCTTAAGGTTTTTATCCAGGCCGCCAAACTGCGGGGCGATGCCCTGGACCACGTCTTGCTGCACGGCCCTCCGGGCCTGGGTAAAACGACGCTTTCCCATATCATCGCTTTCGAACTGGGCGCGGGCCTGAAGATGTCTTCGGGCCCGGTGCTGGAAAAACCGGGCGACCTGGCCGGGTTGCTTACCAACCTGGAGGAAGGCGACGTGTTGTTCATCGACGAGATCCACCGCCTTAATACGGTCGTGGAAGAATACCTCTACTCCGCTATGGAAGACTTCCGCATCGACATCATGATCGACAGCGGCCCCAATGCCCGGAGCATACAGATCAACCTCAACCCCTTCACACTGGTGGGCGCCACCACCCGCATGGGCCTGCTTACCGCCCCGATGCGGGCGCGCTTCGGCATCACCTGCCATCTCGACTATTACGACGCGGCGACGCTCAAAGGCATCATCCACCGCTCGGCAGGCATTCTGAAAGTGCCTATCACCGATGAAGGCGCCGCTGAGATCTCGCGCCGCAGCCGGGGTACGCCGCGCATCGCCAATGCTTTGCTGCGGCGCATCCGCGATTTCGCGCAGATCAAAGGCAACGGCACCATCGGCCTGGAAATAGCGCATTTTGGGCTGGCCGCGCTAAACGTCGACGAAGGCGGCCTGGATGAGATGGACAACAAGATCCTTTCCACCATTATCCATAAATTCAAAGGCGGGCCGGTGGGCATCACCACGATCGCTACGGCCGTAGGTGAAGAGGCAGGCACGATCGAAGAAGTGCATGAGCCCTTCCTGATCATGGAAGGTTATATTCAGCGCACCCCGCGGGGGCGGGAGGCCACCGAAAGGGCATACAAACACCTTGGCGTGGTGCCGCCGGGAAGGGCAGGAACACTCTTTGAAGACGTCTGAGAGCTTGTGACGCTTTTCGCAATCAAAAGCGGCCTCCAACCAGGCGCTGAAGCCGGCAGTGATATTCGTCATAGAAAGCCTGGCCTGCAATCCTTATATTGAATAAGCCAAAGCAACAACACCTGCCATGAAAAACTTGCTCGTCCCTACCGATTTCTCTGAAGCATCCCGCAATGCATTCCTCTATGCCGTCAAACTAGCCGAATTGCTTCGGCCGGAAGCTATAGAAGTGGTACATGTTTATCTGCCGGAAACCAGCGGCGAGGCCGATTTCATCCCGCCTGTCGTCGAGCTGATGGAAAGCCGCCAGGAGATGCTCAGGCAGTTCGTCAGCGAGTTGGCCGAAGAGAGCGCCCCCCTACCCTGCCCGGTAAAACACGAGGTACTGGTGGGTTTTCCCGCCGATGAACTCACCCAGGTTTCTGCACATTACAGCTTTATCGTGATGGGCGCCAAAGAAGAGCGCGGCATTCTGGAAAAAGTACTCGGCAGCGTTTCCTCGAGTGTTTCCCAGCGCGCGCACTGCCCCGTTTTCCTGATCCCGCGTGGAGCGGCCTACAAGCCCTACCGCAACATTATCTACGCCAGCAACTTCGACTCCGCAAATAAGGCCGTGCTGGAGAAGCTCGTCCGTTTTAACCAAAACTTCAATGCTCACCTGCACTTCGTGCACATCAGGCAGGAACAGGACAGCCCGCTGGATGGAGCGCTGGAATCCATCTTCGGGGAGCTGTTTGAGGATGGAGAACCGGGCTTCGCATTCGACGTCGTCGAACTGGATGCCGATAGCGTTGCTGACGGGTTGAACAACTATGCGGAAAAGATCGGCTCCGGCCTGATCGTCATGGCCACCCGCCACAGGAGCTTCTGGCAGAGCATCCTGCACCGCAGCGAGACCAAACGAATGGCGTTTGCCGCCAACACCCCGCTGATGGTATTACACCTGAAGGGTTGACCTGGTACTTTTCACATCATTGCCCTACCGACACATCCACCAGTTTGCTGTTGAGCAAAGGCGGCAGGCTACCCCATTGAATGCCAATGCCGAACTGGTATGGGCCGGCCAGGGAATCGGGCACGGTAAAGCTGGCCAGCACTTCTATGGAATCGCCGGCAGGTAAGAGGGCGCCTTCCGGCATCAGCCGCGCCGGAGGGGTAGAACGGGCCACGGCATCCCGGTAGAATACCGTGCCAAGCTGAAGCGGCAGCGTGCCTTTGCCGAAGTGGATATCATAGGGATACGGGTTGGACAATACGATGCGGGCCGACACCTGCTGCCCCGGGCGCCAGGTATCCGGCAGCGGCTCCCGAAATCTCATACCGGCCTTCTGAGCGGCCTGAAACCCTTCCGCGGCCTGCACCTTGAAGGTTTTACGCGTGAGCTCCAGCTCGCGGCACTCAGCGCAACGCCAGCTCTGTTTTCCGCCGATCAGCACCGTTCTGTCGTGCAGGGCCGTCTCCCAATCCCAGATGTCGAACTGGTTGCGCCGGTAGTCGACATCGGTAAAGGTATAGGCCGGCACGCCGGCATAAAAAGCGTATTTGGAAGCATCGCGGTAGGAGTTCTGAAACAATACGGGCCGCCCCCCGGCTGCTTCCTTCAGCTGATATACCCATTGGCGGCGGTTGAACTCCGATCGGGTGCCCGCCCAGTTGAAAGCCAGCTCTGTGCGGGCCAGCAGGAGCAAAACAACGGTGATGGCAGAAAGCAGGCGCACCCACCGCCCGAAGCGCTCCGATAACTGGCTCTGCCGGTATAATAACAATACGATGGGAATGCTCAGGATGGCGGTCCACTGCGGTTCGACATGGCCTTTGAAGGAAGCGTAAAAGAAAAAGGCCCAGAAGCCGTAGATCACGAAAAGGAAAGCCCGCCCCTGTTCTCCTTTCACCGGCCGTTCCCACAGCGCCCTGATGAGCAGCGGGAACAGCAGCGGGCTGAAAATAACGGCCTGGTTGAGCAGGTAGGTGAGGGTAAATTTCAGCTCATAGGCGTCATCCCGGCCCTTGAGGTGGTAGAGAAAAGATGGGAAGCCATGGGTATATTGCCAGTACAGATGCGGGAAGAACAGCAGAAAACCGAAGGCCGAGGCCAGATAAAAATCCGGGCGGCGCAGCAGCTTTAGGTTGGACAACAGGATGAAGAAAATGAGCAGCACCCCATGGTACTTGCTGTACAACAAGCCCGCCATGCCCGCTCCCAGGGCCAGCGTATACAGCCAGCTTCCCCTGTGTTTCAGGAACAATTGACAGAGGTAGAAAAAAAGCGCCGAGAAAAACAGCAGCGGGCCGTCGGGAGTGGCGACGAAACCGTAAGCCTCCAGCATGGGCATAGCGGCCAGCAGGCCTATAAGCGTGAGCGCCTCTTTCCTTTCCGTTGGCTGGCCGGCGAGCAGCCAGATAAAATAGAAGGATGCGGCCTGGAGCAGGGTAAAACCAAGCCGCACCCCCAGCTCGCCAGAGGCCAGCAGCGTACCCAGACGGATCACCAGGGCCACCACCGGCGGGTGGTCGAAATAGCCCCAGTCCAGTTTGTGGGCGTACATCCAGTAATAAGCCTCATCGGGGTCCAGCTCCGTAAGCCCCGCCTGAAAGAGGTTGACAAGCAGCCACAGCAGGCAGAGCGCCCAGAACACGAAAGCCCCGGAATCCCACCGGCGCATGCGCTAGATCATTTGTTGTCGTTGCGGAATGTCAGCATACCCTTGGGGCCCTTGATCTTCAGGAAGATCATATTGGCCTCGTAGGAGGTAGCTGTTTCCAGGAGTTCGATAAAGCGGGTTTCCTGGGTCATCCGGCTGTTGCAGAGCATCTTGGTCTTTGCTATGCCGGAAAAGGACAGCTCACCGTTCCCTTTGAGCTCCACCGTCCCGTTGAAATCGTTGCAGCCGGCATTACCGGTAGCCTTGCCGTTCATGAGCTGAAGCGTCAACACGCTTTTGTCGAAAGGAGGATTGGTGTTGCCATCATACTCGTACTCCGAGAGTTTCCAGATCTTGCCTTCGACATCCGGGAAATTGAAATTGGAAACCTGCCCGGATTCGGGAGCCTGAACCTGAGAGGCCACCGCAAGGCTATCGGCCTGGGCCTGGGCAGCAGCGTCCTGCCCTTCATTTTTACAGGAGAACAGGCCAAGGGCCAGTACGAACAAGAACATACAGTATTTCATCGGATTATATTTAATGTTGTGCTGAAATCAAATTAGTTGTTACTGCTCCGGCTTCGGGGCCAGCATGCCCGGCAGCTTTGCCCTGGGGATGGTGAACTCGGTAATACCCATAGCATAGGCAGCCACCTCGTAGGGGTTGTAGAAAAAATACAGCCCGTCGGCCGTCAGTGCCCAGTTCTCGGGCAACTGGAAGGGTTCTCCCCAGAAAAAGCCCGCCTCGGAAAGGCTCTCACCAGGGGTGAGTTCCCGGGCTTGCCGGAAGGCCTCTTCGGCAATTAGTTTGACCTGGTTGGTGTCCGGTACGATTTCCGCAAGCGTCAGCTGTCGCCCGGTTGAAGGGTCAAAGGTAAAGAGGAAGGAAAAGTAATTGGGGTGGGCGCCACCGGCATAGGAATAGGTTGTCAGCTCTACGGAAACGGCCTCATCGGACTGGTAAAGCACCTGGCCTTCCAGCTCCGCCGACCAGGGCGTGGCGAAGCCAGCCTCTTCCGTAGTCACCGCTTCGTATTCCTGCAGAAAGTCGTCAGCGGTTTCCTCGAGGCTCTCCGGCAGATCATCGGGTGATGCCGCGAATACCCCCAGCGAAAGCCGTACATAAGCATCGATGGTGTCGTTGATACGCCTGACAGCTTCCCCGGGGCCATCAGTAGCCAGCGGATAACGAGCCGAAACCGTTGCGCAACGAACGGTATCCGTAGCGCAGGAAGGAGACTGCTTCAGGAATTCCCGGCCCTGCATAACCAGGGCCTTCACTGGCGTTGAAAGTTCCTCCGTGTTATCCTTACCCGCATTTCGCTTGCAGCCGGCGTAAACGAATAAGCCCAGCAATAAGGCAATGAACCAAAGCCGTTGTCCCATCATTTTGAGTTTACGTTAAACAGCGGGCGAAATTACGAAAAAAGGAAATGCCGTGATAAAGTTTCTCCGCCCGTGCGGGCCGAAACGGCAGGAAATGAAGTTACAACAGCTGCCTCAATGTGCGAACGCCGCGCTTTTCCAGCCGGGCCAACAGCTTTAACAGCAGGATCGCGGTAATGAAGGCATCGCCAGCCGATGTGTGGCGGTCGCTCATGGGGATGTGGTACTGCTGGCAGAGGTTGTCCAGCCCAAAAGTGCCTTGTTTGTATACCTGCCCCGCACCGGCCAGGCGGCGCGCCAAAACGGCCGTATCCAACTGCCGGTTGAGCAGCTTGCCTCCCGTCAGCCGCTGCAGCACGCGGTTGGCCATGGCCACGTCAAAGCTGAGGTGATGCCCCACCAGGATGGCATTGCGGCAAAAACCCACGAAGCGCCGGGCCGCTTCTTCTTCGCTGAGCTGCTCCTCCTGGCTTCCGGGCAGGATGCCGTGCACTTCTATGGATTCCCCATCCGGCTTATAATCCTGCCGGATATAACATTCCAGGCTGTCCTCCAGAGCGATCTGCCAGCCCTGCACGCTCACGGCCCCGATAGAGAGCATCCGGCTTTTTTTCAGGTCGAGCCCCGTCGTTTCGGTATCAAAAACCACGAAACGCAGCTCGCTGATGGGGGTGTTTTTGCGGTAGCTGTCTTTAAAACTATCGAGATATGCCTTCCAGAAATCCGGCGCATCCGGCCTGGCCTTGTATTTCCTTGATAGGAAGTTGAAGATCATGGCGCCTTGTTTTGTGCTCTTAAGAGCTTGTTTGGATGCCCCAACACCACGGCGGATCAATCATTATCGGGCGACAACGTTATTTTTACAGCATCGGCCTGGCCCTGGGCTTTCATCTCAAATTTCAGCGCACCATGCTCGTCACTTTTGACGCTCAGCCTTTGGGTTGCACTGTCAATGGTGTAAGCCTTACTGGCCTGCAGGCCATAAATGGAATAGTGTATTTCCCCAGCCTTATCGCCCGATGTCTGAACCCAGGAAAAGGCATCGGCATCCCAATATACAATTTCGAGCAAAAGGTTGCCATCCGTTCGTGCCCGAAGTGCGGGCCGTTCATCGCTTCCATTAAAATAGGACAGCTCGTTTTTTTCGCTGAAAAAACCGAAATCGCCTTCTGAGGCCAGTGTGAACTGCCCGTTAGAGATGGAATAACGGCCGGTATCGAGCCCTATCTTTAGCTTATCCTGCCTGAAATGGTACAGCAATTCCGTGCCGGACAATTTTTCGGGAAGGTGCGGGTTGAGATACAGCCTGTTGTACTGCGGGTTAATACCATAAATGGCCTTGTAAAGCCCTACGATCGCCAGGCTGTTGCCAGCAAGGATGTCGTCGCCCAGTCCTTCCTGGTTTATCCGGCCGTAACGCTGGAATGCAAGCCCATCTTCGGCGTAGCGGGCCAGGACGTTTTCTACATATTTTAAAGCCAGTTCGGGTTTGTAACTAGCGTATGCTTCAACGCCTATGCTGCCCCACGACAGGAAGATGTCGCCATTTTCATAGTTCGGGAAGGGGAATTGCCAGTCGTTGCCTTCACCGAAAGTGTATGGAAAAATGCAGATCGGCCAGAAGAAAAGGCCCTCATGGCTGGTTTGCGTTTCGATCTTATCCAGAATGGCCTGGCGGCGGGCCTCGTCGTCACAAATGCCGTATACGATGGCCATCAGGTTTACCGGGACGACAAGATTGTCGCCGTGAATGGAATCATCTGCTTCGCGCCAGTGAATATACCAGCGGTTGTGGTTGCTCCAGAAGCCGCCTTCTTCCGTCGTTTTGTTGAAGCTCTTTTTGAGCCCGGCTGCATAATCCGTATAAAAAGCCGTTTTTTCAGGGTCGTTCAGCTGCTTTTCTACATTCGCCCACAGGGTGAGCGCGTAGTATAGTTTGGCATTCACAAAGGCGTTCTCATACGAAGCCCAGATAATATCGATCCAGTCGCTCCCCCTTCTTTCCGACTGCGAGCCGGACATCATCTCTACCAGGTGGTCGCCGTCCGTATCCCGCTTAAGCATATATTCAAGGGCTTTTTCGCAGCTGGCCTTGTGTTTCGAAACCCACTCCAAATCCCCGGTGAGGCCATAAACCTGAGCTACGTTGGCTACAAAGTCGGGATTGGAGTCCATCAGGTAACCCCATTGAGCTTCGTAAAAACCTGGGGCGGTGACAGTGCCCGGCATCGCATCCTCATCGAGGTAGGCCCAGCGCGCGATCACCCGCCCATTGGGCTGGACGGCGTTATCGCGGTAAAAATCAAGGCATTGCTTGTAGCCGTTGATGTAGGTTTCATCGTTGATGCCGATGGCAAACTGGGCGATGTATTGCTCGTGCAGGCAAATAGGGCCGTATGGCGTATGCCAGCTGTTCCCTCCAAAAAGCTTCTCGTCGATCACCCCGATCCGCGCTACCGTGTTTAACAAATCGCGCACCCGTTCCCCGTCAATTCCGGCCATGTGCCCCCGGCTATATGCATCCTTGTAATCGACATAAGACAAGGTGATGGTTTGCGTATACACCCCGGCGGCCGTGGTAAACGCATCCCACACATCTGTTTTCTTTCGGATAAACCTGCTCCTTTTTTCCGCTTCGTACCGTGGGCCCATCTCTTCATCCGAAACAGCGATGTTATAGATCAGGCGATCGTCCTCAGAGCGGCTGTACTTCATGGCCACTTTTTTTCCCTCTGCCGAAACGGCCACCTTCAGGGCATTTCCCGTGGTACTGTTCCAGAAAGTGGAGCAGTCGGTATGGACGCCGTAGGTGCAAAGTTTTTCATTAAAAAGGTAGAACCAGGCCAGGCCGCCATAACCAAGGAACGCCCCGTCCCAGGTATTGATATGATCGAAGCGGAACGATGGGAATGCGACTTCTTCAACGGCCATAGCATTAGGAAAGGTTCTTTTGATAACCCATTTGATATCCGTTTCCGTTATCAGGAAGGCCCATTCTTCCACGGCTATATCCCCGGCGGCGCCATATCTGATATTGCTTACCGTTACCGAACGCTCGCCGGCCTCTACGGCCGGGCCTGTAGCAAGTTGCAGCGTGGAATACGTATCCGTTGAAGTCCTGATCTCGGAGAAAATACCTGCCTGGCCGGTGATCACGGCCTGTCCGTTGAGCGTGAGCCCGGTAATGGCGCATTTCCGGCCGTAATCGAGCGTAATGGCCATCTTGCTGTTCCCGAAGGTAACTACCTTATCCTGAGGGATATTTTTGATGGTGATATTTCCGGCATGGCCCAGGGAGGGCAATAGAAGCAGGCTAATTATTTTAAACCTGAGCGCTTGTTTGAAGTATCTCAATTTCATGGATTTTTTGTAACTATCGTACATTAAGCGATAGTTACGATTTTTTTCAGATAAAGATAAGCCTATTCACCGCTTCACGATCTTCCTGGTGATCACCCCGCTGCTGGCCTCGGCCTGCAAAATGTACACTCCGGCCGGCAAATTGGCGATATCGATATAACCCGCGTTGTTTTCCCGGTAAAAAACGATGTTTCCCCACACACCGTACAACGTGATCTTTGCATGGCCTTCCAAGCCGCTAATAAATAAGGCGCCGCCTACCGGGTTGGGATATACGCGAATATCCTGTACCGGCAATAGCGTTGAATCGGCCGGAGCGCCTTCGGGCAGGTGTAATTTAAAATAAACCCAGGCTTCCGCCGAAGTGCCGGATGGGAAAATAATATCTACTTCATCGGATAAGGGCACTCCGCAACGCGGAGCAGCCAGGTGTAAATTGGAGTACAACACGGTATGGCCCGCAAGGCTGATCGTAGTCGGAGCTTCCAGTTGGACGCCGTTCGCATCGGATGCCGGATATACCACCAGTGATCCGTTCTTAAACGTGATGAGAAAGAATTTGCCCTTTTCGTTCTGGATCAACCGCCCGTTCTTTATCGCAGCCGGCAGTTCCACGGAAGCAACTGTTGCCGTTCCATCCAAAATGTAATGTACCAATCGGGCCGTACCACCGGTACCTGCGCCGCTAACCGGGCAAAGGATATGGCTGCGGCCTCGCTGGTCGACATAGAAATCGCCATTGTAATTGAAACTGATATTGGGATTGGGGTATTGGCCCGTAGGCTTTTCTTCCCGTATGAGCGTCTCGGTGAGTTCCCGGCTGGTGAGGCCAGGAGAATACCAGCTTTTCACCGCGTTAAAGCAATAATCGAAAGCACCTGCCGGCTGTGTGTATCCCAGTTCGTCCCACGTGACATCCCTAAGGGAAGCCAGGTGCAGCTCATGCCCGGCCTGAGGGGCCATGTACGTGTAACAATACCGATAATCAATATCGATCTTTTTGACATCGCTCCAGGCGCCGGCGCCCGGGCTTCTGTATGCCAATTTAAAATAACCGGGCCTGCCGCCACCACTGGCCAGCACATACAGCGTTCCCACCTCGTCAATGCCCGTGCTGAAATAGGGCCAGTTATTGCCGGGATCCCAATTGCCGGGAATATCCGAGGCTGCGAAATTGTTGCCATCCGTATCGCTTTCCCACAGCTTTGGGTGGCCATCGGGCCAGCACACGACATAAAGCCTGTCATCAGGCCCTATCAGGATCTGCGCGGGCTCGCGGCCGGACGGGCCCTGCGCTACGGTTTCCCAGCCATCCTCCGTTTTACGAACAACACGAAAGGCCCGCTTCAGCTCTGACGGGCCGGCAACGGTATATACCGTGTAAATGGCCCCGGCCGAATTTCTGACAATACTGCACTGATGCCCGCCCCAGCTGTTGGCCCCGTCGCCTGTCGAAGTGGTATCGCAAACTGTGCTCCATGAATCGATATAGGGCTGAGAATGAAGGAGAGCAGCCTGGGAAAGGCCTAAAAGGGACACAGCACTGAATAGCAAAATATGTCTAGCCTTCATTTATTTATTGTTTTTCAAGTACTCCCTTTTTGCGGCCCTGCTCTTTCAGTTCTTTATGCATTTCCGTCCTGTCTCTCCTAACCGCCCGCCTCGGTTCCGGCATACCTCCTGACACGCCAATGCCAATACCTGCCAACATAATTAAGCATATTATGACAAATATCCTTAATCCTTTTTTCAAACTTTTCATGCTCCAATCGATAGTTAGGCCCCAATGCCGTCAACTGCAAAGGGCGCCAATGCCTGAGAATTCTTAACAAGGGAAATGGGACAAGAACTTGTTTATCCCAATTGGAAGCTATCGAGGAAGGGGCCTTCCTGAGAGGCCAGTCTTTTTGTGAAGCGTTTGAATACCACAGGGCGCTCGTGTTGGACATTTTCTTGAACGAGCACTTTCAACTTTGTATCCACCAAGGTGTTGAAAGCGGCCAGTACATGCTTAAATAGCAATGGCAGGTATGCGGAAATGGCCAGCCTGTACAGGTTGTGGCCACTGGCCTTAACGCTCAATACTTTATCATAGACAGCATTCTGCCCCTCCGTAGGAAGGCCATCATAAACCAGCTCGGTTTGAGCTATACTATCCTGATGTATATTTGAATGGCAAACAAATCCAGAAAATAAAAATATATTCAGGGTGAATAACAGGCTGATCAGCCAGTATGAAGGCTCATGCTTGCTATATGTCATTTCGCGGCCCGACATGCTCTCGATTTACAGGAACATAAAGTTACTGCTTTTTTATATTCCCCGCCATCAGGAGTGGCCTCCGATCACGATGCGCATGATCTTGAGGTTGAGGACGATGAATCGGTAGATCTGCCAGGGAATGAACTTCCTGAAAAACCGCGTGGCCCTGCCGGGTACTGTCGCGAAGCTGGCTTCTGAGTATGGAACAAATTTCTCCGGTTTCATATCATTCGGGAATTAACCACCAAAACGGGCGCGCTTTGGCTTTGTATAAAAACATATAGTGCAGCACTACTTTGATCCAATGGCCTGCCAGGCCCGCCTCTCCTACGGTATAGCTCAGGTCGCGCCCCCAGCGGGGGTACTTTTTCCAGTCCTGTACGATGGGGAAAACGGTCATAGAAGCGGCCATGCCGTGGGTGAGCCCGTAACCCGCCGATACCACGCATGCAGCGCCCATTCTGGCCATAGAGGCCCGGTGCTGGTGCGTTTGCAGGTTCGACAGGATGCGGTCGGCTATATTCATCGCCACTACTTTTCCGATCACGCCGGAAGGCATGCCCGTGCGCGGCGGGGTCGGGAAGATCATGGTGCCGTTCTTGCTCGCCATGGGTTTGGAGATCGGATGCGGTGGGGCAAAAGCTATGCCGGCAGCGTAGAGGTTGTCATAGGACGGGTTTTGATAGATGGACGGCCAGTCATCGGCATCCCATTCTTCATAAGGCTTGGCAGTGTAGTCGGCATCCACTTTCATAAAGCCGTTGGGTGCGAAGATCGCGTCGGAAATATCCCTGCCCTGTTTGTCGAAGGCCTGCAGGCCCACGCCGGAGAAGGAAGGGATCAGCATGGAAAAATCGTAATGCAGCTCGTGGTGGCCTCCGTCGAGGGTTTCGTAGTAGATCGTATCGGCGTCGATCTTTTTCACACCTGCCCTGGTGATCCAGCGGATGCCGTATTCGGCGAGGATAGACTCGGTGAATACCGTAGTGGAGGTGATATAACCGTTGCGGTTGACAAATGCGCCGCCCATTCCGAAATCTCCGGCCTCGTATTCGTTCGTCAGCCAGATCAGCTCGGCATAATCTTCCAGTTTGCGGTTGCGCACTTCAAAGGCGATGTTGAGCACGTACTCGAAAGCGGCGCCCTGGCAGGTGGCCATAGCGTGGCCCGTGCCGACCACGATAACCTGCTTTTCGCCTGCCTCCATCTTTTTGAACACCTCCTGGAGGTTATCCCAGGTGTGTTCTGCGTGCTGGTAGGTGCATACCGAGTTGCAATACCCCAATTCCGGCCCGAGGCCTTCGGTGGCTTCGAATTTCAGCTTGGGCCCGGTGGCGTTCACCAGATAGTCGTATTCGACCTGTGCCTGCTGGCCCTGCTTGTCCTGCCCCGTGTAGGTGATCTCTACAAAAGGCTTCTCCGACTGAGCGCTGCCTTCGGGGTGTATGGCCACAGCTTTGGCCTGGTGGAATTCCACGCCCAAACGCTGGTACACCGGCGCAAGGGGGAAGGTGACCTGTTTGCTTTTCATCCGCCCGATGCCGACCCAGATATTGGAAGGGATCCACTGGTATTTGCTGTTGGGGCTGACGACGACGACCTTGTGCTTGTTGCCCAGTTTCCGCTTGAGCGTCAGGGCTGCCGTATGGCCTGAGACACCCGCGCCGAGGACTACTACTGTTGCCATAATCAGGGGTTTTATATACTCCTCAAATATAGCGCCGTCTAAGCCCATCCTTTGTGACAAGGGTTACAAAACCGGGAAACATGGGTCATCCCGAATTCTAGCAATTGTACCTGCGGCGAACCCAGGGTGGCGCCGCCAGGCACAAAATATCGGTAGAAGTGGCGCCAATCAAAGCCTTGAGGTTGTCTCAGAAGTAAGCTTTGAGGTTTTCCCGGCAAATATTGAACCGCGGAGGCAAAGTAGGTTCCCGCAAAGGGCGCTAAAGTGGTTTTCATCGCTCCTGGCGTACTTCGCGCGTACTTCGCGGACTTCGCGGGAGAAATCCTGGAGGTTCCCGCTAAGGGCGCTAAGGTTTCACCAAGGGCGCTAAGGTTTTTTGGATCGTAACACAGTACCTTTGCGGTCAATTATTCTGCAGGTTTTCCTTATGCAGGCTCTTTTGAGACAGCCCCGAAGTGTTCCTGTTTTGAATGCACCCCTAAAATTCGGGATGACTCATGCGAATTAGGGGCTAAAGAAGAAGGTGATGGTGCAATGAGAAGAATCCGGAAAGCCCAGGCTTGGCCCGTTAGCGCCTGCTCCGGCTGGCCGGAGGGCAATATCTTTGTAGAAAATCGAAGAAAACCATTGCCTGCGGCCCAG
>JACJYE010000021.1 GCA_020636255.1 Lewinellaceae bacterium
GTGTCGCCACAGTCGCAATCCTTTGATATCCAGGCCAACCTGAAACCCTGTAACCCTGAACCCTGAACCCTGAAACGAGCGAAGCGACTGATGAAATAAACTTTGAACAGTCCCTCGCGAACGGCGCCTTGCCCCGGCCAGATACCCGGCAACGGCCCGGGGGGCCGTCATCTTTGTAGAATGTAAGCCCAAAGCCTGCTTCCCGGCCCGGAGGGCTGGTATCTAATACCGGTAAACGGCACAATGCCTTAGAGATGTTCGGAGGCCGGTGAGCCGAGTGAAGTTTAGGGCCCTTCCCCAAACTTCACTTAGGGGCCGGAGAAGAATACTTTTTAAATGCGATTGCCCTACCCCCGGCTGGCCCTGCCCTATCGGGAAGAGCTGTAATACACCGCCCAGCTTTTCACCTTATCGCCCATCCCGATCCGGAAGATCACCTGGTTGTAGACCAGCAGCTGGCCGTTGGACAGCTCGATAGTCCGAAGGGGTTCTTTGTAGGCATCAGTGACCGCCTTGAGGGAGTCGCCGATCTTGATATTCCGGCCGCTCTTACCCTGGTAGCCTTTACCGGTAATGTGGAAGAAGGCGTTGCGTTCCCCGTTGTTATACTGGCTGATCAGGACTTTGGAATTTTTAGGCGCCGGCGCAGTGAACTCAAAGAACATGAGCTTGTCTTCCACCTTCTCGGTGTAGGCCTGCTTGCCAAAAGGGCTACGGCTAAATAGGGGCAGGTCAAAATCATCCACTTTCTCGGGTGCGCTCATGCTAAAGGGGGACTCTGTTTCTCCCTGATCGATGCCGAGCAGCACCTTCTTGTTATACTTTGCCAGGTTGCTTCCCTGCCCGATGGCCAGGCCGAAGAAAGCTTCTGCCTTGGCCTTATCCTCCTGCCGGGCGGCTATGATGCCCTGCAGGACGAGCGCATCGGTGGCCGCTTTGGCAAAGGCCGGGTTGTTTTGCGCCCGCTGGGCCGCTTCCCGTGTGGCATAAAAATTGGCCCGTTCGTAATCTTCCAGCAGGGTATAAGCACAGGCCTTGTTTAGATAGGCCGGCACGTAGTCTTCGTCGAGGCTGATGGCGCTGTCAAAGTAGCGGATGGCTTCTTCCAGCAGCCCATTGCGGGTATCTGCGAAACCGCTGCCCTTACTGCTGCGAGGTTCCAGGTCGAGTTGCAGAGGAAGGCGGTATTTTACTTCCGACTCGTTGAAATAGGTGAGCGCCTCAAAAATAGTGATCACGCCCAGGTTGTTATAGATCTCCCGGCTTTGATAGGTCTTGAGGATGTTCTTGTAAAAAGCGCGGGCATCGGCGTACTTGCCGATTGCAGCCAGATAATTGGCCGTTTCGAATATTTCGATCAGTTCGGCCAGCTTTTCAGCGGAAGCCTTCGTCATGGCCCTGCGCTTGGCGAGGTTAGGGTGGGTACTCTCGTCTAACGTGTCCAGAGGGTATGTTTTATAGACTTTATCGAGGAAAGCGCTGTTGCCTTCGAATACGTCATAACCCGCCGAATAGGCCAGAAAGCCGCCGAGGTAATCGGCCTGGGTCTCATTAAGCAGGGACAGGGCAACCTTCAGGGAGTCTTTGATGGGTTTGCTGGCGGCGAAGGAGCTGGAGAAATCGAGGTTCCAGCCGTGTTTTTCATAATAATGGGTCAGCTCATGGGCCAACAACTGCGCCAGAGCATTGGTGGAATCGGGGCCGAAGCTGCGGCAGATGCCGTAGGCCTTTTCCTCCAGCAGGATCAGCGGCTCGTTGTACAATATCTCCGCTACTTTCTTGCTGCGCCCCGTCATCTCGAAGCGGGGAGCCGGAAAACGATTGTCGCCCCTGGCATGTACGAGGTTCCGGTATACTTCGTAAGCTGCTTTGTAGGTGCTGTTTTCCGGAGGTAAAGGTGTAGCATCATCGTCGGCCTCCGGTTTGAACACAAAAGAAGTGCTCTGGGCGTGAAGGGCCGGCATTGCGAGCAGGAAAATACAACAAAAGAAGGGAAAGATGTTTTTGACATACATAGCTACAGGGTTTAGGAAAATTGAAAATATGCGCTGGTTTATCGAATTTAGCAATAAATAAGGTAACCACTGCCTGCCTGAACAAATTACAACAACGATAACACCGCCAATTGACATGTCTATTTTCCAAAGATACCAATGGTTACCCCGCTTTCCGAAAAACAAAAATATTTCGGCCATGCTGGGGATCTTCCTGTTGCTGGGCTGCTGGCTCCCGCTGGCCGCTCAGATCAAACCCATCGGCCAGCAAGGGGTGACCCGGGCGGTCATCATCGGTATTTCACAATACCAGAACGAACAAATTCCCGACCTGCAGTTCGCCGATGCCGACGCCGCAGCCTTTGCCGCATTCCTGCAGTCGGCCGCCGGCGGCTCGGTGCCTCCCGAAAACATCCGCCTGCTGGCCAACGAAACGGCCACCAAAGGCCAGATGGGCGCCGCGCTGACCTGGCTGCTCCAGGAAAGCAAAAAGGGCGACCAGGCCATCTTCTACTTTGCCGGCCATGGCGACATGGAGAACCTCACCATCGACCAGCACGGCTTTCTGCTCGCCTATGACGCTTCCAGCGCCAACTACTGGCTCGGCGGCGCTTTTGACATCATATACCTGAAGTCGATCATCAAAACCCTCACCATGCAGAACGGCGTGCGGGCCATCGTGATCACCGATGCCTGCCGGGCAGGCAAACTGGCGGGCGGGCAGGAAGGCGTCCAGGCCACTGCCGAACGCCTGGCCAGCCAGTTCGCCAACGAGATCAAGATCCTCTCCTGCCAGCCCAACCAGATATCGCTGGAAAGCCGCGACTGGGGCGGCGGCCGGGGGCTGTTCTCCTATTACCTCGTCGACGGCCTTAAAGGCCTGGCCGACGAAAACCGGGACCTCTCGGTCACCTTGCTGGAATTGCAGCTCTACCTCATCCGCAATATATCCGTTGAGGCTGCCGCACGCGGCAAAAGCCAGATCCCAAAATTTGAAGGCGACGGTATGGCTGTACTGTACCGGGTCAATGAAGATACCCTCATGGCGCTGGCTGAGCGGCACAACCAGCCTTCCAACCTGTTCGCAGCCCTCGGCAGCCGCGGCCTCGCGGCCGATACTATCGGGCACCCCCTGTACCGGGAATTCCAGCAGGCCATGGCCGGCGGGCACCTGCTCTATCCGGAAGGCCACTCGGCCTACGCCATATACCGGCAAATGCAGGGCGAGTTAAGCCTCCAACCCATCCTGGCTGAAGCCGGCCGGCAGCTTGCCGCCGGGCTGCAGGACGAAGCCCAGCAGGCTATCAACGACTACCTGGAATCGTCGCCCCAGGAGATGGCCCGCCGCTGGAAACTCAGCACGGCCTATCAGTCCTATCCCGAATACCTCGGCACAGCCGCCGAACTGCTGGGCCCCGACAACTTCCAGTACGACGGCCTCAGGGCCAGGCAGGCCTACTTCGAAGGGCTGAACCTACGCCTCCAGGCAGAGCAAGTGGAACACTGGGACTCCCTGCTGGCGCTGGCCATTCAGAAGCAGGAACAGGCCCTGGAGCTGGACACGCTGGCCGCTTATGCCTACAACGAGCTCGGGCTCTGTTACCTCAGGCTGAAACAAAGGGAGAAGGCCCTGGAGTATTTTCAAAAGGCCCATTTCCTCTCCCCTGCCTGGGTGATCCCGGTAGCCAATATGGGCAGCGCCCTGCAAAATATGGGGCGTGTCGAGGAGGCCAAAGATAAGGCCCGGGAGGCCATTGCTATCCGCGAAAGGTACCCGGTGCCCCACTACAACCTCGGCATCATCGCTATGCGGCAAGGCGATAATACTACCGCCATCGCGCAATTCCGAAAGGCCGTAGGCTACGATTCATCCTATGTGGATGCCTGCTATGCCCTGGGTTACCTATACTGGGTAGAAGGTGTACCGGATTCCGCCCGCATGGCGCTACTCCGCACTGTCGGGCTGAACCCGTCCAAATTCGATGCGTACAACCTGCTGGCAGTCATTGCCAAAAAAGATGGCAACTACCAGGAAGCAGAAGACTACTACCGCCAGGCCCTGAACGTCGACCCCCGCCTGTCCTTCGTATGGGCCAACCTGGGAGACCTGTATCTCCTATGGGAAAAATACGGGCAGGCTGCCGACGCCTACAGGCAGTACCTCGAGCTGAAACCCGAAGATACGGCAGCTATGGTTTACCTGGCAGCAGCCCTGGCCCGGCAGGATCAATACGATGCGGCGTTCGAATGGCTGGAAAAAGCATTGGAAGGCGGGTATGTGGAATATTCTTATCTGAAAAGCACTACTCACTTCGAAGGGCTGAGGGAAGATGCGCGCTTCGGAGCGCTGCTGGAGCGGTACGATAAATAGAAAGGGGTGAAAAATATAAGGGCCGGGCCGCAATGAGTTTTTGCGGCCCGGCCCTTGGCGTATTCAACGAAACAAGCGCTTAGGGTTACTTCAGCCCCATCCGCTTCACAAAGGCCTGCTGCAATTTTTGGGCCATTTCGTTATCTGTATTCTGCTTTAGCGCTTCGGTATAGGCCACCATGGCAGTATAATAGAAACCGCTATCCTCATAGGCCGCAGCTTCCATGAGCTTTTTCATCACGGCGCTGGCCTCTTCGTAAGTAGCGTCACTTTTCAATCCCGCCAGGGCTTTTTCCCGGGCTGACGGCCCTTCTACTTTAAAGTCGAGTTTACCACTACCTGCATCTGTAGCGCCTTTGGGTTTCACTTCCCAGTAATAATCCTTGCCCGGTTTCAGGTTCAGCGCCTTCAGGTCGACAGCAAGTGCAGCAGGGCCCATCGTTTCGGCCTGGTACACCACCTGATCGCCCTCGCCGACAATTTTGAAATCGTAGCCCGTGGCAGGTTGTTGGCCCGACCAGCTGAAAGTGATCTTCTCGTCACCGCCAACCGTGCCGAGGCGAATACCGGGGCTGACCGTGCGCTTTTCATCGCCCCAACCAGAACCAGAGTCAGGAGGCCTCACCTGGTCGTTGCTGCCGGAGCCTTCGTTGGCAGCCATGAGGAAGTCGTTGAAGCGGTTGGCAAAGCCAAAAGGCGAATTGCCCATTGCACTGGCCACTTCCTCGCTGAGCTTGTGGCCGCCTTTGCCGTTCACCTCCACGAACTTTCCGTTGCAGTACAGCCTGGCGGTGGCCTTGCCGCACAGCTTCAAAATGCCATCCTGTTTCAGGGACTGGCCTTCCATAGCCCTGGTGAATTTCATGCCTTCTCCAGGGGCGTACTTTACTTTTTTGTAAACACTGGTTAGTAGGATCGGCGTGTCGCCCTGGGCATTCATGCCAAAGAAGCACAACAAGCCAATGATCGTGAGCAATGGTTTACGGAACATGGTATCTCAGGTTTTTTATGGATGAATATTGTTTTGTGTTTATTCGTCAGGAAACCTCCTGGTATATCATATCCGCCGGCACGCCTCGGCGTATCAACCCTCCGGGCCCAGCTTCATCCTGTATGCCATCCAGCGCTTCAGCCTGCCATCCGGGCCGATCAGAAAGATAACTTTTTCGAGCGGATAAACCAGGAAATCCCCCTGCCGGCTGGCCACTATTTTGTGGTAGCCGGTATAATGCTCCTGCAGGGTTTCCAGATCGTCTCCCAGTTTAATGCCCTTGCGGGTTGTGCCTTCGTAAGTTTCCGTCGTGGACAGGAAATAAGCATAGTGGTTGTCGTCGATATAGTGGACGAGCGCCATAGAGTGGGGCCACTGCTTCAGGCCACAATACACCCCTTTGGCCACTTCCACCTGAAGGCTCAGGGCAGGAGCGGCCATAAAATCGTCGAGCAACAAGCCATCTATGCGTTCGACGCCTGTTTCCGAGGCGGCGGCAAAACCCAGCACGGCTGGTGCAGATGATGTCGTTCCGGTAAGGGCATCCAGGTTGGCCTGGCCGATCCGCCGGCCGGCAGCAGCTGCTTTGCCGAAGATACCCGCCGCTTCGTCGGTTTCCCCTTCCATCGCCGCGAGGATGCCCAGCAGGATGTCAGCATCGGCTTGTTCCTGTTCCCGCTTCAATCTCTGGCTGAGCCGCTTCGCTTTGCGGGCCCAGTAATCGGCGTCTTCAGTTTCTCCCAGCAACAGATAGGCACAGGCCTTGTTCAGGAGCGCCGCCGGGTAGTTGTCATCGAGCAGAGCGGCGCGTTCGAACTGTGCCAGCGCATCATTCAGAAGCTGCCCGCGATATGCTATCGAATCCACGGAGCGGCTGCTTCTGTTGAGGCGCGAATCCGCATCCATTTCCAGCGGCAGGATGTAGGGCATCTCTTCCGGGCCAAAGTATTCCAGCGCTGCCAATACATCCAATACCCCCAGGTTGTTGTAAAGCTCCCGGCTCTGGTAATCTTTCAGAATATAACTGTAATAATCGCGGGCGGGCTCATAGGCGCCAGCTACCGTCAGGCAACCGGCGGTTTGAAAGGCCACGTCCAGCTGTGCAACGCGCTCCATCGCATTACGGGCGATGCCGACGCGCTCCGACAGGACGGGATAACGGGGAAGCTGGTCGGGCAAGAGATAGGCCCGGTACAGTTTGGGAAGCAGTTCAGGGATGATACCGTAAATGTCGTAACCTGCCGACAGGGCCAGGAAGCCGCCGAGGTAATCGGCCTGGGTTTCCAGCTTAAGGCCGTCCGCCATCTGGCCCATCTTTTGGGTGGCCTCCATGCCGGGGTTGGCATTGGTGAAGTGGCGCGTCCAGTCATGTTTTTCGTAGTAATGGGTCATTTCGTGGGCCAGCAGGGCGGCCATGGCGTTGAGGGAATCCGCGCCGAATGTAGTGCAAATGTCATAGGCAGCAGCCTCCAGGCCGATCTGCTTTTTCTTAGGGTTCATCCAGGCGATGTACTGCCGGCCGTCGTTCATGACGAAATCGGGCGGAGGCTGCCGGAAATCGCCGCGCGCCTGGGCCAGGCGGTTGAAGACCTCGAGGGCTACTTCGTATTTATACCCTTCCACATTGCGGTGCGCAGCCTGCCCTTTGTCATTCGTGACGTAAGCGAAAATGCCGTCTTCTCCAAAAGTATGGGCCAGGCCCGGTATAGCGGCCATAAGGAGCAGTAGGCCTGTTATCCGTTCTCTCATAATCTTTTGGGTGTTTATTTGCTCAACCAGGCTTAGGTTACCTGATAACAATGCGATTTCATCCTCAACCTGATGTTTAACCGAAAATTCAAGGTAACTTTTTTATCTTTCATTAAATAACTCTTTCACAACAAATAGAACGAACAAAATGAAATGCCTGAAACTCCTCCCGCTCTTTATGCTCGGCGCAAGCCTGCTCGCCGGACAGGGCCTGGAAGTACGTTATTACGTCCAATCCGATTCCATCGTTTACCTGCAGGACGGCAACCCCACGAAGAAACCCCGCCTCCGCTCGGGGCAGATGGCGACCCTTCGCATTATTGATTACAATAACTACCTGTACCAGGCCACCGTTACGGCCAAGGCCGAAAAATCGGTTTCCACGCCTGCCTCCGTCGATTTCACCAGCCTGGTACCAGGCATGCCGGACGGCTCTGCTTCTCCCCTTTCCGCAGTGATGAACCTGTTCAACTTTCCGAAAGGCCAGCTGGAGCCAGGTGGTTTCCCCGAAGATACCAAAAGCAGCGGCTTTGGGTCCGCATCGATGGAAAAGATCAATAGCCTCGCACAGCAGTTCAATGCTTCCACTGCGTATATTAAGGTTTTGGAACAGGACATTCAGGCCAAAGGGGCCAGTATACAGCAAAGCCTGGAAAGCCAGCGGGTGAGCAGCATCGCTGCGGATGAGATCAAGAAACTGAAGCGCAACCCCAGCATCCCGCCCCGGAAGATCAAATCCCTGTCGAAAGAATACCTGGGAACCGTGCTCGGCGACTCGCAGGCCGAGGGCCTGACCCTTAGCGAGGTGCTGCGAAAGGCCGATGCTTCTCAGGAACTATCGCAAAGCCTGGACCACTATAAAAAGATCACCGACACCTTATCGCAGCAACTGGAGATAGTGTCCGGCATACAATCATCATTGGAAGCACTGGAGGTGGATTCGGCCTTCATCAAGCCCATAGCTGCCTATTATCAATCGGGCAGCAAACGCCTGTCCGATTACCAGCGGGCCGAAACCCTTGCACGTGAAAAATTGCCGGAAGTAAAGAACCTTGGCGTCCCCAGCTTGTTGGCCCTGCGGTATGAACTCGAGGAGCTCGACGCCAACAATTTCACTTACACCTACCGCACCGCTGCTTCAGGCGACGCACTGACGCTGAACATGTCGCTACAGCCTGTCGATTCGGCGGCCACTCTCGGCGCAAAGCCCCGGGAATTGCCCAGCCTGCAGATCCCCGTTTACGGAGGGTTCAGGGTCAATGCCAGCGTTGGGATAAGCTTCGGCAGTTTTTTTGAACGGCAACAGGCCTTCTATGTCCGCGATTCCACCATCGTAGCGGAAGACCAGGATAAGTTCCTGCCCATCATAACATCGTTCGTGCATTTCTACCCGCAAAGCGCAGGCAACATATCGGTGGGTGGCGCATTCGGCCTGGGTTTCCCGCTCGGCGGAGAAGCCAAAACGCAGTCGGTTTCCTTCTTTTTCGGCCCCAGCATCATCCTGGGTAAATCCGAACGCATAACGATCAACTTAGGGCTGATGGGCGGTAAGGCCAAACGCCTGAGCCAGGGGTATTCCGTCGGCAGCCACTACGTATACACCGCCGGCACAACCATCGGCTCCGATGTAGAGGCGGTACCGACCCGTTTAGGCTACGAGTTCGGCTATTACATGGGCTTCTCTTTCAACCTGTTGTCGGGAAAATAAGAGCTTCCGCTCTCAATCTATGTTCTCCGCCTCCAGCCTGCAGGCCAGCTCGAGCACTTCTTTGTGTTTGTCGCCGCTGATGAGCATTACGTAGAGCTTATTGTATTCATATTCCGGTATGCGTGCTACGAGCTCTTTTCCAACCAGGGTGTTGATCAGCTCCGGCGTCGTATCGGAATGGCCCACCACCAGCACGGACTTGCCCTTGTAGCGGGTAGATAATTTGTAGGCCAAGGTGGCCAGGTTCGACGGCGTATACTGTTTCAAGGGCACATGCTGGCGCAGAGCCGTAGGCTCTGACGTCTGTATGGTGCGCTTGAAATCGGTCGTATATACAACCTCCAACGACAGGCCCTGCAGGATGTCGGACAGCAACAAGGCCCGCCGCACCCCCTCGGAAGTAAGGTTGGGGTCTTCTCCATTGCCTTTCTCGGCATGGCGCACCAACACCAGCAAAGTGGCATTCGGGTCATCGGAATAGGGCAGTTTTACGCTCCGCCCGTCCCGGAATACCACTTCCCCACGCTCAATAGAGCGCACCGGGCTTTCCTGGTTGACAGACAGGCTGCTGGCCGTACGGCAGGCAGACAGAAAGAGCGATAAGGCGACAGCGGAGAAGATAACGGATCGAGGCATTTTTATGGTTGTAAGGTTGTAAGGTCATATATCGCGGGACTGTTCAAAGTTGCCGAAAGGCCAAGGGCCTCCATTTATCACTTCCCCTCCACCGTTTCCCTGTTGCCGGTAAAGACGGGAGCTTCCACCTGATTGCGCAGCAGGTCGTCGATGGTCTCCCGCCTGCGGATCAGGTAGGGCTTGCCGTCGTACACCAGCACTTCTGCCGGGCGGAAGCGCGAATTGTAGTTGGACGACATGGAAAAACAGTAGGCGCCGGCGTTGTGCAGGCATAACACGTCGCCTTCGTGGATCTCGGCTATACGGCGGTTAACGCCGAAGGTATCCGTTTCGCAGATATACCCTACAACGGTGTAAAAGCGGGGTTTGCCCGCCGGCTTCGACACGTTGGTGATGCGGTGGTAAGCATTGTAGAACATAGGCCTGATCAGGTGGTTCAGGCCCGAGTCGACGCCGGCGAAAACCGTAGACGTGGTCTGCTTGATCACGTTGACCTGAACCAGGAAATGGCCCGCCTCGCTGACCAGGAACTTGCCGGGTTCGAACATCAGCGTGAGCGCACGGCCGTAATCGCGGCAGAATTCGTTGAAGCGCTCCGACAGCTTTTCGCCCAGTTCCTCGATATTGGTCTCGATATCCCCTTCCTTGTACGGCACCTTGAAACCGCTGCCGAAGTCGATGTACTCCAGGTTCGGGAATTCGCGGGCGATGCGCAACAGGATCTCCGCCCCAAAGAGGAATACATCCGGGTCGAGGATATCTGAGCCGGTGTGCATGTGGATGCCTTCCACCGTCAGGCCGGTGGCCTCGATGACGCGGTGTACCAGCGGCATCTGGTGGATGGAAATGCCGAACTTGGAATCGATATGCCCTACCGAGGTCTTGTTATTGCCCCCCGCCATGATGTGCGGGTTGATGCGAATACATACCGGGACATGGGGGTGCGACTGGCCGAATTGCTCCAGGATGGAGATGTTGTCGATGTTGATGCGCACGCCGAAGGATTCCGCTTCTTCGATCTCATCTATGCCCACGCAGTTAGGGGTATAGATGATGTCCTGAGGGTCGAAACCGGCGCGGATGCCCAGCTCTACCTCCTGCACGGATACGGTGTCGAGGCCGCCCCCCAGGTTCTTGAATACGCGCAGGATATTGATATTGGACAAGGCCTTGCAGGCGTAGTTGATCTTAAGTTTTTCGACCTGGAATGCCTGCTCGATACGTTTGTACTGGCGCTCCATGGTTGCACTGTCATACACATAAAGCGGGCAGCCATACTGCTCCACCAATTCCAGGGGGTCGACGCCCCCGCTCAGCAAATAGCGGTTGTTTTCCAATACCATTTTTTCATTCTTTGAAAACATAGGGGCCGGTGGAAGCCCTAAGTTTTTTTAGCATTATTTTTAAAATGAGCCAACAAATATACGGGATTTCCCAGTTTGTTGCTCGTTGTCGGGAAAAGCCTTATTTTCGCAGCCTTTAAAAAGCATAATCAACCGAAGAAAGAATACCATGAGCAAGCGAACAGAGATCAAGGCCATCCTCACGGATTACAAGGGCCTGCTTGGACAGGAAGTCACCGTTATGGGCTGGGTGCGTGCTTTCCGCTCCAACCGCTTTATCGCCCTCAACGACGGCAGCTGTATGAACAACCTGCAGGTGGTGGTCGATTATGAGCAAATGGATGAAGCCCTGCTGAAGAAGGCTTCTTTTCACGCCTGTATCAAGGTAGTGGGGCTGCTGGCCGAATCGCAGGGCGCCGGCCAGGCGGTCGAGGTGATCGCCCGGAAGGTGGAGATACTGGGCGAGGCCAATCCGGAGGCCTACCCCATGCAGCCCAAAGCACAGTCGATGGAATTCATGCGCGAACACGCGCACTTCCGCATGCGTACCAACACCTTCAGCGCAGTATTCCGCATCCGCCATGGCGTGGCCTACGCCATCCACAAATACTTCAACGACAACGGCTACTACTACATGCACACGCCCATCATCACCGGCAGCGACGCCGAAGGAGCGGGTGAGATGTTCCACGTAACGGCCCTCGACCTGAACAAGCCGCCGCGCACCGAAAACGGGCAGGTCGATTACAGCCAGGACTTTTTCGGCAAGGCCACTAACCTGACGGTTTCCGGGCAGCTGCAGGCCGAGATCGGCGCGCTGGCCCTGGGCAAGGTCTATACCTTCGGCCCCACCTTCCGCGCCGAGAACTCCAATACCTCGCGCCACCTGGCCGAGTTCTGGATGATAGAACCGGAAGTGGCCTTTTACGATATCTTCGACGATATGGCCCTGGCCGAGGACTTCTGCAAATACCTCATCAATTATATCCTCGATACCTACCCCGACGACCTGGCCTTCCTCGACGAGCGCATCAAAGGGCTGGAAAAGAACCTGCCTCAGGACCAGCGCCGCCCCATGGGCCTGGTGGATACCCTCCGCTTCGTGGTGGACAACGACTTCGAGCGCATCACCTATACCGAGGCCGTGAACATCCTGCGCAATTCCAAGCCCTACAAAAAGGGCAAATTCGAATACCCCGTAGAATGGGGTAAAGACCTGCAGGCCGAACACGAACGCTACCTCGTGGAAAAACACTTCCAGAAACCGGTCATCGTGCGCAACTACCCGGCAGGCATCAAAGCGTTCTACATGCGCCTCAACGAAACTGAAGAAGGGGTGCCCGGGGCTACTGTCGCCGCTATGGACGTGCTTTTCCCTGGCATCGGCGAGGTGATCGGCGGCTCGCAGCGCGAAGAGCGCCACGACGTACTGGTACAGCGCATGAGCGACATGAACGTCCCTTCAGAAGAGCTATGGTGGTACCTGGAGCTGCGCAAGTTTGGCGGCGCTCCCCACGCCGGCTTCGGCCTGGGCTTCGAGCGCATGGTGCAGTTCATCACCGGCATGGGCAACATACGCGACGTGATCGCTTTCCCGCGTACGCCGGGCAATGCGGAGTTCTAATCTGGTATATGGCTTGGTTTCACTGCCTCATTGTTTTTAAGCCAGGATACTCCCAACCATAAGTCTGCTCCGAAAAGTGTTGTACACGGAGCCGTACTCAGGTACTTCCTCCGTGCGGCTCCGTGTACAAGATCAGGGCTTTCCATGACAGCTCAAAAAAAACCACCCTTCACCCTAACTTCTCGCCTTTTGGCCCGTCATTTATACAGCTTGGCCGTTATCGGAATATTAAAAACTGTTAACGAATAGGGGTTCCCCCCCCTGTCGTGGTATCTATGGGATAAACACCCGAGGCAACGGTAACCTAACACCCGCAAAACAAATAGAAGGATAGAAACAGCCGATTGCCTGAAAATCCTTAAACCCGACTGTCATGAAAACCATCACATTAATCACCCAGGGGAACAGAAGCGAAGTCCAGCCCTTTCTGGCACTGGCTACAGCCCTGCAAAAAGAAGGATACCAGGTACGGCTGGCGGCGCCGGCGGCTTTCGCACATTATGCCCGCAAAACCGGGCTGCCGTTCTTCCCCATCTCCGACAATGCTGCCGCACCCGCTTTCGAAGCGCAGCGCAGCATGCTGGCCGCCGCTCAAGATGCCAACCTGATCATCGCCCATCTGAACGTACTGGACTGGGCGCAGGCCATTGCCGAGAAGCTGGAATGCCACCTGCACATCGTTGCCCTGCAACCCCATGCCCCCTTTCTGCCTACGACCTCCGGCTGGAGCCGCCTGGAGCAGGCGCTGGCCACCGCCCGCCATTTTCAGGACTGGCACAGCCGCATGAAGCTGGCCAATGCCTGGCGCCGCGAAATGGGCCTGCCCCAACAGCTGGTGTGCCCCTTGCGCAAAGCACTGAAACAGGGCACGCCCTTCCTGCACGCCTACAGCCCCACGCTGGCCGGCGACGGGGAAAAACACGGCCCCCAGCACCACCTGACCGGCCAATGGGTATTGTCGGACCGCTTCCGCTTCCGCCTGCCCGGCAACGCTCCTTCCACTGAATTCTCGGAATGGCTGTACCGCGGTGGCCGCCCGGTGTTCTTCGACCTGAACGGCCTGCCGGCTTCGAAACGGGAGACGTACCTGAAGGGCATCCAGCGCCTGTCGCAGCGCCAGGGTTTCCGCGCCATCATCAGCGCCGATTGGGTTGAACAGGAAGGCCTGTACGAACGCGATATTTTCTGCCTGAACGGCGTCGACCACGAATGGCTGTTCCGCCACTGCGCCGCCATCGTACACCACGGTGGTAGCGGCACCATCCACGCAGGTGTGCGGGCAGGCATACCCAACCTGCTGTGCTCTACCGATAGCAGCCAGGCCTACTGGGGCCGCCAGCTGGAAAAACGCGGCATCGGCGTCCACCTGCCCTATCGCCAACTGGGAGAAAGCAGCCTGGAAGCCGCTCTGGACAAAGCCCTGCAACTGTCTGCTATCGCTAAAGCGAAAGCCGTAGGCCAGGCCGTCAGCGAAGAGAACGGGCTGGAATATGTGGTTGACATGGTCGCCCAACTGCTGGGCCGCGAGCAACTGGCCGTTGCCGTTTAATGGCGCCGGCCCTTTTCTCGCCTGCAGCCCTGCCAGCGCAGCAATGATAAAAGTCATCTCAATCCATGGGAAATGTTAGATATCCCTTTTGCCGGGAGTCCGTACTTTCGGGTAAAAGAAGCTCACCATGGAAGGCATGGATTTTGAAGTCAGCATCATCAGCACCGTTACCGCCGGCAAAAAAATGGACGGCGGATTCCTGGAGGAATGGCTGAACCAGAACTTTCGCCTCGCCGACTATGGCACGGGGATCGAAGAAATGTTCATCCTGTTTCATGCGGAAAAACAGGATAAGCCTCCATCTTACCAATATCACCCCGACGAACACTTCCTCGAACTCACCATCCCGCTGCAGGAGATCAACCTTCAGAACGCAGGCCGTGAAGCGACGATCATCATGATGGCCGTGGCTTTGGCCAAAGCCATCCGGAGTATTCCAGAAGGCATGGCCGGGGGCTTTTCTTTGGAGGCCTTTCGCGAAGAACTCGAAGACAGGATCGAGTAAGCTCAGAACGACTCGTCGCCGAACATATCGTCGCTGAATTTCTCGTCTTCGAACTCGTTGTCACTGTCCAGCGAAGGCATGCTGCGGTTGTATTCGTCGCAATCCATTTCTATGCCCAGGTCGCCCGGCGGGCGGTGGAAACGGGCATTGGGGTCGTAGTCGATATCTTTCTCCGATTCCAGCCTTTTGATAAATTCCCTGAAGAAGGGCTTGGCCATATAGGCGCCCTGCCCGTAGGTGAGCGAGCGAAAGCGTATCCACCGGTCTTCGCCGCCAACCCAGGTGCCGACCACCAGGCCGGGTGTTATACCCATAAACCAGCCGTCGACGTAGTCGTTGGTCGTACCCGTCTTGCCGCCCACCTGGCTCTTGAGCGCCCCCATACCGGTAGCGGCGTACTGGAGCATCTCCACCATCACGTAGTTGGCATTGGGGTTTATGGCCACCCGCTCCTGCGGGTATTCTTCATAGATGATGCGCCCGTTCTTGTCTTCTATGCGCAACAGGTAGATGGGTTTGTTGTAAATGCCGTTGTTGGCGAAGGTGGTGTATGCGCCCGTCATCTCCATATTGGTCAGGTCGGTAGAACCCAGGCAGATAGAAGGAGATTTAGGCACCCGGTAGCGGCCGTTGGGATATTTCAGGCTGCTGTCGATACCCATCTGGTTGACGAGGCCCCGCACCGGCTCGGTATCTCCCAGCTGTTTCATCAGGTGGACGGAAACCGAGTTTTTGGACAGGCGAAGGCCATCCTTTAGCGTCAGCAGCTGGCCGGTGAATTTGCCGTCGGCATTATTGGGCTTCCACTCCGTAAGCAGGTGGAAGTTGCCGTCGCCGGGGCCGATGGTCTGTGGCATATCGTACACCTGATAACAGGGCGAAAAGCCCTGCTGGGCGATGGCCGTTGCGTACACGAAAGGCTTGAAGGTAGAACCCACCTGCCTGCTGGTCCGGTTGTGGTCGAACTGGTAGTATTTGAAGTTGACGCCACCTATCCATACCTTGACATAACCCGTGAGCGGGTCGACGGCCAGGATGCCGGCCTGCAGGATCATGCGGTGGTACTTGATAGAATCCAGGGGCGACATGATGGTGTCCGTTTCCATCTCGGCGTTGTAGGCGAAAACCCTCATTTTCACCTTGGTGTTGAAGGACTTATCAGCGGCTTCCTGCAGGGCGTTCCACTGGCTGCGCAGTTCCGAAAAATGGCGGCTGCGCTTTACTTCACGGTACTTGGCCGCCATGCTCGCGCTGATGATGCCCTGGCCGGTGAGCCTGGATATCTCCTCTCCTGTTTCGGCATCGCGGACGATGCGCTCCACTTCCCGGTCATCGTCGTGGAAGATTAATCCGTCCACCTCCTTTTCGATCTTTTCCAGCACATCCAGCAGGTACTGTGCCCGGAGGGCCTGATAGCGGTCCGTATTGCGCAGGAGTTCCTCCAGCGATTCCTTGCGGAGCGCGACGGGTACTTCGTGTTTGGAGCCACTGGTATATTCCCAGGGGTCTTTATTGACCACTTTCCAGGTATTCCAGAAAGTTTTCTGGACCCGGGCCATGTTTTTCACCATCTCTTCTTCCGCAATGCGCTGCATACGGGGGTCGATGGTCGTATAGATGCGCAGGCCATCGCGGTAGATATCGTAAGCCGTGCCGTCTGATTTGCGGCATTCCTTGCGCTCCAGTATCGTTTTGATATCTTTGGCCAGTTCCATCCGAAAATAGGGTGCGATACCGTCGATGTGCGTCTGCCGGGTAAAGTTGAGCCCCAGGGGTTTTTGCCTCAGGGTGTCATAGGCCACGGCGGAGAGCATGCCGTTTTTCCGCATCTGGTCCAGCACGACGGCCCGGCGGCCCAACACGGCTTCCGGCCGGCGCAGGGGGTTGAACAGGGAAGGGTTTTTCAGCATGCCGACCAGCATAGCGGCCTCATGGATATCCAGTGAGTCCTGGCCTTTGCCAAAGTAGATCTCGGAGGCCGCCTTAATGCCATAAGCGCCATTGATGAAGCTGAACTTGTTAAGGTAAAGGGCGATGATCTCTTCTTTGGTATATCGCCGTTCCAGGCGTACGGCGATGATCCATTCCTTCAACTTCTGGATGACCCTTTCGACGATATTGGAGGTTTCGGCTTTCTGCCCCGTAAACAGCAGCTTGGCCAACTGCTGTGTGATCGTACTGGCGCCCCCTTTTTTACCCATATAAAAAACGGCCCGGCCCAGGCTGCGAAAATCTATACCGCTGTGCTGGAAGTAACGCTCGTCTTCCGTAGCCACCAGCGCATTGACCAGGTTGGGGGAAAGCTCGGTATAAGTGACCGGCACCCTGTTCTCGGTGTAATACCGGCCGATCACCTCTCCGTTGGCCGCAAATACCTGGGAAGCCTCCTCGCTTTTGGGGTTCTCCAGCTGCCTGACCGACGGAAGGTTGGTGAAGGAAAGGATGATAAAAGTGAGCAACCCCAGGCCTAAGGCCCCAAAGAAAACGTACCACATCCACTTCACGATCTGGCGGTAAAGGGCTTCTTTTTCCTGCTGCTGATAATTTTCGTTCACCATTGGTTGTATGTTCTTGGCCTAAAGTTAGGTATTTTTAGTAGTTGAATGCCGGCAATCAACAATTGCCCCGCCGCGTAGTTTTTCACTGCCCTTCCGCTGCCAGCCTGTTGTAATAATCCAGGCTCTCTTCGATCAAGGCTTCGCTGCAGTACTGGTTGACGGCCACTTTGCCCAGCGGGTTGACCAGGCTGAAATTGATCCGGCCGGATACGTTTTTTTTATCGTTGCGCATGAGGCCCAGTAAAGCCGGGTACGAGCCGGTTTGCAGTGGCCGGTGCCCGTACAACCGGATGATATAACGACAAACCTGCTCCACATCTGATAGCGGCAGGCCTAAAAGGCGGTGCGACAGATAGGCCTCACAGCACAATCCGACGGCTACGGCCTCGCCATGCAGCAGTGGCTGCCCCGCCAGTGCCAGGCTTTCAACGGCATGCCCGATGGTATGCCCGAAGTTGAGAGCTTTGCGGATGCCCTTCTCCAACGGGTCCTGCTCCACGATATGCTTCTTAACCAGCAGGGAAGATGTAATAAGGCCAGCCCAACGGGCTTGCTCCAGGCTGTCGGCCCGACGGAGCTGATCCCACTGCCCGGCATCTGCAATGAGGCTGTGTTTGATGATCTCGGCATAACCGCTGCGGATCTCCTGCGCCGGCAAAGTGCTCAGGAAGGCCGGGTCGATGAAAACAGCGAGGGGGTCCTGAAACAGGCCGATACTGTTCTTGAGCTGCAGGAAATCGATGCCCAGCTTCCCGCCGATAGAGGCGTCAACCTGAGCCAGCAGGGTGGTAGGCACCTGAATGAACCGGATGCCGCGCTTGAAGGTAGCGGCGCAAAACCCACCCATGTCGCCGATGACGCCGCCGCCCAGGTTGATGAGCAGCGCGTCGCGGCCGGCTTCCTGCTCCATGAGCTGCTGCCAGATGAGCCGGCAGCTGTCCAGGTTCTTGTGCAGCTCGCCGGAAGGAATGCGTAACAGGCTATAGCCGGCCCCTCCCAGGGCCGGATGCAACCGCGGCAGGCAGTAACGTTCCGTATGCTCATCGACGAGCACGAACAGGTGGGAATAGGCCAGGCTCTCTAACAGGCCCTGCAGCCATGACTCCAGAGGGCCGACGTAAATATTGTAGTGTTTTAAAGGGATGATCTCCATAACTGGTGGCATTCGGTGATCTGGTGCTCGGCACACAAAGCTACACCCCTTTCGCAGAAGGAAAAAGGGATTTAAGGAATTGTTGGTGCGCCCGGGGCCGTCAGATCTTTTCGAGTTGTTTTAAGAACCACTCCTTTTCCGGCAGCGGCGAAGTGCCTTTGATCTCCTGTGCCAGCTTGTCCTTCTCTTCCTTATCAAAGGGGTTGATACGGATGAGTTTTTTGGTGTATTTGATCAGGTTGCTGTAGATGTGTTTGTAAGAGCCCATCACCTCTTTGCGGCGCATGTATGTGCGCATGCTCTCGATGAGGGATTCCAGTGCATCCATCTCTTCCTCCTCGTAGTACATCATGATCAGCATCGACTTGCCATAGAGGTTGGTCAGGATATCGTCGAAGTCTGACTGGGCCAGCAGGCGCATGGCCTTTTTGTATTCCTTTTTGGCAAAATGCAGGCGCGCTCTGGAGAACTGGACCAGGTTTTCGCGATGTTGGGCAGGCAGGTAGATCTGGTACTCGTCAATGAAGTTGTTGATCCAGTCGAACTCCTTGAGCGAGATGCCGGTATTGATGGTATTGCGGAAAGTAAAACGCGACAGCTCGTTGTTCTCAATGAGTATTTTGTTCTCGATGCCATTGCGGTATAGCTCGAACAGCTCCCTGAGATAGTGTTCCTTCCCCATCTTGTTGACCTGCCTGATGGAGTAGTTGATGGCCATGAGGTAGATATCCCGTAGTTCGGAATGGGGAAAATGGTCCTTGTTCTTCTGGATCTCCTGCCGCAAGTGCTGGAAGTATTCCTCGCCCGACTCGTCGGTCACGGCCTTGTAACCGTAGTAGTAGATCGCGATGGCCGGGTGTTGCAGGTAAGCCCCCCGTTCCGCGAAGTGGAGCACCTCGTCGAGCAGGCCGATATTGTACTGGGCCTTGTACACGGCCTGGTGGGCCAGCATCAGGCAGCTCTGCCGGAGTTTATCGGCCAGGAAGGTCATATCCAGCGCGTCGGAAACCGTTTGGAGGTTCATCTCGATCGTGCGCTTCTTGCCTTCCTGGAAGTTGTACTTTTCCAGCTGAAGCAGATATTCATTGCGCAAAAACTGCTCGTTGCGATAGGGGGCGTCTTCCTGTAATGTTTCTACTGATTTGATGGTCTTTTGAAAAGCTTTGTCCAGTTTGCGTTTGCGATATACGCTGGCCAGGGCCATGCGGGAGCGCACCTCGTCGTCGTGCAGTTCCTGGTAAATCAGAAATTCTTCTACCGACTTGAGTAGAAAATGCATGCTTTGCCGTAACTTGGCATCATCGTATGCTTCATCCGGAAATAGCTTCGAGAACACCCGCTCTTTATGCAGGAATTTGTCATCCTCAAGGTGAGCCCCCGCCATCAGATATTCAAATAGCAGTATGACATCCTCGCGCTGGTTGTGCACCGGTGAATTCAACCACTTCCGTAAATCCCGGGCCTCTTTTTTGGAAAAGGTCCGCATCACTGCTGTCAAATGGCTATTTTCCATGGAAAGGGGTTTGATTATTGTTCAACAAACAACTAAGGATCGCTAATGCGTAAATCAAAAAATATCAAAACATTACGCAATTTCAGGCTTTATACAAGCAAGTAAAAATATTCATTTTTAATCAACAAACTATATTTTTTGTCTTTGTTTTTGCGTATGGAACACAACATTTTTGTACCAGGAAAAAAAGGTAACGGCCTAAAACGATCGCTAATGACGCAGTCCAATCGACATACCTTGATCTCAGCTGCATTCGCTGCTTTGAGGCATCTGCTCCCCGCATTTGCCTTGTTGTGTTCTGTCTCTGCCGGTGCACAGGGTTGGGAAAAGGTGTTTGGAGGCAACAAGGAAGACCAGGGCCTCGCCGTTATCCAAACCTCCGACCTGGGTTACCTCGTCATCGGCTACAGCGAATCTTTCCCGAGTTTCCAGGATCAGGACATAGACGTATACGCCATCAAAACGGATGTGGACGGCACGCTGGTATGGGAAGAAACTTTTGATGACGGGTATACGGAATACGCCAATGCTGTGCTGCAGGCATCGGATAACTCCTACCTCATCGCCGGCGAGATCTCTTACCAAAGCAATACCGGCCCTTTCGAAGCCTATCTGCTCAAGATCAACGAGCAGGGCAAAAAGGAATGGCACCGCTCCTATTCTGAACCCACCGCCAACAGCCTGCGGATCAACGACATCGTCGCCGCTCCCGACGGCGGGTACCTGATGGTGGGCATGGCCGTTTACGACAGCCCCAATTCCAATGAAGATATTTTCCTGCTCAAAGTTGATGAGAACGGCGATGAGCAGTGGCGCAAGATATTCGGCACCGTCCGCGGGGAAGAGGCCAAAGCCGTGATCGCCTACCAGGGCGGTTATGTGATCTGCGGTACAGAAGACAACCCGCAGCCCCCGCCGATCGCCTTCGGCGGCGATATGGTAACCTACCGGCTCGACGCCCAGGGGGAAACCATCTGGAAGCGGGTCGTGTCCACCCTCGAAGAAGAGTCGGGCAATGATATCGTCCTCACCAAGGACGGCAATTTCGTCATCGCCGGCTTCAGCGGCAACAACCGCGATGTTGCCCTTTGGAAGTACGATGGCGACGGCAACCAGCTCTGGGAAACCATCAATGATGTATTCGGCGAAGGCGATGCCGCTAATTCCATTATAGAACTGCCCGACGGCAGCCTCGTGATCGCCGGCCTGACAGAGGTCAGCGGTATCAATACGGACTTCCTGATCGGCAAATACGCCGCCGACGGCAGCCTGATGTGGTTCAACCATACCGGCGATGTGGTCAATGCCGATGAAGCGCAGAGTATCGCGCCCACCTTCGACGGCGGCTACGTCATCACCGGTTCCGCCGGCCTGTTCCTGACCTTCGTCAACGATATGGTGCTGACCCGAACCGACGGGAACGGCGATATCTACACGAATTACATCAAGGGCAAAGTATTTAACGACCTGAACGAGAACTGCCAGCTGAACAGCACCGAGCCGCCCTTCGCCGGATGGCTGGTGCGCGCCCGCGGTGAAGAGGCTACCTTTTTCGGCTCCACCGGCCCCAGCGGCAATTATATCATACGGGTAGACACGGGCAACTACGTCGTAGAGGCCATTCCCATCAATACTTACTGGGAAAGCTGTACGCCAAACGGCGTCAACCTGACCCTGACCAACTTTTACGACACCACTACCGTCAACTTCCCGATCAAGGCCACTGACATGATCTGCCCCTATATGGAAGTGGACGTGTCGACGCCTTTCCTGGCGCCCTGTACCGAAGTCGTTTATACGGTTAGCTACGCCAACAATGGCACAGCCGATGCCGACAACGCTTTTGTCGATGTAACCCTCGACGATGAGCTGTCGCTGATAAGCGCCAGCCTGCCCTTTACTTTCGACGGAGAAAAATACACCTTCGGCCTGGGCGATCTTTCCTATAATACCAGCGGTTCGTTCACGATCAATACGCAGATGGCGTGCGACGGCATCGCCATGGGCCAGGCGGGCCTGGTGATCGCCCACATATACCCGGATTCCCTGTGCACTGCGCCGGACCCCAACTGGGACGGCGCCAGCATCATCGTCGAAGGGCAGTGCGTAAACGACTCCCTGGAGTTCCACATTCGGAACATCGGGCAGGAAGCCATGTCTGAATCGAAAAACTACTTCATCGTAGAAGAAGATGTGGTGGTCTTCCTGCAGTCCTTCCAGCTGAACCCCGACGAGGAGGTGCCGATCAAGTTCAAAGGTGACGGGGCTACCTATCGGATCGTCGCCGAGCAATCGGAAGGCCACCCGGGCAACAGCTACCCCACGGTGGCCATCGAAGGCTGTGTGGAGGACGGGCAGCCCTACAGCACGGGTTACCTGAGCCAGTTCCCGGAAGACGAGCTCAACCCATTTGTCTCCATACAGGTCAATGAGGTGATGGAGGATATGCAGGAAGTGGCCCTGCTGCGATACCCCAAAGGCTTGCGCGATTCAGTGATCGCCGCCGATATGGACATCACTTACCGTTATGTTTTCCGCAACCTGGGCAATGATACCATCTCCCGGGTCGTGATCCGGGATACCCTGCCTGCAGCCCTCGACCCCGGAGCAGTCATTCCCGGGGCGAGCAGCCACCCATACAGGCTGGAGGTATACCATACCGGGGTGCTCAAGATCACCTTCGATGATATCATACTGCCGATGGACCCCAGCGGGAACGAGCCCGCATCCTATGGTTTCGTAGAGATAAAAGTGGGCCAAAAGCCCGGAAATGAGCTGGGCACCGTGGTTGAGAACCAGGCTACGGTCATATTTGACTACTACCCGCCGATCCAGACCAATAAGGCCCGGCACGTGATCGAGGTCGACAGCCTGGAAGTGCTGGTGGAATTCCTGCCGACGGATGTCAACAACCCCGCCACACCCAAAGTCAATGTAAAGGCCTACCCCAACCCGTTCGTCGAATACGTAACGCTGGAGGTGGAAGGCTGGCCCCAGGGGAAAAATCTGGTATTTACGCTTTTCAATGCCAACGGGCAATTGATCAAATACGACGAGGTACAGGAAGGCGTGTACACCTTCCAACGGCGGGCCTTGCCGGCCGGTGCGTATTTTTACAGCTTGAAATCTGAAGGAAAATTAGTAGGCAGCGGGAGCCTTATCGTCCGCTGAGCATGATCCCAAAAACTGAGGCGCCTCTGCCGGGCAGAATTGCCCGGCGGAGGGCCAAAAAAACAGGCTTTGATAACGATCGAACTTATTTTTTGAACACTACTCAGATAATTTCTTCGCACTTGGCTGCGTTTAGATAAAGAATTTAGGTCGTCTTATTATTTCATGAGATTATGATTTGTTATTAGCAAGAGGCTCCGCCGGGATGGCGGAGCTTTTTTTTTGCCCCTTTTGCAGCTTCAGAGCTTGTTTGGAGGCCACCCTTTGGGCTAAAATACGTCCCTTTTTTGAGGATACTGCGTTGCTCTTTTATAAATATCAAGGCTCCCGTTTCAACTCGAAATACAAGGATCTCCGCCCAAATCCGGAGATCGGAAGCACATTAATTTGATGAAATACCGGAAATATTAGCTAAAACGTAGTTTTTTTTCAGGGTTTTTATGGCATAAAACTTTTTTTTCATCAACAGGTTTGTTTTTTAAAATAGACTCATAATTAATTGAATATCAAATACATTAAACATTTTCATTTAACAAAACCGACTGCTTTTTTGAACATTTTTCGTCAACAAACGCCGTTTTTTGTCTTTGTCCTGAGGAGAAAAGCATAGCATATTTGTACTGTAAAGAAAAGGCAACGGGCAAAGAAAAAGCTCAACGCCAAAACCCTGAAAAAGATCGGGGATCGGCAAACGGTAAACGTGACACACTGGTTCCGAAAAAATTGTTGAGAGGCTATCCCAAAGACTACGAACAGCTAAGTCAATACCGATTATATGAAACTCATCGGAGCCGAACCAACTTCATCAAATGATTTGCCGCCGGTAGCAGTATGAAAAAGGGCAAAACCTGCAAACTCCCAAATCCCAAATCCCGAATTGCCCAAAAACCGAAAACCGCAGGGGCGTTCCAAAATGCTGCTACCACTTTTGAAATTCTGAAAAGGACAACATAAAGATTTCACAAAGTCCAAAATGATCTGCTTACTTATTCAGCCGGAATGTACTTGGAGAATGATAGGAAGGAAAGAGGAGAATAGGAAAGGATACGGCTCAAAGTACAATGATCATAATCCCAATTCCGTAGGTTCCTTGCCATAGTTTGGCAAGGAACCGCAAAAACTTGACATCAAGGAAACTTTGATAAAGATAATTTCGTTTTTTCCAAAGAATTAGGTCGTCTTATTATTTCATGAGATTATGATTTGTTATTAGCGAGAGGCTCCGCCGGGATGGCGGAGCTTTTTTTTTGCTTTTATCCGGGCTGAGTCGCCTTATTAGTCGTCGTCTTATTACTCGCTTTTTAACAAACCTATAACAAAAGTAGAAAAAATATATATTGGACAAAGTTTTTTATATTTTTTTTCTGCTCCCGCCGCTATTTTTCTCTGCTGTATTTTTTTTCTGGCTGTATATAGGTTCTGGCTTTGTGACGGGCCGGAGGCCCGCTTTCCGGGGCTTTTGTGACGGGCCGGAGGCCCGCTTTCCGGGGCTAAAGCTGCGCCAGTAGCCACGCTTTTTCCGTTAGTACGGCCTCTGCCCCGATCTTATCGCGGAGCTGCTGTGCAGCGGCCTTGTCGTGCGGGTTGAGGTGCAGGAGTTTGATGGTATAGCGGATAATATTGCGATAATTGCGCCGGTGGTAGCCGATGATCTCCTTACGGCGCAGGAAAGCCTTCATAGCGTCGAGATGGGATTCCAGCAGGCCTCCTTCGCCCAGTTCGTAGTAGGTTTTCAGCAACAGGGCCTTGGCCGCCAGGTTGAGCAACAGGTCTTCGTACTCCGCCTTCTGCAGCAGCTCCAGCACCTGCCCGTATTGCCGGCGCTCGTACGCCAGGCGGGCGAGGCTGAAGCTGTACATGCTCTCCTGATGCTCGGGAGGCAGGTATTCCTTGTACTGGTGGATGAATTGCTCGGCCCATTCCAGCTCTTTCTCCTTGAGGGCCATGGCCACGGCATTGCGATAAGTGAAACGCGAGAAGTTCCCTTCTGGCGCCAGCAGCCCATTCTCCAGGCCTTTCCTGTACAGCTCCAGCCCTTCGCGGGCAAACCGCTCCTCCCCTTCGTTGAGCCTGCGGATACAATAGTTGACTGCCAGGAGATAGAGGTCGCGGGTTTCGTGAGCGGGAAAGTGCGCGCCCTGCTCCAGCAACAGGGTTCGGAAATCCTGAAAGTGGTGGCCTGGCTCCCGGCCCGACAAGGCAAAATAACAGTGGTAATAAATAGCGATGGCCGGAATAGCCAGAAGTTGCCGCCCTTCGACATGCCGGATCACAGCGTCCAGCATACCGAAATCGTACTCCCGCTGGTATACCGCCTGATGGGAAAGCAACAGGCACGCCTGCCGCAGCTTCCTGGCGGCATAGGCCAGGTCGAGGCTGTCGGACACTTCCTGCAGGTTGTGCTCCCTGACGCGCTTCCGGGAAGCGGTAAACTGGTACTGCTCCTGCTGGATCTGATACTCGCTGTCGTAGTACTCCGCATGCCGCAATACCCGGCCCTCGTGCAACTGCCGCGCCAAGCGGAGGCTCTGTTGAAAATGCTTGGGCAACTGCCGCTCACGGTATTCCCGGGCCAGAGCTATTCTCTGCCGGGCCTCATCCTCAAGGTAAGGCTGCAACGTCAGGTACTGTTCGATCAGCTTTAACAACCAGCTCATGGCATACCGCATCTGCTGGGCATCGTATGGCCGCCCGGGGTAGACATGAGCAAAAGCCTCTTCCTTATCAGGAGGCGCCGCCAGGCGGCGGAACAGGAACTCAAACAATACACAGACATCCTGCCGGTGATTGAAAAAAGGCGAAGCAAGGAATTTGCGCAACCCCCGGGCTTCCGCTTTGCTCAGCGTGGCCATCAGGCAAACAAGGCGGCTTCCTTTCATATTCGTTTACAAATATTTTAATTGATAAATATTAATCTAAGGAACTGATTTAAAATATATTAGCAAATAGTTCTTTTGTCTTTTATTTGATAAATGCCCAATTCTGTTTTTGTTTTTCTATCCGCTTCCTCCAATATTTGTATCGTGCAAAAAACAAGAATCCCTATGAAAATGACGAAAATCGCCACTACCCTGGTTTTACTGTCACTTTGTTTATTCACTGGCCCGTTAATGGCCCAGGGCTGGCTGCAAACCTACCAGCCGGGCTATGCAGCGCTTACGATAGCCCGCGAGGCCCTGCCCACTGACGATGGAGGATATATTGCCGTAGGTGATATATCGCTGCCCACCGGCGCCCCCCGCGATTACATCCGCCTATGGAAAGTGGATGCCAACGGCAGCCTGCAATGGGATAAAGTATTCTTCTATGGTGATATCCGCCTCGACCATTCGAACAGCATTTTGCCCCACCCGGAGGGGGGCTACTTTGTGCTCGGCACCAATAACGCCCTCGACGCGATCGTCGGCGAAAACATGTGGCTGCTACGTGTCGATGCATTCGGCGATACCCTCTGGGCCAGAACCTATGCCACCGCCAGCAACTATAATACTGCTGCGGATATGGTGTTCACACAGGACGGCAAACTGCTGCTCGCAGGAAGCACGTACGACGGCGTCGATTCCACCTCCGGCGCATACCTCGTAAAGATAGGCCTGGATGGCACGCCGATATGGGAAAAAGAATACCAATGGCACTCCCTGGATATCACCCCTACCCTATCCGAGATCAAGCTCCTGGACGACGGCGGCTTTATTGCTACCGGCGCCTGGGCTCACCCCGCCACACCTGCCGTCATCCGCTTCGACGCTCTGGGCGACACCTTATGGACAAAAACCTACGCTTTCTCTACCGGCGACGAGTTGTGGGACATCGAGCCCACTCCCGATGGCGGGTTTATCGTTTGCGGCCAGGCGTCGGGCTTCGCGGGTATCAACCCCATCGCCATGAAACTGGACGCCGCCGGCAATGAACAGTGGCAACAGATCTACGACGTTTCTTATGCCAAAGCCGTCAGCATCTGCCCGGCGACGAACGGCGGTTATGTGCTGGCCGGCTCGCTGGATAACTACATTTGGTACCCGGCCGCACCTGCTGGATTTATGCTCAAGATAAATGAAAACGGCGCCGAACAGTGGCGGCATGCCCTGCCCGACTCTTTGGGTGGCTACAGCCGCCTGTCCAGTATAGAGCCCGCCCCCGACGGCGGATATATCGCGGCCGGCGAGGCCCGCTGGATATCGATGCTGATAAAAACGGACAGCCTGGGCAACTCCATCACCAACGTTCTGAAGGGTAATTTATACAACGACGCCAACCACAATTGCAGCTACGATGTTGGCGAAGACAGCCTGGCAGGCTGGAAGCTCGTCATCCAGGGCGACGGGCCGGATCAGTACGCCACAACCGACAGCAACGGCCAATACAGCATCACTCTGGATACCGGCACCTATATCATCACCGTATTACCACCCAATGCCCTTTGGGAGCCCTGTGTGCCTGGAGTAGCCGTACAGTTGCAAAATTTCTACGACACGACAGTTGTGGATATGGCCATGCAACCCGGCATCGACTGCCCGCTGATGCAGGTGGACGTGTCTACTCCTTTCCTTCGCCGCTGTTTCGAGAACCAGTATACGGTGCAGTATTGCAACGAAGGCACCACTGACGCCGTCGATGCGGCAGTTGAGGTGGAACTCGACCCCCACCTCTCCCTGACGTCAGCCGAATTACCCTTCCAGAACTTGGGCAACAACCGCTACCGCTTCGAGATCGGGACGGTGCCATACAACAGCTGCGGTGATCTCAAATTTACGGCCTATCTCGACTGTGACAATACGGTACTGGGCCAGACACATTGTGTGGAAGCGTTTATCTTCCCGGATACGCTATGCCAGGAGCCGGCCAATTCTACACCGATAGTCGAAGTGGAGGCCGGCTGTACAGGCGACAGCGTATATTTTATCCTGCGCAATATCGGCATAGTCGACATGGCCATGCCCGCCGATTATATTGTCATCGAGGATGATGTGATGTACCTGCCCCGCCCGTTCAACCTCGATGCCGGCGACACGGTACGGGTCACGGAGCCGGCCAACGGCTCTACCTACCGTTTGGAAGCGCCTCAGCAACCCAGCGCCGGCGGCGGCCTGGTGAGCGCCACAGTCGAAGGATGTGGCCTGAACGCCATGGGAGCGTTCAGCATCGGCTATGTCAACCAATTCCCGCTCTACAGCGGCAGTTCCTTTATCGACATCGAATGCCGGGAGAGCATCGGCTCATACGACCCCAACGACAAACAGGCATTGCCCCGCGGTTATGGTTCCGCACATTTCGTCAAACCCGGCACGGCTATCGAATACCTCGTCCGTTTTCAAAATACCGGCACCGATACGGCATTCACCGTAGTTGTGCGCGACACCTTATCGCCCTGGCTATCCCCGGGAAGCGTCAGGCCCGGCGCCAGCAGCCACCCCTATACCTGGTCGCTCAGCGGCGAAGGCATACTGACGTTCACCTTTGCCGGCATTATGTTGCCCGACAGCAGTACGAACGAGGCGGCTTCCCACGGGTTTATAAAATTTATGGCGAACCAGCGCCCGGGCAACCCGCTGGATGCCGTCATCGAGAACCAGGCAGGCATATACTTCGATTATAACGCCCCTGTTTTAACCAATACGGTATTCCACACGCTGGGCGAAAACTTCGTGCAGATATCCAACACTCCCGAAATCCCTGAGGAACCGGCGCGCCTGTCGGTGCGGGTAGCCCCCAACCCGGCCAGCGATTGGGCTACTTTCCTGGTGGAAGGTATGCAAAACACCACGGGTGATTTCCTGCTCTATCACAGCAACGGCGCCCTGGCCCTGCGCCACGCTTTCCAGGGCAACCAATTCGGCCTGGATATGAGCCAACTGCCCGGAGGGGTATATTTCTTCCGGCTTGAGGCGAACGGTAAGCGCTTGGGAAGCGGAAAGCTGGTGGTGGGCAGGCCGTAACGGGTGTAAGGCCGGCGCAACCGTGAAGCCTTGCGCCTTTTACTGAGCCCCTGACACAGTTATCTGAAGATTCCCGAATAGGTATAAACGCGGGAAGAGGTTGTCTCAGAAGTAAGCTTTGAGGTATTCCCGGCAAATATTGAACCGCGAAGACGCAAAGACGCGGAGAAAAGCGCAAAGCAGGGCGTTCAGAAGGAGCTCTTCCCACGAAAAACCTCTGCGTCTTTGCGGTTAATTATTCTGCAGGTTTGCCTTATGCAGGCTCTTTTGAGACAGCCCCTTATCGTTTTAAGCAAGACAGGCAGGGGCTACGCCCTTCCGGCTTTATGCTCTTTTACCCCTACTGTACTACCACCTCTTTCGTTATCGGCTCCGACCAGGCCCCCTCATTGTCCTGCACCCGCAGGATGATGGTGTAGCGGCCCGGCTCGGGGTAGATGTAGTCGATATAATCCCGAACCGTGGTAGTGGTGTAGAAGCCTTCCAACGTGTACTCGTACTGAGTAATTGCGCCGCCCCAGGCCGCATCCGCATCCGTGCTGCCGGCGGCATTGATGCGCACCTCGTACGGCGAGTTCGTGCCCGTCTGCTGCACCGTCATCTTCGCCTGTGGCCGCAGGTTGCCCAGTGCCGTGATCTCCACCAACGCCGTGCTCGACTTCTCATCAGGGTCCTTCACCGTCAGGAAGAACGAGAAGGTGCCCGCCTCCAGGGCGCGGAAACGCAGCTGGCCGTTATCTATCCCGCTAATGTCCACCGCTGTGTTATTGATCAGGTTGCCGGCGTAGTACACCAGGCCATCTTCCAGTTTCGACATCGACAGCGTGCGTTCGTCCCGGTCGTCTTCCACCTCAAAAGTGAGGTAGAGCTCAGGGGACAACGTGAATTTCAGCGTATCCTTCAGCACATCAGCTCCATTGACGAACAGCTTGGGCGGGTTGCTGTCGTAGTTGCCGCTGCCTGTGCCGTCGTCTTTCTTGCAGCCTGCCGCCAGCGCTATGGCGGCCATGCCTATGATCAGTCCTTTGGCCTTCATCTCTTTCTTAGTTTTTGAGTAGTTTAAAAATGGCTTTTTCTCCGTTTTCGCCCTCTACCGATAAGAGGTACAGCCCGTCCTGCAGGCCCGTTTCGGTGAAGTTCATCTGTAGTTGTTCTACATTATCCCTGAAGTAGGCGCTGGAAACCCATACGGGGCGGCCCAGCATATCCGACAGGCGCAGTTGGTACCAGCCTTTGTTCTCCAGCTTGAGCACCAGCGTTACCACATCGCCGAAGGGGTTCGGGAAGGCTATACCTGCTATGCGGCTGTCTGCCTGCTCGTTCTGGCTGCGCTCTTCCAGTTCTTCCGGCGCCAGGCCCTGATAGGCGCTCACCGTCACGAAATCTTCCTTCATCAGCGTATTCTGGCAGCCGTCATCGTCCGTTACCGTCAGGCTCACGTCGAAGGTGCCCACCAGGTTGTAGAAGTAATACGGCTCCATCGACGTACTCCAGCCGTTGTCGCCGAACTGCCAGTAGTAGGTATACCCCGGGTTGGCATTGGCAGGCACGAACTGCACCAGGTCTCCTTCTTCCAGCACGCTGCCCGGGCTGATACTGAACGTCGCATTCGGCGCCTGTATCTGCACCGTTACCGGCGCACGCGCCGAACGGCAGCCGTTCACTACCGACTCGCCGTACACGATGGTGCTTTGCATCAGCTGTGGCAGCACCAGCAGGTTGCCCGAATAGAACTCATCGGGTTCCGATAGCGACTCGTACCAGTATACGCTGGCCTGAGGGTAACCCGGCGTAGCTCCTACCAGGTAGGCTGGCTGGCCTATACAGGCCGGCGCATTGCCGTTGATACTTATAGTAGGCATCGGTATCGCCACGTTCAGGTTGGCCACCTCGGCGCTGCCCTGTGAGCCATGCCCTTCGCTATCCGTCACCGTATAGGCATAACTGCCCGGCGCCAGATCCTGAAGGACAGCCCCGCTGGCCCCGTTATCCCAATTGATCGTATATGGCGGCGTACCGCCGGCTATCGACAGCTCGATGCGCCCGCTCTGGTCGGCATCGCATAACGTGTTGGTTACGCTGGAAGAGATGCTGAAGGCCACTTCCGGCTGCACGCTCAGATAAGCGGGAATGCTTTCGGTGGCATTACACCCTTCGGCGCTGGTCACCGTCAGGCTCACCGTGTACTGGCCTGCGTTCCCATACGCATGCTGAGGGTTGGCGTTGGAGGCCGTATTGCCATCCCCGAATTGCCAGTAGTAGCCCGCATAACCCGTTTCTTCCGCGCTGAACTGCACCGCGTCGCCCGCGAAGGGCTGCAGGCTGCCTGCTACGCTGAAACCGGCGTTGAGTGTCTGTACCTCGAACTCCCGCTCCGCACGCGGAGAGAAGCAGCTGCCGCGCTGCCCCTCCACGAAGACCGTCAGCGGCCCCTGCTGGGGGTCCACCACCAGCGACGGGCCCGTGCCCAGCAGGATGTCGTTGCTGTCGTACCAGAAGTAGTTGTCCACCAGCTGGCCCGACGAGGCCAGCAATACGGCCTGCTCGCCAGTACACAGCGGCAGGCTGGCATTCGTGCTGATGAATGGCTCCGATGGCGTGCTGTACAGCGTAGCTATACTGCCCGACTGCACCGCGCTCAGCCCCGCTCCGTCGGTCACCGTCAGAGCGTAGCTGCCCACCGGCAGGCCCGTGATGGAGGCGCCCGTAGCGCCGTTGCTCCACTGGTAGCTCAGCGGCGGCGTGCCGTTCAGCACGTTGGCCGTGATCGCGCCGTCTGACTGCCCCTGGCAATCCACATGGCTGATGTCGAACAGGATGGCCAGCGTGGTGGAAGAGATCACCCTGACGTATTCGTTATATTGTACAAAGTCCGTACACCCGCCCGTGCTCGTCACGGTCAGGCGGACGGTGTAGTTGCCTTCTGCTGCATAGGTGTGGGTGGGCGTCATCTGCGTGGAGGTAGCGCCGTCGCCGAAGAACCACTGGTAGGTGTAATCCGGGTCCGCCAACAGAGGCGTAAACGTCACGATGCCGCCTTCCACGATGGTGTTGGCCGAAGCGGTGAAGCCCTGGTTGGGGTCGTCGGCGTATACCTGCACCTCGGTGCGTTGGCCGCTGCGGCATACCCCACTGGCGGCTTCTACGTAGTACGTCGCGTTCTGATCCACGCCAAACTCGCTGTAGATGTTGCCCGAGCCCAGCAGGCTGCCGCCCTGCGGCGCCGAGTACCAGAAGAAGTTCGTCGCGTTGCCCTGGTTGTCGTAAGCATAGATGACCAGGTACTCGTCCGAGCATACGGAGTTGCCGCCGCTGACCACTGCCTGCGGGGGCAGCAGTTCGCCTACGGCGCTGTGCACCTCGGCCTGGCCGGTAATGGTGGCGCCGTCGCCATCCGTCACCGTCACCGTATAGCTGCCGGGCAGCAGGCCCTGGAGGTAGGCACCCGTGGCGCCGTTGCTCCACTCGTAGTTATAAGGTGGGTTGCCGTTAAACACGTCAACCAGGATCGACCCGGCGTTGTCCGTATAACACTGCACATCGGTCGTGTTGAACAGCAGCGCCAGCGATTGGCCTACGCCAACGCTGATCAGCTGTTCTTCCGTAGCAGAACAACCATTGGCGTCCGTTAACGTTAGTGTTACCGGGAAGTCGCCCTGCCCCTGGAAGGCATGCTGAGGCGACATCTCCGCCGACTGGCTGCCGTCGCCGAAGTTCCACTGGTAGGTATAGCTATTATCTTGTGTAGATGGCATAAAGCCCACCGGCGAGCCTATCTGGATGTTGCTGCCCTGCACTGCAAAGCTGGCATCGGGCCCCTGAGGTGTGAGCTGTACCATCTGCCTGCCCTGCGACAGGCAGCCCTGGTAGTAGGCTTCGACATACAGCGTCGTGGGTTCCTGGATAGAGCCTACCGGGAAAGAAGCGCCAGAAAACAGCAGGTTGCCGCCATTGGCAGAATCCCACCACCGGTAGTCCGCACCCGATACGTTCGTAATGGCCACCGCCATGCCCGGTTCGCCCAAACAGAAGGGCTGCCCACCATTGACCGTTACCGTCGGCATGCTGATGGCCGGCGTGTTCGATTCTATCTCAATGGTTTCTACGGCCGTAACACCCAGGGCATCCATCACCGTAACGGTATAGCTGCCCACTGCCAGGCCCGTTTGCACCGGCCCGGTGAAGCCGTTGCTCCAGATGTAGCCATAGGGCGGTGTGCCGCCCGACGCCTGCGCCTGCACAGAGCCTGCACCGTTAATACATTGCGCCGGCTCTACCAGGAAGCTCGCGTTCAAGCCCAGCATATCCGGCACAACCCGGATAAAGCGCCTCGACCTGGCCGTGCAGCCTGCGAACAGGCCTGCTTCCAGTACTACCTCATAGATACCCGGCTCTGCAAAAGCATGCGTAGCGTTGGCGCCCGTAGCCACCTCGCTATCGCCGAAGTCCCAGCTGTAGCTCTGTGTACCCGGGCCCGTAGCCGTAAAATCCACGGGCATATTCACCTCTACGATCGTAGCGGATACGGTAAAGGACGCATCCGGCGATTCTATCGGGATGATTAACTCCGTGCGGGCCGCCGATACGCAGCCCTGGTAGGACGCCTCTACAAAAAAGGCCTGTGCACTCTGCAGGTTGTCGAGCAACAAGGGGTTGCCCACAAACTTCAGCTGCCCGCCAACGGGCGCATCGTACCAGTAAAAAGTAGCGCCGGTAATATTACTGCTGGCCGCTGCCCAGGCCGTACCGCCCTGGCAGACAGGCAGGCCTGCATTGGCGAACACATCGGGCGCCAGCAGCTCCGGCTGCGTGCTCAATATCGTGGCCTCGCCTTCAACCGTGTTGCCCAGAGCGTCCGTTACCGTCAGTTTGTAAGCTCCTGCCGTGAGGCCCACCAGGCTGGCCGTAGTAGCGCCGTTATCCCATTCGTAAGTATAGGGCGGCGTGCCGCCGAACACCAATGAGCTGGCGCTGCCCGTAGCGTCATCCGGGCAGGCGACGTGCTGCAGGTTGAAAGCCAGGGCCAGTCCGCCAGACTGGCTGTATACGTTGATGAACATATCCTGCGAAGCGCGGCAGCTATCGGGGCTCACCACCGTCAGTGTGACGCGGTAGGTGCCCTGGAAGAAGTACTGGTTGCTCACGCTTGTACCGCTATCGAAGTTGCCGTCGCCGAAGTCCCAGCGGTAGGCATAACCGGCTACCACGCTATCCGGCGTGAAGGTGATGATGCCACCTTCCGGGATCACCGCCTCCGAGGCCGTAAAGGCCGTCAGCAGTTCCTGGGCCGGGATGTTCACCTCGGCGCGGGCGGCGGAGGCGCAGCCCCCGATGCGGGCCTCGACGTAGATATCTGCGGGCCCTGCATAGTTGTTGAGCATCAGAGGGTTGCCCACAAAGAGCAGTTCGCCGCCATTGGCCGCATCATACCAGTGGTACTCGGCATTGGGGTAATCGGAGCTGGCCGCCAGCCAGATATCATCGCCGAAGCAGATATCCTGGCCGCCGTTGGCGATCACGCTGGGCGGGTCCAGCGTGCTGTATTGGGCGCCGATGGTAACCGTAGCCGTAGCCGTTTTGCCCTGCGAATCTTGTACTGTTACACTATAAAGCCCCGGCATCAGGCCGGTGATGCTACTGGAGGAAGAACCGTTGCTCCACTGATAACTGTAAGGCCCGGTGCCGTTGAGCACCTGTACACTGGCCGAGCCGGAGGCATCACCGGTGCAATTTGCATCCGTAGATGAGGCGATGGCCACCATATCCGGGCCGCCGGCCTGCGGCAATTCAAGGATATTGATGACAATGCTTTGAGTTTCCGAACAGCCCGTAAGCGTATGGGTGACGGTAAAGTGCACCAGGTATACGCCGGGATTATCGTAGGTGTGGTTGATGCTGGGAGCGGTAGAGTTAGGCGTATTGTCGCCAAAATCCCAGAGGTAGCTTTGCCCAAACTGCGGGGCGAGCGGGAAAAAGCTGATGCTCTGCCCGGGGTAAGCCACCTCCACCGAGCTGTCGAAGCTGGCATTGGGCGTGGCCACCGATATTGTTACCTGTGTTTTGGTAGCTGAGCGGCAACCGTCCTTGCGGGTTTCCACCCAGAAGGTTTTCGATTCCTCCAGCCCGAAAAGGATCAGCGGGTTGCCGATGTACTTCAGGTCGGTGCCGGCGGCATCGCGATACCAGTAATATTCCGCTCCGTCGGTGCTCGACAGGGCGGTGATCCATACGTCGTCCCCCTTGCAGATGATGTTCTCACCGTTGACGATCAGGGTGGGCGCCTGCAATGCCTGTTCGGCCTGCAGCAGGATGGTTGTATTCTGGACATTGCCATCGGCATCCGTTACCGTCAGGCCGTAGGTGCCGGCCAGCAGGTTGCTCAGGGTGGTGCCCGTAGCGCCGGTGCTCCACTGGTAGGTGTAAGGCGCCGTACCATTGATGGCCTGGGCGTACAGCTCACCCGAGTTGTCGGTGGGGCAATGCGGTTTGGTAATGTCTATGAGGATATCGATATCCTTTTCGGTAATGGAAATGAACTGGAAGCTCTGCGCCGTACAGCCGTCGGGCGTACTTACCGTCAGCCAGACGAGGTAGTTGCCCGGGGCCGTATAGATATGCTGCGGGTTGGGCAGGGAGCTCGTGCCCCCATCGCCGAACTGCCAGGAATAAGTGGCGGTAGGCGATATGACGGTAGGCGTAAAGATGATCACGTCCTGCGTATTGGCCGTGTTGGTGTTTACCGCGAAGTTGGCGTTCGGCGCCGGGTTCACCGCTATGGATATGTTGGTGCGCGGCGAAAGGCAGTTGCGCACATTCGTCTCGGCCGACACCTGAATGGGGGCGGCGATATCGGGCAGCGTCAGTGCCTGCCCTACATGTATCTGGTTGTTGAAAATGTCATACCATTGATATGCCGGGCTCTCCATCTCGCTGGTAAAAGCGAAGACGTACACATCTGTGCCCTGGCAAACCGTGTTGCCCGGCCCGGCCACCAGCAGAGGCGCCTGTATCGGCCGGTTCAGGTTGAGGATGTCGACACTGTCGACCTTGGTGAAGTTATTGGCGTCCGTCACAGAGAGGTAATAACGCCCGGCACTGAGGTTGTAGATGCTGTCTTCGGTACTGCCCGTGCTCCACAGCAGGGAGTATGGCTGGGTGCCGCCGGTGATGTTGGCCTTGGCAAAGCCGAAGTTATCGGCAGAACACAAGACATCATCCTTGTGAAAATCGATCTCAATGCGAATGGTGAAGATCGTATCCGGATTGGCGATGCTGCCCACCAGCTTATCCGTTGCAAAGGTTTCGGTGGTGATACAGGGCAGCACCAGGCCGGAGCTGGCATCGTACACCCGAAAAGTAATGGGGTCGGTATTGCCCGTTTCGGAATAGATGAACAGGCTGGCGATGTAGCGGTTCAGCCCTGGTACGAACATCGGGCTGGCCACGCCGCGGATATTATCCGTATCGCCGAAAAAGGCCGCTACCTTATCATTGGGGTCCATCGATTCTTCCCCCTCGATATTGATCACCGCTGTTACGACCATGTTGTTTGGGTAAAAGGCCGGCGTAACAGCCCAAGTGTTGGCATCGTTGGGGTCAGCAACGTCCTGGGCATTCAGCTGAAGTAAGCTGAAAAAGAGCATGGAGAGGCTTAGGTAAAAAATCTTTTTCATTGCTAATTTCTTAGAGAGATGGAATATGCGGTGGAACAGGCCCTGTCGGCCTGCTCCACCTGTTTACTGTTCATTTTAAGGCCGCGGCGTCTGTTTCGCCACGGGAATATTGACCTGCCCGCCACTGCCATCATCCAGCTGCAGCAGATATACCGCGTCGGCCAGGGAAAGCTCAATCTCCACCTGGTTGCTGCCCGCAGCCCAGTCGAAATCCTGCTCCCATACCAGCTTGCCGTCCAGGCTCAGCAGGCGCAGCGTGTAGCTGCCGGCAACCGGCACCTCCGCTTTCGCCTTCAGCCTCTGCTGGAAGGGGTTCGGGCTCGCTTCCAGCGCCATCGGGCCCTGCGGCAATTCCACTGTATTCGTCACCGACTCTACCAGCAGGCTGTAGGATTCCATAGCCTGGCAGCCGCTCCCGTCTTCCAGCCTCAGGCTGGCCGTATACAGCCCCGGCAGGTTGTACTGATGGGCCGTTGACGGTTCGGCGCTCGTGCTGCCGTCGCCGAAATCCCACAGGTAGCTGTAGCCCTGGCCCCCGTGCGCCGCCTCGAACTGCACACTGGTTTGCGTCGTGAGCGCTTCGGAGGGCGTTACATAAAATGCCGCATCCGGCTGGTAGACTTCCACCTCTACCGGCAGCGGCGCCGAGAAGCAGCCGTGGTAATCGGCCTGCAGGTATCCGCTGAAGCCGTCCTGCATGTTCTCGAACAGCAATGCCCCGCCTTCGTGCACGTAATTGCCTTCGGTATCCGACCAGCGGTACACAGCCCCGTCGAGGCTGCCGCTGGCGTAGAACACCGCGTCGTTGCCCCGGCATACCGGGCCGTCGAAGGAAGCCGTCAGCACTGGCTGCTCGATCTCAAGCATCTCGTTCTGCACTTCTACCGTATCCGCAAACCAGATGCCGCCGTCTCCGGTGATCGTTACCACATAGCTGCCGGCAGCCAGCCCGCTGGCCGTTTCTCCGCTTGCCCCATTGCTCCATTCGTAGCTGTAGGGCGGCTCCAGGCTCGTCACCAGGCTCACCGTCGCCGTGCCGCTTTCGTCGGCATTGCAGGCCGTATTTTCCACCAGGAAGGATGCGCTGAACACCTTGTTCCTGAAAGTATAGGGCTGGCCGAAGTTGCCCACCAGGCCGTTGGATGCGAAGTTGAAATCATCCACATTCAGGTAGATCCTGTCTTCGCTGGCATCGTAGATGCGTACCTCCACTTCTCCATCTCCAGGGTTGCCGTAGATGAACAGGTTGGCCATGTACTGGCCCAGGGCCGATACTTCGTACAGCGGCGACACCCCGCGGCATTCGCCGTTGACGAAGGCCGCCACCTTGTCATTCGGGTCGTACGACTGCTCCCCGTTCACCTTCAGCACGCCGGTGACGATCATGTTGGACGGGTACAGGCCCGGGTCGACGGCCCAGCTCGACGGGTCGTTCGGGTCGCAAACAACAGGCGTATAACCTACGCCGTCTGTCACGACATTGGTAACCGGCGTCGTAGCGCCGGGGTACAGCAGCACCGAAGGTTGTGCCACCCGGATCTGGTAGGCGAAGAAGGGCCGCATCAATTCCATGCCGCTGCCGTTGCCGAACAGCCACTGGTAGGTGTTCGGGTTGGCCGTTACCAGGGTATTGGAGGCGACCATGTTGGCCGACAGGCCCGGCAGTGTCGGGTCCTGAGCTACCGTCTTGATGAAATCGCCGTCGGAAGCCCCGATCACGTTCAGCACCGTGTTGATCGGCTGGGCCGTCTGCAGCGGGTAGCCGACCAGGTTCCAGCCCTGGGCCAGCGGGATGGTGCCGTAGGTAGTGTTCATACCCGTTATGCGGATCGTATCGTTCGGGCCGTTGAGGAAGATCTGGTACCCCCGAACGGCGCTGAGGCTATCCAGGCCGTTGACGCTTAGCCAGCCCAGGCCAGCCACATAACCGGCAGAGGTACTGGCCGTTTTGATGATGTCGCCGTCTTCGGCATGCACCAACTCGCGCAGCTGCGC
>JACJYE010000022.1 GCA_020636255.1 Lewinellaceae bacterium
CTTGATTGAACTATCCCCGAACGATGTTTCTATAGATCCTTGAGCCGCGGCACTGCTGGGTTGTTAGCCGGGCATCAAGCCAGTCCAAGGCAGCCAGTTCTCTGACAGGGCCAGGCCCGGAGGGCCGGGAATGTGAAGAAGGCAGATGCAGGCCAACTCCGTTGTCCGGAGGCTGAAGCTGCGCAGGCGGCGGCTTTTTCGGTTCGTTTTTGGCCGCCAAAAAATGAACGAAGGAGATCGGGCAAAATCCAGGAGGCCCGATGATTAGTAAAGCATATAACCAAATGCGATTGCCCTGCGGCCGGGGGCTCCGCCGCGAAGGCCTCCAAACAAGCTCTTAGTCAGGCTTATGGGCGTGCTGGCGCGGCGATCGCTGCCAATGCCGCCTGGATCACCTTTTGTGCCAGGCCGGGCATGTTATCTTTGTTGCCATCTACGGAAAAGGAACCTATTTCCCGTCCGGCCTGCTGGACCTTGCCTTCGATGCTTATCGTACCTGCCGACTCGGTGTACAGGCCGGATAGTTTAACCCCCTGGCGGTATTGGGATACATCGATATAGATGAATTCCGGGTTGGGGCCGCGGGCGGATACTTCCTCGAAAGATCCCGACAGCGATTCCGACAGGCCGATATTGTCGGTGAGGGTGTTCAGGTTGAGGAATGTGCTGCGGATAAAAACGGGCCTTTCCCGGGCTAACGGAATATTCACCTTATTGTCGACCTGGCCAATGTCAAAGCTGGCGCCGCCCTTGGGAGAGGCCATTTCCGGTTTCTGGATACCGCCGATGCTTTCGGCCAGGTGCGGCACTCTATCGATAGCGTATTGGAAGAGCATGACGACATCCACAAATTTCCTGTCGCGCAGGGCCTGGCCACTCATGCCCTCCAGCAGGCTGTAGGTCAGCAGCCCTTGTCCATACTGGCTGGCTTCGTAGCTCACTTTGTCGGCAGCGCTGCCGGAGAGGATGAACGTGCCGGTGCGGTCTTTCATGCGGTCGAGGGCAAGTATCTGGCCCATGTCGAGGGCTTTTTTACCGCTGGATATCTCTTCTACCGCTTTGCCGGAATGGCATGCATCGAAGATGATGGCCTGTTTGAGCGCTTTCACGGCTTTGAGCCATTCGGTGAGGGTGTCGGTAGAAATAGCGTAGTTGTTGCGCATGCCAGGGTCGGCCAGGTCCATTGTAGCGACGTCTTTGGTCAGGTAGTAAAAGGCATTTTCCTCGCCAGCGCCATAGGTTGCGCCATGGCCGGAGAAGTAAAGCACGAGGATATCCTCCGCCTTCGCCTGCTTACCGATCTCCAGTATCGTTTCCCTGATGTTCTGTTTTGACGAAGTTTTGTCTGCCACCGAGGCGTCGGTGCTGAGCAGGTAGGCCTGTACTTTGCCGGTGGCGCCTTCCAGCAGGCGGTTTGAAGCGGCCTGAAGCGCCTCCTTCATATTCCAGGCGTCCTTGTCGGGGTATTTGAGCGTAAGGCCTTCACCGGCATACTGGGAAGTGCCGATGCAGAGGACATAGATATTGGGGTCGCGAATAGTAGCGAACTGCGGTTCACCGCTGTCGCCGGCATCTGCTTCGCCACGCCCGCCGACATAACTGGCCGGCTTCCATGGGATAGTATAGGGCTGGCTGGCCAGCCAGCCGCCGGCATTGCGGGTGATGGCCGATACCGTGGCCGCACTGTCGGCCAGGCAGTACCCTGCATAGGGGGCCAGGTCGACGGTGATATTGGCCAGCCGTTCCGGGTTGGCATCGGCGATGGCTTCCCGTTGGTTGACGAAGACCGATACCTGGCCCAGGCCCCCGTTGCGGGGGGTAAGAGCGATGGACAGCTTGTCGCCATCGAGGCTGAGGGATGCATCGGGGAAGAGGCTTACCGTATCCAGCGCCTCACCGCCGTTGATGGCTTCGGGTTGTGGCCCCAGCAACCGCTGAACCAGCCCGGGTTTGTAGTACCGCCCCTTGAGCTGCTCCAGGGCGATGATCTCCAGCCCTGCTACGTAATACATCCCTTCCATGGCCCCTGGAGAGGCATCGAAGAAGCCGTCGGGGGTGATGGCCACCCAGTCCTTTGTATCCAGGGCGATGAGCTTAACGATCCCGCGGCCACTGGCCGTTTCCCATACTATAGCCGAATTGTCGTCGCTACCCGTAATGGCATACATTCCGTTGGCAGAAAAAGCGGCGGCGAGCACTGCGCCGTCATGCCCGTGTAGGCCATGCTGCAGAGGGCCGCCGATATCCCACATCCTGGCCTGGCCGTCCTGATACCCTACTAGTAAGCTTTTACTGTCGGGCGAGAAGGCCAGGGCGCTGATCGAGGCATCAAAAACGTCGTGTTCCCATTCCCGCACGAAGCTGCCGTCAATATTCCAGAGTTTGAGGCTCCCCTGGCTGTCTGTAGCTACAAACTGGCCGTCGGGCGAGAAAGCTGCGAGCATGCTTGTGCTGCCGAACTTTCCGATGCTGGTTCCCAGCGTATCCCACATAGCGATAGGCTGTCCGCTATTGTCCATGAGGCTGAAACTGATATCCTGGTTGCCGCTGGCGAACTGCGCGGCGCCTTGCCCGCCGAGCCCTTGCTGGCCGGAGAGGAAATAACGGCTGTCGGGAGAAAAGCTCAGGCATGAAATAGCCCGCTCATGGGCCTGGATGGGCTTTTGGGCAGCTTTGCCTTCAGAGGCCCATAAGGTGACCTGCCCGGCATAGTTGCCCAGGGCGAGGTAGCGGCCGTTGGGGGAATAAGCTAAGCAGGACGCGCTGCCGTCGAAAAAGCGTTTGTATTCCTTCAGCGGGGCCCCGGAAAAGCTCCAGAGCTTAGCGGTTTTACTTTCATCGGCGATCAGCACACCCGAGCCGTCGGGGGCCAAGGCTGAAGGAGCGTTGTACGCTGTGGCAACGGGGAAGGCCTGTACAGCGCGGCTGTCGGTATGCCAAAGCCTGGTGTGCTGGGCATTGCCACCGGTAAGCAGGTATTTCCCGTCAGCAGAGAACTCCACCGACCTGACGGCGCTGGAGTGCCCGGTAAACCGCCTGACGATCTTGCCTTCGGTATTGAGCAACACGGCGTCCTTTTCATCCCCGCCTGCCAGCAGGAATTTGCTGTCCGGCGACCAGGCGACGCCGTTGACGCCAAAGCCGAAGGGTTGGGCTTTACCTACGTTTTTTCCGTCTCTGCTCCAGATAAAGATGTTCCCGTCTTCGCTGGCCGTTGCGAAGTATTTTCCGTCGGGTGAAAAAGCATTGCTGGTGATCTCGTCTTTGTGGCGGTTGATCTTTTCGAGCTTTTCGCCATGCTCACCCCAGAGGATCACCTGTTCGGCATCGCAGCCGGTGGCGATCCGGCTGCCGTCGGGTGAGAATGCCACGGTATTAATGGCGCCGCTATGGCCTGTGAGCACATTAATGAGCTTGCCGTCGGGTTGATATAAGCGGGCAACGTGGCCTTTACCTGCCGCCAGCACCCGCCCGTTGTCATCCATCGATAGCGCGGTGATGGCCTGGCTGGCGCCGGTAAAAGCGCGCACCACGGGGAAGCCCGGTTCATCCAGGCTGAGCAGCCGCACCTCTCCGTTCTGGTGGCCGGTAAGCAAATGGTGGCTGTCGGGCGAAAAAATGGCTGCGGTAATAGGCGCGAACCGATCGGAAAGGGTATCGGTGGGGTTGCCGTTCTTATCCCATAGGTGTAGGGTGATGCTGGCCCCTCTTTCGAGGGTTAGCATGCGCTGCCCGTCGGGCGCGAAGGCGACTTTGGACACCGGGTTGTTATGGCCTTTGAGTATTTTGACGAGTTGCCCCGTTCGGGCATTCCACATGCGGGCGGTATTGTCCATGCCGCCGGTGAGCACGTACTGGCCGTTGGGAGCATAAGCCACCGATGTGACTTCCACCGAATGGCCGATCGGTATGACGAGCGTTGCTTTTTGAGCTTGGAGGGAAAGGGCTGGAATGCTAAGGGTTAGCAGGATAAGTAGTTCTCTCATGATAGATTTGGGTTGTTCACAGCAGCTACGTATAGCTGCCATATCAGGTGTATAGAAATCAGCTGGTGCAGCTGGTATTCTGCATGATATAAGTGAAAATAGTGAATAATTTTATAAGAGCTTGTTTGGAGGCCAGCCTTTGAGCTAAAAAAGGACACTTTTCGCTATCAAATCCGGCCTCCAAACAAGCTCTAAAGCAATACCTCCACCCGGGTTTTTCACCAGGCGGAGGCTTACTCAGGTGTAATCCCAATTTCCACCTGAGTTCATACAGAGATTCTTGAAACGCTTTAATTCTTGGCCACTGCGAAATTTGAGGCATCATATTTTTCATCGACATACAACTTGCCGTTGCCGGTGTTGGATATCTTTTCAGCCCTGCCGTCAATGGCACTATCCATTGTATTGTTTATGGATAACATCCCCTCGTTCTGTATGGTGCCGATGATCAGGATGCCGGTATTGTAAGTATTGCCGCCATCGATGGCCAACTGTCCCGACGGAGTGATATTCAGCCGGGCGCCGCCTTCTATTTCCAGGTGCGCTATAGCGGGCACTGCTTTGGTGACTTCGGGGTAGTTATTGTGCCACAAGTGGGGGATTACCACGTTATCGTTCCAGTCGGGCACACGTTGGTTGCTCCAGTTGCGGGCTTCCATCCAGTCGGTAGGCCGTCCGGGCGTTCCGCCTTTCCATACGCTTTGGGCGAAAGTAGTCATGCTGCTCATCAGAATTATGGAAATGATCATCTGCTTTTTCATGGCTTTGTGTTTTGGTGTGTTCATCCTATTGATTTTACAGCGCCGGGCAAGGTTACCCATGGTGGCCTTTTTTTTTTAATCGTTACTTGGTACGCCGTAAAAAAAAATCGCAACTTCGTCGTTTGTGTGGGGGATAGGTTTACAGGTTGCACCTAAAATGCTCATATTTATGAACAGGCAGCACTTAAAAGAAATGGCCGGCAGCGGGGATTTCGAAAGCGCATTCCAGGCGTTGCTGGGTTATGGCAAAAGCCAGGGCGACAAAGCGTGGTACAATGCCGTTCTGGTGCAGTATAACAACTTCAAAGCATTGGAACAGCAGCAGTTGATGGCCACCTTGTCGAACGAAGAAACGGGGCTTGCCCGAAACCGCGTGCTTTCCGGCCTGTTGTCCCTCATCGACACCTTACCAGGCGAAGGAGATGGCATGCCTCAGCAGCCCGGCGCCCCGGAGCAAAGCCGGGCCGGTAAGCTGCGCTGGGCCCCCTGGCTGGCCGCCGCCGCCCTGCTGATCATTATTGCCGTAGTGTTTGCCAGGCTGGGAGGGAGTGAAAAGCCTTCTGATGGTTCCACAACTGCTACTGCCGAACCGGCCCCTGCGGGTGAAAGCCTGGCCGTCGGTTTCCCAAAAGGCGACGCTATCGTTTTTACCGCGTCCACCGGCGATGAGGTGAGCTATCGTTTTCTGAACGGCCAGCTGAAGGACACCGGGGGCGGCGCCCGGCAACTGAGCTTTACGGCCCGGTGCCAGGCCCGCAAAGGTTATGGCGTGAACTTCTGGGATGATAGTTTCCGGCTGGAGCTGGACGGCAACGGCCTGTTCCTGGCCCCTTCCAGTGACCTGAATGAGGTGGTGGAGAATAACAGTTATAAAGACGGCGTGTTGTCTTTTGAATTGAAAGAGCCCTTTTCCAGCCTGAGCCTCCTTATCAGCAACCCCTGGGATCGCAACGACATTCGAAAACTGCCCCTGGAAGTGATAAAATGAGTGAGGTGCTGTATCAATCCTCGTAGTAGGCCCTGTCTTTTTCCATATCCATACCGCCGAATATTTTCCTGGAAGTCCAGGGCTCGGGCGGAGCTGACCAGAATGGCGCCTCCGGCGGCAGGCCCAGCGGCAGGAAGCCCGTAGCGCAGAGATACAGGCTGCCGGTAGAGATATAACTTTCCGCCAACCCCGGCTGGTGGCCGCAAAGCCCCAGCTGTAGCCACCCTGCTTCGTCGAAGGCGCCTGGGGCTTCCATCAGCGTTTTGAGGACAGCCGACAGGGCGTTCCGCACCTGGCCAGGAGGCAGCCCGTCGGGTAGCTGTTGCCACAAAGCCATTTGCCCCAGTAGCTGGAACGCTCCGAAGCGGTAGGTAATAGAACGCCCGATGGCCGGGAAAGTGCCTTCCGGGCTGATGAGGCGCTCCTGGATGAGGGCATAACGCTGCGCCCTTTTCAAAGCGGTTTCGTAATGCTCGCCGGCCCGCTGGCCGTGTTCTTTGAGCACTTTCAGAATGTCCAGCAGCATAGGTTGTATGACATAACTGTTGTAGTAATCCCAGTGGAAGTCGGGCCCGTCGCCATACCAGCCGTCGCCTTTGTACCACTCCAGGTGTTTCCGCACGGCATAATCCACCCGCATCTTGTCCCAGTTCTCTCCCACAGACAGAAAAAAGGCTTCGATCATGGCGCTGAACAACAGCCAGTTGTTGTAGAATGGCTGGATGGCCCGGCTTTTCATCAGTTCGCTGATCAGCCTGCTTTGCACAGGGCTTTCCAGCGCTTCCCATAGTTGCCGGGGCGCCCGCAGCATGGCGTGGGCCAGAAAGGCGGCGTCGACCAGAGGCTGAGCTCCCGCTTCGCTGAAGTTGAGGTAATCCGGCGACTGCGGCGATACACCCTGGGTGATGCTTTTGACATAGCGTTCTCTAAACCTGGTTCTAAGCGCCTGCTCCTCCACACTGCCGCCTTCCAGATCCAGCCAGGGGGCCAGGCCCGCCATCAGCCGCCCGAAAGCTTCGAGGTAGGTGAAGTGCATACGCCCTTCCAGGCTGGCGCCTTTGCCATAGCTTACCGGCATGTTTTTGCGCAAGGTTCCTTCGGCCAGGTTATCCAGCACAGGCCCGGCGATGCGGGCCAGCATGTTAACCCAATATTCACGGGAATCTGCTTCCTCACGCCCGGCTGTTTCATGGCCAGCGGCGGCGGCCCGGCGCCAATACAAAGGCGTTAACCCCATGGCCGCAGAGCCGGACAGCATTCTTTTCAGCCAGTTTCTTCGATCCATTGTGTTTCAGGTTGTATCTTGAAAACAGTAAGATCGATGAAAAAAAGAGAATATGAAAAAGCGGATCACCAACTTATGCTTTTGTTTGGGCCTTCTGGCCCTGGGAAGTGGCTGTAACAGCGGTAACACATCAGGCCGTGCTGCCAGCGGCGACGGCCTCGACAGCCTTATCGCTTCGGAGCTGGCCTTTGCGGCGGGCCAGGCCCTGCTTTTGGATAGCCAATGTCCCGATACTCTTTTTCCGCGCACCTTCGAACAAGACAGCGTTCGGTGCAGCCGTTCCGGGTGGTGGACTACCGGTTTTTTCCCTGGTGAGCTTTGGTACCTCTATGAGGCCAGCGGCGATGACCTTTTCCGCAATCGCGCCCGGGCCCGCACGGCAGCGCTTACCTCCGAGCAGTATAACCGCAACGACCACGACCTGGGTTTTAAATTGTATAACAGCTTTGGCAACGGCTTGCGGCTCACGGGCGACAGTTCCTATACGCCTGTTCTGCTGCAGGGCGCCACGAGCCTGTTAACGCGTTTTCACCCTTCCGTCGGGCTCATTATGTCGTGGAATCCCAACCCGGGCAGGGGCTGGGATTATCCCGTCATTATCGATAATATGATGAACCTCGAACTGCTCTTCTGGGCCAGCAGGGCCAGCGGCAACCCGGTATACGCCGAACGGGCCATCGCCCATGCCGACAAGACCCTCGCCAACCACTTCAGGGAAGATAACAGCAGTTACCACGTCGTTTCCTATGATTCCATCACGGGACAGCCACAGGCCAAAGAGACCGCCCAGGGCTATTCTAATGCATCGGCCTGGGCGCGCGGGCAGGCCTGGGGGCTCTACGGTTACACTATGGCCTATCGGGAGACGGGCTTCGCCCGGTATCTCGAACAGGCTACCCGGATCGCCGATTTTATCCTTCAGAACCCAAACCTTCCCGAGGACAAAGTGCCGTACTGGGATTTCGACACCCCCGACAGCCTGAAGGTATACCGCGATGTCTCGGCAGCCGCCATTACCTGCTCGGCCCTGATAGAGCTGAGCCGCTATGTGGCCGGGGAGCAACAGCAGTTCTACCTGGATAGCGCCGTCCAGATACTGCGCAGCCTGGCGGCGGCGCCCTACCGGGCCGAAAAAGGGGAGAACGGCGGTTTTCTGCTGAAGCACAGCGTAGGCAGCATTCCGCACGGTAGCGAAGTGGACGTGCCGCTGAGTTATGCCGATTATTACTTCGTCGAATCCCTGCTGCGGCTGAAGCGCCTGCGCGCAGGGGAGGAGGTGGTTAAGCAGTAGAAGGTGGAAGTCAGTATAAAAAACCGAACATCCACAATGGGATTTTCCGGGGATGAGCAGTGGTATTCGCGTCAGTCACGACGTAATGGTTTTCGGCCATACCAATTTGTTTATATTCTTTACCGGGGCCTCCAATTTCAAAGAGATACTGCCCCTGTGGCCCTGAATAAATAAAATCGCCTTTTTGTGGGAGCTCAATTCTTGGGGGCAGAGCCCAGCTACGGGCTAGCGATGACAATTGATTGTAGAAAAAGGCCTCTCTGATTGCACCGATATCTGCTTGCTGTGGAGCTAATGCGTATATTAGGTTAGGATTATCGAGGAAAACCTTGTCCGGTTTTTGAAGCGACGAGACCCCCTTGGATTCCATGCGCAGTGCACTGATGAGTTCGGCGCGCTCGAGTAGCTGCAGGTATTGAAGCAGTGTATTGCGGCTAAGTTCCAGCCGTTCTGCCAATTTGCTGATGTTGGGTTTGAAAGGAGGAGAAGAAGCAATGGCAAATAGTAGGCGGCCAATCTTGTCTTGTTTGGTTGCTCCTGCGCCGGCAGCGTGGGGAATATCCTGGTCAATTACCAGCTGAATCACCAAATTGAGCCTCTGTGAATAGCCCTTAGGGTCATCGAGGAAAAATGGGTAGTAGCCATTTTGCCAATAACTGCCCAGGTATTTTTTAGGGAGAAAATTCGTGCCAGCACCCAATTCCTGAGCTATAGAAAAGTGTGACTGTAGGATGTTATCCAAGCTCAGGGAGGAAAATTCCAGGTTTTCCTGAAGCAGTAAGTATTCCCGAAAAGAGAGGCCTTGCATCCTGAAGAAGCGCACTCGTCGGCTAAGGTCTGCTTGCTGGTCAAGGATGTTGATGACGGAAGAACCAGAGAATATGACCTTTACCCTATGCCTGTAAAGGTCATAAATGGTTTTGATTTCCTGGGCCCAGGATCCGAAGCCGTAACGATGCACCTCATCCAGGAACAGGAGCTTGCCACCCTGGGCTATATAAGCTTCTACAAAATCCAATAACCGATTTTCCTTGAAATACAGGTCGCCAAGATCGGCGTATAGCGCTTCCCGAGGGGAAAGCTTAAGCATTTTCAGGCGTTGCAGTAGTAGGGTAGTCTTGCCAACCCCCCGTGCTCCCAGGATCGCGATCAGTGCGTTATCCCAATCAATATTGTGAAAAAGAGGGCGATGATAGCGATTGGATACAGTAGCTAAAGCTGCTTGTGATCGAAGAAAGAGTTTTTCCATTTTGTTTTTTTGATTAAACAAAATTAAGGTTTTTTGTTTAAAGTGCTTTACAAAATGGCTATGTTGTTCATTTGCCAGGCGACAGCAGCCCGAAGGCCTGCGTCACGATCTGTTCGATGAGCGCGTCCAGGGCGCCGTTTTGCCCTTTTACGGCAATATCGCCCAGAGGCTGCCGGCCCTGGAACAGTTTGGCCCGCAGCGATACCGTTCCGTTTTTCAACTCGTAAAGCCCCTTGATGGCATAGGCATCTTTGTATTCCGGGACGTCTACATAGACCAGGCTGGCCTGTGCGCCTTTGGCGGTGATCGCCTGAAGGTAGCCCTCCAGCCGCTGGCCCAGGTTGAGCACATCGTCGAAGGCGTTTATCTCCTGGAAGTTGTTGCGTATGAATACCGGTTTTATCCGGGCTACGGGTATTTGTACCGTTCCGTTTACCAGGCCGATATCGAAACTTTCGCCGCCAAGCGGGAAGGCCATCATGGGCGTTTGTATGCCTCCGATAGCCTCTGCCAGTTGGGGTACCTGGTCGCGGGCGTACTGGAACAGGCTCATGATATCGACATACTGCCCTTCGCGCAGGGCCAGGCCGCTCATACCCTGCAACAGGCTGAAAGTGAGCAGCCCCTGGCCATAGCGGCTGGCTTCGTAACTAACCTTATCGGCCGCGCTGCCCGCCAGCACGAACACCCCGGTGCGCCCCTGCATGCGGTCGAGGGCCCTGATCTGGGAGGAGTTGAGGCTCCTCGAGGCTGTGAGCAGGCTTTCCACTACCTTGCCGGAATTGCAGGCATCGAGTATCATAACCTGCTTTTGCGCAGGTATGGCGTTCAGCCATTGGGTGAACGTTTCGGTTGAAACGGCGTAGTTGTTGCGGATGGTTGGGTCGCTGAGATCCTCGCTGGCGATGTCCCTGGTGAGGTAGTAGAACTGGGCTTTTTCGCTGCTGCCGTACGTCAGGCCGTGGCCGGAAAGATAGAGGATGAAAACGTCTTCCGGGTGGGCCTGGGCGGCGATCTCTGCGAAATAGCGCTGGATGTTTTCCTTGCTGGAAACCGCATCGGCCGTTCGGGTGTCTGTACTGAGCAGGAATCTGTGCACTTTTTCGGGCGTAAATAAAAGGCCTCCTGCAGCGGCCAAAGCCGTGGCCATATCGGTGGCGTCCTTGTCGGGGTACTTCAGGTCGAGGCGTTCTCCGTTGTAGTCGGCCGTGCCGACACATAGGATGAACAGCTCCGGGCCTCTTGTTGTTTGGAACGACAGGGTAGGATCCGGCGTTTCTGTTTCATGCCCCTTTTTCCCCACGAGGTTGTAGTACAGCACGTAGGGCTGGCTTTTGAGCCAGCCTTCCGAATTATAGGCCCGGATGGTGATCTCATTGGGGCTGTTGGCCAGCAGATATTTCTCATAATCGGCCAGGTTGATGCTCAGGCTGGGCTTGCGTTCGGGGTTGGCGTCTTCCAGCACTTCTTTCTGGTTGATGAAGATGCTCACTTTGCCCAGCCCACCGCTGCGTGCTTTCAGGCTGATGAGCAGTTGATCCTTGTCGATGCGGGCCTCTACCATGGGATAAAGTTCGATGGCGCCCAGCGCGTCGACATCCCGGATCGCACCTTCCTGCAGGCCGAGCAGCCTGGGTAGCAGCCCCGGTTCGTAGTAGCGCTCCTTTAACTGTTCCAGGTCGATCACTTCCAGGCCGAGCACGTAATACAGGCGCTTCAGGGCCCCCGGAGAGGCGTCGAAGAGCCCTGAAGGGGTGGTGACGACCCAATCATCTTTTCCCAGAGTGATCAGAGTGGCCAGTTCCACGCCGGTGTACCGATCCCAGATACGGGCCGTCTTATCGCGGCTGCCGGTAAGCAGAAAAGGCCCCTGCGGGGCCAGGGAAAGGGAAGTGACGCCACTGGTATGGCCGAAGAACCCCCTGAGTATATGCCCGTTGGGCTCCATCATGAGGGCGGAGCGGTCGTCGCCGGCAACCAGCATATACTGGCCGTCGGGTGTAAAGGCGATCTCGTTTATGACATCCTCGAACCCGCTGATAGTTGTCTGTTCCTGCCCGCTGGTGTCCCACAATTTGATGAGGTTATCCCAATCGCTGGTAGCGATGAGCTTGCCGTCGGGAGAATAAGCAGCGGCAAAGAGGTCGATCTCATGGCCGGCCAGGGTGGCAAGGGAATCGCCCTGGATGGACCACAGGCGGGCCTGCGTATCGTTGCTTGCGGAAACGAATTGGGTGCCGTCGGGATTGAAAGCCAGCGCTTTTACGTCATAGTCGTGGCCTTTGATGCTCCGGAGCAGGGCCCCTTGCCGGTTCCACCAGTAAAGCCAGCCTTCAGCATCGCCGGTGATGATGGTTTGCCCGTCCGGCGACAGCGCCGAAGCCCGCATATTCTGGCCTTCGGGCGTGGCCCACAAAGCGTTGCCGTCGCCGTCGCGGAACACCGCCTGCCCATCATCTCCGCTGGACAGGAGTGCCGTGCCGTCGCTGGAGTATGTGATGTCGTTTACCGGGCCATGCTGGCCGCTCAGGGCCCTGGCCTGCCCGTCGAGGGGGAGCCACAGGCGCACATAACCATCGTCATTCCCGGTGAGAAAATGCCGGCCGTCGGGGGCAAAGGCCACCGCCAGTACGGAATGCGCATAACCGCGGTAGGAGTGCAATGGCTGGCCTTCCAGCGACCAAAGCTGAGCCGCCGCATCCGGCCCGCTGCTCAGTATGCCGGCCCCGTCGGGAGAGAACACCGCATCGCCGAAGGAATCGCCGCGGGCGATGGTGCGAACCGGATTGCCCTGTGTATCCCATATCCGGATGGTTTCATCCCCGCTGCTGCTGAGAAGGTACCGGCCATCTTTAGAATAGTCTACTGCATAAATACTTTTCTCATGGGCCTGAATATCCCAGATCTTTTCGCCCTGCAGGCTCCAGAGCACCAGGCGCCCCCCTTCCGTACCGGCTACGATTCGGCGGGCATCAGGCGAGAAGGCCACCGAATAAACCACCTGGCTGTCCTGAGTGATCTCCCGGATCTTTTGCCCTTTATCGTCCAGCAGGACGATGAGCGGGCCAACTGCGGAGACGATATACTGGCCGTCGTTGGAATAGGCGAGATCGTTGTAAAAGGCCGAATAGGCCGGCAGGGCCTGCACCAGGCGCCCCCGGAGGTCCCACATGAACCCTTGCCCGTCGTTGCCGCCCGTGACAAAGCGCTGGCTGTTGGGCGCGAATGCCAGGCATCTTATCCAGCCTTCATGGCCGCGGCAGGTGTACAGCGCCTGCCCCTGCAGGTTCCAGATGATGGCCGTGGCGTCATCGGCCCCGGTGACGACGTACTGCCCATCCGGCGAGATGGCGGCATCGAAGATGTAGCCCGAGTGCTGGCTGAACGTCACCAGCTCCTGGCCCTGCCGGTTCCACAGCTTGGCGGTACGGTCGAGGCTGGCCGTCAGTACGTACTGTCCATCGGTGGAAAAAGCCACCGAGGTAATACTTTCAGAATGGCCGACGGGGATGGTGAGCTGCGGAGCCTGGGCGGTAGAGAAGGGAAGGTTGGCAAAAAGCAGGAGGCAGTACAATAATAAGGGCCGCTTCCATCGCGCAACCCTCCAGAGAAGCTCTAAATCGGCTATTCTTACCATTTGTTTATTTCGGGTTTTGATGTTCTAAAATAGGGAATTGTAGTCAGATTTATGCGTTTATGAGCGTGTTCAAAAAAGTCCTATTTTAACGCAAAGCTGACGAAGGAGGCGCGAGATTGCAAAGAAACAAACGGCAAGGCGTATTTTTTTAACTTTGTAACTCACCATAAATACCAAAAAATGCAATTGCCAGGGCATCGAATGATATCTGTGTTAATACTGTCTTTTCTGTTTATTCCTGCCGGTGGCCTGTTTTGCCAAAACCTCATTCCCAACGGTGATTTTGAAGAAATTGTATGCCCGACAAATGACTACAACAGTATAGATACGACCGACACATGGTACAGTATTACTTCAGCCGATGCCTATTGGATACACGAAGCGGATTGCCCGGTGGATGAAGCCATTGCAAATGCAGCCTGGTATTTGAACCCTCAAATCGAACCTTATTCTGGCGACGGCTTTATTTCGCTTGAAGGCGTAACTACGGCCAGTGGGTTTCACATTGAGGAAGGAGTCGGCATTCAATTGCTCAAGCCATTGGAAGCTGGCAAAGCCTACTATTTTGAAATGGCCGCGCTTAATCAGGGGGCTATTTTAGGCGACGGCCATCCGGGGGTCAATTGTGGTGATATCAATACCCGGTTGATAGAGGTGCATTTTGCAGAGGAGCCGCTCAAATTTGAGCGCACCGTCAATAATTTTGGCGTGATCACAGGGATCCACAACAACAGCACGTTTCATATACAGCATCCAATGGGCTCAGGCGGCCCGGAATTTATTGACAGGTGGCTTCCTCATTGGGAATGTTTCGTGGCCACCGGCAATCAAACGCACATTGGGGTTACGGGTAATGTACGGCAAATTACGAGCCCTTGTGCAGAGGAGGAAAAACAGGGTGTATTATGGCATTTTGGCCACAGTATTGATGCCCTCCAGCTGTATGAATTGCCTGCCGAAATCGACACCATTGCCTTTATCTGCGAGGATGGGGGCTGGGTAGACATCCATGATTTTGTCTCTGATCCTTACTTCGATAAAGCCACCTACATCTGGGACGATGGCTGTATGGAAACAAGAAGGGCATTGCAAAATGAGGGCATCCGAACCATTGAAATGATCCTCCCCTGTGTAAGCATTCCTATCACATTGGACATTCGCATTGGCAACGGATGCGAGGAAGTCACGTACTCCGACACATTTCCCAAAGAACTGGTGATGGATATTGCTATTTGTACCGACGAACCGCTGCAACCGACTTCACTTCGCGCTGCCCTGCCTGAAAATATGAAAATGAACGCTTCTTTCAGATGGCCCGATGGCGGCACAAACCCGACGAGGACATTGGAACAGGCGGGAACGTATCAGGTTGAAGTTTCTACTGATTGTTATTCTTTCCCACTTATCATCCATGCGGAAGAGCGGTTTTGTCAAATAAATATTTATGTGCCTGACATTTTCTCCCCTAATTCCGATGGAAGAAATGACGGTTTTTGCCCTTTTATACATTCCCCTTATAATATCATTAATTATCATTTCAAGATATTTGACCGCTGGGGTAGTCTGGTTTTTCAAACAAACGGCCCAATGGATAAATGGGATGGAAAAATAAATGGCCAGCCTGCCGGCCAAGGGGCCTACGTTTGGTTGCTGGAATTCCAACTGGACGGTGTTGTTGATTCAAAAAGAATAGAAAAGGGAGAAGTGGTTCTTATTCGTTAGGGATACCATATACTTCGTCCTTCCCCTCCAAACAAGCGCTCACTTTTCAAGTATCCTGAAAGCCTGCTGAAGTATCCGCTCCACCAGTGTATTCAACGCCCCTGCCTCCCCCTTGGCCTGTATGTCACCCAGCGGTTCCTTCCCTTTAAATAATTTGGCCCTCAGGGATATCTCTTCCCCATTCAGGCGGTAAAGCCCTTTAATGGAATAGGCATTCTGGTACTCCGGCACATCCCAGTAGACCAGGCTGGCCCCGGCGCCTCTGGCGGTGATCTCCTCCATTTGGGCTTCCATGCTTTTGCCGATGCCGAGTTTATCGTTCAGCTCCGTCTCTTCCATAAAAATATTGCGCACAAAGACAGGCTTTTTAGGGGTGTAAGGGATCTTCACGTGCTCATTGACGATGCCGATGTATATACTTCCGCCGGTGGGCGTCAGCATGGTGGGCGTCTGTATGCCGCCGATGGATCGGGCCAGCTCCGGCACCTTGTCGCGGGCGTACTGGAAGAGCTGAACGACATCGATGAGCTTTCCTTCCCTCACGCTCATCGCTTCCAGGAGGCTATAGGTGAGTAGCCCCTGCCCGTATTGGCTCGCTTCATAGCTCACTTTATCGGCCGCCGAGCCGGCCAGGACGAACATTCCCGTGCGGCCCTGCATGCGGTCGAGGGCGCGGATCTGGGTGGAGTTCAGGCTTTTAGAGCCGCTTTCGAGCGCTTCCACCACCCTGCCGGAATTGCAGGCATCCAGGATCAGGACCTGCTTTTGAGCAGGGATGGCATTGATCCATTTTGTGAGTTCCCTGGAGGATATGGCCCTTGTGTTGCGAACGCCTTCGTCGCTGAGGCCCTCGCTTCTGATGTCTTGGGTAAGGTAGTAAAACTGAGCCCGCTCGGCATCGCCGTAGGTGACGCCGTGGCCCGAGAGGTACACCAGGAGAATGTCTTCGGCTTTCGCCCGCTTTTCGAAATCGTCGAAAGCAGCCTTGATATTGGCCTTGGTGGGGAGCATTTTCTCATCGGTAGTATCCGTAGTCAGTAAGCTGACGAAGACACTGTCGGCCCCAAAGAGCTGGCCGGCGGCCTGTCGGAGGGCACTTGTCATTGCCTCGGCATCCTTACCGGGATATTTCAGGTCGAGCTTGTCACCTGCGTAGTTGGCTGTGCCGACGATGATGGCGTAGAAGGCGGGGTTGGGGGAGGGGACAAAAGAGAAAGAAGGGGAGGGCGAGGCGCCGTTTTCCGTGCCTTTGCTGCGGGAAAAGCGAGGGCGATATGTTATTGTATGAGCGGGGCTTTTCAGCCAGCCGGCTTCGTTGTAGGCGCGTACCGAGACGATGTTGAGGCTGTCCTGCAGGAAGTAGCGGCTATATCGGGCCAGATTGACGCCCAGGGAGGTATTTCTCTTCCTTTCAAAACCCTGGGGCGGATTGAGGTCTTCGATGATCTCCTTGCCATTGACAAATACGCTTACCTGGCCAAGTCCTCCGTTGCGGGCTGTTAGTTTGATCTGTAGCTGATTTGCCTCGGTATCCAGCTGCAGCGATACGGCAGGATAAAGTGCGACCGTATCGAATCCGTCTACGGAGCGGAGGGGCTCATCGGAGAAGCCCAGTAGTTTTTGCAATAAGCCCGGCTCGTAGTAGCGCTCTTTTAATTGTTCCAGTTCGATAACCTCCAGGCCTACAACGTAATGCATAAGCTGCATGGCGCCGGGGGAGGCGTCAAACAGGCCCAGGGGGGTGGTGACAACCCAGTCTGCCGAATCAATAGACACCAAAGTTGCGAGTTCTTCTCCGGTAGAAGCATCCCAAAGCTTGGTGGAATGATCCTCCTTGCCCGTTGTAATGATGAATTTGTTATTAGGGAAAAACATTGCCGAGCCGGCAAAGCAGTCATGCGTATCGAAGGCTTTTTCAGCCTCCCCATCCAGGCTCCGTACATGCGCACGGCTTGTTTCGGCGACCGTAAGGAGCTTTTTGCTATCCGGAGAAAAAGTATAGATATAAGCTCCGTCTTCGATCGTATCCCTGGCAGCCCCAGGGGGTCTGAAAGGCTTCAATACCATGCTGCTTTCATCCAGCATGAATTTCCAATCGGGTGAAAATAAGAACCTCAGGCTATATCCCTCTTCGGTAAGCGCCTCCCATTCATCCGTTCGGAAGGATCGGATGAGCTGCCCGTCAAAGTCCCAAAGTTTCACCTTTTCATCCCCTTCCCATAAGGCGAACTTTCCTTCTGCCGAAAAATCCAGCTCACTGATATCGATATTATCCGTTGTAAACGTTTCGATCTCATTCCCGTTCAAGTCCCACAATTGTGCATCCTTTCCTTCGATTGTCAAGATGTTATTACCGCCGTTCGCGAAAGCAATGGCGTCAGCGTATGAGGCTTTCCAGGCCTTTATTTCCTCCCCATTGAGGCTCCAGAATTTTACGCTATCTCCGCAAGTGGAGAGGATTGCCTGGTTATCGGGCGAAAAGGTAAAAGCCTGGCACTTACAGAGGCCATCACGGCAAAAGGGTTTATTCCCTCTTTCTGCCAGGTTCCACATGGTTGCTGAGCCATCCCCGGTTTTAATCAGAAGGTGCTTTGCATCCGGGGAAAGAAGGGCCGCATTTACAGGCCTGGAATGCCCCCGCAGGGCCAGCAGTTCCCGGCCATCCAGGCTCCACAATCTGGCCGTGCCGTCACAGATGGCCAGCACGGCCTTGCTGTCTGGCGCGAAAGCGGCTCTGTAGGGCGTTTTTGCACTGCCACAAAGCGTATGTATCAGCTGTCCCTTCAGATTCCAGACGGTAAGGCTATCTTTGTTTCCCGTAAGGAAGTAGTTGCCATCCGGAGAAAATGCCAGGGCCTTGGTGTTGAGCACAGCTGGTATGGGTAAATTTATTTTTTTATCACCATCTACCAGGACTACGGTGTTTTTGCAGCTTGCCACATAAGCATTGCCCTTTGGCGAATAAGCAATGGATAGGATGCGGCCGGCATTTTCACAAATAGAAGGCCCCTGAGCCTCATCTCCATTCAGGTTCCAGAAAAGAACACCTTTGAAAGTGCCGGCGAGTATCCGCTTTCCATCTGGTGAAAAAGCTACGGATGTTATTGGGGGCCCTTGAGGAAGCATAAAAAACTGGCCTGTATTTGATGGGTCAGGTGTAACGCTACCTTCCTGATCCGGCTGCCTTCCTTGCCGGAAGGCCCCCAGTTTTTCCCCATTAAGGCCCCACAAATTGACGCTGCCCATCCCATTGCCGGCCAGAAAGGAATTGCCTCCTGGCGAAAAGGCGATGCCGTTCATGGAATACATATAGTTGATCCCTGATGTGCTATAGTCTGTTTGTTCGATAGCGCCTTCGGGCACAATAGTCGTGTCCAGCTTTCCATCCAGTTCCCAAAGTTTCGCTGTGCCATCCTCGCTGCCGGTCAGGACTTGTTTGTTTTTTGAGGAAAAAGCCACCGAAGTAATAGCGCCATTATGGCCTTTGAAAGTTTGGAGCTCCTTGCCATTCATATCCCACAATTTGGCAGTATTGTCTTCACTGCCAGTCAGGATATAGGCCTTGCCGTCGATAGAACAAAAAGCAACACAGCTGACTTTCCCGGTATGCCCTACAGGTACGGCCAGTTCCGGCCGTTGCCCCCAGGCGGGCAATGTAAGGCATAGAAAAGACGTCAAGAAAAACCCTCTCATACTGTTTGTCTGCTTTATTGTCGCTGTAATATACTAAAAGCCTGTTGTAAAATATCCTCCACCAGTGCCTCCAACTGCTCCTTTTTACCCTCTGCCTGTATATCGCCCAGCACCTTTTTGCCCTGGAATAACTTGGCCTGTAACAAAACCCGGCTACCCTCCAGGCCATATCTTCCTTTGATGGAATAGGCGTCCTGATATTCCGGCACATCCACGTAGATGAGGCTGGCCTGGGTACCCCGGGCAGTGATGTCCTGCAGTTGGGCCTGCAGAAAGCCGCCGACATTCAGCACATCGTCGAAGGACGTTTCTTCCTGGAATACATTGCGCACAAAGACCGGCTTTTCCCGGGTGGCCGGTATGTGCACCTGCTCGTTGACAATGCCGATATCAAAGCTCTGCCCGCCGCCGGGAAAGGCCATCATCGGCGTCTGTATGCCGCCGATGGATCGGGCCAGCTCCGGCACCTTGTCGCGGGCGTACTGGAAGAGCGTCATCACGTCTACGTACTGGCCTTCGCGCAGGGCCAGGCCGCTCATGCCCTGGAGCAGGCTGAAGGTGAGCAACCCCTGGCCGTAGCGGCTGGCCTCGTAGCTCACCTTGTCGGCCGCCGAGCCGGAAAGCACGAAGGTGCCGGTACGATCCTGCATGCGGTCGAAGGCGCGGGCCTGACTGGAGTTCAGGGCTTTTTCGCCGCTGAGCAGGCTTTCCACCACTTTGCCCGAGTTACAGGCATCGATAATGAGCACCTGCTTGAGGGCTACGGCATCATTGAGCCATTGGGTGAGCTCATTGGTTGAAATAGCGTAGTTCCTCCTGATCTCCGGGTCGCTGAGGTTATCGCTGGCGATATCTTTGGATAAATAATAGAACTGAGCGTTTTCATCACTGCCATAAGTAACGCCATGCCCTGAGAAGTACAGCACGGCCACATCCCGGGTCTGTGCCTGCCGGGCCAGCTCCTGAATGGCCTGTTGTATGTTGGCTTTGCTGGAAAGGAAGGCGCTGTTTTCCGCAGCAGAGGTGAACAGTTGGCCGTGTACGCGGCCTGCTCCGAACAGCGCCTGCCCGGCGTCCTGCAGCGCTTGTGCCATGTCTGTGGCATCTTTGTCGGGATATTTGAGGTTCAGTTTGTCGCCTGCGTAGTTGGATGTGCCCACGCAGATAAAATACAGTTCGGCATCCTTTGCATTGACGAAGCTAAAAGCCGGCGCGCTTTCCGTTTCGCTACCGCGCTGTCGCACACCACCGGGGCGGTATGCAAAGGTAAGCGGCGCGCTTTTGAGCCAGCCCTCGGCATTGTAGGCCCGCAGGCTGAGCTGATTGCCGATGCCCGGGTGGTAATACTTTTCATAGCGCGAAAGCGGGATCTGCAGCTTGTTTTTCCTGCCCGGGTTGGCATCGGCCAGTACTTCCTTGCCATTGATGCAAAAGCTCACTTTCCCAATGCCGCCGCTGCGGGCTTCCAGCTCGGCATACAGTACGTCCGATGTTATCCAGGCTTTCATTTTGGGATACAGGCGCACCTCCTGGAACCCACGGACATCGCGTAGCGGCTCGGTGGCCCATCCCAGCAGCTTCGGCAGCAGGCCGGGTTCGTAGTAACGTTCCTTCAGCTGCTCGATCTCCACGGCCTGCAGCCCGACGGTATAGTGCAGCAGGCCCATGGCGCCCTGCGAAGCATCGAACAGGCCCGAGGGCGTGGTGACGGCCCAATTGATGGAATCGAAGGTGATAATGCGGGCTATTTCTGCCATGCCTGCATCCTGAATGCGAATCCCATCGCTGCCGCCCGACAGCAGGAAGGGCCCTTTGCCGTTTTTTTCGGGCAGCTCCCGACTGGCGATACCCGGGGGCGGCGTATTTATGGCTGTCTGTAATAACTTTCCATCCAGCCCCCACTGCTGATATTCGGCCTTTTCGCCTGCCAGTTTTGTGAAAACAGAGGCGCCATCCGGTGCGAAGTACAGGCTGTCGATGCCCCGCTGGCCGACACAGGCCATGGCGCGGTTATCCCATAGGTCCCACAACTGAAATAGGTGGCTGAACGGTGTGTTTTCATAATCAGTCCAGGAAAAACCATGGGAAAAGTCCTGGCTGTAGAATGCCAGGTAACGGCCATCCGGAGAGGCGCAGACGTGTGTCCCGGAAATGCGGTGCGGGCTGCGTGACGTTTGTTTTTCGCCCTTCATATTCCAGCTTTCCAGCAGGTCGGCATCTTTTACGGCCGTAAAAACGGCCTGCCCGTCGGGGCTGAAGGTGGAGGCCAGGATGTCCCCGATCTCATAAACGGCATTGGTGCTGGCCTGCACGAGGGCGCCCGGCGTGGCGGAGGCGCCCATCTGGATGGTTGCCGAGTAGTAACTTCCGTCGGGGGCGATGGCGACATCGTTGATCTCCATGCCGTCCTTAAAGCTGCTGACGGCCTGCCCCTGCGTGTTGTACACGCTGGCCATTCCGTAAGGGTATTCCAGATCGCTATCGCCAAAATCCTGGAAGGCGCCGCCAATGGCAAGATATAACCCGTCGGCTGAAAAAGCGGCGGCCTGGACGCTGAAGAAATCGGCCGAGAGATCGAGCAACTGTGCTCCAGATACGAAATCGTACAGGATCGCCTCACCGCCTTCGGTGCCGATAAGGATATGCGAGGCGGCCGGGGAGCAACTGACGGCTGTTACGGCCGTATTGAACCGGAGCTGTTCCTGCCAGGAGCCTGCCTCAATATCCCATTTCAGGAGAGCCCCGTCTCTGTTGCCCGTGAACAGCCACCGGCCATCGGCGGAGACGGCGGCGCTGGAAAAGTCGGCGGACGGATTGTCTATTGTTCGTTCCAGCTCACCGTTCAGCTTCCAAAACAGCACCTGGCGGGACGTAACCAGCGCAAAAGCCTGTTCGCCCGGCAGGAAGAAGAGATCGATACCCCAATAGTTTTCGGCCGCGTTTGGTGGCGAGTTGTACTGCCGGAGCAACCGGCCCTGCGCATCCCATAAGCGGACGACATTATTCAGATAGGTAGTTAGAAAGTACGCCCCGTCGGAGGACGCGGCGAGGGCGTAGATCGCTTCCACCTGCTGGGTGGGTACCACCAATTCCGGCCGCTGAGACTGGGCCAGCAGGGGAAGAAACAGCAGGGTGAGCAGGAGTACAGGGCGCTGCATATATGGATCGTATTTATGATGAAGGGCCAGTTATGAGTTCTGTGATACAATTTACATGATAGTTCAGTGACACGGGTAATGTAACGACGATGCCTTGTCAGGACGGTTTCATCGCCTATCAATGATCATTCTCGCCTGGCCAATGGCTTCTTCCACCGGGCTGGATATTTGGCCGGTGTTCCCGCTGGCCCTGATATCACCAAGGGGCGCCTGTCCACGGAACAGCCTGGCCTCGGCGCTTTTAGCCGAAATATTCTGCAAATACCCTTCGAATTGCTGGGCAAGGCCGAGGACGTCATCGTAAGCATTTTCTTCCAGGAAAACATTGCGAATGAAGAGCGGTAATAGCATTTTTTGCTGCCTGGTATTCAGGCCCCACTGCATCACGGAATGGTCGGCTAGCAGAGCGGTGGCCGTTACGTTTGTGGTATCGAAACGGAGGGCCAGAGGCTTGGCTATACATTCGGCCCGGCGAATGAAATTTCCGGAGGGGATGTCCCACAGCAACAGCCGCCGGTCATCGCCACCGGATAGGAGGTAATGCCCGTCTGAAGAGAAGGCGGTAACGGTGGGATAACCGATATGAGCTTCCTGGCGAACCACTAACTCCGGTTTCTGTGCCGGGCTGAGGAAAGGAAGCAAAAATAGGATAAAGGCTAAATATGGGCTATACCTCAATAAGTGGTCAATTGGATGAACAGCTGTAGTCATATCATCAAGTTACGGAAAAAATTGTCGAACTTATTGCAGACATTCAATTCACTTTTGCCAACGCATTACCGGGCTCCAGGGGAAAGGCAATGGTGGTGGCCAGCGTGACGTGCCCTTCGTCCGTAATTTCCGAACAGATCCCATAGTTGTCCAATTTTTGCATATCGCCTTCGATAGCAGGCCCCAGGGTGGCCGTGATGACCAGGGCCCCTTCGTTGTGCAGGCTGCCGTCCAGGGCCAATCCGCAGTTGTTTTTGTAGCTGCCGTCGATCACCAGCACGCCGGTTTTGGCGATCACCAGCTGCGCACCGGGGCCAATCTGCAAATGGCCGATAGTTGGCGCTACACGCTGCACCTTCGGGTAATAACCGTTCCATTGATAAGGAATGATCACATCATCCTGTATGCCCGGCATGACTCCGCGGCTCCAGTTGCGGGCTTCCATCCAATCCGTTTCCTTGCCCGGCGTACCGCCGATCCAGATATTCTGCGAAAAAGCGGCAATACAGCTTATCAGGGTAGCGATGGTGAACAGCATCTTTTTCATGAGCGGGTAGTTTGAAATGATTCGATGCTGTTTTATTTGGGGAGGTGGCGGGAGGTTACCTGGGGGGGGGCAGGGATGCCATCCCTTAAGGGATGGCATCCCTGCAAAATAATTGCAGTCTAAACCCTTTTATTTGTCATTATTTGTTCAACAACAACAAAAAGCCATGCCGACGATAAAAGAATACTACCCCCTTCTGCTTCCCGGCCGTTTTTTCCACGTATTTAACCGGGGCAATAATGGCGATAACCTGTTTTACCGCCGGGAAAACTATGACTACTTCCTCCGTAAATATTACCAATACCTTTCCCCCGTTTTAGATACCTATTGTTATTGTCTGTTGCCGAACCATTTCCACCTGCTGGTGAAAATCAAGGAGGAGAGAGCCGTGCTGGAGCATAGGGATTCCATCTCGTGGAGGGATTCCATCTCGCGGAGGGATTCCATCTCGTGGAGGGATTCCATCGCTTCCGAAGATATGTCATTGAGCGATGGAATCCCTACCCCTGATGATGGAATCCCTACCCCTGAGGAATTAGCCGCCCGTTGGGCCAGCGAGCTTTTTCGCCGTTTTTTCCTGGGGTATTCCCAGGCGATTAGGAAGCAGCAGGGGCGTTGTGGTTCCCTCTTTCAGAAAAACTTCAAACGACTGGAAGTTAACAACGATACCTATTTCATCAATTTGATCCTATATATCCATGTCAACCCCCAACTGCATGGCATTTGGAGGGATTTCAGAGATTATCCGCATAGCTCCTATGAAATGTTTTCCCACGATTTTGATACGCCCATACAACGGCGAGAGGTATTGGATTTGTTTGGGTCCTATAAGGTTTTTGAACATGCGCATTTGGGGCGCGTCAACTTCAAGGTGATAGAACCCGTGGTGATCGAAGAAGATGGGTTCGTTCAATATTAAAACCAAACAGGCAGGCACTTCGAAAGTACCTGCCTGCTATTCTGTGCGACGGAGCGCATTCTTGGTTGGCTTGCCGCCCTAGCTAAACCCCGGCCTGCCACAATTAATTAAGCCGCAGCCAGCTGTACACTGATCGCCAGCTTCACCTCTTCGGCCACCAGCATGCTGCCGGCCTCGGTGATGGCGTTCCACACCAGCCCGAAATCCTTGCGGTTCAGTTGGCCGCTGATCTCGAAACCGGCTTTGGCATTGCCCCAGGGGTCCTTTACCGTGCCGTTGTAATCGACGTCCAGCTCTACCTGCCTGGTTACATCGCGGATCGTCAGGCCGCCTTGCAGCTTGTAGCTGCCGCCTTTCACTTTGCGCAGGATGCCGTTGTCGAAAGTGATCTTCGGATATTGTTCAACCGCAAAGAAGTCGCCGGACTTCAGGTGGTTGTCGCGGTCAGTATTGTTGGTGCTGATGCTGCCGGCATCGATCTGAAAGCTTACTTCGGCGCCGTCAAAATCGTCGGATTCGCTGTAGACTTCGCCGTCAAAGGAGCTGAACGTGCCGCTTACAGTGGTGATCACCAGGTGTTTTACTTTGAATACGACCTCGGTGTGCGCCGGGTCAATGGCCCACTTTTGGGCAACTGTTGCTTCTTTAGTAGACATGGAGTGGATTTTTTTTGATGAAAATAGTTCGTTGTTTACTGGTACAAAGTAAAGGGTAGATGAGGAGAAAAAAATTGATGTAGATTAAGAAATGCCCCCCAAACCGGCCATGCATAAGGCCTTTTGATACCAACATAAGCTTATTCACCCTTATTTGCCAACGCTATCTTACCTCCAGCTCCACTTCCTCCTTCTGCCCGCCTTTCTCTACCAATACCCTGTACTTGCCTCTGTACAGGTACGCATTCCCGTCCTTCGCTACCTTGACTTGGGCCGGGCGCTCATCAGTTTTGGTTTCTTTGTTCAGGGCCTTATTATACTCATCCAGGGTTTTCTCGTCTACGGTCAGTCCGTAAGGCAAAAAGTTCAGGCCTTTGGTGCAATCCACTTCGAAGCTTCGCAATACGAGCTCCTTTCCCGCTATGATGCTGATCGTAGCCTTTCCCGCCGCGCTGGTGTACAGCGGGATCTTTACCTCGGGCGGGTTGGGTTTGCGGTACGGGTTGTCGTTGCCCCAACGCGAGCTGTAGCGGATGCGTGGTGGTTGGAAAAGGTGCAGGGCCTCGGCCAGTACATCTTGTGTCAATTGCTGTAACTCCCTGGCCCCGGCGATGTAGATGGACCGGCCGTGGGTGCCCACCACCAGCTCATGAGCCGTAGGGTGAATGACGAGGTCGTGCACCGGAACGGCGGGCAACCGGTTGTTCATTTGCATGAAGCGCCCACCTCTATCCAATGATACGTATAGGCCACGGTCGGTGCCGACGTACAGAATGTCGGGGTTTTCCGGGTCTTCTTTCACCACATTGATGGGCTCCAGCGGCAGGCTGGCGCCAATGTCCTTCCACGACTGGCCATAGTCATCTGAAAGGTATAGGTATGGGGAAAAATCATCCTGGCGGTAACCGTTGAGCGCTACGAAAACACGGCCTTTTTCATGAGCAGAGGCCTGTACACGGCTAACCCATTTACCTTCGGGCAGTCCGGCGCTGATGTTCGCCCAGCTAAACCCGCCATCGCGGGTGCAGTGCACCAGCCCATCGTCGGAGCCGGTATAGATCAGCCCGAACTGCAGGGGCGATTCGTGGATGCTGGACAGGGTGCCGTAGGGTACATCGCCGGGCATGCCGCCGCGGGTCAGGTCGCCGGAGACCTCTTCGAAATCCCTGCCCTGGTTGAGGGAGCGCAGCAGCTTGTTGGCGCCCATGTAAAGGATGTCCTGGTTGTGAGCCGAGAGGTGGATGGGGGCCTGCCAGTTCCATCGGTAGGGCCGTTCGCCCAGGCCCGGTTTGGGGGTGATGTAGTCGCTTTTACCCGACTGTGTATTGATGCGAAAATAGTTGCCGAATTGAAAGCCCGTATACACGGTAGTATTGTCGCGGGTATCGATGGCCACCTGCATGCCGTCGCCGCCCTGTATCATGCGGTAAGGGTATTGCCCCGAATCATGCCAGCCTGTGCCTGCACGGTAGTTGCTGGGGCCCATCCAGACGCCATTGTCCTGCAATCCGCCATATACCCGGTATGGCTCCGCCAGGTCGGTAGCGACGCTGTAGAACTGCCCGACGGCCGGGGTATTGCACTTTACCCAACTTATACCATCGTCATAGGAGATGTTGACCCCGCCGTCGTTGCCGAGTATGATGTGTCCGGCGCGGATGGGGTCGATCCAGAGCGCATGGTGGTCGCCGTGCACGTTGTCGCCGTCGATGTTTTCGAAAGTGGCCCCCCCATCTTCCGACCGCAGGATGGGCACGCCCATCACAAAGATCCTGTCGGGCGCCTGCGGGTCGACGCGCACCTGGCCGAAGTAATAGCCGTAGGTATAATACACGTTGTCGAGAAAATCCTTATGCGTGCGCACCCAGCTCTTACCGCCGTCGGCCGAGCGGTATACTTCCAGCCCAACCACGGGTACATCGAACAATAGCGCGTTGGCGTCTTCTACATAGTCGACCAGCGATTTCGGGCTGATCTCATCTTGATCCACCATTTTCCGAACCTTATCCACGTCGTAGCGCTCGGGAAAATCATACTGTTGCAGGTATTCCTTGATGAGGTATTTTTCCAGCTTCAGGAAGTTTTCCTTGCTCATTCCCCGGAGTTCGTCTTTGGTGAGCCTGCGCTCTTCGGGCTCCTCCTTCGGGCGCCTGTTGAAGTTGTCGATAACGGCGAAAAGGAGGCTGCCGCTATCCGTCTTTACGGCGTCGAGCCCGATGCGCCCGGCGCCTTCGCCGGTGGGAAAGCCACTGTTCTCGGTGGTTAGAAGCACCCAGCTTTCGCCCCCATCGGTGCTTTTGTAGATACCCGACCCGGCCCCCGACTCTTCGAAATTCCAGGCGTGGCGTTCGCGCTGCCAGGCTGCAGCGTAAAGTGTGTTCGGGCTGCCCGGGCCGCGAATCAGGTCGACAACACCGGTTTGCTCGTTGATGTATAGCGTCTTACGCCAGCTTTGTCCGCCGTCGGTAGTTTTGAAGACGCCACGTTCTTCGTTGGAAGTGTAAAGGTGCCCCATAGCGGCCACCCAGGCTGTATTGGGGTCTTCGGGATCCAGGACGATGCGGCCGATGTGATGGGTTTCTGCCAGCCCCAGATGTGACCAGCTTTTCCCGCCATCCGTACTCTTGTAAACCCCTGCGCCAGCGTAGGAAGAACGGCTGGAATTCACCTCGCCAGTGCCCAGCCAGATGGTATTGTGCGCCCAGTCGACGGCAATGTCGCCGATGGTCATTACCATTTCGTTGTCGAAAAGGGGCTCGAAGGAAGTACCGTTATTTTCGGTCTTCCACAGGCCACCCGAAGCGTAGGCCACGTAAAAGTGAGAGGGGTCCTCTTCCCATACATCGAGGTCGGCCACCCGGCCGCTCATGATGGCCGGCCCGGCATTCCTGAATTCTATTGTATTGACGATAGATTGTCCGGCCATGCCCTTCCACTGCCGGTAGCTTGCCTGTCGTTCGGCGGCAGGGGTTTGTGAAAAGGTGTTAAGGGCTAATGCCAGGATGAGTAGTGTGCAGAACAGCCTCATTTTTTTTGATCCTAAACATAGACAATTTCCGGGGAAGCAGAAGGGGCAAGTTGCAGGTTGCAAGTTTGAGGGTTACAAGTCCAAACACTTTGACCTTTGACCTTTAACCTTTAACCTTTAACCTTTAACCTTTAACCTTTAACCTTATTACCTTCCCCAATCATCAGATAAACTCCCCACGGCGGGCCAGAAAACTGCCGGGGGCCATACCGGCCATCTGTTTGAAATCGCGAATGAAGTGCGACTGGTCGTAATAGCCGCAGTGGTAGGAGAGTTGTGCCAGGTTGTCAAAATCGGGCTGCCCGATGAGCTGCTGGGCCTGCCGCATCCGGTTGATGCGGATATAGGCCTTGGGGCTCAGGCCAATGATATTCCTGAACTCGCGTTCCAGCTGGCGGGGGCTGATGAATACCTGCCGGCTCAGTTCATCTATGGAAATGCCGCCGCTGGTTTGGCGGATGAGCCTGGCAGCCGGATTGAGGTAGCGCGGCGCCCTGTTATTTTGCCGGAGCATGCTCAGCAGAAATTGGCCGGTAAGGCGGGTTTGTTCCGAAAAGGAACGCATATCCTGCAGGCGGGTGCAATAGTCCCGGAAGGCTTTGCCCAATACATCTTCCATATCAGCTTGCCGCTGGCTGAACTCGGAAGGGGCTATGCCGAAAAGGGAGAAGAACCCATCAGGTGTAAAGCGGATGCCCAGTGCTTCTACTCTGCTGCGGAAACGAACCTCGTAGGCCGTCGTCCACATGCCGATAAGCGTGAAGTCGGGTGAGTGCTGCCAGCCGTCGTTTACCACCAGGTCGCAATGTTGCCCCGAAAGGTGCAGGACCAATTCGACCTCGCCCCTGGGCACTACTTTCAAGCTCAGGGGAGAAGCCGAAGTACCTGTATGGAAGGCCGCCCGCCAATAACCTGAAACATAAGGCTGTAGTATCTCCTGAGGTTTTGCTTCCTGAAATTGTACATCCATGAGTTGCCTGTCCTGTTTGTTGCCGCAAAGTAACCGCAAAAACAGCGGGCTGTCCAGCGTGTATTATCGGTTGGAAGGGCTCGTTTATTCGTTGGCTGTTCTGGGCGAGCTACCGACGCAGGCCATCTTGTCGTTTTTTTACAATACCCGCCTTGCCCTGGCCTTTAATTTTGCCCCTGAAAACATTATTATTTAATCAAAAAGACCACCCGATGACTACTGTAGATCTGAATCAACTGTCATTGAATGAATTCACTGCGAAAAATGACCCGGCTCAGCACTGCCGGGCTACTTTCCCACTCTTAGGGGCCCACGGCACGCAGCAATCCGCCACGGTTTACATTGAGCTGGAACCTGGCAAGAGCCTCGGCCGCCATACTGATAGCGCCGAAGAGCTGCTGCTGGTGCTGGAAGGAGAAGTAGAGGCAACGGTAGGCAATGAAAAAGGCCTGCTTTCGAAAGGGCAGATAGCACTGGTGCCCCGGCTGGAGCCCCACGACCTGCGCAATACCGGCCAGGGAACCGCCCGCATCCTGGGTTTTTTCGGCGGCGCCAACAACATCGTCGCTACCTTCGACGAGGTTTGGCTGCCTACCAACAGCAATGTGGTGGATACCGCCCAGGCATGATGCAAAGCCACACAGAGCAGGCACAAAGGCTTATAATGCCTTTGTGCGGCTTTGTTGTGTAACTCTACGTTGGGTATCCTTACGCCCGGGGCAGGTCTTTCCGCTTTTCCGGTAACCTTTTAAAGTGCTGGGCCCCATCGACATTGATCTGGAGGTCGTTGAGGTCGCTGAACTTCAGCAGCCCTTCCAGGCTGAGCAACACGAAACCGTCGGATCCGTTGACGAGCAGTAACACATCGGTGATCGTGTCGCCCTTTTCGCGGATATAAAGGCCGACGTCGTCGCCTTTATCCCGGACGGTGAAGAGTTGTTCGAACCGGCTTTGGTGAATGTCCTTGATCAGATGACGGTATTCATTCGGCGTCACCAGGTTGCCCTCTTCCATCACCAGTACCCGCAGGTAAGTGATCTTGTCCAGTATCTTTTTCGCCTGGCCCTCGTCGGTGAAGTTGGAAGCGATCTCCAGCAGCCAGCCCTGGAGCTTGACGTCGGTCACATTTTCGTATGCTTTGTATTTGTCGTAAAAACGCGCAATAGCCTCCGGCTGAGCGGTGGCGAAAATGGGAGCAATGGCCAGCAAGGCCAGAAAGAATAATGTTCTCATGTGTAGATCGTGGGTTGAATTAGAAGATAAAAGGCCGAAAGGCCGAAACGTTGTAAAGCCAGGTAGCTTCAGATAAGGGTGTCAACAGCTCAGTAGGAGCCTGCTTATCAGGGGAAACCTCTAACCTGTAACTTTGAGCGATCCCCATACGTCGCATATTGAGCATAGCGAAATCCCGAAGGCCGGGGCAGCTGGTTTCAGATTCAGGCTGGCAAAGATCACTCAGTCCCCTCGTCCCCCAGTCTCCCAGTCCCCCAGTCCCCAAATCTCCCTCCTACGCTCTGGGCACTACCACCGCAGGTTCTTCCTCTTCCTGCACGGGCGGTTCCTCCTCCTGCTCATGTTTCTTTTTGCCCGGCCGTTCGCCGCTGAGGATGCGGTTGGTTACATCGACGATGTCTTCGTATTTCAGCCGGGACTTCATATCGAAAAAGAACAACTCGCCGTCGTCGTAGCCGAGGATGACGAGGTTTTTGAGTTTCTGGCCGTCGTTGTCGCGCACCAGGATAGAAAAGTTGGATTCGGCATCCTTGACGTGCAGCAGGTCCTCATAACCGTTCTGGCGGATATTGGACAGGAAGGAGTTGATCTCTTCAGGGGTGATGGCCATTCCGTCCTCAGAGGCCATAAAGCGCATTTTGCCTACCTTTCGGGCAAGGCCTAAATACATTCTGGATTTTTCGTTGCGCACCGAATTGTAAGCGATGCCGCCGCCCAGCCAGACCACCCAGCCGGGCATTTTGAAGTTGGTGACCCCTTCCCGGTGTTTGTATTGCTGGTAAAACTGGGCCGTCGTTTTGGGGCTGCTGCAGGATGATAACAGGAAGGCTGCCAGAAAACCGATGGTGATGATGATTGTGGATCGCATGATTTGAATCGGGTTTGTTGGTTTTACACGGTTTCATGGTAACGCGGTTTCATGGCCATGAAACCGCGTTACCATGAAACCGTGAGGCTATGCAGTTACCCTGCTATTGTTTTTGTTCCTTCGGCAGGTTCTTATCACTATCGTCGAATTCGTTGATGAGCTTGGAGACCTTGTCGAGGTCGATATTGCCTACGAAGCTCATGAGGACGAACTCATCTTCGCCACCCACCAGCAACAGCAGTTCGTGGATGGTCTTGTTGCCGTCGTCTTTGATGAGGAATTCGACGTTGTCGCCGTCATCGCGCACGGTCATCAGCACTTCATATTCTTTGGTATTGATCTTTGACTTAGCCTCTTTGTAAAAAGAGCCGGCATTTTCTTCCGCTACCAGGATGCGTATCCCTTCCAGGCCGGAGGCCAGGTCGATGATGGCCTTGGCTTCGGCATCGTCGACGTTCAGCCCTTCGACGTTCAGCTGTTTGAACATGCCCAGCAGTTTGGAGCTGATATAGACTACGGTGAAGCGCTCATCATCCACGTATTTCTGGAAGTACTTGTCGATGGCGTTAGTAGAGCTTTGTTGTGCCTGGGCAAAAGACATGATGCCCAGCATGAGTACGGTAAAAATGAACTTAAGCGATTTCATGGCTTGAGTTTTGAAGGTTAAAGGAATCGAGTGATTTTATTATTTGAAAAATTTGCCCATCTGGCCGAGGTTCTTCAATTCGCGTGCGGCAGTAGAGGTGCCGCGGTTGAGTTCTCCGGAGGTTTTGAGCAGTGCTGCCGTCGTGATCCGGAAGGCCTGCTGCGGGTCCTGTACCTCGTATTGCGCCCAGTCGATACCGGCAGTTTGTGCGGGCGCCGTCGTTTTGGGGAAGAACAGCCAGCCCAGTCCCAGGCCCAGCAGCACGATAGCAGCAGCGCGCAGCGCCCAGCCGCGCAGGCCGATGCGCCTGATGGCGGTAAGCCGCGGGGCGGATTCCTGAAGCTGCCCGAGCAGTTTTTCATCGAAGTCGTTGCCCAGCGCATTTTGGGCCTGTTCTTCGGCGAAGTATTGGAACAGCGGCTGATAAGGCCTCAGCTGTTCCGGCACATCGGTACGCTGGAAGTATTCCCGTAGCTGCTGCTCTTCTGTCAGGGAGCTTTCTCCCTCAAAGTAGCGTTCCAGTAATTGTTCTACCCATTCGTGGCCCATAATTGCATTAGTTTCGTTCGTATACTTTTGCGAGCTCTGAAAATATTGGTCTTTATCTGTTGCAGGGGCAGCCCCAGCGCCTCGCTGATCTCCTGGTAGCTGAGCCCCTCGATATCACGCATCTGCATAGCGATGCGGTGGTTTTCGGGAAGCTGGCTCATCAGTTGCCGCACCTGCCCGACGGCGTCGTTCAGCTCGGCCTGCCGGTCGGGGGTGTGGCTGCCGCTGCTCAGGCCGTAGGCCGTTTCGAGGCTTTCGGCCTGGTTGTAACGCAGGCGGCGCTTGTCGATGGCTTTGTTTTTCGTCAGTTGCATACACCAGGCTTCGATGCTGAGCACCTCGTTCAGGCGCTCCCGCATTTCCCATACTTTGATAAAGACCTCCTGTACCACATCCTCGGCTTCCGCCGGGTTGCCGGTAATGCGCAGCGCTACTCGGTAGAGCTTGTGCTTGATCGGCAGGATGTCCGTTTTAAAGGCTTCGAGCTTCATATTCAAAGGGGTGACGACTATAAAAAAATAAAGTTACAGCAGCGGGAGAAATTTTTTTCATGATCTGGCAAAAGCCAACAAAAACCAAAGCAGCGGCCCATTGTTGAAGGGTATGATAATTTCAGGTTATCTTTGGCGTTCAGATGCCCACCGCCCCGGAGGCGGCTTATTATGAAAAAGGTCGACAACTTATTACTTACAAGTTTTTTACCGCCTTTCTTCGTCACCTTCATGATCGCTATGTTCGTGCTGGTGATGCAGGTGTTGTGGTTGTACATCGACGATATCGCCGGCAAGGGCCTTGGGTTTTTCCTCATTATGGAGCTGCTGGCCTACAAATGCGTGGCGCTTATCCCGATGGCCCTGCCGCTGGCGGTGCTCATCTCGTCGGTCATGGTGCTGGGCAACCTCGCCGAACGCTACGAATTGTCGAGCTTCAAATCGGCAGGCGTGCCCCTGCTGCGCATCATGCGTACCATGGTCTTCTTTGGCGCATTCACCGTGGGGCTTTCGTTCTTTTGTTCCAACAACCTCATCCCGGTGGCCAACCTGAAATTCGGCTCCCGCATGTACGACATTCAGCGCCAGAAGCCGGCGCTGCGGCTCGACGCGGGCATCTTCAACGATGACTTCGACGGCTATGCCATCCATATCGGCAAAAAGGAGCCGGACGGCAAGACCATAGAGGACGTCCTTATCTACGACCATACCGACGCCGCGAAGGGCCGCCTGAGCCAGATCCTGGCCCAGCAGGGCGAGATGTTCGCCACCGCCGACGGCCATTACTTTGTGATGAACCTCAAGCATGGCCACCAGTATATCGAAACGGAACCTGCCCTTTCGGGCGGCGGGCGCTCTTACCCCTTCGTGCGCACCAATTTCGATAGCTGGACCAAAGTGTTCGACCTGAGCGAGTTCCAGCTCAACCGCACCAATGAAGAGCTCTTCAAATCGAACCGCAGCATGATGACCAGCGGGCAGCTACGCGAAGCGATCGACTCCCTGAGCCTGAAGATACTGCGCCGGGAAAAAGGGCTGTCCAACCAGATCAGCGCGTATTTTTACTTTATGTACCCCGATAGCGCTTTTATGGATACGCCGGCCTCAGAAGACGATGACGAGCCTGCCGGCCAGCAGCAAACAACCCAGCAGCAGGCTGCTACCGATACCTCCGCTACGGTTGACAAGGCGCCCGAAGCCCCGGCCGATTCGGGCAAGGCCGAAAAACTGGCCCTGACCAGCGACCGGGCCATTGCCGAATACAATAAACGCAAGGCCACCCAACCACCCAAGCAGATCTTTGAAGGCAGGCCCATAAAGCAGCTTCGCGAAGAACCCCTGGAGCAGGATACGTCCTTCATACAGCTGTTCAACAAGGTTGAGCAGCGGCGCCTGCTCAACAAAGCAAAGTCTTATGCACGCAGCATCCACGCCCATTCCGAGTCGGCTACCCACAGCCTGGGCCGCCTGCTGGAGGCGCGCGTCAAGCACATCTACGAGCTGCATACCAAGTACAGTATGGCCCTGATCTGCCTGATCTTCGTATTCATCGGCGCGCCCATGGGGGCTATCGTGCGCAAAGGAGGCTTCGGTTACCCCATCCTGATATCCATTATCTTCTTCATGCTTTTTATCGTGCTGACCATTTTCTGCCGCAAGATCGCCGAAAGCTTCGTGCTGCCGGCCTCCGTAGCGGCCTGGATACCCTGCGGCATCCTCTTCCCCATCGGCCTCATCCTCACCAGCAGGGCCATGAACGACAGGAAGCTCCTGAACCCGGACCGCATCAACAACTTTTTTGCGAAGGTTTTCAAACGCCGCTCCGCATGAAACCCGAACCTTCTCTGAAGCGCCTGCTCGCGGCGAACCGCTGGTACTTTGGGGCCTTTGCCTGTGCTTTGTTGCTGGGAGGTATCCTGCTGCTTTTCCTGCACAAAGGCGATGAGATCTTCTTCTTCAGCGGCCGCCGGTCTGTACCTGGCGACCTCTTCTTCAAATATTTCACGCGAATGGGGGAGGAGCCGGCCTACTTTCTGGCCCTGGGCGGGTTGCTCTTTCTGGGCTACCGCCACGCTTTGGCCATTCCCTTCCTGGGGCTCACTGTGAGCGTGTTGAGCTTCCTGTCCAAAGCTTTTTTTGCCCACGACCGCCCCGCCGCCTTTTTCAAAAAGCTCGGCATCCTCGACCAGCTCCACCTCGTCGATGGGGTGTACCTGAACAGCGGCGCCAATAGTTTCCCTTCCGGGCATAGCATGTCGGCCTTTGCACTGTATACTTTTCTGGCGTTATGCCTGCCGCGCAAGCGCTGGGCCGCTCTGGGCCTGTTCGCCATGGCCCTGCTGGTAGGCCTCTCCCGCATCTATCTGGCCCAGCATTTCTTCGAAGACGTCTACCTGGGCGCCATCATGGGCGTGCTGATCGCTTTGATGATGTACTACGCTCACTATCGCTCCCAGGCTCCCTGGCTGAACCGCAGCCTGCTGTCAGGCCGTGGGATGGCAGCGTAGGGCGGCCTTTCGGCCCAGGGCAATCGCATATAAAAAAGCATTCTTTATTTTGCCTAGGCTCCAAAGTAAACATGAATGATCCGGGATTTAGATGTAAACCCCCTCTGGCAGCCTGGCTTCGATGGTGTTCGCTGAAAGAAGCCCTTGAGGTTGTCTCAGAAGTAAGCTTTGAGGTATTCCCGGCAAATATTGAGCCGCGAAGACGCAAAGTAGGTTCCCGCAAAGGGCGCTAAGGTTTCACCAAGGG
>JACJYE010000023.1 GCA_020636255.1 Lewinellaceae bacterium
TTACAAAATTTTGCTTCAGGAGCATTTTAGGCCGCATGCTGAATAGTTACTCTTAACCAATAAAACCACCTATGCAAACGGTAGCTCCTTACCAGCCGAAAAATAAAGTTCGGATCGTCACGGCTGCTTCCCTCTTCGACGGCCACGATGCGGCCATCAATATCATGCGGCGCATCATGCAAAGCTCCGGCGCGGAGATCATCCACCTGGGCCACAACCGCTCGGTGAAGGAGATCGTCGAAACGGCCATTATGGAAGACGCCCAGGGCATCGCCATCACTTCCTACCAGGGCGGCCACAACGAGTTCTTTAAGTATATGTACGACCTGCTGCGCGAAAAAGGGGCCGGCCATATCAAGATATTCGGCGGCGGCGGCGGCACCATCCTGCCCACGGAGATCGGGGAACTCCACGCTTATGGCATCGCCCGCATATACTCACCCGACGACGGCCGCCAGATGGGCCTGCAGGGCATGATCAACGATGTGCTGCAACAGTGCGACTTTCCGGTGGGCGCCCGCCTCAACGGCGAATTGAAGCACTTTAAAGATAAGGACCCTCACGCCATCGCGCGCATGATCTCCGCCGTGGAGAACTTCCCGGAGGAAAACCGAGAATGGCTCGACAAACTGCGCAGGGAGGCCGAAGGCAAGGTGATCCCCGTGCTCGGCATCACCGGCACAGGCGGCGCCGGTAAGTCGAGCCTGGTCGACGAACTGGTGCGGCGGTTCCTGCTCGATTTCGACGATAAAACCGTCGCCATCGTCTCCGTCGACCCTTCCAAGCGCAAAACCGGCGGCGCGTTGCTGGGCGACCGCATTCGGATGAACGCCATCACCTCCAGCCTGGCCAACGGCAGAGTTTTTATGCGCTCGCTGGCTACCCGTCAGTCTAACCTCGCCATGTCCAGGCATGTCCAGGCAGCGGTCGACATCCTGAAAGCTGCCCACTACGACCTCATCATCCTGGAAACCTCCGGCATTGGGCAGTCGGATACCGAGATCATCGACCATTCCGATGTGTCGCTTTACGTGATGACCCCGGAATACGGAGCCGCCACCCAGCTGGAAAAGATCGATATGCTCGATTTTGCCGACCTGATCGCCATCAACAAGTTTGACAAGCGCGGCGCCCGCGACGCCCTGCGCGACGTGAAAAAGCAATACCAGCGCAACCACCAGCTGTGGGACAAAAACCTGGACGATCTCCCGGTCATCGGCACCATCGCCTCCCAGTTCAACGACCCGGGTATGAACACCCTCTATCAGCTGGCCATGAAACTCATCGTTGAACGTACCGGCGCCGGGCTGGTATCCAGCTTCCACCATGCGGAGGAGATGAGCGAGAAGATCTTTATCATTCCCCCAAAACGGGTGCGCTACCTGTCGGAAATCGCCGACAACAATCGCCACTACGATGAATGGGCGGAAAAACAGGCGGGCATCGCGGGAAAGCTCTTCGGGCTTAAGCAGGCCATCGAGGCCCTCGAACAGCAGAGTGAGCTGCCGGACAAATCGGGCGCTCTAGAAACGCTCCGGAAAACCTACGCCCACCTGGAGATGGACCTCGACGGCGATTGCAAACGCCTGCTCGACGGCTGGGAGGCCAAAAAGGCTGCGTATGCAGGCGACGAATTCGTTTACTCCGTTCGGGGCAGGGAGATACGCGTACCGACCTTCACCAAATCGCTGTCGCACACGCGCATTACCAGGGTGGCGCTGCCGAAGTTCAAAGATTGGGGCGAGATACTACGCTGGGCCCTGCAGGAAAACGTGCCGGGTGAATTCCCCTACACAGCCGGGGTGTTCCCCTTCAAGCGCAAGGGCGAAGACCCCACCCGCATGTTCGCCGGAGAGGGCGGCCCTGAGCGCACCAACAAGCGCTTCCACTACCTGTCGGCCGGCATGCCCGCCGCACGCCTGTCGACGGCCTTCGATTCCGTGACTCTCTACGGCGAAGACCCCGGCCACCGGCCCGACATTTACGGCAAGGTGGGCAATTCCGGCGTGAGCGTCTGCTGCCTCGACGACGCCAAAAAGCTGTACTCCGGCTTCAACCTCTGCGCCCCCACCACATCGGTGTCGATGACCATCAACGGCCCGGCAGCTACGATCTGCGCTTTCTTCATGAACGCCGCTATCGACCAGGAATGCGAAAAATACATCCGCGAAAACGGCCTGGAACACAAGGTGGAAGCTAAACTGAAGGAACGATATGATGACAAAGGCCTGCCCCGCCCGCAATACAACGGAGGGGGCCTTTCCTCCCCTGGGGGAGGTGTCCGGCAGGACGGAGGGGGCCTTTCCTCCCCTGGGGGAGGTGTCCGGCAGGACGGAGGGGGCCTCCCCGCCGGCAACGACGCCCTGGGCCTGCTGCTGCTGGGCATCACCGGCGACCAGGTGCTGGAGCCCGCGGTGTACAACGAGATCAAGGCCAGGGCGCTGTCGGCAGTGCGCGGTACCGTGCAGGCCGACATCCTCAAAGAGGACCAGGCGCAGAACACCTGCATTTTCTCGACGGAATTCAGCCTGAAGCTGATGGGAGATGTTCAGGAATACTTCATCCAGAACCGGGTCAGGAACTTCTATTCGGTGTCCATTTCCGGGTACCACATCGCCGAGGCAGGCGCCAATCCCATCAGCCAGCTGGCCTTCACCCTGGCCAATGGTTTCACCTTTGTGGAATACTACCTCAGCCGGGGCATGCACATCGACGATTTCGCGCCCAACCTGTCCTTCTTTTTCTCCAATGGCGTCGACCCCGAATACGCGGTCATCGGGAGGGTGGCGCGCCGCATCTGGGCCAAGGCCATGAAACACCGCTACGGCGCCAACGAGCGGTCTCAGATGCTGAAATACCACATCCAGACCTCCGGCCGCTCGCTGCACGCCCAGGAGATCAGCTTCAACGACATACGCACGACCCTGCAGGCCCTGTATGCCATTTACGACAACTGCAACAGCCTGCACACCAACGCCTATGACGAGGCCATCACTACTCCCACTGAAGAAAGTGTGCGCCGCGCCGTCGCCATCCAGCTGATCATCAACCACGAGCTGGGGCTGGCGAAAAATGAGAACCCGCTGCAGGGCTCCTTTATTATCGAGGAGCTGACGGGCCTGGTAGAAGAGGCCGTGCTGATGGAGTTCGACCGCCTCACCGAACGCGGCGGCGTGCTGGGCGCCATGGAAACCATGTACCAGCGGGGCAAGATCCAGGAAGAGAGCATTTATTATGAAACGCTCAAACATACCGGCGAACTGCCCATCATCGGGGTCAACACCTTCCTCAGCAAGGACGGCTCGCCCACCATCATCCCCGGCGAGGTGATCCGCGCAACGAAAGAGGAGAAAGAAGCCCAGATCCATACCGTGCAGAACCTGCAGGAAGCCCAGGCCGAAAAGGGCCGGCAGATGCTGAAACAACTACAGGATGCGGCTATCCACAACGACAACATCTTCGAGGCGTTAATGGAAACGGTGAAATACTGCACCCTGGGCCAGATCACACATGCGCTGTATGAGGTGGGTGGGCAGTATAGGAGGAATATGTGAGCATACGTCGCACGTCTTATGCTTGGCTGCAAACCGGTTGTAAATCCCCTATCTTGTTTCGGTTATGGAAACCAATCAGCAAGATCATCAAAAACCATTTGTCTACTTTCCTGGATTTCACCTGGATAGCGCTGCAGTTTATCTGAGGCCAAGCGCTTCTGATAAAAGCACTGCATAAGCAAACCTGGCTTCCGCAGCTTGTCGATGGGCTGTTCTGCAACGGCCTTTCCCCCGCCTCTTAAAGCTAAGGCCCCCATATACCATGCCCTGAGCTTTTTCCGTTCTAATGCACGAAAAATAAACCCTATCTTTGCACCTCTAAGGAAAAAACGAAGCGAACGTGAGACTATCAGTATTGTTAGCTACCATAATCCTGGGAACTACAACCACGGCCACGGCTCAGAAGGGCTGGGAAGCCGGCGGCTGGCTTGGCGCCGCATACTACTTTGGCGACCTGAACACCAACTACGACCTCGGCATGCCGGGGCTGGCGGGGGGCCTCATTACCCGCTATAACTTCAACAACCGCATTGCCCTCCGGTTGGGCGCCAACTACGGCCAGGTAAAGGCCGATGATGCCCGCTCCGACAATGCGTTCGAGCGTGCGCGCAACCTCAGCTTTCAGTCTGACATCCTGGAAGGCGTTTTTCTCATGGAGTTCAACTTTCTGCCCTATACCCATGGCAGCAAAGACGAGTTCTTCACGCCCTATGTTTTTGCCGGTTTCAACGTCTTCCACTTCAACCCCAAGGCAGAATACGAAGGCGAACTCGTGGAGCTGCGCCCGTTGGGTACGGAAGGGCAGTTCAAAGGCGAGGAATATTACACCGTCACCGGTGGCTGGGCTTACGGGCTGGGCATGAAAGTGGACCTGACCTACGAGCTGAGCCTCAACTTCGAGCTGAGCGCCCGCAGCCTCTTCACCGACTACCTCGACGATGTGAGCACCGTCTACGCCGATAAGGGCGACCTGCGCCGCTCCCGAGGCGAACTGGCCGTCGCCCTTTCCGACCGCTCTATCGAGCTTCCCGGTGTGGAAGACAGCCAGATCGGCCGCAAAGGCACTCAGCGCGGCAACAGCAACAATAACGACAGCTACGTCCTGCTGGGCGTCGGCCTGGTTTATTACTTCGGCGATATCGAATGCCCGGACTATGGGAGCCGGCGCAGGAAATAGTTTTCAGCACATCATGGTCCTGCAAAAAACCTTTAGCCTCCCTTCTTTCCCCCGTGGTTACCACCTGATCACCAACGAAGTGATGCAGCACCTTTCCGGCCTGCTGCCCGACACGGGCCTGCTGCACCTTTTTATCCAGCACACCTCCGCTGCCCTCACCATCAACGAGAACGCCGACCCGGACGTGCGCACCGACTTCGAAAGCATGTTCAATCATATCGTGCCCGAAAACCTGCCCTTCCTCACCCACACCATCGAAGGCCCCGACGATATGCCGGCGCATATCAAAGCCGCTATGATCGGCTCCTCGGTAACCATCCCCATCACCAAAGGCTGGCCCAACCTCGGCACCTGGCAGGGCATATACCTCTGCGAGTTTCGCAACCGCGGCGGCCGCCGCACCCTCGTAGCAACGATATACGGTTGAGTCTGCCGCGGGAAGCTTTTTTAGTTACACAAAGCCACAAAGGATGGACACTGAGGCCCTGAAAAGTGTGGGGCAAAAGTAGCGTAACGATGGGCTGCAGCTAATATATGGCTGCATGGCCCCATGGCTTCGTGGTTGGGAGTATCCTGGCTTAAAGGCCATGAGGCCATCGCCCGGCATTAGCAAAAAAATTTTATCTTTAAAAGGCACGGAAAAAACCGATGAACCATGCCTTTACTGGGTAATCTGATCAAGCGCTTTCTGGATGTAGGTGAATACCTCGAGCAACGCTCCATAGACCCTATGCAAATGCAGCGCCAGGTGCTCCGCCGGCTGCTGGCCCGCGCTCAGCATACTTCCTTTGGCCAGTACTACAAATTCCACGACATATTAAGGCAGGGGCGGCTTGTGGATGCTTTCCGGGAGCAGGTGCCCTTGTTCGACTACGACAGCATGTACAAGCAGTGGTGGCACATGAGCCTGAACGGGGTGGAAAACGTCAGCTGGCGGGGTACCGTCAGGTATTTCGCGCTGAGCTCGGGCACTTCAGGAGCACCCAGCAAACACATCCCCGTAACGGAAGAGATGACCAGGGCCATGCAACGCGCAGCGATGAAAATGTTCTTCGCGCTCAGCAACTTCGACATCGGCCCCAAGCTGTTCACGAAATCGATGCTCATGCTGGGTGGCAGCAGTGAGCTGGAACAACGCCAGGACGGCTATTTCCAGGGTGACCTCAGCGGCATCAATGCCAACAAGGTGCCTTTCTGGCTACGGCCGTACTACAAACCCGGCGCCGAGATCGCCGCCATCAACAGCTGGGAAAAGCGCATTGCCGAGATCGCACGCCTCGCTCCGGAATGGGACGTCGGGTTTCTCGTCGGCATCCCTTCCTGGCTGCAACTGATGATGGAGCGCATACTGGAGCGGCACCAGCTGGACAACATCCATCAGATATGGCCCAACCTGAAGGTATGCGTACATGGCGGCATCGCTTTTGAGCCCCTGAAAAAGGGCTTCGAAAAGCTGCTGGCCCGCCCTTTGGTGTACATGGATACCTACCTGGCCTCCGAAGGTTTTATCGCTTTCCAGGACCGCCCCGGCACGCGAGGCATGCGCCTGCTCCTCCAAAATGGGATCTTCCTGGAATTCATACCCTTCAACGAGGTAAATTTCGACGACGACGGCCACCCCAGGGGCGAACCCCGGACCTATACCCTTGAAGAGGCCGAACCCGGCGTCGATTACGCCCTGGCCATCAGCACCTGTGCCGGTGCGTGGCGTTATCTCATCGGCGATACCGTGCGTTTTACCGATACCGGGCGGGCGGAAGTGATCATCAGCGGGCGTACCAAACACTTCCTCAGCATCTGCGGCGAGCACCTTTCTGTCGACAATATGAACCAGGGCATTCAGGCCGTTGAGGAAAAGCTGGGCGTCAATATCCGCGAATTCACCGTCGGGCCCGTTGAAGAGGGCAGGTACTATGCCCACCAATGGTACATCGGCTGCGAGCCCCTGGCCGACAGCCAGGCTGTGCGGGAAGTACTGGACCAGCACCTCAGGAAAGTCAACGACGACTACCGCACCGAACGCAATTCGTTGCTGGGTATTCGCGTCACTACCGTTCCCACCGGCATTTTTTATCAATGGCAACAGGCCAAAGGCAAAATGGGCGGGCAGAACAAGTTTCCACGGGTCATGAAAGGTGCGCTGTTCGCAGAATGGGAGCGTTTTGTGGAATCGGCCTTGGATAAGGCAGGAGGCAAAGGGTAAAGGGTACCGTCGTGTAGGCGTGAAACAACAGCTATGCTCGAACTAACACATATCACCAAAGTATTTAACCGGGGGCAGGCCAACGAAGTAGTGGCGCTGCAGGATATCGGGTTGCGGGTAAAGGAAGGGGAATTCGTCGTACTGGTGGGAGCCAACGGGTCGGGGAAGACGACTTTGCTGGATATCATCGGGGGAGCGGTATTACCCAGCGAAGGCCAGGTGCGGATCGGCGGGCAGGATGTGACGCGTATGCCTGAGCACCGGCGCAGCCGCTGGGTGGCGCGCGTCTTTCAGGACCCCCTGGGCGGCACCGCGCCGGAGCTGAGCATCCTCGACAATTTCCGGCTGGCGGCGTTGCGCACCAGCCGCAAGACATTGCGCATCGGCATCGACGACGATTTCAAAGCCAGCGTTCGGGAGAAGATCGCCGGCCTGGGCATGGGGCTGGAGGGCAAGCTGGGCCAGCCGATGGGGGCCCTCTCCGGCGGGCAGCGCCAGGCCCTCACCCTGCTGATGAGCACCATGGCCCATACCGATATCCTGCTGCTCGACGAGCCTACCGCCGCCCTCGACCCCCGCTCGGCCGAGATCGTGTTGCAGGCAGCCCAGCGCATCATCGAACAGTACAGGCTGGCTACGATCTTTATTACCCACAACCTGCGCGACGCCCACCGCTTCGGCAACCGCCTCATCCATATCGCCGGCGGGCAGGCGGTGCGCGACCTGGATGAGCAGGCCAAGGGCCGGCTTCAGCTGCGGGAGATGTATGAATGGTTTGAGTGAGCGCTCAGCTATCCCTGAACCACGGGCTACTGGCCTTCCCTCAGCACCACGATCTTTTGCGCGCAGTAGCGGAACAAATGGTAACCCGCTCCGCCCTGCGACACCACCTGCATCATCTTTTCCGGGTCGAGGATGCGCGTAGCGCCGACGATGTCCACCTTTTTTTTAAATAACAGGTCGGGCAGCAGGCTGCTGGTAGGGCCGGTCACAACGACGGTGCTGTGTTCGGGGATGAGGGCCAGCAGGCCATCCAGGCTGCGGTTGGCAAGCGTAGAGCCGGTGATGATGACGATGTCGGAACCGGGCAGTATGCGCTCCGCCTCGGCGGCGGGCACGTAGTAGCCGATATCTTCAGGCCGCAGCGCATCGGGGTTCAGTTCCAGCACCTTAAAGTTGGCGCCGGCTTCCTTCAGGCGGCGGATGTAGGACTGGAAAGCCCCGACAACCGTGGCCTTTTTTGAGCCCGGGAAATCGAGGAAATCAAAGGGGTCGCGGTTTTCGTGGATGTGGTAGTATTCCGAGGACAGGAACCGGGAGGAGAGGGCATTCAGGGTGGCGGCCTGCAGGCTGTCGAGGAACTGGCTGCGGATGTCGCCGGAAAAAAGGCTGCCGGCCGTTTGTCCGGTGATGTTGCCCGGCGTAAAAGGGCCGAATTCGCGTTGGCCTTTCTGCCAGCCCGTCTCTTTGCTGATATAGGTGCTGGCCACGCCAAAAGACTGGTTGGACAGCCTGATGCCCGTCAGGAAGGCCCCGATGCGCACTTCTTCGATCTCGATCTCATGGAGTTGTATCCCGAACCTGTTTTCCAGGATCTCCAGGGTTTTATTGGCTATCATCTGCTCTGTTGTGTTGATCAGTCTGTTAAAAAAGGCAGCGGCACCGACATGCCCGAAAGATCGGCAGTAAAATTCGCTTAAACTCTCGTATTTTTAATTGATCCTGATCACAAAACCCTATCCCCTATGAGCGCACTGTTTTGCCTGATCATCCTCTGCCCCTGGTTGTCAGGTGGCGATAGCCTTCCCGCCGGTTCGGGGCCCCATGGTGTGGAGATCTGCGACAATGGCATCGACGACGATGCCGACGGGCTGATCGACCTCAACGACCCGGATTGCGACTGCCCGCTGGTAGAGCCGGTGTCGCTCATTCCCAACCCTTCTTTTGAAGAGCGGGACTGTTGCCCTTCCAACCGCTCGCAAATGGATTGCGCTTCGGGCTGGATACAAGCCTCTACAGCAACTACCGATTATCTCCATACCTGTGGCTGGATGGGCTGGGAAGACATGCCAGTGCCGCTGCCGCTGCCTGATGGCGAAGGTTGCATGGGCTTCCGCGACGGCCGCCCCGGCGGAGGCTTCGATATGGAGCAACCGCAGCCCAACTGGAAAGAATACGCGGGCGCCTGCCTGTCGTCGCCACTGCGGGCAGGGGTGTATTACCGCTTCGAATTCTATATCGGTTTTACCTATGCACAGAATTCTCCGCCCACGACGCTGGCCTTTTTCGGCGCTACCGATTGTGCCTCCCTGCCCTTTGGTGAAGGGCGGGCGGATTTTGGCTGCCCTACCAACGGGCCCGGCTGGATACAACTGGGCTCCGTGCTGATACAAGGTGTGAACGAGTGGAAAAAAAAGGAGATCAGCTTTGTTCCGCCGCAAGATATATACGCCATCGCTATCGGCCCCAATTGCACGCTCAACCCTTCCAGCATCAGTTATTACTATTTCTTCGACAACCTGGTGCTGGCCGAGCAGAAGGAATTCGATTTTCAGATAAGCGGTGTCAACCACGCCTGCTCTGAAGACTTCGCCCTGAGCATCCCTTATCACGATACCCTGCAATACCAGTGGTACCGGAATGGCATCGCCCTGGTGGGCGAAACCGGCCCGCAGCTGGCTGCGGCCGGCAGGCCCGGCAATTACCAGGTGCGCGTGCTGGGGCCCAACAGCTGCCGCCTGGCCGCGGTTTACCAGTACAGAATACCCGTGATCACAGAAAAAGTAGAGGCTATTGTGTGTAAGGGCGATACCTATCCCTTCGGCGCCCGTCCCCTGAGCGAAAGCGGCGTTTATTACGACACCCTGAAAAGCGTGGATCAATGCGACAGCATCGTGCAGCTCGATCTGGAAGTGCTGGGCGAGATCAGCGATACGGTATCTGCCAGGATATTTGAAGGCGAGAGCTATCGGGTGGGCCCCCGCCAGTATTCCCGCCCCGGCGAATATACGGCCGTGCTGCCTTCCCAATACGGATGCGATAGCTTAGTCTTCCTCATTCTGGACACCTATCGGATCTACATCCCCAATGCCTTCTCTCCTAATGGCGACGGGCGCAACGACACCTTCGGCATCTTTGCCGGCCCAGGGCTGCAGGAAGTGCTGCGGCTTCGGGTCTTCAACCGCTGGGGCGGGCTGGCCTTCGAATCGGCAGGCCAGAGCACCGACGGCCTACCAAAAAGCTGGGACGGCACCATTGACGGCCAGCCCGCCGAGCCAGGTAATTACGTCTACCAGGCCATCATCGTTTTCGATGATGGAAAGGAACGCACCGTCGCCGGATCTGTAACCCTGGCCCGGTGAAGGCGGCCCCGGGGCAACGGCCCGGGACTGTTCAATGTTTCACGTTTAAAATTGGCCTGGATATCAAAAGGTTGCGACTGCGGCGACATACTTGATCGAACTATCCCTATACCTAATACCCAGCACCATGCACCTTACCTCAACGGCGTCCCTACACTGAATTTTGGGTAAAACGATTCTTCTTCGGAGAATCCGGCCGACAAGGACAAGGTGAAGGCTTCGTCCAGCGGTACGAAGTAAAAGCCAAAGCCGTAGCCACTATGCCAGCTGTTGCGCTCTTCGCTGTCCTGGTATGCCCTTCCGGTGTCGAAGAATACCTTTACGCCAGCCTTGAAAGGCAGGAAAGCGACATCTTTCGCAGCAAACTGATAGCGCAGTTCCGAGTTAAAATAAGTGATGGACTCGCCGGTAAAACGGTTGTCGAAATAGCCGCGCAGGCCGCTTGCGTTGCCCAGTGTAGGCAGCTTGTACCAGGGCGCCTCGCCATGGCTCATGGCCCCGCCGAGGCGCAGGCCCAGGGTCAGGGGGCGCCCGGTGCGGGTAGAGAAGAAAAACGACATGTCGCCCGAAAGAATACCGAAGTTGCCGTCGGCGCCATCGAGGATAGAGGTATAGGTATAAAACAGCCTTGCTCTGGCGCCCCGGAAAGGCAGGCCGTCGTTGTCGAGGAAATCGATATCCAGGTTGCCTTCAACCGGTAAGAGGGTTAGCGACTGGCCCGCGCCGAAATAGGTGTTGTCATTGAGGTAGGTGTTGTCGGCCAGCACCGATTCGGCCGCCTCCACGCCGAGCCGGGCCTCGAAGGAGCTCTTTTGCCAGAAATCGCGTTTCAGGCCGGCAGAGAGGTGTTTCCTGTTCACCCGGGCTTCGTAGTAGCCGTCGCGGAGCAGGCCGTCGTCCTTCAGGGTTTCGTTGCCTTGTCCGAAGTAATAGTTGTTGAAATCGGGGCGGGCGATGAAAGCCTGGGCCACGACATCCCACTGGCGGATCGCCTGATGGAAGCGGCCCTTGTAGGAAATGGATTTGTTGTCGTTGGTGGTGAGCCCGGCCGTGAGGATATGCCGGCTGTGGTAACTGTCTTTGCCGAACTTCCGGATCAGCCAGTTAGCGCCAAGGGTAGTGCCGAAACCGGCAAACTTGTCATACCCTACCAGCACGATAGGCGCGAGCCGGCTATAGGCAAAGCGGAACCGGTCGTACTCGTACAGTTCCTTATTCCAGTAGTTGACGGCCCGGGCCTTACCGCTCAGTTCGTAGGTGGTGCCGTCGCCTTTGTCGTAAAGCCGGGCCTTCGCCTGCGTATCCGCCTTGAAGACATCGTCGCCAGGGCCGCCGAAGGCGCGCAGTCGTATTTGCCCTTTGCCGCTGCCGGCGATGTCGAAAACATCGCCGCTACCCAGGCCCCAAAGCCTGACTTCCCGCGTTTCACCAGGATAGAATACGCGGGAGTACAGCAGCTGCTGCCCCCGCTCGTTATCGTCTTCGTCGTACATCTGTACCTCGAGCGTGCCGTCTTCCCGGAACCCGGCGACGAAATACTCCGATTCGTTGGAGCCCAGAACGTCCACTTCGCGGGCTTGCAGGCGGTAGTATTTCTCCGCCGCTTCCGACAGGTGTTTCAACCGGTTTTTCAGCTTGGCCTCTACTATGCTGCCCGAAATATCATACGTTTCAGAAGGCATACGCCGCACGGCCTGTTCGATGTCGGCCTCGGTGATATGATCCTGGATGTACCGGGCCTGTTCCATAAACACCTCTCTGCCGGCTTCCGACATGAGAAAGCGGTCCATGTGGCGCGCCTGGAAGGTGAGGCTCTGGATGTCGTGGAAATCGTAACCGAAGTTCTCGATATTGGGGATGCCGAAGCGGCGGTCGGCGATCCAGGGGATGATGCCGTCCTGGCGTGAAAAGGCGTGGTCGCGGTCGCGCGGGATGGGCCGGTACAGCGTAAAGCCGCCGGCGCCTTTATAGGCCGCCCATTTCCAGTTGTCTTCGTGTTTGCTCCAGTCGCCGATCAGGATATCGAACAGGCGGGCGCGGACGAATTCATTCTGGTCGGCCTTCGTTTTCTGGTGTTTGTAAAAATGGCGGAACAGCTTGGTGCTGCGGTCGACCTTATCGGCATCGCCGAAGAGTTTCCCTTCCTGATTGGGCTTTCCGGGATTTTCTTCCAGCATGCCGAACAGCCCGCCGTATTTGGCCTGAAAAGGGCCCAGCTTGGGGTCGTCGGGCAGCACATACAGGGTGGGCGTGGCGTGCAGGATACCTATTTTATCAAGCAGCGGCGCTACGGCCATAGCGCCATAAGGGTGTTGGGTGGAGGTTTGGTCGCGGATCACACCTGCAGCGAAAGACGGGCGCAGGTGGTAGTCGAGGGCTTTGGCGGGGTCTTTATTCACCGAACGGAAGGTGAACTCGGTGCCGTTGCCGGATTTGAACTTCAGGGACGTGGTTTGCCTGCCGCCGCCCTTTTTGTAGATCGTTAGCCCGCCCTGTACGGTATCGAGGTTGAGGTAAGGCACACGGACAGGGGTAGTCCAGGTGTTGCGGTAGTGCTTGCCCAGCCATGTTTCTTTCAGCCAGCCGGCCTCATACTCTGCTCCGCCGACGATGGCTACCTGCTCATCGTAGGATCCCTGCATGTGGCCGGTACTTAGGGGTTTCGATTTACAGGGTACATAAGAAGTGTTCGGGATGCTTTCCCTGTTCGGGGTGTTATCGTCACAGGCCGAATGGAACAGGGCGAATTCGCCGGCCTGCTTGAGGCCTTCACCTTTCGTGAAACCCAGGAACCGGGCATCCACCCTGCCGTTGTCGTAATAATCTATGGCCATGATGCCTGCTGCTTTGGCGCTGAACAAGGTTTTATGGTCCCGCGCTGCATATTTAGAGGCAGTAGGCGCTCCGCTGTTCATCAGTACGTTGTTGCCCCTGCTGATAATCTGTTGGTTCATCTCGTGGCCGGCGGCGTAGATGATATTGCTGTGGAAGAAGAGCAGGTTGTTCATGCTTTCGATAAAGCCCTGCAGGCGCGGGTTGGCCAGGTCGTTGGGGCCTCCGGCATTGGCGTGAAAGGCGGCGCGGAAGAAGCCAACGACAGGGAGCGGGGCCATCTGTTTTGCAAAAGAAAAATACCCTCCGTAGTTGCCCAGCGAATAAATGGGGTGGTGCCCGGCGATCAGGATATTTCGGTCCTGATAGTCGTCAACAGCGTCTTCGAGTTCCTCTTTGAGGTTGGCTGGCGTGATGGCGTCGCAGAGGGCATCGGAAGGGCGCGGTTTGTCATAGGGGTGGTTCCACCATTGGGTGTTCAGTACGAGGATGACGAGCGATTCGTCAACCTCTATGGCCTCGGGGCCCGGGCAGCCGTCTTCGACGGGCCATTGGCTGTGCCGGTAATCCTTTTTTTTGATGTAGTCCCTGACTTTTTTTTCCAGCTGGTGCAGGTTCTTTTCGCCTCCGCGCCTGCTGCTGTTCCAGTCTCTGTCGCCGGGTAGCAGCAGTAGCTGGCCATTGGGCGTGGCCTCCGCCATATCCGCTATCCGGAAAAGGGGTTCGGCCAGGCTGTCGCCCGGTTCTTCCATCGGGGCCTTCGTCAGGTCGCCGTCCAGTATAAGGGTAAAGGGGTTTTCCGTTTGCCCGAACAACTGGCCGAGCTGTTCCAGAAATGCCGGCTTATCTTCAACGTCGGCGAAATTTCCAAAAAAATAAACCGTATGCCGTACGGATTCCTGGGCGTTCAGGGTGAAAGAGCTCACCTGTAGAGCAAGCAGTACGGTTGTTAACCATCGGGGCGGGGTATAGGCCTTCATAATATATGGGTTGAAGGTGTTGTAATGTTATTTGATTAATGCCGGGCTCTTCCTACTGGCCGAGCTTGAAGATCTGTTCCATCGGCACCCATTTTTGCCCTTCTTCCGCCCAGGGCAGGGCCTGTTGGAAGGAGCTCATCAGCGCTTCCCATTCCTGTACTTTGGGGTTGGCCGCGTCCATGCTGGCCTTTTGCTCGAAAGAAAAAGCATCGCTCGTTTCCATGATCATGAACAGGCGGTTGCCCGTCAGGTAGATCTCCATATCGCTGATGCCGGCTTCCCGGATGCTCCGGGTGATCTCCGGCCAGACTGCTCCCGGCGCATGGTGCGCCTTGTAGGCTTCGATGAGATCGGGCCGGCCTTTTAGGTCGAGGGCAAGGCAGTAACGCATAGGCGGTTATTATCTTTACTTTTCATGGTTACGCTGTTACGTGGCCAGTGTACTCCCAACCGTGAAACCAGGGGCAATGAGGCCGTGAAGCATTGGGTTCACTTCGTTCACTCATGCAACCTGCACCCGAAGGCGCCGGGCGGCATAGGCGAAATAGGCCACGACGGCAAAGCAGAGTAAGGGCACCAGGAAGGCGTAGTGGATGCTTCCGGTGGCGTCCGACACTTTGCCCTGCACCCCGGTCAGCACTGCGCCTCCCAGGATAGCCATGATGAGCCCCGAGCCGCCGATCTTGGTGTCCTGTCCCAGCCCGCGCAGGCCCAGCCCGTAAATAGTGGGGAACATCAGAGACATGCAGGCGGAAATGGCCACCAGGGCGTAGACGCTAAAGGCCCCGCTTCCGAATATGACGATAACGGCCAGCGCCATAGCCAGCAGCGCCAGCGACAAGAGCAGGCGACGGGGGTCGATGAACCGCATCAGGAAGGTACAAATAAAACGGGATGCCAGGAAAAGGATCAGCGAGGCCAGATAGTAGGTGGCCGCCTGATCTTCATTGAGCTGCATCTCCTGCATCACATACCGAATGGTGAACGACCATACGCCGATCTGGGCGCCGACGTAGAAGAACTGCGCGATCACTGCCCATACATAATGGGGCTTTTTGGCCAGCCGCCCGAAGGCAGCAATGAAGTCGGCCTGATGGTCTTCATCCGAAGCTTTTGGCATTTTAGTGAAGGCGATGGCGAGCCATAGTGCGAGCAGGAAAAAAGCTACGCCCACGTAAGGGCCCATCACTGCGCCGAGTTCCTGCGCCTGGATGTCCTGCAGCTGCTCCGGGCTCATGGCCGCCCGCTGTACGGAATCCGCCTGGTTGAGTTTCGACAGGATGAAAGCCTTGCTGAGCAATACGCCGATGATGGAGCCGATGGGGTTAAACGATTGGGCAAAGTTCAGGCGCTGTGTGCCCGTCTCCTCCGGGCCCATTGCGATGATGTAGGGGTTGGCCGTCGTTTCCAGAATGGACAGCCCGCCTGCCAGGATAAACAAGGCCGCCAGGAAATGGCCGTACGCCATCGTCTGGCTGGCGGGGTAGAAAAGCAGTGCTCCGGCGATGAACAGCCCCAGCCCGATCAGCACCCCCGCTTTGTACGTAAACCTCTTGATCAGGATGGCCGCAGGTATGGCCAGGCAGAAATACGCTCCGTAAAAGGCGTATTGCACGAAAGCCGTCTGGTAGTCCGACATGCTCATGATGCGCTTGAAGGCCGCCAGCAGCGTGTCGGTCATGTTGTTGGCCAGCCCCCACATGAGAAAGAGGCTGGTGATCAGGATGAAGGGAAGTAAGGGTGTGTGTCTGGGTGTCGCCATATCGCCGTTATTTCTGAGTTGCTCGTTGTTGCATGGTTTCATGGCTGGGAGTATCCTGGCTTAAAAGCCATGCGACAATGAGGCCATGAAACCGTCCTGACAAGGCGCCGTCGTTACAGTGCTCGTGTCACAGCACTAACCATCTAACCGTGATGTAATTATAGTCATCTCCCCATGCCTTCATGTCAGCGCCCGGTCGAGGTGCACATAACCGCCGTCGACGACGAGGAACTGGCCCGTGGTGTGGGCCGACCTGTCCGACAACAGGAATACGGCGGTGGCGGCGATCTCCTCGGCCGTGGTCATCCGGCGCCCCAGGGGGATCTTGGAAACGATCTCCCGTTCTTTTTGGGCGGGGTCGTCGAAGCTCGTATCCAGCCACTTCCGGTAAAGCGGGGTCATCACTTCGGCGGGCAGGATGGCGTTCACGCGTATGCCGAAGGGCAGCAGGCCCGCCGCCCATTCGCGGGTCAGCGCCAGCTGCGCGCCTTTTGAAGCGGCATAACCGGAAGTGCTGCCCTGCCCGGTCAGCGCTACTTTCGAACTGATATTGACAATAGCGCCCCTGGCCGCTTTCAGCTGGGGCAGCGCATAATGCACGAGGTCGTAATAATGGTAAAGGTTGTGCCCGACGGAGCGGCGGAAGGCCTCGGGGCCGGCTTCCAGGCCCACGCCGTCGTTTACGCCAGCGTTGTTGACGATGCCGTCGATGCGGCCATAACGCGCTACGGTTTCTTCAACTACCCGGCGGCACTGCTCCGGCTCCTCCAGGCTGCCAATGACGTAGTAGGCCTCTTTGCCGTCTGCCTGAAGCTCCCGCGCCAGCACTTCCGTGGCCTCCCTGGATCGCGTAGCGATAACGGGAATGCCACCCTCCGCCACGATAGCCCGCGTGATGGCCTCTCCAATACCCTTGGAGCCGCCGCTGACGATGAAGACTTTGCTGTTTAGGTTTAAGTCCATTGCCGGGGGGGGTTAAAGTTACTCGTGTGTATACTTGTACACCTACACACTTACACACCTTCCAACCTTCGTAAAAATCACGAAAAACATCCGAACTCTGTCCAATACTTCGATTTTTTTTAAATTTTGGAAAAAATCAGGCCATGGTTATCGACGCACATCAGCATTTCTGGAAATACCACCCGCAAAAGCACGCCTGGATCAATGATGAGATGGCCGTGCTGAAGCGCGACTTCCTGCCACCCGATCTGGAACCCCTTTACCGGGAGCATGGCATCGACGGCTGCGTGGCCGTTCAGGCCGAACAGTCGGAAGCGGAAACCGAATTCCTGCTGGCCCTGGCGGAGCAATTCGATTTTATTCGGGGCGTCGTTGGCTGGGTGGACCTGCGTGCCAAAAACATCGAATCGAGGCTGGCGTATTACAGCAGGTTCGACAAGCTGAAAGGCTTCCGGCATATTGTACAGGATGAACCCGGCCCAGGCTTTATGCTGCAACCCGAATTCCTGCGTGGCCTTGGCCTGTTGCACCGCTATGGGTTTACTTACGACATCCTCATTTACCCCACACAGCTCGATGCGGCCCTGAAAGTGGTAGAGCGCTTTCCGGAACAGCGTTTCGTCGTTGACCATATCGCCAAGCCATACATCAAAGCGGGCGGTGGCATGGAGCAGTGGGCGGCATATATGAAGGCTATCGGTTCCCACGCCAATACCTATTGTAAGGTGTCGGGCCTGGTTACGGAAGCCGACTGGCGGCATTGGAAAGCGGAAGATATATTCCCTTTTCTCGACGTCGTATTCGAAGCTTTCCGCCCAGGCCGCCTGATGTTCGGCTCCGACTGGCCGGTATGCCTGCTCGCGGCTTCATACGGCCAGGTAAAGGGTATACTGGAACAGTACACAGAAGCCCTTTCCGGCCCGGAAAAGATAGCTGTCTGGGGCGGATCTGCGGCGGCTTTTTACGGCTTGTAAGGGTACGTCAACAGGAGCAGTGGTTTTGGCGTTATTTTTAAAAAGCGTAGCAAGAACAGCCATGCAATACAAGGATTATTACGACATACTCGGCGTAGATAAAAAAGCTTCGGCCCAGGCCATCAAGAAAGCCTTCCGGAAGCTGGCCAGCCAGTACCACCCCGACAAGAACCCCGGCAACAAGGCGGCGGAGGATAAATTCAAGGAGGTGAATGAGGCCTACGAGGTGCTTAGCGACCCTGAAAAACGCAAGAAATACGATACCCTGGGCGCCAACTGGCAAGCCTATCAGCAGGGAGGAGGGTTCGACTGGTCGAAGTTTGCCGGGCAGGGTGGCCAGCAGGGCCGGCGTAGTTTTACCTTCGAGGGCAACCCGTTTGGCCGTAGCAGCAGCAGTGGCTTTTCCGATTTTTTCGACATGTTTTTCGGGGGCAGCGGAGAGGAAAACCCTTTTGGCCGGTTCCGTGACGGCCGCGGCAGCAGCAGCGGGCGCAGTTCGGTAAACCAGGGCCGCGACCTGCAGGCCGAGCTCCACATCGGGCTGATGGAAGCTTATCAGGGCAACAGCCGTACCTTTGAGCTGAAAGGGCAGAAATTGCGGATACAGATCAAACCCGGGGCCTACGACGGGCAGAAGCTGCGCATCAAGGGCAAAGGCTCGCCCGGGCACAACGGCGGCCCCGCCGGCGACCTCTACCTCATCCTGCGTATCAGCCCCGACCCCCGTTTCCAAAGGGATGGCGATAACCTGGCCTATACGGCTTCCATAGACTTGTACACGGCCGTCCTGGGCGGCAGCATCGAAGTGCCCACCCTGTCCGGCAACGTCAAAATAAACATCCCCGCCGGCGCCGAAGGGGGCCAGGTGCTGCGCCTCAAAGGTAAAGGCATGCCGCATTATGAAAAACCCGGCCAGCACGGCGACCTGCTCGTGAAAGTGGATATCAAAATGCCCAAACACCTGAGCGAAGAAGAAAAACGCCTGTTTGAACAGCTCCGCGAACTGGCGAAGCACAAGCGGGGGAGCTTTGCGTGAGCAACAATGAAACCGTGAAACCATGAACAACCTCATCCTCTACGAACCCGAACTTGAATCCTTCGAATCCATTGACAATTTCATGGATGGCCTGTTCAGTATGCAGATGCCCTATCTGGCCAGCGGCCTTCTGGAAAAAGGCCTGTCGCCCCGCGAGATCGTAGGAGCGGTGCGCCGCGCTGTCAATGCCTGCCGTGTTGCCGGCTACAACCCTCGCCGGCATTTTTACCCCGTATATACCCAATACCAGGGCCAACTGGTGCGCGACTGCAAGCTTTCGGCTTTCGGTTACGGCCTGGTGCTGCTCAATGGCCCGGACGGCAGCCCCATCGTGGCGGAATTTCAGGCGCGGCTGGTGAAAGGGTTTATGGAGGGTATAAAATAACGAGCCCTTCTTGTTCCTGGCGCTTAATTAGCCGGCATTCCAATTTGGAAATGTCCCGGATAATGAGTATGTTTGTGTTGTCTAATAAAAAAGTTAGTTTAATCTAACAAATTATTTTTAATGGAGCTGACAAAAACGGAAGAAGATTACCTCAAGGCCCTTTTCCATCTCATCGTGGAGAACGAAGCAGACAAAGCCGGCACCAATCAGTTGGCGGAATACCTGGGTGTATCGCCCGCATCGGCCAACAACATGCTGAAAAAGCTGAAAGGCAAGGCGCTCGTAGATTACGAAAAGTACGGCAAGCTGGAGTTGGCCGACAAGGGCAAGGCCATTGCTGTGCGCCTCATCCGCAAGCACCGGTTGTGGGAGACTTTTCTGTGCCAGCACATGAATTTCACCTGGGACGAAGTACACGAGGTGGCCGAGCAGTTGGAGCATATCCAGTCGCCCAAGCTGATTGCCGAGCTGGACAAATTCCTGGGTTTTCCAAGCCGCGACCCACATGGGGCCATTATCCCCGGTGCTGATGGGGCTTATGATACGCCGCCGAAGGCCAGCCTGTCTTCGCTCAAGGCCGGTGACGTATGCCGGCTGGTGGCGGTTAACGACAGCTCGGAATCCCTGCTGCGTTATGCTTCCCGGCTGGGCCTGTCGCTGAACAGCGAGATCCTGGTGGAGGAGATCCACGAGTTCGACAGCTCCATGGCCATCGTGGTGGCGGGCGTATCGACTATGGTGTCGAAGCAGTTTGCCGACCATGTTTTTGTAGAAAAACTATAACCGGATCGCGGGCCTCCGGCCCGATAAAATTATGGTAACTATTCAGCATCATGGTGATTTACTGCCTGAAGCAAAATTTTGTAATCCGTCCTTCCCCTTCCGAGGGGAAGGAGAAGGGGTTAGGTATGAAAAATCATACAAAATTTTGCTTCAGGAGTATTTTAGGCCGCATGCTGAATAGTTACAAATTATGAATAGAATGGGGGATGTATCAAAAGAGCCTGCAGAAGGCAAACCTGCAGAATAATTAACCGCAAACGCAAAGACGCGGAGAAAAGCGCAAAGCAGGGCGTATAGAAGGAGCTCTTCCCGCGAAAAACCTCTGCGTCCGCTGCGTCTCTGCGGTTCTTTTACTGCAAATATTTGAGTACGCGAAGTGTGGTAAAATACCTTAGCGCCCTTAGCGGGAACCTACTTTGCGTCTCGCGGTTCAATATTTGCCGGGAATACCTCAGGCTTACTTCTGAGACAGCCTCATGTGGAATTTATAAAACAAAAGCCATGCTGATAGCGGTGAACCCAGAGATAGCATTACTGATCGGAGGCGCGGCCCTACTGGGGCTGGCATTGACATTCTGGCCTAAAAACGGCCTGTTGGCCCTGCTGGCCAGGGGCCGGTTGAACACCCAGCGCGTATTGCTGGAAGACGCTTTGAAGTTCCTTTTCGACTGCGAATACAAAAGCATCCCCTGCCGGCTGAACAGTATTGCCGGCAACCTGCATATATCGGCCGACAGCACGGCCCGTTTGCTCGACAGGCTTCGGGCCATGGGGCTGATCCAGCTGCAGGAGGATACATTCCGGCTGACGGATGCCGGGCGTTCCTACGCTCTGCGCATCGTGCGCGTGCACCGTATCTGGGAGCGCTACCTGGCCGATGAAACGGGGGTAGGGCAGATGGACTGGCACGGTGAAGCGGATTTTAAGGAACACCTCCTATCCCCCGAAGCCGCCGACCAGCTGGCGGCGCAAATGGGCAACCCTGCATTCGACCCGCATGGCGACCCCATCCCTTCCTCTAAGGGTGAGATGCCCGTTTATACGGGCAAACCATTGAGCGCGTTGAAGGAAGGCGATATCGCCAGGATCGTACATATCGAAGACGAGCCGGCGGCTATTTATGCCCAGATCGCCGCGCTGGGCCTGTACCCGGGTATGCAGGTATACATCATGGACGTTACCGACGAGCGGATACAGTTTGCCGCCAACGGCGAAGAATGTGTGCTCACGCCGCTTTTCGCTACCAATATCACTGTAGAGAGCCTTCCCGCCCCTGAGCCGATACAAAAAAAAGCAGACCTGCTTTCTGCTCTGAAGGCCGGGGAAAGCGCGCTTGTTAAAGGCATTTCGCCCACCTGTCGCGGGCAGCAGCGCCGCCGCCTGATGGACCTCGGCATCGTGCCGGGCACGGCCATCACCACCGAATTCAGGAGCGCTTCCGGCGACCCCGTAGCCTACCGGGTGCTGGGCACCACCATCGCCATCCGGAGGAGCCAGGCCGATCAGATATTTATTGACCGACAAGAAGCAAAGCCATGAAAGATTTACACAACTGCGAAAACTGCCCCGTCCACCATACCGAGAACCTCATCCGGCTCGGCATCGCCATGGACCGGGTCGACTATGTGGTGGCCCTCGCCGGCAACCCCAATACGGGCAAGAGCACGGTCTTTAACAACCTGACCGGCCTTCGCCAGCATACGGGCAACTGGCCCGGTAAGACCGTCACCCGCGCCGAAGGCGGGTTCTCCTACAACGACAAGCGGTACAAGGTCGTCGACCTGCCAGGTACCTATTCGCTGCTCTCCACCAGCACCGATGAGGAAGTCGCCCGGGATTTTATCCTGTTCGGGCAGCCCGATGTTACGGTCATCGTGGTTGACGCTACCCGCCTCGAACGCAACCTCAACCTGGCCCTTCAGATACTGGAGATCACGGACCGGGCGGTGCTCTGCCTCAACCTGATGGACGAGGCACGGCGCCACCAGATCGAGGTCGACAGCCGCGCTTTGTCGCGGGAACTGGGCATCCCCGTGGTGCCTGCCGAGGCGCGACAGAAAGTAGGTATGGACAAACTGCTGGCCACCATCGAGGAAGTAGCTACGGGAAGTTACGTTTGCAAACCCCACCGGGTGCGCAACCGCTCCAGGAGCCTGAACCACGCGATCGAGCAACTGTCGAAAAAACTGTCGGAACAATTCCCGGGGCTGCCCAACCTCAGCTGGGTGGCGCTGCGCCTGCTGGAAGGCGACCAGAGCATCATCGAGGCGGTTCAGTCGGGAGACTTAGGCAAGCTGGGAGCGGGCTTGCTGATGGCGCCAGCCCAGTAAAATGTTAAACTGCAAAACTTTAAGGAAGCTATGGAACAGCTACAAAATAAAAACAGCGAAAATATCCTCTCCCTGGCCAATAACCTCCGGTGGGGCCTGGGCGTGAACCTTCACGATGCGGTCATTGAATCCATATACGAGGATGCGTCGCGCATTGCCCGGAGTACGGTGCAGTTGAAAGGAGAGAAGGCGGACTACAACCTGGAAAGGAAGATCGACCGCCTGGTGACGAGCCGCTGGCTGGGCTTTCCGATCATGTTCTTATTGCTGGCGCTCGTATTCTGGCTGACGGTGGCCGGGGCCAATGTGCCTTCCGGCCTGCTGGCGTCCCTGCTCGTTGATACGATCCACCCGGCGCTGAAGAGCGCTGCCGCTGCCGCTGGGCTACCCTGGTGGCTGAGCGGCGTGCTGATCGACGGCGCCTACCTCTCGATGGCGTGGGTCATTTCGGTAATGCTGCCGCCGATGGCTATCTTTTTCCCGCTCTTCACCTTACTGGAAGACCTGGGTTACCTGCCCCGCGTGGCTTTCAATATGGACAACCTGTACCGCAAGGCGGGCGCTCACGGCAAACAGGCTTTGACCATGAGCATGGGCTTCGGCTGCAATGCCGCCGGTGTGATCGCCTCCCGTGTGATCGACAGCCCACGCGAGCGGCTCATCGCCATCATTACCAATAACTTTTCGCTGTGCAACGGCCGCTGGCCCACGCAGATCCTGATCGCCACTATCTTTATCGGCGGCGCGGTGCCGGCCCACCTGGCGGGGCTGGTATCGGCAGGCGCCGTGGTGGGTATAGCCGTGCTCGGCATCGGCTTCAGCCTGGCCGTATCCTGGGGCCTGAGCCGGACGGTACTGAAAGGCGAAGCATCGGCCTTCAGCCTGGAGTTGCCGCCCTACCGGCCGCCACGTATTTGGCAGACCCTCTATACCTCCCTCATCGACCGTACGATCTTCGTACTGTGGCGGGCCATCGTTTTTGCCATCCCGGCAGGGGTGGTGATCTGGCTGGTGGCCAATGTCGAGGTAGGAGGAGAGAACCTGGCCGCACATTTTATCGATTGGGCCGGCCCCGTCGCCATCCTGTTCGGGCTCAACGGCGTGATCGTCCTGGCTTATATCATCGCTATTCCGGCCAACGAGATCGTCATACCTACCGTGCTGATGCTGACCGTCATCACTGCCGGCCTGACGGGCGTCGGCTCCGGCGCTGGCGTCATGTTCGAGCTGGACTCCGTCACCGCGACCGAAAATATCCTTCGCGCCGGCGGGTGGACACTGCTTACGGGCATCAACCTGATGCTGTTCAGCCTGCTGCACAACCCCTGCTCGACGACCATCTACACCATCTACAAAGAGACGAAGAGCGTGAAGTGGACCCTCGTTTCTACCTTCCTGCCGATCGTGCTAGGCCTGGTGGTATGCTTTTTCGTCACGCAACTGTGGTTGTTGCTGTCGTAAAACGCTTAACTAATTCCTTCCGCCGCCACGCCCTGCGCGGTTAGACTGGCCTTGCCCGCGGAGTTTCTGGCCGCTGTTCTGGCAGTTGCCGGCGCCATAGCCTTTGTGTGGGCCGTTCCCATCCTTTAGCCCTTGCCCATTTCCCTGTCCTTTTGCGGCATTCTGGGCCCGGTTCATCGATCGGTATTCAGCGCGGGAGAGCATCCCGTCGCCGTTGTTGTCAAAATCGGCGATGGAGCCGTGCTGGTATTCATTTTGGGAAACGTAACCGTCTCCATTCTGGTCGCACTGGGTAAAGCGTGGGCAATCGCCGGCGCGCTGGCCTGCCTGAGCATTGACTGCGGTAGTGGAGAACAACATGGCCAACCCGATAAGGGGCAGGAAGCTGAACCATCTGAAATTCATCGTTGCTTTCATGATCCTGTTTTTTGATCTTTTTAATCTGTTTTCAACCCTTACTACGCAGCGGGCCGGTTTTTCTTTCACCCTGAAAAAAAATTCTAATGGCGGGCAGAGCGCTTTAATTACCAAAGCTACGTAGCGAAGCCCCCGTTTCTCATAGCCTCCAGGTAGCTGGGT
>JACJYE010000024.1 GCA_020636255.1 Lewinellaceae bacterium
TTCCTCACCTCGAGCTTTTGGAAACCTGCAGTGATGAGGCGCGAAACGGCTTGGGATCTCCTTCGTTCATTTTTTGGGCGGCCAAAAAACGAACCAAAAAAGCCGCCGGCGCAAGATGAAGAATACTTTTTTAAATGCGATTGCCCTGCACACCCCTCCCTTCGTCTAGCCGTAGAATAACCGTTTAATGCCGTTTGTAACCGGATATAACCGTTTGTTTTCGGGTAAGCGACTAACCCGCCTGACGCTCTAGATACATCCCTCGTTTTTGCAAAAGCATTCCTGTCAAAAAAATGTTACGAAACTTGACTATTAAAAACAAAATCGTAACTTTATACCAATTCAGTAACATCCCCAAAATGACGGCACCATCCGGCAACCCGAAGCACCTCGAACTGCTGCACACCGCCAGGCAGCTGTTCTGGAAACACGGCATCCGCCGCGTCAGCGTGGAAGAGGTGTGCCGGGAGGCGGGAGTGAGCAAAATGACCTTCTACCGTGCGTTTCCCAACAAGATCGAACTGGCCAAGGCCATGCTGCAGCAGGCCTTCGACGAGTCGATGGCGGAGTACCGGGCCATCATGGCGCAGGACATCCCCTTCGAGGAGAAGGTACAGCAACAGCTGCTCCTGAAATTTAAAGGCACGAAGGGCATCAGCGCCGAGCTGGTCCGCGATATCTACTCCAATCGCGACTGGGGCCTGCGCGAATACATGGAACAACGCACCGAAGAGGCCCTGAAAGTGATCATGGACGATTTCGCCCAGGCACAGCAAAAGGGCTGGATACGCAAGGATATGCGGCTGGATTTTATCCTCTTCCTTTTCCACCGCATGCAGGCATGGATCACCGACGAACATCTGCTCGCTTCCTACGCTGATACGCAGGAACTGGTCATGGAGATCACTAATTTTTTCTTCTACGGCATTATGCCGCATGCTTCCAAAAACCATGAACAGTAAACAGGGCATAGGGAAAAAAACGGTGGAAATACCTGGAAAGGCCCCTGCCCCCTGGTTTCCAGGAGCCTCTATGACTCCCCCTATCTCCCAGTCTCCCGGATGGTTACAGCGTTACAGGGCGGGCCTGGCATCCACCCCCTCTCCCCATCACCAAGTCTCCCCATCTCCCCATCTTTTCCCCCACTTCCTGCTCGCAGCCCTGCTGGCCTTGCTGGCCCTGCCGGCCATCGGACAGGGCGGCAGCGCTTCGATAGCGGACACCCTCGTTTTCAAAGGCCAGGCTATCTCCTGGGCCAATATCAACCCCGGCAACGACCTCGCCTTTCTGCTGGGCGCCAGGTACCTGCCGCAGCTCAACTACGACGTCAACCTGCCGAAAACGCGGCAGTTGGGGCTGGAGGCCTCCGCCAACCTCTACGGCAGCGCCGGCCTGCACCCTTTCGACTCCCTCGATGCCGATGGCGGCGCCAGGCCCTACCGCCTGTGGGCCCGGTATTCGGCGCCGCAATTCGAGCTCCGGCTCGGGCTGCAGAAGATCAACTTCGGCTCGGCTTCGCTGCTGCGCCCGCTGATGTGGTTCGACCAGGTGGACCCGCGCGACCCGCTGCAATTCACCGACGGGGTGTGGGGGCTCATGGGGCGTTACTATTTCCTCAACAACGCCAACCTCTGGCTGTGGGGCCTGTACGGCAACGACGAGCCCAAAGGCTGGGAGCTAGCCGGCGCCAGCAAACACAGGCCTGAATTCGGGGGGCGGTTCCAGTACCCCATCCCCCGCGGTGAAGCGGGGCTGTCCGTCCACCACCGCATGGCCGACACCCGCGGGCTTGACGGCGCCATGCCCGCCTTTGCCGAGGCCCCCGAAACCCGCTTCGGGCTGGACCTCAAACTCGACCTCGTGGTGGGGTGCTGGCTGGAAGCTTCCTGGGTGAAGAATCAAAAAAACCTGGAGGGGTTTACCAACCAGGAGCTGTACAACGCCGGCGTGGATTACACCTTCGGCATCGGCAACGGGCTCTACGCCATCTTCGAGCAGCTGCTGGTATCGTATGGCGAGCAGGCCTTCGCCTTTTCCAACACCACCACCCTTTCGCTGTTCTCCCTCTCCTACCCCATCGGCATTCTCGACCGGCTGGGCGCTATCGCCTATATCGACTGGGCCAACGGCAGGGTGTACAATTTCGTCAACTGGACGAGGCAATACGACCGGACGGCCCTCTACGTGATGGGCTACTGGAACCCTAAGAGCAACCAGATACCCGTGCAGAACAGCACGGGAAGCCTGTACTCCGGCTTCGGCGTACAGGTACTGTTCACGTTTAACCACTAACATGGCATAAATGGAAACTATCATCCAGATCGATAAACTCACCAAGCGCTTCCCCGTGGGGAACGGGGAGTTTACCGCCCTTAAAGACATCAAACTGGCCTTCCGGAAAGGAGAGTTCACCGGCTTCGTGGGGCCCAGCGGCTCGGGCAAGACCACCCTGCTGAACATCATCGGCTCGCTCGACACGCCCACCGAAGGCGAGGTGAGCGTGCTGGGCCAGGACGTCGCCCGGTTGACGCACAGGCAGTCGGCCCAGCTGCGCAACCAACACCTGGGTTTTATCTTCCAAACCTACAACCTCTTCCCGGTGTACACGGTGTTCGAAAACGTGGAGTTCGCCCTGCTGCTCCAGCATATCCCTGCCGCCGACAGGCGGAAAGCAGTAATGGACGCCCTCGAATGGGTGGGCCTGGCCGACAAGGCCGGCTCCAAACCTGCACAGCTGTCGGGAGGGGAAGGGCAGCGCGTGGCCATCGCCCGCGCCATGGTCAAACGCCCGGCCATCATGCTGGCCGACGAGCCCACCGCCAACCTCGACTCCAAGAACTCGCACCACATCCTGCAAACGATGAAGCAGCTGAACAAGGAACTGAACACCACTTTCCTCTTCGCCACCCACGACGAGAAGGTCATGGGCTACCTCAACCGCATCATCTACCTGGAAGACGGCAAGGTGGTGAAAGATGAAGCCGTGGTGGCCCAGGGGATGCCTTAGGGGTGACGGGGAGATTGAGTGAGGCTTTAAACGTAAGACCTGGGGATAGTTCAATCAAGTGTGTCGCTGCAGTCGCAATCCTTTGATATCCAGGCCAACTTTAAACGTGAAACCTGCAACTTTGAACAGTCCCAAGGCCTGACACGAGCGAAGCGGCTGATGAAATAAACTTTGAACAGTCCCCTTACACACGACCTTAAAAACCACATCATGTTAGCAATAAAACTGGCGATCAAGAACATCTTAGGTGCCGGCTTGCGCACCTTCCTCAACATAGCGGTATTGTCCTTCGCTTTTGTCGTCATCATCTGGCATAACGGGGTGATCGACGGGTGGAACAGGCAGGCGCGCAGGGATACCATCGAATGGGAGATCGGGCAGGGGCAGCTCTGGCTGCCCGGCTACGACCCGCTCGACTACCTGTCCTATCAGGATGCTCATGCTCCGCTGACGGAAGTGATCAACGGGCTGGTGGCCCAGGAGCAGTTGGCGCCCATCCTGCTCACGCAGGCCTCCATCTTTCCGCAGGGGCGCATGCAGGGCGCCGTGCTCAAGGGCATACCCCCGCAGCAATCACTGCTCAAAATACCCACCGCCCTGCTCGAAGGGCAGGACGGCGAGGCGCCGGCGCTGATCGGCAAGCGAATGGCCGAATCCATCAATATGAAAACGGGCGACAAGCTGCTCATCCGCTGGCGGGACAAGAACGGGGCTTTCGACGCCCTCGAAGCTACCATCGTGGGGGTGTTCAACTGCAACGTGCCCACCATCGACGGCGGCCAGATATGGCTCCCGCTCGAGCAGCTGCGCACGATGCTGGCTATGCCCGGCGAAGCCACCATGCTGGTGGCCGGCAAGGAATACACAGGAGGCGATATGGCCCCCTGGGAATTCAAAGGCCAGAGCTTCCTGCTGTCCGACCTCGACATGATCATCCAATCGAAAAAAGGCGGCGGCGCCGTCATCTACGGGCTGCTGTTCATCATCGCCCTGCTGGCCATATTCGACACCCAGGTGCTGTCGATCTTCCGCCGGCAGAAAGAGATCGGCACCTACATCGCGCTGGGTATGACCCGCTGGCAGGTCGTGGGCATCTTCACGGTAGAAGGCACGGTGTACAGCATACTGGCCATCCTGCTGGGCGCCCTGTACGGCACGCCGCTGCTGCTCTACCTCAGCAAGGTAGGCTGGGCGATGCCGTCGGGCAGCACCGATATGGGCATCTCCATCGCCGAGCGCATCTACCCCGTTTACGGAGCAGGGCTTATCGGTTTTACCGTCGTACTGGTGGTGCTCGCCGCTACCGTCGTAAGTTTCCTGCCGGCGCGAAAGATCGCCCGGCTCAATCCGACAGACGCATTAAAAGGGAAAATACAATGATACAATTCCTGTTTAAAGGCATCATCCGCGACCAGAACAGGAGCCTGTTGCCCATACTGGTCATCTCGATAGGCGTATTCCTGACCGTGGTGGGCAGCGCCTGGTTCAAAGGTGTTTTCAGCGATATGATCGACGTGAACGCCAACTTTTCCACAGGCCATGTCAAGGTCATGTCGAGGGCCTATGCGGAGAATGCCGCGCAGATGCCCAACGACCTGGCGTTGCTCAACGCCAGCCAGCTGCTCGACACGCTGAACGCCGGCTACCCCGGGCTGGAGTGGGTGCAGCGCATCCATTTCGGCGGCCTGATCGACGTGCCCGACGAGCAGGGGGAAACCCGCGGGCAGGGTATGGCCGTCGGGCAGGGCATCGACTTTCTGTCGCCCGGCGCCCATGAGCCTGAGCGTATGAACATCCCGGGCTCCATCGTCAAAGGCCGGCTGCCTGAGCAGCCCGGCGAAGCGCTGATCAGCAACGACTTTGCCGAGCGCTTCGGCATCGGCATCGGCGACCCCGTCACCCTCTTCGGCTCGACCATGAACGGCGGCATGGCCTTCGCCAACTTCACCGTGGCCGGCACCGTCAGGTTCGGGATGAAAGCCCTCGACCGGGGCTCGATCCTCATCGACATCACCGACGCTCAGGCCGCGCTCGACATGGCCGACGCCGCCGGCGAGATCCTGGGCTTCTTCAGGAGCGGCCATTACGAACCCGAAGAGGCGCTGCAGCTGAAAACGGCCTTTAACGCCCGCTACGAAAACGATACCGACGAGTTCGCCCCCACCATGCTCCGCCTCAACGACCAGAACGGGCTGGAGGATTATATCGCCCTTTCTGAAAGCATGTCGGGCATCATGATCTTCATATTCGTGCTGGCCATGTCGATCGTACTGTGGAACACAGGCCTGCTGGGCGGGTTGCGCCGCTACAACGAGTTCGGCATCCGCCTGGCGATGGGCGAAGAGAAAAAACACATCTACCGCACCCTGATTATCGAGTCGGTGCTGATCGGAACGATCGGCTCGGTAACGGGCACGCTGCTCGGGCTGGCGGCCGCCTACTTTCTCCAGGAACACGGCATCAGCCTGGGAACCGCCGTTCAGGGTGGCAGTATGATGATGCCGGAAGTGTTCCGCGCCCGCATCGGCCCAGAAACCTTTTACATCGGTTTCATACCCGGGCTGTTCTCTATGGTGCTGGGCAACGCCCTGTCCGGCATCGGCATATACCGTCGGCAGACGGCCGTTTTGTTCAAGGAGTTGAGCGTTTGATCAGTAAAACCACCAGGAAAAATGAAAAATATAGCGATCCTGATATTGCCCGTCCTCTTCCTATTTGCTTCGGCGACGCCGCCCGACGCGAACGAGATACTCAAAAAGGTCGAAGAGAATATGTCTTCCAAAAACCGGGTGTTCGAATCGGAGATGATCATCCACGGGCGGCGCGGGAGCCGTACGATCACGGCAAAGACCTACTCGGTGGGCGACAAGCAATCCTTCACCGAATACCTGTCGCCGGCACGCGAGGCCGGTACGAAAATGCTGAAGCTGGAAAACCAGCTGTGGATCTACTCCCCTACTACCGACCGCACCATACAGATCTCGGGCCACCTGCTCCGGCAGTCGGTCATGGGCTCCGACCTGTCGTACGAAGACATGATGGACGACCGGAAACTGACGGAGGCCTACACTGCCAAAACCGTGGGCGAAGAAGTGCTGGACGGCCGCAAAACCTATGTGCTGGAACTGACGGCCAAGGTAGATGATGTGGCCTATCACAACCGCAAGATGTGGATCGATACGGAGCGCTTTATCCCGCTGAAGGAAGAGCTCTACGCCAAGAGCGGCCAGCTGCTGAAGCGCACCACCCTGTCGGATGTGCAGCAGGTGGAAGGCCGCTGGTTTCCCATGGCCGTCGTTTTCAAAGATATGCTCCGGCAGGGCGACGGCACCGAATTCCGGATGAAAAGCGTAAAGTTCGACCAGGATATCCCGGAATACCTGTTCACGAAGGCGGCGTTGAAGCAGTAGGTTCGTTCTGTGACACGGGCCATGCGAATTAGGGGCTAAAGTAATGTGATAGTGCAATGGGAAGAGCCCGGAAAGCGCAGGCTTGGCCCCTTAGAGCCTGCTCCTGCTGGCCGGAGGCCAATATCTGTGTAGAATATCGAGGCATTCCCTGCAAATATTAAACCGCTGAGACGCAAAGACACAGAGAAAGGCGCAAAGGATGATCAAGTGACTCGCGGACTTTCCTGCGAAAAACCTTTGCGTTCTCTGCGCCTTTGCGGTTAATTATTTGGCAGGTTTTCCAGGCCAAACGTCGTCCAGCCCCTTTCGCTCCATTTATTGGGTACCGGGTAAATACCTGGCGCCCCCATTTCGCAAAATCCCGATTGTCCAGCCGGCGTCAGCAGGATATTTGCCGGGCAGCTGGGTTCGGTAGAAGCAAAGGTAAGATGAGCCCTTGAAAAAGTTACACAAAGGACAGCACGAAGCTACACAAATGCTTCGTGCTCTTTGTTTTGTACCAGATTGCCCTGCAGGTTGTGCCAAAAGGTGTCAGGCCAGAAAAAAATTTCCTAATTTCGGCCCATAACCAACCTAAAACACACCCAATGAAATTCCATCTTTTACTCGCACTCTCCCTGTCCTTTACTTCCATGCTCCACGCCCAGCTCGTCCTGGAGCGCGATATCAACCAGGAGCCGGCAGGCTCCAGCCCCGATTATTTCGCGGTGCTCGGCGGAGCGCTCTACTTCCGCGCCGATGACGGCACGAACGGCGAAGAGCTCTACCGCTACAACCTGTCTACCGGTGAAACTCATCTGGTGGCCAATTTGCGCCCTGAAGAAGAGTCGAGCGGCATCAGCGACGTGATCGCTTTCGACGGGCGGGTGTTCTTCAATGCCCGCGACGGCTTTGGAGTCGACAGGTACCTCTACGTGCACGGCCCCGGCGACAACAGCACGCAGCGCCTGGCCGACAGCGAAAACACCGAAGTGCAGAACCCCGGTAGTTTTGCAACCTTCAACGGCCAGCTATTCTTCGCCGCCGAATTTCCCGGCATCGGCATCGAAATGGGGCGCTACGACCCGGCCGCCAACCTGATCGAAGTCGTCGCCGACATCAACCCCAACGGCGATAGCTACCCCGGCTCTTTTACCGAAGTAGATGGAAAGCTTTGGTTCATTGCCAACGACGGGCAGAGCAACAGCCAGCTGTGGCGCTACGACCCGGCCACAGGGCAGGCAGAAAACATCCTCTACAACAGCCCCAACGGGCAATACCCCAGCATGAGCCTGCTGGAACATGCCGGGGGACAGCTGTTCTTTCGCGGTTACACTCAGCCTACCGGCGAAGAACTGTGGGGTTACGACATTTCCACCAACACCCTGCTCAGCATTCCCGAGATCTACCCGGGGATCGCCAGCAGTTCTCCCTCCGAATTGCTGGGGTTTGAAGGCAAATTGTACTTCGCGGCCCGCGACCTGGCTTCCGGCCGGGAACTTAGGGTGTACGACCCCGCCAACGGCAACATCAGCCTGACAGGCGACATCAACCCCGGTGGCAACGCCAACCCCGGCCTGCTACTGCCCCTGAACGGCCGGCTCTATTTCCCCGCCGGCATCGACGACAACGAACGCCGCCTGTTCTCCTACGATCCGGGCACGGGCGCCCTGCAGGAAGAGGCCGCCCTGCCCAACGGCAATGCGCCAAATTACCTCGCCACCCTGGCCGCCGCCGACGGCCGGATCTTTTTCACCGGCGAGAACCCCAGCACCGGGCGCGAGCTATTCAGCTATACGCCTGGAAGCGCCGGGCCAGAGCTCGCCGCCGACATCAACCCGAACACCATTGGCTCCTCGCCCTACGAGTTTACCCCCTACAACGGCAAGCTGTATTTCAGCGCCGACGAAGTCAACAGCGGCCGGGAGATCTGGGTTTACAACCCCGGAACCGGCAATACCGATATTCTCTCCGATACGCCCGGTAGCCTGAACCCCACCGGCTTCACCGTACTGGGCAACAAGCTGTACTTCTCCGGCATCCACCCCGAAGAAGGTTATGGGCTGCTGTACTACGACGAAACGACGGGGCAGATCGGAGCTACGTCCTATATCACCCCCAGCCAGAGCGGCCATATCACCGATATCACGGCCTATCACGACAAGCTGTATTTCAGCGCCGACGACGAAACGGCGGGCAGGGAGCTCTTCGTTTACGACCCGGCGGCCGACGCATTTAACCTGCTGCAGGACATCAACCCCAACGGCGCCAGCCAGGCCGAAGCCCTGTTCGTTTTTGAAGATGTGCTGTACTTCCGCGCGAATGACGGCCTTTCCGGAGCGGAACTCTGGAAATACGACGATGCCACCGGACAGGCCAGCCTGGCGGCAGATATCAACCCCGGCGAAGAAGACAGCTACCCCGACTGGTTTGCCGCCTACAACGGGGAGCTCTATTTCAGCGCTTACCGGCCCAGCCTGTCCTACGACCTTTACAGCTACAACCCGGCAACGGGCATGGCCACGCAACGCACCGATATAGCCGGCAACCTCAATCCGCAATACCTCATGGTTTACCACGACAAGCTGTTTTTCAACGGCCGGTATTCCTCCTCTGTCAATGCAGAGCTGCTGTACTATGACGCGGCCACCGGCGAAGTTACGCTGACCGAAGACCTCAACCCTGGCGCCAGCAACCCCGGCAGCCTGGCCGTATTCAACGACAAACTGTACTTTTCTACCTTCACCGACGCCTATGGGCGGGAGCTTTGGCAGTACAACGACACCACGCTCTCCATCGTAGCCGACATCCGCCCCGGTGGGCCGGATTCGGGCCCGGACTACCTTACCCTTTTCAACGACAAGCTCTACTTCTCCGCCAATGACGGCCAACGCGGCGCGGAGATATGGAGCCTGGCCTCCTGCCTCAACCTCTTCGTCCAAACCGAGCCCCAGGTGGGCCCTGATGGCGCCGGCAGCATCGACCTGGCCATCGAAGGCGGCACGCCGCCCTATACGATCTCCTGGAGCAACGGTGAGCAGACGGAAGACCTGAGCAACCTGGTTGCCGGTGAATACGCCGTCACCGTTTCCGACGCTTCCGGCTGCCTGTCGGAGCTGACGGCCGTAGTGCCATTCCTGAGCGGCGCAAAAGAGCTGCTTCCCGATCATTTGGTGAGCCTGTACCCGAACCCCAATTCCGGCTCCTTTACCCTTAACACAGGCGGCCTGCAGGCCAAAGCTGTCGAAGTCTACAGCATCGATGGGCGCCTGATCTACCAGAAACTGCTGAACCGGCCGGAACCGCTGGCCGAACTGCATCTGCGCTATGCCCCTCCGGGTATATACCTCGTGGTGGTGCAAACCAGGCAGGGAGTGGTGCGGAAAAAAATTGTGGTAGAATAAAACGCACGGCGCTTTTTAGAACTTGGGCAGGAGCTGTACGGGGTTTATGACACGAAGCCTCACAAAGCAGGCACAAAGGATCACAAAGCCTTTGTGCCTGCTTCCATAAAAGCGCACACAAGTGTTCGGTTTCGAACACTATCAGCTTGCATACCTTTTTATACTTTCATGATAATCAGCAACTTGTCATTTTGGCATAGCCCTTGGACTAAAAGAAGGAAAGAAAAAGAAAGGCCAGATTATCATGGATAGAAAGATCGAAAAAAAGACCTGGACGTGGCAGCGTATCACCATCGGCGCTGTTATTATTGCCGCTGTTGCCTGGTTCGGTTGGTCTGTATACAAAGATGCCGGCTCTTCCAAACTGAACGTCGAAACGGAGCGGCTGCTGCTGGATACGGTACGGCAGGGCGTTTTCCAGGAGTTCATCCCGGTGACCGGCGTGGTGCTGCCCATCCGCAGCGTCGTCATTGCCATCAACGAAGGGGGTAAGGTGGAAGAAAAATTCGTAGAGGACGGCGCTATGTTAACCGCCGGGCAACCCATTTTGCGGCTCAGCAACCCCGACCTGCAGCTGACCTACCTGAACCAGGAAGCGGACATCGTCAACCAGATCAGCCAGATACAGAATATGAGCCTGCTGCGCGACCAGCAAAGCCTCAACCTCAAGGAGACCATGCTCAATATCGAATACAACATCGCCCTGGTGGGAAAGAGGCTCGAGCGCAACCGCCTGCTGGCTGCCGACCAGGTCATCTCCAAGGTCGAGCTGGAGGAGATGGAAGTGGAGTACCAGAACCTCGTACGCCGCAAGGCCCTGTTGAAAAAGACCATAGAAAAAGACAGCCTTTCCAGTGAGATCCAGGAACAGCAAATGAAAAATTCCCTGGACCTGATGCAACGCAACCTTGAAATCACCCGTCAAAGCCTGGATAATCTGGTGGCCAAAGCCCCCATCGATGGCCAGCTCTCCGGCCTGGCAGCCGAACTCGGCGAATCCATCAGCCGGGGAGCCCAGATTGCCCAGATCGACGACCTGAGCACCTTTAAAGTACGGGTGCGCATCGACGAATTCTACATCTCCAGGGTTTTCCCCGAACAGGAAGGTTCCTTTCTGTTCGCCGGAAAGCACTACCGGCTGACGATCAAAAAGATCTACCCGCAGGTGGCCAATGGGGCTTTCGAGGCCGACATGTTCTTCGTCGGCGAGTTCCCCACGTCCATCAAACGCGGCCAGACCCTGTCGGTAAAGCTGGAGCTCAGCGCCGAAGAGCAGGCCTTGTTGCTGGCCCGCGGCGGCTTCTACCAGAAGACCGGTGGCAACTGGGTGTACGTGATCGACCCGTCGACCGGCAACGCCGCAAAAAGGGAGATCAGGCTGGGCCGCCAGAACCCTAACTACTACGAAGTGCTGGAAGGCCTGCAACCGGGTGAGGTGGCCATCACGTCCAGTTATGACAACTTTGGCGACAAGGATGTATTGGTGTTGAAATAATTTCTAAAAATTATCCGCGATGATTAAAACCAAAAATCTGGTAAAGATATACCAGACCGACGAAGTAGAAACCACAGCGCTGAACGAGGTCGACCTCGAGATCGCCGAAGGCGAGTTCGTCTCGGTGATGGGCCCCTCGGGATGTGGTAAATCCACCCTGCTCAATGTGCTGGGCATGATCGACAGCCCGAGCGGCGGCGACTATTTCTTCAATGGCACGGAAGTGGGCAAACTGCCGGAGCGCAAGCGGTCCAACATCCGCAAACACAACCTGGGCTTCGTCTTTCAAAGCTTCAACCTCATCGACGAACTAACGGTATTCGAGAACATCGAACTGCCCATGTTATACACCAAAGTGCCCAGCGCTCAACGCCGCCAACGCGTCGAAGAACTGCTGGAAGGCATGAACATCATGCACCGCCGCAACCACTTTCCCCAGCAGTTATCGGGGGGGCAGCAGCAACGCGTGGCAGTGGCCCGCGCTGTCGTCAACAAACCCAAGCTCATCCTGGCCGATGAACCTACCGGTAACCTCGACAGCTCGAACGGCGAGGAAGTCATGAAGATCCTTTCGACCCTCAACGCGGAAGGCACGACCATCCTTATGGTGACCCACTCGCAGTACTGCGCCGAGTTCGGCAACCGCATCATCCGGATGCTGGACGGGCAGGTGGTGACGGAGAATGTGGTTAGGCAGTATTTGTAGCATAGAGCATACCCTATGCTTAATAACAGACATAAATTAGCCAAAAAATGATCCAACTAGCCAACATAGAACGGTTTTACAAAAACGGCCTGCTGAAAACCTGGGTGTTGCGCGACATCAGCCTGCAGGTACAGCAGGGCGAGTTCGTGACCATCATGGGGCCCAGTGGGTCGGGCAAGACCACGCTGCTCAATATTCTGGGTATGCTGGATCAGGCGGACAACGGGGAATACCTCTTTTTTGACGAGCCGGTCCACAAGTTCAATGAAAAGAAGCGCACGGGCCTGCACAAGCACTACATCGGCTTCGTATTCCAGGCCTATCACCTCATCGACGAGCTGACGGTGTACGAGAACATCGAAACGCCGCTGATCTACCGGGGCATTAAAGGCTCTGAGCGAAAATCGCTGGTCGCCGATGTGCTCGACCGCTTCAACATCGTTGCCAAGAAGGACCTGTTCCCGCACCAGCTTTCCGGCGGACAACAGCAGCTGGTCGGCGTAGCGCGGGCCATCATCGGCAAGCCGAAGCTGCTGCTCGCCGACGAGCCGACCGGTAACCTCCACACTTCGCAGGGCGAGATGATCATGGACTTGTTCGCCCAACTGCACCAGGAGGGCATGACCATTCTCCAGGTGACACACAATGAGAAAAATGCACTATACGGTTCCCGGGTGATCTCCCTCGAAGACGGCTTCATCCGGGAAGATGTGGCGGTGGCCAGCAGCAGCAGCCATCGCTAGCTAATAAGTTCTGTGACACGAGTAATGTAACGACAGCGCCTTGTCAGGGCGGTTTCATGGCCTCATTGTCTCATGGTTCTTAAGCCAGGATGCTCCCGGCCATGAAACCATGAGGCTACTCTGAAGGGCCCTGATTTTAGACACGGAGAGCATGAGGGGGTTCCCGCCAGAGGTGGAAAGGTATTTCTCTCCCGGCCATTCACAAAGCACCCGGCGCCGGCGTGGGAGGCATCACCCGACTGTTAAACTTTGTTTTTGATGCTGACTATTCTTTGCCTCCCCGCTGCTTTACTGTCTTTTGAAACATCGCCCTCCATGTGGCTGGGAGAGAGAGGGAAAGACTGGGTGACTGGGTGACTGGGAGAGGGGGAGACGAGGTCCAAATAAACTCTAAGTAACCAGCAAAGTTTGTAACCTAAAACCCATAAATCCCGACAAACACCACAACCATGATCCGAAATCACCTGAAAATTGCGCTTCGAGCGCTGCGAAAGAACAAGATCTATACCGCCGTGACCCTCATCGGGCTGACGGTGGGTATCGCTGCGGCCCTGCTCATTTTTCGGATGGTGCGCTATGAGCTGAGCTTCAACAAGAATTTCGCCAATTACGATCGGATCGTGCGGGTGGTATCGGTAGTGTCGACTGCCGAAGAAGGGGAATCCTATACCGCGTGTACGCCCATTCCCGCGATGGCCGTTATGAAAGAGCAGGTGAGCCAGTTCGAGGCCATGGCCCGGGTGAAAGAGTTCTGGGGGACCCTATCGCTACCCAACCCCAACGGGGGCGCGCCCCTGAAAAAGTTCAACACAGAAGACGGTGAAACCGCCTTTTTTGTCGAACCCGAATTCTTCAAGGTCTTTCAGCTCGACTGGCTGGCCGGCGACCCTGCCACTGCCCTGGCCGAACCCAACAGCATCGTCCTGACGGAGCGCTGGGCCCGCAAGTATTTCGACGACCCCCGGCAGGCGATAGGCCAGGAGATGACTATCGACAACCTCATACCTGTCGTGGTCAAAGGGGTGGTAGCCGGCCTGCCCGTCAACTGTGATTTCCCAATCCCTTTCCTGGGCAGTTATGCAACCGTAAAGGCCTATCCCGATTACCTGTTCTACGACGAAACCGCCTGGGGCAGTTGCAGTTCCAATAACCAGGTATATGCCCTGCTGCGCAACCCCGGGCAGATGGACGCTGCACAGCGTGTCCTGGCCGGCGTCGGGGCGGAGGAATACAAAAGCCGCAATGGCCGCAAGAGCCGCAAGCACATCCTGCAGCCCCTTTCTGAACTGCACTTCGACGAACGTTACGGGCACTCGGGCACCCACCAGGTCAGCAAATCCAGGCTGCGGATATTGAGCGGCATCGGCATCCTGATCCTGGTCATGGCCTGTTTCAATTTCATCAATCTCGCCACAGCACAGTCGGCCCTGCGGGCCAAAGAGGTAGGCGTACGCAAAACGCTGGGCGGACAACGCTTACAACTGGCCGGGCAGTTCCTGAGCGAAACGGGCATCATCGTCGTGCTGGCCATACTGCTGGGCGCCAACCTGGCGGCGCTCTGCTCGCCCCTGTTGAAATACGTCTCCGACGTTCCGGGTGATATGCCGTTCCTGACGAATCCGGCTGTATGGGGTTTCCTGGCCGTACTGGCCGTATTGGTCACCCTGCTGGCAGGGCTATACCCCTCGCTGGCTCTGGCCAGTTACAGGCCGATCATAGCGTTGCGCAGCCAATCCGTACAAGGCAAACACGGCAACGTCTCGCTCAGGAAGTCCCTCGTTATTCTTCAGTTCGTCATTGCCCAGGCGCTCATTATCGGGGCCATCATCACCCTGATGCAACTGGACTATATCCGTTCGCGCGACCTGGGTTTCTCTAAAGACCTGGTGTACACTTTCGGCATCGGTATCGACAGCGCTTCCATAGCCCGGCAAACGGCGCTCAAACAGGAGCTGCTGCAGATCCCTACCGTCAGCACGGTGAGCTTCAGCAGCGACCAGCCCATGTCGGGCAACACCTGGGCTTCCAACTTCCGGTATGGCACCCGCCCGGAAGACGAGGCCTACGCCATTACCCTCAAATTCTGCGACGAAGACTATCAGGAAGCTTACGGCCTGAAGCTGCTGGCGGGGAAGTGGTACCCTCCCTCGGATACCATCCGCAATGGGGTGGTCAATATGACCTTACTGCGCAAACTGGGGATTGCGGCCCCGGAGGAAGTGGTGGGCCAGTACCTCACTATGGGCAACCGGAAAATACAGATCACCGGGGTGGCCGAGGATTTCCACACCCATAGCCTGCACCAGGAACACCTGCCCCTGCTGATGGCCCCCCGCAAGGACTATTACTGGGAAACCGGCGTCAAGATACGCCCCGGCAATATCAGCAAGACCCTGGCCGCCGTGCAGCAGGCCTACGACAAGGTGCTGCCCGAGCAGGTGTTCGACGGAGGGTTCCTCGACGAGCGCATCGCTGCTTTTTACGAAGACGACAGCCGCCT
>JACJYE010000025.1 GCA_020636255.1 Lewinellaceae bacterium
TGAGCGCGCAGATGCAGGCCAACTACGTCGTCCTTCGGCCAAAGCTGCGCCGGCGGCGGCTTTTTTGGTTCGTTTTTTGGCCGCCCAAAAAATGAACGAAGGAGATCGGGCAAAATCCAGGAGGCCCTGTGATTAGCATAGTATAAAACCAAATGCGATTGCCCTGGCTTGGGGCCCGAGGCAACATTTGCCATTCAGAAAACCCTGACCCTGTGCACTCCCGGTTCGTAGGCTTTGCACATGCAGTCGAGCAGCTTTTGGTAATGGGTGTGGTTGTTGAGGAAGTCGATCTGTTCGATGTCGATGATGAGGACCGGCAGGGCCTCGTTGGATTTGAAGAATTCGAAGTAAGCCTGTTGGATCTGCTGCAGGTAACCGGCCGAGATATCCTGTTCGTATTCGCGCCCTCTTTTGCGAATATTGCCGATGAGGTTGTCGACCGACCGGTGCAGGTAAACGAGCAGCCCTGGCCGGGGAAAGGACGCGTTGAGGATATTGAACAGCCGTTGGAAGAGGCGGTATTCCTCTTCTTTGAGGTTGTTGCGTGCGAACAGCAGGGTCTTAAAAAAGAAATAATCCGAAACGATGGTTTCCTGGAAGAGGTCGCGTTGAGCGAGCTCTTCCTGCAGCTGTTTGTGGCGTTCCGTCATGAAGAACAGCTCTACCGGGAAGGCGTAACGTTCCGGGTTCTTGTAAAAATGGGGCAGGAAGGGGTTGTCGGCAAACTGTTCGAGGATGAGGCGGCAGCCGAAATCGCGGGCCAGCATGCGGCACAAGGTGGTCTTTCCGGCGCCAATGTTGCCCTCCACCACGATGAAATTGTAAGGAAGCGGAGTATTTGACATGCTCTTATGTTGCTGGGGCAAATTATCCTCTGAAAACGCCAACCGTCAGGCTATCTTCCGATGCGTCGGCCAATTCGGTGATGGTCTTGCGGAAGATGGGATGAACGAGCTGGGGGGCGATCTCCAAAAGCGGCGCCAGTACGAAGTTGCGGTAGTGCAGGTAGGGGTGGGGGATGGTCAGCGCATCCGTATCCAGCACTTCGTCATTGAAGAAAAGGATGTCGATGTCGATGATGCGTTCTCCCCATTTTACCTCTCTGACCCTGCCCATGCGCCGTTCGATCTGCTGTATCTTTTCCAGTACTTCGAAGGGCCCAAGCCGGGTATGCACCAGCAGGGCCTGGTTCAGGAAATCAGGCTGGTCCGTGATCCCCCAGGCTTCCGTGTGGTATATCCTGGAGGTTTTGGCGATGGCGCCGATCTCTCTGGCTACCCATCGGTTGGCCTGTTTCAGGTTGGCTGCGCGGTTGCCCAGGTTAGTACCCGTATGCAGATAAACTTCGTTCATAGCCCGGCAAAGGTATATCGTTTAGAGGGAGTTTTAAATTTTTGACGTTACGAATTGGTTTAGGGTACATGCCTATTTACGCAGAACGCTTCCGGATACTTTTCTGTTCCGGTATTTTGAAAAAAAGACCGATTGGTTTATTTTTGAAGGAAAAAACAAAAGCGAGTTATGCCAAAAGCGGACCATACCAGGCGGTATATTTTGGAAAAAGCGTCTATTTTGTTCAATTCAAAGGGTTTTGCCGGCACTTCAATGGAGGACATTCTAAAAGCGACCGGGCTGTCTAAAGGCGGTATCTACGGCAATTTTCAGAGCAAAGAGGAGATCGCCATGCAGGCATTCGATTTTGCAGTGGAGCGCGTCTCCCGGCAGATCCAGGAGCGCACCCGCGTGATCGACCATGCGTTGGACAAACTTAAAGCGGTAGTTTATTTTTATAAGGAACACGTCTTGCACCCGCCGGTAGAGGGCGGCTGCCCCATACAGAATACAGCTATTGATGCGGATGACAATAACGAGCAGTTGCGCCAACGCGTCATGGAAGTGCTCGACGAATGGCAGTCGCGGATCGCCCACACGGTAGAAAAGGGGAAGCAGCGGGGAGAAGTACACCCTGAGGCTGATGCCTATACCTTTGCCCGCCAGTTTATCGGCACGCTGGAAGGCGGCATCATGTTGTCGCAACTGTATAAAGACATCACTTACTTTGACGCAATGGCCCGTTTGCTGTTGCGCCTTATTGAAGAATTGAGGCCATAACCTCCCAAACCACCCGATCATGGAAACTTTAAAAAAGATCGAACACCTGTCATCCGACACATCGGGGCGGCTGCCGGAACCACCGCGGGCCATACCACTGGCCTTGCGCCCGGCCCGCTTTCTTTTCGGCACCCTTGGGTATATTTTCCCACGCCCGGCAGCGCGTGTCGCCTATCGTTTTTTTTCGACACCCCGTATAAGGGCCAAGCATAAGTCATCGGACGAACTGCTGGAAAGCGCACGCGTCTTTGAATTCCTGTACGGCCGGGAAATGCTGAAGGGGTACGAATGGGGTAGTGGTGAAAAGGTTGTTTTGCTGGTGCACGGCTGGGAGTCGAGGGGTACGGCCCTGCGTGCCTTTGTGCCTCCCTTGCTGAATAAAGGCTTTCGCGTAGTGGCCTTCGACGGGCCCGCGCACGGCAATTCTGACGGCAGGCGCACCAACTTATTACACTTCGGCGGCGCAGTACGGGCCGTGCTCAATCAGGCCGGCGGCGCATACGGCATTATCACCCATTCGTTTGGCGGCGCCTCCACCGTTTTTACGCTGTCGCAACTCGACCCGTCCATCCGGGTAGAAAAACTGGTGCTCATCGGCGTGCCCAACAGTATCGATAAAGTGCTCAACGATGCGATCGAAACCCTCAATGTTCCGCCCCCTGCGGCGCGCCATTTTTTCCGCTACATCGAGCGCAAGGTGCAGTTCCCGGTTGAGCATGCCAACCTAAGCCGGGCCAATGGCCTGATGCAGGTTCGCAGATCCCTCATCGTTCACGACAAACAGGATGCCGTAGTGCCCTTTGCGGAAGGCATGGCCACCTTCGAAGCCTGGGACAACGCATCTATGCTGGCCTCCGACGGCCTGGGCCATTACCTGCTGATGAAAGACCCCGGCGTCATACAGCGCGTAGCCGATTTTGTCGGGGAAGAGTAGGGGAGCGGGGTAGAAGGTATACTGCGTGCCGAAAAATTAATCTATCTTTGAGCCCTTCAGTAAACATGCACCAAGCTTTGACGGATAGTTTAGTCATCATTCCAACCTACAATGAAAGAGAAAACATCGTCCGGATGATCGAGACGGTCTTTTCTCTGGAGAAGGCATTCCACCTGCTCATCGTAGACGACGGTTCACCCGACGGAACGGCTGGCCTTGTCCGGCAGCAGCAGGAGCGTTACGAAGGGCGCCTGTTCCTGCTGGAACGCTCCGGCAAGCAAGGCCTCGGCACGGCCTATATCGCCGGCTTTCGCTGGGGCCTGGAGCGTTCGTACGATTACTTCTTTGAGATGGACGCCGATTTTTCGCACAACCCCAACGACCTGATGCGCTTGTATGCCGCCTGTGCGGAAGGTGGTGCGGGGCTTGCAGTAGGTTCGCGTTACGTCAAAGGGGGCAAGCTGGAGAACTGGCCATTTGACCGCGTCTTTCTCTCGATGGGGGCTTCCCTTTACGTCCGCCTCATCACCTGGATGCCGGTGAAGGACCCCACCGCCGGGTTTATCTGTTATCACCGCAAAGTGCTGGAAGCGATCGGCCTGGATAAGATCCGTTTTGTGGGTTATGCTTTCCAGATCGAGATGAAGTTTGCTACCTACCAATTGGGGTTCCCTATAAAAGAAGTGCCCATCACCTTCTCCGACCGCCTGGAAGGCATCTCCAAAATGTCGAAAGGCATTGTGAAGGAAGCCATACTTGGCGTTTTACAGATGCGGTTTCGCAGTTTGTTCGGCAGTTACAGAGCTTGATAGGTATAAGGTACAGGGTGCGAGGTATGTCAGGGCCTGTGGTAATGTATTTTGGCAGAAAAAACCCTGCCTTTCATCGAATGGATTGTGGAATCCGGCAGGCAGGTGTTACCTTCGGCGGGTACAAGCTAGCTCGGAAAATCTGCTTATGATCGTCTTACGCGTATTCTTCGAAGCCCTGGCCCAGGCCTTTCAGCAGCTGCGCTCCAACCCTATGCGGAGCTTCCTCTCCCTGCTGGGCATCTCCATAGGCATATTCTGCATTATCGGGGTTCTTTCTGCCGTTGACTCTCTGGAGGACAATGTGCGGGGCAGCCTTGAAAAACTGGGCAATGACGTGGTGTACGTCAAGAAATGGCCCTGGGCCGATGCCAGTGGCACCTGGTGGAAGCTCATCAAACGCCCCAACCCGGATTACGAAGATTACAAGGCCATTCTGGCCAAGGCAAAGACCGCTCAGATGGTCTCCTACCATGTGGTGATCGGTTTTAAGACCGTGAAATTTAGTGGGAACAGCGTAGAAGGGGCTGTGCTGATCGGGGCCTCCCTTGAGTTTAGCGAGATGTTCCAGTTGGAATTCGAGGAAGGGCGGTATTTTTCACCGGCAGAATACCACTATGGCGCTCCCAAGATCCTGTTAGGTTATAAGGTAGCAGAAGAGCTTTTCGGCAATATAGACCCTGTAGGGCGCAGCGTTAAGATGATGGGGCGTAACTACGAAGTGATCGGCGTGATCGAAAAGGCAGGGGACGACCTGCTCAACCCATTGGATTTTGACGAATGCGTGCTGGTGTCCTATACCAATGCCCGTAGCCTGGCCAACCTCAAGGCGACCCAGATCTTCGACACCTCCGTCAACGCCAAGGCTGTCGAGGGGATCACTATGGGGCAGATGAAAGACGAGATCCGCGGCATCCTGCGCGCCAAGCGGCGCCTCAAACCCAAGGAAGAAGACAACTTCTCTCTCAACGAGCTATCGATGATCTCCAGCGTGTTCGACAGCTTTTTCAGCGTGCTCAACCTCATCGGTATCGTGATCGGCTTATTTGCCATGCTGGTCGGCATCGTAAGCGTTGCCAACATCATGTTCGTATCCGTCAAGGAACGCACCAATATTATTGGCATCAAAAAGGCGCTCGGGGCCAAGCAATACGCCATCCTCTCCGAGTTCCTCATTGAATCCATTATCCTTTGCCTCATAGGCGGCGCTGTGGGCCTGTTACTGGTAGCGGCTGTCATCACCATCCTGTCCAATATCATCAATTTCGATATGTATCTCTCTTTCGGCAATATGGTGCTGGGCGTGATGGTCTCAGCGGTCGTAGGCGTTATCTCCGGTTTCATCCCCGCCCTGCGCGCCTCGCAAATGGACCCGGTGGATGCGATGCGGAAGTGAGTATGTTATTCCCCTTTTTTCGTAAAGATCCGGATAACCCCGTTGCCACCCAGCCGTCCGTACATAGCGAGGTCGGTAGGGCTTTTCAACACTTCCACGTAGTCGATGTCGTGAACGCTGACGAGGCTTTCTGCCTGGGCGAGGCTCCGGCCCGCCTGCACGCCGTCGATGACGAACAGCGGCGGCCCACCACCGCGGATGCTGACGTTGTAACCGTCGACCATAACCCCCGGCACCCGGGCCAGGTAATCGCGCAGGTTGAGGGCCTGAGGCACTTCCCTGCTGGACACTTTATCGGGGTTATACTCGGCTTTCTCAGAGATGTCCGTACTGGTGCTGTCCCTATCGGAACGAGCAGAAGGGGTTCCGTTCTGTGCCCCACGGGGTGAGGAGCAAGCCGTCAGAGCTAAAACGATGGCCCAAAGGAATATTTTCATGGCACTGTCTTTAGGTTTAACAATAGTTGCTTAAATATTAAACAAGAGGCTGTTGCACAAGGGGTTGAGATGAGCCCGGTTTAACCAAAACTTAATAGGTACAGAAATCCGCCAGCCTTCGATAAAAACCTGCGGGGGGATTTGCGCCAATGGCCCGGCTTTGGTATCTTTGCATCCGCTTTTACCCGGCGTACCTTCATGTAAAGGTGGGTTGGAGTTGGATTGGTCCCATAGTTCAAGGGATAGAATGTAGGTTTCCGGAGCCTAAGATCCAGGTTCGAATCCTGGTGGGACCACTTTTATTAGCACCACCCCATTGATTGTCAGGGCATTGCAAAATGCAAAATACCTCAAGGGGTAGCTAAGGGGTAAGAAAATGGACTGAAAAGTCATGATGAAGAAACTTCTTATTTAAGCAGGGCCTTACAGGGCCTTTTTTTTACCTAGTTCATTTTTTCCAGGCCTTTCTCAATGATTTCCTGAACGACCCGTTCCACTTTTTTTCCCTCGCGTTCTGCGATCGCCTTGATTTTGGCGTGCTGTTCCTTCAGGATCATTACAGTGGTCATGTCTTCGCGTTTGGTTTTTGCCATGTCGCTTTATTTGGCGCTAATATAATGCAATTGCATGAATATTTATGCAATTGCATGTGTTGATTTATAGGATGGGGTAAATAGGGGAGGAGGGGGCATACTGTTTCACCCTGTTTCAGGTGTTTCAGGGTGAAACAGGTGAAACACCTGAAACAGATGGAACGGCGCCGCATCACCCAAACCCTCTAAAAGGTGAGCCCTTCCAGTGTGCTGGGCCTGGGCCTGTGGAATAAATGAAGGCTTAACGAAGGGTATTCCACGGGAAGGAAAGAGCGAGGCATGCCGTGCTTACATTCTATTGTAAAAAGGTAAAAAAGTCAGAAACTAACGACCCGCCCTGGCAAGACGGAAACCGTTGACGCGGTTCCGGTGGTCCGGGACGTTGCCGTAGCGATAGGCGCAACGGGCGCCGGCGGGACCGTCGTCCCACGAACCGCCACGAAGAACCCGGTCGGAGCCGCTGTCCGGGCCGAGGGGATTTGTTTGGGCAGAAGAAGGATAATCACCGTACCAATCCCAGCACCATTCCCAGACATTGCCGCTCATATCATAAAGGCCAAGGCTGTTGGGGGCGAAGCTGCCTACCTGAGTTGTTTTTCCCCGGTAGGCGCCGACTTGGGAATAGGATACTTTGCACTCTTTGCTACCATCATAATTAATTTCCGCCGGGTCGGCGATATCCTTACCGTTGCCAAAGCGCACTTTCTGCCCTTGCTGGCGGGCCGCGTATTCCCATTCCGCTTCGGTGGGGAGGCGGTAGCCGTTCAGCGAAAAATCGCAATAAATTTTTTCTATTTCTTTCCGTCCTTTGATTAGCCCAAAAAAAGATTTCTCCTCAACCACTTCTTTTGTCCATTGAAAGCAAGGCTCCAGCCCTTCCTGCTTACTACGCCAGTTGCAGTATTCCACCGCATCGAACCAGCTCACATTGATCATTGGGCGGTACCCACGGCCCCAGCCGCTATCATCTGGCTTATCTCTTTTAGTAGCCTGGCAAAAGGCGTCGTATTCTTCAAAGGTTATAGTACAGGCGCCCAGATAAAAATCACTGACTTTCACCCTGTGGATAGGTTTCTCATCCCCCGGTCCATCCCCGAACAAATCCCCCATCTCAAAGGAACCGCCCTCTATAAAAACCATATTCTTCAGGGCAATGTGCTGCTTCTTTTCTGCGGGCTTTTCCCTGGGTGGAGGCGTTGGTTTTGGCGGGGGCTCCTCCACCTTTTTTGCCATTATTGGCTTAGGTCTCGGCTCAGGCCCGGCTTTCAATTCCTGTTTCTTCTTTCGGGCTTCCTCCGCATATTTCCCGGCCGGGTAGGCGCGCAAATATTTGCTAAATCCCGGTAAAGTGCCCCGGGCAACCGCCTGCTTCCAGGCATTTTCCTCATCCAGGGCTTCCATGCGTTCCTCGGCTTCTTCAGCGTGGCGCCCTTGGGGGTAAGCGTCGAGGTAGTCGTCGTAAGAAGACAGCGTATTCAATCGCTTTGCTTCCGCCCAGGCCTTCGCCTCATCCTGTTTCAGGTGGAACACAAACTCCCCGCCCACATCCCCGGCCTGGAACAGTACCCCACCCACCGGCGTCTGCCTGGCATTGTGCGGGGTGACGCGTTTGACGTGCTGAATGAGATCAGAAACAGGCACCAGAGGGCTGCTGTTCTTTTCCAGGAAAGCCAGCAGGGCTTTAGCGAAGGGGCTATGATCGCCATGTAAGCCATCCTCCACCTTTTCGATCTGCCCGGCAGCCAGGGCCCAGCGGGAGGGCAGCCCCTCCACCTTTTCGGCAAAAGGGGTAGCGCTTACTTCCTTACTGGCGAATAAAGAGCCTGAAAAACAACTATCGACGATCAGGAAGGTATGGAAGCTATTGATCGCCCGGATGCGGTTTACGAGGTTGGCGTTGGAGAAAAACTGCCAAACAGCACCTTCCTGGGCTTCAACCGGGACAAGATGCCCAGTCTGGTCATCGCGGTCAAAAAAGCCATGCCCGGAGAAATATATGACGACATTATCCTGAGCCGTTACCTTGCGCTTTAACAGCACTAGGCTTTTGTGCAAATTGGCCGCTGTGGCATCCTTATCGAAGAGCATGGTAGTTTCTTCCGGGCGAAAGCTATATCTATCCTGCAGCACCTTCAACAGCCGTTCGGCGTCGCGCACGCAATTGGAAAGCTTAGGATGGTGTTCGTAGTCATTAATAGCAACGGCCAAAAGGTAGTTGAGGCCTTGTGGTTTAGAGCGCTCGGCAGCTTTCAGATCGACCCCCTTTTTGATTTCCTTCGCCATAGCTATCTAGAGGTGCTAAAATCAGATAGGAAATATACTTAATTCATCAAATATTGGAAAAATTAGCTGGCTACAGCGGTTAATTTCCTCCCCCAGTACTGTACGCCCCCGGACAGCTTAACGGCTGCCGTAGAGACAAACTCCGGGATTGCGATGGCAATACCTTACAGTCTTATATTTTCCGTTGCCGGACCTGGTTTTCGTCAGTGGCTATGCTCTGTTCACTTTGGGGAAATACAGCATACCATCCTTCATACATTTGTAGATATAAGAAAACACAGCCTGCAGGCCATCTTTTGTCAACCTCGGATAGTTTTCCAGGATTTCCTGCTCTGTCCAGCCATTGGCCAGGCGCTCCAGGATAAATTCCACCGATATCCTGGTCCCCTTGATCACCGGCTTGCCGAGCAAAATCTCATCATTCGTATGGATGCGGCCTTTCCAGTTTATCATGCCGAAATGTGTTTTCTTATGGAATGCTAAAATAACACTTTTAGTTCTTTTCCTGCCGATTGCCACGAGAATCCCAGGCAAGGAAGCCTTCTGGCTTTAAAATAGAGCCATCCTGGGATGGTTGGCACCCCGGAATGGCTCCAAAGAGAAAAAGCACCGTCACTCCT
>JACJYE010000026.1 GCA_020636255.1 Lewinellaceae bacterium
GTTCGCCGCAGGTACAATTGCTAGAATTCGGGATGATTCATATTTTTTTTTAAGAGTTTGCCTGGAGGGGATTATATCAAATGCTGTTCCTCCAGCTTTGCTTTCATACGATCATGGCGATCCCGGAACTTCCTTTCGATCTTTCGCATGGTTGCCTTGAATGCAGGGAGGGTTTTTATTTCATCCATCAGGGGGTCTATTTCCAAAAACAGGAGTATCCAGTAATGGTAATTACCTTCTTCTGAAAATTCCTGGATATGTTGGATCGCCGCCTGGGTGTTCCCATCATAGGCCGCGATCATGGCCCTGTTGAGCGCTTTGTAGATCGACTGGTCCTTTTCCGTGTAATCCCGAAAGCGCTGCATGTATTTTGTTGCCTCAGCGTGTTTACCCATTTTCCGCATTACCATGGCAATTTTTGCATTTTCAACCTGAAAGATATCCAGGTTCTGAGCCTCCCTGATCTGTGCGAACTCATTGTAGTAGCGATAGGCTTCCTCATAATCCCGCATGAAATAACAGATCTTACCTACTTCCTGCATGACATCCAGCCGTCCGGGGCCTCTTTTCAGCGTTTCCAGAAGCATTGCCCGGGTTTGGGCCAGATCCTGGTCCCTGGCATAGAGGATATAAGCTTTTACATAGGCGGCATACAGGTTGTCCGGATCGTATGCCAGCGATTTGTCGATGTACTTTTCCGCTTCTTCCACAAAGCCTGACTGGGCAAAGGCATTGCTGACATGCAGGTAGATAAAACTGGCCGCTGAAGAATCGTTGGATGCGATGTCTATGCGGATACCTTTCAGGGCATACTCCAGGTATTTTTCCGTATTGGGCACAAAGCGGGTGTAGAAGTCGGAAAGGATATTGATGGCCAGGGCGGAGTTCGGGTTGTATTCCAGGGCTTTTTCGAGGTGCGGAAGAGCCGAGGCATATTCTCCCTGATGGATGTAAAATAAGGCTTTGGCGATCAGGCTCTGCGGCGATTGTGGGGCGTACAGCAGCGCTTTGTCTGCATACTGGTTGATCTGTTCTGAATACAGCTTGTTCGTGTGGTAATAATCCAGAAAGAAGTAGGCAACGGCGAGGCTGGCATAGGCCTGAGCGAATTCCGGGTCGAGCTCAATAGCCTGCTCATAATAGGAGATGGCCTTTTCCCACCCCTCGCGATTCCTTTTGTAGGACCAGTCGAGCCCTTTCAAAAAAGTATCGTATGCTTCCAGGTTATCGGTTGGCACATCGTCGAGCCTCCTTTCTTCTTCAGGAGTAATGATAACCTTAATTTCATCTGCGATCTTTTTAGCGACTTCCAGCTGTAAGCTAAAGACATCCGCTGCTTCCCGCCGGTATTGTTCGGACCACAAATGCCGGTCGCCCGGCGCTTCGATCAATTGGATATTCAGCAGGATATGATCGCCGATCTTTTGCCCGCTGCCTTCTACGAAGTAATGGACTCCCAATTCCTGTGCGATCTCGGGAATCGTTTTTCTCGTATTCCGGTACTTCTCAACGGACGTTCGGCTAATGACCCTGAGGCCCCCGATCTTTTGCAGGTGGTTCAGGATGGATTCCATGAGCCCGTTGATGATATACAGATTGGTGGAATCATTGCTGTCGTTGATGAACGGCAGGACGGCAATGGATTTTTCACTTATGGCTTGATCGACAGAGGCGGCCTTTTTAAACAGGCCTTGTCTGTAGGCCAGGTATCCGGCAGTAAGGGCAAGCAGTAGGGCCAGTCCCCATACGGCCCCGGCATTTCTCAGTTTCGGCCATCGCTCCTTTCTGCCAGAGGGGGATCCGCTTTTGAGCTTTCCCGACAGCTGGCTTCTTCTGGGCACTACCAGGCCGGGGTTGGTGACGGCGAACACCTCGATAGGTTTATCTACATTTTTGAACTCGAAAGTGCCCAGAGAAGCAGCCTGAATGCCCTGCTGGTTCTTGACTTCATCATAGACTTTTCCGGAGATGAAAACACTGCCGGCAGCGGCCAGCGATTCGATCCGTGAAGCGACGTTGACCCCGTCTCCGATGACGTCCTCTTCACTGATGATGATGTCTCCGCTATGTATCCCGACCCGGACCGGTATCCGGAGGCCCGAGCGGAAGGCCAGTTGCAGTTCGGCCCCGCATTTCACCGCATCGATAGCACTTTGGAATATACTCAGGGTCCCATCTCCGTAGTACTGGAGTATCCTTCCCTTGTATTTACTGGTCACGGTGTTGAATACCTGCCGGTGGCGGTTCCTGAACTGGAGCGCTTTTTCTTCATTGCGTTGCATTAACGCAGTGTAGCCTTCGATGTCAGTAAACATGATCGCCACCAGTTGGTGCGATTGGCCAGGCAGGTGGGGGCTGCTTTCGTCCGCATCCCTTTTCCCTGCCTCACTGGGCGGGTAACCATAAAATTCGCGAAAGCATTTGATGAAGTAGGAAGCGCTGCCAAACCCCACCTGGTAGGAGATCTCCGATACGGTGAAGGCGTTCTGTTTCAAAAGCTCCATGGCGCGTTTCAGGCGCAGTTGCCGGATAAACTGGCTCACCGAAAGGCCCGTCAGTTTTTTGACCTTCCTCAATAAGTTAGAGCGGCTCATTCCGATTTCGCGCGCCAGTTCAGAAACGCCAAACTGCTCGTTTGATAAATGCTGTTCGGCTACTTGCGTGGCCATTTCTAAGAACGCATTGTCGGAAAAGGGCGCATCGGGCATGCTAAGAACGCTTGATTCGAAATATCCCTTAAGAGCTTGTTTAGAGGCCCCCCTTTGGGCTAAAATACGTCCCTTTTTGAGGATACTGCGTTGCTCTTTTCGTCCGTACCTTTGGGTACGAACTTCAAAAAGCGCCTTGTCTCTTCAAAAAATTGACACTTTTTATCTCCAAAAGCGGCCTCCTAACAAGCTCTAAGATACAAATATTGCGGGGCTGCGTCAAAATTTATACCCTCGCGTCATAGTTTACACGCCTGCTCCAAACTTGACAGGTTTTGCCTGTTTCTTGATTAGCGGCGCATTCCTTTTGGCGGGGCCTTTACATTATTAAAAGATGTAAAACCGCGATCATGAAAGAACGTATTTATTTTCTGGGCCATCTCCGGACATTGGCCATTTTCCTCGTCGTTGTAGTGCACGCAGGGATCGTATACGAGCCGGTCCTGGAAAACAGCTGGATCGTCTCTTGGTACGGGTGTGGTTCTTACGTTGCTCATAGGGGTGGCATATAGCATGGCCATTTCAGGCGCCGGCCTGACGGGGTGGTTCCACTCGGGTTTTCTGGAATTTCAGAGAGAAAGGCTGATCCCGTATTTTCTGGTGTTTGTATTAGGCTCGATGTGTCAGGAACGAGATGTATTTGCTTTGGAGAAAAACGTGAAACATTACGTTCTGGCTAATGCAGTGCTCCCCCTTTCCCTGGGCGTGCTGGCTATGATCATGGCCAACTTTGCCATTCCGGCATTTATGAAGTATCTGTTGTTGGTCGTACTGGCGTATGCAGGGAGCAATATCCTGGTGTATATTTACGACAGCTTCCTTCAGAAAACGGAGGCTGCCGGAGTGTAAACCGCCCTGCAATAAATCGGTTTTTTACGCCTGAACAATGTACTTCAGGCATGCCATGATTGATATCCATTTCTTATATTTGAAGGGATGGAAAAGATCAGGATACTCATCGTAGAAGACGACCCAATCATCGGCGCCGACCTGCTGGGGCGGCTCTCGGAAATGGGGTATGCCGTACTGGGGCCGGAAGCCAGCGGTGAGGAAGCTATCAGGCATCTGGATGGCAAATTGCCCCCTGACCTGTTGCTGATGGACATACAGCTGGAGGGGCAGTGGGATGGAATTGAAACTGCGCGGAGGATGCGGGAAAGGCTACGGCTGCCCCTGATCTTCCTGACCAGCAATTCGGACGACGCCACCTTCCGCCAGGCCAAGGCGGTACAGCCGGATGCTTTTTTGTCTAAGCCTTTCCGGGGGCGCGACCTGAAACACGCCATTGAGCTGGCCGTCGCGCAATCGGCACGGGAAGAAAGGCGTGAACCTGAAGAGAACGACAATAACAATGCCTATGTGCTAAAAGACCGCCTTTTTATTAAGGCCAAAGGCCGTATGGTACGCCTGTTCTTTGCAGATATCCTCTGGGTGGAAGCCGACGATTACTACTGCAGGGTAGTGGCCCATGACAGGGAATTCCTGGTAACGCAAACGCTGGGCAAATTCAGCGAAACATTCGAAGAAATGCCTTCGTTTATGCGTGTGCACCGCTCCTATTTGATCAACCTGGAGCATGTGGAGGAAATCGGGGAAATGTATCTGTACATTGATAAAAAGCAGATCCCGTTCAGCAAAAGTTACAGGGATGAACTGATGAAAAGGCTGAGGAGCGCCTGAATAGCTCTTAACATGCAATTATGCGCACATTAATATCCTGTTCTCCCATGAACAAAAAAGCAAGCTTTATCCTGGCCATAGTGTTCTTGTCACAATGGGCGCTGGCGCAAAGAACCGTTGCAGACAGCCTTGCCGCCCTGCTCCCTACGCTCTCCGACGGCAATGAAAAGATCGAAGTGCTGAACCAACTGGTGAAACTCCATTTGAATTCCGACCTGGGCAAGGCGCGGGATTATGCTTCTCAGGCTGAGCGTTTGAGCAGGAAAACGGGAAACCGCCTGGCCCTTGCCTCTGCGTTTAAAGATATCGGCGTCATCCACCTCATCGCTTCCAATTTTGACTCATCGAGGTATTACAACCAGCTGGCCCGCCGCGAATATGAAGCTTTAATGAAAAACAGCGGCCAGGAAGACAGGAGCAAGATATTGGAAGGATACGCCGGTACGCTGAGTAATACAGGTAATTGGTATTACTATCAATCAGCGCTCGATTCTGCCGTGTACTACCACCAGCAGTCAGTCGAGTTTAGCGATCAACACGGCATAGGGAAACCCAAAGCCATTTCCCAGAGTACGCTGGCTTATATTTACCAGGACCAGTCGCAGTATGAGAAGGCCATCGCCATGCACTTCGATGCCCTGCACACGTTTGAAAAACTGGAGAATCAAGATGGCATCTCCAGGAGTTATCAAGGGATCGGAGAGGTCTATTGCGAATACCTGAACAAATGCGAGCTCGCTATCGACTATTACCGCAAAGCCTTGAAGATTAAAAAAGAACTGGGTAGCGAGCGAGGCATGGCGTATGTCTTTCGATTGCTCGGCGGCGCTTACGAGGATATGTCGGTAACAGATTCCGCGCATTACTATTACAGTATAACAGTACAACTGGCGGAAAAACTGAACGACAAAAGGCTGCTCATCGATGGGTATTCCGCATTGGCGTCCATAGCAAAAACGATAGGCCTGCCCAACGAGGAGTGCATCGAAATTAACCGGAAATACATCCAGGTGGCCCAGGAGATCGGCCGGCTGGACGGTATCCTTACAGGCTATTCCAACCTGGGCCGTATATATGCCGACGCAAAGGATCCCGAAAGGGCCATTGACTATAACAACAAGGCAATTGTATTGGCGGATAGCCTGAAAGATTACGACATTCTGCAAGATCTTTATTTCCGGGAATACGCCATTTTCCGAAACCAGCTCCACGATACTGCCAAAGCCCTGCTGGCCCTCGAAGCCTACCTCGTAAATCACGATAGCGTTACCAATGCCGAGCGATTTAGGGCAGTCGAAGACATCAGCACCAAGTACGAAACCGAGAAAAAGGAAGCCACCATCGCCAAACAACAGGAAGCGCTTCAGCAAGGGCGTGTCCGTTTTTGGCTGATCACGGGTATTTTGGGAATAGCCCTGGCAGCCGGTGCTTTGCTGTTCCGGCTGGCCCGCAAGTTGCGCAAGCGCAATGAGGAGAAAGAGTTCCTGATCAAGGAGATCCACCACCGGGTAAAAAACAACCTGCAGGTATTGTCCAGCCTGCTGCACCTTCAATCCCGCCACATCAAAGACGAAATGGCGCTCGACGCTGTACGCGAAGGCCAGAACCGGGTGGAGGCCATGAGCCTCATCCACCAGAAGCTGTACATGGGCGATAATCTTGCCGCTGTTGAAATGCGCGACTACCTGCACAACCTCGGCGACACCCTGCTCGATTCTTTCGGGATGGAAGACGGCCCCGTGCAGATCATCTACCATCTCGAGCCCATGCGCCTCGATGTAGATACGGCCATCCCTCTGGGGTTGATCATCAATGAGCTGGTGACGAATTCCCTGAAATACGCCTTCCCCGATGGCCGCTCCGGGCAGGTGGAGATCTCCCTATGGAAAAATGACAGCGGTAAGCTTAACCTCACAGTCGCCGACAATGGCGTAGGCAAGGCTGGCGCGCAGTCTTCGAAAAGCAGCACCTCCTTCGGCGCCAGCCTGGTGGAAATGTTGAGTAAAAAACTAAAAGGCAAGCCGGTAGTGTCGCACGAAAACGGGTATGCTACACTGATTGAGTTCGGGGTGTTTAAGGAAGCTTGAGAGTTTCTCCCGCGAAGTACGCCAGGCCTTTCTCTTACCTGGAAAATCCCCGCCCTTCCCTGAAAAAAGGGCGGCATTCACGGAATAAATTTCTCTTTATCCTTATTACGGCTGCAATTTCATGCACGAGATGTCTCATAAAGGCTAAAACTCAGTTTTTTTAAACTTCGTGCCATGAATCTTTTTTCCCTCTTTCCCGATGCGAAAATGCACTCGCAACGAACAGCCTTAGCAGTCCGGCTGGACATGAAACTGTATCGACTGCCACAATTTGTGGCCCTGATGCTTTTGCTCCTCACTGGCGTGGAAAGCCGGGCCCAGTTTTCGGTTCCTATTTGTACCACCAGTATGTCCACAACGGACTTAGGGCCATCCTTTGTTACCAATCCCGGCCCATTCAACTGGACATACCCGGCAGGCCTGACATTCAGCTGCAACCCCTGCCAGGTGGTGGCTACGGTTACTGCATCAACGCCGGGAGCTTATCCGGTTTCCGTCTCTTTTGGCGGCGGTTCGATCAGTTACCTGCTGACCTTCGGCGCTGACGATACCGACGGTGATTCTTACAACGACTGCGACGATTGTAATGACAACAGCCCCATCGAAAAACCAGGGCAGGTGTGGTATAAGGACAGCGACGGCGACGGCTTTGCGGAGACAGGCGCAGCCTCCATCACGCAGTGCGCCCGTCCCATAGGTTATAAAGCCCAGATTGAGCTGATCGCTACTACCGGCGACTGCAACGACGGCAACGCCGCCGTCAACCCCTACGCAAATGAGGTATGCGACGGCGTGGATAACAACTGCAATGGGTTTACCGATGAGGGCTTGATCGGGACCTACTACCGCGATGCGGATAACGACGGCTACGGCAACCCGGCCATGAGCCAGCAGGGCTGTAGCATACCCCCTGGTTATGTATCCAATAGCTCGGATTGTAACGACAACAGCGCCGTTGAGAAGCCCGGCCAGGTATGGTATAAGGACAGCGACGGCGACGGTTATGCGCAGACAGGCGCGGCCTCCATCACGCAATGCACACGCCCCGCGGGCTATAAAGCTCAAATCGAGCTGACAGCGACTACCGGCGACTGTAACGACGGCAACGCCGCCATCAACCCCGGCGCCAGCGAGGTATGCGACAATATCGACAACAACTGCAACGGCTCTACCGATGAGGGCCTGATCGGGGCCTATTACCGCGATGCGGATAACGATGGCTATGGCAACCCGGCCATGAGCCAGCAGGGCTGTAGCGCTCCTCCGGGTTATGTGAGTAACAATACCGACTGCAACGACAATAGCGCCATTGAGAAGCCCGGCCAGATATGGTATAAAGACAGCGATAATGACGGCTACGCGGAGACAGGCGCGGCCTCCATCACGCAATGCGCACGCCCCGCGGGCTATAAGGCCCAAATTGAGCTAACTGCAACTACCGGTGACTGCAACGACGGCAACGCCGCCATCAACCCCGGCGCACCCGAAGTGTGCGACAACCTCGACAACAACTGCAACACGGCCATCGACGACGGTATCAACTGCTGCCCATCCAGTAATATCCTCTACGTTAACGACGACGCCCCCGGCGCCAACGACGGCTCTTCCTGGACAGACGCTTTCACCGGCCTTCAGGACGCCCTGGCCCTGGCCGGCCAATGCCCCAGCGTGACGGAGATATGGGTAGCCGCCGGTACCTACAAGCCCACCAGTGGCACCGACCGCAATGCCGCTTTTGTGATGAAGGATGGCGTGGCCATCTATGGTGGCTTCAACGGTACGGAGACGCAGCTTTCACAAAGGGATTGGGTGGCGAATGTGGCCATACTTAGTGGAGATATCGGGATTCCGGGGAATAACGCTGACAACACCTTCAGTGTAATCAGAAGTTTTGGCATCGGTAATTCTTCCATATTGGATGGGTTTACGGTAACGCAGGCAAACGCCACCCCTGCATCGGGAGACCTCCTTGGCGGCGGGATATACAATGAAGGATCATCCCCGGTTATTAGGAATTGTATTTTTTCCAATAATACCGGAAGTTATGT
>JACJYE010000027.1 GCA_020636255.1 Lewinellaceae bacterium
AGCCTGCCCTTCAACCATATCCGGCATATTCATGAGGATGAAGAGGGCGCCTTCTGGCTGGCGTCCAAAGGCGGGGGAGTGATCCGGTGGCGCCCTCAACTCTCTCAGGGAGAGGCGCCAAGCAGTTATCAACAATTCACCACAAAAGACGGCCTGGCTGACAATTTCACTTACGCCGTTTACGAAGACGATTACGGCAAGCTTTGGATACCCAGCGATAAAGGCCTGATGCAGATGGATAAAGCTTCGTTCCGCACCAGGACGTTCACCACGGACGACGGCCTGTCGCACAACGAGTTCAATTTTTCGGCCCATTATCAGGCCAGGGACGGCACGCTTTACTTTGGCGGATTGGGCGGGTTGATCGCCTTTCATCCCAGGGTGTTCACAGAGGAAAAGGCTAACCACACTCCACTGGCCTTTACCAATTATTATGTACTGGAAGAGGGCGCCGATAAAATGGCGGATAAAACCCAACTCCTTCAGGCGGGCGGCGCCATTATCATCCAACCCGGCGATAAATTCTTCGAACTCCATTTTGCACTGCTGGATTTCGACGCCCCCGAACAGCACCGCTATGCCTACCAGATCCAAGGCTATAGCGATAGCTGGAATTACACCAATGAGAACTTCATTCGCATCACGAACCTGCCCTTTGGCAAATATACGTTGGAAATACAGGGGCAGAACAGTAGCCGCGGCTGGTCGAACCAAACGCTGTCATTAAGTATCCAAGTGTTGAAACCTTTCTATCTGCAATGGTGGTTCATCGCCATGGTGATAATCGGTATAGTGAGCGTCACCTTGGCGGCGGTGCGGTGGCGCATCGTCAGGCTTCAAAAAGACCGGGCCCGGCTGGAAGCGGAAGTGCAAAAGCGCACCCGGCAGATCGAAGAGGATAAACAGACCATCGCCGCCCAGGCGGAAGCGCTACAGGAACTCGACCGGGCCAAAAGCCGCTTTTTCTCCAACATCACCCACGAGTTCCGCACCCCGCTGACCCTCATCATCGGCCCGCTGGAGCAGGCGCTGGCCGAAAACCCGCCGCCCTCCATTCTCCGCAGAAGGATGCAGGGCGTCATAAAGAATGCCCGGCACATCCTGGGGCTGATCAACCAATTGCTCGACCTGTCCAAAATGGAAAGCGGCCGAATGGAAGTAGAGGCTGTGCGGGGTGACATCATTGCCTATACACGGGAACTGGCGATGCAGTTTCAGCCCCTGGCCGGGAAGAAAGCGCTGCGGCTCCATTTCATAAGCGATCAGGGTAGTTGGGAGGCCAATTTCGACCAGGACAAATGGGATAAGATCGTCTATAACCTGCTTTCCAACGCCATCAAATTTACGCCGCAGGGAAACGCCATTCAGTTGAGTCTGGCCAGAGTTGGTGATGATGAACGGGAATCTATCCGCCTGGATGTAAAAGACACCGGGATGGGTATTGATGAGAAGCAGATAGAACGGGTTTTCGACCGCTTCTATCAAGCCCCAAGCCCCCCTCGATCCCCCCAAGGGGGGGCTGGCACCGGCATTGGCCTGGCCCTGGTCAAAGAACTGGTGGAGCTGCAGGGCGGCAAGGTAAGCGTAGCGAGCGAAGTGGGCAAAGGAACTTCGTTTTGCATCCTGCTGCCGGTTTTATCGGCGGAAAATATAAAACCGTTGGCCGGCCAGCCCACGGCGGATGTGCTGTCCAGCCTGGAGCTTGCAGCGAACGAGGCGGCGTCCGAGGCGAAGGCTCCGGCCGAAGACAATAAGGAAAAACTGGAGTTGCTCATCATTGAGGACAACGAGGAAATGCGGGAGTACATCCGCTATTGCATTGGCGAAGACAAATACCATATCACGGAAGCCACCGACGGCCAGGAGGGCATTGAAAAAGCCCAGGCCCTGATCCCCGACCTGATCATTTCAGACGTGATGATGCCCAAAAAGGACGGCCTTGCCGTTACCCAGGCCATCCGCAGCAGCCTCAGTACTTCGCACATTCCCCTGATCCTGCTGACAGCCAAAGCCTCGCTGGAAAGCCGCCTGGAGGGCCTGCAGCGCGGGGCCGACGCCTACCTCACCAAGCCGTTCAGCCCTCAGGAGCTGGCCCTGCGCACCGAGAAACTCATCGAGATCCGCCGCATGCTTCAGCAGCGCTACCAGAACGTCTCCCCGACGGACGAAGGCGGCGCCTACCGGCAGGAAGACGAATTCATCACCGAGCTACGCGCCTACGTCCTGGAACATATCGATGATGCCGATCTCAACGGCGACCGCATCGGGCGGCATTTCGGCATGAGCCGCGTGCACCTGTACCGCAAGCTCAAAGCGCTGACCGATCAGTCGATCACGGAGTTCGTCAAGGCCGTGCGTTTGCAGAAAGCGCTGGAACTGGTCCGGGAAGGCAAGTACAATGTTTCCGAGATCGCCTACCAGACGGGCTTTTCTTCGGTGAGTCATTTTTCGAGGTCGTTTAAGCAGGCGTTTGGGAAGGCTCCTTCGGAGGTTTGAGGGCATTTTGCACCTTTTTCCGTTCGCATTTTAACCCAAAATATGGCGAAATTTACTGTACAGCGGTTCGCCAAAAAATCCTGGACATCCTGGAAAGCGGAATATTATTTTTTTAAATTTGACGGATCAATCGCGCATATTTTTAGCCAAAACACAGGGTGTTATGCCATCTCCCACACCTCCCGTAAATAAATGCCCTTTTCGTCTTGCCACCCTGAAGGGAAACTACCTGCCATTCCGCCATAATGCCTTTGCCCTTTTTATCAGCCTGTCCTTTTTTTTTGCTTTACCCTCCGCCCTCTATCCCCAGCCTTACCTCTTCGACGCCCGCATGCTGACCGCCGAAGACGGCCTGTCCAACCTGACGGTGTCTTCTGTCTATAAAGACAAGCAAGGTTTTATCTGGATAGGAAACCTTTATGGTTTGGACCGATACGACGGGTACAACTTCAAATTGTTTACCAGGGAAGAAAGCGCCTTGTATCCCCATTCGTATATCGCCCGCATTGCGGAAGATGAAGAGGGGCGGCTTTGGTTGTTCTACCGGAATGGGAATAGCATACCGCCATCGCCTGAGGCCATTAGCGCCATAGACATCTTTGACCCCAAAACAGGGCGGGCCGTTCCATTTGACGCCTTTTTTTCCGGCGCCGCCCCTTTTAGTACTGCCGACGTCTACTTTCCGAAGATACTGGATCCCAGGAACCGGCTGTGGATCCATACCAATAAGGGCGAACTTTTTCTTTACCAGAACGGCAGGTTTAAAAAGGTTTTTCAGATGGAAGGCGCCTTCTTCCAATACATTACCATCGACGAGGAAGAAAACATCTGGCTAGGCTGGAAAAACAATCTTTTAGCTATCGACCTCTCCGGGAATGTACTGGAAAAGAGGACGCTTCCGGGCCAGGTGCTCGGCGCCTGGGCAGGGCCTGATGGAGCCATCTGGATATCGACTCAGGATACCGAAGATAAACAGGCAGCCATTTGGCGCAGACCGGAAACCGGCCCGCTGATCCCCTTTAACCTCGTGCGCGACAACCGGCCCGTTGAGGTGGAGGAGGTTCATCCATTTTTACACCTCAACCAGAACGGCTATTGGTTTGCAATAATAGAGGGTCAACTCAACCTGTTCGGCCCCCAGGGTAACTGGTTATACAATTACAGCGACCTGTTGGGGCAACCGCTGATAGAAGTCAGTTCCCTGAGTTATTTTGAGGATGTCGGCCTTCTGTGGCTGCCTTCTGCTACCGGGGTGTTCAAAGCCAGCATCAGGCCTAACCCCTTTCAAATAATCCACAAAAAAGACACCATACTCTCAGATTGCCGGGGCATTGCGGAAGATGAGCAGGGGAACATCTATTTCCTGAATTCTTATCTTTACCAATGGAACAGCAACACGCGCAAATGCACAAAAATATCCGATATCGAAGGCGCCTACGCCCTCCTTTATACAGATAGCATGCTTTGGTCGGGAAGCTACGGGGGGGATATCGCAGGCTGCCAGTTTAGCCTGAGGTCCAATGAAAAAACATATTACATGCCTTTGAACCCCGATGGACACCTCGCGCTTTCTCTGGCGCCAACCGGCCGGCCTCACCAGTATCTGGCCGGCTTCAACGTAGGCCTGGCCTGCCTGGACCTGGAGCAGCAAAAGCTCCTTTCGTATGAAGAATATGACCCCAATTATAAAAGAGATAGTGTGCTGGAGCAAAGCGAGGTGGATTTTATTCACAAGAACGCTTTCGGTTATTGGCTGGCTACCAACAACGGCATTTTTTTGCTGAAAGAGGGCAAAGGGGTTATCCGGCATTATGATCGATCCAACGGC
>JACJYE010000028.1 GCA_020636255.1 Lewinellaceae bacterium
GGCCTGCTGGTTACCAGCTTCGCCGGCAGCGGTTAGTATCGTACCGGCCAATGTCGACAGGCTGTCTCTGAACGCAGGGTCCGACAGGTTGTCCTGTAGCGAGCGGAAGAGCCTGTCGGCCACCCGCTCCACCTCGATAGTGGTGAGGCTGCTGTCTAAGCTGGCCGCCATTTCCCGCACCAGGCTGTTGACCAGTTTTTTGACTTTTTCCTGGTTGACGCTGTCTGCCAGGCCAGTTGAGAGGCCGGAAACCAGCCCGTAACCGATCGAATCGGTTTGTTCGTATAGCCCTGCGCCCACCCGGCTGCCCATATCGTTGAACATGCCGCAGCCGGAGAAGCCGAAAATAGTGATCGTAACCAGAAGAGGGGGAAGCCAGTACTTGATGTTCATGATGTGATCTATTGCGGTTTTATGGTTCAGTTAGCCTCGTCTTCCATGGCAACCTGTAACCTGCAACCGCCTACCCTTTTTTCCACTTCTTCTCAAACCGCCAGATCATCTGTTTCATCGCCTTTTCGATCTCGGCATAGGGGAGGGGTTCTGTGGCTACATAGAGCACCAGGAAGGCCAGTTGTTGTTCTTCGCCTTTCAGGGAGCGGTAGAGGCGGTGTTTGTGGAGGCGCCAGGCTTCGCGCACCTGCCGGCGGATGCGGTTGCGGTGCACTGCGCTGGGAAATTTCTTCTTGGGCACGCTCACGGTGAACTGCACCGGGAATGTGCTGCGCCGCTCGGGCACGGGCAGGTAGACCAGCCGCAGAGGGTACTGTGCGAAGGACTTGCCATCCTTGAACAACTGCCCGATCACCTTGCGGCTTTTCAGGCGCTCGCCCCGGTCGAAAGTGTATTGCGGCATGTGGTAAAGATAAGTTGTTCCGGGATATATTTCCTGATGCAAAACATCATAGGCCTGCCCGCCGTGATCAGGCCAAGGTGCAGCAGTTTACTTTGCGCCCCTTTGAGTATCCTTTGTCTTTCTTTGCATAAAGAACATCCGGAAACTCCAGTAAATTCAGGTATTTCGAAATTTTTTCAAAAAAAGTCACCCAAAATTTATGGAATTTTTCCAATTCCGCGTCTACTGCTATTGACAGTAATTTTTTTTACCCTTAAAACCATTCCGACCATGGAAAAGACCGTATTGTTCTCTGAAACCCTGAAAGGCAGTGGCCGCACGTATTTCTTCGACCTCAAGCAGGCCAGCAACGGAAAGCCTTTCCTCTCCATCGCAGGCAGCAACAAGAACCAGGAAGGTGAATATGAGCGGGTGCGCCTGCTCATTTTTTCCGATGACTTCGAAAAGTTCGCCGAGGTGCTCGGAAAGGCCATTTCTCACCAGGCCGATACCCAGGAGACTGCCTGACGTTTTTTTCCAACACTTAACTACCGCTGCGAAGGAAGCCCGGCCCCGGGCGCCTTCGCAGCCAATCCCCCACCGCTATGCATGCCTATAACGAGGCCCGGCTGGCCATTACCAGCTGGGCAGAAGAAGACCGCCCCCGGGAGAAGATGCTCTTGAAGGGCAAGGCCAACCTGTCGGAAGCCGAACTGCTGGCCATCCTGCTGGGCTCCGGCTCCAGGGAAGAGACGGCC
>JACJYE010000003.1 GCA_020636255.1 Lewinellaceae bacterium
AAGAAAGCGACGCTGCAACAGATACTCGAAGCTGCCGGCCCGCGCTACAAAATGCACGACCCGGCCACCTGGGCCAACCAGGCCAAACTGGCGGCCAAAGGCGAATGGGACAAACTCGCCAAACTCCAGGATGAACTCAAAGGGGGCAAAAAGTCGTAAGGCCTGATCTGTGGCCGCTATTCGCGAACGGGAGAACAGGCGCTGTTTCCCTGTTTTCCTCTTTTATTATGTATAACCATTTAACCCTTAAGCATTATGATCAAGAAGCAATTCCTCAAGTCCAAGCCGGTTTGCAAAGCAACCTTCTCCCTGCCGCTGGAAGCGGCTCCGGAAGCCAAGACCGTTGCCCTGGTTGGTGACTTCAACAACTGGAACGTTGCCGAAGGTATTGAAATGAAAAAGCAAAAAGGCGAATTCAAAGCCGTCGTTGAGCTGGAATCCGGCAAGGAATACCAGTTCCGTTATCTCGTAGACGGCCAGTCCTGGGTAAATGACTGGGCTGCCGACGACTACATTTCTACGCCCTTCGGTGTAGACAATAGCGTGGTAAGCGCGCTGAACTGATCCGCTCCTTTCTCCTTGAAAGGTTTGGCACCATTATAATCCTTTGAAAGAAAGGCGCCGGCGGCCCTACGCTGGCGCCTTTTATCATTTCCTCAGGTCCACCACCCGGCTCAGTTTACCCCCTTCGCTCCTCGGAATGCTGCCCGGCTCACAAAGGGTGATCTTCATACTCAGCCCGATGTTGTCTTTTATCTTTTTTGTCAGCTCGTGGTGCAGCGCATACAAGGCAGGGTTGTTGGCGGAAGCTTCCGTCCATGGCCCCGACAATACCAGCTGGCGGTAAAAAACAGGCTCCAGCTCCACCTTCACTTCCACCCCATCCATCGCCCCCTCGCGGCTGACGATCAGCTGGTAACTGGGAGATAGCTGCCCGAAAAAGCTGATCACGGCCTCTACCTGGGTATGGAACAGGTTGACGCCGCGAATGATGAGCATATCGTCAGCCCTGCCCAATATGGTGCCCATTTTGATATGGGTGCGTTTCTCGGAATGCTCGTAATAGATATTGGTGATGTCGTTGGTCCAGTACCGCAACAAGGGCATAGCCTGTTTGGTAAGGGTCGTGAACACCAACACGCCGTAGGCCCCTTCGGGCACAGGCTCTCCGGTATCCTTGTCTACGATCTCGGGGAAAAAATGGTCTTCCCAGATATAACTCCCCGTGCCTTTCTCTTCAAAATCCTCATTCGAAACACCGGGGCCGATGATCTCGCTCAGGCCATAGATGTTGATGGCATTTACGCCGAGCCCTATCTCCACCTGTTGGCGGACGGCCTCTGTCCAGGGCTCTGCGCCCAGAATGGCGGTTCTCAGATTGAGCTTATCCAGGCCGATGCCCCGATGGCCCAGCTGTTCTGCCAGGGTTTGTGCATAGGAAGGAGTACAGGCTATGGCCTCTGGCTGAAAATCCTGCAACAGCATCAGCTGCCTGTCGGTCATGCCGCCCGATACGGGGATGACGGCCATGCCCAGAAGCTCGGCCCCATAATGCAGGCCCAGCCCTCCGGTGAACAGGCCATAGCCATAGGCGTTCTGAAGTTTCATGCCCGGCTGGCAACCGGCAGCCACCAGTGAACGGGCCACAACTTCGGAGAACACGGCAATGTCCTGGCGCGTATAACCTACGACCGTCGGTTTGCCCGTAGTGCCGCTGGAGGCATGGATGCGGATCACCTCCTGCTGCGGCACCGCAAAAAGGCCGAAGGGATAATAATCGCGCAAATGGAATTTTCTGGTGAAGGGCAGCTTGTGGAGGCTCTCCACGCCTTTGATGTCGGAGGGGCGAATACCTGCCTCATCCAGTTGCTTTCGATAAAAGGGCACCCGTTCGTAGAGGTAAGCGGTGAGGTTGCGCAAGCGCTCGCTCTGTAGTTGACGCAGCCGTGACAACGGCATGGTTTCGATGTCGGGATTGAAGTAGCGCATGTGTTTTTGGTTAGGGCGTAATGATGATCAGTTCTGAGTTGCGGGCTTACAGCAACCCATGCCCCCGAATTTAACAAAAAAAGGCCGGCACGCATTTTTCGGGCGGAAAAAAATAAGCCTTAACTTTCCCTGAACCAAGCGATCTATCCCATGCCTCAACTCCTGCGCCAAAAATGGGCGATGAACCGGCCCGCGCTCAACCTCTTCCTCACTATCCCAGGCAGCTGGACGGCCGAGCTGATGGCCCATACGGGGTTCGACTGCCTGACGCTCGACCTGCAGCACGGCCTCATCAGCGCCGACAATGCGCTGGCCATGTTACAGGCCATTTCCACTACCCCTACCGTGCCGCTGGTGCGCCTGCCCTGGAACGAGCCCTCCGTGATCATGAAGATGCTGGATGCCGGCGCTGCCGGCCTTATCTGCCCCATGATCGATACTGCCGAGGAGGCTGCCCGCTTTGCCCGCGCCTGCCGGTACCCTCCTGAGGGTATACGCAGCTTCGGGCCCATTCGCGCCAGCCTGCTGACGGAAGGCGACTATTTTCAGCAGGCCAACCGCAAGGTGCTGGCCTTCGCCATGATAGAAACGGCCTCTTCGCTTAATATGCTGGAGGCCATCGCCGCCACTCCCGGCCTCGACGGCCTGTTCGTCGGCCCTTTCGACCTCAGCGTTAGCCTCGGCCTGAAGCGCCTTGCCGATATCCACGACCCTGCGCTGGCAGAAGCGCTGAAAAACGTGTTGGCCGCCTGCAGGCGCCACCAACTGGTGCCCGCTATCTATACCACATCTATCGCCAACGCCGCTGAACTGGCCGCCATGGGCTTTCGCCTGATCTCCATCGGCGACGATACGGCCATACTGGCCGAAGGCGCCCAAAAGAAACTGGCGGAACTGAAGAAGGGTATCCCATAAAAAAAACGGAGACAGGTTAAACCTGCCTCCGCCGGTGGCAAAGCCACTCAAAGCAAGGGGGGAATCTTCCGGATCGCCCGGTAAGTTCTTTGTCTGGATCACATATTGCCCTACTGCCCACTGACGAGCAGCCGCCGGCTGCTGACATCGCGGCCCGATTGCACGGCCACCTGATAAAGCCCGGCCGGCAATGCCCCAACGGGCAGTTCAACAGAAGCACCGCCTTCGAACCCCTCCAGTTGACGGCTAGCCAGCGTGCGGCCCTGCATATCGGTAAGCAGGATATGCACTGCTGCCGGTTCAGCAAGCAGATCGAAATCCAGGATCACTTCGCTGTTGGGGCGCACAGGGTTGGGGTACAGGCGGAATGCAAGCTCCTGGGCCTCCCTTTGAAGCACAACGGCAGCCGTACTGGCTGGAGCCGTAACGGGCGACGGCGACCCCGTCGGCGTGGAGAAGAAGGACCAGGTAGAATAATCGCTGTTGCCACCGCTGCACCGGGCCTTCACCTTGAACTGATATTGCCCGCCCGGCATAAGGCCGATCACCATAATGGCCGTATCCATGCTGATGGCATCAAATTCATAGGCCACGGTGTTCTCATCATCTTCCACTTCAACTTCGTAACGCAGTGCACCCGGCACACTATTCCAGCTCAGCAGTGCCGATGTAGTGGTGATAGCGGAGGCCGCCAGCCCCTCGGGCACGCCACAGGAACCCGTAGGGTTGCCGCCGCCATTACCGCCGCCGCCCGAACCGGTAAGCGTAAAGAACACATTTCCCGACCAGTCGGACTTATCCCCACTGCAAATGGAGCGCACCTTGAATTTGTACAGTACGCCGGAAGACAGCCCTGTGGCCAGGTACCCATTGGTGTTAACGGTAAGTTCCACTTCGAAAACAGCGCCTTGTTCGGCTTCGATCTGCAGACGGTAGGCCGTCGCGCCGCTTACGGCTGCCCAGCTAAGCTCTACATCGCCATTAGAAAGAGGATTGGCGGCCAGAGCGCCGGGAATAGAACAGGCCAGTATAGGGCTGAGCAGGCCGGCGGCGAAAAACATCAGGGTGATGAGGGTCAACTTTTTCATAGCTTTACATTTTAGGAGTTTGTGTGAATAACTGGTTTTGATTTATATGACAAGTATACGCCGGCCAGGCAGTTACCCGCCAATAATAGATGCTGAAGAAGGAAAAAGGGATGCCGAACGGGAAGTATCAGGGCAAAGCGAAGGCCACGTACCGGCTGCCTGACTTGCTGCCGATCTTGCCGCCGCCGCAGGCGATCACGATGTACTGCCGGCCGTCGATGCTGTATACCGCGGGAGTGGCATACCCCGCTGCAGGCAGTTCCGCTTCCCACAATACCCTGCCATTGGTTTTGTCGAACGCCCTGATCTTTTCGTCTTTTGTCGCGGCTATGAACACCAGCCCGCCAGCGGTCACCACCGGGCCGCCATAGTTTTCGGTGCCCGTGGGCGGAATACCTCTGGCCGTGAGCTCCGGGTATTCACCGAGCGGTACTTTCCACAGCAACCTCCCGCTATTGAGATCAACCGCATTGAGGGTACCCCAGGGAGGGGTGATGCCCGGGTAACCGTCGTCATCGAGAAATCGGTGATAACCGGTCATAATATAGGGTGGCAATTCAGCTGTTCCGCCTCCCGGCACAGGCGCCGGCTCCCGAACGGGAAGGCCGGTTTCCTTCCTGCCCAGCAGGAAATCCAGCAGAGCGGCCTTTTCTTCAGCACTTATCTGCGGAAATGCCGGCATCATGTTCCTGCCATTGTCGATAATGGCCCTGATGTCCGGCTCTTTGTATCTTTTCCCGATCCCCGCCAGGGCGGGGAAGGCATCGCCGAAACCCTGCCGTTCCGCTCCATGGCAGGCCATGCAGTGCTGCATGTAGGTAAATTGCCCCCGGCTGATCGGCTGTGCCGCCTCCGCTTCCGGCCGGTCAACCATCGTCAGTGACCAGGGGAGCTCACTGGAGTTGACATAAAGTATCTGTGTGGCAGGGTCGACGGCGGCACCGCCCCATTCACCGCCGCCGTCGAAGCCGGGGAATATCCACACGCCACCTTTTGACGGTGGGGTAAACGGCTCCCTGGATTGCACCTTTCTGTAGCGCTCCAGCATATAGGCATGCGTCTCGGGGCTGAGCTGCGTCAGATCCCCGGGGCCGAAGCGCTGGCGTGCGAAGGGTTCCGGGAGGGTGGGGGCCGGCTGCGCAGGCCAGGGGGCCTCTCCCGGCAACGCCTGCGTAGGAACCGGCCGTTCTTCAATGGGGAACAAGGGCTTGCCGTTCACCCTGTCGAACAGGAAGACGTAACCGTGTTTCGTGATCTGTGCTACCGCATCGACGGCCCTGCCGTCGTGGTGTACGGTAATGAGGTTAGGCGTTGCAGGCAGGTCGCGGTCCCAAAGATCGTGGTGTACTACCTGGTAATGCCAGATGTATTTGCCGGTAGCGGCATCGAGGGCCAGCAGGCTATTGGCGAAAAGGTTTTGCCCTTTGCGGCGCCCTCCCCAGAAATCGGGCGATGCGGAACCCGTCGGCACATAAACGATGCCCCGCTCTTCATCGAGGGCCATGCCTGCCCAGTTGTTGGCGCCGCCGGCCCTTTTCCAGGCTTCGGGATCATCCCAGCTGTCATAGCCCAGCTCACCGGGGTGGGGTATGGTGTGAAATATCCAGCGGCGCTCGCCGGTACGGGCATCGAAAGCACGGATATGCCCCGGCAGGGCGCCGGCATCTTCCGACAGGCGCATGCCAACGATGAGCATATCCTTATAGATGATACCAGGTGAGGTACCCACCGCATAGGCGCCTGACAGATCGCGATCGGCGTCCAGTTTTTCCCGCAGGTCGATATATCCACCCCCGCCGAAGCCTGTCACCATCGTACCCTTTTCCGCATCGACGCAATACAGCCGGGGCCCGACGCTGTAAAAGATACGCTTGTCGCCACCCTGTTCATCCTGCCAGTAAGTGGCGCCCCGGCTGATCTGGTAAACAGCTTCCGGCGTTCTCACCTGCCCACCGGCAGTGTAGGGGCCGAAAACCCAAAGGGGCTCGCCGGTAGCGGCATTGAGCGCAAACAGCCTGGATTGAGGGGATGTGCCGTATAAAACCCCATCCACGACGATCGGGTTGCACTGTATCTGCGAGCGGTTATCCGGGCTTTTATCGCCTGTGTCGTATTCCCAGGCCCGTTGCAACTGGCGCACATTTTCCGTATTGGCCTGCCGGTTGGAAGAGTAGCGGATGCCCGCTTTCGACCCTGCATACACGGGCCAGCCACTAAAATCGCCTTCCGGAGGCGGCGCGTCATGTTGGCAGGACAAGGCCAGTAGCAGCGCCAGGCCGGCAATGAGGTAGGAATATCTCGTCATAAGCGTGGAATTTGCCTTAGAGCTTGTTTGGAGGCCGCTTTTCGCTATAAAAAGCGGCCTTCAAACAAGCTCTTACAAAATGGCAAAAAGCGCAAGAATGCCCAAGCTTCGCGCCTATTCTCCAGCGAGGATGCCGAAAGTCAGCAGGTTCAGCACCTTACCGTTTTTCATTACCGCCTCCCGGGCGTTACCTTCAAGCCTGAAGCCGGCCTTTTCCAGTACGCGGCGCGATGCGCCATTGTTGGAAAAAACGCGGGCGAAAACGCGGTGCAGCTTCAGGTCGGAAAAAGCGTGTTGCACCATTTTTCCGACTGCCGAAGTGGCGATGCCGCGCCCCCAGAACTCCTCTCCCAACCAGTACCCAAGCTCGGCGGATATGCTGTACACATCAGGCTGGAAGATGAGCCCAATAGAGCCCACGGCCTGCCCTTCCACATCAATAGCGAAGATGGATTCCATATCTGCGTTCAGGGTGTAATCGATGAAAGCCCTGGCGTCTTGTGCGGTATAGGGGTGCGGGAACCGGTCCTGAAGCCGGGTGGCGATATTGGCATTGTTGGCGTAGCGCGCCACATGGGGGATATCGGTGTGGGAAAAGCGCCGCAGGTGAAAACCATCGCCTGCGATGAGCACTTCCACATCTTCCAGTGCGGGGCGTTGCCCGGGGTTGAGCAGGCGGATGAGTTGGCGGAGATTGCCGATCTCGTCGTAATCGTGTCCCTCCATCTGATGGGATGCCACCTGTTCGTGCACCCATGAAATGTGGTAGGGGACGTGCACCGCTTTGCCCCCCAGCCTGCAGATGGGCAGGATGTCGGACTTGAGCGAGTTGCCGACCATCAGCACCTGGGAAAGGCTAATGCCGTGGCGCTGAAATACGCGCCGGTAGGTGTCCTCATCCTTTTCTGAAACGACCTCGATATGCCTAAACCGGCCGGCCAGCCCGGAACGGGCGGCCTTACTTTCCTGGTCGAACAGGTCGCCTTTGGTAATGATCATCAATTCGTAATAAGGGGCGAGCGCTTCTATCGTTTCCTCTACCCCGTCCAGCAGTTCGATGGGGTGTTCCAGCATCTCCTTACCCATCCCGATGATCTGCTGGGCCGTACGCCCGTCCATTTTTCCGTTGGTGAGCTGTATTGCCGTTTCGATCATCGAGAGGGTGAAGCCTTTTACGCCATACCCGAACAGGTGCAGGTTGTTACGCTCGGTAGCATACAGTTGCTCGTCGAATATTTCGGGGGCCACATAAGGGGCCAGCAGGGCCTTCAGCCTCTCCTGCGTCTGCTGAAAGATGGGTTCGTTCACCCACAGCGTGTCATCGGCATCGAAGGCTATAGTACGTATGTTTCGGTATTTTTCCATATTCAGTGGCTTTTCAATCGGCCGGAGTATGCCGCTTCTCCTTTTCACCCACAAAATACAACCCCGGGTGTTTTTCAAAATCAAATTCTTTCCAAAACCGGAGGCCTATCTTCTCCAGGACGCGAACGGAGGCCTTATTGTCTTTCATGGCCCGGCCCACGATCCTGTCCAGGCCCAGGGGGCCGAAGCCGTAGTCCAGGCATGCCCTGGCAGCTTCTGTAGCATACCCCTGCCCCCAGTAACGGGGAAAAAAGCGAAACCCGATATCCGTTTCCTGCAGTTCGGGCGAGTATTTAAGGCCGCACCAGCCGATCCACTGCCCCGAAGGTTTCAGTAGTACAGCCCAACGGCCGTAGCCATACTGCTCGTACTGGTTATAGGCTTCCAGAAATTGCCTGGCGGCCTCCACCGATTCGAATGGCAGGTCGCCGGTATAACGGATGGTTTCCGGGGCGTTGTTGAGTTCGAAAAAATGGCGTGCGTCCGTAACGGCGAACGCTCTAAGCCAAAGCCGGCTTGTTTCCAGGATGGCATCCATCGATTATTTTTTTCTGCAACATAGGAAAAGCGGGAAAGATTCCCTGTGCGTTACAGGGATCCGCCACAACCTGAAAGATAAGGGAAAGAAAAAAAGAAAAGAGCAGCCGGGTTCAATGCCGTAGCAATTGGGATTGTCATGTCAAACGAAGCAAAATCGGGAAAATACTACTCCCGGCTGCCTGTAAGGAGTTGGGTTTGGGAAAAACCCTTAGAGCTTGTTTGGGATCTCTTTGTTCGCAGGGCTTTGCACTTGGACAGATAAATAGCAGACCCGTTTAACGGGCATTCTGCTGCCTGCCTGTTTTTTTTCCACCGTCGCTAAAAATGTGCGCGGAAAAGCAGTAAGCCGGCCCTATGCCGGGATTGCGAAAAGGGGCTTCCAGGCTGCTTCTGCCCGGAGGGGCCTCTTTTCACAACCCCAGCCGGGCCGGGCCCGGCTTTTTGGGGTTAGGCCGTTCAGGTTGCCAACTATAACAGCCAGGCCGGCCCATAAAGAAAAAAGGAAAGTAGTAGTTGCCCTTTACCGGGGAGGAAGTTCACGGGATTACAGGCGCCCAACGGCGCCACTCTGAATAGCAGGGATTATAGTTTTAGGTGTTTTTACTTCTTTATACAGGTGGGTTGGAGCCCGTTACCGGAACGGCGATTTTTTTTTTTCGTAACGATTCAGCACGCGGCCTAAAATGCTCCTGAAGCAAAATTTTGTAGGATTTTTCTTGTCTAGCCCCTTCTCATTCCCCTTGAAAGGAGAAGGGCGGATTACAAATTTTGCTTCAGGCCGTAAATCCCCATGATGCTGAATAGTTACTTTTTTTCTTCAAATGCTTTTCGCCCAGTGCCGGCCTGCAGCTGCCCAAGCCGAAAATTCCTATTTTTACCTGTCCGGGCCCTTTACCGGCCAAAAAAGAGGGACAAACCGTAACGCCAACTAAAACGTACCCATTAATGAGTAGTTACCCGGAGGACGACCAACTGATCCGGCAATTGGCCGCAGGCGACGAAGGCGCCTGGCGCAGGCTATACGATGACATGCGCAGCCCCTTCCGGCTGTTTTTCATCCGCTATGGCGCCATGGCGCCCGAGGACGCGCTAAACCTTTTCCAGGAAGCGATGGTCGTTTTGCACCGCAATTGCACCGGTGGCAAGATACAGCCGCCCCTGACGAGCAGTATCAAGACCTACCTTTTCGGCATAGGCAAGATACTGCTGAAGAAGAACGGGGTGGATACCCGCCATTGGGACGATGATATTCCCGAGCTGCCGGTAGCGCCGGAAGTGGAAAGCCGGGAAGATCAACGCGCCAATGCCGAGCTGGTGCGCCGCCTGCTCGACAAGATCGGCGAGCCCTGCAAAAGGCTGCTCGAGCTGATCTTCGTGCATGGCTACGTCATGGACGCCGTTGCCGAAGAGCTGGAACTGCCTTCCGCCGGAGCCGCCCGTAAACGCAAATTCGATTGCCTGAAAAAAATGCGCGACTTAATAGTGTTCAAAACATAGGTTTTCCATTAGCGATTTTTTGATGGTTATGGACTGCATTGAATCATCCAAAATCAAAACGAAATGCCCTCGAACCTCTACGACATTGAACCCATAGAACGCTACCTGCTCGGCCAGATGGAGCCAGCTGAACGCGTGGCCTTTGAGGCCCTGCTACAGGCCGATGAAGGCCACCGGGCAGAGGTGGAAAACTATCGCCGCTTGTTCGGAGGCTTCGCAGCGATACGCAGCGAAGCGTTTCGGAAGCTGGCCCTGCTATGGGAAGCTGAGGCCGATGCCGCCAGCGATGAAGTGGAACTGATTGAATGGTATCTGAACGGCCAGCTGCAGGGCCCTGGCCGTAACGCTTTCGAAGAACGCATGCTGAGCGACGAACACCTGGCAGGGGAAGTGGAAGCTTACCGGCAGCTTCACTACGGCTTCTCCGCGGCCCGCAGCGAAGTGTTCCGCGATAAGCTCGAAGGATGGGAAAGCGCAAAGAGCAGTCCTGTAGCGTTAAAGGCCGCTTCGCGGCGCCCGCTCCTGTACCGCATCGCCGCGGCGGCGGCGGCCGTGCTGCTGCTCGCCGGCTTCGGGCTCAACTGGTACGCCAACAGCCACTATTCCCGCCCGGCGCTGGTGGCCAGTTATTACCAGCCTCCCCGCTCGGAAACCATCATGGGCAACGATCAGCCCACCCTGACGACGATCGCGCAGCAATTTACCAGGGCCAACGAATTGTTCCAAAAACAACATTACGCCGAAGCATACCAGGCCTTCGACGGCCTGCTGGGCAGCCTGCCTGCCGCTGGCCTCGACAAGTTCAACCATCAATACTTCCTGGAACAGAGTGAATGGAACAGGCTGCTGGCCGCCATGGCCATGGACACTCCGCCGCTCGACCCTGCAGGGGAAGCACGGCGCATCGCCGGCGCCGACGGCCATGAATTTCAGGCGGAAGCAAAAAGGCTAAGCCGGCAGTTGCAGTCGGTTTGGTATAAATGGGCAAATTGACGACACCTAAAAAAGATCAGACAAAGAGGCTATCAACGCTTAACGCACGGCCGGAGCGGGGAAGGTTAAGCTTACTACCGGATTCGGCATAAAAAGTCTCCTGGAAATCGTATCCATCCCCTCTAGGCGAGCGATAAACTTCTACCGAACGCGCTTCGAGGCTGACGACCCAATATTCCGGGATGCCTGCACCAGCATATATGGGGAGTTTTACTGCTCTATCTTTTTCCAGCGAGGAATCTGCAACCTCAATGATCAACAATACATTTTTCGCTTCGGGAAGATGATCTTCATAATAATTAGAGGATGGCTCCAACAAGGCCAAATCCGGTTCGGGTTCAGAATACTCGCCCAACCGGATAGGGCCCTGGACGCTGATTATAAGCTCACCTGCCAGAATATCATATAACAAAGCGGTGAGCCTTTTTACCATAGCTGCATGTTTTCTGCCAACCGGGCTCAGCTCTATCAATTTTCCTTCCAGTAATTCAATCCTGTCATCATCTGCCAGAATTCCTACTTCTGCCATTTTTTGGTACTCCTTCACATTGATCAATCGCTGGGATAATTGAATGGCCATCGTATAAGCGATATTTTTCTCCAAAAATATATGGTTTTGGGTGAGAAACGCGAGCCTCCCCAAGCTGGCTACCCCGCCTTTTTCCCCATCCTCCTGAACATCAGGATGCCGAGCAGGAAGACCCCGCCACCCAGGCCGACGGCCAGAAGCCACCAGCTTTTGGGGTATACCGCCCTCATATTGCCTATAGGTTCAAAGGCGGCCCAGTAGGCCGGATGAGCATTGAGGCGGCCGCCCTGCCCGATCTGCTGTAGTTTTGCCAGCCGCAGGGCCTCTGATTTGGTGTGCCCTTTCTTCAGGTAGGCGTAAAAACTTTTCATCAGCGCTTCGTTGGCCGCGTCGTTGATCGGCCACAGGGTCGTGATAACGCTGTTGGCGCCGGCGTAAAGAAAGGCCCGCGCCAGGCTGATGATGCCCTCACCCTGGTAGACCGTGCCCACAGATGTCTCGCAGGCACTCAGCACGGCCATTTCCGCCTGTAGGGGTAACAGGTAAATATCTTTCACAAATAACGAGTCATAACCGCCTTGCCCGTTGGAGAAAACGATGAAAGAAAAATCGCCTTCTTCGGTATTGGCCTCCGCATGGGTAGCAAAATGGAACAGCCCATACTGCGCGGCGGCGGCCCGCAGCTTTTCCGCCGTAGCGTCGGGGCCCAGGAAAAGGGCGCCGCCGGTAATGCTCTTGACGGCTTCCAGCAGTGAGGCATTATACTGCAATTCCGGGAAAGGCCCGCTTTGGAAAGCCGGCGCAAAACCCGCAAAATCCAGGTTTGCAGTAGGGCGGCCCAGCAATGCTGCCTGCAGGGTGGCCGAATAACCGTAGCTGATGTCGTAGCGCTGTACCAGATAGCTGTAACCCGAAAAGTTGCAACCCGCCGGGGGCGCCGCCGTGAGCAAGGCGTCGAAAGGCAGAAAGCCCAATACCCCGCTGGGCACGATAGTGAGGTGTTCAGGCAGCCCCAGGGCCTCCAGCGGCGCCATCAGCTTCTGATATAAGCCATAACCCAACTGATTGTATACCTGGCAGAGCGAATCGCGATTGGAAGAAGAGAACTGGAATTGCCCGACCGCATCGCGCAGGCCTACCACCCATTGTTCCAGTGGAAAGTCCTTGTCGAAGGCCAGGACCTCGAAATCCCGGTGTGTGATAACGAAAACATAGATATCGTTCTGCCCGACGAAGTATTCGATGAAGGCCTCGCCCCTGCCCAATAGCTGGCGGCGGGCTTCTGCCGAAGTCAGGGTCTTGACATCGTACTTCAGGTGGTAATAAGCCGGGTATGCCTTTTCTATGCCATCGACCCAATCCGAATAACCTTGCCTGAGGGCCAACAGCTCGTTCTCCAGCTTCCGGATGTCGTCAACTGAGCTTCCGGCTGCGCGGGCGTCGAAGAGCGCCTCTTCCTTCAGGGCTATTCCCTCCTGCATGCCCCGCTCACTTTCCCGCACTTCCTTTGGCACACCTGCTACGGCTTCTGCTTTCGACTTGTAAAAAGCTTCCAGCAACAGCGTACTCTTACTGCGTTCGGCAAAGGCGAAGGCTGCTTCCTTGTATTGCTCCTGCTGTGTGGACCTCCAAAGCTCGAGGGCGATCGCGATGGCATGGGCGCTACGGGTACGCGCCTCTTCGACATTGAAGAGCTTCGACGATTCGTAGTAGTAACTGCGCCGCAGGAGCTGTTCCACCTCGAATATGAGCTCGTGGCATTGAAGTGCGGCCTGCAGTTTATCGGCCCCGCCCTCCTTGCGGTACCAATCGAACAGGATATTGGCCTTGCCGGCCAGAGCATCCATAATCGTATTTTCCGAATATAGGCTCTCCGTTGGCGGGTTCTGGCGCCAGTTGTCCAGCCGGCAGCCCGGAAGCAGTACTTTCAGTGCTTTCTGATAGTAGGCCAGCCCTTTCTCGTACTTGCCCCATGCCTGGTACATTTCGGCGGCGGCATAGTAACATTTAGCCAGTTTGCGCCCGGCCGATTGCCCTTCCAGTTTTTCGTAATATGCGGCGGCATCCATCAGCAGCTGCTCGCTTTCCGGGTAAAGCCCCTGCAGGGATTTGGACTCCGCCATGAGTTCCAGGCAGGCAGGTATGTTCGATTCGAGGTACGACAGGGCGGGGTTTTGGATGGCCTCCTCGAAGGCGTCCCTGGCTTCCCGGGCAGAACGCACGGCCCGGGCGTACTGTCCGCGCGCGTTCAGGGCCTTGGCCTGGTTGGCCAGAAGGAGAGCACGGGTAGAAGAGCCAATGCCAGGCAGTGCCAGCCCCATTTCGAATTGCCGCGCCGCAGGCTCCGGGCCTTTGTGCCAGAAGGCGAGCGTACCCAGCTCGCAGATTAGCTGAGCGGCGAGGTCATTATCGTGGTATTGCAGGGCGACTTGTTCGGCCTTCGACAGGATGACCTCTGCAGCCTGGTAGTCGCCTGTCTGGGTGTACAGGTTGCCCATCTCACGGTAGACGTAGGCGGCGACCTCGGTGTCTTCTTTCTGCATTTTTTGCACAAACACCCGCGCCGCTGCATTGTAGTAGTCCAGCGCCAGGCCTTTTTTCTCGAGGTAGTAGGCATAGAGGTAGGCCAGGTTCACATTCGCCCACGCCAGGGCGTCCCAATCCTGTGGCCCGAAACGGCCCTCAGAAAAAAAAGGCTGGTAGCCGATGGCCTTTTTCAGGCAGGCTTCGGCGGCTTCCGGCTGCCCGAGGGCATCGCGGTATATCCGGGCAAAATTCTTCCATGCGTTGATCCACGGGCCGGCCTGCCCTTTTAACTGATAGTCTTTTAGTGCTTTATCGAGCAGCCGCTTCGCTTCCGCCTCCTGGCCTTGCTCCAGCAGTTGCTGAGCCTGCAATTCCAGTTCAGCGGAAGAAGGTTCTGCCGGGGCCGTTGTTGCCTGAAGCGGGCAGATAGCGACAAAATAAATGGAAATGCACAGGAAGTGTAAGGTGGATAGCCGCATGTCTGGTTTTTTGATAGGTTCGGGGGAAGAGGGCCGGCCCGGAGGGTGGCATCTGCTGTCACCCTCCGGGCGGGAGTAGTCGGATACTAGGTATTGCTACGCCTCAGGAACGCAAAAAGGACGGCAAAGCCGATGATCAGCAGGATCAGGATGACCAGCCACCAGGGCAGCGGGAAACTGCTTGTAACATCGATGGAAGGCGCCACGCATTGGCCGCAGTTGAAGTCGCCCAGCTCGTAGGCCTGGTCGGCAGGCGTGAGCAGGCTGATCTCCGCCGGTGGCGTAAATACGGGGTCGTTGGTTTCCGAATAGAAATAGATGTAGGCCTGCTGCCCATCGAGTATACTGACGTCTTTCCCCGTTTCCAGAAAAGCATAAAAGCTGATGCTGCCGTAGGTGGAAGGATGCCCTGCGCCAAAGTCCATCACGGGATGGATGATCAGGTCTTTCAGTTCCCATGTGACCGACTTCTCGCCCCGGGTGATCTTGATGTCATCGGGGTTGATGAACGGGTGAGAATGCACCAGGGTATCGGGAATGCGCGAGGGGCTTACCCCGTCGGGCAGGTCGAGCTTGATGATCACCTTATCGACATCACCGGCGCCGTCGTTCTCAAAATCGACGGTGAAAAGCAGTTTCTGGCCGACCTCGCTGCCGGCAGGGCATTCGCAGGTGGTGATCGCGAGCTTATTGGGGTCGTGCCCTTTGGAGATACCCGCCGCGTTTTCGTGGACATCCATCAGCAGGGTGCCCAGCGGCAGGTTAAAGGTATTGCCTTCTATGGGGTCTGTGACCGGCAGGCCGTTGTCGAGCAGCGGAGGCAGGCCGAGTTGCTGGACGCGTTCCTGTTCTTCGCCGCTCAGCACGGGGCTGAGCTGCGGCGGATCGTTCAGGATGCCCGCCGCCATGAAGCGAACCTGCCCTTTTTCCTTCTCAGGGGCTTTGTCCAGCAGGTCTTTATCGTTGAGCAGGTTGATGAAGTAGTGGCGCTCTTCCTGAGGGAACAGTTTTTCAAAGGGGATCACGTACACCTCCTTGTAGTATTCGGAAACCTGGGGGTCGGCCACCATATAGCGGTTGCCCGAACTGCCACCGAAGAAGTTCAGGACTTCAGTCTCGGTGAAATCGCTGAACACCTTGAGGTCGGCGGCATCGGTTTTCGGCACCAGCAGGGTATCGCCGTTCTCCTGTGTGACGATCAATTCGATGAGGCCGTCGTAGAACAGCAACAGGTTGCCGTTGAGGTACTGCGAGCTATCCTGGGTGAAGTTGTTACGCACAGACAGTATCCAGGTACTGGTGTGGAGCGGGACCATGCGGGTATGGTTGCGCTGCAGGTTGATGAACAGGCCGGGCTTAACGGCCGTCGATTTTTTAGATACGCCGGCCTTGGCAACCACCGTAGTATCCAGTACGATGATCCTGGGCGGTGGAGCGCCGCCGGTGTAAATACTGGTGGCGATGGCCTGCGTCTGGACGGAGGCGGTGGCAGCGCCTTTCAGGTCGTACTGATAATCTATTGATCTTTCGAGCGATTTGTTGATGAAGTTGCCGTCGCTGAATATCCAGAGAAATTCGTAATAAGGCGAAGGCGGGTGTACGGCGTTGAGGGTATCCAATGGCGGCAGGTGCACCAGGTTGAAGCCGGTGGCATCGGCCTTATCGGTTGCCACCATCGTTTCCTGCCCGGAAAGGGGCCGGGTGAACAGCATAGCGGCGAACAGCAGGACGGGCAGGATGGAACGGGACAGGCTGGCTGGCTGGTAAAGAGGGTTCATAGTTGCTTTATTTATGGATTAGGCGATATAGTTTGCATACGGACACATCCGCTCAGCGCATTGGAAGGCTGCTGATCCAGTACCAAGATAGCCAAAATAAGCGTGAAAAAAACAGGTGGGTTAGAGGATATCATTGGTTTTCTGGGTTTTGGGGAGGGGATGTGATCCACCGCTAACGGAGGTATCCGGTAACAAGCTTGCCAGCCTGCCTCCGGCATACCCCGCTAACGATGTGCTAATAACAAGTAATTCTTACGCTATACTTCTATTCGAATACTGTGCATGGCCGGGGTTCAGAGCTTGTTTGGAGGCCGCCCTTTGAGCTGCAAAGGGTGGCCTCCAAACAAGCTCTGAAGCAGATAGAAAAAAAAACTGGGCAGCAGTCCTTTAACCACTACCCAGCCCGGAATAATAGCAACTATCTACTTATCTCCAATTTAAATTTATGCTCACCTTTGTGAGCATGCCCTTCTGAAAATAAAACACCCTAAAAAAATCTTTATAACATTTGGCTGAGGGGTTATCTCTTGAAAAAGAGGGCTGGAGCAGTTCGCCGCGCTGCCGGGCCCACCGCCTCCGGCCCCCCTTTTGAAATGGCTTCGTTTAACACCGTGGAATCAAATCCGATAGCTAGTGTACGTAGTATGTTGTGTTTGAACATTGCTTCGGTGCGAAACCCGGCCTGAGCCGGTTCAGGGCAGAATGCTCTGCAGTGTTCGCACACCGCAGAGCTTCCGAATTGCCCTATGAACATTATACATTCTTGGATTATCCGGCCTGTTCAACGGCCCGGAAAGGTTGTTTTTTCATAGTATGTAGTACTCGGGGAGCGGCCGGCGGGGCCGCTGTTGCGAAAGTGGGGCAGCAGTGCCCTAAACTGCTGCCACTATCGCATGAAATAAAGGACAGATCAGTTTGAGATGCAAACCAATTGATATCTTTGAGTACCGGCTTTTTCAAGCCTTCGGTTTTTTATTTTTTAGTGTTGCCCGTCGTGTCAAACAGCGTTGTATCGTATTTACAGTTACAAATTTATGGCCTCGAAACAGGCTTGCAAAACCACGACGAGGGCTTAGTTTGGACTTCTAACAACAACAACTTGCAAGCATCATTCCAAGCATTCAATCAAAAAAATTGTCGCAACAATATTTAAATACCTGAATTTAAGCACATTAACTCCAAAAAACATTCTAACTCCTAGCTGTTGACTGATTGATAAAAAATCATTTACTTTGGATTTCTAAGCACTGAAAATAATTTGATTTTTTTTAAAAAAAGTGCAACTTAATGCAGTAAACGGCGTACATGCGCTCACTAACGGTCGTTTTTTATCAGTAAACGGCAAAGTACTCATGCGAGTGGATGGCCCGCAAAGGGAACGGCAGGCGCCAGATAAGGAACAAACACATGAAAAGCAAAGAAGACCTCTTCCAGCTCATACAGTCCATGTCCAAATCGGAAAAGCGCTATTTCACCCTCGACGCGCAGAAAAGTGGCCGGCGTTACAGCAAATACCTCGAGCTTTTTCAGGCGATCAACGAAATGGAAGCGTACGACGAGGATAAGATGCGGAAAAAATTCGGCCGGCACCTACCGTCCGACAAGTCTTACCTATACGAATCCATCCTGCGCAGCATGCGCGACTACCGCAGCTCAAAATCCAAAGCGGCGCAGATCAAGGAGCTGACGCTGGACGCCAGGTTCCTGTATGAGCGCGGCCTGTACGAACAGAGCGAAGAGCGCCTGATACAGGCCAAACAAATGGCCCACGACCTGGACGACCAGCTGGCGCTGCTGGAGATCACCCGCGAACAGCTCAACTTCGTATGGACCATGAAAAAGAAGGACTACGGGGCATCCATCGAAGGGCTGCTCGATGAAAAGGAAGACTATATCGACAATATCAACGAAGAACTGAAATACCTCTCGCTGGCCTATAAGCTGCAGATGGCCAAGAACGACCCCGAGCTTAAGCAGGACGAGGCCGCCATAGAAACCGCCTTCCCCGCCGAAGGATTCCAGGAGCGCTACTTCCCGGCATCGGCCCACGCCCAGCGGCGCTTTCTGCAGAGCGCCGCTCAATACCACGACCTCATCGAGGACTTCGACCGCGCCAACGGGCTCTATTTCCGCATGGTGGAATGGTGGGACCAGTTTCCGGCCATCAAAGAGGAGGAATACGTGCGCTATATCGCCGATGTATTCAACCTCCTGCATGCCAGTTACTCACAGAAAAAGTACCAGCAGTTCGAGAGCCTGCTGAAGCGGATAGAGCAGGAAAAACCGGGCAGCTACCACGACCAGCGCCTCATCTTTAAACAGCTGACCAACTATAAGATCCTCTACCACATCAATTTCGGGATCTCTGAAGGCAGCGAGGCGCTTGTCCAACAGGTAGAGGAAGGCATGGCCGTCTATAAGCTCAACCCCGTCAGCCAGCTGATCATCGCCTTCAACCTGACGCTGCTGTTGTTCATCCTGGGCAAATTCAGCCTTTGCCAGCGATGGGCGGAGAAAGTGCTGCGCGATTACAACCGCACGATCAACAACCCCGATTTCCGCCTGGCGGCCAACCTGGTAAGCCTGCTGGCAGCCTACGACAATTCCGATATCGACCGGCTCGATTCGGCCCTCAGGGCGTTTCAGCGCAGCCTGAAGCTGACGGCCAAAGAGGAGCGCAGCCAGTTTTTCAGCTCATCGGCACAGCACATAAAACTACTGAGCAACACCACACAAAAACATACCCGGGCCATCCTGAAGGAATTCGAGGACAACATCAACGCCATACGCACTGCCGGCCAGGAAAGCATCCCTTTGGGGCTCGACGAGCTGGTGCTCGCCTGGATCAGAAGCCAGAAGGAAGGCAAAACCATGCGGGCCATCGTACGGGAGGCCGTCGGCAGCAATACTAATTCGGAATGACCCCGGCTTTAGGGGTTATTGCTGCCCCCCGCCTTCTGTAGTGGCCTGTTCCCTGCCCTTTTTCACGCTTTCTTCCAGCTGGCGCAGCTTCTCCTCGGCCTTCCGGATATGCTCTTCGCGTTGTTGGGCTTCCTCTTCCGTTATTTTGTTATCCTTTTTATCCTGTTCCAGTTTAGCCTTGGCTTTAGCGATCTTCTCCTTGCCATGGGCTATTTCGGCTTCTCCCGCTTCAAGCCGCGATTTGGCCTCTTTTTCTTTGAGCTCGCGTTGCTGGCGAGCTTCTTCTGCCCGGGCCTGGCCGAACTCACGCCCTTCCATTTCACCCTTATCCTTTCCGTAGGCCTTGCCTTCATTGGCCTTCTCCATCTCCTTATCCGCCTTCCTCATTTCCTTATCAGCTTTCTCCATCTGTTTATCAGCGTCACGCATTTCCTTATCAGCTTTCTCCATCTGCTTATCAGCGTCACGCATCTCCTTGTCCGCTTTCTCCATTTTCTCATTCCTCTCTTTATCGGCTTTTTCCATTTTCCGATCCACCTTTTGCGTCTCCTTGTCCGCTTTTCGCATTTCCTTATCGGCTTTCTTCATCTCTTTTTCCATCTTCACCTCTTCCTGTTTCTCTTTTCCTTTGCCTTGCTGGGCGTACAGGCTCACGGTAAAAGTGCACATAAAGCTCAATGCGAATAGTGCTACAAAGCATTTTTTACTTTTCATGATCAGCGTGTTTATGGTTATACGATTATTCGTTCTCTTCTCCGGCCCCTAAATATAAGTTGTTTGCACACCGGTTTCAACCATTTCCCCAACCGTCGAAAAAAGTTGTCTTTGGACGGAAGCAGCATGCTGCGGCCAGATCGAGGAAGGCTCCGAGCTGCATTTTGGCCGGGGTTTCGTAATTTGCCGGCCACAAAACCCATATACATCATGAAGGCCTATCGCTGTTACCTATTGCTGTTGACCGCACTGTTACTACTGCCTGAGCTAAGCAAGGCCCAGTCGTGGAAAGCCTATCCGTACCACCAGCCCGGCAGTGTCCTGGATTTTCCGAATGACGAAGGTTACCATCCCGGCGAGCCCATCGAGTGGTGGTATACCAACGCCAGGCTTACCGGTTTGGAAACCGGCGCCGATTACTCGTTCATGCTCACCTATTTCCACTATCCGGCCCTGGGGTTTGACGGTTTTCGCATCTTCAATATTGCCAATGACGATACCGGAGCATTCTATGACGAGACCCGCCCCGTAAGCTACCCGGTGCTGGCCCAGGATCACCTGGAAATACAGGCCAGTGTAGGCCTGGGCGGACAGGAAAGCTGGGTTACGAAAAGGGATACACAGGGGCAGCTTATCCCCTTCGAATACCACCTTTCGGCCAGCGGGGCCAATGGCGCTATAGCGCTCGACTACAAAGCCCTCAAGGCGCCGCTCATGGTAGGGGGGACGGGTTTCCTCTACCAGGGGCTGAACAACTACACCTATTACTATTCGTTAACCGCTATAGAAGTAACGGGAACCCTCACTTTCCAGGGCTTCAGCGAGCCCGTCAGCGGCATCGCCTGGGTAGACCGGCAGTACGGCGATTTCAACCCGAATACCGGTGAGCCTTATGAGTGGTTCAGCTTACAACTGGACAATGGTTTGGACATCAACCTTTGGAATATCTTCACTGACGACAGGCAGGTGCCCGATACGGCCACCTACCGCATTTTCACGGCCTATATCGATGACTCCACCAACATAGCCAGCTCCGATTTCGAATTACAGCGCCTGGCATACGCCTGGATGCCCGACAATTCGGTATGTTATGCCCGGCAATGGCGGCTCACGGCCGCCGCCCCGGAGATCGACCTGCTGCTCACCACCCTGCATTCCGATCAGGAAGTGGCCTTGCCTTTCCGCTTTTATGAAGGGGCCATAGACATAGAGGGTACGGTTGGCGGGCAGCCCGTAAGCGGCCAGGGCTTTGCCGAGCTGTTGCATCAGTACGAGCACCCGCAACTGGCCATCCTCAACCCTGCTACCGGCATGGCCTGGGACCCCGCCTCGCAGCCCATCCTATGGCAGCTGCTCAACCCCGATGACGGCCGCCCGATCACGTATGATATTGCCTTGAGCAACGACGACAAGCAAACCTGGCAGGACATAGCGGAGGGCCTGACAGCTACGGAATACCTGTGGGATGCTACCGGATGGCCCAACGATTCGCTGTACTGGTTCCGCATCAGCGGCTCCTCAATTGACGGTACGCTAGTGGGTACGGTAGAGACAGATATGCCCTATGCCATCATTACAGGGCTTGAAGGCCCTAATGTGCAGGACGGAGAGGCCAGGATATTCCCCAACCCGGCATCCCACAAGCTCACCATAGGCATGGATGGCGCGGCTGAGCGCCTGCAGCTGCGCCTGCTCGATGCCCGGGGCCGCGCGCTGAGGAACACCTCCGGTTTGCAGCCGGTAGAATGGGATGTATCAGGCCTGCCGGCGGGGGTGTATTGGGTGGAGATCCGCCAACCCGGCCGCGTACAGACGAAGAAGCTGTCTATTTCGAGATAGGCGTATATCCTATCCACGTCCTTTACTCACACCCTTTCCGGCTCCAGCCCCCACTTTTCCGGGGAGCGCCATAGTGCGGACAGCAGTAGTTCGCGCATGAAGAAAAATTCTTTGGGCAGTTTGTCATAACCCTTGGCGAAGAGTTCTTCGTGGGCGATGATCTCCTGTTTCCAGCTCTCGCGATCGACGATCATGATCTTTTCGAAGTCCTCGATGGTGAAGTCCTCCATGCCGGCCCAGTCCATGTCCTTGTAGCGGGGCATCCAGCCGATGGGGCTTTCCACGCCGGAAGAGCGCCCTTTGGAGCGGTTGATGATCCACTTCAGCACGCGCATGTTCTCGCCGAATCCGGGCCAGAGGAAGTTGCCGTCCTTGTCCTTGCGGAACCAGTTGACACCAAATATACGGGGCGGGTTGGGCAGGTCGCGGCCGAACTGCAGCCATTGGTTGAAGTAATCGCTCATGTGGTACCCCATGAAGGGCAGCATGGCGAAGGGGTCGCGGCGCACCTGGCCGATATTGCCAAAAGCGGCTGCGGTCATCTCCGAGCCCATGGTCGCGGCCAGGTAGACGCCGAAGTTCCAGTTGAAAGCCTGATAGACCAGAGGCACCGTGGTGCTCCGGCGGCCGCCGAAGATAAACGCAGCGATGGGCACCCCGTTGGGGTTTTCCCAGTCGGGGTCGATGACGGGGTTTTGGCTGGATGGCGCTGTAAAGCGCGCGTTGGGGTGGGCGGCAGGTTTGCCGCTATTGGGATCCCAGGGCTTGCCCTGCCAGTCGGTCAGGCCTGCCGGCGGTTCTTTAGTAAGCCCTTCCCACCATACGTCGCCATCCGAAGTAACGGCAACGTTGGTAAAGATGGTGTTACTACTGATCGTTTCTATGGCGCTGGGGTTGGTCTTGGCATTGGTGCCCGGCGCTACGCCGAAATAACCGGCTTCGGGGTTGATGGCGTAGAGCTTACCGCTTGCGCCCTTATGTATCCAGGCGATATCGTCGCCAACGGTAGTGACTTTCCAGCCGCCCATTGCTTTGGGCGGGATGAGCATAGCGAAGTTGGTCTTGCCGCAGGCGCTGGGAAAAGCAGCGGCGACATAAGATTTCTCTCCTTCCGGCGACTCGGCGCCCAGGATGAGCATGTGTTCGGCCAGCCAGCCCTCTTCGCGGGCCATGGTGGTGGCGATGCGCAGGGCCAGGCATTTTTTGCCCAGCAGGGCATTGCCGCCGTAACCGCTGCCATAAGAGACGATGAGCCGGTCTTCGGGGAAGTGGGTGATGTATTTTACTGTGGGGTTACAAGGCCAGGTAACGTCTTCCTGGCCCCGCTCCAGAGGAGCGCCGACCGAGTGGACGCATTTTACGTATTCGCCATTGTTCATTGCTTCCAGGGCGGGCGTGCCCATGCGCGTCATGATGCGCATATTGACCACCACGTATTCCGAGTCGGTCAGCTGAACGCCATACCTCGAGAAGGGCGAGCCCAGTGGCCCCATGCAAAACGGGATGACGTACATATTGCGGCCCCGCATACAGCCTTCCATGAGGCCCTCCAGGATAGCTTTCATCTCTTTGGGGTCCATCCAGTTGTTGGTCGGCCCGGCATCTTCCTTGCGGCGGCTGTTGATAAAGGTGCGGTCTTCTACGCGGGCCACGTCACTCGGGTCGCTGAAGCAGGCATAACTGTTGGGGCGCTTTTCGGGGTTGAGGCTGATAAAGGTCCCTTTTTCTACCAGTAAGTCCAGTAAGCGCTGATTTTCTGCTTCAGAACCGTCGCACCAGTGCACCTGATCAGGTTGCAGAAAGGCGGTCATTTTATCGACCCATTCACGCAATTCCTGTTGAGTGTCATTGGGTTGCCCCTGAAGCGGGAAGGTTGTTTGTTGGAACATAATGGCAAAAGTTTGTTTTCAGGGCACAAGATAGGCAAAATGAGGGCAGGGGCCGGCGAGAATTAATATTTTTCTGGATAGCAGTTTTCATTGGGTGGAAGAAGAAATTTGCAGCATCCGGGATGACGCTTATCCCGCGCAACTTATTTCTGTACATCCACCGACAATGTGGCCGTATCGCCTGAATGCCTGGCCCGGGTAAGCTAAATTGATACCCATTAAAATTACTGTTATGACGCGTTATGGCTTATTGTTGATGCCTTTCTTTTTCTGGTTACGTGCACTATCTATTGCTCAACCTAACCCGCCTCCGCCTAAAATGGTAGATGAGAACAACCAATGGAACGTCCTTTTTTCATCGGGTCCGGCATACTCTAACTATCGAACCCTGGCCTTCAAATTTCAGGATACCCTGCATATTGGCGGGCAGGTGTACCATAAACTTTGGAGCACGTACGACACCCTGGCGCTTTCGGGGTTTAGCTTCACCGGTGCGTATCGGCAAGAGCAAGGCAAGGTTTTTCAGTGGAACTCGTTTAATAATACGGAAAATCTGGCTTTCGACTTTTCACTAACCCCCGGAGATACCTTCATAATAGAGCCAAACATCTCTCTTGTCGTACAAGCCATCGACACGGTATTCCTCCTCAATGGGCAGGGGCGAAAACGGTTAGAGCTGAACCTGGCTAATAACAGCTGGGATGCTGTCTACTGGATTGAAGGCATAGGCGGTACCACTGGAGTCTTTAACCCCTCGAGCGCTTTCATTTTCGATAGCGACAACCGACTCATGTGTTTTTCCCAGAACGGTGAGCTTCAGTATTTCACAGGCGCCTCAGGTGATGGCCCAGTCTGTGTTTACCATTCTACAGGCATTTCCGAAGAAGAGATCGCGGAAGGCTCCTGGTCCGTTTTTCCCAACCCTGCCTGCAACCAGCTCTTTCTGCAAGGCCGTAAGGCCTTTTCCCAACCGGCAGCATTTCTGCTATACCATTCCACCGGCCAGTTGCTGGAGCGCAAGGACAGCAAAGCAGGAGATTCCCGACTAGAGTGGGACATCAGCGCGCTTGCTCCCGGACTATATTTTCTCCATATACGGCAGAAAAGGCAGGCAGTTCAGATGGTGGGTTTTGTAAAACGATGAGGCCTGGTTTCCGGAGATTAAGCGATAGCGGGAATTGTTATTATGATAAATTTCATGTAAATTCCCTACATATTTATTATTCACCGAAAAACCATAATCAACCATGGCAAAAAAGTATTATTTGGCCACCGTTTCCTGGGATCTCAACCAGAATATCCCGGCGCCTATTCCCAGCGGGTTCAGATGGAAAGCCAGCAAGAGCATTTACATGCGCCTCGAAGCGCCGCCAACCTATGGCCTGATCCTCAAACTGTCCCTCCTTCGCGGGGCATCCAAGGACGGCTTCCGGGTGGAATCGCTCAGCGAAGTGCCGGACAACTTCCGCCAACCCTGGACGGATGTGGACGTTTTTGAAGAAGGCATCACGGATATGTAGATCCCTGCCTCGCAGTACCTAAATCCTGAAAAGTATTACAAAGGCCATTCCTTTAGGAATGGCCTTTGTATTTTAGCGGCCCCGCGCCTTCAGCCCCGACACCCGTAGAAGGTTCTTCCGGCAGGAGTAGAAATGTCGCCCTAAGCTAAAACCTGCTCCAAGCAGAAGCTTAGAGGTACGGGTACGGGTTACTGCCATTCATGCGCGACCATTGCCTGGAAAGCTATGGACTTGGAGTCTTCCAGCCCGACGCCGGTGATCACCAGGCTGGCCTCTTTGAAGAGAATAATAAAAGTTGAGGGATAGGCCTTATGCTCGCCCGGGAACCAGGCCATGGGGTATTTCGCGTCGCCCACCAGTTCGTAGTCGGCGCCGGTGTTGCGTTCTTTCCACTCATCGGCAAGGGCCTGCAGCTGTGCGGCATCGCGGGGCGTACGGGGCGGCAACACGTAGATGCCCAGGTATTCCTCCAGGCTGTGCGCAGGCAGGGTATAGGTACAGGCCGACACCTCTCCTACCCCCGCATTGGCCGGCGTCGGGTTCTTGACCGATTCGCGTAAGATATCCTGGAGGTTTACCACCGGCACCAGGTCGCAGGCCGCCGGCAGGTTGTAGGACTTGCCCTGGCCCGGGCCCGTACCGTTGCAGGCACCCAGCGTAAGCAGGCCAATAACGCTAAACAGACAGATTATTTTCATCATTCTTTTTTTGCGAAGATCGAAAATAAGGCCAGAAATTCCACATTCTTATGCTGTCCGTCTGCATCGGTGGGGGTGATGCCTTCCAGGCGAAAACCTGCGGCTTCAGCATACCCTATGGCCTGGGCCGCCAGCTTTTGCCGCAGGCGCTCGTCGCGGATGATGCCGCCTTTAAAGCGCCTTCTCACCTTCATTTCAAACTGTGGCTTGATGAGCACCACTACCTGAGCATCCGTTTTGAGTAAGGGAGGCAGGTAAGGGAAAACGTGTTCGAGGCTGATAAAGGACAGGTCGGCCACCAGTATATCGGCCTTCTCACCGCCAAGCTGTTCAGGCTTCAGCTGCCGGAGGTCGGTATTTTCCAGCGACAATACCCTGGGGTCGGCCTGAAGGCGGGGATGCAACTGCCCTTCTCCCACATCCACCGCTACAATGCGGGCAGCGCCCTGCTGGAGCGCACAATCTGTAAACCCACCTGTCGAAGCGCCCAGGTCGATCACGGTTTTCCCTTTAAAGCCCAGCCCGAACACCCGGATGGCCTTCTCCAGCTTTAAGCCGCCTCTGCTGACGTATCTCAGCACTTCGCCTTGTATCTGTACCTCGTCGTCGTCACCCACCTGCTGGGCCGGTTTCTGCGCCTTAAGCCCATTGATCAATACTGCGCCCTGGCGCACAGCAAGCTGCGCTTTCTCGCGGGATTCGAAAAAGCCGTTCTGAACGAGCCAGGTATCGAGGCGGAAGGGCATGGGATGAAGGTTAGAAGGTTATACGTCGCACGTTTCGCGCCGGTACGTCAGCATGTTGAGCGTAGCAAAATCCCGGGGCCGGCAAAAGGAGGCCGGGATCGCACGGCGCCTGATCAGCAAAGAAACAAAAAAAGGGCTAACGCTATCAGGGATCCTCCTTTGCCTTTGCTTTTTTTCTAAAATACCGTCGGAAGAGGAAATTATGCTGGAGGGCTTCCATATTTTCATTAAAGCGGGCGGAGCCCTGGTTGAGGTTTTCCAGGGCCTGCTGCAGGTTGGCGGCGGCGGTGGAGTCTTTAAGCAGGGTACCGGCGGGGCCTTCGCCGGCCTGGAGGCCTTCGAGGGCTGCTTTCAGGGTAGCGCTGGAAGCGGAGATATCAACGGCGGCCTGTTGCAGGCTGAACAGGATGGGCTCCATTTGGGCGGCGATGGTATCGGCCTGGGCGATGGAGGTATTGAGGTTATCGATAACGGTAGTATCATAAAGCAGTTGCCCGAGCAGCCCGTCGCCCGATTCCACCTGGGCGGCCAGGCGCTCCAGGCGCCTGCCGGTGGCAGCTATATGTCCGGAGGCAGCCTTTAGCCCTTCGACCGATTCTTTGAGGCCGGTGGCCAGCAGGGTGTCGCGAAGCAGCATGGCCACCGTTCCTTTGCCCTGGGTCATTTGCCGGGTGATCAGCAGCAGGTCGTTGGTGATCAGCTCGATGTTCTCATTGGTCTTGCCCAGGGTGTTGAGCAGTTCATCCGTCTTTATGCGGCTGTAGGAAGGAAGCACGTCGCCTTCTTCTACGGGTTTTTCGCCCCCTTTTCCGGGGCTGATGTTGACCAGCATGCTGCCTACCAGGCCGTCGGAACCAATGCTGGCTATGGCGTCCTTTTTGATAAAGGGCTTCAACTCCAGGCCCAATTTCATATTGACCTTCACCATAGAGTCGTTCAGGATCTCGATGTTCTCCACCGTACCGGCATTGATACCTGAATAGCGGACGATGTTGCCGGGTTGCAGGCCGCCAATATTGTGGAAGACAGCGCTCACCCGAAGGGCCGGCCTGAACATCTGTTTGTGGCTGCCAATAAAATAGACGGACAAGATGAAGAGGGCGACGCCTATGGTGACGAATAACCCTAGTTGGATCGTGTTTCGGGTTCGGTTTGCCATGATTTTCAGGTGTTTAAAAGAATGCTTGGACAATGGGGTCACGCGACTTCGACAAAGCAGTATATGTTCCTTCGGCATGGTTCTTTCCGTCATGCAGGATAGCCATGCGGTTGGCGGTTATACGGGCGCATTCCATATCGTGGGTGATGATGATAGCGGCGGTATGGTATTCCCGCTGCACGTGGTTCATCAGGCTTATGATCTCTTTTGCGGTGATGGGGTCCAGGCCGCTGGTCGGTTCATCATAGAGGATGATGCGTGGCCTGAGGATGAGGGTGCGGGCCAGGGCGATGCGCCGCTGCATCCCTCCCGACAGCTCTTCCGGCATCTGGTTGACGGTATGCTCCAGGCCAACGCTTTCCAGCGTGCTGTGGACCAGCGCTTCCAGGCTCTGCCCGGCCAGTTTTCGGGGGTGGCGCCGAAGGGGGAACTCCAGGTTTTCCCTTACGGTCATCGAATCGTACAGGGCGCTGCCCTGAAAGAGGAAGCCCACCTCGGCCCGCACCTGGTCCAGCGATTGCTGATCGAGGCTGTCCACATCCAGGCCCAGCACTTTCAGGCTGCCGGAATCGGCTTCCAGCAGCCGTACGATACACTTGAGCAGCACCGATTTGCCCGAGCCCGACCTGCCTACGACCACCAGGTTCTCTCCTTCCAGTAATTCCAGGTTAAAGCCATTCAGCACCTGGTTATTCCCGAAGGCCTTGTACAACGCCTTTATTTCGATGAGCGGTTCCATGGGCCTGTTTACAGTTGGTAAAAAATATCGGCAACCAGCACGGCGACGAAGTCGATAACGAACAAAAGCATGGAAGCGATCACCACCGCCGAATTGGCCGCCCGGCCGACACCAGCGGTGCCTTCTTTGGAATTATACCCTTTATAACAACCGACCAGGCCGATGGCGAAGCCAAAGAAAAAGGTCTTGGCCGTTGCCGGCACCAGGTCGCCGAAACTCAGGTTGCGATACACCTGGTTGAAGAACAGGCGGAAGGAAACATCTCCTTTGTAATGTTCGATCAGGAAAGAGCCCAGCAGGGAAACGCCATCGGCCATAACGGCCAGCAGCGGCACCATGAGGGTAGCGGCGAGAATGCGCGTGGCCACCAGGTATTTGAAGGGGTTGGTGCCCGACACTTCCATCGCGGCGATCTGTTCGGTCACTTTCATAGAGCCCAGTTCGGCGCCGATGCCGGAACCGATCTTACCGGCGCAGATCAGGGCCGTCACGACCGGCCCGATCTCCCTGATGATGGAGATGCCCACCATTGAAGGGATGTAGGCCGCCGCTCCGAAATCGACCATGGTGGGGCGGGTCTGAAGGGTCAGCACCATACCCAGGATAAAACCAGTAGTGCTGACCAGAAAGAGGGATTTGTTGCCGATCTGATAACACTGGTTGAGGAACTCCTGCCATTCAAAAGGGCGGCGCGAGGCCTCCCGGAAAAACCGGCCTGCGAACAGCCATAACGCTCCCGTTTGGCGCAAATATTTTTTCAGCAGGCTTCCTGAAAAGGTAAGGCTGGGCATAGGATCGTTTTTGTAGAGATGAGCGTAAGTAAGTGCCTAAATGCTTGTTCAATACATAATTTGCCGGTTGCTAAAACCCCTGAGGTTCTTTCTTTATAACAAATTTTCCGGGCAGATGGGCCTCCCGGGGGGCGAAAACCTGCTGCCCGGGCTGTCCGCAGAAGTCATGAAAACTTCGGAAGTATGGCCCGGAATTTATAAATTTGAGCGCTAAAAAACGAATTCCCATGAGATACGTCATTCTGCTCCTCCTTGTATGCCTGGGTTTTTCCTGCAACTCTCAGGCCAAAAGCCCCGATGAAACCCCTGCAACGACGACAGGCGCTCCCCTCGAAGCTCCCGATATCCACATTCAGGTTCAGGGCCTGCCGTCCGGGACGGCCTACCTCGTCGGCCACTACGCCGAGCAGCGCTTTCGCGCCGACTCCGCCGCCGTCGATACTAAAGGGCAGTTCACCTTCCAGCGGGCTGAGCCCTATCAGCCGGGCTTTTATTTCGTTTATATGCCCGACAATACGGCGCTGCAGGTGCTGATCGATGCCGACCAAACCTTCAGCCTGAAAACCCAGGCCGGCGATCTGATCGGAGCTATGCAGGCCGAAGGCAGCCTCGACAACGAGTTGCTGTACCGCAACCTGAAATTCGAACAGGAGATACAGCCCAAGTTCCAAAGCGTATCGGAACGCATGAAAGCGGCCGGAGAAGGCAGCCCTATATACGCACAGCTGAAAGCGCAACAGGAGCAACTTATCGCCCAGCGGAAAGCCCACATCAAAGAATTCACCGACAACTATCCCGACGCTTTTTTCACCAAATTCAAGATCGCCGGCCAGAACCCGGACGTAAAAGACGTGCGCAATCCCGACGGGTCGGTGAACACCCAGCTCCAGGTGTACTACTACCGCACCGAATTCTGGGGCAACGTCGATTTCAGCGACGAGCGCCTGCTCTATACGCCGGTTATCTATAACAAGCTCAACCGCTATATCACGGAGCTGACCGTCCAGAACCCCGACTCTATTATCGCCTCTACCGGCCAGCTGATGCAAAAGGCCACGGGCCACGACGAGTATTTCAAGTTTTTCGCCAACTGGATCACGCTCAATTACGATCCCGAAAAGACCAGCCTAATGGACCCGCAGGCGATCTTCGTGTATATGATCCAGAATTACTTCACCTACGAACGCGCTTTCTGGTCGGATTCCGTACAAATATTCGGCCTGCAGCAGCGCGCCCATGAGATGGCGGCAAGCCTGGTCGGCAAAAAAGGCCCCAACGTGACGGCCAAAGACCCCAGCGGGCAGTTGCGCTCCATCTACGACCTCAAAGCGCCCTACGTCATCGTATATATGTACAACCCCACCTGCGAGCATTGTATGGAGCAAACGCCAAAGCTGATACAGTTATACTACGAGTGGAGGAACAAGGGGCTGGACGTGTATGGCATAGCCGTAGACACTGACGACGCAGAGTGGAAGGACTACATCGCAAAGACCGGGATGCCCTGGACCAATGTGTTCGACCCTACGAACAAAGCGATCTATACCAAGTATTACGTCGATATCACGCCCGAGATCTATGTGCTGGGCCCCGACCGCACCATTATCGCCAAAAACCTGAAAGTGAACCAGATACCGGAAGTGATCGAACGGGATAAGGCGAAGCGGCACTGACCGCTGAAAGTGATTACGGGCCGTTTCGTTTGCAGGGCCTTTGGGTTATGCCCTGAGAATATGGTTTCATGGTTGCATGGTTTCACTGTTGAGGCTACTTCGAGGAGCCACTCCCGGGACTGTTTAAAGTTGCAGGTTTCACGGCTACACGGTTTCACGGTTAGGGGTGTCCTGGCTTAAAACCCAATGAGGCCATGAGACAATGAGGCCGTCCTGCCAAGGCCTCTTAGCACCTTTGGCGGGAGCCTCCGGGATATCCTCTGTATCCAAAATCCCTTCCTCATATTATTGGCATTTTTCCGATTTAAACATAACTTGCACCGCGTTTTCAAAACGAGGTAAAATCCTTGGGTTTTTCCGCAACAAACCGGTATGTATAATAGTATACATATTATTGTCCCCCCTTTTTCAAACACAATCTTTCCAATTTCAGCCTAAACATACTTAAAGAAAACAGAACCCGGCGACAGCCGCTCCGGGAGCGGTTGCCAGCGCAATGCAAGCTCAATGATAGTTCAACCCTTGTTAGTCTACTAAACCATCATCTCATGAAAAAACAGGTTTATTCTTTACCAAATTCCGGCATTCCTAAAAAAGGCCTGCACCAGTTCACGTGCAGGCCTTTTTGGGTTAATGCCATCGGCCTGATCATGGCCATGGGCCTGGCACTCGCCGTGCCGGCTACACTTCAGGGACAGACAGTGTTCTGGTCCGACGACTTCGAAACCAGCGGCTCACCGAGTAGCGGTACGCGAACGCCTGAACTGGAAGGCGGTAGCAGTAACGCTTACTTCGGCCGCGCGGAAGACAACGGCACGAATACGCTTTTCATCAATGGCAACACGGTTTCCTTCAGCGATTATTCCAACCAGTCCGGTTCCTGGTTCTGGGCGGGAGAAAACCATGACAACATCTCCGGGAACAGCCAAAGCGAGCTGCAGATCAACTGGAGCGGCATCGATATTTCGGGTTATTCCAACATCCAGTTCCTGGGCCTGTTCGGCGCAGATGACAGCGGCAATTTCGAATCCGACAACCAGGTTTATGTGGAATACCGCATAAACGGCAGCGGCCCCTGGGTACAGGGCCTGCGTATAGAGGCCAACAACAACGATGACTGGGCTGTGGACACGGACAATGACGGAGATGGCGACAGCCCGGTATTGTCTGAAGGGATGACGCAACTGTCGTTCGACATTCCCGCTACCGGTACAACGATGGAACTCCGGATCAGGGTCGATGTGGACGCTAACGATGAAGAATGGGCCATCGACAATTTCCGCCTCTCCGGTTGCGCTTCGCAGCCCGACATCACGCTTGGCGCCAACCCCTCCGTTTGCCAGGGCGTTACGGCTGCCAGCCTGCCCTATACGGGTACTACCGGAAGCCCGACGCAATACAGCATCAACTTCAACGGGGCCGCCAATGCCGCCGGTTTTGCCGATGTAACGAATGCAGCACTGCCGGCCAGCCCCATTACGATAAGCGTACCGGGAGCCGTGGCCCCCGGTGTATACAATGGCGTTCTGGCCGTGTCCGCAGGCCCGGGCTCCTGCCCCAGCGCAGAACATTCGATAACGGTCACCGTCAAGCCATCGCCTTCTTTTGACGTTACAGCCACACCCGCCACTATTTCCTGCGGGCAATCTTCTTTGCTGGAGGTGAGCAATATCGTGGGGCCTGCCACGCAGCAAACTTTTTCCAACAGTACATCCATCAGCATCCCTGCCAGCGGATCTTCGGGCGATGCCAACCCCTACCCTTCCAGCATCAATGTCTCCGGCATTCCAACCTCCGGGATAACCGTGGCCAGCGTACAGCTCAACGGATTAACGCATACCTACCCCGACGACCTGGACATCTACCTCGTCGGGCCCAACAACCAATCCATCTGGCTGATGTCCGATGCCGGGGGTGGAGGAAATATTTTCAATTACCAGATCGCTTTTGAAGATGGCGGGACAACCCAGCCTAACAATTCAAACCTGTCTAATAATGCAACCTATGCTCCTGACAATTACTTGGGCGGAGGAGACCCCTCCACTCCCGGAACGCTGATCTCGGCTCTATCCTCTTTCAGCGGCAACCCGAACGGGAACTGGAGTTTATACATCTATGACGATTCAAGCGATGATACCGGCTCATTGTCCAGTGGCTGGAGCATAACGTTCAACGTTTTGCCCGCTTATACTTATGCCTGGTCGAACGGCCCGGTGAGCGCCAGCCAGACGGTAGAGCCGACAATGACGACGGTTTATGATGTAACGGTAACAGACCCCTCGAGTACGTGTTACGGAACGGGAAGCGTATCGGTAACGGTAACGGAAGACGCCGGCCTCACCATCGCCCTTGGCCCCAACCCCACCGTTTGCCAGGGCGCTACGACTGCCAGCCTGCCCTATACGAGCGTTTCGCCCAACGCCGATCTGTACAGCCTCGATTTCGATGGCGCGGCCAATAGCGCCGGTTTCGTGGATGTGCCGGCCGACGTGTTGCCGGCCAGCCCCATAAGCATAGCGGTGCCTGGTGGCGTAGCCCCGGGAACATATAATGCCACGCTAACGCTGATCAACGGCAGCACTTCCTGTAACAGTATAGGATTTCCGGTAACGATAGAAGTAGGCACTGCTCCCAGCTTCGACATTTCCGCTACACCGGCCACCATCAACTGCGGGGAGTCGTCACTTCTGGAAGTAACCAACGTTATCGGTGGCGGAAGCGGACAGCAGGAATTCGCCAATAACAACAATATCGACATTCCGGCCAGCGGCTCATCGGGTATTGCCGACCCGTATCCGTCCTCTATCAGCGTAACGGGCCTGCCCGCCTCCGGCGTGACGGTGGCCAGCGTGCAGCTGAACGGGCTGACACATACGAACCCCGACGACCTGGACATCTATCTGGTGGGCCCCAACAGCCAGTCCATCTGGCTGATGTCGGATGCCGGCGGCACGGGCAATATCTCGAACTACCAGCTGTCATTCGCCGATGGCGGGACAACCTTGCCCAACAGCTCCAGCCTCTCGAACAATACGACTTATGCCCCTCTGAACTACGGTTCGCCCGATTTCGTCAATCCGCCGCCCTCCCTGATCTCGACGCTTTCCGCCTTCAGCGGAAGCCCTAACGGGACATGGAGCTTGTACATCTATGACGATAACAGCAGCAGTACAGGGTCGCTGGATGGATGGAGCATAACGTTCAACGTACCCAATAGCATTACCTATGCCTGGTCGAACGGCCCGACGAGCGCCAGCCAGACGGTAAGCCCCACTGAAACCACGAATTACGCCGTAACGGTGACCAACCAGAGCAATATGTGTTTCAGCTCGCAAAATGTAACGGTGACTTTACAGGACAATGTAGCTCCGACAGCGCTTTGCCAGGACGTCACCGTTGAGCTCGATGCCAGTGGCAATGGCTCCACGACAGCTGCAGCCGTCAACAACAGCTCGTCCGACAACTGTGGCAGCATCGCTTCCATGAGCCTCAGCCAAACGGATTTCTCCTGCGCCAACGTGGGCAGCAATGCCGTCACCCTCACCGTCACCGACGTCAACGGCAACTCCAGCTCCTGTTCGGCTAACGTCACCGTCGAAGACAATATAGCGCCTACCGTTGTCTGCCAGAATGTAACCGTACAGCTGGATGCCTCGGGTAATGGTTCTTCCAACCCCTTCATAAATGGCGCCCTGGTCAGCAGGTCCGACAACTGCAGCCTCGTTGGTACAATCAGCATCACCGGCCCTCATGTCTACAATTGCAGCCACATAGGCACGATGAATATCAACATGATCCAGCATGACGTCAACGGCAACACATCAACCTGTTCTTATGTGGTAACCATAGTGGACAATCTAGCGCCGATGGCATCCTGCCAGAATATCACTGTTCAGCTTGATGCTTCGGGGAATGCCTCCATCGAAGCAGGGGATGTGGATGACGTATCGTCAGATAATTGCGGCATTGCAAGCAGCAGCGTTTCGCCCAGTTCATTTACCTGCGCCAATATCGGGGCCAATGCTGCCACACTCACTGTCACGGATGCCAGCAGCAACAGCGCATCATGCGCTGCCACCGTTACCGTGCAGGATAACGTAGCACCGACGGCCCTGTGCCAGAATGTGACGGTTCAACTCGACGCCGGCGGCAATGGTTCTACAACGGCAGCAGCGGTGAACAACGGCTCGTCCGACAATTGCGGCATTGCTTCCATGAGCCTTAGCCCAACGGCATTCACCTGCGCCGACGTGGGCAGCAATGCCGTCACCCTCACCGTCACCGACGTCAACGGCAACTCCAGCTCCTGTTCGGCTAACGTCACTGTGCAGGATAATGTAGTGCCGACGGCCCTGTGCCAGAACTTAACGGTGCAGCTCAACGCCGGCGGCAGTGCTGGCGCTACGGCTGCTCAGGTGGACAACAGCTCTTTCGACAACTGCGGCATCGCTTCCATGAGCCTCAGCCCGACGGCATTCACCTGCGCCAACGTGGGTAGTAATGCCGTTACCCTTACCGTTACTGATGTTAACGGCAACAGTGCTTCATGTTCCGCTACCGTTACCGTGCAGGACAACAGTATGCCAACGGCGGCCTGCCAGAACGTGACGGTACAGCTCGACGCCAGCGGTAGTGCCAGCGTTACGACTGCCCAGGTGAACAACAGCTCGTCTGACAATTGCGGCATTGCAGGGCTCAGCGTTTCGCCCAGTTTATTTACCTGTGCCAATATCGGGCCCAATGCCGTTACCCTCACCGTCACGGACGTCAATGGCAACTCCGGTTCCTGTGCTGCAACCGTTACCGTGCAGGATAATGTAGCGCCGACGGCCTTGTGCCAGAATGTGACGGTGCAGCTCAATGCCAGTGGTAATGGCTCCACGACAGCTACGGCCGTCAACAACGGCTCGTCCGACGCCTGCGGCATCGCTTCCATGAGCCTCAGCCCAACGGCCTTCACCTGTGCCAACGTGGGCAGCAATACCGTCACCCTCACCGTCACCGACGTCAACGGCAACTCCAGTACCTGCTCGGCTAACGTAACTGTACAGGAGAACATCCCGCCGACGGCCCTTTGCCAGAACGTAACGGTGCAGCTCAATGCCAGTGGCAGTGCCAGCGTTACGGCTACCCAGGTGAACAACAGCTCGACGGACAACTGCAGCATCAGCAGCATGTCGGTGGCGCCCAATACGTTCGGCTGTATCGATGAAGGCGAGAATGCGGTAACCCTCACGGTAACGGATGGCAGCGGCAACAGCAGCACCTGCTCGGCCACGGTAACCGTTGAAGACAACCAGCTGCCGGTAGCGGTATGCCAGAACGTAACGGTGCAGCTCGATGCCAGCGGTTACGGCTCCACCACCGCTGCCGAAGTAGGTTCGGGCAGTACGGATGCCTGCGGCATACAGTCGGCAGTGCTCAGCGAGCAGTCGTTCGATTGCGCAGATGTAGGTGCGAACCCCGTAACGCTGACCGTAACGGATGTGAACGGCAACAGCTCCAGCTGTAGTGCCACCGTCACCGTTCAGGACAACATCGCACCGACGGCGCTTTGCCAGAACGTGACGATCCAGCTCGACGCCAGCGGGGAAGCTTCCGTCAAGATCGCAGATATTGACGGCGGTTCTACCGATGCCTGCGGCATTGAAACGGCGGCGCTCGGCCAGCAGTATTTTTACTGTCCCAACCTGGGCACGAACGCGATCAGCCTGACGGTAACCGATGCCAACGGTAATTCCAGCTCCTGCGGAGCTATCGTTACGGTTGAAGACCAGATCGCACCCGTGGCCGTTTGCAAAAACACCACAGTATACCTCAGCCCGGAAGGCACTTATACTTTGGATGAATCGGAGGTACTGGACTTCGACAATTCCTATGACAACTGTGGCTTCACCGTCACCGGGATCATGCCGGCCACCTTCGGTTGCGAAGATGCCGGCGCGGCACAATCCGTGATGGTAAGCATTGAGGATGCCGCCGGCAATTTCGCTTCCTGCAATGCTACGGTCACCGTTGAGATAGGTACCGGCCTTCCCGAGCCTTGGATCGGCACCGATATCGGAAGCCAGGGCGGTGGCAGTTCTTACGACTACAACCCCTGTGCCGGCGAAACCGGCGCCTTTACCATCACGACCGGTGCGAACAACAGCCTGCCGACGATGGACAACCTGGGTTTCATCAACCGGCAGCTTTGCGGTGATTTCACGATCACCGTGCGGATCGAAAACGTAACGCCGACAGGTTATGCCGGCATTGTGATACGGGAGGACAACACCCCCGGCAGCCGTATGATAGGAGAATACTCCAACCACAGTACGCTGCTCCGCTGGGAGGCGCGCCTGGTGGCTAACGGGCCGAAAACCTTCAACTTCTTCAACGCGCCGCTACCCTACTGGCTCAGGCTGCAGCGTGCAGGCAACTGGTTCCTGGGGTACTATTCCTTTGACGGTGTCAACTTCTACCTCGTTTCCGCACAGAACATGCCTATGGCGCCTTGCGTACGTGCGGGCATGGGAGCCTATACCAACATCACCGGTACGCCCGTAACGGCAGTGTTCACCAACGTTTCCGTTCAGGGTGGCATAATACCGCTGCTAAGCGCCCCTGCAGTAGAAATACCGCAGGCTGCTGTGGGCAAAGAGGCGTTGAACGTAAGCCTGTACCCTAACCCGGCGCGCGATGTGGTGACGCTGGCCCTCTCCCGTACAGCCGATCCCGGCCAGTCGGGACAGGTTCTTCCGGGCGGAGTAGCGCATTCGCTTTCTCCGGGCAAAAGCTCGGAGGTACGGGTAAGGCTGCTCAACCAGCAGGGCCAGCTGGTTGAAGAACGCCAGTTAGAAGGCTTAGGCCAAGCCTACGAATGGGATATTCATAGTCTGCCAGCCGGCCTGTATTTTATGGAAGTACAGCTGGAGGGAGAGCTCCCACAGATGGTTCGGTTTATCAAGGCCAATTAAGAAAGCTAAATAAATAAGATGCTTGAGCGGCTTTTCTCCCGGCTGGAGAAAAGCCGCTCTTTTTTATCCTAACGCCTCTATCCGGGCAGTAAGCGGGGTAATATATAAACCGCATATTAATTCTATTCCCGGCTTTGGAAATATCCGTGCTTTCAACTAATTTACACGAAAATTATTCCCAGATCCACAGGCCTGATCCACTGCTGCAAAAAATGAGACGTGATGGCAGTGTCAGGGCAAGCAAAGAGGCCTTTGAATTCCCCGTTAGTTGTATTTTCTTTTTCCATTTTCAACACCCGATCTGCCCTCTTGCCATACATGCAGTTTTTTAATACCCATCCTGAGCTGTATAGCAAGAAGGCATCGGTTCCCAACAGCCGATTAGATTGAATAATAGTGAATGAGAGGAGTTGGTTTCTCTCATTTATTTGTAGATACGTCCTAACAAATCTGGAATTCTCATGAAGGTAAGGCCTAACCCTGCCGGGGGTGGAATATGTATATTCCGCCTATTCTCACGCGTTCCCAAAGCTGGCGAGGCCGGTGTTTTTTCTATTGCCTTTCGTTTATCCGGGCTGGCCCATTCCGGCCATACTCCATCAAAAGATACTTTCTCCGCGACCCCTGTGGGCTATCGCCCTCAGGTAGCCCTTTTATACCTCCTCTGGAGGGTTATTCCTATTAAAACCATTTCCATTTCCTAACCCCAATATTTCAAAGCATTAGCTCATGAAAGATCAACTTTACACAACCCTGTTTTCCCGCACGCTGAATTCTATTTTTATACAGCCTGGCGCGCGCGCTTTTACAGCCATTGCCACCAGCTTTGCCCTGGCAGCCGGCCTGCTTATACTGACGCCCTATACCCTGCAGGCCCAAACGGTCTTCTGGTCGGATGATTTCGAGGCCAGCGGCTCGCCGAGCAGCGGTACGCGAACGCCTGAACTGGAAGGCGGTAGCAGTAACGCTTACTTCGGCCGCGCGGAAGACAACGGCACGAATACGCTTTTCATCAATGGCAACACGGTTTCCTTCAGCGATTATTCCAACCAGTCCGGTTCCTGGTTCTGGGCGGGAGAAAACCATGACAACATCTCCGGGAACAGCCAAAGCGAGCTGCAGATCAACTGGAGCGGCATCGATATTTCGGGTTATTCCAACATCCAGTTCCTGGGCCTGTTCGGCGCAGATGACAGCGGCAATTTCGAATCCGACAACCAGGTTTATGTGGAATACCGCATAAACGGCAGCGGCCCCTGGGTACAGGGCCTGCGTATAGAGGCCAACAACAACGATGACTGGGCTGTGGACACGGACAATGACGGAGATGGCGACAGCCCGGTATTGTCTGAAGGGATGACGCAACTGTCGTTCGACATTCCCGCTACCGGTACAACGATGGAACTCCGGATCAGGGTCTATGTGGACGCTAACGATGAAGAATGGGCCATCGACAATTTCCGCCTCTCCGGCTGTACTTCCGTACCTACCATCTCACTGGGCAGCAACCCCAGCGTTTGCCAGGGAACGGCCGCGGCATCCCTCTCCTATTCGGGCACCACGGGCAGCCCCAACCAATATAGTATCGATTTTGACAATACCGCCAATACCGCCGGTTTTGTCGACATAACGAACGCCAGCCTGCCGGCCAGCCCTATTACCATTACCGTACCGGGAGCAGCAGCTGCTGGGGTATATAATGGCTCGCTGACTGTGAGCAACAGCGCTAACCCCTGCTCCAGCGTCGAATACCCGATAAGCATCACTATTATTGCTTCGCCTGTCATTACTGTAACTGCGAACCCTGCCAGCATTTCCTGCGGCGGCTCGTCGGTGCTGACGGTGAGCGGCGGCAGCCCCCAGTCTTTTTCCAATACCGGTTCTATCAGCATTCCCAACTCCGGTAATGCCAACCCTTATCCTTCGACGATCAACGTATCCGGCCTGGCAGCCTCCGGTGTGAGCGTGGCCAGCGTACAATTGAACGGCCTCACACACACCAACCCCGACGACCTGGACATCTACCTCGTCGGGCCCAATAACCAATCCATCTGGCTGATGTCCGACGCCGGGGGTGGAGGAAATATTTCCAATTTCCAGATTGCCTTTGAAGATGGTGGAAGTACCCAGCCTGACAATTCAAACCTGTCCAATAATGCAACCTATGCTCCCAACAATTACTCGGGCGGAGGAGACCCCTCCACTCCCGGGACGCTGATCTCGGCTCTATCCTCTTTCAGCGGCAACCCAAACGGGAATTGGCGTTTATACATCTACGACGATAACGGCTCCAATTCCGGCTCCTTATCCAGCGGCTGGAGCATTACCTTCACCATACCCTACAATTACGCCTGGTCCAACGGCCCCACCACGGCCAGCCAAACGGTAAACCCGGCTTTGGAAACAACCTATTCCGTGACGGCTACGGACCCCGGCAATTCCTGTACCGCTACCGGCAGCGTCACCGTGTCCGTCACCGAGGACCCAGGCCTGACGATCAGCCTGGGCGCCAACCCATCGGTTTGCCAGGGCATCACCAGCGCCCAGCTCTCGTATTCAGCCACCGCAGGCGGCCCCACCCTGTACAGCATCGATTTTGACGCTGCGGCCAACTCGGCCGGCTTTTTGGATGTAACGGATGCGACTTTACCCGCCAGCCCGATCAGCATAACAGTGCCGGGTGCACTGGCAGTCGGAACGTACAATGGCACGCTAACGGTAACCAATGGTTCGACCTCCTGCTTCAGTATCGGATACCCCATAAGCTTTACCGTTCAGGAACCTCCTTCATTCAATGTTGTAGCCACACCTTCCACGATTTCCTGCGGCGGTTCCTCCACACTATCTATAACAGGCTTGTCTACCGGCGGGAATCAAACATTTTCCAACTCAGGCTCGGTCAGCATCCCTGCCAGCGGATCTTCGGGTATTGCCAACCCCTACCCTTCCACCATCAATGCCTCCGGCCTGCCGGCCTCCGGGGTAACCGTGGCCAGCGTCCAGCTCGACGGATTAACGCACACCTTTCCCGACGACCTGGACATCTACCTCGTCGGGCCCAACAACCAGTCCATCTGGCTGATGTCCGATGCCGGGGGCGGTGGTGACATTAGCAATTACCAGATAGCTTTTGCTGACGGCGGGGCCTCGCAGAGCTCTACTTCCATCTCGGATAATACGACATACGAACCCGACAATTTTAGTTTTGACTTCATAACCCCTCCAGGAACGCTCCTGTCTGCCTTCTCCGGTTTTACCGGCGATATGAACGGTAGTTGGGGCCTCTATATTTATGATGACAGCTCCGACGACACCGGCTTCTTATCCAATGGCTGGAGCATTACATTCAGCACCCCTGGCTCCACCTATACTTACGCCTGGTCCAACGGCCCCACCACGGCCAGCCAGGTGGTGAGCCCGCCCGCAACGACGCCGTACACGGTAACGGTCACCGACCAGGGGACTTCCTGTTCCGCCTCCGGCAGTGTTACTGTAACCGTTACGGACAATGTGAACCCCAGCATCAACTGCCCGGCCAACATCACCGTAAGCAATGACGCCAACCAGTGTTCTGCTGTCGTAACCTACACCACACCCGTAGGCACAGACAACTGCGCACCGCCCACTACTATACAGACGGCGGGCCTGGCCAGTGGCGCGGCTTTCCCTATCGGGCCCACTACCAATACTTTTCTGGCCACGGACGCCAGCGGCAACTCCGCCGACTGCTCCTTCACCGTGACCGTCAATGATAACCAAAACCCCGCTATCGAATGCCCCGCTAACATCACCGTGGGTAATGATGTCGGGCAATGTTCTGCTGCCGTTACCTATACTACTCCCACCGGCTCCGACAACTGCCCCGGCGCTTCCACCAGCCAATCCGTCGGCCTGGCCAGCGGCGCGGCTTTCCCCGTCGGCGCTACGACTAATACTTTTGTGGTTACCGATGCAGCGGGCAATTCCGCCGACTGCTCCTTCTCGGTGACCGTCAACGATACAGAGCTGCCTACCATCGCCTGCCCGGCCAACATCACCGTGAGCAATGATGCAGGGCAATGTTCTGCTGCCGTTACCTACACCGCGCCTACCGGCTCCGACAACTGCCCCGGCGCTTCCACCAGCCAATCCGTCGGCCTGGCCAGCGGCGCGGCTTTCCCCGTTGGCACTACGACTAATACCTTTGTGGTCACCGATGTAGCGGGCAATTCCGCAGCTTGTTCCTTCTCCGTGGCCGTCAACGATACAGAGCTGCCTACCATCGCTTGCCCGGCCAACATCACCCTGAGCAATGATGCAGGGCAATGTTCTGCTGCCGTAACTTACACCGCGCCTACCGGCTCCGACAACTGCCCCGGCGCTTCCACCAGCCAATCCGTCGGCCTGGCCAGCGGCGCGGCTTTCCCCGTCGGCACTACGACCAATACTTTTGTGGTAACGGACGCAGCGGGCAACTCCGCAGCTTGTTCCTTCTCCGTGACCGTCAACGATACAGAGCTGCCTACCATCGCCTGCCCGGCCAACATCACCGTGAGCAATGATGCAGGGCAATGTTCTGCTGCCGTTACCTACACCGCGCCTACCGGCTCCGACAACTGCCCCGGCGCTTCCACCAGCCAATCCGTCGGCCTGGCCAGCGGCGCGGCTTTCCCCGTCGGCACTACGACCAATACTTTTGTGGTAACGGACGCAGCGGGCAACTCCGCAGCTTGTTCCTTCTCGGTGACCGTCAACGATACAGAGCTGCCTACCATCGCCTGCCCTACAACATCACCGTGAGCAATGATGCGGGCAATGTTCTGCTGCCGTTACCTACACCGCGCCCACCGGCTCCGACAACTGCCCCGGCGCTTCCACCAGCCAATCCGTCACTACCAGCGGCGCGGCTTTCCCCGTCGGCGCTACGACTAATACTTTGTGGTTACCGATGCAGCGGGCACCGCGCTGCTTCTCGGTACGTCAACGATACAGAGCTGCTACCATCGCTGCCCTAACATCACCGTGAGCAATGATGCAGGAATGTTCTGTGCCGTTACACACCGCGCCTACCGGCTCCGACAACTGCCCGGCGCTTCCACCAGCCAATCCGTCACTACCAGCGGCGCGGCTTTCCCGTTGGCACTACGACTAATACCTTTGTGGTCACCGATGCAGCGGCAACTCCGCAGCTTGTTCCTTCTCCGTGACCGTCAACGATACAGAGCTGCCTACCATCGCTTGCCACTAACATCACCGTGAGCAATGATGCAGGGCAATGTTCTGCTGCCGTTACCTACACCGCGCCTACCGGCTCCGACAACTGCCCAGGCGCTTCCACCAGCCAATCCGTCGGCCTGGCCAGCGGCGCGGCTTTCCCCGTCGGCACTACGACCAATACCTTTGTGGTAACTGACGCAGCGGGCAACTCCGCAGCTTGTTCCTTCTCCGTGACCGTCAACGATACAGAGCTGCCTACCATCGCTTGCCCGGCTAACATCACCGTGAGCAATGATGCAGGGCAATGTTCTGCTGCCGTTACCTACACCGCGCCTACCGGCTCCGACAACTGCCCCGGCGCTTCCACCAGCCAATCCGTCGGCCTGGCCAGCGGCGCGGCTTTCCCCGTCGGCACTACGACTAATACTTTTGTGGTTACCGATGCAGCGGGCAACTCCGCAGCTTGTTCCTTCTCCGTGACCGTCAACGATACAGAGCTGCCTACCATCGCCTGCCCGGCTAACATCACCGTGAGCAATGATGCAGGGCAATGTTCTGCTGCCGTTACCTACACCGCGCCTACCGGCTCCGACAACTGCCCCGGCGCTTCCACCAGCCAATCCGTCGGCCTGGCCAGCGGCGCGGCTTTCCCCGTCGGCACTACGACCAATACCTTTGTGGTTACCGATGCAGCGGGCAACTCCGCAGCTTGTTCCTTCTCGGTGACCGTCAACGATACAGAGCTGCCTACCATCGCTTGCCCGGCTAACATCACCCTGAGCACCGATGCTAACTGCCAGGCAAGCCTGCCCGATTTCACTCAAACAGCAGGTATCATATTGGCCAATAGCAGTAGTGATTATTCCAATGTGCAGGGACAGAAGAACTGGTACTATGGGCAGTATTATGCCTTCCAATCCGGCAACTTTGCTCAGTTGCCCATTTGGACCGGCTTTGTCTGGGCCGATGTACAATCATTCGGCACGCCATTCCTGGACCCCAATGGTGGCCACCCCGGGGTCAACGACCTGAAATGGGCCGTGCGTCGCTGGGTGAGCGATTATAGCGGCAATGTCACGGTATATGGAGATTTTTATGATCGCAATACCGGTTGCGGCGATGGCGCGCACGTCAGAATATTCCATAACGGAACAGAAGTGTATCAGTATCTGAACATTCCGGGCAGCAGCGTCCCCTACTCTATTGGATTGGCAGTACAGTCTGGCGATTTCGTTGATTTCGTCATTGACCCGAAATTCGACGCCGGTTGTGACGATACGCATTTTAGTGCCGTCATCAGCATCTCCAATGGCCTGAATGCATCGGATAACTGTAACCTGGCTTCCGTTACACAGTCGCCTGCACCTGGCACGGCCCTGGGAGTAGGCCCAACCGCCGTTACCCTGACCGCAACCGACCAGGCAGGCAATTCCAATGATTGTATGCTGACGGTGACCGTTGTAGATAATACGCCTCCCTCTGCCATCTGCCAGGACGTGACCATTCAGCTCGACGCCAGCGGCAATGCCGCCGTCACCGCCGCTCAGGTGGATAACAGCTCTTTCGACAACTGCGGCATCCAATCATTGGCCGTCAGCCCCAATGCATTCACCTGCGCCAACGTGGGTAGCAATCCCGTTACCCTCACCGTAACCGATGTCAACAGCAACGTGAGCTCCTGCAACGCAACCGTTACCGTCCAGGACAACATCGCACCGACTGCTATTTGCCAGGATGTGACCATTCAACTCGATGCCAGCGGCAATGCCGCAACGACTGCCGCGGCTGTAGACAATAGCTCGTACGACAATTGTGGCATCGCCAGCACGAGCCTCAGCCAGACGGCATTCACCTGCGCCAACGTGGGCAGCAACCCTGTTACCCTCACCGTCACCGATGTCAACAGCAACGTGAGCTCCTGCAACGCTACCGTTACCGTCCAGGACAACATCGCACCGACTGCTATTTGCCAGGATGTGACCATTCAGCTCGACGCCAGCGGCAATGCCGCAACGACTGCCGCGGCTGTAGACAATAGCTCGTACGACAACTGTGGCATCGCCAGCACGAGCCTCAGCCAGACGGCTTTCACCTGCGCCAACGTGGGCAGCAACCCTGTTACCCTCACCGTAACCGATGTCAACAGCAACGTGAGCTCCTGCAACGCTACCGTTACCGTCCAGGACAACATCGCTCCGACTGCGATCTGTCAGGATATCACCGTTCAGCTCGACGCCAATGGCAACGGATCTACGACAGCCGCAGCTATTGACAATAGCTCTTTCGACAACTGCGGCCTTGCCACCCTAAGTGCTACTCCGCTCAGCTTCGACTGTTCCAACGTAGGCGCCAATGCAGTGACGCTCACCGTTATCGATGTCAACAGCAATTCCAGCTCCTGCCAGGCTAATGTAACGGTGGAGGATAACGTTTTACCAGTCGTCAACTGTCCGGGCAATGTTTCCGTCAACGCTGTTGGCGCCAACTGTTCGCAACTGGTACAATGGCCGGCGATCACAGCCAGTGACGCCTGCGGGGTCAGTTCCATCAGCTGGGGTGCGACAAATGGCGTTTCGGTAATCGACTTCGGCCCGCTCGGCGGGTTTGGGCTTTTCCCGGTAGGAGTTACTACTGTTACATATACGGCCACTGACGTCAACGGCAATTCCAACAGCTGCAGCTTTAGCGTAACAGTTATTGATATGGAATCCCCCAGCGTGTCCTGCCCCGCTTCCATTACAGTGAACAGCAGTGCCGGGCAGTGTGGTGCAAACGTAACCTGGAATCCGGTAATCGCCAACGACAACTGTTCCATTGCCAGCCTGACATCTAACTACAACAGTGGCGATTTCTTCAGCATAGGTACTACAACCGTCACCTATGTAGCTACTGACCTTTCCGGCAATTCGGGCAGCTGTAGCTTTACCGTTACGGTGAACGACACGCAAGCTCCTGTTGCGAACTGTGCAAATATCACCGTACAGCTCGATGCCAGCGGCGCAGCTACGGTTACAGCAGCCGATATAGATGGAGGGTCTACCGATAATTGTGGTATCGCGAGCTTGTCGGCACCCACTGTGACATACGGGTGCAGCGATGTCGGAAACCACAACCTCACGCTTATCGTGACGGACATTTACAATAACAGTAGTTCCTGTACAGCTACGGTAACCGTCCAGGATAATGTTGCGCCTACTGCGATCTGCCAGAATATTACAGTACAACTGGATGCCAACGGGTCTGCTTCTATTACGGCCAACGATATCAATGACGGCTCTACGGACGCCTGTGGAGTCGCCACCATGGCCGTCAGCCCCAGCACCTTTGGCTGCGCAAATGTCGGCAATAACGCCGTAACCCTTACCGTCACTGACGTCAATGGCAACTCCGGCTCATGCTCGGCTACCGTTACCGTTCAGGATGGCGCCGCCCCGATAGCGATCTGCCAGGATGCTACGGTACAGCTCAATGCCGCCGGTAATGCCAGCCTGCCGGCCAGCACAATTAACAACGGCTCTACGGATGCATGTGGCATCGCCAACATGGCCGTCAGCCCGAACACCTTCGGCTGCGCAAATGTCGGCAACAACCCCGTCACCCTTACTGTAACGGATGGCAGCGGCAATTCCAGCTCCTGCTCGGCTAATGTCACAGTGCAGGACAACATCGCACCGACGGCCATCTGCCAGAACCTGACTGTTCAGTTGAATGCTAGTGGTACTGCCACGATCACACCACAGGATGTGGACAATGGGTCAAACGATGCCTGTGGTATCGGCAGCCTGAGCCTCAGCAATACCAGCTTCAACTGTGCTTACGTAGCCATCAGCCCGGCCCTGGCCATCCTCACTGTGACGGATGTAAACGGCAATTCCAGCTCCTGTATCACTAATATTACCGTTCAGGATAATGTGGCGCCTACGGCAACCTGCCAGGATATTACGGTACAACTTGGCATCAACGGCCTCGTCAGCATTACCGCCTCACAGGTAAATAATGGGTCATACGACGCTTGCGGCATCGGCAGCACGGCCGTCAGCCCGAATTCCTTCAGCTGCTCCAATGTCGGGCCTAACGCAGTCACTCTCACCGTCACGGACGTCAATGGCAATTCCAGTTCCTGTGTTTCCACCGTTACCGTGGAAGATGGCCAACCACCGGCAGCGCTTTGCCAGAATATCACCGTACAACTCAATGCAGCCGGCAATGCCACAATAGTAGCGGCTGATATAGACGCCGGTTCCGGTGATGCCTGCGGTGACGTTACCTTATCAGCTTCACCGCTTGCCTTCACCTGCGCCAATGTCGGAAACAATACCGTCACCCTTATTGTAACCGATGAGGGCAGTAATACGGCAACCTGCAATGCCACTGTGACGGTAGAAGACAACATCGCTCCGACAGCCATTTGCCAGGATATCACCGTGCAGCTCAACACAGCGGGTAATGCATCCATTGCAGCAGCAGATATCGATGGCGGCACTTCTGACGCATGCGGCGTCAGCTCCCGTTTTATTGATAATAACAGCTTTGATTGCGGAGATGTGGGTAGCAATACCGTTACGCTAACGGCCTTCGACGTGAACGGCAACTCCAGTTCCTGCTCCGCCACCGTTACCGTACAGGACAACGTGCCGCCAACGGCATTCTGTCAGAACGCCACCGTGCAACTCGATGCCAACGGGAACGCCAGCTTAGCAGCCAGCACAGTAAATAATGGTTCTGCCGACGCTTGCGGCATCGCCACCATGGCTGTAAACCCCAGTGTCTTTAGCTGTGCTAACGTCGGCAGCAACCCTGTCACCCTTACTGTGACGGATGTGAACGGCAACTCCAACGCCTGCTCGGCCACCGTTACCGTGCAGGACAACGTAGCACCCACGGCGCTTTGCCAGAGCATCACCGTGCAGCTCGCTGCCAACGGGGCGGCAGCTATCACGGCACAGGATGTGAATAACGGTTCTTCCGATGCCTGCGGTATCGCCAGCTTGGCCGTCAGCCCCAATACCTTCGGCTGCACCAATGTCGGCAACAACGCCGTCACCCTTACCGTCACGGATGTCAATGGCAACTCCAGCTCCTGCTCGGCCATCGTTACCGTCCAGGATAATGTTGCGCCAACGGCACTCTGCCAGAACGTAACCATCCAGCTTAACGCCAGCGGTAATGCCAGCCTCACGGCAGGGGCGGTGAACAACGGCTCTTCCGATGCCTGCGGTATTGAAAGCATGGCCGTCAGCCCAAGCTCCTTCAGCTGCGCCAACGTAGGGCCCAACGCCGTCACCCTTACCGTGACGGATGTAAACGGCAACTCCAGTTCCTGCTCCGCTACCGTTACCGTCCAGGATAATGTTGCGCCAACGGCGCTTTGCCAGAACACCACGGTGCAACTCGACGCCAACGGTAATGCCAGCCTCCCGGCAGGGGCAGTGAACAACGGCTCCGCTGATGCATGCGGCATCGCCTCCATGGCCGTTAGCCCCAACTCCTTCAGCTGCGCCAACGTAGGGCCCAACGCCGTTACCCTTACCGTGACGGATGTGAACGGCAACTCCAGTTCCTGCTCCGCTACCGCTACCGTCCAGGATAACGTTGCGCCCACGGCGCTTTGCCAGAACGTCACCGTGCAGCTCGCCGCCAACGGCATGGCTTCCATCACGCCGCAGGATGTGGACAATGGCTCCAACGACGCCTGTGGTATCGCTGGCCTCAGCCTCAGCCAAACGAGCTTCAGCTGTGCCAACATCCCGTCCAACCCGACGCTTGTCGTCCTTACTGTGACGGATGTAAACGGCAACTCCAGCAGCTGTACGGCAAATATTACCGTCGAAGACATGGTTGCCCCGACGGCACTTTGCCAGAATACCACTGTCCAGCTCGACGCCAACGGCAACGCGGCCATCACCGGCCAGGATGTCGACGGCGGGTCGTCTGATGACTGCGGCATCGCTTCGTTGTCCGTCAGCCCGAACACCTTCGGCTGTGCCGATGTCGGGCCCAACGCCGTCACCCTTACCGTCACGGACCTGTACGGCAACTCCAACGCCTGCTCGGCCACCGTTACCGTGCAGGACAACGTAGCGCCCACGGCGCTTTGCCAGAGCATCACCGTGCAGCTCGACGCCAACGGGGCGGCAGCTATCACGGCACAGGATGTGAATAACGGTTCTTCCGATGCCTGCGGTATCGCCAGCTTGGCCGTCAGCCCCAATACCTTCGGCTGCGCCAATGTCGGCAACAACGCCGTAACCCTTACCGTCACGGATGTCAATGGCAACTCCAGCTCCTGCTCGGCCATCGTTACCGTCCAGGATAATGTTGCGCCAACGGCACTCTGCCAGAACGTAACCATCCAGCTTAACGCCAGCGGTAATGCCAGCCTCACGGCAGGGGCGGTGAACAACGGCTCTTCCGATGCCTGCGGCATCGCCTCCATGGCCGTCAGCCCAAGCTCCTTCAGCTGCGCCAACGTAGGGCCCAACGCCGTCACCCTTACCGTGACGGATGTAAACGGCAACTCCAGTTCCTGCTCCGCTACCGTTACCGTCCAGGATAATGTTGCGCCAACGGCGCTTTGCCAGAACACCACGGTGCAACTCGACGCCAACGGTAATGCCAGCCTCACGGCAGGGGCAGTGAACAACGGCTCCGCTGATGCATGCGGCATCGCCTCCATGGCCGTTAGCCCCAACTCCTTCAGCTGCGCCAACGTAGGGCCCAACGCCGTTACCCTTACCGTGACGGATGTGAACGGCAACTCCAGTTCCTGCTCCGCTACCGCTACCGTCCAGGATAACGTTGCGCCCACGGCGCTTTGCCAGAACGTCACCGTGCAGCTCGCCGCCAACGGCATGGCTTCCATCACGCCGCAGGATGTGGACAATGGCTCCAACGACGCCTGTGGTATCGCTGGCCTCAGCCTCAGCCAAACGAGCTTCAGCTGTGCCAACATCCCGTCCAACCCGACGCTTGTCGTCCTTACTGTGACGGATGTAAACGGCAACTCCAGCAGCTGTACGGCAAATATTACCGTCGAAGACATGGTTGCCCCGACGGCACTTTGCCAGAATACCACTGTCCAGCTCGACGCCAACGGCAACGCGGCCATCACCGGCCAGGATGTCGACGGCGGGTCGTCTGATGACTGCGGCATCGCTTCGTTGTCCGTCAGCCCGAACACCTTCGGCTGTGCCGATGTCGGGCCCAACGCCGTCACCCTTACCGTCACGGACCTGTACGGCAACTCCAACGCCTGCTCGGCCACCGTTACCGTGCAGGACAACGTAGCGCCCACGGCGCTTTGCCAGAGCATCACCGTGCAGCTCGACGCCAACGGGGCGGCAGCTATCACGGCACAGGATGTGAATAACGGTTCTTCCGATGCCTGCGGTATCGCCAGCTTGGCCGTCAGCCCCAATACCTTCGGCTGCGCCAATGTCGGCAACAACGCCGTAACCCTTACCGTCACGGATGTCAATGGCAACTCCAGCTCCTGCTCGGCCATCGTTACCGTCCAGGATAATGTTGCGCCAACGGCACTCTGCCAGAACGTAACCATCCAGCTTAACGCCAGCGGTAATGCCAGCCTCACGGCAGGGGCGGTGAACAACGGCTCTTCCGATGCCTGCGGCATCGCCTCCATGGCCGTCAGCCCAAGCTCCTTCAGCTGCGCCAACGTAGGGCCCAACGCCGTCACCCTTACCGTGACGGATGTAAACGGCAACTCCAGTTCCTGCTCCGCTACCGTTACCGTCCAGGATAATGTTGCGCCAACGGCGCTTTGCCAGAACACCACGGTGCAACTCGACGCCAACGGTAATGCCAGCCTCACGGCAGGGGCAGTGAACAACGGCTCCGCTGATGCATGCGGCATCGCCTCCATGGCCGTTAGCCCCAACTCCTTCAGCTGCGCCAACGTAGGGCCCAACGCCGTTACCCTTACCGTGACGGATGTGAACGGCAACTCCAGTTCCTGCTCCGCTACCGCTACCGTCCAGGATAACGTTGCGCCCACGGCGCTTTGCCAGAACGTCACCGTGCAGCTCGCCGCCAACGGCATGGCTTCCATCATGCCGCAGGATGTGGACAATGGCTCCAACGACGCCTGTGGTATCGCTGGCCTCAGCCTCAGCCAAACGAGCTTCAGCTGTGCCAACATCCCGGTTAACCCGGTACTGGTTGTGCTAACTGTAACCGATATCAACAACAACAGCAGTAGCTGTACAGCATTGATTACCGTTGCAGACAATATTCCGCCAATAGCGGTTTGTCAGGATGTAACCGTGCAGCTCGATGCCAACGGCGCTGCCAGCCTTACGGCAGGTGCAGTTAATAATGGGTCCAATGACGCTTGTGGAATCGCGAGCCTCGGCCTCAGCCAGACGAGCTTCAGTTGCGCCGACGTACCCGCCACGCCCGTTACCCTTACGGCCACCGATGTCAATGGCAATTCGAGCACCTGCTCGGCTACAGTAACGGTACATGATCAGGTGCCACCGGTAGCTGTTTGCCAGAACCTGACAGTGCAATTGGATGCCAGCGGAAATGCCACTATTACTTCCCAAGACGTAGGAAGCGCCTCTGCCGATGCATGCGGTATCGCCTTCCTGATCCTTGACGACGATGACTTCACTTGTGCCGATGTCGGTACCAATACAGTAAGCCTTACAGTTATTGATGTTAACAGCAATGTTTCCAACTGTACGGCCACGGTAACCGTTGAGGACCATGTACCGCCGGTAGCAAGCTGTCAGAACATCACTGTGCAATTGAACGGCAGTGGTACTGCAACCATAACCGCCGCTCAGGTGAATGGCGGGTCGGCCGACGCCTGCGGCATCGCCGGACTGGCAGTAGCGCCGAATGCTTTTGATTGCAGTGACGTCGGGGTAAATAACGTCACCCTTACAGTAACGGATGTCAATGGGAACAGCAGTACCTGTGCGGCAACGGTAACTATAGAAGACAATATAGCCCCGGTGGCGATGTGCCAGAACATTACCGTGCAACTCGATGGCAATGGTACGGCTTCTATCACCGCTACTCAGGTAGACGGGGGATCGTCAGATGCCTGTGGTATTGCCAGCCTGTCGGCCAGCCCCAGCGCTTTCGATTGCGCTGATATTGGCGCCAATACCGTGGTGCTTACCGCAACGGACAACAACGGCAACAGCAGCACCTGCAACGCTACGGTAACCGTGGAAGACAAGGTCGTACCCGTCGCAGTTTGCCAGGACATCACGGTGCAGCTTGACGCAAACGGCGCAGCATCCATAACGGCTTCTCAGATCAACGGCGGGGCCGCCGACGCCTGTGGCATCGCCAGCCTCTCCGCTTCGCCGAACACCTTCAGTTGTGCCAATGTAGGCGCCAACACGGTAACGCTGATTGCGTCCGACCTCAATGGCAACAGCAGCACCTGTACAGCTACGGTGACGGTAGAAGACAACGTAGCGCCGGTTGCCCTTTGCATGAACGCCACCGTACAGCTGGGGTATGACGGTACAGCATCTATCAAGGTAGCCGATATCGACGCCGGGTCTTCAGACGCCTGTGGCATTGCCGACATTTCGGTAACGCCCAGCGAATTCGACTGCGCCAATGTAGGTGTAAACGTTGTAACCCTGGCGGTAACCGACGCCAACGGCAACACCAGCAGCTGCAATGCGATGGTAACCGTTGAAGACAATGAAGCGCCGACTGCCATCTGTCTCAACACCACGGTGTACCTCAATTCTGAAGGCCAGCATACATTGGACGCAACGGAGGTGCTCGACTTTGCCAATTCTTATGACAACTGCGGATTTACAGTTGCAAATATCACCCCGTCGGCATTCGATTGTACTGATGCAGGGCAGCAACATATTGTAATGGTGAGCATACAGGATGACAATGGCAACTTTGCATCCTGTAGCGCTATGGTAACGGTGCAGCTCAGTGGCGGCCTACCTGATCCGTGGATACACACCAATATCGCCCATAGCGAAGGCAGTTCTTATTCGTATAATCCATGTGTAGAAGGCAATGGCACCTTCACCATACACACGAATGCGAACAACAGCCTGCTAACCGGCGACAACATCCCCTTCATCAACCGGGAGCTTTGCGGTGACTTCCAGATCACCGTCAGGGTTCAGAGCATAAACCAGGGAGGATACGCGGGCCTGATGATCCGCGAGGACAATACACCTGGCAGCCGGATGGTCGGAGAGTACCTCAACTTAAACGCCCTGCTCCGCTGGGAAGCACGCCTGACGCCGAATGCGCCCAAGATAATAAACCAGTACAGTGCCCCGGGCGCCTACTGGCTGAGGTTAAGGCGCTTTGGCAACTGGATATACGGTTACTATTCCTACGACGGCCAGAACTTCTTCCTGGTAACGGCACAGAACCTGCCGATGGCGAGCTGCCTGCGCGTTGGCATGGCGGCCTTCTCGCCCATTAGCCAGCCGATTACGGCCATCTTCAGCAATGTGACGATAGAAGGCGGTGGCGTTATCCCGTTGATCAGCCTGCCGGAAACCGAGGTAGAGCAAGCTCCTGTTGGCAGAGAACCTATGCAGGTTAAACTCTTCCCCAACCCGGCGCGCGATGTGGTGACGCTGGCCCTCTCCCGTACAGCCGATCCCGGCTCGCCTGAACAGGTTCTTCCGGACGGAGTAGCGCATTCGCTTTCTCCGGGCAAAAGCTCGGAGGTACGGGTAAGGCTGCTCAACCAATTTGGCCAGCTGATCGAAGAGCGCCGGTTCGACGACAACGCTCTGCGGATGGAATGGGATATCAGCAACCTGCAATCAGGCCTGTACTTCATGGAAGTAAGCCCGAATGGTGAGCCGGCGCAGGTGGTACGGTTCATCAAGGCTGAATAAGCCTTTGTAAAGCGCTGATGTGCAAAAAGAGAGGCTGCCCGGATTCCCGTGGCAGCCTCTCTTTTTTTATCAAAATTGGTAACTATTCAGCATCATGGTGATTTATGGCCTGAAGCAAAATTTTGTAATCCGCCCTTCCCCTTACAAGGGGAATGAGAAGGGGTTAGGCATGAAAAAGCCTACAAAGTTTTGCTTCAGGAGCATTTTAGGCCGCATGCTGAATAGCTACCAAAATTGCAACGACCTACAACCCTATCTGTCCGGCGGCCCATCTACCGGAGAACACCGCGCCGTCCATATAACCGCCGAATTCCGGTGAGGTTTCCGCCCCGGCCAAAAAGAAACGCCCATCCATCACAGGCTTGGCAAAAAGAGGATGGCCGTTGTTTTGATGGGGTAATACATAGCTGTCATAAGCAGCATGGGTAAACGGGTCCTGGGGCCATATTTTTTCTTCGTAAGCAAGAAAATCGGAAGCTTCTGCCCCCAGCAACCTGTCCATCTGCCGCGTGAGCAGCCTCAGGCGTTCTTCTTGTCGGAAGGCAGCCAGCTCACCGGCAAGGAACCCTTTTAACGCAAAGGCGCTGCCTTCCGCATCCGTATGGTCGTATACCTCCGTCGCCGGCCCCGACTGGCTGAATATTGTGCCGGAGTAGCCTTTATTCCGCCAGAAAGGGTTGTGGTATTCCAGGGCAAATTTCACGGACTCGCTCATCCAGGTATGGGTGCTGGCCATTACCTGCGCCAGAGCTTCCGGCAGAGCAGGCTCGAAACGCACGGATTGTAGAAGTAAACGAGGAGGAAGGGTGGAAATGACCGCCTGGCAAGTATACACCTGGCCGTCCTGGCTTGTCAGGAGCACCCCCTCCCCTTCCAGCCGGACAGACCGGACTGTCGTGTTTAACCGGATATGCTGCATGCCTATTGCCACAGCCAGTGCATCGAGAAGGGCTTTTGAGCCTCCCACCACCCGATGGTAGGGCTCGTCGTTGGGCGGTACTTCAAATTTCTGGGGTGGTGCGAAAGACATCGTTTCCATAAGCGCGACGCCTTCGCCATACTGGTTAAAATACGGCACATTCAGCTCAGCGAGCAAGCTCAGCAAATGCAGGTGCTTACTACCGAACCAGGTGGCCCCCATCTCGATCGGCGTACCCCGCCCGGCGCCCGATACCGTATGGATACGCCCCCCCAAGCGAGATCGCGCTTCCAGGATAAGAAATGGCGACCCTCTCTTCTTTAGCTCGTAAGCGGCCGTCAGGCCGCTAAGGCCGGCGCCGAGGATGATAGTGAGGCCCATAGTGGTCTTTGTTTGGCGACAAGCAGGCAAAAAAATGCTTGTACGAATATTTCAACACGGAGAATGCTTTTGAGTTGACGAGCCGGTCAATAAAATAGCTTCTACGGCCTTAACATTTTTCCAGGCTTTTAACTAAGTTTAAAGCCGAATGAAAAAAAATGAACGGCCCCATAACATTAGCCTTAGCTCTTGTCCTAACCTCTTCAGCCCTGGCCCAGCGCCCTTCCTATCGCCAATATACTGTACACGAAGGGCTGGCTCAGCAACAGGTCACCTGTCTATTCCAGGATAGCCGCGGATATATCTGGGCCGGCACCAAGCTCGGGCTGAGCAAATTTGACGGAGAGCAGTTTGAAAACTTCACCGAAAAAGACGGCTTGCCTCACCGGGCTATCTGGGATATAAAAGAAGACGGCCGGGGTGCTATCTGGGTATATACCGTTGGAGGGCTGGCCCGCTACGACGGGGCCGAGTGGATAAATTTCCCCTATAACCTTGTTTCCGGCGGAACCATGATCGTTTTTCCGAATGGCCGTATACTGCTTCGTGGAGAAGGCCACAAGCTTATGGTATTCAGGGATGGTGTTTATTCGGAAGTAACAGATAGCCAGGGCGCAACGATCATTACGTATTCCATGTGTTATGACTATACACAGCAAAAAGCCTTGCTGTCCAGCAAGCAATTCCAATTGTGGGAATACAGCCATGGAGAAGCCCGGCCGCTGGCCACCGATTCAGGAACCGTTCAGGGGCTGCTCACCATCGGAGATCACTGTGGTTATACGGCCTTCAATGAGAAAAAGAACCTTTTTCACATAATCGACCTCCAAGGCTCCGATACGATCTTTTCTTTTCAGGGGAAGCAAAACCCGCGACAGGGTTTCATTCCCTTTTTCTCCGGCAGAAGGGGCATTTATTTTTTCTATGACCAGCAGGTTTACCAAAAGCGCACAAGCGACTCCATTGCCCGGCCGCTGGCCATCACCAACATGCCAACCACACTTTTGGAAGATGCAGAAGGGCAGATCTGGGCCGGCACAGAATTCGGCTTGTTACAATATTTCCCCGACGGCTTCCAATATTATTCAGAGGAGGAAACGCCCAACCCCTGGGGCATTTTAGAAGACAGTTCAGGCGCCTACTGGAGCCCGCAGTATCGCTTCGGGCTGTACCGGTTCAAGGATGGTGAAACGCCCAGGAAGGTTCCCGTGGCCATTGGAGGGGAGGAAATCACCAGTTTTTACTTTCGGCCCAGCAAAGATAAACGAGGAAACCTGTATTTCCCTCACAGCCAGGGGCTGGTCAAATATGATGGCCGAACATTCGCCCCGGCCCTTTCCCTTGATGAATACACCCGGGAGGGGCAGCCTAGCGCCATACTCGCCTCTTATTACGACCAGTCCGATGATGCCGTTCTGGCCTGCGCTTTCGGCAAAACCATACTGATCCGGCCTGATGGGGAGAAAGTTTTTCTCGAAAATAAAGCTGGCAGCCACCAGAGCGCTTACGTGATATGCGCTATCAGGGACAAACACGACAATTACTGGTTCGGTTCTTTTAATGGGTTGAGCCGGTACCACATTCCCAGCAGACAGATGCATTATTACCTGCCGGAAGAAGGGAAACTACCTGCCAAAGGTGTGCTCAGCCTGGCAATAGATGGCAAAGGGGCCCTCTGGCTCGGTGGGCTGAACGGCCTGTACCACTTCGATTACCAGGCCGATACCGTGGTCCCGGTTGACACAGCCATTTTCAGCAGCATCGTTTTCAGCCTCAATACGGTTGACAGCAGCCTGCTACTGGTGGCGGAAATGGCGGATGTCAAAGCAATGGATCTGTCAGCTTTTTACGAAACGGGTGAGCTAAAGGTAAAAAACTACAACCACCGAAACGGCTTCATGGGTATCGAACCCAACCAAAACTGCGCCTACATCGACTCCAGGAACCGCTACTGGCTGCCATCTTCCAACGGCCTTTATTACATCCCTGTTTCGGATATTAAGATGGATGCCTTTCCCAGCCGGGTGCGGGTCACGGAGCTGAACGGCAGGAAGGTGCGCTTCCAGGAACAGGACGGAGCTATAGCCCTGCCCCGTGGTATTAATCAGGTGCAGCTGAATTTCGAATCCATTGGTTTTGCGCATCCGGTGCGCACCCAGTATTCCTACCGCCTGCTAGGGCGATTGCAAAGCTGGAGCCCCTGGCAGACAAGCCGCAGTGCTTTTTTCGCCAACCTGCCATCGGGGGAATATACTTTCGAAGTTCGTTCGCGCCATCCGGCCGCTATAGAAGAGGAAAAACATTATCAGGTGGGCAGGCTGCAATTCCAGGTAGCGCTGCCGTTCTATCAGGAACCCCATTTTTACAAATGGAGTGCCGTTGTTACGGCAGTACTGCTAACCCTCGCGATGGTTTTTCTATACCTGGTTGTTCGCTATTTCCGGCGCGACCGGGAAAACCAGGCCACCATCCGCGAAAAAGAAGACATGATCAAATACTACCAGGTGCAGACCCTGCAGGCCCAGTTGAATCCCCACTTTCTGAACAACGCCCTGGCAGCCATCCAGAACTATCTGAGGCAGGAAGACCGCGACGCCGCCATCAACCAGTTATTACGACTGGCCGCTATGATGCGCAATTTCATGGAATCCAGCATTCACGCCGATATCGGAAATATCGTTGAAAGCAACAGTGAGATCCCCTTGGAAAAAGAGATCGAGCTCTTGAAGTACTATATCGAACTAATGCAGATCCAATATCCCCATGAATTCGAATACGAGATCAATATAGGCCAGGGTATGGAACCTTCACTGGCCTATATTCCCCCGCTGATTATTCAACCTTTTGTAGAAAATGCCATAGAACACGGCCTGCGGCACAGAATGGGCAAAGGAAGATTATGGCTATCCTTCTCCCAGGAGAATGGCCGATTACTCTGTTGTATTGAGGATGATGGCATCGGCAGAAAAGCGGCAGCCGCCATGCAGCGGCAGTCGGATCGCATGTACCAGTCGCGCGGCACCCGGCTCGTACTCGAACGCGTTGCCCTGTTGAAAAGCCTGGGACAGCCGGTAGAGATCGGCATTACTGACCGGGAAGGCGGTGGAACCCGGGTAGCGATCAGATTTGAAATGAGATAAAAACCATAAAGCATGCGTGCAGTTATCATCGAAGACAGCCCTAATGTGGTAGAACTGCTTACCGGCTACCTCCGGGCGCAAAGCCCGGAGGTGGAACTGGCCGGCGTAGCCGACAGCCTGGAAACGGCCGAAGCCCTTGTGCTGCAGGAAGAACCCGGCCTGCTGTTTTTAGACATACAGATCAAACGCGGCACGGCGTTTGACCTGCTGCACCGGCTAAGGGAAGCCGGCAAGCTGCAGGCGCAACTGGTCTTTATCACCGGCCACGGCAGCAAGGAGAACGCCGTCAGAGCACTGCAATATTCCGCACTCGATTTCATAGAAAAGCCCATCGACCCTGCCCGGCTAAGGGAAGCAGTTAGCCGGGCACTGGCCAGAGAGCAGGACAAAAGCCAGTTGGTGGAGCAGGTGAGTATCCTCTTCGATAACCTCCGGCAACCCTGCCCTACCAACGGGACGTTAGCCGTGCCCATGGCCCGCGGCGCCATTGAAGTGGCCTGCATTGAAGACATCAGCTGGATAGAATCGGACGGGCAAGTCTGTCATCTGCATCTACAGGACGGACAAAAGCTGACAGCGATGCGCAATATCGGCCATTTCCGAAATATTCTCGTTCCGGACTACTCCTTCTTTCCCGTCAGCCAAAGCAATATTGTCAATGTCAAATACGTCAGGCGCTTCGAGCCGGCCCAACTGCTCATCATCATGCGCGATGGCACTCAACTGGAAACCTCCCGGCGCGGGGGGGCCGACTTCCGAAAATACCTGCTGAGCCAGAGCCCCTCAACGGAAAAGCAGAAAAACACTGTGGTGGAGTGGTTCCGGCGCATTTTTCGGGCTTAGAGCTTGTTGGGAGGCCGCTTTTGATAGCGAAAAGCGGCTTCCCAACAAGCTAGCCCAAAACCGGATTTTGCCCTGAAAAACCGGTTTTTTGCGCATTAACCCGAATCTTTTTTCTACTTGAGTGTCGGGGAAACATTCTCTATTTTAGCCTTTGAAAAGCTATGAGCGCCTTGCAAAAGGTATCTTAGAAAACGCCCTGTCTGATCCCACAAACTGACGAAAACAACTCATATCCCAGTCGCGCCTAGCAGCAGCCTTACTACGAAATAAGCACTTCCCGCCCATCCGGCAGGTGGAAGCCTTATTGTAAAAGCATATTACTAACTAATTGTATAATCATGAAATTCAAAGTACGGCCCATTCCCAAAGCATTGCCCTTTTTCCTGTCCCTGCTGCTCACCAGCCTGGCCGCCCAGGCCCAAACCACCCATTGGGTCAGCAACCGGCAGGATGGCATTCCTGTAGACTTTACCAGCCTGCAGGCCGCTATCAATGCAGCCAGCGCAGGAGATATTCTGATGGTTTATCCCAGCCAGATATCCTATGGAAACATTACGCTGAACAAACCTCTGGAGATCATAGGACTGGGTTTCCAGCCGGATATTAACACCCAGCCCACGCTGGAAATCGCGACGGAAGGGTTCGGCACTATACTTTCAGGCATCACCGTACAGGCCGGGGCAGACGGTGGCAGCTTAAGCAGCATGGATGTCCCGACGGTTAGCATCAGTGGCGTGGCTGGTTTTACGGTTGAACGCTGTAGGGTGAGGCAACTCAGCGCCTCCGCTTCCGCTAATCTTTCGGTGTCCGGAAGTTATTTCACCAGCATTACTTTTAATAACGGCTGCGCAGGAGGATGCTATAACCTGAAGCTGACACAGGTGGCCGGCGCCATGATCGAAAACAACATTTTCGACTTTTATAACCAATATACCCAGGAAGGCCCGCAAGGCCTGTTCGGCGACAATATTTCCATTTCCAGCGATTGCAGCGCCATCATCATCCAGCACAACATTTTTCAGGACTTCGTAAACACCTATAATTCGGAGGTGCTCAACAATGTATTCCTCGCCGGCTCCAATTGCAATGATTTCAATGGCTTCCTGGGCAATTGCAGCGGCACCTCCAATGCTAACGTCGTCGGCAGCAATAACAGCGTGCACGACAACGTATTCGTCGCAGGCGTATCCGCACTGTACCCCGGCAATACTACAGACGTTGGGGCATCCGCCATCTTCGTAGGTTACCCCAACGCCAACGGCCATTCTTTTGACCTGCGCTTTCAGCTTGCTCCCGGTTCCCCTGCCGCAGGCGCCGGTATGAGCGGGGTAGATTGCGGCGTATTCGGCGGCCCACGCCCCTACAAAGCCTCCGGCATCTACAACAGGCCCCTGATCTATGAGCTGGACGCCGGACAGGAAGGACAACAGGGTGGAAACCTGAATGTGACGATTAAGGTTAGGAGTGAAAATTGATGCCCCATGAATAAGGTTTATAACTATTTACCCTGGGTTCTGTTTCTGAGCCTGGCATTCTCTTCCATTAGCGCTGCCCAGGAGCCGGGCGACTGTGATTGCGTTTACCCGGTCATTTTTGTTCACGGGTGGGCCGGAGACGGAGGAAGTTGGTCGGATTTTTATGAAAACCCGGATTTCGAAAAAGTATGGGGAGAAATCCTGCCCGATAATGCGCCCCCTCAGATCTACCATGCCGTACTGAATGCTCAGCTATCTACCAATATATGGGGATTGGACAATACTCCGGATGACGATCCGAATACTTCAGCTTTCGAATATGTAAATGACGACGTCATTGTTCATGAGCAGTTTGAAAATACTGCGGCACTAGCTCCTGGATGTGCTTATGCCATAAATTTTAAGGCCTTCTGGAATCAGGATCAGAATGCCCCCCGGGTTGAACTCAATAACTGGAACATCCCCCCCATTCTGGGCTCTGACAGCAATGAATCTTCCGCTTTCAAGCAAGGTTATGCGCTGGGCCGAATGATCAAATACGTACTTGCGCTGACGGGGAAGGAGAAAGTCATTTTGGTAGCCCATTCCATGGGTGGGCTGGCTGCCAGGGAGTACTTGCAGCGAATGGTGAACGGGATTCCCGCCTGGTGGGTTGAACCCGGTGTAGGCGGGCACAAAGTGGCAAAATTATTTACCGTCTCGACGCCCCACCTGGGCAGTGTCACTTTCGACTTCCTGGATGGCATCAATACCGAAACCACAGGTTTTGACCTTAGGTCGGAGGCAGTAAGAGACCTAAGGTATTATTACGAAGTAAACGGAATCCCCTTTTACGAAGGCGCCTATCTTTTTGGCATCGATGAAGCCAACATTCCCGCTGCGGATTACTACAATGCGGATGTCAACTGTAATGCCGTTACCGGCCAAAGCCCTACGGGCCCTATTCAAAGCCTGAACGCCCGTTCCATCGTGCCGTGGTGGGAAGGCACCACCTATAATGACGCCCTTCCTTTACCGCAGGACGTGAAATATACCTACTATGTATCGGATAAGATCCCTACTAACGGAGAACCAGGCGATTTTATCGTCGAAGCGGACCGGCAATGGTTATACAGCTCCGGGAATGGAAGCACCCAGGATCATCTGGCCGGAAACAGCCTGCCCGAACCATCCAACGGAACACCTTACCAGCTGAGCGACCGGATCACTAGCCCTTACAACAGGATACACAGCAATATTATTGACGCAATACAAACATCGGTGATCGAAGATACGGATGTCATCGCCTCCGGACTGGACGAAGGTGATTACCCCTATTTCGCCGGTAAAGTTGAACCCGGCAACTGGTACAAAGGCCTGCCTCAAAAACGCGCGGGCCGGGTTCCGGCTGACAGCGACTATACCAGCCTGGAAAATAACCTGGTGGATGGAGATTGGTATAAGGTTGAAATAACCGAGGAAACCCCTGTGCTGGAGCTTGAGATCAGGAAACCCGACAATGCCAGTATCATTACCAGAGTTGACCTGTACTATGATCAGACACCAGGCCCATTCGCAAATAACAGCGACAATACCCTTGCGGCCACCTCCGGAGTAAACGGCCCGGCAACGATGAAAGTAAGTACGGCAGGAGTTCTCTCTTCTGTGTTCCCCGGCACTTATTACTTTAGAATAACTAACGCGCTTTTTAACCTGCCCGCCCCGCTTCAGGCATGGCGGTACCCTTATCAGTTCAGGGTAAATACCCCTCTGGTATCCGAAGATTGTACCGTTAAAAACCAGCGGTATATCCATGATGCCAGCATTGCGGCAGATTGTGGCCTGGCGCCCTCCCAATACGAAGACTGTATCCCTCCTTATTCCGGGCAGGCGGGTAAATTGCGCGTCCCGTTGAAATTCCATCTGGGAACCGGTGCAAACGCCCAATTCACTCAGAATAACCTGGAAAACCTGATAGCCGCCATAAATCTCTATTATTCCCTGAATCCGGCCGATCTACCCCTGGAGTATTATATCGCAGATATTGCCGCCATTACGCATCCCGGCCTTGTCGGTAATGATTACCTCTTTAATTACCAGGATGATTGTATCGATGCCTGTGGGGTAACCAGCACTGCCCTTGCCTTCCAGGAGATTATTGACGCACCGGAAAATGAGAATGTGATCAATATATTTCTGGTTGACGAGATCTATACCTCCGGGTTGGGTGACAATCAGGCCTGTGTTTGCAATAACAGCCTGGGAATTCACTTTGACGGTATTCAGGCCGTTTGGGCCACCAATAGCGCTATCGCGGGCGCCAAAGGGCCACAGGTGCTGGCACATGAACTGGGGCATTACTGGGGCCTTAAACACCCCTTTGACAATACTTTCCCAGGCCCCAATGATTACTGTGCCAACGACGGTATCTCGGATACAGATCCCGGCCCGCAAGGTTCATCCTGCAACCTGATGGACTACAATGAACTAGGCCTTGCCCCGCCCTTCCAAACCTGTACCATCCTTGAACTTACAGATTGCCAGAAGGCCAAGATGCTGGATGTTCTGTTCAATTGTGAAACCCATCTGTGCGTAGAACCGGGGCAGCCGCTCATCAAACTGGCCAATGATCAAATTGTAACCAACCTTGAGTACAGCCTGTCCGATATTGAAAACGAGAATTTTGACGTTCTCTTTGCCGAACTCTCTTCTACCAATGCCACCAATACCGGCAATTGGGCCTATTGGTCGCTCGAAAACACCATCTTCGAGTATCAGGGGAGCGAATTGAACCTCAACAGCCTCATCGGTACCGGTATGATCGAGGGGGAAGGGACGTATATCCTCAGGATCAGAGATCAAAGTATATACAACCCGGATTGCTACAGCGATTGGGTTACCGTTACGATTATCGTCGGATGCAACAACAACGGCATCTGCGACCCCACTGAGTCCTACAGCTCCTGCCCGGACTGCCAACCGGTAGCCAACTGCGACCCTACCCCCTCTCCCCACATCTTCCTGTCCAACCCCGTACCGGGAAGCCCGGAGATCGTGCGCCTCAAACTCGAAGGAACCGATCTGACAAGCCTGGTATCGGGCGCAGGCCTGGTTTACAGCATTGAAATCGATGAGGCCAACGGGAAAATGTATTGGATCAAAACGGGGATTACCAGCCCGAAGATCTTCAGGGCCAACCTCAACGGCTCCGATGTCGAAGAAATTCCCGTGCCCAACCTCAACGCTCCGGTATACCTGGCCCTCGACTTGCCCAACGGCCAAATGTACTGGGGTGAACAGGGCTCTGGCAGAAAGATCCGACGCGCCAAGCTCGATGGCTCCGGCAGCGCCAACGTGGTGATCAATCTGCAAAGCGACCCCTTCGACCTGGAACTGGACCTCGTGAACCGGCATGTCTACTGGACGGAACCGGGTTCCGGTAATATAAAAAGGGGCAACCTGGACGGATTCAACAGTGGAGGCCAGACGATACTCACCACCAGCGGCTACCCCGGCGCCCTGGCCCTCGACGTCCCCAACGGAAAACTGTACCTGATAAGATGGACCGGCAATTCCATCGCCAGGGCTAACCTGGATGGTTCCGGCCTGGAAACCCTGATATCCCAGGGGCTCAACCAACCGCGCGATATTGAGGTGTTCCAGAACAAGCTGTACTGGGCTAACCCCGGTAACCAGCTGGTACAACGCGCCGATCTCGATGGCTCCGATGTCGAGGATGTGATCACCGGTGTCACACAACCCTACGGTATCGCTTTTTGCGCCAGCTGTTCCGAATGCAGCCTTTCCCCTGATAGCGGAATGCCTACTGCTATCAACCGGATAGAGTATTTCATCGATACCGACCCCGGCTACGGACAGGGTACGGCCATCAGCAATACCCCCGGCCCAGGCGGCAACCTGGCCTTTAGCGCCCCAACCGCCAACCTCGGCCCAGGCATCCACAACCTGTTCGTTCGCGCCCGCAATGAAGACGGCCGCTGGAGTTTTACGGCAAAAAAGGCTTTTTATATACAACCCCCGCTAGTGTCTGCCTTTGCCTCTCCCCTCGCCTACCTGGAATACTTTCTCGACACCGACCCGGGCTATGGCAATGGCCTGCCCCTGGCCCTGAACGGCCTGCAAAATTCAGAAGGGAACTACCTGATCAACCTGCCCAACCCCACACCCGGCGTGCATAGCCTGTATGTGCGGGCCCGCAACCAACTGGGAGCATGGAGCTTCGCCGCCCGAAAAACATTCTTCGTCTATGACGCGGTGGCGCAAAGCCCACCCAGCCTCAGCCGGCTTGAATATTTTATCGATGCCGACCCGGGCTATGGCGCCGGTTCGCCGCTTCCCCTCACTGACGCCTATAATTCCAACACTAGCCACGCTATCCAGCTCGGCAATATCGAGCCCGGCCAGCACACCCTCTTCGTGCGCGCGCAGGACAGCAGGGGCAACTGGAGCTTTGTCCAGATAGCTTCCTTTGAAGTACTCGACGGCGACGCTATCCCCCCTACGGCCCTTTGCCGCAACACCACAGTACAACTGGATGAACAAGGCAATGGATCGATTACTGTTGCCGATATCGACGCCGGCTCCAGCGACAACGACGGCATTGCTTCTATGACTGTCGCCCCCAACACCTTCGACTGCTCGCAACTCGGTGGCCAGGCCGTTAACCTGGCCGTTACGGACCACAGCGGAAACAGCAGCAGTTGTATGGCCATTGTCAGTGTAGTAGATGCGCTCCCGCCAGTAGCGATATGCCAGGATTATACCGTCACCCTGAACGGAGAACCGTCCATCCTTTTACTCGATTCTGATGTTTGGGATGAAGCAGTTTCACAGGACAATTGCGGCATGGTGTATTTTCAAGAGGTAAGCCCATCGGAAATCACCTGCGACGATTTAGGCCTGCTGATCCCCGCCACCGTAACTATAAACGATGGCAACGGCAACACGGCCACCTGCCAGTCCACCATCACGGTAGGAGGCCTGCCTTGCGGATTTGGCGTTACCGAAAGTGGCGTTGACTGCTCCGGTTACGAAGCAAACTACGATACCGACGCCGAAGCCTTTACGCTAACCGCTCCCTGTGTTAACAATTTCCTGGGTTACGATGCCATCGCCTTTGCCGGCGGACAGCTCTGCGGTGATTTCATGATCACCGCCAGGATAGAGAGTATTAGCACTACTGGATACGCTGGCCTGGTAGCACGCCAAAGTGCAGAACCTGGCAGCAAGATGGCAGGGCTTTATTCGAACTTAACCCCCATGGTTCGCTGGGAGGCGCGCACCGCGACAAATGGAAGCAAATCGGCCAGCTACTTCTTAAAGCCCCTTCCATACTGGCTACGGCTGGTACGGCAGGGAAACTGGTTCTACGGATTTAATTCTTTCGACGGCATCAATTTTTCCTTCGTTACGATCCAGTCAATACCTATGCCGGCCTGCATCAATGTCGGCCTGGCTGCTTTCAGCAATATACCGGGCACTCCGGCAGAAGCCACTTTCAGCAATGTCGAATTGAGCGGCAGTGGCCAGGCGCTTTACCAATTCCTGGATATTGAACTTGGCCGGGCGGGCATTAGCCGTGAGTTCAGCCTTTTCCCGAACCCGGCCAGAGAGGCTGTAACTATAGCCTTGGAACCACTCAACTTAGAATTGGATATACTCGATACCTCGTCCAAACTGGAGTTCGGAGCCTCTTTTAGGCTGCGCAACGGGCTGGGGCAACTTCTCGAAGAACGCCGGGCCGAAGACTTCGACAGTGGCATCAGCTGGGATATCCACCACCTACCCCCTGGCCTGTATTATATGGAGGTACAGTTCAGCTATCAACCTCCGGCCGTGTTGAAATTTGTAAAAATGGAATGAGCCGCTCTGCACCGTCCGAAAACAGGGCCTCGCTGTACGGTTCCGAACACTATGAATGCCTAATAAGGTAAGTTATTTTACATTATACACTGATATTCAGCATCTTGAGATCATGGCATAGGTATTGCGTTGATTTTATGAAAATACCGCCATGTTTCGAACACACCTCAAGATCGCCCTTCGCAACCTTTTAAAGGACAGGGCTTTCAGCACGATGAACCTGCTGGGGCTGGCTGTAAGTATGGCTGCCTGCCTGGCCATACTGCAGTTTGTCCGCTATGAATGGAATTACGACAGGAACAGCCCTTATGCAGAACAGATCTGGCGGGTTTACTGCGAAACCATCACCGGCGACGGCCAGGGCACCCTGGATGCGAACACCCATTCCGCTATAGGCCCCGCGCTGTATAACAGCCTGCCGGAAGTCACGGATTTCACCCGCCTTTACAACCACAATGAGGATGAGGTAACCTTCGTCCGGGACGGCAAACCGGCCAGGATCACGGGCACCTGGATGGCTGACCCCGGTTTTCTGCGTATGTTCCCGCAAGAGTTTCTGTCGGGCGATGCAGCGAGCTGCCTGGCCGAGCCCTATTCACTCGTGCTCACCGAATCGGCGGCCCGTACCCTGTTCGGCTCTACTGATATCGTTGGGCAGGCCATAAGGGTTCCCGGCGGCGTTTTCAGCGGCACGTATACGGTGAAGGGCGTCGTGGCAAACCCCTTACCCAATACACACCTGAAGTTCAATGCTTTGGCCAGTTATGCCACCTGGTATGCCCAGGGCAACGAGGATAATTGGGATAACTACTGGGGTTATACCTATTTCCTCACCAGCCCGGGAGCGCCCGCCGGGCCCATCAGGCAAAAGCTGGCCGAATTTTCAGAACAACATTTAAAAGAAGGTGGGCTGAGGCTGCACATGCAGCGTTTTACCGACATACACCTGCATTCGGCCCTGACCTACGAGATCGAGCCCAACGGCAGCGCGCTTACGGTCCATTTCCTCGCCGCCGTAGCGGTACTGATCCTCCTGATCGCCTTTTTTAATTACGTGAACATGACGACGGCCCGCGCCATCGAGCGCGCTAAGGAAGTCGGCCTGCGCAAAGTTGCGGGCGCCAGCCGGCTGCAGCTGGCCGCCCAGTTCCTGCTGGAAGGCGCCCTGCTCAACAGCACGGCCCTGTTGATGGCCCTGGCGGCGCTGCCGCCGCTGCTCATCTGGTTTGGCCGCTTCTCCGGCAGGCCGCTAATGCTTTTTCTGGAGGTTGACAACTGGCTGGCCGCGGTATCCCTGGCCATTTTTGCAGCCAGCCTGTTCATCTCCTGCCTCTACCCGGCAGTCGTGCTTTCGGGATATCGCCCGGCGCAGGTGCTGAAGGGCAGGTTCGCCCGCAGCAGTAAGGGGCAACCCCTGCGGCAGGGGCTGGTCGTTTTTCAGTTTACCTGTTCGACTATCCTCATCATCGCCGTCATCGTGATGGGCCGTCAGCTCGACTTTTTAAAAAAACACAACCTCGGGCTATCGCTCAGCCAGGTCGTTGCCGTGAAATCTCCGGAACTGGACTTCTGGCGGGATACAGCCTCTTATAACCATCTGTCCGCTTTTCATCATGAAGTATCGCGGCTGCCCGGCGTCCGGTCTATGGCCCTTTCGGAAGCCGTGCCGGGGCTCGGCATCTCCGGCATTTCAGGTGGCAGCGGAGGCCTGCAATGGTCCAACAGGCCCGAAGCGAGCACACAGGCCTCTATCTACTTCCTCGACGTCAGCCCTTCTTTTTTCGAAACCTATAACATCTCCTTTCTCGCCGGCGGCATCTTCGATGTAACGAGCCGGGAGGCCATGCATAGCAATGTGATCATCAACGAATCAGCCAGGCGGGTGCTGGGCTTTCCGGATACCATCGGCGCCATTGGCGAGCCAATAGCCTTTGAACGCCATCCCGGGCGGCGCATGGCGGTAAGGGGCGTGGTAGCCGATTTCCACATCGAAGGGCTCAAAGAACCTACGCGGCCCACGCTCTATTACCTCAACCCCAGGCTCGCAAAGGGCTACCTGTCCCTGAAAATGGAAGCACCGAAGGCTCCCGCTATCCTGGAACGTATCAAGAGCAAATGGCCGGAGGTATTTCCCCTCAGCCCTTTCGAATTCTGGTATCTCGACGAGCATTTTGAACAGCAATATGCCGCCGAACAGAAGCTGTCGGCTATCTTCAGGCTCTTTGCCGGCCTGGCAGCCGTCGTAGCAGGTATCGGCCTTTTCGGCCTGGCAGCTTTCACCGCCGAACAGCGCACCAAAGAGATCGGCATCCGCAAGGTGCTCGGCGCTTCAACGGCCGGCATCGTTGCGTTGCTAACCAAAGACTTTCTGAAACTGGCCGTCCTCGCCCTGGCCATCGCTTCACCGCTGGCCTGGTACCTCCTTGAAAAGTGGCTTCAGGACTTTGCTTACCGCATCGAGATCCAATGGTGGATGTTCGCCCTCGCCGGCGCCATAGGCGTTACGGTTGCCTTGCTGACGGCCAGCTTCCAGAGCATCAAAGCCGGCATGGCAAACCCTGTGGAATCACTAAAGGCAGAATAACAACGCGGTTTTTATCTGATAATGAACTGCGCGACGGCCTGCCGCCCTGCCCACTGCAACCGGGCATAATACGCGCCGGGCGCCAGCCGCGAACGCCACGAAAAGCAGGATCTTCCGGCGGGAAGCCGGCCAGAAAAGAGGCGCTCAGCGACCTGCCCCTGTTGCGCCATTATGTCCAGCCGGGCCAGGCAACCTTCATCCAGCTCCACTTCGATGAAGGCCGGCGCAGAGGATGGGTTGGGAAAAACAGCCAGCCGGGCCGCCGGTTGCACCGGCCCCCTGTCAGATGAGACGGTACCGTCGAGCGCAGTATAGTACGCTCCGTTCTGCAGCATATTCTGGCTGTCCACCGGCCCATCGGCATTGGAAAAATTAATGGGAATGGCATTCCATTTATCGTAGCTCGACCCGTCGCGAAAAACCTGGAGGTGCAGGTGTGGTACGCCTCCCGTATTGCCGCTGCTACCCGATAGCCCCAGAGGCTGGCCCTGTGTAACCAGCAGGTTGGCGTTGACGAATACGCCGTTCTGCTTCAGGTGGGTGTAGCGAATGACCGTCCCGTCGTTATGCCGGATGAAAACATTATTCTCGTGGCCGTTTGTCCAGTCATTGTCGGCGTATTGCTCATTTACCCAGATCACCTGCCCGGCCCGGCAGGCAACGATCGTATCTCCGGTTTGGGTGTTAAAATCATAGGCGAAAGTGTTCGCATGGCCGCCGATGTCCGGGCAGTTGCCTTGTATGACCTTGTAGGTTTCCCCGATGGGAAAGGGAAGTACATAAGCCGACGCTGAGGGCGGGGGCAATACGGTATCGCAATTCACCTGAGCGGTGATGGACTGGCTGGCCAACGACAATACGGCAGCAAGCATGAAGTTTCTGTTTATCATAGCTTTTTTTTAAAAGTAAGGCTGTGAGGCCTTACTTGGTTTATCCGAACTTGCTACTTCCGCCCTACAGCGCTCCAAGTGGCCCAATGAGCTCCTAGGGAGCGAGCACTAACAGTTTTGCCCACATCTTTCCTTGCTCACTGAGCAAAACGGCCCAGTAACTGCCCGGCGCCAGGCCTCGGGTAGACAAATAGCCCGTATCGCAAACAAAATGGCCCTGATGCCTGAGTAAGCGCCCCGACGGATCGAACAAGAAGAGTTCGCCACTCTGGCCGGGAGCCACCAGCCGAACGGGTGTTCCCGCTACAACCGGGTTGGGCGCCGTTAACAATGTCTGTTGATCCATTGAGCGCCACCTCGTACCGCTGATCTCATTCACTACCGTACAAGCGGTATCCGTAAAAATGGGCGGGTTGAAATCAAAATAGATGGCAGCATGGTTCCGGATGCTGTCTCCGGTGCTCAAATGGCCCTGAACCCGAATATCATATTCGATAAAACCGTGGCTGCCAAGCTCGTTACTGCTGCTATCAGGCAAATGAATATTATCAAAAACGAAAGCCAGCTCCCGCCTGCCTTCCAGCCGGGCCTCAAACTCATGGCTGGATGTCATGCCCGTTATACTGCTCAGATCCAGCTCCTCTGCGACGGTGTTCCGAACGACCACCCGGGCAGCGGGATAGGTCCCCGTATTTTGAAAACGTATCCGGTAGCGCAGCACCTGCTTATCCAATACCTCTTCAGGAGACAGCGACTCACGGTCAACCAGGATATCATTGGGGTCATAAGAACCGGCCACGATGTCTTTCAGGGCCGCTACATTATTGTCAGGGCCGGCGTCGCCTTCCGGAAGGGTAGCCGTTAACGTGCTTTGGGCTTCGATGCCCAAAGGGGTAAGGGCATCAAGTGTGAAATCGACAGCGATCGTGCCGCTGGCGAGCGGCGACAGTGGCCCTGTTTCAAAGGTGATGCTGTTGCCATCAAGCTGTGAGGGAGGCTGGCTGGCGCCCTCATAAGTAAGCCCGCTAAAATAATCCAGCCTCAGTACAGCGGTATTGACTGCGTTGGCCAGGTTTTGGTATTGAAGATAGAAACGGATGGGGAAACCAGGGCGATGCACCTGATGCGTATGCAGGCTTACGCTGATATCAGGCCCCGCTTCAACGAGCTGGAACGCGAAGTCGAGCGGGCCGCTATCCGTGGTTTGGCGGCTGGAAGGAACGGCATTCAGATAGGGGTTCTCTAAATGCGGCCCGAAAGCGCCATCATCGGTAAAGGAAAGCTGGTACTGCCCATCCAGGCCGGAAAAAGCGAGGCCCTCACCATTTTCCATGAGGATCTTGACATTTTGCAAGGGGATCTCCCCGGCATCGAGCTGTGCATTCATATTTTCATCAAAAAACACGTGGCCGCCGGCCTGCAGCAGTAGAATAGCATCGGGCCGCAGTTCCCAGAAACCATGGCTGCGGGTAGCCGCGATAACCCTCCCATCCTGAACTTCGATCTGATTCACCTCATCAGTAGGCAGCCCATCATTGTAAACCGTCCAGCTTAACCCCTGGTCGGCGGAAATGGCAATACCCACATCGCGCAGCGCCATGATATGATACCCTCCAACTGCGACAAAGTTTTTAACCCCCTGAGGGGAATTGAGGTAGGGCACGATAACATCCGGCAGGCCAGTGGCAGTTGGCTGCCAGCTGTCGCCTGCATCATGGCTGACATAGAATTCGAAGAACTCGCTGTCCTGCCGGCCCAGAAGCAGGTAGAGGGCTCCTGGCTGGCTCACCAGGCGGGTATCAAGAACGCCGTTGCCCAGAGGAAAGACCTCAAAGTCGAGGCCATTATTTACCGGTGTCCAGCCGGATTCCCCGTCGCGCCGCCTTATGACCCCTTCGAGTGCGATGGCGAACACGGCGTCTTCATGGCGTTCGTAATCGAAACAGGGTATCGGGCATAATTCCGAGACATTATTCCAGCTCGCACCGTAGTCGGTAGAGTACTGCCGCACCGCTCCCGAGCTAAAGTTGAAGTAAAACAGCTTATCATCCGTGTATTTCAGGTGGTCGTCGGCCAGCCAGGAAGTATTGTCAGCATCCATGACGGTAGTGATCTGCCCATCCGGCGCTATGCGGTTAATGCGATGGCGAATATTGAAGCTCAGGAACATCCGCTCAATGAAAAAAAAGTAACCATCGGCGCTGGCCATTTCATCCAGGATGATGTTATTCCTTACCGTGCTATCCGCCTGGATGCTACCAGCTGTTATGGTAGCGGCATGCATACTACCGTCTTCAAAAAAGAACAGTTTATTGCCGCCAAGGGCAAAATCATCGATAGTCAGCCCTTCAATACCCGAGTAGCTGGGAATAAGCGTTTGGGAAAGATCGGGAGATCGGTAGATGCCTTTGGGCCCGGCCAGCAGGAAACGGCCTTCAAGCGGGAGAAAATCAATGAAGCCTGCATTCTGAAGAGAGGCCGGCGCCCAGTTGATGCCCTGGTCTATGCTAAGGTACAGGCCGCCATTGTGTATGGTAAAAAGGCTATCGCCGGAGCCCCAGAACCCTTCGCTGGCGCCAAAGAAGTCGCTGAAAGAGGCTGAGGTGTTCCAGGTTTGGCCTTCATCCTGGCTATAATGAACGGCTCCTCCGAAACCGGCCAGAAGCAGCCCGTTTTCATTGTACACCTGTAAAAGATCGAACGGATCCACCGGCAATTCCAGGTTTTCCCAATTGGCAGCCAGGCTGTCGGAACGCCAAAGGCCGCCCTGAGCCCCCTGCCCGAAAAACACGCCTCCGGCAGAGTGTATCTGGACAGGTGAAAAAGGCCATAATCCACCGTTGATCTGTATCCAGTTTTCACCCAGGTCATAGGAAAGGTAAACAGGTACGGGAAATTGCGTGCGGTAAATGATCGCCGTACCATTGAATTCCAGGCTTCCATAAACAGTACCTGCCGGCAGAGGCAGGGCGGACCAGCTATCGCCGCCATCGCTGCTGATAAAAATCAGGGATTCGCTGCTTTGTACGGGTTGTATCTGGCAGATGAGGGTTTGCCCTGCTGCCTTAACAAAACCGACATCACCCCGGGCCAGCTCGCCGGAAAAACTATTCGACCAGCTTTCGCCCTCATCATCAGAAAAATACAACCCGGAGGCCGTAGCAGCAAATATGCGGCTTCCTGCTATTACCAGGCCGTGGGGTTCCACCCCTTGCGGGCTTTCCAAGGGTTGCCACTGGCTTCGGAGCAGGCACGGAAAAACAAGGAGGCCAATGGCCAGGAGAGCGGGTAGTTTCATAGGGAATTAGTGGTTTTGAAGTTAAGAGCTTGTCTGGAGGCCACTCCAAACAAGCTCTAAGAAGTTTTCTGACGCATTTCGAATACTGTTTGTCAAGCCAGCTCTGACAAGATATCCTGTTTTTTGGATATATTGGCAGGTGCATGCCTTCAATCTGTACACCAAAAAAGCTGCCCCATGCGCATCAGCCTTCCCTCCATCCTTTTCCTGATGCTGGCGCCCTTCTTTCTGCAGGCCCAGGCCATTCAACTCAACACCCGCTACAGCTATTACACCAGCGAGCCCGAAGCGGAGCTGATCCTTTACGGCGATGATTACCGGCAGGTGGAAAAGGCCACCACCGTTAATGGCGAGCTCCTGCCCGTGATCCGCGACAACCCCGACAACCGTATCCTGCGCCTCGATATCAGCCAGCTGCCGGAAGGCACGCACCTGGCCGATTGCCGGCTGCAACTCGCCGGCGGCAGCGTGGCCAACCGGCAGGTGGAAGTGGTAAAGCTGGCGCCCAGCCCCTACACCGTTCAGTCCGACCGCCTCACCGGCGGCCTGCGGGCCAATGGCATGCCTTTTTATCCTTTTGGCTTCTACGCCGGCTTCCCGCTGGGCAACCTGCCGGTGGAGGAAGTGTACAACGCTATGAACCTCATAGGCGTTTACCAGCCCAACGACGAAGAAAGCCTGGAAGCGCGAAAGGCCTACATGGATCAGTGCGCCGCCCTGGGTATCAAGGTCAATTACGCCGTCAACGGCCTGGTAGGGGCGCCGCACGACCGCTGGGACTACGTGATGACGGCAGCGGAAGAACAGCAGCAGGAAGCCAGCCTGCGCCGCGAAGTGGAAACGTTTCGGGGCCACCCCGCCCTGCTGTCCTGGTATATGAACGACGAGCCCGTCGGGCAGGGCCGGCAACCCGAATTACTGGAGAAAGCATACCGGATCATCAGGGAACTCGACCCCTACCATCCGGTATCGGTCGTTTTTGTCATGCCCGAAAGAGCTGCGCCCTTTCGCGACGCTCTGGATATTGCGATGACGGACCCCTACCCCATTCCCGGCGACGTCAATAACGTCCGAGGGCATTTGCAGGCGCTGAGCCGGCACTTCCGCTACCAGAAAGCGATCTGGATGGTGCCCCAGGCTTTCGGAGGCGGCCAATACTGGCAACGGGAACCTACAGCTGCCGAGATCCGGGTAATGACGTACCTCGGTATTTACGAGGGTGCAATGGGCATGCAATATTTCATCCGCCGGGCGCCTAACCTCTTCCCAAAATCGAGGCTGGCCTGGAACGAATGTACGCGCATCGCCCATGAGGTGAGCATGTTGCTGCCCTACCTGTTCTCGCCCGAAGGCCGCCGTACGGTCTCCACGTCCGACGACAGGCTGCTGGCCGCAGCCTGGCCACTGGGCGACACTACCCTGCTAATGGTAGTCAACAGTGAGAATCGCCCCCGTGCATTTACCCTGTCACTGGGCGGCCTACCCAACGGAGAAGCCTCCCTTGCCCGCCTGCCCTTCGAAAACCGGCAACTTAGCCCGTCCGGTGGCCAGCTGGAGGATATGATAGACGCCTATGGGGTGCGGCTGTACCTGCTGGAAAAGCCAGGGCCCGGGCTATCGCCGCTGGAAGGCCACAACCTCTTCCCCGGCAACGGCTTCGAACAATGGGCCAGCCCCGGCGTCCCTCAGGGCTGCAGCGCCAACTCCGGCCAGCGGCCGTATTACGACGGCTCGCATTATTTCATCGACGGCCGCACCGCCCATTCCGGGCATTATTCGCTGAGGTTCCATAATGTTAGCGATACCAGCCATTTTACACTCGCCTTTTCCAAAATGCTGGTGCAGGAAGGCCAAACCTACCGCTGCGCCCTGTGGCTGCGCCGCCCAGCGCAACAGGCAGGCGGCGCCATCGAGCTGGAGATACCCGAGCTGAACTGGAAACAAACCCTGGAAGCAGGAACGGCATGGACGCCTTACACCTTTTACCTGCCCGTCGGCCAGGGCCTGAGCACCCTTAGCCTCATCTTTCACTCCAGGAGCAAGGGGGATGTCTGGCTTGATGATGTCAGCCTCGCTCCCGACCCCATCGTAGAAGTCAGGGTGGAAGAAGGGCCGACGGCAACCGTCGATATTCAAACGCTGAGCCCTGAGGCCGGCATGTATTACCGAACCCATCCTGATGACAGGTTTCAGCCCTGCACCCCCCCGTTGCAGTTCCACGATCTTACCATGCTGGAAGTAGCATTAAAGAAAGAAGGGCAGATGCTGGCGCCCATGAAAGTGCCTATCCCGCTTAGCCTGGCGACGCTGAAGCATTGCAGCTTTCTGACGCCCTACAGCTCCAAATACCAGGGCAGCGGCGATCAGACGCTGCTCGACGGGCACTACGGCAGCCTCAATTTCCGCGACGGCCACTGGCTGGGCTTCAACGGAACGAATGTGGAGTTCACGGTAGACCTCGGCGCCCAACGCCGGTTTAGCGAGGCCGCCGCCCATTTCCTGGTGAGCATCCGCGACGGCATCCACGCCCCCCTGCAGCTCGCTGTTGAAGTGTCTGATGACGGTGAAAATTACCGCAGCTTCGGCAAAGAAGATAACCTTAAAGGCTCAGAACAGCGCCCCGACTATTACCTGCAACTGACGGCCAGAAGCAAACCCCGGAAAGCCCGTTTCGTAAGGTTTCGGATCAAAAGCCCCCTGACGATCCCCGAAGGGTTCCTGTTCAGCGGTACAAGCGCCTGGGTATTTGTGGATGAAGTGCTGGTAAGGTGATTTTCATGGTTGCATGGCCTCACTGCCTCAGAGCTTTTAAACCAGGATACTCCCAACAGTGAAACCGTGAAACCATGGAAAGCCCCGGTTATGGCAGCTGCCTGATAAGCCACCGCAACAGCAGCAGCCAGGGGAACCCGTGCAGCACAAAATCAAACCAGTCAATAACCCCCATGCCGACGGCGCCGCCGCGCACCCATTTGATCTTTCCCCAGATATGGGGCTCCGGGTAATATGGCGCCAGCCCCAGCGTCAGGCAAAGCACCAGAATGATCCTCCAATCGTCGAGATATTTGGCCATAGTATTCAAAGTAGTTGAAGATAACCTAAATCAGAACGGGTCACCCAGTCTCCCCATCTCCCCGTCTTCCTTCCAGTATGCAGCAACCGGCATTCAGGCAATCTATTCCTCCGCACCGCCATATTCCTTGCCGGCCGTTTGCCAGAAAGTGAGAAAAAGAGCGGCGATGACCGGGCCGAGCACGAAACCGCTAAGGCCGAACCAGCCCAGCCCGCCGAGCGTGGCCAGCAGTACGAGGTAATCCGGCATTTTCGTATCTCTGCCCACCAGGATGGGGCGCAGCATGTTGTCGATCAGGCCGATACCCAGTGCGCCCACGAGGGCAAGAGCGATGGCCTTACCCCAGAACCCCTGTATTGCGAGAATAGCAGCCGCCGGCGCCCAGACCAGGCCGCTACCCCCTACCGGCAACAGCGATAAAAGCGTCATGACCACGCCCCAGAACAAGGCGCCGTCGATCCCCAAAAGGGCGAACATCAGGCCGCCGATCGTACCCTGCACGGCAGCTACGATGAGGGTGCCTTTCAGCGTGGCGCGGGCAACGCTGGCAAAGCGGCTGATCAGCAGGCGCTCCCAGGCGTTGCCGAAAGGCAGTACATTGATCACTTTTCGCATCATCAGGCGGCCGTCGCGCAGGAAGAAGTAGAGCACGTACAACATCAGGAAGAACTGAGCGGTAAAAGCGATGGCATTTTGCGTATAGGTAAGCAGGCGGTCGGCAATAGCCCCGGTGGCCGTGACGGCGAAGTTGCTGATGTTCTCCCGCAGGCGTTCGGGAGGGAAGCCGGCCTTACTGAGCAGCGCATCCAGGTTTGGCGCCTGGCTCTGAAGGTAATCGACCAGCTGCGCCAGGTCCCATTCTCCGGATTGTATCTTCTGGTACACCTCAACGCTTTGATTGACCAGCGCCAGCACGATGAGCGAGATGGGCAGTACGACGATCAACACGATCAAAAGTGTGGAAAGAGCGGCGGCGAGGTTGCTGCGCCCTCTAAGCCGAAGGCGCAACAGGCGGTAAGGCCGTTGAAAGACCAGCGCCAGCATGGCCGCCCAGAATATGGCCATCAGGAACGGCAATATCATGCCCAGAAAGATGGCCGTAATGCAGAGCAACATCAGCAGAAAGGCTGCGGGGCGTATGTAAGGGCGTATTGGCATACCAGGGTAGTTGAGCGAAGCAGCGGCAGGTAGCGGTAAAGGACTGCCCGGCCGCTGCTCCGGTAGCACGAATGCTCAAAAATAAGAGAAAAATCCGTGCTATTTTCCCTGGTTTGCCCTGGTAATATGGATCATATATATTTTCGATCCGTTTTTTTATCCGTTGCCGTCATCTTTCCAAAAGGAAAAACGGCCGCTCTTTTTATCATCTGCTTTCTGGCGGGCCTTATCCGCCTTCTGGCCGGCTTTATCCGCTTTACCTTCAGCCCTTTCGGCGCGCCGTTGTGCTTTGATCGCATCGGCACGGGCACGGGCCGCTTCCTCGCGGGCCTCTGCAGCCTTGCGCTCCTTTTTGTAGGCCCGCACATCCGCCTTAGCATCCTTGTGAGCCGTTTTCAGATCGCCTTTCTCCTGGTTTTCGGGCGTTTGTTCCTTTTTCCTGAATGCAGAGAACAGGCCCTTCTCCTCCGCAGGAGCCGCATGCTCCTCCTGTTTATCTGTTTTGCGCGTAAACAGGCCCTGCGCACGGACAGGCGTTACCGCCGTGAAGAGCAAAACAAAACCCATACAAACCACCAATTGGAATTGCCACCTCATATTGCCTTTTTTTGGATGTGAAGAAACACACCTTAAACGCAGAAGGATGGCCGTTTCTTATGTGCGGCCGGTGGCTTGTATTATCAGGCGTTCGTTCCTTTATCCTCTTTGAAGGGCAGGCTAACGACGACGATACTATCTTTGGTGCGGCGAACGTAGATGTTGCCTTTGTTCAGTTCAAAAAACTCAAGGCTGGCCTTGAACTCCAGCTCGTCGCCACCGCTCACCCTGATCTCTACTTCCGTAGCGCCGATGAAGCAAAGAGCGGCCTTTTTTCGGTCGAAAACAGTAGACCAGGCCGTATTGGTGATGGGAAGTTTGACGATTTTCACCCTGCCGTCGGAAGATACGACACGGGCTGCGTTATCGCCGTTGGTGGGGTTTTCGATATCCATATCCATTTTGGGAGGCTGAGCAGCCGTAGCGACCGTCAGCTGGCCGTCGAGCAGCCCTATGATGATGCCTTTCGTCCCAAGCAGGGGGAAAGCGATAGCCCGGTTGTCATCGATGAGGTAGAGGGTTTCCATGTCCGTGGAAACGGCGATCGTGTTTACCATTGTAAAAGCATTTAGGTTTGTAATAGGAGGTTGCTCAACAGCGGGCCCGACAGCCCGGTTTTCCCGGCGGAAAAAACCAACGATTTTATCGATAAGGGACATAGGGCGGTGAAAACTTGCTCCATCAAATGTAGCAAATATTCCCGCGAATTGGATGGAACCCTCCGAAAATTACCCCCTACTCCTCCTTCTTGCGCTTACGGCGGGTTTTGAACATTTCGACGATCTCCTTCTCTTTCAGGAAGCCAAAATCCTGAAAGGCCGTGGATACGAATTTCTTGATATCCTGATAATCCTTGCCTCTTTTATCGGTATAGCGCTTCAGCAGCTTCTCCACATAGTTCAGGGATACCTCCTTGAGGCCCTGGTTGAACTGCTGGTTGGCAAAGATGGCCATATAGGAGGGAAAGAGCTTGGATATCTCGAAAAGCTCGGCGTACTCTTCCAGTTCAAGGTTGTTGATAAGGCCGGCGAAGTAACGGAAGATGGACCGCCTGACACATTCGTTGATGGTGGAAAGGCCTTCGTAGCTATTGCAGAATGCCTGGACGGCCATCCGTGCTTCCTCGCTGGTATAACCTTTAGTGTGCACCTCGTCCATGAGGTTGTAATAACGCGTGAGCTTGTCATCGACAGATTTGTCGAGCAGTGCGGAGATGCGCTGGTCGGCGCGGGGGCCCATTTCCACTCCTGGGTCATTGTGCAATTCCAGCAGGTATTCCAGGTAGTTCTCTTCAAACTCAGGCATCGAGCTGCGCACCTCGTTGAAATGCTTGGCCAGATGCTTATGGTCTTTATCGTTCAGGTCGAAAAAGGCAGCATACAACACAATGATCTCCATATATTCGGTGCTGCCCTTGAAGGACTTGTTCTCGATCAGGGCCTTCAGCGGAGGGATGAGGCTGCTGTTGTCGAATTTGGTGCCTACCCGATAGATGAGGAACTGCTTAAGGGACGTATACAGTACTTTCAGGTCCGATAGCGTTTCCGGGAATTCGGCCGACTGGTAATTATCGTTTGTGAATTGCCGGCCGTAACGCGCCAGGCCAACCTGGCGTTCTTCGGGAAGCCGATAGCGCTCCAGCTTCTGGCTCTGCAGGAAATAGCGCACCCGTTTATTATCGACGCTGTTGATCAGGTTGGTCACCCAAATGTCGCTACTCATGGCAAAACCCATCTGAATGGACTGCCCGATGCGCTTGCGGAGGATATCGAAGTTCGCCGAATTACAAATGGCCAGGAGTACATCTTTGAAGTGGTCCTGAGGCCGTGCATAGTGGTATTCGTTATTTACCTCGCCCCGCAGCACGGAATAGCCCAGGATCTTCGGAAGGTACAGGCCCTCAAACTCGGGTTCCAGCAGCACGGTTTCCAGGGTGATCAGTTGCAGGGGGTTGTCGGCAGCTACTTCCTCATACAGTGCAGCGATCCGGGGTTCGAACTTTTCCTTGAGCGCCATATAGAGCTCTTCTTCTTCCTCCTCCAGATACTGTGCAAGTTCTTCCGATTCCTGAATATCAGTGGCCAGTTCCTCCAGGTTGGAGATATACTGCTTTTCCAGTTCCTGCATGATGTAGACCTATTTTAAAGGCAAACCTGATAGTGCAAATTAAAGCACTACCAGGTCTGCGTATATTTAGAATTAAAGTATAGCCGGTTTTGCTGTTGCAAATATAATTCAATGCCGCTTAAAGTTCCAAGCATTCGGAAGGTAAGTTACCAAAATAATAGAAGGGCACGCCAACACCTGGCGAGCCCTTCTAACAGCTTGTTTGGAGGCTACCCTTTGAGTTGCAAAGGGTGGCCTCCAAACAAGCTCTAAAGCGGCCGTCAGGGCCTATTCCTCTTCCTCGGCAGCTGCGCTGCTTTCTTCTGCTACAGCCGTGGCTTCCGTCACCGGGGCTTCTGCTTCCTCCGCTTCAGGAGCGTGTACTTCCACTGCCGGGATCTCCAGGCTTTCTACCTTGGGCGGCGGCGTGCCGGCGATAGCGGCATGGTAAGCACGGATTTCCTCTGCCGTCTGAGCAACGCGGGCAGCGATCTTGGCCTCTTTGGCCTCAACCCACTGCTGGTATTTCGTCTCAGCTTCTTCAGCCGTCATCGCGCCTTTGTTCACACCGCGCATCAGGTGTTTTTTGTAATAAACACCCTTAAAGCGCAGGATGGCACGAACGGTATCCGTGGGCTGAGCGCCTTTAGCCAACCAGTCAAAAGCTTTGTCGCGGTCGATGTCTATCGTTGCGGGCTTCGTCATCGGGTTGTAAGAACCGATCTGCTCGATGAACTTTCCGTCTCTCGGAGACCTCGCGTCAGCTACTACAATGTGGTAAAAAGGGCGTTTCTTACGGCCCTTTCTCTGCAAACGAATCTTAACTGCCATGTTAAAATTATATAGGTGAAACCATACCCGCTTCCCTTGAAGATCAAGCGGCGGGTTTTTAACGGCTGCAAAGGTAGTTTTTTTTACATTCACTGGCAAAAAAAAGTTTTCCCGGCCTTACTGCGCTCTGGCCGTGTTTTTTATCGCAATTTATTTTATTTTTGGATTCAGGCCTTAGAGCTTGTCCCCAACACCCCATTATCGTTGCAGGGCCCGGAGCTTGTTTGCAGGCCAGGCCTCCAAACAAGCTCTAAAGCATCTACCCCTCAGTTAACGGAAATAGCAACCTTCTGGCACACGCCCTTGGCCCGCCCCCCTTCCCGCCAAGGCTGTACCACGCGTTCGTTTTATAAGAGCACGATCGTTTTTATCAATTACTGCCCTATGCGCTTATTCTTTTTCTTACTTGGGATGTATCTCCTGTCGGGCCTGCAAAAGGCCGGTAGCCCGGATGCTGCCCCTCCGCCGCCGGATACCGGCATACAGGCCGACGACAGCTATACCGTGGAAGAGCTCGTCCAGGATATCTTCGTGCACGGCACCTGCAACACCATTTCCAATATCAAGGCCATAGGCGAAAAAAAAGGTATCGGGTATTTTGAGAACGGGCAGTCTAGCATAGGCATGAGCCGGGGCATCATCATCGCTACCGGCCCCATCCAGAATGCACAGGGCCCCAATAACGCCACCGACGAAAGCGGCAATTTTTACGATGACAGCGGCGACCCCGACCTCAACCAGCTCGCCACCGGCCAGGTAAAGGACGCCGTCGGCATATCGTTTGACTTCACCCCGCTCGATTCCTTCGTCACTTTCCGCTATGTTTTTGCATCCGAAGAATACTGCGAGTTCGTCGGCAGCATCTATAATGACGTTTTTGGCTTTTTCATCTCCGGGCCCGGCATCAACGGCAGCTTCTCCAATGGAAGCGAGAACGTGGCCCTCATTCCCGGCACCGACGATTATGTAAGCATCAACTCCGTCAACCACGAGCAGAACCAGGCCTTTTACATCCATAATGAGCTGGTGGATGACGCCGTGGCCTGTGGCCTGAACATCTTTCAGGATAATTACAACACCGAGATCGAATACGACGGCTTTACCCGCATTCTGACCGCCTTGTTAAAGCTTAGGCCCTGTGAGACCTACCACATCCGCCTCGTCGTTGCCGATGTTGGCGACAACTTCTACGACTCGGCCGTTTTCCTGGAAGCTGAGAGCTTCAACCTGGGTGGTGAAGTGGAGGCATCTGCCGGCACCGGGATCAGCCCGTCGGCCCCTTCTCTCGAAGGATGCCAGGATGCCTACTTCGTGTTCAGGCGAAGCCCGGGGGCCAGCACCGCCTTCCCGCTGACCGTCAATTTCTCCGTTTCGCCGCTAAGCACCGCACTGGAAGGCGTGGACTTTGAACCTTTGCCAAACCAGGCCACCATTGCTTCCGGAGCTTCCCTGGTCCAACTCCCCGTTTACCTGATCAACGACGGCATCGATGAACCGATCGAAGATATCATCCTCGAACTGGACATTCCCTGCGCCTGTTTCACCGACACGGCCCGCATGTTCATCGGCGAACCCCCACCCATGGCCATCGAGCTGGCTGATGTCGCTATCTGTGAGAATGGCAGCAATGAGCTGCGGCCGTCGATAGAAGGGGGGGTGCCTGAATACACTTACCTGTGGAGCGATGGCCGCACCAGCCCTACGCTGAATGTAACGGCCGATGGGCCGCTCACATACAGTGTCACGGTTTTCGATGCCTGCGGCAACAGTGTGGCCGACAGCGCCAGCCTACTGCTGGTAGCCCCGCCGGAAGGCATACTCGACGGTGAAGCGGAGATCTGCGAGGGCGATACGGCGTTCCTGCCGGTTACCTTCACAGGTACGCCGCCCTGGTCCATCACCTACAGCGTCAACGGCAACGTGCAGCCTGCGATAAGCGGCATATCCTCGCAGAACTACGGCCTGCCCGCCACCCTCGCAGGCACGTACGCACTACTGGCGGTGCAGGATGCAGGTTGTGAAGGTTACGCCTCTGGTTTTGCCCAGGTGTCTGTCAATGCCATCCTGATCGATGCCGACGTACAGCATGTCTCCTGTTTTGGAGGTTCTGATGGCCGTATCAGCGTGAGCCTGAGCGGCGGCACTCCGCCTTTCGACTACTCCTGGATGAACGGGCAAAGCGGCACTCTTCAGCTCGGCAGCCTGTCGGCCGGCACCTATTACCTCATCGTAACGGATGCCGCCGGATGCCGCAAAGTGGCGCCCATAGAAGTGAGCGCCCCCTTGCCCCTTGCTGGGGTAACCCCCGACTGCGCCCTGCTGGCCGAAGGAAGGCTGGAGCTGAGCGCTACCGGCGGCACTCCCCCCTATCTCTATTCCATCGACGGGGCCACCTTTTTTAACGAGGCTTTTCTCAACGGGCTGGAAGCCGGGCAGGAGTTCAACCTGAGCATACAGGATGCCGCCGGATGCCTGTTTGAACAGGCGTTCCTGATGCCGCAAGCCTACGGGCAAATGGTAACGCTGCCGGAAGAGCTGGAGCTCAAACTGGGAAGGAATTACAGGCTGGAGCCCGCGATCAGCCTCCCGGAATCCCTCATAGCCAACATTCGCTGGACGCCTACGGCCAACCTGAGCTGCTTCGACTGCCTGTCGCCCGAGCTGCTTGCACTGGAAGAGCACGTATATACCATACGCATCACCGATGCGTTCGGCTGTTCGGCCGAAGCCTCCGTGGCCATCCGGATCAATCCGGATATAGACCTGTACGTGCCCACCGCTTTCTCCCCCAACGGCGACGGCAACAACGAGCGCTTCACGCTTTATGCCAATACCTACCAGGCCCGGGAAGTGATCAGGTTCCAGGTCTACGACCGCTGGGGCGGCCTGCTCTTTGAAAACGAACATTTTCTGCCCAACGATGAAGCGGAAGGCTGGGACGGCACCGCCAAAGGACAAGCGGCCGGCCCTGGAGTTTATACCTATTGGGCTGAGGTGGAACTAATTACCGGCGATAAGAAAATAGTGGCCGGGCATGTGGTGCTGTTGAGGTAAGTGCCTGGACAAAATATGTTGCCGGTTGCGGTGGCCAGGCGAAGGCCGAAGCCACTGAAATGGCCGGAGGACAAGCCTGATCACCCCGTCTCCAAATCACCATATCACCCGATCTTTCTGCCATGCTCCATCATCCTTGGATCAGCAGGCTATCGACGGGGGCGAGCAGGCCGTTATCCGTTTCCACTACGACGGTCCAGCCTACTGATTGGGCCATGAAACGTATCACGTCGAGCATCTGGTTGCCCTGGCGGCGGGCCTCATCCAGCAGGCCGCTCTCTTCAGCTTTCTGGCGGAGCACCTCTTTGGCGCTTTGGTTGAGCCGGGTGTAATCTTCAGGGGTAAAGCTATTGAAGAAGCTCTCATCCAGGTTTTTGTAGGCTACCTGATGGTCGATCGCCAGGATCTTGGGCTGCGGCAGGTTGCGGACCACAAGCTGCTGGCGGGCACTGTCGACACTCAGGTGGATGCCTTCCATATCATAACCCACCAGTACCCTGCCCGTCACCTGCAGGATGGCCTTTTTGGAAAAACCCCAGGTGGATGGGAAGGGAAGATAAACCGTAAATTTCTTGATGTTCGTCTCATCGTAAAGCTCGGAAAAGTTACCTTCCACCGTCACCAGCTTGCAAACCTTTTCTACCTTTTCCAGGAGCACTACCGACTGAGAACGCGATACTTCTTCCGCCTGGCGCTGGTAAAACCAGCTTGCCAGCCAGGCGCCAAGGCCAAATACGGCCAGAACACCCAATATGGCAAATACCTTTTTGATCATGAGGGTAAATTAAAACAGGATCCCCGGAAGTGAGCCGGCAATCCTGCTGTCTGTGTATTATTATTACTTAAAGCCCTACTCGTCGCCGGGCTCAAATTCGTACCTCAGCCCCTTGTATTCCTTGAGGACGGCCTTCACAGAACCAACGGAGACAGGCGATTCGATCATAAGCGGGATCTTGTTCTCGTCGTCAGAAGCCCAGACCGTCATCTCAGCGCCTTCGCCGAAAACGTAACCGGAAATGACCTCCGGGCTAAACTTGATGGTATTGAGGCGGCCCAGGCCCTTGATCTTTTTGTCTTTCTCCTTGCCCATATATTTCACCTGTAAAGGCCATATCTCTTTATCCATGAAGATCTTGATGGGAAAAGCGGCGCCGGACTGCAAGGCGTCAAAGTCGACATTGCGCGTATAATAAATGATAGACAGGATATCGTGCATGCAATTGTCGATGGGGTACTCAGCCATCTCTGCGGCGTCCTTGGTCTTGCCCCGCAGCGAAAAGGCCTTTTTCCCTTGCTGGTCGAAGGTGACCTTATCATAAAGCCTGTACTTGCCTTCCTGGACATCGCGGATAGACATCACCGGGAGCAGCGTGTTTTTATCTACATAGGTATCGTAGCGGTCCTTTACCTTATAAAACCATTCGTAGGACTTATAGGTGCTACCAACAGCCGAGAGGTGGTACTGATCTTTGGTCTCCTTCACCCTGAATACGACCTCCCCTGCAGACAGCCATACGAAGTTCCAGTTGTAGTACAGCTTATAGGTGATCGTCTCTCCATGCTGGAATGCGTTGTTCGCGATCGAGCAGGTGTTTACCATGGCCTGCCGCGGGGCGCCCATTCCGCTATCCCATGCCGGCCTTTCTGGGGGTGTGAAAGCCATGAGAAAGATCAGTACAGCACTTAACAGGCTCATTCTGAACAACATCATTCTCATAACCTAATGATTTTAAGACGTTTGTTTTGACGATAAAAATCAACCCAAGTAACGCGGGCAAACAGAGGTTTATTATAAATAATGCAAAGGTGGCGGCCAGGATCCCACCCTTATGCGGGCTGTATGCGCTCCATAAGAAGAGGGCCGTTTCACCCCGCACCAGCAAGGCCAATGTGGGTGGAAGAGGAACACTGGTTTGTACCAAAAATATCGTCCCGATGCCGGCAAACGCTGCTATCGGGGGGATATAAACGCCAAAAAAAGCCAAAAGCCCGAAGTACTGCAGGCTGTATACCGAATACCTCAGGGTGGCCAGCAGCAAGGCCCGGGCCAGCAGCCCTCGCCCATAGCGCCTAAGCAGCAACAAGCTGCGCAACACGCGCTTAGGCATGCCAAGGCGCTGTGCAAGCCTGGGGATGCGCCGCAGGTTGAAAAAAAACGCAAACAGAACCGCCACAACCACTACCGCCGCACCTGTCCAAATTACGGCATTTTGCTTTATGCCGCCAGGCAGCGCCCCCAGGAAAAATGTAGCCTCAACCACCCCTACGCTCAGAATAACCAAAAGCTGGGCCAGGCTGCCTCCCGCCATGGCCACCATCGCCTTCGGCCTCAGCGGCGCAGGTACCGCCAATACCCTCCCTGCATACTCGCCTACCCTGTTGGGGGTAAAGAGTGAAACGGAAACGCCAATGATCACAGCCCGGAAGGCCTGCCCGAAAGGAAGCCTGTGAAAAGGGCTGAGCAGGTATCGCCACTTCTGGGCCTCCAGGCACCAGTTGGCCGGCAGCAGCAACACCACCATGGCCAGCCAGAACCACTGCCCTTGCTCTAATTGCCGCCCCCATGCCCGCCATAGTTCTTCCGCCCCCTGGCGCCCAAAGGATTGCTCATATATCGTGAACAACAAAAAAACGGCAATGGCGGCCTTAACGGCCCAGTTAAGTATTGCGTACAACCGTTTATTCCGCATAAATTTCCGCTTTAAAACCCCTGCTACCGCCGCCCTTCTGAAAACAAAAGCTTTGAAAGCATTTGTTTTGTCAGCTAATTCCTGCTACCTTGCGGGAAGCCATGGCCCAAAATACGACGAATTGAAAGAGCAACAAGAAAAGTATCGCCTGCTTGGCGTAGACCCCGGCACTAATATCCTGGGTTACGCCATTGTGGAAGTGGAGCAGAAAAAACTGCGCCTGCTCGACATGGGCGTTATCTACCTCAAAAAACTGGAGGAACAACAGGAAAAACTCCAGCACATCTTCGAACGGCTCCAAAGCATAATCGAGATCCACCGGCCCACTGAAATGGCCATCGAAGCACCCTTCTTCGGCAAGAACCCGCAATCTATGCTCAAACTGGGGCGGGCACAGGGCGTCGCCATCGCCGCAGCTATGACTAAAGGCGTCGGGATAACGGAATACTCTCCCAAAAAGATCAAACAATCTGTGACCGGCAACGGCAATGCTTCCAAGGAACAGGTCGCCGCTATGCTCGCCAATATCCTTGACTTCCAGATCGGCGGCCACTACCTCGACGCCACCGATGCCCTCGCCACCGCTGTTTGCCACTTTTACCAATCCGGCAGCATGCTACAGGGTAAAAAACGCTATTCCGATTGGGGAAGTTTCCTAAAGGATAACCCGGGAAGGAAGGGGTAAAGTGGTTGTTGGTTGTGGGGCAGTAGCGTAACTATGGGCTGCATCGTTTGCAAGGCCTTTCAGGCTATGCCCTGAATATACGGCTGCATGGCCTAATGGTTTCATGCTTGGGAGTATCCTGGCTTAGAAGCAATGAAAAAACCATGAGGCCATGAGACAATGGAGCCGTGAAACCCTACTACGCTACTACCCCTGATCACCTCAGCTGCTGGTATGCCTCGCTGATGCGGACGGCAAGGGCCGCGAGTTCCTCAGAGGGAATGGCAAGCTTCTCTTTACCGAAATTCATATCTCCAATCTGCTGGAGCGGGATAAGGTGGACGTGGGCGTGGGGCACCTCCAGGCCGATGACCGAAACGCCGATGCGCTTGCACGGGACAACCGCCTGTACCGCTTTGGCAACTCGTTTGGAAAAGGCCATCAGGCCGGCCAGGTGCTCGTCTTCCAGGTCGAAAATATAGTCTATTTCTTTTTTAGGGATGGCCAGTGTATGGCCAGGCACGAGCGGGTTAACATCGAGGAAGGCCAGAAAGTGCTCTGTTTCCGCTACCTTATGTGCGGGGATGTCTCCCTGTATGATCCTGGAGAAAATACTAGCCATGGGCTGAAGCTTTAAAGAGCTATGACAAAGAAATATCTACCACTTCGAATTCAATGTTCCCGTTAGGGGTCTCCACTACGGCGATCTCGCCAACGGATTTGCCCAGCAAACCCTGGCCCATAGGCGATTTTACGGAAATCTTCCTGGCTTTCAGGTCCGCTTCCTGTTCAGCTACCAGTTTATAGGTCACCTTCTTACCCGTCTTCACATTTTTAATGGTCACATTGGAAAGCACGGTAACCCTGGAGGAATCCAGCTGGCTCTCGTCCAGAATGCGGGCATTGGCAAGGGTCTTTTCCAGGTCGTTGATCTTCAGCTCCAGCATGCCCTGAGCATCTTTTGCAGCATCGTATTCCGCATTTTCCGATAGGTCGCCTTTCTCGCGAGCCTCAGCAATGGCCTTTGCCACATCAGCACGGCCTTTAGTCTTAAGTTCTTCCAAATCACTTTTCAGGCGATTATAGCCATCGCGAGTCAGATAATTATATCCAGACATAGTCATTTATTTTCTTTTACCTTGTCGCCTACATCCCCTGCCGCTGGCTGAAAACACCAGCGCCCGCAGTTACCAACTTGAAAGGAGGAAGGCCAGGGGTGAACACCGGGTTACACCCCATCCATGTAGCGATATAAAAGGCAAGAACGCTTCTGCGAGCCGTTGCAGAAACGTTCTTGCCTTTATTACTACGCAAAAATAGGAATTATCAGCGAACAATTCAAGGCTTAAGGCCGGAAGGCCGATAAAATAGGGATAGGCGGCCCGGCCTTTAAGCGCTTATCCGGATCAGATATTGAAACGGATGCCGATGTTATGCGTGCCGTCCCATACTTTGGTAGCACGGTAGGCATAATCGATGGAGAACCGGACTTTGTTGTTCTCCTTGCTCAGCGGAACCGATACGGAAGCGCCTGCGCTCAGTCCGGTGTAAATGGGTGCTTCCACTTCGCTCTCGTTACCCAGCTCGTAGCGATAGCCGCCGCGAAGCATGAACATGTCCTTGAGCGAATATTCCAGGCCGCCACCGACCTGGTCTCTGGAGAACGAGTTGGAAGTGAAGTTACCCAGTACCGTCAGGCGGTGTACATCACCCAGCAGGAAGTCATAAGACAGGCCTATGTCCAGCGTTGAGGGCAATTCGAAGTCGGCCGGGCGCTGGGCGTACGTCAGGTTATAACCGCCGTTGTTGGGGGCGGGGCCTGAAGTAGAGAGGCCTTGTCCGCCGTACTTCATACGGGAGCCGATATTGCGCAGCGAGATGCCGAACTTAAAGTTATCCTGCGGGCCGGTTACGTACTGGACACCGGCATCGATACCGAAACCAAAGGAAGTGATGTCCTTAATGGACTCGGAAATGCCCCGGAAAAGGACGCCCACCGAGACCTTGTTATCGAAAGTGTGCGAATAACCAAGCGCGAGGTTGAAGAAGTTGGGGGAGTAAGTGGTCCCCGTTCCTTCCGGCTGGTCTTCCGTCGTCACCTCGATGTCGCCAAAGTCGATGGAGCTCAAGCTGATGCCGAAGGCGCCGTGGTCGCCCACCCTCTGAGCGACGCCAAGGGCGTTGAGGCCTATATCAGTGCCTTGCAGGTATATAGCATGGCCCAGAGACACCTCGGTTTTATTGATCCGGGACAGGCCGGCGATGTTGATCCGCATCGCTTCTACGCCGGAGGTAAAGGAGGTATTCATAGAGTGAAGGCCGGCGCTGACGGGGAAGGCGTTCAGCAGTAATTGCCCTGCCCCGGCTTCGCCCTGCCGGTCGGGGTTGCCGGCCAGAGCCGTATCAGCAACCGCCACCAGTAGCGCGAATGTCAAAATCAGGTATAAAAGCTTGTTCATATAGTCTTTTTTTTGAAGCCCGCTTTCGGGCAGGGCCCGAAAGCGAAGCTTCTATAATTTTCAAAGGTTGGATCAAAACGCGCCGGCTTACAGCCCGGACGGGTCAAATTCACGGTTAACGCCAAACCATTTGATCGTGCGCTCACCCAGGCCGTCAGCGGCGATATGGATGAGGTACACCCCGCTGGCCACCGGTATCTGCTTGTTGTTGCGCAGGTCCCATTCCAGAGCCGGGTTGATCTGCGTCCGGCCGATGGCACGGTTGGTCCCTTCCGGCACCAGCCCTATTTCATCGCGCACGTACTGGCGGATGAACTTGCCATCCAGCGAGTAGATCGTAACGGTGCACTTGGCCGGCAGGTTCGTGATCTTAACCGTAGTGGTGAACTGCGAAGTCTCGTAATCAGAGAAACCATAATACGGGTTCGGTACCACTTTGATCATATCAAGGGCATTGTCTACCTGTACCGACGACAGCTCGGCAGCCTGCTTGCCTTCGATGCTGAAGCGATAAAGCGGGTGGTAGTTGTTCTCGCCAGAGCCCGTACGCTGGTCACCTGCAAGAGTGGCATCGTCAACCTCTACCTGGTAGGGGTTCGTAACGCGCAGCTTCACGATCATATCGGACGGGATGAGGCCTTCAGCATAAGTCTTCATCCGGATATCCTCGTTGGTCAGCAGCATACCGCCCCAGGTAACCTCTTTCATCGCCTTGACCTTCGTCAGCGGGCTGGGGCCCGGCTTGAGGTTGAGGCGGAAGAGTTCGCACTTATCGTAGGGCGTGCGGGTCACATATACGCAGTGCTGGCCACCCGTGTAGTACGGATAGGGGATCGTCGCAGGGTCCAGTGCCAGCAATACCTGGCTGTTCGGGTTGAACATCATATCACGGCCCGTAGCACCTTCGTCAAAGGCATCGGGTTCGATGGAACCATCGTACACCGAGTTCTCACCGAAGAATACGTTGAGGCGCTGGCCGGTCTCCACATCGATGGCATAACCCGGGAACCAGCCCATACCGCGTTGCATCACCTGCTGGCCACCCGACATGACAGGGTTGCCGTCTTTATCCAGTTCAATGGTGCCGTCAGGAGCAGGCAGCCCGTCAGGGCCGGCATCCTTACCTACGGCCAGGCCGTAGCGCAGGTCAAACTGCTTGAGGCCGCCCTCCGTTTGGTAGCCGAAGTCCGTATAGAAACGGTTGGCCGTTTCCACGATCACGCAGCGGCTCCACAGGTCCTTGTTGGAAGTGAAAACGATATCGACGTTGTTGAGGTTCTGGATATCCATCTGGTTGCGCACGATACCGCTGGCGCTGTTGTTCGTCCAAACCGGGCCGATGAACGGAAAATCGAATTCCCCCCTCGTCTTCCAGTCCAGGAGATAATAAGGCATGAACGGCGACTGGCCGAACTGGGTCAGGCCACCGTCCGGGTCGAGGGCCTCATCGCGCTCGCCAGGGCCGGTCGACAGGTAGTTGTACATGTAGTCGTCGAAGTTGACCAGCGAAAGGTCGGTCTTGTTCGGGATGTAATTCAGCCAGGGGTCAGCAGCGGGGTCCACGTAACTGATCTCATAGCCGATATAACCGTTGGAGGCATCGCCCTTGGTACCCGGTTCCGGCACCTGGCCGATGGAAACAGTAAAGCCGAACTGGCGGATGATCTGCTCGTTGAGCTGCGCGATGGTCTTCTCTGATGCTACTGCAAAAGAAGGATCGTCGAGATTGCGAAGCTCCCAGCGGGCATTAGCAGCCAGGCTGTTGTCACTCTGGTTGCCATCGACGAACTTGAGCTCGAAGTTGCCATCTACCACATCCAGCGGGTTGAAGACCTGGATGGCAATGGGGCCGCGGCCCGGAGCATAGGTCAGGTCGCCGATGTACTGCTCGTTATTGGCAAAGGCCGCTTCGAGGGCAGCGCGCGACTCGTCGCTCAGGTCGAGGAAATTCTGGCCGGTGCCTATACCATCAACGCGGGTGATGACGGCGCCGTCGCCATAGTCGGCGTTGAGCGAGCGGTCGACGATCGGGCGCGGAATGCCGGTATACGGCAAGCCGTCGCTGTTGGGGCCGATATTGCGGCGGCCTTCCAGGTAGGGCTCTTTCTGGCCTACGTTGGCGGCCGGGTCGTACGGTTCGTAGTTGTTGTACGCATAGGCCACCGAAACGAAGTAGTACTTCTTGTGGTTGATCAGGCGGCGGTCGCCCTGCGCAAAAGCATCTTCCGTAACGCGGAAGGTGTGGCGGATGCCTGTATTATCCCCATCAACCTTCAATTCCGGCACGTAGTACTCATTACCGGTCGGGTTATCTATCGTCGACCAGTTGAATATCTTTTCCACACCGTTGCGGATGTCTACCTGAACGATCAGACGGGCCTTGGTCGGGTCGCTGATATTGTCCTGCGTCAGGCCGATGTTCGGGCCTGAAACCTGATAGACCTTATAGCCTTCAAACACGTAAAGGCTGTCGTCCGCCGTGGGCGGGATCTCGAGGCCAACTTCCTGGTATGCCTCAAAAGCATTATTGGAATTGGACTCGATCGTATCGTTGGTCAGTACGAGGATCAGCTCGCGGTCCAGCTCGATGATGTCGATATCCGGAGCATCGGGGCCGTCGGTGATATCGAAGCAGTTGTCGAACAGAGCCTGTGCCAATTCATCGGCCGACTGCAGGCGGCGGATGCTCGGGCAGGGGTAGGATTCATCGGCCACCCAAACCACGCCGATGATCAGCTCGTTCACAGCACCGGGGTCGAGGCGGAAAGGGCCGGAAGCCTGGATCGTACGGCGGTCGCCATAACCCAGGCCAGCCGTACACATCGACCAGCCGTTGCCATCGTCGGGAGCTTCTGTAAAGGCAAAATTGATAGGCTCGCCATCCTGATAGGCATCGTCGCCATAGGTAAAGGGGCTGCCATCGCGCCAGGAACCCGTCAGGTAGCGGTAGTATTCAAGGCCCGAGCCCGGGTCTTCCATACCTGCCGGCCAGTCGCCGACACTACCGTTGTTGTAGTAGGTGAAAGAAGACATGCCCAACTCGACGATGGTATCCGCAGGCTCATTGCGGCCGGGGTTGACCAGTTCGCCACCGGGGCCGAACTTCTTGGGGCCGAGCGGGCCGCGGAAGTAGTCAATACCCAGAATGGGCACTTCATCACAGTAGGTGTTCACACCGCCATCACAGGTACAGCCTGTGGTGCCGTCCAGAATATCTTCGTTATACACATAAGCAAGGCTGCGCAAGGTATCGCAACCGATGTAGTCGTCAGTATGGCATCCCAGGTCGGGGTCTACCCACATGGCGAAGAAAGTACTGTCGATAGGCTCGATAGCGCGGTTGATCAGCTTATAGCGCTGGAAGGTCATGTTGTTGAGCTCATCGTTGGTCGCATACCCGAAAGCCTGCACCTGTATCTCCATCTTGATCGGAGCGGCGTTGGTCTGGGTATGGATATTGCCGTTGTCGTTGTAGATCCAGAAGATCATTTCATCCGGATATTGGGGCGTCACGCAGCCCCTGATCTCGATCACCGGGAAATCACCGTTCTGCGGGTTGTATTCCCCGTCTTCATCAGCATCGTAAAAGCCCGCCAGGCCTTGTTCCGTATTGGGCAGCTCGAAGCCGTTCACATCAAAGAAGAAGGGGTTTTTCTTGCCCGGCCAGCCGCGAACACCTTTCGGGATCATGGCCTCTTCATAAGGTGTGCCGTTCGTTATGGATTCCTGGTACAAGCGGAGGTGCTCATCGATCTCTTTGCCCGTCACCGTAAAGAAGCGGTCCCATTGAGAACATACTTCCTGCTCCGTTTCACCGGGGTTGGGGGCGTCGAGCGGAGTAAGGGGCCCGGGCCAGAAGTCGAAGCGGCTGGGGCGGCCATAAGTCTGAGCTGCAACTTTCAGGTTACCGGCAGCATCCACACCACCGAGCCAAACGGCGCCGGCAAAGATCGAAGATACTTCAGGTTCTCCGGCGGGAACTTTGGGCACGACGTAGCGGCCGTCGGAACCATCCCACCAAACGTCGCCGGCGCTCCAAAGGCGGGCGCGCACGTTATTGACGGCCTGGTCGACGGAGGATTTACTGGCATCGCAGGCCTCCCTATAGGTAATTTTTCCTGTGTTATCAGCGCCTGGAGATTGCCGCTGTTCAGGGTTGATGTTGGCCATCGCCGCCGAGGCGATGAAAGCAACCCCTAATAAGCTGAGTAATACTTTACGCATAGCACTATGAGTTTTAAAATTAGAGTATTGGAATCAGGCCGGGCGGAGGAGTCAGCCTCCCCTGCCCGGCATTAATAAAGTTCAATTAAAAGTCAAGGATCGCCCCTACATAGATCCTGCGCGGCAGGCTGTAGAAGTTCGGGTTCAGAATGCGCCACTGGTACGAATCCAGGAAAGCCTCCAGCTGACGCTGCGAGCTTTCGATGGTGCGGAGCTGCGATTGGCCTTGCGGCGTACGCAGGTAACCGTCGTCTTCCGGAGAGCCCGTGGCCGAGTAAACGTTGATCACGTTGCGGCGGTCCAACAGGTTCGATACGCGGCAGTATACGTTCAGGCCAAGCCGGTTACCCAGGTCGAAGTTCTTATCAACCCTCAGGTTGATCGTAAAGTTCCAGGGCTTGCGGGCGCCGTTGAGCGCACCGACCGTACCGGTACCACCAAGTTGAAGCGCCTGCAGGGCAGCAGTATACGGGCGGCCGGAAACGGCCACCGTCTGAAGGTTTACGCCTGCGTTGGCAAAGATATCGGCGCCAAAGAGGCGCGGGCCCGTGTAGCTGTTGCCCGAGCTGTAACGGTAATCGATGTTGGCCACAATGCGGTGGCGTTCGTCGAAGTTCAGCGGGAAGAGGGTCCGCAGTACACCACGAGAGCCCAGGCCGCGCTGAGAGTTGGCATCAGAACCGGTGCCATCGGCGAACTGCAGGGTATAGTTGGCGTTAAAGGAAATGTTGCCCGTCCGGCGCAGGTCGTACTGGAAGGAGAAGCCCTTCACCGTACCGAAGTCCTGGTTGTCATAAGTCGTGTACTGGCTGATGACGGCAACGGGGAAGAAGGTCCGGATCTGGATCATATCCCGCATCTCCTTATAATAAGCGGCAATCTTAAGGGCCGAGGTATTGGACAGTTTCTGCTGGAAGCCGACCTCGTAGTCGATGGTGCGTTCGGGCTTCAGGCTCGGGTTGTTCTTCACAGCATCTGAGCGCTCTACGAAGTAGAAGTAGTCGAGCGGCGTAGCGATCGTATTGGACGGCGGCCGCTGAACCAGGATATCGTAGTGTGCAAAAAAGTTGGCCTCATCGGAGATGGGGAAGGAGAAGGCCAGGCGAGGCATGAAGTTCACCTGTACTTCGTAGTCTTCAAAGGAGACGTTCGGGTCAAAGTCGCGCTTTTTAACGAAGTCGAAGTCATCGCGCACGCGCAGGTCTTTGTATACCGGATTGACCACACCGCCCTGGAAGATGAGAGCCGCGTTGTTCACCGGATTACCGTTGGCCTCGTACCAGTCGTCGCCATTGCGATAGGCTTTGACGGACTGGCCGGAAGCATCCTCAGCATAGACCTTGAAATCATCGCCGATATTACCCGGGCTGGCGCCGCCGAACTCGCTGTGGTAATCGGAAGCGCCCATGATCTCGTACAGAGAGTAGTTATCCTTCAGCACTTTGGTGTTGGCGTCATAACGGTCGACGCGCAGGCCGAGGCGGAAGATGATGTCTTTGAAGGTAAACTTATCCTGGATGTAAGCCGCGCCGTAGATGGGGCGGTTCGGTGCAACCGGGAAAGTGCGGATGCCATTCTCATCGGTAGCGGTAAAGAAATCTTCGAAGGTGCCGTCGAAGTTCTCGCCAAGGTAAGTATAACCGTAATAGCCCAGGCCGACGCTGCGGAAGTCGTTCAGCTCGCGGGCGGAGAACATATCCAGGCGCAGGTCTTCGGGGCGCAGGCCGTCGACGTTGACGAACTCCTTCAGGCTCTGGCCCGTAACCTCGCGCACACTTTTGTAGAATTTGTCGTCAGCGCCTTCCACAATAGTTACGTCATAGATGGTCAGCGGCAATGTAACGCCGAAAACCTCTACGGAGTCGATGGTTTCAAGTGCATCGGTCAGCGGCATGCCATTCTCGTCGAAGGGAATACCCTGGATCTGGTTATTGACCAGCTGGCGGGCCAGCAGCCACAGTGCGCGCGGGTTGATATCATAACCGCGGTTGATGCGCTGCTCATACCATACGCCAAGTTCGATGTTGTGGCGGCCCTTGTCGGAGCTGCCCGGCACCAGGTCGAAGTTAATGCGGCCCTGGAAGGTGGCCAGGTCGTTGTCGCGCTTCTGGTACAGGTTGTAAACCGTGCCAACGTTGGTGTGGAAGCCCCAGGAGTCGGAGAAAACATCCAGCGTCTGGCCGTTGTAGGCGTTGAAGCCTTCAAGGGTAGGCGGCAGGTCGGCATCGCCACCGGCAGCCAGGGGGTTGTTGTAGTTGGCCAGCACGGGGTTGATCGAGGCATCGGGCGTATAGCCCGTCAATACCTGGCGATAGTCGACGTGTTGGAAATGGAAGCCCAGGTCAGTCGTATCGCTGCGCAGCTCGAAGACCGGTTCCCAGGCCTGGTCGAACTGGCCGACATAGCCATAGTTGAACAGGTTATCGCCATGGCGCGGGTCGGCCAGTGACGATTTCGTCTTTTCGTACCCGAACTGCAGCGTATAGGAAGCGTTCTGGATCAGCGCGCTTTTGTCGGAGCGGTCTGCATTAGCGCCCGTAGCGCCGCCAAGGCGGTGGCGGAAGCGGAAGTTACCGCGATAGGTCAGGTTGTTCTGCGTAGGGTTGTTATAGCTGTTCAGCAGGCGCCAGTTGGTGCCGGTGCCACTACCGCCGCCCGGAGTGAAGGTGTCGTCCTGATCGCTGTAAGCGCCGGTGAGGGTAACGTCGATGGCGCTGCTGAGGCGGGCATCGAGTTTACCCGTCAGGTCATAGCGGCGGAAATTTTCGTTGGATTGGTAGTCAAGCACATCGACGTCCTCGTCGGTGAGGAAGTCGGCGGCGACAAACTGGTTGCCCCCCAGTTCGATAACGGGGTTAGCTTGCAGCTCGCCCAGCACGTTGTCCTTGACGCGGTAGAGAGGTACAGCTGATGGGTCGTCATCAAGCTGGTCGGTCATACGGCCCGAGAGGCGGAAGCCCAGCACCGAACTTTTGGAGCCGTCGCCATTATCTTTGCGGATAAGGGGCCCGCTGAGGTTAAAGCCCACCAGGCTCTGCTCGTAGGGGTCGAGGTACTTGGAGGTTTCTACTTCCACACCACCGGAGAACTGGCTTGATGGGCCTTTGGTGGTGATGGAAATGATACCACCGGTCACGTCGCCGTATTGAGCCTCGATACCACCGGTGATCACCTGCAGCTGGTCGATCTCCGATTCAGGGATCAGGTTGCCGCGCACGCGGATGCCATCGATGTAGTAATCGGTGGCGTTGTCGCGCGAACCGCGAACCGTGATGGCGTCCCCTTCATCGGCAGAGGCCAGGCCCGCCGTGGTAGCGGCAAGGGCATTGATGTTCCGGGTGGGAAGGTTTTTGATCTGGTCACTGGTGATGACCGCCCCCTGTGTAGTGTTGTCCTGCTCGATCAGCGGGACTTTGTATTCGGTTACGACGACCTGGTCGAGCAAGACGCCTTCGGCGGAGAGCTGGATGTCCAGCTTGTTGGCCTTACCGGCCAACACTTTTACGCCGGTCACCCGCTGTTTGGCATAACCGACGTAGGTGACTTCCACATCGTAAGTGCCCGGGTCGATAGAAGTGAGGCTGTAGTTGCCGTCGAAGTCTGTCTCCGTACCGGTAGAAAGCACTCCGTTCTTGTAAATGGCCACGTTGCCAAAGATGATCGGCTCACCCGAGTCCTTGTCTGTGACCTTACCCTGAAGCGCGGTCTGCGCTACCGCAGATGCTCCAGTGATCAGGAGTACAAAAAACAATAGTAAATAACGTGCCATAAAATTTCCTGTTTTAATATTTCGACTTAAAACCAAGGGTTTCCAGAACCGTGCACAATTTTAAAAAAATAAAGCCTGTTTTCAAAGAATTTCCTTTTGAGGCGCGGGGAAAGAAAACACATAATTTTTTCCTGGCTGCCGGCCAGCTCCCTTTTCTTGCTGTCTCCTCAAAAAACAAACAGGCTGGTATTCACTTCGGCAATTTCAAAAGTAGGATAATTTGCCAGGATGCACACCATCATTTTTTTCCTAAAGTCAGGTTTCTGATTTTTTTTTCCTGTTTGAAGGCAGCCTGTTCAGGCCTATACTTCTCTTAACGGGCGGGGCAAATATAATGCTTCTTCCGGATTATAGAAGTATGGTGCTTTCGTCCTGTACCTGACAAGCGGGGAAAAAGATGGCACAACGAGCGGTGGGCAGAATTTTGAAAACTCAGCTATATATTTGCCTGAGCTTACTACCTGATAAGTAACCATCAAAAAACTAAGTTCGACGATTTTACGATGTGGCACAGACTGGAAGCTTCAGAAAAGCTGGAAGACAAGCCACATCGTAAAATCTCCAATGGAGAACTTAATTTTTTGAACACTATAAAGCATACATTTCACAAACGCAAAACCAGAAAAAATGAGACACAGATACCTGATTTTAATACTGGCATGTTTTGTGGCCCTGTCAACAGCCTGCCGGCAGAACAAAGAGGAACAGAAAGGGCCGCAGCTGTTCGCCGATCTTTACGTGCGTTACCTGCAGGCTGAAGAAGAGCTTAAAGCCACCGCCACCTTCTTCGAGGGGGATTCCATCGAAACGGCATCTCCGAAGATACTTACGGGTGGAGCCTCTTTCCAGGGTAGCGGTATGGAGCCACGTCCGCTCCCCGGCGGCACGGTCCGCTACACCCTGCAGCGCAATGGAGATTACGCCGCCTCTTTCCCTTTCCGCTTTAAGAACAACAACGGGCTGCAGCAGGAATACAGCCTCTCCATGGCGCCCATCGACACCTTTTATATACATGGAGCGAAAGCAAGCAAGAGCCAGGGGATGTCGGCCTACGCCGACGGAGGCCAGCTCCAGGCCGGAGAAAGCCTGGTCTTTCTGTTCAGTGACGCTCAAAACCAGGCCTTCTCTTTCACCCTCAACGGCCCTCTTGCTACTACAGAGATCAAAGTCCCGCCCTCCCAACTGGAAAGCCTCAAGCCCGGCCCATATCAGTTGTATCTGGTAAAAAAGAAGCGCTCGACAGAAGTCAAACCCGGCCTGGCCGTATTGGCCAACATAGAGTTCTACACCCGGACAGTAGAGGTGGAGGTGGAGGAGTAGAATGGTTGCTGAATGGCAGGCTGCGCACCTGGAGACATGCGACATCCAGCTTTCTACCCACTAAGAAGAGCTCGTTTGGAGGCCACCCTTTGGGCTAAAAAACGCCACTTTTTCGCTGGTACTGCGCTGACATTTTTTTTCTCCAAAAGCGGCATCCAAACAAGTTCTAATACAACGCCATGTCGAACCGCCAGCGGTAGCTCCTGGTCAGGGGATGGCTGTTGCCCCAGGTTTGGAACAGTGCGATGGCCAGGCGCCGGGGCAGGCCATTTTGATAGGCCTTATCGGAAGTAGTAGCTTCTATCACGGCTTTAATGGCAGCTTCTTCCTGTTTCTGAGCGAGCGCCTGCCGCGCCTGGCCAAGCAGTTGGCCCACTGTTGAATCGTCGGGCTCCAGGGTTATTAGCTCGGCGATAGTGCGCAGGGCCTGGGCAGGTTCTTCCAGCTTGTCACCCAGGCGGATGGGCTCCACAAGGGCCAGGGCGCGCTCGGGGCCGCTGAAGATGATTCGCTGTGCCAGGGCCAGGCGCGCTTCGGCGATATCGGGGTTCTCGGCCACAAAAGCTTCCAGTTCGGAAAGCGCGCCATCGCCGTCGAGGCGGGCGAGGATGGTTTCCAGTCCATCCTTGCGGCCATCGGGCAGGTTTTCCAACAGCCAGCGTTCGATGGCCGTACGGGGCCAGGCGCCCATGAACTCGGCCACCACCTCTCCCTGATAGAACATCTTCACATTCGGAATGCTGCGTATATTGTACTGCTCCGAGAGTTCATAATGTTCTTCTGTGTTAACCTTCACCAGGCTCCATTTGCCGGCCTGCTCGGAAGCCAGGCCTTCGATGGTAGGGCCCAGCACGCGGCAGGGGCCGCACCAGGGCGCCCAAAAGTCGACGACTACAGGTATTTCAAAGCTTCTCTCGATGACATCCTGCTTGAAATTCATATTGATCAGGCTTTCGTTCGTTGCACAAAATAAAGCATCACCCCCTATCCTTCTGCGGCATAAGTCACACAACGATATTGTGGCCCGGCAGGTAGGGGTATATCCCTTTCTTATACATCTATTAAACAGGTAAAGTTCAGGCGGCCGGGCATACCCTTTCCTGCCGCTCAACAAAAAAAGCCATAACATGAAAAGCGTATTACTTACTGCACTGCTATTTGCCGGCTGGGCGGCCTACGCCCAGCATGAAACCCTTTTCGATGATTTCAGCTCCTTCGGCGCTTTCGGCGGCCCGATCGTGGAGATCAGCTCCATCAACGGCGATGTGGGGGCTGATGTCGGTGGCGGTGGCGCACTCGTTCTCGACGACCTCTTCATCGGCGGGTATGGGATGGGCACCAGCTACCCGGAGATCACTCTGGAAGAAGAGGTTGGCGGCGAATTGCAGAACGTCGTTTACGACATCCGCTTCAAACACGGAGGCCTCTGGTTCGGCTACACGCCCAAGCAATCCAAAGTGTGGCACCCCTATGGGAGCCTGAAGGTCGGCTGGGGTAAGGCCAGGCTACTGCGCGAAGACTTCGACATGCCATCGGACCGGATATTCGTCCTGACGCCCGAAGCCGGCATGGAGGTCAACCTCACCCGCTTTTTTAAGCTGGGTTTCACCGTCGGTTATCGCTGGGTGAATGGCGTCAGCCATTTACCCAATCTAAACGACAGCGATTTCAGCAGCCCGGCCGGTACCCTCACCTTCCGCTTCGGTGGGTTCGGCGACGACTGGGATTGGGATTAGGGCATTGCTGCTTTTTCCCGTTGTTTAAAAATTTATGCTTTAATTTGGGAACCCCAAATGGGCATCGATCTTTAAACAACGGGAAAGGCTATGGATTGGAAGCTTAATTATCTCCCTTACCTCTATGCACTCATCATCATTCTCTCCACGGTGGTGGTGGGGTTCTTATTCAGCCGCATCTTCAACCGCATTATCCACCGGTCGACGGGCATACTCAAGAACGACCCTACCAACTACTATTTTCTAAAACACGCCATCACGGCCCTCATCTACCTGGTGGGGTTCGGGATCGCCATTTTTCAGATCGACGCGCTCAAAGCGCTGGCCGGGTCGATGCTAGCCGGTGCGGGCATCGTTGCTGTAGTGGTGGGTTTCGCTTCCCAACATGCCCTGAGCAATGTCGTCAGCGGCGTTTTTCTCATCCTGTTCAAGCCCTATCGCATCAACGACCGGGTGGTCATCAAAGATACCTTGCAGGGAGTGGTGGAAGACATTACGCTGCGCCATACCGTGATCAGGGACTTCCAGAACCGGCGCATCGTGATCCCCAATTCCGTGATCAGCAACGAGATCATTATCAATGCCGACCTGGAAGATGAACGGGTATGCCGCTTTATCAATATCGGGGTCAGCTACGACTCCGACCTCCACAAGGCCAAGGCCATCATGCGGGAAGAGGTGCTGAAGCACCCTCTGCGCATCGATAACCGGACCAGCGAGCAGATCGAGAACGGGGCCGAAGAAGTGCCGGTGCGCGTGCTGGGCTTTGGCGAATCGGCCGTCAACATCCGGGCCTGGGCCTGGGCCGCCAACCAGGCCGACGGCTTCGTGATGGAATGCGACCTCATGGAGTCCATCAAATATCGCTTCGACGCCGAAGGGGTCGAGATACCTTTCCCCTACCGGACAGTAGTATTTAAAAACCAGGCGCCTCAACAGCCGTAAGCGCCATGTACGGACTGAGGCCACAGCTGCGGCAGCTGCAGCGTAAAGTAGACGATGCCTATCTCTATTACCATTTTGCGAAGCTGGCCGATGACGAAGCTGTCGCCCAGCAGTTCAGGCAATACTCGGCCATCAGGCGCTCGCAGGCCGAAAGCCTGTTGCTCAGCCTGAAAAAAATGTATTCGCCGCCGCCGAAAATGCCCCCGCCCTCCTGGCGGGCATGGTTGCTTGTGCGCATTGCCCGCTTACTGGGCGACCGGCTGGCGCACTGGCTGAGCAGGATACGCCCGCCCGAGGAATAGTAGTGTTCAAAAAATAAATTGCCGCTGTCGATGGGAGGGTTCGGCACATTCGCCGTGTAACGTGCATCGCATTGCGCGCGATTTCGTAACTTCATCGCAACAAGGCAAATACACCTATGCAACGCTGGACGGAGATACTGTTATACTTTGGCGGAGGCTACCTGGCCCTTTGCGCCCTGTTCTATTTCCTGCAGCACTATTTCTTTTTTCGCCCCGAGATACTACCCCGGGCCTTCGAATACAAATACCCATTCCCGTTCACGGAAGTGGATTTTGAGATGGAAGACGGGGGGTACATCAACGGCATCCATTTCCGCGTTCCCAATGCCAAGGGGGTCGTTTTTTACCTTAAGGGCAATTCGCGCAGTATCAAGGGCTGGGGGAAATTTGCCAAGGATTTTCTGGGCAAGGGGTACGATTTTTTCATGATCGACTACCGAGGTTTCGGCAAGAGCAAGGGCAGGCGCACCGAATCGACCCTCTATAATGATGCGCAGACCGTGTACAAATGGCTGAGCAGCCAATACCGGGAGGGCCAGATCGTGGTCTATGGCCGGTCGATGGGCAGCGGCATCGCCACCAGGATAGCCTCCTGGAACAAGCCCCGCATGCTCGTCCTCGACTCGCCCTACTACAGCTTCCTGCGCCAGGTGCGGCAGTACGGTTTCTGGCTGCCTCTGAAATGGTTGCTGCGCTACAAGATCCGCAGCGACCAGTTCATCAAAAAAGTCGACTGCCCCGTATTCGTCCTGCACGGCACGCGCGACCGGCTCATCCCCTTCCGGCAGGGCCGCATGCTGGCCGCAGCGGCCCCGCACGGACAGCTGGTACCCATAGAAGGCGGCGGGCATAACAATCTCCCGGAGTTCCCCGAATACCACGAGCATCTTTACGATATTCTGCACGATGAGGCGCGATATCAGAGCTTGATGGTGGCGTAGTGTGTTTCTCCCAGGGCGTTGCCCTGGGGATAGATATTTGCCCCTTTGGGGCGGAGTTGCAAAGGAGCGTCTCTCAGAGTGTTGCCCTGGGGATAGATATGTTGCCCCTTTGGGGCGGAGTTGCAAAGGAGCGTCTCTCAGAGTGTTGCCCTGGGGATAGATATGTTGCCCCTTTGGGGCGGAGTAGCAGAGGAGCGTCTCTCAGAGCGTTGCCCTGGGGATAGATATGTTGCCCCTTTGGGGCGGAGTTGCAAAGGAGCGTCTCTCAGAGCGTTGCCCTGGGGATAGATATGTTGCCCCTTTGGGGCGGAGTTGCAAAGGAGCGTCTCTCAGAGCGTTGCCCTGGGGATAGATATTTTGCCCCTTTGGGGCGGAGTAGCAGAGGAGCGTCTCTCAGGGCGTTGCCCTGGGGATAGATATGTTGCCCCTTTGGGGCGGAGTAGCAGAGGAGCGTCTCTCAGGGCGTTGCCCTGGGGATAGATATGTTGCCCCTTTGGGGCGGAGTTGCAGAGGAGCGTCTCCAGGTGTTGCCCTGGGATAGATATTTTGCCCTTGGGGCGGGTAGCAAGGGCGTCTCTCAGGGCGTTGCCCTGGGGATAGATATGTTGCGGGGCGGGTTCAAGGCGTCTCAGGTGTTGCCGATAGATATTGCCCTTTGGGGCGGAGCTCTCAGGCGTTGCAAAGGAGCGTCTCTCAGAGCGTTGCCCGGGGGATAGATATGTTGCCCCTTTGGGGCGGAGTTGCAAAGGAGCGTCTCTCAGAGCGTTGCCCTGGGGATAGATATTTTGCCCCTTTGGGGCGGAGTTGCCTTACGGCATTTAGACCTTTAGACCTTAAATACCATGACCTACCGCAAGCTTGGAAAAACCGGATTCGAGATCTCGGAGATCAGCCTGGGCGCCTGGCAGTTGGGCGGCAAATGGGGCTCGGCGTTCGACCATAGCAATGCCGAACGCATTCTAGATGCCGCCATTGGCCAGGGCGTGAATTTTATCGACACCGCAGACGTTTACAGTGACGGAGAAAGCGAAGCTGCCGTCGGGCGGGCAGTGCGCGCCTATCCCGGGCGCATCTACGTGGCCACCAAGTGCGGGCGGCGGCTGAACCCGCACAGGAACGAAAGCTATACGCCCCGCGCGTTGCGCAGTTTCGTGGAAGACAGCCTGCGCAACATGCGCATGGAAGCGCTCGACCTCGTTCAGCTGCACTGCCCACCCTGGGAAGTGTACTACCGCCCCGAGATCTTCGGCCTGTTCGACAGGCTGAAAGAGGAGGGCAAGATCCTCAACATGGGCGTAAGTGTTGAAAAGGTGGAAGAAGCGCTGAAGGCCATCCAATACCCGAACGTGGCCACGGTACAGATCATCTTCAACATGTTCCGCCACCGGCCTGCGGAGCTGTTTTTCCAGGAGGCCCGAAAAAAAGGGGTCGGTATCATCGCAAGGGTGCCCCTTGCCAGCGGGCTGCTGACGGGCACCTACAGCAAGCATACCCATTTCCATCCTGGCGACCATCGCCACGACAACCGCCAGGGCGAGCAGTTCGACAAAGGAGAGACCTTCTCCGGCGTCGACTACGATACCGGGCTGAAAGCGGTGGAAGCGCTGAAGAAACTGTTCGCCGGCAAGGAGAGCCTGGCGGCCCAGGCCCTGCGCTGGGTGCTCATGTTCGACGCCGTCAGCACCGTCATCCCCGGCGCTTCGCGCCCCGAGCAGGTAGCCCTCAACCTCGCCGCCGGCATGCTGTCGCCCCTGACGGAAGCAGAAATGCAGGGCGTACAGGCGGTTTATGAGCGCTATATCCGGGAGCCGGTGCATCAGTTGTGGTGAGCGGGAGATTGGGAGACGGGGTGATGGGGTGAAGAGGTGAACCCCGATATTTTTTTTGCCCGGAACTTTTGCAAAAGTGATTTTCGTTATATCTTTGCAATCGCATCTGAAAAATGGTGCGTTACTTCGCACAGGAGGTAATATGACACGGGTTAGACCCATGGTGTAATGGTAGCACTCCGGATTTTGGTTCCGTCAGTCTAGGTTCGAGTCCTAGTGGGTCTACAAAATCCTTAAAGCCTTGTAAATCAGCGATTTGCAAGGCTTTTTCTTTTTGGCATAAAAATCACACCTGCCTGTTAATCAGCAACTTATAATCTCCCCTCTTTACCTGTATCACAAGTGCTGCTCTGTTTTTTTGTACCGATCATTCGCAGGAGCTACCCGGCCAAGGCGCCAGACAAACTGCCTCCTTGCTCGCAGCTCCACCAGGAACTTGTAGGATCGTTGAAATGTTCTTACCTTGGATCAAACACAATGTCCATGAAGCATCTCACCAGAATAACTTTCGATCCCACTGTAATGGGCGGCAAGCCCTGTATCCGGGGCCTGCGCGTTACCGTCGGAATGGTCGTCGGATTAGTCGCTTCTGGTTATTCGAAAGAAGAAATCCTCAAAGCCTATCCATACCTTGAAGCGGAAGATATAAAGGAAGCTTTGGCATACGCTGCTTGGCGGGCTGAAGAAATCGAAATCCCCTTCGCTGCCTGATGAAGATCCTGATCGATATGAACCTTACGCCTCTGTGGGTTGAGTACTTTAAGAGCGGAGGGATCGAAGCAGTTCATTGGTCTGAAATTGGCGACCCTAAAGCTCCCGATAATGACTTGTTCCAATGGGCAAAAGACAATGGCTATTTCGTTTTCACGCATGACCTTGACTTCGGCGCCATTCTTGCCGCTACAAAAGCTGACGCTCCAAGCGTTATTCAAGTCCGCACCCAAGACACTATGCCCCAATCTTTGGGCAAAAGAGTAATTGGCATTATTAATGAGTACGAGCAAACCCTTGAGAAGGGCGCTTTGCTTACCATAGATGAAATCAAGTCGAGGATCAGGATATTACCTATTGAATAAATCACTTGCCTGGATAACAGGAATTGGCCCCTTTTTTTGTACCCATTCCTGTACCGCCCCAAAAAGAACCCCGCAACTCCCTGATAATCAACCCCTATTTCTAAACCTAGTGGGTCTACACTTCTTCAACACGAAACCCTGAGCCGCGCATGCGCTCAGGGTTTCGTGTTTTTAGCCCTAGGCCAATGCGGTGCTTCTACCCAGGAACTTTTGAAATCACCCTAATGTTCCTAACTTTAGAGCTTGTTTGGAGGCCGGATTTGATTGCGAAAAGTGTCAATTTTTTGGTGAGGTGAGGCGTTTTTCGAAGGGCGTACCCAGAGGTACGGCCAAGAAAAAGAACGAAGCATCACCGAAAAAGTGGCCTTTTTTAGCTCAAAGGCTGGCCTCCAAACAAGCTCTAAAGCAAAGAGATGCTAAAGAAGCGTGGCGGAAATAGTCTAGCCCAGCAACACCATAAAAGTAGAACTGCTCAGCGATAAAGCCCTGGCTCTGCTAGAGCAATTGGAGCAGTTGAATATTTTGCGCCTGATCAAAGCTGATACATAACGGCCCTGCTGCTGAAATGCAAATCCTTGAAGCATTTATTGCATCCTGCAGTGTGCTTCCCCTTTCCGACGCTGTAGTTCAAAAAACAATTGAATTACGCAAAGCGTACAAAATTGCCAGCCTTGCCCCTGATATCCGGTGTTAAGGTGTAGCCCTTTCCGTCGTGCCCGTTCCATGAATTGGCGCAGGTGGTGGCGATGCGTTTGCCCAATTCGGCAAAGTCGGGTGTGTATCGGATCCTGGCCGAATGCTGAGGCTTTTCATATTTTACCTGATCCTGACCAGGCAAGGTTTGTCAATTGGGTGGTAAATCCCCAAGCATTCATTTTGCTTATTTACTATTATCCATGGATGGCTTACATAAGTGCCGCCACCTTCAGTTTTCTTACCAGGCTCTATATCAAAATATTTCTTCCTTTCTCCATTATAATCTATCCAGTATACCTCTACAGCCTGATCGCTTTCATTTACAAAACGGATATAAGTTTCTACATTGGCGTTTTTTGATTTTAATTCAGATTCCGTATCGCAGGCATTTTTCTCCAGGAGTTCTAATTCATCATCCTCTGGCTTTTTCACTTTCCAAATTGGAACAATTTCAAAACTGGAGTGAGCAATTTTCCATGCTCCATTTTCTTTTTGGAAAGAGGCCAAACAAAAAACACCTGAACCTTCAAACGCCTCAGATGACTCAACCATTTTTGCAAAAACATAAGCAATATGGTCATTTGCCGTAACCAACTCTGCACTATAATCACTCATCTTGGAAAGTGGCCTTTGGGATATGATTTCTAATAGCTGCTCCTTCGATCCGATAAAACCACTTTGGGTGGCAAAGTAATGCTCGGAAAGGGTTTGTTTAAATCCTACACTATCTTTTGAGGTCCAACTGTCCAGATTTGATTTTAACAACTGGCTTAATTCCTCTTGAAGTGGGTTTTCCTGGGCTGCGAGCTTGTTAAATAACGCAAAAACAATGATTAAGGAAAAGAAGTATTTCATTTTAGTAGGTTTGAATGGTTTATAAATAATAAAAGTTATCGTTCTTTAAATGTGGCCTTAGGGTGTATTGATTTTTCATGGCTTTAGGATTGTGCCTGATAAGGAACGGACTGGCGGGCGCCCATAAGATTATTCTAAAGCGCTCTCTGCGTTCTCCGTTTTCTCACCAGCCGAACGATCAGGCGGAAAACAAGGGTCCCGGCCGACAGGAACAGTATCCAAAACGCGATCCGCCCGGCCCTTTCGACGGCCGCCGTATGCATCACGAGCCAGTTGAACGCCTCCTGCCTGTCGCCCAGGATCAAAGCGGCCAGATGGAAAGCCAGTTTATCAGCAATTCCCTCAATAAACAGGAAGAAGCGAAGGCTGAAATTACCATCCAGTACTTCGGTGGCCAGGATAATACCGGCAAACAGAATCAATGGCCCGTAGGGCTTGTTGATGAATGACGTGAATTTCTTGTCGAACTCATACAGCCGGAAGAGTATGCCGCCGATTTTGGTTCGCTTCAACCTGTCTTCCACCATTTCCTTGCCGAGATTTCTCATGTCCTCCAGGGAGGCCGGCCTTGCCTGCGGGGCCATTTCCCGCAGAAATTCAAGCCACTCGGCGAGCAGTTCCTCATTGTTAAAACCTAATCGTATAGCCCTGTACTGCTCTGGATACATCCCGGCTTTTTCCAGAAATTCTTCCACTCCGGACCGGCTGAAGCCACCCTCCAAGGCGATGCCGGCGCCCGTTTCATCGTAGCTGTGAATATGGCCATAATTCGCGGTAAGGACGCCTTCGTTTCCGGAGGCGGGCCTTTCGATATTGTGCAACTCAAAATAATGGGCATACAGCACCATTTGTCCCTGGCCGAGGGGGATGGCGAGGTGGCCGTCCTTCCGGATCTTTTGAGCATAAGCGGATTGATATTCCGGCAAAGCGGACTGTTGAATGGCCTCTTCCTGTTCAGTGTCCGCTTTCCGAACCGACAGGCGGGCTTCCCGGCCGGCCATGGCCTCATCCTGCAATAGGGCGGCAAAGTGCCGGGGATCGGCCTCCAGGATCTTTTGGAGGCCGGCCTTTGCCATTGCGGAATTGCCCTTGGCCAGTGCGTCGTAAAGCTTGAACGATAGCGCCGTCGTATTGCGGTTATCGCCCTTCAGCAATTGCCTGATGATCTTATGGCTTAATTGTTCCCTGCCGGACTTCCACAACCAGGGCAGCAAAACTTCCTTTTCTTTCATTTCAGACTGATGAAGCCAAATCTCGGAGGTACGGGCAAGCGCGCTGCTCAGGGTATCCACCAGGGTTAAGAAATCTTCCCTGCCCACTATGGCCGACCATTCCAGCAGGCCGCGTTCCAGGTCAAATTTGTAGGGGTTGTGGATGTTGAAAGTAATTCCCGTCAGCAGTAAAACTGCAAAAGTGCCAAATAAGAGCACATATTCTCCCGGCAAAAGCCCCTCCGGTTCATTGCCGCTCAGGAACTCGCCGGTTCCTCTGATCAGGATGAAATAGACGAGTGTAGTGATGATGCATAGCAGGAAAAGCCGGGATACCCAAAGATAAGTTTTACTCCGGGCCCCGGTTCTGCGGATCACATCCTGAAACAGGCGATAGTCGATGTCTTTTGCGGTGCGGCGAGAGGCCGGGGCCAGGGCTTCCACCGGCTCCCCGCTTATGCTATCCGCCTTTCGGAAAAGAATATGCCAAAGAAGTTGGCGAATGAAGTACCCTCGGGGCCGGCTAAAGGCCGAGGCCAGCGTTTCTTTGGGATCCCGGCCCAGGTAAGCCCGCACCTCGCTGAAATCGGCCGGGCGATCTTCGGGCTTAACCCTCAGGCAACGCAGCAGGGCCATGGAGGTTGATGGGGGGATAGGACTGTTCAGATAATGCGGAATCTCCGCCTGGAACACCAGCATCTTTTTGGCCATTTCTTCCCGGCTTCTGCAGGGATAGGGATGAACCCCCGTCAGCCATTCGTAGATAATGGCGCCGAACGACCAGATGTTGCTTTTAGGATACGCCCTTCCCGTCAGTTGCTCCGGCGCGGCGTATTGAAAAGCTCCCCGGGGCCCTGGTACTTTGAGCTGTCCTCAGCGGGTGGGGAAACCCCGATGTCCAGTATTTTAACCGTGCCGTCGGCGAGCAGGAAAATATTGGCCGGGTTCAGGTTTTGATGTACAAGGCCCTGCTGATGAAGGTAATCCAAAGCGCCGGCCAGCTCGCCGATGATCCTTTTCTGTTCTGCCGGCCTGTACTGAGGGGCCCGGGCCTTTTTCAGCGGCTGCCCGTCGGGATACTCCATCACCAGGCAGGGGCGGCCATTATAGGTTCCAATTTCCAATTCCTTCACCAGGTTGGGGTGGCCCAGGCCTTTCCTGCTTTCAAATGCCTCGAAAACTGCGGATTCCCATCCGGGGTTCAGCAATTTAACCGCATAGGCCTGTCCCTCTTTTTCCGCTTTCCAGACTTCGCCGGCGGCGCCTTCGCCTAGTTTTTCGAGTAGGTTGTAGCTTGTCAGGGGCGATAATAGGCCGGGATAGGTCATTGGCTGAATTTTATGATCAAGATCAGGTTGGCGGATTGGGAGTAATTTCGAAAGAACCGGTTGAAGCTGAACTCACAACTTGGTTTTGCATTATTCTTCTATCAAAGCCTTGCCGATAGCGATCATATCTAGCAAGGTTTTCATCTCTAAAGGCTCAAAGCCCGGGGCAACCCTCAGCACATCATACCGGACTTGCTCTGCCCAGTCCAGATCATGCTGCAGCCATACATCACTCAACCCGCGATAATGCCCGCTGGATGGCGCCGTTTTCTGTTCTTCTTTAACCTGATTGATCCTTTCTCTCAATATTTGGCTACTATAAGCCAGGAGGGAGGTAAGCGCTTTTTCTCTAAGCCCTTGATTGGTACCCGCAAGCGCCAAGATATCTTCGATGTCAGTGTCTCCGGCCTTGGTCTGTTTTTCAGCCAGGAAGCCCACAATTTTATCGATGATAAGGTAGGGTTGTTCGTCCAATAATTCTTTCGCACCTGAATAGGAATGTGCCTGGGAAGTAGAAGCCCGATCTTGCCAGTATGCTCCATTTGATGAAGTGCCGCCGAAAAGTTGTTGCTGCCGGCTTAGTTCCCGTTCCAGATCAAAAATATTTGCCATGCTGATAAGTTTACATTAAATCTGCAGTTTCGGTCAATACCCTTCTAAAAGGCCATCCCGGCCATTATTCCGGGGATCCGGGATGATGATACGTCCCTGGCCATCTTGTCGGTTCGCATCTATATTGTCCATCGGCCAGTAGGTTCTTAATCCGCTTACACTTTCATCGATCCCATTTAAAAAGATGTCCCCTATTCTTTCAGGGGGCAGTTCCAGGCTCCAGATGAACAGGTCCTTTATATCTACTTGAAAGTTAATACCGCCGTAGTGTCGGTAATAGTTGTTTGAGAAGGCCAGATTTCCGGCTCGCTTGATAGTATCAAAAGCGCTGTCAGGAGTACTGGCCGCTTCTTGTCCGTTCAGATATACCCTCATCTTATTCCGCTTATTAGATCCGGCGCCGCTTGCTCCCAGATAGAGGGTAAATGCGTAGTGGTTCCAATCCCCTGAAGATTTAGACGGCACAGGTGTAGGTAAGGAAATCTCCTGTTCCCGTCCATCCGCCATTTTCCACTTATACGCCATCATCACTTCATAGTTGGCTGCTCCGCGCTTAAATTCGATGGCGATTTTTTCTGTTCCATCCTTGGCAAAAATGAATTCGCCAGCTTCACTTCCACTACTCGTACCGCCGGAAATTTTCAGCCGAAAGCCGACCGTCATCTGTTTCCCAGCATTGGGAACCGCCGCTGACGGTATGTTCAGTTTTTCCGTTTTGGAAAAACTGAGGTGAGCCGGTTGTATCGTCGTGCTAAGGCTCACCCCCAGCCTCCGCAGGCTCCCGTCAGCCTGCTGCAAAAGCACCCGGCTACCCCTGGCAGAGGCGGCCAGGGCCCAGAATTCCGCATCGGCGTTAATTGTTCTGGATACCTCACGCTTACCTCCGTTGGCTGTAAATGGTTCCAAATTCGCCCCGGCAGCCTGAAAAACCTCATCGGCTCCGGGATTGGGGTTATTCCGGATTTCTTCCGGAAGCCCGGCCGAATCCACCAGGTAATAGACAATGTTATTAGTGAGTTGCGGAGCGGCAATTTCCCAACTCGCTGCCCTGCCCGCCAGGACGGACGCCGTTTCAGGTTGTACGGCGATAACCGGATTGGGCCGGACTTTGACTCCCGCCGACCAGGCTAAAGTACCACTAGGTAACTGCGGATGAAAGACGCTGACGCCCAGGTCCGTGTCTTCATATAATACCTCGCTCTGCAGGGTTAGATCCATGCCGGAAGCCGGAATTTTCCCGCTCAACTCCCGGCCGGCGGCATCCACGAGTTGGTATTCAAAACCGGGCTCAGCCGCATGAATGGCCACGGCCGCCATGCCTCCGTAGGGGATCTCTTCATCCGATAAGGTGACGGCCAATTGCAGGTTGGGGCCGGCCGGCAGCACGGGAAGCCCCCTGGCCGGAGCCTCCGGCTGCACCGGCCAGGACTGCCGCCGGAGCAACTCCGCTGCCAGCGCCGGATGGAAATAATAGTCGTCCTCCTGCGGCATCCGCAAGCGGCGGTAAAGTTGTTGGTAGAAGTTGGGGGTGCTCATGGTATCCTTTTTAGGGTAGTATCCAAATCAGTTGCCCTGGTTTTCAGAATTTTTTGAAAACAATTCCTTTTGAAATCCCTGCATCTTTTTCAAATGTTCAATACGCGTCTTGTAAACGCCTGTTACATTATCATCTAATGGTTTTGTTTCATTTCCCCATTTAGGTTGCCAAGCCTTCAAAAGTTCTTTTTTAGCCTCTCTTGTATTACTTTGGCTAACTAGTTTTTCTTTTAGATCTTCAAGATCCTGCTCTCTTACAAAATGGAAATTAATTTCAAGAAGCTTTTTATTTTTTCGTAGCCGCTCCTTGCTTATTTCAACCAATTTCGGCAATTCAACCTTCGCAAAGATCCCATCTTCCTTCGCCTGCGGCGTGATGTACGCATGAATTTCAGGCCCATCACTTTTTATCAGCGAGGTGTATAGGTCCGAAAGAACTGTCCAGATCTTTTCGGCCTTTTTCCATTCTTTATCGATCGTCAGCCCGTTGAATAATTGGCCAAGCGGCAGGCTCTCCAAAACAGTTATGCCCTCATCTCCTCCAGTTTTTTGCGTGGCAACATATTGCGCACCTTCGCCGCCTGACCAGAAATTATAGCGGTTTTTTATCTGGCCATTTGGCTCTTTTAGTACCGCATCAGTAAGCAGCTCCATTTTCTTTACGAATTCGCAAGTTGCAAGCTTGTCCTTCCAATCCTCACCATTAATTTCTTCCGATCCGAGCGCTTTCTGGAAATTATCCCAGATGGCATCTCCGCCATTTTTTCCAAGCTCTTGGGTCAAATTTTGCCAAAACTCGCTATGACCGTTAAATTTTTCTTGAAGCGATTTATAGAGCCCATCGTATCGTTCTATAAAAACTGCCTTAGGCCAATTTTCTCCGTCCTTACTTGTATCTCTTATATGAATGAAATGGCCTATACCTGAATTTGCTTTTGGCGTTTCCCGTGCTGGTTTTGATGTTACCCCTCTGTCCGGCCTTGCAAACTCATTTCTTGGCAATGTCTGGCCTTCTGTGTTTCTCTTTCGTGGGGGTGGCGTTTGAGACACCGGTGTTGAACTACCTGATTTACCTGATTTACCAAATTGCTTTGCTATCCCCTCATCTTCATCTTCTGTTTCCTTCACTTCTCCAACTACCTCTGCATCACTCACCTCAAAAGAGTGATCATTCCTGGCTGGCGGCTCCTTCTCCATCAATCCCATGCTATCGAGGTCTTCCATAACGTCCATCATACTAAGCGCTGTTGCCGGCTCCGGCTCCTCCTCCGCCCCATCGGCCTCCAACTCGTCAAAAAGGCGGTGATCGGCCGAGGCGGCGGCCGCCCGTTGGGTGTGATTCTCCAGTACTTGATCAAATTCATCAAACTGCTCTTCCATCCGTATGGTGCCCAGGTCGTAGGAATTGGCGTACTGCATGCCGGCAGCTATGCGGTCGAAAATGTCGTGCGGGTGTGGTGCGGGCTTTTTGGCGGCAGGCGCCTTTGGCGGCAGGTTTGCGTTTTGCCCGGCGACGGGGGCCGGCGCTTCCGGCCCGTCCGTGTCGAGGATGGCGGCCAGGTCATGCATAAAATCCTCGCTGTAGTCCTGGTCTTTAGCCTCAAAGGGATCTGCATCCAGCCAGTTCGGCTGGAAGGGCTTTTCCTCCTGGTTGAGCCGGATATCGAGGCCCGTATCGTAGGATTGTTGGCGGCCAATGACTATGCGGTCGTACTGCAAGTCGATGCTCAGGCCCTGATCGTAATGCTTCCGCCCCGGCCTGGCCCGAGTGAACAGGCTCAGGGGCCGGCTGTCGCTTACCTGATTAGATATGGCGCCGCCGGGAACCTGATCCCGGAAAACGACTACCTCCTGTGCGAGCGCAAAAAGTTTTCCTTTCATGGCTTAGCTTAGATTGAGTTGGATAAGAGTATAGGGGTCGAGGGCTATCTGGAGCAAATTGCCTCCCGGTTGCAGCCGGCCGGCGGCCACTCTAAGTTTCAGGTGGCGCTCATTGCCCCCAATAATCTCCACCTCTTGCTGATTGATCAGGGCCCGCGCCTGGAAGTTGCCGGTGATCAGGAGGTTATCTCCTTCGAGCGTAATGACCTTATCCGCACCTTCCTCTTTGAGAAGCGCCCGGGTGATCCTCGGTTGCAGGCCTTCCCGTTCCGCTTTTTCTTTCAGGCTTTGGGTATGGCTGAGATAACCTTTCCGGATGCGCTTCAACCGTTCTGCCAGGTTTTGATAATCGCCCATTTTTTCCTTTATTTTGGGTACTTTTTCCAGTTTCACATTTTGCCGTTCGAGTTGCTCAACGTCCTTGATGGAACTGATGCCGACCTGCCGCAGGGTTTGTTTCGCATCCTGATCGAGTTCTTCGATGGCTTCAATGGGGATGTCATCCTCCCCAATGGGTTTTTTTGTCGTTTGCCGGATCTGGCGGTCGGAAATGGAGCCCAGCTGGATGGATATTCGGGAAGCGCCCTCTTCGCCCGGCCCGGCAGTCGTGAATTTCACGTCACGCCCATTGTATTCCGGGAACAGGTTCAGGTCCAGGGACACCTCCTTCACGGCATAGGTCAGCGGCTGACTCATGCCTTTGAGCGCCAGTGTTTCCCGTGCCTTATCCAGCTCGAGGATAAAGGAATCGAGAAAAGCTTCCAGGTTCCATGCCCGATTATTACTTTTCGCCATACTGTGGTGTTATCGTTAACCGCATGCGGTGAAAAACCGTAGTAAAGGAGGTTTCCATCTGGTATGCCGGCGGCCCGACGCCGAGTCTGAGGGGCTCTTCCTGCACACTGTCCTGGTACACGTCCAGTTCCATGGGCAGGTCAACGGATATGGAGCTGATGGACAGGCCGAACCCCAGTCCTTCACGGTGCGCATGGCCTTCTATATCCGTCAGCTCCAGGATCAATTCTACTAGTGGGCTGAGGGCTTTATCCCTGTTCATGATCACCGGAGGTTTCCTCTTTTTCTACCTTTTTATGCAGGCTCACGGATACCAGTGGCGCCGTCTTGTCGAACATGACCTTCATGCCGTCTATGAAAACTTCCTGAGTGGACAGGCTCTCCACCAGATTATTCCTGAAATGCGGGAATATTTTCTGTTGCTTTTTCATGGTTCGAGTTTTGTGCCGATGTAATGTATGGATACCGGTACAGGAACAAATACCCGATGGGCGCCCAGTTGGGTGACGCGCCCGTTCTGATTGGTGGCCTGCACCTTTTTTAGATAGAGCGCTTTGTACTGCACTTCGGGATAAACCCAGAGGGCAACACTATCGCCGGCCAGGCCGCTGACATCGGTTTTGAAGCGGGCCACCCGGCTGACCTGCTCCCGGAAGGACTCGGCGTGCATCGCCCGGACTTCCGCTTCCTCCAGCGGAGGGTACTCAGCGAGCTGCGCGGCCAGGCCGGCCAAGGAGGATGGACTCAGGATCATACCCGTTTTCAGTTTACCGTTGATGCGAGTGGAATGGGCCGGTTTGAATTGAGTAAGGGTCTCCATACGGGCATTTTCCCGCCGGCCCGTTTCCAAAACGTAGTAGTATTTTCCGTCGATGCCAATATCCTGGTTGCCGGCATCCAGGGTGTCGGCCCATACCTTATGCCAGAACCCCCGGTATTTGCCGACGTCATTGAGGGGAATAGGCGTGCCGGCATCTTCCCAGTAATCAAAGTCGTAGCCTTCATCCATGAAATAAACGGCCTGGGTAAGGCTGGTGCCGAGACGCCGCCCCTGCCGGTTTTTCCAGATCAGGCGAACGCACAACAAATACGTTTCATTGGGGTTAACAGCCGTCAGTTCCTGCCGGCTGAAAGCAAGAGGTTCGGGGACTGCTCCGGTATCCAGGCCATTCAAGCGGAGCAGTTTGCGGACAGCAACCTTACCGTCCGTCGCTTGTTTGAGGGAATACCGGACAATAGCTTTGGAGATGGGTTTAGGCGTTTCCAGGCGCAATGGAATACCTACGTCTGCCTGTTTAGTAAAAACTGTTCGCCGTCTGCCTGCCAGATCGATGGTTTCCATGTCTGCAAAGCTCAGTTTCACCTGCGAGACCGGAATAAAATCCAGCGCCTTATCCGGCAGGGCTGCCATTTGAGCTGCCAGCGAAATGACCGGGCCGTCTGCCTGTGCCGCCGTTAAGGACTGCGCGTAGGTATAATCGGCCCGTTCCGCCGACATTTGCAAGGCGTTCAGGGCGGCGGCCGGTGGCCGGTTGTCTTCCTGGGCTCCAAGGTGGTTGGACAGGAAGGTCATCAGAGTTTGGATCACCTGGGGATTGATCTTTCCATCCATCAGCCCGCTGCTTTGGAGGTTGGCCAACAGGCCGGTAAGGTCAGCAGGGTTGACCGCCGGAGTACTTCCCGCCATTTTGTTCACCAAATGTGTACCTACCTGGCCGGCAATCTGGGTGCCTGCCTGCATCAATTGTTGTTTCCAATCGAATCCGTTCGGGGTGGCCGGAAGAGGCGGGGCCGGGCGTGTATTTTGCACAGCGGGCTTACCCGTGAGCGGCGCGCTTTTTCGGGCAGTATTTCTTGCGGCTTTTTTTCTAGACTCATAGCTATAGGCTTGCCGGTGTGGATAAGCCGTAGATAGACTTTGCGCAGCGGCCTGTTGCCCGCCCCCGAGCAGCCCCATCAACATATTGGCCAGGTTACCCACCATTTCCGGATTTTCGGCTGCCTGGCCGATGATGGAGTTGAGCATTGGCCCCAATTGCGCCATTAATCCTCCTGCGCCACCGGCCTGGGCTCCGACGCCACCCTTGCCTTTGAGGCCGCCCAGGATGCCGGTTACCGCAGGAAGGACGTTGGCGACAATTGGCAGAGCCTTGGGCAAAGCCGAGAGCAGTGCTCCTAAGAACATGCTTGAGCTGAGCCTGGACTCCTTATATTCAAAAGGAGCGCTGTAGGCTCTGGAAGGATCCGGATATTTTTTTGAATAGGTAGATTGATACATTGTCTTGTTTTTAGAAAAAGGAAGGGCAACTTCCTCACTTTGGGTATCAAATGGCCCGTTAACTGCTATGATGTCAGAAAAAGTCGCTCCCCGCCGGTTTGGAGTCCTGAAACTTTGCAATTGTACGTATCGGTGCTCCCGGTCAAAATGGCGGGCCGGTATCCTTATGGTGCTCCGGCCCATGAATATTTCGTCCAGTTGCTGCATCGGAGATTCGAATTTCCGTTGCGCGAGTTGAACGAACCCCTGGTCCTGAAACCTCTCCCGGCCCCCGATGACATATCGGTAACAGGGGTTCCCACCGATGTCTATCCGGAAGAGAAAGTCAGGCCCTTCTCTCTGCTGGAATGAAAGAATTGCCAGGGCCATGATGATTATGCTTCAGGGCTTTCAGATGCTTCCTGTTTGCCTTCTTCCAGATCGGCTCCGTACATCCTTGCGAAATTGTCCAGCTTGAAATAGTCGGATTTGAAGTTGATCTCTACGTGGCCATCCATGCTCGCTGAAGAACTGACCGTTTCCGATCCGCCGGAATAAGCTTGGCTCTGTGAGGTGGTCGAATTTACTCTTATTTGAAACCCTTTAAAGCCAATGCCGGTGGTGCGGTCTTCGGCCGCCACCTCACTTTCCCGTTCGACGTAGGTATCAGTATCCAGTTTGAAGCTTAAATTGGCGCGGATCTTACCGTCGGTTACGACCATACGGGATACGCCCATCAGGAGAGTTTCCCGAAGAAGAGCCCGTCGTTCCTTGGCCATCTGTAGTTTAGCGTCCATCAGTTTAGCCTTGACTGCTTCGTCATCGAGTTTTACCGGACGGCCTTCGTTGTCGACGAGTATAGATTCGGCCTGCTGTCGGCTATTCCCGGCCCGGTTGCCGCTACCCAGCCGTTGCCGCCTTCTTCCACCGGCTCCCAGCCTGAACTGGCCGGGGAAATTTTCGGCCAGGAAATACTGAGCGTCCGCATCGTCAATTTCGTTGACGAAAGCGGAAAGAGAGCGGGTCGTTTTTTTCAACATGGTGGAAAAGGCCTCCATCTGCTTGTTGTTGGCCTCTAAATTGGCGTCGTATACGCCGTTGAGCAGGCCGGACACAAAATCGACGAACCGGGGCCCTAAGGTTTGGATCATCCGGCGGGCGCGGTCGGCGGCAGCGTCCTGCTCACGGGTGGCGCGGGAATCGTCGATCAGTTGATCGGCTGTAGCCATAGCCCGGGCCGTAGTGCCTCCCCCGGCAGGATTATGGCCATGCTGGCGGGCGAGCTCCTCATAGGTGGAATCCACGATATCCTTGTATAAAGAGAATTGTTCGCTTTTATTCAGCTCGCGAAAGGAATTGCTTTGCGCCAGGATGGTGCGTGCTTGCTGGCGGGCCTGCTCTTTAAGGGCTGCACTGTTATTATGATTCATTGGAAGTCATTTATGGATTTAACGAAATTTAATATTGAACGGGGCAGTAATTCAGGCCTGATCAGTCCCAATCGGCAAACTCATCACTGTCCTCGATCCCCGCGGATACTCCATTTGACCCGTTACCTTCCATCAGGAGGGGACTTCTTTGCTCCGTGGTTTGCCCTTTGGCGATGATATAGGCTTCTGCCGAGTTCACGAAGTTTTTGAATACCTGATCATCAACGCTGTTCTCATCAAATCCGGAGATCCATTTGAAGATCTTGTGCCCTTCTACGGCGGCCGTGCGGGAAGCGGAGATATTGGGTGCGAACCCCAATTCCTGGCGCGACACCTTGTCCACTACGGTCCACATGTTCTTGATGCCGCCTCCGGAGAGCTGGTCCACGATCTCTGCATGGCCGAGGATGCTGATACACTCCTGCAATTGGGCGTACATCTCGTGGACGTCATTCAGTGGCTTGCCCACCATGTTGAAGGTGAGGTTATACTGGAGGTTTTGCGTCGACTGATAGAGGGAGGACCGGGAAACCATATTGTCGAAAGAAAAATGTTTTTCACTCTTGCCGATAAAATCGACCACTTCGCTCATCAACTGTACCCAGAGTAAGGTGAAATCCGTATTTGGGTTCATACGGGACAGGAGGTTGGCCTGGCCTTTGTTCAGTACCTGTTTATAGATCATGGCGCGCTCCTCGTAGGTCAGGCGGCTGTCCCGCAATTTATAATAACGGTAGAGGCGGGAGGCGGCGTCGCCTTCCACGATGCCGTTCACGACCACCCTGTTGTTGTAACGCGCCTGGCTGAGTTCCAGCCGGCCCTGCGCCCACATCAATACCAGAGCGTCAGTAACCCGGAAAATGCCCAGGTTATCGCCGAGTTCGTAGATATAATCCAGCGCCCCGGCAGCCAGGATATTGTCGGGGCTGATGCCTTGCCGCTCCGCAGTAGTGAAGTAGTCTACTTCAAAGTTCCAGCCGGAGATGCTGCCTGGAGAATAGATCTTATCGATGGGATCTTCCCTGCCGCTTTCCACCTTGAGCGCATGGATGTAAGCCTGCCCGAAAAACTCGTCGTAGGTTTGGGTCGGATCTGTTATGGAAAAGTCCAGCTTGAGATCCAGCAGAAAGCGGACCATCTCGTTTTTCAGGGATGCTTCCGGATTAGAAATTTTGATTTCCGTTAAATACTGCTCGACCAATAGCGGTAGATCGCCAATCCTGGTCATTTGATAGAACAGGTCGACAATTTTCTGATCAGGGTTGATCAATGGCCATGCCAATTTTAAGGCCTCATCTGCCAGGCGGGTTTGGATGCCGGAAGTAATACTAAAGCTGATCTTTTGCTTCTGAAGGATACGGATTACTAATTCGCTATAAAACTCTCTTTTTTTTGCCTGGAGTGGCCCATTGATTTGATTCAAAATTTCTTCCCATATTTCATTTTCCTTTGTTATCCTCTTCCGTAGAATAGTGTCAGCCAAAATATCTATAGTGATAAAAGGGTCACTCATTAAGAACTTGCCCAGGTTATCCAATTTTAGGCCCAGCTCCCGTATTAGTTTGCTAATTATACCAGGAGTGGTTTTTATATTCTGAAAATCATCAATAACAGTATCCAGGAGGTTGCTGAGGATTTGATCGGAATCTCCTGGCCACGACAAGCCCGAGGGCAAATTAAACGAAATTTTTTCCCCATATAATTCAACATATCCGGGATAGGAGGGATCCGCTACTGTGGCCACGGCAACCTCAAACTTTTTAGTCACCACTTCTTGCAGTTTAGCAATGGCATCTCTGTCAATTGCCGGGGACGGTACATTTTGATCATAACCGACACTGAAACCCGCAAGAGAGAATTTCGTTGACTTCATAATATCATAATTTTAATTTGTTTTTTAATAATTTACAGGCATCTATGACATTGATCAGCCCGAAACCCGATCTGGGGTCCTTCAGTTGAGTGGTCAGGCGATCCGAAGTATAGCGGAGAACGTATTTCAGTTGTTCGTCTGTCAACCGGCGCCCATGTTCCAGAGCATAAGACTTAAGTAGCGCCACAAGGCCGGCCAGAAATGGCGAAGCTTGTGAAGTACCCGACGAAAAAGCGTATCCATTCCGGAGATAAGCGCTGTAAATGCGGGTGCCCGGCGCTACGAACGAGACTTTCCCGTGTGTGGAAAAAGGAGCGACTTCCTCCTGTTCATCCAGCGCGCCGACGGCCATGGCGTGGGGTAAAGCCCCAGGATAATACAATTCGCCGGTGCCGTCGTTTCCTGAGGCGGCCACCAGGCTGACCCCTTTGCTTTTGGCGTATTCTACGACTTCCTGATGAGGCAGCCCACCTCCCGTATGCCGTATCCCCAGGCTCATATTGATCACATCTACCCCTCGGTCGACGGCCCATTTGATGCCGTTGTTGATGTTGTCGACCAGCCCGGCGCCGACGAATGCATCGTCTTGCTTCATCGCCCCCAGCACCCGCACCGGCAGAATCTTGCACCGGGGCGCCACCCCTACGGGCATGTTGATGCCCTTGGCGGCGATAATGCCGGCCACATGGGTGCCGTGGCCCACTTTTTCATCACCGGCGTCGTCATCGACTCCCAGGTAATCGCCAAAGAATTTGCCGGCTCCGTCGAGGATATCGACAAAGTCAAAGCCGGGCAAAAGGCAATGCTGCAATTCGGGATGGCTCAGGTCAACGCCCGTATCCAGGACGGCAACGGTGATGTCTGGATGCCCCATCGTAAACTGTTCGTGCGCTTCCTTCAGATGGATCATCCCGTGGGCATGTTCCGTGCGGGCCATAGTCTGTGCTGCGGAAAAATCCGGGATAGGAGCACGCTCTATCTTCCCCTGATGAACAAATTCAACGATCCGTCCGCCCTCTATCTCAGCCAGTTCCTGTAGCTGTTCGGAAGAAATTGGAGTATTCTCCAGCAAAACAACTCTCACTATCCGATCAAATCCATTGGCGATAGCTTCCTCCGGCCAATCAGGCCCCTCCTTTAGATACTCTGCTGTAATTAGTACCGGAATGTTGTAGCGTCGGAAAAATTCGTCGATCGGAGAACAAAACACCGCCAACCCCACCTGGCCGTCACGAATGACAGTACTCCAATGAGGCGGCTCCTTAAATGCCACTCCCTTTCTTAGCTTAATGACCAGGTGGAGCTTCATATTTCCGGGGCGATTTTTTTACCAGCCTGTTTTCAAGACATCAAGTTATGGGATTCCCCAAACCCGATGTTTACCATCATTGCGCAATATCTTGCCATTTTCGCGCAATGATCCAACGGAGCCCCGTTTTGCCCTGGCATACTCGGACGGCGAACACCGGTAGCGGCGTTTGAAGCTCCGGCAAAAATGGGTGTGGTTCTGGTAGCCTACGTTGAATGCTATGACGCCAACGGAAGCGGCGTCTTTGGCCAAAAGATCGGCTGCAATCTGCAGGCGGATATCCCGGATCAGTTGGCCAGGTGAGGCGTTGACCAGTTTTTTCAGCCGCCGGTTGAGTTGTGAGACACTCAGGTAAACCTTTTGCGCCAGGACAGGCACTTCGAATTTATTATTGTCGAGGTTGTCGAGAATGGTGTCAATGACCTCCTGCAAAAAACGTCCTTCTCTGGAAAGCAGTGGACGGCAGGGGCTTTGTTCATCCCCAATGGGAAGCTTCTTTACGACGTGAATGGGTTTCATACGAAAGGGTATTAGGTGATGCCAGCAGGTACGGATAGTCTCCTGAATGCCTGCAATGGGAAAGATAAAGGCGAGAGGCGGAGTATCCCCTGCACAAAAATCCCAAATACCCGCACAAAAATTCCATGCCCGGAAAATAAATACATAAATAATTGAAAATCAATTACGAATTTCACCGGGCGAGCACCCGAACTCCTTCCCAAAAGCCCGGGAAAAGTAATTTGGATCGTTAAAGCCCAGATTGTAGGCGATTTCAGAAATGGTGAGGTCGGTCGTTTGCAACAATTCTTTGGCCTTATGCAGGCGTACCTTTCGAATAAAACTGATCGGCGCTTCCCCCGTCAGCGCTTTCATCTTCCGGTGAAGCTGGGTCGAGCTGAGGCCTGTCTTTTTGCACAGGTAGGGAATGTCCAGATCCGCGTCACTGATCTTCTCATCGATGATCCGGCGGATATTTTCCAGGAAGCGGTCATCCAGGCTTGGCGCGGCGGCCTGGCCTCCGCTTTGGGGAAAAACGAAGGTGAGTTTGGGTTCCACCGCCTGCGCGTAGCGCGCCTGCAAAGCCTTTCTCAGCTCCACCAGTTTCTCCAGCCGCACAAAAAGCTCCGCTTTGTCAAAGGGCTTCATCAGGTAGGCGTCCGCGCCGTATCGCAGGCCCTCGATCCGGTCTTCCCGGGTGGCCCGGGCGGTGAGCAGGATAATGGGGATGTGGCTGGTGCGCCGGTCCTGCTTCAGGGTTTCCACTACCTCTAAACCGTTCTTTTCCGGCATCATCACGTCGCTGATGATGATGTCCGGGATGGTTTCGATGGCCTTTTCGATGCCAATGGCGCCATTGTTTGCTATTTGTATGTTATATTTCGACTGCAACAAAGATTGAATGTAAAAGACGACGTCGTGGTTGTCTTCGATAAGGAGCAGGCCCGGCAGTTCGGCATCACCGGCGGCCGGTTCCACCGCCAGGGGCTCCTCGATCTCCTGGCCGATCCGGACAGGTTCAAAGGCCTCCGTTTTTTTATCGGCTTGCCGGCGGATGGGCAACTCGACGGTAAAGATGGTTCCGCGGCCCATTTCGCTCTCCACTTCAATCCGCCCGCCCAATAAGGCAGTCATTTCTTTGACCAGGGCTAGGCCGATGCCGGTCCCCTCTCCTGCCTGAATAGCCGCACGCTCAGATTTAGTACTGTCGGTTTCCGAATGATCGACCTGGTAAAAACGATCAAAAATATAGGGCTGGCCTTCAATCGGTATCCCAATACCGTTATCCTGGACCTCGAGTATCATCAGATTTCCTTTTTCTTCCAAATTCAAACATATTCTACCGTTTGTCGGCGTGAATTTGATAGCATTGGACAGTAAATTTGAAACAATCTGACGGTACAACTCCTCATCCATATCCATCCACAACTGCCCGATCCCGCTGCTGACCTCGAGGTGAAGGTGTTTCTTTTCAGACAGGGATTGGAAAGATTCCCCAATATACCGGGTAATAGAAACGATCTCGATCTGTTGATACCGGGGTTGCAGGCTATTATTATCAAGTTTGGATAGATCAAGCAATTGATTGATCAGTTGGAGTAGCCTTTTGCCGTTGCGCCGGATCAATTTCAAAGCGCTGGAGACGTCTGCCGGCTCTTCGGTCAAACCGAGGATTACGGTCAGCGGCGTACGGAACTCATGGGTGATGTTGGTATAGAAGCGGGCCCGGAGTTGCTCGAGGGCTTTGACCTGTCGGGCTTCGTTTTTAGCAAGTTGGCGGGTGAGGGTGAGGCGGTAGAGATAATATACGGCTCCTCCCAGTAAAAGACCGTATAAAATATAGGCCCAGGTCGTTTCCCAAAAGGGTGGATAGATCACGATCTTTAAAGGCGTGGCCAGTTCCGTCCAGATCTGGTCGCTGTTGCAGCCCCGGAGGTGGAAGAAATAAATACCCGGAGGCAATTGGCTGAACGTCACCTGGTTTTCCGAATGCAGGTCGATCCAATCCAATGCGCCGCCCTGGGTAAAGGCGTACTGGTACCGGTGTTTGGAGGAATTTCTAAAATCCAGCACGGCAAAACGGATATGGATGATATTTTGCCGATGCGAAAAGCTTAGGGCACGATCAGCCCATTCGTTAGGCCGTACGGGCTGAAGCCGCTTACTTTCCGGATCAAAAGCCTCAACGGCGGTCAGGACAATATCGGAAGCCTGGGTGGGCCGATTTTTCAGACGATCGAGATCGGCGACATGGAACCCCCTGACCCCACCCCAAAACAAGCGGTTGGTTTTTTTGGAAACAAAACCGTTGAGTTCCCAGGCCACTAATCCATCTTTTTCATCATATTGGGTGAAGGTTTCTGCAACCGGATCGAAGCAGGTTAAACCGTACTCATTACTCGCCCAAATAAGGCCTTCCTTGTCTATGAACAGCCTGCCCACATTATCATTGAACGAGCCCTTTCGCTGGTCGTAGACTGTAAATAGCCCCGTCTTCACATCGTATTTATTAATACCGCTAGTGGTGGCGCCCATCCAGATATTACCCGAGGCGTCTTCCGCCAGCATGAATATCCGAGTGGAAGAAATACTGTTAGCACCTTGTTTGACATCAAAGCAGCGAATACTTTCATCCTGGCCGTCAATGCGAACCAGGCCGCCGATACTGCAGCCCACCCATATATTATCGCAGCTATCCACCAGGATGCCCAGAAGGTTTTCAGTGGGCAATGGCCGCTTCGGGTCTTTGGGTAGCCACTGGTCAAAATCGCGGATCGGGCCTTTCGCCTTTTTCCACACCCCACTTTTTATCCGGATGAGGCCTTGCCCCCAGGTGTTTATCCAAAGATCTTCCTTTTTATCAAAAGCGATTCCCATGGGAACAAAAGGGCTTATCGGGAAGGGCTTGCCGTTTTTTTCCAACGGGAAATGGTATGTTTTTTTGGGCCGGCTATCATAGATCGCCAGGGTATTATTAAGCCTAAGAAAGATCCAACCGGATTTATCCGGAGAAAAAGTACTTTCTCCTATGGGTACAGGGGCCCCGAAAGTAGCCGGGCTGGGCGTTTGGCTTTTCAGGTTATACCAGTAAAAACCTTCAGGCGTTGACAGGGCCAGCACAGAGTCATTCAATTCCCATATAGTTCCCGTCTGTAGAGGGGCGTTGTTTTTCGGGGAGTGGATCTCGTGAAAATCGAAGAGGGTTCGCCTGGGATCAAAGTAATTATTATCGATCCATAACATGCCGTAGCGATCTATGAACGCACTGCGCAAACCGGTAAATTTTCTAATCGGTTCCTCTTCGTAAAACCGCAACTGGTGTTGTTGCAGCTGCAGCCGGCCGGGTGATAAGGACCATAATTCATCGAAGTTGACCAGCCAAAGCCGTCCGTCTTTACCCTCTAAGATGTGGCTTGGTTTCGGGTTGGCTAGCCCTTCCTCTGTTTTGATATCCAATACCGTGGCATGGCCGGAACGGGGGTCGTACATGCGCAGCCCTTCACCAGGCATATCCATCCAAATCGTCCCGTCCCTACTTTTGCAAATGGCGTTGAGGGAATAGCAAATCGTATCCCTTTTTTCATCCAGCAGGGGAACGAAGTGGAACTGCCCGCTGGCCTTGTCGAAGTATTCGAAGCCTGCTGTGGTAGCCAGGTAAATGCGATTGCTATCGGCAATGATATTGCCCAGTACCCGCCCCTGCAATTGTCCCGGTTGCCCTCTCTTTACCCGAAACCGTTTGGCCTTTCCTGTAACGGGATCAAATTGATCCAGCCCCTCCTCGCCGTCGAAGCCGATCCAAAGCAGCCCTTCCCGGTCAAATTCAAGAAATCGGGGGTTATTATCAGAGATGCTGGCCGGATCATGTTCATCGTGAAAGTAATGCATATAACGTTCGGCCAAAGGGTCAAAGGCATTCAGGCCACAGCCATAGGTGCTGATCCAGAATGTACCGCCCGGATCTTCCGCCATGTAGTTAATCGAGGAAGAACTGAGCGAATTCAGATCCTGAAGGTCGGACTTGTACACCTTGATGTTTGTGCCGTCATATCGATATAATCCTTCATTGGAACAAAACCAGAGGTAGCCGGCACGGTCTTCAAAAATGCTGGAAAGTATAGTCGGCACACCCTCCTTTTTCAGGGTGCTGAAGTAAAGCAGTTCGTTTATCGGCTGTCCGGGAAGCAGGCAAGCGGACAGTTGTAGAACAAGGTAAAATGATATTCGAATGCTTAATTTCAAGGGCTAAAAGGTTCGTTTCTTTGTTTCTAAAGTTAAGCATATTAATGGGAGAAGTAATGTTTTTTAGAAACTTGCCATAAGCTGGATACCCCAACGCAAAGAACTGATCGGGAGCTTTGTACAATCACTCACTAAAGGACAAGCCCACTGGTTTGCCGCCATTCATCAAAGCGGGAAGGGCCAGAGCAATCCGCATTGTCATATCATCGATCACCGATCGTACAAAGATCAAGGAATAGCAAAAATCCCTGGTAAGCATCGAGGACCAAAATGGCACCGGAAATAAAAGGACTTTAGTAGTTGGAACAGCTAAATATCTTGCGTTTGATCAAACCTGACGATTCGGCTAAAGAACCAAAACGCCAATGGGCTGGTAGTATCTCTAAAGAGACGGCTTGCGGCCTTCGCCTGATCACCGAATCCGCCAACTTGTTTTTTGAGGTTCCTAAGATCAAACACCATGCCCCTGAAGCATCTCACCAGAATAACTTTCGACCCCACTGTAATGGGAGGCAAGCCTTGCATTAAAGGCAGGCGGATCAGCGTAGATATGATCCTGGAGTGGTTTGCTTCCGGAGCCACCATAGCCGGGCTGGTTGAGCAATTCCCTCACCTGGCCGAAGAAGGTATCCGCCAGGCGCTTTGGTATGCGGCGGAAGTTGTCAAAAATGAAAAAGTTGTAGAAATCAAGGTCGCCTGATGGCCTTACAGATGCTGCTCCATTTTCAAGAACCTGTTTTCAGGATTTCAAGCGAAAATCCCGGTAATCTTAAAATCCCAAAAATCCTGGCCCGGGACAGCACAGGCAATGAGCCTTCCATTTCAAAACCCAACAGCCCTATCCTCCACTACCTCACGCCAAAGGCAGAGCCTGCATTGTTATGTTTCCTCGTTCAAACCAATTATATTACCTCTTCACCAAATCAATGAAAATGCAACGGAAAGATATCGCCAGGCAAGCACGGGTTTCAACCGCGCTGGTGCTGGCCCTCGCCCTGATGTGGGGATGCGCTGCTCCTGAAACGGCCACGGAGGTAAAATCACCGGATGGGCGAATAGCTATTCTATTCGCGCTGGATGATTCCGGTGCGCCGGTTTACAGCGTCTCATTCGATGGAAAGCCCGTTATCAAACCATCGGGGATGGGGTTTGAATTTAAAGACCAACCGCCGCTATCCGGCGGACTTGAGGTGGCCCAGGCCGATCTGTCTTCCTTTTCCGAAACCTGGGAAATGCCCTGGGGCGAGCAGCGGGCCGTCGACAACACCTACAACCAGCTGACGGTGGCCCTGAAGGAGAAGGAAGCTCCGGAACGCTCGCTTGTCCTCCACTTTAAAGCGTACAACGACGGCATCGGGTTCCGCTACGAATTCCCGGCACAGGCGGGCGTAGATACCGTGATCATCATGGACGAACGGACCGGGTTCAACCTGGCCGGCGACCATACCGCTTACTGGATACCGGGTGACTGGGATATTTACGAGCATCTGTATCACAAGTGCAAAGTCAGTGAGATCAATGCCATTAAGTACAGGAACCATCCCGGCCTGGCACAGACATATATACCGGAAAATGCAGTGAATACGCCGGTGACCATGAAAACGGATGAGGGGTTATACCTGAGCTTTCACGAAGCCAACCTCACAGACTATGCGGGTATGACCCTGAAGGTTGACACCGCAAATTTATCCTTAACCAGCAACTTAGTCGGTTCGGATCGATTGGGCTATAAAGTAAAAAGGGCGTTGCCTTTTGAAACGCCGTGGAGAACCATCCAGATCAGTGAAACGGCCGGCGGGTTGATCGATTCCAAATTAATCGTCAACCTCAACGAGCCCAACAAACTGGGTGATGTCTCCTGGTTCCACCCGATGAAATACGTGGGTATCTGGTGGGAAATGCACCTCGGCATATCCACCTGGGATTATGAGGGGTCGCAAAGCATGAGCTCTTTCGCCGAAGGCGGTAAAGCGGGTAGCGGCACACATGGCGCAACCACTGCAAATGCAAAGCGCTACATCGATTTTGCTGCTAAAAACGGAATTGGAGGGTTGCTCGTCGAAGGCTGGAATACGGGCTGGGATCACTGGACGGGCTTCGATGACCGGGAGGGTGTTTTTGACTTCGTTACGGAATACCCGGATTACAGCCTGCAGGAAGTCGTGCGGTATGGAAGGGAAAAAGGGGTCGAGGTCATTATGCACCATGAGACATCCGCTGCGCCGAGAACCTACGAGCAACAACTGGACACAGCGTATGCGCTCATGAAGTCTTTGGGTATCCATGCTGTAAAAACAGGATATGTTGGAAAGATCATTCCGGCAGGTGAATACCACCATGGCCAATGGATGGTCAACCACTACCGCAAAGTACTAGAACATGCCGCTAAATACCAGGTGGCGGTAGATGCCCATGAGCCGATCAAAGCAACAGGTATTCGCAGAACCTACCCCAATGCCGTCGCGCGCGAGGGCTTGAGAGGACAGGAATGGAACGCCTGGGCAAGCGACGGAGGAAACCCTCCTGACCATCTTCCGACCGTAGCCTTTACGAGGATGCTCTCAGGCCCCATTGATTTCACGCCCGGGGTGTTCGAGCTAAGCCTGAAGCCCAAACCCAACAATCAGGTCAACACCACGCTGGCCCAGCAGCTGGCGCTTTATGTGGTGATCTATAGCCCCATCCAAATGGCCTGCGACCTGCCGGAAAATTATGAAGGCCACCCGGCGTTCCAGTTCATCAGGGATGTAGGCGTCAACTGGGAGCATTCCCTCACCCTGGATGGTGAAGTAGGCGAATTTGTAACGATCGCCCGCGAAGAACGCGGAACAGGCAATTGGTTTATAGGGAGCATAACCAATGAGGCCGGGCGCGATATCACGATAGATTTCGGTTTCCTTCCGGAAGGTAAAGTGTTTGACGTGCAGGTTTACCGCGATGGCGATCAGGCGCATTTCCGTGATAACCCTGGCGACTATGCCATTGAATCGGACAAGATAAAAAAAGGAGATTCCAGAAGTTATCATTTGGCCCCCGGAGGAGGGGTTGCCATTAGTTTAATGGCCATCAAAAAATAAGCTGCCGGTTTCGGTGATCAGGTGAAGGCTGGAAATATTAGGGCCACCCCCAGGTTCTTCCTCAGGGGTGGCCCTATCTAACCTAACGATATCAATTCAAATCAAATCTGTCTGCATTCATCACCTTCACCCATGCTTTCACAAAATCATGGACAAATTTTTCTTTGAAGTCGTCCTGTGCGTAAACCTCTGCGTAAGCACGAAGGATTGAGTTCGAACCAAATACGAGGTCGATCCGCGTGGCCGTCCATTTGAGATCACCCGTTTTGCGGTCACGGACCTCATACAGGTTATTTCCTGCCGGCTTCCACGTATTGGCCATGTCTGTTAAGTTGACGAAGAAGTCATTGGTAAGGGCCCCTGCCTTGTCTGTGAAAACACCATGCCGGGTGCCTCCATAGTTGGTTCCCAATACGCGCATTCCGCCAACCAGAACCGTCATTTCCGGCGCCGTTAGGCCCATGAGCTGGGTTCTGTCGAGCATCAGTTCTTCAGGCGTTACGACATAGTCCTTTTTCATCCAGTTGCGGTAGCCATCAGCTATTGGTTCCAGTGGAGCGAAAGAATCTGCATCCGTCATGGCATCCGTAGCGTCTCCACGCCCCGGCGCGAAGGGTACCTTTATATCAAACCCGGCGGCTTTGGCAGCCTTTTCAATACCGAGGTTGCCTGCAAGAACGATCGTATCGGCAACGCTGATCCCGTATTGTTTAGCAATAGGCTCCAGCACCGACAATACGCGGGCCAAACGCTCCGGTTCGTTCCCTTGCCAGTCTTTCTGCGGCGCCAGGCGAATGCGCGCGCCATTGGCACCACCACGCATGTCTGAGCCACGGTAAGTGCGGGCGCTATCCCAGGCGGTGGCCACCATATCCGGAACAGAAAGCCCTGATGATGCTATTTTCTCTTTTACTGCGTCTACGTCATAATCCGCACGGCCTTGCGGGATCGGGTCCTGCCAGATCAGGTCTTCTGCGGGAACATCCGGGCCGAAGTAGCGCGATTTTGGCCCCATATCCCTATGGGTCAGCTTGAACCAGGCGCGTGCGAAGGCATCTGAGAGGGCATCAAAATCGTTCATGAACTTCAAAGAGATCTCCCGATAGGCCGGATCCATTTTCATGGCCATGTCGGCATCCGTCATCATAGGATTGTGCCGGATGGAAGGGTCCTCTACATCTACCGGCCTGTCTTCTTCTTTGATGTTGACAGGTTCCCATTGCCAGGCGCCGGCAGGGCTTTTGCGCAGCTCCCAATCATGGTTAAACAACATTTCGAAATAGCCACTATCCCATTTTGTCGGGTGCGTAGTCCAGGCGCCTTCCAGGCCGCTGGTCACCGTATAACGGCCTTTGCCGGATTTGTGAGGGTTGGCCCAGCCCAGGCCTTGTTCCTCTACAGGGGCAGATTCGGGGTCAGGCCCTAAGATACTGGCATCGCCATTGCCGTGGGTCTTGCCAACGGTATGCCCGCCTGCGGTCAGCGCAACGGTCTCTTCGTCGTTCATTGCCATACGTGCGAAGGTTTCCCGAACCTGGGCAGCGGTCTTCAGGGGGTCGGGTTTTCCATTAACACCTTCAGGGTTAACGTAGATCAGGCCCATTTGTACAGCTGCCAGCGGGTTTTCCATCGTTGACGGCTCGTCCACGTTTTCATAACGCCCGTCACTCGGCGCCAGCCATTCTTTTTCAGCGCCCCAATAGGTGTCTTTTTCAGGGCCCCAGATATCTTCCCGCCCAAAGGCGAAACCAAAGGTTTTCAGGCCCATGCTTTCATAGGCAATGGTCCCTGCCAGAATGATCAGGTCGGCCCAGCTGACTTTATTGCCGTATCTTTTCTTGATAGGCCACAGCAAACGCCTTGCTTTATCCAGGCTTACATTGTCAGGCCAGGAATTTAAGGGGGCAAAACGCTGGTTGCCGGTGCCGCCGCCGCCGCGGCCATCTGCAATACGGTACGAGCCGGCAGCATGCCAGGCCATGCGGATCATCAGCCCGCCATAATGGCCCCAGTCGGCAGGCCACCATTCCTGGCTGTCGGTCATCAGGCCATGCAAATCTTTCTTCAGCGCATCAACGTCCAGCTTTTTCAGCTCTTCGCGGTAGTTGAAATCTCCACCCAGGGGGTTGGTTTTCGTGTCATGCTGGTGTAAAATGTCCAGATTCAGCGCGTTGGGCCACCAATCCATGACCGACTTGGTTACTTCTGTGTTAGCGCCGTGCATTACAGGGCACTTACCGTTTGTTGATTTATCCATGATTTTTATTTTTCAAATTTGCCTGTTATCTGGAGTTGGATGTTCTCGATTTTAAAATCTTTTATGCCCTTCTTCGCGAAGTAATTATTGATAAGTTCATCTAATTGTTCGTCTTCATAATCTTCGATCCGGTCCGATTCCTCGCAATAAAGGTGATGATGGCTGGACTGTATCGGGTCATACCGCATGGTGCCGCTTTCCGTTTTCACCTTTTTCAGCAGGTTGTTCTCGACAAAAGAATCCAAAACCTTATACACCGTTCCTACTGAAATATTCGGATGGTTCTTTTTAATGTATTCTATGATCTTCTCAGCAGTAGGATGATTATTCAGTTTCACTACTGCACCCAGAATAGCGATCCGCTGAGGCGTCACTCTGAGGCCTTTTCCTGAAAGCTTCTCTGCAATTTCCCTCGTATTCATAACATAGTTATCAGATGATAATCATTCTCTTTTAAGACTACTGCAAATGTAGAAATTCCTGGTGAATTTCTGAAACTGAGGCCAAAATTTGTACATCAATGATTTTCCTTATAGATCCTATCGGACAGTTTGCTGGACCAGTCTATCAACAGTTTTGCTTCTTCGTCCGTAAGTTTCTTGCCGGGCCTCCAGAGAACGTGCCTGGGCGGAGGCATCTCTCCATTCTGGACGGACTCCGCTATAGCATCCAGGGTGAACACCTGGTCCATCGGTTTCAGCTTAGGCAATTCATCCCACAGCAGCTCTTCTTTGGCATCGTCATCATCCCCTTCCTTACTATGGCAATCGTAGCATTTTTGATCGATGATCTCCTTTATCCGCCCCTTGTACTCGATCACCACCGTATCTGCATGGCGGCGCAGCTCAGTGGAAGTTTTTCCGGCATCAGGTAATGCTTCCTGCACCGTGTAACCGAGGAAAAGGAACATTCCGAAGGCCGGAAAGGCCAGTGATCTAATGGTACGTTTCATGGTTTTTTCCAGTATTTGAGAATGTAAACAGGCTATAAGCAGCATTAAAGATAATTTTTTCGCTATTGTCTCAATATCATGGGCCATCCCGTTTGTGCGTTTCACTTTTTCTTAACCCTCGTTAATTTATGTTACAGGCATTACCCCGAGTATCTCCCCGTTCCTGCATCGGGAAAATAAAGGGCTTTTCTTCTCATTTTTTGCTGTTTCATCCTCCGGCAGCCCCCCTGTTATTTAGTTAATTATTTAACCCTGGTTAAGTTTGGTTTAAAGTGCCTGTTTTTTTGCGGCGGCCCATCGTTAAGCTGCGTCATAATAATAGAACGGAAAGAAAATGTTCTTTTCTCCATTACACTAAACCGCCTGGAACGGTACATTTTGCCAGCAAAAGCAAAACGAACGGGCCAGCAAAAACCAGGGCCATGAAAAAAATAATTCTGAGCTGCTTGCTCTCTGTAATGTTTCTCTCCGCGACCCATGCTCAATACGATGATGCGGTTCGCACAGGGTATGAAGGCGATTACTTCAGCCTGGAAGGAGCGCTTGACCTGTTCAAACAATCCTACACTTTAAGGGATTTTGAAAGAAAGCTCAACACGGAAGAGAACTGGGTCAACAACCTCGACCTGAACTATGACGGCAGGATCGACTACATCCGCGTCGAACACAGGCGGCAGGGGCGTTTCCACGCTATCGTACTGCAGGCGCTGCTCGGCAGGTTTGACGCCCAGGACGTAGCCGTTATCGAGATCGAGGTCATAGGCAGAAACGAGGCCGTACTGCAGATCATAGGGGATGAAGACCTCTATGGCCAGGAAGTCATCGTGGAACCGGTAGAAGGGTATTCCGACAGCAGAAAGGGATACCATTCCAATTACGGCGATTTCGTCAACGTGTACTATTGGGAACCGGTGCAGTACATTCTGGGCAGGAATTACGACGTATACGTTTCTCCTTACCGCTGGTCGTACTATCCGGACTGGTGGAGCCCCTGGGTGCAATGCACCTGGAACATCTTCCGCCCGCGGATCGTCGTTTACCACAGGTACTACCATGTCGTGCACAGGTACCGGGTCATTCACGTTCACAACTTCTACAGGCCACACCGCTCCTATAGCTACAACGTAGTGCAACATACCAATACGGTCAGGGTTAGCCACGGCAAACCTCCCATTCACCGCCCGGAACCGGCCAAACAAAGCGACGGCAATCACAGCCGTAGAGATAACGTTGTGGAGCAGCCGAGGAGCAACACGCGCCCGAATACACCAGAACAAAAACAAAGGACTCCGGTAAGCAGAAAAAGTACAGAGCCTGTTTATAAGCAGGAGGAAAAAAGGAATACAACGCCGGCGGCAGGCCAGAGATCCCGCAGCTCGGCAGGTTCGGAAACGCCCCGTTCAACGACTCCGGCCCAACGGCCTACGGTAAACAGCCGAAGCGGCGCTGCTTCTACCGAACAAAAAACGAGTAGGAGCACGGCGCCCCAGGTAAACCAGCCTTCTCGTGAGATACCAAGCCGTTCGGGTACGTCCACCCGCTCAACAACCACGGCCCCGAAGCCGTCGGCAAGTAGCAGAACGGCGCCGGCAAACAAACCAAGCGCCAGCAGGAGTAGCGCTCCGAGCACAGCTCAGCCTTCGCGCAGCCAAACTTCAAGCCCGAGCTCTACGAGCCGTTCCAATGCCCCCGCTTCTCAGAAGAGCACGGCCCCGAAGAGCACGAACACGAAGAGCAGCTCCAGGAGCAGAAGCGGAAATTAGTAATTCTGGTTGCGATCAAGCATTGGGCCCCCAGAAGGGAATGATCCGCAACCCGTATTAATGCAGGCGCCACCTCCGGGCTTCCGGAGGTGGCGCTTGTTCTGTTAGAACTTGTTATCACCCTTGCGATTGGCCGGGCTTACCACCACGATTAAAATCGTGGGGTACGTTACTCCGCTTTCACAAAGCGCAGCACCTGCGGCGCCTGCCCTTTTTCCAGCACTTACATGAAGTACAGGCCCGGGCGCAGTTGGCTGACATCCCAGTCCAGGCGCTCCGGGGGTTCGTCCAGCTGGCGCGTTTCGGGGGCCTGTCCCTGCTCGTTGCGCAGCCAAACCGTACCTCCGGCCTTTCGGCCGGAGCAGAGAATACGCAGCCAAACCGTACCTCCGGCCTTCCGGCCGGAGCAGAGAATACGCCTTCTCCGAGCAGAAGCTCGGAGGTACGGGGGGCCCGATGCGCTACTCGTATTTAAGCGTATTAACCGGGTTGGCCAGCACCACGCGCAGAGACTGATAACTGACCGTAAGCAGCGCAATAATAAGGGTGATGCCGACGGCCAGGATGAGGTTGCCGGCACTGATATCCGTGCGGTACGCGAAACCCTGCAGCCATCGCGACATGGCAATATAAGCTACCGGAAGGGCGACGGTGCTAGCCAGCAGCACCCAGCGTATGAAATCGGTGGCCATCATCATAAAGAGCCGGGGCATCGACGCGCCCATCACCTTGCGGATGCCGATCTCTTTGGTGCGTTGTTCGGCGGTAAAGGCCGCCAGGCCAAAGAGGCCCAGCGAAGCGATGAAGATCGCCAGCGCCGTGAAAATACCGATGACATAACCGATCCGGGTTTCCGATTCGTATACAGCATCGTAGCGGCCGTCGAGGAAGTTGTAATCAAAAGGCTGGTTTGCCGCCATTTCATCCCAACGGCTGTGAAGGATATTGATGAAACCGGGAATATCATCGCCTTTGATCCGGAAAACGATAAAATCACCCCAATGCCCCAGATATATGATCAGCGGCTGAATGGGTTGCCTGAGCGACTCGAAATGGAAATCCTTCACGACGCCGATCACCTCGTGCGGCGTATACTCGATCTGCCCGTCTGACTCACCGTCCATGGAGCTGATCTCCTTGCCCAGTGGCTCGTCCAGGTTGAATATCTTCACTGCCGCCTCGTTGATGATGACGGCGTTGGAATCGGCGGGGAAATCCAAAGAGAAGTTACGGCCTTTGTCGATCGCCATGCCCATCGTTTCAATAAAATCGCGGTCGACATACCAGCTCTGCAAAATTTGCGTGCCTTCAGGGTTGGGGTTGCGCCCCAGGAAATGCCCGTTGTTATTCCTGGCCGAGGGCGTCGGCAGAAAGCTGGTGATCGTAGCATTGGCCACCTGCGGCTGCTTTAACATTTCCTGCTTGAAGGCCTCCAGTTTATTACCCAGCCCCCCGGCATTATTGAGGATCAGCAGGTGCTCTTTCTCGTACCCCAGGTTCTTGTTCTGGATGTACCGAAGTTGGTTGTAGATCACAATGGTCCCAACGATCAGGCCTACCGTAATGGCGAACTGGAACACGACCAGCCCATTGCGCAACCAGGCGCCTTCGGGGCGGTTGGTGAATTTGCCTTTCAGCACCTTGATCGGCCGAAAGCTGGAAAGGAAGAACGCCGGGTAGCTGCCCGCCAGCAGCCCGACGACAACGGCCAGCAGGGCCATGATGCCCAAAAGCCAGGGCTGAATGACATTCGAAAAACTTATGGCCTTGCCGGACAGCTGGTTAAAGTAAGGTAGTAATAGTAAGACCAGCCCCACACCAAGAAGCAGGGACAACACGCTGACCACCAGAGATTCGCTGAGGAACTGCTGGATGATCTGGCCCCGCTGAGCACCGACGACCTTGCGCATCCCGACCTCGCGCGCCCGGCTCGCCGAGCGCGCTGTCGACAGGTTTACGAAGTTGATGCAGGCCAGCAGCAGAATAAACAGGCCGATGAAGGAAAAAGCGTAAACATACCGGATGTCTCCGGGTGGCATGATCTCATCCGCCTTATGGCTGTAAAGGTGGATGCGCGATACCGGGAACAACGAAAAATCCATGGTATTGCCATCGGCGAGAAAGTCATCGTAGCTCTGCCCGACAAACTTTTCGAGCTGAGAACCGACATGGGTACGTATAATCTGGGGAAACGCCCGTTCCAGATCTTTGGTGCTGGCCCCCTCCCTCAGGAGCAGGTAGGTATAAAAATTGAAGCTCAGCCACTGGCCCGAGCGGCTCTCCTCAAGGGTCGCCATAGAGATGAGCAGGTCATAATTGAAGTGTGTATTGTGCGGTATCGGTTCCATAACACCGGTAACGCGATAGGCGTTTTTGTCGTCGAAGATCAACATCTTACCCATCGGCTCCTCTTCTCCAAAATACTTCCTGGCCACATCGGAAGAAACGACTACCGAATTGGGTTCCGCCAGGGCTGTTTGCGGGTTTCCGCTCAACAAATGGAGTGAGAACAGGCTGAAAAGCGTTGAATCGGCAAAGGCCGTATGCTCTTCCCTGTAGGCCTGTTCGCCATAATGCACCAGGTGGGCTCCCGTTTCCCGTATCCTGAACTGTTGCTCAACGGCAGGATATTCGCTCACCAGCAAGGGGCCCCAGGGGTCTCCGACCGTCGCGATATCGATCTCCTGGCCAAATAATTTGCCGAGGAAATGCATGCGGTAAAGGCGGCCGGCATTTTCGTGGTAACTGTCGTAGCTCAGTTCATCCTTGACGAAGATGATGATGAACAAAAAGCAGGCGATGCCGAGCGCCAGGCCAAGAATGTTGATGAGGGAGAAGAACCTGCTTTTCCACAGGTTGCGGAACGCGACAAGAATATAGTTTTTCCACATGTCGGGTTGATTGTTGGTTTGGGCCATGTATGGCAAAGAATAGGGTTTGCACCCATCTTAAATGATGCCTTTTTCGGCGGTAGGCCCCTATGTGAAATGCGGAAAACTACTTCTTGTCCAGTATTTTATGCGCCAGCGCGGGAAACAGAAAAGCGATCCGGAGGAAGATGCGCATGCTGGGCACGGTAACAACCCTTCTTTCTTTTTCGATCTGTGGTATGACGTGGCTGATCAATGCTTTCACCGGCATCTTTTTTTCATCGCGGCCGGAAGTCATGCCGGTGTCCGTCACGGGTGGGATGAATTCCAGTACATTAATAGCTGTGTCCTTCAACGCGAACCGGAGGCCGGTAGTGAAATTCCGCATGGCCGCTTTACTGGCGCTGTATACCAGCCCATCGGATTTGGGGAAGGCGCCCAGGCCGGAGGTCGTGTTGATGATCAGCGCTTTAGGAGAGGTGGCGAGCAAGGGGATCAGCAACTGCGTAAGGATGATCTGGCCGGCCGCGTTAATATCCATTTCTTTGCGTATCCTGTCAGGGGATACGGCTTCTTCCGTAAACAAGTAATTGTACTGCACCCCAGCGTTGTTGATCAGGATATTCACATCCGGATATTTATTCTGGATCCGTATGACGGCGTTTTCTATCTCCTGCGTATCGCTCAGGTCGCATTGGATAGCCTGGAACCCTTGTGATGCCGCTTCCTGAAGTTTCGCCGGGTTACGGCCAAGCAGGATCACTTTGTTGTTCTTTTCAAGCAGCGACTTCCCGAGTTCATAACCTATCCCGGAAGTCCCGCCGGTGATCAGAATGGTGTTCTTCGTGAGTTTCATGATGTATACGTTTTTTGTTCAGTGCAAAGTTGGCCCGAACAAACCGCTCAAGCATTAACCTATGTTAAGAGCTTGTTTTTTGAACACTTCTAATTCGGCTGGGCGAGCCTGGCACGTATCCGGCTCAGCTGTATAGGGGTGACTCCCAGGTAGGATGCGATGTGGTACTGCGGAATGAGGTTTTCCAATTCAGGGTATTCTTCCCTGAATATCATGTAGTTGGATGTGGCATCATTGGTAACCATCCGGATATCGTGGAGCTCTTTTTTCATCCACTCGTACTCCATCAACCGAAGCATCATGGATTCCAGGCACCTGTGTTCCGGGAATAATTCACGGAATGCGCGATAGGGGAAACGAAACAGGCGGCAGGGCAATAGAGCCTGAAAATTCAGCTGGCAGGGAGCATCGGAAAGCAGCGCGGTAATAGGGGTGGGAAACATACCGGGGATGAAGAAGGTCTTATTGTATTCGTTCCCGTCCTTGTTATAGAATACGCGTATCAGGCCTTCTTCCAAAAAATAAGCGTGATGCACCCGGCCCCCTTCTCTTACCAGATATTCACTTTTCTCCAGGCCGGCAGGTTCCAGCAAGGCGCTAAAGGCAAGCCATGCTTCATCCGTCAAGGGATAAATGCCATTCAGGGTTTTATGTATATCTTTAGCTTTCATTGCTGTTTTACCCTCCCTGAAGTTCCAACCCGATTAAAAATAATGCCGTTATGCCGTTTCAACAAAAAAAACGTCATTTATTCTGTTTTTGCGCTTGAAAGGCCGAAAAACGAGATCATGAAACACGCACCCCTCTTATTTGCACTTGTATTCCTGCTATCCGCCTCCCTGCACGCCCAGGTGGTCAACACCGAAAAAAAGCGCTTCCTGAGCCAGGACAAAACCTGGGCCGGCAATGTCGACTTCAATTTCGGCCTGAACCGCACCAAAGCAGGACAGACATTGATCCTCAATACGAATGGGCAAATACAGCTGAACAAGAACAGGAATAAATGGATGTTCTTAGCCGGATATGCACTCACCCAGTTCCTCGACATCGACACCCCGGGCGCCGCCCCTAAAAACTTCAACAATGCCCAGTTCACCCATCTGCGATACAACCGCGTGCTCAGCAACCGCTTAACCTGGGAGGCCTTCGTTCAGGAGCAATGGGATGAGGTCCACGAGATAGACCTGCGCCTGCTGGCCGGTACCGGCCCCAGGTTGCAAATATTACGCACCGACAGCAGCCAGCTCTTTTTCGGAGCCCTTTACATGTACGAACACGAGAACACCAGCCCAGAAGACTTCATGGAGAAGAACAGGCATTCCCGGCTAAGCTCTTATGTATCGGCAGGTTTTACCTTCAGCCATTTCATCCTCAACCACATAACCTACTATCAGCCCCGCCTGAGCCAAATAGAGGATTACCGCATCAATTCCGAGACTTCTATCAGCCTGCAGATACACTCGCGCTTAACGCTCCGGACGAGCTACACCTTTATCTTTGACAGCCGGCCTCCTCAAACGGTAAGGAAAACCAGGTATAACCTGGGCAGTGGGGTCAGTTTTGCGTTTTGAAGGGCGTCCTCATCTTTCTCCCCTTTCAACACGAAACCCCGGGCAAAGTGCTCGGGGTTTCGTGTATTAACAGGAAGTTTTTGAGCTGAGGCCAAATCTGCTCCTATCCGGCTTCTCTAGGCTCAGCCCCGCTTTAATTCCATAACGCCATCCGGCCCGCCGCGGCCTTCGCATTCTTCGCTGACACGAGTCATTTTCAGGCCGTCAGCCGTGACTTCATACTTATAAACCCCCTTTCCCGTGCATTCCGAACCTTCGACATCCTGAATGGTGATCTGGCCGTCTTTTTCTGAAAAAGTGCCTTTGATCTCCACCACGCCATCTGCGCCAAAGTCGACGGTATAGGTGTTGTCGGCCTTTATGGAAACGTGCATGGGCATCATATTGCCCTGGTCATCGGCGGGTATCATGGCCTTCCATTCGCCTACTGCGCTGGATTGGGCGGAGGAAGCGAGAGGCAGGCAAAAACAAAGAATAACCACAAAAGAAGACAGGTACTTCATTGGTGATGGTTTTAGGTGAAAAAATATCAATTAGAGCTTATTTGGAGGCCGGCTTTAGCCGGCCTCCAAATAAGCTCTAAGCCAAATTTAGGAAATTTACCCCCTTTACGGCCCTGCCTGAATATATTTAATTTAAGGCCATGCTTTATACCTTCCAGGTGGCTCCGCCGCTACGGCAACAGCAACACTGCGTACTACAAACTGCCCATTACTCCGCCCAGGGTACTTTCGGCGATGCATAATAATTGACCCCCAGCGCTTCGAAGCGGGCTTTCTGACGGCCCAGGCGTTGCTTGTACTCGTCCCACTGCCGGAGCGCGGGCGGCGTCCAGCCGATCTCGGCGATGCCGGGGATGCGGGGGAACGTCATGTATTCCAGTTCTTTGATATTGGTGACCGTCTCCGTCCACAGCGGAGCCTCTACGCCGAGGATGGCGTTTTTGTCCACTCCCTCGGCAGCAGCCATGGCAGCGGGGTCCCAGATATAGCCGGTATCCACCTCGATATAACCGGCCCAGCTCAGCCCAAGCTCAGTGGTGGAGTCGTATTTCATATCGATATAGGCCTTGCTGGCAGGCGACATGATCAGCATGGCCCCTTTTTCCACGCCCATTTTGGCGTTTTCCGTGCCGGCCCACAATTGCACTGCCGTGCCGGGCCGCATTTCTGCATTGGCGATCTCGTCCCAGCCGGCTACTTCCTTGCCATGGGCTGCGACGATATCCTGCACCCGGTTGATAAAGGGGATGTAATCCTCCATAGGCGTCACATGCGACTCATCGCCGCCGATGTGCAGATAGGGGCCAGGCGTCAGCGCGGCCAGCTCGCGGAAGACGTCGTCGATGAAGGCATAGACCGTATCTTTGGCCGTACAAAAAGTGCTGAACCCTACCTCGGTGCCCGTATAGAGCTTGCGGGCCTGTCCGTCGCAGTTGAGCTCAGCGTAGGAGGCCAGCGCAGCATTGGTATGGCCCGGCATATCGATCTCGGGTATGATCGTGATATAATGATCCGCTGCGTACTGCACGATGTCTTTGTATTGTTCCTGGGTGTAAAATCCTCCTTCGCCGCCGCCTACTTTAGTGCTGCCTCCTATTTCCGTCAGCCTGGGCCAGGATTTGATCTCGATGCGCCAGCCCTGGTCGTCGGAAAGGTGCAGGTGCAGCACGTTCATTTTGTACAGAGCGATCAGATCGATATAACGCTTGACGTCTTCGACGCTGAAGAAATGGCGTGCGACATCGAGCATGGCGCCCCGGTGCCGGTAGCTTGGGTAATCGACAATAGTGCCGCTGGCGATCTCCCAGGGCCCCTCCTGTTTCTCCCCCAGCTCGATGGAAGCCGGTAGCAACTGGCGGAGCGTCTGTATGCCGTAAAAAATGCCCGCAGACTGGTTGGCCGTCAGCGTGAGCTGTTTTTCGGTGATCTCCAGCTGGTACCCTTCCTGGCCCAGGCCCGCTTCATCGCCAACAAGGGCCAGATAGATATGGCCAGCGCCCGGCACTTTGTCCGTTTTTTTTACACTTATCTCCAATCCGGTGGCCGGGTTAAGCATGTCGGCGAGCTCCTGCCCGAGCTGCTCCAAGTCCGGATAAATCGCCTGTACATAGATCTTCGTTTTCTCCGTCAGCCGGAAGGAACTACCCGTGGCTTCCAGGGAAACAGGCCGGGGGATGATAGCCTCCTGTGCCAGGTCTTTGGGTGTAGGAGGAGGCTCATTGGTGCAGGAAACCAGCAGAAAGCCCGCGGTGAAGAGCACGGCCGCATAACGAATGGCCAGGGAACAAAAATGCTTTGTCATGATCGCGATCAGTTTGTTTTGGTTGAACCTCTAAAGGTAAAAAAAGCATATATCTTTACAGCAGCAAAAATTCCCCTGAACATGAAACGCGCTGCCGGCAGATTAATAGCCCTTTTTTGTTTCCTGGCCCCGGTGGCCCGGGCCCAGGAATTCCTCCCCAACCCATCTATGGAAGGGCTGCCGCGCGCCAACGTCCCACCAGCGCCATGGATCAACTGTGGCCCGCTGAGCAGCGCCGATACCCAGCCCGGGCAGTTCGGCATCACCAAAACAGCGGTCGACGGCCTCACCTGCATCGGTATGGTCGCCCGGGGCGACGCCCAGTTCGGGGCGCCAATCGCTGGCACTACCGAAGGCGTCGGTGCTTTTTTGCTCGACACTTTACAGCCGGGGCAGGAGTACGACCTTACTTTTTCCCTGAGCTACGACCCCAACTTCATCTGGGAGGGAATCGACTTCGGCAAACCCTGCCGCCTGCGTATCTTCATTGGTGAGGGCGAATGCGATAAGGCACAGGAGATCCACCTCTCCCACCCTATCGATCATTACCCATGGCTGGAGTACACCTTCCGCTTTACGCCCGAAGTACGGGCCGGCTTCCTGATCTTCGAAACCGCCTTTGCCGATGAAATAAACCGGGAGAGCTGTAACATCTTCCTCGATGCCGGCCGCCTCCGCAAGAGTTACGTGGATGAGCCCGTTGAGCCCGCAGATACCACAAACACCCCTGCAGATACCCTCTGCCAGGCCTATCTTCCCAATGCCTTCTCCCCCAATAACGACGGCCGCAATGATACCTTCCGGGCCTACCTGGCCTGCGAGCCCGCTAGTTTCCACCTGTCCGTCTTCAACCGCTGGGGCAGCAAAGTCTTTGAAAGCAAAAACCCCGATGCCGGCTGGGACGGGCGCATCAAAGGCGATAGCGCGCCGGCAGGGCTGTATGCCTACGTGCTGGAATATGCTTTCGGCGATGGGGAGCAGGTGAGCAAGTACGGGGAATTGTCGTTGTTGCGGTAGTGGAGGAGCTATCGGTAACTTGCCAAAAAATAAACCTGGTAGAAACGAAGCTTGCACATTTTGTGTTATATTTGGAAACATAGAAACCGATGTCATGGCTTCAAATACGAGTAACGATATTCTCAACCTGATTAAAAGCTTAAGCTTATCAGAGAGGCTTAAAATCGCGGAGGAAATTTTAAGGAATATCCGGGAAGAGAATATGGAGGCCAAAGCTGCCGAGCTAGCTACGGCTACTCAAAATGGGCCAGCTATTTTGAGCCTTGCTGGTATCATGAATGAAGAAGAAGCCAGGATATGGGACAGTGCAATTGCAGAGTCAAGAAAAATTGATGAAGATGAATGGTGATTATCTTTTGGATTCCAACATCATCGTCGATATTTTCAGGGGTGAAGTAAAGGCAATATCCAAAGTCAAACAGTTAACAGTAATAAATGTCTCGGTAATTACCATAGGCGAACTTTACTATGGCGCCAAAAAATCAAACCAGACGCTACTTGCTAACCAAAGACAAGCACTTTGAAAACGTAGACAATTTAGCTATTGACGATTTCTGGGGCTAAATCCATTACCGCTTCACCCTACTCCTTCCTCGACAATACCAACCGAAAGTTCAGCTTGCCGCTTTCGTCTTCCCGGGCGCGAATGAGCAGTGCAGGGCCTTTTCCGCGCGCGCCTGCTTTATGCAGGGCTTCCGGTTTCAGCCCAGGGCTGAAGAGGTTTCCTACGGGCAACTCGAAAATCAGGTTGGTAGGATGCTCTCCCAATCCGTAGCGGCCCTCTACACCGAAGGTCAGCGCGGTTGAATAGACGAAAAAATGGTCGATGAACAGGTCGCGGCCCTGTAGCCGGAAGGTGTTCTCCAGCGTAGCAAAGCGTATGTGGGAGAGCTTGCGCTTGCGCAACAGGAAGTTCTGCACCGAATCCAGCGCCGGCAGGCTGATCAGGGCGCCATCTTCGACCTTCAGGCCGATGAGGCCTTCCATACTCTCCGGCAGGATATCATAATTGGCGTTGGCCCGGGCCCTGAAAGTGGCCTCGGCGGTGAGCCTCCCCTCGATATTGCCGGCAACCAGGCCCTGCTGCCCGAAATTGTCGAAAGCGCGGAAGGCCTGCTGGATGTCGGCGCCCCGAAAGCCGGCGCGCAGGTCGATATCGGGGGCGTTCTCTTCCAGCCCGCTGATCTGCCCGTCGAGGCGGAACTGGCCGCCGGCCAGAGCCATGCTTGCATCGCGGATGCCCAGCAGGCCCGGCGCCATGCGGAACACGCCCGACATATCGGACGCCCGAAAGTGCCGGTAGCTCACCGTATCGAGCCGGACTTCCAGCTCGGCATCGAGATGATCCAGGCCCGCCAGTACCAGCTTGCTGATCGGCGTAGGGTGGTAAGGCCCTTTCTTCAGGTTGGGCAAAAACTTCTGCGGCGCCTTGAAATGGCCAAAGTCGAAGTGCGGGGAATACAATTCCAGCGATGCGCGCAGCTCCCGCTCCGGCAGGAACAGGAAGGGCAGAAAATCGTAGAACTGCCCGTGCAGGCGCACGGCATTCCCGTTGAGCAGCAACGCCAGCTTTTTTACCGTCAGGCCCTGCTCGTCAAAAACCAGCTCCGCCGCCATATCCTCCAGCCGGTAGCCGCGCGGCTTGTAATCCAGCGCAGCGCCGCTGATGCGCGCCGTGCCCTGTATGCTGGCCTTCAGCAGGGCATGCTCCACATCGAACTGCCCCTGGGGCCGGCCTTCGTAATGAAAGGCCACATCGGCCAGGCCTCCATAAAAGGCAAAGCGGTCGGGAGGGAACATGCGGTTCATCTCCTTCAACGGCATGCTCACCCGGGCGTCCGCTATAAAAAAGGGCGCATCGAGATCTTGAACGGCCACGGTAGCCCTGATCGGGGCAGTGCCAAAGAGCTTTCCGCTAAAGGTGTCGATGACTACGCAACCACTTTCGTCCTGCTGCCCTTCACAACGGCCGAGTATACGCCCGGAAAAAGCGGCCTGCGTGAAATCGACATTCCGGAAATGCAAAGTATCGGCCGATACCCGGAGTTCCCCCTCTATGCTGGCCAAAGCGGCATCGAGGGCCTTCGCCAGGCGGTTAGGGTGAAATCCCGCCCTGCTACGCCGCTCCGAAAGCTGGTTTTTCAGGGGAAATTGATTGAGGTCCAGATGAACGGCCCGCGTCTCCACCCTGGCCTTCAGCCGGCGGCCGGGCCTGAACAAAAAAGGGATCAGCCCTTCTATCTGCCCATGGCCCTGCAGCATGTTATCATTTAGCGAAAGCGCTATACTATCTATCGCCAGGTTCAGCCCGTCAAAGTGAAAATCACCATCGAGCCGGCGGATGGTGTAGGCGCGGGGCAGGTATTCGGCAGAAGCATTGCGCAGGCGGGCATTGCCTCTGAAACGCCCCCGAAGGGCCTCTTCACTGAGGTTGAAATAGTCATCGAGCGGCCCCTCGTATTGCATCGCCATAGACAGCTGCCCGCCGCCGAGCCGGATCTTGTCGGCCGGCACGATAGCGCCAAAATGCTCCAGGGCCGCCGATAAACGAAGGGCCATCTCCAATTGAGGGTTCTCCAGATGCGTAGCCCGCAACGCACCCTCCAGGCCGATTTGGCCGAAAATGCGGGCAGACAAGCTATCCACCTGCAGGCAGGCGCCTCCTTCTGCGCAAGGGCACACCACTTCCAGCCGGAAGCGGGCGTCGGACGCCTGCAACTTCCGGTACCGCACTTCGGCGCTGCTGACGTTAAACCGGAACCGGTAATCGCCAGTGACAGGCCCCGGCCCGGCAGATGCTGCAGGTGTTTGCAATAACCCGTTAAAATCCAGGCGGCGGGCCTCGACGTCCAGTTCGCCCAGAAGCGTATCCCGGCCATTCAGAAGGAAAGGCGTGAAACCGTATACCCAGCCCTTCAGTTCGATAGGGCCGCCGTTAACCGACATTCGGGCGTATTCCACCTGCAGGTGTTCGCCCTGAAAGAGCAGCCGGGCATCCAGCCCTTCTGCCCGTACAGCGCCAGGCAGATACTCCAGCGCCCCGCCCTCGATGCGGGCCTCGCCATCCAGCAACAGGCCCGATAGTGCCGGGCCGCTCTGGCCTTGCATTGTGAACCGGGCTTTTGCGACGCCCTCCAGGCAGCGGAGCCGCTCAGCCGGCAGGTAGGGGTTTAATTGTTCCAGCGGGAATTCCGCTTCCCCGCTTATCTGCACTATCGGCGCCTTCAGCCCTTCGGCATGGCAAGACAAGCGCATGGGGATAGAGCCCCGGAAGCGGGCAGCCGAAAATTCGATGTCCAGGCAGTCGCCATTAGGCGTAATGGGCGCTGTACTGTCGCAGTGGTTCCTGTAGTTGCCGGAAAACACCGCTTCGGTAAAGCGCAACTTATTGACAGCTACCAAAGCATCACGAGCCGAAAAATCCACCCGGATGCCCTGCTGCCCGGGCGCCAGGGGGCCGTCGATGGACAGCACGAATTGCAGGGGGCTGCTGATGGTGTAAGGCTCCAGGGCCCGCTGCAGGTTGTCGGCAAGCAGTTGGCGGGTTTCGCCCAGCAGGAGCCCTGCACATTTGATCTCGAGGTGCATCCTGGGCTGTTCCTGCCTATCGAAGTAGCCCTGGAAAGAGAGCAACTTATCACCCAGCCGCAGGCTGGAAGGCAGCAGGCGGAGCCCCTTGTCCAACTCGGCCTTAACTTCCAGCAGCCCCGCCTGCTGCCGCAGGAAAGGGCCGTTCGCTGCTTTGAACACCAGGCCATGGATATAACAACCACCCCGAAGGGACAGGGAAAGCCCCTTGTCGTGCCGGCGGATGGAGAGCCGCGCCTTGCTCAGGCCGAAATGATGGCGCTTGCCAAGCTGAGCGTCCACCCATTCCACCTCCAGGCCGTTGATACTGATCTTGTTTATAGGGAAAAGGGCTGCTGAGGTATCCGCTATAGCCTCGCCGAGCCTTCCATCCAGAAACCCGGCATTGAATTGCCCTTCCGGTGAGCGGTACAACCACAGGCGCGCACTGTCGACCGACAGGCGGCGGGCCTCGAATTTGCGGCGCAGCAGCTTCCACGGCCTGAATTGCAGGCTGGCAGCTTTGGCGTAGAACAAGCTACGCCCCGTACCGTCATCGCAGGAACCCTGCAATTGTATATCTTCGAGGGTAAGTGATAAAAAAGGGAAATGTTCCAGATAATCGAAACGGTAGGCCCCAACCGTAACCGGCGCCCCGAACTGCTCCTGAAAGGCCTCCTCCACCAGGGCTGGCACCTGTTCCTGCCCTGAAGCAGCAAGGTAATAGCCCACACCCGTCAGGATAAGTAGCAAGGTGGCCAATACGGCTATCCCCCTGAGCAGGTATCGGAATAAGAGCCTTTTTTTGCGGGGCCGGGCCATTGACAGTTTTTGGGTTTCTCTTAGAGCTTGTTTGGAGGCCACCCTATGGGCTAAAATACGTCCCTTTTTATCTCCAAAAGCGGCCTCCAAACAAGCTCTGGTGTAATTTTCCGCGTGTATAACGCTGAAGGGGGCCCTTAAAGTTTGGCAGTACGCTGCTACCAAACTGGAGTTTGGCAGTACGTTTACAAAAAACACCAGCTTAGGGATTTGCCCATCCCCTCAACTTTACGGAATTTCGCGCGAAACGCCGTTTCGAGTATGAAAAACAAGCAACTACTATTTGGCGGGCTGATCGGGCTGGCCGTACTGGCCGCCACCTTTTTCCCTATCGGCCACAAGGGAAGGGCATTTCACACGGAAGCCGAGCTGGGGCTGTTGCGGCAGATCATGGCCTTCCCCATCGATTCCTCGGTCATCTTCCCTACCGCCCAGGCCTGCCAGGGCTGCCATGGCCATGACACCAACCACTATGCCCTGGTGGACTTTTTCGGTAACGACGTCAACATGTTTGACGACTGGCGGGCCACCATGATGGCCAATTCCGCCAAAGACCCCTTCTGGCGGGCAAAGGTCAGCCACGAGATCCTCGTCAACCCTGCCTTTAAGAACGAGATCGAAAGCAAGTGCACTTCCTGCCATGCGCCTATGGGGCACTACACCGCCCTCTACCGCGGCCACGAGTACTATACGATGGAAGACCTGCTGCAGGATACCATCGGCCTGGATGGCGTTTCCTGTTCCACCTGCCACAAGATCAGCGATCTGCAGATCGGGGATCTCCATTCGGGCAACATCAATTTTGACACCAACCGGGTCGTTTACGGGCCCTATCCCCTACCCTTTTCTCCGCCCATGGCCGACTTCGTAGGGCTTACCCCCCTGTTCAGCGACCACATCAGCGACGCCGGCCTTTGCGCCTCCTGCCATACCTTGCTTACGGATGCCATCGGCACCAACGGGCAGCCTACGGGCACGACATTCGTAGAACAGGCCACCTACCACGAATGGCTCAACTCCGATTTTGAAACCGACAATATCACCTGCCAGGGTTGCCACATGCCGCGCCTGGAAGAAGCGGTGGTCATTTCCGCCAACTACCTCTTCCTGGAAGGCCGCAGCCCCTTCGGCCTGCATACGCTCACCGGCGCCAACACCTTCATGCTGCAACTGATGAAGGAATACCGCGAACAGCTCGGCATCGACGCCCTGCCTGAACACTATGACGAAACCATCGCCGCTACCTACGACATGCTGCAGAACCAGTCGCTCTATACCAGCCTGGAATGGCAAGGTGTAGAACAGGATACGGCCTATTTCCAGCTGAAGCTTACCAACAGAGCGGGCCATAAGTTCCCATCGGGTTACCCCGCCCGCCGCCTGTTCATTGAATTCGTGGTAACAACGGAAACAGGAGACACCCTCTTCCATTCCGGCCGATACAACAGCCAGTACGAACTGGTGGATGAAGATGCGGGTGTTGAGCCCCACTACGATGTCATCAGCCGCCCCGAGCAGGTGCAGATCTACGAATTGGCTGCCGGCGATGATAACGGCCAGTTTACCGTAGTGCTGGAGTATGCCTACACCACCCTGAAAGACAACCGCCTGGCCCCCGCCGGCTTCACCTTGTCCGACCCCGTTTACGACACCACCCGCATCGTGGGTGGCGCTCTGCAGGATGCGGATTTCAACCACGAAAACGGCGTGGAAGGCTCCGGCAGCGATATCCTGCATTTCCATATCCCCACCCAGGGTTATGCCGGCCCCGTAGAGGTAACGGCACGTGCATATTACCACTCCCTGCCCCCCAAATGGCTGGCGCCCGTACTGGCGGCATCGACGCCCCAGATCGACACCTTCCGCCACATGCTCAACACCATGGATAACGCCCCCGTGCTGGTGGCAGAGCGCTCACTAACAGACGTGGAATTCCCGATCGTGGAACACACCCGAGACATCGCCCTCCAGGAAGTAAAAGTTTTCCCCAATCCTACCCGCGACGGCAAGGTGCAACTCACCATACCGGAAGCCGTAAAGCTGAAAGCCGCGGTGCTGTATGATGAAAAAGGGCGGCAGCTCAGGGAATGGAACGAAGATATCAGAAGCTTATCCCTGCCTGAAGCCGGCGTGTATTTTTTGAGGTTGAAAACGAACAAAGGGGAAGTTGTGAAAAAAGTAGTGCGGATGGATTGATTGCCGATTGTAGCATACAGGTAAGGCGTCATGGGGTGGCTGTCCTGTGGTAAAACAAGGACAGCCACCCCATGACTGGCAAGGCACTAGTGTCGTGGGGCAGGAACCAAAACCTCTCGCGAACAGCTATTATACATTTTTTACCCGCGGCGCCAGAAGCCCGTCTTCTATTGTGGTTACTGCTTCACCACCTTCTCCACATAGATCTGCTTGCCATCCACTAATTGCAGGTAATACAAGCCGGCAGGCAGGCCAGTCATAGCCAGCTGATAACTGGCAGCCCCCCTTTCCACAGGCTGTACAAGCACGGCTTTGCCCGTGGCGTCCAGCAGGCGCAGCAGGGTTTCTGCCTGTCCCATTGGCGGCAGGGTAATATCTATCAGTCCGGATGTAGGGTTGGGCGCGAAGCGCAGGCGGTTATCGGTTAACGCCGGTTCTTCCGTACCGACCAGTTCAATACCCACTGCCGTACGCTCGCTCACGCACTCGAAACTAGGCTTCTGAATGCGCCAGTCGTAGAAATAATAGTAGCGGTCGGAGCCGAGCGTAGAGGTATTGAGGGAAAGCACTTCGTCTACCACATACGGATATTGGATGCCCGAGTCGGAGCGCTGCAGTCGGGGGCTGGCGTAACCAAACAGGGCCTGGTTGCTGGCCGTATTGGTCGTCAGCTTCAGCTCCGTTCCCGGTTCTACTTCAAACTCCAGGGCGATCACGGATTCGCCTACCGGAATGGCCACTTCTTTGCTCTGCAGCACGTTGCCGGAAGCATCCTGTAATTCGATGATGCGGCTGCCTTCCGTATCGGTGTACACTTTGACCGTATGCAGGGTGAAGGGGCTGTAACAGTCAAAAACGATATCTCCATTGAACTGGTTGCCGCTGTAGGCGCCGCCCTGATGCTCCGGCTGGCCGGTGGCGTACTGCTCGCCGGGGTACAGCGCTATGTTTTCAGCATAAAAAACGGTGTCGGATTGTATGGGCGTAGATAGCAGGTTGCCAAAAGCAAAAGGTTCGGTAGCATCCGGGCTTACATACCAGAAAACGTTGCTGCCCGTTACGCTAATCTCAGCAATAGTATCCACGAGCACCTCTGACTCCAGTTGCGGAGCTTCGGAAGGCAAAGCGGCCACCGTCACCGGGGCGGATGTGAACTCCTGGCACAGGCCCGGCGTCGTCACCGTATAATCGCCGGTTTCCGTCACCTCGATGGCCTGGCTGGTTTCGCCGTTCGACCAGCTGTAGCTCGGCGCATCCGAGGCGATGAGGGTAACAGAACCACCGGAACAGAACCTGATCTCGCCTTCCACTTCAATACCGGGCGTCGCATCGGGGTTAACGATGATCTCCACGACAGGCGAAACGCCGAAGCAGGGCGAACCATCGGTAATGGTGACGTTGTAGGCCCCCTGTTCCGTCACTGCTATAGCTTGCGTCGTATCGCCGGTACTCCATTGGTAGAAGTAACCTTCCGGAGCGTAGAGCGTTACCGTATCACCATTGCAGATGGTGCTCGCCCCTTCCTGGGTGATGATGGCCGTAGGCGAAGTACAGGCATCTTCTACCAGGGTGACGAACTGGTTGGCCGACAGCTGTTCGTAATGGTCAACCACGCCGCTTGGCCAGCGCACGGTGAGCGAATCCACCATGTCGTACTGCCCCAGGCCAAAGTGCTGTGTCAGGGTATTCATAATGCCGTAGCTCTCACCGGCGCGCACTTCGCGCACCTGCATGCCCCATCCGCCGTATATCTCTATCCGGGCTCCGATGCCATTGCGGTTGCTCTGCTCACCGATCAGGCTGACGGCAAAGAAGTTATTACCGCTGGCCGCATCGTTCAGCCATAGTACGTCATCAATACTGCTCGGCGTAGTGTATACCTGGGCATAGCCGCCATAGATATCCAGATAACCGTCGTGGTTGAGGTCGCCGATGGCGTAGGACTCCATCCAGTTGTTGTCGAACAAACCCGTTATTTCGGTGAAGGTCTTATCGCCATTATTGTGAAAGAACTGGTGGCGCGTGCCTGCCACCAGGATGTCAACCCAGCCGTCATTGTCGAAATCGCGCATCACGCCCTGTAATGGCAGGCCCTGGACCACGACCCCACTGGCGCTGGTAATATCGGTAAAATGCCCGGCGCCGTCATTTTCCAGCAGCATACTGGGCACGTCGTGGTTGGTGATAAAACAATCGTAATCGCCGTCGTTGTCGATATCCTGAAAATCGGCCGTCCAGGACTGGGCGCCTATCTTGAGGTTGAAGGAATCGGCCATCTCGGTAAAATGCCCGGTACCGTCATTGACGAAAAGGGCGTTGATGCGGCGCGGGTCGGATGGGTTATTAACCCCCTGGCGGCATTTGGCGATATAGAGGTCGGTATCGCCGTCGTTGTCAAAATCCGTCCAGATACTGCCGTAGTTACCGGAATTGTCGGAAGCGGGCACGGTGGCCATATCGATCCAGTCGTCGGCCGCCACGAAATGGCCGGTGCTGTCGTTGGCCCAAATGCGGCTTTCGCCGTCGTCGTGGCATGCGAAGTAGTCGATATAACCATCGTTGTTGATATCGGCAAGGTTAGAGCCCTGGACGAACATCCCGGCCCCGGGCAGGGTGCTCATCTCGAAAGCCGTGCCATTCTGAGTGGCATGCACCAGTTTGACGCCGTCATAACGGCCGCCGGTGACGACGTCGTTGTAACCGTCGTTGTCCACATCGGCGGCACACATGCTCCACTGGCTCTGCGCAGACACCTGGCCGAAGGTATAGTTAAGGAACTGGGCGTTGCCCAATTGCTGGTATTCAATTTGCAGCTCCCGCCCCTGCGACAGACGCACGATATCATCGAGCCCGTCACCGTTCATGTCGAGCACAGCAATGGCTACCCCGCTGTGGAAATTGGGGTTGGTAAGGCGCTCATTGGCGTTCGTAAAACTGGCCTGCCCAGCGGAGAGCAGAGGGAGGGCAAGGAGAAAGCAGATAATGGCGTAAAGTTTTGACATGTATTCGAGGTTTTATCAAGGGAGAGGTAGTGATGCATGTTACAAGTTGCATGTTGGAGCTTTCCCCGTAACCTGAAACATTTAACCTGAAACCTGGAACAGCCCAGGCTTCCATCCCGCCCTTTTGTTCACAATCAATTTGGGGCATGAAAATACGCTGCTTTAGCATGGCTGCAAAAGTTAATGTTCAAAAAGTAAGGAGGTTGTCAAAGGACACCTTTCACCGGTGACAAAAGTCTTTTCCGTGCAGTTGAAAATTCGGTATCATCGCCCTGAAAATTCATTTTTCCGAATAAAACCAATGATATGAGCCTTCATCGATTCAGAACCATGGGCGAACAGGCAGGGCGGCGCTCCTGGGCAGAGCCCTGGAAGATCAAAATGGTGGAACCCCTTCGAATGACCAGCCGGGCCGAACGGGAAAAGGCGATTGCCGAGGCTGGGTATAATACCTTCCTGCTACGCTCCGAAGACGTTTATATAGACCTGCTGACCGACAGTGGCACCAGTGCCATGAGCGACCGCCAGTGGGCCGGCATGATGCTGGGCGACGAAGCCTATGCCGGCAGCGTCAACTTCTACCACCTCGAACAGGCCGTCCTGCAATACTACGGCTACCCCTTCCTGGTGCCTACCCACCAGGGGCGCGGCGCCGAGCACCTCATCAGCCAGGCCCTTATCAAGAAAGGGCAGTATGTACCCGGCAATATGTACTTCACCACCACCCGCCTGCACCAGGAGCTGGCCGGCGGCACTTTTGTCGACGTCATTATCGACGAAGCACACGACCCGCAAAGCCTGCACCCTTTCAAAGGCAATATCGGCCTCAACAAGCTGGAGCACCTGATCAAGGAACAGGGCGCTGAAAATATCGCCTACGTCAGCCTCGCAGGTACCGTCAATATGGCGGGAGGACAGCCAGTGAGCATGGCCAACGTGAAGGAACTGCGCCAGCTTTGCGACAAATACGGTATCCTGCTTATGCTCGACGCTACGCGTATGGTAGAAAACGCTTTTTTTATCCAAACCAGCGAAGAAGGGTATCAGGATAAAACAGTGGCCGAGATCCTGCTCGAATTCTGCAGCTATACCGACGGCGCCTGGATGAGTGGCAAAAAGGACCACCTGGTCAACATCGGTGGCTGGCTGGCCGTTCGTGACGAAGGCCTGTTCGACGAGCTGCGCAACCTGGTCGTGGTGTACGAAGGCCTGCACACCTATGGCGGCATGGCCGGGCGCGATATGGAAGCCATGGCCATCGGCATCGGCGAATCGGTACAGGACGACCACATCCGCGCCCGCGTCGGGCAGGTGCTTTACCTGGGGCAGCTGCTCACCGACTGGGATATACCCATCGTACAACCCGTGGGCGGGCATGCTATTTTCCTTGATGCCCGGCGCTTTTACCCCCATATCCCACAGGATCAGTTCCCTGCCCAGTTGCTGGCAGCGCAGCTGTACCTCGACTCCGGCATCCGCAGCATGGAACGCGGCATCGTAAGTGCGGGCAGAGACCCCAAAACAGGCAACCACCGCTTCCCGAAGCTCGAGCTCACCCGCCTTACCATCCCGAGGCGCGTTTATACCGAAGCGCACATGGACGTCGTCGCCGAATCGGTCAGAGAAGTATACGAACAGCGTATGGATGCCAGGGGCCTGAAAATGGTATACGAACCCCAAAGGCTGCGGTTCTTCCAGGCGCGGTTCGAACCCATATAGCAGTTTACTGGCAGTAATGCCACAAAAAGAGCCCCGGATCTGGGCCGGGGCTCGCCATATACAAGTTTCCACGCAATATCACTCAAAAAGCTTATGCCAGGTCATTTTGCCTATCTGACAAAGCAAAAAAGCCCGGGGCCGCAGCCCGGGCTTTTAATTTTCCGAAAACCGTGAAGCGCACATACATGGGCCTGCTATCAGCCTGTATGACGGCTCTCTGCTATTATCCTAAGGTGTTCCAGATGGTGGCGGCTATGCCAGTCGTAAAGCGCCAGGAATTCGAGCAGCGATACATCTCTGTGATGCTCGGGATGGAAACCGGTGCGTTCCCACTGCGGGCCGGAAATACCCTCCAGCAGGCTCACCCAACGCCGGTGCAGGCCGTCCAGGATGGACAAGGAAGCTTCAACCGGTGCGAAATAAGTATCTTGGAGCTCCGCCCACAATTTCTCCTCATAAGTTTTCAAAACGGGTTTTTCTTCCGTGAGTATCAATTTGAACCTTATATAGGCATTCATGTGGCTGTCGGCAATATGGTGTATGAGCTGCCGGGCAGACCAGCCGCCGGGGCGGTACGACTGTTCCAGTTGCGCTTCTGTGAAATGTTCCACTACTCCACGCAAGCGCTCCGGCAGCCGGCGTATCGTATCGATGTAGCCGTTTCTTTGCGCTTCGCCATAAGGCTGATATTTAAATTCTCCGATCGGATATTGCTGTTCGTACATTATGAATGGTTGTTTTTATTTTTTTAAAACACCTGTATTGCGTTTAACTTGTTGGCTTTCAAAACAATAAAACAACATTGTAATTTTTATTCTATCGGCAATAAATAGAAAAATATTTAAATCGAACTAAAAGAAACACCCAAACCCCCTGACAAAACTAACATTGTCTTAATCGCTTTTTCATTTGTTTCTTTTCGTTTTTTTTGCAATTAAAAAAAAATGCCGTTCATTTGCATCCAATTTAATACTAAAGAGCGTTGTATTTATAATGCTTCTTTCTATTTTCTAAAAAATGTGATCCTACTATGAATTTTTCCAATTTAACACCTTTAGAAATACAAGACCTGATTAATTCTTACCGCTCTGAGTTGCGCAAGCTGGAATTCCAGGTACAGCATACGGCCGGGCTGCTTCAACAACTGGAAACGGCCCTTGCCAAAGCGGACACCGTGCTGGTCAATACGCCAACCGTTACGAGCGCTCCTGCTCAGGCAGAGGCAAAGCCTAGGCGGGGCCGCGGTAGGGCCAAGCAGGCCGGCGAGCAAGCCGCACCCAAAACCAAACCCGCAGGCCGCAGAGGCCGCCCGCGTAAAGCCAAGCCCGAAACTGCTGCGAAAGAAGCCCCCCAGGCCACTGCTGAGGTAACTGCCGAACCACAAGCAAAAGCCAAAGCCCCCAGAGGCCCGAAAAAAGCCGGCAAAGCGCCGAAGGCAGCAGCGAAAGCAAAAAAAGAAACGGCAGCGAAAAAAGAACCAAAGGCAAAAGCAGAAGGGAAAAAAGCTCCGGGAAGGCAAGAACGCCTCTCCCCTATTGACAACCTGGTGATCGAAAGCCTGAAAGGCCAGCAAAAAGCGCTGATCACCAGCGAATTTGTAGATATTATCAAACAAAACCCCAGCATCAAGAGCGGCGAGGCCCAGGTAAAGGTGAAATTAAACCGCAGCCTCCACAAACTGGCCAATAAGAAAGGTATGTTGGTTAAAGTGGAATACCCTGGCCGCGGCTACGCTTACGCCCTCAACGAATGGGTGAACAATAAGGGCGAGCTGCCGAAGAAATACGCTCATTAATCCTATGCCAGGATTTTAGGTTAGGGATTAGATGGATTGCCAGGATTTGTGGAGGGGGCCAAACCTGATGCATACCATTTGCCCTGAGAAATAGCATTAGATAAACATGAGTCATGTTTTTTTCTGTTGCGGCTTGCAAGGAAGGGCCGGAATGGTTAATATTGTAGTCCGTTATCGATACGGGCATTTGCGGCAGTAGCTCAGTTGGTAGAGCATCAGCTTCCCAAGCTGAGGGTCGCGAGTTCGAGTCTCGTTTGCCGCTCATAATAAACAGGGCGCTGTTGGCCTCAACAGCGCCCTGTTCAGTTTTTTTCACCCTATAACCCTTTACTATCCATGCAAGAACTCGAATTAACGCTTACCGTCGAAGAAGTCAACCAAATCCTGGAAGCCCTTGGAAATCAGCCCTTCAAATCAGTGTTCGCCCTGATCGGGAAGATACAACGCCAGGCAGGAGAACAGCTCCAGGGTGGCGAGCTGCCGCCGGCATAGCCTATTATTCCCGCGGGTTTGAACAAACCCGCGGGGATAAAAAGGCTTACTTCTCCTTCTCCTCCGCCTTCGGCTTCTCTCCATTCTCCACCTGTTCCGTGTTCTTCGCCAGGTATTCGGGCAGGTTCAGGCCCGACTGGTTCATGAACTCGCTCAGGGCAGGGATGGATTTGAACAGGCCGCTCAGGAAACTGGAAGTCCCCTGGCCGTCGCCACCGTCGAAAACGGTCACCTTGTCGAACTTGATGTTCTTGATCGCCTCAGCCTGTATCTTGGCCAGTTCCGGTATCTTGTCCACGAGCAGCAGGCCGATAGCAGCCTGCGCGTTGCCGTTTGCGGCATCTACGAGCTTCTGGAAACCGGTGGCTTGTGCATCCAGCACCTTTTTGATCCCTTCAGCCTGGGCCTGGTAATGGGCCAGCACAGCTGATGCCTCCCCTTCTGCTACTTTGCGCTTCTGCTCCGCCTCCGCTTCCGCGGCGATCACGGTCTTTTCCTTATTGATCTGGGACTGTACCACCTCGTTGGCGCGGCGGGCGGCCAACTCACGATCCTTGCGGGCATCTTCGGCCTCTTTCTGGGCCAGGAAGGCCAGCTTCTGAGCTTCTGCCTCTGCTGTTTGTTCCGCTACGATAGCGCTCTTGTTGGCTTCGGCCACTCTTTGCCTGCGTTCGGCGTCCGACAAGGCGATCTGCACATCCGCCAGGTTCTTGCCCTTGGTCGCTTCGGCCTGGGCGTTTTTTTCGCCGATCTCGGCAGCAGAATTCGCAGCGGCCACCTTGATACGCCGTTCTCTGTCCGCTTCCATCTCGCCGATCTCGGCGGCCGTATTCGCAGTGGCCACTCGGGTACGGCGGTCTCTGTCGGCCTCTTTTTCACCGATCTCAGCTTCCGATTCCGCAGCGGCCACCAGGGTACGCCGCTCCTTGGCCGCTTCGGCCTGGCCAATAGCGCCGGTGCGTTCCTCTCTGGCCACCTTCACCTTGGCTTCGTTGATGGCCTTGGCGGCAGCCTCCTGCCCCAGGGCCTTGATGTAACTCGACTCATCGTGAATATCCGTCACGTTGACGTTGATGAGGTCGAGGCCGATCTTGTGAAGCTCATTGCCCACGTGCTCATATACAGAGGTGACGAACTTGTCGCGGTCGGCGTTCAGTTCCTCAATATCCATATTGGCGATCACCAGGCGCATCTGGCCCATGATGATATCGTGCGCCAGCGAGCGGATCGTTTCCTTGGGCATGCCCAGCAGGCGCTCGGCAGCCGCTTTCATCAAGACCGGCTCATTGCTGATAGCGACCGTAAACTGGGCAGGCACCGATACCCGGATGTTCTGTTTGGACAATGCATCCTGCAGGTTCACATCGATCGACATCGGCTGGAGGTCGAGGTACTGAAAGTCCTGAATGACAGGCCATACAAAGGCCGCGCCGCCGTGGATACATTTGGCGCTGCCCTGTCCCGTTCTACCGTAAATCACCAGGATCTTATCGGACGGGCAACGGCGGTAACGCGAAATGAAGAACCAGAGCAGCATTAGGAAAACGGCAATGACCACCAGTATAGGTAGTACGATCGACATGCTGCTGCCCATCAGCCCGTCATCGTATTGGGCAAGCAGCGGTGTGGCGAGCAAGAGTATAGCCCCCAGCATCAGGAGCCTGGTAACACGAAAAGTGAGAATGCGAGCTATCATGTTTTGGTTTTTTTATTCTCCTAAAGGCGTCACGACAACGAGATCTTCCTTTGCTTCCACGACCAGCACTTTCTCGTGGGTGCCGATAGCCTGGCCGTCCTGGGAAATAGCCGTGACCTCCCGGTTGGCGTTCTCGATCTGCACGACTACCCGGCCTTTTCCGCCGGCAGGTATCGGCACGTATACCGTACCCGTTTTACCTTCAGCCTGCCACAGGTGCCAGTTGCCCTCCTCCTGGTTTTTTAATAGCCAACGGAAGAACCAGGTCAGCAATAGTACGGCCGCAACGCCGGCCAGCAACGCCGTAAGCGCTACGAGGGCCCACGACCAGGATGTGTTCAGAAATATCGCACGTGCAGTGAACGCACCGACCGAAATAAAGGTGAGCAGTGTTTTGAGCAGGCCGAGTGAACCGGCGCCGGCGTCCACACCAGCGGCATCTATATCTCCTCCACCTGCATCGACATCCACGTCGCCGCCTATTTCCATCCCACTAAAGATTGAGATCAGCAGCAGAAGGATGAGCAACCCGCCGGCCAAAGTACCGGCCCAAAACAAAAGGTTCAGCATATCTTGCATAGCAATGCTCTTAGTAACAATCCGACGACTTCTTGAACACTACTTAGTGTAGTGAATATCCATCTTTTAGGCTGTTTTTCCAAACTTGATTCTACGAAGCTGCTCCGCCAGACGTCGAAGTACGTTTTTTTTCAGTACAGATGCCGAAGCGGCGGAGCCGCCGTCTCACCCGGAAGGCCTCAAAAATATAGCGCCCGTGAAGCCGTAACTCCACGGGCGCAATTCTTAAAAAGTAGCTTCTGATTAATTTGAAACCTTCAATTTAGGATATTGATATGGGAAAAGCAAGCCCCGGGCTTAGTTTCAGCCGAAAGCCCCCGCCTTCCACGGCTTGCTGAAAGCATTGGTAGGTTCCTGAAAAGGCTCTCCTGCCTGCTTGGAAAGCGGCAAAGACGCCATCCTTTCCGGGCTTTCAGCCGTTAGGCCATACACTTTGGCGAAGCGTCTCGTAGCGGACATGATGTTGAAACGAATGGATTCGAAACCGCTTTTCAGGTCGATGATGCCGTATGAACTAGGGTCGAAATAGCGGTTGAGGCGGCTCTGGATGCAGTAGCGGCCCATTACCCAGGGATAGGCCCACAGCCAGATGTGAAAAGGCGCCGAAGCGATAAAGGCCAGCACATGGTGCCAGCGGTGGCGGCCCTGGACAAAGGCGTAATGATGGGCCAGCACATGGCGCCCCAGGTGGTTGAGGTGAATGAAGTAAAAAAGCTTTGCATTTCTGGGGGTCCGAAAGGCGGCCTGTAAAAAGGCCTTCTCAGCGGAAACGCCCTTACCTTTCCATCCCAGGTCGCGAATGGCCATCCTTTTGATCGTAATATCGCCCTGTTTGCCGAGCTGTTCATGCAGTTGGTCCCACAGGAAGCCGCCCAGCCGTTCCGTCAGTTCCTCCACATCCTGTTGGGTGGCGCCTTCCTCAAGCCCTACAGGAAAAACGGTATGGTACACCAGCTTTCCATAGCGAAAAAAAAGCCGCCCGCCCTTGAAATGGTCCCGCGGTTCTTTATCCAGATAGCGGTCGACAAAATAAGCCACCGCCGCGAACAGCATAGCGGCCAGCGCGATGACGGCAAGTGGAATAGCCAAACCCGCAGCCAGGTCTGCCTCCCAGCTTGCCCGATAGTGCGGTAGCCGGTTGAGGGCAAAACAGATCACAGCATACAGGCTAATGAAAAAGGCCGTTTTTAGCAGGCTTGCCGCCACGTTGCGGAAAGAGAAGTATAGGGCCAGCAAAAGCAGGAATGCCGCCAGGTATTGTATGGCCAGTGAAGTCGCTATCATAGTATGCCGTTGTAGTTTTCTCGTTGGGTAAAGGCCCGGGCATACTGTTTTACGGAGCAATCGGGATTTTGTTACCTTCCGGCCTGTTGGCCTTAATAATACTTCCTGATCTTCCGCCGCACGTACACCATGCGCAACCCTCCTATCAGTAATATGACAGGCGCGATAGATAGCAGGAACCACCCCAGGTGGCGGATCTCGTGCAGGGCTGACATCTGCAGTATGGCAAAACCCGAGCTCAGGAAAACGATGGCAGTGCGGAAATAAGCGAGGAAAGTGCGCTCATTGGCCAGGCGGGTACGTTCGATGGCGAGATAGTCGCGTGTGATGAGTGGCTTTTCATCCATGAAAATTCAGTTTTGACAAGATAACCACTACGCCTCTTGAAAAGTTGCCCTTGCAGGCAGTATAGGCCTTCAATGGCTCATCACAACTGGAGTTTGTTACAAAAAATCTAAAAAATGGGGTTTCCCTTGCATTTCTTTGCGATACCCTATACTTTTGTTCCTTCATGTATCAGGCCATAGCACATATCATTCCTTCCACTTCCCACAACGGGCCATACGGCGCCGTTTGTGTTGCTATGAGCCGACGTGCACGCCGCCGCCCTTAGGGGCGCTTCACGATCATATTACCCATCCCGGGTAGGCCTGTTCAGCCTTCCCAATTCCCTGAAAGATAAAACCAGGTTAAAAAGTATTTCATTACGCGCCCCTTGGGCCATTTCTGAAACAGGTTTTCTTTTTTTCACCTCCGCCACGCCGGTTAAAAACAAGCCTGGATGGCGGGAAAAAACATCGACGCACAAGAGATGCAATTCACCATCGAGATCGCCGGCCCGTTACACGAGGCCTACGCAGAAGCCATTTGCGAACTGATCAAAGAATCAGCCAAAGCCCGTGGCACGGGCATCGCCGAGCGCCAGCCGGCCTATATCCGCGAGAAGATGCGCCACGGGAAAGCCGTCATCGCCCTGCTCGGCGATACCCTGGCCGGATTTTGTTACATCGAATCCTGGAGCCACGGCCGCTACGTGGCCAACTCGGGGCTCATCGTAGCACCCGAATTTCGCAAACACGGCCTGGCCAAGGCTATCAAAAAACAAGCCTTCGAACTGTCGCGCGACCTCTACCCGGAAGCGCGCCTATTTGGCATCACGACCAGCCTGCCCGTCATGCGCATCAACTCGGAACTGGGCTACAAGCCCGTCACCTTCTCCGAACTCACCCAGGATGAGGAATTCTGGAAAGGCTGCCGGTCCTGCCCCAACTTCGACATCCTGGAACGCAACCAGCGCCGCATGTGCCTCTGTACCGCCATGATGGCCCCCTCTAAAGTAGAGGATATGCAGTACGACCTGTCGCACCTGGTGGTGAATTCTATCTGGTAATCACGCTAGGGATGCCATCCCTATAGGGATGGCATCCCTAGCGAAACAACATGAAAAATGACTACCTCCAAAGTCGTCCTCGCCTACAGCGGGGGATTGGATACTTCCTTTTGCATCAAATACCTCTCCGTCGAAAAAGGGCTGGAAGTGCACGCCCTCACGGTCAACACCGGCGGCTTCAGCGATGAGGAGATCGCCAGTATCGGGGAACGCGCCCGGCAGCTGGGCGCCGCCAGCTTTAAAGCTGTTGACGCTGTGCCCGAGTACTACGACAAGTGCCTCCGCTACCTCGTCTACGGCAATGTATTGCGCAATAATACCTACCCGCTTTCCGTGAGCGCCGAACGGGTGTTCCAGGCGCTGGAGGCGGCGAAATACGCACAGCTCATCGGGGCACAGGCTGTGGCCCATGGCAGCACCGGCGCCGGAAACGACCAGGTGCGCTTCGACCTGGCCTTCCAGGTATTGGGTAGCAACCTGGAAGTGATCACCCCAATCCGTGAGCTGAAACTGTCGCGCCAGCAGGAAATCGAATACCTGCAAAAACATGGTATCGACTGGCCCTGGTCCAAAGCCCGGTACTCCATCAACCAGGGCATCTGGGGCACCAGCGTAGGTGGCGCCGAAACGCTTACTTCCGATCAACCCCTGCCGGAATCAGCCTATCCCTCACAACTAAAGGCCGGCACACCGAAAAAAGTGGCCCTGCAATTCGTCAAAGGCGAACTCACCGGTATCGACGGGCAGCCTTTCGAACACCCCAGCCAGGCCATCCACGCCCTGCAACAACTGGCCGCACCCTACGCCATAGGGCGCGACATCCACGTCGGCGACACCATCATCGGCATCAAAGGACGGGTGGGCTTCGAGGCCGCAGCGCCACTCATCATCATCAAAGCGCACCACTTGCTGGAAAAACACGTGCTCACCAAATGGCAGCAGTACTGGAAAGACCAACTGGCCAACTGGTACGGCATGCTGCTGCATGAAGGCCAATACCTCGAACCCGTCATGCGCAACATCGAAACTTTCCTTGAAGATACGCAGCAGAACGTCAGCGGACAGGTGTTCGTACAGCTCCACCCCTACCGCTTCGAACTGCTGGGCATCGAGTCGGCCTACGACCTGATGAATAGCGGCTTCGGCCAGTACGGCGAGATGAACAAGGCCTGGACGGGCGATGACGTCAAAGGCTTCACCACTATGCTGGCCAACTCCTTGAAGATCCATCATTTTGTCAACCACCAAAACGAACAGGGACATGATTAAAGCCGGCATTATCGGCGGGGCCGGATACACCGCCGGCGAACTGATCCGCATCCTGCTCTGGCATCCGGAAGTAGAGCTGGCCTTCGTACAGAGCCGCAGCCAGGCCGGCAAACCCGTCAGCAGCATCCACCAGGACCTGCTCGGCGACTGCCTGCTCGCTTTCACCGCCGAACCCAGCTTCGACGTAGATGTGCTCTTTTTTTGCATGGGCCATGGCGAGTCGGTGAAATTCCTGGAAACACACACCCTACCGGAAAAACTGATCGCGATCGACCTGAGCCACGATTTCCGATGGGCGGAAGGGTACACCTATGGCTTGCCTGAATTGCAACGGGAGGCTATCAGCACGAGCACACGCATCGCCAATCCGGGTTGCTTCGCTACCGCCATTCAGCTCGGCCTGTTGCCCCTCGCCAAAGCCAAAGCGCTACACGACGAGGTTCACATACACGCCGTCACAGGCTCTACCGGAGCGGGACAGTCGCTACAGGATACCTCCCATTTCAGCTGGCGCACCAACAACCTTTCCATCTACAAACCGTTCCGGCACCAGCACCTGGCAGAGATCAGTAAAAGCCTGCAACACCTGCAGCCGGGGTTTGCCCACGCCCTCAACTTCATCCCCCTGCGGGGCAATTTCACGCGGGGTATCTTCGCCAGCCTGTATACCAATACCCATTTGAGTATAGAGGAACTCCGACAGCGCTACCAGGAATATTACCAGGGCCACCCCTTCGTACACATCAGCCCCGACAACCCTAACCTCAAACAGGTGGCGAATACCAACAAAGCCATACTCTACCTGGAGAAATACGGCGACAAAGTGCTGATCATCAGCCTCATCGACAACCTGCTTAAAGGCGCTTCCGGCCAGGCCGTTCAGAATATGAACCTCGCCCTGGGCCTGAGCGAAACGGCTGGCCTGAGGCTGAAGGCAATGGCTTTTTGAATGTTGGTTACGGAATGTCGTATGCGGCCTCCTGTCCATGAGGCCTAAAAAACACAAACCATGAAATTATTCGATGTATACCCCCTCTTCGACATCCAGCCCGTGCGGGGCAAAGGGTGTTATGTTTACGATGAAAAAGGCCAGCCCTACCTCGACCTGTATGGCGGCCATGCCGTCATATCCATCGGCCACGGCCACCCGCATTATGTGCAACAGGTGAAGGCCCAGCTGGAAACGCTGCCTTTTTACTCCAATTCCGTACAAAACCCGCTACAGGAATCGCTCGCGCTAAAGCTGGGCCAGCTGTCAGGCTGTGCGGAATACCAGCTGTTCCTTTGCAATTCCGGCGCTGAAGCTAATGAGAATGCGCTCAAGCTGGCCTCCTTCCGCAACGGCCGCAGCAAGGTGATCGCCTTCCGGCAGGGCTTCCACGGCCGCACCTCGGCAGCGGTGCGGGTGACCGACAACCCCGCCATACAGGCCGTGATCAACCACGGGTTCGACGTGCTGTGGCATGAACTCAACGATACCGAAGGTGTACAGCAAAGCCTCGCCCAGGGCGATATCTGCGCCGTGATCGTTGAAGGCATCCAGGGTATCGGCGGCATTTACGTACCTGAGCCAGCTTTTCTGCAGGCCATCAAAAAAGGCTGCGAAGAACACGGCGCGGTACTCATCCTCGATGAGGTGCAGTCGGGCTACGGGCGCAGCGGGCAATTCTTCGCTTTTCAGCTGGCCGGCATCGAGCCCCACCTGATCACGGTGGCCAAGGGCATGGGCAACGGCTTCCCCATCGGTGGCGTGCTCATCCACCCGTCGTTCGAAGCAAAACATGGATTACTGGGCACCACCTTCGGGGGCAGCCACCTGGCCTGTGCTGCCGGGCTTGCGGTGCTTGACGTGATCGAATCCGAACAACTGATGCAAAACGCTATAACGGTAGGCAACTACCTGAAACAGGAACTGGTAAAATTCGATCAGGTGCGGGAAGTACGGGGAGAGGGGTTGATGCTGGGCGCCACCTTCGATTTTCCGGTGGGCGCCCTGCGAAAGGCACTGCTGTTCGAAGAACACGTCTTCACCGGTTCGGCTTCCTGCCCCCGGACGCTGCGCCTGCTGCCACCCCTTAGCCTGAGCCGCGAAGAGGCTTCCCGCTTCCTGGAAAAGCTGTCGGCCGTTCTTTCCAAAATGCTGAAAGCCTCAACGACATGAAGCAGTTCACCTCCGTGCACGACGTAGCCAACCCCAAAGCGCTGGTGGAGAGCGCCCTCAAGCTCAAACATGCGCCGGTGGGCAGCCTCAAAGGCATCGGCGCCGGTAAAACCATCGTGATGTTGTTTTTTAACCCTAGCCTGCGCACCCGCCTGAGTACGGAAAAAGCGGCGCTAGAGCTGGGTATGTACGTCATCGAATACAATGCCGGCCAGGGCTGGCAGCTGGAGTTCGAAGACGGGGCGGTGATGGACGGCGATAAGGCCGAACACATCAGAGAAGCCGCCGCGGTCATCAGCCAGTACGCCGACATCATCGGTATCCGCACCTTCCCCACCCTGGCCGCCCGGGAGCGCGATTATTCCGATTTCGTTTTACGACAGTTCATACGCCACGCTACGGCGCCGGTCATTAGCCTGGAATCGGCCATCCGGCATCCTCTGCAATCGCTTGCTGATTGGGTAACTTTGGAAGAATACCGCCCGGCCCACAGGCCAAAAGTCGTACTGACATGGGCGCCACACCCGCGCGCGCTGCCACAGGCCGTGGCCAACTCTTTCGTAGAATGGATGAAAATGGCGGATGTGGAACTCGTTGTTACCCATCCCAAAGGCTACGAACTTGCCAATGAATTCAGCAGTGGACTGGCCATCGAATACAACCAGGACAAGGCCCTGGCCGGCGCCGATTTCGTTTACGCCAAAAACTGGTCGTCGTACCGGGAATACGGCCAGATCCTGAATCAGGATATTTCCTGGATGATCACGCCGGAAAAGATGGCGCATACCAACAACGGCAAGTTCATGCACTGCCTGCCGGTGCGCCGCAACGTGATCGTGGCCGACGCCGTGCTCGACAGCCCGGCCTCGCTGGCCATCCAACAGGCGAACAACCGGGCCTATGCTGCTATGGCCGTGCTCAAGGATATTTGCGAGGCGCTGTAAAAAACGATACTATTGTATAACCGGAACGCACACGACGTAGCATGAAAGAAACACTTCACCTGTTCAAGATCGGAGGCGCCATACTGGAAGAAACGGCGCAATTGGAACAAACCCTCGCCTTTTTCAGCAACCTGCCCGGCAGAAAGCTGCTGGTGCATGGCGGTGGGCGGCGCGCCAGCCAGCTCAGCAAAACGCTGGGCATAGAAACTCGTATGGCAGAAGGGCGGCGCATCACCGATGCCGCCACCCTGGAAGTAGTAACGATGGTTTATGCCGGGCTGGAAAACAAAAGAGTGGTGAGCATGCTCCACGCTATGCACTGCAACGCCCTGGGCCTGAGCGGCGCCGACGGCAACATCATCCTTGCCGGCAAACGGCCGGTAGGTAAAGTCGACTATGGCCTGGTAGGCGATGTGAAAAAAGTCGACACCAAAGCATTGTCAACACTGCTGGAAGCCGGCTTCGTACCCACCTTCTGCGCCATTACCCACGACGGGCAGGGGCAGCTGCTGAATACCAATGCCGATGCCATTGCCGCCGAACTGGCTATCGCGATGGCCCCGCTGTATCAGGTGCACCTGTATTACTGTTTCGAAAAGGACGGTGTTATGGCCAACGTCGACAACCCGGACTCCCTGATCGCTTACCTGGATCCCGAAAGTTATACCATCCATAAAGAGCTGGGCAACATCCATGCAGGAATGCTGCCGAAACTGGACAACGCCTTCCGGGCACTGGAGTCCCATGTGGCTACGGTACAGGTGGGAAGCCGGAAGTCGATAGCCAACGGCACAGCTACGCAATTGCTGCTGTCTACAGACTTCCCCAAATAATGGCCATGGATAACAAGCTGTCCGAAGAAGCTATCGCCTTGCTGCGTCAGCTCATCGCTACGCCTTCTTTTTCGAGGGAAGAAGCGGGCACGGCCAGGCTGATCGAAGGTTTTTTCCAGCAACGCGGCATTCCTGTAGAACGCAGCGGTAATAATGTCTGGGCCCGTTCCCGCCATTGGCAGGAAATGAACCCCACCGTCCTGCTCAATTCTCACCACGACACGGTAAAGCCCGCTGCAGGCTGGCAGCGCGATCCGTTTGAGCCTGTCGTGGAAGGGGGCGCGCTCTACGGCCTGGGTAGCAATGACGCCGGCGGGCCGCTGGTAGCGCTGATAGCGGCATTCCTGTTTTTCTGCGATTCGCGCGAGCTGCCTTTTAACCTCATCCTGGCGGCAACGGCCGAAGAAGAAGTCTCCGGAGCCAATGGCATCGCTTCTATCCTGTCGGAAATCCCTACGCCGAAACTCGGCATCATCGGCGAGCCGACGCAGATGCAACTGGCCATCGCCGAGCGGGGGCTGATGGTGATAGACGCGGTGGTGCGCGGAAAAGCCGGACACGCTGCCCGCGACGAAGGCGTCAACGCCATCTACCTGGCACTGGAGGACATTAACTGGATACGGCAGTACCGGTTTGAAAAAGTGTCGCCCAGCCTGGGGCCGGTGAAGGCCACAGTGACGCAGGCCGAGGCAGGCCATCAACACAACGTGGTGCCTGATACCTGTCGTTACGTCATCGATGTGCGCACCCAGGAGTGTTACACCAACCAGGAGGTGTTCGATATCCTGCAGCAACATACCCGGGCCGAGCTGAAGGCCCGCTCCATGCGCCTGAACCCCAGCGGTATCCCGGAAGGGCATGCCATCGTACAGGCTGCACGCCAGCTGGGGCTAAACACCTTCGGCTCCCCTACCCTGTCGGACCAGGCCCTCTGCCCTTTCCCGACCGTCAAGATCGGCCCCGGAGACTCCGCCCGCTCCCACACGGCAGATGAGTTTATACTGCTCAGTGAAGTGGAAGCAGGTATAAATACGTACATTCAACTGCTCGATACTTTCGCCGGCAAGTGCGCCCAGATTGGGTGAGGGGGAGATTGGGTGACGGAGAGGAGAACCCTAAGCGCCCACCGTATTTGTACGCTGTCTCCTTACCTTGTACCATATAACTGTAAAACCACCATGAAACTCTGGCAAAAAAACTATACCGTCGACCAGCAAATAGAAGCCTTTACGGTAGGACAAGACAGGCTGCTGGACCGCTTATTGGCGCCGTATGACATTCTCGGATCCCTGGCGCACATCCAGATGCTGCAGCACATCGGGCTGCTGACAGTAGAGGAGCGGAATACCCTTACCCAGTCCCTGCGACAGCTTTACCGAAAGGCTGAAGCCGGAGAATTAAATATCGAAGAAGGCGTGGAGGATATCCACTCTCAGGTGGAGCTGCTGCTGACGCGCGAGCTGGGAGAGGCCGGGAAAAAGATACATGCCGGCCGCTCCCGCAACGACCAGGTGCTGGTCGACTTACAATTGTACTTTCGTGCCGAACTACAACAGATAACCGAGCTTACGGAAGCGCTCTTTAGCTGTTTGATGGGCCTGGCGCAAAAGCACAAAAACGTATTATTGCCCGGATATACCCACTTTCAGGCGGCCATGCCGTCCAGCTTCGGGCTGTGGTTCAGCGCCTATGCCGAATCGCTGGCCGATGGTTTGCGCCTGGTTCAGGCCGTTTACCATACCGTGAACCAAAACCCCCTGGGCTCGGCTGCAGGTTACGGCACGTCATTCCCCCTCGACAGGCGAATGACGACGAAGCTGCTAGGGTTTGAAGACTTGAACTACAACGTCGTGCACGCCCAGATGGGGCGGGGAAAATCGGAGCTCTTCCTGAGTTTCGCCCTGGCGGCCCTGGCACATACCCTCGGCAAGCTGGCATCTGATGTAGTGTTGTACGTCAGCCAGAACTTCGCTTTCCTCTCGTTTCCTGACGAATTGACGACGGGTTCCAGCATCATGCCACACAAGAAAAACCCTGATGTTTTCGAGCTGATCCGCGCGCGCTGCAATCATTTGCAAAGCCTGCCCGCACAGGTGGCCGCGCTTACCAACAGCCTGCCGTCGGGTTACCATCGCGACTTCCAGCTGCTCAAGGAAGCCATTTTCCCCGCTATCAACCACCTCAAGGAATGCCTGTCCATACTGGCCTACGCGCTGCCCCAGGCCCGGGTAAACCCCGACATCCTGGACGACGAGCGCTACCAGTACCTCTTCAGCGTAGAATCGGTGAATGCACTGGTGCTGAGGGGCGTGCCCTTCCGGGAAGCATACCAGCAGGTGGGCCGGCAGATCGCCGAGGGGGGCTTTCAGGCGCCGGAAACCCTCCGGCATACCCACGAAGGAAGCATCGGCAACCTATGCCTGGAAGAGATAGGCCTAAAAATGAAAAAGGTAATACAGGGCTTCCCCTTCGATAAAGTGCAGGCAGCGCTGGAGCGGCTGCTGGGCAAGGGTAAAGGGCAAGGGTAAAGGGTAAAGGGTAAAGGTTTAAAGGCCAGCGGACATCCAATGCCGCAGTGGCGGAGCCGGCCGTCTCGCCCAAAGGGCGTAAACAGAACAGCCACGGGTTTCGTCCGTGGACGAAATGCCGTCGTGGCGGAGCCTCCAAACAAGCTCTAAAGGAAAGAGGAGGCGCCGCTAAATGAAGCTGTGTGGGGCGCCTCCTGTCTGCCGGTATTAGTTGACGATCAACTCACCATTCATGGTAATGTGGTGCGCCGGAAAGGAGCAAATGTACTTATAAGTACCCGGCGCCGGCGCGTCAAAAGATACGGAGGTGGACTCGCCACCGCCTACCAGGCTGGTATGTGCGATAATATCGCCTTCCATGTTGGTGGGGATATAATCCGAGTCCTTATGTTTAGTCGCTTCGGTAGCAAAAGCATCGACATCGACACCTGGTTTCAGGAGCACGAAATTGTGGCCCATCACTTCCTTTTTCATCTTGCCGGTATGGGTAAGGGTAAGATTGATCTTCTGGCCGGCCTTCACTTCGATCTTGTTCAGGTTGTATTTCATCATGTCGTCGCCGGTAAGCCTGGCCGTTACGGTGCTGCCATCAGCTGATACTTCGATAGGTGCTTCCGGCTCGGCGATCATGGATTTGGGCTTTTCAGCCGTCGCTCCTTCCGAGGAAGAAGTGTCACCGCCACCGCCACAGGAGCTGAAGGTGAACAACAGAGCGAACAGGCCGATCATCATTAATGCATTTTTTTTCATGGCTGATTTTTTTTATGCAGCTCCAAGTTACGACAGCCGGCCTGTATTTCTCAAACCCCACCCAATCTTTTACGCAGGTTTTACACCATGTATACGGCCGGTTTTTTTCGCTTCAGGTTAAAAAGGAAGATCCGTGGCCGCAATTTAACATTGAAGAGACATTGAAACTTTATATTTGGCGCGGCTACCAAACCAAAAAGACATGAAATACTACCAAACCGTTATCCTGGCCGTGGCGCTCCTGTTCGGCGCAGGATGTAACCGGCACCTTCAGCAATTCGGCGCCGGCAAGAAAGCCCAGAACGTCATCCTGCTCATCGGCGACGGTATGGGCCTCACGCAAATGTCGACGGCCTACTACTACGAAAACGGGACGCCCAGCTTTTCGCGTTTCCCCATCATCGGCCTCCACCAGAATAAACCTACCGACGAACTGATAACCGACTCGGCAGCCGGCGCCACCGCCTTCTCCACGGGCTACAAGTCCTACAACGCCGCCATAGGCGTAGACGATGATACCATCTCCAGAGAGACCATCCTGGAGATGGCGGCAAAAAAAGGCTTGAGCACCGGGCTCATAGCGACCTCTGCTATCACGCATGCTACGCCGGCCGCTTTTTTTGCCCACGTCCCTTTCCGCGACCAGCAGGATGAGATCGCCACGCAGCTTCCCTCCTCACCAGTGGACTTCTTTGCCGGAGGCGGCCTGCAGTTCTTCCACCACCGCAAAGATGGGCGCGATGTGCTGGGCGAGCTCAAAGAGGCAGGGTTTACAGTCGACACTACCAGCCTCAACAGCTCGGAGCTGCTTTCCATTTCCAAAAAATACGGTTACCTGCTCGCTCCCGATGGCTTGCCCAAAATGCAGGAAGGCCGGGGTGATTTCCTGCCGCAGGCCACACAAATGGCGCTCGATTACCTGAGCCAGGACAAAGACGGCTTTTTCCTCATGGTTGAAGGTTCTCAGATTGACTGGGGCGGCCACAATAATGACGCAGATTACGTGATCGAAGAAGTAAAGGATTTTGACAAAGCGATCGGCGTGGCACTCGACTTTGCTGCAAAAAAAGGGAATACCCTCGTCATCGTCACCGCCGACCACGAAACCGGCGGCATGTCGCTTTCCGCTGCCGAAGTACGTATGCAGCGCGATTACAACCACATTAAGCCTACTTTCTCTACCGGCGGCCACTCGGCTACCCTCATTCCCGTATACGCCTATGGGCCTGGCGCCTGGGCCTTCGCCGGTATCTACCAGAACAATGATATTTTTGAAAAAATGGTACAGGGTTTTGGGTGGAAGTGAAAGCAAAAAAAGCCCTGCCACCGAAGCAGCAGGGCATTAACATCCCATGTTGTGAAACAGTGTTCCTTTGGAGGGCGCCGGCAGATACTGGCGCCCTCCTCAGCTTCCACCGGCGCCATGTAGGGGGGTAAAAGGTGGCGCCAAAAGGAAGCATAGCTCTCTCCAGACAAGCTGCTAGTGCTGCGTAATGCTGAAACGCTCTGTAAATTGTTGCTCCCCGACTATCATGCGTAACAGATAAGCTCCGGCGGGCAGGGCAGATACATCCAGGCGGTGTTGGTTAGGGCCGGGTAGTACGCCCAGGCGCTGCTCATCGATAAGCTGCCCGGTAACGGAAAACAACTGGATGCTGGCCTGCCCTTCCTCCCCGCTTTGGAGATCCAGCACCAGCCAGTCGCTGGTGGGGTTGGGATAAAGCCGCAAAGCGGAAGGTGTATTCATTGTAGTGAGCTCCAGGGCCGGAGGGCTGAATATGGCATCTGTCCCTTCACAGCCGGCGCCTTCATAGATCTTGATATTGCGGAAGAACGCATTGCTGTTATAGGGATAACGGTCGTAGTCGGCAGCGAAGAACAGCCGGTCGAAACGGCCGGTGTAGTATTCCCCTACGGGTATGGTGTACCTTACCCAGGCGCCGCCGCCAGAGTAGTTGTCGAAAGCGCCGATGCCCCAGTCCTGAGTGCCGTACAGGCGGAATGTCCTGTTGGCGGAAATGCTGTTGTTGTCGTCAAACCCGATGCCGTGGATCTCTCCCTGCCGGCTGGAAGCGAACTCCAGCTCCAGCACGGTTTGGGGGGTAACCTCGTATTTCAGCGAAATAGATTTCCAGGCATTATTGCCGATCCGGAGTATCTCCCCGTCGTTCATCAGCTGATAATACCCGGCATCCTGCGGGCCCCCGAACGAGAGGATCTCAAAGTCGTTGAAGTCAACCTCCAGGCAGCTCGTGCTGTCCGGCTCGAAGGGCAGGCAGAAAAAGGTCGAATCTTTATCGCCGAAAGCGCCACCCGAAGCGACAACATGGCCGCTGCTATCGGTGAGGCTATAGTACCCATGCCCAAACTCACAGCAAATGCCGTCGCCATAAGCGTCGAAGATCTCGAACACATAACAGCCTTCTTCCAGGCAAAGCGGCTGCTCCACTTCAGAGCCGTTGGCGCCGTCGGCATAAGGGCCGCCGGCATAGAGCACATGCCCATTGGTATCACGCACTTCCCAGGTGGTCTCCGACCCGTATTGGTCGAGGGTAATGGACAGGGCCATCTCCTGGCCCTCACAGCCATCATCGCCGGGAGGAGGGTTGCCGCCACCGCCGCCGTTGTCGCAGGGCTGCAGGCAGGAGGCATTGATCACAGCATTGCGAATGACATTGCCGGGCTGTGGCCCGAAGCCATTACTGAAATTGATGCCCACACTCGTGATGTGGCAGTACGACATCATGGTGCCGCCTCCCGAAGGATAACCCGGGTTGGGGCAGGAACCCTCTACGTAACCTGCGCAGCCATCAATGGCGGTGTTGTTGCCGTTCCAGGCACAGGCATGGGTGTGCTTGGAACCGAAGAGATGCCCCAGCTCGTGCGTGATGACCATGACCGACCAGGAATAGGCCGGCACGGCGCTGTACGTACTGTTAATACTGGCAAAACTGTGCTTTGGCGCATAGGGGTTACACAGGCCGGACAGATAAGCGATACCTCCGCTCGCCTTGTACGACAGCAACTGCCCAAGGTCGCCATTGAATGATGGCCGCTGGCTGACGAACTGGGTCAACAGAGTATAGCTGTCGCTCCCATAGTACGTGCTGGGCGTATCCCAAAGGTATATCTCCGATAAAGTGACGTTGATGTTCTCATTAGCATAAAGGGCTGCTACCTGGTTGAACAGGCCGGTGATATAATTCGTCGTCCCGCTTGCGCCACCTTTGTTTTGATAGATATCATTGTCAACTTCCAGATAGATGCGCACACAGTCGCCGGGATCCCTGTAGCCTATAGGCATTTCCAGTTGCCCGGGCCTGTAATCCGGCCCGTCGTCGGGCGTAGCGCAGTCGAAGTTCTGTTCGGACAACACCCTGCGGTCGTTGTAAAGCACATACTGCCCGGCCGAACGCTCCTTACCCATCGCGCCCAGCACGAGATTGCCCAGGCTTTTCGAACTCAGTACCCCCATAACTTCGCCTTCGAAGAAGCTGAAGGCCGCTACCGAACCGGCTTCACCCTTGACAACACCGCGGTAGTGGCGCCCGGAAAGGGTTTTGGCCGGCCGGCCCGACGATGCCAGCACAGCGGAGAACCCAACCGAAAGCGGGCTGACGGCGACCAGTTCCAGTTCCAGAGGCTGGCTACGGCCCGACTTGGGCAGAGAGAGGCTGAAGTGATCCGGATGCTCGAATATCAGCTGTGTAAGGGCTTCGTCGTCCAACTCCAGGACGTCGTAGTCGTCCAGCCTCCGGGAGAGCGCGGGATCGTCTTGTTGGGAAGGCCTGAAAAGCGCGTGTTCTTCGAAAGCAAGTCCCTGTGTTTTGATTGTGTTTACCAGCTCTGCGGGTTGGAGCTGTGCCTGGGCGTAGCCAATACAAAAGGCTACCAGCCCTAAGGCAGTTAGGGTGCATCTCATGTGTTAATCGGTTTTTGGTTAAAAATCTATAGTTCTGTCCTTAATCCGGCTTTAATAGCATTACAGCCTCTGCTCAAAGCAGAAGAGCAATACGTAGGTTAGCGCAATGCTGGTTAGGGTTTAGAAAGGACGTCTGAATGAGATTATGGCTTCGCCATTTAAAATGCAGGAAAAAAGCGTTTTCTCAGTGGGCTGTTTGCTTGGTGTGAATTGTAGGGGCAAATATTTGTCAGTAGCTTGACTGGGGTAGTGCAAATGTAAGTTTTTCAGGTATATAAACAAATTTTTAAACTGATAAAATTCCTATATGAAATTTTTTTTAATTAATATTCCACCTGGGCAATTTCCTGCTTTTTGCAATCGTTCTATTGGGTTTTTTTGGGGATTTTTTTCACCTGGATCGGCATCTACCCATGTAGGTTTAGGTACTTTTACTAAGTAGGCCTGGCCAATAAAGAGTACCAAATCGTTACGAAATGGAAACATATTGGGAATTATTAAAAAAATGCGCCGTCCTTCAGCCGTGCCGTGCCTACCTGGCCGGCCCTTTCCAAGCCGATGAGCTCGCGCTGCGGTTCGTCATGCAGAAAATGGGGTTTGAACTGGTTGATGGCCCGGATGCAGGGCAGGCCGGGCTAGTGATACAGGGGAAGGGCAACGCAACCCTCGTCCCTGATGCACCGCTCGTATTGGAAGAAAGCAGGGTCGCGCCTCCGCTATTAGAATTGGCAGGCCGCCAGTTCCACCTGCTGGGTAACGGCCCGGCAGCGTCGCTGCGGCAGGCCAATATTGCCCGCCTGCTGAGCCACCCCGAAAGTTTGGAGCTGGCCCTTGAATTGATCGGCGCCGGGGGCATGAGCAACCTCTTGCTGGAAGCTTTCCTGCTGGGCTGGCGCATCGCCACGCGAGAAGGGCTTTCCCGCTTTTCTGCTTGCGCAGCTTCATGGTTGCCTGCACCTTTTGCCAGGACGATGAGCAGGCCTGAATCTGATTATTACCTGGGCGCCGTTCAAGCGAGGTTCCATGGGTTTTCGGCTTATCGTTTCTGTATGGCCGCCAAATCCGAGGGCCTGCCCGTATTCAGCTCGGAGCCCCACCTGTCAGGACTGTACGCACCGGAGCACGCCCAACAGGCCAGGGCCTGGTTATACTACGCCAGAAAACAACCCGTGGTGTTGAGCGAACACACTTTAAAGCTATTGGAACACACCCCCGTGGAAAGCCGGGAAGAAAACCCGCAGGGATACCTGTGGCTCGGCCCCATCGAAGATATTGAACTACTGGAAAAGACGCTATCCCGCCAACCAGGCTTACTACAGGATATCCGCAAACTTCACATTGAGGCCTGGCGGCCCGGTTTGCTGGCGGCCCTGGCGCCTCATATTCGCCCACTGGCACAGCTCGACATCCGCTGTCAGGAAGGCTTTTTTGCAGACGAACTCCGCAATTTCCTCGGGGAAGTGCCGGCCTACCGGCTGGGGATACATGCAGATAAGGAGAAAATAAAGGTCGGTATTTCGATCGAGCAATGGGCCTCGGGCTGGCGCCACGCCCCTTTGCTTGAGCACCTCCACCTAAGTGGCTTCCGCCCCCTGCAACTGCAGGGGCTTGGCCTTTTTACCGGGCTTTCCCGCCTTTTCCTGCCCGACAACCAGCTCAGCAGCTTGCCTGAAACGATCGGCCAGCTTCCACTGCTGCGCGAACTCAGCCTCGACCAAAACCCCGTCAGCAACCTGCCCGATTCTTTTTTCCGGCTACGCCTGAGCAAACTCCAGCTCAGCCTCGACAAACTGTCACCTACCAGCCGTTACAGAGTGGAAACGGCCTTCTCTCCCGCCGTATTACAGCGGCCTTTTACCTTGTGAATGGATTGTTGATCGCTGGTTGTTGAATGCGGCTACAAACACGCGATCCCGGGCCGGGCCTACCCCATCTCCGCCACTACGTCCTGGACTTCCGGCACCATGCGTTTCAGCATGCCTTCGATCCCGGCCTTAAGGGTAACCGTAGAGGACGGGCAGCCGCTGCAGGCGCCCTGCATGGTGAGCACCACTGTACCTTTATCCCAGAGTTTGAACTCGATATTGCCGCCATCCATTTCAACGGCCGGCTTGACGTAAGTGTCGATCAGGTCTCTGATCTTTTTGACGATCTCCACATCATCACCGCTGTACTCATAACCGGCGCCGCGCTCTTCCTCTATTTTGGCCATTGCCTCCTCGAAGCCTTCCTTGAGTATCTCACCGCCATCTTCCACGTATTTTTTGACAAACTCCTTGAGTTTGAGCATGAGGTCAGCCCACTCGTAATTCATCTCCTTGGTGATGGTCACGAAGTTGTTGCAGATATATACGCCTTTGACATAGGGTAGTTCAAAAAGGGCCGTAGCCAGGGGCGACCATTCAAGGGCCATTTCCTGGTCGCGAAAATCAGCCGTCCCGCGGAACAACATCCGGTTGGTTACAAACTTGAGCGACTCCGGGTTGGGCGTCTGCTCGGTATAGAGCATTACAGGGCTCTTGGTTACGGGATTGTTCATTATCTGTTCCTTTTTACTGTATCCTGTGTTATTTAGATCAAATCTATGAAGGATAACAGATAAAAACAAAGGAGGTTTGCGCTTTTATAAAGTTCGTCACCCAATAATGGCCCGGCCTGCCTTTTTTTCTTACCTCAGAAAGCGGTATGTCAGCTTCAGCAGGAAGATATTCCGGGCCTTTTCGGAAAAAAGGTTATCCGTCAGGCTGGGGATCAGTTTATCTTCGGGATTGCCCATATTGGTGACGCCCTGCGACCAGACCAGGAAAAGTTCCGACCCGGGAGTGTATTCCCAGCGGGCCACCATGTTGGAGCGGTACTGGATGAAATTGAAATCCGGCTCAGAAAACGTATAATCCGCTACACCGTCGAGGTTCTCGTCTACTTCGAATTCCTCATCCTGAGCATCGTATCCGATCTCGGCATCGGAATAAAGATGGAAACGGCCGTCAAAAGACTCCGCCATCGGGTCGGTGATGTATTTGTAGTCCTCGTAGCGCCCTCTGGAGATGAAAGGCTGGCCGTAGTACTGCAAGGTCAGGTCGGGCGTAATGCTGTAATTGAGCCTGAAGGTGGCCGAAAAGGTCCGCTGGTCTACGGTGCCTGCGATATAACGGGTATCGTCCTGAAAATCCAGGCCGGTAACGTATTGTATCTTGCGTTCGTTCCGGTTGTAACCCGGCCCTACCGAGAAATTCAGAGCGTTGGTGGGCTGTATACCTACCCAGATGGAATAGTCCTCTATGTGAACGGTCCTTGGGTCGCCCTTTTCAAAGCCCTGGGCAAAGAAGCAGTTGGCCTGGAACTGCACGATTTTGCGCTGGTCTGAATAGAAGTAGAACCAGGGCGCAATGCCTTTGGACCTTCTGAGCACCGGCCCTCCGAACAATGCGTTGTTGGAGATATCCTTGTTCTCATAGGTTACGCCGCCACCTAGGCCCCAGAAGTTTTTAAACGTGGCGTGGAGGTTGGTATTCACCGCCTGATAAAGGTTGTTGCCTCCAAAGTCCCATCGTAGCCAGTGGTTGTAGTTCAGCTGCAACCTGCGGAATATGGAAAATGGGTCCGTCCAGCGGTAACCCGTCCAGAGGAAGTAGTTGATCTCGTCCGTGTTGGTCATGAAGCCGATGTCGTTGAGCTCCAGCTCGGGCGAACGCCAGGTAACGCCCGTTTCCAGCATCCATTTCTTATTCAGGCGGCCCACCTTGACCATGCCGCCGGTACCCACCAGCGAGGTAGCCGCACTGTCGACCTCGACATGTTTGGCGCCGGGGCGCTGGAACAGGTGCTCGAAGGAAGTCTGGGTGTTCAGTATAGCTTCCGCGCTGCCATCCACTCTGCTGAATACGCCATTGGCCGTAAGGAGCCAGGTGCGCCCTTTCCACCAATGCTGAAAATCGATGCCGCCGGTATACGCATCCTTGCGGAGAAAATCGAGGCCGGTACCGTCCAGATCGCGTTTGGTGGCCGTAAAGATCCCGCCGACGACCGTTTCACCTTCGTTGAAATCCTGGGTCACCCGGCCCACAAAGTAATTGGTGAGCGGTTCGACTACCTCATTCCTGCGCTCCCCATTGAAATCGATGCGCGCCGTTTCCCTGGACGTGACGCTCTCGAGGATGCCAATGCCCAGCCCGCTTTTCGTCTTGCCGCTGAATTTTGCCGCGCCCAGAATGGCCGTGAAATCCGGTACATCCGCATACTCGCCATCTTGCAGATCCGGCGAACCATGCGGGCTTCCGCCAATGCGCCGGGAATAGAAAAGGTTGTCGGAAGTGAAAGGCCCGCCGGCTTCCGCATAGGTATAACCGTAGTCGAAGAGGTTGCGGTTCTCTACAAAAAATGGCCGGCGTTCGGAGAAAAATATCCTGAACCCGTCAAGGGTGAGCACCGAAGGGTCCGCTTCGACCTGCCCGAAATCGGGGTTGATGGTGAAGTCGAGCGTCAGGTCACTGGTCAGGCCGACCTTGCCGTCGACACCACCGGTGAATTTATAGTCGGAACCCGTCGCAAAAGGGTTGCCTTCTTCTTTTTCGAAGGTTTCCGCCTGTGCAACGATATAGGGCTGTATCTCTATCTGCTTTTGCGGCTTGATCCCTTCAAGCCCCCGCAATTCGCCGAAGCTGCTGACCCAGTTGCCGCTGTTCTGCGGTATGAACTGCCACACCGAACGCGATTCCTCCCTGAAATCGCGGCGGGTGAACTGCAACCCCCATACCTGCTCTTCCTTGTTGCCATACCTGAACTGGCTCAACGGAATGCGTACTTCCGCCGACCAACCCAGTGAATCTACATTAGTTTTGGTGTTCCATATCGGGTTCCAGCTGGTATCCCAGTTTCCGCCATTATTGGAAATGAATTCATCGCCTTTTACCCCGGAAACGGAGGTCGTAAACGAAAAAGCGGTCCGCTTGTCGTGGTAGCTGTCGATATTGACCTCCACCCAATCCCCTTCGAAGCCGTCGCGCCTCGACATGCGCTTTACAATGCTGTCCGGCTCTGTATCATAACAACGAAAGGCGATGTAGAGATACCTGGCATCGTACAGGATCTTGAACTGGGTATTCTGCGTTGGGGCCTTACCCTCATAGGGAGAGCGCTGGACAAAATCGCCGCCCCAGCCGACGCTCAGCCAGGCCTCATCATCCAGCTTCCCGTCTATGACAGGTGGTTCACCAGTGACAGCCCTGGTCTCATAAATTTTTCTGGGAATGGAATCTTGTTCCTGCGCAAAGGCGGAATGAAGGATTAATATGAAGAAAAACAGAAAAACAGCGGGTGATCTCTTCATAGCAGTAGGGCATATTTCCTGTACGGCTCGCGCCAATAGCTAAAGACAACAGCCTTTTACAAAGGCTGCATTTGGCATCATTTTTTTGTAAAGTTGGCTCAAGATCCTCCTTTGAAGCCAAAGTCAATGTTTTTTTCGGCCATTGATACGGAATTGGAGACGGATGTTATTCGCCTCCTCTATTCCTTTAACCAGCGCGCGGCCTTCACCTCGCCGGCGAACTCAACCTGGAGAAAATACAGGCCCGCCGGGAGCCCGCTGACGTCCAGTTCGGCCGTATAATGCCCCGGCCCCGGCGGCGGCGGTAATGGCAGGAGGATACCGCTGGCCGTGCTCAGTCGCCACTGCCCCGGCGGCTCGCTGCCTGCCCATTCCACATAGAGCCGCTCGTGGGCCGGCGCCGGCCAGAGGCGCAACATGGGCACAACGGGCTCAAAGGCCGCGGATACAGGGCCGTACCAGCTTTCTTTACCATCGAAATCCACCTGTCGCAGGCGGTAATAGTTGGGGCCGGGGGAAGGGCGCTCATCGATAAACGCATAAGCTGTTTCCTGCTGGATATAACCTTTGCCCGGCATTTTGCCGATCAGCTTCCAGGATGCTTCGGCTGTGCCCCGGCGCCAGATCTCGAAGTGGCTGTTGCCCGATTCCTGCGCCGTTCGCCAGTAGAGGCGCACCTGCTCATTTTGTACTCTGGCGTAAAAATCAAGCAGCTCGACAGGCAGGGCCGACGCTGTTGCGGCCAAAGCGTCGATGCGGCCATACCCATAAGTATTGTTCGGGATGGCCTCGGGGCCGTCGCCGCCGCAGCCATTGCTGGCCGTAAGCCCCAGGGCAGTGTTTTTCAACATGCCGGTAATGGCGCCCACATTGCCGGCCATTTCCGGTTTTGCCGACAGAAGCAGGGCCACGGCCCCAACCACATGCGGGCCAGCCATGCTCGTACCACTCTTTATCGAATACCCCGTGCCGATCGTAGCCGAACGCACGCCCACGCCCGGCGCCGCTACATCGGGTTTCATACGGCCGCTACCGTCCACCGTCACCGGGCCGCGGCTGCTGAAGCTGGCGATGAGGTCGCTACTGCTCGTTGCGCCTACGGAGAAACTGTTTTCAAAGATGGCGGCAGGGGTATTCACCGTACTACAGGAAGGGCCGCTGTTGCCGGCGGAAACCACGACTACGATACCCGCCGCTACGAGGTTGTTGACTGCCGTTTCCATTATGCTGAAGTTGGCCGTATTACACCCTTCATCCGGAGGGCAGCTCCAGGAGTTGTTGATCACATGGGGCGCCAGAGCGGAATTGCCCTGGGCTGGCACGCCGCCTACGGGATAAGGCGCCAGGAACCATTCAAAACATTCAAGGTAAGAGCTGAGGGTGCCCCAGCCGCGCTCCATATTGCGGCACCCGATCCAGTGAGCGCCGGGGGCGACGCCTATCTGATTGGCGCCGCCATCATCTCCAACCATGGTGCCCATAGTGTGGGTGCCATGGCTGTCATCGTCGCAAGGCGCGCTGGAATCCAGGCCGCAGGGGTTGGAGCCGGAATTATGGATATCGAGTTGGTGGATCGCATCGTGTCAGTTGTAATCGTGGCTGGCCGAAGAGCCGTTCCAGCCCCGGTACTGGCCGATCAGCGCCGGATGATCCCAATCGTAACCCGTATCCTGCCCGCCAACTATTATGCCCTGGCCGGAATAGCCCAGGGCCCACACATCGTCGGCGTTGATCTTCGCAACGCCCCATTCTGCAGCGCGCCACTCCAACCCCTCGTCCGGCCTGCTATCCACAGGAGCGGGGTATTGTACCGGAGCATCGTAGATAAGCTTGCGCACTTCAGGTTTCCGGGCCACGGCCTCCAGTATCTGCCGCCCGCCGACAACCCTGATGGCATTGACCAGATAATACGGACGGTATTCGACGCCGCGTTCTTTCAGCAAGGCGGCCAGGTTTTCCTGGGTAGCCTCCGCGCGGGCGCGTAAAGCCTGGAAAACGAACGCCCCTTTGGCCGGTTTATCGCGCAGGGCATAGGCCCCGTCGAGGTTTGCCTGCTCTGCCAGAATGATAAAAAATGGCGCCATGCGGCCATCTGCCGTACGCTCCCACAACTGGGGTTCGGCCTTATCCCGCCAGGAAGCATCTTGTGCCTGTAATGAATAAAAGTTCAGGATCAGAAAGAGCAAAACCAGTTTCTTCATGACGTCTTTCTTAATGGGGAGTGATAAAAGCTGGAACGCGGGTTAAAGGCCCTCGGGCATTATACAGGTATTAAATATATAGAAAATATTTGAGCCCTGTCGGGTGTTTCGAAAGAAGGTGCTGGTTTATGCTTTATAGATGAAAAGACGAGGCCATTCAGGTAAGGGAAGCCCTCTTCACTCCCCAAAAACCTCATCCAGGCCGATCTCAAACCCGGGGAAAACCCCCACAGGCGCTTTTTCATCCCTTGTGAAAGGCGTTTGGCGAAGCAGATGGTAGCGCCCGTCGGCCTGCAGGCGGTAGATGAGCAGGGTGCCCTCATGGGGGTGCGCCACCCAGTATTCGCGTACACCGGCGTGCTCGTATAACGCGTACTTTTCGTTGAGGTCTTTGGAAGCGGTGCTTTTGGAAAGTATCTCAACGATCCAGTCCGGAGCGCCGTGGCAGCCGCGTTCGTCCAGCTTATCAGGGTCGCAGATGATGCTGATGTCGGGTTGCACGACCGTGTCGATCTGGCCAGCTGACTGCCTGCCGGGGGGCAGGCGGACGTCGAACGGTGCGGCAAAAGCCTGGCAGGGCTGGCCAAGGAGATGGTTGGCAATAAGGCGGAACAAATTGCCTGATAAACGCTGATGGGAAGTCCCTGGAGCTGGCGACATCCGAAAGATTTTACCCCCGATAAGCTCTACCATCTCATCGAACTGCCAGGTGAGATAGTCGGCATACGTATAGCGCTTGCTAAGGTCGAGCTTGTTGATGTCCGAGATCATCGACGGTTGATTTGTTATAAAAATACAAATTGTAACGAAATGGTTCAACACACCACCCACTAAACAAAACCAGCCGCCCACTCATACTCGCTTGTTTCTCAGCGCCGGAAAACCATAGCTTTGCAGCAGCTTTTTTACCACCTAAAACCCGTACTGATGAAAAAACACCCTGATGCTTCAGCCTCAAAGGCCGCTGCCGGCGCCAGCCCCAGAGCCGTAAAATGCCTGCCTGGCAGCAGGCCCTTCCAAAAACTGTCTTTACTATCGGTAGCCGTACATGTCAAGCAGGCAGGCAGCATGTTCCCCTTGCTGGCCCTGGTGATCCTGGTACTTGTAGCTATCCTGTATTTCTTTCTGGCCAAACCGATACTGGACATGGACTTCGATATCAGCCCCGACAACCAGGAACTGGTACAGATCTACGAGGAATTGTGGGATTGACCAGGCTACAAGGCCATCTCGGCCCAGGTGAACACCGTTTCATAGCCTTTGCTGCGCAGGTACTGCCGCGTCATTTCTCCGGGTTGCGTGCTGATGGCCATAGCAAAATCGCCGCCCCAGGCGCCCAGCGACTTTACGGCGCCCGGAAAATCGGGGAACAGCGCCTCCTTAACGGTGGGTAGCCCCAACGCCCGGCTCACCAGTGTTTCATGCTCCTGTACAATGCGGGCGGCTGCCTCGGCGCTCCGGGCCTGAAGGAACCTGAGGGTGAGTGAAGAGATCGCCTCTGCGGCTGCAGCCGGCTCTTTTACCTGCTTCCGGTAGCGGGCGATGCCTAACCGGCTGTCCTGCTTGCGGTTGAGGTATACAAAACAGATATGCCCGGCGAAGGGAGGCTTGTAGGGGCATTCCACGTAATGAGCAACGCCATCGCGGCGCTGGAATAAAACAGGCTGTCCAGATAACGCACAGGCCAGGTCGTAACCCGAGCCGCCGAAGGTATCGGCCAGCAAAGCGAAAGGGTCTACTTTCGCCCACAACCCCAGCGCAGCGACGAGCGTGGAACTGCTGCCCAGCCCCCATTCCCGGGGAAAGCTCAGGCGCGCTTCAAAGCGCAATGCACTCTTGTCTTGCCAGAAGCCCGGACGCTGCTTTTTTATGGCCTGGAACAGGCCCTCCAGCCGCTCCCCTACCCCGGCATCACTGCCCCCCTGGTAAGCGCCCTGCGGCGAAAAGCGCCCTTCAAACCAGGGCAGGCCGTCGTACCCCAGGCTCACCCACTGGTGGCTGCCATTATCCATAACAGGCACTACCCGCAAGTGCTGGCCAAAGCGCACCGGCACGCCCAGGGCCAGCGCTCCGTCAAGCACGAAGTATTCACCTGTGAGCAACAGTTTTCCGTGGGTGTAAATGGCCTGTTCGATAGCTGTAGTATTGTTTTAAAAGCGTTCCTGGAAATGGTTCTTAATTTCTGAAGCCTTGGTTCTGTCCGGAAGAAACCAGGAACCTTATACCCTTTACCCTTTACCCTTTACCCTTTACCCTCACTTCCCGGCGTGCCAGGGCCAGAAATTCCCGCACAGCAGTAAAAGATACGGCTTTATCGCTGAAATAACCGACAGCTTCCCGGGCTTCCTGCTCGGTGGCTGCCAGGTGGTTGAGGATATTCATGAGGTGCATTTTCATGTGCCCTTTCTGAATGCCGGTAGTGACCAGCGACCGCAGTGCAGCGAAGTTTTGCGCCAGGCCGGTCGCAGCGATGATGCCCATCAGCTCCGGAGCACTGGGGTTGCCGAGCATTTCCAGCGAGCGCCGGGCTATGGGGTGCAGGCGTGTTAGCCCTCCTACGGTGCCCAATGCAAGCGGCAGGTCGAGCCAGAAGCGGAAAATGCCGTTCTCGGCCGTGCAATGGCTCAGGCTGCGGTACTGGCCGTCGCGCGCCGCATAGGTATGCCCACAGGCCTCTATGGCCCGAAAGTCGTTGCCGGTGGCCAGCACTACGGCATCCACACCGTTGAAGATCCCCTTGTTATGCGTAGTGGCCCGGTAAGGGTCGATCTGTGCAATGCGCACAGCTTTGGTGAATTTCCTGACGAACTCCTCCGGCGACATAGGGTCGTCGGGGCCTATGGCCAGCGCTTCCACGGGGCACTCTACCGAGGCTCTCACGATGCACTCCGGCGTGTAATTGGACAGTATCGCCATGATGGCCTCCAGCTGCCGCTCTGCACCCTCAAAGGCAGGATGCTCCTGCACGAATATCTGCAAGGTGCTGCTGAATTCCTCCAGTACCGAGTTGATGAAATTGGCGCCCATGGAGTCGCAGGTCTCGAAGTGTACTTCAAGCTGATAGTAATACGGTTCCAATTGGCTCATATCGCGAAGCCGGATATCCAGCACCCCGCCGCCACGCTGCTCCATATTGGCCGTGAGGTGCGCCGCATCGTGCCGCAAGCGGGCCTCCAGTTCCTGGAAATGGCGCTGCAGCTTCTGTACGTCGCCTTCCCAGATAAAATGCACATGCCCCAGTTTTCTGGTGGAAAGGACTTCCGCTTTGAACCCGCCCCGGCTCATCCAGTATTTGGCAGCACTCGATGCGGCAGCCACTACCGAGCTTTCTTCAATGGCCATCGGCACGGCGTAGGCCCTGCCATTGATCAGAAAGTTGGGGGCCACTCCGAACGGCAGGTAATAATTGCTGATGGTGTTCTCACTGAACCCATCCAGCACGCGCTGCACCTCTTCATTCTGATGCCAGAAGCCCTTCAGCTCTTCAGCCGCCTGCTCCGGGCCCTGAAAGAATTGTTCGGCGACCCAGGCTACCTTTTCCGCCTTACTCAGCCTGGAAAAGCCGCTTATCGTTTTTTTCATGGTACCTTATTGTATCCTGCAATCTCTATTTATTCATGGCTAAGCCGGGGCCTTACCCGCAGAAAGGCCGAAGCCAGTTCCAGGCCCCGTATCTGCGCATCGGCGTATTCGTACAACTGCTCGTAACTGCCCCGCGCATGCCGCAGAAACTCCGAAGCCTGCCCATAGATGCTGTTGAGCTTAAGCGTATTGATCAGGTAATAACCATCGAGAAAATTCTTGATGCCGCCCGAGATGATCACCTGCCTGCACCGCATTCGTTCGCCCAGCGCTTCGGCCAGGGCATTGGTATAATGCACCATCTCCTCAGCGCTATGCCCAACATAGGCCAGCGGTTCATAGATCGCAGCTTTGTCGCCTTCCCCCCGCAACATTTCCAGCTTAGCGAAATTGGTGCCGCCGCTGGCGGCGAAATCAACGGCAGCCAAAGGCAGCTGAAGCAATGCTTTCAGGCTTTCATAGCCCATGCCCTGCCCTACTTCCTTCACGATGACAGGCATATCCACTTTTTCAAGAAAATCGCTTATCGTATGCAAAGGCGGGCGGTTGAAGCGGTCGCCTTCGGGTTGCAGCCATTCCTGTAAAGGATTGACATGAATGATCAGCCCATCGGCCTGTAGCTTGCTTACCAGATCTCTCACTTTCTGAAGCTGCCCTGCCTGTATCAGCTCCTCGATCTGGGCAACGCCAAGATTGGCAAAGAACGGAAAATCATCGCCAATAAGGTGGCGCACATCAAAATCGTCCAGGCGCTCATCGCTGTACAGCAGCGGCCGGCACGAACCCAGGCCCATGCCCATACCGAAATCCTTGCAGGCGCGGGCGAGGTTGTGATTGATCGTCTTCGCCAGTTGCGTGCCCCCCGTCATGCTCGATACCCATAGTGGCGAGCGCATGGCCTTGCCCAGAAAAAGGAAACGCTTCATGCTGTCGCGCTTCGGATGGCCCGATAGCAAAGGCTCATAGTAAAAACGGCGGTCCAGGCCGCTCTGCGTTATCTGAGAACGGAATGCCAGTTCGATATGATCCCGTTTGCGCGATTCGGCAGTGGGGTCATCTTTTGGTGATAAGGTATCCACACTATTTGCTTTGCTGGTGAAGGACATAAATTAGCAGCTTTTACAAAGAAATAAAAGGAAAACCACTTGCGACAGGTATTCTCCTTCTCTTTTCTAATTCATCCCGCAGCCAAAATACCTGTATGGCTGCGCCGGATGAAACAAAACGCCGGATAAATGGTTTAGAGCTTGTTTGGAGGCCACTCCAAAACCGGGAAGCCCAACCAGCTATGCCGGTTGGGCTTCCAAACCTTCAGAAGGCGTCAGGGGTCATCGCAACAACAGGATATCTCCCTTGTATAATTCCGTTACCCCATCTACGAATTCTATCTCGGCCATGTAGACATACACTCCACCGTTCATCAGCTCGCCGCGGTGCGTGCCGTCCCAGCCGTAAGCCGGGTTGTTCGGGTCGAAATCGTGTAACTCATACATGGGCTCACCCCAACGGTTGAAGATCAGGAATGATTTTACATTCACCGCTTCGGGGCCGGTGAAGATGGTAAAGCGGTCGTTCTGCCCATCGCCGTTAGGCGAGAAGACGTTCGGGATAAACACGTTGCGCCGCCGGTCCACAAATACAGTAATGCGGTCGAAGGCCGTACAACCGTTCTCATCGGTGACCCGGACACTGAATGCCGTCGACTCGAACGGCCGGGCGTATGGGTCCGGGCAGTTGAGGCAGCTCAGGTCGTCCGAAGCTTCCCACCGATACATCGTCACCGGATAGGTCGTCTGAGCGTACAACTGTATGCTGTCTCCTAGCTTGATCTCTTTGTCAATGCCCAGCTCGACGGCCAACTGCTCCGGCTGGTATATCTCCATCTGATCTTCCCACAAGCACCCGTTGGCGTCCTGGACCTCTACCGTATGTTCCCCTATACCGAGCTGCCCGAACTGTGGAACGCCGCCAAAGGCAGAACCATCGATACTATACAGGTAAGGCCCTACACCACCATTCACGCCATTGACGATGATAATACCCGATTCATCCCCGTAACAGGGCGGGTCGATCGATTCCAGGGCCACCGACAAGGGTGCGGGGGCATTCAGCAAAGCGCTGGCCGAATCGGGACAGGCGTGCTGGTCACTCACCGTCAGCGAATAAGAGCCGGCAGCCAGGCCATCCAGGTCTTCCAGGCGGCCTCCGGTACTCCAGTGGTAATTGTATGGCGGAGTACCGCCTACTACCGTAGCATCGATCGAGCCATCCGATTCGCCGTAACAACTGGTGTTGAAATTGCTGTACTGCGATAACAACAGGGAAATATCGATCGGGTCGGGCTGGGTAAGCGTTAGGTTAAAGGTAGTAGACACGCTGAAAGGCGAACTGTCTACAACGCTCACCTGGTATTGCCCGGCAGGCAGCCCCTGCAGCAACTGCTCCAGGTTGTTTCCGTCGAGCATACCGCTGCCACTGGGCCCTGACGGCAGAGCGTGCCAGCTATACTGGTAGGGCGGCGTGCCGGCCTGCATCTCGAAGGTAATACTCCCGTCGGCCATGCCTGAGCAACTTATGTTGGTTTGCCCGACTTCGTACTCAAGCGCACAGGGATAAACGCTCAGGTTCAGGGTCACCACACTATCGCAGCCGTTTACCGAACTGAGTACTTCGGTATACGTCCCGCCCTGCGTGAAGCTGTTGTTACCGACCGGGAAACTGTCACCTTCGCAAATATCTTCGTCGAGTACGATGTCATATACGGGATTGACCGTCAAGGCCAGGTTGACGATGCTATCGCAACCGGTTACGGCCGATGTCAGCACATCCTGGTAGCTTCCGCTGGCCGAATAGGTAGACGCGCCTACCGTGTAAGATTCTCCCGAGCAGATCTCCTGAACCAGGTTCGTCACCGGTATAGGGTGCACCGTAAGCGCCAGGTTGACAATACTATCGCAACCCGTTACGGCCGACGATAGTACGTCCTGGTACTGGCCGGTAGTGGTATAAGTGGACGTGCCGACGGTAATGGACTCGCCATCGCAAAGCTCCTGAACCAGGTTGGCCACCGGAATGGGGTGCACCATAAGCGCCAGGTTGACGATGCTGTCGCAACCCGTCACCACCGAAGATAATACGTCCTGGTACTGGCCGGTAGTGGTATATACGGAACCTCCTACCGGGAAGGTTTCTCCCTGGCAGATCTCCTCTACCAGATCCGTCTGCGGGATGGGGTGTACCGTCAGATCCAACGTTACGATGCTATCACAACCCGTAGCCAGCGACATCAGCGTATCTGCATATACCCCGCTAACGGTATAGGCGGAGGCGCCTACATTATAGCTTTCCCCATCGCAGATCTCCTGCGTAAGACTGGTGGTGATCTCGCTGCGCACCGTCAGGTTGAGCGTAACGATACTGTCGCAGCCCGTAGCCAGCGACACCAGCGTATCTGTATATACCCCGCTTGCCGCATAGGTAGACGTGCCGACGGTGAAATCGTCGCCGTAACAAACCACCTGCGCGAGCTGCGTGGTGATCTGAGGCCGCACCGTAAGGGCCAGGTTGACGATACTATCGCAACCGGTAGCGGCAGTGAGCACATCCTGATAGCTGCCACTGGCCGCATAGGTTGATGAGCCTACAGAGTAGGTATCGCCGAAACAAACGACTTGCGTCAGGTTGGTCACCGGGATAGGATGCACCGTCAAGGCCAGGTTGACGATGCTATCGCAACCGGTTACGGCCGATGTCAGCACATCCTGGTATTGGCCGGTAGTAGTATAACTGGAACCGCCGACCGAGAATGACTCTCCGTCGCAGATCTCCTGCACCAGATCCGTCTGCGGGATGGGGTGTACCGTCAGGCCCAGTGTCACGATGCTGTCGCAACCCGTTGCCACCGATTGCAACGTATCCATGTATACCCCGCTTGTGGTGTAGGTGGACGTGCCGACGGTATAACTTTCTCCGTCACAGATCTCCTGGGTAAGATCAGTAGTGATCTCAGCCCGCACCGTCAGGTTCAGGGTCACGATGCTGTCGCAGCCTGCCGCCGATACCAGCGTATCCATGTATATCCCACTTGCCGTATACGTAGACGTACCCACCGTGAAATCTTCGCCATAACACAATACCTGAGTGAGCCCCGTCGTGATCTCTGGCCGCACCGTAAGGGCCAGGTTGACAATACTGTCGCAACCCGTCACAGCGGTCAGTATATCCTGGTAACTGCCGCTGGCAGAATAGGTTGATGAACCCACCGAGTAGGTATCGCCGAAGCATACGACTTCCGCCAGGTTGGTCACCGGTATAGGGTGCACCGTCAAGGCCAGGTTGACTACGCTGTCGCAACCGTTGGATGCGGTGAGTATATCCTGGTAATTACCGCTTGTCGTATAGGTAGAGCCGCCCACCGGATAGCTCTCTCCATCGCAGATCTCTTCGGTTAGGTTGGTTTCAAAAACGGGGTTTACCAGGAGGTTTAGCGTCACGATGCTATCACAGCCCGTAACTACCGACGTAAGCGTATCGACAAATGTGCCCGTAATGAAATAGTCCATTCCTCCCATGGCAAAGGATTCGCCGTCGCAGATCGTGGCATCGACCGTTTCATAACGCAGCGCCAGTACCGTCAGGGCGAGGTTGACGATACTGTCGCAACCATCGGAGGAAATAAAGTTGTCGGAATAGTTACCGGTTTGGGTATACGTATTAGAACCCACAGTATAGCTTTCTCCTTCACAGATCGTTTCTACAAGGTTGATCTCATAGAAATCCGTCACATGCAGGTCGAGTGTCACGATGCTGTCGCAACCGGTAACTACCGAGATCAGGGTGTCGACGTAGACCCCCGTCTGGTTATAGTTCGAAGTACCTACCGTATACGTAGCGCCGTTGCAAATGCTGATATCCAGGTCGCGGTACCTAATGGGATGCACGACAAGGGACAGGTTAACGATGCTGTCGCAGCCATTGGCGGCAGTAAGGACATCGACATAACTACCGGAGGCCGTGTACACCGAACTGCCGACCTGAAAACTCTCAAATTGGCAAATCTCCTCGTTGAGGAAGGTTTCCGGCACGTCCTTCACCAGCAGATCCAGCGTAACGATACTGTCGCAGCCATTAGCTGCCACCAGCGTATCGACATAAACGCCCGTGGCCGAATAAACCGAGCTGCCTACCGCGAACGACTCGCCATCGCATATCTCTTCATCTAACATAGTGGTGGGTACGTCCAGCACCTGCAGGTTCAGGAATACGATACTATCGCAGCCATTGGCGGCAACAAGGGTGTCGGCATAACTGCCAGTAGTAGTATACGTTGAAGCGCCTACCCCAAAGCTTTCGCCATCGCAGATCTGCTCATTGAGGAAGGTTTCCGGCACATCCAGCACTGTAAGGTTGAGCGTAACGATGCTGTCGCAACCCGTTTCTGCCGATAGCAACATTTCCTCGAAGGTGCCGCTAGTCGTATAGGTGTTGCCTCCCACCATCACACTTTCACCGTCGCATATCTCTTCATCAAGCGTGGTGTAGCGGGTGGGGACGATGGTAAGGTCGAGGTAAAAAACGCTGTCGCAACCCTGTGCCGTCACAAAAGCATTTTCATAAAAACCGGTAGTGGAATATGTATCGCTACCCACGGTGTAACTATCGCCTTCGCACAGGGAAGTCACCAGCGTATCGCGTAGTACATCCCGAATGGCCAGGGTGAGGTTGACGATACTGTCGCAACCGATATTGTTGACCAGGGTAACGGAGTAGTTGCCCGGCATGTCAAAGGCCTGATTACCTACTGTATAGGTTTGCCCCGTACAGATCTGCCGGGAAATGTTGTTGATGATGGGCCCGAGCACGTTCAGGTTCAGGGTCACGGTACTGTCGCAGCCGTTGGCAGCGGGCAGTACGACCGTGTAAGTGCCCGTCTGGTCGAAGCTCGAAGAACCTACCGTATAACTCTGCCCCAGGCAGATGGAAGGGTTGAGCACCGTTTCCGGGTTTTCCAGCAGGGTGAGGTTCAGGGTCACGGTGCTATCGCATCCATCGGCAGCGGTAAGCACCACTTCGTGCTGGCCTTCCGTACTGAAATCTATGCCGCCGACAGTAAAGCTGGAGCCGTCGCAGATGGATTCGTCGAGCACCGTCAGGATTGCGTCTTTTACGGTCAGGTTCAGGGTTACGGTACTGTCGCAGCCGTGTGATGTTAGTAAATCTACCTGATAGTTGCCGCTCTGCGTAAACGTGCTGCTTCCTACTGTAAAGGACTCGCCGAAACAAACCGATTCATTCAGGGTTGTTACCACATCGGGGTATACCGTCAGGGTGAGCCGTACCGTACTGTCGCAGCCATTCGACGAAGGGAACACCTCCGTATAAACGCCCGACTGGGTATAGGTTGAAGAACCCAGTGTGTAGGACTCTCCTTCACAGATGGCCGCCTGTATGTTGGTTTGTATTGGTGTCAGAACGGTCAGGTTGAGGTGCACGGTACTATCGCAGCCCAATCCCAGGTATTGTGCCGGCAGCACCTTTGTATAGGAACCGGATGTGGTATAGGTGGAGTTGCCAACATGCACGCTTTCGCCGGGGCATATTACGGTATCGATCGTCGTTTCCGGGTCGTACACCACCAGGTTGAGCTGAAAGGTATTGTTACAGCCATCCGGATATTCATACGAATCCTGATAGTTGCCCGTCTGGCTGTAGGCAAAGTTGCCGAGCTGTACGACCTCCCCTTCGCAAATGACCGTGTCGATAAAGACGAATTCCGGGTTCACGATATTGAGATATCCGACCACGGTACTGTCGCATCCATATTGGTTTTGAAGCACAAAGTTAAAGGCCCCTGATTGCGTAACCGGGTGGGGCCCCACGTAATAAGGGCCCATCAATGAGCAGTGGTCGATATACCCCAAGTTGAGAAAATCAGGCGGGTGAACGGTCAGGGTGAGGTTGACCATCGAATCACAGCCTTGATAAGAGTTGAAAGTCTTGACGTAATAGCCGGTCTGCCCATAGGCCTGGCCGCCAAAGTTGTAGACCTGTCCCTGACAGATATCGGCGGAGATGTTCGTCGGCGGTATGGGCTCGACCACGTTGAGCGTCAGCCGCACCGGCTGTACACAACCGTCGGGGCGCGAGTAATCAAAGTTATAGATCCCTTCGGCCGTGAACACCATGCCCTGGTAAATATAGGGCAGGTCTTCCTGGCATCGGGTGATATTGAGGACTTCCAGGGGCAGCGGCCCTACCATTATGGTCGTACAGACCTGCGGGAGGTTGCCGTAGCAGGAGTTACCCGCCGTAACGCAAAGCTGGTAATTGCCGGTATTGGGAAAATCTACATCTACCACGTTGGAACCGTCGCCGATCGGGCTGCCGTTGAGGGTCCAGTTGTAGTAGCCTGCGCCGGTAACGCCGTTTGCAGTATATGTGCCTAAGCCGCCTGTACAGATAGGGTTGGGCCCTGTTATGAACGGCGAGCCCATCACTTGCGGGGCGACGGTCGAACCGCTGACCACATCGATCTGGAACTGGCATACGTCGCCGACGTTACCGTCGATGACGAAGAAGTAGGTGCCGCCAGGTACAAGGCCCGACGCGTTAAGCACAGTTGTCGAGTTGGGCGGAACGCCAGGGTCGCAGTTTGACACCGGAAACCAGGTATCACAATCCGTACTACCGTACACCTGCACCTGCAGGCCGTTCCCGTCTTCACAGTTGAAAGGCGTAAAATTGAAGGTAATGCTCGGCGTGCCGGCCACAAAGGCCAGCCACTGCACGCTGTGGAACTGCGGCGCACAGAAGTCGGCAGGGGCTTCCCACTGCGGCGTGTTGGCGTTCATACCTACATACCCATCCAGCCCGGCTCCACAGACGGTACAGGTCTGGGAACAAAATGGCGCTACCGGTGACGGGGTGTTTGGAGGACATGGCCCAGGCAATTGGGCCAGAGCTACTGTAAAGGCAATAAAGGCGAACAGCAGGGTAAGTAGATTTCTCTTCATGTTAATGGTATTGCACGATCACTAATCAGGAATAATCTATTTAATGGGTGTTTTTCCTCAAGCCAATGGGTATATCCCGCAACCGCATAAAGGCCCAAAGCCTTTTACGGGCAGCAGAAGGATTCGTTTCAGAAAAAAGGCGCTAATGCGGATGCCGGCAGATTAGGTGAGAGATTAGGCGGCCCATTGCTCAACTGTTTTGCTTCCCCTGGCCTGATCTCTATCATTCAATTGTTATCCAGTGGTAGCTTTTTGGGGCCTCCTAAAGGGAGATTACTAATATAAGTAGTTTTCTGTCACTCCAATTCAGGAGGCAAATATACCAATAAGCTCAGGCTATCAAAAATAAATTTTCTTTATGCCTCGCGGCCGGAAATTTTCATTTTGCCGTATTCAGCAGGCTTTATATATTACCGAATTAACAATTGATAACTCTTTTTAGGACAAAAGCAAGAGCTGTTACGGCTTAAGTTAAAAGACTGTTAAACTGGCGCCGGGCGAAGCCATTAACCCTAACTTTGTAGGGTATTGGTTGAAATATCCGGCATTCTCAGGGGTTATTATTAAAGTAAATTAGATGACAATTTTATGAATAAAAAAGCGATCTGGGCGATTATAGGGCTGATGAGCGCAGCAGTCATAGGCGTAGTGGCCCTGCAGATGGGCCTGATCCGGACAGCAGCAAAAGTGAACGAGGAACGCTTCGAAAAGAATGTCTTTTCAGCCCTGAATGCCGTCGTGCGCCGCCTGGAAGCGGAAGAGAACAGGGAGGTCTTCAACCACTCCATCAACGGCTTTATGACGGCTTATTACCAGGAGCACCAGCGCCCCGATGACGAAAGCCCCGCCGAATTCACCCTGGATGCCCCCAACGATGAGAACGGCCGCCCCGTTCTTTCCCCAAAAATGAGCCACAGCTCGCTGCTGGACGAGCTCATGGCTGAATTTGCCAACCCCTGCACCTGTTCCCAATGCATGGCGCGCAAAGACAATACCTACCGCTCCCTGATGGTCTACTTCCAGCAAAACACCCGCGAATTCCCACTCGAACAAAGGATCAAACTCCAACATATCAACGGAGCGCTCAAACAGGAGCTCGCCAACCGGGGGATCGACACGGAATTCAACTACGGCGTCTTCTCCCGGGAGAAAAAAAGCTTCATCATCGTCGACGGCCACTACGTCGTGGAGGACGCACAGCCCACCGATATCCTGCCGGGCTACCGCAACATCTATAATTCCCGTTATAAAGTCGACCTCTTCCCCGAAGACATGCCTTCTCCAGGCCTGCTCATGATCCACTTCCCGGCCCGAACGAGCTACGTCTGGCGATCCCTATGGGCTAATTTCCTGGGCTCGGTCTTCTTTACAGCCATCATCCTGTTCTCCTTTACCTATACCATCCATGTGATCTTCCGTCAGAAGAAACTGTCGGAAATGAAGACCGACTTCATCAACAATATGACCCACGAATTCAAAACCCCCATAGCCACTATTTCCCTGGCTGCCGATTCCATCACCAGCCCTATTATTTCAGGCAGCTCTGAGAAGGTGCAACGCTTCGCCAACATAATAAAACAGGAAAATAAACGTATGAATAGTCAGGTGGAAAAAGTTTTGCAGATGGCCCAACTCGACAAAAGGGAGTTTTCCCTTAAACTCTCCGAGGTCAACCTGCACGATGTCGTCATCGCCGCACTGGAGAACATCAACCTGCAGGTTGAGAAAAAAGACGGCATAGCTACGGCCGACCTGCAAGCTACCAACCCCATCGTGGAAGGCGATGCCACCCATATTTCTAACATTATTAATAACTTGCTGGATAACGCCAACAAGTATTCACCCGACAAACCGGCCATAACGGTACATACGCGCAATATACCCAACGGCGTGGAAGTTACTGTTTCCGACCAGGGAATCGGCATGAACAAAGAACAACGCAAACATATCTTCGATAAATTCTACCGCGTGCATACCGGCAACCTGCACGATGTAAAAGGCTTCGGCCTGGGCCTGAGTTACGTCAAGGCCATGATTACCGCCCATAAAGGGCAGATCGATGTCAAAAGTGAATTGGGAAAGGGCAGCAGCTTTATCCTGTTCTTCCCGTTTAAGCAATAACTCCAGTGAAAGAAAACAACCAACAGATTATGGCAAATAACAGAATCCTCCTGGTAGAAGATGATCAGAATTTTGGAGATGTCCTAAGGTCTTATCTGGAAATGCACGACTATGACGTCACCCTCGCTACCGACGGGGTGCAGGGACTGGAAAGCTATAAAAAAGGGGAATTCGATCTTTGCATCTTCGACGTGATGATGCCCAGAAAAGATGGCTTCACCCTCGCCAAGGAGATCCGCGAACAGGACCAGGCCATGCCGATCATCTTCCTCACTGCCAAAACCATGAAGGATGATGTGCTGCAGGGATTTAAGATCGGAGCGGATGACTACATCTCCAAGCCTTTTAATTCCGAAGAACTGCTCTACCGCATACAGGCCATCCTCAAACGGAGCCAAACCAAAGCCGACCCCCGGGAAGATGTCCGGGAATTCAACATCGGCAAATACCATTTTAATTACCCCCTGCGCATCCTGACCTACGATACCGACGGCCCCGAAGAGGAAAAACACAAGCTTTCGCCTAAAGAAGCTCAGCTCCTCCGTATGTTCGCAATGTATAAGAACGATATCCTGCCCCGTTCAGAGGCACTAACCAAAATATGGGGAGAAGATAACTACTTCACCGCACGCTCTATGGATGTTTTTGTGACCAAACTCCGAAAGTACCTGAAAATGGATGAGAATATAGAGATCGTCAACATCCATGGCAACGGTTTCCAGCTGCTGGTAAAAGCCGAGGAAGAGGCCTGACATTTGCTTCTATTTATAATTTTTTCATATTTTTGCCGTAGTAACTTAAAAAATGCTTGGCTTTAATACATACATTACGTATATTTGTCTTTGGGTTATATGTTGACCGTAATGCCCCGTTAAGGGCTATACATAAAATTAGTTTTTGGGATTATGATTCCGGCTGGGTAGGGACTACTTACCTGGCCTTTTTTTTTCCTTTTGCCATTACTTCGTAGTGTTCAAAAAATAAAGTTCTCCATTGGAAATTTGGTGATGCGGCTTGTCTTCCAGTTTTTCTAAGAGCCTGTTTGGAGGCCGCTTTTGATAGCGAAAAGCGTCAATTTTTTGGTAAGACAAGGCGTCTTTTTGAAGAGCGTACCCAAAGGTACGGTCAAAAAAAGCAACACAGTATCACCAAAAAAGTGGCCTTTGCAGCTCAAAGGGTGGCCTCCAAACAAGCTCTAAAGCTTCCAGCCTGCGCCACATCACAAAATCGTCGAACTTATTTTTTGATCGTTACTTAATCCTACCTTTGCCTGAAAAAACCGTGTACAAGTCTCTGCTAAAACCACTCTTCTTTCTGCTGCCTCCCGAAAAGGCCCACCACCTTACCGTTCTGCTGCTAAAAATCACCCTGGCCATCCCCGGCATCAACCTGCTGTTCCGGGCTTTTTTCAGGCTGCGCCACCCGGCACTGCGCCGTGAAGTATTTGGGCTAAAGCTCGAAAACCCTGTTGGCCTTGCGGCAGGCTTCGACAAGGACGGCAGGCACTTCAGAGCAATGGCCAGCCTGGGCTTTGGTTCCGTCGAGATCGGCACGGTAACCCCCAAAGGACAGCCCGGCAACCCCCTGCCCCGCCTGTTTCGCCTGCCTGCCGACAACGCCCTGATCAACCGCATGGGCTTCAACAACAAGGGCGTTGATGCGCTGGTGGCCAACCTGCGCCGGCGCCGGCCCAAAGGGCTGATCGTCGGCGGCAATATTGGTAAAAACAAGAATACGCCCAACGAAGAGGCCGGCGCTGACTACGCTACCTGCTTTGAAGCCCTCTTTCCTTATGTCGACTACTTCGTCGTCAACGTCAGCTCTCCCAATACGCCCAACCTCCGTGAATTACAGGAAAAGGAGCCTCTGGCACGCCTGCTTTCCCAACTACAGGCCCTCAACCGCCAAAAAGCGGCCCCCAAACCTATGCTGCTCAAGATCGCCCCCGACCTCAGCAACAGCCAGCTGGACGATATCCTCGATATCGTTGGCCAAACCGGCATCGACGGGCTGATCGCCACCAATACGACCATCAGCCGGCAAGGCCTGACGTCGGGCGCCCAACACATCGAAGAGATCGGCCCCGGAGGCCTGAGCGGCCAACCACTCAGACAAAGGTCCACCGAGGTCATCCGGTATCTGTATGAAAAGTCCGGCGGCAAAGTCCCCATCATCGGCGTCGGCGGCATTGCCAGCCCTCAGGATGCCATCGAAAAGCTGCAGGCCGGCGCCAGCTTGCTCCAGGTTTATACCGGGCTGGTGTTCGAAGGCCCCGCCCTCGTCAGAAGGATCAATAAGGCTTTGATTGCCCGGAAAGGGTAAGCTGTGACAGCTGCCCAGCTTCAGCCTCCGAACGACGGACTTGCCTGCATCTGTGTGTTCGATGCTTCTCCACATTACGGCCCGGGGGCCGTCATCTTTGTAGAATAGTAACTATTCAGCATGAGGCCTAAAATGCTCCTGAAGCAAAATTTTGTAGGCTTTTTCATGCCTAACCCCTTCTCATCTTTGTAGAATCACCATGATGCTGAATAGTTACGTAGAATATAAGCCAAAAGCCTGGCTCCCGGCCCGGAGGGCTGGTATCTAATACCGATAAATGGCGCAATGCCTTAGAAATGTTTGGAGGCCGGTGAAGCAAGGATACTTTTTAAAATGCGATTGCCCTACACACACATCACCGTTTTTTATGATATTATAAAAAAACGCTATGGCATCCTTTTTGTCTTAGAAAGGGAGGTTAGGCATGACAAATGCCGCTTTGTAGGAACATAAACAAACATGCACTATTATGACCAATGAGAAAACGACATCCGTGTACCGGGATGCCCGGTTCTGGCTTGTGCTGGGCTCCCTGCTGATCCTCGCCCTGCTGGCGGCCAGGAGCTATCCGATGTAATGCTGGTGCAATAGTACCGGAAAAACCGCCGGGGCGCTGAGTAATGCACAATCCTGCATACGCTGTGCCCCGGCGGTACTTTTTTTCCGGTGGGGTAGAAGGATACTACTTCACGACTTTAAGGCTAAGGTCGAGGCTGCTCGCAGAATGGGTGAGCGCTCCGACCGATACGTAGTCGACCCCCGTCAGGGCGAACTGCCGAACGTTGTGTATATTGACCCCGCCTGAAGCTTCCGTTTCATAGCGGCCGCCAACGATAGCCGTCGCTTCCCTCAGCAGGGGTAATTCGAAATTGTCGAGCATAATGCGGCCGACACCGCCTGTTTCGAGCACTTCGTAAAGTTCAACCAGATTGCGTACTTCAACGGTTACGCCCAGCTTCAGCCCGTTCTGCTGCTGGTATTGCTGAACCCGCCTGATGGCCTGGCTGATACCGCCACATGCGTCGATATGGTTGTCCTTGATCATGATCCAGTCGAACAGGCCGAAGCGGTAGTTGTGGCAACCACCAAGGCGCACGGCCCATTTTTCCAGGAAACGGATCATGGGCGTCGTTTTGCGCGTATCCAGTATCTTCACCGGCAGGTCTTCCACTTCGAACTTAAAGCGGTTGCTCAGCGTCGCGATGCCGGACATACGCTGCATCGTGTTTAACACGGTGCGTTCGGCGATGAGTAATGCGCGGGTGTTGCATTCCACCTCAAAAGCTACCTGGCCTTCGCTGACAGCCTGCCCGTCGTCCAGAAAAACGTCGAGGCTGGCATCCGGGTCAACGTAGTGAAAGATATGCCTGGCAACCGCCACACCGGCCAGAACGCCGGGGTCTTTGACCAGCAGCCGCGCCCGGCTGCGGGATGCCTCGGGGATGCAGGCCATGGAAGTATGGTCGCCCACGCCTACGTCTTCGTGCAAAGCCTGTTGAACGAACGAATCCAGATATACCTGAGTAGCTGCCTCTTCTGCAATCATGATCCCTGTTTTTTGATAAGGCTGCAAAAATAAGGAAAACAATGAGATGGCACAGGAGAAATCGCTTGATAAGAGTTAGAACATCACCCCCAGCCTGATGATGAAGGCCCGGATGACCCCCTTGGATTTTTCCTGTGCTGTCGTGCCATTTTCGATAATAACGCTGTCATCGTCTTTGGTCGCATCGGCGAAGCCGAACTGCATGCCGACGCCTCCTACCAGAGAGGTGCTTTCCGACACGCTGTACTCGATACCGCCGCCCAGGCCCCAGAACAGGTTGAACAGGTTGACATCCGACCGGATGTTGATGTCCTTGCATTCGTCACCCTGGTTGATGATGTCGCCCTTTGCCTGTGTGCGGAAAGCAAGGCCCAGGTTGGGTTCGAAATAGTAACGCACGTAACCGAACTCCCGGGTGCGCATCTTCAGGCCGATGGGGATCTCCACATACTGCATGCTGTACTTCAGCTTGGCGTTCGCCGGCAGGTTGCGGCAGCTCTCCGGCAGCTCGGAATTGACCCAGAAGTTGCCGGGCCGCTCGTGCAGCAGGGTACCGCCGGTGTTGAAGAAAAAGCCAAGGCCCGTAGTGACCGCATAGTTTTCCTGAAAATAGAATTCGCCTACCATTCCCAGTTTGAGCCCCAGGTTGGTGCCGCTGGTGTTGATCTTGTTGGTGCTGGTCGACATCCAGCTGAAGCCGGGGCTCAACTGAAAACCGAAGCGTACGTCTCCACCTACCTGGGCATGCGCCACTGTAACTGCCAATGCCAAAAAGGCTGAAAAAGCGACAATTTTTTTCATTATTCTTTAGTTTTTTGTGAATGATTTTAGAGCTTGTTCGAAAGCCGCCACCGGCTTCCACCCGTTGCCAATGAAAGCAAAATTAAGGCTTGTTACAAGAAAAATAAGGACTTTGAAGATATGAGTTGGAAAAAAGCTGTTTGGTACTTGTTCATATTGCCTTCATTATTATGCTCAGGCTTCTCCTGCAAAGAACGGCGCAATGTACCTGATGTTTCAGATATTGATATGGACATCACGATCCGGCGCTTCGACCAGGATCTGTTCGGCCTGGATACTACCGATATGGAGGCTGGCCTGGCCCGCCTGCACGAGGAATACCCTGAATTCAGCAGCATCCTGCTCGGACAGATCCTAGGTATCGAAAGCTCCGAGGGGAACCTCTCTGAGGAAGCTGCTTTTGTCAAAGGTTTTATCCAGGACCCCGCTATCCGCCATCTGTACGACACCACCCAGGCCGTTTTCCCCAAGCTGTCGGACATCGAGTCGGATTTTGATGAGGCCTTCCGCTTTTTTGAATTCTATTTTCCGGAAGAGCCCACCCCCACGGTTACAGCCTTCATATCGGAGTACAGTATCGCCGCTTTCGTTTATGGTGAGAATGACCTGGCCATAGGCCTGGACTTCTTCCTGGGAGAGAACTACCCCTATATGGCCTACAACCCGGGAAACCCCAATTTTTCCGCCTACATGACCAGAACGTTCAACAAGGCCCACCTGGTTTCCAAGGCCCTTCAGGCCCTGGTTGGGGGCCTGGCAGATCCTCCCCCCGGCAACCGCCTGCTGGACATGATGATCCACAACGGTAAGAAATTGTACGTACTGGACCATCTGCTGCCGTATGCGCCTGACAGTATCAAGATGGAAGTGACGGCCGAACAAATGAACTGGCTAGAAGATAACGAACTGGAGATGTGGGCTTATTTCCTGAAAGAAAACCTTCTTTACTCGAGCAATTGGCAGGATATCCGCAAATACGTCGACTACAGCCCCAACTCGCCGGGCATGCCGCCCGAGGCCCCCGGCAGGACGGCCAACTGGCTGGGCTGGCAGATCGTCAAGGCATATATGAAACGCCAGCCCGAAACGACGATGCCCCAGCTCTTTGCCCTGGCGGACGCCCAGAAGCTGCTCGACGAGTCGAAGTACAAGCCGGGTAGATGAATGCTGAACGTCGGTATACCGCCTCAAAAAAGGCCTTCCGTCACAGCGCAGGAACGTATAAAGGGGTAAATGCGTAAATTTGCGCGGAAATCTAGTTCTCTGAACGGAAGGAGTGGCCGCCCCGGCAATAAAAACAGCCTTATGGCGACGGGAGATGCCGCTTCTTGTAAAAACTCGAAAATGAGCAAAAGAGCAATTCCTCTTGTCGACCTCTCCAAGTTTACCGGCGGCTCTGCAGAAGAAAAGGCAGGATTCGTGGAGGCGCTGGGTAAGGCATTCCACGAGATCGGCTTTGTCGGGGTAGTGAACCACGGCATCTCCAAAGAACTGATCGATCGTTTTTACGATGCAGCCAAACGCTTCTTTGCCCTGCCGGAGGCTGTAAAACGGAAGTATGAAATAGAAGGCATGGCCGGGCAGCGCGGTTATACATCCTTCGGCAAAGAGCACGCCAAACAATCGAAAGTGGCCGACCTGAAGGAATTCTTTCAGATCGGGCAGGAAGTGGAAGGAGAAGACCTCGTGCGCGAAGTGTATCCCGACAACGTACAGGTCGAGGAAATACCGGAATTCCCGCAGCTCGGCATCCGACTGTACAAGGCCTTTGAAAAGGCGGGCGCCGAACTGCTGCGCGCTATTGCCATTCACCTCGAGATCGGCAGCGGCTATTTTGACGATAAGATACACAACGGCAACAGCATCCTACGCGCTATCCACTACCCGCCGATCACTCAGGAGCCGGCATCGGCTATACGCGCCGAACAACACGAGGACATCAACCTCATTACCCTGCTGGTCGGCGCATCCGCCGGAGGGCTGCAGCTGCTCACCAAGGATGACGAATGGGTAGCGATCATGCCCGAAGAGAACGAGATCGTCATCAACGTCGGCGATATGCTGCAACGCCTGACCAACAATTACCTGAAATCAACTACACATCGCGTGGTAAACCCACCACGGGAGGAATGGCACATGCCGCGTTTGTCCATTCCGTTCTTCCTGCACCCCCGTAGTGAGATGGCCCTCGATTGCCTGCCCCAATGCGTCAGCGAGAACACTCCTCTGGCTTACGAGCCCATCACTGCCGGTGAGTATCTGGACGAACGCCTGCGGGAGATCGGCCTGAAAAAATAAGCGTTTGTTTGGAGGCCCGCTAACCGGCCCGAGCCCGGCGGAAGGCGTGGCCAAAATACAAACCGCCGTCTTTTAACCGGCCTAGCCATTAAAAGCCATGTGTCGTGATCAAAGAAGAATTATCTTCTAAGAAAAAGGGTAAGCCACTGATCGGGCCCGCCCAAAAAGCGAAACCCAGGCCTGAGATCTCGATCTGGGACAAGATCGACCTGCTGCGCATGCATATTCTCCGCTCCCTGGGGCTGGTTAGCGCTATAGGCATTGTGTTCTTCATCTTCCACAAATGGCTGTTCACGCACGTGGTCTTTGCGCCTTCGGAAGCTGATTTCGTGACCTACCGCCTGGCCTGTGCCTTCTCGAAACTCATCGGCGCGGGCGACATGATCTGCATCGAGCCGCCCGTTTTCAATAAGATAGCCATTGGGTTTGGCGAACCATTCATCATGAGCATCGAAGTGTCATTCCTGACAGGCTTGCTGATAAGCATTCCTTTTGTGATCTGGGAACTGGCAAAATTTGTAGGCGCATTAATCCCTGAGCGGCAGCGGAAGTCTATTAACAACATCGTGCTGGCCTGTTCACTGCTTTTCGCGGCAGGAGTTGCATTCGGGTATTTCCTGCTGGCGCCCTTGTCGATCAACTGGCTGATGGGGTATACGGTGCCGGGGGTGGAAAACACCCCTTCACTTAGTTCGTATATCAACTACATGGTGATCTTCACCCTGCCCATGGGGCTGATCTTCCAGTTGCCCGTGATCTGTTATTTCCTGGCACGCATCGGACTGCTGGGAGAAGACAGTATGCGCGAATACCGGAGGCACACCATCGTTGGCATCCTGGTGCTTGCCGGCATCATCACGCCGACGGTCGACGGGTTGACGCAGTTGCTGGTAGCATTCCCGCTTTACCTGCTCTTCGAGGGGAGCATTTTTGTGGTCGCGCGGGGGCGGCGCCTGTATGAGGCCGAAGAACCAGAGGAGGAAGATGACAGCCTGATGGCCGAAAAGGGGGCGGTTTAAAGTTTGAAAGTACTTGTTGAAAAGCCTATATTTGTAATACTTAAATCAAGCGATTATGGAAAACATATTGTTATTCAACTTTTTCGGCCCCGAGATGCTGGTAGTTATGTTCGCTATCATCCTCTTGTTCGGCGGGAAAAAGATCCCGGAACTGATGCGGGGTATCGGAAAGGGCATCCGCGAATTCAATGCTGCCCGCTCGACCCTCGAGCAGGAGTTCAAGGATGGAATGCGGGACGCTGAGAAGAAGCAGATCGAAGAAAAGGAAAATAATAAAGCATAAACTTCTTCCCCCTCCCTGCCGGCCTTTTTGCCACCGGCACAAAAAAGCCAGGAGAAACCCGCTGTTTCACCTGGCTTTTTTTGTTGCAGCGGTAAGCTTTCGGCCTTGTGCCTATGCTCCGCTCCAGCTGTATGCCTCCTATTTCTTGCGCTTCAGGAAGCCGCCCAGTATCTTCATGCCCATGCTGGCCACATCATCGACGATGCTGCCGTCGCCGTCCTGGTCGAGGAAGCTGGTGACCAGGTTCATCGTAGGGTTCTGCTGTTTCTGCGCAGATACGGTACCTGAAAGCAAAGAAGCGATACCGGACACATCGAGGCCCTGTTGCTGCTTGGCCTTGCCCAGGGCGCCCAGCACCACGGGAGCCAGCATCGACATGAGGTTGCCCGTTTTTCCGGAATCCAGGCCACTCAGCTTGCTGATCATATCGATGGCGCCGCCCTGGCGGTCGCCCAGTATGTGGTTGAGAATGCCGGAACCATTTAGGGCGCGGTCGTTAACGTTCTGCGTATTGCCGGAAAAAACGTCCATGATGTTGTCCAGGACACTGCCGTCGTGGTCGCGTTCAAGGGCATTATTCAGCGCCTGGGCGCCCTGCTGGGTAGAAGCGTTTTTCGCCAATGCCCCCATCAGGGTACTGACAATGCCGGATGCCGCTGCCGCGGTCTGTTGTTTATTGGCCCCACCCAGTTGCTGGCTGAGCTGGCCGATCATGTCTTCGGAAAGAGAGCCCTGGAGAAGGTCCATCAAATTTGCACTCATGGTACTGATTTTTGGTTTTTTTATACTTTCAAAGATAACCTTTTGAGAAGGTATGTACAAACTTAGTTGCCCTTGGGACGGAATTACCGGTGGAAGTCACTTCAGGAGGGCACCAGGTGGCCCGTTGAAGGCAGCAGGGCTTTCGCCGGGCCTCATCCAATTAACAATAGGCAAGCAATATCTCCCAACCTTCCCTATCTTTGCTCTGCCATGATAAAAAACCTCCAGGATATCCTCCGATGGCTCCGCGGCGAGGACGAAGCCTATACCCCTGAAGACGCCTCTGTAGCCGGGCTGATGCGGCTGGTGGCCCTGTCGGCAATGGCATCGGTAGCCGAATTGCGGCAGCAGCAGGCAGAAGAAGGACAGGCCTCTGCTGCAAGTGATGAGGCGCCGGCACCAGGACAAGGCAATTCCAATTAGTATAAAGTTTCCAAAAAACCTTTGCACAATTCGTGCAAACACATTAACTTTGAATTTCAAAGTGCTTTAAGATGACCCAAAAATACAATGACCACCTCGAGACGCTGAACCAGATACGCACGCTGATGGAGCGCTCGTCGCGATTTATTTCGCTCAGCGGGCTGTCGGGGGTAGCGGCGGGGGTAGCGGCATTGCTGGGAGCGGGGGCCGTATACCTGTATTTGGGCACCGGGCCTTTTGGCCAGCGGCGCCTGTATTATCAGCAGGTGCTGGAGTCTGAAAAATGGGGGCTGGATTATGTCACTTTTTTCCTGCTCGACGGCGGTATCGTGCTGGCGCTGGCCATAACCAGCGGCATTTTTTTTACGACCCGGAAAGCCCGGAGCAAGGGCCAGCACATCTGGGATGCCCTGACGAAACGACTGCTGGCCAACCTGGCCATTCCGCTCTTTGCAGGGGGGCTGTTTTGCCTGGCGCTGTTCTACCATGGCCATATCGGCCTCATCGCTCCCTCCACCTTGCTGTTTTACGGCCTGGCGCTGGTGAACGCCAGCAAGTATACGCTCGACGACGTTCGGTACCTCGGCCTGGCGGAAATGGCGTTGGGCCTCGTATCGCTCTTCCTGCTCGGCTACGGGCTGGAATTCTGGGCCATTGGTTTCGGCCTGCTGCACATCTTATACGGGACCCTGATGTATTTCAAATACGAACGGGCAGCATGAAGCACATTATTACAAAACTGAACCAGGCCTTCGACCATCGCATCCGGCTGGGCATCATGTCCATCCTGATGGTCAGCGACTGGACGGATTTCAATACCCTTAAGGAAACGCTGGATGTGACTGACGGGCGGCTGGCCAGCCATATCAAGGCACTGGAAAAGGAGGGGTACATAGAAGTGCGTAAGCGCTTCGTCGGGCGAAAGCCCAACACCTCCTACCGCGTTACCCCTTCCGGCCGTGAAGCCTTTCAGGGCCATCTTAATGCCCTGGAAGAGTTGCTGAACAATGCCAAGGAATAATTTTTTTATCCATAAACTTTGAATTTCAAAGTACTTTATGAAAACACATCCATCAAGGCTCACCCGGCTGCTGTTGCTTCAATCGGCTGCCGCCTGCTGCCTGGTATTGCTGCGCGCCCTGTTTGCCGGCAGTGATAACTGGGGGCAGGTGGGGGTAGCCCAGTTCACAAGCCTCCACGTGCCTCCTTACGCTTACCTACCCTGGAACCTGTTGCTGGCGTGGGCCCCTTATGCCCTGTCTTGGCTATTGCGCCCGGGGCCGGGGTTTGGCCCGGCCAACTGGGCCGTACTAATGCTCTGGCTGCTGTTCTTTCCTAATGCGCCATACATCATCACCGATTTCATCCACCTTCGGCCCAGGCCGCCTATCCCCCTTTGGTATGATGCCCTGATGTTGTTCAACTTCGCGTGGGCGGGGCTATTGCTGGGATTTTTTTCCCTGCTTGAAGTTCAACGCCATATCGAAAGGCAGTGGGGCCGGAAGAGCGCACAAACAGTGGTGGCGGCCATCATCATACTTGGCAGTTTTGGCGTTTATATGGGCCGTTTCCTGAGGTGGAACAGCTGGGATGCCCTGCTGCGGCCCATCGCGGTGATGAAGAGCCTGAGCGCCGTAGCCGAAGCCCCCATGCCCGCACTAGGGCCCATAGCCCTGTTCACCGTTTTTCTAGGCATCGGGTATGCCACATTTTTTCACCTTTCAAGAAAGGAGGTATCATGAAAAAAGCGCTGGCCATTTCCTGCTTAATGCTCATCGGCAGCCTGTTGTACACCTATCTGTTCTGGCATCAGGGTATGGGCCTGAACACGCTGCTATTCTCGATTTTCGCCATTGGCGCCTCCTGGTGGCGCTGGCCCGAATGCAGACAGCGCATACCCGTGCTGCTGGCCATGGCCGCTACCCTGCTGACGGCCATCATGACGGCCTGGCACCACTCTGTGTTGGCCAGTACGGCCCATGTCATTTCTTTTCTAACCATGATCGGCCTGCTGCAAAAGGAAGAGATCCGCTTTCTGGCATTCGGCTTTGCGCTGGGGCTGGCCAGCCTGCTGGAAGCGCCGATAGCCATTTTCCGCAGCATTCAGGAAAGCATTCCCGGTAAAAGCCGATGGAAAAATGCGCTGCGCTGGGCTCAGCTCAGCCTGGTACCGGCCGGGCTGGGCCTGGTGTTCGCCACCATTTACTACAACGCCAGCCCAAAATTCGCACGGATGCTCGATTTTCTCTGGGAATACCTGGCCCTTTCCTTTTTAAGGGAGCTGGACTTTTTCCAGGCCTTCGCCTTCATTCGCGGCCTGCTGGTGACGGGCGCCCTGCTCGGCGCCTCCTATTTTGCCGCCTACCTGTTCAGGCTGGAACAGTTTTTCCCTGAAAACCTGAAACGCATACGCCGGAAGAACTGGCTGATCAGGCCGGGTATACTGTCTCTGAAACAGGAGCACCGGGCGGGTATCATCACGTTCAGCCTGTTAAATATCCTGCTCTTCCTGCTCAACATAGGCGACCTCCGCTATGTCTGGGTAGCCTATGGCCAGGCCAGCCCTCAGGAGCTCAGCCAATACGTACATGAAGGCACCTACCTGCTGCTGCTGGCCATTGTGCTGGCCATAGGGGCCGTGCTCTGGTATTTCCGTGGCAATATCAATTTCTACCCCCGCAACGAGGGGCTACCGGTACTCGTTTACGCCTGGCTCGCCCAAAACGCCATGCTGGCCCTTTCGGTAGGGCTGCGCAACTGGCAGTACGTGGCCCATTACGGCCTGGCCTATAAACGGCTCGGGGTGTTCTGGTTCCTGCTGCTGGCGCTCTTCGGCCTGTACAGCATGTACCTGAAAGTAAGATACCGGAAGGGCCTGGGCTACCTGATGCGCCTCAACGGCCTGGCCTGCTTTGCCTCGCTGGTATTGGCCTGCACCGTAAACTGGGATATTGCCATCACCCGTTACAATATACGCTGGCCGGCAGCCGAAGGGATCGACACCCGCTTCCTGCTCCACGAGGTGTCGGACAAAAACCTGTACCTGCTCTACGAAAACCGCAAACGCCTGCTGGCCAAGGGAAACCTAGGTGCAACAGAGCTCAATACTGCGCTGGAGTCAAAGCGGAGCAGCTTCGGCACACGCGTTTGTGGCCAGGGCTGGCCCTCGTGGAACTATGCCGACACACGCAACAAAAAAAGGGTTCACCAAAGCTGTAACGATACAAAATGAGAATAGACATCATCATTGCCTACATCCAGCGTTACCGCAGGGGCCATGAAGTGGACTTCGTGCCCCCCCTCACCGGCATACACCTCGCCGCGCTGACACCTCCCGAACACGAAGTACGGGTCATACACCAGCAGGTGGAAAAGGTAGACATGCAAACCGATGCCTCCCTCATCGCCATCTCTTTCTTCAGCGGGTTCGCGCCGGAAGCATACCGCCTGGCCCGAGCTTTCCGGAAAGCGGGAAAAACAGTCGTTGCGGGAGGGCCTCATGTCACCTATAACCAGGAGGAAGCCCTGGCCTGCTTTGACGCCATCGTGGCAGGAGAAGCAGAAACGGCCTGGAGGCAGCTCTTGAACGATTTTGAGCAGGGCAGCCTCCAGCCTGTCTATACGGGTAGCCCCAGCGACATGCAGGGGCTGCCCACGCCCAGGTATGAGCTGCTGAAGAACAAGTTCTTTGTGCCGAGGGTAATACAGGCCACGCGGGGTTGCCCGTTTCGATGCTCTTTTTGTACAGTGCCCAGCCTCAACCCCGGTTTTCGCCTCCGCCCGGTAGAAGACGTGATCCGGGATATCCGTTACAACGATTTCCCCTTCTGGTGGCAGCGCAAGATCGTCTGGTTCTGGGATGACAACCTGACCATCAACCGCCCATACATTAAGGAGTTGCTGGCAGCCATGGCCCCACTGAAGAAATGGTGGCTCACACAGGCCAGCATAGATATTACAAAAGACGAGGAGTTGCTGGGCCTGATGCAGGCTTCAGGCTGTATCGGCATTTTCCTCGGCATCGAGAGCTTCAGCCCCGAAAGCCTTCGGGATGCCAATAAACGACAGAACAAGATCGCGCATTACAGGCAGGCCATCGGTGCACTGCACAAAAGGGGCATCGCAGTAATGGCAGGCTTTATCGCCGGCTTCGGCCACGACACCCCCGCAAGCATCATCGATATGGCCAGGCTAATACTCGAAGCAGGCGTGGATGTTCCCTTCCTGAGTATTCTGACCCCTTTTAAAGGGACTCCGCTTTACGACAGCCTGTCGGGCGAAAACCGCCTCGACGAAAACCGCGGGTGGGAATACTACAACGGTTATAACGTAGCCTTTCATCCGAAGAACATGAGCCAGGAAGAACTGCTGCGCAGCCACCGAATGTTATGGAAAAAGGCCTTCTCTCCGGCCCATGTTGCCCGCAGGGTGCTCACGGGGCTTTTCAGACTCCGCTTCGGTGCGTTTTGCCTCTCTCTCTTCATGAATACCTTTTATTGTTATAAACGATTGACGGGCAACCTGCCCATCGAAGCGGGTAGCCTGACAGAGTATCAAACGGCGGGGGAAGTAGCCGATACGGCCTGTGCCAGGCCGGCTACAGTGGAATTTTTAGGAAAAATTAACACCAGATAGGCTAAACCGGGGTTATATTAGGCAGTCTAAACTTTATTATTCACCATGAAACGAACTGAACCAATGATCTACAGAAGCCTTTTATTAGCTATTGCAGCCCTTTTTGCCTTTAGCTTCCCCGCCAACGCCCAGGCCATCCGCAATGCTACCGAACGCACGGCGGATCACAAACAGATCGCACAGGGAAAACACCAACTGGAACGCGACCGCCAGGAACTGGCTGATTTCAATGCCAAAGTAGCGACATTCAACGAAGCGCTCGCCGCCCGTGAACTGGGCCGCGCCAGAGACATCCATGCCGATCTGGCCAGCGATATGAGACGCGAGATCGAACAGAGCAAAGCCAAACTGTATCAGGACAACAAAGAAGTGGCCGCCAGCCGCTCGGAAGTACGCTCCGACCGCAGAGAGATCCAACGCGACCGCCGCGACTTCGCCACCTCCCGTAATGCTAACGATGATGTGCGCGACATCAAGCGCGACCGCGTCAACAAAATGGACGACAAACACGACAAACGCGATGACATAAGAGACCGCGAAGCCCAGCAGGCCCGGCTAAACCGCCAGGAGGTCATTCTCCGCACCATCGAGGCCTATTCCTTTTCCGATGCCTCTGTATTCGAAAAAGCCGTTGCCAACCAGCATCTCATCCAGGAATTCGCCGACACTATGGCCGCTGATATCGCCGCCACGGAACAGGAGCTCAAAGAAGACCACCGCGAACTGAGGGAAGACCGCAGGGAAGGCCGCGACGACCGCAGGGAACGACGGGAAGGCGGAAATTAAGCACCTCAGCTCACACAATCCATCTGGGCACTCTCGACAGGGTATTGGTTGTATAGCTTTCGTATCTCCTCTTCGGAGAGTGCACGGGAATAGACGCGCAGCTCGTCCAGCACCCCTTTGAAGCGGCGGGCAGCGCCGTTTTGCACGCAGGGGCTGTTGGAAAAGGAAAGCACGGCTTCGTTTGAGATATCAACCCCGCTGCAGCGGAAGCTTTCCCGGCGAAACTGGCCATTGATGTAGGTATAGGCGCGCGTCCCTTCCCGCACCAGTGCGAAGTGGACCCATTGGGCCGTATCGAGGCCCGGCGACAGCCCGGCATAGTATTTCTGGGGTGTTTCGTGCACTGCCGTTTGTACTTCGCGGCTGTTTAGATCCAGCAGGAGGTCCAGCATATTGTATTCCTCGCATTCCATGCGCTTGGAAAGCAGGCTTTGTCGGAATACCATATACTGTTCCGGCTTAAAATAAAAGCTGACCGTAAAATCCGTCGTATTGAAATAGCGGTTTACCTTACCCGGGAACTCGATATAATCGTTTACGCCATCCAGCAACAGCCCGTCATCTTCGATGCCGCACCAGCAACTTACATGCCCGTACAACACGCCGTTTGAGCCATACCCGCTTTCATCCCGCGCATCGCAGTAATTGAATGAATAATAAGCGACCAAGCCGTCCTGTAAGGTGGCAGGCGGCGGGGTGACGGAAAGCCCTGCTACAGCAAGTAGCAGTAGTGCCGGCAATTTGAGATCCTTCATAACAAGCTTGGGTTGAGCGTTTATCACATGAAAAAATACATCATTTAGCCCAGGGATACAAAAGTGGGCTCCATTAATTCGCAAACGGGCACATTTTCTCCTCCATCCAACAAGCAGGAGGGCCGAAGGATCTTTTGAACAAGCGCTCAATACCGATAAGCAGGTGCAAATTCCGCATCTATGAGATACAGAATCGTAATCCCGCCGAAGAGGTAATAATCATTATGCTTGGGGTTGGCGTATTCACTCAGCCCGTCCAGGTAGTCGGAAAAGGTAGCCCGAACGCCGAATTCGCCTGCGAGTAGAATGGATTCCGTAATGTCAAAACGAACGCCGGCGGAAAGCGGGAGTACGATGAAAGCCGATTTGTCATCAGGTTCCGGGAAGCGAACCTTGTCGCCATCGGCGGTCGTTATCTTTGCCTCCGCGAAGGCAAGGCCCAGGCCCGCCGACAGGAAAGGAGATGCCTGCCGCGTATACAAACCGGCATTATTGTAGCGAGGCGTTCCCAGAAAATGCCACTCCGCCTGGAGCGCCACCTCCATAAGCCCGGCCTCCATATCCCATCGCCGCGCTCCCTGCGTAGGGTCTTCCAAAGGAATATTGGAATCAGAGCCCGAGATCTTCCCGAAACTCACCGAGCCCTTTAGGCCCAGCTTGGGGCCGGCCATGTACCGGTAGTGGCCGCCGAAAGCCAGATGGGTCTCATTGGCCGCGAGCGGGCTGGGAGAAAGGTCTCCCATATAATTGGAAGCTCCAATGAAAATACCGGCTTCGGAACTGCGCTGAGCGTTCAGAAAAAGGAAGGAAAACAAAAACAGCAGCAGAGGGAAAGGAAGTCTCTTTTTCATCTGTAACCGATTTAGGGGATTATTGCCGAGATATTATTTTCAAATATAGGAAAAAACATCCCGACAAGATAGCTCCTCTCCCTCCAATGCTGCCTACCGGCCACTTTTCATAAACCGCCTCGACTTAATATCTGTCCCATTGTTCAGCTGCAGCAAATATAAACCGTCGGGTAATCGGCTGATGTCCATCTGCTGCATGATGGCCTCCGGCTGGCAGCCCTGAGTAAGCCAAAGCCGCCCGTCTGCCCCGAATACCTGCATCTGGCTGCCCGGCGCCCATTCCCCTGCGTATTGTACTTCCAGGCTTTCAGAAGCCGGGTTGGGGAACAAGAGTAGTTCTGCCCTTGTTTGCGTACCTTTATAAGGCACAGCTATAGTGCGGAAGTATTCAAAACGGCCATCGAAATCCACCTGGCGTAGGCGGTAATAGTTGATATCAGGCAGTGGTGTATGGTGCAGGAATTGATAGCTCTGTTTTTCCAGGCTTGTACCCGCGCCCGAAACCCGGCCGATTTCCGTAAAGGTGCGGGCATCGGGGCTATGTTCCACGGCCATGTAATCATTGAACAACTCGGTAGCTGTCTGCCAGTTGAGCAAAATGGCATCGCCGCTTTGCCTGCCCTGAAAACCCAACAGCTCTATGGGCAGCGCAGAAGGTGTCCGGACAGCGAAAGGGGAAAGCCCGCTTATATTCGCCCGGAATTGGTTGTACGGCCCGGATCCTGTTGCCATACCCGAGCTCACGGCATCCCAGCCACCTCCCGTATAATGCGCGATATAACACGAGGCGCGATCAAAACCGTCGAGTTGCTCCCCATCGTTCCACTGCACCGTAACTGTCAGGCTGCGCCCGACGGGAATACTGCCGTTAACATCCCACATCCGGTTGACGGCCTCGGAAGTAATGGGCTGCCCGGAAAGCCCGTTCTCAAATATCCCCTCAACAACCCTTACCCCCAGCGTGGTGCTGCCGGCATCGAGAGCCAGCCCGGCAGGGTTATAGGCGCTGATGCCTACCGGGTAAGAAGTAGAGCCCGGCCCGACGGATTGTCGCAGCTCCCCTACCCCATCTGTGACTACATAAGAGGCTGCCGAACCACCGGCGATATTGCCCTGCACTGTCAGGTTGTTGCTACCCAATACAATGTAACCGCTACTCAACGTAAGCGTATTATTTACCGTCAGTGAACGGGCCAGTGTAGCCGTACCTCCACCCGTCCGCCTGAGATTGTTGATATTCATCGTCCCGCTTCCGGATATCGACTGTGTGCCGGCGCCTGCCAACTCAAGGATACCTGCCGACGGAGCTCCGTAGGAGAGGTTCAGGGTACCCGCAACAGTGACATTGCCCGATACTTTGAGGCCCGTTCCGTTATTGCTCCCGAAATTATTGATAAAGGATGAGCCGCTTCTGACGATCAGGTTGCCTTCTACTGTCACCGGAGTGCTATTGCTGCATTGGTTATAGAAATTGACCGTGCCGCTGCCACTACCGCCTATATCCAGATTGCCTTTGATAGTCGGGTAACCGCTGCTACCCTGGAAAGTGCCGGAGCCGGAATTGGGGTTATAAAGGCCGCTGTTGCTCTGAATGATAAGGTTTGGATAGACGGCGTCAATGGTGCTGACGCTGATGTTGCTCGTGCCCTCATACTGTATGACCCAGTTTGCCGATGCGGGGATCTGGTTGATGCCCCCTTCATAATTTGTCTGGTATATATTCGAACTGGAGGTGTTCGTTTTGACCACCGTGCCATTGGGCCCCATCTGCCAGGTTGCAGACGAGCCAAGGGCCAGCCCTCCCGTGGTGCCGCCATCATCCCGGAAGGTGCCATTGACGATAAAATCGGCGCCGGAGGCGTTGCCATTATTGACCGTCAAAGAAGCCGTCGATGTGTTGAGGTGCAGGGTGCTGCCCGCTTCAGCAGTCAAGGCATTTGCCGTAACATTCGCCGGAATGGTAACGGTATGGCCCGCACAGATGACGAAGTGGTTCATCGGTTCGTTCCCTGACGAAGTATACACACCTGCTTCGCCACAGCTGTTTGCCCACAGATTGGCACTTGTCCAGCTACCACTGCCAGAAGAGTAGTACGTGCCCGCATCGTCGTTATTGATGGTTAGCGTGTGTATTAGCGTTGATCCATTACCAGCGGGGCCACCGCTTACATTCAGGCTGAGCACAACGCTTTCATCACTTTCTGGGCTGGTATCTCCATTTACGAGCACGGATACGGACTGTGTCGTAGGCCCTCCGTCGGTGAACGTCAACGTCGTGGGTGAGGTGAAGGTGTAATCGACACCCGACGTGGCTGTGCCGGCGCCGGCGTCTGATATATCTACCGTTACATTCGTAGCCGGCGAGGAGCTGACCGTAACCTGGATCACCGCGGCGGACTGGCCGCTATTGCCCTCCGTTATCGAGCTGGCCGACAGATTGAAGCTAACGGTAGTACAGTAGTCATTGGCCATACCGGGCGTGCCAAAATCACCGCCGCCACAGGAGCTGGCCGACAGGCACCAGTTGACGCCTGAATCGTTGGAGGATGCATCCTGCCCTGCCGGGCCGTTCAGGCTGATCGAATAGCCATTTGTCGAACTCGGCCAGGCGCCCGACGTCTGATAGGCCACTTCATCGATCACCGTAGCTCCAAAACGGATGCTTACATCATCGGAAGAATTGTTGAGGGAAATGCCGGTACCATAGGTATAATCTTCGTTGCCGCATCCTGAAGTCGTCGCGCCGAGCACCTCATAACTGCCCGCAGACACAATTACTGAACCCGAAATAGTATGAGTGCTGGCACCGCTTTGCACTACCCAACCAATGAGGTCGATATCCTGCGCAGTAGTATTGTATACTTCAAACCACTCCGCATTGGGTTCCATGCCGGAAGGGTTATACATGATTTCGGTGATGATCAGGTCGCCGGGAAGCGGGATATCGTCATCTGTGATCGTGATGGTATGTGGGTTGGTTCCCAGTATGGCTGTGCCGGCTGTAATGGCAAGGGTAAGGGTAAAGCTTTCATCCTCCAGGTCGGCATCCTGATTGATATCCAGGCTTATCTGCTGGGTGCCGTCGCCGGTGAAGGTGAGGGATGTGGTATTCAGGGTATAATCGCCTGCTTCGGCCGTGCCATTAGCCGGCGTAATGCTAACGGCAACGGGCGCCCCACCATAGTTACTCAGGGAGACCCCCACGGAATGCGTTCCCGCGCTTTCGGATACGCTGGAACTGGCCAGTGTGAAGCCTATTGTAGGCGGCGCATCGTCGTTGAGGATCGTAACGGTGTGCGCTGCTGTGCCGAGGTTGGCCGTACCGCCGGTGATAGCCAGGCCCAACACTATTGTCTCGTCGGATTCTACGGCCGTTTCCCCAACGATGTTGACATCCACCGTTTTGGTGGCCGGATAGGACTCTGCCGCCGTAAAGGTAAGGCTGGTGGCAGTGAAGGAGTAGTCCACTCCGCCGTCTGTAGCCGTGCCGGAGCCGGCATCCGTTACTTCAACGGTTACATCCGCTGCAGGTGCGCTGTTCATGCTCACGGCAACCTGATGGGTGGCGGCGCCGCTATTGCCTTCGGCCACGGAGCTGGTGGCGGAGGCGAAGCCGACGGTGGCGCTGGCCACCATTCCAGTCAAAATGATATCATCCAACCTCCATTCCGTAGTACTCGTCGACCGGAATCTTATAGTTAAGGAGGCAGAAGCAGGGATACCTGTGTTAATGGTGCGTTGATGCCAGGTAGCCGTCCCACTACCTGTGGGCAAGGTAATGCCTGAAAGAGCCTGATAAGTGCCTCCTACACCAGTGGTGCTGTATTCAATGACGATCCCTGACCCATTTTCGGCAGTTGTACTTTTCCTTATCCCGAAGGTGAGCTCCAAGTTGGTATAAGACGAAGCATCGACCCCATTAATAATAAAAGTCTCCCCACTGGCATTGAGCATCGAATTCCAGGTACCCGAAGCCCCCGTATAACCTGAAGAAGCACTCGTAGTTCTCATATCCCCTGTCCCGCTATAGGTCAATATATCCTCATTAAAGCGGTCGTTGGCCTCGTGCACAGAAATAGCATCACCACTGCTTCCCCCAGTGCCGTTGTACATATTTTCAGAAAATAAGGTAACCTGCCCCCAGCCCACCGTTCCGGCCAGTGATGCAACCATAAATACGAGAGTGTGGAAAAAAGTAAAAAGCGGCTTCATTCTGTTTGGATTTAATTTGCTCAACCAGTCGCCTCTACGCTTGGCCGACGGAGCATTAAATGCACAAACCCTCACCTTAGGCCGGTGAGGGCTTACGTCGCCAAAAGCATAGGCAAATAAAGCGGCAAAGTTAGATGGAGGACAGGCATGAGGGCTGGCTTTTCAGATTAATTTTAGGTTATATTTTCAGTTAAAAAAAACGGGCGCACTCCATCCGGAGGCGCCCGCAAGATCCAATGCGTATATTCAATCTACAGCTTAACAAACCGCTGTACCTCCTGCTCACCGCGGCTGTTGCGCCATTGCAGGAGATATTGGCCGGCAGGTAGGCCTGAAACGGAAATTTCCGTACGGAAGGTGCCGGCAGGGACAGATATATGCTGCAGGGCCTGGCCATACAGGTTAAGGACCTGCAACACTCCGGCCTCATCGGCCGTAGCATCCAGTTCGACCACAAGCTGGCCGGCCGTAATGGTGGGGTATACGGCCAATTGCCCTTTCTCTCCCTTGTATTCGACCGCTATCGGCCCGTAATACTGCACCTGCCCATCGAAGTCGGCCTGGCGCAGGCGATAATAGTTGATACCTGGCTGTGGCTTCGTATGCCACAACTGGTAGGATTGAGGCTCCTGCGTAGTACCTGCGCCCTTGAGCCGCCCGATCTCGGTATAGTGCCGGGCATCGGTACTGTGTTCTACCGCCATATAATCATTCTGTTCTTCTGTAGCCGTTTGCCAGCTCAGCAGCGCCTGGCGCTCAATCAGCTCGCCGGTGAAACTAACCAGTTCGATGGGCAACACAGACTGCCCGACATTTATCCCTCCGCGCGTAGCAGGCATAGGCCCCATCCAGGACATGCCGCTGGGGCAGGTGCCGGTACCCACTCTTTGCAGTGAGTAGTTAAAAGGCGTTTCTCCTTGCTCTATGGCATAAATGTAGGTTGCGGTCTCGCCTGCCGCCAGCCCTTCATGGGCAGTGATCGACCCGCTGGCTGCCCGCCAGGCGAGGAATTCCACGGTGGTATCGGCCACCAGGTTATAGAGTGCCACTGCACCAACATCAAAGATATCGGGCACAGGCACCCATATACTGCCATACCCCAGGCCTTCGTCATCGATCGGCCCGGTGGGGTATATCTCCTTGTCGAGCTGCCCGCCGAGTTTGTATACCAAAAGGGCATAATCCGACAGGTCGACACCGGCAGGCCCCATCAGTTCGAAGCCCTCATCGACATCTTCGGCGTTGTTGGTAAAATGGATCTCATTGATGAAGACCCGGCCGCCGTCGCCAAGGCTGTTACAGCCTGATGCAGGTATAGTGGATACCTGAGCGCCTGCCTGCCAGCTGCCGCTTCTGAAAGTATAGATCCTGAAGTAATAGATCTGGCCGTTCACCAGGCCGGTAACCTGGGCGAATCGGCCCGTACCGCGGAAAACAGGGCTTTCAGAACCCGTAAAATCGCCATGGGCATCAACACCGGTACCGTATACGGAACCTGCGGTATAATCGGCAGGGTTGCTGCTGGTCGGTACGGCTGCGATGGGATTGTCGCTGGCCACGACCAGTACCTCGTCATAACAATGGGGCGGGTCCCAGGCCAGATAGGCCATAGAGCCTGACGGGCTGGCCTTCATGTCCACGACCGCGCCGGGCGTGGCGCAGAGGGCCGTCGCATCGGCCACAGGAGCATTGCTTTCCAAAAAGCAGCCGCTGAAGATATTGTACTCGTAGGCCGTGAAAAAGTAGTTCTGGCCCTCATCCAGGCCGGTGACCGTCGTGCTCGTCCCGCCGCTGTTGTAAACGACATAAGCATCGGAGCCGACCATAGCCCCCAGCCCGAACTGGGTATTGCTGTTGACAAAGGTAGAAGTGAAGCAGGGGTGAGCCTCCACCGGAGCTCCGGCACGGGCGACGATGATCACACTGGTGCCGTTACCTCTCACCCACGAAAGGTTCATCGTCGTCGCCGTCGTGTTCGTAACCGAGAAACTGGATACTTGCGTCGTTGGCGGTATACAGGCAGCAGAGGCCGTGCCCTTAACCTTAATATTGGATAAGGCCCATTGGCCGTAATTCGTTTCGGACTCATACGCATACCAGCGCAGGCACAAGGTCTCGCCATCGCATACCTTTATGCCTCCTATACTGACGACATTCGTTCTGGGCACCTGGTCGTCAGGAATGGTAAAAGAGGCCAGCAGGCTGGAAGTGCTGAACCCGTCCTTGGACCACCGCAGGTCATAAGCCCGGATACCGTCGGCGTTGCGCTGCTCGGTAAATTCCAGGCCGTTGAAGACCAGGACATTACCAGGCTTGGGGTTGATACATAGCTCGAAATAATCGGCAGCGTAGCTGGTGGGAGAAGCCTCCCACCCCATTGACATACCGCCACTCGCGCTATAAGTGGGTTCCGTCACACCATTACCTCTGGTAAAATGGGAAGCCTGAATGTCGGTATTGACTGCATTAGGTGTGCCGTTGGAGGTAAGTGCCCAGACGGCAAGGTCCGTCTGGCCCAGGGCATTGGCCCATGTGCATACCACTGCAATCAGCAGTGCGTAAATCGTTTTCTTCATAGTAGGTCGTATGTATGTTTGTTTAAACACTATTTCCAAAATGCGCTACGAAGGCTGGCCGACGCAGTACATTCTGCAATAAATCTCCAATGGAGAACTTATTTTTTGAACACAACTAAGTGCAGGATAGCTGCCGGGCGCTTAAAAATTGGCGACTTCCGGCATCATAGATAGTCTGCTACTGCTCCTGTTCTAAATCAGGAGCATTAAATAAACATTCAGCCAGGAGGCCAAATCAAGGGGTGGGGGGTAAGTAATTCAGGGTATAAAGTTAGGGGAATTTTCAGAATGATGCACGAAAAATTTGTCAAAGGGCTTCCTCCAGCAGCTGTGTCGTAAAAAACACGTAGAACATGAGCAGCACGGCGCCTTCCCAGCGTGTGATCTTTTTATTGTTCGACATGATGCCAAAGAGCATGGTCATTACGATCATCAGGGGCAGATAGAGGGAATTGATCTCCTGAGGGATGTCCAGTTTGCCAAAAAAGGACGGCACGCTCATCACAACGTAGGTATTGAAGATATTGGACCCCAGTACATTGCCTACTGCGATCGAGGCCTTGCCCCTGCGCGCAGCATTAAGGCTGACGATGACCTCGGGCAGCGAAGTTCCCAGGGCCACTGCCGACAAGGCGATGATCTCGGGGCTAACACCGGCAAACGCACTGAGCTTTTGAATAGCGAGAATGGTGTAATCCGCTCCAAAGTATACCAGCCCCCCTCCTACCACCAGCATAACATAAGATTGCCAGTTCGCTGCCGGGCGCTCCATTTCCAGCTTCTCCACCTCTTCAGATTTGAAAGAATAGGCCAGAAATATGACGATACCCACCAGAAAAAGTAAGGCTTCCACAAGTGAGAACCGGCCGTCGTATAAGGTGAACCCCAGCAAAAAGGCAGACCCCCACAGGAAAGGCATATCGATATGCCAGATGTTGTAGTCCAGCTCGATGCGGTTGACGACCACTGCCGCCAGGCCCAGAACCAGTGCGATATTGGTAATATTAGACCCCACTACATTACCCACTACAATAGCCGATTGGCCAGTCAACACAGACGCGATGGAGGTCGCCAGTTCGGGGAGGGAAGTGCCGAAAGCTACGATCGTCACCCCAATGATAAAAGGAGAAGCACCGAGCGACAGGCCAATACGCTCTGCCGAATCGACAAACCATCCGGATGCTTTCAGCAGTACGGCCAGGCTCAGGATAAACAACCCCAGATATAAAAGTACATCCATATCATAACCATTGAACACCGCAGATAGTATCTCCTTCCTGCCATCTTTTGCGACGGGCAAAGGTAAGATATTTTGCAGACATGTCGCGTGGGGCCTTAAAACGGCGGAGGGACGGGCCTCTCCCTCCGCCCTGCGTGGCATCAATATTGCCACATATCGCTTTCGAAATTGAATATGCTCTGCTCTATCCGCTCCGATTCCATTAACAGATCTACGCCGGAATAGTATTCTTCGAGGCGGGCATCCTGCAGGTTCGAGGCTTTCATGATGTAGCTGGAAAAAAAGCGCATCTCGAAGAGCCCTTCCCAACTGATCAGGGAATGGTCGTTGAAAGGGTTGGGCGCCTTTTCTTTAGACAACAACTCCCTGCACTGAGGATAGTACAACCAGAACAAAGGGCGCTCGTACTTAAAGTTGCCGTTGTCGTCGTACTCCTCTTTCAAAGGGGCTATTCCCAGAATGCGCACTTTCAAACTCGAGGTATTGCTGTCGAAATACCACACCTCCCTGAGCCGGTATCGCTTGATATCCTCCACATTGATCTCACTGGCCACGACCTGGTAATTCTCCGTTCCGGAATCAATATCGTATATCGGGACCGTGTCTACGTGATAGAGCATCCGGTTTACGTCCGATACTTCCAATGGAGAGCTGAAGCGGTCATCTTCCACGCTATAGGCCGTCAACCGGCCGCTCTGCACGCCTTCCGCCAGGATGGTGAACAGGGGGCGTGGGGGATACCGAAACGGCAGGTTCATCTTTTCCCGGGTGTCGACCACCCGCCAAACGTTCTTTTCCCAGAGTAGATCCGATTCCCGAAGGGGCGGATAGGGCAAGGGGCGGTTTTCCTGGAAATGGCGCCTTTCCACGATATCGAAAGTCGGGCCGGGGCTGCTTTCCATCTGGGCGTAGAGGTTGGCTACGAAGCCGGCAAAGCCAATGAGGCAAATCCATTTTTTCATGCTGCTTTTATTTTTAATAGGTAAGAAAAAGGTCATTTGATATTGAAGATCATGCCGTTGATCTCTCTGGAATGGCTGTCGCCCGGGCATTTTACGCGAACTTCGTTGAAGTAATAGACATCGCCGCGAGTGGCGTTGCGCACGATGCGCTGGGCCTCGGCCTCGTAACGCCCGCCATTGTTGTTGGCCACCTGTATATCGCCGCCTCTTGGAACGCGCACCAGTTCGAAGCTGGCAACCGCACAGCGGGCGTCAAAGTCGAAGCCTTCCAGCACCGGGATGATGCCGAGCTGTGCCCGGAAGGTGGCGGCTTCCATACTGCCCCCGCGTTTTCCACCCAGTTCTATCACCGGGTCGGGCACCTTTTTGATGCGGTAGTCGAAAGTGGTGGGCGCCAGCCCACCTCCCGACACCGTTATGCGGGCTGTGCCCGGCCGGTCGGGGTGGGCCATATACCTGCTGCCTCCCAGATGCGACAGTGCGGCGCCTTCCGCATTCACGCGCACCTGGCCGCTGGGCACTCCTGCAGCAGAAATGGTGATGGGGTTGTCGAGCCCGGCGTACAGGACGTTCATCTTATCGGCTGACACGGCTACCGAGCGGTCGCCGGCCTCGAATGAGAACGTTTTTTCAAAGCGCTGGACTGCGCCGCTGACGGGGTCTTTCAGCTCGATCTCGGCGGTGTGCTGCTGGCTTCCGGCCCGAGTTGGGCGGGTAGTGAAAATGGCCTTGCCCTGTTCCACTTTTAAAGGCTGCCCGTCGACCATCACCCGGATGTTGTCTGCGGTGCTGCTATATGCACCCAGGAAGATCTCGCTGCGGAATGTTTCACCACGTATGACATAGCTCTGCTCAGCTGAAATAACGGGTTCGTAGGCATCGAGCACGATCTCGCCCCCTGTCTGGCTGAGAAAATAGTTCAGGACCGCGCCTTCAGAAACCTCGATATCGTTCTCGAACTTGCGCAGGATGGGCAATACGGCAGCCACGGGCATTTGCTGGAAGGTGTGCATAGCCCAGTTCTTATGATCTGCTCCCTGCGGCGCTTCCGGAATTTTCAGCGGGATGCTTGCTGCGAGCAGCTGGCGCTGGGCCCCATCATCCACCAGCTCCAGGATGTGCTGGCGGGTAAGCCGAAGGTTTTCCTGCAGGGCATCCCCCCGGCCTTCATTGACCAGCAGGCGGGTGGGGATATCCTTATCTATTTTCCGCAAAGGCTGCCCGTCTGCCCCCAACCCGCCGGCGGCCTCTATGAGTTCCGAGCGTAGTTGTTGCAGGCTGCCTTGCAGTGCAGTGGTGAGCTCGCGCAACTTCCCGGCCTTATCCAGGTAGGGTGCGAACTGGGGATAGGCTTCCGCTTCCTGGCGGATGGCCTCCAGCATCTGTTCATTGGAATGCTGCACGGCCTGGCTGCTGTCGCCCAGGCTGCGGTCAATGGAGAAAAAGGCCTGCAATATCTCGGCCGACACATTCAGCGCCAGCAAGGCGGTCAGCACGATGTACATGAGGTTGATCAGCAGTTGCCGGGGTTCTTTTGGTATTGACATGGAATGTTCTTTTTAAGGTGAATGATGCTAATGCCGGGCCAGAAGGGCACAGCGGGTTGGTGCGTAACACGAACCTTACCTGCACGCTACGGCCAAAACACAGAGAACCACTGGGAGAAATAGCCCTTGGGCCCAAAATGGAACAGCACAGTTACCTTGGAGCAAAAAAAAAACGCCTTTCCGATGTCGTTAATACCCTTATAATGCGGTGTTAAGAAAAGGTTACAAAACCGGGGGCTGAGAAAAATGTTAAAACAGACGGCCGATTAGTTTTTTCTTACTTTTGTAGTCAGGAGCGGGTATCGGCATTAAACTACCGCTTCAAAATGCGATCATAAGCCAAAAAATCTCGGAGTTATGCCGCTGGATCAAATAGATGTTGACAAGCTGGATCAGGATAAGGCGTCGGGCAATGGTAAAGAGATGTCCTTCCTCGAGCATCTCGAAGAGCTGCGCTGGCACATCATCCGGTCGCTAGCGGTAATTGCAAGCCTTGGGATCGTGTTGTTCATTTTCCACAAATGGCTTTTCGACGACATCATTTTCGGGCCGACGAAGCCGGAATTTTTCTCCTACCGCTTTGCCTGCTGGCTTTCCGAAAGCCTCGGCCTGGGCAGCACTTTCTGTTTCGAGCCTCCTGTATTTCCCAAGATAGCCATCGGCTTTGGCGAGCCGTTCATCATGAGCATCAAAGTATCCTTTGTGATGGGTTTCCTAATGGCTATCCCTTATGTGTTATGGGAGTTCTGGCGTTTCATTAAGCCTGGGCTCTATGCGCGGGAACAGCATGCGGCGAGGGGGCTGGTAGGCGTTTGTTCAGCGCTCTTCCTCACCGGGGTCCTGTTCGGGTATTACATCATTGCCCCTTTTGCGATCAACTTCCTGGTAGGGTATGACGTGCCTGGCGTTCAGAATACCCCGACGATGTCATCCTTCATCAATTACATGATCATGTTCACTGCTCCGGCGGGCCTGATATTCGAGCTGCCGGTCATCGTATACTTCCTGTCGAAAGCGGGCCTGGTGACCCCTGCCGACATGAGGCAGTACCGCCGGCATTCCATCGTGGGCATTCTCATCCTGGCCGCTGTGATCACTCCGCCCGACGTAGTCACGCAGTTCCTCATCGGCGTGCCCCTGTACGTGTTGTATGAAGCGAGCATCCTGGTTTCCGCCCGGGTGGCAAGGGAATTAGCAAGAGAAGAGGCCGTGCGCGAACGCGAGCTGCAAAAGATAGAACAGCAGGATAATACCTAACATGCAAAGGATATCTACCAACCTGACGCTTTTTTACAAGTTATTCATCCCGGTATTCTGGATCGTCTTTTTCGGGTCCGTCACCATGGCCGCTCTTCTGTACACATTCGAATACGTGGGCAATATCCCGGCCCGTACTTTCCGGATACTCGTCGTCGCATTTTACCTTTCTGGCCTCCTGTTGCTGGCCTTTACCCTCATGCGCCTCAAACGCGTAGAAGTGGACGATTCCTACTTTTACGTAACCAACTACTTCAAAACGGCGCGCTATCCTTTCCACAATATCGAAAAAGTGGAACTGAGCCGTTTCCTCATCTTCCGGGTCGCCACCATCCACTTCCACGAAGCGGGCATCTTCGGAAAGCGGGCGGCCTTTGTGCCCACCCGATTCCGGTTCCACGAATTCTGGGAAGCACACCCGGAGCTCAGAGCGCGCCTGCTGGTGGAAGCGTAAAGGGGCCCGTACCGTACCTCTGTTTTGGTTAGAGAGACAGGATTATTTGGCCCTCAGCCGCACCACAGGGCAGATCATTTCCTCCAGAGAGATACCGCCGTGCTGGAAAGTATTCCGGTAATAGTTGTTGTAATAGTTATAGTTGTTAGGATAGAGGAAAAACTTATCCTCTTTGGCAAAGATGAACGTAGAGCTGACATTGGGGCGGGGTAACATGGCCTCCTGAGGGTCGCGCACTTCGAGCACATCGCGGCGTTCGTATTGCAGGTTGCGGCCCACCTTGTAGCGGAGGTTGGTGGTCGTTTCACGGTCGCCCACCACTTTCGAGGGCGTATTGACACGGATGGTGCCATGGTCGGTCGTGACGAAGAGTTGGATGTCGCGTTCGGCGGCGCGTTGCAGGGCCTGCCAGAGGGGCGAGTTCTCGAACCAGGAGCGGGTGAGCGAGCGGTAGGCTTTTTCATCGCCGGCCAGTTCCTTGAGCACTTCCATCTCTGTGCGGGCGTGAGAAAGCATATCGATGAAGTTGTAAACAATGACGGTCAGGTCGTTCTGCAGGTAGTTGAGGATGTTGTCCTGAGTCTGCTTGGCGTGGTTAGCGTTGGTCACTTTGATGTATTCGAAGCGGAGGGGTTTGCGGAAGGTCCTTCCGACCAGCTCATCCAGCAGGTCAGCTTCATGGAGGTTCTTTCCGCCTTCATCCGAGTCGTTTTTCCACCATTGCGAATGGTAGCGCTCAATTTCGGAGGGCATCATTCCGGCGAAGATAGCATTGCGGCTGTACTGGGTGGAGGTAGGAAGGATGCTGTAGAAGAAATCCTCCTGTTCGACGCGGTAGTATTCCGATAAGATGGGTTCGATCATTTTCCACTGGTCGTACCGCAGGTTGTCGAGCAGCACCAGCACAGTAGGGACCTTGTCGTCTATCTTGGGAAACACCTTGGAGCGCAGCAGGTTGTTGGACATCACCGGCCCGTTGCCCTGCTTGATCCACCCCAGGTAGTTTTTGACGATATATTTTGAGAACTCCGAATTGGCCTCGCTTTTCTGTGAGGATAAGATATCGCCCATAGCAGTCGAGTTGGAATCGTCGATCTTGATCTCCCAGGATATGATCTTGCGGTACACATCGGCCCATTCTTCATAGTCCAGCCCGCTGTTGATCTGCATAAAGATCTGGCGGAACTCCTGCTGGTAGTCAGAGGAGGTCTTTTCCCGCACCAGGCGTTTATTATCTATGATCTTTTTGAGGGTCAGCAGTATCTGGTTGGGGTTGACGGGCTTGATGAGGTAGTCGGTGATCTGGGAGCCGAGGGCCTCTTCCATAACATTCTCGGCCTCATTTTTTGTGATCATCACTACCGGCAGGTGGGGTTTGCTTTCCTTGATCTTGGCAAGGGTTTCCAGGCCGGTGATACCGGGCATGCTCTCGTCGAGAAAGACGACATCGATGTCGCCGTTGCCTTCGCATTCTTCCAGGGCATCGTAGCCGTTGGTCACGGTCACCACTTCATAGCCCTTGTTTTCGAGGAACATTAATTGGGGTTTCAACAGGTCGATCTCGTCATCAGCCCAAAGAATTGTAATTTTATCCATGTGGTCGTATGAATTATGCGTTAAACTTGGCTTGTTTTTTCCTGCATGTTGTAGTGCCTGCACTGTTTTTGGCGCTGAAATATAATAGATTTGTGCAGGGAATTATTGCCCCAAAGTTATTTACACGGATTTTGATGAAAAGTTTCCCGCGCACGACATGAACCAGAAAAAGATCCTCAACGACCCGGTTTACGGGTTCGTCGACCTGCCATACGGCATCCTCTTCAGCCTTATAGAACACCCATACTTCCAGCGGCTGCGCCGGATCAAACAGACCAGCCTCACGCATTACGTGTACCCCGGCGCCCTGCACACCCGTTTTCACCACGCCATAGGCGCCCTGCATCTTATGCAACAGGCTATCGAAGTGCTGCGTTCAAAAGGCACTGCCATTACGGATGCAGAAGCGGAAGGCGCCTGCATTGCTATTCTGCTGCACGACATCGGCCACGGCCCTTTTTCCCATACCCTCGAACACACGCTGATCCAGGTAGCCCACGAGGACCTCTCGCTACTGTTCATGGAACGGCTCAATGAGGTATTCCCGGGTAAGCTGGGCCTCGCCATGGAGATATTCAGGGGCCGGTACCCTAAAAAGTTCCTCACCCAGCTCGTCTCCGGCCAGCTCGATATGGACCGGATGGACTACCTCAACCGCGATAGTTTTTTCACGGGCGTACATGAGGGGGTGATCGGTTACGACCGCATCATTAAAATGCTGGCCGTTCGGGATGACGAGCTGGTGGTGGAGGAGAAAGGCATTTATTCAATCGAGAAGTTCCTCATCGCCCGCCGCCTGATGTACTGGCAGGTATATCTGCACAAGACCGTGCTCTCGGCCGAGCAGATGCTGATCGCTACGCTGCGCCGGGCCATAGTGCTGGTACAAGGCGGCACTGAGCTGCCCGCATCCAGGGCCCTGCGGTTTTTCCTGCGCGAACAGCCTGCCCTGGAAGCCTTCGCCGGCCAGCAGCGCGACAAGTTGCTGGAGCAATACGCTGCTCTCGACGATTTCGACGTGATATCCGCCCTGAAGGAATGGATGAGCTCAGGCGATAAGTTGTTGGCCTTTCTTTCCGGCAGTTTGGTCAACCGCCGGCTCTACCGCCTGGAGTTCCGCCACCAGCCTTTCGACGAGGGCTACGAGGCCTCCCTGCGCGAGCGCATCCTGGCCTGGAGCGGGCTGGAAGAATGGGCCCTGCCCTATCTGATGCTGAAAGGGCAGGAGTCGAACGCCGCCTACACCACGTCAAAAAACGAGATCAGGATACTGCACAAGAACGGGCAGGTGTTGCCGATGTCGCAGAGCACGGATTACGACCTGCAATCAAAGGAGGTGACGAAATATTATTTGTGTTATCCGAAAGTGATTTTTACAGAATAATTAGAAGGGCCGGGAAACTATATCGCAGAGCCAGGCATTATATAGGCTCCCTGTTCAAACTTTGAGCCATGACAAAAAACGCCGTACCCGACACCGAACAACCCATACAAAATGAGCGGCTCCTCCTTATCCTGCTCGCTGTCGTGCAGTTCACGCACATTCTCGACTTCATGATCATCATGCCGTTGGGGTCGCAGTTCATGCGCATTTTCGACATTTCGCCACAGCAGTTCAGCCTGATCGTTTCGGCCTATGCCTTTACCGCTTTTGCCATGGGGCTTGGCGGCGCGATGTTTATCGACCGCTTCGACCGCAAGCATGCGCTGCTGGTGAGTTATGTAGGCTTCACGGCCGGCACCTTCGCCTGCGCACTGTCAAAGGGATTTTATTTTTTCCTGGCTGCACGCGCCTTGACCGGAGCTTTCGGCGGCATGCTGGGAGCGCTGGTACTGGCCATCGTGGGCGATACCGTACCGCTGAAACGCCGTGCCAGCGCTATGGGCATCGTGATGACGGCCTTTTCGGTGGCCTCCGTAGCGGGGGTTCCTGCGGGCATCTTTCTGGCGGCCACCTTTTCCTGGAGGGCGCCTTTTCTCGCCGTAGGAGGCATCGCTCTTTTGCTGCTCTTTCTACTCTATATCTATTTACCTTCGATACGCCAGCACCTCGACAGCGGCGAGGTGCAGCAAGATCCACTGCGGGTAATGGCCAATATCTTTCGGGACCCCAACCAGCGCCTGGCGCTGCTGTTCACCATCATACTCATGCTGGGGCATTTCACCATCATCCCATTCATTGCGCCCTACATGCAGCTCAACATAGGCTTCAGCGACTATCAGATCACGTATATTTACCTCGTCGGCGGTACGCTCACCGTTTTTCTACTCCCCTACTTCGGGCGGCTGGCCGACCGTTACGGCAACGCCAGGGTGTTCACCGTATCCAGCCTGTTTGCCCTGGCCTCTATTTTTGCCATTACCAACCTGCCGGCTGTACCCATTGCTGTGGCACTTTGCGCCACTTCCAGCTTTTTCGTCGTGGCCAGCGGCCGCAATGTACCGGCAACGACGATGGTGACTTCGGTCGTAACGCCTGAATCCCGGGGCAGTTTCATGAGTGTGCGTGCATCCGTCAACCAAATGGGCCTGGCCCTGTCCTCTTTTATCGCAGGGCTGATCGTCACGGAGCGAAAGGACGGCTCGCTGGGCCACTACCAGTATGTAGGTTATATCGCTATTGCCATGAGCCTGGTGGCTATATGGGCGGCGCGGAGGCTGAAGGAGGTGGGGTAGGAGCAGTTTACATTGGGCGGATGAAAAGCTGTGGTGCACCTGTTCATCCCGACGAGATCCGGCGAATCGAGATCGGAAGGCAGTTTTTCTAAAACAATCCGTTGTGGCGAAGGCTGCTTCGCCACTGCCCGACATTTTTCTGATTTGCGGGGCCATCGTTAGGAATAGGACACAAAAATTATGCTATTTGCAGGCATCTATGCAATGACGGACTTATGAGCAAACCCAGCAACCAATTTATGGTAGGCTTTTCCCTACCGGATGTGATCTCAGAAGAATTCATGGGGCTGATCCCTCGCCAAAGGGCTGTAGCCGACCGGTATTTTTCGGAAGGGAAGCTAGTCAACTATGCGCTGTCGATCGAAGCGGCGCGGATATGGGCCGTTTTTAACGCCCGCACGGAGATGGAAGTGATGGATATGCTTCTCGACTTTCCACTGACCCGCTTCATGGAAGTGGAGATCAACCTCCTGTCCACCTTTAACTCCGTCGAATTCCCGGCTATCTTTTCCCCGAACTAAATAGTGTTCAAAAAAAAAGCCCGATTCCATTCAGTGTGGGAGCGGATCGGGCTGGCGTGAGCCTTGAGAGAACGAATTAGCGAACCCTGGTTGTTTTGGGGTATGGAATAATAATATGGGTTTAAGTAAAATGACGCTGGGGTTTGGCGTTTTGGGATTATTCAGGGTGCTGGGATCATGATGATGGTGTCAAACGAAAATTTGGCTTTGGGGTTATTGTTGTTCATTTGGCTAATTGGGGTTCCATATTAATGAGCCTGGAAAGGGCAGGATTCCATAATTTTTTTTCAAATTTCTGAGATATATTTATAGCTAATGCACATATAAATGGTTATCAATATATTATAAAAACCCACACCAGCTATCGGATAAGCTTCTTTTAGCGTTTCGGACTGTCGGATCAATAAAAGGCGGGCCCAAAGCGATACAACGACATCCCCGGCGCCACCCTTGCCTTTCTCAACGGCATGGTTCACGATCGTATTCTCCGGGGCGGGAAAGCAAAGAATTAAACAGCACGATGGAGAAAGCCCCTGAAAATTTTGGTATTTTTGGCCGATAAGGGAGGAGAAACGATGGCCACGGGAAAGGCAGGTACCCCCTCTCAACCAAAACAAAAAGCCCATAGCCTACGTGTTAGCGATATTCCGGACAAACCAGCTCATGGCGAGCATCCTGCTGGTCTTTTACATAGGGCTGGTGCGTATTTCGGTTTGGTTTATGCCTGAAAGTTGGGAGCCTTCGGGTTACGGGCCCTTTGCCGGTTGGGTGTATAATTGGATCGGCAGCAGTGGGCTGACACCGAACCTGGTAGCAATGGTATTGCTGCTGCTACAGGCAGCCTTCCTCAACTATATCATCAGTGAACACAGGCTGGCCGATGCTGTCAGCCTTTTCCCCGGCTTGTTTTACATCCTCGTCAGCAGTATGCTGCCCGAGTTTTTGCATCTTTCTCCGGCTTTGATTGCCAATACTTTCCTGATCATCGTGATCAACGAAATATTCGCGGCTTATAAAAAGGTGGATTGTGCCGACCGGATCTATAACATCGGCTTTTGGACGGGAATTGCAGCCCTGTTCTATCCGGCCTATCTGGTTTTTCTTGTAGTAGGTTTTGCCGGGCTGAACATACTAAGGGCATTCAAACTGCAGGAACGCCTGATGGTGCTAACGGGCCTGCTGACGCCCTATCTGCTAATGGCAGCCTATGCCTTCTGGCAGGGAGAACTGATGGATTCCCTGCAGCGTCTGGCTGACGGGTTTGGGGTTCTTGATTTTTCCCCCACTCCTGGCTGGGCAGCGTATCGAAGCCTTGCCGTTTTCGGCATTCTTGCCCTGGTGGTGTTGTTCAGCTACCGATCCTATCAATTCAAGCAGGTCATTCAGGTACAGCGCAAGGTCAACATTTTTTATTGGGTATTGCTGGCCTCTTCCCTGTCTTTGCTGATCCAGGCAGATATCCAAATAAGCCTGCTGCTCATCACCACGGTCCCCATAGGTGTGATGTTGTCCTTCAATTTCATCAAAATGCCGCCCCGAATGGCCGAGGTGATACACCTGCTTATCCTCGTCGGCGTGCTGGCCCTGCAATTCAAAGAATGGCTGGCGCCCGGTTTGTAGCCCTTGCCTTTTTGCAGGGAGTTAGTTGGCGGAAGCCTCTCTTTTTCTCTACCTTTGCACCACTTTCCATACAGAGCCCATAGTTATGAAATTCGGAGTTGTCGTTTTCCCAGGGTCCCAATATGACGACGTCATTCACGTCCTTCGTGAAGCCCTGGCCCTGGAAGCCGTCAGGTTGTGGCATCAAGACAACAGCCTGGACGGCTTTGGTGCGGGCGACTGCATCGTACTGCCCGGCGGTTTTTCCTATGGCGATTACCTGCGCGCTGGCGCACTGGCGCGCTTCTCCCCTATCCTGAACGCCGTGGCCGGCTTTGCGGCCCTGGGCGGCTATGTATGGGGTATCGGCAATGGATTTCAGGTACTTTGCGAAGCAGGGCTGCTTCCTGGCGCACTGGCCGTCAACCTCAACCATCAATTCATTAGCCGTAGTGTATACCTGCGCACCGAGACCAACAATTCGCCCATTACGTCCAACATCATGCCAGGGCGTGTGCTGACGCTCCCTATAGCACATGGCGCCGGCCGCTATTATGCCGATGCCCCTACCCTGAACCGTCTGGAAAATAACGGACAGGTGCTTTTCCGCTACGCCACCGAAAATGGTGAGATCACTGATGCCGCCAACCCCAACGGCGCACTGAACAACATAGCAGGCATCTGTAATGAAAAACGCAACATATTCGGCATGATGCCCCACCCCGAACGGGCCGCCGAAAGAGCTCTCGGCAACACCCACGGCCTGCTCCTCTTCGAGTCGCTGCTCGCTACGGCCAAAGTGGCCGTTTGAATGCGGATGGCTGAATGTAGCCCACCTTGGGCTTTAGAGCTTCCATGGTGACTGGGAGATGGGGGGACTGGGAGATGGGGTGATGACAAGTTGGCCTTAAGATATTGTTAATCTTTTATTATTGTCCGTCTGCCGGCTGAAAGGGGAAGGAGGAATGCCTTATTTTTGGGGCGTTAAAATTGGAACATCGATGAAAAACACGCTTTTGTGCTCGCTATTGAGCCTTTACGCTCTGGCCCTGGCCGCCCAGCCCACAGAAAATCCGGTACAGTGGACATTTGTTGCGGACGTAGCCAGTGAAGGTGAAGCTGAGCTAACCTTTAAAGCCGCTATAAGCCCGGGCTGGTATCTCTACGCTCAGTTCATTGGGGACGAGGGGCCCATTCCTACTTCCATTGTATTCGAAGATGCCGAAGGCATGGAGCTGCTCGGGCCGGCCGTTGAGGAAGGGCACAAAGTGGAAGGCATGGATGATCTCTTTGGTATTTACATCACCAAATTCAAGGACGAGGCTGTTTTCCGGCAGCGGATAAAACGATCAAAAGAACTGAAGGCCATCAGCGGTTACATCGAGTTTATGGTATGTGACGACGAGAAGTGTCTGCCCCCCAGCAAGCTGGAGTTTAATTTCTTTTTTGAATAGCGCTGCCTGTCTGATCAGCGGTTGTGACCATCGTTACAGAACTAGTTTTGAAAGGCCACGTCCTTTGTACCTGAAATGCCTTTTCAGCAGAAGCCGGCGCCGGCGCGAAATGATGCGCCTGAAGGCACCGGGGCCAGATTACCCTGAAATGCTGCAACCAACAAGCGCGGCAATTCGTTTGTAAAACTGCAAAGTGTAATGGTTATGAGATACAGTTTTTTACTCGTTTTTTCCCTTACGGTATTCAGCCTATTCGGACAAATGGCCAATCCGGCCCACTGGTCTTTCACTTCCAAGCAGGTGAGCGATACGGAGTTCGACCTCATCTTTAAGGCCAAGATCGACGAAGGCTGGAAGACGTATTCCCCATACCAGAAATACGGTGATGACGTGATCGCCCCTACTCCTACCGGTTTCTATTTCGACGAAGGTGATCATTTTGCGACGCAAGGTGACATCACCGAATCCGGTAACCGTCATGAAGCCAGGGAGCCCCTGTTCGACAATATCGTGGTGGCCTATTTCAAGAAGAGCGCCACGTTCACGCAACGGGTCAAGTTAAAGGACGCCAGCAAACCTATTACCGGGTATCTGGAGTTCATGGCCTGCAACGAAGAGATGTGCCTGCCGCCGGCCAGCGTGGATTTCAGCTTCCTGCTATCGCCGGCGCCCAAAACCAGTGACAGCAAAGCCGCTCCGGCCACCGACCCCCAGATCGCCAAAACGGTAGAAGAGAACCTCGAGAAACCCGCACAGGTTTTCACTGAAGTGGAAGGTATCGAACTGCAGGAGGCGATCGCACAGCAGGGCGATAAGATGGCCAAGCCCGTCAACTGGTCTTTTGAAAGCAAAAAAACGGGTGATCAGGAATACGAGCTGCTGTTCACGGCCAAGCTGAACGAAGGCTGGACCATCTACTCTCAGCATACCGACCCCGATGACGGGCCCATTCCTACGGAATTCATCTTCGAACCCGGCGCCCATTTTGAAACCGTTGGCGAAGCGGCTGAGGAAGGCAAGAAAAAGTCGGGGCCCGACCCCTTCTTCGGCGGAGCTATCGTCGTCAAATTCGTAGAAGGGACGATAACCTTCACCCAAAAGGTAAGGGCCAACGACCCCAGTGTACCGATCAAAGGTTACGTCACCTATATGGCCTGTAACGATTCGGAATGCCTGCCGCCCACAGACGTCGATTTTGTGTTTAACCTGGAAAATGGCACGGCCGGCCTTGCGGCCATCGACCCCGGCAGCGGCCTGCCGCTCATCGACCAGTCTGTCGCCACCATAAAGTCAACCTATGTAGAACCTTTGGGCAACTGCGGTACGGAAAGCGTAGTACGGAATTCCAGCCTGCTGTGGACCTTCATACTGGGTTTCGCCGGCGGCCTGCTGGCCTTGCTCACGCCCTGTGTATTCCCTATGATCCCGCTGACGGTGAGCTTTTTCACCAAGAGCAGCAGAGACCGCAAAACGGGCCTGCGCAATGCCCTGCTCTACGGGCTGTCCATCATCGTGATCTACGTATCTATCGGGCTGCTCATCACCGGCGTTTTCGGGGCTACGGCGCTCAACCAGCTTTCGACGAACTGGATAGCGAATACGTTGTTCTTTGTCATATTCCTGTTCTTCGCCTTTTCATTTTTCGGGTATTACGAGATCACGTTGCCCAGTTCATGGGCCAACAAAAGTGATGCCATGGCCGACAAGGGCGGCCTGCTCGGCATTTTCTTCATGGCCTTTACGCTGGCGCTGGTATCCTTTTCCTGTACCGGCCCGATCATCGGTTCTGCCCTGGTACAAAGCGCAACGGACAAGATGGGCCCCTTTGTCGTTATGCTGGGGTTCTCTACGGCGCTGGCCTTGCCCTTCGCCCTTTTCGCAGCCTTCCCCGGCTGGCTCAACAGCCTGCCGAAGTCGGGCGGCTGGATGAACTCGGTCAAGGTCGTACTCGGTTTCCTGGAGCTGGCGCTGGCCCTGAAGTTCCTTTCGGTAGCCGATATGACGATGCACTGGAACATCCTGCCGTACGAAGTCTTTATGGGCGCCTGGGTGGCCATCTTCGCCGCCATGGCCGCCTACCTCTTTGGCATTATCCGTTTCCCGCATGACGGCCCGGCCAAAAAGCTGCCGGTGGCACGCCTGGCCTTTGCCCTGTTATCTCTGGGGCTGGCCATTTACCTCGTAACCGGCTTCAGCTTCAACGACCGCACGCAAACGTACAACTCTCTCAAACTGATGAGCGGGCTTGCACCGCCTGCCCACTACAACATCTTCCTCCCTGAGCCGGAGGTCGACCCTGCTATTAAGGCCCGTTATCCATCCTTCACCAAATGCGCCAACAACCTGGACTGCTTCAAGGATTACCAGGAGGGTGTCGCTTATGCCCGCGAGGCCAAAAAGCCTGTGCTGCTTGACTTTACGGGGTATGGTTGTGTAAACTGCCGCAAAACGGAAGAGCACATCTGGATCGTGGACAAAGTGTGGAAGAAGATCGCACAAGACTACGTTCTGGTTTCCCTCTACGTCGACGACCGCAAGCCGCTGGAAGAGACGCTGCTCTCGGCGCCACGGCAGGAGAAGCTGCGCAACGTGGGCAACAAATGGGCTGATTTCCAGATCGTCAATTTCGAGCAGAACTCACAGCCCCTTTATGTGCTGATGTCGCCCGACGAACGCGTGCTCGCTGCGCCGCGCGGCTTCAAGGAAGGTGTAAACGACTATGCCGATTTTCTCAGCTGCGGCCTTGAGGCCTACCGGCAACTCCCGGAAACAGAGGGCCAGCAGGGAGTGGGGCAGCTGGGTTCCAACGAGTGATAGGGTAAACAGAGGTGGATAACACCTCACTCCATTTCCAGGAGCAGGTAGTTCTTTTCGACAGCCTCGCCTTGCCTGACGTTGATGCTTTTGATGCGGCCGTCACCCGGGCATTTGAGTACATTTTCCATTTTCATCGCTTCCAGGATGACCAGGGAGTCGCCTTTTTTCACTTCCTGGCCCGCTTCGACAGCGATGCTCAGCACCATGCCGGGCATGGGAGCGCGGATCTCTTTGACCGCTTCCTTTGATACGGCTGCCAGCCCGAGGCGTTGTACCAGTTGGTCGTATTCGTCTTCCAGCTGCACCTTGTAGGCGCCCCCATTCACCTTAATGGTAAAAGTTTTAGTATCGAAGTCCATCTCGATCACCTCCACCCGGAACGATTGATGGCCGCTGAGGATGTGGTAATGCCCATCCTTAACCATCACCAGGTCGAGATCGGGTAACACGCCCTCGAAAGTGTATTCAGCATTGGCCGTCGCCTTAAAGGATCGCTGTTGTGTCATTGGATCAGGATTTCATACGCCCGAGCTTCATCATGAAGTAGGTTTCGAAGATAGTATAAATCAGGTAAATGCTGAAAAAGGGGATGATAAAGAGTTTATCGGTGGGTTTTGCCAGGCTGCTGTAGCCAAAGATGGCGACGATGGCGAGAAACATCTTACCCACAGTAAATCCGAGGACGGCATTGGTAAAGTCGTTCTTATTGTCACTATGGGCAGCGCTGCGCCCGGCAAAGAACATGGCCACACTCAGGGCGAAAAAAGCGGCGAGGCTGGCCCACGACAGCAGGCTGTATGCCTGAAACCGGGGAAGGCGGCCCAGCAAAAAGATCAGAAGGGCAGTGCCAAGGGACAGCAGGCCAAGCTGCGTAAAGAAAGATCGTTGGCTCATGGTTTATTGCCGGTGAAGAGGTCCTTTAAAGTGATGTAAAGTGCGGCGGAGATAGACAGCAGGGCCAGGACAACGGTGAGATAGGGGCGCTCGGTTTGGAAATAGGCATCCAGCTTTTTCCCTATGAGCGTCCCTACCAGGATGATGATCCCCATCTGGAAGGCCATACCCGAATATTTGAGGTAGGCGTCCCTGCGGGAGCGGGCCTTTTCGGCCTCGGGCTGCTGATCATCCTTATGCTCCGGCCGATTTTTCTGCTGTGGCAATATTTTGTCCTTCTTTTTCTTCTTTTTTAACCGTATTCATGCTGCCGGAAACGTTCGCCCCGGCCGGCTTGCGTTGTTGGGCGCTCCCCATCGAACAGGTGACGTTGAAGGTTGCGCCGGATTGTACGATCAGCTTATCGGTCGTAACTTCACCGCTGATCTTGGCCGTCTCCCGGATATTGAGCAGCTCTGATACTTCCAGGGTTCCTTCAAATTTGCCTTCGATAACGGCGTTCTGGCAGCGGATATGGCCTTCCACAAAACCGGTAGGGCCTATGATCACCTTGGCATCGCAGAACAGCTTCCCTTTGATAGCGCCATCGATGCGGATGTCACTCTCCGATTTCACTGTCCCCTCGATCGTTGTCCCCTGGACGAGGCTGTTCAGCGAATGCGTGGAAGAAGCAATCACCCCACCATTTTTTCCCTTGCTCGTCTCCTTCTTGTTGTTACCTCCAAACATGTTTCTGGTTTTTAATTGGTGAATGGAATGTTGAATTTGGGATTCCCCGGCATTAGCCTTGTGCATATTGCCAGCATTGCCCGCGTAAGCGGACGCTGTTCGGTAGCTTACAACTGAGGGGTTCAGCAGAACGAAGATAGGGCTTTTAAATACTTCCTGAAAGAAGTAAGGCAAAAAAGGCTTAACTACTTCCAGCCCTGTGGGAAAACTCCTCACAGGGCTGGAAGTATAGCTCAACGGAAGGGGTATTAGAAATTGGGGCAGTAGACGCCGCGGCGCTCCAGGCCACAGATCTTGTAAGCCAGGGCGAACTCAAAGCCGCCGTTGGAATTACTGGCCGTGCGCAAAGGAGAAACGTTGATATCGTAGCTGAAGCCGAGGCTGAAGTTTTCGTAGTCGAAACGGGTCGACAGGATCGCGGCGTCGTTCAGAACGCCGGTTTCGATCTTGTTGGAAATACGCGTCCACAAACCGAACTGGAAGGCCTGGTACGATTGACGGCTCCCCAGCAGGAACTTGAAGCTGGTACCTGCGTTGACCTGGAAAGACGGCCCCTGGCTCATCACGATGACGCCGGGCACGATGCCGAAGCGGTCGCCCATCATAAATTCGCCGCCGCCATGGAAGGTGAAGCGGCTGTAGAGCAGGTCTTCGTCGTTGCTGTTGAACGACTGGTTGGAGCGGTTCAGGTGGTGGAACGAGCCACCGAGGTAGAGGCTGTTGTTCTCGTCGAACACCATAAACCACAGCAGGCCGGCAGCAAGGTCGGCGAAGATGAAGTTATCGCGGTCGAAAACGCCTTCCTCGCCGGTAGGCAGGTCGGGGTTGTATCCGCCTTCTCCATCGTGCTGCAGGCCCCAGCGCAGCTTCAGGAAGTCGATGCTGCGTTGCGCCACACCAGCTTCGGCGCCCACCACCAGGTAGTTGGCCTGGTCGCGGTAGCCGCCCATACGTTTGCTGTAGGAAGCCGAGAGTTTGCCCGTCAGGGTCGAGAAGTTCGCCTCGCCGGCGCGGTCGCCCCAGAAGGTGCCGCCCACTCCGAAATAATCATAACGACCAACGGGAATACGCTGGTCGTAGGATACGGAGTAGGTGTTGTAAGCATTAGACCGCAACACGCTGGCCCACTGGTTGCGGTAGTTAGCCACCAGTCGGATGTTACAGTTCATCACCCCCGTCATAGCCGGGTTGAGGTTGAGGGGAGACAGGTAAAACTGAGAAAAATGGATATCCTGCGCGTTCAGAGAGAAAACGCCAAGCACCATCAGGCAGCTAATGAGTATCGGCTTCAAATTTTTCATGCAAGTGGGTATTTGTATAACTACTTCCAAATCAGTTTTTAGTTATGGATATCGTTGGTAATCGCTTTGGTAAAGGGCAATTTCGCGGGAGATGGGATAGCACCGAATTTTTACGGGAAGCTCAGGTGCTTTGGGCATATTATAAGACGCCTGCCTTCCCTTCCTCCAAACACACCGCATCAAACAGACCACAATAATAACGAATGTTCTTAAAAGTTGGCGAAAATTTTCTGTTAAATGACGTCAAACGAGTGGTTTCATGGCTTCATGGTTTTACGGTTCCACGGTTGGGAGTATCCCGGCTATTCAACCATGTGACAATGAGGCCATGAATGTACCGCTGCATGAACGTTAGGGCGGGTGGGAATATTATGGGCATAGGGCATGACGTGGCCTCAGATACTCTCCTCCCCTTCCTCATATTTCCATAGGGCGCCGTACTGTTCGACGAGGATGTTGTCGTACTCGTCGGCGCAATCGAAGAGGTGTTTGAATAGCTTCATGCCGGTACTGAGGTTGAGGTAGCGGTCGTAGATAAGCAGGGAGAGAATGATGTCCTGGTCTTTGATGCTGAAGGTCAGGCCTTCCACCTTGTAGTTTTGGCGAAGCAGGTATTCGTAAAGGGGCTTGATATTTTTCTGGGGCAGCAGGCAGAGGTAGGCGTCGCCGGTGATCATGCCGGTCTCTTCGTGGTAGGAGATGCTGATGCGGGCGCTGCCCTGCTGGATCTCCCAGTTGTTGGGGCCGCGGCGTGAGAGGCGCACGTCGTGGCCGGCCTTACCGACGAGTTCCTCGATGGTGAGGGCTACGCCGGCGGGTTCGTATTCTTCGGCCAGGGAGGGCAGTTCGAGCTCGGCCCCGCAATGTGGGCAGTACTTCTTGTTATCGGCCTGAGCTTCGGAGACGACGTTATTGCAGCCGGTGCAGCGCACGCACACCCCACCGCCTACGGCCAGGTATTCTTCTATGGCCTGGCCCACGTACTGGGCAGGCAGGGAAAAGCCGATATTGTCGCTGTCTTTGATAATGAAGGTATTGACCCCAACCACCTGCCGTTGCCGGTTGACGAGAGGCCCGCCGCTGTTGCCGGGGTTGAGCGCTGCGTCGTGCTGAATGAGGCGCACGCCGCTATCTTCGTCGGTGAGGTTCGCATTGGAGATGATGCCTTGAGTAGTGGCGTACTTCAACCCGAAAGGGTGTCCGATAGCAATGACGGGGTCGCCGTCCTGCAATTCGGAATCCAAGGCCAGGGCTACTTCCGGCAGTTCCGCATCGGGCGGCACTTCCAGGAAGGCCAGGTCGTATTTAGGGTCGAGGTACAGCACCCTCGCCAGCTGCTTGCCCAGCTTCTCTCCTTTGATGATGGCCTCCTTGTTGCCTTCTACATTGTGCGCGTTGGTCACGATGAGGTTGGGGGCTTTAAGATAAAAGCCCGTGCCGGTGCTTGTGGGAGTAGCAATCTGGATGACGATGCCGCGATAATATTCAATAACCTCCTTCATGAATAGGCCAAAGACTTCCTGTTTTGGGGTTAAGGTTGGTTTGCCCTGCAAGTAAAGAAATATTTTGGAATACTCCTTCGGAATGGGTACAGGAATTGTAGCCTGGCGCAGAGGCTGGTAAGGCCCATCCCCTTACGGTACTTTCCCGGAAGGCCCTGCGGGCTATGTAAATGGGCTTGCAAATGTTGGCGCAACGAAGCTGAAAAGTTGACAGGCCAGGGCCAAATTGGTATAGCCACATATTTGAAATATTGGATTTAATTTATACATTGTTGCTCAGTGTTTCTTCTCTCATCCAAAATACTACATCTATGAAAACGTCATTTACGCGCAACATCTTTGCATTGCCACCTAACAATATATTTTCAAAATGGGGGGGGGGTAATTCTCCTCTTTGTTATTGCCACATTCAGTTGGGGGCAAAACGCTGTCCCGTCGAATGAAAACAACCCATTATCAATGGAAGATGTTCCGTTGTGTTTTTCCGATATCGAGGATGCTTCAAATTTGCCTATTGTCACCGTATGGATCAATGTGCATTTCGTGAAAAATGCATCCGGGCAAACTTTTCACCCAGGCATACCTGGGCAGCCTGTTCTGACAGATGGAAATCTTGCGGCAACCCAAATGAAGAACAAAGCCAATGAGTATTTTGCCAACTTCCTGCCGAGCCCTACCAGCCTGAGCGATTTTCTGGGAGATAGCCGAATACGGTTTGAATTTTACAGCGAACCCGAAAATGAGCAAGACCTATATGGAGGCATCTGGTACTGGGATACTGAACCTGCAACTTTTCCTTATGGAGACAAGGCACTGGATATCATCGTTGTCGATGAAAACACCAGTACAGATGGGAAAGCTTGTGGTTTGGGGACGCTGTGCTCTTACCTCTATTTATATGACTGGTACCAGAAAGTCCTGGATAATGGGCAACAAAACCTGCATTGGGATGCGGCAAAGTTTACCATGCATGAACTGGGCCATATTACCGGGCTTTGCCACTCATTTGATTGCAACGATGATTGCGCTTCGGTTGACCTGAACACTGAACTGGAGTGTAACACCCCGGGATATACTTGTGAGGATGGTGGGTGTGGTGACAAGCCCGACAAATGTACTGAGGCTTACAATGGCCCCAGCGATAACCTGATGGGGTACAACCCTACGCAAAGATCACTCACGCCCTGCCAATGGAAAAAATATTATACTGCGCTATATTACGGCCTCCCCGAATATGTTGCCATTCAATCCGATTGCGGCCCTTATTCGAATACGCCTGTAAGCATTGCGACAGGCACTACTGAAGAATGGGATGGTATCCATGTGATCGAAGGGAACGTAACCATTGAAGCTGGGGCTACGCTTACCATCAGCTGCCTCGTTTATATGGCGCCGAATACCAACTTCATTGTACGGCGTGGTGGAAAGCTGGTTATCTGGAACGCCCAGGTACGCCGCCTATGCGAAGAACAACCCTGGGGAGGCATCTGGGTGGAAGGCCATAATGCCAAAGAACAGCCTGCCCCCGACCCTAATACTCCCGCCTCTAGCTATCCGGATACCGATATCGCCGGCGCAGTTATCATGATCAACTCCGATATTCTGGGAGGGGGGCATGTGTTTATTACCCGCAGTTTTTCCGCCCCCGATAACCCATCATACTGGGGAGGCCTTATCTATGCGGAAAACTCCGGCTTTTGGAACAATAAACGCGTCGCGGAATTCATGCGTTACAACTTGCCCAACAAAAGCCAGTTTATCAACTGCGATTTTGAAGAAGTAGGCGACGCCATTGATGGCTCTGCGGGTATCTCTATCTGGAATTGCCGGGATATCGAATTTGTTGACAACTCTTTCCGAAACCTGGACAAATATGGGATACATGGCTGGGATTACGGCGCCAAAATCACTTCGGGCAATAGTTTCGAATCAGTGAATAGAGGAATTGACATTTACAATACTTTCCCCCTTTCGTCCCATGTAATCCAGGTTGGAGCGCAAGGTGAAACGCCAAACTATTTTACTGACAATGCTTACAGCATCATTGCCGAATCAACCGACCTGCTTAATGGGCTTTTCGTCTATAACAATGAATTTTACAATAGCGTTTCCAGCATTTACATCGATGGCGAAGCCGCCTATGAAGTCAAAAAAAATGCCTTTGATATTACCGGAAACAGTATTTGGGCAATTAGGTGCGACAACACAGAACGCTATCCAGGAAACGCCATTGAATGCAATTTCTTCCAGCGCTACAATCTCATGGCCATAATGGCGGTTCGGGACAATTCCGGGCTCCAGATAAAATACAATGACTTCAATGACCCGCCCTCTTTCGGAGACATCATGCTAACCGGGTCTGCAACCAACTTAGGCCGCCTGAGAGAAAGGCAAGGCGCCCCCGGAGACCCCGCCGCCAATTGCTTCAGCTCTCAGACAAAAGCCATTTTTACTAGTAACCAGGTTACCGAACACTTCACTTATTATGTTCCGGAAGCGGAAGAGAACCCGCCCGCCTGCTTTATACCTACAAGTACGGGGAATTATTCTGTAGAGCAGGTAGTCGACTTTGATCCTTTTGACTGCCTGTCTAATGGCGAGGGGGAGCTTACGCCTCCCTTCACCCTGGGGGCGCTGGAGACAAAACGCCAGGCCATGGCAACCGCCTACCAGGCCTGGGTGGCGGACCCCGAAAACGGCCAAAAGGAAGCGGACTATTTCCAGGCGCGCCTGGAAAAGGATATTGTATTGAAATGGCTGCTGAGGAGCGCTATCGACTCCAGCCAATATACCCAGGCCGCAACGATACTGGCTGGAGAGCCGGGGCCGAGAGCCCAGCGCTGGAAGCTCGGGCTAAAACTGCTGGCGGAAGATTATACCGGCGCGACGGCAGCTTTGCAACAATTGCCGCAGCAAACGCAGGCTGAGCAATACTTTGCCTATATTATGGGCGTCAATATCCAGCGGCTGCAATCGGAAGGTAATTTCACCTTAAGCGCATCCCAGGAAAACCAGTTACTGGAGATAGCCCATTCCGAATCGAGTTACCGTTCCTACGCACGCTCCTTACTTAACCTGCTTAAAGGAGCCCTGTTTGAGCCGGATGAGATTTCTTTTGAGGAGTATGAAGAGCAACAGCCATTCCAGCCTCCTGCATCCAGCTCAGCTTTAAAATACAAAATTTATCCAAATCCTACTCATGAACAGATACTGATACAGTACCCTTATGAAGAAGCGCAATTAATCCTGGATGTTACGGCGGTTACTGGAACCTTCAGCCACCGAATCAAACTCGATGGAAGTGGTTCCTATGCTTTGGACACCCAGACGTTCACTCCTGGTATTTATATCATTCAAATTCTAAAAGACAAGAGGGTTGTCCACCTTGACAGAATCACCATTATTCATTAATAATCAGTGGTTTAAGGCCGTGATCAACTACAATTTTAGAGCATACTTGGAGGCTCTTTCTACTGTAAACTGAAGATTTACGCTACGAAAGCACCTCCAAACATGCCGTTACTCTTACAACTTAAAAAACATGCTGAATTCCAAAACCGCTTTTCTTTTCATTCTTCTTGCGATGCTTCCACTCCTGGCTTTCGCTCAATACTTCAGCAAATCGATCGATCTGGATCAAAGCGGCGACTCCGGCTGGAACATCTTCACCCTCGATGAAGAGCTGCTTATTTTTGTTGCGTCTACATACCATGGGGCATCTGCCACCGCACTGGTAAAAACAGATTTTGAAGGCCATGTTTTATCCACAAAAATCTTCGAAGGGGCCAAAGCGCCAACGCCTAATGCCATTCTTCTTGAAGACACCAGCATCCTCCTGCTGACGCGCCCCATTCCCGCTCTACCCAACCGCATCCAGGTGGCCCGCCTAAACCTGGAGGGAGAGGTGCTGCAAGAATGGGCCTTTGGTGAAGAGCTGGAATACGAGATCCCTTTCGGGATAACCCCTTTTGGGGATGAATACGTGATCTTCGGCGCTTTGCTCCCTCCCGGGCAGGCGCCGTCTACTGGCTTTCAGTTGTACTTCAACCAGCAATTCGAACTGCAAAACAGCCTGTTTTTTGAAGAAAACGCTCCTTTGGGAATAGTCGCCGAAACCGACCTCATACCCACGCAAGGCGCCAGGCTGCTCGGCGCCAATGTTGATGGCTTTGTCGGCGAAGTGGAAGGTATCCTGACCATGCTCGACAGCAGCGGGCAGGTGGTATGGCAAAGGAGGTTGCCCATAGTCGACCCTGAAAGCAACTTCCTCAGCGTCCTCGAACTGGACAACGGCAACCTGGCCGCCGGCTGGTTCTATGAGCTGGAAGCGGTGGAGTACCCTCTGCTTGATTTTGGAACAGTAATTTATGGCCTGTCGCCTGGCGGAGATTCCCTCTGGGCGCAATACTACCTGACTTTTGAGACAGATTTAAAAACCGTCCTCGAACTCGACAAGGCCGCCAATGGCGACATCATCGGTTCGGGTTATGCCTGGAAAGAGATTGAAGAAGACCTGCCCCCTGCATATATCGGCTGGATATTCCGCTTGTCGCCGCAGGGCGAGCCGGTCTGGGACCGCTACATTTACGACGCGCGCTCGCCGGAGCGCTATGCCTACCTGTTTAACGCCACCGAGCTGCCCAACGGCGACCTGGCCTTTACGGGCTCCTACTATGACACCTTAATCGTGGATGGGAGCCCGGCGCCTGACCCCAATATCTGGCTGGTAAGAGTGGACAGCAATGGCTGCCTCACTCCCGGCTGCGCCGATTTGCAAGTGGTAACGGACACCGGCATCGTGCAGGTAACCGCCACGAACGACAGGCCACGGGAAGAAGCCGGCCCAGGCCCTTTCCGTTTATTCCCCAACCCTGCCGGCAGCGAGGTATTCCTGGCTGCTCCTGCTCAGGCAACCCAGCCTCTTGAGCATCTTGAGCTACGCCTGTTCAGCGCTTTGGGCCAGCAGGTGCTGGAACGCCGCTGGCGGCAGTGGCTACCTGGCCGGCAGGAGGCTATTGATGTCAGCCGCCTGCCGCCGGGCTTGTATACCTGGGTGCTGTCCACTTCCGGGGGGTGGCTGCAAAGTGCGAAGCTGGTAATCCGGTAAGACGGGCCTCTGGCCCGTCACCCAGGAAAACAGGCCTCTAGTGCTGTCAGCACTAGTGCTGCCGGTAAAAGATGTATAAAGCCGTTCGCGAGGGACTCCGTCCCGATGCGGAAAAACAAGCCAGTCTCTGACTGGTGGGATTCTCGTCGGCCGTTTATGATTTGCCGGGCAGGCTGCGTATACGCAAGTCGGAGACTTGCGCATTAGGCCGTTAACGCGAAGTACGCCAAGAGAGATGAAAACCACTTTAGCGCCCTTTGCGAGGCCTTAGCGCCCTTTGCGAGAACCTGCTTTGCGTCTTCGCGGTTCAATATTTGCCTGGAAAACCTCAAAGCTTACTTCTGAGGCAACCTCAATCCAGCTCTGGGAGAAAGCCCCAGCTATCATTTCACAATAAAGCGAACACCATGAAAATGAATACAGCCCGATATCTTCTCCTATTAATAGCCCTTGGCTGTTTTTCCGTTGCCCGGGGCCAAAATTACTTCAGCAAAAACATTGACCTGGACCATGACAATGATTCCGGGCTTCGAATTTTTGAAATTCCGGATGGGCTTCTGATCCTCGTCGGAGCTTACTGCCATAGCAGCCAAAGCCAATGCACCAAACTCTTTAAAGCTGACACTAATGGCAATATCATCTGGAGAAAAAACTGGTTGGATTTCAAGCCGCCCAACCGCAATGCCATCCTGCTTGAAGATACCAGCATCCTCCTGCTTACGCGCTCCGTTGCCCCACTTCCCAACCGTATCCGGGTAACCCGCCTAAGCCTGGAGGGAGAGGTGCTGCAAGAATGGGCCTTCGGTGAAGAGCTGGAATACGAGATCCCTTTCGGGATAACCCCTTTTGGGGATGAATACGTGATCTTCGGCGCTTTGCTCCCTCCCGGGCAGGCGCCGTCTACTGGCTTTCAGTTGTACTTCAACCAGCAATTCGAACTGCAAAACAGCCTGTTTTTCGAAGAAAACGGCCCTTTTGACATCGTCGCCGAAACTGACTTCATACCCACGCAAGGCGCCAGGCTACTCGGCGCCAATGTTACCGGCTTTGTCGGCGAAGTGGAAGGTATCCTGACCATGCTCGACAGCAGCGGGCAGGTGGTATGGCAAAGGGGGTTGCCCATAGTCGACCCTGAAAGCAACTTCCTCAGCGTCCTCGAACTGGACAACGGCAACCTGGCCGCCGGCTGGTTCTATGATTTGGAAATGGCGGAGTACCCCCTGTCAGACATGGGAACGGTAATCTACGGCCTTTCGCCGGATGGGGATTCCCTCTGGGCGCAATACTACCTGACTTTTGAGACGGACGTGAAGCTCGTCCTCGAACTCGACAAGGCCGCCAATGGCGACATCATCGGTTCGGGTTATGCCTGGAAAAAGATTGAAGAAGAGCTGCCTCCTTCCTTTATCGGCTGGATATTCCGGATGTCGCCGCAGGGCGAGCCGATCTGGGACCGCTACATTTACGACGCGCGCTCGCCAAAGCGGGACGCCTGGCTGCAAAGCGCCACGGAGCTACCCAACGGCGACCTGGCCTTTACGGGTACTTATTATGACACTTCATACGTGGATGGGAGCCCGGCGCCTGACCCCAATATCTGGCTGGTAAGAGTGGACAGCAATGGCTGCCTCACCCCCGGCTGCGCCGATTTGCAGGTGGTAACGGACACTGGCATCCTGCAGGTAACCGCCACGAACGACAGGCCACGGGAAGAAGCCGGCCCAGGCCCTTTCCGTTTATTCCCCAACCCTGCCGGCAGCGAGGTATTCCTGGCTGCTCCTGCTCAGGCAACCCAGCCTCTTGAGCATCTTGAGCTACGCCTGTTCAGCGCTTTGGGCCAGCAGGTGCTGGAACGCCGCTGGCGGCAGTGGCTGCCTGGCCGGCAGGAGGCTATTGATGTCAGCCGCCTGCCGCCGGGCTTGTATACCTGGGTGCTGTCCACTTCCGGGGGGTGGCTGCAAAGTGCGAAGCTGGTGATCCGGTAAGACGGGCCTCTGGCCCGTCACCCAGGAAAACAGGCCTCTAGTGCTGTCAGCACTAGTGCTGCCGGTAAAAGATGTATAAAGCCGTTCGCGAGGGACTCCGTCCCGATGCGGAAAAACAAGCCAGTCTCTGACTGGTGGGATTCTCGTCGGCCGTTTATGATTTGCCGGGCAGGCTGCGTATACGCAAGTCGGAGACTTGCGCATTAGGCCGTTAACGCGAAGTACGCCAAGAGAGATGAAAACCACTTTAGCGCCCTTTGCGAGGCCTTAGCGCCCTTTGCGGGAACCTGCTTTGCGTCTTCGCGGTTCAATATTTGCCTGGAAAACCTCAAAGCTTACTTCTGAGGCAACCTCAATCCAGCTCTGGGAGAAAGCCCCAGCTATCATTTCACAATAAAGCGAACACCATGAAAATGAATACAGCCCGATATCTTCTCCTATTAATAGCCCTTGGCTGTTTTTCCGTTGCCCGGGGCCAAAATTACTTCAGCAAAAACATTGACCTGGACCATGACAATGATTCCGGGCTTCGAATTTTTGAAATTCCGGATGGGCTTCTGATCCTCGTCGGAGCTTACTGCCATAGCAGCCAAAGCCAATGCACCAAACTCTTTAAAGCTGACACTAATGGCAATATCATCTGGAGAAAAAACTGGTTGGATTTCAAGCCGCCCAACCGCAATGCCATCCTGCTTGAAGATACCAGCATCCTCCTGCTTACGCGCTCCGTTGCCCCACTTCCCAACCGTATCCGGGTAACCCGCCTAAGCCTGGAGGGAGAGGTGCTGCAAGAATGGGCCTTCGGTGAAGAGCTGGAATACGAGATCCCTTTCGGGATAACCCCTTTTGGGGATGAATACGTGATCTTCGGCGCTTTGCTCCCTCCCGGGCAGGCGCCGTCTACTGGCTTTCAGTTGTACTTCAACCAGCAATTCGAACTGCAAAACAGCCTGTTTTTCGAAGAAAACGGCCCTTTTGACATCGTCGCCGAAACTGACTTCATACCCACGCAAGGCGCCAGGCTACTCGGCGCCAATGTTACCGGCTTTGTCGGCGAAGTGGAAGGTATCCTGACCATGCTCGACAGCAGCGGGCAGGTGGTATGGCAAAGGGGGTTGCCCATAGTCGACCCTGAAAGCAACTTCCTCAGCGTCCTCGAACTGGACAACGGCAACCTGGCCGCCGGCTGGTTCTATGATTTGGAAATGGCGGAGTACCCCCTGTCAGACATGGGAACGGTAATCTACGGCCTTTCGCCGGATGGGGATTCCCTCTGGGCGCAATACTACCTGACTTTTGAGACGGACGTGAAGCTCGTCCTCGAACTCGACAAGGCCGCCAATGGCGACATCATCGGTTCGGGTTATGCCTGGAAAAAGATTGAAGAAGAGCTGCCTCCTTCCTTTATCGGCTGGATATTCCGCTTGTCGCCGCAGGGCGAGCCGATCTGGGACCGCTACATTTACGACGCGCGCTCGCCAAAGCGGGACGCCTGGCTGCAAAGCGCCACGGAGCTACCCAACGGCGACCTGGTGTTTACCGGTTCTTATGCTGACACCTTGACTGTGGATGGAAATGTAGTAAGGAACACAGATGTATGGCTGGTAAGAGTGGACAGCAATGGCTGCCTCACCCCTGGCTGCGCCGATTTGCAGGTGGTAACGGACACCGGCATCGTGCAGGTAACCGCCACGAACGACAGGCCACGGGAAGAAGCCGGCCCAGGCCCTTTCCGTTTATTCCCCAACCCTGCCGGCAGCGAGGTATTCCTGGCTGCTCCTGCTCAGGCAACCCAGCCTCTTGAGCATCTTGAGCTACGCCTGTTCAGCGCTTTGGGCCAGCAGGTGCTGGAACGCCGCTGGCGGCAGTGGCTGCCTGGCCGGCAGGAGGCTATTGATGTCAGCCGCCTGCCGCCGGGCTTGTATACCTGGGTGCTGTCCACTTCCGGGGGGTGGCTGCAGAGTGCGAAGCTGGTGATCCGGTAAGACGGGCCTCTGGCCCGTCAAGCGTAGGGCGCCGCCAAAGCTGCCTTAAAGCAGTACTGCCCCTGCATTGCAGCAGAGGTCAATAGCGACTCAGAGATAGAGCGGTTAGGAGCTTACTCCTATTGCAACCAAGGACTCAGTTTTTTAATTGTTACGGAGCAACGCTAAAGTTCTTTTTCCAGGTAGGATGATAAATATTTTTTTGTAATATTGAACTGGCAAAAAAGAATAGGCCAAAACGCTCCTGACACAAAGATTTCCGGAGTTTTTAATTTGAACCCTTTCTTACCTACCTGTCCGCGATGCTATCGCCGAACCCGTTCGTCGTGCCATAGGCCGGCGGCGCTCTCTTTTTTTGCAGGGCCGATATAAAAAAGCCGGATATACCCTCGCGGAGTAATCGCTATAGTGCCGCCTATACACATTAAATAAGTCACAATACCATGAACGAGACGAAATTACTCACCGCCTCTCTATCAAACTGGTTTAACGCGGCCAGCCTGGCGCTCATATTTGGCTTCGCAGGTTTGCAGCAAACCACTACGCCACGAAACGACGACTATCACAACGCAGCCGGCGCAGCCTTCAAAGACTGTCCATGGATCAGGGTATGTGATGGCGCCTGCACATTCGACCCTACCCGGACGGTGCTTAAATGGTACTTATCGGCATCATTTCCGGACGCCATCACCGCCGGCCCGGTAGCTGAGGCATACGACTACACGCTGCCGATCATAGACTGCCCGCTGGTAGACTATGGCTGGGGCCCACAGGAACCTGTTTACCCGACATATCCGTTCTTTTGCGCGGCCAGCTTCACGGTGCCGCTGCCTGAAGTAACGGACGACTGCCCAAGCTGGGAAATATTAACAGAAGTACTAACGATAATAGAGGTAGAAGACTACGGCCCCGACGGCAACCTGATCGGCGCTCACAGCGACACGGTAGTGCTTCGCACGATCCCCTGGAATGCTCCGACGCGTGTAGTGAGCGGTATGCCCAGGGGTAACAACTATTTCCGCTACACCTTTACCAACGCATGCGGCTACGAAGTAGTGACGTATTGCAAGTTCTACATAGAAGACCAGGCCCCACCAGTAGTAAACTGTAACAATGGCCTTCAGGTATCCATTGGTGTTGACGGCTTTGCCCGGATCTTCGCCGAAGACTTCGGCAGTGGCAGTTGGGATAACTGCGGGGACTATTATTCTGAGGTGCGCCGCAACCAGTTCGACCCGATCAGCTATAACTGCGGCACGGCCTTCTCTGATTGGGGCCCGTATGTCGACTTCTACTGCTGCGACGTAGGAGATACGGTAACGATCGAACTGCGTGTGACCGACTACTCTGGCAATGCCGATACCTGCTGGCTGGATGTCGTTCCGGAAGAGCATTTACCCCCATACTGCTCCGCACCGCAAAACACGAGCATCGGCTGTGACAGCCTGCCTCCTGGCTTCGACATTATGGACACCAGCCAGTTGCAGGCCCTGTTCGGCGCGCCGGGCGCAGCCGACAACTGTGAAGTGGAAGCGATGGAGCTGCCTCCGGTACCGAACCTGGAATGCGGCTTCGGCACCATCATCCGTCGGTTCAGCGCAGAGGACATCCACGGCAACCAGAGCAACAACTTCTGCGAGCAGGTAGTAACGATCAACGAAGTGCACAACTACGAGATCCGGTTCCCTGCTGACGCATCCTGGAATTGTGGCACGACAAACCCGGACAGCGTAGAGGTAGTAGAAGAGCTGGCCTGCGACCTGCTGGCCGTTACTTATACCGATGAATTCGCCGGCGCCGCCGGCGATGAGTGCTATGAGATATTGCGTATGTGGAGCGTTCTCAACTGGTGTCAGTATGACGGCGAAAGTGATCCGCTGGTAGTTAGCCGCGACGAAGACTGCGACGCACAGCCTGGCGATGAGGCCGTATGGGTGCTTCACCGCCCCAATGGTTACACCTATATCGACCGTGACGACGATGAGGAGGAGCCGAACGACGTGCCGACATCCTTCCAAAACATCTGCTGGGGTATCGACGGCTTCTGGCGTCAGGAGGAAGAGGCACATCCGGGTTATTACCAATACCTGCAGATTATCAAAGTATACGATGCCATTGCCCCCGAGATCACCTTTACACAGCAGGGGGATTTCTGCAGCTACGACAACATTAATTGCGACGGCGTGGTGGCGTATCCGTTTAAGGTCAACGATTACTGTACGCCGGTTTACCTGGCGGTCAAGGTATATCTGGATGCCAACGCAGACGGCGCCATCGATTCCGACCTGACGAATACTGGCGCGCTGAGCGGCACGTACCCGAATTACACGATCACGGGCGAATTCCCGATCGGTTGCCACGCTTTCGAAGTGCAGGTAGAAGACGGCTGCGGCAATTCAGATACCCTACTGCTGCCGTTCTGCGTGATAGACTGCATGGCGCCGTCCCCGACATGCATCAGCGGCATAGCTCCTCCATTGATGCCGTTCGACAGCAATGGCGACGGTATTTTTGATACAGGCCAGACGGTGATCTGGGCATCAGACTTCATCACCAGCACGATGAGCGACTGCACAGGCCCTGTGACGTACTCGATCAACCGCAGCGGCAGCCCCGCTGACCCGGGTATAAATAGCCTGACGCTGACGTGCGCCGACACGGGCACGCTGGTGGTTGAGATATGGGCGTGGGATGGCGCTGGCAACGGCGACTTCTGCGAATCTTACATACTGCCAATGGACATCTTTGATTTGTGCGCATACGAGCCGATATTCGGCATATTCGGTACAATAACCACGGAGGCGGATAGTGCTGTTGAGGGTATGCAGGTGACCATGACAGGCCAGGGTTTTGCTGTGGTGATAACGGGTGCAGATGGAGGCTATGCCTTCACCGGTGTGCAGCAAGGTTACGACTATACGGTGACGCCGCAATGTGATAGCGATTACCTCAACGGCGTATCGACCTATGACATCCTACTGATCAGCAAACACATCCTGGGAATACAGCCGCTGGACAGCCCATACAAACGGATCGCAGCCGACGTGAACAATTCACATACGATCTCGGCCCTGGACATGCTCCAGTTGCGCAAGCTGATCCTGGCTATTGACACCGTGTTCACGAACAATACGAGCTGGCGTTTTGTGAAGCGTGCATATACCTTCCCGGACCCGGATAACCCCTGGCTCGAGCCTTTCCCCGAGGTGGCCATCATTAACAATTTACCATACTATCTGGATGGCCAGGACTTCATAGCCATAAAAATAGGCGACCTGAACCTGGACGCGGAAACGAACGGCCTGACGGAAGTAGAAAAGCGTGATATCGCAGGCGTTTTTGCCTTTCAGGTGGCCGACGCTGTTGTGAAGGCTGGCAATACTTACACCGTACGCTTTGCTACCGGCAGTGCGGATGTAGACGGCTATCAGGGCACGCTAATGTTCGACAACGCAGCCCTGGAACTGGTAGACATTGTCAACGGGGCGGCTACGGAAGAGCACTTCGGCCTGACGCGTCTCCGCGAAGGAGCGGCCGCTACGAGCTGGAACGGCAAAGTAGAGGCTGGCCAGAACCTGTTCAGCCTGGTATTCGAAGCTAAGGCGAACGGCCAACTGAGCGAGCTATTGAGCATCAGCGACCTTGTGACGAAAGCAGAAGCCTATAATCGCGCCGGTGAGTACATGGATGTAGCCATCCAGTTCAGCACGGGAGAGATAAACCCAATAGCTATTGAGGCTGGTTTCGAGCTGTATCAGAACAGGCCGAACCCCTTCAAGGGAGAGACGGTTATCGGCTTCGCCCTGCCTGCAGACGCACAGGTGACGATGACGATCAGCGATGTAACGGGGAGAGTCGTCAGGCTTGTTCGTGCTGACGGCGTTAAAGGATACAACCAGGTGGCCGTAAACGCCAACGGCCTGCCGGCTGGCATACTGGCCTATACTGTTTCGGCAGGAGCGTTCACGGCTACCAGGAAAATGGTTGTTATGGAACAGTGAAACACAGTGGAACCCTCCTTACTGCTGGCGCAGATCGAAAGCTAAGAGATCTTATAGCAGCCGGGGCTGGCCCCTCACCACTCCATCCCCGGATAAGCCCGCTGCACGAACTGCAGTTCGGCAAGGAGGTGGCCCAGGTGTTCGGAATGCATTTTACCCGTTTTGCCGCCGCTTTGCATCCAGGCGCCGGTGGGTTGCTGCAAGGTGGCTTCAGCGAGGATAGCGGACACTTTTTCGTCGTATAGGCCTTTGATGCTGTGCAGGCCGGGGCCGATGCCTGCATCCAGCATAATTTCGTCCACTTCCGTCACTTCAGTGAGCTCACCGGTATACATCCACAAATCGTCGAGGGCGGCCTGCATGCGTTGGTGGCTTTCCTCGGTGCCGTCGCCCAGGCGTATCATCCATTCGGAGCTGTAGCGGAGGTGGTAGGTGATCTCCTTGATGGATTTTTCGGAGATAGCGCGCAGGTGTTCATCGCGGCTATGGCGCAGCGCTTCGTACTGGAAGTAGTTGAAAGCGTCGAAAAGGAACTGGCGGGTGATGGTGTGGGCAAAATCCCCATTGGGTTGTTCTACCAGCAGCACATTGCGGTAGCCCCCCACATCGCGCAGGTAGGCCAGGTTGTCTTCGGTTCGGCCGCTGCCTTCTACCTGGCCGGCGTATTGCAACAGGCTCCGCGCCTGCCCTACCTGGTCGAGCGCGATATTGGTCATGGCGATATCCTGCTCCAGGATGGGCCCATGGCCGCACCACTCGGAGAGGCGGTGCCCCAGCACGAGGGCGTTATCGCCGAGGCGGAGGAGGTATTCGAAGAAAGCTTGTTTCATGGCTGCATAGTTTCATGGCTGCTGAGGAACCTGCAACGTGTAAGCTGTAACGTGCATCCCGCAACCTGTAACCTACATATGTTTCACCTCATCAGGCAGGTTATAAAAAGTTGGGTGGCGGTAAACCTTGTCATCAGCCGGGTCGAAAAGAGATGCTGCTTGGTTAGGGCTGGAGGCAGTGATGTACCTGGATTCCACCACCCATATGCTGACACCCTCGCTGCGGCGGGTGTAGACATCGCGGGCGTTTTCGATGGCCATCTCCGCATCGGCGGCGTGCAGGCTGCCGGCGTGTTTATGGCTCAGGCCGTTTTTGCTGCGGATAAAAACTTCCCACAGCGGCCAGTTTTTTTTATCGGTCATGAGTTATTTTTTTCAACCTGGGAATATCAACCCGCGAGGTTTTTCAAACCTCGCGGGTTGATATTTCTTTCTTCCTGCCGCTGCTGGCGTTTCTCCGCGTAGGCCATAGCGGCCTCGCGCACCCAGGCGCCTTGCTCATGGGCTTTGACGCGGGCCTGCAGCCGCTCGCGGTTGCAGGGGCCATTACCTTTGACGACATTCCAGAATTCCGCCCAGTCGATCTCGCCAAAGTCGTAGTGATCGCGTTCGTCGTTCCATTTCAGGGCCGGGTCGGGCACCGTCAGGCCGAGATAATCGGCCTGAGGTACGGTAGCGTCGATGAATTGTTGGCGCAATTCATCATTGGTTTTTCGTTTGATGCGCCAGCGCATGGATTGTTCTGTATGGGTAGAGGCCCCATCGCTGGGGCCGAACATCATCAGGGCGGGCCACCACCAGCGGTTAAGGGAGTCCTGGGCCATTTGTTTCTGGGCTTCCGTACCGCGGCAGAGGGTGAGCAAAATCTCGTAACCCTGCCGTTGGTGAAAGCTCTCTTCCTTGCAAATGCGGACCATAGCGCGGGCGTAGGGCCCGTAGGAGGTGCGCGTGAGCATCACCTGGTTCATAATGGCCGCACCGTCGACCAGCCAGCCGATGGCGCCCATATCGGCCCAGCTCAAAGAGGGGTAATTGAAGATACTGCTGTATTTGGCGGCGCCGGCATGAAGCTCTTCCAGAAGTGTCTCACGATCGATACCCAGGGTCTCTGCGGCGCCGTACAGGTAGAGGCCGTGGCCGGCTTCATCCTGTATCTTGGCCAGCAGGGCCACCTTGCGGCGCAGAGAGGGCGCGCGCGTCACCCAATTGCCCTCCGGCAGCATTCCGACTACTTCGGAATGGGCGTGCTGGGAGATCTGCCGGATCAGGGTCTTACGGTATGCATCCGGCATCCAGTCCTTCGGCTCGATCTTCTCATCGGCATCGATGCGGGCCTGGAACTGGGCTTCTAGGGCTTTTTGCTTAGGATCCATGTTGAAGTATAGTTTTTAGAACAGCGAGGATTGTTCCATCCAAATCCCCACTGTTTTAACGCTGCAAATATAGCAGGTTTTATCATAAAAAACGAACGTTTGTTCGTGTTGTTCATTGGACGGCCACCGATTTTTCAGTGCGGATAGCAGCGGAAAAATAACCAGGAGCCAGCCCGCTCAGGTTGGCGGAGAGATTCTCCGGGGGCGCCAGGAAAAAAGCATCTTCATCCTGCGCCGCAGCGCTATCCTGGACCCGCTCCAGCACAGCCTGGAAGAAGCCATAGGTTTGTCGATCTGCCTGAAACAGCTCTACCCGTGCCGTTTGGCCGTAATACAGCAGCATTGGCAAAGCCAGGGGCAATTCCCGGTATTGGCCGTCCGCCCCTTCGTCATTATAGAAAAAGTAATACTTCTTACTGAGCAATGGATGGGTAACGTAAACCCTGATCCAGGCATAATCGGCCTGGCCGGGGGGGTCCTGGAAGTAAAGCACGATACTGGAGTATAAGTGCCCGTTCTCATCATGGCCTTGTTGGTGTATGGCGGAATCGACAACGATAGGTATGGCGGGCATCACGGAATGGCCGGTGATCTTTTCATCAGCCGTTTCTATCGTTAGGGTATAGCTGACAGCCGTTTCGCCCTGGATATTAAAGGAATGGTAATGGCCGGAGCCCAGGTGTAGCAACTCCTCCCGATGGCCGAGGTTGTCTTCAAGAGACACTCTAGCGCCCGTCACCAACGAAAAAACAGCGGGGCCACCCGGACTGGCCGTACGCGTCAGGACGACGGTTGCGCCTTCGCCTCTGTTGATGCGCCCTTCCACCACGACAGCACCCAGGCCGTTGGGGCCTTCCAGGGTTGCTTCTTCGGTACATGCCAAAAGGGCCAGCATCAGGGCGAGCAGACAGGCGACGGGGACAGGGCCCTGTTTTTTCGATATTCTTAAAACGACATTGGCCATCAGAACCTGAAGTTATAGGAAAGCGACGGGATAACGAAAGGCATCATGGAAACCTGATAGGCTTTCACCGTTCCGTCGGATTCCTGTTTGAGGTAAGCATAAGAGGGGTTTCTCCGGGCATACAGATTGATCAGGGATATGTTCAGGCTCGATCCCCGGTCGCGGATGCCTTTCCGGTAAACGGTTATAGACAGGTCGAGGTGGTGGTTCTCATCCAGGTGAAAGCTGTTGCGCGGAGGGTAGTAATCGAGCACGAACCCTTCGATGGAATAAGCCCCGGCGGGTATCGTAATCTTTTTTCCCGACAGATAAACCCAACGGCCTACGAGTACGATCTTGTCATTGACATCCCAGACGGCGGCCAGGGAAACCGCGTGGGGCCGCAGAGCATCCGTAGGGAAAGGCCGGCCACCGACGGCATCATCGAAGCGGGCTTCAGCCGCCGAGAACGTATAACTCAGCCAGGGCCTGAAGTGGCCCGCGTTTTTGCGCAGCAGGCACTCGATGCCTTTGGCCCGCACCGCTCCAAAGATGAGGAGCGACTCCAGCGTGGCCGGCGCCACATCGGCCCTGGCGCCACTTTTAAAGCCAGGCTGGTTCTGCATCGACTTGTAATACAACCCCAGCGAGGCCTCATAGGCGCCTTCGGCCATACCCACCCTATATTCCACCGACCAATGGTTGGCGTACTGGGGTTTGATCAGCTTGCTGGCCGGCAACCAGATATTAGCGGGATCGTTGGGCGTTGCGCGGGTGATGCGTTGGTCGTACTGATAGGTGCGGTCATAGGCCAGCGTCAGCCACTGCCACTTGGCCAGGGCCAGGGAAAGCGACACCCTCGGCTCGATGCCATGATACAACCGGATGGTTTGCCCGGTAGCATAGTAAGCGGAGTCGGCCTTTGCGCCTTGTTCATCGTAATCGTACACGTACTGGCCGTTGCCCAAAACGGCAAACTGCGTGAGGTGCACCCCATAATCGACGGCAAGCCCTTTGCGGGGGTTCCACTCGTGGGAAACGTACAGCCCGATCTTCCGTGCTGGCCGCCGGATGGTATCATCGGGCCCTGCCATTTCCGGCGACTCGGCCCGGTAGTGCGAAAAGCGGGCAAACCAGGCCCCGGCGCCGAATTTAAACAAACTACCCGGCGCCTGGTAATACTGAAAGTCTGTTTTCAGCAGGAAGCCCTCGATCGCCGTTCGCGAGGGAGGCCGGAGAAACGCTGCAAAGGCAAAGGCCGTATCGGCGATGCTCTCCCTGAACTGGTATTGAAAACCGTGGTAGATCAGAGATGTATTCTGGAAGAGCTTATCGTTGAAAAGGTAGTTCCACCGAAGGGTGAAAGCCTTATTACCCCATTGAGTACGGGCCTTCGTATCAAGAGGAAAAGCATTCTCAAGGTCAAAATTGGTTTCGTTGATGTCCTGCCCGAGATAACCTGAAAGGTAGGCCCGGCTTTTTGCCCCCAGGCGAAAGTTCGCTTTGGCGTTGAGGTCGGTAAAGGAGAATAGATCCCGGATGCCCGCTCCGGTTTTTTTCGAATACAACAGTGCGGAATACAGCTCCAGGTGGCTACGGCGGGCCGCCAGCAGAAAACTGGCCTTATCTTTAAGCAGAGGCCCTTCGGCTTTCAGGCGGGAGGCTATCAGGCCTACGCCGCCAGAGGCTTTAAAGCGCTCATCATTACCCTCCGCAGTACGGACATCGATCACAGAGGCCAGCCGGCCCTGGTATCTGGCCGGTATATGGTTCTTATACAGGTGCAGGTGTTTGACGACATCGGGGTTGAAAATGGAAAAGAGCCCCGCCAGGTGAGATTCGTAATAGATGGGAGCCTCGTCCAGCAAAAAGAGGTTCTGGCCCGATGCCCCGCCGCGCACGCTGATAGCGCCGATGGCATCACCAGAACTGTAAACGCCGGGCAATAACTGGAGGCTTTGCAAGACATCCTGTTCGCCCAGCAGGCCCGGCATCTCGTTAATGAGGTCCAGTTCTATTTCCTTTGCCGTCTGCGGCATATCCTTCCCGGCGCCTGTTTCTCCGGAGGCATCGGTGCTGATAATAATGGGCTGTAGCTGTGCCACTCCTGGTTTGAGCGCCATATCCAGCTGTTGGTTGCCGGCTAGTTCTACTATGGTATCCAGCGCTTCATAACCCAGGTAGCGCAGTTGGATGGTGTGGCTTCCGGGAGGCAAGGCCAAGGAATAAAAACCGTAGGCATTGGAAGCCGTACCAGCCTGTTTGCCCTCTTCCAAAATATAACAGCCAATGAGCTCCTCTCCGCTGAGCGCATCCCTGATGAAACCGCTCAGGGTTAGCCGGAGTGTCGGAGGCTCTTCCTTCAACGGGTATACTACCAGATGAGTGCCATCCAGCTTGTAGCCCAGTTTATGGCCTTCCAACAGTTCGTCGAGCACCCTGGCCAGGCGTACTTTCTCAAAGTCCTTATCCAGGCGGACATCGGGGATGTAATCCGCGCCATAGGTGAAAGACAAGCCCGTAGCCTGCTGGATCAATGCAAAGGCTTCCGTCAGGCTATTGCCATTCAGCCTCAGCGTGACTTTTTGCTGCAGGGGTGCTTCCTGAGCAAACAGGTGGCGGGCCATTGGCACTGTTAACAGGCCCGCCACCAGTATGAAGCGTAAGCATAGGGTGTTTCTCAAGGTGCAGCAGATTTTCTCTCCTGAAAAACAAAACTTTATTCTGCAAATTAAAGAATAATCATCAATAGATATCACTTAACAGAAAAATCTATTTGTTCCGTTTTGCCTTCTTCCAGCTGAAGGATAAACCGTTTCTCTTCTTTTCCATCGGCCACCGTCACCAGAACGGTATTGGGTTTGACCCTTCCGGCAGAGATACTATGGATGTAAAGGGTATTGCGCTCGCCCTGCCAAAGGTGGAGTTCCAGGCACTGTGGAGTTTTCTGCAGCTCTGCATCCCGGAGCAGGTAAGCGCCCCTGTAGCTGACGGAAATGATATCGCCGTCTGGGAAACCGTTATCCCGGATACATACCGTGGCTGTCTTGCTGTCCAGGCTGAGGGCCATAGCTGGGGGGCTATCGGGCATGGGTAATGGCGGCAGTACGGTGCTGTCGGTTGGCTGCCGGATATCGGCGGCAGTGGTTGGGATGTTATCCTGTGGCTGTGGCGTGGGCAAAGCCGTTTCCTGCTGTGGCGCCGGAGGCAGCATGGCCACAGCGGGCCCGGAAGCTTTTTGTTCCCTCCAGGGAGTGAAGGACAGCCCGCCGTTAAAATGGCCATCGAGGTAAGCTCCGGTAACCCGATCGTAATTATCGGGGTTTAAAAACGGATTTACGGTGCCTATCTGCAGGAACACCTTCACGTATTTGTACCCAAGGCCCAGGGTCAGTACAGGTTCTACTGTAGCGAAACCAAAGCGGCTTTTCTCGATGGCCTCCCCTCCCCTGCGGTGCTGGTAATCGGAGAAATTAACCCAGGCGAGCCGGGTAGTGATGGCGGCATCCAGAACGCGCGTCCGGATGCCAAAGCCGGGCTGCAGGAACAGGCGCTGGTAGTTGCTCCGGTAGGTGTCATAATTATTATAGCCATTGTTAATATCGTAAACGCTTCTGTCTTCCGACCAGGCGGCGCCGGCGCCGGCAAACACCTCTGCCCGCCCTCTGTTAAAGCCGTTCCTGTTGGGCCAAAAGGCTTTGTACGTACCGAGCCCCGCCTCCACCAGATCCTGCCTGAAACCACTCCATTCCTGCTGTTGGCGTTGGCCCATAAGGGAGCCGCTGGCCATTACGGCCAGCTGATCGGACAATGCGTAGGAGCCCTGCAGGTCGAACGAGGCCTCCGGCGCCATGCCTGTACCACCTATGGCAGCTCTGAAATCGCCCTTCTCGCCCAGCAGCGGGGTGTTGATCATATTGGGAATATAGAGTGTGGGGCTGCAGCTGCCGGCCAGCAGATTGGCCAGTATTGCTGCCGCAAACAGGGTATTGCAGTGCTTTTTCATGGTCATTTATTTTTAGGGGCCGGAGAAGAATAACTTCCCCATTTGATACGGCTCTTTTCCCGCCAGGCTGCGTTGCTCGTCGGTCAGGTAGCTCCGGCTATCTTCCCTCCTCGCGCCTTGCCTGGCGAAAAAATAGCTCGCCTGAAATGAGAATCTTATTTTTCTCCGGCCCCTTAGCTTTCATTGTTTTACCAGTTCGTTACTATACAGCAGAGCGCCATCCCCGGAAGTTATGCGTAGGAAATACAGGCCTGCCGGGATGTCGCCAAGGCTGCATGCGAAATCGCCTTTGCCTTTATCGATGCGGGATTGGCGCAACAGAGCGCCCGAAGCATTGTACAGGGAAAGCTGAGCGCCGGCAGGGATATTACCGGAAAGGAATACCTGCTCCGGAGCGGGATTGGGATAAACCGTGATCGGGACAGCGCCAGCTGCTGCATACGTACCCACCATCGTATATTCGAAAGGCGCCGTATCCAGCATACAGCCATCTTTAAACAACCTGGCCGTATAGGTACCGAAAGTAGCCGGCACAATGCGGAATGTATTTTCCCCGGCGATCAGCTGGCCGTCGAGGTACCATTGGAACAACATGCCGTCAGGGGTAATCCCCATTGCCTCCAGGTTCACGGCCAGGAAATCGCCGGATTGCTCGATCACGGGCAGCCCTACCTGCACAGTAGTGGATTGTGTGTATGTGCTGGCAGGAGGTTCGGTAGTATAAGATACCGTCAAATCGCCATCCGTTACGGTAGCGTTTCCAATGCCGCCATCTATCCATACCGAACCGAGGTAATCATTTGCCGCCAGCGCGTCATAATCCCAAACTTTGACCTCATATTGTTCATCCGACAGCAGGCCTGCCAGGCTCAGCACTACCGGCCCGCTAGCAGGGTTCTGGGTAACCGTATTGGTCTGGAACATCAGGTTGCCCTGCGCATCGTAAACGCGGGCATAGAGGTCGGGCACGTTATCGAATATTTCCCACCAATTGCCCGGAATGCTCAGGATGCTCATGTGCAAAAGCAGGCGTTGCCCGGCAGCCGGCGTGACGGTGAGCGTGATCGTATACTGCCCGGGCTCCTGGTAATTGACCGTACCGGGCCCGGACAGGCCATAGGTGAGCCCGTTGCCGAAATCCCAGTGATAAGCCTCCGCGCCAGTGATGACATTCGTAATGGCAACGTCCATCGGATTACATATCGGGCCGCGGTCTACGTTGAAGAGGGTAATGTCCTGAGCAAAAAGGCCCTGGATAAAAAGCATGGCAACACTAAGGGTGATGAGGGTGTAATACTGCTTCGGTTTCATCATTTCCTGGTTTTGGTGAATAGATAAAATCGGTGTTCAAGGGTATGTACGCAGGAAATGAGGGGTACCCCCAAAGAGGCCGCACGTCGGTACGTCGCACGTCGAATGTTAGCGGGCTGGGGGGTGCAATAATCGGGGATCAGCAATCAACATTCAGCATTTCAATCCGCAGACGAGAGGATGATCTGCTGGCCGTCTTTGCGGAAGGAGATGCCCAGGGTGATGGACAGGCGTTCGAAGAAGCTGTCGACAGGGCCCCGGAGGTTGACGGTGTCGGAATAGAGGCTGTTGCCGATGCCGGGAGGGCTGACGACCCGGATGTTGTACTGGCGCTCCAGGGCGAGGAATATTTCGCTGAGGGGGGTATCTCTGAACACCAGCCGCCCTTCCAGCCAGGCCATGGCCGTTTCGGGTTCATAGGGCGCCCTCCGGAATTCAGCGGTGGGGGTATCGTACTCGGCGGCCTGCCCGGCCTGCACTTCGAGGCCTTCGGAAGCAAAGTTGCGGAACCTGACGGCGCCTTCCGATACGGCCAGCCCTATTACCGGGCTTCCGGAATACGCTTTGAGGTTAAAGGCCGTACCCAGTACGCGTACATAAGCCTGGCCGATATCGACAATGAAAGGCTGTGAAGCGTTTTTCACCACTTCAAAATAAGCTTCGCCGGCCATGCTCAGGCGGCGCTCCCCTTTTCCGTAGGAAGGAGGGATCAGCAGGTAGGAATCGGCATTGAGCCGAACGCTGCTTCCATCGGGCAGGGTGTACTGAAGGGTTTGGCCCCGAGGGGCCACCACCCGTTCCGCCAAAGGCGGGGAGGATTGGGGAGCGAGCATAGTATACAACAACCAGCCAAAGCCCAGCAGCAGCAGCAGGCCTGCGGCATAGCGCAGCAGGGGTTGCCATGGCAGCCGCGCCAAACGCCCTGTGCTGTTTCCCGATCCTCCGATCTTTTCCTTCACCTTACGCCAATCCGCTTCCCGGCCCAGTTCGAGGGCCCAGTCCATCTCCGACAGCTGGCCTGCTACCTGGCGGAGCTGCCCGAAATGCTGGCGGTTGGCGGCGCCTTCCTTCAGCCAGGCTTCCAGCAGCATCTCTTCCTCCTCAGAGGCCGTGCCTTCCAGGTGTTTCAGGATCAGTATGTTCACTTGTTCCTCGCTCATGCCATGGCTATTGAAAACAGTTTATCACTACTCAGTACGCCTGTGCACCGCCGGCACCCCCAAGGGCGAAGGCTAAAGGGGTGTTTTATCGCGAAAAAAAGGAAAACATGGCGCAACTGTGCTACCGCCGCTCCGCCCATTGCAGCCAGTATTGCGGCCAGCAACAGGCTGGCCAGCCCGCTGCCACCGGAGGGTTTATCCCGTTCGAAGAGCCGGCGGCGGATGCGTTTGAGGGCGATGCCGATCTGGTTCTCTACCGTTTTGACGGAAAGGCCCAGTTGCTCGGCCACCTGGCTGTAGCTCAGGCCTTCGCGCCGGCTGAGCAGGAATATTTCGCGGCATTTATCGGGCAACTGCTCCACCTCTTCATAGATGGCGGCCTGCAGCTCAGCCGCTTCGATCTCGGCCTCGATGCCGTGCTGTTCGTCGGCCAGGCTATGCTGAAGGAGCTCCAGCGGGGCGCCCGGCAATTGTTTTCGGCGCAGATGGCTGATGCAGCGGTTGCGCGCGGAGACGTAGAGGTAAGCCCTGATGTTGCCTTCGGGGTCGAGGCTCTCCCGGTTCTTCCACAGGCTGATGAACACATCCTGCACTACTTCCCGGGCATCTTCCGAAGAGCGGAGCTGGCCATTGGCATAGGCCACCAGGGCAGTGTAGTACTGCTGAAAAAGGCGTTCCAGGCCGGCTTCGTCGAGCCCCATAGCGTTGGTTTTACTTTGGTTATCAGCGGCTGATCAGACAAATATAAGAGAATGGGATGAAAAGCTGCACAAGAACACCTTATCAGCGCAGGCCCAAAGCGGCCATAACGGCCTCCTTCTTTCGCCGCGACAGCGGCACTTCCGAGCCATCCGCCAGCTGAAGCAAACTGCCCTCCTGCAGGAGCAGTTTTTTTATACAACTAAGTTTGACGATATGAGATTGGTGGGTTCTGATGAACTGGCCGGCGGGCAACAACTCTTCGTAAGTTTTCAGGTTTTTGGAAGCGATCACCCGTTCGCCGCCCTGAAGGTAGAAGGTAGAATAATTACCATCGCCGTTGATGCGGATGATGGATGCGATATCGATGAAATGAAAGCCATCGGAAGAGGATATAGTGAGTTGCTCCGGTTGTTTACCGTTCAGCGCCTGGATGAAGTTTTCCAATTGATAGCCATCGAGCCGGGAAGCGCTCTTCCTGCGGGCCTTTTCCACTGCCTCCTGCAGCTGGGCCGGGTCGATGGGTTTGAGCAGGTAGTCGATAGCATGGTAACGGAAAGCTTTGATGGCATAATCGCTGTGCCCGGTGGTGAAGATGAGCTGAAAGGGTGCTTCTTTCAGTTGTTCCAGCAATTCAAAGCCCGTCTCTTCCCCGATGTGGACATCCAGGAACACCAACTCCGGCCGCTTTTCGCGAAGCAGCGCCATACCGTCAGCCACCGAACTGGCATGGCCTATTATCCGGACATTGGGGCAGTATAGCGCCAGCAAGCCAGCTAGAGATTGTATGGCGTGGGCTTCGTCGTCGATGAGGATAGCGTGGAGCATGGGGTGGATGGTGTATTTGCTATCGTAATATCTTGTCTGTGCATGCCTGAGACTTTGTGGTTCCTAAAGTGGGAAAACCACCCGCAGCACAGGAGCGCGTGCGACGGTTCCTCTTTCGACAGCCTGTAGATGGCGCGTTCTCCACGAAGGGCCGGGGGTGCGCTGGGCGGGCCAGGCAGCTTAAAAGCAGGGTTAGCGGTGGTGTTCTTGTGTTCATTGCGGTTGAGGGTTTAGGCCGCCCAGAAAGAAATGGCTCATGTTGCCAACTACTGGCAATTTACGTAAAATACAGGCAAAGGTTCCAGTTTTTTCAGTACCGATTGTCCACCTCTGCGCGCCGTATTTTCATTGAGGCCTGCCGGATTTACATTCGGGACAGTGCCGGAGGGCTTTATGGTTATTTTGGAGGGGCGTCCTGATTTTAAAGAAACTCATTATAATCCAGCATCATGAAAGCACGGCCTAACCCCGGTATTCTTTCCCTTTTCCCATACGTAAGAGCTTGTTTGGTGGCCTGCCTGGCTTTATTGCCTGGCCTCTCTGCAAGCGCGCAGTGCCCGCCGCCGGGTGATCTCAATTTCACCTCTCAGGCCGAGCTGATAGCCTTCGCCATGATGTACCCCGATTGTACCGAGCTGCAGGGCGATGTGTGCATCGGAGACTGCAATGGTTCAGGCCCCTCGGATATTATTTCCCTGGGCCCTCTGAGTAATATCAATACTGTTTTCGGGAATCTGCGGATCGTGAGCAACCCGCAACTGATGGATCTCAATGGCCTTAATGTCCTTGGAACAGTGTGGGGCACCTTGTTTATCCTCTGGTGTCCACAGTTGGAGGATCTCGCAGCGCTTGGCAGCCTGTCACAGGTAGAAGCCATCAACCTTGCACATAATACTGGCCTGGAGAGCCTCGAAGGGCTGGAAGCGGTCACCGCGCTGCCGGAAGGCCTGCTATTGTGGAATAACGATGCCTTGATCAGCCTGGCTGCCCTGAGCAATCTGTCGTACATCGGCTGGTTGGCCATAAGGGATAACGATGCTTTACAGAATCTCGACGGCCTGCAGGGCATAACCGTGGTCAACGATTACCTGGAACTGGAAGGCAATGACGAGCTCTCCAGCCTTTGGGGGTTAAATAACTTAACTACTGTACAGCATGGCTTTTACATTTCCAATCACCTGATGCTGCCCAGCCTCGCTGCCCTGGAGTCTGTCAATGCCATTTCCGACGGCCTTTACCTCTCCAACAACCCGGGTTTGTACGACATCGCGGCACTTGGAGATATCGACCCTGCCCCGATCACCTATTTGTACATCGGTGAATGCCCCAGCCTCTCTTTTTGTAGTGTACAGAGCATTTGCACCTACCTTTCCGACGTCAATAATGCCTACTTTCTGGATATGAATGACAGCGGCTGCATGGATCGCGATGAGATACTGGCCGCCTGTACCAACACAGCCTCCTGCCTGGGTTGTATTCCCGTACTACAGGCTAACCTGAATGACTTTGGTGGTACCGTCATCGTTTGGCCCGTCGATTTTCTCGAAGACCCCAACTGCGCCAATATCGTTTCCTATGACCCCATGGGCCCCTGGATATATGACTGTAGCAATGTGGGCGACTACCCGGCCCATTTTACCGTTACCGTCGATAATGGCGACACGCATACCTGCGAGTCGGTGTTGCAGATCGTGAACACCGTTCCGCTGCAGGTAACATGCCAGGATATTACGGTGCAACTGGAACAGGACGGCACGGGTACCATTACGCCACAACAGGTTTTCGCCGGTTACAGTGGTACCTGTGAGCCGGTAAGCCTGAGCCTCGACAACACCGCTTTCAATTGTCAGAATTTCCCCGGCCTGTCCGGATGGCTAGCCGTTGATGGGCCAGCTATTTCTGATGGGGAGGCATCCTACCAAAGTGTAGCTATCGGCCCGGATGGCACACCTTATGTTGCCTATCAGGATGAGGAAAATGGGTTCAAAACCACTGTTCTCAAGCTCGATAACGGTATCTGGACACCCTTGGGCGGCCCTGGCATTTCGGCTGGAAACGCAACCTGGCAAAGCCTGGCTATCAGCCCGGATGGCACGCCCTATATAGCCTATACGGATGATACGGCAGGCGATGGGGCAACCGTCCTAAGATGGGATGGAGTGAGTTGGACTGCGCTTGGCGGGCCTGGTATTACCGACTTTTACGCCTTTTCCAAGGACCTGGAAATCCATCCGGACGGAACGCCATATCTGGCCTTCAGCGATGGCGTTTCGGGTTCCAGGACCACGGTAAAAAGGTGGGATGGCAGCAACTGGCAAACTGTTGGCGCTCCGGGGTTCTCAAATGCCTATTCCGATGGCCAGGATCTGGTATTTGGCCCCAATGGCGAACTATATGTAGCTTTCCGCGATGCCTCTTTTGGCTTCAATATCAGAGTGTTCCACTGGGATGGCAGCAGTTGGACGCCCATTGGCGGAGGGGTAGCTGCAGGAGGGGCCGGCCCTCCCAGCCTGGCTGTCACCTCAAACGGCGATCTGTTTGTGGCCTTCCGCAATGATAGCAACCTGAACCGAACGGCTGTATATCAATGGGATGGCAGTGCCTGGGTACCTTTCAGCACTACCGGCCTGCCGGATCATGTGGCCGATTCGCAGCATCTGGGCATCGGCCCGGATGGCACCTTCTACCTATCCCTTCGCGACTGGGACGACGGCTATCAGGCCTTTGCCTATTACTGGGATGGTGCGTCCTGGAGCCCGCTGGGCGGCGGGCTAGCCTCGGAGGATAGCGTCAATTCCTTCGATATGGCCGTGGGCAGCAGCGGAGAGATATTTTTGGCTTACAGCGACGGGAACCACAACAACCTAACCACCGTCATGCAGTATGAATCCGGCCTACCCTTTGTCACCCTGACAGCTACCGATGCTACCGGCAATACCGCTTCCTGTACCGCCGAGATAAATGTAGCGGACCTGCTGGCGCCGGTGCCGGATGTAGCCCAGTTGCCTGATTTTACCGGCGACTGCCAGGCCGGCAGCCCGCTCCCGCCTACTGCAACCGATAACTGTGCCGGGCCGGTTACCGCTACCACCACCGACGCGCTCTCCTTTACTACTCCGGGTACCTACACCATCAACTGGCTGTTTGATGACGGCAACGGCAATACCTCCATCCAAAGCCAGGCGGTGATCATCGAGGACAACAGCCCTCCCGTACTCGTTTGCCAGGACATCACCCTGCAACTGGACGAAAACGGCCAGGCTACCCTTACGCCTGCGATGGTGGCGCCGGATATGAGCGACAACTGCGGCATTACGGATATCCAGCTCAGCCATACGCTCTTTGACTGTAATAGCTTTGACCCCACCGGCCCGGGTTACGCCCTGGAATTCGAGGGGAACCGCAAGGAATTCGTTCAGTTCATCTCCCCCTTCACCGGGTATGCCGATTTCACACTGGAAGCCTGGTTCGTCAACGATAACAGCCAGTCCCTCTACCCTGCCTATCTGATCAGTTGGTTGGGTTACGGCCTGGAAATATTCGACGACAACGGCGGCCTTTTTGTCCGCCTGGGCAACACCCTTGCACAGGTGCCGGCAGACACCCGCGATGGGTTGTGGCACCACATTGCGGTAGTAAGCGAAGCCGCAACGGCCACCATCTACCTGGATGGAGAAGCCCTGTGGGCAGGCGCTGCCAATACGCCAATCGCAAACCTTTTCCAGCTGGGCAGGCGTTTTTCCACGGCCACAAATGGAGACGGCCCGTGGATGGGCAAGGCCGACGAGCTGCGCATCTGGAATACGGCCCGAACGGCCCTGCAGATACAGGGCAGCCGCTTCAACCCGCTTCAGGGCGCCGAAGCAGGGCTGGTGGGTTACTGGCCCATGTCCGACGGGCCAGGCAGCCTGTCCGCAACCGACGCTTCTCCCAATGACAACAACGGCGCGCTTTCCACCCACCTTATCATCAGCAACCCCTGGGTTACCGGCGCCCCGCTGACGCCGGGCGATGCAGAAACGGTAGTGATGACAGTGCAAGATGGCGCTTCCAACGTGTCGTACTGCACCTTTACGGTGAGCATAGAAGGCGGGGCAGCCGAAGCCCATTGCCAGGACATATACGTACAACTGGACGAGAACGGCCAGGCCACCATCAGCCCGGAGGATGTCAATTTCGGCAGCTTTTCTTCCTGTAGCGGCATCACCATGACACTCAGCCCGGAAGCCTTCACCTGCGATGACTTTGGCATCAACCCGGCCACGCTTACGGTAACGGATGGTAATGGCAACACCTCTACCTGCATCGCGCAGGTGACGGTGGGGCAGTCGTTCCGGCTGTATGGAACGGGCACCCGGGGAGCGGGCAGCATCTTTAGCATGGAGCTGGATGGAAGCGGGCTGGCACAACAAGATCTCGGTGCGTACGGCTATGGTGATGGAAGGCCCTCTCCCTGGAGCGCCCCCAATATTATCTATGCTCCGGATGGGGCTTTCTATGGTACTACCGACTTTGGTACGCCAGGCGGAGGCAGCTACCCTACAGGAAAAGGCAGCCTATTCCGGATCAATCCGGACGGGTCCGCATTTAATGAGCTTATCCCTGAATTTCAGGGAGCCCCTTCAGATGGCGCTATTCCCTCTTTCCAATCTGACCTATACTACGGCCCGGAATGCCTGGGCGGCAACTTTGACGATTGTTTCCTCTACGGTACTACTAGCAGTGGCGGCGCCTATAACAGGGGCACTATTTTCAGAGTCCGGGCGGATGGAAGTGACTATCAGGTGTTGCATGATTTTGCATACACCCAGGGGCCCAATCAACTGGATGGATCTGAGCCTGAGGGTGGCCTCGTAAGTGGTAATGATGGGCGCCTGTATGGAACGACATACGTAGGAGGGATGCATACGGGCAATTTCCAGCACGGGGTGATTTACAGGTTTACTCCGCCTCCCCCGGGAGAAGAGGCCACGGATTATGAAGTGGTTCATTATTTTGACGGCCCCAATGGTTCCAGGCCCCTGGATGAGCTGGCCCTGGGGCCTGATGGCAAGTTATATGGCACTACCCAGCATGGAGGTACTGGAGGAGGCACTTCCTATTATGGGGTGTTGTTCCGTATTGATCCTCAGACTTTGGTTTATGAAAAACTATACGATTTTGATGGGACAACGGGAGCCAATTCCCGTTCAAAACCCCTGTTCATCGGTGATGAATATGTATACGGCACTGCCGGAAAAGGGAACATTTTTCGGATGATACCGGATGACCCTGCTTCTTATCAGGTATTGAAAAATATCCATGGCTCCTATGGCAGGTATTGTTTTGGTAATTTGGCCTATGCCCCCAATGGGTATCTATACGGAGCAGGCACGGATTATGGAGCTGCGTATACCAACGGCTTCATTTACCGCATGCTGCCCGATGGCTCCGATTTTTCCACCTTCACCTTTCCCAATCCACCGGAACAGGGGAACCCGATGACTGGCCTTGTGCTCGTCCCCGTCCCCTGCTGCGCCGACGACATTACGTCACCCGTGCTTGCCTGCCCGGATGTAGTGGATATGGTAGACCTGGACAACAACGGCTCCGAAACCATCCCAAGCCTTCTGGAAGAACTCGGTTTTTCCGCTACCGACAATTGCGGAGAGGCTACCCTTAGCCCCGATGCTATCACCTTTGCCGTGGGCCTGAATGCGATAACGGTAACGGCTACCGACCTGGTGGGCAATACCTCCACCTGCACCGTACCCGTGATCGTCTACCCGCCCTGTATGGATGAGAACCAGAAGATCATTGCTTCCGACGGAGCAACAAATGACCGCTTCGGCTACAGTGTGGCCATCGATGGCCCCTGGCTTGTAGTAGGCGCCCGCGGCGAAGCTGACAATGGGAACAATGCAGGCGCCGGGTACTTCTACCACTGGAACGGCTTTGATTGGGGTGAATACAAGGTTACGCCCGATGATGGAAGCGCCGGGCAGTATTTCGGGCAAAGCGTGAGCATCAGCGGAGGTTATGCCATCATCGGCACCCAGGCAGGCGCTGCATACATTTTCCAATGGAATGGCTCCGCCTGGGCCCAGCAGCAAAAGCTGACGCCATCCGACGGGAACAGTACCTTTGGCTGGAGCGTAGGCATCAGTGGAGATAGGGCTATCATAGGTTGTAGTGGAGGGGACAAAGCTTACATTTTCCACCGCGATGGTACCAGTTGGATAGAGCAACCGATTTTAATAGCCAGCGATGACAGCCCCGTTTTGGAACGATTTGGCTATGCTGTAGGAATAGACGGAGATTGGGCCATCGTCGGAGCCGATAAGGATAATAATGACAATGGAAGCCTGGCTGGCGCCGCCTATATTTTCCAATGGGACGGAAGCAGCTGGGTGGAATACGATAAGCTCATCGCAGCGGCTCCATTCCCAGGGGCAACCGGAGATGAATTTGGCTTCAGCGTGGCCATCAGTAATGGCAAGGCTGTCGTCGGAGCCTGGAATAACGATCAAACGGGCAGCGCCTATATTTACCATTGGAATGCAAACAGCCTGCAATGGGAACAGCAGGATAGAATTCAACCGGCCCTGGGGCAGGCAGGAGACAAGTTTGGCTGGAGTGTTTCCATCAGTGGCGATAAAGCTCTGGTTGGTGCACGCCAGGTAAATGTAGACGGCGTCCCCAGTGCCGGAGCAGCCTATGTGTTTGAATGGGACGGCCAGGATTGGACGCAGCTGGAACAGTTAACGGCTTTCGACCCGGGCGCAATCAATAATTTCGGCCATACTGTAGCCATCAGTGGCAACCGGCCTGCCGTTGGGGCCTACCAAAACAGCAACGAAAACGGGCCGTCTGCCGGTGCTGTCTACCCTTTCCTAGCGCTGCCCTCCGGCATCTCCCCCGAGCTATCGGTAGCGCCCCCCAGCCCTGTATGCCCCAACAGCCCTTTTGACCTTTCGGCTTTGTCCATCACCGATGCCAACAATACCGGGGCTTCTTACACTTTTCACAGCGGAAGCCCGGCAACGGCTCAGAATGAGCTGCCGTCGCCCATCGTTTATCCAGGCGCCGCTAACAACACCTACTACGTTTTGGGTACAGCACAGGCAGGGTGTACCGGAGAAGTGGCCGTTGAAATTCCAATCGGGCCGGTGCTGACTTGCCACGACATTACCGTGCAGCTCTCCCCTGCTACCGGTTGGGCGACCATAAGCCCCGGCCAGCTGGCCTCCTACGAGCCGGCATGCAGCGGGTTTACCCTCGGTTTTTTGAACAATATTTCAACTATTTACACCTGCTCTTCGCTGGGTGATCATTCGGTTTGGGTCTTACTGTATCCGAATGGAGGCGGGCGCCCACGGCGGTGCCTGGCAACCGTCACGGTTGTCGAACCCCCGCTGAATGTAGAATGCGCGGATACCTATACCGTGGTGCTGGACGAGAATGGCGCCGCAACCATAGACCCGGCGGATATCTATACGGGCAGTATGCCCCTTTGCGGCAGCCCCCTGGACATGACGGCCAGCCCTTCCGAATTGAGCTGTGCAGACATTGGCATCACGCCTGTGGTGCTGACGGCCAACGGGCCGGGCGGGCAGCAGGGCGAATGCTGGACGCTCGTAGAGGTAGTACCTGCCACAGAGCTCTGTGACGGCATCGACAACGACTGTGACGGCCTGATAGACGAAGGGTTCGACCAGGACGAGGACAACTTCACCATCTGCCAGGGCGATTGCGACGATTCCAACAACACCGTGTACCCCGGCGCACCGGAGTTATGCGATGGCCTGGATAACGACTGCAACGGATTGATCGACGACAACGTCATCGACGGCCCCGAGCTGTCGGTAGCCCCCCCCGGCCCCGTCTGCTTTGGGGAGACGTTTGACCTCAGCAGCCTTATCATAACGGATGCCAATAATACGGGCGCCACCTTCACGTATCACTCGGGCAGCCCGGCCACGGATCAGAACGAGATGTTCTCATCTACCGTATTACCTGCGCCTCCTTCCAGTACGTACTATATCCTGGGCGCTTCCCCGGCCGGCTGCACAGATGAAGTGTCCGTAACGATCGCTACGGTTCCCGAGCTCAGCTGCCAGAATATTACCGTACAATTGCCTTCTGATAACGGGTTTGCATCCATATACCCAAGTGATATAGCGTCCTATGAACCGGCATGTCCGGGTTATACCCTCCATTTTCTGGGAGCCCCGCCTCAGTTTTCATTTCCCATACTGTTCGATTGTGGAGACCTGGGAGATCACGTGGTTCCCGTTCAACTGTCCCCCATTAGCGGGCGAAGCCAGCAATGTCTCTCCATAGTAACCGTGGAAGCACCGCCGGTTGTAGCCAACTGCGCTACGGGCGTAACGGTAGAATTGAATAGTAACAGCTATGGGTTGCTCAGTGAAGAAGATATCGATGCGGGCAGTACTGGCGGTTGCGGCATCACGGAGATGTATGTAGGCCCGGCTGCTTTCTACTGCGCAGATGTGGGCACCCAAACCGTCACCCTGACGGTTACCGCCCAGAATGGGGGAACGGCCAGCTGCACTACCCAGGTTGAAGTGCTGCCCGGCGATGCTCCGATCGGCCCGGAAGTTTGCGACGGCATCGACAACAATTGCAATGGCCTGATAGACGAAATAGAAACCCTGGACCCAATGGTTGGAGAAAAGCTGACGGCGGCCATCTCTGCCATCAATGACCCAGGCAATGCCGGAGATAATTTTGGAATTAGCGTATCCATTAGCGGCGACTGGGCTATCGTTGGCGCACCACTGGACAATAATGAAAATGGAGGAGGAGCAGCCTATTTTTTTCAGTATGAATCGGGCGACTGGATACAGCGCCAGAAAATAATCCCGGCGGATAATAGTGCCTTGTCTTGGGATCCGGAAGATTACTGGTTCGGGAACAGTGTTTCCATTGATGGTGACCGGGCTATTGTCGGCGCTCCAATTGCAGCTGATACTTCCGGCGGAGCTGCTTACATCTATCACCTGGAAGGCAGTACCTGGCAACAAGTGAGCAGGGTTTCCGCCTCGGCCTGGGGCGTTATCGGCCATTCAAATAACTATTTCGGTTTCAGCGTATCCATAAAAGGCGGCCAGGCCATTATCGGTTCAAATGGAGACAATCCTAATGGAATTGTAAATGCCGGCTCTGCTTTCTTCCTGCATTGGGATGGCAATACATGGGCGCCACATAGCCAGGTTACGTCCGATGTATTGGCATTTAACGAGTACTTTGGTTCCAGTACATCTTTGAGTGGCGACTGGGCCATTATCGGCGCTGAAATAAATGGAGAGAATGGCCCAAGTGCCGGAGCAGCTTATTTCTTCCATTGGAATGGCAGCAGTTGGTCTTTATTCGATAAAATCCTGGGCAATGTACCCAATGTCAGGTTTGGGAACAGTGTGTCTCTGGATATGGCTTCGGCCACTTTTGGCAGAGCGCTTGTAGGGACGAAGTACGGTGAAACGGCCTTCCTTTACCAATACGATGGGCTCGACTGGTCGCCGGATGCAGCCTCGCCAGCTCTGACGGCATATAATGGCCAAGCCGGAGATGGTTTCGGAACCTGTGTTGCCGTCCGTGGCGACAATATCCTGATCGGTGCTCCAAACAGCAACTCCACTGGCTGGGCCTATCCGTTCCAGTGGGATGGCAACGAGTGGATGCCCCAGCCCTTCATCGATGCCGGCCAGTACGACCCCAATGACCCGGAAAATGGCGATGGGTTCGGCAACAGTGTAGCCCTTGATGGCGCCTGGCTCATTATCGGGGCAAACGGCGACGACAACGCCAATGGCATCAACGCCGGCGCTGCCTATCTAGCGGGCTTTGTGCCCTGCGGCTCCTTATATCCCGGTGGGCCGCCCGAAACGGAAGCTCTTGGAATTAACCTGCCTGGCCCGGCTATGGCCGTAGAGCAAGAGCCGGGCTTCATCCTCTTCCCCAACCCCGCTTTGGATGAAGTATCGCTTCAGTTCGATGCGCCCCTCTCCGGGTTTGGTGAAGTATGGGTGTACGATCTTGCAGGAAGGCCCGCCCTGAAGCAGCCTTTTGAGGCGGGAACTACCAGGCTGAGCCTTCCCGTCGAGGGACTGGTGCCAGGCTTGTATCTGGTGGAGGTAAAAACCGGAGACAGGGCGTTTTCGGTAAAGAGGTTTGTCAAGGAGTAGATGGATAAGAAATGTGGGCGCGGGTGGCTTAAATAAAATATAAAACCGCAGACGCAAACGCAGCGTTTATGCGCGATTCTTCGCGTCCTCTGCGTCTGCGGTTAATTATTATGCAGGCTTTCCATTAACCGGCGCTTGTGAGATGGCCGCAACGCGCACCTTTACCTCCGTGCCCAGCACCTCCCCATCCTCGCCCTGCAGCAGCTTCACCCGCACCGCTTCGCCGGCCATGCCACCCAGCAATTCCAGGCGCTGCTGAGTGATGGACATGCCTACCGACTTATGGCGCGCCGTGAGCTTTTCGCTGCCATCCTGCCGATAGCCCTGGCCGTTGTCGCGGATGGTGACAAAGAGGCTGCCGTTGTCGCGTGCGAAGCGGATGGCTACTTTGCCGCCGCCTTTCTTCTTCGACAGGCCGTGGATGACCGCGTTCTCCACATAGGGCTGGATGAGCAGCGGTGGGAAATGTACTTCTTCATCCGCCAGGCCTTCCTCCACTTCGATCTCGTAGTCGATGCTATGGTTGAAGCGCTCGCGCTCCAGGGCCAGGTAGTTGTCCAGCAGCTGAACTTCCTCTTCCAGGCTCACTTTACCCTGCACCGAGGCGTTAAGGTTGTGGCGCACCAGGCGGGCGAAGCGGGCCAGGAATTCCACGGCCTTTTGTTTATCGTTGTTCAGGATAAAGTTTTGTATCGAATTCAGGCAGTTGAAAATAAAGTGCGGGTTCATCTGCGCCTGCAAAGCCGAGCGCTCCAGCTCGGCGACCTGCTGCCGGATCTCTGCTTCCATTTTTAGTTGAGCGGTACGCCGCCGCACATAGAAAAAGCTGCTGCTCAGCACCAGCAAAGCCGCCAGGCCACGCGCCCACCAGGTTTCCCACCAGGGCGGCAGGATGGTGAATGCGCAGGTAGTGCTTGGGCTCCAGTAGCCGAATTCGTTCTGGCCTTGCACTTCGAAACGGTATTCACCCGATGGAAGCTGGGGGTAATTGACCGTCAGGTTCTTCGTATACTGCCAGGGCGCCTCACGGCTCAGGCGGTAGCGGTAGGGGATGCGGCCGTTCTGCCGGTAGTTGATGGCCAGGAAGCGGAATTCGAGGCTGTTGTCGTAGTGCTTCAGCCTCAGGCCGGCGGCCAGCGGCACTTCAGCACCATTGGCCCGCAGGTGCTGGATGACGGGCGCGGCAGACAGCGTATCCTCTTCCGGCTCGTGGAACTTCACCAGCCCGCCGGCCGTGCAGAGCCAAACCTGTCCGGCATAGGATTTGACCTTATTGACCTCGTTGGAGGGCAGGCCGTTGGCCACCGTAAAGCGGCGAACGGCCGGATGGCCGGAGGCGTCAAAAATGACTTTGTTCAGGCCGTTCAGGGTGCCTACCCAGAGGATGCCGTTCTCATCCACGTGCACATCCTCGGTCATGTTGGCGGTGAGGCCTTCATTGGTGGTTATTTGTAGAATATCTTTCCCTTTCCAGCGCACCACGCCCCAGCCTTTAGTGCCGAAGACAAGGCTGCCATCGGGCATCTCGTCGATGTCTTCTACCCTGTGGTGGAAGGCGGGGTGGGTAATACCCGGAGAAATGAGGCTGCTGTCTTTGAACTCGAACAGGCCGCGGGCGTTGCCTACCCACACCCGGCTATCACGGGTGGTGTGGATGGCGAAGGTGCGTTCTCTGAGATTAGTATTCTGTGCAAGAAATTTTACTGAATCATTCCTTATGTCGATAACGGCAAAACCAGTGCTGTAGCATCCCAACAATTCACCGGAGGCATTAATGTGGAGTTTCTCCAGTTTGGAAGTTCCGAATTTATTCCTCTTGCCCGTCCATCTATTTCTCCCTTCACTTACAAAATTCCAACGGTTACCATTCCAGTAAGCCGCATTGCTCCATAACAGATCCGTTTCCGGCTGATAAAGAAGATCGTAGTTATGATACCCATAGAAAGTGGCTAACCTGCTGGTTATTTTGTTGTTTTTGATGTCCACCTGGAAGATGTCTCCATTGGGGCATCCGGCATACAGCTCATTCCTATTCTTAAATGCTATGACACTAACAAAATCATCTGAAAACCCGAAACGGGAGTCATAAATCAACAGTTCCAGATTTGAGCTATAAAAGATCCCTTTTTCTTGTGTTACAACCCATAATCCGCCTTTTGGATCCTGAAAAGCATTGCTAACAGACAGGCCACTAAAATAGTGCTCAAATACCCCCTTTCGTATTGCTTCAACATCCCGGTAAATCCTTAAACCATTTCCGTCAGACATACAAAACAGGATAGTTCCATCTTCCCTTTCAATGAACTCGTTAATTTGAGATTCAAGCCCAAAATAAAATGGTATTCGCCACAGCACCTCGCCATCCCTGAGGCAGCACAATTGATGGTAGTAATAGATCAATAAATGGCCTGAAGACAGTTTTTTGGTTTGAATGTTCCTTACCGTAGCCATCTTTCCCGAAGCAGGTAAATCTATATATGACCTCTCCTGTTTTGAGATGAACTCAAACCGAGCGATCTTATTCTTCATTTCCCACTGATCGTTTCGTAATCTTTCTTCTGTACTATTCCTATGTACAACAGGAGCGAAAAAGCTCCGGGCAATGCCCTCCACCTCCACAATCAGCCGTGACACCGCTGACGCGCTGGTAATCAGGCTATCGTTGCCCAGGCTGTCAATGATCATCACCCCTACTTCGTGCAAAACAAAATAAGCCGTTTCATCTTCCGGGTTTAAATACTCAAGATTGGTGCCAACAGAACGTTTTCGATATCGTTGCACCAAATGATTAAACCGGTATGGCACGATCGTATCCCCTTCCAGAATAAAGGCCTCCCCCGTCATCGTGCCGAACCAGATGCGCCCCCTGGCATCCTCATAAATGCCAAACACAACATTGCTCGCCAGGCCGTCCTGGGCATCGTAGGTGCGGAAGGCGTAGCCGTCGAAGCGGGCGGCGCCGTTGTCGGTGCCGAACCACATATAGCCGCGGCTGTCCTGGAAGGCGCAGTATACCTCGGGGCTTGGCAGGCCTTGCTCGGTGGAGTAGTTGCGGAAGTAGGGCTGGGGGTTGCGCTGGGCGGGCAAGGCAATGGCCAGGCAGGTTAAAAGCAGGGTTAGCGGTAGGGTTCTTGTGTTCATTGCGGTTGAGGGTTTAGGCCGCCCAAAAGGAGATGGCTCGTATTGCCAACTAGTGGCAGGAACTATTCAAGGTTCCAGGTTTGAAGTTACAGCTTGCCCTGAAAACCAGGTTATTAGTGGATAACGGCACACTGAGGCACTGCATGCAATTTACGAAAGGAGGTGGCAAAAGTTGCGCTTTTCTATGCACCGCCTCCGGATTTTTGCCAGCCCCGCCCGGATTTACATTGGCGGGGCCATTGTTTGTGGATTTTCCTAATTCAGGGCCCCCTATTCTGCGGGAATTTTTAATAACATTTTTTTTGCCGGGCCGCTACTTCCTGGCCCGGAGTTCCCCATCTCCAAAGAAAGCCAGGACATTCTCCCCCAATTCCCCGGAAATCCTTATATTGGTAAGTTATTCGATCCCAAAATCAGCGATGCGCTTTCAATGACTAAAACATGCACCCCAAAACCAACCCGCAGCTCGAACTCGCTTACGAGTACGTCTGCCACACCAACAAAAGCATCTTCCTGACCGGCAAGGCCGGCACCGGCAAAACCACCTTTTTGCACCGCATACGGGCCGAAGCCCCCAAACGGATGGCAGTAGTCGCGCCCACGGGTGTAGCGGCCATCAATGCCGGCGGCATGACCATCCACTCTTTCTTCCAGCTGCCATTCGGGCCCTACCTGCCGGGCAATGCCCGCGAAACAGCACGACACCTGAAATTAAGCGGCGAAAAGATCAAACTGATCAAAAGCCTCAACTTGCTCATCATCGACGAAGTCAGTATGGTGCGCGCCGACCTGCTGGACGGTATCGACGATGTGCTGCGCCGGTACAAACACCCTTTGCAGCCATTCGGCGGCATACAATTGCTCATGATCGGCGACCTGCACCAACTACCGCCGGTAGTGAAAGACGACGACTGGGAGCTACTGCGCCCCCACTACCCCACCCCCTATTTCTTCAGCAGCCAGGCCCTGCAAAAGGCCCGGCTGGCCACCATCGAACTGAAACACATCTACCGGCAATCCGATGACACCTTCATTAGCCTTTTGAACAAAGTCAGGAATAACGAGATCGACCAGGAAGTGTTGTCCACCCTGAACAGCCGCTACCTGCCCGATAAAGACATCCGGGATGAAGATGGCTACATCACCCTGACGACCCACAATGCCACGGCGCATCAGATCAACGCTCAAAAGCTGGAGGCCACCACCGGTGAAGCCCATCAGTTCAGCGCGGAGGTGACGGGCGATTTCCCGGCTCACGCCTACCCGGCCGACGAACTGCTTGAGCTGAAAACAGGCGCGCAGGTGATGTTCATCAAAAATGACCTTGGCCCGGATAAACGGTATTACAACGGCAAGATCGGCAAAGTCACCCGTATAGAAGACGACGAGGTGTATGTCCAATGCCCGAACGAAACCGATGAAATTGCCGTCACGCCGGCCGAATGGGCCAACGTAAAATACAGCCTGAACGAGCAGGCCCGGGAACTACAGGAGGAAATCGTCGGAACCTTTACCCAATACCCGCTGCGGCTGGCCTGGGCCATCACCATCCACAAAAGCCAGGGGCTGACCTTCGAGCGCGTCCTGCTCGACGCGCAGGCGGCCTTCGCGCACGGACAGGTGTATGTAGCGCTGAGCCGATGCAAGAGCTTCGAAGGGCTCGTCCTGCGTTCCCGGATCACGCCTTCCGGCATCCGGACGGACACCACCGTCAAAAACTTTACCGCGGAAGCGGAGAAAAATGCGCCCGATGAGGCCCAGCTGGAAAAGGACAAGGCGCATTTTCAACGATCGGCCCTGCTCGAGCTGTTCGGCTTTAGCCTGCTGACACAATACCTCGAGCGTTTCAAGAGAATACTGCTGGAGCACGAAAACAGCCTGCTGCCCGGCACAGGTGAGCAATTTAAAACGCTCACCGGCCTGGTGGAGGAACAGCTTTTGCCCGTGGCTGAAAAATTCCGGCGCCAATTGCAGGCTTTTTTCACCCAGGGCGGCCTTCCGGAAACGAATGAAACCCTCCAGGAGCGCACGCGGAAGGCTGGCGCCTGGTTTGCGGAAAAAATGGAGTCCGTGCTGATGCCGGCCGCCGGGAACATCGCCATTGTCTCCGATAACCGTCAGGTACGGAAAGCCGCCGGCGAAGCGCTGGAGGCCCTGCAGCGGGAAATCTTCGCCAAACAGGCCTGCTTTACCGCCACCCGCAACGGTTTTTCCACCCAGGCCTACCTGAATGCCCTGATGAATGCCGAGCTGGACTTCCTGCAGCTGAAACGCAAAATTGACCACACAGCCCGGCCGGTGTTTACGGTAAAAGACAGCCCCCACCCCAAGCTTTACGCCTTGCTGGATGCCTGGCGAAACGACACTGCCGATATCAATGGCGTGGCGCCCTACAAGGTGATGCCCGCCCAATCACTGCACGAGCTGGCGCAGGCACTGCCCAGAGATCCGGCCAGCCTGAAAAAAGTGCATGGCATCGGGAAAAGGCGCATTGCGTTGCATGGCGAAACAATACTGGACATCATCAACCGCTACTGCCAGGAACACCAGATCCCCGAAACAGCGCAGGAGGAAGCGGAGGCGCCTGCCAAAAAGACGAAAGCAGATACCAAGGCGCTGAGCCTGCAGCTCTACCAATCGGGCAAAAGCATAGAGGAGATTGCAGCGGAGCGCGGGCTGGTGCGCTCGACCATCGAAGGGCACCTGGGCCATTTCATCGGCATGGGCCAGCTGAGTGTTTTCGAACTGGTCGAGGAGGAGGATGTCCGCAAGATCGCGGAATATTTAGCGGCGCATCCCGACGGGCCGCTGTCGGATGCCAGGGCTTTTTTTGAGGAGGCCTACACGTATGGGCAGATCAGGATGGTGGTGGAATATTTGAGGAGTTTGAATCGCTGAGTAAATTTTTTCTGGCCGTCTTATCCAGCTGCTTTAAGTAAATTGGTTAAGTCCTCTTTCAGGATCAGAAGGCTGGAATGAATGATTTGCCAAACTTCTTCAGCATCAACCCCGAAATAGTTGTGCGCAATAATATTCCTTAACCCTTTGATCTTATTCCAAGGGATGTCATGGAAACGGCCGGTCAATTCTTCACTGAGCTTGCTTACGGTTTCCCCAATGACTACAAGATTCATTAAGACAGCATCAAATGTCCGCTCATTATTATAGAATTCATCCGCATTCTCAAGGCCGCTGACGAACCTTTCAACCTTGAGAATCGCATCCACAATGGCCATTATGTTTGCTCGATCCTTTTCAGATAAAGATGGCATCCTTCAATATGCGTTCTCTGTAATAAGGCTTCAGATATTTTTCCCGGCAAACATCAACTTCAGCATGAAATTGATCCTGGAAAATTTTTTTTATTTCCTGTTTGATCTCATATAAATTTTCCGTTCCTGGTTCAAACTCCACAACCAGGTCGATGTCGCTATCGGCCTTATCTTCGCCCCTAGCAAAAGAACCAAATAAGCCAATCTTTGTGATATGGTATCTATTAAATAGTACCCGTTTTTCCCTACGGATAAAATCCAGTATATCGTTTTTCTTTGACATCCAGGAAATGGAATTTTTTAGAGTACAACTGCAAATTAACCATAAATGCGGCCATTTACAACCATAATTGTTTGCCAGAGTTGAACGAACGGCCTTCCTCACTTTCGGCCCAGCCCCTGCATCAGCAGCCCGCACACCTGCTTCTCCAGCGCTTCCGCGCCGATCTTTTTCCCGGGCTTGTACCAGTCGTACAGCCAGCGCACGGCGGAGAAGAGGGTGTACAGGGCGATGGCCGGCTCCACGGCCTGGAATTCACCGCTGCGGATGCCCGCCTCGATGATGGCCTGGAAGCGGCCCTCGTAGTTCTTGCGCAGGGCTTTGAACTCGCTAAGGTAAGGCTCGGAAAGGTGGCGCCATTCGTCGTTGAAGGCGGTGACGGAGGTGATGTCTTCGGTGGCCGTGTGGATGTGCAGCCGCAGCAGGGCTTTTACCTTTTCGGTGGCGCTGGCCTGTGTTCGCTCCACTTCTTCCATGGTGGCGAGGAAGCGCTGGGCGTTCTCGAAGCAGATATCTTTCAGGATCTCTTCCTTGGAACTGATGTGGTTGTAGAGGCTGGACGCCTTCAGATGCACCGCATCGGCCAGGTCGCGCATAGAGGTAGCGGAATAACCTTTGTCGCGGAACAGCCGCGCTGCGGCTTCCCGGATGAGTTGTTTTTTGGTTTTGTTCTTTTCTGTTGTGGCCATGGCTTTAAATTACACATCGAAGTCCAGGCTTACCTTATCCGTTTTCGGGTGCGACTGGCAGGCCAGGATGTATCCTTCAGCCACCTCGTCGGGCTCCAGAGCGTAGTTGACGTCCATGGACACTTCTCCTTCGAGCAGTTTGGCCCGGCAGGTGCAGCACACGCCGCCCTTACAGGCGAAAGGCAGGCTGGCGCCGGCCCTGAGCGCGGCTTCGAGTATAGTATCTCCGTTGGATGACAAGGGAAATTCAAAGGTATTATCGTCGAGTTTAATGGCGATTCGGGATTCTACTTCAGGCCCTTTAACCGGAGGTTTTTCTTCCTGCTGTTTCGCCAGTATCCGGCTGGTGGTAAAAAGCTCGAAGTGGATGCGCCGGGCATCGACGCCTTTTTCGAGCAAAACCTGGCGAATGCTTTCGGCCATTTCCTGCGGGCCGCAGAGGAAGAACTCATCAACCTCCAGGGGATCTATCAGCTTATCGCAAATTACCCGGCACTTTTCGGCATCGATGCGGCCCGTAAAGAGCGGGCTGCCCAGTTTTTCCCCGCTGAGGATGTGGTGTACGCCCAGCCGGCCCATATAGGTATTCTTCAGCCCTTCGATCTCTTCGCGGAAGATGATGGAATCAACGCGGCGGTTGCCATAAAAAAGCGTGAAGGTGCTGCGGGCTTCTTCGCCCAGCACGGCTTTCATGATGGAAAGGATGGGGGTGATACCACTACCCGCGGCAAAGGCCACGTATTGTTTTTCATTAGCGGGCGACAAGTCCGTATAGAACCGGCCCATAGGGGTCATCACATCAAGGGTATCGCCTACCTGTAACTGTTCGTTGGCAAAAGTGGAAAAACTGCCGCCCGATACTTTTTTTACAGCCACCCTGAGGCTGCCCTCTCCGGGCCCCGCGCAAATAGAATAGGAGCGCCGTACTTCGTTTCCGCCCACCTCTGCTTTGATGGTCAGGTGCTGGCCCTGAATGAAACGATATTCTTCTTCTAACCCTTCGGGCACTTCAAAGGCCAGCGTGATGCACTCGGCCGTCTCCCGGCGGATCTCCTTGACGGCCAGTTTATGGAATTTCGGCATGGTTACTTAGTAGTGTTCAAAAATAAGTTCTCCATTCGAGATTTTACGATGTGGCTTGTCTTCCAGCTTTTCTCCAACTTCCAGCCTGCGCCACCTCGTAAAATCGCCGAACTTATTTTTTGATGGTTACTTAGTGATATGACTGCTTCGCAAAAGCGAATGAACGTTCGTTTGCAAAAATAAAAAAAGTAATCGGAGGAACAGCGCCGGGAAGCGAAAAGTTGGCATCCCAAGGGTGGGTTACAAAATACAAAAGTGTATCCCAAGGTCGTTGAGATACACTTTCCGGTTGTAATAGTGTTCAAAAAGCAGGCCGGAGGAAGCAGGCGCTTAGCCCATGTGGGCGATATGGCGCATGAGCTTGCCCTTGAGGTTCGAAGCTTTGTTCTTATGCCAGATACCCCGCTTGGCCAGGCGGTCGACCATGCTCAGAACTTTGGGCAGAAACTCCTCAGCCTTGGTTTTGTCTTCTATGCTACGCAGGTGCTTGATAGACGTCCGGGCCGTCTTCTTGTAAAAGCGGTTGCGAAGGCGGCGGATGACGTCCTGGCGAATGCGCTTCTTTGCAGATTTATGGTGTGCCATTTATTACGATATTTTATCTTTTTGACTGATTTTCCAAACGAGGTGCAAAGTTAAAGCTTCTTTTTGTAAATGACAAAACCGTAGGCAGATTTTATTGCAGCCGCTTCACTGCCGGGGCCGGCGCAAAAAAGCAGCCTTTACACAGGCAGCGTTCGGGGCAGATGTAGTATCTTTCCCGGCAAAAGGAAAAAACACGACGCTCAAACTATGAGAAGAACGATTACCCTGGTTGCTCTTGCCCTGTTTTTCATCAATGCCGCAAACGCCCAGGTATGGCTGGAGCTGGGCCTCAAAGGCATGATGGGCTTTACCGGCTTTTACAACAAGAACATCTCCAATGACAGCAGGCACGACAGCCAGCTGGGGCTGGCCACTTCCGTTGGCGGCGTTGCCGCTTTCAACATCGGAGAATACCACGGCCTGAACATCGAAGCACTGGGAGCCACCCACCATCAGTCCTTCACCTTTCGGGGAGACGACGGTAAGAACAACGCCATCAATATGGAATGGAAAAGCACCGATGTCTATCTGCTCTACCGCTGGTATCGCGACAACGGCGCTTTCCTGGAGATCGGGCCCAAAGTGACCTACATCCGCGACGCCCAGCAATCGTATGGTACCGACTGGGCCGACGTCAAGGATAAATATGCCGACAAGTATTACTCGGCAGCCTTCGGCGTCGGCGGGTTTGTCACTACTTCTGAAGTGCTCACCGTAAAAACCGGCCTGCGCGCCGAGTACGCCCTCACAGACCTGATCTCCGCCCAGGGGCAGGCCGATGGCTACCCCTCGCCCTACGCTAATTTTGAATCTTATGCCGAAACGCGCCCCTTCCGCTTGGGCCTCTATATGGAAGTGACTTTCGGCGTCGGCGGCATCGCTCAGGCTATGTGCGGCCGGCGGGGGTTCCTTTTTGGGACGAGGTATAAGTAGGCCGGAAGGTTATTCCACAAAATCTACCAGCCTGCGCAGCTCCGTTCTGACGATCGTCCTCGTTGACTCGATGCGGTTGCCGATGTAGGCGTCGCTCATGCCAGGATAAACGGCATCCCAGGCCGCCTGGTTACTTTTTTGCATGTCTTCCCAGGTGTTGAAGAAGTCGACAGTAGAGGCCTGATAGGGGTATTCGCTGCCGGAGGGCAACACCATAAAGCCCATGAGCCAGCCGGCCCGGTTGCCCATAGCGATGCTTTTCTCATGAACGGGCTTCACGAAGCGGGTTTCCATCTCGACCCATTCTTCCATGCCCCCGGCGGGTATGTTCATAAAATTTTCGACCCTGTACAGGGGATGCGCCGTGCCGGGAGCGAATACCATATCGCCCCCCGTCCATATCTCCCTCTTGATCAGGTCCCGGTACTGGCCGGCGCTGTTGGCAGCTTCTTTCTGCTCATCCGTCAGGCCCTGCGTCAGGGCTGCCCAGGTTGCATCATCCCAGCTTTGATTCAGCGCATCGATGCCCTTCCAGTTTTTCAGGTGGGTAATAGTGAGGTATCCGTATTCGGCATTCGTGCCGCCGGGTACCATCACTTCTTCGAGCTCCCAGCCGGTGATAAGCCCTTTTTTCAGGCGCGCCTGATGGATGAGTTTCCAGGCCTTCTCACATTCTAGGTATTTGGCGTTCATGCCGGGTTTCACTTTCATGTACTCCACGATGACGTATTCTCTGTCGCCATCCTGGGCAGAGAGGCTGACGTGGAAAACGAAGCTGCAAAATGCCAGCAATAGGATCGGAAGGAAAGTTTTCATGTCCAAATAGAGTTTAGGTGAAAGAATAAACGGGAAGGATACAACTTCCCCAATGCAAGTTTAGCGCTAAACCCCCAGTATCGTCTGGACAGATTTTTCTTTTTCCTGGACAAATCTTGCATTTTATTGCCTGGATTACTTGCTTTTCAGTAAAAGCCCCTTTTAATTGGGGGCTAATTTCTAAAGGCCTTATCTTTTAATTTGCCAAAAAGCAAAACATATCTAGCTCCCTATATATTTTTGCAGAAAAATCCAGTACCCAAGAGATGAGTGATTATTCTTTTATTACCAATGCGCATCCCTCCTACATCGAATCGATGTACGAGTTATACCTGCAGGATCCGGAATCGGTGGAAGAGAGCTGGCGCGCTTTTTTCCAGGGTTTTGATTTTGCCCATAATTCCAATGGCAAAGGGCTGAACGGCGCCGCTACGGCCGTTTCGGCGGATACACTCGATAAGGAGGCGAAGGTGCTCGCCCTGATCACGGCATACCGCAACCGCGGCCACCTTTTATCCACTACGAATCCCATCCGCCACCGCCGCGACCGCAAGCCCAACCTCAGCCTGTCTGATTTCGGGCTGTCCGACGACGACCTCGAAAAGGAATTCCAGGCCGGTGCGGAAATAGGCATTGGCAGGGCCACGCTTCAACAGATCATCGACAAGATGCGCAAGATCTACTGCGGTAACCTGGGCATCGAATACCACCATATACAAGACCGCGAAAAACGGCGCTGGATACGCAGCAAGATCGAAACCGCCACCCCTGACAACGGTTACGGCATCGACAACCACAAAAAACGCCGCATCCTGGAGAAGCTGAACGGCTCGGTCGTCTTTGAGAAATTCCTCCACACCAAATACGTCGGGCAGAAGCGCTTCTCTCTGGAAGGCGGTGAAACGACTATCGTCGCCCTCGATGGCATTATCAACAAGGGTGCGGAAGACAAAGTGGAAGAAGTGATCATCGGTATGGCCCACCGGGGCCGCCTCAACGTGCTGGCCAACATCATGGGTAAGACCTACGGCCAGATCTTCAATGAATTCGAAGGGATCGCCGTCCCCGACCTTAGCTTTGGCGATGGCGACGTCAAATACCACCTCGGTTTTTCTTCCCAGGTGGAAACCCCTTCCGGCAAGACAGTACACCTCAAGCTGGCGCCCAACCCCTCCCACCTCGAATCGGTCAACCCGGTGGTGGAAGGTTTCGCCCGCGCTAAAGCCGACATTTTGTACGAAAGCGATTACGACCGCATCCTGCCCATCCTCATCCACGGCGACGCAGCGCTCGCCGGGCAGGGCATCGTCTATGAAACCGTGCAGATGAGCCAGTTGGAAGGGTACTACACCGGCGGCACTATCCACTTTGTCATCAACAACCAGATCGGCTTTACGACCGATTTTGACGACGCCCGCTCCTCTACCTACAGTACCGGTGTGGCCAATGTGGTACAGGCTCCCGTTTTTCACGTTAACGGCGACGACCCGGAGGCCGTCCTCTATGCCGTCGAATTCGCTGTGGAATACCGCCAGAAGTTCAACAATGACGTCTTCATCGATATGGTCTGCTATCGCAAACACGGCCATAACGAAGGCGACGACCCGCAGTTCACACAGCCTGAAATGTACGACATCATCAAAAACCACCCCGACCCGCGTGAGGTGTATACCAAAAGGCTGGTCGAACGGGGTGAGATGGACAAAAAACTGGCTGAAGAGATGGAAGCGGGCTTCTGGAACCACCTCCAGGAGCGCCTCGACGAAGTGCGCGAACACCCGCTCCCCTACGAATACCAGGAGCCTGAACAGGCCTGGCGCGCGCTGAAAAAGACCAAGTCGCCGGAAGATTTCGAAGTGTCGCCGGAAACCGGTATCGCGCGTGAACGCCTCGACGCCCTCATCGAACACCTGATGACTTTACCTCAGGGGTTTAACCCGCTGAGCAAGGTCAACCGCCTGCTGAAAAGCAAAAAGGCCCTGCTGGATGAGAACAAACTCGACTGGGCGATGGGGGAGCTGATGGCCTATGGCAGCATCCTTCAGGACGGCAGCGATGTGCGCATGAGCGGCCAGGACGTCCGCCGCGGCACCTTTTCCCACCGCCATGCCGTACTGCGCGACGCCAGGACCTACGAACCCTACAACCGCCTGGATAACATACAGGAGGGCCAGGGCAAGTTCCGGATATTCAATTCCCTGCTCTCCGAATTCGGCGTATTGGGTTTCGAGTACGGCTACTCGCTGGCTTCGCCTGAGACGCTGGTCATCTGGGAAGCCCAGTTCGGCGATTTCTACAACGGCGCCCAAACGATCGTCGACCAGTATATCGCAGCTGCAGAAAGTAAGTGGCAACGGATGAGCGGGCTGGTCATGTTGCTGCCCCACGGCTACGAAGGCCAGGGCCCCGAACACTCCAGCGCCCGCCCCGAGCGCTTCCTGCTGGCCTGTGCCGACTTCAACCTGACCGTTGCCAATGTGACCACGCCGGGCAACTTCTTCCACCTGATGCGCCGGCAACTGGAACGCCCTTTCCGCAAGCCGCTGATCGTCATGTCGCCCAAGTCACTGTTGCGCCATCCCGAGTGCGTATCGCCCATTGAAGCTTTTGAAGCGGGCACCCGCTTTCAGGAAGTCTACGACGACCCGCTGGTCGGCCCGCGCAGCAATAAGAAAGTAAACCGGTTGTTGCTATGTAGTGGGAAGGTATATTTCGACCTGCTGGATAAGAAACGCAACGACAAGCGCGACGATGTGGCCATCGTACGGCTGGAGCAGCTTTATCCGCTGCCGGCAAAACAACTCAGGGAGATCTTTGCCCGCTACGCCAATGCTACCATAATCTGGGTGCAGGAAGAACCCTCCAACATGGGCGCCTGGCAGTACATCAACAACATTTTCCTCAATGAAGATGTAGGGCTGGATGTAAAACTGAACTACGTAGCACGCAAATCGAGCGCCTCGCCTGCCTCAGGCTTCAAAAAAGTGCACGACGAGCAACAGGCCGATATCGTGCGCCGGGCGTTCGGAGAATAAAAGATACATTTATTGTAACTATTCAGCATGCAGCCTAAAATGCTCCTGAAGCTAAATTTTGTAGGATTTTTCTTGTCTAACCCCTTCTCATTCCCCTTGAAAGGGGAAGGGCGGATTACAAAATTTTGCTTCAGGCCGTAAATCACCATGATGCTGAATAGTTACCATTTATTTTTTGATGGTTGCTTAGATCAACAGTATCTGCCGCCCGAAGGGCATAGTATCGATACCAGCCCCGGCCGGGGCTGGTATCGGGCATTTACCTGGCATCAATGATCCAAAGACGCAAAAGGCGCAGGGGCCTCGAACGGCCCCATGCGCCTTTTACGTTGTGATACAGGCCGGCGCGCCTGTTCAATGGTGGTGGTGCCCATCCGGGCCGTGTACATGCCCGTGGTCGATCTCGGACTGTGTAGCATCGCGCACATCCTCAATACTGACCGTAAAGTAGAGGTCGACCCCTGCCATGGGGTGGTTAAAATCCATGACGACCTCATCGTCCTGTATTTCCATTACAGTGCCCAGCAATTGGTTGCCATCGGGGTCGCGCATGGGAATGACCTTGCCTTCCTGAAGCAGGCTCTCGTCCAGTTTACCGTCGATGACGAAAGTATCTTTCGGGATGGTTACCACAGACTCTTCGTCGTAGGTGCCGTAGGCCTCTTCACTCCCAATGCCAAAGGAGAATGCGTCGCCTGCCTTTTTTCCCGACAATTGGTTCTCAAATTCGGGGATCATCTGGCCCACGCCATAAAGGAATACCAGTGGGTCGCCGCCAAAGGTCTCTTCCACCAATTCACCTGCCTCATCTCCTTCCTGGAGTTTGTAGTGAAGGGTGACAACTTTGTGTTTGCTAATAGTCATGAAACTTTTTTTATGTGCTCCCACGAGGCCGCTCGCGGGTAAAATGATCGATCGCAGCTTCGTAGCGCGATTACTGAGGTAAGGTAGGCAAATATCTCGGGGCACAGAAATTTCGCCTTTATATTTACCCTTAGAGCTTGTTTGGAGGCCAGCCTTTGAGCTGCAAAGGCTGGCCTCCAAACAAGCTCTTAAAGTATGGCCTGCACACCTATACCGAACCGGCCCAGCCCGGCGCCTGAGGCAAGGGCAGGTGCCCCCAGCAACGCACCTCCCGGGGTTCTTGAGGGGTGGCCCGAAAGCCTACCGTCTCCATACTATAAGCGACCTCCAGGCAGCGGGGGCAATAGAGGCAGTCCTGCCACAGCAATGCATAGCTCTGCCCCTCCCGAAAGCCGCTTCGCCAACGGCGCTTGTGAAGGGGGCAATCCGCTACGATATAACTATGGTACCCTTTGAAATAGCGGTGGCGAACGGGGCGAACAGCCGCCTCCTGGCGCAGCCGGTATTCAACTTTTTGTTTTTTGGTGTGAAAAAGCCAGCGCTTGCAGGCCAATCCGTGCACCAAACCATGGCCCAGCGCATGGCCGAACCCCGGGTCGTTGAATTCCAGGTTCAGGCTGCGCACCAGGGGTATAACATCCACTTCCAATGCGGATATGCCAAGCTGCCGCAGGCGCCAGGCCTTTTGTTCCGGCACGGGATGTGTAACGCCGATTTCCAGCAACATGCGTTTGGGGCCGGATTCCAGAATGAGATCGGGTATGGCCCCGCCCAGGTGGTGCTCTACCTTTACTTTATCAAACCGGATAAGCTGCGCCGGGAACAGCGCTTTTTGCTGGCGGTGCAGATACACCGGCGGCACGGCGATACATCGTGCTTTTTCAAAAATTTCCTTGGCTTTCAGGTGCAGGGCCGTTTCCAGCCCGTAGGCACATGCTCCGCCGCGAAGATGGGCAAAGTGGTGGGCATAATGCCTCCCTTTTTTGGCAACCAATGGCTCCCGGCATGCCGGGCAGATGCAGCCACAAGCGCGGCCGCGCTTTACTTCTGTAATACTGTGTAAACGGCCATCGCGCAGGCCAAAGGGTAGATGGAGAGGCATAATATTCGTTTTCACCTGGTATTTGAGGCCAGCCCGGGGGTAGGCTTTGATATTCAGGAATAAGATAGGTGAAACCGGGAAAAAGTACAACAATATGATTCAAATTTTTTGTTTAAAACACAACAACCGGGTTTTGCCCAAAAACCGCTATATTGCTGAGAGCATATCTCCCAACCAAAACCATAAGCCCATGCTCCACACCTACCCTACCCGCCGGGAATTTATCCAAACCCTGTCATTGGGCGCAGGCGCCCTGTTGCTGCCCGGCATGCTCTGCCGGCCGAGGAAAGAACGCCTGGGTATCGCCCTCGTTGGCCTGGGCTATTACAGCACCGACCTGCTGGCGCCTGCCCTGCAACGCACCCGGCACTGTTATCTGGCGGGGATCGTAACAGGCACACCGGCCAAGATCCCTGTATGGCAACGCAAATACGGCATCCCGGATAAGAACGTTTACAATTACGAGAATTTCGACGCGATCGCCGACAATCCGGATATCGATATCGTATATGTGGTGCTGCCCAACTCCATGCATGCCGAATACTGCGTGCGCGCAGCCAACGCCGGCAAACACGTCTTTTGTGAAAAGCCGATGGCAAAAACGGTTGCGGAATGCGAAACCGCCATCCGGGCCTGTAGCAGCAACAAAGTATCGCTGGCCATAGGCTACCGCATGCAACACGAGCCTAATACGCAGGAGATCATCCGTTTGGGGCGGGAAAAAGCATTGGGCGCGCCCAAACTGGTACAAGCGGAAGCCGGTTTTTACGATGGCCGCACCGGCCACTGGAAACAACGCAAGGCGATGGGAGGCGGCGCTATGTACGACATGGGCGTGTACACCCTGCAGGCTGCCCGATACTGCACGGGTGAAGAGCCCGTAGCTGTTACGGCCCGGCACAGCACTACCCGCCCCGAGATATTCTATGAAGTGGACGAAACCACCCATTTCGAACTGGAATTCCCCAGCGGCGCCCGTGCCGAATGTGTTACCAGCTTCGGCCAGAGCATGAACAAGCTGCACGTCACCTATGCCGAAGGCTGGGCCGAGTTGCAACCTTTCCAGGCCTACAGCGGCATCGCCGGGCAGGCCAGCGACGGCAGGCTTTTCAATGCCAGTATACCAAACCAGCAGGCCAGACAAATGGACGACGACGCCCTGGCCATAATGGAAGGCCGCCCGATGCAGGTGCCGGGCGAAGAAGGGCTGAGGGATATCAGGATCGTGGAAGCCATATACGGATCGGCGGCAAAAGGCGAGCGGGTGGCGCTGGATTAGAGCTTGTTTGGAGGCCAGCTTTTGTGCTAAAAAAGGCCGCTTTTCGCTATCAAATCCGGCCTCCAAACAAGCTCTTAGCTATCAAAGCAGGGAGCATGTCCCGGGTTCATGATAAGGCATGAAGGAAATACAAGGGGGCCGTACAACCTCAGATACTGATACCCAATACCTGCCAGCCCCAACATGAAACCCGGAACCTGATATGTATTGTGCAGGCCGTTCACCCAGGGCATGCCCTTTTTGATGTGCATTTCATACCCCTGTATGCCCAATTCCTCTGCTGCAACGGCCAGGCCAGGATCGTCAAGAGCCGTCGATGCAAAAAGCAGGAGTTCGAGGTTGCCCATCACGCCATGGCACAGAGAGGCTCCGAGGCTATTGCCAAATGCCGTTTTTTCCATGGTCGTATTGATCGCAGAATAAGCTTCCTCTTTAAATGCCGGGTCGTTGGTAACCTGATAAGCTCTTGCTCTGGACAGGCCTATTCCGGCAGCGCCATGGCACCACAAACAGGGGTAACTTACATCCTGGGGCGAATGGCTGAATTTTCTGAAATCGGGCCAGTTCTTTTCCTGATCGTTATAACAATGCCGCTCATACCGCCATCCCTCATAAGCAGCATCGAGGTACTTTTTTTCCTTTGTAAAGCCATACAGTTCCAAGAGCGCATGCATTATTCCAGCCACGCCGTGAGCAAAGCCCGTCAGGTTCCGATTGGCCTCGCTTATTGTATTCCACGACCACCCGTTCGGTTCTTTTTCCGCTTTTTCGAGCAAGGTATCGCCCAGCTTAATGACGAATTCCCGGATCGAATGCTCAGGGTATGCCTGATAGATCTGGATGAAGGCAGGTAGAGCGCCCGCAATGCCATCGATGACATCCAGGCCATAATCTGTGCCCTCCCGGGCAGCCAAAGTAGCGATCATTTCCAGCCCTGCCTCAACGAATTTCTGCATACCCGTTTTTCTTCCGATGTAGATCGATGTATAGGCTATGCCTACCCAACCGACGTGAAACCCCAAGAGAGCAGAAGGATATTCAGCCATTTTCTGCCGCGTGGAAAGCGCCTGGTTGAGTGCCCCTATCGCTGTTTTCATAAAAACGGGCTCTTCCGATACACTGGCAAGGCTAGCCAAAAAAAGTGCAACGCCACTTGTCCCGTCGTAGAAATTCCCACCCAACGAGCGGAAAAAGCTATACTCCGTCTTTTTTCCATCGATACCTTTATCGATCGTAACCCAGTTACACCTTTCATTCTCCCAAATGGCATCTCTGCACAATTTGATCCCGATATCTTCGGCTGCGTTTAAAAACTGCTTTTTCATCAGATCTGGTTGAAATCAATTAATTGATAAGGGAAACTTGCATTGGGGTTCAGATAGAACTGTCCAACCGAGAGGTTTTTATCCTCGATGAATTGCATCACCGTATCCAGCCAGCTATCTGGCCTTTCCTCGCTGGCAATAGCCTTCATTACCCCCTGAGCGATCAATGATGAACGGCTCATGCCAAAGCTTTCGGCCGGGTTGGGTGGGTTTTCCGCAAAACCTATACCCGCTCCCAGCTCCTTACAAAAGAGGGGGACACCGGCTCTGATATGCTGCCTGATCTTTGGATAGGCCCTGGCCAGGGCCTGCAGGCCTGCCCTGACGAACCTCTTTTCCAGGTATAACACACTGGAATCTGCGCGGCCATAATGGGATGGATGGTTAATGCACTTGAACTGGAACGGGATCTGGTACTTGTTGAAACAGGTATTCAACGCACCAATAAGGCGCTCACTTCCTTCGGGGTGGATATTTATGTACACGCGGGCCAGCCCCATCCCGTCACCATCACTGATCGTGTCGCCAAAAACGTAATAGAAACTGCCGTTTTCCTCAGCCCACTCCTTCCTGGCCACTATTTTCACCCGATCGCCGGGATAGACATTGCCCAACCCTTCTTTGATATAATCACCGGGCATCACCCGCTTTAAGAAGTTGTATTTCTGCGCTATGATGCTCCCGTTTTTTTCCACTGAATGCACTATCCATCCCTGCCCGAACGATTCTGCGGCCTTATTCGCCGAGCGGAGTTTTTCTAAAAAAGCGCCATAATCCGTACCCGTGCCATCAGGGTTGGAGGTATCATTCAAAAGCTGGGGCGCCGTCCCTTTGCAATAGTATTGCATATAGATATACTGCGAGAGCCGCTGTGTGGCTTCCATCTGCTGGCCTCCGTTGCCGGAGGAAGGCCCTACATCGAGCTTTATGCCTTCAGCTGAAAGGGTATCAGGGTGAATGCGCTTTAGCGAATTCAGGATATATTCGATCTGGTATTTTACGTCCGGCTTCATTTTGGGGTCATTTAACATATAATTCCATATCGAGCAGCGTCTGTATAGCCTCTTCCGGAGACTTCAGCATATTGAGGCTCAGTTGAAGCATTTTAGCGCTGGATGGAGGTAAATGTTCTGAAGTTGTAGTGGATTCGAAACAGGTATGGATCAATTTCAGTGCGCAAAAATTCATCGTTTTCAGCAGGTTTTCCTCAGCCTGGCCAGCCGAATAGTTCATGTGTCCGCAGTAGCTGTCCCAAAAATGCCTGATAGCGGGCAATAGTTTATGATAATACATGGAACTCTGAGGGTTATTAGAGCCGGGCCCGTCATTGAGCTCAGAATAGATCCATGAGATAAAATACATCTGAAAGACCGCAGCGACATCCCAGCAGGGGTCGCCGATGTCGGCCATTTCCCAATCGATCAGCCTGAGGTTATCGGTAGCCGAACCATGGCTGGCATTTATGCTTATCAGAAAATTGGCAGCTTTGATATCGCTGTGGATCAAACTTGTTGCTTGCCAGCTTTCTTTCACCTCGCCAACCAGCCTGGTGAATTGTGGTTCGTCATTGATCAGTTCCAGCATTTGCCTTTCTGCAGCATTATTGCCGTCCGTCCAGAATTTTTGCCTGTTGCCAACCAGCATAAAAACAGCAGGGATAGACTGTTTGAACAGGGAAAAGCTCCTGCCGTTCTTGATCTTCGTAAAGATATCCTTGTGATAGGAAGCTAATAGCTCCGCTTTTTTTTCGGCTAACACGGCCGGAAAAACGCCGGCCTGTGCGTAATATTCATCGAGCGGAACGGCGTGTTGCAGGTACTCCAGGACGAGAATGTGGTTGATATAGTCGTATTCGAAATACTGCGGCAGAAACCTCTTTAGGTTTCCGTACTCGGGCTCATTATTGGCAAGCCAGTAGCAGGTAGCCTCATGGCGAAGCGTTTCCTGTTTCTCCCAATCCTGATTCCTGGCCTGTTTCACGAACAGGGGATTGGATGCAGCCTTGTTGATGATAAAATTGTTATTCCTGCTCGGTGAAAAATGAACGGAAAAATCGCCATCGATAAAGGACTGTACCGACAGATGGCCCTTGTCCAACAGATAATAACAGATATTGGCGCCTGATAGCAGCATGGGTACGCGTATTGTGAAAATGAGAAATATCCCTGGGGCAGGGGTAAAGCCAGTTTTAATGGCCTGAAAAAAGCCCCCTGCCGGTACTTCGCCCTTCTGGCGAGCGCCGGCAGGGGGCGGAAGGCCTACCTGTATGGATTAAACGTGCCGAAACCGTATCCTGGGCCGGTATAACCGCCGGGGGTTCTGCAATATGGCCCACCTGGGATAGTAGGGTTGGGATTGCAGGTTTCAGGCGACGTTTCACCCAGGCAAAGAGAACCGTTACAGGTTTTTACGCAGGTCCTGCCATTAGGGCAATCTGGCGGGGCGGTACAGTTCTTGGGCCACTGAGTCGGCACATAAACACAGCGCGTTTCCGGCTTGGTACAAGGTTCGGGGCAAATACACTGGGTATAGGGCCCCCGGCTCGGGCAGGCGATGAGCGATGAAACGCATGCAGTCATATATTCCGACTGGCATGGAAGGCCAATAGAACATCCCAGGTTTTGGGAGTGGCAATACAGTGGCGACCTCGTCTCTGGCCCCACAATTATATTCGGGCCCCCAGGGTATTGTACATAACTGTCGTACAGGCTGCCCTGCAGGAAACTGCCTTTGGGGCGCAGCTCCTGATTCGGGTCGCCGTAAATGAAAACCGTGTCGGCCTTCACCCATATCTTGCTTCCGCCCAAAGGGTCTTCTTCCTTGGTATTGGGCTCGGCATGTAAAATTGCGGATTCGGGTATTTCAAAGAATCGGGCGAGGTTGCTGCCCTCATACATACGAATATGGCCTTCTTCCGATGATTCGCCTATATACCCGGTGAGCATAACCAAAGGCGTTGTCGATTTCGGGTCGGGCCGCACAGCCTTAATAAATTCGTCAAATCGAATTGATCTTTTTTTGGAATCCATGGTTTTTTGGTTTTATTGAAAAGTATAAACAAAGCGTTATGTATTCCGGCAACCAGTAAGGGAATGGGTAACACAAACCCAACTTATCACCTTTCTTTTTTTCATTCCCGCTCATCTTCTATCCCCCTGGCTTCATCTAAAATTTGGCGCCATTCATTTGAAATTTGGCGCTTGCTCTTGCATTGCTGTCCTTTTTTTTCCAAATTGTATCCAACACTTAAGAACCCCAAAAAAACCTTATGAAAACCCTACGCTACGGCCCCCGTGCGCCAATTCCTTTATTTTTGGTAATGCTCGCGGCTATTTTTTTCCGCAACCTCCTACTCAAACGAGAAGACGCCTACCAACGTTTATCTGCCGAATACACCCGGGAAAGGATACAAATGGAACAGGAAATGGCCCTGCTCAGAGAGGCTACCCTACGTGCACAGATCAACCCCCACTTTATTTTCAATTGCCTCAATGCTATCCAGTCTTTTATCCTGGACAACGACCGGGGCCGCGCCGTGTCCTACCTGTCTCGCTTTGCGCAGCTGATCCGCCTGACGTTGAACTGCTCCCTGGAACAGAAGGTCAGCCTGGAAGATGAACTGCAAATGCTGCATTCCTATCTGGAATTGGAAAAAATGCGCTTTAAGAACAACTTTGACTACCAGATCGAGGTGGCCGATGGCCTTAACACCTTCGATGTCAGTATACCGCCTCTGCTCATCCAGCCTTACGTAGAAAATGCCATCGTCCATGGCCTGGCCCATAACGCAAAACGCGGCCTGGTCCGGATAAGCTACGAAAAGCAGGATGGCCATTTACTGGCAACCGTTACAGACAATGGTATAGGCCTGGAAGCATCCAAACGGAGAACAGCCGTGCAGGCTGCGCTACACCGCTCCGTCGGTATGACGATCACCCGCAAAAGGCTGGAACTGCTCAGCGCCGGAAAGCAGTATGACGTGGTATCGGCAGAGGAGTTAAGTGGGGCAGACGGTGAAGTACAGGGAACCAGAGTACAAATACTCATCAGGCTGGACAGGCCGGCCAATTCATAGGCATTCGTCGGCCGCAAAGGTGGTATAAGCCTTCGTCAGGAAATCATTTGTAACTATTCAGCATGCGGCCTAAAATGCTCCTGAAGCAAAATTTTGTAGGATTTTTTATTGTCTAACCCCTTCTCATTCCCCTTGAAAGGGGAAGGGTGGATTACAAAATTTTGCTTCAGGGCGTAAATTACCATGATGCTGAATAGTTACAATCATTTTTCATAAACAGAAACTTAACCCCAAAGATGCTAAACGCCCTTATTATTGACGACGAACCCGAAGCAAGGGCCATGCTCCGTCACATGTTGGCCCGATATTGTCCCGAAATGCGCATCATGGGCGAGGCCGGTGGAGTCATTGATGGGATTTCTGCAATCCGCAACATCAGTCCCGATATCGTTTTTCTAGATATCCAGTTGGCCGACGGCACCGGTTTCGACCTGCTTATCGATTTCCCGCAGCCTGAATTCGGTATCATTTTTATAACCGCTTATGGCCGGTTCGCCCTTAAGGCCTTCCAATACAACGCCCTCGACTATCTGGTCAAACCTATTGCTCCGGAAGCCCTGAGCAGGGCTATCCGGAAGGTAAAGACGAACCTGAGCCAGCACCTGTATCCCGAGCAGTTATCCCGCCTGCTCAAAATGATCAAGACGCGGGAAGTAGAAAAGATCGCCCTTTCTACCAATGAAGGGTTGGCTTTCCTCCGCCTGAAAGAACTGGCACGGCTGGAATCCAGCGGAAGTTATACGACTTTTTTCACCCTGAGCGGTAAAAAGGTAATGGTAGCCCGTACCCTGCGAAAGTTCGAGGAACTGTTACCTGCCGATTCCTTTTTCCGTACCCACCAATCCCATATCGTCAACCTGGATTTTGTGTCACGCATCCTCAAAGAAGATGGGGGATATGCCTTGATGGAAGACGGCACCAGGGTGCCTGTTTCCCGACGCCGGATGGAGGGCCTCCTGACACGGCTGGGAAATATCAGCATTGCTTGAAGCATGTTGGGCGACAACATTTCAATACCCGGGCACATTCTTTCCCAGCACAATATCCCTTTCCGCAACCCATATTCCCTGTTTATTCCTGACGGGATGCAGAATCCCCGTGCCGCCCCGGTTGTCCAGGTGTTTACGCATGTCCGTTGTCAGATAAGGGTCGTCATCAAAAACAAAGGCGTCGATCCAGTACTCCCTGACGCCCGGTTCCTTGATAACAGGGTGGATGTGCTGCTCGATTTTACTGTTTGGGTAAGAAGCCGGGCGGATGGTACGGAAGCGATAGCGCCCGTCGGAGCCGGTTTTCATCCAACCGCGCAGATGGCCGTGGCGGCGCCCGCAGGTTGTAGAGGCCGTTCCGTTGGAATACCGGCCCGTATAGTCGGTATGATAAACGTAAAGGATCACGCCTTCTGCCGGGGTTTTCCCGTCGCTTTCAAAGATAGTACCGCTGACTTCCAACACTTCACCCGGCTCTCCATCCGGGGTTATGGTGGTTTGCCAGCTCAATGCCCCCGGCAGGCCATCCCGCCAGGCTTCGCAGCATTCGCAGGGCCCGCCTACCTGCCGCTCGGGCCCGGCGGCAATAGTATCTGCATGCTCCGTGTGCGGTTGTTGCTGGCATGCTGCAGGAGTAAAGGCCATCAGGATACAGGCCGGTAATGTGTAGGTTCTCATGATCTCGGGCTTTTATATGAAGGATCGCAAACCAGCGCAGTGGTTGCATGCCTGTTATCAGAGTGATATTGCAGGCCATCATGCCGGCAACTGCTCCAGGACACCGGCCATGCGCTCCAGTGCATCTCTGATCTGCTCCTCCCGATAGGGTGCATACCCCAGCACCAGGCCGGGCGGTTGCCGGTACTGCTGGGTGTACCCCGACAATGGCGAAGCCGTGACGCCGGCCTCCATCAGTTGCGCCGCTACCTGCCGGTCGTCGCTGTGCTCCGGCAGCCACCCTACGGCATGCAGGCCCGTATCAGACGGGAAGATGCGCAGCCTGTCGCCCAGAAGTTTTTCGCTCCAGTGGATAAGCGCTTCCTGCCGCTCTTTGTACAACAACCGCATGCGGCGAAGGTGGCGCTCCAGATGGCCTTCTTCCAGGTAAGCCGCCAGAGTAGCCTGCTCCAGAATACTGTTCCCCCGGTCGGTAAAAGCTTTTGCGCGCTGAAAAGGCTCCGCCAATGCGGGTGGGGCCACGATGTATCCCATGCGAAGTGCGGGGAACAGCACCTTGCTAAAGGTGCCGAGATATACGGCCCGCCCTTCCCTGCCGATACCCTGCAGGGCCGCCAGCGGCTTGCCGCTGTAGCGGTACTCGCTATCGTAATCGTCCTCCAGTATCCAGGCGCTCTGCCGGGCAGCCCACTCCAGCAGTTCCAGGCGCCGGCCCAGGCTCATCACCACACCCGTAGGGTATTGGTGCGAAGGCGTCACGTAAGCCAGGCGTGCTTCCGGCCCGGCCTTCATGCCCGCCTCCACAGAGATCCCTTCCCGGCCAAGGGGCACCGGAATGGGGCGTACCCCCATCAGGTGCATCGCCTCTTTGGCCCCGTTGTAGCCCGGGTCTTCGATCCAGGCGCTATCGCCGGGGTCGAGCAATAGCTGGCACGACAAGGCCAGGGCCTGCTGCGTGCCGTGCACGATGATGACCTGTTCCGGTTCGCAGCGCACGCCCCTCGACTGCCGCAGGTACATCGCCAGGGCCCGCCGCAGCGGCATATACCCGGCTGCATCGCCATAACCAAAGGCCTCGAAGCCGAGCGACCGGCTCTGGCGCCCCATCAGGCGGAACCAGGCTGAAAAAGGAAAATCCCACAAAGCCGGCACGCCGGGCCGGAAGGGCCTTAGGTTCTGCGCCTTCGGCCACCCACCGGCCTGAAAGCCTGCCGCCGCTCTTCCCCGCTCGGAAAGCAGCGGCCCATCACTCGCCAGCGGGCCGTCCGCCAGGGAGAGGCCCGACAACGCTAAGCGCCCGGGCACCTGTTCACTGACATAAGTGCCGGAACCAGTGTGGCCCCCCAGGTATCCTTCCGATTCCAGATGGCCATAGGCCTGCATCACCGTCGTGCGCGAAACGCCCAGCTGTATCGCCAACACCCGGCTGGGTGGCAGTTGCTCGCCGCTCCTCAACTGGCCGTTCAGTATAGCCTGGCGGATATGATCATAAAGCTGCAGATATTTAGGGCGCCGATCAGCACCCCATTCCAATGCGCTGAAGACTAAATGTAGCGGTTCTGTTCGCATAAAATATTGGCCTTATCGATTTGACTGAATTGGCTATTTACTTCAATCCAATTTAAGCATTCCTTTGCAGAAAATTCAATCACAAGCCATGTCCAAGGATTACCTGCAACAGCCGCCCGATCAATTGCGCCGCAAAGACCGCGAAATGGAAGACGAAGCCTGGATCACGGCTTTTCTACAAAGCGCGCCTTTTGGCGTTTTTGCCTTTTGCCAGGGTGGCCAGCCATTTGTCAACAGCAATATTTTCGTATACGACCCTGGGCGCAGGGCCATTTATTTCCACACGGCGCGCGAAGGGCGCACGCGGAGCATTGTAGCGCAAAATCCCAGGGGGTGCTTCAGTATCAGCGAGATGGGCCGCCTGCTTCCAGCGGAAAGCGCTCTTGAAATGAGCGTGGAATACAGCGGCATCACGGCTTTTGGCATAACCCGGGTGGTGGAAGATAAAGAAGAGGCCTTTGCCGCCCTGCAATTGTTGCTCGACAAATACTTCCCACACCTCAGGCCGGGCCGCGATTATAGCGCTACTACTCCGGAAGAATGGAAACGCACCGCCGTTTACCGCTTTGACATCGAACTTTGGAGCGGCAAACAAAAGAAAGCCGATGCCGATTTCACGGGGGCCTTCTTGTATGGATCGACCCCAAAGACGCACACTACATCATAGCCCCAAAGCTGTACTCCAAACATGCTTTTAAACAGGATGGCGAACGCCAGGGTGGCCCTTTTTCTCCAAACCCAGGAAATCACCCGAACACCATACTCCCGCCCTGGCCTCCCATCTTGTGGCGTGTGCCATCATACCCCGTGAGGCTACTCCGAAAAGCCCTGATTTTGGACATGGAACCACACGGAGGGTATGAAGGGTTTCCCGCCAAGGGCGCTACGGCCTAGCAAAGAACGGAAAGGTATACTCCTCTCTACAGAATTCGCCGCGTTTGCCTATTTTTAGCAGTTCAACCAAATGGCGGCCGATGATGCGAATCCGAAACTTTTTCTTTTGCCTTTCTCTGCTCGTGCAGGGGCAGTTGTTCTCTCAGGCTATAAAACCAGCGCTCACCCAGGATGATATTGCCCGCTGGAACCAGATCGAAGCACCGGGGATCTCCAACAGTGGCAGGTGGGTGGCTTACCAGTTAAAACCCAACGAAGGCGATCCCACGGCAGTATTGTACGACACCCGGGAACAAAAAGAATACCGCTTTCCAAGAGGGGGCAGGCCGGGCATCAGTTCCGACAACAAATACGCCGTTTTTTTCATCCACCCGCCGGAAGACAGCGTCAGGGCCCTGCGCCGGAGAAAAGTCGAAAAAAAGAACCTGCCCAAAGACAGCCTGGCCATCTTTAGCCTTGCCGACGGCCAGCTTACCAAGATACCCCGGGTAAAGTCGTTCCTGCTGCCTGAAAAATGGGAAGGATGGCTGGCTTACCAGCTCGAGCCTATGAAACCCGACAGTACGCTCCCCGACTCCGTCAAAGTGAAAAAGGAAAATGAAGACAACGGCAGCCGACTCGTCATACGCAGCCTGGAAACGGCCCGCGAAGACACCTTTCTTTACGTCAAAAACTATATCGCTGCAGAAGAAGGGCGCCGGTTCCTGCTGCACAGCACCGGCTCCGGCGACTCAAGCTTACAGGCCGGAGTCTACCGTTTCGACTGCGAAAAAGCCAGCAGCCAGGCCGTGCTCACCGGCGCCGGTGATTATCCTGGCCTCGCACTGGATAAAACGGGAAGCCAGGCTGCCTTCCTGGCGTACCGCGACACGCTGAAACCGCAGGCCAGGCCATTCGCCCTGTATTACTGGGCCGACAGCCTGGAGAGCGCCATGCTTATCGCAGATTCATCGGCCGCTTTCCTGCCCGACGGCTGGCTGGTCAGTGAGCATGCCGCTCTGAAATTCTCGGACAATGGCCACCGCCTTTTCTTCGGCATGTCGCCCCCGCCTATCCTGCAGGATACCAGCCTGCTGGAAGAAGAGATCGTCAACGTAGAGGTTTGGGCCTATACGGACAGCCGGCTATATACGCAGGAAGAGAAAAAACTGGAAGAGGAGAAAAAGCGCGCCTATACCTGTGTTTACCACATCGCCCGGCGTCAGGTGGCCACACTGGGCAGCCCCGATGTGCCAACCGTCATATTAGGCAGCGAAGGCGATGCCGATATTGCCCTGGGATATAACGAAGAGCCCTACTTAACCCAATTGTCGTGGACAGGATACCCCGTATGCAAGGACATTTACCTGATCCATCTCGACGACGGGCAGAAAGAGTTGATCGCACAACGAACCTGTGCTAATCCGGCCTTATCGCCTGGCGCGCGTTATGCCTACTGGTACAGTTACCCCGATTCTGCCTGGTACGCCTGGGAAGTGAGCACAAAACAGCTTCGACAGCTGGCGCCACAGCTGAGCGTACCTTTCTATGACGAACAGAACGACGAGCCCGGCTACCCTTCTCCCTACGGTTTAGCCGGCTGGACGACGGAAGACGATTTCCTGATGCTCTACGACCGTTACGATATCTGGCTCGTCGACCCCAAAGGCAACCTGGCGCCCAACAACCTGGCCAATGGCCGTAAAAGCGGCATCCGTTACCGCTATATTAAGCTCGACCCCGAAGAAAAGGCTATCGAAGAAGTGAAGCCCATGCTGTTACACACCTTCAATGAGCACACCAAAGCTTCGGGTTATCGCTGGTTCGATATCCATACCGGCATACTTAAGCAGGCTCAACAGGGCCCCTACGCTTACACACCCAGGGTGTTGAAGGCCAAAAATGCAGGAGCCTTCCTTTTTACACGGGAAAGCTTCCGGGAATTCCCCGACCTGCTTTACAGCCAGGATCAGCTGAAGTCCTATTCGCGGATCAGCAGGGCCAACCCTCAGCAGGACGGCTTCCGCTGGGGCGACGCCGAGTTGTACCGCTGGACAGGCGCCGGAGGGCAGGAACTGGAAGGGCTGCTCATCAGGCCCGACGGATACGAGCCTGGGCGGGTATACCCCATGATCACTTATTTCTATGAGCGCAATGCTGACAACCTCCATCGCCACTGGACGCCGCGCTTTCCCCGCTCGATCATCAATTTCCCCTATTATGCCAGCAGGGGTTACCTCATCTTCATACCGGATATCCAATACCGCGTAGGTTATCCGGGCCAAAGCGCCCTCGATGCAATCACAACAGGCGTCACGTCCCTTATCGACAAAGGTATCGCCGACCGCGAACGCATCGGGGTACAGGGCCATAGCTGGGGCGGCTACCAGTCGGCCTACCTCATCACGCAGACCAACCTTTTCCGTTGTGCCGAAGCCGGCGCCCCGGTGGTGAACATGACATCGGCCTATGGAGGCATCCGCTGGGAGTCGGGCCTGAGCAGGATGTTTCAATATGAACGCACCCAAAGCCGGATCGGCGGCACCTTATGGGAAAAGCCCCTGAACTACATCGAAAACTCACCGCTGTTCTTTGCCGACAAGATCGAAACCCCTGTCCTGATCCTGCACAACGACGAGGACGGGGCAGTGCCCTGGTACCAGGGCATCGAGTTCTTCACTGCCCTGCGCCGCCTGGGCAAACCGGCCTGGCTACTCAACTACAACGGTGACCCGCATGGTATCAGCAAGAGCCAGAACCAGAAGGATTTCCAGCGCCGGATGCAGCAGTTCTTCGACCACTACCTGCTCGGCGAGCCTATGCCTGAGTGGATGATTCGCGGCGTGCCGCCCATGGAAAAAGGTATCCGGCAGGGGTTTGAGGCAGAAAGGGAGTAATGCCTTGCTTACGGGCCTTAAAACAAGCGCTTAGCGCTCAATGAAAAAGGCGCGGCTTTCGACAGCCTGCCCGCTCCAGGCCGTAAGGAAATAACAACCGGGTGGCAGGCCCTGCAGGCTTATCTTCAATTCGGCGGCCGGAACATCTGGTTGCATAGAGCGGAGCGGGATCCCTGCTGGCGTACTAACCACCACCCGATGTACTTCGTGGGAAGCTTTAACAAAGATAAACCCGGTAGCGGGGTTCGGATAGGCTACCAGGCCAAAGCCCTGCCTGTGCTCCTGTGTAAGGCTGGTGCAATCCACATCGATGATGTAATACCCCGTCTCACAGTAGATCTGAGTAGCGAAGGCGCATTGCACGATGACCGTATCGGTGCCGTTGAATCCCGGTGCGGGCATGTACTGCAGGGTATCGCGCGTCAGGGCATCAGCGCCGAGTATTACAGCTTGTCCATTGGACGGCGGGCCGATGATCTCCGGACTAACCCATACCGGATAGCCCAGGCCCGGCACCAGGAGCGTACTGTCGCAGGAGATGTGATGGGTTTCCTCAAAAGCATTCACGGGCGGGCAGCCGACAATGTGCATGATATAGATGCCGGTATCACAGGTGATCTGGGTAGCGCGGGCGCAGGCGACTACAAAAGTATCCACGCCCAGATAACCATAGTCCGATTTGTATATCAGAGAATCGGGGAAAGGCGCCGTGGTAAAAATAAGTGCTGTCCCGTGTTGTGGTGGCCGCACGATGCCTGGCGGGTTCCAGGTAGGATAACCCACCGGCCCCAGTTCGACGACGGCGCCGCAATAGAGGTAATATTCTTCGGTAAAAGTAGCGGCGTGCAAACTTCCGTTCAAAGCTGCCGCCAAGGCAAGGAGTAATGACAACTGTCTCATAATGATAGCTTTTAGAGGCCCGGGCGTATTCATAAGACGAAAAAAGGCCCCAGAACGTTTGCCGCTGGCTCATGATGGCCAACCGCCTTTCACTGCATGCGGTACATCTGCCAGGAGTTGTAGAGGTTTTGGAACAGGATGTAATACATAGGCCCCAGAGCTGCCACCGGGCTGATAAATGTCAGGGCCAGCCATATACCGAACATGGTGTTCTTTCGGCCGAGCGACAGCCCCACATCTATCATACGCCCCGGCCTGCCGATGCGTTCGCCCAGCCGGAACTGGAAGAGGCAAAGCAGTGCGACAGCCAGGCCGATGCCGAAAAAGAGGCCCAGCGCACTGCTGCCTTCACCGCGGGCGAAATGAGAAGCACTGGCAGCGGCAACGAATACGTTGAACAGGAAGAGGGAAAAGCTGTACCCGCTATACCGCTGTATGCGGGTAGCGGCGGCGGGCCAGGCCCAGCGAAGGGCCAGGCTGGCCAGCAAAGGCAGGAAAATGATGCTGATAACGGGCATTGCCACCGTCAGCGCCTCTACTTCAGCCTGCTGTCCTACTACCAGAGGCAGGAGAAAAGGCAATACCAGGGCTACGGCCGGGCTGGTGATCAGGACGGCCGCCGTAACGAAAGAGACATCACCTTTGAGATAACCCGCCATTACCGGCGCGACGGCAGCTGTTGGCGCAGCTGCTATAGCAAAAACAGCCAGGGCGACATGGAGGTTGAACGGGCGGAGCAGCGCGAAAAGGAGCAGAGGCAGGGCCAGGTTTAACACCACCACCACCAGATGTGCCCGTTGCAGCAACTGGCAGGAAAAACGAACCTCCAGAAAAGAGAAAAAAAGCATGGCCATCAGGCAGTAACGGATCAGAAAGCCAAGCTGTTCCGCCGCAGGGATCAGCAGGCCGATGCCAATAGCGGCTAATATGCCCATGCTGCGCCTCACGCGGGTTATTTGTTCTTCCCTGGAATATTCCTATGATAATAATACAGGCCGAATGGCGTTTGGCCCATGGCTTTGATTAATTTGAAAAACAGCTGGATAATGGCCCATCTAGCCCCAACGCCCAGGCCCACATCAAAAAAAATATCCTTTCCTTCTTCCGTACAGAAGAATGGCTAATCAATGTGGGCCCGGCGATGTTCTACAAATCGAAGCTACTTAACCGATGAGAGCCGGAGTGTTCAGCTTTCGGCAGCCGTATCCTCCTCATCGATGTTGACGTGCCCCCAGCGAATGCCTTTTTCGATCTTATATGCGCAGTTCTCAGAAACGCCGAATTTACGGGCGATGATCTTGCGCTTCGTCTTTCCTCTGATCAACATTCGCTTCATCATACGCACCTGGCTTTCAGTAAGTTTGTAATTCCGGGTGCGTGCAGGCCGCCCTTTGTGATTAGGGTTTTGCTTCTGGTACTCCTTCCACTCCAACTCAGTAGCCCATTCCAGGTTATTCCACTTGTTGTTGGCTTTGTCGTAATCCTTGTGGAGGATGTAATCCTTGTCATCAGAAGGGCGGGGTACGAAGTTCTCAGCTACGAAACGGTGAATGTAGACGATCCCGGTAGAATCGTCCTTAAGCTTCTGGTTCAGCATGATCAGCCCACCTCTGGCTTTAGCGCCGCGAAGCAGGCGTTCTCTTCCGGTTAGTTTGTCAACGCTCTTGATCCTTCCGTAATTGGAAATCTCGTAGTTACAGGTTTTTGTTTCCTTTCCGAAATCAACTTTGGCCCATTTTTCATTCCAGAAAGATTTAACTGATACATCTTGCATAACGCTCTCTTAAAAATTATAATACTTGTGTTGTTAATAACCTTGTATTGTAAAGAATTAGTTGTTTACAACGATTTTTCGAAAAAAAAACACGACACCTCGCCACGCGCTTGTTCATGCAGGGAGGTGGTAAAAAACGGTTCTTTGGCTTTAAGTGGGGAAAAGGTGACAAAGGAGGTTATTGGGGTTTTCACATCACTCCACAGACACACACCTCATTGGCGGCCTCACCAAAAGCCTCATTGCAAAGGAAAGCTTGTAAAAGGGCTGTCTTGGCCGAAGAGCCAATAGTTAGGACATTTTGAATGTTCTAACGTTCAAATTTAGGAATCATTACGCAGAAGTGAAAGAATAGTTACATATAAATACATATATACGCCTCTTTTTTTCCCGAAGCGATAACAAAGAGCGGTGGAATATTTCGCCTGTTATGACCACCCGGAAGGCTGGTTCAGGATACCTGCCCAGTCCTCTCCCTGAGTGTTCTGCTCAATGATGCGGAAGAAGGATTCCATATACTGAAGCATTTGCCGTTTGTCGGCTTCATCCAGGTATTCGAATTGTTCCACAACCGCCAACAGGCGGCCTTTCCGCGATATAAAATGTTCGGCCGTATCGCCGAAACCTTCCAGGCTTTTCCCCCGCCATTGGAACAGGCGTTGGCTCACATCACTAATGGGCAGGCTGGGGTGCGGGATGGCGTAATCCGCATCGACCAGGCCTGCATTGTCGAAATCGTATGGCACCGGCGTAGGGGCCGAGTCACCGGATACCTGCAGTATTTCAACGTTATGGCCCTTTTGCAGGCTCCAGTCCGTATTGCCGATCATATATTGGAAAAGCACGAATTGACGGTACTGTTCTGCCCCGATGATGTTCAGGCCATCGGCAGGCTCAATGATCTCGCCGTCCACACGGCCCGCTAAATCGGCCTTGGGCTCGATCAGGAAAGCATAGCGGGACTCGTCGGGCATCCTGCCTTCGCTATCTCTGTAAAGAATGCGCGCCAGCTGAACCTGGAAGCTGCGGCCCGACAATTCGTTATACAGGCGGTATGCCAGGTATTCTTTTAACAACCAGGGCTCGCCGTCCTCCTGGCAATGGGCCACCAGTTTGATCTCGTCATGCCCGGAAAAACCCTCGGCGCTGAGGGCTTCTTCGTCAAAATAGAGCTTGAGCGGCGGAAAGCTGCAGTAGCGCTTGCGCATATTACCCCGGGGGCGCACTTCTATATCGTATACCGACTGGCCGCTGGGGCGCTGTACCGTCAGGCGGGCGGGCCGGCGTTCTTCGCTTTCTTTGTTCTCCACCAGATCCGACAGCGGGGCTTCCAGCACCAGTTCCAGCACGCCGTCCTGCTGGAGGCTGCTGAACAGGCTGGGGCCTTCGTTCTTCTCCTGCGAACAGCCAAAGCCGGCAAGGGTGGCCACTATAACGAACAGCAGGGATCTGGAAAATATCTTCAATGCGTTCATCAATCCGAATTATTTACATGCAAATATGTCGGTATTGGGAGCATAAAAGTCACATTTTCAATGCAATAATCGATGATACAGTACCCTCGCTCCATGAACGTGCCGTTTGCTCGACGAATGAATCGGATTGGCGGATGAATGGATCAAACCGGCCTGATACTGCCCAAGCGGCCCTTTTCCCACTTCCATGGCCGGAATTGAAATTTTCAAATACCCGATCTTTATCGGACAAAAAAATATTCCGCAAAAATAAAAACAGCAGAACAATAAACATGAAGCAAATCGAGAAAGCACTAATATCCGAACATTATTCCAACCCCTGCCGTCAATATAGTATCACAATCCGTCAAAATGATGGGAGCTTTTGCCTTTTGGGCGCCCTTATCTTTGTCGTGTCAAAATGATTGATCAGTTTGAACGCAGCCGCAAAAGAGAAGCGGCGTGATTAATGTGCTAAAGTTTAATTATTAACCTAAATCATTAAGAGCCATGAGTGCTGCTATGAAAAAGTTCTTTCAACTGTCTGTTATACTTCTGAGCCTGGCCATCCCTGCCATGGCCGGCACCGGATTCCCTGCTATCAATCTGAAGCATGTCCCTTCCGAAAAGAAGGTCACCCTGTCGATCGATGGCCTGAAGGAGAACACCACCATCATCCTGCAGGATGATAACGGGTATACCCTGATGAAAGAGGAAACCGAGGGCCAGGCAAGCTTTGCCAAGCTCCTCAACCTGGATAACCTGCCCGCAGGCAACTACTACCTGCGCATCCAGACGAGCCTGAAGGAAGTCGTACAACCTATCGTACTGACCGAAAAGGAAGCTATCGTCAACCCCTCCCGCCAGCGCGAGTTCTTCGCACCCGTGATCAGGGCCAATGGAGGCTACCTCGATATTTCCCTCTTCAACGGCCGCCTGTCGGACGTGGAGGTCACTATCCTGGACCAGGACGACAATGTGGCTTTTACCGAAACGCTGCAGAATGTAGTCATCGTACAGAAGCGCTACAACCTCAACCAACTGCGCTGGGGCACCTACACCATCCAGGTGCGCACGCCCGAAAAGCTGTACCAGCAGCAGTTTAACGTACGCTAATTGTTTTATTCGTCATATCGCTAATTTTTGTTTTAGGATCGGAAGATAGTGCTGCGCCCTCGGGCGCAGCTTTTTTTTTGCCTGGTAGGCGGGCCGCAGGCCCGTCTTCCTATTCGCTTTCTTCGTCTATCTTCACATGCCCCCAGCGGATGCCGCGTTCGATCTGGTAGATGGTGTTTTCGGCTACGCCGAAATTGCGGGCGATAACCTCGCGTTTGACCTTGCCACGGGCCAGCATGCGCTTGATCATACGCACCTTGGTTTCGTTGAGCTTGTAGTGGCGTTTCTGGACGTAGCGGTATTTCTCGGGCTCGTAGCCCGGTTTGTTGGCCAGGTAGGATTTCCATTCCGCTTCCGTGATCCATATCAGGTTGGACCACTTGTTATCGGATTTGTCGTAGTCTTTATGAACGGCGATAGTGTGTTTGCCGGAGGGGCGCGGCACGAAATGTTCCGCCACGAACTTGTGGACATACACGTATCCGTGTGTACCATCCTTGAGGATGACATTGAGGATTTTGAAATCCCGGTTTACGGTGGCTCCTTTTAGCGGCCGTTCGGAACCCGTCGCCTTATCGATGCTTTTGATCCTGCCGTAGTTCGAGATCTCATACCAGCAGCCTTTGGTTTCTTTACCGAAGTCTACACGCTCCCACTTTTCGTTCCAGTGGCTTTTGATCTTCTTTGCCATTGCTATACACCTGCTCACTTTTGTCGGTGAACATTCATCTCTCCTGAAAAGAAAACAAAGCTGCTGAAGATGAAGTTTAAACGCCGCGCTCAAACGAGCCGGCGCCGGAGCCGCCTCATTTCTCGGGCAAGCGCTGAATGGATTCCAGGTACTTCACCAGCATGTCGATGCGTTCCTTCACCACCTGTTCGTTATCGGTGCCTTCCGAAACATGGAAGGTAGCGCCCCAAACCGGCATATCGCCATGGCCGTGGCCTTCTATACTGTCGCGGCCGTCGATCATCCTGCGCATCTGTTCTTCGGGGAACTTGCCGTCTTCCCGCCGATAGCTGATCAGCGTGAGGTCGGGCGGAGCTACCTTGAGCATATCGGCCATTGGGCCGTCACCATGCTCGCCGTGGCATATCTCGCAATAAGAGACATACAGGGCTTTGCCGGTGGGTTTTTCCACCGTCACAGCCTTGGATGAAGAGCCGCCGCATGCGGCCAGCCCCAGCACGAACAGCGCTAGGGCCGACAGGGCTGCCCACAATGGAGCGCTTGTCTGTAAGCTTATCGTTTTTTTCATTTCTCGATGTTTTGGCTGTTAATTATCACGAATTGATTTTTTCGTTGCCTGCCACCGACATCTTCTACTTACGCCCTACTCCGCCGAAAAAAGGCTATCCGAGGAAGCTGAGCAGGATACCCGCTGCTACTGCCGAGCCGATCACGCCGGCCACGTTAGGGCCCATCGCATGCATCAGCAGATGGTTATTGGGGTCTTCTCTCAAACCGATCATCTGTACGACCCGCGCACTGTCGGGCACAGCCGACACCCCCGCGGCCCCTACCAACGGGTTGATCTTGTGCTCTGTGCTCAGGAAGAGGTTCATCACCTTCGCGAATACGACCCCGCCGGCCGTTGCTATGATAAAGGACAATGCGCCCAACACGAATATCAGGATGGACTGCGGGGTCAGGAACACATCAGCCTGGGTGGATGCGCCAACCGTCAGGCCCAATATGATGGTGACGATGTCTATGAGCGATGCCTTTGCCGTATCGGCAAGCCGTTTCGTTACACCGGATTCCTTGAGCAAGTTGCCGAAAAAAAGCATGCCGAGCAATGGCATGGCGCTGGGAGAAATAAAGGTGGTGAGCAACAACCCGATAACGGGGAAAAGGATCTTTTCCGTTTTGCCCACAGCCCGCGGTGGTTTCATGCGTATGAGCCGTTCCTTATGCGTCGTCAGCAGGCGCATGACCGGAGGTTGTATGACGGGCACCAGCGCCATATAGGAGTAGGCCGCGATGGCAATTGGCCCGATGAGGTTCCTGACGTGTATGGCCGCACCTGCTGCATCGTATCCGATGACATTCACACCATTGGCCAGGCGCGACGACAGGAAGATGGCCGTGGGGCCGTCGGCGCCGCCGATGATGCCGATAGCACCGGCCTCCGCAGGGTGGAAGCCCAGCATTAGCGCACCGATAAAGGTAGCGAATATGCCGACCTGCGCCGCTGCTCCCAGCAACATCAGCCGGGGGTTGGAGATCAGCGACGAAAAATCGGTCATCGCGCCGATACCCAGGAAAATGAGTGGCGGGTAGATGCCCTTAACGACCCCGAAATAGAGGTAGTTCAGCACGCTGCCCGTTTCGTATATGCCGATCTGCAGGTTGGCGTCCTGCTTAAAGGGAATATTGCCCAGCAGGATGCCGATGCCGATGGGGATCAGCAACAGGGGTTCGTATTCATACCTGACGGCCAGCCAGATGAACAGCAGCCCGGCAAGGATCATGACGATATTGCCCGGCCGCGCATTTGCAAAGCCTGTATAAGCATAAAACTCCCGTAAAGCGGTGATGGCGCGCCCGCCGCTTTCCTGCCCGCCATCCGGCGTAGGGCTTTGCACGGCTACTTCCGTCGTGTCGGGCCCGCCGTTGGGAGGCTGCCCCGCCCGCACAAAAGTGGCGTGCAGTACAGACAACACTACGATAACGAACAATATGGCAACCACTCTTTTCATAGCGATTCCAGTTCTATCAATACATCATTCTGCAATACCGTATCTCCCTCTTTTACGCGGATGGCAACAACCCTGGACGCCTTATCGGCAAAGATGGAATTCTCCATTTTCATGGCTTCCATGACCATCAGCGTGTCGCCTTTTTTCACTTTGTCCCCTTCCTTTACCAGCAGTTTAAGTATCGTGCCCGGCAGAGGCGTCTTCACCAGTAACTGCCGGCTGGAACTCGGCGGCGGTATCCTGGATTCTTCCTGGGTCGGCTGCGGCACGGCAGCACGCACCAGCTTCACGGTTTTGGACGGTTTGGCCTCCTGCTGCAGCTGCACCTCTACCGTATAATGGGTGCCGTTCACTTCGAGCTCCGCGACCTTGTGTTCAAAGCTTAGGATCTCGACCTCGTATTCATGGCCCTTGATGGAAAATTTGTATTTCTTCATATCACCGCCGGCTTTAGGATACCCGGGTCAGTGCCGCATGCGGTTGGACACCCCGAATATCTTTGAACTCCAGGGGGAGTAGGTTTTGGAAATCTTTTTGATCGTCATGATCGTGTGTTCTTCGTCGTGCACTTCGTTGAGGTACAGGTACAGGGCCGCAGCAATGGCGGCGCTAACGTCCCCTACTATGGTCAGCTCTTCGTTTTTGTGTATATTTTTCCCCTGCCTGCGCAGGCGCGACCGTACACGCAGATGCAGCAGGTTCGGGAGATAGCGGAAAACGTAATACAGCACCGCCAGCGCACACAAAACGACCACGTAACCCACCACGGAGATCAGCAAACCGTCGAGCACGATATCCCAGTTGATTGCCAGATAAACAGGTACCATATTCCCGCACGTTTGGTTCTATAATGGGATGTTGCCATGTTTTTTAGGCGGCAGCAGGTCTTTTTTGGTGGAAAGGGCCCGCAGTGCACGCACGATGCGCCAGCGGGTGCTCCGCGGCTCGATGATATCATCGATATAGCCGTAACGCGCCGCCACATAAGGGTTGGCAAATTTTTCCCTGTATTCCGTTTCCTTCCCGGTGATGAAAGCCATCCGTTCTTCGGGGCTCTCGATCTGGCCTATGTGCTTACCTTCCAGTATCTCGATAGCTCCCTGGGCGCCCATGACGGCGATCTCAGCCCCGGGCCAGGCATAGTTCATATCGGCCCGCAACTGCTTGCTGCCCATCACGTCGTGGGCGCCGCCATAGGCCTTGCGCAGGGTGATCGTGATCTTGGGCACCGTAGCCTCCCCATAAGCATACAGCAACTTGGCGCCGTGAGCGATGATGCCGCCGTATTCCTGGAAGCTGCCCGGCAGGAAGCCCGGCACATCGACGAGAGTGATGATGGGGATGTTGAAAGCGTCGCAGAAACGCACAAAGCGGCCTGCCTTGCGGGCGGCGTTGATGTCGAGCACCCCGGCCAGGTAGTTGGGCTGGTTGGCGACGATGCCGCAGGGCTGCCCGCCGAACTTGGCGAAGCCCGTGACGATATTCTTCGCCCAGAAGCGCTGCATTTCCAGGAATTCCTCGTTGTCTACGATGTGGTAGATGATATCTTTTACATTGTAAGGCTTGTTGGTATCATCGGGGATGATGGTGTTCAGCTCGTCATCCATCCGGTCGATGGGGTCCTTACATTCCGTAGTGATGGGGTCCTCCAGGTTGTTCTGCGGCAGGTACTCCAGTACTTTGCGGATGAGCAACAGGCCTTCGTCTTCGTTCTCTGCCTTAAAATGCGCCACGCCCGATTTGGCCGTATGCACGGTAGCGCCGCCGAGGTCTTCGGTGGAGATATCCTCACCCGTTACGGTTTTGGTCACCTTCGGGCCGGTGACGAACATGTGGCTCGTTTTGTCGCTCATGATGATCATATCGGTGAGGGCCGGCGAGTAAACGGCGCCGCCGGCGCAGGGCCCGAAAATGGCCGATATCTGAGGGATGACGCCCGAGGCCATGATGTTGCGGTAAAAGATCTCGGCATAGCCCGCCAGGCTGTTGACGCCTTCCTGGATGCGGGCGCCGCCGCTGTCGTTGAGCCCGATGAGGGGCGCGCCGGCCTTGAGTGCCTGGTCCATGACCTTGCACACCTTCATGGCGAAGGTTTCGGAGAGCGAACCGCCGAAGACGGTGAAGTCCTGGGAAAAAATATACACCACCCGCCCGTCGATCGTACCACGGCCCGTTACGACGCCGTCGCCCAGATAGTGTTCGTCCTGCAGCCCGAAATCTGTGCAACGGTGTGTAACGAACATGTCGTACTCTTCAAAGCTGCCTTCGTCCAGCAGCATATCAATGCGCTCGCGGGCGGTGTACTTGCCTTTTTTATGCTGAGCGTCGGCCCGCTTTTGGCCGCCGCCCAACCGGGCTTTCTCCCGCTGCTCGATGAGATGCTTGATCTTATCCTGAATATCCATACGATATCGGAAAACCGATTTTTCTTCGGAATATTAGCGAAAAAAGCAGGTTGGCCCCAATGAATTTTGTCTTGAAGGCGAGTGATTAAAATCATTGCCGACTACCGTCCGGATCTCCCGTCCGCTCGATGGTAAACAGGTCAACGCCCTCTTTTTTACCCCTCAGCTCGTTGTGGCCTAACGGCCTGGCGCTGTAAGCGGCGGCGAGGGCCAACCTTTCCAGCAATTCGCCCGAGATGAGCAGGTCAGTATCCAGGCTGTTGCACAGCCCTTGTATACGGGCTGTCGCGTTGAGCACATCTCCCGTGAAGGTGATCTCCTTTTTGACCACGCCGATCTCGCCGGCCGTTACTTTTCCATAGTGCATACCGGCTTTAAAGGTGGGCTCCACGCCGAACTTTTTGAGATACCAACCCGCGCGTTTTCGCAGGTCGTCCCGCATCGCAAAGAAACATCTGATGCAATTGTTGTTGGCCACGCCCGCTTCCATTTTCCAGGTTACGATGACCTCGTCTCCGACGTATTCGTAGATCTCTCCGGAGTTGAGCACGATAGCCTCGGACATATCGGCGTAATAGGCCCTGAGCAGCTCGAAATACCGGATATGCCCCAGTTGTTCGGCAATTGTAGTGGACGATTTCATGTCCAGGAACATGAATATCCGCTCCTCTTCCAGCGGCTTGTGGTATTTTCCGGTAAAGAAGTTGGCCAGTACGCCCTGCCCGATATTATCGCTTACTTCCGTATAAAAAAGGGCGATGCCCAGGGTAATGCTCATCTGGAGGTTGGCGCTCAGGTGTGAGATGCTGGTGAGATACACATAAAGTTTTTCCCAGACGCGCTTGTCAAAAAGCCCGGTATGGAGCTCCAGGCTGGCGGCAACCGGGAAGGTGATCAGGGTGACGACGAACATCATCGCGGTATAAAAGAGTAGCTTGTACAATGTCCGCTTCCCAAAACTGAATCTCGACAAGGCCTTGTCCAGGTATAGTATTTCAATGGCGCCAACGAGCAGGCCCACTACTGTAACGGCCAGCGCGGAAAAAACCAGGATCTGTACATTGAGCTCGATACGGGTGGTGGAAGGCAGCCCGATATCCTTGATGGCTGCTTCTTCAACGACCAGGAAAGCCAAACCGGTGATCAGCCAGATGACGCCAAAAGGGATGATGCGGGAGATATTTCGTTTTGTTTTGGGCGATAACATTTTGTAATGCTACTGTTTCAGCCTTTTCATCGCTTCAAAGGCCAGCCCGGCCACGGCTTTCGCCCCTTCCGGCTGAAAATGGGTGTTGTCGGACTGCCCTTCCGGATATGCTTCGTATTTACCCGGCGGGAGGTTCATGAAATAATGTTCCGTTACGTATTCCTGCCCTTTTTCGCTGAAGGCATCCATCGACAATTGGTTGAGGTCGATGAACAGGGCGTTCATCTCTGTGGCCACATCCAGAGCCGCCTGAGGATATTCGCCGTGCACATTCTCCAGATGGCCGTCTTTCCACCGATAGTTCCTGCAAACGGGCGTGAGCACGATGGGCACAGCTCCCTTCTCCCTGGTTTGGGCCACATATAACCTCAGGAACTCTTTGTACCCCTGTATATCCACGTAACGCTCGGGCTTGTTCTCCGCCGCGTCGTTGTGGCCGAATTGCATGATCACCACATCCCCTTTTTTGAGCTGCTCGTACACGGCCCGCCACCGCCCTTCCTGGAAGAACGTTCGGGTGCTCCTGCCCCCGCGCGCACGGTCGTCCACCACGACGCGGCCGGCATGGAAAAGGTGCTTGAAATCCGCCAGGTTCGCGCCGTCGAAAAATCCCTGGAACACCTGCCCCCATCCCGTTACGGGATACCGGGTCTTGAAGTAATCCTTCCCTTCTTCGTAATTATCGGCATAATTAGCCATCGTCGAATCGCCGATGAGGTAAATGGTTACCGTCTTTTTCTGCGGGAGCACAAAAGCGCACAGGAATATGCATAGCGCAAGCAGAGAGAGCCAGCGGTAGTGGTAATACCTGCTATTCTTCATTTTATCATTATTTAATCGCTTAAGAGCTTGTTCGGAGGCTTTCCAGGTGGGAAAATATAAAAAAAACCAGAGGGCTGCGGCAATGCACAGGTATAGCGTTTATTATTTCAGGTAAAAGACACCTCCTATATCGAACCCCAGATAATTGAACGGCTTTGCCAAAGAGCCCTCCAAAACTTCAGCATCCCCCAGTATCTGGTAGCTGCCATGAAAAGGCTCCTGGCCCGAATACACGACACTGAAGCCAAGGTTCAATCCACTTCTCCCGTCCTTAAAGCGCCTTTGATAGTGCAGGCCCAGCCGGGGCGCGACGATTATTTTATTGTCGTCATTGTTGATCATTTCGGCGTCGAACAGTTGTTTTACCCGGCCGTTATCCGGAATGGCATAAGCGCTGAGCGAACCGTGTGAGCGCAGGTGGTAGTTCACCAAAACATCGGCCTGAGCGTAAAGCCTGTTGTTATCATCCTCGCCGAGCGTATACCGGATGCCGCCCGACAGGCCGAAATAGCTTATCCTGTATTCCTTATAAAAATCCGAATACCCGCCCCAGCCCAGGTAGTTAAATTCATCGGAAACAAACAGATCGAGCCTGAAAGCATAAAGCCCGAAATCCAGGCCCGCAACCCAGCTCAACTTAGGCGTTCGGCTCTTCACATAGGCCAACGCCCCGTTGAACCCCCAGGAACCGGTAGACGCGATATCGTTCTCCGGGTTCTCCTGGTAATGGCGCGTTAGGTTCATTCCTTTCGTGTAGAACGTGGCAAGGCCGATCTCTACCGATCTCTGTGCATTCAGGGCGATGGGCAGGAAAAAAAGGAAGAGGGCAAAGCCCGGCTTTTGAAAGCGCGCGTTTTTCATATAACTCAGTGATCCTTTCGCTTCATGTCCTTCTTATAGTTCTTCATGATCTTACCAAACTGCTTATCCCTTTTTCGCCGCTCCGCAACGGTCGATTCAAAATAATTTTTTTCTCTTTCCAGCCGCAGATAATTCTCGTATGAACTTTGTTCAATTTCTCCTCGCTCTACGGCTTCAAGGACTGCACAACCGGCCTCGCTGGTGTGGGTGCAGTCTTTGAATTTACATTGTTCAGCGAGGCTGAGTATCTCGTCAAATGTGGTTTCCAGGCCGCCTGAAGCATCAGCGATGCCCACTTCCCTCATGCCCGGGTTGTCGATCAGTATACCCCCGTTCTCGAGCACGATCAATTCCCTGTGGCTGGTAACGTGCCGCCCTTTACTGGTACTCTGGCTGATCGCGTCCGTCCGCATTACGTTCCTGCCGGAGAGCTTATTCGACAAGGTGGACTTGCCCACTCCGGAAGAGCCCAGCAAGCAATAGGTTTTTCCTTTTTTTATGGCCTTCCTTATCGTTTCGTACCCGGCCTGTGTCTCGTTGCTGATGGCTATAACCGGCACGCCTTTGATCCGCTGTTTTAATTTTTCCAGCAATGCATCAAGCGCCTGCTCGTCTATGAGGTCTGTTTTGCTCAGCACGATGATGGGGCTGACTTTAGAAGCGTAACAGATGGCCAGGTATCTTTCAAGCCTGTTGATATTAAAATCCCTGTCGACGGCCTGGACCAGAAAAGCGTAGTCGATATTTGTTGCAATGATCTGTATCTCTCCGAATTGCCCTACTGCCTGTCTTTGAAGAATGGAGAACCTTGGAAAAATATTATGAATAACCGCAAAATTGGAATCGTATGCGGCCAATGCAACCCAATCGCCCACGGCGGGAAAATCTTCACGGCCTTTGGCGGTAAAACGCATATTGCCGGTGATCTCCGCATCAAACTCGCCTTTTGTCGTTCTTACAACGTAGCGTTCCTTGTGTTCGGCAACGACCCTGCCTAGCTCGAAGCCATCGAGCTTTTGCGCTGTTCTGAATTGCTCGAGCTCATCGGTATACCCCAGATTTTCTAATGTCATTTCGTTATCCATTTTGCAGATTGATTAAAAGCCTCTTTCGGGCTGGCTTTACTGGGCAACAAACCTGATCGGGTTTTTCACTTTCGCACCTTCACTTACCCCCTCTTCCCCTCACCCCCGCTGTATCAGGGCCTGGCCCAGCAATATTGGCTTGGGAATGCGGTTCTCCGCCCGGGCCAACGGGTGGGAACCGCTGATATTGGCGAGTACGACGACGGCCCTGTTCCGTTCCTTAGAGAACCCGATGAAGGCGCTGTAACCGCCCGTGCCGCCGCCATGCCAGATGAAATGGGGGCCTTCGCCTTCGAGATTGTGCCACCAGCCGAGGCCCATGGCATTGCCGTGCCATATAGAGCCTTCCGGCATTTTAACTTGATACCCCACAGGGTTGTGCGCCGCTGCGAGGAAAGCCAGGCTGTCGGATGGAGGGCTGAGCTGGGCAGAAGCGTACAGCAGCATGTCATTCAGGGTCGATTTGATGGCGCCGGCGGGGTTGATGAGATCCATCTCCCAAAGCCTGGCCTTTTTGCCCTTTGCCGTGATACCCGTTACGAACTGATCTTTGTTCTGCTTATCAGCCCTGAAATAGCTGTGCTGCATCTTCAAAGGTTCGAAAAGGTATTGCCGTACCGCTTCTTCCCAGGGCAGCCCGTATTGCATAGCGGCGAATTCGCCCAGCAGGCCGTAAGCGGCGTTGTTATAGTCCCATTGTTCACCGGGAAGGTAGTCGAGCTCAAACTTGCTCAGGTATTTGTAATAGTGCCGGGCCTTGAAATTCCGGTTCGGGTTCTTCGGGCTGAAGAGCTTTGCCCGCAGATAGGGCAGAGTAAAAGTGTAAGGGGACTCCGAAAGGCCGGAGGTATGCATCAGCAGGTGTTCGACGGTAATGGTATGGCCTTCGAAGCTATCTCGTGCCATTTGCACCGGCAGGTAGGCCTGTATAGGGGCCGACAGCGGCATTTTCCCTTCTTCGGCCAGTTTTACGATCAAAGCCGCAGTAAAGGTTTTGGTGACGGAGCCTATCTCAAATATTTTGTCCGCATTTTCGACGGCAACGGGCCGCTGCCCTTCTATCCGGTATCCCAATTTAGTGGCCCGGCCATCGTCGATCAGCCCGATGCTGAGCTCCACGCCGTCGGGCAGGCCCCGGCCGATCTCTTCCACCAGGGATGTTATATCATCTGCCTGGGCTGTAGAATGGCTGTAGATAAGACAGAACATCAGCGCGGCAAAGAGTGTGCGGCGGTTCAGGTTTTGCATGATAAAGTCTATGTTTTGAGCGGCTCTTAGTGTACATCGGCCAGGATCAGTACCCAGTCGTTGCCATCTGCCTCCTCCCCTTCCGGGTTAAAGGTTCGGGCGCCGCTGTTTTCGAATACCCCGATCGGCGTTTTCTCTCCCGTTCGCGGGTTGTACCAGGAGGCCTCTACTTTTTCGCCCGATATCTTGCCCATGTTCACGGTTATTTCCCTGCCGGTATAGGTGTAAATAAAAGCGAAAGCGGCGCCTCTGCACGCAGCCAGGTAGCTGTATTTTTCACCCTGGTTGGCTATGAGCGACTGATCCGGCCTTCGTTCGAAGTACGGATAGGCCAGCACCAGCTTTTTCAGATACTGCATTTGCCCGGCGCCGGGGGCGCCAAGGGCGTCGCGCCACAACATCCGGTTGCTAAAATACCCGGCCTCCTGATCACCTTTAAACATCTGCATGATGGCATTATGCCCATAAGTATGGCCGGCCGCTCCGGCAAATACGGACCAGTAGGCATAACGCCGCACATCCTGCGCCTCCCAGAAAGGCTGACTGTCGTCGAGCCCCTGCGGGATGCCTTCGTACGAAGGTTCACCATCGAGGGTGGGCTTCACAGGTAGCCTGTTGTAGTCGGCCTGTACAAACCGCCAGTTGTCCTCACCGTACCCGCGTTCGGTATTGTCCTGGTCGTACCGTTTGTGGCCCGATTGGAACATATTGAAATCCAGCCAGCCCTCGTTGTGGAACCAGTCGGATGACTGTAGCCGCCCCCTGGGGTGGAAGGACATCAGCTTGTCGGGGCCGACTGCTTTCAGCCTTGTGCCCAGGGCTTCCCAAACCTCGGGATGCCTGTCGCCATAAGTGTCGCCGCCGTTCAGCCAGATGATGTTGCTGCGGCCTTTAATACGTTCGGCCAGAAAGCCGGCATAAGCCCGGGCCGCTTCGGCGCTCACGCCACCTTCCATAACGTTGGTACCCCAAACCGGCACCAGCGCCATATAGATACCCTTCTCTGCAGCTTTATCGACGATAAAATCGACGTGGTCCCAAAAATCATAGGCCTGCGCGTCGGCAAAACTCGAACCAGGCGTTACCAGGGGTTGGGCCACATCGCTGTTTACGAGGGCCGAGTCGCCGTACACATTTACGTAGGTTAAGCTGTGCAGCACCATTACCTGAATGACATTGAAGCCTTGCTGCCGCCTGCTTTCCAGGTAAACTTCCGCCTCTTCGCGGTTCAGTTTGCCGAACAGCAGCCAGCCGGTATCGCCCAGCCAGAAAAAGGGCGTTTTGTTTTCGGACATAAAATACCGGTGGTTGTCCGATATTTCCAGCCCGGGCAGCCCTTCGGGCTGAGCTTTTTCAAATGGCTGAGCGCCCATTTTTTTGTCGGAACAGGAAAGGGCGGTTGCGATCAGCGTGATGGCAATGTACGCAAACAGGGGTTTTATACAAATGCTCATATCCGTCGTTATTTACCCTTGGGCCTCACCCAAAACTGATCCGGGTTATTCGTCTTGTATATCCTGAACGTCATGCCCGATTGCTCATAGGTTCGTTCGGAAAATTCAGGGCTTTGGTTGTACCCGTCCAACGGGATGAGTTCCACATAATCAAGTGTTTTGCCTTTTTCAGGCGTCTCGTAGTCGTAGGTACTCCTCAGGGGGCAGTCGAAGCGGTACAGGTTTTTGGCCATGTATTCCAACAGATAATATTCCTTTACGGTCGATGCCTTGTGGTTCCAGTTCGCATCGGGGTTCAGGATCAGGGTTTCGCCCTTGATGAGCTTTTCCCGCACTTCACCGAGGCCCAGCAGCACACCGTGCTCATCCATGATATAGGCGTCATGGGTGGGGTCTATCCATAACCACTTCTGCAGGTCGCTGGAATACACCATGTTGATCACGTGACAATCGTTGAACACGGAATCTTTGGGCATGCAGGTCACGAACCTGGACGGTATGCCGAGGGCGAGGTAACATTCGTTCAGCACCGTGGCCAGGCCCCGGCAGTTCAGCCCCCGCTCTTCCTGCCTGCACTGCCTGATCATGCTCATGGCGTTTTTCACGACGGGGTTATCGTGGTTGCCGTCGTGGGGGATCAGGTTGTGTATCCAGTGCATCAGGTTCAGGATACGCGAAACCTCGTTGCCGGCGCCGGCTATCGAATCGAGCTTCAGCTCCTGGCGAAGCGTCTTCAGCACGGCTTCAGAAGAATCCTGATAGCTGTATTCCGGAATGGGTGTCGCATCCGCATAATCGTAGGCCGCCGCGCCTTTCAGCACATCCAGGTACGACGGCTCGTACCGCACCTGGGTATAGGCCGAATCCTTGCCGTTTAACAGGATGATAAAATCATAGACGGAATCTTTATGGACCTTAAAGCTGATCGAATCCATATCGGTATAAAAAGTGACCCATTGCCCGATCTTACTGGAGGTATACACATCCGGCCTGGCCTCGGGCACCAGCGTCCATTGCCCTTTGTTAAAATCCTGCCCTTCCCGTATGTCTACGAGCTCCGATGTAGCGTGAATGAGCGGCAGGTTGTTTTGTGCGTTTGTGAAATGGCCTGCCAGGAATGGCAGCGTGAGGCTGAACAGGATCTTGAGTTTCATATAGTGGTTTATGGTTTTTGCCTTCATTCCCTGCCCCCCGCTTTCCCGAAGTGCCTGTCCATAAAATCCGTCATCATCTCGTAGTCCTCCGGCAATACGGTGTGGCCGCCGTCGTGCATAAGGAAGCCCATATCGTGCAGGATGCGATCTCCCGGTTTTGGTTCGGGCGCTCCATCAACGCCTTTCAGGCCGAAGAGCGCATAAACGGGCGAAGCAGCCACTGCTGAGAGCCATTCGCCTCTGGGGTCCGACCAGGTGTCGGTAGAGCCAACCAGCTGTAGTATTGGCCGCGGGGCTATCAGGGCCAACAGCATGTGCGCATCTACCGGCAGCGCTTCAGGGCTGGGCGCATATTCCGCATAACGCGGCGCGAACCAGTAGTCATATCGTGCGGGGTTGGTGAGGTCGGCGATAGTTTCGCCATAGTTGCGGCGGCTGATGGCATCGCCTCCTTCTCCCGAAACGATGGGGATGGCCAGGGCAAAACGCTCGTCCTGAGCGGCTGCCCACAATACCGTTTTCCCCAGCCGGGAAACGCCCGACAAGGCGACCTTTTTGCCGTCTACGGCCGGGTCGGTTTGCAGGTAATCCATCACCCTGCTCAGCCCCCATGACCAGGCCCCGATGGCGCCCCAGCCGTCCGGCGCCCGCTCTTCCTGCGCGCCAAACAGGGCCCGCACGCCGTATTGCCAGCCGTTGTCAAGGTCCGGCTCGATATCGCCGTAATAAACGGTGGCGATGCCGTAGCCGTGATCGATGAAGTGCTCCGGTTTGGTGTCCTTCAGCAGGCGCGCCTCGCGGCCTGGTATCTGTATTTCCAGCCTTCTGTCCCAGGCAAATCCCTCATCGATGCCGGGCTCGTCAAACAGCAATACGTTCGGGCTAAAGCTGATGTGGAGCAGGGTGGGCACAGGCCCTTTGGCATCGGCAGGCACGTTGAGCAGCACATGGATGGGCGTAACGGCGGGGTGGCCGGGGAAGCGTATCCGCACCTGGGTTCTCCGGGACTTGCCGCCCATGCCGGGGACGGCCTGTTCTATCACCTCATACGCCACTTCGATATCCGTGTCCGGCGTTCGGCCGTACTGGTATTGTTCGAAAAGGCGTAGTATCTCGGGGCGGCGTTTTTCTTTCCATACGGAAGGCGATGTCACCGGCTCACCGTTTTGCATCACGAGGGGATCGGGCAAAGTATAGGCCGCCACTTTGGCCTCATCGGTATTGGTAGGAGGCATGCTGTCCCACTTCCGCTCGTAGCGCCATGCTTCGTACCTTTTAAACACGCCTGTCCCGTTATAATTGTACCAGGCGTAACCCCGGCGCCGCTCCTGTTCGATCTCGGCCAGGCTGTACCGGATGATGCCGTCGCGACCGGCAAATATCGGCTTGTCCGAGCCTATTTCGTAATAACGGGCCCAAAGCGGCGGGGCATCCGGGTTGGGCCGCACCATCCTGTCATCGGCTGTCTGCACCAGCTCCAGCCCATCGATCTGAACATCGCGGTACCACTGCACGCCTGCCGCTGTCGCCTCTATCACCTCCGGCGAAGGCTTGGATATGCCCATCAGAAATAACAACACGCTGGCGCTTTCCCCGCCGGAGATGGCCGCCGGTTCGAAGGCCCGCGCAGGCCGGGGCTCGATCGTCGCTTCGTCGTACTGCTGCGCCCATGCCGTGCGTTTCCCATCGACGACGATCTGGCTCCTGAGTATGAATTCCAGGCCTTTGTCGTAGGCCGCCTTTGCGCGCCGGAGGTTCTCCTCCCCTACCGCTTTAAAATCCGGCGACCGCCGTACTTCATCGAGGAAAGTCATGATATCGGGGATGACATCGTCATTATAAGTGGCGTAGTGCGAATAATCGGACGAGCGGTACGGATAGGAATGAGGCCAGCCTCCGCAGGGTAGCTGGGCTTCGAGGATGTAATTAAGGCCGCCCAGCATGGCCGTAAGGTAGCGTTCATCCTCCGTGGCTGTGTAGCCCCGCGACAGAAAGCGCAGCTCGTTGAGGGTCGCCTTGACCAGCGCCGCTTTCTTTCCCCATGGGCCGGCCTTGCTCATATCGCCGGTAAAAGGTTCGCGGACGGTGCTCATCAGGGGCCAGCCTGTGCCGTTATCCTGCCACGACAGGATATTCTCCGCCATGCGCAGGCCTTGCTCCGAGCGGTACCAGGAGTACGGCTTCCTGCTGGCATTCTGATCCCACCATCGCAGGGAGCGCCCCAGCTCCGCCAGTTGGCTCTGCTTGTTTTCAGCGGCCTGGGGTTCGTTCTGCGCGACGGCGGGTATGGCCGTGCTGCTGCACAACAGGAAGATAAAGAGGACAGAGGGGAAGTGGTTACTTTTCATTTGTTCTGATTTTGTTGGTGGGCCGCGGCCCAGACTATCACATCCGCCTCAGCTCAACCCGTCCCCCTTTTTCCGTAAAAATATCGTATTCGTACACTTCCTTCAAGGCTATTGCTCCCAGCGGCTCATCGGTATGGATCAACGGCCGTTTGCCCAATCTTACAGCAAAGAAAGAATTGGGGTTCTCTCCAACCGCCGGTTTCAGCCCTTCTCCTGTTAAAGGGGTATACGAGCGGATGCGGCAGATACCTCCTAACGCAGACTTTATCACCACCGTTTCCAAAGCCCCCTCATCCCATTGCATGTCTATTTCAAAACCGCCTCTCGCCTTCAGGCCTTTTACAGCCCCATGCTCCCAGGTTTCCGGCAATGCGGGCAACAGGTGGACGGCCCCGTCCTGGCTTTGCAGCAGCATCTCGGCGATACCCGAAGTACAGCCAAAGTTGCCGTCGATCTGGAAAGGCGGGTGGGCATCGAACAGGTTGGGGTAGGTACCGCCCTTCTGGTTGCCGTCGGGCTGAATGGAAGGCGTAAGCTGGTCCGTGATCAGTTTCAGGGCATGGTTGCCGTCGAGCAGCCTCGCCCACAGGTTCACCTTCCAACCCATTGACCAGCCTGTCGACTCATCGCCTCGTGCCAGGAGTGAGGTTCTGGCGGCGGCGAAAAGCTCAGGCGTGCGGTAAGGCGATAGCTGGTTGGAGGGAAAAAGGCCGTACAGGTGGGATACGTGGCGGTGTTTGTCGCCCTGCTTGTCCCAGTCGTGCAGCCATTCCTGCAGCTGCCCCCACTGCCCGGCCTGCATGGGCGCCAGCCGGGGGATCAGGGCTGCCAGGCTGTCCGCGTATGTTCTATCGATACCCAGAACCGCTGAGGCGTCTATGACATTTGAAAAAACGTCGAACACCAACTGGTTGTCCATGGTAGTGCCGGCCGTGATCGTCGTTTTGGCGTGGTGGGCATTTTCCGGCGACATGGACGGGCACACGACGAGCCAGTGGTGTTCCGGCTCTTCCTGCAAAACATCCTTCAGAAAAAGGGAGGCGCCTTTGAGGATGGGGTAATAGGCTTGCAGAAATTCATGGTCGCCGGTGAACAGAAAATGCTGCCAGAGGTGCTGGCTCAGCCAGGCGCCGCCCATGGGCCACAGGCCGTAGTATGCTCCGTCAACAACTCCGGATATCCGCCAGATATCGGTATTGTGGTGAATGTTCCAGCCCCGGGCGCCGTACATTTGTGAGGCCGACTGTACCCCCGTTTCCGAGATGTCGCGGATGAGGCCAAACAGCGGTTCGTGCAGCTCCGAAAGGTTGGTGGGTTCCGCCGGCCAGTAGTTCATTTCAGTATTGATATTGACGGTGTATTTGCTATCCCATGAGGGCTTGAGCTTGTCATTCCAGATGCCCTGCAGGTTGGCAGGCTGCGTTCCGGGCTGTGAGCCGGATATTAGCAGGTAGCGCCCGAACTGAAAATACAGGGCAACAAGTTGGGGGTCATTGCCCTGGCTGAACTGTGCCAGCCGAACATCTGTCGGGTTGTTTATGGCATCCGTACTTCCCAGGTAAAGCTCAACCCTGTCGAAATATTCCTTGTAGGCTTCCGTATGGGCTGCTTTCAGCGAGGCAAAGCCCTTGGGATAAGCTGCGTCCAGCAGGTGTTGCGCTTTCTGGCCCGGGTTGCCCGAAACATCGTCGTAGCGTATGAAATTTGTGGCTATCGAAATAAAAATGGCCGCCTTATCGGCATTCGTAATGATCAGCGAGCTGTCGTTCGCTTCCAGGCGCCCGCCCGTCAGCCGGGGTTTTATTATGGCGGTGAAATGTACCTTACCCGTTTTGTTCTCGTAATCGCTCGTTACCCCCCGCAGGACCAGCGCCCCATCGCGCACTTCGGACTCATGGCCGGCATGGGGGCTGTCGACGCCCAATGTACAGGAAACCGCTCCCGGTTTGTCGGCCGATATCTCCATCGCTATGACGTCGCCGGCCAGAGAGGCTATCGTTTCCCGCTTGTAATGAACGCCGTTCTTTTGATACAAAACACGGGTTACGGCATTGGCGATATCCAGTTCGCGGCGATAATCGCTGGCATCCGGGCCGCCGGGGAAATCGATGCGGAGATTGCCAACGGGCTGATAGCACATGCCGTAATTGTTGCTTTCCCCGGCGCTCCGCGGCAGATAGGTATTGGCCAGCTCCTGGGCCTCGCTGTATTTACCTTCAAAGATGAGCCGCCGGATCTCCGGCAGATGTGTTCTTACCTCTGGGAGCATGTTGTTCCCCGGCTCCCCGGCCCAGACGGTTTCTTCGTTGAGCTGAAGGGTTTCGTTATTGACCCCGCCGAACACCATAGCGCCTAACCTGCCGTTGCCGATAGGCAGCGCTTCCTCCCATATCTCTGCGGGCTTTTGATACCACAGTTTCATGGGACTCCCGGCCTGCTCCTGGGCTATGAGGGTAAATGGCCCTGCGAAAGACAGGGCCATGGCTAGTTGTACGAATATCCTGAATGGCATCATCACTCTATTTTTTGCCCCTTCCTGTCGATATAGAACCAACTGTCGCTTACCATGCTGGTATGCTCTTCATCTCCGCTCTTTTCGAGCTTACAGTCGTAGGCCACGCGGGCCTTCCCTTCGGAAAAGGGGAAAGCGCAGTCAAACTGAGGTTCGATGACCACCCTGCCCGTCGTATCGGCATACCCCACCTTGCCGTTTCTCAGTATCCTGAACAGCCCGTCTTCGACGTAGTCGGGCCCGTTGTCATACCAGTATACCTCGAACAGCCGGCGCCCGTCCGGGCCTATCGCAATGGGCAGCGTGGAAGTATCCAGTACTATGGCAAAAGTCGTGAAAGTATCCGTGAAGCAGTAGGTGTACCTACCGATGGGGATAATGGTATCGCCGCGTTGGTTGACGTATCCACACGAATCGCCGGGGCCGTCCGCATCCTCCATGCACACCCGGATGAGGGTGTCTTTGAGGTTATAGCCGGTGATGTCGGCGTATTGCCTGGCCTCAGCCTTGCTTTCTTCCTGCCCCGTGGAACAGGACAAGGCTATAGCCAGAATCGATATAAAGATCAGTAGCCTCATATCTTGGTTAGTGGTGTAGCTATTCCAAACACATGGCCGAGTGCTGAATAGCTATACTAAATTGTTAAACACATCGGAAGCATTTTCAAGAAGCCGATGCATTTATCATAGTTCAATTCATAATAATTTACGCCCAGATTGATATTCTTATATTATAACCAAGGTCCACTTTTTCATCAGAAAAATCATAGCTTTCAAACCAACCCTTGATCTGATTCCCAATCTCCAGCCTGTATTGATCCAGGTACCTGTCATCAATTACCCTCATGATCGGCCATTGCTTTTCTTCAATCTCTAATGTAGAACAAATAATTGATGAATGGCCCCACGGGAGCGTGGTTTTAACGCATACTCAACCTCACCCCTACCCCTTCCTGTGCGCATCCGCAAGTTCCATAGCCGGCAGCATGGGGGCGTTTTTCTCCTGGTAGGGTTCCATATCTTTGAGGATGGTGTCCAGCAGGTGGATGGCAGGCAGGATGTAGTCGCCTTTGTTGAGCATGACGCATTCAGCGCGCTGGGCCATAGCGGCGTCGGTGATCTCCGCACGGGAAGGGATACCGCGCTTGGCCATGTTCTCCAGCACCTGTGTCGCCCAGATATCGGGGATGTGGGCCGACTGGCAGAGGGAAAGTATTTCTTCCTGCACGCGGCCGATGTTGTCCCAGCCGCATTCGATGGCCAGGTCGCCGCGGGCGATCATGACGCCGAGGGGGTGTACGCGCATGCCCTCCAGTAGTATCTCCAGCAGGTTGTTGAAGCCGCTCTGTGTCTCCACTTTAAGAATGATGCCGATACGGCCGGTAGCGCCCAGGCGCTCCAGTTCTTCGATGAGGTCGGCGACGTCGGCAGCGCTGTTGACGAACGACATGTTGACCACGTCGGCGTATTCGGCGACGAACTGCAGGTCTTTACTATCCTTGGCCGTCAGGCCGCGGATGGTGAGCTCGCTGGCAGGCAGGTTTATCCCCTTGTCGGCGCCTAGGCGCGCACCGCCCTGTTTGGTGTGTTTTATCTTCACCACCACTTCGTCGGGCCGGGCTTCCTTGACAATGGCCTGGATCTTGCCGTCGTCGAACAGGATGGGGTCGCCGGGGCGCACCTGGCCGAAGGCCTCTTCGGAAGTACAGGAGAGGTGGGCCTCTTTCAGGATGTTGCCCTTTTTGTCCAGCTTGGCCGGTTCGCCGGGGATGGGCTCTTTGTGCAGGATGAGCAGGTCGCCGACATTCAGGTAGATAGTGCCCTCGACAGGAGGTAATTCTCCTACTATAATAGGTGTGGATTTCCGCTCGCGGTCGGAATATAACATCATGCCCGATTCCAGAATGATCGTGCGGTAGGCCTCGGCCCGGCACCCCTCTTCTTCTATTTCAGTTATGATAAACTCCCGCCGCTTGAACCTGGCGTCGTTGAAATAGAGCTTATCGCCGGCCTGTAATTTTTTAAGATCCGCATAATTAACCGGCACGTGTAACAGCTCCATGCTGGGGTGCGGCTGAGGGCCGATCCAAAGCTCCACCGGCGCCACTACGCGGCCGCGGATGTCTTTCTCGGGCCTGTACTTGCGCACCTCTGGCCCCGGTTTGATCTGGCCGGTCCTGATCTTAGGCCCGCCGAGGTCCATCGAGATGCGACATTTGCGCTTGAGCTTGGCCGACGCCTTGCGGATATTGTCCACCATTTTTTTCCACTGCTCGGGCCCATCGTGAGCGCAGTTGATGCGGGCACAGTTCATGCCGGCAGCGACCAGCCCGCGCACCATCTTATAGTCGTCGGCAGCTTCACTGGGCAAAGTGACCATGATGCGGGTGCGCCGGCCTTTGGAGCGGTAGCCCAGTAACGCTTTCGCGTTCGACCGTATGAGGCGGTTGCCTTCCTGAATGGACAAATACCCTTCCGGCCTGACCTGAAGCGGCTCCTCATTGAGGAAAGCCTGGAGGATGGCCTTCGTTATGCACAGGTTGGCCATGGTATGGCTCTCGGCCTTCGCCAGTCGGGAGATACCCATATACCCCAGTTTGACCTGCAGGTCGCGGATGTCGTTGCTGCGCATCGCGCGATAGTGCACCAAATTGCGGGCCGACTCCCTGAAGTTGGGATGTACGTGCTCCAGTTTGTCCTTGTACTTTTCTTCCAGGGCAAGGGCCTGGGCGATGATGTCGTCCAACTGCTGGAGCATCGGCGCTACGTTCTCTTTTCTCCAGGGCATGATCGTATGTTTAAACCCCTGGTACGTGTTGGGGTTTCAGGGCATAATAATACGGGGAGGCGCCAAAATTTGTAATGAGAAATATCATTTTGGGCCGTTTTTTATTGCGGCATACATCTCTGCCAGGCGCTGACGGGCCCAGGCCACCGTTTCGTCGAACCAGTGGTCGAGCCTGGGATTTCCCCCCCGAATACGAGTCGTTACCTGGATGGAATTTTCCAGGTAAGCTTCTTTTTTCTCCAGCGGCCAGTCGAGCGGATAGGTAAAGATGTCACGGATGTTGGTCGATTTGTCCACGATCCTGACTTTTCGGGCTTTTTCACTCAGCAGGTGGGCCTTTTCAACTTGCAGCCACTTGCGTTCCATATAAGGCAAGCTCATATCGTCGGTCAGTTCCAGTACGATATCGGCCGTCTCTCTACCAAAGCGAAGGGCAAGTTCTTCGTGGGTGGCATCCGTATCTTCAAGCACATCGTGCAGGATACCTGCCAGGAGCAGGGCGTCGTCCTGCTCTCCGCCGACGCGAATGAGCGCTTCCGCTACCTTGAGCAGATGGTTGATATAAGGCAGCTTGTCGTACCCCGCCCGTCGCTGGTACTGGTGTTTTAGCGCCGCGAAAACGGCGGCGTCCATAATGCGGGACAGTAGGCCTGTTTCCATGGTGTTGGCTTAAAAGTTACCAAAACCGCTGCCAGCGCCGGGGCCATAGAACTTCCCCCTGGAAAGATGCCAGGCGGGCCATAATGCCGGGCCCGGTACCGGCCGGAACCAAATGTAATGAAAAAGTCTGGGGCTGCAACCTTTTGAGTGGGGTTAAGCGCTTGCACTGTATCAACGGCCCGATACGCCCTGCTCAACAAAACTACCCAAATACTAAAAAAACAGCCCGGAAGGGCTACAAATAATCCGTACAGGGGAACTCTTGCCCTCCGTATTTGGTATTAAGAGCTTGTTTGGAGGCCGCTTTTGGTGATAAAAAGCGTCTGTTTTTTGATGAGACAAGGCGCTTTTTGAAGTGCGTACCCAAAGGTACGGACGAAAAGAGCAACGCAGTATCCTCAAAAAAGGGACGTATTTTAGCCCAAAGGGTGGCCCCCAAACAAGCTCTAAAAGCCGAATATTACCTGAACCCGACAGTACATATTATGAAAAAGGCCCTCCGATTAGTTGCTGAAGCATTAAACGGTAAAGAGAAGAGCTTCACCACGGGCAGCATCAACCGCGCCATCGTGCTGCTGTCCATACCGATGATCCTGGAAATGGTGATGGAATCGCTGTTTGCCGTTGCCGACGTTTTTTTCGTGTCCCGCATCGGCGTCGACGCCATCGCCGTGGTGGGGCTTACCGAGTCGGTCGTCACCCTGGCCTATGCTATTGCCGTAGGCCTGAGCATGGCCGCTACGGCCATGGTTGCCCGCCGCATCGGTGAGCAGGACCCCGAAAAAGCGGCCACGGCTGCGGCACAGGCCATCCTCATCGCCCTGGGCATTGCCCTGCCCTTAGGCGTTGTGGGCCTGTTCTTCGCCGGTGACATCCTCCGGCTGATGGGCGCATCTGAGGCCCTGGTCGCCGGTGGAGTGGGTTATACCCGCATCCTGCTGAGCACCAACCTGATCATCATGTTGCTGTTCCTGCTCAACGGCATCTTCCGTGGCGCCGGCGACGCCGCCATTGCCATGCGGTCGCTGTGGGTCGCCAATATCATCAACATCATCCTGGACCCGCTATTCATTTTCGGCATTGGCCCTTTCCCGGAGCTGGGCGTACAGGGCGCCGCCGTCGCCACGGCCATCGGGCGGGGTATCGGTGTCGCCTACCAGCTGAGCCATTTATTCGGCAGATCAGGGGCCATACGCATCCGGCGCGAGCATTTCAGGATCGTGCCTCAGGTGATAAGCAAGCTTGCCAGAGTGAGTTCTACCGGCGCCGGGCAGTTCCTCATCGGCTCTGCGAGCTGGATCGTGCTCATGCGCATCATCGCGCACTTCGGTAGCGAGGCCGTGGCGGGTTATACCATCGCTATCCGCCTGATCATTTTTACCATCCTGCCTTCCTGGGGGCTTGCCAATGCCGCTGCGACGCTGGTTGGACAAAACCTCGGCGCCAATAAACCAGGGCGCGCCGAACAATCGGTCTGGCGAACGGCCCTGATCAATATGCTGTTCCTGCTGTGCGTATCCATTATCTACGCCCTGCTGGCCCACCCCATCCTGGGCCTTTTCAAACCCGAGCCGGCAGTGCTGGAAGCCGGGGTGCTCAGCCTGCGCATCATCTGTACAGGTTATATCTTCTTCGCCTACGGCATGGTCATCAGCCAGGCCTTCAACGGCGCCGGCGATACGCGCACCCCGACCATCATCAACTTCTTTTGCTTCTGGATCATGGAGATCCCCCTGAGCTACTTCCTGGCCATCCAGCTCGGATGGGGGCTTGCCGGCGTCTGCTGGTCCATCGCGGCCAGCGAATCGGCACTGGCCGCCATTTCCATTATCGTATTCCGACAGGGGAAGTGGAAATCGGTGGTTATCTGATGCCCTTAGCTAGGAGAACAGCCGCTCGATGGCCTGCCGGCGATATTCGAAGATGCGCCCGACCTGGGCATCCACCAGCAGCGCATCGGCCAGGCTGCCGATAAAGCCGTAAGGGATCTTGTAATGCAGGAGGTCCGTCATCATCACGCCGCCTTCCTGAAGCTCGAAATGATGCTCATGGTGCCACATCGCATAAGGGCCGAAGCGCTGCTCGTCGACGAAGTAACGCCCTTCATGGATATGGGTGATCTCCGTGGCCCAGTCCATCTTTATACCCAGGAAGGGGCTGATGCGGTATAGGACGAGCATGCCTTCGTACATGGGCCTGCCGGCGATGGGCGATACGATCTCGAAAGACATATTCGTCGGTGTCAGCTCGTTAAGGTTTTCCGGGCGGGAGAAGAATTGCCATACCTCTTCCAGCGGCCTTGGGACGAACTGCTGCCATTCCTTGCGCTTGATCTTCATTTTTTGCGTTTTGACCGCAGGTAGAATGTCATATTCCGCATTTTGTTCACCGTCTGCCTGCTTGCGGCCACAGTGCTCTGCCAAAGAACCGTTTTCGCCAACCTATTAGTTTACAGCTGATAAAACATCAAATAAATAACCCATTCAGGGTAGAAAGACTAAAAATTTTAACACTTTAAAGTTCGATAAATACAAAAAATACCCTATTTATGGTATGCGCTGGTAGGTTCGAAGTCATATCTTTGTTGCGAGTGGAATAAACCGATTAAAAAAGCCTACGGGCAGAATCCACCAGAATAACAAATTTATTAATCCCTTAAACTGACAAATCCCATGACTGACCAGGTAATCCCTGTTTCCCCCCGGCATTCCTGTGAGGCGCATTGTATTCCGGCCTGTATTTTCCAGATGATCTTTTTTTCTGTTTTGTGTGGCCAATAAGGCCCTTGACCGTCAAATATCTGCCTTTGAGGGGCAGTAAACGGTTACGGCTTCCCATCTGAGGTTCAAACGAGAATACAATGCAAAACAAAACCCTTACACGCTTTTTCTATTTTCCCATTATGATGCTCACCGGCATGGCCGCGGGTTATGGGATGGCGCAGCCGGTTACCGGCCTTGTCAGCGGTAAGGATTGTACCATTATTCTCGACGGCATTCACCAATCTGTAAGCTGCCTTGAGGTAGCCGCTCCGATTCCTCCTGTGGCCGTAGCTTCCTGCGGCGCAGCAGTGACGCTCTCTTTTGAAGATCAATACTATAACCTCGGTTGCTCGGTTTCCGGGTTTCAAGGATATTTCGCACTGTCGCACTGGGCAGTGTCAACGATACAAGGTGACGGTGGGGTAGATGTCACCGGAGCTCCCAATTCGATATTAGTTGAAGGGGCTAATAGCGCTTCAGTTGAGGTTGCGCCCAAAAGCGAGGCATCCGTTCGGATCGCCATTCCCGCCTGCGGGTTCGTATCTTTCGATTGGAGTTATATTGGGGGCTCCAACCTCTTAAACAAGGCCTTCTGGATAGACGTCAACGGCGAGCATGCCGACGGGCTGAAGGCCGACAATACGAGCGGCAACTTTTTCTTCGGCCCGCTCGAGGCCGGCGATGTGGTGGCCCTTAACACCACTGCCGGGCTGGAAGGCTTCCAGGTCGATTTGGCCAACTTTGCTTTCCACAGCAACGCCATGGCTGTTGTCGAGCGGAAGTGGAAAGCCGAAGACGAGGCCGGCAACCAGGGCTTTTTCACCCAATGGGTCAGCATCAAAAAACCCGAGCTCAGCCAGGTAGCCTTTCCGGGCGACTTCGACGGCGTGGAGGCTGCGCTGCTGAGCCGCCGCTCCTCCCTGAGCCCCGACTGGGCCGGATACCCCGTGATCGATGCCGACGGCCTGGCAACTACCACTTCCGACCAGTATCCGCTGGTAGGTAGCCGCGTACCTTTCGAGCTTTCATGGAAGGATGAATCGACTTACGAAAACGGCCTGTGTATCACCTACCGCGAATGGACGGTAACCGATGGTTGTGGCGGCAACGTCATCCACCATACGCAGGTCATCAAACTGCTGGGCGAATGCCCGGGCGCTTCCGAGCCGATCCCTTTCGGACAAAATTCCGCCCCCGGCAACACGGCTTACCCGGCGCACCAGGGCATGGGCCAGCCGCTTAGCAGCACCGACAACCGCTTAATGCTGCGGGATAGCCTCCCATACAACAGCATGTTCTCGGAAAACCGGAGCAGCATAGGTAACTGAAAAATGATCGATTAATCGACATAAAGAGTTTTTAGTAGGTTTGTAAAGGGTTTCTCATACAGGACTATCGGCAGAGGGCCAAGGCTCTCTGCCTTTTTTTTGCGCCTGAATGAAAAATCTGCTACCTTCCCTTCCTAAAGGAAAGGATCATGGCAACACCAGATAAGCTCTTCGAAAATTTCCCGCCCGTCAGCAAAGAATCCTGGCTCCGTCAACTGGAAAAAGACCTCAAAGGCAAACCCCTCCAGGACCTGCAGTGGCATTTGGAAGAACACATCGAGCTCGCCCCCTTTTACCACCCGGAGGACGGCCCCTTCGGCCACCCGCCCTTACCGGGAAAGCGCACGAATAACGACTGGGAGATCGGCGAATATATCGAAGCCGAAGATTTCCAGCTGGCCAATGCCGAGGCGCTGGAAGGCCTGCAGGGCGGCGTAGAGGCCCCCCTGTTTCGGCTCAGGCAGGCCGTCGACGCTACCAAGCTGGCGCAACTGCTGCACGATATAAGGCTGGACATCATCGCAGCCAATTTTGAAGAACACTACACCGCCATCGAACCCTGGGCCATCTTTCGCTATTTCACGGAACTGCTGGAAACACGGGGCTTCAACCCATCAGCTGTCGGTGGTTCCATCGATTTTGACCCGCTGCTCGACTGGAGCAACCCGCCCATCGATAAGCTGTACGAGCTCATGGCCTACTGTGCCGAACAGATGCCCAGGTTCCGCGTACTGCAGGCCAACGCCCAGCGCTTCCACTCCGGCCCCGACGACAGCTCCATCGAACTGGCCTACACCATCGCCAAGGGCAGCGAATACCTCGCCAGGCTTACCGCTCTCGGTTTACCGGCCGAAAAGGTGAACGCCCACATGCAGTTTGCCGTTTCCATCAGCAAAAGTTATTTCGTGGAGATCGCCAAGCTGCGCGCCCTGCGCCTGCTGTGGGCCAACGTGCTGAAAGCCTTCGGCGCCCCGGGCCTCGAGCCCTTTATCGTGGTGCATTTCGCCGAGGAAAGCCAGGACAACAGCCCCAACACCAATATGATACGCGCCAGCACCCAGGCTATGGCAGCCGTCATCGGCGGCGCCAGCCGGCTCTACGTCCTTCCGGCCAACCACGCCCTGAAAGAGCCGTCAACAGCTTTTACCCGCCGTATCGCCCGCAACGTGCAGCACATCCTGAAAATGGAGAGCCACCTGCACCAGGCCGCCGACCCCGGCGCCGGTAGTTTTTACATCGAAAAACTGACCGACAAGCTGGCCGGAGAAGCATGGAGCAAGTTCCAGGAACTGGAAGCGGCGGGGGAATTCCATTGACGCCCAGGCCTCTGGCCCGCTGAAAATGCTATTTGGGGTTAAGAATTTAACGCGGGCCGGAGGCCCGCGATCCATTACGCACCGCCCTAATTCTACTTTGGCACTTTAAAATGTACGCCTCACATTACGCTCCTCCGGAGCTTCAATGGCCTTGAGCGCTTGTTTTGTGACTTGGAGAGAGGGGGAAAGCAGCGCAGTCACCCTTTCACCCCCCCCTCCAGGCCCCCCAGTCATCCGCTAAGTTGACGGCATTAGACGCCCTCCCATCCATGACCTTTATTCCACCACGTAAAAACAATACCCCCCGAATTTATAAAACAGATCTTCCGGATCTGATAGAATCCAGGCATTATAGTGCGGGTCGGGGCTGTCAGACAACAGGCCGATGTTGTTGTCGGAGCCGCCGTTAAGGGTGACCCGGGCGCTTGCTTTGGTGTGCTTACACTTTTTGCCTGGAAAATCCTGCCATTCATCCACCGGGTATAATGCAGATCCCTGCTCCAGGTAATACAGTCCCGGCTCCTTGGGAACCAGCTTGAACGCCAACGAATAAAGCCCGTTTTCGTAGTTGTACTGTCCCAGCAGTTCTTCCCCAACTCTTTGGTAACTATATTCAGGTGAAATGAATGCTTCGAAAAATTGCAAGCCATCGTCAATTGCCGGGAAGGTGTCGATTTTATACATACCAGTTCCTGGATGAAACCTGAAATTCACCAGGCTATATGTCCTCTGGGTTTTGACTTCAAATACCTCATCACTAAAGGAAGAAGAAATCCGGATGGTGTCCCCAACTCTAAAGGTGTCCTTCGCAGGAGATAAGTTTGCCAAAAGTTCAAATTCATATTGGCCGGGGAAATTACACTCTTTATTCATGCAGCCCTGGCATAAGAAGCCAAAAATTAAAGCGAGGAATAGATAATTGGACATAGCTAATATTTTTTGGCCACTTCCAAAGCCATTCCACGCATGCGCCAATGGCTTTGGAAGTGAACGTTGAAGTTTTTCTAATAGCTGTTAAATAAATCGTCGATTCCCTGGGCGGTATTCCCGGGCACAGATGGGAGCAGAACATCGACTATCCTGTCTCGGTACACTTCGATATTACTAACCTGTGGCGTTAATACTGAGAAAAGCTGGCTATTGGAAAAACCGCTAACATTATCCACTATCGGGCCACACTGCGGCGGCCTGGTGCGGTCACAGGCATTTGCATCTAAAACATTAGCAACATCTATCAGGCCATGGTGCAATCCGATAGGAACATGGTCGGTGGTATCATTTCTCGTTGTTTCTAATCTTCGTTCCCAATCGCCAAAAATTGAATTATTCCCCAAATACCGCCTGTGAGTATATGTTTCCCCAATATGCTCCGCCCATGACTCGCAAATGGAAATCCGCCCCGCATCCTGGCTGTTTTCATCGCCCCAGCCGTCGGCGCCGATCTCCGCTGTCGCTAAAAGCATCCAGTAATCTGGGCCAACATTGGTAAAGTGGGAGGCATGGGCTAATTCGTGATATATCGTGGTCCTTAATTCATCAGATTCTTCATCTTCTACCCCAATCATCATATCGGGTATTACAGGATAAATCAGGTCATAGTTGGAAGTCCCTAAAACGTGCCACGCTAAAAATTTAAAAAAGTTGGCCTGTAGCAATCCCAATTCCATAGCGGCATAGACTCTTACCGGCCCCAGCTCCTTTTTCATGAGTGCAAATCCATCTCCTCTGTCACTTGTCAGATACATATCCAGGTTGGGCGGCGCCGCAATACCATCCGCCTGTGCCTGGCCCCGGAACTCCGCCAGGGCATTGAGCGTGCTGGCCGCCGCCCAGCCGCGGTGGGCATTGGAGCCCTGGTTTACCCAGGGTTCATAGGTGACGTTGATGTTGTTGTATACTCCTCCACCCAACTGTCCGATGTAATCGGTAATGGGCAGCACGGCGCGCCATATTTGCACCGTATTGCCGATAAAACCCCGCAACTTTGCATCTTTATTCTTGAACTGCACTCACATATACGCCTTGCCCGATTCCCGGTGCCCGTCTATGCGCCAGCAACCGGATTCCGTCGTCTGCGCCGTTTTGATGCCCAGCCAACCGTCCCACCAGATCACTTTTGCATCGTTCACCCCTTCCAGTAAGCGTTCCATAGGCATATCAGGATTAGGCAAGCGCGTATCCCTCACCCGTATGCATCCGCCCGGCGTCCTCGGGGAAGGGAGCGTACAGCCGCAGTCATTAGTGGGCAGGCCGCCGCCATCATCATCCCATTCCAGGCACTAAGGCCGGGCCGTGTTTGTCAGAAAATAATCTTGTCTTGTGTTGTTCATTAGAAGAGCCGCAAGGCGCGTCATACAATGGCAAGGTAAGGGGATTGGGTGAAAATGGCAAGGGATTTGAACCTGTAACGCTCCCAAAATTCCGCACCCTTCCACTACCTCCCCGCCCGTTCTATAACAAAAAACAGCTCCTCTCCCAGCCGATGCTGCAAACCCACATCATCAGGCCGGAACGACGGGCCTGCTTCCAGTAAAAGCCCGGAAACCGCCACCCCTTCCACCTTGCCGGCAGCCTCGTTTATAGCGTTCCGATAGCCTGCAGCATGAGCAGAGGGCAACACCAAAACCGACGCCTGCGGATAGCTGGACCGAATCGCCTGGAGCAATTTAAGCACATCGCGGCCGAACGCGCCAGGGCCGGTGCCCCGGGCCTCATCGGACTGGCCGGCCTCGATAATGGCCCGTTGAAGTGGCTGTGCGAGCAGTACAGGCAGGCGCTCCAGAGCCCCCGCAACGGTCTCGCCGCTGATACTGGCGTTGAACACCCGCAATGGCGTTCCCGAACCATCCAGCCGGTTTTGTAGTATTGCTGCATAGGAAGCTTCAGGGGCCAGGCCTCTGGCCGCCGAAATAGCGCCGCCAAGCACGAGCAAAACGGGGCTGGTATCTACTTTTGCCGGCAAAACAGCCTGCTTCTGAAGCTCCGATACGGCAGCCTCCCCGCTTTTATGGCCGCTTTCAGGGCCTGAATCGCCTGGGCCGCCACTACATGCAGCGGCCATAAAGGCCAGAAACAGAGCGGTGTTCATTCTAATCATCATGCTGGCCGTTTTCTTTTTTCAAAAAAGCGATATTGCGCTTAAGCCCCTCGTATTTCGTGCGCTTCACCGCCGAATGGCGAAACAACTCCTGAAACACCTCTTCCGTGATCTCTTCCCATTCATGGCGCTTCATGGCCAGCAATGCTTCGCCGGGTTCGAAGGCCGGCTCCTCATGAGGCTTGGAAAAGCGGTTCCAGGGGCAAACCTCCTGGCAAATATCGCAGCCGAACATCCAGTTCCCGAACTTGCCGCGGTATTCCTCAGGGATGGCCTCTTTCAGTTCTATGGTGAAATAGGAAATGCACTTGCTGCCGTCCAGGATATACCCTTCAGAAGCGATGGCATCCGTAGGGCAGGCGTCGATGCAGCGGCGGCAGCTGCCACAGTGATCCTTGATCGGCCCATCGTATTCCAGCTCCAGGGAAATGATGATCTCGGCCAGGAAAAAGTACGACCCTGCACGGGGGTGGATGAGCAAAGTGTTCTTGCCTACCCATCCGATGCCACTGCGCCGCGCCCAGTCGCGCTCCAGCACAGGAGCGGAGTCGACGAATACCCGGCCTTCAACCGCGCCGGCCTTTTCCCTGATGAAATGCAGCAAGCTCTTCAGCTTCCGCTTAACGACGAAGTGGTAGTCTTCCCCGTAAGCGTATCTGGAGATCCTGGGAGCTTCCGCATCCCGTTGCTGCTTTTCCGTATAGTAGTTGTACATCAGGCTGACCACCGACCTGGCGCCGGGCACGAGTTGGGTGGGGTCGGTGCGTTTGTCGAAGTGGTTGGCCAGATAGCCCATCTGCCCGTGCATGCCCTGGTTGAGCCAGGCCTCCAGGCGGCGGGCCTCCTCGTCCATCTTTTCCGCTTTGGCAATACCTACGAAACTGAAACCCAGCCGGTAGGCTTCTTCCTTGATGAGATGGGTTATGGCAGACGGATCAGGCACAAGTGGGTGTTGATTGTTGATTGTTGAACACTCAATGCAGGGTGTAAGTTAAGCACATAAGGGCATTTAAGAGCTTATCGTTTGATGATTACTCAACTTTCAACCGGTACTGATAAAAGTCACTTTCCGCGGTGGCTAATGTCATTTGGAATCCATACTGCAGTTCGCAATTTTGATAGTGAGAAAAAAATTCGTTAACGCCCACGGGTACAAAACTCCTCACTCATGAACCCTAATTTTGCAATAACAGGCACCGCATTGATTACTGGCGTGGGGATCATGGTTGGTTTAGTGCTGGTCCTCATTTTCGCAGGGCGGTCTTATTTTTCCAAAAAAGTAGGTGCCGGCCTCACTGAAAAGTATAAAGGCAAGCATTGGAGCTCGCCGCTTGAAGCACGCAACAAGTACCCGGAAGTAGACGTATTCCTTTATTCCAAACTCTTCTGGCGCCTCAGCCTCGTCATCGCACTGGCGTTGATGATCGCGGCGTTCAACTGGACGATTTTCGAAAAGGAAGTTTACATTCCGGATGATGCATTAGCACTGGACCACGATATCGAGATCGAGGTGCCGCGTAGCGCAGAACCTCCTCCTCCTCCTCCCCCACCTCCGCCGCCAACCTTTGAAGCCGTGGCTGACGTGGAACTGATCGATGAAGAAGAGGTCGAGTTCGTAGACCAATCGGTAGACGCCAACACTTATGTAGAAGCGCCGGTCTATCAGGATACGAAAAAAGCGGCCCCTCCTCCTCCCCCTCCTCCTCCTCCTCCTCCTCCCAAAGAGGATGTAGAAGAGATCTTTAAAGTGGTGGAAGAAATGCCGCGTTTCCCCGGCTGTGAAGATATGGTCGCTTCCGCTGAAGAAAAGCGCATGTGCGCCAACAAAAAGATGCTGGAATTCATCTACGAAAATATCCGCTACCCGGCCGTCGCCCGCGATAATGGTATCGAAGGTACCGTTGTAGTAAGCTTCGTAGTCGACCGCCAGGGTTACATCAAGGATGCGCAGGTGGTGCGCGATATCGGCGGTGGCTGTGGTGGCGAAGCACTGCGCGTTGTCAACATGATGAACGATATGCCGTTGCGATGGGCTCCCGGCAAACAACGCGGGCGCGCCGTGAAGGTGCTCTTCAACCTGCCGGTGAAGTTCAAACTGGAAGTGAATTAAATAGCAAATAAGCCCCCCTTAGATGCACCCGCAGGCTCTGGCTGAACAGGCCGGCAAAATGCGGGTAAAAAACCAGGCTCCCGTTAACTCGGGAGCCTGGTTCGCTTTTGGACAGCTACGTTCACTTTCCGGTAAAAAAACAAGGCCCTGCACGTTGAATGCAGGGCCTTGGGCTGGTGCTGTTCTATCCCAAATGGGCGCGCACCATCCATGCAAATTTTTCGTGTGCTTCCATCAGGCCGATCAGAAAGTCCTGCGTACCGTTATCCCCTGCTTTTTCTCCTACTGCTTCCTGATCTTCGCGCAGCGACCGGATAATAGCCTCGTGGTCGTTCAGGATGTTTTCCAGCATCTGCCTGGCATTGCCATTGAAATGCCCTGTCTCTTCCAGGCGCGACAGTTCCCTGAACGCCGCCATCGAGCCAGGTGCGAAAGCCCCCAGGCTCCGGATGCGCTCGGCAGTGTCATCGATAAAGGTGGATACGGCCTCGTATTGCTCTGCAAAGAAGGCATGTAAGGGTTGAAAGCTCATGCCCGTTACGTTCCAGTGGTAGTTGCGCAGTTTGACGTACAACACATGTTCATCAGCCAGCAATTTCTGGAGAATGTCCGTAACAAGGCCCAGGCCCTCCTGTTCTATGCCGATATTTACATCTACTTTGTCTGTGGCCATATAGTCCGTTGCGATACTCATAATTGATGTTTTTTTGGTTTGCTTTACAAGAAATATAACAGGAAAAAAGGGAGTGGGGTTTATAACACCAGAGAATCATTTGAAATACCGGAGCAGCCTCTAAGTAGTGTTCAAAAAACAAGTTGCCGCTTTGCATTTAGGCGATCTTTTCAGGCTCCAGTTTCGACAACAGCCTGGGGGCCTTAAACCGCTGGCCGTACTGCTCTTCCAGTTTTTTACACTCCTCCATAAAAGCATCGGCCCCGAAATCATGGATGAACTGTATAACGCCGCCCTTGAACGCCGGGAACCCCCAGCCGTAGATGCTGCCCAGGTTGGCCGCTGCTACCGAGTGTATGACCTTTTCCTGCATACACCAGACGGCTTCCAGCACCTGAGCGAATAAAAACCGGTTCACCAGCCCCTTCTGTTCGTAATGTTCGATCGCAGGAGGAAAGTGCGCTTCCAGCCCAGGCCAAAGGGCAAGGCGGGTATCCCCTTCATAATCGTAAAAGCCTGCGCGTTTTTGCTGCCCCGGGCGCTGCAGCTCTTCCAGCATGGTCTTCAGGACGCTCACAGCGGGGTGCTGCACATATTTGGCGCCATAGTGTTCGGCGGCCTGGTTTTCATACCGGAGCACCATATTAAGGCCCAGGCTGTCGGCCAGGGCCAGGGCGCCCAGCGGCATGCCGGCCTGGCGGCCGAGGTTCTCGATCAGGGCAGGCGGGTACCCCTCCTGCAGCATCGTAATACCTTCCAGAATATAGGTGTTCTGAACGCGGGCGGCGAAAAAGCCCCAATCGTCTTTGACGACAATAGGGGTTTTGCGTATGGCGCGCACAAAATCAAAGGCCCTGGCCACGGTTTCATCCGAGGTCTTGGCGCCACGTACGATCTCGACCAGCGGCACCTCTTCGGCAGGGGGAAAGAAATGCAGGCCGACGTAATTCTCGGGCCGCAGCGAGGCCTCGGCAAGTTTCGTGATGGGGATGGAGATCGTGTTGCTGGCGAAAAGGGAATAGTCATCTGTAAATTCTTCCGCTTCCCGCATCACTTTTTGTTTGACCATCCGGTTCTCAAAAACGGCCTCTATGACCAGGTCGCATTCCTCGAACTCGCGGGAGCTCTCCGTGGTATGGATGCGGCGCAGCATATCTTCTCCCTCCGTTTTCGTTTTTCTGCCTTCGGCAACCCATTCTTCCAGCCGCTGGCGTACATACTCCCGCCCTCTTTCAGCAATGGGCTTGGAAACATCCTTCAACACCACCGAAAGGCCGTGGCTCAGACAGGCCAGGGCAATACCGGACCCCATGCGCCCGGCGCCGATGACCCCTACCTTCCGCGGACGGAATTTGCCGAAACCCTTCGGCCGGTTCCCTCCTTCCTTGATGAAGTTGTAGTCTACCCAAAAAGCTTTGATCATGTTATTACAGGCCTGGCTGCGCAACAGGCCGGTATAATAACGGCTCTCGATGCGGGAAGCCGTATCGAAGTCTACTCTCGAACCTTCAGCCAGTATGCTGAGTATGGCCTGCAGGGCCGGATAGTTGTTCTGCGTCTGCCGGGCAAGCATGGCGGCCAGCATCTGGATATGGGTGGCCACGGTATGGCTGCGCGCCGTTCCGCCAGGGATGCTGCAATTGGCGCGGTCCCAGGGGCGTCGGCCTTCCTTGTTTTGCAACAGCCAGGCACGGGCCTTGTCCAGCATTTCCCGGGGGGAGCTGGCCAGTTCGTCGACCAGGCCGGCCTGTAGCGCCTCCTGCGGGGTATAACGCCTGCCGGAACTGAGGATCGGCCAGGTTTTTTCAATGCCCATAAGCCACATCAAACGCACAATACCGCCGCTGCCCGGGATGAGCCCAAGCTGTACTTCCGGGAACCCCAGCCACACCTTGGGGCCGGAAAGTGCGATGCGGTGGTGACAGGCCAGGGCAAGCTCGAAACCCGTGCCCAACGCTGCGCCATTGATGGCGGCAACCACCGGTATGCCGGGCCGCTCCAGGTCGCGCAGTATGCCCTTGAGCTTTTCGGCAAAATGAAAAATTTCTTCCGGGCTGCCGGGCCGGTACAGGTACTCCAGGTCGCCTCCCGCCAGGAAGCTCTTCTTGGCGGAAGTAATAATAACGCCGCGCAACAACCCCTTTTCCTTTTCCCCCTTCAGGTGTTCGATCACCGGCACAAAGGCCTCCGCTATTTCGTGGTTGATGACGTTGACGCTACGGCCACCCATGTCGAGCGTGAGTGTGACGATGTTGTCGGTATCTTTTTTATATCGGATCATAAGCCTTTGATGTATTCGCGATACTAATCCGTTTAGAGCTTGTTTGGAGGCCGTTTTTGATAGCGAAAAGGCTGGCAGCTCTTAATTTCGCTCTATCACAGCAGCCACGCCCAGGCCGCCGCCTGCGCTGAGCGCCACCAGCCCGATAGCTACATCACGCCGCTCCATCTCATCGAGCAGAGCCCCCAGCTGCATGGCGCCGCTAGCACCTATGGGGTGCCCCAAAGCAATGGCGCCGCCATTGACGTTAAAGGCTGCATCCGCTATGCCCATTTCGCGCTGGAAATGCAGCGCTACGGCGGCGAATGGCTCATGGCACTCCCACAGGCCGATATCCTTCGGGCTAAGGCCGGCCAGTTGCAGGGCTTTCCGGGCGGCCACAGCAGCGCCTGTAGGCATAAATGCCGTACCCGTACTGGCCGTAGCCCCCGCCCGTATACGGGCCCGGGCCTTAAGCCCCAGCGCTTCGCCCTTTTCCAGGCTCCCTACCAGTACAAGAGCGGCGCCGTCGGCAGCGCCGCTGGAGTTGCCGGCCGTGTGCAGGTAACGGACCCGTTCCAGAGTGGGAAAATGCTGAAGCGCGATCTCTTCAAACCCCTGCCGCCCCAATGTTTCGAATGCCGGGGGGAGCTGTGCCAGCTCCTCAGGCGTGATATCCGGCTGCAAGTGCTCGTCTTCTTCAAGGATCAGCAGGCCGTTGCGGTCGTAAATGGGGACGATGGAAGGGTGGGAATGCCCCTCGTCGCGGGCACGCCTGGCGCGAAGGTGCGACTCATAAGCGTAGCGGTCCAGGCTTTCCCGGCTGAACCCCTCGAGCGTGGCCAGCAGGTCGGCAGCTACGCCGGATGGAATATAACTGGCCCTGATCATCACCTCGGGGTCGTACATCAGCGGGCCGCCATCGCTGCCTAGCGGTATTCGGCTCATACTCTCCAACCCGCCTGCCAGGACGAGCTGCGCCCAGCCCGACCGCACCTTCATGGCAGCCAGGTTGACGGCTTCCAGGCCCGAAGCGCTGTACCTGTTGATCTGCATGCCCGGCGTGGCATGGCCCCAGCCCGCATACAGCAAAGCCGCCCGGGCAATGTTGTACCCCTGCCCGTCGAGCGGCAGCCCGCAACCGATGGCCAGGTCTTCAATCTCTTCGGGCGCAATAGCGCACCGGCCAGGAATCGCATCCAGCAATGCAGACAGCAAGCCGATGGGCTTCACTTCGTATAAAGCGCCGTCACTATCCCCTCTGCCACGAGGGGTGCGCACCACATCAAAAATATATGCTTCAGCCATGGCCCAAAATTATCATTTTACCTCAGGGCGCGCCAATTAATCCAAAAATTTCCTGATTGTGTAGAAATATTGCACGGATAGCAACCGGGAGGATTAATTTTAGGGTTGTACAATTTAAATATTCAGTACTATGTCAAAAAGAAGGATGACGCCCTTTGCGCGTTTTTTCATCGTAATGCTCATTATTGTACCCATCGCCTATTTCGGCGCTTCCTGGTACAATGGCGACGACCCGCTGGGCCTCAGAGATAAGATCGGGCTGGACGGCACAAAAACTGAACAGGCAGCCCCTGTTCAACCCAATGGCCAGGCAGTTACAATAGACGAACTGGAAGCCCGCATCAGCCAACTGGAAAGGGAATTGCAGCAGTGCCGGCAGGAACTCCAGGATCTGAAAACCAACAACCCGAACTGATGGATATCTTACTGCTCGACGCTATGTACGGCTCTCTGGGAGAGGCCATCATCAAAATACTGCTCACCGCACTGGCGCTGATGGGTGGGGCTTATCTGCTGAAAGGAGTTGAGGTCGAAGATTTTTCGCGCGCCCTGATCGTTGCGCTGGTATTATCTTTCCTCAATTCAACCCTGGGCTCTTTCCTGCAGTGGATCACCACGCCTCTGCGGTTCCTGACCCTGGGCCTTTTCACCTTCGTGGTCAATGCCGCCCTGCTCATGCTGGCGGCCCATTTTATGAAAGGGTTTAAGATTCGGGATTTTCTTTCGGCCTTTTTCCTGGCTATCCTGATGGCCATCTTTACCACGGTGCTCTATGGGGTTTTCCTCTGAGACTGCTTAGAGCTTGTTTGGAGGCCGCTTTTCGCTATCAAAAGCGGCCTCCAAACAAGCTCTTAAATGATATCATGCTATGATGAATCCGAGGCCCTTCTTTGCCCTTCTGTTTTCCATCGGGCTTTCGGCGGCCTGCCAACGCCCTCCTCTCGATACCAGCGGCGATACAGCAGCCGCACAGAAAGCTATGCAACAGGTATATGACGCCTTTACAGCAGCTTACAAACAGGCCGACCCCGCTGCAGTCGCAAACCTGTATACTGAAGATGCCTATTACCTGGAACCCGGCAAGGAAATTTTCTCGGGAAGAGATTCAATAGAAGCCAATTTCAGGCCTTTTCTCGGCAGCTTTAAGGCTGGCGAAGGCCCTGATATCTCCTTCGAGATCATCGAACGGCAGATATCCGGTAGGCAGGGTTATGACATAGGTTACTACCTCTTTAATGGCAAAAGGGCCGGCAAGTTCATCCTGCTCTGGCAAAAACAACCCAGCGGCGAATGGAAGATTCGCGCTGATGGGTACAGCTACCTGAATTAGAGCCCCACCGCAACACAGACTGACAGGGAGGCCAGGTGGCCGGGTGATGGGGAACGCGCGTAATGCGCTTTGCTCCTCCGGGCCACCCGGCCAACCGGTTACTCCAAACAAGCTCTCAGCTTACAGCCGGAGCAGATGCACCGCCAGAGCGTTCTTCCCGTTCGAAACCACCACTTTGTAGGCGCCGCGCTGCAGCTGGCCCACCTTCAACGGCCATTGCTGGGCACTTGCCGTTTTTTCAATGGCGAAGGACTGAACCTGCTGGCCCGATAAGGTAAAAATAACGGCCTGCAGTGTGCCCGTCCATTCATTCTCCATTTTCAGGAAGGCGTTTTCCGAAACCGGGTTGGGGAAAAGGCTGAGCTGCCCCTTGTCATATACCGGCCGCTCCTGAACGCCAATGGTCTTGTCAAATTCATAAGCGCCAATGTCAACCCCATCATAACGGGGCCGGCCTTCGATGTCGAACTCGGGCGCGCCGGCCGCCACACCTGCATCAATACAGGGGCTGCCTTCCATAATGTGAAAATCGAAATCCTCGGGCTCGACGAACAGAGGGTCCTGGCCCAGAATATCCATCGCGTTGGAGAACACTTCCGGCTGGAGGTCCAGGATGGCGAGGTTGCCACCGTTAGAGACGACTTCGGGCGCGCCGGCTTCCACGACGTAATCCAGCCCCAGCGGGTTGGAAAAAATATTGTTCTGCAAAGTGGCCGTGGAGGTTGCCGTGCCGTCCGTCCAGCTTGCAATGGCTGCCGCAAGCGCTCCGACGTTATCGGCAAAAGTGCAGTTGGTGATCATCACCTGCAGGTCTTCCACTTCTCCACCGACACTGGAATTGAGCGATAAGGCGCCGCCGTTGCCGACGTCAAAAGCATTGTTGTTGATGAACAGGCTGCTTTCAATAGTGGCATCGGCATTATTGATATAAATAGCGCCACCCTGCGTATCGGCGATATTGTAGTTGAAAATGGTGTTGCGCACCGTCAGCACCGAGATGTCCAGGCTGTCTTCCGTCACGGATATGGCGCCGCCGGTAGCCCCCTGGTTGGCCTCGAAATTGCAGTTTTCCACCGTCAGAGGGATGCTGGTATTGGTGAGGATAGCGCCGCCACTCGACGTATTGGCAACATTGCCAAAGAAGGAGGAATTCAGCACCGTCATTTCCGTAGAGTCGTTCTGTACGAAGATGGCGCCGCCATAACCGGCAGAATTTTCTTCAAAAGTGCAGTTCTCCACCGTCGTTCGCGAGGTAAAACCGCCGGAAATAGTACCGCCACCATTATTCGCTCTATTGTTTCGGAAGGTGCTGTTCTGGATCAGCGCCACGCCCAATCCTACGTAATTCGCAATGGAAGCTGCGAAGTTGGAAGTATTGTTCTCGAAGGTGCAGTTGTCGATGATGAAGTTCTGATTGTCTCCTCCCGCATATATCCCCGGGGCCGAACTGGGTGCTTCGCCATTAACGAAGGTGGTATTCATCAGCGTGAAGCTGGCATTGTAGAAATAAATACCCGAACCGCCATAATCGGTCGTCACATTTCCGTCGAAAAGGCAGCTGTCGATAATAGCCAGATCAGGGTCATAGCTGGTGAGCTCCCGCTGGTCGATATAAATGCCCGCAGCATTGGCCGACGTATTGTTGAGGAAAGTACAATGGCCGATGTACAGGTTGACAGGTTGCCACACGAAAAGAGCGCCGCCATACCCTGAACTGTTCTCGTTGTTTTCGAACGCACAGTTCAGGATCTGTACATTCGTGCAGTAGGCGGGGTACAAAACCCCTCTGTTGGTGCTGTTGCCAGTGAATGAACAATTGTCGACAATGATATCTGACGCCGCTTCAATGTATATACCCGCCGACTGGGAATTGGAAATATTGTCTTCAAAACGGCAATCCTCGATCTGCGAGCCGTTGGCCGTACTACTCCGCACAAATACAGAAGCACCGGAGCGTGCGTGGTTCTGCGTAAAAAAGCAGTTGCGCACCGCTACCCTGCTGTATGCGAATATACCGCCCCCACGATAATAGTATTCGGGCTGGCTGTTGGTTTCGGCATTGCCGTGGCCGCTGCGCACGGTAAAGCCATCGATCGTAACGCCACCCGTCACGAGGCTGTCGACGTAAACCACGTGCAGGGCGTTATCGCTGCGGTTGGTAGTGAAATTACCTGCGATGTCGTCACCTGCCAGGTCACCGCTGAGGATCGTCGCATGGGCAGAGACATCCCGCTGATCCAGGCTGGTTTCCGTACCGGCAAACCCGCCATAGAGTATTACACTCCGGCCCACGAAAAATACGTCCATTGTATCCGTCCCCGGAACATAGGTGCCCGCAGCTACCCATACCTGCGCTGCCGTCGCATCGGCCAGGGCGCTGTGCAGGCTGGTGTAGGCATTAGCCCAGGAAGTACCGTTGTTGGCGCCGGAAGCATCCTGTTTCACATAGGCCACCTGCCCGATGGCCGGTAGGGCTGCCAGTAAGCAAAAGACTGAAAAAATACAGTAGATAATCCGTTTCATAAGCTTTGTTGAATTGGTTTTACAAATCGGGTTTTATACCACTTAAAGTAGCTATTTATCCAGAATAGTTGCTCCGCAGGGCTGCCTATATCCAATTGAGGAAGATGCCTGACAAATCGAACGGTGAATATCGCCATTTGGCATCCCCTCAGAGCGCTAACCAGGCCACCTTCACACCTGCATACCCATGAATACCCGGCGCAGGCTCGTAGTAGCGCCCGCCGAAAGCATTGATGCGTACATTGCTGTTGTATGAAGCATTCAGCAGGTTATCTGCTCCCAGAAACGGGTATAGGCCCCAATGGCCCCATTGATGGCTATAGTGCAGGCGCAGGCCCAGGTTCAAATACCCCTCTGCCTGCTCGGTATTGGCATCATCGGCATACAGGGCGCCCGTATACTGGCAGCGCAACGACCCACCGAAACCGGAGCGGTGCAGATAACGTATACCGGCATAGCCAAAATGCTCCGGGATGCCGGGAAGCCTGTTGCCACGAAAATCGCCCGCAGGCACGCGATATGTCTGGTAGGTAAAATCCGACCAGGTATAGGCCAGCATGGCCGACAAACCGGGTGCCGCCTGGTAGTACAGGCTGGCTTCCACCCCCCTGCGGGAGGAACGCCCCGCATTGCGGTAAAAGGCACGCCCGGGAAAGGACTCCAGCTCAAAAGGCACGAGTTCATCCTGCAATGCTATAAAAAAGGCCGACAGCTGTCCGCGTAACCGGCGGCCGAGACGGCCTCCGGCGCCAATTTCGTAATTGGTAGCGCGCTGCGGAGAAAGCATAGGGTTGAACCCGCCACCCGTAGGGGCGGCCGACAGCTCGCTCAGCGCTGGCGTCTCAAAGCTGGTAGACACGTTGGCGTTCAAACGCAGCTTCTGAGAAAGGGCAAAGAGCATGCCGAGGCTGAAACTGAAATTATCGTATCCGCGTTGGCCCGAATCATCACCGTCGATGAGAAAACGGTCCCGGGCTTCCAGTTCCACAGCATCATAACGCGTACTGAGCAGCGTTTTGAGGCGGTGGGTAAGCTGTAGCTCCTGCACACAGAACAGCCCAAAGCTACGGAAGAGCTCTTCCTGATACAGCGACCTGTCGCCAAGCTGCCCGGCGAGGTTGTCGAAGCGCTGCCTGTTGTCCTGCTGTTGTTCGATGTCCAGGCCCAGGCGAAAGCGATAGGGCAGCTGCCCTATCTTACCCAAAAAGCGATAACTCGCACCCCCGCCAAAGAATTGCCGCCCCAATTGCACGGCCCCGCCGGATTCAAAAGGCAGGCGGTTCTCGAGATCACGCGACAAATAGAACAGCCGCGCTTCCAACTGGTGGTGTTCCTCCAGCTTGTGTTCCCAGCGCAGGCCCACCCTGGCCTGGCGTATGGCCTCACCGGCGTCGAAGGTGAGATTGGAAGCCCAGGCCTGCCGGCGGTTTTCCGCCAGCCCTTCACGGCTCAGCGCCCCGGCATCTTCAGCTAGCGGGCTATCCATCAGGTTGATCAACAGCTGAAGCCGGCCCTTCATATTATATTGATAGCCCAGCTTTCCGTTGAACAGGCTCGCCTCCATTCGGCTCTGCTCGCGATAGCCATCCGTGCGGGTGTGGCTGCCATAGGCCAGAAACCCCAGACGCCCTTGCTGCAGCCCTCCTTTCAGCTGGTAACGCTGAAAGCCGAAGCTGCCGGCGCTGAGCCGGGCCTCGGCAAAAGGCACGGCCGGCGGATCCTCGGTAGTAAAGCTGATGGCGCCACCGGCGGCGTTGCCGTACAGCCCCGAAGCAGGCCCGCGTATCACTTCCGCCCGTTCCATCAGGCCCACATCGATATTGTCGGCCTGCCCCTGCCCATCGGGCGTCGATTCCGGTAGGCCGTCTACCAGTATCTTTATACCGCGTATCCCAAAAGCAGCACGCGCGCCAAACCCCCGAAGCGATAGCCTGATATCCTGTGAAAAATTGTCGGCGCCCATCGTGAAGAGGCCAGGCACGCCGGCCAGGGCTTCGTCGAGCGAAAGCTGCTGCTGCCCTGCCTGTATTTGCTCCCTCGACAGCAATGACAAGGAAAAAGGCTGCTCGCCTTCCCGCCCTTCCAGCCGTGTGGCCGTAACCGTTACGGAATCCAGGAAGGTGGCCAACAAAGTATCGGGTTGCTGGGCACGCAACGTCATAACCAGAGAAAGGAAGTAAAAAGGCAGGGTAAAACGCCACCCCAACAGAAAGGTGGCAGGCAGTTTGCGTATAGTATGACTCATTTCCGTTTCCGGCATATCAGGTGATGGGTTCCGGCTCTGTATGCCCGCCACCTGCAACGCGCTTATACAGCGCCATCAACTGATGCGCCAGAGGTTCGCCGCGAAACTGCTGGGCGTGCTCGTAGCCCTTTTCAACAAGGCTGTTCCGGTAGGCTTCATCCGTCAGGATCTTTTCGATACCGGCGGCGATCTGCTCCGGCTGAGAAGGGTCGACCAGGAGGGCCCCCGGCCCCCCGGCCTCGGGCAGTGAGGAGGTATTGGAGGCCAGCACCGGCACCTCGCTGAATAGCGCTTCGAGTATGGGGAGGCCGAAACCTTCAAAAAAAGAAGGATAGAGAAAAAGGGATGCGTCCTGGTAAATGGCAGGAAGGTCAGCAAACGACGATTCGATAAAATGTACCCACTTTTCGAGGCGGTTCTGCTGGATATAACGCTGCACCCTGGCCTTGTACGGCCCACCGGCGCCGGCAACCACCAGTGGCAGCCTGACGCTTTCGGGCAGCAGCTGCAGGGCCCGCACCATGCCCAAAAGGTTCTTACGGGCTGTAATAGCGCCTACAGTTAGCAGGTATTCTTCGGGAAGGCGGTATCTCCTGTGCACGGCTTCGATCGTCTTTTGTGCCCGCTCCTGTAAGAACCGCTCGCTGCACGACTGGTACACCACGGTGATCTTTTCCTCGCCGATGCCGTAAAAATGCATGATATCGCGCTTGGTGCTCTCGCTGATGGCGACAATATGGCTGGCATGCTGACAGGCGGAACGATGCCTGAAATCGAGCGTTTTGCGCTGAATAAAACTGTAATGCTGGGGAAAATGCAGAAAACCCAGGTCGTGGACCGTAACGATGCTTCGAATATCCGTGCGCCCCAACCCGAACGGCAGGCCATTGGCCAGGCCGTGGAAAAGGCCGATGCGGTGCCGCTGCAGGTCCCGTCTTATACCGGCAGCTCTCCAGTAGAAAGCCGGGCCCCGGCGGGGTAGCTGCACATTGTATAGCGCACTGTTGAGAAAAAAGGAAGTGTCTTCCCGCCTGGTAATACGCGGGGTATAGAGAAAATAGGCATTGTCGGGATAATACTCCGCCAGGTTAGCCAGTAAGGTACGGCTATAACTGCCCAATCCGGCGAAGTTGTTAAACAGCTGTTTTGCGTCATAACCGATGCGTAACATGGGGTTGGCAGGATTAATGAATGAATAAATGGGAGCGCCCCAGGTATAAGGCCTGCTTGCTGAGGTTAATGATCCCGGGAAACGTTACGCAGGAACGGGCTTGCAATCGCGACGGAGGAATGTCTCTATCCATGGTATTCATCCAACTCATTGGTTCTGACTCTCTAAATTCTGAAAAATTCTGCGCAATTCCATAAAAAACGCAAGCCATCCCGAAACGCGGGATGGCCCTGTTCTCTTCCTGCCGCTACAGCCACTGTTTAAACGGAGAAGCTCTCTCCACAGGCGCAGGTACGCGAAGCATTGGGGTTGTTAAAGTGAAAACCTTTGCCATCCAGGCCTCCGGAGAATTCCAGTGTAGTATTGAAAAGGTAAAGCACGCTGCGCAGGTCCGTAACGACCTTGACGTCGTTGTCCTGAAATTCCTGGTCATCTGCCTTGGGCTCATTGGAAAATTCCAGCTGATAGGTAAGCCCCGAGCAACCACCGCTGGTCACCCAAACCCGCACGAAGTAGTCCTCGCCGTACCCTTCTTTCCGGCGGATCTCCATTATTTTTTCTTTTGCACTGTCGGCAACAAAAAGCATCGCTAGGCCTGATTTTTGGTTTACAGAAAACTAAGCACTGTTCAAAAAACAAGTTCTCCATTGGGGATTCGATATGGCTTGTCTTCCAGCTTTTCTATATCTTCCCGCCTGCGCCACATCGCAAAATCGTCGAATTTATTTTTTGATGGTTACCAAGATAGTAACATCACAGCGATAAATCAAGTTTACCGCCGGCTATCCATCCAGGTTACCTTCTTTGAAAAGCTCCCATACGGGGCTCATGCCGCGTACTTTCTCTACCCCTTCCGCTACTGCCGTTATCACCTGCTCTACCTCCTCTTCGGTATTGAAACGCCCCAGGCTGAATCGCAGCGCGCTATGCGCCCAATCGGCGCTGCGCCCCATTGCTGTCAGGACATGAGAGGGTTCAATGGATGCAGAGGTACAGGCAGAACCCGATGAAAGCGCTATGCGCTGGTTGAACGTCATCAAAACGCTTTCAGCTTCAGCATAACGAAAGGCGATGTTGCTGACATGAGGCAGGCGGTTTTCGCGGCTGCCATTAAGATGGGCTTCCTCGACCCGCCCCAGCAGAGTACTTTCCAGTTTGTCGCGAAGCCCACGGAGCCGCCGGCTTTCCTGGGGCATCTCCTGAGCGGCCAGCTCTGCCGCCTTGCCGAAGCCTACGATGGCCGGCACGTTGAGCGTTCCGGAACGCATGCCCTGTTCGTGGCCACCGCCGTCGATGATGGGCGCCACCTTTACGCGGGGGGCACGCCGGCTGATATAAAGCGCGCCGATGCCTTTGGGGCCGTACAGCTTATGCGCGGAAAAGGCCATGAGGTGTACGCCAGCCTCCCGGGGGTTGACGGGTATCTTGCCTGTAGCCTGAGTGGCGTCACTCATAAAAAGCACCCCGAACTTATCGCAAATGGCGCCGATCTCAGCAATGGGCTGGATCACACCCGTTTCATTGTTTGCCCACATAACGGACACCAGTATGGTGTCGGGCCGGATCGCAGCTTCGAGTGCGCCGAGGTTAACCAGCCCGTTCTCATCTACATCCAGATAGGTTACTTCGCCGCCCATTTTCTCGATATGGCGGCAGGTGTCCAACACAGCTTTATGTTCCGTCTTCAAAGTAATGATGTGGGAACCCTTGCGGCGGTACAGTTCAAAAACGCCCTTGATCGCCAGGTTGTCCGACTCGGTAGCTCCTGATGTAAAGACCAGTTCCCGGGTTTCCGCACCTATGAGCAGAGCCACCTGCTCGCGGGCCTGCTTCACGGCTTCTTCCGCCATCCAACCAAACGGGTGGTTTCGGCTGGCCGCATTACCGGGCATCTCAAAAAAATACGGCAACATCACTTCAAGGGCCCTGGGGTCGCAGGGCGTCGTAGCATTATTGTCGAGATAGATCAGTGGAGCGGGCATGTTTTGGTTTTGTAGAATTCAACAACAGCATGGGCCGCAGGGTTTTCCGGATCAATCCAGCAGCTTCTCCAATTGGTTGCCTCTCGACCCTTTAATGAGAATGTGGTATCCCCGGTAACCCTGAGCATCAAACCATGATTTCAGCGCCGCTACGTCGTCGAAATGGCGGCAGCCTACTATTTCTGCTGCGTTCCTGAATTCTTTCCCGACGAAGGCCACTTCGCGGAAGTGCTGTGAAGTGGCCAGCAGTGCTATCGCCTCGTGTTCGGCCCGGCTTTCAGCGCCCAATTCCAGCATTTCCCCGATGATGGCGAGCTTGGGGCCGCCGTCCATGCTCCGGAAGGCCAGCAGGGCTTCCCGCATACTGGTCGGGTTGGCGTTATAAGCGTCCATTATCAGCGTATTACCGTTGTAGGTGCGTATCTGTGAGCGGTTGTTCCCAGGCGTATACCCTTCGATAGCGGCGGCGATCTTTTCGTCGGGCACTTTGAAATACTTACCCAGTGTGATGGCCGTCATGATGTTGCTGAAGTTGAAAGCCCCGGGCAGGCGGCTGCGCACTTCCACCAGTTGGCCCTGCCGCCCCAGAAAAGCTGCCGATACAAAGGGTTGAGTGGCCAGCAGTTTGGCCTCGAAATCCGGTTCCGTCGGGCTAGGGGTTTCGCTCCTGCGGTAGAATACTTTTTTTTCCGCCGGTGCGGCCAGTTCTTCCAGGAAGGGCTCGTCGCGGTTGATGAAAACCGTACCGCCGGCCTGTGCAAGGTATCGGTAGAGTTCCGATTTGCCCTTTTTTACGCCTTCTATACCGCCAAACCCTTCCAGGTGTGCCTTGCCGATATTGGTGATCAGGCCGTGGGTCGGTTCAGTGATGCGGCACAGCATATCGATCTCCCCCTGATGGTTCGCCCCCATTTCAATAACCGCAACTTCAATGCCCGTGGGCATGGCGAGCAACGTCAGTGGCAATCCGATATGGTTATTGAGATTGCCCTGGGTATAATGCAGCCGGTAATGGCTACCCAGCACGGCGGCAGACAGTTCTTTAGTCGTCGTTTTACCGTTGCTGCCGGTAATGCCGATCACCGGGATATCGAACTGCCGCCGGTGGTGGCGCGCCAGTGCCTGAAGGGTAGTAAGGACATCTTCAACCAGCAGGAAACGCCCGCCGGGACGGGCGAGGGTAGGTTCGTCGACGACCGCATAGGCAGCGCCGGCCTCCAGGGCCCCGGCAGCGAACTGGTTGCCGTCGAAACGCCCGCCCCGAAGGGCAAAGAACAGGCTTCCTTCGCGTACGGCACGGGAATCTGTCACCACTTCAGGGTGCTGCAGGTATATTTCGTATAGCCGTTGGGTGTCCATCATAGCTGGGATCTTTTTCCATAGAAAAAGCCCCCACAAGGTGGAGGCTTTCCCTTATCTCATTGATGTGTTTCCCGATCCATTCGGGTGGGAATTAGTACTTTCTTCTTTCACCGCGCTTACGCTTGGTGCGGAACTGGTTGCCGCCGACATCATCGTTGCCGCTGGGCGAGCCGGTGCGGGTCATGGCGCAGCGGAAGCCGATTGTGCGGGAAGACTTGTCTTCATCCAGGAAACGGCGGGCGCCCGGCGACAGCCAGAAAGCGCGGTCGGCCCAGGAACCTCCTTTGTATACGCGCGAGTGGTCGTTGATGAGGGTGTGCTTGCCATAATCGTAGTAGGCCTGCGATTGCTTGTCGCCGTCCAGGTAGTTGTACACCTGGCCCGTTTTATAGTTATCACGGGTAGCGGCTTCCTCATCTGTTACATAGGTATAGCGGAGGCGGCCAAGGCTGTCCTTCTCAACAGGGCGGCCGTCTTCATCCAGTTCTTTTTTCGTGAACTCACCACCACGGTAGGGGTTGAGGTCCTGGTTTTGTACGTCACTCAGGGTCGAGCTGGTCAGCGGGCGGTAGAGGTCGAGCACCCATTCGTTGACGTTGCCGGCCATATTGTAGAGGCCGAAGTCATTGGGCAGGAAGGACCGGACCGGAGCAGGGATGTGGGCATCGTCGTTCAGCTTGCCTGCCATACCCATGTAGTCACCGGCGCCGCGCTTAAAGTTGGCCAATATCTCACCCTGGTATTTATCGCGCTTTTGATAGCGTACGGTGTTGCCATCCCAGGGATAAAAACGGCGGTCGGAGATGCGCTCGTCTTTTTCTGAAGTTTGGTTGCCCTGAAGCGCCAGAGCAGCGTATTCCCACTCTGCTTCCGTCGGCAAACGGTACTCCGGCAGAAGGATGCCATCCTCAAAACGGACGGGGCGTTCGCCGCCGGTGCGCAGGTCTTTCAGGTTCTTGCGCACGTCGCCCTGATACTGGCCTACGAGGTATGCGTCGGTGTTGAAGTTGTCCTCATCCTTTTGTTCGGTATTGGGGTTGAGGATGCCCTTGTCGATGAGCAGCATCTCGTTCACCCGGTCGGTACGCCATTTGGCATACTCCGTAGCCTGAACCCAGCTCACACCCACCACGGGATAATCATCGTAGGACGGGTGGCGGAAGTAGGTTTCCACGAAAGGCTCGTTATAAGCCAATTCTTCGCGCCATACCAGGGTATCCGGCAGGGCATCGCGGTAAACCTCGGGATAGGATTCGCCGAAAACCCGCTGTATCCAGTACAGATATTCGCGGTAGTCGATATTCGACACTTCCGTTTCATCCATGTAGAAGGAAGAAACCGTGACGCGGCGGGCTATGTTGTTCCAGTCATAGGTAACATCCTGCTCGGTCAGGCCCATGGCAAAGGTACCGCCTTCGATCAATACCAGATTGGGGCCGGCGATCTGGCCTTCGTAATCCAGTTTTTCAAAGCCACCCCACTTGGTGTCGTTATACTTCCAGCCGGTAGAGGCTGAACGTTCCTTGCTGCTGCAGGAACTAAGTATGAGTGCTGCTCCTAACAGGATGGTACCAAACTTCAGCAGATTTTTCATTGTAGGAGTTTGTTTTTGAGAATCGACCAACAAATATAGACAATAATGCATCTTCATAACTTCCGTAGCGCCCTAGGGCTATGCTTTTTCCCGGCTTTAACACATTGGCTACCGCACGGGAAGTGAACAAATAGGTAAAAAGTGAGGAAAACGTACAAGGCCGGCCTGCTTCCGAACGCCATCATTCGCCCCTTATGGCGGCGGCACCGTGCAGAAAACCACCTCTGTTCAGAAGCGGCCCGCACATAAAACCGCCTTCCCAGACGAGGGGAAAGCCCGGATAAACCGGAGGGCATTCAGTGTTGGCTTCGCACAATTGCCCCAAAAAGAGCAAAAGGCGTCGGAGATTTAGTGTGAAATCAATTGTGGCGAGCCACAGTTTTCCTTCAAAAATTAATTGAACATCTTAAAACAATCATTGTAGCGCGCGGACTTTTGCCGTCTTCTGGCTTCTGCGCTGTCGTCGAAGTTTATGGACAACGACAACTCATGAGATCCGCCGCTACGCTGCAAATTTAATCTACTCAACGTAAAATCGAAACTATAACCCAATCTAAATATTCCATAACGCACTCCGGCAAGGGCTATAGCGGCGTCAACGTTGTTGATCGTGTGCCTGTACCAGGCTCCGGCGAAAAATTTGCCGAGGCCAAAATACGCACCGCCGTTGACTTGAGCAAATTCTCCCTGCTTCATTATTAGCAGGTTCGGTGATATGAACGCCTCGCCCCTGCGATTATTGCCCGTTTGGAGTGGGATTTCGACGCCGCCGTGCAAAGTAATTCTGAGTGGGATACCCACACCCAGGTTGTTGTTGACTTCCAGCAGGCTTTCATCGGGGCTGTTGAGGTGCTGCAGCGACAGGCCGCCATAGGCCCGTTGCCCATAGGCGAGGATGCCGGCCCCGATATCGAACATCGACCTGTTGAGGTTGTCGGGGGGCAGGTCTTCGGATGGCAGCGGCCCCCCCGGCCCCGTAGGCCCTTCGATGGGGTCGATCTGGTCGGGCAGGATAAGCAGGTCCCAGTCGAGCCGGCGCTGGATCAGGCCTGCCTGTATGCCGAAACGGATCGCCAGATCGCGGTTTACCTGTACGCGGTAACCGTAAATGGCCGAAAAGCGCGTTGTGGAGTAAATGCCGTTTCCTTCGTCATCGCCCATAACCATAATGCCCAGGCCACTGTTCAAAGATTCGATAGATTGCTCGTAGGAGACGGAATAGGTATCATAGCCACCCTGGTAAGGCGACCACTGGTTGCGGTAGTTCACCGTTACTCGTGGCGACAGGGTCGTACCGGCAAAAGCAGGGTTGATCTGCAAGGGTGCTGCAAAGAACTGGCTATATACCGGGTCCTGGCCTTTTAAAAAAGTACAGGCGGCTATTCCCCAAAAAATTACAAGCAAATATCTGGCCATAGGCTAATGCAGTTCGCAGTGTAAAATATAAAATACCGAATGTAAGGTGTAAAAGTGAGCGGTGTAGCCGTACTTTTGCAATAGATGTTACAAACCGAACATTTGGCCAATGCGGTTCCGCACCGCTGCGTTTGTATGTCCAGCCGACATTTTGGCCGTTCATAACGGACAATACAGCCAGGGCCTTAACGTTTTGATAACGGTTTTTCTGACTGGCCCATCCAACTTTTGGCCGGACTTGGAAATTTTTAAAAAATACGCTCTCAACCGTATTTTATTTCAAACTCGTGCAAGATATGAAGAAATTTGTTGCCGCAATCGCCTTATTGCTGAATATCGGATGGGCAGCAGCCCAGTCACCCACCTTTATCCGGCACCAGTTCAACTGGGAAAAAGAACCCGAAGCTTTAACCCTGGGCAATGAACAGGCCGAACGTTGGGTATTCAAAGGTTCAGTGAGCAGCTCCGAACACCCCGGGCTCAGCTTCTTTATCAAGCGATTCCCGGTAGAACGCTACGGCACACTTGAAGTGGACGTATTGGAGGCCCGTTATGAGCCCATTGAACTGAGCCTTCTGGCCCAGGATGCTTCCTATTTGAGCGAAGCTCTCCAATTCGAAACCCATGTCGAGCGGGAACGCCAGAGCTATTACGGCAAGGTCGCCTTCTGCCCCATCGTCCGTCGCGGCGGCCGCTATGAACGCCTTCAGGAAGTGAGCCTGCGCATCAGGCTACGGCCCCAGCCCGAGGTCAGCTTTCGCGACCCCGACGATACCAATGAATCTGTGCTGAAAGACGGCGACATCTACAAGATCGCCGTGAACCGCAACGGTGTCTACAAGCTCACTTACAGTTTCCTGAAAGACGAGCTGGGCATGAACATCGACAATATCGACCCGCGCCAGATCAAACTCTACGGCAATGGCGGGGGGGTGCTGCCCTTTTTTGCCGGCGCCGAGCGCACCGACGACCTTCGGGAAAACGCCATCCGCATCTCCGGTGAAGAAGACGGCCGCTTCGACCCCGGCGACTACATCCTTTTCTATGGCGAAGGCCCCGACAAATGGCTGTTCAACGAAAGCGAGCAGGCCTTCATCCTGCAGAAGAACATCTACGATACGCACAATTACTACTTCCTGAAGGCCAGCCCCGGCAACGGCGCCCGGGTAGTGCAGGCGTCCGCTCCGGGCACTGCTGCGGCTACGTCCACTTCTTTCGACGACTACGCCCGTCTGGAAAAAGACGAGGTGAACCTGATGTACGAATGGGAAAAGTCACAAGGTTCCGGCCAAAGCTGGTACGGCGACCATTTTAAAGTGGCCCGGCAGTACAGTTACAACAACGCTTTTTCCTTTCCCAACCTGCAAACCAGCGAGCCGGCCCTTCTCCGGGCATCTATGGCGCTGCGGTCGCGTATAGGCTCCAGGTTCTATGTAGATCTGGCAGGGGAAACGATACAGAGCAACAGTGCCAGTTCCGTGTCGTCGATCGGCAGCAGCGAAGACAATACCCGGCCTTACGCCAGCCGGGCCACGCTCAGCGACACGGTGTTGCTGAATAACGCATCTATCAGTTTTACGGTGCGTTATCCCTATCCTCAGGGCGCCGGCGATGAAAGCGAAGGCTGGCTCGACTATGTACAGTTCAACGTGCGGCGCGCTTTGCGCATGGAGGGCACGCAGATGGCCTTCCGCGACAAGCGAAGCCTGGCGGCGCCGGCCACTACCTTCCGGCTGGATGGCGCCGCTCAGGGGCTCCTGGCCTGGGACATAACCGACCCGCTATCGCCAGAACAGGTGCCCGCCGAGTTAAGCGGGCAGCAGCTGAGCTTCAGGGCCAATACTGAGGTGCTGCGCGAATTCGTCGCTTTCTATCCCAATGGCGAGCTGCTTAAGGCGGAAGCCATAGGAAAGATCCCCAACCAAAACCTCCACGCCATAGACAATGTGGGTTTCGTGATCATCACCCATGAAGACTTCATGCAGGAAGCCCAGCGCCTTGCGCAGCACCGGGCGAACCACGACGGCCTGACGGTGGAAGTGGTGGAGATCGGGCAGGTATATAACGAATTCGCTTCCGGCAGAACCGACCCTACTGCGATCCGTGATTTTGCCCGTATGCTCTATCAGCGCACCGAACAGTTCCGGTACCTGCTACTATTCGGCGACGGCACTTTTGATGCCCGCGGCCTCTACGGCCTGGGCGGCAATTTCATCCCTACTTACCAGAAGGAATCGTACAACCCGGTAGAGGCCTACCCTACCGATGACTATTACGCCTTGCTGGATTCTCCGAACGCTTCCGACCCCCTCGACGGCAGCCTCAGCATCTCTGTTGGCCGCCTGCCGGTAAAAACGGCAGACGAGGCCGCCGTGGCCGTTGATAAGATCATCCACTATGACAGTAGTGAGGACGTGCTGGGCGACTGGCGCAACCGCCTCGTTTTTGTAGGCGACGACAACGACCGCAGCCCAGGCTTCTCCGACATCGACCACTACGAAGATGCCGACGACATCGCCGAGGCGCTCAACGATACGATCCGCCAGCTCAACCTGGAAAAGATATACCTGGATGCCTTTCCACAGGAATCGACCCCTGGCGGCGAACGCATCCCTCAGGCCACCGAACAGCTCAACAAGGCCATTTATAAAGGAGCGCTGGCCGTCACTTACCTTGGCCACGGGGGCCCTAAAGGCTGGGCGCAGGAACGGGTGCTCAACATCACCGATATTCTGAGCTGGAACAATTACGGGCAGATGCCTATTTTCATCACCGCAACCTGTTCTTTCACGGGTTATGACGACCCCACTTTTACCACGGCGGGGGAAGAGGCATTCCTCAACCCCAAAGGCGGAGCTATCGCCCTGATGACCACCGTTCGGGCCGTTTATGCTTCTTCCAATGTGCGCATGACCGAAAATGCGCTGGACTACATGTTCGTGAGAAATAGCAGCGGCAATGTCCCCACCATCGGGGAAGCTTTCCAGCGCGGGAAAAACGACGTCAGCGGCAACTTTAACATCAACAACTCCCGGAAGTTCGCGCTGATCGGCGACCCATCTATGAAAATCGCATTGCCAAAATACAAGGTTACTACGACGCATATCGACAGCGAAGCGGTGAGCCCGCAACAGCCCGACACGCTGCGCGCGCTGCAGAAGGTAACGATCGAAGGCGAAGTGCAGGGGCTCGACGGCAATTTGCTGTCCGGGTTTAACGGCATTATCTACCCCACAATATTTGACAAGGCCCAACAGGTGGCCACGCTTGGACAGGGGTCCAATAAAGTATACAACTACCGCATTCAAAAGAATGTGCTGTTCCGGGGGCGGGCATCTGTTACCAACGGCCGCTTCCGCTTCACTTTCGTCGTGCCCAGAGACATCAACTATCAGTACGGATTTGGCAAGATCAGCTACTACGCTTCCGACGGGGCTACCCTGGAGGATGCTGCCGGAAGCTATGAGAACATCATCATCGGTGGCACCGACCCCAATGCACTTGCCGATGATACCGGGCCAAAGGTCGAAGTATATATGAATACGGAAGATTTCGTATTCGGCGGCATTACCAATGCCAACCCTACCCTGCTGGCCGTATTGGAAGATGACAATGGCATCAACGTAGTTGGCAACAGCATTGGGCACGACCTGGAAGGCGTGCTCAACGGCAACACACAGAACACCTATCTGCTCAACGATTTCTACGAATCTGAGCTGGACGATTACACAAGGGGAAAGGTGCGTTATCCCCTGTCGAGCCTGCCTGAAGGAAGGCATACCATCCGCGTGAAAGCCTGGGACGTGGCCAACAACTCTGCCGAAGGGTATACCGAATTTGTGGTGGCGGCTTCAGAAGAAGTCGCATTGGAGCACGTGCTCAATTACCCCAACCCATTCACTGGCCATACCTGTTTCCAGTTCGACCACAACCTGGCCAATCAGGAGCTGGAAGTGATGGTTCAGGTTTTCACCATATCCGGCCGGCTGGTCAAGACCATCCAGGCCAACATCTTCAGCGACGGTGCTTTGCGGCGTGATGACTGTATCGAATGGGACGGGCGCGACGACTACGGTGGCCAGTTGGGGCGTGGTGTCTATTTATATAAGGTAAAGGTGCGGGCCGCCAACGTCGGCAACACCGTGTTGAGTGGAGAAAGCGAATTTGAAAAATTGGTCATCCTAAAATAAGATGCCGGTTTTTGCGTATTGATAAAAGTAGCGGAAAATGGCTACCTCTCCACGGGATGCAAATGTAGCTGACGGGCGGGTGAAACCAAATTTCCCGCTTTTCGTACAATCCTAACACCACGGCACCCCCACCCGGCTAACAGGAGTTAATCGTGAATTTGAATTCAAATAGTATATTTGCAAAACTTTTGGTTAAAAGAAAGGATCTCATGATGAAAATCTTAACGAAAGCTGCTATAAGCTTGTTTGTCATTACGGGTATGGCCGTTCAGGCCCAGGCGCAATGTACGCGACAGGACCCTAGTGATCCGAGCAGCCCTCTGATCAACCTGGATGGTTCGCCCTGTACCAATACTGTTGTTTCGGCGGTGCCGTTCCTTCGCATTGTGGGCGACGCCCGTTCGGGCGCCATGGGTGATGCCGGTATCGGGATCTCTCCTGACCCCAACGCCATTCATTTCAACGCCTCCAAACTGGTCTTTGCCGACGAGGGGTTGGCCATTTCCGCCACCTATACTCCCTGGCTGCGGGCGCTTGGCCTCAACGACGTATACCTCGCCTACCTGTCGGGGTACTACAAACTCGATGACCTCCAGGCCATCGGCTTCGGCCTACGGTATTTCTCCCTGGGCAGTATTCAGTTTACAGACCAGAACGGCGAGCCACTGGCCATCGGCCGGCCCAATGAGTTTGAGATCGCTGCGGCTTATGCCCGTAAGCTGACCGACAACTTCTCGGCCGCCCTTACCGCCAAATTCATCTACTCCAACCTGGCCGCAGGCCAGCAGGTAGAAGGCGGCGAGACGATAGAGCCGGGCATAGCAGGTGCAGCCGACGTATCGCTCACCTACCGCACGCCGATAGAGCTGGACAATGCCGATTCGGAGCTCACACTGGGTGTATCGCTGACCAACATAGGCTCTAAGATCACCTATACCAACTCGCTTTTCCGCGACTTTCTGCCCTCCAACTTCGGCCTGGGCGCTGCATGGAAAGTCGACCTCGACGAATATAACCAGATCACGTTCGCCACCGATATCAACAAGCTGATGGTGCCTACGCCCTGCCAGGCTGAGACCTGTGTCGATGCCGACAACAACGGCATCTTCGACTACCGCGAGCAGTCTTCCATCAGCGGCATTTTCAATTCCTTCAGCGATGCGCCTGATGGGTTCAGCGAAGAGCTCAAAGAACTGATGTATTCTTTCGGCGTGGAATACTGGTACGACCAGCAATTTGCCGTACGCGCCGGGTATTACAATGAGCACTCCCAGAAAGGCGGCCGCAAGTTCTTTACCGTTGGCCTTGGCCTGAAATACAATATTTTCGGGCTGAACTTCTCGTATCTCGTGCCGACGACCAACCAGCGCAACCCACTGGACAATACGCTGCGCTTTTCGCTGCTGTTTGATTTCGGCGCTTTTGATTCGAACGAATAAACGTGTTGAGGGAAGCAGGCCCTCCCAATATAAGCACAAAAGAAAGAGGCAGTGGGGTTTCCACTGCCTCTCGTTTTTTTCTGCTGCAGGCCTGTAAGCCGGATTCTGTTCCGGGACAGCAGGCAAGCAGCCCGCCTCCCGGCCTCTATCATTTATCTAGGCCCGCTGTCACCAGCGGGCTCTATCTGCCTACCCCCCCCGAATACGTCCCGAAGGAAGAACTGAGCGAGCAACCCAGTACCGCTACCCTGCAGGCCCGGAGGCGCTACCTGGTGGCAGAATCGGGGTGTACATGGCATTTCAACCCACGAGGTTTACCCCTCCTCCGTATTGCTACGGCGGAGCGTGCGCTCTTACCGCACGTTTTCACCTTTACCTGTCTTCGCGGAGCCCGATAGCTATCGGGCGGGCGGGCACAGAGCCAGCCTGTATCCGCAAAGACGTCGGAAGTCTAGTTTTCTGTGGCACTTTCTGTACGCCTCCGGAGAGGCGCCCCACCCGTTAGGTGGCGTGGTGCTCTGCGTTGTCCGGACTTTCCTCATCCCCGCCCGGGGGCGGGGCCGCGATAGAGCAGCCTGCAGCAGGATGGGAAAGATAAGGCTTTCCTGGCTTATGCCAACTGCGCAGTGAGCATAAAAGTTCCGGAAAAAATTCATGTCCCAAACGGGAACTCCGGCAAAGCTTTTCCGTAAAACCCGGATTATGAATAGGCGCCAAATCATGTGGAGCCTCATTGCCGGAGGGGTTATTCTAGCGTTGCTGCTGGCAAAAGCACATTTTGCCGGGCAGGACCCGATGAAATGGCAGGCCGGCAAAGCCGAGGCTGCCTTCCAGAAAGACGAACGACGTGCAGAAGCCTGGTTGGGGCAGGATAGCTTATGGATTCACCTGGCGGAAGCAGGCCTGGCGCACCCCAGTGCAAAACTTCTGCTGGATGAACCTACCGGTTATATGTTGTTCCGTGACAACCGCCTTTTGTTCTGGACGGAAGCGAGCCTGAGCCTGTCACCGTCCCTGGCCGACAGCCTGATCCATTACGGGCCTATGCTGTACCGGCACCCTTCCCGTTACTATTATCTGAAAGCAAGGCGTTTCGAAAAAGGGTTAGTGGCTGTGGCGGCCATCCCCTTCCCTGAACTTGGCCGCAATGGCATCCAATGTGGAGCGGCCCCGACGCGCTATCCCCTGCGCAACGCCGCCGGAACGGTGGCCTGTTATCTGTCGGCAGCAGGAACAATACCTTCACCCGGACAGCGGCTCTTAACCCTGATGTATCTGTTGGCATTCGCGGGCTTTGTTTTCTTACTGGAACGGGGGGCGCATTGGCTGGCCGCTCGCTATCACGCTTTTGCCGCATTTGCTCTAGCGCTATTGGGCGTTTTTGTGGCCAATAAGGTAAGCGCACATCTGGCCTTTCCCGGTGTAGGGTATCTGGAAGGCCTGTCCAGCACGGCTGTCCTGTCTGGCAATCTGGCCCAGCTGGCCGCCAATAGCATATTAGCTTTATGGCTGCTGAGCTTTGCCCAGCGCTATCTGAAAGCGCCTACCGGCCGGGTACGTACTTTCAAAAGCAAAATGATGCTGGCCAGCCTGGGCTACTTCAGCATAGCCTTTTTTTTACTTGCCCTGAGCCGCGTGGTGGAAAGCCTGGTACTGGAGTCGGGGCTGGAGTTTGACTTTCGCAACGTCTTCACCCTGGGGCCCTTGTGTTTTACGGGAGTGGCCAGCCTGGCGCTATTGCTGTTCTGGTTATTGTTGTACAGCCTTTGGCTGGGAAAGGGTATTGCCCGGATGGAGCTCGCTGCCGGACAGCGGCTTATCGCACAGGCCACTGCGCTGCTTGGGATAATGCTGGCCCATACGTTTATGCCTGCCGCTGCTCCGATGGGGCTGTTCTCTTTTCTTATGATGGCCCTGCTGTACCTGGCCCTACTGGACCTGTTTATCGACCGGGGGCAACCCAGCCTGGCCTGGTTCACTTTATGGCTAGCGGTGCTGGCCGCTTTCGGAGCTACTTTTCTTTTTAAGTACAACCTAGATGATAACAGGCGGCAGCACCTGCAATTTGCCCAGGCGCTTGCTGAGGCAAAAGACAGCCTGGCGCTGGATCAGCTGGGACTGATGGCAACCCGCCTTTCACTGGATAGCCTCATGCCTGCCCTTATTGGCGATACCCTGCTCACCAGTGCTGGAAAAGCTTCCGTCGCAGCGGCATTACACCATCAAATGGAGTGGTTTCCTTATCTGGCCAAGAATTTCCAAATGGAATTCCTGCAGCCCGATGAACCGGCATTTCAGGATATTATCGCACAGATAGGGATCGACAGCCTGAAAGAACCTGCTCATGACAGCAGTAGCTGGATCGTAAAACCACTCTTCCCAAACCAGGGCTTTTTCTGGTTTGGCCTTTTCCACCCGCCATTGCCCGGAAGGAGTAGTATGCCATTGCTGGCTGCCCTCCGGCCGAGCCCCGGCAGGAACGAAAAGGCCCTGCAGGAGCTGATCCCAAAAGGAATTCAACACCGATATCCTTTCGACTACCTTACCTTCTACCAGGGGCGGGCAACCCCACAGCGGGGGCAATTCGAACCGGGCTGGCTGGCAAAGGAAAACTGGCCTGAGGCCGGCAGCTGGCACGAAAGCCTGAACAGCCAGCGTGCCCTGCTGTACTACCGGCCGGAAGCAGGCTACCGCATCCTCGTGAAGGAAGAGTTGGGAGGCTATATCAAACCCCTTTCACTGTTCTCTTTCCTCTTTGCGTTACTGATGCTCCTGGCATTGATCGTACTTGGCGCCAACCAGCAGCTGCACTTTTTCCCCGCAACGCCAGGTATGTTATTCTGGGGAAGCCACTCGCTGCGCCACCGCATACAGCTGTCCGTAATAGGGCTTTCTCTGGGGATATTCCTGTTCATCGGGCTCATCACGGTAAAGTATTTTCAAAACCTGTTCGCCACGCTCCACCAGGAGCAGCTCTATGAAACCATGGCCAGGCTGGCGCACAATTTACAGTTGCAAGGCCTCCCTGCCGATACTACCGCCCAGCTCGCTCAGCTGGCAGAAGCCCAGAACGCCGACCTGTTATTGTACGGGCTCGACGGGCAGTTGAAGGCAAGCTCAGCCCCTTTTCTCTTTGAGAATAAGTTCCGCGCACCCCGCATCAACCCCGTCGTACTGGCCGCCTTCCGGCAAAACGACTTCAAGCCGAGGATCATCGAAGAGCAGATCGGCGGGCTTTCATTCCTCTCTGCATATCTGGCCGTGCCCGGCAGCAATGGCCAGCCGGCCTTCTACCTGCACATCCCCTATTCTTCCAGCGACCGCGCCCTGCAGCAACAGGTACTGGAGTTCATCGGCACGCTGCTAAACCTGTATGTATTCTTGCTGCTTATTGCCGGCGCCATCGCCATCGCGGTGGCAAACTCCATTACTCGGCCACTGGCTGCCATCGGGGAAAAACTGCGCAGCTTTAAACTTGGAAAGAATGAACCCCTGGTATGGGAGCGCCAGGATGAGATCGGCAAGCTCGTTGCGGAATACAACCAGATGGCCGTTAAGCTGGAAGAACGGACCGAGGCCCTGAAACAATCGGAACGGGAAGGCGCCTGGCGGGAGATGGCCAAACAAGTAGCCCACGAGATCAAGAATCCACTGACACCGATGAAGCTCAGCATTCAATATCTGCAACAGACCCAGAGAAGCGATCCCGAACGGGCGCGCAGTATGATCGAAAGGGTGTCCAACACCCTGGTGGAACAGATCGACGGGCTGGCGCGTATCGCTTCCGAGTTCTCCGACTTCGCCAAAATGTCCAAAGCACAGAATGAATACCTTTCCCTGAACGAAGCCATCATCTCCGTTTATTACCTCTTCACCGAACACCAGGAGCCAAAGGAGGATATCCGCCTGTTCCTGCCCGAACACCCAGTCTTTGTTTTTGCCGACAAAGGCCATCTGGTTCGCGTGCTGACCAACCTGATCAAGAATGCCCAGCAGGCCATTCCGGAAGACAGGCGGGGCCGGATTGACATCCGGCTCCACCAGAATGGCAGCACGGCCATGATCAATGTATCGGACAATGGCAGCGGCATACCCGAAGACGTCCAACCCAGCGTTTTCCAGCCCAACTTCACGACCAAGACATCGGGCATGGGCTTGGGCCTTGCCATGTGCAAGGGCATGATAGAAGCTGCCGGCGGGACGATACACTTCGAAACCCGGCAGGGAGAAGGGACCGACTTTATCGTTGTACTACCCGTCGATCCGGAAAGAGCGCATCAGCAAGAGGCCCCGGCCAGGGAAAACCTTTGAGCTTTCATACTGTCCGGATTTTTATTTCTAATCAGGACACTGGTATTTGTTCTGCCCCCTATCCGGATGAGTAGGATGGCCTAAATATGTAAGATGGAAGACGATTTTTTTTAATTTTCTCTTACCGCACCAGCACCACCTCGCCCTGCCGGCGCTCCGCCACCCCATCCCGGAAAACGATTTCCGCATAATAAACATAAATGCCTGAAGGCATAGGTTCTCCGTTGAAGCGCCCGTCCCAGCCCTGCGCGGGGTCATTGGGGAGCAGATCCCGGGCTTCGAACACCAGGTTACCCCAACGGCCGAAGATTCGCATCAGGGTGATGCGCGCTACATCTCCGCCGTCCTGTATGTAGAAACGGTCGTTTCGGCCGTCGTTGTTCGGAGAAAAAGCATTGGGGAAATAGGCCTCGCGGCAACTTTCAATGTCTACCCTAACGGCATCGGTGGCGGTTCCGCATTCGTTGGAGGCTATCAGTTCGTACAGGCCAGTACGGGTAGCGCGCAGCGAATCGGCGGTAGAACCATCCTGCCACCGCAGGGCGCCGTCGGTAAAATCGGATCGTAGCAGCACTGTTTGGCCTTCGCATAGAGCGGTGTCGGGGCCGAGGTTCAGATGAGGGATAGGGATGGTGCTGATGTTGATCTGATCGTCGGCTATGCAGAAGGTATCTGTTTTGGTGACGGTAACTGAATAAAACCCTTCCCCCACTGTGATGGCAGGCGTTTGAGCGCCATTGCTCCACTGGTAGGTAGCGCTGCTGCTCGTAACATCCAGCAACAGCGCCTGTCCCTCGCAGATAGCGGTGTCGGGAGCGCCCAGGTTAAAAAAGACCGAATCGCCGGCCACTTCCACCCGCACGCTATCGTAAAAGGGGATGCCGCAGGCGTCGCGCACTTCCACGACGTAATTTGTCGTCTGGGCAGGCGAAGCGACGGGGTTAGGGATATTGGGGTTGCTCAATCCCTGCGGCGGGGCCCAGGTATATTGGATACCACCGCGGGCCTGCAGGTGTACCTGGCCGCCGGGGCAGAGGACGACATCCGGCAATTTGTCCTGGAAGGTCGTATAGCTGAAGCATACCTGGTGCAGGTTGTTGGCGCCACCGGTAGCAGAGGTAAAGCCCCAGTATACAAAAGGGTCGCCATGGAAAATATCGTTGACGATATCGCCGGAATATGTCAGGCGCAGGGAACAGTCGAAATAGACCGAAAGCAGCTGGCGCACCGCATCCCAGCTCACGCGCAGGCTGTGAAAGCTACAGTCTTCAACATTGATACTGGTTGGGCTGGCCTGTACAGGCCCTGCCAGGTTGCCGGCGCCGAGGTGGTTGAGATCGCCGTCGCGGCTGATGGCCAGATGGTCGTAATAGGGGTCGGAAAGCGTCGTATTTTGCCAGGTATCGAATTCGATGCCCAGCGAAGGCGTAATCCCCAGGAAGCCTATTCCGCCGCCGCCCTGCCCGATGGAAGTGCTTATGGGCTGGAAGCCAAATACGATCCCGTCGGCGCCCAGCGCATCTTCGCAGCCGAGGAAAATATCCATGACCACCTCAAAAGACTGGTTGAGGTTGATCTTCGCAGGATTCCAGATGGACCCCGCCCTGCCGTTAAGCGCTTCGGTAAGGCGATAACAGGAATCGTTCAGCACCACCGCATCGCCATTTAGGATGAACTGGGCGGGCAGGGAAACTGCAAAATGAAGCGCAAGCAGGAAAAGTAAAGTTCTCAGCACGTTATTCAGCTTTGTCGTTGCCGTAAATTAGGAGTTTTCCAAAAGCCAGAAAAAACGAGCCGCAAATATTCTATTTTTACCGGCCAAACACCCTCATGTATTATGAACAGGAAGCTCGATACCATCATCTTTGACCTCGGAGGCGTTCTTATCGATTGGAATCCGGAATATGTATTCCGCAAGGTTTTCGAGGAAGAAGAGGATATGCTCCATTTCTTCCGCGAGATCTGCACTTCGGAGTGGAATGCCCAGCAGGATGCCGGGCGCCCTCTGGCCGAAGCGACCGAATGGCTTGTGGAGCGGCACCCCGAATACGAATTGGAAATTCGCGCCTACTATGGCCGTTGGGAAGAAATGCTGGGTGGCGCCAACGAAGGCACCGTACGCATCCTGGAACACCTGCATGCTAAAAAAAGCCACCGCTTATACGCCCTTACCAATTGGAGCCACGAAACGTTCCCAGTAGCGTTAGAGCGCTTCCCCTTTCTGCACCTCTTCGAAGGGATCGTCGTTTCAGGGGAGGAAAAACTGGCAAAGCCGGACCCCCGCATTTACCATACACTCCTCAACAGGTATGAGGTAAACGCTCACAACGCCGCTTTCATCGATGACAATGTTCACAACATAACCGCAGCCCAGGAGATCGGCATCCATGGTATTCATTTCACTTCGCCCGAATTGCTGGAAGAAGAACTCAAAAGATTGGGGGTGATGGGGTGAGGAGGAGACTAGGTGACGGGGAGACTGGGCTTGCAACTTTAAACGTGAAACCGGGAACTTTGAACAGTCCCCGGCCTTATGGCCTTATGAATACCAATCCTTTCCCGTAACATTGCGCCCGATTCTCCGTAGAAGGAAGAAAATGAGGCAGCTATACCGTCCGCATGCCAGCTCATTTCATGGGTTGGCCGTCCGCTTCACAGCAAAAGAAAATTAGGGTTTTTGTTGTTATCTTTAGCCCGGCAGACACTATTGAAATGAAGGGAGGAAACCTCCGGCCAGTGTTGCTATATGGCTGTGAGCACTCTCTGAAAAACATACCGGACGTGAGAAAACTATCTACGGGAAAGCGTGCCTCGGCCCCCCGCAGGCTATTCATCCTCAATGTCAGAAAGATGAAGCATCCACTATTATGGGTGGCAGCGCTTTTCCTTGCCTACCTGGCCTTTCCTGGCTGTGTACATGCACAGTATCTCATTGAAGAAGGGCTGTATCAGGGAATGCAATGGCGAAATATCGGGCCCTACCGCGGCGGCCGTTGTGTGGCGGTGGCCGGCCATGCCAGCAAGCCTTACACCTTTTACATGGGAACTACCGGCGGTGGCGTCTGGAAAACCGAAGACGGCGGCCTGAACTGGTCCAATATCTCCGATGGATATTTCCAGACGGGGTCTGTAGGCGCTATTGCCGTCGCGCCTTCCGACCCGAACATCCTCTATGTGGGTATGGGTGAACACCCCGTCAGAGGGGTCATGAGCGCTCACGGAGATGGGGTTTATAAATCGTTGGACGAAGGAAAATCCTGGCAATACCTTGGTTTGCCCGATACCCGCCATATTGCTGCCATCCAGGTGCACCCTCAAAACCCGGATATCGTTTACGTTGCAGTGCAGGGCGCTGCCTTCGGCCCCAGCGAGAGCCGCGGCGTATACCGCAGCACCGATGGCGGCCAAAGCTGGCAGCGCGTGCTCTATGTCGACAACCATACCGGCGCCAGCAGCCTGAGCATGGACCTTTCCAATCCGCGCATCCTCTATGCCGGCATGTGGGACCACCTACGGCAGCCATGGGAGATCCGAAGCGGGGGCTCTGGGTCCGGCCTGTACAAATCGACAGATGGGGGCCTGAACTGGGAAAAGCTCAACAGCGGGCTGCCGGCAGCCATGGGGAAGGTAGACATCTGCGTCTCTCCGGCCAACCCTAACCGGGTGTACGCCAATATTGAAGCCGACAACGGTGGTGTATTCCGCTCTGACGACGGCGGTAGCAGCTGGGTGCAAACCAACAGCCAGCGGATAACCGTCGCCCGGGCCTGGTACTACATAGAAATAGTGGCCGACCCGCTTGATGAAGAAACCATCTACATTCTCAATGCCCCTTTGCTGAAGTCTACCGATGGCGGCAGGAGCTTCACCAGCATACCCAACCCCCATTCCGACCAGCACGCTTTGTGGGTCAACCCCAGCCAGCCAGGTATTATGATACTGGGTAACGATGGCGGCGCTACCATCTCCTTCAACGGAGGAAAGAGCTGGTCAACACAGGGCAACCAGCCCACTGCCCAATTCTACAGGGCCATCGTCGACCACCGCTTCCCCTTTTATATTTATGGCGGGCAACAGGATAATACCACCGTTGCCATCCCCAGCAGGACACACGAGCCCGGCATCGGCGTCCAGGATTGGTACGCAGTGGCCGGCGGGGAAAGCGCCTTCATCGCGCTGGACCCCGACGCTCCCGATCTCGTCTACGGTGGCGACTACCAGGGCGCCCTATCCGTTTACGACCACCGTACCGGCATCGTCAAAGATATTATGGCCTACCCAGAGCTCAACCTTGGGAAGGCCCCCCGCGACATGAAATACCGGTTCAACTGGAACGCTCCCCTCGCCGTACAACCGCAAAACCCCAGTGTGCTCTACCACGCCGCCAACGTTGTGCTTCGCTCAGCAGACGGAGGTTACAGCTGGCAGGCTATAAGCCCTGACCTCACCCGAAACGAAGTGGAAAAACAAGGCCCAGGCGGAGGCCCTTATACGAACGAAGGTGCAGGAGGCGAAAACTACAACACCATCAGCTATCTGGCCTGTTCGCCCCACGAAGCCGGAGTGATATGGGCAGGGACGGATGATGGCCTGGTTCAACTCACCCGCGACGAGGGCAAACACTGGCACAACGTCACGCCGCCAGGTATAGGAGAATGCCTTATCAACTGCATCGAAGTATCGCCTCACGACCCCGCTGCCGCCTATGTCGTAGCTACCCGTTACAAGTTCAACGATATGAGCCCCATGGCCTTTTACACCAAAAATTATGGAAAAAGCTGGCAGCGGATCACAGAAGGTATCGGAAAGGAAGCTTTCCTTCGGGTGATCAGGGAAGACCCCGCCAGGCCTGGCCTGCTGTACGGAGGTACGGAAACCGGCTTTTACGTATCATTCAACTACGGCCAATGGTGGGGGCAGCTGCAACTCAACCTGCCCACCTGCCCCATCAACGACCTGGCTGTGTACGACAACAGCCTGGTAGCGGCTACGTCAGGACGCGCTTTCTGGGTGCTGGATGGGCTGGAGCCATTGCAACAAAGCGATGGGCAGTTGGGTAGGCAAGCCCGGCTGTTCGCTCCCCATCCCATCGTCCGCTTTTCCACTGCTACCCCTGAGGAAGCCGAATCTGCAAACGGGCTGGGGCAAAACCCGCCGGATGGCCTTTGCATTTACTATTACCTTCCTGAATCGATGGACAGTACCGAGTTCGAGCTCGACATCCTCGATTCTCATGGCAACCTGCTCCGAAAGTTCAGCAACCTGGCAAGTGAGCGCCACGAAGTATATGAAGGCGGCCCTAAACCGCCACCTGTATTGCCCTCCAAAAAGGGGGTGAACCGCTTTTACTGGGGCCTACGGCGGGAAAGCCTGCCCGGTATCCCCGGCGTTTTTATCAAGGGCGACTTCGAAGGTGGCCAGGTGGAACCAGGAACGTATCAGATCAGGCTAAAGCTTCCTGAGGCCGTGCTCACACAAGCATGCGTTATCCTTCCCGACCCCCGGCTTGAAGCCGGCCCTGAGGACTACAGAGCCCAACAGGAAGTGCTCACCAGCATCGAAACAGCGATCAGGGATATCCATCAGACGGCGTGGCAAATGCGGGATGTGCGGCAGCAGGTCCAAAACCTATTTGCCATCCTGAAAAAGATCGAATGTACCCAGGAACTCCTCAGGGCAGGAGAATCCATCGTAGGGCGAATCGACCGATGGGAAGAAAAACTCATCCAGCCGCGGCTCGAGACCGGGCAGGACGTGATCAACTTTCCTAACCAGTTATACGCCGAATTCCTGGACCTCAAGCAACGTGTTGACAGCCAAGACCCACGGGTGACAGCAGGCGCCCGGCAACGCCTGGAAAACCTGCTCAGCCAGTGGTCGCTGTTCAAAACTCAAATGCGGCGGATCGTCGATGAAGACATCGCCTCGTTCAACCGCCTTTATCGCGAACAGCAGGTGCCTGCCATTATCCTACCTGCGGGAGAGTAAAGCCTGTTCTGAGAAAAACCGGAGCATACGGAACAAAGCTTTCGCCTTTCCCGTAGTTAATTATTATTTTGCGATGTAAAGGCCAACGAACTCAACCTGGCCCAGGGCCATGATTCATTTTAAGGCGCTAATAGCTTGTTTGGAGGCCAGCATCCGCTCCCCATTTAATTCTAATAAGCACGAACGACACGACACTTTCAAAAAAAATTTAGCATGGAAGCCATCATACGGATCGCAAGGCAGCCATGGCTGATTGCCTTTTTTTTGCTTAGCACGGGGCATACCGCTCTGAATGCTCAGGCATTCGAATTGATGAATGCAGCCCGTGCTCATCTGCAAGTGGAAAGTGATACTGCGCTGGTGATGCTCGAAAAGGCCATCGATGAATTGAAGGCCAAGGGGCCAGCCGACTCCCTGGCCGAAGCCTACACTTTACTTCAGGAATATTATTTCCTGGCCCCTAAAGAGCTCCACACCTACATGGATAAGTCGGCAGCCTATCAGGAAATTGCGAAATTTTTCAGGCAGGCGCCCGATAGCCTGCGCCTTGCCAAGCTCTACCTGCGATGGGCCGACCTCGACCAGGAAGTCGATTACAAGATAGGCCAGGAGCATATTCTGGAGGCCGACCGGTTATTCCGGGCCCTTGGCGACCAACGCGGCCTGGCCGATTGCCAGTTCCGCATGGGCGTCCTTCAGGGGAGCATGGGCAATACCGCTCTGGTATTGCAGCATTTTGAGGAGGCCCTTTCCCTTGCGGAAAAAGCACGGGATACGGCATATATGGCCGAAGCCCATACTCGCATAGCCGAATTTTACATGCGCGGCGGCCAGCTGGACTCCGCCGACGAATATATTACCCGCGCTTTTAGCCTGCGCGGCCAGGCCCGGCCCAGTACGATGCTCAATGCCTACAGGATCAAAGGTTACCTTGCCAGCTACCAGGAACAATACGATGAGGCTTTCCAACAGCTGGGCCAGGCCATTAAAATAGCAGAAACGGAAAAAGATGAAGTCCGCCTGGCCATGTTATATATCGATATCGGGCAGATCTACTATTCGTTCAGCGATGACCTCAGCCCTGCGCTGGAATGGCTGACAAAAGGCCTGGCAGCGGCCGGCAAGGCCCGGTCACAGCGGTTTATGAAATCGGCCCATCAGGGGTTGGCAGCGGTTTATGAAGAGCTGGAAGACTACCCCAATGCGCTGGCCCATCAGAAGGCCTTCATGGGGTTGCAGCAGCAGATGCAGAATTACCAGGCCAACCAGCAAATGCTGCAGCTCGCCGCCCAGTATGAAAATGAAAAAAAAGAGCTCGCGCTGGCCAGGCAGGAAGCCGAGCTGGCCCGTAAAGATGGGCAGCGGCGCACTTTATGGGCATTCCTGTTGTCCCTTGCGGTTATTACTATGGCCGGGGCCATTGCCTTTTTCTTCCAGCTGAAAGCCCGGCGCACGTTGGCCCAACAGAATGCCGTCATCGAACAACAGGCTGGAGAACTAAAGGAACTGGATGCCGCCAAGTCCCGCTTTTTTGCCAATATCGCGCACGAACTGCGCACCCCGCTGACGCTCATCCTCGCCCCCATCGACAGTATGCTGAAGCGAAACCAGATTGCCGGACAGAGCAGAGAATTTCTCGAACTGGCCCGGGGTAACGCCCGCCAGCTGCTCCGGCGCATCGGTGAGATACTGGACCTTTCGAAACTGGAATCGGGGAAGCTCGAGCTCCAGGAAACTCCTGTACAGATCGACAGTTTTCTCTACCGACAGTCCAGCCTGTTCGAATCCCATGCCCAGTATAAAGGCGTTGGCCTAAGCCATCATATCACGCTCAGGCCTGATACTTATATATTGCTCGATGAAGATAAGCTGGGTAAGATCATAAACAACCTCTTGTCCAATGCGTTGAAGTTTACCGCCTCGGGTGGGGCTATACGCATTGCTGCAAAAGAAGAGCAGAGCCAACTCACCATCACGGTTTCCGATACAGGCCGAGGTATCCTCCCTGACGACCTGCCGCGCATTTTCGACCGTTTCTATCAGTCCCGGCAGGCAGATGCTCCCCTGGAAGGCGGCGCCGGCATCGGGCTGGCGCTGTCGAGGGAACTGGCAGAGCTTATGGAGGGCTCCCTCACGGCCGAGAGCAGCCCTGGCGCAGGCAGCAGCTTTCACCTCACCCTACCCTATCGGGAAACTAAAGCTTCCGAAGCAGCAATTGCCCAGGAGGGAGAAATACCGGAGCCGGCCGTTGAAACGGAAACGGGCGCGCAGGAAAAAAGACAGGCCTCAGCCAGCAGGCAAAGCACAATTCTACTGGTAGAAGACAACCCCGGCCTTCAGGATTATATAGGCATGATCCTGAGCCAGCATTACCAGCTCGTCATAGCCAGCAATGGTAAGGAAGCGCTGGATATCCTCCAATCGGAAGAACAAAAGAACATCAACCTTATCCTTTCCGACGTCATGATGCCCGAAGTAGATGGTTTCACTTTAGTGGAAAGGATCAAGCAAGACGAGAAACTCCGACACCTGCCAACCATCATGCTGACGGCACGTGCAGGGCAGGAAGACAGGCTGCGAGCACTGCGCATCGGTGTCGACGATTATATCCTCAAACCGTTTGAAGAAGAAGAGCTATTGCTGAGGCTGGAGAATACGCTTCGCAATTTCCACCTCCGCTTCGAGGCAAATACCGATGCAGGCCTCCCGGAAGAGAAGGAAGAAAACCGGCAGGATGAAGCCTGGGTGCCAAGCCCCGACAGGCTTAGCCTGGAAGACCAGGAATGGCTGGCCCAACTGGAGCTGGCCACTTTGAAGCAGGTGGGTAATTCTTCTTTCAACACCGACGCCCTGGCCGATATCCTTGCCATCAGCCGCAGGCAACTTTTCCGAAAAATAAAATCGCTCACCGGCCTGACGCCAAACCAATACATCCAGGAGGTTCGCCTGCAGCGGGCCCGGCGCTTACTCGAACAGCAGGCCTTTTCCACCGTCAAGGCCATCGCTTTCAACGTTGGCCTGAAAGATGTGCGCTATTTCTCGCAGCAATACCGCCAGCGATTCGGCAAGTTACCTTCCGAATATTACTGATCTGTGCCGATTTGGCACGATTGTCACACCATTATGGCACCATTTTCTACGTCAAAGGCCTGATATTTGTAAGCAACAGAACATCAGTATTTAAGGCTTTGGCCTTTTTTAGTCCTGTATGCGTTTTTTTGATGAGGTTGGTTATGCCTCGTTCCGATGTGGAACAAGGCGGGCCCCTCTAGCCCAAACATTTTTTCAAAGACCCCCTTGTTGAGTTTCCGGTAGACATCCCCCCTTCACTAACCCGCTTGGGAGATCAATCCTCAGGTGTTCGTTTCAGGCTATTCCAAATAGGTGCGGAGCGTAAAAATTTCCGCCGCAGTGAGATTCCCCATAAACAGGCCTGCAAACATTAACACCTGGGGATTTCTCTTTTCCGGGCCCTCCTATGCGGCTTTTATCCCGCACCCCAGGGCCTTGGTCGTAGCCGGGCTGGGCGCCTCTCCCTTTTCCAGCGCCTCGATGGCCTTTTCCACAAACTTTTCCCGGACGCCTTCAGGGTCGCGCGCGCTGTCGTCGATAGCGCCGTGGTAGCGCAGCGTCAGCCCGCTATCCAGCAGGAATACTTCAGGGGTTCGTGTAGCGCCGTACTGAGGAAACACTTCCTGGGCTTCGTCAAAAAGGTAGAGGAAAGGATAGCCCTTTTCTTCTGCACGCTTCTGCATGGCAGCGAAACTATCGCCTGGCTGTATGGCCGGGTCATTGGGCTGTATGGCCACTACCGGGTATCCCATAGTAGCGTATTTTTCATGCAAACTCATGATGCGCTGTTCATTGGCCTGGGCATAGGGGCAGGTATTGCAGGTGAAGACAATAATGTAACCTTTCGGCTTTTGCCCGTTGGCATCCATAATGGTGGACAGCGAATACACTTTGCCGTCAACGTTTTTCAGTTCAAAATCGGGCGCCTTGTCGCCAATGCTTATGCCGTAAGCTGGTTGTGATACAGCCTTGGCCGCGGTTTCGGTATTCGCCTGCGAGCTGGCGGTTGGGGTGTCGTTGCAGGCAACTGCCGAAAAGGCCAGCGCCAGCGCGATAAAAAGCATGGAAAACTTCATAATGTTGGTGATTTTTATGGAATAATTGGTGATAAAACCTTACTGCAAGCCTTCCACCAGGGCCTGCACTTCTTCGGGGGAATGGATGGATTGCTCCAGGAAGGCCACTTTTTCCCCTTTGTAGGCCAGGGTGGCGGGAATAGCGCCGCTCCATTCCGGCGACACTTTGTCGATCCAGTCGTTATATCGCCCATCGGCCAGGGCCACGACCGTGGGTTTCAGCTGATGCTCCCTGACGAATGGCGCCAGTTTGGTTTCGAACTGGCGTGGAAAATCCAGGCTTACGAGGATAACGCGTACTTTCTGGCCTTCGTAGGCGTCCACGAGTTCGTCGAAATGCGGCAGTTCAGCCACGCAGGGGGCGCACCAGGTAGCCCAGAAATTGATGATGTAGGTAGTGTCGTTATGTATATGCAAAAGAGGTTCGATCTTATCGAAGGTTGCATAGATGGGGATGCCCTGTAGCACGGTATCGGGAGCGGGCCAGGCCGTGGCCGCCAGCGAAGGGGATGATACAGCGGGAGCCTCTTGCTGGCCGGCTTCCGGCTGAGCGTTGCAACTGAAGGTAAAAAGGAGCAGTGCAAATGACAAAGGCAAAGCGGTTGGGGGGAACTTCATAGGGTGATCTTTAAAAATGTCCGTTACTCCTTAATAAACCCCGCTTTTGGCATTTGGTTTACCCCTGCCCCCGTACCTCCGGCCTTCTGGCCGCAGAAGCTTATCTTTCTTCTCCAACCGGAAGGTTGGAGGTACGGGGCTGATACACTTGCGTGCTAACTGCTAATTCACCTGATACTCCACCCCCAGCCGTTCCAGTTCAACAATAAAGCCGTTGGTGGCATTGACGCCGCGGCCTTTGGCGGCCATGGCCAGGCGCAGGCGCTTGGATTTATCGACGAGCTCCATGCGCAGGCGGTGTGGGCCTTCGTGTTGTTTACACAACTCGTCGATGCGGTCGATCATTTCCATGGTGATGGCTTCGACGGGCAGTTTGATGGTGATGGCCTGAGTCATGTTTTCAGCGACGCCTTCCAGCAGTTTGACGTCCTTGATCTTTAACTCCATGCCCTCGTTGCGCCAGCTTCGCTGCCAGCCGGCCTTGATAAAGAGCGCTTTGCCGTCCTCAAAGAGGTGTTTGAACTTCTGGTAATCTTCTCCGAAGAGTTTGAACTCGTAGGAGCCGTTATAATCGCTCAGCTCGAAGATACCCCAGCCGTTGCCGTTCTTGCTTACGAGGTGGCGCGCCAGGGTCACCATGCCGGCCAGGTTGAGGGCGGGGCGGTTCTGGTTGTCGTCCACCTCGTTGAGGGTGCAGGTTACGAAGTTCTCCACCTCGAGGCGATAGTCGTCCAGGGGATGGCCGGAGACGAAGATACCGGTCACCTGTTTTTCGTTGTTCAGCTTCTCGAGCAGCGGCCAGGGGTTGCAATCCGGCAGAGGCGGCTCGGGGATCATCACCTCATCGGTTTCGCCGAAGAGGGAATTGACGGCCTGGGCTTTCTGCGACTGGTAGGCGTTGCCATAGCGCAGGGCATGCTCGAGCAGGGAGTCGAACTTGTCGGAAGGCGCGAAGTACTGCGCCCGGTGGGTGCCTGCAAAGCAGTCGAAAGCGCCGCCCAGGGCCAGGCTTTCCATCACCTTTTTATTGACGGAGCGCAGGCTGAGGCGCCGCATCATATCGAAAATGCTTTCAAAGGCGCCATTGGTTTTGCGCTCTTCGAGGATCTCTTCCACCGGCCCCTCTCCTACCCCTTTCAGGGCGGAAAGCCCGAAGCGTATGTGCCCGCTTTTGTCGACCGAAAAGTCGGAAACGGATTCGTTGACGCTGGGGCCGAGCACGTTCAGGCCCATGCGTTTGCACTCCTGCAGGAAGAAGGTGATCTTGGAAATGTCGTTTTTGTTGTGTGTCAGTACGCTGGCCATAAACTCGGCCGGGTAGTGCGCCTTGAGGTAGGCCGTCTGGAAGGCCACGAAAGCGTAGCAGGTAGAGTGTGATTTATTGAAAGCATAGGAGGCGAAGGCTTCCCAGTCTTTCCACACCTTTTCGAGAATGGGTTGGGCATGGCCGCGCTCCGAGCCCCCTTCGATGAATTTGGGGTACATGGCGTCGAGGTCGGCCTTGAGCTTTTTTCCCATGGCCTTGCGCAGCTTGTCCGCCTGGCCTTTGGTAAAGCCGGCCAGTTTCTGGGAGAGGAGCATCACCTGTTCCTGATAGACACAATTATGTACGATGATATTGTTGCCTACAAAATTATGGATGCCCTCCACTGTGATGTCATACACCAGTTCTTCCCCTGCCGGCCGGATCTCAGTGATTTCTTCCCAGCGGACGCCGTTTTTAGCTAACCCGTTTAACAGTTCCGGCTGTTCCGGGAAGGAAGCCCCTGCGTATACCGCGACATGCTCGGTTTGGTTTTTCTTCTGTTTGGAAAACTTTTGCCTGGCACTTTCTTCACCAACGATAACCAATTCCCTGGGCGTGGCAATATAATCGCCAACCTCTAATGCCCCGACCGCCTGCCAGCCGTTTTCAGTCAGCACTTGATGGTCTGGAGTCAGTTTGATTGAAGCACCGTTTTGCAGCTTCATCTCCAGCACTTTCCGGCGCCCGTTGCACACCCAGTGTGTCATGCGAGCCTGCCGGGGTTCCAGGTTTTCATCCACTCCCTGGACCAGGAAATTGCCCACACGGTTCTCCAATTCGTCAATCCGGACGAATGAACCACCCTGGGCATCGAAGACCAGGGTATCGCCGGAAACACATACCCCATAAGTCTCATGCAAATACTCTTCCATATCCGCCAGGTCGTATGTCACCGGTTTGCGGCCGTGTTTGCGGTCGATGAACTCGGGGATGTATTCCAGAGGGCCGGGGCGGTAGAGGGCGTTCATAGCGATGAGGTCCTCGAAGGTGGTGGGCACGAGTTCCTTCATGTACTTCTGCATTCCGGAGCTTTCATACTGGAAGATCGCGACCGTTTCACCGCGTTGGAAGAGCTCGTAGGTTTTAGGGTCTTCGAGCGGTACGGCGTCCATATCCAGCTTGATGCCGTGGTTCTCTTCCACCATGCGCACGGCATCCTTGATGATGGTCAGGGTTTTGAGCCCGAGGAAGTCCATTTTCAGTAGCCCGGCGCTTTCCGCCACGCTGTTGTCGAACTGGGTGACCAGCATGTCCGACTCTTTATCCACCTTGACGGGCACGTATTTGGTGATCTCGTCGGGCGTGATGACCACGCCGCAGGCGTGGATGCCGGTATTGCGCACCGAGCCTTCCAGTTTTTGTGCCGTACGGATCATCTCGCCGATCTGGCCAGGCGCCTCTGCCAGTTGGCGGAACTGGTAGGCTTTTTCCAGGTCTTCGGAATTCAGGTCTCCTTTGAGTTTGGGCGACACGTCGCCCGGCGCCAGCACCTTGGCGAGGGTCGCTTTGAGGTGGGTAGGGAAAGCTTTCGCCACGCGGTCCACCTCGTTGAGCGGCACGTTCATGACCCTGCCCACGTCGCGCAGCGACAGCTTAGCGGCCATGGTGCCGTAGGTGACGATCTGGGCCACCTGGTTGCGCCCGTATTTCTCGATGACATAGTCGAGCACCTTCTGCCGGCCTTCGTCGTCGAAGTCGATATCGATATCGGGCATGGAAACGCGTTCCGGGTTGAGGAAGCGCTCGAACAGCAGGTCGTACTTGATGGGGTCGACGTTGGTGATGCCGATGCAATAGGCTACTGCAGAGCCCGCTGCCGAGCCCCGCCCGGGCCCTACCGAAACGCCCATCTGCCGGGCAGTAGTGGTAAAGTCCTGTACGATGAGGAAATACCCGGGATAACCGGAGTTCTCGATGACCTTCAGCTCGAAGTCGAGGCGCTCCCTGATCTCCGGAGTGATGGCGCCGTAGCGCCGTTTGGCGCCCTCGAAGGTGAGGTGGCGCAGGTAGTCATCCTGTGATTTGAAGCCCTGCGGGAGGGGGAAAGCCGGCAGCAGGATATCGCGCTTCAGCGTCAGCTTGTCGATCTTATCATAGATCTCCATGGTCGTATCCACGGCGTGGGGGACGTCGTGAAACAGCTGGTTCATTTCCTGCTGTGTCTTGAAGTAAAAATCGGAACTGGGGAACTTGAAGCGGTTGAGGTCTTCCAGCAGGCTGTTGGTATTGACGCAGAGCAGGATATCGTGGGGCACATAGTCATCTTCTTCGAGGTAGTGGGAGTCGTTAGTGCAGATGACCTTGAGGTTGTACTTTTTAGCAAACACCAGCAGTTGCTGGTTGACGTCTTCCTGGCTAACGCCCAGGCCGTCGATGTTTTCCAGGCCGCGGTGGCGTTGCAGCTCGATGTAGAAATCTTCGCCGAAGATATCGATCCACCAGCGCAATTTTTCCTCCGCTTCCTCCAGCTTGCCCTGCAGGATGGCCTGAGGTATCTCGGCGCCGATGCAGCAGCTTGTAGCGACGAGGCCTTCGTGGTGCTGGAGCAGCAGTTCCTTGTCGATGCGTGGAAATTTACTGTACAGGCCTTCGATAAAACCCAGGGAGCAGAGTTTGGAGAGGTTTTCGTAGCCCTTCTGGTTTTTGGCCAGCAGCAGCTGGTGGTAGCGGTTATCCTGTTCACCTTTGGCGCGGGAGAAAGATTTCTTATGCCGGTCTTCCACCATATAGAACTCGCAGCCTACGATGGGTTTGAGGTTGCGCTTTTCGGCTTCGGACACGAACTTAAAAGCGCCGAACATATTACCGTGGTCGGTCAGGGCTACGCCTTTCTGCCCGTCATTAGCGGCCTTATCCATCATCGCGCCAATATCTGTTGCTCCGTCGAGCAGGGAGTATTGGGTGTGGCAGTGCAGGTGTACGAACTCCGGCATGAGTGGGGTTTTGAAGTTAAGTGGTTATCGGATGGCTTTTCGTCTTGCTCAGAAGAGCGGTGCGGGTTGATAGCTACCTACGGCAGGCAATACTATATCAACACCGAAAATAGGGATTTCGATGCAGAAGGAGGAACAAATTAGTTCTAAGTTTTCCACAATTTGTTGACAAAAGCCTTTCCTTTTAGCGGATACCGAGCATCACTTTCAGGCTTTCCGCGGTTGCGGCATCCCAGGCGCCTTCCAGTTCTTCGTAATTGGCCCAGTTATCCTGGTCGAACACCCAGATCGTGTCTTTGAGGCAATCGAGGAAGGTAGCGTAGTCTTCGGAGTGGACGCCGACAGCGGCATGCTGGCTGGCCAGGTCCTGGAGGCGCCCGCTCATATCGGTGGATATGCTGGGGTATTGCATCAAACGTTCTATAGCGAGGTCGAGCATATTATGCTGGTGGCGCCAGGCCTCTTTTTCCACGATACTGCGTTTGGCCCAGGCGTTGCCAAAAATTTCCTGCGCGTGGGGGGCTTTTTCCAGGAATACCTGATAGAAGACCTCGTAAAAGCCCTCTTTGCGGCGGCAGCGGCCGTAGCTATTGCGCAGTTTTTTAAGCATGTGGTAGGCAGGGTGTGCCTCCATGAGGCTGGTGGTATCAGGTATCTTTTTGATCTCTTCGAGCACCTCTTCCATATCTGCAAAGCGCTCGCCGGGGTTGTGGTTCAGCATTTTCCGGATGGCCTGTACAAAGGCTGCCGGGCAAAGCGTATCTTTCAGCTCCTCTTCAATCAGTTCCGGGTTCTCCGTCACGGCCAGGCGCCTGCCGAGTATCGATAGTATGGTATCCCCTTCGAACAGGGGTTGGCCTTTGAACAGCTCGAAGGCCACCAGCCCGAAAGCGAACTGGTCGGACAGCTGGCTGCCGCTATCGGTATGTACCTGTTCTGGGCTCCAGTACTGGGCAAAGAGCTGGATGCGCTCGAAGGTGCGCTTGAAGTAAGAAGCGCGCACCACCTGAAAAGGAGACAGCCTGGGCCCTTTGCGCTTATCGATCAGGATGTTGGACGGCCAGAGGTTGTTGTGCACCAGGCCATCCTGATGGCCCTGTACCAGTACCCGCCCCATAGTGAGCAGCATCTCCCTGATCTCATGGAGTTGATAGGGCCAGCCCTTTTCCAGCCTTTCCGACAGGCGCATGCCGTCGACGTATTCGGTGACGATGTACCGGGGCGGCATATCCAGCCCTTCATCGATGACGCTGATGATGCCATCCAGGCCCGACAGCTGTTTTGCCTTGGAGAGGTCTTCCCGGATGCTTTCGAGGTTTTCGTCATCTATGATGGAAATGGGTTTGATGACCTTGATGGCCACCGGCTGTGGCGTATTGGTCAGAGTATCCACGCGTTCGGCCTTGTAGATGATGGCCGTATCGCCGGAAGAGATCTTTTCCAGATTGCTGTAGCGGCCTGCCAGGCGCTGTTCCAGCATGCGCTGAAATTCCTCTTCATTCTTTGCCAGGGTGATCTGCAGGATCTGCTTTTCATCCTTCGCCACCATTCCTTCTCCGGTCTCACGGATATGGTTGAGCAGTTGGAGCAACGATTTTTTCACCTGTACCAGCCGCGCTTTCTGCTCTTCGGTAGTAATGGCCTTGGTGAGCGCTTCCTGCTGGACCTCGTTATACGTACTGAGCAAAAGAGATACCGTAATGCGGTATTCGGTGTATTTGACCAGCGGCTTGAGTTCTTCAAACACCTGTTCGAGTTGGTTTTTCTCGATCAGCGTTTCCATAAGGTTGGTATGTTCCTGCAGTGCTTTCATATTACTATACGGAGCCAGATACAAAACGGGAAACATAGGGCAATCGGTTTAGGATATTTTATTCCGGGCATCTCCCGCTGCGCCGGTACGGCTGCTGTCTTTCGTTTCCCGTAGAACGATTCAAAATAGGCAAAGACACCGGAAATATAACATTTAACAAAAGATTATTTGTTTTTTAACAGCCCTGTTCACCGCTCATTTCCAGTTAGGGGCCGTCCGAGGCCAGGACGTCGTGTAAGTACATGCCCTTTTTGTAAAAATCAATGATCTGAGCAGGTGTAAGCAGGCGGTTCTTTTGGTAAAGCACCAGGTAGTAGTTCAGCCCTTCCAGGCTCCAGTTCTTTTCAACGGTAAAGAATTGCAGGGCTGCGGGGGGAAAACTGGAGCGAATATAGTCTTCATCTTCCCCGCGCAACAGATATTGATCCGAAAATTCCGGAAAAGCTTCGAAGTCGATATCCTGCATGCCCAGCAGCTGCCCGATCTTGTGAAAGAAGTTTTCCGGTTTGAGCAGGAACTGAGGCAGGCCCAGCTTTTTGGAATGCACAAAGAATACCGTCTGTTTGAATGTCCGGCTGCTGTTACTGGAGCTGATGGTATAGTGGTAGTCAAAAATGTTGGCCTCTGTTTCCAGCATGCCGATCTGACGGGAAAGCAGATGGGTGGCCTTACGGTGATGGCCTCTGCGGAAAAGCTGAAAATCTTTCAACAAATTGAGAAGCCCCCACTCGTCTTCCGGGCTGTACTTCATGCCCAGTTGTAAGGCGGTGTTCTTTAGCTGAGCAGTACGGTCGTTTGCCATGATCAGATGCCCTGTATTACGTAAAAGAAAAGCGGGACAATACCCGCTAACCGGAATGAAAGATAAAGAATTTACCGGAGGAAAGGTAAAAACCACTCAGGGCATCCGCCAATTCTGGTCAGGCAGCGTGCCTTTGCAGAAAAATGCTGGCATCATGGATCGTTTCGATGGAATTTGCTTCCTCGCTGGACAGATAAACATTGAACCGGCTTTCCAGTTCAGCGATCAGCAAAAGAATATCGACGGCATCGAGGTGCAGGTCATCCTCCAGATGGGTATAAGGGTGGATGCTCGTTGGAGGGACGTTTAACCTCCAGCTGATGTGGTCGATGATCAGTTTTTCCATGGCCGAAAGTGTTGGATGAGATATGACTTGTTGTATCATGTTGCGATTGTTCTCTTCAGTTCGATGATAAAAACGTACAGATACCCCTATAGGTTGCCTGGCGCATTTTTATTTTGTCGAAAAAACAAGAGCGTTCATCGGTATCCTGAACGGGCGCGTTTTGGCCTGTTAGGCCGCCGCCGGGTGTATACCCTATACCACGAAAATATCATCATCAACAAATACCTCCGGGCCCTGAATTTCTATTTTCACGCCTCCAAAACGAGCCCGAAACCGAGCGTTCCGGCAACGTATTAGTTTAAGAGCTTGTTTGGACTGCCTCAATACAACAGCGCCATCTCTGTGCTTACAAAGATGGCGCTGTGTATTTAGGCTACCTCCACGATTAAAATCGTGGGGTACCTTACTCCGCTTTCACAAAGCGCAGCACCTGCGGCGCCTGCCCTTCTTCCAGCACTTCCATGAAGTACAGGCCCGGGCGCAGCTGGCTGATGTCCCACTCCAGGCGCTCCAGGGGTTCGTCCAGCTGGCGCGTTTCGATGAGTTGCCCCAGCTCGTTGCGCAGCCGTACCGTACCTCCAATCTTCTGATTGGAGTAGGTTGCTTCTCCAACCGGAAGTGCCTGTCCCGGCTGGCCGGGATTGGAGGTACGGGTACGGGTTAGCGTCACCACGTCCCGCGCAGGGTTCGGGTACAGGCTCAGCGTGCGTACCGCTGCTCCCGGCTCCACTTCCTGCCCTATCGGCGCCGTCACTACCGGCAGCACTCCGCCACTCACCGTCACATTGCTGAACACCGCCACCGCCGGCGAGCCCGGGATGTTGGTAAAGGCCCCGAAGCCCACCTCCAGGCAGGCGTTCAGCGACAGCGGCTGCGCCGCCACGATCTGGAAGTTCACCCCGTCGAACGAGTAGTAACCCAGGAACCAACCGCTCTGGCGCACCAACCGCAACCAGTACGGCAGCGGTTTGTTGTAGAAGTTCACCGTCTTGTTCGCACCCGTTACCGTTCGCGTTTCCCAGCGGATGAGGTTCTGCAGGTTCGTATACATGCCCACTTCCTTGCTGCCCGCAGCGCCGCTCTCGCGGGCCAGCAGGCCGGCAAAGCCATTCGCCGTGATACCCTCTACCTTCACCGTGGCCTGGAAGTCGCCGCACAGCTGCTGCTGGATGTAAGCGATGTTGTCACTGCTCAGCTGGTTGTTCGCCGCCCCGGCCACTATCGTGAAGGCCGGCGGCTCCGCGCAGGGGTCGAACTCATACGTGTTGCCCGGCCCGGGGTTGCCGATGTCCTGGCTGGACCACGGCGCCGGTAGGGCTTTGCCCACTTCCACCGTTATCGTCGCATCGCAGTTGGCCGTGTTGCCCGAGCCGTCGCTGACGGTAACGGGCACCGTAAAGGTTTGATCGGCATCATCGCAGTCGAATGTCTCAGCGCCTATGGCGGATACGTAGAATTCCCCGCAATTATCCGTGGTGGCCTCGAAATCCAGCACGTCCGTATCCAGCAGGGTGTAATGCCCGCTGGGGTCCAGGTATACTGTGTTGGCCAGGCATACCGGGTCCGGCGCTATGTTGTCTTCTACCGTAACGTTAGCCGTACAACTGCTGCTGTTATTATTTACGTCCGTCACCGTCAGCGTCACGGTGTTCGAGCCGATGTCTCCACAGTCGAAGCTACTGGGGCTGGCCGAAAGGCTGGCGATGCCACAGTTATCACTCGAGCCGTTATTCACCTGAGCGGCCGTTACGGAAGCGCTGCCGCCGGCATTGAGCTGTACGGTAACGTTCTGACAAACGGCTGTGGGTGCGATGTTGTCCTGGACCGTGACGGTAGCGGAACAGGTAGCGGAATTGCCGTTGACGTCCGTGACGGTGAGGGTAACGGCATTGGCCCCCACGTTGGCGCAGCTGAAGGTATTGGGCGCCACGCTGAGGCTGCCGATGCCACAGTTGTCAGTGGAGTTGTTGTTCACCTGAGCGGCCGTTACGGAAGCGCTGCCGCCGGCGTTGAGCTGTACCGTTACGTTCTGGCAGGAAGCTGTCGGCGCGGCGTTGTCCTGGACCGTCACAGTAGCGGAACAGGTAGCAGAATTGCCGTTCACATCCGTCACCGTCAGCGTAACGGCGTTGGCGCCCACGTTGGCGCAGCTGAAGGTATTCGGCGATACACTCAGGCTGGCAACGCCGCAATTATCACTGGAGTGATTGTTCACCTGAGCGGCCGTGACGGAGGCGCTGCCGCCGGCGTTGAGCTGTACCGTTACGTTCTGGCAGGAAGCTGTCGGCGCAACGTTGTCCTGGACCGTCACAGTAGCGGAACAGGTAGCAGAATTGCCGTTCACATCCGTCACCGTCAGCGTAACGGCGTTGGCGCCCACGTTGGCGCAGCTGAAGGTATTCGGCGATACACTCAGGCTGGCGACGCCGCAGTTATCACTGGAGTTATTGTTCACCTGAGCGGCCGTGACGGAAGCGCTGCCGCCGGCGTTGAGCTGTACCGTTACGTTCTGGCAGGAAGCTGTCGGCGCGGCGTTGTCCTGCACCGTCACACTGGCGGAGCAGGTAGCAGAATTGCCGTTCACATCCGTCACCGTCAGCGTAACGGCGTTGGCGCCCACGTTGGCGCAGCTGAAGGTATTCGGCGATACACTCAGGCTGGCGATGCCGCAGTTATCACTGGAGTTATTGTTCACCTGAGCGGCCGTGACGGAGGCGCTGCCGCCGGCGTTGAGCTGTACCGTTACGTTCTGGCAGGAAGCTGTCGGTGCGGCGTTGTCCTGGACCGTCACACTGGCGGAGCAGGTAGCAGAATTGCCGTTCACATCCGTCACCGTCAGCGTAACGGCGTTGGCGCCCACGTTGGCGCAGCTGAAGGTATTCGGCGATACACTCAGGCTGGCGATGCCGCAGTTATCACTCGAACCGTTGTTCACCTGTGTGAGGTGCCGTGACGGAGGCGCTGCCGCCGGCGTTGAGCTGTACCGTTACGTTCTGGCAGGAAGCTGTCGGTGCGGCGTTGTCCTGGACCGTCACACTGGCGGAGCAGGTAGCAGAATTGCCGTTCACATCCGTCACCGTCAGCGTAACGGCGTTGGCGCCCACGTTGGCGCAGCTGAAGGTATTCGGCGATACACTCAGGCTGGCGATGCCGCAGTTATCACTGGAACCGTTATTGTTCACCTGAGCGGTAGTGACGGAAGCGCTGCCGCCGGCGTTGAGCTGTACCGTTACGTTCTGGCAGGAAGCTGTCGGCGCGGCGTTGTCCTGGACTGTCACACTGGCGGAACAGGTAGCAGAATTGCCGTTCACATCCGTCACCGTCAGCGTAACGGCGTTGGCGCCCACGTTGGCGCAGCTGAAGGTATTCGGCGATACACTCAGGCTGGCGATGCCGCAGTTATCACTGGAGTTATTGTTCACCTGAGCGGCCGTGACGGAAGCGCTGCCGCCGGCATTGAGCTGCACCGTTACGTTCTGGCAGGAAGCTGTCGGTGCGGCGTTGTCCTGTACCGTCACACTGGCGGAGCAGGTAGCAGAATTGCCGTTCACATCCGTCACCGTCAGCGTAACGGCGTTGGCGCCCACGTTGGCGCAGCTGAAGGTATTCGGCGATACACTCAGGCTGGCGATGCCGCAGTTATCACTGAACCGTTATTCACCTGTGTGGCCGTGACGGAGGCGCTGCCGCCGGCGTTGAGCTGTACCGTTACGTTCTGGCAGGAAGCTGTCGGTGCGATGTTGTCCTGCACCGTCACACTGGCGGAACAGGTAGCAGAATTGCCGTTCACATCCGTCACCGTCAGCGTAACGGCGTTGGCGCCACGTTGGCGCAGCTGAAGGTATTCGGCGATACACTCAGGCTGGCAACGCCGCAGTTATCACTGGAGTTATTGTTCACCTGAGTACCGTGACGGAAGCGCTGCCGCCGGCGTTGAGCTGCACCGTTACGTTCTGGCAGGAAGCTGTCGGCGCGACGTTGTCCTGCACCGTCACACTGGCGGAACAGGTAGCAGAATTGCCGTTCACATCCGTCACCGTCAGCGTAACGGCGTTGGCGCCCACGTTGGCGCAGCTGAAGGTATTCGGCGATACACTCAGGCTGGCAACGCCGCAATTATCACTGGAGTTATTGTTCACCTGAGCGGCCGTGACGGAGGCGCTGCCGCCGGCGTTGAGCTGTACCGTTACGTTCTGGCAGGAAGCTGTCGGCGCGGCGTTGTCCTGGACCGTAATTGTTGCAGTACACTGATCATATTTCTCTCCATCGCTCACCGTTACCGTCACGTTGGTCGTACCTATCGGGTAGGGGCCGGCCGGGCTTACCGAGAAAGTAAGCATATCCTCATCCGGGTCGTAGGACTCATCATTGAAATCCGCCCCTGCCGCCGTACCCTGACAATTGGCATCGGCGTCTACTGTAATATTCTTGCAATCGGCAACCGGAGGCTGGTTGCAAGTAGTTAATGGGTCAGTCACATTGATCGTAGTTACGCAAGAAGCCTGATTGCCGGCTACGTCGTTAACAGCGAAAAGCACCAAGTTCTCCCCCAAATCATCACAGGAATAATTAGTCTTGGATAAGAATACAACACCATAGTTCACCTGGCAATTGTCAGATAGACTGCTGAATATGTTTTGAAATACATAATTTGCGTCGTAAATAACAAAGCTTCCACTGGCATCCAATTCAACGGTATAAGCGCTCACGCACGTTACCGATGGTGGAAGTTTATCTTCTACCGTAACACTGGCGCCACAGGTACTCGAATTGCCGTTTACGTCTGTTACGGTAAGGGTGACGGGATTGGCCCCGACGTTGGCACAGCTAAATGAGCTGGGCGATACGCTAAGCCCGCCGATGCCGCAGGCGTCGCTCGAACCGTTGTTTACCTGAGCCGCAGTTATAGAAGCACTGCCGCCGGCATTGAGCTGCACGGTAACATTCTGGCAGGAGGCGGTAGGCGCGGTGTTGTCCTGGACCGTCACAGTAGCGGAACAGGAGGCAGAATTGCCGTTCACATCCGTCACCGTCAGCGTGACAGCGTTGGGCCCGACGTTGGCGCAACTGAAGGTATTCGGCGACACACTCAAGCTGGCGACGCCGCAATTATCACTCGAGCTATTGTTCACCTGCGCTGCCGTGACGGAAGCGCTGCCGCCGGCATTGAGTTGTACCGTAGCATTCTGGCACATTGCAGTAGGCGCCTGGTTATCCTGCACCGTCACGGAGAAAGAGCAGGTTGCTGTGTTGCCCATGCCGTCGTCTGCAACATAAGTTTCGGTAGTCGTGCCAACGGGGAAGCTGGCGCCGCTTCCCAGGCCCATGGTTTGGGTGAAAGTGGGAGCACAACCTCCTTCACGGTAGTAAATGGTGCCGTTGAACTTCCTGACGGTAAAGGTCAAGCCAAAGGGATAGCTTTTCCCGACGCCTTCGTACACGCTCAGGTTGGCGTCGCCGGCAAGAAAGTTGCCAACGGCCGCTCCATCCGTATAGCTCGTGCCGCCGCCGAAGGTATTGGTGATATAAAAGGCATAACGCTGCCCGGCGGGAATGGCGATATCTACATCGATAGGTATGGGAGTAGGCACATTGTTACCCAATGAGGTAATGGTAACCGTAGGGCCTATTTTCGTCCACGCTGATCCATCATTTTCGAACCCAACGAAGGTGCCGGCTTTATAATAGATCTCATAGTCGGCAGTCGTGCCGGAGTACAAGTTAGCATCGAAGCGTTCGATGGTAATCGTATTGGCGGCCATGACATCAAACATGATGCCTCTTTGCCCATTATTGGTATTATACGGCGTCGGCAGATTGAGCTCCGGCCCGGCCAGCGGTTCACAGGGAGCGTCCGTAGTTGGCTCAGGGTAGGTAACGGTAGCCGCGCAGGTTCCGGCTTCGGCATTTACCGTGATGTTCGTTGGGCAATTGGTAAAAGCAATATCCACGGCCCTTTGTCCGCCGTTACCGGCAGCGGGGCGTTCGGTTTGCTGTTCATGCAGGAGCCCGTGGCCTAATGTGCCGGGCTGGTCGTCCGCATTGTGCCGGAAAATACGTTGTGCATGTACCTGCGTCAATACGGAACAGAATAGTAAGGTTAGGAAAAGGGCCGTTTTTTTCATTTGTTAAGTGTATTGATAATGGGAAAATTCAAACCAGATCAGCTTTGTATGGACACACTACGACAGTGCCACAAACAGCTGTAGCTATTAAGCCTTCTGCATCTTTTACAATTTTCTAAAAAGGGGGGGAAGTGTTTGGCCTGTTCGCTTTTATGAACAGGGGAATCAATAGAAGCGGCCTATTGGCCGGCCAGCCTTTGGGCTATTTACTTTAAATAGTAAGCTGCGCAATAATACGAAAAAAAATTGCTAAAGTTTCATTATGCCCAGGATAATATTACGGGCTTCGATCATTTGGAACGTTGTGCCGAAACCCAGGCTTTGTTAGCTCAAAAAAGGCGGCCCCTAAACAAGCTCTTATTCATTCGCTGCATTGTTGTTCTGCCTGCCAGCAAAAGTCGAACAACGTTTGCAAAACTTCATTTTATTTCGTTTTTTGCATGCAAAATCCAGTCAGAGAACGCCTCGAGCTTCCGGTAAGCCGTTCCATCAAGAATCATCCCAATTACTGGCTCCCTCTTTATCTGTCAAGCTGGCGCAGTGCCTGAAGATTACCATACTATCTTATTCTCATGAATGCTATTAACGAGACCCCGACCATAGCCCTTGTCGCTAATACAGCCTGGAGTTTATACAATTTCCGCCTTGGCTTGATCAAGGCGCTGCAAAAGGCAGGATGGCAGGTACTCGCGATAGCTCCTGCTGATGAATATGCCGACATCCTGGCCGGCTATGGCTGCCATTTCGAGCACATCAGCCTCGATAATTACGGATCCAGCCCTGTAAAGGACCTGAAAAGCCTGTTCGAATTCATAAAGATCTACCGACAGTATAAGATCGATTTCATCTTCCATTATACGATTAAGCCCAATATTTATGGCTCCCTGGCCGCTGCCTACCTGAATATTCCCAGTATCGCTGTCGTCACAGGTTTGGGGCAGCTATTTACACACCTCTCCTGGAAGACCTATTTAGCCCGGGCTTTGTATGCCATAGCTTTCCGCAAGGCCCATCAGGTATGGTTCCTCAACGAAAGCGATGCTTCTATTTTTTCACAACTGGGAATTGTTTCCGAGTCGAAGATAAACTACCTGCCCAGCGAAGGGGTCAACACCAGGCACTTCCAACAATATGCTTATGGGCTGCTTACCAATGGAAGCTTTAAGTTTTTACTGGCTGCCCGCCTGATCGCCGAGAAAGGCGTCCGGGATTTTGTGGAAGCTGCCCGCCTGGTCAGGAAAAAGGGCTATCAGGCCGAATTCCAGCTCCTTGGGTTCCTTGAACCTGATAACCCAAGCGGTATTACGCACCAGGAGATCAGGCAGTGGGAAGCAGAAGGCGCCATCCGGTACCTGGGGACTACCAAAGATGTACGGCCTTACCTGGAAAAGGCCGATTGCCTGGTTTTGCCTACCTACTACCGGGAAGGCGTCCCCCGCATTTTGATGGAAGGCGCCAGCATGCAGATGCCTCTGATCGCTACGGATAATGTGGGCTGCCGGCAGGTAATAGAAGACGGCGTTAACGGCTTTTTATGCCGCCGCAAAGACCCGGAAAGCCTGGCCCGGTGCATGGAGAATATGATGATGCTCAGCTTTGAAGAACGGGCGCGTTTTGGCCTGTTAGGCCGCCGCCGGGTGTATACCCTATACCACGAAAATATCATCATCAACAAATACCTCCGGGCCCTGAATTTCTATTTTCACGCCTCCAAAACGAGCCCGAAACCGAGCGTTCCGGCAACGTATTAGTTTAAGAGCTTGTTTGGACTGCCTCAATACAACAGCGCCATCTCTGTGCTTACAAAGATGGCGCTGTGTATTTAGGCTACCTCCACGATTAAAATCGTGGGGTACCTTACTCCGCTTTCACAAAGCGCAGCACCTGCGGCGCCTGCCCTTCTTCCAGCACTTCCATGAAGTACAGGCCCGGGCGCAGCTGGCTGATGTCCCACTCCAGGCGCTCCAGGGGTTCGTCCAGCTGGCGCGTTTCGAGGATCTGCCCCAGCTCGTTGCGCAGCCGTACCGTACCTCCAATCTTCTGATTGGAGTAGGTTGCTTCTCCGAGCAGAAGCTCGGAGCTACGGGTACGGGTTAGCGTCACCATGCCCTGCGCAGGGTTCGGGTACAGGCTCAGCGTGCGTACCGCTGCTCCCGGCTCCACTTCCTGCCCTATCGGCGCCGTCACTACCGGCAGCACTCCGCCACTCACCGTCACATTGCTGAACACCGCCACCGCCGGCGAGCCCGGGATGTTGGTAAAGGCCCCGAAGCCCACCTCCAGGCAGGCGTTCAGCGACAGCGGCTGCGCCGCCACGATCTGGAAGTTCACCCCGTCGAACGAGTAGTAACCCAGGAACCAACCGCTCTGGCGCACCAACCGCAACCAGTACGGCAGCGGTTTGTTGTAGAAGTTCACCGTCTTGTTCGCACCCGTTACCGTTCGCGTTTCCCAGCGGATGAGGTTCTGCAGGTTCGTATACATGCCCACTTCCTTGCTGCCCGCAGCGCCGCTCTCGCGGGCCAGCAGGCCGGCAAAGCCATTCGCCGTGATACCCTCTACCTTCACCGTGGCCTGGAAGTCGCCGCACAGCTGCTGCTGGATGTAAGCGATGTTGTCACTGCTCAGCTGGTTGTTCGCCGCCCCGGCCACTATCGTGAAGGCCGGCGGCTCCGCGCAGGGGTCGAATTCATACGTGTTGCCCGGCCCGGGGTTGCCGATGTCCTGGCTGGACCACGGCGCCGGTAGGGCTTTGCCCACTTCCACTGTTATCGTCGCATCGCAGTTGGTACTGTGTTGTGTTGCCCGAGCCGTCGCTGACGGTAACGGGCACCGTAAAGGTTTGATCGGCATCATCGCAGTCGAATGTCTCAGCGCCTATCGCGGATACGTAGAATTCCCCGCAATTATCCGTGGTGGCCTCGAAATCCAGCACGTCCGTATCCAGCAGGGTGTAATGCCCGCTGGGGTCCAGGTATACTGTGTTGGCCAGGCATACCGGGTCCGGCGCTATGTTGTCTTCTACCGTAACGTTAGCCGTACAACTGCTGCTGTTATTATTTACGTCCGTCACCGTCAGCGTCACGGTGTTCGAGCCGATGTCTCCACAGTCGAAGCTACTGGGGCTGGCCGAAAGGCTGGCGATGCCACAGTTATCACTCGAGCCGTTATTCACCTGAGTGGCAGTGACGGAAGCGCTGCCGCCGGCGTTGAGCTGTACCGTTACGTTCTGGCAGGAAGCTGTCGGTGCGATGTTGTCCTGTACCGTCACAGTAGCGGAACATTGCCGTTCACATCCGTCACCGTCAGCGTAACGGCGTTGCCACGTTGGCGCAGCATTCGGCGATACACCAGGCTGGCACGCCGCGTTACGGCTGCCGCCGGCGTTGAGCTGTACCGTTACGTTCTGGCAGGAAGCTGTCGGCGCGGCGTTGTCCTGCACCGTCACAGCGGAACAGGTATTGCCGTTCACATCCGTCACCGTCAGCGTAACGGCTGAGGCCCACGTTGGCGCAGCTGAAGGATCGGCGCCACATGCCGCAGTTATCTGTGGAGTTGTTGTTCACCTGAGTTACCGTGACGGAGGCGCTGCCGCCGGCATTGAGCTGTACCGTTACGTTCTGGCAGGAAGCTGTCGGCGCGGCGTTGTCCTGGACCGTAAGAATTGCCGTTCACATCCGTCACCGTGTTGCAGTACACTGATCATATTTCTCTCCATCGCTCACCGTTACCGTCACGTTGGTCGTACCCTATCTGGCAGGAAGGCGCGGCGTTGTCCTGGACCGTAATTGTTGAGAACTGATAATTTCTCTCCATATCCTCATCCGGGTCTATCGGGACTCATCATTGAAATCCTCATCCGGGTCGTAGGACCCTGCCGCCGTACCCTGACAATTGGCATCGGCGTCTACTGTAATATTCTTGCAATCGGCAACCGGAGGCTGGTTGCAAGTAGTTAATGGGTCAGTCACATTGATCGTAGTTACGCAAGAAGCCTGATTGCCGGCTACGTCGTTAACAGCGAAAAGCACCAAGTTCTCCCCCAAATCATCACAGGAATAATTAGTCTTGGATAAGAATACAACACCATAGTTCACCTGGCAATTGTCAGATACACTGCTGAATATGTTTTGAAATACATAACTTGCGTCGTAAATAACAAAGCTTCCACTGGCATCCAATTCAACGGTATAAGCGCTCACGCACGTTAACGACGGTGGAAGTTTATCTTCTACCGTAACACTGGCGCCACAGGTACTCGAATTGCCGTTGACGTCTGTTACGGTAAGGGTGACGGGATTGGCCCCGACGTTGGCACAGCTAAATGAGCTGGGCGATACGCTAAGCCCGCTGATGCCGCAGGCGTCGCTCGAACCGTTATTCACCTGTGCCGCAGTTATAGAAGCATTGCCACCGGCATTGAGCTGCACGGTAACATTCTGGCAGGAGGCGTTAGGAGGAGTATTATCCACATGCTGCACGATATACGTACAGGAACTGCTGTTGGAGGAGGCATCTGTTGCTGTGATGGTAACGATGACATTCTGAACACCGGTAATAATGGTGCCGGGCGCGGGGCTCTGGCTCAAGGCCGGGTTCGCATCGCAGAGGTCGTTCACGGACGCAAAAGAGGTATAATTCGGCAAAGCGTTGGTGCAGGTATTGGGGTCCAGCACAGCCGGGCTGATGTTTCCCGGGCAGGAGATGCCCGGCGCCTGCGTATCATTGGTGCACAGGTCGACATAAGTGATCTTTACCAGCCCATTTCCACTGCGCTGGCCGGGGGTGGTGCTGCCATTGGCGACCCCGCCGATATAGGAAGAACCGCCGGCGCCGCTCTGGCCCGTCCAGTTGACATCATACAGCCCGTTTCCACCGGTAAGCCCGCCGCCGGCGCCGCCGGGCTGGGCAGTTCCGTCTCCGGCCTGGGCGGATTGAATCTCATTTCCTCCATTACCTCCTTGCCCGAAGACCCCGGCATTTCCGTTATTACTATACCAGTATGTCGATGTCCCTCCGATACCACCCCCGATTTGGGTGCCCCCGGTGGGTAAAGTGTTGCTTTCATACGGCCAGCCCGCTCCGCCGCCGCCGCCGTACCAGCCGGCGCCGCCACCGCCACCGGTGCCCCGGCCACAGCCAAATACTCTATTGCCGCCCGCTCCGCCACCACCGGCGCCGACGATTGCCCGGTTACTGAGGCCCGTGCCCCCGGCCCGGACGTCGGAAGCACCGCCGCCGCCGCCGGCCCGAGCAGTGGCACAGTCGGAATAGCCTGCATTGCCGCCGCCGTTGTAGCCACCCGTTGTACTTTGGGCGCCGCCGCCACCGACGAAAATGTACAATATCTGCCCTGGAGTAACGGCCAGCGCGCCGGTAGCATAACCGCCCAGGCCGCCGGCCACGTTGCCGCCGGCATTGGTTTGGCCCTGGGCGCCCCAGGCCTCGACGGTAACACTGGTGACGCCAGCAGGCACCGTCCAGCTTTGCATGTTGCCGGTGTAATTAAAGGTTACGGTTACCTGCCCGAAAAGGAGATTTGGACTCAAGGTTCCAAAGCATCCTAAAAGGATGCTGAAAAGAAAAACCATGAAATGGCGGATGTCAATCTTTTGCATGTTTTGTTATGAATTTTTCGCATTAACTTTTTTACTATCAGCCTGCTGCCAAAAATGCTCCGGAAGCAAAATTTTGCCGGAGGTGGCTAATTATCATACGGCTGAGCATACTCCGGAAAGCTCTGATTTCGGACACAGAGCCGCACAGAGGATACACGGAGCTGCAGTCACAGTACGAGCTCATCGCCTTCAGTATTTTTTCGAGTTTTATAAGAGGGGGGGGGGAATTGAATCTGTTCGCTTTTGGGAACAGGGGGATTCAGAGCTTGTTTGGAGGCCACCCTTTGGGCTAAATGCGGCCTCCAAACAAGCTCTTAAAAGAAAATATCTGCTGGCCGTTCAGGCTTAAACAGCAGATACGATAATCCTTGCAATATTACGGAAAAATCCCGCCAGGGTTACAATATGCCCGGTAAAATATTACAGGCTTCGATACTACGTAACCAGGACGGCTCAAAACGACAACAGCCACCTGTGTGGTTTACAGGTGGCTGCTGTCGTTTGTTTTTGCTTATACTACCTCCACGATTAAAATCGTGGGGTACTTACTCCGCCTTCACAAAGCGCAGCACCTGCGGCGCCTGCCCTTCTTCCAGCACTTCCATGAAGTACAGGCCCGGGCGCAGCTGGCTGACGTCCCAGCCCAGGCGCTCCAGGGGCTCGTCCAGCTGGCGCGTTTCGAGGATCTGCCCCAGCTCGTTGCGCAGCCGTACCGTACCTCCAATCTTCTGATTGGAGTAGGTTGCTTCTCCGAGCAGAAGCTCGGAGCTACTGGTACGGGTTAGCGTCACCACATCCCGCGCAGGGTTCGGGTACAGGCTGATGTTGCGCGCTATGCCCCCATTGTCCACTTCCGTAGCAGGCAACTGCACGATACCAGGCCCCTCTTCTTCTTCCCCGCAATTCACATCGCCGAATACTGCCGTGGCTACCGAGCCCGGGATGTTGCTGAAGGCTGTCAGGCCGATGTCCAGACAGTCGCTCATCGGCACCTGCTGGGCCGTGACGAAGGTGTAGGTGATACCGTCGTGCGAGGCGAAGCCATAGAACCAGTTGCCCTGCCGCACCAGCCGCAGCCAGTAGGGCAATGGCTTGTTATAAAAGCCTACCGATTTGCTGACGCCCGTTAGTACGCGCGCTTCCCAGCGCACCAGGTTGGACAGGTTGGTGTACATGCCCACCATCTTGCTGCCCGCTGCATCGCTCTCCCGCACCATCAGGCCCGCATATCCGTTGGGCGTGATGCTTATGATATGCGCCGTGAGCTCGAAGTCGCCGCACATCTCCTTCTCGATGAAGGCCATATTGTCGCTGCCCAGCCCGTTGTTGTTGGCGCCGGCATTGATGGTGAATTCGTATTCGCAGGGGTGGTAGGAATAGCTATTGCCAGGGCCGGCGTTGCCGATGTTGTCATCATCCCAGGGTTCGGGAAGGCCCGTGCCGGCAGCTACCGTGATCATGGCCGTACAGCTGGCCGGGTTTTCCGATTCGTCTTCTACATTCACCGTGACGGAGCGCGTACTGCCCAGGTCGAAACAAGTCAAAAAGGAAGGGCTGAAGCTCGTAACAGACACTTCTCCGCAGTTGTCTGACGAAAGGCCCATGTCCAGCACGTCTTCATCCTGCAGGATGTAATAACCGTAGGGGTTGAGGTACACCGTAGTGGTTTTGCACACCGGGTTGGGCGCCGTTACGTCCACATGCGGGACGATATAGGTGCAGGAACTGCTGTTCGATGATGCATCGGTTGCTGTGACGGTCACGATAACGTCCTGCACGCCGGTGATCACGGTACCTGATGCTGGGCTCTGCGTTATTGCCGGGTTCTCATCGCAGTTGTCGTCGACGGACACATAGGGCGTATAATCCGGCAAGGTATTGCTGCAGTTATTCGGGCCCAGTACGGCAGGGCTGATGGTGCCCGGGCAGGAGATGCCGGGCGCTTCCGTATCGTTGGCGCAGGGGTCGGCTGCTTCGCCGCATCCGATATTGATGTCATCGTATTTCGCTGTAGAAATAGAAGACAGATTATAGAGGTATACTCTGGAGACACTGGTTGAGGCCTGGCTTCGGAAGGGGAAATTCGATTGGATCAGGTTACCGTTTATGTAAATATCAAAGTTTTTATTCGTCCAGTCGATATCCCTGATCTCGACGAAATACCAGTTGTTGATGCTTGCCGGGATAAGAATATCGTTTGAGCCGTTTGCGTAAAAACGGAACCCATTTTGATAATAGTAGTAATAAAACCACAGTATGCCAAAGTTACTGGGCGTATTCTCGTCCCCGATTACCACATAGGCGCCAGCATAATCACCCGACTTTGGCTGAACCCACCACGACATCTCAGCTGGCTGAGCAGGGGCAAAGGAACCCAGAAGCCCCTCGTAATGGCTTGAACCCCCTGTCTGCGTGAGGCTGTAATTCCCAACAGCGGGATCCACCATATCGACAGACCGGGTGTAGCTTCCTCCGGCATGCACCCAAGTTGGCGAGTAGCTGCCGGATTCGAAGCCATCATACAAAGCGGGCGTGCAAGGATCCGGGTCTCTGCCTTCCCCCCTCGACGGCCGTGCCGAGGGAATGGGCGCCAGGCGTTTAGTAGTGATGGCCTCAGCAGCCGGGCGAGTTCTGATATCAAGGCCATTCGCATCCAGCCAATAGCCGCTTTCTGAGCTCAGGTTTTGGCCGGAGGGGTTTGCGCTGCCGCCGTTTTGCGGCAGGGATTGCCCGAAGGATGGAGCAATAACTAATAAAAAAATAGTTGTGAGAAAAGAAAGTCTCATAAATACCTGGTTTTAAGGTTTTTAAATAAGAAAAGAATGTTTCTGAGGGGGCGTGAAATATCTGATGTGTTTTTGGGAATGAGGGGAATTGCCGTAATGCATTCGGGGGGGGGGAGGATTCAGCAAAATAATACGGTTCAAGGGACAATGTGCAACTCAATACGGAAAAATAAGCCAGGGGTTTCAAAAAATATGTTCTTTTTCAATGGGTTCAAATTTGGAAAGCCGGGCTAATAACGCAACAGCGCCACCCCCGGAAACCCCAGAGGTGGCGCTGTTTTTAGGTTGAGAGGGGTTAGAAAGTTTAGGGGGTTAAGAGGGTTGAGTACGAAAGGCTCAACTTTTTCACCCCTCTCAACCTCCTCAACTTCCTGAACTTCTCAACTCTTATATTCTACTCCGCCTTCACAAAGCGCAGCACCTGCGGCGCCTGCCCTTCTTCCAGCACTTCCATGAAGTACAGGCCCGGGCGCAGCTGGCTGATGTCCCACTCCAGGCGCTCCAGGGGTTCGTCCAGCTGGCGCTCTTCGATGAGTTGCCCCAGCTCGTTGCGCAGCCGTACCGTACCTCCAATCTTCTGATTGGAGTAGGTTGCTTCTCCGAGCAGAAGCTCGGAGCTACTGGTACGGGTTAGCGTCACCACATCCCGCGCAGGGTTCGGGTACAGGCTGATGTTGCGCGCTATGCCCCCATTGTCCACTTCCGTAGCAGGCAACTGCACGATACCAGGCCCCTCTTCTTCTTCCCCGCAATTCACATCGCCGAATACTGCCGTGGCTACCGAGCCCGGGATGTTGCTGAAGGCTGTCAGGCCGATGTCCAGGCAGTCGCTCATCGGCACCTGCTGGGCCGTGACGAAGGTGTAGGTGATACCGTCGTGCGAGGCGAAGCCATAGAACCAGTTGCCCTGCCGCACCAGCCGCAGCCAGTAGGGCAATGGCTTGTTATAAAAGCCTACCGATTTGCTGACGCCCGTTAGTACGCGCGCTTCCCAGCGCACCAGGTTGGACAGGTTGGTGTACATGCCCACCATCTTGCTGCCCGCTGCATCGCTCTCCCGCACCATCAGGCCCGCATATCCGTTGGGCGTGATGCTTATGATATGCGCCGTGAGCTCGAAGTCGCCGCACATCTCCTTCTCGATGAAGGCCATATTGTCGCTGCCCAGCCCGTTGTTGTTGGCGCCGGCATTGATGGTGAATTCGTATTCGCAGGGGTGGTAGGAATAGCTATTGCCAGGGCCGGCGTTGCCGATGTTGTCATCATCCCAGGGTTCGGGAAGGCCCGTGCCGGCAGCTACCGTGATCATGGCCGTACAGCTGGCCGGGTTTTCCGATTCGTCTTCTACATTCACCGTGACGGAGCGCGTACTGCCCAGGTCGAAACAAGTCAAAAAGGAAGGGCTGAAGCTCGTAACAGACACTTCTCCGCAGTTGTCTGACGAAAGGCCCATGTCCAGCACGTCTTCATCCTGCAGGATGTAATAACCGTAAGGGTTGAGGTACACCGTAGTGGTTTTGCACACCGGGTTGGGCGCCGTTACGTCCACATGCGGGACGGTATAGGTGCAGGAACTGCTGTTCGATGATGCATCGGTTGCTGTGACGGTCACGATAACGTCCTGCACGCCGGTGATCACGGTACCTGATGCTGGGCTCTGCGTTATTGCCGGGTTCTCATCGCAGTTGTCGTCGACGGACACATAGGGCGTATAATCCGGCAAGGTATTGCTGCAGTTATTCGGGCCCAGTACGGCAGGGCTGATGGTGCCCGGGCAGGAGATGCCGGGCGCTTCTGTATCGTTGGCGCAGGGGTCGGCTGCTTCGCCGCAGCCGATCTTAATGTCATCGTATTTTGTCGTTGCGTTTAACGTCAGGTTATAGAGGTATACTCTGGAGACGCTGGTTGACGCCTGGCTGCGGAAAGGGAAATCCGCCTGGACCAGGTTGCCGTTTATATAAACGTCAAAGCTTTTATTGTCCCAATCAATATTCTTAAGCTCTATAAAATACCAGATATTGACCGTGGCGGGAAAATTAATAACAGCAGCAGAACTCGAAAAAAACCTCAGGTTGTTGGCGCTGGAATAATAACAGAAAACGATACCCAGGTTACTGGGTGTGTTTTCATCGCCGATGACACAATAGGCATGTGTTGTAGTATAGTTTGTTGGCCGAACCCACCATGATATTTCACTGGGCTGAGCAGGAGCAAAAGTAGCCAGAAGCCCCGAGATGTGGCCAGAAGAGCCGGTTTGGGTGAGGCTGTAATTGCCAACAGCGGGGGTCACCATATCCACGGATCTGGTGTAGCTTCCTCCAGCGTCTACCCAGGTGGGGGAATAAGACCCGGATTCAAAGCCATCATAGAAGCTGAGTGTACAGGGGTCAGGGTCTCTGCCTTCCCCTCCGGCAGGCCGGCCAGGGTGAACGGGGGGCGCAGCTTCAACAGCACTGGCCGGCGCAGCTTCGCCTACCCAAACCGTCGCGTCGGGGCCCAGCCAATAGCCTGTACTTTGTTTGTTTTGTTGTGGCGCCTGGGCCTGCCCAAATGAAAAAGTAACTGCCCACAGAAGGGAAAGTGTAAGTAATCCTAATCTCATAACGGTCAATTTTCATTGTTAATAAAAACATAGGACCTGCATGCAGCAGCCTAACAGCGGAGCCGTATGAGCTATAGCCACATTACATAAGCCTTCAGTATCTTTTCCAGTTTTCTAAATAAAGGGGGGAATTGAATCTGCTCGTTTTCGGGAACAAGGGGATCAAAAAGAAGGTATCTACTGGCCCTTCAGGCTCAAAGAGGCCAGGCAGCAGAAACGATGAACTCTGCAATATTACGGAAAAATCATGCCAGGGTTTCAATATGCGCGGTAAAATATTACAGGCTTCGATACTACGTAACGAGGACGGCTCAAAACGACAACAGCCGTCCAGCTGGCGCGTTTCGATGAGTTGCCCCAGCTCGTTGCGCAGCCGAACCGTACCTCCAATCTTCTGATTGGAGTAGGTTGCTTCTCCAACCGGAAGTGCCTGTCCCGGCTGGCCGGGATTGGAGGTACGGGTACGGGTTGCTTCTCCAACCCGAAGGTTGGAGGTACGGGTTGCTTCTCCAACCCGAAGGTTGGAGGTACGGGTTGCTTCTCCAACCCGAAGGTTGGAGGTACGGGTTGCTTCTCCAACCCGAAGTGCCTGTCCCGGCTGGCCGGGATTGGAGGTACGGGTTGCTTCTCCAACCCGAAGTGCCTGTCCCGGCTGGCCGGGATTGGAGGTACGGGTTGCTTCTCCAACCCGAAGGTTGGAGGTACGGGTTGCTTCTCCAACCGGAAGTGCCTGTCCCGGCTGGCCGGGATTGGAGGTACGGGTTTACAGCTGATAGTTCGGGCTGAGCTGGTCGCCCTTCTCGGCGTAGAATTCGTTGATGATGCGCACCACTTCCTCGGGGCTGTCGGTGATCGGCATGAGGTCGAGGTCTTCGACGTTGATATTGTTATTTTGCTCCAGCATGGCCAGTTTGATCCATTCCTTGAGGCCGCTCCAGAATTCGGAGCCGACCAGGACGACCGGCACCTTGGTGATCTTTTTGGTCTGCACCAGGGTCAGGGTCTCGAACAGTTCGTCCATGGTGCCATAACCGCCGGGCAGGGCCACGAAGGCCTGGGCGTATTTGACGAACATGACTTTACGCACGAAAAAGTAGCGGAAGCTGAGGTTGGCATCGGCGTCGATGTATTTGTTGAAGCCCTGCTCGAAGGGCAGGTCGATGTTGAGGCCTACGGAGCGGCCGCCATACAGGTGGGCGCCTTTGTTGCCGGCTTCCATGATGCCGGGGCCGCCGCCGGTGATGACGCCGTACCCCGCTTCGGTGAGCAGGCGTGCGATATCTACTGCTTTTTTATAATAAGGGCTGTCGGGTTGGGTGCGGGCCGAGCCGAAAATGGATACGCAGGGCCCCATTTCATTCAGCGTTTCAAAGCCTTCCACCAATTCGGAAATCACTTTGAACATCGTCCAGGAATTCTCTCCTTTTACCTGCCTGCCCCACGACTTCATCTGCTGTTTTTGAACATTCTCTTGTACCATAACTGTGGTTTTGATCAATTGGTTGTTTTTGGACCACGGGCCTGCAGCCCATGAAATCAAAAAGCCTTTTGAGGGGGTTATCCTCTTGTTACGGGCCAGAGGCCCGTGTTCCTATGCATACTGCGGGCCAGAGGCCCGCGTTCCAGCGCAAAAAAGCCTGTCGTTAGAGGACAGGCTTTCCTAGTTAAATCTTTTATCCCGTTTTGTCAAGCTTGTATAGCCTTGTAGCTCGCAAATTCCTCTTCAATGAATTGATACAAGGCCTCCTTGTCGTCAAACTGATCGAACAGGCGCCGGAGCTGGTTGGGCGCCGCCGCCGCGTCGGGCATCACATAGCGCCTCACATCTTCTTCGCCGATGACATTGCCACTCAGGATGATGAGGCGTTCAATAACGTTGCGCAGTTCGCGAATGTTGCCCGTCCAGTTTACCTTTTGCAGCTGGGCCAGGGCTTCTTCCGTGACCTCCTTGGGCCCGGCGCCGTATTCATTACAAATCTGAGCGATAAAATGTTTGGCGAGCATCGGTATATCCTCCTTCCTGTCGTTGAGCGCCGGCACGTTGATGATGATGACGGCCAGGCGGTGGTATAGGTCTTCGCGGAAACGCCCGGCGGCGATCTCACGCCTCAGGTCTTTGTTGGTGGCCGCCACCACGCGCACATCCACACGGATCTCCTTGTCGCCGCCGACGCGGGTGATGGTGTTCTCCTGGAGCGCGCGCAGCACCTTGGCTTGTGCGGAAAGGCTCATATCGCCGATCTCATCGAGGAAAAGGGTGCCGCCGTTGGCCTGCTCGAACTTGCCGATGCGCTGCTTAATGGCGGAGGTGAAAGCGCCTTTCTCATGGCCAAAAAGCTCGCTTTCTATCAGCTCGGATGGGATAGCGGCACAGTTGACCTCCACGATCTGCTGCCCGGCCCGGGTGCTTTGCTCGTGGAGCCAGCGGGCCACCAACTCCTTGCCTGTGCCATTGGGCCCCAGGATGAGCACGCGCGCATCAGTGGAAGCGACGCGCTCGATGGTGTCCCGCACCTGTTGGATGCTGCCCGACTCGCCGATGATCTCCTGCACCCGGGCCCGGGCCACTTTCCGCTGCAGCACTTTCGTCTCGGTGATGAGGTTCGATTTGTCCATTGCATTGCGGATGGTGATGAGCAGGCGGTTGAGGTCGGGCGGCTTTGAGATAAAATCGAAAGCGCCCTTTTTGACGGCCTCCACGGCCGTATCGATGTTGGCATGGCCCGAGATCATGACCACCGGAGTGTCGGGCGTCAGGATCTGTATGCGCTCCAGCGCTTCCATGCCGTCCATTTTCGGCATCTTGATGTCGAGGATAATGACGTCGTATTTCTGCTGTTTAAGCCGGGCCAGGCATTCTACGCCATCAGAAGCTTCATCCACTTCGTACTGTTCGAATTCCAGTATCTCTTTCAGCGTGCGCCTGATGTTCTGCTCGTCGTCAACGATGAGTAATTTGGCCATATCTTCGGGTATTTAATACTTACTGACAATACCCTCAATACGGAAGGCGACGCAAATTGTTACAGGTTGCAGGTTGCAGGGTTACAAGTTACAGGGTTGGGCCTATAGGTTCTCCCACTCACCTCGTCTCCCCCTCACCCAGTCTTCCCGGCAGGTTACAGGTTTGCAGGTTTGCCCGGGTTTTCCGGGATAGTTCAATCAAGTGTGTCGCCACAGTTGAAATCCTGTCCGAAAAAACAGCTACATTCGCCCCGATGCACGCAGGCTGCTGGCCAGCAGCAGGCCCAGCACCAGAACGATGAAAAATCCTATCCCCCACCAGGCCAGGCGCCGGTCGGCCCGCTTCAGGGCCGCGGTGTCCACTTCCTTCTTTTTTTGTATGGCCACCTGGTTGCCCACCAGTATGGCGCGCAGCATGATCGCAACGATCAGGCCGAAGCTGACAAGGTAGATCTTGTCCATGAGCACCATATAGCCCACATCGGGAAGGGCGGAGCTGTATGACTGCTGCAGGAAAACGGCGCTGAGCAGCCCGCCGATAGGCAGGGAAATGCGGGCATCGAGCTGTGCGGGATGTATAAACAAGGCTCCCAGGCTGGCGATGATCACGATGAGCAGGGGAAGCATCAGCTTGAGCAGGAAATAACTGATGGGCCGGGCGATGTTCAGTTTGAAGGTAAAATTGCTGAAAGCCGCGGCTGTTTTGCCAGTTTCCCCAAAATTGGTCTTGTACAGGTTGGACTGCGACTCCATCGTGGCGCCTCCTATGTTCCAGCCCGGCATCTGGAAATCTTCTCTGACGAAGGCCGCAGCGCTATCCGGCAAGTAGGCCAGCGAGTCCTGCTGGTAATCTACGTTTTCGATGTGAATACCCAGTTGATGGCGGTCCAGCGGGAAATTGTACAAATCGAAAGGGTGATAGAAACGCCCTTCGATGCGCATGCCGTTATAGTGGAACCCGTCGGGCAGCTCCAGGGGTTCCTCATGGAAATCGTTCTGGGTGAACCCCCACTTTTCCACGGCATTGACGAACTCGATATTCATGGGGTCGCGCTCGCCCTGCCATTTGAACCAAATGTAGAAATCCGCGTAAAAAGAATGCTCATTGATGTTCAGGTCGTACAGGTTCATCAGGTAGATGCCGGTATACACGACTTCCTGGCCGGGCAGCAGTTGCGCTGTTGCAGCGCTCTGGGCAGCGGCGGCCCGGGATATCAGAAAAAAAACCAAGATGAATGCAAGTTTCTGGTAGCGGTGCTGGGCCATAAGTGTGGTTTAACACTGTGAAAATCGGTATTTTCGGGATTTTGGCCAAACCCTTCCGTTCATTTTTTGGGCGGCCAAAAAAACGAACCAAAAAAGCCGCCGCCGGCGCAGCTTTGGCTACAATTCAAGGCGAGGTTTTCTGCCAGGTTCCATCCAAGCATTCCAGAAGCGCAGCGCCTTTTCACATTCGTGCCTGCGCAAGATGAAGAATACTATTTTGAATGCGATTGCCCCGAGAACACCGCTTTCCTGTGAATACAACTTCAGGGAAATTCTCATCTTTGCAGGATAATTTGCCCGGAAAGATTTCAGGCAAAAGCCTTTTTTCACGTACTTAGTGTAAAAATAACAAAAAGGACACCCATGTCAGATAAAAAATCCATAGCTGTACTAACCAGTGGAGGTGATGCCCAGGGGATGAACGCTGCCGTAAGGGCGGCGGTAAGGGCGGCCATCCATAAAGGTTTCGACGTATATGCCATCTACGAAGGGTATAAAGGTATGATCCAGGGGGGGCACTACATCAAAAAGATGGACTGGTCTTCCGTTGGAGGCATCTTGCACAAAGGCGGCACCGTTATCGGGTCGGCCCGGTCTGATGAATTCCGCACCCTGGAAGGCCGGCGCATCGCCGTCCACAACCTGATCACCCGCGGCATAGACGCACTGGTCGTGATCGGAGGCGACGGTAGCCTGACCGGCGCCAACATCGTGCGCCAGGAATGGAAAGACCACGTCCAGGAACTTGTAAAACGCGGAGAGATCGAGCAGGGCCTGGCCGATAAGCACCCCTCCATATTCATCACCGGACTAGTCGGTTCCATCGACAACGATATGTCGGGAACGGATATGACGATCGGGGCCGACACGGCCCTGCACCGGATCACCGAAGCCGTAGATGCGATCATCAGTACCGCGGCCAGCCACCAGCGCACCTTCGTCGTAAAAGTGATGGGCCGCAATTGCGGCTACCTCGCCCTGATGGCCGGACTGGCCTGCGGGGCCGACTGGGTCTTTATACCGGAATCGCCGCCCAAGCCGGGGGAATGGGAAGACAACATGTGCGCTCTGCTAAAAGCCGGCCGCGAAGCCGGGCGGCGCGACAGCATCGTCATCCTGGCAGAAGGGGCCAAGGACACGGAAGGGAGCCGGATCAGCAGCCACTATGTGCAGCAGGTACTGGAAGAACGGCTCGGCGAAGATACCCGGATCACCATCCTGGGGCACGTACAACGCGGCGGCGCTCCCAGCGCCTACGACCGCTACATGACCACTATGCTGGGTGTTAAGGCCATCGAGATCATCGCCAACAGCAATCCGGAAGATGAGCCGCTGCTGGTCGGCGTCCAGGAAAACGACATCATCACCCCACCCCTGATGGAATGCGTCGACACCACCCAAAGGATACGGACGCTGATACAGTCGGGTGACTACGACCAGGCCATGAGCCTGCGCGGCGGGGGCTTCAACGACGCATACGACACCCTGAAAGTGATGATCCGCGCCCTGCCCACCAACCCCACGCCCAAGCAACGCCGCCTGAGGATCGCGGTACTGCACGGCGGCGGCCCGGCGGCGGGCATGAACACCGCTGCCCTCACGGCCGTTCGTATCGGGCTCGACGGCGGGCATGTCATGCTCGGCGTCAAGGATGGCTTCCACGGGCTGATCCAGGGTAAGGTCAAGGAAATGGAATGGATGAGCGTAGCCGGCTGGACCACCACCGGCGGCGCCGAGCTTGGCACCAACCGCCGTCCCCTTACCGGCACCGACTACTACGCCCTGGCGCGTAAGATCGAAGAATACCAGATCGACGCCTTACTCATGATCGGCGGCTGGTCGGGGTATCAGGCCATTCACAATATGTACCAGAAGCGAGGCGATTTCCCGGCCTTCAATATCCCTATGGTATGCCTGCCGGCCACCATCAACAACAACCTGCCCGGTTCGGAACGCAGTATCGGCTCCGATACGGCCCTGAACAATATTGTACAGGTGGTGGATAAGATCAAACAATCGGCGGTGGCCTCCAAGCGGTGTTTCGTAGTGGAGGTAATGGGCAGGTACTGCGGTTACCTGGCCCTGGTAAGCGGCATCGCTACAGGCGCCGAACGGGTATACCTGCACGAGGAAGGCGTCACGCTGTCCGACCTGCAAAAAGACCTGGACCACCTCGTCGACGGCTTCTCCAAAGGGAAACGCCTCGGCCTGATGATCCGGAATGAAAAGGCGAACTCCCTGTATAACACCGGCTTTATGGCCGCCCTGTTCGAAGAAGAAGGGGGCCACCTCTACGATGTCCGCCAGGCTATATTGGGCCACCTCCAGCAAGGGGGCGACCCCTCCCCTTTCGACCGTATCCTGGCCATCAGGCTCGCCAAGCTTTGTATGGAATTCCTTATCACCGAATGCCTCGAGAACCGGAAGCCCGTCTCCTTTATCGGCCTGCAAAAGGGCAAAGTCGATTTCGTCGACATGGCCCGCTGGCCCGAGATGGTGGAAACGGGGTACGAACGCCCCGTTAAACAATGGTGGATGAACCTGCGCCCCATCGCACATATCATGACGGAACCACCGCTGGATGTGGCGTATTAGCGGAAATATCATGGCTTCATTGCCTCATAGCTCCATTGTCAGGATACGCCTAACCGTGAAGCCATAAAACCGCCCTCCAACTACCCCTCCAGCTCCTTCAGGGCCAGCCAGGCCATGAGCCCGATGCTCAGCTCGAGGCATTGCTCATCGATATCGAAGGTATTGGTGTGGATCGGCGAGGTAATGCCCTTGCCGGGGTTGCCGGTGCCCAGGCGGTAAAAACAGGCAGGCAGTTGCTGGGAGAAATAGGCGAAGTCTTCGGCAGTCATACGGGGCGGCAGCTCGACGACGTTTTCGGGGCCGAGGTATTCTTCCGCGCAGGACCGCACTTTTTGGGTCAGGGCTTCGTCATTGGCCAGTACCGGATAGCCGACATCGATGACGAAATCACAGGAGCCCCCCATGCCTTCAGCGATGCTTTCTGCCATTTTTTTCATCAGCTCGTGCGCCCGGAAGCGCCAGGTTTCGTCCATGGTCCGGAACGTGCCTTCCATCCGCACTTCATTGGGGATGATATTGGTTGCACCGCCCTTGGATGCGATATAACCGAAGGTGACGACTGATGGCGTATGCGGGTCGGCATTCCGGCTCACCACCTGCTGCAGGGCTGTGATGATATGTGCTGCAATGACGATGGGGTCGATACAGTCGTGGGGCAGCGCGCCGTGGCCGCCGCGCCCTTTGACGGTCACATAGAGCTCGTCGGCGGAGGCCATATATTGCCCGGCGCGCATACCCACTTTACCGGCTGCAAGCGGCGGGTGCACGTGCTGGCCGATGATGCTGGCCGGCCGGGGTGCTTCCAGTACCCCTTCCTTGATCATGATGGAGGCGCCGCCGGGCAGCAGCTCTTCACCGGGCTGGAAGATCAGCTTGATGGTACCGTCGAATTCCCCGCGCAGTTCGTTGAGGATGCGGGCGGCGCCGAGCAGGGATGCCGTATGTACATCGTGGCCGCAGGCGTGCATAACGCCGGGGTTTTTCGACTTGTAGGGCACTTCATTGGCCTCCTCGATAGGCAAGGCGTCCATATCGGCGCGTAAGGCTACCACCCTGTCGCTACCGTTGCGCCCCTCGATGAGCCCCACCACGCCGTTGCCCGCCATGCCGTGCTCATAAGGGATACCATATTCTGCCAGTTTCGCTGCTATGAGCTTCCCTGTTTCCACTTCCTGGAATGACAACTCCGGATGCTCGTGAATACGCCGGCGTATTCCGATAACGTCCTGATGGTAGGCCTTAGCCAGTTGCCTGATCTTGTCTTTTAGCATGAGTATGTTGTTTTGGCGATGCAAAGGTGCCGGTTTTCCGAAAAGCAGCAAAGGGCAAAAAACTATATCATTGGGAAAAGTAAACGAATATGGCCAAAATCACCAGACTGGATCATTGAAATCTATTCCCTGAATTTTCTATTGTTATGAAGCGGGTCTTTCGCGATTAGGCCGTTTGCGCTTTCCGGCCTCCAAACAAGCGCTTAAACAGGAAAAAGGCCAGTCCGCCTGCGGCCAGTACCCCCAGCCCCGCCCAGGCCTGTATCGGCCGTTCGATGAGCGTATTCACCACAAAAGCGCTGCTGATCAGCACAAAGATGCCCGGCACTACCGGATAACCCCAGGTGCGGTACGGCCGCTCAGCCTCAGGCAGTTTGTGCCGGAAAACAAAAACGCTGAAGCCTGCCAGGGCCATAAAGGCGATATCCATAAAGGTGACGTAAGTGATCAGGCCGGAAAAGGTACCCCAGGCCAGCAACAGGACGATGGCCCAGCCCGCCTGCAGCAACATGGCCGCTACCGGTGTGTGAAAACGCGGATGCACTTCTGCCAGCTGCCGGAAGAAGATGCCGTCTCGGGCCATGGCGAAGTAGATACGCGGGGCCGACATCGTATAGATGCCGATGGTGCCGAAAATGGACACGGCAATAGCGACGGCCATTATTTTCCCGCCAAAAGAAAACACCTGTCCGACAGCTTCGCCGGCCACCCGCCCGGTACCGGCAATGGCGTCCAGCGGCAACAACAACATATACCCAAGATTCACCAGTACATAGGTAACGGTCACGGCCATAGCGCCGAGCACCATAGCGCGGGGTACCGTCCGCTGCGGGTGGATCGCTTCACCGGCCAGATAGGATGCGTGGTGCCAGCCGCCGAACGACCACAATACCCCGATAAGGGCCAGCAACATAGCGCTGCCGAGATTATCCGGCATTCCGGCCATCAGGCTGAACTGCAGGTTCACCTTTGCCGGCTCGTAATAGAGCAGCCCGATAGCGATAATACCTGCTATGGCCAGCAGCTTCAGGGCAGTGAACACATTGGATAACCACTGGCTGGCCCCAACCCCGATCATATTGAAGCCCGTCAGCCCGACAATGGCCACCAGGGCCACAGCGATCTTTTCCCAGTAGCCAAAAGGATAGAAATAGGACAGATATTCCGCCAGGGCAATACCAAGCGCCGCAAGCGCCCCGGTATTGATGACCAGCAGGATCACCCAGCCGTAGAGGAAGCCGGCAAGGCCACCGTAAGCCTCTTTTAAGAAAACATATACGCCGCCTGCCCTGGGAAAGAGCCCGCCAAGCTCAGCAAAAGTGAGTGCCCCGGTGAGCGCAATAACGCCCCCCAGCCCCCATACCAGTAAAGCAAAACCATGATGCGGCACAGCCTGCACCACCTGATAGGGGGTCACAAAGATACCAGACCCGATACAGGAGCCTACGGCGATCATGGTCAGGCCAAAAAGGGTGAGCTTGCGGTCTAGCTTGGGCATTTGCGGCAGCAGATAAGCCCGGGCCAATGGCCCGGCCTAACGATCAGTTCGTGCTTAATTGTTTCTGTTCCATCTTCAGATTCTTCACGACGAATTCTCCCACCTTCTCGCCTTGCTCGACGCCATATTTGATGGCCGGCATGTAGTGAATTCCGCCATACATACGGCTGATGGCCGCCTCACTGGAAGCTTCAATGAAGGAATTGAAAGAACGGGCGGGCAGGCCGAATTGCTCTTCCGTCGTATCGGTAAACTGGAAGTTATCGCCAAAAACGGATGTCAGGGCCACAGCAGCTGCCCTGGAGATCACACTATGTCCGCTGGTGTACTCGGGGAATGGAGGCGTTTGCAGCGTGGGCAGCCAATCTTCATCGACATAGCGGTTGATCACCGTTTCCGGGCGGATCAGGATGCTGCGGTATTTCTCGTCCCAGCAGCTGATAAAACCGTCGAAAAGCGCGATCGATGTGATGGTATAGGCCTCCGCCGTTTTCATCATGTCGGCGCCCGCTTTCTTACAGGCGATATCGACTATACCTATCCAGTGCCCCCCGGGAGTGATCTTCTTGGTAGCGTACATGACATGGCCGGTATGGTGCGATACATAAGGGTTGCAATCCCAGAATTTAGCAATGGCCACCCGTTCTTCGTGCTCTGCCGGGTCGTCAGCCTTGAGGGCATTGTACACCTCCATAGCCTCTTTCATGAACTGGCTGTTCTTATCGGTGTTGAAGGCCGTCGGGGGCGGGGGTATGAATTGCTGGGCCGAGTCCAGCACCATGGTCCTGATGAGGTTCCAGTGCGGCTCGATACCGTCCATATAGTCGGGCGGCGTAGGCTGCCAAAGCGCAGGGTCGTCGGATATCGAATACTTAGGGTAAGTCCGGGTCTGCTTGTACATATCGCCGGCCGACCAGTCCATAATGTGCTGAGCGACGGCATCGCCGTAGGCGATGGAGCGGTCCCATACGTCGCGCGGTATGCCGATCGCCTTGATCTCTGCATACAGCTCGTCCTGGAATGCCGTCATTTTATCTTCGGAAAAGATGAGCGACCGCCCGACCGTCAGCAAAGCCTCAAGGCTGGCAAGCGGAAAGCAGTATGTTTTACCCGCTTCGGGCTGTGGCCCCGCTTCGAGGCCCTTGACCTGGCCGGCGAGTGATTGGTAATCCGGGTAGCCGGGACACAAAGCCTCATATCCGGCAATACTTGAATATGCGTAAATGCGGCTAGCCACAGGCGGAGAGAAAATGTCGTGGACGATTACGTCCGACAGCTGCTGCATAGAACGGTGCAAATAATCGGGGTTTTTGACCTCTTCCTGAAAATTGGGGTTGCTCTGCTCACAGGCCACCACCATCAGGATCAATCCCATAAACCAAAGCCCTTTTTTCAGATACATCGCTAAATGTTTTTTGTTTTCGGAATACCGCAAAGGTAGTAAAAAGTGCGGCCACACAAATGGCTTGTATCAGACATAGATCAAGTTGCCGGCAATTGCTTAATTTTTGGACTTCCGCGGCACTAGCGGCAGCACATCCATCGTAGGGCAGCCTCCGTTTTTCGGGTCGCCGGCAGTGAAAGGGCAGAAATCGTCGGCGTTACCCAGCCTGTCTCCGTCGCTGTCCTGCTCATCGATGAGGGGCGCCGGGGCATTGTCCAGGCCGGCAGCTTCGATGGCAAGGATGGCCTCTATATAGGCGTCGGCCAGTTTCTGGCGGAAGGCGGGCTGGGCCAGTTGTGCCGCATCGGCCCGGTTGTTGTAGTACCCGTTCCGGATAAGGGCCGAGATCGTATTGCCCTGCGGCTGGGTATAAGTATAACCCTTGTAATCGGAAGGATGAAGATAGCGGTTCCGCAGGCCTGTTTTCTGAATGATCTTCTCAAGGATGATAGCGCTCAGGCGCTCACTCTGCCGCGAACTGCCAGCGTACCACGCTTCTACCCCCTGGTCACTGTCGTCGGCCCAGTCACTGCCTTTCTGGAGGAAGCCGGCGCCGAAATAGACTGACACGGCCATCTTCGGCAGACGGCTGTTATAGGCCTCGATCCGCCTGGCCCGCTCTTCGCTGCTGAGCGTTTCTTCAGGCGCCACCAGAAAATAGGCGACGCCGCGTTCGTCAAGCCCCTTGGCAATGCGCTGTGCGATATCACGGCCGAGGCTGTATTCGTAAAGCTGGGTTTTCCCATCGTCAAAAAGCGGGGATGTGCCCCTGTCTGGCGTATTGTCCAGACACCAGGCATACCTGGCGACGTGCGTCGACGGCGCCGTTTTTTGAACATCGGGCGCCCCTCCTTCTCCCTGGCCTTTTTCCGGCATTTTCTGAATGGGCTCTATATTCAGAACTTCGGAGCGGGATTCGGGGGAGGGGATTCGCACCCCATCTTTTAATAATAGGAATGTAGGGTCGAAAGTACGTATGGCAAGGCGAAGCATCCGGTAGAACTCGTCCGCAGTACCGTCGATAGAGCGGCGTACCCAAAAGCGGGCAGCCATATATCCTTCGAGCTCATCATAACCCTGGCCTTCCATTTCACGGGCAAAACCGGAGAATACATCGTTGAAATAGGCGTCTATCGCATAGGGGTTCTTGCGGGAAGATCTCGGCATATTGAGGATAGCGAGAAAACCATCCTGTATATCTTTTCTATTGGCCGCCACGGGATAGGCCTGGAAGAACACCCGCAGCACATCGCGGAATTCCCGGTTGTACAGCCCCTGCGTCGATTTGACGAACAGCTTGTTGTCACTAAGGCTGGTGAGCGTAGGCAGCAGTTTTTTCAAAAAGGCGGGGTTGTAATACCCGAAAGCCTCCTCATCGGTATAATCGATGTTGGCGCCGCGGTGCGGCCCTGAGCGGTATACCTTTTCCCCGACCAGTTCCTCCAGGATGGCAGGGTTGATCAGGGGTTTCAGGATAGCATACCGCCCGCGCACTCCGAATTCGGGATACAACGTGCCGGTAGACTGATAACTCTGCGTTGTTTTTTTCTGTAAAACACTCCAACTGCTCACAGCCTGGCCCAGTATCTCCTGCAGTTTCCCGGCTTGTATGGATGCCTGCTCCGGCGTTCCGGCACCTTCGGCCTCGCAGGGCAGCAGGGTAGGCCTGCCGCCGTAGGTTTTCTGGATGTACCCGTTCTGGCCTTCCACCCGGATGCGGTAATAATCACCGCCCTCTTCGATCAGGCGCACTTCGGCGCCTAGCGGCACCAGCCGGAGCAGGGTCTCGCGGTTGAGCGGCAGGCTATCCCATTCGGCCAGATTTTCGTATTTGCTCAGTTCGCGGGCTTCCAGGGTGCTCAGCGGGCGGCTGCGCAAAGCGATGGCCGCCTTGATATTGCCTATAACCCGGCAGCCCCCCTCCGGTTCGGCCTCTCCGGTGCACCAGGTACGGATGCGCTGCAGATTGAACAAGGTGGAATCCAGGCGCACGGCTTCCTGGAAGTACGCACAGACCCTACCCCGCCCGCTGTCGATCAATTGTCCTAAGCGGGTGAGCAGAGAATCTGTCACGGCCTGCCTGACGTCCAGTTGGGAAGTATCCCTGAGGCCCAGCCGTTCGAAAGAGCTCAGCATGGATTGTTGTACTTCCGGCGGTAAGTCGCTGTTGCCCGCCTTGATCTTTTTCCAGGCTTCTATACCGTCGAGTATCTGGGTTTCGCGATCGGCCTGGCTCTGTTCGAAGAAGTCTAAGCCGGACAAGTACAAGTCGACGCCTTTATTGTAATAGGCTACCGCCATATTGCTGCGGTATTCGGCCTGCCAGGCCTCAGGAATACCGGCATTGGGAATAGCAGGCAGCTCGAAATAGCCACGCGAAGCTTCGACCCTCGCATTGCCCCAGTTTTTCAGCTGGCCGATACGCCAGTTCCAGTCTCCTTCACTCCCATAGGTTGAGAAGGGCAGCTGCACGGCTGCGCGGCCGTTCACCCATTCCTGCACCTGCTCATACATACGCATTGCGCCAGCCAGAGAGTCGTTGTTTATGCTGGCCTTGGCCTGCTCTTCCAGCATGGTGGCCAGGGCCAGGCCGTCGTTCAGGCACAGCAGATAGTCTTTCCCCTCGAGGTGGTAGTCTACCAGGGGGCCCTGGCATTCCGTCAGCTTAATCTGCCAGGGCCAGGCCGTTGCCAGCAGGGCAGGCAGCCAGAGGGGTAGCGCCCAGCGCAGCACATCGCGCCACTCGCCACGCCAGCCCAGGCCGGGCAGGCCATGGGGGTGCAGGTATTTCTTCCAGCTGTCGGGCACGATGAAGTCCAGCGGGCTCCTCTCGCGTTTCAGCTGTTTAATGACCGTCACATCGGCATCGGCGCCGGCTTCCATAAGGCTGCTGATCTCTTTTTCCAGTTCCCGCTTCCGGCTTTTATGCCTGGTGGTGAGCCACTCGTTGAGCGCCACGTTCATGCGGTAGTCTTCGAAAGCAGCGGAGTCGCTGGGCGGCGGGTTTTGCTGCAGGATGTCGGCAAGCGCTGTACGCACCTGCTGCAGAAGCCCGGGATGCGTAGATTCCAGCCAGTTGAGCAGCCCCACGCGGGAAGCCGGGGGAATGCGCCCTTCGGCAAACCAGGGGAGCCGCGTCAGCTCCAGCAGTTGCCCTGCCGTTAGCAGGTTATCGCCACCTTTCGACAGCATCTGGCCGAGGGTAAGGGTGAGGTCCCAATGCAGGGACGGATAAACGGCGCACGCAGCGATCCATTGCAGCATGGGCTCGCTGTAATACGCCTGCAGGCTCGGAATGAGGGCGCCGCTGAGCTCGACAGGCTCCTGCGCCGCGTCTTTTACGTGGTTCGGCCAGTTGTCGAAACGGGCGTCTTCCTCCATTTCCAGTTCCTCCAGCCAGAAACGCAGGCTCTGCATAGAAAGTGGCATCAGGACGAAAAGCTCGCCCAGCCGGCGCTCGCGCTTACCCCAGCTCTGGATAGGGCGGGGCGTCAGCAGCAGGCGGTGCTTCCAGTTCCGGATCAGCCGGCTCCAGGGCTCCAGCTTACCGCTGAGCTTATTGAGCAGCGTATTGCCATACCCTATGATGATGAGGCGGGAGGAAGCGTAGCGTTGCTGGATATCCTGTAGCAATACGCCTTCCGGCTGCGCCTCGTTATAACATACGCGGAGGTCGCTATCGAAAAAGAAGCTTTCGATGAGGACCTCATTGGCGTGGAAGGCCTGGTAGAGCAGGTTGGCCAGGCGTGCGCGGTGGTTGCGGGGCGTTTGCTGCTCGATCAGCAGCAGGTATTCCGGGGGTTGGGTTTGCTGCTGATAGCGGAAAGCGGGCATCCCCCCCTGTTCGATGGTGGCGCCGATCGTCCGGGGCATGTCCAGCCTGAATGCTTCGCTGCCGGTGCGCTGCCTGATGAGGTTGAGGATATAGCCGAAATCATCACCCCAGTTGATGGCCTCGGCGCCATCGATGCGGATGTTCCAGGCATAAGGCGGCTTTTCTTTAGATTCCAGCTCGGCTACCAGCTTGCGGCGGCGGTGAGCGCGGTAGAAAAGAACAGCAAGCAAAAGGGCGCTGAAGAGCAGGAACCCACCCCATTTCAACCACCAGAAGTTTTCGGCCAGAAATTGACGCAGGCGGGAGGGCGGCTGTACGGCGAAGGCCAGGGGGTCGTGGTTGAACGGATAGTTCTGCAGGCTGAAGGTATAAGCTTCGGGCTCCGGCTCGGGCGTTACAGGAACCTCTTGTATGGTATCACCGGCAACGGTGTCAACTTCCGGGGTGGGTTCCGGCAGCGAGATGATAGCCTTATAACGCGCCAGCAGCTTTTCATCCAGCTCATTGGACCACTCCACGACAATAGAATCCTGGCCCTCGATGCTATCCTGGGCGATATAGGACAGGCATTGCGGGGTATCGATCATAAAAGAGCCCAGGCCTTCATGCCCAGGATAAAGGACCTCATAACTTACTGGCGTGCCGAAGCTTTTCAGGTCGGAAGAGTCGATGAGACAAACCACCACCTGTTCGCCGGCCTGCACCTGGAAGGGTTTTTCTATATAGTCCCGCTGCACGGGCTTCATCAACTGGTAGATAACAACGGCAGGAGGTACGAGCAACAGCAGCAATAGCGCCCAGATCACTCCGCGTATCCTGCGTCCCCGATGGTCAGGTTGATGCAATTCCACCTGCTCTATCTCCCTGAAGAAAGCTTCCGTCCGCCTTCGGCACTGTTCGAACAGCTCGTAAAAATGCGCCTGCTCCTTGGGGTTGCTGGCGAATACCGGCGCCAGCAACAGGGGTAACTCCTCCAGCTTCACACCTTCGGGCAGGCGCCCAAGCAACTCCTGCACCCGCAATTGCTGGCCTGTGCCAAGCGGGTACCCTTCTGCCTGAAGGGTGCTCAGCAGTTCGGCAATAAGGTGGTGTATGAGGGGCGTGTGGGACATGGTGCTTTTGTCCACGGGCGATGCCCGTGGGTAGTCCACGGGCGATGCCCGTGGTTTTATATGTTTTCGCCCGTTGGGCGAGGTATGCTCTGCTTCGTGGCGAGAGCAGGACCCGGCCTTCAGGCATAGGCGGCCACCTTTGCTGTATCTATAGAGGGCGCCCGCTTTCTTTATGTCTTCGCCCGTTGGGCGAGGTATGCTCTGCTTCGTGGCGAGAGCAGGACCCGGCCTTCAGGCATGGGCGGCCACCTTTGCTGTATCTACAGGGGCGCCCGCTTTCTTTATGTCTTCGCCCGTTGGGCGAGGTATGCTCTGCTTCGTGGCGAGAGCAGGACTCGGCCTTCAGGCATGGGCGGCCACCTTTGCTGTATCTACAGGGGCGCCCGCTTTCTATATGTTTTCGCCCGTTGGGCGAGGTATGCTCTGCTTCGGCTGCTCAAAGCAGCCCCTGCAGGGCCTTCAGGTCATCCTTATTTTTGGCAAGCACGGAATAGGAAAGGCTCAGCTGCTGCTTTTCCTCCTCGCTCAGGCTTGAAAGCTTGTTCAGTTTAGTGGCATCGAAGCCCAGCTTCTGGAGCAGGGCCGCCCATTGGATCAGTTCAGCGGTTGCAGGGTTTTTCTTGAGTTTCACCTGCTCTTTGGCCCTGATCATCCCGAAATGGGTGATGATGGCGTCGAGCTGTTTTTTGCCGGCATCGGAATCGTAGCCATCCAGCTTTTGCTGCAGAATGCGCAGCAGGCCGTCGGCGGAAGGGAATTCGATGTGGAAATAAACGGCCCGGCGCAAAAAGGCATCGGGCAGGTTTTTCTCCGAGTTGGAGGTCATGATGATAATGGGGCGGTTAGCCGCCGACGTTTCGAAGCTCTTGCCGATCTCTGGCACGTCGAAGCGCAGGTCTTCCAGGGCTGCCAGCACGTCGTTGGGCAGGTCGCGAGGGGCCTTGTCGATCTCATCGATCAGCACCACCCGGCGCCCCTGGCTGCAGATCGCAGCGCCGAGTGCCTGGTAGCGGATATATTTCTGCTCCACCTCTTCCGGCCTTAGCGGCGCCGCCTGGGTCTGGCTGTACTGGAAGTGCCCCAGAGCGTCGTAACGGTAGAACAGGTCTTTGGCTGTCGAGGTCGTCTGGGCGTTAAAGACGATCACCTTGCCCAACTGAAAATAGTAAGCGACATGATGGGCCAGTTGGGTCTTGCCCGTGCCCGGCTCACCGGTGAGCAGGAGCGGCTGCCCAAGGTTGAGCGCTACGTTGACGGCGCTGACCAACCCTTTGGAAGGCAGGTAAAGCCGGGGGTCGTTGATCTTATGGTTCAGCTCGATCTTCGGCAGCTCGCGCTGCCCGCTTTCGCTGTAGAGTTGGAAGCTCATGAAAAACGGTTATTGGTATATGACAAATTCAGCCACAGCGCTCAACACGGTGCATAAACTGCAGCCGGTTGGCCTGTGGCCGGGTCATTCATTCATTGGCAATGCGATAAATGACGGCCTGTAATTCTTCGACATCCTTCATATTCAGTAATTGCTTTTCCCGGTACAACTGCTGGTCCTGCTCGCGCAGGCCCGACAGGAATACATCCATTACCTGCTGCACCTTGTTGGGGTTGCGCTCGCCGAGGTCCATCAGCCAGGCGCGCAGGTCGCCTTCCTCGACCGGCAGCAGGGGCGTCAGCAGGCTGGCTTCATTGCGCTGTGACAGGCCGGCCAGGCCATCGATGATGGCCTTTTGCGCTGGGGCCAGTTTCCCCAGGTGCTGGTGCTCGATGTAAACCACAAAGAAAAAAAGGAAGGTGGGCACATCCTGATGCGGGCAGCGGAAAGTGTCGATCATCCACTGCAGGTATTCCAGCAGTATGCTCTCCCAGTTGCGCTCGTTGATCTCGAAGGCTACGGCAACATAGTCGTAGGGCAGTTTCGGTACGCCTGTTTCGATAAAAGCGTCAAAAGACTGCGTATCGGCGAAGCGGAATCGCTCCTGAACATATTCCTTAAACCGCTGCTGGCATTTACGCAGGTTGCGCCCTACCGGAAGGTCCTGGATGCGCAGCCGGCCGGTATCCTCGTGCACCATGATGTGCAGCGCGTCGGAATCGCCGTCGAGCTCTTCGGACAGCAGCTCGTATACCATACGCTCGGCAAAGCTTGGAGGCATCTGAGTTGGGCAGGCGCTGATAAAGTAGAACTGGAACTCCTGTTTTTTCTCTTCCTTTTCGTCAAAAGCATCCCAGAACTTTCCGCGCATCTCCTTGCGGTCCACGTTCACCAGGTGAAGCAGGCCGATCTCCTCGTCCTCATCGATATTCAACGCTCTGGCCGCATCATCCAGCAGTGAACCTTGCCCACCGGCCGGCGTAACGTTATGCACGCCCGACAAGGTGGCCTTAAGCTCGCGTATCTGCCCTTCCAATTGGCCGATCTCTTCGTCCATGGAGAATTTGGCATTGGCATCTATTGCAATTTCCCGTTCCTTCTTCAGGAAATTGAGCTTTCGGATGAGCAATTCCAATTGCGCTTCAAAACCTTGGATCTCTTCAGGTGTGTAGAACATGGGTTGTGTCTGCTGTCGTTGTCGGGAGTTAAAGTTATATATTTTTTCGATGGCATAATGCCGGCGAGTGCTAATAAGCAGTGTTCAAAAAATAAGTTCTCCAATGAAGAACATATTTTTTGAGGGTTCCTTACCTGTAAAATGCTGCCAAAAAGAATGCCGCGCCCCTCACGGAGTCGCGGCATCATCTCAAACAACTTATCCTAAACTGTCTTTTACGGAATGTACCACCATTTCGTTACACACAAGGCCTAAAAAAAATTCTTTCGGATGATCCGGGCCCTAGAGCTTGTCACCGCTCCTATTCATTGAGTCCGAATGTTCGCTCACCCTTTCCGATACCTGTCATTTTCAGCCCTTTCCAGGCTTTCGGCAGTTTTACCGGCAGCTGAGTAATACCGCTGTCGCCAATGTTCAGCCCGCCGATACCGAAAAGCACCGCTTGCAGGGTGCCGCCGGCGCCCGTAGCGAAATAGGGGTTGCTGCCGCCGGCCGTTTCCGCCAGCACGCCGAAAGGAGGCACTTCATTGGGTTTGTAGCTGCGCCGGAAAAGCGAATAGGCCTTCTCTGCCTCGCCCAGTCGGGCATAGATCACCGCAAGGGCGGAATGGGCCATGGCTGGCCCGTCGGGCGACATACGCGGCTCGTAGTAGGCCAGGTCCCGCCGGATGCGCTGTTCGTCGGATACGATATCGAGCGGGTAGGCCAACAGGTTGGCATCGGCCTGTTTGATCATGGCGCCGTCATAGGTGGCATTCTCCCTGGTGGTTCCATCGGGGAAGGTGAGTATGGGAATATTGGCAGCTACTTCCGCCCAATCGGAACGCGGCTCCTGGCCCAGTGCCGCAGCCGCCTGTATGGCATACCGCAAAGCGGTGATGGCCATACCGTTGGTATATGCGTTATTGTCGATGTTCTCTTCCCATTCATTGGCGCCGATCACGTTGTTAATATCATAATGCCCCGGCCCGTTGCGCTCCACGCGGCTGGCCCAGAAATCAGCTACCTCCTGCAGTATAGGCCAGCCGCGGCTGCGCAGCCATTCCTTATCTCCCGTCACCTGGTAATACTTCCAGCAGGCCCAGGCTATATCGGCGGAGATGTGGTGTTGAAAAGGCCCCGTCAATGCCCATACAGGAGTATCTTCAGAGCCATCGGCGGCAGACTCCCAGGGGAACATGGCGCCGTCGAACCCATGCGCCAGAGCATTCTGCCTGGCGGCCTGCAGGCGCTCGAAGCGGTACTCCAGCAAGGAACGGGCAATATCGGGCTGCAGGGCCAGCAGGGGCGGGAACATCCAGATCTCCGTATCCCAGAAAACATGGCCGTTGTACCCCAGCCCCGACAGGCCCATCGGCGACAGGCTGTAAGCCGTGCCTTTGCGGGCAAACGAATACAAATGGTAGAGCATGGAATGCACATCGCGCTGGTCGCCGACATTACCTTCAATCGTGATATCGCTTTTCCATAGCTCCGCCCAGGCTGCACGATGCCGGCTCAACAGGCGCTCCGTGCCTTCCAGCCGTGCGAAGATCGTGAGCCGCTCGGCCTCGTTGAACGGGTCTTCATATTGTGCGGAAGAAAGCGTGGTGGCCACCAGGCTGAAGCGATAGGTTTCCCCCGCTTTAAGCACTTTGGTGAATTTCGCCAGGTGCAGGTTGTAATCCAGGTCTTCGTGCACGACATCGGGTTCCTGCCCATGGGGCTCCCCGAAAATAAAACTGGTGGAAGCCGCTACCTTGATGCGCCCCGACGGGCTATCCCCAACGGAGGTGAGCAGCGGGATAAGCACATGCGGGCGGTCGATCTCGCTGAAGTAATGATGCACGTTGATGAGATGAGCAGGTGCTTCGATAACGCTCATAGGCGTAACGGTTATATCCCTGCGCGCCGTGAGCTCCACCACCACCAGCGCAGTATAGGGCAGGTGGCGCAGCGCCATCATCGTATGCCTGACGCTGAGCTTATCCCCGACGTCGAAGGTAGTGGCCAGGGCCGCGCCTTTCATGTCGAGGGTTTGGGTATAATTGCTGATACCGGCAGCCCCGACGCTTTGCCCGTCCACATCGAGGTTCATATTGACGTGGTTGAACGTTTTCAGGATATTCGACACGCGCCCGCGCTGGTAATAGTCGTACACTCCATTGAGCACGACATCCTTCACTTTCATAGGCTCCGGCGAAGAAACCAGGCCTATCATGCCATTGGCGCAGGTAATGCCGTAATAGGGGCCAGAGCCTATATCCCCGGCAACGATATGCCAGGGAGAGTTTTTATACTGATCCTGGCCGGAAAGCCGCAGCGCGGCAAAAAGGAAGAACAAAGGCAGCAGTCGGTTCATAACGCAGCTCCAGGTTTTGTGTATGGAAATAATTTTTAGCCCTTTTGTTTGTCAGCCGCCTTTTTCTGGTATTCAAGTAGTATCGCCGAATCGGGGTATAACTGCAGGCCGCGCTGCGCCACTTCCAGGGCCCGGGCATGATCACCCGATCCGTAACTTACTTCGGCCATGCTTTCCAGCAACCGGCGGTTGGAAGGGGACACCCCCAGCCCGTAGCCGAGATACTTTACGGCGAGCGCGTAGTCTTTTTTCTGCTTAGCGAGCAACTCATAACCGGCCCGGTAGTAAAAATCGGACAGCTGGGCCGTATCAGCCCGGGGGTTGAGGTATTCCAGGTATTGATCCAGAAAGGGTACATGGCCACGCTCCAGAAGATGGTAAAACGCGTCCAGCAGCCCGGCCAGGTTGCCGTCCAGCTGGTACAGGCCGGCAACCAGCCCGCCCTTGCAGGTGATGGCGTCGGTATACTCAGGGTAGATGGCCAGGGCCTTGTCCACATAGGGTATGGCCTCTTCAAAAAGTGCTTTCCTGCGCGTAGCGTCCTGTTCGGCCAGCCCGGCCTGATAGAGCGAATAGGCCATGTAGCTGTTTGCCCGGGCGCTGTTGGCAGACACCTTGATGGCTGCCTTGTTGAGCGACATTTCATCTTTCCAGGCCGGCACCCTGCTTATCGTTTTTACTCCAAATCCCAACCCTGCCAGGCCCAACAGCGCCATAGCCGGCCAATTAGCGCCGGGCAGCACGCGCGCCAGCCAGCCGGGAAGTTTTGCTATGGCTACGTAGGCCAGCAACAGGCAATACCCCACCGAAGGCATATACAGGAAACGCTCGTTCATAGGAGCGCCTACGGAAAAGACGATGTTGGAAACAATGGACAACGTCAGCAGGTAATACAAAATGCTCCACGATACCACTCCCTTGCGCCTGAATGCCCGAACGGCCAGGAACAGTAGCCCTGCGTACAGCAATAGAGGCCCCCATGCCCGCCAGTCACCCCAGTTGATAATAGGGATCTGATAAGGGTAGTAGTCGTGCGTCAAAGGGTGCGGGAAGATCAGCAGGCGCACGTAATAACCCAGGGTGTAGGAGATGGTGGCATACTTTTCAGCGAAGCTGGCGCCCACGAAAGGGTCGTTCATGATGCCGGTAACGGCTTTGCCGCTGTCGAGCAGGTAACCGATCACGCTTAGCCGGATGGCCAGGTAGGCCCCAAAGGCCAGCAATAGCGGAGCGGCGGCCACGGCCGCCTGCCTGACGCTGGACTTCCGGAAAACATAGAGGCTTAGCGGGATCACCGCAAGGAATGTCAGGGCATTCTCTTTGGCCATCAGCGCCAGAAAGAAGAGGGCCGCCGACAGAGCGAGCCAAACGGTGCGCGAGGCCTTGGCATACCGAATGCTGCTGTATAAAGCCCCCAGGGCCAGCAGCAGGGCCAATATCTCATCGCGCCCCTTGATGTTGGCCACCACCTCCGTATGTATCGGGTGCAACAGGAAGAGGGCCGCCGCCCAGAACGGTATGCCCAGATACCAGGGCTGCTTCCCGCTGCCTAACCCGAATAGCCACATCACCCGAAACAGGATCAGGCCCGTGAAGGCATAGAGCAGGATGTTCCAGAAGTGGCTGCGCCCGGGCTTCATGCCGTAAGCGGCATATTCCAGCGCAAAAGTGGCGATGGACAGCGGGCGGTAGCGCGCACCGGCCACCAGGGCCTGCTGCTCGCCAAGAAAACCGGTAAAGCTCTCCGTGGTAAAGATATCGCCGATGCCTGCCAGCCCTTTTTTTACGAACTGGTTTTCTGAAAGCACGATCTTGTCGTCCAGCACATATCCGAACTCCACGCTGGCCCGATACAACAGGAAGGGCAGCAGCAACAATACCAGCGCAGGAAGCCTCTTATCCCTCCAGAAATAATGGGCCTGCTGCCTGGGCGCAGGCTGGTTATGAGGGGGCTTACGGGAAGGCCTTTGCTGCGGCCGGTTCTTTTTGCTCATGGCATCTCAAAAGGTTTGTCCGCCCTAAAAATATCCAAACTATCAGGAATTTGCGCCTTCCTGCTGCCGTCCGGTCAAAAATATCATCATCGGGATCATGCCTGTACCCAGAAGGCCTATAGTCAGAGCGGTGCTCCAATCGCTGTTAGACAGCTCATCGCGTGTTTGGTAAAAAAAATAAAGGGCAAAAGGCAGGAACAGCAAAAGCCCCGTCAGAAAGCCGGGGTTGTATTTCCTTTTGGCTACAAACAACAGGCTGTGCACCAATCCGTTTAGGCCGCTCACCAGTACCAACCCCGCGCCGAACGCCAATGCGCCGGGGCCGGCCAGGGCGGCGAGCGCATAAAAACCCCATCCCAGTACGATATTGACAGCCAGAATGGCACCATCGGTAAGGGGATACCGAAAGGGCCCTCGCTTTCCATAAATGTCCTGGTTGAAAAAGGCCTTGAAGCCCCCGGGGTAAACATACTCCTCAAATTGATGCAGCATCAGCAGGGCCAGGTTGAGCCACAGCAGCGCTCCAGCCTGCTCCCACCAGCGCTCCCAGCGCAGGAACAGCCCCGCGATCAGGAGTAAACTCAAAACCCCGCCTACGCGGGCCCAGCTTTTGATGATCCAACGCATAGCTTTCAAAGGTTTGCTCAGGCGCCTTGCCCGCATGCCAAATGGCTGCCCCCCCCTACCCTGTACCTTACACCTCCTCCCCTAATTCAAAAACCGCCAGGAGATGCCGATGCGGAAAACGGATGATGGAAAGCCGTAATAAGCGGTTTGATAGAAAAGCCGGTCGGTGATAAACGTGGCGGTGGCGTTCTCCCACTTGAAAAAAGCGCGGAATTTGGTCACCCGCATACTGAAGAAAGCGTCGGCGGCAGGATAGAATTCCACCTCTTTGCGATCCTGCAGCTGAAACTGGCCGGTGACGGGGTTGTAGTAATTCCCGAAGTAGCTGTCATTGAAACGCAGGTCGACGCCCAGGCGGACGTTGAGTACCTGAAACCACTTTCCGGCATAATAAAAGCTGTGTTTGGAATAAATGGAAGGCAGGCGGATGAAATCTTCCGAAGACTGCTGCAGGGCCACCAGGTTGTCCAGGTGCAGGTTCCACATCAGCGCAAAATCCTTCTCCACGATCAGTTGCGCGATGCTGATGGGAATGCCGGTTTGCCGCGACAGGCCCAGGGTATCGAAATAGATGTAGTTGTTGAGCAGGTGGTACTGGCCCGTGATGTTCAGCTTCCAATGAGGCAGGCTATAGGTAGCGGCCAGCGTAGTAGCAAGGGTTTTATCAAAATTGTTTCGGTATACTTCCTGCTCCGTCAGGTACAGGCGATGTTGCATGAGGCTGGGCGAGTACAGCTGGTTGATGGCGTTCAGCCGTAGCTGGCCCACTTTCTTGAAGTCGAAGAACAACTCGCCGCTCAGGCGGTAGTCGCCGGCATTATCCCATAGGCCAAAGTGCCCGTAGAGGTTGAGCAGCAGCCGCTCGCTGGGGTTGACCCGCAACCTGCCGGTGAGAAAGAGGTTGTTGATCGTGGAATCCGCACCGGCTTCTTCCAGTAGGTTGAGGGTATGAACGGCGCCCACCTCCAGCAGGTCGCGCTGGTTGCGGGCACGGTTCTGATTAGCCGGGCCCAGCTTGAATGTCGCCAGCTGGAAGCTGTTCTCGATCCTGCGGTGATCCAGATAAAAGCGGGTACCGCGCTGGTCGGGAAGGAAGGCCGGAAAAAGGTTGTAAAAACCGGAATCCGCAGCCACCGCATATTTATCATAATATTTGTATATGCTATTCTCGTAAAGCAAGCGGTGCGATACCGTATACGAGCGGTGCACCCGCCCCAGGGTGTCCTGCCCGCCGCCAAAGCGGTAGTAGTGGGTATAACTCAGCTCGCGGTGAGAATGGCGCGTCCGGGCATCCGCCAGAAAGACCTCGGCGGAGCTGGGGCTGCTGAAATCCCCCTCATCCTGTGGCTCGCGAAGGATGCCCCCATTGTCCTCCTGCTCGGCCGTATTGGCGGCGAAGCTGAAAAAGCCGTCGTAACGCCCGCGCTTGCCGTGGTACCACAAACCGGTGGCCAGAGCTGTATTGCGCGTATTCTGGTTAGGGTACTGGCTCGTTTCCCCCAACTGGCTGATGCGCTTGAAGTCGAGCGTATAATTCAGGCCATTGGCGAAATTGCGGCTGAACTTTGCCGTAGTATACCCATCGGCCTGCTGGGAGCCCATAGTGTAGGAAACGAGCGTGAACGGCTTTTCAATGCGGTAGTAAGGCAGCTCGCTTCCCGGCGTCAGGTAGAGCGAGAACTGATTAAGGCCCACGTCGAACCCGCGGCGGCTAGCTGTCTCAAAAACGATGGGCTCATGCGCCGAACCGAGGTTGCCCAGGTTTTTATAATCCAGCCGTCGATGCCGCACCGGGTCGTACTGGCGGAAATAATCGCCCAGCGTAGAATCCGAAAAGGGGATATCCTGATTGGGGTTGCCGGCGTAGAAGTAAAAAATGTCGAAAGTGTCCACCTCTACTTCACCCTGTTCCCGAGGGTTCGCCCCCCCCGTACCCGAAGGCTGCCCCGAACGGCCCGTGGGCTGCTGCCCCCAAACCGCCGGCCCGCCCGCGAACAGACAGAAAAGGAAACTAATAACGAAGATCGTCCGGTTCATATACTTATGCGTTTCCTGGCGATGTATGGGTGTATCAGACGTCAGCATGTTGAACGCCATAAGTCACGGGAGCTCAACGGCTGCCGGGCCCGTTACAGCAAAGACACCTTCTTCACCACATTCAGCCCGTCGCCCTGCAGGCGCAGCAGGTAGAGGCCCGGCTTCAGGCCGTCGCGCACCTCAAAGCGCAGGCTTTGCGCGCCCTGCCCCAGGCCGTCAAGTTCCCAACGCTGAACCTCCCGGCCGCTGATATCCACCAGGCTGGCGTTAACCTTGCCTTGGCCATTACGCTGCACAAAGCGCACGTTAAACGCGTTGTGGGCGGGTTGGGGGAATATCTCTACAGCTGTTGCCTCAGGCTGCTCTACCGTGCTGTTCACCTCCAGACACGACAGGTCGACCGGCGTCAGGGTTTCGGTAGCGGCGCAGTCGTCGCCGACACCCTGGAAAACGAACAGCCCCTGCTGCATGTCGGAGATCAGGATATTGCCGGAAGGCAGGAAAGGATATACGCCCCAGGCGCCTTTGTAACTCGGGCCGTCGGGTTCGCTGGACGTATCGTAATACAACACTTTCTGCGGATTGGCAGGGTCGGTGAGGTCAAAAACGGCCAGCCCGTCGTAGTAATAGGAAACATAGAGGTAGTTGCAGGCCAGCACCTGGTTGTGCGGAATGCTATATTGGTTGGATACCCCGGCATCGAAGGTGCCTGCCACCTGTATATCACAAGGGTTGCTCACATCGAGCACCTTGATGTCGTAGCCGTGGTTCTCATCCCCCATATAATAATACTGGGCGTCGTCCGACAACCAGCCGGAGTGGTTGTAGCCCCGGAAAGGATAATCGGTAAGCGTACTTATCGTCTGTGGGTTCTGCGGGTCGGAAAAATCGACAAGGGCAAAACCGCTGCCACCGCAGTTCAGAAAAGCGACATCGTTGCGCACGTACCCGTCGTGTACATGGCCCACCGTCAGCCCGCCGAAGCTGTTGTACTTGCCGAGGTATTCCGGGTTAAGGGGGTCGGCGAGGCTGTACACCCGCATAGCGGAATAACCAGCAGGCCCGCCGCTGGTGGAAAAGGTGTACAGCTTGGCCGTGGCCGTATCGATGAAGATATTGTGCACACGGGTGATCTGAAGCCCGTAGTCGTACACCACGGGCACACTGTCGGGCAGATGGCTCAGGTCCATGATCTGGAGCGTGCTCGGGCCCTCATCGCACACGGCGTAGAGATAGCCTTTGTAATCGTGATAATCCCTGTGTATCACGATGCCCCCCTGCGCCGCGCCGGCGATCCGGTGGGCCTCAAAGGGGTGGGTTGGGTCCGTCACATCGATGAAATGTGTTCCTGCTGTGGAGCCGATGACCGCGTATTCGTGGCCATTCACCGCTACGCCCCATATCTCGTTATAGGTATTGTTGTAAGATGAAGACCCTACGAGGATGGGGTCTTTCCAGGTTCCCAGCAGGGTTGCCTGCTGCTGAGCTGTTAAAAACAGGGGTAGGGCCAATAACAGGGCCACAGATGTCCATCTCTCCATGAAAGCTTCTTTTTTGAGGATTCCTTAATAAAACCGCCAAATTAGGGAATCTCCTCCAGAGCATTTGTCAGTCAGGAGTGAAAAGTGGGAAAAGGAATGCTACTCCCCCACCCTACATATCAAGCACCTTCGGGCTCATGCCCATGCTGGAGAAGCCGCCGTCGTGGTAGAGGTTCTGCATGGTCACCATACGGGTGAGGCCGGAGAACAACAATACGCAGTAGTCGGCGCAGGCATCGGCTGAGGCATTGCCGAGCGGCGACATTTTATCTGCATAGTCGAAAAACTCGTCGAAGCCTTTGACGCCGCTGCCCGCCGTCGTTTTGGTCGGGCTCTGTGAGATGGTGTTCACCCGCACTTTGTTGCGCTCGCCGAAGTGGTAGCCGAAACTGCGGGCGAAAGATTCCAGCAGGGCCTTCGATTCCGCCATTTCGCTGTAATCGGGAAAAGTGCGCTGTGCCGCGATATAGGTAAGGGCGAGGATGGAACCCCAGTCGGCCATGGCATCCATCTTCCAGAGGGTTTGCATCACCTTGTGGAAGGAGATAGCGGAAATGTCAAAGGTCTTCAGCATCCATTCGTGGTTCAGGTCGGTGTAGTCGCGTTTTTTACGCACGTTGAGCGACATGCCGATGGAGTGCAGTACGAAGTCTATCTTCCCGTTGAGGGCCTTCTGCGAATCCTGGAACAGCTTTTCCAGGTCCTCGATGCTGGTGGCATCGGCCGGGATCACCTGCGCGTTCAGCTTTTCGCCCAGCTTCTGGATCTCGCCGAAGCGCATGGCCACCGGAGCATTGGTCAACACGATCTGCGCACCTTCCGCCACACAGCGCTCCGCCACTTTCGTCGCAATGGATTTGTCATCGAGCGCCCCGAAAATGACGCCTTTCTTTCCTGCCAGTAGGTTGTTACTCATATCTTGGTTTTGGCTTTATCCGCCCAGGCTGTAAGCAAAGGCGGGGTGTCAGTAATTCCTTGATTCGTTTCCAGGCCCTGGAAAATGGGCCTCTGGCCCGTACTCCATTACGGGCCGGAGGCCCGCTTTCCTTTTAGCAGCCGGCATTTGTCTCGCCTTACGGGCCGGAGGCCCGTTTTCCTTTTAATGCCCGGCCTCCAGCAGCTCCTTCGCGTTTTTTATCGCCGATTCGCTGGGTGGGCTTTGGCTGAGCATGGTGGCGATGGCCGTAACGCGTTCTTCCGGCGCCAGGTTGCGCACCTCTGTATACGTGCGGCCTTCTTTGACCCGTTTGTACACGAAATAATGCACATTGCCCTTGCTGGCGATCTGCGGCGAATGGGTGATCGACACGACCTGGTGCTCGTTGCTAAGCTTGCGCAGGATGTTGCCCATCTTCAGCGCTACGTCGCCGGAAACGCCGGTATCGATCTCATCGAAGATCAGGGTCGGCAGGGGGATGGCGCTGGCCACCAGCGATTTGACCACCAGGGTCAGGCGCGACAGTTCGCCGCCCGAGGCGACGTCCTTGATCGGTTGCAGGCGGCTGCCCAGGTTGGCCGCAAAGAGGAAGTTGACCTCGTCGAGGCCCGTAGGCCCCAGTTCTTCCAGCCGCGTGAACTCCGCCTTCAGCCGGGCATGTTCCATGCCCAGTTCAGCCAGCGTTTGCTCCACTTTATTTTCAAAACCCGCCACGACGGCATGCCGGCGAACGCCCAGATCTTCGGCCAGGGCGGCCAGGGCCTCTTCCCGGCCCTGTACATCCTGCTGAAGCGCGGCGATCTCGTTGCTCAGGTCGCCGATGGCATCTAGCTGTTTCTGCAGGCTGGCCTGTATGGCCAGCAACTCCTCTACCGTACCGGCCTGATGTTTCTTTTGCAGGCGGTAGACCATATCGAGGCGCTGCTGCACCTCCATGATGCGCTCGGGGTCGTATTCCGCTTCTTCGCCAATGGCCTCGAACTCCTGGGCCATATCCTTCATCTCTTCCATGATAGCGCCCAGGCGCTCGTAAAGCTTTTCGATGCGGTGGTCAAACTTGCGCACCTGCCCCAGCGCCTGGTTGATCTCGCCAACCTGCCCCATAACCGATACTTCGCTTTCGCTCAGCTGCTGAAAGGCGGCGGCCAGGGTGCGCTTGATATCTTCTGCATTCGACAGCCTGCCGAGCTCCTCCTCCAGTTCTTCCTGCTCGCCGGCCTTCAGAGCAGCGGCCTGGAATTCTTCCAACTGGAAGTTGAGGAAATCCAGCTCTTTGGCGGCGCTGTCGTTGCGGCGGATCAGCTCGGCCAGGCGGCGGCGGGCCTCCTGGTATGACTGATACCGGCCCTGGTAGTCAGCCAGCAGCCTTTTGTTGTCGGCCAGCGCGTCGAGCAGGCGGAGCTGAAAGGAAACGTGATGGATGTCGAGGTTGTCGAACTGCTGGTGCAGGTCGACCAGGGTAGAGCTCAGGGCCTGCAGCACATCGAGCGTCACCGGCGTATCGTTGACGAAAGCGCGGGACTTGCCCGCCGGGGTGATCTCCCGGCGGATGACCAGCCGGCCGTCGTAATCCAGGTCGTTCTCCTCAAAAAAGGGCTGCAGGCCGTAGCGTTCTATTTCAAAAAAGCCTTCGACCACGCACTTGTCTTCCAGGTTGTAGAGCGACTTGATGTCGGCGCGTTTGCCCATCACCAGGCCCAGGGCGCCCAGCAGTATGGACTTGCCGGCCCCGGTCTCGCCGGTAATGATGGTCAACCCCTTGGAAAAATCGATTTCCAACTCCTCAATAATAGCGTAGTTCCGGATCTGTAGGCTTTTGATCATAGTCCTGTTTCCGCCTCTTTGGAAATTTGCCCAAAGTTAATCCTTTTGCTTTTATTTCCCTTATTTTTAGCGCACACTCACAACCAAAGAAAGCCTTATGAGCAAAACCTCCCTGCTGATCCTCGCTCTGCCCCTGTTGTTCTTTGCATGCCGCAAAGATGCAGCGGGCAGCCTGAAGGAAACCGACCTCCTCCCATACGGCATCCCCGTTTCCATCATGGCGCCCGACAGCACCGATATCAAGGCCCGCGACCTCGCCGGCGTCTACCGCGATGTAACGGTCAAAGGCCCGGGCAACTATTCCGTTCAGGTGCTGTCCTCAACGGCCGAAGACAGCAACCTGCCCCGCATCAAGGCCGAACAACTGGCCGACGTCAAGGCCAACCGATACTTCAAACGCATTGTACGCGAAGAAGAGAACGGCTTCCTCTACGAAACGGCCCTCGACAGCAGCTTCACCAACTACGGCTTTCGCTACATTGTGCTGCAAGGCGACCTGGAGATCATCTTCCAGACGGGCCTGGTGGGGCAGTTCACCCAGGAAGAAGCGGAAGGCATGTGGGAGGCGGTAAGGCAGCGGTGAGCCAGGCCAAGGTGGCGTAAAACGCAAAAAGGCTTCCAACCGCGGTTGGAAGCCTTTTTCTTTCAGTACATGTCCATGTAGATAGCCAAAATGTCTTGGCCTTTACGAAACTTCGATCAATTCAAAATTGAACAAAAGCAAAATCAACAGAAGAATGCCGAGAATGATCATGGGAAAAGAGTTAAAAATTATCAAATAGGGTTCAGAAAATCAGCCATTCTTCCCATTCGATGTGCGGGGGCGAAAGTGTTGCTCTTTTGGATAGTGTTTTGAAAATGAAATTTTTAACGCCCGCCGGCACCCTTGAAGCATGTTTGTAAAAGAACGTGTTGAACGCAAATATAAGCCAAACTGTCGCGCAATGCAAGTGGCGTTGGCAGTTAGCCGTTCCCTGGAAAGTTTCAGGTTCCAGCGGCCCTTTCGCGTAAGGCGAAGCGTTCACCCTACGCGAAAGGGCCGTGGTTCAAGGTTAAAGCCCCAAAGGGCAAAGGGCGCCGGCGCAGATAGCAGGCATCTCCCTGCGTTGCTGTTAGAGAAGCCTGCTATCTGCGTAGCTACAGGTTTCGTCCCCAGGCAAAGGAAGAAGGGGCTCTGCCCCCTCAATGTGCCTGCTCAGAACTTCGACGCCCCGTCGTTGGCGTCGTTGTAATTTTCAGTGACCTTTTCCCAGTTGATCACGTTGTAGAAAGCTTCGATGTAATCCGGGCGGCGGTTCTGGTAGTTGAGGTAGTAGGCGTGCTCCCACACGTCGAGGCCCAGGATGGGGGTGCCCTGTCGGTCGGCCACGTTCATCAGGGGGTTGTCCTGGTTGGGGGTGGAGGTGATGAAAAGCTTATCGCCCTTGTCGACGCACAGCCAGGCCCAGCCGGAGCCGAAACGGGTAGCGGCAGCTGCGGAGAACTGCTTCTTGAAATCCTCGAAAGAGCCGAAGTCGCGCATCAGGGCTTTGTAGATGTTCATCCGCTCGGAGGGCTGGCCGCCACCGTTGGGAGACATGACTTCCCAGAACAGTTTGTGGTTCCAGTAACCACCGCCGTTGTTGCGCACTGCTGCCGGGTGTTTGGACATGCCGGCAAATATCTCTTTCAGGCTCATTTTTTCCAGTTCGGTGCCTTCTATAGCTGCGTTGAGGTTGTTGGTGTAACCCGCGTGGTGTTTGGTGTGGTGGATCTCCATGGTTCGGGCGTCGATATGGGGTTCCAGTGCATCGTATGCATACGGTAGTTCGGGAAGTTTGTAAGCCATAATTTGGATTTTTGTTAATGAAGTAATCATCAAAAAACAAGTTCGAAGATTTTACAGTAGAGAACTTATTTTTTGAAGACTACATAATGTGTTGGTTTCGATTTTAAAACGCCGGCTAAAATAATAAGTTTACCGGCAAAGCCTCCATATGATTTGAGTTTTGGGATTTTTCATGAAAAAAACCCTGTCTGTCACACCTACTCTGCCCGATGCGCCATTTTATCACGCCCGGCGAACAAAAAATGAGCGGCGAGCCTTACCTTTAGCGCGCTGAAAAAAATCTCTTAACATACCAACCTAGCCATCATGAACTTCAGAAAAGAAAAAGACAGCCTCGGCTACGTAGACGTACCCGCCGACAAATACTGGGCGGCACAAACCCAGCGCTCATCCGAGAATTTCAAGATCGGCGGCCACCGCATGCCCACCGAGATCATCCGCGCCTTCGCCATCCTGAAAAAGGCGGCGGCACTGGCCAACCTCGAACTGGGCGTACTGTCGCAGGACAAGGCCGGCGCCATCGGTGAAGTCTGCGATGAGATACTGGCCGGCCAGCTCGACGCCCAGTTCCCGCTCGTCGTCTGGCAAACCGGCTCCGGCACCCAGTCCAATATGAACGCCAACGAGGTGATCGCCAACCGGGCCCACGTGTTGCGCGGCGGCAAGCTCGATGATGCCAAAAAATACCTGCATCCCAACGATGACGTGAACATGTCGCAGTCGTCGAACGATACCTTCCCCACGGCTATGCACATCGCAGCATACCGGATACTCGTAGACACCACCATTCCCGGCATCGAAGCCCTGCGCGATACGCTGCAGCGCAAGTCGGAGCAGTTCATGGACGTGGCCAAGATCGGCCGCACCCACTTTATGGACGCCACCCCTGTAACGGTAGGCCAGGAGCTTTCGGGTTATGTCGCCCAGCTCAACAACGGCCTGCGCGCCATCCGCCACAGCCTCGAACACCTGGCGGAACTGGCCCTGGGCGGCACCGCCGTCGGCACCGGCCTGAACACCCCCAAAGGTTACGATGTAACCGTTGCCCGCAAGATCGCCGAGCTCACCGGCCTGCCTTTCATTACGGCGCCCAACAAGTTTGAGGCCCTGGCCAGCCACGACGCTATCGTCGAAGCCCACGGCGCGCTCAAAACGGTGGCCGTTTCCCTGATGAAGATCGGCAACGACATCCGCATGCTGGCATCGGGGCCGCGTTGCGGCATCGGCGAGCTCATCATCCCCGCCAACGAGCCGGGCTCATCCATCATGCCGGGCAAGGTCAACCCCACCCAGTCGGAAGCCCTCACCATGGCCATGGCCCAGGTGGTGGGCAACGATGTGGCCATCAACGTGGGCGGCATGGCCGGCCACTTCGAGCTCAACGTATTCAAGCCCATGATCATCTTCAACTTCCTGATGTCGGCCCGTCTCATCGGCGACGCCTGCCACAGCTTCGATGAGCACTGCGCCGTAGGCATCGAGCCCAACTACAGCCGCATCAAGGAGAACCTCAACAACTCGCTGATGCTGGTCACGGCCCTGAATACGCACATCGGCTACGACAATGCCGCGGCCATCGCCAAAAAGGCGCATGCCGAGGACAAGACCCTCAAAGAGGCCGCCATTGAGCTCGGCCTGCTCACCGCCGAGCAGTTCGACGAGTGGGTGCGCCCGGAGGAGATGATCTAAGCCAAATCCGGGTTCCGCCATGTTCCCCATCACCTTCTCCTCTGAGATCCACGAAAAGCTCCCGGCACTGCGCCTGGGCTGCCTGTGGGCTGAAGTGGAAGTGCAGCCTTCCGGCCCACTCTTGCTGCAGTTGATCGACGAGGCCTGTAGTCAAATTAGCGGGAAGTTGGCCATAGACACCATCAGCAGCCTGCCTGTCATCCGTGCAGCACGCGAGGGGTACAAGGCTACGGGGAAAAAACCGGGGCGGTACAGGCCCAGCGCCGAAGCCCTGCTTCGCCGCGTGGTGAGCGGCAAGGGCCTGTACCAGATCAGTAATGTGGTGGACGTGATCAACCTCACGTCCATCACCACCCATTATTCTATCGGGGGCTATGATGCCGGACAGTTGCGAGGGCCGGTAGAACTAGGTATCGGGCAGGAAGGCGAGCCCTATCAGGCCATCGCGAGAGGGGAACTGAATATCGGCGGGCTGCCTGCCTTGCGCGATGCGCAGGGCGCTTTCGGTAGCCCGACCAGCGACTCGGAACGCAGCAGCATACAAACGCACAGCAGGTTTGTCGTGCTCGTTTTTTTCGACTTCGGCGGCCATGCCGGGCTCATGCAAAAACTGCTGGACACCGAGCTGCTGCTCGCACAGCATTGTAGCGGCAGCGCTTTCGAAAGAAAAATATTCAGCACCTATTGACAGCTACCCCTTTTTTTCCCTACCTTTGGTTACTGTTTTCTCACTTTTAAACAGATGTTGGATAACAGGCGTTTTTTTTAAGCTTAAATTTTTCCGGTTATATGTGAAGTATATAGTAGAAGGTCATCGTTTATGATCCGCATCTGTGTGAGGGATTCCCCTCCATCCGCGTTTAGCCAGCCTCTTTATGGACTTTCCCAATTCGAATGCCCCGTAAAAGACGAGCTTCACAAGGATGCTGCCGCTTGATGCGCCGGCGCAGCCAGGCTAGTTAGTGGCAACTATTAACATTGGATTTTTTCACATTTTTCACTTTTTTAATTTTTTTCTGATGAACATTTTTGTTGCTAAGCTCAATTTCGACACTACCAGTGAAGGCCTTCAGGCGGCTTTCGAAGAATTCGGAGTAGTAGATTCTGCCAAGGTCATCATGGACCATTTTACGGGGAAATCCAAAGGGTACGGCTTTGTAGAAATGCCCAATGACGATGAAGCCTACAATGCTATCGAAGCATTGAACGAATCCGACCTGGATGGGAACACCATTGTAGTGAAAAAGGCTGAGCCGCGCAAACCCAAGATGGGTGGCGGTGGCGGCGGCGGCTTCAACCGCGGTGGCGGTGGTGGCGGCGGCTACAACCGCGGTGGCGGCGGCGGCGGCGGCTACAACCGTGGCGGCGGCGGCGGCGGCGGTTACAACCGTGGCGGCGGCGGCGGCGGTGGTTACAACCGCGGCGGCGGCGGCGGCGGTGGCCGGGGCTACAACGATGACGACAGCTACGGCCGGCGCGACCGCGACAGCTACGGCCGGCGCGACCGCGATTATAACGACGACAAGTACAACCGTTATGACCGCGACAACAACGACGATAAGTACAACCGCTGGGAATAAGATCTCTTTTTCCCTGATACGATAACCAACAGGGCAGAAAGCGGCGCTTTCTGCCCTGTTTTTTTTCGCAACCTTAAGCTTCCCGTCTTTATTCTCTCATTTTGCTCATTTTTTACAAAACCCGGCTGTGCTTTTCTACCTTCCATTGTTTAATTTTGAAGCCTGCCCTCAGTTAGCACTTGCCCCCGATGGGCAAAAGCCAAACAAGCCCTCAAATTAAAATCCAAAAATATGTACCGGAATTTTCTCCTACTGCTTATCTCTGCGCTCACTATTTACGTACTACCGGCACAGGTCGTTTACAGCGACCCGGCCTTCCCAACCGCCGATGAGGAAGTAACCGTCTACTTCGACGCCACACAGGGCAACGGAGGCCTGGCCGATTGCAACTGTGATGTCTACTTCCATACCGGGGTCATCACCAACCTGAGCTCTGGGCCTTCCAACTGGCTTTACGTCCCTACTACCTGGGGGGTGGCCAACCCGGCCTGGAAATTGACGCCGGTAAGTGGCCAGGACAACCTTTACAGCTATACCTTTTCACCTTCTGTCAGAGGATATTTTGGCGTACCTGGCAGTGAAACAATAGAAAAAATAGCCTTCGTTTTCCGAAGCGGCGATGGCTCCCTGACGGGCCGCGATGAAAACGGGGGCGACATCTTCCTGGATATCTTCCAGGGCGGCATGGCCTTCACGGCAGCCCTGCAAAGCCCCACCAACAACGCGCTGGTCGTAGAAAGCGGCGCTACCATACCCGTAAGGGTGGCCACCAATGAAGAAGCCACGATCACCGTTACCGATAACGGAATGCTCGTAGCAGAGGAAACCACTCACCTGCTCCAATACGAACTGACGGCAGGCGCTATCGGCACGCACGTCGTCGAGATCACTGCCACCAACGGTGTGACTACCCAAAATTTCGACTTCGCCTATGCCGTACCGATCGACGTCGCTCCCGCCAACCCGCCGGCAGGCCTGCAACACGGCATCACCTACGAAAACGGTACGCTGAGCCTGTCCCTTTATGCTCCGGGCAAGGATAACGTTTTCGTGCTCGGCGATTTTAACGACTGGCGCCCCAATACGGCATTCCAGATGACCCCCAGCTCCGAAGGCACCTGGTGGATCGAGATCGATGGGCTCGACCCTGGCAGCGCCTACGCCTTCCAGTATCTCGTGGATGGCGAGCTTCGCATTGCCGACCCCTACAGCACGCTCGTGCTGGACCGCAACAACGACCCCTATATTCCGGAGGAAACTTACCCCAACCTGCCGGAATACCCCCAAAGGGCCGTGGGCGTAGTCAGCCTGGCCGGCCCATCGGTGGCCCAATACAACTGGCAGGCCAGCAACTACAGCAGGCCGCCCCGCGAAGAACTGGCCATCTACGAACTCCTGCTTCGCGACTTCCTGGCGCGCCACGACTACACCACCCTCATCGATACCCTCGATTACCTGCAACGCCTCGGCATCAACGCCATCGAGCTGATGCCCGTCAATGAGTTCTCCGGAAATATCAGCTGGGGGTACAACCCCAACTTCCACATGGCCCTCGACAAGTACTATGGCCCGATATACGAGTTCAAACGTTTCATCGACGCCTGCCATAAAAGAGGCATGGCCGTCATCCTCGATGTGGTCTTCAACCACGTCGACCTTCCAAGCCCGTTCGTGTCGCTATATTGGAATGAAGCTGCGGGCCAGCCGGCTGCCGACAACCCATGGTTGAACCAGGTGGCCCCGCACGATTACAGCGTCTTTTTCGATTTCAACCACGAAAGCCCCTATACCCGGGCCTATTTCGACAGGGTACTGCAATACTGGCTGTCGGAATTCCGTGTCGACGGCTTCCGATTCGACCTCTCCAAGGGCCTCACCCAGAACGTGGGCGGCCCCTACGATGCCGGCGCCTATGACGCCAGCCGGATCGCCATCATTAAACACTATGCCGATGTGGTGTGGCAAACCACGCCCGGGGCTTATATGATCCTCGAACATTTCGCCGACTGGGCAGAGGAAAAGGAGCTGACTGGATACAGCCAGGGCATGATGGTCTGGAACAACCTGAATTTTGCCGCCCGCGATATCATCCGCAGCGGCAACGGCAGCCTCAATGGCGCGGCCTATACCTCGCGGGGCTGGACAACGCCTTATGCACTGGTATCGTATATGGAAAGCCACGACGAAGAACGCCTCCTGTACGAAGCGCTCAATTATGGCAGTGTCTCCGGCAATTACGACGTGCGCGACCTGGAGACCGCCCTGGGGCGCGCAGAAGCCCTTACGATGCTGTTTTATACCGTGCCCGGCCCCAAGATGATCTGGCAGTTCGGAGAACAGGGCTACGACTATCCGATCAACTACTGCGAAGACGGCACCGTCAGCGATTTCTGCCGTACCAGCCCCAAACCCATCCGCTGGGATTACTACCAGGAAGCCGCCCGCCGGCATCTCTATGATGTAACCAGCACGATGGCCCGGATGAAGGGTTTCCTCGATATATTCAACACCACCGATTTCGAAGTGGACCTCGGCCCGTCGGTCAAAAAAGTGAAGCTGCACAGCCCCGGCCTGGAACTCGTAGCGGTGGCCAACCTTGGGCTTACCTCCGGGCAGGCCCTTCAGGCCTTCTCCAGCACCGGCACCTGGTACGAGTACTTCACCGGCCAGACGATCAACGTCGTTACGCCCAATATCCTGCTCCCTCTGGGGCCGGGCGAATACCGCCTGTACACCAACCACCCCATCGAACTTCCATCGGGCGCTCGCGAAGAAGCGCGCTCAGGGGCATTCTCGCTGAGCATCGCCCCCAACCCAAGCCGTGGGCCGGTATCCCTGTCCTATGTGCTGCCCCGTAAGGCCGGGGTGAGCCTGGAGATATACAACCTCCAGGGCCAGTGCCTGTTCAGCCGGCAGTTAGGGCAGCAATCGCAGGGCTGGCATGCCCTGGAGATCGAGCCCCGGCTTCCCGGCGGCGCCTACTTGCTGAAAGTAGCCGCCGATGGACTGCTGGAGACGAAGGCTTTTGTAGTCGGAAAATAAGCGATTCATGGTGGGTGCCTCCAAATTCGGTTTTGGAGGCACGCGCTCTACCTTAACCCCTCAGAACGGCCGTTCCATCGAATAAGTCCGGCCGTTCATAGAATGACTTAGACAAATTGAAGGCCATTCCCGATATTTGACGTTTAGTATTTTTTCATTGTTAACGTGCCCATCATCTTTTTTCAATCGGCCCGGCTGCTCACTGCAGAAGGGCCCGGCATTGGTAATATTTCAAAAAGAAAAAGGATATGGCGAGCACGGCCTCTGCATGTGTACAGAAAATGTCTGACGAGTTGCGACACCGCGAACTCAACTTCGGCAATACCATCATTCACTCCCGGTTCCGTTTTTTTGAAAAATCCGTTCAGGATTCGGGCCTTTCCATCAAGGTGGGGCACCGGGGGACGGAACACTATTTTTTGGATGGGCGGCAACATTCCATCCGCCCCGGGCGATACCTGGTCGTCAACCGGCACCGGGCATTCGACTGTTACCTGAAAAGCGAGGAAACAGTCGAAGCTTTCTGTATTTACCTGGATGAAGATACCGTAGCGGAAGTAGCTGCCGCGTTGGCAAAGCCTCTGGGCCATTGGCTCGGCCAACCCTTTTTTAAAAGCGTGCCCGAGCCCGTGTTCATGGAGAAGGCCTACCGGACGGAGGAGAACGAACTGGGGCGTTTCCTGGCTCAGCTACGGCCGCTTCTGGCCTCCGGTGCGCCAATCGACTTCGCAGCTCTATACTACACCCTTGCGGAAAAGCTGATCCGCAGCCAGCATGAAATGGAGCAGCAGATCCAGCGCATCAGCTCGAGCCGGCGCTCTACCCGCGAGGAGTTATACCGGAGGCTGTGCGTCGCCCGGCATTACATTTTTGACAACTATCGCCAGGATATTTCGCTTGACGAGCTGTCGCGGGAAGCTACCCTGTCCAAATTCCATCTGTTGCGGACCTACAAGGAAGCTTTCGGCACCACGCCCTACCGGCAGGTGCTGAGCCTGCGCCTGCAAAGCGCCCGCGGGCTGCTGTCAAAGGGATGGCTACTGGAAGATATCGCTTTCGAACTGGGCTTTTCCGACCGGCGGTCGTTCACCAAAGCGTTTAAAAAGGAGTTTGGGCTGGCCCCTTCGGGTTTTCGGGTAACACAACAATATCAAAACGAGTATTGATTAAATGCACCCTTATGAGGCTACTGCTACTCCATATATTACTGTCCATAGTGACGTTAACTGCCGCACAACCCCCACTAATTCCCAGGCAGGCCTTTTTTCAGGAAAAGGACCAGTACAACATCCGCCTGTCGCCCGACGGACAGCGGGTGTATTACCAGCGGCGGTCTGTGCAGGAAGGGCGCCTGTTTTACATCGAAACCCAGCGCCCCGGGCGTGAATTACACCTGGATGCCGGCGGTGCTCTGCTCGACTGGCAGCCTACCCATACCGGTGGTTTACTGGCCGTGGTGCAGCGCAAAAGCCAGCAACTGGCCTATCTGACCGATAGCGATCAGCAGGCCATCACCCTTTTCCCTTTCCAGCAGTTGCGCATCGAAGCCCTGAGCCCCAGGCGGCCGCGGGAGTTCGTCGCCTCCATCACCGCTGAAGCCGACAGCCTCAACGGTATCTACCGCATCAACTTCAATACCGGCGCCATGGAAAAGATCAGTGGGCCGCTGATATTTCAAAAGCTCTATTTTAGCCAGAAGCTGGATTTCTGCGCTGCGCGCATGCAGAACGATATCAACGGTTACTCCATCTACCGCTTCGACGGCCGCGAATGGAACGAGGCGCTGCGTTGCCCTTTCGACGAAAGCCAGTTCATCGGCGGCTTCCAGGACGTGGTCAGCGTGAGTGCCGATGGGCGTTATTTTTATGCCACCGACAATACCGGGCGCGACAAGACTGTGTTGCTCTCCGTTGAAGTGGCTACCGGCCAGCAGAAGCTGCTGGTGGCCGACAGCAAGGCCGACATCCTACCCTTTGGCGCTATGGTTGGCCCCGACGGGCGCCCCCAGATGGTGCTCAGCGTTTTCGCCGACGCCCGCCGCCATTTCCTCGACGCCCGCGCCCAGGCCGATTTCGATTACGCCAACCGGCTGCTGAATAGCCAGGCCAGCTTCGCCGATGCCAGCGCCGACGGTAACACCTGGCTGCTACGCCGGCTCGACGGCGGGCCGATGACGTATTACCTCTATACCCGCGGCGACAGGAAGCTCACCAGGCTGTTCAGCGACATCCCAGGGCTCAGCGCTGCCCCCATGGCCAGCCGCAGGGCCTCCGACGTCGTTACCAGAGACGGCTATAACCTGCCCGTCCACGTTTACCTGCCTCCAGGCGCCGACGCAGACGGCGACGGCCTTCCGGAAAAACCGCTTCCTACGATCCTTTACGTTCACGGAGGCCCCTGGGTTGGGGTTGTGCACTGGAACAACTGGTTCCACACCCGCAACTTCGAGCTGCTGGCCAACCGGGGTTATGCCGTCATCAACACCGAATTCAGAGGTACGACCGGCCTGGGCAAGCAGTTCACGGATCTGGGCGACCGGCAGTGGGGCGGCAACATGCTTAACGACCTCCTCGATATCGCCGACTGGGCCGTGGAGGCCGGCATCGGCGACAGGGAAAAGCTCGGCATCTGGGGCTGGTCGTACGGCGGTTATGCTGCCGCCGCGGCGCTGGCCTTTGCTCCCGACACGTTCGCCTGCGGCATCGCCATGTATGGCCCGGCCGACCTCGACGCCTTCCTGCGCATCCCATTTACCGACAACAACATCTGGCGTACCCGCGTAGGCGACCCCAACACCCCCGAGGGCCAACAGCTGTTGCGCAGCTACTCCCCTACCAACTACGTAAGCCAGTTCAAGAGCCCTATACTGCTGACCACCGGCAGCAAGGACGGCCGCGTGCCACAACAGCAGGTGGACGCCCTGGCCCGGGCCCTGCACGATGCCCAAAAAGAAGTCGTGTATTTTTACTACCCCGACGAGGTGCACGATTACCGCGACCCCGGCAGCTGGCTCTCTTTCTGGGCCATCGCCGAACAGTTCCTGCACCGGTACCTGGGCGGCCAGGCGGAACCGGTAAGGGACGGCCTGAAAAAAGGGAATTTCAAAGTGGTGTATGGCGAAGACTGGATCAATAACAACTAACCAATAATGCCCGATTACCTGCTTGTCATCCTTGCCTGCCTGCTGGCGCTGGCAGGATGCAAACCCGCAACCGAGAGTGAAAAGATCCGCCTGTCGGCCCACCAACATGTTTTCCTGCTGGACAGCCTGCAGGCCGCCGGCGCCATTAGCCAGGATGGGAAAGAAGGATATTTTGAAAAGGTACAGCCATTGGATATGGCCATCCAGATGAAGCAGCCTCTGGCGGAAGGAAAAACCAGGGAAGCCATGCTCGAAGACTACCGCGCTTTCCTGCGGGCCGACGTGGCCGGCTTCAGCCCGGAGGAAGAAGCCCTGCTCCGGCAGGTTTTCCAGCAGGCCTTTCGCCTGTGCCGCGGGTTCAGCTCAGCGCTGTTCCCGGATACCATTCGGTTGATCAAGACCAGGATGCGCCACTACGGGCCGGGGGTTTATTACACCCGAGAGCGCTGTATCATCATACCCGCAAACGAGCTGCAAGCTGACAATGCCGAAGCACTCACCGGCGTGATGCTGCACGAGTTGTTCCACATCTACTCCCGTTACCATCCGGAGCAGCGGGAGGCCTTATACCGGCTCATCGGTTTCGAGCGCCTCGCCCGGCCCCTTCACCTGCCCGACAGCCTGCAACAGCGCCTTTTGCTCAACCCCGACGGCATCGACTACCGCTATGGGATCGCCTTCGACGGCCCCGGCGGACGGGCCATACAGGCCGTGGGGCTCATCAGCGCTGCTTTCCCCGAATACAGCCCCTCGCACGCCCAGTACTTCGAATACCTCGATTTCCAGCTCTACCCCATCACCCGAAGCGACAGCGCCTATGCGGTACAGGTTATAAATGCAAGCCAAAGCCCCCTCCCCCCCGTCGACAGCCTGCCCGGCTTTTTCCGCCGGATCGGCGACAACACCAGCTACATCATCCATCCGGATGAGATACTGGCGGAAAATTTCGTATTCATGATAATGATGGCTGCAGGTGATCCCAATGTTGAAGCGGAGCAGTATTCAGCCCGCGGGCGTGAACTATTGTCGGGGATGGAGCGCATATTAAGGTAAAGGCAGGCAATGTAGTAGGGGCGGACTTAGCGGCCATTGTAGCTGACAAGCCGGCTATTCCTGACTGTCTGACAATTCAAGTTCTGAATTTGTACTACAGCTTGACAAGACAAAGGCATCTGTTTTTTCAATATTTTCTATATAACATCAAATATTTATTGCTTATCAATAAATATTTATTATTTTTGCGATGTAATTAAAACTCTGAAATCACTGTGAAAAGAATTTCAACTATATTTCTTCAGGCTGTCATCGTGCTTATCGGCATCGTGGCGCTTGCCATTTTGATCCGGTTTCCCTTAACCGAGGGAAGAGCCGCAAACTTAGACTTGTTCAGCATTTACGCTGACCCGTTTATCTTGTATGGATACGCAGCATCCATTGCTTTTTTTGTTGCACTGTACAAGGCGTTCAAATTGCTGGGGTACATCGGACAAAATGAAGTATTCTCATTAAACTCCGTTATGGCTTTAAAGAGCATAAAGTATTGTGCAATCGTGCTGAGTATTTTAATTGTGATAGCAGGACTATACATAAAGATATTCCACAATAAAGAAGACGACCCTGCGGGTTTTCTTGCCATTTGTATTGTGACTACTTTTGTCTCTATCGTAATTGCAACTGCTGCGGCAATATTTGAAAAAATCCTGCAGAATGCTCTTGATATGAAATCTGAAAATGACTTAACAATTTAAGCTATGCCAATTATTGTAAACTTAGACGTGATGATGGCAAAGCGAAAAATTTCTCTGACTGAGCTTTCTGAAAGAGTTGATTTGACATTATCTAACCTTTCTATCTTAAAGACGGGTAAGGCGAAAGCAATTCGTTTTAGCACCTTAGAGGCAATTTGCAAAGCGTTAGACTGCCAACCAGGTGACATTCTGGAATATGTAAATGATGAACAAGAAACAACAAACCACTAACAAAGCCTAAAACGTCCATAGCGGGCAGACGCACGCTCGCCGTTCTGCCAACCGCTATCCGGGAAAATCATCAACAGCGCTATGGAGGCTGTATCAAAAGAGCCCGCATCAGGAAACCCTGCAGAATAATTAACCGCAAAGGCACAGAGAACGCGAAGAATTGTTCATAAACGCTGCGTTCTCTGCGCCTCATATGTTTGCAGAAAAAGAACCCAGAGGACGCAGAGAAGTTTTTCGCGGGAAGAGCTCCTTCTATACGCCCTGCTTTGCGCTTTTCTCCGCGTCTTTGCGCGGTTCAATATTTGCCGGAAAAACCTCAGAGCTTGTTTAGGGGCCTAGTTCCGCTTGCGCTTCACCGTTGTCGTGGTACGCTTACCGGCGGCGGCATTGCCGTTTTTCCCCCTTTTGGCGCCGGTAGCTGTCGTTTTCTTACGGGTTACCGAGCCGTTCTCGCCCTGTGCCCGGGTAGTGGTGGTTTTTTTCCTGCCGGTTGCCACCCCGCCGTTTTGATTTTTCGCAGCGCCTCTGGCCGTGGTTTCCCGTTTGGTTACCTGCCCGCCGTTCCTACCCGTTACGGTAGTGGTAGTCGTGGTGCGGGCGCCAACGGCCTTGCCGCCGTTCTTGCCACGGGTAGCTACGACGGTGGTGGTCCGGGTGTGCACCACTTTGGAGGAGGTGCGGCGCGGAGTATAGACCCTATGCGCCGTAACGACGCGATGGGTCGTCACGACGTGATAATGGGGCCGGTAAACGACGGTGCGGGTGTGGTGCCAGCGCCAGGGGTGGGGGCGCCAGGGCCGCCACCAGGTGGGGTAATACGCCCAGCGCCAGGGCGACACCCATACGACGTAATTGGGGCGGTACACGTAACGGACGCTGGGCCAGAGCCAGACGTTGACCACAACCGCCCTGACGTCGTATTCGGCGGTAGGGCCGCCTTTGCCGTTGGAATTCCCCTCTTCATCAAAAGGTTCCACGAGCACGCTCTCACCATAAATATCTTCATCACCCACGATCTGCAGGATAGCATTCTCGGGGCCCTGTTTTTCGATCTCGATCACTGCAATGTCCTGCGACTCTTCAGCGCTGACGGGCACCTGTAACACGATCGCGTGCGCGTCGCCTTCCATATTGTCGGCCACCCGGATGTAGTCGATCTCCCCGTCTTCATTGAGGTCGAGGTTGTTGACGGCATTGTCTTCCGTGTTGAGCAGTTTTTCGAATTCTTCGGGTGACTGTGCTTTTTTGAAGAGCTCCAAAGCGCCTTCCAGGCTGAAGTGGTCGCCGGGCAGGCCGGTGCTATCGGCGAGGTCTACTTCCTGGGCCTGCAGGGCGGCAGCCCCCAGGAAGGAAATAGCAAAACTCAGAACGATAAAACAGTTTCGCATGGCCATAATGATTAGGTTTTGGGTTTAATTATTGAAATTTGTACTATAGACATGGCAAAATACGAAAGGTTTAACGGCATGAAAACGACAACACCGTTTTTAGCACTTTCTTAAAACCCTTTCACACTTTGCACCCTTTACATCATTTCCTATCAAACGCACGTTTACTGAAGAAAACAGCCACATGAAAAAGACCTTTATCCTGCTCCTCTTCCTCCCCTTATGGGCCGGCCTGCTGAACGGCCAGACAAAGGCCGACCTGGCCGACTGCATCAAGATCGCGCTTGCCAGCCCGGAGATGGAAGCTGCTTTTACCCAGGAATGGGGTGAAAAACGCCCCCTCTATCTCCAGAAGCCGGAGCGGCGCGATATCGCTCCCCAGCCCATCGATGAACTGATGGGGCAATTGGAGGCCGAAGATTTCAGCGGCTTTCAGTGGGAAGTCATGCCCGCCACCCCGGAAGCCATTCGCCAGCTGCCTGTTGACGAGCTGTCCTTTGGCGTACTCAATCTGGGCGCCACCTACCGCGAGAGCTGGAATGCCATGTCGCTTAACCTTTTCGTCGCGCTACCCCAATACCCACGCCGCTGGCTGGCCGGCTCCTTTGTACTGGCTAAAGAAGACGAGCGGTGGCAGATCGTACAGAAAAGCGTGGATATCCGTCCGTGAGGGCATCGTTCAGGCGCGTTTATGACTTTTTGATACGCCGGCATCCGCGCAAGGCGGCAGCAGCCCTGCTGCTGCTTGTCCTCCTGTACTGGTTCAGCCTGCCGCACCCCCTTTTCGACATGCCTACCTGCATGGTTCTGGAAGACCGGGAAGGCAACCTGCTGGGCGCCCGCATCGCGTCCGATGGCCAGTGGCGGTTCCCGCAATCGGACAGCGTGCCGGAGCGCTTCGCCACAGCGCTGGTCGAATTTGAGGACCACCGCTTCTATTACCATCCTGGCGTCGATCCTGCCGGGCTGGGGCGGGCCATGCTACAAAACATCCGCAACGGCCATATCGTCAGCGGCGGCAGTACGCTAAGCATGCAGGTAGTGCGCATGGCGCGGAACAACCCGCCGCGCACCCTTTGGCAAAAGCTGGTGGAGATGGTGCTGGCTACGCGCCTGGAGCTGGGCTACAGCAAGAAAGAGATCCTGGCCCTGTACGCTTCTCATGCGCCTTTCGGGGGCAACGTCGTAGGGCTGGAGGCAGCTTCCTGGCGGTATTTTGGGAAAAGCCCGGCGCTGTTATCCTGGGCGGAAGCCGCCATGCTGGCGGTATTGCCCAACAGCCCGGCCCTCATCCACCCCGGCCGCAACCGCGATGCGCTCATGGCCAAGCGCAACCGCCTGCTGGCCAGGCTGCAGGAAGCCGGCCATATCGATGCCTTCACCTGCGAGCTCGCCATGGAGGAACCCCTGCCGGAGGCGCCACACCCCCTTCCACGCCTGGCGCCACACCTGCTCGACAGGGCCTATCTCGAACAGGTCGCCACGGGGCGCTACAGCCGCTCGCGGGTGCGCACGACGCTGAACCTCGCCCTACAACGCCAGCTCACCAGCGTGCTGGAATACCACCAGCAGCGTCTGCGCGGCATAGAAGTACACAACCTGGCAGCCCTGGTGCTCGACGTAGAATCGGGGGAAGTGCTGGCCTATGTCGGCAACGTTATAGGCGCCGGCGAGCAACACGGCGAAGAAGTGGATGTGATCAAAGCGCCGCGCAGCACGGGCAGCATCCTCAAGCCCATGTTGTACGCCCTGATGCTGCAGGAAGGGCAGATATTGCCCCAAAGCCTGGTGCCCGACATCCCTATGCAGCTGAGCGGCTACCGGCCGGAAAACTTCAACAAGGACTATGACGGCGCCATCCCGGCACGACGGGCGGTCATCCGCTCCCTCAATGTGCCTATGGTGCGTTTGCTGCAGTTATACGGCCTGGAGAAATTCCATTACAACCTGAAAAAGCTGGGGCTGAGCACGATCAACCAGCCCCCCTCCTACTACGGGCTGCCGCTGGTGCTGGGCGGCGCCGAAGGCACCCTCTGGGATATCACCAACGTGTACGCCTGCATGGCCCGCATGCTGGAGCATTATCCGGTGTACGACGCAAAGTACGACCCTTACGACTTCCGCCCGCCGGCCTATCTGCCCGTCGAAAAACAGAAAGCTCGCAAGCCCGATGGCCTGCAGGAGGCTCCCAGCCCTATCGGCGCCGCTGCCGCCTGGTTTGCCTTCGACGCTATGCAGGAACTGGAACGCCCCACGTCAGAAGGTGAGTGGCAGTACTACGAATCGAGCCGGCGCATCGCCTGGAAAACGGGGACCAGCTTTGGCTTCCGCGATGCCTGGGCGGTGGGTGTCGGCCCGAAGTATGCCGTAGGCGTATGGGCCGGCAATGCCGATGGCGAAGGCCGCCCGGGCCTGGTAGGCGTGCTGGCCGCCGCGCCGGTGCTTTTCGATATTTTCAACCGCCTGCCAGGTGGCGGCGCCTGGTTCAGCGCTCCGTACGATGATATGATCCGCCTGCCCATCTGCCCGGAAAGCGGCTACCGCAGGCTGGATATCTGCCCTGCCGATACCGTGTGGGCGCCGGCCTCAGCTACACGCTTAGGCGCATGCCCTTACCATCAGGTCATCCACCTCGACCCCAGCCTGCAATGGCAGGCCAATGCCGATTGCGAGCTGCCCTCGCGTTTGCAGGCGCGCTCCTGGTTCGTACTGCCGCCCGTCGAGGAATTCTACTACCGGGCCAAACACCCCGGCTACAAACCGCTGCCGCCTTTTCGGCCCGACTGTATCACGGCCGCTCAACAGGCGCCGGCCATGGAATTGATCTACCCCAAATATCCCACCCGAATCTATGTACCCGTCGACCTCGATGGCAAGCCTTCCAAGACCGTATTCACCGTTGCGCACCGCAAGCCCGACGCCACGATCTACTGGCACCTCGACGAGGCCTACATCGGCAGTACCACTACCTTCCACAGCTTCGAGCTGGACCCGCCTGAAGGCAAACATGTGCTAACGCTGGTGGATGAAGAAGGGCGGCGGCTGGAGCAGCCGTTCGAGATCATCAAAAAACCGAAATAGCCCCAAAAAAAAAACTCCTTCATCAGGGGAGGCTATTCGGATGAAGGAGCACTAACATACTATGAGAAAACTACACGCTTAAAGATAGGTACATCCCGCCCCTTTTTTCCCGGGATTTATTATCCGGGGAAAGCGGTTTAGGATGCGGTCGATTATGGCGGAGAGTGGCAGGGAAGGAGGTGTTTGGGGCGGCCCCGTCGCCAGGTTGGCACGGTTTTGGGAATATACAGGTAGGCATCCTGCTACGGGCAAAAAAAAAACCTACACCCGATGGAAACAGGTGTAGGTAGAACAAACATACTATGAGAAAACTTTTACAAAGATATACCATTCAGGATTAGCCCGCCACCCATGCTTAGGCACCGGTGCGCTGAGGGCAGCCAGTGGTGCAGATGGCCTAGGAAAAGGGAAAAAACGATGGGCTAAAGCAAAAAAAAACCTGCACCGAAGGGATTGGTGCAGGAGGTTCAAACAAACATACTATGAGAAAACTGGCTGCAAGATAAGTTCTTGCCTGATAAAAAAAAGAGGTATCCATCTTGTGGTAATATTACTCCTAGAAGTGGTCGAAATCAATTAGGGAACGGTTAGAGCGGCAGGGAGCGGCAGTTATTTCATCTGGATCTCTACGATGGGGATCATGATCTCCACGCGGGTGCCCAGGGCCTCGCCCGTCTCTTCGTCTTTCAGGTCGATGGTTTTTACAAAAGAGGCCTTGTCTTTAGAGTTGTGGAGGATCTCCAGCCTTTTTTCGGTGATGTTGGTGCCGCGCGAGCGATGGTTGAGGTACTGGGGGTCCTGCATGCGGAGTTGCCGGGCCTTTTCCCGCCCGATGCCGTTATCTTCGACCACGCAGAGGATGGCGTCTTCGTCGTACAGGAAAAAGAACACCTTAATAAGCCCTTCCTTTTTAGTGCGCAGGCCGTGTTCGATGGCGTTCTCCACATAAGGCTGCACGATCATGGTCGGCACGCCCAGAATATCTTCCTCGATCTCTTCATCGATGATGATCTCGTATTTCAGCCGGTTCTCGAAGCGCAGTTTTTCATTGATATACAGGTATTCCTCCAGGAACTCGATCTCCTTTTCGAGCGATATGATCTCCAGGTCGGAATATTCCAGGCTTCGGCGCATCAGCTGGGCGAACTTGGCCAGGTATTTGGCGGCCGAGGCGATCTCGTGGGAGGTGATATAGTTCTGGATGGAGTTGAGGGCATTGTACATGAAATGGGGGTTCATCTGGGCGCGCAGGGCTTTGAGCTGAAGGCGGGTGGCCTGCAGCCGCAGCAGTTCCGTTTCATGTTTTTTCTTTTCGGCCTCGTATTTCACCTCCAGCTCCATCTGCCGGCGCTTGTCGACCTGCTCGTTGTACTGTTCCGTGTACTTGTCGTGCAGGCATTGATATTTGTAGGCGTTCTCGTAATCTTCCTGTTGGGAGTAGAACCCGGCAAAATCCTTACAAACCCCTGCAAGCTGTTTGTAGTCCTCGATGAGGTGCGCGTATTCGAGGGCCAGGGAGTAGTGCTTGAGGGCGCGTTTTTCGTCACCCAGCTCTGAATACAGGCGCCCGCGCCAGGATTCGATGATGGAGAAGTTGTAATAATCCTCGGCCGATTTTTGCTTGTAGAGCTGTTCAGCGCGGTCGAAGAGGTGCAGGGCTTCGTCGTAGACCCCTTTTTCAAAATAACAGAAGCCCAGGTTGGCGAAAGCGCTGGCCCGGGCGAACTCGCTGGTATCATCGGCTATGTCGATGGCCTTTCGGAAATAGGCCTCGGCCTTTTCCTGGTCGTTGAGCGCTATGTAGCCGATCCCGACGTTGAGGTAGTGCCACGACAGGCGGGTCCTGATGCCCATAGACTCGCACATATTGACCACCTTGAGGTAGGCGCGCACGCTGCGCTCGCGGTCGTCGTTGCGTTCGTACACCTTGCCCAGGCCCGAGTGGATGAGGGTGAGGAAGTAATAATCCTTGAGCTCCAATGGGTGGCCCAGCATGGTGATATCGCGGTCGGCGGCCAGCAGCAGCTCGACGGCGCGGGAGTAGTTGCTGTAGTGCAGGTTCATGAAGCCTTCGCGGCAGGTAATGCGGGCCGTGAGGCGGCCGTCGGGGAAGCTCTTCAGGAGTTTGTTGGCCTTATCCAGGTATTCGGTGGCCTGCTCCATATTTTCGAGGTTCATCAGCACTCCGGCGATATCGATGTATACTTCCGCCTGCTGTTTGGCAGTACCCCGCTCTTCGAGGATGTCGATAGCTTCCCGGAAGTGGAATTCCGCTTCTGAGAAATGGTAGAGCTGGTTCTCGGCTGTAGCGGCGTAGAGGTGGAAATTGAGCCAGAAGTCGGGGTTGTCATAGGAATCGAGTATGGCCCGGAACTCGTTGAGCAGGTCTTTGGCGCGCGCCACATTCGTATAGCAGTAATGGCTGGCCAGCTTGTCGAGCGATATCAGGCGCTGCAAGGGGTCCCGCTGTAACCGGAGTTTACTCTCCAGCTCAGTGACATTGATGACCTGAGGTACAGGGCTGCCGATAAACATAAGCTGCGGGGATAGTGTGTTCCTTGACAAATAGAAAAGGGCTTACCTCACCCTGAGATACAGCCCTTAAGATAGGTATATTTCCGTACAATGCCTATTGCGGCACGATGCCGCCACAGCCATTATTCCAGTTCTTGTTTTTATCCCCTTTTTTACCACCGACGATCTTGTTCTGGTCATCCTTTTTGATCGTCTTGATGTCCTTCTTGAGATCGTCGAGATTTTTTTTGGATTTTCCCATAGTACTCTATTTTACATGCACTGGCTCAAAAAGAGTCATCGCTACCGATTCGATTCGTTCAGTAAAAGTAATAAAATATTCCATACGCGGCAGGCTACAGAAAGGCCTGATTTACATTTTTTTATTACGCATAAAAGGAATAGGCATGCCATCGCCAACCACCCTGTATACGCTCTGGGACAGCCAAAAGTTTCAAGGTGGAACCCTGGTTCAAAAAAAAAAATTCCCTTGCTTCGGTTAAGGCTTATAACCCTTCCTGAAGGCGTTTCATCTGTTCCATGAACGCAGGCCGCCGCCGGCGAGACACCTCGATCTTCATGTTGTCGTCCATGATGAGGTAACCTCCGTCTCCTTTGACGAATTTGCGCATGTAGTTCAGGTTGATCACGTGGCGTTTGTGTACCCTGTAAAAGTTGAATGGCGCCAGCAAGTCTTCGTAGGCCTTGATGGTCTTGGAGGCAGTAATGCGATCTCCGTTGTTGAGGTAGATGTGTGTGTAATTATCTTCCGCCTCGAAGCGCACGATGTCCCTGATATTGACAAAGTACACCCCATCGAGGGCAGAGATACTCATTTTTGTGAAGGCGTTCGGGTTATTATAGTAGCTGTTGAAAATGTCCAGTTGTTTGTCCATCGAATGGCTCTTCCTGAGCTGTATCCGCGATACAGCGTCCTTGAGCACGTCGGGGTCGATGGGTTTGAGAACATAACCTATAGAGCTGTACTCACAGGCTTTGATGGCATACTCCTCATGGGCCGTGACGAAGATGACCTCGAAATCGACCGGGCGGATCTGGTTGAGCAGCTGAAAGACCAGCCCGTCGGGCAGGCTGATATCCAGAAATGCGACATCGGGCTGCACTTCCGGGTCTGCCAGTAGCTCGAGGCCTTCCTCTACCGTTGAAGCCTCTCCCACTACCTCCACTTCCTCACAGTACTTGGCCAGCATGTTCTTGAGGTTGTTCAACCCCTTAACTTCATCCTCTACGATTACCGCATGAATCACAACCTAGGAATTTTGTTTAAGAAAAGCGCTCCGGGCGCAGCCGAAGCACAAAGATCACGTATACCGCTTTTGAAGTTGGCGCCGGCAATGGCCGGCAGTGCTCGAACAGGGATTGATAATCTGTAAAGGTGTGGTTTGGTTGTAACGTTTGTGTACGGCTTTTCAGGGGCGGTTTTGGGATGTTTTCCTGTTGCAAAATAAATTAAAAATATCAGGATATAAAAATTTTATTAAGTTATGTCGACAAAAACCTTTACAGTTTTCCTGGCCACAGAGGTTTTTATACCCGGAGCTTTGTATATTTTGGCCAAAACCACCGGTTTATGCCAGCCCGTAAACAAGCGCCCCTGAGGGAAAAACTCCACGAGGTCATTTTCGAGGCCGACACGCCGGCGGGCAAGGCCTTTGACGTGGTATTGCTCCTCCTCATTGCCATCAGTGTGCTGGTGGTCATGCTGGAAAGTGTCAGTGTGCTGCACGACAGGTACAGCCGCTTGTTCCTGATCCTGGAATGGAGCTTCACCATTCTGTTCACGCTGGAATACCTGCTGCGACTGTACTGTGTATACCGCCCCCTGAAATACGCCGGCAGCTTCTTCGGCCTGGTCGACCTGCTGGCCATTCTGCCCACTTATATTGGCCTGCTGATATCGGGTACGCACTACCTGCTGGTCATCAGGGCCCTGCGCCTGCTGCGCATATTCCGGATCTTCAAAATGGGGCATTTTCTCAGCGCGGGAGATGTCATCATCCGCGCACTGAAAGCCAGCAGGGCCAAGATCACCGTATTCCTCTCTGCCGTACTGCTCATCGTCGTCATTATCGGCTCTGTGATGTATCTGGTAGAGGGTGGGAAAAACGAGAGTTTTTCCAATATCCCCCTCAGCATTTACTGGGCCATCGTCACGCTGACCACAGTAGGTTATGGCGATATAACCCCTGTCACCGGTATCGGCCAGTTCCTTTCCGCCCTGGTGATGATACTCGGTTACGCAATTATTGCCGTACCCACCGGCATCGTCTCTGCCGAATTCATCAGCGAAAAAAGCAGCCCTGCGCCTGCGCCTACGACTACCACCCAATCCTGCCGCTATTGCGGCAGAGAAGGCCATGCCCCCGACGCCATCTATTGCAAGTTCTGTGGTGAGAAACTAAATGAATAACCATCCTGAATACCGCTCAGCAGCCTCCAAACAAGCTCTAAGCTCCCGGCACCCTTGTCGTAGCAAACAGCCTTTTGATGCTGTACTTCTTTCCCGCCCCGTTGGCCCATACCATGAGCATACCCCCCATGATGGCAATATTTTTCATAAAGAGGATGGACTGAAGGCGCCGGGCCGGTTCGGGGTCGTTCCAGAAAGAATGTACGATAAAGGTGACAGGCACCCAATACATCAGCAGCATAACAGTCGCCATACCTGTCCGGTATCCCAGCAGTAGCATAACCCCGCCCAATAAGAGGAGAATGATGGCCCCGACAAGAAGCATATCCTGGTTCCACGTCAGGCCGTAAAAGGACATTTTATCTTTGGTCTCCCGGAAATAAAAGATGGAATCGTAAGCTTCATACAGAAAAATAAAGGACAACATCGCTCTGCCCAACAGGTCCGTAATGTCTTTCATTCTTTTTTCATTTGCAGAATCACGCCGGCAAGGTAGGCCAATTTCAGCAAATGCAATGATGGGGCCTCGCCTTTTTCTTTTTAAGGCCGTAGATACACCACTTTTGCCCACCGCTCAGCGAAGGTAATGCGCTACGGCCTGCGCCACGTTCTGCCCGTCCATAGCCGCGGAGATGATCCCACCGGCATAACCCGCGCCTTCGCCGGCGGGGAAAAGGCCTTCCAGCCCTTCGTGCATGTAGGTGTCGGCGCTACGTGGGATGCGTACCGGCGAGCTGGTACGGCTTTCGGTAGCGATCACGTTGGCCTCATCCGTATAATAGCCCTTCATCTTTCGGCCGAACTCCTGGACGCCAATGCGCAGGCGCCGGTAGATGGAGGGGGGCAGCAGTTCGTGCAAAGGCGCGCTGAGCAGGCCCGGGATGTAAGAGCTGGGCGGCAGGCTGGCCGACAGCCCGCCTTTGACGAAGTCCGTCAGCCTCTGAGCTGGCGCCTTCTGGCTGCCGTCGCCAAACCGGAACATCTGCTGCTCCACTTCCTGCTGGAAGGCCAAACCTGCAAAAACACCATGCCCCTGGTAGGGCAACAGGTCTTCCAGCTCTACGGCCACTACCGTGCCCGAGTTTGCAAAAGGAGAATCGCGCCGCGACATCGACATGCCGTTTACCACGATCTCGCCGGGAGCAGTAGCCGCTGGGACGACCAGCCCGCCCGGGCACATACAGAAGGAAAAAACGCCCCTGCCGTCGGCCTGGCAGGCCAGGCGGTAGCTCGAAGCAGGCAGGTGCTCTTCCCGGGGTGATTGATGGTACTGGATGCGGTCGATGAGCGGCTGCGGATGTTCGATGCGCACGCCCAGAGCATAAGGTTTTGCTTCCAGGCGTACGCCTTCCCGGTGCAGGAGGTAATAGATATCGCGGGCGGAGTGGCCTGTGGCCAGGATCACTGCTCCGGCCCGGAATTCTTCCGCATCGTTAACCACCACACCCAGCAGCCTGCCTTTATCAATAATAAAACCGGTAACGAAGCTATCGAAGTGCACTTCGCCGCCATAGTGTACAATGGTCTCTCTGATATTGGCCACGATGCGGGGCAGCCTGTTGGAGCCGATATGGGGATGGGCATCGACCAGAATATCGGAGCTGGCGCCATGTTCCACCAGCAGTTTCATAGCCTTGTAAATGCTGCCCCGTTTATGTGAACGGGTATACAGCTTACCGTCGGAATAAGTACCGGCGCCGCCCTCTCCGAAGCAGTAGTTGGAATGGGGGTTAACCTCGCCGTACTGTTGGATGGCGCGCAGGTCGCGACGGCGGGTGCGCACATCTTTCCCACGGTCGAACAGTACGGGTTTCAGCCCGAGCTCTATCAGTTCGAGAGCAGCAAAATAACCGGCAGGGCCGGCGCCGACGATGGCCACCGCAGGGGCCTTTTCCACATTTTTCAGGTTGACAAGCAGGGCGGGTTCGGGCGAATAGGTTTCGCCGGCATAGATGTCGGCACGGAGGATAACGAGGGGGCGAGGCCCACGAGCGTCGATAGAACGCCTGGTAACGACGACCTCTTTGATATCCTTTTCCGGGAGGCGGCTTTTTCGTATGGCCCGCAACCTGACGAGGGATTCGTCGGCTGCTTCGGCCGGCAACAATTTCAGTTCTACCTGTTTGATCATTTCCTGCTCCTGATTACCGGCAGGGCCGGGCTTCACTGGCCCTGTTTCTTCCGCTTTTTTTCCACCGGCACATCGGTGCGGGCGGTATCGACGGGCGGGTATAGCGGTACCTCTAGCTCAACAGTATCGGGCGCGTACTGGAGGTTTTCTTTCAACTCAGCGCTCACCTCGCCGCTTTCGCGGGCCAGTTTTTTACGAACGGGAGGCGCCTTGCCCACCATCACTTCCGGTGCTTCCGGTTTTGGCCGTGAATATACATAATCGCCGGCCTTTTTAAAGCTGTCGGGAATGAAGATGCGGACGGAAACTTCTTCGAAAGCCTGCATGCCTGCTGCCCTGATGGCCAATCGCTTGAGGTCTGTGGAGCTAAGGCTGAGGGTGTCGCGGCCCTCCTTGGCTTCGAAGCCGTACCGCCCATTCTCGACCAGGTGGTCAAAAACGGGCTGGGTTGACGAATAGACGCTGACCTGGGCTTCGGTCATGATATTGTTGCCCGCCCATGGCTCAATGGTATAGGTATCGCCGGCGTAGAGCCCGAAAACGAGATAGGCCGTGCTATCGGGCACTTCGAAGGTCTGGTGTAAGGTCTTTTTCAGCTGGGCACGGGCCGTAGCTCCGGCCAGCAGCACAAGTGCCAGCACAAGGGTAGTCCTCATGGATGAACTGTTTCACTAAAAAGGTTTGAAAAGAAATCTGCCCTGTAGTCACAATCAAAAAATCGTCGAACTTATTTTATAAACAATTAGGGTGTAACACCCTGATGGCATTACACCCTAATAAACGCGCGCTGATTTTAAAAGTTGCTCAGAACGAAGAAGAAGCTTCAGCCACTGTATTTTCCTGCAATCCCGGCATTTTGACCAGCACGTTTTCAGGCGCGTGAATGAGGAAGGAAACCTTATCTACGATCGGCTTACCCCCTATCCGGACCTCGCGGCCGAGATCAGGGGCCACTATCGTGTAGGCCCCGTCTTTTTCTTCACTGCGCAGGTTGTAACGGCCAGCCTGTACCAATGATTTCAGAAGTGCTTCGCTTCCGTTTTCCAGGGAAACCTGGATCTGCACCCGTAGGTAATTGTTATTCCAGGTTTGCAGTTCTACTGCGCCAGGCACGTCGAACGTTACCGCCTGGTTTCCCTCAAGGTTAAAGGATTTGACCAGTGTCTTTTCCACCTCTTGCCCGTAGGCGAATACGGATACGAACAATAGGAGGATAGCCTGGACTAATGCAAGATGTGTAGTAATGTTTTTCATAGGCAGCCTCCTGGTATTTTGGTGATAAAAATGTGTTTGTTCAATTAACGCTTTCTGATTCATGGGACTGCCCGCTTGGGCGTTGCTGAATATTGTTTTCTCGATCAACTGTTTTTTCACTAAAAAGATTCCCGAAACAGGCTCTGCGCTGCCTGGCTGAGGGGATTAGTTGCCGGAAATTCGTCATTTGGTGGATGGTATTCACTTCCGGCGCCCGTTAATCCATGAGCCCTCAACTGATCGCTTCCCGGATGCGCACCAGGCGTTCCAGCAGCGGTTCCAGTTTATCGAGCGGCAGCATATTTGCGCCATCCGATTTGGCCTCTGCCGGCCGTGGGTGGGTCTCGATGAACAGGCCATCGGCCCCGGTGGCCACACCGGCCCGCGCGATCGTCTCGATGAGCGCCGGCCTGCCGCCGGTCACGCCGCTCGATTGGTTGGGCTGCTGCAGAGAGTGCGTGCAATCCAGAACGACCGTAGCCCCAAAAGAGCGCATGGCCGGGATGCTGCGGAAGTCCACGACCAGGTCCTGATACCCGAATGTCGTGCCCCGCTCGGTAAGGAATATTTTGTCGTTGCCTGCCTCCAACACTTTTTCCATGGCAAACCGCATAGCCTCAGGGCTGACGAACTGTCCTTTTTTGATATTGACCACTTTGCCTGTCTGCCCTGCAGCGGTGAGCAGGCTCGTCTGCCTGCACAAAAAAGCGGGGATCTGCAGGACGTCGACGTATTCGGCAGCCATGGCCGCTTCCGGCTCTGAGTGAATATCCGTAGTGACCGGTATATCAAAATGCTCTCCTATCGCTTTCAGAATGCGGAGGGCCTTCTCATCGCCGATGCCGGTGAAGGAATCCAGCCGCGAGCGGTTGGCCTTTCGGTAAGACCCTTTGAAAATGTAGGGGATCTGAAATTGGCCGCACAAGCTGTGCACCTGTTCCGCGATCTCAAAGGCAATATCCTCGCCTTCGATAGCGCAGGGGCCGGCTATCAGGAAAAAATTTCGGCTGTTGAGGTGTTTCAAACGGGCAATCTGGTCTAACATGGCACGTCCTGGTTAAGGGTTTGATCCATTAATTCGTTGTTATTCAGAGGCAAATCTAAGAACAAATCAACGGATCAATACCCCAGCCCAATGAATTAAAGCTTCAGGCTTACTCCCATATTAAAGATGGAGATGCCGTAGCCCACCTCGGCAAAAACGCCCAGGTTCTTAATGGGGTAATAGCTGCCACCTACGAATGCGCTGTAGGTGAATTTGTTCTGCGCCGGGCTGCTGAACGTGGGCGCGTCATCGCCGACGCTTTTGGAATCGGTGACCGTTTGCTGCACTTTGGGAATATTGTAGCCCAGCATAGCGCCACCATATATATCCCAGTTCTCCATGCGGTTGGCATGCGCAGCGGCGCGAAGGCCGAGGATCAGGAACTCATTGTCCACGTCTTTGAAATTGCCATCGGGCAGCGCGATCTGATTGGACTGGGAAGAGGAATAAGCGGCATAGCCTCCCAGGCTGAAGTTGGAAGCCAGGCGCACCCCTATGCGGGCGCTTACCGGCGGAACAATGGTGTTGGGGTTGTCTTTGGCGAAAGTGGAAAAAATACCGATACCGGTTGCCAGTTCGATATCGCCTTTCTTGAATGTGGTTTGGGAGATTACGCTTGAAAAGCAGAACACCAGAAGGCTAGTGAGGATCACTACGTTTTTCATGGAATTTCGTCGTTTTATGGTTTTTAAATCTTTGGGCGCTTTTTGCGCTTCCAAAATTAGGCCGTTATGGTGTATTTTTCAAGTCAATAGGCAAATTTTATTTTGAAAAATGGATGATTTTTATCATCAATAAAGAATATAATTCTGTTATATTGATATTGTTTGCAAAAAATTCTGATTAATTGCTTTTTTTAAAATCCCCTACGGCAGCTGTCAACAGGGGAAAAATTTTAATTTTTCATCATTTTGGGCCACCTCTGCAAACGGGCCGGAACGCTCAAGCCTGAAAAAAACACCGTTGATCATGCTCCCGCGGGCTGGAGGGCCTTCACCCCTCTGAATAGTTGCAGTTTTTTTACATACAAAACACGCCACTTAAACGGCGCCTCATTTTGAGAAATTTTATTTGGCATAAAAAAAATTTATCGGCTTCCAATGCCATTTCATCGATTTGCTTCAACCATTTCCGGCTATGTGTCATTATGTCAATTAGGTAACTATTCAGCATGCGGCCTAAAATGCTCCTGAAAAATTTTGTAGGATTTTTCATGCCTAACCCCTTCTCATTCCCCTTGGAAGGGGAAGGGCGGATTACAAAATTTTGCTTCAGGCCGTAAATCACCATGATGCTGAATAGTTACTCAATTAGTAAGTATAATGCCTGATTATCAGGCGCTCATTCATTCATTGGCCGATAACCACCCAATTTCATGCGACTAGCCATTATCATCACCGTCATACTGCTGTTCGATCTTTACGCTTTTCAGGCTTTCCGGACGCTGGCCCAGAACTGGCAACCGACGTTACGCTACCTGACCTATGGGATATACTGGCTCATCCCTCTGGCCATGCTGAGCTGGATGTTATGGTCGGGCCCGGGCCACCACCTGAACAAGTATGCTTCCACTTTGTTGCGCACGATCTTTTTCATCGTATATATTTCCAAGCTGCTGGTCGTCGGTTTTCTGTTCATCGATGACCTTCGCCGCGCCACATCCTTCGTTTACAACCAGTTTGCCGGAAGCAAAAATTACGATCCCAGCAGGTCCCGCTTCCTCACTCAAATGGGCCTGCTGATAGGCGCCGTCCCTTTCGTTTCCCTCGTCTGGGGCGTAGTGCGCAACCCATATCGCTACACCCTTTTCAAAGAAACGGTAAAGATCCCCAATCTGCCGGCCGCGTTGAACGGCTTACGCATCGTACAGATCTCCGACATCCATACCGGCAGCTTTTTGCTCAAAGAACCGGTGCGCAATTCCATCACCCTGGTCAATGAACAAAAGCCCGACCTCGTCTTTTTCACCGGCGACCTGGTAAATGCCCTGGCCAAAGAAGCGGAGCCTTTCCTCGACGTCTTCGACAAAGTGCAGTCCAAATACGGCGTGTACTCGATCCTGGGCAACCATGACTACGGCGACTACCACGAATGGGAAAACCCCGAGGATAAGAAGGCCAACTTCGAGCTGCTCAAATCCATGCACCAACAGCTCGGCTGGGACCTCATGCTCAACGAAAACCGGATGCTGGATATCAATGGGGAACAACTAGCCGTCATCGGCGTGGAGAACTATTCTTCCCACCCGCGTTTCCCTAAATACGGCGACCTGAAAAAAGCCTACGAAGGCACTTCCGACGCCAGCCTGAAGCTGCTGCTTTCCCACGACCCTTCCCACTGGACGGACCAGGTGATCAAAGACTTCAAGGATATCGCCATCACTTTCTCGGGCCATACCCACGGTATGCAGTTCGGCGTCGAGATCCCGGGCTGGATCAAATGGAGCCCCATCAAGTACGTTTACAAGCAATGGGCCGGATTGTACAAGCAGGGCCAGCAGTACCTCTATGTCAACCGCGGCCTGGGCTACCTTGGTTATCCTGGCCGGGTAGGTATCCTTCCGGAGATCACGCTTGTGGAACTTCGCACGGCATAGCGCTTCATCGGGACGGCCGGGCAGGTAAGGCTGCGAAGAAGGATCGATGATGCCCTTTGGGCGAGATGGTGGCTCCGCCCCTGCTGCCTTGAGCCCACGGGCGCCGCCCGTGGTTGAAGTGTTTACGCCCTTTGGGCGAAATGGAAGCTCCGCCACAACTGCTTTATGGCCTTAGTACTCTAGGTATGGCGCCAGCTTCTCTACCAGCTCAGGGGGCAAAGCCTTCACCCCATTCACATCCAGAATTGAACTGAAAGCGCCGTGATTGGACCTGTACGCCACAATGGCATTGGCCTGTTTCCAGTTGAGATAGGGATGCGCCTGCAAGCTCTGCGCGTCCGCCTGGTTGATATATAACTTCCGCAATACAGGAGAGGGCTGCAAAAACGGCCTTATGCGCTGGAAGGTGCTGTCGGGCAGGCCGTAGGTTTCCGCGACCTGGCCAACGTGGGCAAAGCCGCCAAGTTTATCGCGGAAAGCGATAATGCGACGGGCATAAGCGGGGCCTATGCCCCGAAGCTGTTCCCATTCTCCGGCCGTAGCCTGGTTGATATCTATAGCCAGCGTAACCCGGCCGTCCTCCCTGCTCAAAACCTCCGGCTTTTGGCCTTTACGGGCCTCCAGGCTATCCGTTGGTTGCCCGATCCGTATAAGAGGTGCAAGCCTTTCATAGTCTTCCGCTCTGAGGCCGTAAACCCTGCCAAAGTCCTCCGGATGGCGAAACCGGCCTCCCTTCTGACGGTATTTATGAATATTGGCCGCCACACGCGCAGGCAGCCCCAGGCGCTGAAACTCGGCCTCCGATGCGGTATTAGGGTCGAAGGGAAAACTTTCGGCTATAGCCTGCTTTTGTTGCCGCCGGACAGCGCTTTGCGCCCTTTCTTTGCCCTCGATGCGAATGTAGGGCGCCAGGCGTTCGTAGTCCTCTTGCTTCAGGGTGTATATCTTCTGCAGGTCTTCCGCCCGGCGAAACGGGCCCACGCCTTCGCGGTAGCGCACGACGGTGCGCGCCAGTTTTTCCGGCAGGCCCAACAACCGAAGGCTATCTTCGGGCAAAGTGTTGGGGTCGAAAGGGAAAAGTGCGGCAGTGGCAGGGCGCCCGCCGCCCGATGCTTTCTCTACCTGCTGCCAGAATGCGTCAATCTCCTCCTGATATGCTGCTTCGGTGTCTTCCGCTTCCGGGAAGATTAACGGATAGGCCTTCGGCGCCAGGAAGGCCAACAGGCTAAGGAGTGCCAGTATGAACGCGCCGTTACGCTCGGCGCGGGTATAGTAGAAATATTCCTGGAGGAAGTTCATGAGGTTGAGGTTAAAGTGAAGTAACCATCAAAAAGATCGTAGAACTTGTTCTTTGAACACTACTGAGTTTGAGGTTGGCGCCTTTTTATTTCAGTATCCAGGCGCCATCTGTCCCGGTGTAGTGGCAGGGGATGCCGAGCTCCTGGCATTCCCGGCGCCAGGACTGAACCTTACGGTAGGCATTTGAACCGTCGATGATCACGATGCCGGCATCCAGCTTTCCTGCCAGATCGTTTATCGAAAGGCCCGCGTTGTTACAGAGCAGGACGGCATCGACAGCCAGCCGCCCGGAAGGGCCGGGCAAGCGCCCGTCCTGAAGGATGGCCAGGCGGAACCGCCCGAACTGCAGGAAACCACTTCCAATCCGCCAATGGCAGCCCTGCCCTGAATCGGAAAGGGCCAGTACGGGTAGTTCGGCAGCTCCCCGGTACCAACGGTATTGCTGTGCTGCATAGAGCAGGCTGCTTTCTTCCAGCCCTTCGGACTGAAAGCTGGCGGCCTGCTGCCCGTCGAAAAGGTCGATGGCGGTACCGCCTCTGATGTGGTAGATAGCCAGGGCCTCCTGTTTCCGCCAGGACCAGTGTTGCAAGTTGTACAGGATGCCTACGAACAAGAGGGCCGCCATAGCGCCCAGCAGCCAGCGAAAAGCCCTCCTTTCGGCCGCAGCCACGATGCCTGCAAGCATAGTGTACAACAAAGCTACTACCGCCGGCCCTGCCCAGACCCCTTCCAACAGGCCTCCCGGAAGCTGCCGGATCAGGAAGATGAGGGCATTCACGCCCCATACCAGCCAGTACAATACCTGGCCGGCCAGCCAACCAAGCAATGGTACGGCGTGCAGCGCCAGCAGCGACAGGCCCGATAACAGGATGAAAGCCGCCGCCGGCACGACGACAAGGCCTGACAGCCAGAAATAAACGGGGAACTGATGAAAGTAATACAGGCTAATGGGCAGCGTGGTAAGCTGCGCCGCCAGCGATACGGACACCAGCTTCCAGAGGTAATCCCCCCCCCTGTTCCTGATATACCAAAGCCGATAAAAACGCGGCTGAAAATATACGATGCCCAGCACGGCCAGGTAGGATAACTGAAAGCCTGGGCTGAACAGCAGATACGGGCTGGTGCATAACAGGCAAAAAGCGGAAGCTGCCAGGGTGTTGTAGATATTGGTATGTCGCCTGAACGCCTGGCCTGCCGACAAAAAGGAGAACATAGCCGCTGCCCGGAGTACCGATGGCGAAGCGCCCGCCAGCAATGCGAACCCCCAGACGCACAGCAGGAGCAGTGCCAGCCGTGCGAAACGCCAGGTGCGGCCGGAAAAGGGCATCAGGCCCAACAAGTAAGCCACAAGTATCTGGACAATGCCCACATGCAGGCCAGAAACAGCCAGTACGTGCATAGCCCCCGTCTGCGCATAGGCGTTGCGCACCTCCTCACTTAGCCCGGCCTTATAACCCAGCAGCAGAGCAGCGGCAACGGCAAATTCGTTCTCTGTCGGCAGGAATGCCCGAAGTATGTTAATACAATGCCCCCTCAACCGGCTTACCTGGCTGAAGAAACCGGGGCAGTGGCCCAGCAGTTGCCACTCCCCCTCCCTGATAAATGCCTGGTAGTGTATATTCCGAAAATGCAGGTAACGGGCATAGTCAAACGCCTTAGGGTTGAGCGGTGGCGGTACTGGTTGCACTTTGCAACGCAACAGGGCTACGTCGCCAGGGCCAAGCGTTCGGCTGGGGGCAGTGATATCAAAATACGCCAGCAGGCGCCCGCCAGCGGGGCGTACCTGGCTGCCGCCCTGCGCCACTGCCCGAACGGCCAGCGTTGCTTTCAGGCTGTTCGAAGCAGGTTCCAGAGCTTCGACCCGGCCTATCAGCAGGCAATGGGCCGTTGGCGATATCCGCCTGGAAAAATGCCCGGGCAACCGGCGTTCATCGTAAGCATCAACCAATGAAAGGCCCAGGCAGAAGAGGAAAAGGTTAAGCGCCGCGCCAAACCACCAACGGCGCCGGTAGCGCGCCGGGGCCTTCTGCCAGTATGCCAGCAGTGCCAACGAAACGGCCAGCGCCGCCCAGGCCCATTGCTGGTGGCCCGCCATCGTTTCCCCTGCCACAACCCCTGCAGCCAGGGGCAACAGCAGGCGGGCCATAGGATATTCCCGCCAGTTCATAATGGTAAAATTTGGGGCGTTTCGCATTTGGTTTCCTGTCAGGCAAGTTAGCCTCTTTACATGGGTAATAGTGGGTAATTTTGGGTAAAATCGGGTAAACGGCCCCTGCAGTGGCGATAGATTTTGTTTAACTAGCTTATGCTTTGATTAACAAACCTTTAAAGTTCCGCAACCAGTAGTGTATAGTTTACACTAATTCCAAGTTGTTTGATTGGATTTGCGTGAACAATTGACTAATTTCAACCCTTGTATAGAAACGAAATAAATTACAGCCAGCTATCTAACGACGGTAATGAACGAGTTCAACGAATACTTCAAATCCGCCTTCACCGTAGACAACGTCATTTTGGGCTTTGATGAAGGGGATATGAAAGTCTTGCTGATAAAACGTGGTGAAGAGCCTTATAAGGGGAAATGGGCCTTGCCGGGGTATTTCGTGTACCCCAATGAAGACCTGGACGCTGCTGCAAAACGGGTACTCGATGAGCTCACTGGCCTGCGCAATGTTTACCTGGAGCAGGTAAAAACCTTCGGCACTGTCAACCGGCACCCCTTCGGAAGGGTCATCACCGTAGCGTATTTCTCCCTGATCAAGATCAGCGATTATGCCATTCAGGCCTCATCCATCGCCCAGAAGGCGAAATGGCATTCGGTGGCCCGCGTGAAAGACCTCGCTTTCGACCATAATGAGATCCTGGATGCCTGTTTTAACCGCCTGAAGTGGCTGATCCGCTCGCGGCCCGTTGGCTTTGAGTTGCTGCCGCCCAAATTCACCCTGACCGAACTACAACACCTTTACGAGGCCATCCTTGAAACGGAGCTCGACAAGCGCAATTTCCGCAAGAAGATCCTTTCCATGAACCTGCTCATCGACCTGGACGAGACCCAGGAAGGGGTAGCCCACCGGCCTGCCAGGTTGTATCAGTTCGATAAGGAAAAATATGAAGAGTTTCTCGCCGAAGGATTCAGCTTTGAGCTTAAAGAGAGCAAAAAGAAGGAAAAGCCTTCATTCAAAAAGGCCAGCCCCAGCTTTCCCTGATCAGTATACCATGCCAAAGGTATCGAACACTTTCACTTCGATCTGGTTGCCGTATTGTGAGCGATAATCGTTCAGCAGCCCGGCCAGCGCATCGTCACTTTCCACGAGGTGGTACTGAAAGGACAATGCGCCGTCAGGTGCGACGCTATTGGGCAGCTGAGCCTTGCCGTTCTGGATGGTGAAATAACCGTAGTTGCCGTTTTTCAGGCTTTGGGGCTCGCACAGGCCCAGAATATCCTGAACCAGTTGTTCCGCGACATCCTTCATGTCTCCGCTTTCATAGGAGACATAACCCCAAACCGACTCCGGAGGTATCCGCCTGAGCTGGGGGTCCAGCAACACGACGCCTCCGCCGTTCTCGAGGCTAAGGTTGTACGCTTCCGACGTCACGACCAGTTGTCCCTGAGAGGCTACCGACTTGCGCAGGCCTACTTCCACCGAGTAGTACCCTCCTTGCAGTATCCCCACTTTCGGCGCTGCCGTGGCGGGCGCCTGCCCCGGAGCGCACTCACCGTTCTGTTGTATCTCATTGATGGAAAGCGAAATTGTGCCCTGCACCTGCCTGATATCATAGGCGATAACCGAATTGGAGCATTCCACGTCGTCGATGGTACGCAAGCGGAATTCCAGGAAGCGGCCCTGCGGCGTCAGGGTTTCCCAAAGGCCGAGGTAAAACTCATCTTCAACATCGGGTACGATGATCGGGTCGTCCAGAGAACGAAGGTTACACCCTGTGCCCAGAACAAAGCAACCCAATGCAGCAAGCCAGGTGAATATGCGGCGCATCTTGTTCGTTTTTACAGCTATCTTTTACAGGAGAAACGGCATAACGCGGGAAACGCTGCTTTCCCGGCGGGTAATCTTAAAAATAAGGTTTTTCTCCGCTTTTTTCTATGCCAGTGCCCAACTTTTTCGGATTTTAAAGGGGCAAAATAGGGGAACACAGCAGCGGGTTGCATCTTTACAAGGAAAAGGTACCGGCCCTTTTGGCCTAAAGATGCCTGTTGTTTGTCCTTTTTTTTTTGACGGCGCCCTGATAATGCTGTTTTTCCCTGCTTGATCCGCCCCAAAGCCCGGGCGGCCCAATCAAACCCGGCTGATATATGATTCAACTGCGCAACATCCGGAAAACCTATCAAACCGGCTACAACCGCCTGGAAGTACTCAAGGGGATCGACCTGGAGATCGAAGCGGGAGCGTTCGCTTCCATCATGGGTTCTTCCGGCTCCGGAAAATCAACCCTGCTGAACATCATCGGCATGCTCGATGATTATGACCATGGCGATTACCACCTCGACGGCACGCTGATCAAGGGTTTGAGCCAGGCCGATGCGGCCCACTACCGCAACCGCTTCATCGGTTTCGTTTTCCAGTCGTTCAATCTGCTTCCTTTCAAAACGGCCCAGGAGAATGTCGCCCTCCCGCTCTATTACCAGAAGATAGACCGGCTGAAGCGCCAGAAAATGGCCATGGAATACCTGGACATGGTAGGGCTGGCCGACTGGGCCAGCCACCTTCCGACACAGTTGTCGGGTGGGCAGCAACAACGCGTGGCCATCGCGCGCGCGCTCATCACGCAGCCCAAGGTCATCCTGGCCGATGAGCCTACGGGGGCATTGGACACCCATACTTCTTACGAAGTGATGGAACTGTTCAAAAAGGTCAACCAGGAAGGCATTACCGTCCTGATCGTCACCCACGAGAAAGACATTTCCGACATGACCCGGCGCATCATCCGGCTGCGCGACGGATTGATAGAAAACCCGGCCGAAGGCGGCGTGGCCGTACAGCCTTCAGTATAAGCACGCAGCTAGCCCAGAAAAGCAATTAAGCATGTTCAACAGCGATACCTGGCAGGAGATCTTCCATTCCATCCGGCGGCATAAGCTCAGGACCATTCTGACGGCCCTCGGCGTATTCTGGGGTATATTCATGTTGGTCATCCTGCTCGGCGCCGGCAGGGGCCTGCAGAACGGCGTGGAATACGAATTTCGCGATGAGGCCATCAACACGGTCTGGGTCAGCAGGGGCACCACTTCCCTACCCTTCAACGGCCTGCCCAAAGGGCGGCGTATCCGCTTCACCAATGACGATTACAACCTGCTCGCCGATCAGTTCGATCAGATCGAATACCTGACCGGCCGCTATTACCTCTCCGGTGATAAGATCGTGAGCTACGGCCGCAAAAACCTGTCCTATTCCATACGCGCCGTGCATCCCGACTGCCGTTTTATCGAAAACACCATGCTGCAGCAGGGCCGTTACCTCAACTCAAAGGATATAGCGGAATGCCGCAAAGCGGCCGTCATCGGCGATATCGTGCGGAAAGACCTGTTCGGAGATGGCCCTGCCATCGGCCAGGAGATCAGGATCGGTGATATTTCCTATCAGGTCGTAGGTACTTTTACCGATGAGGGAGGGGATAACGAAATGCGCATGATCTACATCCCCATTTCCACAGCCCAGAAAGTGTACGCCGGGGCCGACGATGTGCACCAGCTCATGTTCGCCACCTACGATATGCCGCTGGAAGAGATCCAGGCCATGCAGGATGAGGTCCGCAACGCTTTCGCCCGCAGGCACCAGTTCGACCCTGAAGACCGCAAAGCGCTTTATGTATTCGGCACGGCCGAAGATCATCAGAAGTTCAACAGCCTGTTCGCCTCTATCCGGGCCTTCGTCTGGTTCGTCGGTATGGGAAGCATACTGTCGGGAGTGATCGGCGTGAGCAACATCATGCTCATCATCGTGAAAGACAGGACGCGTGAGATCGGTATCCGAAAAGCGCTGGGTGCTACACCCGTATCGATCGTATCGATGATCCTGCAGGAGGCCGTGCTCATTACCAGCCTGGCAGGTTACCTGGGGCTGGTGGCGGGCATCGGCGCGCTGTATCTGCTGGAGTCCGTATCCGTACAGTACTTCAGAAACCCGCAGGCCAACCTGGGCATGGTGCTTACGGCTATGCTGGTGCTGGTGGCCGCCGGCACACTGGCAGGGCTCTGGCCCGCCCGGCAGGCCGCCCGGATCAACCCGATCGAGGCCATGCGCGGCAGCTAACTAGGTTTTAGAGTTTGTTTTTTGAGGATCCCTTAAACCTTTAAAATCAATAAACATGTTCAACCGGGATACCTGGCAGGAAATACTGGCGACCGTCCGCAAACACAAACTGCGGACAGGGCTGACCGCTCTGGGCGTATTCTGGGGTATTTTTATGCTTATCTTCGTACTGGGCATGGGGCAAGGGCTGGAAAACGGCGTCTTCCGGGATTTCGGCTCCCGCGCTAAAAACGTCATGTATGTGTGGCCTGAGCGCACGACCCAGCCGTACCAGGGCTTTCAGCCGGGCCGCCAGCCGCAACTGGACATGGACGATATACTGGCCATCAAACAATACATCCCTGAGGTTCAATACATCGGCCCGAGGTTGTCCCTGCGCAATATCCCGGCATCGTACAGGGACATCGGCGACAGCTACGAGATCAGGGGAGAAATGGAGGATATGATCCGCATCGAAGCCCTGACGTTATATGAAGGGCGTTATATCAATGCGCTCGACATCCGTGACAGCCGGAAGGTGGCCGTACTGGGCAAACGCACGGCCGAAGTCCTTTTTGGCAAGGAAGACTGTATCGGCCGCTACTTCCGCATCGGCGGCATGGAATTCCGGGCCGTCGGCATTTTCGGGCCCATGCAGATCAAGCCCTGGACCGAAGACGACCTGGAGGCCATCGTCATTCCGCTGACCACCATGTACCGGGCTTTCGGCACCGGCGAACGCGTCGATTATTTCGTCTGCTCCGCAGCTCCCGATGTCCAGGTCAGCGCTATAGAACCCAAGGTCAAAGGCCTGCTCAAGCAAAGGCACCGGGTGGCGCCCGACGACCCCAGAGGTATCGGGGCTTTCAATCTCGAAGAAGAATACCAGGGCATCGTCAACCTGTTCGGCGGCATCAAGGCCTTCCTGTGGTTCGTTGGCATCGGCACCCTGATGGCAGGCATCGTCGGCGTGAGCAACATCATGCTCATTACGGTCAAGGAGCGCACCAAGGAGATCGGCATCCGGAAGGCCCTGGGCGCTACTCCGGGTTCCATTATCCAGATGATACTGGCCGAATCGGTCCTGATCACCGGCATTTCCGGATACCTGGGCCTCATTGCCGGCGCCTTTGTCATAGGCCTGATCAATTACGTGATGGTGGCCAACAACCTGGAGCCCGACAATTTTTACAACCCGCAGGTCAACTTATCCGTTGGCCTGAGCGCCATCACCCTGCTCGTACTGGCCGGGGCCGCCGCCGGCCTGCTGCCGGCCCTGCAGGCGGCACGGGTCGACCCGGTCGTGGCGCTGAAGGATGAGTAGGGCACTTCGGGACGTTGAATGCCTCCCAGTCTCTCCATCACCTTGTCACCCGGCCTTCCGGTAGGGCAGGAAGGGGCCAGGGAGGGAGGAACGGCATGGTAAAGAAACCTGAAACTTGAACAAAAAATAAAAAGCAACTTATGAGAAAAGGCTGCCTCATCGCAATCGGCGCATTTTTGGTAATCGCCACCATCGGGCTGAGCATTTATTTCTACCGCCAGAAAGCAAAAGGGCCTGAAGATTTCGGTACGGAAAACCCAGCAGTGATGGACATCGTCCGTAAGACGGTGGCCACGGGCTCCATCAAACCCCGCAAAGAGGTCAACATCAAGCCTCAGGTCTCCGGCGTCATCGACGAGCTTTTCGTAGAGCCCGGGCAGATCGTCAGCAAGGGCCAGCCGCTGGCGCGCATCAAGCTGGTGCCCAGCGAGGTCAATATCAACAGCGCCCAGTCCAGCGTCGAACTGGCGCGCCTCCGCCTGCAGGAAGCGCAGCGTGAACTACAGCGCCAACGGGACGTGAACACCAAAAAGCTCGACGTGGAAGAGGCTCGGGTCAACCTGGAAAACGCCAAACGCGAGGAAGAAAGACAACGGCAGCTCTTCCAGGACGGCGTTATCTCCGAACAGGATTACAACCGCTTCAAAGTCGACCTCGATCTGCGCCAGGCCGCTTTTGAAAATTCCAAGATCGTAGCCTCCAACAACCTGCGCTCCTTCGAAACGGAGGTCGACATCCGTAAACAGGAGCTGGATGCCGCCATCAACAACCTGCAGCTCCTGCGCGAAGGCGCCAGCCGCAACTCGCGCCAGGTGGCCAACGTCGTCACCTCCACCCTCGACGGCATGGTGCTCGACATACCGCTCGAAGAAGGAGCTTCGGTCATCGAGCGCAACAACTTCAACGAGGGCACCAGTATTGCCATCATTGCCGACATGAACTCCCTGATCTTCGAGGGCAAGGTTGACGAGTCGGATGTGGGCAAGCTCAAGGAAGGCATGCCGCTTGAACTTACGGTGGGCGCCATCGAAAATGCCAAATTCGACGCGACCCTGGAATTTATCTCACCCAAAGGCGTTGAAGAGGAAGGCACCGTCAAATTCGAAGTGCGCGCCGATGTCAAACCCAGCGAGGATATCTTCCTTCGCGCCGGTTACAGCGCCAACGCCGACATCATCCTCGACCGCCGAAAAGACGTGGTTTCCATCAAGGAAAGGGACGTGCTCTTCGAAGGGGACACGACTTACGTAGAAGTCAAAACCGGCGAGCGCCAGTACAAAAAACAACAGGTCAAACTCGGCCTGTCGGACGGCATACAGGTGGAAGTGCTGGAAGGCGTAGACACCACGACACAGGTGAAAGTGCAGCAGACGAAGTCTTAGGAGGGTTACAAGGTTAAAGGTTAAAGGTTACAAGGGTTGAAGGGACAGGGATAGTTCAATCAAGTGTGTCGCTGCGGTCGCAATCCTTTGGTATCCAGGCCAACTTTAAACGTGAAACCTGACACGAGCGAAGCGACTGATGAAATAAACTTTGAACGGCCCTACTAGTTGTAAGTCCATTCATGATCCCATTAACGATCTATATGAAAAAACGCTATCTGCTCCTGTTTGCGGCCTTCCTTAGCAGCCGTGCCATTGCTCAGGACGCCCTCATGGGCATCATCAACCACTACGCGGCAGTAGAGGCCATTGATTACTGCAACAACACCCTAACCGTGTCCGATACAGCGGGGTTCGCTCCGGGACAGGCCCTGTTGCTCATCCAGATGCAGGGGGCGGAGATTAATACCGACAACGCCTCCAGTTTCGGGAACGTCACTGCATTGGGGTCGGCGGGGCTGTACGAGCGCGCCCGGATACTGGAAGTCAACGGATTGGCCATCAAGCTTGAAAAGGCGCTGATCAATACTTATGATCTGGCCGGCGCCGTGCAGGCGGCCAGCATGCCGGCCTATGAGCAGGCCGTCGTCACAAGCACGCTTACGGCTAAGTCCTGGGACGGCAGCACGGGCGGCGTGCTCGCGTTTTCCGCTACACAACTCACCTTACAGGCGGATATTGACCTCAGCGGCAAAGGCTTCCGTGGCGGCTCTGCAGCGATCGATTATACCGGCGACTGCAACTTTCTGTCCAACTACAGCAATTACGCCTATGATGACTCCAGCATCCGCGGGGGCAGGAAAGGAGAAGGCATCAGCATAGCCCCTGCCAGCCGCAACAGAGGGCGGGGCGCTCAGGCAAACGGCGGCGGCGGCGGCAACGACCACAACGCCGGTGGCGGCGGCGGCGGCAATGTGAACGCCGGTGGCCCGGGCGGAGAGAATGACAACCCTTCTTTCTTCGGCTGCAAAGGCTTTTACCCCGGCATTGGCGGCAAGCCCCTCTTAGCCCAACCCGAACGCCTCTTTATGGGCGGCGGCGGCGGCGCAGGCCACGGCAACAACGACGTGGCCACCGACGGCGGCAATGGTGGCGGCATCATCCTTATCGAATGGGAGAGCGTATTCAGCCAGGGCGGCGCGATCCGCTCCAACGGCCTATCCGCCCTGGAGTCGGACGGCGACGGCGGCGGCGGCGGCGGTGCAGGTGGCACGATCGCCATTAAAGGCATTATCCCCGATTTTCCGGGTATTCAGCTGGAAGCCAGGGGCGGCGCAGGCGGCAATGCCGACAATACCAATACCGCCCAGTGTTTCGGCCCCGGCGGCGGCGGCGCAGGTGGGCGCGTGCTGCTGAGCACCGGCTCCATGGCCTTTCCCAACCTGAACGGCGGCCAATCCGGCCTGTCCATCAATTCCACCGAATGCGGCACGGGCGCCAACGGCGCGCTGGCCGGCGCCAACGGCAGCCAGGGCGTTTTTGAGGGTATCCCCGAAGGCAGCGAAGCCAATACGCCGCCTGCCGTGCAGGTTGCTACCACCAATATCGTTGCCTGCCAAGGGGCCGCTGTGGAGCTGGCCGCAGAAGCGGTAGGCTTCGGGCTGTCGCTCCAGTGGCAGGTGGATATGGGTAGTGGTTATGAAAACATACAGCCGGGCCTGCTCTACGGCCCGGCAGATAGCAGCGTGCTGGCGATCAGCACCGTGAATGCCGATATGGCTGGTTACACCTACCGGCTCGCCGTGCAGAGCGATTGTTTCCCTGCCCTTTTCTCTCCTGCCGTTTCCATCGAAGTGGTTCCATCGCCCATAGCAGCATTTAGCTTTAGCACTAACGGTTTCGACGTACAGTTCGACAACCTCTCTACCGGCGCCGATTCCTACTACTGGTCTTTTGGCGACGGCGGCAGTAGCTCCGCCGGGTCGCCCCTGCATACCTATGCAGCAGGCGGCAATTACACCGCCACCCTGTATGCCATCAGCGGCGCCTGCGGTGACAGCTCGGCCCAATCGATGGTAATTAGCTTGCAGGCACCTCCTGTCGCCGGCTTTCAGGCTTCGCCGGCTTCGGGTTGCGCCCCTGTGTCCGTTACCTTTAATAACCTGTCTGTAGGGGGAGAAAGCTACCAATGGGCCTTCCCCGGGGGGATGCCCTCCACATCCACGGCCGCCAGCCCTACGGTGGCCTACACCCAGGCCGGCACGTACGATGCCATGCTGATCGCCACCAACAGTGCGGGCGCCGACACCAGCTTCCAGGCCGGCATTGTAACGGTAACCCCAATGCCTCAATCCGCTTTTACCGCTTCGGTGAACGGCCTTAGCGCCAGTTTCAACAACCTGTCTCAAAACGCCACAACCTACTTCTGGCTTTTTGGCGACGGCTGGAACTCGATGATGGCCGAACCGCCCCATACTTACGCCGCCAGCGGGGTGTACACGGTACAGCTCATTGCCAGGAATGCCTGTGGCGCCGATACCAGCAGTATGGAGCTGGCGGTTGGAGCGCCGCCGGTTCCCACTTTTACCACCACAACTTCCTCCACGGGCTGCGCTCCGGCAACGGTGTCCTTCGCCAATGGGTCGGCGGGGGTATACGACAGCCTCCTATGGGCCTTCCCCGGGGGGACGCCCCCCAGTTCCACCGCTGAAAACCCAATGGTGGCCTATGCTATTCCCGGGGTGTACGACGTACAGCTCACCCTGTTCAGCCCCTTTGGCCCCCAGGTGCTGGCCCAGCCGCAGTTTGTAACGGTATACGCCCGCCCGGAGCCGGCTTTCGATCTTGAGATAGACGGCCTGACGGTTACATTCACCAATATGTCCTCGGGCGCTACGGGTTACGTCTGGAACTTCGGCGACGGCCAGAGCAGCCAGGAGGCCGACCCTGTGCATACGTATTCCGCCCCCGGGGCCTACAACGTCACCCTCAACGCCTCCAACGGCCCCTGTTCGAAGGCTATTGGCCAGACGGTAGTGATCCCGTCCACCCAGGCCGGCGAAGTGGCGCTGCCTGAGGGCGTACGCCTTTTCCCGAACCCTGTTTATGCCACGCTATACCTGCAATGCGACAGGCCGGAATGGTACCCTGTTCAATGGCGGCTTATGACACCCGAGGGGCGCGTGCTGCTGCAGGGTAGCGCCACCGGCGACAGCCAATGGGAAATGGGAAGCCTGCCCGGCGGCCTATACCTGCTGAGTTTGTCCAATGGGGAAGGCAGGTGGACGGCCAAAGTGGCCAAACCGTAAATGAGGGCAATGCACCATTTACCGGAATTAGATACCAGCCCTACGGGCCGGGAACCAGACTCTCGCCGTTTATGCTACAAAGATGACGGCCCGCTGGGCCATTAGCCGGGCATTTAACCCCTGATTCGCATGAGCCATCCCCGGAGATGACAAAAATCAGTGTGCACTTCTGATCTTTATCATTGTTAAATCCGAAAAAACAATGCAGGATAGAAATGTGAAATTTCTAACCCATGCGCCAGATTACCCTTCCTCAAAAATGCCCCCTGTTCTTATTGGTTCTTTCCAGCCTGCTGCTTGCCAGTACGTGTTCCCTACTGGAAGAGGGAAGCTGTCAGTTCACCCGTTCGGAAGTATCTGAATGGCAACGGGGATATACCTATATCTTTCATTGGGATGATGAGTATGAGAAGCTGCAATACATAGCATTGGGAGCAAAAGGGGTGATGGTTCAACTCAATGACATCTGTGTGGATAAGCCGCTCACGGTTTCTGCGGAATTAACGCTATCCAACAGAGAAGACCTGGGGTTAATCTACAGCCGGGCCTATTTATTGTTCAGGCATAAAACCGGCAATAGTTTTTCTTTCCTGAGGTCTGTCAAACTCGCTCAAACCTCGTTGGGAGGAGAAGATATCAAACTGGAGGTAAAAAATTTCGAGTACACCTCCCTGCCTTTGTTATATCCGGAAGGCATTCCCGGCAGCCTGGCTTTTTCCATCCTGATCCCCATTGACGTCCCCTGCAAAGAAAGCGATGTCAACACCATTAATGAATGGTGGCTCGACAATTTCTTTAAAAGTGCGAAGATCACCGTCGGCTATACAGTAAGATGACCCAAATCCCGGCGAAGTTGGCATTTTCAATAATTCCCAGCTCATGAAAAGATACATCTTCTCCATACTACTCCTTAGCCTGCCGGCCCTTATGGCGGCGCAGGACATCCTCTTCCTCAAAGACGGCCGCTGGATCGAGGCCAAAGTCTTGGAGATACAGCCGGAAGTAGTGAAATACAAGCTGTTCGATTTCCAGGAAGGGCCACTGTACACCGTTTACAAAAGTGAGGTCCGGAAAATACAATACGAGAATGGCCGGGTAGAATGGTTTGTCCCTCAGGAGGAACGGCCGGCGGCCAGCGAGCCGGAGGTTATGCCTCCTCCTGAGCCGGAAAAACGAACGGAGGCGCCTGCTGCTATACCAGAACCCCTCCCACCGGCAGAGCCTGTTCCGAGCGGGCAGCCAACCCCAACACCGGAGCCGCCCCCTACCCTGCAACCTGTTGAAGAGGGCTTTCATTCCGGCATGGTGATCGGAATAACCGCAGGGGCCAATGCTGCCACCGGCCTGTACGATTACAAGGGCGCCCCCGAGCCCCCGGCTTTCAGTATGCTGTTTGCGCCCACTGCTGGCGCCAGCTTCGACTGGCGCATCAGCCGGCGGTTTTCTTTGCAGTCTGCCCTGCTTTACCGCGGCAAAGGCGACCGCATCGATGTAGGAGCGTGGATATCCAGCTTTGAGGAGCTGCCTCAGGATTATGGTTTTACCTCTTCCTATACAGAGGCGGAAGGCTTCATTCAAACCTACGTAGGATATCTGGAATGGCCGGTATACCCGGTACTGAACCTGTCTGCTGGTTTTCAGATCGGCATCGGCCCTTATCTGGCCATCGGCCTGCACGGCAAGGAAAGATCGGATTACAAAACCTCCTATTACGTAGATGCTACCCTCTTAAGCAGGGAAACCGTGAAGGAAAGCCGGAAGGTTGAATTTGCGGACATAGTTGCGCTGGAGGACGATGCATCCACCCGTTACTTCAACCGCCTGGACTACGGCCTGGTTGGCTATCTCGGCATCCGGGCCAGTAAGCTAGCCGTCGGATGGACTATCAATTACGGGCTGGCGCAGTGGGAGCCCCAAACCAGGCTTTTGGGTACTGAGCAGGACACAACAGAAACCCGCCACCTCACGGCCTGCATGTTTTTGACGTATTTTCTGGCCCCGTGACATTTCATAAAAAAAGCTGAGATTTACGCCGGGAAGCACCCTGCGCCAGTTTGGCGCGGGGCTTCCTTTGTACATACCTCACGAAGCAGGCACCAAAATCTTAAACGCATGTTCATGAAAACACACTTCATCCCTATCCTCGCCCTCATCGCAGGCCTTGCCTTCAGTTGCCAGCCCGGCGTACAGGAGCAGCAGGCGCCGCCCCAGGGCAAACTCGGCGCCCCACTCATCGAAAACGATGGCGTCAAGATCGATTACCGTTACTGCGGGCAGGGCGACACTACCCTGCTCTTCGTGCACGGCTGGTGCATCAACAAGGAATACTGGGAACCGCAACTCGATGAATTCTGCACAAAATACCGGGTTGTGGCCGTCGACCTGCCCGGCTTCGGGCACTCGGACGACAACCGGGACGACTGGCGGGTGGAGAAATTCGGTGAAGACATAACCCGGGTGATCGACGTGCTGGGCCTGCCCCATGTCATTCTCATCGGGCATTCGATGGGCGGAGATGTCGTGTTGGAAGCTGCTATACAACGGCCGGAAAAGGTGATCGGCCTGATCGGGGTAGACAACTTCAAGGACGTGCGCGCCGCTTATACACCGGAAGAAGAGCAGGGTTTTGAGGAGGTGGTCGCTGAGCTGAAGGCCGACTTCCCCGGCACCGCTGCCGCTTATGCCGAAACGGCACTTTTCCACCCCAGTACCGACAGCCTGGTGAAACAGCGCGTGATCGATGATTTCCGGAACGCCCGCCACGCCCCGGCCACCGCCGCCATCGAAAACCTGGTGCACTATGGCAAGCGGGAAACGGAGCTGCTGCAACAGTTAGGGGTAAAGTTGTACCTGATCAACAGCGACGCCACACCCACCGACGAGCATGCCCTTACCCGGTATTGCCGGGCAGGGCATGAAGTGCTGCCCATCCATGCTACGGGCCACTATCCGATGATCGAAAAACCGGAGGCATTCAACGGCTTACTGCAAACAGCCATTCACAAGATCACGCATGACACCCAGAGAAGATAACAGCACCCAATGGGTGCGGGGAGCATACACCATCACCACCGACCAGGCATTATTCGATTTTGAGAAGGCCCACGATTTCATCGCCCGACAATCCTATTGGGGGCAGGGTATTCCGATGGACACCTTGCGCAAGTCGGCCGCCCATTCCCTGAGTTTCGGGATGTTCCACGGCGCCGAGCAGATCGGTTTTGCCCGGGTGGTGACGGACCGTGCCACCTTCGGCTACCTTGCCGATGTGTTCATTGACGAGGCCTACCGGGGACAGGGGTTGGGCAAATGGTTCATCGCTACCATCCTGGCACACCCCGAGTTGCAGGGCTTGCGGCGCTGGATGCTCGCCACGCGCGATGCTCATGGCCTGTACGCGCAGAATGGCTTTACCCCCCTGAAAAAGCCGGAGACCTTCATGGAGCGGCACGACCCGGAGGTGTATCAGAAAACGTCCAAAAAGACAAAGTAGCGATTGCGCTCTGTTTATCGCCGAATGCACTAATCTCCAAACAACGCATTCATCTCCAGCGACTGGTGTACGAGGGATTGAGCATGGGCATTTGGCGCCAGTCCGAATGTTGTAATAAACGTCAGCCAGGTAGCCTTAGAGGTTTTCGTTGACGACTTGAAAATGCCAACTTTTCGGCGCAAGGCTTCGGCATAGGCTTTATCGATCGTGAAGGGTTTGATCGAAAATTTCATTTCACAAAGGTTAACCACCTGGTCGCGGCGGTCAATCACCAGGTCAATTTGTGCCTTTTCGGCGCCGTCGCTGCCCGACCAGGCGGAGGATTGAGTCTGAACGCTGCCAATTCCAGGCGCATTTTTAACCTGGCGCAGATGACAGAGGCATACCTGTTCAAATGCATAGCCACTCCAGGCGCGCACCTCAGGCGAATCGAGGCTTTTGATCCAGAAATCATCGTCTATCTGGCTTTGGCTCCTGATGAATCGAAAGTAAAAAAGAGAATAGAAATCTGCGAGTTGATAGAGCGCATTTTGCTTCTTCTTTCCGCAAGCGTGGTATTTTCGGATAAAATTGCTCTCTTCCAACTCGCGCAGGGCCACTGAAGTACTTCCGCCATCCGGCACCGGGCCTTGAAAAGCCTGAAACCAGTCGTTGGCAACAGGCCTGTCCTCAAAAAGGGGGAAATACCGCACCAGGCTCGCATGAAAATTGGCCAGCTGCTGATCGGTTTCGACATGCGCGATGCCTGTTAGCTGAAAAGTAAAGCGGCTACCGAAAACCGAACGGGCCAGGAATGTCTTGCAGACCCTTATGGCTGAGCAAGCCCCTGGCCTACTGAACTAGTAGTCCTGATGCGGATGTTGTATAAGTTCCTCCTTCTCGGTGCGGGTCACCACGTTAACGCCGAACTGTTTGAGCAGCACATAGAGGATGATGGCGCCTACGATGAAGAGCCAGAAGAGATCCCAGCGGGAAAGCAGGCGGCGTTTTTTCGGCGCTTGTTCAGCCATAAGGGTCGGGGTTAGTAGTTTGGTTTGAGGGTTAAAGGTAGGGAATTGCGGCGATATGTTTCCAGCCGAGTACGCTGATGGGAAACACCGATTTGACTCCCCATGTCCGAAAAATTCACCAGTTGGCCAAGTCTCCCCATCCCCACGTCACCTTGTCTCCCCATCCCCCAATCACCCCGTCTTATCCCATAAGGCCTGCCGTCGGTCACTGCACCGGCGTCTCGATATGCGCCACGGCCACCCACTGCTGGTTCCAGTTGCCGAAAGGAAATTTAGCGAATGTCGTTTTGTAGGTGCCCGGGCCGTCGTAATTGCCGCTGGTGCGCGAAGCTGTGTACTTCGTGTTGCGGCCATGCATCAGGGTGTAGCGCACTACGTTACCCTGCTCGTCCCTTTCGACCTTGGTCACCGTTCCGACGTGGTAAATTTTGCCTTTACCCGTTCCGCTGTCGTGCTGGAAGACGTCGGGGTTGGTGAGCATATCGATGGTGAGGTTGCTGTATTTTTCGTCGGTGCGGCCAAAGAACATCACACAACCAGGACGTATGAGGTTGCGGTCGGCCAGGGCATCCTGCACGATATGCAGGTTGTTGTGGGTGTAGTACCAGTATGCAATCTGGCGGGAGTTGCGGTCTTCGGCGTATGTGGGGTAGACGTACTTCGACTTGTCGCCGAGCTCCGACATTTTCCGCTGTATCTGGTCTTTGATCTTGTGGTAGATACCGGAGCAGTCCTGGCCTATTTTGCCGTCATATACCAGTTTCTGAGATTCCAGGTCCTGCGCGATGAGGTCGAGCAGGACGGACAGCCTTTCTTCATCTACGGTGCGTGCCGCAAGGCCGCTATTGCCGGTAGCGGGGGGAGCAGGGGTGGGTTCGGTGTTTTCCGCGGGGGTAGGTTCTTCCGTTTCCGGTGCGGCGGGTTCTGACGCCTGAGCGGTGTCCGGCTTTACCTCGGCCGTTTGTGTGTCAGCAGGCGCAGTGGTGGCGGTTTCTTCCGAAACTTTGGCTGCCGCCTTACCGGAATCGCCGGAGCAGCCCATCGAAAAACAAAGGGCGAGGGACAGGAGGAAGGAAGGGGCTATACAGGTGATAATCCGTTTCATTGTTTTTGAGTTTAGTAACAATCAAAAATAAGCTCGACTTTTTTTTATTTGTGCTTTTGCCCTTTGGTTACCCGGGACAACCTTTAACCGGCTACAGCCCTTCCCTCACCGCCATCCCCATTCCTGAAGCACCTCCAGCGGCCTTTTCCCGAACTCTTTTTCAAACAGGCTGATGAAATAGCTGGTGCTAACATAACCCACGGCTGCTGCCGTTTCCTTCACTGTCCGGCAGGTTCCGCTTTCCAGGTATAACCGGGCCTGGTGCAGCCGGCGCTGGCGGATGTAGTGCTGAGGAGACAAGCCCGTGTGTTCTTTTACCCTACGGAACAAATGGCGCTCGCTGACGCCAAGCCGGGCGGCCAGGCCGGCATTGTCCAGGCCGCCGTCGGCGATATTTTCCTGGATGATCTGGTTTAGCCGGCTTAGCCACTTGTTTGCTGAGGGCATGACAGCAGGGTTTTGGGCATTCATATCTTAAATATGCCAAAAATAACTCCTGGCTGCCAAGGACAAATTTTGGGGGTTACCACAAAAAAACAGCACCTTGCTCAAGATTTTATTCCAATAATTGCCTAATTATCATACATTTACAATCATAAACACACCACAAAAATGCCCGCCCTTTCTTCCACCAAATTCCTGCGGCTGCTCCAAACCTTCGATGAATCGGAGCTCAAAGCCTTCGACGCCTGGCTGCGCTCGCCCTGGTGCAACAGCAACAAGAACCTGCCCCGGCTTCTGGACAGGCTGAAGAAATACCACCCGTACTTCGACAATCCCAGGCTGGACAAGGAAAATTTGTTCTACCAGGTATTACCGAAGGGGAAGTTCAGCGACAGGCGTTTAAACAACCTGTTGTCAGAGGCCTTTCTTGCGGCGGAAAAATTCCTCATTTTCCAGCATGTCTCTGACGACTACAGCCTGCAAAAGGCTATGCTTGCTGAGGAATTCCAGAGCCGCTACCTCGACGACTGGTTTTTCGGGAACACCTATAAAGAAATAGAGCGGCTGGAGGCCCGGGAGGTGCTGGACTGGGAAGAACACCTTGGCCTGTACCGCCTGTACCGCCTCATCTACCACCACCCCAACCAGGAGCCTCGCATGCAGCCGGGGGCCTCGCCGATAGGCAAAATGGGAGCACATGTCGATCTGCTCTATTTGCTGGAAAAAGCCGCCATCATCAATGAAATGATGGCCCGCAACCGCCTAATACAAGGGGAGGACCACGACGCGCAGGCCGAACTAAAAAAATGGAAAGCTGTCAGCGAAGGGGTTCACCACCCTTCCATCGATCTTTACCGGATGCGGTTCGCTTTTTTGGCGGAAAACAGGCTCAGCCAGTATTGGGCGCTGAGGGAAAGCCTTGTTAATACTATGGAGCAGCTCAATGAACGGGAACAGAAGCTGCATCTGTTATCCCTGCTCAACGACACCATCGCCTTCATCAAATCGGGCCAGCTCGACATCACAGACAGCCTGCCGCTCTACCAGCTAGGCCTACAAACGGGCGCCCTGCTGCACCAGGGCAAGCTGACCCGAAACACCTACACCACGATAGTGATCACCAGCAATACCAAAGGCACCTTTGATTATACCACGCACTTTATCGAAACCTATACGAAACGCGTTGATGAGCCGATCCGGGATGATTGTTATCAGTGGGCGCAGGCGCATACTTCCTATTGGAAAAAAGACCTGGAGCAATGCCTGAAGATCCTTCAGCAACATACTTTCAAAACGCCTTATTTTCAACTAGTCAGCCGGGTGCTGCATACCCAGGCCTATTTCGACCTGTACCTGATAGACGATTCCTACCAGTTTTACCTGTTCAATTTTTTCGAGGCCTTTGAAAAATGGCTGGCGCGGGAAAAGGTGTGGTCGAGATCCACAAGAGCGTCCTTCCTTCGTTTCGTACAAATATGCCGGGCCCTGGCCCGGTACCACGCCGATGCCCTCACAGGGCCCCAAAAGGTGGAGCAGTTGCTGGAAGAAGAGCACGACGTCCAGGCACTGAACTGGCTGAAGCAAAAAAAAGCGGAGGTGGTACGCCTGAAATCGGGTAAAAAGCCCCGCTTGTAAACCTATCCTCAATTCACGACCAGGTCTTCGACGATGATCTTCTGGTTGGGCAAAAACGGGAGCACAGGGTTGAATAGGTGTTGCTTGCTCATGACGGAAATTTGTAAAGGGTTTAGTATTACCGGGTAACTCAACACCACAAAGATGGGTGGAACCGAATGGGTTGTTTCCGTCAATTATGTGGCATTTCCCGTCAGGAGGGAGGCCAGATTGTTAAAAAACTCAGGGTAACTATTCAGCATGCGGCCAAAAATGCTTTTGAGCAAGGTGGTCTTACCGGTTTGCCTCGGGCCAGTGAGGATGATAGCTTTCCCCTTAAACAACTTCTCCCTGATCTGCTGTTCTAAGAGCTTGTTTGGAGGCCCTATTAATCCTATTTTTAAGGACGTTTTCGCAAAAAAAACGTTTTTTTTGGGAATATACACTAAAATACGATCATTCTCCCAGCAAGTCAGAAGGCCGTTTCCCGAACCGCTTCTTAAAACTACGCGAGAAGGAGCGGGCATCGGCATACCCCACTTCGTAAGCCACTTTTGCAATGGAATTGTACGTGCGGTTCTCCAACAGAAGGCGGGCTTCGTCGAAGCGCATTTCATGCAGGTACTGGACAGGAGAAAGGCCCGTCAGGCGTTTCAGTTGGCGGAGCAGGGAAGATTCGCTCATGGCGAACGACTCAGCCAGAACGGGAACGCTGAGGGTGTCGTCGGAAAGGTGTTCGCGGACGTAGGCCTCGAAGGCCTCCAGCCAATCCCGGTCTTCTCCGGTGATCGTATCCGAAACCGTGCCCGGCCCGGCCGGGGGTTCCCGGAGCCGGGCAGCATGGTTTCTCAGCAGGTTCGCGGCCCGGGCCAGCAATTCTTCCTCGTCGAAAGGTTTGAGCAGGTAGTCGTCCACCCCTAAACGCAGGGCTTTCAGCTTATCTCTGGCCTCCGCCCTTGCCGTGAGCATGACGACGGGGATGTGCCGGGTAGCATCGTCAGACTTCAGCTTTTCCAGAAGCTGGTAGCCGTCCATAATGGGCATCATAAGGTCGGACAGGATCAGTTGGCAGCCGGCGGAGGAGCGCAGCCAATCGAGGGCAGCCTGCCCGTTTTCGGCAGTAACGACATCGTACTTTTCCGACAGGATCAGTCGGATGTAATCCTGCAGCCCGGGGTCGTCTTCAACTACCAGGATGGTTGGCCTGCCCTGCCCGGAAGCCCCCGGCAATACATCCTCTGTCGTTTGCTCCAGATCAGGCGTAAGCACATGCTCCTCCCCTTCTTCAGTTGCCGGCTGAATGCTGTCTACAGTCGGCCGCTCACCGGCGTCGCCGGCAGAACGGGCCGGAAAGGACACCGAGAAAACAGCGCCTTCGCCCGGTGCGCTTTTTACGTCTATTTCCCCGCCAAAAAGCCGGGTATACTCCTGGCAGAGGGCCAGGCCGATGCCCGTGCCGCCCTCAGCGGCCTTGTCCGGCCTGTTGGACTGAAAAAAGCGGTCGAACACATGGGGCAGGTCATCGGGGTGGATACCGGAGCCGGTGTCGGCCACCTCAAGCCGGAGTCGGCCCTCGTCCATAGATAATCTAACGGTGACCCGCCCACCGGCGGGTGTGAATTTGAAGGCATTAGAAAGTAAGTTGTATATGACCTGGCGGTTTTTCTTCCGGTCGATGGGGGCCACTTCCTTTTCATCTACCTGAATTTCATAAGCATAATCAACCTGCCTGCGGTATGCCAGCGATTCGAACTGCGCGAAATAATTGCGGAAAAAAGAGGCCAGCGCTGTGGGTTGTTCGTCCAGGCCCATTTTGCCCATCTCCAGTTTCCGCAGGTCGAGTATCTCGTCAGCCAGTTGTTGCAACTGCTGGCCGCTCTGGCTGGCCATTCTCAGTAGCCGGCTTTGCTTTTCAGACAGTTTGTTGTCTTTCAGCAGCGTGCGGACGGGGCCCAGCATCAGGGTAAGCGGGGTGCGCAGTTCGTGGCTCACATTAGCGAAGAAGCGGGACTTCGCTGCGTCGAGGGACCTCAACTCCATCGACTGTTGCTGAATGAGGGCATTTTGCCGGGCCAGTTTGCGCATGCCCTTCCAGCGCTGATAAAGGCCGATGAGCAGGCCTGCTGCCAGCAGAAATACCGAAACAATGATGATCCGGGAGGTGCGTAGCTCCACCCTTTTCAGGTTCAGCTCCAGCTCCTGGTTTCTCTTCTCGGCGGCCAGTTGCTCTTTTTCCAGTTGGAGGTTGTATTTCTGCAGGTCGAAACCGGCGCTTCTGGCCGTGAATTCTCCATCGTAGAAATACTTCTTTTTCGTGTATTCGAGGGCATCGGCATAACGCCCTTCCGCCTCAGCAATTTGGGCCTTTTGTTCAAAATTCTTAGACAACAGGTCGTAGAGCGCCAGGTTCTCTGCCTTTATCTGAGCCGTGTCGAGATAGGCCTTGGCCAACCTGGCAGCCCCCCGCCCCCACTCCAGCTTTGCAAGCGCCTGGAGAACGTGTATTTCGAGCCAGCGGCTAGGCTCGGCCTGGCAAAGGCGCAGGGCTTTCTGATAATACTGCGCTGCTTCCACAGGCTTGTTTTCAGCCATAAAAAGATCGGCGCGGCCCAGTGCTGCATATATCGCAATGCCGTATTCCTCAGGTTTAAGAGGGTTAGAAAGAGGGGCCTGTTCAATAGCGGCCACATACTCGGCCATCTTGTCGTAAAAGCCTGCTTTTTGGGCCTGCAGCATAAGCCGGAGTTTCAGCCGGTTGACACTGAACGTATCCTTGTTCGCTATTGCCTGCCCGAGCAACGCTTCCATCTCAGGCAGGACGTCCTGTACCTTCCGATAACTTAAGCTATGCTCCAGCAAGGACATTTTTGTCCGGATAACAGCGGGCTGGTCGCCCAACCGCTCATAGAGGCCTAATGCTTCATCCAGGTTCACGATCGTTAGCCGTACATTGCCGAGTGCTCCATGAAAGCGGCCCAGGTTGTTGCAGGCATCGGCCAGGCCTTCCAGGTCGCCCTGCCGACGGGCCAACCGGGCCATTTCATCCGCCACATAAATGGCCAAAGGCAGGTTGAAGCGGCGTTCCAGCCTGGCCATTATATCAAAGTAGGCGCCGTAGAGGCAATGATAATCCGCACCGCAATGGCTCCGGCTTTGCTGAAGGATAAAGTATCGGGAAGTGTCTTCTCCGTTTTGTTCCAGGCGAGCTTCAATGGAGGGCCAGATGGTTTCCGCGGCCCTGGAGGCCGTGGTATCCTGAGCAAACAGCTTACTGTTCGTCCCTGCCGATATCAGGAACCAAACAAAAATGAATTGAAAACAGACTTTCCGCGTACCCGAAAAAAGTACCCCCTTCATACTGTACAAAATAGCTTTGTGTTACTTATTTGGCTTTGCGAGTATAAGTCACCTGCATTGCCCCCTCATAACAAGCTGCAAAGGAGGGCTAAGTATAAAATACACCTTAAGAACAGGGGATTATGACGGTTAAAAAGCGAAGATCAGGCCATGGCCCGGTGAATACATGCCCAATAAAACTATAGAAATTCTTACGCCTATACAAATTCTGGAGCAACCGAATAAATATTAAATGGCGGCTCCGCCAGGCCTTGCGGTTTAAAAATCCATCCTCAGCCTTAAATTGATCCTCCGGGAGGTCAGGTAATTCGGGATAGCGTATTGCTGGTTAAAGATGGTCTTGATCCAGGTATTGCCGGCCTGGTTTTGCACCTGCATCAGGTTGAACACTTCGAGGCTGACCCAGGAGCTACGCGTCCAGCGCAGGAGGTGGTTGGGGTGTTTGTCCAGTCGCGAGCGGTCCCAAAGGGCCAGGGAGAAGCCGATGTCCACCCGGTGGTAGGCGGAGAAGCGATAGGTATTGCGGTACACCTCGTTGTTGCCTTGCAACCCGAAAGGAAGGCCGGTGCCCACCGTCAGGTTGAGGTGCATGCGGAAGCTCTCGCTCTTGGGCAGGTAGTCCTGAAAGAACATTGACAGGGTCATCAGCTGGTCGGTGGGGCGGGGCACGTCATCGACCGGCTGCCCTTCGGCCTGCCCGATCTCGCGTACGAGGTGTTGTACGCCGTTGAGTTTTTCGCGGGCACGAAGGAAGGAGAGGTTGATCCAGGATTCGGCTCCCGGCACGAACTCTCCGTTCATCCTGAAGTCGATGCCCGTCACGTAACCCGTGGCATCATTCTGCCCGGAATAACGGATGCGGACGTTCTCGATATCATAAGACACCAGGTCCCAGAGATGCTTATAATAAGCTTCGGTGATAAAGCGGAACTTCTTGGGATTCTGTTTGCCGAGGTAAAAATCGAGGGTGAAGCCCCCTAGGATATGGGCGGATTTCTGCGCTTTCAGATCGGTATTGACCGAGCCGTCGGGGGCACGAAGCTCGCGGTAGAAGGGCGGCTGGAAATAATAACCGCCGGCCAGGCGATAAGAAATATCGGTCTTACCGGCCAGGGGTTTGTACAGAAGCTGAGCACGCGGCGATACCAGGAGTTCTTCGTTCAGATCCCAGTAGGAGGCGCGTACGCCCAGGGTAAAGCGGTATTCGCTTTTGCTTTCCCGGCGGAAGGTGTAGGTGTCCTGCACATAAGCGGAAAAGCGCAGGGAATTCAGCTCGTTGCGGGTTTTGAGCACGTTGAAAAGCAGCACTTCGGTGGTATCATAAGGCAGGGAATACCCGGCCGAATCGAGGCGTTCCCATTCATTGATCAGGTCGTTGATCTGCTCGCTCTGCATTTTGGCGCTCCAGGCCACGAAGTGGCTGCTGGTGATTTCCGGGTCGTCGTGGCTGCCCTGCAGTTCGATGCCTCCTTTATGCTCGAAATTGGCCACCTGCAGGTTCAGGAAGTTGCGCACGTATTGTTGCTGGGTGCCGGTACCCAGTTCGGCGAGCACTTCTCCGAAGTTGTCGCTGCCCAGGCCCGTTTCGATCTGCCGCAGGCTATAGCGCCCGATGATGTCAAAGCGTTCGTTCTCATCGCTGCGGAAGGCCGAAGCCAGGAATTTGAGGAAGTAGGGGTTGTGCCGGCGGTCGGGCAGGTAGGTCAGCGACAGGCCGCCCATGGCGGTGGTGAAGTCGTCGATCTCCTGGCCGTCGAACAGGCTGTACAGCTCCAGCGCGAAGTTGATCAGGCCCAGTGCCGTGCTGCGTTCGGTGGGGCGAAAACGGTATTCGCTCCGGTTGTAATTGGCCAGCAGCCCAATCTGCCAGTCGCGGTTGAGGTCGTAGGTGAGGTAGGCCTGTATATCGGAAAAGTTGGGCACATATTCGCCCTGCACATCGAGGGTGCCCAGCAGGTAGCGGGTAGTTTTGTAGCGGGCGCCCGCCAGGTAGCGGAACTTGCGGTAGCCCTCCTTATCGGCATTGAGGCTCCCTTCTACGTGGGCCGAGCCGCCGAGGAAGCTCATGCCCACCGAAGCGCGCAGGCTGTCGGGGCGCTTGTAGCGCACGTCCAGCACCGACGACATCTTATCGCCGTACTTGGCCTCGAAACCACCGGAGGAGAACGACAGGTCGCGGATCAGGTCGATATTGGGGAAAGTGAGGCCTTCCTGCTGGCCGGCGCGGATGAGCTGAGGCCGGTATATCTCAAAATCGTTGACATAGACCAGGTTCTCGTCGTAGTTGCCGCCGCGCACGTTGTACTGTGAGCTCAGCTCGCCGCCGGTACCGCTACTGGTGCCCAGGGCGATATGCGGCAGCAGGCTCTCCAGGTTGCCCGTTGTCGTGGGCAGCAACTTAAGCTGTTCCACCCCTTCCCGGATAATACCGGAATCTTCGATCTTGCTCTCCCGGACGATGACTTCCAGGTCGGAGGCTACGGGCGCCAGGCCCACGTCCACCTGCCTGGTGCTCAGGGCGGGCATGGGTTCGGCTTCCACCACTGCTTCGCGGTAGCCGACCCGGGAAAAGACGAGTGTAAAAGGCTCGTTGGCCGGCACGACGATGCTGTAGCGGCCATTGGTGCTCGACTCCACCGCCCGGTTCGTGCCTTTGATGTAAATGGTGGCAAACTCGATCGGGTTGTCCGTCACGGCATCGGTGACGATGCCGGTGATGCTGGCGCGGGGGCTCTCCTGGGCGTGCAGGGCAAAACAGGCTGTGAAGGCCAGGAAGAGCGTGATATATCGTTGCTTCATAAGATTTATCGTGCAATTTTTACGGAATACCCGGGAGCAGGCCCTGCGGATGCAACCCACAGTATCCACAGTTATAATATCCATAGCATCCCCCAAAGGAGCTCTGCACGAATGCTGTTTTACGAAGGAAAAACAGATTCGGCCGCTAAAATTATCATTTTTTATGGAAGAACTGCTCAGACGAACTTCCGCAGTTCGCCGCCGATCTCTTTCATCCGGCGGATCGTATCGGCGGGGTCGGAAGCTTTAAAGATGCTGCTACCGGCCACGAGCACGTCGGCGCCGGCCTGAAGCAGGGTTTCGGCATTCTGCAGGCCCACCCCGCCATCGATCTCGATAAGAGCATGGGCGTTGTGTATGGTGAGCATATCGCGCAGCCGGCGCACCTTGGGGATGGTGTTGTAAATGAACTTCTGGCCGCCAAAACCGGGGTTGACCGACATAGCCAGGATGAGGTCGACGTCTTCGGCCACTTCTTCCAAAGCGGCGGCGGGGGTATGCGGGTTGAGCGCCACGCCCGCTTTCGCGCCCGTTTCCTTGATCTGGTGGATCACCCGGTGCAGGTGGGTGCAGGCTTCATAATGAACGGTGATAACATCGGCGCCTGCTTCGCGGAATGCTTCCACGTACCGCTCCGGCTCCACGATCATCAGGTGTACGTCCAGCGGTTTTGCCGACATCTTTTTAGCCGCCTGGATGACGAGCATGCCAAAAGTGATGTTCGGGACGAAGCGGCCGTCCATCACATCCAGGTGCAGCCAGTCGGCCTGGCTGTCGTTGACCATTTGAATTTCCTCCCTGAGGCGGGTGAAATCGGCGGCGAGAAGAGAAGGAGCGACCAGATGTTTCATGCTGCGAAGGTAGGTATACCCGCGACGTTTGGCAAACGTCGCGGGTATAAAAACAAACGTCGCGGGTATAAATAAAAAAACCGGCCCATAAGTGGGCCGGTTCCAAAAGAGCTTTGAGAGGCTATCTACATACCAAAAAAAGAGGGTATCCTTCGATACCCTCGAAAGATTCATGAGATTATAATTGCATTCGTGGGATTACATGCCAAAAGCAATACAACTTAAAAAAACAGTGGATTATAATTTGTTAGCAGCAAGTCGTATGCTTATCTTTATGAGATTGTGATTTGTTATCAGGCGCCAGTTGAACTTTCAAAATTTCCTTTCCAACTGATCACAATACAAATGTCGCTTTATCTTCCCTCCATGTGAAGTACAATTTATAGGAATACTGGAATAACAGTCAGCTATGCGTTTATTTCAATACATTGAACATCAATAACTTACGCTTGAAGAAACGAAAGCGTGCTGGTTTTTTTAAACAATTGTTCGTCGTTTCCCACCCTTTTTTTGCCGTTTTTTCTCCAAAAAAAATGCCAAAAAAAAATTTAGCTACCCTTTCCGGCAGCCAGAAAAGTGACTTTGCCCGGTTTTCAGCCGGTATTTCCGGGAAGCCGGAGGCCTTACTGCAGATGTTTGGTAAACGGGAATGAAACATTAGAGGAGCAGGGGCGTAAAAAAAAGGGTGGCGCAAAACGTTGCGACACCCTTTTCTACGCACTCATGAGATCATAATTCGAACTGCCTTTAATATTCATAGGGCATAAGGCAGGGCCGGAAAGAACCGGCAATGTCCAAGGACGAATTTGTTAGTAGTTTGCGCCGAGGGGCCTAAAGGGCAGTATCGGGCTCAACGCAGATAGTTGCTAGGCCTTCCGGCCGATGTTTGAGGAATTACAGCTTGCTAGTACCGAGTCACGCTTTACGAAGTTGGCGCTGTAAATAACTGTGATAGTGTTTCATCGTGAACTTGTAACAAAAGTCGAAAAAAAAACAGGGGATTATAAGTACATTTTTGTATAATTCTGTTTAATTTGCCATGCCTAAAAAAATCACAAACTACTGATTGACAACACGATAATACAAAAATAACAACACCCAACTGGGTCCTTCAATATTATCTGATATGGAACAAAGCCGACTGGCAAAACACTTACAGGCCCTTAGCCCCCGCAACCGGGAGCGGTTCCGGCAGTTCGTGAACTCGCCCTACTTCAATCAGCATGAAAAAACAGCAGAACTGCTAAGCCTGGTGCTGGATTGCATCGATTCGAAACCCGAGGGGCTGACCAAAAAATACGTCTTTCGGAAATTGTTCCCGGGGCAGCCATACGAAGAGCAGCAGGTGCACAACCTCATGTCCTACCTGCGGAAGTTATATCTCCGCTTCATGGCCTACGAACACCTCGAACAACGCAGGTACCACGAAAAACTCTATACCCTGGAGGCCGCCTACAACAGCCATCAGTTCGATATCCTGACCAACCGCGGGAAGCAACTGCAGAAGAAACTGCGGGAAGATGCGGTACACGACAGCGATTACTTCTTTACCTACTACCGTCTCAACCACGCCCTCGGGTATTACAGCGGCCACTATTTCGACCGTTCGGAAACGGAGTCCCTGCAGCAGATGCTGGACAACCTGGATAAATATTACATTGTCGAGAAACTGCGCAACTGCTGCCACCTCACGGCCAACTCCATCATGATGAACACCTCCTACGACTTCCACCTGCTGGAAGAACTGCTGGGGTATGTCGAAAGTAACTGGCAGCTGTACGAGCCAGAACTATCCATCGTGATGTATTACACCATCCTGATGAGCCTGAGGCATGGCGACCACCCGCAGCACTACCAACTCCTGAAAAAAATACTGTCGGGCGAGATGGGCCGCCTGTCGGATGACGAAGGCCGCGACCTGTATAGCTTCTCCTACAACTACTGTATCCGGATGATCAATGCCGGCTACAATGAATACCAGGCCGAGTTGTTCCAGCTCTATCGGCAAGGCCTCAAACAAGGGCTGCTGCTGGAAAAAGGCATGATCTCGGAATGGGACTATAAAAACATCGCCACCCTGGGCGCCAGCCTCCGGGAGTTCGAATGGACCGAACAATTCCTGAACGAATACCGCGAAAAGCTGCCGCCTCACCGCCAGGAGAACGCTTACAACTACAACCTGGGCAACCTGTACTACAACAAAAAAATGTACAATGACGCCCTGTCAGCCCTGCTCCTGGTGCAGTTTACCGACGTGAAGTACCACCTCAGCACGACCTTCCTCCTGTTGCGCACCTACTATGCCCTCAAGGATACGGAAGCCCTGTTGTCGCTGATCGAGACTTTCCGCATCTACGTCATCCGCAACCGAAAGATCACGGCCGAGCAAAAGCGCGGTTATACTAACTTCCTGCGCTTTGCCCGCAGGCTCGTCGTGTTGAAGCACCATGCCTCCACCTACTCCAAAAAAGCACTGGACGAAGAACTGTCCAGCCTGGCTAAAAAGATAGAGGGGGCTCCCAACGTCATCAACAAATACTGGTTGCTGGAAGAGTGCCGGGTAGAAGCCGCTGCACAGGCGTGAGCCCCTGCGCTCCGCGCTGCCTGCTCCTCATGCCCAGCCTTTTTTCTGAAAAAAATAATACCCCAGCCCTCCTGCAAAATAGGCCGCCACATCCCATGCGTCGGCCGTAAATGCAACGGAAAGGCGGGGGAAAAGCCATTCGGAAACCACTGCGACAAATGCCGTAGCGATCCAGATATCGCCCGCCGACAGAGCCCTTTTACCAAACAACCAGCGCTGCTGTAGCTGAAGCCCCGGCAGCAGCAGAGGCATACACAACAGGTTGTCGAGATATCCATCGGCAAGCGGGACGGAGATGCGCAATACTTTCTGGCTGAGCTGATGGCCGATGAACAACGCCAGGCTCAGGAGAAAAACAGGGCTTCGAAAGGACGAGTGGGCCGGCCGCATTAAGTGCGCCTTCAAAGCACCGCTGCAAACGCGATGGCCAGCCCGATCAGCAAAAAGGGAGATAACACGATCATAATAACAATACCCATAAAACGCAGGATCAGTTTTCCGGCGATCACCAGGGTGCTGTCCTCTTCGCGGACAGCGACAAAACTGTCGAAGGATTCGTAGGCCTGCCGGGCCTCTTTCATCGCGCCGGCAGTAAGCTTATTGCCTTCTGGTTGTACATTACGGTTCTCTTCTGCCATGATCAATCGGGTTAATCGTTAAGGTTTTTGGTGTGGCCTAAATTTAGAACAAATGTACTAGGTTTTATGCGATTAGCACAAGTGTTCTAAATTGTTTTTATCTTTGGGACAACGGCCTTCGTCGATTTTTTATCCGGCCAGAGGAACAAGGCTGCCACTGAACAGAGCAGATGACCACAAAAGAACGCATACTGGAAGCGGCACTCCGGCAGTTCAACAAGATCGGGGCAGGGCAGGCTACGCTGCGCAGCATTGCCGACGAAGTAGGCATCAGCCACGGCAACCTCTGCTACCACTTTCGCAACACGGACGCGCTGATCGAGGCCCTGTACGGCCGCCTGGTGGCAGAGATCGACGAGCAGGTTTTTCAACGGTATGCCGAAATAAACCTGGATAATATGGCCAGCTCGGTAGAAACCACCTACCGGCTGTTGTACAAATACCGCTTCCTCCTGGCCGATCTCGTGCCCATCACCCGGCGCATCGGCAGCCTGCGCGGGCAGTTCAGGGAGCTGATGCGCCTTCGGCGCACCCAGTTCCATGAGGCCTTCCGGCAGCTCATCGGCCAGGGTATGATGCGGGAGGAATGGGCGCCCGGCCTATACGGCCACCTCATCACCAATATGCTCATCCTGGGCGACAACTGGATACCCAACGCGGAGATCCATTTCGATGAAAAAGGAGAAGCGGTAGTGCGCTACTACGTGGAAGCTTTCCTAGCCATGATCATCCCCTACCTGACAGAAGCGGGTTTGGCTAAATATAGGCAAACGGTGACTTAATGGAGTGAAGGTGTCCTATCTGGTAAAAACACCTGAAGTCTGTCGCCAGGGACAATGATAACCCCTGCTTCTATGTCTCCACTTTGTATACTATTTCGGAGATGAACGATATCTCGGATTAACAAATCACTCCTAGCTGATACTTGTATTTCTACAGATATTACCGAATCTGATATTTAATTCAGGTGTAGCATATAAAAAAAATGCGCCACCTTCTTTCAAGACTCTGCAACATTCTTGTATCCAATCAATACACCATGCAAAATATTCTTCATTACTTTTACTATCATCATAGCCATTTTTATAATCCTTCCCAATATTGAATGGAGGATCTGCAAAGATGCAATCAATTGAGTTATCCTTAATGAATGGTAAAATATTGAGGCAATCCTCTTGGAATAGGATACCCCTATGTGTTGTTAAATATTCAGGAGGCATACTTTTTTAACAAAAATAAACAAAATGTTTGCAATAAAAAACATTTTTTATCCCGTCAAAAACGAAACCCTCACAGGCTATCTCTTAGAAAGAGAGAGCTAAACAAAGCCTTTAAAGGCCAAAAACCAGGAGGTTGCACCAGAATATCTTATAAATATAAAAATAACTTATGCGTTTGTCTTTTATGATTCTAATTTGGGTGAGTTGCCTGAATTATATCTTCGCCGCTTCGGCCGACACCGTTTCCGTCTACAGCGCAGCCATGGGCAAAAACCTACCCGCAATCGTCGTCCTGCCGGAGCATTACGGCCAGGCGGCAACGCCATACCCAACGGTATACCTGCTGCATGGCGCCGGCGGCGACTACACCAACTGGCTGACGCTGGCGCCCGCTATCCAGCAGCTGGCGGATACCTACCAGGTGATCATCGTATGCCCCGACGGCGGCAACACCAGCTGGTACTTCGACAGCCCGGTAGACCCGGCCATGCGCTTCGAAACCTTTATCGCCGAAGAACTGGTGCCCTGGGTCGACGGCCACTACCAAACGATACAGCGCCGCAGCCGCCGCGCTATTACAGGCCTGAGCATGGGCGGGCACGGCGCTTTTTATCTCGCCCTGCGCCATCCCGGCATCTGGGGCGCCGCCGGCAGCATGAGCGGCGGCCTCGACATCAGGCCTTTCCCCGCCAACTGGGATATCGCCAGGCGGCTGGGCCCCTACCCTACTCACCGCCAAAGCTGGGAAGACAACACTGTAGTGAACCTGTTATACCTCTGGGACAGCAACCAGCCCCTCGAACTGATCTTCGATTGCGGCACGGATGATTTCTTCCTGGACGCCAACCGGCGGGTAAACCAGGAGCTGGGTTATCTCAACATTCCCCATACCTACATCGAGCGCCCAGGGGCGCACAACTGGGATTACTGGCAGCAGGCCGTGAAATACCAGTTCCTCTTTTTCGGCGAATATTTCGCCAAAAAAACCGATGGCCAATGATCCGCTAAAGTTGATCCGAAATATTTGGAACTGTAGGTTCCGGGTGGGCATCTTTCGGCTTTCATTCCAGGAGCCTCGTCAATATCATAACTGGAATTTTTACGTAAAAACCACCACCTATGAGAACCCGGCCCACCTGTGCGATATGCGCCTTGCTGCTTTGCATGGCAGCCCTCCAGGCTACTGCACAGCCAGCTTCCCCACTGGCGCAAATCCCCGACAGCCTTTATAAGGTTGTCGTATTGCAGCCTACAGGCAACACCATAGACAGCCTGATAGAGATGGAAGTAGTACCGGATACTTCCCGGCTGTACCTGCTCACGATGTCGGCAATCGACAATTCTTTCGCCCGTGAGATCGTCAGCCTTTACTATTATCTGCAACTGTACCTTAAGAACAAAGGCGAACGCACCACCATCGAGCCCGCCTACCTGGCGCTCACGCAAAACCAGGGAGGGTTCGCCCGCTTCGGCTTTTACCTGAAAGGCGAAGGCCCTATGCCCAACAGCCCCTATATCGATATCGTGGCAAAAACGATCGAAGCACCGCAGGACAGGCTTATGTCCTTTACCCAGCTCTACCCCCACGAGATGGGCCACGTCTTCTATCGCCTGCTCAGTTCCGATGCCAGCATGGAAGAAACGTCCAGGGCCGTTGACATCCATTACTTCCCCATGATCACCGACTACGGCATCGCTTTTGATGAGGGTTTTGCCGAACACATCGAGAACGCCGCCCGCCTGTTCGAGCCCAACGACAGCCTGAAACAGGGCATATTTGTGGATATCAGGCGTTTGCAGGGGAAAATGCCAGGGCGGATAAGAGGTTTTGAAAATGACTACAAAGCCCCCCTCCGGCTGGGCTATTACAAAGCTACCATGATCTTATGGTTTCAACAGCTGGAAGACCTCAGGCGTTACGAGCAGGCTATGGACGGCAGGGTGCGTTTTAAAAATGCCAGCATGGAGAAAGGTAGCCCGGAAGACAGGCTCAGCTACCGCAACAGCGGGGTGCGCTCCACCACGGAACCCCGCAACCGGCCCCAGGCCATGGCCACGGAAGGCCTGGTGAGCTATTTTTTCACGAGTGTGCTGCAAAGCGAATTGCCGAAACGCTATCAGGATACCGAATTTTACCGGGCTTTCCTGTACGATACAACTGCCCAGGCGGCCCCGCCTGATCAATGGCTCAGCCCGGTGCAGAACCAGTTCCTCAAGTATTTCGCCGTGCTGCACGGCTACGTCACCGTAGAGCATTCCAACAGGGCCCAGTGGATCGACTTCATGGAAGGTTACCGGCAGCTGTTCCCGGAGGAGTGGCCGGTGATGGAACGGCTGTTCCGCAGCGTTGACGGGCAGGGATACTATACTTTTCTGCCCCCGCCATTGTGGTTGATGGTAAAAGAGCATCAGCACCGCCCGCTCGCTCTGGATGCCTTCGGCGCCATCACCGTACCGGTTTATACCTTCGACCTGAACCGGGCGGAAGAAGAGGACCTGCTCACGATCAGCGGGATGAGCCAGGCCGACGCCCGGCTACTCCTGAAGTACCGCCACCGGCAAGGCCTTTTCCTCAGCCTTTCTGACGCCGCCGATGTACCCGGCCTCTCTGACAAAGGGAAGCAGGCACTGCTTGCCTGTACATTCGACGAAGCCTATTTTCAGGCCATGGGCGAACCCGAGCTGGACATCATGGCCCTGCTGATCAGCCCGCTAAAACACCTGCTGCTAAATGCGCTGCCCTACCTGCTGGTTGTACTGCTCGTTGCCCTATGGCTTTTCCGGGGAGCAGCTACGCCACGGGCTTTGGCCTGGAGGGGGCTGGGATACACAGGCCTGTGGCTGGCCTTTGTCGTTGCCGGGCTGGCGGCAACGGTGCTCTCGGATAAACCGCTGCTGGTTTGGGTGGTATTCTGGGCGGCGGTAACCGGCATTACGGCCCTGGCCTTGAACAAGAACGGGGACAGGCGCCGGCGGGCCGTCGTGGTAATGACGCTCATGGCCATTTTTGTGGGGTATAACCTGGTATAAGCGCTAAGGCGCCAGCCGCTCGATCTTCCAGCCCTGGCCCTCCTGGCGGGTATAGAGGAAGCGGTCGTGCAGGCGGTGCTGGCGGCCCTGCCAGAATTCGAAGCTCGAAGGTTCGACGCGGTAGCCGCCCCAGAAGGAAGGGATGGGCACCTCGCCATGCTGGTATTTGCGTTTCAGTTCATCGAACTTGCTGAGCAGCATCTGCCGCGAGCTGATGACGGAGCTCTGGTTCGACACCCAGGCGCCGATCTGGCTGCCGCGCGGGCGGCTCAGGAAGTATTTCAGGGACTCGGCATGTGATATCTTGCTGGCCAGCCCGTTGATGTGTACCTGGCGCTCGAGGTCGAGCCAGGGGAAAAGCAAAGCTACCTTTGGATTTTCTGCGATCTCCCGCGCCTTGCGGCTCTCGTAATTGGTAAAAAAGACAAAGCCCTGCTCGTCAAAATACTTCAGCAGGACGGTGCGCAGAGACGGCTGCCCCTCAGGAGAAACAGTGGCCATGCTCATTGCGTTGGGCTCGTGCATATTGCCGTCCAGCGCCTGCCGGAACCACTGCTCAAACTGCTTAAAGGGGTCCGGGTTGATATCTTCCTCCGAAAGGCCGGAGATCGTATATTCCTCACGCATATCGGAAAGGTCCATAACTACATCGTTTTGTTTTCGGATACTTTTGCAGGCCCGGCCTACTCCTTACAAAAGCCGGTCAAAGAGGCGCATCAGTTCCCGCTCGAACACAGAATATTTCTGGTCGGATTCAAATACCTCCCGGACGGCGCCGAGCAGGCGCTGCCGGCTGGCCTCATCGGCCATATATTTGTCGTGATAGGAACGGAGCACGTCAATGCATTTGATATCTGCACACCGTTCGAAATAGGCTTTGACCTTCCCGAAGGTGGCCTCGTCTACCCGGCCTTTGATCAGCGTTTCTTCTTCCACCCCCATTTCGGCGTCGACAGATGCCGCATAGAGCATTGCAAAGGTGGAAAATTCTTCGAAAGTCCAGTTATCTTGCATGGCATTCGTTTTTTCAAGCCGTAATTTAACGGCTTTTTGAAAGGCCGGAGCCTCTTTTCCGTTTTTTTCAAAGTTCCCGGCCCGATAAATTTCTGGCCTGGGGAAAAAAGCGGCCTTTATAATAGTCTAACAAAAAACGAGCCCGATTAAAGCCCGATCTTATGAAAAAAACACTGCTCTTACTTGCTTTTTTTAGCGTTGCCGGCCTGGCTTTGAGCCAGAGCAACAGCATTTTCGGCAGGGCCGTCGACGGCGCCAGCCAGGAGCCGCTCATCGGGGCCCACGTTCAGCTGCTACAACTGCCGGACTCCACCGCCAGGGCCTCTACCACCACCAATGAGCGGGGCGGGTTCATGTTGCAGGATATCGCTCCCGGCAACTATGTACTGAAGATCAGCTACCTGGGTTATGAAACCTACACCAAACCCGTCGAAAAGGACAATGGCCCCTTACGCCTCGGCCAGCTCGCCATGACGGAAGAAGCACTCAACCTGGAGCAGGTGCAGGTGGTCGAACGCCTGCCGGCGGCCAGCCAGCAGGGCGATACCACGCAATTCAATGCCGGGGCCTTTAAGGTCAACCCCGATGCCAATGCCGAGGACCTCATCCGCAAGATGCCGGGCGTCGTCGTGGAAGGCGGCAAGGTGCAAGCCCAGGGCGAAGACGTACAGCAGGTGCTGGTCGACGGCAAGCCCTTCTTCGGCAATGACCCCATGACGGCCCTGCGCAACCTGCCTGCCGAGGTCATCGACAAGATACAGGTATTCGACCAGCTGAGCGAGCAGGCGCAGTTTTCCGGCTTCAATACCGGCGAGACAACCAAGGGCATCAACATCATTACCAAACCCAGCATGCGCAACGGCCAGTTCGGGCGCCTCTATGCCGGCTATGGCACCGACGACCGCTACCAGGCAGGCGGCATCGTCAACTTCTTCAAAGGCGATACCAGAGTTTCCGTCATCGGGCAGTCGAACAACGTCAACCAGCAGAATTTTTCTACCGAAGACCTCGTCGGCATAACGGGGAGCTCGGGCCGCGGCGGACGCGGTGGCGGTGGCGGCGGAAGGCCCGGAGGGGGCAGTGTCGGAGACTTTCTCGTCGGCCAGCAGGACGGCATCTCCACCACCCACGCCCTGGGGCTCAACTACATGGATAAATGGGGTAAAAAGATAGAGGTGAGCGGCAGCTACTTCTTCAACCTCAGCGATAACGAAGCCAGCCAGAGCCTGTTCCAGAACTACGTCAGCGATGCCGATTTCGGCCAAACCTACGACGAGCAGAGCCTGTCGAAAAACCGCAACACCAATCACCGCTTTAACTTCAGGCTGGAATACGATATCGATTCCACCAATTCCATCCTGGTCCGCCCGAGGTTCAGCTTCCAGCAGAACGACGGCAGGGAAACGACTACCGGCCTGAGCATCCTGGGCTCCGGCCCGCTGAGCAGCACCAACTACCGGTATTCGCCCGAGCTATCAGGCCTCGATTTTTCCAATTCCCTGCTCTGGCGGCACCGCTTCGGCAAGGCCGGGCGCACTTTCTCCATTAACCTGAACACCGGCTACAACGACAAAGAAGGCGAACGCTACCTGCTTTCAGAGAACACCATCTTTAACGGCAACGCCGTATCCGACACCCTCGACCAGTTTTCCGATCTCTTCAGCGACGGCTGGAACCTCGAGGCCAGCGCCAATTATACCGAACCGCTGGGCAAGCGCTCGCAGCTGCAGTTCAACTACGAATGGGGCTATGAAAAAGGGGATTCCGAGCAGGAAACCTACGACTTCGAAGAAAGCAGCCAGAAATATTCCGGGTTCAACCAGGAGCTGTCCAACACCTTCAACAGTACCTACGTGCGGCAGGAGGCCGGCACGGGTTACAGCCTGCGAGGGGAGAAAGGAAGCCTTAACGCACGCGTATCATTGCAGTGGTCGGAGCTGGAGAGCGAGCAGGTGTTCCCGGAAGCGGGGCAGATCAGCCGTTCTTTTTTCAACGTGCTGCCGTCGTTATTCTACCGCTACTCGTTCTCCCGCCAGGAAAACCTACGCATCGGTTACCGCCCGCGCACCTCGCCGCCCTCCATCACCCAGTTGCAGGACGTAGTCGACAACAGCAACCCGCTGCGGCTGCGCATGGGTAACCCCGAGCTGGAGCAGAGCTACTCACACCGGCTGTTTGCGCGGTATTCCAAAACCAACCCGGAAAAGTCCTCCGTCTTTTATGCCATGCTCAGCGGGCAGCTCACGGACAACTACGTAGCCAACAGCACCTTTACTACCCGGCGCGATACCCTTATCGCCGACGGCATCCTGCTGGCGCAAGGCGGCCAGCTGATCCGCTCCGTCAACCTGGACGGCTACTGGAACGTACGCGGCTTCGTCACCATCGGCAGGCCCCTGCGCCTGCTGAAATCCAACCTCAACGTCAACCTCTCGGCCGACTATACCCAGCAGCCCGGCGAAGTGAACGGCAGCGTGAACTACGCGCGCAATACCCGCCTGGGCCTGGGCCTGGTGCTGAGCAGCAATATCAGCAAGAACGTGGACTTCACGATCTCGTCGCAATCGAATTACGGCACGGCCGACAACACCCTCAGCACGGCACTGAATACGGACTATTTCAACCAGAGCTCCCGTGTAGGCCTGAACCTGATCTTCCTCAACGGTTTTGTCTTTAACTCGGAACTCAACCACCAGCTCTACACCGGCCTGTCGGAAGGCTTCGACCAGAACTTCTGGCTCTGGAGCCTTAGCCTGGGCAGGAAACTGTTTAAAAACCAGCGCGGCGAGGTCAAGCTGACGGCTTTCGACCTGCTCGAGCAGAACAACAGCATTCAGCGCAACGTCACGGAGGCCTATATCGAAGATATCCGTACAGCGGTATTGCAGCGCTACCTGATGCTGACGTTCACCTACAACCTCCGGAATTTCGGCGGCGGAACGCCCCCGCAACAAGAGGAAAGGAGAGGTTTCGGCCCGCCGCCGGGTGGCCATGGCTTCTGAAAACCGTCTTATTCTGTACCTGATCTTTTTCAATATTCATAAACCAAATTCATTTGACCTATGACAATCAAAAATCTTGTTCGCCTGCTGGCTACAGTGGTAGCGATCCTTGCACTCACCACCGGAGCTATGGCCCAGCAACAGGAAGGCAAACCCAAGGCCAGCCCTGAAGAGCGCGCCGAACAGCAGACCAAACACATGACTTCGCAACTGGGGCTCAGCCCGGAACAGGCGGCAAAGGTGAAGGAGATCAACCTCAAGTACGCCCAACAGCAGGGCGAGCACCGCGGCGACCACGAAAGCATGATGAAGATGACTGAAACAAAAAACGCCGAACTGAAGCAGGTGCTGACCGAAGAACAATACCAGAAGCACATGGAACGCAGCCAGCAGAAGATGGAGAAGAAGGAAGACAAGCAGAAGATGAAAATGAAGGACAAGGATAAGAACAAGAGCAAAAAGGGTAAAGGAGACAAAAAGCTGAAGGGCAAGGATGTGTCCGAAAGCGAAGGCTAAGCGCCCTTTCAGCGCATATAAGCCGAACGATACGCCCCGCAGCTTCAAATGCCCGGGACAAGAGCCTGGGAATGAAAAGCCTGCCATATAATTAACCGCAGACGCAGAGGACGCGAAGAATGGAGTATCCACTCTGCGTACCTTTGCGTTTGCGGTTTAAGAGCTTGTTTGGAATACTTCCGTGCTTACTTCTGATACGGCCCCCGATACTCCCTGGCCGGTGTGGGATGTCAAACAGATGCTGTCAAACTACCCCAGCACCGGCTTTTCCCCCAGGAACGGCTGGTCGTAGGAACGCCTGCCTGTCGCCTTGTACAGTGCGTTGGCCACTGCCCCGAATATGGGAGGAAAGGGCGGTTCGCCCATGCCTGTAGGGTCGATGTCGTTTTGCACAAAATGGACATCGATCGCTTTAGGCGCTTCGCTCATCCGGATCATGCGGTAACTATCGAAATTATTTTTTTCCGGCACGCCTTCCTTGAAGGCCATGGCGCCGAAAAAAGCATTCCCTATTCCATCTACAATAGCCCCTTCGGCCATATTGGCCGCCGCATCGGGGTTGATCACTATGCCGCAGTCGATGGCGCAGCAAACCTTTTCCACCCGTGGGTTCCCATTCTCCACGGCCAGATCCAGCACCTGGGCCACATAGGTATTATGGCAGAAATAGGCGGCAACGCCACGGTGTGTGTTGGGCTGTTCCTGGCCCCATCCCGATTTTTCCCGGGCCAGCTCCAACACCCCGGCATAACGGGCTGCGTCGTAGTCGTTGGTTTCCCCCACAGGGTTATCTTGCGCCCGTTTCAGCAATTCCAGGCGGAACTCGACCGGGTCTTTGCCGGCGGCCTCCGCCACTTCGTCGAGGAATGACTGCTCGGCCCCGCCGATAAAATTAGACCTGGGCGCCCGGAACGCTCCGATGGTGATGTTGGATTCAACGGCCCACTCCTCGGCCAGGTAGTTGTCTACTGCACCTGCCGGAAAGCGGTTGGCAGCTCCGCGGCCCAATGGGCTTTCCGGGATGCCGCCGGCCTTTACATGGTAGGCGGACATATTATTGCCGGCATCCAGTGCCGCCCGGTAGGTGACGTGATAGGCCGGGCGATAAATGCCAAAGGTCATGTCGTCCTCACGGGTATACAGCAGCTTGACGGGGGCATTCACTTTCCGGGAGATGACCGCGGCTTCAACCATGTGGTGGCTGTAAGCCCGGCGCCCGAAGCCGCCGCCCATCCGGGTCATGTGAATGTCGATTTGCTCAAGCGGCAACCCGAGCCGTGCGGCCAGGGTCTTCTCAATGAATTCGGGCGCCTGTAGCGGCCCGGCCACCTCTGCCTTATCGGCCGTTACGTGGGCGAAGAAGTTCATCGGCTCCATGCAGTTGTGGGCCAGGAAGGGGGCCGTATAGGTGCGTTCTATCACCTTCGCCGCATTGCTAAAGGCAGTTTCCACATCCCCATCTTTACGGAGCACATTGCCTGGTTTGGTTGCCATTTCCGCCATCTTTGCGATGTGGGCAGTAGAGCTTTCCAGGCCTGAGGGAATGCGAACGGACTGTTTGCCGCCCCAGGAATTCACCGTTTCCGTATGATCGGTGAAGGGTTCCCATTCGATCCGGAGCGCCTTTTTGGCGTTCATCACCTCCCATGTCGAGTTGCCGACGATGGCCACCAGCTCGGTGAAGGTGCAGGTGTCAAAGGCATTCCTTTCGTAGTCGTCCTCCAGGGTTTTGATGGTGAAAATATCTTTAATGCCGGGCATGTTCCGGGCTGCCGAGTCATCTACCGACCTCAGTTTCATCCCAAAAGCAGGTGGGTGGGCGATCATGGCGATGAGCATCCCTTCCCGGCTGTAGTCCACTCCGAACAGAGGCTGCCCGGTCACGATCTTTTTCCCGTCCACGTTCCTGCGCGATTGGCCGATGATGCTGAAATCCTTCACCTCTTTCAGTTGCACTTCTTCCGGCACGGGTATGCTGGCGGCGGCAGAGGCCATTTCGCCATAACCTGCTGATTTGCCGCTGTTCTTATGGTGAAGCATACCTGCCCCGGTAGTGACCTCTTCCACAGGCACCTGCCAGGCCTGGGCCGCCGCCTCGCGCAGCATTTGGCGCGCCGTAGCGCCGGCCATACGGAGGCCCTTCCACGCCTGCCGGATGCCCTGGCTGCCGCCGGTAAACTGGCGGGTGTACAGTTCCGTATTGAACGGCGCCTGTTCCACGATAACCTTTTTCCAGTCGACGTCGAGCTCTTCCGCCACGATCATGGGCATAGCCGTTTTTACGTTCTGCCCGAATTCCGGGTTGGGCGACATGATGGTCACCACGCCGTTTTCCCCGATCTTCAAAAAGCTGTTGATCTCGAACCATTCCTCCGGCATTTCGAGCGCTTCTTCACGAGCCGGCTGGCATCCGGCCAGCCAGCTGAAGCCGAGCATCATGCCGCCTCCGGCGAGGGCCGAGGTTTTCAGGAAGGAACGCCGGTTGTATGTTGTTTTTACGATAGCCATGTTGTCTGTTTTTGTTGATTCTGGACTGACAATGGAACAGTGGAACAGTGAATCAGGAATTAGCGGCCGCCGTCTTGATCGCCGCTTTGATACGCGTATAGGTACCGCATCGGCAGATGTTGCCATTCATGGCCGCTTCGATATCCTCATCGCTGGGGTTGGGGTTGGCTTTCAGGAATGCGGCGGCGTTCATGATCTGCCCGGTTTGGCAGTAACCGCACTGGGCCACGTCGTGTTCCAGCCAGGCCTGCTGCACCGGGTGGCTGCCGTCTTCTGACAAGCCTTCGATGGTCGTAATGGCCTGGTTGCCCACTACGGAAACGGGCAGCATGCAGGAGCGCATGGCCACGCCTTCGAGATGGATGGTGCAGGCGCCGCATTGGGCGATGCCGCAGCCGTACTTGGCGCCCACGAGCTTGAGATGGTCCCGCAGGACCCATAACATAGGCGTGGTGGGGTCAACGTCCACCTGATGTTTTTTTCCGTTGATTGAAAGATTGAAAGTTGCCATGATATTGAAATTTATAAAATTCGCAGAATGATTTATTGGAATTTACACTCGGCACAAAATAAGAATTTATACTTGGTTTGGAGGTAATAGAAAACAAACAAATAGTTACGAAAATCAAACAATCAAGCTCTAATTAAAATCAAGCATCCGGTATTCGTTGGGGGTGTACCCCACCCGCTGCTTAAATACCCGGCTGAAATGCTGCGGATACTTAAAGCCCAACCCATAAGCCACCTCATTGACAGATTTGGCAGGGTCGAAAAGGCGTTCCTTGGCCACATCGATCAGCTTCTGCTGGATGTATTCCTGTGCCGATGTGCCCGTTTCTTTTTTGATAAGGTCGCCGAAATAGTTGGCGGATAAGTTCAGTTCCTGAGCGCAATAGGCAACGGAGGGCAATCCGATTTCCTGTGGCTTGTCCGATGAAAAATAATCGTTCAGCAGTTCTTCAAATTTTTCTAAAATTCCCTTGTTCACATTGTCTCTGGTGATGAATTGGCTACCCTAAACGAAAAGGACTTTGCACGAATTTCCGGGCTGGAAATACTCCTTAAAAATAATAAGTAAAAATAGACTGGCGAGAACAAAATGCCCAATGGCCAGCCCTCCCAAGCGTTAGGCCGTCGTTTACACGAACCATCAGCTTTTGCTAATGAAGCTGGTATCGATTATAATCCTGGCACCTTGTAATTTGTATCCACATCATCGAGCACCAACACCAGGTCGATACGATGGTCCGGCACGGGCGACCATGTATAAGGCGGGGCGAATGTCTGCCAGCCTTTGTTGTCAAAAACACCAATAACTGTAGCCTTACCCGTCCGGGGGTCAAACCAGGTGGCCTGTATCTTCTTACCAGAGATCTTGCCCATGTTTACGGTGATGGGCAGCCCGTGCGCCGTGTAAAAAAAAGCATAACCATCGCCTCTTATCGCCGAAATATGGTCGAAGGCGTTATTGCCTTCATTGGCCAGCAGGGATTGGTCGGGCATGCGGCCCTGGGCGGGGCGGCTTTCCATGAGGGCCTTGAGATAGTGGAGTTGGTTGGCGGCGGGTAAATCTAGGGATTCCTGCCAGTTATAAAGATCGCTGAAGAAATGCTCCCCTTTTTCGGAGAAAAAAATAACGGAAGCGCTGCCGTAGGTATGCCCGCAGGCTCCCGCAAACACGCTTTGGTAGGCGGCCCGGCGCACGTCCCACGCGCTGGCGTAGCCCAGGTTGGCGGCGTCAAAACAAACCGGCATGGCCTCATAGATGGCCTCGCCGTTGAGGAAGGGCTTCACGGGCAGGCGCTTCCAGTCGGCTTCCATGCGTTGCCAGACGGGCGTGTCGTCGCAATGGCCTGTTTGCAGCATATTCATATCCAGCCAATCATCTTCGTGGAACCATTTGGAAGAGGATGCCTCGATGTGTTCCGGCTGAGGGTGAAAAGTCATCAGGGCCCGGCTGTTACCCCCGGCGCCTTCCGCCACGCCGGCCGCCATGGCCCGCCAGACGGCGACGTCCTGCGAGCCTTCCCGTGGGTTTCGGTCGCCGCCGGCCACCCAGATGATGTTGGTGCGGTTGCGGTAGCGGCTGCCGATCCATTGACCGTATATCCTGGCGTTCTCAGGGTTGAATATCTCCGGCCCAACACCCCAGCTGTCCTTGAACACCTTGTCGCCCCAGGTAGGCAGCAGGGCGATGTAAAGCCCGTGCGTGGCGGCCATGTCGATAAGGGTGTCTATGTACTGGAAATAGGCATCGTTGGGTTGGGTGGGATCGCCATTGTGTAGGGGTAAATCGCCGTTGCGGTTGGGCACGTTCAACACATCGAGCTCGGCCAGCGCAACCGCCTGAATGACATTGAAGCCCTGCTCCGCCCGCTTCCGGAAATAAGATTCTGCTTCCTGTTTATTGGTGCGGTGGAACAGCTCCCAGGCCGTGTCTCCCAGCCAGAAAAACGGCTGGCCGTCGGTGGTGGTGAGGTAGCGGCCGTCATCGCTGACTTTTAAGGGTTGGAGTTGACTCCAGTTGAGATGAGTAAAAAAAAGGAGGGCCAGGGCGGACAAGTAAGGGATACGGTTGAGTGGCATAAGCAAACCGGGGTTGTGGTCCACCTCAAGGTAATGCATTCTGGCGTTTTTAATAAGCCTCATGAGCAAAGCCCCATAAAAATTTATGCGTACTTATGCGTAATTTTTTGCGCAAATACTTCTTTATGGAGTTTTTTGCGTAAAAAAATGAGGCATGGAATCCGTAAAGTCATTGGAAATCACGCCTGAAATCCTCAACCTCATCGCCGAGATAGACGAGTTTAAAGGGGCATGGCGCGCCTTGGGAAATTTGTCCCCCGACACCCTGCTGCGTTTGCAAAAAGTGGCGGCCATCGAAAGCATAGCCTCCAGTACCCGCATAGAAGGGAGTAAATTGTCAGGCCGGGAGGTTGAGCAGTTGTTGCTAAACCTGAAGGTTCAAAAATTCAGCACCCGTGACGAGCAGGAAGTGGCGGGTTATGCCGATTTGATGAACACCATTTTCCAATTTTTAAGGATTCGAGGCTGTCTCAAAAGCATGGAATTAAAAAATAGCGCCAAATCATGTTTTGCCGCCTGGCCTAACTCCTCTGGCTCCCCAATGGAGAGAACCGGCCAGGCCGCGAAAAACAGCATATTATTTGGCTTCGATGTTTTTGTTTTGACTTTTGAGACAGCCCCAACACGCAGCAAAGTTATTGAGGCCCTGTATAACTTTTAATAAAATGAAGGCTTATCCCAATCGGTATCAGGCTCTCCGACCCCCAGGCTTTTCTGAATGTATTTACCAGAGGCATCTTCGATAATATCCACCATCAATTGGGCCACAGCCTGGCGCGTTACCTGCGCCCCTTTAAATGGTTCTCCTTTTGAAGTTAATAAGTAGTCTTGATTACCCTCTTGATTGTAAAGCCAGGTAAGCCTCAGGATCGTATAGTCCAGTTCGGGGATCTCAACCAGGGCAGCCGTTTCCTTGTGTAAGCGAATACCATTTTCGCCTAACATCCGACGGTTCCAGGCTCCAAAGGCTCCCGGCACTTCATCATAAATGTCGAGAATAGAAGCCACAGCAATTCGGGTAACTCCCGTTTCTTTCATGGCATTCACTACATTCCTGACCCCTCCTTTATTGTTCATATCATTGAGGTAAATGAAGTCCACGTTTTTCATTGCCTCTACGAGTAGGGCATAATCAAGGAAATCTCCACTTACAAGAGTCTCCCTGTTGGGGGCTTTGATCTTTAAACGCCGATCTGCATTTCGAGCATAAAGCACCAATTCGTGGCCGGTTTGCTCCAGCAAATAATCGGTAAGAAGCCTTCCTATCTCGCCTGCAGCTCCCAGTATTAAGATTTTCATGTTGTTCGTTTTATTTATTCAGGTACAATTTCGTTCACCGCCCCACCCTGCGTTGCAGGTGCTCCGGATAGCGCGCGCCTTGAATTTCGACCTTTGAGACGGCTTGTTCGATCTCGAGGATGTCGCCTGAGGTAAGCTCGATGGCCGCCGCTCCCAGGTTCTCTTTCAGGCGGTGCTGTTTGGTAGTGCCGGGTATGGGAACGATCCACGGTTTCTGGGCCAGCAGCCAGGCCAGCGCTATTTGGGCCGGAGTTGCATTTCTGTCTTTGGCAATTCTGCCCAGCAGATCGACAAGCGCCTGGTTCGCCTTTCGGTTCTCTTCGGAAAAACGCGGAACGATATTCCGGAAATCGGTGCTGTCGAACTTGGTGTTTTGGTCAATTGCCCCTGTCAGGAACCCTTTACCCAGCGGGCTAAAGGGCACAAAGCCGATACCAAGTTCTTCCAGGGTGGGAATGACCTCTTTTTCCGGCTCTCTCCACCACAGGGAGTATTCACTCTGAAGGGCAGTGACCGGCTGTACGGCGTGCGCTTTGCGGATGGTTTGTGCTCCTGCTTCGGACAGCCCGAAGTGCTTCACTTTACCTTCCCCGATCAGTTCCTTTACGGTGCCTGCCACTTCTTCAATAGGCACGTTGGGGTCTGTCCGGTGCTGGTAGAACAGGTCGATGTGGCCCGTCCTGAGGCGCCTGAGCGATGCTTCGGCAACGGCTCTGATGTTCTCGGGCCTGCTGTTTAACCCCTTGACAGAGTCTCCGTTTTCAAATCCGAATTTGGTGGCAATGATTACTTCATCGCGATATGGCGCCAGGGCTTCGCCCAGCAGTTCTTCATTCGTGAACGGGCCATAGGCCTCGGCAGTATCAAAGAACGTGACGCCCTGCTCTACGGCAAAACGGATAAGGCGGATCATCTCCTGCTTATCTTTGGCCGGGCCATATCCAAAGCTCATGCTCATACAACCGAGCCCTATGGAGGATACTTCGAGCTGACTGTTTCCCAGTTTGCGCTTTTTCATGATTGACTACATTTTTGTTATAAAATGTGTAACTATTCAGCATCATGGGGATTTACGGGCTGAAGCAAAATTTTGTAATCCGCCCTTCCCCTTTCGAGGGGAATGAGAAGGGGTTAGACAAGAAAAATCCTACAAAATTTTGCTTCAGGAGCATTTTAGGCTGCATGCTGAATAGTTACTAAAATGTAGTACAAATTTCAAACAAAAAACCCTTCAGTTGATAGCGACATTCGAGCAATAAACTACGAAATTCAAACAATCCTATATTGGATCGTTCAATACCCGCCATATACCACCCTGCCTCTGAACATCGTCATCAGCACCTGCGTCTGGTAAAGCTCGAATTTCGGGCATTGAAAAACATCACGGCCCAGTATGATCAGGTCGGCCAGCTTACCTACTGTGAGGGTACCGCATTCATTTTCCCGAAACGTCAGGTAGGCCCCGCCTTTGGTATACCCTTCTACCACCATCTGAACATCCACGAGGTGCTGCGGCGTCCAGGGTTCGCGGACGACGCTGTCGGGGCCGCGGCGGGTGACGGCCACCTGCATGGCGTCGAAGGGGTCCATGGTGCTCACGTCCCAGTCGCTGCCGAAGGCCAGGCGCCCGCCGCTGCGGGCCACCGTGCCGATGGGGTACTGCCATTCCACCCGTTCGGCTCCCAGATACGGATAGTTCAGATCCGTCATGTAGGTATCCTCCAGCGTGGCCCACAGGGCCTGAAAATTGGCGATGACATCCAGCTCGCGAAAACGCGGGATATCATCGGGATGTATGACGTGGAGGTGGGCGATGTGATGGCGGCTGTCGCGCAGGCCATTCTGTTTGCGGGCCTGCTCGAAGGCATCCAGCGTCATGCGTATGCCCCGGTCGCCGATGGCATGTACATGTATCTGCATGCCTGCTTTATCGAAAGCGGTTATGACGGCGGCGGCCATGTCAGGGCTGGCGTTGGGGAAGCCCCTGTGGTTATCGCCGTGGTAGTTGTCGAGCATGGCAGCGGTCTTGCCTTCCACCACGCCGTCCATGAACAGTTTTACCTGCCCGAAGGCCAGGTCGGGCATCTGCCCCGGGGGATGGGGCGCCTGATCCGCGTATTTCTCGTTCAGGCCCAGCACCTGCCTGACGCATTCCTGCCCTTTTGAAATATCGCCGTAAATGGAAACGCTGACATGGGCGGTGAGCTCCTGCCTTCGGGCCAGCTCGAGGTACGTTTCGATGTACTCTTCCCTCGCAGAGGCCTCTATGAAATTGGTGACCCCCACCGAATTGGCCACTTCAAGCCCTTTGCGCAGGGCTTCGGCCAGTTCTTCGGGCGTATGGGGTGGGATGAGCTTTTCCACCAGCCCCATCGCCTCCTCCCGCAGGGTGCCCGACGGCTCTCCGCTGCGCTCGTCCCGTTCGATCAGGCCGTTGAGCGGGTTGGGGGCTGAGGCGGTGATGCCCGCCAACTCCAGCGCCCTGGAGTTCACCCAGGCGGAATGAGCATCGCTGGAAACGATATAAACGGGGCGGCCGGGGATGATGCTATCGAGCAGCTCCTTTTTGGGGTTGCCGTCGGGAAAGGCGGCCAACCAGAAATTATAGGCCTGTATCCAGGGCTTTTCGGGATGTGCCGCTGCGTAGTTTTTCAGCACGGCGAGCATGCTGTCCGGTTGCTCGATGTCGGCGAGGTTGCACCCCATGAGGGCCAGCCCGCCGGAAATGGGATGTACGTGCGCGTCGGTAAAGCCCGGTAGCATGGTTCTGCCGTGCAGGCCTACCACTCGCGTGGAATCGCCGATTAGCTGCTGAGCTTCCTCCCATGGCCCGGCAAATATGATGCGCTCGCCTTTGACGGCCAGCGCTTCCACCTTCGCCCCCGGCGCTTCGAGGGTATAGATCGGGCCGTCCCAAAATACGTAATCGGCTTGGGCCAACACACTTAAGGCCATGGTGATCAGGAAAGCGGCTGTCAGGATGATCTTTCGGGCCAGCCTCAGGCTGTCCACATACCCCGTTACGAATTCGCCCAGCCTTTTGCGGCGGTACTGCATCACCCACCGCGGATGCGGCAGCGGCAGGATGGACTCGAAAAAAGCATGTTGCTGGTTGAGCTTCTCGAAATACTGCATGTTCTGCCCCTGCCCCATGCAAAGCGCCACCCGGGTGCTCAGCCCCAGCTCGATCTGCGCCCTGATGTTGTGGATGATATACGGCTCCACAGCGCGTAACAGCTTTTTGTCGTCGTAATAGTTGTAGTTCTTACCGTCTTTGGTAAAACCCAACGGGCTGAGGGAAGCGATATAGAACTGCCCGTAGAAGGCCCCGGGCCCGCCCCATTCGTTCACCACCCGGTAGACGAACTCGGAGGACAGCTCCGGCTTTTTGGCAAAATCATTCGTTATGCCGCATTCCGCCTCCAGGCGGATAGGGTCGGTAAAAGGCACCCCGGTAATACCAGCGCCGAACCGCCCCGGGTTGATGCCAAAAATGCCCACCCGCTCAAGTTCGTCGCCGTAGTATTTATGGTAGAACTGCTCCATGGCGCTCCAGGTGGAAGCCTCGGAGTAAGGATACAACAGCTCGACATGGGCGGGCAGCTCCCAGTCGGGCCGTAACGAGCGGTTCAGGCCGAGGATGCGCTGAGCAAGGGACATGGGTTTTTGAATGGGAAGATAGTAACTATTCAGCATCATGGTGATTTATGGCCTGAAGCAAAATTTTGTAATCCGCCCTTCCCCTTCCAAGGGGAATGAGAAGGGGTTAGGCATGAAAAAGCCTACAAAATTTTGCTTCAGGAGCATTTTAGGCCTCATGCTGAATAGTTACGGAAGATATAAAAATCCCGCTTACGGGCTACCCCTTCCCCTTCTTCAGCTTGGCTTTGGCTGCCTCGATCACTTTTTTCTGTTCTTCGATCTGCTGCTCCTTATTGCTCACGGCCTGGGCTGCCTGCCCCGCTTCCGTACGCGCCTGCTGGAGCTCCTTCTCGAGATCAGCGACCCTGTCTTCCTTATCGCCTTTCTCTTTTTCCAGGCCTTTAAGTTCTTTCTCCAGGGCCTTCAGGGCATCGACTTCGGCTTCCAGGGCCTGCGCGGCAAACTCCTGGCCTACTATTTTTTCAAAACCAGCCATCCACTGCCTGGCTCCACTGATGCGGTCAGGGTGGCGGCTGGAAGACAGGTAGGCGCCGCCCAGGTCGAACCAGATGGCAAGCATGGCGCCCTTCCCATCCCTGGGGGTTATCGTCGAATAAATGTCTATGGTATTGTCGCTGATGCCTTCGATCTCGGCATCGTCGGCAAAGTACTCTTTGGTTTTCTTATCCAGCTTCGGTTTTCCCGCCTTGAATTTCTTCTGGTAGTCCTGCCACAGTTCACCAATAGTTTTGGCATCTCCTACTTTCAGCTCTACGACAAAGCTGTTGTTCTCCCCCTGGCTCATCGGCCGGATGGCTTCATTGTACGTTTGGGCAAAAATGCCGGATGTAAAGCTTAACAGTGTCCCGATCAGCAAAAATGATTTCATGACGTTTCTGGTTTGTTGCCTGTTTTGGACGTAACAATATTGTTTGGCCACAGGTTTAAGAGCTTGTTTGGCTGCTAAGATAAGGCTAGTTAGATTTGAAAAAAAAATCCATGGACGCCCTCACCCGATATCTCGAGCAACAACTTCAACTCCCCCAGGAAGAGGCGCATGCCCTGCTCCGCCACTGGCAGAAGCCTAAAACGCTCAAACGAGGGGGTTTCCTCACGCGGCAGGGGCAGGTGGAGAATCACCTTTACTATATTCAGGAAGGCACTATGGGCATTTTCTACGACATCGAGGAGAACGAACAGGTAGTGGGCTTCGGATATGCGGATACCCTGATCTGCTCTTTTCCGTCTTTCATCCGCAACTACCCTTCAGATTATTACATCCAGGCCCTGAGCACCACCGAGCTGATCGGCATCGCCCGATCCGATTTTTACCGGCTGCTGGGCGAATACTCACGCATTGAACACCTCTGGCTGCAGATGCTGGAAGAGGCCCTGCTGGGCCGCATCGAACGCGAGATCGACCTGCTGACGGTTTCCCCGCGGGAGCGCATCCAGCGGCTGCTCAACCGCAGCCCCCATATTTTCCAACTCATCCCCAACAAATACATCGCTTCCTACCTTAGGATGACCCCGGAGACGCTGAGCCGGAACATGAAGTAAGCAGGGCATCACCGCTTCGTGGCTGGTTCTGTGAAACCTTGATCTCAATCAAGGATTACACACCGCGCTCTCCTTACTTTTGTAAAAAAAAAGAACATGGAAACCACCCAACTGATCGCAGCATTACAGGCCGACGTGCAGAACATCATCGAAACCATAGAAGGCGAGATCCTGCATCTCGACAAGGCCGCACTCCACTGGAAGCCTTCTCCGGAAAAATGGAACATCCTGGAGTGTTTCGAGCACCTCAACCGCTACAACCGCTATTATAATCCCGAACTGGAACGCGCGCTGTCCAGAACCGGTAAGCCGGCCCCCTTCCGCCCCGGCTGGCTGGGCAACTATTTCGTGCAATCCATCTCCCCGGAAAACGCCAGGCCCATAAAAACCATGAAACGCCTGAACCCCATTGACAGCAATACGAACGCCAAGGCGCTGGAGGAATTCCTTTCCCACCAGCGCCACCTGCTGGCACTCCTCACCAGGGCAAAGAGCGCCAACATCAACCAACGCCTGGTAACCGTGGAGATCATGCCAATACTGCGTATAAAAACGGGCGACGCTTTCCGTTTTGTCGTGGCACATGAACAACGGCACTTACAGCAGGCCATGAGGCTGAAGGAAGGTTGGGGGGATGCTATTGATGCGGTGGATGCGGTGGATACTATTGATGCTGGGGATAGGGGGCAATGAGGCGGAGGAAGCATCAATAGCATCACAAATGCTACCTATGGCATCCTCCACAAGCTATCTACGAAGTAGTTTTTTTTATCAAAAAAGTGCTGCTGGCGCACAAAACCGGCCGCTTCCGCCAGTGCTTCTACTTCGCTGAGGCTGTACTTCAGGCTCAGCTCCACTTCTATGGCCTCCCACGCCTCGAAATGGAAGGAGCGGTTGAGCTGCCGAATGAAGACGTGCTGATCGCGCTGGCTGACGATATAACTACGGGCCTCGCCGCTCAGGGGGTTGTAGGATTCCCAGTGGCGGAACTGCTGCAGGTCGAAGTTGGCGCCCAGTTCGCGGTTCAGGCGGCGCAGCAGGTTGAGGTTGAATGCGGCGGTGATGCCTGCAGGGTCGTTGTAGGCATCCAGGATAATGCCCGGGTTCTTTTTGAGGTCAAACCCGATGAGCAGCAGGTCGCCCGGAGCGAGCCCTCTGGCCAGCGAACGCAGGAAACGAAGCGCTTCCTGCTGGCTGTAGTTCCCGATATTGGCGCCCAGGAAGAGCACGACTTTAGGCACGCCAGCCTTCGGCTGCAATTCGTGCAGCACTTCGAAATAATCGCCCTCCATGCCTTTCACCTGCAAGGCCGGCAGCTCGGCCTTCAGGCTCTCTTCCAGTTCAAGCAGCACATTCCTGGAGATATCGATGGGCTGATACTGAAAATCGGCGCCCTGTTCAAGAAAATAGCGCAGCAGCACCCGGGTTTTCAAGCCATCGCCGGCGCCCAGCTCCAGCAGGCTGAACTTCCTGCTGCCGATAGCTTTGAAAATGGCCTCTTTTTTCGTCTCCAGTATTTCATATTCGCAATCCGTCAGGTAGTATTCCGGCATGTGCATGATCTGCTGGAAAAGCCTATCTCCTTCAGCGTCATAGAAATACTTCGATGGCAGCCTGCGGGGCCTCCGGCTGAGGCCCTGCAGCACATCAAGCGCAATTGTCGATCCGGGCTGAAACCGGTTTTGTGGAATGGAAGGTGGCATAATTATGTATTTTTGTTAAGCCACGGGCACCGCCCGTGGACGAGGCGCCGTAACCGCGCAGGCACCCAAGCACATCTCGCCCAAAGGGCGTAAATATCCCAGCCACGGGCACCGCCCGTAAACGAGGCGCCGTAACCGCGCAGGCACCCAAGCACATCTCGCCCAAAGGGCGTAAATATCCCAGCCACGGGCACCGCCCGTGGACGAAATGCCGTTTCGGCGGAGCCTCCATCTCGCAATCAGCATTCACCTCGCCAGCCGTATCCCCGTGAACTGCCAGCGTTCGTCGGGATGGAAGAAATTGCGGTAGGAGGGGCGGATATGGGAACGAGGGGTGGCGCAGGAGCCGCCGCGCAGCACCATCTGATTGGCCATGAACTTGCCGTTGTATTCTCCCAGGGCGCCCTTGAAGCGCGGGTACCCGGGGTAAGGCAGATAAGCGCTGCCCGTCCACTCCCACAGATTGCCTAGCAATTGGGTATCATCTTCGCCTGCCTGGCCGCAGGGGTGGTACAAGCCCGATTCCAGGAAATTGGCGGTTTCCGGGATACCGTCGTGCAATTGGTAGCAGGCGGTTTCCCATTCCTGTTCGGTAGGCAGGCGCAGGCCGAGCCAGCGGGCAAAGGCATCAGCTTCGTAATAGCTGATATGCGCCACCGGCAGCTGAGGGGCCACCTTCTGCAGGCCGCCAAGGGTGTAATACCACCACTCGCCATCCTGTTCGTACCAGTACAGCGGCGCTTTCACCTCCAGTTGCTGGGCCCACGTCCAGCCTTCATCCAGCCAGTGCCCGAAAAACGAGTACCCGCCGTCGGCCATAAACTCGAGGTATTCTCCATTGGTAACCAATCGGTTGGCGATGCCGAACTCGTGGATGTAAGCCTTGTGCGCAGCCAGCTCGTTATCCCAGCAAAAGCCTTCATCCCGATGGCCGACCTCGTAAACGCCTTCGGCAACGGTGATGAATTCCAGCGGCGCGGGAGCGGAGTGGGCCGCATCCCGGCGCTCCAGATAGGCCGGATGCAGCGGGTTGCTGCCCAGGATGTATTTTATATCGGTAACCAGCAACTCCTGGTGCTGCTGCTCGTGCTGCAGGCCGACCTCTATCAGCTCCGCCAGTTCGGCAGGGATAACCCCATCTCCATAACCCAGCATCAGCAGGGCCATATTTTCATCCACATATTTCCGGTAGGCCAGCACTTCGCGCAAGGGGGGGCGGGTGAGGTTGCCACGCCGGTTGCGCAGCAGCCGCGGCCCCTGGCTCTGGTAGTAGCTGTTAAAGCAAAAATTGAGGCGTTCATCGAACAAGGTGTAGCCCGCCAGGTAGCCCGCCAGGATAAAATTCTCGAAGAACCAGGAAACGTGCCCAAGGTGCCATTTCGGCGGGCTGGCGAAGGTAGCAGGCTGGGCCACATGGTCTTCGGGTTCGAGTGGCGCACAAAGCGCCAGGCTGGCCTGGCGTATCGCCTGGTACCTTTTGAGCAAGCTCCGGGCATGGGTGGTGTTGGGATGAAGCGTCATATCCATTGCGTTGTTTAACAATCGTTCAGGCTCCGAAGCATTAGTGCTCCTTCAGAGGGCGTTTCTTGATCATGCCCCCCTTGGTGTCCTTGATGCTTTGCATGATGATAAAAGCATCGGGGTCGGCCTTGTCGACTTCTGTTTTGAGGCGGGACAACTCCAGGCGGGTGATGACGGTGTAAATGATCTCGGTGTTTTTCAGGCGCTCACCACGTGCGGCAAAACCACGCTTACCCGAATAGACCGTACAGCCGCGGCCCAGCTTTTCGATGACCGCCAGCCGGATGTCCTCGCTGAAAGAAGACACGATCGTAACGCCAATGTATTCTTCAATGCCATCTATGACGTAATCGACCGTTTTAGAAGCCGCCAGGTAGGTCAGTATGGCATACAGAGCGACTTCTATACCCAGGACATAAGCACCAAAGGAGAAGATCAGGATGTTGAAAATGAGGATGATATCACCGATCGAAAGGCTGGATTTCCGGCTGAGGAAAACGGCCAGCACTTCCGTTCCGTCGATAACCGCCCCGCCCCTGATGCTCAGGCCGATGCCCAGGCCCAGAAAGAACCCTCCGAACACGGCGATCAGGAGCTTGTCGTTGGTAACGACCGGATAGTGGATCATGTGCACGGCCAACGCCAGCCCGACGATCGCCAGGATGCTTTTTATGGCGAACGGCCGGCTGACCGTATTGGCCCCCAGGATCAGAAAGGGCAGGTTGATGGCCACCAGCAATATCGACAAAGGGATGCCGCTGGACACTTCCACCAAAAGCGATATACCGGTTACGCCGCCATCGATAAAGCCATTGGGCAGGAGGAACCCCTTCAGCCCAAAGCCGGCGCTGATAATACCCAACGCGATGAGCAGCGATTCTTTCAGGAGGTGTGACAGCTCAACCGAAAGTATGGAAGCTTCACGCGCCACCAGGGCGCTGTCCGCTGCTTTTCCCTGGCCTTTAAGCCTTTTGCGTACAGTGTCGATAATAATTTGTTGGAAGAATGGGTTCATCTAATGGCCCGTTGTTTTGTGAGTAATGGGGTTGTCTGGCCGACCATCAGCCCTGGCTGCCTGCCTTTTCCGCCGGTTCTTCTCCCCGAAGCAGTTGAAGAATGGTTTGCTGCGTAAGGCCGTAATCTGTCCACGGTATCAGATGGCCCGTGTCCTCCAGATAGATCAGGCGCAGGTATTGCGGCAGTATGTTCTTTCTGCTGAAATCTATATTTGATAGTGGCGCCAGGCCGTCTTTCCTGCCGTGGATATGGACGACGGGAATGCGAATGTGCTTCCAGCCTGCAGCTATCTTTTTCAGTTCGGCGGTATGGGAAAATTTTTCATCGGCCGACACCCTCAGGGCAGCAGGCAGCATCCACCGGGTAGCTTTCCACTTGCCGAAGTGCGCGTACCAGAACATAAGCTCGTTGTCGGGGTCGTCAACCGGCGCCAGCAGAACGGCGGCGGTAAGCTTATCGGGATAGTCCATGGCGTACTTACCAACGATGGGGCCGCCATAGGAATGGCCAACCAGGATAACCGTATCGGCCTGGAATTGTTCGCGCACGGCCAGCACCTGCTGCGCCTGGGCTGCTATCGATGTCACAGAATGCCCCAGGCCCGATTCCCCGTAGCCAAGCCGGTCGATCGATACCAGCCGTGCCTCCTGCAGCAGGGCCGAGTCGGCCAGATACTGAAAAAAGTTGTTGGAAGAGCCCGGCGCACCGTGCACGAAAATCACCAGTTTACGCACTTGTTCCAGGCCGGTTTCGATATAGCGGGTTTTTACGCCTTCGACTTCGAGATACCGGATGCCCACCGGCACGCCCCGCTTGCTGAAATACTGCTCTACTTTCTTATCGGTGGTGTGAAAGGACACGCATCCATTTATCAGGAACAACATCAGGGCCAGCAGGGTGAATAACCACTGGGCAGTGCGAAGGAACAGGATCATGGCCATTGGCTTTAGGCATTCCTATGTAAAAACGCCCGCCGATGCAAGTTGTTTTGAAAAAATGCTCAGGCCTTCACCGCTTCCACCCCCAACAGATGCTGGGAAGCCTCGATGGCGCTATTCAGGAAATCTTCCGCCAGCTGGCGTTGCTCCTCAGCTGTTTTTAACTTTACGATATCCGAAAGCTTCAGTACTGCGCCGTTCCATTGGCCGGTAACCCATGAGGCGTTGCCGGGCAGGGTAGGCAGCCCTCCGAAGTTGATCTTGCCCTTTTCCTGCCACGGGCTCACATAAAAATAAAACCCATCGGCGATCCTGTCCGCAATGGCCAGGCCAATGCCTATCGTTTTAACAGGGTTGCTCGAATCGTCAAATGCCAGGGTGATCACGCTGCCCGTATCGAAATGGTGAGGCCAGGTAGCCACAGGGCTGGCAAATTTAAAGCCCTCCGTCGCGCCTTGAAGCACAAAATGGGCATTGTGGCGGTAGCGCGCCAGTTCCTGATGATAGGCCGGGCCTACCATCTTAAAGGAGGCGCCCTTATCCAGCTCATGCTCCGGCAGGCCGAAATGGGCGATGGGCTTGACCTGCGAAGGTTTTAGCCCCAGCATCCGCGCCTGTGTGCGCACAAAGCTCAGGGCCGTCGACTTATTCTGCCCTGGCAGAGGAAGGCCTCCCAATGCGTTTTCGTTCTCATCGATCAGCTGCAGTTCGAAGGTATCGTAAAGCAGCGCCATGCGCACCCGCTGGCGGAGGTTGGCCTCCTGGCCCGCCAAAGCCTTCAGGCCGGGCAGCCATTCCATATTGGATTGGGAATCGTCGGAGGCCTTCGGCAGCAAACTGTTGCCGAACAGCGCAACGAACTGCGCCGCATGGTGCAGTTGCTGCGCCGACGCATTCAATTCGCCGGCCTCTTCATGGGTTAGGTGTAACCAATAGCTTTGTTCCATAAAAATAATTTTGCTTCAATAGTTTCAACAGAAACTATTGGTGCGAAGTTTACACCCCCTGCAGAAGGAGCCGATGTACTAACGCTTCCAGAAAGCCAGCCAGCTGCGTTTACCGGAGGGGCGTTTATAGGGTTTCACTCTGGAGCCGGACCTGGTGACGGTAACGGCCTGGCCAGGCTTGCTCTCGCAATGTGCCCTGTTGACGGCCGTCACCTGGTAGGTATAGGCCTTACCCTCCTCCAGCCGGGTATCGGTAAAACGGAATTTTTTTTCTTTACCCCCGAAGGAGGTGATGTGAAGGATATTGCGGGGGTCGTCCAGGTCGCCGGGGCCGGCGCCCGTAAAACGGTATAAGACGTAATAATAGGGCGGCGTGGGGCCGCTTTCCTTGTTAGGCCTCCATATTATACGGGCATCGCCTTTTTTATTGCCCACTTTCAGCTTCTCTGCGGCGACAGCGGGGTTGAGCCCCAGTTCCTCCCGGCAAGGCAGCAGCGCGGGGTACCGGTAGTAGGCGCGCAGGGTATCCTTGAGGTTAAGCGGGTCGGCCAGTACAGAGCCCGATCGGAAAAAGGCGCCGCCGCTGATGCGGCGGTTGCGCCGGGCCAGGCGGATCTGGCGCGGCAGTTCGCCGGGGTCGTACCATTGCTCCTGGCTGTCGTTGCCCACCTTGTAGGCGGCAAAACCGATATAGAGCTGCCGGCCCGACGTATTAAGGCTCCACCAACGCTGCAGTATGGCATTGTCGGCAGGCGGAAAGCCGATATGCCAGTATAGCTGAGGCAACACGTAATCGATCCAGCCCTGCCGCAGCCAGCTGAGCACGTCGGCATGTACGGCATCGTAGGAGGGCGCTCCGGCGCGGGTATCGGACCCCGCAGGGTCGTCCTGTTTGTTGCGCCAGACGCCAAAGGGGCTAATACCGAAATACACATGAGGTTTGGCCTCTTTGATGGCGAGGGAAACCATCCTGATCAGCTCGTCGACATTATTGCGGCGCCAGGCATTGATATCAGGAAAATTACGGCCGTACTGCAGAAAGGTGGAGCTGTCTGGAAAAGCCTCATTAGTGATGGGATAGGGGTAAAAATAATCGTCGAAATGGATGGCGTCCACATCGTATCGCTGGACGAGCTCTGCTACCACATCCCGGACGTGTTCGCGCACCTGGGGCAGCCCGGGGTTGAGGTAGAACCGCTGGCCATAGCGCACCAGCCAGTCGCGATGCCTGTTGAAGAGGTGTTGGGGGGAAAGCGCTGCCGTATCCAGGCCCATCGTTGCGCGGTAGGGGTTGAGCCAGGCGTGGAACTCCATACCTTCCTGGTGGGTTTCCTGGATGAGGAACTCCAGCACATCATACTCGGGATTGGGCGGCAGGCCCTGCCTGCCTGCCAGATACTCCGACCAGGGTGCGTATTCAGTGGGGTAAAAAGCATCGCCGGCGGGCCTGGCCTGGAAGATGACGGCGTTCAGGCCTAGGCTTTTATACTGCTTCAGGAGGTTTTTCCACTCCTCTTTCTGAGCAGTAGGCCAGGCCGATGGCCTGGCGGGATAATCCAGGCCTTTGACCGTAGCCACCCACACCCCCCTGAATTCCTGTTTGGGAGAAGGCGGGTTATAATCTTTTTCATTCTGGGCGAAACTCCCCAAAGGCGATGTGGAAAGAATGGCTACTACCAGGGCTAATGGCAGGATGCTGCGGCAGCGAAGCCTACGCGTGCTTTTTAACATGCTCTGAACGTTTTCCGTTCAAATATAGGCCATAAGCAGCTAACGTCAAAGCTACGGGCAGCCTATCGGCTCTGCAGGACAGCAATATCTCCCATCGCAATGGCAGCACGGCTGTCGCCTCCCGCCCGGATGGTTTTGCACTTCCATACCGGCACGTGGCTTTCATCTTCGTGGCTGTACTGGCAGAGCTGAGTGCCGCTGGTGCTGTTCACCACAAAAGATTCGTTGGCGAACTCGTGGTGGGTAGTATATTCGGCGTGGTAAACGCGCTGAAGGTGATATCCGTCCCAGTAGAAGAAAGCTTTCTCGATACCTGCCCAGCAGCCTACTGCCATAGTGCTGGCCTCTACAATGGTAAAGCCCTGCGGGCTGTGGATCACGCGCAGCAGCGGGCTGGTCTCGCAATCTTCAAAGACGCACAGGCCGGGCACCTGCTGCTGGAGCTGTATCTTCCCGTTCTGCAGGATGCGTATCTCGGCCTTGATGTCGCGCAGGCCTTTGCGTGCCTGGCTCGAGACGCCGAGCATGAGGAACTCGGCTTTGCCATCTTCGTCGAGGTCTTCGAAACGCCAGCCTTTGGCAATGCTGGCGCCCCAGATGTACCCGACAAAAGATTGGCCTACAGCATCTTTGCCATAGACGTGATACCAGATGTCGCCATATCCATCCACCTCATCTTCCGGAAAGTAGTAACCGTCGGCATAGGCGATATTCTGAACGCTGAAGCCCGCCGGGAGGTAGGTAATGGCCGCCGAGGCCTGGCAAGGCCCCTGCCTGACCGCAGCTTTTTCGGTGAAAATGTACAGGGTGGAATTGTCAGAGTAAAGCTTGTCTACCTGTGATTGCTCTTGAAACCAATCGTAATCATCTTCGAATTGGGGGCTGACGAACCGGCCCTGGGCGTTAAGGCTTTGGACACTGATCAAAGCGGAGATCAAAAGGGTGTTTTTCATGGGAGTAGATTTTGGGACTTATGGTGTTAAACTATTTTCCTTTTCCGGATATTGCCCTTGGCAAAGTAATATTGCGCCGGAAGAGCCTGTTACGGCCTTTGTGAAGGTAGCTTTCCTCTGAAAGAAAATATTACACGTATAAGTTCCCATAAAGTGAAAAAAATTCTCCTGCCAGGGTACCGGAGCGCTTCCCCTACTCCATTTTTACGGTAGTTGAGCTCCCTCACAGCAACCTCGCCTCTATTTTGACGCCGCTGCCGAAAAAAGTAACGGCCAAAAAAAAGGGCAGTGCTGCAACCTTACTTTCCTTACCTTTGTATTACCCTTAATGCCCGTACTTGGGCAGATCCTGCTGGCCAGAGCGAAACCACGCACGCTCATTGCCTGTTTTTTTTTTGTGTGACCGCACCTATCGTAGTATGTATCAGGACCAACAACACACTCCAAAACAACTTCGCATCTGGCTGCCGCTGCTCTTTGCCCTCATCCTCGTCATGGGTATGTTCATCGGCATGCACCTTCAGTCCAACGCCCCCACAATGGTTTCCGAATCGGAAGGCGCCATGATCCATAGCCCCGGACAAGGCAAGATCGAAGAGATCCTTCGCTATATCGAAGCCAAGTATGTCGACGAAGTCGACCGGGAAGCATTGATCCAGGAAGTCATCGATGATATGCTTTCCAAGCTCGACCCGCATTCTACCTATATCACCGCCGACCAGCTGCGCGAGGTCAACGAACAACTCGAAGGTAATTTCGACGGCATCGGCGTGGAATTCCTGATCCTCGACGATACCATCGTCGTCGTCGCTCCGCTGGCCGGAGGGCCCTCCGAGGCCGCCGGCATCCAGGCTGGCGACAAGATCGTGCAGATCGGCGACTCCACCATAGCCGGCAAACAGATCGACACCCGTGATGTGATCAACCTGCTGCGCGGCGACAAGGGTACTCAGGTAGAGATCGGCGTCATCAGAGGCAAGGATACCAAGGTGCACCGCTTTACCATCACCCGCGACAAAATACCCATGCACAGCGTGGACGTGGCCTACATGCTGGACGATAAGTCTGGTTACATCAAGGTCAACCGCTTCAGTGCTACGACTTACGAAGAGTTTATGCAGGGCCTTGAGCAGCTCGTTGATAAACAAGGCATGAAGAACCTGGTGATCGACCTGCGCCACAATCCCGGCGGCTACCTGCAGCAGGCCACCAATATGCTGAGCCAGCTCTTCCCTCAAAAGGACAAGCTGCTGGTCTATACGGAAGGGCGCTCGGTGAGCCGCAGCGATTATGAAAGTACCGGCAGGGCATTCTACGATATCGAAAACATCGTCGTACTGATCGATGAAGGCTCCGCTTCTGCCAGCGAGATCCTCGCCGGCGCCATCCAGGACCAGGACCGCGGCATTATCGTCGGGCGCCGCTCATTCGGCAAGGGCCTGGTCCAGGAACAATACAAGCTACGCGACGGCTCTGCATTGCGCCTGACGGTGGCCCGTTATTACACGCCCTCGGGCCGCTCCATCCAAAAACCATACGATGACGACATCGAGGCGTACGAGCACGAGATGTACGGCCGCTACGAATCCGGCGAGCTGGAATCCCGCGACCAGATCTCGGTCGCCGACTCCACCTCCTATTATACCTCCGGAGGGCGGGTCGTGTATGGCGGCGGCGGCATCACGCCCGACATATTTGTCCCGATCGACTCTATTCTTTTCGACGACGATTACCTGGAATTGCGCCAGTACATCCCGCAATTCGTTTTCCGCTATATGGGCCAGCAGGCCAAAAATTACGATGGCTATACCCTGGAGCGCTTCAACCGCCAGTTTCAGGTGAGCGATGCGTTGTACAATGAATTCATCACCTATGCGCGCAGCCACGGCGCCGGCGCCGGTTTCCAGCAGGATCCGGATGTCAGAAATGAGCTCAAGCTCTTCATCAAGGCGCGTATGGCCAAACACCTTTTCGATGACCAGGGCTTCTATACGGTCTGGAACCAGGACGACCCCATGATCCGGGAAGCGCTACGGACCCTGCAGCACACCAATCCGTTGCAGGCCATCAAAAGCAAGTAAGGCGGCGAGATCTCTAAGGAATCCTCAAAAAATAAGTTCGACGATTTTGCGATGTGGCGTAGGCTGAAAGCTTTAGAAGAGCTGGAAGACAAGCCACATCGCAAAATCCATACTGGAGAACTTATTTTTTGAACACTGCTAATAGTGTACGACCAGGAAAGGCTCTACCAGCCGCTCATCCCCTTTCTGCAGTGTCAGCCAATATCCTCCGTGTGGCCATTGGCTAACGTCGATGGAGAACACCTTCTGGCTGAAGCGCATAGGCCTGACGTCGGTGCGCAGCATGAGCTGTCCAAGGGCATTATAGACCCGGAGCTGATAATCTTCGAAATCAGGGGTTTCGTAGATGACCTTAAGATCCGACGTAGCGGGGTTGGGGTAAATGCTCAATATCTCCAGCGGGCCGGTGGTGCCGCCGCAAGCCTCATTGACGAGCTCCATGGCGTTGAACACGTTGAGCCGGCCGCCTGTAACCGTATAGTTCTCCAGTTGCGACAGGTGGTCGACGCCCTCGATGAACACGCTGCGGATGAAAAGGGCCGTGGCTTCAGGGTTTAACAGAGCGTCGGTAGCAAGCTCTTCACAGGGCAGGCTGTAGAGCAAGGCGATGGCCCCCGTCAGGTGCGGGGCAGCAGCGGAGTTGCCGCCAAAAGAGCCATAGCGGTCATTGGGCTTCAGGCTATACGATTCCTGGCCCGGCGAGCCCATGTCGATGCTCACCTTGCCATATCCAGAAGAGAAGTATTTCTCATCGTCTATGGTCGTATTGGTCACCGTGAGGATAAAGTCGCTTTCACAGGTAGTAGGCATATCGCCTTCCACATCCACATTGCGGCTGCTATTCACCGTGCCTGCACCAGTCAGGATACCCACCTCGCCCATGAGATCGTACATGCTGCCCCAAAGGGGTTGATCGTCACAAAAAGTAGGCGTAGGCAGGCCAATGGAAGCATTGGTGGCCACCACGAAGGCGCCCTCCTGCCCCATGCTTTTATTGTAGCGGTCGCGCTGATCAATGACGTATTCATAAGCGGAGACGATCTCATCGACATAACCCGTTGCGAACAACATGAGCTTGACATTCCAATTCAGGCCGCTGATACCGTTGCTGTTATCACCTCTGGCCCCGAGAATGCCAGCCACCGATGTACCGTGGTCATCCACGCTCATAACATTGCTGTCGTTTTTGAAATTCCAGCCGAAGGTGTCATCGGAATAACCGTTCTGGTCATTATCCAAACCGTCATTCGGGATCTCGCCGGGGTTTTGCCAGATATTGCCCTGCAGGTCGCTGTGTGCCAGGTCGAAACCACTGTCCAGAATAGCGACGACGATGGTATCGCCGTTTGCCGTCAGCCCCCCTGTCGTGACGTCCCAGACCTGGGGTGCGCCGATGCGCCCGGGGCCCCATTGCAGCGGATAGTCGGGGTCGTTGGGCTCCCGTCGGGATTCCACAGCATAGTTGTATTGTACGGCCTGGACCTCAGGCTGCTGCTCCAGCCAGTGCAGCAGCTCTTCCTCCGGCCAGGCCGCGGGCTCGAAGCGAAAAAGGTGGATATTGAAGCGCCCGGCCACCAGGCGCTCGTAGTAAGCAGAACCGGCATGGCGGCTGTTGATGCGTTGCAGCAGGGCCTGCGGAGCCGCCGTGCCGGCGAGTTGCACGATCAGTTCATCATCGATGCGCCCGGTGTAAGGAGAAGCTGCTCTTTGTGCAAAAAGGCCGACTGATTGAAATGTAAAGGCCAGAAAGAGGACGTAAAGTGTGACATTCTTATTCATACTATGCTGTGGATTATGAGTTGCTATTGCAAAGTTAGGCCAATTTGCGACAGTACGCCAGTTGAGCGTTGGCGGCAGGTTCTTTCAACTGAGAGCTCCTTACGACAAAACATTATCCTCTCCTTTTTATTGCCCGTTAAGAACCGGCATGGCAGCCCGGAAAGCAGAGAACCCGAAATACGGCAACGCTCCTTTTGCTGGCAATAACAAATGTCTTATTTTGGTGCAGAATAAGCAGTGTTACATCATATTAAACTGAAGAACTGCAAAAAATGCGGCCCCGTATCCTCATCGCGTATGCCAATGACCGTGGGAACAGCCTTAGGCTGTCGCAGGAGGCTGCGGAAATCCAGGATGCCCTGAGTTTTGCCACCTGCGATGTCACCCTGGTGCCCGCGGCCAACCTCGAGCGCATCTTCAGAGCTTTCGACACCTATCAGGACAGCATTCAGGTGTTCCATTATGCCGGGCACGCCAACGAATATGCGTTGGAATTGCTCGACAAATTCGGCCAGCACCAGCGGGCCGACGGAGGGTCTTTTGCCGCTTACCTGTCCAACCCGAACAAAGCCCTGAAGCTCGTGTTCCTCAACGCCTGTTCCACCTGGGCGCAAGCCGAGGAGTTGCGGAGCAAAGGCATCCCCTACGTGATCGCCACCAGCCAGGATATAGCCGACGGCCAGGCCGTCAACTTTGCGCGCTCGTTCTACGAGAGCCTGGCGCAGGGGTTCACCATCCCCAAATCACATAGCGAAGCCATCAGCAAGATCGGGCTGCTGCCTGCCGGCGGTGGCGTGCCGCGCGGCATTGCCCTCGACGAAGCCGGCGATGGCGAGGCCGGCTCCTGGCGGATCTACGAAAGCCCGGGCATGGCCGATGGGTTGAAGTACTGGAAACTGGAGAAGCGCCTCAACCATCCTCAGGAGCGAATGCCTGAGAACTGGCACCTATACTGCGACAGGGAACAGCAAAACGCCGTCTTTGAATCGCTTTTCGTCCAGCCCATTTTCTACACCCCAAGGATATGCCTGCTGCCCGGCGGCCTCGACAGCCGGCACCAGTCGCTGATCAGCCGGTTCGAGAACTACGTCAACGCCAACAAGGAAATGGAACGCCAGTTCGGAGGGCTCAAACAGATCTCTCCCTGGCCTTTCGTCAGCCCTGTCAGCCGCCAGGAGTCTCTGCCGTTGCTCACCCTCAAGGCTTTCTTCGGCATGAGCGCCCTGCGGCCCGGCGCCAGCATGGACAAGGCGGAGGCCCTGGTCACCCAGCTTCGGCCCAACTCGGTATACCTGGCCTTCCAGGAGGTCGACTGCCGGCAATGGGATGAAAGCAATACCGAGGACCTGCGATGGTATATCGAGGAATTCTGGAAGGTGGCCATCCAGAACGCGGAACAGGAGAATAAAAAGCTCTTCGTCTTCCTCAACCTCATCCTGCCGGAAAAGGGCGGGCTTTTCGCACGCTTTCGCAAAGGCCCGGTGGAGAGAATGCTGGAAACGCTTGAACAGGAGGCCAAAGCCGGCAGCCTTCAGCACCTGACCTGCTTCCCCCTGCTGGGGCCGGTGGAACTCTATCAGGTGGAAAAATTCCTGAAGAACGACTCTTTTCTCAGGCGAAAACATAAAGACGCCCAGGCGCTGATCCGGAACTTCTTTGCCGGGCGCAAGGCCTGGGAGATGTATGAGGTCGAAAGCCTGTTACAACAAATCGCAAACGAAGTCAACACCCCTGGAATATGAACCAGAAATACCGCATATACAAAGGCACAGGCGAACTGGCGGCCTTCCACGAAGTGGCCAGCATCAACGACCCCGAGGGGTACCTGCCCTCCGACGAGCTGGTCAATGCCGTCAATGTAGCTATTACGCTGGGAAAGCCACTGCTGGTCACCGGCGAGCCGGGTACCGGCAAGACCCTGCTGGCACAAAGCATCGCCCAGAGCCTGCACTCCAACGGCGATCCCCTACCCTACCTGGAATTCACCGCCAAAACCACCACGCAGTCGCGAGACCTGCTTTACCGCTACGATTCCATCGGCCATTTTCACGATGCCAACATCGCCAAGGTGCTGGGCGAGCCGCTGCGCGTCAGCAAAAGCAAGAGCACGGACAAACTGACGGATGAAGAACGCCTGCGCAAGGAATACGAACCCTACATCCACCTGGAGCCGCTCGGGAAGGCTATCCAGCTGGCCCGCGATGGCCAGCAGCGCTCCGTCGTGCTCATCGACGAGGTGGACAAAGCGCCGCGCGACTTTCCCAACGACATCCTGCGCGAGATCGAAAACATGAGCTTTAAGATCATGGAGACGGGCGAAGTGGTCACTGCCGACCCGTCCTACCGGCCCATTGTCGTCATCACCAGCAACTCGGAGCGCCTGCTGCCCGATGCTTTCCTGCGCCGCTGCGTCTTCTTCCATATCGAATTCCCCGACAAGGGGTTGTTGCGCCGCATTGCGATGAGCCGGCTGGAAAAATACCTGGAAGGAACGGAGGAAAAGGCGATGCGGTTTGACAGCGAGCAGCTCGACTGGCTGATCGCCCATTTCGAAGAGGTGCGCAGCTTGTGCCGGAAGAAACAGCCGGCCACCGCCGAATTCCTTTCGTGGCTACAGGTGCTCGACCAGTATGAGCTGATGCTCTCCGATACGGGCGTACGCGCCAGCGGCCTGCCGCCCGAACAAAAGAACCTGCTGCTGCTGAGCTACGGCATCCTCGCCAAACACAAGGAGGACCTGGCCAGCTTACGCGACAACCTCAACCTGTCTTCGCCTGATGAGCGAACCCCGGCCTGACATATCACCATCACCTTCACAGGAAGGCCAGCAGCTGCCGCTGGAAGATTTTCTCGACGCCCTGCGCCGGGAGGGTTTTGCCGTGGATGCCGATCACTACCACGAAGTGCCGCAGCTGCTGAACACCCTGGCCGCCGAGCACACCTTCGAAGAGCTGCAGTCGCTACTGGCGCCCCTCTTCGCCCGAAACAGGCAGGAGCAGCAGCGGTTCTACGCCTTTTTCAGGCGATATTTTGAAATAAGGCCTGCACGGGTGGCCACACCCCCGCCGCTGGCCGGAGCTCCGGAGCCCATAAAACGGGTAGAAGGAAAAGCGCCGGAAAAGAGCAAAAGGAATATCCGGGGCCAGCTACTGGCCGGCCTGGCCATTATTTTGGTTCTCGGGCTTGTCTATACGTGGTACACCCAGATACTGGCCTTCCTCACCAATAGCAAGGTGATAACGGTGGGTTTACTTGCCTTTCTGGCCGTCGAGTTGAAAGCCATACATAACGTGCTAAAAAGGCGGTTAAAAGGCCGCGACACCTTTTGGTACGGCGCCCTTTTCATAGGCGTCTTCCTGGGCATAATGGCCTTTGTTTTTCCACAACTGAAGAGCAGTTTTTTTCAGGAATACGGCCTGTATATCGTTTTCGGTTTTGCCGTGCTGTTGCTGCCCCTCAACTGGTATTGGTCGCGCCCTGAAAAGGCAAAAGCCGTGAAGGTAGCCCCACCTTCCAGGCTCATCGCTCCACTGCGCTTCCCACCCGATGCCCCTTTCCCCCGCCTCAACCTGATCGGGCGGACGGAGGCGTTCCACATCTCGCGCCACCTCAACCGTTTGCAGGCGGACAGCTATAATACCCGGGAGATCGACATACCCGCCACGCTGGAGCGCACGGTGCGCAACGCGGGCATCATCGATATCGCTTTCCAGCAGGTGGCCACCCGGCCCCATTATCTGCTGCTGATCGACGCCGCCAACGCCAATGAGCACGAGATCGAGTGGTTCGATTACCTGCTACAGGTCCTGCAGGGCGACGAAACCCGGCTGGAGCGCTATTTTTTCGAACACGACCCCGGCTTTTGCTGGCTCGAGCGCGGAGCGGATGCCGTACCCCTGCAAAACCTCTACGGCGGCCAGCGCCTGATCATACTCAGCGATGGCTATTCCATGGCCGACCCTGTCAGCGGAGGGCTGTTCAACTGGGTGCTGGGGCTCTTTTCGCTATGGACGGAAAAAGCGCTGCTCTCCTTCCGGCCTGTAGAGGAATGGGGGTATTTCGAACAACAGCTATCCCAGGAGTTCTACCTGGCGCCCTCCACCATCGACGGGCTGATGGAGGCTGTGGGGTACTTCGACAATTATTCCGACAAAAGCCTGGAGGAATGGCACCGCGATAACATCTACGACGTGCTCAACACAGATGATGTAGGGCTCATTCGCCGCAGTATGCCAGCTGAGCTGTTCGAATGGCTGTGCGCCTGCGCCCTCTATCCGGAACTGCACTGGAAACTGACCCTATACCTGGGCGACGTACTGGAGCAACGCCCCAATGCCCTGCTCAACCCGGAGCACCTCACCCGCCTGAACCGACTGAAGTGGTTGCGCGAAGGCCAGATCCCGGATCAGGCGCGGACGGTGCTGGTACAGCTACTGCCTGAAGCTGCTGCCGCCAAAGCCCACCAGGCGCTGGCTAAAGTGCTGGCCCGGCCCGGATCGGCCCCTCCCGAGCACTCCTACGCCTACCGGGTGTACCGACAACACCTGCTCCTGCATCAATTTGAAGTGGCGCGTGTATCTGATGAAGCAGAGGCAAACGCATTATTCCGGCAGCTGCAACTACTGGTAGCGGAAAGGGGAGCCGCAAGCCCTGAAGTGCTCGCTTTCGTGCGCGAAGAAAGCCGTCGGCAACAGTACGGGCTACCGCTGGATCAATTAACGGATAGCGTAAAACCCAATGTGGGGCTGCTGTCCCAGCAGGCGCAGGAAGCCCGCCTGTGCTGGGCCTTATACAGAAGAGGAGAAAGCCTGCGCATAACCGATCATCTCGAAGAGCGGCTGCAGGGCGCCGAAAAGATCCTGTTGCTGATCCCCGGCATAGAGGACAGTAAGCAGTTGGTGGATTTTGCCCGTACGCCATACCTGGAACAGGAATTCGATGCCGTGCTCAGTTTTGAGTACAACCGCTTGCGGACAGGGCTGGATGAATCCGCACAGATGCTGAAAAAGTTGTTGTCAGAAGCCGGCCTGGAGCAGGAGGGCCAGCCCCGCCTGTCCATTCTGGCCCATTCGACCGGCGGGCTCGTTGCACGGTATTATATCGAACAGCTTGATGGCGTTGCATTTGTAGCGCATCTCGTGATGACGGGTACGCCCAACGGCGGCGCGAGGCTCCTTGCCATCAGCAGCTACTCCTGGACGATCATGGAAGGGCTGGCCGGGTTCCTGCCGTTCATCGGCTCCAACCTCATCGCCCTGCTGCGGCGGTTTTTCAATCGCTCTTTTTCCGTTTACCAGCAGGTTACAGTGGACAGCGATTTTCTCCGCCGCCTCAACCGGCAATCGGAGGAGGTCTCCTTCGAAGCCGAAAGCACGACGCTCTCGCAGGCCAGTTTTCAGTCGGGCCCTTTTCCGGGCATCCCCTATAGCATCGTGGCCGGCAATGCTCAGGCTTATTACGAGGGCAAAAAACCTTCCTGGATTGAGCGGTTCGCCATGGGGCTGCTGGCCGGCATTTACAACAACAAGCCCCACGACCTCAACGCCACCGTCGAAAGCATCCGGAGCATCGGCGACAACCCGGACCCCAAACCCGCCTTCCGGGAAGTGGCGGCCACGCACGTTTCCTACTACAGAGAGGAAAGCAGCGTTCAGGCCATCCGGGAGCTGATGAACAGAGACCTGGCAATAGAGCAACCCTGGGAGGAAATACCGGCAGCAGAAGCGGAGGCGGAAACGGGCAGTGAAGCGCCGGAGGCAGAGGCCCCGGAGCAGGAAGCCCCGGAAGAACAGAGCACAGATGATATCAACCAGGCCCGGGAGCAGTTCCTTAAGGCCATGGAGGGTTCCGTCGGGGAGGTCGCCGGGCCGGGAGGCTCATTTGACAGAGAACTAAGAGCAGCTTTGGATAGCGGCCCCGGTGGGCTCATCGCCCTGATGCGCAGGGCGCTCAAACCGGATGCCGCCCTGCACAGTATCCTGAACGCCTTTCAGGCACGCTGGGACATGCTGCAGAAACAGAGGTCTGAGCGGTTGATCACAGAGCCGCAATTTAACGCGGAACGGGAATCGATCACCTTCCGGCTGACGAAGCTGATTAGCGAGCAGTTATCTCCGGACAGTTTTGACCTCAGGGCTTTCGTGCAGGATGAACCCGTGCAGCAAACTTCGCCGCCCCCCCGAAGTAATCGGCGCTCGCGCTGGGTGCTGTTTTCAGGCATAAGAGACGTGCCGGCAGAGAAAGGTACGACACTACGCAATGCATTCATGGAGGGGTTATTCGATTTTCTTCGCCGCCAGGAAGCACCTTATTTTCCCGCTTCCGAACTGCTGCGGGCTACAAAAAATATTACACCCCGCAGCACGGCTGTTGCCCAGCTGCCCGATGGCGGCCCCTTAGGCAATGCCGGCGATGAAGGCGGGGAATTTATCTTCTACAACAAGCGCTATCTTCAATCCCAGGCTCCGGTTTATCAGCAACAAAACGCGCCGGCGTTCGGAAGCGGGCAGGAACCGCTATTTCGGGGGCGTGCTTTGCTCCTGGCTATCGGTATCAGCAAATACTTCGAGTTTCCGCCCCTGCTCCAGGCCGTCCGCGAAACCCGGGAGCTGACGGATATCCTGACAAAGATGTACCAGTTCGAGCCTCAGGACACTTTCATCCTTTACGATACCGAGGCCACCAGGGGTAACATCTTCTCCATTCTCGAACGCGTCACCAAAGAAGCCGGCCCCGACGACGAAGTGCTGCTTTTCTTCTCCGGCCACGGGCAAACCGACATCCAATCCGGCCAGAGCTACTGGCTGCCTGCCGACGCCAAGCCCGGCAGCCCCGAGAGCTATATCTACAACGATGAGATACTCCGCTACATCAACAGCATGGCCGCCCGGCATGTGCTGATCATTGCGGATGCGCCGTTCTCAGGGATGCCGGCAGTGCGTTAGGGACGTCGCATGTCAGCACGTTGAGCGCAGTGAAATCCCGGAGGACGCGCAGTACGTAGCCCTCAAATTTATTTGAGCGGCTAAAAGGCAACTATTCAGCATGCGGCATATTAGCTGGACTTTAGCATTTTTGATGATTGAATCAAATCCTGAAACCATTGAAAACAAAGAGTTTGAAAAGCTACCATGGTTAATTTTTAACATCGTGGTTTTGGGGCGAGGTTAAAAATTAAATCCCTGGTTTTCAAAACTCTTTGTTTTATAGGCATTACAGAATTGTTCAGTACGATTTAAAATGCTAAAGTCCAGATTAGAGCTTGTTTGGAGGCCGCTTTTGGAGATAAAAAGTGTCAATTTTTTTAAGAGACAAGGCGTTTTTTGAAGTTCGCACCCAAAGGTACGGACGAAAAGAGCAACGCAGTATCATTAAAAAAGGGACGTATTTTAGCCCAAAGGGTAACCTCCAAACAAGCTCTAATATTCCTGAAACATTTTATGCCGCATGCTGAACAGTTACGACGGCGCAAATAAATTTGCACGTCACGGCCATTCCCAGCCACCGGGAACGTCGGCAAGGGCTCAACCTTGCCAGGCAGCGTGTGGCTCGCACTGGTTTACACGGGGCAGGCGCCGCCAGCTGCTATATCTCCGGCACCACCGTGCCCTCCTGTTCCGTCAGCAGGCGGAAATGGCCTTTGATCTGATCCAGCACTGAAGTTCCGGAGCGGTTGATGATAGTCCTCCCGTCGATCTCGCGAACTTTGGTGAGCTCGCCCATGGTGCCGGTGGTGAACACCTCATCGGCGGTATAGAATTCGGTGAGGGAGAGGTTCTTTTCCTGTACCGGGATGCCGTGGTTGCGGCAGATACCGATCACCAGGCTTCGGGTAATGCCGGGCAGGCAGGCGTCGGCGTGGGGGGTGAATACCGTGCCTTTGCGAATACAGAAGAGGTTGACGTCGTTTGTTTCGGCCACGAAGCCGTCCTTGTCGAGCATGATGCCGGCGTCGGCGCCGGCGAGGTTGGCCTCGATCTTGGCCAGAATGTTGTTCAGCAGATTGTTGTGGTGGATCTTGGAATCCAGGAACGCCGGGTTGTTGCGGCGGACGGAGGAGGTAATGAGTGTAATTTCGGGAGGGTAGACCGGCGGCTTCCACTCGGCCAGCACGATAAGGGTGCAGCCCGACTGGTTGAGGCGGGGGTCCATGCCGGAGGTTATCTTTTCGCCCCGCGTCAGGGTGAGGCGGATGTGCACGCCATCGCGCATGCCGTTGGCCCTCAGCGTAGTGAAAATGGCCTCGGCGATGGCCTCGCTATCCGGCACCCCTTTGAACATAAGGGCATGGGCAGATTCCTGCAGGCGGCGGAGGTGGCGACCCAGGCAAAAGACGCGCCCCTTATAGAGGCGCAGGCCTTCCCAGACGGCATCGCCGCCCTGTACGGCGCTGTCGAATACCGATATCCGTGCTTCCTGCCGGGGGTAGAGCTGTCCATTGATGTATACCAGGATGTTCTCGTTCTTCGGATTGTATTGCTGGAGCATAGGTGTTCAGGCTTTGAGGGATGCTTCGTAAAGTTCTTCGTAATAAGGGCGGCATTGTTCGGCCAGGGTTTTCAGGTTTTCGGGCAGTTCGTAATGCCGGGGCTGGTAGGGCTGAAAGCCTGTTGACCGGTGCACTGTTGCATACCAGTAGGGCGCCCAAACCCCGTCTTCGGGGCGGGGGCCGGGCAACCAGTGCAGCATTCGCTCGTCAAAAGGGAGGCCCAGGCAGTGGCACAGCTGGTTCAGCACAGAAGCGGGGTTGAGCAGTAGCTCTTTGGCGTCGATAACGGCCGCCAGCCTGCCCTGTTCGCGCAATTGGTGGAAAAGGCCGTATAACTTTTCGATACCCACATCGGCCATGACGGGGTTGGAAATGACTTGGCTGTAAGATGCGATAATGGCCCGTGGGTCGCGGATGAGCAGGATATTGTCCATGTTGGAAAGGAAACTTTCATCCAGGTGGATGAGGTGGTGGGCCATTTGTTTGAACAGCACTACCGGCCGGTGGTATGGGCCGAAGAGCACTTCACGGACGACGCGCTGCCCATCCCGGCTCTGGCTGGCCAGTATCTGATCTCTGCCGGGATGCGCCGCTTCTGAATCCGTTTTGGAGAGATAGTGCGCATACAGGGGCTCATCAACCACCACGGTATCCTGTCGCTGAGCGAAAGCATACATAAAGGCAGTTGACACGTTGCGCGGGCTCGACCATGCATTGATGCGCTTGATAGCCTTCATCATAACGAACGTTTGAAGACACCCGCATTTCAGGGGCAGCGCCATCCACACCTGCAGGTATTACCGGTGATGTGGGATGGCGCTGTACCTTTCCGATAAACGCGTGGTTAAGAGCTTGTTTGGAGGCCAGCCTTTGAGCTAAAAAAGGCCACTTTTCGCTATCAAATCCGGCCTCCCAACAAGCTCTAAGCCTCGACGGTAAGGTCTTTCACGACAGCTTCCGGAGCATTGGTTTTCACGGATTCGATCCCGTTTTCCATGCTCGCTTTGGAAGCGTACATCTGGCTGCTGCCGATGATCTGTTTGTTGGCAGCCAGCAGGTTGAAGTGGAATTTGCCGTTGGAGGCTTCTTTCCTTTCATACTGGCCGTCGTTGCCGGAGTTCTTCTTCACACTTTCAATTCCGTTCACACAACCAGACTTGCTGGCGTACCCCTGGCTGGACAGGATTACCTGGCCGTTTTTGGCTTTGAGGCGGAAATAAAATTCCCCGCTCTTTTCGCTTTTGAAGATTTCAAACATAAAGCGTGTGGTTTGATGTTTTAGGAATGAGTGGTTGGTAAATTTATAGTTTTTTGGAAAAAACCCTTGCCGTTTGCGCTGTTTTGACGAAAAAAAGCAGGAAAGTCACAAGATGCCTTTTGCTCCCTGCATGAAAAACAGCGGATAGGCTTTTTCTCCTCCGTCTGGCAATGGCCTGGCGATCGTAAAAAAGCGGTGATAGTTGATATCGGTGAAGCCTACGGCTTCCATCTGCAGGGCCAGCCCATCCGGAGCGAAACCATTGTGGCCGTCAAAATCCGGAAATTCGGCATGAAAGCTGCCATCCTCTGACTCCAGGTCGGCGATGCAGCAACAGCCGCCGGGGCGCAGCAGTGCATAAAACCGTTCCAGGATGCCCCGGATATCCCGGATATGGTGCAGCGTCATAAGTGTATAGATGAGGTCGAAGGGGGGCTCATCGAAGGGCGTCATGAGCAGGTCAAGCCGGCGGGCTTCCAGATTTGCCAGGCCGCTTTCCGTTATATTTTCCATGGCTTTCCGCACCATGCCTTCGGAAAGGTCGGCCAGCAGAATGTGGCGGAGCTCACCTGCCAGGAGGAAGCTCACAGCCCCCGTCCCGGCGCCGTAGTCCAAAGCATTGCGGTATTGATGCTGGCGAATAATAGGCCGAAGCGTTTCGGCCAATGCCTGGGCTCTTTCCCGGCGTACGGGGCTGTCATCCCAGGTGGCAGCAGCCTGATCAAAATGCATTGGCTTGTGTTTTTTGATGATTACTTAGAGCCATTATCTTTGTGAAGAGGCGCACGAATAATAAACAACGGCTATGAAACAAATCTACATCATTCTGATCACTTTCCTGTCCATCGGGGCCCTTTATGGGCAGTCGGAAAAACTGCCTTATTATTTCCATTTCAGCGGCAATTTCCAGGTGGGTATCCCCATAGAGGCCTTTGCCGATAAGCTCAGCGAGCAGGGCATCGGCGGCGGCGGATCGCTCGCCTTTCAATTGGGGCGGGGCAAACCGCTCTTCGGCGGGGTCGATTTTTCCTATTTGCGCTATGACAGCGAGAGGCTGGATTTCGACATTTTGGAGGAAGGCGTCCTGAACGACTATCGCCTCCAAACCAACAACAACATCCTGATGGCCCATGCCCTGGTGCGGTTCAAACCCTTCACCGGCTTTTTCATCCAGCCTTATTTCGACGGCCTGATCGGCTTTAAGCGGTTGTACACCCGCACCCGCTTCATCGACCTGATGGATGATGATGATGAAGTCGTGGAAGCCGATACCGACCACAGCGATACGGCCTTCAGTTACGGCGGGGCGGCAGGGCTGCAATTCCGCGTGAGCACGGCCCCCGATATCCTGATCGACCTGCGCTGCGCCTACCTTCCGGGAAGTACGGCCACGTATCTGGCACGCAAGCAAAACGCCGACGGCCCCTACGACGACCCTATCGAAGCCTTCGATGAGGTTGCTTCGCCCACCACGCTGCTGATCCCGCAGATCGGCCTCACGATACAGTTTTCTAACCGGGACCTGTTAAGCCCGGGGGAGGAACAGGACAGGTGAAGGCTTGGGGCATATAAAAATGTGCCCCGCACAATTTTCATCCCGGCGAGGCCCGGTGGGCTGAGTCGGGAGGGCATAGGGTGCAGGGTATAAGGTACAGGGTACAGGCCGAGCGCAACGCTGGCGTATGGCCCTGGCCCCTACCGGCGGCGCGGGATTTTGCTGCGCTCAACATGCTGACGCGCGGCCTGTGACGTGCTCACCCCATCACCAAGTACCCTCATCACCCAGCCACCCGGCTGACTACAGGATAATATTCAGTCTTTAAGCAAAAAGCGCACCTCTACCTTCGCCGTCAGGGCAATGGACAGGCTTTCGCCGGCCTGGCCGGAGGACATTATATTGAGCAGGGTGTTCTCCTGGCCCGAGGCCCAGCCGTAGGCGGGGTAATCGCCGGTATTATCCTGGTTTTGCCGGTTGCCTGCCGGCCATTCGACGATAGCCAGCGGCGGCCCGAGGGTAGAACCGAGTGCCCGGGCCATTTCCGCGGCCTTTGTTTTGGCATTGCCCAGGGCCCGGAGCCGCAGTTCGCGCAAAACCTCTTCCCGTTCCAGGTATTCTGCTTTGATGAGGGCTCCCGAGTACTGCTGGTTTTCGCGAAGCAGTTCCACCAGCCCCAGCAGGCGTTCCAGGCCTTCCACCCGAATGATGATCTCCGAATTACCGTAAGCAGGCGCAGGTTTTACGGACAGGGGGTCTTCGATGATGGCTTCCTGAGGGATGCCTGCCCGTGCCAGCAGTTCGAGGAAAGTGCGTTTGGCCATCTCAGCTTTGAGTTCCTGTTCAGCCTGAAGCTCCTGGAATTTGGCGGGGTCGAAGGGGTCGTAATCATTGTAGCCGGGGTATCGCTCCGGCGCCTGCATGCTGGCCCGGTAATACAACACATCAGGGCGGACGTGCATGCTCGCTTCACCGATCACCGTAATATAATGCTCGGGCTGAGCTGCCGACAAAGTGGCCAGCAGGCAAAAACAAATGAGGAAGGCAGTATTTTTCATGTTATCGGTTTTGAACGGGTAGCGCGCTATCGGCAAGGCAGGGTAAAACGAAAGGCGGCCCCCTGGCCCGGCCCTTTTGATTCTGCCCATATACGGCCCTGGTGCTGCCCGACGATCTTCCTGCAGATACTCAGCCCCAGGCCGCTGCCTTCGTATCCCCGGGAAGCATGTGGGCGCTGAAAAAGGCCGAAAATGCTTTCCAGGTTGTGCTCCTCTATCCCTATGCCGTTATCCCGGATGGTAAAACAATACTCGCTGCCTGAAGGCTTAGCGCTGATATCGATCTCCGGCCGGCGGCCGGAGGGTGTAAATTTAATAGCGTTAGTGATCAGGTTCTGAAAGAGCTGCTCCATTTGCTGAGGGTCGGCGGGCAGGCTGGGCAAAGGATGCACTTTGATAACGGCCCTGCACTGTTGAATGGCCAGGTAGATCTGGGCCTGCACCTTTTCGGCCAGTTTGTTGAAATCGACCAGCTGGCGTTCCTTGGGAGGCCGGGAGGAAAAGCGGGCGTAGGCCAGCAGCCCGTCGATGACCGCACCGAAGCGGTTGATCTCTTTAAGGATGATCTCGAGGTATTCGCGCCCTGCTTCAGGCACGGCGTCCATCCATTTTTTCTGTAACATGCCGGCAAAGCCCAGCACATTGCGCAAAGGCGCCTTGAGGTCGTGCGAAACGACATAGGCGAACTGTTCGAGCTCTGAATTGGAACGCAGGAGTTCCGCAGCTTTTTCTTCCAGCATTTGTTCCACGCGCCTCCGCTCTTCGATCTCCTGTTTGAGCTGCTGGTTGATGCGGAAGTTATGCAGCAGGTAACTGACTTTGGTGGCCATCACGGTAAAAGAATGGCGGGCCTGGGTGTCGATGGGGTTGTAAAAACGCTGATCGGCCCGTTGCTGGCCACAAACAACGAAGCCTTTGAAGGCCCCATCGGGGCCGAAGAGGGGCCCTGCCAATGCCTCTTCCAGATCCAATGACGCAAGTTTGACATGGGTATCGGGCTGCTGGCTCAGCAAAAAGCCTTCGCGTTCGGGAAAATCTGCGGGGGAAAGTGGCAATACAGCTGGGACGTCCGTATTGGCGAAGCCGAAAGTGCTCACCACCGCCAACATATCACTTTTCTCGTCATACTCGGCCAGCAGAGCATGTGGTTGTTCAAAAGCGCGGATGAAGTATTCCGTGGCCAGAGCGCCGAACTCCTGGATACTTTCCCGGAACAAACCCAGCTCTCCAAACTCCTGGATGAGCCGAAAGCGGTTGAGCTCCTGGTCGAGTTCAGCTTTGAGCGAGATCAGCTCCTGTTGCACCATGATGCCCCGCGTTACACGGGCCTCCAACTCCAGGCAAAGCGCTTCGAGTTCTCTGTAGGATGCTTTCCTGTTTTCCTCCCGGCCTTTTTTCTTCATCGTCCTGCTTTTCCTTTCTAGCCCCCTTCCACTCTGACAAGGGCATAGATCGAAGTCGTATAGTTGTGGAAAAAATTCCTTCCTTTGAGCTGGGTAAACTCTCCGAAGCCGTACATCCCCAACCATGGGATGGCCTGGCCTTTCATCAAAGAATCCTGCATCTTTTCGATGATCTCATCTTTGGCGATCTTGTTGAACATGGCACGGCCACGGGCCGCACAATCGGTATGAAAGACGGCTACTAACTGCAACCCGCTGACCCTGTCGGCCAGCCGCTCCAGCATGCGGCCGAGCCCTGCGAATATGAGGCTTTCGTCGCGCTGGGTGATCCACAACTGGGTGCCTTCCGGGCAGTCGACGGGCATGTAAAAACTACTACCGGCATCGTCCACTTTTACAATAGCCCGTAGGATGTGGCGGTTGTCGTAGGCCTGGTGGTATTCCGCTGGCAGCAATTCACCCAGGCCGGCCACGGGAATGCAGGGGCCGGGCTGGGAATCTTCGGGCAGGCTCAGCTTTCTCATGAGGCTGGGCCAGGCCGGCAGGCCATCGAGCTCAAATACGCGGTTAGCCTCCGAGCGCGTCACGGTAATAGGCTGCCCGATGGTCAGGTTGCCGTGGTGCACCCCCATGACGACGCCCAACGTAGGGTCGGCGTACCCGATCATGATGGCGCCGCGCTCCAACACCTGGCGATTGACGAACTGATAGGTGCTGATACCCCGCAAATTATCGGAAGACGTGCCTCCGAAGACCGGCAATTCGGGCCCGAAGGCTTCGGCGATGCCTTCCAGGGCGCGGTCGGCGGCGATGTCTATGCCGGAAGCCAGCAGGTGGATCATATTGGCGCCGGGAAGCAGATCTTTCAGTTCCCGGGCCATTTCCCGGGCCTTCTGCAGAGAATTATATCCCCGGATGTTGTCGCAGAATACGATGCCGAATTCTCCTTCCTGTTCCGCTTCCACCACCATAAGCCCCAGTGCGCGCATCGATTCGTTGGCCCCTTCCACTCCGATGACACCAGCACAGGTACAACCTACGACCGTAGCATTCGGGCAACAGCTGTGTGCGGCAGCCAGCAAGGCCTGGAAGTCGTGCCCTATAGTAGTATGGATGATGATGAGCAAAGGCCGTTCATACACCTCCTGCCCGCGTCCGGACAGGGCGTTGCCCAGGCATTCCTGCATGGCTTTCTCCGAATGGACCTGGCCGTTGCTGGACGAATAAAAGTGTAACATCTATGGTAGTTTTTGGAATTGAACCTCAAATGCTGCCAGCTCCCTCTGACAAGCTCTTATTCATTGGGAAGATAGCTATTTTAGCGCAATCTGCCTGCGCCTTATGGCATTTTCCGGGAGCACCGTTTGTTATACGTTTGGGCCTTTTGTTTGTTGCAATGCTTTACCTTGCCGCAGCCCGCCGCAGGCGGTCGTTGATGGCGCGTCCCAGGCCTTCCTCCGGCAACAGCTCGGCGATGATGACATCCAAAGGCAGGCCGTCGAGGTAGCGCATACCGGCAAAGAGGTTGCGGGCCGCTTCGGCAAGGCCGCCGGAGGGCGAAAGAATGAGCTGTTGCTGCAATGGAATACCTGGCAAGGCCTGCCGAAAAGCGACCACACCAACGGCCTTACCCCGATACTGCTCGTGCAAAGCGCGCAGCTCGCCGAGCACCAGCGGCACGCGCGGGGCATAGTGGCTTTTGAGCATGCCGGGCGCCTGCGGGTTAGAAGAAGAATGGGCCCGCACGCTTACTGCACCCACCACCGCCTCTATCTCTTCGACGGCCAGGCCCCCTTTGCGATAAACAACGGCCTGCCCGTCCCCGAAACCTACGATGGTGCTTTCCACCCCTACCTGGCATGGCCCGCCATCCAGGATATAGGGCACCTTATCGCCCAGCTGGCTTTCGACATGTTGGGCAGTGGTAGGGCTGATATAACCAAAGGGGTTGGCGCTGGGCGCCGCGAGGGGAAAATCGAGCCGCTCTAGTAGATCGTGCGCTACGGGATGCCCCGGCACCCGGATAGCCACCCGCGGCAGCCCTGCCGTAACGATGTCAGGGATGGCCTCCGATCTGGGCAGCAACAACGTCAGCGGGCCGGGCATGAAGCGCTCGGCCAGCCGATAGGCCATATCGGGAATGCGGGTAGTAAAAGCCGCCGCCCGTTCAAACCGGCTGGTGTGCACGATGAGCGGGTCGAAGGCCGGGCGCCCCTTGACGGCGTAAATAGTGGAAACGGCCAGCGGGCTGAAGGCGTTGCCCGCCAGCCCGTAAACCGTTTCGGTGGGAATGGCGACTACCTGCTCCTGCTGCAGGAGCTCCATGGCATGTTGTATATCCGAACCTATCATAGTTGTCCTACAGCTTTTGGAGGACAAAGTTCGGAGATTTTCAGGAGGCAAACCATATTAGAGCTTGAATCAATACAAGGGCCTACCGGCATTCTCTAAGGCTCTTATTCTTTTTCTTTATTTATTTCGCAACTATTCAGCATGCGGCCTAAAATGCTCCTGAAGCAAAATTTTGTAGGCTTTTTCTTGTCTAACCCCTTCTCATTCCCCTTGAAAGGGGAAGGGCGGATTACAAAATTTTGCTTCAGGCCGTAAATCACCATGATGCTGAATAGTTACTTTATTTCCTTTATTTCTCTACTCAGGGTAGGAAGGTATTTAATGGCAATCAGCCAAATCACATCATCCGATACCGAATCATATCCATGAATTATCCGATTGCGGTATCCACTATTTTCCTTGAATAGCTAACTGGGATATCGGGCGAAATTTTCAAAATCCGGCTCATGGCCTCCCCAATTATTTCGATATTTCGTTCAATGGCCCGCTTAGTTTTTATATCTTCTTCAAATTCATGAAAATTTCTTGTTTCAGGTCGGGATTCGTTGATTTCATCAATAGCTTTCTCAATATCTTCAAACCACACCTTGATTTCGTCTTGCATAAACGAGTACTTTTTTCTTGTTGGCCAGGCTTTCAAAAGTTCTGTTCCTGATGGCTTTCTGTTCAAGTAAATCAATCTTTCGCTTGAAAATCCTTTCCAATTCGAATTTCAGGCCAAAGTAATTCTCAGCGTACTCAATCGGGTCTTTGGAGCTTATTTCAACGATGAAATCTATATCGCTTTGTACATTGAATTCATCCGTCAGAATTGAACCAAAAGCATAGAGTGCTTCGACTTTATAGGTTAAACAAGCTCTCAGCTTATACGGGCCGGCTCCGCCAGCGGAGGCCGGGCAGCAGCTCCTATACGCCGGAAGCCGAACCACACCAGCACGCAGAACCCCATGAGCAGGTACCACAGCATGGAGAACCCGAAGTGCTCGGCCACCTGCAGGCCCAGGTTGGGCGCCAGGATGTGGGCCACGGAGTAGGTCATCGTGAACAGTGCCATGTACTGGCCCCGGTTGCGGTCGTCCGTAAAGTCGAGCGCCATGGTGGCGATGAAGGGCAGGCTGAGCATCTCCCCTACCGTCATCAGCATCATGCAGGAAAAAGCCACGCCCCAGACGGCGCCGAAAATATTGAACAGCAAGTACGATGCCCCGATGAGCAGGGTGCCGATACTGACAATGCTCCACTTGCCAAAACGGTGTTCCACCAGGTAGATGAGCGGCATCTCCACCAGAGCTATCACCAGCCCGTTGATGGCCATCAGGCGGCCGATCTGCCCCTCGTTGAGCAGGATATCCTGCTTGAAAAAAACGGGTAGGGTGGAGAACAGCTGCATAAAGGCAATGCCGTTGAGCAGCACCAGCAGCAGGAAAGCCAGGTACTTGCCATCGCGGTAAGCGGACACCGGCGCCGGCACGGGCCCTTCGGCCGTACTTTCAGCGGCAGGGTTGGCCGGTTCGCGCACCGGCAGGGCCAGTCGGAAAAAGAGGGCAGCGCCGATGCAGGTCAGGCCGTCGGCCCAGAACAGCGCTTTGTACCCCACGCTGGCCGCCAGCAGGCCGCCAACGGCAGGCCCTATGGCCCAGCCCAGGTTGATGGCCAGGCGCAGCAGGCCCATCGCCCGCGTGCGGTTTTCCGGGCGGCTGTACGTGGCCAGGGCGGCAAAATTGGCCGGCCGGAAGGCATCGGCAATGGTGCTCAGCACAAAAACCATGGCGCCAAAAGCCCAGATATTCTGCGTGTACCCCAGGCCGATAAAGGCCAGGCCGCTCAGCAGCAGCGACAGGAATTGCACCTGGTAGAAGCCGATGCGGTCGGTCAGGCGCCCGCCAAGGTAGGCGCCCAGTACCGAGCCCCCGCCAAAAGCGCTCATCACCCAGCCGGCCTGCCCCAGGCTGTAACCCTCCACCTGAGTGAGGTAAACCGTCATGAAAGGAATGACCATCGTGCCGCTCCGGTTGATGAGCATGACGGTGGAAAGGAGCCAGACTTCACGCGAGAAACCGCGGAAAGAATTCAGATAATGGGTTAGGAGCCTGGATGCCATCGGGTGTTCGTTTTTTGGTAAATAACCGCTCGTTGTTGGTTGCCCGCCACCCCGCTGGATGGAACGATCACCCCCAACAAACAACTATCAACTAAATGATCGGCCTTATTCACATGGATCGTATATCACTTACCACAACCGCGGTGGAATAGTTCCCCGAAAAAAGCTATTATTAGTACAGGATTATCAGGCACTTAGAAAAGCAAAAGAAGGATATTGGGGTTGCAAAGGCAAGCCCTTGGGTTTCCTTCGCCCTGCCGGAAATAATGCCGAATAATTATCGAAATCCAATGGCTATGAAAAAATTGGCACTATTCGCGCTTTTGATCGGAATTAAAACCGGCCTGTTCGCCCAACTGAGCCCATGGGGGCTGGTGTATGCCATTTCGCCTGATGAGGCGCTGGCATTGTATACGGAGCAGGATTCGGTGCTGGAATCACACCTGCATACCCTGGCCGACACCTCGTACTGGGAGGAGAACGCTGAACTTCCGCCCGGCCACTATCTCAAGATAAGCGCCGAAGGCGAAACCCTGAACATCGAGCTGGAAAGCGTCTACAGCTTCCAGGTTCAGTTGGTGGAAAACGGCCGCGATCTGATCGTCCAACTCCTCGACTCCACAGGCTTGCCTATTTCCAATGGACAGGTATGGCTGGAGGGGCGGCGCCTGGCCTACAGCCCGGCAGACGAGGCCTATATTCTCCGCAAATGCCGGCGTGACGGCCTTCTGCGGGTGGAACTACAAGGCGAGCACGCTTTTTTTGATATGGAGGATGTCAAGAAGGAAAGCCTGGCCCGGCAACGGCTGAGCCGGTTTTCCAGCTCCCGGGCCGGGCGGGTAGTCACCACGCCTCTCCGGCCGGCTTCGCGGGTGTACTGGTTTTTCAAACGGGGTTTTAAATACAAACAATGGACGCTCTTCCTCCGCAGGTACAAACCTTTCAAAGGCTACATCGCCCTGAGCAAGCCCATGTACCGCCCCGGCGACACTTTGCAGGTGAAGGCCTTTATCGCCAACCACCGGGGCCGCCCCCAGCGCAGGCCCATGGAGCTCACACTGCGCAAAACGAGCGCCGAAACATATCTGTTTAAAAGCATCACCCCTTCCAGCCCGGGCAACTATTCCGGACAGGTGGTGCTCGGCGATTCGCTGCCGTTGGATGCTCAGTATATCGTGGCCATCGGCACGAAAAAGGGGCGGCGATACAAAAGCCTGGCCGAATCTTTCCGCCTGGCCGATTACCAGCTCGACGAGGTACAGTTTGAGATACACCCCCAAAAAGAGGCCTTCCTCGCCGCCGACACGGTGCGCCTGCTGGCCTCCGCCAAAGGGGCTAACGGCCTGCCGCTGCCCGGCGGGCGGCTGGTGCTCGTAGCCGAAACGGGCCGGCTGTCCGATTTCCAGTCAGGGGAAGCGCTCGTACCGGATACGCTATGGGTGTACGAACAGGCACTGCTGCCCATGAAGGAAACGCCGGTTGTCGTTCCTGATTCTATCTTCCCCCCGGCAAGCATAAGCGCCGGGGTAACGGCCTATTTCACCGCTCCCGGCGGTGAACTGCACAAGGCCTTCACCGCTTTCAACCGCAGCCTGGCGCCCGAACAGCTCCGCCTGCGCCTGGAGGATGGGTGGCTGGTGGGGCAATACTTCCGCCATGGCCTGCCGGATAGCTGCCTGGCCTTACTGCATACAAAAGGAGAGCCCGGCCATGCTTTGGCCATGGATACTATTCTTCTCCCCTTCCGGCTGCGCCTGAACCCGCTGGCCAAGGCTTATTTTTTATCTAAAGGCGATTTGGAAACGTACCTGTACCTGCACCAGGGCGGAGGCCCCGGGCCCGGCGTACAGTACTCGGGCCGCAACGAAGGCGGTGAGCTGTCTTTCCGCATCGACAACCCGCGCCGCTTGCCGCTGGCCTGGTTCTTCTACCGCCGCGGCCAGGAGGTGGCACACGGTTATACTGCCGATAGCCTGTTTACCTGGAACACCTCCAACCCTTCAGGAGCACACGGCCGCCTTGTATTGCAGTATACCTGGGCAGGAGCGGCTAAGGAGGAAAGCCTGAGCCTTCCCTTTTACAAAAAGATGCTGCAGGTGAGCGTAGAACAACCGCAGCGGGTAGCGCCCAACCAGGAAGCACCCATAAAAATAAGCGTGCGGGACAGCAAAGGCAAACCGGTAGCCGGAGTCGGCCTGGTAGCAGGCGCTATCCGCTCTCAGTTTACGAACGGCGCCAATTATGAGCTGCCCACCATTGAATACCGGCGGCCCAAAGCACCGCTGATCTACAACGACTACCAGCTGACGCCCCATCAGCACCGCTATTTCAACCAAACCATTACTCCGGCCTGGTATCGCCGTTTTGGCCTGCAGGCCCAGCAGTACTATCGCCTACGCCACCCCGACGGCGGCATCCGACTGGAATACGACAGCCTGGCACAGGATAGCTTTTACCGGAATATCGCACAATTCGCTCCTTACATCGTTCGCCACGGCAAAGAGCAGCCCATACTGCTGGCCTATTGCAACCGCAAGCTGGTTTATTACGCCGACACCTATACCGGCAGGCCCTACAGTTTTGCCGCCCCGGAAGGCAAGGCCACCTTGCTCCTGCGCACCCGGCAGTACGAGTATACCGTTGAAGGCGTGGAGTTGCGCAAAGGGGAGAAGCTGGAGATCGCCATCGATGAGCAAGGTTTTCAACAGTCTGAATGGGCCGGGCGCATCAGCCGCCGGGCCGTACAACCCCACCTGGATCAGCAGGAAACGGCTCTCCTGAATAAGAGCATATTCGAGCTTAAAAGCCTGCCCCAGAATGCGGAGATCTTTATCTGGCAGGATGGCGCCGATATCTTCCATATACAGCCGAACGACTACCGGAACAGGAGCTACCTGCGGTTCGGCCCTTTTTCCAACAACACCCCTATACACTATGTCCAGCGGGGTGCTTTTGAGTCCCGGCTGAAGTTTGAGCCCGGCTTTTTGTATGAAGTCAATGAAGCGCGCGACCGTTTGTACGAGAGCAAAACCTTCGTATACAACCCCCGGCAAAAGCTATCGCCTGCCATACCCGCGCCTGTGCACATACCGGGACAATACGTCATTCGCCCACAGGACATTAAACGGAAAAACAGGCTCAGCGCCAGGCTTCGCCTGCCCCTTATGAAGTTCCTGCCAAAAACCGGGATAATACGCGGGCATTTTCAATTCCGCTACCAGCCGGAGCCCGATACGCTGAAGTTGCTGGCCGCCGTGCTGGCCAATAGCGACAGCCTGGCGCAGCTGCTGGACTTCGGCGGGCGTTCATCTGTAACGCTCCCCGCCGGTACGTATGCCTTGTACCTTTTCCGGGCCGACGGGCGCTATCACCAGCACAGCATCCGCATCCGTCCCGACACGCTGCTATATCTGGATCTGAGCGAAGCAGGCTTCCACCCTGACAGCAATAACCAGTTAATACAACAATTCTTCTTCAAAGGCGGCCTGCCCGAAGCGGCCAACCTGAAAGAAGCTTTCGGCCTGGTTTCGGAGCCACCCGCCTTTGGCACTGAGCGCTATCTGATCTACGGCCAGGCCACTGATAATGAGACCGGCGAGCCGCTCATTTTCGCCAGCGTAACGGCATATCAAAACGGGGTGCTGGTAGGCGGCACGGATACGGATTTTGAAGGCAATTACCAACTTTGGGTTCCCTACGGGCCGGTAGAGGTCAGAATTTCCTATGTAGGGTACCAGGCTAACAGCCTTTATACCCATTCCAACTACCGCCAGCCGCTGAACATAAGGATGGACGCCGGCGGCGTGGCGCTGCAGGAAGTGATGGTCACCAGCGATGCCGTAACGATCAGAGGCTCCCGCTCCATGCTGACAGGAATGGTAAACGGCATACGGGTCGAAGCCTTCCAGGCCTCTACGGCCACCATAAGCCCGGACGCCACTCAAAACGAGCTCCCCGGTGCGACGGAGCCTATTGCATGGGGCGATTACAGCGGGCTTCGAAAGGATTTCCGCGATTATGCCTACTGGCAGCCCAACCTGATGACGGGCCGCAGGGGCGAGGCATATTTCACTGCCCGTTTCCCCGGTGACCTCACCAACTGGCAGAGTTTCGCCATCGGCATGGACGGCCGGCGGCGGGCCGGCGCGGGCTTTGGCACTATCCAGTCCTACAAACCCCTGGCAGCCCAGCTCCACCTGCCCCGTTTCCTGCTCGCCGGCGACCGGGCCAATATTGCCGGGCAGGTGGCCAATTATACCCCCGACAGCCTGAAGGTGGCCACTTATTTCCAGCAGGGCAGCGACAGGTTGTCGTACCGCGAAAGCACCATAGCAGAGGCCCTGAGCGAGTCGGTGAACATCACGGCGCCGGAAGGGCAGGATTCCGTCCAATACACCTATGCACTGGAGATGGATGGTTTTGTAGATGGCGAGCAGCGCAGCATTCCCGTGCTGCCGGTGGGCTCAGCGGAAAGTGTGGGGCAGTTTGCCCTTTTGGAAGGCGACACCAGCCTGGAATGGCGTTTCGGCCCCGGGCGCGGCCCCGTACAGGTATATGCTCAAAGCGATATTTTACCGCTGTTGCTGAACGACGTCAGGGCCCTGAAGGAATACCCTTACGGTTGTAACGAGCAAACCGCCAGCCGCCTCCTGGCGCTGCTGATGGAACGGGACATCCGGCAGGCCCTGGGCGAGCCCTGGGCCGGTGGCAAGGCCGTCCTGAAAGCGGCGGGGCAATTGCAGCAGGCCCAGAACCCCGACGGTTCCTGGGGTTGGTGGCCACAAGGAGAAGCCAACCATTGGATGACGGTATACGTGCTGGAGGCCCTGCAAAGGGCCGGAGCAGCGGGTTATCCCACGCCGGCCTACGAGCGCGGCATGCGCTACCTGGCCAACCGGCTGCCGGATATGGAGCTGCCTCTCCGCCTGCGTGCGCTGCACCTGATGGCCGCCGACGGCCAGAACGCCGATCTCGCCACCTGGCTGGCGCCATACGACACGATCAACATCGCGATTACCGAGCGCCTGTTGGTGACGGCCATCGCGCAGCAGGCGGGCCTGCCCTACAGCCTCGATAGCCTGTACCGCTACCGCCGATCCACGGCATTGGGCAATACTTACTGGGGAGAGCAGCCCGGCGGGTGGCGCGACAATACGATACAGCCTACGCTACTGGCCTATCAGGCCCTGCAACGCGCCGGGAGGGAGGGCGAGCTGCCGCCCATCCGCCGCTACCTGCTGGAGCAGCGCCGCCCCGGCCGCTTTGGCTGGCGCAACACCTACGAAACAGCACAGATACTGGCCACGCTGCTACCTGATATCCTGAAGGGCAGAGCAGCCGGACCATGGGAGGCCCACCTTGTAGTAAACGGAAAGGCCTATTCGGATTTTCCGCTTTCCGCCAGCCTGGAGCCCGGGCAGCCGCTGCAGATCAGCAAGACGGGCGCCGCCCCGCTTTATCTGGCCGCCTACCAAACCTTTTTCAACCGCCAGCCGGAAGCCCGCGGCGGGTTGTTCGACATCGAAACGGCCCTATGGCAAAACGGACAGCCGGCCGGACAGCTCGTGCAGGGGCTGCCCGTACAGCTCAAAGTGAAGCTCAAAGCAAGCGCCGCCGCCGACTACGTCATGCTGGAGGCGCCGATCCCTGCGGGCTGCAGTTACTTTAAGGAGCCCAACGGCCGCCGGGGCGTGGAAGTGCACCGCGAGTATTTCCGCCATCAAACGGCCATCTTCTGCGAGCACCTGGAGCCGGGAGAACACGAATTCGTTATCGAGCTGGAGCCGAGGTTTACCGGGCATTATACGATCAACCCCGCCAAAGCAGAGCTGATGTATTTCCCGGTATTTTTTGGGCGGACGGGCGTGAAGGAGGTGGAGGTGGAGTAGGGCAGAGATCGCCATTCACCCCACCCTGAGCACGATCTTCCCCACATTTCTGTTGGCCTCCATATACCGGTGGGCATCGGCTGCATCGTGCCAATCGAAGACGGCATCTATAACGGGCTTCAGCTTTCCCTGTTCAAAGAGGGGCCAGGCGAAGCGGAAGAGCCCTTGCGACAGGGCTGCCTTGTATTCCAGGGGGCGTGCGCGAAGGGTCGAACCCATCACTTGCAGGCGTTTGCGCAGTACGGGCAGGATATTGAGCTGTTCCATTTTGAAGCCACCCATAAGGGCCAGCAGCACCAGGCGGCCATCGGTACGCAGGAGGTTGAGGTTGGCCTGCAGATAGGGAGCGCCGATAAAGTCCACGATGGCGTCTACCCCTTCGCCCTGCGTATATTCCTGCACTGCGGCCTCAAAATCCTCTTTCTGGTAATCGATGGCCCTTTCCGCGCCCAGTTCCAGGCAGGCGGCCTGTTTGGCTGCGGAAGCCGTGACGATGGCCCGCGCACCCATGGCGCGCGCCAGTTGTATGGCAGCTGTGCCTACGCCACTGGCGCCGGCATGGATCAGTACCATTTCGCCTTCTTTCAGTTGCACCAGCCAGTTGAGCGCCTGGTAAGCGGTGAGGAAAACTTCCGGGATAGCGGCGGCCTGCACAGCGTCGAACCCCGCAGGGGCCGGCAGCGCCATATCTTCATGGATAACTGCATATTCGGCGTAACCTCCGCCTCCCAGCAGCCCGCAAACGCGGCTGCCCGGGCGCCATTTGCTTACGCCCTTACCGGTTTCCACCACCGTACCGGCCATCT
>JACJYE010000004.1 GCA_020636255.1 Lewinellaceae bacterium
TAGCTGGCCGATGACGTTTTCTTCAATGAACTTCTGTATCTTTGATAGGGCGGTGAGGTGCGACATTTTTTTTTGGTTTAAGCACCCTAAAGATGCTCAATCCTCGCCACCTTTTGTATTTCAAGCCCGGGGACAAATCACAACTGCGCCCGATATGAAAGTAGCCTTCCGCTGTTCAAAGGCAAGTCTTGAATAAATTCCAAGTCCCTGTCCGCTGCCAATGGACTGGATGATGGTTTGGTTTTGTCGTGCTCGTGAAAAGAAAAAGTATTATTGGGTTTTGATTTCTTTCCGTGCTTTTTGGTTTGGTAATCAAACAAAGCCCCTGGGAACTTATCCCGCAAGAATTCCAATGCGCCTGATGCATTGGAAATGGAAGGTTCATGTGCAATCACAAAATCTATGATAGTGCCCTCTTCGCCCGTACTGAAACATTTGAAAACCCATGCAACCTGTTTGCCTTTTGTCAGGTGGAACGATGGCGTTCTGTCATTGGGGTTCAAGGGCGATTTGTACCAGATTTCCTTACCGCTTTTTTTGATACCACCCTTTTCGGGATAGTATCCCATTTTTTCCAGCAAGCTTGGAAAGTCCAGTTGTTTAGCCTGTTTGATATTCACTAAGAACCCTTCTTTTTATTTTCACAAGCAAACGGATTTATGGGCAGATTATTAATCCCATACCAATAAAGCATAGCAAAGACAGCTTCGGAAATTGAAGAAAAAAAATTACAGATATATGTGCTCAGAAGTTTACTCAGACATGAATATATTCCGTTTCGTTCTCTATCAGAGAGCCAAACCTCCCCAAGAGAGTAGATAATTCGGGGTCTTCTTTAACAGTAAATATATATTTATCGTTAGAGTCGGACTTTAATGTCACATCTGATGTTTCTGCGTTTTTTGAGGTATTTTTCGCTTTACGGGACGTCGTGAATCGAATTGCAGCATAGTTGAGCCATATTCTGATGCCCGTATAGTAACCCATCTTGTCCTTTGTGCGGGTATAGGTAATATAACCCTCTTCCACTGCATCCTTTAAATAACGGAATACCTGTCTCCGGCAACGGCCAAGGTGTTTGCCTATGACCCCAGTAGTGGTCTTGATGCTGCCCCCCTGCCCTGCCCATCCGGCCAGCAAGGTCAACATGATACGGGTCATGGGCATGGTACGGGGGTTTTTTACAAAAGACTGTTTAATAGGCTTTACAAACGTGCCTTTGTCAATCGGGGCAACCATGTTCTTGCGCCGTGGTTGGGCTGGGTCATAATCATCAGCATCAACGAAGAAAGGTTTATATGCCATCAAAACTTGAGATGAGGCAAATGAATGAAAAGATTGGCATGTTTTGAACGGCCCTGTATTTGGTCTTTTTAGTTTCGGATAATACGGCTGCATGACATTGTTAGCTGCTTTTCTATGCGCTTGATTCAGGGTGCAAAAACCTATTGCAAGAATCGAATTTCCCTTGCATTCCGAATCATCAAGCGGTACTATCTACTCATTGGATATGAATAAGCATCGCTTGTTTACGAAGAACCGCAGCGCCAACTGCGGTTTTTTCATTTTGGGCTTTTGAAAAGCTTTCGCTCCTCCCTTTGGTTAAAATTGACTGTGAATTAAGGCCACGATTCGGCCTTGTGGATACACGCTATAACACACCGTGCAATTACCCACAAGGTTATACACAAGATGCACACTTGTGCAAAAGGGAGTGTGAAGGGCATAAGCACTGGTCAGGGGCGTTATCGGGGATGCTTACACACTGTATAAATGCACCTATTGTGCAATTGCACATGTATAAATGCTGTGTAATTGCCGTAAAGTTTACATGAAAATATTGTGCAAATTGCACATTGCACACTGTGTACATTGTGAAAAAGTGTGCATTGGCACAAGCCTGCACATGGTTTATACTGTGTCTGGCTTGGTAAATTTCACACCGATACACAGAGGAGGGGGGTAATGCTCGTTAACAAATCCAAAGCGGCTGAACTGGCGGGGGTGTCCAGAAGGACATTCTACAACCATATCCCCAAAAAACGCATCAGCGTAATCGTCGAAGACGGTGTGGAAAAAATAGATTTGTCTGAATTGGAGAGGGTGTACGGAAAGGAAAAAATCCTGAAAAACCTCAAGAAAATCGAGGATGCAAATGAAGAGAAGGAAAAAAGTGTGCAACCTGCACACCTCGACACAACCAAATCCGTGCAATATGAAATGCTGGTATTGGAAGAAAAGTTGAAAAGTGCCGATGCCCTTATTGAGCAATTGAAATCGGAACGTGAATCATTGATTGAAGACAAAAGACGGGTTCAGGAACAATTGGACAAGGCCCTTGAAATTGGGACACCAATAGGCAAGCTGCTGACAGACCAAAGGACTTCTAATGAGGGCAGGGCAGTTGCAGAACGCAAGGCAATTGAAGAAAGCATCAAAAAAGAAGCCGCCGAGAAAAGATTGAAAGTCATGTCCCAAAGACTGAGGGAGCTACGAGAGGAAAACGAGCATCTGAAGGGCAGAGGGTTTTTCAAAAAAATGTTCGGATAGAAAATCGGGGGCAGGGGGGTCATGGCTCAAATCCACGGTCTTTGCCCAACTCGTTATCTGGCAGATTGTCCAAATCCAAATCTTGGATATTTTCCGGCACATTGTGGGATTGTGAGAAGTAGGTTTCCTGATTGTATTCCTCAGCTCCCTTTACAAAACCCATCATAAACAGGTCTTTTGAATTACCGCTCATGCTTTCACGGAGTTGCTGGGAGAGTTTTGGGTTAAGTTTCTCCATCATGTACCCGGCATTGAAGCCCCGGCGGATTTGCATTTCTTCGTTCTCTTCCATGTTTAGAAAGTTTCTTTTGCATGGGCTTCCAAGTGAGCAAGAATGGAATCCCTGTCGTATAAAATCAGTTTTCGGCTCGGTTGGGTAAAACGAATTGCCCCTTCGTCCCGCAATTTTTGAAGTGTGGTACGAGAGGAAATTCGGAGCAGACGCATGGCTTCTTCATCGCTAATCCATTTGTCGTGCTCAATACCTGCTTTCTCCTTCATGCGGCCAACAACCTCTTCGACCAAGGCATAGAAAGCTTGGGATTCAAGGCAGATGATGTCGAGCTTATTGGAGAATTCTGGCATAAAAAGTAAACATAGTCTTCCTGCAAAAGTTTTGTCAAAACAATACGAAAAGTCTCATTGGAAGGGCATCTCGAAACTCTGCATTTGTGCCTCTACTGAGTAGGGCATGTAAAGCGAGCAGGGACTTTTCTGTTTTTGCACTATTGTCACTTTTGTTGACTATATAAAACACTTTATGGTATAAATAAATGGTAGTTATGAGTAATGTGAGGAGGGTAGATACATGGAAAACGGTGAGTTCAACTGGCAAAAAATTGCCTATGACGCCCACACACAAAGACAAAAAGCACTGAAAGATATATACCAGGGCAGAAAAGAAAAAGGAGATGTAGGGCTGAATTCTCCTGTCCATCCCAAGAACCAGCACTCACCTGAAGTGGTTCAGCCATATTTCAAAACAGAAGAATTTCAGTCACAAAAGGGTATAACACCTTTTTCAACCGAGCCGTAAGAATCTAAAAAGCCGGGGTGAATTACTTCAATCAGGCTTATCAGTATTCGCTTGGCAAGAGCAGTGTACCTCCGATGAACCATAGGGTAAACTTTTCAAGTGGAAAATCAGTGAAGGGGATGAAAAATCGAGAAACCTCGTTTGTGTCACCATCTTCCAAATTTATCACAGCACTACACTCTTGTTGATTGACCTTGATAGTCCAAACCTGGAATTCTTCCTGTGCGATTTCCCTAACGGCCTGTTTTGGGAAAATGAAATTTTCAAGCAACCAGTAGGCTCCGGCATTTTCAGCCAAGTGGCGAACACCTTCGGTGTAAACGAACTTTCTGAACAAGGGATGGTAATAAAAGGTCTCGCTACCCGTGAACTGGCTTAATTCGTTTATCAGTTTTGCTTTTTGTGCATCGTTCATGTTTTTTCTCCTTGGTTTGGGTTACTGATAAACCCGCTTGTCCTGTAGGGGTCGGAAATTGCATGGGTCACAACGTGACCGGAGGCTTGCCCGTTGCCATTACCGACAACGACAGGCAGGGTTTGAAAACAGGAAACCGAATTCCAAGGGGATGACGACTGAATGAGATGTGCTTAAATCAAGGAACGACACCAGGAGAGGAAGTGAGCGGATGTAAAATGACGGTGGCAGCCATGCGATTGACCAGTGTTAAGGGCTGCGTCCGTCTGCGGGAATGACCGTACTGGCCGAGGGAAGAAGAAGAGGGAGGTCGGCCTGTACGGGCAGGGGCCAATCTATGGCTTAATTTTCCCCAGAGCTGAAAGGGATAAAAAAAATGATGATTTCAAATAAGTTCAAAAAGCGCCAAAAAAGCCCAATGATTGTTTGAAAATTGTTTGAAAATAAAAAAGGAGCTATGAAATTTCTTTCATAACTCCTTGATAATCAAGTCGGGGTGGCAGGATTCGAACCTGCGGCCCCCTGCTCCCAAAGCAGGTGCGCTAACCGGACTGCGCTACACCCCGATACCATTAATAAAAAAGCCCGGCTTCGTCTTCGCTTCGCCGGGCGGTGGCGGTGACGGCGGGATTCGAACCCGCGGTACCCCGTTAAGAGTACGTCGGTTTAGCAAACCGGTGGTTTCAGCCACTCACCCACGTCACCGTGTATAAAGAACTGATTGATGAAGATAGGAAGAGTACGGCGGTTTAGTCCCGCTTTTTTCCAAAAAAAGCGGGATGGTTTCAGCCACTCACCCACGTCACCGTGTATAAAGAACTGATTGATGAAGATAGGAAGAGTACGGCGGTTTAGTCCCGCTTTTTTCCAAAAAAAGCGGGATGGTTTCAGCCACTCACCCACGTCACCGTGTATAAAGAACCGATTGATGAAAACTGCTTCGCAGCATGCTTTTCATGCGGCTTTTTCAAAGCGATTGCAAAGATAATTATCCGGGGGTAAAATCCAAAGTGGTGGTGGGTTTTTTCCGCCCGATTTTTTGCAGGGCAACCGTTATGGGCGCCGTTACTGGCTTGAACGTAAAGCATGCTTTCAAAGTTCCGGGTTAAAGCTTGTTTTTCATGCCCTGGAATTAGCGGAAATGCTCCAGCAGCGCACCCTTCCTGGCGTTCGCCACGGGTAGCTCCGTACCGTTCTCCAAAACCACAAAACCGCCTTTGCCTTTGATGTAGCGCCTGACGTAGCGCAGGTTGGCCATATAACTGCGGTGGATGCGGCAGAAACCGTGATCCGACAGGAGCTCGTCGTAGAATTTCAGTTTGCGGCAGATCATGGGGCGCTCGCCGTTCTTCAGGTGGAAATAGGTAAAATTATCGGCGGCCTCGCAGTAGAGGATATCCTGCATATCGACGGCCTCAAAGCCGTCGAGCAGGGGCAGCACCACCCGCTGGCTCCCGGGCTGCAGTTTTGACAGGTTATCGCGCAGTATCCGGGCGTGATGGATGTTTGCTTTGTCCTGCAAGCGATCTTTTACTTTGCTTACAGCCTGCACCAGTTCGTCGATATCGATCGGCTTGAGAATATAATAAGCCGCGCTGAGGTTGAGTGCCTGTATAGCGTACTGGCTGAATGCGGTAATAAAGATTGCCTCGAAGTTGACCTCTTCCAATTGCTCCAGCAGGTCGAAAGCGTTGCCATAGGGCATTTCTATGTCGAGAAAGGCCAGTTCGGGCTGGTGGGTGCGGATCGCCTCGTGGGCTTCCTGTATATTGGCGCATTCCTGCACGACAGTGACGTCGGGACAGTATTTGCGCAGGTAGTGGGCCAGGCTGTCGCGGCTGGCTTTTTCGTCGTCAACGATGATAGCGCGGATCTTTTTCATGGGTTAAGGGGTATATAAAGAGTGGCCGAGGTGCCGCAGTCCTCTTCGCCTGGGCTGGCGTCGGTTATATCGAGCCGGTATCGCTTGCCATACGCCTGGTTGAGTGCTGTAATCCGCTGGTGAACGTTCTGCAGGCCAGTGCTCTGGTATTGTGACTGGTGCCTGGTCTTCAGCGCCAGCGACCGGCTTCGGCCGATGCCGTCGTCGGTTATGCTGGCTACCAGCTCCTCTCCCACCCTTTTCAGGGCCACTGTCAGGCGCCCCTTACCGGCCTTATAGCGCAGGCCGTGCCAAATGGCGTTTTCGACAAAAGGCTGCAGCAGCATGGGGGGGATCTCGATACCGGTATACGTAATATCCTTGTCTTTCTCGATGGTGTAGTCGAACTTATCCTGAAAGCGCTGGTGCTCCAGCTTCAGGTAAAGCTCCAGGACTTCGAGCTCCTCTTCCAGCGAGATGAAGTCCTTTTGGCTGTGGTCGAGCACCAGGCGCATCAGCCGGGCAAAATCTGCCAGGAACTTATTGGCTGCGCGTTCGTCGTTCTGAGAGATAAAATGGTTCACGCTGTTGAGTGCGTTGAACAGAAAGTGAGGGTTCATCTGCGTGCGGAGCGACTTGAGCAATAGCAACTGGTTGGCCCGGCGGCGGGCACGCACGTTTTTCATAATAAAATAGAGGGAAAAGGCTGCGGCAAGCAATAGCAGGGCAAGCGAGGCAATGGTGACCTGTTGTATACGTATGCGGTTGTTCAGCAGGGCCTTTTCCGTCTCCTGGAGGGCGAAGTCCTTGATCAGCAGGTCAATATCGCTCTGGTTTTTGAGGATAGCTGCCTGCCGGGCCAGTTCCTGTTGTTTCTGGTGCAGCACCTGTTCGTTTTCCGCGATATACTGCTGGTACTCTTTGGCAGCCTGGCTGTAAGCTCCCTTTTTCAGGCTAAGTTCGGATGCGGTTTTGTACACTTCAGCGCGTTTGGCAGGGCTGACCTTTCCTCCTAGCAGGGCTTTCGACGCCTCAACGTATTTGCCAGCTTCGGAGAGGTCGCCTTTCTCCAGGTAAAGCGACGCCAGCTGCATCTGGCCATCTACCAGCACTTCCGGCGGGGCCTGTTGCGCCTGCTGGCTTTGGAGTGTATTGAGCGAAAGCTCGATCTGTTCACTGTCGGAAAGGTTGTCTGCTTCCAGGGCCTGTTTGGCCTCCTGTATCGGCAGGTAATCCTCTGCTACCCTGTTCTGGCGTGGGATGCTGTTCAGCGATTTATCGTAGGATTGGCGGGCCTGTTCTCTGTCCTGCTGCGTGAGATAGGCCTGCGACCGCTGGGCTTCGATGCGCGACAGGGAGAGGCTGTCGTTGTTCCTGGTGTAAAGATGTTCCAGGGTGTCGTACATACGCAGGCCCTGCTCGGGTTGTCCTGAAGCGACGGCCAGCTTTGCCAGGCCTTCCCGGCAAAGGCCAACGAGCTCGGGGTCTTTGGTATCGGAGAGGCAGAGGTTGAAGCTTTTCTCCGATGCTGCAAACTGCCCGAGCTTCAGCTGAAGCGACCCCATCCGGTAGTAGTTTTGAGCGCGCAATGGCGTCCGCGCAATGGCTCCCAGAAGGTAATAGGCCTGCTGGTAACGCTTCAGGGCCAGTTCGGGCTGGTGGATATTTTCGTAGATGCCGCCCAGCAGATAATAGGACTCCGCTTCTGATGCTTTGTCGCCTGCCTTCCGGCTGCCGATGATGACCCCTTCCAATACCTTAATGGCCCCTTCCGGGTTGGAAGTGTTAAGCTTGCGGGCCTGTTCCAGCTGTTGCAGGTAGTCAGGCTGCTGCCGCCCTTTTTTTGCGGCTTGCGCTTGCAAAGGCAGCCCGCCCGCCAGGCAGCAAAGAAGGAGTAAGATGTATTTCCAGCGCATCATACAGCCTAAAGATAGTACACTTTCCGCATATCCGTTTTTTTGAAAATGAGCCCAAAAGCTGCTTTTACAAAGTGTACGGGGCCTTTCCCGGACTGAAAGGCCGTCGTGGCAAAGGCTGCCTTTTTTTTCTTCTTTTTTTCCCGGAATATGGCGGTGATAACCAAAAAAATACCACGCCATGAAAAACATGAGAACCTACCTGAGCATAGCCGCTTTCAGCCTGCTCATCGCATTGCTCGGCGCTGCCCATCTTACTTCCGCAGCGAAAATGATCGGGCGCTGGGTGCCTGTCCGAATGCTTATGGCCCATAGCGGGCTGAGCAAAAACCTGGCGAAAAAAAGCAACCTCATACAGGTTGCACTTTTACTCGACACCAGCAATTCGATGGATGGCCTTATCGAGCAGGCCAAGTCGCAGCTCTGGAGCATCCTCGGCGAATTATCCAGAATGAAAAAGGAAGGGGAAACGCCTGAGCTGGAGATCGCATTGTACGAATACGGCAACCTCGGCCTGCCGCAAAGCAATGGCTACATCCGCCAGGCTACGCCATTTACCAAGGATATGGACCTCGTTTCCGAAATGCTGTTCGCCCTCGACACCCATGGCGGCGATGAGTTCTGTGGCCAGGTGATCCACACCTCTCTTCAGGACTTGGAATGGGGCGCCGAACAGAGCAGCCTCCGCCTGATCTACATCGCCGGCAATGAGCCGTTCACCCAGGGCGCCTACCCTTATGCCGAAGCCTGCTCGTTGGCGAAAGAGAAGGGCGTTATCGTCAATACGATCTTTTGCGGGGAATTGGAGGAAGGTATAGCCGGTGAGTGGAAAAAAGGCGCCGATATAGCGCTAGGTGCTTATGCTGCGATCAACCAGGGCCTTCAAACGGCTTATGTCGAATCGCCGTTCGACAGCGATATCACCCGGCTGAACGAGGAGCTGAACCAGACCTACCTGCCCTTTGGCGAGCAAGGTGTGTTGCACCAGCAAAAGCAGGTAACCCAGGATGCCAATGCAGTTAAGTACGGGCATGCGAACATGGCCGACCGGGCTTCCTTTAAAGCATCCAAACAATATTCCAACGACCAATGGGACCTGGTCGATGCTTATCAAAAGGATAAAACAGCCATCAGGGACAAGGAAGCCCTGCCGGAAAACATGAAAGCGATGAGCCAGGAAGAAATAGAAGCAGAGATCCAGCGCCTGTCTGTGAACAGGGCCGAAATACAACAGCAGATACTTCAGCTGAACGATAAGAGGCGGGCGTTTATCCAGGAAAGGGACGCTGAAAAGCAGCATGCGGAAAGCCTCGAAAACTCGATCCTGAAATCGCTGCGCGAACAGGCCAGGGCCAAGGGGTTCGTAGTGGAATAACGGCCGGAGCAAGCCCCGGAAAATGGCCGGTTATGTGCGGAATGTCACAGGAGCGTTGCATACCGTATGGTATACTTGCGCTCGAACCAATAAACGCACGACTTATGAACCGTCTACTGCACTTTGTGTTCTTCCTGGCCAGCTTTTCCGGGGCGCTCTCAGCTCAGCCCGCTTTCCGGCTACACCTGGAGCCCTATTCAATAGAAGGTTTCACTGGTATTCAGTCCTTTGCCAGTGGGCAGGACGGGCCGTATATCCTGCTGTTGGGAGGCCGTACTGACGGCCTGCACCTGCGGATGCCTTTCGCTTCTTTTGCTGCTGAAGGGAACAACACGGCAATTCAGGTGATACAACCGGAAACGGGCCAGCATTGGGCTGCTTCGGCATCAACGCTGCCGGATGCCCTCTATGAACAGGTGCAATCCACCAATATGGAATTCTACCAGGAAGGCAACTACCTCTATCTGACGGGAGGTTATGGCTACAGCCCGACATTAGGGGATCATACGACCTTCGAATACCTGACGGCGGTGGATGTTCCTGGTTTGATCAACGCCATCATCGATGGAAATTCCATCACGCCCTATTTCAGGCAGGCCAGCGACGAACGCATGGCCGTTACAGGGGGTTACCTGCTCAAAACCGGCGATACGTTCTACCTTGTCGGGGGGCAGCGTTTTGAAGGCCGGTATAACCCGCATAACGGCCCCTCGTTTGTGCAGGATTACACCAACCAGATCCGGAAATTCCGGATCGCCGATGACGGGCAGGCCTTATCCATCACCGATTATGAGGCGATTACCGATGAGGCCAACCTGCACCGACGCGACTACAACGTCCTGCCCCAGGTTTTTCCGGACGGAACAGTGGGTATGACCGCTTTTTCGGGGGTATTTCAACATGATGTAGACCTGCCATTCCTGAACTCAGTAGATATCACGCCTTCGGGGCATTTCGTCAACAACGATTTCCTGCAGTACCTCAACCACTACCACTGCGGCACGGCCGCGTTGTACGATGCACAAAACAACGCCATGCACAGCGTTTTCTTCGGGGGTATCAGCCAGTTTTACCTGGATGCCGGCGGCAATCTCGTAGAGGACGCTAACGTCCCGTTCGTTACCACCATAGGGCTGGTAAGCCGCTGGAGCGACGGCAGCATGCAGGAAGCAAAGATCGGCGATATGCCCGCATTACTGGGCGCAAGTTCGGAATTCATCCCTCACCCTTCAGTGCCGCTCTCCCACCCCGGCATCATCGACATGAATGCCCTGGTCGATTCCACCCTTGCCGGATATCTCATCGGTGGTATTGAAAGTACGGCGGCAAACATCTTTTTTACCAATACGGGCGAAGAAAGCTGGGCCCGGCCATCCATCTTCCGGGTTTACTACATTCCCGAAGCAACTTCCTCTTACAGAGAAGTAAGGGCTCCTCACCTGTTACAGGGGCTCGCGCTTTCTCCAAACCCATCCAGCGGCACCCTGAAAATTGACTTCGAACTCCTGAATGAGCTTTCCGTTACTATTCTGGCCCAGGATTCTTCCGGGCATATCGTTTTCGAACGCCAGCTCGGAAAATTACCGGCCGGGCCACAAGTGGAGGTACTGTCCCTCCCCGCTCTGCCTGCCGGCTTGTATACTCTGACACTTAGGGCCGGAAGGGAGCTGTTGTCGGCATCTTTTGTACTGGATTGACTTGGTAAACATCAAAAAATAAGTTCGACGATTTTGCGATATGGCTTAGTTGTTCGTGGTATTTTTTGTTAGTTTGTTTTTCTTGTGTGGAAAATATTAACTGAGTAAAAAAGAGCTGCAAACAAGCTCTTAGGTGCCTTAAATTGGAAGGAAGGTTTCCGGTATGAAGCTAATCATCGTCGTAGCCAAGTCTGACAACAACGCGATAGGTAAGAACGGGGAGTTGCCCTGGCATCTGCCTGCCGACCTGGCGTTTTTCGAGCGGCAGATCGAAGGTTGTTACCTGCTCAGCGGGCGCAGGTCTTACGAATCGGAACAAGGTAAGGATATCTTTAAAGGCCGGGATTTTGTCGTGCTTACCCGCCGGGCTGGTTATAAGGCAAGAGGAGGAAAAGTAGCAGGGACTGTAGCGGAAGGGATTGAAATAGCTCGGGGTGATGGTGCGCGCCGCTTATGTATATTGGGCGGGGCTGAAGTGTACCGCCAAACGATCGGCCTGGCGGACGAACTCATCGTCACGGAGATACACACCAGGATCGATGGCGATGCTTTTTTCCCCGAAATAAACCCGTCCCTATGGGAAGAAACGAAAAGGGAGGAACACGCCAAAGACGGCGAGAACCCTTATGATTATGCTTTTGTGTGGTATGGGAGGGTTAAGGAGAGAGGGGGTACGAGTTATCAGGAGGCATCTACGCATGCGTAGATGCCTCCTGAATATCCATTATCTTATTCAAATTTGGGTTTAACGACCGTAAACACCCTGGAGACGTTGAAGCCGAAATGTATCCCGCCGTCCAGCCAATCCTGAGTGGTTTCGGTGACGAAGCCTTTTTCGATCATGGAGGTGGAATTGGTAAAATGCAGCTGGAATACGTGCCCGCCCGTTTCGATATCGAACCCGATAGACAGGGAATTCAGGTATTCCGGGCCGAGCTGGTCCGGGAGTACGTAAATGTACTCGGCGTTGAGGGCAACGCGTTTGGTCAGCTTGATCCGGCCGGCAGCGGCTATAGCGATCACATCATGTGCCTCCGCATTGGTAGCCACCAGGTTGCGGTGGACTACAGTCGGAGAGAGCTGCACGCTGAAGTTCTCGCTGAACTTCCTGCCAACGATGAGTTGGTAGGTATAATACAGGCGGGAGCTAAAATAATTATCCCTTTCGGGGTTTTCCCATTTCAGCGTCTGAATGGCTGCTGTAGCGAGCAGTGCCGCCGATACAGGCATATTGCGCTTCCCACTGCTTTGGCGCAGGAACTTGTACTTCAGGAACCCGTCATACGCCTTTTGGTAGCTGCTGCGGCCAATACCTACGGTAAGCTGGTTCGTTATACCGTAATCCAGCCCGAGCCTTATAGAGGCGTTATCCAGCCCGAACAACTCGTAAGCTCCACGGTTCAGCGTACCGAAGCGGTGGGATATTTTAAAATCCAGCACCCCGGCAGATGTGCTTTCCAACGAATGCAGGTTGATCACCCGGTTTGTCTTGAAGCTGGCGGTGGTATAAGTAGTTACCTCTTCCTCGTCGCCCAGCATCGACAGCAGGCTGTCATCCTGCCCACGGGCAGTGATAGATAAAAAGCACAGTGCGGCAATCGGCAGCCAGTTTTTCATTTTATTGCTTGTTTACTCCGTTATCGGTAATTCCCTACTTTTTCAGCTCTTCGTAGTCGACATCGACGTCAACGCGAACGGTCTTTGCGATCTTCTCGCGTACCACTCCCGGGATCTCGATATTGTAATCGGCCACGGCGATCTCGAAAGAAGACATCGCTTTAACCTTACCGCCTTTGACGATGATCTTGCCCGGCGCCTCGAGGCTATTGCTTACGCCGTGTATTTCCATGGTGCCTTTTACCGTTACCGGGTATTCGCCGTCTTTCGCCAGGTTGACATTCTTAGTGTCCGTAAAGGCTCCTTTAAAGGTGGCTTTGGGGTATTTGTCACTTTCCATGTAATTCTCGTTGAAGTGCTCCTGCATTAGCGCTTTCTCAAACTGGAAGGCCTTGATGAGCACGGCGAATTCCATCTTGCCGCTTTGGGTATCCCACACACTGGTCGCTTTGGAATTGTGGGCTTCGATCTTTTCCATTGGGGTATCGGAAAAGAAAGAGACCTTGCCTTCGCGCGTGAAATACCGTTGTGCATGTACGGAAGAAATAGCCAGGATAGCTGTAACAGCCAAAAGCAAATACTTTTTCATAGCAATTTGATTGTTTTATTTGATGATGATCTGAATAAGTTCTTATACCAGTACGCACCTGACCAGCACCACATCCATGAGCATACCGGTGCAAATGCCTTTTAACGTTAATGATTCTCCTTCTTTAAAATCTTTCCTGGGCTGTTCGGCCAGGTTGTCCAGCTGGCAGATCACGCCGAACATATCGCTACCGCATTCGAGCGTAATGCTGATATTACCCGCCTCATCCGTATTGGCCTCTTTGACGGTGCCGCTCACCTCGATGATCTTATCCAGGAACTTGCTATTGGCTGCGGCCTCGTCGTTCTCATAGGCTGTGAAAAGCTCCGTAGCCGACATAGCCATATCTGCCTTGGCGCGGTTCATATTTTCGAAGGGCTTATTGTAGATCATATACCCAACGCCCAGGCCGATTACGGCCAATAGCAAAACTGCTATCAGTATTTTTTTCATGGTGCTGTGTTTTATAGAAGGTTAACGCGAAAAAGTAAGCCCGTATTAATTATTGGGCGCTCCGTCGACTACCCATTGCTCGATGCGGGAAATGAGGCAATCATCGAGCTGAGGCGCTCCGTCGGGCATGGGTGCATACCCGGACTGGTGTTTGACAGCCCCTAACAGGCGGCCGTTATCTGCATAAACCTTGATATTGGTATAGCCCTCCAGGGTGATATCGCCCAGCCTGGATGCATTGCTGTGACAAAGCAGGCAGTTGTTCTGGATAATGGGGGCGACGGTGCCACTATAGGTCACATTGCTCGTATCACATTCCTGAGAAGGGTACAGGTCCTCTTCAACATCGTAGTAGCAGCCGCCAATGGCCAGTATCAGCGAAAAGGCCAGCAGCAGAATAAAGGGCATTTTTTTCATAACAAACGCGTGATAGTTGATCGCTCTGGTTTTTATATTAGTGCTTGTTTGGTGGCCACCCTTTGGGCTAAAATACGTCCCTTTTTATCTCCAAAAGCGGCCTCCACACAAGCACTTAGTTATTAGGCGCGCCGGCATCTACCCAGGACTTGATCTTATCAACAGTACATTGGGCCAGAGGGTTTGATGCGCCAAATGGCATGGGCACATAACCGTTTTGCCAGGAAATGGCGCCATACAGCCTGCCGTTACCGGCCGCAGCGGCAACGTTTGCATGAGAATCCAGCAGCACCCCGCCCGACGGCGCGGAGCCGCTATGGCATCCCAGGCAGTTGTTCTGGATAACCGGGCGAATATCCTGTACGTAACTTACGTTGTCTGTGTTGCATACACCTGCATTTTGATCGCAACTTTCATTTTTAGCGCCCTGCTGTATCCACTGGTTTATCAGCCCGGCCTGGGCGCTGCTAAGGGCTTGGTTAGGCGCAGGGGGCATCCTGTCCTCGGGGTCGTTATCGGTGATCATCTTGTAGAGCTTGCTGTTACCGGGCCGGAAAGGGTCTACGTCGGCTGTACTCATCACTTTTTCGTATGTCGTCAGCACTACACCGTCTTCGTGGCTGGCCTCGTCGTGGCAACCGCTCAAAGCGCAATTGGAACGCAGGATGGGCAGGATATCCCATTCAAAATATACGACATTGGGGTCGCAGGGGGTGCCGGCAGTACTGGTGTCGGGGTTGTTATTGTTCCCGGTGGTGTCGATCGGCGTGACATCCTCATCCATGCCCAGAGGAGAGTGCTTGCAGGAGAATATGCTCAACGTTACGCCGACACCAAAAACCAATGCTATCAACCAATAATTTTTCTGCTCCATGTTGCTCTCGTATTGTCGTTTTGTTGAGGCAAAAATAGGCTGCTCCTACGCGGTGGGCAAGCTGAAGTCCCTGAACGGGAAAAAAAGCCTGCTGAACGGGAACGCAATTTTTCTGCTCCGGATTTTGGAGAAGGGGCGTTTCATTGGCTATTTTGTTGCCGTATTACCTACAAACCATGGCTTATGATCAAATTATCTGATATTCCAACGACACCACCCGCCGATGCCGACGAGGATAAGCTCAAGGACGAAACCAAACATCTGGTAAAAAGGCTGGGTGAACTGCAGCAGCTCATGTACGCGCAGCAAAAATACTCCGCCCTGGTCATCCTGCAGGGTATGGACGGCTCGGGCAAAGACGGCGCCGCCAAACAGGTTTTCGCCGAATGCCACCACTACGGCGTACAGGTGCACAGCTTTAAAAAGCCTTCGGAAGAGGAGTTCGCCCACGACTTCCTCTGGCGGGTGCACCAGCAGGCGCCCAGAAAAGGCATGATACAGATATTCAACCGCTCTCAGTACGAAGATATCCTCATCCAGTGGGTGCACGGCTGGATCGACGACGAACGGGCAGAAAAAAGGATGCAGGCCATCAACGCTTTCGAAGAGCTGCTGGCTTTCGACAATAACACGCTGGTCTTCAAGTTTTACATGCACATCTCCTACGGCCAGCAGGCCAAAGAACTGCAGGAGCGCATCGACGAGCCCGATAAGCACTGGAAACACAACCCGGGCGACTGGAAGGAAAGGGAACATTGGGACGACTATATGCGTTGCTATGAATACGCCTTCAACCACAGCTCCATTCCATGGATCATCGTACCCGTCGACAAGCGCTGGTACCGGGATTACGTAATGGCGAAAGCACTGGTTGAAAGGCTCGAGCAGCTCGGCATGGCCTACCCTCCCCTTCCGGCGGAGTAAAACCAGGCCACCGGGGCCATTACAAACGAACAGCTTAAATTACAATGGCAAACCTGGAAAAAGTACGCATCGACAAATGGCTGTGGAGCGTCCGGATCTTCAAATCCCGCACCATAGCCACCGATGCCGTGAAAGAGGGTAAGGTTAAGATCGGCGGGAAAGCCGTCAAAGCTTCCTATATGCTGCAGCGCGACGAAATGCTGGAAGTCCGCAAGAATGGCTTCGCTTTTCAGTATAAGGTCATCGACCTCATAGAAAAGCGCGTGGGGGCCCCTATTGCGCAGTTGTGCTACGAAGACCTTACCCCACAGGAGGAGCTGAACAAATATAACGACTGGTTTGTAGGAAAAGGCGCCTCCGAAAAACGCGAAAAAGGCGCCGGGCGCCCGACAAAAAAAGAGCGCCGGACTATCGACGAATTTAAAAAGGGACAATTCTGAAAACAATCTCCATAGAATCTTCTTTCTTTAGCAGGCAACCCGATATCTTTATCGGGACTAACATTTTTGAGCACTCAAAAAAGAACCTGCTATGAAAAGATCTTTACTTTTTGTTTTATCCTTTGTTTTCGCGATCGGCCTCTACGCTCAGCCTCCTAACGACAGCTGTGCGAACGCGATAGCGGTGAACGTGGGTACCACCTCCTTCACCACGATCGGCGCCAGCACGGATGGCCCTGCCCATCCCAATAACTGTACATCATCAGGCAGCACCCCGGACTCCACCTTTGCCGATGTGTGGTACACCTTTACTCCCGGCTTCACCGGTACCGTCAAGTGGAGCCTGTGCGGCACCGCCGATTTTGATACCAAGATCGTCGTTTACAGCCCCGGCAGCGCCTGCCCCCCTACGGATGAGGACCTTTATGCCTGCAACGAGGACGGCCCCAGTCTTTGTGACGTCACCTCCGAAGCCGTTTTTGACGTCACCGCCGGCGAGACGTACCTGCTGCGCATAGGAGGGTACGGCGACGGCAGCCCCGGCGAATCGGGCAGCGGGACTTTCTCTCTGACGGAATTCACCTCCACCGTGCCGAACGATTTTTGCCAGGACGCCATATCTATTGGCCTGGTTGAAGACTATGCTTTCAGCACCGTGGAAGCCGTGACCGATGGCCCGGACCACCCCAATAACCCCTGCTTCGGTTTCGGCAGCATTACGGCCGATGCGGATATCTGGTATGTTTTTACGCCTGATTTCGACGGTTTTGTAAACTGGTCGACCTGCAGCACCGCCGCTTTTGATACCCGGCTCGCCGTCTACGGCCCCAATGCAAGCTGCCCGGTTGAAGATGGCGACCTGTATTCCTGCAATGATGACGGGCAGAACTGCACCAGTTACACTTCTTCTCTGAACTTCGAGGTACAGGCCGGCAACAGCTACTTGCTGCGCCTTGGCGGTTATTCCGGCGACCAGGGCCAGGGCACCTTCAGCCTCACCGAGATCGTGCCGCCCGTGCCGCCTGTCAACGACCTTTGCGCGGTGCCGGATACGGCCTACGTCATCTCACAGGCAGAGGCAGATGCTCTTGAAGTTATCTTCGAAGGCACCACGCTCAACGGTACGTTTGACAACGATACTTTCACCTATCCACAATGCCTCACCAACCAGAACGGCGGTGAATTTTCCGACGTCTGGTATGCTTTCAACACCCTGGGCAATACGGAGTTGGAGATAAGGCTGGCAGCAGTGACGGAAGGCGCCATCTTTTACGCCGACCTCTACCTGGACTGTAACGAACAGGCCGATACCACGGCATACCCCGGTTCCTGCCTGAATACATCTGCGGACGAGACCTATGTAACAACCACCATCTCCGGGCTGCCGGCGGATTCTCTGGATATGTGGCTTCACATCACCACACGCCTGACCTCCGACCCCGCAGGTGATTTTTTCTTCCAGATCGTCGGCGACAACTTTGTCGATGCCAGGGAGGCCAGTGCGGTAGAACGGCTATCCGTTTTCCCCAATCCAACTACGGGAGGCCTCTCAACAGTATTCAGCCTGAAGGAAGCCTCTCCTGTCCGTACAACAGTGTACAACCTTCTGGGTGAAGCGGTGAGCAGCCGGCAGTACGGCACGCTTTTATCGGGCCAGCATACCCTCGCGGCTAACCTGGCGGAGCTGCCTTCCGGCATTTACATCCTGAAACTGGAGGCCGGCGACAGCGCCCGTTCGGTGAAGTTTATTAAACAGTAGAGGCTCTAGAGCTTGCTTGTAAGGTTACATGGCAAATAGCCGTATGGCTGGGAGTATCCTGGCCATGCGGCTATTTGCCATGGGGGGTGTTCAAAGTTTATTTCATCAGTTGCTTCGCTCGTGTCAGGTTTCACGTTTAAAGTTGGCCTGGATATCAAAAGCCTTTTTTCACACCTCCAGCCGGTGCCAATTGCGGGAACGCAGATACCACATGACCATGGCCTGCATGATGGCCCAGTAGAAGATCTCCGCTGCCCATGCCCAGATCAGCCCGCCATGGGTATGGTTCACTTCCACGTAAATGTAGGCGAGATAAAATACGGCGCAGACGGCCTGCATCAGCAGGCCGTAAAAGGTAGCGCCCGTGCCGGCCATACCGTTAAAATAGATACCGACAATGGAAAACAGCGCCAGGATGATGGCCAGCACGTAAAACACCGGCTGAGCGTCGGTAATGATCGACATATCTTCCCCTCCCAGCAACGGGTACAGGATGCTATGCGGGAACAGGATGACGGGAATGGTGATCAGCATCGTCGTAGCAAAGCTGAGCTTTGCCGTTTTCCAGATAATGGGAATGACCGCCTGCCGTTTGCGCTGTCCGATAAAATTGCTCACCATGGTATTGACGCCGGAAGCGAAACCCCAGGTCGGTATAGATAAGACGAGGTAGACGATGCGCACCAGGTTGGTGATGGCCAGCTCGTGTTCGCCCAGGTTCTCTACGATGCCGAAAAAGACGAACCAGCTGCCCAGCCCCACAAAGGCCTGCGCAACGATGGGCGCCGACAGGCCGTATTGCTGCCGGATGAGCTTCAGGTCGATACGGGGCAATTTGAAAAGATGGTACCTCCGCGCAGGTTTGTCAAAAGCAATGTACACGGCAAAAACGATGAAGGCGACAACCTCGGCGATGGTGCTGGCAAGGCCGGCGCCGGCGATGCCCATAGCCGGAAGGCCCCATTTTCCGAATATCAGAGCGTAGTCGAGCGCGATATTCACGGCGCCCAGGACGATGGTATCCACTATGATAAAAGTAGTACGGGCCACTCCGGTGTACAGCGCGATGATGGAAACGCCGATATAACTAAAAAACACGCCCCAGGAGCGCGTTTCGAGGTATTCCAGGCTTTTGGAAAAAACGATGGGCGAGTCGACGATCAGGCTGAAGAACCAGTTGCATCCGTACTGCATGAACAGGAACATTACCGCCGCCAGGCCGGCCTCGAAGTATACCATGGAATAGAAGGCCCGCCCTACTTCTTTGAGCTTCCCCTCCCCCATCCTACGCGCGATAATGATCTGCCCCCCCCTGGAAAAACCATAACCGATTGCGGCAACGACGAGGTAAAAGATGCCCACGAAGCCGATGGAAGCGAAGTCTTCCTGGCTAAGGTGGAAGAGGAAAACACTGTCGCTCAGGGCTATGACGTTTTGAGCGGCACTGCCCAGCATGATCGGAGTGGATATAGCGAGAATCTGTCGGTATGTGGTCCTGAGGCGCATCCGAGCACAAATGTAAGCAAGGCGCGCCGTTTTATTCCCGTAATTTTTCCCGCGCTGCTTATATTGCATTTTCAAAGCCGCTATGTTTTTCTCAACACCAAAACCAGGTACTTATGCAAAAATTTCTCTTTAGAAAACCGATCTTATTTGCGATATATGCTGTTGTTTTCCTGCTGCCGGCAGCATGCCGGCAACATGGGGAACCTACCGCAGATAAAAGACAAAGCGAAATGTTTGAAAAAATGACGCTTCCGGCTCCGGCCGCCCGGAAAAAAGAGAAAGAGCTCGCCATTCACGGTGATACGCGCATCGACAACTACTACTGGCTCAACGAACGGGAAAACCCCGAAGTGATCGCTTACCTGGAAGCGGAGAACGCCTATACCGATACCATTCTATCCCATACCAAAGCATTTCAGGAAAAGCTGTACGAGGAGATCATTGCGCGGATACAGCCCGACGAGGAATCCGTCCCCTATCTCGATAATGGTTATTACTACCTTACCCGCTTTGAGAAAGGCAAGGAATACCCCATCTACGCCCGCAAAAAAGGCAGCCTGGAAACTGCGGAAGAAGTGATGATCGACGTCAACGAGCTGGCAAAAGAACACAGCTACTACAACGTCGGCGGAGAAAGTGTAAGCCCCCATAACAAGCTGCTGGCTTTTGGAGAAGACACCCTCAGCAGGCGCATCTATACCCTCAGGTTCAAAAACCTGGAAACAGGGGAAATGTTACACGACGAGGTTGCAGGCACGACGGGCAGCGCCGTATGGGCCAACGATAACCAGACGGTATTTTATGTGGCCAAGGACCCCGTGACGCTGCGCAGCTTCAAAGTAATGCGCCACAAGCTCGGCACGCATGCCAGGGAAGACCAGGTGGTGTTCCGGGAAGACGACCCCACCTTTTCGGTGTTCGCCTACAAATCCAAGTCAAGGAAGTACATTATCATTGGGTCGTACGCTACCCTGAGCCAGGAATACCGCGTACTGGATGCCGACAGCCCGGAAGGGGCGTTCCGCGTCATCCAGCCAAGGGAGCGCGGCCTGGAGTACAGTATCGCCCATTTTGACGATAAGTTCTTTATCCGCACCAACCTCGACGCCAGAAATTTCCGGCTGATGGTGACGGATGAGCAAAAAACGGCCAAAGAGAACTGGCAAGAGGTGATCCCCCACCGCGAAGACGTATTGCTGGAAGATATGGATGTGTTCCGGGATTTCCTGGTGCTGTCGGAGCGCAGGAACGGCATCACCCAGATCCGCATCCGCCCCTGGCAGGGTGAAGAACACTACATCGATTTCGGCGAAGATGCCTATATGGCCTACACCACTACCAACCTGGAATATGATACCGAACTGCTGCGCATTGGTTATACCTCCCTCACCACGCCCAATACGACCTATGACTACAACATGCGCAGCCGGGAGTTCAAAATGCTGAAGCAACAGGCCGTGCTCGGCGGTTTCGACGCCAGGGACTACCAATCCGAACGCGTATACGTCACGGCAAGGGATGGCGCGAAAGTGCCTGTCTCAATCGTATATCGCAAGGGCTTTAAAAAGGACGGCAGCCAGCCGTTGCTGCTTTATGGCTACGGCTCGTACGGCGCCAGCATGGAACCTTATTTCAGCTCGGTGCGCCTCAGCCTGCTCGACCGGGGTTTTGCCTTTGCTATAGCCCACATTCGCGGCGGTGAAGAAATGGGCCGCTACTGGTATGAGGATGGCAAACTGCTGAAGAAAAAGAACACTTTCACCGATTTCATCGACTGCGCCGAATATCTCCTGCAGGGAAAATACACCAGCCAGGATAAACTGTTCGCCATGGGCGGCAGCGCCGGCGGCCTGCTGATGGGCGCCGTGGTGAACATGCGCCCGGATCTGTGGCGGGGCGTCATCGCTGCCGTACCCTTCGTCGACGTCGTCACTACTATGCTCGACGAAAGCATCCCGCTGACCACCGGCGAGTTCGACGAATGGGGTAACCCCAAGAACAAGGAGTACTACGATTACATCAAATCCTACTCTCCCTACGACAACGTAGAGGCCAAAGCCTACCCGCCCATGCTGGTGACCACCGGCCTGCACGACTCCCAGGTCCAGTACTGGGAGCCCGCCAAATGGGTGGCCAAGCTCCGGGAATTAAAAACGGATAAAAACCCGCTGCTGCTACACACTAATATGGACGCCGGCCATGGCGGGGCTTCCGGCCGCTACCAACGCTACCGCGAAACGGCCATGGAGTACGCCTTTATGCTAGACCTGGTGGGGGCCAACGAAAGTGGGGAGGAACATAAGGATTGAGACGAAATGGGCTTTTATCGCCCAATCCTACTCCTTTACCACCAGCTTGCCGGCAAACGCCCGGCCCTGCGTTACTACCTTCAGCCAGTACACGCCACCGGGCAGGCCGCCGGTGGGAAAGGACAGTTCACTGCCCTGCCATAACCGGGCCAGCACCAACTGGCCGGTGGCGCTGTACAGCTCCAGGCGTTTCTCCCCCGGGCCTTCCAGGCGAACCGTCGCCAGGCCGCCGGTGGGGTTCGGGAATACTTCCACCCGCAGTTCGCCGTTTACATCGCGGGAAGGCGAAGTGCTGTCCAGAAAAAGGTTGGTCTGGTAGGCGGTCAGGCCGCCGCGCTCGTTGCCTACGAACAGCTCCAGCTTGCCGTCGTGGTCAATATCCGCAATCGCGGGGCGGGTGCGGCGGCCTACCCTGATGCCGCCCATTTGCTCCGTGACGAGGTTGTAGGCGCCGGAGATATTGCCTTCTATGCCGTTGTAAAACTCCAGTTGCCCCACCTCTGTACCGGTAATGAGCACATAAGCGCCATCCTGGTCAAGCACTACCGGCGAGCTGTAGCCGGTGATGGCGCCGGGCACGGCTGTGTTGATGTTGCCCAGCGCAAAAATATTGGGCGCCTGCCCGGAATCGCCATTGAAAGCGGGAGCCGTAGGCGTGCCCGTATTCTGGTAATAGTTGATGTTGCCGGTCCGCTCTCCTACCAGCAGGTCGGGCAGGCCGTCGCGGTTGAGGTCGACGATGTAGGGGGCGCTGAGCGCGCCGACGAAGATGTTCATATAATTGTACTGCCAGGGCCCGTAGGCCACGGGGTTGCCGGGGCCCGCCGTGTTCTCCGCGTAGAAGAGCCGCCCCAGGGTCTCGCCGACCAGGATATCCATATCCCCGTCATTGTCCAGGTCGCCGAATGCAGGCACGAAGGAGTAATAATCGTCAAAGACATCCAGGTTTAGGAAGTCGTCGTCTACCAGCTCGTAGGCAGGCGATGTAGGAGTACCTATATTCTCATACAGGAAAAGGCGGGAGTCGCGCTCGCCAAAGAGTTGGTAATAACCGCCGTTGCCTACGACGAGGTCAAGCAGGCCGTCGGCATTGTAGTCGACGAAAGCGGGGTTGGCCACCGAGCCGAAATCGAGCATATCTTCCACCATGAAGTCGTTCTGCCTGTACTCAAATACCGGCTCCTGGGCCGTATTGACGTTTTGGTAATACCACAATACCTCGTGGTTTTCTGAGATATTATTAGCGTTCGGTGCAGCCAGGAAGTCCTTTTTGCCGTCATTATTGACATCCAGGTAAAAAGTGGCAGGAAAAACGGGAAGGTTGACCGGTATATCATAGCTGGGGAAGGTAGGGTCCTGCGCGTCTACCCATGCCAGGTTGCAACTGCCGCCATTGTGCAGGAAGTTGACGGAGTCGAAAGAAACGTCACCCAGCACCAGCTCTTTGTCGCCGTCGTTGTCGGCATCGAAAAGCAACAAGGTAGAGCCGGGGTGCCGTTCCACGACCGGCGGGTTCACCAGGTTGTAGCAGTCGCCGGGGCTGGGGGCGAGGCCTAGCTGAATGTCGATACCGCTCTCGAAAATGCCGCCCCAGCAGTCGTCCTCAAGCCTGTAGATCAGGCTGTCGCGGCCATAGCCCATCTCGATCGACCGATTCTGGTAGTATTCGATATACCCGCCGGAAGGGTTGAAGGTCAGGATATCGAGGTCGCCGTCGCAATCGACATCATCGATGGCCGGGTAGTCGACATTGCTGACGTAGATCTGTGTTTTCGTCCCGTTGTACAGCGTGAACTGCAATACGTCGTCAGGGCCTTCGAAAGGGACTCTTTCAAAAGCGATGCGGCCATCTTGAATGAACCCCCGGAAGACAGCGATACCCTGGAAGGGAGAAAACGCCTGAGCCTGCGTAAAGAGGTCCATCACGCCGTCGCCGTTATAATCGCGCAGCACCACCCAATCGGCCAGGCCTTCAGGGAATAACGCTTCGAGGTAAGGAGCATAGGTGTATTTCGATTCGCCGGCAGCCCCGGTATTGAGAAAGGTGAGATGCACATCGCCGGTACGGTCGAAGATATAGAGGTCGAGTTTGCCGTCGTTGTTGAGGTCAACAGCATTGGGTTGCGGGTTGTTCAGGCCGCCGGCAAGGGGGAAGGCCAGGTTCTGGCCGTTAACCCGAAAAGGGATGTTTAGCTCGTAATAGTCCTGGGCAGAGGCAAAGGTGAATACCCAGGCAGACAGCCAGATCGCTGCTAAGGCTCTTTTCATGAGGTGATTTTGTGAATTATTCAAATCTTCGTTAATTTCAGGCGCTCTGATAGATCCAAAATTATAAAAAGGCAAAATGAAAAACGCTTACCTCTTTACTTTTCTCCTGTTTTGTTGCGCAAGCGCCAATTCATTCGCCCAGCCCGATTCTACAGCGCAGGCGCTGGAGGCGCCTCAGCTGGTGACAGACACGCTCAAAGCCATCGATTACACTTTGAGCGCAGAACAGGGTAAACTGCTGTTCACCGCCAACACGCCCGACGGGCTTGCTTTTCTGCAAATGAACAGCGATACGCTGGCCCTTCAGTTCAAAGGTGGCCGCGCGCTGTATCCCATCGAGGCCGACGCCAAAGGTAAGCTCTTGCTGATCCGAAACCATGGGAAAGGCTACAAGTTATTCCACATCGCTCAAAGAAAAGACGGCAGTTACCGGCTCAGGCACATCCCCATGTGGCTGTCGGTGTTGCCGCCGCTGATCGCCATCCTGCTGGCGCTCATCTTCCGCGAAGTGATCGTTTCACTTTTCATCGGCGTCTGGGCCGGTGCGTTTATCGCCGGGGGCCTGAGGCTGGAGTCTCTGTATTATTTCGTGCTGAGCTTTATGGAAGTGGTTCAGGTTTACGTCATTGGCGCGCTGGTGGATTCGGGGCACCTGTCCATAATGGCCTTCTCACTGCTGATCGGAGGCATGGTGGCCATCATATCGCGCAACGGAGGCATGGCCGGCGTGGTGGAAGTTTTCTCCCGTTACGCCCGTTCGCCCAGGAGCGCCCAGTTTATCACCTGGTTATTGGGGGTGGCCATTTTTTTTGACGATTACGCCAATACCCTCATCGTAGGCAACACCATGCGCAAGGTGACCGACCAGTACCGGATCTCCAGAGAGAAGCTGGCCTATATCGTCGACAGCACCGCCGCCCCCGTTGCCGCCGTAGCCTTCATTACCACCTGGATCGGCGCCGAACTGGGGTATATTGATGACGGCATCAGCCAGCTCCACGGCTTTGACGCCGACATGACGCCCTATGCCTTGTTTATCGCTTCGCTCAAGTATTCCTACTACCCTGCCCTCACACTGGCGTTCATGCTGATGCTCATCTTCCTCAACCGCGATTTCGGCGGCATGCACCGGGCAGAGTCCCGTGCCCGGGCAACGGGGGAAGTGGCGCAAAAACGGAGCGAAACGGAGGAAAGCGATATAGAAGACCTGGACCCGGTAAAAGGAGCTCCGCTAAAATGGTACAACGCCGTGATCCCTGTCGCACTCGTTATCCTGGTCACGATCTTCGGGCTGGTTGATACGGGTTTGGCCAATACCTACCAGGAACTAACTGATGCGGGCATCGGCCTGGGCTCCCACGGTTGGGGCGAGGTATGGGGGGCGATGGGGCAGCTGCTCGGCGAGCAGAGTACCTTCTTCATGAAAGTGGGCAAGCTGATCGGCAATTCCGATTCCTATGTCGCCCTGCTCTGGGCGAGCCTGTCGGGCGTTACGGCCGCTGTCCTGCTCACGATCGGCGGGCGCATCATGACGTTGCCGGAGACGATCTCTACGCTGATCACCGGTTTCAAGGCCATGATGCCGGCCCTGCTCATCCTGGCCATGGCGTGGTCACTGGCCTCTACGACCGAAGCCCTGCATACGGCCGCCTTTCTGACGACGGCCCTTCAGGATAGTGTAAACCCCTTCTTCATGCCGGCCATCATCTTTATTCTGGCCGCTTTCATTTCTTTCTCGACCGGCTCCAGCTGGAGCACGATGGCCATCCTCTACCCTATCGCCATCCCGACCACCTGGGCCATTTGTGTCAGCCAGGGGCTCGAACACGACTTGAGCCTGGAGATCCTGCTCAACGTCATTGCCGTCACACTCGGCGCTTCTGTACTCGGCGACCACTGTTCGCCTATATCGGATACGACCATTCTGAGCTCGCTGGCTTCCGACTGCAACCACATCGACCACGTACGCACACAGATGCCCTACGCTTTGACGGTCGGTGCGGCCAGTATCGTAGCCGGCAGCCTGTCGGCCTTCCTTGGAGGCGGATGGGCCATCAGCGGGCTGGTGCTGCTGGGCAGCCTGGCCCTGCTGTTTCTAATCGTCAGGAGGCTGGGCAAACCGGTGAGCCAGCATATCATCAACGAACCGTAAGTATTCCATTTAAGAATAAGAAAAACACGCGACTATGAAAAAATGCTTCCTCGTTCTTCTAATCACCGTTATCACCAACCTTGCCTTTGCCACCGAAGGCATGTGGCTCCCTCTGCTGCTGAAACAGCTCAATGAGAAGGAGATGCAGGCCATGGGGATGAAGATCGGCGCAGAGGATATCTACAGTATTAACCGCGGCAGCCTGAAAGACGCCATCGTACAGTTTGGTAGTGGTTGTACAGGAGAGATCATCTCCGGGCAGGGCCTGCTGCTGACCAACCACCACTGCGGCGCCGGGCAGATACAGTCCCATTCATCGCTGGCGCACAATTACCTGCAAGATGGCTTCTGGGCCATGTCACACGAAGAAGAGCTTCCTAACCCTGGGCTGACGGCTACCTTCATCGTTCGCATGGAAGATGTGACGAAACAGGTGCTGGACAATGTGTCGCCAGATATGCACTACAAGGAACGGCAGGCATGGGTAACCAAAAACATCGACAAGCTCAGGGAGGCCACAGCCAGAGAACCTTATCAGGATGTGCTGATCCGGCCGTTCTTTGAAGGCAACCAGTATTACCTTTTTATAACCGAAACCTACCGCGATGTCCGGCTGGTAGGCGCGCCTCCCATTTCCATCGGCAAATTTGGAGTCGATACGGACAACTGGGTCTGGCCGAGGCATGCCGCCGACTTTTCCATATTCCGTATTTACGCCGGCCCCGACAATAAACCGGCCGACTATTCTCCGGATAACATCCCCTTCGTGCCGCAGTATTTCCTGCCCGTGTCCATGGACGGTATTTCGGAGGGCGATTTCACTATGGTGTTCGGCTTTCCGGGCCGTACTGAAGAATACCTCCCCTCTTTTGCCATCGACCAGCGGGTCAATGTGATCAACCCCATCCGCATCGGCATCCGCGACCGCAGCCTGGATATCCTCAACGAAGAGATGCGCCGTGACCCGCAGGTACGCATCCAATACGTTACCAAGCAGAATCGGATCGCCAACTCCTGGAAAAAATGGATCGGGGAAAGCCAGGGCATCAAGGCCACCGACGGTGTAGGGCGGAAGAAGGAATTCGAACGGGAATTCCAGAAACGCGTAGAATCCAGGCCCGAGTGGAAGGAAAAGTACGGGGCCTTGCTGAGCAGGTTCGAAAAGTTGTATGCCGAGCTGGAACCCTATGCCAGCGGCCGGGAATACATCGCCGAGATCGCCTTCCGAAATATCGAGCTGTTCAGCCTGGCGAACAGCCTGCACGGCGTTGTCAAACAATACGAAACCAACGGCGCCGAAGCCCTGAAACCCCGCATGCCCCGTATCCAGGCCTACCTCGATGGGTTTTACAAGGATTACCGGCCCGACATCGACCAGCGGGTTTTCGCTGCGTTGATGGAAGTGTATTTCGCCGAGCTCAACCCCGCTTACCAATCGCAATTCGCCATAACCCAGTTTGTCGACGCTCAGAAGGACCCTGCCGAACTGGCGCGTATTGTTTATACCAAAACCAAACTCGTAGACCCCACGGCCATGTCAAAGGCCATCGATGCCGGCCCCGAAGCTTTTATCAAACTGCTGGCGGAAGACTATGCCTATACCCTGATGCGCCGCATCGCGGAAATCAGCGAAGCACAGGTGCAGGAAACCTACGACCGCATTCAGGATGAGATCGGCCTGCTACAGGAGCAGTACATGGCGGCGCAAATGGAGGTTTTTCCGGAAAAGCGCTTTTATCCCGATGCCAACAGCACCATGCGTGTTACCTATGGAAAAGTTGCAGGGTATCAGGCCCGCGATGCCGTCAATTACAGCCCGCAGACTTATCTGGAGGGCGTAATGGAGAAATACGTACCCGGCGATTACGAGTTCGACGTGCCGGAAAAGCTGCGGGAACTCTACCGCAAAAAGGATTATGGCCCTTATGGCGTTAATGGCAAAATGCCCGTTTGTTTTATCGGCACCAACCATACGACCGGCGGCAACTCCGGCAGCCCGGCCATCGATGCCTATGGCAACCTCATCGGGCTTAACTTCGACCGGGTTTGGGAAGGTACTATGAGCGATATTAACTACGACGCATCCATTTGCCGCAACATCATGGTCGACATACGCTACATCCTGTTCATCATCGACAAGTACGCCGGCGCCGGCCACCTGGTACAGGAAATGAAGCTGGTTCACCCGAAGGGTTGATTTAGATACCGGCCGAAAAAAAAGGAGCCATCCATGCTCAGCAGCAGGATGGCTCCTTTTTTATTGAGGAAAACCCGGAGGGTTACTTCTTGTCTTCGTCGACTTCTTCGAATTCCACGTCGGTTACATCATCGGCGCCGCCACCGGCGTTTTCCTGGCTGCCTGCGCCTGCGCCTTCATCGCCCTGGGGCTGGCCCTGCTGGGAAGCCTGATACAGGTCCTGGCTGGCAGCCTGCCATGCGCTGTTGAGGGCCTCGGTAGCGCTGTCGATGCGCCCAAGGTCCTGTGCCTTGTGGGCTTCCTTGAGGTTGTCGACGGCCGACTGGATGGCCTCTTTTTTATCGGCCGGGATCTTATCGCCGTATTCCTTGAGCTGTTTTTCCGTCTGGAAGATCAGGGAATCAGCCGCATTGATCTTTTCGGCGTGTTCGCGTGCCGCACGGTCCGTCTCGGCGTTGGCCTGGGCTTCTGTTTTCATCCGTTCGATCTCTTCTTTCGACAGGCCGGTAGAAGCCTCGATGCGGATCGATTGTTCTTTGCCTGTGCCTTTGTCTTTCGCATGAACGTGCAGGATGCCGTTAGCGTCGATATCGAAGCTCACTTCGACCTGGGGCACGCCACGCGGCGCCGGTGGGATGCCGTCGAGGATAAAGCGGCCTACGGTGCGGTTATCGCGCGCCATTGGGCGCTCGCCCTGCAGAATATGGATCTCTACGGACGGTTGGTTATCGGAAGCCGTGGAATAAACCTTAGACTTCTTGGTCGGGATGGTCGAGTTAGCTTCGATGACGACATCATACACGCCGCCCATCGTTTCGATCCCGAGCGAAAGCGGAGAAACGTCAAGCAGGAGCACATCCTGTACATCACCGCTGAGTACGCCGCCCTGGATAGCTGCGCCAACGGCCACAACTTCATCGGGGTTTACTCCTTTGTTCGGTTTTTTACCAAAAAATTCCTCAACGGCCTGCTGGATACGCGGGATACGCGTAGAACCACCTACCAGAATGATCTCGTCGATATCGTTCTTACTGAGGTTAGCGTCTTCCAGGGCTTTCTGGCATGGGCCCAGAGTGCGGCTCACCAGGTGGTCGACGAGCTGTTCGAAGCGGGCGCGGTTGAGTTTGAGGACGAGGTGTTTGGGCACGCCATCCACAGCCGTGATGTACGGCAGGTTGATCTCCGTTTCCGAAGAAGCGGAAAGTTCGATCTTCGCTTTTTCAGCAGCGTCTTTCAGGCGCTGCAGGGCCATGGGGTCTTTGCGAAGGTCGATGCCTTCCTGGCTCTTGAACTCATCGGCCAGATAATCGATGATAACGCGGTCGAAGTCGTCACCGCCAAGGTGGGTATCACCATTGGTGGATTTTACTTCGAAGACACCTTCACCCAGTTCCAGGATGGAAATATCGAAAGTACCGCCACCGAGGTCATACACGGCGATAGTGATATCTTTGTTGCGCTTGTCCAGGCCATAGGCCAGAGCGGCAGCAGTCGGTTCGTTGATGATCCGACGCACTTTCAGGCCGGCGATCTCGCCTGCTTCTTTGGTGGCCTGACGCTGGGAGTCGTTGAAATATGCAGGCACGGTGATCACGGCTTCCGTCACCGGGGAGCCCAGAAAATCTTCCGCCACTTTCTTCATCTTCTGCAGCACCATTGCGGATATCTCCTGCGGGGTATACATGCGCCCGTCGATGTCCACTCTCAGCGTATCGTTATCTCCTTTAGCTACTTTGTAGGCGATGTGCCCCACTTCCTTGGCTATTTCGGAGTAGCGGTGGCCCATAAAACGCTTGATAGACGATACGGTGCGTTGGGGGTTTGTGATAGCCTGACGTTTGGCCGGGTCGCCGATCTTGCGTTCGCCGTTATCCATAAAAGCAACGACGGAAGGCGTTGTCCTCCTGCCTTCGTCATTCGGGATAACCACGGGTTCGTTACCCTCCATAACCGCTACACAGGAGTTCGTTGTTCCTAAGTCAATCCCTATAATTTTACCCATGTTATGCAATTTTGATTGTTTGTTCCTAATAATGTTCGACACCTCCCTTACATCAAGGGATATGCCAAGCCGCTCAGAAGGGCATTTTCATGACAAATCTGCTCAAATTACAGGCTGACAGGTGACATTTGAAAGGAAGCACGCCTTACGATGTCAGCAGGTGTGACAAAACGACAGGTATAGTTTGTGTAGCGATGGCGGAGCCGGAGCCTCAGCCAAAAGCCATGTTACATGGTTTCATTGTTAAAGCCACTTCGAGGAGCCACTCTTGGTTACACAAAGCACGGATTTCCAAAATTTTCCTTTGTGTGTCTTTGTGGCTTCTTTGTGTATCTCTGTGTAAAACAATTCAACCGTGAGGCAATGGCACTATCTGAAACCCAGGCCTTTGGTATAAACTCCACTTATAAGAGAGTCGAGCGCTTCCTCCTGAAGGCGGAAACCCGGGCGCCGCATGGTGTAGCGAGAGGTCATAATGCCCAGCCCCTCCGACATATTGGAATAGGTAGGGATACTCTGAGAGCTGGTGATGCCCGTGTTGGACCGTGCCACCCGGACGTATTGGTATAGCTCCTCCCCTGCCCCGGTGACGACAAGTTCCATTCCGTCGAACTGGCGGATCTCGCCATTGCTTTTGGGGATAGCATTACCCAAAAAGCTGTATAAGGATTCGCCGAAAGCTTCCGTTTCCACCCGGTCGCTGTTGGTTTCGTTGAACACCGAACGGTCAACGACCCATTCTACGGACTTGCGTTCGAAAACAGTGGGGGTAGTAGGCTGCGCTTCCTTGTAGTAGAAGATGAAGCGCACGTCGAATATTTTGGCTTCCGGGCCGGGCCTCCAGCTAATCTTTTTAGACTCCTGATAAAGCCAGCGGCGGATGACGCGCGTCGGGCTGGAGGATATGGAATCGATCTCGTTCAGCACCGTCGTTTCGGCAGTTACCGGCTCTAGCTCGTCGCCGCGGTTGATCGTCAGGCGGATCTGGTTCCCACCCTGGAAATTGGCTACGCTGGCCGGGATCTTGTACAGCACGTTCGGGTTATTGGCGAACAGGCCATCATCCTTGGGGTATCCTTCGTCGTTGCCGTCCACCCGTTGCAGGGTGTAAGATTGCCCTGTGTTCAGGTTCTGCAGCTCAACGGTAATGTTGGCGTAATATATGGAGTCCGTGACCTTGGCGATCTCAAGCGCATTGCCGCCCGGTTCCAGGAATGCTTTCTCTATGCGTACATAGTGGGCCGTATCCTGCGTGGAAATAAAACTATATACCACGGGGATGTCTTTCCAATCCGCTTCCAACTCAAAGTCCGTTGAGCAGGAGCCCAAAAAAAACGACGCCGTGACAAGAAGCGCGAAAATTCCTAGTATTCTCATTATTGCCTTGATTTTAATGCGCCCCAAAGGTAAAACTTTTGGTAATAAATCACCATGCCCGCCCGTTTCCTCAATGACGTTTGACTGACTTATTTATAACTTGCACCCTCAAAAAAAGCCAATGTCGGTCAATAAAGATATCAAACGAGTAACCACGCACGTCCTGCAGGCCATGAAAGAGCAAGGTGTAAAGATCACCATGCTCACGGCCTATGATTATTCCATGGCGCGTATTCTCGACGAAGCGGGGATCGACGTGCTGCTGGTGGGCGACTCTGCCTCAAATGTCATGGCGGGCCATGAGACCACGCTTCCGATCACGCTGGACCAGATGATCTATCACGCTTCTTCCGTCGTTAGGGCCGTAAAACGTTCCCTGGTTGTCGTCGACCTGCCCTTTGGGTCTTACCAGGGCAACTCCCGCACAGCGCTGGATTCCGCCATCCGGATCATGAAAGAATCGGGTGCTCATGCGGTCAAGCTGGAAGGCGGACAGGAAGTGGAGGAATCGATCCGGCGCATTTTATCGGCAGGGGTGCCGGTTATGGGGCACCTGGGGCTTACCCCGCAGTCCATATATAAGTTTGGCACCTATACCGTACGTGCAAAAGAAGAAGCTGAAGCCCAAAAGCTGATGGAGGACGCCCAGCTGCTGCAGGAACTGGGTTGCTTCGCTATCGTGCTGGAAAAGATCCCGGCAAAGCTGGCCCAGGAGGTTGCCAAAAAACTTTACATCCCGATCATAGGTATCGGGGCCGGCGGAGCGGCCGATGGCCAGGTGCTGGTCACCCACGATATGCTGGGCATCACGAAAGATTTCCAGCCTCGTTTTCTGCGGCGCTACCTCAGCCTTTTCGATACTATTAAAGAAGCTGCCGAACAATATGCCCGGGATGTGCGTTCCAGTGATTTCCCTAATGAAAAAGAACAATATTAAGCCCTACCGATGAAAAGGATAATCACCCTGTCCGCTGCCATTGGCGCCGTATTGTTGCTCATAGCCGCACTGATTGCGTATAAGAAGGCCGTTGGCCCGGCCATACCGCAAGGGCTGCCGAGCTATTACGTAGAGATACCATCCCGTTCTGATTTTGATGAAACCGTAAGCATCCTCAAGGCCGGTGGGTTCATCCAGAACGAAAACGCCTTTCGCCTGCTCGCTCAGCGCATGAACTACGCGCGTTACCCCATGCGCGCAGGCCGTTTCGAGCTTAAGCCGGGCTGGACGGCCATCCAGATGATCCGCCAGCTGCGGTCTGGCGAGCAGTCGCCCGTAAAGGTTATCCTGACCAATGAGCGCCTGCCCGAGAACGTGGCCGCCAAGGTGGCGCGGTTCATCGAGCCCGACTCGCTGGCCATCTGGGGCCTGTTTCAGGATTCCACCTATCTCGATTCCATTGGCTACACTCCCGAGACGCTGATATCCCTTTTTGTCCCCAACACCTACGAGTTTTACTGGAACACCACGCCCCGGGGTTTTATGGGCCGCATGATCCGCGAGCACGATGCTTTCTGGGCGCAAAGCGGAAGGCAGGCACAAGCAGAAGCTCTGGGCCTCAGCCCTGCTGAGGTATATACCCTGGCCTCTATCGTAGAGAAGGAAACGCTGCGGGAGGAAGAAAAAAAGAGGATGGCCGGCACTTACCTCAACCGGCTTAAAGTAGGGATGCGCCTGCAGGCCGACCCCACCTGCGTATTTGCCACCCGCGATTTCGATACGCCCCGGGTGACCAATTACCATACGCAATTTGATTCACCTTATAACACATACCTTTATGCCGGCTTGCCTCCGGGCCCTATTTGCATGGCATCCATATCGAGTATCGATGCCGTGCTCAACGCCGAGCAACACGATTACCTCTACTTCTGTGCCGTAGGCGACGGTTCCGGGCTGCATTCCTTCTCCAGGACCCTCGAGGGCCACAACCAGAACGCTGCCCGCTACCGGCAGAACCTGCGGCAACGCGGGCTAAGGTAGGCGCGGTACTTCCCTGAAGCTGCCTATTGGCCGGTAAGGTTATCAATAACCGGTAATAAAATGATGCGGTCTGGCTGGAGCTCCATGTCCAGTTCGGTAGCGGAGGCGAGCCAATCGAGGAAGTAGGCGCCCAGGAATTCTTTGCGCCAGCCGCTGGCCAGCAGGCTGAGGGCGTCATCCTCTTTAGCGCGTATCTTTTTGACGGCATTGCGGGGTAAGGCGATGTTGACGGAAATGCCTTGTTCGAGGCATTTGTACTTGATCACCAGATAGAGCATTTCGACGATAGTCTCCTCTTTAGGGTCCTCTTCTTCCTCCGAGGGGATACGGCCCAGCAGCCGCCGCTCCTCGTTGCTGATCTCTCTGGTGAACAGTTCCGCGAAGGTTGCACCGAAGCGGTCTACGAGTTTATCGGGTATCCTCCGGTTATGGCGCAGGGCTTCCTGCCCGGAAGGGATGCCTCTGACAATATGGCTGATGTATTTGGAAGGGAGCACCATCTCTTTGGAGTGGTTACGGGTTTCGGCAACCTGCCGGCGCCATTCGAAGAGGCGAAGCAGGAAAGCCTGTTCCTTCTCGTTGAGCGAGCGCATCAGGTTGCTGTTGATGGCCTCGCTGTGAGGGTCTTTCTCGTAGTAGTGGGCGCTTTCCAGCTGAGCGAACTCTTCCATGGCCCATTCCAGGCGGTTGCTTTCTTCCAGTTTGCGCGACAGGCTTTTCCAGAGGCCTGGCAGGGGTTTTACGTCGTCGATGGCGTAGTGGATCTGTTTTTTCTGCAGAGGGCGCCCTTCCCAATCGGCCACAGCGTAGCCCTTTTTCAGGTGCTTGTTGAGCTCTCCCTCTACCAGTTTTCGGAATGACACAGGGTATTTATACCCCAGAAAGGCCGCTGCGACCTGGGTGTCAAATACATTTTTGGGCAGTATGCCGTAAAGATTATTCAAAAGCCTGTAATCGTTATCGCCGGCATGGGTGATCTTAGTGATCGCCGGGTTGGTGATCAAATCCAGAAAGGGGCCGATATCTTTCAGGCGGAGCGGGTCGATCAGGAAAACTCCTTTTTCCGAATACACCTGGATGAGGCATAGGCTCGTCACATAACGTTTTTCGCCAACGAATTCCGTGTCGAAGGCGATCCAGGAAAGCTGCCTGTGGCTTCGGTAAAAGGCATCGAGGGCATTAGCATCTTCTATCAGTGTATACTCCATAGTTCAGGTTGGGCATGGCATGAGAAAATAAATGAACAGCGGGAGGCAGAGCGTAATTTAGGCATTACAAAGGAATGTTGCCGTGTTTTTTCCTGGGCAGCACCGCCGCTTTGTTCTCCAGCATCGCAAAAGCCTTGATGAGCTTGCGGCGCGTATCCCTGGGGTCGATCACCTCATCGATAAAGCCCCGGCTGGCGGCCCGGTAAGGATGGGCGAACTTTTCCTGGTATTCCCTTTCCTTCTCAGCGAGCATGGCCTGCGGGTTCTCCGCTTCCTGGATCTCCTTGCGGAAAATGATCTCGGAAGCGCCCTTTGCGCCCATCACGGCGATTTCCGCCATCGGCCAGGCAAAGTTCAGGTCAGCGCCTATATGTTTGGAATTCATGACGTCATAGGCTCCGCCATAGGCTTTCCTGGTGATGAGCGTCACGCGCGGCACCGTGGCTTCGCTGAATGCATACAGCAGCTTCGCACCGTTGACAATAATGCCGTTCCATTCCTGGTCGGTGCCGGGCAGAAAGCCGGGGACGTCCACCAGGACCAGAAGCGGGATGTTAAAACAGTCGCAAAAACGCACAAAACGCGCTCCTTTTTTCGAACTGCCCACATCCAGCACCCCCGCCAGGCTGATGGGCTGGTTGCCAACCACTCCGATGCTGCGGCCTGCTAAACGTGCAAAACCGACTACGATGTTATCGGCATAGTGTTCGTGTATCTCGAAAAAAGAATCTCCATCGACGATGCCGCGTATGACCTCCCGCATATCATAAGGATGGTTGGCGTTTTCGGGTACGATATCCCGAAGTTCATCCCGGAACTCCTCTCCCACCTGATAAGGTATCGAAGCGGGCCTGTCCTCGCAGTTCTGCGGGATATAGCTCAACAGTTGCTTGATCTTATTGATGCATTCCAGGTCGTTGGCAGCAGTCAGGTGGGTAACGCCCGACTTGTAGGCGTGGGCAGAGGCGCCGCCCAGCTCCTCGGCAGTGACCTCTTCATTGGTCACCGTTTTCACGACGTTCGGGCCCGTTACGAACATGTAGGAGGTGTGTTCCACCATGATGGTAAAGTCCGTCATGGCCGGCGAGTATACGGCGCCGCCTGCACAAGGGCCCATGATTGCCGATATCTGAGGCACGACCCCCGAGGCCATTACGTTGCGATAGAAAATATCTGCATATCCTCCCAGCGAGCTTACGCCTTCCTGGATGCGGGCGCCGCCTGAGTCGTTCAGCCCGATGACCGGCGCTCCATTTTTCATGGCCAGGTCCATGGCCTTGCAGATCTTCTCGGCATGGGTCTCGGAAAGAGAGCCGCCGAAAACCGTAAAATCCTGGGCATAAACATATACCAGCCTGCCGTTGATCGTACCGTATCCGGTAATGACGCCATCGCCGAGGAAGACCTGCTGATCCATTCCAAAATCGCTGCTGCGGTGGGTGACCAGCATGCCGATCTCTTCGAAAGAGCCCTCGTCGAGTAAGTAGTGTATCCGCTCACGGGCTGTCAGCTTACCTTTGCTGTGTTGCTGGGCAACCCGGTTCTCGCCACCGGCAGACAAGGCAGCGTTTATTTTTTGTTGCAGGTTGTCGAGTTTGTCTTTCATGCAGAGCAAGGTTTATGTTATGGCTTCGAACCGGCGTTCGGAAGAGCTTTTTGTATAATAAACCCTTTTCCAACAGACCGGCGGCTTCGCCCGAAAAGGGCAGTATCGAGGCGGATTATGCTATCGGTAAGCCCGGCTAGCAGTGGTTCTTTGGTACTGGGGCGCAAAGCGGACTTTTTGCTGTCCTGTTCAGACAGGTTTGCAGCATTGGCCTTGAACAGGCGCTGGATAATCCCCGTCCAGTACATTTCCAGGAAACCGATGAGATAACCGCTCAGGTTTTGCTCCCGTACTACCTCCAAGCCGTTCTTGAGAGCCCAGCTACGGAAATCAGCCGGAGACACCAGATATTCATGCCCAAAAGCATAAGCGCCCTGCGCGATCTTTTTGTCGGTGAAATAACTCAGAAAACGGTTGACGGGGTCATACGTAAAGGGGAATTCAAGCGAAGGAAAGGTAACCAGCGCTATCCCTCCTGGTTTGAGCACACGCCCGATCTCCTCCACCATTCGTTCGGGCCTTCCGACATGTTCGATCACGTCAACGGAAATGAGCAGGCCGAACGTATTATCGGCGAAGCTGAGCGCAAGGGCATCTTCTATTCGGTATTCCAGGTTCGGCACCCCGGTGTTCAACGATGCGGCGAACTGTATATCCTGTTCATTGATATCGCAGGCCTGCAAATGGCCGCAAAAGCCTGCGATCATGCTATCGTAGTCTCCTTCGCCCGTGCCGAGGTTCAGGGCCTGTGCGAAACGGTGCTCCCGGGACAGCAGCCTCAGATTGTCGCGAATAAACAGGTATCTGTTCCGGTAAGTCGGGAACAACAACTTATAATTCATGTGCCTTTGATTCTTCCCATTTAAGAGCCCATCCGGGCGTGTCGCCGCAAAAATAGCAAGCCCTCAACATACAGAGGCATGCCTGGGCTTATTTAATCCCGGGGTGTCACAGTTTTCGCGCCGCGTCCTCGTAGGCCTTTGCATTGTTTTCATCGCCCAGCGCGCGCAGGGCGCGGGCTGCCAGCTCATAGGCAGGTTTGAAAGCAGGGCTCTGTTCAATGGCCTTCTGAGCATTCTCATAAGCCTGCCGCATATCGTTGCCCTGTTCGTAGATCAAGCCTATGTAATAGTATGCGATATAGTATTCCTCGTTCACCCGTACGGCGCCCTGCAACGCATCGAGCGCACTGCTGGCGTCGCCTTTGTAGAGGTGGGCCAGGCCTTCATATAACAAAGCTGTTTCTGTGCCGGGGGCTACGATCTGCGCCTCCCTGGCAGCGTGCAAGGCTTCGTCGTACTGCCTCAGGTTGAGGTAGGCGTTGGCAAGGCCCGTCCAGGCGACTTCATTATCGGGGTGAGCCTCGACTTCCTGGTTAAACGCGTTGGCCGCCTGCTGGTAGTCCTGTGCATTTATCGCCTGCTGCCCCCTGTAGGTGTACTTATCCTCATCTTTCTCAATAGCCGCCAGCGGCACCCCGTTAGCAGATATGGCGTGGACGGACCTGCTGTTGGGCCAGGTGCCTGCCCGCAGGTGCGCCCCCCTGATAAACCGGGAAGGGAAAATACCGTAATCCCAGGCTTCGTTGTATCGCGTATTGTACCGGACGTATTCGACCTTTACTTTACCATTGTACTGTTTGCGGGTCTGCCGGCTGAGGTTGTAGTAAAAGGTGGTTCCCAATATTACCGTATCCTGCATATCGGGGCTGATAATGCCCTCTTTGTCCAGCCAGCCGATGGCCTGCTTTACCGAAACGCCCCAGTAGTCCGTTTCGTAATACCCAAAAGCTCCCCTGATCCCCCCGCCTATCGGGTTGAAGTAAACATAGGGGTAATGCGGGTTGCGGGCGATGAACAGCACGGCATCGGCCGCCAGCAGCCCTATTATGGCATAAAGTGCGTACTGTATCTTTCTGTGCTCCACAAGCAGGCGCTCCAGCGTACCCCAGAACAGAGCGGTTATCACCACCATGCTCGGGTATACGAACATCAGGTGCCGCCAGCCGTCGTGCAGGATGGAGTTTTTGTAGATGACATAAAAAATGGGGAAAACGGCTGCGAAATAGGCCAGCAATACGGCGATGGTATTGTAGCGCTTCAGCAAGGTCGGCAGGATGAACAAGCTGCCCGCCAGGCCCACCAATACGTACAGCGGAATGGTCTTGACGATCCACAGGATGGGATAATACCAGGCTGTGTTATCCGAAAGGACGTTCTCACCCATAAAAAGCAGCCTGATCTTGACCCCCAGCTTGGAAAACTCGGTCAGCGCGGCAAGGGGGTGCCCGATGGGGTTCTCCAATGCCGCCGGCCAAACGAGAATGGCCAGCACATACCCTGCCAGAGACACGCCCAATGCAAAGGCCAGATAGCTAAAGAGGGCCTGCCACTGCCTGGCGATCCCTCTTACGCCATTTTTATACAGAAAATCCAGGCCGGCAAAGAGAAACAGATAAGCGATGAGCAGTAACCCGCCGGCACGGGTGGCCAGGGCAAGGGCTATGCCCAGGGCCAGCCCCAGGGCTTTTTTCCAGGATGGCCGTGGCATATCCCTGAGCAATACAACCATATAATAGGTAGCAATGGCGAACCCCGCCGCAAAAGGTATGTCCTTGGGGTTCATCAGCGAGTGCCCGAGGAACCGGGGCGACAGGAAGGCCATCCACAGCGCGAGTATGCCTACCCGCCAGCCGGCAACCTCTTTGGCGAACAGCCCGATGAACAACATGGCCAGTACGCCCATGATCGCGTTAAAGATATGGCGGGTGTGGTGGTAACCCGAGTCGAATTCGTCGAGGCCCAGCGCCCGGTTCACCAGGCCGGTTGTCAGGTCGAAAAAGCCGCCGTAAAAGTGCATATTCCCTTTTTCGATGTACAACGCAGCCGTATCGGCGCCCATGGCCGCGTAATAGTCGACCAGCTTTTCCGAATAGTCATTCTGGTATTCGTCATCGCCATTGATGCCGCTGCCCAGCGCCATCACAATGGTTATCAGTAACATAGCGAGGGTGGAATACAAAAAAGCCCTTTTGTACAAAGGGTCGCGGGGCGAAGTGGTGGGCCATGCTTTATCTTCCGGCACGGGTTGGGGAGGTACGGCACTTCCTGCCCTGGGCGTAACTTCTCTATTTTTGGGTAGTTTCTTTCTGCTTTGGCTCATGAATCACGGACAAATTTGGTGCCGAATATAGAAAAAAAAAGTGCAGATGCTTCCCAAAAAGCCTACTTTTGCAGCCAATACGAAATTTCTTCTGTCACAAAACCGGACTTGAACATGTCGATGGCAAGCATTCAACACCTCTCACAGCGGATACTGGAAATGGAGGAATCCGCTACCATAAAAATGGCCCAGCAGGCCCGCGACCTTGCGGCCCAGGGTTTTGATGTGATCAGCCTTAGCCTCGGCGAACCTGATTTTGACACGCCCGTGCATATCAAGGAAGCTGCTAAGAAAGCCCTCGATGATGGGTATACCAAATATACACCGGTGCCGGGGCTGGTGGAATTGCGCAAGGCGATCCAGGAGAAGTTCCGGCGCGATAACGGCATGGAGTTCGGCATCAACCAGATCGTCGTTTCCAATGGGGCCAAACAATCCATAGCCAACCTGGCTTTGTCGCTGCTGGACGAAGGCGACGAAGTGATCATCCTTTCGCCATACTGGGTCTCCTACTCCGAGATCGTAAAACTGGCAGGCGGCGTGCCCGTTTTCGTTCATGCCGGTATCGAACAGGATTTCAAAGCCACGGCTGCCCAGGTAGAAAAGGCCATTACACCGCGTACGCGCATCCTGCTTTTCTCGTCGCCCTGCAACCCGACGGGTTCGGTTTATTCCTATGACGAGCTCAAGGCCATCGCTGACGTTATCGCCCGCCACGAAGGGGTCTACATTATTTCCGATGAGATATACGAATACATCAACTTTACCGGAAAGCATGCCAGCATCGGCGCCATCCCCGAAGTGAAAGACAGGACCGTTACGGTAAACGGTTTCTCAAAAGGTTTTGCCATGACCGGCTGGCGACTTGGTTATATCGGCGCCCCCGGCTGGATCGCCGAAGCCTGCTCCAAAATGCAGGGGCAATTCACTTCCGGCGCTACTTCTTTCGGCCAGAAAGCAGCAACCCACGCCCTGCTTTCCGATATGACGCCAACCCACGAGATGTGTGACGCCTTCCGCCACAGGCGAGATATGGTGATCGGGCTGCTCAGCCAAATCCCGGGCATGAAGGTCAACAAACCGCAGGGCGCGTTCTATATTTTCCCCGATATCAGCGAATACTTTGGAAAGGCCGGTAATGGAATGAAAGTACAAAACGCTGATGATTTCAGCGAATACCTCCTTCATACCGCACATGTTGCCGTCGTTTCAGGCTCGGCTTTCGGAGCTGATAAGTGCTTCCGGATCTCCTATGCCGCGTCCGAAACGGAACTACGCGAGGCCATTCGCCGCATCGATGAAGCTGTTCGCCAACTGGCCTGACCTGCGGGCATACTAATCTGGAAAATTCCTTTTAGTTAGTGTAAAAATTACACTACCTTTATGCACCAACCAATATGGCGCCATGATCGTAGTAGTCGATAGCGGGTCTACCAAGGCCGACTGGAAAATTGCCAACGAGGCTGAAGAGGTTCAAAGCCTCACGACGATGGGGTTTAACCCTGTTTTCCATTCTACCGAACTCATCTGCAATGAGGTAGAAAAAGCTTTCCGTGACAGCCCTGTCAGAAAGGAAGCGGCGTTTGTGTATTATTATGGCGCCGGTTGCTGGGATGACAAGCTCAAAAAGAACGTTTATGATGCGCTGGCCAGGGTATTTGTAAATGCCGAAGTCGAGGTAGAGCACGACCTTTTGGGCGCTGCCCGTTCAACTTGTGGCAAATCGGCAGGCATAGCTTGTATATTGGGTACGGGCTCCAATTCCTGCCGCTATGATGGCCGAAAGGTAGTAGACAACGTCACCAATCTCGGTTATCTGGTCGGTGACGAAGGCAGTGGGACCCACCTCGGCAAAGCGCTGATCAGAGCCTATTTCTACAGGGAATTTCCCGAAAGCCTGAAAGCTGCTCTTGATGAAGAATACCCCGGCGGCAAACAGGCCATGCTGGGCCATATCTACGGGAAGGAAACGCCAAATGTATACCTGGCTTCCTTCACCCGCTTTATAAAAAACCACAAAGAGCACCCCTTTTTTCAGCGCCTCCTGTACAATTCCTTCGCCGAATTCATTGACCGCCATGTCCGCAAATACCACAATCACCTCTCTCTGCCCATACACTTTATCGGTTCGGTAGCCTACCATTTTCAGGATATCATCCAAACAGTGCTGGAAGAGCGGGGTATGTTAAGCGGCATCTTCATACAAAAACCCATCGACAACCTGCTCGGCTTCCACCTTGCAGAGTTTGCAGGGCAAAGCAGCACCGCAAAAGCAAACATCGATGAAGATTAGGCAGTAGCCGCCATCTCACCAAAAGGCACTAGCGGCGGAGCCCCCTCCCACCCCATAGATGGATATAGAGCCCCAGCGGAATGAGAAAATGAGGAAGCCGCATCAGCACTTCGTGAAGCCATAGCTCAGCCCAGCTATCCCAAAGGTTCCAGTGGAAATAGGCCAGCAGGCGAGCCATCGTGGTGGCTAATCCCCAGAAGATCGTATAGGCCAGGGCCAGCCTGCCAGCCTGCCCCGGCCAGAAGACCAGCACACTAGCCACAAAATCCAGTATGCCCGCACCGATCAGGAACTGCCGGGCGCCCGCTTCGTCCAGGGGAAGGATATTCATCACCATTTCCATGAACTGCCCCGGCCTGGGATAGTACCCGACAGCATATAGCCCATGGCAGGTAAAAGTGAGCGCAATCGCTATTTTCATCCACAGGACGAGCCCGGGGCCTATCGACTTTTTTTGGGCGAGGATGGCCAGGAACAAAGGCGTGCTCCATTGTAGCGTATATTCGAAAAACTGGCCGCTAAACAGGAATTTTTCTTTGCAATACAGGAAAGCCAGCAGGATAAGGTTGGCGCTGCCCATCCATAACACTATTCTGCCGGGCCGGCCCAGGCGGTTAATGAAAATAGCAGCCAGGGCACAGAGCAGATAAAAAATCCCGGTTCCCGTCACCAGGGCCTGGATAAGCCGGTCGGTGTCAGGGCTGGTCACGTACGTACGCCAGTCGAGGCCAAATACACCTTCCACCAGCCACTTGAGCCAGGCTTCGTCCCAAAACAAGGCCCGGTATGGGGCGTCCCAGTAGATATGTTGCCAGCTCCTGGCCAGAAATACGGCAACAGCTGCCCATTGGGCCAGCCTAAATACCCTGGAGTAGGTGGCCACGGATGGTGTCGGGATCGTTGCGTTCAAGGCTGTCGCTCATTTTTTAGAGGATTCCTAAGCAGAAAATACGCCTGAATTGCCGGGTCAGCTCTCGACGGCGCTGTTCATCAGAAATGCTTTCAGGAACTCATCGAGGTTCCCATCCAGCACTGCATCAACCTGGCTGGTTTGGTAGTTCGTCCGGTGGTCCTTGACGCGCCGGTCATCCAGCACATAACTACGGATCTGGGACCCCCATTCATTCTTCATCTTGGAAGCTTCGATCTTCTCCCGTTCCTTCAGCTGCTTTTCCAATTCCAGCTCATACAGGCGGGATTTCAGCATCTGAATGGCCTTATCCCGGTTCATGTGCTGAGAGCGTTCCTGCTGGCATTCCACCACAATACCACTTGGTATGTGCCGTACACGCACTGCCGATTCCGTCTTGTTGACGTGCTGGCCACCGGCGCCGCTGGAGCGGAAAGTATCCCAATCGAGGTCGGCGGGGTTAACTTCCACTTCGATGCGGTCGTCGATCATGGGGTGGACGAAAACGGAAGAAAAGGAAGTCATGCGTTTGCCCTGGGAATTGAAAGGGCTGATGCGTACCAGGCGGTGTACGCCATTCTCTCCCTTAAGCAGGCCGTAAGCGAAATCACCGTTGATCTCCAGGGAGACGGATTTAATACCGGCCACATCACCATCCTGGCGGTTGAGTTCGGAGACTTTGTAACCCTGCCGTTCTGCCCACATCACGTACATGCGTAAGAGCATACCCGACCAGTCACAGGCCTCGGTGCCGCCGGCGCCTGAGTTGATCTCCAGGATAGCACTCAGCTCATCTTCGGGTTTGTTGAGCGTGGAGTGGAATTCGAGGTCTTCCACGGCTGCCAGGGCCTCTTCGTACTTGGCATCCATTTCTGCTTCAGAGCCTTCGCCTTCACGCAGGAATTCGAAAAGCACCTCTGTGTCATCGACCTGCGTGCTTACGGCCTCATAGGATTGCACCCATTTCTTGTGGCTCTTTAATTCTTTAAGGATAACCTCTGCCTTGGCGGGGTCATCCCAAAAGTTTGGGTCAAGGGAAAGCTGTTCTTTTTCTTCGATCTGCAATAAGCGGTTATCGACGTCAAAGATACCTCCTTAAAATGAGGAGGCGCCCTTTCAGGCTTTTGAGTTGGTCCAGAGTCATGATGAACCTCCTTAGCGTTTTTTAGCGGAGCGTTGCGGCATCCGCTTTTGGGTTAATGAAAAATTCAGGTAGCGATGGGCCAAACTTAGAGCTTGTTTGGAGGGAGCAAAAGTTGAAAATGCTCGGCCATCCGTCAATGCTAAACGCCCCGGGCGGCAGAAAAATTCCCTGCCGCCCGGGGAAAGGCTTTTAGAGCTTGTTTACTGGACGTCCGTCAGCTCCACATAGAAAACGAGCTCTGCTTTTTCGGGAATGCGCGGCGGGCGGCCGGCTTCGCCGTAGGCCAGCTGGTAGGGGATGAAAAGCGTGGCTCGGGCGCCTTCTTTTAACAGCCCGATGCCTTCATCCCATCCCGGGATGACCCTGCCCTGGCCGAGCGGGAAAGAGATGGGGTGCCCTTCGTCGAACGAATTATCGAACATCGTGCCGTCTGTCAGCATACCGTAGTAATTGACCGTCACGACTTTATTCGGCTCTGCCTGCGGGCCTGTACCTTCTTCATGGATGATATATTTAAGCCCGGAAGGCGTTTCCTTCAGCTCGTCTTTCAGGCTCCCCGCATTATATTTCTTAAGGGTTTCCTGCGCCAGGCTGGCCACTTCGCCCGCCCGGGCGCGCGTAGCGGAGGCCAAAGCATCTTCTTCCTCCTGGTGTTTCCGCGCCTCTTCTTCAAACTGGCTGGCCGACTTGACCTCCAGCATGACGACATCGTACAGCATCTCGCTGGCGTTCTCGAAGCCACGCGGTTTATTCGGCAATGTATCGATATTAATGAAGATCGTGACGCTATCTCCTACGCTCATTACCCTCAGCACATCTTCAACCGGTGAAACGGGGCGGTTAGGGTCACTTTCAGCGGGGATCTGGAGGAAAGGAGGCTTTGCCTGCGCACGGCTGGCGAACAGCACGCTGTCGCCGTTGCGCATCTGAGCATGGAAATAAACATAGTCCCCAACTTCGGGCACGGGGCCATCGACGTTGGTATGCTTGACGTACTCATAACCATGAGAGGTCTTGAGCCGTTTGCTCTCTTTCTGGCAGGAAACCACAGCAAGAGCAATTATTGCAGCGAAAAGCAAGGAAATTCGCATAAGTTGTAAATTATATAGGTTGTTATTAAATCATAAACATGGAAAGCCGCTTCAGGCGCTGCCGTTCAGGCCATCAATTGGAGCCTGTACCGGGGCAGCAGGTTTTTAAACCGCAATACTGTGGCCTGAAGCGATTGAAAAGAATATCCGCCTGAAGCATTCCGGTGTCCGCCTCCTTTAAAGTGGCGCCGGGCAATCTCCTGGACGGAGAAATCTCCTTTGGATCGAAGGGATATCTTAACAATGGTAGGCTGCTCGGTGATAAAGGCTGCCATTTTGACATTCTTGATTTTCAACAGGTAATTGACGATACCTTCCGTATCTCCCCGCTGAATGTCAAAGTTAGCATAATCCTCTTTAGTAAGGGTGATGATACCCGTATTATATTCTTCCAGTATCTCCATCCTGTTGTTCAGGCAATGTCCCAGCAGCCGCAGGTGTTTTTCCTTGAGGCTGTTGAAGATCAGGTCCTGGACCTTATAATCGTCCACTCCTGCTTCCAGCAGCTCGGCCACGATGCGGTACAGCTTAGCGGAAGTGCTGTATTTGAAGGAGCCTGTATCCGTAAGGATTCCTGTGAAAAGGCATTCTCCGATCAGGGGCGTCATGTAGCGCATGCCGTTCATTTCCTTAATAAATTCGAACACTAGCTCACAGGTGGAGCTGGCGGAAGTGTCCGAAGAGACGAAATCGGCAAAAGGCTCCGGATAGAGATGGTGGTCGATCATGGCCTTGCGCGCCCTGGCCGGGGCTATGATCTCCCCCACTTTGTCGATGCGGTCGAGGGCGTTGAAATCCAGGCAGAATATAATATCGGAACGCTCGATGATGTTCCTGACGAGATCGGGGTCCACATCATAGATGGCCATCTTCTGGATCTCCGGCATCCAGGCGAAAGTATCCGGGTATTCTGAAGGAGAGATCATGTTTACACCATGCCCCTGCTCTTTGAGAAAGTGGTACAGCCCCAGAGAGGAGCCGATGGCATCACCGTCGGGATTGCGGTGCGTAACAATGGCTATATCCCGGGGAAAGCTTAGAAAAGCCTTTAATTCCGCTATGTTCTCCATCATACCTAATGAGATCAGGGTGCGAAAATGCCAAAAATTGTCAATTTAACCAAAATATCATACGCCCTGTTAGCCCGATTAAGGCCGTTTGTTTACTTTTGCACCGCTTTTTGAAATCACAAAAAAGATAATAGGAACAATGGCAGGTAACAAGACCTTCACCATGATCAAGCCCGACGCCGTTAAGGCGGGCCACATCGGCGCCATTCTGGCCAAGATCAACGAGGCCGGTTTTCGGATCGTTGCGATGAAACTCACCAAGCTTTCACCCGAAAAAGCCGGAGCATTTTACGAAGTGCACAAGGAACGGCCCTTCTATCAGGAGCTGGTCGATTTTATGTCTTCCGGCCCTATCGTAGCTGCTATCCTTGAAAAAGATAATGCGGTCGACAGCTTCCGTGAACTCATCGGAGCTACCGACCCGGCAAAGGCAGCACCCGGCACCATCCGCGCGCTTTTTGCTACCAGCATTGGAGAGAACGCCGTTCACGGCGCTGATTCCGATGAAAACGCCCAACGCGAAGGTAGTTTCCATTTCGCTGCTACGGAAATGTTCTGATAGCTGCTCTTCGGAGGCCTGAACGAATAACCGCAAAGTCGCAGAGCACGCAAAGGTTCGCACCGAATAACTGCGTGCTCTATGCCTTTGCGGTTGTATTAGAGCCAGTACGCTCAAAGTATCTCCACCAGCGTAACGCCGTCTCCGCCCAGCTCCGGCTCCGGGTGGGTTATGTCCATGTTGATATTGTACTCCCTGAGCTTCTTTCGCACGGCATTGCGCAATACTCCGTTCCCCTTCCCGTGCACAATGCGTAGGTGCAGGGTATTGGAAAGCAGGGCCTGGTCCATAAAATCCTCTACGACCTTTAGCGCTTCGTCGTACCGCATGCCTCGGATGTCGATCTTGGACTGAAAACCGCCCAGGGCGTCCATGTCGGCCTGTACGCCTTTCGCACCCTGTACTTCCAAAGGCGCTTTGGCGTGCTGCAGGTCGCGCAGATGGATGCTCATCCGCATCTCGCCAATCTGGACCACCGCCTTATTGCGCCCAATGGATTCGACAAGGCCGGTGGCGCCGCCGGTGCGCAGTTTGACATAATCCCCGGCTTTGATCTCCTGTTCTTTTTCACTGGGCTTCGGCGGCTGGTAATAGATGGCCTCGCGCAGGCCGGAGATCTCCTCAGCCAGTTTCTGGCGCTCTTCCTTGACGTGTACAGCGATTTCCTTGGCCTTTTCCAGGTTTTGTTCTTCCTTGAGCTCCCTGATCACCTTTTCAAATTCCCTGTTATCGCGTGCTGCCTGCTGTAAGGCCTGCTCCTTGGCCTCCAGTTTGATCTTTTTGCGGCGGAACTCCAGCTCCCGGTGCAACTGCTCGTAGTTCTTGATGAGCTTATCGAGCTTGTCCTGCTGTTCCTTCATCAGCCGTAGCTGTTCTTCCAGTTCCTGTTTCTCCTGCTGCAGGTCGACCAGCAGCTGGTCGACGGCCTTTTCGTTTTTTCCGGTCCGGTGTTTGGCGTAGTCCAGCACTTTCTTGCTCAGGCCGCTTTTCTGGGCGATCTCAAAAGCGTAGGATGAACCGGGGCGGCCTACCTGAAGCTCGTAGGTCGGAGAAAGGCTCTCCTTGTCAAAATACATCGAACCGTTGACGATGCCCTTTGCCTTAAAGGAAAAGATCTTCAGGTTGGAATAGTGCGTGGTGATGACGCCAAAGGCCTTTTTTTCGTTGAGCTCCTTCAGGATAGCTTCCGCAATTGCGCCGCCGATCTTCGGGTCGGTCCCGGAGCCGAATTCGTCGATGAGCACGAGGGTCTCCCTGTTGGCCTTTTCCAGGAAGTTGCGCATGTTCTCGAGTCGCGAACTATACGTACTCAGGTCATCTTCTATGCTTTGCTGGTCGCCGATATCGGCAAAGACATGGTGAAACACCCCCATTTCCGAACCGTCCATTACAGGGACCAGCAGGCCCGACTGGAGCATGAGCTGTATCAGGCCCACCGATTTCAGGGTGATGGACTTGCCGCCGGCATTGGGGCCGCTGAGCATCAGGATGCGGTTGCCGCCGTAAAGCTGAAAGTCGAACGGCACGGTTACCCGGCCGAGCTTTTTGTTTTTCAGGTAAAGCAGAGGGTGGCGGCCTTTCAGGATGCCGAAATGAGGCTTATCCACCAGTTTCGGCTGGTAGGCATCCATTTGCATGGCCAGCCGGGCCTTGGCCTGTATGACGTCATAGCGCACCAGAATATCCTGGTACAAGCGCATCTGGGGGACATAAGGCCGCAGCTGAGCGCTCAATTCCTTGAGTATCCGGTAGATCTCGCGGCGCTCGTCAGTCTCGAGGTCGAAAATATCGTTATTGATCTCGATAATAGCCTCCGGCTCGATAAAGGCCGTTTTCCCGGTGGTGGATTCATCATGGATGATCCCCCTGATCTTGCGTTTGTGTTCTGACGGTACGCTCAGCACCCGCCGGCCGTTGCGGAAGCTTTCCACATTATCGGTAAGCCAGCCTTTGGTGCGGTATTCGTTGATGATGATGCGAAATTGCCGGTCCAGCTCTTTCTGCCGCGAAGTGATCTGTTTGCGTATCTTCAGAAGCTCCGGCGAAGCATCGGCCCTGATATTGCCCTCCTCGTCGATGACGCGTTCGATGGCCTCGATCAGCCCGTCCTCAAAGCTCGCCTTGCGCACGATGGCGTACAGGGTGGGGAAAGATTCGCGGCGCGAAGTATAAAAGAAGTGGAAGATATCACGGATGTTGCGCAGCTGAATGTTGATGTTCTGCAGGCCTTCTTCGGGAAGCACGTACCCTTCGACCTCCAGCATGTTCAGCTCTTCGGAAATATCGTGATAAACGGCGATGGGGAACCGCTCGTTCTGTTCGTATGTCCTTTTGAATTCGCTGGCCTCTTCCAGCCGCTTCTCAATGGACCCCAGGCGTGTGATGGGCGTTATCGCCCGCACGGCCTCCTGTCCCAATTCCCCCAGGCATTCCTTTTCCAGCAGTTCCAGTACCTTGTCAAACTCCAGTTTCTCGAACAGGTCTCTCGGTAGCAGTAGCATGCAGCATTACATTTTGATCAGTACAAAGGTAGAAACAATTTGTGAGCGGCAGAGTTCCAAAGAATTCCAGCATCTTGGCCCTGCTTTTTTTAACTTTGCCGCTTAAACAAAAAAAACAGCGTGGCAGGTAACTCCTTCGGGCAACTTTTCAGAATAAGCACCTTCGGCGAATCGCACGGCAGGGCTATCGGGCTTGTGCTCGACGGCTGCCCCGCCGGGCTGGCCATCGACGAAGCCTTTATCCAGTCGGAGCTGGCGCGCCGGCGGCCCGGGCAATCGGCCATTGTCACACAGCGCAAGGAAGAGGACAAGGTAGAGGTCCTTTCCGGCGTCTTCGAAGGGAAAAGCACCGGTACGCCCATAGCCATGGCCATTTTTAACGCCGATGCCCGATCCGGAGATTACAGCCATATCGCCGACAAGTACAGGCCGTCTCATGCTGACTATACCTACCAGGCCAAGTATGGCATCCGGGACTATCGGGGCGGCGGGCGCTCATCCGCCCGCGAAACGGCCGCCCGCGTAGCGGCGGGCGCAGTCGCCAAGCTTTTCCTCATGCACGAAGGCATCCGCATCCAGGCCTATGTCAGCCAGGTGGGGCACCTGCAGCTCAGACAGGGCTACCAGGATCTCAACCTGGCCCAAACGGAGTCCAACCCCGTGCGCTGCCCTGATGTGGAAATGGCCGCCCAGATGGAATCGCTCATCCGGGAAGTCCGCAAAGCAGGCGACACCATTGGGGGTGTCGTTAGCTGCGTGGCCAGCGGCTGCCCTCCGGGCCTGGGAGAGCCGGCATTCGACAAGTTACATGCCGACCTTGGCAAAGCGATGCTAAGCATCAACGCCGCCAAGGGGTTTGAATACGGTTCCGGCTTCGGAGGTATACGCATGCGCGGCTCCGAACACAACGATGTTTTTTACAGCGATGGGGGCGCCATTCGCACCAGGACCAACCACTCGGGCGGGATACAAGGCGGCATCTCCAACGGCATGGATATATACTTCCGTGTAGCCTTCAAACCCGTGGCCACCATCGTCGCCCCTCAGGAATCCGTGAATGAAGCAGGGGAAAAGGTAAACGTTGAGGGCAAAGGGCGCCACGACCCCTGTGTCGTGCCCCGCGCAGTACCTATTGTAGAGGCTATGGCCGCTTTGGTACTGGCCGACCATCTGCTCCGGCATAGGGCTACGAGGGTTTAGAAAGTGAAAAGGCTTTCCAGATTCACCGCTTCACCCTTTTCAATCCTGCCGTTATCCGAACGGAACACGTTGATACAGGGTGTGTGCGGGTCGTGGGCAAAAGCCAGGTGCTGCCGGCCGGAAACAGCCTCTTCCAGGATGCGGCCTTTCTCCTCCAGCGTAATGAGGGGGCGTACATCATAGGCCATGACATAAGGCATTCCGATGTGGAAGGAAGAAGGGATGACATCCACGCAGAAAATAGCCGTCTTATCCTGATGGTGGAAAATGGGTAGCATCATCGCCTCCGTATGGCCGTATACGAATCGGATGGAAATTCCATCGAGCCATTCCAGGTCGTCCTTTTGCACATCGATGAACTTCAGGACGCCGGCAGCCTTCAGCGGCTCGAAATTCTCAGGCAGGAAGGAAGCTTTCTCCCGGGCGTTGGGGAAAAGGGCCCAGTTGTAATGAAGCTCATTAGACCAGTAAGTAGCATTGGGAAAGGCAGGCACGAGTTTGCCGGCTTCGCTTTTGCGGACGGCGCCGCCGGCATGGTCAAAGTGCAGGTGTGTCAACAATACATCGGTAATGCTATCCGCTTCGTGGCCCACGGCTGCGAGGGCCTCCACTACCCCACTCTGCCCGACGCCAAAATGGCCCTGAAATTTGGCGTCCTGCTTGTCACCAATGCCGGTATCAGCCAATATTTTCCTGTCGCCGGCCTCAATCAGCAGGCAGCGAAGCGCCCAGGTACAGCGGTTCCGTTCATCAGGTGGGTTCAGGCGCCGCCACAACTGCCAGGGGACGACGCCGAACATGGCGCCGCCATCGAGTTGCAGTGTTCCGCTCTCTACAACGGTGATTTTCATGCCTGTGCAGATATTTGAATATTACGCATTGATTATCAATGCATTAGAATCCTATTTTTGATTTCGCACCGCCCAGCTCCCTGCGTAGTGCGGCCATACGTATGGCGGTAACGGCCGCCTCCACGCCTTTATTGCCATGTTTCCCACCGGCCCGGTCGAGGGCCTGCTCCTGGGTATCCGGTGTCAGGACGCCAAAAACGAAAGGCCTGCCGAACATCATGCTGAGGTTGGCCAGGCTGTTGGCCACTGCATAGTTGATATATTCATTATGGCTGGTCTCGCCCTTGATCACGCAGCCCAGGCAGATGACGGCATCGGCCTTAAAACGGTCGGCCACCATACGTGCGCCGGCCGGTAGTTCAAAGGAGCCGGGTACCTGAATGACGTGAATATTCTCTTCCTTAGCGCCGTGCTTAACCAGGGCCTCATAGCAGCCCTGGTAAAGCTGGTGGGTGATCTCGGAGTTCCATTCCGATACCACGATGCCGAAAACGATACCCTTTGCATCGGGAATGTTCTGCTCGTCGTACGACGAAAGGTTTTTCAATGCGCTTGCCATAGCGTTGATATTTATGGTTTAGGAATCCTCAAAAAACAAGCTCTTATGATGAGCAAAAGATAGGGAAAAGCCGGAAAAGAAAAAGGGCAAAGTCCACCAGGAACCCTGCCCTTTTCCAGAGGCATTACGGCTTGTTTAGCCTTTGGCGGCAACGCGCGCCAGATACTTCTCGATGTCTCTGCCAGAGGGTGAGGCGGGGTATTTGTCCTTGATCTCCTGGTAGACTTTTTTGGCATCTGCAAAATTGCCGTTATGCTCGTGCAGCATGCCGATCTTTTTGAGATAATAAGGCGTCAGCACATCGTTCTCTTCTTCGTTCACCGCCTTTTTGTAGTTCTTCATGGCAGCGTCCATATCCTGCATTTCGGAATAGGCATCACCCAATGCGCCGTATTTGGCGATGGGCGTCACTTCACCCACAGCCTTGAACTGCTGAAGATAATCGATAGCCGCTTCGTATTTCCCCAGGTTGAGGTAAGAAATACCGGCATAAAAGCGGGCGGAATTAGCCGCCGCCGTGCCTTTGTACTTGTCGATGATGTCCAGGAAACCCAGGTAGCCGCCGCCAGGGTTGGTCAGCGCCAGGGCGAAGGAGTCGCGTTCGAACTGCTCCTGTGCGCGGAACATCTGTTCAACGGCTTCCTTCTGCCGGGGTTTCTTGTAAAAGTTGTTGTATGCGAAAAACCCGCCCACGATCACTACCAGGGCGACCAACAGGCCGAAGACCAGCTTCTGGTTATCGTCAAAAAAGTTCTGCGCGGAATCCCGCACCTCAACAATATCGACCAGTGTCTCGTCTGCCTGTTTTGAAGTCCTTTTTCTTCTTGCCATTTTTCTCGTTAATTTTGGGCCGTTTTTAAAAAGCCACGCAAAAATAAATAAAGTTTTGTTTCTGCCACCGGTTTGGCACAAAAAAACGGCGATGGAGCAAAAGCCTCATCGCCGCTTTCAGGCCCTGAACAGGTTTTAATCCCGGATATAAGGATAGTCTGCCTGTGTGTAGTTATCGTTCCACAGTTCGGCGGGGTCCGGATATGGAGATTCTTCGGCAAACTTGACAGCTTCGAGGATCTCTTCCTTGACCTTGTCCTGTATGGCCTTGATCTCCGCCTCCGAAGCGACCTTGTTATCGAGGATCATTTTTTCCGTGATCTTAACCGGGTCGCGCTCCTGGTATTCCTGTACTTCTTCCTTGGTCCGGTATTTGGCGGGGTCGGACACCGAGTGCCCTTTATAGCGGTAGGTGCGGATCTCCAGGAAGTAAGGGCCATTGCCTGCACGGATGTACTCGGCAGCGCGGCTCACGGCCTCGTGTACTGCCTCGGGGTTCATACCGTCAACCGGCTCGCTGGGGATATCGTAAGACGCGCCCATTTTGTACAATTCGACGACATTACTGGTGCGCTTGACGCTGGTGCCCATTGCATAACCATTGTTTTCGACGATATAGAGCACGGGCAGTTTCCAGTTCATGGCCATGTTGAACGATTCGTGCAGGGCTCCCTGGCGGGCGGCGCCATCGCCGAACATGGTGACGCAGAGGTTATCGGTGCCTTTATATTTCTCGGCGAAAGCGATGCCGGTGCCGATGGGGATCTGCGCGCCGACGATGCCATTGCCGCCAAAATAGCGGTGCTCGGAAGAAAAGAAGTGCATTGAGCCACCTTTACCTTTTACGATGCCTGTGGCCTTGCCAAAGAGCTCTGCCATACATTCCCGGGAGGAACAGCCGCGGCCCAATGCCGTACCGTGCTGGCGGTAGGCCGTTACGATGGCGTCTTCCCTTCTGATAGCGGATTCAATGCCGGCCGCTACAGCTTCCTGACCGATATATACGTGGCAGAACCCTCTGATCTTTTGCTGTCCATACATCATCAGGGCGCGCTCCTCGAAGCGGCGGATGCGCAACATCAACTCGTACCAGCTGAGATACATTTCCTTGCTGTACCCCTGCTTGTCGGTTTTCCTTTTCCCGGCGTTTTTCTTGTTTTCCGTTACTGTATCCATAACCTGGTTCTGATTTACATTTGTTGCCGTTACGAACTGGGTGTCGGCCAATGAATAATTTCTTTAAAGATAAGGAATCCTCAAAAAACAAGTACTGCATTTTTAACAGTTGCCGCAAAGCCTTGTTCAGCATATTGGCCTACTCTATCCAAATGCCAGGCAAAGAAAGGACATTTTCGGCTTTCCTACAAATCCAGGCCTGTATCTATCCGGATGTGTTGCGGTGTAACTCACAAAGGGTGCAGCAGCCTGATCTTGCGCAACAGGCGAAGCATTTTCAGGTCGAGGGAAGGCGAAGCGTGGAAAAAATGGCCGTTGATCAACAGCCAGTCCTTTTCCCTTCTGATATCCTGAAGGCTTTCATAACCGGCTCTGCGGGCCGTTTGCAACTGGGCTTTCCAGTACAGGGCTTTTTCGGTCATTGCGAACCCCTCTTTACAGGACCCAAGCAGGCTTTGGTCACAGATAAAAAGGATGCGTTCGGCCCGCTCGGGAAAAAGGAAAAACTTACCAGCGTTTTTCAGTTTATCTACCGGCATTTTCAGCAGGCCGGTATAGGCCTTTTCTTCAGGTTCATGCTCAAAATCCAAGTGGGCCAGGATCATATCAAAAAGGTTGATCTCATGCCATTCGAGGCCTTCGAATTTCAGGATGGCCTCGGGCAATTGCACCTCATTGATGTCTTTGCAGAAATGAATGACGAAATAATCCAGCAGCCCTTCAAAAAGCAACGCCACACTGCGGTTGATGCGGCGCGCATCGGCCCTGGCCTGGCGGGAAAGCGCCTGCAGTTCTTCCGCCAGCTGGGCCGAACGCCGGAATACGGTATCGCGAAACCCCGATTCGTAGAGGCGTTCGGAATAGGCCTGGAAGCGCGCAGCGTTGTGTTCTTCTTCCACCCTCTTGCGCAAGGCGTGGAGGAATTGTTCCGCGAGCTGCTGTTCCACATTACCGCTAAGGTCGACGCATGGCTTCGGAGGTGGCTCTCCAGGAGGGCCAGGCTGTGGCTGTGGCGCGCCGCAGGAAAAACAGAACCGCGCGCCGGCAGGTAAATTCGTCTGGCAGTTTGGGCATTTCATAAGGCCAAATTTAGCTATTTTGTTGGTTTTTAGAGATGGCTTCTGAACCATTCTCCGGCTGTCTGGTTACCCTTTCAAAAGAGCATTTTGGGGTAAAAACAAAAGATAAGCCCGGAAAAAAAGAGCGGGCCGGCGAAACACATTAATTTTGAGGGTGTGTCATATACGCAAAATACGAAGTGGACATGAGCGAACAAAGCCCGGAAAAAAAAGGCAGGTATGCCAGCGACGCATTCAACGAATACCAGTCGTTTGCCTTTCACCCCTACAATGTAATGCTGGCACTGCTACTGTTGGGCATTAGCGCGCTTTTTCTGGCTTTCTCTGTAGCTTTCATCTACACCCGTGCCCAAAACCACATCCCTCCACTCCGGCTGCCGGGTATTTTCATCTTTAACACCCTGATCCTTCTGAGTAGCAGTGTCACTATGGTGTGGGCCAAAAGGGCCTATGTGGCAGACGATTCCAGAAACTATCAGCGCGCACTTTACGTTACGATTCTGTTGTCGCTGTTCTTCCTTGTTATGCAGTCCTTGGGCTGGGCTCAACTGTTCGGCCAGCAGGTCTTCCTCCACACCGACAATTCCGCCGGGTATCTCTATGTGATCACCGGCCTGCACTTCGCTCACGTCATCGCCGGGCTCCCTTTTCTGGCTGCTTTTTTATGGAAGGCCCGTAAGCTTATGAAAGAACCGGTCAGTGCGCTGGTCTATTTCTCCGACCCGGACAAAAAGCTGAGGCTCCGCTTGCTTACTATATACTGGCATTTCCTCGATGGGCTGTGGGTTTTCCTGGTGTTGTTTTTCTATGTCAACTATCTGATCCGGTAAAGTTTCTTCGCAGACTTCGTTATCTTTGTGCTTTCAAAATTCAAGCGGGTACGTCATGCAGGCCACCGAACCTCACATCACGGTCGAAGTAGCAAACAAGCTCGGGCTGAGCAGTGAAGAATACCAGAGTATACTCAAGGCCATGGAGCGCACGCCAAGCTTTACGGAGCTCTGCATTTATGCCGCGATGTTGCCGGAGGCCCGCGCCTACTCAAATGCCGTTCAATGGCTGAAGGCATTGCCGCATGCCGGAGTTGCCCTGTCTGCCGGGCCCGGCACAGGGGCTGTTGGCTCTGTCGATATGGGGAATGGCTGGGCCTGCGTTTTTAAGGCCGGGCAGAACAATTATCTTTCCAGTATCGAGCCTTACCTGGGCGCCGTTTCTGCTATGGGAAACATGCACCAGGACATTGTCGCTACGGGCGCGCGCCCGGTGGCCGCTCTGTATGCGCTACGCCTGGGCGACATCGAACGCAGCAGCACCAGGAAGCTGTTGCGCGGCATTATCAAAGGCATTGGCGATTATAGCAACAATATAGGTGTTCCGGCCGTCGGCGGAGGGGCCTTTTTTTACGACTGCTACAACGAGGGCATCGTGGCGAATATGATGTCGGCAGGGCTGGTGTGGATTGGTGAAACGGTACAGGCTAAAGCCCCAAAGGCCGGCAGCCCTGTGTTCATTGTGGGGCAGCCTACGGGTAAGGACGGCGCAAATAACACTGCCCTTGCAACAGCGAACCTCGTCGATGAGCCTGGCGGAATGACACCGGCTGTACAGGTTGGCGCTCCTTTTTACGAAAGACTACTTCTGGAAGCTACACAGGAGGCCCTTCTGCTGGGCGTAATAACTGCGATGCAAAGCCTTGGGGCTGCGGGCCTGGCCCGTGCTGCCGCACTTATGTGCACCAGGTTCCGGATGGGCATGCACATAGAGCTGAGCAAGGTGCCCACCCGGCAGGGCGGCCTGAAAGCTTTCGAGATCCTGCTCTCCGAAAGCCCGGAACGCATGCTGGCCATAGGCGTAAACGGGCGCGAAAGTGAATGCTACGAGGTTTTTGAAAAATGGGGCCTGGCCTGCGAACAGATCGGCGAGCTTAACTCAAACGGGATACTGAAATGCTATCACCACCGTGAGTGTGTAACGGAGCTGGAAGCCTCTGCGCTAGTATCTGGCGGAGGAACTCCCGTTCATCAACCCGAATTGGCAAAACCCGAATATCTGAGCAAGGTCGCCAGATATAAGCTGTCCCATATCCCGAAGCCAGACAGCTACATAGAGGCAGCCTGGAAGCTGTTCAGTTCCCCCAACGTGGTATCCAGGCATTGGGCCTTCGAACAGTGCGATACCATGGCAGGTATTGACAACATGAGCGCCATTGGGCCTTCCGATGCTGCCCTGCTCCGGATCAAAGGCAGCCGGAGCGCCCTGGCGGCAGCGATGCGTGGCAACGCCGCCTATGCATTTGCGGACCCCTATACCGGGGCGTTGATCGCCGTAGCGGAAGCAGCCCGCAATATTGTCTGCTCGGGCGGTGAACCATTGGCCCTTACGCACTGCCTGAACTTTGGAGGCTCATCGGGCGCTGAATTGTACTGGCAATTCGTTATGGCCGTGAAAGGTATCGGCGAGGCCTGCAAAAAGCTCAATATCCCGGTGAGCGGCGGCGAGGCCACCTTTGACACCATACCGAAAAAAGGAGCGCCCTACCCTGCTCCCATCATCGGCATGGCCGGAATGCTGGAAGATGTCAGCACACAAATGACCCTGGATTTCAAGGCTCCCGGCCATCAGATCTATATGATCGGCACACCGCACAACGACCTCGGCAGTTCAGAATACCTGCGGCACGTGCACGGCATACAGTACGCGCCAGCGCCGGTTTTCGACCTGGATGAGGAATACCAAGTACAACTCAACATGAAAAGGCTGATCCGAAAGAACCTGATAGAGTCTGCTCATAATATTTCCGAAGGCGGGCTGTTCGTAGCATTGCTCGAATCCGCCATGCCAAGGGGCCTTGGGTTTACAGCCGAAACGGACACGAATTTCCGAAAAGACGCTTATCTTTTCGGCGAAAACCAGAGCCGGATACTCGTCACCGTTACCCAGGAGTCGGAGGATGAACTGGTCAACTATCTAAATGCTCAGAATGTTTCATTTACTAAAATAGGCGAAGTGGCAGGCAGCCATATCCTGATCGACGAGGAAGATTACGGTTCGGTAGCAGACTGGGCAAAAGCCTATGGCCAGGCATCGGCCGCTACAATGGAGGTCTAAAACTTGTTCTTACAACTATATCAAAAATCCTGTTGGGCATGAAAAAAATCGGTATACTATTCATTATCAGTGCAATAGCCTTGATTGGTTCGCAGTGCAGTACGGCTGTAAAAGGCACCGTGATCGAAGGGACAGTACAAAATGCGCCGGCCGCAATGCAGGCCTTCCTGGACCAGGTCATGATCGGCAAGGCCAGCAATATCCTTGCTAAGGTTGACCTCGACGGCAACGGCCATTTCGAATTCCAGTTTCCCGAGGGGCTGCAGGCAGGCATCTATCAGTTGCGCCTGGGCGCCAAATCCATCAACCTGGTGCTCGATGGCACGGAAAAGAAGGTAGAGGTCAACGGCGACCTCAACAGCATACACACCTATGCTGTCAATATAAAAGGCTCCAAAGACAGCCAGGCCCTTGCCGGCATCATGAGTAAGCTTTTCGCCCGCCAGGCCAGCGCGGAAGATATCGCCACCTTTGTGGATACCGTAAGCAACCCCACGCTCGGCGCATTTGTCGCCTACCGCTCGCTTGGCGCCAACGGACAATTCATCGACACTCATAAAAAGGCGATGGACAAACTTACTACCCAGAACCCCAACGGGGAGATGGCGCAGGAATACGCCAAGTTTATCTCCGCTGTAGAAAGCCAGTATCAGGCAGAAATGGCCGCCCAGCTGATCCAGGTTGGCCAGCCTGCCCCGGACATTACCCTGCCGAGCCCCAACGGTAAGCAGTATTCCCTCAACGACCTCAAAGGCAAGGTCGTGCTGCTCGATTTCTGGGCGAGCTGGTGCGGGCCCTGCCGGCGCGAGAACCCCAATGTCGTCAGAGTGTACGACAAGTACAAAAGCCAGGGCTTTACCGTATTCAGCGTTTCTCTCGACGGCCTTGACTCCCGCACTGCCAGCCGGTTGGCCAGCCAGGAGCAGATCGCAAGCTACCAAAGCCAGCAAAAGCAAAAATGGGCCGACGCCATCCAGCAGGATAACCTCAAGTGGGAATACCACGTCAGCGACCTGAAAAAATGGGAATCCGCGCCTGCCGCCCTTTATGGCGTCAACAGCATTCCGCGCACCTTCCTGATCGACCGGGAAGGCAAGATCGCCGCCGTCAACCTGCGCGGCGCCGACCAGATCGAAGCAGCTCTGCAAAAGGTGCTTTAGAGCTAGAGCTTGTTGCGGAAAACAGCGCACAGTATCCCCGCAGCTACCGCGGCATTGAGTGATTCCGCTCCGCCGCCTGCAGCTGCGGGGATAGCTATGCGGTTGGTGAGCCATCGTTCAGCTGCTGCGGAAATGCCGTTGCCCTCGTTGCCGATCACGATCACCCCTACCCCGGATATCGGAGCGCTGAATACATTAGCGCCATCCATCGCAGCTCCATAAACCGGCAGGCCGGGCCCTAGCCTGCAAACGCTTTCCAGGTTTTGTTCCACGACTTTCACGCGCAGAAAAGCCCCCATGGAAGCCTGGATGGCCTTGGGGTTGTAAGGGTCGACGCAGCTCGGAGCACATATAACATAAGCGATGCCGAACCAGTCGGCAATACGCATGATCGTACCGAAATTGCCGGGGTCCTGAATACCGTCGAGATAAAGGGACAGCCCGTTCTGCAATATTTGAGCATCGATGCTGGTTTCCTGTATACTGGCGACGGCAACGGCCTGGTTGGGTGTGTTGAGGCTGGATATCTTAGCCAGTTCCTGTTCGCTGACGGCAAAGGCTTTCCCTTCCGGGAAGGGGCCGGTGTTTTTAAGCCAGCTTTCCAGGGCGTAAAGCGCTATGAGCCGCTCCGGGGCAGAGGCTAATAACTCACGGGCCATTTTATCGCCTTCGACCACGAAATTGTTATACTTTTGCCTGTACTTTTTCAGGCTTAAAGATCTGAGATATTTAATGGTGTTTTTCGAGATCGCCATTGGGAACTGAAATTGCGATGCGGTTCATTCACCCTGCAAAATACATAATAGGGGCTATTTTCGCCCTTGTTTTCCTGACTTCCTGTAATACGGCCAAATACCTTACAGGAGATGAATACCTGCTTAAAGGCAACAGCATTAAGCTGCAGGGCAAGGGGAATATCGACCGCAAACGGTCGCTCAAATACGAACTGTCTCTGCTGTACAAGCAAAAAGAGAACAGCCGCTTTTTTTTCATACCCCGCGAATGGCTGTACTACAAGGCTTCAGGCCCCGAAGATACGACCAAGTTCGACAAATGGGTACGCCGGGTGATCGCTGAGCCTCCAGCTATCTATGACCCCAACCTCGCCAATTCTACCGTAGAATCCATGCGTTATCACCTCCAGTACAAGGGGTATTTCAATGCAGAGGCTTTCTCCGATATCTACGTCAAGCAAAAGCGAAGAAAGGTCTACGTCACCTATTACGCTATCCCTGGCCAGCAGTTCACCATCGACAGCGTGTCCTTTTTCAGCAGGGATACCGTGGTCAACAGGATACTGCAGAACATTGCAGGCAACAGCTACCTGAAACATGGCGCAGGTATCGACGGCAAGCTCTACGACCGCGAACGGGAACGCATTTCCAAATACATGCGGAACCATGGCTACGCCAATTTTTTCCCAAACTACATCGCCCCTCTTGAAGCGGATACGACCAGGAGGCCCAAAGCAGCGAACCTGTACCTGGAGGTGCTCCTGCCTCCCGAAGACAGTGTGCATCAGGCCTTTTATGTAGATGACATCACCGTCTATATGGATTACACGCCGGGCAAGACCGATTCGCTGATGCACGATTCGCTGGCAAACGGAATCCTGTTGCGCACGCCGCGCCCCAGTTTCAGGATCAAACCCGAGACCATCCTGGAGTCGATATTCCTGCAAAAGGGGCAGTTGTTCCGGCAAGCGGACTACGACAAGACCAACCAGCAGCTCTCCGCCCTGGGCGTATTCCGCTTTGTACGTATCAAACAGGAGCCCGACCCGGATGATCCCGACAAACTTGATTTCAGAATAGAGCTGACCCAGAATAAGAAACTCGAAGTCGGTATGGACTTTGAGTTGAATTACGCCAACCGCAGCGCCTCCGGCGCCGGCAACCTGATCGGCCTGACCGTCGGCCCGTCGTTCCGGAACCGCAACCTTCTGAAAGGCGCCGAGCAACTCCACACCGATTTCTCCGCCGGTGTAGAAGTCAACCCCTCTCCCAATGCCATCCGCGACGGCCGGTTTTGGAATACGGTGGACCTCAGGCTACAAACCGAACTTTTCCTGCCCCGCTTTGTCGACAACCTTGGTATCTGGCGTTTCCTAAACCGGGCGCATATCGGCAAACTCAACCTTTTCGTAAGCGACGATTTTTACAATGCCATCCGCGATAAGGCCGCTACCCGCTTTGCTGCCAGCTACAACTATCTGCTCATCCTCGATTTTTACGAATACAACCTGTTCAACGGCACTTTCGGCTTCGACTTCCAGCGCAACAGCAACCAGCGCCTGATCCTCAACCATATCGGCATCGACTACCTGGCCCCGATCACTTTCGAAAAGTTCAACGATATCCTGAAGATCAATGACTTCCTCGCCCGTTCGTTCGGCGACCAGTTGTTCGTGAGCCTCTTGTTCCGCGACCTCAACTTCGTTTATAATGCGCGGCCCAACAGCAGGGGCAACTCCAGCTACCTGGGGTTGAACATGGAACTGTCAGGAGCAGAGGTCTGGGCTGCCAACAGCCTTTATAACAGCATTAGCGGTAATGATGAAACCTTTATGTTGCGCCTTCGGGGTGGCAAGACCGTGGAATTCTCTCAATACCTACGCACGCAGGTAGACCTCAGGCAGTTTCATCAGTTCACGCCCAAGCGCAGTGTAGCGGCTCGGTTGGCCATCGGCATAGCCCGCCCTTATGGCTTCACTTCCGATGTTCCCTACGTCAAACAATTCTTCGCCGGGGGCCCTAACAGCATCCGCGCCTGGGCGCCACGAGGGCTGGGCCCTGGCGCCTACGAAGACCCCCTGTCACTGGACCGGCGCAATAATACCCGCCTGTACCAAACAGGAGACCTCAGCCTGGAGGCCAACCTGGAATACCGGTTCAATATCTTCTGGATGGTCAACGGCGCGTTTTTCCTGGATGCAGGCAACATCTGGACGCTGGATCGCGATACGAGCCGCTGTGGTTCTCAGTTCCTGCTCCGCCGGCAAAGCTATCCGTGCACCGACGCCGACGGCAATACATACACTTATACGAACGAGCCCTTCTACCGGCAGATCGCCATTGGCGGAGGGTTCGGCCTGAGGCTTGATTTCTCTTACTTCATCCTGCGGCTCGATATGGGTGTGAAGCTGCGACACGCCAACCCTTCGCCTTATGTAGAGGGTGCTAACAACTGGAAAAATTACTGGTTTCGCGATTTCAGGGACGATGGCGGGCGCACGGGCCTGAGGGCTGTGGATGTCATCAACTTTAACCTCGGTTTTGGGTATCCCTTCTAACGTTAGCTAAACAGCGACTTTCGGCCGTAATCCTTGCAGATGGGGCACTTCAGCGGGTCGTGCCCACGTGCAGGGCAGTATTGCCGGCCGAAATAGATGATCTGCAGGTGCAGCTTGTTCCACTTCTCACGAGGAAAAAGCTGTTTGAGGTCAGCTTCCGTCTTCTCCACGTTCTTGCCCGTACTCAGCCCCCACCTATAGGCCAGCCGGTGAATATGGGTGTCAACCGGAAATGCAGGAACACCGAACGCCTGCGACATGACCACCGAAGCCGTTTTATGCCCTACACCGGGCAGGGCTTCCAGCTCTTCAAAACTTTGGGGCACCTTCCCCTTATACTGCTCCACCAATATCCCGGACAGGCGGGAGATCGCCTCCGATTTGCGCGGCGCCAGCCCGCAGGGGCGGATCACTTCCCTGATCTCTTCCACCTCCAGGCGGGCCATGTCAAAGGGGTTGTCGGCCATTTCGAAGAGGATAGGCGTCACTTTATTGACCCGCTCGTCGGTACATTGCGCCGAAAGCAGGACGGCGACAAGCAGGGTATACGGATCCTGGTGTTGCAGGGGGATAGGTACTTCCGGATACAGTTCTTCCAGAATATCGGCTATGGCGGCGGCTTTTTCCTTTCGGCTCAGGCGTTTCATCTGGTTGTTTAGCGGTATACAAAATGCCCGTGAGGGCTGAACACTTCAACGGATGCTCCCTGCCCCTGCTCTACCCTGCCGATTATCCGTGCATCGATAAGGAAGGCCCGGGCGATGTCGACTGCCCTTTCAGCAAAAGCTTCCGGCAGGTAAACCTCCAGCCTGTGGCCCATATTGAACACCTGGTACATTTCGCTCCAATCCGTGCCAGATTCCTCCCGGATCAGCTGGAATAAGGGCGGAATGGGAAAGAGGTTATCCTTGATGACAGCTTTGTCGCTGATGAATTTCAGCACCTTCGACTGGCCGCCACCGGTATTGTGGATAAGCCCGTGGATGTGCGGTTTTAATTCATCCAGCAACTGTTTCAAAACCGGCAGGTAAGTGCGCGTTGGCGAAAGGACGAGCTTGCCTGCCGCCACTTCCCGCCCCCCTACATCAACAAGGCTTGTCAGCTTTTTACTGCCTACATAAACCACATCTTCGGAGGTGTTGCTATCGTAACTATCCGGGTATATGCTGGCATAAGCGTGGGAAAATACGTCGTGGCGGGCAGAAGTGAGGCCGTTGCTGCCCATGCCTCCGTTGTAGGCATTTTCGTAGATAGCCTGCCCGTACGACGCCAGGCCGACGATTACATCACCGGCCTGAATGTCGTTGACGACCAGGCTGGAGCGTTTCAAACGGGCAAATGCCGTATACCCTACATCGATGGTCCGTACGATATCACCCACATCGGCGGTTTCGCCCCCGGCGAGGTGGATACGGGTGCCGTATTCGGCCATCTTTTCCGCAAAGCGCACCGTATAATTGATAATGGTGCTGATCACTTCTCCCGGTATGAGGTTTTTATTCCTGCCAATAGTGGAAGACAGGATGATATCGTCTGTGCAGCCGACGCAGGCCATGTCGTCGAGGTTCATCACGATAGCATCCTGAGCGATGCCTTCCCAGACGGACAGGTCGCCGGTCTCCTTCCAGTACATGTAGGCCAGGCTACCCTTGGTACCGGCAGTATCGGCGTGCATGATGTTGCAGTAGTCGGGATCTCCGGCGGCAATGTCGGGCAGTATCTTGCAAAAAGCATTGGGATAGAGCCCTTTATCCAGGCCCTTGATGGCCGCATGCACTTCCTCTTTGGAAGCGGACACACCGCGTTTTCCGTATTTGGACTGGTCCGGCATAATTTCCTTTTTCTTTAGGGCTGCAAAGGTAGCTATTATTTCAGGAAAGCTAACCCCGAAACGCATGCGTAAGCAGGGTTCAAAACATGGATCACGCGAATTAGGGGCTAAAGAAGAAGGTGATGGTGTAATGAGAAGAATCCGGAAAGCCCAGGCTTGGCCTGTTAGAGCCTGGCTTGTATCAAGTATTCGGTGTTTTTCCACAAATCATCACACAAAAGCCCCATTAATTAGAGATTTAACAAATTTCTTTAGGTGTAATTGAGTGGCAATTCTATATTTGCATGCACGGCAATTTAAAAGAAAGAGAGAAGCATTCCCATGTACATCGTTTTCAACGCGATTGTTTAACCAAATCAAGAAACAGTGGAATTGCCAGAGTCACTTAAGAAGTTCTTTAACAAGAATCGGAATTATTTAAAAATCGGCGCCTACGGGCTTTCAGGCCTGTTACTCACCGGAGCGCTTTACTACTTCAGTTCCGGCATAAAAAGCCAACTCCAGGCATCGCTAGTAGCTGCAGAAGCTCCCCGTGAACTGGGGGCCTTCCCGGTCACGGTGCCCACCATTAAATACGGTTTTGCACTCGATACCTTCCAGGTTTTCGAGCGTACGGTCCAGTCCGGCCAGGTATTGGGCGACATCCTTACCCAGCAGAAGGTGGACTACCCTTCCATTCAGAAGCTCGTCGATAATTCGGCAGGCGTGTTCGACGTGCGGCAGTTCCGTGTCGGAAAGCCTTATACCATATTGGCCAAGGACAGCCTCCAGACGGCGGATTACCTGGTTTACGAGCCCAACGTCTACGAGTACCTCGTGTTCCACCTGAAAGGTGAAATGGAGGTAGAACGCGTGGAGCGGGAAGTGACGACAGAGGTTAAAACCGCGGCCGGCACGCTGGAAACCTCTCTGTGGAATGCCATCGTAGGCCAGGGCCTGACGTACGACCTGGCGGATAAGATGGAAGATGCCCTGCAGTGGTCTATCGACTTCCACCACCTGCAGAATGGCGACGAATTCAAGCTGGTCTACGACCAGAAATACATCGAAGGAGAGCCTGTCGGCATTGGCAAAGTGCACGCCGCCTATTACAAAACCGGCAATACGGAATACAACGCGATCTATTACGATAACGGTAAGGAGTCGGGGTATTATGACCTGGAAGGCCGCCCAATGAAGCGTGGCTTTCTCAAAGCGCCGGTCAAGTTTTCCCGCATTTCTTCCTATTACAACCTCAACCGTTTCCATCCCATCCTGAAGCGGGTACGCCCCCATTTTGGCACCGATTATGCCGCACCTTACGGCACGCCGATCTACGCTGTCGGCGACGGCGTAGTAGAAAAAGCTTCCTATACCAACGGCAATGGGAATTTCGTGAAGATCAGGCATGACGGCACTTACCAGACACAGTACCTGCACATGCAGAAATTCGGCCCCGGCATTCACACCGGAGTTCACGTCAAGCAGGGCCAGGTCATTGGTTATGTCGGGTCGACAGGTTTGGCAACAGGCCCTCACGTCTGTTTCCGCTTCTGGAAGAACGGCCAGCAGGTCAACCACCTCAATCTGAAATTCCCGCCGGCGAAGCCACTGCCCGACGCTGATATGCCCGCTTTCACGGCATTGCGTGATCAGTATATCAAACAGATGGGAGCTGCCAGGCCGGCTAAGATTAGCGAAGAAGAACAGGGCAGCGAGGGGCAGAAGGGGAATCCCTGATTTTCCGCAGTCAGTTCAGGTTGGTACCTTCAGGCATCTCCGCGATGACGGTATACGCATCTCCTTTGTTGTACATGGCCTGCCGCCAGAGATCATCGGGTTTGGTCTTGAACAGGTAATTGGCATCCATGTCTACGATCACCCAGGAGCCATATATCATTTCGTCTTTGAGCTGCCCATCTGTCCAGCCGGAATAACCGAGGAAAAAGCGAATATTGGCAGGCTGAACCAGTTGAGAAGAAATAAGGAACTTGAGCTTTTCGAAATCGCCGCCGAAATATACGCCGTTGGATATTTTTGTACTGTCATCCAATAAATTACCGACGTTGTGGACATAATGGATGGTATCTGTCTGGACCGGGCCACCGAAATACACCTCTGAGTCGAATTCGGGAAAATCTTCGATCAGCTCATCGATCCGCATATTCAAAGGCTTGTTCATGATAAAGCCCAGGCTGCCTTCCTTATTGTGCTCGCACAACAGGACAGCCGTCCGCTTAAAATTGGGATCCAGCATGAACGGCTCTGCCAGCAGTACTTTTCCACCCCTGACTTCGTCTTCTACCATATCACTCTTATTTGACCCTTATGTGACGATAAATATCATTCCTTCCCAAAATATATGCAACTCTGCCGGCTATTTATTCTGTAGTCAGGATCCAGCATCCAGGTGTTAAAGAGCACTGGCCGGGAATTTCCGGTCCAATTTTTTGACCAACCCTTGCAGCGTAGTGCCGTTCCCACCGACTTCAATGAACTCCGTCACGCCGTCTCTGATCATATTTGCCATCGTTTGGGTCCAGCGCACCGGAGCGGTGAGTTGTTCGATGAGGTTTTCCTTGATGCGATCCGGGTTTAGTTCCGGCATAGCATTGACGTTCTGGTATACCGGGCAGGCGGGCCTGCTGAAGCTCGTTTGTTCGATAGCTGCCTGCAGCTCTTCTTTCGCGGGCTGCATCAATGGTGAATGGAAAGCCCCGCCGACCTGCAGGATGACCGCGCGGCGCGCGCCGGCTTCCTGAAGTCTTGCCACAGCGGCTTCCACCCCTTTTACCGTGCCCGAGATGACCAGCTGTCCCGGGCTGTTGTAATTGGCCGGGACCACCACATCGTCCACATCTGCGCAGGCCTGCTCGACAATCTCGTCATCGAGCCCGAGGATGGCGGCCATTGTGCTTTCTACCTGCTCGCAAGCCTTCTGCATGGCCTGGGCCCGGCTGTAAACCAGGCGAAGCGCATCTTCAAATGTCAAGGCGCCTGCGGCGGTTAGCGCGGAAAACTCGCCAAGCGAATGCCCGGCCACCACGTCGGGCTGAAAAGCAGCACCGGCCAAACGGGCTTTAACGATAGAGTGCAGAAAGATAGCCGGCTGGGTGATCCTGGTCTGTTTGAGGCCCTCGGCATTGCCTTCAAACATGACGTCCGTGAGGCGGAACCCCAAAATTTCGTTGGCCTGTTCCATGATCTCACGCGCAAGGGCGCTGCTCTCGTACAGGTCTTTGCCCATTCCTTCAAACTGTGCTCCCTGCCCGGGAAAAACGTATGCCTTCATAGTAACAATAAAAGTTGTTATAAACTGGTAATTCGTTTTTTATCTTTTAACCGAGCTTCCGCACTTCAGTGGAGTTTGGAGCCGATCAGGTTCAGGAATTCGTTCCTCGTCTCCACCCGCTGAAATTCACCGGTGAAAGCAGAAGTGGTCGTCACCGAATTTTGTTTCTGCACCCCCCGCATCATCATACACATATGCCGGGCTTCGATGACGACAGCGGCGCCTAGTGGGTTCAGCGTATCCTGTATGCAATGAAGGATCTGGTCGGTCAGGCGTTCCTGTACCTGTAAGCGTCGCGAAAAGACATCGATCACCCGCGGTATTTTGCTCAGGCCTACAATATAGCCATTGGGAATGTAAGCTACATGTGCATTACCGAAGAAAGGCAGTATATGATGCTCGCAAAGGGAATAGAGTTCGATATCTTTCACGAGCACCATTTCACTGTATTCCTCGCGAAACATAGCTGACCGCAGGATGGCCTCTGCGTCCTGATGGTATCCCTGGGTCAGAAATTGCATGGCTTTGGCGGCGCGCTCGGGCGTCTTGGCAAGGCCCTCTCTGGAAATATCTTCTCCCACCAGGCTCAGGATGCCTTCGAAATTGCCTACCAGGTCCTGCATAAGCTCGATGTGGTTCTCCTCGGATTTAATAACTGGCATGTAGTAAAATTTATGAACTAAAAAAATCACCCAGATATAACAGCCGGAAAAGCCAGTGGTTGAAAAAACGGCCCAGGTAGTAAGCACAAAAGTACAAATCATGGGCATTTCTGCCTTAAAAAAGTGAAATAAGCGAATAGCAGGCGGCTCCCGTCTAAATAATTGCCTTCCCCATCCGCCGCCGCCATAACTTTATGCCAAAGGAAAATTTAGAGGCCTGATGAATAATTGCTATTTTGGCTTTGGCAATGAAGCAGCGTTCAAAAAATAAGTTCTCCATCAGAGATTTTGCGATGTGGCTAGTCTTCCAGCTTTCCAGAGCTTCCAGCATGCGCTACATCGTAAAATCGTCGAACTTGTTTTTTGTTTGTTAGTTATCCGCAGGAAGAAGGTAGATGGATACACTGGTCCGAAAAAATAACCCGATGGGGCGTCTGTTCAGCTTCTTTACCAGAAGGGTGGTTTACCACGCTCTTTTCTGGGCCCTTCTTTTGGTGCTGCTTACCCTTTTTGAAGAAAGCCCGGGCAAGGGCTTTTTCTTCACCCTAAGCAATGAACTGATCAACCTGTTCTTTTACGGGCTGATCGTCTATTTCAACCTGTTCTACCTCATCCCCAATTACCTGACCAAAAAACGGTTCCTGACGTATTGCGGCCTGCTGATCGCCGCAACGCTGGTCATTACGCCACTGAAAATGCTGGCGCTGTACTTTAAATTCTCAGGCCACCCCGGCGCACAGGATAACCTGCTCCGCAATATGAACTGGTATTTCCTGGTCACTTTCCTGATCGCCAGCTCCTCCACTATCTTTAAGATCATAACAGACTGGGCACGCCACCTCCGGGAGAAACAGGAACTTCAGACCCAAACCATGCAGTCGGAGCTGCGCTTCCTGAAATCCCAGATCAACCCTCATTTCCTGTTCAACACCCTGAACAATCTTTACGCCCTGACCCTGAAAAAATCGGACCAGGCCCCTGAAATAGTCCTGAAGCTTTCGGAGATGATGCGTTACATGCTCTATGAGTGCAACGAAAAACGCGTCCCGCTGAGCAAAGAGATCAACTACATCCGCAATTACCTCGACCTGGAACGCCTGCGGCAGGGCAAAAATGTAGAGATCAATTTCGAGGTGAGCGGCGAGGCCCAGGACCAGAAGATCGCCCCCCTCATGTTTATTCCCTTCCTGGAAAACAGTTTCAAACACGGGCTGAACAACCACCTTACCAAGGGGTTCGTTAATATGAGGCTGCTGGTGGACAACAACCAGGTCCATTTCTATATCGAGAACAGCAAGCCGGATACCCCGCCAAAGCAGGATAGCCGCCGCCCAAGCGGAGGCATCGGCCTGGTCAACATCCACCGGCGGCTCAACCTGTTATACCCCAACCAATACCAGCTGGATATCGAAGATTCGCCCAAGGCCTATGCAGTGAACCTGCAGATCAACCTTGACAACTAATTCATAAACAAGTTATCATGATAAATGTACTCATTGTCGACGACGAGCCGCTGGCTCAGGATGTTTTGGAAACCTATATCGAAAAGATCCCGGAACTGCACCTGGTGCAAAAATGCAGCAATGCGCTGGAGGCCAACGAGGCCCTCAAAAACCACGATGTCGACCTGATGTTCCTGGATATTCAAATGCCGCAGCTCACCGGCGTCGACTTCCTGAAGACCCTCACCAAACCACCACTTGTCGTTTTCACTACTGCCTACCCCAATTACGCCATTGAAGGATTCGAGCTAAACGCATTGGACTACCTCCTTAAGCCGATATCTCTGGAGCGCTTCATGAAAGCTGTCAATAAGGCCATCGAGCAGATCGAACTCCACAGCAAGGAGGCCGCGCCTGCACCCGGTGAAGAAAGCGGCCCTGACTTCATCTTCGTCAAGGCAGACAAAAAGCTGGTGAAGGTCAACTTCGCGGAGGTCGTTTACATCGAAGGGCTGAAGGATTATGTGATCATCCGAATGGAAAACAGCCGTGTCATTACCCTGCAAACGATGAAAAGCCTGGAAGAAAAACTGCCTCCGGGCATGTTCCGCCGCATCCACCGCTCCTATATCGTCAATGTCAATAAGATCGAGGCTATCGTTGGGAATATGGTAGAAGTAATGGAAAAGAACCAGGCTAAACACCTCCCGATCGGCAAGAACTACCGGGACGAGCTACTGGACCTGGTCAACAAGAACCGGCTCTAGGCATGCTGCCGGAGGCTGTGCGTACGGCTTGTTCGGAGCTTCTGGGCTCGGCTATTCTGGGTAGTGCTGCCGTTGGTGGCGGAGATATCAACGAAGCGATGCTTCTGGAGACGGCGCAAGGCCCTGTTTTCCTGAAAATGAATGCCGGGCCACAAGCGCAGGCCATGTTTGCTGCCGAAACCAGGGGCCTTGCCCTGCTGGCGCAATCCGGGGCGGCAAAGGTACCGCATGTGCTGGGCAGCGGAACGACAGGCAGATACGCCTTCCTGCTGCTGGAATACCTGCCCCAGGGGCACCGCAGCCGCCGTTTCTGGGAACAATTCGGGGCGGCGGTAGCTGCGCTGCACCGCAACCCGGCACAAATGTTCGGTTTGGATACCGACAACTTCATCGGCAGCTTGCCTCAGCGCAACCGCCAGCACGATACCTGGCCCGCTTTTTATACCGAAGAGCGGCTGGAACCCCAGGCCCGCCTCGCCGCCGATAAAGGCCTACTCTGGGATGGGGCCGGGCGTTCGTTCGGGGCTCTGTACCGAAATATCGCGAATATCTGCCCTGAAGAGCCTCCTTCGCTTATCCACGGCGATCTCTGGAGCGGGAATTTCCTCACCGGCCCCAATGGTGAACCCGTGCTGATCGACCCGGCCGTTAGTTACGCCCACAGGGAAATGGACCTCGCCATGGCCCGCCTTTTTGGGGGCTTTGCTTCGGATTTTTACCACGCATACGAGGAAAGCGCGCCTACGGCGCCGGGCTTAGAGGAACGGATACCCCTCTACCAGCTGTACTACCTGCTGGTGCACCTCAACCTCTTCGGGGCTGGTTACAGACAGCCCGTACGCGATATTGTCAGGGCTTTTTTTGCCTAGGGGTTTACTTGCCCGCGGGGCTTTCTCCGGCCGGTATGACACCCTGAGGCCGCAACTGGCCAGGTTGTTGCAATAATGGAGAATCCAGGTAAGGCCCCGTTTTCATGAGGATCTGCTCTGCTTCGAGGAAAAATGTTTCCAGATAGTCCTGGCATGCCCGCCGTGCATCAGCGCTTAACGGTTTGAATGCCCAAACCCGTTCGAGCAGGCGCTCTTTTTTGGCATATACCAGGCGAAGGGTTTCTTCCAGGGTAGCACGGCTTGCAGGTTTGCCTAAAAACACGCGCTGTTTGACGGACAACTGCCCGTAGTCGGCGCTGGGCAAGGCATAAGGCGCATCGACAAAACCCGAAAAATCGAAATCATAAGGCACCGGGATCAGTTTGCCACCGTTCTTCTGGCTGACGGCCTTGATATTCCTGGCCATCTGGATGCTCCAATCGGTGTTGCCGATCATATACTGGAATACCGACATGAGGTTCTCAGAGCTGGCCTCTAGCAAAGAATCGGGCGGGTTAACGCAGTCTTCGCATTCAGTCCCGCCAAGGCGGTGCGCCATCTCGTCCGTATCTTCGATGATAAAGCCATAACGCCGGGCCTTATTCATCTCTCCGTTGACATCGATGTAGGTAACCCTCGCAAGCTGAACCCTGTAGCTTTGGCCGGTGAGTTCCCGGTACAATTCATAGGCCAGATATTCTTTCAGCAAAAGTTCCTGGCCCTCTTCTTTGTCATCGAGGCAATGCGTCACCAGTTTCAGTTTGTCGTATTTTGGGTAAAAGCCCAGCTGTTGGAGCTCGCTTTTGGAAAAGTTCAGGGAAAGCGGCGGAAAGTCGCAGATGCGGCGGCGGTATTTCCCTCTTTGTTCAAGTTTGATGCTAAAGGATTGTTCGTGCCCTTCGCTGTCCTCGAAGGTAAAACGGGCGGGGACGGGTTCATCCAGGCGGCGGTTCTCGACAAGCTCCATCATGGCCGCTTCGATCTCCACGTCTACAGCTAGCCCTTCCTGCAGTAATTCGTCAAAAATGCTATGCCTTTCCTGGGAGGCTACGCTGCCGGCCAGAAAGGCCAGCGCAATGGTCAGGAAAAATATAGTCTTGGGCATGTTCATGGTTTTGCGTAAAAAACATTCAACTGATTTCCAGTGCAAAACTACGCCAATACCAAATAATATTCCAGTGCCTTGGTGTTATTTTTGCATTAAATGAAATAATATTTTGAACAAAGTTTTTTAGAATAAATTTATTTCCAAGAACCTGGAAAATACGTAATATCACGCCTGTTTTGGAAAGCGGCTACAAAATCCGAGCTTACATGCCTATTCGCACCATTTGGAGTGCACTATCCATATTTTTCCTACTTGGAACAACGGGATGCAAAGTGCAGAAAGAGCCTGCCCATTCGCCCTATGCCAACTCCAGCGGGCAAGCAAAGAACGTCATTCTGCTGATCGGCGACGGGATGGGGCTGGCGCAAATATCTGCGGCGCTATATTCCAACAACAATAAGCTGGCCCTGGAACAGTTCACATCCATAGGGTTGCACAAATCTTCTTCTGCCAGCGACCTGATCACCGACTCTGCCGCAGGGGCTACTGCTTTTGCCTGTGGGATAAAGACGTACAATGGGGCCATTGGTGTAACTTCAGATACCCTTCCCTGTTATACTATTCTGGAAGAAGCAGAAAGCCGGGGTTATGCCACGGGGATGATCGCCACTTCCACGATCGTGCACGCCACTCCGGCAGCATTTATCGCCCACCAGCCCATTCGCATTTTTTATGAAGAGATCGCCGAAGATTTCCTGAAAACGGATATTGACCTCTTCATCGGTGGAGGGAAGCGCTATTTCGACCGCAGGGAAAAGGACAACCGCGACCTGTACGCCGAGCTCAAGGGAAAGGGGTATTTCGTCAGTGATTATTCCGTGGAAGAGCTATCCGATGTCATGCTTACCTCAAAACGCAATTTCGCTTATTTCACTGCCGATAAACACCCGCTTCCGGCTATGGCCGGCCGCGACTATCTGCCACTGGCCACGAAGATGGCCTGCTCGTTCCTGTCGAAACGAAGCGAACATGGTTTTTTCCTCATGGTGGAAGGCTCACAGATCGACTGGTGCGGGCATGCGAACGACGGGCAGCTGGCCATTGGAGAAACCATCGATTTCGACAAGGCTATAGCTGCTGCTCTGAGCTTTGCCAAAAGGGATGGCCAGACGCTGGTGATCGTAACTGCCGACCACGAATCCGGCGGGATGGCGCTCAACCCCGGTTCCGAAATGAACAAGATCAACGCCAGGTTCACGACCAACGGGCATACGGGCGCCATGGTCCCGGTATTCGCCTATGGCCCTTCAGAGAGCCTCTTTACCGGGATATATGAGAACACGGAGATCTACTATAAAATAAGGCAGGCTATGGGCTTCAGCACGGAAGCCCCCTCCCCCGCCCCATGAACCTTTATCTACACTCAATCGTTGTTCAACAAAAACCACCCATGACAGTAGACACCATGCACAACCTCAACCTGGTCAAAGAAAGCGCCAGAGATTTTGCAGAACAATACATCCGCCCTCATGTGATGGAATGGGATGAAAAGCAGCATTTCCCCGTGAACCTGTTCCATCGTATGGGCGAACAGGGTTTTCTGGGCGTCCTGGTGCCTGAAAAGTACCACGGCTCGGGCCTGGGGTATCAGGAATACATCACTGTCATTGAAGAAATAGCAAAGGTATGCGGCGGCATAGGGCTTTCCCTTGCAGCTCACAACTCTTTGTGTACCAATCACATCCTTCTTTTCGGCAACGAAGAGCAAAAGCAAAAATACTTACCCCTCCTGGCCACCGGCAAATGGATCGGCGCCTGGGGCCTGACCGAGCCAAATACCGGCAGCGATGCAGGGCGTATGAAAACGACAGCCGTAAAGGATGGGGATCATTACGTGCTGAACGGCGCTAAAAATTTTATCACGCACGGGCTGTCGGGTAAAGTGGCCGTGGTCGTAGCCCGCACCGGTGAATTGCTCGACAGCCGCGGTATGGCCGCTTTTATTATTGAAAAAGGGACGCCCGGTTTCGAGGCCGGCAAAAAGGAAAATAAGCTGGGCATGCGCGCTTCGGAAACCACTGAGCTCATTTTTAACGACTGCCGGGTCCATAAGAGCCAGATGCTCGGCCAGGACGGCGAAGGTTTCATCCAGGCCATGCAGGTCCTCGACGGAGGCCGTATCTCCATCGCAGCACTCTCGCTCGGCATTGCAAAAGGGGCATACGAAGCAGCAGTGAAGTACGCCCAGGAACGCCACCAGTTCGGCAAGCCTATAGCCTCGTTCCAGGCTATAAGCTTCAAACTTGCCGACATGGCCACCAAGATACAAGCCGCCGAACTCCTCACGCGGCAGGCCGGGCTGATGAAGAACAATGGGCAAAAAACGACAAAAATATCGGCGATGGCCAAATATTACGCCTCGGAAGCAGCTGTAGAGATCGCCAACGACGCTGTCCAGGTCTTCGGTGGCTACGGCTACGTCAAAGACTACCCCGTAGAGAAATACTACCGCGACGCTAAGTTATGCACCATAGGAGAAGGGACTTCTGAAATACAGAAGCTCGTAATCTCCAGAGAGATCCTGAACGCTACCCAGGGTTAGAGCGGGGCTACCTGCCGCCGTTCTGGCTATCCTCCCCTTCTCCGGACAAACTGGACTGGTTGGCATCGAAAAAAAGCTGTACGGCCGCTATGCGCCACTGTGAGCCCTTCCGTTCCAGCACCCTGAACTCATGGGTTATCGTACCGTTATTATTCTGCTCGAACGAGACCCATGCGCCGTCACCGTAGATGCGGTAGAAATAGTTGTATTTCTTGACATCCGGGTCGTAGGGTATCGCCTCCGGGCTTTCTTTGAAGAAGCTCTTTACCTGTGCTTCCCAGGCATCCCATCCGTAATACTGGGTCACGCCACTATTGGACGCTGCCGACCATACGACATACGGCTCGTGTACCCATTGTTTTTTCCAGTTCTTAAAGTCTCGTGCCCAAAAATACCTCGATTCCTGTTCGATGGTATTAACGATGGCGGTTTCTACGGTTGAGGGCTTCGCTTTCTGAGCAAAAACGACAGCTGCAGAGCAAAGCAACAAGGCGGTTAAGATGGCGGGCTTCAGCATCTGGTAATCGGTTTTATTGTTTACAATGCGTACGCTAGAGGAAATTTAAGCAAATTGAATGATAAAGTCCAGTAGCCCCGGCTCAGATCGGGAACTCTGTTTTTGCCAAATGCCCCAGCGGAAGGATAAGGGCTTGCGGGGTGAAGCGGAAGATGATAAAACGAGCCATATTGAACCACTGCTCCACGTGGTCAAGGACCACGCTGTCGGAAGAAGCGACCGGGCCCTGTACTTTTTTAAGCCTGGAATCCGGGTTGTCGGGTAATTCAACTTCCCAGTGCCAGCCTTCCCGGGCCGCATGATCCAGCAGGGCCTCGCGCAGCCGCCCGCTGTTGGACACAGGCCGGTCGAGGTACCAAACGGCCTTATCGGCCTCGAGCAACTGTAGTGCCTGCCCTGTGAGCCGGATCGCCCCCTCCGTTTCCATTACGCGCCGGTAGGAGCCGTGAATGCTGGCCATATCGCGCAGGCAGTCGTCCACGCCTTCCAGGATAAACCCGTTGGAAAGTGCGCTTTCTACGGTAATGAGCAGGTTGAACCCGTCGATGTGCAGCGTATTGCCCCGCATGCCCGCTTCGCCCAGCAGGTGTGCCTGCCGGCGGGAAGCAGATTGCCGGGAGCATGCCGAACGCCTGACGCCAAGGCGCTGCCGGTCGCGCAGGCGGTAGCGGTCGCCTACGAGCTTCAGGGAAGAACGCTCAGAGTACCCCCTCGATAATAACCAGGAAAGGTCCTTCACCGCCTGCTGCATTTTCGGTAGCTGGCTGGGCCCGAATAAGAAAGCATCGGATGGATGCTGGCCTCTGTGTTGGCGGTTATCTGGCATGCATTAAATATAAACGGCTTTTGGGTATTGGTACAACCAAATGGCCACATTTCTCGGCATCTGCCCCAAAGGCTTCACAGATTTGCCGGTTTTTTAATTATTTTGAGGCATGAGTTTACGCAAGCTGCCCATCCCGTACATCTATGTGATCCTGGCGAGCCTGGCCCTCGGCAGCCTGGTCGGGCTACGCAATTACCTGTACATGATGTATTACAATGAGCAGGACAAATTTAGCTGGGACAGGGGCTGGTTCATTTATGTCGTCAACTATCTCACATGGGCACTACTGTTCCCCCTGGTACACCTGGCCGTCAGCCGTATCCAGTCGCGCCCTGCCCAGTCTAACCTGATGCTGGTATCCAGGATCATCGGCACCGGGATATTGCTGTCGCTACTGCACGAACTGATCTCCAACATGCTCTTTTTCCCAACCCTGCATCTCCTGGGAACGAGGGAGATGACCATAGAGACCGTACGCCACATGGTGGGCGTATTGCCGGCGGCCGTCATTACACGCCTGATAGAGTTCGGCATTATTTACGCTATCCTGACCGCCATCGAGCTGCGCCGGAAGTATCGGACCAAACAACTAGAACTGGTGCAACTGGAAGGGCAGTTATCCAGCGCACAACTGAACGCCCTGAGGCTGCAGCTGCAGCCCCACTTCCTGTTCAATACGCTGAACACCATCTCATCGCTAATGGAGTTCGACAAAAAAGGCGCCCAGAAGATCGTTTCCCAGCTGGGCAACCTGCTCAGGGCCCTGCTCGACCAGGACCAGCGCAACCTGGTACCCCTGCGCGAAGAGCTGGAATTCATAAAAAGCTACCTCAACATCGAGCAGGTCCGCTTTCAGGACCGCCTACGCATCGATTACCATATCGACGGCAGTATTCTGGATGCGCTCGCCCCGAGCCTGATCCTGCAGCCTCTGGTGGAAAACGCCATCAAACACGGCTTTTCCAACCGCACTGATGAAGGGCATATCACCACTTCCTGCCAGAAAGATGGCGAACACCATATCTGCCTGTGCGTTCGCGATGACGGTAAAGGGAACCCACGCAGTGAAGAAGCGCTGCTCAAATCGGGGATAGGCCTCAAAAACATCAAAGACCGCCTGCAACTGATCTACCAGGACGATTACCAGTTTCAGGTCCGGACAGCCGCCGGCGAGGGCTTCGAAGCGATTATCCGCATCCCGTACCAAAGACAGCAGGCATGAAAAAGATCCGAACGCTGGTCGTCGACGACGAGCCCCTCGCCAGGGCCAGGATCGTCAAGCTTTTGGAGCAATACGATTTCATCAGCCTGGCCGGCGAATGCAAGAACGGCAGCGAAGCCCTGCGCGCCATTGCCGACTACAAGCCCGACCTCGTATTCCTGGACATACAGATGCCAGATTTCAGTGGCTTTGACCTGCTCGAACACAAAGAGTTGCACCCTCTGCCCTTTATTATTTTCGTAACGGCTTATGGCCAGTACGCCCTGAAAGCTTTCGATGTGCATGCCGTTGATTATCTGCTCAAACCCTACGACGACGAGCGCTTCGCCAGGGCCCTCAACCACGCACGGCAGCAGATCAGCCGGCAGGAGGACGCCCTGCTGCACCAGAAAATGGCCAGGATGTTTAACACACACCAGCAGGAACAGGAAGAGAGGCTCGAACATTTTGAAGTGCGGGAAAAAGGAAGAGTACAGCTGGTAAGCATTCTCGATATCCATTTTATCGAGGCCGAAGGCAACTACCTGAAGCTTCATACCAGCCAGAAATACCATCTTGTCCGGCAGACCATGCAGGCCATTGAAGAACAACTCGACCCCGGGCTTTTCCTGCGCATCCACCGCTCTGTTTCACTGAACCTCAACTTTATCCGCGAAGTGGCCTACCTGGGCAATAACCAATACGCTTTTACCATGAAAGGAGGCCAGCGGCTGATCTCGAGCCGTAGCTACAGGGATGCCATTCACGGATATCTCGACAATGAGCAATTGAGAAAGCGGCTCGACTTCTGATCCTTTCGCATTTCGGCGTTTTTCCCAACCATTTATCACAAAATCCACGATTGGCCACAATAATATTGCCAGGCCTGGAAAAGGATAGTAGCTTTAAAGTATTGAAATCACCCACTGTTTCTTTTAACCCGACTGTTATGTTTACCAAACTTCAACACCTCATTGTGTGGGCAATGGCAATGGCGTTGCCATTGCCCGCCGCCTTCGGGCAAACCCAACTTACCACCACTCCCAACGCCAGCCCTCAGGCAACGGTTTCGCAGACAATAGGGCTGGCCGAAGTGGCCATTACTTACCACCGCCCGGCCGTCAAAGGCAGGGAAGTGTGGGGCAAACTCGTCCCGTACAATACCGTGTGGCGCGCAGGCGCCAATGAGAACACGGTGATCCGGTTCACCGATAATGTAAAGGTCGAAGGGCAGCCGCTGGCCGCCGGCACCTACGGGCTGCACATGATACCGACGGAAGGAAAATGGACGATCATTTTTTCGAACAACAGCACGTCGTGGGGCAGCTTTTCTTACCAGGAATCCGAAGATGCGCTTCGGGTTGAGGCCAGCCCCCGCGAAAGCGGAAATTTTCAGGAATCCCTATCCTATGAATTCGTATCTCTGGGCCCGGACGGTGCTGTCTGCCAGCTGGAATGGGCCGATAAGGCCATACCATTCCGCATCGAAACCGATGTACACGCGGCCGTGCTGGCCAGCTTGCGGCAGCAACTCAGAGATAAGGCAGGCTGGAGCTGGCAGGGCTGGCACGAAGCCGCTGCTTACTGCCTGCAGAATAACGTCAGCCTCGAAGAAGGGCTGGCCTGGGCTACGCGCTCGGTATTCATGTCGCCTAACCCTCAGAACATGTCAGCCAAAGCCATGCTGGCCGCTAAGCTAAAAGGGCAGGGCGATGCAGAACAGGAAACGAAGATAGCATTGAAAACGCTGGGCGAAGACCTCAAGGCCAATACCTGCACCTGGAAAGAATACAATGCCGCAGCTCAGTTCGCCATGAACAAAGGGCAATTGGAGCAGGCTATGGCCTGGTCAGAAAAAGCGGTGGATATGAGCGCCAACATGACCTCTATGATGGCCCGCGCCAAGGTGCTGGAAAAAGCAGGCGACACCAAAGCCGCAGCCAAGGTAAAACAAGACGCGGTCGCCAGGGGCACCAATGCGGAATTGAACAACTACGGCTACCAGCTGCTGTTCAGTGGCAAAACGGCTGAGGCGCTGGAGATCTTTGAGGCCAATACAGAAAAATACCCGGAAGACCCCAATGTATGGGATAGCCTGGGCGAGGGGTATGTCAACGCCGGCAATAAGGAAAAAGCGGTGAAAGCTCTGAAAAAGGCTCTTTCCCTTAACCCACCCGACAACGTACGCGCCAATTCGCTGAAATTGCTCAGCCAGCTCGGCGTAGAATACGACAGCCCAAAGCCCTGACCAAACAGAGAGACACCCGATTGAAAAATGATGATGTGGCACATAGCGGTTTGAGCTCACCTGAGCTCAGGCCGCTTTTGTTTTATTTGTACATTTAGGGTATGAAAGGAGAAACGATCATCGCAGAAAGCTGGCCTCACCTACAGGAGATCCTCTACACGGACTCGTGGAACGAGCCCCTGTCGCGGTTCCGTTCATCCTATGTGTATCGCGGCCTCGAAGATAGCCAGTTTACCCTAACCACTACCCTGAACCGCCTGGGAGAGTCGCACCTGGAAAAACACCTGTTGCGCAATTTCCGGAAATATTCGCAGAAACAGATCAGCTCGGAGTATACTTCGCTGTGGAACTGGCTGGCGCTGGCCCAGCACCACGGCCTGCCTACCCGCCTGCTCGACTGGACCTATTCTCCTTATGTAGCCTTACACTTCACCACGGCCGACTTCACCAAGTACAAACGGGACGGCATGATCTGGGCGATCAACTACGTAGACTCGAAAGCCTATCTGCCCGACCAGCTTGCCCGCATCATTGAAGCAGAGGGCTCTCACATCTTCACTGCCGAGATGCTGGACAGGGTCGTCGACGACCTGGCCGAGCTGCGCCATCTGAAAAAAGACGACTTTGCCATTTTTTTCGAACCGCCATCTATCGACGACCGTATCGTCAACCAATACGCCGTTTTTTCCATGATGTCGAACCCCAACCTGCTGATCAGCGACTGGGTGGACAGCAATGAAGTCAGCTATTTCAAGATCATTATCCCGGCTCACCTGAAATGGGAGATCCGCGACAAGCTGGACCAGTCAAACATCAACGAAAGGGTGCTCTTTCCCGGCCTCGATGGCTTAGCCACCTGGCTAAAGCGCCACTACCGTGATATGCGGTTGGAAAACCTGCCCATAATACGAACGGCCTCTCCTGATGATGAGGAGAAGCCGTCGGAGGGCGGATAACCGTCAATTGTTATTGTTTCAGAAAACTTGCCGCGTAAGCCTTGTTCCCGTTTTTCACGACCAGCAGATACCAGCCGTTTTTCAGGGCCGATACGGGTACGGCAAACGATTGGCCACTTAGCTGCATATTCTGCTCGTCCAGTGCCTGTAGCTGGCCCAGAGCATTGAACAGCAGTATCTCTGTATAGCCGGGCTCGGGGCTGCCGGCCAATTCCACCATCAGTACTTCCCTGGCCGGGTTGGGGAAAAGGTGCAGGGTACTAAAAACTGCACTTTGGGGCAGCTGCCTGTCTTGCGATACGATACCGCTCTCAAAGCGGTCGACAACGCGGGAACCCTGGTGGAAGGCCCATACCGCGCCTTCTGCACCCAGCCCCACTTCAGCAAGCCGCTCGTTGGCCAGGGGCGTGTTGTCTTTGGAATAGGCGGACCACTGCCCGTTATCCCGGATGTAAACATTATCCCAGCTGCAGGCCACCATCTGGCCAGACCGAACGATGAGGGTAGTATAATACTCGGCAGAAGGAAGCCCCGGCGCAAAAGCCTGCTGTTGCCAGCTTTGGCCATCGTAGTATTGAATGCCATCGGGGCCAATCGCCCAGAACAGCCCTGTTTCCCGGTCAAAGCAGAAGGCATCCGTCATACTATAGCGAAAGCCCTCTTCCCCTTCCGTAAAAATGTTGAGCTGGCTACCGTCCCAGCTGGCAAAGCGGGCGCCTACGTTGTTATCGTAGAGGTGAACCCAGAGGATACCATCATCGGAAGGCACCATATCCAGAAGGTAGTTTATTCCGAATATGGGGTGCTGTTGTTTTTTCCAGGCGCCGTTCGAGAAATGGTACAGGCCGTTGTTGTAAACATACAGCCAGGCGCCGCCATCGCCGTCGCTGACAATATTGCGGTAGCCAGTGGTTGCGGGCAGAGCGGAATTATCAGGCCCGTACATATTCCAGGATCCCTGAGCATAGGTGTAAACAGCATTGCTCGAAACGGACCACAGGGTTCCGTCCGGGCCAAAACTGTAATCGGTAATAAATTCGGGTGATTCCTCTCCTTCCGGCGTCAGGCGTTCCCAGGTGTCCAGGTTCAGAATGCTGTTGTAACCATCTTTGGCCCAAAGCTGGCCATTGGCGTCGTTGCGAAAATAGTAGGGCGAGTTCTCAAAAGGCCAGGTGTTAAAATAGACATCTTCCGTTTGCCCGTTCCTGTGGATGGCCACTTTATCCGCGTATACAGCCACCCACCCACCTTCCGGAAAGTGGAGTTGCAGGATTCCTTCATCTATGTCGATATCATAAGGTTCCCAATCTCCATCCTTATACTGGTACAGGCCGATATTGTCCAAGAAAACGAGCAGGTTGCCCTCCGGTGTTTCCCCTATGAAAGAAGGGCCCTGGAAAAATGGCTGTCCCCCAATCTGGCTCACCACTTCCCACTCCTGACCGTCGTAATGGCCGGCTGTGCCGATATCGGTGAAAAACCAAAGGTTACCGTCTTCCTGCTGGTACATCTTGCCTCCGCTGTAGGCAAAAAGGAATTGGTTGCCTACCTGCTCGGGCGATACCTCCGTGACCTCGCCATCCTTGTAGTGCAACAGCAGATGGCTGGCCAGGTAGAGCCCTCCGTCAGGCGCAGGCTGTATATCCCATACGCTGCCCAGGAAAGGGTGCCCGTTCGACTGGTCAAAGCGCTCCCACTCCTGGCCGTCGTATCGTAGCAATCCCTGGTTCGTGCCCACAAAGAGGTTTCCATTTTCGTCGAATTGCAGGCAGTACGACTGCATGGGGTTGAACGAATTTTCAGCCCACGCTTCCGGATAGGGAAGTACCGTCCAGGCCTCTTCCTGCTCGGGGCGTGACAATAAAGCAACGTCATAAGTGCCTATGAAAAAGTCGCCGTTGATGGGGTCGCGCGCTACAGACTCAATAGAGTTGGAGGACAGCCCGGCGGTAGCCTTGTTCAGCACGCTTACGCTATTGCTCTCCAGGTTTACCTCCAGCAGCCCGGCATCGGTCGGTACCCAAAGGGTTTGGCCTTCCTGCATAGGGCGCCCCGCACGGCTGGCCTTCAGATAAGAAGCCCAACTCCCCTCCTGCGCCAGGCATTGAAAACTCAGGAATACAGCCAACAGTATGGTCAATCTAAATTTCATTGTTCTTGATTTTTCAACAAAAATCGGGCATGCCGGGCAAGCTGTCAAATTGATGTTTTTACTTAAATTAAACTTTTAATAAAGACAAAAAGCTTTTAATATCCCTATTTTACAGTATTGATATACTTTATAAATTAAAGTTCTAATGAAAAAAGCCAGTACATCAGTATACCGGCTGATACAGGCGATGACGCCTTCCGAAAAGCGCTACTTCCAGCAATACGCAGGCAGAACCCAGAGCCGCCACCTGCAACTATTCCGCATCCTGAACCACCAGCCCCGATACGACGAAGATGCTGCGCGCCGCCAAATGCCGGGTAAGCCCGGCAGGGGGCATTTCGCCGTACTGAAACGGCAGCTGATGGAACACCTGTTGGATTGCCTGGGGCAGTATCACCGCGATAAGAGCCCGGCGGAACGGCTCAAACGCAAACTGCATGCGGCCAGGATACTACAGGAAAAGGGGCTGTTCTCGTTAATGGAGCAGGAGCTGAAGGCGTCCAGAAAGTTGCTGGGCCAATACCAGCTGAACCGGCACTGGCCGGAATTGCTGGCGCTGGAACGCAGCCTGGTGGAGCGGGGCCTTTCCACGATGAAACGGCCAGAGCCCCTGCGCCAGTGGCAGGCCGAGTGGCAGGCGGGGCTTGACGCCCTGCAAGAAGAAGGCCGGTTTGCGTATTACAGCCTGCATATCGCGCACCAGCATTACAAAAAGATACAGCTGGCCGGCGCAGGAGATGCCGAGGCGTTGCAGGCCCTGGTGGAAAGCGAAAACTTCCAGGCAGGCCGGAACAGCCCTCAGCTGCGCTGCCGCATGGACTACTTCCGCGCGCTATCGACCTACCACTTCATGCAGCGGCAAGCCCGGCAGGCCTTGCAGGCCAACGCCGAATTGTTACGGCTCTTCGAAGACAATGCCCAGCTGATGGAGCTGTACCCGCAGCACTACCTCGCCGCGCTGAACAATTACCTCATCGACCATTTCCAGTTGCGGCAATGGCCCGAACTGGAGGAGGGCCTGAAAAAGCTGAAGGGGTTGCCGGCGCGACCCCTCTTCCGCAAGGCCAGCGGCGCCAGCGAAAAGGCCTTTGAGCAAAGCGCTATGCTGGAATTGAACATGCTGCTCGCCAAACAGGAACTGGGCCTGGCCCTAACCGTGCTCCCTGAGATCGAATCTGGGCTAAGGCAATACGGCAGGCGTATCGCTGCCCACAACCAACAGGCGCTGTGGTACCTCATGTCCTACATTTGCTTCCGGCAATCGCGCCCCGACAAAGGCCTGGAATTGCTCAATGAATTGCTCCAGGCCCGCCAGAAAGGAATGCTCGAAGAGCTCAACCGCTTTGCCAACCTCCTGCAGCTGCTGTTGCACTATGAGCTGGGCAATTACGAACTGCTCCCTTATCTCATCACTTCGGTGCGGCGCCAGCACCAGGGCCTGAAACCTGCTTACCGCAGCGAACAGTTATTGTTCGATTGCCTGCGGCGCCTGCTGGGCTCCGCCGATAAGGCCCAGCAAAAAAATGCTTTAAACAGGCTCTCCGAATCCATTGAAAATGAAGAGCTTAAGGTCAAAGAAGCGCGTTTTTTCGAATACCTGGACCTGAGCCGGTGGCCGGCGATAAGGGCGAGCGAAAACAAAAACGGGGATAAATAAAAAATGGCCCCAGTATCCTGGGGCCATTCGGCTGGTGGGTGGCTAACCGGATTCGAACCGGCGACCTTTGGAACCACAATCCAACGCTCTAACCTGCTGAGCTATAGCCACCATTTAAACAGCAGGAACCGCTGTTGCATTCCTTTTGTTCAAAGCGATGCAAAGATAAAATAAGTTCCAGAAAGGGGGGGAAACTTTTCGGGAAAAAAATTGCGGCCTATTAAGTAGTTTTCTGCACACAACTCCCCCGGCCCGTTGTTGGAATTACTAAAGGGGGGTTCTAACTTTAACGCAAAATAACAACCATGATGTCCTGCAAAACCAAGCTGCTTACAGCCGTATTATTTTCTCTGCTGGCTTCCGCCTGCATTTCCGGGCCCGACGAAGGCTCCCACTACCAGGTAAAGCTGGAATGCCAGCCCATAAGCCAGGACGAAAGCCTGCCACAGAGCGCCGTTTATGCCATCGTCAACCAAAGCAAGGTCAAGATCGCCACGGTAAGCACCTGCGACTCGATCGCTTTCGGGGATTACGCAACTTACCAGATCCCCGACAGCGCCCTTGCCGCCGTTGGAGGCTGGTGGGCCGGAGCCGGCGACTACATCTATGCCATAGAAGAGGGCGGCAGGCTGGCCTTCTACCGGGCCTATATAGACGAGATGCAGGAACAGGGCGGTTATGCCTATGAAAACATAGGTACGTATGAAAACGGGCACTTCAACCTGCAACTCCCGCTGCGGCCGGAGGAACTGGCAGGCACCTATACCCAAAGCCATGAAGAAGGCTCCCACATTCTGTTTATCGGGCTGAAGGAAGATACGGTTAAAGCTGAGCTCTTTAAAATGGATGGCATCCTGCCTCCCATCAATCAACTCAATCTGTTGATGGCGGCACTGGAACCGCAGCCGCTGGACCCTTTTGATTTGAATATCAATAATATGCATTTCCGGTGCCCGCTCGGCGAAGGCGAGTTCGCCCGTACAGACGGCAGCATAGTGGCCATTTTCAGGGATGAGCATTTCAAAGGCCGGCCGCTGCGGCTGGAGAAGATCCTTTCGGAAGATTACAGCCCACCGGTAGAGTGAGTGGAAAAAAGGCCGGATGGTTTACTCCCAAAACCGCCAGTTGAAGCCGTCCTTGTCCTTTTGGCGTCGGCGGCGCTCGCGTTCCCGCTGGCGCTGGCGTTTGTTCTTGTTGTCGCCGTTCAGCCAGGGGCGTTTTACGATGACGTAACGGAGCGAAATGCCGGTTTGTGGATAAAAGGTGTGTTGCCCACCGGATATGTTGATAGCGGGTTTGAAATCATAAGACAGGTTAAAACGGCCCAGCGACAGCTCTGCGCCGGCAATGGCCGTAATGCCGAAGGGGTTCTTGTACTTTTCACCGGAATCGCCGATGGTTTCGTTCAGCCAGCCGAAGTGCGGGCCGCCTCCTGCATAAATGTTCAGCCTTCGGCTGATGAGCGGAAAATGCTGTTCGCCGAGCAGGCTGACCATCGCTTCCTCCCTTTGCCGGCTCGCCTGAACGATACCTTCGACAGTTGTCAGCTTGCCTACGCGCTGCTGTACGGTGAAGCCCCAGTCGGTACCCAGCCGGATGCCAAGGGCTGTATTATAAGATTGCGCCGCAAGTAAGAGCGGCAGGAACAGGATAGCGGTAAAAAGGGTATTTTTCTTCATTAAAGCCCAGAACGAAGGGCGAGTGGGTGATATTATGTTTATTGAGATGTTACTTAAAATAAGGGCTTCCACCCTGCTCCACATCGCAGGATCGCCGAACTTGATTTTTTGAGTATTTACTATTCAAAAAAGCTGTCGTACTGGTTCCTGTGGCCCGGCTCTCTGACGGCCTCCTTGATCGGCTCGCTGAGGTCGAGCACCTCCGCATCGTCATTTGCTTTGGAGAGCAGGGTTTGTTTTTCATCGCCGAGGATCAGCGAAACGCTTTCCTGTTCCCATTTTTCGAGCATTTTCATGCCTTCTTCTTCGAAAATGCCGTTTTGCAGGTCGATGGAATCCATGAAGCTGGCGGACATTTCCATGAAACGCTCCATCTCACCTACCTTACTGGCCACGTCGTTAGCGATGGCCTCCATCGCAGCGTCGAACATGGCGCGCTTGTCGGGGTCGCCCGACATGATGCTCATCGCTGAGCGCATAGCGCTGTGGCTGGCGTGAATAGCTTTGCGTTCCTGCTCCTTCACTTCCACCTGGTCTTTGATATCCTCGCTGAGTATCTGGGAGTTTTCGTACATCTTGCTCAGCACGCGATAGAGCACCTCCAGTTTTTTGTACAGGTCTTCCAGGCGCATATTGGACTCGCGCAGGCGGCCGGCTTTACGCGATTTCAGGATCATGATCGCTTCCTTGTTGCTGGCCTTGGCCTTACTGGCCAGTTGCAGGTTGCTTTCGATCTGTTTTTTATTGTTGAAAATGATCTCCTGCAGCTTGTGCATCTGCCCCCGCAGCATGCTGATCTGCTTGTTCATTTTGCGCAGGTTGTCCTTGAGGTCTTCCAGGTAGGATTTCAGTATCCCGATGGGGTCCAGTTGCACAAAAAGCCCTGTGACCCAGCGCATGATGCTTTTATAGCCATACCAGGCCAGGTTGCGCATTTTGGGGTCGAGCACCATGTAGATCACGGCGGCGAGCACGATCAGTAGCACGGCCAGTCCAAGGGTATTGGAAACCAGGCCTATCAGGAACTGGAGGTTACTGAGGATCAAAAAGCCTCCGCCCAGGATAACACCTGCCAGAAAGATCATGCCGGTGACGCCTTCGGGGCGCTGCCAAAAGGATTTCGGCTTAAATTCATTGCTATACGTGTCCATTATCTGTTAACGGTTGTGGATGGTTCGTACCAAGGTTATTGTTTAAGGAATTGTTTTATTTTCTCGGCATCCTGCATGATCTGCCCCGCCAGGGCATCGAAGGACGCGGCGAAATCGTTCTGGGTGGCCAAGAGCTTATCCATGGCTTCCCTGATCTGGGTTTTGAGCATTCCGGACTCCTTTTGCCGGGCCTCGATCTCCTGCTGTAGTTGTTGGATCTGCCCGGCCTTTGCCTTGAGCTCTTCTTCGATCTGGCGGATCTTTTGCTCTTTATCCTCTACCTGGCGCTTTTGCTGGTTGGCAAGCGCTTCTCCAAATTTAGCTCTTTCTTTTTTCAGCACTTCGATGTAATAGTGGGCCGATTCAGCCAGGTGAGCAGGGTTGGCGCCCATCGTCTGGGCCATAGCCAGGGCAGACTGATATCGGGTCGCGTCGTCCATGTCCATCTTCTTCAGGGAATTGAGCGACTTCTTAAACTCCAGATAGTCAAACCCCTCCGCATCTTGCTCGCTCATGGCCCTGAGCAACACTTCGGTAAATTGCTCTGTCACTTTTCCCCGGGCCGCCTGGCTGTTCTGCGGCGCCTGGGGGGACGATCCTGGCACCTTGGGCGCTTCCGGAGCTGGCGCCGTTGTTTCGTCTTCAATAATGAACAAGGACCGTATATTTTTCCACATGCTCATAAAGTACCCTTTTCATTAGGATGTCGGCGCAAATGTAATAGTTTCTCCCTATAGACAAAGGGCTGAATTCCTTATACAAAGTAAGGAAAAAACCGTTAATTCTCCTAACTAGCGCTTATATTCGGGCCTGAAAGCAATGGCAGTATGATGACCTTTGATGTTACTATTCCCGTTCTGAATGAAGAAGCGACGCTGGACAGGAATGTGCGCATTCTCCACCGCTTCCTTAAGGGACACTTCCCGGAAGAACGGCAATGGCAGATCGTCATCGCGGATAACGGGTCGACAGACCGGACGGCGGAGATCGCCGCCAGCTTGTCACAGGAGATCCGGGAGGTAGTGCTGGTGCGGGTCCCCGAAAAAGGCGTAGGCCTGGCGCTGAAGACATCGTGGGGCCAGTCGCAGGCCGATATCGTCGGGTATATGGACCTCGACCTGGCCACTGCCCTGCCCCATTTTCTGGAAGCGTACGACGCCCTGGCCGTAAAAGGCTACGACATCGCCTATGGCACAAGGCTGCACCCGAAATCAAAGGTGGTGAACCGCACGCTGAAACGCGAAGCTGCATCGCGCATTTTTAATTTGCTGCTGAAAGTGTACCTGGGCGTGCACTTTTCCGACGGCATGTGCGGCTTCAAATTCCTGCGCCGGGAGGTTTACCCTTCACTACACAATGCCGGCGCTCAAAACAACGGCTGGTTCTTTTCCACTGAGCTCCTGGTTGCATCCGAATGGCTGGGGCTGCAGGTATTCGAATTGCCTGTGGCCTGGACAGACGACGTGAGCAGCAGCCGGGTAGAGGTCATCCCATTGGCTAAAAAATATATCCGGGCCATGTACGAGCTGAAAAAACGAAGGCCCCGGACAGGGAACCATGAAACCATAAAACCATGAACCATAAGGCTCCCTCCCTTATCCTTGGCACCGCCATGTGGGGCTGGGCTATAGCCCGCAATGATTGTTTTGCGCTGCTCAACCATTTTTACCAATGTGGCTTCCGGGAAGTAGACGGGGCAACCAACTACCCGATCAATAAAAACCCATCGGATTTCAGGCTGGCGGAAAAGATCCTGCACGAATGGATCAACGCTCACGGTGTTCAGGACCTGAAAGTCATGATGAAAGTGGGCAGCCTTAACAACCTGCGCAGCCCGGAGATCAACCTGTCCAAGAGCTTCCTGCTGATCCTGCTTGACGAGTACCGGCAGCTTTTCGGCAGCAACCTGGACACTTTTATGCCGCATTGGGACAACCGCGAAGATGAGGGCGAGCTTAGAGCAAGCCTGGAAGCCCTGGATGCCGCTCAACAGCAAGGGTTGCGCGTAGGGCTCTCGGGCATCCGGCACCCCGGGTTATACGCGAAGCTCAACCGTGAATTCGGGTTCGATTTCCGGGTACAGGCCAAGCACAACCTGCTTCAGTCCGACATCGGGCGTTATGCCTCACTCGGAGATAAGGCTCATTTCATCGCCTATGGTATCAATGCCGGAGGGATCAAGCTGGACCCGGAAGAATACCACGATAACAGCTCACTCCACATCAGAGGCGGAGATGCGAATAAAACACACCCCATACTCAGGCCCCTTAAGGAAGCTATCGGCACAGCTAATAAAGACAGTAGCCGCCCTCCTATCCGCAGTTTTAACCAATGCGGAATGGCCTACGCCTATTATACGCCGGGCATGGAAGGTATCCTGCTGGGCACTTCCCGGGCTGCTCAGTTACAGGATACCCTGGATTTTTACGATGCCCTTAAAACCTACGACTACAGCGATTTGTATCAAAGCCTAAAAGAGTTGCATGCAGAAGAGTCCTGAGCGGTATGATTTCCTGATCGTGGGAGGTGGCATCTTCGGTATCTACGCCGCCCTGTACCTGGCGCGGCGCGGCCTGCGCATCTGCCTGGTAGAAAAAGAGCGCGAATTGCTGAAAAAAGCGTCCATTGTCAACCAGGCTCGCCTGCACAGCGGCTACCACTACCCGCGCAGCGTGGCCACCGCCCTGATGTCGGACGACAACAAAGCGCGTTTTACTACTGACCATCAGGATTTTATCAACTTCGAGTTCGAGAAATACTACGCGATAGACCGTTTCGGTTCCTTTACGGACAGCCAGCAGTTCGAGCGCTTCTGTGCCTTCATAGGCATCCCCTGCAAAGCCGTTGTGGGGCACCCGCTTTTCAACTACCACCGGCTCGAAGCGCTGTATTCCACTATCGAATACGCTTTCGACCCCTACCTCATCGCCGATTACTACCGGCATCAGTTGGAGCAGGCCCGCGAACAGGTGGAGGTACGGATGTATACGCGCCTGGCCGAGGCCTGTGCCGACGGCGGAGAATGGCGCGTTGTACTTGAAGGACTGGCGTACGGCCAGCAGCAGGAAGTGCGCGCCGGCCAGGTGATCAACGCCACTTATGCGGGCAGCAACGCCATTAACCGCCTGTTTGGGCTGTCGGATATTGACCTGATGCACGAAATTTCTGAAATGGCCTTTCTCACATCGCCCCAGGTGCAGGGCATCGGGCTGACCGTGATGGACGGGCAGTTCGGGTCCATCATGCCTTATGGCCTTTCGGGCCTGCTTTCCCTGTCGTCGGTGGCCTATACCCACCACAAGGTTTCGTATGATAATCTGCCCCGGTTCGATTGCCAGGAGCAAAACCCCGAATGCCGCCCCGATTTTACGGCCATCTGTAACGCCTGCCCAGCCAAACCCCGCTCGAACTACCGGAAAATGCTGGGGCAGATCAGCCACTACTTCAACGAATCCGTTCAGTTCCAGTATTTTACTTCGATGTTTACCATCAAATCCAAGCTCAAAGCGAGTTACATTGATGACGGCCGGCCTACTGAGATATCCATTCTCAATGATAATCCACGATTTTATTGCATATTTGCCGGAAAGATCAACTCCATTTACGAGATCGAAAAAGTGGTGGAGTTTTAGCCCCAAATGGCTACCCCTGCTTCCTTTCCGGCAAGCGAGCCATGCGGCAGCCCTTATGAAATAAAGCCTTAACACTATATGGCCAGCCAGATTCATGTTTCGTCCGAAATAGGCCCTTTAAAGCGCGTGATCGTACACCGCCCTGACGAGGGGATCTCACGGATATCTCCAAAGCGCTCGGAAGAACTGCTGTTCGATGATATCGTTTACCTACCGAAAATGCAGGAGGAGCATGACGTTTTCACCAACACCCTAAGAGCATTCCTCGGCAAGAACAACGTTCTGGAAACCGCCGAGCTCCTGGAAGAGGCTCTGGCCTACGACGAGGAGAGCAAGCTTGAGATGGTGGAAAAGATCGTCGATTATGAAGAGCTCCCCAGTTCTTACAAGCAACTGCTTTTAAGCCTGCCCAACGAAGTGCTTACCAAGGTCCTGATCACTGGTTATTATGCGGCAGAAGATTATTTCCTGTTCGACCCTATCCCTAATTTCATCTTCACCCGGGATATCGCCGTGACGGTCAACGACCATGTCATTATCACCAAACCGGCAAAAGAGGCCCGCTTTCGGGAGAATTTCCTGACCCGCTTCATCTTTTGGGCCCACCCTATATTCCGCAAGCTGCGGGAGGAAGGCCGCATCATCAACCTCAACCGCGTCGATGAGTTCCCGCCCTCCAAACGAGGAGAAGTAGTGTCGATAGAAGGCGGAGACGCCATGGTCCTCAACGAGGACTACCTGCTCATAGGCTGCAGCGAACGCACGACTTCCTACGCCATCAGGTCACTCAAAGAAGTGTTACTGCGCAAGGGGGTGGTAAAACACGTCGTACAGGCCAACATTCCTAACGACCGGAGTTTCATGCACATCGATACGGTCTTCACGCAGATCAACCACGACCACATCGTGGCCTATAAGCCCATCGTCCTGGATGGCCTGGGTTCTTACGTGGAGGTGTTCAGCAAGGGCGGCATGGTTCGCCAATACCCAACTGTCCAGGATTTTATCAAAAAAGAGATCAACCCCAACATGGAGTTCATACTGAGCGGCAACGGGGAATCGCCCTACCAGGAGAGGGAACAGTGGACGGACGGCTGCAACCTCGTCGCGCTCAAGCCGGGCGTCGCGCTCACATACGACCGCAACCCGATGACAGAGCAGGCTTTTGCCAAGGCAGGTTACCGCGTCGTACACGCCCGGGAACTGCTGGCAGCCTTCAACGACGGCATCCTCAAGCCTTCGGAGATCAGCAACACCATCATCATGCTGCCGTCCAACGAACTGTCGCGGGCCAGAGGAGGTTCCCATTGCATGACCTGCCCCATTGAACGGGGGCACTATATGTAGAGAAAGCATAGAAAATATGTATACCCACGAATTTCACAAAAGGGTGCGCTACGGAGAAACCGACCAGATGGGCTACCTTTATTACGGCAATTACGCCCAATATTACGAGATCGGCCGGGTGGAAATGCTCCGCTCTCTGGGCCTGACATACCGGGAGATGGAAACGGGGCACCAGATCCTGATGCCGGTGGTATCCATGCAGATACGCTATGTACGGCCGGCATACTACGATGAGCTGATCAAAATAAGGACCACCTTACGCGAGCTTCCGGATAAATACATCGTTTTCGATATGGAGTTATTCAACGAGGCCGGCAAGCTCATCAACGGTGGGCAGGTAAAGCTGTGTTTTGTGGATGCCACGTCCCGCAAGGTGGTCAACGCTCCTGCTTTTTTGATCGACAAACTGAAACCGCATTTTGAAGAAGTTTAACCTAAAAGCGGTCACGGATTACTTCGTCAACCATCCGCTGACGAATAAAGCCATCGAATGGTCGCAGAACCATTCCATGCCGGGTTTTTTTAAGGTGCCCATTTATGATGTGCTGGTTTTCCTCTACCGCGAAACCAAGCGCTCGGACCTGTTCACCCGGGCCAATTCCGTGGCGTTCAATTACTTTCTCTCCCTTTTCCCCTCCCTGATGGCCTTTTTTACGCTCATCCCGCTTTTCAAGCGCATGCTGATACAGTACCTGCCGGAGGGCGAGAACTTCGACATATACCTGCGCAGCGAGATCCAGCGCATCATGCCCGGCGTGGCCGGCGAAAGGCTGTTTTCTTTCATTGACGATATCACGAACAACCCGCGTTTCGGGCTGCTGTCGTTCGGTTTTATCCTGGCTATCTATTTTGCTTCCAACGGCATGCTGGCCCTGATGCAAGGCTTTGAGAAATCGTACCACAGGACCTTCCGGCAACGCGGCGAGCTGAAAAAACGGCTGATCGCCATTCTGCTCACCTTCCAGATGGGCATAGTCGTCATAGCCGCCGTAATACTGATCATCCTGGGTGAATTTTTGCTCAACCTGCTCTTTGAGCTGGTGCGGCTCGACCAGTTCACGGAGGCCACGATACAGTTCCTGCGTTGGGTGGCCATCATCATGATGTTCTATTTTGGCATTGCTATCATCTACCGGTATGGCGCGGCCACCGTCAAACGCTTCAAGCTGTTTTCTCCCGGGGCCACCCTCGCCACCCTGCTTTGCATACTGTCCAGCCTGGCCTTTTCTTTTTATGTCAACGAATTCAATACCTACAACGAGTTATATGGCTCGATCGGCGCCATCATCGTGCTCATGTTGTGGATACAGATCATTTCCTTTATCCTGCTCGTCGGCTTTGAGCTCAATGCCAGCATCGCCGTCAACCGCGACCTGAAAGCGGAACGGGAGGAGAACAACGTATAGCAGGCTGTTCCCCTGCCTGGAAGGGTCATCGGCCAACCGACAGCCGGGCCTGCTGGTAAGGCGGTGCGCCAAGGGCCAGGCTTCGCTGCGACGGGACAGACCCTCCAATAGCTATCTCATAATCACCTTTCGCTACTTCACGCGCTCCGTCTTCGCCGACGATCTCCAGGGTTTTTGGGCCGACATTAAAAACCACTACCCTCGATTCTCCGGCCTTAAGTGTAATGCGCTGAAAATCCTTGAGGGCGTATTGTGGCGTTTCTACCGGGGCATTGAGGGCTGTTATGTAAAGCTGTACAACCTCATCGGCCGCTATGGCGCCGGTATTGGTGACCGTAACGGATGCCTTAATACTTTCCGCCGGGCCGGCCGATGCTTTTGACAGGGATATATTGCTATAAGCGAAGGTGGTATAACTCAGCCCGAAGCCAAAGGGGAACAGCGGTTCTTTCTTCGCATAGCGGTAGGTGCGGTTGGCCATGGCATAGTCTTCATAAGGCGGAAGGTCTTCAATGGCCATGGGGAAGGTTACAGGGAGGCGCCCGGAGGGGGTGGCTTTTCCAAAGATCACATTGCCAACGGCCATACCCCCCTGCTCTCCCGGATACCAGGCGTAGATCAGCGCGTCGGCCATCTCATAGACTTCCGGGCAGGCGACGGCGCTGCCGCCGGTAAGCACGACCACCAGTTTTTTTGCATTGGCCCTGATCTTTTTCAGGAAATCGACCTGGCTTTGCGGCAAGCCTATCTCCTCCCGGTCGCCAAAGTGGTTCGACATGATGGATTCGCCCTCTTCTCCTTCAATCAGCTGGGAGATGCCCAGGCAGGCGATCGTCACCTCACAGTCGGCAGCTACGCCAGAGAACCAGTCCTGGGGGTTCCTGTTGGGTTCGTCCAGCAACGCGCCCTGCCTGTATTTGACAGAAGTATGAGGGCTGACATTGGCGACGATGCCTTCCAGGATAGTCACCAGGCCCTCGCTCAGCCCGTAGTAATTGGCCAACAGGGCCTGAACGTGAGCGGCCGTAGGGCCCGTCACAAAAACGCTGGTTACGGAAGGGTTGAGGGGCAGGGTGTGGTTGACATTTTTTAGCAGCACCAGCGACTTTTCAGCGGCTTCCAGGCTTAGGCCCAGGTGTTCTTTTTTTCTGATCCACGAAGCGCTTATCGTATCGAAAGGCACCGTACCAGGAGGGTCGAACAACCCCAGTTTGAAGCGCGTAGGCAGCAATTCACGGAGGTTGTCGTCTATCTCGGATTCAGTAGTGAGCCCTTGTTTTACGGCGTTTACGAGTTCCGGATAGGTGCTGCCGCAATTGAGGTTGGTGCCCGCATTGAGTGCCATTGCAGCAGCTTCCGCGGGTGTGCCGGCAACTTTATGGCCCTCGTAAAAATCAACGATGGCCCAGCAATCGGACACGAAATAGCCTTGAAAGCCCCATTTCCTACGCAATACTTCCTGCATCAGGTAAGGATGTGCGCAGCATGGGTAGCCATTCGTCCGGTTATAGGCCCCCATTACGCCCTCTACTCCTGCCTCGGTGACCAGGGCTTCGAAAGCCGGCAGGTAAGTTTCCCAAAGGTCTTTTTGACTGACGACGGCATTGAATTCATGCCTGAGCTTTTCAGGCCCGCTGTGTACGGCAAAATGTTTGGCCATGCCGGCAGCCTGCAGATAACGGGGGTTATCGCCCTGCAGCCCCTTTACAAAGGCAACGCCTATACGCGAGGTAAGGTAGGGGTCTTCGCCATAGGTTTCCTGTCCTCTCCCCCATCTGGGGTCCCGGAATATATTGACGTTGGGCGTCCAGAAGGTCAGTCCCTGGTAGCGTTCCCGCATGTTTTGGGCCACCGACACGTTGTACTTCGCGCGGGCTTCCATGGAAATGGCCCTGCCTACGCGATAGATGAGGCTGGTATCAAAGGTGGCAGCCAGCCCAATCGCCTGCGGGAATACGGTAGCTCTGCCATTTCTGGCCACACCGTGGAGGCATTCGTTCCACCAGTTGTATTGGGGGACGCCCAGGCGGCCGATGGCCGGCGAAGCATACATCAGCTGGCTCACCTTCTCTTCGAGGCTCATGCTGGAGATCAGGTTTTCCACTCTATCGGTGATGCTCAGGCGCGGGTCCTGGAATTTGTGCTCGTATGTTTGAGCGGATGCTGCGATGCTGCCCGAAAGGGCCAGCGTCAGCCACATGTACTTCATGGTATAAATATTAGGTGATGGCCTTGCGGCACTAAAATCCTATCGAATTCCCCCCATCGACCTTCAGCGTTTCGCCGGTGATGAAGGCCGCCTGTTCGGAGGCGAGAAAAAACACGGCATTGGCGATGTCCTCCGGTTCTCCTAATTTCCCCAATGGCGTACGGCTCAGCACTTTGTTCTTGCGTTCCGGGTCGTTGTCCAGGGCATTGGATGACATAGGGGTCCGGATAAAGCCTGGGGCTACGCAGTTGACCCGGATGCCCAAGGGCGACAATTCGACGGCCATAGCTCTGGTCATGCCTTCCAGGGCTGCCTTGGATGCCGTATAGGAAATGACTTTGGGGATGCCATAATGAGCCGCCATTGAACTGATATGCACGATGGCCCCTTTGGCCTCCTGGCTGATCATAGCCCGGGCCACTTCTCTGGACAGGGAAAAGAGCGCGGCCTGGTTGGTCAGTACGATGGTTTCAAAATCTTCGTCCGTGACATCCAGCAAAGCCTTTTTTTGATTGATCCCGGCGTTATTCACCAACACATCTATACTGCCGTAGTCTGCGACGAGTTGCCGTACAAAGCCAGGGATCTTATCCATCCAGTTCATGTCAAAGTGTAACCCGGCACAGCAAGGCCCCAGTTCCTGCACTGCTCTTTCCAGCTTTTCTATATTACGCCCCGTAATGACGACGCGGTAACCTTCCTTCAAAAACCGATGCGCGACCGTAAATCCTATTCCGGATGACCCGCCGGTCACTAAGGCTACTTTGGAGTTTGACATGGCTTCGATCTTGCTTTAAAGTTGATAATTCTATTACCAGCGCGGCCTGATACCGGGGGCATAGGGGAACTCCAGTGACTCATAGTATTCCAGGCTATGCTTTGGCTTTTCAAGGCCGGGGGGGATCTCCATTCTGGAAAATTCCTTAAAATAAGCGAGGCAGGCATCGCGCCACCATCGCGCTTCTTTTTCCTGTATGGCCAGGTGCATGTTCACCTGTTCGTAGCGCTCTTCGTCGATGTACGCTTTCACACTGCGCCATTTTTCCCGGAGGGCGGTAACTTCCGAAGCGCCCTGATGGTACTGCCAGCAGAGTTCTTCCCAAAGCGTCCGGCCGCTATGCATCCGATGGTTCCAGGGTACATGATGGAACCAAAGCAGGTATTGTTCCGGGCATTTATCCATATCGGCGTATTGCTGGCGGAAGCCGGGAGCGTATTGTAACAAAGCTCCACTACCGCTTTCGGACCGGTTGAAGCCCAGCCCCTGTTCATCTGCCCGATGGTAATACGTCGAATTCCAGTCTGCTCTGGACATATTGTCAACCCAGGGCCCGGGGCCGTAATGGTGCCCCGCGGCCATAATATGGTGCAGGCCAAGAGGCGTCATATACCTGACGCATGTTTCATACGAACCCGACAGCATCCAAACAATGGCGTCGAGGGCTGCGGGGGCATGTGTGAAAGCCATTTCGGCCCATTCCCGGAAAATAATATCTGCACTCAGGTAGGGGTCCCATGCAAGCCTGCCAAAAGCATACCAGTCGGCCTGCCCGAAGAGGTTACCCGTCCAGTTGCGGGCCGTCCCGATGTTTGCTACGCCCGCCATCCCGGTCAGGGCCTGGCCGTAAAGGGTGCCGTCTGCCACTTTGGCTACGATCGAGCCTTTGCCCCTGGCATAGGTATCGGCCTGTAGCACCTCTTCATACAGGCTGGCCAGGCCCACCAGGTGTGTACCCTGCCCCAGGTATTCCTTGGTGATCTGGAATTCCATCATCAGCGGGGCTTTTTTCATAGCGCCGAACAAGGGGTGGATGGGTTCTCTGGGTTGGAAATCTATCGGGCCGTTCTTCGCCTGGATCAATACATTTGCACGAAACTGGCCATCGAGGGGCACAAACTCGTCGTATGCCTGTTTGGCCCGGTCGCCCGGCGCTTCATGGCTGTATATAAAAGCCCGCCACATCACTATCCCCCCAAATGGGGCCAGGGCATCGGCTAACATATTGGCGCCATCAGCATGGCTTCGCCCATAGTCCTGCGGCCCTGGCTGCCCCTCGGAATTCGCTTTCACTAAAAAGCCACCAAAATCGGGGATGAGGCGGTACACTTCTTCTGCTTTTTTCTTCCACCACTGCTGTACCCTGGGGTCGAGCGGGTCTGCGGTATCGAGGCCGCCCAGTTCTATAGGGGCGCTAAACCTGGCCGTAAGATATAACTTGATGCCATACGGCCGGAACACGCCCGCCAGAGCAGCTGCTTTTTCCAGGTAATCGTGCCTGAAAACGAGGGCATTGGCGTTGACGTTGGTAACCACTGCGCCATTGATGCCAATAGAAGCATTGGCCCTAGCATAATCGGTGTACCTCACGTCCAGGTATTCGGGGAGTTCATGCCAATTCCAGATCGAAAAACCGGCATAACCTCTTTCCACTGTCCTGTCGAGGTTGTCCCAGTGATTGAGCACCCGCAGTTTCACCTTAGGGTTCTGAAGGATGTGAATGCCCTCTACCGGCTCCAGCAACTGCATGTGCCGCAGCAGGAAAAAGGCCCCGTAGAGCACGCCTCTTTCATCCAAAGCCGTTATGATCAGCTGCCCCTCCTTTTGGGTTATCAAAAAACCTTCGGGCTGCAGGCCCTGTACATCCGCCTGGCTGACATAACGCGCTACCAGCGCCGATGCCCCCCAAACACCTGCAATGAGCCCGGGGGCCACGCCAGCTTCGGCAACAAGGGGAACAGGCTGCCCCAGCAGGCCCGTCAGGCCTGCGGTTAGCTCCTTTGCAACCGTATTGAGCACGGGGCTATCGCCATCGACGGTGGCCCGTGAGGCCTGCCTGAGGTAGGCTACCCGTATATGCTCATCCCCGACCTTGTCGAAGCGGAGCCATAAACGGTAGCCGTCCTCCGCATGGCATGGAGTTATAACTGCCAATAGCAGTATGGCTATGAAGCTTGTCCGTCTGGCTGTCATCGTACTTTTTTTAACTGGCTGTCCAGGGGTATCATCCCGGGCATGAGCAAATGGATGGCGGCTAATATGATGAGATACATCAGGCCGGCTATCAGGAAAGCGAAAAAATAAGCCGAAGGGCCGCTGGATTGCAGCACCTGCCCCAGGCTGAAATCGGCTATGAGCCCTGCCACAGCGCCCAGCATTCCGCCGATACCTACGACCGAAGCTACTGCTTTTTTAGGGAACACATCGGAAGGGATCGTCAACAGGTTGGCCGACCATGCCTGGTGGCCTCCGGCAGCCAGTGCGATCAGCAGTACGGCCAGCCAGTACCTGTTATCGGGCCTGGCATGGTTCAACAATACCGTTTCCAGCTCACTGGCCGTTTCCTTGCCCAAGGCGCCATCCAGGGCGCCAATAAAGGCGCGGGCGTTATGGTAAGCACCTCCTTCCAATGCCTCCAGTTTTTGCATAATCTCCTCTGGCATGGGCCCGCCCTGATACGATTCCGATGCCACGGCGGACAAAAACCGGGCATCGGCCCGGAAGTCTGTTTTCACCCTTGCAGTGAACATCACAGGAAGGATACAGGACGCACAAATGAGCATAGCCACTTTGCGCGCCTTATTGGCTGTCCAGCCTTTATGGATAAAGTACCGCGACAGCCATCCGCCGATAATGCTTCCGAGGTCAGCAACCAGATAGATCACGATCAATGGCAGCGCCAGGCGTTTGATGTCAAGCCCGAACTGGTCATACAGAAACTTGCCGCTCCAGAACAGATAGAACCACCAGGCCGCGTCGGATAGTTTGCCGATGGCGAAAGCCCAGGTTTCCCGGAGCGGCAGGACTTTTCTCCAGGGCACTTTCTCCTCCTGCACCGGTTCATTGCCGTCGGAATGGATGTAGGCGAGCTCTTCCGCGTTTACTTTAGCGTGCAATTCAGGTTTGTTATAGGAAGATAACCACAGGCCGATCCAAACCAGGCTAAACATGCCGGTCATGAGAAATGCCAGCTGCCATCTGGTGCCATCGGCCAGCACGACCAAAGGGATCAGAAGGGGCGCCAGGATGGCCCCGATATTCGAGCCCGCATTAAAAATACCTGCAGCAAAGGCCCGGTCTTTTTTCGGGAACCACTCCGCTACGGTTTTTAGCGCTGCAGGGAAGTTACCTGCTTCCCCAAAGCCGAGGCCGAACCGGGCGACAATGAACCCCAACAGGCCGAAGGCCGGCCGGATGGCCGCATGCAGCATGCCGAAAAGACTCCAGATGGCAATGGAAATCGTATACCCTTTCTTTGAACCGAGCCTGTCGATCATGGCTCCCATGGCCAGCATGCCTATAGCATAGGCCACCTTAAAAGCGATATTGATATTGGCATAGTCGACGTCCGACCAGTAAAAAACCTTATACTGCAAGGTAGGGCCCAAAACGCCTATAATGCTCCGGTCCATGTAATTGATAGCCGTCGCTATGAAAAGCAGCGCTAATATCCTGTATCTGTATTTCGTTGGTGCCATACTCTGCCCGATAGGTATGCCGAAAAAGGGTTTATGGCCATTCAGTGCCTGCTAAGCTAGCAAAATATCGGCAAAACGCAATCGATTGCATTATTATTTTTCTAACACTCGCGCTTTGCAGTAACTTTTGTTGCGCAAAATTGTATATTTATTGCATAGTATTTTTCAAACAGATCGGAATGAGTAAGGGAGACAAAAAGAAGGACGTCACCATCCACGACCTGGCCCAGGAGCTCAAAATATCGCCTTCTACGGTATCCAGGGCATTGCGGGGCCACAGCAGCATAGGCGAAAAAACGAAAAAAGCGGTCAGGGAACTTGCCAAGAAGCGGGGATACCGCCCCAACGCAATTGCGTCCTCCCTGAGGACCAACCAGTCCAATACCTTCGGCATCATGGTTTCGTGGATCAACCGCACCTTCATTTCCTCGCTGATCGCAGGCATTGAAAAAGCAGCGCGGGAAGCCGGCAACCGGGTGATCATTACGCAATCGCACGACATTGCGGAGCTTGAAAAAGAGAACCTGCAGGCCCTTTACGACAGCAGGATCTCGGCCCTTATCGTTTCCCTTGCCATGGAAACCAGGGATTACAGCCATTTCAGCCTGTTTTCCAAAAACGGCATTCCTGTTGTGTTTGTCGACCGGTTCCCCAATAAAAAGGACATTCACAAGGTCCACATCAACAACTTCAATGCGGCCTTTGAAGCGACCGAGCACCTGATACATCAGGGGTGCAGCCGCTTAGCACACTTCGGGGGCGCCCGGCATCAGGCTATATATGAAGACAGAAGGTCGGGATATATTGCAGCACTTAAGAAAAACAACATCGATGTCGACGAAAAGCTCATCCTCCAGGGCAACTCGCTGAGCGCCGAAGAAGGTTTGATGCTGGCCGAACAGGCCCTTGCCCTTGCCCCCCCTCCCGACGCTATTTTTTGCGCCAACGACACCGCTGCTGTCAGTGCAATACGGTATGCAAAGAGCAAAGGCATTGCCATTCCGGAACAGCTGGCCATTATCGGTTTCAACAACGACCCGATCTGTGAGATCATCGACCCTCCGCTTTCTTCCATACACCACCCGGCGGCGGAAATGGGAGAAGCAGCGGTCAAACAGGCTCTGGCCATACTGGCGGGAAAGATCGAAACGGAATCGGCAAGGAGCGTTACCCTCGAGACCCACGTAGTTATCAGAGCATCATCCGACAAGCTGGGCAGCCTGGCAAAGCCCTAGTAAAGCAGCCGGCCGCTTTGCCCCGCGAGGCGGGTAAGCGGCCGGAAGGTGCGCCAGTTGCTATTACTAAAGCCTGTTGCAGGCCCGGAGGGTTAATTCTTAGGGACGATCCTCAAATTATCCAGGTAGAACACATAACCTATGTTGCCGGGCCTCGAGAAGTGGATCGGCGTTCGGATCATGTTGTCATCGGGCCCTGTCGTGAACTCTATGGATATTTCCTCCCAGGTGCCGGAAAGGGTGGCCTCTACCCTACCCAGTTCGGAGTAATTGGGCAGGCCCACCGTAAAGTCAACCCGAGCCCCCTCAGGCCCGTTGGCCTGTATCGTATACAGATAGGCCGTATTGGGCTCAACGGGGAAAGATTCTTCGCGCACTTCAATATTCCAGGGGTTGGCCCCTACGTCAAGCACTTCCAGTTTCAGCCCCTGCCTTCCGTCGCGGGTGGGGCCGTCGCGGAAAGAGATCACCTGCACCGTGGCCAGGGAGCCGGCGCCGCTGAACCCCCAGGCAGGCACGGTGATATCACCTACGACTCCCTTATCGCCTTCCTCTAAGCTGCCATTGCTATTGAGCGGCGTTTTGCACAGGGGGTTCCCGGGGCTGCCGTCACAGGCTATGAATGCATCAGTTGAAGAGACGCTGCCAGCAGGCGACTCCAGCTTGAACAGGCTACCGGTAGCCGCGCCTGACGGGACGGTGAATGCGACAATATCACTCGCTTTCTCCGTGATCGATGCACTTGCATCCCCGATGAAGATCTTCTCAACAAAGTCCATGTTGGCCCCCACGGCGATGATCTCGTCACCGGTTGAACCTGCAATCGGGCTGATATATCGGATGACAGGCAAGGGAACGACCTTGATCCTGGCCGTGGCCCTTTCATTACCTGCGAAGATAAAATAGACATCCTTGTCCCCCAGGCTCACATCGATCGGGACCTGGAAAGTGACTGAGCTTTCAGTGGCTTCCACCGAAGGGCTGCTGCTGCCGTCCATGAATACCCTTTTGACGCCTGACAGGTTGTTGCCCATAGCAGTAAGGGTAGCGCCGGCGCCCGTTACATTGGAGTCGAAGCCCGTGACCCTGCTGCTGACGTCCACCGCCGTAGCATCGCCGATGCTGCCGGCAAGCTTCTCCGAATCCTCTTTGGTGCAGGATGCCATTGCGAAGGCGATAGCCAGGGCGAGGAGCAGGAGGGCCGCCGGTTTCCCGGCCTCAGAATAAATATGTTTTGTAAAATTCATGATAATTAATTTTGAAGCTCATTACTAATAACCAGGGTTTTGCGGGTACTTGCCATCTGGCGAAGCAGGGTCGATGGCCAGGTCGATATACCCCTGGGGGATCGGCCTGAGCACGTGAAACGGCTGGATATTGGGTGCGCCATCCTGGTTGTGGAGTTTAACGCGTTCCACCAACTTTTTTGTCCGGGCCAGGTCGAACCACCGCATGCATTCTCCGGCCAGCTCCCGGCTGCGCTCATCGAGGATAAAATCGATGTCCACGTCCGAAGCGCTAACCTCCATTTCGCTCTCCTTTCCGGGCCATGCAGCCCTTTTCCTTACCACGTTGATATAATCGGCAGCAAGTTGAGCATTGCCCATCTGAAACGCTGCTTCGGCAGCTACGAGGTATGTTTCGGAAAAGCGGTACACCGGATATGGCCTGTACGAAGAAACGTTTGCGTCGTCCTCTGTTCCTGGCTGCGGCCGGTCGGTGGCGTTGAACTTGCTCAGGCTGGGGAAGAACTGTTTCTGGGTGCTGATATATTCAGGGGTATAAACGATATAACCCAACCTGGCAATGTCATCACTTGTCAGGTTGATGTAGTTGGGTGGCATCCATACACAGGTATCGCCGAGCGTAAATTTGGGCTGCCCTTCCATGGAAGCGGGCACATAACCGGCAGCCACGTCGCCTGCGCTCCAGGTGGGGTATACCGAGAGGTCAGGGTTATTGGCATACCAAACGGTTTGGAAGGATTTGTCATAGCGGGAATCCACCGTTTTATTGTTAAAAGCTTCGTTCAACAGCCAGTCGGTAGGCTTGAAGCGTATCCAGGGCCGGCCGTTGCCAACATCGCGAAGCAAAGCGTCGGAGGCGCGCTCGTAAAAACAGCGGAAGAAGTAATTGGCGCGGTTCATCTGCAGGGCGACCTCATTGGGTGCTCCGAAACCCGAAATGTCCGTAAAATTCGGGTCGCCGTTGCGTTGTACAGAGAAGAGGATCTCAGCGTTGTCGTCATTGCCTTCGCGGTGTACGTCAGCAAAATCATCCAGCAGCGCTACCCCATAAGCTCCCTTGTTGTTGATCAGGTGCTCGGCAGCCTCCAGTGCTTTCTGATAATCTCCTGGTTGTGCAGCTTCGGAATAAGCCCGGGCCAGATAAGCTTTTGCCAGGGTATGCCACGCGGTGGCCTTCCAGGCCCGGCCCGGCGCCGAGGGCCTGTCGGGCAAGTCGGCAGCGGCATCTTCCAGGTCGTTGATGATGGCCTCATAGGTTTCCGCTACGCTGGCCCTCGAAAAGTTATTGACCGGCGAAGTGTTAAAGGCCAGCGGCCCGGAGCCCAGGTCGAGGGTGACGCCGCCGAAGGTGCGCACCAGGATGAAATACCAATGCGCCCGCAGATATTTGGCCTCGGCCACCAGTATTCTTCTGTCTTCCGTCATATCGTCGCTGGTGCCGAACTGTATCACACCGTTACAGGTGTTGATGGCGGGATAGGCGCGGTTCCAGGGGGTCAGGACATCGCCGTTATTGGCATCGAGGTTCTGGTAGTTGTTCAGCGGAGGGTTGCTCACCTGGTTGCCGTTCGTAAATTCATCCGTCCCGTAAACGGTCAGGTTGTGGGGCCCTTCGGGCCCATAATAGTAACGCAGGTACGCATAAGCGGCCACGACACCCCCCTCCAGGCCCTGGTCGGTCTCGAAGAGGTTGGGCGTCAGCAACGCCCGGGGTTCTTCCTCCAGTATACCAGAGCAGCCGGAGGCCAGCAGAAGGGCAATGCTTAACAGTACGCTATAAATTTTGAGTCTGTTGATATTCATGATCTACAGGATTTTATAAGGTTACATTCACGCCAAGGATGATGGACCGCGTAGGCGGAGTATCGGGGTTGACCGTCAGGCGGCGCCCGAAGCCCGCTGCGCCGATGGTACCTCCTCTGCCATTAGGCTCGGGGTCGACCCCGCCTTGTTTGACGTAATCGGAGAAAAATGCTTTGAATGGGTTGTTGACTGTCAGGTATATTCTGGTGTTTGCCAGCCCTGCTCTGGACAGTAGGCCTTCAGGCAGGCTATACCCCAGGTTGATGCTCCTGATCTTGAGGTAGGTGGCATCAAAATACCCCACTGTAGAACCGTAAGGCGTGATCTGCCGGCCCGTACGAGGGAAATCGTCGGTGGGGTTATCGGGCGTCCAGTAATCCACATCCGGCCCGTTCCTTCTGCCTTCCAGGCTGTTGTACGGGTTGCTTTGGTTCATCTGGTATAAGGTAGAGATCAGATTGCCTCCATACCGCGCAAAGGCTACGATGGAGAGGTCAATACCTTTATACCCGAACCGGGTAGTGGCGCCTGCCGTCCATTTAGGGTCTATCTGCCCGATCACCATGCGGTCTTCGTCGTCGATCACGCCGTTGTTATCCAGGTCTTCGAGCTTGATATCGCCGGGAGCGAAATCGCCGTAGCTGGAAGCCAGGTCCTCTTCGCCCAATTGCCAGATCCCGATCTTGTTATAATCGTAAATGACGTTGACAGGAGAGCCGACAAACCAGCCGTTGCCCTCGTCTTCCGTCACGCCTTCGGTAAGTTCAGTGATCTTTTCATTGTGAGATGTGAAGTTTACGTCCATATCCCAGCTGAAGCCGTCTTTGGCACTGCGGATGATATCAGCCGAAAGCATGAGCTCTATGCCTTTGCCTTCCGTTTTCCCGATGTTCTCCTGGAAACTGCCCGGCACACCGGAGGTAATAGGAATAGCCCTCGACTGCAGTACGTTGTCCGTATTGTTCTGGTACAGGTCGATGGACCCGCTGAGCCTGTTGTCGAAAAGCCCGAAATCGAGGCCGATGTTCTTAGAGGTCGTGAATTCCCAGGCCAGTTCAGAGTTGGGCAGCGTGCTGACCAGGAAGCCGTAAACGCCGCCATCGGGCCCGAAGTTGTACGGGACACGCGCCAGGCTACCGAGGGAGGAATACGGCGCAATGGCCTGGTTGGAGGTCCGCCCTACTCCGGCACGCAGTTTGAGCCCGGTGATCATATTGCTGCCCTGAAGGAAGGATTCGTTGGACAGGTTCCAGGCAAGGGCCACGGCCGGGTAGGAGAACCATTTATTGCCCTCCGCAAGCCTCGAAGAACCGTCCCTTCTGAAAGTAAAAGTAGCCAGGTATTTGCCCTGATAGCCATAATTCACCCGCCCCATATAGGAAAGCAGCCCCCACCGGGAATACTGGAACGCCGGGTTGTTGGGGTCGTTGGGGATGGTAGTGGCCTCTGCCAGCCCGAAGTTATAGTATTGGACGAAGTCGGCGAAAAGGGCACTGGCATCTACCCCACTCCGGTTCGACTCTTCTTCCTGAGCGCTGAACAAACCTGTAAATTCTATTTCGTGGTTCCCGAAGGCCTTGTTGTAGATGAGCAGGTTCTCAATGGTGTACGACCAGGAATCCCTGTTGCGCACGGCAGCCGTGCTTCCGCTGCCGTTCCTGAACGGCGTGTTGGAGGCGTAAAACTGCCCGTATTCATCCTGCCAGTAATCCAGGCCTGCATTCAGGCGGTACTTTAATCCTTTGAGTATCTCGACTTCACCGTAAAAGTTATTGAACGTCCTCAGCCTCCTTCTGTCCTGGCTCCACGAATTTGGCGTATATAATGTTAGAGGAGAGCGTGTGGTGGCGTCAACAGAGCCCACTGCCGGCAATTCGTTGATCGACCCATCCTCATTGTAAGCATTGTACAGGGGGCTCATGGTCAGGATCTGGAACATGGGGTTGGCTGATTCCCCGTCGGCATTGGAGACGGAATTCATCAGGGTAGCCCCTATTTTTATGCGGTTGCCTATTCTCTGGTCGAGGGCAACGCGCAGGGAGATCCTTTCGAATTCCTGTCCGGGAAGCACCGTTGTCTCGTCGAAATAGCCGAGCGAAAGTGCGTATTGGGTATTTTCCGAGCCACCGCTGACCCCCAGTTCGTGGTTGGTGATATAACCGTCCTTGTACATTACATCCTGCCAGTCGGTAGACCTTCCGGCAACCATATTCTCTATTTCAGTAGGCGTAAAAACGCCGCCCGGGGCGCCAAAGTTAGAAGCCTGTTTGGCGTCGGCGTATTGTTCTGCGTTCCAAAGATCGTACTTATCGAGCCGTGATGATATCCCGTAATACCCGTTGTAGGAAAGCCGGGCCTTACCCTGCTGCCCTCTCCTCGTCGTGATCAGGATCACTCCGTTGGCGCCTCTGGAGCCATAGATCGCCGTGGCGGAAGCGTCTTTGAGGATGTTGATGTTGACGATATCGCTCGGGTTGATATCATTCAGGTTGCCGCTATAAGGAATGCCGTCCAGTACGATCAGCGGGTCGTTGACGCCCGATTCGTCCGAACCGAGCGAACGGCTGCCCCTGACCCTGATCTGCGAGCCGGTCCCCGGGCGCGAAGAAGTCCGCTCGATCTCTACGCCGGCCACGCGCCCCTGCAGGGCCATAACCGGGTTGGCTACCGGCACTTCCCGGAGCTCGCCCTCTTCCATGGCTACCACTGAACCCGTGACATCGCTGCGTTTTCTGGTGCCGTACCCAACCACGACCACCTCTTCGATCACGTTGAGGTCGAGCCCCAGCACGGCATCTATCCGGCTTCTTCCATTTACAGGCACCTCCTGCGCGTTGTATCCGACATAACTAATGATCAATGTACCGTCAGATGGCGCCTTGATGCTGAAAGCACCATCTATGTCGGTGATCGTACCAGCCTCGGTACCTTTTACCAGTACATTAGCTCCTATCAGGGGAGCTCCGTCCTCTTCAGAAGTAACGACGCCTCTTACAGTCACGTCCTGTGCCATTCCAAAGCTGTATAGCCCGAATACAAAGAGCACAGCATAACCTGCCTTGAGCAACTGCCTGAGGCCATTTCCAGGTTGTAGTTGGTTTCCTGTCATTTTTAACGGTTTGTATATGGATTTGAACTATTATTTCCTGTTGAAGGGCATCTCAACAGAATATTCTGCTACCGAAACAAATATAGGATTATTAGCCGACTTTACGCAATCGATTGTGTAATTTTTTTTACTGCGCTTTCCTCGATCCTGAACCCGATTTTTAAGCCTGCAATTACAAATTTAAATTGCTACACCTTGTAATATATTGTTTTACTTGTCTTTACAAAAGCTTGATTTGAAACTTGCGGCGACTGCCCGCACTATAGCCCTGCAGGGCGCTTTAGGACGATTTAACGCTATCGGTTGCATAACAAAGGCCCTGTATGCTAAGACGTTCTCAAAACAAGAGTGGGAAGCACCGGAACTGATGAGATATTATTAATGGTGAGGCATTGCTGAGCGAAGGAGCAGGCAAAACAGCCCTGTATCGCAATCGATTGCGGCTTTAGTAAGGCGAAATGGAGCTGTAGCGGATCAGAGAGCCTTCTTTACCTGGCCACCACTAAGGGCAGCACGCCTATCCGGCCTCCTGCTACCACCTTTACCCAGTACTGCCCTGCCGGCAGAGTGGCGGGCAAGCTAACGCTCCCGTCGCTGCCGCTTAACCGCCAGGCCTCCCGGCCGTCCATCGTCAGCAGGCTGACTTCACCGGTAAGGCCAGGCGCGCCAGGCCAGGCCAGCTGCAGCAAAGAGCCGGCTTTAGCAGGATTGGGGTATATCTCAAGGCCCAGGCCGTGCTGTGGTTCCGCCACGGCAACAGGGGTATCATCTACAATAAAAGCAATATCCCAAAGGAAAGACGGCAAAGGCACGGAAAGCAGGCCGCCGCTGGCCTGAGCCTGTCCGGTGCCGATAGCAGCTCCTGTCATCGGGCTGAACAAGCGCACGGTGTACAAGCCGTCCTGAAAGCCTTGCACGGCCACCGTCGAGGATGGCGTCGGGGCCGGCAGGCCGTTGGCAGCTACATATTGGTGATTGTAGGTATTGTTCAGCGCCCAGCCGGCAGCCAGGCTGTGGCTATGGGAAACGAGTACGTAGGCATCAACCAGAGACCCCAGCCCTTCAAAAGTATAAGAGGTGATCGTGATCCAGTCCGTACCCGTATTATCCACCTTGATCGTGTGCGCCCCCGCGGGCACACTGACCGTATAACTCGTATTGGGTACAGCCGCCTGTTCGAGGCTGAGGTTGCCATCCAACCAGATGGCGACCCTGGGGTTCGTACCTGCCTCGCCGGAGGTGCGCACGGTAAAGCCGCCTGGAGAGGGGTATTGTACGCTGAAGGTTGGCGGGCTTCGATACTGCGTATTCCACTGCGCGCCGTAGAGGAATTGCCCCAGCTCGGCCCCGGAGGGCGACACCTGGCCATTCTGGCCTATGGTTATACTGCCGGTGCCAATACCACCCCAACTCAGGGTAGGCGCCAGCACCAGGTTGCCAGGAGCGCCGGTGGCAAAGGCATCGGCCGGCGAAAGCTGTTTCTCCTGAAAAGGAACTTCAGCGGCTATGGCCGCAAGGCCTGAAAAATGGTAATACAGATCCCGGGGGTGAATATAATTATCCCACCACCACGTCATAGCGGTACCGAAGGCCCCGCTGAACAGGCCGCCCCAAAGGCTGTTGTGCAGGTGGATGCCATCCGGATCCTCGTTGGCGAGGTTGGCCGTGCCACCCAGGCCAAACTCTCCGTTAAGGGCCGGCTTCCCGAATTCCTGCAGGAAGCCTCTGTTTCTCATCGCGAGCGCCCGTTCAATATTCGGTGTATTGATATAAACATGCGACTGGGTAAAACCTATGTCGGGATGGCTCCAGACATTCTCATCGGTGAAATCATCGCCATAGCTCGTGGTGATGATATGCCCGTAGGGGTCAATACTTTTCAGGTAAGCCGCCATTTCATAATGCCAGGCAGCAACAAGGTCTTTGTTGGCCTGAAAATTATCCGTCCAGAGGACCTCATTGAACAACTCCCAGCACAGGATGCTGCGGGCATAACCCCAGCGGGCAACGATGTATCGGAAGCGGTTCTTCGTATGCGCCCGCGCCTCTGCATTGGTAAAAAAGTCGATGGTGTTCTGGCAGGGCCCGCCATTGGCCACATTGTAAGGGCTTTCGCCCCAGTTGGGGTTCACCTGTGTAGAAACAGGGCCGTGGTGCTGCAGGGCCAGCATGATGTACACGCCGTTCTCCGCACAATAATCGAAAAGCCAGTCCTGGTAATAACAATTGTTCTGCCTGTAGCGGCGCAGGCCTTCAAAACCGTTGCCTGTGCGCCATTCGATACCAAGCCCCCAATGGGCATGCCAGAGCCGGAAGTAATTGCCTCCGTTGCTGATCAACCCGCTCAGCCAGCTCTTGTAATTCAGGTAGGTGTTGTTGTTCTGCCAGGCCATATTCTCGCCAATGGCAATATAAGGAGCGCCATCTTCAAACTGCAGGTAGTTGGACGGGCCCAGGCTGAGGAAACCATGGTTGGCAGGCGTTGTGATATCGGCACACTGAAAAGCGAATGGTTCCGAACCGGCCATGCCTGTAGCGTCCACTACCTTTACGGCAAAGTGCCAGGCCCCCGTTTCACCCGGTGAGAACCGAACGCGGAAGCCACCCGGCCCTGTGGGTGTGAGGTTGCCTGTGATCTCGTTCAGCACGTAGTCCTGCATGAAAAAGCCATCCACAGTGTGCTCCTCGCCGGATGGGGCAGCAAAAGTAGCGGATACCGCTACCTGGCTGTAGTCATAGGGGTTGGTATATGACGCCGTGAGCGATATTCGTGCTTCAAACTTGCCGTATAACTCGGCAACAGGTGTCAATAGCTCAACGCTATGGATCACTGGTGGCGGCGGCGCGCTGTTTCCGGCGGCAACACGAGCAAAGGACAGCAGCGAAAACAGGGCTGGGGCCCATATCTGTATATTTCTTCTCATGGCAGTACGGCGATGTGCTAAGGCCTGATGGCCCGCGGGTATAATAAAACCAATTTATGGCCATGCTTCCTAAAGCGAAGCACCCTGATTTTTTCAAAAGTAAGGGGAGCGAGTAACCCGCATTGGCCATTGGGCCCCTTTGATACGAATGCCACCTCCTTTTGTACGATCCCTCCCCTTTGCCGGCCAATGTGGTGAGTAAATTTGATAAGAGCTTATCACTTCCATTTGCCTTTTTTACTAGCATTAAAATCAGGATATATGAGAGCATTTAAACACCCTTCCGATACCTTCAGGTGGCTGTGCCTGCTGCTGTTCCTATGCGCTACCACAGGACTTGCCGCCCAAACCCGGACGATCACCGGGACGGTCCACTCCAACGATGGCGAACCGCTGATCGGGGCAACCATCCTGGTGGAAAACACTTCTTCCAGAGGCGCCATCACCGATTTCGACGGCCGTTTCTCCATACAGGCTAAAACCGGAGAAACCATCAATGTGTCTTATACCGGGTACAAATCAACCTCCGTTACCGTAGGTGCGGAGAACACCCTGGCCATCGTCCTGGATATCGCTTCCGAAATACTGGATGAGGTGATCGTAGTCGGTTACGGCACACAAAAAAAGAGCGACCTGACAGGGGCCGTCTCATCTGTGTCGGGCGATGAACTACGAAGCAGCATTACCACCAATATCGACCAGGCCTTACAGGGCCGGGTGGCCGGTGTACAGGTGACGCAAAACTCGGGACAGCCAGGCGGCGCCGCTTCCATTCGCATTCGCGGCTCCAACTCCATCACCGGTTCCAGTGAGCCCCTGTATGTCATCGACGGCATTCCTTTTCAGGGCGACGGCAATTCCGTGGCCGGTTTCGACTGGGCGGGGGGCGCCAACGGCCAGAACCGCGTCAACCCCTTATCTACCATCAACCCGAACGATATCGTAAGCATCGAGGTCCTTAAAGATGCTTCGGCGACGGCCATCTACGGCGCACGAGCCGCTAACGGCGTCGTGCTCATCACTACCAGGCGGGGCCAGGAAGGCGAGGCCAAGATATCCTACAACGGGTACTACGCCAGCCAGTCGCTTCCCAACAAACTGGAAATGATGGCCCTGCCTGATTATGCCTCTTATCAGGTGCAGATCGCCAACGACCTGGGCCGCCAGGTGAACCAGCGATACCTCGACCCTACCCTGCTCGGCGATGGTACCGACTGGCAGGATGAGGTTTTCCGCAATGCGGGCATGCAAAGCCATCAGCTCTCCGTGTCGGGCGGTAACAAGAACAGCCAATACGCCGTTTCCGGTGGTTATTTCCAACAGGACGGCATTATCATAGGCTCTGATTTTCAACGCCTTACAACCCGGGTAAACCTCGACAACAGGGTAAACAAATGGTTCAAGCTGGGCGCGAGCCTGGCTTATGCCAATACCGATGAGAAGATTACGCTCAACGACGGCGGCGACGGCGTCATTATGCAGGCCCTGGTCATGCCGCCCGACGTGCCCGTCCGGGATTTTAACGGCGAATTCGCCGGGCCCAACAGCAACACCTCTGACATCAGTTACAACCCCGTAGGCGCCGCGCTACTCCGGAACAACACCCTCAACCGGCAGCGGCTCATGGCCAATATCTACGGCGACCTGGAACTGATGAAAGGGCTGAACTTCCGCTCCGAGATCGGCTTCGACGACAACCATTCCATCAACAAATCCTTCCACCCAACCTACAATTGGGGCGTCCTGCAGAATAATGAAAACCAGCTCCGGCAAAGGCAGGAAACCAGCTTTTTCTGGATCTGGAAGAACTACCTGACCTATGATGTGCACCTGGGCGAGAAACACGGCCTGACGGCCCTGCTCGGCACGGAAGCGCAGAAATCTTCCTGGGAAGGCACGCAGGTGACCAAAAAAGAGTTCTCCAGCAATGACATTCAGGTGCTGAGTGAAGGAAATGACGAAACCTCAAGCACTTCGGGCTGGAAGGACGCCGCTTCGCTGGCTTCCTACTTCGGGCGCTTTAACTACGATTTCGATGAAAAATACCTGCTCACCTTCACGATGCGCGCCGACGGTTCTTCCAAGTTCGGCTCCAACAACAAATGGGGTTACTTCCCCTCAGGGTCGGTTGCCTGGCGTATCAGCAATGAAGAGTTCATGAAATCGGCCAGCGCCATTTATAATATGAAGCTGCGCTTAGGTTATGGCGAAGTGGGCAACCAGGCGATCGGCAATTACCTCTACGGCTCATCCCTGCTCACCGTCAACACGCCTTTCGGTACCGGCTACCGGCTGGAGAAAATATCCAACCCGGACCTGAAATGGGAAGCTACCAAACAATTCAACGCCGGCCTCGACCTGGCGCTGTTCAACGGGCGCATCGACCTGTCCTTTGACCTGTATAAAAAACAGACTTCGGATATGCTGCTCCAGTTGTCCATCCCCAGCTATCTCGGCGGCACCAACTGGAACGACATCCGCGCGCCATTTGCCAACGTAGGCAAAATGGAGAACAAGGGCTTCGACTTCTCGCTGTCCACGCGCAATATCATCAGTAAGAAGTTCAACTGGACGACCAGCCTTACCTTCTCCAGGAACGAGAACAAGATCCTCGAACTGGATGACGACAACAGGATCTACTGGCGCAACCTGTACTGGTACAGCGAGTTCCAGACGGCCACGCGCACCAGCGTAGGGCTGCCGGTGGGCATGTTCTACGGCTATATCACGGAAGGGCTGTTCAGGGATGAACAGGACATCCTCAATCATGCCGTCCAGGTCAGCGACGGCAACACCAGCAGCGAATACCCGAACGGCCGCAACCTGGTGAACAAAACCCAGGGCGTTTGGCCCGGTGATGTCAAATTCAGAGACCTCAACGGCGACGGCGTTATCGATGTCGACGACCAAACCCTGATCGGAGACCCGAACCCGGATTTCACCTTCGGCTTCAACAACAACTTCTCCTATGGCCCGTTCGACCTTACCGTTTACCTCAACGGCTCGTACGGCGCTGAAGTGCTCAATTATTCCAGAGTGGTCATCGAAGGGCAGACCAGTGTGTTCAACAACCAGGCGGCAACTGTAGCCGACAGGGCACAGATCCTGCTCATCGATGAAAACGGGGCGGCCGACGACCCATCGAATGTCTACCTGGCCAACCCCGACACCGACATACCGCGCCCCACGACCAACGACAACAACCGCAACAACAGGATGTCGGACCGCTACATTGAAGACGGCTCCTACCTGCGCATCCAAAACGTCAGGCTAAGCTACACCCTGCCGCAAAGCCTGACGTCGAGATACCGCATCGAGAGGTTGAAGCTTTACGTGAACGCACAGAACCTGTACACCTTTACGAACTATTCCGGTTACGACCCCGAGATCGGCGCCTTCAACCAGGACCCCTTGCTCCAGAACGTCGACATGGGGCGTTACCCGTCGCCGAGGTTGTTCACCTTCGGGATAGACGTAGATTTCTAAGCACTCTGGAAATTCTTAAAACAAAAATCCATCACGATGAAAAATATGATCAAATACCTGTTATTACCCGGGTTGCTGATTTGTATGGTTTCCTGCAGCAAAGATTTCCTGGAGATCGAACCGGTAGACAGGTTGACAGCAGATAACTTCTTCAAATCGGAGGCCGAGATCAAGGCGGCTACCGCTTCGTTGTATGGCTTCCCCTGGTTCGATTTCAACGACAAGTTCGCCTGGTGTGCAGGCGACTGTATGGCGGGCGACCTGTACCACACCTGGGACCAGGAAGGGCAGTTTTTCTACTTCTCTTTCAACTCCGGCAACGCTCACCTCTCTGCAGGCTGGAAAGGTTTGTTCAGGGTCATCTCCTACGCCAATTCCATCATCAATGACATGCCTCGCTCAGCAGCGGGCAATGTGCCACAGGAGGTTATCGACAAAGCACTGGGGGAAGCGCGCTTTATCCGGGGCATGGCCTACTATATCCTGTCGGAATACTGGGGCGAAGTACCTATTGTTGAGAATTCGACGGAACTCGTTTCCAGCAACAATTTCTTTCTGCCCAAGCACAAACGCGCCAGCGTCCTGGAATTTATCCGCCGCGACCTGGAATATGCCGCACAGAACCTCCCCGAGTCGGATACGCCCGGGCGGGTAACGAAGTGGTCGGCCCTTGGCCTGCTGGCCAAGCTGCACCTCACCATTGCGTCTGATCTGCAAGGCTCGCAATCGGCCGAGAACTTCAACCTGGCCAAGCAGTTCGCCGCCGAGGTCATCAACAACAGCGGCCTGTCGCTGATGCCCAACTATGCCGATGTCTTCCGTTACGACAACAACAACAATGAAGAGTCCCTCTTTGCGCTGCAGTGGATGGAAGGCTCTTATGCCATCGGCAACAGCCGCCAGGCCAACTGGGCGCGCAGCAGCCTCATCACCGGCAATACCGAGGCCTGGGGCGGCTATAAGAGCGTGACCTATGATTTCCTCCAGCAGGTGGACGGCGGAGACCGCCGGCAGCCCGCTATATACATGGCAAACGGCAATTACTACCCCGAGCTGCGCAAAAACGATGGCGGGTATACCTACTACATCGTGCACCGCGACCCCGACGACCCGAATACGGTACTGGAGAACGCATCCGCTACCCTCAACAACCTGAAGAAGTACATTATCGGCAGCAATGACGATACGGACGGCGGCGTCAGCACCGGGCAAGCCACCCGCATCAACCAGATCCTGTTGCGCCTGGCCGATGTGTATATGGTTTACGCCGAAGCGGAACTGGGCGCGCAGGCATCGGCCAGCGACCCTACAGCATTACAGTATTTCAATGCCATTCGCAGCAGAGCGGGCCTTCCTGCCAAGTCGAGCATAACCTTTATCGACATCCTGAAGGAAAGAAGGATAGAATTCGCCCTGGAGAGCATCAACTGGTTCGACATCAAGCGCTACTACTACCGCAATCCGGAAGGCGCCATAGCCTACCTCAACGGCATGGAACGGGAGGTAACGTACTACCGGGATAACGGGCCCAATGCCGCCGATGAGAATTCCATCGACGGATACATCATCAACCCGCCGTCCAACCCCATTACGATCAACACGTCGCAGATGTGGCTGCCCATCCCTTCGGCAGAAGTGGTGGCCAACCCAATGCTGGCGCCGGACGTGCCGGCTGAAGATTACAAATTCGATTGATGGTTTCAGTCACTCAAAAATCGCAGAAAATGAAATGCTCCAATAAGAACCTATTGCTTTGGGCCCTGCTGATCCTGGCCACGGGCTTCCTGGCCAACTCCTGCAGCAAAGATGACGACACCTCTACTGATGATATCGGCAACCCAAGGGTATTGTACATACGCTCCACCAACCCCGATGCTGCCGATTCCCTGCTGGTGGGCGCCTTTATGGGCAGCCTGATCGCTATCGTCGGGGAAGACCTGGGCCATACCGTCGAGGTGTGGTTCAACGACCAGAAAGCATCGCTCACCCCCACTTATGTCACCGACCGGACGATCATCGTAAGCGTGCCCAGTAGCGTGCCTACAGAGGTTACCAATAAGATCCGCTTCGTATTTTCCAATGGCGAAGAGATGTTCTACGACTTCTCCGTCAACGTGCCGGGGCCAGTCCTCAATTCGATCAAGAGCGAATATGTGGAAGACGGCGACGTGGCCATACTGTACGGCGATTTCTTCTTCGAACCCACAACCGTAACTTTTACCGATGGCAAAGAGGCAGAGATCGTAGTGCTCGATAAAACCGAGCTCCAGGTTCGGGTGCCGGATGGGGCGGAAATGGGTAAAATAACCGTCCGGACCAATTTCGGGACGGCCACCTCCGAATTCCTTTTCCGGGACAACCGCAACCTCATCGTCGATTTCGACAACTGGGCCCACCGCAGCTGGAACTCCCCGATCGCGCATGTGGATGCAGGCGAAGGGCGGGTGCCGCCTTGCTCGGGCAATTACACCTATTTCGAAATGGATGGCGTCGGCGCCTGGCAGTGGGTCAATGAACTGAACATGATGTACGTCGCCGAGGACGCCCAAACCGGCCGGGGCAACGTCCCTATCTTTCCGGGCGGTGCTTCCCCAAAAGAATGGGGGATACGCTTCGAGATCAACGTACCTGTCGAATGGCGGGAGATCCCGCTGGAAATGTTCTTCGCCCCTTACGGCGCCGACCACGGCCGCGACATCCCCGTGCCGCTCACGCGCTGGCGCCCATGGGAAGACACCGGCGTATATCAGACCGACGGCTGGGTCACGGTGACGATCCCGCTGTCGGAATTCAATGAAGACAAAGATGGCAACCCGGCGGAGCTGAGCGACCTTTCGCAGTATACCAACTGCACTATCATGTATTTCGGAGCTGCCGACAACGCCAATGACATTTACATCGCCATCGACAACGTACGGGTTGTAAGGCTCTGACCGCCTGTTTTTGCTTGAGTATGCGTTTTTATCAGGCCGTTTAAAAAAGTAGATTATGAATCATACCTATAGAATCCTGACCTACCTGTGCACGGGCCTGCTGGCCTTTGCCATCCTGATCGGTTCCTGCAAAAAGGACGACGACGACACCAGCACTGCGGTCGAGTTACTCAGCTTCGGCCCCTCTCCTGCCCTTCGCGGCGGCGAACTGAGGATAATCGGCACCAACCTGGACAAGGTAACCGCCGTCGTATTACCCGACAACGTCAACGTGACGTCCTTTACCAGCCATACCGCGGAGTTGATCACCCTTTCCATACCGGAGGAAACCGTAGCAGGGCACATCGTCCTGAAATCGGCCCAGGGTGACATTTCGTCCACTTCCATCCTGACGATCTCAGAGCCCATCACCCTGGCGTCATTCAGCCCGGAGGCCGCCCGCCCCGGGGATGTCATTACCATCCAGGGCACCTATCTGAACCTGATCAAAGCCGTCATTTTCAGTTCCAATGTAATGGTGGGCGACACCTCGTTCATCAGCCAGTCAAAAGAGAAGATCGAGGTAAAAGTACCGGATGCCGCACAGACAGGCCCGCTCGCGCTATCCAATGGCGAAGAGGCCCCTATCGTCGTAATATCCGAAAAAACGCTCAACGTGACGCTGCCGAGGGCCCTGCACCTGTCGCCCAACCCCGTTAAGGCGGGAACCGTGCTGACGATCGAAGGGGCCGACCTCGACCTGGTAAAACAGATCGGGTTTGAAGGCACCACTCCTGTGAGTAGCCTTGTCAGCCAAAGCGCCAGTAAGATCGAGGTGGCCGTACCTGCGGATGCCCATGACGGTAAGGTCATCATGATACCCGCATCTTATGTCGAAAACCCATCCGAAGAGGAGCTCGTACTCGTAGTGCCGGAAATAACCAACCTGTCACCCAACCCGGTGAAAAACGGGCAAAACGTAACGGTCACCGGCACGAACCTCGACCTGATTACCCGCGTCACCTTCGGCGGCAATAAGGCCGGGGCCATCCTTGGAGGCGGCACAGCTACGCAGATCACCGTTAAGGTGCCGCCTACCGCCACGGAAGACCTCGTCACCTTCCGGACCGCTGCCGATAAAACGGTGAACAGCGCAGAGGTGCTGGAACTCGTCAAACCCACCATTACCGGTATCAACCCCATGCAAGCCCAGTTCGGCGATGAGATCACCATCGAAGGCAACGACCTCGACCTCGTTAAGAGCGTTATTTTCACCGGCAGTGTGGAGGCAGTGGTGAACAATGCCAGCCTGAACATGGCAACCGTTAACGTGCCCATCGGGGCCCTGAACGGGCCGGTGGCCGTAGTGACGGGTAACGGCAGTGTAGTCACGTCTTCGTTCGACTTCACCCTGTTGCTTTCCACCAATGCCGTCATCACAGATATGCCTGCCATCGCGGCCCCCGGCGATATGATCAGCATCATAGGTGAACACCTCGACGAGTTGAACGAGGTTATCTTCCCGGGCGACGTTCCGGCAACGATGTTCGGCCTGAAGACGGCAACCCTGATACAGGTCTTTGTGCCGATGAACACCGCCGTTGGCGTAGGCAATATCAAATTCATTACCTTCAACGGCGAAGAGTTCTTTTCGCCAGCTATCAATATCCAGGGCGTAGACCCCGTTGACGACCCCAGCCTCTTGTTCTTCAACTTTGACGGCCTCGACAGCTGGTGGGGCGACACGGGCGGCATCGAGAACGACCCTGCCCTCTCGCTCGACGGCTCGAATTATTTCCGCGTCAACGGCAGCCTCAGCGGCTGGACGGGCTTTTTCTGGCGCAATGGGGGCAACAACTTCCCGGGCGCCATTATCTCAACCAACATCAGCAGTTACGCCCTGAAATTTGATATCAACGTGCTGGAGCCCATCACCGGCGGTGAGTTTGCATGGCGGCTAAAGGGCACTGACGGCGACTTCTGGCATGCCTGGAAACCCTGGGAAGCCAGCGGATCGTACATGACCAATGGCTGGATAACGGTCACCATACCGCTAACAGAGTTCCTGGACGGAGGCAACCAGATCCCCAACCTGGCCAATATCACGGAAGATTTCGGTGTGGCCTTTAACAATGGCAGCTCTGCGGTGAACGCCTGTATCGACAATGTGCGCTTCGAAGAGCTCTGAGCGCGAGGCCTGATGGCAAAGAAGCTGCTTTTCCCGGCAAAACGAAAAACAAACCCAACAGATGAAGCTATCGATCATCGACATTATCATCATCGCCGCTTACCTTCTGGCTACGGCCGTCATAGGCCTGATGCTAAAAAAGAGGGCTGAGCGCAGTAAAAAGGACTACCTGCTCGGCGGTAACAACCTGCCGTGGTACATGCTCGGGCTGTCCAATGCATCCGGCATGTTCGACATTTCGGGTACGATGTGGCTGGTTACGCTTTTATTCGTTTACGGCCTTAAAAGCGTATGGATACCGTGGTTATGGCCCGTTTTCAACCAGATATTCCTGATGATATTCCTCTCGATGTGGCTTCGAAGGTCCAACGTGACCACGGGCGCCGAATGGATCAACACCCGTTTCGGCAGCAAAAGCGGCGCGCAGTTGTCGCATGGGATCGTAGTCATCTTTGCCATCATTATGGGCCTGGGGTATCTCGCCTATGGTTTCATAGGCATTGGAAAGTTCGCGGAGATATTCGTGCCCTGGGAGGTCGTTTCGCCCTATGTTCCATTCGAGCTTTCAGCCGAATATGTACCTCATTTCTACGGCATTATTTTCACTTGTTTCGCTGTCTTTTACGCCCTTCTGGGGGGCATGATGAGCATTGTCTGGGCAGATGTTGTCCAGTACGGCCTGATGGCCATTTCCAGCCTGGTGGTCGGCATCATAGCGATGAATGCCATGGCGGGCAACCAGCTGATCGCGCCCGATGGCTGGCTGACGCCTTTTTTCGGCATGCGGCTCAATCTCGACTGGTCGGGCATCATACATGAGGTGAACGACAAGATAGTGAGCGATGGCTTCAGCCTCTTTTCCGTCTTTTTCATGATGATGATCTTCAAGGGTGTTCTGGTAAGCCTGGCCGGGCCGGCCCCCAATTACGACATGCAGAAGATCCTCTCCACCAAATCGCCCAGGGAAGCCGCCCTGATGAGCGGCTCTGTCAGCTTCATCCTCATGCCCATTCGTTACTTCATGATCGCAGGCTTCGGAGTGCTGGGGCTTCTCTTTTATGACAAGCTGGACCTCCTAACCGGAGGCAGGGTCGATTTTGAGCAGATCCTACCTTCGGCCATCAGCGAATTCGTGCCCGTGGGTTTTCTGGGGCTGCTGCTGGCGGGGCTCCTGGCCGCATTTATGTCCACTTTCGCAGGAACGCTGAACGCTACCCAGGCCTATATCGTCAACGACATCTACCTCAAGTACATCAACCCCAAAGCGCCCGACAACCGCCTGCGTGCCGTGAACTACAGTGCGGGCCTGATCATGGTCACGATCAGCATCGTGCTGGGGTTTTACGCCAAAGACGTAAACGACGTGTTACAATGGATCGTGTCGGGGCTCTACGGTAGCTACGTAGCCGCCAACGTGCTGAAATGGTACTGGTGGCGATTTAACGGGCACGGCTTCTTCTGGGGCATGGTGGCAGGCCTGGTACCTGCCCTGTCCTTCCGGTTCATCTTTGATGGCGTACTCGACCTTTATACCTTCCCCCTGATGTTGCTCCTGGCTGTTGCCGGTTGCATCATCGGCACTTATTCGGCGCCTCCCGCCAACGAAGAAGTGCTGAAAAATTTTTACAAAAATGTGCGCCCCTGGGGTTTCTGGAAACCCATACACGACAAAGTCGTAGCTGAAGATCCTGGCTTCCAACGCAACCTCAACTTTAAACGCGACATGTTCAACGTCTTCATCGGTACGATCTGGCAGACGGCACTGGTCATCTTTCCCATCTACATCGTCTTGCTGGAAGCCGTACCTGCCGGTATTGCCATTGGCGTCGCCGTAGCCTGTACCCTTATCCTGAAGAAGACGTGGTTCGATAAGTTACCCCAGAGCGCGTAAGATCGGCACTCCTTTTATGACACCACCCCATGCGCAGCATTTATGCAGGCACATGGGGTGGTGTTATTTTAACAGGAATTATTGCTTCAGGAACTTAGCCGTATATACCGTATTCGGCGTATATACTTTCAATATGTAGAAGCCATTTTGCAGGCCTGAAACATCAATGGCCGATGGATTGGCCACCATTCTTACCAATTGCCCGTTCATGTTGAAAACCTGAGCGGTTACCACATGATCCACACCTTCGATGTACAGGTGAGTAGATGCAGGGTTGGGGAAAACGCGCGCATCGCCGGCCATGGGCGTTATCGTCGTGTTGATGACCTCTTCGTCGTCATAACTGGCCAGGTTGTCAAAACAAACACCGCCGACGGTAGTCGTGCCCTCCTGCCCGAGGATCTGGAACTGTATCTTCGAGACCTGGTCCTGATAGAGCACGCCATCGTAGGTCGTTAGCCATGAAGGTATGGAAAAGCTACTGAAGGGTATCAACACCCGCTGCCATTCTCCTGAGTTGTTGGCGAGAAGGCCACCTACGGCCCTGTCCCATTCTTCTTCGCCGCCTGTGCTGTTCACGAACACCTTCACCGCGAACGAAACGTTGCCTGGAATATCGGCAGGCTGAGTAACCCGGTACCAGAAGCTAAGGCCAAGGTGGCCTGTCATATCCGGGAAAACGCCAGCAGCGGGGAGGAACTCCATATCCACACTGCCGCCCCAGCCCTGGTCGCCAATGAGGTTATAGGAAACGCAGGCGGCGCTATCCCCTTCCATGGCATCAGCGGAAGGCGTCAGGGAATAATTGCCCGCTGTGCTGTTGATCCAGCTGTTGACGCCAGTAGATGGCGCGTTGAAGTCGTTCAGGCTAAAGCCATCGTAGATCGTGACATCGCCGGCTGTGTAGCTGGTCAGGTTGTCAAAACAGACCACCCCGTTCGTCTCTATACCTGTCGCCCCTGCGATGATCTGGATCTCGACGGTATGGATCTGATCCAGATAAAGCACGCCGTCGTAAGTGGTGAGCCACGAGGGGATGGCGAAGTTGGAGAACGGGATCTTGGCTTCCTGCCACATACCCGATGCGTCGCCGATAACACCGCCTACGGCTGCATGCCACTCTTCGGTGCCGCCACTACTATTGATGAACAGCTTGACATTGATATTCACGCCGTTCGTAACGCTGGCCGGTTGCGTGACCTTGTAGTTGAAACGCAGCCCCTCATCATCAGAAAGGTCGGGGTATACGTCGCCATCGGGGGTGAACTGCATATCCACGCTCCCACCCCAGTCGAGGTCGGCGATGAGTATGTAATCCAGGCAGACAGAACCGGCGCCTTCTACGGCGTCGGCGGAACTGCTCAGGGAATAGCTGCCGGTATTACTGTTGATCCAGTTGCCGATCTCACCGAGGTTGTCAAAACTTTCGAGCAGGGAGCCTATAGTGCTCGAGCCCCCTGCATACGCGCTCAGCCCGTCGATAAGGATCTCGCCGGCCGTGGTAATACCTGCCCCTGCAACGATCTGCATCTGAATATCCGCCAGTTGGCCGGTATAGAGCACGCCGTCGTAAGTGGTGAGCCACGAGGGGATGGCGAAGTTGGAGAACGGGATCTTGGCCTGCACCCATTGCCCGGAGGCATCGTCGATGACCCCGCTCAGGGAAGCATGCCACTCTTCGGTACCGCCAGTGCTGTTGATGAACAGCTTGGTAGTCCAGCTAACCGTATTGACATCGCTGGCAGGCGTCACTACTTTGTACCAGAAGCTAATACCTTCTGCAGCGGAAAGGTCTCCGTAGGTATCACCGGAGGGCGACATCTGTATATCCACGCTCCCACCCCAGCTCAGGTCGGCCACCAGGTTGTAGGCCAGGGAGACGGAGCCGGTACCTTCGACGGCATCCGAAGAAGCGGAAAGGGTATAACTACCGGTATTGCTATTGATCCAGTTGCCAATAGCCCCCAGCTCGTCAAAGCTTTGCAGGAGGATATCCTGAGCGGTGGCCATGCCACTCATAAAGAGGATGGCCATCAATGCAGTAAAAATTCGCTTTTTCATAGGTTTGATTTTGGATTAACTAATGATTATCCTGCAGGCTGCATCAACGTACAATGAGCCGTTCAGCAAGCCTTTTACCACCTGATTCCAGTACGACTTCGAATACGCCCTTGCCAAAACAAAGCGGGATGACGGCCTTCCTGCCCTCCATTTTTCCCTGATAGGCCTTCCTGCCGCTGGTATCGTAAATGCTGATATCCGCTACCCCCTCCCAATCCTTTTCGATGATCAGAGCCTCGTGCGCGGGGTTGGGAAAAAAGCGGAAATCAACTTCGGTGCGAGCCGCTCTGCCGCCTAGGGTAAGCCCATCGGCGGACTTCACGGCCAGCATGTCATGGTGCAGTTCTATAGTATCCACCAACACCTCCCCGCCGCAGTCGATCGTCAGCTCGTAGGTGCCTTTGAAGCCCCGGAGCCCGAATTCTCCATTCGCGTTCGTCATCCCGCTTTCCTCGGTCCACCATTGGTTGAACACTAGGCCTATGAAAGCCTCTCCGGCAGGTTTTATCGACCAGTCCTGGTAAAACAAGGGGGCGTTGCCATGCCAGTGCGCGCCGTCCCAGAAGCCCCACATGATGAAGCCGTCTGTGCTTTCGTGGCTGAATACGATGGTGAGAAAATCGCGAAGGTAGGTAGCGGCCAACTCGTCATCGATAGCCGAATCGGTATCGTATTCCGTGATCTTTGCCGTTGCCCCGAAAGTGTTGTAGAAATCATCCAGGATGTTGTAGACATCGTAGATCGAATTGGGAAAGCCGCCGATATGCCCCTGAAAACCTATGCCGTCGAGCTGCACGCCTGCATCGACGATCTCCTGAATGAATTGTTTTTTCAGGTTGTACAGCACGCCCTCCGTATTGCCCTGGCTGATGGTCACGTAGTCGTTGACGTACGTCCGCGTGTTGGGGTCAGCTTCGGCAAGTATTCCGAATATTTCCGGGTATATTTCCCGGCCGGTCACGTAACTTTGCTGGCCCTGCAAGGCATGTTCCAGATCCCTGTTCGTGGTGATCTCGTTCAGCACGTCCCACTCCTCGATATTGCCCGCGATGCCCGGATAACCCGTGATTTCTGCAATATGGCTATGGATGCGGTTCCTGATATAATCGGGGTTGTTCTGGTTGGCCTGAATATCAGCGGGCAGGTTGCTCCAGCCCGGCCAGACGAGGTTGTGCCCCCGCACCCTGATGTCGTGGTTTCGTAGCCATTGTACGGCATTGGCCGTCTGGGGTTTTGAGGTTATCCAGTTCTGCTCCCACCCGGGCCATTTCATAGCGTTTTCAAAGACCACCCAGTTAAACCCGTGCCCATGCCCGTCGAGGTCGAGCAGTTTGGATTCGTAAGTATTGTTCTGTCCGCTGTTGCCGGCAAAAAGCCTGGAGACCACTGCCGACCCAAAGGCGTATTCATGCTGTAGCATCCGCACCTGCACCTGCGCCCCGGGATAGGGCGTGCCGTCCGGGTTCTCTACCCGCACCGTCAGGTTGGCCTTCCTGATCTGTTCGATACGGGAAGCAGCTTCAGCGCGCCAGGGCGCATCCGGCTCCCACCCGCCGTAATGATCATTATTCACCTCGCTGGGCAGATCGCCTACCGATAGCCCGGCGCCATAGTTGAGCACGGCAAGCCCGCCGATCTCCACCGTTTGTGCCATCCATGCGAGGTGAAGCCCTACTGTCAGCCCGCCGGGAGCATAGGCCTTTTCGGCGTCAAAGGGAACCAGATACCGGGCCCATTGGCTGCTTAGCGGATAGGTGAGGTAAACTTCCTTGGAGTAGTCCGACGCATCTTCGACAAAAAGGCTGGCCTTACCCGCGCCTCCTTCAGAGCGCATCCAGATCACCAGCAAACAGGCGCTGCCTGCTCCTACTGACTGGGCGTTGTGTATGCCGTAACCGGCATCCCACTGGTTGGCGCCGCTACCGTTGACCACCATACGCACTTTCTGTGAAAAAGCCTGCCCTGAAACAGGCTGGTTGGAGGCAGTGACGTTACCGTACGAGTAATCATCGTTCAGGTTGGCCGCCTCGGTATTGTGCAGCACCCACGCCCCTGCAGGCAGGCCGTAGTTGTTCTGTAATTCGTTTTGCAGGGCCGTGTGGTAGGCATCCTGTGCTGTAACACCTATACTCAGGAAGCAGGCAAGAATTAAGATAACATCCAGTTTCATAATACTAAGCAGTGTTCAAAAAATAAGCCCGACGATTTTGCGATGTGGCGAAGGCCGGAAGCTGGAAGACAAGGCACATCGCAAAATCTCCCTCGCAAAACTCATTTTTTGATGGTTACTAAGTGGGTTGTATATAACCAAAAGTAAGCACCACCTCAGGGGCAGACGTGGGGTTATTTGCCCAAAAACAGGGGGCATTTGTGCTCGCCACATCGGCAACACGGCTTTATATGGCCTGTCCGGTGATAAAAGGCATTGGGACGAACAGGTAGTGCAATCGATTGTGTTATTCAAGAAAAAATGCTTTTCTTAGGCTGTTCATTCACCTAACCAAGCAGTTCGGCATGAAAAAGAAACCCGGCTTATCCCTTATATGCGTTGTGCTCGTATGCCTGATGCCCTCCCTATCCTTTGGCCAGCCCTATCAGCTCAACGAGCAGGGCTATTTTGAAAAACAAGGCGCCGATATTCTCGTGTTCAACAACTGGTATAATGGGCTTTTCAGCGACTCCAAGATCAGCGGGGTCGAGCTCATCCACCACGGCGTACGCACAGCAACGAATGGCGATGTCCGGCTGCACAGCACCCCGGAACAATGGGATGCCATCCCGCAATTTGTCGAACGCCGGGTGGATACCGCTGGCCTGGCCATCGAAGCACATCTGCGCTACCCGGCATACGATTTCGATTACCGGGTCAGAGCGGTTGCGATGGGAGATGAGATCCGCCTGAGCGTCCTCCTCGACAAGCCGCTTCCGGAGGGCCTGCGCAACAGAGCTGGATTGAACCTGGAATTCCTGCCTTCCGCCTACTTTGAAAAGACGTACCTGGCCGACGGGCAGCCCGGGCTTTTCCCGCTTTACCCCAGCGGGCCTACGCTGAAAAAATCAGATGGCAGCACGGCCCCACTTCCCATCGCCGGAGGCAAAAAATTCGTGCTGGCGCCGGAAAGCGCGGAACACCGCGTCACGATCGAGGCCCTCACGGGCTCGCTATCCCTGTATGACGGCCGTAATAAAGCACAGAACGGCTGGTTCGTCCTGCGCACACTTTTACCCTCGAACGTTACCGGCATTGCCGTGGAATGGTCGGTCAAAGTAAATACCCTGCCCGGCTGGGTGCGCCCTCCGGTGATCACCTATTCGCAGGTGGGTTACCACCCCGCTCAGAAAAAGGCAGCCGTTATCGAACTGGATAAGAACGACAGCCCGCTGCCCACTGCAAGGCTGCTGAAACTCGATGAAGGCGGCGGGGTTGCCGAGACCCTCGTTGGAGCCGCCAGCCCGTGGGGCAGGTATACCCGCTACAACTATCTCACGTTCGACTTCTCTGTAGTAGTAGAAGAAGGGTTATACGTTATCGAATACGGCGGCAGGCGCTCAGCCCCTTTCCCCATTGGAAGGAATGTATATGAAAAAGCCTGGCAACCCACGCTGGGCCTGTTTATGCCCATACAGATGGACCACATGGCCGTCAACGAAGCCTACCGGGTATGGCACGGTGCTTCTCACCTCGACGATGCCCTACAGGCCCCCGTCAACCATGAGCATTTCGACCTCTATGCCCAGGGGCCAACGGCCGATACGCCTTATCAACCCGGCGAGCACATCCCCGGCCTGAACATCGGGGGGTGGTATGACGCCGGCGACTATGACATCCGCACCCAAACCCAGTATGCCGTGGTACTGAACCTCGTACAGGCCTGGGAACGGTTTCACATCGACAGTGACGAAACAACTATCGATCAAAAGCACCGCTGGGTTGACCTCCACCACCCTGACGGAAGCCCTGACCTGTTGCAGCAGATCGAGCACGGCACACTGGCCCTGATCGCCCAGCACCGGGCGGTAGGGCACGCTATTGCCGGAATCATCGCCGCTCAGCTCCACTCCTACCACCACCTCGGCGACGGGTCGACGAAAACGGACAATCGCGTGTACAACCCGCAACTCGACAGCCTGGAAACGGACGGATACACCAGTGGCACCTTCGACGACCGCTGGGCTTTTACCAGCAGGTCATCCGCATTGAATTACGGCTCCATAGCCGCGCTGGCGGCGGCGAGCAGAGCCCTTCGCGGTTTCAACGATGAACTGGCCGATGAATGCCTGGCCACTGCCGAAAGGGCCTGGGATGAAGAGCAAGGCCAGGCTCCCAACCTGTTCCGCCACGGCAATACGACCGGCGGGCAACTTGAGGACGAAGAACTGAAAGCAACGGTAGAATTGCTGGCCACCACCAAAAACGATAAATACCTCCGGCATTTCAATGGCCTGTGGAGTACCGTCGTATCCCGATTTGCCCAGAACGCTATGCTGCTCACCCGGGTTTTGCCTTTTTTGGATGAAGAAAAAACACGGGAAGCGGAAAAACTGGCACTGGCATACAAAGAGCGCATCGGCCTATTGGAAAAGGAGAACCCTTATGGCGTGCCCATCAGCACCGGCGGATGGGCCGGCAGCGGGCAGGTGATCGGTTTTGCGCAAACCAACTACTACCTGCACCGGGCCTTCCCCGGCATTATCAGCAAAGAAGACGTTTATAAAGGCCTGCACTATGTTTTGGGCTGCCACCCCGGGTCGGGTATCTCTTTCGTGTCGGGCGTAGGGCTGTCTTCCAAAAAGGTGGCCTATGGCATGAACAGGGCCGACTTTTCCTTCATCGCCGGCGGTATCGTGCCCGGCGTGCTGATCCTTCAACCCGGCTTTCCGGAGAACAAGGAAGACTGGCCTTTCCTATGGGGGGAGAACGAGTACGTCATCAGCCTGGGGCCCAGTTACATTTTCCTGGTCCATGCCGTCAGAGCGTTGCTGAAGGAAGAAGAACGCTGAGCAGTTGTTTGGACGGCGGCAAGCGGACAAAAAACGTTAGAGGGCTGGGGCATCCACACTTAAAAGCCTATACTTGCGTTTGAATCAGAAATCCAGCGAACCAGCATGAAGCAAACGCTACGCCTGCTATTTATCACCGGAGCTTTTAGCCTTTTCCTCGCAGGGACAGGCAGCGCGCAGAAGTACAGCAACGAGTTCTTATCTATTGGGGTTGGCGCCCGGGCACAGGGCATGGGTAATGCCGTTGTGGCCAGTACTTCCGACGTAATGGCCGGGGTGTGGAACCCCGCCGGCCTGGCCAACCTGGAGGCCCTCGAAGGCCTGCAGCTCGGCGCCATGCACTCCGAATGGTTTGGCGGGGTCGGCAAATTCGACTACCTGGGCCTGACGCTGCCACTGTCGAACAGGGCACGCCGCCTGGCCCTGTCGCTCATTCGCTTTGGCATCGACGAGATCCCCAACACCCTGAGCTTATACGAAAGTGACGGGACCATCAATTTTGACAATATCGTCGAGTTTTCAGCCGCAGATTACGCCTTCCTGCTCAGCTACGCACAAAAGCTCAATACCCGGAAAGGGCGCCTGCAACTAGGGGGCAACATCAAGGTCGTACACCGCCGCATCGGGCCTTTCGCCAACTCCTGGGGCTTCGGGCTCGACGCGGGCCTGCAGTACTATACCGGCGAATGGCGCTTCGGGCTCCTCGCCCGCGATGTGTCCACGACCTTTAACGCCTGGTCTTTTAGTTTCACGGAAAAAGAAAAAGAAGTGCTGGCGCTGACCAATAACGAGGTGCCTATCAACAGCATTGAAGTGACCAAGCCCCAGCTCATCATCGGTGGCGCCCGGCATTTTCAGTTTGGCAAGATTGGCCTGCTGCCGGAAATAGACGCCATTGTCACGACCGACGGCCAGCGCAACACCCTCCTATCCGCAGCCCCTTTCAGCGTTGACCTGTCAGCAGGCCTGGAAGCAGACTATCAGGGCTTTATCGCGCTTCGCGCCGGGTTGAGCCAGTTTCAGCGCGAACTGGATTTCGACGGCTCCGAACAACTGCGCATGCGGCCGAGCATCGGGCTGGGGTTGCGCATATCCAAGCTCCGCCTCGACTACGCATTCACCGACCTTGGCAGCCAGGAAAGCACGTATTCCCACATCATTTCCCTGATGCTCGACATCCAGCCCAGGAAGAAAGAATAACGATCCGGACTCCCGAATTTTAACAAGCCAAAGTTGCCTACTTGCTGAAAACCCTATTACTTTGCAAAGGGCCATAGCCTTCTGTGAGCCCTCATACCGTGCAAGTATCAAAAGTTTTTGACTCTACATTTTGAACAAATTAGAGTTAGACTCGGAATGTCTAGGGCGGGCCTCAACCCTTTATTGGGGTTCTCTATGGAGACAAGGGGATTACCGAACCAATCCGGCAGCTCTACTAATGTTTTTTTCGAGGGTCCAAAAAACGCCCTGATGCTTGTGCGGTTCTTTGATACCAGGATTTTGGGGATTACCAGGATTACCAGGATGGGGTTCTGAGGATCCTTTTTAGAGCTTGTCACACCTTCGGCCTGATCCAAAAAAAAAGCGGCGCCAGTATTACACCAACGCCGCTTTCGTTTTATCGTCTGATAATCCGATCAGGCTACCCTGATCACATCATCGCATCGTCATACATGCCTGCGCCGTTCATGGCCGGCTGTTCTTTTTTCTTCGGTTTGTCGCTGATCGCGCAATCGGTCATCAGCAGCATTCCTGCGATAGATGCAGCATTTTCAAGCGCTATGCGCGCCACCTTTGCCGGGTCGATGACGCCCGCTGCCTTGAGGTCTTCGTAGACATCTGTGCGGGCGTTATAACCAAAAGCGCCTTTGCTTTCCAGCACTTTCTGCAGCACTACGCTACCCTCGACACCAGCATTATTGGCGATGATGCGCAGCGGGGCTTCCAGAGACTTGGCAACGATCTCGACGCCGATCAGTTCGTCTTCGTTTTCAGCCCTTACTGCTTTCAGGTTATCGATAGAGCGCACCAGGGCTACACCGCCACCGGGCACGATGCCCTCTTCGATGGCGGCACGTGTTGCATGAAGGGCGTCATCTACGCGGTCCTTTTTCTCTTTCATTTCCACTTCGGTAGCAGCGCCCACGTATAATACGGCCACACCGCCGGAAAGCTTGGCCATGCGTTCCTGCAGTTTTTCACGGTCGTAATCGGAAGTCGTATTTTCGATCTGCTGCTTGAGCTGGCTGATGCGGGCTGCGACCCTTTCCGGCTCGCCCTGGCCACCGACGATGGTAGTGTTGTCCTTATCAACCTTGATCTTTTCAGCGATGCCGAGGTGTTCCAGCGTCGTGTTTTCCAGCTTATACCCCTGCTCTTCGCTGATCACGGTACCGCCGGTCAAAATGGCGATATCTTCCAGCATAGCCTTGCGGCGGTCGCCGAAGCCAGGTGCTTTCACGGCCACGACATTGATCGTCGAGCGCAGTTTGTTGACGACCAGCGTACCCAGGGCTGAGCCGTCAACATCTTCAGCAATGATAAGCAACGGGCGATTTTGTTGTACGGCCTGTTCCAAAACGGGCAGGATATCTTTGATGTTGGATACCTTTTTGTCGTGCAGCAGGATGTAGGCGTTATCGTATTCCGTCACCAGCTTTTCGGTATCGGTTACGAAGTAAGGAGACAGATAGCCGCGGTCGAACTGCATACCGGAAACCTCTTCCATGTAGGTCTCTGTACCTTTAGCCTCTTCTACGGTGATCACGCCATCGGCCGTTACGGCTTTCATGGCGTCGGCGATCAGCTGGCCGATCTCATCGTCATTATTGGCAGAAATAGAGGCGACCTGGCGTACTTTTTCGAAGTCATTCTTAACGACCTCCGCCTGGGATTTCAGGTTTTTCACGACGACGGCAACGGCTTTATCGATCCCGCGCTTGAGGTCCATCGGGTTGGCTCCGGCCGTTACGGTCTTCAGGCCTGCCGTTACCATGGCCTGGGCCAGGACGGTGGCCGTGGTGGTGCCGTCACCGGCGGCATCAGCCGTTTTAGAGGCCACTTGTTTGGCCATTTGAGCACCCATGTTTTCCAGGGGGTCTTCCAGTTCGATCTCTTTGGCCACGGTAACGCCGTCTTTAGTGATCTGAGGCGCCCCGAACGATTTTTGAATGACCACATTACGGCCTTTGGGCCCCAGGGTGACCTTTACGGCATCTGCCAGTTTGTCGATGCCGGCTTTCAGCTTTTCCTGAGCATGTGTGTCGAAGTGGATATTTTTAACAGACATAGTATCTAAAGTTTTAAGGGTTAAACCATAAGGCTGAATACAAAAGTGTTTGCCTTCTTAGCCGAGGATCACCAGGATATCATCTTCCCGCATGATGAGGTATTCGTCGCCATTGTACTGCAACTCCTGGCCGGAGTATTTCCCATAGAGCACGGTATCTCCTACTTTAACGGTCATCGGTTCGCCGTCTTTGCCGGGGCCTACGGCAACGACTTCTCCACGCTGGGGTTTCTCTTTTGCGGTATCCGGAATGATGATGCCGCCTTTTGTCATCTCTTCCGCGGGCGATGGCTTTACAACCACGCGGTTGCTGATCGGGCGCATTGCTACTGCACTCATAGCTGATATTGATTTTGATGATTGATTTAGAAATATCTCACAGGTGGGAATACATCCCGCTTTGCGTTTAGCAAAGGGGATGCCAGAAGTCGGGAGGAACAAATGCACGACCTGTAAAGGGCTAATAATCAATGAAAAAGAAAAAAACCGCCTAAATCAAACCTGCCAAAAAAGCATAACCGCCAGCCTGCTATTCTGCCAGGGCCTGCCATAGAAGCTGACAATTATTCGGAGCTGCCATTATGGCAAGCGTCAGCTCATGGCCTTCAGGCCGAGTTCTCTGCCCATTTCAAGCATAAAGCGGTATGCATCTTCGTAGTTGTTACCGATCGCCCCGTCGAGGATCGCTTCCCGAATAGCATTTTTGATGAGGCCGACTTCTTTTGAAGGCGGGATGTTGAACGTTTCCATGATAGCCTCGCCGGAAATGGGCGGCTGCCAGTTGCGCAGGTGGTCCTTTTCTTCCACTTCTTTGAGGCGGTCGCGCACCAGTTCATAATTTTCGAGGTAGCGCTTGACCTTGCTGGGGTTTTTGGAAGTGATGTCGGCCTCACACAGCAGCATGAGGTCGTCAATTTCGTCACCCGTGTCAAAAAGCAGGCGCCGGATAGCGGAGTCGGTGATATCTTCTTTGGTCAGGCTAATGGGGCGAAGGTGCAACCGGACAAGTTTCTGGACGTATCTCATCTTCGCATCCATTGGCAGTCGCAGGTTCTTAAAGATACGGGGCACCATAGCGGCGCCCAGCACTTCGTGGCCGTGAAAGGTCCAGCCCTGCTCCGGGTGAAAACGCTTGGTAGGCGGTTTTGCGATATCGTGCAGCACAGCGGCCCACCTGAGCCAGAGGTTGTGGGTTTTAAGGCTCAGGTTATCCAGTACCTGCAGGGTGTGGTAAAAATTATCTTTATGCCCCTTGCCGTTTCGCGCCTCCACCCCGTGCAGGGCCGCCATTTCGGGAAAGATAAGGGCTAGCAGGCCGGTGTCGAACAACAGTTTAAAACCCACAGAAGGTTTGTCGGCCAGAATGATCTTGTTGAGTTCCGTCGCAATGCGCTCTTTAGAGATGATATTGATGCGGCTTTTGTATTTAGCGATGGCCTCGAGGGTTTCCGGCTCGATATCAAAATCAAGCTGAGTGGCGAACCGGATAGCGCGCATCATACGCAGGGGGTCGTCAGAAAAGGTTTTGCCCGGCTCCAGTGGTGTTTTGATGGTCTTGGACTCGAGGTGCTCCAGGCCGTCGAAGGGGTCGATGATGGCGCCGTAATCTTCATCGTTGAGGCTAACGGCCAGCGCGTTGATCGTGAAATCCCGGCGGTTCTGGTCGTCCTCCAGGCTCCCCTCTTCTACCGTTGGCTTACGGGAATCGGAACGGTAGGACTCTTTTCTGGCGCCCACGAATTCCACTTCCAGGCTGTGGTGTTTAAGCATAGCCGTACCGAACCGCTTGTAAACCGTAACGCGTGGGATAGGGCGAAGGCGCGCCGCCACGTGCTGCGCCAGGCGAATGCCATTGCCCACGCAGACGATATCCATATCTTTGGAAGGGCGCGCCAGCAAGCGGTCGCGCACATACCCACCCACCACAAAAACCGGGTACTCCAGCTCTCGGGCCGTCTCGCTGATCACCTCAAAGATCTTGCGTTCGTGCGGTTCAATATTGAAGACCAAAATCGCTGATTTTAGTTGGGCTTAAACGTATTTAATCTGTTTGGCGGGCAGGGGCGCTACGCACCTGCATAGTGTTCGCTGTACTGCGACTCTACATCATCGAGTATAGCGTAAAGCGCTTCGGGCACATCTTCTGTAACCAGCCGGCTGCGGTATTCCTTTATGCCGGGGTAGCCGCGAAAATAGTTCGTATAGTGCCGCCGCATTTCCAGCACCCCCAGCTTTTCGCCTTTCCATTCCACCGACCGCCGCAGATGGGACTTGGCGGCCTCTACGCGTTCGTGGATTGTTGGGGGCGGCAGCAGCTCACCGGTGGCCATATAGTGTTTGATCTCGCGGAAGATCCAGGGGTAGCCGATGCTTGCCCGCCCGATCATGATGCCGTCGATGCCGTAGCGCTGGCGGTACTCAACAGCTTTTTGAGGGCTGTCGATATCGCCATTGCCAAAAATGGGGATGTGAATCCTGGGATTCTCCTTCACTTTGGCTATCAGCGACCAGTCAGCTTCGCCTTTATACATCTGTTTACGGGTGCGGCCGTGTATGGTAAGTGCTTTGATACCTACGTCCTGCAGGCGTTCGGCCACCTCTTCGATATGTTTGGACCTTTCATCCCAGCCCAAACGCGTCTTGACGGTAACGGGCAGGTTGGTGGACCGCACTACGGCATCGGTCAGCCGGGCCATTTTGTCAATATCCTGGAGGATACCAGCCCCGGCCATCTTACACACGACCTTATGCACCGGGCATCCGTAGTTGATGTCGAGCACTTCGGGCCTGGCCTCTTCCACGATCTCCGCAGCGCGCATCATCGAGTCGTACTCTGCGCCGAAGATCTGAATGCCTATCGGCCTTTCATAGTCATAAATATCGAGTTTCTGTACGCTTTTCGCCGCATCCCGTATCAGGCCTTCTACCGAGATAAACTCCGTATACATCATGTCGCAGCCTTGCTCTTTACACAATGCGCGAAAGGGTGGGTCGCTGACGTCTTCCATGGGCGCCAGCAGCAAAGGGAACTCTCCGATCTCGACCGTTCCGATCTTAACCATTATCAATTGACTTTTACTTCAACTCGCAAAAATAACCAAAAGCATTACACCACAAAAACACCATTGATATGAAACAGTTCCCCGAGGCCCCATTTTGCAGAATTATACAAAAAATATAGGCGCAGCTGAGATAAAATTATAATTTTACGCCTGCCCGGGCGGGTTGCGCTGCCCACTGCAAACCGTGTAAATTCCAACAAACATTTCCATGCTTACCGGAGTCGTTCTCTGTTTCATTCTCGGATACCTGACGATCGTTTTCGAACATCCCCTTAGGCTTGACAAAACTGTACCAGCGTTAATAATGGCAGCACTGTGCTGGGCTTTGCTTGCCGTGGGCTTCCACAATGGCTGGGTATCGATCATAGACACCCACGATCAGGCTTTCAGTATGGCCAGCCTGCACGGGCATGGCGAGGCCTACCAGCATGCTGAAGAGGGCTTTGTCAATACCTTGCTTCACCATATCGGCAAAACGGCCGAGATCCTCGTTTTCCTGATCGGCGCTATGACCATCGTTGAGATCATCGACCTGCACCGGGGCTTTGAAGTGCTGAAGAGCTACGTAAAAACCCGCAAAAAGAAGAAACTGCTCTGGATCGTAGGCGGCCTGGGCTTCTTTCTGTCCGCTATCATCGACAACCTCACCGCCACCATCGTGCTGGTGACCCTGCTGCGAAAGCTGATCTCCGACCGCGACGACCGCATCTGGTTCGTCTCGCTCGTCGTCATCGCCGCCAATGCCGGCGGCGCCTGGTCGCCGATAGGTGACGTGACCACTACCATGCTCTGGATCGGCAACAAGGTATCGGCCATGGGCCTTATCGACCATCTCGTCATACCATCGATCCTGTGTTTTGCCGTCCCGGCCTTTATCGCCACCTTGCTCCCGCCCTTCCGGGGCGAAATATCCATAGATACAGAACAGGATATGGAAGCACAGCGGCTGCTGAGCAGCCGTGCCATGCTGTTCCTGGGGCTGGGCGCTATCGTTTTCGTGCCGGCATTCAAAACCATCACCCACCTGCCGCCCTATATTGGCATGATGTTGAGCCTTGGCGTGGTCTGGCTGGTGTCGGAATACATCCACCCGGAGGAAAATTTTACCGAAGAACGCCGGCACATGTACTCCGCACACAAGGCCCTGGCCCGCATTGAAATGTCGAGTATCCTGTTTTTCCTGGGCATCCTGATGGCCGTCGCCGCCCTGGAAAGCCTGGTTTTCGGCACGGTACTTCACGAGGGTAAAGAGATCCAGGTAGGCACCCTGCGCTATATGGCCGAATGGCTCGATACGGTGATCCCCAATCAGGACATCGTCGTCATATTCCTGGGTTTCACTTCAGCAGTGATCGACAACGTTCCGCTGGTCGCCGCATCGATGGGTATGTACGATATGCCTATAGATTCCAAGATCTGGCATTTCATCGCCTATGCCGCAGGTACTGGTGGCAGCATGCTCATCATCGGTTCGGCAGCCGGCGTCGCTGCTATGGGTATGGAGCGCATCGACTTCATCTGGTATTTGCGCCGCATTTCCTGGCTGGCTATGGCCGGCTTTCTGGCCGGCGCCATTTTCTTTATCGTGGAAAAAATGTTTTTCTGATTCATATACTGACAAGTAAGCTGTTTATGGCAAATAAGGCCCTTTGGGTAGTTTTGGCGGGCATGATGGCGCTGGGCTGTGCACCGGTACAGGAAAGCCTCATCCAGGGGCACTGGCAAGGTGTAACGGTCCTGGAGGAAGGCGCTCCGTTGCAGGTCGACCCCGCGTTGATCAGTATTTCCTTTGGATCGGACAACGGCTACGACTATACCAGCACGCTCAACTACAGGGAGGCCGGCACTTATTACATCGATTCAAAATACCTGCACACCACCGATACCCTCAACCAGGCCAGCACAGAAAAGGCCGTCGAGATCGTCACCCTTACGGCCGACTCCCTCATCCTCAAAATGAATGAAGGCGGGCGTGAGCGCCTGCTGAAGCTGGCACGGGTAAAAGAATGACCCCCCGTATCAGTTCAGGCCTTTTACCAGAATATTGAGCTTTCCCTTCAGCGCAAGGGCAATAATGATAGATTCCTGAGACAGGTAAGCGTTCTCTATTCCCAATTCCCTGAGTTCACCGTCGAGCGTAACCTTTTCCGTCAGCTTGTAGTTGTGTAGCTGTTCCTGAAACTGGGCCTGCATTTCCTTGAGGTTATAGTCCAGCAGGAAATTCATGTTTTCTTCGATCTTCTTTTTCATCGTGCTTTTCAGCAACCAGCCAGCCGAGCGCACCAGGAAGTTCCTGGTATCGAGAGTATACTCCAGGCTCTCCACGTCAATCGTATTTTTTTGGGGGTTGTAAACCGGCTTGCCCACCAGGTAGATAGACCCGTTATAACTTCCCCTAAGCACGGTATTGACCACGATCTTGTCGCCCTGCCCGTACAACTCAACGTCCTCGATCAGCACCGAACGTTTACCTTGTGAGAAGGTTTCGCCCAGCAGCTGCGCCTTGGCCAGGCGCTCAGCTTCTTCGTAGGTGATCTCGGTATTGAGGTGCAGCGTAAAGTCATCTCCTGCTGAGGCCTTCATTTGCAGCGGCGGCAACGGAAGAGGCTGTATAGGCTGTGGCTGCTGGCCGATGCGCACATGGGGCTTGCCTTCCACGAAAATGGTAGCCGTAATGTGGTTGCCCTGCGTCACAAGGGGCGTCATGCCGATGAATTGTGGATTGACGGTCAGCCAGGTATTGTAGTCTTCCGACACCAGAATGGGTTTATACATCTGTTTCCAGGCGTCCTGCACCATGGTGCGCAGGTCGAACTGATCGCGCACGGCCTGGTCGATATTACGCGTGACCACAGATTTGCTGTTCTTCAGCACCAGGTCGGCGATGAACCCGATGGGCAGGTTGAAACCGCCCATCTTCAGGCGTGGCTTGCGAAGCCAGTCATAACCTTCGATCTCCGTTTTTGTTGTAATATCCCAGTTGGGCGACAGCCCGAAGGCCGTTTTCAGGTTCAGCGCAATATCCCCTTCCGCTTCCACTTTGCTGATCCCCAGGTCATACTTGATCCATAAGGCCAGGGGCACCCTGTATTGGATGAGGTTGCTGTCGACAGACAGGCGTATCGGTTCCTTTTTTTCGGCGCGGATCATCATTTTATCGCCATCTCTGATATCGTTGTCCTCATACAGCAAGCCCTTGAGTTGCTCATTGATCGATTGCTCCAGCTCCCGGACGTCGATATCTACCGGGATGTTGAGCGTAGAGGGGGTGTCTTCAAACAAAGCTTGGTACTCTTCCATAGGCCTTACGGGCACACTCGTTTTACATGCACTAAGTATGATAACGGCAACGACCCCTGTAAAGGTTGAAATGCGATACATCTCTATCCTGAATATTGGTGAACGACTTCTTGGATAACGCCAGCGAAATTAAATGATTTTACCGAGCTTCGGGAACCGTAAAGAGCCGGACGGCCATTTTACGGTTGCGCAACCCTTCTATAGTGCATTTGTCATTAGGGTTGGACATTTGCATTTATGTGGCGCCAGAGCCTGTTTGGAGGCTATCCCTGAAATTGACTGAACGGGTTAGCTTCCAGACAAGGTTCTCAGCCTGAGGGTAAAAAATTCTGCTGTATAATGAAAACTGACATGAAATACATTTGCACATCATTGGCCATCCTGGCCTTTACGGCCAACGGATGGCTGATACAACAGGCCGCAGCACAGGACACATCCAAGCTGAGCGCCGGAGCTAAGGCCTATTTCTGGGTTGAAGAGGGGGAATACGCTTTTCTGGGCATTTATTCGGAACAGGTATCAAAGGACAAGGCCAAAAAACTGGGCTTCGATAACCAGTATGGCAGTTATGTCAGCAGGGTCGTGAATAATTCGGCAGCGGAACGAGCCGGGTTACAGGCCTTCGATTACATTTTCGGCGTAGACGAATACCGGACCGCTGAAGGGCAGGATCTCACCCAGATCCTGCGGCGCTATGCGCCCAACCAGAGAGCAGTGATACATTTTATCCGGCAGCGGGAGAAACGCAAGGCCAATGTTGTACTGGGCCGCAGGCCTTCGGAAGGACAGCCCCAACGCAGCGAGTGTGAACGGGCGTTCCTGGGCGTAAGCCCCGAAGGGTTGGACGTCGGCGGCCTGGAAGGCGTAGCCATTACAACGATCAGCAATTCCACGGCCGAAAGCATGGGCCTAAAGGACGGCGACAGGATCACCTCGATCAACGGCCACGACATCATCGACTGGCGCGACATCGCCATCGCCATCGACAATATGGAAGTAGGGCAAACCATAGAAGTGAAGTACCAGCGCGACGGCAAGAGCCGAAAGGGCAGCCGGCCTATTAAATCACACTGCGAGACCAAAGCGGAGTCGCAATGGGAAGTGCCTGTCGCTCCTGAGCCGGGCGATTGGTTCAACAGGCATTTCAAATCGGATGAAAAAGCTCCATCCGGCATTAAAGGCCCGGGCTTGTCCATAAAAGCCGAGAACCTCACAAAGGAAGAAGCCTCACGGATAGGCCAGAGCAATAAGCCCGGCATTGGGGCCGAAAACAACCTGCCGCATACTGGGCTCACCTTTTACAGCGACAATAGCAGCAACAAACTCCACATAAAATGTTACCTGCCGGAAACCGCCGATACCGGCCTGCGCATCTTCAACGCCTCGGGCCGGCTGGTATACCACTACAGCCTGGGGCAGTTCTCCGGCCTGTTCAGCGATGAGGTGGACATCCTGCAGAACGGCGACGGCATCTACTACCTTGAGATCCGGCAGGGCAAACGTGCCGTTTCAAAAAAGATCACGGTATCCGGCCCTTAAAACGGGATGGTTTGCTAATTTAGTCCTGGCCATATTCTAAGCAGTATTCAATAAACCAGGCGCCATGTGGAATAACCTGATGCTCTATGCCTGCCTGCTGGCAGCTGCTACCTTTTATACCCAACCATCGGCCGGGCAAACACAGCAACCAAAAAGCTCCTCAGCGGCTCATACCCCCGGTGTTTATGATGTATCATGCTACAACTCTTTGGAATGGCGTTGCATCGGGCCATTCCGCGGCGGCCGGGCGGCAGCAGTCACCGGGGTGCCGGGTAAGCCTAAATTGTACTATTTCGGCAGCACAGGCGGCGGTGTCTGGCGCACTACCGATGGCGGGCAGAACTGGGAGAACATATCCGATGGGTTCTTCGGCGGCTCTATCGGCGCCGTCGCTGTAAGCGAATATGACCCTAACGTCATTTATGTGGGCGGCGGTGAAGTCACGGTAAGGGGCAACGTCTCCTCCGGCGACGGCGTATGGAAATCGCTCGACGCCGGCAAAAGCTGGCAACATGTAGGCCTGGATAGATCGAGGCATATCCCCCGGATACGCATACACCCCCGCGACCCGAACCTGGCCTATGCCGCTGTTTTGGGCGACCTCTACCAGGCCAGTGATGAAAGGGGCGTCTATCGCACCCGCGACGGCGGCAAAAGCTGGCAACGCATCCTTTTCGCCAATGCCGATGCCGGCGCTGTCGACCTCATCCTGGACCCTAACAACCCCCGGATTCTCTACGCTTCTACCTGGCGCATACGGCGCACGCCTTACAGCCTGGAAAGTGGCGGCGAAGGCTCTGCGCTCTGGCGCAGTACCGACGGCGGCGACAACTGGGTGAACCTCAGCCTTAAGGAAGGCTTTCCCAAAAGCCCGCTGGGCATCATAGGCATAGCGGTTTCACCCGCCAATTCGGAACGCGTTTGGGCGATCGTCGAAGCCAGGGAAGGCGGCGTATTCCGCTCCGACGACGGAGGCGAAAGCTGGAAAAAACTCAACGATGACCGCGCGCTCCGGCAACGGGCCTGGTATTATAGCCGCATTTACGCTGACCCCCAGGATGAAGAAGTGGTTTACGTCATGAACGTCAGCTACCATAAATCAACGGATGGCGGCAAAACCTTCAAAGCTTATAACGCTCCTCATGGAGACCACCACGGCCTCTGGATCGCCCCCGAAGACCCCAGGCGTATGATCATTGTCGACGATGGTGGCGCACAGGCCACTTTTGACGGCGGCGACAACTGGAGCACCTACTACAATCAGCCAACGGGGCAATTCTACCGGCTGGCTACCGATGATCACTTCCCCTACCGGATCTATTCAGCCCAGCAGGACAACACCACCATCCGCATCCCACACCGCACAGACGGCAATTCTATCGGCGAAAGGGACTGGGAGCCTACAGCTGGCGGGGAAAGCGGCTATATAACCGTGAGCCCTGCCGATGACGACGTCGTTTACGGAGGAGAATACGACGGGTACATCACCCGAAAGAACCACCGCACGGGAGAAGAGCGCGCGGTCAACGTATGGCCCGACAACCCCATGGGCCACGGCGCTGAAGATATGAAGTACCGATTCCAGTGGAATTTCCCGCTCTTTTTTTCTCCACACAATCCCGACAAGCTCTACGCAGCTTCCAACCACCTGCACCTTACAACCGATGGTGGCCAGAACTGGAAGGTGATCAGCCCGGACCTGACCCGAAACGACCCGGGCAAACTCGGGCCATCCGGAGGGCCTATCACAAAGGATAACACCAGCGTGGAGTATTATTGCACCATTTTCGCCGCCATGGAATCACCCTACGAGGAAGGCCTGATCTGGACGGGTTCCGACGACGGGCTCGTATACCTGACAAAGGACGGAGGCCAACATTGGGAAAACGTCAGCCCTAAGGACATGCCGGAGTGGATGATGATCAACAGTATCGACCCCGACCCTTTTACGCCCGGTAGCGCCTATATTGCCGGCACCCGCTATAAACTGGGCGACTACCGGCCCTACCTATATCACACCAAAGATTACGGCAAAAGCTGGGCCCTGATCGTTGACGGCATTCCCGCAGAGCACTTCACCCGGGTGGTGCGCGCCGACCCCAGGCGCAAAGGCCTGCTGTACGCCGGCACGGAAAACGGTATGTATATCTCTTTTAATGACGGCGGTCACTGGTCGCCTTTCCAGCTCAACCTCCCCCTGGTGCCCATTACCGACCTGTTAGTGAAGGAAGACGGCCTCATCGCCGCCACCCAGGGACGCAGCATCTGGATGATAGACGGCCTGGAACCCCTGCATCAATTGACGGAAGAGATAGCCGCCAAGGATAGCTACCTCTACCAGCCCATTCCCAGTTACCGTATGGACGGCCAGCAGAACCCCAAGGTGAAAAATGCCGGACTGAACCACCCCGGTGGCGTAACGGCCCATTTTTTCCTGAAGGCCCTTCCGGATAGCAATACCGCTGTCGTATTGTCCTTTCACGAAACGGACGGTACGCTGATCCGGGAATTCTCCAGCCTGGCAAAAGAAGAAAAAGACAAACTGAAGCTCAGGCAGGGCGGCAACCATGTTGTATGGAACATGCGGTATCCGGAAGCCAGGAAATTCGACGGCATGGTGTTGTGGTGGAGCTCCCTGGAAGGCCCGGAAGCCGTGCCCGGCGATTATCTCGTAAGGCTGAAAGTGGGCGAAGAACTCATGGAGCAGCCCTTCCGCATCCTGAAAGACCCCAGAGTGAACACCAGCCTGGAAGGCCTGCAGGCTCAGTTCGACTTCATCCAGAGCGTCAATGCCAAGGTTACTGAAGCGCACCAGGCGATCATCGACATCAGGGAAGTACGCAGGCAGCTGCAACATTTCACCAGCCGCTGGGAAGGCGACGACGGTAAGAAAGGCCTTGTAACACAGGCAAATACCATAGATTCCATTATGACGAAAGTAGAAAAGGCCCTGTATCAAACCCAAAACCGCAGCAACCAGGACCCGCTCAATTACCCGGTCAAGCTGACGAACAAACTGGCGCACCTCAACAGCCTGACACGGCTGGGCAGCAACCCACCTACAGATGCCGCCCTGGCCGTGCGCGACGAACTCGTCCAGGCTATCGACCAGGAGCTCGGCCAGTTTTACCAGCTTAAAGAAAAGGATATACCGGCATTCAACCGGGCGGTAATAGATCAGGCTGTAGATGTGATCATTCTAAAACAAAAAGATTAAACCCTTTTTTTCTTTTCAAAAACGGAACCCAGCCAACGGATATTCCGTTAGATAAGATATCGGCAAAAGCCGGTTAAAACATTCCCCTCTCCCACCCGGGTAGTTTTTACCGTAAGGTGGCTCTTCCGGCCTTCAGCCTTCGCCTGATCACCGAAACCGGAAATTATTTTTTAAGGTTTCCTTTGTTACTTTTTTCAGGCCATTGTATCCTGGAAACCGTTTCGGCGTCTAAACAACCGGATGAAAGCCTTTTCAGTGTTAGTCGATTATATTATCCCGTGAAACGAACATACCATGACGAAAGACAAATGGACCAACCGCAGGCGCAACTGGGCGGTGCGCTGGTATAACTTCTGGGCAGACTACCCCTGGGTTATTTACCCCATCCGTTTCCTGCAGGCAACCGCCATGCTGGCCGTGCTGGCGGCCATAGGCTTTGTGGCGTCCATCGCCTGGGGCGCTTTTGGCAAACTGCCTACTGAAGATAGCCTGAGCAGCGTCACCCAATACACCGCTTCCGAGATCTACGCTGCCGACAGCACATTGCTCGGCAGGTATTATTTTGAGAACCGTAGTAACGTCCGCTACAAAGACATCTCCCCGCACTTCATCAACGCCCTGGTAGCAACGGAAGACGCCCGCTATTTCGAACACCACGGCATCGATCTCCGCGCCTGGATGCGCGTACTTCTGAAATCGATCATCAAAGGCGAGCGTTCTTCGGGAGGCGGCAGCACCCTCAGCCAGCAACTGGCCAAGAACCTCTACCCTCGAAGCGACTACGGCCCTTATTCACTGGTGGTCAACAAGATCAAGGAAGTGTTCATCGCCAAAAGGCTGGAGGAAATCTACGACAAGCAGGAACTGCTGGAACTATACCTCAACACGGTGCCGTTCAGTGAAAACACGTATGGGATCAAGGTAGCTGCGCAGCGTTTTTTCAACACCAGCCCCGCACGCCTCACTCCGCCCCAATCGGCCGTGCTGGTGGGCATGCTCAAAGCCACTTCCGTTTACAACCCCGTCACCCAACCTGCCAACGCACTGGAGCGGCGTAATCTCGTGTTGGCCCAGATGGCGAAATACGGCTATCTTTCCAGTCCTCAGGCCGATTCTCTGCAGCGAGAGCCGATCTCCCTGAACTACAGCCCCATCACGCACCACAAGGGCCCGGCTACTTATTTTCGCGAACACCTCCGCCTCGAACTGAAAGAGAAACTGGAAGGCATCCGAAAGCCCAATGGCATGGCCTATAACCTGTACACCGACGGGCTGAAGATCTATACCACCCTCGACTATAACATACAGGCCATGGCCGAAGCAGCCGTCGACGCTCAGATGGCCGGCCTGCAACAAACATTTTACCGCCACCTCAACGGGCAAAAGCCCTGGGAGGCTGAAGCCGCGCTGACACTGGCCGTGAAACAATCAGAACGCTACAAGCGCCTTGCCAATGCCGGGCTTAGCTCCGAAGCCATCGACTCTATCTTCCGTATCCCCGTCGATATGGAGGTGTTCAGCTGGGACAAGAAAGCTCAAAAGCGCACGCTTAGCCCTCTCGACTCCATAGAATACTACATGGGCCTGCTGAACGCCGGCTTCCTGGCCGTCGACCCTCAAACGGGGGAGGTCAAAGCCTGGGTCGGCGGCATCAGCCACCAGTATTTCCAGTACGACCACGTGCTGTCCAAAAGGCAGCCGGGGTCTACGTTCAAGCCTATCGTGTACGCTACGGCCATACAGCGCGGCATTTCGCCCTGTACCTACTACCCTAACGAACTAAGGTCGTACCCGAAATATGAAAACTGGGCCCCAAAGAACGCCACCGATGAATATGGCGGTTATTACTCTCTGGAAGGCGGGCTGATCAACAGCATCAATACCGTCACCGTTCAACTGATGATGCAGGCCGGCCCCGGGAATGTGGCCAGGCTGGCCGGCGAGCTCGGCGTACAATCCCCCATACCTGCAGTACCCTCGATCGCTCTGGGGGCAGTAGAAGCTTCGCTAATGGATATGGTTTCGGCTTACAGCACTTTTGCGGCCAGAGGGAAACGCCCCAACATCCACTACCTCCGGCGTGTGGAAACAGCCGACGGCACCGTGTTGTTCGACTACGAGCAACTGGCCGACACCTGCGAATGGCAACGCCCGATGTGGCCCGACGAAGCCGATATCATGAATGAGATGCTTCAGGCAGCCGTCGACCGTGGCACCGGCCGCCGCATCCGCTTCCGCTATAATATGAAAGAACCCCTGGCCGGGAAAACAGGCACCAGCCAGAACCACTCCGACGGCTGGTTTATCGGTTATACTCCAGGTATCGTCGCCGGCGCCTGGGTTGGCGCCGAATCACCCGCCGTGCGCTTCCGCGACCTCAGCCTCGGCCAGGGCGCCAATACAGCCCTGCCTATTGTAGCAGGTTTCATCCAGGAACTCACTGCTGATGAAGATTACGCCGCCCTTTCAAACACGCCTTTCCCGGAACCTTCCGAGGCCGTAAAAGATGCGCTGAACTGCTCAGACAAGTTTATGCCAAAACCCAAAGACCAACCCGACCCGGCGCCGGAAGCAGAAAGCGGCTCCAAAGATGTAGTAGGGGAACAATCAACATTCAGGCCCCGGCCATTTTCTTCCCCCTCCTCTTCAATTTCTTTGATTTTTTAGGAAAAAAGTTTACCTTTCAAAGGTCATGAAAAGATGAAAAGTCGCGCTATATTAGCCGCGAAGTGACAGACAAGCAAAACCTTCATTTATTCATCAAAATTCTTCAGCTATGAATATAACCTTCGAGGAGCTGCGGGAGATCAAACACAAGCTACCCACCGGTAGCGTGGCCCGCATAGCACAGGAACTCAACATTCAGGAGCAGACCGTCCGCAATTTTTTCGGTGCGCACAAGTATGAAGACGGTGATATCATCGATTCACACGTTCAACCTGGCCCGCACGGTGGGATCGTTCATTTGGAAGATACAAGCATTCTGGAAGCAGCTATGAGGATAATCAGTGAAACCGAAGCAGAACTAAACGCTGAATAATACTGCCCTATCCGACAAAACAAAAACGAGGCGGGAAATAATCATCGAGGATTGTTTCCCGCCTTTACATTTTCGCAGCCGCCGCTTTTCAAAAGCAGCCTACATATTGAGATAGAACCCCCCGGTTAAGCGGACGTACTCCTCTGTCCATTCGCTGCCCTTTTCCTGCTGTATGACAAGACTGTCCTGAAGCAGTGGCTTTTTTTCCAACTCGAACTGCATCAACAAACGCTCCACTTGTTTGCCGGGGCGTGGGAATACTTCCGTCATCCGGGTGCAATGCAAATGGTAACTCTGCGCCAGTTCCTGAAAACGAAGGCCTTCGATATACGGTAATACGACACTGAACTTACCATCTGGACTCAACAGGGTGCGCACGGCATTCAGGAGGTCGCCATGAGGCAGTTTAATGGTGTGGCGCACATTGGTACGGCTGTTGTTTTGCGAAAAAGTCCCCCCGGAGAAAAAGGGCGGGTTGCTCACGATATGCTCATACTGCAGAGGAGCCTGCCGCGCAAAATCCTGGATAGCTGCATGATGTGCATCAAGCCTGTCGCTCCAGGGCGAACGCCCCATATTCTCCTGCGCCTGTTCAAAGGATGCGGCATCAATCTCAACAGCGTGCACACGGACATGTGGAGCACGTTGTGCCAGCATTATGGCAATGACCCCGCTACCCGTTCCGATATCGAGCGCCAGCTTAGCTTCCGTCACATCCGCCCAGGCGCCGAGTAATACGCCATCGGTGCCAATTTTCATCGGGCACTTGTCCTGATGGATCGTGAACTGCTTGAAATAAAAAGGCTGTGCTTTTTTTTCCGGCATTGTCATAGCTCATAGTTTATAAACCGGCAGGAGCCATTCCCTGCGAAAGAGAATGGCTCCTGTTTATAATACCATAAAGGCCCAAATGGTTTATTGGCCGATATCGTTCAGGTTGCGGATATTGATCTGCGGATCATTAAACTGCGAGACCATAGCTGTAATGGTAACCGCTCCTGTCGGTAAATTCTGCGAGGCGAAAGTTGCCTGAGTACGCGTGAACATAATAATAGAGCCGCTGGCGTCCTGAGCGCTTTGCGACCCATTGTATGTACCGCCGTTGGGGAAAGTCACATCGCTGATCTTCACCAGGGTCGACTCCCAGGCTTCCAGGTTATCGACAACTTCCTGGATCGTGGCGCTGCGCGGCGTAGGCATCGTGCCAGGGCCGAAGCTTACGGCGTTGCTGTTCGGAACATTGTTCACCTGCAGCAGGCCGTTGTATTCGGACAGCTCCTGGCCGGAGATATTGATCTCCAGTTCCTCTCCCATCGCAAAATTGTGCGCAGCGGTAAAACGGATCACTATACCACCGTCGGCGTCCTGGATGACCAGGTTGCGCTCCGTGATATTACCACTATCCTTATCGGAAATCACAATGCCCCGGATCTTTTTGCCGGCAGGCACAGAGGTCGTAGTGCCCTGGAACAAGCCCCGCACACTCGAAAGGCTGATCAGGTCGGGGTCGACAGAGCCGCCGCCGCTGACGTCGCTGAGGTTGCGGATAATGATCTGGGGGCTGTTGAATTGGGATACGATAGCCGTCACCGACACCGTGCCACCTGGCACAGGCGACGTGGCAAAGGAAGCGCTGATGCTGGTAAACAGATCGATGGAGCCGCTGGCGTCATTCACTTTTGTCGTCCCCGAATACGTGCTGCTGCCCGTGATCGTAGCATCGTTGATCCGGACCAGCGTCGACTCCCAGGCTTCCAGGTTGGACAAAACCTCGCTGGCCGTGGCCACCCGCGGGCTGGGCAGAGTGCCAGCTCCCCGGGATGCTGCCATATCCAGGCCTACGTTATTCACCTGCAGCAGGCCGTTGAATTCCGAGATCTCCTGGCCGGAGACGGCTACATCAATCTCCTCTCCCAGCGCAAAGCTGTGGTTCGACGCAAAACGAACGACGATACCGCCACTGGCATCCTGAAGGACCAGGTTCTTGCCCGTTGTGTTGCCGTTATCTTTGTCGGATATGACCACCCCGCGTATCTTTTTATTATCCGGCCCAACTGTGTTGGTGCCCGTATACAGGGCGCGCAGGTCGGCGATGGTCATCAGCTCCCCACCGGTGCCGCCTTCGCAGCGGGCGCCGTTGAGCTGTACATCAGCCTCATCGCGCAGTATCAGCTGGTATGTGCCCTGGTAGATACTGAGAATGGCCAGGACAGTTCCGCTGCCGTTGGGCACCCCCTTATTGGCAAAATCGGCATAACCGCTGGTGCGGATGATAGCCCGGTTGCCGAAGCAGTCTTCCACCGTCCGGTTTTCGGTTAGGCGGTTGACGGCATCTGCATAAGTACGGGCCGTATCTTCCGCTACGAACTGCACATCGTCGAGCTGGATCAAAGAGCCCACCAGTTCCGGCTTGAAACCGCTGATGGCTACCGGCGTCGGCGTGATCTGCTGATCGCGTGCACCGGCAAATACGTGGCTGGGGATCAGCAGCTCGGCGATGGCCGAATCCGGGGCGCCATTGATCTGCGGCAGGTCGTTGTAGTCGCCGAGCCACAGGCCTTTGAGGCTGACATAGGCCTTCCGGCCAATGGGATAGGTATTGTATAAACCCACCGAATTGAGGCGCACGACGATGCCGCCCGTCTCGTCTTCGATCACGATCTGTTTGTACCAGTTTCCGGATTCGTCATCGGCGGTCACGATGCCTTCGATGACAAGAGAATCCGTGATCTGTTTGTCATCGCTGCCTATGGTGTTCAGCTTTTTCAGGTCTGCGATGCTGATATTGCTCTGGAGGTTAGGCAGCCCGGTTACCGGTGGCTCATCGAAATCCTGGTCAACGCAGCTCCAGATGCCGGTGAGCAGCAGGGAAAGGGGTAACAGGTATCTAAAGAATTTTGTCATTGTTGTATATCTTTTAAATTCTCAAGGCAAGGTTGATGAAGTAATTGCGCCCGAAGGCATAATAATAGCGGCTGGGGAAACGGCTGACGTCTTTGGTCTCGTAGTCAAAGCGCAGCTGCTCGTAGCCGCCGGTGATGAAGTTCCGGTTGTCCAGGATGTTGCTTACCCCGACGTTAAGGTAGAGGTAAACATTGCCGAATTTAAAGGATTTCCCACCGAAGAAATCGACGGTAAAGGCAGAAGGCGCTTTTTCCTGGTCGATGATCTCGTTCCAAAGCGGAGAATCCGGGTCGACCACATCTTCACCGTACTGCGGGTCCTGGTTGTAGGACACGGCATCGAGGGTGCGGCGCGCAGGGTTGAAATCGATCCAGATGTTGTCGAAGTAGTTGAAATTGAGGTTGGCGAACCAGAATTTCGGCGAATTGTAGTTAAGGCCCAGCGTGTAGGCCGTCTGCGGCGTGCCGGATACGTAGAAGTTCTTGATGTAAACGGCCTGCGAGCTCAGCTCCTGGGCCACGTTATCGAGATAGGTGGTCACCGTGGGGCGGTTGGTGTAGGTATACTGCCCTAAAGCTGCAACGGCATTGACTTTTAAGGCGGAAGTCAGGGCGAATTCACCGGCCAGTTCCACACCGAAGTGCTGGGTATTGACGCCCGGCATGATGTAGTTGACAAACCCGCCGCGGGTGCCGTCGCTGGTGATGATCGCGTTGTCGAGGTAAAAGCTCCGATTCCAGAGCAGGTCTTTGAACTGCGTGAAATAACCGATCACCCGTGCTTTGGCGTAGGGTGCTTTCAGCAGGTAACCACCCTCTACGCTCATGACCTTTCGGGTATCGAGCCCTTCTGCCACATCGTTGCGGGTGCGGGGCGATATGAAGGCCTCGCGCGTGGAAGGCGCCTGCGTCATATAACCGCCGTTGAGCAGCAGGTAATTGCGGCCATCCAGTTTATAAGTAAAACCAGCTTTGAGGCCGTATTCGGGAAAACTTTGTTTCTCCGAATCGCCGCCCGAGTTATCCGGGAATTTGCCGTTCGTCACGTTGCCGGTACGCCAGAACGTGGTATTGCCTACATTGCCCGCCACGAAGAAGTCGACGCGCGGGTAGGTGAAATCGGCCTGCGCCCAGGCAGCTCCCTGGCGTACGTTGATGTTGTAGTCGTAACCAAAAACATCCCCTTCTTTGACAATGCGGTTAGGCGTATCGACATCATTCTGGATAAATTCCTGGTTGGCCGTAGAGTCGAATTCCGCGAATTTGTCAATGTCGAGGTAAAAATCGCCACCCAGCAGGTCGTCCAGCACTTTGAAATCATGGCCCTGATGCCAGATGTAGGTCAGGCCGCCGTTGAGCGTAAGGTGGTTATTGAGATGGCTCTCCAGGATAGTGTTGGCCAACAGCCGTTTGTCATCGTAGCGGCGGTCTTCCACAACGTACTGCGAGCGCGCGCCGGTAACGGTGTTGCCCGCTATGCCGTCGGCGTTTTCAATGGTACGGATGTTGTTGCGGTTGACTTCGTACATGTAGTCCCAGTTGATCTGGCGCGCTTCTTCAGAAGTGCGCAGCAGTTCCTCCACCGCGTCGCGTTGGCTGTCGAAGGCAAAGCTGGGCAGGTTGCGGTAATAATCGGGCCGTGGGTCGCGGGCATCGTACCAGTCGAGGGCCGTGCTGCCGTTGCGGCCGAACTGGTAGCCGGCAGACGTCATCAGGGATGTCTTTTCGCTGATCTGCCAGTCGTGGCGCAGTATGGCCATAGGCTGGTGCACGTTGGCCACGCGGGCGTTGCGCTTTTCGCCGTTCTGGTAGCCCCAGTTGGGGTTGTAGTACTTATCATCTGCCAGGTCGTACATCTCCTCTACTGCAGCGCCGGAGCGGCCGCGTTTGCTCGGAGCGCCGAAAGCGGTCAGGTTGAGCGAATGCTTGTCGTTCAGCTTTTTGTCTACCGACATAAAATACCCCCAGGCGTCGTAGAAGGTGCCGTCGATGTACCCCTCCTGAGCCCAGCGGCGCGAAGCGGAAAGGGCGACCGCCCAGCCTCCTTCCATAGGGCCGGTAGTATAGGTGGCCATGAGGCGGTTGCGGTATGCGCGGTTGGCCAGCGAATAGGTCAGGCGCAGCTGCTTGCGCTGCAGGCTGGCGCGGGTGTCGAAACTCGAAGCTCCGCCGACACCGCCGAAGGAATAGCTCACGGCGTCAAGCCCGATGCTGCTCTCCCGAAAGCGCATCACGTCATTCAGGCCGCCCCAGTTGCTCCAGTACACCTGGCCGCTTTCCGGGTCGTTGACCGGGATGCCGTTCATCAGCAAGGTGGTGTGCTCCGAATCGTAGCCGCGGATGCGGAACCGCGCCGGGCCGAAAACGAAAGCAGCAGCCGAGACGAACACATCGCGCGATGCGGTCAGAACACCGGAGATGTTCTGGTCGCCCACCCCTGTGGCGTCGTCGGTCGTGATCGTAATAGTAGGAATGAGGTCTTCGGCCCCGAACTGGCCCGAATCCTCCTGAGGCGAAAGGCTGATATCGCCAAGGTCGATCTCGCTTTTCCCTTCCAGCACCACTTCCACCTCGCGGGAGGCGAAGCTCGCCCGCTGGAATGAAAGCACCACCCGCTCGCCACCAAGCGTAGCCCGCAACTCGAAACGCCCTTTCGCATCGGTGGTGGCCCCTTCGCCGGCAGGCAAAAGGACTTCAACACCGGGCAATGGGGTTCCCGAGCCGGCTTCCAGGACTTTGCCCCGGATTATTGTGGTTTGAGCGGATAGTTGCAGAAAAAAGAAAAGAAGAGCTAAGGTAAGGTAGTTGGTTTTTTGCAACATAAACTATAGGAATCGCATGAACAATGGCGCAAAGTTAAGATTTCCCGTCAATACACGATGGCCCGTTCAAAAATTAACACAGAGATAATACACTAAAAGTATACAATCGTCATATATTAGACGCTCTTTAAAGAAAGAGCCTTTTTAACCCTCAATTCCACAAAGATGAAGCATCTTTTTTTCCTGTTGCTGCTGACTCCGCTCCCCCTTTTTTCCCAACAACAATACAAGGTCGGCTGCATCGGCTTCTACAACTTCGAGAACCTGTTCGATACGCTCAACGACCCCGAGATCAACGATGAAGAATTCACGCCAGATGGCGCCAACCACTATACGGCTGAGATATACGAAGAAAAACTGAGCCACCTGGCTCAGGTCGTATCCGAGTTGGGCACAGACCTCACGCCTGACGGGGTCTCCATCCTGGGCGTCTCAGAAGTGGAAAACCGCAAAGTGCTGGAGGATTTCTGCCAACAGCCGCAGGTAAAAGACAGGAACTACCAGATCGTTCATTTCGACTCACCTGACCGCCGGGGCGTCGACGTTGCGCTGCTCTACCAGCCCAAGTATTTTAAGGTCACTGCCAGCCGTGCCGTCCCCCTTATGATCTATCAGGATGATAGCACCCGGATCTATACCCGCGACATCCTCTTCGTGTCCGGCCTATACGACGGCGAGCCGATGCATATACTGGTCAACCACTGGCCGAGCCGCCGGGGTGGCGAGTCCGCTACGCAGCCACTGCGCAACGCTGGCGCCATGGTGTGCAAACAGATCGTCGACTCCCTGACGGCAGCCTCGCCCACCGCCAAGGTGCTTATCATGGGCGACCTGAATGACGACCCGGTAAGCCCCAGCGTGAAGCAGGTGCTGAACGCCAAGCGGGATAAGGGCCAGGTACGGCCGGGAGGCTTGTTCAACCCCATGTACGATTATTATAAAAAAGGGATCGGCACCCTGGCCTACCGCGATGCCTGGAGCCTTTTCGACCAGATCATCCTCAGCCACGGGCTGGTCGACCCGAAAGCCGGCGGTTTCCAGTATTACCAAACCAAGATCCACAACAGGCCCTACCTGATCCAGCAATCGGGGCACTTCAGGGGGTATCCGTTCCGGACCTTCGCCGGTAATCAATACCTGGGGGGCTATAGCGACCACTTCCCCGTTTATGTAGTTTTGATCAAATCGGCCTGACCATGCCTCTGGACAAGAAACCCCTGGAGCTCAGCGGAGATTTCCAATACGCGCTCGACTTGCTCGAGAAACAGGGGAAGAATGTCTTTATCACGGGCCGTGCAGGCACCGGAAAGTCTACACTGCTACAGCTGTTCCGGCAGACGGCCAGAAAAAAGGCCGTCGTGCTGGCGCCTACCGGTATCGCCGCCCTCAACGTCAAGGGCCAGACCATCCATTCCTTTTTTGGCTTTCCACCCCGGCCCTTGTCGCGCCAGGATATCAAAAAGCGGCGCGACCGCAGGCTGTACAGGAATCTGGAGATGATCGTGATCGACGAGGTCTCCATGGTCCGCGCCGACCTGCTGGACAATATCGACTGGTTCCTGCGCATCAACCGGGAAAACCCGCTGCCTTTCGGCGGATTACAGGTCGCTTTCTTCGGCGACCTGTTCCAGCTACCCCCGGTGGTGGCCAACGACGTGGAAGCCCGGCGTTTCGAGCTGGAATACAGCTCTCCCTATTTCTTTTCGGCCCACGTCTTTGAGGAAGGCTTCGAAATGGAAACGCTGGAGCTGGGCAAGGTCTACCGCCAGGAAAACCGACACTTCCTCCGCCTGCTCGACGCCGTCCGCGTCAACCTGGCCGATTATGAGGACCTGGAAGACCTGAACAGCCGCCACCAGCCCACTTTCGAATCCGAAGACTTTTTTATCACCCTCTCGGCCACCAACGCCAAGGTGGATGCCATCAACCGGGACAGGCTGCAACGCATACCGCTACCGGAACGCAAATACCTGGCAACGGTAAGCGGGGAGTTCGACCCCCGCCTCTACCCTACTGACGCGGTGCTGCAACTCAAGCTCGGCGCGCAGGTGATGTTCCTCAAGAACGACCCCGACAAACAGTTCGTCAACGGCACCATCGGGCAGGTGACGGATATGAAAGACGACAGCGTTACGGTAATGGTGGAAGGCCCCGATGGGCAAAGGCGTACCATTGAGGCCGGGCTTATGGACTGGGAGATCCTGCGCTACAAAGCTGCGCTGGACGACCCCAACAAGATCGAAACGGAAACCATAGGCACCTTCCGCCAGTTTCCCCTGCGCCTGGCATGGGCCATCACCATCCACAAATCACAGGGCAAGACCTTCGACAAGGTGATCATCGACCTGGGCCGGGGCGCTTTCGAGCACGGGCAGGCATACGTGGCCCTCAGCCGCTGCCGCAGCCTGGAAGGCATCGTACTTAAACAGCCCATCCGCATGCAGGATATTATTACCGACGAACGGGTCGTGGAATATTTTGAGCGGAATTTCCGGTAGCGGCGGCAACAAGCTCTTACTTTTTCACCACCCGCCCAAAATACCGCTTCCCGTCGCTTCCCGTAACCAGTATCTGGTAGATGCCCGGAGGCAGCCCCGATAAGTCAGGTGTCATCGGCGGAGCTCCGCGCTGTTGCCGGCGGAGCAGTGCGCCACGGATGTCATACAGCTCCATTTGCTCCGCATTTACCCCTTCCGGCATCTGAATGTATACAGAGCCGGAAGTAGGGTTAGGGAATATGTTCTCCAGTTCCTCCTTCAGAGCTTCTCTGACGGGCACAACATCCTCATATACGATATTGTCAATGACGATCTCGGCATAACCGTCATACCCTCCGTCAAAAGGAGGCGTCCCATAGTCCGGATTATATACGCCTAAAGCTTCGATGCTGAGGGTTAAAGTATTATAAGCGGCGGGAAGTTCCACATCCAGTTGAATGGTTTCCATTTCTTCTGTTATTTGCTCATCGATCCAGTAGGTGTACAAAAAACCTGAGGCTATGATATCAATTCTGGCCTTACCAGGTGGAATGATCGTATCGTATTTTACATCCATGCTCAGGCGAAAATGCTGAGAACTCGGCATAAAGGTCGTCCTGATATCTCCAGGCGCGCCCCCTACGCTGGAAGGGCTGGGCATAGTGTTTTTAATTTTTAGCGCATATTGGCCCATATTAGGGTTATGCACCTTTTCTATAGGATAGAATTCAGTGCCTAAGTGAGGAGGCGCAATCCAGTGTTCAGGATGATAGGCAGAGCCTGAAAACACCCATACCTCAAAACCTGGATTGTTAATTATCTGAGCCAATAAGCAACAAGGAAAAAGAAGCATAGGTAGAATAGCTGTTTTAATTCTTTTCATTTGAAGTGTATTTTAGTGGAACACGGGGCCAGGCCCTGCAACAGAAAGCGATCCTGCTCTCAAATATCTTTGATCATCATTTCTCGGGCCGGAGGCCAGTGTTATTTGACAGTCACTGCTTTACCACCCGCCCAAAATACCGCTTCCCGTCGCTTCCCGTAACCAGTATCTGGTAGATGCCCGGAGGCAGCCCCGATAAGCCAGATGTCATCGGCGGAGCTCCGCGCTGTTGCCGGCGGAGCAATGCGCCGCGGATGTCATACAGCTCCATTTGCTCCGCTTCCACCCCTTCCGGCATCTGCGTATTCAACTCCCCTGATGTAGGGTTGGGATAAATAAGCAGGCCTTGCGGTTCAGTAGTTTCCCGCGTAGCGGTTACCCAATAACAGGGAGAATAATCATAGGGGGTAGAAGCAGGAAAAAAGCGAAGCCCATATATCGTCTGCTCTCCAAGGCCCTGCACCTCTTTTTCAAGGCTAATGCGCGCACTAAACCCAACATCAGCCGTAAGGTATTCCTCAGACATGTCGAAAAAAATGGAGTCTTCAGCGGCCAGACAGGCGTATTCAGGCGGGATATCTTCCGGGGCGATAGGGCCGGCCAACTCATCTAACCAATGATTCAGCAAAGCAGAAGCCCTGTAACAGCGTGAATTCAGGAAGGTGGGCCGGCCCCACCATACCTTGACGGGTTGATGGGTTGCCCAGACATAAATAAATATCCTTCCACCCGAGTAGCAATCCTCCGGCGGATTAGGCCCTACCGCTATTGTGCCTCTGTCTATAATTTTTTTGGACAACTTTTCCCGCCATGGCCAGTCAAAATGCCCGGCCCTTACTTCGAATACGGAGTCAAATGGAGCCAGTATCTCCATTTCTCCGAACTCGGGGTCAATATCACGAGTGGCCAAGGTGTCGTACCCTACAATCACGGAATCCCGGTTGCCTATGGCGTCTTCAAAATAAAAAGTGGTTTCGAACTGCGCCGTGGGCTGGGCCAGCAGAAGTGTAAATCCGGGTAACAACAAAAGGAGCAGCGTGGTATGGCGAATCATGGCTTATATTTTTAATATGGTTTCTGCGACGAGTTCTCCATCAAGTTCCAGTACAAAATAATATAATCCTGAGGCAACAGAGCCAGTGGATAAAGATTTCTGAAAGCTCCCAGGCGTGGTAATGTATTCAGAGTGCATCAGGATATCCGGCCCGGAGGCGGGAGCCAGCCACATGTTCTGATAGCCTGCCTTTGGGGTTTATTTTTCACGGCTTTCAAAACCTTGTGGAAAGCGGCCCCGCTCTGAAGTATCTTATTGCCCCATGTTCTAAATCAGTCACTGCTTTACCACCCGCCCAAAATACCGCTTCCCGTCGCTTCCCGTAACCAGTATCTGGTAGATGCCCGGAGGCAGCCCCGATAAGCCAGATGTCATCGGCGGAGCTCCGCGCTGTTGCCGGCGGAGCAATGCGCCGCGGATGTCATACAGCTCCATTTGCTCCGCTTCCACCCCTTCCGGCATCTGCGTATTCAACTCCCCTGATGTAGGGTTGGGATAAATAAGCAGGCCTTGCGGTTCAGTAGTTTCCCGCGTAGCGGTTACCCAATAACAGGGAGAATAATCATAGGGGGTAGAAGCAGGAAAAAAGCGAAGCCCATATATCGTCTGCTCTCCAAGGCCCTGCACCTCTTTTTCAAGACTAATGCGCGCTATCGAGCCATCAGCCGTCAGATACTCCTCAGACATGTCGAAAAAAATGGAGTCTTCAGCGGCCAGACAGGCGTATTCAGGCGGGATATCTTCCGGGGCGATAGGGCCAGCCAACTCATCTTCCCAATGATTCAGCAAAGCAGAAGCCCTGTAACAGCGTGAATTCAGGAAGGTGGGCCGGCCCCACCATACCTTGACGGGTTGATGGGTTGCCCAGACATAGATAAAAATTGCAACACCACTGTAGCAATCCTCCGGCGGATTAGGGCCTACCGCTATTGTGCCTCTGTCTATAATTTTTTTGGACAACTTTTCCCGCCATGGCCAGTCAAAATGCCCGGCCCTTACTTCGAATACGGAATCAAATGGAGCCAGTATCTCCATTTCTCCGAACTCGGGGTCAATATCACGAGTGGCCAAGGTGTCGTACCCTACAATCACGGAATCCCGGTTGCCTATGGCGTCTTCAAAATAAAAGGTGGTTTCGAACTGCGCCGTGGGCTGGGCCAGCAGAAGTGTAAATCCGGGTAACAACAAGAGGAGCAGCGTGGTATGGCGAAGCTGTGACTTTGTCATACCACCTTCATCGCCTCCGCATCCCACCGCACCTGCTTATTTCCAAAGTAACTGACATTGGCCGCCAGTGAGGGCCCGGCGGCGCGCAGGCCGAAAACGGCGTCCTCATAAGCGGGCTTGCCCTGGCGTATGGCGGCGAAGAAGTTCGCCCAGTGCTCGAGGTGGTCGCTGTAGCCCTCCGGTACGCGGTACACCATCTGATCGGGTTCGACGATGCGGTTCTCAGGCAGCGGGTATTGGGCTTTATACCAGGCCTCGTATTCTTTCTGCTGTGCTTCGGAGAAGGTGTTGTATGTATCCCAGCCGCCATAACCCACGCGGGACGACATGACGTGCCGTTCTACCTTTACGTCGCCGCCGCCCACTTCAATAATGCCTTCCGAGCCAATGAGCCGCACCGCCGAGCCGCCGCCTTTTCCGTCGACGAAGTTGCAGCGCAGCTGCATGTTGAAAGCGGGGTGTGCTTTGGTTTCGGGATAGTCCAGCACAGCGATCTGCACGTCGGGCACATCGCGGCCGTCTTTCCAGTAGCGCAGGCCGCCGGTGGCGAAAATGCGCTCCGGCCCTTTCGAACTCAGCACCGTATGGAGGGCCGAGAACAGGTGCACATACAGGTCGCCCGCCATGCCCGTGCCGTAATCGCGGTAATTGCGCCAGCGGAAGAAACGCACCGGGTCGAAAGGGCGCTTAGGCGCGCTGCCGAGGAAACGATCCCAGTCGAGGGTTTCCGGGGATGCATCGGTAGGGATGGAGTACTGCCAGGCCCCGTTCGCCGACTGCCTGTCATAATTGGCTTCCACCATGACCAGCTGCCCGATCACGCCCTGCTCATAGAGCTCCTTTGCTTTCCAGGTCACGATAGAGCTGACGCGCTGGCTGCCCACCTGAAAGGCCTTCCCGCTCTTTTTCTGGGCCTCGATAATAGCGTGCCCCTGTTCGAGATGCTGGACCATGGGTTTTTCGCAATACACGGCCTTGCCCGCCTGCAGGGCTTCCACGGCGATCTGCTCGTGCCAGTGGTCGGGCGTGGCAATGCAAACGGCGTCGATATCGCTGCGTTTGAGTATCTCGCGATAATCGCGGGTGGTGGCCAGGTGGCTGCCGAAAACCTCCTTTGCATGCACCAGGTGGCCATCGTAGAGGTCGCAAACGGCCACCAGCTCCACGCCGGGCACCTGTACTGCCGTTCTCATATTGGCAAAACCCTGGATACCCATGCCGATGCCCGCCAGGCGGATGCGGTCATTAGAGGAAAAATCCCTGTTCAACACTTCCAGTTCGGCAACCTGGGCTTCACTGGCCTTCAGGATGGAGGGGGATAAGGCAGCGCCGATAGCGCCGCCGGCAAGTTTTTTCAGAAAGGATCGGCGATTGTTGCTCATGATAGCTGGTTTAGTAAAGGAATGGTCTTCAGCAGCGGCCTAAAATGCTCCTGAAGCAAAATTTTGTAGGATTTTTCTTGTCTAACCCCTTCTCATTCCCCTTGAAAGGGGAAGGGCGGATTACAACATTTTGCTTCAGGGAGTAAATTACCATGATGCTGAATAGTTACAAGGAATGTGCCAAAAGATAGAGAAATATTCGATAACGGGAAGGCAATGTGGGGAGTTTTTCCAGGGTAAACGCATTTAAAAAGTATCCTTGATCTTACCCGGGCACGAATGTGGAAAGGCGCTCCACTTCCGGAATGCCTGGCTGGAACCTGGCGGAAAACCTCGCCTTAAATGGCAGCCAAAAAGCCATAAGGCCGTTTATCCCGGCTATTGCAGCTATGCAAGCAACAGCGGAAGCCCCGAAACGGCCTAATGTGCAAGTCTCCGACTTGCGTATACGCAGCCTGCCCAGCAAATAATAAACGGCCGACGAGAATCCCACCAGTCAGAGACTGGCTTGTTTTTCCGCATCGGGACGGAGTCCCTCGCGAATGGCTTTATACATCTTTTACCGGCAGCACTACCGGCCCGCGGAAAATTCTTAACCCCCAAATGACATTTTCTGCGGCGCCAGAGGCCCGTTTACTCCACCGCCACCTCATCCACAAACAACCACACCTTCTCGCCGGTGGCTTTATGCCAGGCGGGCGCCAGGCCCTCGTTGGCGGCGACGATGCGGATATAGCGGGTTTTCTTCGGTATATCGAAGGCAAATTCCCCAATGATGTCGGGTTCTCTTTCCTGTTCCGGTTTACGGGTAAGCGTAGCGGGGTGGGAAAAACGTTTGCCATCTCTGGAAAAGGCCACGGAAATGCTTTTAGGCAGGAAAATATAGCTATCCAGGTTTTGCAGGCAGCGCACTGTGACGGAAGAGGCCTGCACACCTGCCGGCAAAGCGATAACGGCTTCCATATCGCCTTGTTCAAACCCGAGCCAGCGGCCGTCCTGGAAATCGCTGGAGCCGCGCTGATTGTCGATCAGGGTTGCTGCGCCCTGAGCTGCATACCTGGGGTGAGGCGGCTCCTTCAAGGTGGCCTCTCCCCCAAACGCTTTGTTTTGCAAAGGCGGCAACACTCTGGGAATATCGGATTCCCGGCTGTAGGGCCACGACAGGTAAAGCTGTTTCAGGGCCTCTACCTGTTCCGGGTAACGGCTGGCCAGGTTGTGGCTTTCGGAAACATCCATTTCCAGATTAGAAAGGAAGAGGGCGTCGGCATCGGCATTGAGCGGAAACTTATGGCTGGGGTCCATGGGGTTGCCAACCAGTTTCCACGGGCCGCGGCGCACGGCCCATTGGGCGCCTTGTTTCCAGTAGAACGTTCGCGCTGATGCCGTTTGGCCCTCCAGCAACGGTATCAGGCTCTGCCCTTCCAGTGTCGGCAGCAGAGGAGCGGCATTTGCCAGCTGGAGAAAGGTAGGCAGCCAGTCCAGCGAAATGCATGGGGCATCCACTACCCTGCCAGCCGGTATACGGCCGGGCAAGCTGATGATGGCCGGCACCCGAATGCCGCCTTCAAAGAGAGAGAACTTGGCGCCCCTGTATGGCCCTGCAAAACCGCCGCCACCAAAGGCCCGGCCTTCACAGGAATGGCCATGATCGGACATGAACACGATGACGGTGTTCTCCCGAAGGCCCTGTTCATCCAGAAAACCGAGCAACTGCCCGATCAACTCGTCCTGTGTAGAAATGAATGCCGCGTAATCCCGCCGGGGCATGGGTAGGCCACTATAGTATTTCCTCCATTTCTCCGCCGGCTGCAGGGGGTAATGTGGCGCATTGATGGCGAAATAGAGAAAAAAGGGCTCTTTTTGGTGGGCGCTTATAAAAGCCTCTGCCTTCTCCACCATTAGTGCCGGAAAGTACGTGCCGGAAGGGAACACCTCTTCGCCGTTTTCCCACATATCGTGCCGGTTGGGCCCATTCCAGTAGAAAAAATGCGAATAGTTATCGATACAGCCCCCCATGTGGCCAAAGGAATAATCGAAGCCCTGTGCCAGAGGGCGCGTATCTTCGGAATAGCCCAAATGCCATTTGCCGATATGGCCGGTAGCATACCCCAGCTCTTTGAAATATTCCGCCATCGTCACCTGCTCCGTGGGCATGCCCGCATGGCCCGGTATGGACGAAGCGTTGCCCGGCAGCCCTGCTGCGTGGGGATTCCTGCCGGTGAGCAGTGCTGCCCTCGATGGCGAGCATACGGGCGCTGCGACGTAAAACTGGGTAAAACGGGCGCCGGAGGCCGCCAGGGCATCCAGGTTCGGCGTATATAAGTCAGGGGCGCCGTAACAGTTCAGGTCCAGGCTCCCCTGGTCATCGGTGAGGATAAACAGGATATTGGGGCGGGTTTGCTGGGCCGGCAGGCTGAAAAAGCAAAGGCTCAACAAGGTGAAAAGGCTAAGGCGCATGCTTTTTTGCGGGGAAAATACGATTTAAGGAGGCTTTTAAAAATTATTGGCCGGTTTAATCCCTTTTACCATTCGGTTCCTGCCGTTCAGGTCCTGCTTTAGCACAACGGGCTCAAATCCTTGTTTTTCAACAACTTGAATAACTTCATTTGCATGAAATTCATTCACTTCATAAAAAAGGCTGCCTCCCGGGCTCAGTGCCTTCATGGCCAATTCCGCTATGGCCTGATAGAACAGCATGGGGCCGCCCTGGCCGACGAACAGCGCCTGGTGGGGCTCATAACGCAACACCCGCTCAGGCATCAGGCCAGTCTCTACATCCGGTATGTAGGGCGGATTGCTGATAATAATATCATAATGCTCCAATTCCACCCACTGCGCCTTGTCGAGGATGTCAGACTGAAAAAAGCGCACCTCTACCCTATTCTCCTCCGCATTTTCACGGGCTACCTCCAACGCGCCCTGGCTGATGTCCAGGGCTTCCACCTGCCACCCGGGCCGGTGTTTTTTGAGCGTTACGGGTATACAGCCGCTGCCGGCGCCGATATCCAGCACCTTCAAAGGCATTTCGCCATTTTCTTCCAATATCCAATGCACCAGCTCTTCCGTCTCCTGCCTGGGGATGAGCACCCGTCGGTCCACCCTGAATTTCAGGCCGTAGAAATCAGCCAGGCCCAGGATGTATTGCACCGGCTCGTGTTGCAGCAGCCGGGCCTTCATATCCAGCAGCCGAATGCGCTGCGCTGGCGTGAGGGCATCCTGGCGGTTGAGGTTCCAAACGCCAAAAGCATCCTCGAAAATGATGCGGGCAACGGATGCGGCCTCTCCGGGTTCATAAACCCGGCTGAGCTGCCGGAGCAGTTCCCGGTATTCTTCCCGTATAGACGGAGCCGTCATGACAACCGCCCTTTGAAGTCTTCATAGGTGAACTGCCGTACAACCTCCAGGGCGCCGTCCTCTTTCCAGATACAGATATCGGGGTGCCTGACGCCGTTAAAGGTCGTCGTTTTCACCATCGTGTAATGGATCATGTCTTTGAATACCAGCCTGCTGCCTACCGCCAGCGGCTGTTCAAAGGAATATTCTGCCATATAATCGCCAGCCAGGCAGCTTACGCCGCCGATGCGGTAGGCCGGCTTTCCGGGCAGAGGGGTGGATGACGCACCTTCGATACGGGGCCGGTAAGGCATTTCCAGGGTATCAGGCATGTGTGCGGTGAAGGATACATCGGCAATAGCCGTTTTTACGCCCCTGTTCTCCACGATATCCAGTACCGTCGACACCAGGTCGCCGGTTTCCCAGGCGATGGCGCTACCGGGCTCCAGGATAACTTCCAGGCCGTATTTTTCCCGGAACCGCTGCAGCAGGCCGACGAGATGCTCTATGTCGTAGCCCTGCCGGGTCATGAGGTGCCCGCCGCCGAAGTTCACCCATTTCAACTGCGAAAAAAACCGGCCGAAGTGTTTCTCGAAAGCTGCGAGCACCTGTTCCAGGCCGTAAGAAGAAGATTCGCACAGGGTGTGAAAATGCAGGCCTTCGATGCCTTCAGGCAAAGCATCTCCCAGGTTATCCGGCGCTACTCCCAGGCGTGAGCCCTTGGCCGCCGGGTTGTAGAGATCGACCTCTACTTCGGAATATTCGGGGTTTACCCTCAATCCGGCGGAGATGGGATGCGGTGCGCCCTTTAGCCGATCCCGGTATAACGCATACTGGTTCAGCGAGTTAAAAGTGATATGGCTGCTGTATTGCATCAGCTCCCCGAACTCGTCCGGCATGTAGGCCGGTGAGTAGGTATGCGCCTTGACGCCCATTTCCTCGAAGATGAGCCGGGCTTCATGCAGAGAGCTGGCCGTGGCTCCTTTCAGGTAGCGGCCCACCATGGGGAATACCCGCCACATGGCGAAACCTTTCAACGCCAGGATGATGGAAACGCCGGCCCTGTCCTGCACGCTGCGGATCAGTTCCAGGTTCCGGCGCAGCAGCCGTTCTTCCAGGACATAGCTGGGAGAAGGTATCTGGTTGTAATCGATCATAGGCAATGATAACCGAACAAGGTTGTTAGTCCATTTCCAGGTTGATATCCACCTGCTCATGCCAGGGCAGGCCCTGGGGCCCCAGCTCGTCCAGGAAAGGGTCGGGGTTGAATTGTTCGACGTTGAAGACGCCTTTGCCGCTCCACTTTCCGGTGAGCATCATTTTTGCGCCCAGTGCGGCAGGCACGCCGGTGGTGTACGAAACGCCCTGAGCGCCCGTTTCCTGGTAGGCGGCCTGGTGGCTGCAGTTATTCCAGATGTAATAGGTGCGGGCTTTACCGTCTTTCAGCCCACTGGCCCGGCATCCGATGCTCGTCTGGCCGGTATAGTTCTCTCCCAGTTCGCCGGGGTCGGGCAGCACGGCCTTGAGGAACTCCAGGGGAACGATATCCACGCCTTTGAATTTAACGGGTTCGATTCCCGCCATGCCGATATTCTGGATCACGCGCAGGTGGGTGAGGTATTCGTCGCCGAAGGTCATCCAGAAACGGGCCCGCTTGATGGAGGGGAAGTGTTTCACCAGCGATTCCAGTTCTTCGTGGTAGATGAGGTAGGATTTCTTGGGGCCGATATCGGGGTAGTTGATCATCTTGCTGATCTCATGGGGTTCCGTTTCCACCCACTGCCCGTTCTCGTAATAGCGGCCCTTCTGTGTGATCTCGCGGATGTTGATCTCCGGATTGAAGTTGGTGGCGAAGGCCTTGCCATGGTCGCCCGCATTAGCGTCGATGATATCGAGATAGTGGATCTCGTCGAAGAAGTGTTTGGCGGCCCGGGCGGTGAACACGCCGGTCACACCGGGGTCGAAACCGCAGCCGAGTACGGCCAGCAGGCCTTTCTCCCGAAAGCGATCCTGATAGGCCCACTGCCAGCTGTACTCAAACTTGGCGACGTCCTTGGGTTCGTAATTGGCCGTATCGAGGTAGTGCACGCCGGTCTCGAGGCAGGCGTCCATAATAGTGAGGTCCTGATAGGGCAAAGCGACATTAATGATCATCACCGGCTGGAAGCTGCGGATGAGCTGCACCAGTTCGGGCACGTTATCCGCATCGACGCGTGCAGTGGATATCTTCTGATGCCCCGTATCCCTTTTTACGTCCGCCACGATAACATCGCACTTGGACTGGGTACGGCTGGCCAGCAATATCTCGGAAAAAACCTGGGGTTGTTGAGCGCATTTGTAGGTGACTACGCGTCCGACGCCACCAGCGCCGATGATCAGGACTTTGGACATAATAATCGACAGGTTTAAATGGGTTTAAAAATCACAGGCAAAAGTAGTTATTTTATATTTCGCCGAGGCAGGTTTTGAACCAGATCGTGATGTTAGCGTTGTCAACTGCACAAACACCCGATGCGCGATGCGGTTCGATTTCAACCTCTACAGCAGCCTTTTGCTCCCGGCAGTTATCCAGGGCCTTTTGTTCAGCACGTTGCTGCTCATAAGAAGCATCAGGGTCGGAAAATTGTCTGACGGGCTGCTTGCCGCTTTGCTCTTTCTGTTTACGCTACGGGTATCCAACTGGATGCTGGGCTTTGCCGGGTGGTACGACACGCACGACTGGCATTCCACTTTGTTGTTTTATTTCCCGTTCACCCATTGGTTTGCCTTTGGCCCATTGATGTATTTTTATTTCCGCAGCATGGCCAACCCCGGGTTTCGGCTTCGAAGAAAAGCATACCTGCATTTTATCCCGGCCTTGATCTGGGTGGGGCTCTACCTCTATGCCTTTCTGGCCGATGTGGTATGGCGACATTGGATCAACGGGGCGCCCTTTGCCGCCCATTACGGCACCAAGGGCCCGCTGGGGCAATTGGACGGCATCTGGCTGGATGATGTTCTGGATTACCTGGCCTTGCCCGCATTACTCGCCTATATCATCCTGACGATACGGCATTATGCTCAATACCGCCGTTACATCCTTCAGCATTTTTCCGACACCTACCTCATCAGCCTGAACTGGTTGCGCGACCTGCTGTACGCTTTTCTGATAGCAGTTGCCATCTGGCTCGGGTTTCAGCTGGCAGGATGGTGGTGGGAAGGAGGCCTGTCCTATGTTGAATTATGGTATTCCTATCTGGCCTGGGGCGCCATCATTTATTATCTAAGCATATCGGGTTATATGGCCTATGTCCCTGAAAAGCTCCCATTGGCCTTTACCCCTGAGCCGGAAGGCGGGCAAGCAGGTGATACTGCGGAAGAAGACAGGGCATTAGAACATTTGAAAGAAAAGGCCCTGAATTGGATGGCGGCAGAACGCCCCTATCTCGAACCCGAATTGACTTTGAACGCCCTAGCTGTTCAACTTCAGATGCCTCCAGCTACACTGTCACGGTTGCTCAACAACTGCCTGGGGCAGAATTTCAACGACTTCATCAATTCCTACCGGGCCCGTGAAGTACAGGACAAGATCAACTCTGAGCAGTTCGAACACCTCTCGCTGCTCGGCATTGCTTTTGAGAGCGGGTTCAGCAGCAAAGCGACGTTCAACCGGGCCTTTAAAAAGTTTACCGGTTTATCTCCCTCCGAGTACCAGAAGGCTCAAAAAGTGAAATAAGGCTCATATTCCGATTTTGAGGCCTTTAGTTAGGGTTTTGAGGCGATGCAGCGCAGGCTGTGCTTTAGGTTTGTGGCAACAAATTTCTTTTCAAAACAAACCGCTACAATGCATTACCAACGCAACGCCCTAACCCGATTTGCAGGTGTCCATGCCCTGCTACTCATACTGGCGCTCTATCTGCCCGCCAGCGCACAAAAAGCGGCAACCCTACAGTTCAGCGTAGATATGAACCCCGTCATAGCACAAGTAAAAAACCTATCGAGTGTAGGTGTCAGAGGCAACCTGCCCCCACTTTCGTGGGAGGCAAGCATACCCATGCAAGATGAAGATGGAGACGGCATCTACACCGCAACCGTTACCTTTCCCGAAGCCCGTGCAAATGCGGCCCTGGAGTATAAATACATCTACGACGATCAACACTGGGAGTTGCCCTCGCAAAACCGCATACGCTTTCTCGCAAATGATAAGCAGGACAAAGCCGTCAGCCTGTGGGATACGCCTAGCCTGCTTTCTCCTGCGCTTTTGCCTAAAATAACTGCAAGGCAGTTGCTTGACGACCTGGAAATAGCCCAAAAAGCCTTTCTGGAACTACACCCTGGCCTGTACAGGTACAACACTGCTGAACAGGTAGAGGCTCTGTTTGAAGTGTGCAGGCAGAAATGCTCGGCCGGCCTCAGTTATTCGGAAGCTTACCTCGCCTTTTCCGAATTGCTGGCCTCGTTCCGCTGTGGCCATACCTACGCCAATTTCTTTAACCAGCCCGCTTTTATCCAACAGGCCCTTTTCCTGCAAGCCGACAAATTGCCCTTCACATTCAGGATCATTGACGGCCGCATGCTCGTAGGCCACAACGCTTCGGAAGATCAAAGGATATGCAAAGGCTGCGAAGTTCTGGCAGTCAATGGTATTCCAATGCACGACATACTGGACAGGCTCGCTCAGCTCGTGCCGGCCGATGGCGATAATCTGGCGAAGCGGATGGCCAGGCTGGAATTACACGATTTCGAGGCTTTCGCCGCTTTTGACGTCTTTTTTCCATTGCTCTACCCACCTTCGGGTGGGAAATATATGCTTAGCATGCGCAAGCTGGATACGGGGGAGCAGTTCGACTGCGAACTTGAAGCAATGAGCAGTGCGGAACGAGATGCAAAGAACAGAGATCGCTTCCAGCTTAACGAACCGTCCTACGACAGCGAATGGGCGTTCAGCATCCTGGACGAAAAAACGGGATATCTGCGCCTGGGGCATTTTGAAACCTGGAAAATGACAATGGATTGGAAAGCCTTTCTGAAAAGGGCTTTTCAAGCCCTTGAAAGCAAAAAGGCCGGCCATCTGATCATCGATATCCGGGGCAATGAAGGCGGAGCTGACGAGGTTATTCTGGAGCTTACCCGGTATCTCGCCCGAAAGCCCGTCAGCGCGCCACCCATGCGCAGCCTGACACGCTATGCCGTGCTACCGCTTGAGCTGCGGCCTTACCTTTCCTCCTGGGACGACTCGTTCAAAGACATGAGCAGAGAGGTGACAAAAGCGGAGGGCGGTTATTACGCGTTCAGGCCCGGCAAAACCGTACGCCTGCCGGGCAGCAAAAAAGCTTATCCGGGTAAGGTATACCTGCTTGTAGGCGCCGCCAACAGTTCGGCCACGTTCAACATGGCAAAGATATGGAAGGAAAACAAGTTGGCTACGCTGATCGGCCAAACTACCGGTGGAAGCCGGCAAGGGATAAATGGCGGCCGAATTGCCTTTTTACACCTTCCGAACACAGGAATAGAGCTGGACTTGCCGCTCATCGGTTCTTTTCCCTTAGAACCCCAACCTGCAGGCGGTATCGAGCCCGATATATACGTGCAGCCCAACATCGGCGACTTTCTCAACGGCACGGATACCGAACTGGAAACAGCCAAGGCTCTGATCCGGGAGCAGATCGAATAAAACTTATCCCGTAACTATTCAGCATGCGGCCTAAAATGCTCCTGAAGCAAAATTTTGTAGGATTTTTTTTGTCTAACCCCTTCTCCTTCCCCTTGAAAGGGGAAGGGCGGATTACAACATTTTGCTTCAGGCCGTAAATCACCATGATGCTGAATAGTTACCTTATCCCTTTATTTCTTTCGCCAAAAAGGCCATGTTCTCACGGTGGGGCCCTTCCAGGCCGCGGCGGTAGGCATAGCGGCGCCACAACTCGCCTTCCGGAAAAGCAACGCCGTCCTCCACCGCTTTTCTAAGGTGATGAAGGTACCAGGCAGATTCGTCAATGCGCCGTTGAATCTCTCTTGAATTTTTTGTGGCGTCTCCATGCCCGGGGATGAGCAGGCGGGGATGGTGCGAACCGGCCAGCTGCCGGGCCAGCTCCAACGTCTGTTCATAGGCCATAGTGCTGAACGTGATAAAGGGGAATTCCACATTGCTCAGGTAATCGCCGGCAATCCAGATGCCTGCATGCTCTACCAGGGTGAACAGGCCGCAGGCGGTGTGCCCCGGAGCAGGCCAGAACTGCAGCCGCATGTCTTCCAGTTCAAGGGCCTGGCCGTTTTCGTGGATCTCAATGTCCACCTCCGGGTATTCGACGGCGTAATCGCGCGACAGGTAGTGCGTTTCGTCGAACTTCCTTATTTCCTCCAGCGCCTGTTCCTGATCCACCTGGTGGACAAAGGCACGGGAAGCGATGACTTTCGCATCGGGGAATGCCTTCCACCCCAGTATATGGTCAAAATCCGAATGGGTGAACAACAGCCACAGCGGCCGGCCCCGGCGAATAACCCGTACGTATTCTCTGGCCCGGGCCACTTCATGCGGCAACCAGTTGGGGTCAACCAGCAGCACCAGCCCAGGCGTTTCTATGACGGTGCAGGTAGTCCGGTACAAGGCGCTTTCGAATATGCAGATGCCGGGTGTTTTGTATTGGATCATAGGTTGCTGTTATGATTTTGTTTCAGCGCCACATGGCTCCATTATCCCCAAACCGCCCTCATCCGGGCGTCGTCCAACCCAGAGAAAGCACAAAAGCGGCCAGAAGGCCCAGAGAATACCCCAGGAACCAGCGCATATCCGTATACTGGCCCACGCGGACCCCGAACCTTCGGTACAGCGCCCAACAAAGTAACACTTTCTCCAGAGAATGCGCTGCCACAGTGGCGATAGCGATGCCCACCAGCCCCAGATAATGGGCCAGGATAAAGCCCAATGCCAGGTGGAAGGCCATTTCTACGAGGGAAATGTAAAAGACCAGGTTGTTCGCGTTCAGCCCCACCAGGATGGGGCGCGAAAAGACCAGCCTGCTGATCGTCACGAGCAGGAAGATATTGAACAGGAGGGCCGAATCCAGAAAGTCATGCCTGAAAACCAGGGGAAAAAGCCAGCGGCTTGAGAGCGCCATCGCTATGGACAGGGGAAAGAGCAGGTGAAATAATTTCAGCGATTTTTCCCGAATGGCCGGTAGCGCTGCCTCAAGGCCAGAGGCCACCTCGGGCAGCATGGCCGTACCGAAAGCGTTAGCCAGGGCGAGCGCAAAAGGCAATTCCCGCGCGCCATAGCGAAAGATGGCAAACAAATGCTCGTCGCCGCCGTAGCGAAAATTGACCAGCCAGTTGTCGAAAGACTGGTGGAACACGCCCATCAGTGCGTACAGGGCCAGTGGAAAAGATAAAACAACCCATTGCTTTACCAGGGCCGGAGCCCATACCAATGCGCCCCATTTGCGAAGCAAAAAAAGGAGCCACAAGTGCTTACCGGCGGCCAGGGCGATAAGCGCTAAAAATGCGCCGTGAAGGCCGTAACCCAGAAAAACGGGAACGAGAACGGCAACCAGCTGTAAGCTGAAAGCCCAAAGGCCAAAGCGAAAGATCGCCTTAGGCCGGTGCTGCAGCAGATAGATGTGCTCGACCAGATAGGTGGGCGCATTCAGGCAGAGGTATAATATAAAAAGCTCGTAAGCGGGCAGGCCGGCCTGCCCGGCCAGTGCTGTAAGCAACGGCTGCCTGGCGCCCCACATGATAGCGAACACCAGCACGCTGAGCGCCAGCATGAGCAGATAAGCGTTGAACAGAAAGGCAGGCCGGCGGTGGGCCTCCATTTGGGGATAAAGCGACAAGAACCCCTGCATCAGGCCGGCGATCCAGAAAGCCGTCAGCGTGAAGCCGATGTACAACAGCATCTCGTAGGCCCCGATCCCACTCGTACCCAGGGGGCTTTTGGCCAGCAAAACGGCAATAAGGATGGTAGTGCCTTGTCGAAGTATATTGAATACCTGAAAAGCGCGTACGTTGCTCCGGTAGAGAAAAGAGAAAAGCTTCAGGGTTTACAATGCTTTATGCTGTTCCCGAAATACCACTCCAAAGGCTTTCAACTCTTCCAGGACCGGCTCATAGAACTCCGGCATCACCGGGATGTTCACGCCGGCTCGGTTGATCTTGCCTTCCATGACTTCTTTGACAAATATACCCAGCGGCAGCCCAACGAGGCGGGACATGGCCGTGTTGTCAGCATCCTCGCCTTTCATGACCAGTGTTGACGTCTGCTGGTGTTTACGCCCCTCGAGTTTGTATTCAAACTCGTGTTGCATGATGATCATATCCTTATCCTGTTGCCTGAGCTTCCACTTATCCAGCAACAGATGCTCCAGGATGTGGGCCGGCGTGGCGTTTTTCAACCTGATCTTCTTCTTGCTGAAAAGGCCCAGCCATTCCAGTTTTTTCATCACCTCCGAATCGGGTTCCCGCTTGATGAAGTTGGCAATGCGCTCCTTAACGGAGCCCGAGGACAGGTCGGGGTTGAGGTAGGCCTCCATCAGCTCGTGGTAGGTCAGCTGGCTGGACCCCAGAATGGGATAAGAACCATCTGTCAGCCCTATTTTGACCAGGGCGTTCCAGGCGTCGCAGAAGCCACGGCCACGCAGCGTGCCACGGAGGATGTTGGGGATGCCGCCCAGGCCGTATGCCTCACGGTACAACAGGGAATCCCGGTTGGCGTAGGCTTCGTATTCCCCCATTCCGGGAACGTTGACCAGGCGGTACTCCTTAAAAAGGCGGTTATATGGGATGTACCGGTGCTTGCCGTTCTCGAGATACTGGGCTGTGCCCTGGCCGGCCAGTACGACGTTGCGGGGGTTCCAGGTGATCTTGTAATGCCAGGGGTTGTCGTCCGATTCGGGAGCTACCAGGCCTCCGGTATAGGAGCGGAAAGCCGTGATCTCCCCACCTTTCGCCTTGATCGCATGGATCTGCTGCATGGCCGACATGTGGTCGATACCCGGGTCGAGCCCCATTTCGCCCATAAAGATCAGCTCCTGGCTGCGGACCTCATCGGCCAGTTGGTACATCTCCTGAGAAACGTAAGATGCAGTGATCAGGTGCTTTTTGAGCTTTATGCAATCATGTGCCACTTCCAGGTGCAGGTATGCCGGCAGCAGCGATACGACGACATCCGCCCTGCCGATGAGTTCCCGCCGGTCGTTCACTTTCATAACGTCCAGCCAGGTGCCCCTCCCGTTGGGATGGCCTGCGACTTTAGCTTCTGCGAGTTTGGGGTCGGCATCTGCGACGGTAACGAACCAGTTCCGTTCCCGGGCTTTATCCAGCACATATTTGATACAAGCTGTGGCGGATCGCCCCGCGCCAATGATCAATATGCTGTTCATGAGTTGGTTTTATCTTTTTATTGAGGTAAATTTCCCGGTTCATGCTGGAGTGTCTCCTAACCGGATGGCCGCAAGATAAGACATTATTTACTTCAGGTGAAGCCAAGCTCTATGAAAGAAATCAGCTTGAGTACGAAACTTAAAGCATACGATACTGCCGAAGAACTGCCCGAAACATACCGGGAATTGCTGGAAAAAGCCCGTAATGCGCTAAAAGAATCTTACGCTCCCTACTCCCATTTTCAGGTGGGCGCGGCGATACTTATGGAAGATGGCAACACGGCCCTGGGCGCCAACCAGGAAAACGCAGCTTACCCTATGTGCCTGTGCGCCGAGCGCGTAGCGCTCAGCAATGCCGTAATGCAATTCCCCGGGCGGGCCATACGCGCTATCGCCATCACCGTTTTTAACCCGGCCAAGGCCATCACCGAGCCGGCAGCGCCCTGCGGTTCCTGCCGCCAGGCGATATGCGAAACGGAAGCCCGGCAGAATGCTCCCATCACACTGATACTCCAGGGAGCAGAAGGGCCGGTATATGTGGCCGATTCCGGCAAAGCCATTTTGCCGCTGAGTTTTCACGGGGGGTATCTGTAATCCCCCCTCAGTCCCAGCTCAGCCTGAAAAAAGCATTTTCAAAGGGCTTGAGCTCGGTACCGCCCTGCAAAGGGCTGCCCAGCACGTCCACCCGATCCAGGCGCAGGGGCCGCCCCGATTGCCCCTGCAGAGACAGGGGCGTAACTTTCCCATCGAGCTCCCGAAGCTGCAATACCACGCTGTTGCGCCCTTCTTCCGGCATGGCATTCACCAGCAGGATATTAGCGGGAACGCCTCGCAGCAGGCTACCCTGGAAGGCGTCTTCGCCGCCCTCGCCCGGAGGCAGCACTCTGGTGGGGAAAGGCACCCTGGCGCCCCAGCCGAAGCGGGTGGCAAAGCTATTGCTGGTATCATCGGACGAAGTGAGGTAGTACGACCATTCGTGGCCTCCGCGCTGGTCGGCGTTGAAATTGGTGGTCCAGTAGTTGTTCATCGGCCAGGAGAAGATGTGGGTGCTGTCGGGGGTAGCGCCGGCAATAAAACGGCCGGTATTGATAGCTCCGAACTGCGCCAAAGGCACTTCGTGGCTGCCAAAGGCCAGCTGTGCTTTTGCGTTGCGTACGGCCACGAAGTTCTGTATCGTGTTCCAGTCGTTGGCCGAGCCCGGCAACTGCCCTTTACCGGCATCCATAAGGCCTCCGGGTACCTCGCAGTAGATCTTTCCTCCTTCCAGCTGAAAGGGGAAGGCCAGATAAATACCTTCAGGCTCTATAACAGGCCTTTTGACGACCTCATAGGCCAGGCCCACCCGTTTGGTAGTATTAAAAAGCCGGAACGTTATGTCGTAGCCGTTCGGGCTGAAGAAGGTGCTCGACTCGCCTTTAAACCGCACGGTGTTCCAGATAGGCCCGCGCTCGAAGCTGTCGTACCAGATGGTGTCGAGCCCAAAACGCTGATAGTCGTTCAACTTACGGCCTTCCAGCTGGGAACGGTTACCGAGGCGTTCGTTGATAAACTCGCCGAGCTTCCATGGGGCTCCGGGGTCTACCAGTTCAAGCGCAAGCTCTTTGTCATACAGGCTGGTAACGGCGCCCCGTTCGCTGCTGAACACCATGCGGTACCACTGGTTCTCCAATACCGGCGGCTCGCTCGTTTGCTCAGCGGGCGCGGGGCCAGCCATTTCAGCGCCCAGTTCGATATGGTACTTTTTCACGCCGAAAGCAGGCACCTGTTCCACCCAAACCGCCCAGTAAGTGCCATCAGAGCGGCTGCCAAGCTGTTGCGCCGGGGCCTCGTGCCCGGCCTCGTCCAGTATACGGAACTCGCGATTGAGCGGAAGGAGCTGGTGGTCGATATACACGGTAAGCAGGCCGTCGCGGGGCCAGCCCAGGGTATTAAAAACCAACAGGCGTGGCTGTGCCGCTTTGGAAAAGAAGTGCTGCAATATGCCCATAGCCTCCTCCCCTATCATTTTTGCCCGGCGGTTGGCTTCCCAGGCAAAAGACTCCTTCATTTCGCGTTGCTCCATGGTGGCCGTCCCGTAGGGATCGCGCACACTTTCCGATGACCCCAGAGTGTGTTCCCCGTAAAACAGGATGGCTTTGTTGGCCTCTTCGATACGCCCGGTTATACCCCGGGGAAGCTGCCCGCCAAGCATTTGCCCCATGGACAGGGCGCCCTGGTTGGCGATCATATCCACTTCGGCGTCGCGGGTGGCGGCCACTTCGCGGGCCGCCGAGCCAAAACCATCGGTCCACCAGTCGGGCCAGGCGACGCGGTATATAGGAAGCCCGGCCGCGTGGTTCTCTTCCAGATATTCGAAGAACTCGCTGGCGGCGGCCGAGCGCAGCCTGGGCCATTCGTATTTCTCATTCCACATCCTGATCATCTCGCTGGAGCGCGTGGAAGGCGGCGAATTGTCGGTCAGGTAGCCCGAGTGCTGGATGGCGATCACATCGTGAGGATACCCTTTATCGCCGAGGTTCAGCAGATAGGCCATGAGCTTTTCTTCAAAATAGGGGAAATCCTGGCCATGGATGCCAAAGGCCGTATTGCCCGTCATGTAGTGCTCAGCCCGGAAGGCCAGCATGCGGTTGCCGGAGGGCGATTCCCACCAAAAGGCCGTCGGGATGTCAAAACAGATGAGTGCCCGGTGCCCATGGGTGCCCATATTGAGGTATTTTACTCCGATGCTGTTGAAAAAATCGTTGAAACACCATCCTGTGCCATTGACGTCGTTCTGCATAGCCAACTGCACCTTCAGCCCGGCTTCCCGGAACCGCTTGTTGGCAGCCAGAGACGAGGCCAGGGTTTGCTCATCGGGCAGTTCATCGAAATTGAAGTACATGGCCGTCACTTCTATCCTACCCTCCCGCACCCTTCGCTTCAGGCGCTCTACCTGTTCCTTCGGCCGGCTTCGGAGGTATTCGTCGACAGCCCAGGCAGCTTCGCACGTCCACCGGAATTTGGCGTCGTCGGGGTAGTTATCCGTAGCGTCGCAATAATCGAGGGCGTAATCGATATAGCGCAGGTGTTCGGCCAGTATTTCGGTTTGCGGGCGGGTGTAACCGATATCGGTATGGGAATGCTGGACAAAATCCACCTGCCAGTGGCGGAAAGGCTCCAGTTTTATGGTTTTTTCCTCCGCATACCCCGCTGCATCCAACCGGAAATGCACCTCATCAGAGGCCCCGTTCGCCGGCCAGCCCAAAGAGAGGTAGTTATGCCCAAACTTCAGGGGGACTGCCTGCAGGAATTTGCCATTGGCATACAGGCGCCCTTCCGTGGGGCGCTGGAAATGGTAAACCGTAACCGCGACAGCCCGCTGGTTCGTCTCTCCTTTTATGACGGCGGGAAAAGGCGTGATGACAAGCCCCGGGCTCAGGCCGGCCCGAAACGTCATATACCACGCCTGCGTATTGTTGCGCGCGCCCGTTACTTTAAGGGTGAGGGGCTTTCCGGGCGCCAGCAATGCCTTCGGTACGCGAAGGAACATAAAACCATACTGGTCGTTGGAACCGTCAGACTGATTGTGCCGGTAACTCAGAACGACGCCGTCCTTCCCGCTCACATCCCAACTCTTCCTGTAACTAACCTCGAACGACAGCATGTCGCGCCCGTTGATAGCCAGGCCCATCTGCGCCTGGCCGAGGTTGCAGCCCAGGCCCGCTACCCAGATAAAAGTGGCGAACGGCTGCCCTATCGTAGCAGGCACAGCCTCCGTTTCCCATTCCATAAACTCTTTCCCGTTGGTGGCGCGAACCAAAAGAGCCTTGTTAATGCCGGGAATAGTGGAGTTGTAATCGAACGCTACCCCACTCACTTTTTCGCGATACCCCTGCAGGATCAACTCATCGCCTTTCAGCGGTACGCTCTCCTGGGCCGGAAGCATCGGCAGGAGAAAGATCAAGCTGCAAATGAAAGAAGCCAACTTTTTCATTAGGTATAATTTTAGTTGGTTGAAAATAGCCTGGATGCCATCGCTGCAAGGTAAGAAATGCCCCGGTTATTGATCTGCCCAGGGACTTTAAAGCAGGGCAATCGCATTTAAAAAGGTATTCTTCATCTTTCGCAGGCACGAAAGAGAACAGAAGTGATCCGGGATTTTTATTGATGACGTATGTCCCTTCTACGGCTCGGTTTTACGGCGCACATTCCAAGCCGATTCGCGCCGTTTACCGGTATTAGATACCAGCCCTACGGGCCGGAAAGCAGGCTTTTGGCTTACATTCTAAAAAGATGGGGGCTGTCTCTAAAGAGCCTGCATAAGGAAAACCTGCAGAATAATTAACCGCAAAGACGCAGAGGACGAGAAGAATTGTTCATAAACGCTGCGTTCTTTGCGTTCGCGGTTCAATATTTGCCGGGAAAACATCAAAGCTTATTTCTGAGGCAACCTCTTAGTCGGGCATCAGGGCAGGCCAAGGCAGCCTGTTCTCCGGCAGCGTTAGGCCCGGAGGGCCGTAATGTAAAGAAGTATTGAGCGCGCAGATGCAGGCCAACTCCGCCGTCCGGAGGCTGGAGCTGCGCAGGCGGCGGCTTAGGGGGTTCGTTTCTGGGGCCAAAAAAAAAACGGAAAGGTTTGGCAAAATCCGGGATGGCGCGTGATTGCAGGGCATAAAACAAATGCGGTTGCCCTGGTTTTAAAGAGGCCGGAGTGTTTTTTAAAATATTATTCATTGTGAAGATATTTTCAACTGAGTAAAATACAGTATTGGAATGGTAAAAATGTAACATCCTACCTATTGCGAGGAATCCGGCAAAGCGACAGGCCAGGTGCTGCCATTATTGCAAAAAAACGGCTTATGAAATAAGGTTGGAATTCCTAAATTTACAGTGAATGCAACAAGCATCACATGACGAAGAGCGGCATCTGCATCATACTTACCGGCATCATGTTGCTAATCAGCATACAATGGCCGGCACATTGCCAGAGCTATCGTTTTGAAGCGCTGCCGGTGGCCAGTGGGCTGCCCAACAGCACGACGAACAAGCTGCTCCAGGACCGGTATGGCTTTCTCTGGGTCGCCACCTGGTCGGGCCTGGTCCAGTATGACGGATACAACGTCAGGCGCTACCGGCACCTACCCGGCCAGCCTAAAAGCCTGCAGAGCAACAAGATCACCTGCCTCTTCGAAGACAGCAAAGGCCGTCTTTGGATCGGCGCCAGGAATTCCGGCTTCTACCGCTTCGACCGGGAACAGGACAACTTCATCTCCTACCGCAAACAGGCCGAGGACATGAACAGCCTCAGCAACGACAACGTTTGGGCCATTGCCGAAGGCCCTGACGGCAAGCTGTGGATTGGTACGGAAAAAGGGCTGAACCGCTTCGACCCGGAAACCAGCCAATTCATCCATTACGAGAACCTGCCGACAGACCAGCGAAGCCTCAGCTCCAGCTTCATCTACGACATCAGCATGTCGTCCGACGGCTCGCTCTGGATCGGCACGGAAGACGGGCTCAACCGGCTGGCACCCGGAAAAAACGGCTCACAGCCTTATTTTATCCGTTACAACCTAAGCCCTGAAAGCGAAAAAGGCATCGTCAAGAACCCGCACAATTTCATCTACCGCATCAAACCGTCGGGCCTGGACCCTCAGGTGATCTGGGTAGGCACTAAATCGGGCCTGAAAAAAGTGGCATTCTATGACGATTTGTATTGCGGCATAGATATCGGCTACTATCTGCATGCCCCGGAGGAGCCTCAATCACTCAGCCACAACTTCGTGACGGATATCATGGAACAACCCGTGGACGAAGGAGGCTATCAGGTATGGGTCGCTACTTTCCAGGGCCTCAACCTGATGGACCCAAAAACGGGTAAGTTCCGGCGTTTTTTTGCCTCTGATGAAGAAAAAGAACACGCCCTGGCCAACAACAATATCCGGGCGCTTTTCCAGGACCAGACCGGTATATTGTGGATCGGCACCGACCGCGGGATCAACAAGCTCAATCTGAAAGCAAAGCCTTTCGAGACTTTACCCCTTGCACATTCTGCCAATACCAACAGCAAGATCATCACCAGCCTGGTCAACGGAGGCCAGCCTAATACGATATGGGCCGGAGCCCGGGGTGGCGGGCTCAACAAGCTGTCGCTCGACGGCTGCCCGCCCCAGCATTATTCCCTGATCACGCCATTCGGCTCCGACCTCAACGGCTTTATATCCTGCCTCTCGCTCAGCCGAGGTGGCCGCCTGTGGATAGCCACCCAGGGCGCCGGCCTGATCAGCGTAGCGGAATCATCCATACCCGAAAAGGGTTGCGCTATTAAGCAGTGCCGGCAGTACAGAGAAGGGCCCGGGGCAAATGACATCAGCGATGATTACGTAATGTCGGTATACGAAACCCGGGATGGCGCTATCTGGGCCGGGTGCTGGAACGGCGGCCTCAACCGCATCGGCCCGAACGGGGAGCTGGTAGAAACCTTCAAACAGACCTCAGACTACAGCATCAACCTGGCGGATAACCCCAATGTCCACCTTCTGGAAACCATAGAACACGGTGAAGCATTCCTCTGGGCCGGAACAAGGGGTGGCGGGTTGCTCAAACTGAAATACGACGCTGTATTGCACAACCTGCTGCTCGTGCGGCAATACCGGTTTGAGGCCAGTAATGCGGGTAGCCTGAGCAACGACTTTATCAACTGTATCTTTCTGGATAGCCGGGAACGGCTGTGGGTGGGCACGGAGAACGGCCTGAACTACCTGGAGCGCGAAAACCACCAGGCCCGGCACCTGTTTGAGAAGGACGGCCTTGCCAACGACATCATCCAGAGCCTGCTGGAAGATGAGGATGGAAACATCTGGGCCAGCACCCAGGCAGGCCTGTCGCGCATCCGCTTTGAAGGCGATGAGGCAGAGGTCAAGAACTACGACACCTACGACGGCCTGGCAGACCAGTATTTTTACGACGGTGCGGCTTGCAGGAACGCCTCCGGCGCACTGATATTCGGCGGGCTTAGCGGCGCCCACCTCTTCTACCCGCCACAGATCAAGGAAGACGAGCTGCCCCCAAAGATAGCGCTGGTCGACTTTCGCCTGTTCAACCAGCCCATACGGCCCGGGCAGGAATATAAAGGGCGGGCCATCCTTCCACAGAGCATTTCCAGCACCGACAAGATCTGCCTCACCTACAGAGAGAACGTCTTTTCGATCGAATTTGCAGCTTTGCATTTTGCACAGCCGATGAAAAACAAATACGCCTACCGGCTAAAGGGCTTCGACAAGGACTGGGCGTACGTCGATGCCAGCCACCGGATCGCGCATTATACCAACCTTCCGTATGACGACTATGAGTTCCAGGTCAAAGCTTCCAATAACGATGGCATCTGGACGCCGGAACCCTATACCCTGAAACTGAGTATCAGCCCGCCGATCTGGCGTACCGGATGGGCCTACGCTTTTTATTGCTGCCTTGCCCTCATTGCCTTTTACGGTTTCTGGCAACTGACCCTGATGCGGGCCAATTTCAGGCACAGCCTTAAGCTGGAACGGCTAGAACGCGAGAAACTCGAGGAAGTCAACCAGGCAAAATTCCAGTTCTTTACCAATATTTCCCACGAGCTGCGAACGCCGCTGACCCTGATCATCAGCCCGCTGGAAGAGCTGATCAAGGATTATTCCGGCAACAAGGGCCTGCACCGGGCCTATATGCGCATGCATCAGAACGCCAACAAGCTGCTGACGATGATCAACCAGCTGCTCGATATCCAGAAGATAGAGGCCGGGCAGCTCAAGCTGTGCGCTGCCGAAGGCAATATCCTGAAATTCCTGACGGAAGTTGTACTCTCCTTCCAGGGGCTGGCCCACCAGCGCGGCATCCACCTGGCCTTCGAACACGATGAAGAACAGATACTCGTATGGTACGACCGCGCTCAGATGGAAAAGGTCATGTACAACCTCCTGTCCAATGCCTTCAAATTCACGCCGGAGGGCGGCCGGATATCTGTACGGGCTCAACTAACAGAGGATGGGCGTTCGATGGAGGTTTCCGTCAGGGATACCGGAGTAGGCATATCAGCAGAAGAACTGCCCCGGATCTTTGACCGGTTCTACCAGGGAAAGGAATCCCTGGGCGACTCCAGGCATAGCGGGACCGGTATCGGCCTGGCCTTGTGCCAGAATATCGTATCCCGGCATAAGGGCCTGATCACCGCCCAGAGCCAGAAAGGGCTGGGCTCTTCGTTCACCATCCAACTTCCTCTTGGCGAAAACCACCTGCCGGAAGACGAGAAGTTCCACGATTTTAAAAAGACTGAAGACCCCGACCATTACAGGTTATCCCTGGTCGAACCGCTGATGGAGCCTGCCAGGGCCGAGGGGCCGCAACCCGGCGTCAAGAACAGGCCCCTCCTGCTGATCGTAGAAGACAATGACGATATCAGGGCTTACCTGCGGGAATACCTCCAGCCGGGCTACCGCATTATCGAAGCGGGCAACGGAGAAGAAGCGCTCCAACTGGCACTCGAACATGCACCCAGCCTCATCGTCAGCGATGTGGCTATGCCAAAAATGGATGGTATTACACTTTGCAGGCAGATCAAAACCAGTATGGCCACAAGCCATATCCCCGTCATTCTGCTTACGGCGCGCACCTCTCTTATCTTTCGCATCAATGGGTTGGAAACCGGCGCCGACGACTACATAACCAAACCATTTAACATCCAGCTGCTGAGCACCCGTATCCACAACCTGATCACCACGCGGAAAAAACTGCAGGAAAAATACTCCAGGGGAGAGGCCAACCTGTCACCCTCGGAGATCACCGTCAACTCCCTTGATGAAGAGTTCCTGCAAAAAGCGATAAGCCTGGTGGAAAAACATATCGACGATAGCGAATTCTCTGTTGAAGACATGGCCAGGGCCCTGTTTATGAGCCGCATGCAGGTTTACCGCAAGCTGAAGGCCATCACCGGGCAATCACCCAATCATTTCATACGCACGATCAGGCTCAAACGAGCAGCCCAGCTGCTACTGGCCAACAGGTATACGGTATCGGAGATCACCTATCAGGTAGGGTTCCAGGATTTGAAGTATTTCCGCGAACGGTTTAAAAAGGAGTTCGGCATTAGCCCTTCGGAATATGCCGCTCAGCACAACGGCCTTTAGGGGCCGGAGAAAAATAAGTTTCTCATTTCAGGCGAGCTATTTTTTCGCCAGGCAAGGCGCGAGGAGGGAAGATAGCCGGAGCTACCTGACCGACGAGCAACGCAGCCTGGCGGGAAAAGAGCCGTATCAAATGGGGAAGTTATTCTTCTCCGGCCCCTTAGTGTAAATTGTTACAAAAAACCCTCTAATTGTAAGAGTTTGACATCTGTCCGGAACGTTTTTTTAAGCTTCTTTTGAACAACCAGATAGATGAACCATGAATAAGCTTTACTTTGCGGGCCTCCTCCTTTTGCTGTGCACCACTTACCTTCCTCTGCCTGCCGTTGCTCAAAACAAATACAAACACCCCCCCCTTACGGACCAGCACGCCCACCGCAACGTGCGCGCCCTGTACGCCAATCTGCAGGAGATAGCCGGGCAGGGTATCCTCTTCGGGCATCAGGATGCACTGGCCTATGGGGTGATGTGGAAGGAAGAAGAAGGGCGGTCCGACGTAAAGGACGTGTGTGGCGCCTACCCTGCCGTCTTCGGCTGGGATGTCAGCAAACTGGGAAAAAGCCGGTACAATATCGACACCGTCTACTTCGAGAAGATGCGCCACTGGATACTGGAGGCCTATAAAATGGGAGCCGTAAATACTATCAGCTGGCACATGGACAACCCGGTGAGCGGCGGTACCGCCTGGGATACCGTTTCAGCTGTGGCAGCCATCCTGCCCGGAGGCCCCAAACATGAGATGTATGTTGCCCAGCTGGGCCTGTTCGCCAGCTTCGTGAAAAGCCTCCGGGCCGGCTTCCCCCGGAAACCCGTCCCCATTATTTTTCGCCCGTTCCACGAACAGTCGGGGCCCTGGTTCTGGTGGGGAAAAGGCAATTGCAGCGCCGAAGAATACAAAGCGCTGTGGCGCTTTACCGTTGAATACCTCCGGGATACCATTGGGTTGAATAACCTGCTCTACGCCTATTCGCCCGATATTGTAGAAAGCGCCGAACACTACCTCGAGTTCTATCCCGGTGACGAATACGTCGACATCCTCGGCCTGGACGATTACCGGGATGTCGAACTGCTGAGCGGACAGGAAGCCCTTACCCGAAGGCTCGAGCTGGTCACCAGGCTGGCAGCAGAAAAAGGCAAAGTGGCCGCACTTACCGAAACGGGTTACGAGGGTATTCCCGATTCGTCGTGGTGGACCGATGTTCTGCTCAGGCGCATAAAGGCCAGCCCGGAGGCGCAAAAGATCGCATACCTGCTGGTATGGCGTAATGCGAACCCCAAACACCACTACGCCCCCTACCCCGGGCATGGCAGCGCCCCCAATTTCGTAGCCTTCAAATCGGACCCCGCCCTCTTGTTCCAGGACAATATGCCAAAGATGTACCGCTTTCCAAAAAAGAAATAGCAACTTCAATATGGCCAAAGACAACAACTTCAACATGCAGATTTCCAGGCTTTTCCACGAACAGGAAATGTTACTGAGCAGAAAGAACGAACCTCTGGGTTATGCAAACGGCATCTACCAACGCTATCGCTATCCGGCCATTACGGCCGGGCACACGCCAGTTTTCTGGCGTTACGCGCTCGACGAGGCGGAGAACCCCTTTCTGATGGAGCGGCAGGGCATCAATGCCACTTTTAATGCCGGGGCCATGTATCTGGACGGGCGCTATCTGGTGATGGCCCGGGTTGAGGGCAACGACCGAAAATCATTCTTCGCCATCGCAGAAAGCCCCAATGGCATCGACAACTTCCGCTTCTGGAAATACCCGGTACGCCTGCCTGAAACGGATGACCCCGACACCAATGTCTACGACATGCGCCTTTGCCCACACGAAGATGGCTGGATATACGGCCTGTTCTGCACCGAACGAAAAGACAAAAGCAAGCCTCACGATACCACCGCAGCAGTTGCCCAATGCGGCATTGCCAGAACACGAGACCTCATACATTGGGAGCGGCTGCCCGACCTGATCTCCCATTCCGGCCAACAGCGCAACGTAGTGTTGCACCCCGAATTCGTCGATGGCCGCTACGCCTTGTACACCCGGCCCCAGGACGGATTCATCGAAGTGGGCAGCGGCGGCGGAATAGGCTGGGGCCTTACAGACAGTATGGAACGGGCCGAGGCCTCGAACGAAACCATTATGGACGGCAAAGTGTACCACACCATCAAGGAAGTGAAGAACGGCCTGGGGCCGGCGCCGATCAAGACGGAAAAAGGCTGGCTGCACCTTGCTCATGGCGTGCGCAATACAGCCTCCGGCCTGCGCTATGTATTATACGTTTTCATGGCAAGCCTGGCCGAGCCCTGGAAAACCACCCATCGCCCTGCAGGGCATTTCCTGGCCCCTGCCGGCGACGAATACATCGGTGATGTCGGCAACGTCGTCTTCAGCAACGGTTGGATCATCAACGAACGGCAGGAGGTATTCATCTATTACGGTTCCTCGGATACGCGCCTGCACGTCGCGACGACAAGCCTGGAGCGGTTGGTGGACTATGCGGTGAACAGTCCTGAAGACGGGCTGCGGTCGGTTGCCAGTGTAGAACAACGGATCGCATTGATTGACAGGAACCTTCCCATTCTGGAAAAATTGATCGCTGATGGACAAATACCGAACCCCGCCTTATGAGCAAAGTGTGCTTACCACTGGCCTGGTTACTGCCGCCGAAGAGGAGCTCGAAGCCATACTAGGCTGGTGGGCCCAACGGATGCCCGACAGGGAGAACGGAGGCTTTTACGGCCGCATTGACGGCAAAGGGCGGCTGCATCCACATGCCGACAAAGGCGTGATACTCCATACGCGTATCCTTTGGTCCTTTGCTGCAGCGGCGAGGGTAGCCGGGCAAGCTGACTACCGCAGCCTGGCCGATCAAGCCTACCGTTATCTCATGGACAATTTCCGGGACCCGCTGCACGGAGGTGTATTTTGGATGCTCGATTACCAGGGCGCTCCACTTCAAGGCAGAAAACAGGTATATGCCCAGGCCTTCGCCATTTACGCCCTGGCAGAATACTTTGCCCTCACCGGCAGTGAAACCGCTTTGGAGGCTGCCTTTGAGCTGTTCTGGCTGGTTGAAAAATATAGCCGCGACCTCATCCGCGGGGGATATTACGAAGCCTTCGAACAAGACTGGCGCCCCGCAGCCGACTTACGCCTAAGCGACAAGGAACCTCAGGCCGCCAAAACCATGAACACCCACCTGCACGTCCTGGAAGCTTATACCCGCCTGTACGAGGTGAGCAAAGACGAAGCCGTGAAAGAAGGGCTCCTTCAACTGGCATACCTGATGCATGAGCGCTTCCTCGATGCGGGCGCCCACAGCCTGCATCTCTTCTTCACAGAGCAATGGGAATGCCTGTCCGACGAAATATCTTTCGGCCACAACATTGAATATAGCTGGTTGTCGACAGAAGCGGCTATCGCCTTAAAGGATGACAAGCTTTTCGATACCGTCGGCCCGGCGGCGGTGCGAATGGCGGATACCGTGCTACGCACCGGTATCGATAACGAAGGGGCCCTGGCGAATGAAGCCCGGCCTGGCAAAGGCATTACAGATCCTGATAAGCACTGGTGGCCTCAGGCGGAAGCCGTAGTGGGATTTATCAATGCCTGGCAATTGAGCGGCGAGAACCGCTTTCTGGAAGCCGCGCTGAATTGCTGGGCCTTCATAGAGAAACGAGTCAAGGCCCCCAAGTTGGGCGAATGGTACTGGGGCGTGGGGCGCGACGGGCAGCCGATGGAAAGCGAAGACATCGCCGGCCCATGGAAAGCCCCTTACCACAATAGCCGAATGTGCCTGGAGACTATGAAAAGGATGGGCTCGGTCAACGGAAGAGCCTACCCGGGCTAAGGAGCTGTCAGGCTTCCAGCCCTTCGACAAACTCCGTAGGCGTCATGCCGAACTCCTGGCGGAATACCCGGCTGAAAGAGTTGGGCAGGTCGTACCCCACCTGGTAGGCCACCTCCGATATGGTGATCTTTTTCTGGGCCAGAAGGTCTTTCGCCCGTTTCATCCGGAATGATTTTAACAGTTCACTGGGCGTCTTGCCGGTGAGTTGTTTTACTTTACGGATAAAGTGCATGTGACTGAGATGGACCATTTCGCACATCTTATTGACGTTGAAATCGGAGTCGTCGATATGGTTTTCCATGATCTCCGCCAGGCGCAGCAGCATCTCTTCATCGGGCGAGGCCACCTCTATTTCCCTGGGGTTGAGTATAAAGTCCCGGTTGTATTTCCTGCGTAGCTGCTGCCGCTGCTTCAGGAGGTTTTGAATGCGCACCTGCAGTAGTTCGGGGTTAAAAGGCTTGGTGATATAGTCATCTGCTCCGGTCTCGTACCCCGCCATTTTCTGGTCGTCCATGATCTTGGCCGTCAACAGGATGACAGGTATATGGCTGGTGGCGAAGCTCGACTTGATCAGTTTGCAAAATTCAAGCCCGTCCATTTGGGGCATCATCACATCGCTTAGGATGAGGTCGAGGTCGTACTCCTGGGCTTTTTCCAGGGCTTCCAACCCGTTACCTGCTGTCAGCAGTTCGTAATTTGCGGACAGGATACTATATAAAAAGCCCAGCATATCATGGTTATCCTCTACGATCAGGATCTTCGCACGCGATTGGGGGGCCTTGCCGTTCTTGTGAGGCGGTGGGCCCGTATCCCTTCGCTCAGGTGAAACACCCTGCTCTGTAAAAGAGGCTTGAAGCGACTGTACTTCCAGCAAAGTGTCCATAAGTTTGGGCAGGCTAAGCGGAGGTAGCTGGATGTCAGCCTCTTTGTCCGGTTCCAGCAGCGGGAAAAAGATATAAAAACGCGCGCCCTCACCCCTGATGCTTTCTGCCCGTATACTGCCACCCTGCGCAATAGCCAGGTCCTTTATGAAAGACAGCCCTATGCCAGAGCTGAATTCCTTTCGGCTGAGTGCGGCCGTATAGTAATAAGGGTCGAAAATATGCTCCAGCGCCTCATTAGGGATTCCTTCGCCGGTATCTTCCACTACCAGTTTCAGAAAGGAGCCGCCCGCATCGGGAACCATGGCCTCCGCAGCGGTAGCCTCACTCAGGCAGACGCCGATCTTTCCACCATTAGGGGTATGTTTAAAAGCGTTAGACACCAGGTTAGTGATGATCTTTTCAACTTTGTCGGGGTCGAGCAACACCGGGCTGCCGTTCGTTTCATGGCGAAAGGAAAGCTCGATATCTCTTTCAACGGCCAGGTTCTCGAACAGCCCCAGTATGTTGTGTATAAAATCGGGAAGCACCAGCGGCTGGAGGTTCAGTTCCAGGGAACTCTGTTCTATCCGGCGGATCTCAAGCAACTGGTTGATCAGTTTCAGCAAGCGCGAGGCATTGCGTTGAATGATACCGTAAAGGTTGCGGCGTTCGTTTTCGGTATGCCGGGCAGCTTCGTCGCGCAACTGCTCGGCAGGGCCCAGGATCAGGGTAAGCGGGGTGCGAAGCTCATGTGAAATATTCGTAAAGAACTTGAGCTTCGCCCTGGACAATTCTTCTACCCTGACGACCATTTCTCCGAGTTTATCCCGCTGGTTGCGGATTTCCTCGTTCATTTCCTCCAGGTTTTTATTGCTGGCCTCCAGCTTATGCGCCTGGACGAGGATATGCTCTTTTTGCAAGAGGATCTCCTCTTTCTGCGATTCGATCTTTTGGGTCTTAGCCTTCAGTTTCTCGTTAGCATGGCTCAGCGACAGGTTCAATATTTCCAGCTTCTTTTTCTTTGAAAGCACGCGATACTCATAAATGCCCAGTGTGAACAGAAAAGCCAGCATCAACAGGATAAACCAGGCCTGCTTCCAAACGGGAGGCTGTACTGCAAAAGCGACAACGGCAGGTGTCGGGTCAATGTTGAAATCGAGGTCGCGTGCGCGCACTTCCAGAACGTATTTCCCGCTCTTCAGCTTGACAAAAGTATGGTGCTGCTCGGTCGAGAAAGGGGACCACTTACCGCCGTTGAGCCGGTAGGAATAGGCCAGGCGCTGGCTGGCCGACTGCGCGAAAAAATCATTGCCCTCCCATTCGACGACCGTATTGCCTTCCGGAGAGACCTTTTCAGAATAGAGGGTGACCTTCGTATCAGGCGGGATATCATCCGGAATATAGCGGTAGGTATAAAAGTTGCGAAAAGCGCCCTTCTGGTTCTTGCTATGGCTGAACGCCCGTCGTTTCCAGCTTCGGCTGGAATGGTTCACCCATATAGCGCCCTGGCTATCGTGAAAGATATTGCCTCCTTCAAAATCCATGTTCAGCTCTTCCGGAAAGATGTTGGACACCCAGCTTATGCCATCGAAGCGCGAGATATTGTTTTCAGTGGCCACCAGGAGGCAACTATCGGAAATAGCATCTATGCTGATCACGGTATTGCAGGGCAGGCCGTCATCGGTATCGTAATTTTTCCAGTCTTCTCCGTCATAAATAAATACGCCATAATACCGGGACCCGACGATCAGCTTATGCTGATACGTATGCACGACATTAACATACTGCCTCAGGCGCTCGTCGTTGGGGCGCCCCCATTGCTTCCCATCGTAATAATAAAGGCTCCCCCCTCCCAGCCATATCCTGCCATCGGGCGACTGCCCGATGCCGTAGGCGTTCGATTGCATCAGGCCGTTCTCGTGATAGATATGGTGTATCCAGTGGAGTTCCTCCGACTGAGGGTTAGGTAGCTGTAGCACGCCTCCGAGGTGTCCTTTGTCAGGTTCACTATCGACGCTGCCGCCAAACCACAACGCACCGTCCCGGCTCTCGAACACTGCCCGGTAATCAATCCCCCAGGAAAGTTTGGGGTGCAGGTGTTTCTCCCAGCGCCCGTTTTTCAGCACCGCCGTTGCGGCCCCTCCCCGGTGCGACCCGGCTACCCACAACTGCCCTTTGGAAGTCGCGATGATCCGGATAGGCGCATCGATGAGGCCGTCGGCCTCCGTGTAGGCCACCCATGAGCCCTTTTTATGGCATACCGCCTTACCGCTGGCTTCGATAAACCATTGTTCGCCATTGGGCAATTCGCACTGATAGTTGAGGCCGGAATAGGTCAGCCAGCGGTCGGTAGAATAGTCGAGGAGCAGCACTTTCGATTTATAGCCGGCAACCCATAGGCTATTATCTGCACTTTTCTGCAGCATGATACGGTTGGCCGGAATAGCGTAATGGGGTGCTGAATAGATCTCCCATTTGCCGTTCTTATACGCGTGTAACTTGCCCAGCGACCCCACCCAGATCGTGCTGTCAGAAGACTGTACGATATCACTCATGAACTCGTCGCCGCCAAAGATATCTCCCAGCTTGATGTACTCCACATGTTTGGGGCCAAAAACGGTAATGCCAACCTTGTATGTCGAATTGATCACCCAAACGCGGTTATCCATGGCCTGTATCAGCTTTTGGCTTTCGCCAAGTTCATACCCCGGCCCTGATTTGATCAGTTCGTAATCCGTAATGGAGGAAGAACCTGCCGAAAGGAGCCTGCATTTCAGCAGGCGGCCCGATTCATTGGGCATGGTGAGCGCGAACCATGCGACGCCCGCACGGTCTTCGAGAACGTCGGAAACATCCCTGAAATCTCCCCCTTCAAGGGCTTCATTCGGAAAGCGTATCCAGTTCACCCCACTGAAGTAGCGCTGCAGGTTCTGTACCCTGGTTTCCGAAGTATACATGTTGATCTTACCTCCTGGCAACAATCGTATAGCCCCCTGGTCGGAAGAGAACACCAGGCTACCATCGGACCACTCCGTGATCTCCTGGAACTGGATGGTCAAGCCTTCCGAAAGTTGGAGCGCGGGAGCCCAAACCTGGCCATTGTATCGAAAAATGCCGTTGGCTGCCGCGGCATAGATGTCGCCATTACTCGCCGCAAACACCTTTTCTACAGGGGCTGCCGCCAGGCCGTTGGCTGCATTATGTACTTTCCAGGCGTACCCATCGTATTCATACACACCATCGTTAAAGCCCATCCATATCCTTCTGCCTTTGCCCTCTGCGATATTCCGGACGCCTCTGCCCTCCAATTCCGGAAAGTGTTTCCACCTCCAGGATTCTGACAAGGGGTTGGCCGCCTGTGGAGAATACGGCTCAGTGGCCCATCCCTGTATCGGCAACAGGGTAAGGGCCAGCAGTAAAAAGCCCGCAAATCCCAAAGGAAAGTTTCTCATATCGCCTGATTTCTTTACCCCTCGTGTAATTTTCGAATACAATGAAAGGATCGCAGCATTTCTTCGGCAAAGAAAATAAGAACCGGCAAATTTAAAGTTAAGGTAACAAATTATTTTTTCTCATTCAATTAGAATCAAAATATGGTTTCACAGCAATGCTGTTGACTCCATAAAAATATGGGATAGCGCTACCCTAAAAGCCCTGAGCGTTAAAATGTTAAATCCCGCTTGGCATTTGTTAATTCCTGCGCACCGTCCAAGTGAACGCCATGCTTACCTTTAGCATTGAAATTCCCCTGCCTGAGGCCAGCAACCAGCAAAATGTTGACACATGCGATATATAGCCTATATTTTCATACTCTTCATTCCGGCGGCCTGTAGCATCAGGCCGCCGGAACAGCTTGAGCCTGGTTCCTGGAAACAGATGGATCAGATCCTGGCCAGCATCAGGCCACCTGCATTCCCCGGCCGAACCTATGACATTACCAGCTTCGGCGCCAAAGGCGACAGCCATACCGATTGCCTGCCTGCCATCAGGGCCGCGATAGAAAAATGCCACAACGAAGGCGGCGGTAAAGTTGAAGTCCCGGCCGGTGTGTACCTGTCCAACGGCCCGATCCACCTGAAAAGCAATGTCAACCTTCACATTTCCAAAGGAGCTACGATAAAATACAGCACCGACCCTGCTCATTACCTGCCGGTTGTGTATACCCGCTGGGAAGGCAGCGAATGCTGGAACTATTCACCCCTGATCTATGCTTTCGAACAGGAAAACATCGCTGTTACCGGTTCGGGGACGCTCGACGGGCAAGCAGGCCCCGGCAATTGGTGGGCATGGGTCAACAAAGCCGAATTCGGCTGGAAAGAAGGTATGCCGAGCCAGAAAGACAGCCTTAGCGGCCCGCGCCTGATCGAATGGAACACCCTCGAAGTGCCCGTCGATCAACGGGTGCTGGGCCAGGGCGCCTACCTTCGCCCCAATTTCATACAGCCGTATCGCTGCAAGAATATCCTGATCGACAGCGTAACGATCCGCAATTCGCCGATGTGGGTCATCAACCCCGTCCTGAGCGAGAACATCACCATACAAAACGTCAGCGTGATCAGCCATGGCCCCAACAGCGACGGCTGTGACCCGGAAAGCTGCCGTAACGTGCTCATCAGGAACTGCTATTTTGACACCGGTGACGACTGCATCGCGCTCAAGTCGGGAAGGAACCAGGATGGCCGCCGCATCGGCAGGCCTATAGAAAATGTGGTCGTCCAGGGCTGCCAGATGAAGGACGGGCATGGCGGTGTCGTCATCGGCAGTGAAGTTTCGGGAGGCGCCCGCAATATCTTTGCTGAAAACTGCCTGATGGACAGCCCCAACCTCGAACGGGCGATACGCGTGAAGACCAACAAGGTCAGGGGGGGCACGATCGAGAACCTCTTTTTCAGGAACATCACGGTCGGCGAAGTGCGGGAAGCCGTCGTAAGGGTCAACATGCGATACCCTATTTATGCGGACACCAACCAGGTTTTTATCCCCACCGTAAGAAACATTTTTGTCGAGAACGTCAGCTCTTCCAAAAGCCGCTATGGCTTGCTGGTTGAAGGATACGACGATGCAAACCCCGTCAATGGGCTACACCTGAAAGGATGCCGTTTTGACGGCGTAAAAATGGGCGATTCCATCAAATTCGCCGAAGGCCTGAGTTTTGAGGGCTACTACCTCAACGGTACCCTGGTGGAAGTACCCGCTCCAAAATAAACAGGCCCATGAAGCTGCAGAAAAATATAACGATTGCCTTTTTCGCACTTACCCTGCTGCTGGCACTGGCGGCTTTCTCCTGGAAAGATACAGCGCCCGAGATCAGGATATTCATGATCGGCGACTCCACGATGGCCGATAAGCCCGACACCCCTGACAAGAACCCGGAACGCGGCTGGGGACAGCTTTTTCCCAATTTTTTCAATAGCCCTGTTGTCGTCGACAACCGCGCGCTGAACGGCCGAAGCACCAAGAGCTTTATTGACGAGGGGCATTGGGATAAAGTACTGGAAAACCTGCATTCCGGCGACTACGTGTTCATTCAGTTCGGGCACAACGATTCCAAAGTGAACGACCCAGCGCGCTATACCAACCCCTACAGCGGCTACCGGCGCAACCTGGAACGGTTCGTCCGGGAAACAAGGGCCTATGGCGCGTTCCCCGTTTTGCTCTCCTCCATTGTCCGCAGGAATTTTAACGAACAGGGCGTTTTGGTAGACACCCACGGCGCATACCCCTTTGTGGCCAGAATGGTAGCCATGGAGCTGAGCGTGCCGTTTATCGATATGCAGCTTAAAACCGAAGATTACATCAACGATCTTGGCCCGGAAAAGTCCAAAGAAATATATCTTTGGGTGGAACCCGGTTTATACGAGCGGTTTCCGGAAGGCAAACAGGACAATACGCACCTCACGCTGTTCGGCGCAACCGAATACGCCAGACTGGCGGTAGAAGGTATCGTCGAGTTAGGCCTTCCTCTGACACAATACCTGAAAGCAAATTGAATCGTAAGCGTATGCAAGCCATCAAGTACGATATCAAACCCTTCCTCGACGAGAACTTCCTGCTGGAAAACCATGCTGCCGAGATACTTTACCACGAGTACGCCAAGCACCAGCCGATCATCGACTACCACAACCACCTTCCACCCGACGAGATCGCCGAAGACAAGAACTTTCACGACATCACCGACATCTGGCTCAAAGGCGACCACTACAAATGGCGGGCCATGCGCACCCTGGGTGTCCCAGAACGCTTCATTACCGGTGAAGCCTCCAACTCCGACAAGTTCCGCAAATGGGCAGAAACGGCGCCTTATACTATACGGAACCCACTGTTCCACTGGACACAGCTGGAGCTGCTGCGGTATTTCAATATTTCGGCTCTGCTGAACCCCGGCACCGCCGGCGACATCTATGCCCAGAGCTCGGAAATGCTGCGCAGCCCGGAATACAGCACGCGCAACCTGCTGCGCAAGATGAATGTAGCCGTGGTATGTACAACTGACGACCCGGCTGATTCGCTGGAGCACCACCGAAAGGTGCGTTCCGATGATCTCGAGATAAAGATGCTGCCGGCCTTCCGCCCCGATAAGGCCATCCTGATCGAACAGGAAACCTTTGTCGCTTATCTGCATAAACTGGGCCAGGCCGCAGGCCAGGAGATCACCAGCTTCGACGAACTGCTGCAGGCCCTGGAAAACCGGGCCGGCTATTTCGACAGCCACGGCTGCCGGCTTTCCGACCACGGCCTCGAGCAGGCCTATGCCGCGCCGTTCAGCCGGAAACAAGCGGATGAAGCCCTGCAAAAAAAGCTGGCGGGGAAAGCACTGTCGACGGAAGAAGTGCAGGCCTATCAATCCGCCATCATGTACGAACTGGGCCTGATCTATGCCGAAAAAGGCTGGGTACAGCAATTCCACCTCGGCGCCCTGCGCAACAACAACAGCAGAATGATGCGCCAGCTCGGCCCCGACACCGGTTTCGACAGCATCGGCGACTTCAGCCAGGCCAGCGCGCTGGCACGCTTCCTCAACCGGCTCGATTCGGAGGACAAGCTCGCTAAAACGATACTTTACAACCTCAACCCGCGCGACAACGAGGTGATGGCCACCATGATCGGCAATTTTAACGACGGCTCCATCCGCGGGAAAATGCAATTCGGCTCTGCATGGTGGTTCCTCGACCAGAAGGACGGCATGGAAAAGCAACTCAACGCTCTGTCCAACATGGGCATGCTCAGCTGTTTCATCGGCATGCTGACCGACAGCCGTAGTTTCCTTTCCTTCCCCCGGCATGAATACTTCCGGCGTATCCTCTGCAACCTGATCGGCAGAGACGTACACAATGGCGAACTGCCGAATGACATGCCATGGCTTGGAGAGATCGTTAAGGACATTTGCTACCGGAATGCGAATGCCTATTTCGGGTTTTAATAAAAACTGTTGATTCTGAATATGAAAAAGATCGTCACTTTTGGAGAGATCATGCTGCGCTTAACCCCTCCCGGGTACATGCGCTTCTCGCAGGCCAGCACATTCGACGTCGTATATGGCGGCGGAGAGAGCAACGTCGCCGTCTCCCTCGCCAACTATGGCCTGCCTGTTGATTTCGTCACCAGGCTTCCCAAGAACGACCTTGGTGACTGTGCACTGATGGAAATGCGCAAGCGCAATGTCGGCACGCAACACATCATCCGCGGCGGTGAACGCCTGGGCATCTATTTCCTCGAAATGGGCGCCGTGGCGCGGGGCAGCAAAGTGGTATACGACCGGGCTCACAGCAGCATGGCCAGCATACAGGCCGGCATGGTCGACTGGGATGAAGTGTTCCGGGATGCACAGTGGTTTCACTGGACGGGCATCACTCCTGCCATCTCACAGGGCGCCGCCGATGCCACCCTGGAGGCTATCGAAGCGGCCAACCGCCTCGGCATTACAGTGTCCACCGACCTGAATTACCGGAAAAACCTCTGGCAGTACGGCAAAAGATCATCGGAAGTGATGCCGAAACTGGTCGAAGGGTGCGATGTTATACTGGGCAATGAAGAAGATGCTGAAAAACACTTCGACATCCACCCCGAAGGTGTTGACGTTACACAGGGCGACACGATCGATGCGGAAGCCTACATTTCCGTGGGCAAACAACTGATACAGAAATTCCCCAGGTGCAAAAAGGTGATCATCACCCTCAGGGGCAGCATCAGTGCTTCGCACAATACCTGGACCGGTGTGCTGTACGACGGCAATACGCTCTTTAAGGCCCCCACCTACCAGATCACGCACATCGTCGACCGGGTCGGCGGCGGCGACAGCTTTATGGGAGGCCTGATCTATGGGCTCGTAAAATATGAAGGCGACAGCCAGAAGGCCCTGGATTTTGCCGTTGCGGCCTCCTGCCTGAAGCACACCATATACGGCGATGCGAACCTCGCCACCCTGACAGAAGTCGAAAGCCTGATGAAAGGTGACGCCAGCGGGCGGGTAAGCCGGTAAACAAGATGTTATTTATCGTTTCATACAATACTTTAGGTGTTTGGCTGCGCTGATTGCGCAGCCAAGCCTTTTAATCAACAGAAATGGCAAGATTTACGCGGCTGCAAGTCGCAAAAACGATGGAAGACACGGGTATGGTGCCGCTGTTCTACCACCCCGATATCGAATTGGGCAAAAAAGCTATTGCTGCCTGTTATCGCGGTGGGGCCCGCCTGCTGGAGTTCACCAACCGGGGAGATTACGCCCACGAGGTGTTTGCCGAATTAAATAAATACTGTGCTAAGGAGCTGCCGGAAATGATCATGGGCGTAGGCTCTGTCACCGATGCTGCTGCCGCTTCACTATACATGCAACTGGGCGCCAACTTCGTCGTTACTCCGGTCCTTCGCGAAGATATCGCCCTGGCCTGCAACCGGCGCAAGGTGTTATGGTCTCCTGGTTGTGGCTCGCTGTCGGAGATCGCCAGGGCCGAAGAACTGGGTTGTGAGATCGTCAAGCTGTTTCCCGGAGGCACCTATGGCCCCGGCTTTGTGAAAGATATCAAAGGGCCCCAGCCCTGGACCAGCATTATGCCTACCGGCGGGGTCTCTCCGACAAAGGAAAGCCTCTCGGCCTGGTTCGATGCAGGCGTCACCTGTGTAGGCATGGGCTCCAAGCTCATCTCCGGCGAGCTGCTGAAATCCGGCGATTTTGCACTGCTGGAAACGCGCACCAGGGAAGCCCTCGAGATCATCCGCGGCCTGAAAGGGCGTTGACGGCAGCTGAAAAAGGAAAGATATGCGAATAAGAACATCACTTTGGATTATCGGCCTTATTGCGTCTGTGCTGTTCACCCTGAGCAGCTGCGGTGAGGCGTCTAAAACCAAATACCTCAAACTGGCGCATGGGCTGGATAATTCTCACCCCGTGCACAAGGGCATGGAATACATGGCCAAGCTGGTGGCCGAAAAATCCGGCGGGCGGTTGCAGATCGAGATCTATCCCAGCCAGCAACTGGGTACGGAACGCCAATGCCTGGAACTGCTGCAGATCGGCAGCCTGGCCATGACCAAGGTTTCCGCGGCCGTCATGGAAAACTTCGCGCCGAATATCCAGGTGTTCAGCCTGCCGTATATCTTCCGCGGCCGAGAGCACTGCTTTCGCGTGCTGGATGGGGAGATCGGTAAAAAAATGCTGATCCAAAGTGAGCAATACCGGCTCCGCGGGCTGGCCTATTTCGATGCCGGCCAACGGTCGTTTTACGCTAAAAAGCCCATACGGACACCGGAGGACCTCAAAGGCATGAAGATCCGCGTACAGGAAAGCGTTACGGCCATCAACCTCGTCCGCGTACTGGGGGGCGCCCCTACGCCTATCTCGTGGGGCGAGCTGTATACCGCACTACAGCAGGGCGTCGTAGACGGAGCGGAGAACAACCCGCCGAGTTTTTACACTTCCCGCCATTACGAAGTGTGTAAGTACTACAGCCTGAATGAGCACACCGCTGTGCCCGACATCCTCGTCATCGGGACGACGACCTGGAACAGCCTCAGCCCTCAGGAGCAACAATGGCTGCAGGAAGCTGCCTATGAAGCCACTTTGTACCAGCGGAAGCTCTGGGCAGAGGCCGAAGAACACGCCCTGGAAGAAGTGCAAAAAGCAGGCGTCGAGATCATCCACCCCGACAAGGCTGCTTTTGCCGAAAAAACGAAACCCCTGCTGGATGAATACAAAGACAAGCCGGAAATGTATCAACTCATCCAGGAAATACAAGCTGTAGAGTAATGAGACGAATAATTGACAAGATCTGCGGAGGCTTTCTGGCCTTCCTCATGGGCATCATGGCCCTGGATGTGCTGTGGGGCGTTTTCACCCGTTATGCCATGGGGCACCAGGCCAGTTGGACGGAAGAGCTGGCCCGCTTTCTGCTCATCTGGATCGGCCTGCTGGGTGCGGCCTATGCATCGGGCCGTAATATGCACCTTTCTATCGACCTGCTGATGCCCAAGCTCGGAGAAAATGGGCAAATACGGCTGAAGAGCATTATCGATGCGCTGGTGGCCACATTCGCTTTTGCAGCAATGGTGCTGGGCGGGTCGCGCCTGATCTATATCACACAGGTGCTGGGACAGCTGTCGCCTGCCCTTCGCCTGCCGATGGCCCTGGTCTACAGCGTCATCCCCCTGAGCGGTATCCTGGTGGTATATTATAAGGTTAGTCAGATCGTCGCCCGCTTCAGGGATCTGGCTCAAACTCCCGCTGCGGCCAACAAATAGAAATACTTTGCAATGGAAATATTTATACTCGTCTTATCCTTCCTCATCCTGCTGTCCATAGGCGTTCCTATTGCCTGGAGTATTGGCATCAGCAGTGTTCTGACCATGCTGGTGAGCATTCCAGCCTCCCCTGCCCTGACCACCGTAGCCCAGCGCATGGCCACCGGCCTGGACAGCTTCGCGCTGCTGGCTATCCCGTTTTTCATCCTGGCGGGGCAGATCATGAACCAGGGCGGCATCGCCCGGCGGCTCGTGAAGTTCGCCAAGACGCTGGTGGGGGCTCTGCCCGGCGGCCTGGCGCACGTCAACATCCTGGCTGCCATGATGTTTGGCGCTATTGCCGGCTCCGCTGTTGCCGCCGCTTCGGCCATCGGTAGCTTCATGACCGATGAGATGGAAAAAGAAGGCTATAGCAAGGAATTCTCAGCCGCCGTCAATATCACTTCAGCTACGACGGGGCTGACCATACCGCCCAGCAATATCCTGATCGTTTATTCGCTGGCCAGCGGCGGGGTCTCCATCGCAGCCCTCTTCCTGGCCGGTTACCTGCCCGGTATCCTCACCGGTGTTTTTCTAATGATCGTCTCGGCAGCCTGGGCAAAATACCGGCGTTTCCCGGTCGGCAACCGCAGTAAGCTCAGCGAGGTATTCCGAACCTTCCTCGACGCCTTCCCCAGCCTGCTGCTGCTCGTCGTCGTTATCGGCGGCATCGTCGTGGGGGTATTCACCGCTACGGAAGCCTCGGCGGTAGCCGTATTGTACTGCCTGGTGCTCACTCTTGTCTATAAAGAAGTCAGCTGGAAGGATATCCCGGATATCTTACTCGCCTCCGTGGGTACGACGGCCATCGTCATGCTGCTCATCGGCACGTCGATGAGCATGTCCTGGATCATGGCCTACGAGAACATCCCTCAGAACATCACGGATATTTTGCTGTCGGTCAGCGACAGCAAGGTGGTCATCCTACTGATCATCAACCTGATCCTCCTGTTTGTCGGCATTTTCATGGACATGACCCCGGCTGTCCTGATCTTTACGCCCATCTTCCTGCCCGTCGTGACCAAACTTGGCCTCGACCCTACGCACTTCGGCATTATCATGGTGCTTAACCTCTGTATCGGCCTGTGTACACCGCCGGTCGGATCGGTACTGTTCGTAGGTGTCGGCGTGGCCGGTACGACGATACAGAAGGTGATACGGCCACTGCTGCCCCTGTTCATCGCCATGCTGGTGGCCCTAATCATCGTAACCTATGTGCCCGGGCTCAGCCTGTGGTTGCCGAAAGCGTTTGGTTTTTAGGCGTTTCACAAAAAAATCTCACCCAGATCATGAAAAATATTTTGCTAAAAGTACACCCTGACGATAATGTGATCGTCGCGCTGCGCAATCTGGAAGCCGGTGAACGGGTGGACTGGAATGGCCAGGCCATAGAGCTGTTGGAAAACATCCCGGTCAAACACAAGTTCAGCGAAAACGGCCTCAGGGAAGGTGAAGAGGTCATTATGTACGGTGTGCTGGTGGGCAAAGCCACCAAGAACATCTTCAAAGGCAGCAGGATCAGCCGGGAAAACGTGGAACACTCGGCGGGTAGCTTTCGCGTCGGCGAACGCCAGGCCAGCTGGCAGCCGCCCGATATATCGCGCTTTGAGGGAAGGACGTTTATGGGGTACCACCGGCCCGACGGCAAGGTGGGCACGATGAACTACTGGCTGGTCGTACCGCTGGTCTTCTGCGAGAACCGCAACATCCAGGTGATCCGGGATGCCATGCTGGAGCAGCTGGGTTATGCGTCCAGCCGCCAGTTTGCCGTCGACACCCAGCAGTTGATCCAGCTTTATCAGTCCGGCGCCGGCGTAGAGGCCATACTCGATGCCGACATCATCCGGGATGCTGAGGCGATACAGCGCAACCGGTTATTCCCCAACGTGGACGGCATAAAGTTCCTTCAGCATGACGGAGGCTGCGGCGGCATCAGGCAGGATTCCGAAACCCTCTGCCGTTTGCTGGCAGGTTATATCACCCATTCCAATGTAGCGGGCGCTACTATCCTTAGCCTGGGCTGCCAGAATGCTCAGTTCCAGCTCCTGGAGCAGGCCATTCAGGCCTTTGACCCCCACTTCAGCAAACCTCTTTACGTGCTGGAACAACAAAAGAGCAAATCGGAGCGCGACTTTATCGCCGAAGCGGTGAAAAAAACCTTCGCAGGGCTTATACAGGCCAACCAGGCCGAGCGCCGTCCGGCGCCGCTGAGCAAGCTGGCCGTCGGGCTGGAATGCGGAGGCTCTGACGGTTTCTCCGGCATCTCCGCCAACCCAGCCCTGGGTTATGCTTCCGACCTGCTGGCCACGCTGGGCGGCACGCCCATCCTCTCCGAATTCCCGGAGCTGAACGGCGTAGAACAGGAGTTGATCAACCGCTGCGTCGACGAAAGCTCGGCGCGCAAATTCGCAAACCTGATGGAGTCGTATGCCAACCGGGCCAAAGAAGTGGGCTCCGGTTTTGACATGAACCCCTCTCCGGGCAACATCAAAGACGGCCTGATCACCGACGCCATGAAATCGGCGGGGGCCGCGAAAAAAGGAGGCACCTCTCCTGTAACGGATGTGCTGGACTACACGGAACAGGCCGTAAAACCGGGCCTCAACCTGCTTTGCACGCCGGGCAATGACGTGGAAAGCACCACCGGCCTGGCAGGCTCCGGCGCCAATATCATCGTTTTCACGACCGGGCTGGGCACGCCTACCGGCAACCCCATTGCCCCGACGATCAAGGTGTCGAGCAATACTGCTCTGGCCCAAAGGATGCCCGACCTGATCGACGTGGATGCAGGGACCATCATCGCGGGTGACGATACGATAGAATCCAAAGGCGAGGAATTACTCGACACCATCATCCGCGTTGCCAGCGGAGAACTGACGCCGAAGGCCGTCAGGCTGGCACAGGATGATTTCATTCCCTGGAAAAGGGGCGTCTCACTTTAACAACCGAAACTATGGCCACCTTACCTCAATTGAACAGAAAGGCCGGTGATACCGCCGAGCTTCCCATACGCGTTTTGCAATTCGGCGAAGGGAATTTCCTTCGGGCATTCGTCGACTGGATCATCTACAGGATGAACCGGGACAACGGCTTTGGGAGCGGTGTGGCCGTCGTCCAACCCATAAAACAAGGCCTGGTTTCCCTGCTCAATGAACAGGACGGGCTTTATACCTTGTTCCTGAAAGGCTTCAAAGACGGCCAGGCGGTTGAGGAACACGAGCTCATCGATGCTATACAAAAGGGCATAGACCCCTACCAGGATTACAGCGCCTTTATGGTGGAAGCACAAAACCCGGAACTGCGTTTTATCATTTCCAATACCACGGAAGCCGGCATCGCTTTCAATGCCGAGGACAAGCTTGCCGACACGCCTCAGGACAGCTTCCCCGGCAAACTGGCGGCTTTCCTGTACCACCGCTACCTGCATTTTAACGGCGCAGCAGATAAAGGGTGTATCATCATTCCCTGTGAGCTCATCGACCGAAATGGGGATAAGCTGAAAGCAGTACTGCTGGAATATGCCAGCTTGTGGGGGCTGGACGAGAACTTTACCCAATGGCTGGAACAAAGCAATACCTACTGCAACACGCTCGTAGACCGCATTGTGCCAGGATACCCCAAAGGGCGCGAAGAGGCCATCTGGAAGGAACTCGGCTATCACGACAAACTTCTCTGCGAAGGCGAACAGTTCCACCTTTGGGTCATTGAAGCGCCGGACAGCATCAGGAGCGAATTCCCTGCCGAAAAAGCCGGGCTCAACGTGGTATTTACCGACAACATGGAACCCTACAGGACCCGGAAGGTGCGCATCCTGAACGGCGCGCACACCTCGATGGTGCCTGTATCCTACCTGTACGGCATGGAAACGGTGCGGGAAACCGTGGAACACCCCGTGCTGGGGCAGTACGTACGCGACACCATTTTTGAAGAGATCATCCCCACGCTTACCCTGCCCAAAGCAGAGCTGAGCCAGTTTGCGGAAGACGTGCTGGACCGTTTCCGCAACCCTTATATCAAACACTACCTGATCTCCATAGCCCTGAATTCCGTATCCAAGTTCAAAACACGGGTGTTGCCTTCTCTGCTGGAATATGCCAGGCAGCAAGGCCGACTGCCTTCCCGGCTCGTTTTTGCGCTGGCGGCCCTGGTGCGGTTCTACAAAGGCAGCCGGAACGGCGAAAGCATCCCATTACAGGATGACGACTGGGTGATCGGTTTCTTACAGGATCAATGGAGCCGATGCGACGGATCGGAAGCAGCCTTCGCAAAGCTGGCGGAAGCCGTACTGGGATGGGAAGAAGCATGGGAAGAAAACCTCCTGCAAATACCGGGCCTGAAAGGCCTGCTTGCCGGCTACCTGCTCGACATTGAAAGGTCGGGAATGGAGCAGGCCGTGAAGAACCTGGCTTCCTAAAAACACAACCGATGTCCTGGAAATACGCCCCCCTGCTGTTACTGCTGCTGGCCGCCGCTATAGCCTCCGCGCAGGCCCAGATACCACGTGACACCACCTATACGCCGCATAGCGCGTTCGTAAAGCTGAAAAAACACTACCCTTTCGTTACGCCCCTGGCTGAGGAGCACCCACAGGGTGTATCGGAGCAGTTGGATGTCGTATATGCGGATATTAACGGCCGCAAACTGCACCTGGACATTTTTTACCCCACTGAGCGCCAGGAGCAGAGCTATCCGGCAATACTCATGATCCACGGTGGAGGCTGGAGTTCCGGCAGCAAGATACATCAGGTGCCGATGGCCCGGCGGTTAGCACAAAAAGGCTACGTCGCTATAGCCGTAGAATACAGGCTAAGCCCGGAAGCCCGCTACCCTGCTGCGGTTTACGACCTGAAAGCTGCTGTCAGGTGGCTGCGGGGCCACGCAGCGGATTATGGTATCGACCCCAACAGGATCGCCGCGCTGGGCTGTTCAGCCGGCGCACAGCTGGCATCCCAGCTCGGCACGACAAGCGGTATGGAAAGGTTTGAAGGGCAACAGGGTTACGCCGGTTACTCCAGCACCATACAGGCCGTTCTGAACATCGACGGAATAGTCTCCTTCATTCACCCGGAAGCGTCGGCTGAAAGCGATGCCGCGGCACGCTGGCTGGGTGGAAACCGGGAGGAAAGGCCCGATCAATGGAAAGATGCCTCGCCGTTGGAATACGCCTGCCCGCAAACGCCGCCTTTTTTGTTCGTCAACAGCTCTTTCCCGCGCTTCCATGCCGGGCGCGACAGCCTGATCAGCATCATGGAGCAATACGGCATCTATCACGAAGTATACACCCTGGAAGGCTCCCCGCATTCTTTCTGGCTGGTTAACCCCTGGTTCGAACCCACCCTCTTTTACGTCTCGCACTTTCTCGACAAGGTGTTCAAGGGCAGCACGAACGATATTATCGTCGCACAGGATGGCAGCGGCGATTTTACCACCGTGCAGCAGGCCATCGATGCAGTGCCGGGCCTGCGCAACAAGCGGACCTGCATTTACATCAGGAATGGCACCTACAAAGAAAAACTGACGCTACCGCCTACGAAGACGAATGTGCGTTTCATCGGAGAGAGCACGAAGGGGGTGATCCTGACATTTGACGACTACGCCAGCAGGCTGAACCTCTTCGGCGAGACGATAGGCACCTCTGGGTCCGCTTCATTTTTCATATACGGCGATGGTTTTGAAGCCTATAATATTACTTTCGAAAATTCGGCGGGCCCTGTCGGCCAGGCCGTTGCAGTGCGGGTCGATGGCGACAAGGCGAAGTTTGAGCACTGCCGTTTCCTGGGCAACCAGGATACCTTGTACCCGCATGGCAGCAAGAGCAGGCAATACTATAAAAACTGCTATATTGAGGGAACGGTCGATTTCATCTTCGGCTGGTCGACGGCCGTGTTCGACAGCTGTGAGATCTATTGCAAGCGGGATGGCTATATCACCGCTGCTTCGACGGAAGAAGGGCAGGATTACGGTTTCGTGTTCCGGTACTGCACTATTACGGGCAGTGCTCCCGACAATTCCGTATACCTGGGCCGCCCCTGGAGGCCCTATGCCAGAACGGTATTTATCGAATGCGAGCTGAGCGCCCTGGCCCGGCCCGAAGGCTGGCACAACTGGGGAAAGCCCGAGCGGGAAGGAACGGCTTTTTACGCAGAATACAACAACAGCGGGCCGGGTAGCAGGCCGGAGTTACGCGTTGGCTGGTCCCACCAGCTGAGCGCGTCCGAAGCAGCCCGGTATACGCTCAAAGACATATTCAAGGATTGGGATCCGATGACCCCGTAACCCTAAAACTTAAGAACGATGCAAAACCTGACTTCCCGCAGGCAGTTCCTGGCCTCCCTGGGCATGCTCGCCGCCGGCAGCATGTTTCCCGCCTCCGCTTTCCGCTTCAACCTGGGCGGCAAAAAATTAAAAGTAGCCATGGTCGGCACCGGCATTCGCGGCACCGGGTTCTGGGGGCAGCGGCTGGTGAAAGAATACTCCGATATACTGGAATTCGTAGGCCTGAGCGATATCAACCCGGGCCGCCTGCAGTATGCCACCAGCTATATGGGCGTCAACTGTCCTACTTTTACCCGTTTCGATGAAATGCTGGAAAAGGCCCGGCCCGACCTGCTCATCGTTACGACCAAAGACGCCACTCATCACGAATTTATCATCAAGGGCCTGGATTTCGGCTGCGATGTGCTCACGGAAAAACCGCTGACCACCGACGAATCAAAATGCCAGGCCATACTGGATGCCGAGCGGCGTTCGGGCAAAAAACTGATCGTAGGCTTTAATTACCGCTGGAGCCCATATACGACTAAAATAAAAGAGCTGCTCGCCAACAACACCATCGGCAAGATCACCTCCGTCGATTTCCACTGGTACCTCAACACCTATCACGGCGCATCCTATTTTCGCCGCTGGCACGGCCTGAGGCAAAGCGGCGGCACCCTGCTGATACACAAGGCCAGCCACCACTTCGACCTGCTCAACTGGTGGCTGGATTCCGACCCCAAAGAGGTTTTCGCCTACGGAGCCCTGGAGCACTACGGCAGCAACGGGCCGTTCCGCGGCGACAAATGCAGAACCTGCCCGCACAAGAGCGAATGCAAATATTACTGGGATATCACCAAGGACGAGCACCTCATGAACCTGTACGTCAAAAACGAACAGTACGACGGGTATATCCGCGACAACTGCCTGTACCGCCATGAGATCAACATCTACGACAAAATGTCGGCCCAGATCAAATACGCGAATGATGCCGTCGTCAATTATTCCCTGACCACCTACTCCCCCTTCGAAGGCTGGCGCATCGCATTCAACGGCATGGACGGCCGTATCGAAGCCTGGCTGGATATCCCCTGGCTGGAGCAAACGGCCGTCGAACAGGCCGAGCTGCACGCCATTGAAATGGGCCAAAGCAGAAAGGACAATCAGCAATTCCGCCCGATGATCGTGCACAAAACCTGGCAGAAGTACGAAACCGTGCCCGTACCCTTCGAGCGCAGCGGCCACGGCGGCGGCGACGAGCGCCTGCAGGACAAGATCTTCAAGAACCCGGATGCGCCTGACCCGCTGAAACACACCGCCGGCCTGCGCGACGGCGCTATGTCCGTCCTGATCGGAATAGCAGCCCGGAAGAGCATCGAGTCGGGCGATCCGGTCCGTATCGCCGAACTGACGGACCTGGAGCCCCGTGCAAAACGGTTGTAGCACAGAAGGTGAAATTCCTGCTAGGTATTTGTGAATTCCTGAATATTGCTAGTAATGGCCGTACTGTAAGTTTGTAAGGATAATTCGCTTTACACTTGGTTTAACGAAATTTCCTTTTTTATGAAATTCAAGAACTTACAAAAGCCATTAGGTTTACTACTCTTCCTGATCCTTTTGGGAGCAAGCCCTGCCATAGCACAAAATATGGTCAGGGGCAAAGTAGTCTCAACCGACAATGAGCCCTTGATCGGGGTCAACGTGCAGGTGAAAAACACCAGCAACGGGACCATTACAGACATCGACGGCACTTATGAGATCGCCGCCGCACCTACTGACACCCTGCTGTTCTCTTACGTAGGGTATACCACGCAGGAAATACCGGTAGCCAACCGGAGCACGATCAATGTGGACCTGGCATCAGACACCCAGATCCTGGATGAAGTCGTCGTGATCGGCTACGGTACCGTTAAGAAAACAGACCTTACCGGCTCGGTCGCCACCTTATCGGGCAACAAACTGGAAAAGATCCCTGTGGCCAGCGCGGCCCAGGCCATCACCGGCCGCCTTCCAGGTGTCAACGTACTGACGACCGACGGCTCGCCGGATGCAGAGATCGTCATCCGCGTTCGGGGTGGTGGCTCCATCACCCAGGACAACTCGCCGCTGTATGTCGTTGACGGCTTTATCGTCAGCAGCATCCGCGACATCCCTCCTTCCGATATTGAAAGCATCAGCGTATTGAAAGACGCTTCCGCCACCGCTATTTATGGTGCTCAGGCATCTAACGGCGTTGTCGTTATTACCACCAAACGCCCTACTGCAGGCAAGATCAACGTTTCCTACAACGGTTTTATGCAGTTCAAGCAATTGCCCCAGGACAGAAGGTACGAAGTATTGTCGCCTTACGAGTTCGCTTTGGCCAACTACGAATACGCCGCAGTGCGGTCGGAAGCCGACCTGCGGAACTTCGAGAAGTTCTTCGGCAAATACGATGACCTTGAACTCTACAAGCAGAAGCCGGGCACCGACTGGCAGGAAGAGCTGTTCGGCGACCCCAAGCTGTCGCAGTACCACAACGTCAGCATCAGCGGTGGCTCTCAAACCACCAGGATGAGCCTTAGCCTGACCAACAACACGGACGAAGGCCTGCTGGTCGGGTCGGGTTTCACCCGTAACGTGGTCAACTTCAAACTGAACCAGGACCTCTCGCGCAAGCTCACCTTTGAAGCCACAGCGCGTATCACCAATACCGTAGTCGATGGCGCCGGCACTTCCGGCAACGCCCAGATCGGCATCAAGGAAGCCGTACAGACCCGCCCCGTGAACGGCATTGCCGACGAGCTCGACCTCGACCTGAACTCCATCGACCCTAACGACGACTATGCGAGCTTCATCAAAAGCCTCGTCAACCCCACGGAACTGGTAAAACAGGACTGGAGGGAAAGAACGACCAACGACTACGTCCTGAACGCCGCCCTGAACTGGTCGGTGCTGGACAACCTGGACCTGAAAACGACCTTCACGACCTCCAAATCCTTTGACAAGAGCCTGCGCTTCTACGGCCCGCTGACCAGTGAATCCTTCAACAACGGTGGCAACCTGCCGCTGGGTGAAAAGACCACCCGCGAGCTGTTCTCCTACCGCTGGCTGAATACAGTGTCCTATCGCTTCAAAAACCTGGGCGCCCACGAACTGGACCTGCTGGCAGGCCACGAGATCTATTCTACCGGAGGTGTTTACGACTTTATCCGCGCCGAAGATTTCCGCGTGTCCATCACGCCGGAAGAGTTGTTCGCCAATATGACCTTCGGGCGGACAGACCGGCACGCCACAGAGGACTATACCAATTCCAACCGGCTTTCTTTCTTCGGCCGGGCCAACTACCAGTTTAAGAACCGCTATCTGTTTACGGCCACTTTCCGTTCCGACGCGTCCAGCAAATTTGCCAAGGACAACAGAGTGGGCATTTTCCCCGCATTCGCCGTGGGCTGGAAGATCTCTGAAGAAGACTTTTTCCCGACATCCGGGTTTTTCAATGAGTTGAAGCTCAGGGCCAGTTATGGTGAGACCGGTAACGACCGCATCGACGCCACGGCCACGCAGTTCCTGTTCGTCGGCTCTACGCTCCGCGGCCCGGGCTTCGGCAACTACGACAACCCTTACTACACGCCGACCGGCAGCACGTTGTACAACCCGAATATCAAGTGGGAAACAACGATCAACCGCAACATCGGCCTCGACTTTACCCTGGCCCGGAATAAACTCACCGGTAGCCTCGACTTTTACAAAAACACGACGGAAGACCTGCTGCTGCGCTCGGCCATCCCCTCCAATACGGGTTTCAGCACGCAGTGGAACAACATCGGCACCACCTCCAACCAGGGTGTTGAACTGGGCCTGACCGCATTCCTGATCGAACGCCCCGGCTTCTCCTTATCCGCTAACTTCAACATCGGTGTGAACGAAGCGAAAGTTGAAAAACTGGACGGCACGGCCGAACGGTTCTTCCAGTCTGGCTGGGCCAGCACCGACCTCAAAGACCAGGACGACTACTACGTCCGCGTCGGTGAGAAACTGGGCGATATCTATGGTTATGTTACGGATGGATATTACACTACGGATGACTTCTCCGGTTATGACGCAGCCACGGACAAATACTTCCTTAAAGAAGGCATAGCCGATGCCAGCGCCACCGTAGGTAACAACAACATCCGCCCGGGCTTCCTCAAGCTGAAGGACCTTAACGACGACGGGGTCATCAACAGCGAAGACCGTCAGGTGATCGGCAACGCGCTGCCGAAGCACCAGGGTGGTTTCGGCCTCGACCTGCGCTTCCATGGTTTCGACGCCTCTATTTTCTTCAACTGGTCTTATGGCAACGACATCTACAATACGGGTAAGATCCAGTACAACCAGTTCCGCCGTATCACCTACGGCAACCTGCTGTCGGATATGAGTATCGACAACCGTTTCACTTATCTCGACGTCGACGGTTCCATCACCGGTGTTCCGGGCGGCATCGTTACTGACCTTGCTGAACTTGCAGCGTTAAACGCCGGTAAGGAAATGTGGTCGCACAACAGCTTCGGCGTAGCTCAGGCCACGATCCACAGCTGGGCCGTTGAAGACGGTTCGTTCCTGCGCCTCAACAACCTGAACATAGGGTATTCGCTGCCTGCCAGCGTTATTTCCAAAATAGGGCTGTCGCAATTCCGGATCTACGCCACGGGCAACAACCTGCACCTGTGGACCAAATATTCCGGCTACGACCCAGAAGTGAGCACGACGAGAAGTTCTGCCTATTCCGGCCTGACACCGGGGGTCGACTATTCGTCCTTCCCGAGAAGCCGTTCTTATACGGTAGGGGTGAATGTGACCTTCTAATGTAAACCACTTAAATCAGTAGTTATGAAACTCAAAATTTTCATCATAGCCGGGGCAGCATTACTCCTTTCTGCCTGCCAGGATTTTCTGGAGCCCGACTCCATATCCACCTTCGACACGAACTATGTCTATTCCAATGTCGATGACGCCAGAAAAGGCGTAAACGCCATCTACGTCCAATTCGACGTCGACGGCTTCCGGTCGAGGTTGTCAAACAACATGACCGGTAATACGGACATCGAGCGCCAAAGCGGCTGGACCAGCTCCGGCGACCGCTACCAGATCTGGAACCTGAACGCCCTGGAAAGCAATGGCGACCTGAGGCAGTTCTGGAACGCAGCCTATACGGCCATCCGCGACGCCAACATCGCCATCGAAGGCATTCTGGCCAGCGGGACGCTGGAATCCAGCGACGTCGCTACTTCCCAGTCTATGTACCAGATGCTGGGCGAGGCTTACACCCTGCGCGCCTATTGGTACAGCATGCTCACCTACTATTTTGGCGATGTGCCCAACGTACGGGAAGCGCCGAAAGCCGGTAACGACTTTTTCCTGCCGAAGGAAAACCGGAATGTCATCCTTTCCCAGGTCATTCAGGATATGGTCGATATCGAAGGCAAAATGCTCTGGGCTGACGAACTCCCCTATGGCATCGAGCAAGTGAACCGGGAATACACCCTGGGCATGATCGCACGGATCGCCCTGCAGCGCGGCGGCTATTACCTGACGCCGGACCTGAATATGCAAAGGGATGGCGACTATCTGGAATACTACCAGCTTGCCAAGGACTATACCGAGAAACTGATGACGCTGAAGGACCGGCCGCTGCCCACTGACTACCGCCAGATCTTTATGAACGAATGCAAGTTCATCAGCCCGGTCAATGACGAGATCCTCTTCGAGGTGCCCTTCGCAGTCGGCAACGGTGATGTGGGTTGGAATATAGGCATCCAGGTGATCGGCGGGGCCACCGCTACGCACAGCTATGGATCGGGTGGCAACTACATGGGTATGCCTCCCTCCTATTACTTCTCCTTCGACACCCTGGACATTCGCCGGGACGTCACCTGTGCCCTGTATAAGGTGAACGCAAACTTCGAACAGGAATTCATTAGCAGTGCACCCCAGAATATTGCACAGGGTAAATGGAGCCGCCACTTCCTGGACAACCCTCCGGGCGCCAACTCTGCCAAAGGCACCGGTATCAACTGGCCGATGATGCGTTACGCCGACGTACTGCTGATGTACGCCGAAGCTGAGAATGAAATCAACGGCCCCACGGGTACGGCCCAGGAAGCCCTGAAAAGAGTTCGCCAGCGCGCTTTCGACTCCAAAGACTGGGGAACGAAAGTCGACGCTTACGTATCATCAGCTGCCAGCGGCAAAGAAGCCTTTTTCGATGCCATCGTCAACGAGCGCGCATGGGAATTCGGCGGCGAGATGATCCGCAAGTACGAGCTCATCCGCTGGAACATCTATTCCGAAAAAATGGCGGAAACGGTAGAGACGCTGAAGGCCATGGCCGACGCTGCCAATACCGGCTCGGGACAATACTCCAACCTGCCCGATTACATGTACTGGAAGCTGGACGAAAGCGGTAATTTCACTGTGCTGAACCCGAACCGCAAGATAGCCGCCGCTCCCGATGACACCTGGACACGGCAGTCTTTCCTGATCGGCCTGTACGACACCAATACCAACACCTACTCCGAATGGATCACCAAGGACTGGGCCAACTACATCAACGGGCCCAACCCAGGCGTAGTAAGGTATGTTTTCCCGATCCCCGCCGAGGCCATCACGAATAGCCAGGGGACGCTGAAAAATGACGGCTACATGTTCTAGCCATCCCACCTGCCGGTGGGCAGCCACTGGCAGGTGTATTGTTAAATTCTGAAATCTGCAATTATGAATAGCTTTAGGACCAAAATATTCGGGCCGCTTCTCGCCCTTATTGCAGCCGTTATCCTGATGGCCGGCTGCGAAAAAGATGAAGTTTTTGAAAAAACACGCCTCTTCCGCCCGGTGCTTAACGAAGAGCTGAGAGCAGAGCTCAATACCATCATCGTGAATATGGGCAATATCAGAGAGGCTACAACCTACACTATCGAGGTCAGCCGCGATACTTTCGCCACCATCGATTACACGATCGAATCCGATACGAGCTACGTCGTGATCAATGAGGAAACGCTGAATGGCGATGAACTGCTGTGGAATACGCTTTATCAGGTCAGGGCAACAGCCCATGCCTCCAATCCGCAATACGACAGCAAGATCTCCGACCTTGGCAATGTGCGCACGGAGCGCTTCCCCTCGATTATGAAGATACCCACCGTCGACGACATCATCGATGTTGCGGTACGGGTGAGCTGGCAGCCCATCGGCGCCGCCGTGACCAAGATCAGGACGTTCACCACTGACGACCTGAAGCTGGAAAACCCGATCGCCGAATACGACGTAAGTACGGATGACCAGGCAGCCGGCGTTTCGATCATCGACGGGATGGAGCCTGCAACGGCCTATCAGGTGGCCATCTACAGCGGCGCCACCGGGGAACAACTCCGCGGCTGGGAAACGTTCGTTACGCTGGAGAAAGGCGTTGACCCCGCCGACCCGAACGTGGTCGACCTGTCGGGCAGTGAAGACCCCGACGCAGTAGGCGCTGCTGTTCTGAACGCTGCCGACGGCAATATCATCCTGCTTAAGAAAGGCGTATTGTACAACTTCCCGTCCGAAAACCTCAACAAGTCCATTACGATCAGAGGTGCATACGGCTTCGGGGCTCAGAAAGCGATACTCTTCACGACGGGCAACTGGAACATCGAGAATGGCGCATCCATCAACCACATCCGCTTCATCGACCTGGAACTGAGAGGGGAAGATATCGGCGGCGACTACGTGTTCAACCCCAACAACGACATGGAGACCACGGTCGAGGAACTGACGTTTGACAACTGCATCATCAATACCTTCCGGGGTATCATCAGGGTTCGCGGCGGTGTGCACGTCAAACATTACAACATCAACAACAGCATTGTACACCACATCGGCGGTTACGGCATTTTCACCTGCGATACCGATGGCGCAGGCGGTGCTTCGATTGACAACATCGCGCTGACGAACAGCACGTTCAGCAAGATCCACTCCTTTATGACCACGCGCCAGAATGCCGAGTCGCTGCTGATCGACGCCTGCACGCTTAGCGAATATGCCGACCCCGACGGTATCCTGTTCCGGTGGCGCGGCGAGGACGGCGTATTGAGCAACGTCCTCAACGGCATCACGATCACGAACTCGATCTGGGGGCATGCATGGGACGAAGGCGAGACCGGCAACCTCAGCATAAGGGGCATCTACGATGGCCTGGAAGCCACGTCCTTCAACATCGTCAACACTTACGCTACTTCCGATTTCTCGTTCACGGCCGATTCGGAAATACCAGGCTTCCCGGCCCTGAACTATAGTGGTACGGCTGAAGACCTCTGGGTGGACCCCTTCGATGGGCTCGACTTTAACATCAAAGACAACGGCTTTGCCGGCAAATACGATGCCGGTGACCCGCGTTGGAGGGTTAAGCTGTAATCATTACGATAACCAGCCTCTGGCAGCCCGGAAAGCGTGAGACACCGGACAAGGGGCTTTCATCAAACACCCGCAGGATGCGGAGGGCGCAGCAAAACTGCGTTCTCCGCACCTCAGCGGTTCACTTTCCGCCTGACAGGCGCCGGCCTCTAACCTGATCAAACAAATCGAAAATAACGCGGTACGACACCCGCTCCATTCCTTTTCAAACTGCAAGGCCATCCATCATGAAATTTGAACTATTCGGCATCAAACAACTGTTTTCCCCAATGTTGTTACTCCTTCTGATCTTCCTCACCTCCTGCCACGGCCCTTCCGGAATGCCGGACACCCCCGGAGAAGAGGGCCCGGTGCCCGTACAGGAGGACCCCCTGGCCTTTCCCGGCGCCGAGGGGTTCGGCAGGGACGCCACGGGTGGCCGCGGCGGCAAGGTGCTTTTCGTCACCAACCTGAACGACTCCGGCCCGGGCAGCTTTCGGGCTGCCGTAGAGGACGTAGGGCCGAGGTATGTACTTTTCAAGGTATCGGGAAATATCGAACTGAAATCCCGCCTGCTGATCAGCAACGGCAACCTGACGATCGCCGGGCAGTCGGCGCCGGGCGAGGGCATCTGTGTCCGGGACTATCCGGTGGTGCTCAATGCCGATAACGTGATCATCCGCTTTATGCGCTTCCGCCTGGGTGACGTTGCCCTGCAGGAGGCCGATGCCTTCGAGGGGCGTTTCCACAAAAACATCATCATCGACCACTGCTCGATGAGCTGGTCGGTCGACGAATGCCTCAGCATTTACGTCAACGAGAATACGACCGTGCAATGGTGTATCGTCAGCGAAAGCCTGAACAACTCCGTACATAGCAAGGGCGCACATGGCTACGGCGGCATTTGGGGCGGCAAAAACGCCTCCTTCCACCACAACCTGTTGGCCAACCACGAAAGCCGCAACCCCCGCCTGGGCGAAAGCGCCGGCGACGCCTTTGCACTGACGGACCTGGTTGACATGCGAAACAATGTCATCTATAACTGGGGCAACAACAGCTGCTACGGAGGCGAGGCCATGAACGTCAATATCGTCAACTGTTATTACAAGCCCGGGCCTGCCACCCCTTCCTCCAAAAGGGAGCGCATTATCTCTATCGATAAGAACAAGGAACCCGGTACGGACGTCTACGACATTTGGGGGAAATTCTATATTGCCGGCAACTATGTTGAAGGCAGCACCAGAGCAACGGCCGACAACTGGGAATACGGGGTGTACAATCAATTCCACTCCAGCTACGGCGCCGTTTCGGCAGCCGACAAGGCAGCTATGCGCCTGAGCCAGGAACACCCCACCGGGGGAAATGTTACGGCCCATACTCCACAGATCGCCTACGAAAAAGTACTGGATCTCGCCGGCGCTTCTTTTTTCAGGGACGACATCGACGCACGAATCATAGAGACGACGCGGGCAGGCGCCTTTACCGCGCAGGGTTCCAAGGGCAGCACCAATGGCATCATTGACTCTCAGGAAGACGTCGGCGGCTGGGTAAGCCTGAATAGCTCGGGCCTGCCGCAGGATTCCTCCGGCGATGGCATGCCCGACGACTGGAAAGCAGCTCACAAACTGGACCCCGCCAGCAAAGAAGCCACCGGCAGGAACCTGAGCACGGCCTACGATAACCTGGAAGTTTACCTCAACAGCCTCGTCAAACACATCACTGACAATCAGGAATAATGATGGTTCCCATAAAGGCCATTTACCGAACGGGCCTGATCGCAGGGCTTTTGTTGTGTACGTGCCTCCGCCACGCACAGGCACAGTATGCCACGGAGATCACCGTTGCCCAGGACGGCAGTGGCGATTTCACCAGTATCCAGGATGCGGTCGACGCCAGCAAGGCCTTCCCCGGCCAGCGCATCACGATACATATCAAAAGCGGCACCTACCGTGAGAAGGTAAAGATCCATGCCTGGAACACCATGTTAAGCCTGATCGGAGAAGGCGCCGACAAGACCGTTATCACCTATAACGACCACTTCAACAAGATAGCCCGGGGCCGCAACAGCACTTTTCACACTTACACAATGCTGGTGCAGGGGAATGATTTCCGGGCCGAAGGGTTGAGCATCGAGAATACGGCCGGGCCGGTAGGACAAGCTGTCGCGTTGTCGGTCGAAGCCGACCGCTGCGTTTTCGAGAACTGCACCTTCACAGGGCACCAGGATACGCTGTACGTAGCCGGTGAAGGCGCCCGCTCCTATTTTCATAACTGTTATATCGAAGGCACGACCGATTTCATTTTCGGGGCCGGCACGGCCGTCTTCGAGCAGTGCCGTATACACGCCAAATCGGATTCTTACATTACAGCTGCTTCGACGCCGAAAGGTATACCCTACGGGCTGGTTTTCCTCAAGTGCAGCATCACCGCAGCAGAAGGCGTCAAAGGCGTATACCTGGGGAGGCCATGGCGCCCTTACGCCAAAACGGTGTTCCTGAATTGTGAGATGAGCGGCCAGGTACAACCCGAAGGCTGGCATCACTGGGAGGCCCCTGAAAAGGAACCGAACGTCTATTACGCAGAATACCGGTCGACAGGTGCAGGCGCAAGGCCGGCTTCCAGGGCTTCATGGCCGCATCAGCTCAACCGAAGGCAAAGCAAGAAATATACGTTGGATCATATCTTTTCCGGCTGGAAGCCCTAAAGCTTGGAGCCCGGGTTACAGTCATAAACCTTCCACAATGATCAAGAAAACCACCCTGCTGTTTCTCTTATCCCTGCATTTTTGTTTGTCTGCCATCGCCCAACCTCTCGCCTTTCCCGAGGCCGACGGCTACGGCCGCTTTACCGTAGGCGGCCGCGGCGGCAAAGTGTACATCGTCAACTCACTCGAAGACCAACCTGACAAGCCCTTGCCCGGTACGCTTCGGTATGCCGTTAAGAAAAAGGGCGCGCGAACCATTGTGTTTGCCGTTTCAGGGGTCATCGACCTTCAGGCGCCGCTGAGCATCCATAATGACAGTATTACCATTGCCGGCCAGACGTCGCCGGGAGGCATCTGCCTGCGTGGATACACCACCCGCGTCGAGGCCAACCAGGTCATCATCCGATACCTGCGCTTCCGGCTGGGTGCTGTAGAAGCCGACGACGACGCCAGTAATGGCTCCCGCAGGCAGAACATCATCATCGACCACTGCTCTTTCAGCTGGGGGGTCGATGAGACCGCTTCTTTTTATATCAACCAGAACTTTACCTTGCAATACAGCATCATTTCCGAAAGCCTCAACGATGCCGGGCACATCAAAGGCCCCCACGGCTACGGCGGCATTTGGGGCGGCTCAGGAGCTTCTTTCCACCACAACCTACTGGCGCATCACACCAGCCGCAATCCAAGGCTGCAGGGTTATCGCTACCAGTACAGGCCGCCTTACCCGGAAAACGAAGAACTGACAGACCTGCGCAACAACGTGCTGTACAACTGGGGCTTTCACAGCATGTACGGCGGCGAGAACGGCCAGTTCAACCTCATCAATAACTATTACAAGCCAGGCCCGGCGAGCACTGCCATCCGCTTTTACCAATTTTCAGGTGGAGCCCCCGAACTGAAATTCCCGATGGCCTACATCGCCGGTAACGACTTTGAAGGCAAACCCGAATGGCTGAATGACAACCGTCCGGGGCTCGACATCAAGCCATGGGAAAAAGGCGCCGAGGCGCCCAGTGTCGACAGCTTCCTGGTCAAGGCTCCTTTCTCTCCTTCCATCCTGCCGCTATTTAATACGGATACAGCGTATCGCTTCACCGAAACGGCAAAAGAGGCGTACCATCGCCTTGTAGAACAGCAGGAAGCCGGCGCCAACCGCAACGCCAACGGCTTTTTCCTGGACGAAGTCGACGGGCGCATCCTGAAAGAGGCGCGGGAAGGCAGTACGCTCCATGGCTCCGGCATCATCAACAGCGAAGCCGAAGTGTTGCCAGCCTGGGATGAATACGCCAAAAGCTTCCAGGTTTTCCCCACTCCTGTTGATGAAGACCAGGACGGCTTGCCCGATGCCTGGGAAAAAAGCCATGGGGCCAGTACCCCCAATGCGTACGGCCTCAGCGACACGTATACCAACATCGAGGTGTACTGCAACGAGCTGGGAGCTTTTGATACAAACTAGTGCGCTATTACACCCCTGTTCTTCAGCCAGTCCTGGAGCCGCTCTTTCCAGGTTGACAGAACGGGGTCGCCAGGGGCGAAGCCGGCGCCGTGCCCTCCTTTTTCGTAGATGTGCAATTCGGCAGGTATGCCGGCTTCCCGTAATGCCAGGTAGAACCTGACGCTATTCTCGGCAGGCACCCCTTTATCTTCATCCGTATGAAATAAAAAGGTAGGCGGAGTAAGCGGCTTAACCTGCAGTTCATTGGACAGCAGATCCACGTCTTCAGCCTTTGGCGTAGGCCCCAGCAGGTTGAGCCGCGAGCCTGCATGCACATACCTGGTGTTCAGCGAAATGACCGGATAGGCCAGGATCATGAAATTGGGCAGGCAGCTTACCCGCTCGACGGGGTCGGCAGCATCGGGCCGGCCGTCGTCGAAATGGGTGCCGAGTGTCGAGGCCAGGTGGCCTCCAGCTGAAAACCCCATCACGCCTATCTTATCGGGGTTGATGCCCCACTGTTCGGCGCCGGAACGAATAATGCGGAAGCCTCGTTTAGCATCGTTGAGCATAACGGGATGTTTGTATGCCGTCCCTTGCGGATTACCCAGGCGGTATTTCAGGACGAAAGCATGGACCCCCAGGCTATTGAACCATTGGGCGATCTTTGTACCTTCCTTTTCCATCGCCAGATGGCCATACCCTCCTCCGGGGCAGATCATGACTGCTGCGCCGGTTGCCTTATCCGCGTCTGCCAGATAGATGAACAAAGACGGTTTATCTTCGGGTTGCTGCCCCAGCGCTCCCGGCGCCCCCTGGGGATACAGAAGGCGTTCTTCCTGTGCATTGAGCGCTGTAAGGCACAGTATAAAGAGTACCAGTGCTACAGAAATGCGATAGGGTATCTGTTTCATATCAAAACGCTACTTCATTTTATATACTTCCGAGCCGGCAAGCAAAAAAGCGCCCAGCCCATAATCTTCAAAATCGGGTATTTTATCAAAGCTCAGCGGCTGGCCGTCTTTAGGCTCTTTACCCGTACTTTGCATGTAACCGAGGAAGCCATTGGAGTGTAAAGCATCTTTCACCATAGCGTTCCAGGCTTTGATGATGAGCGGCCGGTATGCCTTTTCCTTCAAATAGCCGTTGTTCACCCCCCAGGCCAGCCCATAAACGAACATGGCTGTCCCGCTGGTTTCCTTGCCGCCAAAATGGGTTGGGTCATGCAGGCTTACATTCCAGAAGCCGTCCTCCCGTTGAACCTCAGCCAGCGCTTTGGCCATTCGCTTCAGGTCTTTGATGTAAAACTTACGGTGCGGCGCATCCTTGGGGATAATGTCCAGCACCCGGGCCAAAGCTACCAAAACCCAGCCGTTCCCTCTCGACCAGTAACAGTCCTCTCCATTGGGTTCGGCATAGGGCGGGTCAAAATCGGCATCGCGCCACCAAAGGCCGTCTTTCTTATTGAACAAGCCGTTGTCCCCATGCTTTTCCCGAGTAAACCTGTACATCTCATACATCCGTTCAAAATAGGCCTCATCGTCGTATATTACCCCCAGCCTGGCGAAGATGGGCATGCCCATCTGGATGGCATCGATCCAATGCCAGTCATCAACCTTGTCCGTGTGCATCATACTATCAATTGAGGCTTTGATGTATTTGATCCGTTCGGGTTGCTCGTCTATGAGGTATAGGCCGATATACGTCTGCCCGGCGCATTGGTTGTCGGCATTCCTGGTATAGGTATCGCCGTCGCGAAGGTTCCATTGATGGAACTCGCCCCAGCGCACGGCATAGTCGTAATACGCCGGTAAGCTGTCGATGCTGTATAGCGCCATCAGCCCTTCGTAATAAACGGCCCTGGTCCAGATATTGCTGGCCCGCTCCTTGTTGGTGACGATCGTTTTTCCCACGTCCGGCCATTTTTCCATAAAATAGGTATTGGCAAGCCGCATTTTTTTTAGAACTTCTGCCTTATCAGGCGCCGGTTGCGCGTGTACGGAGGCAGTTCCCAGGGTGCTCAGAAGGGCTAAGCCCCAAAGCAAATGCGTTTGTCTTTTCATGGCCTTTTGTTTTTCGCTTTTAAGAATAAAACCAAATATAGCCATCACGGCAAACGTTTTAGCCCTTCCCATCTTACTTTCCACTTTCCATTATCCGGAAAACCGGGATTTGGCCCCTGAGGCCCGCCATCCCAGCCCGCTGCCATCATAGCTACGGCCGTGAGCAGGCCGCCGTTGCCAGGCAGGTATATGCGGAGCCTTTTGTTCTGATAATTGTGCCCATTAGGCAGGTATGTATTTTTCTGCACATCCATCAACAGGGCGTCAACGGCGGCATCCTGATGGCCCAGCCGGGCGGCGCACATGGCCAGCATCGGATAATCCCAGCCCCAGGTGCCTTCCCAATCCCACTTGCTGATAACCTCTCTGAAAGTATTTCCCATGACGGCCGTATCTACCAGAGGGGATGAGGGCAACATGCCATAAGCACCCGTTACAATGGGGTGGTCGCTCCTGTTTTCCATATCGGTATAGGCCTCCGTAGCCCCCGCCGCCGGCAGGTACAATCCATCGGCTTCCGGCAAAGGAGCCAGTTTGGCGGCCACTTCTGCCCATTTGGGGTTGGGGGGCAAGCCCAGGCGTTCCCTCCATTTCTGGGCCACCGTTAGCCCGAAATACCAGTAAGCCAGCTCAAAAGGCGGGTCATCGGTTTCGGTAGCCGGAAATATTTCCTGAGCGGGGATCAGCGGATGGAACAGGTGATAATGGCCGTCGGAAGGGCTGTACCGGGCGAAGGAGGCCATGAAGTCAGCTGTAGCAAAAACGACTTCCTGGAACCTTCGCAGCGTCGCCTCATCGGGCTGCTGCCGGTAGAAAAGCTCGGCAAAATAGATCGGGTGCGGCTGCTGCCAGGCCAGAAACTCGCCCACACTCGACGGGCTGGAACGGGCTTCGGGCCCCGTCATTTTCTGCCACCTGGCGCCCTCGTACCCCTGCAATTGCGCACGGCGGCGGGCTTCGGGTAAAGCCTTTTCATACCACCCCATACTTTTCTCCAACAGGCCGATCCTGTTCCACAACGCGAAGTGCACACCATGCCACCAGTGCATTTCCAGGTGGAATTTGCCATACCAGCTATTCATGGTGAGCCCGGTCTCCTGCGGCGGGTACTGCCCGGCGCACTGTATCTTCGCCAGGTATTGGGAAAGCACAACCCTTCTTTCCAGTTCGCCCGCTCTGGGGTCAGTACACTCAGAGAAATCCATTGCACCGCCTTCCGTCCAGAAGGCTGCCCAATTTTCGCGGCTATTGATTTGCGTGGATGCAAAATCAGGTTGCGAACCTTGTTGTTTTTCCTGTGTGAACCAAACCGAGCATTCAAAGGCGCCATCACTTTGCCCCGGTTCAAGAGCGAAGGTATGCCTGCCGGTACGGGTAAAGGCGCCATCGCCGCTCCAACGCACGCCCACGGCATAGGCCGTAGCGTCCAGCCTGCGTTCCACCCATACCTGCCGGCTGCCGGCCTGGGTGGCTATGCTCTGGTGCTTGCTGCGCCGGCCCCAATTGTAACCCGGGCAGACGTGGCAACCCGCTCCGTAGGGAAATGAAAAGCTTACCTTTAAGCGCCCCTCCCGGACCAGGGGAGACTCCACCCGAAAAGCAATGAGATCGCGGGACTGATGGCTATAGAGTACGACCTTTACAGGCTGGCCTTCGAGCTCAAAATAGCTGCTTATAACCCCTGTCCAGAGGTTCAGTTCCTGCCTTATATTCCGGATATCCTCTATTTTTGCCTTCCTGCCGTTCTTGAGCGTCATTTCCAGGCCCACCAGCCCCAGGTGCAGCCGGTGCGGGTTGGACCGCAGCCAGTTGGCCGCCCTTTTTTTTCTGCCTTTCTTGGGCTGAACAGCAACGGGCACCTTCCTGTTTCCGAACGTTTCAAAACTATCCAGCACCTCTTCCGTTCTGTAATTGCGCTTGTTGGGAAAGCTGTGCCAGCCCCACTGCGACTGTGTGCCCAGGGAAATGCCTTCTTCGTAGTATTCGGGAAAGCTCTGCAAACCGGTGACGTCCACGGTAAATGCAAATTCGCCGTTGCCTACCGATAAAGAGCCTAGTGGATCTGCTTCTGTAACCTGCACGTTGTTCCGGCTTACAAGAGCCTCCCGGTCGATAGCCTGCCCGTAGGATGCTAAACCAAAAAATAAAACGGCCAGGCTCATCAGGAGAAAGTGTCGGTTCATGTTCATGATTTTCAACATAAGGAATACTCAAAAAACAAGCTCTTAGGCTCAGCGTACCAAGGTAAGGGCCATCAGCCCCACAATCACCTCGTTGCACAGGGTTTTTACTGTTAGCTGTTTCAGCTTTTTATCCGGGATAAGCGGCAGGCACAATACCGTCGCTGCGCCGCCGTCGGCCACTCTGTCAGAATATCCTTTCAGGGAAACATAGCCATCAAAAGCTCCGGCCGGGCAAAGCCCCGTTTTCAGGTGCACCCGCGGTGGCGGTGGCTGGCCCGTATCAAAAGCAAAGCCATCCAGGTAATAGTCCTGCTCAATAGGCCACCAGTTCTCCGGGTTGCGGAGGGGAAGCACCGAGTGGGCGCCATCCATATATTCCACATCTATCAGGCCATTGTCCATTCTGCTCTGCATGGCGTTGGTAGACCCCGCTACGAGCAGGTATGCCCTGCTTGCGCCGCCGCTCAGGGGTACAGTCACCGATGCGGGGAAATTATCCCAAAGGGAAGTAAAAATAACGTTGTTGCCGCCTTCCGGGCCCGGCGTGGCAAAGGGAATGCCCTGTGGCAGCTCGAACACGCCATCGGCTCCGGCCAGGCTTCTGAGCCCGGTATCGTCGATATCCGGTTCAACCAGGGGATAACACCAGTTGCCTACCCCCTGTAATGGTATTTGCACTGTTGGAGATTGGGCTCGTGGAGCAAGGTACTGGTGCTTAAAGACCTGCGTAACGCTATCATTGAAGAAGGGCGACAGATCAACCGTTTCCCACTTGGCGCCCTCCGGGCTTTGTATGCTCCAATTGGTTACTGCTGCTGAGGCGCTTTCACCCCGCCCCCAATCCAACCGGATAATATTTGGGCCGGGCATCAGGCCTGGAGGCAATAACCCTAACTCTTCCGATAAAGCACCAGGAGCGAGAGGTATTCCTCCGGCCAAGGCATCGCCCCGGGCCTCAGCCCGTATATCGGCAACGATAGCAGAAGCGGTGTTGTTCTGAAGCCGGAATAACAGTCCATCGGCACTTTGCCGGGCTGCCGGCAAAATAGATACCGGAGGGCGGATCTCCATATTTACTGGCGACCACCAGCGAAGTGCTCCTTGCTGCAGCTGAACGAAAAAAGTATGGTGCCCAGGCTGGCCCAGCGCGATGGCTTCTGTGAAATGGCTTCCTTTCGCTTTGACATTCAGTATGCCCTGGGGGTCGTAGATCTCCATCATAGCCGCGTTCCGGCTCTGGAGCCCCAACACCTCGCCCCTGGCTACAACTGCCGGCATCCGGAGGGCCTCAATGCCGGCGCCCTCCCATTCCACCACCACTTCGCAACTATCCGACGGTTCCGCTCGTACTTCCACCATGGGGAAGCCGATCGCGTCTTCCACATTTTTCCAGCTGGCCGCTTTGCCATTGACAGTAACTGCGCGGATGCTCTGCCCCATGGCCTTCACCTTAAGCAGCAGCGGCAATTTATGGGGCAAACTTGAGCGGATCAGATACCGGGCGGCCCGGCCTTCTCTTTCGAAATGAAAGGAAATATCGGGAAGGGCAAGAGAAGCTCGCTCCCACGCATCGGGAAAACCTGGCTGTATGGCCAACACGCCTTCAAGCGCATCGGGCCTAATGCCGAAAAGGCCTTCTACCAGGGTGCGGGCGGCAATGCCCACCGGGTCGGCAAAATCGCGGTACAGCTCCCCGCGGAATGCATCGTAGAACGACAACTGCTGGAAAGACCCCGGGCTGGCGCCGAGGTACATGCTTTCCATGATAGCGCTTTTCCACAGGCCAAAAGCCTCCTCATTCCTTCCCGCCTGCCAGTAGGCCAAAGCGGTGTGCAACACCTCCGCCATCGCCACGTTGTTCACCGACCAGGTATAGGGCATCCAGTTCGTCGTAGAAAGGGTGAAAAGCCCGTCGGGAAGGCCTCCGGCCCTGATGGGGATATGCGGGATATCCGTATCCACATACCGCAAAGCCTGATAGGCCTGGAAAGGCTCGGGAAGTTCAGAGTCTATGGCGTGGTAAACCGTCCACAAGCCTGCTGCCGGGTGTAGCAACTTATTACCGAGTATATCCTTGTATTCGGCATACCTGCCCAAACCCGGCATCCACAGCTTGTTATTGACTGCTGTGCGTATCTTTTCGGCCTCCAGCCGGTAGGGCTCGGGGGCTTCACCGATCAAAACTGCCAGCTCGGCCGCCAGTTTATTGGCCAGGAAGTTGTAGGCGGAAGCATGCGTTACACCGCCGCCGCTGTATTCAAGGGCGTCGCTGGCCCATATAGCGCAGTAGGCGTCGTATAGCCCGTCGCCATCATCATCAAAACAGCGCTTCTCCCAATCCAGGTGCCGCACCAGTACCGGCCACATTTCCCGGGCGAAAGCCATATCGCCTGTCCAGCGCAGGTAGCGGAGCAACTGGTCGATAAAGACGAGGTTCATATCGTAGTGGTGGGCGCGAAAGTCTCCGCCGGGATTGCGGCAGATGTAACCGCTCGAAAAAAGAGCTGTGCCCAAAACCTCTTTTTGACGGGCGAAATTCAGAGCTGTATCCGGGGTAACGGGCCCCGTCGAGGGCTGATCCAGCTGCGACAAAGCATAAGCTCTGAAATGCGAACGCGCCCTGTCGTGCCACCCGAGTGGAGTGGCCACATAAGCGCCGCGCCAGCCGTTCAGGCGCATCCTCCAGGCAACGGCGCCATGCAGGTAGGTAGGGGCCTCCCATATCGCATCTGCGGCAATGGCCAGAGCCCCGCCAAAAGGGTTAATGTATGGGTCGGGCACCGATAACTTTACGCGCCCTGCCAGCTGTAGCCTGGCTGCTTCGGCCTGATCGAACAGGCTTTCTAAATCCGAATAGGCCAGTGGCGGCCTGGTTTCGGGATTGTGAATGGAAAAATACAACACGCTATCGCTGCGGATGCTCAGCTTGCCTGCAATCGCGGGGGTATCCAGCCCGCTGGAGTTGTAAAAAACTATAGGGCTCGACTGCTGCCCCGCATCGACAAGCCGCAGCACCGCCCCCGGCGGAAAAGTGCCAAGCAGTTGTTTTTGCTGTCCAAAAGGTTCGCCTTCAGGCTGCCCGGAAGCCCGGTGCTGTATCTCGTAACGCTCCGCTTCAGTCAGTGCCCTGCCGGAACCGAAATGCAAAACGAAACGGTTGTCGTTTATTTCGTAAAGATTATCCTTACAATACTCCGGTTTCAGGTAGAAAGAGGATTCGGGGTCCGCGCCGATGTCGCCATCCCTGTGAAAGCGCTTGCCGGTGGCGCCGCCGAAGGCAAACAAAAGCCCGAGGCCCTCCTCTCCCACTCCTTCGAAAACGGCTTGTACCAGAAGGCCATCCGCATCAGGCATGGCCAGTACCTTCATCAGCAAACGGCCCTGGCCCAGCATCGGGCCCTCTATCACGTATGCCATCGCACCAGGCGTATAACGTGCCGTAATACGCTCAGCGTCGATAAGCCATTGGCTGGTATCGGCATTCGCAAGCCCGAATTTCAGGCTTCCCCCCATGCCCGGCAGGTACAAGGCAAACTGTGGAAGGCCTCCCGCTTCTACCCGAAAACCCGTATTTGTCCCGTACAAAGCCCGGTTAAAGCGCCGCTTATCATTAACAGCCACAAAGCGCTCTCCATCAGGTACATATCGAATATTACGTTCAATGCCATGCCATAAGCCGTTTGCCCTTTCCTGGGCCCGGGCCCGGCAAAAAGACAAAGTACTTAACACAATGGCGAACGTAATAAACCTAAGCTGCATACCTTTACACTTTAACCTTAATCCTTGTCCCGAGGCTCCACCACGACGCCTTTTCGTCCATGGGCGATGCCCGTGGCTGGCCTGCTAACGCCCTTTGGGCGAGACGGCTGGCTCCGCCGCAACATCGTTGGTTGTCATCCCTTGGCGGCACTTCAACCTTTAACCTTTAACCTTTAACCTTTAACCCTTCCCCTCACTCCACCCGTGTCAGCGTCACCGGCCCCAGCAGGCCAGAAGGGCGGGGAGCCCAGCCTGAAGCGTCGAACAAACCGTTCGGGCCTCTGTTTTCCGGCCTGCGGGCAGGGAAGTTCACATTGTAAAACTTTTTCCAGGGCACGCCCCTTGTATCCATATCCGCAATTCTGTTTGCCATCAGGTTGGATACTTCTACTTCCAGGAGGTTGTTAGCCCTGAAAAGCTGCTCGTCGAGGAAAAGCTGAAAGGTAGGCCCCAGCAAGGCCCCGGCTTCTTTGCCGTTGAGTTTAACGGATGCGCACTCCGCCACCTGGCCAAGGTCCAGAAGCCAGCCCCGGCCGGCGCCTTCGGGCCTGGCAAATTCGATGCTATAGCGCGCCGTGCCGGAAAAGCGCTGATAGGCTTGCCCTTCATATACTACCCAGGAGCCGGGCTTGACGCCCTTCACCGCTGGTGGCATCTCCGGGCCACCGGCCACGAATGTGATATCCCAATTGCCATCCAGGGCAAGCGGCTGGCCGCTTGTTTGAATGTACTCCCAGGCTTTACCGGATACCGGCGCCTGGTAGGTTTGCAGGATACAGGAAGCCCCGCGGCCCAGCTGCAGGCGAAGTTCCAAACGCCCGTCGGCTGATACCCTGGTTTGGGCAAAACCCGACTTTCCTGTCATCGGGTCGAACAGGGCCACTGCTTTTGCGGGGCGCTGAATCGGTATCCAGCCATCGAAACCCTGATCCTGCCAGTTGGCCAGGAAATAGTAATTTCCAAACTCATAACTGCGGCGGGTGTATTCCAGGCCGTAGTCTGCCAGTTGTTCCCGCGCTACCCCGGCACTGCTGAGCAGTTCCTGCAATGCGCCGCCCAAAAGGAAGACGCCCTTACCTACCCTGGCCACCCCCTGTGCATCGGGTTTTATCGATGCACGCAATGCAGAGAAGTCCTGCTGGCGGGTTTCCAGCTCACCAAGCCCGGGTGCCGACCCGGGAAGGCTATTGTACACCACGACCGTTGCGCCGGCCTGCGCCAGTTCAACCAGTTTTTTCATCGTGGAAAGGGGCATATAACGGCATTCGGGGATGAGTATGGCCCGGTAGGCGGTTTCGCCTGAAAGCAGCTTACCATTCTTCACACCCAGCTGCTCCGCCTGTCTGTCGGAAATGTAATCAAAGCCATAACCTTTTTCCTGTAACGTATCGGCCAGCGCCCTGAAATCAGAACCTTCCTTGCCGCTGCCGTCAAAATGCTCCAGCATTTCCCTGCCCGGGCTGGCAAAGCGGTCGTAGATCGGGAAATAGAGCAGGACGTCATTATCCGGCAGGCCGGCCTGAAGGAAGGACTGCGTGCGGGCCACATATTGGTTAAGCGCCGTGAAGCCGGGCCAAAGTGAGTTGCGCGGGTTGGCATGGATAGCGGCATAGAAGAGCCGCCCCGGCCAGGCTTCTTCCGGCGGAGAATAGCAGGTGCCATGGTAAAAGATGTGGTTCACCCCCCCAACGAGGTACCGGTCCAGGTTCTCTTTAATATCCGCCATGTTTGACAGGAAATGTTCGTTCAGCCAGGTTGCCGATTCGGAGGAAGCCAGCTTTTTGCCGGTGACATGCGCTGCCGAACTGGCAAACTTGATCCGGATGATATCCGTGCCTTCCGTCTCGGGTATATCGGAAGCAGCGTACAGGTCCAGAATGCTGGACGGCGACCCATGGGCCTGGTTGCGCACAATAGCCCCTCGCTTCCGCGCCCATGCCGCCCACTCCTTCGTAAAAGTATCCAGGATCAGATCCGATATGGTTTCCCGGTAATCGGACAGCACCCGGGCCTGCTCCTCTTCGGGGCCATCGCCGAACAGCGCAGGCAGGTGGCCTCGAAGATCGTAGCCTCGCCTTTCCCGGAACGTTTCAAAAAAGCCAGGCGTCCAGTCTGCCTGCCCATAGGCGTCATCCACCTCGTAGCTATCGTTGAAAAAAGCGCGGAGCGGCGCCGTATCATGGCCAGAGAAAGCCTCATCGAAGCGGCTCAGGTAATGGCGTATCGCCTGGGCGGAAAAGTGGTCGATCACATTGCCTTCACCGCCGGGAGCGGCACGTTCCACCATCTTGCCGTGCCATCCCTGGAACAGGGCGTACAAAGCCCATTGCCCTTCAGGGGCCACCCAGCTCAGGCGCCCGTTTTCATCCACTTTTTCCGTGAGGTTCAGTGTTTCTCCTTTTGCCGAATAGGCCATGAGCACCTGCAGAGGCATTTCTTTTTCAAACCGCACCTGGTCCAAAGCCAGGGCCTGGAGGTTCTCATTTGCTTCAACAGGCTCTACCAGGCTACCGATTTCCAGCGGCCGCTGGCCCTTTTTTTGCTCGGGCCTGGCCGGTGAGCCCGTCACCTTTTCTCCTTTGTCTGCCAGAATGCCATACAACTGGTAGACCTGATTGGGCACCGAACGGAGGTAGGGCTTCTGCACCAATAACACGGGTTCGCTCAGGCTCTCGCCGCCTTTCAGCTCGTACTTTTTGAACGCCATATACTTACAGGCGTCATCGGCGCCAACCCAGGGCCCGCCGAAAGGCCAGCCGGTACCGGTGGCCATGTCGATGCCCAGGCCCAGGCGCTCAGCTTCCTGGAGCGTATACTCCAGCATTTCCATCCACCTGGGCGACAGGTAGTCGATAAAATGGACTTCTTCTCCGATCACGCCATAGATCGGCGTGAGTTCCAGCCCGCCAAGCCCGGCTTTCTGATAAGCTTCCAACTCAGCTGTCAGGCCTTCCCTGGTAACGCTGCTGCCCTGCCACCACCACCGCGACCAGGGTTTGGCTTCCGGCTTAACCTCTGGCCATTCCAACACCGTTTCTGCAGGCTGGGAACAACCGGAAATGTGAGTTACAAGACATGCCAGCAGGCAAAGGCCGATAAACGGAGGCTTTATAATATTCATAACTTCCTATTTGCTTTTTTGAATTTCTACGGCATACACCTGGCTTTCTCCTTCAAAATCGGCACGGAAAACGATCCACTTGCCGTCGGGTGTAAAATGCACGTTAGGCTCCAGGGGCCGGTAACCGTGGTGTTTCATATTGACCAGCTTTTCAGATCTGAACCTGCCTTTGCGGGGCCTGAAAAGATAGATCCACATGCCGTCTTCGGCTTTGGCCACCTGCGTAGGGTCGCCCCCGTCACCACAGAACAGACGCTGATCGGGCGATATATTGAAATGGATGGACCACTCATTCCGATCCATCTGGTAACGCGTCTTTTTACCGTTCTTAACGTTATAACCGGCCAGATAAAAGGTTTCCCCCCTGGGCACCTGCAGGTCATACCAGATCGTACTGCCATCGGGACTCCAGAACTCATGGCCGGCAATCTCCCGGTAAACTGTTCGTTCGTGTACCTTTTTCACTTCTCCGGTGCTTATGTCGATGTTCCATATCCGGTCCACCTCGTGCCAGGGCCCTTCGTGGCAGAACATCAGCAAAGCAGGGTCCGTCGGCGAAAACTGAATATGCCCCAGCCAGGTATTCTCCGAATGGATTTTCTTTAATTCACCTGTTTCGACGTCCACGGTGAACAAGGTATGGGGTATCTTCGCCTCGAAGATGCGGTTGAAGTAATCACCTTTGGCAGGGTATTTTTCATAGATAGCGCGCTTTTCGGGCCCTGCCCAGGTGCCTGCCAGTTGGCGCTCATCGGCATTGAGGGTGGTAATTCCTGCCTTAAAATCATCTGGAAAAACATACACCAGTCTGGTAGAGCTGTCATCCACCTTCGTTGCGAATACACTGTCCTGAACCTGGTAAAACACCTCTCTGCGCTTTACAGCGACGATCTCGCCAGATTTCCTGCCAGGGCTATCTGTCAGCTGGTTAACCTCCAGGGTTTGCAGGTTGACCGTAAAAAGCTGCATGCCTTTATCGGTAGAACCGTAAAAAACCATGAGTTCACCTTTCCCGCCGGGCGCAGCGATAAAAGGGTTGTTATGAAAATAAAAGCTCCGGTTAGGGCCTTCTCTATCGGCCAGTCGCTTCACTCTGTGTCCCGTATCCTTGTCAATCCACTCCGGAGGCATCGGTTTTTGAGCACCAGTCTCAAGCACGGGGAGCTGAGCGTCCAGGCCGTGGGCCACGAATAGAGAAAACAGGGCTGTTATTGTTATTTCCAGCAGTTTCATAAAGCACTTGATTTAGAGCTTGTTATTGTTGCCCCCATCACGGCCTGGTCACCGCTTCCCCGCCGTCGGCCCGGGCCAGTTGTCGGTCCGGAAAGGGCTGGCAGGCAGGCCCGTATCGTTAGACAGGTTAGGCCTATCGGGATTGTTGTTGAAGGCGTACCTGACGGCTACAACGCCATCGCCCCAGACGATCACTTTCCTTTTACCTTTGATGGTAGCCCGCGCCCAGTGCCATTGTTCATCTGCCCCGGCGGTAGCAAAGGTACGCAGAGGCGCCCCGTCGCCGGAGCGCAGGCCGGCGCCCACTTCGTCAAAAGTCAGGATGGCCTTATTCCCGGTAAATCTCGCCTTCCGGAATACGGGGCCCGTCCAGGTGGCAGAACGCCCGTACACTTCTGACAGGGCCCATAAGCAAAGGCGGTGGCCCACGTCGAGCTTATTCGTCGGGTGGATGTCATCTGCTTCACCTATGTCGATGGTGACGATGAGCCCTGTTTTCGGCACCTGAAGGAATGTTTTCCGCTGCGCGTCGCGAATATGGCTCCAGGCTTCGTCTGCAGGCTCCGGCGCCGCTTTGCGGAAATTGGGAAGCTGGACGATAGCAAAGGGGAAATCGCCCTGGCCCCAGCGCTCGCGCCAGGAACGTATCATCGTGGGCAGCAGCAATTCGTATTGCTCGGCCCGTTCCTCGTTCGATTCTCCCTGATACCAGAGGGCGCCGCGGATCGCGAACGGGAGGAGTGGCGCTATCATATTGTCGTAAATGGAAGCAGCGATCCGGTAATCCCGAAGCGCATCGGGCACCCTGGGTTCCCTGGGTATGGGTTTCCCCTCCGCCTCAGCCTGCGCGGAAGCTACTTTCCATTCTTCTTTTGCCTTGTCAAAGCTGGCCTGGACGCGGGGCCGTTCTGCTTCCCATATTTTCTCCCGCTCAATGCAGGGCCTGAGCGCTTCCGAAGCGGCCAGGTACGCTACCGGTGTCCAGGCTTCGGCCTGAGAGCCACCGTAGGAGGAATTGACCAGGCCTACTGGGATGCCCAGCTCCTGGTAAAGCTCGAGCCCGAAGAAATAACCTACACCGGAAAAATCTCTGGCCGTTGCCGGCGTACAGGCTTCCCAGGAGGCCAGTTTACCTGCCTTTCGCTTAAAAGCGACATCCCGGCTCACGTTAAACAGCCGGATCTGCGGATGATCCGCAGACTGGATGGCCGCTTCGCCACCGTCCGATTGCTCCAATGTCCACTGCATGTTCGATTGCCCGGAGCATAGCCATACCTCGCCTACCAGGATATTGTTCAGTACGATGCGGTTGGTGCCGGTAATGGCCATACTGGCCGGCTGGGCATGGGCCTCAAAAGGGCCCAACACGGCCTTCCAGCGGCCATGCTCATCAGCGGCGGTGCTCGTTTCCTGTCCGAGAAAAGCGACATGAACGGCCTCGCCGGGATCCGCCGTACCCCAGATGGTTATGGGACGGCTCCTTTGAAGCACCATATTATCGCCCAGTATATCCGGCAAAAAAACTGCTGCCTGGCAATCCAGGGAGACTGCACAGGCAAGCACGTACAAGGGGAATACTATTCTGATAAACATAAGATAAGTTGTGGAAGTATGATCCTGTTAATCCATGTGGAATACTTCTATCAAGGGGACGCTAACCGGAGCATTATCCGGGTGGGTATCCATAATATCTGCCATATACGCCCACCATTTTTTCACGATGGGGTTGTTGGGAATAACGGTTTCGTCAAAGTTGTCCTTCAGCTTCTGAACGGCGAACAGGGTCAGCGTTTCCTCATCCAGGAAGATCGAGTAATCACTAATTCCAGCCTCTGACAGCAGCGTTTCCAGTTCCGGCCAGATCTCGTCGTGCCGTTTTTTATATTCCGCTTCAAAGCCCGGCCTGAGCTTCATTTTAAAGGCGTTCCTGTACATGGGCTTTATTTGATTTTCACCAGTATGGGCTGGCCGCTTTTGCCGCCAGGCCGAACATAAAGTACTTTTTCCGAATCATCGTAGTACCATCCCGGGCCGGAATCCGGGGCTTTCACCCCATCCGGCCCTGTTTCCAATTCAGGAAGCACTGTCCCTGCCACAACCGACACGGGGGGAGTATCGCGGCGGATGCGCAGCAGATACGACCGGTTGGGCAACGCAAAGGGCCCGGTTGGCGCGCCTATCTCTATGTGCACGCCTCCCTGCGTTTCTTTACAGGTAATATGGGTGAGGGCGTATTGCCCCTGCTGATAATCCAGGCTCCTGCCGTCGTCGTCGTATAGGGTAAAAGCGGATTCGCCGCTAGGGAAAATATCCAGCGTGACCAGGCCCGGCGGCTCCTTGCCGATGTATTGTTTTTCTTCCTGCATGGGGATGATGGCCCCGCCTTTAGCAAATATAGGTATCTGATCCAGTGGCGTCAGCACCTGCATATATTGTTTGCCCTCATATCGCTTTCCGGACCAGTAGTCGAACCAGGTTCCTTCCGGCAGGTACACTACCCTGGTCTGGGCGCCTTTCATCGTCACGGGGCAAACCATGAGCTGGCTTCCCAAAAGGTACTGGTCGGTTATGCCGTACACGTTCTCGTCATGCTGGTATTCCAGCACCAGCGCCCGCATCATGGGCATGCCGGTGCGGTACATTTCATAGGAATGGCTGTACAGATAAGGGATCAGGCGATAGCGGAGCACAGTATAATCTTTAAAGATGCGCAGCGCGTCGTCGCCATAGTTCCAGGGCTCTTTATATCCGGGGTGGTCCATGCCGAACAGGTGCGCTACCGGGCTCAGCAGGCCAAACTGGCACCAGCGGATGTACAGTTCCGGGTCGGCGTCATGCTCGAAGCCGCCCATGCAATGCGCCCAGTTGCCTACCCCGGAAAGCCCGATGTTCAGGCCTGCTTTGATGACAGGAGCGAAGTACTGCCATTCACTTGGCCAGTCGCCGGCAAAAATAAAGGGGTAACGCTGAATGCCGGCATACCCTTCCCGGGTATGGTTCATGCCCCTGATGCCGTTAAAGGCCATAAACTTTTCGTAAGGGGCCTTGGCATAGGCTATGGGGAACAGGTTGTGGAGGCGTTCTGCTTCCAGCCCGGTAGGCCCTATCTTGTCGCTCTCATTGGCCTCAAAACCGAATGCGCTGCCTTCATCCGTTTTCACGAAACGCGCTCCAAGCGCAGCTACCTTCATCACCCCGTTTTCCCACCACCAGTCTACTGCTTTGGGATCGAAGAAATTGACGAATTCTCCGGGGTTGTTTTCCTCCGGGTAGGTATAGCCCAGTTTCTGGGCCTGGTTCAATAGGTCCAGCTTGGTGCCATTGTCAAAACGGGGGCGTATATGCACGCCTGCCAGGTTGATATGCATGGCGTAAAGGCTGTCGAACATCGCTTTAGGGCCCTCGAAGGTCTCCCGCCATTCGAAGGTCGTTGCGCCTTTGCCGCCGTTCTTCCCGAAAAGGCGCCAGGTAGAATCCAGGTGAAGGATATCGAGGGGAATGCCCGATTCCCTGAACTTGCGGGCCAGGTTTATCACGTAAGCGGTAGATGTCAGTTCTTCGTGGCCCCAGGTTCCTCCGCTGTAGGTGCCGAGGTGCAGGCCCAGAGCGAACAATGGCATCAGCGGCGCCTTGCCGGTAAGGCCGGTGTAGGAATCCAGTATCTCGGGGAAGGAAGGGCCGTAGATAAAGTAGTAGTCCAGCTCCCCATGAGCCGCCTGAAAGCTGTAGGCGCCCGGGTTCGTCAGCCCCATATCCCATTCCGTAGCATAAGAATTGTGCAGGAAAATACCGTATCCGCGCGTGCTCATAAAAAATGGCACGGGGCAGTAGTTGGCCTTTAAAACGTTGTAAGCCCCTATGATATGGGGCCGCCCGGTACCGCGGCCTACGTTGAGCTTTACCAGCTTGTCGCGCTGGTCCATAAAATCCATGCGCTCGCCAAAACCGAAGAAATGTTCGTCCACTCCCAGCTCTTTCCGGCACATTACCGCATCGCCCGCCTTCCAGTTGCCCCCCGATGCCTGCAGGCTCTCCGAAGACAACAGCTTACCCCCGGCATCGTAAATGTCAATGGCAAAAGGCGATTTGTTGACGACAAGCCTAAGCTCGTCCGTTTCCAGGATAAAGCGCCCGGCTTCCTCTTTAAGCCTCACATCGGCCTTTGGCCATTGATACCGCACCACCATCCAGGGTTCGTTTTCGGCGAAATGCCTGTCCCAGCTCGTGCGTATCCTGGCCATGGAAGCGGAACAGAACTCGACCTTTACATCAGCCAGATCACAGGAAAAGAATACCGTATTGCCCTCTATGCCAAAACCCGATCGATATGCGCCAACCCCAACAGGCTGCGCGCGAAGCTGCGGGCTTAAAAGCAGGAGCATCAATAAGAGCGAGCTTACTTTAATGATGATGAACCGCATAGGAAAATAATCTAAAAAGGGCTGTCTCAAAAGAAAGCGATGAGGCTTTCCCGGCAAATATTAAACCGCAGAGACACAAAGAACGCAGAGTTTATGCGCTATTCTTTGCGCCCTCTGCGCCTTTGCGGTTCATTATTTGGCAGGCTCTCCTTTTACAGGCCCTTTCGGGACAGCCCTGTGTCGATGATATAGGACAGTGCCCGTTCTTCTTACAGATACCCGGGGTTCTGTTCGTACAGGCCCTGCTTGACGTCCATCTGATCCTGAGGGATCGGATAGATAATGAAATTATTCGTAACCGGTTGCATTTTGCCTGAAGCGTCTTCTTCCTGTATCCAGGCATTCATCACGTCGACTACTTTGCCCGTGCGGACGAGGTCGTCCCAGCGCAGGTTCTCGCCGGCGAATTCTTTCCTGCGTTCGTCGAGCAGCATATCGAGGGTCACGTTGGATACCATCCCTAGGCCTGCCCTTGAACGGACGGCATTGACGATATCGTCTACTTCGCTTTGCGAACCGGAAGCGCCCTGTAGTATGCATTCGGCTTTCAGCATCAGCACGTCGGTATACCGAAGCACCGGGTAATTGATCGACCAGTCGAAGCGGTCGCCGCCGGCCTTGTTAACGTCCATGAATTTGTCGAAGAACTGTGCGTCAACGGGGTCGCCGTTCTCTCCCGGATAATCCAGCTGGAAGGTCGACTCCATTCTCATATCTCCTGCTTCGTATGCATTCAGCAGGTTGTCGGAGATGCGTTTTGAGCCGTCACCCGGGTTGCCGCCCGCAAATGGCAGGTTGATGCGCGCCCAGCCTTCATCGTAATACTCGGTAGGGAAATATCCCCCTGCGCCCAGGCCGCCGCCGATAAACTGGAAGTCCCAGATGATCTCGGAATTGCCTTCGTTATCATAGGCGAAAATATCGGCATAATCATCCAGCATAGCAAACTTACCGCTGCTGATGATATCATTGAGCAGGCCAAGGGCCTGGCCGTATTCATTGGCGCCCAGGCACGGCCCATCGGGATGGAGCTGAGGCCCGGAACGGGTCATGTATACGCGGGCCAGTATGCCTTTGGCGGCAATGGAAGTAGCACGGCCATGATCGGAGCCCCCATAGGATTGCGGGAGGTTGTCGATGGCGAAGTTCAGGTCGGAAATGATCAGGCTGTACACCTCATCTACCGAGCTTCGGCCGATGCTGAGGGCCTCTGTAGGCGTAACGAAGGATTCGAAAATGGGCACTTTGCCAAACCACTTGACCAGGTCGAAGTAGAAATAGGCCCGCAGGAAACGGGCTTCGGCCTCAAAGCGGGTGCGCAAGCCTGCATCTGAAACAGCTCCGGGGTTTTCCGCGAGCTTATCCAGCACGGTATTGGCGCGCATGATCCCGTTAAAAGTAACATTCCATACGTTGCGAATGGTGCCCAGCGTTGCCAGCGTGTTCTGGAAATTGTTGATAGAGTTCCAGTCGCGCACCCCGGCCTGCCCGGGGGTATAGATATTGTCGGAACGCGACTCATCAAGCACCACATACTGGCTGGCGTAGTCTACGTTGTTCTGCACGCCAAAGGCAGCATAAATGCCGTTGACGGCCTGCTCGAAATCGTCCGCGTTCTTGTAAAAGCCGTTGCTTCCGGGGTCGGATATTGGCGCCAGGTTGAGGTCGTCCTCACAAGCTCCCAGAAGGAATACGGCGAGTATGATAGGAATTATTTTTTTCATGGTTTATTCATTTAAAATGGTCAAAAGGTGAGGTTGACGCCGAAGATGATGGATCGGGCAAGCGGGAAAGCGCCGTAGTCGTCGCCATCATTGTTCACAGCTTCCGGGTTGAACCCGCCGTCGTATTTGTCACCTCCGAAATAATTCTCGGCCGTTGCATAGAGGCGTGCCCCACTGACCAAACCTTCCCTGAAGAGGCTGCCCAGGTTATACCCCAGCGTGATATTGCGCACGCGCCAGTAGTCGTTGGGATACAGCCAGTCCGTATTCTTGATGCGGCCGAAGCTCGAAGTCGCCTTGCCGCGCAGCCCTGCACCGGGGTCTTCCGGCGAACGCCAGCGGTCTCTGTACAGCCCCAGCGCATTATCGACAAAACCCTGGCCCGTGCGGTCCATGGCGCGGCCAAAGGTGGAATAGATCACACCACCCCACTGCCCCTGGACAAGGAAGCTCAGGTCAAAGCCTTTATAGGAAAAAGTATTGGAAACACCCCAGATATAATCCGGGTTCGGGTGCCCCGAAAGGACGCGGTCATCAGGAGAGATCACACCGTCGCCATTGGCGTCCAGGTATTTGGGGTCCCCTTCCTGCTGATTGCCGTACAAAGCTGCGCCGCCATCGATGTCGGCCTTTGACAGGATGCCGATCTGCTGGACGACATAGATGCTGTACATCGGTTCGCCAACCATGAGGATGTTGTGCGGGATGTCCCAGGCGCCGCCGAGGATCGGCGTGTTTTCCGGGCCTAACTGGACCACTTCGTTGGAGTTGTGGCTGAAGTTGACGCTGGTCGTCCACGACAGCTTACCGGTCAGGTTGCGGGTCGTCAGTTCTACTTCCCAGCCTTTGTTCAGCACTTCGCCGATATTGGTCAGAGCGGTCGAAAAGCCAATGGCAGTGGGAACGGGGATGTTCAGCAGGAGGTCGCGGTTGCGCTTGGTGTAATAGTCCAGAGAAGCGAAGATACGATTGTCGAAAAGCCCGAAGTCAAGGCCAATGTCGATCGTTTCGGATTCTTCCCAGCTCAGGTTGGGGTTGGCAAAATTGCTGGGCACCTGGCCCGGGGCCAGGGCGCCGCCGAAGGAGTAGTTGTCGAAGCTCAGCACGGAGACATGCGAATAGTCGCCGATGCCGTTGTTGCCCGAGATGCCCCAGCTACCCCGCAGCTTCAGGCTGCTGATGGCGTCCACATTTTGCATAAAGGCTTCTTCGGAGATGCGCCAGCCGGCAGATACAGAGGGGAAAACACCCCACTTGGTGTCGGCGCCAAAGCGGGACGAACCGTCGCGGCGCAGAGATGCTGCCAGCAGGTAGCGATTGCCAAAACCATACTGCAGGCGGCCGAAGTAAGAGGCCAGCGTGTTCTTGCTCTCCAGCGTATTGGTCGACCCGGCATTGATATTGGCCGCGTTGAGCGTGGTGATCACCTCCGAGTTGAACCCGCCCGATACCCGTATGGCCCAGCTGTCAAACTTGTTGGTGTTGTACGAGGTGCCTACGATAGCGGAAAAGTCGTGTTTCCCGCCAAAGGTTTTGTTATAGGACAGAGTATTCTCATTGACGAAGGTCTGTCTGCGGTAACCGACGAAGCTACCGGTGGCGGTGCGGTTACGCGTCACCCATGCCGGCGTATAGCTCTTTTCGTTCATGTCGGCATTGTCCAGGTTAAAGCTCGTCCTGAAGTTCAGGCCGTCGATGAAGCTGTATTGTGCATAGACCGTACCCAGCGTCCGGAATATCTTGCGGTCGCCGATGGTATTTTCTATTGTCCTGATGGGGCTTGAGCGGGAGTTGCCCCAGGTATAGACATCGTAGTCGCCCACATTCACATCGATGCCGACCGTATCTTCCGAGACCGGCACCATGCCCACGACGATATGCGTTTGCTGGTCCTTGCCTTCTACACCGGGATCGCTGGCGATAGAATAGGAAGGCGCAATATTGATCCCTAGTTTCAGCTTATCGCTGGCCTTCACTTCGACGTTTGCGCGTGCGGAATAACGCTTGTACCCGACGCCAATGGCAATACCCTCCTGGTCGAGGTAATCGCCGGAAACGTAATAGTTCACGTAATCGTTGCCGCCGGAAGCAGAAAGCTGGTAGTTCTGAACTGCTCCGGTGCGGAACAGCTCGTCCTGCCAGTCGATATACACCAGGCCCGGGTGGCCTGGAATGGCCCAGCGGTCGTCTTTGATGAGGTTGCGGTTAAAACTACCCAGTATGGCCAGACGCTCGGCGGAGGTCTGGTCGCGGGTACGGCCGGCGCCGGATGCCACCCAGGCATCGTCGATCATCTCCGATGCGCGGTCAACCCATTCTTCCGCATTTAGGATGTCCAGTTTTTTAACGGTCTTCTGGAAACCATAACTCGCGTTGAGGTTGATGCGGGCTTTGCCCGATTTACCCCCTTTTGTCGTGATCAACACGACGCCGTTGGAGGCGCGGGAGCCGTAGATCGCAGCCGCAGCGGCATCCTTCAGCACTTCGATGGAAGCAATATCGTTGGGGTTGATATTGTCCAGCGGGTTGCCATTGGCAAAACCGCCGCTTGCAGACTGTTCCGACACTTCAAGCGGGAAGCCGTCCACGACATACAAGGGCTGGTTGTTGGCGTTAATAGACCCGGTGCCCCTGACCTGAATGCGAAAGCCGGCTCCTGGAAGGCCGCTGGTCTGTTGTACGCGCACACCCGCCAATTGCCCGACAAGGGCCTGGTCGATGCGGGCCAACGGCCGTTCATCGAGGTTTTCGGCATCGTAACGGGCGATAGCGCCGGTGACGTCAGCCCGTTTTTGCGTACCATAACCGATGACAACGACCTCGTCCAGGATCGTACCGGAACTGAGGCGTACGGTTATGACATCAGCGCCGGTTATCGGCACGTCCTGTGGTTGATACCCTGTGTAGGAGACCGACAACATCGTTGCCGACTCGGGCACGTCCAGTGTGAACCGGCCGTCAAAGTCCGTGACGGTACCGGTGGTGGTGCCTCCTACAAGGACGTTGGCTCCGATCAGGGGTTCGTTCGTTTCATCGTCGAGCACTGTCCCTGATACAGTGCGCTGGCCCCATCCTATCTGCAGTGCGAACAGGAGTACGCCAATGGCCAGATACCATCTTGGCCTGATCATTGTTTTAGAAATCGGATTCATAAACTAACTGTTTTGTTTGTCAAATTTTCAACTGGCAGCATGGCCTTGTGTAAAGCCTTATTGTATGGTTAACAAATGGATTAATAATCCAAAAAAGTCGCTACTCATTGGGTATGATTTTGAATTGCCTTGCTATTGCGAAATATTATTCCATTAAAGGTAGAAGCCGGGAAGATTAAAACTATTCCGTACCATTCTGTATTCCGGCAAAAACTGTTCTGTACTATTCTGTGCGAATGATGCGGTAAAAGTGCGGAATGGAAAAGAAAATAGTGCTTCCCGTATAGGCCTCGTGGGTGTTGCGGGATGCTTATAAGGAATTGCGGACCACCAGGTGGAAGGGGTTGGCGATATGCGCTTTCTCGTTTTCGAGAATGAGGCGCGCCGCCGTTTCGCCCAGTTGTTGAAAATCGGTAGAAATAATGGTAATGCCATCCAGCAGGATCTCTTTCAGGGGCGTCTCGTTGTAGGAAATAATACCCACTTCTCGCCCGACTTTCAGGCCCATGCCTTTTACCCTTTTGATGAGGGTCACGAGGTCATCCTCCATCAGGTTGATGTATACTTCGTTTTCCTGGATCGGTTCAATGGAAATATCGTTGACGACAGAATAGCGGAATGCGTATTCAGTGCAAAAGCGCTCAAAACCAGCTACAATCTCCTGAGGATGGTAGCTATAAGGCGGAAAGATGAGCTTGATCTTGCCGTATTTCTCCAGCAAGCCCACCGCCTCGACCAGAACGCGGTAAATATCTTCTTCGAAATCCTGGTACACCGCCGCATAATCCCCTGTGATCCCTTCCACCTTCCTGTCCAGGATGATCAGCTTGTGCTTTGGCAACTGGTTGATGAACTCCGAAGCGAACTCTCCCCCTTCCAGGAAATGCGGAATGATGACGAAGTGCGTATAGTTATCGTCCTTGTGGTCGAGGATCAGGTTCTTGAACAGCCGAAAATCGCTGTTATAAATGAAGAAGTCGATGGCAGCCTGGTCGCCCAGAGTGTGGGTGAAAGCGTCATAGATGATCTTTTTATGGACGCTGAGCTTATTGAAAAGCAAAAAGACCTTCGCTTTTTGCCTAAAGTTCGTACTCTTGACGTAATAGCCTTTTCCCGGTATGGAGTCGATGATGCCGATCTCTTTTAGATGTTCATAGGCTTTAACGATAGTATCCCTGGATATATCGAACTTGATCAGCAGGCTATTGACGGAGGGCAGCTGGTCACCTGCACTAAGCTGTTCTTTTTCTACCCCTGAGATGATAGAATTAATGATCTGCTTGTATTTAGGGGTTTTCGAATATTCGTTTATCTTAATCACGAATCCCATATTGGCTAGGGTTAAAAACATGGGTAATGAATCCCGCTTCGTCTGGCCTCCAAACAAGCTCTAAAATAAGGCAGTCCAGCGAACTGTGGTATACCTAAATTAACAAGCCTTTCGCAAATTTCCAACAGAACAGTACAGAACACTTTTTTATCGAAGCCAGAATAGTGCAGAATAGCTCTGCAGAATCTTTAACTTAGATTTGGTAAGCGCCAGATTCATCAAAACAAAAAATTACATTCGCCATGAAAGTAAAAACTTTTGAACATGTTCAGTATTTGTGGGATGAACAGCGGGCCAGCGCGCTCGAAGGCGATGAAGTAGCTCTTTTCCTATACCGCTCCAACATACTGGGCGCCGACCTGCGCATTACGAATTTCGGCGGGGGCAATACCAGCTGTAAAACGATAGAAACGGACCCTCTCACCGGAAACGAGGTTGAGGTCATGTGGGTCAAAGGCTCCGGCGGCGATATCGGCACCCTCACCCGCAAAGGAATTGCCGGCCTGTACACCGACAGGCTTCGGGCATTAAAAAGGGTGTACCGCGGGCTGCAGTACGAGGATGAGATGGTGGCCCTGTTCAACCACTGCCTGTACGACCTCGACAGCCGCGCGCCATCCATAGACACACCCCTTCACGGGTTGCTCCCCTTCAAACATATCGACCACCTTCACCCCGATGCCCTGATCGCTATTGCTGCTGCCAAAGACAGCCAGGCCATCACCCGGGAGATCTGGGGAGATACCATGGGTTGGGTGCCCTGGCAACGCCCCGGCTTCGACCTGGCCCTCCAACTGGAACAGTGCCTGGCCGAAAACCCCGGCATCCGCGGCATCGTCCTGGGCAACCACGGGCTGTTCACCTGGGGCGACACCTCCTACGAATGTTATATGAATAGCCTTGAGGTGATCGAACAGGCCTCTGTTTATATCCAGCAACACCTCGGCAGGCAGCGCCCGGTTTTCGGCGGGCAGGTACTGGACAGCCTGCCCGAGAAAAGGCGCAAAGAGCAGGCTGCCGCCCTGGCGCCCATCCTCAGAGGCCTTTGCTCCAGTTATAACAAAATGGTCGGCCATTTTACGGACGACGCCCGCGTGCTGGAGTTTACCAACAGCAAAGACCTGCAAAAACTGGCCCCGCTCGGCACTTCCTGCCCCGACCACTTCCTGCGCACCAAGATCATGCCCCTGGTGTTAAACCTGGCGCCCGACGCTGCGCTGGCTGCCCACGCGGCCGTACAGGCACAGATCGAGCCCTTATTCGAGCAATACCGCAAGGACTATACGCAGTACTACGAAAGCTGTAAGCACCCGAACAGCCCGGCAATGCGCGACCCCAACCCGGTCGTCATCCTCTACCCCGGCGTAGGCATGTTCACCTTTTCAAAAGACAAACAAACGGCCCGGGTGGCCAGCGAGTTTTACATCAACGCCATCAATGTGATGCGCGGCGCCGAAGCCATTTCATCGTATACGGCCCTGCCGCGCCAGGAAGCCTTTGACATCGAATACTGGCTGCTCGAAGAAGCTAAACTACAACGCCAGCCCGCTGAAAAACTGCTTTCGCGCCGGGTCGCCATCATCACCGGCGCAGGGGGCGGCATCGGAAAGGCCATCGCCAGGAAGCTGGCCGCTGAAGGCGCCAACGTGGTATTGACCGACCTCGCCGAAGACCGGGTAAAAGAAGCCAGCGCCTCCTTCGCCAAAGATGTGGCCACCTACGCGGGCTGCGACGTCAGTGACGCCGATTCTGTAAAAGCAGCCTTCACCAAAGCCTGCCTGGAATTCGGCGGTGTCGACATCGTCGTGCACAGCGCAGGCCTGGCCATCTCCAAATCGCTCGAGGATACAAAGCTGGAAGACTGGTCGCTGCTGCAGGACGTACTCGTAAAGGGCCAGTTCCTGATGGCCCAGGCGGGTGTGGAAGTGATGCGAAAACAAGGGATAGGCGGCGACATCGTAAATATAGCCAGCAAGAACGGCCTGGTGTCCGGGCCCAATAATGTAGGTTATGGAACGGCAAAAGCGGCCCAACAGCACATGACGCGCCTGCTGGCCGCCGAGCTCGGAAAAGAAAAGATCCGCGTGAATACGGTCAACCCTGACGGTGTGATCATCGGCAGTAAGATATGGGAAGGCGCCTGGGCCGAAGGGCGGGCAAAAGCATACGGCATCAAGGTTGAAGAGCTGCCCGCACACTACGCCAAGAGAAACCTGCTGCACGAGATCATCCTGCCCGAAGATATAGCCAATGGCGTTTACGCCCTGGTGGCCATACTGCAGAAAAGCACGGGCAACATCATCAACGTCGATGGCGGGATCGAAGCGGCATTCGTCAGGTAGCCAATTGTTTCATACATTCAATAATTTGGTTTTATTTGGTTAGGGCTGTAGCGGCATCCAATGGGGTGCCGCTACCTTTAAATCCACAAGGAAATGAAAATTGAAGCGCCTCATATCTCGGCCCACAACGAACTGCTACTGGATAACCACAGGGAAGCCTTCGCCTACCTCCAACGCCAACTCGCGCAAAAAGGGCTGGATGCCGATAAGATCATAGAACAAGTGTCAGAACTTCAGACGGCCATACCTAGCTGGGCGCTGGGCGCCGGAGGTACGCGCTTCGGCCGCTTTTCCGGCATCGGCGAGCCTGGAAGCCTGGAACAGAAGATCGAAGATGTCGGCCTGCTCCATGCACTCACCAGGTCGGCAGGGGCCATATCGCTGCATATCCCCTGGGATATCCCCGGCGATGCGGCAGCCATCAGGGCCCAGGCCGCTGAACTGGGGCTCGCCTTCGACGCCGTCAATTCCAATACTTTCCAGGACCAGAAAGGGCAGGCACACAGCTATAAATACGGCTCGCTATGCCACGTCGACGACGCCGTCAGAGCACAGGCCGTGCAACACAATATAGAAGTCATCGAGACGGGCAAAGCGCTGGGCTCCAAAAGCATTACGGTATGGCTGGCCGACGGAGCGGCGTTTCCCGGGCAACACAACCTTCGGCATGCCCTGGAACGCACCCTCGACAGCCTGAAAAAGATCTACGCCCACCTGCCGGCCGACTGGAAAATGTACATCGAGTACAAACCCTACGAACCCAATTTTTACAGTACCGTGATCCAGGATTGGGGCACTTCATATCTGCTGGCCACCGAATGCGGCCCCAGGGCCTTCACCCTGGTCGACCTGGGCCACCACCTCCCGAATACGAATATCGAACAAATCGTCGCCACCCTGATGATGCGGGGCAGGCTCGGCGGTTTCCACTTCAACGACAGCAAGTACGGCGATGACGACCTGACGGTAGGGAGCATCAAGCCTTACCAGCTCTTCCTCATCTTTAACGAGCTGGTATACGGAATGGCCAACAATACGGCCGGCAACCCGCCGCTGGCCTGGATGATCGACGCCAGCCATAACGTCAAAGACCCGCTCGAAGACCTCCTGCAGAGCCTGGAGGCTATACGCCTGGCCTACGCCCAGGCCCTGATGATCGATACAGATGCCCTGGAAGAAGCCCGGCAAGCGAATGACGTAACGCGGGCCCAGGAGGTATTGCAGGATGCTTTCAGGACCGACGCCCGCCCCCTGCTTCGCGAGGCCCGCTACAGGAGCGGTGCGGCACTCGGCCCGCTTGCCCTTTATCGCAGCCTGGATGTTCGCAGCCAGCTGGCCAGGGAAAGAGGCAAAGCCACAATAGCTACCGGCCTATAAACAAATGGCGATATGACAGTAACGGCCATTTTTGATATCGGAAAGACCAACAAGAAGTTCTTCCTCTTCGACGGCCAGTTCCGGGAAGTATACCGGGCCTACAGCCGTTTTGAGGAAACCACCGACGAGGATGGCTTTCCTTGCGAGAACCTGGAACTGCTGACGGCATGGATGAAGGAGACGCTGCAGGAAGCCCTGGCACGGCCCGAATTCGACATTCGGTACCTCAATTTTTCCACCTATGGCGCTTCTTTCGTGCACCTCGACAAAGAAGGCAGGCCCGTCGCGCCATTGTACAACTACCTGAAGCCTTTACCTGAGCAAACCCTCCAGGATTTTTTCGCCTTATACGGCCCCGCTGATGAATGGGCGGCCAGGACTGCGTCGCCGGTTATGGGCGCGCTCAATTCAGGGCTGCAGCTATTCTGGCTCAAGCACCAGAAACCGGAAACCTTCTCCCGCATCCATCGCTCGCTTCATTTCCCTCAGTATTGCTCCTTTCTTTTTACCGGGCAGCAATTCAGTGAATATACCAGTATAGGCTGCCATACGGGCTTGTGGGATTTCGAGGCCAATGATTACCACCAATGGGCCCGGGAGGAAGGGCTCGATACGCTGTTGGCGCCGATCATGCCCACGACGACGACTATAACAGCGCGTATTGAGGAAAAAACCATCCAGGTGGGCGTAGGCATACACGACAGCTCAGCGGCACTGCTGCCCTACATCATGGCCAACAAAAGCCCTTTCCTGCTGGCCTCAACAGGTACCTGGAGCATAACCCTTAACCCCTTCAGTACGGAAACCTTAAACGTCGAAGACCTGCACCGGGACTGCCTCCACTTTATGCGGGCCGATGGCAGGCCGGTACGGGCAGCCCGCCTGTTCCTCGGCAACGAATACAAGATATGGGCCCAAAGGCTGGCGGCCTATTTCCATAAACCCTATGAAGCCCACCGGCATGTCAAACCGGACGTTGCCATCCTGAAAGGGCTGGAGCGGCTGCAGGAACCTGTATTTCGCTGGGAAAGCATCAGAAGGCCTGGCCATGAAAAAGACGCCGCGGGCGAAACCAACCTGAGCCTGTTCTCTTCTTACGAAGAAGCGTTTCACCAACTGGCAAGAGAACTGGTGTTACTGCAGACAGAGGCCATATACCTTGCCAAAGGTAAAACGCAGGCCAAAAAGGCCTATATTGACGGAGGGTTCGTCGACAACGAACTGTTCATACAGCTTCTGGCCCGTTCCTTAAAGGATATCGAGCTGATCAGCACGGAATCGCCTCTGGGCTCTGCGCTTGGAGCGGCAATGGCCGCCAACCGGCAGGCGGTCGGCGAAGATTTTCTGCAGGAGAACTTTTCCCCGCAAAAACAAAAAGCTATCCACCCGTGAAAGTAGGCCTGTTCATCCCCTGTTATATCGACCAATTCTACCCCCAGGTAGGCATTGCTACCCTCGAATTGCTGGAGAAACTAGGCTGCGAGGCCGAATACCCCCCCGGGCAGACCTGCTGCGGGCAACCGATGGCCAATACCGGCTGCGAACGGGATGCCATCGCCACTTATCACCATTTCATCGATACCTTCCAGGCTTACGACCACATCGTTACGCCTTCGGGCAGCTGTACCTACCACGTCCGAAAGCATTACGATATTATCGAACAAACCGAAGCAGTGAAAAAGGTGCGCTCCGGAGTACTGGACCTAAGCGAATTCCTGCATGATGTGCTGAAGGTCAGTTCGCTCGACAGCCGTTTCCCACACAGGGTGGGCCTTCATCAGAGCTGCCATGGGTTGAGGGGCCTTCGGTTGGGCTCTGGCACAGAACGGGTAGTAGAACCGAATTCCAAACTGGAAGCTCTGCTGCGCCTGGTAGACGGCATAGAGCTGGTAGAACTGAGCCGCCCCGACGAATGCTGTGGTTTCGGCGGCACTTTTGCCATCAACCAGCCGGATATCTCGGTGAAGATGGGCAAAAGCCGGATCGCCGACCACGAAAGCAAAGGCGTAGAAGTCTTAACCGCCGGCGATATGTCCTGCCTCATGCACCTGGAAGGCATCATCAGGCGGCAGAAGAAAAACATCCGGGTGAAACACATTGCAGAAATACTAAACGGCGCGCCATTATGAAGCAACACGCAGACAAGGCCGCTGATTTCCTGCGCAACGAAGCGCGCGCAGACTGGCATGACGAGGCCCTCTGGTTCGTTCGTGCCAAACGGGACAAGGCCACCCACGGTGTCCCCGAATGGGAAACGCTACGGGAGCTCGCCTCCGGCATCAAGGAGCACACGCTGTCGAACCTGGACGGCTACCTGGAACAGTTCGAGGCCAATGCCCGCCAAAATGGCGTGTATGTCCACTGGGCCTCCAACGCAGCCGAGCACAACAGCATCGTGCACGGCATCCTCATCGCCCACGAAGTCAAACGGCTGGTGAAGAGCAAATCCATGCTTACAGAAGAGTGCGGCCTGAATGAATACCTGGCCGAACACGGCATTGAAGTCGTCGACACCGACCTTGGAGAACGGATCATCCAGCTGAAGGGCGAGCCCCCCAGCCATATCGTCATGCCGGCCATTCACCTCAAGAAGGAAGAAGTGGGCGAGCTCTTCCACGAAAAACTGCAAACGGAGCAAGGCGCCTCCGACCCGAAATACCTGACGGAAGCGGCGCGCCAGCACCTGAGGAAAAAATTCCTGGCGGCACAGGCCGCCCTTACGGGCGTCAACTTTGCCATCGCGCAAACCGGAGGCGTCGTCGTATGCACCAATGAAGGCAATGCGGACATGGGGGTGCACCTGGCGCCGCTACAGATCCATAGCATGGGGATCGAAAAGGTCATTCCACGCGCTGAGCACCTCGGCGTTTTTACCCGTTTGCTGGCCCGCAGCGCCACCGGCCAGCCCATCACGATCTATACCTCCCACTACCACCGGCCCAAAGCGGGCGGTGAAATGCATATCGTCATTGTTGACAACGGGCGCTCGGCGCAGTTAGGCAGGCAGGGATACCGCAATGCCCTCAAATGCATCCGCTGCGGGGCCTGCATGAACACCTGCCCTATTTACCGGCGCAGCGGCGGGCATAGTTATGGTTATACCATACCCGGCCCCATCGGGTCCATCCTGACGCCCGGCATCAGCCTCGAACGATACAGTAACCTGCCGTTTGCGTCCACGCTGTGCGGCTCCTGCTCCGACGTATGCCCGGTGAAGATCAACATCCATGAACAGCTATACAACTGGCGGCAGGACATCGCGAAAGCGGGGCATTTGCCCGTGGCCAAAAAACAGGGGATGCGCTGGGCAGGCCTAGTGCTTGCCCGGCCGAAATGGTACGGCGCTTTTGGAAAATTGGCCCGGTGGGCCATACGGCGCCTGCCACGGTTTATGCTCTACAACAGCCTGAACCTTTGGGGTAAAGGGCGGGATTTGCCCGAGCCACCGGAACAGAGCTTTAAAGAATGGTATCACAAAAACCGGATAAAAAAATGAGCAAGGATGAGATCATCGCGGCAATAAGAAAGAACAAGCCGGCGGAAACAGCACTGCCCTCTATTCCTGCTTTTACTTACGCACAGGGCGAACTGCTGCCCACCTTTATTACTATGGTGGAGGCCGGCGGCGGCAGGGTAATAGAAGCGAGCAGCCCTGATGAATTGCCCGCCCTGGCCAGCACGCTGTTTCCCGATGCAGAGATCATCGCCTCGTCCCTCCCGGAAATAAAGGGTAACGTCAGGCTGTCGGATATTGGGCAGCCCCAAAAACTGGAACCCGTTGACGCAGCCGTTATACGCGGGCAGCTCGGCGTGGCCGAGAACGGCGCTATCTGGGCCAGCGAAGCGGATTGCGGGCACCGAGTCCTTCCCTTTATCACACAACACCTGGCTATCGTGCTGGCCCCGGAAGACCTGGTCTGCAATATGCACGAAGCCTACAGCCGGATACAGGTAAACGCCACCGGTTTCGGGCTGTTTATTGCGGGCCCTTCCAAAACGGCGGATATCGAACAATCGCTGGTCATAGGCGCCCAGGGCGCCCGCAGCCTGGCCGTCATCCTCCTGCCCAGGACGGACTGAACAGACTATAACAAACCGTAACAAGCAAAACCAAGGACCATGATACTCGACAAACTGACTGCACGGCTGGAAAGTGTCCAGGAATATGAAAAAGAGCCGGTGCCGGAATCCAAACTCAAGGGCTGGCGCAGCTTTCTGGGCATGTATGCCGGTGAGCATACCGCCGGGACCGAATTCGTCATCGGGCCCTTATTCGTCGCACACGGCGTAGGTGCCGGCGCCCTGGTGTTCGGGCTGCTGATCGGCAACCTTCTGGCCGTGCTCAGCTGGGCATTCTTATGCGCTCCCATCGCCGTTAAAGAGCGTATTACCCTTTACTTCAAACTGGAGAAGATCTGCGGCAAGCAGCTCACCCTCGTCTACAACCTGGTAAACGCGCTGATGTTCTGCTTCCTGGCAGGCTCGATGATCGCCGTATCGGCCACTGCGGTAGGGATCCCTTTTAACATCCCTATGGCGAAGCTGACGGACTGGCTTCCAGGCAGCCCGTCGTGGGTGCTTATCGTACTGGCTGTGGGAGCGGTTACCACGCTCATTGCAACCCTGGGATACGAACAGGTTTCCCGCTTCGCCAATATAGCATCGCCCTGGATGATCCTGGTGTTTCTGGCTGCTGCCATCGCCGTGCTGCCTGAACTGGGCGTAAAAAGCGTAAGTGATTTCTGGCCGGTAGCCAAGTCGAGTATATGGACCGGCACGCCACTGGAAGGGCAATCCAAATTCACTTTCTGGCACGTGATGTTCTTCGCCTGGTTCTGCAACATGGCCATGCACATAGGCATGGCGGACCTTTCTATCTTCCGGTACGCCAAAAGCTGGAAGTCGGGCTTCGCTTCGGCGGGCGGCATGTACGTAGGCCATTATTTCGCCTGGCTGGCTTCCGGTATCCTGTATGCCGTTTTCCTGCACAAGAGCCAGAACAGCATTGAATTCGCTCCGGGCCCTATTGCCTATTATGCAGCAGGCATCACGGGCGCAGCCTGTGTGATCGTCGCCGGGTGGACCACCGCCAACCCGACGATATACCGCGCGGGGCTGGCCATACAGGCCATCATGCCCAACTCCAAAACGTGGAAGGTCACCCTGATCGTAGGGCTTATCACCACAACGGCCGCCTGTTTTCCGGCCCTGGTGATGCGGCTGCTGGACTTTGTGGCCCTTTACGGCCTGTTGCTCATGCCAATGGGCGCCATTATTTTCATCGATTTCTACATCCTGCCAAAACTGGGCATGAAAGGCGAGTTTGCTGCAAAAGCAGGCCTGAATATCAACTGGGCGGCAGCGGGCACCTGGGTGCTCACCCTGGCAGCATGCCTCTTCATCAACTATGCACTGGGCGTCGAGATCTTTTTCCTTGGGCTTCCCGGTTGGTTTGTCGCCGTGGTATTGTATATCGGCCTGAGCTATTTTTTCCAGCCTTCCAAACAACTTAAAACCCGGTTATCATGAAAAAAACCGCACTCGGCATACTGGCCCTCAGCGGCCTGGCACTGACCCTGATCCCCCCCGTACTCGTCTTTACCGGCAGCCTGTCGAACCAGGCTCAGAAAACCTTTATGGCGATAGGCATGCTGCTCTGGTTCGCGATAGCTCCTTTTTGGATCAAACGGGCACAGTAAAGCAGGTTGCCCCGCAAGTTTCGACCAGCCGCCAAATCCTTTGACTATGAAAACCCGGTACCACTCCGCATCTTTGTGGTTAATTATTCTGCAGGTTTTCCTTATGCAGGCCCTTTTGGGACAGCCTCAAAACACTTTGGAGCGGGAAACCCTTTTCCTTTCAGGAACGGATAACGAGCATACGGAAACCTGGGCGTTCTTCTGCACAGGCGGCAGGAAGAGCGGTTACTGGACGACGATCGAAGTGCCTTCCTGCTGGGAGCAGCAGGGCTTTGGCGAATACGACTACGGCCGCGATTACCGGACTTATGGCAAAGACTTTCGCTTTGCCGATGAGCAAGGGATCTACCGGCACAGCTTCCAGGCGCCGGCCGGCTGGAACGGGAAAGAGGTATACCTCGTTTTTGAAGGCGCCATGACCGATACCGAAGTGTCCGTCAATGGCCAGCCGGCAGGGCCCAAACACCAGGGCGCTTTTTACCGGTTCCGTTATCCCGTAACGGATAAGCTGCTCTATGGCAAGCCCAACCAGCTGGACGTAACCGTGAGCAAAATGTCCTCCAACCCATCGGTAAACCAGGCCGAACGCTATGCGGATTACTGGATTTTCGGCGGCCTGTTCCGCCCCGTCTATCTCGAGGCCTTCCCGAAAGAACACATCGAACGAACGGCTATCGCAGCTGACGCAACGGGCCGGTTTGCCATCGACGTTTTTCTCAAGAACATCGGAGGCCCCCGCGAGCTAACGCTGGCCATCCTCGACGCCAGCGGTAAGGCTGTTGCCCTCCAGGAAGGAAAAGTACCCAAGGGGGCTACAGAGGCAAAACTGGAATGCGCGCTATCTCACCCATTGCTATGGTCTTCAGAAACCCCACACCTCTATACCGCACAGCTAAGCCTGAAGGAGAACGGTACGACGCTATACCAAACCACGGAAACTTTCGGCTTTCGCAGTATAGAGATCCGTCGGGGAGACGGCGTTTACATCAACGGCGTCAAGATCAAATTCAAGGGCATCAACCGGCATTGCTTCTGGCCCGAAACCGGGAGAGCCCTGAACAGGGGCATCGGCCGCATGGATATCGAACTGATGAAGGCCATGAACATGAACGCCGTACGCTGTTCCCACTACCCTCCCGACAGGGCGTTCCTGGAACTATGCGACTCCCTGGGCCTGTATGTCCTCGACGAGCTCGCGGGTTGGCAAAATGCCTACGATACGGATGTGGGCGAAAAACTCGTCCGTGAAATGGTGCAACGCGACGTAAACCACCCATCCATCATCTTTTGGAGCAATGGCAATGAAGGCGGTACGAACAAGGAACTCGACGACGATTTTCTGTTGTACGACCCATCCAGGCGGCCGGTCATCCACGCCCACCATCGCCCGGGCAACGATTACAACGGTATAGAGACCAACCATTACGAAAAATACTACAGCACCAGGAACATTCTGGAAGATTCCCTGATCTACATCCCCACCGAATTCCTGCATGCCCAGGACGATGGCGGCGGCGGCGCCGGGCTCTACGATCTCTGGGAGCTGATGTGGCAATCTCCCCGCTCCGGCGGCGGTTTCTTATGGGCCCTGCTCGACGAGGGGGTAGTGCGGACTGACCTCAACGGTTACATCGACGTCAACAGGGTCAATGCGCCGGATGGCGTGCTGGGGCCACACCGGGAAAAAGAAGGCAGCTTTTATGCCATCAAAGAGATCTTTTCTCCTATCGTGATCCGCATGGAAAAACTGCCGCAGGGTTTCGACGGGCAGGTTGAAGTTGAGAACCGATACCACTTTACCAGCCTGGAGCAATGCACGTTCAAAGGCAGCCTCGTGAATTTCAGGCCTCCAGCGGCGCGGGAGGCGGGATACGACGTAAAGGCTTCATTCACGCTCGCCGGCCCGAAAACGGGCCCTGGTGAAAAGGGCAGGTTGCAGCTTCCGCTTCCCGAAGGATGGAACAATTACGACGCCCTGATGCTGACAGCGCTGGGGCCCGACGGCAAGGAAGCCCTGTCGTGGTGCTGGCTGGCCGGCAGCCAGGGCGAATGGGCCCGGCAATTGGTTGGCCACCCATCAGGCGAAGGCGATGCCGTTTTCGAAGAGGGGGACTCTACGCTTGTGCTAAGCGCCAATGCCATCAGGGCCAGCTTCAGCAAAAACAGCGGCCTGCTGGAAAAGGTGGAATACGAACGCGGGTTGAACCCCTCCTTTGGCAATGGCCCTCTACTGGCCAGCGGGCAGGCGAAGCTGGTAAGCTGGCGGCATTACCACGAAGCGGACGGCGAAACCCTGGAATTCCGATACGAGGGCAAGCTGGCGTTTACCCGCTGGAAGATGTTCCCCAACGGCTGGCTCCGCCTGGAATACGAATACGAGTTACACGGGCAATACCCCTTCATGGGTATCAGTTTCGATTACCCGGAATCCAATATCATCGGCGCCAGGTGGCTGGGCGACGGCCCCTATCGCGTATGGAAGAACCGCATGCAGGGCGCCACTACAGGCGTTTGGGAGACGATGTACAACAATACCCATACGGGCAGCACCCCATGGGCCTATCCCGAGTTCAAAGGTTACTATTCCAATATTACGTGGATGCTGTTCAACACCGTAGAAGGCAAATTCCTGGTAACCAGCCCGGATGAAGGGCTTTTTGTGCGCCTTTTCGACTTTTACGGCCTTTCCGGGCCGGCGCCGCACCCTGTGCTCCCCCCCGGCGATATCTCATTCCTGGATGGCATACCGCCAATCGGCACCAAACTCGCCACCGGGCTCGACACCAAAACGGAAGGGCTGGGGCCCCATAGTGAGCTGAACACGGCCGACGGGCCGATACGGCGGTCTTTGTACTTCTATTTCGGGCTGCCGGAAACGGATTGACCATTCATTTAAGCAACATTCTGTTATGACGACATTTCTCTTCCGCCTTCCGGCCTACCTCACCCTGCTTACTGCCCTGACGCTGATAACGACGGGGTGCAACCGCAACGCAGCCCACCCCAAGGGTATGGTACAAAACCCCAAGCCCAATATCATCTTCATTTTAGCCGACGACCTCGGGTATGGCGACCTGGGCTGTTATGGGCAAAAGGTGATCCAAACGCCTAACATTGACCGGATGGCAACCGAAGGTATTCGCTTTACGCACTGTTACGCGGGCTCAACGGTCTGCGCCCCCTCCCGGTCGGTGCTGATGACCGGCCAGCATACCGGGCATACAACGGTAAGAGGGAATAACGGCATCGGGGGCGTCGTCGGTTTGGGCGGAGCGCCCGGCAGGATACCGCTATTACATCGGGATACGACTATCGCCGAGGTGCTCAAAGCGGCTGGTTACACCACCGGCATGGTGGGCAAATGGGGCCTGGGCGAGCCAGATACCGAAGGGCTGCCCAACGATCAGGGCTTCGACGAGTTCTTCGGTTTTCTGAACCAACGCCGTGCGCATTCCTACTACCCCGAATATATTTGGAAAGATACCTCTAAAGTAGTGCTGAGGGGCAACCAGAACGGTGCGCAGAAAGAATACGTCCACTACCTGTTCACCGACTACGCACTCGATTTTATCAGCAGGCATAAAAACGAACCCTTTTTTCTGTACCTGCCCTATACCCTCCCCCACGACGAATACCAGATTCCCGATATGGGCCTATATGCCGACAGCACCCACTGGGCTGCCGAAGAACGGGCATACGCCGCTATGGTGACGCTCATGGACGAGGATGTGGGGCGTATCCTCCAACAGCTCAGAGGCCTGGGCCTGGACGACAACACCATTGTTTTCTTTTGCTCCGACAACGGCGCTGCCCAGTTCTGGCAGGGGCGCTTCGACAGCTCCGGTAGCCTCCGGGGGCGCAAGAGGGACCTCTACGAAGGCGGTATCCGCGTCCCCATGATCATAAGATACCCCGGCAAGGTAGCCGCCGGAGTAAGCAGTACGCTTCCCTGGTATTTTGCCGATGTGCTGCCAACCCTCGCCTCGCTGGCAGGCGTCGCCTCTCCCGATAATATCGATGGCACTGACATCTCGCCGGCATTCCTTCAAAACAGCAGCAACTGGGAGCTCCCGGAACGGCATCTGTATTGGGAGTTTTACGAAACGGGCTACCAGCAGGCCGTCCGGTGGAAGCATTGGAAAGGCATTAAACGGCCGCCGGAACTGGGCTGGGAATTGTATGATCTCGAGAAGAATCCTGCCGAAGATCACGACATATCTGGCCAATACCCGAAAGTGGTGGCCCGCATCGATAGCCTGGCCGCAAGCTCACATACCCCTTCGCCATACTTTCCCGCTGATGGCGAAAAGATGCAGCAGAAGCATTAAATTGATGCCCTAAAACCGACCGCTCATGCCAGAACTCCGGTACCGACATCTGGATTTGGTGCACCTTGCCGCTGCTCTGCTGGAAAAGGCGGGGCTGGCAGAAGAACGGGCCCGCATAGTAGCAGAAACCCTGGTGGAAGCAGACCTGATGGGCCACAGCACACATGGCCTGGCACTGCTGCCGGCCTACCTCGGAGAACTGGATGGCGGCGGCATGGCCAAAACCGGTGAACCGGATACCGTGCAGGACCTGGGCCAGGCCTTCACCTGGGACGGCGGCTACCTGCCCGGCCCCTGGTTGATGCACCAGGCACTTAAGCTGGCAGCAATGCGGGCGGCCAGCTATCCCGTTGTCACAGGTGTCATCCGGAAAAGCCATCACATCGCCTGCCTGGCAGCCTATCCAGAACTGTTAACCAGCAAGGGCCTGCTGGTGATCCTGTCCTGCTCCGACCCCATCAACAGAACGGTGGCGCCCTTCGGAGGGCTGACTGCAACCTATAGCCCCAACCCTATTGCCGCCGGCATCCCTACTCCGGACGGCCCCATCATCATCGACGTCAGCACGTCTGCCACAGCCAATGGGTTGGTCGTGCAGAAACACCGGGAAGGCGCACGCCTCCCTCACCCCTGGCTCCAGGACAGCAGCGGCGAGCTGACCGACGACCCCGCAGTTTTTTTCCAGAACCCACCCGCCACGATATTACCGCTGGGAGGGTTGGATACCGGTTACAAAGGTTTTGCCCTGGGCCTCCTGGTCGAAGCGCTCACCAACGGCCTTTGCGGCTATGGCCGGGCGGAACACCCCACGCGGTGGGGAGGGTCCGTATTCCTGCAGGTGATCAACCCGGAAGCTTTCAGCGGGCTGGAGTACCTGAAAAAAGAAATGGGCCATCTGGCGCAGGCGTGCCTGTCGAGCCCGCCCAGGGCCGGCGGCACGCCCGTCAGGCTTCCGGGTAGCCGGGCCCGCGCCTTGCGCGAAGAGCAGAAAAAGGAGGGGGTACAACTTTATCCGCCTATTGTACCGGCCCTGCAGGAATGCGCACAGCAATACGGGCTGGACATGGCGGAACCCTGTGAGAGCTGAGGCAGGCCGAAGGTGGCCGCAAGCTTGTATACCGGGTGATTTATACCAATACAGATTACAGACGATGAAGATCAAAAGCCCTTTTGTTGTTTTTTTCGTTCTCCTTGTCTTATCTCTTGCCTGTTCACCGGTAAAAAAAAGCCCCCGGGTAACAGCCAGGCCTTCCTACCGCTTCGACTTTGGCCCGGGAAAACTCGGGAAAGGATACACCCGCGTTTTGCCCGGCATGGCCTACTCATCTGATCGCGGTTATGGTTTTTACGAAGGCGCCCAGTTGGCAGGCGTTGAGCGGCAGAGCAGAGATGCCCTGACGGCAGGCCTTTGCACAAGCGACGAGCCTTTTTACTTCGCTGTCGACGTGCCGGAAGGCAACTACAATGTAAAATTCATCTTAGGCGGTACGGAAAGCGGCTCAGAGATGGTTATCAAGGCAGAATCCAGGCGGCTGATGCTGGAGGGGGTCACAACAGGGCCAGGGCAAGTAATAACCTGCATGGCCACCGTTAATGTCCGTTATAAAACCATCTCTTCCGGCAAAGAGGTGCGGCTGACTTCCAGAGAGCTCGGCCATTTTAACTGGGACCAGCAGCTAACCCTGGAGTTTAATGGAAAACAGCCCGCCGTCTGCGCTTTGGAGATCACACCTGTAGAGGATGCCATAACGGTTTACCTGGCAGGCAATTCGACGGTCACAGACCAGAGAGATGAGCCATGGGCTTCCTGGGGCCAGATGCTGCCGCGCTTTTTTAAAGCCGGGCATACCGCCATTGCCAATCATGCCGAATCGGGCGAATCGCTAAAAAGGTTCCTTGCGGAAAACAGGCTGGAAAAGATACTGAGCACCATGAAAGCCGGGGACTACCTCTTCATCCAATTCGGCCACAACGACCAGAAGAAGGAAAGCAGCGCTTATGTAGAGCCGTTCACCGGCTACAAGGAATACCTCAAACGCTTCATCGACGCAGCCCGCAGCAAAGGAGGCTTGCCGGTATTAGTCACGCCCGTAAACCGGCGGACGTTCGACGACAGCGGTTCGTGCATCAACTCCCACGGCGATTATCCGGAAGCCATGCGCCAGGTAGCCCGCGAAGAACAGGTGCCGCTCATCGGCCTGAACGCCATGAGCAAACTGCTTTTTGAAGCCCTGGGCCCAGAGGGCTCTAAAAAAGCATTCGTACACTACCCCGCCGGAACCTTCCCTGGACAGGAAAAAGCCCTGGCCGATGATTCTCATTTCAACGATTACGGAGCTTACCAACTGGCGAAATGTATTGTAGAGGGCATCAAATCCAACAAACTCGGCCTGGCGGATTATCTTGTGGACGGGCTGCCGGATTACGACCCGGGCCAACCCGAAGCGCCGGAAAACTGGCATCTTCCGCTTAGTCCCGGCTCGTCGCTGGAGAAGCCGGCTGGCCATTGAATTTTTTGATCGTTGCTAAACAGATATAACCTTATGGCATTAATTCAATCCTGGCGCTGGTATGGCCCCCATGACATCGTCTCGCTTGACGATATCGAACAGGCCGGGGCCACAGGAGTCGTCTCGGCCCTGCACCACATCCCCGTTGGCGAAGCCTGGCCTATAGAAGAAATACGGAAAAGGCAGAAGTTGATCGAATGGAACGAAGCGGAGGGCCGGCCCCGCAATCTCAAATGGGCCGTTGTGGAAAGCGTCAACATCCACGAAAGCATCCGCATGGGGTTGCCCGAACGGGAAGCCCATATCGACAATTATTGTGAAACCATCCGGAACCTCGCTGCCTGCCACATCGATACCATTTGCTACAACTTCATGCCTGTACTGGACTGGACCCGAACCGACCTGGCCTACCGCGTCAAGGACGGCTCGAAGGCCCTTCGGTACGACGCAACCGCCCTGGCGGCTTTCGACCTGTACATGCTGAAGCGGCCGGAAGCGGAAGCGGAATACGATACCGAAACAAAAGCCAGGGCCCGCGCCTTTCTGGAGGGGCTTACCCCAAAAGAGCAGCAGTCGCTTCAAAACAACATCCTCGCAGGCCTGCCAGGCACATTTGATGTCATCGGGATAGAGGATTTCCGGAGCTTTTTGAAAAAATATGAAGGCATCGACAGCAACAGGTTAAAAGACAACCTGAAGTATTTCCTGCAGAAGGTGGTGCCCGTTGCCGAATCGGCAGGCATCAAGCTGTGTATCCACCCCGACGACCCGCCCTACCCCATCTTCGGCCTGCCACGTGTGGTTTCCACCGAAGCCGACCTGGCCTTTCTCGTCAATGCCGTCGACAGCCCTTCCAATGGCATTACGTTCTGCACCGGCTCCCTGGGCCCGCGCCCGGAGAACGACCTGCCGGGTATCGTAAGGCGGCTCGGCCACAAGTTTCATTTCGTCCACCTTCGCAACGTTCAACGCCAGGAAGGCGGCAGCTTCTACGAAGCCGACCACCTGAATGGCAGCGTCGATATGCTGCAGGTGGTAAAAGCCCTGGTGGAAGAAGTGCGAAGAAGGGAAAAAGAAGGGCAGGCCTCTTCCCTACCCTTCCGCCCCGACCACGGCCACCAAATGCTCGACGACCTGAACAAACACGTGCCCTTCCCCGGTTATTCGGCTGTCGGCAGGCTCAGAGGCCTGGCGGAATTACGGGGATTAATGCTAGGCGTAGCCGGGGATTACAGTATTTTGGGATAAGCAAAATCATTGGCGATGAACACAAAAGATATCACTGAACCCTTACGGGCCTATGCTCCGGGAAGGATCAACATCATTGGAGAGCACACTGATTACAACGACGGTTTTGTGCTGCCTGCCGCAGTGGATAAAAAGATCACCGTTTCCATTCAAAAGAACGGCAGCCCCGGCCAATGCCTTGTAACAGCTGCCAACCTCGATGAGCATTATTCCTTCAACCTGAAAGACTTCGCCCCCCTGCCATCAGGCTGGCAAAACTACATCATGGGCGTGGTGCACGAGTTGCAGCAACTCGGCGGAAAGATCGAGGGGTTTACCTGCAGCTTTGAGGGTAATGTGCCGATAGGCGGCGGGATGAGCTCATCCGCCGCCCTGGAATGCAGCCTGGGATACGCCCTGAACGAGTTGTTCCAGCTGGGATTTAACCAGGCCCAGCTCATATATGCCTGCCAAAAGGCGGAGCACAACTTCGTGGGTATCAAATGCGGCATCATGGACCAGTTTGCCAGCATGATGGGCAAAAAAGGGCAGGCCATCCTGCTGGACTGCCGGTCGCTGGATTACCAATATTACCCGCTCGAATTTGGCAGGTATCAATTGCTGCTGCTGAATACCAACGTATCTCACGCACTGGCTTCCTCAGCATACAATACCCGGCGGTCCGAATGTGAAGAAGGCGTGGCCCTGTTCCAAAAAAAACACCCTGGCATTACGCATCTACGGGATGTCACCACCGAGCAGCTCGACGCACATAAGGCGTCGATGCCGGAAACCATTTTCCGGCGCTGCCACCATGTGGTTAGTGAAAACCAGAGGGTATTGGAAGCGACAAAGGCCCTGGCCGCAGGCAAGCACCAGGAACTGGGCAGATTGATGTACCAGTCGCATTTCAGCCTGCAGCACGACTATGATGTGAGCTGCGCCGAACTGGACTTCCTGGTAGAACAAACCCTGAACAAGGATTACATTCTCGGCGCCAGGATGATGGGCGGAGGGTTTGGCGGATGCACCCTCAACCTTATCGAAAAAGCCCGGCGTGATGAATTCGCAGAGGCTGCAGCCCATGCCTACAGGGCGCGTTTCGGCATTGGCCTGACGCCCTATTCGGTAAGCATTGAAGACGGCGCGTCATTAGTTCTGTAAGGATGAGCAGTGGTAGCTATACGCGCACTCAGACTTTTTTTACCCTACCAACTCTGAAGTTATGATTAATTTTTCCGACGACCCGCACCGGCGCTACAACATCCTCACCGGAGAATGGGTGCTGGTATCTCCCCACCGGACCAAACGGCCCTGGCAGGGTAAGGTTGAAAAAACTACCGGGCCTTCGCGCCCTTCCTACGACCCTCTGTGCTACCTCTGTCCGGGCAACACCCGCGCCGGGGGCCATGAGAACCCCACCTACACGGATACCTTCGCCTTTGTCAATGACTTTGCCGCGCTATTACCGGACAGCAGCGACGGCGTTTTTGAAAAAGGCCTGTTCCTGGCCCAGGGAGAACGGGGCATCTGCAAGGTGGTCTGCTTTTCGCCCGACCATTCTCTCACGCTGCCGGACATGAGCGTAGAGGCCATAGAAAAGGTAGTGGCCCTCTGGCAAAAAGAATATATGGAGCTCGGCGCTCTGAATTTCATCCAGCACGTCCAGATCTTCGAGAATAAAGGGGATATCATGGGTTGCAGCAACCCGCATCCGCACGGCCAGATCTGGGCCCAGGCTTCCGTCCCACAGGAGGTAGCCAAAAAATCGGCCCATTTATCGAAGTATTGGGAGGCTCACCACAGGAGCCTGCTACAGGATTACCTCGCCCAGGAACTGGAAGTTAAAGAACGGCTGATATGCCAGAACGGCGATTTTGTAGCACTCGTCCCATTCTGGGCTGTCTGGCCCTACGAGGCCATGATCATCCCCAGGCGGCACAGGCAGCATATCGGGCAAATGGAAGCTGCGGAAAAAAGGGCATTTGCAGCGATATTGAAAGATCTTACCCAGCGCTTCGACAGGCTGTTCGACACCTCCTTCCCCTACTCCGCCGGCATACACCAAAGCCCTACAGATGGGGCGCCACACCCCGAATGGCACTTCCACATGTCTTTTTATCCGCCTTTACTGCGTTCCGCCAGCGTAAAGAAATTCATGGTGGGTTATGAGATGTTCGCCAACCCTCAGCGGGACATTACAGCGGAGCAGGCGGCTGAAAGGATGCGGGAACTGGGGTAAACATTGGCGCCTCCTTGCAAAAAAAGCCGCCTCAAACTATTGAAAGAATCAGCTTTTTTCGTAACCTTTCGCTATAAGAATTAGCGATTACATAAAACCAACTTAGGCAGAAAATGAAATTTGCAACCATCGACTACCTGATCTTCCTCGCTTACGGTGTGACGATCATTGGCATCGCCTTCTGGGTGACCCGGAAGGGAGACAAAACTTCCGAAGATTATTTTCTGGCCGGCAAATCGCTGCCCTGGTGGGCCATAGGCGCCTCCCTGATCGCCGCCAACATATCGGCCGAACAATTCATTGGGATGTCCGGGTCGGGCTTTGCCATCGGCCTGGCCATCGCCTCGTATGAGTGGATGGCAGCCCTGACCCTGCTCATTGTGGGCAAGTTCTTCCTGCCTATATTCATTGATAAACAGCTTTACACGATACCCGAATTTGTAGAAAAGCGGTACAGCGAACAGCTAAAGACCATCCTGGCCGTGTTCTGGATCGGGTTGTACATTTTTGTAAACCTCACCTCGGTACTGTATCTGGGCGCCACTGCCCTGGATACCATCATCGGGAATGGAGACGGATCCCTGCTTTTGACCTGTATCATTGCCCTGGCGTTATTTGCAGCGGTATACTCCTTATGGGGAGGCCTGGCTGCAGTGGCCTGGACAGACGTCATTCAGGTGGTCCTGCTGGTAGCCGGAGGGCTGATCACCTCCTATATCGCGCTTACCCACGTTTCGCCCGATGGAGGGGTGTTTGCCGGCTTAAAAGTGATCTATGAAAAAGTGCCCGAAAAGTTTTCCATGATCATTGAAAAAGGCGAGGTCATCACGCCGAACGGGAAAGACGCCTGGTGGGACCTCCCCGGGCTTGCCGTCCTGATCGGCGGTATGTGGGTGGCCAACCTTTACTACTGGGGCTTCAACCAGTATATCATTCAGCGCACCCTCGCGGCTAAATCGCTGCGGGAATCGCAAAGGGGGATCGCCTTTGCCGCTTTCCTGAAGCTGTTGATCCCGCTGATCGTCGTTATCCCCGGCATAGTAGCTTTTGTGTTGAATTCCAGCCCTGAAGGCGTGGTTGACGCGACTACTGCCGACCCCTCATTTATCGGGGCCACAGGGAATATCATCAACGACAACGCTGCGCCCTGGCTGATCAGCCACTTCATTCCGGCAGGCCTGAAAGGGCTGGTCCTGGCCGCCCTGTCCGCTGCCATCGTCTCTTCCCTGGCTTCCATGCTGAACTCCACCGCTACTATTTTCACCATGGACATCTACAAGCCCTATTTCAACAGGCAGGCTTCCGAAAAGCGGCTGGTATCGGTAGGCCGTCTGTCGGCAACTGCCGCTCTGGTGATCGCTGTACTGATCGCGCCCCAATTAAAGAACCTGGGGCAGGTCTTTCAATACATACAGGAGTACACCGGCATCGTCAGCCCGGGTATTCTGGCCGTATTCATGCTGGGCCTGTTCTGGAAACAAACGACCAACAAAGCGGCCATCTGGGGCGCTATCCTTTCTATTCCTATAGCCCTTTATTTCAAGGTGGCGCCCAACGGCTGGTCCGACAGCCCCATTTTCCTGCATCTGCCCTTCATGAACCAGATGATGTGGACGTGGCTTTCCACCATGGCCATTATGGTGGCCATCAGTTACTGGGAAACCAAAGGCGCTCCACATGACAAGGGGATCTTACTCAACAAGCAGATGTTCTCCACCGGACGGGCATTCAATATCAGTGCCACCGTGATCGGCCTGATCCTGCTGATCCTATACTACTGGTTCTGGTAAGCGCTAGTATGGATATTTCTCTTTCGGGCAGGGAAAAAGATAATGGATGAATTATCTTTTTCCCTGCTCCGTCTTTTATTTATTGGACCCTATAACATCAGACATCATGAGATCAACTCAAACACTATCCCTGATAGCGTTATTATGCATTTTTACGCTTTCCCTGGCCGCACAAAACTCGCCACGAGGCAGGGCCGTCATCAATGCCGACCTGGGCAAAGACACCATCAGCCGCCACATCTACGGCCACTTCTCCGAACACCTTGGGCATTGCATCTACGGCGGTTTTTATGTCGGTGAAGGCAATACCGCCATCCCCAATAAAAACGGCGTGCGCACCGACGTGATCGAGGCGCTCAAGGAACTGAAGATCCCCAACCTTCGATGGCCTGGCGGTTGTTTTGCCGACACCTACCACTGGAAAGACGGCATCGGGCCCAAAACGGAGCGGCCTACTATCGTCAACACCTGGTGGGGCGGCGTTACCGAAGACAACAGCTTTGGCACCCACGATTTTCTGAACATGTGCGAACTGCTCGGCACAGAACCCTATCTGTCGGCCAACGTGGGCAGCGGCACGGTGCAGGAGCTGGCCGAATGGATACAGTACGTGAACCACGACGGCGTCAGCCCCATGGCCAGCCTGAGAAGGCAGAACGGCAGAGAGAAACCCTGGAATGTTAAATACTGGGGCGTAGGCAACGAAACCTGGGGGTGCGGCGGGCACATGCGCCCGGAATATTACGCCGACATCTACCGGCAATACGCCACGTTCATGAGCGACTGGACCAATACCGGCAGGCTGTTCCGCATCGCTTCGGGCGCGGGTTCGAGCAACTACAACTGGACGGAAGTCCTGATGCGCGATATACCCAACCGCATGCTGGACGGGGTGGCCTTGCACCACTACTCCGTCATCGACTGGAATGCAAAGGGCTCGGCCACGGGGTTCGACGAGCAGCAGTATTTCACCATCATGAAACAGGCCTTGCAGATGGATGAACTGGTGCAGAAGCACTCCACCATCATGGATAAATACGACCCGGGCAAACGCGTCGCGCTCGTCGTGGACGAATGGGGCGGCTGGTATGATGTGGAACCCGGCACGAACCCCGGTTTCCTGTATCAGCAAAACACCATGCGCGACGCTATGATCGCCGCTGCGACGCTCAATATTTTCAACAACCATTGCGACAGGGTGCGCATGGCCAACCTGGCGCAAACCATCAACGTGCTCCAGGCCGTCATCCTTACCGATGAAGAAAAGATGCTGCTGACGCCCACATACCACGTCATGAAGATGTACAACGTACACCAGGATGCACTCCTGTTGCCAACCGAGCTGCAAAACTGCGATTACGTTCTGGGCGACAGCGAACTGCCGGCATTGTCGGTTTCTGCATCCCGGGATGATGCCGGGCTGGTGCACATCTCGGTGGCCAACATCGACGCCAAAGAAACGAAAACGCTGTCTGTCGAACTCCGGGGTTTGGGCATATCGTCCGTCGAAGGCCAGATCCTGAGGTCCGGAAAACTACAGGACCACAACACCTTCGAGCAACCGGACAAGGTGCACCCGACTCAGTACAAGCAGTTCAAGCGCAGCGGCAGCACGATCGAGATGGAGCTGCCGCCGTTTTCGGTTGTGGTGCTGACGGTGAAAAGCTAGCTATAGCCTTTTGTTCCTGCTCAGCTTTTGGTAATTATTGAATAGACAGGCCATAAGTTATGCTCTATTTTTGGAACCAACCCAAAATGGACTGCTTATGGCCCGTTTGAAATACTGCTTTCCCCTACTCTGTATCCTCTCCTTTTACCAGGCAAACGCTCAGGTGTGGAACCCCACCCCGGGCAACGGTAAATACCGCAACCCCATTATTTATGCCGACTATTCCGACCCCGATGTCGTGAGGGCCGGCGATGATTTCTACATGGTTTCTTCCAGTTTTAACTGCGTGCCCGCCCTGCCGGTGCTGCATTCCAAAGACCTGGCCAACTGGGAGATCATCAACCACGTTTTCACCCAGCAGCCCCCCGCTGACGTTTTTGACAAACCCCAGCACGGCAATGGCGTATGGGCCCCCTCCATCCGCTTTCACGACGGCTGGTTCTACATCTTCTACGGCGACCCGGATTTCGGCATTTATATGTGCAAAACCCAGGACCCGGCCGGCAAATGGCAAGGCCCACACCTGGTGCGGGCCGCCAAAGGCTGGATCGACTCCTGTCCGTTCTGGGATGACGACGGCAAAGCGTACCTCGTTCATGCTTTTGCAGGCAGCCGTGCCGGCATCAAAAGCGTTCTGGTGATCAACCGGATGGCTCCGGATGGCTCAGCATTGCTCGACGATGGCGTCCTGGTTTTTGACGGGCACGAGAACCACCCCACCATCGAAGGCCCTAAGATGTACAAGCGCAACGGGTATTACTACATCTTTGCGCCGGCAGGCGGCGTGCCCACCGGCTGGCAAACCGTGCTGCGCTCGAAGAACATTTACGGCCCCTACGAAGAAAAGATCGTCCTGCACCAGGGTAAGGCGGAAACCAATGGCCCCCACCAGGGCGCCTGGGTGGAGCTGGAGAACGGCGAAAGCTGGTTCATACACTTCCAGGAAAAACAACCCTATGGCCGGATCATACACCTGCAGCCGGCTGAATGGAAGGACGACTGGATCGTCATCGGCCGGGATGACGACGGCGACGGCACGGGTGAGCCGGTAGAAAGCTGGAAGATGCCCACCATAGGTAAAACCTACCCGGCCAAAGTGCCGCAAACTACGGATGAGTTCAACGAGATCACCCTGGGTAAGCAGTGGCAATGGCATGCCAACCCGAAAGCCGAATGGGCCTTTACCAATACCATGGGCTTTCTGCGAATGAACGCCGTGGTGCAACCCGAAGGCTATAAAAACTTCTGGGATATGCCCAACCTGCTGCTGCAAAAACTGCCCGCGCCTGAATTCACCGCTACCGCCAGGCTCGATTTCCACCACCATTTTGACGGCGAGCAAACCGGCATCACCGTCATGGGCATAGATTATGCCTATCTTGCCCTGGAACAAACCGGTGATAAATTATACCTTGTCCGGCGGTCGTGCCGGGATGCGGAACATGGCAAGCCCGAACAGGAAGAAGCGAAGATGCCCGTAGAAAATGGCGCCGCCTACCTGAGGGTAAAGGTGCGCAGCGGTGGCCTGTGCCAGTTCAGCTACAGTGCGGATGGAAAACGGTTTACGGACATTGGCAAGCCCTTCCAGGCCAGGGAAGGAAAATGGATCGGCGCCAAAGTGGGAATATTCTGCACCCGTTCCGAAAAAAAGAACGACGGCGGGTATGCGGATTACGACTGGTTCAGGATCACCGCCATAGGCGATTGACCGGCATTGAGCTTGTTATAAATTGAATAACATTTGGTATAAAATGCGCCGGTTTGCCTGATCAAATTTCAAATCTTGCAACAATGCAATTGGCCAATACTACACAACCATCTGTCATGAAATTTATATACCTGTCCCTGTTCACCGTACTTTTAGCGGCCTCCTGCAGCAGCAACCAAGCTGCTGGAAGTGAGGATAAAGTGGCTATTACCATTACCAATACACAAGATTCCCCCCTAGTGGATGAACTCATCCGCCTGGATGCCCAGGCCTGGAAGGATAAGATACCAGGCCTGGAGCATTCAGTGATCAAAGACGATGCCGGGATACCGATCCCGTTCCAGATTATCAAGCCTGACGACGGGCCCGTAGTGGCTGTTTTTACCATCAACCTGGGGCCCAACGAGACAAAAACGATTTGGGTTGAGCCCCTGGCCGAAGGGCAGGTTGTTCCGGAATTTAAGAAACGCACCCAGGCCGAGCTCTCCTACAAAGTTGGAGGCCACTGGGAAGACAGGGAATATAAAGACGGCAGTTTCCAGAACACCGACTACTTAAGGGTGCCACCCGAACATACCGACCACTCCTGGTTCATCCGGTATGAAGGCCCTGGCTGGGAATCCGATAAGGTGGGATACCGCTTTTATCTGGACTGGCGCAATGCCACCGATATCTTCGGCAAAAAAACCGGCGAAATGGTGCTCCAGGACGTTGGCCAGGACGGCTTCGACTCTTACCACGAACCTTCCGGCTGGGGCCAGGACATCTTAAAGGTCGGCGAGTCTCTGGGCATCGGTTCACTGGCGTTCTGGGACGGCGAAAAAGCGGCCAGGGTAGCACAAACGGATTCCATCATTTGCTCTATCCCCGTCAATGGCCCGGTACTGAGTGAGGTAAAAACCTTATACTATGGCTGGGATACCGGTAGCCAGAAGACAGATGTCACTTCCAGATTGTCCATCGCTGCGGGAAGCCGCCTCACCCGGCACGATGTCATGATGAGCAACCCGCTGCCTAACCTCTGCACCGGTATTGTTCGACTGGAGGAAACAACCCTGCTGCACGACGACGGTGGGAAAGAATGGGGCTATCTGGCCACCTGGGGCAAACAGAGCCTGGCAGGCGACAACCTGGGTATGGCAGTCCTCTTCAGGACGGGCCAGCTGATACAAACAACGGAAGATGAGCACAGCCACGTGGCCGTGCTCAGGCCGGATGGCAATACGCTGACGTATTACTTTCTCGCCGCCTGGGAGCAGGAGCCTGGCGGCATCAGCTCGGAAGAAGCCTTTGTGGATTATCTGAACAAAGAGATATCAGCGCTGAGTACCCCTCCTGTAGTAAAATGATACGCCTGTATATCACCCTTGCGCAGGCATGGCCCGCGCAGGGGTGCTTCATCAAAATAATGTAGAGCACAATGAAACGAATTGAAAAAACCTCGTTCCGGCTTTTCCATTTCCTTCCCTTTCTATGCCTGCTTCTCGCCAACCCGGCCTGTAAAAACTCAGATCAACCCACCAACAACAAGGCCTTCGCCGTGCCCGTCAACATTTCCACCGAGTTGCCGTGGTCAGAACGAATGGCCTTATCTATCATCAAGCGAAGCCCGGAGGCCTGGATGAACGACTTCAGCAAAGAACCGAGCTGGAATTACACCCACGGCCTCATCATGTTGTCCATCCTGAGAACCTGGGATGCAAGTAAAAAAGCGCTCTATTTCGACTATGTGAAATCCTACGCCGATACCATGATCTATCCGGACGGGTCGATCAGGGATTACCAGCTCACCGAATTCAATATCGATCATGTCAACCCCGGAAAATTCCTGTTTGGCCTGTACGAAGAAACCGGCCAGGAGAATTACAAAACGGCTATCTCTACACTTAAGCACCAGCTCGACTGGCAACCCCGCACCAAAGACGGCGGCTTCTGGCACAAGCTCAGGTACCCCTGGCAGATGTGGCTGGACGGCCTGTACATGGGCGCCCCTTTCTATGCAGAATATGCCATGCGCAACAATGAACCGGCGCTTTTCGACGACATAGCTCTGCAATTCACGCTGATGGAACAGCATGCCAGAGACCCTAAAACCGGCTTGCTCTATCACGGCTGGGACCAAAGCAGATCCCAGCGCTGGTCGGACCCCCAAACGGGCCTCTCCCCCAATTTCTGGGGCAGGGCCATAGGCTGGTACTCCATGGCGCTCGTTGACGCGCTGGATTTCTTCCCGGAAGGGCACCCCAAACGCGACACCCTCATAGCCGTTCTCCGACGGACAATGGAAGCTGTAGAAAAAGTTCAGGACCCGGGATCCGGTATGTGGTATCAGGTACTCGACCAGCCCGGCAGAGAAGGCAACTATCTGGAATCAACGGCATCCTGTATGTTTACCTATGCGATGGCAAAAGGCGTGAACAATGGGTACCTGGACAAACACTACAAGGAGGTTGCGGAAAAAGCCTTCGCCGGTATACTCGAAAACGTCATTCGGGTGGACGGCTCCGGAGAAGTCCATCTGGAAAACTGCTGTGCCGTCGCAGGGCTGGGTGGCAACCCCTACCGGGATGGCTCGTACGAATACTACGTCAGCGAACCGATACGCGACAACGACCCTAAGGGCATAGCCCCCTTTATACTGGCCAGCCTCGAACTCGAAAAGGCTGCAAAAAGCGGTACCTATTAGCCATTATAGGCATTCCGAAAAAGGATGGAAAAAACTGCAGCAAATTTCAGGGGCAAACCCTAACTTTGGCGGCGAACCTATGAATGCAAGATCATGAACGACTTCTTCACCATCAACCGGAATGCCCTGATCACCCGGCCGACCCGAGCGCTGATCGACTGGGTCAATACCATCTCCCCGGAAGACCCGGTAAACTACGACGAACTCGGCACCCACGACAGCCAGGACGTCTTCCTCATCCCCGATTTTGACTCTGTTGAAGAGTCGCTGGAATGGGTTCGGGAAAACTGCGAGGAATTCCTCTCCTACCTGCTGGATGACTGGTGTGCCGACGAAAAAGCATGGCCTCAACCCCAGGACTGGAGCCTCTTCGAGCGATTTTTCGAATACACCATCCTGACAGCTGTTGTCGACACCATGGAAGGCGAATACGACAGCGATGATGAAGGTTTCGAGGATATCGACATGGACGATTTCGACTTCGAAGACAACTAACGCAACTGGTTTCGGTTGCGGGAAAATTAAATTTGGCAAAAAAATAGCGGCTTTCCCCCGCAACTGGTATCTTTGAAGCCAAGACAGCCACCACCCTATTTAACAGGACATCTCCAATTAGGCCCAAAACAGGCCGGTATTCCCTTCTAGCCCCGCCGATGCCATTATTATGGCAGAAGCAGGCCGGCACCGTTTTCAGGGGCCCCATCCCCAAAAACCGCGTATTAATTATTGATCTGAGAGACTATGAGGCAATTGGCCGGGATCGCTTTCTTTTTTTTCACCGCACTGGTATGTGCAAAAGCTCAACATAACCGCCTGGAAGTGGAACTAGCGGAAAAGCTGGGCTTGTGCACCTCCCAAAAAGGGCCTGCTGCCAACGCCAACAGCACTACATTCCCCTGTAACCAGTGTAAATTCAACTTCATTTCGCTGAGCCCCGGCGCCACACCCGACCAGCTTTTCTTCCTGGAGATCCAGTCCCCCAATCATTGCGGTTCTGGTGGCTGTACCGGCACGGTATACCGCAAACGGGCCGGTTTCTACGAGGAGGTCAATAATTTCTTCGGCTTTTTTGAAAAAACCATCCCCCAACCCGGCAAGCAGCAGACCCCCGACCTGGTCTACATCCACACCGAATACCCCCAACACGACTTTGACAACAATGGCTCCCGGGACCCTGCCACCCTGCGGGTGCGCTACCGCTGGAACAACAGCCACCAAACCTATGAGGTGCTCGACATCCTTTCTATAGAAGCCAACGGCAAACCGATATCCCTGGATTCCTGGCGCAAGAAGCTACTGGACGAATTCCGGCAAAAGTCGCCCTGGATGTACTAATACGCGGGGCTTCTCCTATCTTTGCCCCACATCAAAGGTATGCAGTTATATGTGGCAAGCCCTGCGCGACCGATACCCGCTCCTGTTCGCCCTTCTGGGCGCCCTGTTTTTCATCCCCTTCCTGGGCGGCGTCCATCTTTTCGACTGGGACGAGGCCAACTTCGCGGAGATCAGCCGGGAAATGCTTCTTTTGAAGGACTTCACCAGGGTGCACGTCAACTTCGAGCCTTTTTTCCAGAAACCACCGCTGTTCTTCTGGCTGCAGGCCGCATCGATGCAGCTGTTCGGCGTCGGTGAATTTGCCGCCCGCCTGCCGAATGCCCTGTGTGGCGCCCTGACGCTGGCACTTTTATTCCGGATGGGGCAACGCCTGAAAGGTAAGCGTTTCGGCATCTTATGGGCCGGTGTCTATTTCGGCTCTGTGCTGCCTTTTCTGTACTTCAAGTCGGGTATCATTGACCCCTGGTTCAACCTCTTCATTTTTCTGGGCCTGTACCACTTTATTTTATCGTATTGGAAAAAGGAGAGCTTCGAAGGCATCGAACCGCCCTATTCCGCCAGCCGGCACCTGATGCTCGGAGGCGCCTTTATCGGCCTGGCCATGCTCACCAAGGGGCAGGCTGCCTACCTCATCATCGTATTGGCCATGGGGGTATACTGGGTTTATCAACGGTTTCGCCTCTATGTCAGCATACCTCGGTTTCTCCTTTTTACTGCCGTGGCCTTTTTAGTGACCCTTAGCTGGTTCGGCGCCGAAGTGCTGTCCAACGGCCCGGCATTTGTCGTGGAGTTCTTCCGCTACCAATACCGTTTGTTCAGCACCCCCGATGCCGGGCACAAAGGGTTTCCGGCTTACCATTTTGCCGTGCTGCTCGTGGGCTGCTTCCCGGCCTCCATTTTTGCTATAAGGGCTTTTTTCAGGCTGCCTGACGAAGGCAAACCTTATGAAAAGGACTTCAGGCGGTGGATGAAATACCTCTTCTGGACGGTGCTCATCCTGTTCAGCATCGTGCAATCCAAGATCGTCCACTATTCTTCGCTTTGCTATTTTCCGCTTACCTACCTTGCTGCGCTCAGTATTGAGAAGACGATCAGCGGGCAGGCCCGGCTGAACGGATGGATGCGCTTCGGGCTCTGGTCTATAGGCGGTATGTACGTGCTTGCTACACTGGCGCTCCCAGTGCTTGGCATGCAGGCGGAAGCCTTTAAAAAGCTGGTTGTTGACCCCTTTGCACAAGGCAACCTGGAGGCCGAGGTCCACTGGACAGGCCTGGAGATGCTGCCGGGCCTCTTTCTGCTATCCCTGCTGAGCATCTTTTTTTTCCTTCAACGAAAAGGCAGGCAGGCAAGCAGCTTTTTCCTGCTTTTTGGAGGCGTAGCCGTGTTCACCATGCTGACGCTCATTTTCTTCGTAAAACGAGTGGAGGGTTATTCACAGCGCGCGGCGGTGTCTTTCTTCGAAAGCAAGTCGAATGAGGATTGCTACCTGGACGTGTACGGATACAAATCCTATGTACACCTGTTTTACGGCAGGCCCATGCACGCCGGCGAGGCTTGTTTTGCCGATACGGCTTGTCAGAACCGCTTGCTCTATGGGCCTATCGACAAACCCGTCTACATCGCGGCCAAAGTGCACAAGGCGCGCGATCTTAGGAACATTCCTTCCATGGAAGAAATTGGTGGAGAGAACGGCTTCGTGTTTTTCCGAAGGATGCCTGCTTCAGAGTAAGCGCTTGTTTGGTAAATTATCCTATTTTAGAGCAGTTCAATAAACAGGGATACATGGCCTTTGGAAAATCCAGGACAGATCAACGCAGCGATAAGGACTTGCTGGAAGCCTATAAAAGGCGGCCATCTCCCACTATACTGGGAGCGCTATACCGGCGGCATTACCACAAGGTTTACGGCCTTTGCCTGAGTTACCTCAAGAACCCCCAGGATGCCGAAGACAGCCTGATGGAGATCTTTGAATCGCTGCCCGCCAAGATCAGCCAATACCAGATCGACAATTTTGAACCCTGGCTGTATTTTGTCAGCCGCAATCATTGCCTTAAGCTGCTCAAACACAAAACGCAGCTGCCAACCGACGGCCTGGAGGAAATTAATGAGGAATTCTTTATGGAATTTCCTCAGGATGAGGATCATAATAATGATGAGCGCCGTTTCGAAGTATTGAGCGACGCGATCGACCAATTGCAGGAAGGCCAGCGCAAATGCATCATCCTGTTCTTCCTGGAACACAAAAGCTACCTCGATATATCGGCCATCACAGGCTTCTCCATGAATGAAGTCAAGAGCCATATTCAGAATGGTAAGCGCAACCTCAAAAATCTAATACTGAAACTAGCATGAGCCACGGCCTACACCCCAAAAAGAGATCCATTTCCCGCGAGGAAATGGCCACCCGGCAGCAGCAACGCGACTGGGCCGAGCATTCCCCGCAATGGGATGAGTTCTCCGCCCGGGCACTCAACGGGCTGCAGTACCACCCCGCTGATGAACCGCTCGATAATACGTTCCGCCGGCTTGAACAAAAGTTCATGCCTCAGGCTGCCGGAAGGTTCAGCCTTTCCCTCCGGCAAAGGCTTAGCATCGCCGCCGGCGCAACCATCCTGATCATCTCGGCCTTGTTCGTCTCCCTGCGCCATCCCTCAAACGAAAAACTCTACGCCCAATACTTCGAGTACCTCCCCAGCGCTATCCACGAAGGCGGCGGTGCGCGGGCTACCAGCCCGAAAACGATGGGCCTGCGGGCATCGGCCGTACAGGCATACGAAACCGGGGCCTACGAGGATGCCGAGGCCCTGGCCCGCGTTTACCTGGAGGAGAACCCTGCCGACCAGGAAATGCGTTTCTATTTTGGCCTTATGCTACTCGGCAAAGGCGACGCAGGCAGCGCCATCCAGCACCTGGAAGCCGTCAGAACGAACCCAAAACCTATTGAATACGAACGCCCGGCAACCTGGTATCTCGGCCTTGCTTACCTGAAACGGGGCCAGACAGATAAAGCCTCACTATTGTTCAAAGAGCTGAAGGACGGCGATGGGCGCTACGCCGAATTAGCCCGCTCCGTTTTAGAAAAACTATAACCGCCAACAGGAACAGGCCGAGCGCCAGCCCGGCCAGGAAACAGGCTTTCCGGTTGTCGCGCTGCTCCAGCGGCATCGTTTCCCTGTCGCCAACATATAAAAACCCGCTCCAGAAATACGGATGGGCAAACAGCTCATCCCATTCCAGGCAGTAGAGCTTTGCGGCTCGTAATGCCTCTGCTTTTTCCATACCCGCCGCCAGGTTGTCATAAAATCGCTTCATCAAAACGGGCGTAGCCCGATCCCGGACCGGCCAGAGCGACATAACCAGATTGGAACAGCCGGCGTAAGCAAATGCGTGGGCCAGGCTGGCGCTGCCCTCTCCTTTTTTGATCTTACCGATCCCCGTATCGCATGCACTGAGCACGGCCAGGCCCGCAGGAAGATGCAGTTTGTACAATTCGTAGGCAAAAAGCTCGCCATCTTCTCCCGCACCGGCATTCAGCACGAGCCGGGAAGCGCCCGGCAGAAGGTCGTTGGCCTCCGCATGCGTAGCAATGTGATAGATGTCGGCATACTGACTGTACTGCTTGAAATTGGCCTCCGTAGCCTCTCCCGCTCTGAAATACCAGCCCCGAAAACTACTTTCCAGGCTGTCCAGCTCGGCCTGCGCCCCCGGGAGGCTTGAAAAACCACCGGCCTTGGCTTCCTGCCCGGCGCCGAATACCGGCGCCACGGCCAGTATCTTAGGCGCAGAGCGCCTCTTTTCAGAAGGGAAGCTGGGCTGAAGCGCCGTATTAGCCGACAACAAATAACGTATCGAATACTGCCGCAACAGATAGGGCATACTGGCCTGCCTGATCGCTGCAACGGATGGCGGCGGGTGACTAAGGAGCAGCTCGAATGGCAGATAAGCCAGAACACCGTCGGGGGCAATGGCCAGCTTCCCGCCGGCAAAGTAGCCCTCCAGTGGTTCCACCAGCATCCGGTAGAGGCCGTAACTCAAGGTGTAAAAGCGCTCCGACCGGCGGATAGCTGCATCTCTCAGCTCGGCAACCCGTTCGGCCAGCGCAGGCGCCGGCAGATGAAAAAAGCGGGCCTGACGGGCAGAAAGTAACAAAACGAAAACGGAGTCGCCGTCGATAAAATACTCTACAAGCGTTTCTCCATCCGCCAACAAGCCCTTTCGAAGGCGGGAAGGCGCCACCAATTGGTAGCCGTGTTTCATGCTGTAGTACCGGGGGTACTGCTGCCGGATGGCCCTCATCAAGCTGTCCTGTGACCGCTGCTTTTTGAACACCTCCCTTTCCCACCGTGCCGCCTGCTCCTTCTCTTCTTCATCCCGGGCCTGTTTCAGCAGGCTGAGGTAGAATTCGATATCTTCCTCCAATAACTGCTCTGCCATCACATACGCATCGGGAATGTCATAAAAAGAACGGGCATACAAGGCATTAAGGTTTTCCAACACAGACAATGCCTTGTTTTTCTCGATATACGCCAGGGCAAGGTTGAAATATACGGTATCGCCGCTGTCCTGGTACAGATGGAACAGCGTTTTCAGGGCGCCGGCATACAACTCATTGGCATTGGCCGCCAGCAGGTCGCGGGAGGCCCTGTTCTGATAGGAATTGCGCGACCAGGTGACCAGCGAATCGCCCTGGTAAAATGTCTCCAGCGAAGCTCTCAGCATTGCGCTTTGCCCCGACGACAGGCCCCATTCCCGCAGTATATCTCCTTTAAGCCCGAACAGGGCCCTGCCCATCGATACGCTTTCGATCGCCTTCCAGGAAGGTGTTTCCAGCATGTTCTCTGGGATGAAGCCTGGCGACTGGTATTGCAGGCCCTGCTGGGCGGCCGCCAACGCCTCCTCATAACGGCGCTGCGCCAGATACATTTCTCCCATTACCAAAAAGGAGCTCGCGTTCACATCAGGCCTTTTCCCATGCAAAGCGATAGCGTTCAGGATAAATGGTTCAGCGGCTGCAGCTCGGCCCGAAAGGACAAGCAGGCGTGCCTTGTAGTTGTAGGCGATCTGCAGGATAGTGGTGTCCTGCTCTGTATCCTGCAAAAGCCCTTCTATTACTTCATCCAGGCGTTGGCCAGCTTGTTCTACCTGGCCGGCTTCCGACAAGGCCCTCGCGATATTGAGCAGGGTTGAGAAGTAGTTCGGGCCTCTATCCCTTTCCCGCATGGACAGAGCTTGTGCCAGCATTTCCAGCGCTTTGTCGTATTCACCGGTATCGATGTAAAGGCTGCCCAGGTTGTTCAGCCCCCGGGCGCGTTCCGTGCGCGATACGGTCAACGCCAGGGCCTGCTGCTGGTAACGTATGGCCTTGTCGAAATCCTCTTTTTCCGCAAAACCGTACGACAAATTAAGCAAAGCCGAGGCAATGCCTTCCTTATAACCTATCGCTTCGGCAATCTGAAGCGCAGTATCCGTATAGGAGATAAACTGCCCCCAATGCCCCCGGCGGCCGTATGCTGCCCCCACGCTGAAATAGGCGTCGGAAGCCTGAGGGCTTTCCCGCCCGCGACAAGCCAGCGCCGCCCTGAGCGATCGTTGGTAATAGCGCATCTGTTCGTCGAAATCGCCAAGGCGGGAATAGAACAGGCCAATGTTCTGGAGAATGGTGGAATAAAATGCCAGAGTATCCGTATTCAGATGAGTTTCCGCGAGACGCAGGCTCGCTTTGGCTTCTTTCATTGCCTGCTCCATGTCGTGCAGGTAATAGGAGGCTTCGCTAAGCCACAGATAGAGATACGCCTGTTCATAACGGCGGCCGGTGCGCAGGTACCAGGGTATAGCCTGTCCGTAACAGGCCCTGGCAGCACGATAATCTTCCGAGGCGATGCAAAGATCACCCTGCCGCAGTGCCTCCGCTGCTTCGAGGCTATCTGTCATTCCGCCCTGGCCGTAAAGCGGCAGGGTTAACACAATGCCCGCGAACAAAAGGTACAGCAGCCTCATACCGGAACGGCTATTTTCGAGAAAAAGTGAATGTAATAAATCCCCCCGCATTCCAGGCGAATGCCGCATTGAAAATATTATTTCGCAGGAAGAATGCCTGCGCCCTTTAAAAAGAGAATCATTTCTTTACTAATTTTCCGTAAAGCACGTTATGGAACAAATACTTATCCTTCTGCCTGTCCTCGCACTATGCTATCTGCTGGGGTGGTTGTTCATCCCAAAAGGAAACTTCATCCACGAGTTGTGGCACCTCCCCCCTTTCTGGCTACAAGTGATTTCCACCTCATCCAAAGGGTTACAGGAGGAACGGGTAAGTTATGGGAAACATGCCCGTCAGTATTTTCTATTTTACCAACCCGCCGGCCCCCCGGATAAGGCGAAACTGCCGTCCTGTACTTCCACGGCGGAGGTTGGCGCTTTGGCAGGCCTGAGCAATTCCGTTCTCATGCACGCATGCTCAGCCGGCTGGGATATGCGGTATTGCTTCCATCACATCGCCGCACGCCCCGGTATTCTTACCTGCATATCAGGGATGACCTGGACCGCTTGCTCCAGGCTGCTTACGCACACCTCCGCCAAAAGGGGCTTGCCCATTGCCCCGTAGTGATCGGCGGCATGTCGGCCGGGGGCAACGTTGCCGCACTGGCTGCGTTCCGCCCGCCGGCAGCTTTGCCGGATACGTGGATCAGGGGGCTGTTTACCCTTGGCGCCCCGCTCAACCTGGAACAAATGCCCCGGATGGTGCCCGTACGCCATTTCGCGGGCACACAAAATAGCGGTACTTTCAGAGACGCCAGCCCTATCAACTATCTTCAGGCAGGAACGAATATACCCACACTCATCATTCATGGAAAAAAGGATGGCATGGTGCCTTATGACAGCGTAGTGGCCTTCGCCGCCCGCATGTTGGCCTGCAATCTGGCTGAGACCCGGTTTATAACAATACCCGGAGGGACACACCTTATTGTGGCGAGCTGGGTATTCCAATCCGGGATCACAAGGACGTCACTCCTGGATTGGATGAAAGACAGGGAAATACCTGGAAATGAAAAAAAAGGCTTATCTTGATCTAAAGCCCAGGAAATATACTCATCAGACCGTCAGAACTATGCCTAGTTTCCATCAGGATTTTCAAACCATCCAGGTGCTTGCCGATGAGGTTCAAAACAGTGACGATTTTGAATCCGCCCTGGCAAATTTCCTGCGCTTTTCCGGCGAGATGCGCGCCTGGCTGGCGGACAATTTCTATAGCAGCAGGATCAAAGGCCTGGTAAACCAAATGCCAGAGATCGAATATGATAGCCAGCCCTCTCTGTGGAGTAAACTCAGCGGCGGCGGCGGTATCGGCATGTACAAGAACTTCCGCAAGCGGGAGGATGCCCGCTTACGGGTTCGGGAAACGGCAAAATTGTTCCGCGCCATCTATCCCCTGGCTTGTGATGAGATGGATAGCGGCCTGGTTTGAGGGCCCCGTCTGAACTTAGCCCAGGGCCGCCGGGTTTACGTAAATAAGTAGTGTTCAAAAAACAAGCATGGCAGAATTCAGGCAAAACAGAGAAGATAACGATCCGCAACAAAACCCAGCTGACAACCGAAGGCCAGGAGGAGGCTCTCCATCCTGGCTGCTGTGGATCGTCGCCGCCATTATCCTGGGCCAGATCATCTTTTATTTCAATAGTGATAACGCTAAGGAAATATCCTGGTCGTCCTTCAAAGAACAGATGCTGGGCAATCAGGATGTGGCCAAGATTAACGTAGTGAACAAAGAACTGGCCGAAGTTTACATCAAAAAGGACAAACTCGGCCAGGGAACCTATTCCGACATAAAACCCAGCGATTCAGGCCCGCACTACAAGTTCAATATCGGGTCAATCGATGCTTTTGAAAGGGAACTGGACGAGGCCCAGGAAGGCATTCCTTCGGAAAACCGCATAGAGGTCGAATACGTAAACCGCACCAACTGGACAAGCAGCATCCTGGCCTGGGTGATTCCGCTGGTGATCATCGTAGCCATCTGGATGTTCATCCTGCGCCGTATGGGCGGCGGGGGCGTCGGCGGGCCGGCAGGAGGCAACATTTTCGACTTCGGCAAATCCAAGGCGAAGCTGTTTGAAAAAGGCCAAAGCAATGTCACCTTCGACGACGTAGCGGGGCTGGAAGAAGTAAAGGTCGAAGTCAAAGAGGTCGTGGACTTCCTCAAAAACCCCAGCCGCTATACCCGCCTGGGAGCGAAGATCCCTAAAGGGGTGCTGCTCGTCGGCCCTCCGGGTACAGGCAAAACGCTGCTGGCCAGGGCTGTCGCCGGCGAGGCCAGCGTCCCGTTCTACTCTATCTCCGGTTCCGAGTTCGTGGAAATGTTCGTCGGCGTCGGCGCCTCGCGCGTGCGCGACCTGTTCCTGAAAGCTAAACAGAATTCGCCCAGCATCATTTTCATCGACGAGATCGACGCTATCGGCCGCTCCCGTGGCAAGGCCGTTTCCCTGCAGTCGAACGACGAACGGGAGAACACCCTCAATCAGATACTCACCGAAATGGACGGCTTTGGCACCAATACGGGGGTCATCGTCATGGCCGCCACCAACAGGGGCGATGTCCTCGACCGCGCCCTGCTGCGCCCCGGGCGCTTTGACCGTCAGATCTACCTGGAGCTCCCCACCCTCAAGGAACGCAGAGCTATCTTACTGGTGCATACCAAAGCCCTCAAACTGGGCGACGATATCGACCTGGATATCCTCGCTGCACAGACGCCGGGCTTCTCCGGCGCCGATATCGCTAACGTTTGTAATGAAGCTGCACTCATCGCTGCCCGTAAGGATAAGAACGCCATTGAAATGAGCGATTTTTTCGATGCCACCGACCGCATCATCGCAGGGCTGGAGAAAAAGAGCAAGATCATCTCCGAAGGGGAAAAGCGGGTCATCGCCTACCACGAAGCGGGGCATGCCACTGCAAGCTGGTACCTCAAAAATGCAGACACCCTGCTCAAGGTCTCCATCGTCCCCCGCGGCCGCTCGCTGGGCGCAGCCTGGTATCTGCCCCAGGAAAACGTCATCTACAACAAGGATCAGTTCCTCGACCGCCTCTGCGCCGCACTCGGTGGCCGTGCCGCCGAAGAGGTCTTCTTCGGCAAAGTTTCTTCCGGGGCCCTCGACGACCTGGAAAAGGTGACCAAACAGGCGTATATGATGGTGGCCTACTACGGCCTGAACGAGGAACTGGGCAATATCAGTTTCTACGACAGCACCGGCCAGTATGAACAATCCCTGCATCGCCCCTACAGCGAGGCCACTGCCCAAAAGATCGACGAAGAGGTCCGCAAACTGATCGAAGGCGCCTATAAACGAACAAAACAGTTGCTCCAGGCGCACCGTACCGAACTGGAAGCACTGGCTCAGCTCCTGCTCACCAAAGAGGTCGTTTTCCAGAAAGACCTGGAAGCGATCTTCGGCGAACGCCCCAAAGCGGAGGAGGAAAGCCCGATAGAAGGTTAAAGATAATCAAGGGTTATCCGTGGAAAAATACACCCTTTTCGAGCTCAACGAATACATCCGGCGGGTATTGGCGCTCAACCTGCCCGACCCATTGTGGATCAGCTGCGAGATCGCACAGGTTGGAACGGCCAAAGGGCACTACTACCTGAGCCTGGTGCAGAAAGGCAATGGGCCGGGTGAACTGTCAGCACGGGCAGAAGCCGTGCTCTGGCAGCGCCAGGCCCGCCAGATCCAGCGCAAAGCGGGCAATATATTCCCGGCACTTTTACAGGAGGGCATGGAAGTGCTGCTGCTCGCCAGCGTAGACTTCCACGAACGCTACGGCCTGAAACTCATCATCCAGGATATCGACCCGGCCTATACGCTTGGCCAGCTGGAACTGCGCCGCCGCGAGATCATGCAACGCCTGGAATCCGAGCAGCTGATCGGTAAAAACCGCCGGCAGTTGCTGCCCGGAGCATTACAACACATCGCTGTCATCACTTCTGAGCGGGCCGCAGGGCTGCAGGATTTTCTGCAACACCTGCAGGAGAACCCCTATGGCTACCAGTTCAGCTGCAAGCTGTACCCGGCCGCCGTTCAAGGCGAACAGGTATCGGCGGAGGTGAGCCATCAGCTGCACAAGATAGCCAAACAGCGGTGGCGGTTCGACTGCGTGGCCATCATCAGGGGCGGCGGCGCAAGGCTCGACCTGGCCGCCTTCGACGATTATGAGATCTGTAAAACGGTTGCAGGGATGCCGCTGCCCGTACTCAGCGGCATCGGCCATGAAGTGGACGAAGTATTGCTCGACAAGGTGGTGCATACCGCGTTGAAAACGCCGACCGCCGTTGCCGATTTTATCGTCGGGCGAAATATGCAGTTCGAGTCCGGCCTGCTGCAGCTCGGGCAACAGCTCAGCCTGCTGGCAGCCTATCGCGTGCGCGAACAGGCCGTTCTGCTGGAACGCATCGAACAGGCCCTGCGCCTTTTACCCCGGCAACGCCTGCATCAGCAACAACTGCGTCTTCAAAGCCTGGCTGAAGATATTCCGCGTTCCTTCCGCCGCCGCGCCCGGGCCGAACATCAGCAGCTCGGCCAGATGGAACAGCTCATGGCCCTGCTCAGCCCGGAATCTACGCTTAAAAGAGGGTTCAGCATCATTTACAAAGATGGGAAAGCCATAACATCGGCCAAAGAACTCGACGCCGGTAGCCAGTTTACCGCCCGCCTCAGGGATGGAGATATTCAAGGTGAAGTAAAAGGAAGCACAACAGAATGAAGATCAACTACGAAAAAGCGATGGAAGAGCTGCAACAGATCGTTGCTCAGCTGCAGGAAGACAACCTCAGCGTCGACGAGCTCTCCGCTAAAGTCAAACGCGCAGCCGAACTCATTACCCAATGCCGCGAAAAACTGCGCCAAACGGAACAGGAACTCGAAGGGCTGTTTGAGGACTAGGAGGCGCTGTAAAGATGCGGGGGGATATAGTGTTTCACGGTTTCATGGCCAGTGGAACCATGAAACCGTGAAACAGTGAGGCTATGCTCCTCCCTAGCGTAACAAGGACACATCGCCCTTAAGCGGCTTCGGTTCAAAACCGTTGAGCAGGCGATAACTTATAATGTAGAAATAGACATCTGAAGGCTGGGCTGTTCCGTTAAAGGCGCCGTCCCAGCCGGTGTCGGGCGTATCGTTGTCATAGACCAGCTGCCCCCAGCGGTTGAAGACCTTGAATTCCGTGATCGTAATGGCATCTCTACGGCCCTGGTATACGATATCAAAAGTTTCGTTGGTATCGTCCCCATTAGGTGTAAAAGCGTTGGGCACATCGATTATGGGAGATTCCACAGTGATCGTCTTTGATACCTCATATATACAACCTGCCGGCGTTTCTATGCGCACAGTATAGGTGATATCGCCACTGAGCAGTAGCGTCTCCTCCAAGACGGTAAGATCCACTCCCGAAGTGATCAGGGAATCATTGCGGTACCATTCGAGCACCAGGTTCTCCAGGCTCGAAATATATTCGGTTGAAAGCGTCACCATATCGCCCAGGAATAACGTCGCCACAGTGGAATCCATTTCCATTCCGATCTCCTGTAAAATTACGCCATCCTCCACCTCTATCGTCACTTCATCGGTCAGGACCTCACATCCCGCGCCGCTAATATACGTGAGGGAGTAAGTTGTCGTCGCATCCGGTGAAACGACGATGGTATTTCCGGTTTGCTGGCTGCCATCCGACCCCTGCCAGGTGAAAGTATCCCCCGATGAACCACCGTCGGCCTGAGCCGTGATCGTCACTTCATCGCCAACGCAGATGAAATCGGCAGAAGGCGTAACGCTAAGGTCGACCTGCCCGATGACTTCAACCGTGGTTTGCGCTTCTACCGGTGGGCAAATGCCATTATCCGCTACAACGGTATAAGTTTGGGTTTCTGTGGGAGAAACGTTGGGTGCAGGGTCGTTGACGACCCCAAAAACGGGGTCCGTCGAAGTCCACTCATAGAGCGAGAACTGGTCAAAGGCACTGTTGAGGCTTACCGAATCACCCAGGCAGATCTGCAGGAAGGGCACAACACCTAATGTCGGTGGCTGCGATACCCTTATCGTTGCCTGAGCGCTGGCCGGACAGTTCTCAACCTTTGCCTGAACCGTATACAGGGTATTGGCCGTAGGCGTGGCCACAGGGTCTTCGCAATCCGTACAACTCAGCGCACCCTGCGGGGAGCTCATCCATTCGATCTCGGTTGGCTCGAAACCTAATTGCAGGTCCAGCAAAACGGGTTGGCCGGCACACACCAGCGTATCCTGTGGCACAATAGTGATCTGGTCCGTTTTGATGACATTGACCTGGGCAAAACTGGTATCCACACATACGCCATTCCTTGCAAAACGGGCATACCTGATGGTATCCTGGCCGGTAATGACCATGTTGTACAGCGTATCCGGCGTCTGGAAGCCCAGCCCTTCAATCCACTGGAAATAGACATCCGGGAAATCCGCCGGGTCATAGATCTGGGAGGTCATCACCAAGAGTTCGCCCTGGCAGATGGTGGTATCCGCCGGCATGATCTCCATATTGTAAGGCAGAGAGTCGACCAACACGACCACCGAATCGATCTTGAAACAGCCTGGTACGGCTACCTGAGCGTAATAAGTGGCCACCGACTGGGGCATTACCGTTATGGATGGGGCCAGCGCGCCGGGGAAACCGGGGTCGGTACCCGTCCATAGGGTGGTGCTATCCGTAGGAACGATGGAACTGAACAGGTTGACCTCCTCTCCCCTGCATATTCGCAGGGTATCCGGCACCAATCCCATATTGGCATCCAGAATATCAATGGCGATCTCGGTAATACTCACGTTAAAAGATTCGGTGACCGTACAGGCTCCCCGCACGGCCGTAAGGGTGTAGGCGCCTTCCGACTCCGGGAAGGCGATGGAGTTCGGGTCGGTAACGTCCTCTATGGTAGACGGGCCGCTCCAGGTATAGGTAACACCGGGTTCAACCGCCGTATGGCCCAGCACGATGGGCTCTTCCTGGCATACAGCCGTATCGCCGGTGATCTGTATTACCGGGGGGATATCGACGACGACCAGAACGCTATCCAGAGAAGGCACCGGGCACTGGCCGTTATTGGCGCTGATGTAATATACCGTCGTCGTATCGGGCATCACTGGCGGGTTGGCCTCGCTGGAAGCGAAACCCGGAGGGTTGGACGTCCAGCCATACGACACGCCGGGCACTGCTGCACCACCTACATTTGCCGTTTCACCCTGGCAGATCTGCTGGTCGTCGCTGATGTTGTACTGCGCTGCCGTCTGTGGCAGGACGGTGAGCTGCATTCCATCGGCAAGCGTGCAACTGGGCCCTTGCAAGGTCACGGAAAGGTTATAAACCCCGGGCTGCTCGGCAACGATGAGCGGCGCGGCGCAGTCGGTACAACTAAGGCTGACACCGGCAGGCGCATCCCATGTGTAAGTGGCGTTGAGGAAGTTGCTTCCTGCCACGATCTGTATTTCTTCGTTGAGGCATACCGTTACATCAGGCCCGGCATCGACGTCGTAAACCTGTACCAGCACTTCGACCGTATCCTTATAACATACCGCGTCCACGACCCCTACGTAGATAGTAGACTCCAGAGGCGTCGCTATGGGGTCGAGGCAGGTGAGGCAGGAAAGGGTGGAAGTATCTTTCAGCCAGGTAATATTGTCAATGGAGCTTTCGATCAGCAGCTGCACCGATTCGCCGGAACAAATGGCCGTATCGTTGCTCACTACCACTGTAGGAATAGGCGCCAGCACATCATAAGCCGAGGGCGACCAGTCGACCGATATAGCGCCGCTTTCGATGTCGTTGCCCCAGTCGTTGATCAACACGGCATAAACCTGGCCGGGCTGGCAGTTGATCACGGATGCGAAATCATCCCCGTTGGCCCCGGGAACAGGAGCGCAATCGTAGGCGTCGGTAACGGGTTCACCCGCTGCGTTGACCTGCGCCAGGCCCGTAGGGTCGGCGCCGCCGGCCCATGACGACCGGACCGGCTGATGGGTGTTGATGTAATTGATAATAGCCTGTGGGTCTTCACACACCTGCTCGGAGTCGAAGGGGCCCCAGACGTTGAAGTCGATATCGGAATCTTCACCTGGGTTGGCGGCCTGCACAATAAAGCCAAAAGGGCCGGCGGCCTGCGCTTCTATCGTAAACCAGTAGTAGTTGGGCTGGGCGGAACCGGTATTCACCCAGCACCCGTCGTTGACCCCCGGGTTGAACTGGATATCCTGGAACCCCTGGTTGAAGTTGAACACCGACGGTAAGCCGGAGGGGTCGATACAGCCGTTGAGCGGGTTGCAGAGGGCTCCCGAAAGCGATGGGTTAAGGTTGCACTCATCTTCGGTAATTGACAGGCCAAAATCGGTACAGCCATTGGCCTGTGCTACGACGATATAATAGGTGCCGGGGTTATCGAAGTTTACGCCGTACAATATACCGCTGGGGCTGGTGCCCAGGCAGTTGGTGCCCGGAGCATCGGGCGGGCCGTCCAGCACCAGGATACCTGTGCCGGACTCGGCGTTCGTCACCTGCAACTGAGCACAGAAACCACCCTGAGTCTGGTAAGCAAAAACGTATTCAGGCCCGTTGAGGAAAGGCGTACTGCCGCAAGGCGACTCGGAAAAAGTGGCCGCTGCCCCGCAGGTGGAATACCCGCCCTGGTTGAATGGAAGCCCGGTGATCACGGTCGGGTTATCGATGGAAGAGCCGTCGCAATCCAGCGGGCTGCACTCCCAGGTGATCTCAAAACCAGCTCCCACGGCAGAAAAATCGGAAGTGAATTGCAAGGTCACGGATGAGGACGACGCCTGAATGGTATAGGTATCGCCGGTACTTGTGCCGGTAAGGCTGGCGATGAGCGGAGCAGATGTGCTGTTGCCTGCATATACCCTGAGGAAATCGAAGTTGTTTTCGGTCATCAGGTCAACGATGGTGATCTCAATGCACTGGTGGAATTCTGCCGGGCTGATGGTAAAGGTCAGGTTTTCCGAATTGCTGTAGTCGCCATCAGGGCCTCCTGAATCGTAGAGGGTGCCGAAGCAGGAGGTGGTGCTCGGCTGGTCGCCGATATTGATAGCCGGGATGTATTCCTCGATGCAGAGCGTGAAGTCTCCCGAATTGGGTGTAGCGGAAGCTGAATAATCGTTGATCCTGATATAATAAGTGGTATTCGGCGTCAGGCCCAGCACATCGAGCTGCAACTGGTTGGAACCCGCGGGAGCGGAAACGCAGAAACCCAGGTCGGCCAGGTTATTGAAAGAGCAATCACCGCGATAAATAGCGATCTGCGGGTTGGTGATGGGCCCGTTGGCGCCCTGATCGGTGCCCTGAAGGATAATGGAAATATCGATCAGCGTATCATTAGTTGTAAAGGCGAACCACACATCCCGGGCAACGCTGCCACCATTGAAACAGGCGGGAATGTTGCCGAACCCGATATTGCTCGCCGTCGCACCCACATTGGTAAAGATATCGTCGGGGCAGGCCGGAAGCACGCCAAGGCCTATGACGCCGTCGCAATTATCGTTCACGGGCTGTGCAAGCAGGGAAGCGGCCATGACAAATAAAGAAAGGATAGTCAGGAATACTCTCATATTTAGCCTTTTGTAGTTTATTGTGTGATCAGTATGTGTAAGCAGGGGGTGCTATTATCCGGCTTGATTTTCCCAAAGAAACCGACCAAAAATAATCAAATTTTGGAATTTCCTTTCTCCTTCCCGACAAGAGGGCAGAAAGGTGACAAAATATAATGCCCCATCTTTTTGAACCCGTAGGCCTGTTCCAGGTGTTGATCTGTCTGAAAAAACCCAATTGGTGTTCTCACGAATCAGATATCCGGAAATACTGGAGCCCGAAGCGCTGGACGGCTACCTCGCCACCGGCTGGCGGTGCATGGGGCAGGCCATATACGTCTCTCATTTCATGTTTTTCCCTACAGATAGCAGCGATCAGAAAGTATATTCCACGCTCCCCACCCGTCTTTCGCTGGAAGGGTACAGCTTTCGCAAAAGCCTGCGCCGGTTGTGGCGGCGCAATGAAGTTGTTTTCCGCATCGAGGCCGGCGCGCCTGCTGTTTTTGATAAAGAAAAGGCACGGGTGAACAGCCTTTACGCTGCCTCCTTTCCCAGCCGGGCCATCCACGACCCCACGTCAATGCTGGAAACAGGATCAGGGGGCCGTGCATTTGACACCCGTGAAATCAACCTGTACTATCAGGACAAGCTGGTGGCTTTCAGCTTTTTCGACCTGGGGAAAATAAGCATCTACAGCAAACAAGGCATCTACGACCCAGCTTTCAGCACTTATAGCCCGGGGTTTTTCACCATGCTGGCTGAGATCGCTTTTGGGGTTGAACAGGGCGTTCAGTACTATTACCCCGGTTATGTGGTGCCCGGCTACCCTGAATTTGACTACAAACACCGCGTGGGGCCGCTGGAATACTTTGAGCTGTCGAGCGGCTCGTGGAGGCCACACCACGAGCTTCGGGAAATCGATGTGCCCATCAACGACATCAGGCGGCAATTATCGCTATTACAGTCGGCACTGGCACATTCGGGCGCCAACAGCACTGTTCTTGACTACCGTTACTTCGACATCCGGTTTTACGACAACAGGCCCTATCCTTTCCTGGAATACCCTGCTTTTCTACTGGCCCAACCCGCCATGCCGGGTGGGCTGAGCCCTCTTGCCGTGTACAGCCCGGTTCGGAAAACCTACAGCCTTTACAACTGCAGGATCTATAGCTACGGCACCAGCAGCGCCGAAGCTGGGCGGCGGTTGTTAAAGAGCGGCCAGAGCGTATGCTCCTGGCCCATAGGCATCGAAAGCATAATTGCGGAAAACCTGCTCCTGGAAACAGCTATGCCGGCACTGCTGCAACACCTGCACCGGCAAGCCAGTTCCTGATGGGCCGGCTTTCAGATTTTTCAAAAAACCGAACACTTTCCTTTGATAAATAATTGTTAGTTTGGCCGCTTGGACCGTCAATGCCCATACATGTTTGCAGAAAAGCACTATCCCGAGACCATGCTGCCTGAAGAGCTGGACGCCTATCTGGCCAAAGGGTGGTATCGCATGGGGCAGACCATTTTCACGACGCATTACCTGTGTTTCGGGCGCACCTTTTATTCAGCTATCTGGGTGCAGCTAGCTTTGGAAGGCCACAGCTTCAGCAAAAGCCTCAGGCGGATCATACGCCGCAACCAGGAACGTTTTCGCACGGAATTAAGGCCGGCTTCCATAACGCCCGAGAAAGAAAAACTGTACAGCAAGTACAGGGCCTACTTCTCCGGCATGCTGGCCCCTACCCTGCGGGACAGCCTGCTGGATGGCGATGAATTCAATATCTACAATACTTTTGAGGTGGCCGTTTACGACGGCCACAGGCTCGCCGGGCTGAGCTATTTCGACCTCGGGGCGGAAAGCGCAGCCAGCATCACGGGGATATACGACCCCGTTTACCAAAAATACAGCATCGGCATATATACCATGCTGATGGAGATCGTTTTTTGCCAGCAAACCGGGTTGAAGTACTTTTATCCGGGTTATGTCGTGCCGGGATATCCGCGTTTCGATTACAAGCTACGCATAGGCGATGTAACGTATTTCGACCTCAGCACCGATTCCTGGAAGCCCTTCCGCGAACTCGATGAGGAAGAGATCCCGATACGCAGGATGGAGCGCAAGCTGAACGAGTTACAGCAGTACCTTTTGCACAGGGGAATAAGCTGCCGGAAGTTGCACTACCCACTCTTCGAGGCCAACCTGTTCGGGTTCTGGCAAGCTTCTTACTTCGACTACCCCATATTTCTGCTATGTTCTCAGGAGGAAAATACTTCTAACTATACACTCGTCGTTTTTTCACCGGTGGAGAACAAATACCAACTGATACAAGCTTCCCTGTTCGACGATATGCAATTTTACTTCAACGACGCCTATATGGGGTCATTCGATAAAAGATTCCACTTTCTGGATATCCTGGCCGTTGAAAAGATCGTTTCCAGCAGTGACAGCGCCTCAGCGATCGCTGAGGCGCTCGTCAGCATCATGAGCTAGGATAATAACCAACACAAAACCGTTTATATGAATCGACTCATCGCTCTATCCATATTTGCCGTACTGGCCGCCTCCGTGCAGGCACAGGATGGCCCCAGGCAGGCTATTGAGCAACGCCTCGATACCTATTTCGAAGCCACGAAGGCCAAGGACTGGGAGCAGGCCGTGAACCTGCTTTACCCCAAATTATTCAACCTGGTGCCCAAGGAAGACATGATACAGATGTTTCGGGATATGGAAGGCAACGGCATAGCATTCGAGATGAAAACCTTCGAGCTGTCTCAAATTTCGGATACCATAATCTACGAAGGCGAAGCTTTTGCTCTGGTGAACTATACAGCCATGATGAGCATCAGCTTTACTTCTGAGGCTTATAAGGAAGCATCCTTTGCAGAGAGCATTCGCCAGAATTATGCGTCATCCTATGGAGCGGAGAATGTCGTTTACCATGCCGAAAACAACAGCTTTGACATCCGGATGGAAAAGGCCTTGTTCGCCATTGCCCCGCTGGGCAGCGATGCCTGGGCTTTCATGGAGAGCGAACCCGGACAGAAAAGCCTGCTCAGTTCCATGATCCCGGAAGCTGTGCAGGAAAAGTTCCTGGGCAAAGAATGATGTGGCCCGGCTTCTGATGGCGCTTGCTGCGTAAATTACTTATAATTTCAACCTACTTTGGGCTGAGCATCAGGCATATTTAATTATCTTTGCGCTCCGATATCTGAAAAAGCATCTAAAGAATGAGGACTAAACTGTCACAATTCGACTTTGAGCTTCCCAAAAAATTAATTGCACAGTACCCCGCCAAAAACCGCGATGAATCCCGGTTGATGGTCATCCACCGGAATACCGGAAAGATCGAACACCGCATCTTTAAGGATATCCTGGAATATTTCGACGAAGGAGATGTCATGATCTTCAACAATACAAAGGTCTTTCCCGCCCGCCTGTACGGTAAAAAGGAAAAGACCGGCGCCAAGATCGAAGTATTCCTTTTGCGCGAACTGAACAACGAAGCCCGCCTTTGGGATGTATTGGTCGACCCTGCACGCAAGATCAGGGTAGGCAACAAGCTGTATTTCAGCGACAAACACGACAATGAAGTACTCGTCGCCGAAGTCGTCGACAATACGACCTCGCGCGGCCGCACCATCCGCTTCCTCTACGACGGCCCCGACGAAGAGTTCCGCAACGAACTCAGCCTGCTCGGCAATACGCCTCTGCCTAAATACATTACCCGCCCGGCCGAAGACCTCGACCGCGACCGCTATCAAACGGTCTTCGCCAAAGAGATAGGCGCCGTCGCAGCACCGACTGCAGGCCTGCATTTCAGCCGGGAGCTATTGAAAAGGCTGGAGATCAAGGGTGTCGATTTTGCGGAGCTCACGCTGCACATCGGCCTGGGCACTTTCCGCAGCATCGATGTGGAAGACCTGTCGAAACACAAGATGGATGCCGAATACTTCCGCATCCCTGCGCCGGGCGTAAGCGCCGTAAACCGCGCCAAAGAAGGCAAACACAGGGTGTGTGCGGTGGGCACGACCTCCATGCGTTCCATAGAGTCGGCCGTCTCAGCCGAGAAGATGTTGAAACCGGCAGAGGGCTGGACCAACCTGTTCATCTATCCGCCCTACGATTTCAGTATCGCTGATTCCATGATCACCAATTTCCACCTTCCTAAATCCAGCCTGCTCATCATGGTATGTGCTTTCGGCGGTTTTGACCTGATCATGGAGGCCTACCATCAGGCCATCAAAGAAGAATACCGCTTCTTCAGCTATGGCGACGCCATGCTGATCATCTAGAAGAATTGTCCTCAAAGGAACTACTCCCCCCGCAAAAGCGTATCTTCCTCCGGCAGAGGCGCTTTCGTTACAAATGCAGCAACTATGCCCCGACAGATTGGACTGATGCTATTGGCAACCCTGTTGTTCCACCTCTCTGCCGGTGGCCAAAGCTATCAGGAAACATCCATCCCCTACTATTCTGAGACCCTTCGGGTGGCTTACAATACGGAGATGTTAAGCCTGCAGTTGCCCGAAGTGAGCGAACGGGGGCTTATTCAGCAGTTCAACAACCTGGCGAAATCGGACTATACGACGCTGTTGCGCAGCATGCAACAGGCCCGCAAACTCTTCCAGCTCAACGATTGGCTGTACTACCAGCTTATACGCAAAACGACGGATAAGTTATACCATACGCAACCGCCTCCGGCCAGAGAGCTGGCCTGCTGGTTCCTGCTCTCACAATCGGGCTTCGATACCAGGCTGGCCTATAAAGACGATGATGTTTTTGTTTTCGTATACACCCAGGACGCCGTTTTTGAAGCCCCGCTCATTGAAGATAAAGGCCGCAACTACGTCAACCTGACCAATATCCACAGTGGGAACAACCAGCAAAGAGCATTATACCTGCTCGATTTTCAACCCAACCCCAAAGGGCACGCCTTCTCCTTCCAGTTGAAGCTCCTGCCCCTGTTGCGGCCAACTGTCGTGGAAAAACAGGTTCGTTTCCCGTTCAAAGGCAAGCGCTACCAGATCAAGGTTTTGGCCGACGAGACGATCCGGCAATACATGAACGACTACCCGCTGATCGATGAAGCCGCGTACCTGGACATTCCTTTCTCACCGGGCCTCTCGGGCTCCCTGCTGCCCCAGTTAAGCAAATTGCTGGAGGGCAGGAACGAGTGGGAAGCCACAGAACTCCTGGCGGCTTTTACCCGATCCGCTTTCGCCTACAAAGAGGATAAGGAATGCTTCGGCCATAGCAAACCCATGGCAGCCGAAGAGGTATTCTTGTACCCTTTTTCCGACTGTGAGGACCGCACGGCGCTCTTTGTCAGGCTGGTGGATACTCTGTTGCACCTGCCTATGGTGGTCATTGCTTACCCGGGGCACCTTACAGTAGGCGTCGCCCTGCCACAAGGCAGGCCCGGTTTTTTCCGCTATCAGGGCCGGGCTTACTACATTTGCGACCCTACCGGCCCCCAAAACTCAGAAACAATAGGACAGGCGCCGGAAGGGTATAAGGACAGCCCTTTCGAAATAATCAGGGCCTATCCCTGACCCTCAAAAATTTAAGGAAACAATTGCTTGGATAATCCAACATGTTTTTTTTCATTTGCCGAAAATTTATACCGCCTTTTAATATCGGAGGAATAGAACTTTTTTTAGCCAAACGCCATTAAAGAATATCCAGAGATCAAGGCCTATGGCCTCTCTGCCGTAAGTACTGTTTTTTATTTACAAACACGAAGATCTTTATGTATTGGACCTTGGAACTTGCGCACCACCTGGAAGACGCTCCGTGGCCTGCAACCCGCGACGAATTGATCGACTACGCTATTCGCTCAGGGGCGCCGCTGGAAGTCATTGAAAACCTCCAGAACATGGAAGACGAAGGAGAGATCTATGAAGGTATTGAAGACATCTGGCCGGACTATCCCCGAAAAGATGACTTTCTCTTCAACGAAGAAGAATACTGATCAGAAAGCGTTACTCTTGGGGCAACCTGGCCTCCGCTCCTAACGAAAAGCTGTTCCGGACGAACGCCCTGAACAGGAACAGCGACTGAAAAGAGATATGAAGGGGCCTGTACGCATCGCGGCAGGCCCCTGGCTTTTATTCTATGCCTCCCCGCCCATCAAACAAACACGCAAAGGTAGCTTGTCCTGTTGTTGGCCTCTAATGATGTCACAAATCCTTGAATATTATTATAAAAATTGCAAAATTTACAATGTTTCAAAGCATAGGAAATCTGTAGGTATTATGAAAAATCTCATTGAAATTGCCAGAGTGGTTACCAGGCGTAAGGTGCGCAAGATCGAAATATTCGACGACAACTCTCTGCAGAACAAAAACAGCAAATTCAACGAGTTCTACGATGCCCTGATGTCCAACAAATTTAAATCGGACCGCGATGCCGCCAATTACCTGTACGGCTGCTCCCCTACCGACCCCAAATACCGGCAGCTGAAATCGAGGTTCCGCAAACGCCTGCTCAACACGCTTTTTTTCCTTGACGTCAACCTTCCCAATGCCTCGGGCTACGACCGGGCATACTACTCCTGCAACAAGGAATGGGCCCTGGTGAAAACACTGATGTGGTACGATGCCCCGCACACTGCCGCACAGCTGGCACGGCAGGTGCTGACCACTGCACTGAAGTTCCACTTCGCCGACATCATCGTCAACTGTTCCCGTATCCTGCGGGATTATTATGCACTGGAAGGCGACGAGAACAACTACGAGATATACGACAATTACATTAAAGAATTTGCCCATATCCTGGAGGCCGAGATCCGTTCCGAAGAGCTATATCAGCGGGTCATCCTGAACTACTTTAAGCCCCATTCCCAAAATAAAGGGCTGGCCGAACGCATCGACTCCTACTGTGAAGCCCTGGTGGGCCTGTCGGAACAGTACGACTCACCGGTCGTCTTTTACAACATGTACCTCGTCTGGATATACCGGTACGAAATGTTGATGGATTTTGATGCGATGATCGAGGTTTGTGAACAGGGTGAAAAATATATCGAACAACACTCCACCTTCGAACAGGAAGTCAAGCTGACGACCTTCCAGTCCAAAAAGATGTCGGCCTACCTGCACCTCCGGAATTACCGCGACGGGCGGGCCAATGCCGAGATATGCCTTAAAAAGATGACAGAAGGCAGCGAAGCCTGGTTCAATTTCATGGAATACTACTTCCTGCTGGCGATGCATACCGACAACTACATCCATGCCATCGCCATCTTCAACCAGGCCTCGGAGAACGCCAAATTCCGGAAGCTCGAAGACCAAAACCGGGAAAAATGGAACCTCTTCGAAGCCTATTGCAACTACATCATAGAAAGCGAAGGCAAGCAAAACCCCGTGCTGATGATGCAGCGTAAGAAGAGTTTCCGCCTGAGTAACTTCCTCAGTAGCGCGATCCTTTACCCCAAGGAACTGCGCATCTTTTCCATCCTGATGATCATCCTGCAGATCCTCTTCCTGCTGGAAAGAAAGACCTACAGCGGCCTTTCCGATCGTATCGAGCGGCTGAAAAAATATGCCAACCAGCAATTGCGCAAAGAGGAATACTTCCGTGCCGTGCAGTTCATCAGGCTGCTGCAGCAACTCAACAAGGCCGATTTCCAGGCCGAAGAGATCAGCAACACGGAAAACTACCTGAGTTCCCTGCAAAGCCGCCCCTTCTTCTACCGGGGAGTCGTAGCCGAACTGGAGGTCATCCCCTACGAAAAGCTCTGGAACCGCGTCCTTTCTTATCTTAATAATTAAAAAAAGGCATTGGAGAAGATCATCATCGCCGTCGACGGTTATTCATCCTGCGGGAAAAGCACGCTTGCGCGTAGCCTGGCCGAAAAACTCGGTTATACGTATATCGATTCCGGGGCCATGTACCGGGCCGTGACGTTGTACTTTCTGCGCAATGGCATCCTGGCCGGCGAAGAGGAAACAGCGCTCCGGAATATCTCCCTGCGCTTCAGCAGGCCTGCCAACCACACCATCCTCAATGGAGAAGATGTAGAAGAAGAGATCCGCCAGATGTACGTTTCCAACCAGGTCAGCCAGGTGTCGGCCATACCGGCAGTACGGCGCGCGATGGTACGCCAGCAACAGGAAATGGGCAAGGAAAAGGGGATCGTAATGGACGGCAGGGATATCGGCACGGTGGTCTTTCCCGATGCCGAGCTCAAGATATTCCTCACAGCCACCCCCGAGGTGCGCACCCGGCGCCGCTACGACGAACTTCGCGCCAAAGGCATAAACACCAGCATGGAAGAAGTTCGCGCCAACCTCCTGAAAAGAGACCATATCGATTCGACAAGGGAAGATAGCCCCCTGCGCCAGGCCGACGACGCAGCGGTGATAGACAACACACGCCTGACAAGGGATCAGCAGCTGCAAAAAGCCCTGGAGTTGGCTCGTGCTGCCGGCGCACAGGAAAACATCGCCGGATAAACAGCCGTATTAAAGATCCCTGACCGAATTGCGGTCGACAAGGATATCCTTGAGCTCTTTCAGAAATTGATATTGATGAGGTAATACTTTTCTGAAGGCCTCCTTGACCACAAAGAACGCCCCCATTTCCATAACCTTGTCTTTGAGGTACTTCGCATCCTCATACAACATATCCTTCAAGGAAGGGATCTCATGCCAGTCGCCTTCTACAGCCCAGGCTTCTTCCAGCCCACCGCTTTCCTGCTGTATCGGGTCGAGCTCTATGAGGCGGTCCTCATCCCGCAGGGATCGGGAGCGCTCGTCATTGAGCGGCCCCTGGGGTATCTGCCAGTTCTCTTTATCCTGGCCTGAGTTTACCAGAAAAACTTCCAAACCTTTCTCCCTAAAACGGTAGATGATCAGATTTGCTTTTTTGGACAAGTTCATAAAATATGCTTTTCGGCGGTCCGCCACCCAAAATTTAATTCCTAAACAGTTATGTAGGAAAAAGGTTTTAGGTTTAGTACAGCACAAAGATAAGCCATCGGCCGCTTTTTCCAAACACGGAGCAGCAGCATTGCAAAACATCAACGGCTCAATGACTGCTCCAGGACTTCGAGGACGCCCAGGGAGAGAAAAACTTCCTTTTCCTCAGGGCTCATATCTTCTTTTACGAACTCAAATGCACGCTGGCCGAGCTTTGCCTTCGCCCCCTTATCTATCTTAGCCACGTTGCCGACTTCTCTCTCATTGACCAGAACAGGAAGCAAAAGCTCATCGCTCTCGCGTTTGACCCGGGCCAGCATTCGGTTGCTACGGCCGCTGTATAACACGCTATCCGCTTTCATAACGCCTACCGGCTTGTCATTGATCGAAACCTCCACATTGCCTTTGCGGAAGCGGTACACGTATTCCCTGCTTCGGGTACGGGCATAAAGCAGGGCATTGCGGCCTGAGCCGAGGTATTCCTTATAGCTATAGGCCAGCACAGGTTCGTGGTAGATAGAGGTAAAAATACCCTTTGCCGTCCGGGACAAGCCCTTTCGGATAGACTGCTTTTCCTGGTTGAAAGAGAACAATTCCACTTCCTCCTTGGTGAGCGGCACCAGGCCTGATGCCCATTTGTCCATGTCCGCCTTCATTTTTTTGAGGTCTTCCTGTATTCTCCGGCTCCCGGGCTGAAAAATGGAAAAAACCTTAGCCAGCAGCACGACTCCCAGCGCGGCCAGTACCAAAGTGAATAATGCGAATAGTGCCATAACAGGGTTTGTTGTATGAGTGAAAGGGCAGAGCCCTATTCGTAAATGCCTGACTGGTGGTCAAACTGTATCCCGTATTTTTCCGGCTCGTCGAATTGCCTGCGCCGGGCGCTAAGGCTTATTTCCCCCTTCTCTCCCACTACCTTAAAGTGGGCCGACAGGATGGAGTCGAGCTCCGCCGCCGCTTTGTCTCTCGTTTCCCAATAAGTAACGCCGCGAGCAGCTATATCGTTGAGTAGCATCCCCCTGTATCGGCCGATCTCTTCGTGCAACAAATCGTTATAAACCAGTAGTTTATCCAATTTCTTCAACATGCTGTAGTGGATGCCTCTGCCGAGCAGGCTATGCCCCTGCTGGACTTCGTCCTCGATCGTCCAGGAAGGAAAGAAATACTCTATGCTGTCTTCCGGATAAACGGCCAGGCAAAAGGCAAGCAGCTGGTCATCCGCAGGGCCTGTTGTAACTGCTGCTTTGCGAAGATACGGCCGAAAATCGATGAATAGATAAACTTCGCCAGCCTGTTTGAGCCGATAGGGCACGAACAGGGGAAAGCCTGCCCTGGCCCGGAACAACAGCTCAGCACTGCCCTCATGGCGGGCCAGTGCGTCCATAAGGGAATCGCGTAACCCGTACCCTTCCGACAAATGGCGGGCCAGCCCTTCCGCCTCTGACAACGTATCAAAAGCATAGTTGAAGCCTTCGAGCCGGGCAGCGAGCGCTTCTCCAAACAAAGACCCCAGCCCCCAGCCTTCACCGGCCTCGCCGGCGCCTGCATCCATGAATGCTGCGGCATAGGCCCACCCCTGCTTACCGTCCACCGTCTCCACCAGAAGCCAGGGCTCGTTGTAGTTCCGGCCTTGCCGTTCCAGGTGGGTGGTAAACCCGCTGGACTGCCCCAGGCTCATCACAACGGTTCCGGGAAGGAGTTCCATGATCGGGCGCCCATTTTCCCCCGGTTCTTCCTGGAGCTGAAAATAGGGCTGCCGCACAGACAGATCCCTGCCGTTGCCCCCGCTTGTGCCCGGGGCCTCTCCTGTTTTTCCACCGCCGCCGGAACTGCAGCCCACCAGCATCAGGAGCAGAACAAAGCCGATGATATCCCAGTATCTCATGTGTCGAAATTATTAGGCAAAAAAAGGCCCACCTTTTCCGAGGACAAGGTGGGCCTTTTTGGGCAACCGCGCATCCCTGCTAGCCCAGATAAGATTTCAGGGCATTGCGGTTATAAGACTTGCGAAGGCGGCGAATAGCCCGCTCTTTGATCTGCCGGACGCGTTCACGCGTCAGGCCGTACAGTTCGCCGATCTCTTCCAGCGTCAGGGCTTTCTGCCCGTTCAGGCCGTAATAGGACGACAGTACTTCAACCTCGCGCGGCGACAGGATCGACAGGCCCTGCTGCACTTCTTCCTTGAGGGATTGTTCCATGAGCAACCCATCGGGCATCATATCCTCATCGCTGGAAATGACATCGAGCATGGTGGAATCACCGTCTTCGCCACTCAGGGGGGCGTCGACAGAGACATGGCGGCCGTTGCCTTTCAGCATATTGCCCACTTCTTTGGGTGTCATATCGAGCAGTTCGGCCAACTCCTCGTTCGTCGGTTCGCGCTCGAACTCCTGGACAAAAGACAAAAAAGCTTCATTGACCTTATTGTATGAGCCGACCTTATTCAGTGGCAGGCGGACGATGCGGGAATACTCGACGATAGCCTGCAGGATAGATTGCCGGATCCACCATACAGCATAGGAAATGAACTTGAACCCTTTGGTCTCGTCGAAGCGGCGGGCGGCTTTCATCAAGCCTACATTGCCCTCATTGATGAGGTCGCTAAGCGAAAGGCCCTGGTTTTGATACTGCTTGGCAACCGAAACAACGAACCTCAGGTTGGCCTTCGTCAGTTTATCCAGCGCCTCCTGGTCGCCCTGGCGGATGCGTTTGGCCAGCTCGGCTTCCTCCTCCGGCGTCAGCATAGGTATCTTGCCGATATCGTTGAGATACTTGTCTAATGCCAGGCTCTCTCTGGCCGTAATTTTATTCGTAATCTTCAGTTGCCGCATAAGGTTGGGTATTTTAGGGACTTTCTTTTCACCATTAAAATACGCTTTAAATTTTAAAAAGTTGCTCTTTGGAAAGAACTTGACTTTTTCAGAAAAAAAAGCATTGCACTAAATTCACTAAAATTACAATAGGTAGCGGGAAAAAGTTCCCTCTTTTTTGCACCGTTCTTTATAATGACGGCGGTTAGGCTTAAAGGACACTAATCCCGGCAGGCAAGGGATGAAAATAAAATACCCGGTTGCAGCATTCGCCGGCAACCGGGTATGGGAGGAAAGCAGGGCTTTGGTTAGTCCCTTCTCCTGTTCTTTCCGTCGCGGCGGCCACCGTCGTGGCGCGGGCCATCGTCGTCGTCACCTTCAGGGCCGTCGCCCTGGCCATTGCGCTGAGGCTTAGGCAGCAGGGATTTACGGGACAGGCGAAGTTTGCCGGTCTTTTTATCTACACCGATGAGCTGGACGCGGACCTCATCGCCTTCTTTGAAAAACTCCTCCACCTTATCGATCCGGGAATGCGAGATCTCAGAAACGTGGAGCAGGCCGCTTTTCCCCATAAAATCGACGAAGACACCGTAGGGCATCACCGATTTCACTTTCGCATCGTAGATGTCTCCGATAGCGGGGGTAAAAGTGATGCGGCGGATACGCTCCAATGCGGCCTCGATAGAAGCCCGGTCGCTGCTGGCAATATTCACCACACCTTCGTCACCCACTTCGGTGATATTGATGATCGTATTGGTCTCGCTCTGGATCTCCTGGATCACTTTCCCACCCGGGCCAATGACGGCGCCGATGAAGCTCTTGTCGATAATCAGCTCGACGATGCGCGGAGCATGAGGCTTGAGGTCCTCTCTGGGTTCATCGATCGTTTTGCCCATTTCATTCAAAATGTGCAGGCGGCCTTTGCGGGCCTGTTCCAGAGCGGATTCCAGCAGTTCATAGGGCATGCCATCGATCTTGATGTCCATCTGGCAGCCGGTAATGCCTTTTTCCGTGCCGGTCACTTTGAAGTCCATATCGCCGAGGGCGTCTTCATCGCCGAGTATGTCTGTCAGGACAGCGTTCCGGGCGCCGTCGGAGATCAGGCCCATGGCGATACCAGCCACCGGCGCTTTGATCTTGATGCCACCGTCCATAAGGGCCATTGAACCGGCACAGACGGTTGCCATAGAAGAAGAGCCGTTGGATTCCAGGATATCGGAAACCAGGCGAATGGTATAAGGAGAACCTTCCGGCAGCATTTTGCGCAGGGAGCGGGCGGCAAGGTTGGCGTGGCCGACTTCGCGGCGGCCCGGGCCGCGCTGGGGCTTGATCTCTCCAACGGAGAAAGCCGGGAAGTTGTAGTGCAGGATGAATTTTTCGTAATACTGGCCCAGGGCGTTGTCGATCATCATCTCGTCCATCTTCGTGCCCAGGGTCATGGAAGTCAGCGACTGGGTCTCACCGCGGGTGAAGATAGCGGAGCCGTGCGCGGCAGGCAGGTAGTCTACCTCGGTCCAGATGGGGCGCACCTCATCGAGTTTGCGGCCGTCGAGGCGTACTTTTTCCGCCATGACCATCTCGCGTATCACCTCTTTTTTCAGCTTGTCGAAGTAGGCTTCGGCCATGGCGCCCTTTTCTTCCATATACTCCTCGCCCTTCTCCTCTGTCAGTGCGGCGATAAACGCTTCTTTGATGAGGCTGAAGCCTTCTTTGCGGGCGTGTTTATCGAGGAAAGCACTGGATATCTTATAGATGCGGGCCTTGGCAAAATCCGAGGCTTTCTTCTTCAGTTCTTCATCTTCGGCCACGGGCTCGACTTCCCTTTTATTCAGGGCTTTATCGCCGACTTTTTTCGCCAGTTCGAGCTGTGCGTTACACTGCACCTTGATGGCCTCGTGGCCTGCCTTGATGGCTTCGACCAGAGCTTTTTCGGAGCATTCCCGGGCTTCGCCCTCCACCATGACCACATTGTCGAGGGTAGCGGCTACGATGATATCGAGCTCGGCCTCTTCCAGGGCCGATTTATTGGGGTTGATATGGTATTCGCCATTGATCAGGGCAACACGGACCTCGGAGATCGGGCCGGCGAAAGGGATATCCGAAACGGCAAAGGCTGCAGAAGCGGCCAGCGCGGCGAAAGCGTCGGGCGGCACGTCCTTATCGCCGGAGATCAGGTTGATGATCACCTGGGTCTCGTTCATATATCCGTCCGGGAAAAGCGGGCGGATGGCCCGGTCGACCAGGCGGGAAATGAGCACTTCGTAATCAGACAGCTTGGCTTCCCTGCGGAAAAAGTTGCCGGGTATACGGCCGGCAGAAGCGAATTTTTCCTGGTAATCTACGGACAGCGGGAAAAAGCTTTGCCCTTCTTTGGCTTCTTTGGCTGAAACGACCGAGCAAAGCAGCATGGTGTGGCCCATACGCACTACCACGGAGCCATCGGCCTGGGTAGCAAGTTTTCCCGTTTCAATCGTGACGGTTCTGCCATCGGGGAGGTCGAAGGACGTTGTAATCGGAATCTGTTGTCCCATCTTGGAATTGATTAAATTTTCTTGTGATAAATTCTTTCTTGGCAAACGCTGCGCGAACTTTCTTCCCGTCTATAGGCCTATGCGGGGGGGACTCCCGGGAAAGCTCGGGCATTTTGAGGGAGGAGTAGCATGTTGCGGGGTAAGGGCCTGCCTGAATTCGGGGTCAGCTTATTTCTACCTTGATCGCTTTGTGTTTCGGAGCACTCCTTCGCTTTAAATTGTCAATATTCGCTCGTCTTGTTTTTTCTTTTTACCGGCAACAAAGATAATCAATTGTTGCGATTGCGGCTAACTTTATAGCGGTTTGCGCCGGCAGGCAGGTAAACCTGTCCTTTATTCAGGGCGACGGCAGGGATATAACGCAGAAGAAGTGTTCCGGGTACCGGAACACTTCTTCCACTCTTGTCTTATTTACGGATACCAAGTTTCTCGATCAGCTCGCGATACTTCGCCAGGTTGGTATGCTGGAGGTATTGCAGCAACCGCTTTCTTTTTCCTACCATGGCCAGCAGTGCGCGGCGGCAGGAATGGTCTTTATTGTTGCTTTTGAGGTGCTCCGACAAAGACTGAATGCGGTACGTGAAGAGCGCGATCTGCGCCTCGGTTGAACCGGTGTTTTTATCAGAGCCACCGTACTCCGTAAAGATCTCTTTTTTCTTGTCTTTAGACAGATAAGTTCCCATTGTTAAACCGTTGGTGATTACGAAAATCAGTTACAGCGGGCGCAAAGTTACAATAATAATGTTGTAATGCAAATATTTCCTGCATTAGCTTCCTGCTAGCCCGCCTGCTCGGCCTTGAATTTCCGCAATGCCTCCGTAAGCCGGGGCACGACCTCGAACAGGTCGCCCACTACACCGTAATCGGCAGCCTTGAAGAAGGGCGCTTCCGGGTCTTTGTTGATCACCACGATCGTTTGGGAATTATTGACCCCGGCCAGATGTTGTATGGCGCCGCTGATGCCAATGGCGATATAGAGGTTGGGGCGTATGGCGATACCGGTCTGCCCGACATGCTCGTGGTGGGGCCGCCAGTCGGCATCGGCCACGGGCCTCGAGCAGGCCGTCGTAGCGCCGATGGCCTCGGCCAGATCTTCCAGGATGCCCCAGTTCTCAGGCCCTTTGAGGCCCCTGCCGCCCGATACGACCAGCTCGGCCTCGGGCAGCGGCGTAACGCCTTCCACCCGCTTCATCTCCCGCGACACGACCCTGCCGGCCGGCACATCGATATCCAGTTTTTCCACGGCAACCGGGCCGCCCACTACTTTCGGCTGAAAGGAATTGCCCATCAGGGACAATACCTTGGCATCTGAGGTGACCTCGTATTCGCTGATGGCCTTGCCGGAAAATGCAGGCTTTTTGACTTTGAAAACCCCGCCTTCCAATACCGGCAATCCATTGACACCTGCCACCGAACCGGCATTGAGGCGTACAGCAAGCCTACCCAGCAGTGATTTGCCCGTAGAGGAATGGTTGATCACCACCACCTTGGCCCCCAGCTGGCTGGCGGCCTGGCTGGCCACTGCAGCATAAACCTGGCTATCCATCGTATCCAGCGAACTATCCTGAACATGGTAAACTTTGGAGGCGCCATATTTGCCGAGCTCTTCCGCACCTTCGGCCGTGCCCAGCACCAATGCAGCACATTCCGTGCCGAGAACCTGTGCAGTTTGATATCCGTATGTCACCAGCTCGAATGCCGGCTTTCTGAATTTTCCTTTTTGTGTTTCTACAAGAACTAAAACCATGGCCGATCTTAGATTTTGATGAGAAATTGAATTCAATGCCCGCGTGAATGCGCTGCCTATATCACCTTTGCTTCTTCGTGCAGCAGGCGTACAAGTTCATCCATATTGTCGGGGCTCACCAGTTTCACTGCTGTCTTGGCAGGAGGCAAGGTGTAGGAGGTAGCCACCGCCAGGTCTTCAAAAGGTACCGGAGGAATAACATTAAGTGGTTTTTTCTTGGCCATCATGATGCCGCGCATATTCGGGATGCGCTGTTCGGCCATGCCTTTCGCCGCACTCACCACGAAGGGCAGGTTTACTTCCTGAACCTCTTCGCCGCCTTCGATCTCCCGGGAGATGGTGGCCCGTTCACCTTCCAGGCTCAGTGTCGTGGCAAAGGAAATAAAGGGCATGTCCAGGTATTCAGCCACCATAGCCCCCACTTCCGACCCGTTGTGGTCGATGGTTTCTTTTCCGGCGAAAATGATGTCAAACTGCTGCTCCCTGGCATACTCGGCAATCTGTTTGGCTACGTACAGCGCGCTACGCGGGCTGACATCAACCCGCACGGCCTCATCAGCGCCAATGGCCAGGCCCTTGCGGATGACCGTATCGTTCTCGGCCGGGCCGACGTTGATGATGGTTACCGTACCACCATGGGCCTCCTGGAGCTCGATCGCGCGCACCAGAGCGTACCACTCATCGTAAGGGTTCATAATGAACTGGACACCCGAGCTGTCAAATTCCGTATTGCCATTGGTGAAAGCGATCCTGGCAGTCGTTTCGGGCGTTTTGCTAACGCAAACAAGTATTTTCATGGATGGCCGTTTTTAGAAGTGTTTGGATTTCATCCTTCGGCCGCAAATATACTCAAATAATAGAGACCGGAAAACCGTATTAGCGAAATTTCGCTTTTTTGCCAGCCGGTATTTCCAGGCTTATTATTTTGGCCTGGTTAATCTGCCAAATCCGGATTATATTGAGCAGGATTATCACAAAAAAGCGACCATGCCCACCGAACGACTAAAACAACTCCTGGGCTTATCGGCGGAAAGCCCCAACGACTCTTTTCTGCAGTTCGCCATTGCAAAGGAGCATGAAAAGCTAGGCCATCACGAAGACGCCCTGCATTACTACCTCCACCTCATTGAAAAGGACCCGCACTATGTGGGAACCTACTACCACCTGGGCAAGCTTTACGAAAAGCTCCAGGAGGCCGGCAATGCCTGGGATATCTATGAAAAGGGCATAGAAATGGCCCGCGAAGCCGGCGACCAGCATGCGCTAGGAGAACTGATGGGCGCGAAAATGGCGTTGGAGGAGCTGTGAATGGCAAATACCTGCCACGCACAATTTTTATTACATTTGCCTCCGCTCCAAAACCAGAGCTTATACTATGAATGACACCCATATCAGGCTCATTGCCGAACAGGCCAACGTACCTATAAAAAAGGCCGGGAACACCCTCAAGCTACTGGCGGAAGGCGCCACTATCCCCTTTATCGCCCGCTACCGAAAGGAGGCCACTGGCTCGCTCGACGAAGTGCAGGTCTCTGAGATACAGCGCGCGGCAAAAAAGCTGGAAGAGCTGGAAAAAAGGCGGGAAACGATTCTTTCTTCCATTGAAGAACAGGGCAAACTGACCGATGAGCTACGCCGGCGAATAGCCGCCACTTATGAGCTTACCGAACTGGAGGACCTCTATCTGCCTTATAAGCGCAAGCGCAAGACCAGGGCCTCTGCCGCCCGTGAAAAAGGGCTGGAACCTCTGGCAGAAGTCATCTTCAGACAGCAGAACGACGCCTTGCAAAAGCTCGCCTCCGGTTTTATCAACAGTGAAGTGCCCTCCGCCGAAGCGGCACTGGAAGGCGCCCGAGATATCATTGCCGAATGGATCAGCGAAGATGAGAAGGCCCGCAACAAAGTGCGCTACGCCTTTGGCAAAGGCGCCGTCATCCGGTCGAAAGTAGCGCGTGGCAAAGAAGAGGAAGGCGCCAAATACCGCGATTATTTCGACTACGAAGAACCACTGAAAAAATGCCCCTCGCACCGGCTGCTGGCCATGCGCCGGGGCGAGGAAGAAGGCTTTCTGCGGGTGAGTATCCTGCCCGACAGGGAAGATACGCTCTTCCAGTTGGAGAAGATCTATTTGCGTGGCAGCGGGCCTGCATCCAGGCAGGTAAAGGAAGCCCTGCACGATGGCTATGAGCGGCTGCTTGAGCCAGGCATCGAAACGGAGTTCCGCCAAAGCTCCAAAGAGAAGGCCGACGAGGAAGCCATTTCCGTCTTCGCCACCAACCTGCGGCAACTGCTACTGAGCGCTCCCCTCGGCCAAAAGCGCGTGCTGGGCATCGACCCCGGTTTCCGGACGGGCTGCAAGGTAGTCGTACTTGACGAGAGCGGCGCCCTGCTGCAAAACACGGCCATCTACCCACACCCGCCACAGTCTGATGAATATTCGGCCGGCAAAACGCTCGAACACCTGGTGGCCCATTTCCAGATAGAAGCTATCGCCGTGGGCAATGGCACCGCCGGGCGCGAGACCATGAGCTTCTGCCACCGGCTGGCCTTCGGCCGCCCGGTGCAGGTTTTCAGCGTCAATGAGGCCGGTGCTTCCATTTACTCGGCTTCCGATGTTGCGCGCGAGGAATTCCCCACTGAAGACGTTACGGTACGCGGCGCCGTTTCCATCGGGCGGCGCCTTATGGACCCTCTGGCAGAACTGGTGAAGATCGACCCCAAATCTATCGGCGTGGGCCAGTACCAGCACGATGTCAACCAGCCACGGCTCAAAGAAAGCCTGGTACAGGTGGTGGAGAGCTGTGTGAATGCCGTCGGGGTCAACGTCAACACGGCCAGTAAGCACCTGCTGGCCTATGTTTCGGGGCTGGGCCCCGCCCTGGCGCAGAACATCGTGGATTTCCGTGGCGTAAACGGTGCTTTCCACTCCCGCCGCCAGCTGATGAAAGTGCCACGCCTGGGAGACAAGGCCTACGAGTTATGCGCCGGCTTCCTCCGCATCCGGGAGGGAGCGCACCCCCTCGATAATTCCGCCGTACACCCGGAGAGTTATCATATCGTAGAAAAAATGGCCACCGACCTGGGCTGCTCACTCGATGAACTGCTCCAGCAACCCGCCCTCCGGAAGAAGATCGACATACAGCGCTACATCAGTGAAACCGTTGGGCTGCCAACGCTTACTGACATCCTCAAAGAGCTGGAAAAACCTGGGCTGGACCCCCGCGGAGAGGCCCGGGCATTCCATTTTGCCGACATCAAATCCATCGATGACCTCTACCCGGGCATGACTGTCCCTGGTATCGTTACCAATATCACCAATTTTGGAGCTTTCGTCGATATCGGCATCAAGGAAAGCGGGCTGGTGCACGTCTCCCAACTGGCCAACAAGTTCGTCAAGAACCCGGCCGATGTAGTACACCTCAACCAGGAAGTAACGGTAAAAGTCCTGGAAATAGACCTGCAACGGGGGCGGGTGCAGTTGTCGATGAAAATATAAGAGCTTGCTTGAAGGCCACTCTTTGAGTTGTGGCCGCCAAACAAGCTCTAAAGGAAATCAATGGGCTTAGGGCCCGGTGAAGAATAAATTTTTCCGGCCTCCAAGGGGAAAAGCATAAAAAAGGCAGACGGCATATAAATTGTTCTCGTATATTTAATCTTTGCACTGCCAGAAGGCTTTTTAATCCCTTAGAGCTTGTTTGGAGGCCGCTTTTGGAGGTAAAAAGTGTCAATTTTTTGATGAGACAAGGCGCTTTTTGAAGTTCGTACCCAAAGGTACGGACGAAAAGAGCAATGCAGTATCCTCAAAAAAGGGACGTATCTTAGCCCAAAGGGTGGCCTCCAAACATGCTCTTAAACAGCACCCAATGAATAAAGGTATTTTACCCTTTCTAACGGGGAAGTTATTCCTCCTGTCCTTCTTTTTGTTTTTTGCCGCCTCCCTAAGCTTTGCCCAGCAGCATTCGGTTGCCCGAAAATGGAACGAGGCCTTGCTTGCCGCCATTCGCAAAGACTTTGCCCGCCCTCCGGTGCACGCCCGCAACCTCTTCCACATTTCCATGGCCATGTACGACGCCTGGGCCGTATACGACGACGAGGCGGAGGCCGTTCTGCTCGGCAAAACCTTCGGCGGCTATACCTGCCCATTCAACGGGGTGCCGGCGCCGGCCGACGTGCAGGCGGCGCAGGAGATGGCCATGAGTTATGCCGCTTACCGCCTGCTGGGGTTCCGCTTTCAAAATTCTCCCGGCATCGCTACCTCGCAGGCCCTTTTCGACAGCCTGTTCACCAGCCTGGGTTATGACCCCTCTTTCACTTCCGGCGATTATTCCACCGGTAACCCGGCAGCCCTGGGCAACTATATTGCTACCTGCGTAGCCCTGTTCGGCCTGCAGGACGGCTCCAACGAGCCCAATAACTTCGTCAACCAGTACTACCAGCCTATCAATAACCCAATGGCCCCGGAATTACCGGGTAGCCAGGGGATTTCCAACCCCAACCACTGGCAACCCCTCACATTCGATGTGTTCATCGACCAAAGCGGCAATGTCATCCCGGGCATAACACCGGCCTTCCAAAGCCCGGAATGGGGCCGGGTGACGCCATTTTCCCTTCAAACCGACGAGCTGCACATCTACGAAAGGGACGGGGACTTATACTGGGTGTATCACGACCCGGGCCCACCGCCTTTCATCGATGTCGTGGATGGCGGGGGCTATACGGAGGCCTTTAAGTGGAACTTCCTGCTGGTAGCCCTGTGGTCGTCTCACCTCGACCCTACCGACGGCGTAATGTGGGACATATCGCCGGCCTCCATCGGCAATATTCAGTCGCTGCCCCAAACCATCGAAGCGCTTCCCGATTTCTACAACGGCCTGGAAGGCGGCGATATCGGGCAGGGCTGGCCTCTGAACCCCCGCACCGGGCAGCCATACGAGCCTCAGGTCGTCCCCCGCGCCGACTACGCCCGGGCGCTGGCGGAATTCTGGGCCGACGGCCCCAACTCGGAAACCCCTCCCGGGCACTGGTTCACCATCCTGAACTACGTCAACGACCACCCGAGCCTGGTGAAGCGGTTCAACGGCAAAGGCGAAGTGCTCGGCGATCTGGAATGGGATGTCAAGGCCTACCTTACACTGGGTGGCGCTATGCACGATGCCGCAGTTACCGCCTGGGGCATAAAAGGTTGGTACGATTATACCCGCCCCATATCCGCCATTCGATATATGGCAGACTTAGGCCAAAGCTCCGATGCCGGCCTGCCACACTACCACCCGAACGGGCTGCCCCTCATTCCCGGTTATGTAGAGCTCGTTCTTCCCGGTGACACTTTGGCCGGCGCCGGCAACGCCAATGTAGGCAAGATCAAGCTCTACGCCTGGCGTGGGCCCGACTACATATCGAACCCTGCTACCGATGTCGCCGGGGTCGGCTGGATACTGGCCGAGAACTGGTGGCCATACCAGCGCCCGACATTCGTCACCCCGCCCTTTGCAGGTTACGTTTCAGGGCACTCCACCTTTTCCCGTACGGCGGCCGAAGTGCTTACCCTGCTGACCGGGGACCCCTTCTTCCCTGGCGGAATGGGCGAATTCCACGCCGCTCAAAATGAGTTTCTGGTCTTCGAAGACGGGCCGAGTGTAGATCTAACCCTGCAGTGGGCCACTTATCAGGATGCTTCTGACCAGACCAGCTTGTCGCGTATATGGGGTGGTATCCACCCGCCGGCCGACGACATCCCCGGGCGCAGGCTCGGGCAGGTGCTGGGCCCGGAAGCCTTCCAGTTTGCAGAGCGTTATTTCTACCACGACGACGATATGGACGGCTATTACAGCTTCGAAGACTGCGACGACAACGACCCCAACATACATCCCAACGCCACTGAGATCTGTGACGGCGCCGACAACGACTGCAACGGCCTGGTAGATGACAGCATTACTGTATACACCTATTACGCCGACCTCGACGGCGACAACTTCGGCGACGCAGCGCTGCAGCTGGATACCTGCCTTGCCGAACCCCCGGCCGGTTACGTGGCCAATAATATGGACTGCGACGACAGCACGGCGGCCATCAACCCCGATATGGCGGAAACCTGTGACGGCATCGACAACGACTGCAACGGCATGGTGGACGACGGGCTGGAAATTTCCACCTATTACGCCGACCTCGACGGCGATAACTTCGGCGACGCAGCGCTGCAGCTGGATACCTGCCTTGCCGAACCCCCGGCTGGTTACGTAGCCAACAGTATGGACTGCGACGACAGCACGGCGGATATCAACCCCGATGCGGAAGAAGTGCTCGACAGCCTGGACAACAACTGTAACGGCATGATCGACGAAGGGCTGGTGGCCAGCGTTGAAAAGCCGGCCGGCCAATGGGCGATTTTCCCCAACCCCACGGGTGGATATTTGTTTATAAAAGGAGAGCTTCCCGCTAGAGCCTCATTCCGGGTAATAGACATCAACGGGCGTGTTGTTTGGGAAAACACCTTCCAATCCGTGCAGAATGAGGTAATGCTCAACCTGAATACCGTCCTGCCCGGGGTATATGTGCTGGAATGCCGGGGTGACGGGGGGCAGCAGATCTTTGTGCAGCGGATACTACGCCTCTAGCCGGATTGTGAGCTTGTTTGGAGGCCGCTTTTTATCTCCATAAGCGGCCTCCAAACAAGCTATGAAGCTGCGCAGTACAGAACCAATGCAATATGGCCTGGTCTTTAAAAATATTCCGGTTCGCAGGTATCAATGTATACCTTCATTGGACTTTCCTGCTGTTACTGATCTGGATCGTGGTTGCCAGCCTCAGTTCCGGCCAGCCCACGGCCGAGGCGCTGATGCCAGCCTGGGTGATCCTATCCCTTTTCGGCTGTGTATTGTTGCACGAGTTCGGGCATGCCCTTCAGGCGAGGCGTTACGGCATCACCACAGAACGCATCACGCTGCTGCCCATTGGCGGCGTAGCCAGCCTGGAGAAAATGCCTGAAAAACCCGGTCAGGAGCTCCTGGTTGCACTGGCCGGCCCGGCCGTCAACCTGGCCATAGCCGCAGTATTGGGCGCATACATCCTGGCCAGCGGGATATCTTTCAAGCTATTTCCCCTTTTCGAAGATATCAGCCAGGTCAAAGACGGGGCAGGTTTTGTCGCCATTCTGTTGAAAATGAATGCCATCCTTTTCCTTTTCAACCTCATACCTGCCTTCCCCATGGACGGTGGCAGGGTTTTACGAGCGCTGTTATCGATCAATTTTAACCGGGCGCAGGCCACGGCTATTGCTGCCAGGATCGGGCAGTTTCTCGCCATGGGCTTTGTGCTGGTGGGGCTGTTCTCTCCCAATTTCCTACTCATTTTCATCGGCCTTTTCATATACCTCGGCGCCGGTGGGGAAGCAACTTATGAGGCGCAGCGCACAGCGTTGTCCAACCTTACGGTAGAGGATGTGCTCATGCATCAATTCACCCCGCTCCACGCCTGGGAAACCATCGGCCAGGCGACGGCCATCCTGCTCGATGGCCAGGAGAAAGAATTCATCGTAACAGAGGATAACCAGATCATAGGCACACTGTCGCGAGACGACATTATCAAAGGGCTCCAACTATACGGAAAGGAAGAGCGTATCAAACAGATCTTAAACCGCGACTGGGTGCGCTTGTCTCCCGGCATGCCGCTCAACGAAGCCTACGAAGAGATGTCGCGCAAAAAACTCCCCATCTGCCCCGTATTTGACAACGGCAATCTCATTGGCGTGCTCAACCAGGAAAACATCATGGAGGCCATCATGATCGAAAGCGCCAAAAGGAATAGGTAATTCTCGTAGTTATAGGAAAAACTCCTAAACCCAAAATACGCTTTTTGGCACAATAAACGGAAAGTGAAGAAGTAATAGCTTTGTATCAGCAAAAGGCTAAGCCTTTTTCCCGTATTAATTCAGGTAGCATGCAAAAGGCGATTTTCAAACAAATGACTGACGAGCAGTTGGTACTCTGTTTCCAGGGCCAGGCCGATGCGCTGGCCTTCGGAGAGTTATACTGCCGGTACTTCACGAAACTGTACCACTACTGTTACGTAATCCTGAACAATGCCGATGAAGCGGCAGATATCGCTCAGGACACCTTTGCCAAAGCCGCTGAGAAGATCCACCACCTCAAGGCGCCCGCCCAGTTTTCGGCATGGCTGTTCCGCATTGCCCGCAACGCCTGTATCGACCAGGCCAAGGAGAAGCAAAAGCGCCAATCGGTTTCACCCGATAGCTCCCCTGACCTCGTGGAGGAAGAATTCGATGTTGAGGAGGCCATGGCCAAAGAAGCCGCTATAGAGCAGATCAGGTTACTGATGGAACGGCTCGCCCCTGAAGCGCGCAGCATACTGATGGCCAAGTATTTTGATGGCCGTTCCATCCAGGAACTCACCGAATTGATGGGCTTGTCGGAGAGCGCCATAAAGATGCGCTTGTCCAGAGCCCGCCACCGCATGCTGAAACTTTACAATTGTCCGCCTCGTATAGCTAGTTGAACAGGTGATCGATATTGATAACCTACTCCCTGCTGCATGAAAAAATTCAGCGTCCTGATATTAACGGACCATCGCAGCCACAGCAGCGACAACTCCCTCTATGCGCTGGGCTCAACCCTTAGAAAACACCGAAAAATAGCCCGCGTAGATGTTGCCAGCCGTGGCAACCCCGCCAACAATGTTTTTTTCTACCAGCACCAGTCAACGGAACTCCAGGCCTGGCCCCTGAAACAGGAAATGGCCTTCGACAGTATGGCGCACCGTTTCATGAACCATACGGTGACGGTGGATGCCCGCGATTACGACTGGATATGGCTACGCCTTCCCCGGCCCATACCCCAGGGTTTTTTCACTTTCCTGGACAAGGCCATAGGGGAAAACCGCATTTTCAACCGCCCTTCCGGCATCGAAGCGACCAGTACAAAAGCATTCCTGCTGAACTTTCCCGAATGGTGCCCGCCCATGCACATGTGCCACACGCTTGAGGATATCTGGCAGGCCCAGGAACGCTATCCCGTCGTGCTGAAGCCCCTGCAAAGCTATGGCGGCCAGGGGATCGTAAAGGCCGACAAGGGTTTCATCTATGAGAACCGCAGGCGTTTTACTTTTGAACAATACCTACCCTTGCTTCAACAGCAATTGCATGCAGGCGGATATCTGGCCATGCAGTATCTGCGCAATGTGCGCCAGGGAGATAAACGGATCATCGTCGTGAACGGAGAGCTAATTGGCGCCGTGCTTCGCATGCCGCCGAAAGGCTCGTGGCTGTGCAATGCCGCCCAGGGTGGGCAGGCCATGGAAGCCCAGGCCGATGAGCGGGAGCTGGAGATCACGCGCCGCCTCACCGACGCGCTGGCCCCCAGAGGCGTGGTCATGTTCGGCCTGGATACCCTCGTCGATAACCAGGGCAGGCGCACATTATCGGAAGTAAATACGCTGAGCATCGGAGGGATCAAACCCATGGAGGACATCACAGGCAAACCTGTCATCAAACGGGTTGTGAACATTTTGACGTCATATATGGCCGAAGAGGAAAACCAGAAACGGCCCAATGCGGTTTCATCTAAATAGCTGTTTTGGCGAGGCCGCCAGGTATGCTCATAGAACCAACCCACAGCGCCATGTTTGCACTCATCAAACGATTTGACTTCCTGCTCAAGCTCATTGCCCTGGGCGCGTTGCTTTACGTGGAAGTATACCACCTTGCACGTATCCTCGGCCCGGAATATGATTACTTTGCCGATATCGTCATCAGGTACTTCATCTTTGCGCTGGGCCTGAGCGTGGTCGTATCCACGCTGTCCTGGCTGTACCGCCGTGGGAAGAAGATGAAGCCCTCACAGGTCGACAACGTAACGCTGGGCCTGCAGAACATTTATTACCTGCTCATCACCGGCGGCCTCATTATGACGGCCCTGGGCTTCTGGAAGATCGACTTCAAGACACTGTTCACGACCCTAAGCATTGTGGCGGCCGCCATTGCTATCATTTCCAAGGATTTTATTGCCGAGATCATCAGCGGTATCATCATCAGCTTTTCCCGGGAGATCTCTATTGATGACTACGTCAAGATCGGGGACCATAAGGGCAAGATCATCGATATTACACTAACGAAGATCGCCCTGCTTAACGACGATGACGACCTCATTTTTATGCCGAACACGACCGTCTTCTCCAGCCAGATCGTCAACTACACCAAACGGGAGATCAAAAAGATCAGCATAGAATTCGAGGTTATGATCCAAAGCCTGAAAACGGTCGAAGAGCTGGAGAACGACCTTATCCGGGCCATTGCCGAATTTAAAGAACACATCGTACCCAACAGCTACACCCTGAAGATCGTAGAGATCCGGCGCGACAGCCTTTCCCTCAAGTTCCAGTACACCCTCGACCATATCAACCGCGACCTGGAGCGGGAGATCCGCCGGAAAACGGTGCGGCGGGTGGTCAACTACGTCAAGAAAAACCTCAATGCAGCCTCCAGGCAACCCCAGCCCGAAAGCCCGGTAAAGGCCTGACAGCCTTCAAATAAGCACATAGGCATGTAAAAACGCCGCCGCTTTGGAATAAGCGGCAGCGTTCAACATAATTCAAGTAGCTTACGATTTTCAATTTCCGGTTCCCGCCAGGCTTGATGGGGCCATCCTCGGTATTAGCTGCCGAACAGTTCGAGGATGAGCGGCATAACTGCCAGGCCTGCGAGGATCAGCAGCCCGATAAATACGAGGGATAAAAGAAAATAATAAGCCCAGCGGTCCATTTTTTGCGGTTGTGTTGCCATACGACTAAGGATTAATGTCTTTATTAATTGGGTTTCTGCCGCCTGATTTTGAAATAAGACCCTGTATGATCTTCAAGGTCACGCGAGGGTGTCATTTTTTTTACCGCCCTGCCAGGCCCTACTGGATATCCCGGGGTAAAATGCCCCTGAAATCACATAAATTCGCTAAGTTTACCCTGCCGGCAAACCGGCATTTACACCATCTGCTAAACCCTTAAACCATGATCAAAGAAAAAAAGAAAGTCTTCAAGATCGGTATCGCTATGGCCGGGGCCGTTTCGGCTGGCGCCTATACCGCCGGAGTCATGGATTATCTGCTGGAAACCTTGTCCAAATGGGAAAACGCCAAAGAAAAGAACCGCCAGGTGGGAAAGGATCACCCGGAATATGACCCTTCCGTTCCCGACCACGATGTGATCATTGAAGTAGTAGGCGGAGCTTCTGCAGGCGGCATGACCGCAGCCATCATGGCCTTATCGCTATTCGAAGGGATCCGCCCAATCAACAAAGACAACCCGAATAAAGAGAACAACAAACTCTACGATTCCTGGGTAGGCCTCAACGACAAAGAAGATGGCAAGCCTACACTGCTCCAGATGCTGGAGACGGAAGATATCTTCGATGAAAACGGCGTGATCTCCCTGCTCAACTCCAAGCCCATCGACGCCATAGCCGAAAAGGCCATGAACCTGTCGCGCGTAGTGCATACACTGCCGGATTACATCTCTCCTGGCCTCGAGATCATCCTCACCATTACCAGCCTGCGCGGCATTCCGCTGGCCATCAACTTCTTCGAAGAGACCAAGCGCAGCATGGATGAACCACCGAAGCCCGCCCATAAGATGAACCTGTACAAGGGCATTGCTCATTTCAGGGTCACCCGTGATGACACGCCGACACCGCCGCATATCCTCGCTTTCAACCCGGAATCGGGCCAGGCCCGCCGGGCGCTGCTCGATTGCGCCATTGCAACCGGGGCTTTCCCCATCGGGCTGGCGCCGCGCCACCTGAAAAACACCAGCACGGAATACATCAAGGCTATGGTGCACCACATGTTCGTCAAGCCCGGCAACAAAGTCGACGAGTACGAACGCGCCATCGCTTCCCAGAGCCTGCGCATTGAAGTGGAAGACGACGACTTCAACTTCTTCGCGGTCGACGGCGGCACCGTCAACAACGAACCCTTCGGAGAAGTGATCCGGGCATTGGAAGAGAAATGTGAATACGACGAGGAGAGAAACTACGCCATCCTGATGATCGACCCCTTCCCGAATTTCGAATCACAGATCGACAAAGACCGGGAAAGCACGCCAAAAGTAATAGAACTGGCGCCCCAGATCCTGAGCGCCATCCGCGGGCAGGCCATGGTGAAGGAGAGCGACCTTGCTGAAGGCCTTTCCGAAGGGCATACCCTGCGCATGATCTTCCCTTCGCGCCGGGAAGGCGATTTCAAGGACCCCTACCCCATCTGCTGCGGCTCTCTCGACGGCTTCGGCGGCTTTTTCGCTCGTGAATTCCGGGAGCACGACTTCGAGCTGGGCCGCAAGAACTGCCAGAGCTTCCTGCGCAACTATTTCACCATTCCCCTCGGCCGCGCCCAGTCCATGTCCGTATTCGAAGGCTGGGACGCCAATGAACCCAGGCACCGCCGGTTCTACAGCCAGGAGACCAATGGCTATCCCATCATTCCGGACATGACCTACGACCCTGAAAAATACGGGGACAACGCCATGGGATACCCGCATAAGCAACGGATCTCGCCTCAAATGTTATTCGGCCTGGAAAAGGATATTTACAACCGCCTTCGCGAGGTTTTCGTGAATATCTACAAGTACGAAAAGCCGGAAATGAGCCGCGAGGCACGCGAGCTGGACCGGCAGGTGGAATGGATACTCAAGGAACACTACAAACCCTCCACCTGGAGCCAGTTGCGCAGCGACCTCGCTACCTACATCGGCAAACTGCTTTGGAAATACATGGGCGCCAGTAAAGTGGCAGGCATCGCAACCAGGACGGTCATCAAAACGATCCTGATGGACTTCAAGAAGCGAGGCTTGCTGGACGAAGGCCAGAAATAGAAACGAGCTTCAGAGCCTCCAGTCTACGGGGGCTTTCCCCTGTTCCTGAAGGTATTCATTGGCTTTGGAGAAGTGTCGGCAGCCAAAGAACGCGCCGCCGGCCAGGGGTGAAGGGTGCGCCGCCTCCAGGATGAGGTGCCTGCTCCCGTCTAACAATACTTTTTTTTGCCGAGCGAAGTTGCCCCAAAGCATAAAAACCAGGCCTTCGCGCCCTTCCGACAGCTTTCGGATAACGGCATCCGTGAAGCGCTGCCAGCCGATCTTCTGGTGAGAAGCAGGCTTTTTGTGTTCAACGGTAAGCATGGCGTTGAGCAGGAACACGCCGCGCTCCGCCCAGGGTGTGAGATCACCGTGATTGGGGATGGGCACGCCCAGGCCGGCGTTAAGCTCCTTATAGATATTCTGAAGGGAGGGCGGGATGCGGACGCCCTTTGGCACCGAAAAACACAGCCCCATCGCCTCTCCAGGGTTGTGGTAGGGGTCCTGCCCGAGGATGACGACTTTTACCTTATTAAAAGGTGTGGTGTCGAAAGCGTTGAAGATCAGCGAGCCCGGAGGGTATATCTTTTTGCCGCCGGCTTTTTCCTGCTTCAGAAAAGTGACTATCTCCTGAAAATATGGCTGGCTGAATTCATCATCCAGCACTTCCTTCCAGCTTTCTTCGATCCTGACGTTGCTCATGCAGAGTAAAGGTGGGTGTGTGATAAAGATATCAATTTTGGGGGAAATCAGGGGTGTCGTTTGTCGAACGCCTCCCAGCCACTGGCCAGAGGAAGCATCAAAAGCCCGGGCCAAAGCCCTCCCGCAGGTTGAACGCCATTCGCAGTTGTTTATATAACCGCTCTGCCTCGGGGAAGCTCAGGGTCTGCTGGCCGTCGGAGAAAGCCTTTTCCGGCTGCTCATGAACTTCCATGATGATGCCGTCGGCGCCGGCCATAACGGAGGCCAGGGCCACTTTATCCACAAAACGGCGCAGGCCGACGCCATGGCTGGGGTCGGCTATGACAGGCAGGTGGGTTTTTTCTTTCAGCATAGCTATGGCATTGATATCCATGGTATTGCGGTAAGCCGTCTCGTAAGTGCGGATGCCGCGTTCGCAGAGCAGGATGCGCTCGTTGCCGTTGGAAAAGATGTATTCCGCAGCCTGAAGCAGTTCGTCTATGGTTCCGGAAATGCCGCGTTTAAGCAACACCGGCTTCCCCACTTCACCCAAAGCATCTAACAGGTTGAAATTCTGCGAATTGCGAGCGCCAACCTGAAATATATCCACATAGGGTAACATCGCTTCGATCTGTTCCACCATCATCACCTCCGTAATGATCTTGATGCCGGCCTCCCGGGCTTTTTCGTACCACAATTTCAGGCCGTCGATGCCCAGGCCCCGGAAGGAATAGGGCGAGCTGCGGGGTTTGTACACACCGCCGCGCATAATGCGGACGCCATTGGCCAGAAGGTGGGCGATCGTTTCTTCCACCTGTCCTTCCGATTCGATGGAGCAGGGGCCCGCCATCAGCGCAAAGTGGCCTGTGCCGAGCTCGATGCCTCCGTCGAGCTCGATGAGGGTATCTTCCACACGCCATTTTTTGGACACCAGCTTATAGTCGTCGCTCACGCGGTGAATATCCCGGATGCCGGGCAGCGTCCCTATGGCGCGTATGTCAAATTCCTTCTTGCCCACCCCGATGATGTAATCACCGTTCTGGGCAGATACATGGGTGGCCTTGTATTGTATTTCGCGCAACTTATCCCTGAGTCTTTCGAGTTGCTCCGGGGTGATGCCCTTTTCGAGTTGAATGATCATAACCTTGTGAATGTTAGGAAAAACGGATGAATATAAGCTTATACCGGCCTGGCGCTTCCTCTGATACCCCGGACAAAATCCAGGGCTGCCTGTTCGACGTCGGCGGCAGCCGACAAAGCTTTGATAAAGGCGCTGCCGATGATGGCGCCGCTGGCATACCGGCAGGCCAGTTCGAACGTCTCCCGGTTGGAGATGCCGAAGCCGATGAGCCGGGGGTTCTTCAGCCCCAGCTTATCGACGCGTTCGAAGTAGGCCAGCTGCCTGTCGGCAATGCCGCTTTTGGCGCCGGTGATCGAGGAATCAGCGACCATATAGACGAAACCCTGGCTCAGTTCATCCACTTTTCGGATACGGGCTTCCGGCGTCTGAGGCGTGATGAGGAAGCTGATGCTCAGCCCTGCCTGGCTGATCATGCTCTGGTAGCTCCTTTCATATTCGTACAACGGCAGGTCGGGCAGGATAAGCCCATCGATGCCGGCTTCAACGCAGTGGTTGAAAAAGCGTTGTTCGCCGTATTGCATCACCTGGTTAAAGTACCCCATCAGCACGATCGGGATCTCGGACCTTTTCCGGGCCGCTTTGGCCTGTTCGAACAAAAGCTGTAGCGTCATCCCGTTTTTCAGCGCTACCTGGCTGCTCTGCTGTATGGTAGGCCCGTCGGCCAGAGGGTCGGAATAGGGCATGCCGAGCTCTATGAGGCTGGCGCCGGCCTTATCCAGCGCCAGGATGATGCGCTCCGTATCGTCGAGCCCGGGATATCCTGCGGTGAAGTATATGTTCAGTATGTCTCTCTGCTGGCGGGCAAAGAGTTGTTGTATCCGATTCATAATCCGGCCTTTTGAAAGCGCTCGTAATGATTGATATAGGTATCCAGGTCCTTATCTCCTCTTCCCGACAGGTTGACGATGATGATATCATCCGGCCGGTAGCTTATCTTATCCAGGGCAGCGAACGCATGGGCCGTTTCCAGAGCAGGGATGATGCCTTCCTTGCGGGAGAGGAAATAGCCGGCCGCAAGAGCTTCGTCATCAGTAATGCTGGCCGCCTCCGCCCTGCCTGTCGCGATCAGGTGTGCATGCAACGGGCCTATGCCCGGGTAATCAAGGCCTGCTGAGATAGAATAGGGCTCAACGATCTGCCCATCGGGCGTTTGCATGAGCAGAGTGCGGCTGCCGTGGATAATGCCTTTGGTGCCCAACACGCTTGTGGCGGCCGACTCGCCGCTATGGATGCCGAGGCCGGCAGCTTCTACAGCTACCAGGCGCACGCTTTCTTCATCCAGGAAATGGTAAAAGGCCCCGGCAGCGTTACTGCCTCCCCCGACGCAGGCCACTATAATGTCGGGGTTCTCCCTGCCGGCCTGGCCGGAGAGCTGCCACCGGATCTCCTCGCTGATCACCGACTGAAAGCGGGCCACCATGTCCGGGTATGGGTGCGGGCCCACTACAGAGCCGATAATATAGTGGGTATCCTCCGGGTTGTTGATCCAATCGCGGATCGCCTCGTTGGTAGCATCCTTTAGGGTTTGGCTGCCGCTTATCGCCGGGCGCACTTCGGCGCCCAGCATGCGCATTCGGGCCACATTGGGCGCCTGCCTGCGAATATCGACAGCGCCCATATACACGATGCATTGCAGGCCTGCCAGGGCACAAACGGTAGCAGTGGCCACGCCGTGCTGGCCGGCGCCCGTTTCGGCAATGATGCGTTTTTTACCCAGGCGGTTGGCCAGTAGTATCTGCCCTACGGTATTGTTGATCTTATGCGCACCGGTATGGTTGAGGTCTTCGCGTTTGAGGTAAATGCGGGCGCCGTAGTGTTCCGACAGGCGTTTCGCCAGGTAAAGCGGCGTCGGCCGCCCGACATAATCCTTCAGCAGAGCACGAAATTCCCGCTCGAAAGCAGGTTCCCGCATGATCTCCAGATAGTTCTGCCGGAGCTCCTCGATATTGGCATACAGCATTTCCGGGATATACGCCCCGCCAAATTCGCCGTAGTACCCTCTTTCGTCAATAGCTACCATAGTCTCTTTCCTTGTTAAGTTCCTGAATAAAGGCAGCGATCTGCCCGATATCTTTTTGCCCGGGTTTTGTTTCAAAGCGGCTGTTGATATCGACGCCATAGAACTGGGGATGCTGGAAATCGCGCAGGGCCGCAGCCGAATCCGGCCCAATGCCCCCGCTGAGCAGGAAAGGCGTCAGCCCATGGTACATTTGCAACATGCCCCAGTCGAACTGCTTACCCGTACCGCCATAGCCTTCTCCTTTGGTGTCGAACAGAAAATAGGCGCAGTGGGGGCTATAGGCGTTGAGGTGGCTGAAATCAAAGCCATCAACCACCTGAAAAGCTTTGATGATGCTGAATTTGCGCATTGACGTAGCCTCTGAAATACTGCGCAGCAGCATACAATACTCCGGGCTTTCATCGCCATGGAGTTGCACGAAGTCCAGCTCGTAATCGTGTACGGCATTCAGGACTTCTTCGACTTCTGCATTGACGAACACCCCCACTCTTTTTTTCCCTTCGAGCAGCTTACCCTGCTTCTCCAGCCACCGCAGCAGCTTATCCCCGATGTAACGGGCAGATTTTCGGTAGAAAATAAAACCCACCATGTCAACCGGCAGGCTGGCAAGGGCCGTGATATTGTCGGGCTCCCGCATTCCGCAGACTTTTATTCGCATGTTGTTTTTATCTCTCAAGCGATCGTATTATTTAAAAGCGCTTCAATATGCTGTACGCGGTGGATCAATTCCCGGCAGGCCTTGCCAGGATCGGCATGCCGCATGAAATATTCACCGATGAGAAAACCCTGATAGCCGGCCCTGCGGAGTTCAACCACGGCATTGGGGTCGTCCAGCCCGCTTTCCGATACTTTCACGGCCTCGGCAGGCAACTCGGTGATCAACTCCAGGGAGGCGGCCAGGCTGACCGAGAAGTCCTCCAGGTTGCGGTTATTGATACCGACGGCATCGACATCGGGCGTATATTTATCGAGCTGCCTGGCGCTATGGGCCTCCATCAGCACTTCCAGCCCCAGCCCTTTCGCCGTTCGGGCCAGCTGGGCGAGTTGCTTTTTCTCCAGGCATTCGGCGATGAGCAAAACCGCATCTGCCCCGATCGACCGGGCTTCCACCAGCTGGTATTCGTCGACGACGAAGTCCTTGCGCAGGATTGGGCAGAAATTGTACTTACGCGCTTCCGTCAGGTCTTCGCTCTTTCCCCCGAAGAATGCCGTATCGGTCAGCACCGACAGGGCCGACGCGCCGGCCTGCATATAACCGATCGACACTTTCTCGACGGATGCGTAGGGGTTGATGTCTCCTTTTGAGGGCGAACGCCGCTTGAACTCAGCGATGATACCCAGCCTGTCTGCCCGGCGCAGGTACTTGCTCAGCGACACCACCGGCGTTTCAAAGTATATACTTTTCTCCAGCAGTTCAACCGGGTACATGGCCTTTCTTTCGGCTACTTCCCTATTCTTATGGGTTACGATCTTTTCAAGGATATTCATAAGCTTTAACTGTTCAGAAGTTTGTCAAATGCCTGCCGTGCACGCCCGCTCAGCAGGCTCTCCTTTGCTTCTTCGATGCTATCTGCAAGGCTCTGTTGCGGGTGCAGGTTGTGGATCGCCAGGCCCGCATTCGCCGTCACCACATCGAACTGAGCCGATGTGCCCTCGTTGTTCAGTACATTGCGGAAAATAGCGGCAGCATCGGCTTCCGTTTCGCCTCCGTACAAGCTCTGCTGCGTCAGCTGTGGTTTACCCAGAGCGGCCGGTGTGAGGATCAGGTCTTCCTCGTTCGTACGCAGCTTGAACGGGCCGGTCAGCGAAGCTTCGTCGTACCCGTCGAGAGAATAAACAATGGAAAAGCGCCGGCCCGTCTCCTGCATGATGTAGTGGTACAGGCGCGACAGTTCCAGGCTAAAAGTACCCAGCAGCTGGTGGCTGGGCTGGGCCGGATTGACCAGGGGGCCGAGCATATTAAAGAAGGTTTTCATCCCCAGTTGTTTGCGTACGGGCACAACTTCCTTCATGGCAGGGTGGAACAAGGGAGCGTGCAGAAAACACATATTGGAACGGTTGAGTTGCCGGCGCAATACGCCAGTATCATTGGTAAACTGGTAGCCCATTTCCATCAACACGTTGGACGAACCGACCGTTGAAGAGACGCCGTAACTTCCATGTTTTACCACCTTGTACCCGGCGCCTGCGACAACTACCGCCGAAATCGTAGACACATTAAAGGTGTTCTTATGATCGCCGCCGGTACCTACGATATCGATGGCCTCTTCGCCGTCGAGCGGAAAAGGGACGCACAACTCCAGCAAAGCATCGCGGAAACCCTGAAGCTCCTGCACCGTTATAGGGCGCATCTGGTAAACCGTGATAAAGCTGGCCACCTGCAGGTGGTTGTAATTTCCGTGCGAAACATCGTACAACACCTGCCGGGCCTCTGCCCGGCTCAGGCGCTCATGCCCGAACAACCTGGTGAGTATCTCTTTCATCTGCTGCATTTTGTGTTTTTAAAAATGCCTGCTAGGCCTGGCCTTGTTTCAAAACCTCTTGTGCCGCCGGCACACAATAGGCGAAGAAATTCTCCAGCATCTTCCTGCCGTGGGCCGTCATGATGGATTCGGGGTGAAACTGCACGCCGCGCACGTTGTACTGCCGGTGGCTCATGGCCATGATCGCCCCGTTCGCATCGACGGCTGTGACCTTCAGGCCGGCGGGCAGGCCTGCGCTGCGCACCGCCCAGGAGTGATAACGCCCGGCCTGGAACTCAGAAGGGATATCCCTGAACAAAGGTTCTTCGGCATCCGTCACAGCGATGGCCGTCTCTACACCATGGTATACCTGCGCCAGGTTTTCCAGGCTGCCCCCAAAGGCTTCGCCTATGGCCTGATGGCCCAGGCAAACACCCAGGATGGGTTTTTCCGGGGCATACCGGCGGATGAGCGCAGGCATGATGCCGGCATCGGAAGGCAAACCGGGGCCGGGCGACAGGATGATGGCGTCATAAGCACCTACATCATCCAGGCTAATGGCGTCGTTGCGGTATACATCCACTTTCCGGCCCAGTATTTCCTGAACGTACTGAACCAGGTTGAATGTAAAGGAATCGTAATTATCGAGGACGAGGACTTTCATTGGTTGCTATGTTATGCGTTATTCGTTGATCCGTTATTCGCCAGGGTATGGGAAGGTTATCTTAGCCTTTCTGCTTCCAGCATCGCCTTCTTCAGCGCCCCCAGCTTGTTGTTCACCTCCTGTAGTTCCTTCTCTTCCACGCTGGCAGCTACGATTCCTGCGCCGGCCTGGTAGTAAAGGGTATTGTTCTGGCTGAGGAATGACCTGATGATTATAGCCTTGTTCATCTCTCCATTGAAATGGATGTACCCGAGCGCGCCGCCGTAGAAGCTGCGGTTTTGGTTCTCATACTGGTTGATGAGCTCTATGGCCTTGTATTTCGGCGCACCGGAGAGGGTGCCGGCGGGAAAGGTATCGCCAAAAACCTGGATGGGGTTGGCCTGCGGGCCGAGGGTTCCCGTCACTTTGGAGACCAGATGGATGACGTGGCTGAAATACTGGATATCCTTCAGTTCCCTGACCTGTATATTCGATGCATGGCGCCCCAGGTCGTTGCGCGCCAGGTCGACCAGCATGATATGCTCAGCGTTTTCCTTGGGGTCTTCCGATAGCTCAATGGCCTTACGGGCGTCCTCCTCTGCATCGCCGGTGCGGCGATACGTGCCGGCAATGGGGTTCACCTGAGCAATACCGCCCCGTATGGCCATCTGTGTTTCCGGCGACGAGCCGAAGATCCGGTAGCTGCCGTAGTCTGCATAAAAAAGATAGGGCGAAGGGTTGATGGAGCGCAACACGCGGTACACCTGGAAGTCATCGCCGGAAAACCGCTGGGAGAACTGGCGGGAAAAGACGATCTGGAAAACATCGCCCAACTGGCAATGGTGTTTGCCCAGGCTCACCAGTTCCATAAACCCGGCATCGGTAAGGTTGCTTTTTTCTTCCCCCTCCAGGCGAAAATCATAGGCCGTGAACTTCTGGCTCCGGATCAGCGCCTCCATTTCCGCCATGCGCGACACTTCGCCCGGAGGTATGTTCTCCACGACCGTGAGCTCATCCCGGAAGTGGTTGATGGCAATGATAAAGCGATAGAGGTTGTAACGGATGTCCGGCAACCTGAACTTTCGCTTGTCCGGGCCGAATTCGAGCGTGTCGAAGTACTGCACCCCGTCGAAACCGGTATACCCCATCAGCCCGTTGAACCCGCTGTACTCCGTATCTTCATATACAGGCTCGAACCGCCTGATAAAAGCGTAGAGCGCTTCCGGCACTGTGGAGACATCCTGAACGGGTATCTCTTCCCGCTCGCCCCCCGGAAGGTGCAATGTGGCCAGCCCGGGCTGTACCTGAAAACTGGCGATGGCATCGAAACCCAGGAAGGAATAACAGTCTTCCTTGCTCCGAAAGTCGTTGTTCTCCAGCAATACCGGCTCGGTAAAGTGGTCGCGCGCTTTCAGGTACAAAGCTACCGGGGTAACGGTGTCGGCCAGGAGGCGTCGTACCTGGCTCCTGATCGTGATCTTCTTCTGGGCCGTCAGCATAGTTCAGTTTTTTTGCAGTAACTATTCAGCATGCGGCCCAAAATACCCCTGAAGCAAAATTCTGTAGGATTTTTCATGTCTAACCCCTTCTCATTCCCCTTGAAAGGGGAAGGGCGGATTACAAAATTTTTGCTTCAGGGCGTAAATCACCATGATGCTGAATAGTTACTTTTTGCAGTAAAATGAAAAGCGGCTTGCCGAGTGAACGACAAGCCGCTTTGTATCTGGTTTTTCCGTTTGCTCAAACCATAGCGTGTCTCTTCACCCGGTTCCCCGAATGTGAGCGCCACCACCACCAGTTATTGCGAACGAAAGTATTCATTTCAATCATTTTGACAGGGCTAAAGATAAGGGCGGTTTTTTGAGAAAAACAATAGCCGGGGCTATTTTTTTCCGGACAGCAGTACCACCCGCTTCGCCACAGTACCTTTTTCCATTTGAATCATTAACGCATAAACACCTGACTGCAAGTTACTTACGTCTATTTCATTCAAGCCCTGCTCCAGCCTTCCTCGCCAGGCCCTGCCGCCGTTTGCAGGCCATAATTCCGCTTCAGCCTGTGCCGGCACTTCGGCCTTCAACAGGCCCATGGCAGGGTTAGGGTATACCGCTACCTGCCGGGCTAGTGCTTCCGAGGCCTCTGTTACACTACCTTCCAATGGTAATTCGGCCCCGATATCAAAAGCATGGCCGTCCGCCTGCAGCAACTGGATATTGCGGATGCCCAGCTGATCGCAGTCACCGCCAGAACAGTTCAGGATGACCCGTCCTACCAGGCCGTGGCCGGTAACGGCAGTATGGGTAGTACGCACCAGGGAAATGTAGCCTATGCCCATTGCATCATCCCATTTTTGCAACACCATCATATCCTGGCCTTCCTCGCCCAGCCAGCTATCGCCGGCATCAAAGGACAGCTCGCCGGCCGAACCCGGGGCATAGTGGACTTCAAAAGCAAGGCCGTAGGCATCGGCCAGCGGCTGCTGTGCACTGCCCAGCGAAAAGGCCAAAGCCGTTTCCGTTTCCCGGCTGAAGCCGGAAGCCGCCGTTTTATTGGGAAAGCCTGGCGCCTGGGGAGCCAGTGAATGGGTGAGCCCCCAGTTCAGGTATATGGCGTAGGTGTCGTCGGAATTGATCAGCCCGTTGCCGTTACAATCGGCGTACTTGGAATTGAACTGGTAGATGAAGGTAATGGTGCTACCCCAGTTTATCATGGGCTGCGCCACCCAATCGAGGCTGGCGCCGGGCCTGGCAGGGCCGCTCTGCCCATAGCCCAAGCCGATAGCCCAGTGGTCGACCTGATTTACCTTGCCGTCGTTATTCACATCGCCGGGCCAGACGCCACGGCAGGCCGCCGACGGCGCATCAAGCCAAATGAAAACAGTGGCCGTATCACAACCGATATCATTGCAGATCGCATACGTAAAGACATCTTCTGCCAGGCAGGCGCCGGGGCCGGGGTTATAACTCACGGTGCCATCGGCATTGACAACGGCACTGCCATAAAAGGGCGCATCCACGATGTACTGATCCGTCAGGGTGGTGGAACTCGTCCAGTCGTTGGCCAGTACATCCACCACGATAGGTTCATTGTACAAAGTCGTATCGCGATCATCAGTTGCCGCCAGCAGGTTGGTGAAAACGCTTACAGCGAGATAGGTGGTATCGCACAGGCCGAAGCCATCGCAGACGACGAGGCAGGCAGTATCCACGCCCGGCATGAGCCCCATATAATCCAGGCAGGCACTACTGCCCAGCTGAAAACTCACGGCGCCGGCAGTGGGCGCACAGGCGTTGGCAAAGGAAGCCACCGACTGGAAGATACTGGTATCCAGGCAGATGCCGACGGTTTGCCCGACAGCGATGCTATCCGTGAGCAAGGACGGCCGGGCTTGTACATACAATCGCAGGCGGACGAGGCTGTCACAGCCGTTTTCATCCGGAAAGGCCAGTTCATACGCCCCGTTGGCTATGTAATCCTGGCCAGCCAGTGAAAAGGCTTCGCCTTCCTGCACTGTAACTTCCAGATTCGATTCCTGCCGCGGAAAGAACGACAGGTTGACCAGTACAACGGAATCGCAACCAGCCACTGTCTGAAAAACCTCCACGCCGCTGGGGTTGTCGTAATCATAAATAACTCCGTTGACCTCCACGCTTTCTTCCCGGCACAGGAAGCGGTTGTATTCCGTGGTATCGGAAGCGGCGACGGTAAAGGAGGCCGTGCAGGATGACAGTTCGTTGCCGTATGTGAGCTCATATACCGTTGTGCCATTGGGTGTTACTGCAACCATATCCGTCGTGTCGCCAGTGCTCCACTCCAGGCTGAAAGCGGACAGGGCCAGGGAGTCGCCAACGGCCTTCAGCGTCACCGGCCCACCGGAGCAACCGGCATTCGGCGGCCCTTCGATGTGGATGGGGCCTGTGATGTAGATGGTGAATTTCTTCTGAATACAGCTATCCCCCTGCACCATGATCTCGACCGTTTCGGGGCCTTCATCCAGCCCGTCGTCAGCGATATCAAGGTTAATGGCCCAGGTATCGGCGGGGGACATCAAAAGGCCCGTGCTGTCGAGGCCAGTATAGTCAGCCCCCAGGGTGGCCGTACCGCCGACGGTAAAGGACAGCGGGAAAAGCACATCGGAAAAGCCATCGAGGCTCAGCTCCAGGGATGCCGGAGCGCAGCCTTCGGACACCACCAGCGATTCGGGGTTGTGGTTGCCGGTAAAAGAGCAGAAGCTTTTGGCCTCAAAGAAGAGCCCGGAATCGTAGAAGGGGTCACCGATGTCGGCGATGACGAGTTCCATCGTGTATTCCCGGCAGGGAATGACGGCCGCCTTGGCCACGAACACATCTGTATAGCCATTGAAGATGGGATAGGTATTGTTAGGGGTCTGGTTAAAGAACTGGGCATAATCCAGCGAGCCATTGGGGCTCTGGCAATAGGCCAGGTTGACAAAGGGGTGCGTCCCCAGTTGGCCGTTGTTGACGCTGTTGATAGATACCGGCAGATCGGTGCCGGGCACCCTGGCGAGGTTCACCGTCACGCTGTCGCCGTCGGTATTCGGCCCGGAGAGGAAAAAGCCGAACACATCATTGAAATTAGTGCATACAAAATCCGGGTATTCATCGGAGGCGAACACATAGCGGAACATGATGGTATCCCCCCTCGGGATGAAGCGTATGCGGTACACTCCCACATCATAAATATCGCCGTTATTCGTCAGTTCCACCAACCCATCATAGGATGCGGTGCTGTTGTTGGACACCGATGCGGTGAGGTTGCTCACCTCGTCGACGCCAAACAGGCCCGTATCACTCCCGGCATGTCCGGTGGTCATGATAAAGCCCTGGTTCAGCCCTATCACGTCTGTCCCACCCCAGAACCGGCCTACGGCCCTGGGCTTGCCTTCGTATTCGATGCTCAGCACATCAACGCCTTCCCCAAGGCATACGTCCTCGATCAGTTGCACGGGCCCGTTGGGTTGGGTATCGTCCGTACTCGTTACGGTAAATTGCGCAGCCAGGCTGGTGCTGCAAAAGATAAAAACCATCCAGGTAATAATCCTTACTGCCATACTATATTTGGTTTAATGAAGAAGAACCACCTTGCAGGAGACAGGGGGATAGTTGGGGAGGGTGAGGGGAGAAGGTTAAAGGGTTAAGGTTAAGGTGAAAGTATGGATGAACCCGCACCGGTAACGCTTGAAACCTTCAACCAAACGGGGCATTCCAGCGGCTCAATGCAGCAGGCGCCACACCATTTCTTTCATCAGGTCGCCTTCCGGCTTACCGGTGCTGTTATAACCGACGCCTTTAGACTTCAGGTCGTATTCTTTCAGAAGGGTAATGGCCTTTTCGGCCTTCTCGGGGGGGAAATTTCGGGCTGCGGCCCGGTATTCTTTCAAGAAGAAAGCGGAACGCATCTGCAAGGTACTCAATAATTCCTTTTCCGGCAAATTTTTGGCGAAATGCAGCTGGTAGACCTTGCTGAAGTAGCTGTACAGCGAGCCGATGAGCACAGGCAGCGGGTTCTTCTTCGGGTTGTCGGCAAAATAGTTGACGATGCGGTTGGCCTTCAGGATATCGCGCTGGCCCAGGGCCTTTTGCAGTTCGAAGATATTGTAGTCCTTGCTGATGCCGATATGGGCTTCGATATGTTGCTCGTTCACTTCGGTGCCCGGCGCCAGGTTGATGGCCAGTTTGTCCATTTCGTTGGCCACCTTGGCCAGGGCCGTACCCAGGTACTCGGCCACCAGCTCTGCCGCTCTTGGGGTGATCGTCAGTTTTTTGCCTTTCAGGTAGGTATGTATCCAGTCGGGCACCTGGTTTTCATACAATGGCTTGGACTCCAGCACAACAGCCTGTTTCTGAAGCGCCTTGCCGAACCTGGAGTTGAAATTATACTTCTTATGCTTGTAACAAATCGCCAGCAGGGTTGTCGGCATAGGTTTTTCCACGTAAGTGAGCAGGTCCGCCAGGGACTTCATTTCCTGGGCCTCCTTGATGACCACCACCTGCCGCTCTGCCATCATAGGATAACGGCGTGCGGCATCCAACACGGCGAGGTGGCTCACTTCCTTGCCGTAAAAAACAGTCTGGTTAAAAGCTTTCTCCCCGTCACTGAGGACTTCATCTTCGATGTAATCGGAAACCACATCAATAAAATAGGGCTCTTCCCCATGCAGAAAATAGATAGGGTGTACTTTCCCGGCCTTTAAATCGCGAAGGATCTGGTTGAAGTCCACAACAACGGTATTTAAGCTCTAAATCTACACAATAAAGATCACCCGCCAAACGCAGAACGCATAAACTCCATGAAATGCGCCAGCACCATATCCGGCGCCTCCGTTTGGGGATAGTGGCCCACCTTGTCCAGCAATACGACATCCGGGTTGGGGATCAGCTGCTGGTAATGGGCTGCGAGTCGCCGCCCGGAAATGGGGTCGGCAGCGCCGTCGATCAGCCGCACAGGTATCCTGGCCTGCTCAAGGGCGCCCACCCAGCGCGCCCGGTTCGCCTTGCGCTCGGCCATGTAACGGATCAGCAGGGGCATCACCCACGTGCCGTTTTTATGGGCGATGAGCGCCCAGAATGCATCGATATCCGATGTACTGGGCTGCGTTTCCGGGCCGAATATCTGCCGGAAATTCCGGGCCAGCGTTCTTTTGGAAAGAAAAGGCGACATCAGGGGGCCAATGGGCGATATCAGCAGCTTCTGGACCAGCCTCGGATAATGCGCCTCCGGGAACAGGCCGCCATTGAGCAGGCAAAGAGCGCGGAGCTCGCCTCTGAGGCTTCCCTCCAGCGAGCGCGCCAGCAACTCCTGAGCAACCGTATCGCCATAGTCATGGGCAAAAATGTGGTAGTGCCCGATGCTCTTGCATTCCAGGAGGTTTTCCACCATATCCGCCTGATCCCGGATGGAATAGGGATAAGGCCGGGGTTTATCCGAAAATCCGAACCCGATAAAGTCCGGAGCAATAAGGTGAAACTGCTCCGAGAGCGGCTCCCAAAGCTTGTGCCAGTCCCAGGATGCCGTAGGAAAGCCATGCAGCAAAAGCAGGGCCTCTCCCCTGCCCTCTTCCCGGTAAAAAACCCGGTGCTGCCCATATCGGAAAGACCTGCCCGCTTTTTGCCATTCGTTCAACTCCATCGTACCAGTGTTTGGTTCTTGGCCATGTTCAAAAAATAAGTTCTCCATCAATAATTCCCATTAATTTACCTTCTTTGTTCCTTAATTTTCCAGGAAAATATTCCAGGCTCATGAAAAAAACTTTGCTTACGTTGGCCCTACTGCCTGTTTTTTCTCTGGCAGCCATTGCCCAAAACGACAACAGCATGATCACCCAAACCCTGCAATCTGCCTGGGCATTCAAGTCTTCCAGCAAGGAGGGCTGGATGCCGGCCACCGTGCCCGGTTGCGTGCATACCGACCTGATCGACAATGGCGTCATCGAGGACCCTTTTTACCGCCTCAACGAGCACAGGCTGCAGTGGGTCGACAAAGATAACTGGGCCTATCGCACCGCTTTCCAGGTGGATGGCAGCATCCTGGACAAGGAAAGGGTGGCGCTGGAGTTTCTCGGCCTGGATACCTATGCCGATGTCTACCTGAACGATAAGCTCATCCTGCTGGCCGATAATTTCCACCGCAGCTGGGAGGTAGACGTCAAGCCCTACCTCAAGGCCGATAGCAATGAACTGTATATCCTGTTCCATTCCCCCATACAGATAGGGCTGGAAAAGCTGGATGCCCATGGCTATGGCCTGCCGGCCGTTAACGACCAGTCGGAGAACGGCGGCGTCGGCGATAAGAAAGTGAGCGTTTTTCTACGCAAGCCCGGCTATCACTTTGGGTGGGACTGGGGCCCCCGCCTCACTACCTCCGGTATCTGGCGCCCCATCCTGATCAAAGCCTGGAACGAGGCCCGCCTGGTGGATGCCTACTTTCACCAGGAATCGGTATCTGCTGAACGGGCATTGCTGGATGCACAGCTCACCGTCGAAGCCGAGCGGGCCGGCCCCGCCACGCTTTCCGTGTACTGGCAGGACAGCCTGCTGGCCCGCAAAGACATCAGCCTGAAAGCCGGTGCCCAGCAGGCCAGCCTTCCGCTTGAGATCCTGAAGCCCAAACTGTGGTGGACGAAAGAACTCGGTGAGCCGTACCTCTACCCGCTGAAAGTAGTGCTGGAAATGGATGGCCGTACATCCGGCAGCCTGGAAAAAAGAATAGGGCTGCGCAGCATACGGGTTGTACAGGAGCCGGATGCCGACGGCAAAGGCAGCTCTTTTTACTTCGAGCTGAACGGAAAACCTATATTCTCAAAAGGGGCCAATTACATCCCCAATGACGTCTTCCTCAACCGGGTAAGCCCGGAATGGTACCGAAAGGTAATACAATCGGCAACCGATGCCAACATGAATATGCTCCGCATCTGGGGCGGCGGCTTTTACGAAGACGACTACTTTTACACCCTATGCGACGAGCAGGGCATCCTGATCTGGCAGGACTTCATGTTCGCCTGCAGCATGTATCCCGGCGACAGCTCCTTCATTGAAAGCGTGCGGCAGGAAGCCATATACAATATCAGGCGCCTGCGCAACCACCCCTCTATAGCCTTGTGGTGCGGTAACAACGAGATCGACGTAGCATGGGCCCAGTACAAGGAAACCATGGGCTGGGGCTGGAAACAACGTTATACGATGAAACAGCGGGCCACCATCTGGGCGGCCTACGAACGGGTATTCCACCAGTTGCTTCCCGAGCTGGTGAAAGCCTACCACCCGGGCGCCTTTTACTGGCCGTCGTCGCCCTACGCAGGCCCCGGCGAACACGCCACGTACAACACCACTTCCGGCGACATCCACTACTGGGGCGTCTGGCATGGCGAACACCCCTTCCGGGATTTTCGCAAGTACATCGGCCGGTTTATGAGCGAATACGGCTTCCAGTCCTTCCCCGAATACCAGTCTGTCCGGAAATACGCGTTACCGGAAGATTTCGATATAGAATCGGAGGTCATGGCCTCGCATCAGCGCAGCGGTATCGGCAACCTGCGCATCCGTTCTTACATGAAGGATAACTACCAGTTGCCCGAGCGGTTTGACCAATTCCTGTATGTCGGGCAACTGTTGCAGGCTGAGGCCATCAAGTATGCTATAGAAGCCCATCGCACGGCCAAGCCCTACTGCATGGGTACGCTATACTGGCAGATCAACGACTGCTGGCCTGTAGCATCCTGGTCCAGCATGGACTATTACCTTCGCTGGAAGGCCCTGCATTATTACGTCAGGGATGCTTACAAGCGGGAAACCGTCGTATTTATCGACAGCAAAGACAAACTCAAAGTCTATACCTGTTCGGGCCGCATGGAACCCGCTACGGCCCAGCTACGGCTCGAACTGCTGAACTTCGATGGCCAGGTATTATGGCAACAGGAAAGCGACACCCGCCTGTCTCCTGACAGCGCCCTGGTAGCGGCCGATTTCGACATTAAACAGTTCAATAACCTCGGCAGCAGGGAAAGCATGGTTTTGCGCGCCCGCCTTTACGAAAACGGGCAATTGCTGCACGAGAACCTCTACTACTTTACGGAGCCCAGGAGCCTGAAATTGCCGGCTGCACCGCAGCTCACTACGAGCTGGGCAAAACAAACGGATGGAAGTTACGCGCTCACGTTGGCCAGCAATGCCCTGGCAAAGAACGTATTCCTGTCCTACGAAGGCGTTGACGGTTTTTTCTCCGACAACTACTTCGACCTGTTGCCCGGCGAGCAGAAAACCGTATCCTTCTCGCCCGACAAACCGCATGACGAACCATTGGATGCCAGCGGGCTGTCGGTAATGCACCTGGCGGAAACGATGGCGCCCTGAACGGTGTTACCAGGGGCGGCAGCTAATATATGGCTGAATGGTTGCATGGTTGCACGGTTGGGAATATCCTGGGTAACTATCAGCATGCGGCCTAAAATGCTCTTGAAGCAAATTTTTGTAGGATTTTTCTTGTCTAACCCCTTCTCATTCCCCTTGAAAGGGGAAGGGCGGATTACAACATTTTGCTTCAGGCCGTAAATCACACTGATGCTGAATAGTTACTATCCTGGATTAAAAACAATGAGACAATGAGACAATGAGTCCATGGAGCTACCCTGCCAAACAAGGGGATAGTTCAATCAAGTGTGTCGCTGCAGTCGCAATCCTTTGATATCCAGGCCAACTTTAAACGTGAAACCTGCAACTTTGAACAGTCCCCAAACAAGCTCTAAAGCTTCCTTCGCCGGGCCTGCTGGCGGAAGAACACCGTTTTTTCGGAGCCCACCCACACCTGATCGGGCGTAATAAAATCTATGGATTCGTACTGGGTGGGAGCGATGCAGTGGGGTACTCTGTACCGTTTTACCGCCCCTTTCAGGAAATCCGTTTCCGGGAACCCTTGGAACAGATATATGCTCGTACGGGTAAGCGGTATAATGCCCAGCAGCGGTTTGAACCAATAAGACAACAGGGCCACCGACTTGCCGTCGGAGCTGATAGCGGCGCCGGTTACGACGCGTTTTTTAAGCAAAATGCTATCCCGCAACGCAGCGGTATATTGTCCTGGGTTAGCAGGCAGGGTGTAGTGTTTGGAAAAATAGTTGCCTTGTTGCAGGCGGTTCTTGGAGAAAAGGTGCAGGGTGTCGGCATACCAGAAAAAGCCTTCCATGTCAAAATTACACTGTTCGGGTGGCGGGGGAAAAGCATGCTGGTCGGGATACTGGAACCGAATGGAATCCAGCCTGCGGCTGGCCGGGTTAAAGATGTAGATACAGAGGCCCATCCTCCTGTTGCCGTTATTGCCAAAATCACCGACGTACAGGTTCCCTTTGTCGTCGGCAGCCAGGCTCTCCCAATCGCGGTTGGCCGCTCCAGGCAACGGCAACCTGTATTTCAGCCTGCCCCTGTTATCCGTCAGGAAAAGCTCAGCGGTATTTCCGCTGTCGTTGAGCCACCACATACTGTCGGGGCCTATATAACACAGGCCCGACGCCTCGTGCAGCACATCGGGCAGGATGATCTTTTTTTTCTGGCGGCCCTGGCCAAAAGCACAGAAAAGCACGCAGCTCAACAGCAGGACGAAAGGGATTCGAAGCATTTTTTTTTGTAAAGATAAGAAAGGGTAAAGTATACCTGTAAAGGAACCGGAGTGGACGTGGACGTTGCCCTCAAATTTATTTGAAAGGCAAAAAATGCAAGCTTTGGATCCTATGTAACTCAAATTTTTACGGCGCAAATAAATTTGCCCGTCACGAGTCATCGCAGATTCGATTGTCTTTTCCCTACCCCCTCCGGGGTATTTTACTGCATCAGCTGCTAAAAAAGCGAGGCAAAAGGTTGCAAATACCGGGCGAAACCAGCACATTGCCCAAACAAAACGTGCATCATGCTATCCTTCAATAGCAATATCAACGTGGCCATTACCATTACTGTAGTCGTGATCAAGACCCCACCGCTACCGGGAACATGGCAATGAGCCGCAATGATGCGTGCACCAGAAAAAAGCCGTTCTCCCGGGAACGGCTTTTTTCGTTGGCGGTGGCCCGAACGCGGAGCCTGCATCGTAAGATACGCAGTTACAAAAACCTAATAACCAATTAATTATATAAAAAAACACCAAGCTAACGGCCGTAACAATAATTATTTTTCATTCGCAAATGGCCACGGCCAGGATTACTTTTGGGCTCTTTAGTAGTTCTCAACCCTTTTGGAAAGGCAATACCTATGGAGGAACTGAACAAATACAGTAAAAGGATTACTCAGGATGACACGCTTCCAGGCGCACAGGCCATGTTATACGGCGTAGGGCTGACAGATGAAGACATGAAAAAGGCGCAGGTGGGCATCGTCAGCACCGGCTGGGAAGGCAACACCTGCAATATGCACCTCAACGGGCTGGCCAGCCAGGTCAAACAAGGCGTCGAGGATGCAGGCCTCATCGGGCTCATCTTCCACACCATTGGCGTGAGCGACGGCATGTCGATGGGCACCAGCGGCATGCGCTTTTCGCTCCCTTCGCGCGACATTATCGCAGATTCCATAGAAACCGTCGTTTCCGCACAGTGGTACGACGCGCTGGCGGCCGTAGTAGGTTGTGACAAGAACATGCCCGGCGCTATGATGGCCATCGGGCGCCTCAACAGGCCCGCTATCCTGGTTTATGGCGGGACCATCAGCCCGGGCTCTTACCATGGAAAGGCCCTGGATATCGTTTCCGCTTTTGAAGCATTGGGGCAACGCATTGCCGGCAAGATCGAGGACGAAGACTTCCGCAGTATCGTCAAGCGCTCCTGCCCCGGGCCCGGCGCCTGCGGCGGCATGTATACGGCCAACACCATGGCCTCGGCCATAGAAGCTATGGGCATGAGCCTGCCTTATAACTCTTCTTATCCCGCTAACCTGCCGGAAAAAGTTACGGACACCATGCGGGTTGGCGCTGCCCTTCGCAACCTGATGGAGAAAGGCATCCGCCCAAGGGATATCATGGCCCGCGAGGCCTTTGAAAACGCCCTGACGGTAGTGACCGTGCTCGGTGGCTCCACCAATGCTGTCCTGCACCTGGTGGCCATCGCCAAATCGGTGGGCGTGCCGCTCACTATTGATGACTTTCAGCGCATCAGCGACAAAACGCCGTTCCTGGCCGACCTCAAGCCGAGTGGCCGTTATGTCATGGAAGACCTGTACCAGGTGGGTGGCGTGCCGGCCGTTATGAAAATGCTGCTCGAAGCCGGTTACCTGCATGGGCATTGTCTGACCGTTACCGGAAAAACAATAGCTGAAAACCTCGCAGAGGTGGCGCCGCTTATTGAAGGGCAGGATGTCATAAGGCCTTTCAGCAACCCCATCAAAGCGACGGGCCATATCCAGATCCTCTACGGCAACCTGGCCGAGCAGGGCGCGGTGGCCAAGATCACCGGAAAGGAAGGCGAGCGCTTCACCGGAAAGGCCAGGGTTTTCGACGGTGAAGATGCCGCCAACGAAGCTATCAGCAATAAGCTCCTTCAGGCTGGCGACGTGGCCGTGATCCGGTACTGCGGCCCCAAAGGAGCCCCGGGCATGCCGGAAATGCTGAAGCCTACTTCCGCCCTGATGGGTGAAGGTTTGGGCGATAAGGTAGCGCTGATCACCGATGGGCGCTTCTCGGGCGGGACCCATGGCTTTGTCGTAGGGCATATCACACCCGAGGCCCAGGACGGCGGCCTGATCGGCCTGTTGAAGGACGGTGACGAAATCACCATTGATGCAGCCAATAACCTGCTCGAAGCCCACATCACGGATGAAGAGGCCGCGGCGCGCAGGCAGGCGTGGAGCAAACCACCGCTCAGGGCTGAGAACGGGCTGCTGTTCAAATATGCGCGCACAGTGTCTTCAGCCAGCGAGGGCTGCGTAACAGATGAGTTTTAATTCGGGAACAGAGCAGAGCCTGATCCATAAAAAAGATTGCATGATGAAAGAGCATATCCAGCAGCCCACCCCGGCTGCCCCAGCGACGAAAAAGATGGAACGCATGACCGGAGCAGAAGCCGTGCTGCGTTGCCTGCTCGAAGAACAGGTAGATACGATCTTCGGTTATCCCGGAGGCGCCATCATGCCGGTATATGATGCGCTTTACCACTACCAGGATAAACTTCGGCACATCTTGCCCCGACACGAACAGGGCGCCATCCACGCCGCCGAAGGTTATGCGCGGGTGACGCGCAAAACAGGCGTATGCATGGCCACCTCGGGCCCCGGGGCCACCAACCTGATCACGGGCCTCAGTGATGCTATCCTGGACTCCACGCCGCTGGTCTGTATCACCGGGCAGGTAGCCTATCACCTGCTGGGGTCCGATGCCTTCCAGGAGACCGACGTGATCAACTGCACCATGCCGGTCACGAAATGGAACTACCAGGTCACCAGGGCGGAAGAGATCCCCGAAGTTTTTGCCAAGGCCTTTTATATCGCCAACTCCGGCAGGCCAGGGCCGGTAGTGGTAGACATCACCAAAAATGCACAACTGGAAGAGCTGGATTTCGACTACCATCCCCGGCCGGCCATACGCAGTTACCATCCCATGCCCAAGCCGGACCCGGAATTGCTGGTGGAAGCCGCCGCCCTGATCAACCAGGCCAGGCGCCCCCTGATCCTGGCGGGCCACGGCATCCAGATCGCGCATGCCCAGGAGGATTTCCGCCTCTTCGTCGAAAAAACCGGCATACCGCTGGCCTGCACCATTCATGGCCTGTCAACCATCCCCTCCAACCACCCCCTGCACATGGGGATGCTCGGCATGCACGGCAACTACGCCCCCAACATCCTGCAGAATCAATGCGATGTCCTCATCGCCATCGGCATGCGCTTCGACGACCGCGTTACGGGAGACCTCAGCCGATACGCCAAACAGGCAAAGGTCATCCATATCGAGATCGATGCTTCCGAGATCAACAAGAACGTTTACGCACACGTCCCTATCCATTCGGATGCGAAAGCAGCCTTGCAACGCCTGCTGCCTATGGTGCAGGAAAAGGCCTACCCGCAATGGGTTGGCGAATTTAAAAAGCTCCACGCCAAAGAAGTTGAAAAGGTTATCTCCCGTGACCTGAACCCTTCGCCACAAGGGCATATCAAGATGGGTATGGCGGTGCGTGAAGTTTCGAACCAAACCAACGGCCTGGCTATTGTAGCTACCGATGTAGGCCAACACCAGATGGCGGCGGCCCGCTACTACGAATACCTGAGCACCAACCAGTGGGTCTCCTCAGGTGGCGCCGGAACCATGGGCTACGGCCTGCCGGCAGCCTTCGGCGCCAAGCTCGCACAGCCCGGCCGCGATGTGGTCGCATTTGTCGGCGACGGCGGTTTCCAGATGACGCTCCAGGAGCTGGGCATGTGCTCTCAATGGAAAGTAGGCGTCAAGATCGTTTTACTCGACAACAACTACCTGGGCATGGTGCGCCAATGGCAGCAGTTGTTCTTCGACCGCCGCTACTCTTCCGTAGCGCTCACCAACCCGGATTTCATCAAGATCGCCGAAGGGTTCGGCGTGCCGGGCCGCACTATCGACAAGCCGGAGGATCTTTCCGGAGCTGTAGCTGAAATGCTGGCCCATGACGGCCCCTATTTGCTGCACGTTCGCGTGGAGATGGAAGAGAATATCTTCCCCATGGTGCCTTCCGGATGTGCCGTGGATGAGGTAGTCTTGGAGAAATGAGGCAAACAGGGTTAAGCCCTTTTCCGTAATCAGGGATTCAATATCAGAGACATGTCAGAAAAAAAATATTATACCATAACCGTCTTCACGGAGAACCAGTCGGGGCTATTGTCAAGGGTCGTATCGGTGTTCAGCCGGCGGCATATCAATGTCGAGAGCCTGACGACCAGCCGGTCATCTATTCCGGGCATTCACCGCTTTACCATCGTTGCGCACGTTACACATGAGATGGTTCAGAAGCTCGTAGCCCAGTTGGAGCGCCAGGTGGATGTGCTCAAGGCTTTCTTTTACGAGCCCGACGAGATCGTTTACCAGGAAGTGGCCTTGTACAAGGTGCCTACGCACATTTTTTCGAACAGCGACAATGTAGAGCAGCTCATCCGCTCGCACAATGCCCGCATCCTGCTGATCGAGCCCGAATTCATCGTGATCGAAAAAACGGGGCATGAACAAGAGACCGAGGCGCTGTTCAAAGAGCTGGAAAAGATCGGCATCTACGAGTTCGTCCGCTCTGGGCGGGTCGCCATCGTAAAACCCATGGAGCGGCTGAACAAGTATCTGAAGTCGCTGGAAGTAGAGATGGAGGAATAAGCCGGGCGATGGGCCAGTCTGGTTATCCTTTGTTATATTTACGGCAAAACCAAAACCTGGCCTATGAACCGGGATGTTTTGCACCAATTGATCGAAAAAGGAGCATTCGAAGAAGCCATGACGCAGCTAATGGATATCCATAGCGGCTCGGGCATCGAAAAAGAAGTGCGGCTGCTGCGGGCCCGGTACCGCGAAGCACAGCGGCAACGCGACCAGGGCGTGATGAGCTGGGAACAATTCAACCTGGAACAAAACCGCCTGATCAAGGCACTATTGGGGCTTGCCGATATGGATAACACGGCTTCGCCCAAAGGCCGAAAAAAGTGGCCTTTCGCCCTAGCTGCTTTTATCGTTCTACTGGCAGTGGCCAGCATGCTGTTTTTCCGGCAGGGCAGCGAAAAGCCCAACCCAGGAGCTACTCTTGAACAGGCAGCTTCTGCCGCGCCCCCTCCTGTCACACCTGCCGATATTGTAAAAACGGCCAAAGCAGGCCTCGCGGGCCAGCATTTTCAGTTTACGCTCACTGGTATCGCATTTCTCATCGACCGCAATTATCAGTCCTTTATCGCCCGCCTCACCCGGCGCTTCACCTGGAAGGCCAGTTTCCCCTGCCGCCTCGACGGCAGCGACATCCAGGTTTCCTACGACAGCCTGGGCCACAAGCTGCTGGCCACTGCCGGCCCTGCGTATATGGAGCCCAACTTCTTCGTCTACGACAAGGCCAGCAATACGCGTGTCAACGTGGCCTGGATCGAAGAATCATCGATGGACGGCGAGTTCTGGAGCAACATCAACGGTACGACCATAGAGCTTGCCAATGGCCGCCTGCGCAACGATGGCAACATCCGCCTGGCACTAAAGGTACAGGCCACAGATCTGGTCGAAACGGCTATCCGGAAATCCCTTGAAGGGTTGAACGTGGATTCGCTGGCTATCGAAGTCACTATTCCGAATGTCAGGTTGTTCGATGGGAGTAATGCGGGCTTGTAGGGGTTTAACCCCAATCCCGCTCCTTCAGCATCCGCACCGCCATCAGCAGGTTGCTGCTCACCTGCCGAAGGCCAAAGTCCAGGTTGTCTGCTTTCTCCAAGCCGGCTGCAGCGCGCTTCATGAGCCGGTTGTACTGAGCCTCCTGCAAGATAAAAGTGTCTCTTACCGACGCTCCCTGCCGGAGCCGTGGCTTCACAGCAGCGAAGAAGGCCTCCAGCTCACCCCGGGCCAGCAGCTCGCTGAGGGATGCCTTTGCCTGCTCCAAAGGCATCCCTTCAAGCGTAGCGGGTGCGGCGGGCGCGGGCCCAGCCGCTTCTCCCCGGGAAGGTTTCACCTGCTCAGCAGGGGCCAACGGCGCCAGCTCAGCAGGAGCGGCCTCTTTTCTGATGAAAAAGAATTCTCCGTTCTGGTGGCCGGCATTTTGCAGCGGCTCGCAGCGGGGCGTCTGAACGGCGTTGTATACTATGGCCTTGCGCGCTTCATTCCACAGCGAAGTTACACTGAGATATGCGCCCCGCTGATAGCGCAATTGCGCCAGTATCGCCTGCGCAAAAGGGCTGTTGTGCCCGGGCTCGCCGTCCGCTACGGGTTCTACCTGGCCTGAGGTGAACAACCAGCGCGAAGGCAGATGAAAATAGCGCATCTCCCCAGTATCCATCGCGCGCTGGGCGAACAGGCTCGCAGAAAAACAGGCATCGACGATGCCGAATACGTGGCGGGCCCGGCTCGTACGGAAAGTGGCCACCACCTCGGCATTGTTCAGGTAAGTGCTCTTGCGGCCGGCAGCCGCATCGGCAGGCAGCCAGTAACCGAGGCCGTTCTCTGCGTCGTGCCAGCCATGCCCTGCGAAATAAAAAACGAAACTGTCTATATCCTGAAGCTGCCGCTTGATGTTGGAAAAGGCATCCAGAATGGCATCCTGTGTCGCATCGGCATTGAAAAGCGTGGTAGTATGCTGTTTTTCAAACCGATAGCCGCCCCATAGGGTATCCCGAAAATCAGTGGCATCTTTTACCGCATTGTGTAAAACAGGTATGCCATTGCCATAAGTGTCGATCGCGATAACTAACAGGTAGTTGATGCCTTCCTCCACGAAACCTTCACCTGCGGATAACCGCCCTACGCCTCTGGGCGTGTTGCCTTCTTCCGGTGATTGCTTGTCCGTATCCATCTGCTCGTCAGGGTTTCTTTTCCAGCATAGCTTCAAAGCGCTTCAGCCCGGGAGCATCCAGGCCATAAGACAACAGCAAAGCCAGTTCATCACTTAAAAAACCCGCAATGGGAATAGCGCCGTCGTATTGTTTACCGGTCATCAAGGCCACGGCCTGTGGGCCGGAGCCTTTTTCCAGTTCACTACCCTCGATCTCATGATACAGTTCTACCGCTTCGTCGTACTGGCCGTTGGCAAGCAGGCAAAGCACAAGCCTGCTGTTTAAAACCGGCGCAATTTTCGTTTCTTCCACGGAATCGCGGGTTAACAGCTCGCGGGCCAACGCCACTGCCTTTTCATTCTGCCCTTCCAACAGGTACCACAAGGCCAGGTTGCTCTCGGAGAAGATCTCCGTCCGTACCACTCCCCGGCCGATCTGAACGCCGGTAAGCCCGCGCTCTTCCTTTTCCCTGTTGAGGTTCTCGATATGCCGGCGAACGGACTGCAGGCTGGTGCGCTGTAATTGGGCCTTTTCCTCCGGCTGGCGGGTTGCGTAGGCTTTACGGCTGTATGTATGGGCATTGTAAAAAAAGTAGTTCCCGGGGTCGTTGGGGCTGCGAAGGGCTATCTCCCGCTGTGTTAGCACGTAATACGGGGCCTCGGCGACCAGAGACTCCAGTTCTTTCGGAGCGGCTTCCTCGATCAGGTTATACCGGGCCTGCTCCTGCTCGCTGAGCCGGTACAGCTGCCCGTTCTCCAGAAAGCCGGAAAGTGGCGTCCAGAACCTGACGGCGCCATCCATACCAGCAGTTATCATCTGTCTGCCATCAGGCGTAAATGCGACGCTGCATACCCCTGCACTGTGGCCGCGCATCGTCTGGATCAACCTCCCCTGAAGGTCCCACAACCTGGCAGTCCTGTCTTCACCTCCCGATAGGATATACCGGCCGTCGGGAGAAAAAACGGCATCCAGTACAGCACCATCATGGCCGGCCAAAGCCCTGATCTCGTGCCCTTCATTATCCCACAATTTTATCGTGCCATCCCCACTGGCCGTTACGATCAGGCTACCGTCGGGAGCGCAATCAACGGCATTTACCCCGAGCTGGTGGCCTACAAATACGGCAACGCCTTCTCCTGTTTCAAAATCCCATTTAATGGCCACGCCATCTCTGGAAGCGGAATAGATGTACCGTTCATCAGGTGAAAGGGCTATGTCCAGCACCCTGCTCCGGTGAAGGCCATAAAAATACTGCATCAGGGTATCGGCCTGGGCATCCCACTTGCAGACAAGCTGGTCCCAGGAGGATGTATAGTAATACCGGCCGTCCCTGGAAAACAGTATCCTGGATATCTGGCCGCACACCTCGCCCCTTTCTTCATGGGCTGGTACCTGGTAGTCTGAAAACCTAACTACCCTGTCTTCGCCGCCGGTGGCAAATGATGTAGCATTTGGAACAAAGGCTACGGTGTGCACCGGCAATTTCTGCCCCTCGTAGGTGGCCAGGCAATCGCCCTGTATGTTCCACAGCCTGGCTTTTTTGTCCTCGCCGGCCGTGGCCATCATTTTACCGCCGGGGCCCAGTCGAATGTCCCATACCGGGCCATCGTGTGCCTGGACCAGGCGGGTTTCAAAGGTTTTCATGGGCCATGTCAGTACATTGCCTCCAATACCTCCGCTGGCCATATACCTCCCGTCTTTGGAAACATCAAGGCACCACACAGGCCCGAAATGCCCTTTGTATTCCTGTAGCAACAGGCCTTCCCTGCTCCACAGGCGCAACTGCCCATCATAACCGGAGACAAAAAGCCCGTAATCATGGAAAGCGACATCCAGTACCGCATCTTCCTGTGCTGGCATGCTCTGGGCCAATTGCCCAGACTGCACCTCCCATATCTTCGCCGTGCCGTCCATGCTTCCTGAAGCGAGGCTGAGCCCGTCGGCGGAAAAGGCAATTGATGTTACCGGCTTGGCATGCGCATCCAGTACCCTTTCCAGTCGCCCGTCAACCGACCAAAGTCGAACCTTATTATCCCAACCCGCCGTCGCTATTTTTGTACCATCCGGATGGAAGGCCACATCGCTGATGTAACCATCATGTGCTTTTTCTTTTCTGAACACTACCTGCCCTTCCTGGTTCCACAGCACGAGACTACTGTCCCAGCTAACCGTTGCGATCAGCTTGCCGTCGGGTGAAATGTCGATGGCTGAAACATCACCCCGGTGTCCATCCAGGGTACGCAGCAAGGTACCGTCCAATGACCATATCTTAACCAGGTTGTCGCTACCGGCAGTCAGGGCCCTCTTTCCGTCGGGGCTAAAGGCTACGTCGCGAATGGGTTCACCATGCGGCAGGCTGTACAGAAAGCTCCCGTCGAGGCGCCACAACCGGGCCGTATCATCCATGCACCCGCTGAGCAGGTATTCATCGTCAGGGGAGATGGCCAGGGCGGAAACAGCGTTTTTGTGTTTGAGCCTGCTATAGAAAAAATGAGGGGGGAAGGCCTCCGAGATATCGTGAAGTTGTTGGATCGCGCTGTTACTGCCAGGGTTGAGGCGCACGGCTTCCGCTGCGATGCGCAGGGCGTGCGTAGGGTTCGTTTTCGCCAGCTTATAGGCCTGGCCGGCCATCTCGCTGCCCCTTATCTCTTTTTTCAGCAGGACGACATACCCATTGAACGTGGAGTCGATCCAATCCTCGATACCGGAATGGTTGCCTTCGAAGGTCAGGGCCAGCCGGAACTCCTGGAGGGCATCCTCATAACGCTGATCCTGAAAGCTGCTGACGCCTGTCTTCCGCCAATAGTTGACGGAATCCTGTTGCGCATAGGCCGTTTGAGCAATAACAAACAATACCAGATACAGGACATAAACTCGCGTAACATAGGGTTTTTATTGGCAATTACCGGCCAGCGCCTCTCGCACTTCCTGGTCGGCCGGTTTCAGAGACCGGGCAATTCTCAGGTTCTGGCAGGCTGCTTCGACGTTTTTCCGGCGCAGGTACAATAACCCGCGCTCTTTATAGCGGCTGAAGTTTTCCTCGATATCCAGGCGCATTTTTTCCGCTTTCACTTCTGCTGCCTGGTTCAGTGAAGGGCTGAAATCCAGAGCCCTGGCTGCCTGGTACTTTTCCAGCGCGGGCCGAAGTTTACCGGGCCCCTGGCCAGCCAGGGCATCCCCTTCGCTGATCAGGCGGGAGAAATCGCTGTACTTCTGGGCCAGGGCCTCCGTTTCTGCCAGTTCCCTGTTCGCACGCACGCCTCCCGAATCGATGCGGATGCCAAAACCGGCAATGCTGGCCAGGGCATCCCGATACCGGCTGGCCGACTCGCCAAAGGAGGCCTCCGCAGACAACCGCCGGGCTTCGGCCAACAGGCGCTCATAATCTGTAATGACCATTCTGTACAGTTGCTGTTCCAGGCTGTCGCTGAGTGCTACCGACCGCTCCTTTTCGCGTATAGCCTCCTGTTCGGACGCCTTCGCCATGCGGTATTGGCGGGCTGCCACTACGCTGGCCACCAAAGCAAGTAAGGCCAGCAACCCGAAGGCCGTTGCGGCGGCACGGGCACGGGCCTTTTTGCGCTGTTCTTCCTCCGCTTTGCGGCGCAAGGCCGACAATTCCTGCTCTCGCTCGGCTTTTGCCGCTTCCTCCTCCTGGCGCCGCTGCTGTTCGAGCCGCCTGCTCTTGGCTTTAAGAATAGGCTGCACAAGCGTATCGTGCGGGATCTCGTAAGTATATCCTCCTTTGAGGCTGGGCTCTGCCCTTAGCAAATGCAGGTCGACCAGTTTTCTCAACAGCTCAGGCGTAAAGCCGAACGACTGGTATACCTGCCCTTCGTACAGGCTCAGGCGCCGTTCCTCCTCCTCAAAGATCAGCGCTTCCTCTATGAGTTGTCGGGCAGCCAGCTGTTCGGCCGGGTCATTCAACCGGGCTATCTGGGTGTCGTAATAGTCCTCATAGATGGATCCGATGTTTTGCAGGTGTTCAACCTTAATGACCTTTATCCCTTCATCAATGACTCTCTGCTCAAGAGACTGGCACAGGATCTGCAGTTGGAAAGACTCGATAGGTTCGCGGCGCCCCCGGGAGAGGAAGCTCAAAATGGCCTCAATGGCCTCGTCTTCGTAATCGAAAGGCGGAGAGCTAAAAGCCTCGCTCGACAAGTAGGCCGGGTTGAGGATAGCTTCTTCTGCTTGCTGGAGGTTAAGTGCGTTGAGTTCGTAACAAGTGCGCAGGACGTTGGGCAGGTAGTCCGACAAATTGTTCATCAGGCTCATGCGGTCGGAGCGAATGGCCAGCAGCAATTTTATTTCCAGCGGGTGGTGCAGGAGTTCCAGTTCCTGGTCCGAAAAGATCGATTTCCCCGCATCATCGAAATGCGCCTCCAGTTGTTCTCTGAAATCATTGGGCATCTCCGTATGCAGCAGGTCAGCTACCTGGCGCTTAAAGGCGATGATATCCTGCTCAGGATAAGTAAACAGTTCCTCAAACTGGTCGATGATCAGTATGAACCTGGACTGCCCGTGGTGCAGCTGCCAGTTTTTCAGGTGGAACCACAGGCTGCTGTCGTTGTAAAAGGCCTTTTCGAGCAAGGGGTGAATGCCCTCTTCTTCAAGAGCGAGGATGCCCCGGGTGAGGTTCAGAGGAGGTGTTTTCCCGTCCTGATAGGCCCCGAACCGGATTGGAAAAGCCCTGAGTTCAACACTTTCAACCAGGCGAGGCATGATACCCGCGTTGATCAGAGAACTTTTACCCAAACCCGATTTGGAATACAGAACGATAAGCCGCTCGAGGGTGAGCAACTGGTATAGGTTCTCAATGTCCTGCTCCCGCCCAAAGAACAAGCCTTCCTGGCTCATCTTGAACGGCTGCGCACCCGGGTATCGAAAGCTTTTATGCATCATGTTACCAAGCCTTTTCAGCTTCTTTTAACAATTCCAGGAGTTCCACCCTTAGCTTATTGCTCAGCAATTCCGCCTCTTCCCGGCTAATGATACCCTTAATGATCCGCTTGGACAGGCGGTTGTATTTGCTCGTCAGCAGGACGAGGTCATCGATAAGCTCCTCGCCGGATGGGCCGAGCTGGGCCAGGTAATCTTTGAGGCTCAGGAGGGCTTCATTAAACTCGTCTTCTTCCAGAAGGGTATAGATCCTTTTTACCGGCGATTCCACTTCGGACTGCTGCTTGCGGTAAAGGCCTGCATGCATACAGCGCTGGTGCAGTTCATCGACGAACGCCTGTATCTTTGTCGAAACGAACTCGATCCGGAACTGGTCGAAACAAAAGGACCTGACCTCTTCATCGATCGCCTGGTTGGCCGCGTAGCGGACGAAATCGAAGTCGTTATGGATATAGAGGATGCGCAGCAGCAATTGCATGTACCAACGCTCGAAAGGAATACCGAGGAAGATGAAGTTGTTGGATTCCTTCAGCGACCGTTTCAGGCGTTCGGGGAAACTATTACCGGAAAAAACGGACTCCAGGTATTCGAACAGGTCCGTATGCGTAAGCACCATCGATTCCTGCCTTTCTACGGAGCCCAGCAGGTTATAGATCAACGGCTGCTGGGCCGAAGGCTGTTCTACAAAGGCGAGCGGCTCCTTCTTTTTCCAGAAAAAGAGGGAGTGGTGCCTGATATTCCTGCTTTCAAAAATGTGCGAAAGGGCCTTGTCAGGGGTCGCATTGATAATAAAGCTGAAAGGGATATCGGCCAGTTTTTCCAGCAACTCGTTTTTCTGGGCCGCCAGCTGGTCGTAGAAGCCTTTGATCTTATAATAGGCTTTGGTCTTTCCCGCTCTGCTGTTAAAAAGGAAGAGGTTGTCACCGGGGTAATAATTCTGGATATCGGGATTGTCCGGGTAATGGAGGTATTCTACCAGGCGCTTTTCCAGGAAGGGCTCGTCCGGCACATTGAATATTTCGGGCCCAAGCAGCAGGATGCATTTTTCTTCCCGAATCGTATCAACGATAAAATCCCAATCGACCGGCAGGATATTGTTGGGGTTGCTCATGTGTTTTTGTTTGGTTTTCCGGAATGTATTAAAAAAGTTAAGATAAGGGAAAAAAGCGAATTAGCAAAAGGATGTACCTATCACCCCAAACAATCCCTCTACAATTTTCTTTATTTCTACAGAAACAATAATTTTGGCATTCTTTGTTAACCAAAATATACTTAGGACTGTGAGAAGTATTGCAAATCTGACGATCGCGTGCCTGATGCTGGCCTTTGCCGGCACGCTGCAGGCACAGGAAGAAGGCTCGGCTGCTACCTTGTACAACCAGGGCCTCGAGCTGTTGAAAGCTAAAGATTACGAAAAGGCCTTCCCCCTGATGGTAAAGGCCATTGAAGCTGCCGACCCCGAAGCGGATGCCGAAGTGGTGAAGCTCGCCAACCGCAACGGGGCCATTGCCGCTTATTACGTGGGCAACGGCCAGCGCAAAGCGGATGACTTCGAAGGCGCTTTGGCCACCTACGATAAGGGCATCGAAATGGCGCCCGGGTTCTACGCCAATTACATCGGCAGGGCGCAGGCATTGGAAGGAAAAGGCGATATCGAGGAATCGATCAAAGCTTATCTCGCTGCCGGCGACATATCGGAAAAGGCAAAAAAGGCGGATAAAGCGGAGCAGATGTACGCCAAGGCAGAAAACCTGGTGGCCCTGGCCTGGGGCGATAAAAAGTGGGCAAATACGCAGCAGTATGCAGCCGCTTTCCTCGAGAGCCGCGAATCTGCCGAAGTCAGCTTCTATTCGGGGTATGCCCTTAAGGAATTAGGGCATGCCGAAAAAGGCCTCGTCATGATCGATAAGGCTATCGAGCTGGCCCCCGAGGGCGCTGAAACGAGCAAATATTATATGGCAAAAGCTGAGATACTGGAACAGCTCGGGCAGAATGACGCTGCCATCCAGGCCTATCAGAAAGTGTCCGATGCCAAGTACACGGAAAGAGCACAATACAAGATCAAGGAATTGAGCGGCGGAAAGTGAATGGATGGGCAGGGCGGCCGGGGCTGTATCAAAAGGTTTCTTCTGAGACAAGCCCGGCCGTCCAGCTTATTCGCTCATATCCATATTGTGGAACACATTGACGACATCCTCGTCGTCTTCCATCTTTTCGATCAGCTTGATCACATCCTCGACCTCGCTATCTGCGAGTTCTTTGGTATGGCCGGGCAAGCGGACCAACTCCGACTCTTCTACTTCCAGGCCTTTTTCCTCCAGGCCCTTCTGCAGGTTCCCGAAATCCTCAAAAGCACACTGGAGTACGAACAGGTTGTCTTCTTTGCGAAGTTCTTCCAGGCCATAATCGATGAGCTCCAGCTCGAGCTCTTCCGGGTCCTGCCCGGCTGCGGCGACCTTAAAAACTGCCTTGCGGGTGAACATATAGTCCACCGACCCCGAAGTACTTAGGTTGCCGCCGTACTTGGAGAAGATATGGCGCACGTTAGCTACCGTACGGGTCGAATTGTTGGTGGCCGTCTCCACGATCAGGGCAATGCCGTGGGGCGCATAACCCTCGTATACGATCTCCTCGTAATTCTCTGCATCTTTGGCCGTGGCCTTTTTGATGGCGTTCTCTACGTTCACTTTGGGCATATTGGCCACCTTGGCATTCTGTATGGCCAGTCGAAGGCGGGGGTTGTAATTGGGGTCAGGGCCTCCTTCCTTTACGGCAATGGATATTTCCCGGCCAATTCGGGTAAAGGCCTTGGCCATTCCCGCCCAGCGCTTCATTTTTCTTTCTTTGCGGTATTCAAATGCGCGTCCCATAACAGCAAGGGTTTATCCGGTTAAAAAAGCGGTGCAAAATTAAGTTTTCCAGGCATTGCATGCACCTTTACGGTGCGGATTTTTTAGTAGCTGCCACAATTTCGCGAAAGTAAAGGCAAACCTTCGTACTTTTCACCGAAAAATGGAATACCTGGTTGTAGACCTCGAAATGACGGGGGGCGACCCTTCCTGGCATGAGATCATCAGTATCGGCGCCGTATTGTATTCGGAACAGTGGGTGGAATTGGGGCGCTACAGCTCGCTGGTTTACCCTGAAAACGAAGAAGCTTTTTCCAAACCTTCGGAAGCGGTGCACGGCATCAGCCTCCAGGACCTGCAGGATGCCCCGATGCTCGACGATGTGTTGCCGGAGTTCGAAGAATGGATACTCTCGTGCCGCCATCTTAAACCCGGGGCCTTCGACAATAGCAACCTGCTGAAACACACCATGATATCCGGGCTGGGAATTGTCAATGATTTTGCTTTTCTTAAGGCAGCCTATGGCATCGTCAACCGCAACTGGCCTTATAGTTACCGGCTGCTCGACATGCAGACCCTAACCCACACCCTTTATCCCGTTTTTCGCGAGGCAGGCATCAACGTACCGAGCCGGCAAAGCCTCGACGCCATCGCCGGCTTTTTTGGCCTGCAGCGGGAAAGCGGCGAACACGATGCGCTGGAAGACGCCCTGCTAACAGGGCACTGCTTCCAGGAATTGATGAAGATGGTGCAAAAGCTGAAGTACTTTCCCTGAGAAAAGGTACAGCTCGTAAAAGCCTGCAGGCATGGAAAAAAAAGAGATCCTGGATGCCGTTTTTCGCAGTATGCCCTATGGCATCGTCGCTGCCGACAACGACAGCAGGGTTTTGCTGTGCAACGAACTGGGCAGGGCTTACCTACGGCTCCCTGAGTCGCCGGGCATTTCCCTGCTGGGGCAGGTAGAACATATTCCGGAATTGTACTCCCGCCTGAGGGAGGCCCAAAAAAGCGGTAAGAAACCTGCATTCGACCTGCTGGCCATCCCCGCCGACGGTTTTTTCCTGACGATCCGCTGCCGCCCCACCCCACAGGGTTTCGCCCTGAGTATCATCGATGTGACCCGTTCCAAGCAAACCGAACGGCACATGCTGCACACCATGCTGGAAGCGCAGGAAGAGCAACGCCGCAAATTGTCGACAGAGATCCACGACGGCATCGGGCCGCTCATCTCCACCATAAAGCTCAACCTCGACGCCCTCAAGCTGGAGCTCGGCAGGCAGCCCAGCCCACAGGCGCTTAAGATGATGGAGTCTATGAGTGAACTGTTGCAGGGTATGTCGGCAGAGATACGCAATATATCGCACAACCTCATGCCCAATGTGCTGGTCGACTTCGGGCTGGTGGCCGCTCTGGAAAACCTCTGCCACCGCCTGAACAGCAGCGGCAAGATACAGGCCAACTTTTTTCACAGCGGCATGCGCGAGCGCCTCGACCTGAAGATCGCGCTCGGCCTGTACCGCATCTCCCAGGAGCTGATCAACAATACGCTGAAATATGCCCGGGCCAATACCATCAACATACAGCTGGTCAAACACCCGTCAACGGTGGTACTCGCCGTGGAGGATGACGGCATCGGCTTCGACCCGGGGCTTCCGGAAGAGCCCTCCGGAAAGGGCATCGGCCTTCAGAACATTCAGACCAGGGCAAAATCGATGGGCGGAGCTTTCCTGCTGGAGGCGCAGCCCGGCAAAGGGGTGCTGGCCACGGTCGAAGTACCGCTCAAAAACTAGTGATTATGATCAGGATCATGGTAGCCGACGACCACCGGGTTTTTCGCGAAGGCATCGTTTCCATCCTCGAACACAATGAAGAGATCGAAGTGGTGGCCCAGGCCAACGATGGCATGGAGGTCCTCGACAAGCTTCCCAAAACCGCCCCCGACCTCATCCTGATGGACATCTCCATGGGAACAGCCGGCGGTATAGAGACCACCCGTTTGGTGCGCGAGTCCTACCCCCATGTCAGAATACTCGTCCTGTCCATGCATTCAGAGAGCAGTTATATTGTAAAAATGCTGGAGGCCGGGGCTTCCGGTTACCTGCTCAAAGATGCCGGCAGCCAGGAACTCATCAACGCCATCAAGGCCGTTGCGGAAGGCCATACCTACTTCAGCAGCCAGGTTTCAGCAACCCTCGTCGGGCAGTTGCTGGACAAAAGCCGCAAACCGGCCGACCGCAAGGAAGGCATACCGCTGACCAAAAGGGAGAAAGAGATCCTCAAACTCATTGCCGAAGAATACTCGAACCCGGAAATAGCTGAAAAACTCTTCATCAGCATCCGCACCGTGGACACACACCGGCGCAACCTGCTTGAAAAATTAGGCGTGAAAAATACCGCGGGGCTCGTGAAATACGCTATCAAACACGGCCTGGCCGACGGTTGACGTACCTACACCCGCCAGAACCTCAGCAACAAGGCCTCGCCGGCCAGGAAGAGCAACACCAGAAAGATACACCAGCGCCACAGGCTTACACCCTGGCTCTGTTCTTCGATCTGTGCCGTCAGCAGGGCATTATCAGCTACCTTGATCACATTGGCCAGGGGGCCCGTGTAATCCGCCAGAGCATCCGGGCTGTAGTAGTCCAGCGCCGATTCCTTGCGGTCGTAATTGAAGGCATAATCGCCAAGGGGCTTATCTTCGTGCAGAAAGAGATTGTAGTAACCTGCTTCCCGCACCTGGTTGTTCACGCTGAGAAAGGCCTTTGAACCAATGATGCGCTGCTCGGGGATGAATTCTTCGTCCTGCCCCTTGAGCTTGTACACCATTTCCGTGCTGGTAGCCTGGTGCTTAGCAATGATGGCCTCGTCGCGCCCGATCGTATAGGCTATGCGCTGGCTTTGGCCGGCGGAGATGGCCATCTTATAGAGCATAGGAATGAAGATCTCTCCATTGCGCACCAGGCCGTTATAGGCCTCGTCGAGAGGAGCCGCACAGAGGTATAACTGCCCATCCCCTACCTTATATTTGGCCAGGTAGGTACTGCCGTCGCGGTAGGTGAGCAGGTGTTCCTCCTGGCGGTTGCCGTAGGTGGTCAGCAGGAAATTGCCGGTAGTGCCCGGCAGCCTGAGGTTGGCGCTTTTGTTCTCGAATACGTCATTGAAAACGAATTCCTCTGTATTGACATTACCCACCTCGCGGGCCTGTTCTTCGAAGCGGGCCAGCTCATTGGCGGGAAAACCGGACAAAAAGCTGCGGTATGAGTCTATATTGGCATTTCGCGAGGGAAAGCACAGCAGGTTGCCGCCGTTTTCAACATATTGCCTGAGCTCGAAGGCCAGGCCCGAAGAAATGTTCGTCAGCTCATTGGTGATGATGAATTCGTAATTGGACAACTGCGAATAGTCGAGCCCCTGGCTCGGCAGGTTCGTCAGCCTGAAATTCGACATGCCGGCAAAGGCGGATGCCAGGAATTGGTTGGGCTGCGCTTCGTTTATGGCCAACACCTCGACTTCGTCCTTGACGTTGAAGGCGATATAATACTTGTCATCGAACTGCACGGGGTAGTCGGTGATGGCCAGCTCTGCTTCGTGCCAGCCAGTGCGTTGAATGGACAGGTTCGCGGTGTCCAGTACCGAAGCGCCGGCGGGTATCGACAAAGTGCCCACCGGTTTTGCCTCTCCGTCATAACGGATCGTCAGCCGTATATTTTCGGCATCCTCGCCTGTGAGGTTGTGTACCTTCACTACAATGGGGTTGGGCTGCCCGGCCATGGGCACCGGGGCTATAAACCAGGCAGAATCCACACTGATATTGCGTTCCTGCACGGCCTGCAGTGGAATGAGGTTCAGCTCGATAGTGGAATCGGCGTAGTTGGCGATATCGGTGATGTTGCGCTGGAAGTCGGAAATGATATAGGCCAGATGGTTGGGCGTGGTAGCCGTATTAAGGGCCTGTTCCTGGTGGGCCAATACCTGTGAGAGATTGCGCACGGCGGGTGATATCTTGACCTCCTCGATGAGCGCCAGAGCGTCGTCATGCCCGACAAGGCGCTGGTGGCGCCCCTCAAAGTCGTTGGTCAGGATCTGAAATTCGTCATCGGGTGCGAAGGCCTCCACCGTTTCCCTGGCGCGCTGTTTGGCCTTATCGATCAGCGGCACATCCTGGCTGAGAGCCTCCATGCTAAAGGAGTTATCGATGAAAATGCTGACAGCCTTATTTCCCTTTTTGATCTCCGCATCCTTTGCCGGGATAAAAGGCTGGGCAAAGGCCAGCACGAGAAAGGCCACAGCCCCAAGGCGCATCAGCAACACGAGCAGGTTGCGCAATTTGGAACGGGCGCTGGTCTCCTCTTTTACTTCCTTAAGAAAGCGAACATTGGTGAAGTACACCTTCTTGAACCTCCGGAAATAGAACAGGTGGATGATAACCGGTATGGCCAGCGCGGCCAGAGCAAAGAGAAAAGTCGGAAACAGGAACTGCATATTCTATCTGGGTTGCTATAGCCAATAACTCCATTAAGGCCTAAAAGTTGCTTGCCGGAGGGCAAATGTAAACAATAAGCTATAACTTGAAAACCAATAACCAATAATACAGCCCATGCCCATCCTGCTCACCGGCGCTTCCGGCTTTCTGGGCCGGCACCTCGTTCAGCTCCTGCGGGAACAAGGCCGGGCATTTACGGCCTGTTATTTTAATCACGAACCCTCCTTTCCCGCTGTCAGGCTGCCCCTCTCCGGCAGGGAAGCAGCACTCGGGCAAATAGCCGCTCTGCAACCTACAGCCATCCTGCACCTGGCCGCTGTTTCCAGCCCCAACTGGTGCGAGCTCTACCCTGCCGATTCGAAGGCTATCAATGCGGATGCCCCTGTATTTCTGGCGGCCTACTGCCGGGAAGCCCGCATCCCGTACCTCTTCGCTTCCACCGACCTGGTATTCGACGGCCTGCACGCTCCCTATGATGAAGGCTGGGCGCCCTCTCCGATCTGTACCTATGGCCGGCACAAGGCCGAAGCGGAACAGGGCGCCCTGCTGGCCTATCCGGAGACAGTTATAACCCGCCTGCCCCTATTGTATGGCTGGGGTGGCCTGCTGTTAAACTGGGTAGCGGAAATGCGCAAGGGGTTGCCCGTTTCGGCTTTTGTCGACGAGTTCCGCACCCCCGCCTATGTGCGCGATGTGGCCGCCGGGCTACTGCTATTGTTGCGCCATAATACGCCAGGTATATACCACCTCGGCGGGCATGAAACCTACTCGCGTTACGAAATGGGGCGTGCCATCGCTGTTGCCTTCGGCCTCGACGAACGCCTGGTGCAACCCTGCCGGCAGGCCGATGTACCCATGCCGGCGCCCCGGCCCGCCGATGTGAGCCTGAGCAGCGAAAAAGCCTACGCGCTGGGGTATGCGCCACGACTGCTGAAAGAAGCCCTCAAAATGATAAACCAACACTAAAACACACCGTTTAAGGCTCAGCCGTTTTCTCCTCACAATACTGGATCAGCTCGCGGTAGATCTCGCTATGCTTCAATAATTCCGGGTTGCCCACAACCACGACGTGGTCGCGTGCGCGCGTAAGGGCGACGTTGAGCTTGCGGTCCACACCATCTTCGGATAAAGAGGACAGCTGGGCCATCTGGCTGAGTGAATTCGTACACAAAGAGATCAGGATGATATCGCGGGCGCCGCCTTGATAACGCTCCACGGTGTCGATGGTCAGTATATCTAAAGGTGCATGCCGGGTTTCCAGCACACTGCGTATCTGGGCGATCTGGGCGCGGTATGGCGTGATGATGCCAATGCTATGGTGCGCCAGTTGCTGGCCGTTCCTGGAATAGATCCGCTGGAAGGCTTCCACCAGCCCGCCTATCAGCTGAGCCTCATGAGCGTTGGTCTTTTGGGTGGTGCTTTGCTCATCAGGCGGCGTTGGAATAAATAACACCCTGCTGCGGGTGAGCAGTTCCTCCAGCTCGCCATGCTCTGAATGCCCGGCGTAAGGCAGGTGTTGTATCTGCTTCAGGTGCGCCGGCAGCGACAAAGGCAGGATCTTCAAAGTGCCGTCGTAAAAGTAGCGGTTGGGAAAATCCATGATATCCTTGTGCATGCGCCCCTGGTGGCTGAGCTGAGCATAGGCGTAATCCCAGCCAAATTGGATACAGCGCTTGTAGAGGCGTTCGAACAGGGAATTGCGCAGGTTGCCCAGGCCGATCTCCTGAAGCCGGGCCTCATATACCAGTGAAGCTTCCTCACCCTGAGCCACCACCGCCGGCAGTTGCTTATGGTCGCCGATAAGGATAAAGCGCTCGAAATGGGGCAACAGCCCTACAAGCATGGGTTCGAGTATCTGCGAGGCCTCGTCGATAATGGCCCGGTGAAAGGTTTTCAGCTGTAACAACTCCGGGCGGCTGATGATGGACGACACCGTGCCGACGACGATCCGGTGGCCGTCGATCACATCTTTCAGCTCCTGGCGGGTGCTCATGCGTTCGGCCTTAGCGCTGAGCAACTGTTCCTGGAAACGAGCGGCCGTAGAATAGCGGGACCCGATACGCAAATAATGGCGGCGAATATCCTGCCGGATATTCTCCAGCGCCTCACAGATCTCATCTACAGCGCGATTGGTATAGGCCAGCAAAAGGATGTTTTCACTGGTATTGTCCAGCAGGTAAGCTACCAGGTGTTTGAGCATCATGCTGGTCTTGCCGGTACCGGGGGGGCCCCAAAGCAGGAAATAGTCCGGAGCGGAAAGCGCCCTGCAGAATATATCCTGCTGTTCGGGTGTCAGCTCGGCAGGCACGGCCACCTCTTCGGCTTCTCCTTCCCTGGGCGGGCGCAGGGTGAGCAACAGTTCCTGCTTTTCCTTAGGGCAGCGGGCAAAAGCAAAGAGGTTGCGGTACATTCCGGTAAAGCTGCTGTCGAGCAGGTCGTGTTCCAGGTTCCAGAACTCGAACTGGCCGAAGATGTCGCTGTTGAACTGCCGCGACCGCAGGCGCACGACGACGGCCTCGTTGCTGATCTGGATAATGGTGCACTTAAAGATCTGGCTCTGCAAGGCTGCCATCTGGCCTTCTACATGGGGATACAGCACTGCGATATCTCCCTCCCTGAAATTGGCAAGCGGGTTGGTGAATTCCGTTTTCGTAAAAGTGACCAGCGGCTCCTGCTGGCCTGCGTTATTGGTTAGGAGGCGAAGGTGGCTGATGATCTCATAGCTTTCCTGCTTTTCCTCAAAAGGGTTGAGCCAGAGTGAAGCCAGGCCGTTGGCGTTATACAAGCCCTGTACGCCCGTTTTTGCCAGCCGGTGCTCGCGGGCTATAAAGCCGGAAAAAGCAACAAAATAGAGCATCTGGAGCTCATCCAACCCCCCGAACACCTTGTCGAAGAATTCAAAGTCGCGGGCCAGGAAGCCTTTTGCCTCCGGTTGGCGAATGGGGTTGAGCCTGCCAAAGAGCCGCCGCCCCTGTTCCATCAGGCTGCCTTCCTGCAGTTGCCCCAGCCGGGCCAGCAGCCATTCGATGGCCACCAGCTGGTTGCGGACCTGAAGGGCTTCGTATTGCTGGGCCTTGATACGCGGGGCAAAACGAAGGGGTTTATCGTCTTCTCCGGAATAGAGGATATAACTCGCCGGGTCAGCATCTTTGCCAAAGGCGGAGCGCACCAGCAGGTCGTACAGCAGCGTCTGCACAAAGTGGTTGGGGCTCTGTCCGTATACGTTGGGCATAAAAGGCCTGCCGCTTTTCAGTTCCACAATAGCAGCCTTGGGGCCGCCCCTGTAAAGCACGTCGAGCCGCCCCTGCAGGCCATAAGTCTCGGAAAAAAAGCTGGGCTCCAGGTAACAATTTTCCGGCGCTATACCCTGCTCGCGGAACCCCTGGGTTACCATCTGCTTGAGGTTGATGAAATGTTTCTGCGAGCGCTGCATGACCTCTCTGACTTCGCGGTCTTCGAACAGGCAGAATGCCAGAGGGTTGAGCTCAAAAGCGCGGGCGAAGGTCTCCCGGAAAGGCAGCTCCGCATCGGTCATCAGCTCATCGAGAAAGAAGTTGGCGATATGGCCGATCATCAGTGCCGGGCGGGCCTCAAAGGGCAGGTATTTTTTCAACAGGTAGGGCCATGGGTTGACGTTGCCGGGCTGAAAACATTCCGCCACAGCGGTCACATCGACCAGATAATCGGGTTCGACGACGATGGCCATCGGGTGATAGGCCCCGTCTTCATCGACCGTAACGTCGAGCAGGTTGAGCACCACCGGGAAGCCAAAGGCCATGCGTATAGCCTCTATAGTGGGCATGAAGTTCTCGTTGCGGCCCGTTTCGTCATACTGCACCCGGACAGGCGTTTCGGGCTGCTCTTCATCGCGGGCCACAAGCCGTTTGTTCTCAGGATCGTCGGCCAGAGCTACAACGCGGGCCTTCGCCTTGTATGCCTTGAATGTGATGGCCCTCATTTCCACCGGCCATCGTTTGGGAAGCAAGGCATCGAGAGTCTCCGGCACAGGCTGGCCCAGCAGTGCCTGTATTGACTCCGCCAGGGCTTTCAGCCCCAGAGCAGCTGTGGCATCCCAATCTCCTTTTCCTTCACGCGGCCGTTCCAGTGCTCGCTTGCGGAACAGGTGGATATAGTATTGCAGGCTTTTGTCGGCGCCGAGCTTGTGGCAGGTATAAGCTATGCGGGCGAACAGCGTGGAAAACTGAAGGCGCTCCCGGCGTGTGAGCTCCACGAACAACATGCTGAGCAACCGGTAGAGCGCTTCGGTTTTACCCTGCCCTCCCATGCTTTCATTGCAGGCCAGTTTTTCCACTTCCCGGAAAAAGAGCTGCGCCAAAGCTTCTTTGTTTATCTTGTCCAGCATACATCAGCGAAAATACGCAGGATACGGTGGATTTAAAACCGCCTTACCCCATTTTGCCCAACTTTACCCGATTTTACCCTATCTTACCCACGCAAACCACCCTGGTGTTCATGGAAGAGAATGTCTGCAAGGAAGAAGCCTACCGGCCGCTGTTCTACCAGCTCATGGACGGGCTGCGCAACTACCTTTTCTTTCATTGCCACGATGCAGGCCTGGCCGAAGACCTCGCCCAGGAAGCCTTCATCCGCCTGTGGGAACACTGCAAAAAAGTAGCCCCTGACAAGGCCAAGGCTTTTCTCTATCGCGTCAGCTATAATCTGTTCCTCGACCAGGCCAAGCATCGCAAAGTGGTGCAACAATACCAAAACCAGCAGAGCATACGGCACGAGCCGGAAAACCCGGAATATGCCTACCTGGGCAAGGAATTCGAGGCCAGGCTTTGGGATGCCGTCGGGTCCATGCCCGAAAAGAGCCGTGAGGTTTTTCTCATGAACCGGATCGAAGGCCTGCCTTACCGCGAAATAGCGGATCGGCTTGACATTGGGGTGAAAGCGGTAGAAAAAAGAATGAGCGCTGCCCTGAGCATCATGCGGGAATTCCTGGACAGCAAGGGCACTAAGTAATCATCACGATCTTGTGAAGTAGCGCAGGTTATAAGAGCTTATTTCTAGTTTGACCCCGAATAACAGGCCTGCCACCGGTAGGGTGTTTTCCCGCAAAATCGTTGTATGAAAGAATGCGTCGAACTATGAGCGAACCATATCCGGATAACGACTTCCTGCTGCGCTGGCTGAACGGCGGCCTTACTGAGGCCGAGCGCCTGGAATGGGAGGCCAGCGAGGCCTACCCCAGATGGGAAGCCATGGCCCGTAGCTTGAAGGCGAGCGCCCTGCCTCCCCTGGATAAAGACGCGGCCTATGCCCGGCTGCTCGATGCCCGCGCCCGGCGGCTGCAGGGGAGTATACGCCGCCTGCGGGTATGGCGCCTGGCAGCAGCTGCAGCCGTTGTCGCCCTCATCCTGATCGGCGTTGGCCTGTATCCCCGCGAACAAAGCTGGGCGGCAGCAATGGCCGAACAGCGATCCATAAGCCTGCCCGATGGGTCGGAGGCCATCCTCAACGCCGCTACTACCCTCTCCTACCGCAACGGCTGGCTCAGGAACTCCAGAAAAGTAAAACTGGATGGGGAGGCCTTTTTTTCCGTTACCCCCGGGGTTCCGTTTACTGTACGGACAGGTATAGGCGAAGTACGGGTGCTCGGCACGCAGTTCAATGTACTGGCCAGAGGAAGCCGCTTTGAAGTGGCTTGTATGGAAGGTAGCGTGCTGGTGCGTTACGGCACGCAGCAAGATACCCTCAAACCTGGGCAGAGCTTAAAAAAACAGGGCGCCCAACTCGAGCAGCAGCCCGAGGCCAAAAGCCTGGAACGCCCGCCCTGGACTCATGGGGAAAGCGTCTTCAGCCAGGCTCCCCTGCAGGAGGTCTTCCAGGAAATGGAGCGCCAGTACGGCATAGCCATCAGGCATCCCCGCCTCGAAGGCCGCCTGTACAGCGGCCGGTTCCCGCACGATGACATCAACAAAGCTCTGGGGCTGGTCTGCGGGGCCATGGGCCTGGAGTATACATTTGTCAACAAAGATACCGTCCAGATAAGCGAATGAGGGGTATGTCGTATTTAGGCCGCAGCGTTTCATGCTTACACCCACCCACAGGGCAGTCGCACTGCCTTAGGGCCATACTGCTCACCGCCATGCTGCTCGTTTTCGGGCAGGAGCTGGCGGCACAGGGCCATGTTACCGAGCCCCTGCCCCAGGCCCTGAAAAAACTGGAAGGCCGCTTTGGCGTCACCTTCTCCTACGATGCCGGCCAGGCGGCATCTATCCTCGTCCCCCACCCGGCCGACGGCCTTTCACTGGAAAACAACCTCGACAGCCTGCTCGCAGATACGGAATGGGGGTATACTATCATCGATTCCAAGGATATCGTGCTCAGAGTACTGCCGCCAGAGCCCCTTCACCTCTGTGGTTATGTCGTCGACCAGTCTACCGGCGAACCGCTGCCTTATGCGAACATCGCTCTGGAAGGTTCGGAAAAAGGCTGTTATACCAATGAGGACGGCTACTTCGACTGGAAGCCGACAATCGGGAAAACCGCCCAGCTGCGGGCCAGCTACCTGGGTTATGAGGAAAAACATTTACGGGCCTTTGATCACAAGGGCAAGCCCTGTTTTACGATACGCCTCAAACCCACCGGCACCGAGCTGGCCAGTATACTCGTCAAGGAATTCACGCTGGAGATGATGGAGCGGGCAGAAGACGGCCACTATCACTTCGCTCCCCAGGACATCCCGACCCTGCCGGGCTGGGGTGAGCCCGACCTCCTGCGCAGCCTGCAGTTGCTCCCGGGCATCAGCGCGGCCGATGAGTCGGCCTCCAACCTCAACATCAGAGGAGGCGCCTCCGACCAGAACCTGCTGCTGTGGGATGATATCCCTATTTACCACAGCGGGCATTTCTTTGGCCTGTATTCCGCTGTCAACCCCTATGCCGCCCAAAGTATGGACGTATACCGGGGCAGCTTCGGCGCCGAATACGGAGGCCGCGTTTCCGGCGTGATCGACATCAAAGGCAAACCGGTATATGGGACGAAAGCAAGGTACGGCGCCGGCATGAACCTGCTGGACCTGCACGGCTATGCCGACATTCCACTCAAGCCCCAGCGGTCATCCCTGTTGCTGGCCCTGCGCCGCTCCTATACCGACTGGATACCGAGCCGTACCTACCAGAAGCTGTTCAACCAGGTGTTTGCCAAAGGGCGGGTTTACGAAAACCAGGCCACCGAAGCGCAAAGTGGCGGAGCTGCAACCTCGCTGCCCTCCTTCTTCTACAGCGACCTGAATGCCAAGTGGGCTTTCAAGCCGTCCGAAAAAAGCGAAGTGGCCGTAAGCCTCTACGCCGGGAGCGACCAGTTCGACTACCAGTTCAAACTCGGCGAAAGCCTGTTTACCTATGACAAGCTGCTCATTGAGAATAAAGGCATCAGCGCCCGTTATACCCAGCAATGGAACAAGCTCTTCAAAACGGATCTCAAAGCCGTAATGAGCAATTTCAGCAACAACTACATCTTTAGCTACGCTTTTGGCCCCGATGAGCCCTTCGAAAGCCGGTTCATGGCGCAAAGCAGGCTGAACGACGTCTCCTTCTCCTTCGCGCAGGAATGGGACATTTTCGAAGGCCAGCGCCTGAAAACCGGCGCCGTCATAGACTGGCTGGGCACCGATTATTTGTTCCAGAGCGAGAACCCGCAGGAGGTGTATGAGCGCAACCAGAAAGCGCTGCTGGGCCGGACGGGCATCCTGTACGGTGAGTACGAGTTGCGGCTGCCGCCCAGGTTTTTCCTCACCATGGGCCTGCGGTACGAACATTTTACCGCCTTACAGGGCGAAAAAAGCCTGTTTGACCAGGTAGCTGTGCTGCCGCGTTTTTCCGCCAGCTGGCATCCCTTTGGCGACAGCTTTTTCCTACATGCCAACGGAGGCTTTTTCCGGCAGTACGTATACCAGATCCCCGCTGTGTACAGCGACCTGGGCGCAGGTGAAAAGATATGGGTCATGGCCGATGACCTGTTCCCTGTCCTGAACGCCGGCCAGCTCTCCGCCGGTTACGGCTATCAGCGGGGGCGCTTTCTGTGGGAGATGGATTTTTATGTAAAAGGCATCCAGAACCTGTCGTCGCTAAGGCTTACGCAGGAAGAAGGCGTTGAAACCCCTTTCACTCAAATGGGTAGCCTCGGCGCCGCCGGCTTTGACGCCATGCTCCGCCAGCGTTGGAACAAATACACCTTGTGGATCAGCTATTCTCTGTCGGCAGCTACCAACCAGTTTCCGGAGATCAATGACGGGGCGGCCTTTTTTACCGATACCGACCAGCGCCATACCCTCACCCTCACCCAGACCCTTGCGCTGAAAAGCTGGGACCTCTCGGCCACCTGGTACCTCAACAGCGGACGGCCTTATACGCTCCCTACAGGAATAGGCGCCCGGCCTGGCACAGGCACAGGCGAAGAGGTGTTTTTCCTGCAGTACGCCCACCCGAACAATGCCCGGCTACCCGCCTATCACCGCCTCGACCTGGCCGCCAATTACCGCTTCCAGACGGAACACTGGTTAGGCAAACTGGGCCTGTCCATCATCAATGCCTATAATCGCACCAACTTGTTCGATATCGATTTTCTGCTCGCGCCTTCGCCTACCGACCCCACGGAAATGGAATCGGTAGGCCTTCGCCGCCCTATGCTGGGCTTCACGCCGAACCTTTTTATTCAGATCGAGTGGTGAAAACAGGGATCATCCCTAGCCCAGCTTTTCCCTGATCTCCTTTAGCTGTTTTTCCGTCTCTGCGATCTGTTCCTGGAGCGCGAATTTCTGGTTGGGGTCGTAAGCTTTGATGAGTTCCTGGCGGAACAGGTTGAGCTTGCGCTGGAGGGTTTCGGCCTGATCCTGAAGCCCCTTGCGTTCGAGCTCATCCAGATAGGCGCCGCCGTTGTTGCCGGTTCCCGACTGAGGCTGCAGCGCGCCGGCTTTAAGGTCCTCCGTTTCCAGTTCATCAATAATGGATGTCATGGCAAAACGGATGCGGTTGAGGGTGATATTGGCGAAATTGGGGTCTATCAGGCCGCTGCGCATCTGGTTGTTGATGCTGCTGAACTGGCTCTGCTGCATGATGATGTCGTTCTCCCGCCTCGACCGGTCGTCGATGATCCGGTTAAGCAGTTCAAATACGCCTTTAAAATCGCTGTCCCTGAGCAGGGCCTTAAGCCTCTCACGCACGTCTTCGATGGTGCGTAGTGGGGCGGCTTGTGGCTCCGGCCTTGGAGGTTCCGGTTCATGCATTTCGGTTTCCGCGTCGCCTCCACTCCGGGACGTAGCAGCTGTTTTGGGCACATCGGCAGGCTTTTCGAAAACCGTATCTTTGTAGGCTTTAAGCCGAAACATAAACTCCCCGCCCATGTCGCCGACATTTTGCAAGGCAGCGCCCCGGGGTAGTTGCTCGGCATTGTTACCTACTGCGATCACGACCTCATTGCAAAACTGGGACACCCGCATACGGGGTTCGCTATTGTGCTCCAGATGCCACAGAACAGCTTTTGCGAAAGGGCTGTGCCCACCGTCCCAGCCATCGGAAACGACTTCTTTGCGGCCAGCTGTCAGCAGCCAGCGGGAGGGCAGGCTCTCCAGGCGGTCAGCAGCAGTTGCTGCCCGGCGGGCCGTGAAGAAGCTGCCGGAATAGCAGGAGTCCGTGATCAGAAAAGTATGGCGGGACTTTATCGCCCGCAAAAGGCGGGTTACGAGGTCGAAAGAGATATAAGAACCGATCTCGCCCTGCCGCCCGTCGATGGGTATCCAGTACCCGACATCGACGATCTCGTCGTATTCGCCATGGCCGGCGAAATACATCAGCAGGGTATCCTGTTCGGTAACGGTTTTAGCATAAGACTTTAACCTGTCAATGATGGCCGTCTGGGTCGCTTCCGTATCGTATAGGGTAGCCAGGTGGCCGTCATCAAACTGGTACTTTGAGGTGAGCACCCTAACAACCTCCCGGGCATCTTTGACCGCATTATTCAATCGCGGCATCGATTTGTACTGGTCGATCCCCACTACGAAGAGGTAATTGTCTCCGAGTGGAAGGCCTTGTTCTTCTTCCCCATCCAGGTTTATTCCCCGTTTGGTTTCCTCCTGTCCAGGCATATTCTGTTTGGTTTTTCCAGTTGCAATTGGGCAATAGGCGCCCCGCTCAAATATAGTTCATATCGGCGAAGTAGCCAATAGCATCAACGCACTGTAGTGTCCTCTGCAGGCAGCAGCACTTCCAGTCCTTTAACGGGCTCGCCGTCGCTCCACTGGCCCAGGGATCGTTGCGCGGGAGTGTCGCCGAAGGCGGTGTCGCAGTATTCATCCGAACGGACACATGACAGGAGGGCATCCAGCAGCTTCCAGTAGCCGTAATAGTCGAGCGCATCGTTTTTGGCGATGCGCAGAGCACGGTAATACGAGAGGTTGTGGATGTCGGCGTCAAAACGGGCATCGAGCGCGTAACATTCGTTGTGCCCGGCGGTGACCGCCGGCTCGCCATGCTCGTCCGGAAACTGGCGAAGCAGGTTTCGGTGAGGCGTATGAACGGCAGTCTCGAAAATAAGCCGCCCCAGCTCATCACCCACGACCTGGTCGTCGACGCTCACCATGATGAGCAGGCGGGTGTCGGCGGGCATGTCTTCGTAGCTATCGAGCCGCCCCCCTTTCAGTGGCCCGGTGCCCGGTGCGCACAGCAACAACCCCCTGGGCTGCGGGATGCCGAGTTCTGGGAACCGGACGCCCAGGTTAGCTGCGATGGCCCCGCCATAGGAATGGCCAACCAGGACGAGCGGCCCTTGCTGCGGCCGTACGTGGCTGCCTTCGCCCAGCTCGGCCAGCGCATCCAGGATGCCCTTCGCCGCATTACCTGCAAACGCTTCAGAGCCAGGGGCCAGCAGGTTCTGCTGATAACGCGGATAGATAACGATATTGCCCTGCCGGACGATATGGCTGACCCAGCCGCCGTAGATCATGGGGTTGATAGCGCCGTACCCGTGCAGGAATACCACTACCGGAGCCGAATCCGGGCTTGGCGACTCCGGTTCGAACAACCAATAGCCCTCTGCTGTCCCGGCCTGATCGGAAAAGCGTACACCGTCATGAACATAGTCTGCCCCGCCGGGGCCATCAGAGGGCTGGGGAGGGCCCGAAGGGCCGGAAGGACAAAAAAAGCTCAACCAAAGGAAAGGCAGGGATATCCAGAAATACATAGCCGGTTTTTTTAGGTTTTGAAACGCAGCAGCTGCTGTTGAAGTTTTATACTTCAGACACTATCTGCCGGTAAGAAGCTGCAAAAAAAGCGTACATTGAGGCCGGAAAAAGCACAGTTGTTCATGTCAATAATTACGGTTGAGCAACCCGTTGGGATCATCGGAGCAGGAAGTTTCGGCACGGCAATCGCCAACCTGTTGTCTTATAATGTCGATGTGCTGTTATTCAGCCGCAATGAGGAGTTGGTTGAGCAGATCAACAACAGCAAATTCAACCAGGGGATCAAGTTGTCAAACCGGGTGCGGGCGACAAGCGACCTGGCGGAAGTGCCCCGGCTGTGCACGCTGATCTTTCCCGTCGTGCCTTCCATCAACTTCCGGAATATGATGCGGTCCCTCAGCCCGTTTCTGCGCCCTTACCACATCCTGATCCACGGCACAAAGGGTTTCGACGCCCATGGGCTGGAAGACCTGGGCGAAGGCGGTGAAATGCTCACCAGAGAAGATGTCAGTACGATGAGCGAAGTGATCCTTCAGGAGAGCTCCGTCGTTCGGGTGGGGTGCCTGTCGGGGCCCAACCTGGCCAAAGAGATCCTGGAAGGGCAACCCACGGCAACCGTAATCGGCAGCAAGTTCGACGAAGTGATCAACCTGGGCAATGATGTGCTGAGCAGCGAGCATTTTCACGTTTTCGGCACCCACGACCTGCTGGGCGCTGAGCTCGCCGGCGCGTTGAAGAACATCATCGCCCTGGGCTCCGGCATCCTGCGTGGCAAAGGGCTGGGCAAGAATATCCAGGCGATGCTGATCACCCGCGGCCTGACCGAGATGGTGTATTTCGGCAACGCTATGGGGTCTTCCAGCAGCGCTTTTTTCGGCACGGCAGGCATCGGAGACCTGGTGGCCACCGCCACCAGCAAGGACAGCCGCAACTTCACCTTTGGCTACCGCCTCGGCAAAGGCGAGCCTATGGATATCATAGAATCTACCATGCCCGAGCTTGCCGAAGGCGTGCGCACCCTGAAAATAGCCCGCCAATTGGCGAAATATTATAAATTGCGCGTCCCGATCACCGACATGTTGTACAAGATCGTTTTCGAAGGCTTTGACATTGACCGCGCCATCCATTTTCTGATCACTTATCCCTACGACGTGGATGTCGATTTCATAAAAACCTAAAAAAAGTAAGCACCATAGCATGAATGCCATCATCCGAAAAGCAATTCCTCATTTTGCCGCTATTGCCGTTTTCCTGCTGGCTTGCGCCATCTATTTTTCACCGCAGCTTCAAGGCAAAGTACCCGACCAAAGCGACATCATCCAATACCGGGGCATGTCGCAGGAAGTGCGGGAGTACTATGAGCAGTCCGGCGAGCGCTCCCTCTGGACAAACGCCATGTTCGGCGGGATGCCCACTTACCAGATCAATACCGTCAGCGCAGGCAACAACCTGAAATTGCTGGATCGTATAGGCACTTTGGGCATCGCTCCGCCTATCGGGCGTTTCTTCATCGCTATGCTGAGCTTTTACGTCCTGATGGTAGTGCTGGGCGTAAACCCATGGCTCAGCGTCATCGGTGCGGTCGCCTTTGGCCTTACGACCAACAACCTCATCCTGTACGAAACGGGCCACGAGACCAAGCTCAAAGCGATCGCTTACCTGCCGCTGGCCACCGCAGGCCTGTTGCTCACCTTTCGAAAGCAATATTTGTTCGGAGGTATCCTCTTCGCCCTTGGCCTGGGGCTCGATATTATGGCCAACCACGTGCAGATGACCTATTACTTTTTCCTTACCCTTCTGGTTTTCGGCGTCGCCCAGGTCATCTTCGAGGCCAGAAAGGGCGAATACCTGCATCTGGCAAAATCAGTAGGCGTACTGGCCATTGGCGGTTTGATGGCCGTCGGTGCAGCAGCATCCAACCTATGGATCACCTATGAATACTCCAAAGACACGATGCGCGGGGAGCCCATCCTGGAAACAAAAGGCGATCCCTCGAACAGCAGCGAGACCTCGGGCCTGGCATGGGATTATGCCATGCAGTGGAGCAATGGCGCCATCGACCTGTTCGCATCCTTCATCCCGGGTGTTGCCGGCGGCGGCTCGCAGGAGCCCGTCGGCGCAAGATCCGCCGTCGTGCAGGACCTGCGCGGCAAGGGGGCACGCATACCCGACGATTTCGTCGCGCCATTGTATTGGGGGGGATTGCCCTTTACGAGCGGCCCCATCTATTTCGGCGCCATCATGACGTTCCTTTTCCTCATCGGGCTCACCCTGGTCAAAGGGCCGGTAAAATGGTGGCTGGCACTGGGCACCCTGCTCACTCTGATGTTGTCGATGGGCAAAAACCTGGAGTGGTTCAACAAGCTGTTCTTCGATTATGTGCCCCTCTACAATAAATTCCGCACGCCTAATTCAGTCCTCAGCGTAACGGCCTTCCTGGTGCCTACCCTCGGCATCCTGGCCCTGCACAAGATCGTCGCCGGTAAAGTGGATAAAAAGGAAGCCCTGCGAAGCTTGTATATCGCCGGAGGCGTTGCAGGCGCTATTTGCCTGTATTTTGCCATCCTGGGCCCTTCTTTTTACGATTTCACCAACCCTGGTGATGCGCGTTACCAGCAGGCCGGTTACGACCTCGGCGCTATCATGGCCGACCGCAAGGCGCTCATGCGCAGCGATGCCTGGCGCACGCTCCTACTGGTGCTGCTCAGCGGCGGGCTCATCTGGGCTTACCTCCAAAACAAACTTAAACTGCCCATCCTGCTGGCAGGCATAGGCCTGCTCGTACTGTTCGACCAGTGGACGGTGGGCCGCAGGTATCTGGGCAAAGACTTCTTCGTGGAGCCGGCAAAATACCAGGCCAACTTCCAGCCGCGGCCCGTAGACGAGCAGATCCTCCAGGATAAAGACCCTGACTACCGGGTGTTCGACGTCACAGAGAACCCCTTCACCTCCACACGGGCTTCCTTTTTCCATAAATCGCTCGGCGGTTATCACGCTGCCAAGCTCCAACGGTATCAGGACCTCATCGACCGCCACCTGAGCAAAAACAACCAACAGGTGTTCGACATGCTGAACACCCGCTATTTCATCGTCAACGGCCAGGACGGAGCTCCCGCCGTGAGGCGCAACAACGGAGCGCTGGGCAACGCCTGGTTCATCGATACCATCCGTTTCGTCAACTCGGCCGATGAAGAGATCGATGCTCTGGAGGATTTCACACCCGGCAAGGAGGCCATTATTAACAAGGAGTTCGAAAGTTATATCAGCGGGTTTATACCCAATGGCCAGGGGGCGATCACCCTCACGGAATACAAGCCCAATTATCTGGCCTACCAAAGCGAATCGGACAGCGAACAGTTCGCCGTTTTTTCGGAGATCTGGTACGGCCCCAACAAGGGCTGGCAGGCCTATATCGACGGACAACCCGCCGATCATATCCGGGTGAACTACGTGCTGCGCGGCATGCGTATTCCCGCCGGCAAGCACACTGTCGAGTTTAAGTTCGACCCCCTATCCTTCGAGCGGGGCAAACTCGCCTCACAGCTGTTCTCATCGATCATCCTACTCGGGCTGATCGGCTTTATCGGATACAAGGGTTACCGTCTTTATCAAAACCCGCCCGAGGAGCCGGCCCCTGCTCCCAGGACGCCATCTGCACCTAAAGGCACTACTTCCAGACAGTCGTTATCAAGCCGGAAAAAGAAGAAAAAGTAAAAGTGAATGCTGAAAAAGTAGCGTTAGTTGTCCCTTACTGCTTTGTGCCGCCCCGAAACGGGGGGCACAAAGCAGCATTTGGCTTTAGCGAAGCGCTGTCCCGCAGGCTTCCTTTTATCTGCCTTTCCACCGACGACAATCAAGCGTCTCAGGCCCCGTTCAGGCTGGCTCCCGTTTTTGAGGCCCGGATAACCAAGTACATCAGCCCGATAGCCGCGTGGCGTTGTTATCAGGTGCTCAAATCAGAAAAGGTTACGGCCTGCATCGCATTCCAGCCTTTTATCGCCCTGTTGTTGTGGCCTGTAAGCTCGTTGCTGGGCATACCGCTCGACATATACGCCCAGAACCTGGAATACCAGCGGTTCAGGAGCATGAGGCGCTGGTTCTGGCCCGTGCTGTTTGTGGTAGAATGGCTGGCCTTCAGGCTGGCGCGGCGCCTGTACTTCATTTCGCCGGACGACTTGCCCCTTGCTGTGAAAGCTTTCCGGCTACCCTCCGGGAAATGCAGGGTGGCCCCCTACGGAACCCCTTACCGCAGCCAGCCGGGCAATAGAGCACAAAAGCGGCGGGTTATACGGGAAAAACATGGCTTCGGGGAAAGCGATTTCCTCATCATCTTTTTCGGCCCGCAAACCTACCGCCCCAACCTCGAAGCCGTCGAGCTGATCGTCAACAATATTAACCCGGTGCTGAGAAAAAAGGCCGCCTTCTCCTATCGGTTCCTCATCTGCGGCGGAGGGCTTCCGGATTCCTTTAACCGCCTGGAAACCTATCCCAATGTTGACTATCTGGGTTACGTTGAGGATATCGAAGCCTACGTCCAGGCTGCCGATGTAATGATCAACCCGGCCATTACCGGAGGTGGAGTAAAGACCAAGCTCATCGAGGCGCTGGCGCTGGGTACGCCAGTCGTATCCAGCCGCTCCGGCGCTCTGGGTGTCGATGCGGCTGCCTGCGGCGCCAAGCTGGTGGCCGTAGATGACAATGACTACGAAGCCTACTGCGATGCTCTGGCCCGCATACAGGCTTCGCCCGGGCCGCCGACACCAGCCTCCTTCTACGATCTCTATTTTTGGGATCATGCCATCCGTCCGGTGCTCGAGGGATGAAGCCATAAAAAAAACTACCTTTGAGCCTGTTTTGAAAAGAAGCTTATGAACCTCTTACAGAAGATCCTTCAATCCAAAAGCCTGGCGCGTAGCCGCCGCTTTATCGGAAAGGCCAGCGGGCTGTATGTGCGCCTGAAGCGCTTCACGCCTTCCGCCAGTGAAGACATGCGCAATGCCATGCTGTTTCGGTACAAGGGCATTACCCACGTCATCGACATCGGTGCCAATACCGGCCAGTTTGCCGAGTCGCTCTACGATTTCGGCTACCAGGGCAAGGTCATCTCCTTCGAGCCGGTGAGCAGCGCCTACCAGGAACTGCTGAAGCGCGCCGCCCGATACCCCAACTGGCAGGTTGCCGGCCGCTGTGCGATCGGCAGCATAGACGGCGAGATCGAGATCAATATTTCGGACGATACCGTTTTCAGCTCCATCCTGGAGATCAAGGACAGTTATGTGTCGCACAACAAAAAATCACAGATCATAGGCAAGGAAAAGACGCCGATCCACCGCCTCGACAGCATCATCGGGCAGTACATACAGGATACAGACGCCCGCATCATGCTGAAGATCGACACCCAGGGGTACGAAAAAGAGGTGCTCGACGGCGCTCAGGAAACCCTGCGCCGGGCCGCAGGGCTGAAGATAGAGATCCCCCTGTACGCGATCTATGAACACACCCGCTTTGCGTTCTACGATATCCTCGAGCTAACAAAAGGCCAGGGCCTGCAGCCCTACAGTTTCCACGTTGAGGGCGTCGACCTGAATACGGGCCGCGTGAATACGATCGACGGCGTTTTTTTCAGGGAGTAGCCTGCGCACTGCAACTGCAACCGACATGCAATACATTATCATAATGCCGGCCTACAACGAGCAGCACTACATCGGCAGGGCCATAGAGGCCATCAGCCGGCAAACTTTGCTGCCCCGAAGGCTCATCGTGGTCAATGACGGCTCGACAGACAGCACGGCCGATGTAGTCAGGGGGTATGCGGCACAGCACTCCTGGATACAACTGGTAAACAATGACAAAAAAGAACAACGCGCTGCCGGCTCCAAGGTCGTCCGGGCTTTTTATATCGGGTACAAGGCCATAGCCGAGGAATACGATTTCCTGGTGAAGTTCGATGCCGACCTGGAGATCCCTCCGTATTATTTCGGGCGCATAGCAGGCCTTTTCGACGCCAATCCCAGGCTTGGGATCGCCGGCGGCACCATCGCTGTCGAAGAGAACGGCCAATGGGTGTACGAGAACTTCTCCGACGTCGACCACGTCAAAGGTGCTTTTAAAGCCTATCGCCGGCAGTGTTTCCAGGATATCGGCGGCCTGCGCGCCTCCATCGGCTGGGATACTGCCGACGAACTATTGGCCCGTTACCATGGCTGGAGTATACAAGTCGATACCGGCCTGCAGGTACGGCACTACCGGCCTCTGGGCGCAGAAACCGGCTCGGTAAAGATCCGGGTTAAAGTAGGTAACGGCATGTACCGCCTGCGCTACGGTTTTTTGATCACCCTCATCAGCGCGGTCAAAGCGGGCTACCTCAACAAACCCTATGCCCTGACCGGCCTGGCCGTGATGTGGGGCTGGATACAGTCGTGGCTCCGGCACGAGGATTTCATCGTAACGAAAGAAGAAGGGCAGTTTATCCGGCGTTTTCGCCGGCAGCGGATGCTGCGCAAGGCCTTCCCTGGCACCGATGCCGTTTTTTAAAAAAACGGCATCGGTGTCAAATCTTTTTACCGGTAACGTTGTACCCGAAAAACTGGACCTTGATACCGCTGCAGCCGCTTTCGTCGTATTCAAAAGCAGCTTTGAGCCTTCCATCAAGGCTATGGAAATTCTTCTCGTCATCCGGTATCAGATACGATGCCATATTGTTGGCTTTGACCTCGAGGTATAACATGCCGTCTTTCCTCGTTATAGACAAGTCTACCGGGAATTCCTTCATTGCGTATGTGCCGGTGATGCATTCCGGTATCGAAAGCCCCTGATAGCGTTCTTTCAGCGGGGGGTAGAAATTATCCAGCTCAAAGGCGTCGGGCACTTCCTGGTTGATGGCAACCGAAGCGAGCTCACCTGCTTTCGGCACTTTAAACTTGTAGACATTTCCCTTCATCCAAACGGACGGCTTGGCGTAGTCCACCACTGTTTCGCCATCCTTGTACGTATATTCGGCCTTCAGCGGCACAGGGCGGGCGCCTTTGTTCTCCACTACCAGGGCATCGCCTTCCAATGACCTGATCGCCACATCAGGATATCCATACGCAAAGAACCAGGGCTTCCACAACCACGACAGGTCCTTGCCGGAGACGTTCTCGAAAGTATAGAAGAAATCGTATGGCGTCGGCGATTTTTGGGCCCATCGCCGGATGTATTCGCGGAAGCATTTCAGGAACAGCTCGTCACCAAGCTCGTAGTGGATCATGGAATACACGAATGCTGGCAACGGATAGGAAGCATAACCGTAATTGGTGTTATCCATAAACTGCGTCGATGTGATAAGCGGCAGGTCGCTGATCGAGCCTAAAGTACCCTGCATACCCGATTTGGAAGCGGTGAAATAAGGGCCCTCGTCATTATTGAAGTATTTGGCTGTGACCACATCCGTTATATAATTCGCCCAGCCTTCATCCATCCAGGCAAAGCGCTTCTCGTTGACCCGGACGTACATCGGGAAATAAGTGTGGAACATTTCGTGGATGGTCACACCCCGGCCGGGGCCGCCGTTATTGGCCATCATAGGATATTCCATGCCGCCGCCGCCACTGGCGATAAATGTCGTAAATTCCGGATAGGGATATGGTATACCCGGGACACCCGTAGAAAAGTGTTCCATGATCTGCTGTTGCATGGCCGTCACGCCCGAACACTTATCGGCCTGGCTTTCCGGGTAATAGGTGCTGATAAACACCTGCCGCCCGTCGACGGCCTGTATGCCAGCATCCCAGCAGTAATGGCCGCTCAGGCAAAAAGCAAAATCCGATACCTCGCTGGCCATATAATGCCAGCGCCCTGTCTGGTTGCGGTAGCCATTTTTCAGCGATTCCGGGCTGATGATGGCCACCGGTTCCGTGGAGACATGCGCTTTCTCGTAAAGGCTCAGGGCATCTTTGTTCAGGACTTCACCTGCGTTTTGCAGCACGCCCGTGGCCAATACGGTATAGGTATCGGGCGCATTGATGGTCACGTCAAAATTTCCCAGGTTGTTGTAGAATTCGGCGCGAAAACCATAGTCGAGCTGGTCCCAGCCGAATACGTCATCGTATACAGCGATCTGAGGGTACCAGTACGCAACGAAGAAGGTTGTGCTATCATAAGCTCCGGTGCGAATGGTCGTTTCGGGCAGATACTGGGCCCAATCGACGTTCATCGTCAGGCTGCTTCCAGGGGTCAGCGGCTCCGGCAGAGTGATGATCAGGCGGGTGCCGTTGATGCGGGCGCCTCTACGGCTGCCCATTTCAACCTCTTTTCCGTCGATGGTGATCTTGCTCAGCTCCACTCCATCTGTAATATCATCTGCTTTGATGCCGTAATCCCGCGCATTGCCCTTTTTAAAAGCATCGTAGTATAAGCGCACGACCAGGCTGTTCAGCACATCCGGGCTGTTGTTGTGGTAAACGGCCTTTTCGGACCCGCTAATCTTTTTCGAGGCCGGGTCAACCGTCACGTCGATCGTGTAGTCTACCGTGTTCTGCCAGTACTTCGGGCCAGGGCGGCCATCGTAAGAACGGGTGCCGTTCTCATAGGCCTGGCGAACCTCCAAAGGCATGAAGAACCGGCTTTCCTGAGCATGAAGCGATTGAAAGGTTAAAAAGAACAATAGATACAGGGAGAATTTCATGATCGGATTCATAGGCTTTTTTTTCAAGATGTAGATGAAAAATTCAGAATGATGTCTCTGCTTATGCTTTATTTCTACAATAATACGGTTAAGATCCGGAACAACTCTCCGGATTACGGCCTTATTGTGCCTTTTGTGCCTTTTGTATCCGACTCGGATTTTGTCGCTATTCCCTGGCTGGGAGTCATGGTGCCGTTTGGAAGAAAGAAAACCGCACGATCGCATTACCGTGGAACTTATTTTTTGATCTTTACTTACCTGATTATTCAAATAAAAGCCTACCTTTGCCCCTTCATTTTTAACCAGTGAATGCGCGATTCGGAAAAAGCGTGAACTTATTCCAGGGTTGAGCAGGCACTTATTACAACATTCTGGCAGGAAGTGAACCTGCCTGCTTAACCAAAATTCATGCAAGCATTCAAAGCACTGGGCTTATCACAGCCCGTAGTGGAAGCCGTTCATGCGCTTGGCTTCACCGAACCTACCGCTATCCAATCACAAGCTATCCCGCGCCTATTACAGGAAGACGTCGATTTCATCGGCCTGGCACAAACAGGGACCGGCAAAACAGCTGCCTTTGGCCTGCCGCTGGTCGAGCGCGTCGATGAAGCGCTACCCCTCACGCAGGCGCTGATACTGGCGCCCACCCGGGAGCTCTGCCTGCAGATCACCACCGAGCTGGGTCAGTTTGCCCGCTACCGAAACGAAGTCCGCATCCTGGCCGTCTATGGCGGCGCTGATATCGGCAAACAGATCAGAGAGGCCAAACAGGGCGCACATATCCTGGTGGCCACTCCGGGCCGCCTTCGCGACCTCATGCGCCGCAAGGCCGTCAGCCTTCAGCATGTCCGTTTCGCTGTACTTGACGAAGCCGACGAGATGCTGAACATGGGCTTCAAGGAAGAGATCGACGAGATCCTGCAGGAAACGCCGGAAGAAAAAATGGTCTGGTTGTTCTCCGCTACCATGCCCAGCGAGGTGCGCCGCATTTCTGAAGACTATATGTCCAACCCGTTCGAGCTCAGCGTAGGCGCGAAAAACACCTCCAACGCCGACATCGAACACCAATACGCTCTGGTCCGCCCCGCCGACAAATACATGGCCCTTCGCCGGTTTATGGACTACACGCCCAATGTTTACGGGATCGTATTCTGCCGCACCCGGCGCGATGCCTCCGAACTGGCCGAACAGCTTACCAAGGACGGCTACAACGCTGACGCCCTGCACGGCGACCTCAGCCAGGCACAACGCGACCGCGTCATGGGCCGGTTCAGGAACCGCCAACTCAAAGTGCTCGTAGCTACCGATGTTGCTGCACGTGGTATCGACGTGGACAATATCAGCCACGTCTTCCACCTCAATATTCCCGAAGACCTGAATTTTTACACCCACAGGGCAGGCCGCACCGGCCGCGCCGGGCGCAAAGGGACTTCACTGCTTCTGGCCAGCTCCAGAGACCTGGCCATCATCCGCCGGCTGGAAACCCGCCTGAAAACCCCTTTTACCGCAACGCCTATTCCTTCCGGACAGGAAGTTTTCGAAAAAAGGCTTGTGGGGTTCATCCAGCGGGTAAAAAACGCCGAGCCTCACGAAGCCATCGCACCGCTGGTACCGGCGCTGGCCAGCGAACTGGAAGGGCTGTCGCGGGAGGACCTGATCCACAAACTCGCTTCCATGGCCATGCGGCCCGCCATGCAGGCACACCTGCACAGCAAAGACCTCAACCTCAGGAAAGAAAAAGAAAAAGGCAAAAAGAACAGCGCTGCGCCGCAGAAGATGAAGGAACTCTTCATCAACCTCGGCACCATGGATGTTGACGGCAAGGCAGGGTTTCTCTCTTTCGTCTGCGGCCTGTCGCGCGTACAGGGCCACGCTATCGGCAGGATCGACATGAGCGCCAAGCATAGCTTCTTCCAGGTTGACGAAGATTCCGCACGGCAGATCGTCCGCGAGCTCGACGGCACCCATTTTCAGGGGCGCGCCCTGCGCGTCAACGAAGGGATGCCAAAACGCCCGGAGAAAAAGAGCAAGAAGTTTGTAGCGGCTAAAGGCAAGCCCAGAAAAGGCAAAGCCTAACGGCCCCAAAATCCGCTCTTTCCCTTTGCCGTGCCCTTTGCAGGCACTATATTTGGGCTGAAGCAAACCAACGAAACTGCTATGCCAAACAACAAGAAAACCCTGCCCCGTGTAGCCTACTTTTGTATGGAATACGGGCTGGACAACCAATTCAAGGCCTATGCCGGCGGCCTGGGCATCCTGGCAGGTGACTATATGAAAGGCGCCAGGGAATACCACTACCCCATCGTCGGGATTGGCATCCGATGGAAACAAGGTTATACGGACCAGCTGATCGATAAGCAGGGCCAGCCGTATGACACCTACCACAATTACAACTACGACGAAATCATGGAGGATACGGGCATGACGGTCAACGTCCAGGTCCGCGGGCGCAACGTAGCCTGCAAGGTCTGGAAACTCGACCGCTTCGACAATGCCCCGCTCTACCTGCTCGATACCGATGTGCCCGGCAATGAAGACGGCTGGATCACCGGGCAGCTCTATGGTTGGTTTGGCGAGGAGCGCATCGCCCAGGAAATGGTGCTCGGCGTAGGTGGCGTACGTGCCCTGCGCGCACTGGGCATCGACGTGGACGTCTACCACTTCAACGAAGGCCATGCCCTTTTTGCCGGCTTCGAACTGATGCGCGAAAAGATGGAAGACGGTATGACGTTCGACGAAGCCTGGACAGCAAGCCGCAACCAGATCGTTTTTACCACCCATACCCCCGTCATCCAGGGCAACGAATCCCATCCGGTCGACAGGCTTATGTACATGGGCGCCAACCTCGGCATGAAGCCCAGCCAGCTCCGGCGACTCGCAGGCGACCCCTTCAACATGACGGTCGGCGCACTGCGGCTGTCGCGCAAATCGAACGCCGTAGCGAAGCTGCATGGCGAAACGGCAAATAAAATGTGGGAACACATCCATGGCCGCTCGGAGATCACCGCCATCACCAACGGCATCCACCTCGGCACCTGGGTAGACAGCGCCATGATCAAAGCCGCAGAGGCCGGCAAAGGCCTCTGGGATACCCACCTGAAGAATAAGAAGGCTCTCATAAAGTTCATCAAAGAACGCAACGGCGTCGAACTCGACGCCGACAAGCTCATTATCGGTTTCGCCCGCCGCGCTGTTCCCTACAAACGTTCGGACCTCATCTTCTCCAAACCGGAGCTTATCGCCCCATACCTCCATGACGGCAAGATACAGATCGTCTTTTCCGGGCGCGCACACCCGCTGGATGACCGCGGCAAGGAGATCGCCGCCAACCTGGTGGCCATGTCCAGAAAATACCCCAAAGCAGTGGTATTCCTGGAAAACTACGATATGTCCATCGGCGCAGCCCTGACCCGCGGCGCCGACGTCTGGCTCAACAACCCGCGCCGCCCTAAGGAAGCCAGCGGCACCTCGGGCATGAAAGCAGCCATGAACGGCGTGCTCAACCTCAGCATCCTGGATGGCTGGTGGCCTGAAGCCTGCCAGCATGGCGTCAACGGCTGGCAGTTTGGCGACGGTTTCGAAAGCGATAGTGAAACAGAGCTGGACAACAACGACCGGGACGCCCTGTACAAAGTGCTGCTCGAAGAAGTGGCGCCTACCTACTACGACAACCGCAAGAAGTGGGAAGAGATGATGCGCGCCAGCATCATCAGCACCAAAGAAGCCTTTGGCGTCAAGCGCATGCTCGAGGAATATTACGAGCTCCTGTACAAGATATAACGATCGAGGGCCCTCCTCTGCTTTTCTGCCGGGAAGGGCCCTCCCCTATATCCGTCTCCCCAACCTGTCTTCCTATCGAAAAATATTGACTGTAGGCTTTATCCTTGCCACTTTTAACCTTCGATCACCAAATTTACTCCTCAGTATGAAATACGGGCTAAACAACTGCTTCTCAAAAGCCCTGCTGTGGGCCGTTCTCTCGTTCATCCCTCTCCTGTCCTTTTCCCAAACGGCAGAACAGATCACGGGGAAATGGAAAGGCGCCATCGAGATACCGGGCACAAAACTCGAGCTCTCCATTACCCTGGAACAAAAGGACGGCGCCTGGTCGGGCGCCATGGACATCCCTGTTCAGAAGGTGTCTAACATGGAATTGGCCGATCTGGTTATCACAGGCGACAGCATCAGCTTCACCTTGCCCGAAGTGCCTGGCAACGCAGCATTTCGGGGAAGATTCGAAGATAACACCAGCTGGGTGCGCGGTATGTTTTCCCAGATGAAGCAGAGCTTCCCCATGGCCCTCCAAAAGGAAAGCGCAGCTCAAAAAGCGGCTGAGGAAGCCCGGCTGGCCCAGGCGCTCGCTGAGATCCGGCACCTGGCGGATTCGCTGCGCCTCCTGCAAAAAGTACCGGGCCTGGGGCTGGGGATCATCATGGACGGTGAAGTCCTGATGGCAGAAGGCTTCGGCTTCGCCTCCCGGGAAGAACAAATACCGATAGGCGCACAGACGCTCTTCGCCATAGGCTCCTGTAGCAAAGCTTTTACCGCCACGGGCCTGGCCATGCTGGTTGAAGAAGGCAAGCTGGAATGGGACAAACCCGTGATCGGATACATGCCCGATTTCAAATTAAAGGACGAGTTCGCTACCCGCGAAATGACTACTATCGACCTGCTCACCCACCAGTCGGGCCTGCCGCGCCACGACCTGATGTGGTACGGCTCCTCTTTTAGCCGTGAGGAGCTCTACGAGCGCCTGCGCTACCTGGAACCCAATAAAAGCTTCCGTTCGGCCTGGCAGTATCAGAACCTGATGTACATGACAGCAGGTTTACTGGCAGAAAGGCTGTCGGGGCAAAGCTGGGAAGAGCTCACGCGGGAACGCATTTTCCAGCCGCTCGGCATGAAGAACAGCTGTTATTCCGCCCGTGAGGCTCTGCCGGGCGTGCCCGTCGCCTATCCTTACCTGAAACAGGACGAGGAAGTGAAACGCATTCCCTATCGCGACATCCCCGCAGTGGCGCCTGCAGGGGCCATTTATTCCAATGTTGAAGACATGCTCAAATGGGCCTCGTTTCAACTGTCGAAAGGCGAAGCCGGCGGCCAGCAGCTGCTCAAAGCGGAAACCCTGGCCAAACTCCATCAGCCTCATAAGGTGATCGAAGGCGGCGCCCCTGCCAAGAGCCCGGAGATCTCCAGCCGTTCTTACGCCCTGGGCTGGTTCGTTTACAGGTATGACGGCCTCGACATCGTGCAGCACGGCGGGAATATCGACGGGTTCTCCGCATTGGTGTTCCTGGCGCCCGGGCAACAGATCGGCATAGTAGCCCTCACTAACCTTAACGGCACCCCGCTTCCGGCCATCCTGGCCCATTCCGCCACCGACCTGCTCCTGGGCAGGGATCGCATCGACTGGTACAGCCGGGCTTACGGGCTTGGGGATAATAAAGAAGAGGAAGAAAAAAAGGAGGAACCCCAACCGGTGGCCAATACCGTACCCAGCCACCCGCTCAAAGATTATACCGGCCGCTACGAACACCCCGCCTACGGCATTATGGAGGTAAAACTCGATGGAGAGGCCCTGCGCCTGCAATACAATGCTTTTGAGCTCCCTCTCAAACACTGGCACTACGACGTTTTTCAGGGCAGGATCGAAGAATTCGGCCAGGATATTCTCTTTTCCTTTTATTCCAACAAGGATGGCCTGGCCGACAGGCTCAGCGCCCCCCTGGAACCGGCTATTCCTGAAGACATCTCTTTTACGAAGCTGCCGCCCGATCTATTGGCCGATAAGGGGTATATCGCAAAGCTTACCGGCGCTTATGACCTCAATGGGCTTACCGTCACCGTTGACTGGCTCGGCGACAAACTGATGGCCACCGTTCCGGGGCAGCCACCTTATGAACTGCAACCCTACAAGGAGAACTGGTTCAGGTTAAAAGGGCTCAACGGTTATTCGGCCGAATTCACACTGGAAAAAGAAAAGGAAAAAGCCACTCAGCTCAAGTTCCATCAGCCCAACGGCATTTTCACTGCCCAGCGAAAGGAATAGAGGCCCGCAAGGCAGGGAAAGAAATCCAAGATTGTTTTGGCGCTGTCATTTGCGTGGATGCCAAATCGCTATCTTCGCCTCCACAAAAATCTCATGAGGCTATGAAGAAGTTGGGCTACACGCTATTATGCTCTCTGTTATTCCTGTTCGCAAACGCCCAGAACGAAGGGCTTATCTGGTATTTCGGAAGCATGGCGGGGCTGGATTTCACGTCCGGCACACCGGTGCAGCTGTTCGACGGCGCGATCCAGGCCTTCCAGGGCTGTGCTACGGCCAACGACGCCAACGGTTACCTTTTGTTCTATACCAACGGCGGCGGCCGGCCACCGGGCCCGCAGGCGCCGTCTGCCGGCGCCATCTGGAACCGCAACCACCAGCTGATGTACGACATGCAGGGCGCTCAGGGGGGCGGCTACAGCTCGGCCCAATCCAGCATTGTCATTCCAAAACCAGGAGCGCCAGGAAAGTATCTGCTCTTTACGATGGAAGAGTCGGAATTCGACCTCGGCGGCGCCATAGCCGGGCAGCCTCAAGGACGGGGCCTCTCCTATTTTGAGATCGATATGAGCCTCAATGGCGGGCTGGGGGCCGTTGCGCTGGCCGACCAGCGCTTACACGTGCCGGCCTACGAAAACCTGACTGCGGTGCGCCATGCCAACGGCCAGGATTACTGGATCATCACTGTTGACGCCAGCACAGGCAACTTCCTGTTCTTTCTCGTGAACAGCAGTGGCATTCAGGCCCCCATATCTCAGCCCAGCGGCCTGAGCATCGTGCTGGAAGGCCCGGTGAAAGCCGCTCCCGATGGGGCCCACCTGTTCATCCAGGAATACCTCTTTGCTTTCGACCCCGCTACCGGGCAAAGCAGCGCGCCGATACAGCTCCCTTTTTCCAGCAGCTATTCCTCGACCTTCTCGCCCAATAGCCGGTATCTGTATACGGCAAAAAACGGCTTGTCGACAGCCCGTATTTCCCAGTTCGACCTTCAGGCTTCCGATGTAGCTGCCTCACGGCAGGAGATGGCCCTGCTGCCCAATACCCTATGCCGGGGCATGCAGCTGGCGCCCGATGGCAAAGCTTATTTCCTCGAATTACCGGTACCTTCCCAGGGCGTGATCCTGCTCAGCGCCATCGAATGCCCGAACACGGATTCCCCGGCGATCAGCCATGCCGTCTTTTCCTTTAATATCACCGGCCTGGGGTTCGCTATGCTGCCGAATTTCCCGGACCATCTGTTTGCCAATGAGGGCCAGATCGATGTGGAACTAGGCCCTGAGCGGATCCTGGAATGTAATGGCGACACGGCCATTTTGGACGCGCAGAACCCGGGCGCCGTTTTCCTCTGGTCGACCGGCGACACCACACAGGCCATAAAGGTATCGGCTCCAGGCACTTATTCCGTTACCGTGTCGAACAACTGCGGGGCCGCTGCAGATACGGCCGTGGTGGCCTCCGGGCCGAATACGGCGCCAGAATTGAGCATTATTGGCGCTCCTTATATTTGCCCTGGCGGAAGCACCCTGCTCAGCGGGCAGGCCAACGAGAGCACGACTTTTCTGTGGCAGGACGGCAGTAGCCAGGCCAGTATACTCGTTGCGGAGCCCGGCGATTACAGCCTCACCGTTACCGATCAATGCGGGCTCAGCACTACGGCCACAGCAAGCGTGGCCCTGTTGGAAACCCCGCTGATTACGGTCAACGGGCCCGAGGCGCTTTGCCCCGATGAACCGGCCACGCTGCTGGCCACTTCCGACACCGGCGACAACTACCAGTGGTCGACGGCCAATACCGGCCCTTCTGCCGATATCGTTGGCCCTGGCACATACAGCATCACGGTGAGCAACAGCTGCGGCGCGGCAGATACCGGTTTCACGATCCTTCCACTGCCCTTACCACAGGTATCTATTATGGGCGACACCATACTCTGCCCCGGCGATGAAAAACAGCTCATGGCGGAGGCCCTTGATGCCACAGCCCTAAGGTGGTCTACCGGCCAACAGCAAACGGCCATTACGGTAACGCGCCCAGGTGCTTACCAGGTAATCGCGAGCAATTCATGTGGCGAGGCAACTGCTGCCATCGCCCTGCAGCCATTGGGCTGCCCCAGCTGTTTTTATATACCGAACGCCTTTTCCCCCAATGACGACGGCCGCAATGACGCTTTCTCGCCTATTGCGGCCTGTGAGGTTACCGATTACCGGTTCCAGGTATTTTCTCGTTGGGGAAGCCTGGTATTCGAGTCCGGCAGCCCAGGCGCAGCATGGAACGGAACAGCTCAGGGAAGCCCCTTGCCAGCAGGGGTTTATGCCTGGGTGCTCACCTACAAGCTGGGCCGTGAGCTCCAGATGCAGGAAGGGGAAGTCTCGCTGGTGCGTTAGCCTTTCTGCGAACTACGCCGTTTCAGTTCTTTCCTGATGAGTTTCAATTCCCGGCTCATCTGGCCGCCAACAGAAGTATTTTCCTGGGTCCGCCGGATGAGGTACGGAACGACCTCGCGTACAGGCCCGTAAGGCAGATATTTTTCCACGTTAAAGCCAGCGTAGGCCATATTAAAGGACAGGTTGTCGCTCATGCCGTAAAGCTGGGCCGTTGCCACCAGCGGGTGGCCGGGGGCCAGCCCTTTGGCCTCCATTATTTCAGCCTGCAGGCGGCAGCTTTCTTCGTTGTGTGTCGCATTGCAAACATACATTTCCCCGAGATGCGACAGGCAGAATTCCAGGCCTTCGTTGTAGGCGCGGTGGGTTTCCTCCAGGGTGTCGTGGATGGGGCTCGGATATCCCAGCTCCTCCGCACGGGCCCTTTCTTTTTCCATATAAGCCCCACGGACCAGCTTGACTGCACACAGATAGCCATGCTTGCGGGCGTGTTCCAGCGAATCGTGCAGGAACTTTAGCCTATCCTTGCGGTAGAGTTGGACGGCATTGATGACGACGGGATTTTCCTGGTTATACAGGCGCGACATCTCCCAGGCAAGCTCGTCGATTGCCGTCTGTATCCAGCTATGTTCGGCGTCGATATGTACACCGATACCGGATTCGGCGGCAGCCCTGCATATACGGCTGACACGGGCGACGCCACGGCTAAATTCGGCTCGCTCCGCCTCTGTAAGCGTTGTGCCGCTGCTTACCTTCATCAACAGGTTAAAGCGGAACAGCCCGCTCAGTTTGGTGCTGATGATGTGAATATCCTCGTCTTCGCGCGCAAATTCCAGCGTCTGGGCCAGGTAGTGAGCCGTGCGTTCAAAATCCGCTTCCGATTCCTTTCCTTCCACACCATAATCCAGAATGGTTTTGATGCCGCTTTGCCCCAGCTTTTGGATCACAGGGCGCGCCTCGTCGATCGTTTCACCGCCGCAGAATTGCCGGTAGATCGTCCGTTTTACCAGCCCTTCAACAGGGAGTTTCATACGCAAAGCCCAGTTGGCCAGGCGTGACCCCCACCGCACCAGGGCGGGCCTGTTCATGAGGGTATACAAAAGGTTGGACCAGCGCAATTCCCTATAGGACTTGTCCGCGAAGGCTATTTCGGTATTGTTAAAATCCAGCGCCTTCTTCATACTCGTAATATTGGTTATATTGGCCATGGCTTATTAGTTAGTTCCAAATAACTAAGTTACCCGGGCGCCTTTTTTCCGGCAATGACGAATGACATCAAACAACAGAGACTTTTCTTATTCCGGAATAATGTTTACCTTTGAAAAGTAATAGCTGTTATAGCCACATTGTTTCCTTTCTTTGATTCCTCACTTTACTTGCGTAACATTGCCATATTGTGGCTTAGGCATTAAACAGGTTTTGCACAATACAAGCAGATGCACTATAAAGTGCATATCCAACGGCATCCAGCCCGGATACCCCCTTGGCAACGATAAACGAAACTACACTACATTAATAACTTCAAAAAAACCACTATGACAACCCTAGTATGCAAAACCATTCATGCGAAGATCATCGGCACTGATGAGGTTATTATCGGCTAATCACCGGGAATAAATAACTTATCTTTCAGGCTGGCTATGCAGGTTTAGAGTATGTATGGAGGCCGTTTTTGAGCTGTAAAGGCTGGCCTCCATACATACGCTTAGGCTTCCATGTCATTCTGAAGGATCTTTTGCAGCCAGGTTCCCAGTACCAGGGGCTTCTGCAAAGCTAGTTCCTGCTCTACATCGGCCAGGATAACGGCCTTTTTTTCTCTTTTGGCAATGGCGCCGGCCACTCTTCTGAAGAGTGTAAGGGCATTATAGTGCGCCTCTTTACGGGATTGGGAAAGATGCCTGGCACGGCCGAGGTATTTTTTAAATGCCTGCAACTGGGATTCCAGAAGCTGGAAATAGGAATCATCCGACAGGAACTGTTCAAAGGTGATCCTGACCTCGAGCATCCTCACTCTGAGTTGAAAAGGCTCTGAAAACCGGTGCTTTACAATATGGCCTCTGGCCCTGTCATATTGTTTTCTGAAATAATACCAGAGGCTAAAACAATGTGCTATTGCGTCCTCCCGGCTGGATTCCTCCACAGAACCCGCCCAGTCATTGATGAATTGATAGGTCCAGTCAAATTCGCCTTCTTCACAACCGACGAGCACGATATTGCTGTAAGTGGCTTCGCTCATTCGGCCATCGTCATCGAGAAGCCTGTATTCCAGGCCCATTTTATAAAGCCCAAGCAACTCTGCATAAAAGCTGCTCTGCCCCAGGTTGACCTGACGGATCGCAAAATTCAGTAGTTGCTGGAACAGCAGCAACTGGTCGTCTTTCCGCATCTGCCCGATCACCTTGAGCAGGCTGCCTTTCAGCTTCTGGAAGTGGCCCGGCGGCATATCTTCCCGATACAACAGATACAGGTTCTGGTAGACCTGATAGGTCATATTGTCTCCCAGGGCCCTGCCGGCCGCGCTGTGGCTCAGCCATTCGATGGCCGGGAGCTCATACTTCTCCGAAAAGATGAGTTCTCTGTTTTTCAATTCTACTGCAAGGCGGTATTTTGACATGGCGTACCACGCGTCCAGGCTTTCGACCAATTCCCGCAGCAGATCCGGAGATACCAGGTGTTTTTCCGTGCGTGGGTGAAAGTAGTATGTATATAGGATCTCCGACTTTTCCCTGTAATAATCCGCATCGCGGTAAGGGCCTTCCTCCAAGGCCTTCAGGCCGTCAAAAGCTTTTTTAACGTAGAGTTCATAAAGATTGCGCCGCGACAGGGCATTCCTGGCCAGACGATCTTCAATCTCCCTGTCGTTCTTAACTTCCATAATGGCCAGAAAGGATTCTACCACACGGGTAAACTCGGAAATGAGCCGCCGGAGCTTGTAGTCATCAAATTCCTGCCCCGGGAAAAGTGCGGCAAAAAGAGCCTGTTCGTCCCGCAGGGCCTCCACCAATGAAGGGTAAAAACTTTTCAGATAGTCGTACAACCGCACCACCCGATCATTGGTATTGAGAACAGGGGCGTTAACGCCTTTCGACAATTCCAGGAATTCCGGCTCACTTAGCGCACGTAACAACAACAATAATTTTTTGCCTTTCATACCCAGGGTTTAACAATAAATGCAACATTTTTTCATGAAAAGCCCTTATTTTAAAAGGACTAACTCGGCATTGCGAATGAAAACCAACGCAACAAAGCTGATAATTTGTCTGATCAAATCGCTAAAAAAATGTATAAGTTTGTATCATTAGTGAGGCGGGGGTGTATAATATATGGTATATCCCCCTAAACAGAAAGAGAAAAGACAATATAGAGGCTCCTGCCTTTTAAAGATAAATACTAATGGGGAATCTTCTGCGGGAATTATCCGCAAAGTTGAAGCTCACAATTTTTGTGGGCTTTTTTTATGCCTTTTCTTCGCTTCCCTGCCCTCCTCGTATCAGACGCAAATACAGTAAATGCAAGCCTTCACGGTAGGGCCATCAAGAAGAAGCTTGCACAAATGTGATAAATATCACGTTCTATAGTGATAAATATCATGATTCACCCTCGCCTATGCCCCTAGCTTTGTCTCAGAAATTAAATCGAACAGATCATGAAATACAGCATTCTTTCAATCCTCACTATCTCCCTTCTGGCCATCAGCATCCGGGCAAACGCCCAGGAAACTTATGTTGTAAAAGGTTTCAAGATGTCAGTAAGTGGTACTTCCACGCTGCACGAATGGGAATCAGACATCACTAAAGTCGACGCCAAGGGCAACCTGACAGTCGAAAACTCCGAACTAAAGGCCCTCAACAGCCTCAGCGTTACCATCCCCGCGAAGTCTATCGTCAGCACCAAAGGCAAGATCATGGACAACAAGACTCACGAAGCGCTGAAAGCAGATAAGCACCCCAACATCACTTTCTCCCTGAGCTCAGCCCAGATATCCGGCCTCAACGTGACGGCCAACGGCAAGCTCACGATCGCTGGTGTCACCAAGAACGTAAAGCTTAACGCAAAAGGTAAGCTGGATGCCTCCGGCAACATCACCTTCAGCGGAAGCAAGGACATTGTCCTGACAGATTATGGCATGGAGCCACCCACCGCACTGATGGGCAGCATCAAGGTCGGCGGCCAGGTCAACGTCAAGTACGAACTGACGCTTCACGCTACCGGTGTAGCGGGAAGCACGAAATAACAACCTCATTTATTCACAATTATTTGAAAGGTAATCTCCTTCACAAAAAACAAAATCGTTAGATTATGAAATCGGCCAAATTAATCGTAAGCACCCTGGCATTGTTACTCGCAGCTAACCTCATGGCGCAACAAGCCAAAATCAGCAACTGGCGCCCCTACGGGCAGGAAGGCATCAACGTCTTCGAAGCTCCGAAAGAAGCCGACGCAACCTTCGATGGCCTGAAAGTCCGCATCGGCGGCTCTTTCACCCAGCAATACCAAGCACTGGAACACAGCAATAACGCAACCTATGACACCATCTCATATCGTGGCAAGCCGGCCAACGCCAACGAACTGTACGCCCTGGCCCCTGGCTTCAACCTGGCCAGCGCCAACCTCTACATCGACGCACAACTGGCAGATGGTATCCGCGTAGCGCTGGAAAACTACATGTCTTCCCGCCACCACTCGGAATTCTGGGTAAAAGGCGGTTACATCCAGATCGACAAACTGCCGATGTTCAACAACCCGGAATGGTTTACCAAGTATCTGCGCGTTAAGATCGGCCACTTCCAGGTCAACTACGGCGACCAGCAGTTCCGCCGCTCCGACAACGGCAACACCATGTACAACCCCTTCGTGGGCAACTACATCATGGATGCTTTTGCAACGGAAATAGGTGGTGAAGCCTATCTCTTCCTCCCCAGTGGTTTCATGGGTATGGTCGGTGTTACCAATGGCCTGATCGGCGGCAACATCCAGGACCTTACCGGCGATGACCCCCGCGCCCCGTCTGTATACGCCAAACTGGCTTATGACAAGCAAGTTAGCCAGGACCTGCGCTTCCGCCTCTCGGGTTCCGTATACATGAACTCCGGCGTAAGCCGCAACACGCTCTATGCAGGCGACCGCGCCGGTTCGCGCTTCTACATGGCCCTCGAGCCCGCTTACTACCTGCCCAGGGGTGAAACGGCTTACATCGCTGCCGACGCAGCCGGCCTGGCCACTTCCGGCCGCGTGAGCCCGGGCTTCTCCAGCGAAGTGACGAGCTTCATGATCAACCCCTTCATCAAATACAAAGGCCTGGAAGTGTTCGGTACCTTCGAACAGTCCAAAGGCATGGCATACACCGACCCGAAAGCTGAAGGCGCTGAAAAACCCGATGCACGCACCGCTACCCAGGTAGCTGTAGAAGGTATCTACCGCTTCCTGCCCAACGAACAGGTATTCGTAGGCGCCCGCTACCAACAGGTTTCCGGCGAACTGAACGCCCGCATCCTCGAGAACGGCGCACCGAAGGACCTGTCTGTAAACCGCCTGGAAGTTTCCGCCGGCTGGTTCCCGATCAAAAACCTGCTGCTGAAGGCTTCTTATATCGACCAGAAGTACAATGATTTCCCTAGCAGTAATATTCTGAGCGAGGGTGAATTCCACGGTTTCATGGTGGAAGCTGCCCTGGCGTTCTAAAAAGTGTTGGTTAATTTAGCTCTAGCCCGGAACAGCTTCCAAAGCTGTTCCGGGCATTTCCTTTGATAACGGGTAATATGAATACGCTGAAATTTTCACTACGGTTCTCTTTCAATCTCGGGCTGCTGCTCTTGCTGGCCGCGGGGCTTTCCTCCCTCAAACCACTGGATTCCGAAACGCGTTCTTTCCAGATACTGAGCCAAAGCCAGCTTTACCTCGAAGGCAGCAGCAACGTCGCCCCTTTCACCTGCCGTTGTACACAGTCGTTTCCCCCGCTTCAGTATACTGCAATAGCCCAGAACAATAACAAAGCGGCCATCGCTTTCCGGAATACGGCCCTGCAGCTTCAAACCAACAAGCTGGATTGCGGCAACCGGGGCATGAACCGCGACATGCAGGAAACCCTCAAAGCGGCGCAATACCCGGCTATCACTATGCGCCTCCTGGAAGCTTCGCCGGAAAAGGGGAAAGCGGCGGACAGCCAGGGCTGGAAAACACTCAAGGCCAAAGCTTACCTCACTATCGCCGGCGTCGAACGCCTGGCCAGCTTCGAAGTATCGGCCCGGGAATCGGGAAAAGGCGAATACCGCTTTGTCAGCGCTTTCCCTGTTAAAATGACGGATTACAGCATCACGCCTCCTACTGCACTCATGGGCCTGATCAAGGTAGATGACCAGATCGAGATACACATGGACCTGGCCGTGCGGGTTGAAGGCAGTTCTTTTTGAACACTGCTACGTCAAAAAACGACTACTACTTACCTATTGCAAGGCAAAAAGGCTAATTTTGGGCGCTTAATCCCTACAATCCCGGCCGCCCATGGAAAGACCTTTGATCCTGATAACCAATGATGATGGCATCACCGCTCCCGGAATACGGGCATTGGTGGAAGTGGCCAGCCAGCTAGGCGAGGCCGTCATCGTCGCGCCCGACGCCCCTCAATCGGGCATGGGCCATGCTATTACCGTCAGCGCTCCGATAAGGCTGCATCCTGTAAACGTTTTCGAAGGCCTGGTGGCTTACGAATGCTCCGGCACGCCGGCCGACTGCGTCAAGCTGGCGCGGCACGTCGTGCTCAAGGGCCGGACGCCGGCCCTCTGTATCTCTGGAATCAACCACGGCTCCAACGCCTCCATCAACATCATTTACTCCGGCACCATGTCGGCGGCTATGGAAGCATCGCTGGAAGGCATCCCCTCTATTGGTTTTTCCCTGCTGGACTATTCGCACAATGCCGATTTTGAAGCGGGAAAACCCTTTATCCGACGGATGATCGAATGGGTGCTGGCCCACGGGATGGCCCACGGAAGCCTGCTGAACGTCAATATCCCCAACCTGCCGGCCGATGAGATCAAAGGGATAAAGATATGCCGCCAGGCTGACGCCCGGTGGGTGGAGGAGTTCACCGAAGCCGTCGACCCCCGCGGCCAGAGGTACTACTGGCTGACTGGCCGGTTCGTCAATAACGACGAGGGAGAAGATACGGATATCCGGGCCCTGGGTAAGGGGTACATTTCCGTTGTGCCATCCATGCACGACCTGACGAATTACCGGGCGATTGACAGGTTGAAAAACCTCGAAAATTTGTAAACGCATGTTCAACAAGAATTCCATCCCCGCCGGCCTGGCTATCGGCCTGGCTTTACCGCTGGCTACCTTTTTCCTGCTTTACTTTGTCTTTCAGCAGTTAGGCGCCTCGGGCCTCGCCAGCAGCGAAGGGTTCTCGCCGATGTTCCGGGAACGCACCGCCGGCATTATCGCCATCTGCCTGAACCTCATTCCCCTGAACCGGTTTATGAAAAACCGAGCCACCAACGCCATGCGGGGTATCGTCGTAGCCACGGTGCTGCTGGTCATCGCATGGGTGGTGTATTTCGGAAGGTATATCTTTTGACCACCATAACCTATGAAGTACTATATCATTGCCGGCGAGGCTTCCGGCGACCTGCACGGCTCCAACCTGATACGGGGCCTGAAAGCTGCTGACCCCCGGCCCGATTTCCGGGTATGGGGCGGCGGCCTGATGGAAGCCGCCGGCGGCCAATTGCGGAAGCACTATCGCGACCTCGCATTTATGGGGTTCTGGGAAGTGGCCAAGAACATCCGGACGATCCTCGGGAATATCAAATTCTGCAAGCAGGACATCCTGGACTACCAGCCCGACGCCCTCATCCTTGTTGATTATCCGGGGTTCAACCTGCGGATCGCCAAATGGGCCAAACAACAGAGGTTGCGGGTGTTTTACTATATCTCCCCTCAGCTATGGGCCTGGCACAGCAGCCGGGTACACGGCATCAAGGCCAGCGTCGACCGCATGTTCGTGATACTGCCATTCGAAGAAGCTTTCTATCAGAGATATGGCTATGAAGTCGACTTTGTGGGGCATCCGCTGCTCGATGTAGTAGACTCGGTGCCCGCCGCTGAAAATTTTCGGCAGGATAACGGGCTGGATAACCGCCCCATCGTCGCCCTGCTCCCCGGCAGCCGGCGCCAGGAGATCGAGCGCATGCTGCCGCCTATGCTGGAAATAACGCCCAGCTTTCCGGGCCGGCAGTTCGTCATCGCCGGAGCGCCTTCACAGGAAGAGGCCTTTTATGAAGACATCATAGAAAGATCGGCGGCCGGCGCCAGCCAGGTGCGCCTCGTTTCCAACCAAACTTATGCCTTGCTGAAACAGGCCGAAGCGGCACTGGTCACTTCCGGTACCGCCACCCTCGAAACGGCCCTTTTCGGCGTTCCCCAGGTGGTATGTTACAAAGGCAGCCGGCTGTCCTACCTCATCGCCCGGCGCCTGGTCAACGTTCCCTTTATTTCACTGGCCAACCTGATCGCCGAAAAAGAAGTGGTCAAGGAGCTGATCCAGGAAGCATTCCGGCCAGACAGGCTGGAGCTGGAGCTGGCAAAATTGCTGGAACCATCAACCCGGCAACAGATACTCGAAGGTTATGCCCTGATCAGAGGAAGGCTGGGAGAAGCCGGCGCCTCCCGAAGAGCGGCAGAGCTGATCTATCAATATCTGTCGGAAAAGGCCTGACTCCCGTTCCTGGTTATCTGTTTTTTGGTATGCACAGCCCGTGAAGTGATAAATATCACTATTAAATGTTATTGAGATCACTATGGCGGATGGAACCCTTGCCTTATTTTTATAGCTGGGCGCCAAAAGCGGCTATGCCGCAACATGTGCCGATACTTAGTAGCGTTCAAAAACCTTAGAACATGGTACCACAATTTCTGATCGACATCAAGGATTTCATCAGCCAGCCCTGGCCCTGGTGGGTTGGAGGGCTCATGATCGCGCTGATCATGTTCATCCTGCTCTTTTTCGGAAAAGAGTTCGGCCTTTCCGCCAACCTCCGCATCATGTGCGCCGCTGACGGCGCTGGAGATTTTGCCGATTTTTTCAAGTTCGATTGGCAATCGCAGGGCTGGAACCTTATGGTGGCCCTTGGCGCTATGTTCGGAGGGTACCTGGCTGCGCACTACTTTCTGAGCCCCGACGGGGATATAGCCCACGTTTCCAACGCAACGATAGAGAGCCTGAAAGGGCTGGGGTTCCAATTTGATGATGGCAAAGTGCCGCTCGTGCCGGATTTTTACAGTTGGGAAAGCCTGTTCTCCTTACGGGGCCTGATCATTATCGTTTTAGGCGGCTTCCTGGTGGGTTTTGGGGCCCGTTATGCCGGAGGCTGTACATCGGGGCATGCTATCAGCGGGCTGTCGGCCCTGCAATTGCCTTCCCTGATCGCCGTTATCGGCTTTTTCCTGGGAGGCCTGTTTATGACCCACCTCATTTTTCCCATTCTCTTTTAGCCTGAAAAAATAGCATCGAGCCATGAAAATTTCAAAATATATCTTCGTAGGCATCCTGCTGGGGATCACGCTGTATAAGTCTGAAGCCGTTTCCTGGTTCCGGATATTCGAGATGTTCCACTTCCAGTCGTTCCACATGTACGGCATCATCTTCACGGCTATCATCGCAGGAGTCGGTATCGTGCAAGTGATCAAGCGCACACATCTGAAGTCGACGGAAGGCCAGGAGATCATTTTCCACCCTAAAGACAAGAGCATACCCCGCTACCTGATCGGTGGGTTCATTTTCGGGCTGGGCTGGGCACTCGCCGGCGTTTGCCCCGGGCCGATGTTCATACTGCTGGGCAGTGGGTATACGGTTTTCATTGTATTCCTTGCTGCAGCCATGTTCGGGACCTTTTCTTACGGGTTGCTGCGCAAAAAGCTCCCCCACTAGGCTGAGAAAAATCATAGCCTTATGTGACCTAGCGCACAAAAGCCCTGGCTTTCATGCCCGTTATTTGTGAAAAGAAACATCCTAATCAAATTACAAACCAGTGTTATGAAGCATCAGATCGTCATTATTGGAGCCGGAACTGCAGGCATTACCGTAGCTGCACAGCTGCTGTTAAAAGATAAGAACCTCGATATCGCCATTATCGACCCGGCTTCCAAACATTATTATCAACCGGCATGGACACTGGTAGGCGCCGGCACCTATAATTTTGAGAGTACGGAGCGCAGCATGAGCAGCCTCATCCCTAAAGGAGCCAAGTGGATACAGGAGTATGTAGAAGATGTGCTGCCCGATGAAAATGCTGTTGTCCTGAAAGACGGCGCCCGTATAGAATACGATTACCTGGTGGCCTGCCCGGGCATTCAGATCGACCTCGACGGCATTGATGGGCTAAAAGAAACAATGGGCAAAAACGGCGTGTGCAGCAACTACGTCGACCCCAACTACACCTGGCAGGTACTCCAGGAATTCAAAGGCGGCACCGCCATCTTCACGCAACCCGCCACCCCGATCAAGTGCGGCGGCGCCCCGCAGAAGATCATGTACCTGGCCGATGATTACTGGCGTAAGAAAGGCGTGCGCAATGATTCCGATATCTTGTTCATCACGCCGGGCTCCGTCATTTTCGGCGTAGAGCCTTTCGCATCCACCCTCATGAAAGTCGTCGACCGGAAAGGCCTGCAACTGCGCTTCTTCCACAAGATCACCAAAATTGACGGCGAGAACAAAAGGGTTTTCTTCGACATCGTTCAACCTTTTGAGAAGATCTCCCACCTCTGCTATAACTACAGGGACGTAGACGAAAGCGATGTCGTACAGGGCCATGCCAGTATGAAATTCGACATGCTGCACCTGGCGCCGCCCCAATCGGCCCCCGACTTTATCAAGCGGTCGAAGCTGGCTTTCCATGACGGCCCGTCCAAAGGCTGGATCAACGTCAACCATTTCTCTTTGCAGCACAACGACTACCCCAACGTGTTCGCCCTGGGTGACGCCGCCGCCCTGCCTACCGCAAAAACGGGTGCAGCCGTGCGGAAGCAGGCTCCTGTAGTGGTGGAGAACCTCCTGCACCTCATCGAGAAACAGGGGGCTATCAGCGAGGGCTATCAGGGGTACTCTTCCTGCCCGCTGGTAACCGGCTATGGCAAGATGGTACTGGCCGAGTTCAACTATGCAGGAGAACGGGACAGCGACCCCCTGATCTCCAAGTTTTTCGATACGTCCAAAGAACTATATCCCATGTGGATCCTTAAAAAATACGGCTTACCCTATTTGTACTGGAACCTCATGCTCAGGGGTAAAGCCTGAGAAGATTCTCCATAAAAGTTATTCTTGTGTATCCCGCCGCCTCTGCATGTAACGGAGGCGGCTGTTTTTTTGGGGCCGGCAGTTAGCCTCTTCTGCCGAATCCTTATCTTCGCGCATATTATCAGACTCCCCATCTTACTATGGATCAACGGCCGTTCGACGAATCCGGTTTCCGTGAGCTCATTGAGTATTACGACAAAACGCGTTTTGATTACAATATCGCCTGGGTAGGGCGGGATAACCTGGCCGTGCATTTCGGTTTTTACGACGAGCACGCCGACAGGCATGCCGAAGCCCTGTCGAATACCAACCGGGTGCTGGCCGAACTGGCGGCTATTCAGCCCGGCGAAAAGGTGCTCGATGCGGGCTGCGGGAAAGGCGGCAGTTGCCTGTGGCTGGCCCGCTACCGGCAGTGTACCACGGTAGGCATCACCCCTGTGGCCAGCCAGGTTGCCGAGGCCCGTTTACACGCTATCCAGGCGGGCCTGGATGGAAAAGCAGCTTTTATTCAGGCCGACTACTGTGACGCTCCTTTTGAAAGCGGCAGCTTCGACGTCGTCTGGGCCTGCGAGAGCCTCTGCCACAGCGAGCACAAAGAGGCATTCTACCGCGAAGCCTATCGCCTGCTCCGTCCGGGCGGCAGGCTTGCGTTGGCGGAGTACACCCGGCAAAAGCGCCCGCTCGCGCCCTCAGGCGAAAAGCTGCTGCTCAGCTGGCTGAACCGATGGGCCATACCCGACATCAACACCGCAGCAGAACACCGCAAACAAGCCTACGAGGCAGGTTTCAGGGAGATCAACCTCATGGATTATACCCGCTACACCTGGGCCTCTTTGAAAAACCTCAACAAGATCGCCCTGCGCTGGTCGTGGGCCAACCATCTGCTCTATGGCATGGGCGTCAGGTCGCGTACCCAGTACCGCAATGTCATCGGGAGTATCCGGCAGTTCCAGGCGCTGGAAGAAGGGCTCTGGTATTACGCCGTACTAACCGCTGTTAAGCCCATATAGGAACCGCCTTAGCTTCCAATTTTGGAATTTACTTTTTTAATAGTATTATTGTCAGATGGCCTATGAGCTTGTCTGGAGGCAATGAACAAATATAAAGCCCTGGTTATCAGCCTTTTTATCACCTGTTTCGGCTGCGAAAGGCCCAAACAGGGCGACAAGGGACTCCCCCATCCCGGCGAGCCTGTACTTTCTTTTCCCGGAAGCGAAGATGGCGACGAGGCCATTAATTACATTTTCGCCCGTGATGGCCGCCGCATAGGGGGCCCCCGGATGCAGGACGTGTATGAACCCAGCAGGCTGGATACCATAGACTTACCTTTTATCGATGGGGCCTTTATCGAGGCCCTGGAATACAACCGGCAATTGCTGGAATTGCAGGCGCGCCCCAAAAACCGGCAGATCGGGAGCCTACGGGTCACTGCGGAGAGCCTGGATGAGACCATCCGGCTGCTCAAGGCCTGGCAACAGACCAAACCCATGGGAATTTCCGATTACCTGGAAGCCTATCAGATCTGGGGTGGCGACCGCCGTGGCAACGTCCGGTTCACCGGTTACTTCACCCCGGTGGTGAAAGTCTCAAAAAAGCCACAGGGAAAGTACATTTATCCCCTTTACAGCCGGCCGCTGGAATGGGAAGGGGAATTGCCCGGCAGGGCGCAGATCGAAGGAGAAGGCGCATTGGACGGGCTGGGGCTCGAACTGGCCTACGCCGCCGACAAGGTAGACGTATACTATATGCAGGTGCAAGGGTCGGGCTTCGTGGAATATACCGACGGCACAAGGGAATTGTTCGCTTATAACGGCACCAACCGGCAGCCCTACCGGAGTATCGAGAAGTTTATTTTGTCGCGGGAAGATATCGCTCCCAACAACCTCTCCATCCGGGGCATCAGAAAATACCTGGAGGACAATATCCATCTGGCCGACACCGTGCTGTTCTACAACCCTTCCTACACCTTTTTCACCCGGAAGCGCTCCGTGCCCAAAGGAGCCGGCAATGTGCCCCTCTCAGAAGATTTCTCCATCGCGGTCGACCAACGATACATCCCTCTGGGCAGCTGCCTGCTGGCCGCTTTTCCCATATTCGACCACCGCAGCCAGAAGGTCGTCAGCTACGAGTACCGGTATTTTGTCGCGCAGGACGTGGGTGGGGCCATCAAAGGGCCTGGCCATATCGACGTCTATTTCGGCATCGGCAGCCAGGCTTCCCGCGAGGCCGGGCGGGTCAACAACTACGGCCGGCTTTGGATTTTGCTGCCTAAACAACCCAGGGCGCATTTTATTTCCATCGAATAGGGCAGATTTCTGTTTTTGGCACGCATTTTGTAATATTTTAATATGTAACCAGTGAAGGATCATTGAAAACAAATAAAGAAAAAATGAGATATAATATATTTATTTAATATATTTGCTCAACATATCCCGAAACGACGCGCCCCCTTTCTTTTTGGTTCTAACATTCCCATTCCATAATCAAACTAGTGACCTATTATGCAACCTACTTCTACTAACCCAGACAGCCGTTACGGCCCAAACACACCCCTTCCCGTTCAAAGCAACCAGTTACGGCTTTTTCCCACAGCCCGCAATATCGGTTTCTTTGAAAACAGTACGTATCCACGGCCCAGTTAAGTTTCGCTGCCGGTAGGATACCGCCTGGTTTTCCACCTTCAATGTAGTAATGTACAGCTGGTTTCAGTGTATTGAAACGCAGTTGCTGTCAGCAGGCAGGCCTTAAGGGTTATAGCCTGCCCGGCCAGGCTATTCTTCCCGGCAAAACACCTTTTGACAAAGGACATTAGCTCACAGGCATGTTTGCAGCCTGTTGGGCAGTAGCTTGCTTTCCCCTTCTTGTTTGAACAAAATGCACAAATCTGAATCTCATGAAACACTATACTAAATCCTCCAATAAAATAGAAAGCGTGATTATAGCGGTGATCTTATTGATCGGGCTCATCGGAGCGGTCAACCTGTTTTCCGGGCCCCAGAAAAAACTGGCCAACCCCCGCCATTCTCTGGAAGCCCCGCAGCCGTCGTACCAGGTGACCGCCTCTGATGTTGAGCCCGGTGGCATTGCTATACCAGACTAAGAGCTTGTCTGGAGCCCAGCCTCTGGGTTGGTTAAAAGGATGGTTTTTTTGCCGAAAACGTAATCATTTTGCCCAAATTTTTGTTTCTCCTATGCTTGTTTAACACCGGGCCGGAAATTGTGTAGTACCTTTGTAAGGTGCACAGGGGCACAGGCCCCGGTTTGCTGGCTATGAAATGATAAACGGAATAGGCATGGCATATTTTAAAAACCTGATGGAGCGGTCTGCCTTCGGCGTATGTAGTTACCTGGGAGAAAAAATCGGAGTAGCCTCGGCAAGGGTTCGCATGTATTTTATATACCTGTCTTTCGCCACCCTTGGCTCGCCGGTCATATTCTACCTTTTTATCGCCTTCTGGCTCAATGTCCGCAACTATATCAAACAAAGGCGGTCACCGATCTGGAATTAGCGCCAGTTGAGGAGGCGCCTACTGTTCGAAGACATACTGTACGATGTTGGCGCCCATGCGGAGGGCCTGAAGCCGGGCCTCTTCAGGGTCGTTGTGCACGTCCTGGTCTTCCCAGCCGTCGCCTAGGTCACATTCGTAAGTATAAAAGCAGATGAGCCGCCCTTCCCAGAAAAGGCCAAAGCCCTGGGGTGGTTTTCCGTCGTGTTTATGGATCTTCGGAAGGCCATTTTTAAAGTCGAACTTCTGATGGTAGACCTCGTGCTCATAGGGTAGCTCAATAAAGTCCTGCTCCGGAAAGGCCTTTTTCATAGCCAGGCGCACGTATTGGTCCATGCCGTAATTGTCGTCAATATGCAGAAAGCCGCCGCCGATGAGGTAGTTGCGCAGGTTTTCTGCTTCCGCATCGGAAAAAACGACATTGCCGTGGCCCGTCATGTGGACGAAAGCGTAGTTGAACAACTCGGCGCTACCGACCTCTACTTCTCCATAATCCGTATCGAAGTTAGTGCCCAGTTGTTGGTTGCAAAAGCGCGCGAGGTTGGCCAGAGAGGTGGGGTTGGCATACCAGTCTCCGCCCCCCTTGTACTTCAGCAGGCCCATCTGCAAGGAAGGGGCTTCAGGAGCCGTGGCCGGATGCCCGAAAAAGTTGACAGACAAAAGAATGGCCAAAAGTTGACACAGCATCATCCTATTCATTGATCAGGTTAGCAATAAAGCAGGCTGCCAGGCCTGCCGTTTCAGTCCGAAGGCGGCTGGAGCCAAGGCTTACCGGTACGAAGCCTGCCTCGCGGCAGGCCTGTACTTCCGCCTCGCTGAAATCGCCTTCGGGGCCGATCAGGATACAAACACTTTCACCTGCCCTGATGTTGTCCTTCAGGTGCCCCTTTTGCCCTTCCCCGAGATAAGCTATATAATTTGCCTGCTGTCGCCCGGCCTGTTGGTTCAGGAAAGCAGGCAGCGGCGTCAGCTCGTTCAAGCGGGGCAGGTAAGCCTTCAGCGATTGTTTCATAGCGGCCAGCACTATCTTTTCAAGCCTGTCGCTGCGCAACTGCCGCCGTTCCGACCGCTCGCAGAGCAAAGGCGTGACCTCGTCGACCCCGGCCTCTGTAGCCTTTTCCACCAACCACTCCATCCGGGCTATATTCTTGGTGGGCGCAATAGCCAGGTGCAGGTAAAAAGGGCGGCGGCCATACTCGGGCCAGGCCTCCAGCTGCCTGGCGGCGCACCGTTTCTTGTTTGCCTCCACGATCTCTGCCTTATACAGCCCTCCCTGCCCATCCACAATATGTATGATATCACCTGTCTTGTGGCGCAGGACCTGGATGCAATGGCGGGCCTCCTCCTCCGGGAGCAACAGCAGCCCATCCTGAATGTCGGTAGTGTAAAATAAGTTCATAGCCCAATACACATATAGCGCTTAACGGGACGCCCGTCGGTTTTGGAAGCAGGATAATATAATTTTTGTCCAATTCCACTTACCTTTGCGCACGTTTGCACAACAATAGGAAAATTTATCCTGTTTTTTAAGCTTACACGTTTAACTCTTAGTATACATTCACACATTATAGCGGCTTATGAACTACGTGATTATGGCAGGGCAACTGATGTTGAGCCTTTCCATCCTGATTGTCCTTCACGAGATGGGGCACTTCCTGCCAGCCAGGCTTTTCGGCACCCGCGTTGAAAAGTTCTATTTGTTTTTTGACCCCTGGTTTTCCCTTTTCAAATACAAAAAAGGAGAAACGGAATACGGTATCGGGTGGCTGCCATTGGGCGGTTACGTCAAGATATCCGGGATGATCGATGAGAGTTTCGACACCGAGCAGATGAAACAACCCGCTCAACCCTGGGAATTCCGATCCAAACCGGCCTGGCAGCGGCTCATCATCATGCTGGGCGGCGTTACGGTCAATTTCATCCTCGGTTTCCTGATCTACGGTATGGTCCTTTGGGTATGGGGCGAAGAATACCTACCCAACGATAACGTCAAATACGGCATCTACGTCGACACCCTGGGCCAGGAACTCGGCCTGCGCGACGGCGACCATATCCTGTCCGTCGGCGGCAAACCCTTTGAGGAATTCAACGACCGGGACGTCATCCGGGAGATCATTATCAATAACGCCGACAACATCAAAGTGCAACGGGATGGCGCCGAACAGAACGTGCCCGTCGACCCTCGCTTTGTCGGCGTCCTGTCCAGCCACGACAATAAGGGAAAGAGCCTGTTCGGGGCCCGGGTGCCCTTTGTGGCCGCCAAACTGGTCGAGGATTCTCCCGCTGAAAAGGCAGGTATACAGTTGGATGACGAGATCATCGCCTTTAATGGTACCCCTACCCCATTCTTCAACGACTTTGCCCGCCTGGCCAGAACGCAGAAAGGCCAGCCGGTCACCGTTTCCGTTGTGCGCAATGAAAAAGACACGCTCCAGCTTGCGATGACCAGCACGGAAGACGGCACAGTAGGGATATACCCTTATGGCGAAGCCTATTTCTTCGACATGAAGCGGCAGGAGTACACCCTGGCCCAGGCATTGCCGGCAGGGGTCTCCAAAGGGCTTGGCTTCCTCAACGACCAGTTCAAGGCCTTCGGCCAGATGTTCCGCGGGCGGATCAAAGCGTCGGAGAGCCTCGGCGGCTTCGGCACCATAGGGTCCATGTTCGGCACCGAATGGTTATGGGAGCGCTTCTGGTTCATGACCGCCATCCTTTCCCTGATCCTGGCCTTTATGAACCTGCTGCCCATCCCTGCCCTCGACGGCGGGCACGTCATGTTCCTGTTATACGAGGCCATCACGGGCCGCAAGCCCAGCGATAAATTTATGGAATACGCCACCATGATCGGTTTTATTATCGTCCTGGGGCTGGTCATCTACGCCAACGGGCTGGACATATTCAGGAGCTGGTTCAGCAAGTAACGCCGCCAGATAGCCGGGAAACGGGGGCGCCGGAACTTTTTCCCATTTCCCGTAGTTTTCTCTGCGCAGCTTATTTGGAACATCCGGGAATTTTTCTCTAAATTTGCATCCCTGAAAATCGGGAACGGCCGGCAAAAGAGCTGCCTGCAACCAATTGAAAAAGAACTGCTTAGCAGAATAGCCGAAGTGGCGGAACTGGTAGACGCGCTGGACTCAAAATCCAGTGGTGGCAACACCGTGTGGGTTCGAGTCCCACCTTCGGTACTTGCTTAAGCCGTGGGACGAGAAGTTTATCCCGATGATGCAGCCGTTAACGAGCGCGCGAGGGTTACGGATGCACTTTCGGGAAGTCCCACCTTCGGTACTTGCTTAAGCCGTGGGACCCCGATGATGCAGCCGTTAACGAGCGCGCGAGGGTTACGGGTGCACTTTCGGGAAGTCCCACCTTCGGTACTTGCTTAAGCCGTGGGGGCCCGATGATGCAGCCGTTAACGAAGAAATACTTGCAGGAATAATTATTTATATTATCTTTGCCGCACTTAAAGAAAAAGCGGCGGCGGATCCACTGCCCTGAATCGGAGACGCCGGTTTTGAAAGCTTATTTTTACCGCACATTTGCCGAAATGGCGGAATTGGTAGACGCGCACGTTTCAGGGGCGTGTGTCCTTACGGGCGTGGGGGTTCGACTCCCCCTTTCGGCACTACAAAGCCCGGCGTTCATCGAGCGCCGGGCTTTTTTTATGCTATCCCCGCCTATAGCTACGATAGGCAGAGAAACGCTAAGGCGGCTATTCGCCGCCATTCCTTGCGAGGCGAAAACCGAGGTTGTAGCCATACTGCCACGGGGCGACGCAGTTGCGGTCGGTACAACGGGCGCTGGTAGAAAAATCGCTCCACGAACCGCCGCGAAAAAGCCGGCAGCCGTGGCTGTCAGGGCCATGTGGATCTGTTTGGGCAGAAGATGGATAATCATCACTCCACCAATCCCAGCACCATTCCCCTACATTCCCGCTCATATCGTACAGGCCGAGGCTGTTTGGGGCGAAGCTGCCTACCTCTGTTGTCTCTTGTCGATATAGCCCTCCTTTGGAATAGGTGTCCTTGTACTGGGCTCTGCCATCAAAATTAATTTCCGCCGGGTCAGCGATATCCTTCCCGTTGCCAAAACGCACCTTCTGGCCTCCTTGCCGGGCGGCGTATTCCCATTCTGCTTCGGTGGGAAGCCTGTAGCCATTAGCCGTCCAATTGGGGGAGACATCATTCCCATTGATGATATATACCTCTTCCAGCCCTTCATTAATGCTGCGCCAATTACAGTATGCCACCGCATCAAACCAGCTCACATTGATCACCGGGCGGCGCCAACGACCCCAACCTTCATCATCCGGCTTTGCCCTTTTAGTAGCCTGGCAAAAGGCATCATATTCCTCAAAAGTAACTTCTAATGCGCTCAAGTAGAAATCGCTCACAGTGGCCGTATGCACCGGCTTTTCATTATCCACTCCTTCTGCGAAAATATCCCCCATTTCAAATTCCCCTCCATGGATCAAAACCATATCGGCCTTTGGAAGTGAGAGCATTGTTAGCGATCCTGCCGTTCTTTGAGCTTTCCTGGGCTCGGAGCCGGAATCTCCCCCCAAATTGCTCAACTGCCATATAAAAATGGAAATTACTACCGCTCCAATCGGAATAGCCACCCTCAACCACAAGGGCCAGCCCATGAAACCTCCACTAACGCTTTGCCTTTTTTCCAGTTTCTGAGCTGGCATCTGAGCATAAGGCTGAGCTTTGGCTTTTTCCGCCGCCCCCTGCCTTACCTGCGGCTCCCGCTCGCCATCCAGGATGGCCCTGATCCTTTTTTCTGCTTCCTCACGATTAGCTCCCCATGGGTAATCAAAAGTATATTTTCGGAAAGCAGCTACCGTATTGCGGCCAAGGGCAATGTTCCAGGCGCTGGTTTCCTCCAGCTTTTCCATGGCTTCGATGGCTTCTCTTGCCTTTTTACCATTAGGGTATTTATCCAAATATTGGTTATACGCGGCAACTGTATTAAACCGCCTAGCGGATTCCCATACAGCCGTTTCCTCCAGTTCAGCTATTTGTTTCCCCGCTTCCTGCGTATGGAAACTCCCGGGGAAAGCCTCCAAAAACTGCCGGTAGCCAGCCAGGGTATTCAATCGTTGCGCCTCCGCCCAGGCAGCCGCCTCATCCTGCTTCAGGCGGAACACAAACTCCCCACCCACATCCCCAGTCTTGAACAGTACCCCGCCAACCGGCGTCTGCCGGGCATTGTGCGGAGTTACACGCTTGACATGCTGGATGAGATCAGAAGCCGGTACAAGGGGGCTGCTGTTCGTTTCCAGAAAAGCCAACAGGGCTGTGGCAAATGGGCTGTGGTCGCCATGTAAGCCATCCTCCACCGTCTCGATCTGCCCGGCGGCCAAGGCCCAGCGGGAAGGTAAGCCCTCCACCTTTTCGGCAAAGGGGGTAGCGCTTACTTCCTTGCTTGCAAATAAAGAGCCGGAAAAGCAGCTGTCGACGATCAGGAAGGTGTGGAAGCTGTTGATCGACCGGATTCGATTCACCAGGTTAGCGTTGGAAAAATAATGCCATATAGCCCCTTCAGAAGCCTCTACCGGCACAAGATGCCCAGTTTGGTCGGAGCGGTCAAAGAAGCCGTGGCCTGAGAAATAGATGACTACATTATCCTGAGGCGTTACCTTTTGGCTCAATAGCACCAGGCTTTTGTACAGGTTGGCTGCGGTGGCGGCCTTATCAAATAAGGTAATAACCTCTTCGGGGTGGAAGCCGTATCTATCCTGCAGCACCTTCACCAGCCGTTCGGCGTCGCGCACACAATTGGAGAGCTTAGGATGGTGTTCATAGGTATTAATGGCGACAGCCAGCAGGTAGTTGGCGCCCTGCGGCGCCGGGCGCTCCGCCTCCTCCACAGCGATCCCCTTTTTGCTATCCTTTGCCATAGATTAATACCAGTACTGAAATCAGATAGGAAAAATAGCCAATTTATCTGATATTGGAAAAATCAGCTTCATTTTCTGCCAGGGCTCCCAAATTGCTCAAATGATTCCAATTTTCCTGTACGGTTTCTTAGCTTTACAAGCAAAATACGCCATGAAAAACGCGGCCTTTTTGCTCCTGTCCCTGGTCGTAATCTTTCCTTATCCTATATACGGACAAACGCTGAATTATACCCTTTCCCAGGATTCCATGGTCAATGTGCATGCCAGCAACAAGCGGGTGTACAATACCGTCAGGACGGCCGGGCGGCCGAAAATTGACGGCATCCTGGATGACCTTTGCTGGGAGCAGGACGCCGTTTGGGCCGGCGGTTTCGTCCAGCAGGCGCCCAGGCAGGCAGCGGCCCCTTCCCAACAGACGGAAATAAAGCTACTGTACGACGACGACAACCTGTACATCGCCATTCGCTGCCATGACAATAGCCCCGAAGGCATCCGGGCCATGCTCGGAAGGCGCGACGACTGGACGGTCGGCGATATCACAGGGGTGGCCCTCGATACCTACCACGATAAACAGACCGCCTTTGAGTTTAACGTGACTGCCGCCGGCCAGAAAATCGACCTCCAGCACCTCGGGGCTTTCATGTGGGATACCAACTGGAATGCGGTGTGGGATGGAAAAGCGCATGTGAGCGACTCCCTCTGGACCGTTGAAATGAGGGTGCCGTTCTCCCAGTTGCGCTTCAGCGACGAACCCGAACAGGCCTGGGGGATGCACGTCTGGCGTTACATTTCAAGGCTTGGAGAAGAAGACCAGTGGAAACTCATCCCCATAGACGCCCCGGCCATGGTCTATATTTTTGGCGAATTGCGGGGGATCAGAGACATCCCCAAAAAGCACCATTTTGAAATGATGCCTTATGCCGGGCTCCAATACATTTCTCAAAACAAGGGGGATAAGCTCCTGAATTTTGGGCTCGATGGGAAGGCGGCGCTATCCTCCAATTTCACCCTCGATTATACTGTATTCCCCGACTTCGGGCAGGTCGAGGCCGACCCCTCCGTCCTGAACCTGGCCGCCTACGAAGTATTTTTCCAGGAGAGGCGGCCGTTCTTCCTGGAAGGCCACGCCATTCTGGAATATGCTATGGGTTCTGACATCCTTTTTTACAGCCGCAGGATCGGGCATGCGCCTTCTCTGTTACCAGCCCTTACACCCACACAAACGGTAACCTCGCCTTCCACCACCGATATCATCAGCGCGCTCAAAGTGACCGGCAAAAGCAAAAAAGGGTTCTCCCTCGGCATCATCAACGGCATGACGCAACGGGAATACGCTGAGGTCGAAGACGCCGGCTCCAGGTCCAGATACGCTGCCGAACCTTTTTCCAACTATTTCATTGCCCGGGCCAAACAGGACCTGAACAAGGGCAATACCACCATCGGGGGGATGTTCACCTCTGTGCTCAGAAAGCTGGACGCCGCACAATTTAAAGAAAGCCTGCCGTCGGAAGCTTATACTGGAGGTTTCGACATCCTACACAACTGGAAAAACCGCAAGTACTTCGTCGATGCCAAAAGCTTTTTCTCCAGCATCTCGGGCTCTTCCCAGGCCATAACGAACCTGCAGCAGTCGCCTGTCCACCTGTTCCAACGAACGGATGCGGCGCATTTATCGGTAGATGAGGCCGCCACCCAGCTCTCCGGCTGGGGCGGCGAGTTGTCAGGCGGCAAACAAAGCGGTAAATTCCGCGTTACCGGCAACCTGAGCTGGCGGTCGGAAGGCCTGGATCTGAACGATATCGGCTACCTGAGGGAAGCTGATATCATTACCCAGGGGCTGGCCCTCAAATATCTCGTCAACGAACCCAAAGGTATCCTGAGGAGCTACCAGTTCACCCTCGAGCAGCGGCACGACTGGAATTTCGGCGGAGAAAACACGCTCGACCTGCTGGAAAACACGGGAGAGCTGAGGTTCAACAACCTCTGGGCGCTGAGCGCCACGCTGGCACACGCTTTCAACAAACTGGATACCAGGCAATTACGTGGAGGCCCCGCCTTGCGCATCGACCCGCATTCGCTGGCCGGTATTATGCTGTCGACGGATGCTACCAAAGTGCTGTCGGGGGGTGTCGGCCTGGAAAAACTGTGGTACGATAACGGCATCGGCGGCGCCACCAGCTATCAGGTTAATTTCCTGCTGAACCTCAGCAGGCGCTTTACCATAACTTCCAATACTTATTACCAGGTGCAAACGGACAATAACCAATTCGTCCCGGCCTCCTCGCTGAACATCGCCGGTAAGCTGGAAAGGAAAACGTTATACACGACGCTGAGGGCCGAATATTTTGTCACGCCGGAATTGTCGCTGCAATATTACGGTAGCCCGTACGCCTCAGTAGGTAAGTTCAGCAAGATCTACAAAGTCTCCGATCCGCATGCCAAAGAGCCAGCGAAGCGGTATTCCGAACTGGTGTATCAAAACAGCAACCAGGATCATCAATATTACCGGGAAAACGACCCGGCCCAAACCGTTTGGGAGATCGATCATCCCGATTTCAGCTTCCAGGAGTTCCGCTCTAACTTCGTGTTGCGCTGGGAATATAAACCCGGTTCCACCTTCTTCTTCGTCTGGTCGCATAACCGGTCGAACTATGACCCCCAATTCACGCCTTCCGTGCTAGAAAGCTTCGGGGACATCGGAGACGCGGCAGGCAATAATGCCCTGACCGTGAAGTGCAGTTACTGGTTTTCACTGTAAGGCCTTTATTTGGCAGGCTTTCATGAACCCCTTATACACACTTTTCCCTATCTTCGCCCCGCTTTCTGAAAAAAGCCGAAAAAAATCACCCGCCACCTGAACCTTATTTATACTTTTTTGTATAAATTCCGGATAAAAGCTTGAAATTAGTCTAAATAAGAGACCGCAAATAAAATTCCTGCCGATGAGTGAATCCATGCAGACGCTTGAAGAGCATACCAGAAGCGACTATAAATACGGCTTCACCAGCAACATCGAGTCCGACGTCATCCCTAAAGGGCTGAGCGAAGATGTGGTGCGCCTCATTTCCCAAAAGAAGAACGAGCCGGAATGGCTCACCGAATGGCGCCTCGCCGCCTACCGGCACTGGCTGGGCATGACGGAGCCCAAATGGCCCAACGTCCACTACCCTCCTATCGATTATCAGGACATCATCTATTACGCCGCGCCCAAGAAAAAGGAGCAGCTGAAAAGCCTGGACGAGGTAGACCCCGAGCTGCTGGAAACCTTCAACAAGCTGGGCATTCCGCTTGACGAGCAAAAGCTCCTGGCCGGTGTTGCCGTCGATGCTGTATTGGACAGCGTATCGGTTAAAACGACCTACAAGGAAAAGTTGTCTGAACTGGGCATCATATTCAGCTCTTTCAGCGAAGCGGTGCGGGAGCACCCCGAGCTGATACGCAAATACCTGGGCTCGGTTGTTCCGCCTACCGACAACTACTTTGCCGCGCTCAACTCCGCCGTATTCAGCGACGGCTCTTTCGTATACATCCCGAAAGGCGTGCGCTGCCCAATGGAACTGTCGACCTATTTCCGCATCAACGAACGCAACACCGGCCAGTTCGAGCGTACGCTCATCGTAGCGGAAGAGGGCAGTTATGTGAGCTACCTCGAAGGTTGCACCGCGCCCATGCGCGATGAGAACCAGCTGCACGCCGCCGTTGTGGAACTGTATGCGCTGGACGAAGCGACGATCAAATACTCTACCGTACAGAACTGGTACCCCGGCGATAAAGAAGGCAAAGGCGGCATCTACAATTTCGTCACCAAAAGGGGCCTGTGCGCCGGCCGCAATTCCAAGATCACCTGGACGCAGGTCGAAACGGGTTCCGCCATCACCTGGAAATACCCCAGCTGTGTGCTGAGAGGTGACAACTCCGTCGGGGAATTCTACTCGGTGGCCGTCACCAACAACTACCAGCAGGCGGATACCGGCACCAAGATGGTACACCTTGGAAAAAATACGCGCAGCACCATCATATCCAAAGGTATTTCCGCCGGGTTCAGCAATAACTCCTACCGCGGCCTGGTCAAGGTGGGGAAAAAGGCCGAGAATGCCCACAACTTCTCGCAGTGCGACTCCCTGCTCATGGGCGATAAATGCGGCGCGCATACCTTCCCCTACCTCGAAGTGGAAAATAAGACTGCCAGGGTGGAACACGAGGCAACGACCTCGAAGATCGGGGAAGACCAGTTGTTCTACCTCATGCAGCGCGGGCTGAGCGAAGAAGATGCCGTCAACATGATCGTCAACGGCTATTGTAAAGAGGTGTTCAACGAACTACCCATGGAGTTTGCCGTCGAAGCCCAGAAACTGCTGGCCATCAGCCTGGAAGGCAGCGTGGGGTAAAGGATATATCGAGCCATTGAAAAAAGACCAAACCAAACAATAATGCTGATAATAAAGGACCTGAAAGTTTCCGTCGAAGAAAAAGAGATACTCCAGGGCATCAACCTGGAGGTAAAGCCAGGGGAAGTGCACGCCATCATGGGCCCCAACGGCTCCGGAAAGAGCACGCTGGCCAATGTGCTGGCGGGGCGCGAAGAATACGTGGCCACTAGTGGGTCCGTCCTGTATCAGGGTGAGAACCTGCTGGAGAAAGAGGTGGACGAACGCGCACAGGCAGGTATCTTCCTCGCCTTTCAGTACCCGGTTGAGATCCCCGGCGTAAGCACCGCCAACTTCCTGAAGAGCACCGTCAACGCCGTGCGTAAAGCACAGGGCAAGGAAGAACTGAACGCCGTGCAGATGTTACGCCTCATGCGCGACAAGATCAAGATGGTAGGAATGGATGAAAAACTGCTGCAGCGCTCCCTCAACGAAGGTTTCTCAGGGGGCGAAAAGAAGCGCAGCGAAATGCTCCAGATGGCGCTGCTGGAACCCCGCCTGGCCATCCTCGACGAAACCGACTCCGGGCTGGACATCGACGCCCTGCGCATCGTGGCCGACGCGGTCAACCAACTGCGTAGCGCAGACCGTTCTTTTATCATCGTAACCCACTACCAGCGCCTGCTGAACTACATAGTGCCCGACTATGTACACGTGCTGTACAAGGGCCGCATCGTCAAATCGGGCGATAAGTCGCTTGCCATGCAGCTGGAGGAACAAGGTTACGACTGGATCAAGGAAGAAGCCGATTCCGTTGCAAGCTTGTAAATATGCTTTGCCGATTGGTTGAAAAAAAGAGAAATCAGGATGTCGACTATAGTACAAGACAGATTTGCAGAGGCAAAAATGCGCTTCCAGGCATTGTTTGAAGCGCAGGAAAACCGGCTCAATGGCCAGCAGGGCTCTGCCCTGCACCAGTTCAGGCGCAAAGCCCTTGGCCTGCTGGAGGAAGTGAGCTTCCCCACCCGCAGGGATGAGGAATGGAAATACACCAGCATCAACCGGTTGCTCCAGGCCGACTATACCGTAGGGGAAAGCCCTCGCATCACCGAAGCCGATATCAGGCCTTTCCTGATCCCGGGCCTCGATTGCCACCTTTTCGTTTTTGTGAACGGCCAACTCCAGGAGAGCATCTCTCATTGCGGGCCTTTCGCCGACGGCCTTTCCGTCAAAACGATCGCTTCCGCGCTTGAAGAGGAAGGCGCAGAAGAGGTGGAAACCATCCTTACGGAGATGCTGGAAGGCCAGAAAGATGCGTTCAAAGTGCTGAATGCCGCCTTCGCCAGCAATGGCCTGCTCATTAAGGCTTCCAGGAATGCGGCCGTCAAAAAGCCGTTGTACCTGCTGCACCTGGCCGCGCCGGGCACAAACGTGCCTTTCAACAACCACATGAACCTGACAATAGCGGAACCGAACAGCGATTTGTCGGTCATGGAAGGCTATTTCCAGCTGCCTGGCTCACAGGGCTCTTATTTTCACAACCAGTTCAGCTATATCCAGGCCGGAGAGAACGCCCATGTACACCAATACCGCCTCCAAAAAGAAGGCCTCGAAGGTTTCCTGGTCAGCAACACCGAAGTAGAACAGGACGGCAACAGCACCTTTACCTCCTTTGCGCTCGACCTGGGCGGCCGGCTGGTGCGCAACAACCTGAGAACCAAGCTAAAAGCACCGGGCACTACGACCAACTACTGGGGCACCTATTTCGCAAAAGGCGAACAGCATATCGACAACCACACCTTTATCGACCATGCCGTGCCCCATTGTGTGAGCAACGAACTGTACAAAGGCATCGTGACGGACAAGGCCACAGGCGTGTTCAACGGTAAGGTGCTGGTGCGCAAAGACGCCCAGAAGACCAACGCCTTCCAGCAGAACAGCAGCCTCGTGCTGTCGGAGAAAGCGGCCATGGATACCAAACCGGAACTTGAGATCTTTGCCGACGACGTACGCTGCAGCCACGGAGCAACGATCGGCCAGCTCGACGAAAGCGCCGTCTTTTACCTGCGCTCGCGCGGGCTTCCGGATGCCGATGCACGGGCCATGCTACAGCATGCTTTCCTTGGCGAAGTTGCAGAAAATATTAAACTGGAAGCCGTCCGGTCATTCACCGAACAGCTCGTCCACAGCAAATTTGAAGAGTAAGCGGGGCGTTAAAGGGGTAAGGTTAAAGGGGTAAGGTTAAAGGGGTAAGGTTAAAGGGGTAAGGTTAAAGGGGTAAGGTTAAAGGTTAAAGGTTAAAGGTTAAAGGTTAAAGGTTAAAGGTTAAAGGTTAAAGGGGGATGAGCCAGCGCTGCATCGCAAAATCTCCAATGGAGGGTTTATTTTTGAACACTACTTATCATGGAAGTAAGTACCAAAATAGAAAGGATCTCTGCAGCCGACGTGGCCCGTATCCGGCAGGATTTTCCCTTGCTGGCCCAGAAAATGAACGGGAAACCCATCGTTTTTCTGGATAGCGCCGCTTCGAGCCAGAAACCCAATAAAGTGATCGATGCGGTATCGGATTACTACCGGAAGCTGCACGCCAACGTCCACCGCGGTGTTTATCAGCTCAGCCAGGATGCGACAGCTGCCTTCGAAGTAGGCAGGGAAAAGGCCCGGGCCTTTATCAATGCTGCATCGTCCAGCGAGGTCATCTTCGTGCGCGGCGCTACTGAAGGGATCAACCTGGTGGCCTCTTCCTTCGGGCGCAAATTCCTCCGGCAAGGCGATGAAGTAGTGGTCACGGCCATGGAGCACCACAGCAATATCGTGCCCTGGCAGCTGATCTGTGAAGAGAAGGGCGCTTTCCTCAGAGTTGCCCCCATCAACGATGCCGGCGAGTTGATCATGAGCGAGTTCGAAAAGCTTCTCAACGATAAGACCCGCATCGTTGCCGCCACTTACGTTTCCAATGCGCTGGGTACGGTAAACCCGGTAGCGGAGATCGTAGCCCTGGCCCACGCCAGGGGTATCCCGGTACTGGTAGATGGCGCCCAGGCCGCCCCGCACATGAAGATGGACGTGCAACAGCTCGATATCGATTTCCTCGCCTTCTCCGGCCATAAGATGTTCGGCCCTACCGGGATCGGCGTACTGTACGGCAAAGAAAAATGGCTGAATGCCATGCCGCCCTACCACGGCGGCGGCGAGATGATCAAATCGGTCACTTTTGAAAAGACTACCTACGCGGAGCTGCCCCACAAGTTCGAGGCCGGCACACCTGACATCTCCGGAGTGATCGGCCTGGCCGCAGCTATCGACTACATCCAGGAGATCGGCCAGGACGCCATCGCTCAATACGAAAATGAGCTGCTGGCCTACGCTACCAGCCGGCTGAAAGAGGTGGAAGGCATCCGCTTCATCGGTACAGCGCGTTATAAGGCCAGCGTGGTATCCTTCATCGTGGAAGGCACACACCCTTACGACGTTGGAGCGATCCTCGACAAGTTGGGCATCGCCGTGCGTACGGGGCACCATTGCACGCAGCCATTGATGGATCGGTTCGGCATTCCCGGCACGGTACGGGCATCCCTGGCTTTTTACAATACCCATGATGATATCGACAGGCTGGTAGAAGGCGTAAAAAAGGCCGTTTCCATGTTGCGGTAAAACGCAGAAGAGAACAATAAAAATACGCAAGTTGAGCATCAACGACATACAAGACGAGATCATTGAAGAATTCTCCCTGTTCGACGACTGGATGGGAAAATACGAATACCTCATCGACTTGGGCAAAAACCTGCCCCTGATCGACGAGCGGTATAAAGATGAAGAACACCTCATTAAAGGCTGCCAGAGCCTGGTGTGGTTGCACGCCGAGGTGAAGGACGGTATCGTAGCCTTTACGGCCGACAGCGACGCCATCATCACCAAAGGCATCATAGCGCTGCTGATACGCGTGCTTTCGCACCAGAGCCCTGAGGCCATCGCCAATACCGACCTGTATTTTATCGGCCGGATCGGCCTCAAGGAGCACCTCTCCCCTACCCGGTCCAATGGCCTGCTCAGCATGGTCAAGCAGATGAAATTGTACGGCCTGGCGCTTCAGGCAAAATAGAGCGAATGGTTACTACGGACGACAACCAAACTCTGGAAGAAAGGATCATAGCTGCACTAAAAACAGTGTACGACCCGGAGATACCCGTCGACATATACGAACTGGGGCTGGTATATACTATCGAAACCCGTGAGGACGGCTTCGTGCGTATCAGCATGACCCTGACCTCCCCCATGTGCCCCGTCGCCGACGCACTACCGATGGAAGTCCAGCAAAAAGTGGCCGAAGTAGATGGCGTCACCGAGGTCGACCTCAGCGTGGTGTACGACCCACCCTGGAGCAAAGAGATGATGAGCGAAGAAGCCCGGCTGACGCTGGATATGTTTTAATGCGATAATGAGAGAATGCAAGGATGAGAGAATGGCGTAAATCGCCCGGCAGTTTCCCCATGCTGATATTTACATTCCCGCATTCCCTAAATCCGAACCCTTATGAAGATTTCCGCCCAAGACGAATACGGACTCAGGATCTTGCTCCGGATAGCCCGCGCCGACAGCGAGGAAGGGCTCAGCATTCCCCAGCTGAGCGACCTGGAAGGCATGTCGGGCTCCTATGTCGCAAAGCTGGCCCGAACGCTTCGCATGGCCGGGTTCATTCAGAGCACCCGCGGGCAGAAAGGCGGGTATGTGCTATCGCGCCCAGCCGATGAGATCCGCGTCAACGAAGTGCTGAGTGCATTGGGCGGCGCGCTTTTTGACGACGGCTTCTGCGAAGGCCATTCCGGTGCATTCCGCATTTGTACCAATTCCGTCGACTGTTCCGTGCGTTCCCTCTGGCGCGTCGTACAACGCGCCGTCGACCAGGTGCTGAACCAGGTCACCCTGGCCGACCTGCAGGGCTCTGAAGGCCTGTCCAACCTGGCCCTGCAACGCGTAGTAGACCACCTGAACCGCGTAGCGGAAATGGAGGCTTAGAGCTTTGGCGGCACAATATTCTTAAAATGCCCGTTCATCTGTACCTTTTTCCTCAGCTTCTCCATCTCCCGGGCCACGGGAAGCAGCTTTTGCAGGTGAGCCTCCATCCAGGCCTGGCGCTCCCGCTCCCCCGGAATGCATAACATTTCGTACTCCTGCTCCAGGTTGAGGCCTACGTGGTGGCCTATGCTATAGGTGGACAGGCCTTCAAGGCTTATGCCGGGCTTCTGATGCAGGTGTAACAGTTCGAAGAGTTCACTGACCAGCTCCCGGATACGGGCGCCGGCCGTCGCATCTCCTTCCATATCAAAATGCAGGGGCTCTACTTCCGCAGCGCTATAAAGTTTTCCCGGCGCCGTGCGGTAGAACTCCCTGATCCTGAACAAACCAGCCCCTTCTGTTTTGATGTCCAACTCACCATTGGGATAGCGCTTCTCGACACTCATGAGGCGTACCTCTGTTGCCACTTCCATAACCTTTCCACCAATGTAGGCGGGGATGCCGAAAGTGATGCCCTCTTCCTCACATTCTTTGACAAGTTGCCGGTAGCGCGGCTCGAATATGTGCAGATTGAGGTGCTCAGCGGGAAAGACGACGAGTTGTAAAGGGAATAGTGGCAACAAATTATCCATAAAGCCCGATTTTTCTTAAATTAAGCTAAAACCCCTATTGATGAAGAATAAAGAAGCTGCTACCTTACAGCCAAATTCCTAACACAGCCAAGGGAAAGGTGTTGTACACTTCCCCATAATAAATCTAAAACCATGGCCCAAAACAAGTTTTTTTGCTCCCTCCTCTACGCCGTTCTCGCTCTCACTATTATCGCTGTCCTCCCTTCCTGCAACAAGGAACGGCATGCCCGGAAAATGCCGGATAGTGTCAGCGCCTACGTTTATGCCTATACTTCCGGCGCTATTTCCAGGGCCGACCCCATCAGGGTCCGCTTTGCCAGCCTGGCTGCCGATGAAACCGAGATCGGGCAGGAAGCCAAAGGCCGCATCCTCTCTTTCTCGCCGTCCATCGAAGGTACCGCTATCTGGGAAGACGGACAAACCCTGCGCTTCGAACCTTCTGAACCCATGGAATCCGGGAAGTCCTTTGTCGCCACTGTCAACCTCAAGGCACTCTTTCCGGACGTACCTGACGAAGCGGAAAGCTTCGAGTTCGAATTTCGCACCCGGGGGCAATTTTTCGACATCACCGTCGACGGGATTAACGCTCCGAACCCCAAAGACCTGAGCAAACAGGAGATACAGGGCAGCCTGCTCACCTCTGATATGGCAGAACCCGAACAGGTTGAAAAAGTATTGTCGGCCCGCCAGAACGGCCGGCAGCTATCCATCCGATGGTCCCACTCCGCCGAGGGCACAGAACACTATTTTAACGTAGAAAATGTGGCCCGCGGCAACGAAGCCTCCAAGGTGAACCTGAGCTGGGACGGCTCCCCGATAGAAGTGAAATCGAAAGATAAACTGGAAGTGGAAGTGCCCAGCCTCGACGACTTCAAGCTCACCAGCACCAAAGCCATCCAGGGCCAGGAGTTCTATATCCAGCTCCATTTTTCCGACCCGCTGCTCGAGTCCCAAAACCTCGACGGGCTCATCAGTATCAAAGGGTATGGCAGTAATTTCCGCTTTCTCATCGACGGCAATACCGTAAGGATGTACCCCTCCTCTCAGATCGTCGGTGAACAAACTATCCAGGTAAGCCCTGGCATACGGAATGTCAACGACAAAAAGATGCGCCTGGCCAGCGAGTGGTCCATTAGCATCAACGGTTCCATGCCGGAGGTCCGCCTCGTGGGTAAGGGCGTGATCATGCCCAACTCGGAAGGCCTGATCTTCCCCTTCGAAGCGATCAGCCTCAACGCGGTGGAAGTCGAGGTCTTCAAGATCTATCACAACAACATCCTGCAGTTCCTGCAAACCAATGAGCTGGACGGAGACTACGACCTGTACCGGGTGGGGCGTATCATCATGCAGAAAAAGGTGCCCCTGGCCGCCCTCAACCCCGCTGCCAATGCCGCCCAATGGACGCGGTACGCGCTGGACCTCAGCAGCCTGATCGAAAAGGACGCCGAGGCTATCTACCAGGTCCGCATCGGCTTCCGGCCCGAGTATTCGGCCTATTTCTGCAGTGGCAAAAATGGCGAAAATGCACAAACCGTTGCCCTGAAAACCACGGATTACGCCCAGGATGAAGAAGAACCCTCCAGCATCATGAACAGCTGGTACGGGATCGATGGCTATTACGACGGTTATTCCTGGGACCAACGGGAAGACCCCTGCTATCCGGCCTACTACAATTCCGACCGCTTCATTCAGCGCAACGTCATAGCCTCGAACATCGGCCTCATCGCCAAAGGCGGCGCCGACAACACCTTTTTCGTCAGCGTGGCCGACCTGCGCACCACCAAGCCCATCAGTGGGGCGCAGCTGGAATTCTACGATTTCCAACAACAACTCCTGGCCCAGGCCTCTACCGACGAGAAGGGGGTGGCAAACGTACAACTATCCCGCACGCCGTTCGTCGTTATTGCCAGACAAGGCAGTGAGCGGGGTTACCTCAGGCTCGAAGATGGCAACTCCCTCTCGATGAGCCGCTTCGACGTCTCTGGCGTTGTGGCCCAGAAAGGGCTCAAAGGATACCTGTATGCCGATAGGGGCGTATGGAGGCCGGGCGATTCCGTATACCTCAACTTTGTCCTGGAGGACCGCCAGGGCAAATTACCTCCTAATTACCCCGTCACCTTCGAATTGCTCGACCCGCGCGGGCAGGTGCGCGAAAGGCGTACCGTTGCCGAACAGGCCCGGCATGTCTACCCTCTGTACTTCGCGACCCGCGCCGACGACCCTACCGGCTCCTGGATGGCCTATGTCAAAGCAGGCGGCGCCAGCTTTGAAAAGCCCGTCCGCATCGAAACCGTCAAGCCTAACCGGATCAAGATCGAATTGGATTTTGGGAAAAAATCCCTCAGCGCAGCCGACGAACCGATACGCGCTACCCTGCAGGCCAACTGGCTGCACGGCGCTCCGGCAAGGAGCCTCGCCGCCAAGGTTGAAGCACAACTGCGAAGCACGGCAACGGCTTTTAAAGGCTACGACAATTTCACCTTCGACGACCCCGCCCGGCCTTTCGACTCGGAGCCCGTTACCGTTTTTGAGGGCAAGCTCGACGAAAACGGGCATGCAGCGCTGGATTTCAGGCTTGCCAACAACCAGCTGATGCCGGGCAAACTATCGGCAACGTTCAGAACGCGCGTATTCGAAAAAGGCGGTGATTTCAGCACCGACAGCTATAACATCTCTTACGACCCCTTCGAGGCCTATGCCGGTATCCGTATCCCTACCAACAAGTATGGGGAGCAACGCTTTGATGTAAAGGAAAAAGGCCAGGTCAATTTCGTGTCGGTGAGCAAGGACGGCCAGCCGCTCAGCAACCGCAAGCTCAGCGTTGGCGTCTACCGCGTGGAATGGCGCTGGTGGTGGGACAACGGTTATGACAACATTTCCCGGTACAATACCAGCACCCATTACGACGCCCTGATGAAAAAAGAGGTATCGACCAACGGCAAAGGCGAAGCCAGTTGGGCGTTGTCGGTAGAAGAATGGGGGCGCTACCTCGTCCGCGTCTGCGATAACGAAAGCGGCCATTGTTCCGGTAGTTATTTCTACGCGGGTTACCCCTGGTACGGCGACGATCAGGACTCGTACCGCGAAGCTGCCGCCATGCTTTCCTTCTCATCTGATAAACCGAAATACCAGGTTGGAGAAACCGTCAAGCTCACCCTTCCTGCCGGAGAGGCAGGACGCGCGCTGGTCACCCTGGAAAACGGCACCAAGGTGGTGGAATCGTTCTGGATCGATTCCAAACAAGGCGAGAACACCTTTACCTTCAAGGCAAAACCCGAAATGGCGCCCAACGTATACGCCCATGTGGCCATGATCCAACCCCATGCCCAGGTAAAGAACGACCTGCCTATACGAATGTACGGCGTGATCCCGATCTTGGTGGAAGACCCTGCAACGAGGCTGCAGCCCAAAGTCAAAATGCCGGATGAGCTCAGGCCAGAGCAAACGTTCACCGTGGAAGTGTCTGAAAAGGACGGCAAACCCATGTCCTATACCCTGGCCATCGTCGACGAAGGCCTGCTGGGGCTGACCCGTTTCCAAACGCCCAACCCATGGGATGCGTTCTATGCCCGCGAGGCCCTGGGTGTCCGGACCTGGGACGTTTACGACTACGTGCTGGGTGCTTACGGTGCTGAGCTGGAACGCCTGCTGAGCATCGGTGGCGACGGGGAGATCCGCCGTGGCGCACAGGACGACCACGCCAACCGCTTTAAGCCCGTCGTGATAAACCTGGGGCCCTTCGAACTTAAGAAAGGGAAAACAGCAAAACACGAGATCCGAATGCCCAACTACGTCGGCGCTGTACGGGCCATGGTGGTCGCCACCGGCGACGCAGCTTATGGCAGTGCCGAAAAAACGGTGCCGGTGCGCCAGCCGCTCATGGTGCTGGGCACCCTGCCCCGCGTGCTGAGCCCGGGTGAGCAGCTAAAATTGCCGGTCAGCGTTTTTGCTATGGATAAAAAAGTACGCAATGCGACAGTGAGCGTTCAGGAAAAAGGAGGCCTTGTCAAAATGGCCGGGCCTGCATCACAAAGCCTGCAATTTGACGGCCCTGGCGATCAATTAGTGGAGTTCGACATCGAAGTCAGCAAAGCTGTCGGCGTAGCCAGGTTTACGATCACGGCGAGCGGCAACGGCGAATCGGCCAGACAGGACATCGAGATACAGGTACGCAACCCCAACCCCTACGTAACGGATGTAGACAGTAAAGTGCTGGATACAGGAAAATCGTTCTCCTTCAGCTTCACCCCTCCGGGTATGCAGGGCACTAACGATGCCGTGCTGGAAGTTTCCAACATCCCCCCCATCAACCTCGGCCAACGGCTGAAATACCTGCTGGGGTACCCCTACGGCTGCCTGGAGCAGACCCTCTCGGGCGGGTTCCCGCAATTATACGTCCAGCAGCTGATGGAGCTCGATGAGAGCCAGCAGAAGCGCATACCGGGCAACATCAAGGCCACCATCGAGCGCCTGAAGCAGTTCCAGACCAGCCAGGGCGGCTTCGCCTACTGGCCCGGAGATGCCGAGCCCAACCACTGGGCGAGCAACTATGCCGGGCACTTCCTGCTGGAAGCCCAGGCACTAGGTTATTCCGTGCCACCCGCCCTGCTTGAAAAATGGGTGCAGTTCCAGAAAAAGGTATCCCGAATGTGGGACCCCAAGCAAGCCGAAATGGGCTTCTATTCGCAAAGCAGCCACGAACTGATGCAAGCCTATCGCCTGTACACCCTCGCCCTGGCAAAACAGCCCGACCTGCCCGCCATGAACCGGCTGCGGGAATACAACGGCCTGAGCCTGCAGGCCAAATGGCGCCTTGCAGCTGCTTATGCCCTCGCAGGCAAGCCCGAAGTGGCCAAGCAGATCACCAATAACCTGGGAACACAGGTAAGCGAATACCACGAGCTCAGCTACACCTATGGCTCCGGCTTACGAGACCGCGCTATGATACTGGAGGCCCTCGTACTGCTCGACGAGCGGGAAAAAGCCGGTGAGCTCGTCCGCTACATCTCCGAAGAGCTGAGCAGCCAGCAATGGTGCAGTACACAGGAGATCGCCTTCAGCCTGCTGGCCGTCGGCAAATACGTGGGTAAGTCAGGCGTGGGCAACCAGCTGGCCTTCACCTACCAACTACCGGGCGGCAAACAAGTGAATGCGGGGTCCGACAAACCCGTCATGCAGGTAGAGATACCACTGAATGGGCTGGGAAGCCAGCAGGTAATGGTGAAAAACAGCAGCAAAGGCACCCTCTTCGCCCGCGTCATCCGCAGGGGCCAGCCATTGGCCGGCGCAGAAACGGCCAAGGCCGAAGGGCTGAAGATCGAGGTGTCCTACAAAACAATGGAAAATGTACTGCTCGATCCCGGCGCCATCAACCAGGGCAGCGACTTTATCGCCGAGGTGCGGGTCACGCATACCGGGCAACGGCCTTTCCCCTACAAAGAACTGGCGCTGAGCCAGATCTTTCCCTCAGGCTGGGAGATCATCAATACCCGCATGAGCGATATCGAGGCCTTTAAAACGCAAAGCGTACCGGACTATATCGACATCCGCGACGACCGGGTAAATACCTTTTTCGGCCTGGGTGAACGCCAAACGGACGTATACCGTGTACAACTGAACGCTGCCTACCAGGGCCGTTTCTACCTGCCGGCCGTCTCCTGCGAGGCCATGTACGACAACACCATCAACGCCCGCCTGCCGGGCAAATGGGTGGAGGTGACGGCCCCACGGGAAAGCTGACCCGCGCCTCCGGCCTTCCGGCCGGAGAAATGTCCCCCGCCCATATCCAGGAAGTGGCTGTCTTTCGTTTTCTACAGGCAGCCACTTCCTGGATACCCACACATGCCATCAGGGATCCCAAGGATTTTTTTAGTAATATTGCCTCAAAATCAGAATATCCGATGAGATCCCTGGCGATTACTTTTTTACTGCTGTTCTCCCTCACCTTACTCTCCGCCCAGCAAAGCATCCGCGTTGCCTTTTACAATGTCGAAAACCTCTTTGACCTGGAAGACGACCCGAAAACGCTGGACGAGGACTTCACCCCTACCGGAAAACAGCAGTGGACGGCAGAGCGCTATCAGAAAAAGCTGGGCCAGCTGGCCAAGGTACTGGAAGAGATGGGCAGCCCGGTGCTTGTAGGGCTTGCGGAAGTGGAGAATGGTAAAGTGCTGGAAGCGCTGGCGGCTACCGGCCCGCTTCGGGAAAGCAAGTACGGCATCGCCCATTTCGACTCCCCCGACCTGCGGGGCATCGATGTGGCGCTGCTTTATCAGAAAAAATCATTCAAAGTTCTGGAACAGGATTTCATCCGCATCGATTTTCCGCCTGAGGACGGCGAGGCCTACACCAGCCGGGATATCCTGCATGTTAAAGGCAAGCTCAAGAGCTCCGGCGATGTACTCGACATCTTCGTCAACCACTGGCCCTCCCGCCGTGGCGGGCTGGAGGCCAGCGAACCCCGCCGACTGCTGGTGGCCTCAAAGCTGAAAGCCAAAGTGGACGAGCTGTTCGCCGCCGATTCTCTGGCCAATATCCTCATCATGGGCGACTTCAACGACGAGCCGGAGAATAAGAGCGTTCGGATGGTGCTGGGCGCCCAGCCACTCGAAAGCAGCATGGCCCCCAGGTCATTGTACAACTGCTTCTCCGTTTATCAGGGGAAAAAACTGGGCTCTTACAACTACCGGGGCGATTGGAACATGCTGGACCAGATCATTGTATCCACGAACCTGGCCCAGGGCGGAAAAAAGCTCCACGTCAGCACCCCCGCTATCTTCGGGCCGGAATGGCTCTTTTACAAGGACAGCCGCAACGGCCCTACGCCCAACCGGACCTACGGCGGCCCCAACTACTACGGTGGTTACAGCGACCACCTGCCGGTATTTGTCGACCTCGTTTATTGAGCCCTGCTGTACCGCATTCAGCAATAACGTTCAACTCAATTTTTCATCTTCTTCGCCGCCCGCCTGAAGCTATCGAGGAATTCGCCGAAGTTATCAAACTCGCGGCGGAAACTCAGGCCCGTGCCCACCTCCAGGCGGCTGCCACCGCCGATATCGGGCTCCAGCCGTTGATACACGCGCAGTTTCATGGTGCGGTCCTGGTTAAGTACGTATTCGATGACCAGGTCATTTCCTACGAAGGTACCGCTACTGCCGGGTGCAGCCCGGGCGCTGTTGCCGATATCCACATTGCCCCCAACGAGGATGGTGAGGCGGTCGTTGAAGAACTCCTGGCGGAGCTGCACCTGGAACTCATCGCCCCCGCTGATGTCCTGCCCTTCACCCAGGTCGGCCGACTGGTACTGGTTATAGGCGATGTCGAGGTCGATGCCGGAAAAAGCGGAGCCGTCGGAGAAGAATTCAGAGAAGAGCTCCGTCAGCAGCATGGACAGCTGGTTAGAAACGAACTCGCTGACGGTATTGTAAAAGATCTTGCTTCCCTGGATCGCGAGGTCGGACGGCAGGAACTGCCCGACGACGATTAGGCCGAAGACCTGCCGGTTGAGCTCGTTGGGGTCTTGTTTCAGCACTCTGAGCTTGCTGTCGGTATAGGTTTTTAGCTGCCCCGTCAATTGCGGGAATTCGATATCGAAGTTGATCACCGGCGACAGCAGATCGCCCCGCAGTTCCATCGTCAGGTCGATCTTGGTTGCTTTGCTGGCGTCGTTCTTGATATCGGACGGCACATCCACCAGGTACTCCTGGATAAAGTTGGCAACGGAAGTGGAGAGGTCCTTGTACTCCGCTTCCAGGCGGATCTTAGCGCCGAAGGGGTCGCCCGACCAGCTGATCACGCCGCCCTGTTTGATGGCAAAATCCTTGTTGACGACATTATAAAGGGTGAACAGGTAGTCGCCCCGTTCGATGATGTAATCGCCGTACATCTGGAAGGCTCCATTCCGGGGCACGAGTATACGGATGTTGCCCCGCCCCTGCCCTTTGATCACATCGCCGGCCTGTTCATCAAAAACGATCTCACCCTGAGCTTCTTCCGTAATGATGAGGTCCATTTCCAGGTTGATGCCCGTTGCTTCCTGCCTGCGTTCTACATCCTCCTCATTGGTAGGTTTGGAGCGCTGACGGAAATTGATATAGCTAAGTTCGGAGGCATCTGAACCGTAGCTGACGGGAATGACCAGGCGGGTCCCCTCTCCCACCGTCGCATTGACGTAGATGTCGATCTTGTTCAGTGGCCCGTTAAACAGCACGTCACCCTGGCCCAGGGCGTGGCCGTAGAAGAGTTCGTTATCGCCTTTTTCCGTATCCAGCGCCAGAAAACGGTTCGTTTCCAGTCGGGCGTTAATGGCAAGATCCTTGAGTTTCTGGTGGGTAATACCGCCGAAAAGTTTAGCCTTGTTGCCATATTTATCTTTTACGTCCGTATCCGAAGCATCGAAGAGGTAGTGGTCATCCATTCGCACCAGGGCCTGGTCAAAAGTATAACGCGTCTTCAGGAAATCGACCGTAGTACCGCCGTTCCGCACCGTAAGAAAACCTGCCAGATGAGGCTTGCCTGGTAGGCCGTTGATGCGGATATTTCCGCCTACGGCTCCTACTGTATTGGACACACTACTGCCTATCCAGTACTCCGCAATAGAGAGTGGAAAACCGGAAATGGAAGCGTTGATGTTAAAATAATTGGCGGCCATTTCTTCTGATGGCTTCGTGCCCTCATCCAGGGCCACAGGGTTGAAAGACCCTTCCACCAAAAGCTGTGAGGTATCCTTGGTGATGGACAGGTAGCCGTAAAACGGGCTTTTCGGGTTATCGGCATTCGCATCGAGCCGCAGGGCGCCCCAGTCGTCATCATTGACCCGAAAAGTGTCGGCCAGTACGGTTGCCTGTATGTTTTTCATCTCAAAGATATCCCCCACTTCGGCCACTACCGTAAAGCGGCCGCCGAAGTCCAGGGCCTCGTAGTCCCATATCTCGTCGATGAAGTTGAAGTCAAAATTATTCAGGCTGAGCCTGAGCCCCCGCTTACCTACGCCTTCCAGGCGGATCTCCTTATCGGCACTGGTCAGCAAAAAATTCCTGGTGTCGATCGATCCCTTGCGGAAGGTGATATAGTTGCGGTCGTTGATCAACCAGGGCCTGTTGAGGATCACGAGGTTAGACTGGCTGAATTCCACCCGGTAGTTCAGGCTGTCGGGCATGTAGACCTGGGCATTCAGATTGAGTTTGTCCAGATCGAAGATCGACTGGCCTTCCGACTGGTAATTGAGGCCGAGCTCGAAAGTATCGCGTTTGAGGATACCCAGGACCGTCACTTTGGAAAAATGGGTTTTGTCGTTCAGCACAGGCTCCAGGATGATGAAGTCCACTTTACCGGCCGACTGCTCGAGGCGGGCATCGACGCCTACGTCATTGAGCGCAATTTTACCGTACTTAAACTGCGGCAGGTACATGGATACGAGGATCGAATCCCGGATATTGTCAAAATAGCCTTCCAGCACTCCTTCCTTGATCGGCCCCAGGTTGCTGTCGGCCATTGCCAGCAGGTTTTTGGTATCATATATCCTGGCATCGTATCTGAAGGCATAATTACCTGCCGGTTTTTCCGGCGCTTTCATGCCCAGGCGTTTAAAAAACTCAGGGTAATTGCGCTCCAGGTACTGAATAAAGGCCGCCGGCACCTGTTCGATGTCGAAAACACCTTCGAGCGATGCATCGGCAACATCTGAATTCACGGTAAACAATTTTCTCCGGGGCCCGATGAACTGCGACCGGAACGCGACGGAATCGATGAAGGCCTTGCCCAGCCGGCTGTGGAGTATCGTGAGGTTCCTTACCCGGCCTTCACCTTCCATATCGGAAAGCCTGCTATTCTTCAGATTCAGGGTAATGTCTCCCGAAAGAAGGATGCCCTGGCTGGAGAGGTTAAGCGGCTGAAGGTCCAGTTTGTTGACCCTGGCGTCAAAATTGAAAGCGGGCACGGTATCCGTAAAATCGACGGCGCCCTGGAAGGAGAAGTCGATATTGTCATCCTGGATGGCGAAATCACCCCGAAAGAGGTTTTTCTTCAGGTCGCCCGTGAGTGTGGCGTTCTGGTAATTATAACCTTTGAAGACAAAACTTTGCACCTGTGCGCTCAGTGAAGCGCTCACGGTTTCCAGGTTCAGCCCTACGCCGTTCTTGACTTCAGACGTAAAGTTGACCAGGCCGAAATCCGTGTTCTCCGACCAGCTGCCCAGGTCGAAATCGATCAGGGCCAGTTTACCGGAATAGTTTGCCTTTTCCCGGCCGTTCTTGAGGTCCATACGCATGTCCATGGTCGCCCTGCCCAAAGAGGTAGAAAGGTCGCCATAGGCAACGAAGTCCAGGAAATAGCCGTCGAATCGGCCACTGAAATTCAGCCTGTCCAACCTGTCGAAATTGGCAGGTGGGCTGAAATTGGGTATGAGCTGCCGCAGGGTGGCCATATTAGTCTTCAGGCGCGAGAGGTCGAGGTTGAGAGATTCGCTGCGGCGCACGGTCAGGTCGTGGCTACTGAAGCCCCCTTCCACGATCAGGCTGTTGTCTTCCAGGGCGATCAGCAGGTTCTCTCCGTCGAGGCTGTTCACCCGCCCTTTGACCAGGCCATTGAGAAAGACCTTGCGGTAACGGTTCAGCGCAAAAAAGGTGTTCTGTTTCAGGCCCGGCGCGAATGTCATGATATCGCGCAGGGTCACGGAAGCATCGTGCAGATGGACCCCCATGCGCACGCGGGCCGGAAAGTCCTTGAAAGCCTCATAAGTGGTATAGCGGAAGGTTAGCGTATCGCCCAGAGTGCTGTAGGGCGTTTTGAGCTTCATGCCATTGAGGGTTACCCCTCTGCACCAGACGCGCGCCTCATCGGCCGTGAGATCGTCCAGCACGAATCCGCTTTCATCACGCAGGGACAGCTGCCTTACCTGGCCTTCAAAGTCGAGGCTGTCGGAACAGAACGAAAACTTGTTGATGCCTATATTAATATCATAGACCTCCATGTGCTGATAATCCAGCTCATCGAGAGGTGTCGTTTTCACCGGAGCGTTGCGGTAGTTATGCAAAGAGAACTTCCCGCCTTTCAGGAGAAAGGCGCCAATGGTGGCGTAAAAGGGCTGCCCGGCTTCCGTTCCCTCATCCACACTTTGGGGATCCGGCGCTGCGCCTTCCTCAGGAGGCAAAGGTTTTTCAGGAAAGGCGAACACACTGATGTGGGGTTGCTCAAGGGTAACGGAACGTACGTGGATGAGGTTGTCAGGAAGGCTGAACTCGTCAAAAACGAGGGCGCCCTTTTCCAGGAAAACGGATAAGCGCTGTCCCTGCACCTCATCTTCCTTCAGGAATTGCACCGCCCGCAAGGACAACTTTTTCACTTGCAGGTTGAAAGGTTTTTTTTCCTTTTGCACGGCCAGCGTATCAGGAGTGAACAAGCGGCCCAGCAGCACCTGAATGTTGGTCTGGTACGCCCCTTCGCCCTTGCGGATATTGACCACAGCGCTATCCAGCTGCGCTTCGTCGATCACCAGGCCGTGCCTGAAGTAACGCACCGGGTTGATGTTGATATTGGCAAAAAGGCGTTTACTGTAAATAGCCGTATCGCCGGGCTCGAGGCCTTCCACATAAAAGCCCTCCAGAATAAGGCGGTCGAGAAAAATGATATTGAGGCGGTCGATCGTGACCGTGGTTTCCATCTTTTTTCCGAGGTAGGAAGTCACACGCTTGGCCAGCCAGCTCTGCACGGCAGGGATCTGTAGAACCAGAGAAAGTGCCAGAAACAAAAGGGCCGCGCCCACTGCCAGGCGCTTCAGCCACAGCAGGGCCTTTTTGGCTACCCCCTGCCAGCGCGGCTGTTCCTCTAGTTCCTGAATGTCCGTATTCTCCTGCATACTCCTTCTTTACAACCTAAAAACCCTGCGAATATATTCAATGGATACCGCATTTAACGCATGTTCAGCGGCCTTACGGCCGGGGCTTGCAATCATTTTAAAACGTTCAGGGACAAGGTTCTAATATCTATTCGGATACCTAACACATTATCGCCCAGTTGTGTTTCATAAGCGTGCAGGGCCTTCAGGGCCTCTTCCTGTTTTTCGTATAAAGGGCCGAAAAAGACCACATACCCGTCGTCCTTGCCCTCGAAGCAGCCCAGCCACAGCGCGCTGCATTCCAGGGCGTACTGGCTCAGGCTGAGTATTCGCGTTTCCGCTGCCGTATAGGAAGGATATACCCCTTCCTGAAGGACATAGGCCTGCCCCGTGATGTTGCGCAGGCGCGAGCAATCGTAAACGGCCATCGGCTCTGAACCCGGGGTGGAAAGCAGGAAATCCGGCTGGCGCCGCCGCTTGGCGGATGCCGCCGCAGAAGCGGCTTCGGCTACAGGCTCCTGTGGCGCCAGGTCGATATAGGGGCGGGTGTCCTTTTCCCGCAGAATGGGTGGGGGCCAAACGTATGGCGTATCGACGACGAAACTGGAATCCTGCATGTTCTCGGCACGGTTGTTCAGCGCCTGGGTTACCGCCATCCGTTTGAGGTAGGCCTGTTCTTCCTCCGTCACTACATCCTTTTTCTGCGTTTCCAGATACAACACGCCAAAGAACATCAGGACGGAGATCGACAGAAGGGCAGCCTGGTAACGGAACCGGCTTTTAAAACGCATGAAGTTCGCCGCGTTAAACTGCCGCATCCATTCCGGGTAGTTACTTTCGCTCGTAATGCGGGCCAGCTCGGCCTGGCTAAACAGCCGAAGCCGCTTGCGGCGGCTTTTGAAAAGGTCGGTTCGCGAAGGCGTGATCTGCATTAACAACGGGCCATGCTCGCGCACCACGATCAACCCGAATCCGTTGCGGATGCACTGCCGGCGAAGCTCTACGTAGTAGTGGTCGTCGTAATAATTGGCAAACACATCTTCGCCAATAGCGATCCACTGCTCATCGACGAAGTATTGCTTGAACTGTTCGACTGCATAGATATAACGATACCGGCGCATGCGGCGAAACAAGGAGATATACAACAAGTAGAGCACGAGGAACGACAACAGATAAACACCTACGCAACCTAAAGGCGTGATCGTTTTAAAGGTAAAAACAAACGCAATATTGCCTGCAACCAGTATGGCCGCTGCTAACAGCGAGGACACCGCTACCCCATCCCAGTTCAGCAGCGCTTTACGCAGCGTGTAGCGGACTTCGTTTTTCGTATCCAGCGAGGTAGCTTCGAAAGTAGCGTGGAATATCTCGCCTCCGGGTTTGGGGAACGACAGGTACCCATCGGCAATGATGCCCCCCGCCCCCCGCATGTCGGAACTGAGGGTCGTCACCCCTTCCCGCTGCCTGTAGCGGTAGTGGGCCTTCAGAAACTGCAACGTCTTCTTCTTTATCTCGTTCTCTGACAGGCCGTGCATTTGTTTATTTTTTTAGCCAATGGCCGGCTACGCATTTTCCAATTGCTCCCACAATTTAATGGTTTCTACAGCGGGCCGCACATCATGCACCCTTAGAATTTTAGCGCCCTGCTGCAGAGCCACCATGTGCAGGGCAGTTGTACCGTTGAGCGCATCCGCCGCTTTGATGCCCAGCGCGCGGTTTACCATCGATTTTCGGGAAAGCCCCACAAGCACGGGGCAGTCCAGGCACTGCAACACATGCAGGTTCTTCAGCAGCTGGTAATTGTGGGTTACCGTTTTTCCAAAGCCGAAGCCGGGGTCCACCACAATATCTTTAAGGCCAAGGGCGCGCAGTTTACCCACTTCCGCGATCAGAAAATCCAGCACTTCCAGCACCACATTTTCATAAACCGGCTCCTGTTGCATCGTTTCGGGTGTACCCTGCATGTGCATCAGCACATACGGCACATTCAAAGAGGCCACCGTTTCGTAAAAGCCCTCGTCCATACGCCCGGCAGAGATATCATTGATGATCGAAGCCCCGGCCGCCACGCTTTCCCTGGCCACTCTGGCCCGAACGGTATCGATGGAGAGCAGCGCTTCGGGGAAGCGGGCATGGATGGCCTCAATTGCCGGCACAACACGCTCTAATTCAGCAGACTCCGACACAAAAGCAGCGCCGGGCCTCGTCGACATCCCTCCGACATCGATGATGGCGGCCCCTTCTTCCAGCAACTGCCCGACATGGGCCAGCACGGCGTCCAGGCTGGTATAACGCCCGCCATCGAAAAAGGAGTCGGGCGTTAGGTTGAGGATACCCATGGCAACAGGCCGTTCCAGGCTAAGCAGGCGGCCTTGGCAGTTAATGGCGAGCTGTGGGTCGAGCATATATGCTAGCGTTATGATGGCCAGGGCCATCGACAGGGCAAAGGTAAGCCGTTTTGGGGCTGCATCAATAGCTTTAAAAAAATCAAATATACAAAGCCCTACTTACCATTTACTTTGGCCGTAATAATAGTAAAAAAGTAAAACACTGCTTGGCCGGAATTTGTTACCTTTGATGGCTGTAATGCGTCCAAACAAAAGCACCTTAGGAATCCTCAAATAATTGACACCTTTTATCTCCAAAAGCGGCCTCCTAACAAGCTCTTTGGGAATGACTGAATAGCAAAGCATCATGGCAAAGACTAATAAATACCCCTCAGCCGGCCCCTCGCGCAAAACCACCAGGGTATTGCTGCTCATACTGGCTGCGAGCCTTATCGGGATCATCATTTACCGGAAATGGATCTCTCCGGCAGGGTACAGCAACGTGCCCAGGGAGATGCAGCTCAACTATATCCCTTCAGACTTCCATTTCAGCATCGATGAAGAAAAGGCCCTGGAGATCCTTTCCAACCCTCAGCGGAACAGGAAAGAATTCAACGGCCTTGTTTATGACATCAACCTGTCCATTCTCTATCATGTGGCCAACCGCATGGGGCTCAGCGAGGCCGACAAGGCGCTCATCAGGCCGGAGTACGACAAGCACCACCCCTACCTGCGCAACCTCTACTTCCACGATTTCGTGGCGCTCAAGGATACGACTTCACAGCTTTACCAGACCTGGTACGACAACGAAGGCACCAACGCCGTAGAAATACTGCGCGAAGTGGCCTCCAAATACACCTGCTTCCTGGTCACTCAGATCATGACCACCCTCGTGCCGACAAAAGGGGGCAGCATTTACGCCAAAGGGCAAAGCGTGGAAACGCCCTGCGGGCTGGCCATGCAGGAAGCCCTCAGCCCCATACTGAAAAAACTGGAAGACAGGGCTGCCATCCAGGACTTTAGCCGGTCGAGGGGCCTGTTACAGGAAAAAGTGGAAAAAGTGATCGCCGAGCTGGCCACGATGGAGGTGCGCGATAAAAAAGGGCTCAGCAAACAGCTTAAAACGAAAGTACTGGGGTTCAACGTCTCCAGCTCCGATATCGAGATCACCGCCATCAGCATCCTCAAGGTGGGCTTTCGCCTGAACGATTATTTTGACGTCAGCCTCAATTCCCGGCAGGGCCTGGTCACCATCACCTTACCCGAACCGACGATATTGTCGCACGAGGTATACCCCAAGGTCGAAAACCTCGACATAGGCTGGTTGCGCGAGGTGCAGGACGCCGACTTCAACCGGACCTTCAACCTGCTGCGCGCCGAGTTCAGGCGGGAAGCGCTGGAGAGCGACATCAAGGACAAGGCAAAAAAACAGGCCATCGAGCTGATGAATACGATGTTTGCCCCGGTGGTAAGCAGCCTGAACAACCGATATAAGTTGCAGGTCAAATTCAGGGAAACCGGAGAAAACCCCGAATTTGACCCCGAGCAATCGGCAGCAGCAGAGTATCAGTACGAGTAAGGCAGAGCGCCCTTATCTAAACTAAGTCTAAATAGATTTGTTGAATTGGCGTTGGTTGGCTATTTTAGCACAGTACATGTCCCGATTCCAATGCAAACCATTTCTATTGTTCTAGCTGACGCACAGTATCTTATCCGGTTAGGGCTCCGGCACCTGCTTTCCGGCAGCGCAATATTCAGAATAGCAGGCGAGGCCAAAGACGAAGCGGAGCTCATGGAATTACTCGCCACCAGCCGGCCCAGGGTGGCCATACTCGACTACAACCAGCCGGGAGCGTTCAGTATCCATACGGTAAAACGAATACGGGCTGCGCACCCGGAAACCCACCTGCTTGTCATCAGCGCCGACGAGTCGAAAGAGCACATCTTTCAGATACTGGAACTGGGTGTGAACAGTTTTCTCACCAAATCCTGTGATGAACAGGAGATCATTGATGCCATCAATGCATCGGCCAGGGGGGAAAAGTTCTTCTGCACAAAGATCCTGGATTACCTGCTGGAGCGCACGTTCTCCAAAGGCCCTGAAAGCTCCTGCGCCGCAACCCCGCTCACGGCCCGCGAAATAGAGGTCGTGAAGCTCATCGCCCGGGGGCTCATCGCCAAAGAGATCGCCGGGGAACTCAACCTGAGCCCGCATACCATATATACCCACCGCAAGAAGATCATGAAAAAACTACAGCTTAATTCCGCTTCCGAACTGGTGCTGTACGCCGTTCACACCGGACTGATAAAAGCCGATGCCGTCGCCCTGCAATCTTTTTAGCCCTCCGAGCGTTAACGATTTGGCAACAAAACGCAGCAAAAATCGTACACTTGCATAAGTTACTGATTTATTTTACCTTACTTCGGTTTATGCACCTGGAACACATTGATCAAATTATCACACTATGAAAAAGTTCCTGATTGCCTCTCTATTCGCTTGCGCCTTTGCAGTGAGCGCTTATTCCGCCAACCTGTATATCTTATACGACCCGGCCTGTATGGACCGCCTGGAGTACACCTATCTCAACAATGAGAACGGCGCCCCCTATATCTCCTATCATGTTACTTCCATACCCGGCGAAAAGATCATCCTGGACGTAGGCACAGAGAGCGATGTTGTCCAGACATTCCCTCCCGCCCAGTTCATCCGGTGCAACAACGCCGTTTTTGACGAAAAACTGGTCAACGACATCAACAGCAATATAGACCGGGTATTCATCGTGGTCAAAAAAGGGGAAAACAGTTATCAGGCCTCCCCTATTATTTACGCCGCCCGCTACCTGCGCGCCGAAGACTACATCCTCTACGACTCGCCCAAATACCGCTTCCAGTTCGACCTGAAAATGGGCACCATCGGGGAGAACATCGCTTTGCGCAACCCCAAGGCCACGGTATATTTCGAAGGGCGGCTCGAAAATGACTGCACCGGCGCATACCTGTTCACCCAAAACGCCGAGTTTGCCGGCAACCCCCATACCGACCTGGTGCTCGTCCCCGAGGTCGGCATCGTGGAAGAGCGCAGCGGCATCAACGTTGAAGATGCCCTCAAAAACACCCTTACGCTTACCCGCGTCAACGGTAAAAAACTGGACCGCTACCTCAAAAAGATCTGCAAAGGGATCGATGAACCGGAACCCACTTTGGCCGATAATGGCCAATCGGGCGAATTCATAACGGTGGGCGCCAACCAGCCGGCAAGTAATACCGAGGTGTTGACCCCAAGATCGGCCGAAGCGCTTCAGACAGCAGCCGGAGCTGCATCGACAACGCATACCGTAGAAAAAGGGGAAACCCTTTACCGGATCTCTAAGAAATATGGTGTGACCGTAGCCCAGCTACAGGCGTGGAACAACAAGGGCAAATCCACCACGATATTCAAGGGTGAAAAACTGCAGGTGGCGCCGGCATCGTCAACTACGCCGACGACAACGGCTAACCTGACGGCTAAAGACGGCGCAATCGTATCGGTGCTGCCGCAATCCTTTGAGAATTCGGGCGCCACATCAACGGCGATGACCAAACAACAACGCCTGAGCGCCGCAGCTCAGGCCGCGGCAACTTCAACGGCCTCGTCCTACCATGTCGTTGCAGCAGGTGAAACGGCGGCTTCCATCGCCATGCGTTACGGGTATACCGAGGCGCGTTTCCGCCAGTTTAACAACCTGGGCAAATACGATGTCGTAAAGATCGGGCAGGCCCTCAAAATTTCGGACTGTGATTGCCCCGACAACCAGCCGGCAAGCAGCTACCAGTCGAGCGGCACTTATACCAATACTCAGCCTGCAACGGCCAACCAGGGCCTGTTGTATGCCCGTTCGCCGCAGGCCACTACCACGACGACACCCACAGAAATGAATTATACCGCTTCAAAGGCGCCGGAAACGGAATCCTTTACCAATGACGCTTTTAACCGCACCACTACCACCGACAATACGAATTTCAATACGCCCTATTTCCTCGACCGGATCATAACGCCTGCCACTACTACTGCTGCACCAACTGAGCCCGCAGAATCTTACAGCTACACCGGCAACAGGTTAACCGATACGGGGGCTGCCGGCCAGGCGCAGGCCTCATACCCATCGACATTGTCTGCGGCTAACCTACCCATCGGGTACAGCGATGCTTCATCGGCGGGTAATACCAATATCAAAAGCGGGGAGCGCAGTTATTATATCGTAAAAGAAGGCGACACCCTATTCCGCATTGCCAGAATGTACGGGGTCACCGTGGAGCATTTACGCTCGGTGAACAACCTGGGTGCAGCCGAGGTGATCATCCCGTATCAGAAAATATACCTGAACTAGCTTACAGAAAATCTTCATATACTACTTCCCTGCGCACTTTAGGCGGCAGAGGGCCCGCGCAATGCTGTTCCCGGTTTTTCCCAAAATACAAGCATTCCGCCATGAGCTTTTTATCTTCGCTGAACCGCCGGCAGATCATGCGCCAGCTCCAGTCCGATACGTTCCATCTGGCCGTCATCGGCGGAGGCATCACCGGCGCAGGCATCGCCCTGGACGCCGCTTCCAGGGGCATGAAAGTGGCACTGGTGGAAATGGATGACTTCGCCTCCGGAACGAGCAGCAGATCGACGAAGCTGATCCACGGCGGCCTGCGCTACCTCAAACAACTTGAACTGGGCCTGGTCAGAGAAGTAGGCCAGGAACGGGCTATCGTCCATAGGCTGGCGCCCCACCTGGCCATCCCAGAAAAGATGTTGCTGCCGCTCACCAGAGGCGGGCCTCTTGGGCCTGTGCCGGCGTCTTTGGGGCTTTGGGTGTACGACCAGCTTGCCGGCGTCAGGGGCGACGACAAAAGGCGGATGCTCAACAAAGCCCAAACCCTGGCCCTGGAACCCTTACTGAATGGCCAGGAAGGCGCGCTGCTCGGCAGCGGCTATTATGCCGAATATCGTACCGACGATGCCCGGCTTACCATCGAGAATATCAAAACAGCCGTACAGTATGGCGCAACCTGCCTCAATTATGTCAAAGCAACGGGGCTGGCCTATGAGGATGGCCGGGTTGTGGGTGTGCACTGTGAAGACAAGCTTACGGACACGGCATTCGATATTCGGGCCTTTTCGGCCGTAAGTGCCGCCGGCCCCTGGGCCGATGAGCTACGCAAAGCCGATAAGTCGCTAGACGGCAAGCGCGTTTTCCTGTCCAAAGGCATACATATCGTAGTCCCTTACGAGCGCCTGCCACTGCGCCAATCCGTATACTTCGATGCCCCGGGAGGCCGAATGGTCTTTGCCATCCCCCGGTTGCGGGCCACCTATATCGGCACGACGGATACTCCCTACCACGGCCCGAACGACGATATCCCCATATACAGGGAAGAAGTGTTATACCTTTTGAACGCCGCCAACAACATGTTTTCCAAAGCGGCACTCGAACTAGGCGACATAGAATCGAGCTGGGCAGGCCTGCGGCCGCTCATCTACGAAGAAAACAAGCCGGCATCTGAGATGTCCCGAAAGGATGAGCTCTTCGAATCGCCCTCCGGCCTGCTTACCATTGCCGGGGGGAAGCTCACCGGTTATCGCCGCATGGCTAAGCGGGTAGTGGGCCGGGTGGCCAGAATGCTAAAACAGAGGCAAGGCATAAGCTTTCAACCATGCCATACCGATGCCATACCGCTCACCGGCGGCCCTTTTGCTGACATGCAGGAGGTAAGGGCATTTCAGGGGGCTATCGCTGCCAGGGCCGGCGCCGCTTACGGCCTAGGGGATTACCACGCCGCCTATCTGGTGGCTAACTACGGCCGCCAGGCCGATATCATCCTGAACCGAATGGCCGCCTACACAGGAGATGCGGAAGTGAGCCTGGCCCGGGCAGAAGCCTGGTTCACGATCCACCATGAGCTGGCCGCCAGGCCCCTTGACCTCTTCAACCGCCGTACAGGCCGCCTGTATTTTAACCTGCCAGGCATGGAAGGCGTGCTCGCCCCTGTGCTCAAGGATTTCCAGGAATATTTCGGCTGGACGGATGAACAACTCGCCCGGGAAAAGGCAATAGTGGAACAGGCAATGTACCGGGCGGCACATTTTGAAAGAGAACAGCAAGGCTGAGAGCTGCCCTAAGTTGTTTTTTAATCGTTACTTAGCGGTGTTCAAAAAACGAGTTCTCCATTCGAGATCCTGCGATATTGCAGTATCCCCGAACTTTTTTTTGAGGATTCCATATCAGTAATCAAAGTCCGTAACGAGCATGTCAAAACACCATACCGGCCCGGCTGTCAGCGACGAGCAGGCGCTCACCGGGGAAAGATACCCCGATGTGTATTACGAATACAAGCCCGGCGAAATCGTTCTGTCCTATCAGGAGAAAGACGGCATTTTCGCCTACGAATGCGCCAGCGGCCTCTGCCTGAAAGTAGAAGTCATCAGTGAGGCCATCTTTCGTTTCCGCTATGCGCCCGACGGCCAATTCGAGCGTGATTTTTCCTATGCCCTGCTACCACATACCCGGCAAAGCCTGCCCCGGATCACGGCCGGTGGCGACGAAGGGCATTATTTCATCCAGGCCGGCAAGCTGATCTGCCGCATCGGAAAAAAAGATATGCGTATCACCCTGCTCGAAGCCGGCAGCCAGGAAGTACTCTGTGCTGACGCCGCTCCATATTACGCCCGACGCAGCATCAACCACGGCCTGGAGGAGGTAAAGGTGACCAAAACAGCCTCCGAGGGTGAGCACTACTTCGGCCTGGGCGACAAATCCGGCAACCAGAACCTGCGTGGGCAAAAGCTACAAAACTGGAACACCGATTCCTTTGCCTACGGCAAAGATACCGACCCCTTGTACCGCAGTATCCCCTTTTACTATGCGGTTCGCGGCGGCAAAGCCTACGGCATCTTTCTGCACAACTATTTTCGCAGCCATTTCGATTTCGACTCCGAACATACGGGCCAGCTCACTTTCCGGGCTGAAGGCGGAGAGATGGATTACTTCTTCATCTATGGCCCCGGCCCCATGGAAGTAGCGGAGCGCTACCACTGGCTCACCGGCGCCCCCGAGTTGCCGCCCATGTGGGCCCTTGGCTTCCACCAATGCCGCTGGAGCTACTATCCCGAAGACAGGGTTTACGAAATAGCCCGGGAATTTCGCAAAAGGCAGATCCCCTGCGACGCTATCTACCTCGATATCGATTACATGGACGGCTATCGCTGTTTCACCTGGGATAAGGAGCACTTCCCCCGGCCGCAGGCCATGATCGCAAGCCTCAAAGCACAAGGCTTTCAGACAGTTGTCATGATCGACCCGGGCATCAGGGCCGACGACAAGCAATATGCAGTGTACCGCGACGGCCTGGCCAAAGATGTGTTCTGCTACCGGCCTTCCGGAGAATTGATGCGGGGGCCGGTATGGCCGCCCGATTGCGTGTTCCCCGACTTTACCAGGCCCGATGTACGCGAATGGTGGGGCGAATGGTACCAGGAGCTCTATAAGGCCGACGGCGTCAGCGGTTTCTGGAACGATATGAACGAACCGGCGGTATTCAAGGTCAACAGTGCCACCGTACCCGATGAGGTGCTGCACGGCTTCGACGGGAAGATGAGCAACCACCGGCGGGCGCACAACATCTACGGGCAGCAGATGTCGAGGGCAACTTACGAAGGCCTCAGAAAGCTGAACCCTGGCAAACGCCCTTTCGTGCTGACGCGCGCCACCTTCAGCGGCGGGCAGCGTTACGCATCCGTCTGGACGGGCGATAACGTCGCCAGCTGGGAACACCTCCGCCTGGCCAACCTGCAATGCCAGCGGCTCAGCGCTTCAGGTTTCTCGTTTGCAGGCAGCGATATCGGCGGCTTCAAAGGGCAGCCCGACGGTGAGCTGTTCGTACGCTGGTTACAACTGGCTGTTTTCCATCCCCTGTTCAGGGTTCATTCCATGGGAAACAATATCGACGGAGCGGCGGAGGCGGAGGCGGAAGCCGTCCACGAAGCAGAACGCACCAACCGCGCCGACCAGGAGCCCTGGTCTTTTGGTGAACCGTATACAAGCCTTGCCCGTGAGGCGATCGAATTCCGCTACCGGCTGCTGCCCTATCTGTATACGGCCTTTTATTTTCATACTAAAAAAGGCCAGCCGATCCTGCGAAGCCTTTTCCTGTACAGCCCTTCCGACATAGAAAACCTGGGCCGCGAGAACGAATTCCTTTTTGGCGATGGCCTGCTGGTGATCCCTGTGCTGGAGCCCGGTGTTACGCTGCAAAAAGGCTACCTGCCAGAGGGGCGGTGGTACGATTACTGGCAGGGAACCCTGTATGAAGGGCATCAGGAAGTGAGCTTGCCTGTCAGCCCTTCCCACATTCCGGTAATGGCCAGGGCAGGGGCCGTCATCCCCAATTATCCCGTCCGGCAATATACCGGCGAGAAGCCTTTGAATGTGGTTAGCCTGCGGGCCTATTACGGCAACGGAGAAGGGCATCTGTATGAAGACGCAGGAGATGGTTACGCCTACCAATCGGGCGAATACCGCCTGCGCACTTTCCGGACGCTTACGGGCCACCATCACTTCAGCCTGTCGCAGGAACAGGAAGGGCTGTTTGCGGTAGCGTATAAAACGTTCCGGGCCGAACTGTTCGGGCTGCCATACAAGGCGGCCCACTGCCTGGCTGACGGCAGAGAGCTGCCCTTTCAACAGCAGGAGCAGGTTCTGGTGGTGGACATTCCGGAAGGCTTTCGCGAGCTCATCATCCGCTAGCGGAGTTTTGCGCTATTCCACATTCGGTTGCCAGTCCAGGCTCTGCGCCAGTTCATCGAGGAATTGCTCAAAATGGATCAGGGCCAGGGGAGCGTCGTAGTTATCCTTAATGGCCTTTTGGCGCTGGCCATTATTGACAAAAGTCGTCGTTTCGGGTAAGCCTTCGAGGGTATGGCCATTTTCAGGATAGGTATCGGCCAGGCTAAAAAAGCCTGCCTGTTGTGCATGTTCCAGAATGCTATCCAGGTCCGCGCCCGGTACTTGCGCCAGGTAGATCCCAAGGCGCTTCACATACCGCTCGCCCTGGTAAACGGCCTGCCCATTGGAATAGAACTGCACCTCGTAAACCGGGCAGCGCCCATAGCAGGGCGCGCGCCTCAGGCTGGCCAGCAGGTGGGGCTCGTTTTTTGGCAGGAAGCTGCCAGCAGGCGTTTGTAATAGGGAATCCGGCCCTTGCCCGGTAAGCTTCCCCGCTCCATCCGGCGCGGCGTGGCGGTTACAGGAAAAAAAGGCAATGGCCAGGCATATCCACAGCAGGCCCGGGATAGAGCGTATAAACTTCGTTAATCGTACCAGCATAGGAGCTCAGTGCTTATTTTTTCTTGCGCCCCTGCGTTCCGCGTTCTGCCTGAACGCGTTGCTGTTCTTTCAGGGCCTGCTCCAGGCGCTCCTGGAAGCCGCCTTTTTTCTTGGGTTTTTGCCGGTACGCTTCCAGCTCCTTCTCTATCTTATGCTGGTCGATAATGTAGTTTTTGGTAACGATCGTCTGCGTGATGTTCAGGATATTGCTGAACAACAGGTAACAGGTCAGGCCCGAAGCGAAGGTATTGAAGAAACCCAGGAACATGATCGGCATGATGTACTGCATGTATTTCATAGCAGGGTTGGCCGTCATATCCATGTGGCGGGTATTGTAATAGGTGTAGATCAGGGTCGTAATGGCCCACAGCACGGTAAACAAGCTGACGTGGGCGCCCATGTTGAATGGCAGCTCGAAGGGAAGCCGGAAAAAGACATCGTAGGAAGACAGGTCGGTAGCCCATAGGAAGCTGGCCTGGCGGAACTCGATAGAAGCCGGGAAGAAGCGATACAAGGCAAACCAGATAGGCATCTGCAACAGCATTGGCAGGCAACCTCCGAGCGGGTTAACCCCGAACTCCCGATAGATCTTCATCGATTCGACCTGCTGTTGCTGGGGATCGTCCTTGTGTTTTTCCTTGAGGTGCTCCATACGCGGCTTCAGGGCTCCCATTTTCGACTGGGAATACAGCATGCGATAAGTCAGCGGATAGAGCAGCAATTTTACGATCAGCGTGAGGAAAAGGATGACGATGCCCTTGCTGCCGATGAAGCTCGACAGGAAATTGAACAGGGGGCGGATCACCCACCTGTTGATGGTCCCGAACAGGCTGCGGCCAAAGGGGATGACATCCTGAAGTTCGTACCCCATATTGTACAGGCGGTCGAACTCGTTGGGGCCGATATAAAAGGACATGCCGAAGGCCTCGTCCTGGCCGTGGTTATAGGGCAGGTTTATCCTGGAAACCAGTAGCTTAAGGTTATCGGCGTCCTCCGGCAGCATTTTCGTTTCCAGGACAGCCGAGCCGAACGCCTCATTGGCCAGCAATGAGCTGTTAAAGAACTGGTTAGCGTTGGACACCCACTTCACGCGCTTGTTGTCGACCTCCTCAACGTCATCTGAAGTACAGGAACAATAATCGGGGTCCTCATCGGCCGGTTTAAAGTATACGGTTGAATAGCGCCGCTCGTACTGTGAGTTGCGCTCCAATTTGTCCAGGTAGTTCACCCAGGTGAGCTGGATAGCGTCCTTATCCTGGGGAATAACCGTATTCAGGCCCTTAAAGGATAGCTCGTAGCCAATGTTATAGGTGCCGTCCTTGATGCTGTAGCGCTGCTCGAAATAGCCGCCGTTATCGGCAGGAGCGCGCAGCGTCAGGCTAGTGGCGTCGGATTGTGCAACCTGGAAATACAGGTCATCGGTATTGACCCCACCGGACGGCAGGTTGGCGAGCGGGATGAAGTACCCGAATTTGTTCTTTTGGTCATCGAGCAGCTTCAGCGGCACTTTTTCTTCCTTGCCGTCTTCACCGTCAACAAGCCTGAAGTATTTTTTCAGCTCCACCTCATTGATCCTGCCCCCTTTGGTAGATACTGATACCTTGAACAAATCGTTCTCCAGAACCATACTGCGGGCTTCGCCCGATGCTGCAGGTGTAAAAGGGCCGTAGGCCGTACGGTTGCGCAACAGGAGCAGCGAGTCGGATGCTTCGATGGCCTGCTGCCCGGCTGTGCTGTCAACAATTGCTTGTTGTTCGAGCAACCGGAGGCTATCCTCCTGCTGTTGAGCCAGGGCGATCGAATCCTGGAGGCGTTGTTGTTCCTGGATCTCTTCTTTGGAAGGCGCCATATACTGCTGCCAAACCAGTAGCAACAGGAAGATGAGCACCAAGCCAATAATCGTATTCCTATCCATTAAACAGATTTCTTTTCTAAACGATACTCTGAGCGCCAGGAAACTTCATTAAAGCCCTGGCAATCAGCTATTAATGTCAAAAAAACCAGGCTATTGCCGGGCTTTTTCGCCAAAGCATCGCAAAGGTACAATATTGTCTGCGCTTGGCGTAAACAGAATGGATGATTCTTGTTCACACATCGACAAAGCGGGCCTTAATCGTGGCCAGCAAAGAACGACAGCACGCTTTCAAAAGGCAGGGCCAGGAGCAGGCCTTCTGGCTGCCGGGCCTGTCGTAGCGGCCTGAGTAGCCTGCTTTTTGTAGGGGTATTCCTTCAGGGCCACTTCCAGGCAGTCCATAGCGGCGTCGAGGTCGTGACAATTGAGCACATAAGCGAGGCGCACTTCGTCGACGCCCAGGCCCGGCGTAGCGTAAAAGCCTTCGCCCGGAGACAGCATCACGGTCGCTCCCTGGTGTTCGAATTCCTCCAGCAGCCATTGGCAGAAGTGCTCGGCGCTATCGACCGGGAACTTTGCGAAACAGTAGAAGGCGCCCCCGGGGCGGTAGCTCACCACGCCCTGCATGCGGCTCAGCCTGCCGTAAACCACATCGCGGCGGCGGCGGTATTCATCCCGCACTTCGTTGATGTAGGTGTCTTCCATTTCGAGGGTAGCTTCCGCCAGGATCTGGCCGAAACCCGGCGGGCTGAGGCGCAGCTTGGCATAACGCAATACAGCCCCCAGAACCTGCTGGTTGCGCGTCACGATAGACCCTACCCTGGCGCCGCAGGCACTATAGCGCTTGGAGATAGAATCGATCAGGATGGCATGTTCCTCGATGCCGGGAATATTGAGGATGGAGAAAAACTCGTTGCCGTCATAGCAAAAATCGCGGTACACCTCATCGGCGAACAGAAAGATGCCGTAATTGCGGGCAAGGCTGCCCAGGCCTTCCAGCACCTCTCTGGAATAAAAAGTACCCGTAGGGTTGCTGGGGTTGGTGATCAGGATAGCCCGTGTTCTGGGGCCAATAACCGATTCGAAAGCCTCAACATCCGGCAGGGCAAAGCCCGTATCGATATAACTCGTGATCGGCCTGATGTGAACATCGGCGATCTGAGCAAAGCCATTGTAATTGGCATAAAAAGGCTCCGGGACGATCACTTCGTCTCCCGGGTCGAGGCATGCCAGCATGGCGAACAGTATAGCTTCGGATGCGCCAGTGGTGACGATGATCTCATTGGCCTGGGCTTCTATCCCAAATTTGCGGTAGTAATCGGCCAGCTTGCGCCGGTAGGAAGCGATACCTTCCGCCGGGCTGTATTCCAGAATCTTAAAAGTCGTCTCGCGAACTTTCTGCAGGGCATAGGCCGGCGTTTCGATGTCGGGCTGGCCGATATTGAGGTGATAGACGTGTTTTCCTGCCGCTTTGGCCTTATCGGCAAAAGGGATCAACTTTCGAAATGGAGACATGGGCACTTTCCCGCCCCTCTTGGAGATCGAAGGCATCACAATTGATTTTAGTAGTGTTCAAAAAACAAGTTCTCCTCTGGAGATTTTTTGATGGTTACTCAAGGGGAGCCAGGCTGGTAAAGGCCCCTTCCGGTACGGTATCGAGGATGGCGATGCCGGTGAGGCTCCTGTCGCTACGCTTGCCACTCAGGAGTACACCGCCGTACCACTGGTAATCTTCCCAGGAAGTAACGAAATTGGGGCCTACATCCGAAGCGTGAGCAAAATAAGCCCACTGTACCACCAGCCTGGAATCTTTGCTGACGAGCACCTGGTATTTGTTCTGAGGCGTATCGCCTACATCTGTGAAAGTCAGTTCGAGCATATCACAGGGCTCCCCTTTCAGAGAAGGAGATACACCGCCGTATTTCAGTGTAACGCCCGAGTCTTTGAGCTTAAAAGGCATCAGCAGCCAGTAGGAATCGTTGATCCAGAGGCTTTTTGCCCGTTGCATCCGGTTTTGGAGCGTATCCGGGTTCTCTATGGTGGCGCCCTGCTCACTGGCCAAACCAGTGCCATCGTTGATGTTGACGATGTACACCGCTTTATGCTTGGGCACTTCGATGCGGACATCGCCCGTGTACTTATCCCAAAGCAAGGTGCGGTTGCCAAAAAAGTCCCATTTGATGTAATGCGCCCTGTCCCAGGCATTGCGCCCGCCCATGGCCTGCATAACGGAGTCGGCAATGCTTATGGCCAGTGCATCGGAGCCCACCGTATCAAAACCAGGCGCCGGCGGGTTGTAGATGGGCGTTGGCGGTGTTTCCTGTGCTGTATCCTGGCTGCCTTGCGAAGGTTTGCAGGCAGTAAATACCATAACGACTGACACTGAGAAAAGAAAGATCAGCTTTTGCATCTGCCCAATTTTTAGCGAAGATAGGTATTAATAAGGGAGGTATCCAACCGTATAGCCTGATGATTTGAGGATACCATATCTCTGAAAATGATAAGGCCCGCCGTACAAAGTACAGCGGGCCTGTTCGTAATAGGTGCTTACAGGGCTATGTTGCCCAAAAGAAAAATCAATAATACAAGAGGCCTGTGGCCATAACGTCAGGCGTCCGGGTCGATACCGCCCTTAAGGTGGTCCTGCAGTTCCTGCAATTCGTCCCATTTTCCGGCAGCGGCCAGCGCGGCCTGTTTCACCCAGGTGCCGGGGTCGGCGAGCCGGTAGCGGGGCCCTGCCTCTTCGAGCACAGCTTTGACCTTGTCGACTGCCGTTGTTGCCAGTTGCTGGAAGGTATAGATCCCAGCCGCATTAAGCAGTTCTTCGATCTTCGGCCCGATCCCTTCGATCTTCTTCAGGTCATCCGGGTTGGGCGGGGGTACCGCAGCGCCTGCCACCATACCGCTCTCCTGTCCGCCGCTGCTCAGCGCCTCTTTTTCGGCCATACATTTATCGAGCTTCGTACTGAGCACTGCTTTGTCGGCCTGGCAACGCTGGAGGGAAGTACGCAGGTCACTCAGCGTTTTCTGGGCTTCCTCATACTGGTATTTGAGGCCCATAAAATCTTTCTCCATATTCGTCAGCTTGGCCTTCAGGCCTGCATTCTCCTCTTCGAGTTCTTTAAGCCGCTTGCGGTTGCTGCACAGTAAACAGCCCAGCAGCGCGCCGAGGATAAAGGCCAGAGCGGAAAAGATCAGCCACCACAGCCAGCAGGGTTCCAGGGTGGCCTGTAATAAGATGGTATCCGTATTCATTCTTAAGTTAGTTTTTTGTTTCGCAATGGATTATTGATTCTTGATCAGCCGCAGTTCCACACGGCGGTTCTCGCGGCGGCCGGCATCGGTCTTATTGGATGCGACGGGCTGCGATTCGCCTTTAGAGCTGACGGTTATCTGATCGGCCTGCACGCCTTTGCTTACCAGCAGGTTCCTTATACCCACAGCACGGGCCTGGCCGAGCTTTAAGTTAAATGCTTCATCGCCGGCATCATCGGTATGGCCGGTGAGGGTGATCTTTTCACCCGTCTTTTTCACCCGCTCTGCCAGTTTATCCAGGTATTCTTCCACCTTGGCGTCGTATTCTTTCTCGGCCGACCCATAGGGGAAGCGCATGATGATCCGGTCATCGAGTTCTTCGACGGTTTCCGAAACCGTCTCTTCGGGTTGTATCCACTCATAGCTGAAAGCCTCGAAAGGATTCTGCCGAACGCCTTCCCGCTCATCCATGGTTTGCGCCCTGAACTCGAAGCGCTCATCGGGCAGGGCGTTGCCGAGCAGTGCCCGTATCTGAGCGGCGCGGGCAAAGCCGAGGTTGTCAAAGCCTTCCGCCTTACCCTCCTCTTCGAAGTATTTGCCGGTCACCATCAGGATATTCTTGTCACCTTTTTCGCGCAGGATCACCTGCTTCATGCTGTCCAGGCTGTAACGGGCATCCGTATAAGCTTTCGGGTCAGACCATTTGAAGTAAATGGGATACGAGGGTATAACCGCCTGCAGGGAGTCGGCCTGCCCCCCTGCGTCCTCGGTCAAAGCCGGGGGTTCTTTGCAGGCATCGCACAGCTCATCCCGGCAGCCGTAATAGACCAGCAGGAAATAGAGCAGCCACACTGCAACGGCAATGAATAGTTTAAAAGGAAATGACATATTTCGCTTTGTTTTGTTAAGAATTCAGCTTCAGCAGATATGAACAGGGATAGCCGGCCGGGTGAAGAAGGATGAACAGCATCCTCCCCTATAAAATTAATCATATTCCCAGAACGGCGACAAAATGTTTTCCAGTTTTTTGCATTCAGCGGTAAAAAACCGGAATATGAAGGGCATAAAGTGTGTTTTCAGGCCATCGGCGCCGGATATTGGCCGGCCGGGGCACGCTCAGCCGAACTTTAAACCGCTCCAGGCATTTATAATTGTTGAACGGGCTAGGTTCAAGATGGCCACTTTTATTATTTTTGCACCGCACAAACCATCACGCACATGTTTGACAGCTTAAGCGAGCGCCTCGATAGCGCCTTTAAGGTACTGAAGGGAGAGAATAAGCTCACCGAACTCAACATCGCCGAATCGATCAAAGAGATCCGGCGTGCTTTGGTCGGAGCCGACGTCAACTATAAGATCGCCAAGGAGTTCACGGATAATATCAAAGACAAGGCGCTCGGGCAGGATAACGTCCTCCGCTCGGTAAAACCCGGGCAGCTCATGATCAAGATCGTCAACGACGAACTGGTCGAGCTGATGGGCGGTAGCGCGGAGGATATCAACCTGAAGGGCAAACCTACCGTCGTGCTGATCGCCGGCCTGCAGGGCTCGGGTAAGACCACCTTCTCCGGCAAGCTGGCCTATCACCTCAAGAGTGAACGCAAAAAAAGCCCCCTGCTCGTCGCTTGTGACGTATACCGCCCCGCAGCCATCGACCAGCTTAGTGTGATCGGCGAACAGATCAACGTGCCGGTGTATAAGGAACCGGAAAACAAAAACCCGGTACAGATCGCCCTCAAGGCCATTGCCCACGCCCAGGCCCACAACCTCGATGTGGTCATCGTCGACACCGCCGGCCGCCTCTCCATCGATGAGGAGATGATGGAAGAGATCGCTAAGGTCAAAGAAGCGATACAACCGCAGGAAACCCTCTTCGTCGTAGACTCCATGACCGGCCAGGATGCCGTCAACACCGCCAAGGCCTTCAACGACCGCATCAACTACGACGGCGTGGTGCTGACCAAACTTGACGGCGACACCCGCGGCGGGGCGGCCCTGTCCATCAAATACACCGTGGGCAAACCCATCAAGTTCGTCAGTATGGGTGAACAGATGAACACCCTCGACGTCTTTCACCCCGACCGCATGGCCAGCCGCATCCTCGGCATGGGCGATATCGTCTCCTTCGTCGAGATGGCCGAAAGGCAGTTCGATGAAGAACAGGCCAAACGGCTCGAAAAGAAGATCAAAAAGAACAAGTTCGATTTCAACGACTTCCTCGAGCAGATCGGCCAGATCCGGAAAATGGGCGACCTCAAACACCTGATGAACATGATCCCCGGCATGAGTAAGATGACCAAAAACCTGGACATCGACAATAGTGCGTTCAACAAGGTGGAGGCCATTATCTTCTCTATGACACCGCAGGAGCGCGAAAACCCGGAACTCATGAACATGAGCCGCAAGCAGCGCATCGCCAACGGCTGCGGCCACAACATCCACGAGGTTAACATGTTCCTCAAACAGTTCGACCAGATGCGACGCATGATGCACAAGATGAGCAAGATGCCGGGTATGGGCGCCGGCGCTCCCGCCGCTTCAGGCAAAGGGCGCGTCAAGCGCAGGAGGTAAGCGCCTACCGGCCGTTTAACCATTCACGCGTGTTTAGATGGCATAAATACATAACAGCCCTCCGGGCGGTATCAGCATCGCTGTTACCGCTCATCTTGTCTGCTGCCCTTTCCGCCCAGAGCGGCAGCATAGCTCTGCCCGTTGACTCCACCATCCGCATCGGAACCCTACCCAATGGGATGAAGTACTACATCCGGCGAAATGCCAGGCCCGAACACCGGGCGGAGCTTCGCCTGGCCGTCCACGCTGGTTCTTTACAGGAGGAAAATAACCAGCAAGGCCTGGCGCACTTTGTCGAACACATGGCCTTTAACGGCAGCGCGCATTTCGAAAAAAACGAGCTGGTCGATTATCTGGAACATACAGGCGCCCGCTTTGGCCCCGACCTCAACGCCTATACCAGTTTCGAAGAGACCGTTTACCTGCTCCAGGTACGCACCGATAGCCTGGAAATGCTGGAAAAAGGCCTGCTCATCCTGGAAGACTGGGCCAACGGCTTGTCCTTTGACTCCACAGAGATCGAAAAAGAGCGCGGGGTCGTGCTTTCCGAATGGCGCACGCGGCTCAGCCCCGATGAGCGGCTGCAGCAAAAGTATTTCCCCGTCCAGTACAAGGATTCCCGTTATGCCGAACGCCTGCCGATCGGCAAACCCGAGATCATCCAAACGGCGGATGCCGCTACCATCCGCAGCTTCTATGACGATTGGTACCGCCCCAACCTTATGGCAGTCGTCGCCGTCGGGGACTTTGACCCTGTCTGGATGGAACAGCAGATCATCCGTCGTTTTTCTACGCTGAAAAACCCGGCCACACCGCGGCCCCGGGAAGACTATCCCGTCCCGGCCCATGAAGGAACCCTGTACGTAACGGCAACCGACCCGGAAGCGCCATTTTCGCAGGTTCAGGTGATCTACAAGCACCCGCACCATCGCGTAGTAGATGAAGAAAGCTACCGCAAACAGCTGGCAATCAGCCTGTACAACAGGATGCTGAATGCCCGGCTGGTGGAAGTCCAGCACCAGCCCGGCCCACCTTTCACCTTCGCCTACTCCGGTTATGGCAGCGACATAGGGGATCTGGATGCTTATTCCATCTATGCCTTCGTCAAAGAAGGCGGCGTGCTGGAAGGCCTGGAATCGGTGATGAAAGCGACGCGGCGCGCCATGTTGCACGGTTTTACGCCATCGGAGCTGGAACGCAAAAAAGCGGATATGCTTGAAGAGGCCAGGCGTGCCTACCGCGAGCAGGATAAGCGCGAATCGGGCGTGCTCGCCAGCCGGTGCGCCAACCACTTCCTGGACGGAGGCCTACTGATCAGCCCTGGCCAGCAGCTGCAGCTGTATGAAACCTTGTTGCCTGCGATCACGCTTTCCGACATCAACCTGCTGCCCAGAGCCTGGTTCACGGATCAGAACAGGGTTGTCATCGTCACCGGCCCGGAAAAAGAAGCATCACCCATGCCTGCTGAAGAAGCGCTACAGGCCCTGCTGGCCCGTTTGGACACCCTGAGCCTGGAACCCTATATCGATGTGGTCAACGATGCACCGCTGGTTAGCGAAGTGCTGGAGCCGGCGCCCTTTCAATCCGAAGAGCAGCTGGACAGCCTGGGCATCACCAAACTCAAGCTACCGAACGGCATAACCATATACCTGAAACCGACAGATTTCAAAAACGACGAGGTGCTCATGAGCGCCTTCAGCCCCGGGGGGCATAGCGTCTTTGATGATGATGCCTACTACAGCGCCGCCAATGCCGCCGCCATCCTCAGCCAGAGCGGCCTGGGGGCCTTTACGCTGGCCGAGTTGGAAAAAAAGCTCTCGGGCAACAGCGCCAATGCCGGAGCGTATATCAGTGAACTGTACGAGGGCCTCAGCGGCAGCAGCTCGCCGGAAGACCTGGAAACGCTGCTTCAGCTCACTTACCTGTATTTCACCGCCCCCCGGCGCGACGAGGTGGCGCTGCAGTCATTCCTGGCGCGGCAACGTTCCGTGTTCGAGAACATGATGGCCAACCCTTACTACTACTTTGCCGACATCAGGAACCAGGTCAAATACAAGGGGCATCCGCGTCGGCAGATCACTACACTCGAAGGCCTGGACAAGATCAGCATCGACGAAGTCATGCGCACTTACCAGGGCCGATTCTCCGACGCCGGCGATTTCACCTTCATCTTCGTCGGCAGTTTTGACGAGGAAAAGCTACGGCCGCTGCTCATGAGATACCTGGGCAACCTGCCCACCACGGGGCGCGTGGAAAGCTGGCGGGACGTAGGCGCCCAGCTCATTGCAAAAGCCGATACAGTTATCGTGCGCGGCCAGGCTCCCAAGGCTTTGGTGGAGCTCACCTACCACGGCGATTTCGAATACGCCAACCCACAGGCACGCTACGACTTTTACGCAATGGCGGCAGCCTTGCGCATCCGCCTGCGCGAAGCATTGCGGGAGGACAAAGGCGGCGTCTACGGCGTCAGCCTGAACGGCGTGCTGCTGCCCTACCCCAAACCGGAATATCGCCTCACCCTGTCGTTCAACAGCGAGCCGGAACGTGCCCAGGAGCTGATCGAAGCGGCCAAAGCGGAGATCCGGCAAATGCAGGAAACCGGCCCGCCTGAAGACGTCTTGGAAAAGGTGCGGGAAACGCAGCGCCAGAATCGCATTAAAGGCCTGAAAGAGAACAGCTTCTGGTTGGGGCAGATCAGCACCCGCCTGCAGCACGGCATCCCGCTGGAGGGCATCTTGCTTAACCATTATGAGCCGTACATAGACGGCCTGAACCCGCAAAGCGTAAAGGAGATGGCGCAGCAGTGTTTTGTGAAAAACAGGCTGATACAGATGGTGTTGATGCCGGACTAACGCACCTCCACGATCTCCACACGGCGCTCGCGGGCGGCATCGGGATGGTAGATGCTGTTGCGCTGGTCGTCGAGGGCGTCGCTAACGGTACGGGAAGCCTCGGCCTCGCCGAATGGGCGCTCCGAAATCTTCAGGCGCCCGCTGTCGAGATAGGGCTGAAAGACGCCGTCCTGATAAGACTGGAAATGATTGCGCACGCTACTGATGCGGCGCTGGCTGAGCGCCAGGTTGTAATCGCTTTTGGCGCGGGGGCTGGTGTACCCCTTCAGGAAGATCTCCACCTTTTCACCGGACTGCAGGCGCTTCAGTAGTATGTTGGAAAACAACAGCAGGTGATCGTGCCCCTTGCGCACATCTTCTTCAAAAAAAGCCTCAACCGCCGTTTCACCTTCCGCTTTGTTCTCTTCGGATAAAGGAGCTGTAAAAGCCTGCCGGTAATCATTCTGGCGGGCGTAATATTTATCGTACGTTTCGAGGTAGGTTTTTCGGGTCGTTTCCCTTCGGGTGCGCCGGTCGGGCTCGTCGTTATCGAAATACAGCGCCAAAGGCAGGAAATCCTCAAGCTTAGTAGGCACGGGAGTATCCTGTGGAGCCGGAGGCGCCGGCGTAGGTTCCTGTACCAGTTCAGGTATTTCAGGCGCGGGAGGTTCTTCGGGGATGGGTGAAAAATGATAGAGGTCGTTACAGCAGGCCTTATTGGCGTCGTCGAGGTAATAGGACCCCGGGCGGTTGGAAGAAAAATAACCGGAATCGCTATTGGGCTCCAGGCTATAGTAGATATCGTTGTAACTGGAATTGAAGGGGGCGCCCAGGTTTTCCGCCTTGCCCCAGCCCTCTTTGTGATGGGAGCGGAAAATGTCGAAGCCGCCCAGATTGTCGTGGCCTTCGGAACTGAAGTAGAGCGTTTGGGAGGGGGTATGAAAATAAGGCGTAATATCATCAAAGGGCGTGTTCAGGGCTTCGAGCCGGGAGGGTGCGCTGAATTTGTTCTCGCCTACCTCTACCCTGGCCCACCAGATGTCGAGGCCGCCGGGCCCGCCGGGAGCATCGGAGGTAAAAAAGAGCAGCTCGGCCTGTAAGCTGGAGTCGTAGCCGATGCACGGCTGCGTCGCCGTATAACCCGCCTGGTTGATGCCATCCGGCAGGCGGATGGCGCGGCTGCTCCAGCGGCCGTGCCGGTCAAGGGTTCGGTAATAAATAGCGCAGCGGATCTCGGAGGCGTTGACGTAGTCGCAACGGGTGAAATATATACGGCTGCCATCCAGGCTGAAAGCCAGGTGGGCCGTATGCAGGTTGTCGTCGTTGAAGCCCCGGCCGAGCGTGCGCCCCCGGCCGCCGCCTTTTTGATACAGCACTTTGGATATCAGGCGGGTAGGTTGGTAGTCGTCCTTTTGTTTTTCATAGCGAAAAGACGTATAAAACAAGGTGTCGCCCCGCACCAGAGGGGCAAATTCCGAATAATCCGTATTGACTTTTTTGCCCAGGTGCTCCACTTGTGCCGACGCAGGTGACGACGCCATCTCGCGGGCCCGGTCGCAACCCGGTATGCCCTCACGAGCCTGTTCGCGATAAGGCTCGGCCGTATTTTTCTGTGCCAGGTACATCTGAAAATAAGCCTTGGCCTTGTCATACTGCCCCATGCTTTTATACACTTGCGCCAGCCAGAAAGCCGCTAGCGGGAAAAAGTCCCGCTTAGGGTTGTCGAGCACTTTAAGGTAGTAGGTTTCCGCTATTTCGTAGGCATAAAAGCGGCGCGCCACCTCGGCATACTGATAGGCAACGTCCGGGTTGTCGGGCTGGAATTCCAGGGCATTGGCAAAATACTGGAGCGCAGCGTTGTAGTCCTTGCGCTGAACCGCCTCCTCCCCTGCCCTGACATAAGCTTTGAAGGACTGAGCGCCGAGAGGGCTAGCGATCACCCAAACGAGAACAAGAAGAAGAATACGCGAAGGAATATTCATATTAAAATTTGTATCCACAACAAAGAGAAGATAGTACACTGTCCCATACCCCAGCTTTTTATCCTCCAAACAAGCTCTTAAAAGATCGGGCATGCTTTAAACACCTTCGGCGGTTTGACGTGGCTGATGATGCAGGACACCGACAATTCCGGCCCGCCGTTTTTATTGGTGGCAGCCTGAAAAGGCGACGTATTGAAATCATAACTGAATCCGGCATGCCAGTTGCGGAAAAAGACATCGATATATGCGATAGCGGCGTCATCGAAGCGGTAACCGCCGCCGAGTTGCAGGGCCAGTTCTTTGCCCTTCTCCTCGCTAAGGTGGTACCGGATTCCGAAATTAGCCAGGTTCTCCTGATAAGGGCCCTGCCGCTGGAGCAGCAGGTTGAGCACGGCGTCCATCTGTGGTGAGAACTGGGCAATACCCAGAAAATGAGCGTTCAGTAACATCGGCAAGGGCACTTTCCCATCGTTCAGAAAGGTAATGGACGGCCTGTTGAGGTGCGCCACACTGATACCAGCCCAGGCCCGGGTGCGGCTATCCCCGGGCAGGAATGCCCAGTTGACGCCAGCGCCCAGGCTGAAGAAGCCGGCGGATGTTTTGGCGAAAGCCTCAGCGGTGGGGTAATTGGGGTCGAAGGCATTATCGGCAAACTGATCGCCGAACTGGAACTGCCCGGGCTCCAGGGCCCGCTGCCCGGCCCGAAGTTGCAGGCCTGCCGAGAGGGAATGAGCCTCTGACAGTTCGAGATGGAAGGCGCCTGCCAGGGAGAGCTGCATCCAGCTCAGCCCGCCGTCGCCGGCCTGGTCGTAGAGCAGTCCTCCGCCCAGGCCCAGCCAGTTGGCGCCAAGCCAGGGCAAAAAGAGCTTCTGATCATAGGCCGCCGACAGCGATTCATAGGGAACGGGCACCGACACCCACTGGTTGCGATAACTGGCGCCAAAACGCTGGCCGCCCTCGAAACTGCCGGCCAGAGCGGGGTTGAGCAGCTGCGGTGCATTCTGGAACTGCGAAACGTGTATATCCTGGCCTGTTAGCGGAGAGCTAAAGGTGATAAGCAGGGAAAAAAGGGCCAACAGGGGTTGAATTCGAGTCAATACGGCTTACATTTGTTGAGAACTAAGTTAGCTCCAATGGTGGGTATTGGCAAATATTCTGAAAAAAATTCCGCCCCGTACCTCCGGCCTTCCGGCCGGAGTAGGTAAATGGCTGCTCCAACCAAAAGGTTGGAGGTACGGGGTACCAGTTCCTCCAGCCTTCCGGCCGGAGTAAGTAAATGACTACTCCAACCAAAAGGTTGGAGGTACGGGGTACCAGTTCCTCCGGCCTTCCGGCCGGAGGAGGTAAATGGCTGCTCCAACCAAAAGGTTGGAGGTACGGGGTACCAGTACCTCCGGCCTTCCGGCCGGAGTAGGTAAATGACTACTCCAACCAAAAGGTTGGAGGTACGGAATACAAAAACGAAAACACCTTGAAAGTAGGCATCACAGGAGGCATAGGCAGTGGCAAGACCACCGTTTGCAAGATCTTCGAGGCCCTGGGCATACCGGTGTACTATGCCGATACCCGGGCAAAGTGGCTCATGGCCCACGACCCCGTACTGGTTGCCGGCATCAAGCAGTTGATCGGAACAAAGGCATACTTTGGCGACGGCGGGCTCAACCGCGCGTTTATCGCCGAAGCTATATTTGGCAATAATGAAAAACTTCAGAAGCTCAACCACCTGGTGCACCCCGCGGTGGCCGAAGACAGCGAGCGCTGGCATAACGCCCAGAAAGGAGCGCCTTACACTTTAAAGGAAGCCGCGCTGTTCTTCGAAAGCGGCAATGATAAGGCCATGGACAAGATGATCACGGTATTCGCCCCCGAAGCACTGCGCATTCAAAGAGTCGTAGAGCGCGACCAGAGTAACCCGGAGAGCGTGCGGGCGCGAATGGACAAACAAATGCCCGAAGAGGAAAAGATCAGGCGCTCCGATTATGTCATCCACAACGACGGACAGCACTCCCTGATCCACCAGGTAATGGACATCCACCGGGAATTGCTTCGCTTAAGCCAGCACTATGCAACACGATAATCCAGAAGTAACGTACATCAACGGTATCAAGACGTTCAGCCAGTTTCGCAACAACGGCGCTACGCTCAAGCATTGCACCCTGCAGGCCCTCGACTTTTCCGGGGAACAGGTAGACTGGAACCGCCTGCACATCGACCATACCACTACTTTTCTGGGGTGTACGCTCAGCCTGGAAGAAGAATTGTTGCTCCGCAAAAAAGGCGCATACGTCTACCGGGCGCCGGAGACACTGCCTTACGACCCCTTCCGCAATACGCTCTACACCTGGCAGGAGCTGATGGAAGGGTTTTCAGAAGAAGCGGACAACAGCGCCGACATCCGGATCTACCGGCATGTATCCGCCGCCAAATTCACCCCTACCATCAACGAAGCCCTGTGGCAGCGCATCCACGACTACGCTATTGACGAAGCGCTACGCGACCTGCTGGAGTTCGACGCCGACGGAATGACGCAGCGCCCCTGCGTCGGCTTCATGGGCGGCCACAGCGCCCGCCGCGACGAGCCATATTTCAAAAAAACCGCCCACACGGCCAAGCTGTTGGGCGAAGCGGGGTATTTCATCGTCTCCGGCGGCGGCCCGGGTATCATGGAGGCCACCAACCTGGGCGCCTACTTCGCCGGGCAGCCCGACGAGGCGCTTGCTGATGCTATCCATATTCTCAGCGAAAAACCCGTATACGACGACGAAGGCTACCACAGCCAGGCCCTGAAGGTGCTCGAAAAATACCCTGAGGGAGCGCTCAGCCTGGCCATCCCTACCTGGTTCTACGGCCACGAGCCCAGCAACCTGTTCGCTTCCCATATCGCCAAATACTTCTCCAACAGCATCCGCGAAGACAACCTACTGGCTATCAGCCTGTACGGTATCGTTTGTGCCCCCGGCAGCGCTGGCACCACCCAGGAGATCTTCATGGACGCCACCCAGAACCACTACGGCACTTTCAACTACTACAGCCCGATGGTCTTCCTGGGCCGCCAGCGCTACGAGATCGACACGCTGATCTTCCCGTTGCTGAAACAACTGGCCTGGGGCAGGGAATACGCCGACATGCTCTTCATCACCGACGAGCCGGAGGAGGTGCTGCGGTTTCTGAAGGAAAATCCGCCGAGGAAGGTATGACAAGGGGACGGGGTGGCAAGGGGACGAGGTGATGGGGGGATGGGGAGACGAGAGATGCTATAGGCCGGAGCCTTGTGAGAGCGCCCGCTTGTACACCTCCAAACACCGCTCCCGTGCCATTTTGTGATCCACCATCGGTTTCGGGTATTTAGGCGTGCCGAATTCCGGCGCCCATCGGCGGACGTAGCGGTAGTCCTTATCGAATTTCTCCTGTTGAGAAGCGGGGTTGAAGATACGGAAATAAGGCGCGGCGTCGGTGCCGGAGCCGGCGGCCCACTGCCAGCCGCCGTTGTTGCTGGCCAGGTCGTAGTCGAGCAGTTTCTGGGCGAAATAGGCTTCGCCCCAGCGCCAGTCGATGAGCAGGTGTTTGGTGAGGAAGCTGGCAGTAATCATGCGCACGCGGTTGTGCATATAACCCGTCTGGTTGAGCTGCCGCATGCCTGCATCTACGATGGGATAGCCCGTTTTGCCTTCGCACCATTTCCGAAAATCTTCCTCATCATTGCGCCACTCGATATTGTCGTATTCCGGCCGGAAGGAACGCGTAGCAACCTGTGGGAATTCCGCCAGGATCATGGCATAAAAATCGCGCCAGATGAGCTCATTGAGGAAGGTATCGTTGAGCCGCCCGGCCTTCCAGGCCTTTTCGCGGATGCTGATGGTACCGAAGCGGAAGTGGATGCCCAGGCGGGAAGTGCCATCGAGGGCGGGAAAGTCGCGCGTTTTATCATAACTGCGGATCAGGCCCCGGCTCACCACTTTCGGAGGGATCGCGGCCTCCGCCGGTTCGAAGCCCATGTCTGCCAAGGGTGGTATCGGTTGTGGTTTTAGCTTATAAAGATGTTTGAAGTAGTCCTCGGAAGGGTAAGGTTTCAAAAAAAAGGAAACCGGTTCTTCGTTGCCTTCCGCGTCCACGAAGGAGTCCATTCTGCTGGCCAGCTTCTCTCGCCACCTGCGGCTATAGGGTGTAAAGACCGTATAGGGTTTGCCGTCCGATTTTACCACCTCCCCTTTCTCAAAGATCACCTGGTCTTTGTAGGTGTAAAAAGTGCTGCCGCCTGCTTCCAGCAGGCCCTTCACTTCCTGGTCGCGCTTCAGGGCGTAGGGTTCGTAATCCCGGTTGGTGTACACGGCGCGGACGTCGTATTCCGACAACAACTCACGCCAGGCTTCCAGAGGATAGCCATAACGCACGAGGATGCTACTGCCGAGTTCCTTCAATTGATCGCTTAGCTCACGGATGGTGTTGTGGATAAACTCCACCCTGGCGTCCTTCCTATCCTCGAGGCCCTCCAGGATGTCCTGGTCGAAGATAAACAGGGGCAATACCGGATGATTTCCCTTGAGCGCGTGGTACAGCCCGGCATTATCTTCCAGGCGCAAATCTCTTCTGAACCAAAAAATGCTGACGCTATCCATTGGAGAATGCTTAAATTTGAGGCCTCACATTCAAAAAACGACAAGTTATGAAAATACAGCCCGTTTTAATAGCACTTGTTGTACTGCTGGCCTTTTCATCCTGCCAGTCGGAAAAAGGCAGGGCCCGGGAGCAGATCGCTCAACTGGAAAAGGCCATGGAGGCCAACCCCAGCACTGAAGATGCCGAAACGCTGATCAAGCTTTACCAGGACTATGCCGCCCAATACCCTGATGATGCGGATTACAACCCACGGTATCTGTACCGCGCAGCGGCACTACAATTCCGCCAGAATCACTTTTCCGGAGCCGCCACCCTGCTTGGCCAGGCCATCGACGGGTATTACGAATCCGACAACACGCCACAGGCCATCCGGTTCCTTGGCGAGTTATTCCTGGACAACCTGCTCAACCCAGAAAGCGCCACCACCGTCTTCCAGGCGCTGGTAGAAGCTTTTCCCGGCACAGAAGCAGCCAAAAAAGCTCAGGAAAAGTTGCCGGCCAGCGCCCCTGCTCCCCTCAGCCGGATAGACATGATGGCCAGCCAGATGTTCAACGACTCGCTCAAGCGCTACGACTACCGCATCACCAATAATTACATTGCATCCTGCGAGTTGTACGCCATGATCCTGCCCAATAGCCCGGATGCCCCGCGCCTGTTATACGATGCCGCAGAAGCATCCCGTTCTGTACGCGCCTTTACCAAAGCGCTGAAGCTGTACGAAAAGATCAATACGCGTTACCCCGAGTATGAAAAAGCTCCGCTGGCACTTTTCATGCGCGCCTTCACGCTCGACAACGACCTCAAGCGCTACGACGAAGCCAGGGTGTTATACGAAGAATTTCTGGCCAAATACCCGGATCACGACTTTGCGGAAGACGCACGGGCCGTACTGGAAAACCTGGGAAAAACGGATGAAGAGATCCTGCAGATGCTGGAGGAAAAGAACAAGGCCAAAGCGGAGGAAGCCAGCAAGAGCGGGCAGTTCAATACAGAAAAGGCAACGGAATAAATAGGGCTGGCAAAGCCCCTCTGCTCATCGCTTGATATTGACCGGTTTGCGGTCGAAGGGGTTCAGGGCCACGCCTTTTACTTCGGCTTCGGCCTCAATCCTGTATTCAGACTTCACCCCCTGAAGTTTCATCGCCATGCCGGCGATGCCGCCAAAGAGAAAATTGCGCTTGCCGAATTCTTCCATGTTGGACTTCAGCAGGGAAAACGGCAGCTCGAAATCGAACTCGACGACTTCTTCCGCAGGCACCTCATAGGTGTTGTCGATATAAGTTTGCCCCAATTCGTATTCGTCGATCAGCTTTTCTTTGCCGCGCCCGCGGGAGTACTTTTCGATCAGCACGATCTTGATACCGGTCACGGTCTGGGGGTTCATCGACATCAGGCGGATGGAGCCGTTAATGCGTTTTTCGCTGCTTTCCACTTCTTCGGGAAGAACGAGTTCGAGTTTAACCCCTTCGATCCCCAGCCATTTTTTTACTTTTCCGATCATCTGGTTGAAATTTTGCACAAACCATTCAAATATACCGGAAAGCCGTATTCCGTTCACTTTTTTTCTATCAAGGCTTCACTTTTCCGGATGACTGCCCCGTACCTCCGACTTTTTAGTCGGAGTAGGCATATAGCGGCTACTCCAAGCGGAAGAGCCTGGCCGGGCTGGCCGGGATTGGAGGTACGGGCTATCCCGTACCTCCGACTTTTTAGTCGGAGTAGGTATATGGACTACTCCAACCAGAAGGTTGGAGGTACGGGTTATACCATACGCTTATGCCAGCTCTGGCCGAGGGGTTTAACCCAGGCGCGATCGAAATCTCCTTTATTATCTACCAGGGGGTCAAAAACGAGGGTGTCGTCGTTGATCTGGCCTTCGCGGTAAAGCCGGGCGAAAACATCTCGTGTGGCTGTCACGACCTGAGCGCCGTCTTTGTAGGTGAACGTCATGCGGTCGAAGAGGTCCACCTCATATTCGGCCTGTAGCTGTTTGAGGAAGTATACCGACTTATCGATAGAGCAGCCGCTGGCGTCGGCCTGGTTTTCATCCACCATCAGCACGACGAACTGCTGGTGCAGTAAGTCGCCAAAAGCGCGGAGCTGCCGGTTGTGGCTCACCCAGCGCTGGGCGAAGGCCTGTATTTTTTGCCGGATGGCAGGTATGTCCTTTTCCTCAAAAGGCCGGTTGGCCTGGTAAATCCAGACGCGGGTGGTGTCGGGGAGGGTATCGTAGGGTGTCATTGATATTCGTAATTCGTTACTCGTTTTTGTTGTCATATAGAACAACGCTTTTGGGAGTAACAGGTTGAGGAGCGTTATTCCCCGGCCAGGTTATTCACGATCAGTTCCGCCAGGTCGTACACCATCACATCGTCCTGTTTGTCTTTGGCCTTTACGCCGTCCAGCATCATGGTCAGGCAGAAGGGGCAGTTGGAAGCGATGACGGAGGCGCCGGTCTCCAGCGCCTCTTCGGCCCGCTCGACGTTGATGCGCTTATTGCCGGGTTCATCCTCCTTCCACATCTGGGCGCCGCCGGCGCCACAGCAGAGGCCATTGGTACGGCAGCGCTTCATTTCCACCAGTTCTGCGTCGAGCGCTTCCAGCACTTTCCGGGGAGCTTCGTACACGCCGTTCACCCGGCCCAGATAGCAGGAATCGTGGTACGTGATGCGTTTGCCTTTAAAGCTGCCGCCCTCTTTCATCCGTATGCGCCCCGCGTCGATCAGTTGCTGGAGGAATTGCGTATGGTGGAGCACCTCGAAATGGCCGCCAAGGGCCGGATATTCATTTTTGAGGGTGTTGAAACAGTGCGGGCAGGCGGTAACGATCTTTTTGACGGCATACCCATTCAGTATTTCGATGTTCTGCAGGGCGAGCATCTGAAAGACGAACTCGTTGCCGGCCCTCCTGGCGGGGTCGCCCGTGCATTGTTCTTCATTGCCCAGGATGGCGAAGCTGATACCTGCTTCGTTCAGGATACGGCAAAACGCCAGTGTCACCTTCTGGGCGCGGGCATCAAAGCTGCCGGCGCAGCCCACCCAGAAAAGGATCTCGGGTTCTTTCCCTTCGGAGGCCAGCTCAGCCATTGTAGGTATCTGGAGTTGATCCATATATGTATTTTTTCATTATACTTCAATGTAGTACAAGGCAAGCCACCAGGCGGTTTTATACATAATTAGTGGCAAAGGTGATTAAAAATGAATTTTATAATCATTACTTTTATGATCATTAAATTTATTATGATGGTTTTTATAATGATTATTCGGGATATCATTATAAAAATCATTATTATTTTTCCACTTTCCTCCAAATACGCACCTAAAAAGCGCTTATCTATACGCCCCCAAATAACCAGGAAATAACTTTCACCCCAAACTACAGCCGCTACCCTCCCATGGCTTCCTGCGCCCACTTATCCCTGTCGTCCGCAATAGCCCAGGCGGAACCGCTGTTTTCCATACTGTTGAACATGGGCAGCCAGTCGGAGGGCCCCTGCGAAAGAGTGAGTATCTCGTAACGCCGCATCTTCAGGATGGGTTCCAGCGGGCTGATCAGCACCGGGCAGGCTTCCACGCAAGCGTTGCAGGTGGTGCAGGCATGCAGTTCCTCGGGGCTGATGTAATCGAACAGGGACTTACCATCTTCATAATTCTGCCTGGAAACGGGCTGCGATTTATCTTTGGCAAATTCCTCCTTGCCGTTATCGATATTGCGCCCAACCTCCTCCGCCCGGTCGCGGATATCCATGAGCACTTTACGTGGCGATAGCTTCTTACCGGTCAGGCTAGCGGGGCATACTGCGGTACAGCGCCCGCATTCCGTACAGCTGTAAGCGTCCATGATGTTTTTCCAACTCAGAGTAAAAACGTCGTTGGCCCCAAATTCGGGAAGCTCTTCGCCGTTGTCAGCCGCCGGCTCTCCCAGGCCCAGCATGCTTTTCACTTCGTTCATGATGGCTGGCATGTTTTCCATCTCTCCGCGAGGCCTGAGGCCGGCATAATAGGTATTGGGGAACGACAACAGGATATGCAGGTGCTTGGAATAAGGCAGATAGTTGAGGAATACGAACACCATGAGCAGGTGGAGCCACCAGCCAAAGCGCTCAACGACAACGAGGCTGCCTGCATCGAGGCCGCCGAACAACATAGGGCCCAGCCAGCTGCTCACTGCCAGCGTACCGGTATCTTTGTAATGAGCCGGGTTCAGCTCCTGTAATAACACATCCGCACCGTTCATGCTGAAAATGCCGATGAGCAGGATCATCTCGAACACCAGGATAAGGTTGCCGTCGAGCCTGGGCCAGCCCTTCATCTCCGGCTTCCAGAAACGCGACACCTTCAGCAGGTTACGGCGGGCCAGAAAGATTATGGTCGCTATAAAGGCCAGAATGGACAACACTTCGATAAAACCGATCACAAAGGTGTAAAACCCACCCAGCTTATCCGCAAAAAAGCGGTGCCGGCCAAATACCCCGTCTATGATTATCTCGATGAGCTCTACCTGTGTAAGGAGGAACGCCAGGTAAATAAACAGGTGAAATACCGCCGGCAACCATCGCTTGAACATTTTCTGCTGGCCGAATGCCACCAGCAGGACGTTGCGCCAGCGCTGCCCCGCATCACCGGAGATGTCTTCCTCCTGCCCCAGGAGTATGTAACGACGAACGCGCATGAATGCCCGCCAGGCCAGGCCAATGGCGGCGGCACTTACCAGGATAAACACGAGCTGTTGGGCCATAGGAGCATGTTTGTAAGCAAATAGCGAATTTTCGCTAAAATAAAACCGAGCATCGAAGAAGCGAAATATTTTGCCGAAAATATCGGCCGCCTTTCGCCTCCTTTTGGGCTAAAATAGAAATGATTTGCCACATTGTGCCTCAATGTGCCCGGCAAGTGATAATTTTAGCTCCGGTAAAATGAGTGCCGAATGAAAATCCTAGACCAGCAGCAGATCCAACAGAAGATCAAACGGCTCGCCATCGAGATCCTGGAGAACAATTTCGAAGAACAGGAGATCATCCTGGCCGGTATCAATAACACCGGCATGGGCTTCGCCCGCATGATACTGGAGGAATTGCAAAAAATAACGGATATACACCTCACCCTCACCCGCATCAGGCTCAACCCCGCTGCTCCCCTGAGCCAGGAAGTTAGTGTTGAAATGCCGTTAGAAGGCCTTAACGGCAAGGCCATCATCGTGATCGACGACGTGGCCAATACCGGCCGTACGATCTTCTATGCTGTGAAACCCATCCTGGATATCCTGCCAAAAAAAGTAGAGGTAGCTGTACTGGTCAACCGCACCCACAAGTCCTTCCCTATCATGGTCGATTACGTAGGCCTGTCGCTGGCCACCACCCTGATGGACGATATCGACGTACAGATACAGGACGTGGAGGAATTGGCGGTGTATTTGAATTGATGCCGCACGTCGCGCGACAAATCAGTTGTCCCCAAGCAATTTCTCCAACTCTCCCATTTTCTCCATCATCGCATTGTAACCGATATCGTAGAGCTTCTGGTAGCGGTTCAACTGGAAGATATTGAAAGCGTGTACTGCCTTGGGCTCGACCAGCAGGTCGCAGCGTTCGATATTGGGGCGGGTATTGGCCAGTATGCCCAGGTCGAAGCAACGTTGGGCGACGCCGAAGACATTCTGCACGGCTTTATTGGGCACCTCAACCTGGGGCATGACGTTGACAGCAAGCACTACATCCACCACAGGGCGCAGGGGCTCCACAGGCATATTGTCGAGCAGGCCGCCGTCCACGTAGAGCTGCCCGTCGATTTCGACCGGCTGGAAGACCAGAGGAATGGACGAAGAGGCCGTCACGACATCGAACAACTTTCCGCTGCTGCGGATCTCACACTGCCCGGTATTGAGGTTAGCGACGGCGACGAACAATTTCTTTTCCAGGGCCTCAAAACTGTCTTCCTCGATATACTCAGCCAGTTTGTCTCGCAGGTAGGTGAGTTTGGTCAGGCCGGAATAAGGCAGCCCTACTTTGAAGAGCTTAAACAAGCTGGCCTGCCTCACGAAATCCAGTATTTCTGAAGGCTTTCGCCCGGCAGCGTACAGCGCCCCAATAATAGCCCCGGCACTGGCGCCCGACAGCGCCACCGGAGCATAACCCCGGCTTTCCAGGGCCTGCAGAACGCCGATGTGGGCGATGCCTCGCGCGCCACCGCCGGAAAGAACTACTCCAAAAACAACTTTTTTTGACATACAGATCAAAAAAAAATACAATGCATAAACTTACTGATTATTCCTATAAATCTCAAAACCACATAACGCGCTTTTTTCTTCATGCCGTTATGCCCCTGGCATAAAAATATTTTTATCTTATTTTATTTTTGTAAATATAAAAAATATACTATCATTGTGAATCTGCTTTTTGCGTATTGTCCAAAGAATTCGTTTTAAAGTTTTTGGTTTTCGGCGCTCACTATAGCGTCATTCTTAACCCAAACCACTTTACTTTCTTCTTGTTGAGGCTCAACTCTGATATGAACAGCCTAAGTACATGTTTCTATTAAAATTCTGACGGCCTTTTATCAAATCTCCGGCTATATACTTTCTTCATAATGAAGCGAAAAAGGTATTTAAATATCGCTTCTTATGCAGAGGTTTATCCGGATGTTATATGCCTATGCGCGGTATTGATATTACAAGCCATGTATAGGATTGCTTTGTATTTGCTTTCACTCAGAGCTTGCTTGGAGGCCAGCCTTTCTGATGCCAACAAGCTCTAATGATAATATAGAATCAATTTCTCAAGTGTTTCCAGATGATGTTAATCCATTTCAATAAATATAATATTATGAATAAAAAACTGAGTAGCCGCAGGCTTTCCCTTTACATCGCCGGGGTGTCAATAGCCTGGTTTTCAGCATCATGCAACGGCACCAAAAACCAGCCACAGCATGATGCCCAATTAGCAGGGCATTCCGAGGCCAAACCGGATATCCCAGATGATGCGCATCGTGGAAAGGGTATTTTTGAAAAAGATTCCGCCTTACAGGCATTGCGTACTGAGCGCAGCAATGAACGCCTGGCGAACGCAGGCGATGACAGTGCTATAATCGCATCAATGGAAGCCTTGACGCCCAAGGCGAATTCCTCTACGTCCATTTTTACAATTGATGAAAATACGGGCCAGACAGAAGGCTGCCCCAAGATAAAGCTAATGGAGGTGTATGAAGAAAAAGATTATGGCAAGGTCAACAATGCGGGCGCGCATGTTGAATTTTCTTCTCTCCCAGACGCTTTCCAAAAAAATATAATTAGCAAAATAACATCATCACTGGACGAGGTTCGTTCTCAGGCCGACACCGGGGAGGATGACAGCTCTCCTGAATCTTATATATCCGATTTATTCAAACTGGGCCATACGTATTTAGTCGCGCTGGGGACACCCCACGGAGGAGGTATAAAAATGCTGCTATTTTTCGATGATGATGGCGCTACGCTTAAGCAAACGAGCGAATTGGGCGCCGAGCTGTACATGCCAATATTTTATATCAATAAACCCAGATCACATTTCGGCCTGTCGAGCGGTGTGAGTGGCCCCATTTATGTCTATGACTCCTCCGGCAACCTATTGCTGAAAGATGATTTCAACAAACTCACAGGAGATAATGGTACGAGTTACGGCCCAGTAGTCGTCAGCGACCGGTTTGAATACATGCTTTTGGCCAATAACATTTCCTATTTATATAAAGGCAAAAATGTGGTTTTGAAAACGGTAGGGCATAGTTTTTATATAAATGACGCGGATGATATCCTCTCTTATGGAGTGGGGCGCCATCAGTGGGCCATACAAGATATACATACTGGAGCAATCATCTATCAGATGAATAACCCTGAGCTCCGGTTACTCTTTAATAATTCCAACCAATATTTTTTCCAATCCATTGCAAACAAAAAAATATACAGATATGAAATCAAATAGCACCTATCAACCCATTAGCTTATTGCTTATCCTCTGCCTTGTCATCTGTAAAAATTATGCACAGCAGCCTTCCTGGCCGGTAAGTTCAACAGTAACAGGTTATAATGAAATCAATTGCACCTTTGCAGAAAGGCATAGCCAGTTTCACGGTGCATTGGATCTGAATGTCGCAAATAATAATGACTTTTTAGCCATCCTGGACGGCGACGTAATAGAGGACGCGGCTGGCAGTACCAACTTTTTAATCACCGGACATGATTTTGTACTGCCGAACAGCCCCAATACTTATTTAAAAAAAGTAAGATATGGAGATACTACAGATGCCGTAAACGGAATTATAGATGGCTCCAGTATTACCCAAGGCCAGGCTATAGGCACCATTATCGCCGGAAATCACCTCCACTTCGAAATGTGGGAAAGGGCATGCCTGGGCTGCGACTGGTATCTGGTGGACCCGCTCCGGGAAACTACCTCTGACTACGTCAACCCTCCTCCTGGGTACAACGACACCTATGATGTAGAATTGAACGATATTATTCTTGAGCCGATGGATAATGGCTCAGGGGTAATATTTAGCGCAGGTAATGGCTTAACGGCCTGGCATTTCAACTCCTGTAAAATTCACAAAATGGACAGGCCGGATAGCCAGGGGCCTGTACACGTATATAATAGCAGTTCTATCGCTGTTTACGGCAGCATCTTACCTACTATTCACGTCAGAGATACACGGGTAACTGCACACACGCAAAGTATTGGAGAAGGCCTGGGTATCTATAGCTGTGTCTATTACATTGACGACGTAGCTAAATACTTTCTCGAATTTGATGAACTACGGCAGGCCCACAAACCTAACTGGAGTACTTTTTTCAATACGAAGTACAACTCGGCCGCCGGGCTGTCAGCGTTTTATGGCAATCATGATTTTATAAAATTACACAGATTGAATAACGACCAGTTCACCTATGTCCATAAAACAATAGACAGAGGCATCTGGAAGACGAGACAGCACATTTCAAATTCTACATCGGATTGTGATATCCCGGCGGATGCTTTATATCCGGATAGAAAATACGATGTTGATTTCAGCGTCCTGGATGCCAATGGCAATAGAGATGATGGAAGTAATGTAATAAAAGTAGATAATTTTCAACCATTTATAACCAGGTTTAAACTCAACTCCTATCTGGGTTGGGCAATAGTGGATTTCATAAGAGAGCAACAGGACCAATCCTCCGGCGCTGCCGATGGGGTGTTAACAAATGATAAAGCGGCCGTTAATAATTCGCTGCTAGGGCCTTTCGCATACGTGGAGGCCACCGTATCTGAGGAAATGTCCGGATTGGAATACAGATACAGGCCTCCCCTTGGTTTTTGGTCCGGCTGGATCCCCATGACAAAAAGCCCTAATAATAACCTCGTCTACACAGCCCCCCCTATAACGTATAATGACGAATGTTATGAATTCAACTTCAGAGGGACAGACTTAAACGATAACCCATTGATCGATGTGTACAACCTGACAAATGGTAATGACATCGGTGGTTCAATAGATATACCTGTAAGAAACGGCGCAAATTCCTGGGTAAATGACCCATCACTGAAAGGCAGTGACACCTTTGAGGCCTGCCCTTCCTGTACTTCCGAAATATCCCACCTGGCGCCAACACATCCTAGCATCAGGTCAATACTGGACTCCTGTGATGGAATTGAGGATTTTACCGAAGAAGTCGAAGTTGATTGTGACGGTAATGCCATTATTACCTTAGTCGGCCTGGGAAGCCAATTCTATGTCGGATGGTGGGATGGCGATGAATACATCCTGGGTACAAATATTCACAATGGAACATTGGGGATGAATTGCTTTAGAATTGAAACCATTGACGGATGCTGTTTCTACGAAGGATGCGTAGAGGTAAATGAGGAGGATGCGAATCCATTAACGATTACATTCGACGCAAGCCAGCCTTGCCCTGGAGAACATTTTGGGCATTTGGAGGTAGCAAGTGTCGAAGGCGGTACAGGCCCGTATTACTATGTCTGGAATAACGGACAGGCAGGTTCTGCCCTTGAAGACATTACAGCAGGCACGTACTGCGTCACGGTCAAAGATGTCAATGGGTGTACAGGTGAGGCTTGCTTCGATTTATTAAATAAGCCCGGTTGCAGTAATGAAGATTGCCCGCCTATGATCTATGAGATGTTCATACTTGCATACCCCTGTACCGGCGAGAGCAATGGTGCGCTATCGGCTCCTTTGGATCAGGGATATGAAGCCTATTCTTATGCCTGGAGCAACGGTGCAACGACCGTGTCGGTATATAATTTACCTGCCGGCGACTATTGCGTAACGGTCACCTCTGTAGACGCCTGTACTGAAGTAAGGTGTAAAACATTAACAGAGCAAAGCAGGCCGCTTAACCTGTCACTTAACGCCACGCCTGTGTCAAGCCCCAATGCATCGGATGGTGCAATAAATGCTACCGCTTCGGACGGCACCCCGCCTTATACCTTCTCCTGGGAAGGCCCCAATGGCTTCACGGCAAATACCCAAAACATCAACGGGCTCGTACCAGGCGACTATTGCCTGACTGTTACTTCTCCGGGCTGCTTCAACGCTACAGAATGCATCCTGCTGGGTTACGAATGCCCGGGAGACTTAAATGTGTCCATTTCAGTCAACGAGCTTGGCTGCGTAGGAGGCTATAATAGTGAGCTAACAGCCATTGTCACGGGTGGTATAGGGCCTTATACTTTCGTCTGGAATGATTATTATGGAACACCCATGTATTATACCCAAACTATTACAGACATCCCGATTGGCTGGTGGACAGTGATCGTAACAGACGCCTTTGGTTGTACCGATTATGCCACAACGCTTTTTTGGGGCCAGCAGGCCATTGAAGCCAGCGTGGCTGTCAGCCCCAGTTCTGTTTGCGAAGGCGAAACGGCTACTGCCACGGTTACCGCTTCCGGCGGTACTCCTCCTTACAATTATGAATGGAGAACCTGTTACTATCCGGTCACGGTTTTTCCAAATAATTCACCATCCATCAATGGCCTGGGCCCCGGCTGCTATATCGTAAGTGTCATCGACCAGGAAGGCTGCAGGCGGGAGCTGTATTTTGCAGTTAACGGCAACGCTGGCATGAACCTGAGCGCCGATATCCAAGAGGTTTGTAACCAGTCTTATGGTTCAATATTGCTCAACGTAAACGGAGGGCTTGCTCCTTTCAGCTATCAATGGAGTAATGGAAAAACTTCGAAAGATATTTTCAATCTGGTAGCCGGGAACTATTGTGTTACCGTAACGGATGCTGCCGGGTGCACGAAAGTGGATTGTTATAACGTTCCGGCATCAACACTGAAGATCACAAACGCAACCGTAACAGAAAATGGTTGCGGCACATCATGCACAGGTAGTATCAATATTGAAGCAACTGCATCGGGGCCAATTAGCTATACGTGGAGCAATGGCGCTACAACTCAAGATATCAGTGGGTTATGCAGTGGCGATTATACGGTTACAGCTACCTCCGGAGGCTGTTCCATAACACAATCCTATACTGTAAATGGGATAACACAAGGCTTCGATTATGATGTAGAAGTCTTATGGCATTTTAATAACTCATTCTATGGCGGCGGTGTTGCTCAGGTGAGAATAAGCAGTGATGTTTTGGAAGGAGGAGGCACCATTGCGGTTTCTACCTCACCGCAAATGACCCCCGTCATTGTAAGCACGTTTACGGTATACGGCAGCAATTACCGAGATATTAGCATACCATCTCAGTATAGCAACGTAAGCACCTTCTATTTCACATACACTGCCGCGAATGGCTGTGTTTATTCGGGTTCTTTTGGCATGATCCCCACCTGTACCTTCCCCGACGCCGGTTTCAGTTTTGACGTAGAACATATCGGAGACATCCAAGGGGCCTGCGGCGTGGGGCAGGAACACACCTATAAGATCAATATATACGCCGTAGGGAACAATGCTCCGTATTATATTAAAGTTACGATGGTGGAAGCTGCCCACCCTTCTGAAGCCAATTATACTCAGATTGTTGAGTACACAGGCCAAAACCCATTCTACATCTACGGTGTCCCTGCCGGGTCAGTGCGCTTCGAGTCAATCAATAAATGTAAATATGGTTCGCTAAACACCAGGCTGCATACCAACTGCTGTTTCGGTTTAAGTTGTGATGTAGAATACGAAGGATATTCGGATGCATACGATGGCAGCTATTTTTACGACCTGCCTTACTTCCGGCTATGGGTTGGTGAACAGTGCTTCGACGCAGATTGTGGCTTGTTTGACAGCGACTGTTCATCGGTTTGGGTTGACCTGAACACCGTTGCCCCTACCTTTAACTGCTGGACGGGCACCATTACCGTCTTATACCCAAACAACACGGCCAGTGTATTCGAGGTAATCCCCAACAGCCCGGGCTACGATGAGATAGAATGGGTATCTGGGGATGACAGCTGGGACCCGCCATCACCCGGAACCTATTTCATTAAGGTCACATACACGGGAAATGGGGCCAGTATGGGGCAAAACTGTGTGAACGAAATCGAAATAAACTTCTACGGCCCGACCAACTACAGCGATGCTGTCGGATTTAATGATGATTTTTGGTTTAATTACAGCTATCTGGAGCAATGGCCCCTGTTTTCTAATTCTTATTTCGGAGCTTGGAGATGTGAGGTGTGCAGCTCTGAAACGAACTACATTTTTGGTAACGACCAGGATGCCTGCTCCAGTTTTGGAAATTGGCAATTCACCTTCTTTGATTTTGTGCCTAACGATTATTCCAACCCCTGCAATTCAGGAGGCACGTTGACGATCATGGATTTTGATGATAACGGTACGGCTATCATACATGAAGTTGAAGTTCCCGCCAATAGCGCAATTGCCGAACTACCTGGTTTACAGCCTTTTGGTTCTTCCCTCAATACCTGGTGCAAAAATTCAGGTTGGTGCTTATTTGATGCCCTGGACGTTTATGGGTTCTCAATGGACAAACCTTTGCTTGCTACCTGGGCCCAGGAAGAAAGCTGCGAGGAAATAGTATGGGACGACCCGACTACCCCCAACCCCGACCCGTGCCAAAGTGATAATGACTGCCCCCCTGGATTTGTCTGTGTAGATGGCAATTGTTATCAGGAATGCCCCGACGGGGAATGTTTGTATGGCGTTTGTATAGAGGGCATTTGTGTCGAAAGCCCCGAATGCGAACCTTCCTGCCCTCCTGGTTATCAATGCATTGAAGGTGACTGCTACCTGAATGAAGAGATCTGCGGCTTTTACGAAGAAGTAAATGGAGGCAGCGGGATTAACACCTACAATTTTTATCACGACCTGGCTCCCGGCACAGTCATCCAGTTTTCATACAACACCTTAACCAGAGAAGATGAGATCTTTATATCTGGTAGCGGCATACAAGACCATATTCCCTGCGTGGGGACCAATGGCTGGCAAACGGTGAACTATACCATAACCGGAGGGCATGCCATTACGATCACCGTTTCACCTTGTCAGTCCGGATCTAAGTATCATTTCAGCATAACCTGCGAGGGAGCCCTTAGAAACGGCCCACCCATCAACAGAGGTGTGGAGGATAAGGATGAAGAGAAGATCGTAATTTATCCCAATCCTTTTGTATCCAGTATTGATATTAAAGCCTTCAATATTGCTTCGCCTTTCGACGGCCAGATACTCTTATTCGACAATCTGGGCAGAGAGATACTCAGAAAAGAAGTTGCATTCGAGGCAGGAGACAATAGCCTGAACATTGATGGGCTAGAACATTTATCAACTGGTGTATACCTGGTGATGGTAAGAAAACGCGGCGAGGTTTGTGCGTTCAGAAAAGTCGTCAAAGTGGAATAACAGGCCGCTAAATATTCATGCATGGATCATCCCGGATTTTCGTAGTGAAAGTTCGGGATGATCCACGTTTTTACTTCTCTAGGCCATCAACCAGCATTTAACGGCTGATAATAAGTTTTTCGGCCCAGGCTCTCTCCCCTCTCACGACTACTACGTACAGGCCAGGTTGAAAATGGCCGAGGCTGATCGTTTCCCTACTGCCCGGCTGGCTGATCCGTAATAATTCCCGCCCCAAGGCATCTGTGATGGTGATTATGCTCACTGCTGCATTCAGCTCAATTGTCAGCAAGTCTTGCGTTGGGTTTGGAAAAATATTCGCTAATGCCTCGTTTGTCGTTTCCTTAACCGCACTGATCACGTCGATATCCTCCATATAACGCGGTAGCAACTGATACCCTTCCAGATAGGGCGAAGAGCTGTCGAACTGGCCGCCCAGGCCGGCCACATTGAAGACCCCCTGAGGTGCGGGCATATTATACAGGTCTACCATTTCGTGGATACGCACCGCAAATGTATCCGTTCCATTGGTAACATCGACATTAAAACCGCTGGGTATGGAAGAATCCCATTGGGCCGGGTTTACAAGCCTGACGGCCTCCAGTTTGACCAACTGGGATTCCGTATCTTCTCCCAGCCCGGTTACAATGGTAGGAGGGAACAACGCATTACCGGTTGAAACCAGCTCGATCGATTCAACTACTATTTGGGTAAGGCCCCTAAACTGGCCTATCTCTCCTAACACAACTACTTCGTCGCCTTCCTGAACCGTATAACCGAGCTCGCTGCTTCCATTAAAAACGCCAATGCCATCATGGCTTTCATCTATGAGCGTAAACTGTAAGCCACTCGCCTGCAAGTCTACCCCGTACACGATACCGTGTAGTTCACAAATTACTCCCAACGAATCGGCCACGCCTTCGGCATCCACTGTATTCACCTGGCCGATGCTATAGGCCGGATAGCAGGCCACATCGATCGAAACGGTTGCTGTTTCGCAGCCATTGGCATCGCAAAGCTCATATACGAAACTGTCGGAACCGCAGAAACCGTCGGCCGGCGTATACAGGATAGTATTATCGGGCATTACGGAGGCCATGCCGTTGTCAGGGCCCATCGTTATCGTCAGGCTGGTAATGGCCGCCGGCGTAACGTCATTGGCGAGCACGTGGATCGTAATGGGCTGCCCATTGATGGACATCGCCTGGTCGTCGTTAGCCGCCAGCGACACCGCACCGTTGGGGTCGTAGGTGCCCACGGGCATCGCCGGGTTAGCGGCGGCATTCGTCGCTGCCGGGTCGTACACATCGATGCCGCTGAACATCCAGTTCGACAACACGAAAGTGCTCCCGTCGGGGCCGGTGCCATCGACGCGGTAGGCCCAGCCATCCATGTATTCCCAGGGCTGGCCGGTACCGTCTACGTTAATTTCTCCGAAGACATCCACTACCGCTCCATTGAGGAAGAGCTCGATCGCATCATCGCCGTTGATAGAAACGGAAGCCGGGCTGCCTTCGTCGACGAAATCGGGGTCAAAGCCAAAGAAGGCATTAAAGCTGGCGGATTCAGTGGCCGTCAGGTACAGGTAAGAGCCTGCCGTGGCAGAGACAGCCGGGAAAGTATATTCCACCCCGCCGGAACCGCTGCCGTTATTTGCCGAGCCAACGCCGTAAGCGCTCAGGTCGGCGATATCGTCCAGCACATACAGCTCAATGCCTTTGGGAAGCCCTCCGGAAAGCGGGCCGTCAAACACCCCTGTCAGGATAAGGCTGGTGGCCTGCGGCGCCTGAACCGTGACCGTGCCCGTCATGCCCAGGCTAAAATGCGGGTCGCAGTGGTAGTCATAGAAGCCAGGCGTATTGAAAACAAATGAGTACGTCCAGGGCGAGCTGGAAGCTACACCGCTGGTAAAGCCTACCGGGTTATCCGGAAAGGTAGCCTGGGTTCCATTGATGTTATGGGTACCGCCGATGTTCGTCCAGGTGACGGTATCCCCCACTGAAATGGTAATATCCTTGGGGGTGAACGAATTGCTCTGAACGGTGACCGCAACATGCTGCTGGCCAAAAACGGAAAGAGCGCTGAGCAGCAAAGCCAGCAATAAGGAGTAATGGTTCAATCTCATAATCAAGGTTTTGTAATGGTATAAATTTTTGGGAGAACAATACCGGACAAAAATAGGGGATTGCAGGCAAAAGGCCGGAACCTGTTATTTAAATTTATGTAAATGTTACGGCACAAGGAGTCAAAAAAAAAGATAATTTCGCGATGTGGCCAATACTTCCATTTTACGTCGATTTAGAAAAAAACTATGCGGTCGAAAGCCAGATTGAGAGCAATAAGCCCCGAAGAAGAAAACCTCCTCAGGAGCCTGGCGCGGAGTAAAAAATCGCCGGCGGAGGTCGTCCGCCGTGCCAAGCTGCTCGTGCGCCTCATTGACGAACCGGGCCTTACGCCCGCACAGGCCGGTTATACGGTCGGGTTTACCTCATTTGAAGCGGGGCGGCGCTGGGTAGAGCGCTTCAACCTCATGGGCGTAGCTGGCCTTCAGGACCAGCAGCGCAGCGGCCGCCCGGCGCGGCACAGCCCCAACATACGTGAAGCCCTGATCGCCCTGGCGGCCACCAAGCCCAAAGCACTCGGGCACCTTTTTGAAGCATGGACACTGGAACGCCTGCAGCAGGCTTTCCTGCAACAGGAAGGCATCTACCTTGCAGAAGGGACCATCTGGAAGTGGATCGAAGGGGCTGGACTGAAATGGCGGGAGCAGATCAAAGGCAAAGCGAAAAAGCCGAAACGCCCTCCCGGAAGCCAGGTAGCGTATTGAAAATTCAGAAAATACCAGGTGATCATTTCTTGCTTTTACCTCTTAGCCAGCGGCCTGTGATTGCTGCCCGCTGCGCCTTTTCCCTCCCTGGAGGCCACCCTTTGAGCTACAAATGCCACTTTTTCGCTACCCAAAGCGGCCTCCAGGCAAGCTCTGAAATGGGCCGTTGGCCAAAAAAACCAAAAATTAATACTCGCTTAACATCTTCCTAGTTAATTTCGCCCCTACAAAACAACCAACATTTTCTTCATTAAACTCACAGTTTATGAGATTATCCATGCTTACGAAAGTTCTGAGCACGTTGCTCCTGGTATTGTCTATACAGGGGCTGGCACTTGCTCAGGGTGTTACCACTTCCTCCATGCAGGGCGCCATCGTGGATGCCAGCGGCGAGGCCCTCATCGGGGCCAATATCCTGGCAGTCCATCAGCCTTCAGGGACGACGTACGGTACAGCTACGGACATTGACGGGAACTTCAGGATACCCGGCATGCGGGTCGGTGGCCCTTACCGGGTCGCCGTTTCCTACACGGGTTATTCGGACAAGGTTTATGAGAACGTGTTCCTCCGTCTTGGTGAAGCTTTCAAATTGGACGTTACTCTGGAAGAATCAGCCGTCCAGTTGGAAGCCATCCAGGTGGTGGCCGCTGCAGGGATCACCGGCCAAAGCTCCGGCGCCAGTACGCAGATCACTACCGATGAGATCGACGCTATGCCGACGCTGAACAGGGACATCAACGACTTCCTCCGCCTCACACCCCAGGCCGGCCGCTACAGTGACGGGATCTCCTTCGCCGGTGTGAACAACCGTTACAATGCCATCTACATCGACGGTGCTGTGAACAACGACGTGTTCGGCCTTGCTACTTCGGGCACCAACGGCGGCCAGACTGGTATCTCGCCGTTCAGTATTGACATCATCGACCAGTTCCAGGTCGTTCTTTCTCCGTATGATGTCACGCTCGGCGGTTTCGCAGGCGGCGGTGTCAACGCCGTTACCAAATCCGGTACGAACAAATTCACGGGTACGGCCTACTACTTCATGCAGAACGAGAACCTGGTAGGTAAAACTAACGGCGAGCTGGCCGACCGCCTCGGTATTGAGCGCACCAAACTGGCCGAGTTCAGCCAAAGCCTGTACGGCGCCTCTTTGGGTGGCCCCATTGTCAAAGACAAAGTCTTCTTCTTTGCCAACGTCGAGATCCAGGACGATGAGACGCCCATTCCTTTCGAGGTAGAGAACTACACTTCCGTTGCCGACCGCGCTTCCGTCAGCGACCTGGAAAACCTGCGCGACTTCCTGCGCAATACGTACAATTACGACCCGGGTGATTTCCGCTCCACTTCCGACCAGCTCAAAGGCCTGAAGCTGTTCGGCAAGATCGACATCAACCTGAACCAGAACCACCGCCTGACGCTGCGCCACCAGTACACCAAGGCCGAACAATACGACCGCTTTGGTGGCTCCAGCACCCGGATCAACTATGCCAACAACGGCATTTTCTTCCCGAGTATCACCAACTCGTCGGCCGTGGAACTTAACTCCCGCTTCGGCGACAAGTATTCCAACAACCTGATCCTGGGGTATACTACGGTTCGCGACGACCGCGACCCGCTGGGCGGCGACTTCCCTTATGTCTACATCGAAGACGGCAATGGCTTGATCACCTTCGGCTCCGAGGAATTCTCCACGGGTAACGCCCTCGACCAGGATATCCTGACCATTACCGACAACTTCAAGATCTATAGTGGTAAGCATACCTTCACCATCGGTACGCACAACGAATTCTACAACATTTACAACCTGTTCATCGGCCAGAACTACGGCACCTACCGCTTCTCCAGCCTGAACGACTTCCTGACCGGCCAGCCGGCCAAGGAATACGACCGTGCCTACTCTCTGGTTGACGACCTGACAGGCGACGGCTCTAAAGCCGCTGCGGAATTCAAGGCCATGCAGCTGGGCCTGTACGTACAGGATGAGTTCGCCATAAGCCGCAACTTCACCCTGACCGGTGGTATCCGCGTCGACCTGCCGATCATCACCGATGACCCGGCTGAAGACACGAACTTCAACAATGTGGCGCTGCCCAAAATGCAGCAGTACTACGATGTAGCCAAAGACATTCAGGCAGGCAAGGCGCCCGACGGCCAGCTGATGTTTTCGCCGCGCCTTGGCTTCGACTATGACATCAATGGCGACCGCAGCACGGTGCTGCGTGGTGGCCTGGGCATTTTCACCAGCCGCATTCCGTTCGTATGGCCGGGCGCTATGTTCAACAACAACGGCCTGACCCTCGGCCGCGTTGATGAGCGCAGCATCCCCACCGTTGCCTTCATCTCTGACATTCAGAAGCAGTACACTGACCCGAACTTCGCCGTACCCTCCGGCCAGATCGACATCTTTACCAAGGACTTCAAATACCCGCAGGTATTCCGTACCAACCTCGCTGTCGACCAGGAACTGCCGGGCGGCATCCAGGCTTCTTTGGAAGGAACCTACACCAAGACGCTCAACAACGTCCTGTACACCAACATCAACTCCGACCCGACCGTGAACTTTAACTGGACGGGGTCGCCGGACGACCGCCCGGTGTATAACCGCGCGAACATCGACAATACTTACAGCGCCGGGGTGTACGTAGGGTCCAATACCAACGAAGGTTATACGTATACGGTAACTGCTGCACTGGCCAAAAAATTCGGTTTCGGCCTGAACGCCACGCTCGCCTACACCTATGGCGACGCTCAGGCAGTGAGCGAAGGTACTTCTTCACAGAACTCCTCTCAGTGGCGGGGCCAGGTCAGCATCGACGGCCGCAATACCCCCGTTCTGGGCCGTTCCGACTTCGCACTCGGCCACCGCGTCATGTCTTCGCTGTCGTACAAGCTCAACTGGACGGCTGACGGCCATACGGCTACGACCTTCTCGCTGTTCTACAACGGCCAATCCGGTACTCCGTTCTCTTACGTTATCGGAGGCAGCAACGGCCGCAACCCGAACAACGAAACGGGCAGCACCAGCCGCAACCGCAGCCTGATCTTCGTTCCGGCTTCTTCCGACCAGATCAACCTGGTTGACTACACCCTCAGCGATGGCACGGTCGTTACCGCTGCTGAACAGTGGAATAACCTGAACGCCTACATCGAGAGCGATAAGGGCCTTAAAGACAGCCGTGGCGGATATGCCGAAAAGAACGGCTCCTGGGCGCCTTTCACCAACATCTTTGATTTCGCCATCCGCCAGGACCTGGGCGCCAACCTCGGTGGCAGCGTGCACCGCCTGCAGTTGTCCCTCGACGTGTTCAACCTGGGCAACCTGATCAACAAGAACTGGGGTGCGATCTACAACCCGCCGAGCGGCGACTTCAACAACTACTACCTGTACCAGCTGGATGGTTACGAAGCCGACGGCACGACGCCTAAGTTCACCTACCGCAACGGTTCCAAGACCGGCAAAGACAGCTATGACATCGCCGGTACCGCTTCCCGTTGGCGGATGCGCCTTGGTGTACGGTACATTTTCAACTAATCATGTGACTGCCGGGCATCACCTGGCCTGAACATGACGATAAAGCGCCATCCTGAATCTATCAGGGTGGCGCTTTTTTTTTAGGTACAGGTTATTAATTTTGCCATGTACCGAAACCATCGATGATGAAAAAATACCTGTTCTTTCTGTCCTTCCTTCTCCTCGCCATTTCCCTGCCCGCCCAGCAGCACGACGCTAGCCACCGGTATATCTGGCCATCCGACAGCCTGGTGCTTCAAAAGCTGCACCACTGGCAGGACGTCAAATTCGGCCTGATGATGCACTGGGGCACTTACAGCCAGTGGGGCATCGTAGAGAGCTGGAGCCTTTGCCCCGAAGACGAGCCCTGGTGCCGGCGCCGCGGGGTATTTGCCGACAACTGGTACGGTTATGTCAAAGCGTATGAAAACCTGCAGGCTTCCTTCAACCCCGTTCGGTTCGCTCCTGAAAAATGGGCCGCTGCCGCCAAAGATGCCGGCATGAAGTACGTCGTTTTTACCACTAAGCACCACGACGGTTTCTGTATGTTCGACACCCGGCAGACGGATTACAGGATCACGGACGCCAAAACGCCTTTTTCCGCCAGCCCAAGGGCCAACGTCACCCGTGAGATATTCGAAGCCTTTCGGCAAGCAGGCTTTATGACGGGCGCTTATTACTCGAAGCCCGACTGGCATAGCGACGATTACTGGTGGCGTTATTTCCCACCCAAAGACCGCAATCCGTCCTACGACCCGGCAAAATACCCGGAGCGCTGGGAAAGCTTCAAATCCTTCACCCATAACCAGGTCAGGGAGCTGATGGAAGATTACGGGCAGGTCGACATCCTTTGGCTCGACGGAGGCTGGGTGCGCCCTATGGAAACCATCGACCCCAGCGTCAGCTGGCAGAAGAGCATTCCTTATAGCCAGGACATAGACATGGCGGCCCTCGCTGCCATGGCCCGCCAAAGGCAGCCCGGGCTACTGGTCGTCGACCGCACCGTGACAGGGCCTTTTGAGAACTACGTAACGCCCGAGCAACAAGTGCCCGACACCTTCCTGCCCTATCCCTGGGAAAGCTGTATTACCATGGGTACTTCCTGGTCTTATGTGCCCAACGATCATTACAAGCCTCCGGCTTCGATCATCCGCCTGCTGACGGATATCGTCTCGCGGGGCGGCAACCTGTTGCTCAACATCGGCCCGGGGCCCGACGGAGAGTGGGACCCCGTGGCCTACGATCGGCTGAAAGAAATTGGCGGCTGGATGCAGGTGAACGGCGAGGCCATCTACGGAACACAGGGCGACAGCCTGTACGGGGCACAGGGGCAGCTCGTATTTACCCTGAAAGGAGGTGACACCTATGCCATTTACCGGGCCGCAGAAGGGGAAACCGCCCCACCGGCAAACCTGCGGATAAGCAATTTCGAGTGTTCCAAAAGCACCGAAATACAACTGCTCGGCACAGATAAAACGCTGAAATGGTCGCAAAAGGGAAAGGATATCCAGGTCGTTATACCGGAAAGCGTCCGTAGCAAGCCACCCTGCCAGTATGCCTGGGTGTTCAGGATCAGCCGCCCGGAAAGCAAGTGACCGGCATTACGGCTTTCAGTGCGTTTTACCATCGGCGGGCAACGGCGTATTTGCAGTGTGCCGGATAATCCCTATTTTGTTCAAAACAATAGCTATGAAGCTTCACCCATTCCTCCTGCTGTTGATCGCGGGTATATTTTCCTGCGCAGAAGCCCCGCCTGAGTACGATCTCATCATCAGAAACGCCCTTATCTACGACGGGTCCGGCGCTTCACCCATTGAAGGAGATATTGCGGTCAACGGAGATACGATCGCTGCAATAGGAGCGCTGGGCAACGCCAGGGCGAAGCAGGAGGCCGATGCGGAAGGCTTGGCGGCAAGCCCCGGTTTTATCAACATGTTGAGCTGGGCTACAGAAAGCCTGATCGAGGATGGCCGCGGGATGAGCGACCTCAAGCAGGGTGTGACCCTGGAAGTGATGGGCGAAGGCTGGTCGATGGGGCCGCTGTCCGACACCATGAAAGCATTGGCGATCAAAGAGCAGGCCGATATCCAATACCCCATCGAATGGACGACGCTTGGAGAATACTTACAGTATCTGGAAAACAAAGGCGTTTCGCCCAACGTGGCCTCTTTTGTGGGAGCGGCCACCCTGCGAATCCACGAATTGGGGTATGAAGACCGCCCGCCAACGCCTGAGGAACTCAGCCGTATGAAAAGCCTCGCCAGGCAGGCTATGGAAGAAGGCGCCCTGGGTATCGGTTCATCCCTGATCTATGCCCCCGCTTTTTATGCCGATACCGACGAGATGATCGAACTGTGCAAAGTGGCCGCCGAATACGGGGGCATGTATATTACCCACATGCGCAGCGAAGGCAACCAACTGCTGGAAGCCATTGACGAAGTGATCCGCATTGCTGATGAAGCAGGAGTGCCGGCAGAGATCTACCACCTCAAAGCGGCCGGCCGCAACAATTGGCCCAAACTGGCGCTGGCCATCCAGAAGATCGATAGCGCCCGCGCTGCCGGAACCCGGATCAGCACCGATATGTACACCTATGTGGCCGGCGCCACCGGCCTGGATGCTTCTATGCCCCCCTGGGTGCAGGAAGGCGGCCTGGAAGCCTGGGCAAAACGCCTTCAGGACCCGGCCATCCGCAAAAAGGTAGCCGAGGAAATGAATACAGACGCCCAGGATTGGGAAAACTTCTATTTCGCTGCCGGCTCTCCGGATAGAATACTGCTCGTGGAATTCAAAAATGACAGCCTCAAACATTATACTGGTAAAAGCCTGGCCGAAGTAGCCGCCCTGCGCGGCACAAGCCCCGAAGAAACAGCCATGGCCCTCGTGGTGGAAGACGGCAGCCGCGTCGGCACCGTGTACTTCCTCATGTCGGAAGAGAATGTCCTAAGGCAGATTGCCATCCCGTATATGAGTTTCGGCTCTGATGCCGGAGCCCCCGCAGCCGAGGGCGTTTTCCTCAAGTCGAACCCCCACCCCCGCGCCTATGGAAATTTCGCCCGGCTTCTGGGCAAATATGTCCGGGAAGATAAGGCTATCTCTTTGGAAGAGGCCGTGCGCAAACTGACCTCGCAACCGGCATCCAACCTTAAGATAAGCCGCCGGGGGCTGCTCAAACCCGGTTATTACGCCGATATCGTCATCTTCGACCCGGCCACAATCCAGGATCATGCCACATTCGAAAAACCACATCAATACGCCACCGGCGTCCGCCATGTCTTTGTCAACGGTGTGCAGGTGCTCAGGGATGGGGAGCATACGGGCGCCAGGCCGGGCCGGTTCGTGAAGGGGCCAGGGTGGAAGGCAGAATGAAAGAATGCACGAAACAAGACTTATGAACGAACAATTCCGAAAGCAATTCCCCGCCCTTCAGCGGGAACACAATGGTAGCGCCCTGGTATTTATGGACGGCCCCGGCGGTACGCAGGTGCCGCAGCAGGTTATCGAAGCCATCAGCCAGTACTATCGGGTTTCCAATGCGAACACCCACGGCGCCTTTATCACCGCTCAGGAGACCGATGCTGTGGTCGACGGAACCCGGGAGGCTATGGCCCAATTTCTGGGCGCCGAAGGGCCCCACACCATATCCTTCGGCCAGAATATGACCACGCTGAATTATTCGCTCAGCCGTGCTATAGGCAGGGCCCTACAGCCTGGAGACGAGGTGCTGATCACCCAGTTGGACCACGAAGGCAACCGGGGGCCCTGGCTCAGCCTTCGCGAACAAGGCATTATTGTAAAAGAGATCCGGCTGGGGCAGGACGGCATGCTGGACTACGGGCACATGGCGGAGCAGGCCAACGAGCGTACCAGGCTGATCGCCATGGGCATGGCATCCAACTTCATGGGCACGGTGAACGACGTCAAAAGAGCCCGCAAGCTGGCCTATGAGGTTGGGGCATGGCTGCTCCTGGATGCCGTACACTTCGCACCCCACTTCCCCATCGACGTTCAGAAGATCGGCTGCGATTTCCTGCTCTGCTCGGCCTACAAGTTCTATGGCCCGCACGTCGGTATCCTATACAGCCGCCCGGGGCTGCTGGACAGGCTGCAGCCCGACAGGCTGCGGACGGCTGCGCAGGAGGCCCCCTACGCTATCGAAACCGGCACCCTCAACCATGCAGCACTTGCCGGCGTCAAAGCAGCCGTTGACTTCATTGCCGGTTTTGGCTCAGGTGAGCACTACCGGGCCAGGCTCGTAGATGCGATGAACGCCATGCACCGCCATGAGATCGGGCTGGCGATGAAGCTCTATGATGGCCTGTCCAGGCTGAATGGTATAAAAGTGCTCGGGCCTCCGATGAGTGCCCCTTTACGAGCGCCAACCCTTGCCATCCTTACCTGGGACATCCCACCTCACACGGTATGCGAGTACCTGGCCAGCCGGAACATCCTGGCCTGGGATGGCCATTTTTATGCCATACGCGCCGCAGAAGTACTGGGTTTACTGGAAAATGGAGGGGTGACTAGGCTGGGAATATCGGCTTATACCTCAGAAAAGGATATTGAAAAAGTATTGGCGGCATTTGGGGAACTGGAGGGCTAGAAAGCAGTACAAGCCCACTTTTATAAGCTGTTATTCCGGCTTTGTGACGGGGGTTACAGATGAAATTTCTGCTTTTGTTCAGTTTTGGCCCAAAAGAACTAATGGAATACCTGCATACCTTTCTTCTGGCCGTATTGGTAGCATTCGTCGGGTTTATGCCCCCGGGCATGATCAATATGACCTCTATGAAGGTGAGCCTGGAACATCACCGCCGCGAAGCCGTGTTGTTCGTGGCGGGCGCCGTGACGGTCATCCTGTTGCAGTCCTTCATTGCCGTAACCTTCGCAAAATACCTGGCGCACAATCCATACATCATCCAATACCTGACCTATGCAGCGATCGTGATCTTCCTGGGGCTTGCCTTCCTGTTCTACCGGCAGGCACGGCAGCAGGTGCGGATGCAACTTAAAGAACGGAAACAAAACGGCTACCTGGCCGGAATGGCCATGTCTTCGATGAACATGCTGGCCATTCCGTTCTTCCTGGGTTACAGCACCCTGCTGGAAGCCAAGGGGTGGTTGATGCTCGAACCGCCCCATAATTACGTCTTCTCCCTTGGCGCGATGGCCGGCTCTTTTCTGCTCTTCTTCATCTACATTCTTTTCGCGGAATACATCCACAAAAGAGTGCAGTTCCTCGCCCGGAACATTAACTACATTTTAAGCTTACTGTTCCTGACATTGGCTTTGATCACCACCTACAACACCTTTTTGAAATAGCCCAGTACAAGGCCTACAACCGCAATATCTTGATCTCTACCCGCTGGTTGCGCCTTCTCCCGTCTTCCGTGCCGTTGCTGAACAAGGGGTCGCGTTTGCCATAACCTTTGTAAAATACCCGGCTGGGGTCTATGCCTTTCTGTACCAGGTATTCCGCGACGGCGCGCGCGCGGGCAGTCGACAGCTGGTCGCAATATTCGGGAGGAGGCAGGTTGTTGGTGTGCCCGGCAATCTCGACCACGATCGAGGGGTTGTCTTTCAGGAAAACGAAGATCTCTTCGAGTATGGGAATAGCTGATGCCTGAATATTGGTGCTATCCGCTTCAAACTGCAATTTCTGCATCTGGATCGTCTGGCCGCTCCGCAATGCCCCCGAGGCCAGTTCTTTCATGATGCGCTCAGCGATCTCAAAGCTGGCGGCTGCCGAACACCCTTTGCCGTCCGATACCGTCACACTGTGCTGGCCGATCCCAAAGCCCGATGCCTGGGCGCCTGTAGCGCCGTTATCCCAACTGTATTGATAGGCGCCATCTCCTCCACTTGCAGCAGCGGTAGCTTTGCCATCAGTAGTCGACTCGCTGAAAGCCGGTTCTTTATCTACTATCGCAACAGTCAACGGCTCCGGCTCCGATACCGTTATCCGTGCACTTTGCGTAGTTCCCAGCACATCTGTCACTGTAAGTGCATATTCTCCCGGCCCCAGGTTCCGTAACGATTCGCCGTTCAAAGCCGGGTTATTCCACTGGTACTGGTACGGCCCTTTGCCGCCGTTGGTTTCGGCCTCAATAGCAGCATCACCGGCGCCATGGCAACTGGCCGGGCTGGCCAGGCTGAGCCTGACTACCAGCGGCAGGATGTTCTCTGTAATGCTTACGCTGGCCGTGCCCGTGCAGCCCGATGCGTCCGTAACCGTTACCGTATGCGTGCCGGGAGCCAGTTTCGTGGCCGTAGCGGCCCCCTCGCCGTTGTCCCATGCGTAGCTGTAGGGCGCCGTGCCGCCCGTTACGCTGGCCTTCGCCTGCCCGTCCGCATTACCCGTGCTCGCTGGGCTGGTGGCCATCGCTGTGGCTTGCAGCGCCGTGGGTTCCGTTATGGTATAATTGGCCGACTCCGACTGCCCGCTGGCGTCCGTCACCGTCAGGCTGTACTGGCCTGCTTTCAGTTTGCCGGCTGTAGTACCTGCCAACCCGGGATTGCTCCAGGCATACTGGTACGGCCCCTTGCCGCCGCTTACCTCTGCCTCCAGGGCGCCGTCCGCACTGCCGGCGCAGCGCACCGCTTCGCTCTGGCGCAGCGTTACTGCCAGCGGTAGGATGTTCTCTGTAATGCTTACGCTGGCCGTGCCGGTACAGCCCGATGCGTCCGTCATCGTTACCGTATGCGTGCCGGGGCCAGTTTCGTGGCCGTAGCTGCCGCCTCGCCGTTGTCCCAGGCGTAGCTGTAAGGCGCCGTGCCGCCCGTTACGCTGGCCTTCGCCTGCCCGTCCGCATTACCCGTGCTCGCTGGGCTGGTGGCCATCGCTGTGGCTTGCAGCGCCGTGGGTTCCGTTATGGTAATATTGGCCGACTCCGACTGCCCGCTGGCGTCCGTCACCGTCAGGCTATACTGGCCTGCTTTCAGTTTGCCGGCTGTAGTACCTGCCAGCCCGGGGTTGCTCCAGTGGAATATTGGTACGGTACTTACCGCCCGCTTACCTCTGCCTCCAGGGCGCCGTCCACACTGCCGGCGCAGCGCACCGCTTCGCTCTGGCGCAGCGTTACTACCAGCGGTAGTATATCTTCCGTGACCGCTACGCTGGCCGTGCCGGTACAGCCCGATGCGTCCGTCACCGTTACCGTATGCGTGCCGGGGGCCAGTTTCGTGGCCGTAGCGGCCCCCTCGCCGTTGTCCCATGCGTAGCTGTAGGGCGCCATGCCGCCTGTCACGCTGGCTTTCGCCTGCCCGTCCGCATTACCCGTGCTCGCTGGGCTGGTGGCCATCGCTGTAGCTTGCAGCGCCGTGGGTTCCGTTATGGTATAATTGGCCGACTCCGACTGCCCGCTGGCGTCCGTCACCGTCAGGCTGTACTGGCCTGCTTTCAGTTTGCCGGCTGTAGTACCTGCCAACCCGGGATTGCTCCAGGCATATTGGTACGGCCCCTTGCCGCCGCTTACCTCTGCCTCCAGGGCGCCGTCCGCACTGCCGGCGCAGCGCACCGCTTCGCTCTGGCGCAGCGTTACTACCAGCGGTAGTATATCTTCCGTGACCGCTACGCTGGCCGTGCCGGTACAGCCCGATGCGTCCGTCACCGTTACCGTATGCGTGCCGGGGGCCAGTTTCGTGGCCGTAGCTGCCGCCTCGCCGTTGTCCCATGCGTAGCTGTAGGGCGCCGTGCCGCCTGTCACGCTGGCTTTCGCCTGCCCGTCCGCATTACCCGTGCTCGCTGGGCTGGTGGCCATCGCTGTGGCTTGCAGCGCCGTGGGTTCCGTTATGGTAATATTGGCCGACTCCGACTGCCCGCTGGCGTCCGTTACCGTCAGGCTGTATTGGCCTGCTTTCAGTTTGCCGGCTGTAGTACCTGCCAGCCCGGGATTGTTCCAGGCATATTGGTACGGTACACCCGCCGCTTACCTCTGCCTCCAGGGCGCCGTCCGCACTGCCGGCGCAGCGCACCGCTTCGCTCTGGCGCAGCGTTACTACCAGCGGTAGTATATCTTCCGTGACCGCTACGCTGGCCGTGCCGGTACAGCCCGATGCGTCCGTCACCGTTACCGTATGCGTGCCGGGAGCCAGTTTCGTGGCCGTAGCTGCCGCCTCGCCGTTGTCCCAGGCGTAGCTATAAGGCGAGGCGCCGCCTGTAACGCTGGCCTTCGCCTGCCCGTCCGCATTACCCGTGCTCGCTGGGCTGGTGGCCATCGCTGTAGCTTGCAGCGCCGTGGGTTCCGTTATGGTAATATTGGCCGACTCCGACTGCCCGCTGGCGTCCGTTACCGTCAGGCTGTACTGGCCTGCTTTCAGTTTGCCGGCTGTAGTGCCTGCCAGCCCGGGATTGTTCCAGGCATATTGGTACGGCCCCTTACCGCCGCTTACCTCTGCCTCCAGGGCGCCGTCCGCACTGCCGGCGCAGCGCACCGCTTCGCTCTGGCGCAGCGTTACTGCCAGCGGTAGTATATCTTCCGTGACCGCTACGCTGGCCGTGCCGGTGCAGCCCGATGCGTCCGTCACCGTTACCGTATGCATGCCGGGGGCTAGCTTGGTAGCCGTAGCTGCTGTCTCGCCGTTGTCCCAGGCGTAGCTATAAGGCGAGGCGCCGCCTGTAACGCTGGCCTTCGCCTGCCCGTCCGCATTACCCGTGCTCGCTGGGCTGGTGGCCATCGCTGTAGCTTGCAGCGCCATGGGTTCCGTTATGGTAATATTGGCCGACTCCGACTGCCCGCTGGCGTCCGTCACCGTCAGGCTGTACTGGCCTGCTTTCAGTTTGCCGGCTGTAGTACCTGCCAGCCCGGGATTGCTCCAGGCATATTGGTACGGCCCCTTACCGCCGCTTACCTCTGCCTCCAGGGCGCCGTCCGCACTGCCGGCGCAGCGCACCGCTTCGCTCTGGCGCAGCGTTACTGCCAGCGGCAGGATGTTCTCTGTAATGCTTACGCTGGCCGTGCCTGTACAGCCCGATGCGTCCGTCACCGTTACCGTATGCGTGCCGGGAGCCAGTTTCGTGGCCGTAGCTACCGCCTCGCCGTTGTCCCAGGCGTAGCTATAAGGCGAGGCGCCGCCTGTAACGCTGGCCTTCGCCTGGCCGTCGGATTGGCCCGTAGTGGCAATCGCGACTGTGGAAGCTTTGACCTGGGGAGCAGCCGGCGCTTGTAACTCAATGTTTGCGATCTTGGCCTTGCCGCCGCTATCCGTAAGGGTGAGCGAGTAAGCTCCCGGAGCGAGGCCCTTGGGGTTATCACCCGACAGCCCGGAAGTCCACTTATAGGAATAGGGAGGCTGTCCTCCTGAAATTTTCACCAGCAAGGCGCCATTTTTCCCGTCCCCACCACAGGACACCTCCTTTTGGACGAGGATATTGACGCTCATTGCTGAAGCTTTCTGGATCAGAAAAAGCCCTTTATCTTCCGTACCCACCCATACGGCGCCATCATGGTCGGCGGCCAGGCAGGTAGTATACTGGCTTGTAAATTCCTGAGCGGGCCCGAACACCGTAAAAACCTCCGTCTCCGGGTTGTAGCGGGTAACCACTTCCGAGGCGATCCAGAGGTAACCGGCGTCATCGAAGGTGATGGCCCGCAGCGGCCCTTCCGTCTTGCGGGCCGGGATCTCGATGGGCAACCAGGAATCCCGGGCGTCGACACGGCCAACCAGGCCGTCGCCCAGGAGCCAGGCCTCGAGGCCTTTACCGGCAATAGACAGGATATTAAAGTCTTTTTCCAGCAGTTTCCAACGTCCGTTCTCACCGACGAGCACGCCCTGCTCTGTGCCGGCCCAAAGGCGGCCTCTGGCATCCAGGTGTACCGTATTAATATGGTTGGATCTCAGTTTGGAATCACCGGCCGTCAGGTGTTCGGCCAACTGAAGCGGCGGGCCCGGCTTTAGCTGGAAGAGTCCTGCGTCGGCGGTGCCGATCCACAAGGCCTTCCGGTTCGCATCGTATACTGCACAGGTGATGCGCACGTCCGGGCCGGCGATCCCTTTGATGGCCTCCATACTCCACGACAGCTCGGCATTGCCTCCAAGAATGCCCAGCAATTGCTGCTCGCCGGCAGGCACATTGACAGGCTCACCGAGGCCGGAATCGTAGATGCGGAATACACCCTGGGCATTGGCAGCCCATTTGTTATTGTTTTCATCGACAAAAACGTTGCGCACCGGCGACTGGCGGCTGACAGCACTACAACGGATAACTTCCATTTCCTCCTGGGCCTGTGCGTACATGGCCGTGAACACTAAAAACAACAAATACCATTTTCTCATAGGGCTCTTTTTCAAATTTGCCGCAAAGTTAGGGTAAGTAAGAAGAATTCATAGCAATAGACGCCAATCCGCATTGCCAAATGTTAACGTGCCCTTCAAGAAAATATTTCGGCTTAGCGCTACCGCCTGGCGTATCCGTGTTGTGTTCCTCGGGCCGGTTACGATCCAGGGTGTTGTAAATGAGGAGCTTTTTTTACCTTGCACAGAAATCTGAGCGAATACAACATGGCCCAACTACTCTACTACCTGCTCTTAAAGCCGATATCACTACTGCCACTTGCTCTGTCTTACCGCTTGTCCGACCTGCTTTATCTGGTGTTATACTACGTGGTGGGGTTCAGGAAAAAGGTCGTGTACACCAATCTTCGAAATGCCTTCCCCGAAAAAAGCCCGCAGGAGATCCGGAAGATCGCCCGCCGGTTTTATGCTCATTTCTGCGACCTGCTCATCGAGTCCGTACGCATGTTCAGCATATCCAGAGCGGAAGTATTGCGCCGATGCAGACTCGTCAACCTCGAGCTGGTCGAACGCTTTGCCAGCCAGGGCAGAAGCATCATAGTGGCGGCAGGGCATTACAACAACTGGGAACTGGCGGCGGTATCCTTCGGCATACAGGCCAGCCACACCATCGTTGGCATCTACAAGCCCCTGGCCAATCCATTCTTCGACCGGAAGATGCTGCAGTCGCGCAGCCGATACGGCATGGAAATGCTTTCCAAAAAAGAGACAAAAACCTTTTTTGCCGCGAATACCCACCGCCTTACCGCAACCCTTTTCGCTACCGACCAATCGCCAGCCAATAGCCACCAGGCCTACTGGATGCGCTTCCTGAACCAGGAATCCGGCGTGTTGTTCGGTACCGAAAAATATGCCCGGGAATACAACTACCCTGTGGTTTTCGGGAAAATCAGAAAGCTGCGGCGGGGTTATTACGAAATGGAATTTTCCCTGGTGGAAGAAAACCCGGCTCAAACTCCGCACGGCCTTGTTACGCAAGAACACACCCGGGCTTTGGAAGCCCTCATCCACGAAGCGCCACAATATTGGCTGTGGACGCACAAGCGGTGGAAAAAACAGCGGCCAGAGGATGTTGTGCTGAATGAATGATGGCCGTTCATTACCGAATGCTGGGGCTAGGGGTTTACAAATTCAGCCAGTAATTGACCTTCAGTACCAATGCCCTGTTTTTGGCGCGAGGCTCCTGGAAGAACTGGTTTGAAAAATAGTTATCGGTATACACCAGAAAAACATCGGATACGGGGCGGAAACGCCATTGGATACGGCTATTGATATTGACGTTATTGGCCTGAGTGTTGTACTGCAGGAAAGTGCTGAAAAACAGGCTGCGCGAGAAGGACAGCTCAGCCCTTGGCCCTACCAGCCAGAAACTGGCGCTACTGTACGGGCCGGGCAGGTTGATGTCGTTGTAGGTATAACTCACGGCAAAAATGCCAATTGGCTGAAGGCGGTAGTTGAAGCTGCCTTCCATCTGGAAAATGCGGCCGTTGTAATACGTACCCGTCGCCGCGCCAATATCAAAGAAAAACTTCCTGCGCACATCGGAGTCGTATCCCAGGCCATAGGAATAGTAGGTGTAATCGGTATTTTCCGGCAGGGGCTGCCCGCCGCTGTTGGTCGGGTCGAAGGGGAAAAACAGGAAGGTGTAATCCTGGCTGGCGCTCAGGAAAAAACGGCTTTGCCCGGGGAACTCAAAGGACAGTTCAGGGCCTATGCTGCGGTCCGTCACCGCAAAGTCGTTGGCCTTGTTCAGCGTGAAGTCCGTGCCGAAAGCGGCCGAGATGAGGATGACCCGCTTTGCCAGCCATGGGTTTTTCGGAAAAATATTATAGGACACCTTGGGGCTGAACGAGAAAAAACCCGTCCTGGGCACGAAGCCCATATCCGCCCGGTGGTTCTCTCCGATGTACTGAGACGGAAGGAAAAGGGACCAGTGCCGGGTATAATGGCCCAGGAAGACAGCCGCCGCCTGGGCGTCGCGGTTGTCGCCATCGGAGAAGGAACGGTGGTAAAAAAGCTCCGCTTCCCATTTGTTGTCTTTGGAGAACAGGTTGTATTCGATGCCGGCTACGCGGTTGTACCCCTGCGGGTCGATCTTGTAACTCCCATCCGGCCTTTCCAAAAAGTTCTGCTTGTTGACAAAGACCGCGCCGACGTAGGACCTATCAAAAACCTTGCGCTGCAAAACGCCGACGGAGTAGTTGGCCGGCCCCAGATCTATATCCTCCAGCTTCGCCGTTTGCATATTAAGCAGGCCGATGCGCCAGTTGTCGTCGAGCTTGCCGCTGAGCCGGGCGCCGGCGATGATAGGCACGTTAAGCGTACGTTCGACTTCCACCAATTGCCCATCGGTAGTGGTTCTGCTGATGGTGCCCCTCGCCAGGCCGATGCGCCGGCTGAAAAAAGGGCGGCTGTTTGGGAAGCCAAAGCGGCTGAAGAGGTCTTCATTCTCCAGGAAAAACTGCCGGCGCTCGGGGAAGAAAAGCTCGAAGCGGCTGAGGTTGGCCAGCTGCCGGTCGACCTCCACCTGCGAAAAATCGGGGTTGACGGTCAGGTCCAGGTTCAGAGAGGGCGTGATCGCCACTTTGGCGTCGACGCCGGCATTGAACCGCTGTTCGCCCGGCAGCTTGAATTCGTAATCCCGCTCGGTGCCCGCAAGGATGTAAGGAATGGCGGAAACGTTCAGCCCGGGCCTCGGCGGGCGGCCTTGCCACTCCAGCACACCGGCAAAGGCCAGGTCGTTGGCCTCGAACTGCCGGGGCGCAGGCACCCAGCTCGAACGTTCATTTTGCCTGATCGCCGTCGTTACGAAGTTTATCCTCCAGGTGTTGCTTCCCTCCGCCAGCTTGTAGCGCAGGGTCTTGAACGGGATGGCAATTTCCACAACCCAATACCCATCGTAGTTGCGCACCTCCGAATACCATTTGTTGTCCCAATCAAGCGGTATGTTCTTACCATTATCGATCAGCCCCTCCCGCTGTACGTTGAAGGGCGATACGGCAAAGTGAAAGCCGTTGACCTTGTCCTTGAACGGGTCGATATTAACGGCGAACTCGTCGCTCGTACCGTGGGAAAAATCCCGCTTGAGGGAGGCGGCCAGATAGTCGGCCCGGGGCTCGAAGATCGTTGCGCCGATATAGAGGTATATGTCATCGTACACCAGCCGGGCCTCCGTTTGCACAACGGCATAAGAAGTATCAAAGGGAAAGTTCTGGAAAAAATCTGCAACGGGTTGAGCGTTTTGCCAGGCTGGTTCGTCGAGCGCGCCGTCGAGTTGGATAGGGCTTTCCGCTTTTTTAACCAGAATGGAATAGGCTTCCTGCGTGCCGGCGCCCGGCTGGGCATAGGATAACCAGGCAAAACACACAAAGGCCGGAAAGGCCGACAGGGCTTTAAATTTCATGGGTGTTCCTGCTTAAGATTTTGCGATAGGGCGAAAGATATGGAATTTCAGGCTCCTACCCTACTGTAACCCGAAACGCGCCACCAGATTGGCAAAAGCAGCCCTTTTCCGGCTTATAAAGTTGCTGAATATCAGCGCTAAAGCATGACAATACTCATTGGTGTGTGGCAAAAAAGCCCCTAATATTCGCGCTAATCAAAACAATCCGTTATGAAAGATCACGCCTATAAGCTGCGGTACACGCCATCGCAGTTGAACTTATTGGTGCTGCTGCGTTGGGCCATCGGCTGGCACTTCCTCTATGAGGGGGTGGTCAAGCTATGGAACCCCGGCTGGTCGGCCGGCAGCTTCCTCATCGATTCCAAGGGCCTTTTTGCCGGGATGTTCCAAGCCATGGCCGCCAACGCTTCCGTCCTGGAAGTCGTGGATTTCCTCAATGTCTGGGGGCTCATCCTCATCGGGCTGGGGCTGATGCTGGGTGGGCTTACCCGCTGGGCAGCTATCGGCGGTATGGTGCTGCTGGGGTTCTACTACCTGTCGCACCCGGCCATTATCGGCGTCCGCTATGCTATGCCTACCGAAGGCAGCTACCTGTTCGTCAACAAAAACCTGATCGAACTGCTGGCGTTGGCCGTGCTCTACGCGTTCCCCACCGGGCATATTGTAGGGCTCGACCGCCTGTTCAAGCGCTGGTTCGGCAAAAAACCGTCAGATGAGCTTTTGGCGGAACAGGCGCCGGAACAGAAGCACAGCCAGGAAGCCAGTATTCACTCCTAACCAAAAACGCAAGAAATGGAACACAATCAGGAAAATAAAGGCATCGGCCGCCGGGATATCCTCAAAGGGCTGGCCGCCCTGCCCGTATTGGGCGCGTTTTTCGCCAGCGCAGGCTTCAAAAGCGCTCACGACAAACGGATCCGCAACAGCATCCTGGAAGAACTCAACGTCAAGGCGGCCGCGCCGCCGCCATCAGGCCCCATGGCGGGCCCGCCCGTCAATATCGGCCTGATCGGTTTCGGCATCAGGGGTGAGCAGCTGACGCGCGCCCTGGGCTTCGCCACGCCCGAGTGGATAGAAAAGATCAAAACCGATACCCTCGCGCCGCCCCACGATACCCGCCTCCAGGATTATTTCGACCAGGAAAACCTCAATATCAATATCGCCGGGGTATGCGACATCTTCGACGCACACCGGGATAAAGCTATCGAAGCCACCTCGCGCAACGGCCATACGCCCAAAGCGTTCAGCGACTTCCGGAAAATGCTGGAAGACCCCGATATCGACGCCGTTGTAGTCGCCACGCCCGACCACTGGCACGCACCGATCGCGATCGCGGCCCTGCAGGCCGGCAAACACGTGTATGTCGAGAAATGTATGACCCACAAACTGGGCGAGACCTACGCCTTGTACGAAACGGCCAGGAACAGCAAAGCCATCCTGCAGGTCGGGCACCAGCACAGGCAGACGCAGAGCTTCCTCACTGCGCAGGACATCATCCGCAAGAACGTGCTGGGGCACGTTTCCCTTATCCAGACCAATACCAACCGCAACGATGATATGGGGGCCTGGCAATACGATATCCACCCCGACGCCAACCCGCGCACGGTCGACTGGCAGGCTTTTCTGGGCAACGCCCCCGAGATCCCGTTCAACGCCGAGCACCTGTTCCGCTGGCGCAAATACTGGGCCTACGGCACCGGCCTCGCCGGCGACCTGCTGACCCACGATTTCGACCGCGTCAACTGCCTGCTCAACATGGGCATACCCAGCGCCGTCACCGCTTCCGGTGGTATCTATACGCACCGCGACAACCGCGAGGTCCCCGACGTCTTCCAGGTCGTTATGGAGTACCCCGACTTCTTCATGGGCAGCAGCCAGGCAGAAGGCAAAGAAAAGGGCATGACGTTCCTGTACAGCGCTTCCCTGGGCAACCAGTACGACCGCGGCACCCTGCTCATGGGACACGACGGCACCATGGAGCTGGCCCAGGCGCTCACTGTATATGCCGACCCCGTATCGACCCGTTACCTGCCTATGATCGAAGAAGGCATCATCCAGCCCGATGTGCCGATCTATGCTTATGACCCGAGTGCAGAAGGCATCGACGCCGTCACCGGCGCAACGGCCAAGTACTTTGCCAATAAAGGCCTGATGTACACCTACCGCGACGGCAAGCGGGTGGACTCCACCCTGCTGCACCTCCGCGAATGGCTGAGCGCCATCCGCAACGGAGGCACGGTCAGCGCCGGTATACAGCAGGGGTTCGAAGAGGCCATTTCCGCACACATGTCCACCATCTCCTACCGCACCGGCAAGCGGGTGGGATGGGACCCCGTCGCCCAAAGGGTGACAGGCGTTGAAGACAGCGAACTGGAAGCGATCGGAATGGCGTAGGCTGCATAGCATCATCGCGTGGCCTTTCGGGAATGTAGATGCTCGATAACAGCCCGGGCCGGGCTGTTATCGATGCTATGCCCTTCGGGCGATAGATGCTTTGGATAACTTATGCTATTTAGAATGGCTTATGTTCCAAACCACCTGTAGCACACGAAAAAATATAACTGAAAGGCAATAGAAAACAGCATAAGCCCATTGTTGTATGAAAAAAACATGAAACGACCCTTTCTCCTGATCGGAGCCCTTTTGCTGGGAACTGCCGTTTTAGCTCAGGCCGAGTTCGGCTGGGGCGTGGAAGTATACCCCAACTACTCAGGCCGGCGGCTCGTCGCGCAGTCGACGATATCCCGGGAGGACATCAACAAGCTGGAAGCCCTGGAATCGGGGCGTTTATCCTATACGGCCGGCCTATTTGCACAATGGCGTGGCCAGCGCGCAGGGTTCCAGACGGGCCTGCGTTTTATGGAAACGGGTTATCAGACCATCCGCACCAACCTCACTGCCGACGACAACCCTCCTGAGGGCGCCGAACAAAAGCGGGATATCTACCAGAACCTCAACCTGGAAATACCGGCGGAGCTGCAATTCTATCAGCAACTGGACGATAAGAACCATTTCTTTTTTATGATAGGGCTATCGCTGGCATACAACATCAGCAATTACCACAACACCGCCTTCTATACTGGTGAAAGCCGGGATGTGCGCCGCGAAAAAGAGGACAATGCAGCCTTCAACAGCATTCTCTACAGCTTTCAGTCGGGCATGGGCTGGGAGCACCGGTTCAGCGAAGGTTTCTCAATGGTATTGCAACCCGCATTCCAGTTCTGGCCGACCGCTTTGCTGAAGGAGAACGATATCAACCGCAACCTCTATTCCTTCGGCCTGCGGCTCGGAGCTAAATGGCGATAGGAGCTGATTATTCAGGGGTGGCCCAAAACCTTTTTAGCCTTTCAGGTTTTATAGCAAAGTAACAATAGCTGCACACGAAAAAACCACTCCATGGAATACAGAAAACTCGGCCGGTCGGGCCTGCAGGTTAGCGCATTATCCTTTGGTTCGTGGCTCACTTTTGGCAAACAGGTGAGCGACGATGTCGCAGAAAAGCTGATGGCCACAGCCTACGACAACGGCGTCAATTTTTTTGACAATGCCGAGATATACTCCCGCGGGCAATCGGAGATCGTCATGGGAAAGATCCTCAGTAAAATGAACTGGCAAAGAAGTTCATACCTCGTTTCCAGCAAAGTGTTCTGGGGCGACGGCGGCAAGCTGCCCAACCAGACGGGCCTGAGCCGCAAGCACATCTTCGAAGCCTGCCACGCTTCCCTGAAGCGCTTGCAGGTAGACTACATCGACCTGTACTTCTGCCACCGCCCCGACCGGAACACGCCCATCGAGGAGACCGTCTGGGCGATGAACCACCTCCTGCAACAGGGCAAGATCCTCTACTGGGGCACTTCCGAATGGTCGGCCCAGGAGATCATGGAAGCGCACATGGTTGCCCGCGGCCTCAACCTCGTGGGCCCCACCATGGAGCAGCCCCAGTACAATATGTTCCACCGAAGAAGAGTAGAGGCGGAATACAGCAGGATATACCAGGGCGTGGGCCTGGGTACGACGATATGGTCGCCCCTGGCATCCGGCGTGCTTACCGACAAATACCTGGGCCAGTTCCCCGAAGGCACCCGCCTGGGCATGGAAGGCCTGGAATGGCTGCGGAACAACGCCCTGACGGAAGAGCGGCTCGACAAGGTGCGGCAGCTGAAGCCCCTTGCCGATGAGCTCCAAACCAGCATCGCCGTGCTGGCCCTCGCCTGGTGCCTGAAGAACCCCAACGTCAGCTCGGTGATCCTGGGCGGCTCCAAGGTAACCCAGCTCGAAGAGAACCTCAAAGCGCTGGACGTCGTGCCCACACTTACCGCCGATGCGATGGAGCGCATCGAGCATATTCTGGACAACCGCCCAGAAGCCGGGTAGCAGTCTTTTTGGACAATTGCAAAAAGCGGTTAATTTTGCCGGTTGAACATCAATACTGAAACATGGTCGTACCCGCGGCTGAAGAGATCCTCTTAAAGCTATCAACGCCACTCTACACGGGCCTCATCCTCACCGAAATGGTGTTGAGCCACTGGCATGGCAAAAAGGCCTATACGGTAAAGGATACGTTGTCCAACCTCTACCTGACCTCGCTCAACCTTGGCATCGATGCCATCGTTCGCGTTTTTTACCTGGCGGTGCTCCTGTTCTGCTTCCAGTGGCGGGTTGTCCCTGAATGGCCCTCGGCAGCGGCCTACTGGCTGGTTTTATTTATCCTCGAAGACTTCGTCTTCTACCTGTTGCACTACGTCGACCACTACTGCCGGCTGTTCTGGGCCATCCACGTCACCCATCACAGCTCCGAGCATTTCAACCTGACCACGGGTTTCCGCTCTTCCGTGTTCCAGCCTCTTTACCGTTTCATATATTTTATCCCCCTGGCGCTGCTGGGCTTCCACCCTGCCGACATCGTGCTGATGTTCTCCGCAACGCAGATCTACGGCATATTGGTGCACACCTGTTACGACATCCGCTTCGGGCCGCTGGAGTGGCTGCTCGTTTCCCCCTCGCACCACCGCGTGCACCACGCTTCCAATGTCGAGTATCTCGACCGGAATATGGGTATGTGCTTAATAATATGGGACCGCCTTTTCGGCACTTTCCAGCCCGAATCCAGGTCGATCCCCATCAGGTATGGCCTCACCACCCAACCCGATGATATGGGCCCCGTAAACATGGTTTTCCACGAATGGAAAGCCCTTTGGAAAGATGTGCGGCATGCGCCGAGCTTACGGATAGCCCTGAAATACCTGTTCTACCCTCCCGGCTGGTCGCACGACGGGCACTCGAAAACGAGCAAACAGCTCAGGGAACAGTATCTCGGGCAGGTAAAAGGGCAGTGAATTTCCGGCCCCGGAACCTATTCGTCAACAAACCCGGCCGAAAGCCGGCGCCGCAGGCTCCAGCGCAGATCGTCCACCGCATCATCCAGCATCTGCCAGTCGGAAGGGAACATCCAGCACGTCCCTGAAACAGAAGGGCACTGCCCGCTGAGCGCGCGTGTATCTCCGGTGATCGTGGAATATTCATTGGACCAGGTATCGTCACCATCCAATCTGTCCCAACTCAGCTCCCGGCCTGTTCGTTGGCCGATGGCCTTCAATATCAGGGTTGCTTCCGCCCACTTGCTTTGAACGACGGTTGTTACCGCAGCCGATACATCGACTATGACGGGTTCCTTAATCTCGATATAAGCGGAGTCTTTCTCGCTCCATTCGCGCCGCGTTGTAAAACCTTCCTCCACTTTGGCCGTAGCCCAACAGGTGCTCACCTGCTCTTCATCGCCGCTGACGTAGAGGCTTTCAAAATACATTTCCAGTTCGTAGTCCATCTCCTGCCCGGCGGGAGGGCTCAGATGGATCACCTGCCAGCCCGATTCAAGTGGAAAAGTGAAACCCTGCAGCAGGCGCGGCATCTGCTGCCTGTCGTCGTACCGATACCCGTAAAATGGGTTGTCCATTGGTTTCAGCAGGATGTGGGTAGTACCCAGCTGTTTCATTTCCGCATGAAGGCCGGCACTCTGCCGGAAGCCGGGTATGTATTGCCAGCTTTGCTCCAGGAAGCCGTAGGCCTTACGGGCCTCCCGCCGGTTGCCGGAGCGTGCGGCAGGCACGTATTCCTGGGCGCGGGCATAATAATAGATGGCCGACCTCTCGCGGGCCTTTTCATTGAGTGCCCATACTGCGACGGTGTCGATCACCAGCGTGATGCCCTGTAGTTCCAATGCCTGCAGCACGGCCGTCATCCGGGCCTGGCGATGCAGGGCCTGCTGGGTCTTCTCAAACACCTGCGGCCAGGCCTCCGGCATTGCATTGTCGGGCCAGGCCTCCAGCAACTGGCGGTCGCGGATGGCAATGAGGTTTGCCGACCGTTGAAAGGCATCCAGCGTTTTGGGCTTATACCGGCCCCGTTCGAGGCGTTTGAGGCATATCTCAAGCGCTGTATCGGGCCGGCCGTTTTCCAGCAACTTCGCTGGGTTGGCACAGCTGTAACACAGGGGTAAAAGGAGTAGAGCGTAGATTGTCTTCATAGCTAACATGGATTTTCTACTCTTTAGAGAGCTTGTTTGGAGGCCACCCTTTGAGCTGCAAAGGCCACTTTTTCGGTGATACTGCGTTGCTTTTTTTGACCGTACCTTTGGGTACGCTCTTCAAAAAGACGCCTTGTCTCACCAAAAAATTGCCGCTTTTCGCTATCAAAAGCGGCCTCCAAACAAGCTCTAAGATATTACACTCCTTTCCCCTGCTGTATTAAGGAAAATTTAAAACGTGCTGTAGGCGCTGTTAAAAAACGGCTATTCGGATAGATGTCCTTTAACACTTGTACTTGTACCGAGGCGAATGTACTTCAACATCCAGATAATTTCGCCGGAAGGGCCAGCACGCCTTTCGGAGGGTTGAACTCGAAGCGCATGATCTCGAAGCCGTTGATGAATTCAGATTTGAGGCGGATGGTGCCGTCCGAAAACCAACCGTGCTGTATCCCCTGCCTGAGGCCGTTCTCGTAATTGTCTTCGTAATACTTCTGCCCATTATCGAAATACCCCGTCACCTTGCCATGCAGCACGCCTTTGCGGTAGTGGAAATCCCGCTCGAGGCTGCCGCTGTCTTTCCAGCTCACCATGCGGCTGACATAACCGTCTTCGATGTAGTAATCCATAGTTACGCCCTCTGCGGGGTAATACTGTGACGCCGTGCCCGTGAAGTACGCGCCACCCTTTTTATACATGATGGGCTTGCCATCGGTTACTTCGGCCTGCAGTGCCTTCAGCGATACTTTTTGGGATTGGCCATAGTGCAGCGCAGGTATCATCAGTGCGATTAGGAAAAGGAAAAAACGCAGTTGCATAAGCTTTGGGTTTTGTTCAGAAAAATTAGGATTACGGGGATAAATGTATCCAGTATTCACCTTAAAAACCCGGCCTTTACATTTCCTTTACAAAGTTTTACGGATATCCTGTATCCGGGCCAGCAAAGCCTGCATATCCCCGGGAGCTGTAAACGGGTTGCTGAGCGTGACGCGCAGGAAAACCCGCCCCCGGAGATCCGTTTTTACAATATAAAACCGCCCTTCTTCCACGATGGCCCGGCGGATAGCGCCATTGAGCACATTAGCCGCTTCCTCCGGCATGCCATCGGCCTTGTACCGGAAGCACACGATATTGCACTGTGGTTCAGCAGCCAGTTCGAAGCCCTCCGTTTCCCGGACAAGGGCGGCGAAACGCCGGCCGTGCTCCATTACCCTGCCAAGGTATTGTTCCCACAGTTCCGGGCCGTAGATGCGAAGCAGGGTGTAGGCTTTCAGCCCCATCATCAGCTTGGTGCATTCGAAGGTGCGCTTTGCCAGGTTGAACCATTCTTCATCCGATTCCTGGTTCCAGAGGTATTGGGCGCGCTGGCTGAAGGTGCGGAACGCCTGGCTGCCATCGCGAAAAATGAGCGCGGTGGCCACCACCGGCGTCAGCAACATCTTGTGGAAATCCATAACCACCGAGTCGGCGCGTTCGATGCCGGCCAGCAGGTGGCGGTGCGGCGGCGAGAACGCCAGGGCGCCGCCATGAGCACCGTCGACGTGGAACCAGAGCCCATGGCCCCGGCAGAAATCGGCGATAACATCCAGCCTGTCAAAAGAGCCTGTTGACGTGGTGCAGGCGCTGCCCACAACGGCGATGACATGCCTGCCGTCCCGCCTGGCCCTTTCGAGGTATTCCGGGAGCAGCTCGGTGCGCATGCGATAAGTTTCGTCGGCCGGCACCTTGATGATGCCGCCTTCTCCCCAGCCCATGATGCGCACTGCCCTGTCGACGCAGTAGTGGGCTTCTTCCGATACCAGCACCGCCAGCCGCTCTTTTTGCCCTTCCTGCCAGGCCGGCGAGGGCGATCTGGCGCTGCGTGCCGCCAGCAGCGCCGTCAGGTTCGCCAGGCTGCCGCCCGAGGTCATCACCCCGTCCGCCTCCTGCCCGAAGCCCATCTTTTTGGCGACAGCCTTAACCACAACCCGCTCGATGGCCGTACCGGCAGCACCCATTTCGTAGACGCCCATACCATTGTTCAGAAAGCCGTCGGCCAGGCCTGCCAGAGCGGCCAGAGGCGCTGACGGGCTGACCTGATGCCCCATATAACGGGGATGATGGATGCGGATGGAAGACTCCAGCACCTCCGCGAATAAGGCCTGAGGCGTAGTATCTCCGCCTTTCTCGAGCCCCTCCTCCCAATAGCGGTATTGATCCTGCGGCTCCTGCCAGGGCAAGGCATGGGGCAGCTCGCCGGAGGTAGCGGAATGGAGAAAATTTGCGAGCAGGTCGATGAGTTCGTGGCCGTTCCTGCGGAAGTGCTCCGCATCGAAGGCCTGGCGGATAAGGTCATCTTTGTGTTGCATAGACATTATCAAATGAAAATATGAACCGGATTTGATATCTTTCCGGAAAGCAAAGCTAACGAATCCTAACCAACGATGACCTTCGAAGAATACCGACAATACGACGCTCTGGGCCTGGCCGGGCTCATCCGCAAAAAAGAGGTGACAGCCGGCGAACTGGTGGAGGTCGCCATCACCCGCGCAGAAAGCGTGAACCCTGCGATCAACGCCATCGTATGCCCGCTCTATGACATGGCCCGCGAGATGGCGCGCAGCGCCGCCCCTGACAGCCTGTTTGCCGGGCAGCCTTTCCTGCTCAAAGACCTGGGCCTGGAAGTGGCCGGCACGCCGCGGAGCTCCGGCTGCCGCGGGTATAGAAATTACGTCTCCGAAAACGACAGCGTGATCGTGGAGCGCTACCGCAAGGCAGGCCTGTCTTTCCTGGGCAAGGCCAGCAGCCCCGAATTCGGACTGACGCCATATACCGAACCCGTCCTGTTTGGCCCCACGCGCAACCCCTGGGACATCAGCCGCTCGGCAGGCGGCTCCAGCGGCGGGTCGGGCGCAGCGGTAGCAGCGGGCATCACGCCTTTGGCCACCGCCAGCGACGGGGGCGGCTCCATCCGCATCCCTGCCTCCTGCAACGGCCTTTTCGGCCTCAAGCCCAGCCGGGGAAGGATATCGCTGGGCCTTCAAAACGGCGAAGGCTGGTCGGGCGCCGTTATGGAACACTGCGTCAGCCGCTCGGTGCGCGACAGCGCCGCCCTGCTCGACGCCACCCTTGGCCCGGCGCCGGGCGACCCCTACGCCATCCCCGCTCCGGAAAAGCCATACCTGGAGCTGATGCAGGAAGCCCCGGGCAAGCTGCGCATCGCTTTCAGCACCGAACACACCCTGGGCCATACCCTCGACGCAGAATGCGTCCGGGCCGTAGAAGACACAGCGCAGCTCCTGGAATCGCTGGGCCACCAGGTTGACAACGTGCCCCTGCCGTATCACAAGACGGACCTCACCAAATCCTTCCTCATGATGATCTTCGGGGAAACCGCCGCCGACCTGGATGAGCTGGCCAGCTACCTGGGGCGGCCGGTTACTTTTTCCGATGTCGAAGAAGGCACGATGGGCATTGCCCTGCTGGGGCGTGCGTTTTCCGCCAAGGATTACGCCTACCACCGCCGCAACTGGAACCTGCTGGCCCGCCGGGTGGGCGCCTTTTACCAGCAGTACGACCTCATCCTGACCTCGGCCGTATCGATGCCCCCCTTCCCCATCGGTATGCTGCAGCCCACCGCCGCTGAGAAAAGGCTGGTGCGCATCGCCAAGGCCCTGAGCCTGCGGCAATCGCTAAAGTCCAAGATTGACGAGCTGGCGGAAAAGATATTTTCTTACATCCCCTACACGGCCTTCGCCAACATGACAGGGCAACCCTCTATGTCGGCCCCCCTGCACTGGACCCCCGACGGCCTGCCCGTAGGCCTCATGTTCACCGCCGATATGGGCCGCGAGGATATCCTCTTCCGCCTCGCCGCCCAGCTGGAACAGGCCCGCCCGTGGATGGATAGGGTGCCGGAGATATGAATGGGGATGGGGAGATTTGGTGATGGGGGACTGGGTGACTAAAAGACGGGACAACAATCACTCTCTGCCTTTCAACAGCTTACCGACTTCCCGCCAGGAGACGAGGTAGATGCCCGCTTCTTCGATGGCCTTACGGCAACTTTCGCTGGACACGAAGTCAAAATCAGCCTGCCGCCAGGTGGCGCCCCAGTCGGGGTGTTCGAAGGTGACGCCCTGCATTTCGGCATCATCGAAGGCGAGGTGGACGATCAGCTCGTTTAGGCCGGGCCGGAGGCTGCGCAGCAACTGCTCGTAATAGGCCGGGAAGCCCGACCTGAAATCCGCCGGCCCGGCGCCCAGGATCTGGTTGACGATGATCTCGTTGTCCGTTACTTTTTCCCGGGAAGCCTGCGGCAGCGCCTCCAGCATATCGGCGCCGACGAGGGTGGGCAGGCCGTATTCGCGGCCCAGGCGGAGGTAGACGTCGAATATTTCGGGGCTGCTGAAGAACAGGCAACCCATGTGCGAATCGAGGTGGGTGGGTTCAATGCCCATCGCTTTCGCCCGCTCGATCTGAGCGCGCAGCTCCGTTTCAACTTCATCGGGGTTCGCATTGGCGGCCACATCGGCGCAGTTGTCGTAGAAATAGCCGTGAGGCCCTACCAGGCCCTTTACGGCCGAGGCAGGCGCCACGGGGCCCCATTTGTAGTGTTTCCACTCGCTGGTGAGCGTCAGGTGCAGGCCCAGGTCGTGATTGGGGTGGGCGGCGGCATAGTCCGCCACTTCGCCCAGCCAGGGGCAGGGCACCATCACGCTGGCGGAAGAGGCATAACCGGCATCCAGGGCTTTGAAGCTAGCCTGGTTCTGAGCATGGGCCACTGCCAGGTCGTCGGCGTGGATGATCAGCAGTTTGGCGTCGGCGGGATAACCCAGGCGTTCCGCGATAGTAGGCTGGGCAAGTACTTCAGGGGCCATAGCGCAAAGTAAGCAGAGTAAAAGCAGCAAGGGCAAAGGCCGGGGAGTTTTCATATAGCACGATGGTTAGATGGCGCCCGGCGCGAAGGCCGGAGCAAGGCCTGGCCAAGATACGATCTTCCGGCCAATGCCCATACTGCTGATGCCGGTAAAGTCAGCCCGACACTTCGAAAGTGATCTTGCCGTTCAGGCGGAACTCCGTGATCTTGTTGTTCTCAACCCTGGCCGACATCTCCTGGACATAGAAAGAGCGGATGTTCTTGACGGTCTTGGAAGCTTCGGTGACCATTTTCTGGGCTGCATCGTCCCAGCTTTTGTCGGAGGACCCCAGGACCTCAATGACTTTCAGTACTGACATAAAGCAGAAGTTTTATTATGGTTATGAAATAATGTGTGCAGCGACGAGAGCGCGGTAAGGGGAGAATTTACGAAAAATCTGTTTAAAAAGAAAATGGCGACGCACCTGGGCCAGGGCAATGGCATTTGATTTTATGCTTTGCTAATTCATTAGGCCTCCTGGATTTTGCCCGATCTCCTTCGTTCATTTTTTGGGCGGCCAAAAAACGACCCCAAAAGCCGCCGCCTGCGCAGCTTTGTCCGAAGGACGACGTAGTTGGCCTGCATCTGCGCGCTCA
>JACJYE010000005.1:0-430000 GCA_020636255.1 Lewinellaceae bacterium
CCTACGAAAAGGGCGTTACCATAGTATCGGCTGCCGGCAACAACTGGCGTAAGGGCATGCTACGCATTGCGCCCAACACCACCCTGTACCCCGCCCGCTACCAACGCGTCATTGCCGCTACCGGGGCCTGTATCAACCACGAGCCCTACGATTTCGACGTCAACAGCTGGACGATAGGCGCCAAAACGGCCATGGGTGAAAACATGCAGGGCAACTGGGGGCCCGACTCCTGTATGGATACGGCTATCGCTGCCTATACGCCCAATTTGCCGTGGGCGGTGATCGGCGAACCCAATCCTTTCCTGCGGACAGGAGGCGGTACTTCCTCTGCTACTCCGCAGGTCGCCGCCGCTGCTGCGCTCTGGATCGTCAGGCACCGGGCCGAGCTGCAAAGCCGGGGGTACAGCGGCACCTGGAAACAGGTAGAGGCCGTCAGGCACGCCCTGTTCAGCACGGCCGACAAATCCTATATCGGTTACCATAAATACTTTGGGCAGGGCATCCTCAAAGCCCACCATGCGCTGGAGATGGCTTGTCCCGATATTCTGGAAGAGCACGAAGCGCCGAAGGCCCGCGGCTCGTTCCTGCCTATCATCGGCGCTATGGTGCGCCGCCTGTTGCGAAAAAAGAAAAAACAGGAAAGGGCTCTGCCGGAAGAGGAGATGGTGAGCCTCGAGATCCTCCAGCTCATCCATCGGGACCCACAGCTTTTTCCCTATGCCGAGCACCTAAACCTGGAGGACCCCTCCCGCCCGTTGTTCGACAACGAACAGCAGGAGGAAGCTTTCGCCAATAAGCTCAGAGCTTCCGACATGGCCTCCGAATACCTGAAGAGCCTGCTGGCATGAGGAGCACAAGGCATCCATCGCCCTGAGCAAGTCTGCCGATAACCCATAAACCCATACCCCATGCCCCAGCAGAGAACCCTTTACGCTGTGCTCATCGGTATCAATGGCTATGCCAGCCGCCCGCTCAGTGGCTGTATCAACGACGTGATGGCTATCAGCGATCACTTTGAGAAACTTTGCAGCGGCCAGGAAGCAGGAAGGATTATATGGAAACCAGCCTACTATCTGGAGCCGGGTAATGAAGAAGAGGGCCGGTATCTCGATAACAGGGGCATAACTTATCAGCGGCCTATCCGCCAGAATATTATCGACGCTTTCTCGCATTTCGAGGCTGCCAGCCCTGAAACCGGCGATTTTTGCCTGCTCTATTACAGCGGGCACGGGTCCTATATGGAAGCGCCGGAAGTATTTCGGGATATAGAGCCTACGGGCGCGGTGCAGTCCATCGTATGTATTGACAGCCGGGAGCCCGGCCAGCGCGACCTGATCGACAAGGAGCTGGGATATCTGATTGCCCGAACGCTGGAGGGAAAGGCGCCCTACGGCGCCTCCGGAGAGCAGGCCCGGCGTGGTGTCCACTTCCTGGCGATCATGGACTGCTGCCATTCCGGCACCAACACCCGTGATGCCGATGTGGTGGCCCGCATGGAAGATGCCGGTTCAGGCGTTGGTGATGCTGCCGATATTCTCGGGTTCACTACTACGGGCAATTGTTTTTACCGCCCTTTTGCCGACGGGCAGCAGCGGGTTCGCCCCGGCGGGCTAAAGCATGCCCGTTATATCAACCTCGCTGCTGCGCGCGATTCAGAGCTGGCGCAGGAGAAAACGCTGGGGGCTGCCGGGCAGCGAGAGAGCGCCGGCGGGCCCGTCGGGGTGAACGGGAAACACGGCATTTTTACGTATAGCCTGCTGTGCGCGTTGGAGCAGAACGGCTCCAATATCAGCTACCGCGAACTGATGCGACAGGTAGAGATGGAGGTGCGCAGCCGGGTGGCGCGGCAGATACCGGTTTTGGGCAGCAGCCAATTCGAAGACGACAACCAGTTGTTCCTGCGCAACGAATTCCACATCCCCGAGCCGGAGTACAATATCAATTGGAGAGCTTTTGCCGGCAGCGTAGAGTGGTACGCCAACGCCGGCGCCATACAAGGCTTCGTGCCCTCCGGCCCGGAGCACAAAGCCCTCCTCCGGCTGCTCGACGGCACGGGCCGGACGCCGGAGGTTGTTGAAGTGCGGGCCGGAGAATCCATCCTTTCTTCCGATATGTTCACCGAAGAAGACAAGGCCAACAAGGCGCTTCGGGCTGTCGTCGAGAAGATGCCTTTTCCCCGGGTGGCCATCGGGTTGGGCAAAAACCTGCCTCCGGCTATGAAGCAGAGCCTCGAACAGGCCTGGCAAGCTTTTGCTCCCAGGTTCGTGTCCCTGGCCGCCGATGTGCTTGATGCCGAGTACGAAGTGGGGGCGATAGCGGAGGCAGGGGGCGGCTTCAGCTATATCCTCACCCGCCCGGGCAGTAATATCCCCTTGTTCGTCCGCCATTCCAACGCGTCAGTTTTTATGGATAGCCTTGAAAAAGTAGGCCGATGGGAAAGTGTCCTGCGCCTGAACAACCCGTACACGGGCATCAGGCGCCAGGATATTCTGGTGGAGGCTAGTGTATTGGAAGGCGTGCCTTTTGATGAGCACAACCTCAACGACATCCCACTATCGGCCTACCGGGTTTTACGGCCCGGCCCCGATACCATAGAGCTGGCCTGCCGCCGTAAAGGCGGTGAAATACTACAACCTGCCTTGAAGTTGAAGGTTACCAACCTGTCGCGTTTCGACGATTACTGGGTTGGCGCTTTGTACCTCGACAACCAGTACGGCATTACCCACGAATACCTGCCGCCGAGGCAAATAGGGTGGGATGCGGGCCAGGACTTTGCCGAGCTGGGCTACGACTATGAGGGAATGCACTATAGCGCCATACCAATGAGCATGGACGAGCGGTATCACCAATACGGCGTGGCAGCGATACAGGACTACCTTATCCTAACCGTTTCCAAACAACCGTTCAGCCTCGAGCGCTACTTTCAGTTGCCTTTAGCAATGGACACCACGCGCGGCCCGGGAGAAGATACGCCGGCCTTCCTGGATAAAGACGACTGGATGGCTATCAGGATACCGATCGTCATCCGGCTGCCGGTGGCGGCATTTGCCCTGCAGGGTGGGCAGGAATGCGTTGTGGCCGGCCTGACGCTCAGGGCGCCCGGCAATTTTACGGCCCAGGCACAACTCACTACGCGGGCGGCGGCCCGCCGGCTGGCCCAGGCGATGCAGGGTGGGGGAGAAGAGTCCCAACAGCGGGCGCTGCTGCCACCGGGCCACCTGTGGGCAAAGGCTTCTGTGAGCGAAGCTGTTTTTTCCCGGGGGCTGCCCACCGCGCCCGATGGTTACCTGAGCATACTGGAGCTTACCGATGTCAGGGGCAGCATCGGCCCTGAGGCTCCGCTTGTCATCATACCGGTAGAACCGCTGGGAGAAGGTGAGGCCATCATCCCCTTTGGGTATGAAACGCCGGACGAAACCTACATTCAACTCGGGTTTACCGATGAGCAGGGAGCTATCGTGATACACAAGCTGCCACAGGCAAGCCCGGGTATCATCGGCCCTGACGGGCAGGAAGAAGGAGCCGGCAACCACTCATCAGTGAAGTTATTCTTTCACCGGGGGCCGTTGGGCCAATCCCTCAGCTGAAGTGCTGTTGCAGAAAGCTGAGCGCATTATCGTACATGATACCGCGAACCTTCTGCTCGATATGGCTGGCGTCGTAGTCGTGGCCCCTGTCCTCCTCCATCATTCTGGGCAGCATGTCGGCCAGGCTTTCTTCCAGCTTCGGGAAGGCGGCGGAGGAAGTACAGTGGTTGGCGGGGTCGATAAGGCCGTCGAAGTCGGAGCCCATGCAGATCTGTTTCCAGGCCCGCTCACCGCCCACTTTTACGATATGCAGGATGTTGTTGCAGAAATGGCGGAGGTGCTTGCGTTCGTTCAGTTCGCGGGCCTCTTCCTGCTCGTCGCTGAATTCGCCTTCTACGGCGGCTACCGGCCAGTCTTTATTTTCCTTGTCCCTGTAACCCGATAGGATGTAGGAGAAATCGTCTTCGCTAAAGAACTCACCTTGTACGGCCTGGCACCCCAGGATGCGTTGGTCCATATTGATGCCGATCAGGCCGCCGGAATCGAGGATAACGGGGATCTCTTCATCGAACAGGTTGATGGACCAGGGGTTGAAGTTTGTCTTGTTGAACAGCCCGCTGCCGATGCCGTGAGGGCGTTCGTAATTGACCTCTATAAAGCCATTTTTCCGTATGACGGCCCTGCTGAAGAAACGGGCGATCTGCCGCGGGTCCTTGCTGATGCCGGTGACGCCCATGTGGGTGGCCATGATGGGGATGTGCTCATAGCCCTTTTCCTTGCGGTACTGGTAGAAATGATGCCTGGCGGCCAGGCTCATGTGTTTGATGTCGATAAGCAGGCGGCGCCCGGCGCTTTCGTCGTAGGCCAGGTCGATGATAGCTTTGCCCATATCGCTGAGGCCGAAGCCGGCGGGTTTGAACTGGTCGTTATCCTTGATCAGCTTCATGCCGTAGGCGTGGGTTGCCAGCGGATATTGGGTGAGGTGCACCAGCGTCAGGTACAGGAAGCGGAAGGGCCCCGTTTTGATGGTGCGGAGGTTGTCGTGTATGGAGGTGTTAAAGCTTTCCAGGGCATGGCCGCCTTCCAGGGCGAGGATGAGGTTGAGCGCGTCCGGGTCCATCTCGTCCAGGTTGTTCAGGATCTTCATCGCATGGCCCTGGCCTGCCCTTTGCGCTTTTCGGAGGTGTTCGATCTCCTCGAATACGAGGTTGAAATAGTTGGCGTAAGTCGGAAAATCCATCATTTTACCATCGAGGATGGTGATCAGTGGGGCGACGTGCTCGATCAGAAAGCTGGAGGTCATCGGCCGCTCCATGGGATAAAGTGCCGCAACGGCCAGCCTTATGCGCCCCTCTTTCATTTGGGACAGCGAGCATTGGGACCTGATAATGGACAGGGGGTGGTCGACGGTTTCCCAGCAGCTGACTCTGCGTGCGGGGTCGTAATGGCTGAGAAATGGTTTGGTGGACGGGTGCAGGTGCAAATCGAAATAATGGTTCATTGGAGTGGGGTTTAGATGAATAATAGGAATTAGGAAAAATAATAAATCGCCTGGTACTTTTAGCTATGCTGGCCCGGTTTTTTCCCATTGGGCTGCTGCTTTCCGGGTGCAACATGACTCATGCGAATCAGGGGCTAAAGAAGGTGATGGTGCAATAGTAAGAGCCCGGAAAGCCCATGCTTGGCCCGTTAGAGCCTGCTCCGGCTTGCCGGAGGCCAATATCTTTGTAGAAAATCGATGAAAGCCATTGCTTGCAGCTCTGAGGGCCGCTATCTCAAAAGCAATGCACCGTTTACCGGTATTAGATACAAACCCTCCGGGCCGGGAAGCAGGCTTTTGGCTTACATTCTACAAAGATGACGGCCCTCTGGGCCGTTGCCGGGCATCAGGCCAGTCCAAGGCAGCCTGTTCTCCGACAGGGCCAGGCCCGGAGGGCCGGGAATGTCGGTAGCCAACATCCGGCCTGTGTGGTTAAGGCCCGGAGGGCCGCAATGTAAAGAAGGCAGATGCAGGCCAGCTACGTCGTCCTTCGGCCAAAGCTGCGCCGGCGGCGGCTTTTTTGGTTCGTTTTTTGGCCAAAAAATGAACGGAAGAGTTTGCCAAAACAGGGGAGGCGTGTGATTGCCGGGCATAAAATCAAATGCGATTGCCCTGGCATTCCACGAAGGCATGATCAATAGTTACTTATTTTTTTAAATTAGTCGGGAGAAACAATACCAGGATCTACAGGAAAATATCCATCATTACCGTCATGCAAAAACGATGGCTTATCATACCCGCCTGCTGTATCGCCGGCCTGTTGTTCGCGCAATCTGCGCAGTTGGACAGCCTTAAGCAGGTGTTGGCACAGGCGCGGCCGGATACCCACAAGGTGAACCTGCTCATCGAGTTATCCATGGGGTACCGCAGCCTGGACCCCGTATTGTGCAGGGAATACGCCCGGCAGGCCGTCAGCTTGTCGGCGGCTCTGGATTTTGACAGGGGGCTCGGCAAGGGCTATTACAACCTGGCCGTAGGATATTACTACTCCGGCGTCTATGACAGCACCTATCTTTTTAGCGAACGCGCCATCGAACTGGGGCAGAAGAGCAATGCCTTTATCCTGCTCAACAGTGCCTATGGCCTGAGCGCCTCCGCCGCCTTTGATGAAGGTGATTACGAAAAATCGCTGGACTATAATATGAAAGCGCTGAAGGTTGCCGAGGAAAATGACGACCTGGAAGGCGTTGCCTTTTCCAGCAACACCCTGGGCAATGTGCAGTGGAAGCTCCAGAACTTTGAGCGGGCGAGGCAGTATTACCAGCATGCGCTGGAGGTTTTCGAAAACCTGGGCAACACCTACGGCATGGCCAACGCCCTTTCCAACCTCGGCAATGTAGCCCCCAACGATAGCCTGCGCCTGGCCTGGCACCAGCGCGCCAGGGATATTTATAAAGAACTGGGCAACGTGTACGGCATGGCGACGATGGACAACAACATGGGCGCTTATTACCAAACCCACCACCAGCCGGAACAAGCCTTAACGTATTACCGCTCGGCCCTGCAGGCGCTGGAAGGGACGGCTTTTAATGAAAAACTGGTACAGGTGTACACCAACCTCGGCAGCACCTATGGCGATATGGGCCGGCTGGAAGAAGCTTTGCCCTGGTTTGTAAAGGCAGAATCTCTGGCGAAACGGGAAGGCATTACGGCGCTACTGAAAGACACGTATGAATACATGGCCGCCGCCTACGACAAAGAGCGCGATTATGCCAATGCCTACAGGTATCTGAAGCTGTTCCAGGGGTTGCAGGACAGCTTGTTCAGCCAGGAACTGGCCCTGCAGGTAACCCAAACCGAAGAAAAAGTGCGGCGCTCCGAACAGGGGCGCGAACTAGCGCAAAAGGAACTGGAACTCAGCAGGCAGCGCGCTACGCGCAACCGCATTTTGTACATAGCCCTGGCCCTGGTGTTCGCGCTGTCGTCATTGGCGCTGTGGGCGCGCAGCCGCGCCCGCCTGCGGATGCAGCAGGCCCGGCTGCAACGCGCTGAAGCCGACAAGCTGCGGGAGCTCGACCGGATGAAGTCCAGCTTTTTCGCCAATATCAGCCACGAATTCCGCACACCGCTTACGCTTATTAAAGGGCCCTTGCAGGAGATGGCGCTGGGGCGCTTTAAAGGGGATGCACAAAAGTATTTCCGCATCATGCTGCGCAACAGCGAACGCCTGCTCAACCTGGTCAACCAGCTGCTCGACCTGAGCAAGCTGGAAAGCGGGCGCATGAAGCTCAGGCTGGAACAGGGCGGCGCTGCGCCCTTTATCCGGGCCATTGCCCATTCTTTCGAAAGCCTGGCCGAGCGCAAGCAGGCCACCTACGTGATCCGCGTTTCGGATGCCCTGGGCGAAGCCTGGTTTGACCGCGACAAGCTGGAGAAGATACTAACCAACCTGTTGTCCAATGCCTTTAAGTTCACCGGTGAGCTGGGCCGGGTGGAGCTGAGTGCAGAAGCAGTGGAGGAGGGGCGGTACCTGCGGCTTGTCGTCAGGGACGACGGGATCGGCATACCGGCCAGCCAGTTGCCGCATATCTTTGAGCGGTTTTACAGCCCGAACCCGGCGCTCAGCGATCCGGACGGTACAACGCCCATGGGGTCGGGCATCGGCCTGGCGCTGGCCAAAGAGCTGGTAAGCCTTCAGGGCGGGCGAATAGCGGTAGAAAGCGAGGAAGGAGAAGGGACGGCATTCACGGTTCTGCTCCCTATTCAAAGAGAAGAGCTGAAGGGGGCGGCAGAAGTGGTGGTGGAAAATGCCGGTGCGGCGTCCGGCCTTCCTGACATAGCCGATGGCGTTCCCGCAGAGGAGCCGCAGGCTTCAACGGTAAGCCCGCCACCTGTGGTAGCCGGCCAGGGCCAGGAGCTCGTATTGGTCGTCGAAGACAATGCGGATGTCAGACGGTACATTGCGGATCAGCTGCAGGGCCAGTACCGGGTGCTGGAAGCGGCCGACGGGCGAGCGGGCCTGGCACTGGCGCTGGAACAGGTGCCCGGCCTGGTCATCACCGACGTGATGATGCCGGAGATTGACGGCATAGAACTTTGCCGCCAGCTGCGCGCACAGGCAGCCACCAGCCACATTCCCATCATTATGCTGACGGCAAAAGCAGAGCAGGCCGACAAGCTGGAAGGCCTCGAAAAGGGCGCCGACGATTATCTGGTGAAGCCATTCGACCCGGAGGAACTGCGCCTTCGGGCCGGCAACCTGCTGGAACAGCGCCGCCGTTGGCGGGCCCGCTTTAGCAAAGAAATCAGCTTCCGCCCCTCAGAGGTGGCCGTTACCTCGGTCGATGAGGCCTTTCTGAACAGCGTGGTGGAAGTGGTGGAGCACAACCTGGACGAGGAGGCCTTCGGTGTGCCCCAACTGGCCGATGCCGTAGGCCTGAGCCGCAGCCAGTTGCACCGCAAACTGAAAGCCCTGAGCGATAAGTCGCCCAGTGAAGTGATCCGGGATATGCGCCTTCAGCGGGCGCGCAGCCTGTTGCAAAAAGGCGCCGGCAACGCTTCGGAAGTGGCCTTTATGGCAGGCTTCAGCAGCCTGGCCTATTTTTCCAAATGTTACAAAGATGCGTTTGGATACCCGCCGAGTGAAGAAGCGCGGGACACTGAAGGATGAGGGCAGAATGGAAAAACCGCCGGGCTTTTATTTCGAAAAAAGCTACAGAAGTCGGAACATTCCGGAAAAAAGGCCGTATACTTTCTGTAAAGAACCCATAAACAGCCTTAATATAAAGGCGTGGCATTGCAATTCTCCAAAGCCATAAGTATATTTGTTAATAAGGAACGCGTTCTGTCTCAATGCATTTTGAGTCCCATTCCGCAAACACTATTAAAATTTTACAACACTTAAATTTAAAAACATTGGTGCGCAGCACCAATGATGGAATCATGATCTCACCAATGGCCTAAGAGCTAAAAGCCGGTAAGCAGACTACCTGCTTTTTCGAACCGCAACATGGTAATGTATTATAAATAGTGTCGGGCGGATGAAAAGCCTTAAAGAGATCGTATATATCGTAACGAAGAACAAGCTGAAAGCTATTGAGCTGCTGGACACCAGCAAGCGCAGCCGCGTGTCGGCCTTCTACGAGAAACTGGCCAACAACGAGCTGGAAACCGATGAGGATGCCCTGCAGTACTTTTTTCCGGGGGCGGCAGACAAAACGCCCTATCGCAAGCTGAAAGCTTCGTTGCGCAAAAAACTGATCAATTCCCTGTTCTTTCTCGACCTCAAACAACCTTCTTACAACGACCGCCAGCGGGCCTATTACGAATGCCATAAAGAGTGGGGGGCGGCTAAAATACTGTTGGGCAAGAATGCCTGGGATGCCTGCGTAGAGATCTGCGAACGCATCCTGAAATACGCGCTCAAATACGAGTTCACGGAAATGGCGCTCGACCTGTTGCGCATCCTGCGGTTGCATTACAGTACCAGGGTAGGCGACCTGAAACGGTTCGAGGAATATAAGCAGGCGCACCAGTTGTACGAAGCGATGTTTATTGCCGAGAACAAGGCCGAGCAGTACTACTGCGAGCTGGTGATCCCTTATGTCAACAACCGGTCGACCAAAGAGGGGCAGCAGCTGCTGGCGCTGGAGTACTATAGCGCGCTCAGGCCGCTGATGGAAAAATACGATTCCTATCGGCTGCACCTGTACGGGTCGATGATCCGCCTGATGACGTATACCATCGTCAACGACTACCGCAACGCACTGAGTGTATGCGATGATGTGATCGCCTTTTTCGAAGCTAAACCTTACGATGCGCATACGCCCTTGCTGGCCGCCTATTACCAGAAGCTGGTCAGTTATACCCAGCTCAGGGAGTTCCCGCAAGGCAAGCTGGCGGCCCAGAAGTGCCTGGGGCTGGTCGAAGAAGGCGCCGTCAACTGGTTTCGGTATTATGAGCTGTATTTTATACTGGCCATGTTTACCGGCCAATACCAGGATGCTTACGAGATCTACTGCGGCGTGTCGGCACACCCGCGCTTTGCTTATCTGCCTTCCAACGACCGGGAGATATGGGCCATTTACGAGGCCTATCAGCACTACCTGGCCGATATCGGCAGGATCAGGCCGGCAAAGCAGGAAAAGCGGTTCAGCAAGTTCCGCCTGGGCCGTTTCCTCAACCAGACCCCGATCTTTTCCAAAGACAAGCGGGGGATGAACGTCGCTATACTGGCCATACAGGCCCTCTTTCTCATCCAGCAGAAAAAATACAACCGGGCCATCGACCGGCTGGAGGCCATCGAAAAGTATTGCAACCGATATCTGCATAAGAACGATACCATTCGCTCTTATTACTTCATCAAGATGTTGCTGGCCATTCCCCAGGCAAATTTTCACCGCCAGGGGGTGGTGCGGCATGCGGCCGCTTACCTGGAGAAACTCCAGAGTGTGCCTCTGGAATCAGCGCAGCAGTCGGCCAAAATAGAGATCGTGCCCTATGAGCGCTTGTGGGAATTCGCGTTGGATTCACTCGAAGAAAAGGTTTATACAGGCCGGAACACCCCCCGTTTTACTCCGCCCTGAACATGTTTTTTTAACTAAACAAATAGCACAATACCATGAAATCCAAAACAAATGTTGCACAAAAACAAGGGGTACATTGCGGGGTGATCATCATCGATACCGTAGTACCCAAAGCCTGAAAAGTTCTGTGACACGAGTAATGTAACGTACGCTACTTTTGCCCCACAGCTATACAACTAACAAAAGGCTCTCCGGCCGGGCGATAAGCCGGAATATCGCAAACTCCAGGCCTATTGCCCGGCCACTTGCATCCGCACGGCGCATGGCGCCCTACCCCTCCTGCGGATGGTAAGCGTACATTGTAATGGTGTCTATTGCCATTTTCCCCCGCCTTTTTACTCCGCATCAGGAAAGCCAATGTGGTTTTTCCGGGGCCCGGAAAAAACTACCTAATTTCAGAAATGCTATTTATACGATGACTTAAAACATTAAAAATCATGTATTTAAATTTATAGCAATGAGTTTTTGTATAAGATCTAAGGGGTACAATATGAATATATTTGTCTTTACATCAACCAATATTTTTCCGCTACTTTGTCATCGGGAACAGGGCACGCCCGGAAAAAGGGAACATCATCCTTTTTCGCATGGATATATCGAGCACCCCCCCTTAAACAAATAAGCACAGTTGTTTTAGAGCTTTGAAGGCAACTATACATTTTTGGAGGCAACGATTTCCCCTTTCAGAACAGTGCGAAATTATTGCCTTCAGTATCTTATGCAAGTTTATTTTAATTTGCGCAGGGCTTGCAACCCGGTTCTTTTGGTAGCGACAGTAGAGCCATAAGAAGATTCCCCTTGCAAGCCCTCGCTTTTTTTTGTAGGGTGTCAGGAAACGGCCACTTCGAATCCACATTCACCGATAGCAATTCAGAGCAGAAGAGGTGTGAATATATTAAAATATTATCTTATTTTTGTGGTGTAAATATTATCATGCAGCCTGGCCTCCAGAAAAGCCCTCAACAAGGCCGGTGCCGAAGATAGAACCCAATCCCACCTGCTAGTGGTTACATACAAAAATGCACAAATTATTTACCATGGCCTATCAGCAGGGAATCAGACTCAGGTGGAGAGAATTGTCCGAACTAGCTTCTCTTTTACCGCTTACAATCCAGCGAACATTGTTGCAAGGTTTTGCCCAGGTTAGCCTGGAGGTGTCTATGGCCCAACAGTTATTTTCTATTTAGCTTTGAAAGCCACCAGCCATGAAAGACCTACTAGACCTTGTGAACATTGTCACGCGGACAAAGATCCGCTCCGTGGAGCTGATCGGCGATAACAGCGACGGTTCTTCGAAGCTACAGGAGTTTTACAACCTTTTGGCGGAAGGGCGTTTCTCAGATGATGAAGAGGCGGCCGGTTATTTCTACGGCGCCGATAAAAATGCGCCCAGTTACCAGAAGCTGCGGAAGACCTTCAAAGACCGGCTCGTCAACTCCCTTTTTGTCATCGACCTCAAGCAGGCCTCGTATACAGACCGCCAGAAGGCCTATTACGAATGTTACAAGGAATGGGCAGCGGCCAAGATCCTTTTCGGAAAGAATGCCCGCACCGCTGCGGTAGGTATTGCCCGAAAGCTTCTGAAGATCGCCAAAAAATACGAATTCACCGAACTGATCGTCGATATCAGCCATACCCTGCGCCTGTTTCACGGCACAATAGAAGGCGACTACAAGAAATTTCAGCAGTACAACGAAGATTTTAAAGCATACGAACGGCTCTGGCTGCAGGAAAACCACGCCGAAGAATACTTCATCGAGCTGAGCATCGGGTTCATCAACAGCAAATCCACCAAGACGGACTTTCAGGACAAGGCCCGCGCCTATTTTGAAGAGATACAACCCGCGCTGGAGCAGTTCGACTCTTACCAGCTCCATCTTTGCGGCCGGCTGATCGAGGCCAGCATCCACACCAGTGTAAACGACTACCAGAACACGCTGGGCGTTTGCGAGCGGGCTATCACCTTTTTTGAGAAAAAAGGTTTCGTAGCCAGCGTGCCGCTCCAGGTCTTTCACTATCAGAAATTCATCTGCCACATCCAGCTCCGCGAATTCGACAAAGCGCGCCACGCGGCCGAACAATGCCTGGCCTACCTGGAGGAGGGGAAGTTCAACTGGTTCAAGTTGTACGAGCTGTATTTCCTGTTGTATACCCATAGCGGCGAATATCAGAAGGCCCGCGATATCCTCAACCGCATCATGCCCCACCCCGATTTTTCCGGCCTTCCCGGCAATGTGCAGGAAACCTGGAAAATATCCGAGGCCTATCTGTATTTCCTGGAATGCGCTGGCCAACTAGCACCTCAGCAGCAGGAAGCAGCTACTACCAGCACTTTCCGCCTGTCGAAGTTCCTCAATGAAATGGAGGTCTTTACCAAAGACAAACAGGGTATGAACATCCCCATCCTCATCATCGAACTGCTGCTGGGTATCGCCAATAGGAAATACGGGAACATTATCGACCGCATGGAGGCCATCGACAAGTACCGCACCCGCTATCTGCGCGAAGAGGAGATCATCCGCAGCAATCACTTCCTGAAGATGTTGCTGCAGGCCCCCAAAAATGCCTTCCGCCGGGCAGAAGTGGAAGCCCGGGCCGCCGAAGACTTCAAAGCCCTGTCCGATATCCCCATCGAAATGGCCAACCAGACTTTCGAAATAGAGATCGTGCCCTATGAAAAACTGTGGGAATACGTTCTCGATATGCTGCCAGAATAACGCCTGCCCTTTTTTCCCGCGCCGGGCATCCAGGCGGGGTATTCGTAATAATCAGAATCTCCATGAAGAACTTATTTTTTGAACGCTAATTTATAGTATAAATTTTATTAATTTATTTTTTGGCAAATCTGTAACCTGCTAACCTTTAGTTCGTATAATTGTTTATCTTTATGTGAGTTTTCCCCCTGCCTCTTCCCAAGCCCGGTTAGTTTCAGGTTTATTAACGTCAAACATTAAACACAATGCACGCACAACTACATCGCTCCCAGGGAGAAGGAGGAAAAAATCTCATTACCTTTTCCACCACAGTACCCGATTCGGCTCACCTTCCCCATCAGCACTTTCTCAGGATCGTAAATATCGACATTATCGGCCCGGGCCTGCCGGACAGGCCCAGGTAGGCCGGAGCTAAGGATAAAGGATAAAGGATAAAGGATAAAGGGTGAAGTTCTTAGTCCTTATCTAAATATAGCGCCTGATCAGCTCCGGAGGCCCTGGTTTTTAACGCTGAGATACACAGAGTGGGCACGGAGATACACGGAGTCTTGTTTACACCGCGTATCTCCGTTTATTTTTTATATGTGTTTTTCCCACCCCTACGGCTCCAGCCATCCTACCCTGCGCCCAGCGCCGCGCGCCATTCATCCATTCCGCATTTCATCTCATACACCCGGGGGTATGTAAAACCCGAAAACTGTCCGCACCTTCTCCGGGCACTCCACCTACCTTTACATCATCAACTACAAAAGAGCTACACTACACGACATTCCAACCCAAAAACTCGGCCCCTGGAACATGGGGGTATGTAAAACCGGAATTCTGTCCGGGCGCCTGGTAGTTGAGCGCCATATCTTTGGATCATACAGAACAGCACACAGAAAATAAGAACATTACCGGAACCGCCGCAACGGAGTTTCGGGTGCAGAGGAGGCCATCAGTACAACAATTCTTCATCATCAAAATCAATGACAGATGAAAGCTCATGGCATTCTGCTGAACGGTACCGGTATGCAACTTCAGAAGGGGATCATCAATGTAGATATCATTGGCCCCAGGAAATAGGATCAGGATTTAGCAACAGTCCAATCTCACAACCAGAAAAGCGAGCCAGATCATGATTCAGGGTTTCTCCCGGAGTATACAGGAACAGCCGAAAGAGGCGCCCGGAAAGCAAACAGCAGTTGAAATACTGGTGGCGGATGTGATGTTCGGCTCCCCCAACAGAAGTTGTGCGGGTGCTGGTATCTGCAGGGTTACTGCGCCGGTTGCTCAGGAGATGAGCATCAATGGGCGCTGGGGATGCCACCGGGCTATCGCCCTGGTGCGCTTCGTGCCTCCGCAGGCCATCATCTTTCACTTCGTGATACAATCGATGTGCCGCAAGGCCATCAGGGCCTATTTCGCCGGAGATGAATTCCTGGTAGAAGACCCCTTCGATTTTCAGCCCGACTACTGGGCGGAAGGGCGGCTCATCAGGATACAGCCGGGGCTTTACCCGGTGTCGCGTAGCGGGGATTATCTCACGGTGGCCTTTCAATATGGAAATGGAATTTGGGAATAAATTTTTGAAATGGGTTGTAACTAGTTTGTTAGGACAGCAGGTGTAACAACCTGCTTACATGAGCTAAAACCCGGGTTGCTCAGGCCAAAGGGGTTGGGTGCACCGGCATGAAAAGTGCTTTTCCATAGGATCACGATTATACCCTTTGGATTGGGAGGCGCTTCAAAGAGCTCAGTGTTAGGAGGGCCCTTTCCCTCATGCTCTAGCGCGCATGGCGGAAAAGGGCCCTATCCCATTTCACTGGATAGCAGTAACAAATCATAACGCATGAAAACATTTGTCTTTCAGGTACGGGGAATGGCCCTCGGTAGCCTGTTTGGTTACGAGGATATTTCCGATCCGTCAATGGTTATCCACTGGCTCGGCCCGCCAATATGCGGTATCGGGCCCTTTCCATTATATGCCGAATAATAATTCAACTTCATTAACCCTTGGAAAAAACGGTTCCCATGGTCACTTTTTACCACCACACCCCCTTAACGCACTCGCCTCTTCCGAATGAGCATATTCATTCGGGTTCACCTCCGGCCAAAGGACATGCCTTTCGGCGGATGCAGCTTTTTTCGTTCCGCCTGATGTCAGCGGCAGTATTCCTGGCAGCGATGGCCGTACTTCCCGGCAAAGCCGATGGGCAGTGCTCATTGCCGGCCGCGTTGGACGGATGCAACGGAACTTGTCCTGCACCCTATCCGGAAGTAGACAATATCATTACCCCAAATGGCCGGGACGATAACTATAACGTTCTGATCGGGGGTAACCTCACCGTGAATGACGCGGCTGAGATGGAGGGGAAAGTCTACATCGGAGGCAACCTTATTATGAACCGTTTTTCGGGTTACAATATGGGGTATGCCGGCCTGGGCTCAGGAATCCTACCCAGCAATAATACCGATTGGGTGACGGTGGCAGGTGACGTCAATGTACCGAATTTCCCTGCCGGTTATATTTTAGGGCCAGATGTCGCGCCGGATCTGTTAGGCAACTTTGTTTATGGCGGCTTTCTTAGCCCTTTCGACCTCGACGGCCTATTCCCGGATGTGGTCAATTTTGCATCTGAAGCCAATACACCCACCAATACGGCGCCTTTCGACGAAATGTTCGAACAGCTCGCTGCCATCAGCGCCTGCCTCGGGGCAAAGAATCAAAGCTCCGTTTCTGATATTACCTTTGTGGACAATGGCGGCGGCACCTATACCATTACGGAAGTATCCGAAGCCGACGTATATATCATTAACCTGAGCAGCAACCTGAGTGGGGCAACCCTTAACTTTGTCGGATTCGAAGGCGATGAAACGATCGTGTTCAACGTAGACCTGCCAGGATCCGGCGATGCGGTCACCCTTGATATAGCAGGTACGCAGCGCAATGGCTCGCCGGCAGGCGAAGGCGCATCTTCAGGAACGGTCGCTTTTTCTTTGCGGGAAGGCATCCTCTGGAACTTTCCTGACGCTTCGAGTGTCACCATCTCCGGCGGCCAGTTTCAGGGGTCCGTATTAGTGCCGGGGGCGACGGCCTCAGTTACGATGAGCGCTGGCGGGCTTAATGGCCGCTTCTGGGTGGAAGGCAATGTTATACACGGTGGCTCCGGCTCCGAATTTCACGCTTTCCCTTTCCGTGGCAACCTGCCGCTCACCTGTTGTGACTATGGCGACCTGCCCGACCTCACCAGCAGCACCGGAGCTGGCGATTATCAGACCCAGCTCGCTAATAACGGCCCTCGCCATTTGGTCGATAATACGCTCCGGATGGGAGCCCTCGTCGATGGCGAAGGGGATGGCCAGCAGAGCGCCATCGCCGATGGTGACGATACCAATACGGATGATGAAGACGGCATTGCCGCCTTCCCTACCTTTTATGCCGGGCAGACGGCTAACATTACGGCCAGCGTGACCAATACGACAGGCAGCCAGGCCACGCTCTACGGCTGGATCGACTTCAACAACGACGGCCAACTGGACAATGCCACCGAGCGTGCGTCGGTATCGGTACCATCGGGCGGTACCGGAAACGTGACGCTTACCTTCTCGGTGCCGGGAGGCGCCGTAACCTCTACGGATCTAGGCGCCCGGTTCCGGCTGAGTACCGACCCCGATGCTGCTAATGCAACTGGCAGCGCCGATGACGGAGAGGTAGAAGATTATATCGTACAAATCCAGCCGCCACTCGTATGCAACGTTTCCATTTCGGATGTGCAGGTGAGTGGCTGCACTTATAATATAGCCGCCGGTGAAAGCCAGGCCACTGTAACGGTGGAAGTAAGCTGGACAAATCCGCCGGCAGGTGAAAATATTTTCGTGTCCATTGGCGCGCAGTCCAGATTTATTGATGTGGTAGGCGGCGCTACCTCCCCGGCTACGGTATCATTTACCGTGTTGGCGGATGGTTCTTCAGGCAATGCCATCAATGTTGCATTCTCCGGTAACACCTGCACCGGCAGCTCGTCTTACGATGCTCCCGCTGCCTGCACCCCCGTCGGGTGTTTGCTCCAGATCGTGGAGGTAGGTGTCGGGGAATGTGTCAATAATGCCACTACCGGTAATGTGCCCACGGCGCTGGTCTCGGTGCAGGTAGACTGGGTCAACCAACCTCCTGGTTCGCTCATCGAGGTCACTTTTGACGGGCAGACCAAAACCATCAACCCCAACTCCAATGGCAACCCGAAGTATGTGCAGTTTATGGCGAACCTGAACTCGGCGACTCCGTCGGGGATGGTCACTGCGCAGTTTGCGCCAGGGGCCTGTAACGTCGCCTCGGCGCCTTACGTTCTGCCGGCAGCCTGTTCGCCGACTACGCCCTGCGCCGGGCCGAACGCCATCGGGGGTAATGTGTTTACCGATTTCGATTCCGACGGCAAAAAGGATGCCTCGGAATTTGGCCTGGAGGGGATAACGGTAGATATCTTCGACTGCACAGGCAATTTATTGTGTACGACAACTACCGACTTCAACGGCGACTGGACCTGCACAGGCCTGACAAACGGCGAAGAAGTACGCATCGAGTTTTATAATTATCCTTATCCTTATGTACCAGCTGCTGCTGACGACAATAACCAATCCGGAAGGACCAATGACGGTGGTTCGGTTCAATTTGCCACGGTAGGGAGCGATTGCCAGGCCGACTTTGGCTTGATCAATATCTCCGAATTCTGTGAGAACAACCCCTTCCTGATCCTGCCCTGTTGGGTTCGGGGCAACCCGCTCCAGCCTGGCACCTCTGCCGGTATGCCGGTCATGGTAGCTGTACCTTATCAGGCTGCAGGCAACCAGCAGCAGAATAATGTCCAGCACAGCTATCTGGCGACCAACGCCGAGATTGGCCCGACCTGGGGTGTGGCCTATAACCGGAACACCAAGACGATCTTCGCGTCGGCGCTGCTGCGCCGCCACTCCGGCTGGGGCCCTGATAGCCTGAGCTCCATCTATAAGATCGACGTATCACAGGTTCCGGCCCCCAGTATAACCGGCAACTCTTCCCTCTATGTCGACCTGGACGCCCAGTTCGGCATAGACGCCGCTGATGAATATACTATTACCCGCGACCTGTCTCCGAATTTGACGGTGCCGAGCTACGACCCGCAGGTGTTCGACCTGGTGGGTAAAGCCGGGTTTGGCGATATTGATATCAGCTCTGACTTTGACTCGATCTTTGTCGTCAACCTCTATTCGCGTTCACTCGTCATTATTCAGAACGATCCCAATACGGACACCCCGCTTTCGGCTACTGAGATCGCCATCCCCAACCCTAATTGTCAGGGGGGCGCGAGCGATTGGAGGCCCTGGGCTTTGAAATACCACAAGGGCGTCATTTACGTCGGTGGTGTCTGCTCAGGCCAGGCTAACCAGAACGACCAGCAAATGATCGGGGTAGTATATGCTTTCGACCCCATTACTTCATCTTTTACCGAACTTATCTCATTCGATCTGGACTATCCCAAAGGGTCGCCTGCTTCCTGGCTGGGCAACCCCTCTGCGGATTGCAAAAACTGGAACCCATGGACGGCCAACTTCAGCGACCTGATCGAAAGCGGGGTTGAACTTTGTTACCCCCAGCCTATCCTTACGGATATCGAGTTCGACGTATACGGCAACATGACCCTCGGTTTCGTCGACCGCATGGGGCTCCAGGGCGGATGGTTTGATTATGACACCTCTCCGCCGACGAGCCAGGCCTATAAGAGCAACCTGGGCGGTGACATTTTGCGCGTGTTCAATAACAATGGCCATTACCTGTTGGAAAAAGATGCTGTTGCGGGTTATACCACCGGTTGCGGCTCTACCCAGCCTTCGCCCGGACAGGGCCCCGGTGGCGGCGAGTTCTATTGCCAGGATGCTTTTGGCAGTGCGCACGAGGAAACCGCACAGGGCGGCCTTGCGCTTCATCCCAGCAATAACGAGATCGTAACGGCCGTGATGGACCCTCTGGGCGCCTTCTCCGCCGGTTTGGCCTGGTACAACAATGGCACAGGCGTTTCCACGCGCCAGTATGAGGTTTACTATTCCGGGAACAGTGGCACGACAGGCTTGTTCGGTAAGGCTGCAGGCCTTGGCGACCTCGAACTCACCTGTAGTGAGCCCTCCCAGCAGATCGGTAACTACGTATTTATCGATGAAAATATAAACGGCGTCCAGGACGCCTGCGACACACCTGTTGCGGGCATTGAAGTGTCGTTGTACAGCACTTCCGGAACGCTCATCGCAACCACTACTACGGATGCCGACGGGTATTATTATTTCAATACCTATGATGGCATCACACCTGTAACGGATTACTATATCGTATTCGGCACGAATGGAGAATGGAGCGGAACGACCCTGAACTATCTCGGCGATGCATATTCTCTTACGCTGGCAAACGTCGGCGCCGGCCCACGGCCCGACCTGAATGATTCCGACGTAAGCATTGCCGGTGGGGCCCTGCCTCCTGCCATTCAAGGCTTTCCCTATATTTTGGCTACTACTCCGATAGAAGGAACGAGCGATCACAGCTTCGACGCCGGATTTATCCTGCCTTCCTTCAGTGTGGGCAGCACCGTGTTCCTTGATATCAATGAAGATGGCGTGCAGAATGGCGGTGAACCCGGCCTTCAAAACATAACCGTAGAATTATACCAGGCGGGTGATGTGCCCGGCGTAGACGCGCCTTTGGCGTCAGATGTGACCGATGCTAATGGCGACTATTACTTCGGCAGCCTCCTGGCGGGCAACTATTTCGTCTATTTGCCTGCGCCTCCGGGAATAGCGCCGGCCTCTTCCCCCGGCGCCGGTGTGGCCGACAGCGATACCGATGCCAATGATGATGGGATACAGGCTGCTTTCGGCGGCTCGGCCCAATCAGGTGTCTTTACCCTTTCGTTTGGTAACGAACCTGTAGATGGTGCCGGCGAAACAGGCCAGGGCAATACGCAGGATAACGCTGATGATGCCAATGGCAACATGACCATTGACTTTGGTTTCGTTCCCGCGGTTAGCGTCGGGTCTACCGTGTTCTATGATCAAAACAACAACGGCATTCATGATGGCGGTGAACCCGGTATCGACGGGGTTACGGTCCAACTCTATAGCGTAGGCCCTGATGGCCAGCTCAACACGATGGACGATGTCCTGATCGACACGGATATCACCACAGGCGGTGGTAACTACTTCTTCTTCGGATTGCCACAGGGCAACTATTATTTGGTTATCCCCACTCCGCCGGCCGACTACTCCCTGTCGAGTACGACCGATGAACTGGACCCGAACAGCGATGTAGATGAAAATGATAACGGGCTGCAGCCGGGTGGGGCGGGTACCGCCGTACGGTCAGGCATCATTACCCTGACGGTCAACGGTGAGCCTGTCAATGGCGCCGGAGAAAGCGGCCCCGGCAGCAGTGAAGATGATTTTGATGACAATAACGGTAACTCTACAGTCGACTTCGGCTTTATCCCTGCTGTTAGCGTAGGTTCCCTGGTCTTTGCCGACCTGGAGAACAACGGCCTGTTTGACGGCGCCGACTTTGGCATCGATGGCGTGGAAGTAGAACTGTGGAGCACGGGCGCCGACGGCAATAAAGGTACTTCCGATGACGTCTATGTCGCTGCGGATATTACTTCCGGCGGCGGCATCTACTATATTGGTAATTTGCCTCAGGGTGAGTACTACCTCAAAATACAAAGCACGCAGTTTGGCGCCGGCCAGGCCCTTGAAGCCTATGCTTTGTCCAGCACAGATATCCCCTCTTCTGGAACCGACAACTCCACCGACAACGATGATAATGGCTTGCAGATGAACGGCGCCGGCGGTATGGTGATGTCTCCGGAGTTCATCCTGGAGCCCAATACTGAACCTGCGGGCGAACCGGGCCCGGGCGGTGCACAGGATGCCGGCGATGATGATAACGGCGATATGACCAAGGACTTCGGCTTTAGCCCGGTAGTGAGTATAGGGTCTACCGTCTTTTCGGATATAGACAACGACGGCCAGTACGAACCGCAGGATGGCGAGAACGGTATCCCTGGCGTCGTGGTGGAAGTATGGAGCACCGGCCCCGATGGCGACAAAGGCACGGCCGATGACGTATTGTCAGGATCAGATATTACGGACAGCAACGGCGATTATTTCCTGGGTGGCTTGTTCCCCGGTGAATACTATGTCGTGATCCCGGCCAGCGAATTCGCTGCCGGTGAGCCCCTTCATGGCCAGCCCTGGTCTTCGATACCGACAGACACCAATGACAACGGCGAAGACAACGACGACAACGGTATACAAATGGGTGGCCAGGGTACCATGGTAATGTCTCCGGAAATCATCCTGGCAGCCACTACCGAGCCGGTAGCACCGGCTGAGAGCGGTTCTGGAAGCACCCAGGATGATTCGGCTGACGCCAATGGCGATATGACCGTGGACTTCGGCTTTGTTCCCAGTGTAAGCGTGGGTTCGCTCGTGTGGGCTGACCTCAATAATAATGGCCTGTATGAGCCCTCCGAATCCGGCATCGACGGGGTGGAGGTTCAATTGTGGAGCCCTGGCCCGGATGGCACCAAGGGCGGCGGTGACGACGCCCAGATCCAAACCGGCGCCGATGGCATCCTGGGCACGGCCGATGACGTTGCAGCAGCGCCTGTAGTGACGGCCGGCGGTGGCCTGTATTACTTCGGCAACCTGTTGCCGGGAAGCTATTACGTGGCCATCCCCAACCCGGATGCAGCCTACCCGCTTTCAAGCACGCCTACAGATACTAACGCCAATAACCAGGAAGATAACGATGATAACGGTATTCAGGATGGCGGCTTCGGCACTATGGCCATGAGCAACATATTCATGCTCCAGGCCGGTACTGAGCCCATGGGCGAAAGCGGCCCCGGTGGCGACCAGGATGCCGCTGACGATGACAACGGCGATATGACGATCGACTTCGGCTTCATCCCGGGCATGAGCGTGGGTTCCCACGTCTTTGCCGACCTGGATAACAACGGCCTGTACGACGGCGCCGACTTCGGTATCGACGGCGTGGAAGTGGAGTTGTGGAGCACGGGCCCCGATGGCGACAAAGGCACAGCCGATGACGTTCTGGTGGCAACCGACATAACAACCGGTGGCGGTATCTACTTCTTTGATAACCTGCCGCAAGGCGAATATTACCTGAAAATACAGAGCACACAGTTCGGCGCCGGCGAAGCCCTGGAGGCTTACCCGCTGTCGAGCGCAGACATAGCCTCTTCCGGTACGGACAACGCCACGGATAATGATGACAACGGCCTGCAAATGGGCGGCGCCGGCGGCATGGTGATGTCTCCGGAGTTCATCCTGGAAGCCAATACCGAGCCCAATACCGAACCGGGCCCGGGCGGTGCGCAGGATAACAGCGACGACGACAATGGCGATATGACGAAAGACTTCGGCTTTACGCCTGCAGTGAGCATAGGCTCTACGGTCTTCGCCGATATTGATAACGACGGCCTGTACGAGCCTCAGGATGGCGAGAACGGCATCCCTGGCGTACTGGTACAGGTATGGAGCACAGGCCCCGACGGCGACAAAGGCACAGCCGATGACGCCCTGGTTGGCTCTGATATAACCGACAGCAATGGCGACTACTACATAGGAGGCCTGTATGAAGGCGAATACTATGTGCTTATCCCGGCATCAGAATTCGGCTCCGGCGAGCCGCTGGAAACCCTGCAATGGTCTTCCACACCGACGGATACGAATGACAATGGCGAAGATGACGACGATAACGGTATCCAGATGGCAGGCCCGGGCAGCATGGTGATGTCGCCTGAGATCATACTGGCCGCCGGTACCGAACCGGTAGCACCCGCTGAAGATGGCTCGGGCAGCACGCAGGATGATGCCGCCGATGCCAATGGCGACATGACCGTAGACTTCGGTTTCGTGCCGGGTGTAAGCGTGGGTTCGCTGGTGTTCGCTGATGAAGATAATAACGGCCTGTACGACGGCGCCGACAGCGGCATCGATGGAGTAGAGGTACAACTGTGGAACCCCGGGCCCGACGGAACAAAGGGTGGTGGTGATGATGTCCAGGTTGTTACAGGTGCCGATGGCATACTGGGTACAGCCGACGACCTTGCAGCAGCGCCTGTAGTGACGGCCGGTGGAGGCCTGTATTACTTCGGCAACCTCTTGCCGGGCAATTACTACATCGTGATCCCGGCTCCTGACGTCGATTACCCGCTGTCGAGCACGCCGACGGATACGGATGCCAACAACGGCGAAGACAATGACGATAACGGTATTCAGGCCGGAGGCCTCGGCACGATGACGATGAGCAGTGTGTTTGAACTGTCGGTAGCTGCCGAACCTATGGGCGAGAGCGGCCCCGGCGGCGACCAGGATGCCGCTGACGATGACAACGGCGATATGACGATCGATTTCGGCTTTATCCCGGCCATGAGCGTGGGTTCCCACGTCTTTGCCGACCTGGATAACAACGGCCTGTACGACGGCGCTGACTTTGGCATCGACGGCGTGGAAGTAGAGTTGTGGAGCACCGGCCCCGACGGCGACAAAGGCACGGCCGATGACGCTCTGGTGGCAACCGACGTAACAACCGGTGGCGGTATCTACTACTTCGATGCCCTGCTGGAAGGTGAATACTACCTGAAAATACAGAGCACACAGTTCGGCGCCGGCGAAGCCCTGGAAGCTTACCCGCTGTCGAGCGCAGACATAGCCTCTTCCGGTACGGATAACGCCACGGATAATGACGACAACGGCCTGCAAATGGGCGGCGCCGGCGGCATGGTGATGTCTCCGGAGTTCATCCTGGAATCCAATACCGAGCCCAATACCGAGCCTGGCCCGGGCGGTGCGCAGGATAACAGCGACGACGACAATGGCGATATGACGAAAGACTTCGGCTTTACGCCAGCTGTAAGCGTGGGTTCAACCGTCTTCCTGGATGAAGACAACGATGGCATTCAGGATCTGAATGAACCGGGGATACCCGGCGTGGTGCTCGAATTGTACGATGCCGGCCCCGATAAGCTGATCGGCACTGCCGATGACGGCGGGCTGGTGGCCAGTACAACGACGAACTCCGTTGGCGACTATTATTTCGGCGGCTTGTATGAGGGCAACTATTACATCCAGGTCCCTGCCAGCCAGTTTGGCACAGGTATGTCGCTGGAGAACGCTCCGCTGTCTTCGGTGATTACAGATACGAACGACAATCAGCAAGACTTCGATGATAACGGTTCGCAAACCCTTCAGGGCACAACCACTACTTCACCGGTATTCATGCTGATGGCCGGTACCGAACCGGTTGACGGTGCAGAAGACGCTCAGGGCGGTACGCAGGATGATGCTCGCGATGCTAATGGCGATATGACGATCGACTTCGGCTTCGTGCCCATCCATTTCGACCTGGCACTGATCAAGCAATTGAGCGCCGGCCAGAGCAATATGGTTGAGCCAGGTGATGATGTATCCTATACGATCACGGTGATCAACCAGGGTAATGTGGCTGCTGATAATATTACGGTCACGGACTATGTGCCCGTTGGTATGTCCTTCAACCCGGCGCTGAACCCGGGCTGGAGCCTGAACGGCAACGGCGACCCGCAAACGGTGGTCACCATCCCTGGCGGCCTGCTGCCTGGCGCTACTACTACGGTGGGCATCACGCTGTCCGTAAACGCTCCGCTATCTTCGGGCACCACCCTGGTGAACGTAGCTGAGATCAGTGATGCGACGGACTTCCAGGGTATTCCGCATGTTGACGAGGATTCCACGCCGGATGATGTGGAAAATAACGACACCTACCTCAATGATGATGAGATCAACGGTGATGGTAAGAACGGTGGCGACGAGGATGACAGCGATGCGGAAGAGATCATTGTCGAGCCTTTCGACCTTGCGCTGGTGAAGTTGCTGGCAAACGGGCAATCGCCCATGGTAGAACCGGGCGACGACGTATCCTATGTTATACAAGTGATCAACCAGGGCATGATCCCTGCCGACAATATCGTCGTGACCGACTATCTGCCTGCAGGCATGTCCTTCAACCCCGGGCTGAACCCGGGCTGGGCGCTGAACGGTAACGGCGACCCGCAAACGACGATAAGCATCAACGGTGGCCTGCAACCCGGTGCTTCTGCTTCGGTGAGCATCATCCTTACGGTAAATGACCCGCTGCCTGCCGGCACCAGCCTGGTGAACCTGGCAGAGATCAGCGGCGCTACCGATGAAGACGGCAACCCCGTTGAAGATATAGACTCTACGCCGGATGAAGTGGGTGATAACGATACTTATCTGCAGGATAATGACGTCAGCGGCGACGGCAACGATGGAGAAGACGAAGACGATAGCGACCCTGCGGAAGTAATCGTCGAGCCCTTCGACCTTGCGCTGACGAAGACTCTGGCCAACGGCCAATCCAATATGGTTGAGCCTGGCGACAATGTGATGTACACCATCCGTGTCTACAACCAGGGCATGATCCCTGCCGACAATATCGTGATCACGGATTACGTACCTGCCGGCATGGCCTTCAACCCGGCCCTCAACTTCGGTTGGGCGCTGAACGGCAATGGCGACCCGGCTATCACCATGAGTGATGCCAACAACAGGCTGCCTGCCGGCGGCCTGGCTCCGGGCACGAGCATCTCCGTCAACATCATCCTTACGGTAAACAGCCCGCTGCCTGCCGGCACAAGCCTGGTGAATTTTGCCGAGATCAGCGGTGCTACCGATGAAGACGGCAATGCCGTCCAGGATATCGACTCCACGCCCGACGATGTGGAAAATAACGACACCTACCTCGTGGATAACGAGGTGAATGGCAACGCTACTACCGGCGGCGACGAAGACGACCACGACCCCGCAGAAGTGATTGTCGAACCCTTCGACCTTGCACTGGTGAAACAACTGGCCAACGGCCAGCCCGGCATGGTAGAACCGGGTGATAATGTTACGTTCACCATTCGGGTGATCAACCAGGGTTTGATCCCTGCCGACAATATCGTGGTGACGGACTATGTACCTGCCGGCATGACGTTCAACCCGGCGCTGAACCCGGGCTGGAGCCTGAACGGCAATGGCGACCCCAGCCGTACCATTACGGTTGCCGGCGGCCTGCAACCCGGCGCATCCAGGACGGTGAATATCGTACTGACAGTAGACGCACCGCTGGCTTCGGGTACCGAGCTGGTGAACTTCGCCGAGATCTCTGGTGCTACCGATGAGGACGGCAACCCCGTCCAGGATATCGACTCCACACCTGACGATGTGGACAATAATGATACTTATCTCGTCGACAACTACGTCAGCGGCGACGCGAACGAAGGTGAAGATGAAGACGACCACGACCCGGCATCCGTGATCATAGAACCCTTCGACCTTGCACTGGTCAAAGAACTGGCCAACGGCCAGGGCGCTATGGTGGAACCAGGCGATGATGTGGCCTTCACAATCACGGTGATCAACCAGGGTTTGATCCCTGCCGATAACATCGCCATCACGGATTATGTGCCTGCCGGCATGACGTTCAACCCGGCGCTGAACCCGGGCTGGAGCCCGAACGGCAATGGCGATCCGGGCACTACGCTGACGATAGCTGGCGGCTTGCAGCCCGGCGCTTCTACCTCAGTCAATATCATACTGACGGTCGACGACCCCCTGATGGCTGGGCTGACATTGGTGAACTTTGCCGAGATCAGCGGTGCTACCGATGAAGATGGCAATGCCGTTCAGGATATCGACTCCACGCCTGATGATGTGGACGACAATGATACTTACCTGTCGGATAACAATACCAGTGGCAATGGCAATGAAGGAGAGGACGAGGACGACCACGACCCGGCACAGGTGACGATCGAAGCCTTTGACCTTGCGCTGGTGAAAACGCTGGCGCCCGGGCAAAGCTACCTGGTAGAACCCGGCGACAACGTGGCCTATGCTATTGAGGTGATCAACCAGGGCATGATCCCTGCCGACAATATCGAGATCACCGATTATGTGCCCACTGGTATGACGTTCAACCCGGCGCTGAACCCGGCATGGGGTACGAACGGCAATGGCGATCCGTTTACGGTGCTTTCCATCGTAGGCGGCCTGTTGCCCGGCCAGTCCATCACGGTCAACATCATTCTGACTGTTGATGCACCCCTGGCATCGGGCACGAACCTGGTGAACTTCGCCGAGATCAGCGGCGCAACCGATGAGGACGGCAATGCCGTGCAGGACATCGACTCCACGCCTGACGATGTGGACGGCAACGATACCTACCTGTCCGATAACGACGTCAGCGGTAACGGCAATGAGGGTGAAGACGAAGACGACCACGACCAGGCAACTATCGTTGTCAAGCCCTTCGACCTTGCCTTGGTGAAAGTGCTGTCTGCCGGCCAATCGGCATCGGTAGAACCGGGCGATGACGTCAGCTTTACGGTCCGCGTGATCAACCAGGGACAGATCCCTGCTGATAATATCGTGATCACGGACTATATGCCCGCCGGCATGACGTTCAACCCGGCGCTGAACCCGGGCTGGAGCCTGAACGGCAATGGCGACCCGCAAACTACGATCACGGTAGCCGGCGGCCTGCAACCGGGTACTTCCACCGCTGTGGATATCATCCTCACGGTCGACGACCCGCTTTCTGCCGGCCTGATGCTGGTGAACTTCGCTGAGATCAGCGGCGCCACGGATGAAGACGGCAACCCTGTCCAGGATGTCGACTCCACACCTGATGATGTGGACGGCAACGATACCTACCTGGTGGACAATAGCGTCAGCGGCAACAGCCTGCAGGGCGACGATGAGGACGACCACGACCCGGCAACGGTGATCGTCGAGGCCTTCGACCTTGCGCTGGTGAAGCAGTTGGGCCCGAACCAGGCCTCTATGGTGGAACCAGGTGATGATGTGACATTTGCCATTACCGTGATCAACCAGGGCATGATCCCTGCCGACAATATCGTGATCACGGATTATGTGCCCACCGGCATGGCCTTCAACCCGGCGTTGAACCCGGGCTGGAGCCTGAACGGCAATGGCAGCCCGGCTACTACGTTAACGATAGCCGGTGGCCTGCAGCCTGGCGCCTCCATGACGGTGAACATCATTCTTACGGTAAATGACCCGCTGGCAGCCGGCACGAGCCTGCTGAACTTTGCGGAGATCACGGATGCCACCGACGAAGACGGCAATGCTGTTGAGGATATCGACTCCACGCCGGACGACATCGATGATAACGATACCTTCCTGTCCGATAATGATGTCAGTGGCAACGGCAACGAGGGTGAAGACGAAGACGACCACGACGTGGCCGAGGTTATCGTCGAACCTTTCGACCTTGCACTGTACAAAGAACTTGGCGCTGGCCAACCGGCGACGGTAGAACCGGGCGACACGGTGCTGTTCACGATTACGGTAGTGAACCAGGGGATGATCCCTGCCGACAATATCGAGGTGGTAGACTACGTGCCTTCGGGCATGAGCTTCGACGCCCCGCTGAACGCAGGCTGGGCGCTGAACGGCAATGGCGACCCGGCTACTACCCTGACGATAGCCGGCGGCCTGCAGCCTGGCGCGACGACGACGGTAGATATCTACCTGGTAGTGGACGCCCCGCTGGCAGCCGGTACCAGCCTGGTGAACTTCGCGGAGATCGTTGCAGCAACGGATGAAGATGGCAACGCGGTTCAGGATATCGACTCCACACCGGACGATACGGATGATAACGACACGTATTTACAGGATAACAACATCGACGGCAATGGCCTGAACGGCGGCGATGAAGACGACCACGATGCTGCAACGGTGACGGTGGAAAGCTTTGACCTTGCGCTCGTGAAACTGCTGGGCGACGGGCAATCCAACCTGGTACAGCCTGGCGATACGGTGGCCTTTAAGATCCGGGTGATCAACCAGGGTATGATCGCCGCCGACAACATCCTGGTTACGGATTACCTGCCCTCGGGCCTGAACTTCGACGGCACGATCAGCGGAAATGCTGGCTGGGCTATCAGCGGAGCCCTGGTACAGCGCACTATCAGCGTTGCTGCCGGCGACCTGCCCACAGGCGGCCTGGCGCCCACGGATTCGGTAGAGGTATCGCTTTACCTGGTACTGGATTCCCCCATTCCGGCTGGCGCCACCATACAGAACGTGGCTGAGATCAGTGCTGCAACGGATGAATTCGGCAACCCGCAACAGGATGTGGACTCCACGCCGAATGACAACCCGGATGATGACAACTACCTGCAGGATAACGAAGTGAGCGGTGATGGAAATGACGGCGAAGACGAAGACGACCACGACGTTGAAGTGATCGGGATACTGCCCTTCGACCTTGCACTGTACAAAGTGCTGGGCAACGGGGAAGACGCTCTTGTCGAACCCGGCGATACGGTGATCTTTACTATCACCGTCGTCAACCAGGGCGCGATCATCGCCAACAATATCACTGTAACGGACTATATGCCGGCAGGCATGAGCTTCGACCCAAGCCTGAACGCAGGCTGGGCGCTGAACGGCAACGGCGACCCTGAGTTCACAATGGTCTTGCCGAGCGGCCTGCAGCCTGGTAAATCGCAGTCGGTAGACATCGCACTGGTGATCGACGCACCGCTGCCGGCAGGTTTGCAACTGGTGAACTTCGCAGAGATCACCGCCGCTACCGATGAGAACGGCGGCCCGCAGCAGGATGTCGACTCCACGCCTGATGATGTTGATGATAACGACCTCTACCTGGAAGATAACTATATCGACGGCAACGGCTTTGCCGGCGGTGATGAGGACGACCACGACCCGGCGATGGTGACGGTGGAAGCATTCGACCTTGCGCTGTACAAAGAGCTTGGCCTTGGCCAGTCCGCTACGGTGGAACCGGGTGATACGGTGCTGTTCACCATTACGGTAGTGAACCAGGGTGAGATCGCCGCCGACAACATAGAGGTGGTGGACTACGTGCCTGCAGGCATGAGCTTTGACGCTACGCTGAACGCAGGCTGGGCCCTGAACGGCAACGGCGATGCAGCCACGACGCTGGCGATAGCCGGCGGCCTGCAGCCTGGTGCGGCTACGACGGTAGACATCTACCTGGTAGTAGACGCCCCGCTGGCGGCTGGTACGAGCCTGGTGAACTATGCAGAGATAGCCGGCGCTACCGACGAGAACGGTGGCCCGCAGCAAGATGTCGACTCCACGCCTGACGACAACGGCGACAACGACATCTATACACAGGATAACTACATTGGCGGCGATGGCAACCAGGGTGAAGACGAAGACGACCATGACCCGGCAACGGTGACGGTGGAAGCCTTCGACCTTGCGTTGATGAAATTGCTGGGTAACGGCCAGAGCGCTTCGGTGCAGCCTGGCGACACGGTACACTATACCCTCCGGGTGATCAACCAGGGTATGATCGCTGCCGACAATATCGTGGTATCCGACTACGTGCCTGTGGCAATGAGCTTCGAAAGCGGCATCGCGGGCAACGCGGGCTGGAGCGAAGTGGCGGCAGGCCTGGTACAGCGCACGCTGAGCGTAGCCAACGGCGGCCTGCCCGCCGGCGGCCTATTGCCCGGCCAGGATATCGAAGTGAGCCTGTACCTGACGCTGAGCAGCCCGCTGCCTGCCGGAACGCAGGTGGACAACTACGGCGAGATCAGCTCGGCTACGGATGAGCATGGCGATGCACAGCAGGATATCGACTCCGATCCGGATACGAACCCGGATAACGATGTGCTGACGCAGGATAACGAAGTGGGTGGCAACGGCAATGAAGGTGAAGACGAGGACGACCATGATGTGGCCAGTGTTACTACAGCATCCTTCGACCTTGCGTTGTACAAGGTGCTCAGCGCTGGCCAGCCGATGGTGGTCGAACCCGGCGATACGGTTTACTTCACGATCAACGTCGTGAACCAGGGCTCGATCGCGGCCGACAACATCAAGGTTACGGATTACGTGCCTGTGGGTATGGGCTTCGATGGAACATTGAACCCGGGCTGGGTGGTTTCACTCGGCAAATACCAGCGCACCCTTAGCGTAGCCAACGGCAGCCTGCCTGCCGGCGGCCTGCCGGGCGGTGCAACGATCGCCCTGGAAATAGCGCTTACGGTAGATGCCCCGCTGGCCGCCGGCACGAGCCTGGTGAACTTCGCGGAGATCTCCAGTGCAACCGACAGCAATGGTGATGCTCAGCAGGACGTAGACTCTACGCCCGATGCCAATGACAATAACGACACTGTAATTCAGGACAACGATATCGACGGCAACGGCCTTGCCGGTGGCGACGAAGACGACCACGATTATGCGGAAGTGGTCACGGAGGCCTTCGACCTTGCACTGTACAAGGTGCTTAGCGACGGCCAGCTGATGGTAGTAGAGCCCGGCGACACGGTGCATTACACCATCCACGTCGTCAACCAGGGCATGATCGCCGCCGATAATATCGGGCTGGCTGATTACATCCCCGCCGGGATGTACTTTGACGGGCCGCTGAACCCGGGCTGGACATTCGTTTCCGGCAAAGCTATCCGCACGCTGAGCACGGCCAATGGCATGCTGCCTGCCGGCGGGCTGGCCCCGGGCACGAGCACGAGCATCAACCTGCAGCTGGTAGTAGCTTCTCCGCTGCCGCAGGGTACCTCTCTGGCCAACTTCGCCGAGGTCACTGCTGCTACGGATGAGAACGGAGAACCGGTACAGGATATCGACTCCAACCCGGACAACAACCCGGGCAATGATACTTACCTCCAGGACAACTACATAGATGGCAATGGCCTTGCCGGTGGCGACGAAGACGACCACGACGGGGCAGTAGTGGTGACCGAAGCTTTTGACCTTGCACTGATCAAGGTGCTGGGCGCTGGCCAGGAACCCTATGTAGAACCTGGCGATACGGTGCTGTTCACCATTGAGGTGCTCAACCAGGGCATGATCGCTGCTGACGGCATCCTGGTGGCAGATTACATTCCGGACGGCCTGAACTTCAACGCCGGCCTGAACCCCGATTGGAATGCTACCGGCTATGGCGCGGTAACCGCTCTGACGGTAGCCGGCGGCGAACTGCCTGCCGGAGGCCTGGCGCCGGGCGCCACCGTAACAGTAGACATCTACCTGGTGGTCGACAACCCGATCAACCCGGGCGTAGGGCTGCTGAACTTTGCCGAGATTGTGACGGCTACGGACGAGAACGGCGCGCCGCAGGTGGATATCGACTCGCACCCGGATAATAACCCGGGCAACGATACCTACCTGCAGGACAACGAAGTGAGCGGCAACGGCAACAACGGCGAAGACGAGGACGACCATGACGGAGCCCTGGTGACGACCGAAGTGTTCGACCTTGCGCTGACCAAACGCCTGAAGGAAGGCCAGAACCAGATCGTTTACCCGAGCGATACGCTTACCTTCGAGATCGAAGTGTTCAACCAGGGCCAGGTAGCTGCCGACAACATCTCGGTAGTGGACTATGTGCCCGATGGCTACCTGTTCAGCGCTGCGCTGAACCCCGCATGGGTGGTGAACGCCAGCGGATACCCTGAAACGACGATCAGCGTTGCGGAAGGCGAGCTGCCTGCCGGCGGCCTGCAGCCTGGCTTCTCCTACATCATCGAGATCCGCCTGATCGTGGACCCGGCGGTGGAACAAGGCCAGGACCTGCTGAACTTCGCTGAGGTGAGCGGCGCTACGGATGACGAAGGGCACCCTGAGGCGGATATCGACTCTACGCCGGATGATGATCCCGATAACGACACCTTTGTGAATGATAACGAAACCACGGGCAACGGCATGTTAGGCGGCGACGAAGACGACCACGACCCGGCATTCACCGACGTGGCCTGCTATAAGTCGCCGGGCGAAGACACCGATATCTCTGTATGCCTCGGCTGCGCCGCTGCTCAGGTTATCGTCGACTTCTTCGGCTCGCTGGAAGGCAACCCCTGGCCTGGCGGCTACTGGACTGACCTGGATGGCAGCGGCCTGGATCTGAGTGACCCGTCGATGGTAGTTGTGACAGGGCTGGAGCCTGGCTTCTACCGCTTCCGCTACACCATACCGGGCGTGAACAACTGCCCGTCCAAGTCGGCCATACTGACGCTGGAAGTGGTGTCGATCGAGAACCTGGTGTGCAACGCCAATGTGAACATCAGCCTGGGCGAGAGCTGCGAAGCCGAAGTCTCGGTAGATAACATCCTGGAAGGCGACCTGCCGTGTTACACAGACCTGGAGGTACACATCATCAACCTGCAGGGCAACGACATCGGCAACGTGGTCAACTCGAACCACATCGGGCAGACGCTGTTCGTCAAGGTGGTAGACCCAATGTGCGACAACCACTGCTGGGGCACCATCAAGGTGGAAGACAAGAAAGCGCCTGTGATCGACTGCCCGGATAACACGAACCAGGGCACGGTATCTCAGGAAGTACACCAGATCAGTGGCGAACTGATGCCTGCTGACGAGTCGATACAGCTGGCCAACTACTCCTGTTTCATCGAAACAGCTGTACCGCAGGCTGGTGGGCACTATTACGACCTGATACCATTCCAGGTGAATGTGGACGACTACTATACCTTCCAGATGATCTCGAGCTGGGGTGACGGCTCGGCAGCGGTCTATGCAGGCAGCTTCGACGAGAGCCAGCCCTGCCAGAACATGATCGCCCAGCAGGACGACTCGTTCAACGGTGGCGGCGGCGTGAGCTTCGACCCGCTGTTCAGCATTACGCTGCCCCTGCGCGCCGGCCAGGTATACTACCTGTTCACCTCGAGCTGGGAAGCCAACCAGACGGGCGATTATATCTGGAATGTCTACAGCGGTAGCGGTAACGGATGGCTGGGAAGCTGGGATACCACTTATATCACCAACCAGGTGGACTGGTCGGTCGATACGGTAGTCAGCTTCAACGGGCTGCCCACCACGACGCTGAGCCTGACGAACGACCTGATCTGTACGGATATCGATCAGATACTGAATAACCCTGCCAGCCTGGCCTATACGGGTGCAGCGACGGCAGAGGACAACTGTACGAACAACGTGAGCATCACCTTTGCGGATGCGATCTTCGGCCCGAACGGGGACTGCGACGAAACGGTGATCCTGCGCACATTCACGGCCACTGACGGCTCGGGCAATACGGACGAGTGCGTCCAGGAGATCCGGGTACGCAAGGCGACGCTGGCCGATGTGAACCTGCCGCCGATAACCGCGGTGCTGGAGTGCGACGAGAGCTTCCCCACGCTGGCCAACGGCAACCCCTCGCCGGAAGTGACGGGCTACCCGTCGATCCGCACGGCATTCGGGGTATACCCGCTGCGCGACGACTTCTGTAACATCGGAGCTATCTACGAAGACCAGACGCGGATCAGCGTCTGCGAAGGGGCCTACAAGTTCATCCGCCATTGGGTGGTGCTGGACTGGTGCACGGGCGGCGGCAACCTGTCGTTCGACCAGGTGATCAAGGTAGGGGACTTCACCCCGCCAACGGTGAGTGGCCCAGAGGCAGACTACGACTGGGACGGCGAGCCGGATGTGCTCACCTACTCCACAGGCCCGTTCTCGTGTGTGGCGTCCTTCGATGTCCCGCTGCCGGAAGTGAGCGACAACTGCTCGGCCTGGGAAGTGCTGACGGAAGTGCTGGATACCGTGCTGGTTGATGTTTACAACCAATACGGCCTGCTCACAGGGCAGGTAGTTGATACGGTAACGCTGGCGGTGATACCCTTCAACGCGCCGAGCCGGATCGTCAACGGCATCCCCGCCGGGGAGAACCTGTTGCGCTACACGGTAAGGGATGACTGCGGCAACAAGGTGATCCGCTATGTACCGTTCGTGGTTAAGGACCTGATAGAGCCTTCGGCAGTGTGCAACGATGACCTGCACGTATCGATCGGCGGCGGCGACTATGCCCGCATCTATGCTGAAGATATCGATGAAGGCTCGACGGACAACTGCGGCATCGCCAGTATCGACGTGCGGCGCGACAAGTTCGACATCGACGGCTTCACCTGCGGCGACGGCTGGTCGGAATGGGGCGAATACGTGGACTTCTTCTGCTGCGACGCCGGTGATACGATCACTATCGAGATGCGCGTGACGGACTTTGACGGCAATGAGAACATCTGCTGGTTAACGGTAGTGCCGGAAGAGAAAGTACGCCCGTACTGTTATGCACCGCACGAAGTGTCGGTGGGCTGTGACTCGATCCCATACGGTTTCGACCCCGAAGACCTGAGCCAGTTGGCAGCGCTGTTCGGCGAGGCTACGGCAGAGGACAACTGCGGTGCAACGGTTGAAGAACTGGCGCCTGCCATCGACCTGGAGTGCGGCTTTGGCACCATCATCCGCCGCTTCCGCGCAGTGGACATCCACGGCAACCAGAGCAACAACTTCTGCCAGCAGGTGGTGACGATCGAGGAAGTACACAACTACGAGATCCGCTTCCCTGCCGATGCCTCGGCAGTATGCGGCGAAGCGGAGCCGGATACGGTAACCGTGAACGAAATAGGCTGCGACCTCTTGGCCATCAGCCATACGGATGAATTCTACAGCGCCTCGGGCGACGAGTGCTACAAGATATTCCGTACCTGGAGAGTGGTCAACTGGTGTCAATACGATGGCGAGAGCAACCCGGTCGTAATTGGGCGCGATGAAGACTGCGACAACCAACCTGGCGACGAAGCAGTATGGGTACTGCACCGCCCGAACGGTTACACTTACATCGACCGCGACAATGACGAGACGGAGCCGAACAACGTGCCGCTGGCCTACCAGAACATCTGCTGGGGTATCGACGACTTCTGGCGCAAGGTGGACTACGATGGCGGTTACTTCGAATACCTGCAGATCATCAAGGTATACGACGATATCGACCCGGAGGTGACATTCCAGGTTCAGGATGCCTTCTGCAGCTATGACAATGCCGAGTGCACGGGCCTGGTGACGTATCCGTTCACCATCATCGAGAACTGTACGCCGAACGACCTGACGATCAAGGTGTTCCTGGATGCCAACGACGACGGCAACCTGGACGGCGAGATCACGGCAGAGGCCCTCGACGGAGGCTTCCCGGACTATAAGATCACCGGTAGTTTCCCGATCGGCAACCATCGCTTCGAAGTACATGTGAAAGACGGCTGCGGCAATTCGACTAGTGTGGATATTCCGTTTGAGGTCATCGACTGCAAGGCGCCCGCGCCGACATGTATCAACGGCCTGGCCACTGAGCTGATGCCGTTCGACAGTGATGGGGATGGAATCTTCGACGAAGGGCGCATGACGGTTTGGGCAAGCGATTTCATCGTCAGCCCGATGGATGACTGCTCCGGGCCGGTAACCTACTCTGTCAACCGCCTGGGCGAGGCAGCCAACGTAGACTCTACGGCGATCGTGCTGTCGTGTGCCGATACCGGCAACCTGGTGGTCGAAGTATGGGCATGGGATGCCGCCGGCAACAGCGACTACTGCGAGACCTACATCCAGGTACAGGACAACTTCGGGATCTGCGCCGACGGCCAGGCCCTGCTCGCTGCCGGAAGCATTGCGACTGAGACGAACAGCATGGTCGAAGATGTAGAAGTGACGCTGAGCGGTGAAGGCTTCGACGTCATGATGACGGGCGCCAATGGCTGGTACGGTTTCTCCGGCCTGCAGGAAGGCTACGATTACACGGTGACGCCCATGCGCGACGGTGATTACCTCAACGGGGTCTCGACCTACGACCTGGTGGTCATCAGCAAGCACATCCTGGGTGTGGCGCCGCTGAATAGCCCGTACAAGATCATCGCGGCCGACGTCAACAATTCGCATACGGTGACGACGCTGGATATGATCATGCTGCGCAAGCTGATCCTGTCCATTGATACACAGTTTAGCAGCAACACCAGCTGGCGGTTCATAGAGCGCGCATACGTGTTCCCGAACCCGGCCAACCCGTGGCAGGAAGACTTCCCTGAAGTCGTCAGCATCAACAACCTGCCTGCCGCTGGCCTGAGCAATGCCGACTTCGTAGCCGTGAAAGTGGGTGACGTAACCCTCGATGCGGTGACGAACAGCGCCATGGCCGTTGAACAGCGCGATATGGACGGGGTGTTCTACCTCGAAACAGCGGACGAAAGCCTGAAGGCGGGCAATACCTACACCGTGGCCTTCACGGCAGGCGATATGGCCGGCCTGGAAGGTTACCAGGCCACGCTGTCTTTCGACAGGGAAGCCCTGGAACTGGTGGACATCGTCGAAGGGGTAGCGAAGAGCGACAACTTCGGCCTGCGTTACCTGGGTGAAGGGCTCATTACCACGAGCTGGAACGGCAATACCGCTCAACCGCAGGGCGCGGTGATGTTCAGCCTGGTGTTCAGGGCTACGGCCGACGCTCAGCTGAGCGAACTGCTGAGCGTGAACAGCCGGGTGACGAAAGCGGAAGCCTACCGCACTGGCGGCAGGTTCCAGGATGTGGCCCTGCGCTTCAGTGGGAAAGAAGGTGTGGATGCAGGTTTCGAACTCTACCAGAACAGGCCCAACCCATTCCGGGAAGAGACCGTGATCAGCTTCAGGCTGCCGCAGGCAGAGCAGGTGGTGGTAACCATCAGCGACGTCAACGGCCGGATGCTGAAACTGATACGCCTGGATGGCGTGAAAGGCTATAACGAACTGACGCTGAAACGCGGCAGCTTGCCGAGTGGCGTACTGAGCTACACGGTGAAGGCCGGAGCACACACAGCAACGAAGATGATGGTTTGTACAGAGTAACGGAAGAAGGATATCCCTATCCACAACAGTAATCGGGATGGTGCTTGAAAGGCCCTTGGGCAATAACGAGTTACTGTCTTCATAAACTGGTGATTTCCCTAATGCCGGGCGGCTGCAAAGCTTGCCCGGTATTTTTTTGCATGTTTGCCCCCAGCCCGTGTCTAATCCGTGAGTTACACTTCAGGATTAATTGTAAATTGGAGGGTAATACGCATGGCCATTAAGCAGCATGAAGTGCCGTAAATGGAAAATATGGGCCTGTTCTTTTGCAGCGGGTTTGGCCCTTTGCGCCAATCGCCTGGAGGGGCAGGGCATGTCCGTACAGGCCCGATTGATCAGTACGGACCATGGGCTGGCCAGCAATTACGTGCTCAGGGTACTACAAGGGAAGGACGGGCAAATGTGGATATCCACCTCCGAAGGCCTGGACGTATACGACGGTGAGGCCTTCGAACATTTCACGGCGCAGCGCGACGGCCTACCTTCCAATCAGAATAACATCCTTTTTGAAGATGCGGAAGGGCGCTTGTGGGTGGGGGTAGCGCCACGGCGGGAGGTACAGGGCGTCATAGGCTACGATAAGCCACGGATAGTAGTCTTCGACCCTGTCCGAAAGAAGGTGAACCCTTTTTCGGCCTGTTTCGGGGAGTTGGCGCCCATGAAGGAATCGGACATTTTCGGCATCCGCATGGATAGCCTGAAATGTTTGTGGATCGGCACGCTGCAAGGTAAAGTATACCGGTATACCGAGGGGCGTTTTGAGCTCGTGCTCGACAATGGCGGAGCCTTCCCGCTGGCCGGCGCTATTCCCGTCGCCGAAGGCGGGTTCTGGGCCCTGGGGCCCCACGCGGTGCTCAGGCTGGACAAAACCGGCGGGGTGCTGGAATCAGATAGCCTCCTTTTTTTACCCAACCGGCTTGTGCCGCTTTCCGGAGGAGGCGTTTTGATCCCTGGCGGTTATTCCGGGCAGCCTGTCCAATGGCATTCTCTGGTTAAATATCCTGGCCAGGCGTTGAGTAGCACATTTCGGTTGCAGGGAGGCAGCACCGTCGATTTTCGTGATGTTTTCTTTGTTGGGGAAAGCCCGGGGCCTGTCATTTGGTGTATGAAAGACAAAAACCTGGTGGCCTATGACGGTTCGGGCGCTCCTGTTTTTGATATGAATAAGCAGTTTCCGCAATACTGCAGGTTTTCACCCGGCAATTTCCCCTTTTTCTCCCAGAATGGCCTTGTCTGGGCGCCGCTCGTCGACGGCATCATGCTGATCAAGCTGCAAAAGCGCTATTTCCGGGAATTCCTGTCGGAAGAAAGGGCCAGCATTCGCGGTATGATAGGGCTGCCGGATGGCCGGTTGTTGGTCAATTCCTACAAAAGTGCATTTATTCTCGACCCTGTGAAGGGTGATTACCGGCCTATTCCCCAGTACTATAACGGCCTCGGCCTGTGTTATGGCCCGGAAGGGAGCATCTGGATAGGCAGGCATGAACACAAAGTGTATAACTACGATATAAAATCCGGCCGTTTTACCCCCTTTGAGATATACGGAGCACCTTCCCGGGCGGAGGCTATTCAGCCTTTCGTCAGCAGGAGCGGCACAACCTGGTTGGGCACCTCCGCCGGCCTGGCCCGGTTCGATACCCTGGACAAGGTGTTTACCATGTGCGATGAACTCAATGAAGATCACGGCCTGGCCGACAAGGCCATCAACTTCTTTCTCGAAGACGAATCGGGCATCTTTATGGCCACCAGCAGTGGCCTCTTCTTATTACATCCCGATGAAGAAGCGATCACCCCCATCGCCAGCCTTCCCGGTTTCGAGTTTTACCACATATACCGCAAAGCGCCCAACCAGTATTGGCTAGCCAGCCGTGGCGACGGGCTGATCCACTGGGATGTAGGCACGGGCCTGTACCGGCGGTATACCGTTGATGACGGGCTGCCGAGCAATATCGTCTACGCTGTTTATCCCGATTCAAATGATTTTTTGTGGTTGTCGACAAAAGACGGCCTGTGCGCTTTCAATCCCCGGCGGGAGGAGTTGCATGTATTTCTCAGGTCCAGCGGCCTGCCGTTCAACGAATTCAACTTTATGGCACACTATCAGGCGGCCGACGGTACACTCTATTTTGGCGGTTTAAATGGGATAGTGGCCTTTCAGCCCGAAGATGTCCCCCTGGGCCAGGGCAACAGGTCCTATCTGCGGGTGACCCGTTTTCAGCAATTCAACCGCAAGGAGGGCAGAATGGAAGACAGGACCGATGCTTTTCTGCAGGCCCCTGAGATCATTATGAGGCCGGGCGAGCGCTTCATCAACCTGGATTTCGTCCTGCAGGATTACCTGGCGCCGGAAAAGAACCGTTATGCTTATCGGATCAATGGGCTGGATGACCACTGGCACTATCTGCAGGAAAGCTTCCTCCGCCTCAACGCCTTGCCTTATGGCTCGTATTTTTTGCAGGTCAAAGCAATGGGCCATGATGGGGAGTGGACGAAAGACCTGATGGTCATCCCCATTAGGGTGCCGAGGCCGTGGGCTGCCACCTGGTGGTTTTGGTTGGGGGTAGGCATACTGGCCCTATTGCTGGCATATCTTGTTTTTCAGCTGCGCCTCCGCAGCCTGAAGCTGGCGAAAAGGAGGCTGGAGCGGGAGGTCGATCAACGCACTGCACAGATCGAAGCCAACCTGCAGCTCATCGCCCGGCAAAAGGACGAGCTCGAGGCCAGCAATCGCGCCAAGGATAAACTCTTTTCTATTATCGGCCATGAATTGCGCGGGCCGCTTATGTTTTTCTGGAATATCGGCGCGAGGGTGGGTTTCCTGCTGAAGCAGAATAGGCGGGAAGAGTTGATCCAGCTAGGGCAGACGGCCGAAGAGGTGACGAAAAGCCTGAATGCTACCCTGGAAAACCTCATGCATTGGGGCCTCATACAGTCTGGCCAATTCCCTACACACAAAGAGGCCTTTCCCGTAGGGGAGGAGATGGAAAAAGTGGCCCAGGCACTACGCCCTGTTGCCCGGAAAAAGCGGGTGCAGCTGATCTGTTCCCCACCCCCTCCTGGCCTGATGGCAGAAATGGACCGTACGGGCTTTGAGATCGTTTTGCGCAACCTGGTGAGCAACGGCATTAAATTTACCTACCCTCGTGGTACCGTATCCGTAAGCGCCTGTGAAAAAGGCGGGCAGGTAGAACTCCAGGTCAAAGATACCGGCAAGGGAATGTCACGGGAACATGCCGAAGCGATTATGCGGATGGATATACCCCGCAGCAGTAAAGGGACCGAAGGAGAGCGCGGCGCCGGCCTGGGGCTTAATATCACGCAGGAGATCCTGAAGCGGAATGGTGGGAGCATGGCCATTGTCTCCGGCGACAAACAAGGGGCTACCTTTGTCGTCACTTTCCCGGCAGCAACCGCTCAGCGCAAATGAACCAGGCGGATAAGCTCGCGTTTGGTAGCAACCCCGAACTTTCGGTAAATGCCCTTGACGTAATGGCGCACGGTATTGATCGAGATGTTGTACCGGCTTGCGATCTCCTTGTAGCTCATTTCATTCACCAACCCCTCTAATATATCCCTTTCCCGCCTGCTCAGCTCGGCCTTGTATAAGGTTTCGAGCTGGCTAAAGTCTGGGGTAAATATTTCTTTGGGGTATGATTCCCGAAATGCGCTCACTACGGCGCCCGCCAGCCGGGGTTCCAGATAGGCGCCTCCTGCGGCTGTGGCGCGCAGGGCTTCTACCAGTTTTTCCGGCGGAGAACCTTTCAGGAAGTACCCGGAAACCCCTTTTTTAATGCCATCCATCATGTATTCCGAATTGGCAAAACCGGTGAGTAGGATGATGGGCAGCCTGGGATACCGCTCCAGTATGGCCGGTAATATTTCCAGGCTGTTCGTACCGTCGAGGTCGATGTCCAACAGCAAAATATCGACCTTTTCAAGCTTGGGGGCCTGCCTGAAAAAACCTTCTATCGTCTGGCTCGTCAATATGCATTGAAACCCTGTTTCCATTTCCAGAATACCCTGAACGGAGGCTAGTATTAAAGGGTCATCGTCGATGATGGCGACGTTGATCATAGCGCATTCATTTGTGCGTAAGCTCTAAGGCTGGGGAGAATAGCTATAAATAACGCCATTTTTGCGGGAAATACCAAAAAAGAGAGGAAGTGTAAAATACCTGGTTGGCTGTTATCCAGGATAGGGAACACTGATTTTTTAAAAAAGGTTACTATTCAGCATGCGGCCTAAAATGCTCCTGAAGCAAAATTTTGTAGGCTTTTTCATGCCTAACCCCTTCTCATGGGGCTGTCTCAAAAGTCAAAATAAAAACATCGAAGCCAAATAATATGCTGTTTATCGCCGTCTGGCCGGTTCTCCCCTTTGGGGAGCCAGAGGGGCTAGGCCAGGCGGCGAAACATGATTTAGCACTATTTTTCAATTCCATACTCTTGAGACAGCCCCGGGCGTATTACAAAATTTTGCTTTAGGCCGTAAATCACCATGATGCTGATAGTTACAAAAAAAAGATTAAAAAATAACAAATATGTTTTTTATTTTGTGCTCCCCGGGGCAGTTGCCCATGCAACGTTTACTTCACCATGGCTTTGGGAAGCAAATATGCGCATAACGAATGGGGCAAGTGCCCATCATTAGCGTATTGCCAGCCATTTTATCAAAATGGGCCCATGCCTGGGATCCCCGGTTCGCCGGGTATTCCAGGCCACAGCCTCTACAAGCTGCCGGCCCCGGCAATGTACTGGCGCCTCCGTTTTAAAAAACGGCCGAAACTTCGCCATTTGCTGATTTTTTTATACTTTTTCATAACTATTTAGTGTTCAAAAAACAAGTTCTCCATTGGAGATTTTTTGATTGTTACATCAATGATCGTGGAACAACAGATCAAGAGTGCTCTTTTCGGGCTTGCCGTAGGTGATGCGCTGGGTGTGCCCGTAGAATTTGTCGGGCGTCCCTGGCTGAAGAAACACCCCCTGGAAGACATGCGGGGGCATGGTACGCATGATCAGCCCCCCGGCACCTGGTCAGACGATAGTTCCCTGTCCTTTTGCCTGGCAGAAAGCCTTTGTTCCGGTTATAACCTGCGGGATATTGCCGACAAATTCCTGGCCTGGTACCGCCAGGGCGAATGGGCTGCCCGTGGTGAAGTATTCGATATCGGCAACAGCACCATCGCTGCTATGGAGCGGCTTTCCAACCGGGCACTGCCGCCCGAGCTGGCCGGCGGCCTGGACGAGCGGAGCAACGGCAACGGCTCTTTGATGCGCATTATGCCTTTGCTGTTCTATATTCACAACAAACCTATCGACGAGCGCTATCAGGCATGCAGCGAGGTGTCGAGCCTCACTCATGGCCATTTTCGCTCCGTCTTTAGCTGCTTCCTTTATCTTGAGGCTGCCCGCCTGCTGCTACAGGGCGAAACACCTGCAGCGGCTTTCCACAACAGTGTGGCCCTGGTACGCGACTATGCGGAGGCGCAGCAGTTCAACCGCAGGGAACTGTCTTATTTTACCCGCATTTTTAACGAAAAACTGCCGGAAGTACAGGAGGATAACATCTATAGTACCGGTTACGTTCTGCATACCCTCGAAGCGGCCTTTTGGTGCCTGCTCACCACTGATAATTACCGCGATGCCGTGCTGCGGGCCGCCAACCTTGGGGAAGATACCGACACCACCGCCGCAGTGGCCGGCGGCCTGGCTGGGCTGGCCTACGGCTTCGACGCCATTCCGCCTCAATGGGTGGAACAGCTGGCCCGCCGCCAGGAGATCGAGGCGCTCTGCCAACGGCTGGCAAAGGCATTAACCTCGTCCCTTTAACCTTAGCCCGAGGCTCCGCCACGGCGGCATTTCGTCCACGGGCGGTGCCCGTGGCTGTTGTGTTAACGCCCTTTGGGCGAGAGGGACGAGGGGGCATCCCTGTTGATGCTCATCCGCCCTTTGGGCGAGATGGTTGGCTCCGCCACAACGGCATTTCGTCCACGGGCGGTGCCCGTGGCTGTTGTGTTAACGCCCTTTGGGCGAGAGGGACGAGGGGGCATCCCTGTTGATGCTCATCCGCCCTTTGGGCGAGATGGTTGGCTCCGCCACGGCGGCATTTCGTCCACGGGCGGTGCCCGTGGCTGTTGTGTTAACGCCCTTTGGGCGAGAGGGACGAGGGGGCATCCCTGTTGATGCTCATCCGCCCTTTGGGCGAGATGGTTGGCTCCGCCACGGCGGCATTTCGTCCACGGGCGGTGCCCGTGGCTGTTGTGTTAACGCCCTTTGGGCGAGATGGCCGGCTCCGCCGCTGCGGCATTGGTTGTCCTTTTCCCTTTAACCTTTTCCCTTTAACCTTTTCCCTTTAACCTTTTCCCTTTAACCTGCCTACCCGCAGCAACACGGGGAACCGAACCTTTACGGTTGCTTCGCTACCCCACGCGGCAGCGAGCTGCCGGGTGACGTCCGGTATGGGGTCGACGCCTTTGTCTTTACGGTAGTGTTGAACCGCCGACCAGGTGCCGAGGTAGCCGGCCATAACCTCCAGCGGCCACTCGTAGGCCATTTCGTAATCGGCTATGGGTATCTCTGTAAAAGGGAAAGGGATCGTTCGGTAACCCTCGTCGACGTACCGTCGTTCGGGGTCCCAGTAGGGCCCGACAACCTGGTTGTAGAAATGGCCGATGATATCGTCCAGAGCAGTATCGGTGCGGAACGGCCCGTAACCCAGCACGGCCAGGATACCTTTAGGCTTCAGCACGCGCCTTACCTCCTGATAGAAATCATCAAAACGAAACCAGTGGACAGCCTGGGCTACGACGGCCAGGCTGGCCTGCCCGTCGGGCAATGATGATCGTTCTGCGGCTTCAAGCCTGTATGTTATATTGGAGGCCTGCGTAGCATTGTTGAGCTGGCGCTCGCTGATATCGGTGGCCACTACCTGCCGGAAAAGCCGGGACAGCAGTACGGCAACTTGTCCGTTGCCTGTACCGCAATCCCATGCCAAATCGTGATTCGGTGCCAAATCAGCTAGCGTTTCGATCAGTTCAGGTGGATATGCCGGGCGAAAGCGGGCATATTCAGAGGCCTGTTTTGAAAAGTTGTCCTTCACGGTAGCCCGGTTACTGTTTTAGAACCTGGACGGGCCGCAATTCATCTTCTGTTCTCAAAACCACCACATACCTGCCTGCGGGCAGCATGTCCATGCTCAGCGACAGCTGGAACACGCCTTTCCTGCGTAGGCCGGCCGGCGCCAGTTGCCGTAATATAACGCCCTGCGCATTGGCCAGATAAAGTTCTGCCTGTTGGGCCTTGTCCAGGGTATAGGTGATCACGGCTCTGTCGGAAGTGGGGTTGGGATAGACGTTCAGCGCCGCTCCTCCTGCTTGCAACCACGGGGCCGAGCTCACCACGGTAGTATCTTCCGGGGCTTCGTAGGGCGGCAGGATGACTTCGTCGATCCAGGCCGCATCCTGCCCGGCGCTGATGATGTCGTCTTTGTGGTATATCCACTGGAAGGTATGCTCCCCGGGCGCTACGTCGTACGACGTAACCTCCCAGCCCGATTCTCCCGACCAGGAGCCCATTTCCTCGCCATCGATATAGAAAAAGAGATAATCCCAGTCGGCTTCGCTGGACAGGCGCCGGTTGAATGAAATGAAACCCGGCTCGATGACGTTGAGCGCCAGGCTCAGCTCGGAAGATTCATTGTCTTCTACGTCACCCGATTGCAGGCAATATTCTCCTTTATAAGGCTCCTGGGTGCTGAAGAACCAGGGATGCTCGGCCGGCTCCTGCCAAAGCGAGGTATCCAACCCGTTATTTTCGAAGTCTTCTACCAGCAGGTTGAGCAGTAGTGCCGGTGCGGTTTGCACGCCGTAGGGGTGGGCATCCAATTGGTAGCTTAGGGGGGCTACTGTGGCTATGGGCACATCTTCGGCGACATGCACGATGAAGCTGGCGGTGGCTTGTGCGCTTATGTTGCCGAGTTGGGCAGGGCCGCTTTCGATGCTCAGGTATGGGCTGCCGCTGGCCAGGCTCGCCACCGCAGCAGGAGAGGCGCTGTGGCCCATATTGCGGTTGTCTACCAGCAGCAGGGCCGTTTCGCCGGGTTCCAGCCGCCCGTTGCCGTTGCCGGTGGCGCTGTCGTCAATAGAAACACCGCCAACTTCCAGCCTCGGGGCATCGGCCCTGATCTTGAGCACTCTTTGCCAGCTGTGCCCCGACGTATCGATAGCCTCTACGATAAATTCGAGGAGCAGTTGGTCGGGAATGCTGTCGGCCAGTACAAACTGGAATGGGGCTGCTTCCGTGCGCTGTAGACTGTCGGCCAGGTCGCCCCATTCGAAGGTATCGGACAAGAGGGTAACGGCATCGTTGGCCGTACTCAGCGTAGTGCGCAGGGCGCGGGCGGTGTCCAGGCCTACGTTGGCCAGTGTGATCCCCATTTGTATGGTTTCCCCGTAGTCGATGCGCTGATTGTCGTTGCCGGTTTCGTCCCCGATGGTGTAATCGGCTATAGTGACGAATGGCCCTGCCACGGGGATGACCTGTACCGCTCCCTGGTAGGGCAGGTAGTTGTAAGCTGTAACCGTAACCGTTACAGGGCTGGGGAAATCAAGGGCGCTGAACTCCATCAGGGCTGTGCTGTCTTCATCCACCAGTGCGTAAGCGATATTCCTGCCTTCGTGGTACAGGCCCACAAGCGCACCAGGCACAGGGCATTCCACCACGAGCTGACTGGTACCCAGGAATACTTGCGTGGCATGGGAAGCCTGCAGCGTATCCGGCCTTTTCGTCCACAGTACTACCGAAGGGTCGCCGAAGATATTCCAGGTGTCCATCATCTCATCGCCACCGGGGCCGTAGGCGTCGATCATCGACCCGCCGCCATGCACTACGATGCTGCCGATCGAATGCCGGATGGCGTAAGTACCCGATTCGGCAATGAGTTTGTTCATCTCGTCCTGCCCTTCCATGGGGGGCGACCAGCTTTGCAGGATGCTGGAAAAACAGCCGCCGATACCGCCGGCGGGCAGGCCTGTATTCTCATCGACAGCACGTACCCATGCATCGCCCAGGCAAGGGCCTGCGCCGAAGTCGTTTTGAAAATCGCCGACGCAGCAGGCAACGGCGATCATAAATGGGTAGGCGCCTGTATTGGTAAGCTGATCGGCAGCATTGGTGTTGTAGTTGCCGGTCGACAGGCCTTCGTGGCCACCGTGGCCGGTATAGTTGATCAGGCTGGACCCTGTTTCAATGGCCGCATTGATGCTGGCCGCCAGGGGTTCGCCCGCTGCATCGGCAGTAGGGCTGCCTGGCGTTGGGGAGTACTGCCCCTGGTTGCCCTGATAAAACTCGTAGACTTCCGAATACCCGTAGTCCAGCAAGCCGGACTTGATATTGTTGAGGTGTTCGTAGTCGCGTTCGTCATCATCACCAGGCCCTTCAGAGGAGCCGATACCGATGGCCGTGCTGAACCAGCCGGGATTGTCCATACGCGGCGACCGCTCATAGATCATATTCCTGTCCACCATCAGTTGGAGCTGTGCTTCGTTTTCTGCATTAAAACGGCCGACGAAGAACTCGGGGTAGTGGTCGCTGCCGGCCTGGTAGGCGTAACAGTGGTCGCAGGCATTGTTGGTGGCCGTCAGGCTGGTGGGCACAACATTCTCATCGCCGGCGATCAGCAGGTAGGTGAGCCCCTTTTCGGAATAGTACTGGCTCACGAAATTGTTCACATCTTCGGAAGTGCTGCCTATTTCCGACATCAGGGCCACTTCTGTGGGAATGCCCCTTTGGTTTTTCCATTCTACCAGGGGCTCTATGACAGGCAGGAACGCTTCGGTAGTAATGATGAGCATATTACCCAGCTCACCGACCGGCTCGTAGCGGCTAAACCGGTTGTAGTTGATGAAGCGTTTGCCGTATAACAGGTGGAAGGGCTCAGGAACCGGAGCGGATGCGCCGCGTACGGCTTCAGGCTGGTTCTCATCTGCTTCGAAGGCTATCGTGGCCGTGATTTCGTCGTATACCCGCATGGCCTGCTGCACGGGATTATACTGCACGGGATAGAACAAAACCGTTTGCCCCCGGTAGTCGCGGAAGGTGTAGGGCTTGCGCAGGGCTGCAACCGACTGAGGGTAAAACGCATCCTGATCATACAAGGCGCTGAAGGAATAAGGTACGCTGGCGGGGTCTACATCCCGGTAGAGGTTGCCTTTGGAAGGGGCCAGCAAAACGCCTTCGTAGTCAGTATAGGAAGTATTCTCCACCCTGAATTTCCCACTCGTGCCCGGCGGCAGGATAAAAGAAACGGCAAGCTGAGGCACTTCCGGAGCGCCTTCCCGTAGCAACGGCGTAGTTTCAGCCATAGTAACGGTGATCGCTTCTCCCCGGGGTGTCGTCACGGTTTGGGATTCGAAGCCTTCCAGGCTGATGCGCAGGGTGATAGCATCGTCCTGTTGGCTGACGACAGACAGCTGTTGTGCGGAAACAGATAAAGTGAACATCGCCAGGGCGAAGAGTAGGATGTTTTTCATATTGTGGAGATCTTATAGTTTGATGATGATTTCCCGAAACCGTTCCTGCCGTTGCGTGGCCCCTGTGAGCCAGTAGGCGCCGGCCGGCAGCCCGGCCATGCTGATCTGTCCCTGGGCGGACGGGGGTAGAGCGAAAATGCGAACCGGCATGCCGGTGCTGTTGAAAAGCCGGACTTCCAGCTCTGACGGCCAGGGGTTGGAAAGGCTGAACTGCTCCTTACAGGGATTGGGGCCGAGCTTGATCGCTTCAGGCGCTGCTTCGCCTGTTGAAGTCAGGCCGGCCGTTATGACAAAGTTGGCCAGCTGATAATTGGCCGGTTCGCCGGCAGGATATACGCGGAAGCGGAAAGTGCCCGTGCCGGGCAGCCCATTGGTGAAAACGTCGAGTTTGAGAAAGGCCTCTTCGTCAGTACTGATGGGCCACATATCGCCGGAAGCCGGAATGAGGCCATAGCAGAACTGGTTGTCGCAAAGGGCCACTTCCCATCCGTCGGGGTAATTACTTTCCACATTGCGCCACGAAAGGGCCAGGCTGTCAGCCGTTTCATTGAGCATGTTGATCTGGTAGAAGTTGTGGATATCCGGTTCGGCCTGCGCAGCCAGTTCGGCTCCTGGTTGCAGGGAAAAAAGTTGGGCTTGCAGGCTGATGCCGGCCAGGCATAAGAGGATAGCGGACAACAGGCGCATGAGTGGTATATTCGTTTTTGCGGTAACAATATTATGAAAATGTTGCTGCGAATGGGCCTATGCCGCATGGTTTCTTTCGCAAGGGGGCAGACTAAGAGCTTGTTTGGAGGCCGTATTTTAGCCCAAAGGGTGGCCTCCGAACAAGCTCTAAAGCCCTTCTACCGGACAACCAGCCCCATCTGCTGCTGCGCGTAGCGCTCGCCGGCGAATGCGCCTTCAGGGAATGCCTCGTTGAGCTGGCGTAATTCCTCAGGTGACAGTTCTATATCGATAGCAGCCAGGTTTTCTGCCAGTCGGCCCCGGTTCGTGGTGCCGATGAGGGGTAAGATATCGTCGCCCTGATGCAGGGCCCAGGCGATGGCCAACTGGGCGGGGGTGCAGCCTTTGTCATCGGCTAACCCGTGGAGTTTTTGCAGCCGGCCCTGATTAGCCTCGAAATTGCTGCCTGTAAAACGTGGAGCGTGCCCCCGGAAATCGCCTGGTTCATAATGCCCGTTCAGGGTTCCGGACAGCAGCCCTCTGGATAATACGCCATAAGCAACCACGCCGACACCCAGCTCGCGGGCGGTGTCCAGCAATTCCCGTTCAATGACCCTGGTGGCCAGAGAGTACTCTACCTCGATAGCCGTGACGGGATGCACCGCATGGGCGCGCCGCAGTAGTTCCGGCGAGGCTTCTGACAACCCCAGGTGCAGCACCTTGCCTTCCCGGATCAGATCGGCAATGGCCCCTACCGTCTCTTCGATAGGGATGGCCGGGTTGATCCGCGAAGGCTGGTACAACCCGATGGCCTCGACGCCCAGCCGGGTGAGGCTGTAGGCCGCGAAATTCCTGACAGCTTCCGGCCGGGTGTCGATACCGGAAAAGCCGCCCTGCGGCGTGCGCAATACGCCGAATTTTACGCTTACCAGGGGCAGTTCACTGCGTTCCTGGAGCACTTTGCCGATCAGCATTTCATTGTGGCCGGAGCCGTAGAAATCGCCGGTATTCAGGAAGTTGATGCCTGCATCTAGCGCGGCATGGATGGTGGCCATGCTTTCTTTGTCATCGCGGGTGGCTTTGGACCCGTAAAGGTCTGACATGCCCATACAGCCCAGGCCAACGGCCGAAACCGCCGGCCCGGTTTTTCCAAGTCGTTTCATATCTGATGGTTTTAACGTTGATGGTGTGCGGAAGCAAGGGTAGTTGTAAAGTTGGCGCCTCCGGTTACTGTCACAAAGGTAGCGGGCCGGAGCTGGCCGCGAAAGGTATTTATTTAAGAACCCATGGTCTATTTCTAAGATAACTGAGAGCTTGTTTGGAGGCTGTATTTTAGCCCAAAGGGTGGCCTCCGAACAAGCTCTCAGCTTTTTCGGAACTGCCCGGGCGTCAGGCCGGTTGCCTTTTTGAAGAAGCGGGAGAAATTGGAAGCGTCCTCGTAGGCTAATTCGTAAGCGACTTCGGCAACCGTAAGGCTCGTGTTTTTGAGCAGGGCGCAGGCTTCCGACACCACCCTCTCATCGATCCACTGTTTCACCGTTTTCCCCGTTTCCGCTTTGATGGTATTGCTCAGATGATTGGGGTGGAGGTGGAGGTGTGCAGCGTAGTCCTGCACATTCCAAATGCGGTTGTCTTTTTTGGTGGCTATGTTCATGAAATTTTGATTCAGAGCAGCCCTGAACTGCTGGGCGATCTCGGCGGGCCTCCTCTCGGGCTCCAGCGCAGCCTGATATGCCAGCAAAAGCTCCCTGGTTTTGAACAGCAGCCCCGCCAGTTGGCTGCACAGAATCTTTTCCTTGTAAGGAGACCGGCCGAGGTATTCCTGTTCCAGCATTTCGCACAGTATCTTAAGCCGTGCAAAGGGGGCCTGCGGCAGGTACATCACCGGCGCTGTTTCATCCGACAGGAAGGGGAAATCCGCCAGGATGTTCCCGGGATAATTGGTGCGGAGGAAGGCCTCGGTGAAGGTGATCATATAACCTTGTACATTTTCCTCGATGGTGAAGGATTTCAGGTGGCCAGGGTTTGTGAAATAGTAGGAAAACGGCTTTAAAGGGTACCAATGCCCGTCGATGGTGTAATGGCCCTTGCCGGTTTCGATGAGCACAATGGTGTGATAATTGGTGCGGAAAAAAGGCGAGGCCATCGGCGCTTCGCCATGCAGGCCGTCGAGCGGGTGAATGGTGAAATCGAAGGCCTGCTCCAACTCCAGGTTGATAGAACGAAAGAATTCGGAGATCGAGTGGTAGATCCTGGCCTTCATGCACGGATAGGTTTACTCCCGCCAGTAGTCGTATACCGCCGGCGGGCCTCCGAGGTAGGCGCCCAGCACCTTTTTCAGCTGCAGGTGCGTAGGGTGGTTCTGGTAGGCCTCATAAGCTGCCATGTCGGCAAAACTCATCTGGAAAACGATCTCATGGCCGGAAATAAAGCGCTCATCTCCCGTATCGGCGATCCGCCCCACCTCGAGGCCATGCACGCCTTCGATCGACATCAGCTTCTTGATCTCAGTTATGAGCGTATCGGCCTGGGCTTCATCCAGCCCCTCCTTAAGCTTGAGAAAGACAATGTGCACCAGTTCTCCTTCAGGGCGGGCCAGGGCCGCCAGCTCGCTTTCGAGCGCCTTTACATGTGCTTTTGCCTGGGCCAGCTCTTCCTGAAGCCCCGACGGCTGTTGACGGCATGCAGCGAGCAAAAGCGTGGAAGTGAACAGAAAAACCAGATGCCTCATGGTAGTATGATAATTGATCTTGAAATATAAGCCGTAACTATTCAGCATGCAGCCTAAAATGCTCCTGAAGCAAAATTTTGTAGGATTTTTTATTGTCTAACCCCTTCTCATTCCCCTTGAAAGGGGAAGGGTGGATTACAAAATTTTGCTTCAGGGCGTAAATTACCATGATGCTGAATAGTTACTATAAGCCTAAGCTGTAACCTGTAACCTGTAACAGCCCCCCGCAAGTTAAAAAATTATCCCCATTCGCTCCATGTCACGGAAAAAGCGCACGGGCTCTACCACCTGCCCCTGGAACCAAAGGCCGGGCCTGCGTGCTGTACCGTCGTAGTATTGCAACAGCGTGGCTACTGCAGGTATGGCCGTGAGTATATAGGCGTCTTCATGAGAAAGTTGTAGCTTGAATGTTTTGGGCTTGCCCTGATGCAGGCCTGCTGCTTCCAGAACAAGCCTGGCCATGAACGGTGGTTTGCAAAAGCGCAGGCTCCACCAGAACAGCCTGGCCAACAGGCCCTGCCGTCGAGGCGGCAGCAGTTTGAGGCCCAGTAACAACAAAGGCAAAACCAGGTAATCGGTGATGGGGTTGAAACCGGAAATGAACACGCCGGTTTCCCGAAGCGAGGGAAAGAGGCCGGGCAGAATGCTCATTTCTTCGAAATACATAGGCGTACAAGGTATGCGGCCTATAGGGCTGCCAAAATCGTAGGTATAGGTTTTCCAGGACTGCGGTTCGGCCCATTGGCCATCCTGGAATAACCTGCCGGAATAGTGCCTGAACTCATCCATAAACTCCTCCCGCGTGCCGGGTACGACGTCCATCGAGCTCCAGTCTACCTTCAGGGCGGCATAGATATTGGCCTTTTGAAGGGTGTCGAACTGCAGGCCCGCATACCGGGCGAGGGCGGCGAGGACGCCGGGGTGAAAACCGCCGTCGGTGATAAAACACCGGCCTGCCGGCCCCAGGAAGGGCTCCTGCTGGCGTAGCACATCCAGCTTGTGGGGCATGGAAAGCTGGATGTCGAAATAATCAGTACCGGCCTGCAGGCAGGCTTCTGCCACCATGCTGGTGTGTTCGATGGCAGAGGCGGCCAGGATCAGCAGCCGGACGCCGGGGAGGGCGTCGGCCATCGCTTTTCTGTCGCTCAGGTCGAGCGCCATAGCTGCCAGGGAGGCCTGAGGGTGGGCCGCGCGAAGCCGGTTTACAGCAATCTGTGCCTTCTTCAGGTTCCTGCCTGCAATGATGAGCTCGATGTCCGCTTTTTCCCGGAGCAGGTAGTCGGCGATGAGATAGCCGGCATTACCGTAACCGCCGGCAAGAAGAGTTCTATGGGCCATAGATCAAGGGATTTTGTGGTTAAAACACATCGGCTAATCCCTGTTGTCATTTCTACCGTTAGAAGGGCCTATCTTAGGGCTTGTTTGGAGGCCGCTTTCGGAGATAAAAAGTGACGTGTTTTAGCCCAAAAGGTGGCGGCCAAACAAGCTCTTAGCGTTAAAATTACAAAACAAAACATCATACGGCTATGAAGCACCGCTTTTTTACCATCCTTTTACTTCAGCTTATGGTTACTGCATTAGTTGCGCAAAACCAGGAAGAAAGCTTGCCTTTTCAAGAGATACCCGATTACCCTGAAGCTTACACGGCCGAGGCCGTGGCCGCCAGGATGGCCGACGGACTGGGCTTTCGCTACTATTGGGCGACGGAGGGGCTTCGCGAAGAGGATCTGGCCTTCCGCCCCAGTGAAGCTGCGCGAACATCGGAAGAGACGATCCGCCATATCTACGGCCTGAGTGTGATCATTGTAAATGCCGTGTTTGAAAAGGCTAATGAAAGCGGAGCGGAGGATGGCTCGGAGCTTACCTTTGAACAGCTACGCAGGGCCACCCTGAACAACCTGAAACTGGCGAGCGACAAACTCAGGGCTAGCCCGGAAGGGGCGCTGAACGGCTACGAAGTCGTTTTTAAACGGGGTGAAACCAGCCGTTCATTTCCCTTTTGGAACCTTATCAACGGCCCTATAGCCGATGCGATCTGGCATACCGGCCAGGTGGTTTCATTCCGCCGCTCTTCCGGCAACCCGATCAACCCAAAGGTGAGCGTGTTCAGCGGGCGCCTGGTGGAGTAGCCCAAAGCAGCATGACAGCTTGCTGTCCATCTACCCCGGTAATCCATTAATCCTGTAAATCCTGGCCCCACGGCTACCAAAGCTCTACCACTACCACCTTTCTCGCTTGAAACAGTACCTCCTCCCCAGCCTGTTTCCCCAGCAGCGCCTGCCCCAGCGGTGAGGCCAGCGACAGGGCAAAAAACATTTCCCCATCCAGCGCTACTTTGCCCAGGGGGGCGGAAAAGTAATATAGCCCTTCATTGGTGCGCACCAGGCTGCCGGCTTCAACCCGTTGGTGGCCTTCCTGCGGGTTGATGGTTTCCAGCAGGCGAAGGCTGGCGAGGGTAGTGGCCAGCTGTCGGGCGTACTTGTCCTTTTCGGCCTGCATCATAGCCCTGCCGGTCTCGTATTTGTCGCCAACGCTGCTCTTCGTCTCCTCGTTCGCTGCCGCCTGGGCGTCGGCCATGGCCCGCTCCAGGATGTCGGCCAACTGTTGTAGCCGGGCCAGACACTGCGCATGGAGGCGGGCCTTTATGTCAAACCGCCGGCTCGTCATCCTGCATGCCTATCCGGTACAGAACGAACCCCATAAAGGCAAAGAAGGCCACACCCAGCAGCATATAGCCTCCCTCGCCGAGGGCCGGCGCCAGTAGGATGTGTTCCATATTTACTTTAGCAAGGGCATTGGCCACGTTTTCGTTGACCGAGAGCAGGGCTACGATGACACCTGCCAGGGCGCCGCCGGCGACGAGGCCCGTCGAGAAGAGATTGCCTTTGCCGAGCTCGTCGTCCTCTGTTTTTTTGCCCTTGCTTTCCTTGCGCCAGTCTACCAGCCCTTTGATGGCGCCGCCGATGAAAATGGGCAGGGTAGTAGACAACGGCAGGTACAACCCCACGGCAAAAGAAAGGGATTTTACACCGCATAACTCAACCGTGAGCGCGATGAACACGCCGACCAGCACGAACTGCCAGTCGAGGTTGAACGACAGCAGGCCTTTGATCAGCGTAGCCATCAGGGTGGCCTGCGGGGCGGCATATTTTTCGCCTATGGCGTGGTGGATGCCCTGTGCCAGCAGTTCCGGCGTGGGCGTATCCAGGTATTTTACCGTAAAGCCGATGACGATGCTGGAGAATATGGCGCCGACAAAGAGGGCCAGCTGCTGATAGCGTGGCGTAGCGCCGACGATATAACCCGTTTTCAGGTCCTGGCTCGTGGCGCCGGCATTGGCTGCGGCTACGCAGATCATACCTCCGACCACCAGCACCAGGGGCTCGAATACCTGCCCCGTCCAGCCTACGGCGATGAAGATCAGAGCGGTGCCCATGACGGTGGCGATGGTCATACCCGAGATCGGGTTGTTGGAAGAACCGATGATGCCGACGATACGGCTGGAGACCGTAACGAAGAAAAAGCCGAAAAGGACCACCAGCACCCCGATCAGCCACTTGGACAGGATGGAGTCGCCGGGGATCATAGGCAGTACCGACATGAGCACGATCAGGGCCAGGCTGCCATAGAGCACCACTTTTAGCGACAGGTCGTTTTCGGTACGGCTGACGGTTTCTCTATTGTTGCGATTGTTAAGGGCGCCCACGCTTTCCCGGAAGGAAGCGACGATGGTAGGCAGCGTTTTCAGCAGGGTGATGAAGCCCCCTGCTGCCACAGCTCCTGCGCCGACCTGCCTGACGTAGGCCCGGTAGATAGCAGAGGATGCATCGGCAAAAGTATGCGTAGCAGGGTCCCAGCCTCCTGCGCCTCCGGCTGTGGCCAGGCTTTGCAGGTATCCCAGCTTGACCAGCTGTTCGGCAATAGTATCGGGCGGCACCAGCGTGGCCAGCAGCGGCATTAACCCCAGCCACGCCAGCACGCCACCGGCGACCAGTACACCTGAGATGCGGGGGCCGATGATGTAACCCACGCCCATATATTCCGGCGTGATCTCTCCGCTGATGGTCGCCGCAGGCAGGTATTTATTCACAAAAGAAGTGCTGTACGCAGGCACCTCGGAAATGATGTGGATAACCTTCTGAAATATGGCGTAGAGGAAAGCGAAGCCCAGCCCCTGGTAGGCCGTTTTGGCGAAACTGCCTCCCTTGTCACCTGCGATGAGCACCGAAGCGCAGGCCGTGCCTTCCGGATAGGGCAGGCTGTGGTGTTCTTTGACGATGAGGGACCGCCTCAGGGGTATCATCATGAGGGTGCCGAGGATGCCGCCAAGTACGGCGAGGGTGAAGATCGTCCAGTAGCGGAAATAGTGGTCGCCTACCGCCGGGTCGGAAAGGAAGAGGAAAGCCGGAAGGGTGAACACGACACCCGCCGCTATGCTCTCGCCAGCGGAGCCCGCCGTCTGGATGATATTATTCTCGAGTATGGTCGTGCCGAAAAAGCGTTGGCCCAGCGAAATGGCCAGCACGGCAATGGGGATGGAAGCGCTCACCGTCAGGCCCGCCTTCAGGGCGAGGTAAACGGTGGAAGCACCGAAAATGATGCCGAAGATAGCGCCCAGCACCAGCGCGCGCACGGTGAATTCGCGCATGCCGGTATTGGTAGCAGGAATGTAGGGTTTGAAGGCCGGGTTGGGTTTTTGATCTGCCATGCTTTATTGGATGTAATGTTGATGAGGCTGCAGCCGGGAAGCCGCAACCAGCGCCAATTTAGCAAATTGACAGATTTAGACAGGTGTTTTTTTTGAGGGGCTACCTGAAGAGCAGTACGGGATAAAAGCGCTACTGCTTCAGCAATGCGCATTTGGCCCAGCCCGTTCTCCCATCATATTCTACTTTCCACCAGTACCTGTCGGTGCGCTCCAGAAAATGTACCTGCCCGCCTACCGGAAGCCGTACCAATACTTTGGACCGATGGTCGGGTGCGGCGCGCAGGCTGGTTTCCTGTGTGACGAGGTAATCGCCGGCTTCCGTCGTTTCGGCAGGCTTTGAGGCCGGCCGTGCTTTTTCTTCGGAGGCCTGGGTGGTGGCGGGTGAAGGGCCCCTAGGGGCTGATGCGATGATGGTGCCGGTAGTTCCCTTTACGCCCGAATCAGGGGTGGAGTCGAGCACCTTTACCAGCTTTTGTTCTACATAACCGATCACATCCCGGTGGTTGACGCGGTAGTACCCTTCTTCCAGGCCCAGTATTTTGACCATCGTGCCTTCCGCGATCTTTAAAAAGGCCATCGCGGAATGGCCTTTCGGGTGCCCTACCCACAAGGTGGCCTCTTTGAGTAAAACCCCCGTTGCTTCGTAGGTTGCAGGCTCACCAACACCTGCTGTGCATAACGGCGGCGCCGTGCTTGCAGCCCCTGAAAAAGAAAAGGAGCCGGCAGTAAGCAACAATGCCAGGAAAGATGAAAATTTCATCATTCAGAAATTTTGATTGAAAAAGGAATTGACATGGAAGAAAGCTCTTCCGGCGAAGGTGCATACTTGTGGTTGAACGCTTGTTTGAAGCCGCTTCTGGAGATAAAAAAGTGACGTGTTTTAGCCCAAAGGATGGCCTCCAAACAAGCTTTGAAGCCTTTGTGAATACATGAAAGGGGTGAAGCATGTTTAAAAATGTTTTCCACGGCTTTAAAACGGAGGGGCGTTTCTGCCCGGGAAAACCAATTGTGGTGTTAAATATAAGTTTTTTATTGGAGCATCAAAAAAGTATGCATTAAAAACGCAGGGATCAGTATTGATCCCCCAGCGCGAAATTGTTCTTCCATGCCGTCCACCTGCCGCGGGTGAAATCGGGGAATGGCATCGGCTGTCCGCCCATGGCGATCGACTGCTCCGATAGCGGCGTAATGGCCAGCCAGGTTGCCGCGTCGTAGACGTCGATCGGCGGGTTTTCGCCCTGCTTGGCAGATTCAACGAAAGCGTTGATCAGGAACCAGTCCATGCCTCCGTGGCCAGCGCCTTCGGCGCTCCCGGCATATTTCTTCCAAAGCGGGTGATCGTATTTGTCGAGATAGGCCTGGGCGGGTTCCCAGCTGTGATGGGGGCTTTGCCCTTCCAGGTGGATGGATTGGTTGACATCCATCCAGATGCCTTTGGTACCCTGTACGCGGAAGCCCAGGGAATAGGGGCGGGGCAGGTTCGTATCGTGGCTTATGATGATGCTCTCTCCATTGGATGCCTTGACCACGGTGGTCACCACATCGCCAAGGCGGAATTCCACCTTGGCATTGGGGTGGTTGGGGCCGCCCTTGGGATGGTTGACGATATAGTCGTGCAGCCCCCGCGATTTGCTGGCCGTAGAGGTGAGCGTCAGGAAGCGGTTGCCACGGTTGATGTCGATATACCGGGCCACAGGGCCGATACCGTGGGTGGGGTAGAGGTCGCCGTTGCGGTGCACCGAGTGATTGGTGCGCCATTTGGCCTCGCTGAAGCCCTTTTCTCCGAATTCCACGCCACTTTCATACGGCGTTTGGCCGTCGTTGAACTTCACGCCCCGCAGGTCGTGCTGGTACCCGCATTCGAGGTGGATGAGCTCGCCGAACATCTCCTGGCGCACCATATTGAGGATGGCCATGACGTCGCGGCGGTAGCAGACGTTCTCCAGGAAAAATAGCGGCGCCCCTGTTGCTTCATGGGTATTGACGAGCTGCCAGCATTCGTCGAGCGAAAAGCCGCCGCAGACCTCCATGCCGACGTACTTGCCGGCGCGCATGCCGGCGATGGCCATTTCGCTGTGCCACATCCAGGGGGTGGCGATGATAACGGCGTCGATGGAATCGTCCTGCAGCATTTGCAGGTAGTCGCGCTCACCCGGGCTGTAGACTTTAGGTTTGTCCCTGCCCTTTTTTTCGTACAATTTCAGGGTGCGGCCGATCATGTCCTGGTCGATATCGCAGATGGCGGGCACTTCGCAATCGTCGCGGTCCAGCAGCAGGCCGATGTGGCTCTGCCCACGCAGCCCCGAGCCGATGATGCCGATGTTGATCTTGGATTTTGGCCGCCCGCCTTTGGTTATGGCAGGGGCTGCGAAGGTAGAACCCGGCAATATGGCCAAACCTGCGCCTACAGCGGCTGACTTCTGGATGAAACCACGGCGGTTGATCTTGTCGCTCATGTCGTTCTTGCTTTAGGCTGGATTAAGGTTGAACCAATTGGTTAAAACATCAATTAGTTTAAGAAAAGCGGGGTCGGTACAATGTTTCCAGGATGCCTTTTCTGCAATTGATCCGTAAATAGAGGAAGAGCGAGGTTTTCTAACGGTTTTCAATACGGCTTCCATCGCTTCCTTTGGCCGGGCTGGTTTTATATCAGATGCCCCCATAAATTTATTTGCAATAAGCCAGTCAAAAAGTACTGTATGGTCTTGCCATCCCAAAGCATTAGCTACATGAGGAGATCTGATCCACATCCATTTTTCAACTTCTGGGTCAATTGAAATTACAGAAGCGTTGGTAGGGCTCCATCCGTTTGTGTATAAAGATTTTTCGACTTCTATATCTAGATCCGGAACCAATACTATTAGATCTTTCATGTCAGTACTCCACCTGCAAATAAAACACTTAAATTAGTATCTCCTTTCCAGTTTCTAAGCATAGGATGATCAATCCCTTTCACAATATCCGCTATCCCCTCGGAAGTCTTGGCAAAACACAACACATCTTTTAAGTCAACCATGCTTAAAATAACAGGAGAATGTGAAGCAAGTAGAATCTGAGCATTGTATACGGAAGACAATGATTGAAACACCGTCTCAATAGCACGTGGATGAATGCCATTCTCCGGTTCTTCGATAAGGTAAACGCCATCAAAGTTTGGCAGGTATGCAGGTAGTGTGAGGGCAAGTAGACGTAGAGTGCCATCGGAAACTAACCAGCTTGGAACTTCCATGTCATTTGCGTAAACGACCTTTACATAGCGATGGCGGTCATCTGCCCTCTCAATGGTCTTAATTTCCAATATATCGGGTAATGCAGTACGAACATGTTCTATCCAATTCTGATATGCAGAAATATCCTTCTTTTTCAAGTCTTCAATTACCCATGGCAAGTTTGAACCATCAGTTTTAAATTTAAGCCCTTGTCCCGGGGGGCTTGCTTGTCTTATATTTAAGCTATCCAGGATAAACATTTGCACGCCCTCGCTAAGAATATTCTTCAGCCATGAGGAACAAGGGAATAAGGTGACGTCTGCTGGTAAATTTCCAAGTGCGGATTTTTTTATACCAAGCTTAAAAGATGGTAACCACCCCCCGCCCCTGTCTTTTCTTGATTCCGGATAAAAATTATCATTGCCACCTTCCTTTTTTTTAATTATTAGTTTGGACTGGCCATGATTATAATTTTGGTTGATGACTTTTTGATCAATCTCCAGATATTCAGGAAAAGCTATACGTAAATTGTGCCCGTTAATTCTCCTTGCGTGCTCAGCATTCAATAACAGCACTCTTTCCTCGTGGATAGCATGTTCTTTTGTTTCTTTGGTTATTCCAAAACGAACTTCGTAACGAATCCGGTCAAATTTATTTTCTGGTAGTGATTTTTGAAGTTCAGCAGGAATCGCCATTTCAATGGCCAATTCAATGTCGCCCCCTTTTCCTGCGAAAGTCAATTCTTCAAAAGTTCGTGTTCTTTCAGTAATTGCAAAATCTACGCCATTCATGACTAAATCGGCGATAAATGTAATTACATCCAGGAAAGTAGTCTTTCCGCTTGCATTTGCGCCAACTAGCACTTGGAAATCTCCTAAAGGTTGGGAGATGTACCTTAAACTACGAAAATTTTTTGCTTCAATTAATCGTATCATATTGATACAAATATAAGCTAAACTTAGCGCTTTTGTTACTTATTGTATTCTGACAATGTTGCTATACATCCTTAATCAAGGATTTGAGCGCTCCTGGCAATATAGGCATTACGCAGCTCAAACGTCCTACCGCACCACCACGCGCTGGGTACTGAAAAACGCGCCGTCGCTCAGCCTCAGCCAGTATACACCGGGAGGTAATGACTGTGTGGATACCTGCAGAGCGCCCGCCTGAGGCTGCACCTTGCCTTTCCAGCCCAACTGGCCCCTGGCGTTCAGCAGCTCAACCTGCAACTGGGAGGGCGAGCAGTCTCCAAACTGGACCTGGAGCTGCCCCTGAACCGGGTTGGGCGATACGGAATAGCTGCAATCCAATACGTGAACATGGCTGTCGCCGGTGGTGACCTGTACGCTGGCCACCGCTTCCGTGCTGTGCTGCGGCTCCGCCAGCTCGGCGGCCGTAGCGACGACAGCTTTCACGACCCGGCTCATGAAGGAAAAATTGATGGAACCGAGGGTGTCGTTGCTCGTATGGTAGTTGTGGTTGCGGTACTCGGCGGTATTGGTCAGCATAAGTGCGGGTATGCCTGCCTGCCAAAAAGGGCCATGGTCGCTGCGCAGCAGGTCGGGTGGTACCAGGTTGGGGTTGGCGGAGACAGAGACGGCCTTCAGTTCCGGCACGTATTGAGCAACGGCAGCATTGAACTGATCGCTCAGCGGCGTAAAAGTGGTAAGGCTTACATTGGTGATGAAATTGCCCCGGAATTCATCGGCAACCAGGCTTTGGTAGACACCAGGGAACAGCAGGTTAAAGCCAACAGGCAACTCCTGGCTGTTCGGTTCTTCCGAATAATACCCGATCATCTCCATGTTCAGCACGCCGGCCGTCGTTTCGTTGGCCGGAAGGTGTTGGGTGTAATAAAGGCTGCCCCGCAGGCCCGCCTCCTCCAGGTCGAAGCCGATAAAGCGAAGGCTCTTTTTAAAGCGGTACTGCGAAAGGATACGCGCCGCTTCCAGCATGCCGATGGTGGCAGATCCATTGTCGTCGGCCCCCGGCGCATTGATGACCGTATCGTAATGGCCGTCGACGATAACGATGGTGTCGTCGGCTACAGCGCCTTTCAGGGTCCCGATGATGTTCTGGCCGGTGGTGTTGCTATACGGAAAATTCTGGCGGTAGGTTTCCAGGCCATAACCCACAAACGACTGCTCGATGGTATCGCGGCAGCGGTTCAGGTTGGCAGGGTTGGCGGAATAGTGGCGGATACCTACGATGTTGCCCAGCCGCTGCCGGAGCAGGTTGCTGTCCACCTGATCCACGATCTCCTGTATGTCCATTGCATACCGGTCATCGGCTACGATCTTGATCTGGTGCTCGCCAATGGCCGTGATGGCCCCGGCATAATTCCAGCTGATCTGCTTGTCCATGCCCGGGCTGACAGGATAGCCTACATCGCCGGTAGCGCTGCTGGTATTGATATTGAAATTCGACCCGCCATCGGCGGAAGCGCGGAAGAAAACCTCGGCATCGTCGCCTTCGGCATCCTCCAGGCTGTAGGAAAGCGTAAGGGTTTGGGTGCTTTCGTCGAGCTGTATACCTTCAATGGTGACGGTAGGCGGCTGATTCTGAGCAACGAGGGCATAGGTGGCCAGCAAAAAGCAGGCGGCGTAAAGATAGCGCATGTTTTTCGCTTAAAAATAGTAAAAAAGCCTTACGAAACTTCCCGGAAGCTTCAACCGGGAACGTTTCGTAAGACTTTTGCGCTCATTTTACTCCGGCTCCAGAGCGAAAGCTGCCAGGGCCGAGGCGTCGAAGGAATCCAGTATGGAAGTGCCGTTGGTGTGCAGGCCGTTCACATACAGATGCTCGGCGAAGGCTGCCTTGTCAGGGCAGGAGCCCAGCAGGTAACCGACGTTGACGGCGTTCCTGTAGATGCCGTCCACGCCCAGGGTGTAGTTTGCCGTTGAGCCCACCACCATGCCGCCGGTATCGGCATTGGACAGGGGGTCGGCGCTGTTACCGCGGGCCACGTTGAAGCTAAAGGTGGCGAAGTCGTTGGGGTGGCTGGCCCGGAAGCGGAAGTTGACATTGGAAGTGCCTTTGTCTTTGTACCGCACGAAGCCGCATTCGGTAGAAGAGGCCATGCCGTCCACCAGCACGGTATAGATCTGGGCCGTGCTCTTCTGGTTGTCGACGCGCACCTTCATGCGGAAGGGCTTGAAAGCATCTTCGGTTGCCGGAAGCAGGTAATCACTGCCGGCAGGCTGCGATTGCCCCAGGTTGGCCGGATTGGAGACCTGGTTCACCGTATCGGCTACGTTCTGCCGGGTGCCGGAAGCATTGAAGAACTCCAGCTTGAACTCGTACAGGCCGTCGCCTTTCAGCGAAGTGCTGTCGACGGCTATCGTGATCGTGTTCTGGTCCCATTCGGCAGTGGGGTCGTTGCCTACATCCGCTCCTTTGGGCGATACCGGCGGGATCTTATAAGCGTTGACGGATCCGATAGATAAGGGGCCAAGCGGGAAATACTTGGTTTTGATCGTGGTAATGGCGCCACTTGTCTCCTCGATCGTATAGGGTTTGGACATGACGCGTTCATCCAGCGGTGTCCAGTCCTGGTCAGAAGCACTGGCTGGCAGGAGCTTGTCATTATGTGTTTTTCGGTAAGACCAGCGGTAGTGGGTGACGGAACTGCTTGGGAATCCGCTACCGAATTGTACGATGAATTTCAGGCCATCGGCAAAGGGGCGCACTTTCTGGTTGGCCAGGCCGTACCCCAGGCCGCCGGTGGCGTAATCCGTCAGGCCGACAGTGGAGAAGGTTCGCCCTTGCTGTACGATGCTGGCGCCGATGTTCTGCTCGATATGGCTGACGTTGGCCCCCCAGCCGATGGTCTTAACCCAGGCTACTTGTCCGGGCAACGGCTGATGGCAGCCGAAAGGCACCCGCGGGTCGGTGATGCGTATGCTGACTTCGTCGCCGCATTCGTAATCCCAGTAGGTATAACAGGGCAGTGGTGGCCGGTAAACGGTGGTGGGCACGCCGTCGATCTCGTATTCTACCCAGAAATAGAGGTCGGCTTTCTCTTCAAAGATCTGCCGCCAGAAGCAGGCTTCGAAGCGGCCGTTGAAATCGGTGCGCACGGTGGTGATCTCATCACAGCGGTAGAACCAGGGCCAGAACCAGGGCCAGCGGCAGAAATAGGGGCGGAAGACGTCGATGTACTCCACCAGTAGTTTCCGGGCCTGAAAGGTGTTGGCATTGCTTAACTTCAGGCGGGCTTCCTGGGGCAATTCAATGCTGGACGTGCCCTCCGCAGATATTGACTGGGGTATCCCTCCCAATGGGTGGGGCAGGGGTTGGACGCGTGGCAGAATAGCGAACGGCCCTGCCTCCCGGAACGGCGGCGGATCGGGAAGAGGATCGGGAATGGGAATGGGGATGCGCTCCAGTACGACATCACGGAACCGGTCGATGACCCAATCCGGAATGCGGGGCAAAACGATCAGGATAGGGTCCACCTCGCAGATGTGCACGATGGCGTTGCAAACCGGCATATCCTGCCAGATGCCGTCAACTAAGAAACGTTTGGTAACGCGGCCGCGGGCGCAGCAGCGATACCAGAGCCACTTGCGGATGAGCTTTTCGGGAATTCGGGAAATATCCAGGGCATTGTTCTGGCCGAGCCTGATGGCGGGTTCATACGCCTGCATTCGCTCGGCTTTGGCCAGGGTAATGCCTTCCAGCCCGGTAGGTGGTTCGGGGAAAACGAATACCCGGGCGTAGCGAAGCTGGTCGGGGCTGAGGTCGAAGTGGAGTTTATCGTTGTCGGGGCGGGTAGTGGCCAGGAGTTGGCCGTCTTTGCTGAATGCCAGGGCTACCAGTTCGTTGGGAGTGCTCTTGGATTTGGGCCTGGCTGCGGTCTTTTTTGCCATGATTTTGGGATTTTGGAGTGAAATGTTTTTACCTGTTTATCCAGGTAGAGAGAGAAGTGTTACGAAAAATGATTATTTTCAAGGCCCGAACAGCGCAACCTCAAGCTTACTTCTGAGACAGCCTCCAAACAAGCTCTAATATCCGGGAATTATGAAAACGATCCTGCATCTCTCTCTCTCGCTTTTAGCCACTGTAACCCTAAGCGCTCAAAACTTCGACGACGGCTTTTCTTTTTTCCTGCCCTACTACGATTCGTCGGCCCAGGAATTCCTGCCCGAATTTCCGGCGTACACCATCGGTGAGTCGTTGCGCGTGAGCGCCGGGCCCGACGGGCAGTTCCACGCTGGCGGCGGCCCCATCCGCTTTTGGGGTGTCAACATCGTATCCGGCGCCTGTTTTCCGGATCAGAGCAAAGCCCCCGCTATTGCCGCCCGTATGCGCAAGATGGGTATCAACCTGGTGCGTTTCCACCACCTCGACAACCCGAGCTGGGGCGGCGCCAACACCAGCATTTTCATGGATGGCGCCGGCGGCACCCGCCAGCTCAACCCCGTCACCCTGGGCCGCCTCGACTATTTCATCGCCCAACTGAAGCGCAACGGCATATATGTGAATATGAACCTCAACGTCTCGCGCACCTTCCGGGAATCGGATGGCGTACCCGGCGCCGACTCGCTGGTGGATTTTGCCAAAGGCGTCACCTTGTTCGACCCCTGGCTGCAATTCCTGCAGCGGGAGTACGCCGGGCAGTTGCTGGGGCACACCAACCCCTATACGGGCCAGCCTTTGGCCACCGACCCGGTGCTGGCCATGGTGGAGATGAACAACGAGAACAGCCTTTACGGCTATTGGAAGGAGGGCAAGCTACGCCCCTTTGCAGAAGGAGGAGCGCTATTGCAACGCCACCACCTTTTGCTCGATAGCCTCTGGAATGCCTGGCTGATGGATAAATACGGAACACAGAACGCCCTGGAAGCCGCCTGGAATGCCGGAGCTACCACGCCGGGAACGGGCCAGCTGCTGTCGAATGCGGGATTCGAAAGCGGAGCGGCAGGGCCCTGGATAGTGGAGCTGCACGAAGGCGCGCAGGCCAGCATTTCGGCTTCCGCCCAAAACCCTTTCGAAGGCAGCTACTGCGGCCGCCTTCAGGTAAACAACGTGACGGGCACCGACTGGCACCTGCAGCTCAAGCAAAGCGGTTTTTCCCTGAAGCAGGACTCTGCCTATGTGTTGCAGTTCGCCGCCCGCGCCGATGTGCCCGCCAGCATTTCGGTGGCTGCCATGCGCGACAATTCGCCTTTCGATTGGTATGCCGGGGCTACCTATGCCCTCACGGAAGAATGGCAAACCTTTTCGTTCTCTTTTGTGGCCCCGGAAAATAACACCGGCCATGGGCGTATCACCATCAGCCCTTCTCAGCCGGGAACCTTGTATTTTGACGACTTCAGCCTTTCGCCGCCCTGGAAGTCGGGCCTGGCGGCAGGCGAAAACCTGGCTGCCGCTAATATAGGGCGCATCCTCTGGGCCGGGCGCCTGCTCTATACCGAAACACGCCTCGCGGATATGGCGGCATTCTATCTGCAGCTACAGGCCGGGCATCTGGAGGAAATGGCTGCCTACCTACGAGAACAATTACACGTACAAGCTCCCATCACCGGCACCAACGCCCTGGGAGGAATTAGCGACGCCTCCACACAGGAGAACCTCGACTACATCGACGACCACAGCTACTGGGACCATCCCTGGTTCCCCGGCACCGCGTGGGACCCCTCCAACTGGCTGATCAGTAACCAGCCGTTGTTGAAAGACGCCTACCTCAGTTCCATCACAAATATCTGTGCCGGGCTTCAGTTGTCCGATAAACCTTACACCGTCAGCGAATACAACCATCCCGCGCCCAACCGCTTCCGCACGGAAATGGTGCACGCCCTGGCGGCCTATAGCGCCTTCCACGGGGTAGACGGCATCATGTGGTTCGACTACAACAGCAGCAACCAGTGGGACGGTAACTACCTGAACAACTTTTTCAGCGTACATCGCGACAATTCGATCATGGCCCAGTTCCCGGCCTTCGCTTATGTATTCCGCAACGGCCTGCTGGCGGAGGATGATGCACCGCTTGAGTTGCAGTACGCGAAAGATTGGGTGTATCAGTCGGGTAAGGCCGACAACCAGGGCCGCTGGGGCAAGTTCGTGCCCTATGACAGGCGCCTTGGGCTTACGCATGCCCTGCGCACCCAAAGTTACCAGGCCGCTTCTACTACTGATCTTTCTTCCCTGCCGCCTGTAGGCAGCAATCCCTACACCACGCAAACCGGGGAAACCATTCTGGACACCGGAACCGGCCTGCTGGCCAGCGCTGCGCCGCGTTTTGCCGCCATTACCGGTTTTCTACAGGACGGCGCCGGCACGGCTGCCGGAGATCTGAGGCTGATCCAGGCCAACCGCTTTGGTTCCGTCAGCTGGCTGCCCCTTTCGCAGGCGCCGCTGGCCACTGCTCAGCGATCCCTCCTGACGATCTCAACGGTACAGCAGAACACGAATATGGTGTGGGACGGAACCCAGACCGTGCACAACAACTGGGGCACCGGCCCGACGGTGCAGGCGCCTTTGGTGATCACTTTACGCCTGCACCTCGAAGCGGACTCCCTGAGGGTTTATCCGTTGAGCCCTACTGGCGAGCCCGGCCTCCCCATTTTACTCGAACCGATACAACCGGGTTATTTCGAATTGTCTATCGACCAGTCGGTATACCCCAACCTCTGGTTTGGCCTGGAGGCTGGGGGTGGGCTGGTGCCCGCCAAAGAGGTTTCGGGTATAGACAGGCTGTTACGCCATTATCCCAACCCGGTGGGGGAGGGCCCGCACTATGTCGAATACCAGTTGGCGGAAAGCGCGGAGGTGGAGCTGTGGTTGTTCAACGCACAGGGCCAACGGATAAAGGTGGCGCCGGGAGGTTGGCAGGCTGCCGGCGACTGCCGGCTATCGTTCGAAACGAATGGCCTGCCTTCGGGCAGTTACTGGTTTAGCCTGATGGTTAGGAAGAAAGGAGGGGCCTGGGAGCAAGGGGGGCAAGGTAAGATGCAGGTGTTGAGGAGGCAGTAGCGCAGGTGAGCCCTGGCTTTACCCCAATATGTCCTTTACCGCGAAGCTTATCTCAACGTTTCGCCCTTTCAGTACATCTCCGGGGCGCAGCAATTCACGGAATTTGTAGGCATCGCCTGACGGTAACCAATATACTTCGATCTCGTTTACTTCCAGATTGATGAGCCAGAATTCGGGGATGCTGCTTTCTGCGTAGAGCGGCAGTTTAACTTCACGGTCGTACATTACCGAGGTGTCGGCTACTTCGATGACGAGGAGGACATCTTTTGCATGGGGCACCTCATTTACATAGAAATCCGGCCGGTATGTGAGCAGAGAAATATCCGGCTCCGGTTCCGAAAGATCACTGGCGACAATAGGGTTTTGAACACTAACAATGGCTTTTGTTCCAAGCAAAGTGTTCAACAAGGCGTTCAGCTTATTGACACAGGCCAGGTGTTTACTTCCTACGGGGCTCATAGCAATAATTTCTCCATTGATCAATTCGATGTTCTTTTCCTGGAGGATGCCCACCTCTCCCATCTTGTGGTACTCTTCCACCGTCAGCAGCCTTTTGTTGAGTTGAACCGGCATAAGTTCCTGGTTTGTGGTTGGTTCTTTCCAAAGATAACACTATTTTGAACAAAAAACGCCCCCTTACGGCTGCCTGCATCTGCCTGATCGCTGTGCCAGGGCAGAAGATGTCGGGCCAAACTAATTAAACACATCCGGATTTGGAGGCTGAAAACACGCAAGGCGCAGGGCCTGCACTATCAGATGACAAGGGGCTCTATGAAGGGTTGAAAAACCTGGAGCCCTGGGCTATACGCCACCTGGGGGAGCAGGCCGGCAGCCTCTTCTCCCGCCTACCGGGTGCAGGCCGTATCAGTACTCAGGACAGAGAAGAACTCATCAACGACACCCTGGTGTTGGTACTGAGCAAACTGGAACAAGGCCTTTTCGAATTCCAGGGTGTCAGCCCTGTGGCCTACGCTATGGCCGTTGCCGGAAAACTGCTGAACAACCGGCTCCGCAAACGGCATTTGCCTACTGTCGATATAGAGGGGCTGGCTTTCCTGCCGGATGAAGAGATACAGGATTATTTCGAAAAAAAAGAAACGGAGCGCCTGCTGGCTGCTCTGTTGGGCAAGCTGGGGGACGACTGTAGGCAGCTGATCCGCCTGCGCTATTACGAAGGGGTGAAAGATGAACAGGCCGTAAAGGAAAGGCTGACGAAGTACACGACCGTAGATTCTTTGAAGAACAAGAGATGCAGGTGCCTGAAGAAGCTATCGGAGATAGTGAAGCAGCAAAGCCACCTTTTTCGTTAAACCATGCGCGACGTAATGATTATGAAATTCCAGTTCGAGGACTATATCGCCGGAGATCTGCCGGAAGACAAGCGCAGGCTGCTGGAGCAGCAACTTGCGAACACCACGGCCCTGAAAGCACAGCTTCAGGAGGAAGAAGAATTTATGGCCAGGCTAAAGCGGCAGATGCTGCGGGAAAAGGTCGAGACAGCGATGAAGCCAGCAGCTAAGAAACCCCGCCGCCCTGGGCTCTCACCGTCCTGGTTATGGGCCATTGCCGTTCTTTTGCTGGCCGTTTTCCTCGTTTGGAGGCTTTGGGGTAGCTTCGGCCACGACAGGGCATCAGAAGTACCACCTGCAGAGCAGCCCGCCGCTACGCCGGAACCGGAGAAGGGTGACAGCCCGGCTGCTCCCGTGCCATCCACCGCGCAACCGGCCGGGCGGCAGGAGCCCATTGCCCGGCAAGTGCCACCGGCCCGGACTGGCGAGGGCCCACTGAGCGGACTGAGAGGGGCAGGTGATGCCTCGGCGGGCAACACAGCACGGGAAGCCATCCATAACCTCGGGCTCCCTGGCGGCGTATCGGCCCTCCCGGCACTGTTGCAGCCGGCCGGCCGGCAGATTGGCCAGGGGCGCTACCAGGAAGCCGGCCGCTTACTGGAAGTAGCAGAGCAGCAGGGCGCAGCAGGTGATACCCTCGCTTTTCTTCGGGGCCTTTGCCTGCTGAAACAGGAGAAAGGGCTGGAAGCTGCCCGCTATTTCATCCGGCTGGACGAACCGGGCCGGGCTTTCGAGGCCGAATCGCAATGGTGCCTCGCCCTGAGCTGGCTGGCGGCTGGGCAGGAAGGATGGGCCGTTGAGCAGCTCGGCGCCATAATGCACCTGCAGGAACACCCGCACAGGGCCGAAGCAGCGGAGCTGCTGGAAAAGCTGAACGGGGAATAACAATAAACACATACCCTATATGAACACCACGCTTACCTTCGGCCCGGCCGGCCGGATGATGGCCCTGTCCTGTTTCCTTCTCGCTTCTTTGCACTTACATGCGCAGCCTGCAGGCGGCTGGCTCGCTGCCGCCGATCAGGCTTACCGGGAAAAGCAGTATGCCGAAGTAGTGCGGATCGTCGGGCAAGGGCTCCCCGTTTTGGAAGTCAATACTGGCAAAGACACGAACTACGTCGAACTACTGGTGTTGGGCGGCAGGGCCTGGTATCAGCTGCAGGACCGGACTCGGGCCGAGCAGGCGATGCAGGAGGCCTTGTCCTTGAGGGAACGACTTCAGGGGCGTGCTCATACCAGGTACATCAAAGAGGCATTTAACCTGGCCACTATCTACCGCAATTCCGGCGACCCGGAGAAATACGAACGGGGGAAAGCCCTGCTGTGGGATACCTATAATGCGCTGAAAGAGCAGGGCAACTCCAACCTGGAAGATGAAGGCCGGCTGGTGCGCGGCCTGGGTAATTACCTGATAGAAGAAGGAGAATACGAGGTGTTGGAACCGATTTGCCAAAGCTTTCTGTCATCGGCCAGCGGCAGGGAGGAAGATTATGTGCGGGATGTGGTGCAAATCCGCTTCAACCTCGCCAGAGCCGTATACAGCCAGGGCCTCTACAGGAATGCGTTACCGTTGTTTGAAGAGAATCTTGCCGAAGCGCGCCAGGCATTCGGCCCAGCCCATGAGTTGTCGGCCCGGCCGCTTAGGGCGCTGGCCATCTGCTACCTCTACCTTGGGCTGTATGAGCAGTCGGAAGCCTACTTCCGGGAAGCGCTTGACGTTTATGAAAAGCTTTATGGCAGGCAAAGTATAAACTATTATCTGCTGCTCAGTGATTTCGCCAAGCTGTATCTGGAACTGGAGTGGCCCGAGGCCGAGGGCCTCCTGCAGGAAAGCCTGTTCAAGCTGGACAGCCTCAGCAAAGGCAACCCGGCATGGGTTGAAGAAACCCGCTACAACCTGGGCATTTATTATCTCAAAGCCGGCGATTATGCCCGGGCAGAACCATACTTGTCACAGGCCAGCCACTATTTCTGCACTGTGCTCGGCCCTTCCAATGCCTTATGCATCCAGTCCAATGGACACCTCACTTTTCTGGATGACGGGTGGAAAGGGGATTTTCAGGCGGCAAAGGCGCGGCTGCAGCCTCTGTTGCGGGAACTTCGCGACGATCAGGGCCCCGCTTATGCTTTTGTGCTCAACAGGATGGGGCGTTGCTGTTTTCTGGCCGGTGAATGGAAAGAGGCCTTCGGATATAGCCAGGAGGCGCTGGCCTTGTACCGGCAGCATTACGGCCCCCGTTTTGACAAGGAAGCATTTCTGTTGAGCCGGCTGTCGCGCCTGGCTTTCCAGTTGAATGACGAGCCGGCCGGCCTGGCCTATTTCAAAGAGCTGCTGGAAGCTGCACAGTGGCGGGCCGATATGTCTTTTAGCATCGCTTCTGATGCGGAGCGGCAGCGCATCGCCGAAAGCATCCGCCAGGAGGTGCTGGGCGATTTTGGCCCTCTGCTGTATCAGCACCCGGAATGGCGGGCCGCCCTGGCGCCGGCACTGCTTGAGTGGAGCCTGTTTTCCAAAAACCTCCTGGAACGGGCACAGGCAAAAGTGCAGCAACTGGGCCTGCAAGGCGGCGAAGAGGTGGCTGCGACGTACCGGCAATGGCTGGCCACCCGCGAACGCCTGGCGAACCAATACACCCGCACCCATCCCGACAACCCCCAGCAAAAGGAAAAGATAGCAGCCCTGCAGCAGCAGGCCAACCTCCTGGAAAAGGAACTGAGCCGCCGGCTGTCCGGTTTCGACAGCTGGGTAGATACTCGCCCCACGCATTGGCAGCAATTGCGGGGAAGCTTAAAGGACGGCGAAGCCCTGGTGGATATCCTCAAACTGCCAGCTGTAGAATCACAACAAACTCCTTCTTTTTATTACATGGCCTTTATCCTCAACGGGCCGCAGGCCTCCTGGCCCGAAGTTGTCGTCTTTCCGGATGGCCCGGGCATGGAGGGGCGTTCTTTCCGGCAATACTTTCTGGATGTGTCCAGCCGCAACGCAGCGCTGGAAGTGTCTTCTGAACCCTACGAGGCCTTCTGGGCTCCGCTGCATCCCTACCTGCGCGGTGCACGGGCGGTTTATCTTTCGGCGGATGGCGTTTACCACAAGCTCAACCCTAACGCCCTGCGCCTGCCCGATGGTACCTACCTGCTCGGACATTGTGATATACGGCCGTTGCCCCGGCCCACTGCATCGCTGTATCAGGGCCTGGCTGAAAGGGCCTCGCAGAAAAAAGCGTACCTGATGGCCAATCCTCTAGTCCCTGAAACGCCGCCTGCCTATCCCGGGGCTGACAGGCAGCAACTGGAACCTCTGCCTTTTGCCGAGCAGGAGATGAACACTATTGGCCGGCTGCTGGAAAGCGCAGGCTGGGAGGTGACGAAACTATCCGGGAGCGAAGCTACCGAAGCGGCGCTGAAGCAGGCCGGTGCAGCGGCGGTGCTGCACCTGGCCACTCATGGCCATTTTCAGGAAAAGAGCAGGTATGGCAGTTTCACTGAGCTCTCTCTTTCTCCGTATGCGATGTTACGTTCTGTACTATTCCTGGGAAAAGGCTCGCGGGCTGAAGATGGCGTACTCAGTGCCTACGAGGTGATGGATATGGACCTTACAGGCGCCAGGTTGGTGGTGCTGAGCGCCTGCCGCAGCGGGCAGGGCGAGCTGGCCGACGGCGAAGGGGTATATGGCTTTCAGCGCGCACTGCGCATCGCCGGAGCGGAGACGTCCCTGCTGTCGTTGTGGGATGTCGAAGACGAGGCCTCGGCAGCATGGATGAGCCTTTTTTATCAGAACTGGCTCTCCGGTTTGCCCAAATTCGAAGCCTATCAGGCCACCCAGCGTGCGATGCGCGAAAAATACGAGCTGCCGTTCTACTGGGCGGGGTTTGTTTATTCGGGTGAGTAAAAAAAATGCGGCTGCCGGTTACCTTTTTGGGAAGGGGTACATAAGTAAGAATAGGCAACACCCAGTTCGATTATGTCCAGCGCTTTCAGGCTTTTACTTTTCTTTCTGTTATGGCAGGGCCTTGCCTGCTCCCCGGCCGCCCAGGAAGCATACCCGAAGGCCGCCGTTTGTTCCTTGGGGGGCGGGTTCAATTCCGCCGGGTTCTTCCAGGGTTATGCCGCTTATGGCCATAAGAAGGCCCGGCCTGCGGTGAGCTTTGCTATAGACGCCAGGTTAAACAGAGTAGTCAGCCTGGGGCTGATCGTGGCCGGCAGCAGCGGCCAACTGGCAGTAGACCCAGCCTACCCGAGGTATGATAACCCAAGTGCCCCGCGCGATAAGGTACGCCTTCAGGTCGATGGAAAAAGGACGGTGTTCGGTATGCGCACTTTGTTTCACTACACCAGGAAAGAGAAGATGGACTTGTATTCCGGTTTTCGCCTTGGCCTGGCACATGTCAACCGCTCTACGAATACGGGTTATTATAAATACGATTTCCCGCCAAATGCTTTATTGCCGGGATACCATGCTGAGATCAAGCCCAGTACTACGCAGTTCAGCGCTCAGCTGATCGTGTTGGGATTCCGGTATTATCCCGTGGAAATGCTGGCTTTCGGCGCCGAATTCGGCCTGGGCGCGCCGTACTTCGCGGGCCTGCAGGCCTGCTATCGCGTGCCCCTGGCAAAACGTGAACCAAATAACTGACGCAACAACACAAACACCATGAAAACAATAAGCCTGATCATTTTTTGCCTGCCGCTATTTATGTCGGCACAAACAGGGGATAGCCCGGAATGGCAGGGGGGCTTCCGTTATGGCCTGGCAGCAGGGGCAGGGCTTGCTCGTTTCCCGCCACCAAAAAACAGCTTTCTCAGCGGGCAGTCTACCGATGAATCTTCGTCAACTCAGAATGTGGGTTTTCAGGCCTGCGGTATCGCCAATTACGCTTTTACCCCTCATTTTGAGGTAGAAGCCCGGGCCGGCCTCTCGTTCATCCAACTGAAAGGGCTGCGTTCCGAAACGGGCAATGCTCAGAGTTTCCTGTTCCTTTCCCCCCCGACACGTTATGTTAACCGGGATACGGTTGCACTGCGGTCGCTTTGGGTGGAGGTTCCGCTGATCGCGCGTTTTCGGTTGTTCAAAAGCCGGGTGGTGGCACTGGATGGAGGGGTGCTTCCCGCCCTGCCGCTATATGTTGATGGCCACTATGCCTCGTCGCAGTGGAACTCTGCAAGGGGCATAACCTATGAATCCGGAGCGCTGGATGCGCAGTTACAACTGGGCCTGTATCTCGGGTTCGGGTTCTGTTGGGGCGAACACTACCAGGCTTCGGTAAACTGGACACGCAGGTTTGTCGATGGCCACGACAGAGCTGGCGACGCCTTTCCGGTGGGGTCGTGGAGGCTGATGCTGGGCTATTTTTTTTGATAACGAAAAATATATATAGCGGGCTTAGGGGTTGATTCGTGTTTTATGGTATGTGATTAACAGGAATGCTAATATTTCATTTTGAAACAAAACGGATAATACCAATGAAAAATTTGTACACTTTTTTGACCGCTCTGTTGATCACCGCTGTCGCTTTGGGGCAGCCGGGCAGCCTCGACCCCTCTTTAGGCAATGGAGGCTTTTCCATCATCGATTTTGAGAACAACAAAGAATACCCTGAGATGATCGCCCTGCAGCCCGACGGCAAGCTGGTGGTGGCCGGCTTCTACCAGGGAAATTTTACTGGCTACCGTTTTCTGGTAGCGCGGTTTACCGAAAATGGCCTGCCGGACCTCAGCTTTGGTGACGATGGCCTGGCAGATATCGATATGAAGGGATGGGCGACAGGAGTCGCTACTCAGGATGATGGCAAGATCGTAGTGGTAGGAGGCCCTAACGCCGATGATCATTTTTTGGCGCTCCGCCTACTGGAAGACGGCTCCTCCGACCTTTCTTTTGGCGATGAAGGAAAAGTAGTGGCCTCGTTCGGGGATACTTTGGCTATCTGTGAGTCGATGGCCTTGCTTCCCGATGGCCGGATTTTGCTGGTGGGCGAAAAACATAATGATATTAATAACTACTGGCCGATGGCCGTTATGTTGTTTGCCGACGGCGCTGTCGATCCCTCTTTCGGCGATAGTGGAGTGGCCCTTTTCCCTGAGGCGGCTTTTACCCGCTCTTACATCAATGATGTCCAGGTTGAGGAGGACGGTAAGATAGTATTGGGCGGCTACCGGGAGACATCCATTCATTCGCAGAGAGGTTGGGCACTATGGCGGTTTTCGCCTGGCGGGGAACCAGATCTATCCTTTGGCCCCAATGGCTCAGCGAGTATCCACATGGGAGACAACAATGGATACGATGAAAGGATCAATAAGATCCGAATACAACCAGACGGAAGCGTCATAGCCGTGGGTTTTGCTCCTGCCAATGGCATCCTGTACCATGGCGCTCTGGCCCGATACTTGCCTGATGGCTCCCTGGATACCTCCTTTGGCCAAAATGGCAAGGCCTTTCCTGGTTCAGGCGCCTTACAGGATGTGTGGGTGCAGCCGGATCAGAAGATCCTGGCCGTTGGTAGCGGTTTATATCGTTTCCTGCCGGATGGCAGCCCCGACTCCGGCTTCGGAACCAATGGGGCCGCGTCCATCGAAGTTATGGGCTCAATGATTGGCTTGAGAGCGTTATTGTGGCAACCAGATAATAAAGTTGTGGCTGTGGGGCAGTACAGTACTTCAATCTTTCCCATCCAGCGGGATATCCTACTATCTCGTTTTTACTCGGGCCTGGAGCCCGTTTCTGTTCAGCAGCCTGGAATAGCATCCCCCTGGGCCGTTTTCCCCAACCCCTGCCGGGATTTCCTGTCGGTACAGCGTACTTCCGGCGATTCCCCTCCCGTCCGGGCCCGCCTGTTCAATATGGCCGGCCAGTTGGCCCTTTCAGAGGAACTGCAAGGCCGTTCGTGGCTGTCCGTCCGGCGGTTGCCGGCGGGGATGTATGGGTTGGAAATAGAGGACAGAGATGGCAGGCTTTGGCAGGAGCGGGTGATGAAGGCAGATTGATCCGAGCAAGCTTTTAATAAACACTTTTAGCTATGTACCTAAGAACCATTACTGCTGTAGCCTTCGCTGCCGCGCTGTTCGGCTTCGGCCAGCTATCGGGGCAGGTTGCCGGGGCGCCGGATATGAAGGAAAAGAATATCCGCATTAGGGCCGGAGCCGGCTTTGCCATGCTTTCTGGTACCAGGCGACTGAAAGATCACTATTCTGAGTACGGTTTTAACCGGACTACCAGTGTTTCCGTCCCGTTAACAAGCTTCAAGAGCAGTACGGAATACCCTGAAGACGAAGGCCTCGCCCTGGTTGGCGAGCTTGGAGTGGATTACCAGCTGAGCCCACAATCGTGGCTCGGCCTTGTTATCGGTTCAGACAATTGGGTAAATGTTAAAGGATACAACGGCAAGGCTGTTTTTGGGCGGGAACATTGGTCGTTGTTTCTATCTCCACAGTATTCCAAAGACGTATCGGGTTACAACTTCGGCTTCTTCGTCGGGCCAACCCTCGATCTTCATTTCCTGAGCACGAAAGCGGCCGAAGGGGATGTAGCCAGGAAGAAACTCGGGCCCGGTGCGCTGGGCGGCTTTAATATTTATATGGGCAAGCGCCGGCGCACCAGCTTTTTCGCCGCCTTTCGCTGGTCGCCTAAACAGCATTACGATGCGCTGGCCTCCGGCCAGGGCGCTCAGATGACGACTTTGCCGGAGGCGGATATTTCATTCAGTTACCTGCGCATAGGCGTGTCGTACGGGAGAGTCATACAAAGAAACTAATGTTTACCCTCATGAAACCAAATGCTCTTTTCCTTGTGACTGCCCTGTTTTGGAACTGCGCTTCCAACTACCGCCTTATCCAACCGGAAACGCTAAGTTTCGATTCGGCTCAGGATACCCTGGTGGGCCAAAAACTGGCTATAAACTGGCGTTACGATGTGCTAAAAGAAGCTGGAAACCGCAGCTACGCCCGTATGGAGCGGAAACAAGAAGTGAGCCTGCTGGCCTTACGCCTGTTCAATAGCGGGGAAGATACGCTGGCCTTCCCGGAATCGGTGGTAATAACTGATGGCTCCGGGCTGTTGTGGCCGCTACCGATGGAAGAAGCGGCGGAAGTGTTCATACAGCGTACGAGAGAACCAGGCGAGGGAGCTGTGGAAGTAGAAGGTGGCCATGGGATCATTCTCGCCGCCGGATTGGTCAATTTGGCTAAAGGGCTGAATGCCAACATCCGCTTCGTAAAAGAACTGGACGCACACTATCTCGTCGGCCGGGATATCCCCCCGGGCAGCACCGTCACCGGCCTGCTGGCCCTGCCGGTACGGCCTGGGGCCAAGCTGTCCTTTTCCCTGCGGCATTTGCCGGGCGGTATGTATGGGTTGCGCATCACGGATGATTCAGTGTGCGCCTGGCAGGAGCCGGTAGTGAAGACAAAGTAGCCGTAACCGGCAAATTTATTTGCCCGGTTCAATTCACGGATAATCAGTGTGCACCTGGCAGGAGCCGGTAGTGAAGACAAAGTAGCCGTAACCGGCAAATTTATTTGCCCGGTTCAATTAAGAGCTTTCTTGGAGGCCTCTTTTCTCTATCAAAAGGGGCCTCCAAACAAGCACTAACCATTTATTGCCCGTTCAATTAAACTTTCTGGCTTTCATCAAAGTTCAAACAAGCACTAAGCTGGACTTTAGCATTTTTGATGATTGAATCAAATCCTGAAACCATTGAAAACAAAGAGTTTGAAAAGCTACCATGGTTAATTTTTAACATCGTGGTTTTGGGGCGAGGTTAAAAATTAAATCCTAGCCCCTCTGGCTCCCCAAAGGGGAGAACCGGCCAGACGGCGATAAACAGCATATTATTTAGCTTCGATGTTTTTATTTTGACTTTTGAGACAGCCCCATGAGAAGGGGTTAGGCATGAAAAAGCCTACAAAATTTTGCTTCAGGAGCATTTTAGGCCGCATGCTGAATAGTAACTCTCCGAATTTGCATTCAATCCCGCCACATGTTTATGTGGTGTTGCCGAATTTAGGGTTCTCTGGAATTATGTGCAGGAATACTCTAACTTAAGAGCTTGTTTGTAGGCCAGCCTTTGAGCTGCAAAGGCCACTTTTTCGGTGATACTGCGTTGCTTTTTTTGACCGTACCTTTGGGTACGCTCTTCAAAAAGACGTCTTGTCTCACCAAAAAATTGCCGCTTTTCGCTATCAAATCCGGCCTCCAAACAAGCTCTTAATGGGAAGCTGTAAGGGCCCTTTCTATACCAACAAAACAAAAACTGACGACAGCCCTGATGAACACCCAAACCCCAAAAGGCAATAAGGCGGCCGGGCCCTACTTTATATATGCATGTTTAGTAGGGGGTGTTGTGTTTTTTGCCCGGCACTGGCCTTGGGGTGAAACGGGGCCACCCTCCGGCCTGCCCTGCGAAGCCGGTGCTGAAGCTTACCTGTCGGCCAACGATTCACTGCTTTGCTGTTATAGCCTGTCCTATTCATTCGACCCTGCGGCGGGGCCTGCTACGGCCGTTGAAACCGAGCTGTTGACGGCCGGGGCCTCCTTTTCCGCTGTACAGTACCCGCTCACTTCGGGTTGGTCCTACCAATCCTTCAGTCAGGGCCGCATGCTCCGCTGGTCGCACACCAGCGGCCTTCCTGCCGGCACCCAGCCCCTGTTCGATTTTTGTATCGACGCCCCCCAGACAGGCTTTCCCGTTGAACTGGCCGTGAATTGGCTGGTAGGCGGCGAAACCCGCTGCAGCGATACCCTGCGCCTGGCCTGTTATCATTGCCTGGCGCCCCAGAACGACAGTCTCACCTGCCTGGCCGACGGCGGTTACAGCTATACTTTTAACCTGGTAAACCTGACGGATTACACCATCCACCGCCTGCGCCTGACGGAGCCCGCCGGGCAGAGCCTGGTCGTTGAAGAATTCCTGGATCTGGCCGGGCCGTGGGCGCCGGGCACTACCGCCGGAAGCTTTAACATCACCTTGAGCCCGGAGGCGGAAGGCATGGATAACCTCTGCTTCGAGCTGACGGCCAGCCGCCTGCTGGGCGATTCTCTGGCACTGGATTGTTGCACCTTCACACACTGCCTGGAGCTTCCCCTGTGCGACCGCTGCTGTACGCCCTTTGAGGAATTCGAAGCGGACGTAAATGCAGGCTTCACGGTGTCCGCCGACTGCGAAACGGGCTTCCTCACAGCCGTATACCAGCGCTGGGGGGCTTGCGACCGAGTGTTCTGGAACCTGCGCAACCTCAATACAGGTACCGGCATTGGCGGCTTCGTCAACAACAGCACCATCACATTTACTTTTCTGGATGAAACGCCCTATCAGCTTTGCATGCGCGTGGAACGCCGCGATGCCGGAGGAGTGAACTGCTATGGCAGCTCGACGATCACGATTTGCGATACGCTGTTCTTCGACTGCCCCGACCCGCCTTGCCTGGACAGCAGCCTGATCGACTGGAGTTTCGATTGCCCGCCTGTGCTGGAGCTGGTTTGCGGTTGCGACAGCATGACCTACATCAACAGTTGCGCCGCCATGAACTGGAGCGGGGTGCTGGGCCTGGATGAGGGGCCCTGCGGCGAACCTCCCGTCGATAGCATTATCCTGGAGATCGTAGCCTTTGACCCCGGCCAGGCCTTGCTGCAATGGGCCAGCCTTGGCGGGGTGGATTACCGATTCTTCCTGGTGCAGCGCCGCCTGCCTGGAGGCGGTTGGGCGACGGTAGGGCAGGCCGACGGCACTACTTTTTTCTTTACGGATAACGATCCCGCCCCAGGCCTGAACGAATACCGCATCGTGGGTGTCACCTGGCCCGGTAAGCCGGTATTCAGCAATGTGGAGGAAATATTCATCACCGGCACATACGAAGCCGGATGGGAAGGGGAGGGGAGGCTGTGGCCCAACCCGGCACGGCATACCGCTTACCTGCAGTTGCCCTGGCCAGGGCCTGCAGTGGTGTGGGCTTTCGATGTTCAGGGCAGGCTTAGGTCAGAATGGTGGTTGCCTGGTGCATTTAACAGGGCGGCGGCCCTGCCGGTTGGAGGCTGGCCCGCCGGCCTGTATGTGCTGAAGGCCAGAAGCCCGGATGGAAAGATATGGGCCGGCAGGCTGGCCGTAACCCCTTGACGACAACATGCTCTTGCTCATAAAACCAGGATATCCGAACAGAACAAAATGAGTTAAAACCCTGCTCTGACTAAACACCCAGAATATGAAACCCCTGATTGCTTTGCCTATCCCGGTACTGTTTGTCCTTCTCATCAGCAGGTATGCAGCACCTCCGGCCGAACCCATAGTGGATTATACCATTTCTGGTACGGTATCTGCCGATGGTGGCGCCGGCCAGCCCGTGGGTGGCCAGTCATTACCCGACAGCTCATCTATGCTCACCCTGCACTTTAATGTGGCCGGTGGGCCGGGCTCTTCTTCTCCCATCGACATCAGTTCTTCCCCCTTGCCGGGAGAGGTCGTCAACAATCAAATGGAGATTGCTGCTCTTACTGGCCTGGACGGCCTGGTGACGGTGGCCGGAAACCTGGCCGCCGGGATATCCGGGAACGTCTCCCGCCCGGGTGGCGCGCCTGTACCCGGCATACATGTGGATCTGAGTGGGCAGAGTACCGGTAGCCAGGTTACGGACAACAGCGGCAACTATGCTTTTTCCGGCCTGGATACGGGCTTTGATTACACCGTTACGCCCTCCTGGCCCGGCGACTGCCAGTCGCCCTGCCTGAACGTTTACGACCTCTACCTCATCAGCCAGCATATCTTAGGCGTGGCTCCGCTCACTTCTCCTTATGCGCTCATCTCTGCCGATGTGAACAATTCGGCTTCTGTTACCAGCCTCGACATGATCAACCTGCAATCGGTGATCCTGGGTAATACGAGCGCTTTCCCCAATAACCTCTGCTGGCGTTTCGTGCCGGCAGATTACGTTTTCCCCATACCCTTCAACCCCTGGGCCCAGCCCTGGCCCGAAGTGGTGAACATCAATAACCTTACAGATGATGTGTTAGCCGATTTTATCGGCATCCAGGTTGGCGATGTATCAGAATGCGCCGAGGCCGTTCAGGCCGCTACCGTAACAGTAATGGTAGAAGATGTACAAACCTGCCCGGGCGGCGCATTGCCGATAGTGGTACCCGTAAGAGTGGAAAATTTCACCGATATAACGGCCATGCAGCTGGCCGTTCGCTGGGATCCCGCCGTGCTGGCTTACCAGGGTGTGGCTAATTTCGGCTTGCCCGGGCTTGCGCTTGCTAATTTTGGCGCACCCTTGCCCGGCGAAGGCGAATTGGCCATGGCCTGGCTGGCTACCGCTACAATTCCTCAGACTGTGCCCGACGGCAGCCTGTTGTTCAATTTAATCCTAAATGTAACCGGCCCGGCCGGAAGCCAGTCGCCAGTCGCGATTGCCGATACTCCGCTTCCTGGCCAGGTGGTGGACGGCGCCGGGCAGGTGGCCGCCATCAATGGGCAGAATGGCCTCGTGACGATCGGAGGGGCGCCGATAGCATTGGGGCCGGTGTATTGCGCCGATGGCCAGCAATTCATTTCCTTTTATTCCGAAGGCGCCGTTTCCGGCGCAGACGGCGATAACGTCTTTGCCGATTATGGCAACGATGGATGGATCGTATACGAGCTGCCCGACAACGGTTTTTACCTGATCGAGTCGGCCGCGGGGGGCTGCCTGACATTCGAGAGCAGTATCGTGGGCGCCTGCGCCGATGCCCTGATCCCGGACTGCCAGCAACCCATAGCGCTTTCTCCCGACGTGGCGCCCGATGGCAGCCTTCAGATATGGGGCAGCAAAGTTGTATGGGTAAGTGATGCCGACGGCGATAACGACATCTATGCCTACGACCTGTCTACAGGCGTACTGACGAATGTTTCCAATAATGCTGCTGATGACAATACCCCGCACCTTTACGGCAACCGCATCGCATGGCGGGGCGATGAAGACGGCGACTACGAAATATGGGCCTACGACTGCATGACGCAGGAGCGGTGGCAGGTGTCGGACAATACGACGGATGTCGACCATAGCCCTCAGGTGTACAACAACTACGTTGCCTGGCGCAGCAATCAGGATGGCGATAACGAGATATACCTCTACGATCTGGTGAACGGCACGCAGATCAATATTTCCAACGACAACGCTACCGGTGCGGGCAGCCCTGCTGTTTTCGGCGACTGGGTAGTATGGGAAAGCACTGACGATGGGCCTGACGTGGACGTTTTTCTCTACACTATAAGCACTCAAAGCAAGCAGAACCTGTCGAATAGCGCCGGCGATGAGAGCGGGCTGCGTCTGCGGGCAGATAAGGCCATTTGGGCTACCACTGCTGATTTTGGGCTCACCTACGATCTTTCGGTATACGACTTGTCGGCCAGTACCCTGATCCCACTGGCTGCGGGGCTCGATATGAACCCGTTCGAGATCGATGTGCAGGGCGATTACGCCGTTTGGGCGGCCCGGCAGGGGGGAAACATCGAGATCTTTGCTTACAACCTGCCCGCAGGCCCCGTTGTACAACTCACCAATAGTTCGGATGACAACAGCCGGCCGGCTATCCACGCCGGGCAGGTTGTATGGGAAGCCAGTGAAGGTGGCGCGCGGGAGATCGGTTATTACAACCTCGGCACCGGGCAAAGCGGTATACTGGGCACCAGCCCCACAGCAGATCTCTTTCCCGACAATTACGGCCCCTTTGCCGTTTGGATGTCCGACCGCAGCGGGGACGGCCAGTACGAATTGTATTTCTACAACACCCACCTCCTCCCGCCGCCGGCTGCACCCCTCGACGGCAACGCTTCCATCACTGCGGGCCTGTGCCCGGGCGATGCGGCCACCCTGGTGCTGGAGCTGGCCGGAGCCGGCCTTGAAGCCGTCTGGTTTGAAGATGATCAGATGGTTACAGAGCTTTATGCCAGCGCCGACAACCTTTTCCAGCCCGCCATCGATGGGGCTACGGTGCTTTATGGCGCCTGGCGCAACCCGCTTACCGGCTGTGCCGGCCCGCTAACGGCCGTAGCCCTGGACGCCAGCGCATCTGACAACCTGGCCTGCAACGACAATATCATTGTGGCCCTGGGTCCGCAATGCCAGGCAATGCTGCAGCCCGATGCCGTCCTGGAAGGAGCGCTGGGGTGTCTGACGGCAGCTGACTTTATACTCAGCGTCGATGATGGCGAGCCTGGTAATGGAGCGGTAGTGGACGGCGGCGGCGGCTGGACATATACAGTGGCCCTCGCGCCGGGCCTGACGGCCAACTTTAGTAGCTGCTTCGGCACTGTCCTGGCGCAGGATGTGTTTGCGCCTCTCATCGATTGTCCTTTCGACCTTACGGTTCAGGCCTCAGCAGGCCAAAGTGAAGCCCCGGCGGCCTGGCCCGATCCGGCCGTACTGGATAACTGCCTGGCCACTCTCGCCGGCGATCATGCTTCCGGCGATCTCTTTCCCGTTGGGAGCACTACCGTAATGTATACCGCTACCGACGCGAGCGGCAACCAGGCCGGATGCGATTTTCTGGTTACCGTTTTGGCGCCGCCCGCCGACATCATCCTTACTGTAGGCTCGGTTATTATAGACGTCGGCGAGACGGCCTGCATTCCGGTGACGGTGGAAAATCTTCTGGATATCACAGGCATGCTATTCAGTATCAGTTATGACCCTGCCGTTGTACAAATCATCGGTATATCCAGTTTTGGCCTGCCTGGAATGGATGTTTCGAATTTCGCCTTTCCGGCCTCCGGCGTGATCACTTTCGCCTGGAATGATGAAAACTTTACGGGGCAGAGCCTGCCCGACGGCGCCGTGTTGTTCGAGATCTGTTTTGAAGGGCTGATGCCTGGAGTGTCGCCTGTCTCAATTACTGATCAGCCCACTGCCATAGAATTTGCAGACGCCTCTTTTAATGTGGTGCCCGTTACGATCAACAACGGCTCGGCCACGGTGAACGCCCCCCTGGTGCTGGATTGCCCGGCAGATATCGTCCAGGCTGTCGATGCCGGTTTGTGTGTGGCTTTTGTCAACATTCCAGTACCCACCCTGCCCGGCCCTGGTGTGCTCACTAATGACTATACAGGCATCGATGACGCCAGCGCTCAGTATCCGGTTGGCGTTACTACCGTGGTGTACACCTATACCGGGCCTAACGATACTTTGTCGTGCACTTTCACCGTAACCATCCTGGACATCATCCCGCCAACAGCGGTATGCCCGCCATCTTTTCAGGTGAACGGGGATGCCGCCGCCGGAGGTGCTCCGGTGATCCTGCCCGATCCGACGGTTACCGACAACTGTCCCCAGGTAAGCTGGGTGTATTCCCAGTCCAGCGGCGCCCTCTTTCCCTGCGGGGAAACCACCGTCATCTGCACGGCGACGGATTCGAGCGGCAATCAGGCGGAGTGTACCTTTACCGTAACCGTCGACTGCGATTGCCTCGGCCTGGGGCTGGCCGTGAGCCAGGCGCCACCTACCGACAGCAGTGCTTGCTGCTGGAACCTGGACTACAGCAATGCCGGCAGCGAAACCGTTTACGGTTTAGCGCTGACTCCGCTGGACGGCGTGCAGCTGAGCAGCGTAAGTGCGGCGCCCGGCTACGGCACTCCGAACACCGGTTTGTACAATACCCTTATTACTCCTAACGGCTTTGGCCCTATGCCGCCTTCGGTTCCTGATGTAGCGGATATCTGCCTGGGGCATGTGCTGGCTACGCCTCAATACGTGGTGGTGGGCTACCTCGACGCCAACTATGAGCCCTTCTGTACGGACACCCTGGTGTTCAACTGCCCCCCCGAGCGGAGCTGCCTCTATATCGTGAATGACAGCCTGGTATGTGATACCAATGGCTACAAATACATCGTCACCGTCACCAATCCACCTGGCGCCGACTTTCCCGTAGGTTACATAAAACTCAATCCCACGCCGGCCATTCCCGGCGCCTTTTTGTTGCCCGGCCCCGGCATTATCCTGTCTGACACCCTGTACCAGGGCGATACGACGATGCTGATGTGGAACATCATCACGGCCGATGATTTGTTCGGCGACAGCTTGTGTTTCGTCCTTTCCGCGCACGACGGCCCGGAAGAGCGGCTGTGTTGCGCCGAGATCGACACCTGCATCGCCTTCCCGAACTGCGAGCCGTGCAGTTATGTAGATGCCGGCGTAGGCGTGGCCCCCTTGCCCGGCACTGGCGGCGATTGCCCTGCTGGCAACCCGCTTCAGGAACCCTGGCTGCAGTCGATCATCGCCAGTTGTGCAGAGCGCCCCTGTGGCTTGATGGTATACTGCTGCCAGTTCCAGGGCCAGCCGGTGATCAATGTACAGGATGATGTAGCCTTGTGCACCGACCCGGGGGGGGCGGTGTATGATTATGCCGGCAACCTTCTGTTTTTCTACGGCGGCATAGGCGGTATCAACCTCGGCCTTGCCGAACAGTTGGAGGAATGTACGCTGATCTTTGACTGCAACCAGCTGGGCGACTGCTGTTACAGCCTGTTTCTGGATAACCAGCACCCTGCTTCAGGGTATTTTACCAGTATACAAACCGTTATTCTGCAGGCGGGCGTCACCTTCTCCGCCATCGATTATGAGCTGCTCTCCGGTTGGTCGTATAATCCGTCACTGCCCGGGCAGAACAGCTACAACTGGGTGCACAACAGCGGCAGCATCCCCTTGTTGTCGGATTACCATTTGTTCGACTTCTGTATCGAGGGCAGCACGACTACCGATTCCATTAGCATAGAAATACAATGGATGCGGGGCGACTCGGCCATCTGCCGGGATACTGTGAAAGTATACTGCCCGGAATGCCTGGCGATAACCGATGACAGCATTGCCTGCAATCCGGATGGCAGTTACACCTACACCTTCAGCGGGCAGAACTGGTCGGGTTATGGTGTAAATGCAGTGGGTTTTGTCGAAACGTCTACTGATTTCGATATCGTAGAAGATGAGATCGGGCTACCCTTCCTGGTGCCCGATCACGGCGCCGCCTTCGGGCCTCTGGCCATCACTATCGTACCCACCGGATCGGCGGCGGGCGATACGCTTTGTTTCGACATCGTATTGCGGCAATTGGTAGGCGATAGTATCGACATCCTGTGTTGTTATGCTACCCATTGCATCGTGCTGCCACCCTGCGACAGCATAACCCCCTGCCTTGATCTGATCTGCCTTGCGCCTCCCGACGTGGTTCTGGATTGCAGCAGCCTGCCACCTTTTGACCCCAATACCCCGTCCGATCTGCAGCCTCTTTTCGGCATAGCGGAAGCCATAGGTGACTGTCCGGGCCTGAGCTGGCAGGAGCTACCGCCCGTAGTTATGCTCAGCGATTGCGCCGGCGGAACGATCGGGCGCAGTTTCGTTGCCTTCGATGCGGCCGGCAACCCTAGTACCAATCTCTGTACTCAGACGGTGACGCTGCAAGCCGGCCCCCTGAATTACGGCATCCGTTTCCCTGCCGATACCAGCGTCGATTGCGCCGGGCTGGATGCCCTGGCCATTGACATACAGGGGGGCGCCTGTGATATGATCGCCGTCACTTTTTCTGATGAAGAACTCCCTGTTTCCGGCAATGAGTGCCGCAAGCTGGCCCGTACCTGGAGGGTGATCAACTGGTGCGAGTACGATGGCGCCTCCGCCCCGGTAGTGGTAGGCCGCGATGAAGACTGCGACGGCTTTTCCGGCGAAGAGGATATCTGGGTGCTGGTGCGCCCCGGCGGTTTGTCGTATTACGACCAGGACGGCGATGAAACCAATGGCAGCCCTGCTGCCGGCGCCAAAGGGACAGGCTGCGACGGCCTTACCAACCCTGCCGGTTACTGGGTGGATTCCGGTATCAAGCCTGCTATTGCATCGGTGGGGCATTGGGTGTACAACCAGGTTATCGATGTGACGGAGGACTGTACACCGCCGACAGGGCTGATCTGCAATTCGGTGCTTGCCGGCATCCTTCAGCCACTCTTGCCGCCTGCCGATGTCGATGGCGACGGAGACCTTGACGATGCATCACTCACCCTGATACCCGGGGACTTCCTGGTGGGCCCGGCACTGGACGACTGTTCGCCGCCGGTGGTGTACTCCATCAATCTGGTGGGTCAGGCGGCAAGCCAGTCGCAGAGCAACATCGTCCTTACCTGCGATCAGGTAGGTTTTGTCAACCTGGAGATCCATGCCTGGGATGCCGTAGGCAACCATGATCTCTGCCAGGTACAGCTGCTGTTGCAGGACCAGCAGGGCCTGTGCCTGCCGCCGTTGGTTACAGAGGACGTGCGCCTGCAGCCCAACCCCGCCAGTGGGCAATTGCTGGTGCGTTCCAACCGGGAAGGCGAATGCACGCTTGAGATACTCGGGCCGGAAGGGCCGCTGCGGCGAAGCCAGGAAGTGTTTTTCCGGGCTGCGGCCGTAGCGCAGCTGAACCTCGAGGGCCTGGCGCCGGGGCTGTACCTGCTGCGCCTGCGTTATGCCGACGGGCAGGTGGTGGTGTGCCGGTTTGTCAAAATGTAAACCCGGTGCGGCCGGAAGGCCGCACCGCCATATATTCTTTTCACCTAAAAAACGCTATTACCATGACAAGAAGACTACGATTGCTTTTACTGATAAGCGTGGCAGCCTTCTATGCTGCTATGCCCCCCGGCCTGCAGGCGCAGGATTGCATATCGGGAGTGGTATATTCCGATGACAACAACAACGGCGTACAGGACGGCCCGGAAGGGCCGCTTGCGGGGCAGACGGTGGTTGCCGTGGCCAGTGATGGGACGGTGAGCCAGGCAACGACGCTGGGTGACGGGAGCTATGCGTTCTGCAGCCTTGTCACAGGCCCCTATTTCGTTTATGTGGAGCTGGCCTCCCCTCAGCTGAGTGCCAACCCCGCCTCTCAGTTTGTCGTTTATGCCGGCGCGCCGATCCCCGGCGTGGATTTTGGTATTGTGGACCTCGGCCAGCTGGGTGTTATCGCCGGTATTGCCTTTTTTGACCTGAACGGGAACGGCACGCAGGAGAACTTCGAACCCGGCCTGGCTGGGTTTCCGGTTACCTTGGACGGTAGCCCTCTGGCGGCTCCTATTGTGATGAATACCGATGATAAGGGCGCTTTTCGGTTCGAGAACCTACCGCAGGGCGACTATACGGTGAGCATCGTGGCCAATATCCCCAATACCAGCTGGTTCGGGCCCTCGTCGATAGGCCTGGGGCTGATGGCCGGGGAGACGGTGGACAACCTGCGTTTTGTGCGCCTGCCCGATCCGGGGCTGGCCTCGCTTGTCGACTTTGTTTGTTACGACCTGGATGCGAACGGTATCAACGACCCGGCTACCGAACCCGGGATCGACGGCCTGAGCATAGAACTGCTGGATGCTCAGGGCATGCTGGCCGCTTCAACGAGCAGCCTTTCATCGGGGCTGTATGGTTTCATCGCCATCGAGCCCGGCGTCTACACGGTGAGAGCGGTTTTCGACGCGCAGGATCTTACCCCCACCACCCCGGTAAGTTATACCCTGGATGTGCCCGCCGACGGCTTTCAGCGGCCGGGGCCCTTTTATTTCAGGCCGGAGCGCAGGCTTTTCAAGTGCGGCATGGAAGCTATGACCTTTGCCGGGTTTACCAATTCCGCCGGCCAGGTGCTCAGCGTGAAGGACACCCGCGACCGGTCCGGAGCCCCGGTAGGGGTCAATGCTGACTGGGTGCCCCCGGTGAGCATCAACCACCCCGACTGGACGATAGGCCGGATGCGGAACGTCTACGGATTGGGTATCGATAAAGATTATGACCTGTATGTAACGGCTACGGATATTTGGGGAGCGATCTCCAGCACCGCCGGAACGCCGCTGATATTTCGGGTGGATGCCCTGACCGGAGCTGTTTCGGATTTTGTGGTATCGAACACCGGGGGTACCAATGCGTTGCCCAATACCGGCGCGGCCATCGGCAATATCTGCAGCAACCCGGATAACGACCTGCTGTACGCCACCAACCGGGAAAACGGCACTATTGCCGTAATAGCCGCATTTGGCAACGGGTTGTACACCACCGGTGAGGTCATCCAGGTCTTTGACCCCAGCTTTGGCGGCGCCGCTACGGGCCAGAACCTGTGGGGCATCGCCTACAACCGGAGCGAAGGAAGGGTCTATTTTGCCCGGGATTTTGCCGACGGCATCAATCAGAACCAGATCTATTCCATTGGTATTAACACTGGTACGGGCATGATCACGGGCACGGAAACCCTGGAGGCCAGTGTAGCATTATATGGTTCAGTAGATGCACATTTGACGGACATCGCCTTTTCTCAGGATGGCGCCAATATGCTGACCGGGGAAAGAGCCCAAAACTATCCGCATTCGACAAGAGTACTTCAGTACAATGGCGGCGGCCACCTGAGCTGGAATACCATCGTGCCGCAGCTGATCCACCTGGGGCTGGCGTCGACCAACTCCGCCGGGGGGGTCGACTATGGTTATACCAGCTTCACCGGCGACAGCCCTCCCGGCGATGGCTGCGATACCTATATCTACGCCTCCGGTAATGCGCTGGTACTGGAAATCAATAACAACGTATACGGCACTGCGATCATTCCGGCAACCGGCAATGCGCCGGGCAGCTTTGCCAACCTGAACAGCATTTTCATCGATAGCGACAACGAGATCCTATCCCAGGATAAAGGCTACATCGGCGACGTCGAAGTGTTCGACTGTGCCTGCCCCGCCGGTTGCGGGCAACTCGGCCTGGCGGTCAGCGCTACGCCCCGCGACAGCCTTACTACGGACAGTTGCTGCTACACCATCGACTTTTCCAACACCGGCCCGGAATCCGTTTACGGCATCGAGCTGGTGGCCCTCGATGGAGTGGAATTCAGCTATACCATTGCAGGTGGATATTACGGCCCCAACTTCGGCAATTCCAACGTGACCATCGTGCCGGGGCCGCCACCCAGCCTGACGCCTATGCCTAACGCCGTAAGTGGCCTGGCCGATATCTGCCTGGAAAATGTGCTGGCTACGCCGCAGTATATCCTGGTCAACTACCTGGATTCCACCTTTATGACGTTCTGCACCGATACCCTGGAATTTAACTGCCCTGTGGAACAAAGCTGCCTCTATATTGTGTCGGACTCGCTGGCCTGCGATTCTTTGGGGTACCTTTACACCGTCGTTGTGGGTAACCCCAGCGGTGGGTTCCCGGTAGGGTTTGTCAATTTCAATATATCAAGCCCCACATCTGGCGTCACCTTTATTCCGGGTACCAGCTTTGTGCTTACAGATACAATACAGCCCGGCGAGAAGGATACCCTCTCGTTCGTCATACAGACGTCGGCCGACTTGTTCGGTGACAGCCTTTGCTTTATCCTCTCGGCGCATGACGGCCCTGAGGAGCGATTGTGCTGCGCCGAGATCGACACCTGTATCGCCTTCCCGCTATGTGACCCCTGCCCCTATGTAGATGCTACCGTCAAGCCGGTGACAGACGTGCAGGCGGAGTACTGTTGCTTTGAGCTGTTCGTTACGGACACCCTGACGTATAACCCCAACCTGTTCACGGCCATACAAACGACGATTATTACCCCGGGCGTCAACTTCGCCGGCCTGACCACCCTGCCGGCTCAGCTGGATGGGTGGAGCTATACGCCTTCCTCGCCTACCAATTCGCTGTTATGGACGCACAGCAGCGGTATCACGCCGAATGGCGTCAACTACAACCTTTTCGATTTCTGCGTGGAAGGAACCACCTCCACCGACTCTATCTACGTCGAGGTCAAATGGCTGACGGCCGACAGTATGGTGATGTGCTTCGACACCATTGCGGTCTACTGCCCCTTCTGCCTGACCGTGGTTAACGATTCGCTCACCTGTATCACCAATGCCGACGGGACGCAGGATTATGCCTATACCTTCCAGGTGCAGAACTTCTCGCCTTTCCCGGTCAATACCATAGGTATCGTTGAGATCCCTTCCAGCAGCACCAATATCACGCCGGATGTGATCACCATTCCTACAATACCGGCCTTCCCGCCGGGTGGTACTTCCGTGCCGGTCACCATCATGATCGACGGTTCTGCTGGCCCGGTGGATAGTTTCTGTTTCGACATCGTATTGCGACAGGTCATACAGGACTCTATAGATATTACCTGTTGTTATGCCACGCATTGCATCGATCTGCCGGCCTGCGACTTGTTGCCGCCATTCCTGTGCCCCGACCCGGCGCTGGTAAGCAACGACCCCTGCCCGCTGAACTTCCTACCGGTCTGCGGCTGCGACGATGTAACGTATACCAACGCCTGTTTTGCGTCTAATGCAGGTATTACCATCTGGGTGCCCGGCGTGTGCGACAGCCTGTCCTTTACTGATCCTGTTATCGAGCTTGCAGGTGATCCCGTCTCCGGCGGTGCGGTGCGGCTGGACTGGACGCTGGCCGACGACCCTGCGCTTTACAGCCACTTCATACTGCGTACCTGGACGGAGGCGGATGGAGCGGAAAACGTCTTAGCCCTCGTTCCTGTTAACGCCGGCCAGCAGCAATACACTTATGTGCATCAGAACGGTGGTTACGGCATTCGCAAATATGACGTGCTGGCGGCCAAGTATCAGGGCGAGCTGGCTGTCAGCAATATCGAGCAGGTTTTCGTAATGAACGATGATCAGGAGCAGGCGCTGGTGTATACTTATCCGGTGCCCGCTACGCAAACCGTGAACGTGCTGTCGAACCGCAGAGGAGAAGCCGTGCTGGAGTTGGTAGGGCCTGACGGCCGTATGATCCTGCAGCGCCGGGAGGAATTCCGGGGGCTTCCCGTGCCGCTCGATGTCAGCAGAGTAGAAACCGGTGTTTATATTATCCGGCTTCGCTTCCGCGACGGGCAGGTAGGGCAGCAACGGGTGGTGAAGATGGAATAAGTTGAAGAAGGGATTCCATCCCTAAAGGGATGGAATCCCTTCCCTTTTTTCCGCCAATAACTCCCATAATCATAAAATCTGTATTAAATTTTCGCGATTTTTTGGAAGGTAATCCGGCACGGTATTTTTTCATCAGGTAAAACCAATACCGGATATGGAAACCGTCAGTGAACTTACCCCTGCGGCGTTAAATGAACTGTTCCAACCCTTACAACCGGAAGAACGCATCCGCACGCTGTTCGATTATTTCGAGGAAAGCGAAGTCCTTCTGACTTCTTCCTTTGGTATCCACTCTGCGCTGCTTTTGTACCTGATGCACCTGGTGAAGCCGCAAAAACGGGCCTATTTCATAAATACTCAGTTCCATTTCCCAGAGACGCTGGCCTACAAAGAACAACTGGCCGATTTGTGGGGCCTGGAGATTGAGGAATTGGAACCTTCCTGCCGGTCCCAGCTTCTGGTACTGCAACGCCGCATGTGGGAGAGCCAGCCCGACGCCTGCTGTTACCTCAACAAGGTGTGGCCCCTCGAGCCGTTGAAAAAAGGCCATAAGGTATGGGTTTCCGGCCTGATGGGTTATCAGGCCCACACCCGCCGGAACCTGCAGGCCTTTGAAAAACCCAGGCCCGGCGAAACAATATGGAGGTTCTATCCGCTCATCGACCTGACAGAACAACAGTACGCCGGATATAAGCGGGAATTCCACTTGCCCCCACATCCATTGGAAGGCCAGGGGTACGGCTCTGTCGGATGCCTGCACTGCACGGTAAAAGGCAATGGCCGCGAAGGACCGCTGGAAAGGCTCTGACAAAACGGAGTGCGGGCTTCACCAGTAGCCCCTGAAAACAGCTGCCAACTTTCAGATGCTTTGCACCTGGGAGATATTGCAATTTTTTTTTCCGGGTATTGTAGATGCGGTAATGCAGAAATTTGGCAATCTTGCGGAATAACAAACAGAAAACATAGTTATGTCCGTCATTGAGATCCGCCCTCGTTTCCAGCAGCAGCTTGCCCTGAGCCCATCGGAAGCAATAGAGCGCCTGCGCGCTGCCCTGCAACAGCCCGGCATAGATATCATCGGCGCTTTTATGGAGCATCACGTCGTATTGAGGTTCCCTCCTGAAAAGCAACACTATTGGTCGCCGCAACTGGCACTCGAGCTTGAAGAGATGGAGGGCGGCGCCCTCTTGCGCAGGCTGTTCTGTTCGGTACGGAGGCCTTCGGTCTGGTTGATGTTCATGTTCATGTATTCCATCCTGGGTATGCTCAGCCTGTTCGTAGCGATCATGGGTTTCTCACAGGTGAGCCTGGGGCTTTCGGCGCCCATCCTATGGACGTTGCCGATCGCCGCCGTGCTGGTACTGTTCCTGTATTTTTCCGCAAAACCGGCGAGCGGCTTGACGGGATGAAATGCTGCAGCTCCAGAACTTTCTGGGCGAAGCGCTGGTTCTTCCGGTAGAAGTTGTAAAATGCTGGAAATACCATGCCTAAAAAGACTAACGCACTGAGAATACTGGATGCCCGAAAGATACCTTACGAAACCATAGAATACGAGTACGAAACCGATGGTACCAGGCGTGGAACACATCGCCTGCGTAAATAGCCCGCCCCTGGAACGCATCTACAAAACACTGGTCGCCAAAGGCGACAGGCAGGGTGTCGTTGTGGCGGTCATTCCCGGCCACCGAAGCCTGAGCTTCAAGGCTCTGGCCCTGGCCAGCGGGGATAAAAAGATCACCCTGGCCCCCGTCAAAGATATCCAGGCGCTGACCGGTTATATCCGCGGCGGCTGCTCGCCGGTAGGTATGAAAAAGGCATACCCCGTTTTTATCGATTCCTCGGCACTAACACACGACAGGGTCTTCGTCAACGCAGGCCAGCGCGGGCTACTGGCCTGCCTTTCCCCCCAGAACCTGCAGGAGGCCACAGGCGGCGTATTTGTGGAACTGTCTGAATAATGGCCTCGCGTTAAAGCCCGGGCAAATGGAGATCTTATTTTTTGAACACAACTAAGTGCTGCCCTTTTTCAAAAAAAATCACTATACTTCCAGCCAAAAAACAAGTACCATGGCCAGGAATTGTATAACCCTTTTTACTTTATTTTGCCTTGTATCCCTTTTTCAAATAATGCCCCTTCAGGCGCAGGATGAAAAGAACATCCAGATCCCGCCTGAGCTAACAGAAGTTTGGGAACCCGAAGCCCGGATGGTTACCCCCGGTACGGCTGCGGCCCCTCCGTCCGATGCTATCGTTTTGTTCGATGGCAACAACCTGGAAGAATGGCTTTCCGCCCAGGATGATTCCCCGGCGCGCTGGACAATCAACGCCGATGGCTCGATGACGGTTGCACCGGGCGCCGGAGATATCAAAACGCGGCGGCTTTTCGGCGACGTGCAGCTGCACCTGGAGTTTCGCACGCCTACCGTGATAACCGGCGACGGGCAGGGCCGCGGCAACAGCGGGGTCTTTTTCCAGGAACGCTACGAAGTGCAGGTGCTCGACAACTACAACAACCGCACTTACTCCAACGGGCAGGCAGGCTCCATTTACAAGCAGTACATCCCGCTCGTCAACGTTTGCCGCCCTCCGGGAGAATGGCAAACCTATGATATTATCTACACGGCGCCGCGCTTCAACAAGGACGGCATCCGCATACAGGCGGGAACCCTCACCGTGATCCAGAACGGCGTGCTGGTGCAGAACCACTCGGAGATCAAAGGTACGACCGAATATATCGGGTGGCCCCAAAACCTGGCGCACGGGCCGGCGGCCCTGAAGCTTCAGGACCACGGCAACCTGGTGAGCTACCGCAATATTTGGATACGTGAATTGTAAGACAAAACAAAGCGTGGCATAAACGGAGAAAAGCCGTAAATTGCACCGTCTTTTTCGAACCGGTTACATAACCCGGGTAAGCCTGGCTTTTTTCTATACAGGCAGCCGTTGCAGGACAAAGACAAGGGGCTTTCCCCCTTTTTACTCACCCCATTCCATCTGATTACACCAGGTACCCCAGCACCAAGGCCCTTCCGGTGTAAGCTGAAAAGACACCAATTTGCCTGGCTCACCTTAGATGTAGGTGTAGCCGCAATTCTGCAATTATATTAAAATCGGCTTATGAGAGCTATTGTTACACTCGCTCTGTTGTGTACTTTCTTTTCGTTGGGCTTGATGGCCCAACCCGCTAATGACGAATGTTCCGGCGCCCAGATGGTCAACGTCACGGCGCCCCCCCCGTGCCCGGCAGGTACACCAACGACAACAACCATCACGACCTCCAATACAGGGGCAACGCCTACCTTGCCCTATCCACAGTTTACGGGTTGTAGCCCCGGTGGAGCTACCAGTGGCCCGGCAGCGGAAGTGTGGTACACCTTTGTCGCGCCTTCCAACCAGATGTCCATAACGATAACAGGCCTTTCCACCCCCAATATCGTGCTCTTCACAGGGTCCAACTGTAGCTTCCTCACGGCTATTGCCTGTGCCAGAGGCATGGTCAACTCGGGCAGCGTCACGCTCGGCCCCCTCACCCTCGAACCCGGCCAGCAGTACTACATGCTGGTCTCCGGCGCCGATGTTGATGACACGGGCCCTTTCAATATCTCTTTTCAGGCTTCGCGCGACTGCAACCCCTGCCTGAATGATAGCTACCTAACGGCTGTGCCTCCGCCCACCAACGGCACGTATTCTTCGGGTACGGCCGTGCAGTTCTGTTATACGATCACCCAGTGGGACGTAACGGGCACCGTCGAATGGCTGCACGCTGTTGAAATACAATTTGGCCCCGGTTGGGACCTGAACAGCCTGAACCCGGCTCCGCCGCCTTCCTGCGGTGGTGACGGCCAGTGGGGCTGGTACGATTCCTGGACGAGCTGTAATACAGGCATTACCTATGGCCCCGGCTTTGCTTACGATTCATCTTCCGGTATCGGCTGCGGCGGCTCGCCCAACGACGGCAACCCCGGCAACAACTGGGGCGATGGCACCGGGGGGTGTGCCAATATCGGCACCTCGGCGCCTCCGGTCACCTTCTGCTGGACGATTAGAGTGTCCGATTGCCCCCCCAACGATAATGGCGCCAACCTGGGCATCGTCGTCAACCCCTTGTCCGACGGAGATTCGGGGTCATGGACCCAAACGGGCTGTAATACGCAAACGGTGTTCAATGCGCTGGCTTCGGCGACCTGCTGCAGCGACCCCGACCCCTTCGCTTTTAGTACGCCTACCTCCTGCCAGGGAGGTTCCGACGGCAGCATTACTTTTGAGGGTGGGGGCGGCCTCGTCTCCGGCCCCTGGAACTATACGGTCTTTAACGCCTCAGGTATGATCATCTACCAATCCAGCGCCGTGCCTGGCCCGGAAACCCTGGATAACCTGCCTGCAGGACAGTATAGCGTGGTGGCCGTCAATGCCATCTCTGGCTGTTCGCGCTCGACATTCGTATCCGTCGACGCCGGGCCGCCGCCGCTGGCGCTGGTTTCCTCTACGCCGGCCTGCCCCGGAGAAGACCTGCAGGTATTTGGCGACGTGGTGCCATCAGGCAGCACCGTCATATATCAGTGGACTGGCCCCAACGGGTTTACGTCCAGCCAGCAAAACCCGATCGTCCCCTTACCCGGTACTTATACGCTTAATGTATCAGTAGACGGCTGCGCCGCCCAGCCCGTTACGGTCAATGTGAGTTATCTGCCGGTCAATACTACGGCGCAGGCTATGCCCAGCGCCTTGTGCTCCGGCGAGCTGATCACGTTGACAGCATCAGGCGGCGTTTTCTACGACTGGGGGCCATACGGCGTCGGGCCGTCCATTCAGGTGCCTGCGCCTTCGGTGCTTAATATAGAAACGCTGACGTTTACTGTAGACATTCAAACCGCCAACGGCTGTACCGACACTAAAGATGTGCAGGTTACTGTTTACCCACTGCCCGAAGTTGAGATCATTGGGCCGCTGGAAGCCTGCCAGGATGCACTGATCACACTCACTGCGACAGGAGGCGTGTCTTATCAGTGGAGTAATAACCAAACGGGGCCCGTAACGGCCGTACAGATCGGCCCTCCTCCGGTAGAGGCGGTCTCTGTGACCGTTACCAGCGCATTCGGTTGCCAGTCGGTTGCCGATCAGCTCATCGTGGTCAACCCGCCACCCGTCGTCGATGCGTTTGCCATTCCGGATGTTATCTGTTCCGGTGAAACGGCCCAGCTTTCTGCAACAGGTGGGGTAGACTACGAATGGAGCACAACCCAGGTAGGGGCCACCATCATGGTTTCCCCAACGGCTTCTACCATTTATGAAGTTACCGTAACGGATATCAATGGCTGTAGGAATACGGCTACAGTAGCGGTCACCGTCGAGCAGTCGCTGCCCGCGCCCAACGTTCAGTGCGGAGCGATTACCCCCAACTCCGTTACCTTTAACTGGAACGCTGTGCCTGGCGCTACGGGTTATACAGCTACTGTGCTCAGCGGCCAGCCGGGGTCCGGCAGCGGTACTTCGTATACCGTTACAGGCCTTTCGCCGGGAGAAGAAGTGGTGATCTCGGTGAGCGCCAACGGCAATAACAGCTGCGCCAACCCCGCCACTCAGCTGAGCTGTTTCTCCCAGGACTGCCCGCCGGTGGATATCAACATCGCACCGGTAGCGGATATCTGCCTGAATGGCAGCAACGCGCCTGTCCCGCTTTCGCTGTCCATTACCGGCGCCACAACCACGGGCGACACCCTCTGGAGCGGGCCGGGCATGGTGGATACCATCCCGGGCCTGTTCGACCCGATAGCGGCCGATACCGGCGCGCATCAGGTTATCGCCGCCTATACCGAAGGGGATTGTGTTTACTACGACACCCTGACGATCAATGTTTTCATGACGCCTACTGCCGAGTTCGAGTTCGATACCAATTCGATTTGCACTACCGGCAGCATATTGGTCAGCTATACCGGCACGGCCGATAGCTCGGCAACCTACAACTGGAACTTTAATGGCGGCACGGCTGTACCCGGCACCGGCCCTGGGCCACATACGGTGAGCTGGGCCAGCGGTGGCGTAAAGGTTGTCCGCCTTTCCGTTTCGCAAAACGGCTGCACTTCCATCACCGTATCTGCCACCCTGGATGTCCAGGAACCTCTGGCAGCGCCTGTGATCAGCTGCGGAGCATCAACGACGACCTCGACAACCTTTAACTGGGCCGATGTGCCTGGCGCTACGGGCTACGCGGTGGTGGTGCTCAGCGGGCAGCCGGGTATGCAAAACGGAAATTCCTATACCGTTACAGGGCTGATGCCCGGGGAAATGGCCACCATAGAGGTGACAGCGTTGAACGACGGCCCCTGCGGCAACAGCAGCGCCCAGTTCTCCTGTCAGGCCGCCCCATGCCCTGATTTCGTGATCGATATTACCGCTGTAAACGATATTTGCCTGAATGCCACTACGCCGGATATTACCCTAAACGCTGCCGTCAGCGGCGGCACGGGCGCCGGTATAGGGGTGTGGAGCGGTACGGGCATTACGGATGCCAACGCGGGCGCCTTTAGCCCGGCACAGGCCGGCGCTGGCACGCATACCGTTACGTATACATATACGGAAGGGCCCTGCAGCGGCAGCGAAACCATCGATATCACCATTTCCAATACTCCGACGGCCGATTTCACCGTCAGCCCCGATACGGTTTGTATCAACCAGCCGCTTACCGTTACCTATGCCGGTACGGCGGCGCCGGCGTCCAGTACCTTTACCTGGGCTTTCAATGGTGGCACGGCCAACCCGGGCGCCGGAGCAGGGCCGCATCAGGTGAGCTGGGCAACGGCAGGTTCCAAAACCATAACCCTCGTCGTGGAAGAGAACGGTTGTACTTCCCCGCAGTCCAGTCAAACCGTAGTCGTATCCAACCCCTTGCCGGCTCCGGTGATCAACTGCAACCCGACGACCTCTACTGTTGAATTTACCTGGAATAACGTGCCCGGTGCCGTTGGCTATAACGTTACCGTATTGACGGGCCCATCGGGTACGCAAAACGCTAATACCTACCTCGTCAGCGGGTTGAGCCCCGGCGATATGGTGGAAATCCAGGTAGAGGCTATTGGCGCCGGCCCCTGTGGCAACAGCATGGCCACGGAATCCTGTATCGCCGAAGACTGCCCGCCGGTGATGATCACCATCAGCCCGGTTGCCCCTATCTGCCTCGACGCCAGCGCCTCGGCCATCAACCTGGCGGCAACGGTTTCGGGGGGTAACGGCGGCGGTACGGAAAGCTGGTCAGGCCCCGGTATCACGGATACGGCAAATGGCGTCTTTGACCCCAACGTCGCAGGCGCCGGTACCTGGACGATCAATTACAGCTACGACGAAGGGAACTGCGGTTATAACAGCAGTATTGAAATTACCGTCAACGAACAACCCACCGCTACCTTCACTGCCGAGAACCCGATCTGTATCGACGGGTCCAGCACAGTGGCCTATACCGGCAATGCCGGCCCTGGCGCTACCTACACCTGGGACTTTGGTGGCGCTACAGCCAACCCCGGCGTGGGCGCCGGCCCCCATGAGCTCACATGGGCCAATGGCGGCAACCATACCATAGCCCTCACGGTTATGGAAAATGGCTGTACTTCGGAGCTCTTCTCGGAGACGGTACAGGTATCGGAGCCACTGGCAGAACCGGTGATCAACTGCGACCCCACTACTTCTTCCATTCTCTTCAGCTGGGCCGACGTGCCTGGCGCTTCGGGTTATAATGTCAGCGTGCTGGCCGGCCCTACGGGTACGCAGAACGGCAATACTTATCTCGTCGACGGGCTGAATCCCGGCGATGTGGTGCGCATAGAAGTGGAGGCCATCGGTGCGCCGCCATGCGGCAGTAGCTTTGCCGAGCTGGAATGCATTGCCCAGGATTGCCCCGGCGTGCAGATTACGCTTAGCCCGCTTGGGCCTTTCTGCGAAGGCGATATTTTTGTTGAGCTGCCGCTCCAGGCTACTGTCACGGGCGGCGCCGGCGCCGGCACGGAGAACTGGTCAGGCCCGGGCGTTATCGATCCCGTGAACGGCATTTTTGACCCTGGTGTTGCCGGCATTGGCAGCCATACCATCAGTTACACCTATACGGAGGGCAATTGCACTTACAACGCAAGCCAGCAGATCGTGATCAATGCCCAGCCTTCCGCCTCCTTTACCGCCAGCCCGCTGATCTGCCTGACACAGGAAGCTACGGTAACTTATACCGGTGGAGCCGGGCCGGGTGCTACGTTCACCTGGAATTTCGGAGGCGGCAGCGCTATCCCCGGTACGGGCGCCGGCCCCCATCAGGTGAGCTGGCCCAGCGCCGGGCCTAAAACCATTATGCTGACAGTAACGGAGAACGGATGCGATTCCGAGCCGGTAAGCCAGCCCGTACAGGTAGACGCCCCTCTGGAGCCCTTCGCGATCTCCTGCGAAACGGATAATACATCCATCGTCTTCAGCTGGCCCGACGTAGCCGGCGCCACCGGCTACCAGGTGGACGTGCTGATGGGCCCCGCCGGCATACAGAACGGCAATACCTACTCCGTTACCGGGCTTAACCCCGGCGATGAGGTAACCATACAGGTGACGGCACAAACCGACAGCCCCTGCGGCGATATCATGGTAGAGCAAAGCTGTATTGCGCTCGACTGCCCGGATGTGGTGTTGTCCATCACTCCCGTCGGCCCCTTGTGCGAACCGGATGCTCCCGTGGCCCTGAACGCAACAGCTACCGGCGGCGCCGGCGGTGGTGTTTATACCTGGTCGGGTACCGGCGTATCAGGCAGTGCCTTCGACCCCGGCGCTGTTCCGCAGGCGGGCAATTACACCATCAACCTCAACTACACTGAAGGAGTCTGCCAGTGGACGGCCTCCACTATGGTGACGGTTAATGCCGTGCCTACGGCAGGCTTTATGGTGGAATCACCGGTTTGTGAAGACAGCGTCTCGATGATCATGTACACGGGCTCGGCCACGGCGGGAGCAACCTTCAACTGGGATTTTGGCGGCGGTATTGCCGTGCCCGGCACAGGCGCCGGCCCCCACCAGGTACATTGGGCTACTGCCGGAAGCAAAACGCTGAGCCTTACTGTGATTGAGAACGGCTGCCAGTCGGCGCCGGTTACGCAGAATGTGGAAGTGGAAGCCCCCCTGTCGCCTTTAGTGATCAGTTGCGCAACAACAAGCACATCCATCGCTTTCCTCTGGGACGAAGTGGCCGGCGCAACATCCTATCAGGTAGAGGTTCTGAATGGCGGCCCAACCGGTATATTGGATGGGACGAGTTATACCCTTACAGGGCTGACGCCCGGCCAGGAAGTGGAAATACAGGTGACGGCCCTGAGCGGTAATTCCTGTAGCGATGTGGTGGCTACCGCCAGCTGCGTAGCTCAGGACTGCCCACCGCTGACGGCCACCCTCAGCGGGCCGGAGGCGGCCTGTGAGGGCTCGGTTGTGGAACTCACCCTGAATATTCAAACCGCGAGTACCGGCCCATTCACCGTAGTATACACGGTGAACGGCGCAACCCAAAGCGAGGCCCTGCCTGCCGGCCAATCGACGATAGCGCTGGCCCTGGCGGAAAGCTCGGATATTGCGCTGGTTTCTGTAACCAACAATAGCCTGCCCGATTGTGTGTACAACGGCAGCTCAAGCTTCACGGTGCAGGTCGATACACCCAATGATGCGGGCATAGCGGCCCAACCGGCATCGGTCTGCGAAGGCGCCGATTCCACCCTGCTGCTGACGGCGATGCTGTCCGGAGCCGATGCCGGCGGACAGTGGCAGGAAAGCAGCGCCACACCTTCCACCGGAGGGGCTTTTAATGCCGCAGGTGCTACTTTCCAGCCCGTTAATCAGGCTCCCGGCACATATATGTTTACGTATACTGCCGACAATGGCGGCGTTTGCCCTGTTGATGAGGCCACCGTAAGCGTGGTGGTAGCGGCAGGGCCGGTGGCCGATGCAGGCCCCGCACAGGAGCTGGCCTGCAACATGGGTATGGTGACCCTCGGAAGCAATAATACGACGACAGGGGCCAGCTATCAGTGGCAGGCCCCGGATGGCGTCGTGCTCGCCAACCCGAATGGCCAGTTCGTAGAAGCAGGGCAGCCGGGTATTTATACCCTTACCGTTACTAATGAGGCAGGCTGCGTAGCTACCGATGAAGTCGTGGTTACCGCCAACCTCGAAGTGCCGTCGTTTGAAACGCAGGTTAGCCAGATCAGCTGCTTCCAGGCCGACGACGGGGTCATCAGCCTGTCCAACTTCAGCGGGGGGCAGCCTCCCTATCAGGTGTCCTTCAACGGCGGCCCCTTCGGTGCGGCAACCCAGTTTTTCAACCTGGGGGCCAACGATTATTCCATCGTCGTGAAAAATGGCAATGGTTGTATCTCCGAGCTGTCGATCAACCTGGAACAGCCTGAAGAGGTCATCGTGACCCTGGCTACCAATATCGAAGGAGAGAATGTCATCCAACTCGGCGACAGCGTTCGGCTGACGGCCGTTTACAACCCGAATATTACACTCGATACCATCATCTGGCAACCCGATTCCATCAGCTTCGGTAATTCGCCCTCGGTTTGGGTGAGCCCGCAGGTGACTTCCAGTTTCCGCGTGACGATCGTGGATGAGAACGGCTGCAGCGACAGCGACCAGACGGTGGTCATTGTGGAGAAAAAACACCCGGTATTCATCCCGAACGTGTTCTCTCCCAATGGCGATGGCAGGAACGATGTGTTCTATATCCAGGCCGGTAAGGATGTCAGGGAAGTGCGTTCGTTCCAGGTCTTCAACCGGTGGGGCGAATCGGTATTCCAGGCTTACGGCTTCCAGCCCAACGACCCCTCCAAAGGGTGGGACGGGAGTTTCCGGGGTGAACAGCTCAATGCCGCTGTTTTTGCCTATTACGCCGAAGTAGAGTTCATCGACGGAGCCGTTGTGCTGTTCAAAGGCGATGTGCTGCTGATGCGATAAAGGAGAACTTGTTTTTGAACACTACTTAGAACGGCAGAGACGCATAGGGTGCAAGGCTTGGCGAATAAAGCTTTGCGTTTGCGTCTCTGCCGTTTTAGAGCTTGTTTGGAGGCCGCTTTGGGAGATAAAAAGGGACGTATTTTAGCCCAAAGGGCGGCCTCCATACAAGCTCTTATATATCTTGCTAAAGAAATGATTATATTGTTACCTGCGAAGCTGATCACCGAAATACAAAGCGGCAACTTATTTTTTTGAACACTACAATATACAAGCCTGCGTTTGTAAAAGGTGCGTCGTTACAGAAGCGTGATATCCCAAGAACTTATCCTGAAATTATGAGGCGTTTTTTATACTTGTTCCTGTTTCTGGTGGGGGGAGTGGCTGCCTGGAGCCAGCCGTGTGGATTGGAAGACACCCTCCGCATTTTCCCCAATACCCAGCCTACCTTCAACTTCGAAGTCTACAACATCTATAACGACGACCTGTCGGAGCCCGGCCAGGGGGTGTGCGGTATCGAGATATATTTTATCCATAACTACGTAGAAGACCTGGAGCTGACGGTTACCTCGCCTGCCGGCCAAAGCGTGCAGCTCATAGGCCCCAATACCGACAACCCTGTTGCTTTTACTAATTTTTCGCGCTGGCGACTGACATTCGTGCCATGCGCTGACGCTGCCAACCCCTATCCCGGCACGCTCCCACAATGGGACAACGACGGCCCCAACCCATGGGCCGTGTTCGGTTATTACACCGGGTCGTACTATCCTTTTTCAGGCTGCCTGGAGGATTTTAACACCGGCCCGGCCAATGGCACCTGGCAGATCGAAGTGACAAATAACCCTTCTGCTTACCCCGGGGCTATCCTGGGCTTTCGCATCATCTTCTGCGATGAACGCGGCCTGGACTGCTGCTTTGCCGCTTCAGGCGACCTCGATATCTATGACGATATCCTGGCCTGTGAAGGAGATACCAGCCTGATGCTCGACCTGCCACCGGACTATAACGGCACACCTCCCGACACCAATGAATACGGTTATACCTACCTTGTCGGCGCCGACAGCATCCTGATGAGCTATGATTCCATGCCCAGCCTCACCACTTTCCCGCCCGGCCTGTACCAGGTTTGCGGCCTGTCATATAAGCGCATTGACCTGGACAGCTTCCCGCTGCCGGATGGCGTCCTGACGATCGACAGCCTGCGCGATAACCTGAATGGGCTGGAACCCATATTCTGCGGCGAGATCACCAACGACTGCGTATGGATACAGGTCGTAGCGCCGCCAGATACGACTTTTCTTGCAGGCTCCATTTGCCTGGGCGATTCGGTTGTCATTGGCGACAGCACCCTGCTGGCCTCCGGCAGCTACGATATCAGGCTGGCGAGCTACGCCGGCTGCGACAGTATCGTGCATTTCGACCTCGTTGTTATTCCGCCCGCCATCACCAACCTCGACATGACGATCTGTGAAGGCGACTCGGTGCTCGTCGGCAGTAATGTATACCGGGCAACAGGGTTGTATGTGGATACCCTGCTTTCCGCCATGTCGTGCGATAGCATCGTTACGCTCAACCTGAACGTGCTGGCCCCGATAGTGCTCGACACGACGGTGCAGTTGTGTGCCGGAGAAAGCTTCGCCGTAGGCGACAGCCTGTTCAGCGAATCCGGGAACTATGAGGTGCGCTTGTTATCCATGCAGGGTTGCGATAGCATTATACGCCTGGGCCTGCAGGTGTTCGCCGTCGATGCCGTTATTGCTACGCCCGACACGCTGCGTTGTTTCAATCCTCTGCTCACCCTCGATGGCAGCGCTTCCACACCTGCCGGCAGCCTTACCTACGCCTGGCGCGATCTGCCTGGCAGCCTGCTTGGGAGCAATGCAACGCTTCCTGTAACCAGCGGAGGCGCGTATGTGTTGGAGGTGACGCAAACCATCGGAGCGCTGCAATGTACGGCCTCCGATACGGTTGCCGTCGTAGCGGATAACACCCCTCCTGTGGCCGATGCCGGCATGATGGACACCTTGACCTGCGATATTGAGCAGCTCCAGGTGGGCGGCCCCGGCAGCTCGACAGGGCCTGGGATCACCTATCTCTGGAACACGATAGGCGGAGGGCATTTTGTAGGGCCTCAGAATGGGCTCACTGCTATGGTGGATGCCCCAGGAACTTACAGGCTGATCGTTGTCGACCAGGCGAACGGCTGCAGCGATACTTCTTCGGTGATGATCCTGCAGGATGAGGCTTCTCCGAACGCGGTAGTGGCGCCGGCCTCTGCATTGAGTTGCAGCCAGCCCAGCGTACAACTGAGCGGGGCAGGGTCGTCGGCAGGGCCCGTTTTTGACTACAACTGGATATCCACCACCGGCGTAGTACCTCAGGATCCCAATACCTTGACGCCCACGGTCACCGTAGGTGGCGATTATTATCTGTACGTGTCCAACACAGACAATGGTTGTGTGGACTCTGCACTGGTGTCCGTCGTTTATGACACCCTTAGCCCCCAGGTATCCATCCTGATGCCTGAGGTGCTCAACTGCGCCAGAGCAACTCTAAACCTACAGGCCAACATCCTCGATCCGGGCCCTGCGCCTTCCTTTTTCTGGAATGTGACGGGCGGAGGTAATATCCTTACGGGAGCCGATTCTTTAACCCCGGAAGTGGATGCTCCGGGCTTTTACGAACTGGTTGTAGAAAACACTCAGAATGGCTGTCGCGATTCGACACAGGTAGCGGTATCGGAGTACGTCTCTCCTGTATCAGCCGATGCCGGTACAGGAGGGCAGCTGACTTGCGCGGTGACAGAGCTATCCCTTGACGCTTCCGCTTCTACCAGCGGGCCTGATATTCTGTACCTGTGGTTTTCTATCGATGGCCACTTTACCGGCAGCCCGGAAGGAGCTGTCGTAGAAATTGACGCCCCTGGCTTGTATCAGCTCGTCGTAGTGGATACGCTGTCTTTTTGTGCGGATACCGCATCGGTAACCGTTACACAAGATACCATCGGCCCCATTGCCGATGCCGGCCCACAGCGACAACTTACCTGCGATAGCATGGCCGTCACGCTCGATGGCTCCGTCTCATCCGCCGGGCCGGAATATTATTACGACTGGATCGAACTGGCAACGCTGGAACTCATCGGCGATGGTTCTCCTTATGCGCCGGCCACCCGCCCGGGGCAGTACATGCTGGTGGTCACCGATTCGGGAAATGGTTGCATTGACACCGCGCTGGTGTCTGTGTCGATAGATACACTATCTCCCGTTGTCGCCATAGCCCTGCCCGGCCTGCTCACCTGCGACAGCCTTGCTGTTTCGCTGAATGGCGGAGGCTCTTCGTCAGGGCCGGGTTTTGCTTACCAGTGGCTCGGCCCCGAAGTGCTTTCCGGAGCGCAGAGCTTGTCGGCGGCAGTCGGAGCGCCGGGGCAATACACCCTGATCGTTGAAAACACGGGGAACGGCTGCATCGCCGACAGCACGGTTGCGGTGGCGCAGGATACAATGAGCCCTGAGGCTAATGCCGGCATTGTGGGCATACTGACCTGCGATAGCTTGTCGGTACAGTTAGGGGGTGTAGAAACTTCTATGGGCCCTGGGTTCGAGTATAGCTGGTCCAGTGCCGCCGGGCATTTTATCAGTGATACCAGCCAGCCTTTTGTGAGGGTGGACAGCGTGGGCACCTACGCGCTCGTCGTAAGAAACACCTTCAACGGTTGCCGGGATACCTCTACGACTCAGGTTTTTGAAGATAACATACCTCCCTTTGCTGACGCGGGCCCCGGCCAGGAGCTCAACTGTGCGTCACCGACGGTAGTGCTCGACGGTTCCGGCTCGGAAGCATCGGCCGTGATCCAATATTTATGGACGGGCCCTTGCCTGGGCTCGCCGGCCGACAACAACCAGGTAGTGGCTGCCTGTGAAGGGCTTTATTATTTGAATGCCGTCAATACCGCCAGTGGGTGTATTGGGTCCGACAGCGTGTTGGTGACGCGGGACCCGCTGTTGCCGCTGGCGCTGTTGCCCGATACCGCTTACCTTTCCTGCGCCGACGGCATGGCCACCCTCGACGGCACGGCCTCCGACGGCGATTATTTCGAATGGTACTATAACAACCAGCTTGTCAGCCTCGACGTGCTGAGCCTCCAGGTGGATACAACCGGGGTGTATACGCTAGTGGCGCAAAACGCCGCCGGGCAATGTGCAGATACGGCCACGATCATCGTCCTGCAGGACTGCAATCTCATGGCAGTGATCGCTTCGCCCGATACCCTGACCTGCGCACTTACTTCCGTGATCCTGGATGCTTCTGCTTCCATTGTGCCCGGCTCCCCTGTTTATCAGTGGGTGCCTCCCGGCCCAAGTTGTATTGTCGATGGCGAGGGCACGCCCCAGCTATCGGTGCGTTGCCCCGGCGATTATACGCTGATCATTACCAATGCTGCCCTGGGGTTGAGCGATACGGCCACAGTAACGGTTTTCCTCAGCGATATTCCGCCCATTGCCGATGCAGGCCCCTCCGATACCCTCACCTGTGATGCGCCTACAGCTATTCTGGATGCCAGCGCTTCGACTGCGGGGCCGGGTATCGGCTACCTATGGACGAATCTGGAAGAGACCTTTACGAGCACCGATATTACCGTGGAGGTCAACGAGAGCGGTACCTATTTCCTGACGGTCATCGACAGCCTGACGGGGTGCGTGGACGAAGATATCGTGGTGGTCCAGCGCAGTGCCGACCTGCCCACGATCAACTATGGGGCGGCAGTATTCCCTTGTTTCCAGGACTCTTTCTGGCTGGAGGCCTTCGTCTCGCCGGCAGGCCAGCCCTATTCATACAGCTGGCTTGGCGACAATATCCTCTGGGCAGCAGATACCGCTGCCGTTTTGCTCGACACTTCCGGCATCGTAACCCTTACGGTGACGAATACGGCCAACGACTGCAGCTCGACGCGAAGCGTGGTAGTCGGAGAACAGGATTGTACGCCCTGTGTGGAGGTTGCGCCATTCGATAGCCTCACCTGCCTGGTAGACACCCTTTTACTGACCGCTTCTTTTTGCGAGCCTTGTACTGGCTGTACGGTGCATTGGAGCACTATCGGCGGGTCGCTGCTATCATCGCCCAATGCCATGGATGTCCTGGTAGGGGCGCCGGGTGTTTATACCATTACAGCTACTGATACGCTGGGCTTTTCCGGGTCCTTCAGCGTGACGGTACGGCAGAATACATCCCCACCGGCCGCCGATGCCGGCCCTGATGGGCAGTTGGATTGCGATACGCCCAGCCTGCTGTTGGGCACCGGCTTTGCCGACAGCCTGTTGCAGTATCTATGGACGGCGGTAGGCAGTTCACCGCTGGGGGTGGATACCATGCCCACATTATCTGTCCATGCTCCCGATATGTATATTCTGACGGTAACCCATCGCATCACAGGATGCATGGCCTCGGATACGGCCGTCGTCACCATCGACACTCTTTTGCCTGTAGCTGATGCCGGCCCGCCGCTCAGCCTCACCTGTAGCGCGCTCTCCGGCAACCTCGACGGCAGCGGTTCTTCCTTTGGCCTGGACATTACGTACCAGTGGCAGGGCCCGATGGGGGCCAGTATAGCAGGCGCTAATTCGTTTAATCCGCTGGTGCAGGCCCCGGGCTGGTTTTTCCTGACGGTCCGGGATACCACAAATGGCTGCATCGCCGTCGACAGCGTGCTGGTTAGCCAGGATGATGAGCTGCCTCCCGTGCCGATGATCCCGGATACGGCCCTCACTTGTGGAACACCGGTAATATCGCTGGTAGGGGCAGTGCCGCCAGGGCCGGACTTTAGCTACCGATGGTGCCGGCTCGACAGCAGCGGGCAGCCCGACGGGCCTTGTTCCGCCACTTTGGCCATCGATGTGGCCTTGCCGGGTACCTATCGGTTCCAGGTCAATAATGAGGCTACCAGCTGCATCAACTTTGTGGATGTAGAGGTACGCCTCGACCAGGAACCCCCGATAGCTGACGCCGGCGCTGACGGCACCCTCTTCTGTACCCTCGACAGCCTGGTGCTCAGCGGCTCGGCCGGGCCCGATACGGCGAACCTGTCCTATGCCTGGACTGCTCAGGGGGGAAGCCCTGTTGGCAACCCCAATACCCTGACGCCGACGATCTATCAGCCCGACACTTTCCGCCTCATCGTCACCAACCTCGATAATCTGTGTACGGATACCAGTGATGTGGCCGTTGCCCGCGACGATAATGCTCCGGAGGCATACGCCGGCACAGATACCTCTCTCAACTGCGTGCGCCTTAGCCTGCACCTGCAGGGGCAGTATATGACGGCTAGTGGTAATGCTCAACTAATGTGGAACAGCCCCGATGGGCACATCGCGCTGGGGCCTGCCACGGCTATGCCGCTCATTGACCAGGGCGGTTTTTACATCTTCAGCGTTACCGACCCTTTGAACAACTGTACCGCTACCGATACCGTTTTTGTGGATGCAGACCGCGACCCACCAACCGCGCTTATGGATTCCACGGCACTGGAGCTGAACTGCAAAACCGACACGGTAATGGTTAGCGGGGCGCCCTCTGTATCTGCTACCGGAGGCAGCCTGTCTTATCTCTGGCGCCACCTTCCGGCAACGACTATCGGCACGGGGGCCACAGCACTACTTACGGAAACCGGCGCTTATCGCCTCATCGTGACGGATGCCGGGAATGGTTGCAAGGACACCCTGTCATTTAACGTCAGTGGCGATTTCGTCAGGCCGGAGGCTGTTATTTTGCCGCCTTTGCCAATAACCTGCACGCGCACTTCCGTCCAACTCGATGCTACGGGGTCTTCATCGGGAAGCGGATATGAGAATATATGGGAAGGGCCGGCGGGCACATTGCCGGAAACGGGCCTGCAGGCACAGGCCAGCATGCCTGGCCTTTATATCCTTACCGTAACGGATCAGGATAATGGATGCCAGGATACCGCACAACGCCAGGTTCAGGCCGACACCGTTCCGCCGTTGGCGGTGGTACGCCCGCCCGAACCGCTCGATTGTGCCATCCGCACTACGCTGCTTGACGGTACCCTTTCTTCACAGGGCAGCAATATCACGTATCTCTGGTCGACGATTGCGGGCCAGTTGCTGGGGGCCCAGAATGGTAGCCAGGCAGAAGCGGGGGCCTCAGGCTGGTATGCACTTCTGGTCACCAATACCAACAATGGATGCGCCGCCATCGATAGCGCCGAAGTAGCTGAGCTGGCGACACCTGTCGACAGCCTGTTGTTTGAGGCACAGGCGCCTTCCTGTCCGGGCTTGATGGATGGCATGTTGGCCGTAGATACCACATTGGGCGGAACCCCGCCCTTCCTGTACGCACTGGACGGCGGCGGCTTCTCTGGCCGTATTGCCTATGAAAACCTACCCGCCGGCACTTATCAACTCGAAGTGCAGGATGCAAACGGTTGCGAATATGCCGTGGAAGTGACAGTGCCGGAAGCTCCCGGTATCAGCGTTGATCCCGGGCCTGACATAACCCTTAAGCTCGGGGACGTCGACACCATCTTTGCTGCGATCAGCCCGCCGGCTTATGATACACTCTGGTGGTGGCCGCAGGAGGGGCTGGTAGGGCAGCAGGGCCCGGCGCAGGCGGTTTCTCCAAACCTTTCGACCATATATACCATTTGGGTGCAGAATGAAAATGGCTGCGTCGCTAGCGGCCAGATAACCGTAAAGGTAGAACGGGAAAGCCGGGTGTACGCACCCACTGTTTTTTCACCTAATGGCGACGGGCAAAACGACCGGTTTACCTTGTTCGCAGGGCCTGATGTGGTAGAGATCACCGTCTTCCGCATTTTCGACCGCTGGGGAAACATGGTCTTTGAAGGCGGCCCCATGCAGCCCAACGATGAAACCCTGGGCTGGGACGGCACCTTAGACGGCATGCTGATGGACCCCGCAGTTTTCGTCTATTACGCCGAAGTGAAACTGGTGGACGGGCAGGTGGAAGTGCTGGAAGGCGATATTTTGCTGCTGCGGTAGGGAATGAATAGCCTCATTGTTTCATGGCTTTTAACCCAGGACACTCCTGAACGCCCTGATTTTGGACACAAAGCCGGACGGAGGAGACACGGAGTTGCACGGGGACTTTAACGCTGTGAACCTCAGTGTGTAATACTTTCCAGAGTGTCCTCACCCATGGAACCATGAAACGCAGCTACATGGCTATAAAATTCAGGCCAGGGTCTTTACCAGGTCGACAACCCCTGTGATGATGTATTGGATGCCGATGGCCATGACCAGAAAGCCCATGATGCGCGTCAGTGCCTTGAGCCCGGCTACGCCGAGTGCTTTCTGCAGATAGGGTGCTGAGCGCAGAATGAGGTAAACCGTGACGCCTGTCAGCATGATCACCAGCACAACGATCCCACGCGCGCTCCAACCGGGGTTGGCGGCAAATACGCCGATCAGGTATGAGATGGAGCCGGGCCCCGACAACATGGGCATGGCCATAGGCGAGAAAGAGATATCGTCTTTGGTCAGCGCTTCCTCCTTCACCTTGCGGTCGATAGCGCGGCCTTCGGCAAACTTGCCGTTCAGCAAGGAATAACCTGAAGACAGGATGACCAGCCCGCCAGCTATGCGCATGGCGTTCAGGCTGATGCCGAAAAAGCTTAGGATCAGTGAACCGGCGAAGAAAAAGGCCAATAGTATAAGTGTGAAATAAAGGCTGGTATGAAACGCCGTTCGTTGCCTCTCCGCTTTGGTATAGTGCGGCGTCATGGCCAGGAAAACCGGCACAGCTCCCATGGGGTTGACCAGGGAGAATAGAGACGCCATTACTGCAAAGAACAGTTCTAACATGTCAATTACCTTAAAGAGTTTGGGCAAAAAAAAGGGGAGCTAAAAGATAGCTCCCCGAGAAAAACACCTAAAACCCATATTCATATCATGAAAACCTTTCCTAATCTAAATGTTGTTTCAACCAGGGGGAAATTCCCCTTGCACGTTTTCGATCTTCACTATACCACCCTGGCTGAAAACAACTGCATTCCCCTTGAAATTTGACGTTTTGCTTCTCTGTCTGAAGCGAGGCCTTTGCCTCTTGTGTTTGTCCTTTAGACGCAGTTGATAGCCAGGGTCACACTTTTTTTTATTTTTTTTTCCGTTGCTTTCAACGGTTGTATTACAGGGCAAATTTAGAAAGATTTTTTAAATATCCACTGTGATTATTGTCACAATAATAGGATGACAATAGTCACCCTTCAAATATTTTGAAAGAATACTGCTTTTTTGAAATAATGTTTCAAAAACAGCAATGTAGCAGCTAAAGCTATGTTTGAACACAGAGGCCCGTCTCAGGCTTATTTCGCCTGGTCGAGCCTGAGTTGTATGTCAACTTCTTTTTTGTCGCGTAGCAGACGAACCTTGACCACATCGCCGGGTTCGAATTTTTCCAGCGCCAGCAGCAGGTCGTTATTGGATTTGATAGCCTCGTTGTTGAGCGCAATGATAATGTCGCCCAGTTGAATGGACCCGTAGCGGTCGCGGGTCGTTGGCCGTATCCCGGCACGTTCTGCCGCGCCGCCTTCTTCTACATAGATGACGAGGGCGCCTTCCAGCCCCAGGCGGGTGACGATCTGTTGCCGCGCCAGTTCGACGCCCAGTGAGGGGCGTTTCAGCTTGCCGAACTCGATGATCTCAGGCACAACCCAGCGCACTACGTCGGCCGGAATAGAAAAACCGATGCCTGCCGATGCACCCGAAGGGCTGTATATGGCGGTATTGACGCCGATGAGGCGGCCCGACGAGTCCAGCAGCGGCCCGCCCGAGTTGCCGGGGTTGATAGCGGCGTCCGTCTGAATGACATCCCGGATGGGAATACCGGCCACCGATTCGATCTCCCGCCCCAGCGCGCTGACGATGCCGGTGGTCAGCGTCTGGTCGAGGCCGAAGGGGTTACCGATAGCAAAGACCGCCTGGCCGACGCGCAGGTCTTCAGAGGTGCCGATGGGAATGGGGCTCAGGTTGTTGCCCGGTGCGTCGATCAGCAACACGGCGAGGTCTTTTTCCGGTGCGATACCGACCAGCTTTGCCTGCCATGTGGAGCGGTCGGCAAGCGTAACGGTTGCGCGGTCGGCACCCTGAATGACGTGGTAGTTCGTGACGATATGCCCCTTGTTATCCCAGACAAATCCCGAGCCCGTGCCCCGGGGGATCTCCGTGACGTCGCGGGTAAAGTAGTCGGTACGGACGTTAGAAGTGGTGATGTAGCAAACCGATGGGGCCGCCTCCTCAAACAATCTGATGGTTGCTGTTTCCTGCGGTGTCAGCCCATTGGTGGCCGCCACCGCCCGGGCAGCAGGCAGGTTATCGGCCGGGCCGGGTTCGTTGCGAACTTCCCGGGCTATTGTTGGATCTCCTTCTGTTGAGGTTTCGGCCGGCAGGTCTTTACTTTTCCAGGCTACACCGGCGAAAAAGCTGGCTGCGAGCAGCGCCAGCCAAAGCAAGATGCGGAATCTGTTCGGCATGATGTCAAAGATTTTTGATAATAGAAACAACCAAATGGCATGGAAGTGGCAAATGTGATGGATTTTTTTTGCCCGGGCTTTGCCCGGTTAGGGTTTTGGCCGAAAAGTAGTTTCCTGATAAGCGCATGGCTCAAAAAACTTACCTTGCAGGGGCTATAACGGCCGGGCTTCCAAAAGCTGAAGGCAAACATTGGTTTTGGCCTGACAATTATTAATTTACAAAGGTGGCTTTACCTCTCAGTAGACAGATCGGATATGCCTTCGGCATGCTTGGCTGGTCGGTTATGATCAACATCATCGCGGTCATGTTGATCTATTTTTACGTCCCGCCCAACAATTCCGGCATGGAGCTGCTGATTCCGCAGGTTACGGTGCTGGGCATCTTTACGCTGTTGGCGCTCATCGCAGCCAGCGGGCGCCTGCTCGACGCTGTTTCAGACCCGCTGCTTGCTTGGTTCAGCGACCGGTCGCACCACCCCGGGGGACGGCGGATCCCCTTCATGCGGGTGGCCATACTGCCATCCGTGCTGTTTGGAATGCTGGTCTTCTTCCCCCTCGATTATCAGGAAAGCTACCGCAACGTTTGGTGGCTTGCCGGTATACAAAGTGCTTTTTATCTGTCTTTAACGGTTTATATTATCCCGTATAATGCCCTGTTGCCCGAACTGGCCGACAGCCCGGAAGGTAAGGTCAGGCTTTCGGCCTGGTTATCGCTGGCCTTCGTGCTGGGCATCATCCTCTCTTCTCAGGCGCCGCTGCTGGCCGACATCATTCAGCACCACATGGAGTTGGCCAACCGGCACTCCGCCTTCCAACTGGCTATCGGCGGCCTTTACCTGCTCGGTGGCCTGTTCATGCTGATCCCCATCTTTGTGATCGATGAATCGCGCGATTGCTCCAGCCGCCCGGCATCAACCGGGTTGGGCAATGCCCTGAAACACATCCTGAGCAACCGCAACTTTCTCATCTTCATATCGGCCGACTTTTCGTATTTCGTAGCGCTTACCATTATCAGCGGCAGCATGTTGTACTTTGTGAAAGTACTGTTGTTGCTCGAAGAAGCGGTAGGAGGGCAGGTGATGGGTGTGATGGTGCTGACTTCGCTCCTGTTCTATCCTCTGGTTATCCGGCTGGCTGGCCGGCTGGGCAAACGCCGGTTGGTCGTCTGGTCGCTGCTGGCACTGGGCGTGCTCATGCTGGGCCTGAGCTTTTTGGGAAAGCTGCCTGCCGGGCCGAGGCTACAGATATTCAGCTTTGCCTTGCTGGCTGCCATACCCACTGCTTTTTTGGGTGTCCTGCCCTACGCCATCATCGCCGATATTTCCGCTAAGGACGGGCTCGAAACGGGACAACAGAAAGAGGCCATGTTCTTCGCCGTCCGCAATTTTTCCACCAAACTGGGCCAAACACTGGGTGTCATGGCCTTCGCCATTCTGACGCTTTGGGGCAAAGACCCTTTCCACGACCTGGGCATCCGCATGGCGGCACTCTTCGGTGGCCTGCTGTGCCTGGTAGCTGGCATGGTGTTTACGCAGTTCAGAGAATAGCAGCAGGCCTATTACGTCTTCCGCTTTTTCTTCTTCGCAGCGGGGAATAACACGTTGTTCAGGATAAGGCGGTAGCCCGGTGAATTGGGGTGGAGGCTGAGGTCGGTTTCCGGGTCGTGTACGTAGTGGCGGTAGTCTTCCGGGTCGTGCCCGCCGTAGAAGGTCCAGAACCCCTGCCCGTAGTTGCCGTGGATGTAACGCGCTTCCTTGGCCGGCTTGTTCTCACCCAGGATGAGCACGTTCGACCTGATGAATTCCTTGGAAAAGGCAGTAGTTTGCCCCATAAAGCCCTTTACCGTACGCGTGTGGTTTTGGGTCAGCATGGTCGGCACGGGGTCCCACTTGGCGGAGAAGTCAAAAAGGGTGAAATAGTCTTGCTCGGGGTTGATGTTGCGCCCCCTGCTATGGTCGATACTGGAGTATTCGTATTCCAGAGGGTTGCGCGAGAGCTGGAAGTTTTCGAAGGCAAAGGTCTTACTGAAGTCGAGCTTGCTTTGGGCGTTGGGGTCCATGGGGTCGCCGTCGTACATTTCGGCGCAGATGTCTATGCCTTCGGCGGCCAGAGCGATATCGTAGGTGTCGGTAGCCGAACACATGGCGAACATGAAACCGCCGCCAACGACGTACTCCTTGATCTTTTTTACCACCGCCAGCTTGAGCTGGGATACCTTGTTAAAGCCCAGCTCGTGGGCCAGCTCCTCCATGCGGCGCTGGTTTTCACGGTACCAGGGCTGGTTGCTGAAAGAGCGGTAAAAGCGGCCGTACTGCCCGGTGAAATCCTCGTGGTGCAGGTGCAGCCAGTCGTACTTCACCAGCTCGTCGTGCATCACTTCGGCGTCGTAGATCGTCGTGTAGGGAATTTCCGCGTAGGTGAGCACCAGGGTCACGGCATCGTCCCAGGGTTGTATCTTTTCCCCCTTGGCGTTCACCTCGGGCGTATAGACCGCGATCTTAGGTGCTTTTTCCAGCTTCATCGCGTCCATATTCACCTCGGGGTTGGAGATATCGGTAATGATCTTGTTGAACTGCGCGTCGGGGATGATCTCGTAGCTCACGCCCCGCGTCAGGCACTCCCGCTCAAATTCGCGGTTGTGCGGAAAGGCGAAACTGCCGCCGCGGTAATTGAGCAGCCACCAGGCTTCGGAGCCTTGCTCCAGCACCCAGTAGGTGATGCCATACGCTTTGAGGTGGTCTTTCTGCGATTCGGGGTCCATGGGTAGCAGGATGTAGGCCGCCTGTAACTTCAGGGCGAGTACGATGAGCACCACGCCCAGTCCGATCTTCTTCATAGTCCATTGTTGTTTTTGTAATAAGCGCTCAAACGGAGAACTTATTTTTTGAACACTACCAAGCTTGAAAAAGTATGTTAAAGAGGGTAAAAATATGGAATTTTCGCCGCAGTACCCTGGCCCGGATCTTCTGGATTGATGGATTACCGGGTTTTGATGGTGTAGCAAGCCTTAACGCAGCGCAACCCTGCAACCAGCCAGGGAGACTGGGAGAAGAGGAGACGAGGTGAGGGGGTGAGCCAAGCAACCCTGCAACTTGCAACCCTGCAACCTGCAACTCCTTCCCCGCAAAATCCGTTATTATTCCAAAATCCCCGGCCAAGGGCTGGCAAGTGGTACAATATCCCTAAATTCGCAGTCCGAACTGAAAGAGATTCCATGGAAAATATCACTTTTCAATATCCGTCCTGGTATGCCTTACTCTGTATCCTGCTGGGACTGGCCTATGCGCTCCTCCTGTATTTTCGCGACAAGGCCTTCCGCGAGCAGTCGCGCTACCTCAATGGCTTTCTGGGCCTTTTCCGTTTTCTGGCCGTGACGGGTATAGCCCTGTTGCTGCTCACGCCGCTGCTCAAGCGCCTCATCACGGAAGTTAAAAGGCCTGTGGTTATTATGGCGCAGGATGTTTCGGAGTCGGTCGGCGCCGAAATGGACGAACAGGAACAGGCGGCCTACCGGCAATCGTGGGAGCAGCTGCGCGATGCCCTGGGCAAAGACTACGACGTAAAGGAATACGCCTTCGGCAGCAGCGTGCGGGAAGGCGTCGACTTTCAGTTTTCAGATAAGCTCAGCAACATAGCCGATATGCTGTCTACGACGTACAGCCTCTACAGCAACCAGAACCTGGGCGCCGTCATTCTGGCCACCGACGGTATTTACAACGAAGGCAGCAACCCGGCCTATGTCGCTGACAAGCTCGGCGCGCCGGTGTATACAGTGGCCCTGGGCGATACGACCCCCAAACGCGACCTGGTGATCAAGCGGCTTTTTCACAACCGGATCGCTTACCTGGGCGACAAGTTCAGCGTGCAGGCCGATATCTCCGCCGAGAACGCTGCCGGCAGCAACAGCCGCCTCAGCGTTTATAAAGTGGAAGGCAGCAACAGCCAGCTGCTCCAGCAGTTCCCGCTGAGCATCGGCGCCAACAATTTTTTCGAGACCCATGAGTTCACCCTCGATGCCGATAAGGCCGGCGTGCAGCGGTACCGGGTAGTGCTCAGCGAAATTTCGGGCGAGGCCAGCACGGCCAACAACGTCAAAGACATATTCGTGGATGTGCTGGATGCCCGGCAGAAGATACTCCTGCTGGCCAACTCCCCCCATCCTGACCTGTCGGCCCTGCGGCAGGCCATTTCCAGTAATAAGAACTACGACGTTAAGGTTGCTTATATCAATAGCCTCAAGGATGATGTGGGTAGCTATGATTTCGTCATATTGCACCAGCTCCCCAGCCGGGCCAACGATGCTGCCGGGGTGATCAATACGCTCAACCAGAAGAACATATCGAGGCTTTTTATTGTCGGTGCCCAAACCAACCTGGCCCGCCTCAATCAGGTACAGGGCCTGGCCAGCATCCGCTCCGGCGGCGACAATACCAATGAAGTGCAGGCACGCATAGCGCCGAACTTCGGCCTGTTCAAGCTTTCGGAGAACCTGCAGAACAACCTCATCAACTTTCCCCCTTTGATCGCACCGTTCGGCGAGTATGACGTTCAGGGCGACGGCCAGGTGCTGCTCACCCAGCGCATCGGCAAGGTCGATACGCGCTACCCACTTATGGTGCTGGGCCAGGAGGGCAAGGCCAAGGCCGGCGTTCTTTGCGGTGAAGGCATCTGGAAATGGCGCCTTTTCGATTTTCTGCAACATGAAAACCACGAGGTCTTCGATGAACTGGCCACCAAAACCGTGCAATACCTCAGCCTCAAAGAGGATAAGCGCCGCTTCCGGGCCAGCCTCAGCAAGAATATCTTCAATGAGAATGAGAATATATACTTCGACGCCGAGCTGTATAACGAGAGCTTCGAGCTGGTAAACGAACCCGATGCCAGCCTGGTGATCACGGACAGCGAGGGCAAGGACTTCAGCTATACGTTCAACAAATCCGGTAATGCTTACCAGTTGAATGCCGGCATACTACCTACGGGCAACTACAGCTTTCGGGCTTCGACCAATTACAACGGCGAGAACCTAACCTACAATGGCCAGTTCAGCGTTCAACCCATACAACTGGAATCGTATGAGACGACGGCCGACCACGCCACGTTACGCCTGCTCAGCAGCCAGTACGGCGGCCAGATGCTCTTCCCCGCTGAAATGGAGCGTATCCCGGAGCTCATTCGCGATAAAGGAACGGTCAAGCCGGTGATCTACCAGACGTCAAAAACCAAACCCGCCATCAACCTCAAGTGGATCTTCTTCCTGTTGTTCGGCCTGCTGGCCGTAGAGTGGTTCCTGCGGCGGTATTTTGGAGGGTATTAGGATGTGGTTTATGCGTGAAAAAGATGATAACTACAAACTGCAAAACACTGTTTAACAGTGTTTTGCAGTTTGTACTTGTGCTGTTTTTTTCCACATTTCACCCAAAATGTCCTGCCTTTTATCCCTCAATGTTCGCACTTTTACCGATGTGAAGCTGCTTGCCGTGCAAATGCCTTGTTCCGGTCAGCAACCTGACTATTGAGGAATTAAGTTGGCGGGTGAATTAAAAAAAAGGCAAATTGAAATAGGCAAAATCGCAACAGAACGTTATCAGGGTGTTAGGAAAACGTTAATAATGCGAGGGCACAATTAAGTTTTGCTTAAATCCCCCAACCTGGGGTAACTTATTTTCGTCAAACAAAATAAATTGAGCAATCAAACAGGGAGCGTGCTCCCGGCTAACGCAGCTATCAATCCGGTATTCATGCCGGAATAAAGAGTGACAAGGGTGCAACGGCCCGAAGGAAGTTCTCACGCAGTTTTTAGTTAGTGGCATCACAGAAGGTGGCAAGGGCCTGTAAGGCCCGCCCGGCAGTATTCGTACGCCGTGTTCAGAAGTGGCCTGCTTGTCGGCTCGCACCGGTTAGCAGCAAGCCATTGTCGTGCCGGGCTGGAAAGTAAACACACACATTTACAATACCTAAAATGCTAAAAACATGAAAAAGATCTTGCTGCTCTCTATCGCTGTATTTGTATGTATGCAATGGGTAAACGCCCAAAACCTCAGGCCAAAGAAGAACTATCTGGACATCAATGCCGGTTTGGGTATACTGCCTACCTTTATTAAGGATGCCGGAAAGGCAAAAGTACTACCGTTAAGCCTGAGCGCCGATTATCAGGTTGTGGAGCATTTCAGCGTCGGCGCTTTTGCCGGTTATTCCGTCACTGAAACCGATGTCCGGGCCCTGAGCGACGGCAGTACCGCGCAGTGGGAAAACCGCTTTTCTATCTTCGGCCTGCGCCTGGCCGCCCGCAGCAGCCAGCTGGGGCCCTGGAGTATCTACGGCGGGCTGTCGGCGGGTTATAGCGTATCAAAGATCGATCTGAAACAAGGAGAGCTGGAAAAGGTGAAAGCCGAAAAGAACATCCGCGAAGTTTCCGGTAAAACGGTGATCACCGGTTTCCTGGGCGGGCGTTATAGCTTCACGCCCCGGGTGGGCATTTTTGGCGAGCTGGGTTATGGGGTTTCCCTGGCATCAGTAGGCCTTAGCGTACGGATCTGAGAGCTTGCCTGCTTGGCTGAAGTCCATAAAAAAAGCGCGGGGGGCCGCCCCGCGCTTTTTTGTCCTGAGTTTGATAGATTACCAGGACATATCGTCGTCGCTCTCGGCCTCGAACTTGCGGGTTTCGACAGCTTTGGGTGTGGGTGTGTCTTCTTCGTTATCTTCAAACGCATCGTCGTCGTAGTCTTCGCGGGAATCTTCATATTCCTGATGACGGCGGGCAAACTCGTCGTAATCGTACTCGGGCATTAAGTGGTCTTTTACATGGTTGATCGCCTCCTGGAGGCTTTCGAGGAACCGGTTGAAGTCTTCTTTATAGAGGAAAATCTTGTGCCGCTCGTATCCATCACCATTGAATTTTTTGGTGCTTTCCGTCAGCGTGAGGTAGTAGTCTTCCCCTTTCGTCTTCCGCACATCAAAGAAGTAGGTTCTCCGCTTTCCCGCCCGCACTTTTTTGGAGTACACACTTTCAAATCTTCTCTGGTTTCTCTCGTTTTCCACTTTGATTGAGTTTAGTTAATGAAATATTACTCCCATACAAAAGTAATTAATTGTGGAAATATTCAAAAAATTTGATTGGCAATCTGCTCCCCGCTAGTTTCGTGTTGCTTCTTCTGCTTCTTCCAGGCTTTGTTTTTCAAACTGTTCATAGTAATAGCCCCGGTTTTGCAGCAGTTCCTCATGGGTGCCGGCTTCGGCAATGGCGCCGTTTTCCAGGACGATGATCTTGTCGAACTGGAGGAGCGAATAGATACGGTGGGTGATGATAATGGCGGTCTTATCGGAGAGGTCGCCCGACAGGTGGGCGAGGATCTGTTTTTCCGTTTTGGTGTCGACGGCGGAGAGGCAATCGTCGAGTACGACCACCTCGGGGCGTTTGATAAAGGCCCTGGCAATGGACACCCTTTGTTTCTGCCCTCCGGACAGGGTGACGCCGCGCTCACCGACGAGGGTTTCGAAGCCATCCGACAGGCCTATGATGTCTTCATAGACTGCGGCATGGCGGGCGTGTTTTTCAATGTCGCTCTGGCTGGCATCGGCCTTGCCGAAAGCGATATTATTGGCAACGGTGTCGGAGAAAAGGAACACATCCTGCGGCACATAACCGATGCTTTGGCGGAGTTGCCCCAGGTGGTGTTGCCTGATGTCTTTGCCATCGATGCGGATACTGCCTGCGGTCGGGTCGTACATACGCACCAGCAGGTCGGCCAGCGTGGTCTTGCCGCTGCCCGTACGGCCAATGACGGCCATCTTCTGGCCGGGCTCAAGGCGGAAGCTCACTTCCCGAAGCGCTTCAATACCCGTATCGGGATAGGTAAAGGAAACCCGGTCGAATTCGAGCGCTCCTTTCATCTTTTGCTGGCTGGGTTCGACACCTGCCGGGCTGGCAATTTCCGGTGTTGTGCCCAGGAATTCGTTGATGCGCTTCTGCGAGGCTGCAGCTTGTTGTACAATGGATGCGATCCAGCCGATAGCCGTTACGGGCCAGGTCAGCATGTTGACGTAAATGACGAACTCGGCAATATTGCCGGGTGTGATGTTGCCCCTTACGGCCTGCAGGCCACCAACATATACCGTGATGACCGTGCTGGCGCCGATCAGCAGGATCATAAGCGGGTAAAAAAAGGCGTCCACTCTGGCCATCGACAGGGACTTTTGCTTGTAGTCGTCGCTCAGGCCTGCAAAAAAGCGGGACATGGGGCCTTCCTGCACGTAGGACTTCACCACGCGGATGCCCGAATACACTTCCTGGGCGTTGCTGTTCAGTGTGGCCAGCTGCCTTTGGATGACCTCACTCCGCTTATTGATCAGGTTGCTGACGTAATAAATGGAAATAGACAAAAGGGGCAGCGGCGCTATAGAGTATAGGGTCAGCTCGACGCTGACGCGCAGCATGGAATAAATGACCAGTACGAAAAGCGATACCAGGTTGATGCCATAGAGCACCGCCGGGCCCAGATAGTTGCGCACTTTGGAAACGTCTTCCGTGATGCGCGACATCAGGTCGCCGGTATTGTTGCGTTTGTAAAAGGCCAGCCCCAGCTTTTCGTAATGGGCGAAGACCTCCTTTCGCATATCGTATTCGATGAGGCGCGACATGACGATGATGGTCTGCCGCATCAGATACATGAACACGCCCATCAGCAGCGCCAGCACCAGTACCAGCAGCCCGAAATACAACAGCGATTTGCCCAGCACTTTGAACAGCTCGGGCTGAAGGGCAAAACCCTGGAACATGCCGAACAGGCCGATGTTCTCGACCACCAGGTCCAATGCTTCGCGGATCATCTGGGGTTGCAGCACCCGGAAATAATTGGACAGGGATACGAAAATGATCCCCAACAGGAAACGCCCGCGGTAGCGAAGGAAAAACTTATTGAGGTAGGACAGTTCTTTCACAGCAATCGGGATTGTTCTTTTAGCAAAAGTACAACACTATTAACCAATGGATGAGTGATAAGTTGAAGCTGGGCGTGAAAAGAGCGGCCCGCCCAGCATTCGATATCAATGGAACTCCCGGATAAATTGCTCCAGGTCCTGTTCCTTGTCCAGTCCTAGCTTTTTTCGAAGACGGGTGCGGCCTTTCTTCACCGTAGATTCGGAAATCCCTAATATTTTGGTGATCTCTTTACTGTTGAGATTAAGTTTATACAATAGAAAAAGGCGTTCTTCAGCCTGGCTGAGCTCCGGGAATGTTTCCCGGAGGTGCGATAGGTAGCCCGGAAAACTTCGCTCAAAGTGCTTTTTGAAAGTCATCCAGTCCTCCTCTGTCAGGATGCGCATATTAAACAGCCCTTCCGAAAGTGGGCGTGTTCCTCCTTTTGGAGAGCGGCTGCCGGATACAGCAAGGTTCATTTCGATGTTTTTTGCAGTTTCCAACTCCTTCAGCTGAGCATTCTTCGTGAGCAGTAATTGAGTGATTTCAAGAAGTTGTTCCTGGTTTTGTGTCAGTTTAAGCCGAATGTATGCTGCTTTATCCCGCCAGCGATACAGCCAGAAGGCCAGGATAGCTACCGATAAAGCCATAAGCGCCAGGGCGAGGTTGCGGTATGCAGCCTGCGTGCGTTTTTCGGCTTTAAGTATCAAAAGCTGCTGTTCTTTTTCCTTGGTTTCGAACGCCGTTTCCAAGGCTTGGATGCTGCGTGCTTTTTCTTCGGTAAAAATGTCTTTTTTCAATGAAGCTGCTTCCTGGAAAAGCCGAAGTGCTTCTTTATACGCTCCTTCAGCCTCGGCCATTTGTGACAATCGTTCGATAGCCCGGGCCTTAACAGGAAGCACCCCCTGGCTATCTGCTTCTTTAATAGCTGCATTTAGGTACCGGCGTGCTTCGGGCTTATGCCCAAGGTTGCGATGGCAATCGCCTAGGTTAAGGTAAATGCCCGATAACTGGTTCAATACGCCTGAAGCTTGCATGAGTATAAGCGCAGTATCGAGCAGGGGCAGGGCATCTGCCCAGCGCCCGGCGTCGCTGTAATTGAATGCCATCTGATTGTAAACTGCACATTGCTCGATCAGCGACCCTGATTTTTTGAGTAATTCAAACCCTTTACGGGCAGCGTTTATGCTTTCTTCCGGCATAGCATTCCTACCGTAAAAAGCAGAAAGTGTGCTATATGCCCTGCCAATCCGGGACGAGTCCTGGCTACGGATAAATGCTTCCAATACCTGCTTTCCGGACTCAATAGCTTTGTCCAATTCTCCCAGGCGGTCATAAACGCAGGCCATGTCAAGTTTGGAATCGTAATAAAGAAAAGAATCCGCACTGGCCGCTGCAGATTCCATGGATTGCTGGAAAAATCGGATAGCCGCCGGGTAATCACCTGCTGCGGTTGCTGAATCGCCCTGCTGATTTAGCCGGGCCGCCGGGTTATTGGCCACTAGTTCCACGTAAGTCAGAGGGGGCGCTTCCGTAGAAGGCCCGGATTTATCGCAGGAAGAGCAGAAAAGGCATATACAAACAATACCCGATACTACCGGTAGTTGCCTTATCGTCGGGAGTTTCTTCACAACCATGCTTGGTTTTTTTTGCCAGGAGAGGTACAAAATAATCATTGTATTTACATTTTATGCCATTGTCCCCCTATTTGTCCCCCTGCTCTTGTCGGAGGGACAGTGTATTTTTTTAGATAATTGCGCAATTATTATATGTGATTTCGAAGATTATCTTTCCCGGATCACCTAATTGTTTCGAACCAATTGACTGTTTTTAGCCACCTGTCTGAATTGTGCTATAACTATATATCATTAAAGTTAATTTGTCGTGACAATCAGGAAATACAAATTCAGCTTCTTATGGACATGGCTCCACCTTGCCTTATTGTTCACCTTAGTTATTTGGGGAGGTATCCGGATACGCTCCCAGCTGGAATGGCTTGAGGCCGAAGAAAAAAAGGATGCCTGGGCAGAATTGCTCGCCTGCCATCCCTACAACAACAGGGCTCAACTTACGGAGGGCGAAAGGGAAAAACAACCTTCTCAGGACCGGCCCGACCTGGCTATGGAGCAGGACTATCTAATGACGATGGACCCTGCATTGGGAGTAGTGCCCCGTGGCAGGCTGGTTCGCGCAGATGAACAGATTAGACGTTACTTTGAAGAAAGGGCGCCTATAGCAGGTATATCATGGCAAGAGAGGGGCCCCGATAATGTGGGAGGAAGAAGCCGGGCCTTAATGTTCGACCCTAATGATGCAACCCATAAAAAGGTTTGGGCAGGAGGTGTGTCTGGTGGGTTGTGGTATACATTGGATATCACTGCTTCTCCAGCCAGCTGGGTTCATATTGATGATTTCTGGGATAATATAGCAATCAGCAGTATAGCCTATAATCCGGCAAATACTCAGGAGTTTTATGTAGGAACAGGAGAAGGATGGTTCAACGCAGATAGCCAGCAGGGCGGAGGGATCTGGAAAAGTACGGACGGTGGCAATTCCTGGTCACACTTAGCAAGTACCGATCCTGGTTCATCATACCCTAGTAACAGCAATTTTTTATATGTGAATAAGATCGTTGTCAAAGATGATGGTACTGTATTTGCTGCCACAAAAGGATATTATGCAAACAGAGGCGGCATTATGCGGTCGACAGACGGCGGTATGGCCTGGGCGAAGGTTTTGGGCCCCTATCCTACTACCTTGGATTGGGCTGCAGATATCGAGATCGCTGCGAATGGAGACCTTTTTGCAAGCCTTGGACTTGGCTCCAATGGCAATGGCAGATTGTATAAGTCCTTGAATGCCAGTAATGGAAATTCGGGCAGCTGGTCGGATCTAAGCGCAGCTCTTGGCTCTGGAGCTCCTATTAGAATCGAACTGGCTTGTGCTCCTTCCGATGCTGCTACTATTTATGCCGTGGCAGAAGGCGGAGCCGGCGAAGACGATATCGAATGGTTTCAAAAGTCTACCGACGGAGGAGCGACCTGGTCCTCTTTGCCTGTTCCGTTAACGGTCGACGGTGCAATGACCTACTTCACCAGAGGCCAGAGTGGTTATGACCTGATCCTGGCTGTACATCCCACCAACCCCAATGTAGTTATAGCCGGCGGGATTGACCTGCACAGGACGACGAATGGAGGGGCCTCCTGGTCGGGTATATCTCACTGGTATGGAGGGTTTGGCAAGCCAGAAGTACATGCCGATCAGCATGCTATTCAATTCAGGCCGGGAGCGGGCGACGAAGTTATTTTCGGGAATGATGGAGGTATTTATTATTCTATAAACGCGGGAGATGTATCTGCTACGCCGGCCTTTGCCAGCAGGAACTCAGGATATAACGTAACCCAGTTCTATACCTGTGCCACTAAAAATGAAGTGAATAGCCAGTATTTTCTCGCCGGAGCACAAGATAATGGAACACAACAGTTCAATTACCCTCAAACTGGGAGCACGGTTGAGGTCACCGGAGGGGATGGCTCTTTTTGCCATATAGATCAGCTTGACCCCAATATTCAAATCACACAATATATCTACAATAACATTTACCGTTCACTGAACGGGGGGCTTACTTTCCCTTCCATGATCACGGAAAGCACCGGCCATTTTATCAATCCCAGCGAATACGACTCACAAAGGAAAATATATTATTCGGCAGCAGATGCTGATAATCTGAAGCGCATCTCGGGCATAGATGCCACAATCACCAATGCAGACCTGCCCATTTCAGTGGGCAATGCAAAAGTGTCTGCTTTGAAAATGAGCCCCTATGATGATGTCTTGTTCTTGGGCATCTCCAACGGCAGAATATATAAATTCACGAATGCCAGTACCGGGTCGCCTCTGCTAACCCGGATTGATGATGGAATGGTGCCAATCACAACTGCCGGTTGGACCTCCTCCATCGACGTCGGCGCTGATGATGGTCACATCTTGGTTACGTATTCCAATTTTGGCGTGATATCCGTTTGGGAAACTACGGATGGTGGCGCCCATTGGTACAGCAAAGAAGGTAATCTGCCCGATATTCCCGTGCGCTGGGCTCTTTATAACCCGGAAAACCGCGACGAAGTGCTTTTGGCAACAGAGATGGGGGTATGGAGTACGGATAACTTTGGGGCTGGCACAAGCAGCTCGCCTGACTGGGGCCCCAGCAATACCAACTTGGCCCATACCAGGGCAACGATGCTGAAGTACCGGCCTGCCGATAAAATGGTCGTAGTGTCTACCCATGGCAGAGGTTTATTTACTACTGATATTTTTGTAACTACTTCCATTGCAGATTTTGCTTTATCGCCAGATCAGAGCATCAGTTGTTCAGGGAGCCTTTCAGTAGATTTTATCGATGCCAGTTTAAGGCCCAATAACGCCTGGGCCTGGGATATTGACGGCGATGGGATCACGGATTACACTACACAAAACCCTTCTCACACCTATAGCAGCCCTGGGCTTTATGCCGTAACACTAACCGTGAATAATGGTGCAGCTCAGATCGTTAAATACATCCTGGTAATGAACGGGGAGCCAACTTTGAGCACTGGCTGTACGCTTTCCTCCAATTCAAACCTCAACAACAATTTCGGTATTGGAATATCCTGGGTTGCCCTCGGAGACATAGATCACCTGAGCTCGGGTAATGATGGCTATTATCAAGATTACACTTGCACGGATTGGACGCTCATGGAACCCGGAGTTTCCTATAACGTATCCATCAGTACCGGTATAACCAATCCCGAAGGAGCTAGTGTATACATCGATTACGACGATGATGGTGCATTTGAGCCAGGAGAGCTGGCCATTTCCTTTCCTGCCAATACGGTTGGCACCCGGACACTGTCCTTTACTACTCCTACTTCCGGCATAGCCCTGGACAAAGGGATCCGAATGCGAGTACTTTCCAGATATGGAGCTGTTCCTGCAAATGCATGCCACATTGGAACCTATGGACAAGCTGAAGATTATACGGTTTACTTTAAAGACGTTGGAAAATACCTGGATATCTCAGGGCTAAGGCTGCAAGGAGCTATGCCCGTTTCAGGTACGGCTATGCGTACCGATATCAACAGCATAATCCCCTTGTCAGACCCTTATGGAGTGGGGGTTTCAGCGAGCTCAATTCCAGTTACAGCTGTAGATTGGGTTAAAATTGAACTTCGGTCAGGAACTGGCCCGGAGTCTGCAACAACAGTTGTAGCTGCCACAGCCGCCCTCTTATTGAATGACGGAACGGTGAAGTCGGCCGACGGCCTTAGAATGAACTTTGCCGGTGTTGCAGATGGAAATTATTATGTGGTCATCAAACACCGGAATCACCTGGGGGTCATTACCAATGACGCGGTTGCCTTGACTGTAGGAACGCGAACTCTGGATATGTCTTCCGTTTCCATTTGGGGTAATCCATTGGTTAGTGCCAATACTCCAACGACTACAGCCAATGGCGTTCGGGTGCTTTGGGGCGGGGATGCTAATGGCAATGGCAAGGTGACCTATAATGGCGGCACCAACGACCGGGAAGCTGTGCTGGCGCAGCTGAATTTCGATATCCTCAATGAAGGCCTCACGTATCAAAGCGAGGATGTAAACCTCAATGGAAAGACTTCATATAATGGCGGAACTAACGACCGGGAATCTATTCTGCAGATCCTGGACTTTTCCATCACCGGGGAAAGGGAAGCTCATTTGCCTTGAATCTTCGTGCCTTTAGCTCGGGGTCAAGCACCTATGATTTTGTAACGGCCTCTAATAAAATTAAATAAACATGAAAAACATAGCTCTTCTGATTCTCTTCCTTCTGGCTGGCTACCGGCAGGCCGCTGCCCAGTTTACTGTACGCCTTGTAGTAGATGACGATTCAGACCAGCTTCTGGTTCAGATCATGAACACTGTTGCCAATGTGCCAACTACATCCCAGCGTATTAGCAGTATCAATATGAGGCTAACGGGTAGTGGCGTGGATGGAATAACGAGTGTCACTACCAACTACACTATGCTGCTCCCAAATGAGTCAGGTATCATTACCATGAACAGTACGTCTCTGGTCAGCCCTGAAAACTGGATACAGAACAATTATGTAACGGTGGCAACCTATAGTTTGGATCCGGGGGGGTATACCGTATCGAGTTTTTCTGTACAACCTGACCTGGATGGGGATAATTCGGATGTAGATGATCCTATCATGAGTGTCCAGGCTGCCGGCTTTTTTAATATCCCATTAGTCATCGAAGCGACCTCACCCTTACCTGTTGAACTCGTATATTTTACGGCTCGTAATGAAGGCTGCGATGCCCTGTTGAGTTGGGCCACTGCCACCGAGCATAACAATAAAGGCTTTGAAATACATCGAAGTTCTGATGGTAAGAAATTTGAGAGCATTGGCTGGGTGGATGGTTATGGTAATTCCCAGACGCCTCATCAATATGCTTTCAAAGACGAAAATATACCATTTGGTATTCACTACTACCGGCTTAAACAGGTCGATTATGATGGGGGTGTCGAATTTTTGGGAGTACGCAGCGTGAGTTCCACGAATAATTCGTCAGCTTTGCTTCTTTACCCTAATCCTACCGAGGGGATTCTGTACTTTTCGGCCCCAGCCGACATTATGGATATTACGGTGTCCCTTTTCAATGCTAAAGGGCAATTACTGGGCTGCCCGTCTATTCATCAGAACCGAATGGATTTAACAAAGTTCCCGGCAGGATTGTATTTCGTCTACATAGAGCATGCAGGGCGTAAGGATTTGGCCAAAGTCATAAAGCAATAAAATGAGGTAAGGAATATTGTTTCATAAATTGTTCGGGTGCTTCGGTGTTTTTTCTGCAATACTCCTATATTTATTTCTAAACAAGATATACCGATAAACCTGGCCTATTATGAACCGAATTATAACCTTGGATGAGTTTATCATTCGCAGGCAGAAGGATTTTCCATTTGCTTCCGGCGAACTGACCGGCCTGCTGCGCGATATAGGCGTCGCCGCAAAAATTGTCAACAGGGAAGTGAATAAGGCCGGGCTTGTGAGTATCCTTGGCGTCGCCGGCGAGGAAAATGCTTCCGGCGACGACGTTCAGAAGCTGGACCTCTACGCCAATGAAAAGCTCATCGATTGCCTCAAGAACAGCGGTGAGTGCTGCGGCATTGCTTCTGAAGAGCTGGAAGATTTCATCCCCATACAATCGGTCGCTTCCAAAACCTCCAAGTATGTCGTCGTTTTCGACCCGCTCGACGGTTCCTCCAATATCGACGTGAATGTTTCCGTAGGCACCATATTCGGCATCTACCGCCGGATCAGCGACCCGGATGGAACCTGTAAAATGGAGGACTTCCTGCAGAACGGCACCCAACTGGTTGCGGCGGGTTATGTGCTGTACGGCACTTCTACTATCCTCGTATACTCCACCGGCCGGGGGGTCAACGGCTTTACTCTGGACCCCACCATCGGCGAGTTCTGCCTGTCGCATCGCGATATTCAGATCCCCGGCAGGGGTGGGCACTATTCGGTCAACCAGGGTTATTACCTCAAGTTCGATGTGGAAATGCGCCGCTATATCGACCACTGCTCGGATATGAACCTGGGCCTGCGCTATATCGGGTCCATGGTGTCGGATATCCACCGCATCCTGCTACAGGGGGGGATATTCCTCTATCCTAATACCCGGAAATATCCGCAGGGTAAGCTGCGCCTGGTCTACGAGTGCAACCCCTTGTCCTTCATCGTCGAGCAGGCCGGCGGTAAGGCCATCACCTGCCAGCTCGAACGCATACTCGACATGCCGGTTGCACACCTGCACGAACGCACGACCATCGCCATCGGCTCGCCGGGAATGGTGGATGAGATGAAGGCCTTTGTGGAAAGATATAGCGCAACGCCGGCATCCCGATAGGCCGGAGCATTGACATAAACACCCATAATTGCTTATCTTGCAGGGAAGCAACCTAAAAACCCATACACCATGAATAGAGGGGTAGACTTGTCGGGCTCCGAAACGGGGTATGACCCGCAACGGGCGGTAAACTACATCCTGGCTATCGGAATTGATGATTACGAATACTGGGACAAGCTCCACAATGCGGTAAAGGACGCCGATACATTCGTCAACGTCCTGACCCAGCAGTACCAGTTCGACACCGAGAACGTCATCCGGCTATTCGACAGGGATGCTACGGAGGACAAGATCAGGGATTCCATCCGCACCCTGAAACGCCGCATAACGGCTAATGACAACCTGATCCTGTACTATTCCGGCCATGGCCATTACGACAAAGACTTCGACGAGGGGCATTGGGTGCCTGTCGATGCCCGGCCCGACAGCTCGGGCCGCTACATTTCCAATTCCGACATCATCAAATGGATCAACGCCATAGAAGCGCAGCACATCCTGCTGGTCATCGACTCCTGCTTCTCCGGCTCGCTGGTCGTCCGTAAGCGTAGCACCGCTATGGACGAGCAATACCGGTCGCGCCGCATCATCAGCTCGGGCCGGCTCGAAGCAGTGTCCGATGGTTTGCCCGGCCACAACAGCCCTTTTGCCGAAGGCGTCATCACCTACTTGAAAAAGAACACCAAGGAGGCCCTGAATACCACCGAACTGGTACAGCGCATCAAGGAATACGTGGCCGGAAAGGCCAACCAGAGCCCGGTGGAAGGGCGCGTACAGAATTCCGCCGACGAAAACGGAGAGTTCGTTTTCCACCTGAAGATCAGCGAAGAGGATTTCTGGAAGAACGTCCAGGCAGCAGACTCGGTAAAAGCATACCAGGACTACCTCACGTACTACCCCGACGGCAAGTACATTACTCAGGCCGAACGGCGGCTGGATGCTCTGAGGGAGGACAGCTTCTGGGAAAACGCCAAGGCTAAGGACAGCGAGCTGGCCTATGAGAACTACCTGAAAAAATACGCCGGCACGGGCAAATACCTGGCCCAGGCCCAGCACCGCCTCGAGGCATTGCACGACAAGCAGATGGAGCGCCGTAAAGTGCTGGAGGAGCTCGGCAAAAAAGACGAGGAGCGGGAGGGCATCCTGCGCCAGTTCCAGGAGCGCATCAATGAGGCGGAAGCTTTGTTTCTGGATAAAAAACTGGAACAGGCGCGCGAGCTCTACCGCGAAAGCCTGCACTACTACATGGAGGGCTTCGCCCCTTCGTACGATTATATTGAACAACAGGTCAACCTTTGTACCAATGGCATCACCTTCCTGCAGTATTTCGACAGCGGCAGGCAGGCGATGGACAGAGGCAACTACCGCCTGGCTCTCCAGTATTTCAACGAAGCCCTGAAAACCGGCGATGACCCCCGGGTGGAAGACCTCATCAAGGTCTGCCGCCAGCGCCTCGTCCGGCCGGCGCCACAGCCTCAAACGCAACAAATGGGCGCTGCCCCCGCCGTCTCCAGGCCTGTGGCGCAACGCCAGCCGGTAGCCAGGCCTTCAGCTACTTCCAGGCCGAAAAAGAAACGCAGCTTTACCTGGCTTTTTATGCTGATCGGCTTCGTGGTGGTGGCATCCATCGCCGTGGTGGCGGCCTACGAGTCGGGCCTTTTTGACGATGGCGGCTCTTATAGGCCTGATTCCGGCGCGAATTATCCCTCATCGGATTACGGCTCCACCGATCAATCTGCTACGGGGCAATCCAGCTATTCGAAAGACGAGGATGAACCGGCGGAGCCTGCTGCTCCCGCAGCATCGTCATACGAAAGGCGCATCGTCGGCTCCTGGTCGGTGGCCGACATACAGTCCAACGGCGTTTCTTTCCGGCAAATGGGCGCAGAGTATCAGAACATGCTCGATATGCTGAACTATACGTACACCTTCAGCCGCGACGGCAACCTCACCGTCACCAGCGGCTTCAACCAGGCGGAATACCATACGTACTACATCGAAGGCGATATGATCTATACCCAGGGCGCCTATTACAGCCAGGGCTCGATAGATGAGCTCGGCAGAAAGCGGATGCGGATCACTTTCAACATGCAGGATGCCTATGGAAACCCCTTCCCTATGACCATCGTATACAACAGGATGGATTGAGCGAAGTTGTTATGCCTATTCTGCCATCCATCCCATCCCTCCGCTGAACAGGGAATACAACACCGCCGCCAGGATAGGGGCGATCACTGATACGCCCATGAAGGTAAAGTACCATCGCGGCACCCGCGAGCGTTCTACCAGCTCGACCACCAGTGAGACAAGCAGGATGAGCAGGAAAATGCCGCCGAAGATAAGGCTGAGCATAGAGGCCATGTAGTCGTTGGCCATCCAGATCAGCAGATACAATATGGTCTCTCCAAGCAGGATCTCGAAAGGGCGTAGACGTTCCATGTTTGTCAGAATTTCTCTGGAAAGCTACGCAAAAATCGGGAGGAAAATAGCAGGGCCTGCGCATCGGGTTTTGTCGGTGTGCAGGCCCTGCTGTCGGCCAGGGCAGTATTAATAATCCCGGAACACCCGGTTGGCGTTGCGGTTGAAATTATCCTGCATGTCGGTGCCCTCAAAATAGTCAGAACCCTGTATCTCGCCGGGGACGTCGCGGTAGAGCTCGCGTTGCCATTGCGGGTTGTTCAGCTCGCCGATAGCAGTAGAGTGGAGCAGCTGGAAATCGCCGGGCGCCAGCGAGGGGTTGTAGAAAATGAATTTCACGTTGTTCTGGTTGGTGCGCGGAAACTGGTAGTAGGTCCACACTTCATAAGGCGGTGCGGAAGGCTCGGTATTGCGGAGTTCAATGTCATCCGGCTGGCCGTATTTGAGGTAGATATAACCGCGGTCGGTCTCGAAGCCGTGGCGGAAGCCGGAGTTGAACTGTTCGTCAATGGCCGAAGCCACTTCCATGTATTTCTGATAAGCGAATTCCGGCTTGTTCGGGTTTTCCCTTGCCCAGAAGCTGAACAGGTAGAGGCGCTGGCCATCGACGTTCTTCTGGCGCATCATGCTGTTCACCATCTCCACATCGGAGGTAGGAAGTTTGGGGGTCAGGGCGCGCAGGCTGTATTCAAGCTGCTGGGGGTTGAGCTTCTGGACGAACTCCTCTGCGATGTTGACGTTGGCCAGTTCCACGCTTTCCTCGGCAAAGAAGGGGTTGCTGCGCTGAAAGAAGAGCTGTTTCCTGCTGAGCAGTTCTTTGGTGCGGCTGCGGATCTCTACCACGAGGTAATAATTGCCGGAAGGCACTTTGGAAATGTCCATCTGGATCAGCATCGGCACAATGGGCTGAGCCTGCTGGCGCTTGTGCCCGATCATGACGAGTTCGGGATGCTCGTCGTTCGCGTCGCCGGCTTTTTCGATGTAGTAGGTGGCCAGAAAGTCGTCGCCAACGGCCTGGCCGGTGTTGTATACCTCATTGTAGAAAATGAGCGTAGAGGCATGCCGCCCGTAGAAGTTGTACGGTAATGGTTCGAGCTGGAGCCCGTTCTTGACGAAGGGGTTGTTGTCATCGGTTGAACGCTGATAGGAAGCCAGCAGCTGCAGGCTGGACTGCTGGACGTTATCGCCGGCGTAGTCCATGCTGAACTCCGTTTGGAATTCTTTGGCGTTCTCAGGCTGGTTCAGGTCCCTGACGGCCACAATAAGCTGGTAAACGCCATTGTCCAGGCCGTAGCGCTTCAGGTCGATAAAATCGGTGGGCTGAGCAGTAACAGGGCTGCTCAGGCTGTATTTGTCCCCTTTGACGATCTCTCCGTCCTGTTTGAACAATATGGTGACTTCAACCCGGGCCTGGTAGGCTGAATCCGAAACCGGCAGAAAGGTGACCGACCTGCCGGAAATATAGAGGTAGGCCTCAATATAATTTTGCTTTGGGCTTTTAAAAGTGGCGTAGGATACGCTCGCGTCGATGGCCCACGACGCGTAGCAGAATCCCAGAACAGCCACGAGCGTAAGAATACTTTTCCTGGTTTTCATAGTCGACTGATTTTCGTCTTTTAAAGATAAGCTTTTCCAACTGCCGGAGCTTACCAAAAATCGCAATAAGTCAGTTTTCAGATATTCGTACGGGCGGAAAGGCCGGCCCTCTCGCAAAATCGGCGAACATCTTAGCTATATTAATTTACCCAAAAACCGGCGGATTTCCAAGTTATGGCCAGGATAGTTGGGGTGCGAGGCAGCTCTGCGTTCATCGGTTCGCCTCGCGGCCAGGGATCAGATGGGGAGACGGGGTGAAAGGGGGATCAGCTGACTTGGTGATGGGAAGATTGGGGGCGGTTTAAAGGACGGGACAGGCATCGCCCATGGACGCAATGCCGTTGTGGCGGAGCCAGCCATCTCGCCCAAAGGGCGTTAACAGCACAGCCACGGGCATCGCCCGTGGACGCAATGCCGTTATGGCGGAGCCAGCCATCTCGCCCAAAGGGCGTTAACAGCACAGCCACGGGCATCGCCCGTGGACGAAATGCCGTTGTAGCGGAGCCTCAGGGTAAGGTCAAAGAGACGTTACAAAGTTTGCCAGTTGTACAAATCCGGTTGCAGGAATGGGATGAGGGCCAGCAGCACCATCTGTTGGTAGAGGTCCTGGCGGCTGAAGATCCCGTTGGTAAGCAGGCCGATCGCCCCGCCTTTTTGCTTGGTATCGTGCTGGCCGAAAAGCTCGTCCATGATAGGCCCCAGCTCGCCGCCTGCCCTGATGGCCAGTGCTGCTGCCGGAGGCAGGAAGAAGGTGTTGCTGCGGGCAAGGCCTTCAGCGTTCTCGCTGTATATGACAGCCCAGCCGAAGGCTTCCATCCCGAGTTCCGTATCGGCCACGCCGCCTTCGATGCCGACCCAAAAGCTGGCGCCGGGCGCCTTATCCCGGGCATTGCGGGCCCTGTTCTGAGCGCCCCGGAAGGTTTCTACATCGGACAGGGGTTGATGGCTAACGCCGGAAGCTACGGACACACCCTTCACTTCAATGTCAGGGCCGAATGCTTCCTGAAAAGCGAGCAGCGTAGCACGTTGTTTGACAGGGTTGGTAGAGGCTACAATGGCCAGCATAGCTTTTACTGGGAAGGCTGTTTCTGGAGCACAAACCGGAAATTGGTATTGCGCAACACGGTGGCCAGCACCAGGTTAGATTCGTCAAGAGATTCGATGGTGTACTCTATTTCATCGGGGCCGGCGGCCTGGCGCAGGCTGTTGCCATCCAGTTCGTACATCGATTTGCCGGGCGCCAGAGGCAGGTTGGTGTCCATAGAATCATTTTCGAGGAACTCGTAATACAGGCCAGCCAATGACTCAGTTGGGCTGCCGTTACGGCTGGCTTCCTTGAGCTCCCACTTGCCGTAAAGGAGTGCTTTCTCGCTCCCGGGTTCCTGCCCGCAGGCGTGAAGTATCAGGATAGCCGTCATCAGGAGTAAGGCCTGAAAGAGGGTGTTCAGCTTCATATTTCAGCGATTAGGTTGGTTGCCGCTACCCGTAATCTGGGCATTTGAGCAGCGCCCCAAAGGTACCAATTTTTGAGATATTGTTTGTAATGCATATCCCACAGACAGGCTCTTTTTAGGCGGCCAGAAGGGAAGCAAAGCATTAAGAGGGAGCTGCACTCCGCTTGAACACCCTCAAAAAACAGAATGCCGTTTTCGGTGAACAGGCACAGGCCGGCAGCTACAGAAAGGGCTGGAGGACAAGCCTGATCACCAAAATACAAAACGGCATACTATTTTTTGAACACTACTATTGTCCCATTAACAATGAAATTGGTACGGGGAAAATTGATAAAATATCAAAAAATAAAAAGATTTTTAAGAATTCTTTGAAACTACAAAGCCAAACGGTTAAATTGGATAAGAAATTAATAATTGTACAGCAGTATGTCAAAAGGTACCGATATCGATAAACTGGATAAGCAGATCCTCTCCATTCTGATGCGCAATGCCAAACAGCCTTACACCGACATTGCCAAACATTTGTTCGTTTCCGGAGGGACGATCCACGTCCGTATGAAAAAACTGGAGGATGCCGGTATTGTTAAAGGATATAACCTCGCCGTGGATTATAGTAAGCTGGGCTATGACGTATGTGCCTTCCTGGGCATCTACCTCGACAAGAGCTCCCTCTATGATGACGTCGCCCTCGAGCTGGAGAAGATACCGGAAGTGGTTGCAGCGCACTATACGACAGGCCTGTACAGCATTTTTGCCCAGATCGTCTGCCGCGATACCGACCACCTCCGCGAAGTGCTGCACGACAAGATCCAGAAGATCTCGGGCATTCAGCGCACCGAGACCTTCATTTCCCTGCAGGAAAGCATCGACCGCCCCATCGACATCCTGGGCTCCGAAGGCGATGATGAGGATTGAACGGCCGGAGCCTGCTTTTTTCAGAGCTTATTTGAATACCAGCCCTACGGTAACGGCCAGCGACTGGTTTTCGGTAATACGGCCGTCGAAGGCTTCCCCGTTGCGCTCTACAAGCACTTCATCACTTAACGGGATACGCACCTTTTTGGGGAACAGCTGTTGCCTTTCCTTCAGGTAGATGTGCTGTTGCCGTGCGAAGGGCAGCCAATAGGAACCCCTGACGAAGAATTCGAGGCCAGGGTTGAGCTCCAGCGCCATTTCCAGCGAGAGCTTCAGGTTGTGGGTGCGGCTGCCGTAATACATATTTACCTTGTTGGCGTTGATCTTTTTCCCCTCTGCCTTAAACTTGCCGTAATCGTTATTGGCCTGGCCCAGCAGCCGGGCGTACTTGTGGTTGCTGTGCTGGGCTATGGCCCGTACGAACAGGGGCCTGCCTTTCGACAGGTTGAACTGCGTACCCAGGCCCAGTGAACGCTCCCGGTAGATGCTGTTGTACAGGTCGCGCGACCATCCGCCGCGGATGAAGAGATGGGGCTTGAAAAAGAGGCTGAATTCCAGATGGTAAGTGGGCTCGAAGCTGCGCGCGTTAAGACGGCCCGCGCTTTCCAGTATGGCCGGCCCGTCGGCCGATTCCAGGTAGGCCAGCCGCATATCGGCAGCCTGGGTTTCCAGGAAATGCGCGCCCAGCCCTACCGACGACTGGAACCGCCATTTGAAACCATCGGCTTTTTCCATCGGCGGAGTAACCTTGCCCATGAATTCGGAGCCGGACTCCTGCGAGCGCAACACGGAGTCGCGCCGCGTTTGCAGGCGTACGATAAAGGTGCTGTCAAAAACCTCCTGAGCTTTCTCCTGGTTGCGCACCTGCACAGCGGTTTGTAGTGCCGCGCTCAGAGGCGTGGTATTGTAGTCGCGCCAGAAGGCTTCGTCATAGCTGCCGGTAATGTCGAGGAATTCATCGCCCCGGTCCAGTCTTTCGATGTAAGGTACAGGTTTGCCCCGGCCGGTTTGCAGCTCTGTCGAGGTGATCTCGTTGCTATAGATGCCGCCGTCGCGGTAAACGCCTTCGCGAAGGGCGTTGCTAAAGTACCAGGCGCCGTCTACCTTGCGGTAGTTGACGGTATAGCGGTTGGCTTTCCAGGAGCCGGAATAGAGCGGGTAATCGTTTGCCTTGGACAGGCCTTCCGGTAGTATCTCGAATTGTGCGCGCAGGAACGCATAAGAAAGGGTGTCGATATAAAGGGCCCCCTTCATACGCCCTTTGCCCCCTTCCGCCTTGTCGAATCGGATCACATAGACCGGCCGGCCTTCGTAGGTGGTGATGTTCTCTATCCAGTACTGGTACTCGGGGAAATAACTTTCATCGATGAAGTCCTCCCGGTTCTTGACAAAATCAAAGCGGTGGGCCGCCATGTGGCCCGAGGAAAAACCAGGGTGCTGTACCGTTTCATCATCGCCTGACAAGATGACCTTGCGCCCCTGTATGAGCCCCACCTGGCCTTCCTTGTCGTTGCGATAGCTGGTTTTATAAATATTGAGCACGCCTTCCGCAATGTAGAGGTATTCCATCTGGGCATTCGTCCTGGATTCCCGGTAAAAGGCCGTCGAAGAGCTGGGCCTGTCGGGGTAGTTGTCGGGGATGCGGCGCACGGCCCTGCGGATGATATCCTCCACCGCGCTTTCATCCATGACGATGACTTCCTGAAGGCTTGTCGGGACGGCCTTGAGCCGGATGTTAACCGGGCTCTGCAGGGCGCTCAACGAGCGCTCATAGGTGGCGTAACCGATAAAGGAAACCGACAGTTTCGACTGGGCGTATTGTTCGGGGGCCTTGAGGGTGAAGCTCCCATCCTCGCCGGCGGTGGTGCCGATGCCTCTTTCTGGGATGCCGACATGGGCATAGGCCAGCGGCCTGCCGTTATCCGCATCGGTGATGGTGCCGGAAATAACGATGTGGGACTGTGCAGAGAGAAGTTGAAAACAACAGAGGAGCATCGATAAAAGGGTGAAACGCATGGGCAATAGGGTTTTGGGTTGTGAAACTTGAGTTTTACAGAGGTGTGACGGATGGTATGAGGAAAAGTTGCAAGGGAAGGAGGGATTTCAGGGCGGCACACATAAAAACATGGATCATCCCGAATTTTCGGGATGATCCATGCATGGTGAGGTATTCCGGTTTATTAATATCTGGCCAGCAGCCTTTCCCCCGTAAAAGCATATTGATCCCATTTGGGCAATGGATGGAAGCCGGCAGCCTGTACATCTCTGAACAAACGCTCCAGTACATTTTTTCTATAGAAACTTTGCCCGCCGATGGCTTCCATGGCCTCGCTGACGGTGTGCTTCGCGGCCTCCGATACGTTGGTCTTTAAGCTCAGCATATCGACGGTGATATTTTCATCGGGCATGAAATCGATGTTATTGGCCCGTGCATGCATGGCTTTCCATTGTGTTTGGGCGCTTAGCAGGCTATTGTGCAGCTTGCCGGCGATATAGGTGATATGGCTCTCATTTCGGTGGTACTGCTTACCGATCGACATGGCGATATCAACCGCCTTTTCCGCCGTGCCAACATAAGCCGACATGATCAGGGGCATAGCGACCGTGATGACGACATCCCAAACGGGATGGTATTCCCCTCTTGGCCTCGCTAAAGAAATGGCCGTATCCGAAATGAATACCCGATCGAATTGTATGCCCTGCGACCCCGTGGCCCGCATGCCCAAAACATCCCAGTCGTCCAGGACATGTACACCTTCCGCCTTCATAGAAACCCCGAAATGCAGCACCTGCCACTCATTATTATCGTTCAGCCAGGGCGCACTCGTGATGGCGATATCTCCTTTGGCGGATTGGCTGGCAAAATATTTCTTCCCGGAAAAAAGATATCCTCCTTCCACTTTCTCCATTTCGCCGTTTGATTCCAGCCAGTCCCTGGCGCCGGTGCTGATCAACACCAATTGTTCTTCAGCTACGCGCTTCAGCAAAGCCGCGCCTTCACCTTTTTTCTTATATTTCCAGACAGTGGCGGCCACCAGGTGCTGATGCATGGAAAACGCCAGGGCCGTTGAACTGCAATAATGAGCGATGGTGCGGATGATGTCGCACATCTCAGCATGGCTGATGCCACCTCCGCCCAATTCCTCCGGGATCATGGCGGAAAAAAAACGGTGGGCTTTAAGCTGTTCGTAATTCTCAACCACGAAGGCGCCGGTTTGGTCGTAATGTGCGGCCCGCTTTTCAAAATTCTTTCCAAGCTCCTGCGTCAATGCCAGCCAATTTGTTTTTTCCGTTTGAATTTGTTTTTTTAATGCTAATACTTCCATTTTGCACTAGTTTTAGGTGAGTGATTTTGCGGTGCAAATACGTCTGGAATAATGTCGAAAAAAAGTACAAATGAGTAATTGACACATTTTCTTTAGCCCTTGGTAAAGTATGGCCCAAGGCATATCAAGAAGCATTATGGAAAAGCACACGATTCAGCCTTCGACATTTTTTCCCATCTTTGCAGGAAAACGAGCCAGCTCATGAAGATCCTCTTGCTCGGCAGCGGCGGCCGCGAACATACTTTTGCCTGGAAGATCAGCCAAAGCCCCCATTGCGGGCAGCTTTATATCGCTCCGGGCAATGCCGGCACAGCTGCCGTAGGTGTCAATGTGGACATGCAGCCCAACGATTTTGAAGCCGTCGGAAAGTTCGTCATCGGCCAGGCCATCGATATGGTCGTCGTAGGGCCGGAAGAGCCGCTGGTGCGCGGCATTTACGATTACCTGAAAGCCCAGCCCGGCCTGGAAAAGCTACGCGTGATCGGGCCTTCTCAAACGGGCGCCCAGCTCGAAGGCAGCAAGGCCTTTGCCAAGCGTTTCATGATGGAACGGGATATCCCCACGGCGGCCTATGCCGAATTTACGGCCGATCAACTGGAGGATGGCCTGGCATATATCGATCAACAACCGCCTCCCATAGTGTTAAAAGCCGACGGCCTGGCGGCCGGCAAAGGCGTCCTGATCTGTAGCTCGGCAGAAGAAGCTAAGGCCGAATTTCGGGCGATGCTCTCCGGCAAGTTCGGCCAGGCCAGCAGCAGGGTAGTGGTGGAAGAATTCCTGGACGGCATCGAGTTTTCCGTTTTCGTCATCACGGACGGAAAAAAATACAAGCTCTTCCCTATCGCCAAAGACTACAAACGCATCGGCGAAGGCGATACCGGCCTGAACACCGGCGGCATGGGCGCCGTCTCTCCCGTTACTTTTGTCGATAGCCAGCTGATGGCAAAAGTGGAGAACTGGATCATCAGCCCAACCATCACCGGGCTTCAGGAATTGAATGCCCCTTATGTTGGCTTTATCTTCTTCGGGCTCATCAGAGTGGGTAATACCCCTTACGTCATCGAATACAACTGCCGAATGGGCGACCCCGAAACGGAGGCCGTCCTGCCCCGTCTCGAAAACGACCTCGTCGAACTGATGATGGCACTCGATGACGGCAACCTTAGTGAGATCGAGATCAAAATAGGGCAGGAAGCCGCCGCCACCGTCATCCTGGTCTCAGGCGGTTACCCGGGCGATTATGAGAAAGGAAAAACCATCACGGGTATCGATGAGGTGGAAGGCTCTATTGTGTTCCATGCCGGCACCCGGCAGGAGGGCGATAAAATCGTGACCAACGGCGGCCGCGTGCTGGCCCTTACTTCCTATGGCGCCGATTTCCACGAGGCGCTGGCCCGCTCCATGAGCAATGCCGAAAAGATCCGGTACGAGGGTAAATACTACCGCCGCGATATCGGGTTCGACCTTTGACGGAGCGCGGCAGTATGTGCGCCGCCTTCAGGGCAGCCGGCTGATAACGTACCTACTGAAATGTATACCTCCTACACTACCGAAGAAATTAACCAAGCGCTAGGCCTTCCTTACCTGCAACGCGGTACGCCCGGTTCTATAGGGTATCTGCTGACGGACAGCCGGTTGCTCCAAAACCCCGCATCCAGCCTTTTTTTTGCCATCCCTGGCGCACACCACGACGGCCGGTACTTCATCGGCGAACTCTATGAGAAAGGGGTACGGCATTTTGTCGTTTCCGGTACATTCAATGCAGCGCCTTTTCCCGAGGCCAGTTTCTGGCATGCTTCCGATGTCGTGGCCGCACTTCAGACAGTGGCTGCCTTCCACCGCAGCCGGTTCCGGTTGCCGGTGATCGGCATTACCGGCAGCAACGGCAAGACCATCGTCAAAGAGTGGCTTTTCCAGTTGCTGCACCGGGACTATCGCATTGCCCGCAGCCCCAAAAGCTTCAATTCGCAGATCGGCGTGCCGCTCTCCGTCTGGCAGCTCGAAGCCGCGCACAGCCTCGCCATTTTCGAGGCCGGTATTTCGCGGATGGGAGAAATGGAAAAACTGGCGGCCGTTATCCGCTGTACCATCGGGCTGATCACCAATATCGGCGAGGCCCATCAGGAAGGCTTCCCTGGCCGGCAGGCCAAGATCCGCCAAAAATTGCAGTTGTTCGCAGGGGCCGATGTGCTTATCTATTGTAACGAAGATGAACAGTTGAACGGTGAAATACAGGCCACGGGTATCCCAACCCTGTCGTGGTCCAGAAGCGGAGCGGCCGATATTCGCATCCTTACTGTAGTACCAGGGGGCAGCTCGACAAAGATAGAAGCCCGATACAAAGGGCAGGCTTTCGCTTTTGAGATCCCTTTTACAGACGAAGCTTCCATTGAAAATGCCCTGCACTGCTTTGCGGTGATGCTGTACCTGGGCCTGCCTGCCAGCTCTATGGCCGACGGGATGCCCCAGCTGGAGCAGGTGGCCATGCGCCTGGAGGTCCGCGCCGGCATCAACGACTGCAGCATCATTAACGATAGTTATAACCTCGACCTCACGGCGCTGGAAGCCGCCCTGGCCTATCTGGGGCGCAAGCAGTACGCCCACCGCACGCTCATCCTGTCGGATATCCTGCAAAGCGGAGAACCTGCACAGCAGTTATACGCTAAAGTGGGGCGGCTGGTGCGCGAGGCTGGCGTGCAGCGCTTCATAGGCATCGGCGGGGAGGTGCCCGCTGTGGCGCCCTTCCTGCCTGCTGCAGCCGATGCCCGCTTTTTCCCGGATACGGACAGTTTTCTGGCACAGCAGCGGCACGGCGATTTCCAGGGAGAGGCGATACTGGTAAAAGGCGCCCGCCCTTTCGCTTTCGAACGCATTGCACGCCGCCTGTCGAAGCAGGTCCACCAAACGGAACTGGAAGTTGACATCAGCGCTTTGATCCACAATATCCGGGCCTTTCAGCGATACCTGAAGCCCGATACGGGCCTGATCGTCATGGTTAAGGCCGCCGCCTATGGCAGCGGGAGCCTGGAGGTGGCCCGTGCGCTGGAATTCCATAAAGCAGGATATCTGGCCGTGGCCTATGCCGACGAAGGTATAGAATTGCGGGAAGGTGGGATACAGGCGCCCATTATCGTGCTCAACCCCGAAGAAGCGGTTTTCGACAGCATAGTGCGCTACAATCTGGAGCCGGAGATTTACAACCCGCGGCTGATGCAGGCCTTTGGCCATTTCACGCTGGACGCAACGCAGCGGGTGCCTGTTCACCTCAAGCTCGATACCGGCATGCACCGCCTGGGCTTTGACGCCGGCAACCTGGAGCAGGCCATCGGCCTGCTGGCCCGTTATCCGCAGCTGGAAGCCCGGTCGGCCTTTTCGCACCTGGCGGCCAGCGAAGCACCCGAGCACGACGTATTCACCCATGAGCAGGCGGCGCTTTTCGAGTTGTTGTATGAGCAACTATCCACGGCTATCGGTTACCGGCCGTTGCGCCACCTGCTCAACACCAGCGGTATCATTCGCTTTCCGCAATACCAAATGGAACTGGTGCGTTTGGGCATAGGCGCATACGGCATCGATGCCAGCGGCCTGATACAGGAAGAACTGCGCACGGCGCTGACGCTCCGGGCGCGCATCTCGCAGATCAGAAGCCTGCCTGCCGGCGAAACCGTAGGTTACGGGCGCCACGGGCGGCTCAGCCGGGCTTCGCGCATCGCGACCATCAGTATCGGTTATGCCGATGGGCTGCCACGGGCAGCCGGCAACGGGCGGTTCAGCGTTCTTATCCGGCAGCAGCGCGCACCCATTATCGGTAATGTGTGCATGGATATGAGCATGGCCGACGTCACCGATATCCCTCAGGCCGAAGAAGGCGACGAGGTGCTGATCTTTGGAGCAGGCCTGCCCGTCGCAGAACTTGCGGAAGCCTTAGGCACCATTCCCTACGAAGTATTTACCAGCGTATCGCCCCGGGTACGGCGGGTTTACGTTCATGAATAAATCAAAACGTCACATTTATTTTACTAATTTTGCGGAGCTTTTTGCCGCCCTGTACGTATACCCCAGCGGTAAAGCCTGGGCAAAGCCCGGAATTTCTAATCCATTAAAAAAATCAAGAATACAATGGCAAAGCGTTATTTCATCCTCCTGTTGGCTGTGGCTGCCTTTACCCTGGCAGGACGGGCACAACAGGATGACCCTGTTTTATTTACAGTCGAAAAGACGCCCGTGCACCAGTCTGAGTTCGTTTATATCTATTCCAAAACGAACGGGAAAGATGCCGACTTCTCCCGGAAATCCCTGGAAGAATACCTTGACCTGTACATCAAATTCAAGCTCAAGGTGCAGAAAGCCAGAGATATGAAACTGGATACCATCCCTCAGCTGAAAAACGAACTGGCGGGTTACCGCCGTCAGCTGGCCGATTCCTATCTGCTCGATAAAGAAGTTACCGAGAAACTCCTGCAGGAAGCCTATGAACATATCCAGCAGGACGTCGATATCAGCCACATCCTCGTCGCCGTCAAGGAAGATGCTTCCGCTGCCGATACCCTCGCAGCCTACCAGAAGATAATGGATGTGAAAAAACAACTCGCCGGCGGTGGTGATTTCGCCAAGCTGGCCAAAGAAGTATCCGACGACAAAAGCGCGGCACAGAACGGCGGCCATATCGGTTACGTCACGGCACTGTTCCCCAACGGTTTCTACGAACTGGAAAAAGCGGCCTATAGTGCTCCGCTCAACAAAGTTGCGGGCCCGGTTCGCACTTCCGCAGGTTACCACCTCCTGTTGGTACACGCCCGCCGCCCGGCACGTGGTGAAATAGAGGCTGCCCACATCCTGCTGCGCAGCAAGGATGCAGAGCCCGATGCCGTTAAAAAACGGATCGAAAGCATCTATGCGTCGCTGAAGGCCGGCGCCGATTTTGAGGCCGTGGCCAAAGAATTATCGGAAGACGGCAATACGGCCTCCAAAGGCGGGTACATTGGCTTTTTCGGCATCAATAAGTACTCCCGCCCCTTCGAAGATGCCGCTTTCGCGCTGGAAAACGACGGCGATTTCAGCAAACCGTTCCAGACCGACGTCGGCTGGCATATCGTCAGGAGAATTAGCCGCCGTGGCATACAACCTTATAATATCGAAAAGAGTCGTTTAGAAGGACAGGTCAAAAGAGACCTCCGCTTCGAAGAAGCCAGGAATGCCCTGGTCGAACGCATCAAAAAAGAGTCCAACCTCAAAGAATACCCCAAGGTGCTGGATGCATTTGCTTCCGCTCAGACGGATACTTTCCTGACCTTCCGCTGGAAGGCCCCTGAAAAACCCTCTGGCGAACTGCTTTTCGAGATCGGTAAAGATTATAAGGTCACCCTTGGTGATTTTACCGACTACCTCGAACGGTCTTCCCGCCAGCGTATCCGCAGGGGGCGCGAAGCCGATATCAAGGCTGCTGTGCAGGAGTTATACGATGCCTTCGTAGATGAGAGCATCATGAAATACGAGGAAAAACAACTCGAGGCAAAGTACCCTGATTTCAAGGCCCTGATGCGGGAGTACGAAGAAGGCATCCTGCTCTTTGAAGCTACGAAAATGCTGGTGTGGGATAAGGCCGCCCAGGACTCGGTAGGGCTGGCCGAATTCTATAAAACGATAGAAGGCAAATACCGTTGGGAAGAGCGGGCTACGACCAGCATTTACAAGATGCAGGACAAGTACAAGGACAGGCTGGATGAAGTGCGCAGCTATGCTGCAACGCATACCCCCCAGGAGGCCCTCGCCAAATTCAACACGGAAGAGGACCCCATGCTGCGCTTCGAATCTAAAACGCTGGAGCGGAGCATCTATCCGGACTTCCGGGGCATGGAATGGAAAGCAGGAGCGCTTTCCCAAACGGAGCCGGACCCCAGGTCGCATACGCTCAAGTTCAATAAGATAGAAAAGACGATACCCCCTGCCAATAAGACGCTGGACGAAGCCCGCGGTTATGCCGTGGCGGATTACCAGGATTATCTCGAAGGCAAATGGGTGGAAAGCCTGCGCAAGGAATATTCCGTGAAAGTGAATCACAAAGTATTCGATTCGCTCGTGAAATAGCCCGGATCGTGGCGCACCCGCCGGGCCTTGCTCCGGCTGGTGCGCCGCATCCTCCCGAAGCGGCCGGGCCGCTGCAGCTTTCCGGAATGGTAGCGGGAGAATAACAGCAATGCTTATGACCAACCCTAACATGCTCTTCGTCATCGTGCTGGCCCTGCTGGCCAGCGGCCTGTTCCCTTCCTGCTCAGGTGAAGGCAAACAAGACAAAGCGGACCGCCTGTTGGCGAAGGTGCATAACAAATCCCTTTACCTGTCCGAAATGGACGGTATGTTTCCGGAGAACCCAAGGGCGGAAGACAGCAGCGCCATCATCCAGGCTTATACGCAGCGCTGGATACGGGATGCCCTGATCCTGCACCAGGCCGAGCGCAATATCCCCGGCGACCTGAACATCGATAAACTGGTGCGGGACTACCGCGCGTCGCTCATCAGGCACAACTACGAAAAAGTACTGATCGAACAGTTTATGGATTCCACGGTTTCACAAGAGGAACTGAGCCTGTTTTACGAGAACAATAAGGAGCAGTACCAATTGGAAACACCCATCGTCAGGTGTTACTTCATCAAACTGCCTGCTTCGGCGCCTCAAAATGACGGCCTGCGGCAGCTGTGGAACAGTAATAAGGCGGAGGATTTCGAAAAGCTGGTCGACTATTGTAATATCTATGCCGTTGCGCATCTGCTCGATAAAGATGTCTGGTATAAAGTGGACGATATCGCCATGGAAATGCCTCCCGGCACCATCACGGCCGATAACGTGGAATCAAAACGGGAGCTCATCCAGCGCGATAGCGATTTCCTGTATTATTTTCGCGTTTTCGAAGTTAAACACCGCAAGGAGATCGCACCTTTGTCCTATATCGAAGGGCAGGCCCGGCGAGTGATCCTGCGCAGCCGCCAGGAGCAGTTCCTGCAGGAAAAGATCGATGAGATGTACGAGGTCGAATTGCGCAGGAACAATATCCATACCTATTATTGATCAGGTGGGGGAAATGAAAGCCTGCCAGATAATTAACCGCAGAGACGCGGCGAACGCAGAGGTTTTTCACATAAAAAGCTCCTCCTATACGCTCTGCTTAGCGTCCTTAGCGGGAACGTCCTGGGGTTCTCCCGCGAAGAACGGGAAGGCAACGCGAAGTACGCGAAACGATGGCTTGAAAACACCTTTTAGCGTCCTTGGCGAACCCTTAGAGCTTGTTTGGAGGCCGGATTTGATAGCGAAAAGCGTCAATTTTTTGGTGAGACAAGGCGTCTTTTTGAAGAGCGTACCCAAAGGTACGGTCAAAAAAAGCAACGCAGTATCACCGAAAAAGTGGCCTTTGCAGCTCAAAGGCTGGCCTCCAAACAAGCTCTTAGCTTAATATTTGCCGGGAATTCTCAGGGCTTACACCTGAGACAGCCCCGCATCATCAGAAAAAAAGTGTAGATGAAATCTGTATTCAGCATCCTTTTGGCCATTGTGGCAGTCATATCCTGCCACGCCCAGGCGGAAGTCATCGACAAGGTCGTTGCTACCGTCGGGGGAGAGTTGGTGTTGTTATCTGAAGTGGAAGAGCAGTACGCGCTGATGGAAGCGCAGCAAGGCGTCGTGCCCGAAGATCTGCGCTGCAATATCATGGACCAGTTGATGGCCAACAAGCTGCTGCTCAACCAGTCGAAACTGGACAGTATCGAGGTGTCGGAAGAGGAAGTGGAAGCTCAGCTGGATGCTCGTATCGAGCGCATCCTCAGCTTTATGAATAATGACGTCACGCAGTTCGAAGCTTATTACGGCCAGACCGTTAACGAGGTGAAGGAGCAGTTCAGGGAAGACCTGAAGGGCCAGATCCTGATCGACAGGATGCGGAGCCAGGTGATGGCCAGCGTTACCGTCACCCCTTCCGAAGTGAAAAAGTTTTTTAACTCCATCCCTCAGGATAGCCTGCCCTATTTCAATTCGGAGGTCGAGATCGGGGAGATCGTTTACAAGCCTAAAGTAAATACCGAGGAACGCCAGAATGCTATTAGCCAGCTGGAAGACATCCGCCAGCAGCTGATGGACGGCGGAGACTTTGCCAAGCTGGCCGCCAAGTACTCCGATGACGGCTCCGCCCGTGGCGGCGGCGACCTGGGGTGGGCCAAACGCGGCCGCTATGTCCCCGAATTCGAAGCGGCAGCCTTCAAACTCGAAAAAGACGAAATTTCTCCGGTGGTGGAATCCGAATTCGGATTCCATATTATCCAGATGCTGGAACGCCGTGGCAACTCCATCCACGTTCGCCATATCCTGATCAAACCGGAGATCACCGATGACGACCTGGCACTCGCCCGTTCCCACCTCGACTCGGTGCGCCACCTGCTTCAAACCGATTCTATGTCCTTTTCCCAGGCAGTCAAACTGTATTCCGACGACAATGTGCAAAGCTATAATAACGACGGCCGCATGGTCAACCCCGCTACCGGCAACACCTTCTTCGAGATCGGTGACCTGGAACCCGATATTTACTTCACCATCGATACCATGAAGGTCGGAGGGGTATCTGCTCCCTTCGAATACCGCGACCCTACCGGCGACATCTATTACCGCATTGTCGTATTGCAATCGCGCACGGCGCCCCATCGCGCCAACCTGAAACAGGATTACTCCAAGATACAGAAGGCAGCCATCGAATCTAAAAAGAATGACTTCATCTCTGATTGGATAAACGATAAGGTAGATGCTACCTACATCGCTTTCGATCCAATGTACAACGACTGCCCGGTGCTGAGCAAGTGGAGGAAACAGGACATCAGGCCTTGAGCCGCTTTGCTTTTTCTGTCATTCCGGCGGCTTGTTCCCATCCTCGCTCAGGCTGATACTCAGGATGTAGGTATTGCGGAAGCGCCGAAAAGGAACGGCAGGTACGAAGCAGCCCCCAACCGTCAACCGGTTGGGGGCTGCTTCGTTTACTGCAAACGGATGTAATGGTGCACGGTTTATAGGTTTAATGTACCCCGTGCATCCATTTCTTGAGGAATGGGGTGAGCAGTAGCAGCAGCACGGCCGCGCCGATCACCACATAGACGCCCCAAACCATATATACGTCGGCGAACGCTTTGAGCGCCTCGGAGTGATCGGTACCGTGGTGGGGTTCTTCAGCGATCAGCTTACCCAGTTCACCGGCGATCTTGTGCGCAAAGGCGATAGACAGGAACCAGGTACCCATGACGAAGCCCACGATCTTCGCTGGCGATAGCTTGGTGACCACCGACAGGCCTACGGGGGAGAGGCTCAGCTCGCCGGTAGTATGGAAGAGGTACATACCCAGCAGGAATATGATGGGGATGAGCTCGCCCTGGTTGGCCGTGCCGATAACGCTGCGGATACCCCAAACGATAATGAAGTATCCGACGGCCATTTGGGCCAGGCCGAAGAAAAACTTCGTAGGCGTGCGCGGTTCCCGGTTGGCCTTGCCGAGCCTGGACCAGATCCACGAGAATACCGGCGCCAGAAGGATGATGTATAAGGGATTGAGCGCCTGCAACTGAGAGGCTTCCATGCCATGCAGGTTTACATAGCGGTCGGTAAGGATGTTGAGCGAGCCGCCGGCCTGCTCGAACAGGGCCCAAAAGACCATGTGGAAAAAGAACAGGAACAGGAATACGATCATCCGTTGCCCCTCTTCTTTGTCTTCTGCATTGAGAGAAGAAAAGATCAGGTATCCGATGATAGCCAGGCCGCCGATCACCAGGATGTAGTTGGTGACGCCTTCAGCATTGATCAGCAGAGAGAAAACGGGCACCGTGGCCAGTGCTCCGATCACGATGAGCACTTGCTTGCTCAGGCCTGCAAAGAACGGTTTCTTATAATCGACGGGGTCGGGAGGCGTACCCTTGTCCTCGAACTTGCGCATATTGCGCCAGAAGACGATAACGCCCAGTACCATACCAAGGCCGGCGGCCAGGAAACCCAGCGACCAGTCGATGCGTTGGCCGAGGTAACCGCAGGTGATCGGTGCGAGGAAAGCGCCGATGTTGATACCCATATAGAAGATGGTGAAGGCACTGTCCTTCCTGTTGTCGTTTTTCTCGTAAAAAGTGCCCAGAAAGCTGGAGATATTGGGTTTGAAGAAACCGTTACCTACCGTGAGCAGGGCCAGCCCGAGGAAGAACATGGTCTCTCCAAGGTCGGTGCCGGCAGTCATGGCGAGCATGAACTGCCCCGCGGCCATCATGATACCGCCCGTGATCACAGCATGGCGGAAGCCCATCACGCGGTCGGCGAGCCAGCCCCCGGCAATGGGTGCGGCATAGAGCAAGGCGTTATATGCGCCGTACACACCGTAAGCTCTCGCATCCGCCTCTCCCTGTGCCATCTGGTCGAACAGGACCTTGGTCATGTACAGGATGAGCAAGGCGCGCATGCCGTAAAAAGAGAAGCGCTCCCAAAGCTCCGCGAAGAAGAGCGTGAAAAGCGCTTTAGGGTGTACTTTTCGCTGCGAGTAGATCACCAAAGGCACCCATACCAGGACGAACACCCATCCGAAAATTAGTAGGCCTAATGCAAAATCCATAATTTGTTTCGTTTGTAGTTGTGCTTAGTTTAGAAAATTCGGGAAAAATTAAGGCATTTTATTGGAATATCGTGCAATTTAGCCGCTATTCCTTTATCTAAGCTTATCCGGATAACTGCTTCCCCTTACCATTCTTCTCCTTCGTCGGGCGTGTCGGCCAGCTCGAAGCCTTCCTGTTCTTCGAAGTGGGAGGCAGGCAGGCCCTCGGCGCCATGGGCCAGCTGTTTCAGGGGGCGCAGCATGGCCATCAGCAGCAGCCCGGCGGCCAGGCAGCCGGCTGTAATACCTGTAAATACCGGCAGCTCGCCTGCCTTTTGGGCCAGCTCGCCCAGCATGCCTGCAAGCTTGTTGCCCAGGCCGGTGGCCGCGAAGTAAAAGCCCATCATAAAGGAGACATAACGCGCCGGCGACAGGCGGGTGATGAAGGAAAGGGCTACCGGAGAAGCGCACAGCTCACCTAGGGTATGCAGCAGGTAGGCCAGCACCAGCCAGAACATGGCCGATTCGCCGCGGTTTTCAAACTGGGCCGATGCGCCGGCCATCAGCAGGAAACCCAGGCCCATGATGATGGTGCCCACCGCCATTTTGAAGAGGGCAAAAGATTCTCGGCCCCGCCTTCTCCACCACAACCAGAACAGCCCCACCGGGGCGCCAAAAAGGATGATGTAAAGCGGGTTGAGCGACTGGAACCAGGGCGCCGGCACTTCGAAGCCGCCCCACATGCGCGCTGTCTTTTGCTGCGCATAAAGGTTCAGCAGGCCGCCGGCCTGCTCGAAAGCTCCCCAGAACAGAATGATCAGCCCGAATGTGAGGAATGCCAGCAGCAGCCGGTCGCGTTCGGCCTGGTTGGCGTTGCGGTAAAAAACGATGCCGATGGCGATGGCCAGCCCGATAAAAGGCGATAACAGCCCGTAACCTACCTGCCCCTGCCCGATGAGCCACAGGCCAAATAACAGGCTGATACCTGCTACTGCGAGCGGCGTGCGATGCTGATAAACCTGGCGAAGTGTGCCCGACTCTGCCTGCAGCATCTGCCGGTTGGGCGCCTCGCCGATGCCCTTCAGATGTTTCTGCCCGGCAATGAACACCAGTTGCCCCGCCAGCATCCCTATGCCGGCAAGGCCGAAACCCAGGTGCCAGCCAAAGCGCACACCTACCCAGCCGACCAGCAGAGAGGCCAGCAGTGCGCCGATGTTGATGCCGGTATAGAATAGGGTGAAGCCCACATCGCGCTGGTCGTCGCCCGCACGGTACAGGCCTCCGACCATGGGGGCGATGTTCGGCTTCAAAGCACCCACGCCCAGGATGATCAGCGACAGGCCGGTATAAAATGCCCAGGCTGGTGGAAAGGCCAGCAGCAAATGCCCTACACAAAGCAGCCCCCCACCCAGCATCACGCTGCGCTTCTGCCCAAGCCAGCGGTCGGCCAGCAGGCCGCCGGGAATGGCGGCCAGATAAACCAGCATGGTGTACCAGCCGTACAGGGCCAGCGCTTCAGTATTGCCCCAGCCCAGGCCGGCATTGCCGCCGGCAACAGGCGCAACCAGAAACAACACCAGGATGCCCCGCATACCGAAGTAGGAAAAACGCTCCCACAATTCCGTGAAAAAGAGGAAGAAAAGCCCGACAGGATGCCCCAACCACCGGGGGCCGTCGTAGTCGAATGTCGCCGTTTTGGCCATAGCGTGCGGTTTCAATTCTCCAAAGCCGCTTAAATATAGGAAGCTTTGGGGAACTTTGAGCCATTCTTCGGTTATGCTTCGTTATTCCCCTCCATCTTCTTACCTTCGTGGACATTTTAAGATCCATGATCACTTACATTAAGGGAAACATTACACACAAAAGCCCCACTTTTATCGTGGTGGAAGCAGGAGGCATCGGCTATCATATCAATATCAGCCTGTTTACCTATGCGCAGGTCGAGAAACTGGAAACGGTCAAAATACTGACCCACCTGCACATCAAGGAAGATGCGCATACGCTTTACGGCTTCGCCGATGCTGCCGAGCGCAGCCTCTTCGTGCACCTCATTTCAGTATCCGGCATAGGCCCCAACACCGGGCAGCTCATCCTCTCGGCCATGAACCCCGATGAACTGCGTGCGAATATCATCGGGGAAAACGTAGCAGCGCTGCAACGTATCAAAGGCGTGGGCCCCAAAACCGCCAAACGCATCATCCTCGACCTGAAAGACAAAATGATGAAGGATAGCGGCGGGGAGATGCCAGCCCTGGCCCCACAGGACAATACGATGCGGGAAGAGGCGTTATCAGCATTGGTAGCATTGCAATTCAATCGTATACAGGCCCAGAAGGCACTGAACAAAGTGCTCAGGGATAAACCCGGATTAGTTAGTGTTGAAGAATTGATCAAACTGGCGCTGAAAGAATTGTCGTAATGCTGTACTATCCAGCCTGATTTTTCAGGTTGGGCCCGATTCCTGGGCCCGCCTGTGTAACAAATCCCAAAATGGTGCAGTAAAACTAGCGGTAAGCGCTTAGCTTTGCGCCTTTTGCTTCCCCATGGCCAGGATGTGTTAAAATCCGGCCGAAAAACAGAAAGGCCCGGATACCGGCGTTTTAGGGAGGTAAGAATGGAAACAGGAATTACTAAAACATAAGGAATGCTTTGAAAATCAGTAGGTTGTCCTGCAATGTTCCGGCTCGCGGCGCACTTGCAGGCGCCGGCGCCGAAGGCAATGCGGCATTGCCCCCCTGCCGGATGCTACTGGAATCCCATGTTAATTTGCTATGAGTAGAATACTTTTACCCTTCAGCTTATTGCTCGGAATTGCAACGTCAGCCCTAATTGCCCGGAGTTACGTCTCTTTCCCCGAGCGGCCTATGGCCAGGCCCGCAGTTCAGGCCAGCCCCGATACCATTCCGGATATCCAGGAACGCTTTGGCGATTATCTGACCAATCCCAGCCAGAACCCCTTCGACCTCGATGACCCCAGCATCATCGACCAAAATGTGGAATATGACCCCGCCACCGGACAGTACATCATCTCCGAGCGCATCGGGGACGACTACTACCGGCCTCCCACCTACATGTCCTTCCAGGAATACCTCGACTTCCGCCAGAAACAGGAAGAACGGGCCTATTTCAACCAGCTGTCAGGCGTCAGCACCGGCGCAGGCGTCAGCGCACTGGACCCCATCGCCAAGATCGATGTGCAGAACAGCCTGCTCGACCGCCTCTTCGGCGGCACCGCCGTCGACATCCGGCCCCAGGGCAATATCGACCTGACCTTCGGGGTGGATTTCTCGCGCGTCGAAAACCCCATCCTCACGGAAAGGCAGCGCCTGCAGGGGGGCTTCGACTTCGACATGAACATCAATATGAACGTCACGGGTAAGATCGGCGAAAAGCTGACCCTGACCACCAATTACAATACCAACGCCACCTTCAATTTCGACAACCAGATCAAACTCGATTACAATACCGATAACTTCGAAGGTGGTGAGGACAATATCCTGCAGAAGATCGAGGCCGGCAACGTGAGCCTGCCACTGCGGGGAACCCTCATCCAGGGCGGGCAAAGCCTTTTCGGCCTGAAAACGGAGCTGAAGTTCGGCCACCTGCGCCTGACAGCTATCGCCTCCCAACAGAAATCCCAGCAGGAAAATATCCAGGTGGAAGGCGGCGCCCAGGTGCAGAAATTCGAAGTGCGCGCCGATGAGTACGACGAAAACCGCCACTTCTTCCTCACCTTCTACAACCGCGACAATTTCGAGCGCGCCCTGATCAACCTGCCGCAGATCAACTCGCTCTTTAAGGTCAAAAAACTGGAGGTCTGGATCACCAACGACCGCAACGAGGTGACCGACGTGCGCGATATCGTCGCCCTGGCCGACCTCGGCGAACCCCTGCAACTGGTCAGCCCCGACAAGATCGAGGTGAACCCCAACTGGAACCGCCGCGACCTGCGCGACAATAAACTGCTGCCCGATAACGCCGCCAACGACCTCTACAGCCGCATCCTGGCAAAAGGAGAAGGGGTGCGCGACATCGACAAGGCCGTCGCGTCTCTGCAGTCGGAATTCGGCTTGCAACAAGCGCGCGACTTTGAAAAAGTGAGCGCCCGCAAGCTGCGCGAATCGGAATATACCTTCCATCCGGAACTGGGCTTTATCTCCGTCAACATCAACGTGCAGCCCGACCAGGTGCTCGGCGTTTCCTTCGAATACGAGTACAACGGCAATATCTATAGGGTAGGGGAGATGTCGATCAACAATGGAACGGTAGGCACCGATACCATGGACCTGACGCCCAAGGTGCTCTTCGTAAAAATGCTGAAAAGCACCACCCAGCGCACCGACGTACCCACCTGGGACCTGATGATGAAAAACGTCTATTCCATCGGCGCTTTCCAGGTCAACCAGCAGGACTTCCGCCTCGACATCTTTTACGATGACCCCGGCGCCGGCCAGAAACGCTTCCTGCCGGAAACCAATATCGCCGGCCGGCCGCTGCTGCGCGTCTTCAACCTCGACAACCTCAACACTCAGGGCGACCCGACCCCCGACGGTATCTTCGACTTCGTGCCCGGGGTGACCATCAACCCGCGCAACGGGCGTATCATGTTCCCCGTGCTGGAGCCGTTCGGCTCCGCCCTCGGACGCCTGATCGACGACGACCTGTTGCGGCGAAAATACGTCTACGATTCCCTCTACCAGACAACGCTCTTCCTGGCCCAGGAGGCGGCGGAACAAAACCGCTTCATCATTCGAGGAGAATACAAGTCGAGCGTGTCATCGGAAATATCGCTTGGCGCGTTCAACATCCCGCAGGGCTCTGTGCGGGTTTCAGCCGGCGGGCAATCCCTCATCGAGGGCAAGGACTACGAGGTGGACTACAGCATCGGCAAGGTGCGCATCCTCAACGACGCTATCCTGCAGTCGGGCGTGCCGGTCAACGTGTCGTTTGAAGATAATACGCTGTTCGGGTTCCAGACCAAGACCATGGTGGGCCTTAGGGCGGATTACGAGCTGGACAAGAACTTCAATATCGGCGCCACCTACCTGCAGCTTTTTGAGCGCCCATTCACCCAGAAGGTGAACGTGGGTGACGACCCCATCAACAACAAGATCTTCGGCGTTGACCTCAACCTCAGCCGCGAGGCGCCCTGGCTGACCCGCGCAGTGGACGCCATCCCCCTGATATCCACCAAAGAGGCCTCGAGCATCAACGTGACCGCCGAGGCGGCGGCGCTGAAACCGGGCCACGCCCGCGCCATCAATCTGAACAGCCAGGATAAGGGCGGGGTGGTTTATATCGATGACTTCGAAGGAAGCGGCAGCTCTTTCGACCTGCGCATCCCGACCAACCAGTGGTATCTGGCCAGCGCGCCGCAGAACGATGAAGCGAACAACAACCCGCTGTTCCCCGAGTCGGCCCTGCTTAACGACCTGCGTTATGGCGCCAACCGAGCCCGCCTCAACTGGTACCGCATCGACCCCGGCGCCCGCGGCCCCGGCGATAACGACAACCCCTATACCAGCCAGGTGCCTCAGGTGGAGGTGTTCCCCAACCTGCAGATCACGCCCGACCAGCTGCCGAACATCCAGACCCTCGACCTGGCCTATTACCCCAGGGAGCGGGGCCCTTACAACTTCGACGTTCCGGAATCGTATCCCGGCTATACCCGTGGTGTGGAGTTTCTGGGCGACTCGCTGGTACTGCGCGACCCCCAGACCCGCTGGGGGGGCATTATGCGCGAGCTGACGACCAACGACTTCCAGACCGCCAACATCGAATTCCTGGAATTCTGGATGCTCAGCCCCTTCCTCGACCCCGAAGACCCCATGAGCCCTTCGCCCGATTACGGCCTGCAGCAGGGCGACCTGTATATCAACCTGGGTAACGTTTCAGAAGACATCCTGCGCGACTCGCGCATCTTTTTCGAGAACGGCCTGCCCGGCCCGGCCAACCCCGACCGCCGAACCGACAATACCACCTGGTCGAGGGTGCCGGTATCCCAGCAGATCGTACGGGCTTTCGACAACGACCCCGATACCAGGGAGGTTCAGGACGTAGGCCTCGACGGCCTGGATAATGCGGCTGAGCGGCAGAAATTTGCCCCTTACCTCAACGCCATCAGCAGCGCCAATGCCAATGCCGGCGCCCGGCTGGCCCAGGACCCCTCCTATGACGACTTCCGTTATTACCGCGCACCGAGCTTCGGTACAGACGACGGGGTGCTGGCCCGCTACCGCGACTTCAACAACCCGGAAGGCAACTCCCGCTCCAACCAGGACAATACCGAGCGGCAAACGGCTACCAATATCCCCGATGCGGAGGACCTGAACCGCGACAATACCCTCAATGAGACGGAGTCCTATTTCCAATACAAGATACCCTTGCGCGTAAACCCGGCGAACCCCCGCGAGCTGGACGTGGAAAAGACACCTTTTATTACCGACCAACGCGTGAGCAACGACGGCCGCAGAATCTGGTACCGCTTCCGCATTCCCCTGAACGGGCCCGACAAGGTTTCGGTAGGGGGTATCCGTGACTTCCGCTCCATCCGCTTCATGCGTATGTATATGCACGGCTTCCAGGCGCCTGTCGTACTGCGCTTTGCCCGCCTCGAGCTGGTGCGCAACCAATGGCGCCGCTACCGGGGCGACCTGACGGCGCTGGAAGGCCCCGGCATTCCGGTTTGTAAGTCAGACTCCACCGCCTTTACGGTCGACAACGTCAACATTGAAGAGAACAACGGCCGCCTGCCTTTCAACTACGTGCTGCCCGACGGCATCCAGCGTGAACAGGCCATCGGCGTATTCAGCGCCCTGCAGAACGAGCAATCGCTGTTGCTCAACGTGCGCGATCTGTGCGATGGCGACGAGCGTGCGATCTTTAAGATCATCAACATGGACATGCGGGTGTACGAGCGCTTTAAGATGTTCGTACACGGCGAAGAACTGGACGCCCAGAAAGTGCCCGAAGACGCCCTGTCTGTATACGTCCGCCTGGGAAGCGACTTCAAGAACAACTATTACGAATACGAGATCCCGCTGACCATGTCGGACCCCGACAACCTGGTATCCAACCCCAACAGCAAGGAATACAAGCTGGAGGTCTGGCGGCCTGAGAACAACTTCGACTTTGAGCTGCAGCGGCTCGTCGCACTCAAAGAGCAGCGCAATAACGATAATGTGTCGCTCAACGCGGAATACGTGCAGGAGATCAACGTCGATGGCGTCATCCACAAGGTCAAGATAAGGGGTAACCCGACCATTGGGCAGGTCAAAGTGGCCATGGTCGGTATTCGCAACAAGTACGATTTCGACAACGTGCCCTACGATGCGGAGATATGGATCAACGAGATGCGCCTTACGGGCCTGGATGAGCGTGGCGGCGCAGCAGCTACTGCGCGTGTAGATGCACAGCTGGCTGACTTCGCCTCCCTTACTGCTGCTGCCAACATCAGCACCATTGGTTTTGGGGCCCTCGACCAGAAAGTACAAGAGCGGCAGCGCGAGCAGATCACGGGTTACGACCTGGCCGCCAATTTCAACCTCGATAAGTTCTTCCCTGAAAACTGGGGGTTGCGCCTGCCGTTCTATGCGCAGTATTCCAATACGACCCGAACGCCGGAATACGACCCTTACGACCTGGATATCAAACTCAAGGACAAGCTGAACCAGACGCCGTCGAAAGCAGAACGGGATTCGTTGCGGGAGCAGTCGCAGGAGGTCTCGACCATCAAGAGCTTCAACTTCACCAATGTGCGAAAGGAGCGAAGCCCCAACAGCACGGGGCGGCCCATGCCCTGGGATATCTCCAACTTCAGCGCGTCCTATTCGTATACGGAGACGGGATTCCGAGACCCTATCGTCGAGTTTGACGAAGAAGAAAAACATACCGGGTCGCTCGACTATACCTACAGCCTGCCCACCAACTACATCCAGCCTTTTAAAAAGCTGAAAGGGGAGGCCTTCAAGCTGATCTCGGAGTTCAACTTCAACCCGCTGCCGAATTCCTTCAGCTTTAGCAGCGTCATGAACCGCGTGTTCCAGACGACCCGATACCGCTTTACCGATGTGGACCCGCGCTTTAAGACCTTCTTCAACAAGCGCTTCACCTGGGATCGCGATTACGACCTGCAGTGGGATATTACGCGTTCGCTGAAGTTCAGCTTCAATGCGATCAACTCTTCGGTGATCGATGAGCCCGATGAGCTGGCGCTGGTCGAAGCCTATGGTATCGACCGGGCGCGCAAGATCAGGCGGGACAGTATCTGGCAGAACATCCAGGACTTCGGCCGCCCGAAGAACTACCAGCACAACCTCAGTGTGAGCTATAACCTGCCCTTACGGCACCTGCCTTTCCTGAGTGATTTCGTGACGGCGAAAGTGCAGTACAGTGGCGGATACAACTGGGCCGCTGCCGCGCTGAATGTCGACAGCCTGGGCAACGTCATCCAGAACAACCAGAACCGTACGGGTAACCTCGACCTCAACTTCGAAAAGCTGTACGACAAGGTGCCGTATCTGAAGAAGATCAACAAGGGGAAAACGCCGGCAAGGGGCAACAAGCCGCCTCCCCGCAACCCGCGCAACAAAAAAGATGACGGCAGCCAGGACGGGCAGGACGACGGCAAGAAAAAGAAAGAGAAGAAGGACCGCGAGCCCAGCGACATCGAAAGGGTGCTCGTCAGGCCATTGTTGGCCCTGCGCCGCGTCAGGTTCAATTATTCTGAGCAGTTCTCCACTACGGTGCCCGGTTATACCCCGCGTTCGGGCATCCTGGGAATGACGGATTTCGATTCGCCGGGCTGGGGCTTTGTCGCCGGCTGGCAACCCAACATCCGCACCCTGAGCGATGACCAGCGTTTCAACCCCAACGCCGGCAATATCAAAGGCGACTGGTTGAGGGAAAATGCCGAGTGGATCACGCCCAGCGTCTTCCAGAACAGGGAAGTTATTCAGCAATATACCCAGAACTACGACGCCAGGGCCACCGTGGAGCCTTTCAAAGATTTCCGCATCGACCTGGAACTGACCAAGACGTTCTCTGAGACGTATACGGAGACCTTTAAGGATACCTCGCTCATTGACGGCATTACGCAACACGTGCATACGGTGCCCATCCGTATGGGCCAGATGCAGGTGTCCTATTTTGCGTTGAACACCTTCTTCCAGGATAGCCAGCAGGACATTAAGGACCTTTTCCTGAAGTTCTCGGACAACAGGGTAGTCATTTCCAACCGCCTGGGTGTTGGTGAACACGGCGACGAGAACCTGGCGGACAGGGGGTATGCAAAGGGTTATGGCTCCACACAGCAGGATGTACTCCTGCCGGCTTTCATCGCCGCTTATTCCGGCGAAGACGCCAGCTCTGTGGACCTGGATATTTTCAACACCCTACCCAACCTGAACTGGCGGCTGACCTACAACGGCTTGTCGAGGGTGCCATTCTTCCAGGAGATCTTTACCAACTTCTCGCTAAGCCACGGCTATAAGTCATCACTGGCAGTCAACAACTTCCGTTCGAGCCTACCCTACCTGGCCACTTTGGCCACCGAGCCGATCGACACGGTGACCTTCAACTTCTATCCGCGCCTGGAGATCTCTGATGTGGTCATTCAGGAGGCCTTCTCGCCCCTGATCGCCATCGATGCTACGCTCAAGAACGGCATGTCGTTCAACGTGGATTACAAGAAATCGCGCCAGCTGGCCCTCAGCACGGTGAACTATCAGCTCAACGAAACCCAGACCAAGGAGATCGTGCTGGGCTTCGGGTACCTACTGCGCAATGTCGACATTCCTTTCCTTACCGGGAGCAAAAAGAAAAAAGGGAGTAGCCGGAAGAAGGAAGAAGAGGAACAAAAGGATCAGCAGAACAACCAGCAGAATAACCAGCGGGGCGGCCGGGGGCGTGGCCTGCAGGGCAAAGACATGGATTTCAACTTCAACATGTCGCTGCGCGACGATGTTACCTATGCCCACCGCCTCGACGAAGGGATCTTTGAGCCCACCCGGGGCAACTACCAGTTGAGCCTCTCGCCTTCCGCCGAGTATCAGCTCAACCGCCGTTTGTCCCTGCGCTTGTTCTTTGACTACCGGCGTACAGTGCCAAAAACATCGGCTGGCTTCCCCCGCACGGATACTTCCGGTGGCGTGGTGGTAAGCTTCCAGCTGAACTAGGAAGCTGCTAAAGTGTGTGCGTACCCACGGGCGTTGCCCGTGGGATGAATGTTTACGCCCGTTGGGCGAGATGAACTGGGGTTATATGCTCTATGCTCACATCCCCAGGGCTTGTTTCATCTTAGAATAAATGGCCGTGTTCTCGTAGATCCCTGCAAAACGTTTGGCGCCGGGGCCGAAAGCGAATACGGGGATAAGGGAGGCGGTATGCCCATCGGTCGTGAAGCCGGGGATGATGGAATCCAGGGTGGAGCCGGGGTTGATGGCATACCCGCCGGTTTCGTGGTCGGCCGTTACGATGACGAGGGTTTCGCCGTCCTCTTTGGCGAATTTCAGCACTTCACCTATTGCCCTGTCGAAATCCAGCATTTCAGAGATGATATAGTCCGAGTTGTTCTGGTGGCCACCCCAGTCGATCTGGGCGCCTTCGATCATGAGGAAAAACCCTTTGCCCCGGTTGTGAGACCCCAGGAACTCAACAGCAATCCGGCTGGCCAGGGGCAGGTAGTTGCGCCCTTGTAAAACGGTTGGCGGGTACTCCTCTGCAGTGAAATAGGCGAAGTTCTTACTCTCGTTCAGCCGGGCCTGGCTGAGGTCTTCCCGCTGATAGTCGCTTACGGTATAGCCCTCTTTCTGGAGCTCTACATAGAGGTTGCGCTGGTCGCTCTGGCGATGTGCGAAATACTTCATGCCGCCGCCGATGAACAGGTCGATATCGGTTTTCAGATAATCGAGTGCTATGGCCTCGAACCATTCGCGTGAGGGCGAGTGGGCTATAAAGGAGGCGGGTGTGGCATCGGTGAGCGAGGAGGTGGTGGCCAACCCGGTGGCCATTCCCCGGGTTTCAGCTTCTTCGAGAATGGTTTTCACCGGCACGGTATCCATATTGACGCCAATAGCGCCGTTGTAGGTTTTGATGCCAGAGGCAAAAGCGGTGGCCCCTGCCGCCGAGTCGGTGATCAGGCTGCTACCCGAGTAGGATTTGTGCAGGCCGACAACGGGGAAGCTCTCCAGGTTGAGTTTGTTGCCGTTGCGGTACATGCCGGCGGTGACCTGTGTAAGGCCCATGCCGTCACCGATCATCAGGATGATATTTCGGGCGGGCGCTTCGTCAAGGGCCTGGCCCGATGTGATGGGCGCCGTCTGCGCCATTTGGTTGCAACTCAGCAAAAAGAGCAGGAAAAAGAAAGTGAGGAATTTTGCGATCATCAGTCGTGTTTATGGTTTTATTTGGCCAGCCGGGTGTGCTGGGCCGATCCTGTTACACCAAAATAAAACGCTTGCCTGGCAGGGCACGTATCAGCCCTTTGAATTCCAGTTCCAGCAGGATGCCTGCCAGTTCACTGTTGAGTTTGCCGGAGGCGGTAGCCAGAAAGTCGATGCTTTCCCCGCTGCCTGAGCTGAGTAAATCTACGACTATTTTTTCTTCTTCGGACAGTTCTACGAATAACTGTTGCTGGACGGCCCGGGTGCTGTCCAGCTCGTCCCAGCGCATCAGGTAAGCGACATCGGCCGCGCTTTCGACAAGTGCGGCACGGTGGGTTTTAATGAGGTTATTGCATCCTTCCGAATAAGGGTCCTTCACACGGCCGGGGATGGCGAACACGTCCTTGTTGTATTCGTTCGCCATTTGAGCGGTGATCATGGAACCTCCTCTGCGCTGGGTTTCCACCACGATGAGCGCATCACACAGGCCGGCGATTATCCGGTTGCGCATAGGAAAGTGCTCGCGGTCGGGTTGGGTATGGCTGGGGTACTCGGACAACAGCCCCCCCGAGTGCACCATAGCCCGGGCCACCGAGAGGTGTTGCGGCGGGTAAACCTGTTGCAGGCCGTGTCCCAGCACTCCTACGGTAGGCACGTCCAGCTCCAGGCATTTTCTGTGGGCCGTGATATCGACCCCATAAGCCAACCCGCTTACGATGGTAACACCGTAAGGCAGCAGCCCTTCTACCATTTCTTCGCATGCCCGGATGCCCTGGGGTGTCGGGCGGCGCGTGCCAACGATACCGGCTATGCGCTCGGTATTGAGGTTGGCCTGGCCCTTGTAGTACAGTATGGGAGGGCTGTCGGGGAAGTTGCGCAGGCGCCGCGGGTAGGCATCGTCCAGGTAAAAAAGGGCCTGTATCTGGTGTTCTTCCAGAAACGCGATCTCCTGTTCGGCCCGTTCCAGTGCTTCGCGGCTCAGTATATTACGGGCAATGGCCGGGCCTATGCCGGGGATTTTCTGCAATTCGCGCCCGTTGGCCTCGAATACGGCCCTGGCGCCGCCGCAATAGCTGACCAGGTTGCGGGCCGTCACCGGCCCGACCTGGGGGATGAGCGTCAATGCGATCTTGTACAACAAGTCGTCCATGTTTGTTTTTTTGGGGTGAATAAATGGGCGGGATGCCCGGCAAGGAATGCCGAAACAGCCCGGCAAGTGCCCGGGATTTCCTAAATTTGCGTACCTGAAATTGAAAAGGGAAAGCGTTACGAAATAGTGTTCAAAAAATAAGGGCGAAAAGATGTTTTGCCCTGTACATCGATATATCGAACCAGCAATTTACAGAGATTTTTTCAAAAAACCAGCTCACCAAAAGAAAGCTTATGAGCAAGAAGCCCGGTTTGCTGCCCAAACTTGAATTTTTGGTTATCGGCATCCTTTTTTTTGCCTTTCTCATCTGGGCTATGTCCAAGTGTAATGCCACCCAACGGGCGTATCGCGAAAAAGCCGCCGCCGATGCCCGCGACGAAGCGATCGCCGACTCTATGGACCGCGTGCTGGAGGGGTATTCTCCCCTCGATACGGCCATCAAGGCAAAGGAAATAACGCCTCCGGCGGCAACCGGCGATGCCGCCCGGAAGACCGTGCTCTACGTTACAGTAGATGGCATGAACATGCGCTCTGGCCCGGGCCTGAACTTTCGCATCGTCGAGCGCCTGCAGCTCTACGATGAAGTGGAGTTCCTGGGCGAGGTGACCGACACGACCCAGGAGATCAACCTGGGGCAGATCACGACGGATGAACCCTGGGTAAAGGTGAAGACTCGTAAAGGCAATGCGGGCTGGGTGTACGGCGCCGGGGTCAGCTATTACAAAAAGAAACTGGAAGGCGTGGACACGGAATGACCTTGCCTACTGAAAGCCCCCGGGCTGTTTCAGATGGAAATCCGTATTCGCCTGATACAGTACCGATTTAGCGAAATTTCGCCAAAAACTGTATCTTCCCACGCTGTGTAGGCAAGGCGCTTCCCGGAAAATAAAAATGATCCAATGCACGAGCTTTATCCGCATCTGTTCAGCCCACTCAACCTGGGCTTCACAACGCTCAAAAACCGCGTTCTCATGGGTTCAATGCATACGGGGCTGGAGGAGGAAGCGGGAGGGTTTGAGCGTTTGGCCGCTTATTTTGCCGAGCGCGCCCACGGCGGTGTAGGCCTGATCGTCACCGGAGGTATAGCCCCCAACAGGGCGGGCTGGGTTGCGCCGTTCTCCGCTAAGCTGTCGACGCGGAAAGAGATGTACCGGCATCGGCTGGTAACAGAAGCGGTACATGCAGAAGGGGGTAAGATCTGTATGCAGATCCTGCACGCCGGCCGTTACGGATATCACCCGCTGGCCGTGGCCCCTTCGGCAATCCGGTCGCCGATCTCGCCGTTCAGGCCGTGGAAGCTTACCGGGGGCGGAGTGGAGCGAACGATCGGCCATTTTGTTCGGGCGGCCCGCCTGGCACAGGAAGCGGGTTACGACGGCGTGGAGGTGATGGGCTCGGAAGGCTATCTCATCAATGAGTTCATCGTTTCCCGAACGAACAAACGCCGGGATAAGTGGGGCGGGGCTTATGAAAACCGCATTCGGTTCCCTATCGAGATCGTCAGGCGTATCCGCGAGGCGGTGGGCAGAGGCTTTATCCTCGTCTATCGCTTATCGATGCTCGACCTCGTGGAGGGCGGCAGCACCTGGGAGGAAGTGGAACAACTGGCCCGGCATATCGAAACGGCGGGCGCGACGATGATCAATACGGGCATTGGCTGGCATGAAGCCCGGGTGCCGACCATCGCCACAATGGTGCCGCGCGGCGCCTATAGCTGGGTGACCCACCGCCTGATGGGTAAGGTGGGCATCCCCCTCATTACGACCAACCGCATCAACACCCCGGAAAAGGCGGAAGAGATCCTCGCCGCCGGCCATGCCGATATGGTGTCGATGGCCCGGCCGCTGCTGGCCGATGCTGAATTCGTGAAAAAAGCACAGGAAAAGCGGGCGCCGGAGATCAACACCTGCATCGCCTGCAACCAGGCCTGCCTGGACCACACCTTTAAGCGGAAGGTGGCGAGTTGCCTGGTCAACCCCCGCGCCTGCCATGAGACCCTGCTCAACTATCCGCCGGCCCTGGTGAAAAAGCGGGTCGCTGTGGTAGGCGCAGGGCCTGCGGGGCTGGCTTTTGCTACCATCGCTGCTGAGCGCGGCCACGAAGTCAGCCTGTACGAAGCCGCCTCCGAGATCGGCGGGCAGTTCAATATGGCCAAACGCATTCCTGGTAAGGAAGAATTTTACGAGGCCCTCCGCTATTTTCAGCACCGGGTCGGCAGTACGGGAGTCAGGCTGTACCTCAATACCCGCGCTACGGCCGAGATGCTGGCTTCGGCAGGGTTCGACGAGGTGGTCCTATGCACCGGCGTCAGCCCCCGGCAGATTGAACTGGAAGGCATCGGCCACCCCAAGGTGCTGAGCTATATCGACGTACTGCTGCACAACAAGCCCGTAGGGCAGCGGGTGGCTATCATCGGCGCCGGAGGTATCGGCTTCGATGTTGCGGAGTTCCTCTGCCAGGAAGGCGAGCCCGTCAGCCAGAATATCCCTGCCTTTATGGAAGAGTGGGGGGTGGATATGTCGTATCGCAGCCGTGGCGCTGTGAGCCGCCCCGCCCCGCAGCCTTCTCCCCGGGAGATCTACCTTTGCCAGCGTTCCAAAGGCAAACCCGGAGGAGGGCTCGGCAAAACTACCGGCTGGATACACCGCAGCAGCCTGCGTTTGAAGAAAGTGGCCATGCTGTCGGAAGTACAGTACCAGCGTATCGACGATCAGGGCCTGCACCTTACCGCCGGCGGCGTGCCAAGTGTACTGGAAGTGGACAACATCATCCTCTGCGCCGGGCAGGAGCCCCTGCGCAAGCTGTGGGAGCCACTGCGGGCCATGGGCATCCCTGCTCACCTTGTCGGCGGCGCCCACGAAGCCCGCGAGCTGGACGCCAAGCGGGCGATCAACGAAGCGGCCCGGCTGGCAGCCGGGATCTGATGGCCCGGTGTAAAGAGGCAGCCAATTTGTGTATCGCAGCCCTGCGGGCCTGTCGGGAGAATGCTTTAATTGCAGAAGCTGCGTTGCGAGGGCCCCGTTATTACAAACCACAGGGATATTTATGCACAGAAAGCTTCGTATTGATCCGATAAATTCTGTTCTTTTACAGGCAACAGCTGGTACCTCAACGAAAATTTATGCAAAACTCCCAAAACCTGAACAGCCGCATCGAATCTTTCTGGCGCTGGTTTGCCGAAACGGAGGAGGCCATCCGGGATTACTTTGCCGATGAAACCTTCGTCGATAAGGCGGCGCTGGTCGAGGCCATCGACAACAGAGTGCTGGACTTCGGGCTGTTTTCCTGGACGATCGGCCCTGGTTCCGGGCGCCCTTTCAACCTGACGATCTCCCCCAACGGAAGCCGGGAGCGGCTTCTGGTCAGCAAGCAGATCGTGGCGGCGGCCCCGCCTTTGCCCGGCTGGGAGTTCCATTACGCCAAACCGCCCCAGGAACAGGGGCTGGTGTTCAGCTTGTACGACGATTTTATGATGGAATGCGAAGTGGACGCGTCCGGCTGGCGGTTTGTCGTGGAAAAGAGGCCGGAGGGCCGGGCGGTAGTCATCCTGGAAACACAGGATACCGGGCGCCTGGGCCCCGACACCTTATTCATGGCGGCCCAACAGGCCGTAACCAACCTGCTGGGAGAGGAAATGGTGATCAACCACGTACAGCATGTGGAGGTGGTGGAGGAACTGGAACCTGCCCAAAAAGCGATAAGCGCGCCGTTAGAACAGCTCAGCTCTTTTGCCTTTTAGGCAGCTACCTGGCCCGGTCAGGTATCCGCCCTGTGCTCCAGGAAGTCTTCCATGGCTTCTTCATCGCCATCGTCCCTGAACAGCAGGCCGAAGGCGAAACCGGCTCCTCCCAGTAGGATAGTGCCGGCCAATATGAGCACCATGATGCCCAGCCCGGGCATACCTTTATAACGCACCGAAACATTGCGGGAACCCTGTCCGGCCGTGCTCAGTGAAACGACGCCTGCGCGCGACGGCGCCCATTGGAAATCGGTGGCCATACCGGTAGTGCGCAGGGTATCGCTATGGGCGAGGCTGCTGTTGGGGCGATAGGTGACGACAACGTATGGTTCGGGTTTGGCAAGCGTGATGGTGATCGCGTCGCCCCTGACGGGTTTATCGTTGGAAACCGATATCTGAGCGGCTGTGGGGAGCAGGCCGGCAGCCACCAGAGCGAGGGTCAATAGTAAGGGCTTTCTCATATCTCTCGGGTTTGGCGCCTGGTGAGCACATAGGCGAAGATCAGGGTGAAAAAGATCCAGAACACCGGTATGAAGCTGGCCAGCCAGCCGTAGCCCGGCATGTCGTAGGAGGAGCCATAAAGCTCGGGCCATTCGGCGATGAGGCTGAAAACGATGACCAGCAGCAACACCAGGGGGATAACGTATTTGACCAGGTATTCGAACCACTTGCCCAGCTTGACCTTCGCATGCTGGTTGAGCGCGGCCCGAAGCTTGTCGGCCCCGAACACCCAGCCGGCGATGATGGCCTCGAACAGGCCCACGGCCAGCAGGCTGTAGTTGAATACCCAGTGGTCGGTAATATCTAGCAGGGTGAGGCCCAGCGTGCCGTCGCCCGAAAGGCCCGGGTCGATGATCCGGGGCAGGGCGAAGAGGCAGGAACCGATGACACTGGGAATGGCTATAATGGCCAGCGCCCGCCCACGGCTGATCCTGAACTTGTCGATGAGGGCCGAGGCCGGCGCTTCAATGAGGGAGATGGACGAAGTCAGCCCCGCCAGAACGACGAGCAGGTAAAAGCCGAAACCGAAAAGGCGCACGACCCACGGCAGGCTCGACAGCTCGTTGATACCCTGGGGGATGACGAAAAAGGACAGCGACAGCGTTGTGCCGGCCGGGTTGAGGGCGAAAACGAACAGCAGCGAAAAGATGGCTACGCCCGCCAGGTATTCGAAGCTGCAGTTCAGAAAAGACACCAGCATGGAATTATTGACCTGGTCGGCGTCTTTCGGCAGGTAGGAGGCATAGGCCGTCATCGTGCCCAGGCCCAGCGACAGGGAAAAGAACATCTGGCTGAAGGCGCCTTTCCAGACGCCAGGCTGGGAAATGCCTCCCAGGTCGGGGGTGAAGAGGTACAGCACGCCGTCCATGCCTCCTTCCAGCGTGATACCCCGGATAACGAGGATGATCATAAAAGCCCACATGAGGGGCACAAATATCCGTACTGCCGCTTCTATGGTTTTGGTGCCCTGCCGCAGGATAAAAAGGTTGGCCAACCAGATGACTACGATGTAGATCAGGGGGTTCCAGGTGCTGATCATGTTGAAAAAATACACCGTAGCGTTGGGGGCGGCGGTGGGTTCCTGTATAGGGGTAAAGGGGGCAGCGATACCCGGCTCGAACAGGCTGCCGAGGGCGCCGAGCATCATGCCCAACGCCCAGCCTAGTATCGCTACGTAATACATGGTGATGAACAGGGCGCTGGCAATGGCCCACCAGCCCAGGTATTCGCCTCTTTTGCCGGCCAAGCGCCGCAATGCCAGCGGCAATGACTGGTGGGTGATGGTGCCCATGCCGAACTCTACCATCATCATAGGCATACCCAGCAGGAAAAGGGCTATGAAGTAAGGCAGGTAGAAGGCGCCGCCCCCGTATTGGTAGGCGTTGGAACTGAAAAAAACGATGTTGCCCAGCCCGATGGCCGAACCGCTGGCAGCCAGGATAAAGCCCAGCTTGCTTTGCCAATTCTGTCTAGGTGCTGACATCTTTCCGAACGGGTTTTATGGTTTTTAATGGATATTCTGCCATTCGCTAGCCACAAAATAAGGTAAATTCCGCAGCTTACCTGCCTCGTTTTCGCCACCCCAGAGCGCGCACCAAATATTGTTGCGCTTTTTCTTCGCATCCGGAGGCAAAATGCGTATCTTTTGTCTGAGCGCTTGTTTGGGGGCTGTCTCAAAAGAGCCTGCATAAGGAAAACCTGCAGAATAACTAACCGCAAAGGCGCAGAGACGCGGAGAAAAGCGCAAAGCAGGGCGCATAGAAGGAGCTCTTCCCGCGAAAAACCTCTGCGTCTCTGCGGTTCTTTTACTGCAAATATATGAGGACGCGAAGTGTGGTAAAATACCTTAGCGCCCTTGGTGAAACCTTAGCGCCCTTAGCGGGAACCTACTTTGCGTCTCGCGGTTCAATATTTGCCGGGAATACCTTTCTGAGACAACCTCCAAACAAGAGAGTAAATACAGCCGTTTGCGCCCAACGCATGGCCCCTTTATTCGCGTCTACCAAAAAAAACAGGCTATGTCCCAGTGGAAACAGAGCAAGAAAAGGCCAGGCCAGGCCGCCCGCAGACAAGATCGGGTATTGGCCTTATCGGTTGTACTGCTGTCAGGCCTGCTGGCTTTCGGTTGTTCTAAAGACACAGAAGGCCCGGGCACGCTGCAGTTGCGCATCGAAAACCAGAGCGCGTATACATTCAGCCAGGTTCGCGTTGAAACGGGCGGGGGAGGGGACGGCCTGTTCACCGATATCGGCCCGGGAGAGCGGTCGGAATACAAAGCCTTTGAGTATACATACCGCTATGCTTACATCCAGGCCATCATCGGTGCCGACACCCTGACCCTGCAGCCTATCGATTACGTAGGGGAGCAGCGTTATACGAGCGGTAAATTCACCTTCCAGGTCGATATCATTGGCGACCCGCCCTTGTATATGGCCCTCAATTTCCTGGAAGATTGACTTACAGGGGTGAGCACCATCTTGTTTGCGATATGGTAAAAACAGCCTATTGCAGAATAAGTAACTGCAATAGGCTTTATTATTCGTTTTTTAATATGGTTATCGGGTAAAAAGCTTATCTTTCGTAATTCCTAAGAGCTTCCAAACAAGCTCTAAACCCGACACCCATGCCACGCATTTACACCACCCTATTGGCCATGCTGTGCCTAACCGGCGGCCTGTCTGGCGAAACAACCTACCAAATGTCGCAGGAGTCCTGCGACATGCCTTTTATCATTAAGAACAAACTGATGCTCGTTAGAGGGCAGGCCGATAGCCATTCCGGTTATTTCCTGTTCGATACCGGCGCTTCCGAGCTGGTGCTCAACAAGCGGTTCTTCCTCCGTAAGCAGGGATACCGTACGGGCCACATTTACGCTGACGTGCACGGCCGGAAGGCACGGCATGGCTATAGCTTTATCAGCCATTTTGGATGGGGCAGCCTGGAGCGCCAAAACTTTTACGCTCCGCGCCTGGACCTTAGCGCGCTGGAAGCGGCGCTGGGCGAGGAGATCATCGGCATCATCGGATATGACGTGCTGCGGCATGTAGAAGCGGAGGTCGACTATTACGCAGGGCAGATGCGCTTGTCCAGGGCCGGTGAAGGGGCCGTGCCGGTAGCCGAAGCGCCCCTGCCAGACCTCGAGTTTTCGTTCCAGCTCGACGGGCACCTGCCGGTTGTGCGATGCGCCGCAGGTGATGCCGGCAGCCTGCTTCTGGGAATTGACTCCGGCACTTCGGTCAACCTGATGGAAATACGCCTTAAAAAGAAGCTGGCAGGCAAGGCGATGCAGCAGCGGACCATCCCCTTGCTGGGCGCCGGTGGCCAGGAGAAGCGGGCGCCTTATTTCGTGATGGAGAGCCTGGAAGTCGAACAAGCTTATTCCGTGTTGTACAGCCGGGTGGCTTTCAGCGACCTGAGCATGCTGCGCAATTACGGCTTCCGCGTCGACGGGCTTATAGGCGTCAATTTCTTCCGGCTGGGGAGGGTGGCCATCAACTACGATACGCGCCATATCAGGGTATGGCTGGGCGATAATGACTACACTATGCGCCTTCAGCTGGCCCGGCCGCTGCCTGCGATCAGCGCTGGATGAAACCTTTTTGCCGACAATTGCTTCCGGTAATGTAAATTTGCGCCAACCTAAACATCTACCGGGAATGGAAAAGATCAACGAGTACCTGGATCAGGCTGCGAGGATGGCCATTGAATACCTGCCCAAGCTGGCACTGGCCCTGTTGTTGTTGTATTTCGGGTTTAAACTGGCCAACCGCCTCTCCCGCCTGTTATCGCGCGTACTCGAACGCCTGGGCATGAGCTCCAGCCTGCTGACCTTCTCCCGCTCACTGGCCAATATCGCGCTGAAAGTCCTGCTCATCTTTACCGTTGCTGCCGTTGCCGGGGTGGATATTACGGCTTTTGTGGCCGTGCTGGCCGCCGCCGGTTTTGCCGTCGGCCTGGCCCTGCAGGGTAGCCTGAGCAACTTTGCCGCCGGTATCATTATCGTAATGTTCCGGCCCTATAAAGTGGGCGACTGGATCGAGGTGGACGAGAAGTTCGGGCAGGTGGAAGAAGTGGAGATCTTCAACACCATCATCGTGACGCCCGGGCGTAAAACCCTCATCATCCCCAATGGGCGTGTGGTCGAAAGCATCGTAACCAATTACTCCAGGAAGGGCTTCATCCGCCTGGAGCTCAACGTTTCCATGCCTTACAGCGAGAGCTTCCCCAAGGTGCGCGACATCATTGTCCAGGAACTGCTGGCCATCGACAAGGTGCTGAAAACACCGGCGCCCGAGGCCGGCATCGAAACCTTCGACAGCCACAATATCGTGCTCGCCGTGCGCCCGTACGCACATCCCGACGACTACTGGCAGGTGACCTTCGATGCTTACGAACGCATCAAGGCGGCCTTCAACCGCCATGGCATCAAGGTCGCTTACTCGGAAGGTGTGGAAATGGGCACCATCGGTGAATAGGCCTGTTTCTGGATTTTTGTTAACTTAGGCCCTCTCTCAATGCCTAAAGCCGGTAGTTGCCGGTTTCCGGCAGAATCAACTTTAACCACTGTGATGAACCGAAATTCAACAGGCGTATTACGCCCTCTGTTCCTGCTTTGCTTCCTGGGACTCTCCTTTTTCGCACATGGCCAGGACTTTCAGGATTGGCCCCTCACCGACATGTCATCCTTCCGCCCTGCCGGCGGCAACTGGTCCGTATGCGGCGATGTGTCGGCCGTGCTCGATGCGGACGAAAAATTCAAGGTAGAGAAAGGCTCGGGCATACTCGTCAACCTGCCCAGTGAAAAACAGCGCTCCAACCTGGTGTCGGTACTGGAACATGGCGACCTCGACCTGGAGCTCGAATTCATGATGGCGCGGCATTCCAATTCGGGTATCTACCTCCAGGGGAAATACGAGATACAGTTGCTGGACAGCTGGGGTAAACAATACCCTGCCTACGGCGACTGCGGCGGTATCTACGAGCGCTGGGACGATGCCATGCCCGAAGGGCAGCAGGGGTACGAAGGTTATGCGCCCCGCTACAACGCATGCCGTGCACCGGGGCTCTGGCAAAAGCTGGAGATCTCTTTCCAGGCCCCCCGCTTCGACGATTTCGGCAACAAAACGGCCAACGCAAAGATCCTTTTTGTGCGCCTCAACGGGCAGCTGATCCACGAGAATGTAGCGCTCACAGGGCCGACGCGCGGTGGCGGGGCCGATGAAGTGGCCAAAGGGCCCTTGCTGATACAGGGCGACCACGGGCCGGTAGCTTTTCGCAACATCCGCTATCGCACCTTCGGAGGGCCGCCTGCCGTGCTGTCCAAGCTGAAGTACGAGCATTATTATACTGAAAACGACGTTACCGACCCTGCAGGGCTTAGCCTGCAGGCCAGCGGCCCGGCCCCACAGCTGACCCATGGGCTGATCAGCAGCAACGAGAAGTTCCTGCTCCGCTTTCAGGGTGAACTGGAGGTGAAAACGCCCGGCCGTTATTATTTCGAGCTGGCAGCCTACGGCTGGAGCTGGCTGAAGGTCGGCGATGAGCTACTGCTGGACAGAGGCCCATGGACGCGCACGGCCAGCGTGGTGCTGAAAGCCGGAAGATATCCCTTTGAGCTGCGTTACACCAAAACGGCCTCCTGGTTCTCCAATGGGCTGGGCCTTTACGTGGCCGGCCCGGGAATGCGGCGCCAGGCCCTGCACGCCGAAAGCTCGCTACCCCCCAGCCCGAACGTGTCGAACCCCATCTACCTGGGTTTTCAGCCCGAGCCGGTGGCCATGCGCAGCTTTATGGATTATCAGGGCCCGCGCGACAGCGTCAGCCACCGCATTACCCACAATATTTCGGTAGGCTTTCCCGAGGGCGTCAGCTATGGCTACAACCTGGGCAAGGGCGCCCTGTTCCAGGCCTGGAAAGGCGGCTTCCTCGACGCCACCCCTATGTGGGACAGCCGCGGCGACGGCAGTTCCCGCCCGATGGGCAGCGTGCTGCGGATGGAAGATGCCCCCTGCATTGCCGTGCTCGGCAGCGAAGGAACAGCCTGGCCTGGCGAATGGGCTGAAGGATCGGGCTACCGGAGCAAAGGTTATCACCTGGATGCGGAGGGCGTGCCTACTTTCCTGGCCGAGATGAGCGGTTTGAAAATATCGGACAGGGTTGCGCCGGTAGACGGCAACCGCAAGCTCGAACGCCGGTTGCAGCTCGAAGGCCCGGCGCCATCAGGCCTGTACTGCCGGCTGGCCGCCGGGCGGCGCATCGAGCGGCTGGAAGGCAATACCTACGCCGTTGATAAACGCTATTACATCCAGCTGCCGGAAAAAAGCACGCTAAAAGTTACAGTGCGCAATGCCGGCGATTGGCAGGAACTGGTGGCGCCCCTGGGAGGCGTCCGGGAACTGGCCTATTTTCTGGTATTTTAAAAGACCACTAGATACATTTAACAAAGCCTTTCGGTACATAATAACGACGGTATGATTTCAACGAAACGAGCTACTTTTCCGGTTCTATTCCTGCTGGGCTTCCTGGTGTTGAACGCACAGGAAGAAAGCCGGCTACTGCCGGAGGAGGACGACTATTATAAGATCATCACGCTTCCGGTACCCAGAGACGTCATCCTGGAAGTGGGTGGCCTGGTGACTTTGCCGAACGGCAACCTGGCCGCTTCCACCCGCCACGGAGAGGTATGGATGGTTGAAGACCCCTATATGGAAAACGGCCCGCCTTACTACCGCCGTTTTGCCAGCGGCCTGCATGAGATTCTGGGCCTGGCCTATCAGGACGGAGCTTTGTACATGGCCCAGCGCGGCGAACTGACAAAGCTCGTGGACGAGAATGGCGACGGGCGCGCCGACCTCTACGAAACGATATATGCCTGGCCCTTGTCGGGCCATTACCACGAATACTCCTTTGGCCCCAAGATAGCGCCCGACGGCAGTTTTTTCGTCACCGCCAATGTCGCCTTTGGCGACCAGGAGTGGTGGCGCGGAGAAAGCCGGGTGCCCTGGCGCGGCTGGACGATGCACATTACGCCCGACGGCAAAATGGAGCCCTGGGCTACGGGAATGCGCTCGCCCTGCGGCATCGGGATAGTAGATGGCGAATTCTTTTATGCGGACAACCAGGGCGACTGGGTCGGCTCAGGTGGCCTGGTACACCTGGAAAAGGGCGATTTCACCGGGCACCCTGCCGGCCTGCGCTGGGCAGAACGGCCGGAATCACCCGTAAAGATCACGACGAACGATATCTACTACCGCGCCAACCCGCGCTTCACCCCCCCGGGTAAGGCCCCGGTCAAACCTGAAAATATCGAAAACGAGGCGCCTACCCTGCTCTTCGAGCTGGCGGAAGAACTGCCTTCCATTAAAACGCCTGCCGTATGGCTGCCGCACAGTATTCTGGGCATCTCTACTTCTGAGATCATCACCGATGAAACAGGTGGCGCTTTCGGCCCGTTTGCCGGCCAAATATTTATCGGCGACCAGGGGCAGAGCAAGATCGTGCGGGTGTTCCTGGAAAAAGTGGGCGGAGAATACCAGGGCGCGGCCTTTAACTTCAGAGAAGGCTTTCAATCAGGGGTGCTGCGCATGAGCTGGGGCCGCGACGGCTCACTTTTTGTAGGGCAGACCAACCGTGGCTGGGGCTCTACCGGCAACGACCCCTACGGCCTGCAACGTCTGTTGTGGACGGGCAAGGCCCCCTTCGAGATGAAGGCCGTTCGCCTCATGCCCGACGGTTTTGAGATCGAATTTACCCAGGCTGTCGACAAAACGACGGCGCTCAACCCGGAAGCTTACGAGATCACGAGTTTCATCTACAAATACCACCCCGTTTACGGCAGCCCGGTCGTCAACAGCCAGAATTGCCCTATCCGGGGCATACTGGTATCGGACGACGGCCTGACGGCCCGATTGCTGGCCGACAGCCTTCGGCAGCATTACATTCACGAGATCAAGGCTGCGGGTGTAGCGTCGTATAATGGGAACTACCCGCTGCTTCATAATACGGGGTATTATACCATAAACGCTTTCCAGGAAGGGACGGGGCTGCAGCTGGACGAAACGGCAAGGTCCAGGGCTATGGGAGCTGTAGACAATTATTGGAAGGCAAAACAGGAAGCGGAAGCCGCAGCAAAGGCCATGGAGGCCATGCAGCACAAGCATGAGATGCCGGCTAAGGAGTCGGCGAAGGCCGAAGCAAAGCCTAAGGCGGAACGCCCGGCAGCCAAACCCGAGCCGGCGGCCCCTGCTGCCACTTCCGCCAAGCGCGTTACCCGTTTGCCTGCCGGCTGGGGCGCGCCCGATCAAAGCCTGATTATCAGCACCCTGCCGGGCATGAAGTATGACCAAAGCACGCTTACCGTAAAGGCAGGCAGCAAGGTGAAGCTCACTTTTTACAACAATGACGATATGCCCCACAATATCGTTTTCACTACGCCGGGAGGGGCCGATGAAGTAGGCAAAGCAGCCATGAGCCTGGGCCTGAAAGGCCAGGCGATGGATTACGTTCCGAACTCATCCAAGGTGCTGCACCACACCCGGCTGGTAGGCCCCGGCACTTCGGAAACCATTTACTTCAAAGCGCCTTCCAAAGCAGGGAACTACATGTACGTTTGTACCTTTCCCGGGCACTACCTGACGATGCGGGGCGTGTTGAGGGTGTTGTAAGAGCTTGTTTGGAGGACGCTTTGGGAGATAAAAAGGGACGTATTTCAGCCCAAAGGGAGGCCTCCAAACAAGCTCTAAAGCGGCAACTTATTTTTTGAACACTACTTTAGTCCCCCTTGCCATTCAAGACCACCGGATACAGCTCCGGCAATTCCTCATGCTCGAAGCGGAAATAGTAGGCCCCTGCGGGCAGGCCATACAGGGAGATCACGCCTTGCGCCACTCCGCTGTACGTTACCAGCCGGGCATGGCGGATGGCCTGGCCCGAAGCATCGTATATCTTCACCGGCAGGAAGCCGCTACTTTGAAGGCCTCTGATCTCTACCCGCACAAACCCCTCGGTGGGATTGGGGAAAAGCCGCACCTGGCGCCCGAAAAAGACGGGCTCTTCAGCATCTACCGTGATGTCCACAACGACATCGAGGGAAGCCTCGCAGCCCGAAGACTCGTCGCGCACGATAACCGTATAACTGCCGGGCAGCAAGCTGCTAAAAATGCTGGAATCCTGGGCCGTCTGCCCTTGCAGGGTATAGGTATAAGGGCCTTCCCCGCCCGACTGGCTGACCGTGATCGTGCCGTCGGCTTCGTTCTCACCCGTTGCATTGGTTACTTCGGCAGCGATTTCAAGGGTGCAGGACTCCACGATGACCGTAGTGTCGGCCGTGCAGTTCCGGCCGTCCCGGACCACAACCTGATAGGAGCCGGCATCCAGATTGGGGAAGACCGGGGAGGACTGGAAGCTCTGCCCGCCATTGATGCTGTACTGATAGGGTGTAATGCCGTTGTCGATACTGAGGATGACCCGCCCGTCACCTGCGCCTGGGGCCGATTCGTGGCGTATATCGGCGTTGATGCCCAGCATGCAGATGAAAGTAGTACAGAAATCCAGGTCGTGGGATGAGCCGAAGTTGATGACATTCAGGTCGGCCACGATAATGCCATCCTTATTGATGATCTGGACGTCACCCGCCGGAGGGCCGCTGAGCCCGTCGCCATAACTATCGAAGATGGTGAACGTATAACAGGTATCCGCCAGGCACCATTCTTCTTCGATGAGGGTGGTTTCCTGATCGTAAGGCCCGCCTGAATACAGGACGTTACCGGCGCCGTCTTTGAGTTCCCAGGACGTTTCCTCGGGCCAGGAGTCGGTGAGCAGGCGGAGGGTTACTTCGCCGCCACCCAAGATGACGGTAAAGTTCGTTTCCCTGAAATCGTTGGAGGTATTCTCATCAGGAAGGCCGTTGGGCAGGCTTACGGTAGCGGAGAACAACTGGTCTCCCGCAACGAGCGGCCCCAGCGTCAGTACGATGTACTCCTGCTGCCCAGGGGCCAGGCTGCCCGTCCAGTTGATCGTGTCTTCCGGTTCGGCGTTGAGCTGGTACGTCAGCAAAGCGCTCGTCAGGGTATCAACGCCGGTATTCCGTATGATAATGCTTACGATAGCTATGGAATCGCAAATAGCCGTTTCCAGCCCTTCGAAGCCCTGTAGGGCAACATCGTTGCGAGGGAGCTGGAGGACGCGCGTGCGCAGGGTGTCGTTAAAATAGGCCGTATCAGAGAGCAGGCTGGTGTAGACCACAAAATCGTAAGGGCCGATGACGGAGAGGTCCTCGGTAGTGGCAAAGGTGTGGTAGTAAATGCTGTCGGCCGGAATGGTATCGGTAATGACCTCATTGATGGCCGGGCCGCCGTTGAGGCTATAGCTGATGCCGATATCGTGCTGCGCTGCGTAACCGTAATTGCGCACGGCAACCTTTATGGGTTCCGCATCGGTAAGGTAACCCGAGCTTTGGGGCTGGACCAGTGCCTGAGGCCCTATGTCGTTGGTATCCCGGCGAATCCGCGCCATCATGACCTTGGTCCGCCAGGCGCCATTGTTGCCCATGTATTCACCTGTAAACCAGAAATCGGTGCCGTTGGCAGGGTTGATGGACATGGTGGCATAGTCGCCCCAGCGCGAACTATTCTGGGAACTGAGGCCAGTGGCGAATTCGTATTCGTTGATGGTCATTTCTCCGAGGGGGTCGTTGGCCAGTCGCCCGGTGAAGCGCAGCGACAGCGCCTTGTTGGGGCCCCCGGCGGTATAGGCCATGAGGATATTACCGCTGCGGTCCATAGAAATACCGCCGGCAAAACGGCTATTGCCATCGCCGGGCGCATAGGTGCCTTCCTGATATAGCGACCAGGGGGCGTTGCCCGTTTTGCGCAGTTCCATCCAGCGCAGGCCAGCGCGGTCGCTGCCATCGACATCGACGGCGAAATGCAGGGTGATCGATTCATGACTGCTGAAATTGATATAAGGTACGCGATGCAGAATGATCTGTTGCAGAGCGTCTACCTTGTTGCCATTGGGCTGCGGGATGCAGTTCGTAAAAGAGCCCGTACACAGGTCCGACTCAAAAGGCGCCGTGATGATATCCGTCGGCCCCGAGGTGAAAGAGTTGTCCTCGTCAGCCCAGTCGATATGTACCTCCCACACCTCTACTTTATCCTGGCCGCCCTGCCAGGCGTCGTCGTACATGCGCACGATATAACCCGGTGCATCGGCCGGAGGGGTGTTGTACCCGTCCCAATCGACGGGTTGCGCCGTCTGCCAGGCGTTGGAAGCGTTGAATTTCGGGATGCCCAGGCGCTGCACGCTGGGGTTGTCCGCTCCGCTCAGCATGGCCTGTCTGTCGAGTGCGTAGATGGCTATATTGTTGTCATCGCTTTCGTTGGTCGTGACCAGGTAAGCATTGGGCCAGATACTGTATTTGGGATAATCGGGGAAACTTGGCGTCTGAACCCGGTAGGCATACCAGCTGCCGGTGGGGTCGCTGTTCTCGGAGATGGCGATCAGCAGGGCGTTGCCGCCAAAATCCTGGAACTCAGAGATGAGCCATTGGCCGGCAGCCTGGTCGTATAGCGCTATAGGGTCTCCCAGCCCGGTGGCGTTGAATTCCGACCACAGGAAGTTCAACGAGCTGAGGGAGAAGACGTTGGCCCCTTCCATGTCGAAGACCTTGAGGTAGGTGCCACCACTGGCATTGGCCAGCTGCAGGAAATAATCGGGGCTGGCATCCCCGCAGGGGTCCGGAGGGGTGACACCACCGGAAGTAGGCCTGTCGAGGCCTTCTACGACGATCAGGGGTTCGATATCCAGGCCGGGGGTGCGCCCTGCATGGGCCCTGGCCAGAGGGTCGCCGTTTTGGGGCAGCGCCACGTCGGCAAATGGCGTTGGCATGGGGACAAAGCCCGTGAAGTTAGGGATCTCTTTAGGCACTTCCTGCCGGAGCTTGGACTTGGCCGTCCGCGTGCGGTCCAGCGTCCTGCTGGCCTCGATCTCGCGCAGGCTTCTGCTTTTACCCAGGAATTCCATGTGGGCCGCAGTGGCAGGGTAGGTATTTTGGGCAGGCAGCTCCCAAAGAAACATTTGACACAGGAGCGAAAGAAGGAGCATTTTTTTCATACAGATCTGATTTAGGCAGAATTTTTTGAAAGGTAAAGATAAGAGATGGATCGTTGGGCAATGGCAGCATGCTTTGAAAAAAAGGCAAGGAGAATTGCATTTGTTCCAGCTGGCAACTTAGTAGTGTTCAAAAAATAAGTTCTCTATTGGAGATTATGCGAAGTAGCTTGTCTTCCGGTTTTTCTAAAGTTTCCAGCCTGCGCCACTTCGCATAATCGTCGAACTTATTTTTTGAGGATTTCTTAGCAGTGTTATTTAAGGCGTGGATAACCGATAGCGGCGGGTATAAAATTGAGGGGAATGGTTACATTTGCTTCAATATTTTCACGCATTAACTCAGCATACCATGCCGACACTACCGAACGCCATTATGGAGACGCGATTCCGCTTTTCGGGCCAGACGAAGTTCTACCGGGGCAAGGTACGCGATGTCTATACCATAGGTGGGCAACTCGTTATGGTGGCTTCCGACCGGATCTCCGCTTTCGACCACGTATTGCCGCGCCCGATACCTTACAAGGGGCAGGTGCTCAACCAGCTCGCCGCTCATTTCCTGAACGCCACCTGCGATATCGCACCCAACTGGCTCATTGCCACGCCCGACCCCAACGTGGCCGTCGGCCACGCCTGCGAGCCTTTTCGGGTGGAGATGGTCATCCGCGGTTACCTGGCGGGCCATGCCTGGCGCGAATACAAGGCTGGCAAAAGGCTGATCAGCGGCGTGCCGATGCCGGAGGGGATGAGGGAGAACGACCCTTTCCCCGAGCCCATCATCACCCCGGCCACCAAGGCCGATGAAGGCCACGACGAGGACATCTCCCGCGAGGAGATCATAGGCCAGGGGCTGGTAGCTGAAGCAGACTATCTGTTGCTGGAACAATACACCCGTGCGCTGTTCCAACGAGGCACGGAAATGGCGGCCGAACGCGGGCTCATTCTGGTGGATACCAAATACGAATTCGGCAAAAAAGGCGGCGAGTTATGCGTCATCGACGAGATCCATACGCCCGATAGCTCGCGCTACTTCTATAAGGACGGCTACGAAGAGCGGCAGTCCCGCGGCGAACACCAGAAACAACTCAGCAAGGAATTTGTCAGGGAATGGCTGATGGCGCACGGCTTCCAGGGGCTGGAAGGCCAGCTCATGCCCGTGATGCCGGACGCCTTCGTAGAGCAGATCTCCGAACGCTATATCGAACTCTTCGAAAAGGTCACTGGCCAGGCTTTTCAGCGCGAAGACACCGGGGATATCGAGGAGCGGATACGGCGCAATGTAGAGCGGTTCCTGGAGCAATAAATGCAGGGTTTCCCGCCAAAAGCTGAAAGGCCCCTGGCCTCCAAACAAGCTCTCAGGCCAGTCCTAACCACTTACATAGTCCTCCAGGTATTTGAAGTGCGGCCCCAGTTCTCCATTCTCCGCTATAGTGGCCCTTTCGATCATAGGGCTATACTCCCTGAGCAGTTCCGGCAGAATATGGCGCATGAACTGGTTGCCAAATTCGCGCGATGCATCGCGGGGCAATTCACTGGGCAGGTTGTCGATGGCCATGATGTCGATAGCCGCAGGCAGGCCGGGCTCCGTTTCCTGCTCTGTTTGCGGGTCATAGCCATAAACCGGCTGCGCGATGGAGGAAGCCCGTATCGTGGAGGGAACGGATGAAAGCGGGGCGATATCGCAGGTGACGTCGGCGATGACCTGAATGTGAAAATCAGGGCAGCGCATTTCCTCTTTGGTGAAAAAGGCCGGGGCGCGGTTATTCCAGAATATGCCGTTGATAAACACATCGGCAATGCGGTAGTAAGGCTGGAAGATGCTCCGGTATTTTTCCGGCAGCTGGTGGAATTCCTGCCGGTTATAGGGTGTGCCGTTCATTGGCGCCACATAATCGCTGCTCCCGAGCTGGGTGAAGACGGCCTCTTCGAACTTCTGGTGAAGGAATTCCGTCGGGCTCACCTGGCGGATATTCATATCACGCAATACGAGGGCGGCGCCGGAAGCGACGCGCCCGGTGCCTGTCAGCACGATCTTCATGGGAGGCAGCACCAGGTTTTGGTATACCTGCTGGGCTTCGGCATAATCCAGGCAGTCCTTCATTCTTCTGAGGTGGAACAGCCCCGTCCGCTCGCCATAGGCCATGATGCCGTTATGTGCGCCGACCATGCCGGCGAACTTCCCAAAAGCGATCAGCCGCCGGCCTTGTTCGTCGGTGAGCACTTCGTAATCGATCAGCCTGATGTTTTTGGCAAGAATAGCCCGCAGCAGATCGCGGTTGTAAGCTTGTTTTTTGATGGTGTGGGAAAAAAAGAAGTAGCTCTTGCCGGGGATCATCATCCGAACGGGCACCTCTTTTACCCCCATAAGGATATCACAGTCCGACAGGCCATCCTGGAGCGGGATGCCGTGCCGGCGGTAGTCATCGTCGGCAAAACAGCGGATAGGGGAGGGCTCGGCCACGATCGACAGGCCGAATCGTTGGATGATCTGGGTGCATTGTTCAGGTGTGAGCGGTACGCGGGTATCGGGCGGAACTTTTCCTTCCCGGATGAGGCCTATTTTCATGGGTTTATGTTTTGTTTGGTTAGGTGGCGGAAAGGCCCTTCAGGGGTGGTATGGTACACAGGCCCTTAGAGAAAGCTGAGCACACTGTTGTTGTCTGCCAAACGCATTAAAACCTTTCTTCGCCATTGGAAGACCCGCACAAAAATAGAGAAGATTAGGTGGATTACAAGGGGTTTTGGAATGCTGAATGTCAAATGCCGGAAATCGTCAATCGACATTCAACTTTTACCTCCTTTATGCCCATTCCACGATCGCGCCGGCATAGGCCAGGCCGCCGCCAAAGCCCAGGAGCAATACCTTGTCCCCCTTTTTAACCTTACCGGCCCTGACGCCTTCGTAGAGCGCAAGGGGGATGGAAGCGCTGGAGGTATTGCCGTAGGTGCTTAAGCTTTCCAGGGCCTTTTCTATGGGCAGCCCTACCTGCTTGCAGATGGCTTCGATGATGCGCATGTTCGCGCTATGGGGCACGAACCAGTCGATATCGTCAACCGTCAGGCCTTCTTTTTCCAGCAGGACGTTAAACTGGACGGACATTTGGGAGACGGCCCATTTGAACACTTTACGGCCGTTCTGTATGATCTTGTTATTGGCAATGATCTCTTCGCCATTGATCACGGTATTCAGATTGGAGAGGTAGAGGTCCTGGCCGCCGCTGCCTTCGGCGCCGACTACGCAGGCCCCGATATTGCCTTTCTCAGCTGCTTCGATGAGCACGGCGCCTGCGCCGTCGCCAAAGAGGATACAGGATGTGCGGTCGGAAAAATCCGTGACCTTGGAGAGGGTTTCAGCGCCGACGGCCAGTATTTTCCGGGCCATGCCGGAATGTATCAGGCTTTTCGCCAGCACGATCCCATAGCCGAAGCCACCGCAGGCCGCCGATATGTCGAGCGCGCCCGTATTAGGGATGTTCAGGCGGTACTGCAACTGGCAGGCCATGCTGGGCATGATCTGGTCGTGGGTAACGGTAGCGACGAGGATGAAATCCACGTCATGGAGTTGCAGCTTGTACTCGGCGGCCATATTCAGGATGGCCTTTTCCGCCAGGCTGCTCGTGAACTCATTCTCGGCCGCAAATCGCCTGGTGACAATGCCGGTGCGGCTTCGTATCCATTCGTCATTGGTATCCACGATCTGTTCGAAATAGTGGTTGTCCACCACCTTTTCAGGGGCGTAGATGCCGATAGCAGTGAGTTTTGCTTCCATGAGGAAAGAGATTTGTATAGATATTGTGGCTTTTGGCAGGGCTATTATGCGGGGCAAAAATAGCTTTTTTGCGCGATTTCAGATAATTTCAAAGAATAGGGTACAGCGCCGCTCCGCTTCTCCCGGGCCAGGCCTGATGGTTATACATCCGATGAGCAGAACCTAATCATTGGGCCTGGCAGGGCGCCCGGGAATACCCGTAACGCGCAAATTTATTTGCGACGTTAACTATCAGAGTTGTTCTGAAACAGGGATTTCAAACTTTTTTCAATGTGTTAATCCTTGATCTTGATACATGATTTCGTTCTGAAATATCATAATATGATTATTTCAGAACAACGCTATTCAGAGCTTGTTTGGAGGCCGCTTTTCGCTATCAAAAGCGGCCTCCAAACAAGCTCTTAGCTTTGAGCCCGCCAAAAGGAGCTGTTCCATGTGAACTTTTAGCCTGCCTTGTGGTGTTAATGCTTTTGATAGTTCTTTGAAAGCTAAGATCAGATTAGCTTTTTTGAAGATCCATGGCCTTTGCAAGGCTATGTCAGAGCCCGCCTTCGCTGAAGCTACGGCGGGCAGAGGGGGACGTAATGGAATCGACAGGGGAGTTAACTGGTAAGTAAGCATGCCGGAGTATGATAGCTCATCTCCGTTAACAAACGGCTATTAACCAATTTTAGATGGCAACACTCAGTATGCCATGGCTGCCTAATTCTAGGAATTAGAAAGCCTTTGTGCCGTGCGCTTGACGCCTGATACACAGCGTGCCGCATATCAACCAACCCTCAGGCTAGCTTCGGGGTTTTCCTCGCCTCCGGGGTGAAGCTCAAGAGGATAAGGCGTGATATAGGAGGGTTTCCAATCCTGCCTCATGCCCGACAATCCAACTGGAAACTAAGCATGTAGAAGGCTTATTAGTGCTTTCGCTGGACGCGAGTTCGACTCTCGCCGTCTCCACAAAAAGCCACCCCTGAGATTTATCCTGGAATCGGTTCCAGGATAAATCTCAGCAGGGTGGCTTTATCTTATTATAGAAACATCTCCGCTGACAATATTCGTTTCTCCGTTTTCCAGCGTGAACGCTACATAGTAAATGTACACGCCATCAGCCAGCTTTTCCCCTTTATAAGTGCCATCCCATGCTGAGCTTTCCGGCTCAAAATTTATGACTTCATAAACCAATGCGCCCCATCTGTTAAATACTCTGCAAGCTTTAAACACCCCCTTGAACCCCGGATACGGATAGATCCTGAACACGTCATTGATACCGTCATTGTTTGGTGAAAACGCATTTGGGATATATAGCGGGCAGCCTCCCTGATCGACACTTATAACAGTATCTGCCTCACAACCAACTTCATCCATGATCATTATGCTGTACTGCCCGGACGGCAAATCGTGAAAAGATAAATTCGATAGCGTATCACCTCCATTTAATGAAATCAATGTTTTTCCCGTGCCACCTTCCAGGCTTATCGACATACCGCCGTTGCTTTCTTCACAAAAGGCAGGAAAACTTTGAATTTCATGGATCTTTAATTGTGGGGAGCCCTCTAATTGAATATCCCTTGTTGAAGTACAATCATTTTCATCTTTAACAACGACTGCGTAGTTTCCTGCGGGCAACTGGGCATAAGTATTATTCGGCTGAAACTCGTTTCCGTTAAGGGCGTATTCAAGGTTTCCGGAACCAGCAACAGCATCGACAATAATGGACCCATTTGCTGCTCCGCATGTGGCAGAAGTAGTTGTTATGGTTTGTATGAGTGGAGATTCACTGGGTTCAATGGATACGGACTGTGAATCTATACAGTCATTGTCGTCTTGTATGGCCACCAAATAATCGCCGCTGGCTAAGCCTTCAAAGATATTTGAGCTTTGAAAATCCCCACCATTGACCGAGTATGTAACTTGATTATCGCCGTTGACAGTTACTGCAATGGATCCATTGCTTTTTCCACAGGTAGTTGGGATAACATCTATGCCCGATATGGTAAGCGGCGCTTCAGCTCCGATTTGAACTGCGATGGAATCGGTGCAACCCAAAGAATCCTGAACATATATGTTATATGCGCCTTGCGCTAGGTTGCTAAAGGTACCCGCCGGCTGAAACTCGCTTTCGTTAATGGTGTATTCAAAAGGAGGCGTCCCGCCATTTCCCATTATTTCAATGATGCCGTTATCCTGGTTGCAGGTAATGGGCCTGGACCTAAGTAAGACAATTCCAGGGTTCCCTGCATGCTGCATCTCTACACTTTCGGTTTCGGTGCAATTGTTGTCGTCTTTGATTGTGGCTGTGTAGATGCCGGCAGGCAGGTTATCGAAGATATTGCTCGATTGAAAATCCGTACCATTTATGGAATAATAAAGATCTCCACTACCGCCTGAACCTATAACTTCTATCGAGCCATTGTTGAAGTCGCCACAGGCCCTGCGGGCTATCGTTATCTCTTCGATTACTAAGTCCTCGGGAATATTAACATCAATTTGCTGAGTACAGAGGATGGGGTGTGATTGATTGTCAAACAAGATTGCGATCTCAGCGGCATATTCTCCTGAATCGTATACCTGTATAGAAGACGCCGTTTGATTGAGCAACGCGCCATCATAAAACCATTGGAAAGTAGTTGTTGCACCGGAAAAGTTGCTATACAGCGCTTCAATAGTGGCCGTTCCGTCGCAAACATGGACATCACTTTCTAATGCTAAAGTGTTAATTACTGCAATTTCTACGGACAGCTGTCCTTCGTTATCTTCATAGTACCCGGGTTCGCCGCTAAAGATATGGCCATCTGAGAATCCGAGGAAAAGCCGGGTAGCTCCCTGGGGAATATGGAATTGCTGCAACATTCCCGCCCCAGTCTCAGTAAGGCCATCGCCGACATAAAAGGTTTGACTAAGCGCAGGGGATAACTCCGCAAAGTTGTCACTACCTGTAAAATCTAATCTTGCCGGGGCAGGATCCATTGGTGAAGAATCATCTAAAAAAACACCGGCCAAAAACATGGTCTTTCCATTATGGATTATTCCTGATACGCCATCATAGGAATGGATGTCCGTACTGCCGCCTGAAAAGTAACCTCCATCCGGGCCGTTAAAATAAGTGGTGTCCCCGATACAGCAGGTTACGCTTCCCGTTACATTGGGAAAAACCACGAATTTGGCGTCGGCATCCAGGTTGACTACTGGTGGTAAGGTTCCTGCCCCTCCTCCTGCCGGAGCCGGAGGAAGAAGTTTCCCGGCTCCAAAAATGTTTGCATCGGCTTTCACTACTATAGTAATTTGTGCGAATGTCCAACACAAAGGAGCAAATAACGAAAGGAACAATAATGGGTAGAAGATCGCTTTCTTCATTTCCTTAAATCTTTTAGTGTTGTTCCGAAATAGCTGTTCTTTCAAAAATATGGTAAACCGTGCCTGGGCTTAAATCTTCATGAAAAAATATTTTTTATATTCACGAAAATCACTTACCTTTGAGCTAATGGGGAAAGCTAAATGCATGAAATTTAGCTTTTTCCTGATATTTTGTCTTGATTTGCGAAAAAAAGTGTTGTAAGTTTACTCCCCTAGATCGAAAGATTCCCCTTCCCGGCAAATGTGCGCTAAAGGACAGCAAATATGTGCAATACCAATTAAGTGGGGCGAAAAGTGTCAATTTATTTGCGTGTCTTGAAATGAGTAAATGAGTGTTACTTACGCTTGTACTCATAGCAAGCATTAAGCATCACAGTCCGAGATTCCCTTATCAGATTTCCCTTACCTTCTACCTCCTTGCCGCTCACCCCATTTATTTGGTGCGATTAGAAAGGCGCCAATACTCGCCTTATAAGATTACAGTATAGGTTTCTCCTCATTAGTATTCAGAGCCAAGCCAGATACTACCTTCTGCATTGAGCAGTAAAGTTTTACGCCATTGGTATGCCCACGGGCATGCGATGGCGATAGTTAGCATGCGGTAAATAACCAATATGAACAACAACACAAACCCCAGTTCAAAATCAGAAAACCACCTTCACAATTGTGAAATGCGTTGGTTTGCCGTTTGTACCAAATACAAGCGGGAAAAGTTGGTCTATCAACGGCTAAGGGCTAAAGGAATCGAGTCCTACCTCCCCCTTCAGCATTTCGTGCGGCGGTATACCCGCAAGGTGCGCACAGTTGAACTTCCTCTTATCAGCCGTTATGTATTCGCCAGGATCGTTAGAAAACAATACGTTCCTGTGCTGGAAACGCCTGATGTAACAGGCTTTGTACGGTTTTCCTCTAACCTGATCTGCATCCCCGACCGGGAGATCGATATGCTTCGCCGCATCGTGGGTGAAGACATCGGCCTGGAGGTGGAGCCTAACGGCTTTTATCAGGGTGATGAGGTAGAGATCACTGCCGGCAACCTGGCCGGTGTAAAAGGTATTCTTCTCAAACAAGAAAGCAAGCACAATTTCCTTATTGAACTTAGCCATATAGGCTTTTCGTTGCGCCTGCAGGTCGACCCTGCCCTGCTACGGGCCGTGGGCCGCAGCCGCAAAGAGCTGGTTAACAGCTCGGTGGATAAAACCAAGGAGTTTGGAAAATGGGCCCTGCAAATGTAAGCAGCCCCGTTTTTCCGATTGTACGATAGATGATTTACGGAGAAAAGGCGATTCGACTCTTTGGGATTAAGCCCTTGCGGCTTATCGGCGGCGAAGCCGTATTGTGATCTGGAACACCCCGGTTATTATAAACATCAAACACTTGTACAACTATGAAAAACTTCGTACTGATTGGCGCGGCTGGTTATATTGCCCCTCGCCATATGCAGGCTATCCGGGATACTGGCAACAACCTGGTAGCAGCTTTGGACAAGAACGACTCCGTAGGGGTCATTGATTCCTATTTTCCGGATGCAGCCTTTTTTACCGAGTTCGAGCGCTTCGACCGGCATCTGGAAAAACTGAAACGGGAAGGCACTACGATCGATTATGTCAGCGTGTGCTCCCCCAATTATTTCCACGATGCACACATCCGTTTCGGCCTTCGCCACGGCGCTGATGTCATCTGCGAAAAGCCACTGGTGCTCAACCCCTGGAACCTGGATGCGCTGAGCACCATTGAGAACGAAACTTCCAGGAAGGTTTACACCATCCTTCAGCTTCGCCTGCTTCCCGGCCTGCTGGCACTGAAAAGGAAGGTGGCCGCCAACCCGGGAAGGGTATACGACGTAGACCTGTCCTACCTCACCTCCCGTGGCAATTGGTACTACGCCAGCTGGAAAGGCAACAAGGAAAAATCAGGAGGCATCGCCACCAATATCGGGATACACTTCTTCGATATGCTGAACTGGATCTTCGGGCCGGTCCATTTCAGCGAAGTACACCTGCATACCCACGACCGTGCAGCCGGTTATATGGAACTGGAGCAAGCCCGGGTCAGGTGGTTCCTCAGCATCAATTACGAAACGATACCCGAAACTGTGAAGATGAACGGCGCCCGGACCTTCCGCTCCATCACTGTCGATGGGGAAGAGCTGGAGTTCAGCACGGGCTTTACCGACCTGCATACGCTCAGCTATGAGAGTATCCTGCAAGGCAACGGTTTTGGGCTTCACGATGCCTCCGAAGCCATCCGGATCGTATATGACATTCGCAATGCACAACCAAATGGCGTGAACGGCAAAAGCCATGGCCTGGCCTATCTGCCACTCAGCCCCCATCCGTTCGGCATGGAGGAGATGGCAGAACCCCCGCTGTTCTTTTGAGTACGGGCCGCGCCAGCGCGGCAGCTGAGCTGCCGCCATTGTAAATTCCAAGAACTATGAAGTACAAATATGCTTATCAACTCGTTGGGGCTGTAGCCCTTTCAGCCCTGATCAGTAGCTGTGGAGGCGTCAAATACAGTGAAATGCTGATGTTCGAACAGGTGCAATCTGGCGAAATGAACCTCGACAGGATACCTGTGCTGGTCATACAGCCCGATGATATCCTCAGCATTCAGGTCTCCAGCCGCAACCCGGAGACCGTTGTCGCTTTTAAGACGATGCGGGAAACCGCTGGCAATATGAGCACGGCTGCATTGGGCACGCCCGACGGCTATCGGGTCAATGAGCAGGGAAATATCTATCTGCCTTTTCTTGGGGAAGTCAAAGCGGAAGGCAAGACCCTGCATGGGCTTAGGGAAGAAATAGCCAACAAACTGGTGGCTTACATTCCCGACGCTTCCGTGCAGGTGCGCTTCGTGAATTTTCGCGTGACCCTCATGGGGGAGGTGAAGGTTCCCAATACCTATATCATTCCCAATGAACGCCTGACCATCCTGGAGGCCATAGGTATGGCAGGCGATTTTACCGACTACGCCCGCCGTAACGCCGTTATGGTGGTACGCGAACGCAATGGAGTGCGCGAGTTCGCCCGCGTTAATACCCAGGATCCTGAACTTTTCCAATCGCCTTACTTCTATTTAAGCCCTAATGATATCATTTACGTCGAACCGCTGAAAGCCAAACAGTATGCGACAAGAGGGGATTTTATCGACCGGTACTCTGTTATACTGGTCCCCTTTGTCAGTGCACTGACTTTCCTTGTAGTAGACATTGCAACAAGAAAATAGCATTAACTCATAAGTTAAACTAAATCCCATGGAAGAAGGCACAATTGATATAATGTTATTACTGCGCAAAGCGATCAAATACTGGTTCCTTTTCGTAGCCGGGGCCGTGATAGCGTTCGCGATGGCCGTGGCCTATCTGAAATATAAAGAACCTTCTTATCAGGGGTCGACCATGATATTGGTGGAGGACGATAAAGGCAGTAGCCAGATCACGGAAGAGGCGATCTTCAAAGACCTGGGGCTCGTCCAGGGGTCCAGCAACCTCATCAACGAGATGTCCATCCTCAAGTCGACGCCATTGTTGAAAAACGTTGTCGAACAACTGGAGTTGCAATACCGCTATTTCAGGATCGACGGGCTGATCACACGGGAGCTCTATAAGAATTCACCGATTGAAATACTCAATTGGGAACCTGATGAAGCGTATGGAGGGTTTTACGGCATCCTGACGGCCGACCAGAAAGGAGGGTACCGGCTGGAAGTAGACGATGAGGAGCTGGGTGATGATAACGTGTTCTTCAGCGAGTTCGGAAAGAGCCTCAAATTGCCGATGGGCGCTGTCACCCTGGCCAACCGCGACAATATTAAAGACTTTGGGGAAATTGGGGTATTGGTGCTGCCGGTAAGCGCCATGGTTGACGACCTGAGCAGCAAGATCAGCGTGGCCCTGGCGGATGAGAAATCCAGCATGATACACATTTCCATGAAAGATGTTTCGCCACAGCGCATTGAAGATGTGCTGGATGCCTTAGTGGAGACCTACAACCAGAATTCCATCGAGCAGAAGAACCTGGTGTTCAAGAATACCATCGACCTGATCAATAACAGGATCGATATGATCATTGAAGAGCTGACGGCCGCTGAACAGGATGTAGAGAACTACAAACAGCGCTTCAGCATGACGGAGCTGAGCTCTGAAGGGACCTTGCTGATGAACGAAATGGCCTCTTACAACAAGGAAATAACCGGCAAGCAGCTCCAATTGGATATCATGAACTCTATTGAAGAGTTCCTGGATAAGAACAGGGATAACTTTGAGTTCGTCCCCACCAACGTAAGCATTACCAACCTGACCCTGACCACCCAATTGGAGAGCTTCAACCGCCTGCTGGAGCAGCGGGGGCGCATGCGCACCGACCTGGGGCCTGCTCACCCCGACCTGTTGCTGATCGAGAAGCAGATCCGCAATTTACGGGAGACCATCATCGAGAATATCCAGTCGATTAAGGGAGACCTGGAGCTGGCGCTTAACTCTAACAAGGGCGTAAAGAACAACCTGCAGGCCCGCCTGCAGACCCTGCCTCGCCGCGAACGCGAGCTGGTCGAAATCGAACGCCGCAAAAGCGTAAAGGAGAACCTTTATCTGTATCTGTTGCAGAAAAGGGAAGAATCTGCGATCTCTCTGGCCGTAACCTCGGCAAAATCGCAGGTCATAGAGCCCGCCAGCGCCCCGCCCTGGCCTGTAAGCCCCAACCGGAAGCAGATCATGGTGGTGGCTATCTTTTTAGGGTTAGCAATCCCCGCGGGTATCGTATTCCTGATCAATTTCCTGAATGATAAGATACAGGTGGAAGACGACCTGGAAGGTGCAGCATCTGTGCCTGTAGCTGGCCTGATCGGGCAAAGCCGAAGGAAGGGCCGCCTGGTCGTAAGAGAGAACAGCCGGTCGGTCACGGCAGAAATGTTCCGCATGTTGCGCGCCAACCTCAATTATTTTGCTACAGGCGCCGACCTCAAGGTGATGCTTATTACCTCCGGCGTTTCCGGGGAAGGCAAGTCCTTTATTGCACTCAACCTGGGTGCAATACAGGCGCTGACCGGTAAAAAGGTGGTGATCCTGGAACTGGACCTGCGGCGCCCCAAACAAGAGGTTTTCGGTACGGAAAACCCGTCGCTGAAAGGCGTGGTGGATTACCTGATCGACCCTACACTGCCGGTCGGCGAGATCATTCAAAACAGCGGCGCGCACCCCAACCTGGACCTGATCCAGTGCGGCCCCAAGCCGCCCAACCCCAGTGAGCTCATCCTTTCTTCCCGTTTACGTGAACTGGTCAACCTGCTGCGCTTACACTATGACTTTATCATCCTGGATACACCACCGGTGGGCATCGTGGCGGATGCTCTGCAAATGAGCGACCTGGCCGATGCCAGCATGTTCGTACTGCGCGCTGGGTATAGCCGCCGCCCGGAATTGCGGCTCATCAACGATCTGTCAGAAAAGAAAAAGTTGCCTCGCCCCTTTATCGTACTCAATTCTGTACCCATTAAGAACAGTGGATATAATTACAACTTCTCCTACGCTTATGGCTACAGCTATGGCCAGGAAGCTGGTTATTATGACGATGGCCACGAAAGCGGCAAGTGGTGGAAAAAGTGGGCTAAGATAGCCCGCCTGAACGGCAATGGGCATGGAAAGGGCCATAGTAGAAACAGCACGATCCCGGCGGAGGCCAATGGCAATGGTAACGGCAAACACGTAATAGAAAAGGAAAAGAGTGTAAAGAAAAGTACAGGAGAAAAGCCTGAAGAACAACAGATCGAGCACTTATGAAAACGATTATCCTATGTGGAGGCCTGGGCACCAGGCTTCGTGAAGAAACAGAGTACAAGCCTAAACCTATGGTGGAAATAGGGGGCAAGCCGATACTCTGGCATATTATGAAACATTATTCTTCTTATGGGTTCAATGAATTTATTCTGGCCCTGGGGTATAAGGGAGATGTCATCAGGGATTATTTCCTGAACTATTACAAATATAACCGTGATTTCACTGTCGACCTGTCAAACGGCAACCTGGAGATCTATGCGGAAGAATCACATGAAGATTGGAAGGTTACCCTGGTGGAAACAGGAGATCATTCCATGACGGGATACCGCACCAAACTTGCCGGAAAGTATATTGACGAGGGATATTTTATGCTTACCTATGGCGATGCCGTTGCCGACGTGAATTTAAGAGAACTGCTGGCTTTTGCCAAGGCAAAGAACACGGCAGGGACCGTAACCGGCGTTTATCCGGCCTCCCGTTTCGGTGACCTGGTCACAGCGGGGGACACGGTCGCCGCCTTCAAACAGCAGCTCAAGGATACCGATAGCAAAGAACCTATCAACGGAGGGTATTTTGTCTTTAAAAGAGAATTCCTGGGCCTGATCCCTGATGACCCGACTACCGACCTGGAAAAAGCGCCGATCGAAGCGCTGGTTGCAGCAGGCCAACTCTCCGTGTACAAGCATAAAAAGTTTTGGCATTGCATGGATACCTACCGCGATTATCTCAAGTTGAATGAAATGTGGGAAAAGAGCCCGGCCTGGAACACCTGGGATGGGGTGTAAACGCGCGAAAGAGCTTTGGTGGATGCCCTGCCGGGGCCGGAGAAAAAGCGGTGATGGAATGGAATAAAATTTAAACGATCCATGAAAAAACCATATGACTCCGTCATCGTAGGCGCTGGCATTGTTGGCCTGGCCACCGCTTATCAGCTGATCCTTAAGAACCCGGGCCTTTCGTTGTGCATTATTGAAAAAGAAGAACGGGTAGGGGCCCATCAATCCACCCACAACAGCGGGGTGCTCCACGCCGGGTTGTATTACAAACCCGGCTCTCAGAAAGCCCGCCTGAGTGTAAGCGGCATCCGGCAGATGGTGCAGTTTTGTGAAAGGTACGACATACCTCATGAAATATGCGGAAAGCTCGTTGTGGCCACTGATGAAAGTGAAAAAGCACGCCTGGAGAAGCTGCTGGAGCGAGGCCAGGCAAATGGCCTCAAAGGCCTTAAATGGCTCGGCCCCGATGCGATGCGTGAAATAGAGCCCAATGTGGCAGGTGTCGCTGCCATAAGAGTGCCGGAAGAAGGCATCGTCGACTATCAGGCGGTAGTCCTTAAGCTGGCCGAGTTGCTGAATGAGCTCGGGGTAACGATCAGCCTGGGTACATCCTTCGTCAAAGCAACGGAAGAAGGGCAAAACCTCGTTATTCAAACCAATAAGGGAGCGTTCTATACCAAAAGAATGATCTCCTGCGGAGGGCTGTATTCCGACCGCATAGTACAGAATTCCAACCTTAGGCCTACCGCCAGGATCATCCCATTTCGGGGTGAGTATTACGTATTGAGAGAAGATAAAAGAAGCCTGGTCAACCACCTTATCTATCCTGTACCCGACCCGAAATTTCCTTTCTTAGGCGTTCATTTTACCCGCCTGATCCATGGAGGTGTTGAAGCGGGCCCCAATGCGGTCCTGGCCGTTTCGAGAGAAGGGTACTCCTGGAAAGACCTGAATGTCAAAGACCTGATGGCGTCCCTCACTTTTCCGGGCCTGTGGCGGTTCATCAGAAAGTACCCTGGCATGTGCGCGTACGAGGTATATCGCTCCTTAAGCAAAAGTGAATTTGCCAGGTCCTTACAAAAGCTGGTACCCGCCATTGAAAAGGAGGACCTGTTGCCTGGAGGGGCCGGTGTCCGCGCTCAGGCCATGTACAGCGATGGGGCTTTGGTGGATGATTTCCATTTCGCAGAGGCCCCTAATATGCTCCATGTCGTCAATGCCCCTTCGCCGGCTGCTACTGCCGCCCTTGCAATAGGGGAAACGATCGCAGAAAGGTTCATGAGTACAATACAAAACAAAAAAACAACGATATGAGAATCCTCATCAATGGCAATATGGGTTATATCGGCCCTGTATTGGTAAAACACCTGCGGGAGGTATTCCCGGATGTCGAGCTTATCGGTTTTGATTCCGGTTTTTTTTCAGGCTGTTTAGTTGATAAGCAGTTTTTCCCTGAGGCCTATCTGGACAGGCAGTATTTTGGCGATGTCCGGAAGTTCCCGCCCGATATTCTAAAGGGCGTGGATGCAGTGGTCCAGCTGGCTGCTGTTTCCAACGACCCGATGGGAAAGGCCTTTGAAAAACCTACCGCCGAGATCAACCGTGAAGCTGTTGTCAGAATAGCTAAGCTTGCGAAAGATGCTAAGGTAGGGCATTTCGTATTTGCTTCCAGCTGCAGCGTTTATGGCGCCGGAGGCGAAGGGGCCAAATCTGAATCTGCGAGCTTAAACCCGCTGACGGCCTATGCCCGCTCAAAGGTGGGCTGTGAAAGCGGCCTGGCTTCCCTTGCCGGCCCCGATTTCCTCGTCACTTCCCTGCGCTTTGCAACGGCCTGCGGCATGAGCCCCAGGTTGCGGCTTGACCTGGTGCTGAACGATTTTGTGGCCGGAGCGATCGCATCCGGCGAGATCACGATCCTCAGTGACGGCACCCCCTGGCGGCCGCTCATACATGTGGAAGACATGGCCCGGGCTATCGAATGGGCCTGCACCCGGAGTGCGGAGCAGGGCGGCCCCAACCTCATCGTGAATACCGGCTCCAACCACTGGAATTTCCAGGTCCGGGACCTGGCCTATGCGGTGCAGGAGGAGTTGGGTAATGTCGATGTCAAGATCAATACCAACGCTTCTCCCGATAAGCGCTCTTATAAGGTAGACTTCAGTTATTTCCAGAGCCTGGCTCCCGCCCACTACCCGCAGGTGTCCCTTTCGGAAGCCGTAAGAGGGCTGGCGGAAGGCCTTAGCGAAGCGGGGTTCCATGACCCAGATTTCCGGAATTCGGACTACATCCGCCTGAAGGTGCTCAATGACCTGAAAGCAAAGGGCCGGATCACGGAGAACCTGGACTGGGCTAAGCAGCCGCTGATCCCCGTAGCATGAGGTTTGAAAAACAACCTCTTGAAGGATTGGCCGTCATCAGGTTTGACCCTTTCACCGACCACCGCGGGGCATTTGCCCGAACCTATGACGGCAAGGTATTCGAACAACAGGGCATACCTGTGGAGTGGGTGCAGGAAAACCAGTCTGTCAGCCTGACAAAAGGCACGGTCAGAGGGCTGCACTTCCTGCTTCCACCCCATACGGATGGCAAACTGGTCCGATGTATACAAGGAGCGGTTTTTGATGTAGCCGTCGACTTAAGGGCCGGTTCCAGAACCCAGGGGCAATGGATGTCTTTCCTGCTTCGTGCCGGTGACGATAGTATGCTCTATATTCCCAAAGGGTTCGCTCACGGCTTTTGCACCTTGTCCGATCATTCCCTGATACTGTACAAGCACGATTCCTATTACGACAAGGCATCGGATTCCGGCATTCTCTGGAACGACCCTGCCCTGGCCATTGAATGGCCGGAAGAGGATCCGATTATCTCCGAAAAAGACAAAGGTTTGATGACTTATCAAGAATTCATCAAAAAATATAATGGATTATGAACCATCATGAGATCAGAAAAGAGATCCTTTCCCTGGTGAGGGAATACTACAAAGACAAATTTGCACCTCAAGACTTTGTTCCAGGAAAGAGTCTGGTGCGATATGCAGGAAGGGTTTTTGATGAAACGGAACTTGTAAACCTTGTAGACTCCTCCCTTGATTTCTGGCTGACTGCCGGGCATCATGCCGAGGCCTTTGAAAACGAATTTGCTGATTTCCTGGGCGTTGAAGACAGCATACTGGTAAACAGCGGGTCATCGGCCAATCTGGTGGCCATGTCAACTTTGACGTCTCCGAAATTAGGAGAACGCCAGGCCAAACCCGGCGACGAGGTGATCACGGTTGCGGCGGGCTTCCCTACTACGGTTGCTCCTATCGTTCAGAACAGGCTGACGCCGGTTTTCATAGACGTATCCCTCGAGACCTATAATGCCCTGCCGGAGATGATCGAGAAAGCGGTTTCGCCGAAGACCAAGGCCATTTTTATGGCACATACCCTCGGCAATCCGTTCGACCTGAGTGTGGTGATGGATGTGGCCCGGAAATACAATTTATGGGTGATCGAGGACAACTGCGACGCGCTCGGAAGCAAGTATGACGGAAAATACACGGGCACTTTTGGCGACCTGGCCACCATTTCCTTCTACCCGGCCCATCACATGACCATGGGTGAAGGAGGGTGTGTGATAACCAATAACATAGAACTGGCGAGAATTGCCCGCTCGTTCCGCGATTGGGGGCGGGATTGTTATTGTGCAGCAGGAGAAGACAATACCTGCGGCATTCGGTTTACCCAGCAGTTCGGCAACCTGCCGGTGGGATACGACCATAAGTTCGTCTATTCCCATATCGGGTACAATCTCAAAGTGACCGATATGCAGGCGGCGGTTGGCCGGGCTCAGCTCCGGAAACTGCCGGAATTTATTCAAAAGCGAAAAGAGAACTTCAGGCTGTTGCACGAAGGCCTTTCCAAACACGAGGGCAGGTTGATATTGCCGAGGGCAACCGCCAAGAGCGACCCTTCCTGGTTCGGTTTCCTCATCACCGTGGATAAAGGGCAGCAATTTACACGTACCGAGCTGTCCCGCTATCTGAACCAGAACAATATTCACACCCGCAACCTGTTTGCCGGCAACCTGCTTCGCCAGCCCGCATTTATGAATATCGAACACCGGGTAGTGGGCGATCTGTCGAATACGGATTATATCATGAATAATACCATGTTCATTGGTGTTTACCCGGGCCTCGGCGAAGCGGAAATTGGCTATGTGGTGGAAAAGATCGACCACTTTCTGGATGAATACACGGTAAAGCGGCCAACTTATGCCAGCTCCCAGGAAAATTAAGGCCACTGTAGTTGGTAAAGAACGCTACGGAGAAGGGGTTGCCTTGTTCCGGCTTCAACCCGAAGCAAAATGCCGTTACCGGCCGGGGCAGTTCCTGCACCTGGCCCTGGATGCCTATGACCCAAGTTTCAACTGGCCGGAATCCAGGGTCTTTTCTATCGCCAACGCACCGGGTAGCGATTTTCTGGAGATCCTGGTGTCACAGAAAGGGCATTTTACTCAAAGAATGATCAAGGGGCTCGAAGTGGAAGATGAGGTATGGTTAAAGTTGCCCTACGGCGAGTTCAATTTTGAAAATGCACGGGGAAAAGATGCCATACTGGTCGCAGGCGGCACCGGGATCAGCCCTTTCATCCCCTTTCTGGAAGATGTGTACTGTGAAAGGACGGAAGTCAGGTCCTTAGCGCTTTATTATGGGATAAAGGCGCCGGAAGTGCTCATTTACGGCGATCTGCTCCAGAACATGAAGCTTCATACTGCTTCCTTTCACCTGAATTTGTATGTAGAAAAGGGCAAACCTTCTTTATTTCCCGAATGCCAAAACGGGCTGCTGGATATGGAGCGAATAGTACTCGAAACAAAGCCGTTGCCGGGCCCGGTATATTACATATCGGGCCCCAAGGCGATGATCAATGCTTTTGTAGCAGAGGCGCAGAAAAAGAGTATTCCTCCTTCTGCGGTCTATTACGATAAATGGGAATGACATGCGGTGGCATGAAGCCTTGTTACTAAACGAATCAATAAGTCTATCATGAATATCAGATTATTCAGGCCAAGTATCGGGCAGGAAGAACTGGACAACCTCAAGGGGGTCTTTGACCGTGCCTGGATGGGGCTGGGGCCCCTGGTTTCCGAATTCGAAGCGGAGTGGAGCCGATATATCGGCTGCAAAATGTCTATCGGTGTCAACTCGGCGACCGCAGCTTTGCACCTGGCGCTAACGGCTTTTCATTTCCCTGCCGGGAAAAAGGTGCTGGTTCCCGCCATCACCTTTGCTTCTACAGCGAGCGCGGTTCTGTATAACAACCTGGTGCCGGTGTTTGTAGACGTTGACGAGGAAACCGCGGTGATGGACCTGGAAGACCTGCAAAGGAAGATTGACGCTGATTGCGTAGCGGTTATCCCGGTCCATAATGCAGGATACCCGGTGCCGATGGGCCAGCTGATGGAGATTGCCGCCCGTCACGGCCTGAAGGTCATCGAGGATTGCGCCCATTGTGCAGGTGGGGCCTATAATGGGAAAATGTTAGGCACCTGGGGGCATATCGGTTGTTTCTCTTTCGAAGAAAAAAAATGCATGACCACTGGAGACGGCGGCATGATCTGCTCCGATGACCCCGAACTGCTGGAGCCTTTAAAGCCTTACAGATGGGTGGGTATTGACAAGGATACCTGGCGGCGCACCGTTGCCGCCGAAGGCAGCCAGGAAGATGAAGCCATGCACTGGCACTACGACATCTCTGTTCTGGGCTATAAATACAATATGAACGATGTGATGGCGGCTATCGGCCTGGCTCAGTTGAAGAAGCTGGACGCCATGAATGCCAGGAGAAGGGCTATCATCGGCAGGTATCTCGAAGGCATTAAAAACATTGAAGGCATAAAGCCCTACACGGCCTATTCGCTGCGGGGGAAAGAAGCCTATTGGTTCTTCGGCATCCGGTCGGCCAACAGGGATGAACTGATGGTGTACCTGAAACACAAGGGCATTGCCACCGGGGTGCATTTTTATCCCCTCCCGCTGCATCCCTTGTTCAAAACATGGGATAACGGCTGCCCGGTAGCTAAAGAGATCTGGAAAACATTTATCACATTGCCTTCCCATGTGGAATTAACGGAGGAAGAGATCGATTACGTGATCGAGGCGATAAATGTATTTTCGAAAGAACACGCCACATTGATCAGCTGACCCCTATGGCAGGGCAAAGGATACGCGATAATTATATACTGTCTTCGATAGGTATAGTATGTGGGCTGCTCATACTGATCTGTATCGATAGCGGGCACAACTGGGGAGGTGATTTTTCGCTTTACATAGCCCAGGCAAAGGCCCTGGTGACTTCCTCCATGTACCATCTGTACGAGTTGAACAAGTTTTCGATGGACAACTCCATCGATAATATTGGCCCCTATCTGTATCCGAATGGTTTCCCACTGTTACTGGCCCCCGCATACTTCTTTTTTGGGGTCAATTATGTAATAATGAAAGGGTATTGCGGCTTGTTCCTGATACTGTCCATACCGGTAATGTACCAATTGTTCAAAGATCATTACGCAAACCGTTTTTTTGTGTTTTTCATCATCGCGTTTATTGTTTTCAATGTAAGTTTTGTAACCTTTTCCAACGAAGTTCTTTCCGACCTGCCTTTTTTCTTTTTTAGCCTGCTTGCCTTATATCTGATGACGGTGAAAAATACCGTCCTTAATCAGGTACTGTTGGGTATATGTATGTTGTTTTCCTACTTCATCAGAGATGTCGGTATATTTTTGGCGCCGACGCTTTTCGTTCTGCAACTTCAGCAGGTTTTAAGCGGGAAAGCGCAGTTGAAGCGCTGGCCATATCTCGCCATTCCTTATGTAGTGTTTGCGGGAGGCTTCCTTTTAAATTACCAGTTAATGCCGAAGGGCGGAGAGAACGCGCTGGCCATATTTTTTTCAAGGCTTCAGCCCGGAGCGTTGATCGATATCATGATCAGGGGAGGTAAATATTATGTGAAGGTCGTGGTTTCATTTTTTCTCGCCGGGTTTATCCCGGGTAATAAGCTATTTTGGGTGTTGTCTCCTATTCCGGTTTTTATGGCCATAGGCGTCTTCTCGAACTGGAAAGATCATTTGCATTTTATAACTTTTGTAACGCTTATTTTTTTAATGCTGCTCATTTGGCCATACTGCGATTACAGGTTCCTTTTCCCGGTTATGCCTTTTTTAATCCATTTCATGCTGAAGGGTATACTGTTCGTTTCGAACCGGGTGGCGTTAAAGCAAAAGCATCTTTTTGCCGGGCTTTCTGCTGCGTTAATGATCTTTGTCTTCTTCAACGTCAAAGAGATAATCCGCTTCGGGAAAATGGAAACCGACACGGTTTACACGCCTGAAATGAGGGACATCTATGGATACCTTGAAGGCCACGTTCCCAAAGATCAGATCATAGGCTTTAATAAGCCTAGGGTGCTGAGGTTGATCACCGGTATAAATTCGATATATGTTGATGAAAAAACTTTTCAGCAGTCACCGGCGAAATATCTATTGATAGAAAAGGAGAAGATAACGGGCGCTACAGGCCAGTACGATCCGATGTTCGAAACCCCGAACTACATTCTGGTAAAAAAGGGTTTATAAAGTATGTTCAGCTACACACTCTTGCTTTTATGGCGACACTGACACTTGCCGGCAGCAATAAAGATCAGGAACAGCGCGACGCCCAGCCTTCCTCGGGGGGGATATGGGAAAATGATATTATTCAGTTTATAGTGCTGTTGGGCATTACCTTCGTTTCGGTCTATTACACGCCCAGGTATGTAAACGAAGTCATTTTTCTGGTTTTTTTACCGTTGATCTACCGGTCGAAAAAAGACTATCTCTGGATGGCCTGGTTCTTCGTGATCATTGATGCCCCCGGGCGTTTGTTTTCTTGTGAAGGGGCCAATGACCCGCGTATCCCGCTGTATACTTTAGGCGCCGGGGCAAGCCTGCTTTTCCAGGAACTTTTTATTTTGGTTTACCTGGCCAAATTCTATTTTGATAAGGAAAAGCTTCAATTCGTTTTTAAGAAGCCATTCCTTTATTTTTATCTGGTCATGCTCGTTTTTCTCATCTTCTCGCTTCTGCTGGGCATGAATGTGAAGAGCATGATCCTGACTTTCAGGGCGCTGCTTCCCTGGGCACTGGTCTTTATCGTTCCTTTTTTCATTAACGATCCGGATAAGGTTTATAGAGCGGGCCGCTTGATCTTTCCTTTTGCTTTTCTGGCCTTGGCAGCCCAGGTTTACACTTTTATTACAGGCAGTTATCTGGATAATGCGATCAGAGGGGTGCGATTCGTGTATGACTTTCACGTGAAAGAGGGAGGCGATGTTTCCAGGGCCTGGTCGGCCAACTTTATTTCGCTCTTCGCCCTGATATTATCCATGTTTTACCTGTTGAGCAAGAAAAAGCTGTTCAATTCCAATTACCTGGCTGCTGTCGGGTTCTGTGCGACGCTCCAGGTCTTCCTGTCTGCAACCCGTGGGTATACCCTTGCCTATGGCTTTTTGATGGCCGCTTCCATGTTGCAGATGGCTCAGAGCAGTAAAGTGTTTAAGCTGTTTAATTTGGCCATTGCTGCTATGGTGGTTTTTTACATCCTGCAATTGGTCTTTCCTCCCATTGGCTATCAGGTCAGCGCTGCATCGAAAAGGATCTCCACTATTTTTCTGTTGGCGGAAGGGGATATATCGGCAGGAGGGACGCTTTCCAGGATCGATGTGAGAGGCAAAAGGGTATTGGACAAATTTGAGGAAAGCCCGATCCTTGGATGGGGTTTTTCCACTACCTACTTCGAGTATGAAGACGGCCATGTTGGGCCGCAAACTATGCTGCTCAACGTCGGAGTTGTCGGGGCTATCTATCTGAATGTTCTGTATCTATACCTTTGCCTGGTAACATGGCTCTATTCAAGAAAGAAGAAACCAAGGCAGGAATGGGGCAAGGCCCCGATCGTTTTCCTTTTTGGGCTTATTGCCATTTTTTTTATCCACGGCAGCAGTACCCAATTCTGGGGGTATTCCATTGAATTTGAACAGGAGGAAAAAGTCATGACACTGGCTTTCCTTTTTGCGGCTTTTCATGCCTTAATAGTCCATACGGGTACCGAACCTGTCCCATCGGTAAGCAAGAGGCCTATTTAGTGTGAGGCAGACGATTTGTAAATGCTGAAGCAACGATTCGTTTTACAGTTCGGTTCCCAGTTCGGGACAAGGATACTCGGCATCCTGGCAGGATTGATCGTTGCAAGAGTGGCCGGGCCTGAAGTGGTCGGGGTCCTGGCTTTTGGCACTGCCTACATCTCCATTTGGGGGTTCATTACCGGATTATTCGGGACAGGGCATATTAAATTAATTTCCGAAGGCAAACACCTGGGCAATTGCCTGACCACTTATGCCTGGTTACAGTTGGCGAGCATTTTAGTTTTTCTCCTGGTACTTTCGGGAATATTATCGTATCAAAAGTTTTTTTTAGACCACTATTTTGAGAGCACAACCCAGGAATATGTAATTTATATCCTCCTTGCTGCCAATGTTATCGACCATGTCCTGAATTTCGGGAATATCACTTTTACGGCGAAGTTGGAGCAGGCCAAGGCCAATTTCCCGCTCGTCGTAAAGCTGGTTTTCTTTCATGGGGTGCGGGTTCTTATCGTTTTTCTGGGCTTCAAGGCCATAGGGCTGGCTACAGTCAATCTTATCAGTTCCCTATTGGCCTTACCCCTTGCCTGGCGCCTGCTGCAAAGGCTGAAGTTCGGAAAGTTTGACCGGAAGCTCTTCAAAGAGCACCTGCACTATGCTTTGCCGATCTTTTTGATCGTGGTGGTCAACTCTATCATGGAATATTCGGATAAGCTCCTGCTTGCCTATTATTCCAATACAACCGAGTTGGGGTATTATTCGGCGGCCTTTTCAATCGGCGGCGTGTTCCTGTTGATCTCTAATTCCGTCAGCTGGGTTTTTTTCCCTCTTTTTTCGAGCTTAATTGCCAATGAAGACTGGGCGGCCGTCAATCAGAAGATACGCAGCTTCCAAAATTTCGTTGCTATTTTCATCTTTCCGATGGTTTGTTGCCTGGTTATTATCGGCACCCCTTTCATCATTACGCTGATAGGAGATAAATACCAGCCGAGCATTATTCCTTTCAAGATATTGCTGCTCGCCACCTATGTGGCTATCCTTGGCATGCCCTATGGGGAAATAATCAACGGCATGGGGCGCTTCTACCTCAACGTGGTGATCAACCTCATTTGCCTCGCCGTTTTTGTTATTTCCATTTTCTTTTTGCTAAACCCTGATTATCTGGGCCTCGGCGCCGTGGGGATCGCTATCAACCTCCTGATCATCAATTTGGCCAGAAACATTTTATACCTGATCATTTCATTCCGCATCGGGAAAATAACGCTGAACAGGGGGATTGTTCTTCCTAATGTCCTGGTGCTGGTTCTTACCTTAATCTTCATGTACTACGAACCCACTTTAAACGGATGGTGGGCATGGTGGTGGCTGGCCTTCGGCCCGGTATTTGTCGCCATGGTATATTTTTTATTCTACCTTCTGGGGTTCATGAAGGAAAAAGAAATTCACAATCTGCTGGATATATTGAATGTCAAAAAATTAAAAAGCTATATCATCAACGAATTCAACGATAGAGAAGATTCCTGACCGGAGTACAGGGCATCCTCCAAACAAGCGCTATCACTAAAATCCTTCGACAATGAATTGCAAAGTAGTTTTTGTCATCCCCCATATTCCAGATTATGACGATATGGCTGACATGCCCCGGCCCGACATTAACTGGGATACGCCTGATGGCAACTGGGTAGGCATCTGGGGCCTGGATTGGGGAAATCAGATCGGAGACAATATCCTGAAATATTTTCCCGAACTGGAATTTGAAGTATGGCAACCGGACCTGAGAGCGGATAAGGTGTACAGCCATACTTTCGAAAGCGGAGTCGTTCAGCGGCTGATCCCCGCTTCTATCCTCAATGGCGAGGTCGTTTCCGAACCTATGATGAGAGAATTGGAAAAAGCTATTGCGGTAAGGCCGCGGGGCCTGGTCATTCAGGTCGATGGAAGGAGAAGCGCCCTTTCGGAAAACCTGCTGGGCCGTTTTTCTGATCAGGCGCCGATTTTAAATCAATACCTCGGATCGTTATCCAATGTGTGGCCCAATTACGATTTCAGGGTTTGGCGCTGGCTGCAGCGCTATTTCCGGGCGAAAAGATTTTTGAAGTATATCCTTGAAAAACAAAAATACCTTGCCATTCTTGACCTGATCCCGCGTGGCCCGGCTTTTGAAAAAATAGCAGCTTCCCCTGATAAGAAGATCTTTCGCCATTTCATGGGAATGACGGAAGACTTTTTCAGCGAGGGGCACGATAAGGCGGCTATTCGTAAAAAATGGAACATTCCCGTTGGGAATACGGTCTTTTTATCTGCCAGCCGCCTGAATCGTTTGAAACAGATCGTCCAGATCGTCAATGCGTTTGGGAAGGTCAGGGAAGAAGCCTGTACGTTATTGATCTGCGGAGCAGGATCTGATGACTTCAAGGATCAAATGAACAGCGCGATCGAAAAACAGCATAATGACGTCCGTTTTCTCGGGTTTCTCACTGGCGAGAGATTAACAGACGTCTATAAACTTTCTGATGTGTTCATCGATGCCAGCCTGGATGATGGCGCCCCCTTTAGCGCATGGCAGGCGATGGGCACAGGCCTGGGGGTCATCACCACTGCCACCGGCAATGCAGGAGGGTTCCTGAAGAAACACCAGGCCGGGGTTTATATCCCCCGGAAAAAAGTCGGCCAATGGACTCCGGTATTTGAAGCGGTTGCTTCGGGGAAAATGCAGATCAAACGGGTGCCCATACAAGCGGTCAGGGATACCATCGGATGGGCGGTGTGCGCCGAAAGGAAAGTGGCCATCTACAGGGCTATGCTCGAAGATTTCCACGGCGCGCTTTCCAGAGATGCTTCCAGACAGGGCAACAGCAAGGTAGTGTAGCCAATACAAACAAGCTCTAAAACCGGATTGACATCTGATAAAACGCTAAGCAAAACACCAATGAACGTCCCCAAAGTCATCATACTCATACTTTCATACAACGGAAAATCCTTACTGGATGACGCCGTCCCGTCGTACCTCAGCAACGATTACCCGAACTTTGACGTCGTGGTCATCGATAACGGCTCCACGGATGGCACCAAAGATTACGTCAACGGGAAATGGCCGCAGGCTGATGTCCTCCGGACGGAAAAGAACCTGGGATATTCCGGCGGGTTTAATTTCGGGCTGGATCATGCCTTTAAAGCGCTAAAAGCAGATTACGTCCTGATCACCAACAATGATGTAAAGGCCGATACGCAGGTAGTCAGCGCTTTGGTTTCGGTGGCCCGGGCCGATGAGCGCATCGGTTTCGTTACCGGGAAGGTCTATTATTACGACCAGCCGGACACCTTACAGACGGTGGGTAAACACGAAGACGCGATACGTTGGAACGGTGAACATATCGGGGGGCGAACCCGGGATGAAGGACAATTTGAAGAGGTATCCGAGCGCATTTTTATTGATGACATCTTTATGCTCGTCCGCCGGGAAGTGTACGAAAAGGCCGGGGATTACGATACGACCTTCCGTTTTCAGGCCGAAGAATTCGACTGGCAGGCCCGTGCGAAAAAACTGGGGTTTAAGGCCTATTATACGCCGCATGCCAAAATCTGGCACAAGGAAAGCATGACCATTGGGAAAAACTCCGCTTTCAAGGCTTACTACGATGCCAGAAATCCTATGTTAGTCATATTGAAACATCAGTCGCCGGACTATTTTCGCCGGTATTTCTGGTCTCATTTCAAAAGAGGCGTATTCCGCGCTTCCCTGGTACAGGCCAAGCAACGGAACCCTTCGGTAAGTTTGAAACTGTGGCAGGGGTTTTTCTCCGGTATCCTTTGGGGCATAAAGAACAGATCGTTCACGATGAAACATTTCATCAAAGTTTAGAATGCCAGCAATGCCGAAAGTTGCCATCGTGAGTTACGGGATGTCCGATATGGCCATTCCTTTAATAAAGCACCTGGCCGAAAGGAATGAGCATTTGGAGTTGTCCCTGTTTTTGGTTTATGCCCAGAACAAGAAAAAGGAAGGCATCGTCAACTTCCATTCCGTGAAGGTCAATAACGGGTTTGTTCCGGACAACCGGCTGGAGGAGATCCTTGGGGCTGAGATCCTGGATTATGTCGGAGGCCGTTTTAAAATAGCCATATTTGTCTATCATAACCTGAGGTTCAGGTCTTTTCGAAACCTGTTGCTCAGTTTGCGCCTGGCCATCCGGCTGAGGGGATTCGGCCTGATCCACATCAATGGGGTGGACGGGACATTACTGCAGCTCCTGCCTTTCCTGGAATTTAAGAACTGGATAACAACGGTCCATGATTTTAACCCGCATTCGGGGGAAGATCATCATTCGTCGGCCAGGCTGGAAAGGTTTCTCCTGAGCAGGGCGAAGCGGATCGTCATTCAGAACCTGGCCGATTACAGCAATATTGAAACGCATTATCCGGGGCTGTTCAGGAAAACGGTTTTCATTCCCTTTGGCTACCTGGACATTTACAAAGCCTTTTTACCCCGGCATGCGGCAACGGAAACCCGTTGTGATATCCTTTTTTTCGGCCGTATTTCCAAATACAAAGGGCTGGAATACTTTCTGGATGCATTGGAAATACTTGAAGAAAAAGGGCTGAATCCCGAAGTGATCATCGGAGGAAGCGGCAGTTATGATTTTGGCATAGACAGAATAAAGAACACCGATAATATCAGGTACATCAACAAGTATATTGACAACAGTGAATTGGCCCAATTGATCCACCAGGCCAAAGTGGTCGTATGCCCCTATCTGGATGCTACTCAAAGTGGGGTGTTAATGACCGCTTTTGCTTTCGGGAAGCCCGTAGTGGCTACTTCCGTCGGCAGTTTTAAAGACGTCATTTCCAATGGTGTCAATGGTTTGTTGGTGTCGCCCAAAGCGGCAGCTCCCCTTGCAGCAGCGCTCGAAACCTTGCTCAGGCATCCGGAAATGCAAAACGAAATGAGCCGGAACATTCAAAATTATGTTAAGCTGGATCATTACGACTGGGGGTGCATTACTGGAAAACTACTGTCTTTATATGAAGGGCTCACAGGAAAAATAAAAATGCAGCCCGGAACCTTAACCTCAGCCAAGGCCCCATGAATATAGTCATCTTTGTTTCTTCATTGCAATTCGGGGGCGCCCAGAAACAGGCCGTGCTGGATGCCAACCTGCTGGCGACGGATCATCGCGTATTCCTGTATGCCTTTAGCGGCGGCCCCCTGCAGCAACAGGCCAGTGAAAAAGTCGAAGTCGAACTGATCGGGAAGGATGGCTATCTGAGGACGGCGCTACGGGTGCGAAAAAGGATACGGAGAAACCGGATTGACATCATCCACGCATCGCTGTTCGCCCCCATCGTGATTTCCACTTTAGCCTCCATTTTTACGCATACAAGGGTTATCTGGCATTTCCATTCCCACGAATACGACGCTCCGGCGAGGTCGAATATGGCCTTCCGGTGGTTGGCTAAGTGGCCGAACGTTCGGAAGGTCCTGTTTGTCAACCACGAACTCCTTGGCCATTTTCTGTACCTGAAATTTCCGGCAGGCAAAACAGAAGTACAGCACAACCACAGTGAGATCAGCAATCCCGGCGTTAACAGGGCCCGGCACACTCAGGATACCCTGCACATCGGTTACCTGGGAAGAGTAATAGGCCTGAAGCGGGTAGACTACCTGGTTGGCCTGGCTGAATATTTTTTAGACAGCGGTTTTTCCGGCTTTAAGATCCATATCGTAGGAGACGGGGAGGCGCTGAGCGGGATAAAAGGCCTGGCGGTTGCCAGACAAGTGGCCGATCACATCATTTTTCACGGCTTTCAGGCGGATGTGGCCAGCTTCTATCAAAAATTTGACCTTTTCGTCAACCCCAGCCAGGAAGAGTGCCTCTCCATAGCGATGATCGACGCCGGTATGATGGCGCTGCCTATCGTAGCGTATGATGTCGGAGGCAACAATGAGATCGTCGTAAACGGGAAAACGGGGTATATCGTGCGGGAGAAAGGCGATTTTTTCCAGAAATGCCGGCTGTTGGCCCAGGACGAAAATATCCGCCAGGCATTTGGTAAAGCAGCCCGGGAGCACTGTTACAATCTTTTCAGTAAAGAAAAGCATACCGAAGAATTACTGGGAATCTACAATGAGGCCCTCTATGCTCATTAAGCCCTATCTGTCGAAGATCAATTTCCTGATCGGCCGGAACCCCATCATAGAAAAGGCCGAAGGCCCCCGGAGGTTTATCCCCGAGGGTTATCAAAGCGTCGTGCTGATCTCCGCCGATTTTGAGCTGGCCTGGGCATGGCGGTATGCCAAAAACGGCGGCGATGCGCTGACGATGGCCCTTTCAAAAGCCCGTACGGAAAGGGACAATATTCCTGCTATCGTCGATATATGCGAAACGTTCAATATACCGGTAACCTGGCTGACGGTGGGGCATTTATTTCTGGAATCCTGCACCAGGGAAAACGGGCATAGCCACCCTGAGCTTCCCCGCCTGGCCCATTTCGAGAACGATTTCTGGAAATACTCCGGGCACGACTGGTTTGAGCATGACCCCTGTTCGGATTGCCGGCAGGACCCCGAGTGGTACTGCCCCGGCCTGATCCGCCAGATCCTCGATTCTCCGGTGCCTCATGAGATCGGGTGCCATACTTTTTCCCATATCGATTGCCGGGATGGGGTATGCTCTCCGGAGTTGATGAAGGCGGAGCTGAAAGCTTGTAAGAAGCTGGCGTCTGAGTGGGGCCTGGCCTTATCTTCCTTCGTACATCCCGGCCACACCATTGGCAACCTGGACGTGTTAAAAGCCGAGGGGTTTACTTCATTCCGGACAGACTACCGCAACGTACTCGGCTACCCCAGGCGGCATGAAAACGGAATATGGGAACTGCAGCAAACGGCGGAATTCAGTTTTCGGAAAGAATGGACAGTGAAATACCACGTGTACCGATACATCGAGATCATCAAAAGGGCAATCGCTTCCAATACGGCCTGCGTATTCTGGTTCCATCCGTCCTTCGACCCCATTGTGATAGAAGAGATCTGGCCGGAAGTGTTCCGTTTTATTGATGCGAACCGCGACAAGATATGGGTAGGCACCCATGGCAGTTACGTGGATTTTTTGGAAAGCAACGCTTTTTCATGATGGCTAAAACGCCGACATTTCTGCACTTAAAACAAACACTAAAGGAAGACAGGTTGGCTTTGCTTAAGAAGCCTTATTTTTTAATTTACCTGCCGGCCCTGCTGTTGCACGCCCTGAAAAACCGGTGGCGCTCCCCCGAAGATGTACTCTACCTGACAGAGACGGAGCTTTCCGTGAGCCATCAGCTCATGAGCAGGTATCTGCCTGAGGGCTATACTATAGAATGGGCCTGGGCTTTGCCCGGTATCGAGCTTTTGGCCAGGCAAAGGGCTGCCGAAGAACATACTGGCGATGCTTACCTCAGGAAACTGGCGTCCCGTTTTGAACAGGGAGACTACGCATTGGTGCTGTACGGGGAGGGCGCACCGCTGGCATATCTGTTTATTTCCGAGCGAAGAGCCAACTTTGAACAGGCACATACCCAAATAAAGCTTCCTGCCGGATGTTTTGCCTGTTACGATGTATATACCCTGACGGACTGCCGGGGAAGGGGCCTTTATGCTTCCTTACTGGCTGCGGCCTTCCAGAATATGGGTAACAAAGGGTTTAAAAAAATGTGGCTGTGGGTGATGGAGCAGAACCAGTTATCCGTCCAGGTTCATTTCCGGCTGGGCATCGGCCATGTGGTTAAAGTGGTGAGTGAACGTTACAGAGCCGGATTCCGGCTCAGAAGTATTAAAGAAGTGGATTATTCATTAAGTGAACTGGGCATTGGCCGGAAAGGAGCCGCTGCCGAGTCTTAGCGCTTGTTTGGAGGCCACCCTTTGGGCTAAAATACGTCCCTTTTCGGCCTCTAAACAAGCTCTTAACCCCCCAAAATTGAGGCTATGGATTTACAAGGGATGAAGGAAGAAATTAAAAAAGATTGGCTTGTTCTGGCCAGAAAACCCCGTTATTGCTTTTACCTGCCGGTTTTGTTTTTCAGGTTCATTGTGGGCCGCCTGTATTCGGGGAAAGATGTCATTTTGCTGACGGAGACCGAACTCACCGAGAAACATCCACTGATGCTCAGGCCTATTCCGGGCCATGTTCGGATGGAGGCGCTGCATTCCTTCGAAGAATTTGAACCCTTTGCCAAACGAAGGATGAAAGAAGAAGAGGTGGGCATTACCTATCTCAACCTGGTGGAGTCTCGTTTTTCACAGGGCTACTACGCTTTGATCCTTTACAATAATTCCAGCCCGGTAGGTTATATTTTTATTTCGGAGAAATGGGCCAACTTCCAGCAGGTCAATGTGGAGATGAAATTGCCGCCGCGTCACTTCGCTACTTATGACGGTTATACCTTCGAGCGGTGGCGTGGAAAAGGGCAGTGGTCTTTTCTGCTGGCAGGCATGTTCCGGTTTATGCGGAAAAAGGGGTTCAAAAAGTTGTGGCAATGGGTGATGGAGCACAATACGGTGACTTTAAAAGTGCATTGCCACCTGAAGATTGACCGCGTGGTGAAGGTGATGAGCGAGTGTTACCGCTTCGGTTTCAACCTGAAAGATGAAAAGGAAGTGAATTTTTCCCTTTGTGATTTATTGAAAGATGAGTACCTATCGGGAAAAGCATCCTAAAGCCCTGCTTCTGGGGCTGTTCGACACAGCTATAGCGACAGCGCATTGTCTGCGCCCGTTAGGCATCCGGATCATCGGGGTTGATTTCGACCTCCGCTTGTCCGGCTTTTCTTCCAGGTCGTTAAAGCCTTTCCTCATTCCACACCCTCCTGAGGAGGAACGCAAGGCGGTAGATTTCATCATAGCGCTGATCCGCCAGGAAAGCGGGAAAGTTATTGCCATACCCACTTCAGATTATTTCGTTCGGTTGCTGTCCAAATACCGGGAGGAATTTGGCGCCTGCGCCGCTTTTCTGATCCCGGATGCCGATTCCATAGAAATGATCATCCAGCGGGGGCGGCAGTTCGAGGCTGCCCGCAGTGCGGGCCTGGCGGTTCCTGACTATTTGAACGGGCCGGTTACTTTGGAGCGCATCATCGACATGCAGTGGCCTTTTCCACTGGCCGTGAAACCTTCGAATATAATAGAATGGAAGAAGCACTTCGATAACAAAGGGTTTGTGGTGAACGGCCCGGAAGAACTCCGGCAGGCCCTGTCGGGCGTCAACGCCCATACTGAGGCCTATCTGGTGCAGAAAGTGATCCCCGGCGACACTTCGAATAACTTTGAGGTCAACGCTTTATATCTGCCCGACGGGCGCCTGATCCAGCACACCATCCGCAAGGTGCGGCAATATCCCGACCTTTTTGGTACAGCTACCTGTATCCAGAACTACCCTCACGAGCAGTTGGAACAGATGGCGGCCAGGTTCATCACAGAGAATAAGCTGTATGGATTCACCAACCTGGAATTCAAATTTTCGGGAGCGGATCAGGCCTATTATTACATAGAGACGAATATCCGGGTTTGGCTGCAGATCAACTTTTCAAAGTCGATGGGTTATAATTTTGCCCATATTTACTACGCCTATCTCGCTGGTTTGCCCATAGCGGGAAGGGCCCCTGAAAACAAGCTGAAAAAGGGGAAATGGGTCGATTTTGTGCCGGATATTCTTTTTTGGGTGAAGTACAGAATAAAGTATGGGTTATCTCTGCCGGCATTGGTCAAAAGCTGGCTGCCTTTAAAAGTGGCCAATCTGTTCTCGCTATCCGACCCCTGGCCTTTTCTGAAGGAGCTAAAGCTTGTGAAACGATTTCAGCACCTGCTCAAAATGTAGAGGAATGCGATATTTTCTTTCTGTAAACCTGGACCGTTCTGCTGCCCACCCCTTCTCGTTCAGGGGCTATCGCATTCGCGATTTTCTGCAAAAAGAGGCGGGCTTTCAGCCCGAGCCCTTCATCGCCCTTACGGTGCTCTCCTACGACAGAAAGCAGCCTGGCCTGCTGGAGCAGAACTGGGGACGCCCCTGGTATAATGACGAGCAATATTTCATGTTTCTTGCCGGTTCTGTCCTGTTCAGGAACGGCCATACAAAAGGGGACAAAGGCGTGCCGACACCGGAAGAGGTGCTGGATATCCTGCTGAAAGAAGGGGATAACCACTATCAATATCTCAAAGGGAACTACTACCTGGTGTTGCTCCGAAAAGCCCGGATGGAGGTTGATGTTTATTCATCACCCATGTCCCTGCACCCCGCTTTCGTGCGTTTTACCGATAATCAGCTACTGTTCTCCAATTATCTGGAAGCTTTCCATGCACTGGCCCCCCTTTCTGTTGGCCTTCAGGGGCTGGTGGAGCTAAGCCTGTTTGATCATTGTCTCGGCGACAAAACGATATACGAGCAGGTGAAGCTCATTCAGGGAGGGCATTGCTACCGCTTCATGGCCGACGGGCAGGCCAATGCACGGGTGGTTTATGATGTGTCTGGCTGGTATACGCCTGCACCCGGGCCAAGGGCAGATACGCTGGAGGGAATCAATGAGGCGTTAAAGCGTGCTATAAACAGATACATTGAAAGCACCGATAGGCTGAACGTTGCACTTACCGGTGGTTTTGACGGGCGGTTGAATTTCTCATTCATCGAGCCGGAAGATTATCATAAAGTCAGAGCTTTCAGTTACGGGATGCACGGTTCCCTGCAAATAAGCATCCCGGAGTATATTGCCCAACGCCTGGGTTTCCGATACGAGCCGGTTTACTTCAACGAAGGATTCGAAGCGGCTTTTCCAACGCATGGAATGGATGCCATTTTGCTGACCGGCGGGATCACCGGTTTTAACCGGGGGATCTATCCCTACGCCTATAACACCCTTAAAGAGTACAGCCGCTCTTGTATGATCGGGCAATGCGATATGATCAGGCCGACATATAACAACCCCGCCGGCGTCATTTTCAATGATTTTTCGCGCGCTTTGTTTTTCGGGGCTTATGATGACTTTAAAGCCCACTACAAGGCATTTGCCCGACAGTCTTTCCTCGCGCCGGATCTGTATTCCATGGATATCTGTGATCATATCTATGAGGAGATACAGGCCAGGTACATCAAACCTTATCCGCACCTCGACGATAAACTCCGGTTTTTCTTTTTCCTGCTCAAGGAAAGCATCATGAAGTACTGGCACACCGAATTCCACCTGGTGGATATTTTTGTTGATGACTATGTCTCTTTCGCAGACCTGGATTTTCTTGAAACACTTTTCGGGTCTGCTTATGCCGGTATTTATAAAGGCTTGTTTGCAAAGAACCAGTGGGAACGGAGAAAGGCCCACGACCTGTATGTGGACCTGATGTCTCTGAACAACAACAAGCTGAATTATTTTTATAACGACCGCTTTTTGAAACCCGGGTGGCTGAAATTCGGCCTTGCCGGGCTGGCTTTATCCGCTGCCGGTAAACAACTGGCCAGAATGCGGGATAAACGCAAGGGCGATACGACCTTCAATATGGATGAATGGTCCCATGCGTTTTATCGGTCGCAGGAAGAGGCGATCACCCGGAAGGCCGCTTTGTTCAATACCGAATTGACAGATCAGTTTTTTCATCGAAAGCCAATCGATGACAGTGGTATGGGTTACCGGTATAACCGTATGATATCGCTGAAGATATGGTTAGATCATCTTGGGATTAATTGAAAAGGCCAAAAATGAGTTCAAGGAAACCCAAAGTAGCGCATTTTGTAAGGAAGGACTCCCAGCTTAGGCTTTCTTCGTTCATTCGGAACCAGATCGTCTCACATCAACACTATGAACCGGTACTGGTGTGGAGAAATCACGTTCCCAGCATGTCAGCAGCAGGCTTTGCGGACTTCGATTTTTCGGATTATGCCGTATTGGATCTGAGCGAAGGGGAGAACTGGAAAGAAAAGGCCCTTTATGCGGGGCCGAAGATGCTATCGCAAAGGCAGGTAAAGAACGCCTTAAGGTTTTTGAAAAGACATGAGGTAAGTATCTGCCATTTTCATTACGGAACGGATTGCAGCGTATTTTATCCGCTACTGAAAAAGATCGGTGTCCCTTCAGTAGCCTCTTTTTACGGTTATGATTGCTCTTCTTTTCCCCGCCTGTACTTCGGATATGGCGCTACCTTTTTGAAGAAGCGGGTCTTTGACGATATTTCAGCGGTAATGGCCATGTCGCCCGATATGAAGAAAGACCTTATAAGGGCCGGTTGTCCGGAAAACAAGATCGTAGTCCACTATTACGGGACGGATACGGAGCGTTTTTTTATGGAACGGGACTATCCCGGGAAGGGATCGGTAACCTTGCTGATATTGGCGACGCTGGCCCCCCAAAAAGGGCATTTGGCCCTTCTGAAGAGCATTAAACGCCTCATGGAGTCCGGAGTATCCAATTTTACGCTGCGCATTGTAGGGTCTGGTGAATTGGAACATAGCCTCAAGGCCTACGTACGGGATAACGGCCTAAGCCAGAATGTGATATTCACCGGGGCCGTAAAATATGCCTCGGACGAAATGATGGCCGAATACCGTAACGCGGATATTTTTGTGCACCCCAGCGTAGAGGCCTCGAACGGCGATAAGGAAGGGATACCGGGGACTATCGTCGAAGCGATGTCGGCAGGGCTGCCCGTAGTGTCCACCCATCATGCAGGTATTCCTTATATCATCGAAAACGAAAGGACGGGGTTCTTAACTCCGGAGTATGATGAACATGCTCTGAGCGGAACGCTGAAAAGGCTCATAGCAGATGCCGGCTTGCGGAAAAGGGCCGGGCTGGCCGGGCAAAAATATGCCTGTCAGCATTTAGCGCTGGCCGCCAGGGAACAGGAACTGGAGGAGATATACGGAAGGCTCATACATGCAGGTAAGGCCGTGAAAATATAATAATTTATGTGTGGGATCAGCGGGGTCATTTCATTAGATGGTAATGCCGTCGAGGAAGTTCCGGTTCGCGCCATGATGGCTGCGTTGAAACATCGGGGGCCGAACGACGAAGGTTTCTTTGCCGAGGGCAATACCGGCTTCGGTTTTGTCCGGCTCAGTATTCTGGACCTGAGCCAGGCGGGGCACCAGCCCATGTTTTCGCATGACGGCCGCTATGTCATGGTGTTCAATGGGGAGATCTTCAACTATATTGAGATCAGGGAAGAGCTGAAAGCCCTGGGCCACGTTTTCAGAACGCAGGCCGATTCCGAGGTTTTACTGGCATCGTTCGCCGAATGGGGTGAAGATTGCCTGCACCGGTTCAACGGGATGTGGGCCTTTGCTATTTATGACCGGGAAAAGAAGGAAGTTTTCATCGCCCGTGACCGGTATGGGATCAAACCGTTCTACTACTGTGTTTTGGGCCAGAAGTTCATATTTGCATCAGAAATACCGGCCATCCTGAAGGTCTTACCGTCAAAGCCTACGCCCAACAACCAGGCCATCTTCGATTACCTGGCCTTTAGCAGGACGGATCATACAGCAGATACCTTTTTCAGCGAGGTAAAAAAACTCCAGCACGGGCATTGCCTTAAAGTTGCGGATGGCAAATGGGAGATCAAAAAGTGGTATGACCTCAGAAGCCAGGCCAGGGCTGCAGAGCCTTTTAAAAATGCTCAGGAGTTCCTGGATTTGTTCAGGTCCAGCATCAGCCTGCGCCTGCGCAGCGATGTGCCGGTGGGTGTTTGCCTGAGCGGAGGGCTTGATTCTTCAAGCATCGTATCGGTGCTGGCCAAAGATTTTCAGAAAGAGGACATCCATACTTTTTCAGCCGTTTATGAAAAAGGGCAGGCGGGAGATGAGCGTGAATTTATCGATGAATACAGGCCTGTTCTTAAGAACATGTTCTTCACAACGCCGGGCCCAAGCTCTCTGGCCAACGATCTGGACAATTTCATTAAAGCCCACGGAGAACCGATCCCTTCTACTTCTCCCTACGCCCAGTTCAAAGTGATGGAACTGGCCCGCCAGCATGTAGTCGTGACCCTCGACGGGCAAGGTGCGGATGAGGAAATGGCCGGTTATCACTATTTCTTCGGTTATTTTTTCAAAGACCTGTTAAGAAAAGCCCGGCTGGGAAAACTGGCCAGTGAACTGTTGCAATACCTGGTGAAACACCGCAGCCTTTACGGGGTGAAAAGCTTTGTTTTCTTCTTGTTGCCCAAACAGTTCCGCACCGGCCTCAGGGTCAGAGAAAAAGGCTATATCCATCCTGAATTCGCCAGGTTATACCAAAACAACAACACGGTCTCCAGTGGGTTGTATGCGGCAAATTCCCTGAACGACGCGCTTCTGGATCATTTCGAATACAAACTTGAGCATTTGCTGAAGTGGGAAGACCGGAACTCCATGTGGTTTTCCCTGGAAGCCCGGGTCCCTTTCCTGGACTACCGGCTGGTCGAAAGATTGCTGGCCACTTCACAGAACCTGGTGATCAGGAATGGGATGACCAAACATTTGTTACGGGAAGCCATGAAGGGGGTTCTCCCCGAAAAGATCCGCATGCGCCGCGATAAGGTAGGTTTTGAAACACCCGAAAATGAGTGGTTCAGGACTCCGGCCTTTAAACGCTATATCACCGAGCTGATCCATTCCGGGCCCTTTGCTTCCCGCGGAGTATTCGACGTGGAAAAAGTACAGCAGATGTATCAGAAGTATTTGAACCATCAGGGTAATTATCCCAGAGAGGTCTGGAAGTGGGTCAACCTGGAGTTATGGTATCGGAATTTTATTGATTAAATATCTGGAACGCGGGCCTGTGGCCTGCGGCCTAAAGCTATCCTTTTGCGGGCCACAGCTCCGCGTCCTCCAAACAAGCTCTAAAAAAACAGGCATTGCGAATATTACAGGGGATGGGCCAGGTCGGCCGGGAAAGATGGGCTTCCTTTTTGGCGTCGAACCGGTATGCTTCACCGTTTCAGAGCCCTGATTTTTTTGATTTTCTCAACGCTTTCCCAAGCACACAAACAGCCAAAGTATTTGCCGTAGAAAGAGAAAGCCGGCTCACGGCCCTTTGCGTAGTCACCCTGCAAAAGGAGAGAGGGGTCAAAGGCTATTTCTCCCGGCGCGCCATCGTTTACGGAGGGCCCCTGCTTTCCGGTGACGGCCCTTCCGATCTGGATAGCCTGCTCCAGGCAATGGAAAGCAGGCTTCGCCGGCAGGCGATATATCTGGAAATACGGAACTTTCATGACTACCAGTTATTCTTTCCGGTTTACCTGAAAAAGCAGTGGGTGTATCTTCCCTATTTAAATTCCCACCTGCCACTGGCCGGCAGGACGCTCGAAGAGGTGCTCGCCGGCATGAAGTATAATCGCCGCCGGGAGATCAACCTTTCTTTAAAGGAAGGCGCCATCGGGCAGTGTGCGCAGGCCGAAGAAGAGGTCCGGGAAGTATATCGGTTGCTGTTGAGCTTATACCGCGAGCGGGTAAAGCTGCCCCTGCCCGGATTTGACTTTTTTTACAACCTCTTTTTGTCCAGGCTCGGAAAGGTGTTTGTCGTCAAACACGAGGGCCGGGCTATAGGCGGGGCCTTTTGCCTGTTCCTTCAAGGCCATGGCATATACACCTTTTACTATTGCGGCCTGCGCAGGTATCACCCGAAGATATTTCCCACGCATCTTGCCGTACTGGCGGCAATCGAATACGGGCTGCAAAATGGAGCGCGTTATCTGGACTTCATGGGCCTGGGTTTAGACGGTGTGGAATATGGCGTCCAGAAATATAAAAAGGAATTTGGCGGCGAGGTAATGGAACAGGGGCGCTTTGTAAAGGTATTAAATCCGCTGCTTTATCAATTCGGGAAGCTGGGGTTAAGCATAATGCAAAAGGTAAAATAGGGCGATCTGAAAGCTGTTGATTTGCGCATTCTCATTGATATAGGACATCCGGGGCACGTACACCTTTTTCGCCCCTTCGCTATGGAAATGATCGATCGTGGCCATGAAATATTGTTCACGTACCGGCAAAAGGAGGTTGAGGAAGAGTTGTTAGAGGCAGCCGGCTTTCGCAAAAAGTGTTTTGGGCGCCATTACAAAACCAAGTTGGGAAAGATATGGGGGTTATTCAGGTTCAACTGGTTAATGCTCCGAACTATACAGCAGTTCAGGCCGGATATTTTATTGAGCCATGGGACGCTTTACCCGGCACAAATGGCATGGCTCACCGGCAGGACGTATATTGCACTGGAGGATACGGGCAACTGGGAACAGGTAAGGTTGTATCTTCCTTTCGCCAAATGCGTGCTGACGTCCACTACATTCCCTAAAGATTACGGCTATAAACAGGTGAGATACTCAGGCCATCATGAACTCGCCTACCTTCACCCGAAACGCTTTGCCCCTAACGGGTCGTTTAAGCCCGCGCTGAAAGAAAGATCGAAAGCAGGATATGTGCTGCTGAGGTTCGTTTCCTGGAATGCTACCCATGATGTAGGGCAAAAAGGGTTGAGTGCAAAAACTAAAAACGAGCTGATTGAAACCCTACAGGAAAAGTATCAGGTTTTCATTTCTTCGGAAGCTGCGCTTCCGGCCAAATACGAAAAGTATAGAATTAATTTTCCTGTTGATAAAATACATGATGCCCTGTACTATGCCGATATGCTGATCAGCGAAGGAACTACAATGGCAATGGAAGCCGCTATCCTGGGCACTCCTTCGGCCTACGTGAATTCTTTGCAACACGCCAATATTGACGATATGGTTAAATACGGGCTGGTCATTAATCGCCCGGATGACAGGTCGTTGATCGAAGTCGTGAAAAATTTGATGCATACGGAGAACCTTACAGCGGACTGGAGAAAGAAAAAGGAAAAGATGCTCGAACAGAACATTGACGTAACCGCCTTCCTGGTTTGGTTTATTGAATCCTGGCCGGAGAGCTTCGACATCATGAAGTCAAACCCTGCCTTTCAGGAAAAGTTTCGGTAAATGGATTATACTTTAGCAACGTATAAGGAGCTGTTAATTACCATTCGTGCGCAAGGGTATATTTTCCAAACATTTGAGGATTTTATCACCGGCGAGCGCTCCGGAAAAACAGTCATTCTCCGCCATGATGTAGACCGCATACCGATCAATGCGCTTAAAATGGCGAGGATCGAGTCCGAACAGGGCATCAGCGCTTCTTATTTCTTCCGGGTTGTCCGTCATGTATGGAATGAAGATATTATCCGGAAAGTCGCAGGCCTGGGGCATGAGATCGCTTATCATTATGAAGACCTGACCATCACCAAAGGGGATTACCAGCAGGCCATTGATCATTTTGAACGCCAACTCCATCGCTTTCGGCGGTTTTATCCGTCAAAGACCATTTGCATGCACGGGAGCCCGATGGCCAAATGGGATAACCGGAAACTATGGGAGCGATACAATTACCGCGATTACGGGATCATTGCCGAGCCCTATTTTGATGTGGATTATTCCCGCGTCTTTTACATCACCGATACCGGCAGAGCATGGAACAACAGTGGCATCAGTGTAAGAGACAAGGTGAATTCCGGCTTTGACATCCCTATCGAGAGCACTTCCCATCTGATCCGGCTTTTCCATGACAAGCAGATGCCGGGCCAGGTCATGATCAATACACATCCGCACCGCTGGTTCGACCCGGGCCTGATGTGGTGCCGGGAACTGGTCTTTCAGAACCTGAAAAATGTTGTCAAGTCGATCATCGTAAAAGCCAACGGATAATGGACAGATACGCGCTCTGGACGAACGATGTGGAAACAACCTCTATCTGGTTTAATACCCTGAGGGACGAAACGGGCCGCAAGGTATGGCAGGAAGGCATGCCTGCATTGCTGGATATCTACGAGAAGTATCAGGCCAAGACCACTTTTTTCTTTACCGGGTATTTTGCCAGCTTGTTTCCGCAGGCCGTGAAAATGGCCCGGCAATACGGGCATGAGGTCGGTAGCCACAGCTTTTCCCATAAAAAGGAACACGGCCTGGATGTGTTGCCGTACAAAGAACAGCTGGCTCAGCTTCAGGATTCGAAGAAGATACTGGAGGACATCTCCGGGGAAGAGGTCATCTCGTTCCGTTCGCCGGCGCTGCGTTTAAGCCCCAATACGGCCCGCGCGCTGATCGAAAGCGGTTATCGCATCGACAGCTCGGTGGCCTCCCAGCGTTTCGATATGTTCCTGTCGTTCGGCGGAAGGAAAAAACTGCGGTGGCTGACGGCGCCCCGCCTGCCCTATCGCGTGGATGAAGGCAACATTTTTAAAAAAGGCGACAGCCCACTGGTCGAAGTGCCCCTGTCGGCCACCCTTTTTCCCTACGTGAGCACGACCATGCGCATTTTTCCCGCCATTACCCGCCTGCAACGCCAACTGCTGCACCGGGAAAACGGATGGAACCACAAGCCCATCGTATTCGACATACACCCGAACGAATTCATCGACGAATCCGGAGAGAAGCGGGTGATCGAGCGCCGGAACAGCAACCTGATATCGTACTACATGAAGGATGTCATCCGCTCGAAGCTGAAAGTGAAAAACCTCGGCCCCGCCGCTGCCCCCTTGTACGAAGAAGAGATCGGCTTTTATGCCAGCCGGGGGTATACCACACTTACATTAAAAGACTATTGCCAAAAAATGGGGCTGCTTAAGAACCCTCAAAAAATAAGTTGCCTTCGGTGATCAGGCGATGGCAAACACGGCCGCATGAATATCTTTATTATTACGATGGATGACCCGGTGGAGACACATGGGTTCATTCAACACATCATCAGCAGCAAAAAGGAACAGGTCGTGGGGCTGGCCGTAGCGGAAGGCGATCGCCTGCGTATAGGCAGGAACCGGTCGAAATGGGCTTACCTGCTCTCTTTGCTTCTGATCATGGGGGTGCGGTATTTTGTGGTGAATGCATGGAAAACCGCCAGTTTCAAAGCCAGGAAAAAAGCCCACGCCCTGGGCCTGGGCCCCGACCCTTCCATCCTGGCCTATGCCAAACAGCTCGGCATACCTACCTGGAAGATCAGGACGCCGAACAGCAAAAGCTTCCAGGAGTCCATTAAAGCGTTGGATATTGACGTGATCATCAACCAAAGCCAAAGCATCATCAAAAAGGCCCTGCTGGATATTCCCCGCATTGGCGTCATCAACCGCCACAATGCTTTGCTGCCCAAAAACAGGGGCCGGCTCACGCCCTTCTGGGTCCTGTACAAAGGAGAAAAAGAGACAGGGGTATCTATTCATTTCGTCACCGAAGGCATCGATGCAGGCGATATCATCGTACAGGAAAAATTTGCCGTTTCAACGGATGAAACCTTTCGCTCTCTGGTGAAGAAGAACTACGAAGTGGCGCCAAAGGCCATGATCGCGGCATTGGAAAAACTGGAACAGGGCTCGGGGGGCTTCCTGCCGAATAGTGACGAGCTGGCCACATACAACACGGTGCCAAGCCTGAAAGAAGCATGGTCATTCCGCACGAATATGGCCAGGCGGAGATTTGAAAGAAATTAGAGCTTGTTGGAGGCCCAAAGCGGACTCCAAACAGGCTCTTCGCAAAAACACGAACACCCATGTGTGGAATTGTTGGGATTTACCACAGGAACGGCATTCCTCCCCAGGAGAGCTTGTTGAAATCAATGGGCGATAGCATTCACCATCGCGGCCCGGATGATGAAGGCCTGTTCGTAGACGGCCATATCGGGTTTTTCCACAAGCGCTTGTCGATCATCGACCTGGACTCCGGCCATCAGCCTATGTCCGACGGCGGGCTCACACTGGTGTTCAATGGCGAAATATACAATTACATAGAATTGCGCCAGGAGCTGGCCATGAACGGATGCCGTTTTAAGACGCATTCGGATACGGAGGTCATCCTGAAGATGTATCAGGTGTACGGGGAGGCAGCGATAGCCCGGCTCAACGGCATGTTTGCTTTTCTGCTCTATGATAAGGAACGGCAACGGTTGATCGCGGCCCGCGACCATTTCGGCATAAAACCCCTGTATATCTACGAGGATGCGGACATGATGGCCTTCGCTTCCGAAATAAAGGCCATCCTGGTGCATCCGCAGGCCCAGGCGGCCCTCGACCAGGAATCGCTGAACGAGTATCTGACGTTCCAGTTCTTACTGGGAGACCGGACGCTGTTTCGGGGTGTAAAAAAATTGCTTCCGGGGCACTATATGTCTATCGACCTGAAAGCGGGCACTTCACGACTGGTAAAATACTGGGAGCCGAACTTTAAGGTGGACCGGCACCATACCCTGGATTATTTCGTCTACGAACTGCAGCGGCTGCTGGAAGACACCGTAAAGATACAGCTGCGCAGCGACGTGCCTGTGGGCGCCTACCTGAGCGGCGGCGTCGACTCCAGTATTGTCTCCATTCTGGCTTCGCGGAATATTCCGGGCACATTGAAGGCTTTTACCGGGGCGTTCCGGGAGGGCAAAGAATATGATGAAACGCCCTATGCCGAGATCATCGCCGAACGATGCCAGGCCCAGATGTTCAGAATATACCCCACAGAACAGGATTTTATAGCGCTGTTGCCCAGGCTGATCTATCACATGGACGAACCGGCCGTAGGGCCGGGCCTGTTCCCTCAGTATATGGTGTCGCGCCTGGCGTCAGAGAATGTCAAGGTCGTGCTGGGCGGACAGGGCGGCGATGAGATCTTTGGCGGTTACACGCGTTATGTTATTGCCTACCTGGAACAGGCCGTCAAGGGCGCCATTTTCGAGACCAACGATGAAGGTGAACACGTCGTATCGCTGCAGTCGATCATCCCGAACCTGCCCTATCTGAGGCAGTATATCCCTATGATGCGCCAATTCTGGAAGAAGGAAGCCTTTGGCGACATGGACCGCCGGTATTTTCACCTGATCGACCGCAGCGAGAGCGCCCTGGAGTTGTATACGCAGGATTTTAGAAAGCAATACCAGCGGGAGGCTATTTTCAGCCGTTTTCAGGAAATCTTCAACCACCCGGATACCCTTTCCTATTACAACAAGATGACGCATTTCGATATGTTCGGCAGCCTGCCTGGCCTGCTTCAGGTTGAAGACCGGGTGAGCATGGCGGTCTCCCTCGAATCGAGGGTGCCGTTGCTGGACCGCCGCATTGTCGACCTCGTTTCCGCCATGCCGGTAAACATGAAATTCAAAGGGGGAGAGATGAAATACATCCTCAAGAAGGCCGTAAGGAATTTCCTGCCACAGGAGATCCTGGAGCGGAAGGATAAAATGGGGTTTCCGGTACCCCTTCACATCTGGGCCCAGAATGGGGCATCGGATTTCATCAAGGACGTCCTGTTGTCACAACCCTGCCGCGAACGAGGTATTTTCGATATGGATAAAATGGAGCGGCTGATCCGGTCTGAGCGGGCTTTCGGGCGCACGCTTTGGGGGGCGCTCTGCATTGAACTATGGTTTCGGCAGTTTATAGACCAGTGAGGTGCGCCGTAGCCTTTGCTGTTTATTTACGTACTTTCTGGAATACTTCATACTTCTCAACCAATCTATTATGATGGAAATACAACTCAATAAGGACAGGCGGTTTACATGGAAAGTAGACAAGATCGCCGTCGTCGGGCCGGGCATCGTCGGGATGCCTATGGCGGCCTTGCTGGCCCATGCCCGCATCAGGATAGGAACCAACGAGCCCGCCAGGGTAGTTGTCGTGCAGCGCAATTCTGCTAATTCGGGGTGGAAAGTAGGCGCTATAAATACGGGCAGGTCGGTGATCGGGGGTATCGAGCCCGGGCTAAACGCCATCGTGGAGGCCGCCGCCGCCGAAGGCCTGTTATCGGCCACGCATGATTATATGGAGATAGCGGATGCCGACCTGATCCTGGTCTGCATCCAGACGGATAAAAAGCCGAACAGTTACGAGCCTGATTACGGGCCCATGTTCGGCGGGCTCACCGCACTGGCGAAGGCTTTGCAGCACAAGCCCGCGCACAAAGTGCCGCTGGTCGTTTTTGAGTCTACGCTGGCCCCTTCTTCCATGGCCACGCTTATGCGGGCCCATTTTGAGCACTATGGCCTCATCGAAGGAGAAGATATTCTGCTGGGCAACAGCCCCAACCGCGTCATGCCAGGGCGCCTGGTCGAAAGAGTGACCCAGTCGGACAAGCTGGTCGCCGGCCTTCACCCGGAGACGCCCCGGATGATCAGCGAAGTGTATAAGCACATCGTTACCGACGGCAACCTGCACCAGACGAACAGCATGACGGCGGAGGTGGTCAAGACCCTGGAGAATGCCTACCGCGACGTCCGCATTGCCTATTCCAGTGAGATCGTCCGGTATTGCGATGAGCACGATATCGATTTTTACGAAGTGCGGGATCGCGTGAACGAGCGGCTTGCCCAGTCCGATAATGCTACCGGCGACCCCAACGCCGTGCCCAGCGGCGGCATCCTCATCCCGATGGTTGGAGTGGGAGGGCACTGCCTGCCCAAGGACGGTATCCTGTTGTGGTGGCGCAGGGTAGAAAGCGGCGCGGAAACGCCCAACAGCCTGATCCTGCAATCCCGCCTGATCAACGACGAATCACCGGCCGAGACGATCAGGCTTGCCGAGCGCCGGTTCGGGGATATCAGCGGGAAAAAGGTGGCCGTGCTGGGTACCGCGTATCGCTTTAATTCCGAAGATACCCGCAATTCACCGTCCATCGTGCTGGCCCTGCAACTGATGGAAAAAGGCTGTGAGGTCATCCTGCACGACCCTTACGTTAAACCGGACGACCAGAACCTGCAGAAATTTAAAGCCGAAAAACACTTTACCAATGATCTGGAAACAGCAGTTGCCGATGCTGATTACATCTTCTTCGGCACGGCGCACAAGGAATATATGGAAGGGCTGGGCGACATTACAGGACTGGCGAAGAACCTCCAAGGGATAGCCGATGCCTGTAACCTGTACCAGCGGGAAGAGGTGGAATCGCGTGGCCTGGCTTACACCGGGATAGGCCGGGGGCGGATAAGGCCGGCAGCCGGGTTCATCGAATTCGTGTACAGGGGCTTTCGGGCTATGGAGAAAGGCCTGGCCAATGAAGTGTTGGCCATCGCTGAGTTCCTCAACGAGCATTACACGACAGAAGCATTCAACAAGGTGCGGTTTGAAGAAATTCAACGCCTGGCTGCTAGCTGTAATACCGGATGCCTCATTGTCGATGCTGGCCCCATAGAGGATGTGCCCGTATATGAGGGCTTCTCTTCACGGCTTGCAGAATGCGCCAGGAACCAGTATGCTCTTGTATCAGATTGAGCCCTTACCTGCAAAAAACGAACCATTATGAACAACACGGCCAAACATTGGGGCATCGTCGGCGGAGGTGTTCTGGGCATGCAACTGGCAAACCGCCTGATGCAGCAAGGGCACAGGGCCACCATTATGGAAGCCGGGCCCGCCCTCGGCGGCCTGGCCAGTGCCTGGGAGTTGGGCGGCGTGCAATGGGATAAGTTCTACCACGTCATACTCCTTTCGGATACAACCCTTCGGGGCCTGCTCGAAGAGATCGGGCTGGGACAGGATATGGAATGGGTGGAAACCAAAACCGGTTTCTATACTGGAGGAAAGCTGTACTCCATGTCCAATTCCATTGAATTCCTGAAGTTTCCGCCCTTATCCCTTATCGATAAGCTGCGCCTGGGAGGCACCATATTTTATGCCTCCAGGGTGAAGGACTGGAAGCGGCTTGAAGGAGTGTTAGTAGCCGATTGGTTGAGAAGGCTGTCGGGAAAGAACACTTTTGAAAAGATCTGGCTTCCGCTGTTGCGCGCAAAGCTGGGTGAAAATTACCAGCACACCTCAGCGGCTTTTATCTGGGCCACCATACAGCGCATGTACGCCGCCAGAAGGACCGGCCTGAAAAAGGAGATGTTCGGGTATGTGAAAGGAGGTTATGCCCGGATCCTGAAAGCATTTACCCGGCGCCTGCTCAGCCAGGGCGCCCTTGTCGAGACGCATTTCAAGGCCAGGCGCATCCAGGCTACGGCCGATGGGAGGGTAGTGGTAGAGAACCAGGATGGCGGCACACAGGCCTTCGACGAGGTCGTCGTTACGGTACCTTCTGCGATCGCGGCAGAGATATGCCCAGGCCTTAGCGTGGAGGAAAAGGAAAAGCACCGGCAGGTCGAGTACCTGGGGGTGATCTGTGCTTCGGCCTTGCTGAAGAAAAAGATATCTCCTTTTTACGTCACCAACATCACGGACCAGACCCCCTTCACCGGGATTATAGAAATGACGAATATCGTCGGGGCGGCCCACTTCAACGGGCATTCGCTGGTATACCTGCCAAAATACGTGAAAAAGAGCGACCCGGCCTTTCAGTGGAGCGATGAAGAGATCAAAGCCCACTTCTGGAAGAGCCTGCGGGATATGTACGGCCATATTTCCGAACAGGACCTGGTGGACATTCAGGTCGCCAGAGCGCCTTATGTGTTTGCCCTGTCAAAGATCAACTATTCCGACAAGCTGCCGCCTGTGTCTACTTCCGTTCCCGGGCTTCACATCCTCAACGCCGCTCATATCGCCAACGGTACGCTGAACGTGAACGAGACCCTGCAACTGGTTGATAAGGAACTACCCGGTATACTGAAAAAAGCCAACCAACTAAAACCCGTAAACAGTAGCCATGAGTAAACCAATAGCAAGCGTATCGCTCGACCTGGACAACCAGTGGAGCTACATGAAGATCCATGGAGATGCCGGATGGGACAGCTATCCCACTTATCTGGATGCTTTTGTGCCTCATGTGCTCAAAGTCCTCGACGATCTGGGCCTGCGCATCACTTTTTTTATTGTAGGGAAGGATGCTTCCATCGACGAGAACAAGCCGTACCTGCAGGAGATCACCCGCCGGGGGCATGAGGTGGGCAACCACTCTTATTACCACGAATCGTGGTTGCATACCTATACGCGCGAAGAACTTTACGAAGAGGTCTCCAGGGCCGAAGAGCAGATAGCGGCCGTTACCGGCCAGCGGCCGCGGGGGTTTCGCGGGCCCGGCTTCAGCTGGAGCTCCGTGCTGCTGGAGGTGCTCAAGGAAAAAGGCTATCAGTACGACGCGTCTACGCTGCCCACCTATATCGGGCCTATTGCGCGTATGTATTATTTCCGGACGGCCAAGTTATCCAAAGAAGAGCGGGAGACGCGGAAAGAGCTTTTCGGCAACTTCCGCGACGGGCTGCGCCCGGTGAAGCCTTACTTCTGGAAGCTGGAGCGTGGAGCGTCCCTGTTGGAAATACCGGTAACGACCATTCCGGTGATCAAGACGCCTTTCCATTTCAGCTATCTGCTTTACCTGAGCGGTATCTCCATAGCCCTGATGGATGCCTATCTCAACCTGGCTATATGGATGTGCCGGCTCACCGGCACACAACCCAGTTACCTGCTGCACCCTTTGGACCTGATCGGGGGAGACCAGGTGCCGCAGCTTAAATTCTTCCCGGGAATGGATATCAGCAGCGAGCGCAAGGTGGAGGTGTTTAGCCGGGTGATGATGAAAATGAAAAAACATTTCACCCTGGCCTGCATGAGTGAACATGCCGAGCATGTCCGAAGTAAAGGAGCGAAAATGAAGGCAATTGAGCCTGGCCGTACTTCCGATATCCTGGATCGCGCTACCACGCATTAACCGGTTGCCATGAACACACCGAAAAAAACGCTCTATTTCGATTGGGTAGACGCTTTAAAAGCATTTGCCATTTTAGGCATCCTGCTGAATCATTTCGAGGAAGTTTTCGGGCCCATGGTATGGTTCACCAACCCTTCCGAAGACTGGCCCGGGCTTTCCTCCAGGGTTCAAAATATTATACCGGCGGGGCAAAACTGGCTGGAGCGCGCGTTTTATATGCTTGGGTGGCTGGGCGATAGCGGCCCCGGGGTATTCATACTTTTGAGTGGTTTCGGATTGGCGCTCAGTGCGCTTCAGAAGCCGGATACCCGGATGAACCTGGGGGCTTTTTATGGAAAGCGCCTGAAAAGGATCTTCCCCCTGTATGTGGCAATTCACATCCTTACCATAGCAGTTGGCATCCTCGTTTTCAATCGGGGCTCGGCCGATCTGAACCTTATGTCCCTCATGAGCTTCCTGGGGTTGCGGTTTACCGATTCCCTGTTTTTTTACATTAATCCCTCCTGGTGGTTTATCTGGCTGATCCTGCAGTTGTATATCGTATTCCCGCTGCTTTTCAAGATGATGAAAAAGCTGGGTGTGCTCTGGTTTTTCATGCTCACCTTAGGGTTTACCATACTGTCAAGAGGGCTGGGGCTCGAGGGCTTTCGTTATTCCGATAGCTTATATTTCTGGATGACGGGTATCTTTTTTGGAACGCGGCTGGTGGAGTTCACATTGGGAATGGCATTGGCAGCTGTGTTGCTGAGAAGAGAAGAGGCCGGAAAAAATATGCCCAGATTGGGCCATATCCTGGCGTTTTCCTTATTGATCTACCTGCTTGGCCTGGCGGCTTCCATCTTTTGGCTGGGTACATTAGTTTCCAATCTGTTGGTTACTACAGGGATGTGCGGGTTGTTCTATGTAGCGTGGTGCGCAGTCAAAAAATACCTGGCCTTTCTTACAAAACCAGTTATATGGATCGGCGTCAATTCTTTTGGTGTGTTCTTATTACACCAGGCGCCAATTAACTGGACGGTAAATATTATTGAAAACCCTACCCTCCGTTTCCTGGCAGTAAGCCTGATACTGGTATTGTCCTTTCCTGTAGCACTGATCATAGAAAAGCTCGTCGACAGGGTAGTAGCATATATGGAGCAGGGCAATGCCGGGCAGGAAAGACAAAGGGCCGCTTTGATAACTGCCGTATTGCTAATTGCAGGCTTGGCCTTACTCGAGTGTATACCTTCGTCCCGATACGTTTATCATGCCTTTTCCGCGCTTCTGCTCGGCCTGGGCCTGGCCGCCCTGGTTATGGAGCTTAAGACGCCATTAAAGCAGCACTTTTTGGCACACGTTTTACTCCTGACAGGTTTTATCGCTGCCGTGGCCAGGTTATTCGTCCTGTCATCCGTGAACAGTATGTATCTACTGGTGGTTGCCGGGGGCATCGCTTGTGTAATGGCGCTGTTTTACCGATGGGCAAAAAGCAGGTTATGGGCCTGGATGTTGTCCTTCGCTTTGTTGGGAGGAGGGGTGTTGTTTTTGGAAATGATGCTGAGGATGTTCAAGCCGCTTGAAACCCCCGACAGATGGGGCGAATATCCCGCCCTGCAGATCCATCCAACCCGGATCTATAGCTTGAAGCCCAATGTGAATAAGCGGTTGAAATATAATAATTACAATTACCGGCTGAAAACAAACTCACAGGGGTTGGCCAGCCCGGAAATAGACGTTGAGCGGCCAGATGCCCGTACCCTGCGCATTTTAATAGCCGGAGACGCTTTTTCCATGCCCGAAGGGGTGCCCTATGAATCTTCTTATCCCGCATTATTGGAAAAGAGTTTACAAGAGCAGCTGCCTTCCAGGACGGTTCAGGTCATTAATGGTGGTGTGACGGGATACGGCCCCAACGAAACACTGCCTCAGTTGGCAGAGCTGATCCCGCTGTACAGGCCGGATATAGTCATCTATCAGTTTTTTGTCAATGAGTTTATGGAAATCTCCCTTTCCAGGGAAGACCGGCTGTATAATATCGGATTGCTTTCCAACCGTTCAAGATTGAAAAGGGAGATAGCGCGGTCTCAGATTTTAGCCTACAAGAGCGTATATCAGCGGGAGCTCAATGATCTCATTAAGAGAAAAGAAAGTGACTGGGGATACTACAAATTGCTGATGCCTTTGTATGAAAAAGATACCGACATCTATCAAAGCGGGAATATTCAAAAGATGGAGGGCGTACTGGCAGCGATGAAAAATATCTGCGAAGAGCAGAATGCTGCATTTCTGATGCTTTTCGTACCCGGGCAGGTAGAAGTGTCGGCCCCGGAAGATATTGCCTATTATCCTCAGCGCAGGAACCTCAACGATACCGCGTTATTCGATATGAAGCTTCCTTATAAAGAGGCTTCCGCAATAACGGATAGCCTGAATATCCCATTGATAAACATGACGCCTGCATTAAAGAGCGGCCCGGAACAACCTGTTTATTTTCCGGCGTCCTGGCATTGGAATAAAGAAGGCCATAAGGTAGCGGCCGAAGTGGTTGCAGAAGAACTTAAAGCAAGAGGGCTTTTGAAATGAATAAGCTCTAAAGGATTTTGTCGACAATAAAAGCTGGGCAAATGAGCATGGTAAAAACCATTTTTCAAGGCTGGGAGGAAGAAATGGATAAAGTGCTCCGTAGTGAAAGTATTTCAAGGAGCAAGGGCAATCTGATCCTCGTTTGCATCGTAGGCCTGACGGCTTTATTGCGGCTATATACGATGAATGTTCCTGCGATTGACAGGACGGCGTGGAAGGAGATCGACTATATCATGATCTCTAAGAATTACGATCAGGAGGACGGCGCATTCCTGTATCCGCGCGTTTCCTGGCCGGCGGAAGAACCTCGTATAACGGCCATGGAATTGCCGGTTGTCCCGTATGTTGCCAGTTTGTTTTACCCTGTTTTTGGGGTCAACAGCTTTTCCGTTCGCCTGCCTACCTTCATCGCTTTCCTTTTGCTGATCGTTTATACCTACAAACTGGTGCTACGGGAAGGAGGCGGCAGGCTACTGGCCCTGCTGGCCGCTTTTGTTTCCGCCCTTATCCCCCTGTTCAGCGAGTTCAGGAACCTGCTGTTTTCGGAGCCGGCCTTAATCTTCTTTTCTGTTTTTTGCATCTACCAGTATGCCCAATGGATGGACTTCAGAAGAAAGGCCAATCTGATCGGCTTCGTTCTCGGTTTTTCCATGGCCGTATCTTTAAAACCCACTGCGTTGTATCTGCTCCTTCCGCTGTTCTGGATACATTTCAGGGTGTATAAATTTAATATACTTCCGTATTTTAAATGGGCCGGCATCATTGCGGCCTCTATGGTGATCCCTGTTTTGTGGTATGTTCATGCCTACTTTCTGGCGAAAGAGTACATCGATGTCTTCGGGGTCTTCGGCGGGCGTTTCGGGGGGCATGATAAATTCCAAACCCTGGCCATGCTCAGCAGCCCATCCTGGTATTTGGCTATGCTCGATCGTTTACGAGGGCTGCTCCTGGGGCGCACCGGAGGGTTATTGTTCGTTATCGGGCTGTTCACCGCATGGAGAAAAAAGGCCGGATACCTCTTTGCCGCTTACCTCCTGGCTATTTTTTGTTTTTTTGCAATTGTCGCCGAAGGGCAGCTCGATGCGCCCTATCGCCAGCTTACCATCGTCCCTGCAGCATCTTTTTTCATGGCCCTGGGCACCCTGGCTTTTGCAGTGATGGGTTATACCATACTGAACAGGCTGGTTGTGCGGCTCAGCAGAACGAACGCTTTATTAGTATCGGTAGCCCTAAGCTCAGTAGTGCTGTTGTTCCTGCCGCTGAGGCGCCCTCATATTATCCTGCCCAGAAATGGAGATACCCCTGTCCACCCTGATAACTGGCTTTTGGCAGAACAAATAAGGAAATACAAAACCGAGGATTCAAGGATGATCATGTTGGGGGAATATACCATCCATGAGGGGGGTAATGATTTCAGCCCGGTCACTTATTATTATGCGGGCGTAACAGGATGGAGCCTTAAAGAAGGAGACTGGAATGATGCTGTTATAGACAGCCTGAAAGCCCGGGGAGCTACTCTTATGGGCGCTATCGGGTACAAGCGGGAGCCGGCCCTGGAAACCTATCTGCAAAGTTTGTCATCACGGTATAAGGTGTTGTATGATAACCCTGAAGAAGAATTGCTGCTATTGTCGCTAAAGCAGGAAAATAATTAAAAAAATTGCACACATGAAAACCTACACTGAAGATCGAAGAAGCAAATTGAAATACAAGGAGAATCACGCTGCTTCTGAATCCCTAATGGAAAGGCCGTTCGTAAGTATCGTCGTTCCTGCATATAATGAATCGGCCATTATTGAGGAAAATCTGCAGCAGATATGCGACTACATGCAGGCCCTTGAAGCGCAGTACCTCTGGGAACTGATCGTCGTCAATGATGGCAGCAAAGATAATACCGGACAATTGGCGGATGCTTTCGCCCATGGCCACGGCAATGTCAAGGTGATCCACCACATCGTCAACCGCAATCTGGGCGGAGCGTTGCAGACGGGCTTCCAGGCGGCTAAAGGTGATTATGTCATCGTGATGGACATCGACCTGACCTATTCAGTGGGCCATATCGAAAAGTTGATGGCCAGGATACTCGAAACGGATGCCGATATGGTGATCGCCTCTCCTTACATGAAGGGCGGAAAGAACACGGCAGTGCCCAGGTTACGCCTGTTGCTGAGTAAGGTGGTAAACCGCATGATGCGCCTCATGTCTCCATCAAAAATCCATACTTATACCGGTATGGTGCGGGTGTATAAGCGAAGCTTTCTGCAGAACTTAAACCTCAAATCCATCACCTATTCCATCAACCCGGAGATTATCTTTAAGGGGATCATCCTGCGCGCCAGGATCGAAGAAATTCCCGCACATCTTGACTGGAGCAAACAGGATAAAACCGGGCGGGTATCCAGCATTCGGATTTTCGACGGTATTCTTGCCGGGTTAATGTCCGGTTTTATATTCAGGCCTTATTTCCTTTTCATGGGCGTCGGGCTGGCGCTGTTCCTCGTTTCCTTTTACATCATTCTCTGGATCTTCATCCATACTTTTTCGGTCCTGCCGGAAATTTCCCTGGTTGCCGGCAATTTTGAAGACCGTTTTGGCCTGGCCGTTGCCAGGGTTTTCAGCGAACGCCCATATTCATTCATGGTGGGGGGCATCTGCCTGATCATTTCCTTCCAGTTTTTGGGAATTGGGTTCCTTTCCCTTCAGAACAAGCGCTATTTTGATGAGTTGTTTCACATCAATACCTCACTGTTGGAAAAACAGGCCCAAAAGACAGAGCGCATTACCGGGAAGGGAAATTAGTTATCTCACAAAGATTACGGAGTATCATGAAAGAGCTCATAGGATCGGAAAATCCAGCTCAGCCTGGATCTCAAAACGGTGATCCGTTACTTTCTATGGCCCCAAAGAAAATAGTGGAATGGGTAAACGGGATTAACCCCTATTTTTTCATCCTCTTTATACTCGTCCTTTTCTTTTTCAGGTTTAGCCTCAATTGGAATGAAGAGCACTACATGGCCCTTGCCAAGCAGTTTTATGAACCAGATTGGATGCCGGGCTCTTTCACCTTCTCAGAATTTGCCGGGACCAGGGCCGTATTTCAATATCTGATTGGCTTTCTGCTGAGCTTCTTATCCTTTGAAACGGCGGTTGGGGTCGTTAGGCTTCTGCTTTGCCTGGTTTTGGCCTTTCCCCTTGCAAAGCTGTATAAGCTCTTTGGGCTCACCAATATCTTTATTTTACTTCAGCTGCCCATTTTGTTTTTCTTTCAGGGCAAACATCTTTTTACCAACTTATACAATCAGAGTTTTTTTGGAGGGGAATGGATATTCCTGGGGGTGGAGCCGAAAGTTTTTGCCTACATTTTTGTGTTATATGCCCTTTACTTCTTACTGACTGAAAAGGCCGCTTTATCGACTATCTTTTTGGCCATGGCTACATACTTTCACATATTGGCCGGAGGATGGGCCATGTTCTATTTTTTGCTCTATATGCTCATCGCCAAAAAGTCTTTTAAAATACCGTTCATTAATGGGGTTCTATACGTCGCCTGCCTGATCCCTTTCCTTTTATATCTGGCGCCGGTACTGAGCCATACCTTTACGGAGTCCGGGGCATCGGGAAAAGCGGACTGGATCTTTTCGTATTACAAACAGCCTTTCCACACCGGTATTTTTTTAAGCGTTCAATATTTTATCGATCAATCGTTTAACGGTTTCATGTTGAGTGCTTTCTTCTTTCTGTTGTGTGTTTTCCTGTTCTCCCGGTATCAGGAGAAATACAACCTTAAGCTCAACTTGCTGAATAAGATTATTTTCATCGGCACCTTGATGTCGGTTATTCTTGCCTATTTCGACAGGACGGCAGCATTCGTTAAATATTTCCCTTTTCGGATCAATGCCTTGTACTGCTTTCTGGTGTTCCTTCAATTGGCCTTGTTCCTTCAGTATTTCGCTCTTAAAAAGGAGACGGCCAGGTATGTAGAGTTCGCCGTTTTGCTTTGGTTCGTTTTGATAACCCTGCCCCTGCCGCTCTGGAGCCTTACCAAAGGCGTTTATGTGCATGTTACAGGAAAGCAGGCCGATCCATCTTACGAAGCGGTTTGTGATTATATAAAAGAACATACCCCCGGACAGGCCACCATACTTTACTTGCCGGGGATATCCCAGCAAGCGGGGAGCGCTTCGTTCGACGATTTTGACGGTTATCCGGATATGGCCAGGAAAACGCAACGCGACCGGTTTGTTTATCACTTTGCCGCTCCTATTTCTCCGGATGCTGAAAAGACACTGGAGTGGTACAGGCGAATTCTGTTAAAGGAGTCGATCATAGAAGGCAGCCAGGATATTTGCACAGCCTTAGAAGATGAAAAGGTGGATTACATACTTACAGCTTTTGAATTGGAAAATAGCGATTGTTATGATTTAATGTTTCAAAGTAAGGACTACCGCTTATACGAGTTAATAAGAAACTGATTTATACAATTCCCAACTTGTCTAAATCTATCGGCAAATGTTTCAAAAAATACGGCTGGCCTCCAAACAAGCGATAAGATGTAAACGGGCTTTTTGCCCCTGCATCCTGATAGCATGGTTAGGCCAGTTATGTTCTCCGCTTTCCGCTCAGCAAAACCACATCTACCTGGCCAACGACAACCATACCGACTACTTCTGGTCGGGCAATGCCCAGGATTATGTCGGCGTGGCATTGAATGAGATCGATTATTATGTGGCCCAGGCGGATGCTACGGCTAACCTGGCGAGCCCCTATCAGAGCCGCTACAATCTGGACGGCGCCTGGTATGCCTATACCTACAAACAACATCGTACGCCCGAACAGTTCGGCCAGCTGATAAGCTGTATGCAAAGCGGCCATATCAGCCTCCCCTACAACTTCTTTGTGTCGACGTATGGCGGCCAGCCTACCGAAGCCGTGCTCAGAGGTATGTACTGGCCCGCCAGGCTGGAGCGCGATTACGGCCTGAACCTCACTATGGCCGTGGCTATGGAGAACCAGACTTTGCCTCTGGGCTTGTCTTCTCTATGGGCAGGTTCGGGCGTGAAGTACAGCTGGAAAGGGGTCTGTGGCTGCGCTTCGCCGGTTGCGAGCGAAAATTTGCAGAACCGCACGCACCAGATATACCGCTACCGGGGCCTGGATGGGAATCAGGTGGTCATGAAATGGTATTCCCTCTCTACTGGCGGGAACCAGAAACTCGGCGGGTACGCAGAGGCCAGAAACCCATCGGCCGCCGTTGCGGAATGCGAGGCTAAGTGCAATACCACGGCTTACCCCTATTCCATTGCCGGCGCTTTTGGCCACGGATGGGACGACCTGCAAACCCTGACGGATGTATTTGTACAAACTGCCCAGGGCCAGTCCAACGCCAACCGGCAGATATACGTATCCAACGAATACGACTTCTTCGAACATTTTCTGGGCACTTACGATGCAGGCAGCCTCCCGGTTGAAACCCTCACCTATGGCAATGACTGGGATATGGACTGCGAAGCCCTGGCCCCGGAAACAGAAAAGGTAAGGCGGGCCGTGGAAAAACTGCGCACCGCCGAGGCGATGGCTTCTATCGTATCGCTGATAGACCCCGATTTTTATCCGGCGCAAGATGCACAGCGGGAAGCGGCCTGGGTGGCGCTGGGCTCTTACTGGGAGCACAATTTCGGGCTGGGTGGCTGCTGTAGCGGCGAACGGGGGGCATGGCAGCGCGGCCTCGAACAGGATATCAGCACCTATGTGGATGGCCTGTATGACAATGCCCTGGCCGCGCTGGCAGGCATGATCGAGAACCCTTCCTCCAACCAGCGTTTCATGGTGTTCAACCCGCTGGGATGGGAACGGCCCGATTACGTAGACGTCGCCTATGCCGGTGGCCCCGGCATCAAGGTGGTGGGCCTGAAAACGGGACAGGAGGCGCCGTTTCAGCTATATACGCAACAGGGCGTCCAATACCTGCGCATCCTGGCCAGCGGCGTACCGTCAGTAGGGTATGAAATATACGAGATCCGGCAGGGCGCGGGCGCCGGGTTCCCCGATGCGGCTACCCTGCAGGGGCATGTTTTTGAAAACGCGCTTTACCGGCTTACCGTGACTTCACAGGGCGTGATCACCAGCCTCGTCGATAAGATGAACGGCAACCTGGAGCTCGTACGCGAGATCGACGGCCGTTTTGTCAACGATTTCGGGCAGGGCGGCAATGAAGGCGGAACGATGGCCCTGCTCCATAACGGCCCGGTTTCTGCAACCATCAGCTGCACTTCGCCCAACCCCCTGCAGCACACCACGTTCATTACCCTATATACGGACATCGACAGGATAGATATCGACAACCGCATCGACGATGAATTTGGCAATAACATCCGCACCTATTCCTTTTCCTTTGATTTGGATAACCCCACCCTCCGGCACGAAGAACTGGGGGCCATCCTCAAGGCTAAATACGCCGGCAACGGCGGCCACTATGCTGCTCCGGGGCTGCCTATCCGCCACGACTGGCAAAGCCTGAACCACTTTGCCGATATCGGGACGGACAGCCGGGGCATCGTGCTTTCCAATCAGGGTGCGGGCTTTATGAAGCTGGGTAACAGCTCGCTCAATTTTCTCGACGAGAACGCCTCGCAGGCCAATGTGCTGATCGGTGGCAGAATGGGCGGATCGGGGCCGGGGTTTGAAAATCAGGACGGGCTGACGTCTTTCCGGAATTCCTTCGCCCTGCGCACCCGCCAGGGCGCTTTCGACGCCGCTTCCGATATGCGCTTTGCCCTGGAGCACCAGAACAGGCTGGTCGCCCGGATGCTGGACAACCAGGAAGGCCCGCTGCCCAATACCTTCTTCTCCCTGTTGAACATGTCGGCTCCCGATGTGTTGCTGTGGGCCCTCAAACCCGCTGAAGAAGGCATAACCGATGGCGGGCTGATCGTGAGGATGTGGAACCTGTCGGCCCAGAGCCAAACCAATACCGCCAGTTTTTCGGGCGAAGTCAGCGGAGCCTGGAAAACGACCCATCTGGAAACAGACATCGGCCCTGCGGCCATCAACCAGGGCGGGCTGCAGGCTACCATCGGGCAGCAGGCAATGGCTACGTTCCGGCTGTTTGTGGGCCTGGCCAACAGTACACACGACAACCATCAGGTGATCCGGCCGGAGCCGTCGATCAGGTTATTCCCCAACCCGGCTTCGGAGAGCCTAAGCATTGAGGTCCCCGGCGTGATGGGAGTAGTGAAACTGAAGGTTTATGATATGGCAGGAAACGAGGCCATGTCCAGAACACTGGAAAGCGGGCATATAAAACTGGATGTCAGTAAGCTTCAGCCAGGGGTTTTCCTTTTTGTATTTGAAGGCAAAAACAGGCGCCTGGCTCAGAAAGTGGTTATTGAATAGCATTTCCAAAATTATATCGTCGAGATTGTTACTTACTCTTCATAAACTTATCCTTATCATGCCGACGAAAAAAACACCCGTATTCACCTGTATTGTCCTGCTCTTATATTGCTGTCTGGGTTATGTAAGCGCGCTGAAAGCCCAGGAACGGCACATCTATCTGGCCAATGACAACCATACCGATTATTTCTGGTCAGGCTCGCCTCAGGACTATGATAATGTCGCCCTCAATGAGATAAACTACTATCTCGCCCAGGCCGATGCAACTGAGAATTTGGCTTCGCCCTATCAGTGCCGATACAACCTCGACGGCGCCTGGTATGTATACTCCTACAAGCAGCAAAGCACACCCGAGCAATTTGAAAACCTGATGAGCCATATCAGGAGCGGGCATATCAGCATGCCCTACAACTTTTTTGTGTCTACTTACGGGGGGCAGCCCACAGAAGCTATCCTTCGAGGCATGTACTGGCCCGGCCGCATGGAGCGCGAGCACAATCTGGATATCAGCCTGGCGGTGTCAATGGAAAATCAGGCCTTACCTCTGGGGCTTTCCTCTCTTTGGGCCGGGGCAGGAGCCAGATATAGCTGGAAAGGGGTTTGTGGCTGCGCCTCACCTGTGGCCAATAACCTGCTGGGAAACCGGGAGCACGAGATCTACAACTATCAGGGCCCGGATGGTTCGGGGGTATTAATGAAATGGTACTCACTGTCACCTAACGGGAACCGGCGTCTCGGAGGTTATGCGGAGGCAGCTTCCCCGTATACCGCGATAACCGATTGCCAGGCCAAGAGCAATACCCCCGATTATCCTTATGCTATTACCGGGGCATTCGGCTCCGGCTGGGATGACCTGGAGTACCTTTCGAGTACTTTCGTGCAAGCTGCTCAGAACGGCTCCAACGGCGATCAGCAGGTATACGTCTCCAACGAAAGCGATTTCTTCGAGCATTTTCTGTCAGCCTACGACGCCAGCAGCCTGCCGGTGGAATCCGTCACTCATGGAAACGACTGGGATACCGATTGTGAGGCACTGGCCTCGGTAACGGGCAAAGTAAGGCGATCCGTAGAGAAACTTCGCACGGCCGAAGCGCTCGCCAGCGTAGTATCGCTGGCTGACGAAGGCCTGTACGGAAGCCTGGACGCCCAGAGAGAGGCTGCCTGGGTGGCGCTGGGGTCATACTGGGAGCACAACTTTGGGCTGGGTGGCTGCTGTAGCTCGGAGCGCGGGCCCTGGGAACAGGGCCTGGAAGAACAGATAAGCGGGTATGTGGACAGCCTGAACGAAAGGTCGCTGAAGGCCCTGGCCGGCATGATAAGCAACAACGCCTCCGATCAACGCTTCATGGTGTTTAACCCGCTGGGCTGGGCACGGACAGATTATGTCGATGTGCCTTACAATGGAGGAGCGGGCATAAAAGCCGTCGATCTGCAAACGGGGCAGGAGGCGCCGTTCCAGCTTTATTCGTCACAGGGCAGCACCTATCTGCGCATATTGGCTCAGGATGTGCCTTCGGTAGGGTACAAAGTGTACGAGATCCGCCAGGAAGCCGGTACGAGCTTCCCTGAAGCGGCCACATGGAACGGCAATGTTTTTGAAAACAGCTTTTATCGGCTCACCGTGACCTCACAGGGCGTGATCACCAGCCTGTTGGATAAAATGAACGGCAACCAGGAACTGGTACAGGAAACGGATGGCCGTTATGTCAATGACTTTGGCCAGGGTAATGCAGAAGGTGGCATGGTGGAAGTGCTCCACAGCGGGCCGGTATCGGCCACCATCGCCTGTACTTCGCCCAACCCTTTGCAGCATACCACCTATATCACCCTTTATGCCGATATCAACCGCATCGATATCGACAACCGGATCAACGATAGCTTCGGGAATAATATCCGCACGTATTCCTTTTCTTTCGACCTTGACAACCCCACCGTATGGCACGAGGAACTGGGGGCTGTGCTGAAAGCAAAATACATTACCGACGGAGGGCACTACGCGGCGCCCGATCAGGCTGTCCGCTTTGAATGGCAGACGCTTAACCATTTTGCAGACATCGGAAACGACAACAGCGGGGTGGTGTTATCCAACCTGGGAGCAGGGTTCATGAAACTGGGTAACAGCCTGGTCAACATCCTGGACGAAAACTCCGCACAGGTTAATGTGCTGATCGGCGGCAGGATGGCGGGCTCAGGGCCTGGCTTCGCCGATCAGTTCGGGCTTACCGATTTTCAAAATAATTTCGCTTTGCGAAGCCGCCAGGGCGCTTTTGATGCTGCCCGGTCTATGAAATTTGCCCTCGAACATCAGAACGGGCTGGTGGGCAAAATGCTGGACAACCAGGCCGGAACGATGCCGGATACTTCCTTCTCCCTGCTGAGTATGTCGGCTCCCGGTGTGCTGCTGTGGGGCGTAAAACCGGCGGAGGAAGGCATAACCGACGGAGGCCTGATCCTGAGATTGTGGAACCTCGATAACCAGAGCGAGAGTAATACCGTCAGCTTTGCCAGCAATGCCCTGGAAGCTAAAAGAACTACACACCTGGAAACGGATATCGAACCCGCTACGGTCAGCCAGGGTGCTCTGCAAAGCACGATCGGGCAGCAGAAAATGGAAACTTACCGCGTGTTTCTGGATACTACCTCTACCGGCTGCTCGCTGCAAAGCACGGTCAGCCAGTCTATCTGCTCAGGCGAGAGCTACGAGGGTTACACCGAAACGGGCGTTTATACAGATACCTATGCAGGCGCCAACGGCTGCGACAGCACCCGTGTGCTGAACCTGACGGTGCTGCCCGTGGCCAACACGATGACGGCCATCACCATCTGCGCCGGCGAGAGCTATGAAGGGTACACTGCAGAAGGGCAGTACACAGACACCTACACGGGCGCCAACGGCTGCGACAGCACCCGTGTGCTGAACCTGACGGTGCTGCCCGTGGCCAACACGATGACGGCCATCACCATCTGCGCCGGCGAGAGCTATGAAGGGTACACTGCAGAAGGGCAGTACACAGACACCTACACGGGCGCCAACGGCTGCGACAGCACCCGTGTGCTGAACCTGACGGTGCTGCCCGTGGCCAACACGATGACGGCCATCACCATCTGCGCCGGCGAGAGCTATGAAGGGTACACTGCAGAAGGGCAGTACACAGACACCTACACGGGCGCCAACGGCTGCGACAGCACCCGTGTGCTGAACCTGACGGTGCTGCCCGTGGCCAACACGATGACGGCCATCACCATCTGCGCCGGCGAGAGCTATGAAGGGTACACTGCAGAAGGGCAGTACACAGACACCTACACGGGCGCCAACGGCTGCGACAGCACCCGTGTGCTGAACCTGACGGTGCTGCCCGTGGCCAACACGATGACGGCCATCACCATCTGCGCCGGCGAGAGCTATGAAGGGTACACTGCAGAAGGGCAGTATACAGACACCTACACGGGCGCCAACGGCTGCGACAGTACCCGGGTACTGAACCTGACGGTGCTGCCCGTTGCCGGCACGATGACGGCCATCACCATCTGCGCCGGGGAGAGCTACGAAGGGTACACCGAAGCCGGGCAGTATACAGACACCTACACGGGCGCCAACGGTTGCGATAGCGTGCACGTGCTGAACCTAACGGTGCTGCCTGTTGCCGGCACGATGACGGCCATCACCATCTGCGCCGGGGAGAGCTACGAAGGGTACACTGAAGCCGGGCAGTATACAGACACCTACACGGGCGCTAACGGTTGCGATAGCGTGCACGTGCTGAACCTGACGGTGCTGCCTACGCCCATTGAGACGCTCAATTTATCCATCTGCGAAGGAGAGAATTATGAAGGCTATACAGAGACGGGAATGTATACAGACACGTATGTGAGCACCAACGGCTGCGACAGCACCCGTGTGCTGAACCTCTCGGTGCTGCTTCCGTCGGCTTCCAGTATAAGTGCCAGCATTTGTATGGGCACTTCATTTGAGGGGTATACCCAAAGCGGTGTGTACACCGATGTGTTTACCGCAGCTAACGGTTGCGACAGTACCCGAACTTTGACGCTCGAAGTACTACCGGCCTTTTTCACCCTTACCAACCGAATCATTTGCGAGGGAGAGGCGTATGAGGGATATACTGAAACCGGGATGTACAAAGACACCTTAGTGGCAGCTAACGGCTGCGACAGTATCCGCACGCTGTACCTTTTTGTCGTGCCGGACATCGATACGGTAATGATAGCATTGCCTTCCTGCGACAGCACCGAGCTGGGCGTTTCCGTTGTGACCCTGGCCAGCCAGGATGGTTGTGACAGTACAACTGTTACCACGGTATACTATTCCCTGGTCGAGCCCAATCTGGTGGTACAGCCGGCCACCAATGACGATGAGAACGGATCTGCTTCCGTATCCCCTTCGGGAGGTGTGGAGCCTTATATCATACAGTGGAGCAATGGCGGTACCGGCGCCTCGGTCAGTGGGCTGGCCCCGGGTGATTATTCCGTCACCGTAACGGCAGCCAACGGGTGCAACACCGTCCTTGGCTTTGAGGTAAGCAGCATAACGGGTTTGTCGGAGGCCATCCCCTCGCTAAGCTCATTTGAGGTTTATCCGAACCCCGCTACCGACCTGTTACAGGTGGATGTTCGTTTCAACCGATTGGAAGAAGGAATATTTATTCTTCAGGATTACCTGGGCAGACAGATTTTCCGCGATAATTTTCATAGTTTTAATTACCATTCTGAAATAAATGTAAAAAAACTGGGAACAGGAGTTTATCAGGTACGTATCGTATTGGGCAACCGGGAAATATCAAAGCCGGTGGTAGTCCAGCGATGAAGTTATTGTTATTGAGCAATCAAAACGTACTGAGTGGGTATGAAACAGTTTACTAGTTTCCTGCGCTGTGCTTTCCTGGTATTCATCGGGGCGGCCCTTTTCGGGTATGTGGTCTTAAAGGCAGAAAGAGGCGCCAGGGTAAAAGGGGCCCGAGATGCCGTTCTCTTTATAGCCGAGTTTCCTGACCATGTGAAGGAGGCGTTTGCAGAGCTGAAAGATGGTAATACGTCGCCTTATGTCACAAAGGCAGAACAAGGAGAATGCGGGGTGGCCACCAGGGATAGCTCCTTTGTGGATAGCAACTATGTGCTGGCCTCCTTTTTTGACCCCACTATCGGTGAGGCCAGAATAGAGCTGATCCGCATCGATGATGGAGAGCCCATATACGGCTGGACCCCACCTGAAAAGGAGATCATGGAGCGCTATACCGCCAGCGGTATGCCATTCGTGGAATACCGGAGGATAACGCACCAGAACTTCCTGGCCATCCACCCGTTATTGTTCGATGACGGGTCGGTACTGTTCAACCTGATGTATGGCCCGATGGTCAAGATCGACAAGCAATCACATATCCAATGGATCATAGGCGATTGTTTCCATCATTCATTGCAACAGGATGCGGATGGAAACATCTGGGCCTGCTTGGATGAAAAAATGCCTCGTTTCGATTCTTTGTTCTCTTTTAAGGGCCAGCCCTTTGAGAGCAATAGTATTGTAAAGATATCTCCGGAAGGTGAGGTCCTGTTCAAAAAATCGGTGGATGATATTTTGCTGGAAAACAACCTGGCCGGCCTGCTTTATGGCGCCGGAGAATTTGAAAATGACCCTGTCCATGTAAATGATATCCAGCCCGCCCTGTCCGATTCGAAATACTGGAAAAAGGGCGACCTGCTGATCAGCATGCGAAACAAGAGCACCATCTTTCTGTACCGGCCTTCGGAGAACAAAATAACCTGGTTGAGGCAGGGCCCGTGGATCGACCAGCATGACGTTAATTTTGTGGATAGCAGCCATATCTCCCTGTTTGGCAACGATATCGTGCGCCTGCAGGGAGAAGAGAAATATTACCCGCTTCGGGGAAACAGCAACTTGTATGTCATTGATATGTCATGCGGCCAGGTCGCCACGCCTTACGAAAAGCTATTTAACACCCAGAAGCTTTACAACTCATTTGAAGGCAGGGGCAAAATACTGGACAACGGCCTGCTGTTCGTAGAAGAGACCTATACCGGGCATCTGGTCATTGGCAATGAAAAGGACATACTTTGGAGTTATTCCAAGTGTTTTCCTTCGGGTTTGGTGAGCTCACTCGGGTGGTGCAGGTATATACCAAAAGACAGCTTGAAACTGGATTTCTTGGCAAAACAAACACTATAGCTATGTTACTGTATGTAGGCCCCGGAATGGGAGGCGGCGTTATTGCCGTCATTATGGGTGTATTATTCTCCGTTTTTGGCGGCTTGTTCGCGATGATCTGGTACCCCATCAAGCGTTTGTTTAAAAAAGGCAACACCAAACAACAAGGAAAGGGGTAAGCATGTATCTGGGGCTGTTCCTTTTCCTGTTATTTTTCCTGATGTCGTTCCTCTTTGAACGGTTGGGCGTCATTCAGGCTACTAAAAAGATCAATGAGGCCACCCTGAAAAGCCTGCTCGTGATCCGCGAGCCTGCCTTTTCCGACCATTGGAAAGAGAAGTTCCTGCTGGGTAATTCCCGCAAATCGCTGCTGTTATCCCTCAGGCTTGGAGGGCTGATCCTGATTTTCCTCGTGGCCGTCCTGATCCCGCTTGCTTTGTACAACTGGCTTTTCCCCGGAGCCCATGTGTTTGACTATTTAATGACAGCCCGGGGCATTGCCGTTTCGATCCTGCCTTTTTTCGTGTTTTTTGCCATCAGGAAGTATCAGTCGTCCAAAAAACGGTGAGCATGCATTATTCCGGCGGTTCAAAGGCCCTTCATGCCCTCATTCTCGGGAATCCATTCCTGATGAAAGCCCTGCTCGATATGGAGTTGTCACGCTATTCAGGTGGCGGCCTGGCTGAGGGGCAGGGCAGGCCCGTTTTTATCAGTGGGTTGGCCCGTGGCGGTACGACATCCTTATTGCAGAAACTGTACCTTTCCGGCGCGTTCAGGTCGTTGGCCTATGAAGACATGCCTTTCGTGCTGACGCCCAACCTGTGGCGCCGGGCCTACCCCCGGCAGGCTCGCCCGGAACCCCTGGAACAACGGGCGCACGGCGACGGTATACTCGTCAATTACCAAAGCCCCGAGGCCTTCGATGAAGTCTTCTGGAAAGTGCTTTGCGGCAAGGATTACATTCGAAAGGACTGTTTAGTGCCCCATTCCGTCAGTGAAGAAATCGTGGAGATGTTCAGGAAATATGTGGCGGTAGTGGTCAGAAGTGGAGATAAGCCGGAACAGAACCGGTATTTATCCAAAAACAACAACAATATTCTGCGCATCCCGGCCTTGTTCCAGGCTTTTCCCGATGCTGTCGTCCTAACGCCCTTTCGGGAGCCTGTATCGCATGCCCTGTCCCTGCTCAACCAGCATGAGCGCTTTGTGAAGATCAATGCGCAGGACCCCTTTTCCGGCAGGTACATGAAATGGCTGGGCCACTTCGAGTTTGGGCTTAACCACCGGCCTTTCCAATTCGATGCCGGCCCGGCAGCCGGGCAGCAATATCAGCCCGCCGATATCAACTACTGGCTGTCGGCATGGGTGAATTATTATCAATTCGCATTGGATAACTACGCCGATAAGCTGAGCTGGGTTGCTTTTGAAAGCCTTTGTGCTGCACCCCGGCAAACGCTGGGGGCTATAGCCGAATTGGTGAAAACCCGCCTGGACGTCGACGAGGCAGAGCCATATAAACCGCCGCACAGAGAAACTGCCGGTTTGGATAAGGCCCTGCTGGATAGAGGGGAAGCTATATACGATAAACTCAACGGCCTGGCTATTCGGTAACCTTGGGCGAAAGATGCCGCTGGTATCCGGCTTCAGTAAGTATAATACAACACCTGTGAACCCTGTACTATCATGAACAAAGGTAACCTCTTATTTGTAGTGGGCGCCCGCCCCAACTTTATTAAGATCGCCCCGCTATGCGCCGAGTTGAGCAAAAGATCGGGCCTGCCGTTCCGGATCGTCCATACCGGCCAGCATTATGACAAACAGATGTCGGATGTCTTCTTCGAAGAGCTGCAGATCCCCCAGCCGGATTTTCACCTGAATATAGGCTCCGGCGGCCACGGCCAGCAATCCGGCGCCATGATGATGAAACTGGAAGAGTTGTGCCTGGGCAATGCCTTTTCCGCCATAGTTGTCATCGGGGATGTGAATTCCACCCTGGCCGGCGCTTTGGTTGGCGCCAAGCTTCACATCCCTGTAGCGCATGTCGAAGCGGGCCTGAGGAGTTTCAACCGCGCTATGCCCGAAGAGGTCAACAGGGTGGTGGCCGACCACGTATCCGACTGGCTGTTCGCGCCTACGCAGCTCGCCATGCACAACCTGGCCAATGAAGGCCTGGCCAGCCGGGCCTATTTCAGCGGAGATGTGATGTACGATATGATCCTTAAGGGCCTGGAGCTGGCTCGTGAGAAGTCGGATATTCTGCGCAAGCTGGAGCTGGAACCCCGTCAATATTACCTGGCTACGCTGCACCGGCCCTACAACGTCGATGACCCCGATTGCCTGAAAAATATCATAGGGGGCCTGGCCGGGCTCGAAAAACCGGTCGTATTGGCCGCCCATCCGAGGCTGCGGAAAAACCTGAGCGAATTCGGGATCAGGGCCAACGGCAACATCAGGCTGACCGAACCCTTCGGGTATCTGGATTTTATCATGCTGGAAAAGGAGGCCGTTCGGGTGGTGACCGATTCGGGCGGCGTACAGAAGGAGGCTTTTTTCCTGAAGACCCCCTGCCTAACCCTCAGGCCCGAGACCGAGTGGGTCGAAACGGTCGATGCCGGCGCCAACGTGCTGGTCAGGCAACGCACTACGCAGGCTATCCTGGATGCCGCCGGCCAGAGCATGTCGCCCAGGTATGACGAACAACCTTATGGCGGAGGCAACGCCAGCGAACGCATAGTGGACGTGATCGAATCAGAATTGTATTCCTAACCCATTTCCCGTTTACGATGATCAGAGAGATACTCATCAGCGTACGCCCATATCAGTGGGTAAAGAATGTACTGGTCTTTGCAGCACTGATCTTTTCCCTTTCTTTTCTCGACCCCCGGGCTATCCAGCTGAGCATTCTGGTATTCGTATCGTTTTGCCTGGTAAGCGGCAGCGTTTACCTGATCAACGATATACGCGACAAAAGAGCCGACAGCCTGCACCCGGTGAAGAAGCGCCGCCCGATCGCATCCGGCAGGCTGCCCGTTGGCATAGCTCTGGCCGCTTTTTTCGCTTTTTTATCAACGGGGCTTTTCCTCGCCTATCTGGCCAACTGGAAAACGCTGTTCCTCATAGGCGTATATCTGGCCCTGAACCTGGGTTATTCGTTCGGCTTAAAAAGAGTGGTCATCCTGGATGTCATGATCGTCGCAATCGGTTTTCTGATCCGGGCAATGGCTGGCGCATACGCCATCGACGTCGCGGTTTCACCCTGGCTGTTCATCTGCACCCTGTTGCTGGCCCTGCTGCTGGTATTGGGTAAGCGGCGCCAGGAACTGGCCATGATGGAGGAACAGGCCGGCGTTCATCGCAAGAGCCTCGAAGAATACAGCCTCCCTTTCATCGATGGGCTGATGTTCGTCAGTGCAGGCGCCGCCATCGTGACGTATTCCTTGTATACGATTGCTGATGAAGTCGTCGCCCGTTTTCATACGCAATGGCTGATTGCAACTACCCCCCTCGCGATATACGGCATTTTCCGGTACCTGTATCTGGTTTATATTAAAGAACAGGGCGGCGACCCCACAAAGATGATGATCATGGACAAGGCATTCGTGATCAACGGCCTGTTGTGGGTGGCCATGATCTTTTCCATTCTCTTTTATGCAAAGAACATAGCGTAGCGTTCACCTCAAGAAAGGGGGGGCCTCCAGACAAGCTCTTACTTTCGGAATGGTTTGTAATAATGCCGTGTGGCCAGGCCGAACATCGCAAAATCCCCCTTACTGTCGCCGTAGGCGATTATTTCCGAGAAGTCATCCAGGTTGAACAACTCCCGTATCCGCCTGGCCTTTTCATCCCCATAACAGTTGGGGCCGTCCAGTTTTCCGGTAATCTGCCCATCGCGGGTTTCCAGCCTGCTGCCTATCAGCGGTATATGTTGCTGTCGGCACCAGGGGCTGAGCCAGTCTTCGGCCGAAGAACTGACAACAACGGCAGGGCTGCCGCTGGCAAGATGCTTTTTCAGGCACCCGAGGCCTTTGGGGCGCAACATGCCGGGCAGTTTTTCTTTGGCAAATCGCTCGCAGCCCTGCTGGAAACGAGGCAGCGGTTCATTGCCGAAAAAGTAGGTGAGAAAATATTCTTTGGCGCGCCAGTTGGGTATCCATCCTGCTTTGTAGGCCAGCAACATGGGGAGCAGGTAGAACAGGCCCAGCAAAAAGCGTGCGTTGCCGCAATAAAAACGGGCGAAAGCCAGCATTGAATCCCCTCGGGCCAGTGTGCCGTCAAAATCGAATAAAACCAGTGTCTCCTTCATGTTATCCTGTGTAAACATACTGCATGCAGCGTAAAAATAAGCCAAACAATCCGATAGGCCTTGATGTCCGCAGTGAACTTCTGCTTTTCGATCAATAAATACGACCCATCATGACCAGCAAACCCCTAAACCCCCATGATCCTGATAGCAATAAGCCCTGGAAAGCCCAGGCGCCTCCGCCTTTGGTAGCGCTCGTCAAACGGTATATCAAGGGCAATAACCCACTGATAGCCCTGGTGTCGGCGAAGCAGGCCGAACATAAAGAGGCCGTTCAACCCGCGAACGGTATCATTCTTCGGCAGCGGCTGAACGACCTGCCGAAGGTCAATGCCTTCCTGATGGAGTTACATGCTTACATAAGAGAAGGGGGCTATCTCTTCGGCTGTGTGGAAACGATCCAGCTGCGCAAAAAGAAACTCATGGCTTCCTACCCCAGCCCACTGAACCGGTTGATATATCTGGCGGAAACGCTGTTCAAACGAGCAGGGGCCCGCGTGGCTTTTCTCAGGCCGCTCTATTTTCGGCCCGGATCGGGCCGCAGCTGGCCCATGTGGGAGATCGAAGTGCTGGGCAGGCTTTGTGCCTGCGGGTACTATCCGGAGGAAACAACGGAATCGGACGGCCTGCTCTATTTCTGCGCCCGGAAGCTGGCCACCCCGTCGAACTTCCCGAAAGACCGCTGCGGCCCCATTATCAGCCTGCGGCGGGTAGGTAAGCGCGGAAAGCATTTCTATATGCACAAGTTCCGGACCATGTATCCCTATTCCGAATATCTTCAGGAATATATCTTCAACAACAACGGCCTGCAAAAGGGAGGCAAATTCAAAGACGACCCCCGAATAACCCATTCCGGCCGCTTTATGCGAAGGTACTGGATCGACGAAATCCCGAACCTCATCAACCTGTTAAAGCTGGAAATAAAACTTTTCGGCCTGCGGCCCATCAGCGACCATTATCTGAGCTTGTATCCGGAGTCTTTTCAGGAGCAGCGAAAGCGCTTTAAGCCCGGTATGATCCCTCCCGAATACGTCGACAGGCCCAAGACAATTGAAGAGATCGTAGAAACGGAAATGCGCTACATCAAAGCTTACGAACGAAGCCCCTTCCTCACCGACCTCAAGTATACGGTAAGAGCATTGTACAACATTATCGTAAAAAAGGTAAGGAGTAAATAAAGGTGAGGAAGAACTAAAGATACAACACCAATTTTCGCCCCCTTATTTGTGCCCTACGGTTGCTTTGGCAGCCGTGGGGCTTTTTATTCGTTAAAAAGCCCCGGGCCCAGACTCAAAGAAGAGAATATTTGGTTTGTCCCCCCTCACCACTGTCAAATTAGGACTTTTTGAATGAAAAAAAAAGGGGGATGGAATATGGGCCGGCCTTCCGGCCTTCCAGGGAGACTGGGTGACAAGGTGATCGGGAGGCTGGGTGACAAGGTGAACTCCGGCCTGAAGGCCTTCCGGCCTTCCCCTCAATCCCTCTTCCTGTTCAGGCCCAGGGCTTTGAGCATAAGCGTGGGGACCGGCTTACCGGGCTCGCGCTTCTTTAGGTTCAGATACCAGCCCAGTTTTTGGAGGATAGGGACTTTGTGGGTCTCCACGAATTCGATCAGCGTGCCGTCGGGGTCTTCCGTATAGGTAAAACGGCCGGCGGCCTCGCCCATATCGAAGCTATTCTGGCTGTCGACGGTGAAGGGGAAGCCCTGGGTTTCGCAGGCAGCTTTGAGGGCGTCCATGTTTACGACGTCGTAGCAGAGGTGAATGAAACCGAGATCGCCCCAGAACCTGCCATCGTAGATCTTCCTGGGGGTACGGCTCTCTACCTGTATCAATTCCAGCTCATTCTGTCCGAAAAGCCTGGCGAAGGGGCCCTCCAGTTCCGTGCTGCGCTGCAGCAGCACCCTTCGCATTGTCGCCTGCCCGCCCGGTATATTTTTCAGTTCTTCGAATTGGCCGCGCTCATCGTAGGCCACCAGGTCGTAGCCCAGGATATTGCTGTAAAACTTCATGGCCTTGTCGATATCCGAAACGCCGATAATGGCGCCGTAGACCCCGCCGGTAGGTTGTTTGCGGAACTGGAACCAATCTTTGGCCTCCACGACCTGAAAGACATTGCCGAAGGGGTCGCGGGTGAAGAAGTTGGCGGGGCCGTTATTCAGGTTGCTTATGTCGGAGAGGCATTCGATACCGTTCTCCTGGTAATAGCGGTAAGCGTGTTTAATATCGGGGCACTTGATCTTGCTGGCGAAAATGCCCAGGTCGCCGATCCGAACCTCAAAGTCTGATGCCTGTGGCTTTCGGCAGGTGTATTGCCAGATCTCGAAGCCGCCGCCGCCCTGCAGGTTGAGGGCCAGGATGGCATAGCGGCTACGCGGCTGCCCGCCTGTATAAGGCAGCATAAGCGCTGCCTGTGCTTTCTCCCGGAACACCGGTACGTCAACGCCAAACTGCCGGCGATATAGAGCCCAGGCTTCTTCGGCGTTGGCCACCCCTATGCCGATCTGCTGAATGCCGCCGATAAGATAACTCGTCATGACTGTTGGATTTTGGATAACGAAATACCATGGCCACCCTCAGGGCCTAATTTGCTCTTTGGGTTTACTTGTTACTTACTCAGGGCTTATCCTTGATGCGTTCGCTGAGTTTCAGGAAATTGTCTTGGGAGATGGCTTTGGGCCCGAAAGAAAAGGATTTTTCACGAGGGAAAGAATCATCTCAGGGAAAAAAATAGCCGGGTTCAAGACAAGCAGCTCGCCATTTTACGTTTCCCGTTGTTTTAACCGCCTTGCTTCAAACCAGATCTCGCTCTGGTCATCGGGGTCTCCATTGTAATTGACGGTCACTTCCTCACCCGCTTCTATATCGCGCAAGGCATAAAAATCCAGGGTGTTTTGCTCATAATCCGGGTAGTATTCCGCATTCGGCCCGAAATCGTGGTTGAAGAGCGAGCCATACCCCAGGGCTATGGCGCACTCGTCCTCGTTTTCCCCCCAAATGAAATAATAGTCGTACAGCCCTGTCTGATCCAGGTGCTTTCGATGGGCTTCCGGCATGATGACCATGGGGCATATCTCTATGAGCGCCCCTGCCGGTATCGGCGCCGCGGTGAATACACCGCGCCCTCCAAGCGGGCTGTCGGCAATGAAGAGGGAGTCGATGCGTTGCATTGTGAGTGTGTGAATGTATGAATGCAAAGTTACAGCTCGCCCAGCGTTTCCAGGCATGCCCTCAGGTTTTCCCGCCAATGTTTCAGCTTTACACCCCATACGTCCTTGATCTTGGCCTTGTTCAGCAGGCTGTAAGGCGGGCGCAGCGCCGGCAGTGGATAATCCCGGGTTTCGATAGGCAGTACCTGGCAGGGGATGTTGGCCATTTCAAAGATCGCCAGGGCAAGGTCATACCAACTGCAGGCCCCTTCGTCGCTGTAGTTGTAGATGCCGCTGAGCAGCTCGCGCGGGGCTTCTCCTTTCTCCACCTTGGAAAGGATATCGAGGGTTGCCCGGGCCAGCCCATGCGCATAGGTAGGGGCGCCTACCTGGTCATACACGACGCCCAGGCTTGCCCGCTCTCTGCCCAGCCTCAGCATCGTCTTTACAAAATTGTGCCCGAAAGAACTGTATACCCACGACGTCCGTATGATCATGGTGAGCGGGTTGCTGGCCCTGGCCGCCTGTTCCCCTTCCAGCTTGGTAGCGGCGTAAACGCAACGCGGCGTCGTAGGGCTGCCCTCCAGTAGCGGCGTATTCTCTGCATTGTGGTATACGTAATCGGTGGAATAGTGGATAAAGGGGATGTTCTGCCGGGCGCAGCCTTCCGCCAGCCAGCGCGGAGCGTCGACGTTGCCCCTGCGGGCGGCGCCGGGCTCGCTTTCGGCTTTATCTACAGCCGTATATGCCGCACAGTTGATGCAGTAGTCGAAGCTGTGGTGCAGAAAATAATTAAACACCGCCGGCTCGTCTGTCACGTCGAGCGCCGTCCTGTCGGCAAAAGTGAACTGCAGGCCAGGGAAAGCCGTTTCCAGGGCCTGAAATTCGCGCCCCAACTGCCCGCTGGCGCCGGTGATCAATATGCTGCTCATAATTACAGGGCTTGACGCTTTTGATACAAACTCTAACTTAAAAGGAGATAAGCCACGAAGGCAAAAGGCATGGCAACCGCGAGCCAGAACAGCCAGCTATACAGCCGGAGCCGGAATACTTCCAGCTTTTCAGGCTGCCTGACATTTTCCAGGATAAGCCCGATGTTGTATGTCAGGTTGGCCACCCCCATATATACCAGATATGCGGCAAACTGAAAGCCAAAGCTCAGCCACCCGAACCGGGAATCGGAGAAGCAGTTCGCATTCACCACAAAATGCAGCACTCCGTAGTAGAGCATCCCGGCCCCCACGCCGGCCAGCGCCAGCCCCCTGTTGAAGTTCCTGCGCCCGGCTTCCCACCATTCGAAAGGCTCGTTGGTGGCCTTCGCCCGCGTCATCTCCTCATCCAGCGCCTCCGGGCGTTCCGGCTCCCGCCCCTGCATGCTGCGCAGCAGGTATATGGAAAGCGGCAGTATCCCCGCCAGTACAAGAAGTGCCAAGGTGATCAAAAGCAGGGCGATCATGATTCCGGTTCTGGGTTTGTGAATATGGCTCTATCGTTGCCTCCAACTTGCAACCCCCCAACTTGTAACCCCAGGCCTACCGCTGCTCGTCAAAAGCAGGGAGCAGCAGGTCCTTTTCGGAAAGTATGGCCTGGCCGGGGCCCAGTTCCCAGTCAATATTCAGTGTGGGGTCGTTGTAGATGATCCCGCCTTCGTGTTCCCGGGAGTAAAAGTTGTCACATTTGTAAAAGAACTCGGCCGTTTCGCTGAGTACGGCGTAGCCGTGGGCGAAGCCACGGGGAACGAAAAGCTGCCATTTGTTCTCCGAGCTGAGCCGGACGCTGTACCACTGCCCGAAGGTAGGGGAATCCGGCCTAAGGTCGGCCACCACATCGAGCACCTCTCCCTGGAGTACGCGCACCAGCTTGGCCTGTGCGTATGGGCCTACCTGATAGTGCAGCCCGCGCAGCACGCCAAAAGAGGACCGCGCCTGGTTGTCCTGTACGAACGGCGCCGTAATGCCTGCTTCTTCGAACGTTTTCTGGTTGAAGGCCTCGAAAAAGTAACCGCGTGCGTCTTCCCACACTTTTGGCTTGAAGAGTTTCAGCCCCGGAAACGGCGTATCGAAAAATGGCATGAGCGCTTATTTCTGACGGAAAAACACTGCGATCGGCACTCCGGTGAAATTGAAGTGCTTGCGCAGCTGGTTCTCCAGGTAGTTGCGGTAGCTGTCCTTTAGGTGTTTGGGGTGGTTGCAGAAAAAGGCAAAGGCCGGGAAGTAGGTCGGCAATTGCGTCACGTACTTGATCTTGATGAATCGGCCCCGGTGCGCGGGCGGCGGGTAGCGCTCGATCGCTTCCAGCATCACTTCGTTGAGCTCGGAAGTCTTGATCTTGCGGCTCCGGTTTTCGTAGACTTCCAGCGCCGTTTCTATAGCCTTGAAAATGCGGGTCTTATCGATGGCGGAGATGAAAACGACGGGCACATCCGTAAAGGGCGCGATCCGTTTGCGCAGTTCTTCTTCGAAATCCCGCGCCGTATTGGTCTCTTTCTCCACCAGGTCCCATTTGTTGGCCAGCAGGACGATGCCTTTGTTGCGCCGCTGTGCCAGGCGGAAGATGCTCATATCCTGAGCTTCAATGCCCTCCTGTGCGTCGATCATCAACAAGCAGACATCGGCTTCTTCGATGGCCTTAATGGCGCGCATGACGGAATAGAACTCCAGGTCTTCCTGCACTCTCGATTTCTTGCGGATGCCTGCCGTGTCGATAAGCAGGAACTCCTTGCCGAACTTGGTGTATTTGGTATGAATGGAATCCCGGGTAGTGCCGGCGATTTCCGTTACGATGTTGCGCTCTTCACCCAGCAGGGCATTGGTAAGCGATGACTTGCCCACGTTAGGCTGCCCTACGATGGCGAATTTGGGCAGGGCGTCCTCTTCCGGTTCTTCGTCTGCATCGATATGCTCGACAACGGCGTCGAGCAGTTCGCCGGACCCACTGCCAGTAAGGGACGACAGGAAAAAGGTCTCTTCAAAGCCCAGGCTCCAGAACTCGTTCGCTTCGATCATCCGGGCATTGTTGTCTACTTTGTTGACCGCCAGGAATACCGGCTTCTTCGAGCGGCGCAGCATGCCGGCTATGTCCTCATCCAGGTCGGTGATACCCGTGGTCACGTCCACTAAAAAAACGATGGCCCGCGCCTCTTCGATGGCGATCTCGACCTGAGAACGAATGGCTGCTTCGAAGACGTCATCCGAATCCTTGACGAAGCCACCGGTGTCTACAACGGTAAAGGTTTTGCCGTTCCAGAAGCTGCTCCCGTACTGCCGGTCGCGCGTCACGCCGCTAATATCGTCGATAATGGCCTGCCGCTCTCCGATCAGCCGGTTGTAAAAAGTCGATTTCCCCACATTGGGCCGCCCGACGATCGCTACAATATTATTGCTCATGATGGTAAAATAAGGGGGCAAAGATAGCTTTTTTTGGGGAATGGTATTACATGGCGTTAAACGGTGCATGTCGCACGTTCACTGCCCGTATCCAAAATGCCGCAGCATCCGTTCGTCGTCGCGCCAGTTGTCTTTCACTTTGACGTGCAGTTCGAGGAAAACTTTTTTCTCGAGGAATGTCTCGATGTCTTTGCGGGCTTCGGTGCCCAGTTTTTTGATGGCGGCCCCGTTCTTTCCGATGATGATGGCCTTTTGGGTGTTTCGGGCTACGAAGATCTCGGCGCTGATGCGCACCAATGGTTCTCCTCTTGTCGTCTCCTCTTCTTTAAAGGCCAGTACAGCCACTTCACAGGAATAGGGGATCTCCTGGTGGTATAACTCCAGGATGTTCTCCCGTATGATCTCGCTGACGAAAAATCGTTCGGGGCGGTCGGTGAGTTGGTCTTTAGGGTAGTATTCCGGGCCTTCCGGCAAATACTGGACAATGAGCTCGAGCAGTTTGTCGGTATTGCTTTTGTTGAGGGCGGAAATGGGGATGCTTTCGCGGAAGGGGGCCCATTCATTCCACTGCCTGATACACTGCAGGATCTGAGCTTCGGTGGCCAGGTCGATTTTGTTCAGCACCAGGAACAGCGGTACCTCAATCGATTTAAGCTTGCCGATGAGCGGATCGCCCTCCCCGTATTTTTCTCCCACTTCCGTAACGAACATCATGATATCCGCATCTTCGAAAGTGGTGCTAACGAAACGGTTCATCATCTCGTGCATCTTGTAGGAAGGGTCCTCGATCACACCAGGCGTATCGGAAAAAACTACCTGATACTCCGGCTCGCTGAGGATGCCGATGATCCTGTGGCGGGTGGTCTGCGGCTTGTTGGTAATAATGGACATGCGCTCCCCAAGCAAAGCGTTCATCAGGGTTGATTTCCCGACGTTGGGCCGTCCAATGATGTTTACAAATCCGGATTTATGCATGTTAAGGCCGTAAGGTCAAAAGGTTAAAAGACTGTTGTGGCGGAGCCACCATCGCGCCCAAAGGGCGTTGAAATATCAGCCACGGGTTTCGCACGTGGGGTATAAAGGCCGTTGTGGCGGAGCCACCGTACAGCAATCAGCCATTCAAGTAGCGGCGTTTTTCGCTCAGCATCAGTTCCTCAACCATGTGGAGAAGGCCGCGGGGTTTGCGGGGGCGCCAGTTTATATCATTGAACCGGGGGCCGAAATTGACGTAATGCTGGATCTGGGTGCTGCGCATCTCATCGGCAACGTGGTCGAAGGTGTTCAGAAAACAGATCCAGCCGCCTTCGTCGGCGATGTCTTCATACCACTCCTCATAGTAACAGTCGTCGGAGCCGTGAAAGTTGAATACGTTCTCACAGATGACGATGAATTTTGTGATGCCTTCGTCGATCATGTAGTCCACTACCTTTCGCTTGAAGTACATGATATCGTTGCCCAGGCAGTCGTTCCATTCACCGATCAGTTCCACGATCGCGTAGGCCAGGTCATAGTCGGCGTAAATGACCTTTAGGTAGAGGGTGTCGGAGCCCATCTCGTCCCATTGGGGGTGGATGAAATAATTGTACACCCGGTTGGTGAACCGAAACTCGTCATACACCTGCCCGAAAAAGGGTGACCGCTCATCATCAGAGGCCACATAAGCGTCGCGCCATTTGTAGTACGGTTCTATATCATGCATGTCGATGAATTAGTAATTGTACACACCGTCTGGTTCTGAGAACACCTCGCTTCTGGCCATTGTTTTTTCGGCTTAGTAGTTGCTACTGCAGAAATATTTTTGAGATCGCGATGTAAACCAAAACGCCAACAACCGCGATGAGGGCGATGACAAGATACATCAGCGTGAACCCCAGAACCTGAACCAGCACGCTCTTCCAGGCTGCTTTCCCGTAACTGATGTCAAAGAGCTGCCGGAAGCCAAAAGTGTAATATATTATGGATAACAACATGGAAAGCGGGAAGAGTATGGTTATGGCTTTCGGGTAGATCATAAAAAAAGCAACGGGGATCAGCCCTATGAGGGACACTTGCGCCGTCCAGAATGCATTCACCGCCAGGTGCTCGGCGTAGTTGTAACCCCGCTTTCGAAACACACGAAAAGAGATCAGGCCCAGAAAAGGGACGGTCAGCAGAGAGATGAGGTTTAGGTAAGGCTTCATCTTTTCCTGGACCATATCCTGCGACAGACGCGCTTTTTCATTGGGTTCGATGCCCATGGCATGCTCCTGCACCGAAATGATCTGGTGCTGCTGTTGTTCGAAGAGCCCCGACCATACCATGATCACCGTGGCAATGGTGGCCAGCACGAACAGATACCGCACCGGGTGGTAAAACCGCTTTCGCCGGCCCTCCAAATATTCCCGGACTACCGGCCCGGGCTCCAGCATCAGCCGGCGCGCGGTATACCAAAATCCTCGTTCCAGGTTGGTAATGGCCTGCAAGAATTCACCAAGCATGTGCCGTACCGTCAGCCTTTCTGTTATGGCCTTTTGCCCACAGGCGCTGCAATACGCACCTTGTAGCTCTACCTCGCAGTTTTTGCATGCCGCCATAGCTGTGATCCAATTTTTGCTCCCAGTAAATTTAGAAAAATATGCAGGAACATCAGCCGCTCTATCTTGTTATCTTTGCTGTACCCCGCCGGGGGATTGGGGGAGGGGGAGATTTGGTGATTGGGAGACTGGAGAGGGGGTGAACATGAGGCAACCTGATATCCGCTACCCCGTACATGGTACCTGTAACCCATAAGCCTTCCCATGCACCGCATCCTCTTCACCGGCCCGGAATCTACCGGGAAATCTGAAATGGCCAGGCTGCTGGCCGAAAAGTACGATACCCGCTGGGTACCTGAATACGCCCGCGAATATCTGGAGCAGTTGGGGCGGCCATACGAGGAAGCGGATTTGCTGCATATCGCCCAGGGGCAGCTGGCATTGGAAAGCCGGCTTGCACCACATGCCAACCGCCTCCTCTTCGTCGATACCAGTATGCTGGTTATGAAAGTCTGGTCCGAATACAAATACGGCCGTTGCCACCCATGGATACTCGAACAGCTCCACAGACGCCGCTACAGCCTGTACGCCCTCTGCGGTATCGATATCCCGTGGGCTCCCGACCCACAGCGAGAAAACCCCAACGAACGGCAGGAACTCTACGAGATCTACCGCCGCGAACTGCAAGTACTCGGCGTCTCCTTTATCGAATTGTGGGGCAGCCGCGAGCAAAGGCTGGAGCAGATGCATGAAGCGATCAAAGGGTTAAATGGTTGAGGCTACTCCGGAAAGCCTTTATATTACACAAAGCTTCCTTTCCGGAGTGCGCTGAACCATATAACTTTCCCCTGGCAATTCCCCCAAAAAACTTTACCTTTGCACCGCTCATCTGGGGTGCTGGAGCGGATAACCCAAAAGCGGGGAGTTGCTTCGGCTGAGATCATACCCACGGAACCTGCCCGGGTAATGCCGGGAAGGGAGATGAAGGACACTGCTAATGGCAGCCTCGCCTTCCACTGGTATGAAGCGGGCCTTCCGCCCGCCGTGAAGCGAAACACAGTGCCAACCCCGGGCGCCTGTGATTGTTTCACTCTAATGTTTATTTCCAATGATCAAGTCTGTTATCACGCTGGCCATGGGCTTGTTGCTATCCACTTCGCTTTGGGGGCAATGCCTTTTGAGCGGCCAGGTAAAAGACGAAAACGATGAACCGCTGCCAGGGGCTAATGTGGTTATCCTGGAAACCGGGCAGGGAGCTGCCGCCGACGCCGAAGGGCAGTTCCGGATACCTGGCGTGGCGCCAGGAGGGTATACCCTGCAGGTGACCTTTGTTGGGTTTGAAACGGAAAACCTGGCCTTTTCCGTCGGGAAAGGCGAAACGGAGAAACAGCTCGAACTTCTGCTGCAGTCCCGTAACGTATTGGCCGGCGAGGCCATCGTGCGTGCTACCCGCGCGGGGGCGACAACCCCCATGACCTATACCAATATCAAAGGAGAAGCGCTACAGGAGAATAACCTGGGGGTAGACGTGCCCTTCCTCTTGCAGTGGACGCCTTCGGCAGTCGTATCATCCGATGCCGGCGCCGGCATCGGGTATACCGGCATCCGCATCAGGGGAACCGACCCTACCCGCATCAATGTAACCATCAACGGCATTCCCCTCAACGATGCCGAATCGCAGATCGTTTACTGGGTCGACCTGCCCGACTTCGGGAGCTCTGCAGCCGATGTGCAGGTCCAGCGCGGGGTAGGGGCCTCGACAAACGGCGCCGGCGCCTTCGGGGCTACCATCAACATGAATACAGCGCGTTTCGAGGCCGAGCCCTATGCAGAGATCAATACAGCCGCGGGTTCTTTCAATACCCTGAAAGGGAACCTGCGTTTCGGCACCGGCCTGCTCAAGGATAAGTTCACGGTCGAAGGCCGCCTGTCGCGGGTCACTTCCGATGGCTACATCGACCGGGCCTCCTCAGACTTGCAGTCGTACTACCTCTCGGGGGCCTACATGGGCAGGAACAGCAGCCTGCGCTTCATCACTTTTTCCGGCCATGAGGTGACCTATCAGGCCTGGTATGGCGTGCCTGCCGATTCTCTCAATAGCCGGCAAAGCCGTACGTTCAACCCCGCCGGTATGGAAAAGGAAGGCGAACCTTATGAGAACGAGGAGGATAACTACCGCCAGGACAACTATCAGCTCATCTACAACAACCAGCTCAGCGGGCAGTGGAACCTGAACCTGGCCCTGCACTACACCAGAGGTAAAGGGTACTACGAACAATACAAGGCCGGCGAAGCCCTGGCGGATTACGGGTTCGACGACGTCAGGGTGGGAGAAGAACTGGTCACCACAACCGACCTCATTCGCCGCCTTTGGCTCGACAACGATTTCTACGGCGCCGTCTATAGCTTCAACTTCCTCAGCGACGACAAGCAACTGGACTTTACCCTGGGTGGCGGCGGCCACATTTACGAAGGACTGCACTATGGCGATGTGATCTGGGCTCGCTTTGCCGGCAATAGCGAAATGGGCAACCGTTTTTACGAAAACGATGCCCGGAAAATGGACATTAATATATTCGGCAAGCTCAACTACGAACTGGCTGATGGCCTGAACGCTTACCTCGACCTGCAGTACCGCACCGCAGGATACGAATTTCTGGGTTACAACAGACAGGCAGAGAACGTGGACGGCCAGGTAAACCTACACTTTTTCAACCCCAAGGCGGGGCTGTTCTATCAGCTCAACAGCCGCTCCAATGCCTATGCCTCCTTCGCTGTGGCCCACCGCGAGCCCAACCGCGATGACTATGTCGACTCCACTTCCGATAGCCGGCCAGGCCCGGAAGAACTCTACAACACCGAGCTGTGCTACCAGTACAACTGGCCTCGCGCCGCCCTTTCGGCCAACCTCTACCACATGTATTACCGCGATCAGCTGGCCCTCAACGGTGAGATCAACGATGTAGGCGCTTATACCCGTATCAACCTCGACAAGAGCTATCGTGTAGGCCTGGAAGTTGTCGGGGGCCTCCAGCTGGCCCCTGGCCTGCGCTTCGACGCCAACGCCACCCTAAGCCGTAACAAAGTGGCCGCCTTCACGGAATACGTGGATATATACGATGAGGATTTTAACTGGCTGGGCCAGGAAGCTATTGAGCATAAGAATACAGATTTGTCCTTCTCGCCAGCTATCATTGCCGGTGGCGGGCTGAGCTACGAAGCCCTGCGCAATAACCCCAGGCATAGCCTGGATCTCTCCCTGATGTCCAAATACATCGGCAAGCAGTACATCGACAATACTTCGGATGAATCGAATGCCATTGATGCCTATACCTACAGCGATTTCCGCATCGGCTACACTTGGCGCCCCGCCTTCGTCCGGGAGGTTGGGTTGACACTGCTGGTGCAGAACGCGTTCGACACGCTGTACGAAGCTAACGCCTGGTCGTACCGCTATATATATGGTGGCAGCACCGCCCTGGACCAGGGTTTCTTTCCGCAGGCGGGCAGGAATTTTCTGCTGGGGCTTACAGTGGGGTTGTGAATGCGAGGTAAGAGCTTTTTTGGAGGCCACCCTGGCAGCCTCCAAAAAAGCTCTAATAATGCTCTGCAAAAAAGAAACGGGCAACAGCACTGCTGTTGCCCGTTTCTTTTTTGCAGAGCAAACTCCTTAATCGTTGCTCTTGATGAGCTTGCGTTCCTTGATACGAGCTTTTTTGCCCACCAGGCCACGCAGGTAATACAGCCTCGACCGGCGAACCTTACCGCGTTTTGTAACCTGTATCTCGGTGATATTTGGAGAAGAGAACGGGAAAATACGCTCTACTCCAATACCATTGGACGTTTTCCGCACCGTAAAGGTCTTGGTGGCACCTTCCCCTTTGATCTGGATCACATCGCCGCGGAAAGCCTGAATACGTTCTTTGTCACCCTCGATGATCTTGTAGCTTACCACGATATTATCACCGGCGCGAAATGCCGGGAAATCCTTCTTCGGCATCAATTGTTCCTGTACAAACTTTATAGCATCCATCGTTTTTCGATTTGAAAATTGATAGCGTCTGATTTTAGCCGTGCAAAGGTAAAACGTTTTGCCGGAAAAACCTAACTATGGAATATTTTCAGTGAAAAAAATCCTCGAAGCCTTCTGCTATTCTGAATCATTCATTTTATGATCATTCATTTTATAATCATTCGTTTTGTAATCATTCGTTTTGTAATCATTTGTTTTATAATCATTAATAATATAATCGTTATGATCATAACGATTATAATGATCCTGTTTGTGGCTCCTTTGTCTCTGCCCCGCTCAGCGTACCACCGTCGCCACACCTTTGGCCTCAATGGGTTCGCCGCGCGGGCCGGTAAAAGTGGCCAGTACCATATATACACCGCTGGGTACCTGATCGCCGCTGTTGTTCTTGCGGCCATTCCATCCCTCAGCAGGGTCGGTGGTTTCAAAAACCATCTCACCCCAGCGGTTCCAAATGCTGAGGTGGAAGTTAGTGGCGCCTTCCATCAGTCCCACGCCAAAGTAAAGGTCGTTCACCCCGTCTTCATTGGGGGTGAAGGCATTGGGCAGGAAATAGCGCACCTCAGGCCTTACGTCGATGAGCTGCAGGGCCGTGTCCCGGCAGCCGCTGGGATGTGTAACGACCTGCATCACCTGGTACAGGCCCGTATCCGGAAAAGTGTAGGCCGGGTTGGGCTGCGTAGACCGCTGCCCGGTGCCGAAATCGTAGAACCAGTTTACAGCGTATTGCGATTCATCAATAAAGGACACAGTTGGGATGATATTGCTGGGCTGGGCCGGGCTATAGGAAAAGCCCGCCACCGGTGAAGGCAGTACGGTGATGAGGCTCCCAAAGGATGTATCGGTTTTGCACCCGAGCGGAGAGGCCACGTCAAGGGTGACGGTATAAGTACCCGCTTCCGTATAGGTATAGGTAGGGCTGACAACCGTATCGATGCCGCCGTCGCCGAAATCCCAAAGGATGTCATAGGCTTCGCTGATGGGGAACGACAGGTTGTTGAAGAATATCTCGGCAGGCTCACAGCCCGTATAGGCGCTGGGTGAAACGATCAGGAGCTCGGGTATGGGATAATAAGGGAGCACCTGGGTTTCTGAATCTTCACAACCGTTGATATCCGTGACTGTAAGGGTAGCCGGGAAATCACCGGGGGCGTGGTAAACATGGCTGGGGTTCTGCTCTGCCGAATTGCTGCCGTCGCCAAAATCCCAATCCCAACCGGTAAGCACGCCGCTTCCGGAGAAAGAGGCGTCGGTGAATACAGTAGGCCCTGCCCGGCAGGTATCGTAGTCATAACCGAAATCAGCGACGATCTCCGGGAAGATCTGCACCCGGATGTTGGCCGTATCCCCACATACAGTGCCCGGGTTGAGAATGAGCGTGCCGAGATAGACCCCGGTATCGGGAAAAGTAACGGTAGGCTCCCATTGGTTGAAGGTTTGGGGCATCCCGTTGATATCGAACGCCCATTCCCACACATCGATATGAACGCGCTGAAAGCTCTCGTTGCGAAAGGCGATGGTGTTCTCTCCGCAGGAAGTGATGACGAATTCCTGCTGGTTGATCACTTCGTCAGAATTGATCTGCGCTACGACAGTGGGGTCGCAGCGCGCTACATTGAACTGAAAATCGCGAAAGACCTTACTCAGCAGCTGGCCGTTGCGGTATTCTTCCACACATACCCCTACCACGAATTGTCCAAGCACCGTAGGTGTTCCTGTGATCAAGCCCGTGTTGGGGTCAATGCTGATCACCGGGTTGCCGCCCATGGGAGCTGATATGGAGTAGTTGGGCGCTAGGAAGGAAACAGGGTCATACGGCGGAGGGCAGGCCGGGTCGGGCTGTGCACCGATACAGGTATTATAAAGGTTCTGGTCGTCGGTGATGGGCCCGCCGCCCTGCAGCGGCGGACAGAACTTGTACACCAGTTGGTCGCCATCGGGGTCGGTAGCGGAATGGTCGAATTCCAGCGGAGACCCGGCACAGATAACGGTTGGTGGAAAGGCGTTAAAAACCGGGCTGTTGTTACACAATTGCTGGGCCTGAGGCGTGATCTCGATCGTATGCGTCGCACCGGTGTTTTCCGGGTCGAAGATGTTGTTGATCGTCACGTTGCGGCAGCACCGCTGGTAGGAAATGTGATAGCTCTTATTGGAGAGCGGCAAAACGGCCTGAAACTGATATAGGCCTTCCTGAACGCATACATCGGGCGGGATCAGGCAGGGATAATCAGGCGCGGTGACCTGGCTGACATCCAGCAGAGGTGCATCAATGCGCATAAAAGGGGTGTACTGGCTCTGCTGCATACAGTCTCCCGAGCAATTGTATACGGCAATGAACGCAACCGGGTCGAAGTCGGCACAGTCTGTGCAGTTGCAGTCCCGATACACCTTGAGCGTGAATTCATAACGGTTGTTGCCCAGGCATTCATAGGTCATTACGCCTCCAATGATATGTTTTGCATTGGCGGCCGGCACGATGAACAGCAGGCCAAGAGCTGCCACTAATGCTCGTAGTTTTCGTCGCTTCATCCTCCTCAGTTTTTTTCTTTGGACTCTTTTGTAGTGTTTAAAAAATAAGTTCTCCATTGGAGGTTTTGCGATGTGGCTTGTCTTCCAGTTTTTCTAAAGCTTGTTTGGAGGCCGGATTTGATAGCGAAAAGTGTCAATTTTTTGGTGAGGTGAGGCGTTTTTCGAAGGGCGTACCCGGAGGTACGGCCAAGAAAAAGAACGAAGCATCACCGAAAAAGTGGCCTTTTTAGCTCAAAGGCTGGCCTCCAAACAAGCTCTAAAGCTTCCAGCCTGTGCCGCATCGCAAAACCGTCGAACTTATTTTTTGATTGTTGCTTGGCTGTTCATCTCAGCTATATAACAATATAACACATAATCCACCTGGCTTACTGCACCAGTGTCGCCACCCCGCGAAGCTCTGTGGCTTCCCCTCTCGGCCCGGTGTACCGCACCAGGCAATAATAGACACCGGCAGGCAGCAGAGAGCCTGTATTGTTTTTCCTTCCGTTCCAGCCTACCATGGGGTCTTCTGACCGGAAGATCTCCTCACCCCAGCGGTTCCAGATACTCATCTCAAAGGCCGTTACTCCCCGCAGATACCCTTTCCCGAGGAAGACATCATTGGCCGAATCGTCGTTCGGGGTGAAGGCATTAGGCAGGAAATAGGTGACTTTAGGTACAACGTCGATTTGCTGTACTGTCGTATCCCGGCAGCCGCTGGGGTGCGTCACCACCAGCCGGACTTCCTGCAGGCCGGTATCGCGGAATGTGTAGTGGGGGTTCTGGCCTGTAGCGTAGGCCACCCCCTCGAAATCCCAGTACCACTTGCTGGCGCCCGACGACTTGTCCGTAAACTGCACCTCGGGGTTGAAATTGTCGAGCGCCTGCGGCGAGTAGGAAAAATCCGCGACAGGTGAAGGTTCGATGCTGATGAGGTTGGAAAATACGGTATCAGTTTGGCAGCCTATCGGCGAAACGACGGAAAGCCCGATCGAAAAAGTGCCTTCCCTGGCGAAGGTATATTCCGGGCTGATATCAGAAGCAGTGCCGCCATCACCGAAATCCCAAAGGATGTCGTAGTCTTCGTTGATCGGTGTCGACAGGTTGTCGAAGAAGATCGTGCCGGGGGCACAACCGGTAAAGGCGCTGGGTGAGATGATCAGCAGGGCCGGCACCGGGAAGTATTCTATTTCTTTAGTAATGGAGTCCCGGCAGCCGTTCACATCCGTAACGCGCAGGCTTACCTGCCTGAAACCGGGCTCGCGGTAGATGTATTCCGCATGCTGGTTGCTGGAGCCCTGCCCGTCGCCGAAGGCCCAGCTCCAGTTGTTGATCGGGGCGGCGCCGGCCGACAGGTCGCGGAAACTCACAGGCCCGGCGATGCAGGTATCGTAATCATAAGAGTATTCGGCGGTAATGTCCGGAAAGATCCGGACGACGATCCGGGCAGTATCGCCGCATTCGGTGCCGGGGTTGAGGTACAGGCGGCCATCGTATTCCCCGACGCCGGGAAAGTTGACTACGGCGTTCCAGCTGTTGATGACCGTGTCGCGCCCTCCCAGGTCGAATACCCAGCGATACTGGTCGATATAGGCCTGTTGGTAGCTCTGGTTGACAAAGTTGATCCGCGTGTCTCCGCAGCGCGTCAGCAGGAATTCGCTGCCGTTGATCATGGCGTCCTCTCTGATATCCGCTACCACGGTCGGGTCGCAGGTAGTGACGTTGAACTGGAAATCGCGAAAGACTTTACTCAGCAGCTGCCCGTTGCGGTATTCCTTGACACAGACGCCGACGACGAACTGCCCCTGGTTTTGCGGTACGCCGGTAATGAGGCCTGTATTGACATTGATATTGATATCGGCATTGATGCCCAGAGGGTCGAGGGCGCTGTAATAGGGGGCTACGAAGGTGACGGGGTTATATGGTGGCGGGGCATCCGGGTTGGGCGCCACGCCGTCGAAAGCGTAGGGGTTGTTAAAATTGAGCCCGCCGCCCAGGAACGGGGCGCAGAACTCGTAAACGAGCTGGTCGCCTTCCGGGTCGGAAGCGGAGTGGTCGAATTCGAAGGGCTCGTTGGCGCACAGGACCACCGGCGGAAAGCCGTTGTAGGTAGGGCTGTTGTTGCATACGGCCTGCGCCGCCGGGGTGAGTTCCATAAAGTACGAAGCACCCGAACCACCGGGATTCACAATGTTGGTTATGGTGTTGTTGCGGCAGCACCGCTGGTATACAATAAAATAACTCTTGTCGGACACCGGCAGGTCGACGGGGGGGAAGCTGTACTTGCCCTGCTCTACACAAACGTTGGCCGGCACCAGTACGCAGGGGTTGCCGGGGTTGGGGTCGACATACGTGATGGTGGGCTGACCCAGGGTGAAATTGAATACGGGGTTGGACTGGCCTTCCAGGTAGATCGTGACGCTGGCCTGATAGGGCGCCCCCGGAGCCGAGTCAAAGAGCGCACCTCCGCCCTGGCAATCGCGGTAGATATACATGCTGAAGCGGTAGGTGCGGGAGTTGGTTGCAGGGTCTCCATTCGTCCAACCCAGGCACTGATATGTGATCTCCCCGCCGATGATATGGGCGGCGGGCAAAGGCAGGGCCGTCAGCAATACGCCGAATGCAAGTAGGGTGCGTAATAAATGGTCCAAGAGTGTCGTTTTTGTGAATTTCCCGGCTTGCGAAACAATACGAAGCCTGATTTTTAGTTGTAAAGTATAGCTTAAAAAAATGTGTTGCCTTGTATTAATAGGGTCAAGATAAATATAGTTTTCAAAACCGTGGCGTTTTGAAATTATATTTCGGCGGTTGGCAATTCGAGTGACAGTACGGTTGCCGGCGGCTTTTTTGGGAGGCTTAATTATCCTGGCCCTGTCTGTTCGAATAAGCCCTTTAGGGCGGCATGGTACTGCCCGGAACCGATTATCGTTGTGCATCGAAGACTCAATGGATTAAACGCTGAATGCATTATGACGACCTTTACAAATGAAAGGGCTACTATGGTTCAAAACTACGATCTCGACAACGCCCTGGCCGTGCTCCATCAAGGAGGCCTGATCCTCTATCCCACCGATACGGTCTGGAGTATAGGCTGTGACGCCACTCAGCCGGTTGCCGTCAGCCGCCTGCTCCAGCTCAAACGCGCCGACAGCGCGTCGGGCATGGAAATCCTCGTCAATTCGCTGGAAATGCTCCGCCAGTATGTAGGCCATTTGCACCCACGCATCGAGACCCTCTTGCTTTACCACGTCCGCCCGCTGACCGTGCGATACGAAAAGGGGCGCAACCTGCCCGGCATCCTTTTAGATACTGATGGCAGCGTTTCTATCCGCCTCGTGCAGGACGCTTACTGCGCCGGCCTCATCGAAAACCTGGGCCGTCCCCTCGTCGCTACTCCCGCCGACCTGCGCAAAGGGTATTTTCCCATCAATTTCGGCGCCATCAGCTCCGATGTGATCGAGCGCGTGGACTATGTGGCCCGCCACCGCCGTAGCGACAAATCGCCCGCACAACCTTCGGTCATGGTGCAACTCTCCCTAAAGGATGAACTGGAGTTCCTGCGCGATTAGGGCAATGCACTAAATAGCGGAAAAAATCTAGTAAAACCTTTTGTCGGAAAAAAGAAACCCTTATCTTTGCATCCGCATTTGAGAATACGGCTCCGTAGCTCAATTGGATAGAGCATCTGACTACGGATCAGAAGGTTTCAGGTTCGAATCCTGACGGAGTCACAAAAGCATTAAGACCATGTCCAAAGTTTGTCAACTCACCGGGAAGCGGCCTATCTCTGGCAACCGGGTCTCGCACTCCAACCGCAAGACGCGCCGCCGTTTTCTGCCGAACCTTCAAACGAAGCGTTTCTACATCCCGGAGAAGGAAGAATGGGTGACCCTGAAGGTTTCCACCCACGCCATGCGCACCATCGATAAGGTAGGCATCTACGAATTCCTCAAAGATGCTGAGAAAAATGGGTTCGACATCGGTGTTGAATTGTAAGTTGTAGGATTTTAAATTCCAAGAAAGATGGCTAAGAAGAGCAAAGGTAACCGCATTCAGATCATCCTCGAATGCACTGAACATAAGAACTCGGGCATGCCGGGCACTTCCCGTTACGTGACCCAAAAGAACCGCAAGAACACGCCGGACCGCCTCGAGCTCAAAAAGTACAATCCCATCCTGAAGCGCATGACGCTGCACCGGGAAATTAAATAAGCTGTTATAGGGTTGCGAACTATCCGCCGATTGTTTAATTTTGAATGTCCGCTTAACTCTATAATCTCTAAAATTTGAAGTAAAATGGCAAAAGTATCCAAGAACGCCCGGGTTGCTCAACGTTCTCAAAACGCCGGATCCGGCCGCGACCACGTCAAAGTGGTGAAAAGCGTTAAGGACCCTAAAACGGGCAAATACACCTACAAAGAGGTGATCATCCGCAAGGACAAAGTCGAAGAGTTCTTCGCCAGCAAATAAATCCGAACTCGTTCATCGAGTCGCTATACGCAAAAAGAGGCTTTTCTTTCCCGTGAAGAAAAGCCTCTTTGTTTGATGCCGGGAGCTCGCTCATTACCCCATCGTTCAGCCATTTGCCATACAAGGGAACGGCCGTCGCTCCGCTCCCATAAACGCTTTAACCATGAGCTTTTTCAACAAGTTTTTCAGCAAGGAAAAAAAGGAAGACCTCGATAAGGGCCTGGAAAAGACAAAGCAGTCCTTCTTCGGCAAACTGGCCAAAGCCGTGGCAGGAAAAACCTCCGTCGATGAAGAGGTACTGGACGAACTCGAGGCCATCCTCATCTCTTCCGACGTCGGCCTGGAAACGACCATCAAGATCATCGAACGTATCGAGGCCCGCGTGGCCCGCGATAAATATATGGGTACGGCTGAACTCAACGAGATCCTCCGCGACGAGATCGTTCAGCTGCTCGCCGATAACAATACCACTGATATTGAAGACTTCTCTCCGCCTTCCAGCCAGAAACCTTGCATTATTATGGTCGTGGGCGTCAATGGTGTAGGCAAAACAACAACGATCGGCAAACTCGCCCATCAGTACAAATTGCAGGGCAAACGCGTGGTAATGGGCGCCGGCGATACCTTCCGCGCCGCCGCCGTCGACCAGCTCAAGATATGGTCCGAACGCGTGGGCTGCGACTTCTATAGCAAAGGCATGAATACGGACCCGGCCGCCGTGGCGTACGAAACCGTACAGTACGCCCTGTCCAACAACTGCGATGTGGCCATTATCGATACGGCTGGCCGCCTGCACACCAAGATCAACCTCATGAAGGAGCTGACCAAGATCAAACGCTCCATCAGCAAGTCGCTCGAAGGCGCACCCCATGAAGTCCTGCTCGTCCTGGATGCCACCACCGGCCAGAACGCCATCGAACAGGCCCGCCATTTTACCGAAGCTACCGAAGTGTCGGCCCTGGCGCTTACCAAACTGGACGGCACGGCCAAAGGCGGCGTGGCCATCGGCATCTCCGACCAGTTCAAAGTGCCTATCAAATACATCGGCGTAGGCGAGGCCATTGATAAACTGCAGGTCTTTAACAAACGGGCATTCGTCGATTCCCTGTTTGACCAGTAGGTTCTGCCTTGCCGCCGACAATTTTCGCGCTTTTAGCCGCTTTTTCTTCTCGTTCGGAAATATGCCTGGTACAAATCAATGGGCAATGATTTATGTTTGAGGTTTACCCTTTAACACCCAGGGCCTTGCCGCCTGCCGTTACCGTAGCCGCCGGAAAGGCCTCTAAATTGCCCTGTTATGAACGTGAGCCGCTCCAGGCTTTGCCTGTTCCTGGGATCGGCAGCCCTTTGGGCTGCCCTGACTTCCTATTCCAGCAATCCGCCCAATGGTTATACCGGCGCCCCCGGCGACGGGCTGTGTACTAACTGCCATACAGGTGGCAGCGACCTGGACGGTACTGTTACCCTGCAGGGCCTGCCGCCCGTCATTATGCCCAATACGACGTATACCATCCAGGTGACAGTGTCCAACCCCAACGGGATGGCCGCCCGTGCTGGATTCCAGTGGGTAGCTTTAAATGATTTCAACAATAATGCCGGCAGCATGAGCAATGCGTCGGCCAGTTCCGTGATCACGCCTTCGGGCGGGCGATTTTACCATGAACACGACCCGGCAAAAATATTCGGCGCCACTTCTCAGCTGAGCTGGACCGCCAATTGGACTTCACCGGCAGCAATCCCAGATGATCAGACGATCACCCTTTATGCGGCCAGCGTTATCGGCAGCGGTGGGGATGGTAGCGGTGGCGACCGCGTAGTGACGGCTCAGCTGTCAGCTATGTTGCCCGCCCAGGGCTCGCCGTTAAGCGCCAGTATTACCGGCGTCGTACAGCCCAGTTGCAACGGAGGCTCCAACGGGCAGGCCACCGTAGTATCAACCGGGGGGAGCATGCCCTATTCTTACCTGTGGTCGAACGGCAACACCAGCGCTACCGCAACGAACCTGACAGCCGGGCCGGTATCCGTTACGGTGACCGATGCCGGGGCCAATTCTACGGTGACAAGCACTACGATAGGCCAGCCTGCCACTATTCAGCTGGCCGCCACAAACGTGCAGGGCATCGACTGCGATACGCCTTTTGGCAGTGCTACAGTGGTAGCCAGCGGCGGTACGCCTGGCTACACATACGCCTGGCCAGGTGGAGAGTCGGGGGCCTCTGCTTTCAGCCTGCTCGCCGGGGTAAATACCGTTACGGTGGCCGATGCCAATAACTGCTCTAAAACACTGGCGGTCACGATCTCTCAAAACACGGCGCCGCCCACGGCAGAAGCGGGCCCGGGAGGCGTGCTGAACTGTACCTTCACGCAGCTGACGCTGAGCGGTAGCGCGCCAGGCTGTGCGGGCTGTACCTATAGCTGGGCTGCCAGCGCGGGTGGCCATATCGTCAGCGGAGGGAGTAGTGCGACGCCGGTAGTTGACGCCGCCGGCGCCTACACGCTCACCGTTACGAACCCATCCAACGGCTGTACTGCCACCGATGTGTCGGCAGTATCCCAGACGCCTCCTGTGAGCCTAAGCCTGAGCAGTAGTACGCCAGTGAGCTGTAGTGGCGCCAGTGATGGCACAGCCAGCATAGCTGCCCTGCAGGGGAGCCCGCCTTATGTGCTCACCTGGCCTTCCGGTGATACTTCAACAACTGAAACGGGCCTGGCGGCAGGGATATACACCGTCAGCGTGTCCGATGCCGATGGGTGTACCGATACGATAGACATAACCATCGGCGAACCGCCGGCATTGGCGGCCAACCTTAGCTTCAGCGACGAAACGGCTGCAGATGCCGATGATGGCCAGGCCGAGGTGCAACCTTCAGGCGGCACCGGGCCGTATACCGTCAGCTGGAGCAATGGTAGCACCGGTTATTCGGTGGCAGGCCTGGCGCCAGCTATCTATCAGGTTACGGTTGTAGATGCGAATGGCTGCCAACTCGTCGAATCCTTTGTGGTCGGCAGTTTCGATTGTGCGGTTTCGGCTACTATCGAGGCCGTTTCGCCTACCTGCTACGGCGCTGCCGATGGCCAGGCGACAGTTTCGCTTTCCAATGCAACTCTCCCGTTACACATCCAATGGTCGAACGGCGATACGGCTGCTACCGCGATCGGCCTTGTGGCAGGAGCCTATTCCGTCACCGTATACGACGCCAATAATTGCCCGGTTATTCAAAACTTCACCATCGGAGAACCAACGGCTTTGGAAATTACGGTTTTGGAAAACCAGCCTTTGACCTGTGTCGTTACACAGTCTTATGCCCGGGTACAGGGCTCCGGAGGCACCGCGCCTTATCTCTATAGCTGGCCATCCGGCCAGGCTGGGCCGCTGTCCGATTCGATAACCGTACCTGCAGGCATAATGCTTAATGTAGTGGATGCGAATGGGTGCGCAGCCTCGTTGGAAATACCGGTAACGATAGATACGGAACTTCCGGCCGTTATTATCACAAACCCTGATGTGGTGATACCCTGTGGAGCAGATTCGGTTTCGATTACGGCTATGGTTCCTTCCTGCGATAACTGTGCGTTCGAATGGGCTACACAGGATGGCCAGATCGTCTTCGAAGAAGGGTTGGTTGCTATTGCGTCCGCCTCCGGCTTGTATACGTTCATTGCCACGAACCTGGATAACGGTTGTATAAACACTGGCGCTGTTGCAGTAACGGAAGAGGCCGGGATTGAGATCGTGTCTGCGCAGGCCACAGGGGCCAGCTGCTTCGGCCTTTCCGATGGCATGGCAACCGTAATGGCGATTGGTGGCGATGGCACTTATACCTATATGTGGGAAAGCGGTGGTACGAATGCTACAGAAACCGGGCTGGGCGCCGGTATATACGAAATAACGGTCACCGGGGCGCCGGGATGTGAAGATACGGCCCAGGTGGAGGTCTCCGAACCACCCGTTTTACAGCTTGTCGTCGATGAAGTGCTCAATGCTTCTGGTGGGCAGGCCAACGGCGCGGCTTCGGTTACGGTATCCGGCGGGGTAGGAGGGTATTCCTACCAATGGCTGCTGGATGGCGAACCATTCTCAGATGTGGAAGATATCGTCGGGCTGCTGCCAGGCATTTATACCTTACTGGCCAGCGACGCCAATAACTGTACCATCGAGACAGAGATAGAAGTGGGCAATACAACGGCTATAAGCGATGTTGAAGCAACGCTGGGCCTACGGCTGATGCCCAACCCTACAAGTGGCCTGCTATGGCTGGAGGCCCGGCTGGAGGCCCCGGCAACACTCGAGGCCACGCTGTTTAACGCATCCGGTAAAGAGGTGTTCAGGCAGGAATTCCCGGCGGCACAAAGCCACCGGCAGCAGCTCAACCTGGCGGCCCTGCCTGCAGGCATGTACTACCTGCGGGCGCTCAGCGGGAAACAGGTGGTGGCGCGTAGCCTGGTTGTGAAGTAATAGCAGTCAGCGTCCGGAACCCGGCCCTGAAGCTTTGAACTTCCTGAAAACTTCCCGGTAAGCCTCGTGATTGGCGGCATCGGGAAGATACTGCCGCAACAGGCGTCGCAGCGGGTACAGGCTTTCATAACTGCTGATAGCGCCGGTAGCTTTCATGGCGACATAAGCTGCTCCCAGTGCCGAGGCTTCGGCCTGTTCGTCTACCCAAACGGGGGTGCCGAAGACGTCGGCGAAGAGCTGTAGCCAAAGATCGGATTGCGTGAAGCCTCCGTTCGCGATCAGCCGCCCGGGCTGTTTCGGCATTTGCTCGGCGATGTGGTACAGGCTGAAAGCGACGCCTTCCAGCACCGCCCGGTGCAAATGGGCCGGCCCGTGTCGAAGCCGCAACCCGAGGAAAGCGCTTGTTGCGTTTGCGTCCCATATCGGCGCGCGCTCCCCCAGCAGGTAGGGTAGGAAGAGCAGCCCTTCCGACCCTGCCGGCACGTGTGCCGCCGCTGCCTCCGACAGGCGTTCACGCCCCAGTAAGCCAGCCAGCCATTCGAAGGCGATACCGCCGTTATTGGTTGCTCCACCGCTGACGAAATACGTTTCATCGAGGCGGTAGTTGAAGATCTGGGCTTCGGCCTGCACGATGGGGGCGCGCCCGGTGCGGCGTATGGCCCCGCTGGTTCCTACCGTGAGCACCTGCTCATCCGGCCCCAGGGCCAGCGCACCCAGGTTGGCCAGGCAGCCGTCGTTGGCGCCCAGCGCTACCGGGGTGCCCTGTTGCCTGGCCGGCAGGGCATCATTATTCAGGGCCAGCAGGTGCGTCGGGGACGCCAGAGGCGAAAGCTGGCCCTCTGCGATGCCAGCATAGGCCAGTGCCGGCTCCCACCACTTCAGTTGAATAATGTCCATCAGGCCTGTGGCGGAAGCGATGGAATAATCCACTGCCCAGGCGCCGCAAAGCCGCTGCAGGATATATTCTTTGATGGAAACAAAACGCGCTGCCTGTGCGAACAACCCTGCCTGGCGCTCGCGTAGCCAGCGCAGCTTACACAGGGGTGACATGGGGTGGATAGGCGTGCCCGTAGCCTGGTATAGGGCCTTGCCCACTCCGGAGGCTGTAAGCTGCTGTGCCTGCTCCTGGCTGCGCCGGTCGCTCCACAGCATAGCATTGGTCAACGGTTGGCCTTTGCTGTCGAGCACGATGAGGCTGTGCATGGCACAGCTCAACCCGACGGCCTGCGGCCGGACACCGGTTTGCTCATCGATATCTTTCAGCACACTTATTACTGCTATCAGCACAGCTTCCGGGGCCTGCTCCTGGTAGCCGTCTTGCGGCGACAGGGTAGGGTAACCCGCCCGCGCCAGTGCGAGCTGTTTACCTTCTGTCGTTACGGCCAGGGCCTTGGTGCTGGTCGTGCCGATATCGATTCCGAGGTAGTAAAGCATAAAGGCAAAGGCTTTTTTGTTTTTTGAACACGATACAACTATGAAAACCAATATAGCTACACTTTCTCTTCTATTGGTTTTTCCTAACAAGCTCTTAGCTGTCAACCCCCGCTAAACCGAGAAAAGTTGCTGGGCAAGAGTAGCGTTTCTATGGGCTGCATCGTTGGCAGGGCCCTTTGAGCTATGCCCTTAAAATATGGCTTCACGGCTTCATGGTTGCATGGTTGAGAGTATCCTGGCTTAAAAGCCATAAGACAATAAGACAATGAGGCTATGAAACCTTCCTGGCAAGGCACCGCCGTTACAATACCCGTGTCACAGAACTTATTCCTATTTTCAAGGCAAAAAAGTGAAACGCGCCCTTTTTCGTACGCTGCGGCTCATCCGTCGAACCCTCAACCGTTTATGGCAGCGGTTCAAGGCCTTGCTGGGGTTTCGGCCGAAGTGGCCGGTTGTGATCGCTACTTACCGCGGTTACGGGCGTGCCGACTGGCTATCGCTTCGCGGGCGGGTGCTGAAAGACCGCCGCATACTGGCCCGTAATATCAATTCCCGATGGCGGGCACTCGTCCACAACTACCGGCGTTTCAACAGCCGGGAGATCCCCGGGGTGGAGGTGGAAGTGCAGCTGGGCGGCAATACATTTCGGGCAATCACAGATGAAGAAGGGTATTTTTTTGTCGGCCAGGCGCTGCAGGCTCCACTGCTCCCCGGAGAAAAACAGTGGCAGGATGCCCGCCTGTCCATTCGCTCCGTCCCCGGCCGAAAGGTCGAGGTGGATGCCGTGGCTCCCGTACTGGTGCCCCCACCTGATGCTGCCTTCGGCGTGATCAGCGACATCGATGATACGGTACTGAAAACGGACGTCACTTCACTACTCAAGCTGAAGGTCATTTACCATACCATGATGAAAAGCGCAGCGTTGCGGCAATCCTTTGGAGCTGCCGCCGCTTTTTATCAGGCCCTGCAGCGGGGCCCTGGCGGCGATAGGCCCATGAATCCCATTTTTTACGTTTCCAACAGCCCCTGGAACCTGTACGACCTCCTGGAAGAATTCCTGGACCTCAACGGATTGCCCGCCGGCCCTATCCTGTTGCGCGATTTCGGCATTCCTTACCAGAACCTGCCGAAAGATTACAGGGGGCATAAACAGGCCAGCATCGAGCGCATCTTCCAGGCCTACCCCTCTTTGCCTTTTGTGTTGATCGGCGACAGCGGAGAGAAAGACCCCTATATCTATCGCGCTGTCGCTGAAGAGTTTCCAGGCAGGGTGGCCGCAATTTACATTCGCGATGTGCGCGCTCACCGCCGCACCCGCCGCCTGGCTCGCTTCATCCGCGAAACCGGCGCCGATATCAAGCTGGTGCAGAATTATTCGCAGGCCGCTAAAGACGCTGCCTTCCGCAACCTGCTCCTTTGGGAGGTTTTTGAACAGATCCGCCAGCTCAAGCCGGGGTAAAGGGACTGTTCAGAGTTTATTTCATCAGTCGCTTCACTCGTGTCAGGTTTCAGGGTTTCAAGTTGGCCTGGATATCAAAGGATTGCGAGAGACTCTCCCCATCCCCAAGTCACCCTACTGCTTCCTCCTGTGAACCCCATCACAGACTAAGCCCGCATCCGCCCGTATTTTTGCCCGAAACCACCGGCCAGGCTATGGAGAATTTCATTCAAAAGTATCTGGAATACAATCGGCAGTGGGCTCAGGCCAAGCAGGAGGAAGATGCCGAATATTTCAACCTGCTGGCGGAAGGGCAGCATCCCAAGGCACTGATCCTGGGATGTTCGGATAGCAGGGTCTCTCCGAGCGTAGTGATCGGGGCGGGATTGGGCGAAGTTTTCGTACACCGCAACATCGCCAATGTGGTGGCCCATTCGGACCTCAACTTTTTGTCCGTTTTCCAATACGCAGTAGAGGTGCTGAAGGTGGAACATATCATCGTCGTAGGCCACTACGGCTGTGGCGGCATTCAGGCAGCTATGAGCGACAAGGTATTCGGGCTGATCGACAACTGGCTGGCCAACATCAAGGACGTCATGGCGCTGCACCGTGAGGAGCTGGATGCCCTGCCCAATGAACAGCACCGGTTCGGCCGCCTGGTGGAGCTGAACGTCCTGGAGCAGATCAACAATATCCGCCAGACTTCCGTATACCGTAAGGCCCTGCAAAACGGGAACGCGCCGGAACTGCACGGTTGGGTTTACGACTTCTCTACCGGCACGATCAATGTGATTTTTGGGCAGGAAGTACATTCATCCGCCTTAGGAATCCTCAAAAAATAAGTTGCCGGTTTCGGTGTTCAGGCTTGTCCTCCAGCCATCCCAGTGGCTTTCGGCCTTCGCCTGATCACCGAAGTGCACAGCGGCAAATTATTTTTTGATTGTTACTTGTCTATTTGAAACTGCCTTATTTTTTGATATTTTTGCATATATATCAGGCCGCTCCTCATAGCAGGTAAGGATAAATAAAAGAGCTTTTTACAGGCATCGATCCCCATTCGTTTTACCCCCACATTAGTATCGTTTTTACCCCCCCACTTTCGTGAATCAGCCAGTTTACCCTTTATGCTAGAAACACTATTGCAACAAGCGCGGCTGGTACTGGAGAACAACTGGAACGGCAGGTTTATCCAGTCCGTGCCCGGCTGTTATCCACACCAATGGAATTGGGATGCGGCATTTAGCGCTATTGGGTGCGCACATACCAATATGAGCCATGCGGAAACCAGCCTGCGCCACCTGGTCGGCGCACAGTGGAGCAATGGCATGGTGCCGCAGGCCGTCTTCGGGGAAGAAGCGGACGAACAGCGCTTCCCCGGACCGGGCTTCTGGCAGGCCAGCCGGGCGCCACAGGCGCCGGCGTCGGCCAACACCTCGGGCCTTACCATGCCACCGGTTTTTGGCTTCGTCCTTTGGCGTATCTATGAGATCGCCCAGGATGAAAAACGGGCGCGGGCCTTCCTGCGGGAGATGTACCCCAAAGTGATGGCCTACCACCGTTACCTCTACAACTACCGCGACCCGTTAGAGGAAGGCCTGCCCTACATCAACCACCCATGGGAAGGCGGCCCTGTTCATTCGCCGGCATGGGATGGTATACTGGAAAGTATCGATACCGGCGAGGCCAGCCAGGGCCCTGACAGCCGTCACCTGCACCTGGCGGCCTTCAATCGAAACCTGGCTTACAACGACGAGGCCATCTTTGGGCAATCGCCCTTTATCGTGCAGGATCCCCTGTTTAATGGTTTGCTGGCCTGGTCCAATGAATGCCTCATCCACATCGGCGCGTTGCTGAAGGAAGATGTCACCGAAGCTGTTCAATGGGATGAGCTGACGAAGTACAGTATCAACGAAAAGTTATGGGATGAATCCAGGGGCATCTACAGGGCTTACGACCTGCGCAACCAGCGCCTGCTCCCTCACTACTCATCCCATGGCCTGATGCCTCTGGTGGGCGATGTGCCTACGCAGGAGCAGGCGGAAAAGATACTGCTCACGCTCCAGAGCAGCCTCTTCGGCGGGAAACGCAATGATATTTTTCTTTGCCCTGTTTATGGCCTGACGGGTGCCGATGTGGAACCGCGCATCGATTCCGTTCGTATCGATATGAACTGGCTGCTCGTCCAGGGCCTGCGGCGGTACGAGATGTACGAAATGGCACAGCGCATCCGCCGCCATAGCTTAGAGCTCCTCGAGCAGCACGGCTTATATACGCATTTCAGCCACCGCAGAGGCGAAGCGGGAGGGACAGCCCGGGAGGACAGTGAAAGCTCCATTGCTGCCGCCCTGTGTATCGACTTACTTACCGGAGAATAACGGCTTATCTGTTAGCGTCCTGGCGGTTATTGTTCGCAGGTGCGCCGGGGCCGTTGCGTTTACCTTTCCTCCTGTTGTACCGCCTTTTACCGTTGTTTCGCCGGGGCTGAGGCTCGCTCTTTTCTCTTGGCGGTGAAGCAGTAGCCGTCGCCTGAGGCGCTTCTTCCGGTGTGTTTTCCAGCGGGAAGGGGTGGCCAGCGGCCACAGGGATACGCTGGTTGATCAGCTTTTGGATATCTTTCAGGTAGGCCTTTTCTTCTTCGTCGCAAAAGGAATAAGCGATACCGCTGGCGCCGGCACGGCCGGTACGGCCAATGCGGTGCACGTAGGTCTCTGAGATATTCGGCAGGTCGTAGTTGATCACGTGGGTGAGCTCTTCCACGTCGATGCCACGGGCGGCGATATCAGTGGCTACCAGCACGCGGGTGCGCCGCGCTTTGAAGTTGGCCAGCGCCTGCTGGCGGGCATTCTGCGACTTGTTGCCGTGGATGGCCTCCGCGCGGATGCCTTTTTTGTCCAGATCCTTTACAACCTTGTTGGCGCCGTGTTTGGTGCGCGTGAACACCAGGGCCGTGGGGATGTCTTCGGTCCGCAGCAGGTGGACGAGCAGGTCTCGCTTTTGCTTTTTACCGACAAAATAAACGGCCTGCTCAACCCGCTCGGCGGTAGACGAAACGGGGTCGACGGCTACTTTCTGCGGCCGGTTGAGGATGCCGTTGGCCAGATCGGCCACGGCCGGAGGCATGGTGGCGGAAAAAAACAGGGTCTGCCGGCGGTCCGGCAGCTGGCGGATCACCCGCTTCACATCGTGGATGAAGCCCATGTCGAGCATGCGGTCGGCTTCATCGAGCACGAAAAACTCGATATCATCCAGGTGGATAAAGCCCTGGTTCATCAGGTCGAGCAGCCTGCCGGGGGTGGCGACTAAAATGTCGATGCCGGCCTGCAGGCTTCGGGTTTGCGCGTGTTGCGACACCCCTCCGAAGATAACGGTATGGCGCAGGCTTAGATATTTCCCATACGCATCGAAGCTCTCTCCGATCTGTATGGCCAGCTCGCGGGTAGGGGCCAGGATCAGCGCCCGGGGGTTGCGGTTGCGGCTATCGCTCTTTTTCCCCTGCATGAGTTGCAGAATGGGAATGGCAAAAGCCGCCGTTTTACCGGTTCCGGTCTGGGCGCAGGCCAGCAGGTCCCTGCCCTGGAGGGCGACGGGGATGGATTGAGCCTGTATGGGAGTGGGTTTCTTGTATCCAGCCGTTTTTAAAGCCCGCTGGATGGGCTCGATGAGGTTTAAATCTTGAAATGTCATTACTGAAATTGAAAACGGCTGGCAAAAACTTCGGTGGGTTCTGTATCAGCAGTCAGATAAAATTGGAATAGTCCTTTTTGTTAGATAAATCACCCCGTATTTTGGGGAATATGCTTGAATAACGCGCAAGGTAGGCATAATAGTTCAATCGAAAGTATGGGAAGGCTGTTTTTTCCTTCTATCGCTCCACCCGCAGCGGCAAGCCGCCCTGCGGGCTTCCATCTCTTCCGAAAAACCGGAAATAGTACAAGCCTTCCGGCAAGCCTGCGGGCAGCGGTACGGCCTGCCGCCCTTGTATGCCTCCTGCCGAAATGCGCCTGCCCATGGCATCGAATAACAGGTATTCCAGCGGTTCGCCGGTAGGCGGCAGAATGAACACCTCGCCGGAAGCAGGGTTGGGAAAAAGGCTTATCTCTGTTCTCCCGCCAGGCCGGGGCGTCCCCACGATGGTGGAGTCGCCCCGAAAAGCTACGAAATACAGAAAAGCCGTATCGGTGGCGTTGGGCATATAGGATCCGGCGGCGGGAACCAGTTGAACTTCGGACTGCTCGTCCAGCATGATTATATCGTTGTTCGTGCATCCCACGTCAAACCAGCCGCCCGGGACCCAGTCGGTAAGGAAGCTGCGGTTGCGGCAGGCATTTTCAAACAGGCCCTGATCCCAGCGTACGGTGACCGGGAAATGGGCGTTGGCTATCAGGAATACGCCCGGCTCATCTTCCGGGGTCGACATGCACTCGTCGTCGAGTATCAGCACCTTGCTGTGAAAGCTCGTGGGATCGGCCTGGCTAAGTTCAAAGCAGAATATATCAAGGCCATACAGATAACTGGCCGCCCGCGCTTCCATACTATCCGGGAAGGGTAAGGCTTTGATGTCGGCTTCGCCGAATTGGGGGTCGATGCCGTAGCTGGCGCCGGCGTCGTAGCCGATGGTGATGGTGTCTTTCTGCCCTGCCGCGTCTTCCAGCCACAGCTCGAAGGCGAAGGCCTGCGCCTGCAGCAGGCCCAGCGGCGCCAATACCAGGATCAGAGTGGTGATTGCATTCATGTCGTCACTTATTTATTGACCAATACTTTTTGAGTGTGCAGCAATTGCCCATCCTGCGTGGCCAGGGCCAGCACATACAGGCCTGCGGGTAGGCCCGAGGTATCCAGGGTGGCTTGCCGCTGCCCTGCGGCGAGCGGCTGTTCCATTTCCAGCCGGCCCAGGGCGCTGTGGAGCAGCAACCGGCAGCGGGGCGGCAAATCCCGGTCAAAACTTACCGTCAGCCAATCGCCGGCAGGCTGGGGGTAAAGGTGAAGCCAGGGCGGATTGGCCGCTGCGGGTTGCTGCACGGGTTCTCCCTGGCCTGAAATGACGTAGTCCCGTTCGGTGCACCCTGGCTCCAGGCAGCCGTTTTCGTCAAGCACCAGCAACCAGGCGTCGCCATTGGGCGCCCCGTTGGGAAAAAGGTTGGATTGAAGGCCCACCACAGCTATGCGCCCGTCGGGCGCTTCGCAAATGTCGTCTAAGAGGAGAATATCGGCATACAGGTGGGTTGCATCGTTGATAAAACGCCGCTCCCACAGCAACTGGCCTTCGGGGCTCATTCGAAAAACAAACCCTGACAGGCGCACGCCCCCCTGGCCATCCGGGTAACTGTTGTCGATGCCGCACCCCAGAATGTCTCCGTTTTGCGCCAGCGTGATATTGTGGATGCGTTTCCAGGAAGGCGCATGGAAAAAATACTCCCAGGCGGTGTTGCCTACCGAATCCAGGCCGATGACCTTGTCGGCTGCCCAACTGTAATAGGGAGAAATGTTGTACGCGGTATCGGTACAATTGACGACGGCAAAACCTCCGTTCTGCAGGGGCGTGATACGCCGCCGGCAACCGATGGACAGGCTGTCGTTGAAGTGCCGGGACCAGATGATATTGCCCAGGCTGTCAACCTTGGAAACTGCAAGCCCCGTAAAAGGGAGGACGGGTGTCTTGGTTTGAACGGCGGTGATATAATCCCCGTCGGGCAGGGGTTCGAGCATTCCATCATTCTCTCCAGCGGAGTAGGGGAAATCGAGGTAATAGGAAGCCTCAATAATGCTATCGTTTTGAACGACATTTAAAACCGGCTTCCATTTACCCTGGCGCCATCCAAATCCAAATAGCATCCACCTGTTATCGGGAAGCGGCTCCAGGGATGTAGCATAATCACCTTCCGGGTTTCCAAAATCCGCCAGGGAATACAACCCGCCATTTTGCCAACTTGCTTTGGCTAAATAATATTGCCAGTCTGCTGCAGGCCCTTTGCGCATTTCACTCGCAAAAAACAAGCTATCGCCCTTCAGGAAAAAATCATCCAGCCAGTTGGGATAAATATCCCCGGGGAGCTGGTCGTAGTAAAACTGCCAAAGCACATCCCCTGCATTGTTGGTTTTTATTAATCCAGTACAAGCGTTAGAATATCCGTTACACAAAGAACCAACGCCAATGATGAAATCATCTCCAATGGCCTGCACCGATGCGCCTCTGTCGCTGCCCTGCATGCCCACCAGGTCGTACGTCCTGGAAAAAGTAAGCTGAGCCAGAATGCTGGCCGGGAAAAAAAAAATGCAAAGGAAGAATATCCATACGTAGTAGTTCATATTGCTTTGTTTTATCCAGGAAAAGTGAGGAGGCAACTCGCTCCGAAGGAGTCCCTTTGGGAAAGTTGCCACCTCATCCCCAGCGTCAGGCAGACACTTGAAGTGTCCGCCTGACTTTATTGGTAATTTGTGCCCACCTCAATGGATAATCATAAATTTGAATGGCCCCATGCGTTCCCCACCACGGCTAATGGTGAGCAGATACGAACCCGGAGTAAAATGCCGGGTATCAAGTTCTACTGAAGAAAGCCCGGTTTCCAGCACCCTTCGCTCCACGAGGCGTCCGAAAAGGCTTGTAACCCACAGCTCACCGGCTTGCAGAAGGGGAGCGTTAAATTGAACAATTACCTGCTCCCTTGCCGGATTGGGAAAGATCGACACTTCATGGTTGCCTGAAGGCGGCGCTTCCGGTTCAATTCCTTGCTCTATTGAGCGCGGTTCTACAGGTACTTCAGGGACATTAGGCATAAAAACAGCTCCTTTCAAGAAGGATAACATCCCTTTTGCATAACCACTTTCGGGGAAGTTGCTTTCTGCTATATCGTATAAGGCTTGTTCCTGCGCCGGGCTAAGAATAATGCTGTCCGAAGCCGTCATCTGGAGATTCAGGCTCATTAGAAAGTGAAATGCCTGCTGACGCGGCGTAATTTGCGGCATGCTATCCAAAAGCGCTTCTGCTTTGGAAAAATTGCCGGCGCGAATGTTCAGGGCCATCCGGCCTGCCAAAGCGTCATGAGTTCCTTCCTGAAGCAGGAGTTCTTCAGCTGTTTCGTAATCGCCCTCTTCTTCCAGTTGAAGCGCCAGCGTATGCAAAGCCCTGTCTTTGGTTTGCTCCGCAAGCTGGATGTTGGCATACAGTTCATCACGAGGCGATTGGGGTATAGTGTCTTTAATGGCCTCCAGGCTTGCATATTTTGAAGGGCTTATTATACTTTCGGCTTCCTCCATAATCTGTCCGGACAAAGGAGCATTGGCCTCCAGAATACTTTCTTTGGCAGGAGTTTGCATGGCGGAACCCAACATGGCCGAGAGCACCTCATCCGACAAATAAGGGCTCGCCAAATCCAGGGATTGATAGGTAGCTACGCTCGAAGGAGCTGTTTGAATGGCGTTTAGCAGGGCGGGTTTATCTCCGCCGTCCAATAAAGCGCTCAGGCTATCAAGCCGCGCATACCGTTCTTCTAAGCAACTCCTAGTCGTACATTCTTCGAAACCCTCAATATCAACACATGGGTTGAGCGGTGGAATTTGTGCGGCCAAAAAACTATAATAATTAAACTGCTGGCTGCAATTGGGGTCATTGAGCGCACAGGCCGGTATGAGCCTCGGGTCGCTGTCCGGCCTGTAAATGTAAATAAAGGGAATGGTATTATTGCCGGTAAAAATATCAGTGCCATTTTCCGGGAACAGATTATCAGCCGGGCCATCTAAGTTCCCAAACTGACTTTGTATCTTGAATATTCGCCCCGGTGAAGCATTATAATCAAGGACCAACAGCCCGTATTCGGCATCGAGCTCGTTATTATTAAATACGAAACCCTCGTTATCACCTTGTATAAGCATACCAAAGTTTTCGCTTAGAAAGTCGTTACAATTAGTAAATTTTTCCAACGGGCCTGTCAAGGTGAATTGTTCGCTAACGTCGTGGCCAGTAAAGGTATTGTTGAAACTAAAGTATCCGCTTTGCCCATTCAACGATACGCCATGGCCATTCACTGAAAAGTCATTATTTTGCACAATAAGCCTGGATAAGCCAATGCCGTTTATCGCACAACTATTTTGGGTAAAGGAATTTCGCTGGGCATTCAGGCTGGCGGAACCAACAACTACAGGGCTTGACAAAGGCATAGTAGCGGCAGCATATATGCCGTTGAGCGTACTTCTAAAAGTACACCCATTCAAGACATTGCCGCCGGCATTGCTGAATTCCAGGCAGTAATTTCCCAGGTTGAGGAATTCGCATTCATCGAACGTAATGCCTTGGGTGCGCCACATCGTCACACCTGCATAGGCGCTGCCATCTGTTGATTCAAACCTGCATTTCCGGAAGAAGCTGGCGTTTGGCCAGCTGTATTTAAGAAATTCTGCTGCACGGCCACAGTTTAAAAATGTAGCATCAGTAGCTTGAACAATGCCGCCGAAATAATCTTTGAACCACCAATATTGAGCGGAGTGCTTTGTACTAAGGGCCGTTCGGGCATATTCAATTAAAGCGTTGTTTTGAAGTATGGCCACTCCGGGGTCGTCTGGAGTCAAGTTGTTTATATCAACAGAAGCATGGGCTTTGTTAGCATTTCCTTGAATGATAATGCCAGCCCAGAATTCATTCGGGCAATCTTCAAATTCCTGGCGATTGAAGCTGATCAGCCCTCCGTCAACGGTTAATTTGCCGCCCCGTTTCACCCAAATATATCCATTTTTTGGCATGTATAGCCTGCCACACAATGTCAGTTCCCCTCCGGATTCAATGATAAGGTGGGTATACAATTTGGTATCGAAATCCCAGGTTTCTTCTCCTGTAACTACCCTAGGAAGTTCACTTAACGGATCGTGAGACTGGCTGGGCTCCCGGCAGCTTACATATTTTCTCATGCTCAAAAGATGGGAAATACGATGCATTCGCCCTACCTGGCCGATGTTGAGATAATTACCTTGCGAAAGATGGCTTGTACTCATAATATTTCTGTTGGGGCAGGAAGCCACGGCCGTAACGTGCCCCAGGCTAAAGGAATGTCCCAATTCATGCAGGATAACCCTGGACATTCCAAGTTTTCGCTGCTCCTGGTCCCAAATATAATTGGGGTCATGGAGGGGCAGTATATCTCTACCGTATTTATAGACTAAGTACTCGTTGTTCATGGCAACGCGTAATTTTTGCATTAAATCGCTGCTGGGATATTCGGAACAATCGGTACAACTTGCAAACTGGCAGAAATCAGCAGGCCCTGGAGTAATGATTTGGCTCGTGATCAATTGTTGATATTTGCTGCCTTCATTAGCGAAAAAAACATTAACTCCTTCCCTCACGTTATTTTCTGATAATCTTTGATAGACCTGATTGGTGTAAGGAGTGCCCATATTATTATCATCCCAATCACCAGGGCAATAATTATCATTTCCCGTACCCTGGTTTTCCAAATCCCATAGGTATGCATCTGATATCCAGTACCGTTGAATGTCAAATTTGAATTTCGCATCTGGAATATAATTGTCTGAACAGGGCGCTCCAGGATCGACTAATTCGGATATCCTCCGATTCATTTCTACCTCTAATGCATCCAGAAATTGTATGTCTGGCCCATAATTCGGATTGAAGTTGCCCAAATCTCCATTGGGCAGGTTAGGGTTTGTCCAGAAAATAAAATTCAACTTGATCTCAAGAGGTTGCCATATGGAATATTCCATTGGCTCGGCGACATATATTTCATTGTTGTTTTCATACGGTGAGTTAGCGTTGCAAGATAGGGTTGGGCCAGATGGAGGAGACTCGGGGGGGGGGGGGGCTCCATTCCACAGTTCCAGGTTCCGAAATCCTGAGCATTAAGCCCAGCAAGAACAGCCAGAAGAGCAATGGCTGTGATGGCTAATCGGTTATGCATGGCATTTATTTTGAGGTTAACAAATTAGGTACAACTACATCATATAGTGTAAAAAATACATGCGTTTTTCACACAATGATATCCTGCCAGTGTTTGTTTATTTACTTTGAAAAAGGCTCAGAGTACGCAATGAAAAGTGAGACTGCTTGTTTTTGTAACGCCAATGTATTAAATTTCAAAATAAATAACAAGCTTTATGTCCAGGTGCGATAAAAAATTTGATCAATCCCAAAAGAAAGTATAGCAAAAAAGGGAGCTGCAGGAACTTCCCCCGGCTCTCGAAACTGCCTTCTATAACATTGCTATGTACCGCAGTAGAGGCAAAACCTAAATAACCTCACAGGAACGACCTGAACTCCCGATGCCAGCCCTCGATACTTTCGTGATAGCGGTGCGCCTCGTAAGCAGGGCCGTTATAGCTGCGCGCTACAGTGCGGAAATCACTGCTCGTCGGGTTGGCCTTGGCTGCAATGGCCCGGGTGGCGGGGCTGGCCGTCAGGAAGCAGCCGATATAGAACACCTGCTCATCGACAGGGCTGATGAACATGGATCTGGCGGAAGGCGCTCCGGCCTTCTGGAAATTCTCGCCCATGATCTGGCCCAGCCCGAAGCTCATGGACCGGTAGCGCAGCTCGTCGAACGCTTCCTGGCCATCAGCTGCGTTCAGCCGGCTGAGGTAGTGTTGCTCGAAACGCGGGCGGATCACACCGGCCGTCTCCTGCTTCATGATCGTGAGTAGCCAGATGGGGTTCACGGTGAAGCCCTTTTCGTCCTTGAGCCGCTTGACGGCTTTTTCCACAGCCTCCATATACCGCCCGGCAATCTCCTTACAGGTGAAAAAACTGCGCCGGTGGATACTGTTGAGCTGAAAGATGGCCTCGTCGAAATCGCCGCACGACAGGTGTTTGTTCTCGATGTTCTCCTGGGCTACGGCCAGCATCTTTTCCAGGGTAGGAATATCCAGAAGGGTATCCGGAATGGTGGTGATCCGGTGGTGCGCGTTCGACCAGGTACAGTCGTAGCAGAGTATCTTACGGGTAATGGCGGGGTTGAGGCCGTGCTCCATCTGGAATTGCGCTACGCCCCGGTTGGTGCCCCGGCCGAAATCGCCGTCGATCAGGAAGCCGCCGCGCGAGGCCGTTGAATAGCCTAAAAAGATCAGCAGCCGCTGCACCGCCTGTATGGAGTTCTCGCCGGCCGTCTTGCGGTCCAGCGTCACGTCGCCTGCTTTCAGGCGCTCGAGGTCTTTTTTCCAGTCTTCATTTTGGGCTTCCGGCAAGGTGATCACCTGCTGAATTCGGGGGTCCTGGATGGCATCAAGCATGGGGTCGTAGGTTTTTGTTTTGAAAACGTGGTTTGAATTATTCTGATAAAGATAAGGAATGCAATTGATCGCAGTATTTTATTAGCAACAATCAAAAAATATGTTCGACGATTTTGCGATGAGGCGCAGGCTGGAAGCTTTAGAAAAGCTGGAAGACAAGCCACATTGCAAAATCTCCAATGGAGAACTTATTTTTTGAACACAACTAAGGCGCTTTCCCTATCATACAACATTGGCAATCCTCATTGCCAATGCCTCGCTTCGGCCGGCCGGCCGAAGCGGAATAATGTATATTGAAGAGTGCTGTGAATAATGTAGCGATGGCGCCTTGTCAGAACAGTTTCATGGTCTCATGGCTATTAAGCCAGGACATTCCCAACCATTCAACTGTGTAACCATGAAACCATATTTTGTAGCCCTTTGTGTAACAAAATATGGCTTTACATACCGTGCAACCAGAAACAAAACCCTCCGTTATGAGAACAACAATACTTACTACTACGCTCTTTCTTCTGCTGGCCGCCGGCGCTATGGCGCAGGCCACGCTTACTGTGATCGACCCGGACCGCACCTGGATGCTCAGGCAGGGAACGGTTGAAGAAGCCTCTATTACCATTGAACCCCAGGGTATCTATGCCGACGTAGGCTTGTTCCTCACATTTTCCGCTGAAGGCTCAGGGATTACGTCCAATGATTCTCTGGAAGTCATCCTCGACTTTAGCCTGCCGGAAGAAGCCCTCGTGTACGATTCCTGGCTTTGGGTGGAGGATGTTATTGTCAAAGCCGATATCCTGGACCGCCGCACGGCCACGGCCATTTACGAAGAGATCGTAGATCGCCGGCAGGACCCTTCCATCCTTTTCAAAAAAGGGGCCGGCCGGTACCAGCTGCGCATTTACCCGCTGCCGACAGACGGCGCCCGGCGCGTGAAGATCAGTTATCTGATGCCTATCGACTGGTCGGCCGAAGCCGTAACCTTTGAGCTGCCGATGGAGATCATCAACGCTTCCATGCAGGCCCCTGACAGCCTGGACGTGCGCGCCTGGATGGGCCCGGAATGGGGGCAGCCCTACATCCCCGAGCTGCCGGATCAGGCCTTTCAATGGTACCAGAGCCCGGAACTGGGGCTTTTTCTGCGCACGCTCATCCCACAGGATGCCTTAAAGGGCAGCCTTTCCTTTGCCATGGATGCGCCGCTAAACAATGGCGTATACGTAAACCGCAACGACAGCCTGAAGATATATCAGGCCGTACTGCTGCCCGAACAACTGCTCAGCCTGCCCGAAGGGCCCGGCCGCAGGCTGATGGTACTGCTGGATTATAAAGCAGACAATACCAACAACCTGGAAAGAGCAGATATCTTAGAAGGGCTACGCTCGGAGTTGCTGGCCCAACTCAGCCCGGCGGATACCTTCATGATATGGGCCACTTCTCTAACTGGGCTACTCCCACTAATGGCAAACCCCGAGGCCGGCGAAGCAGCCAATATCGAGGCTGTATTCGATGCGCTTGCCCCCGAAACCGTCCTTCAGGAATACGGGGATCTTGTTTCGTCAGTTTTTGAAATATTACAACGAATCTATGATGAGGGCGAGCCCGCCAGCATCCTGCTGGTTTCCAATTCCCAGGATGAAAGCGCCCCCTGGAATGTCGAAGACTTGATAGATGGAATAACCGGCAGCCCGGGTTTTGAGCTGGCGGATTTTCACATCATCGACTACCAGAATACCAATTATTACGAATGGTGGGACTGGTGGAGTGGCAGTGAGTTTGATTGGGTCGGCAACGAGTTCTTTTACGCCGAGCTGTCGCGCCTGTCGGGGGGTAGCTATCGCCGTGCGGGGCAATACCGGTATAAGCTGCGCAGAGCGCTGGAGGCGGCAGACCCTTTGAGGGGCTCGGTGGATTTGTACGCTACCCTTGCCGGCGGGCTGTGTTACAACCGCTTCATGCTGGGCGGCAGTACCGTTAATGTGCCCCTGCGCAGGCCGCTGTATCAGGTCGGTAAATACCAGGGCAGTTTCCCTCTGGAACTGGATTACGCCATCGTTCCCGATGGTTTGCCGCAACAGGCCAGCCTGTCGGTTGAAGCCCAGCAGGCCTATGCCATCGACACCCTCGCCGATGAGATATGGGCCGGCAACTACCTGCTTTCTCTGGAGGGAAGCTCCCAGGGAGACGCTACCGTGGAAGAGATCGTCGAAACGAGCATTAACCACCGGGTGTTATCGCTGCACACCGCTTTCCTATGCCTCGAGCCCAACCAGGGTGGCGAGCCCTGTATCGGCTGCATCGACCCTACCGTGATCGGCGGGCCGATCCTGATCGGGACGGATGAACAGCAGCGTGGCGAGCAGGAACTGCAGGCCCAGGCATTTCCCAACCCCTTCTACCGGCGCGTCACCCTCACCATCGGGCATCCGGATGGCCGGGCCTTGAGCGGGCTGCGCATAACCATCTACGACAGCATGGGCCGCCTGGTAGGCTTGCTCGCACCTGAGGATGGGACATACCGCAATGGCGAGTTCACACTGCAATGGGACGGCAGAGGGGCCGACGGGCGAGAGCTGCCCGCCGGCCTGTATTTCGTGGCCATCGAAAGCCAGCAGGGAAGGGCCCAGCTGAAACTGGCCAAGCTCTAACTTATTTAAGGGTAAAGGCCCCCTGTAACCCTTCCTGAGAATTGGTGCCGGCCCAGATGTCGAATTCACCCGGTTCGACGATGAATCTGCCGTTGTTGTCATAAAAACCCAGTTCGGCAGCGGTAAGGGTGAATTCGACATCCCGGCTTTCGTTGGGTTGCAGGTTGATCTTTTGGAAGCCCTTCAGTTCCTTGACGGGCCTGGCAACGCTTGCCACTTTGTCCCGGATGTAGAGCTGCACCACCTCTTCGCCGGCCACCGGCCCGGTATTTTTTACGCTTACCTTTACCCTGATGTTCTTATTGTCGGAAGCGTCCACCTGAAGGCCGGAGTATTTGAAAGTGGTATAACTGAGCCCGTAACCGAAGGGGAATAGCGGCGCATTGGACTCGTCGGAATAATGCGTCCAGAAAACGATGGGTTGGGGCGTGGGCCTTCCCGTGCTGTAGTGGTTGTAATAAATAGGCACCTGCCCGACGCTTCTGGGGAAGGTCATGGGGAGCTTGCCGCTCGGGTTATAGGCGCCAAAGAGGGCCTCGGCAATGGCATTGCCGCTTTGGGACCCCAGTTGCCAGGCTTCCAGGATTGCAGGGATATGCCCGGCTGCCCAGGTGATGGCCAGCGGCCGGCCGTTCATCAATACGAGCACGATATTCGGGTTTGCCGCGTATACGGCTTCCAGCAGTTCCTGCTGCACGCCGGGCAGGCCCAGCTGGGTGCGGCTCCTGCCTTCCCCGCTCTGGAAGCCGTGCTCGCCGAGCACCATGATGACGACTTCCGAAGCTTTGGCCAACTGCACGGCCTGCTCAAAGCCGCTCTTGTCGGTTTCGTTGATGCGTACCTCGTTGATGAAGGTGGCCGGCGCAGTGATCAGATCCGCGCCTTTGGCATAAGTGGCCTGCTCGGTGTATTTCTTTAGGCCTTCCAGGACGGATACCGCCGTGTTGTCATCCGACCCCAGCCGCCAGCTGCCCAGCGGGCTGTTCTTGTCGTCGGCAAGCGCCCCGATAACGGCGATCTTTTTCTGCTCTTTTTTAAGGGGCAGCAAACCGCCTTCGTTCTTGAGCAGTACGATGGACCTTTTGGCCACGTCCAGCACGGCAGCCTGGTGATCCGGGTGGTAGAGCAGCTCTTTTTCCCTTTGGGGGCTACAGTAACGGTACGGGTCGTCGAAGAGGCCCAGCTCGAATTTCACCCGTAGTATCCTCCTGACGGCATCGTCGATCACTTTGATATCGGCCAGGCCTTCCTCTACGGCGCCCTTCAGGTAGGTGATGTATGCGGATGCTTCCATATCCATATCCGAGCCGGCGTTGGCGGCCAGTACGGCTGCGTCCTTCAGGTTGGCGGCATAACCATGGGCCACCATTTCAGCGCAGGATGCCCAGTCGGAAACGACGAACCCATCGAAGCCCCAGCCGTCCTTAAGGATGTCCCTTTGAAGGAAGGCGTTGCCCGTGGCGGGAATGCCGTTGAGGACGTTAAAGGAGTTCATGACGGTGCGCACACCGCTGTCGACGGCAGCCTTAAAGGGGGGCAGCACGATATTGTACAGGGTAGAAGTGCCGATGTCTACGGTGTTGTAGTCTTTGCCGGCTTCGGCGAAGCCATAGGCGGCAAAGTGTTTTGCGGTAGCTGCGATGGTGTTCGGCGCCGACAGGTCGTCGCCCTGGAACCCTTTTACCCTTGCTGCGGCGATGCGGGAACCCAGGTAGGGGTCTTCGCCGGCGCCTTCCATGACGCGGCCCCAGCGGGCGTCCCTCGAGATATCCACCATGGGGGCGTAGGCCCAGTTGATGCCAAGGGCAGAGGCTTCCGTAGCCGCCACATGGGCCGATCGCTCAATGGCCTGCAAATCCCAGCTGGCCGCCTCGGCCAGAGGGATGGGCGCCAGCGTTTTCTGTCCGTGGATAACGTCGAAGCCGAAGAGCAAGGGAATGCCCAGCCTCGATTCCTTGACCACCAGTTCCTGTAGCTTCCTCACATCTTCAACACCTTTGATGTTGAGCATGGCGCCTACCAGCCCCTTGCGGAGGTGTTCGTATTTTAACTTGGCATCACCTTGCTGAGGGGCAGGCCCGGTGATGTCCCAGAAGCCGTTATAGAGGTTCATCTGCCCGATCTTCTCTTCCAGGGTCATGATACTCAGGAGGGAGTCGATCTTTGATTCAGTTGCGCTTTGCTGAGCCATTAAGCTTTGGTTTAAAAAGAAAATTAGTGATAGTCCCAGGATCGGGATTAAGGTGGCGTTTTTCATGGTTCTTGTTTTGATGTAGGGATGAAGGCCCGGGGGCGTGAAGTTCATTTTATCGTAAATTTTCCTTCCTGGCTGGCTGCCGCGCCCAGCGTTAGGCTGCGCTGTGATGGCTGGGAGCCGCCAATGTACACCTTGAAATCTCCTTTTTCAAGTACGCGCTCCCCTTTTTCATTTACGATCTTCATCATTTCCGGCGTGATCGTAAAGCGCACCGTTTCAGAAGCGCCCGGCCATAGCGACACCCGCTGGAATCCTTTCAGGGCATATTTCGGTACGGGAACTGAAGCTTGAGTGTCCGTAAGATAGAGCTGTACCACTTCTTCGCCTTTGTAGCGGCCGGTATTCGTGACCGTCACTTCGGCCACCACTTCCTGCCCGGCGCCTGCCTGTGCGGGGCTCAGCTTCAGGCCGTCGTATCCGAAGCTTGTATAGCTCAGGCCGAAGCCAAAGGGGAAGAGCGGTTCTTTTTCCATGTAACGGTACGTCCGGTTGGCCATCGAGTAGTCTTCGTAGGGAGGCAGGTCATTGGCCGACATGGGGAAGGTGACCGGCAGGCGGCCCGAAGGCACGGCGTCGCCGAAGAGGATATCGGCGATGGCATTGCCGCCCTGCTCGCCGGGATACCAGGCGAATACCAGAGCATCGGCCATCTCGTACACTTCCGGGCAGGCGATAGCGCTGCCGCCGGTCAGCACGACGACCAGCTTTTTGGCGTTGGCCCGTATCTTTTTCAAAAATTCGGCCTGGCTCGGCGGCAGGCCGATATCTTCGCGGTCGCCCTTGTGGCGGCTGGCGATGGATTCGCCCTCTTCACCTTCGATGAGCTGGGAAATGCCCAGGCAGGCGATGGCCACCTCCGCCGCGCCGGCTTCGCCTGAGAACCAGTCGATAGGGTTGCGGTTGGGCTCATCGAGCAGAGCGCCCTGGCTGTAGTGCACGGAGGTCTGTGGGCTGGTTTTACCCATTATGCCCTCCAAAATGGTTTTCAGGTCATCGCTCAGGCCATAATAGTTGGCCAGCAATGCCTGAGCATGCGCGGCGGTGGGGCCCGTTACGAAAATGCTGGCCACATCTTTGCGCAGGGGCAGCACACCATTGTTCTTGAGCAGTACGATGGATTTTTGCGCCGCCTCCCGGCTCAGCTTCAGGTGTTCTTCGCTGCCGATAACTTCCGGCCCGATCTGGTCGAAGGGCACCGTTCCCGGCGGGTCGAACAGGCCCAGGCGGAAGCGGGTAGGAAGCAGCTCTTTCAGGTTCTGGTCGATCATGGCTTCCGATGTCAGCCCCATTTCAATGGCTTTCAGCAGCTCGGGGTAGGTGCTGCCGCAGTTGAGGTTGCAACCGGTATTGAGGGCCAGGGCGGCAGCTTCCTGGGGTGTGTCGACCACCTTATGCCCGCTGTATATGTCCTGCAGCGCCCAGCAATCGGAGGTGAAATACCCCTTGAAGCCCCACTTTTTGCGCAACACCTCCTGCATCAGGTAGGGGTGGGCGCAGCAAGGCGCTCCATTGGTTCGGTTGTAGGCGCCCATGACGCCTTCGACCCTGGCTTCCGTGACCAGTGCTTCGAAAGCAGGCAGGTAGGTCTCCCACAGGTCTTTCATACTCACGGTGGCGTCGAACTCATGCCGCAGGGCCTCCGGGCCGCTGTGCACAGCATAGTGCTTGGCCATGGCCGCCGATTTGAGGTACCTGGGGTGGTTGCCCTGGAGCCCCTGCACAAAGGCCACGCCTATGCGGGAGGTGAGAAAGGGGTCCTCGCCATACGTCTCCTGGCCCCTGCCCCAGCGCGGGTCGCGGAACAGGTTGACGTTCGGCGTCCAGAAGGTCAGTCCCTGGTATTGCCCACGGTAGCCGTGGGCGATGGAAACGTTGTATTTCGCCCTGGCCTCGTCGGAGATAGCGTCGCCGACGCGCTGCATCAGGCCGGTGTCAAAGGTGGCCGCCATGCCGATGGCCTGCGGGAAAATGGTAGCCCTGCCATTGCGGGCCACGCCGTGCAGGCATTCGTTCCACCAGTTGTACGCGGGTACGCCGAGGCGCTCGATAGCCGGCGCTGCGTACATCAGCTGCCCGGCCTTTTCCTCCAGCGTCATACGTGCTACAAGGTCATTGACGCGTTCGCTGATGCTCAGCGCCGGGTTCTGGAACGGGTATTGGAACTGCTGGGCCGATAAGGTGCCGCCGGCCATAAAGAGGAGCAGTAATGATAAAATCTTAACGGATCGGTTTTTCATTATTGCAGTAGTTTAATTTAATGGTTGTGGTAGCTAATGGTTGAAAACAAGGCGCTTCACAGGCCTTGTAAATGCCTTTGTACGGAAGCCTGAAGCTAAAAAAAATAGAGCGTTTGGAACAATCGATTGCGCAATTTTTGTAAACTCACGGTTCAACTGGTTTTGATGAAAAAATGGCTCTGGATAATCGTTCTCTTCCTGCTTGCATTAGGGGCGTTTTATATGCTCTTGCCAAAAGGGCCTTCCAGCCCGGAATCGGCCTTTCTGGCCTACTGCAGTGGCTGCCACCTGGCGCCCACGCCCGCCAATATCCCGAAAGCTGTCTGGGAAGAACGCGTGCTGCCCGAAATGGCCGCAAGGCTGGGGTATAACTATAAGGGTTACGACCCGCTGGCCCAGCATACCCCGGAGGAGAACCAGTACATCACCAATAGCGGCGCCTACCCTGCAAAGCCCGCCATCGACAGCCTGGCCTGGCATCAGATACACGACTACATCCTGTCTTTGGCGCCAGACGCCATCCCTGTGGATAGCCTGCGGCACCGGCGGAACGCCGGGCCCGCCTTATTTGAACCACGGGCAGTTTCTCTGAACGAGAACGGCCAGGCAGCTGTCACCTGCATACAGTTTGAGGCGGCCAGCCGGCAGTTCGTCGTTGGCGATGCCTACGGCAAGGTGTACAAATGGCCGGCGCTACCCGATTCCCTGCCCGCTTTCCGTACGCCGGTATTGTCGTATACCCAAAGCAAAGGAGCTGTGTACGTCACGGAAGTCGGTTATATGAACCCCAGCGAGATACCACTCGGCGTTATGCACCGGATCTACCACGGCAAAAGCGACACCCTTGCGCAGCAACTTCACCGGCCCGTTTACACGATAGTCGCCGACCTCGATGGCGATGGCACGGAAGAAATACTGGCCTGCGAATTCGGCAACCTGACCGGTGAACTCTCCACTTTTCCTGCCTCAGGGGCCCAGGCCGGGAAAAAAAACTTGCTGCCCGTAGCAGGGGCCATTAAGGCGGAAGTAGCCGATATGAACGGCGACGGCGCCAGGGATATCGTCGTGCTGGCGGCACAGGGTAGGGAAGGGGTTTATATCCTCTACCAGAAAGGGCCACTCGAATTCAGGGCGGAGCAGGTAGTCAGCCTGGGCCCGGAATACGGTTCGAGCTGGTTCGAGCTGTTCGACTACAACGGGGACGGTTTCCTGGATATCGCGCTGGCCAATGGCGATAATGCCGACTATACGAATTTCCTGAAACCCTATCACGGCCTGCGCCTGTATATCAACGACGGCAACAACACGTTCGAGCAGAAGTGGTTTTACCCTATCTACGGCGCGACACGCGTACTGGCCGAAGATTTCGACCTGGACGGCGACCTCGATTTCGCGGTGCTGGCCTTTTTCCCCGATTACGGCAATGCGCCCGAAGAAAGCTTCGTATGGCTGGAAAATAAAGCCCCGGGCCAGTACCTTTTTGAACCCCATACCTTTCCGGCAGCTCTTTCCGGCCGGTGGCTGGTCATGGACAAGGGCGATTTTGACCAGGATGGCGATGCCGATATCCTGCTCGGCTCATTCCTCCGGCTTTCGCCCGGCAGTGCATATAAGGCCCTGTCAGACAGGTGGCGACGGGAGAAGGTTAGCCTGCTCCTGCTCGAGAATACGGCCCGCGACTAGCCGCTATTTCATATCAATGGACCTGTTCTTGCCATTGTATTTTGTGACCACTACCTTTTTGGCCCCTTCAGGCACGGCGACCTTCCTCGTCGACTGGCTCAAGAAGCCATTGCCGTAGTAGAGGGCCTGGGTACCCATGTCTTCTTCGTTGTTCCCGATGAACGAGACCTTAATGTCGTCGCGCTCCGGGGTGAAGGGCCGGGCCGTTGGCCCATATCTGAAAGCGAGCAGCACGTCGTTGTTCTGGGTGGTAATGACGGCGCGTTGGTTGCCGACAAAAATGCTGGCCAGTGCTTTGGCGTTGCCGGGTACGTAAAAGCCGCTTTCGGCTATGCTCAGTGCTTTGAAATGGCCGGCGCCATCCCCTTTCAGGAAAAGCCCGTTCATGGCGTCCATCCGCCCCAGCGTAGGCTGCACGCCGTGGTCGTTGCCCACCATCAGGATATCGATAAAACCGTCGGAATCGAAATCATCGGCCAGGATGCCGAAGGCTGGCGCTGCCTGTGCCGCAAGCGGCAGCGGGCTAACCCTGAACTTACCATTGCCCAGGTTCTCGATGTAACTGGTTTTGAAGGTTGTGGCCTTTAAAACATACGCTCCCTTCAGGTCCTCTTTGGACAGGATGCTATCCATGGGCACCAGCCCGATCTGATGGTGCGTCGTAAACATCTTTTTAACCTTGTTCATTTCCTTGGCCAGGTCGGCGCGGCCGTGGAAGCTATATTTCTGGAGCTGGCCCTGCTGGTTTTTGAAATACACGAACGGGATGGCGTCGAGCGAGCCGTTGTCGTCAAAATCTTTGGCATAGATCTCCACCGGCCTCTCCGGGCTGGTGCGTATGGAGGAGTTTTCCCCAAAATTCGTCGCGACGTAATCCATGTCTCCGTCCTGGTCAAAATCGGCGGCGGCGATGCTGTTCCACCAGCCCGTATAGTTTTCCAGGCCGGTTTCGTTGCCCAGCTTTTTCAGCTGCCCTTTTTCGTTTTTGAAAATGGTGAGCGGCATCCACTCGCCGACGACGGCCAGGTCGGGCCAGCCGTCGGAATTGTAATCGCTCCAGATCGCATCGCACACCATGCCCAGGTTTTCCAAAGCGCCGCCGGCCCTGCTGTTGGCCGGTTCCAGCCTGATGCCGTCAGGGCCCGATTTGTTTTCCAGCAGGTAGGAGCTGGCAGGCAGGGGGTATTCGCCGGGCAGCACCCGCCCCGAAACGAAGAGGTCGATATCTCCGTCCAGGTCCATATCGGCAGCCCTGACGCAGCCGCTGCTCAGGTTCGGCAGGCCGAGCTGGCCAGATATATTGGTGAAGTGGCCCTTGTCGTTAACCAGCAGGATATCGCCGTAGCGCCGGTCCGATTTGGGGAACTGGTTGCTGCCGCAGGTGATGTACAGGTCCAGGTCGCCGTCATTATCGACATCGAAGAATACCGCGCCCAGTTCTTCCTGCTCGGGGTCGACGGGCATCTCATCGGCCGATAAGCGGAATCCGCCGCCGGGTGTTTGGAGGTATAACTTCCCCTTTTTCCTGCTGGGCCCGGGAATGTAATAATCATCGAGCTGGTCGCCGTTGGCGTCGCCAACCGCTATACCCGGGCCAAACTGGGATAGCTTGTGCAGGAGCAGGGGTTCATAGTTGTAGTCGATATAGTCCGGGTCCTCTATCTTATCGCCTGGCACTATTGCGGCCGGGCTGAATATGGCCCCGGCGGCGAGCGGCGCTTTTATGCCCTCTTCTTTCTCAACGCGCTGGTAATCGATGCTCAGCAACTGGTTGGCCTTCTGGCCCGGCAACGAGGTTACCTTGCCGTCGGGCCAGGTGATGGCCAGGTTGGCCACCGAATCCCGCCCCAGCCCTATGAGTATCCGGGTATCCATCGACGACAGGTAGCCCCTGTAGATCGTATGCTCGTAAAAACCCCTGATATGCTGGCCCTCGTAAGAAATAGTAGCGCCGATGGCATCGCGGTTGTTGGGCTTGCCGATCAGCTCGATGCGCAGGTAATTGCCGGTGTCGACCGTATTCTCATAGAGAAAAGCCGCGTCGTTGATGTTGTTGACAACCAGGTCCAGGTCGCCGTCATTGTCCAGGTCGCCGTAGGCGGCGCCGTTGGAGAAGGAGGGGGCGTTCAGCCCCCAGCGTTCGGTCACGTTCTCGAACTGGGCAGTGCCCGTATTCCTGTAAGCGTAGTTGGCGATCTTGACCTCCGGGATCATGGTGAGCATCTTATGCTGCTCGACATAGGCGTGGTTGTTGGACTGGTAGTCCATGAAATCGCGGTCGGTGATATCCTTGGGAAAGCCGTTCGTGATGATCAGGTCCCGGTTGCCGTCGCGGTCGAAATCCGCTATGACCGGCGCCCAGCTCCAGTCGGTGGCCTCGATGCCGGCCAGCATGGCCTCGTCGCTGAACACCAGGTCGTCGCTGTTGGGGCGCTTGCCCTGGTTGACCTGCAGCACATTCCGGATGTATTGCTCCATGTAGCCATAGCGCTCATTGTAGAGGAAGGTGGTGTAGTTGGTGGGGCCGAGCAGGGTCTTCTTCCGGTAGTTGCTTTCGGGCAGCATGTCGAGGGCCACGATGTCGGGCAGGCCGTCGTTGTTGAGGTCGGCTATGTCGTTGCCCATGGCCGAGAGGCCGGTATGTTTGAGGTAAGCACTGGCCTTATTGGTGAAGGTACCGTCCTGGTTGTTGATATACATCAGGTCGTTGGAAAGGAAATCATTGGTGACGTAGATATCTTTCCAGCCATCCTGGTTCAGGTCGCAGATGTTGAGCCCCAGGCTGTACCCCTCGAAGGTGATACCCGCTTCGCGCGATACATCCGTATAAACGGGATGCGCTGCGCCCTCAGGCCAGTCGTTGCGGTACAATTTGTCGACACGGTCGGAGGTCAGCAGGTGTTTTTCGTGCGTGTAAACCGTAGGGTTGCGCGATTCCTGCATATTGTTATTGATGATGAACAGGTCCAGGTCGCCGTCGTTGTCATAATCGAAGAAGGCACTGTTGGTGGAGTAACTGGTGTCGGCGATGCCGTATTCGGCGGCCAGTTCCTCAAATTCCAGTTTCCCGGCCTGCGGCATCTTGTTCACGAACAGCAGGTTCCTGCGCCGGGCGGGCTCCTTATAGGTGTTCGTACAGATGTAGAGGTCTTTATACCCGTCCTGGTTGATGTCGACGACGGCCACGCCGGAGCACCAGTATCCCGGGGCCGTTATCCCGCAGGCCGAACTGACGTCTTCAAAGTGGAAGCCACCTTTGTTTTGGTACAACTTGTTGTCGGCCAGGTTCCCGGAAAAGAACAGGTCGCTCAGGCCGTCATTATCGAAATCGGCAATGGCTACGCCGCCGCCGTTGTAGATGTACTCGTACGACAGGATGTTGAAGGTATCGTTGTCGGGGATCAGGTTGTTGAACACCACGCCGCTCTTTTCCGGGCTGATCATTCTGAACAGCGTTTTTTCCTTGCTATTCTTCTGGCAGGAAAACAGCGCCAACAGGCAGCAGCCGGCAAGGGTCATTCTCAGGTTCATGCTTAAACGGGTTTTACTTCAATTTAAAAGATAGCATAGGGGCATTATTGCGGGCCACCAGCAGCTGGCCTCCCAGATACACGGCGTCTCTCACTTCGCCTTTTGCCTTCAGGCCGCACGCCACATCGGAAACATAGGTGAACCCACCTTTGCCGTCGCCTTTGAAATAGCCGCCGCTGAAGCCGTCGTGGCGGCCTACTTCCGGTTTCAGGCCGTAAAAATTGCCGCCCAGGAAGATGTCCGGCAACTGGTCGCCATCAAGGTCCGCAACTTCGATGCTGAAAACGGGCGACCACTGCGCTGCATCGGGCATGGAGGCCATCTTCAGCTCCTTGCCTTGCCTCGTAATGATGCTGGTGCTGAACGTAACGGCCTGTTTTTTATCCGATTGGGCCAGCAGATCCGGCGAGAACATGTCGGGAACCTGTTTTTGGGCATATTCGCTGTACTTGATGGCGTTTTTCTTTAACAAAGGCAGCTGGGAGGTCAGGTCCATTTTACTGGCAAAGGGGTAGGGCTTGTTATCGGCGCCGAAGTACCATTCTATGATGCCCTCGAATTTGCCGTTGCCGTCGAAGTCGTTGACGTAGATGTTCAGTGGTTTTTCCGGCGAGGCGCTGAACTTCATGTTCTGCCCCCAGTTGCCGAGCACGAAATCGAGGTCGCCGTCCTGGTCCAGGTCGGCGGCTTTAATGCAGTTCCACCACCCCTGGCTGTTGGGCACCTCGACATCGCGCCTCAGGTTGCCCTGAAGGTTGACAAAGAGGGTTACGGGCATCCATTCGCCTACGACAGCCAGGTCGGGCCAGCCGTCGTCGTTGAAGTCGGACCAAACAGCATCGGTAACCATGCCGATGGGGCCCGTTTCCTCGTTGGTGATATCTACCCAATTGTCTTTGCCGTCTTTTCTGAAAAGGTAACTCCGCGGCGTGAGGCCATAGGCGCCTGGCACGGCGCGGCCGCCAATGAACAGGTCCATATCGCCGTCGCTGTCAAAATCGCAGGGCCTGATGCAGCCCAGGTGCCCGATGGCAGGGGGCACGTTGACCAGTTCTTTTTCGAAATGGCCTTTCCCGTCATTACTGTACATGCGGGCAGCGAAGTATTCGAACCCGCGCTGGTATTCATTGCCGCCAACGCCCAGCATCAGGTCGAGGTCGCCGTCTTCGTCGGCGTCAAAGAGCGCGCCGCAAACGTCCTCGCCTTCCTTGTCGAGTTCGAAGAAGGGCTGCTCGCTTTTTACATACCTGCCGTTTTGCGCCAGGAAAAGCTGGGTAGCCTGGCCTGCTGCGCCGAGGAAAACGAGGTCCTCCTGTTGGTCGCCGTTCACATCGCCATGCAGTATTTTGGGGCCCTCTCTCGAAAGCATGTGTGGCATGAGCCGTTCGTGGTCGAAGTCGAGGTATTTGTCTTCCACGTGCACCGGCACGGAAGCGAACAGCGCGGCACTGTTCTCGGTGAAGGCAGGGCCGGCCGGCGGCGCTGGCTGGGCGTATTTTCCCGATGCCCGGGCATGATCGGCCGTTACGATGCTGTTGGGCTGCAGGTTCTTCAGCACTTCGTATTTACCGTCAGGCCAGATGATCTGTGCCGAATCAACCCGGGGCCAGTCGCCGATGCCGAATATGATGTCGGGGTCGACAGAGCTTTGAAACCCTCTGGAGAGCATGGCCTGGCTAACCTGCGTTTGCCCCTGATAGTGTATCCTGGCCAGAGTACCCACTCCAAAGGGGTTGCTTGTGCTGCCCTTCAACTTGAACTTTATAAATCCTTTGCCCGCTTGGCCTGCTGCGTTGTTGCGGTAGACAAAGGCCTCCATATTGACGTTGTTCACCACCAGGTCGTAGTCCCCGTCATTGTCGAGGTCACCATAGGCCGAGCCGTTGCTGTAGCTCTCCTGGCCAAGGTTCAGCTCCGCGGCCTTGTTCTTGAACCTCAGGCCGCCCTGGTTGATGAAAGCGAAGTTTTGCTGCTTGTTGTGCGGCAGGTAACCGACGAAATCCCGGAAATCGACCCTGCCGCTCTCTTTGACCACTTTTTTTAACTGCTCTTCGTCGGCCAGGAAGTTGATGAAGTCCAGGTCCGTAATGTCGTGGTAGATCCCGTTGCTGACGAAGATGTCCTTTCTGCCGTCATTGTCCATGTCAAAGATGAGCGCGCCCCAGCTCCAGTCTGTAGCGGCCACATCGGAGAAAAAGGCCAGCTCGTGGAAAGCGCCGTCCCCTTTGTTGATGTGCAGGCAGTTCTGGATGTACTGGTAAAAATAGCTGTTCCGCCACTTCAGGCCTTCCAGGTGGTATTCCTCTATCATCAGGGCCGACTTCATGCGATAGTTGCTGGCGGGCAGCATGTCGGTGCTGAAAATATCCTGATAGCCATCGTTGTTGATGTCGGCGATGTCGGCCCCCATGCTGTTGGCGGAGATGTAGTCCATCTGATCGGGCAGCACCTCTTTGAAAGTGCCGTTTTGCATGTTGAGGTACAGGTAGTCCCTTTCCCAGAAGTCATTCGATACGTAGATGTCGGGGTAACCGTCGTTGTTGATATCGCCTACCGAGGCGCCCAGGCCGAAATCGATATCTCCCGAGAACAGGCCGGCCTTTTCCGTCACGTCAACGAACCTGCCGCCCTGCTGTTCGTACAGCCGGTCGCCGCCCGGAGCGCCGAAGTTCTTCCGGCTGCCGGAAGCATTGGAGGCTATGCGCTTGGGGTCGGTATAACTGTTGTTGAGGACGAAGCAGTCGAGGTCGCCGTCGAGGTCGTAATCGAAGAAAGCGGCATGGGTGGAATAACCGTCATCATTCAGGCCGTAGGCCGCGGCGCTTTCCGTGAACGTGAGGTTGCCGTTGTTGATGAACAGCTCGTTTTCCCTGTTGGCGCCGGAAATATCGCCGGAGTTGCAGACATAGATATCCAGCAGCCCGTCGGCATTGACATCGGCAAAGGCCACGCCCGTGCTCCAGTAATGCGTGCCGCCGACGCCCGCACTTTCGCTGATGTCTTCGAACCTGAAATCGCCCTTGTTCAGGTAGAGCTTGTTGGGCAGCATGTTCGCGGTAAAAAAGAGGTCGTTGAGCCCGTCGTTGTTGATGTCCCCAATGGCCACGCCTCCGCCGTTGTAGTAATTGCGGTAAGTAAGGATGTTGAAATCCTGCTGGTCTTCCACCTTATTGTTGAAGGTGATGCCCGAATGTTTACTGCTGATGAGGGTGAAGCCTGCCCCGCCATCCGTTTCGTTGCCAGATGGTTTGCAGGCCGTTAGCACAGACAGGACGAAAAACAGAACGATGGATCGGTTGAAATTCACGGTAATTGAGGATTTAATGTAAAGTAAACAAAAGCCCTCAGAACGATATATAGCGGTTTATAGAAAAGAGGCAGCACCACGAATGATGCCGCCTCTTCCTCCTGATTAATGTTATCTAAAAAAAAGCACTAGAATCCTTCGTTTTGTTGCAGCGCACCATTCGATAGCTCTACTTCCGTCGAAGGTATAGGGAAGGCGTAATGTCTTGGTAATACCGGCCCGGCAGCGTCGAGGCAGCCAATCCTAACATCGGTGCCGTTGACGTTGTTTACGACCGTTTTTTCATAGGCCATGTAAGTCGTAACGACATCCTCCAGGACGCCCCACCTTCTCAGGTCGAACAGGCGGTGCCCTTCGGTGCCCAGCTCCAGCCTCCGCTCTCTCCTGACGGCCTTGCGGGCCGCCGCCTGGTCGGTCCAGGGGCCGGGGTAGGTCCCAACCTTGTAGCTCGCCCAGGTGATGGAGGGGTCGTCGATGGGTACGGCAAGGGGGCCTCCGTTGGGGCCTTGCGCACAGTTGCCTGCTCTTTGACGCACCATATTCACGAGTGTTCGGGCGTTTTCCAGGTCGCCGTTCGTTTCCACTTCCGCTTCGGCCAGCAGCAACAGCACGTCAGCATAGCGGATGAACTCGACGTTTTTGGCGTGCAGCTGGCCCGTCGTCCAGCCCGGGCCCTCTGGGTCCGATACCAGTTTCATGTTCTTCTTCGGGCTGAAAACGCCTGCCCAGCCCAGGCCGCGGATCCACTCGATCTCATGGTCGCCCCAGTCGAGATAGGGGACGCCAGTTCGGCCTACGCTCCAGTCGAGGCGGGGGTCAACCGTCTGGCCGGTGCCGACCACCACTTTTTCCGAATTCCAGTTGTCAACGGGAAGCCCGTTAGCGTCTACCCTGAAGTTGTTGACGAAATCCTGGGTGGGGTTGTTGAAGCCGCAACAGCCGGAGTACGAGCCGGTATGCGGCGCCGCCAGGCGCTCCAGGAAGTTGGAGTTGGTGGCGTTCCCGTCACCGTCGTTGACGGAAGCCTGTTCGGCGAACAGCGATTCGGAGCTGTTTTGGGTGGCGATGGTGAAGTTGTCGTTATAACAAGGCGTCAGCGCGTACTTCCCGGAACTGACGACCTTCGCCAGTTCGGCCTTGGCCCCGACAAAGTCCTTGTTGAACATTTTGACCTTGCCCAGCAACGCCTGTGCGACCGTTTTATCGACCCGCCCTACGGCCGTTTTGTTCTCCGGAAGCAGCGTGATCGCCTTTTCCAGGTCGGCTATGATCAGCGGCAGTACGGGTTGGTCGTTGGCCTTGCGGAAGTCCGTGTCGGTCTCGAAGTAGTACGGTACGTTCACGAAGATCTTGTAGGCCTCGAAGTGGTACCAGGCCCTGAGGAAGGTAGCCTCGCCGATAACGCGGTTGATAAAGTCTTCGCTGCCGCCTTTCTCTTTGTAGGCATTGGCGATGTTGATGGCGTTGTTGGCCCGCTTGACCCCTTCATAGACGGCGCCCCATTTATGCCTGAACACGCCCAGGTTGGTCGACCACTGGTACAGAGAGATCTCGTAGTACCCGTCGGGGTTGTCGGAAGGTTCGGAGCCTTTGTGCTGGTCATCATTGGCCGATTCGAACATGTAGTTGGAAGGAGCGGAGCCCCAGGTATTGCCCACCGTATTGGTAAAGCCGTTCAGCATTTTGTATACGGCAATGAGGCTGGCGTTCACGCCGTCCTCACTGCTGCTCAGTGCATCGCTCGAAATGGCGCCCTGAGCCGGCGTATCAAGGAAATCCTCGCTGCACGCCCATATTACCGCCATTACCGCAATTAAGGTGGACAGTATGATCAGTTTGTTTTTCATCATTTCATCACTTTAATGAACAGTTAATTAAAAGTCAGCGCTCAGGCCGAGTGTGAACAGCTTGTTGCTCGGATATTGGCCGATATCGAAGCCCGTCCAGAGGTCGTTCAGGTAGTTGCCTCTGACGTTGCCGCTGTAATCCCCGATGTTCGCGTTCGACAGGGCGGGGTCCAGGCCGCTGTAGTCGGTAATGGTGAACAGGTTCTGCCCTTGTACGTAAATTTTCAGCTTGCTCAGGCCTATGCCGTTGCCAACACCTGCGGGCAGGTTGTAGGCGACCTGTAACAGGCCAAGGCGTATATACGAGCCATCTTCAACATAATAGGTGCTGGAAGACCGGCTGCCGGTATCGTTGACGTTCAGCGCGGGAAGGTCGCCTTTGCCGTTGTTCAGATAGTAGTCGCGGTCTACGTTGGCGAAGAACTGGCGGAAGTGCGTGAACAACCTGGTGTAGTTAAATATCTCGTTGCCGAACGAACCGAACAGGAAGGCCGTGAAATCGAAGTTCTTGTACGATGCGCCCAGGTTGAGGCCCAAAGTGAAATCGGGGTGCGGGTTGCCGATGATCGTGATGTCTTCATCGTTGATCTGGCCGTCGCCGTTGAGGTCCTTGAACCTCAGGCCGCCCAGGGTCTTACCCGTCTGGTCCAGGGCATCCAGGTCGGACTGCGACAGGAACTTGCCATCGACGACATAACCGCGGAAGGAAGAAATGGGATAACCGATCTGGTTGATGTTGATCTCTTCCGGCAGGCGGTTGTCGATGCGGCCCTGCTGGGCATTCGGGTAGAAGAAAGTGGATTCGCCGTCGATCTTGGTCACTTCGTTGACATACCTGCTGAAGTTCAGGCTGGCATCCCAGCTGAAGTCGGCGGATACCCGGTTGCGGTAGCCCAGGCCGATATCGAAACCGTTGTTCTTCATCGATGCGACGTTGCGGAACGGAGCGATGGCGATGCCGGCGGTGCCGGGTAGCGGGGCGTTGTACAACAGGTCGTTCGTTTCGCGGCTGTATACGTCCAGTACCAGCGTCAGCTTGTCATTGAAAAAAGCGGCGTCTACGCCGAAGTTCAGGCTCACCGCTTCCTCCCACTTGGTGTCGCTACCGAGCGAAAGGGTACCGATGCTGGTTTGCGTATAACCCGTGACCGCAGAGTTGTTCGTGCCATTGATGTCGTAGAAGGCGCTGCCGATCGAGCCGCCGTAAAGGTCCAGATAGTTGTAGTCCTGGATGTTCTGGTTACCCGTTTTCCCCCAGCTGGCCCGCAGTTTGAGGTCGGAGACTAAGTCGCTGCCCTGGAACAGGAGGTTGGAGGCCCGCCATGCGACGGAAGCTGCAGGGAACGTACCGTACTTGAAGCCTTCAGAGAACCTGGAAGAACCGTCCCGCCTGATGGTCGCGCTGATGAAGTAGGTATCGTCAAAGGAGTAATCGACCTTTCCAAAAGTGGAGAGCAGGGCGCTTTCGCTGCCACCCGAGTTCACTGAGCGGGTGTCGGGGTTGCCGAAGGCCGGGTTGAGGTACCAGATGTTTACGTCGGTGGTGAAGTAGTTGTTCAGCCCGCCGAAGATATTCCGGTAAGACCCTTTGATGGACTCGTAACCTGCGAGGAGGCCCAGGCTGTGCCTCTCGCCCAGGTTGGTATTGTAGCTCAGCGTATTGGTCCAGGTCCAGGTGAAGCCGTTGTTCCAGTTCTCCTGGAAGTTTTGCGCGCCCTGGTTTTCCTGGTTCTCAGGCGTCCTGAACGAGAAGCTCCGGTTGTTGAAATTGTTGAGGTCCACATTGTAGGCCGTGCGGAAGGTCAGGCCTTGGATGAGGTCGACCTCACCATAGATATTACCCAGGATGTTGAGGGTGCGGCCCCAGTTGTCCTGGCCGCGGAACAACCTGGCGTAGGGGTTGTCAGAGTTACCGGTGTTCTGCGTTTTGGAGCCGCCGAAAGAATCGCGTTTCCCATCGCTGTTGGTAGAAGTACCGATATCGTAAACCGGGATGATCGGGGCGATCTTGTAGACCTGGGAAAGGGTACCCTGCTCAGATTGTGCGGGGTTGTTGACGGAGGTCCTTCTGGCAATGTTAAAGCTTTCTCCGATGCGGACCCGCTTGCCGATGTTGAAACGGCTGTTCGCGCGCAGGTTCGCTCTGGTGAAGTCGTTGAACACCAGTACGCCCTGCTGGCCCAGATAACCGGCGCTGATGGCGAAAACGGCGTTTTCGGTGCCACCCGATACCGTCAGCGTATGGTCGTGCGTCATGCCGGTGCGCGTGATCTCATCCCACCAGTCGGTACCGTTGCTGGTCAGCATGATCGGGTTGTTGAAGCGGTCGTAGGAGGATTCGTCAACGCTGTTGGAGGCCGGGTAAATGTATTTGGTCAGTTGGCCGTTCTGTACGTAGGAGGGCAATGCAGCGCCGCCGTTTTCGAAGAACTGCTTGGTCATGTCCAGGTATTCGCTGGCATCCGTGATCAGGATGTCGTTCCAGCCTTTTACCGGTTGCACGGCGGAGATGGAGCCGCTGTAGGAAACCTTGGTTTTTCCGGCCTTTCCCTGTTTGGTGGTGATCACGATCACGCCGTTAGAGGCCCTGGAGCCGTAGATGGAAGCCGTAGAAGCATCCTTCAGCACCTGCATCGACTCAATATCATTGGGGTTGATGTTCAGGTTGCCTTTATCCTGGACGGGGATGCCGTCGATGATGTAAAGCGGGTCGTTGCTACCGAAAGAAGAGATCCCCCGGATCCTAACGTTCGCTACGTCTCCCGGTGCTCCGGAGGTAGAAACGGTGACGCCTGGCGCGCGCCCGGCCAGCTTCTGGGCGAAGGAACTGGCTACGATGGTTTCCATATCCTCGGCGCTCACTACGGAAACGGCCCCGGAGATATCCCGCTTGCGCTGGGTCTGGTAGCCCGTTACGACCACCTCGCTGAGGACTTCCGCGCTGGGCTGCATCTGGACGTCGATGGTGGTTTCGCTGCCCACGGTGATAGTTTGTGATGAATATCCGGTGAAGGAGAAGACCAGAGCGGCCCCTTTTTCGGCGGCCAGCTGATACGTTCCGTCGACGTCGGATACAGTACCTGTGGTCGTTCCTTGTACTAATATGCTCACGCCAGGTAAACCAAGGCCGTTCTCATCTGTTACAGTACCAGATAACCGAACGGTTTGAGCGGAGAGCCCCACGGCAAACGCCAGCATGAGCAGCAGCGCGCTTCCCCCCCGCCAAAGAAGGCAATATAGGCCTCGGAGTTTAGAGAAGTAATTTCGTTTCATACTTAAGTTGTTAAATTTTACCTAATTGTTTGGCACCTTCAATAAATGGCACATTGCCTTTATGGAGGTGCTTTTTTGTAAGGAGGGTAAATGAAAGGTTTCGTCATAATCGCTTGAATTTAGTTACCCGAGCTTGTGGCCACCCGACGCATACAGGTAGGCCTTATATAGTTTTGCTCCTGGGCTTTTCCACTGAAAAGCCGGAGCAAAACCCAATAATGCATGAAACTTAAGCTAAGCATAAAAATGAGAAGCACGAGGCTTTCGCTCTTTTCAACTTCTGGGCCGCCTGCGGGGCTTGCTTGTACTTCATTTGCCTCTCTCTTGGCCGTGTTTTGTGCAATCGATTGCTTCAAGAGGCAAAAAAATAATCCAGATCCTTTCAACTAGTGTGCTGAAAATTGCCCGCGGTGGCCGTCGTGCGGCTTGGGGATTCGCAAAAAATAAAAAGAGCGAAAGGGAAGATCGTTTGCTGTGCAACAGAACGACTGAAATTACTGGAATTGAAGTATTCAGCGGCCTGTTGGTTGCGTAGTCTTAAAGTTTCATACAAACTATATGGTGTTACAACCTTAAATGAATTTTGAAAAACAATCCCTTTCTTGAATAAAATTTTATAGATAAAAAGAATTACAGAACAAAGGAAGGTAAAGAAAAAGAGAATGTAAAATTATGGCACACTGCAATTATTCGTCAAATGAAAAAAATATTACGCCACGATTACGTCACTCTGTGGAAAGGGCCTCCAGAAAAGCCAGTAGGTTCTCCCTTTTGCTAAGGCCTAATTTCTGGCGTAACCGGTACCGGCAGGTTTCTGTACCCCGGATGGAAAGCCCCAGGCGGCTGGCCATTTCTTTGGTGCTGAGCTTCATTTTCAGATAGGCGCACATCTTTAGTTCCTGCAGTGACATGCCTGGGCATATACTGTTGAGCTTTTCAAAAAAATCGTTGTGGAGCAGGCCGAAGTGTATCTCAAAATCTTCCCAATCCCGGCTGTTATTGAGGCGGGTATCGATTTGTTGCAACAGCTTTGCCAATTCCGGCAATGCGTGGGCTCCCTCTGCCTTCTGAATGCTGGCCCGCACATCGGCAAGGAACTTATTGGCCGCGTCCAGTTGCAGCTTGGATGCCGCCAGTTCTTTGTTGTAACGCCGGACCTCCTTTTTCAGCTCTTCGGCCTTCTCGGTTGCCCCGGCGTCAGTTGCCCGCTGGCCGGCCAGGCGCTCCTCCATCGCCAGTTTCAGGCGTGATTCCCAGTAGTTGTATGCCTGCTGGCAGATCGCCAGGTTGATCTCAGGCTGGTATATCGCAGCAGGCCTGACATCCTCCAGAGCATCCTCCAGCGTTCCGAACACCCCGATGGCCACCCCGGCCGCTCTGGCCGCGCCAATGGCCCCCGTCGTTTCCACAACTTGGATCTGGCTGCCTAGCATGGTAGCAATGGTAGTGGAAAAGATCTTTGACTGGAACATGTTGTCGTTGGCAACCCGAATTACATCCACGTTTAGGCCCAGCTCCTTTAAGATGTTCAGGCCGTATACAAAGGAAAAGGCGATGCCCTCCAGAGAAGCCCGGTAAAGGTGTGCGCGGGTATGGCGGTTGAAGTCGAGGTTGAAGATGTGCGCATTCAGGTTTCGGTCTTCCAGCATGCGTTCGGCGCCGTTGCCGAAGGGTAGCAGGCACAGCCCGTCGGAACCGACCGGCACGGTAGAGGCCATGCGCTCCATGTCGTTGTAGGAGTGCTCGCTCCGGGCCACCTGCCGCTTGATCCAGCTGTATTCAATGCCGGCCCCATTGAGGCACAACAATACGCCGATCCGGTCGGATCTTTCTTCGTAATTGACATGGGCGAAGGAATTGACCCGCGATTTGCGGTCAAAAACAGGCTGGCTGACTATGCCGTATACCACGCCGGAGGTGCCGCTGGTGGCGGCTACTTCTCCCGGGTGCAGGACGTTGAGCGCCAGGGCGTTGTTGGGCTGGTCGCCCGCCCTGTAAGTGACCGGCGTCCCCACTGCCAGGCCGGTCCGCTCCGCAGCCTTTGGGGTCACTCTGCCTTGTATGGAGAAGGCAGGGACGGTATCTGCCAGCAGGCTTTCCCGCAGCCCGTAATGCCGAAGCAGCGCATCGTCGGGTTTGTTTTGCAGATAGTTCCAGAAAATGCCTTCGGTGAGGCCCGAGATGGTCGTCATCGCTTCTCCTGTGAGCTTCATAGCGATGAAATCGCCCGGCAACAGGAGCTTGTCAGCTTTTTCATACACCCCGGGCTCGTTGTCCTTCACCCATTTCAGCTTGGAAGCCGTGAAGTTGCCTGGCGAATTGAGCAACTCTTTCAGGCAATATTCCTCACCCAGCTCCTGGAAGGCCTGCTGCCCGATAGCGACTGCCCGGCTGTCACACCAAATAATAGAGGGGCGCAATACTCGCTGCTCCTTGTCGATCAGCACCAGGCCATGCATCTGATAACCTATGCCGATCGCCTGTATGTCTTTCGGCCGTACTCCCGTCTGCTCCAGCAAGCGCTGGGTGGCAAAACTGAAATCATGCCACCATACTTCCGGTTGTTGTTCGGCCCAGCCACGGTGGCGGGATATCATGTCCATCTGGTGCTCCGGATACTGGACAATACCCGTTACATGGCGGGTTTCCGCATGGACCAACGCTGCCTTTATGGCGGAACTTCCAATGTCGTAGCCTAACAGGTACAAACGCAGAGTTTTTTTTGGACTACGCCGAAAATACGTCAATAACCTGGCAGCTACAATTTTTTTTGTATGAAACTGGCCCGGCATCCGGAACAAAAAAAAGAACGCCGGGCCACGGTTTTCTAATCGATCACGACTTTCCTGGTAACAGACTGTTCGCCTGTAGACAGGCGCAGGAAATACAGGCCGGGCTGTAGCCCGGCTAGGCCCAGTTCGAGCCGGGTGGCGCCTGGCGCCAACTGAGCTGTACGTACTTTACGCCCGTCGGCCTGCAGTAGGCCGGCCTGCAGCGCTTCATCCAGCGGGCCCTCAAACGTGAGCCATAACCTGTCCGAAGCCGGGTTCGGGAAAAGCTGGAAGCTGTTGCCGCCGATCTCCGCCAGGGCATTCACGGCCTGAGTGGTGAAGGAAAATACTTCCGATATGCTTTCCCCGCATTCCCCTGTCGTGACGATGCGCCAGTAATAGGTGGCGCCGCTTTCCAGCATCATCTGTAGCGAATGGGAGTTGCCGGGCACGGAAGCAGAATAAACGATATTAGCCTCAAAACCAACGCTATCCGTAGAGAGCTCGAACACTCTGGGATGGATCTGGCCGTTGTTGATCCAGAGGAAGAACGGATTGAGCTGAACGTTTACTTTGTTGTCCGGCGGGGCGAGCAGGCTTGGGGCGGGGGGAGGCCCGATGATGTAGGCGGGTATCTGGCTGCTGCCTCCGTTCGCTCCGTCCGTCACGTTGAATACGACAACCAGGCCTTCACCTGCTACATTGGGCGTGATGCTGCCTTCAACGATATCTCCCGGCATGGCCGTTGTCGTGCTGAGGCTGACATCCAGCCCGGGTGAAGTGCCTTCCGTGCTGATCGTTACTTCTCCCGATAAGGCATCGCCGACAAGAAGGGAGAATTCTGTAGTTTCTCCCTGGCAGCCCAGTATTTTGGAAATATCAGGCGTAACAACAGTGTTCGGGGGTGATCCGATAGGGCCGAATACGTACAACCCATTGTTCATATCCGATATCAATACTTTTCCGGAAGGCATCGTAAATACGCCCCATGCCCCTGCGAAATAGTCTTCATCGGGGCCGTCATAAGTATCGTAATACGCCACCCGGCGTGGAAAGAGCGGGTTCGACACATCGAATACCTGCAGGCCATCGTAGTAATAGGATACGTATAACAATCCGTCCTTCAGGTACACGTTATGCGGGATCTCCAACAGGTGGGAGGCGGCGTTCATCGTGGAAACGACGCGTATGGCGTCAAGGTCGCTCATATCCACGATCTTGACATCGGAGCTGTGGGTTTCATCACACAAATAGTAGTACAGGCCATCATCCGACAGCCAGCCGGAATGGTTATAACCCTGCTGCGGATAGGTGTCCATAGTGCCCAGCAATACGGGGTGTGCCGCATCGGTAAAATCGGCGACGATGAAACCTGCCTGCCCGGCGTGCAGGTAGGCGATATTGTCACGTACATAAAGGTCGTGGATATAAGGCACGGGATATTCCGAATTGGGAAACGACGCCAGTAATTCCGGATGTTCGGGGTTTTCCAGCGATAACACCTTCAGGCTATGGCCTGCGCTCCCGGCAATGTAAAGCCGGGCGTTGTCCTCATCGATGAAGATGTTGTGGGCAGTGGTGAAGAATTCATTGGACTCATACACCAACTCAGCACCATCCGGCAACCCGCTTACGTCGATCACCTGCAGCGCGCTGGGCCCCTCGTCGGCCACTCCGTAGAGGTAGTGCTGATAGGATTTAACATCCCGGTGGCTGATGCCGTTGCCCTGGGCGGTTCCCGGCACAAACGCCACCGGTTCCATGGGCTCCGATTCCGATATATCACTGAGGGCGAAGATGTGAAGGCCCGAAGTAGAGGAGATTACCCCATATTCCTTATCATTTACCACAATGCCCCATACGTCGTGGTAGGGGTTGTCGAAAAAGGCCGGTACAATACCAGGGTCCGACCAGTGGCCCAGCAGGGTGGCCTGCGTGGGTTGCCCGAACGACCATAAAGGGGAAAAGAGCAGCAATAAGCGTAAAAGGTTTTTCATGATTGAAATTGGCTTTGGATAGATGAACGATATACTAACAGACAATAAAAAAAGGCACAGGCCGCCAGGCTTACAGGGGGCGCTATGGGCCGCCGCACTATTCGGCATTACACATGCAACGATAGTTGGCTGCTTCCTGTGCTGTGGCCCCCAGGTATTCATCTGCACCAAAAGAACCGGGATCATAGGAATACCATCCGGCTTTTTGGGGGCCATCGTTCGATCTTAATTCGTACACATATTTTGGAAAAGCGGTGATGGAGAACAACTTTTCACAATGCATATTATACAATTGAATGTTTTTATACCCGCCATTCCCGTCAGATACACTTGCTGTTTTGTCAAGCGCTTCTAATGAGAATTGACAGTTTAAAGCAGGATCGGCGCTCGCTTTTTTTACAGAGTGCTCTGCAAGATTCTTCGCGTACGACTTGAAGTATACATAGGCGGCTAAAGCACTGCCTATGGTTGCAATATTTTTAATGTTTTCAATCCATTGTTTAGGAATTTTATGGACGCACCTTTCAAAGTCTCCATCTTTAAAATAGCAGGTTGCGCAATACTCCCCTTGGGTATCGAAGGCATAACCTTCTCCATCCGGTTGGCCTTTTTTACAGTTTATTACCAGTCTCTTGATGTTTCCCTGGAATAAACTTCCTGAAAAATCAAGTACCGCCAGGCCCTCAAGGCCTCCTTCTATATAGTGCCCGGATTTTTCGAAATAGCTTGAAGCGGACGTCCTTCCATACATGGTTCCATCCCCCGCAGGTTTCCCTTTTAAAACTTGTCCGATGTATGTGATCGGGACATTTGCCATTCCACTCTCGATCACGACGGTGTCGCCAACGGCAAATCCTTCCCTGCACTCACTGCACCAGTAAGGTTCTACGAGCTTATCTTCTACATCATAGTAAAACAGGCAATTACCTAGCTTTTTATTGGGGATAAAGGTAACGGCATTCATGAACCTGATATCTTCAAAGGTGGATTCTTTATACCTGATAATATGGATCTGGCCCAAACGCTCTAGTTCTTCTTTGTCAAATTGATTAAATTCAAGGCCGGCGTGATATTCACCGAATTTATCCGGTTTCCCACGGAGTATTTCCGTAATACTGGCGATGATGTTTCTATGATTATTATCAAGGGCCTCTTTTGTTATGCTGCAGGGTAATTCAAGGCTTGAGAGCAGGCCCGCAGCATGATCCTGGACGCTCAAATTGTTTTTAAAGTGAAGAATGAGTTCTTTCAATGCGCGGCTTCTTAACGTTAAATATTCCTGGCGGCAGGCAAATCCATTGTTTCCAATAAGCTCTTTTAATAATTTAAACTGGCAGCGTGAGGTATTCAAGGCATCGGCCACATAAGCTTCATGGCCATAAAACGTGTTTACTTCTTTAAGTACAAACAAGAGCTGAATATGATACTCAAAATATAATAGCTGATGCTGAAACGCTCTTCGCTTTCGCGTAATCTTCTCTTGTGTTATAGATTCAAAGGAAGGAAAGGGGACATCAAAATATTTTTCAGGGTCAGCTCTAATACTTTCTATCAATTTATCCTTTGCCGTTCTGCTTAGAGCAGTATACTCGTTGTAAGTGGGATTGAGCCCCTCTGCGGCAATGTATTGATAAGTTACAGGAAGCAGAACGTGTACTTCGGCCCAGGAAGGGTATTTATCATTCAATTCACTTAAATGCTTGCCCGTTCCAATTAACACCCTGATATCTTTATAGTATTTATTTTCACCATCGTGACATGTGATGACCCAGGCAGTATTGTCCAGATATTCCAGGTCCAATTTACTTTGCCCATGAATGGCCCCGATCTTGAAAGCAAATGCCAATAGCAATAGCGAAATGGTGTTCTTTTTTTTCATGTTTATTCTTGATGTAATTTTTTCTGAAATTCGAAAACAGAGCCTGCCAGGAAGCCAGCCTCCTGACAGGCTCTTAACGGGATTCTGCCATTATTCCAATATGCTGAATCGGACAGCCTGGCTGAACGCCTTTGAATGTATGGCCCCAAGATAGAGCCCCGGCGGCAGTTTTCCGCTGTGATAACGATAAGTGTTCACACCTTGATCGAGATGGCCTAAATCAATGGCCTCTATTGTTTTGCCTGTGATGTCTGTAATGTATATCTGGGCCGGCCCCGTTTCCTCCTGGCCAACGACTACCTCAAACGTCACTTCCTGCCCGCTTGGAGAAGGGTTGGGGTAAATGCGGAAGGACGTTTTCTCACGCCTTATTTCCGGTGCAACTTCGTCTGCGTTGTTATCGCCCACCAGATTGACGGTGGAATAATTCATGGCGCATACCGAGAAAGTACCTGTGCTTCCATTATAACCCCATATTCTGGCATATATCCAGGTGCCGGGGCTATACCCGCTGACGGTGATGACCGGCATCCAACTGCCATTGCCGTTGGAATTGTCGTCTTCGCAAACGATACCCTGGAGCGAAGAGCAGCTACCGTAATACAATGCCATCATCGCGTCTGTTAAGGTTCCTGCTGTCGTTCGTATGGTTACGATACCACTTGATGGGATCTGTACTTTAAACCAGACGTCCTTCCCATAATAGGTGCAACCGGTAGGCGGTGCCGGGTTGGTTGTATTGGTGGCATTTATAGTTGTTCCGCCGGTTGAGCTGCAACTGCTGGAGGCGCTAAGTGTGGTGGCGCTGCATGGGTTGTCATTGCCTGGCGCGGAGCTCCCGCTACCCGATGCCCGATAGCCTGAATTGTAGGAGCTGTAAGCGGAAGTGCCGGAACCGGAGCTGGAGTTGGCGGCCTGCACGCGGTAGTAATAGGTGACGCCGGGTGAAGCGGAAAAGTCGTCGAAGGTGCTGGTAGTGATCCACCCGGTCAGGGCGGTCATGCCGGAAGTGCTGGAGGAGGTGTTCCTCCATACCTTTTTGTAGGGCGCGGAGCTGGACCAGTTGATGCGGACCCTGTCGGTGTAGGTGCCGTCGGAGGCGCTGACGCTGGTGGGGGTTGCTGCGGAGGAAGCGGCCCGATAGCCTGAATTGTAGGAGCTGTAAGCGGAAGCGCCGGAACCGGAGCTGGAGTTGGCGGCCTGCACGCGGTAGTAATAGGTGACGCCGGGTGAAGCGGAAAAGTCGTCGAAGGTGCTGGCAGTGATCCACCCGGTCAGGGCGGTCATGCCGGAAGTGCTGGAGGAGGTGTTCCTCCATACCTTTTTGTAGGGCGCGGAGCTGGACCAGTTGATGCGGACCCTGTCGGTGTAGGTGCCGTCGGAGGCGCTGACGCTGGTGGGGGTTGCTGCGGAGGAAGCGGCCCGATAGCCTGAATTGTAGGAGCTGTAAGCGGAAGCGCCGGAACCGGAGCTGGAGTTGGCGGCCTGCACGCGGTAGTAATAGGTGACGCCGGGTGAAGCGGAAAAGTCGTCGAAGGTGCTGGTAGTGATCCACCCGGTCAGGGCGGTCATGCCGGAAGTGCTGGAGGAGGTGTTCCTCCATACCTTTTTGTAGGGCGCGGAGCTGGACCAGTTGATGCGGACCCTGTCGGTGTAAGTGCCGTCGGAGGCGCTGACGCTGGTGGGGGTTGCTGCGGTGGAAGCGGCCCGATAGCCTGAATTGTAGGAGCTGTAAGCGGAAGCGCCGGAACCGGAGCTGGAGTTGGCGGCCTGCACGCGGTAGTAATAGGTGACGCCGGGTGAAGCGGAAAAGTCGTCGAAGGTGCTGGCGGTGATCCACCCGGTCAGGGCGGTCATGCCGGAAGTGCTGGAGGAGGTGTTCCTCCATACCTTTTTGTAGGGCGCGGAGCTGGACCAGTTGATGCGGACCCTGTCGGTGTAAGTGCCGTCGGAGGCGCTGACGCTGGTGGGGGTTGCTGCGGTGGAAGCGGCCGAAGTCGTAAAACTAATTGGATTGCAATAGAAAGAGTTGGTGCTGTTGTTTGCAACACGCACGGTCCAATAATAGGTAGTATTGGGGGAAAGATTGCCCGACCAAAGAGAGGTGGCCCCGGTAGTGGTATTTACTGGTATGGAGGAAGATGTTCCCGAACTGGAAGTGAATCCATTTTCTGGAGTCCATCCCGACGAACTTCCTACTTTTATTTGTATGCGGTAATTTGTAGCCCCGGCTACGGTTGCCCAATCAAGAATGGCATTGGTTGGCACATTCGATGCAGCGTTAGCAGGAGTGATCAGATCCGGTTGTGGAATCACCGTAATACTGTTATTATTGATGTAGTATAAGGGATCCTGATAGCCATAGCCGCCTGGAGCATTGGGGGTGTACCCATAGTAAGTGCCAGTGCCTGATGGATTGCTCAAGATCCCTGAATTTTTGACTTCAAAATGTAGGTGGGTATTGGAACAGCCTACCGGCGAAGAACAATTGGTGTTACACCAATATGTGGCGCAGTCATACCCACTTGCACCCATAACCCCAATAGTTTGGCCTTTGTCCACTAAGCTTCCTTCAGACAGGCCGGCTGCAGAGGAGTTCAAATGAGCATAGAGAGAATATCTGGTCAATCCATTGCTGAGGCGATGCTGTATGATTATTGTCGTACCCATTCCATGGTCATTTCCCTGCCAGGTGATCATGTAGTGAACTTTTCCGTCAGCCGCCGCCTTAATTGTGGTTCCATTCACATCATCAGTAAAATCCACTCCGGTATGTTGATCGGGGGGGCTTGCACAGTTGTCTCCAAAGTAGCAGTTAGTACTAACATTCGTTCCGTTTACCGGATACCCGAAAGTTTGCTGGGCTCTGGCCAATGGAGTATTCACTAATCCAAGGATGACACAGGCCAAGATGAATTGCAGCAGTTTCTTCATGGTTAGTTGTTTCAGAGCTTGTTTGGAGCCCAAAGGGCGGCTTCCAAACAAGCTCTCAAGGTTTAGAGAATTTAGGTTAGTGATATCTCAAACCTATACCTCTTTTTTTTTATTGAAAAATAGGGCAGAACAGTTGGTGTCCATGCAGAATAGCTGGTCAGTATGCAGGATATTCGGTATCGGAATTAAAGAGCTTGTTTGGAGGCCGGATTTGATAGCGAAAAGTGGCCTTTTTTAGCCCAAAGGGCGGTTAAACCATCGGCGCAGCAGGTCCTGAAACCCGTCGCCCTTGATGTTTTTAAATTGTTTAGGGTTGTTTTCCCTGTATTTCAGGAATTCTTCGAACCTGCGCCGGGAAGCAGGCAGGAGTATCTTCCGTTTATTATCGCTGATCTCTATTTCTTTGGCCCGTTTTATAAAGCTCGACACTTTAGCCATGTTGATGACCGTGCTGTGATGGATGCGGAAAAAATCAAAGTCTTCGACCAGTATCTTGGCATACTCTCCCAGGTTTTTATCGGCGTAAAGCTGGCGGTTGTCGGTTAAATAGACCCAGGTGTACTTGCCATCGGCCTTCAGATAGAGGATGTCGTTGACCATTACGATCTGATGGGTGCCGTTGGGCATTTGAATAACGATATCCTGGTTTTGGAAGGAAGAAAGCAGGTAATCGAACAATACATTGAGTTGGTTGCCATAAATGGCAGGGTCGTGGTCTTCACGGACTTTTACCCTGGAAAGGGCTTCTTTCAGGCCCTCCCTGCCAATGGGCTTTGTGATGAAATGGAGCGCAGCGTATTCAAAGGCCTTGGTGTAATAATCAAAGCGGCTGTGAGCGGTCATGAAAATGATCTGAAAACGGATCCCCTCGCTTTCTTTTAGCTTTTTCAGCAGGTCAAAGGCGGTCATGCCCTCCTCTTCGAACTGAATGTCCAGGACGACCAGGTCCGGCTGCAAGGATTGGATCAGCTCCTCCGCTCTCAGCAGAGAAGTTGAGGTGCCTATGACATTGACCCAAGGGCTGTCCTCTCTGAGAAAACGCGAGACAGTGTCGATGTCGTGAGGAATATCTTCCACGATAATGGCATTGATCTTCGGCTTCATGTTAGCCTATTTTTATGGTGACGGTAGTGCCGGATTCCGAAGAATCCGTATGTACTACGATTGGATATCCCAGTTCCTGCAGCACTTCGATCCGCTTTTGGGCAAGCTCTCTTCCTTTTGATTTATGCCTTCGTACCGACTTGTTTTGAAGGGCCTTTGCTCTTTGCATCCCCACGCCATCATCCTTGATCGTTATGGTAAACCCTTCGAATTCCTGGTTGTAGTTGACCTGTATCCAAAGGTTGCCTTTGCCCTCCTTATACATAATGCCGTGTTTGATCGCATTTTCTACATAGGGCTGCAGCAGCATAGGGGGTAGCGTAAGGTTCTCTGGCACGATCCCGGCATCGCCGTATTCGATGTGGTATTCAAACTTATCCTGGTACTGGAGCTTCTCAAATTCAATGAACATCTGTATCAATTCCAGTTCTTCGGCTAAGCTGATCTCATTCTCGCTGGAATAGCCCTTGGAATAGTCGGATTTTAAGGAGGAATACAGATAACTCCGGATCAGCCTGGACAGGTTGACCAGATAATAATCCGCTTTTTGAGTGTCGCTTATGAGGATGAGATTTTGCAGAGAGGCCAATACGTTAAACAGGAAATGCGGATTCATTTGGGCTTGCAGGGTCTGTACCTGAAGATACTTGATCAGCTTTTCCTGGTCTTCCTGCTTATGCCGGATCTTTTTTATCCTTCTTTGCCAGAAGAACCAGCCGCCGCCGGCCAGTATTGAGATCGCAAACATTCTGAACCACCAGCTCGACCACCAGGGTTTCTGGATGCGGAAGGGCATTTGTATGCCTGCTTCGTTCCAGATGTTATCGCTGTTACAGCCCTTCACCCGCATTATATATTTTCCCGGCGGCAAATTGGTGTACACAGCGAAATTCTTTGAACTCGGCTCGGTCCATTTAGGGTCGTACCCTTCCAGGTTGTATCGGTAGAGATTATTGTCAGGCTCCGAAAAATCGAGCGCGGAGAATTCAAAAGTGAAATTTTTCATGTCATACGTAAAATCCTGGCCGGAAAGGGTGATGGTTTGAGAGATGCCATTAACGGTGAGCTGGGTAAAACTCATCTGGGGCGGTTGCCGGTTAAATTTCAGGCTGTCAGGATGAAATATGTTAAAACCGTCCGACCCTCCGAAGAACAGTTCTCCCCGTTTGTTTTTAAAGCACGCCATCGAAAACTGGCCGCCTTTGGCCTCGAAGTCCTTCACCACTCGTTCCTGGCCCGGGTCAAACTGGCATAGGCCTTTGTTGGTCGTAACCCACAACCTTCCGTTGTCGTCTTCGATGATGCTGTTGATCGTTTCGTTTGGAAAACCATGTTGTAGCCCATACCGGCGGGCCTGCCCGGTGGCCCTGTTCAGGAGGTGTAACCCCTTGGGCGTTCCTAGCCAAAAGCGTTTTTTGCTGTCTTCAAAAATGTAATTGATCGTGCCCGACGCTAGCTGCGTGCTGTCGGAAAAGGCGGGCAAATAATCGGTGAAGGTGCCGGAAAAGGGGGTTCTTCGCTTGGCCACGGGCTCGTAAATGCTGTGGGCTTCCCCTTTCTTCCAGTCAAGGCTTTGCAGGCCTTTGCCTTCGGTGTTGCCGATCCAGAGCAGGCCGTCCTGGTCGGTATAGGCGAAACTAAGGAGGTTGGATCTAAGGGTGGGGGGTATAGTGTCTGGGATGAAAAATTGAAGCGTTTGTTCGGAAGGCTTGTACAGTTGGAGGGCGTCCCCCCAGCTGGCAGCACATAGCGCTCCATCTTTTGTCCAGGTGAAATTCCTGATGAATCCTGGGCAGGGTTTTTTCTCAAAAAAAGCCTCCATATTTATATTAGTGGCTTGTGGTACCGTAAACTGCCCGGTTTCCGGGTTGAATGCCCTGATGCCGTCCCCCCAGAAACCGATGTACAAAAGGCCGGTAGCGGTGTCTTCGCTAATGGCCGATACCATGTCGGGCGAGCACTTTGTCCAGGAACGGTTGCGGAATACCTGAAAAGTGCCTTTGTCCCGGCCCATGAGGTTTAAACCGCCTTTCGTCCCTATCCATACCCTGCCTTTGCTGTCTTCAAAAATGCACTCTACATTCTTGTCGGCCAGGCTGGTACTGTCGCCGGGATGATGTGTAAAATGTTCAAATTGATTTCGGGAAGGCGCATATTTACATAACCCTCCTCCCAGGGTAGCCACCCAGAGGTTGCTTTGCCGGTCGATCAGGACGTCGAGGGCCTGTCCGACAGGCAGGCTTCTGGGGTCGGTTTCATTCGGGCGGTACCTGATGATCGAATCCTGCTCATGGGAACCTGGGGCGAAGCGCACCAGGCCACCCCAGGTGGCCGCCCACAGCTGCTGCCCGTCCGGTGAGGGAAACAGGTTCTTAATGGTTGAACGGGTAACCGACCGGCCATAATCAATGAAGGTGTTCGATCCCGGTAGGTACTTGCTCAGAGATCCATTTTGGGTTCCGATCCACAACCCTCCGTCTGGCCCGGCTTTTATATCGTTCGTAGAGGAAATTGTGCCGAGGCTATCGATTATAAGCACCTGAAAAGTATCAATGGCGTAATCGAGCTTGGCCAGGCTCGAAATGCCTTTCCCTTCTACCAGGACAGCGAAGAAGTCTCCGTTATGGCCTTCACCGAAACCCTGGGCATTCTTGTCGGATATCTTTATAAATTGTTCCGTCTTGGTATCGAAATAGGCTAATGGGTAATTCAACCAGATCCGGTCATATTTATCTATGCCCATTTCCTGGCGAGGGTACCCTAGCCTCGTCATCACACTCGTATCGCAGTAGGCCGTAAATTTATCCTGTGCTACCTGAAGCCTGCATAGCCCTTTTTGCAGTGTCAGCACCCAAATATCACCTCGCGAATCTTCTATGATATCCAGTACGGTGTTATCCGACAGGGAATTCTGATCTTCCGGGCTGTTCTGGTACTGGCGGAATTGGTGCCCATCATAGCGGTTAAGCCCATCATCGGTAGCGATCCAAAGATAACCCCTGGAATCCAGCAGAAGGGTATTGGCCGCGTTGCTGCAAAGCCCGTCTTCCACAGTGAAAATGTCGAAAGGCAGCCTTTTTTGAGCCTTGACAGGTATAGGGGGGCTGTGCTGTACGCTTGTGAAAGAGGATGGCGTTTCGCCCTCCGGCTGCCCTTCCGCACCCTGACAGGCATACCACAGCAAGGGAAAGCCCAATAGCAGGCCAAGTAGATGAATATTATGAAAACATTTGGGCCGCATTATACTTTAAGTAAACTTCAACTAAGGAATCCTCAACAGCAAAATAACAATTTATGGATTGCAACTATTTACTGTATGGGATAAGTGGTCGCGATCCGGAATAAGTGGCCACGCCGATAATGAATATGGAAACAATACTACAAGGCCAGTCCCTGCTCTTCCTCGACGGCGCTATGGCCACCGAGCTGGAGGCCCGTGGCGCTAAGCTGCAGGATTCGCTATGGTCGGCCAAACTACTGATGGAACGGCCTGCCCTTATCCGGCAGCTGCACTACGACTATTTCATAGCCGGCGCCGATGTGGCCATAACGGCCAGTTATCAGGCTAGTTTTGAAGGCTTTGAGAAGCATGGCCTGTCCCGGCAACGCGCCCGGAGCCTGATGCAGCTCAGCGTCCGCCTGGCGCAGGAAGCGCGCGGGCAGTTCTGGGAAGCGGAAACGGAACGCGAAGGGAGGGTGTTTCCGCTGGTTGCCGCCTCCATCGGGCCCTACGGCGCTTTTCTTGCCGATGGCTCGGAATACCGAGGCCAATACGGGCTCAGTGCTGGGGAATTGGCAGACTGGCACCGCCCCCGCCTGGAAGCCCTGCTGGAAGCTGGCCCCGATCTGCTGGCCTGCGAAACGATCCCCTGCCCCGAAGAAGCAGAAGCCTTGCTACGCCTGCTGGAGGAATTCCCGGAAGCACGCGCCTGGCTCAGCTTCAGCTGCCGCGATGGCCGCCACCTCAATCAGGGCGAACGTTTCACGGAAGGCGCCCGCATCGCGGATGCATGCCCACAGGCCATAGCTATCGGCATTAACTGCACCGCGCCACAATACATCACCGCCCTGCTTGGCGAAGCCCGCCGGGTAAGCTCGAAACCCCTGCTGGCCTACCCTAACAGCGGAGAAACCTGGGACGCCCGCCGGCATTGCTGGATAGAAGGAAGCCACGCGAATGGTTTCGGAAAATTGCCCCTGGAGTGGTACCGTGCCGGAGCCCGCCTCATCGGCGGTTGCTGCCGCACCGGGCCGGAAGATATTAAAGCGATGAGAGCATTACTGCTAAACGAACAATTTAAACTCTGATAATTCCAATACAAAACCGGGAAGTACATCTTCCCCTGATAGCACTTTATCAAACCCAATAATGGTTTCGGGCTCTTTATCGGCACGGAAGATATAGGCTTTCTCTTCGAAAGGGTCGATAAGCCAGGCCAGGCGTACACCATTGGCAATCCAGCTATCCTTCATTTTTTTCTCCCGCTCCATACGCAGGCCGGGATATTGCTCCGACAGCATGATAAATTGCTCCCGGGTAAGCCCCCTCACCGTCAGTTCCCCGCCCATCCGGAGAATGTCGTCTATCAGGTTATCCATTTTTATTGCTGTCCCCAGGCTCATAGCTTATCAGATTGTAGAACAAGTTAATGCTTTTTTTATGATTTCACCAGCGAGGATCAGCAGGCAACCACCATCCAATATCTTTCACCCAGAAGCGAAGCTCCTTGAGCGTTTCTTCTGGCTCATACAACTCCTGCCATGACATCTGGCAGTACAGCTCCGTAGGCTCAAAGCCGCGGCGTCGCCAGAAGGCATCGAGCGGGGCATATCCCTCGGGGCGTAGAGGGTGGCTATCTGGCCTGACTACCGCGCAGAAGGCCAGCATATCGAACCGGCCCAGCTTCCGGGCCCAGCTTTCCCGCGCTTCAAAAAAGCGGACGCCGACGCCCTGCCCACGGTAAGGCCCGAGCAGGACGGACTCGCCAAAGTAAAAGATGCGCCGGATGTCGAAACCCTGTTCTATGAATGGCTGCTGAATGTTCGCCGACTCGTATTCCAAAGGCAGCGCGCTGGATGCGCCCACGACGCGCTTATCATCAAATGCCAGCACCAGCAGGCTGTCGGCGCCCGCCATAAAGGCCTGAAGGTAGGCCTGCTCGTAAGCCATATTGCCGTCGTACAGATAGGGGAACTCCCGGAAAACCTCGATCCGAAGGCGCGCCAGGGCATCCAGGTGCTCTTGTGCAGCAGCGCCGGTATAGGGGACGACTTTCAGCATAACAGGTTCAGGTATAAGCGCTTGTTTGGAGGCCGGCCGGGAGTGCCTAGCGTTGCATTTTTTCAACCAGCAACACGTGGCCCGGGTACTTGTCGGGGTCGATCTCCACGAAGTTCCACTCATTGAACCAATGGTACACCTCGCCGGTAAGCAGGTCCGTCACTCTCAGGTTGACGTTGCGGCCGATGCCGAGCAATTGCTTGGGCACCTCGACAAAACCGCTTTGGCGGTACTCCGAGTCGAAGCTGGCGATACACCATACGACGTTCTCCATATCTTCGGTATACTTGACGTAACTCATCAGCTGCTCATTGTCCGTACGCGTGAATTGGATGTTCCACGTGCTCTGAAGCGCAGGCTGCTCCTTCCTGATGTGGTTCAGGCGGGTGATGAGGGCCGTCAAACGGTTGCGGTAGCCCCAGTCGTAGTAGCGGATTTCGTACTTTTCCGAGTTGAAGTACTCTTCCTTACCGTTGGTATTGGGCGAGTTCTCCAGAAACTCGTACGCCGGTCCGTATATGCCGTAACTAGACGATAGCGTGGCGGCCAGCAGGAGGCGTTTGGCAAAGGTGTTGGGCCCGGCATTCATCAACTCGTAGGCGAGAATGTCGGGTGTGTTCGGCCAAAAATTGGGGCGGAAATGCTCGCGCAGTTCCGTCTGCGTCAGCTCGGTGAGGTATTCCTCCATTTCCCGCTTGTCGGTGCGCCAGGTAAAGTAGGTATATGATTGGTTAAAACCTGCCTTGGCCAGCGCTGCCATCACCTTGGGGCGCGTGAATGCCTCTGCCAGAAAAATGGTGTCGGGGTAGTCGCGTTGCACTTCGGCGATCACCCACTCCCAGAAGCGGTAGGGCTTGGTGTGCGGGTTATCCACGCGGAAGATGCGCACCCCTGCCTCGCACCAGAACAGGATAACGCTGCGCAGTTCTTCCCACAGGTTTTTCCAGTCCTCCGTCTCAAAATTGATCGGCACGATGTCCTGGTATTTTTTGGGCGGGTTCTCGGCATAGGCGATCGTGCCGTCAGGGCGCCAGAGGAACCACTCGGGGTGCTCCTTGATATAGGGGTGGTCGGGCGCACACTGGAACGCCAGGTCGAACGCAATATCGATGCCGTATTCTTTTTTAGCTTTTTTCAGAAGGCGCTTGTAATCCTCCAGCGTGCCCAGGGCAGGATTGATGGCCTTATGGCCGCCTTCGTCGCTGCCGATGGCCCATGGCGACCCGGGGTCGCCCGGGGCGGCTTCCGTTTTGTTGTCCTTGCCTTTGCGGTTGAGCTTGCCGATAGGGTGTATGGGGGGGAAATACAAGACGTCGAAGCCCATTTCATGAATGCGCGGCAACAAGCGCTCGCAATCCGCAAAGGTGCCGTGCGCCCCCGCCTGCGCGGAAGCAGAACGCGGAAAGAGTTCATACCAGGTGCTGTACAACTCTTTTTCCCAACCTACGCGTACCCGAAGGCCTTTGTCGTAAACCGTTTCGTGCTGCTTCATCGGCGATTCCTGCACCATTTGGGCGAAGCCTTCGCTCAATACCAGTTGCACCGCTTCGTCGTACGCATCCTCCTTTTCCAGCTGCACCGCCGATTCGATCAATGGCGCCGACTTGCTTTTGGCGTGTTTTTTCGCCGTCTCCCTCAGATAGTGGGCCCCGATCTTCAACTCTACCCGCATATCCTGCCCGGCTTTCTGTTTCTTCAGGAACCCCTCGTACCAGTTGAGCAGATGATCGACCCAGCCTTCCAGTTTGTAATAGTAGAACCCTTTTTTTACGGCCTGGAACTGAGCTTTCCATACGTCGTTCAATTCACTTTCCATAAATACTTCCGTCCACCGTTTCTCACCTTCGTGCCGGTAATACAGGGAAGCGCGGATATGGTCGTGGCCGTCGCCGAAAATATCGGCTACGGCCTGTACCTTTTCGCCGGGCACCCGTTTGATAAAATGCTGGCCACCATCGATCTCTGGCCTTACGTTTTCAATGATAACTCGGTTTCTCATCGTATAGAGGGCTTGCTGTTTTGCACTTGAGATGTCGGATCAGAAGCAGCTTGTTCGGCGGCCAAACAAGCGCTGAGAAAGGATACCCGGATAGCAGGGTATCGTAGGGCAAACATAGTGAGAATTATTGGATACCCGTTATTTTTTGCCCCGCTTTGGGCTGGAAAAGCAGTACATGAAACTCAGCGCAGGCGTCGATGTGCTGATGCCGGCCGATACGCTTCCGCCCTGCAGTTTCCCGTCTGAAAAGTTGAGGCTGCAATCGAGCCCGGGCGACATTTCCAGGCTGATGTAAAAAGAGTCGCTTACGCCAAGCATCAGGCCCAGCAGGTAGCTCAGGCTCGGAGAAGCGGCCAGCAGGTTGTCGCCCTTCTTCTGGATCTGATAGGTAAGGTACAGCGATGCCTCCGGGCCATGGTAGAAATGGAGGTTGCCGGTTATGGGCGAACGTTTCTCCAGCCCAAACCCAATACCCGCATTGACGCTGCTGCGGGCCGCAATTTGACGGGTGTCTACATAACTGGCGCTACCCACCAGGAAACTGATGCGCCGGTAACGGCCGGAAGGGGCCTGCCATTTGTAGAGCAGGCTGAAGTTCTCGAGGTCGTAAAGCTGAAGGCCTGCTTCCCGCTGTACCTGTACAGCCGATTCCTGGGCATGGAGCAATGGTACGCAGAACAAGGCCAGGCCAAGGCCAGCCATCGCAGATCGGAGTATGCGCTTCATAAGGCTATATTGGTTTTGTGATTTGATCGGGTAAAGATAAAAACGGGCTTACTTTTCCCTCGCCTTTTCAAAGGCCAAGACAAGGTTAAAGAATCCTCAAAGAAGCGTTAAAGTAATACCGGCTGTATCCGGAATCCTTATTTTGTACACATGCATAGCTACCTTCCCGCCGCTTTCGCCGTAGTGGCCCTATTGGGCCTCGCCATCGTTCAATACCAGCTCCTGCATTCGGGTATCCAGCTGGAACGGCAGCGTTTTGAACAAAAGGTATATGCGGCTCTTCAGGAGGTAGAGCAGGAGGCCAACCACCGCAGCAACCTGCGCAGGCAGGCCCGGCGGCTCCGGCTGCAGGACAGTCAGCCGCTGGCCATGCCGGAGCAAATGCTGCCCCAGCGGGTGACAGATACCCTGGCCGCTATACTCACGGAGAGCCTGGCCCATCAGGGCCTGCACTTCCCGCTTCACTTTTCCCTGGTCGAAGATTTCCTTGGGCATGCCATTGCCGGAGAGCCTTTTCAGGGCGCCGCCCGGGGCAAACAGTGGGCCACATACAGCCACCGCATGCGCGGGCTGATACAGCAGGAGTGCGGCTGCAACCTGGTGCTGCACCTGCAGGTGGAACAACTGTTCGGCCTTTTGCGTAAAAGGCTCAACTATTTGCTGCTGCCTTCCATTGGTTTCCTGCTGATATTGCTGGCATCCCTGTTCTACCTGGCCCGTACGCTCAACCGGCAACGCCAGCTGGCCCGCGTGCGGAACGATCTTATCAATAACCTGGCCCATGAATTGAAAACCCCCACTTTTTCGATCTCTTTGTTATCAAAATTGCTGCGGCAGTCCATCGAAACGGGACAGCCCGAAAAAAGCGGGGCCTACCTCAACCTCATCGAACGGGAAAACGGCCATACCAAAGGACATATCGAAAAAGTGTTGGAACTGGCCAGCCTGGAAAACGGGCGCTACCAACTGGCACTGCGGGAAGGCCGCCTTCACCTGGCCCTCGAGTCGATCGTCCCTCAGTACCGCCTGAGGATAGGGGAACAGAACGGTAGCCTGGATTGCCGCCTGGAAGCTTCGGAAGACGCTGTACTGATGGATGAAGCCCACCTGTGCAACGCCGTCCGGAACTTGCTCGATAATGCTGTAAAATACAGTGGCGGTTCTCCGGTTATCGGTATCTGTACAGAAAACCGGGGCCATGCTATTCTGGTGTCGGTTACAGACCAGGGGCCCGGCATCGCTCCTGAGCACCAGAAAAAGGTCTTCAGCAAATTCTACCGGGCTCCGGGCAACTCCGCTGTCAAAGGCTTCGGCCTTGGCCTGAATTACGTGGCGGTAATAGCCCGTGCCCACCACGGCAAGGTGAGCCTGGAAAGCAGCCCGGGCAAAGGAAGCCGTTTTATCCTGGAAATCCCCCTGGCCGGCAGGAACAGGGGTCAAACCACATAACCATGCAAAAACTATTGCTGATCGAGGACGACGAAACCCTGGGGTATGCTTTGAAAGAATATCTGGCTATGAAAGGTTTTGAAATAGACTGGGCCCGCGACGGCGATGCAGGGCTCGCCTGTTTCGGGCGCTACCCTTATAACCTGTGCATCCTCGACATCGTGATGCCGGGAAAGGATGGCTTTGCCGTTGCCGAGGCCATCCGCCGCAAAGAACAGCGCCTGCCGATCATCTTCCTGACTGCCCGCGCCCTCAAGGCCGATATCCTCAAGGGCTTTGGCCTGGGCGCCGATGATTATATCGTAAAACCCGTAGACGAAGAAGAACTCGTTGCCCGCATCCGGGCTGTAGTGCGCCGCGCTGCACCCGAACAGAGCGGGCAAACAACCTATCAGATCGGGCAGTATGTATTTGACTACGCCAACCAGAAGCTGCGGTTCGGGGATGGCGAACGCCTGCTCACCGAACGCGAAGCACACCTCCTGCGGTTGCTGTGCGAGCAAAAAGGCCGCCTGCTGCCCAGACAGGAAGTGCTGAAAAGCCTGTGGAATCAAAGTGACTATTTTACCCGCCGCAGCATGGATGTGTTCATCTCCCGCCTGCGTAAGTACCTGGGCGACGACCCCAGCATAGAGATACAGAATGTGTACGGTAGCGGGTTTATTCTTTCAGATGGGGTATAAAAAAAACTGTCGCTCTGAGTAAACCAGAGCGACAGCAGCAGCCGACGATTTTAACTTCTCAACAAAAAAACTAACTTCTTTCGCCGGCCTTAAAGATTGAACACCCAATTGACCATGTTATAGAAGATTAGCCGATTGCTTTTTGTTTGTTTATATGACAAATGTAAGCCTGCCTTTAACCCCCGGAAATGACCTTCATCATCCCCTTTACTGATTTTTGTCATCTTTTTTCTCATTCTGTTTCCCTGACCACACTATCGGAGAAAAAACATGGAATGAATGACAATTGTCATTTCCAACCTTGCCAAATTCCCCCAATTTCGCCTCATTGGGCAAAACCGCCTATGGCTTAGAGCTTGTTTGAAGGCCGCTTTTGGAGATAAAAGGGGCGTATTTTAGCCCCCCAATTTGAACACTGTTTATTTAAATAATGTGAAAAGGGATGATAGAAGTGATCGTTTTTGGAGTGGGCTGCTCGCTTTGCCGTCATTTGTTAGGTAATGTCCAGATGGCCTCCAAGCAACTGGGCCTGGAGGTCGATGTCAGAGAAGTGGCGGATATCCAGGAAATGATCAATCTGGGCATCACGGCAATACCTGCACTGTCTATCGACGGCAAAATAGTAGCCAGCGGCCAGGTTCCCAATGTATCCGATATCATTCATTTCCTACAGGAATGGCCGTGACGCGCATCTGTACTTGCGCCGTCAAAACTTGAGTTGCAAAGAGCTTGTTTGAACACAACTCAGTAACATACAACTTCTGCCGCTCAAATAAATTTGAGGGCAACATCTCCCCATCTTCCTGCTGGCCCGAATGGTGGAATGTGAAAATTATTCCGCCTCTGCACACTTTGCTTTTTTCTTCCCCTCAATTTTTTTAAAATTACACCCGGGTAAAAACGGATCACACCAACACATCTATGAAAAGGATACTCTTTCCGACCGATCTCTCAGCAGCTGCAGCCAATGCTTTTATTTATGCCCTACACGTAGCGGATAAAACCGGCGCGGCAATTACGACGCTGCATGTATACCGGCGGCCGGAAGTGAAGGCAGCCAGCCTGCCACATACCCTGGAGGAATTTTACGCTTCTTACGACCTGGAAGAGTTCCAGAACTATAAAGATTCTATACCTGCGCTCAACGATATCCAGAAGGCCAGCGGCTTTGCTCACCTGGAGGTTAACCACATGCTCAAATCCGGAAAACCGGTAGAGGCTATCCTGCGGGCCGCTGAAGAGGAAAAGGCGGATATGATCATTATGGGTACTACTGGCGCTACCGGCCTGAAAAAGATATTCCTCGGGAGCGTGGCCGGCGAAGTCCTCGAAAAGGCAGCCTGCCCCGTACTGGCCATCCCTGAAAGAACCGTTTTCGACGGGCAGATTGACCGCATCGCTTTTACGACTTCTTATAAGGAGGAAGAAAAAAAGGCCCTGGAAAAGGCCATGGAGATCTTTGATCCTTTCCACCCCCTTATTCATTGCATCAACGTCGACCTGGCCCATACCGATTTCCAGACCCACGCTATGGATAAATTCAAAGAGGGGCTTTCACAAGGCAGCCATCTGCAATTCCACGTACTCGATGGCACCGATATTAAGGAAGTGATCAGCCGCTTCCTGCGGGAAAACGACATCGACATCCTGGCGATGGTCACCCACAAGCGAAGCTTCCTCGAAGGGCTCTTCAACTACAGCAACGCTAAGATGATGTCCTACCACGCCGATACGCCGATACTCTCGATACAGGCGCATACTTTGTAGGCCATTGTGGCGGAGCCACCGCCCGCCAATCAACAATTCCCACTATTCAGCATTCTGCTTCATCGTCCAGGCATAGAGCTTGTTTGGAGGCCCGGCTTTTGCAGCTCAAAGGCTGGCCCCCGAACAAGCTCTTAACATACTTTAACGGCCGCCAGATAAGAATTGAAAAAAGGGCATCGTTATGAAACCAAACAAAAAAAATCCAAAACCATGAAACAATCTGCAAAGTTCATCACCGCCCTGCTGTTTTGTGCCGCATTTGCCCTGCCTGCCGTCGCGCAGGTGCGCGTCATCCCGAAAGTAGGTGTAAACTTCTCCGGCCTTGACGCCAAACTGGACGACATCACGGCGGAAGCCCGCGTAGGCTGGAATGCCGGCCTCGATTTTCGCATAGGCGAAGGCTTCCTGTACCTCAACCCTGGCGCTCATTACTACAGCTATACCGCCCGCCTGGTCAAGGATGTGCAAAGCCCCGATGATATCAAACTTCGGGAGGAGACGACGATACAGAACCTGAAGCTTCCTGTCAACCTGGGCATCCGCCTCACTGGCGACAATGGCCTGCTGGGCCTCCACGTACAGGGTGGCGTAGTACCTACCATGGTCCTGGGTGTGACCGAAAGGCAGGACTTTTTCTTCGATAAGAATGACCTCAATACCTTTACCCTTGGCGCAAATATGGGTGTAGGGGTCGACGTGCTGTTCTTTACGCTTGATGCCAACTACGAGATCGGCCTGAACGACTTTTTCAAGAATGCAGAAGGCCGCAATAATATGCTGACGATCAGCGCCGGTATAAAGTTCTGATGTTTCGGATGTGAGCTATCCGCCGACGAAGGGTGGAAGGACGCTAGATGCACCTTCCACCCTTCGTTTTTTGGGTTGTTAACTGCCCGTTACTGCTTATCGATCTCTATGATCATGCCTACCGCTGGCCGCGTCTCAGCATTGGCTTCGAAAGAAACCGTTTTCCCGGCCTTATACTCGACATTCTCGATCCGGTTGCTGCCCAGCGCTTCCCGTAGCTTCCCGGCATAATCAGCTGCCCGGCTGCTGTTGATCCGGGTATTGAACTGCTGAAAATCAAGGGGTTCCTTGCTTATCACGACAGCGATGAAATCCTTGTTGCCAACCTGGTCGGCCACCATCGAATAGTCGCGCGGGAAGAGGCGGGTGCCCGTGATGCCGCAGTAGGGCGAGTGTTTTTCCGTGTAGGGGAACAAAACGTAACTGGAGCCGTCCGTTTCCTGCCCAAAGACGTAGGTATAACATTCGATGGAGTTGGCGATCAACACCTTGAACTTGTCTCCTTTGCTTATGGGTTTGATCGTGCGGAAAACGGCATCTTCTTTTTTAAACAACCCGATAATGTTTTGGGTATTGACATCCATAAGGCCGAATTCAACGGCCATGCTGCTCTTGTCCTGCGAGCTGGCTGTGGGATAAACACCGTAAGCTTCCTTGACGAAATACTCGAAGTCGCGGTACCTGACCCAGCTTATGCCCTGGTTGCCCCAGTCTTCACCCCAGCTGTTCATGATCTGGAAAGCTCCGCCATCTTTATTATCGTCATATCCGATCGTACACATGGCATGCCCGCTGAAACCGCGCATGCTGTAATCCCGTTGGGTAGGTTGCCAAACACTCTGGCCCATCATATCTCCCATGAACGAACCGCCGACCATCATGCCGATGACCACGGGATAACCCTGAGCGAGGTGTTGCTTGATGCCGGCGAGGTCGGGCTTGTAGTCTTCGGCGCCCACGGTCAGGCGGTCGAAGCCCTGTATCCGGTATTGCTGGCCTGCCTGTTTCTGCGCGCTTGTCGGCTCATTGGCGCAGGTAGCATCGTTGTAGCGGAACTGGTCGAAGGGCAGGCCGCCGTATTGTTGCATGGTTTTCATGGCCTCTACCATGTAAGCGCCCTGGCAGCCCGACAACGCAATTTGGTTATAGAGGTAAGCCGGGCTGAAAGCTACGCTATTGGGGTCCTGCCCCGACGTTTCTGCCTGCAGGATGCTTCGGGCGGCGTAGGCACTTGCCCAGCCTACACACGAGCCCTGGCGGCCCTGGTGGCGGCGCTTCGGTGCAAAGCGCTCGAGGCTGGCCCTGGCAGGCAGGCTGGCCTGGCCGCTGTAACCATACGATATAGGTTCGAATACCAGGGCCTTGTCGTATACCTCTTCATCGAGTGCAGCGCCCAAAGAGAATTGGGGCGTCGCACTGTCTTCTTCATAACCGCCGCCGCTGAACAGCTCCTGGCCGCCGAAGAAGAAATACCAAACGGCCCCCACGGCCAATATGGGGATGAGCAGTTTGGGGCGTTTGAAAACGAAAAGCAGGATGAGCGGCAGGAATCTGAGCAGTGCATTGCTGCCGCCGCCCGATTGCTGGCGGCCGCCATTGCCCGGTTGCTGGCCCGGACTGTCTTTTTCCATTCTGATTGGCATGGACTGTGCAGTTTTATTTCAGGTTTAAAATTCTATAATTTGGCCAGAAATACCAAATGCTCTTTGCAGGGCCTGGCTCCATTCGGAGAGAGGCGGAGCCCGTGTCAGCAATTTTGACGGAAGAAAGCGCGAAAGTGTCTGGGAAATAAAAAAAAACTGGCATTTTTTTCACTTTTTCTGAAACCTGGAGCGCAAAATACCGTACCAATTCCATGGTGTTTTATACAAATTCCCCTCAGCTCCAGCACTTCATAAAATGGTTTGATGTAGCCTGTTCCAAAAGAGCTTTATTACTCCCTTGAGGAAATCTCCTTATTGTTTATTTGAAACCCTTTTGTGAAAAAATTTGCCCATGCACGATTGGAACACTATTTTTCCAGTAAACACAAACAAACTAGACGAAGCCATTCTGGCTTTGGATGCATTGATCGACGAGAACACTTTTCCTTTCCTAGAGGTGCTTCAGGAAAAGGGAGCGGCCAGTATTTTTGAAATTTCCCTGGCCACCGGGGGAGATGACTGCCTGCTGGAATGCCAGGCTGAACTGCTAAACCGTGCCGGCTTGCTGGAAAAGGATGGGGACATACTCTGTCCCACCTTCTCCCTGAACTACCGGCGCCTGAAACAGGTCAGACGCATGGCTTTTGCCCTGGCAGGCGCCAGCAGTTGCTGAAAGGCCAGGGCTTAGCGCTTATGTATTCAGCGCTCCACATACACTGATCACCTGCCCGGAGAGATAGGCCGACAGGTCCGATCCCAGGAACACACATACGTCGGCTACTTCTTCAGCCTTGCCGAAACGCTTCATCGGGATGTTGCTCAGGTAGGCTTCCTGTACTTTTTCGTCGAGCGCGTCGGTCATATCCGTCTCGATGAAACCGGGGGCGATAGCGTTGCAGCGGATGTTGCGGGTGCCCATCTCTTTGGCGACCGACTTGGTAAAGCCAATAATACCGGCTTTGGATGCTGCGTAGTTGGCCTGCCCTGCATTGCCCGTCATCCCTACGATAGAGCTCATATTGATAATGCTGCCCCCTGTGCGCATCATCGTGCGCATCAGGTGTTTGGTCAGGTTGAATATCGACTTCAGGTTGTTGAGCATCACATCATCCCATTGCTCTTCCGTCATGCGCAGCAAAAGCGTATCTCTCGTAATACCGGCGTTGTTGACCAGGATATCCACTTTCCCGAATTCGGCCAGTACGCTTTTAACCAGTTCTTCGGCAGCGGAAAAGGAACTGGCATCTGACTGGAAAGCTTTGGCCTTGACGCCGTGCTGCTCCAGTTCATCTGCAAGTGCATTGGCCTGTTCGGCAGATGAGCGGTAGGTGAAGGCCACATCGGCTCCCTGTTCGGCAAAACGCCGGACTATAGCTGCCCCAATACCCCGTGAGCCGCCGGTAACGAGCGCTACTTTTCCCTCGAGTAATTTCATCGTGCGTTGGTTTTTTTGCGAAGGTAGGTAAAAGCGTTAAAATTTGGGCAACAATACCTAAAAGCAGCCCGGCATGACCAACGTTCCTGCTCGTTGCCACCGTCCTACTGCCGTAATCAAATCCACGCGAATATGAAAATCAGAACCGCCCTTTTTGCCTGCTTCGCTGCCCTGGCCTTTTATGGGTGCGAAAAAGATAATATAGCCGAATCCCGTGCCGATTCCGCATTTAGTGAAGATTCCGGTTCACTGTTCAGCTCTTCAGGCAGCATTCCGAATTCGGGCTCGGGCCAGGCCGGTGATTCAACCATCCAGCCCGGCCTGCTTACGGCCGGCGAGTGGAGCGACCTCGACAACTGGGCGTTTTGGGAAGCGCTACTCGCCAAAAGCGATTACAACGAAATGCCTCAATACTGGCAGTTCGGGCCGTTCAACCGCATAAGCCTTAAGGCTGAAGGCGCCGGAGGGCTACCCCTCATCGACGCACCTGCAAGCCTGATCAGCGCATCGGGCGAAATCCTTTGGGAAACCAGGACAGACAACCATGGCAAAGCGGAGTTTTTCCCCGGCCTGTTTGCTGACGCTTTCCTGAACGGCGCCAAAATCGTGGTGGAATACGGTGGCCAGCAGTACCAGGCCTATCCGGTTAAAACCTACGGGCAGGGCGTCAACGAATTGGTAGTGCCTGTCCTGCCTGTTTCGCCCTATCAGGCCGACGTGCTCTTCGCTTTCGATGCTACCGGGTCTATGGGTGATGAGCTGGAATACATCAAAACGGAGATCAACGATATCATTTCCCGCATACGGGCCGAAAACCCAACCACGGCTTTCAGACTCGGCGCCGTTTTTTATCGCGACAAAAACGATGAGTACCTGACGAGGGCCACCCCCCTCCATAGCAACTTCAACCAGGCAGTTGCCTTTATCAACCAGCAGCAGGCAGCAGGAGGAGGAGACTTCCCGGAAGCGGTGGATGAAGCACTGCAAAAAGCCGTCAGCGAGCAATCCTGGTCTACTCAGGCGCGTGCGCGGCTGCTGTTCCTCATCCTGGATGCACCGCCGCATTATGACGATGCCTCCATTACCGCCATTCAGGCCCAGTTAAGGCAGGCAGCAGGCACGGGCATCAAGGTGATACCCGTGACCGCCAGCGGTATAAATAAAGAAACGGAATTCCTCATGCGCTTTTCCGCTATAACTACCAATGGCACCTATACTTTTATCACCGACCACAGCGGTATCGGAAACGATCACCTGGAACCTACAGTGGGAGACTACGAGGTGGAATTCCTCAACGACCTGATCGTTCGGCTGATCGGAAAATATGTGGAATAAAAAACTGCTTGTTACCATTTGTAGCGAAAACAATATTCCAGTATATTTAAAGTTGATTTATAACTTAACAGTGTTCAAAAAACAAGTTCTCCATTGGAGATCTTGTTTTTTGATGATTACTAAACACCCAAATTGAAAAGGTTATGAAAACAAGAACCCTACTTTCACTTTTCGCCCTGCTCTCGCTTTCTTTGGTTTCCTGCGTTAAAGACAATGTCGATGTCCGTAATATTGTTTATACCGACGATGAGTATGCCGCTATATCCACTGTGCTGAACCTCCCGAATGACAGGGTTAGTTTCGAAGTATCATTGCCGCAACACATGAAGAATCTGGGCATGACCCCCCCGGCGATCTCCGATGCCAAGGCTACCCTGGGGCGCGTATTGTTTTATGACAAGCAGCTTTCCCGCAACCTGTCCGTCTCCTGTGCTTCCTGCCATCAGCAGGATCTGGCCTTTGCCGATAGCAAGCGCTTCAGCGAAGGCTTCAACGGAGAGCTGACGCTGCGCAACTCCCTGGCCCTGGGCTCTGTTGCCAACTTCAAGTCCTCTTACGAAGGAGGCTCTACCTTTAACGGCCAGCAGCAGTTCTTCTTCTGGGACGAGCGGGCTCACAGTATCCAGGAACAAAGCGCACTGACCCTGCAAGACAACATAGAAATGGGTATGGACCTCAATGATCTGTGCCAGCGCCTTTCCGAGGAAGAATATTACCGCGTACTCTTTCGCAAGGCCTACGGTACGGATGTCATCCAACCGGCCCTTGTCACGGAAGCACTTCAGGAATTCGTCAACGCCATCGTTTCCACTTCGACGCGCTTCGACGAAGGCATTTCTTCCGTCAATGGCGACCCCTTCCGCAATTTCCCCAACTATACCCAGGCCGAGAATATGGGGCGTAACCTCTTCGTACAACACTGCTCTTCCTGCCACGGCGCCAATATGTCCATCTCCCCGGAAAAGGTGGCCAACAATGGATTGGATGAAGTATATGGAGACGAAGGAGTTGGTGGCATCACCAACCAGTTGGAAGACATCGGCAAGTTCAAGGTGCCTTTCCTGCGCAATATAGCCCTGACGGCCCCTTATATGCACGACGGCCGTTTTGCTACGCTCGAAGAGGTGGTGGAACACTATAACTCGGGCATAAAAATGAGCTCAAACCTCGACTTCCGCCTGCGCAATGGGGATGGCTCGGCGCCGCTACGCCTCAATCTGACGCAACAGGAAAAGGATGCGCTGGTGGCCTTCCTGAATACGCTGACCGACGAGGCGTTGGTGACTGCCAACCGGTTCTCAGACCCGTTCAAATAACACGGGGCGCCAGAAGATCAGCTTTCAGCAGCCAGCTTCTCCTTCAGGTATTGCCCGGTGAAGGAACCCTTCGCCTGGGCAAGTGCCTCTGGGGTACCCTCAAATACCAACTGCCCGCCGTCCTTGCCACCGCCAGGGCCCAGATCGATGGCCCAGTCGGCGCTTTTGACCACTTCCATATTGTGTTCTACGATAAGGACGGTATGGCCGTTTTCTACAAGGGCATTCAGCGCATCCAGTAGTTTGCGGATATCGTGGAAGTGCAGCCCGGTCGTAGGCTCGTCAAAGATGAAAAGGATGTGGCCATTGGTGCGCTCAACGCCGAGGAAGGAAGCCAGCTTGACGCGCTGTGCCTCACCACCCGACAGGGTGCTGGAGGACTGGCCGAGGTGAACGTAACCCAGGCCTACATCGGACAGTGGCTGGAGGCGGTTGACGATATCCTTTTCGTCGGCAAAGAACTCCAGGGCCTCTTCTACGGTAAGCTCCAGGATATCATAGATGTTCTTGCCCTTGTATTTTACGTCCAGCACTTCCTGTTTGAATCGCTTGCCGCCGCATTCCTCACATTCCAACCGTACATCGGCCAGGAATTGCATCTCAATGACTTGCTCGCCTTCACCCTTGCAGGTATCGCAGCGGCCACCGTCAACGTTAAAAGAGAAGTGTTTGGGTTTGAATCCCCGGATGCGTGACAGTTGCTGTTCCGACATCAGCTTGCGGATGCTGTCGTAGGCCTTCACATAGGTGACAGGGTTGGACCGGCTGGATTTGCCAATGGGGTTCTGGTTGACCATCTCTACCTGCGAGATAAGGGACAGGCTTCCTTCCAGCGTATCGAAGGCGCCGGGCGCCTGTGCGTAACTTTCCCCGAGGTGCTTTTTCAGGGCAGGGTAGAGGATCTGTTTCACCAGGGTCGTTTTCCCCGAGCCCGAAACGCCGGTAACTACAGACATCGTGTTCAGAGGAAAGCTCACGTCGATATCCTGCAGGTTGTTCTGCCGGGCGCCGCGAATGGTGATGACATCGCTGGCTTTGCGGCGCAGCCGTGGCACGGGTATCTGCATTCGCCCGCTCATGTATTTGGCGGTCAGGCAATCTGCGGCTTCATCATAGATGGCCTCATAGGGGCCTGCGAAGACGACCTCTCCGCCGTGGATGCCGGCTGCCGGGCCGATATCGACCAGATAATCTGCATTTTTGATGATATCTTCTTCGTGTTCGACGACGATGACCGTGTTGCCGAGGTCGCGCAGTGATTTCAGCACCCGGACCAGGCGGCCGGTGTCGCGGGGGTGCAGCCCTATGCTTGGCTCGTCCAGAATGTACATCGAGCTCGTCAGGTTGCTGCCGAGGGTTCGGGTGAGGTTGATGCGCTGGGTTTCCCCTCCGCTCAGCGTTGCCGACAGGCGGCTCAGGGTGAGGTAGCTCAGCCCTACGTCGCACATAAACTGGAGCCGGCTTTCTATTTCCAGCAACAGCCTCCGGGCCACCTTGGCGTCGAACTCGCTGAGCTGCAGGTTGTTGAAAAACGCCAGCAACTCGTCGATCGGCTTTTCTACCAGTTCGGTGATAGCATGCCCCCCTACCTTGACGTAGGTAGCTTCCGGGCGCAGGCGGCCGCCATCGCAGGTAGGGCAGATGGTACGGCCCCGGTATCGGGCCAACATTACCCGGTTCTGTATCTTATAGGTTTTTTCTTCCAGTTCGGCAAAAAAAGCATGGATGCCGCCGAAGTACTCGTTGCCTTTCCAAAGCAACCTCCGCTGCTCTTTGCTGAGGTTCTGGTAGGGGCGGTGTACGGGGAAGTCGAAACGGTGGGCCGATTCCAGGAGCTGGTCGAGCCAAAGGCCGAATTTTTCCCCTTTCCAGCAGGCAACAGCCCCTTCGTAGACGGATTTGGACTTGTCGGGAACGACCTTGTCTTCATCGATGCCCATGACTTTACTGAACCCTTCGCAGGTAGGGCAGGCGCCGTAGGGGTTGTTGAAATTGAACAGTTGAGGGTTGGGTTCCGGGAAGCTCAGCCCATCCAGTTCAAAGCGGTTATTGAACGATCTTTCCTCCTGCCCCGGAATATCTACGATGCACTCGCCTTCTGCTTCGTAAAATGCCGTTTGGACGGAGTCGGCTATGCGTTTGATGTTTTCTACATCCTCCTTATGGACGACGAAGCGGTCGATAAGGACACGCAAATTTTCTTGGGCTATCTCTCCCAGGTTTTTAGACAGGAAAGGCGGTTTATTTTCCAGCACGTCCTCTATCTGCAGTAGTTCCCCATTGGCCTGAATGCGGGTAAACCCCTTCTGCAGCAGCAATTCCAGTTCGGCCTTTACCGGGCGGTTTTTGTACTTGTAGGGCAGGGGGATGAACAACTGGGCTTTGGCGCCTTCTTCGAAGCTTTGGATATAGTCGGCCACATCAGATACTTCGTGTTTTTTGACCTGCTCTCCGGATGCGGGGGAAAAGGTCTTGCCGATGCGGGCATACAGGATGCGCAGGTAGTCGTAAACCTCCGTAAGGGTACCCACTGTCGAACGGGCATTGCTGGTGCTCACCTTCTGTTCGATAGCGATGGCCGGGCAGATGCCCTTGATGTAGTCTACATCGGGTTTCTTCATGCGGCCCAGGAACTGCCTGGCGTAGGAAGAAAGGCTTTCCACATAACGCCGCTGCCCCTCTGCATAGAGGGTGTCAATGGTGAGGGAGGACTTGCCCGAACCAGAAAGGCCGGTAACCACTACCAGCTTATTTTTGGGAATACTCAGGCTTATATTCTTGAGGTTGTTGGCCCGGGCCCCTTTGATGAAGATGCTGTCCTTCAGCCCTTGCTGGCTCGGCTTATCCAGTATTACAGCGTCTTTTTTTGACATGAACGGAGTTTGTAAAGCAATGAAAGGCGGTTGCTCTTTTTTTGACACTACTAGAACAAATTCCCGAAGCTAGGGTTTTGCCCGCAACTGAACAAACTGTAAATATAAAAAGGGAGCGTACAATAAGAAAGCCGAAGCAGCAGGGGGGTGCTGCCTCGGCCAGGGCTATGGGTACAGGTGTGATAGACTGGGCCTTCCGGAGAAGGCTCAATACTACAGCTATATTATTGCAGGACGACGTCCTTTTCTTCTACCATCTTACGGATGTTGATCAGGGCATAACGCATACGGCCCAGGGCCGTATTAATGCTGACGCGCGTCAGCTTTGCGATCTCCTTGAAACTCATATCGGCGTAATGGCGCAGGATAACGACCTCGCGTTGCTCTGGTGGAAGCATATCGACCAGAGAGCGGACCTTATCATGGGTCTGGCTTCTGATGATGCGCTGTTCGGCATTATCGTCGGATACCTGCAGGATGTCGAAGATATCGAAGGTTTCTGTAGGGGATACCTTAGGGCGGCGCTTGGTGCGGCGGAAGTAATCGACGCACATGTTGTAGGCGATGCGCAGTGCCCATTGCAGGAACTTGCCTTCGTGGTTGTACTTACCCTTGCGCAGGGTATCGATGATCTTGATAAAAACTTCCTGGAAAATATCCTCGGCGAGGCTTTGGTCCTTTACGAAAAGGTAAATGGAGGTGTAAATCTTCTGTTGGTGCCTGTTCAGTAACTCTTCGAAAGCTCTTTCATTACCGTCCAGATACAGGCCAATTAGTTGTTGGTCATTAAGCAGCGTAACTTGCATAACTAAATAATTTTAGCGTAATGGGATCTGATTAAAGCAAATTATTTAGTGTAGAAGTTACAATCTATAGACCGTGAGTTTTGTGAGTAAGAAAGCGTGAAAAATCGAATTACTGCCCTCAAATATAAAGGCAAAAAATGGAAATAGCGAATATCAATCTCATTTTTTTTTAATCTTTAACAGAAAATTAAGTCTTCGGGCAAAATAAATGGACGATAGATGGCTGGTTTTCAAATAAAAGAACCTTTATGTATTGTAAAATTAAAAAAAAATTTCTCAAAGGTGGTGGTTTGCAGAATAAGTGCATTTCGTTCGGATAGTGGGCCTTTTTTTAACAGGATCAATTGAACAGGCAGGGTGTTAGAAAAAAATAACCAAAACAGGGTATTTGCTGAACAGATTATAATAAGGCCGGGCAATGCCTGAAGTTTCCGAAGTTTGCCGGCTAGGCCTTTCGGGTTTTCATCCGTGTCTTTTTCCGGGGGTTTTCGGGAACGGGGTCGTAGCCATGCGGCCCCCAGGGGTGGCATTTAAAGATGCGTTTCAGGCCCAGCCAGACGCCTTTAAGTATGCCCCATTCTTCGATGGCGCCGATCATATAATGTGAGCAGGTCGGCTGGAAGCGGCAGGAGGGGCCCAGCATAGGAGAGATGGCCATTTGGTAAAATCGAATGGGGAGGATAAACAGCCATTTGAGCAAGCGGTTCATAAATGTCATTTGAAAGGTAAACGATGCAGGGATAGTGCTGGTTGAAATGGGTTGCGGCAAAAAAATCCTATTTGTTTTGTAGGGAATTATGGGTAAAATTATTTCCTTGCAACCATGTCCTGTTGCAGGCCTTGAAACAAGCTCTAAGCCTAAGTTTGACATGGGAATGGATGCGGCTATCACTTTGGCCCTGATCGTACTGGCACTGATATTGTTTGCCACGGAGGTGTTTTCCGTCGACCTCGTTGCGATGCTCATCATGGCTGGCCTGGTGCTCACAGGCGTTATTACGCCCCAACAGGGCGTTGCCGGTTTCAGCAATAACGCCACGATCACGGTGGCCTTTATGTTCGTCCTGAGCGCGGCTCTTTTGAAAACAGGGGCTTTACAGGCCCTGGCTCACCGGCTTTCGGGCGTATTCAGCAAAAACTATAAGCTGGGCATTGTAATGATGATGATGCTCATCGCCCCCATTTCGGCCCTGGTCAACAACACCCCGGTCGTAGCGGTATTTATTCCGGTGGTGATCCAGATCGCATACGCCTCCGGGCAGTCGCCCACGAAAATGCTCATTCCGCTTTCCTATGCCTCCATTCTGGGTGGGATGTGTACCCTGATCGGTACGTCGACTAATATACTGGTCAGCGGGATCGCAGAAAAAAGCGGGGTAGACGGGTTTTCCATGTTCCTGCTCACGCCTGTCGGCCTGGTACTGATGCTGGCCGGGTCGCTCTATATGTATTTCATCGGCATACGCTTGCTGCCCAGTCACGAGAAAAGCGCTGAAGTGGCGGAGCGTTTTGCGTTGCACGACTATCTGACGGAAATAGAGCTTTTGGAGGGGTCGGCACTGGATGGGGTTCGGATCATGGATTCCTCTCTGGTGAAAGAACTGGAGATGGATATCATAGAGGTGGCCCGCCGGGAGGAGCGCTTGATCCTGCCGCCCGGCGATTTTGCCCTCCAGGCAGGCGATATACTGAAGATCCGCTGTGATGTACAGAAGGTAAAGGCGCTAAAGGAAAGGGTTAAGATCGTAGAAGACGCCACGCTGCAGGTTGGGGGTAATTCGCTGGCGGAAAAGAACACGGTGCTGGTGGAAATGGTGGTGACCGTAGGCTCCTCCCTGGAGAACCAAACGCTGCGGAGCCTCGATTTCAGGCGGAAGTACCGGGGCATACCGTTGGCTATCCGGCACCGCGATGAAGTACTGCACGAGCACCTATACAGTGTCGCATTGCGGTCGGGGGATATCATCCTCGCAGAGGTCAAGGCGCACTATGTTAAGGAGCTGAAGCGCCTGCAGTCGGGCCGCGGCGCGCCATTTGTGCTACTTTCCGAAGAAGCGCTGACAGATTTTAATAAGCGGCAGTTCCTGTTGGTAGCGGGAGTCATGTTGTCGCTCATTGTCATGGCCACGCTCGAGCTGCTTCCCATCATGATGGGCGCGATCAGTGGTGTGCTGCTGTTGGTGTTGCTCGGTACGCTATCGATGAAGGAGGTGTATCAGGCCATCAACTGGAAGATCATCTTTCTGTTGGCCGGCTCGCTCAGCCTGGGCGAGGCGATGAAAAACTCTGGCCTCGATATGATGATTGCCGACACCCTGATCACGCGCCTGGGAGGCTGGGGGCCCATCGCCATACTTTCAGGCCTGTATCTGCTCACCTCATTGCTTACCGAGGTGATGTCAAATAATGCGACTGCTGCATTGCTGGCGCCCATCGCCATAGCTACCGGTGCCCATCTGGGCCTAAGCCCCGTTCCGTTCCTGGTGGCCGTCACCCTGGCGGCATCCTGTTCATTTATGACCCCTATCGGGTATCAGACCAACGCCATGGTATACAGCGCCGGCAATTACCGCTTTTCCGACTTCTTCCGGGTAGGGGGCCTGTTGAACCTCCTGTGCTGGCTGATCGCCACTTTTCTGATCCCGATGGTGTATGGCTTCTGATGGCGTTCAGAAGGTAGCCTGCCTGACGGTATTGCCTTTCTGCAGCAGCAACATCCCCTGTTTATGCCCCGGGCCATTGATGCTGACGACGTTTTTCTGGTCGCTGTAAAGCTCCATCAGGATATCGTTGGCCACCTCGAGCGCTTTGAGGTTGGCCACGCCGGTGATCTCCAGATAACACCATACGGCCGCCAGGTCGTCGGATACTTCTTTACCGATAAATTCAAAGGCCTGCTGTTTGCCGTTGACGCGCAGGCGGAAGTGTTGTTCGAGATAGGCAGCCAATTGTTTTTCGGCATCGGGGGTTTCCTTTGGCGTGCAGAGGTAAAGTTTGCCGGAGCCCTGGCGCCGCAGGGCCTCTTCGAGGTCGTCGAGAAAAATGTGCATGCTCATCTGCAGGGACTGCTCGGCCTCGTTGTAGTCGATGAGGCATTTGCTGATGTGAAAAGCATGGTAATCCGGCCTTTCCGATGAAGCCAGATAAGCCGGCGCCAGAAAGCCTGCCAGGAATGAACAGATGATCAGGGGTATTTTCATGTGCTTACGAATTATTGTGCCCAGGGTATTCGTTCCAGTGCCATTACCAGGGCCAGGCCGAATGCTGAGCCGGAGACGAAAAGGTTCCATTCCCGTTGTTTGGTGTTCAGCCAGTACAACATGATGTAGGACAAGGCTAAAACGCCGCTCACTATGGCCAGTTGCCCGAGTTCGACACCTATATTGAACGCCAGGAGCTGGGTAATAAGTTGCCCTTCCTCGCCGGGTAACAACATGGAGCGGAAGAAATTGGAAAAACCCATGCCGTGGATCAGTCCGAAGGCCAGGGCCAGCAGGTAGTTGAATTCCAGTTTTGTGCTAAATATGGCCAGCTGGTTTTCTTCGCGGTGGACGAGCACATTATACAGGGCGGTGGCCATGATCGTGACCGGGATGAGGAATTCCACCCAGGCGGCATTGACGGGTATGACGTTCAGGGCTGCCAGCGCCAGGGTGAGGGAATGGCCCAGTGTGAAAGCCGTCACCAGCAAAGCTACCCGCTGCCATTGCCTGAGGCGGTAAATGGCACATAAAGCGACGATGAAAAGGATGTGGTCATACCCTCCCAAATCGGCGATGTGCGCGAAACCAAGCCCCAGGTAGGTGTGAAAAACCGACTGCATAATTTTTTTTGTAAAAGTATAGAACTTTTTTGGCTCGCCTCCGTACACACAGGAGACAAGTTAGCAAGGGTTTTCCCTTTTCCCTTTGAACGTTAATTCAATATTAAAAAACACGGCCGCTCAGATTTTTCCTAACCCAGGCCCAATTTCTTTCCCATAAACCGATTATATTTACACCATCAAAATATTGGCCTCCAAAAGAGCTTTGAGAGAATTTCTTTTATACCAACCGTTCCCTGTTTACCCCCCCTGTTAAGAATTATTTGGCAGCAACATGTAAAATGCACAGGCATGTACGCTATAGCTTTGCGTCATAGCAGAGCCCTCCCCCCGTTATTTAGGCTTTACGATCTCTTGTTGTAACGATATGCAACTTGATTATTTCCTAAACTTAAACGCCGACAGCGCATGAGACATTTTTCCATTTTTTGTACTTACCTGCTGGCCATGGGACTGGCCTTTCACTCCCAGGGCCAAATCGCCAGGCAGGATTTCGATAACCCTTTGAACCTGGTGACAACGGTTGCCAACCCAATGCTCAACTCGTTCTCCGACCTCGGAGACCAGTGGGGGATATACAGTGCTTCCACTGCAACCGCTTTCGACCTCAGGGACGATTCCGGTGCGAGCTGCGCCGCCCCCTTTGCCAACGATGTACTGGGGTTTATAGGCTGCGATTACCCGGGTAATTTCTTTGCTGCCGTCGACCTTACCAATGGCGACAACCCCAACGGTGTTGCAGAGGTGAGCTGGACCTTTGACATTTCCAACGCCAGCAACCTCAGCGTTTCGATCGATATGGCCGCCATGGGCGATTTCGAAACGGCCGATATGTTCAACTTCAGCTACAGCATCGACGGCGGGCCGTCGCAGCCATTGTTCTCTTCATCCGTCGATGAGGCCGGCTCGCAAACCTACACCATGGACGATGGTGATATGGTTATACTCAACGATCCTATGCTGATGTCGGGCGTGCTGCTGAATGAGAATTTCAAGACCTTTACAGCGCCTGTTGCCGGTTCGGGCAGCCTGCTGACCATTACGCTTCTGGCTATCCAGGACGCAGGCGAAGCTTTTGCGCTGGATAATATCGTCATCAACGGCATGATGTCCTGCAACGAGCTGTTCATCTCCGAATATGTGGAAGGCTCCAGCAACAACAAGTGCATAGAGATCTACAACCCCACCGGCAGCACGGTGAACCTGGCTGCCGGCGCCTATGCCTTGAAATTCTATTCCAACGGAGGCACTACTGCCAGCGTTACTATTAACCTGACGGGTTCTGTAGCCCCTTATGATGTCTATGTCGTTTGTCAGAGTTCTGCTGCGGCAGCGCTATTGGCCCAGGCTGACCAGACAAACGGGGCCGGTTGGTATAATGGCGACGATGCCGTTGAGCTGTCCAAAGACGGCGTGGCCATCGATGTGGTCGGCCAGATCGGGTTTGACCCGGGCTCCGAATGGGGTTCCGGCAATACCAGCACCGCTGATAACACACTACGCCGCAAAGCCTCAATAACCATGGGCGACCCGAACGGCAGCAATGTTTTCGACCCCAGTGTGGAATGGGATGGATTTGCCAATGACACCTTCGGAGGCGTCGGGTCGCACACCAGCAACTGCGAGCCGCAGGCCATCTGCATCATCACTAGCGCAGAGGTAGAACCGCTCAGCGGCTGCAATGACAATGAAACGGCAGATCCGTCTGATGATTATTACCTCGCTGATGTTACGGTTACCTTCCAGGATGCCCCTATGGGTGGCGACCTCGACCTGTTTGGCCCTGGCGGGCTTCTCGCTTCCATACCGGTAGCAAGCATCATGGGGAACTCTGCAACATTCTCTTCCGTACAAATACCGTCCACTGGTATGGGCGTAGCGCTGACCGCTGGCTTCTCCGTGCTGGAAGGCGATTGCGAGCTCCTGTTCGGCGCTCCGGCGGTTGCACCCTGCTCTCTGCCGGCCTGTACGCCGGTCATCAATGAGATCGACTACGACAACCCCAGCACCGACGACCGCGAGTTCGTGGAATTATACAACCCCTGCGATGGCCCGATCAACCTGGGCGATTACCAGATCGTGTTCATCAACGGCTCGAATGGCAGCCCCTATGTAACGCAGACGCTGCCTTCCGTGACGCTGATGCCAGGTAATTACTTCGTCATCTGCGGCAGCATGGCCAACGTGCCGAACTGCGACTTCCAGATCTCGCCGGCCACCAACCTGATACAGAACGGTGCGCCCGACGCTGTAGCGCTGCTGTTCAATGGCTCTGTTGCCGATGCAGTGAGCTATGAAGGGTCGGTATCGGGGTATACGGAAGGCTCGGGTGTCGGGCTGGAAGATATCGCAGTGCCGGGCCTTGGCATCGGCCGCTACCCGGATGGCGCCGATACGGGCCAGAACAACGAGGACTTCACTCAGCAGTGCGTAACGCCGGGCGAAGCCAACTCAGGGGCTAATGAATTCTGCTCGCTGCCTGATGGTTATATGGTAGACGTGATCGGCTGCAACGGCCTGGCCACGGCTGAATATGACGATCAGACGGGCACCTTCTCCATTTCTTCGACCTGTTACATGTTCGGCGGCACGCCGACGTCGGATTACCTGACGCTGGTTTCCAAGGAGCTGTGCGGCGATGGCGAGGTGACGGCCCATATTGCCAGCGTGCTGCCTAACAACGGTTATGCAGGCATCATGATGCGCGAGTCAGCCGCACCCGGCGCCCGTATGGCATCCATTATCCGCTTCGCCGACGGCGTCAAGCGGATCATTTACCGGGCAGCGCCGAATGCCCCGTACGGCGTGCAAACGCTGCCCTTTACGCTGGGGCTCGATTACGTGCGTATAGCCCGCCAGGGCCAGTACTTCATGTACTACGTATCGTACAACGGCGCGCCGGGTACCTGGCAGCTGGCCTTTGCTCAGTATACGCCGATGAGCAACTGCATACTGGCCGGTATGGCGGTATCCAGCTTTGCCAATGGCGCTATCACGCTGGGAGAATTCGACAACGTTTTCATCGGCAATGCCATGCTGCCGCTCGTAGTGGAAGGTGGCAATACCCTCGACGGTGTACAGGGCCGCCTGAGCACGCAAACGGCCGGGTTGCCGCAGCTGCCGCAGGCACAGGAGGCGCAGGAGTTCGCTATCTTCCCCAACCCTGTGGTAGATGAACTGACGATCACCTTTGAACAGAGTGGGGTAGAAGAGGCCGAGATCGCGATCCTCAGCCTGGAAGGCAAGCAACTATACCGTGGCCTGCACCAGGCCGACGGCAATATCGTACGCCTGCCGCTTAGCGGCCTGCAACTGGCGGAAGGTATGTACCTCATCACGGTGAAAACCGGTGATGCTATAGTGACGAAACGCTTTGTGAAAGCCGGCTTGTAGTGCCTGCGCTTTAGAAAGATTTGAATACTACTCCCAGGCGGGCTGTTAAGGATTTCCGACAGCCCGCCTACTTTTTTTACCCGAATTAGGGTATATAAATTCGCCTCTATTTCCTTTACTGTTTAGTTCAATATACGTATATTTACAATATTCCTTATGAGTCCCTGTTTTCAGGCTGTTTGAAGCCTTTCTGCCTTGATTCCCCCCACTTATCCTCACAGAATAAGATTGAACCTCCCGGTTTGCCTATGTTATGATTTGGTAACAGAGTTGCCGGGATAATCCCTGGTAATATGATTGTGATTCACCAAAAAACAGGCCATATGAAATACTTGACTTTTATCCTGTCAACATTAGGGTTATTGTTATGGGCGGGGAACTTATCCGCCCAGATCATTGCCCAGCAGGATTTTAACAGCCTTACTGCTGGTACCTCTACTACAGACCAGTTAGCTAGTGGCATGCAGCTCACGAACAGCGGCTCCAAAAACATTGGCGGCCCGGGGCTCGATTTTGTTTCAACGTGGTACGATACCCGTGGCGAAGGGTCCGGGCCGGTAACCCCCAGTGGAGACGCCAGTGATTTTATTGGGGTTAACAGCTTTGCGGGAGCCAGCGCTCCGGATGTATCGGCAAGCGGCGCAGCCGTTTCTTCGGGCGTGGAACAGAATTTCGAATTCAACGACACCGATGGCGCTGTCGTCCTGAACTTTGAAGCTGTTGACGTTTCGGGGTATACGAACCGGCAGTTGCGCCTGAAATACTGGATCAACGATGTAGGGTATGAATCGGATGACGCATTCACCATTTCTCTTAGCAATGGAGGGTTGGGGGCCGTCGTTTTGAGTTATGGCGAAACCGGGCTGGAAGCGAACGCCGAGTCAGGAGAAGCCAGTCCCGCTTCCTGGAAATCCCTGACGGTTGACCTGGATGCCTTCCTGACTTCCAGTGGCCTGAACCCTGCCAACCTCATTCTGTCGGTTACTGTAGACCTCAATGGCAGCGATGAGAATATTTTCATAGATGATGTCGTATTTGAAGCGGTTGCCGGTTGCAATATCACTTCACTTACAGCAAATTTCCTGCCCTGCAATGATAAGAATACTGCTGACCCTGGCGACGACACCTTCATCGCCGACTTCACAACACAGTTCACCAACCCGCCGGCAACCGGGAATATTGAGCTTGAAGTAGGCGGGCAAATTTATTCTACTTCCGTAGCGGGCCTGGGCACGCAATTCCAGTTCCTGGGCATTCCGCTGTCGGCCAACGGCCAACCGGTCGTGGCTACGATCCGTTTCACAGCAACCCCCTCCTGTTCGCTGGCCGAGACGGTAGGGGTAGCGCCGCCGCCCTGCTCGTTGCCCGATTGCACGCCAGTTATTAATGAGATCGACTACGACAACCCTAACACTGACGACCGCGAGTTCGTAGAACTGTACAACCCCTGCAATGTGCCCATCAACCTGGGAGATTACCAGATCGTATTCATCAACGGCTCCAACGGTACTCCTTATGTTACGCAAACACTGCCTTCCGTGATGCTGATGCCGGGCAATTTCTATGTCATTTGTGGGAGCATATCCAATGTGCCGAACTGCGACTTCCAGATCTCGCCGGCCACCAACCTGATACAGAACGGTGCGCCTGATGCCGTGGCCCTGACTTTTGCGGGCGCCGTTGTCGATGCCGTGAGCTACGAGGGGTCGGTAACCGGTTATGTGGAAGGCTCGGGCAGCGGCTTGGAAGATATAGCCGCAACCGGCGTAGGCATTGGCCGCTACCCTGACGGTGCAGATACCGATCAGAACAACGTAGATTTCACGCAGCAATGTATAACACCCGGCGCGGCCAACTCGGGCGTTAATGCATATTGCTCGATACCGAACGCATACTCGGTGGACGTCATAGGCTGCAACGACATGCCCACGGCTGAATATGACAACCAAACGAATACCTTCTCCGTTTCCTCGGCCTGTAATTTCTTCGGCAGCACGCCGACGGCTGACCGGGGTACCTTTGTCAATGTATTTCTCTGCGGCAACGGGGATATCTTCGCCAAGATCTCCAGCGTATTGCCGAACAACGGTTATGCCGGCATCATGATGCGGGAGTCGACAGCTCCCGGCGCCCGCATGGCATCCATTATTCGCTTCCCTGACGGCGTCAAACGGATTATGTACCGGGCTTCGCCGAACGCTCCCTATGGCGTGCAAACCCTACCTTTTACGCTGGCCTTCGATTACGTACGCATATCCCGTCAGGGACAGTACTTCCTTTACTATGTCTCCTCTTCCGGGCTGTCGAACTCCTGGCAACTGGTCTTTGCCCAGTACACGCCCATGAGCGGCTGCATTCAGGCAGGCATTTACGTTTCCAGCTTTGCCGATGGCGCCATTACGCTGGCGGAGTTCAACGATGTGTTCGTCTACAATACCGTATCGCCTCTGCTGTTTGACGACACAGAAGTTGTGGAAGGTGTTCAGGGTAAACTAGGAGGTACTCAGCGGGTTGACATACCTCAGCTGCCAGGCGTTCAGGAAGCCCCTGACTTTGCTGTCTACCCGAACCCTGCAGTGGATGAACTGACGATTGCCTTTGAAAAGGGTGATCCGCAGGAAGTAGAAATTGCGATCATGAGCCTGGAAGGCCGCCGGTACTATCGTGGCCTGCACCAGGCCGACGGTAATATCATTCGCCTGCCGCTTGGCGGCTTGCAGATGGCGGAGGGCATGTACCTCCTCACGGTGCAAACCGGCGATGCAGTAGTGACAAAACGCTTCGTGAAGGCTGGCCGTTAGTACGCGCCGGCTTCCAAACAAGCGCTCAGTAAAAGAGAAAGCCTCCGCGGGCCATCCCGCAGAGGCTTTCTCTTTTTAACCTTTAACCTTTAACCTTTAACCTTTAACCTTTAACCTTTAACCTTTAACCTTTAACCTTTAACCTTGACAGCAGGCTCTGCCCACTAGCCTAGTAGCGGTAATAATCAGGCTTGAATGGCCCTTCCTTCGCAACGCCGATGTATTCGGCCTGTTCGTCGGTGAGGCTTTCCAGCTCTACACCGATCTTGGCGAGGTGCAGGCGGGCCACTTCCTCGTCCAGGTGTTTGGGAAGGGTATAGACCTGGTTTTCGTAGGCATCGTGGTTAGACCACAGCTCGAGCTGTGCCAGCACCTGGTTGGTGAAGGAGTTGGACATTACGAAGGAGGGGTGGCCGGTGGCGCAGCCCAGGTTCACCAGGCGGCCTTCGGCCAGCAGGATGACATCCTTGCCGTCGATCGTATACTTATCGACCTGGGGTTTAATGGTCACCTTAGTATGGCCGTAGTTGCGATTCAGGAAGGCGACATCGATCTCGTTGTCGAAGTGGCCGATATTGCAGACGATGGCTTTGTCCTTCATCATCCGGAAGTGTTTTTCCTGCACGATGTTACAGTTCCCCGTAGCCGTAATGATGATGTCGGCCCGCGAGACGGCGGTGCTCAGGCGTTTCACTTCGTAGCCATCCATAGCAGCCTGCAGGGCGCAGATGGGGTCGATCTCGGTGACGATGACGCGGCAGCCTGCGCCGCGCAGCGAAGCGGCGGAGCCTTTGCCTACATCGCCATAACCGGCAACGATGGCCACTTTCCCGGCCATCATGATATCGGTGGCGCGGCGGATGGCGTCAACAGCGGATTCCTTACAGCCGTATTTGTTGTCGAACTTGGACTTGGTCACGGAATCGTTGACGTTGAAAGCGGGCACAGGCAAAGTGCCTTTTTTCATGCGGTCGTAGAGGCGGTGCACGCCAGTAGTGGTCTCTTCGCTCAGGCCGCGGATGCTGCCGATGAGTTCGGGGTGTTTGTCCAGAACGACGTTGGTCAGGTCGCCGCCGTCGTCGAGGATCATGTTCAGGGGTTCGCCGCCTTCGAAGGCGTGCAGGGTCTGCTCGATGCACCACCAGAACTCTTCTTCGTTCTGGCCTTTCCAGGCATAAACGGGGGTACCGGCGGCAGCGATAGCGGCGGCGGCATGGTCCTGGGTGGAGAAAATATTACAGGAAGACCAGCTCACTTCTGCCCCCAGTTCTATGAGGGTTTCGATCAGCACGGCAGTCTGTATGGTCATGTGCAGGCATCCTGCGATGCGGGCGCCCCGGAGCGGTTTTTGTTTGCCGTACTTTTCGCGCAATGCCATGAGGCCTGGCATTTCCGCTTCGGCCAGTTCGATTTCCTTGCGGCCCCAGTCCGCCAGGGTGATGTCCTTAACTTTGTACTTCAACTGTTGATCTACAGATTGCATTGATCTCAGGTTTGTTTTGTGATGTTTTCGAGCCGCAAAAATACGGTTTTTCAATGTCTTTTACCAAAAAAGGTACAGAAGGGCGGGTTCTGCTTAAAGCTTGATCCATTTTCCTTCCGTTGGAGGAACCTCGTAATGCTCCAGTTTGTTCAGCAATTCCGGGATATTATCTGCGAACATGGCCAGTTTGCGGTGAGCCGGCTTGAGGAAACCTTCGGCCTGCATCTGTTCGAGTTGATCGAGAAGGGGCCCGAAGAAATTGTTAACGTTTAAAAAACCGATGGGATGGGTGCCCTGGCCGAGTTGGGCGAGGGTCAGCATTTCGAAGGCTTCGTCGAGGGTGCCGTACCCTCCGGGCAGCACGATGACGGCATCCGACAGCTGCGCCATTTTTATCTTGCGTTCGTGCATGCTGTCTACTACGAAAAGCTTAGTAAGTTCTTCATGGCAAACCTCTTTTTTACGTAAAAAGAAAGGGATGACGCCCCATACTTCGCCACCGGCCTGTAGAGCGGCATTGGCCATAACGCCCATCAGGCCTACTTTACCGGCGCCGTAGACGGCCCGAACCTGTTGGGTGGCCAGTACGCGCCCCAGTTCGGCGGCAGTTTCAGCATAAAGGGGGTTATTGCCCGTGTTGGCCCCACAGAATATAGCTACGGATTTCATAGTCACTTGCTTGTCTGTTTGTGGCTGCGAAAATACACATTATTGCAAGGATAACCATATCCAGGCGCACAAGCCTGCCAGAAGCAACAGGATAGAGGTGAGCGCCTGTGATATCATATAGGCGATGATACCTTTACCCAGCACTTTCCAGAAGCGTTGTTCAAACACGCGAACAAAGGCATATAGCGTATAACCAGCCATCGCAAGAGAGGCCAGTATGGCGGCCCATTGCATGGTCATTAAAGGGAGGGCCATGATGTAGATGAGAGTCTGGAAGCTGAAAATATAGGTGTTGATAACGAGATGTTCGGCCAGGTTATAACCTTTTTCCTGGAACAGCAGGAAAGTGCCCAGGGCCAGGCCCGGCAGCGAACTTACGAACACGATGTTAAAGTACTTCTGCGTACCGTTGAAAAACCATTTGGCCAGTATGAGGCCATTCCCGGAAATATGCGCTTCCCTGAGGTCGGCCTCTACTGCCGGCCACAGGCCGTCGCCCAAAGGTAGAAAGCGAAGGGACATAAAAGTGGCCACGGTAACAATAAGGGCCAGGAGCGCAAAAGGCTTGACCATGCGGTGCCGGTCTTCGAGCAAATAAGTTCGAATGCAGGAGCCCGGCCTTAAGGCCAATTCCCGGACAGTATAACCCAGCCCTCGTTCGAGGTTGATGACAGCGAGTATTTCTTCAGCGATCCGCCGCATCGTGATGCGCTCAGGGGTTCTTTCCATAACGATAGTTTGTTGAGAGCTTGTTTGGAGGCCCGCATTTGAGCTGTAAATGTAACGAACAACTCCATAATGTGCTGTAAGAAATCAGACAGGCCGGGCACTGCCGGGAACTATTAAGGAAATGTGAAAAAAACGGGTAGGAGGCATTAAGCACCTTAAAAGCATTATTTTAGCTGCGTTTTATTGACAATTATAAAATCTAAAACCAAGTTAAGATGAAAAAAGTCTTTCTACCACTCAGCGCACTGTTCCTGCTTTTGTTCTTTGCGCAGGGCCTCAATGGCCAGATCCGCACGCCGGCGCCCAGCCCTGGCGCTGAGCTGAAACAAGCGGTTGGCCTCACTGATGTTACGATCGTTTATTCCCGCCCTGGCGTGAAAGGCCGCACGATCTTTTCCGCCGATGGTCTTGTGCCTTTCGGCAAACCCTGGCGCCTGGGTGCTAACTCCGCCACCAAATTCTCTTTCAGCGAAAATGTAAAGGTAGGTGGCAAGGATCTGAAGTCCGGCGACTATGCTGTATTGGCCACCCCCGGCGCCACGGAGTGGAAATTCATGTTCTACCCCTACGAGAGCAGCAACTGGTCTGCCTATGTTGACAAGGACCCCACGGTGACTGTAACGGCCAAGCCCGCTACCTGGGAATACAACGTGGAGTCCATGCTGTTCCTGATCAACGACGTGACGGCCAACGGCGCCAGCATCGACTTCTTTTGGGAGAAAACGGCAGTGAGCATTCCCCTGGAAGTCAATACAGAAGAACAGGTTATGGCCTCTATCAGCAAGGTGATGAACGGCCCTACGGAAAATGACTACTACAGTGCCGCCGTGTATTACCACGATACCGGCAAAGACCTCAAGCAGGCTATGGAATGGATCGACAAAGCGACTTCGGGTAGCGAGCCCCGATTCTGGCAGGTGCGCCGAAAGGCCCTCATCTATGCCGATGCCGGCAAAACCGAAGAAGCTATCAAAGCCGCTAAACAATCGATGGAACTAGCTGAAAAAGCCGGCAACGAAGAATACGTGCGCATGAACAAGAAGTCCATCGAAGAATGGACTGCCATGAAGAAAAAATAATTCGGGACATAGTGGTGTTCAAAAAATAAATTGCCGCTTTGCATTTCGGTGATCAGGTTGGCCCTCCAGCCATTCCAGCGGCTTTCGGCCTGTGCCTGATCACCGAAAACGGCAACTTATTTTTTGAGGATTCCATAATGCCTGAGCGTTAACATGAGCCATCCCGAATTCTAGCAATTGTACCTGCGGCGAACCCAAGGTGGTGGCGCCAGGCACAAAATATCGGTAGAAGTGGCGCCAACCAGAGCCTTTAGGTACGGGATATACGTTCGGCTCGGTGCATTTATGCCGTACCTCACGGCACGGTAACCAGCTTTTGGGTATCCTTCTACCGATATTTCACCCCTAAAGGGGTGGTGGAGTGTTCCTGTTTTGAATGCATCCCTCCAAACAAGCTCTTAAGGCCTTACTGATACTCAAAACACCCGATATCCGGCGCGGCCTGGTCGCGGGCATTGCCTTCCAGGTCGATGGGGATGGAGGGGATGGGTATAGCCAGGCCTTCGGCGATGGATAACGTATCGAGGTGGTAGTCATCTTCATTAAGGTTGGCAAAAAGGGCGTCGTCGCGGGTGCCGTTGATACAGTTGACGCATTGGTTGCCGAAAAAGCCGGCGTACAGGCCGTCCTGTTGCTGGAGCAGGGCCTCGACTTTTACGATGCAGTTTTCGAAATGCACATCAAAGTAGCCAGGGTCCTGCCCTGCATAGAGGTCGCTCAGTTGGACTTCGTCGCGGCGGGACCCAAAAAAGATACAGTTGCGGAAGTTGGCGCTCAGTGGTGCGTCACGCAGGATCTGGCAGCTCAGGAAATCGTCGTAGCAATAGAAGTTGCTCATGCTGATAGCGGAGGCGTCGACGCCATAGCTGGCCACAGTGCAATAAGCGAAATCATAGATCCCTCCCTGAATGAGCTGGATAGAAGTGGACTGGTTGTTGTACACCAGGCAATTTTCCAGCCTGATCTTACTGTGGAACCCGATCAGCCCGCTGCTATTGGTATTGTAGAACTGGCTGTTGTTGGCTGAGAACTCGCCCAGAGAGTCCACATAAACCGAAAAGATGGAGTTGCGCACTGTCGTAAAGTCCATTTTGTTCCCTTTACTTCCCTTGCCGATGATGATGCCCTGCCACTGGCCCGGTGCATCCTGGAAGTCCTCCTCCAGCCGGTCGCCCTGGACGATGATGGGGTGTTCCTGGCTTCCGTTCAGCCTGATGCTCCCATTCTGCAGCGTATAGATGATGCCATCATTGTAGATTCCGAACAAGTCGTTTTTTGCCACGCCGCCATGCACGTAAATTTGTGTGCCGGCCATGACCTCCAGCGCGCAGCTATCGATCAGCAGGACGCCATAGATGACGTAGGGCTTGGGGTCGTCCCAAACCAGTGTGCCATTGTTGCAGGACAGCAAAACAGGTACGCCCCGGTTGAAGCGGCTGGGAAAGTAGTTGGCGTTTTGCCCCCAGGCTTCCAGCTTAACTCCTTGTTGTTTGCCCTGGGTTTCGAACAGGATCTCATCATCGATGACGAAAGGGCTGGCCGATAGTGGCTGATCGGGGTCGATGGTCACTTCCACGAAGACGTAGATGCTGTCATTTGCCCATATTTCGACGTCTTCCACCTCATCGCCAGGCACGCCGTCGACATTCATCCTGAACTTTCCACTTTCGTTGCCGGCCAGGCGTACTTTCCCGATGCGCACGGGCCGGTTATTGTGGTTGTACACCTTAAAAGAGCGTGTGGCAGAGCCCAATTCGGTAAAAACGGTATCGAACAGCAGGGTATCCACCGAGAATTCCAGGTCGAAGCTGCCATCGGTAATGAAGTTGTCTTCATCTTCACAAGCGGTAAACGCCAGCGCCAGTGTTAACAGGCCCATAGGCCAAAATAGAGCGTATCTCATGTCCGTTTTTTCTGCCTGAAAAAATACAATGGCCGCCGGGGCGGTTCATTTTGCGGCCTAAAAATAATATTATCCTGCGGTACTTGATGGAAATCTTCCTGACAGTCTTGTTGTTATCCTTTTAAGGGAGAGCTATAGAAGCGCAATGGCCGGTGCTGTATTGAATTAGCGAAGGGAACCTTCAAATGTTGAGGGTGGAAAGATAAAATTGTATATATTTCTCCTACCTTTGCAATGCAAAACTGCCAGGGCCATTGGATAAAGCGGTAATTGACGTCATCATTCCAGCCTTCAACGAAGAGCAGCCGATAGGGCTTGTCCTGAGAGAAATTCCGTGGGAGGCTGTTCGGGAAGTTGTCGTTTGTAACAACGCCAGCACAGACCGGACGGCCGAAGTAGCGAAAGCGGGCGGGGCTACGGTGCTTTACGAAGCGCGGAAAGGTTATGGCAATGCATGCCTGAAGGGAATTGAATATTTAGTACAGAAACCAGCCAGCGAAAAGCCGGACATCGTCGTTTTTATGGATGCCGACTACTCCGATTTTCCCGATGAACTGCCCAGTTTGGTAAACCCCATCATAGAAGAAAGCTACGACCTGGCTATAGGGTCGAGAACCCTTGGCCGGCGGCAGAGGGGCGCTCTGCTGCCGCAACAATTATTTGGTAACTGGTTAGCAACTACTCTCATCCGGCTTTTTTACAACTACCATTTTACAGACCTGGGGCCTTTCCGGGCTATCCGGTTTGATAAACTGCTCGCTTTGAAAATGAAAGACAGGAATTACGGCTGGACCGTAGAGATGCAGGTCAAAGCGGCAAAAAAAAAATATCGCTGTATCGAGGTTCCGGTGCGTTACCGAAAGCGGGTTGGCCTGTCTAAGGTATCAGGGACAGTGCGTGGGACGATACTGGCGGGATACAAAATATTGTGGACGATTATTAAATTGCTTTATCGGGCCTGACATTACCTCAGGCTCTAATTAACAAAACCCTTTGCAATGACATCTGTGATTGCCTACACGGCTCTGGCCATCTATACGGTGGCACTTTTGTATATCACCGTGTATTGTTTAATGCAGTTCAACCTGCTGTACCACTACAAGAAGCAAAAGCGCAGGGAAGAAGTGGAAAAAGCGCAAAGCCTTGCTTTTGAAGCGAGCGGCGTCAATACCCCGCGCAACAAGATGGTGGCGAACGCATACCATCAGAAACACATCCGCGGCGGGCAGGAAGATGCTGAAGTCGGGTTGATGGAAGTAGGTGACGGCCTGCAGGCCTATCCCTTCGTTACGGTACAGCTTCCCATTTATAACGAAATGTATGTGATTGAGCGCCTCATCGACTGTATCGCGGCCTTCGACTACCCCAAAGGCCGTTTCGAGATCCATATCCTGGACGACTCTACGGATGAAACCGTCGGCATCGTAGCGCGCAAGGTTGAGGAATACAAGGCAAAAGGCCTGCAGATCGAACAGGTCAGGCGCGAAAAACGTCAGGGTTACAAAGCTGGCGCACTGCGCGACGGCATGCAGTATGCCCAGGGAGAGTTCATAGCGATCTTCGATGCCGACTTCCTGCCACACCCGGATTTCCTCCTGAAAACCGTGCCTTATTTTGAAGATGATTCGATAGGCGTCGTGCAGACCCGTTGGGAGCACATCAATGAAGACTATTCGCTGATCACTCGCCTGCAGGCCCTGCAGCTCAACGTGCACTTCACGGTGGAGCAGGCCGGCCGGATGGCGGGCAACCTTATGCTGCAGTTCAACGGCACGGCCGGCGTCTGGCGGCGGAAAACCATTGAGGATGCCGGTGGCTGGGAAGCAGATACCCTCACCGAGGACTTCGACCTCAGCATTCGCGCTCAGCTTAAAGGGTGGAAGATCAAGTATCTGGAGGAGATCGGGTCACCTGCCGAGTTGCCTGCCGAGATGAACAGCTTTAAATCACAGCAGTACCGTTGGATGAAAGGTGGGGCGGAGACCGCCAAAAAGATGCTACCCACCGTTTGGAGATCTAACCTTGCGCTATGGGAGAAGATGCAGGCCACCGTCCACCTGCTGGCCAGCTCGATCTTTGCCTTTGTGTTCATCGCCAGTGTTTTCAGCGTACCGCTGCTGTTCTCTTTGAAAGAGCTGATCAATATGGGGTTCAGCAAAAATTTCTTCGCCTATTTCCTCGCAGGGCTCTTGTCCATTATCGCCGTATATTATGTGGCCAATGTACAGGCTCCTGTGCATAAAGACGAGCCCTTTAAAAAATCGCTGCTCCGCTTCGTCGGGCTGTTCCCGGTGTTCCTGGCCTTGTCGATGGGCCTGGCCCTGCACAACACGATAGCGGTTCTCGAGGGCTACAGGGGCAAGAAAACGCCTTTTGTCCGGACGCCGAAGTTCAACATCAAGAACATGCGCGACAGCTTTACGAAGAGCAAGTACCTTAAAAAGGATATTTCCTGGACAACCATCTTCGAAGGGCTGCTCGCACTGTACTTTTTCGGTGCGGTGATCGGTGGTTTCTATGTACAGAATACGACTTTCCTGGTTTTTCATCTCATGCTGGCCCTGGGTTACGGGACGATCTTTTTCATCACGCTCCGACACCTGAGCCTGCGGTAAGGAATCCTCAAAAAATAAGTTGCCGGCGGTGATCGGGCGAAGGCCGCTAGCCATTGGAATGGCTGGAGGGCGAGCCTGATCACTGAAACGTTAAGCGGCAACTTATTTTTTGGACACTGCAAAGAGGCGTTTTCAGCACCATTACCCCGCCTGATATGTTGTAAATTGGCTGGCGCATGGATGTTATGGGTAGAACCGATAATAGCCAGGGTGCCGCCTGGCACTGGGTGGCGGCTACTTTGTTCACCGCCTTATGTGTAGCTATTGCCTACACACCCGGGCAGGGTGATTTTTACATCCTTGCGGCCCTGTATGTGCCGGCTTTCCTGCTCTATATCTACATATACCAGCGGGTGGACAGCTCTCGGAGCTTCCGGTTCTTCCTGTTGGTGGGGGCCCTGGCCCGCCTGCTCCTGGTGCCCGCGATGCCGCAGTTGTCCGATGATGTATACCGCTTTATCTGGGATGGGCGCCTCGTTGTGCAGGGTATTAACCCGTTTGCCCACCCGCCGGTTCATTATCTGCTGGCTGCGGCCAGGCCTGAGGGGTTGAGCCCCGATCTGTATGCCAAGCTGAATTCTCCGGAATATTTCACCATATACCCACCGGTAGCGCAAGGCACTTTCGCACTGGCCTGTTGGCTTTTTCCGAAAAACATCTGGGGGGCCACGATCGTAATGAAAACCGTATTGCTGGGGTTTGAATTGGGGGCGTTGTGGGTGTTTCCGCGCCTGCTCAGGCGGCTGGGCCTGCCGGAGAAGCAGGCTTTGTTATATGCACTCAACCCGCTTGTACTGTCCGAAGTGATGGGCAACCTGCATTTCGAAGGGGCGATGGTATTTTTCCTTTTACTGGCCCTGCTGGCCCTGGCTGCCGGCCGGTGGCGGGCTTCAGCGCTGGCCCTGGCCCTGGCTGTCGCGTCCAAACTATTGCCGCTGATGTTCTTCCCTTTTCTCATCAGGCGGCTGGGGTGGCGTCGGAGTATCGCTTACTTCAGCATTGTGGGCGCAGTATTGGCCCTGCTCTTTGCACCCTTGTTCGGCGAAGCGTTCCTGTCTGGGTTCAGCGACAGCCTGGGCCTGTATTTTCGTCGTTTCGAATTCAATGCCAGCGTATATTACCTGTTGCGTTGGCTGGGTTTCAGGCTAACGGGCTTTAACCTCATAGCCTATCTGGGCCCAGCGCTCGCGCTGGCCGCTCTTTTGGGAATAGCCGGGTTGGCCTTATGGGAAAAAGGCAGAGATTGGAAAAGCCTGCCGCCCGTGATGCTTCTGGCCATTTGCCTCTATCTGGGCATTAGTACTACGGTGCACCCATGGTATGCAAGCCTTCCCATCGCATTAGCGGCCTTGTCGCGCTATCGCTTTCCCATCCTATGGTCCGGGCTGATCTGGTTGACCTATATCAACTATAGCTATACGGAATACCGTGAGAACTTGTATGCCGTGGCCCTGGAATACCTGCTGGTGTATAGCGCCGCTGCCTGGGAAGTGAAACGAAGCAGACGTGAATGTTAGTTGTTTCCGGGCTTTGCCAACTGACGGTTGACAGCGCCCAGGCTGCCGGCATTGTACGCCTCTATACCTTTACTTCTCAGTATCTCGGCTGCAATGCCACTGCGGTTGCCGGAACGGCAGTATGCGATGATAGGGGCGCGCATCTTCTTAATCTTGCCGATATTATGGGACAGGGATTGAAGTGGAATATTGACGGCTCCTTTTGCGTGGCCCAGGGCAAACTCCTGAGGCGTACGTACGTCGATCAACTTTCCGCCTTTGGCCATGATAGCTTTTACGTCTACCCCGGGGCCTATACCAATCAGCTTTTGCAAAAATCTCAGCATGTTATCTTTTTTAAGGGACAAAAATAGGCGGGTAGGACATCATGCTACGTGACCGGCATCACTATAAAAAAAAAGTTGCCAAGGATCGCATGAATTATCATACGTATCCCGGCAACCATTCCCCCTTGCTTTTGCATCTTTATGCACTGTCTATGCCCGGCCATTTCCCTTGTGGGAGGCAAATGGACAACAGTTAGGCCACTGGCGAGGTAGCTACTCGAGCCGGTTGTCCATTATGGAAATGAATGAAACGCGGGAATGCAAAACAATGGCGAACGGGCAGGAAGAACCCGGCAGGCCATGCAGGCCTGCCAGGTACGTGTTTTTCCATAGTATGTCTGTCCTTGAATGCATGCCGTGTTTATTGTTTGGGCAGAGCGCAGCTATTTTTCTTTTCAGTATGGCTTTCCGAGGCACTGTCGCTCCATAGTAGCACAAGCATCAGAGCAAAGTTCCGTTTTTTTTTTGAGCAGTCATATTTTGTATAATGAATTTAAAATTAACCAAATCATAAAATATTTATTATCATGTAATTTAAAAGCCGAAGGTGGTAGATATATAGCAGATATGTAAAGTTTTGGATGTCACAAATGTTGGTGTTTTTAATTAAATACCCGCGCGCTGGGCTTAGCCAGAATATTAAGTTTTGAATTCTGTACAAAAAACCGGAAATTTCCGCCGGTTCAAATCCTTCTTTGTGAATTGGCAGCAAGTATTCCTTCTGGAAGGAAAGGTACAACATTACGATTGGGGAGGTTATGAATACCTGCCTCAGCTTCTTGGCCTCGCCAACCAGGCGCAACAGCCTTATGCGGAACTCTGGATGGGCACGCACCCCCGGGGGGAGTCGATGGCATGGAAGAACGATCACCCTATTCCCCTATCTGAGTTATTGGAGTCGAGGCCTGATTGGTTGGGCGAGGGCGTAGTTGCCCAATTTGGGCCGAAGCTGCCGTATTTGTTTAAAGTGCTGGACGTCAGGCAAATGCTGTCCATACAGGTGCACCCCAACAAAGCGCAGGCCGAATCCGGCTTTTTAAGGGAAAACCAGGCCGGGGTATCCTTATCTGCTTCTCACCGCAATTTTAAGGATGATAACCACAAACCGGAAGTTATGGTTGCGCTCACAGCATTCTGGTTGCTTCATGGTTTTCGGCACGAATCGGAAATAGCGCGCCTGATAGAAGAAGTGCCCGAGTTCGGCCCGCTAAAACCTTACTTCGCACGCAAAGACATTTTCGAGCTTTATAAAGGTGTGATGGAAATGCCGCAGGCCGGGGTAGATGCTATCCTTGAGCCATTGGACAATCGCCTTCGCCCCTTAGCGGAAGGGGGAGCCCTTAGGAAGGAGCAACCTGAATTCTGGGCTGCACGTGCTTTTGAACAACTGATGCCCGAGGGGAAAGCATACGACAGAGGGGTGTTTTCTATATTTTTATTAAACCTGGTTCGCCTACAGCCCGGCCAGGGCATCTTCCAGGGCGCCGGCGTTCCTCATGCTTATCTGGAAGGGGTCAACGTTGAGCTCATGGCCAATTCCGATAATGTTTTCCGAGGTGGGCTGACTACAAAACACATCGATGTCCCGGCTTTGTTGGCCCATCTTAATTTCGAGGCTGTGACGCCCCGTATACTGGAAGGCGAGCGCCTATCAGCTGCGGAATGGGCCTATTACACACCTGCACCTGACTTTCAGCTCAACAAGATCAGGTTGTCGGCCGGCGAATTTTATCAGGCCAGGGTTTCCGATGGCCCGGAGATCCTTATCGTTATCGAAGGGGCTGTAAACCCGGTGGGCTGCCAGGCCTTTACCCGCGGGCAGGCCTTTTTCGTGCCCGCCGGGCATGTTTATGCTTTGCATGGAATGGAAGACAGCCTGATCTTCAAAGCACTGGTCCCTTCCCTTCATTAGGGGGGCCCCATTGCAGTGCGCTTAGCGCTGGCCTTCTCCGGAAAAAGCCGTCTGGCTCAGCCCTTTCAGCACGACATTATCACGGCGGAAACGCTGCCCTTCGCGGAAGAACTCCAGGCTTATGCGCTCACCAGGCCGGAAAAGGGCCACCTGCTCCTGCAGTTCAGGGACGGAATTCGTTTTGATACCGTTGACGCTAATGATGACATCACCCTGGCGCAGGCCGGCTTCTGCGGCGCTGCTGCCACGGTTTACATTAGTAATATACACGCCTGAGACGGCGGGTAAAGCCAGCCCGGAAGCGACCTCATCCGTCACATCCGATATACTGACCCCTAATATAGCGCGTTGCACTGAGCCGAACTCCCTGATATCGCGGATCACCTTGCGGACCAGGTTGGAGGGAATGGCAAAGGAATAACCTTCATAGCCACCCGATTCGCTGATGATAGCAGTATTGATGCCGACCAGTTCCCCTTTGTCATTGACCAGTGCGCCACCGCTGTTGCCGGGGTTGACCACTGCGTCGGTCTGTAAAAAAGATTCGATGGAATAGGAGTCGCGCAGGATGTTGATGTTGCGTGCTTTGGCACTTACAATGCCGGCTGTGACCGTTGAAGAGAGGTTAAAAGGGTTGCCGACGGCGAGCACCCATTGGCCGACCTCAACCTCATCGGAGTTGCCGTACTCTATGGGGCGAAGGTCGCGCGCAGATACTTTCAGCAGGGCCAGGTCGGTAGTGGGGTCCGAGCCGATCAGGGTAGCCTCCAGTTTGCGCTTATTGCTGAAGGTAACTTCGAAAGTGGCGCCATCTTCCACAACGTGGTGGTTGGTGATGAGATATCCGTCGGAAGAGATCACCACGCCGGAGCCCGACGACAAGCGGTAACCGCTGGAGCTGAGCGTATTGATATTGGCAACCGCAGTGGTGACCTTTTTGGAGGTGGCCACAAAATCATTATCGAGGCTGAAGGCCCACTGGCGGGGGTTGGTATTGACGGGGGCCTCTGTCGTATTGACCAAACGGGCAGGAAGCGTTTCTTGCGATGAGTTGTTCTGGGGGTGGGCAAACCAGTTAAAAAGGAAGAACGAAAATATACTGCTCATCAAGGCAATGCTTATGTTCACAAGCACATGTCTCATTTGCGGTGATTTTGTAGGTTTAATAACAATCGAAATACAAGTTCGGCGATTTTGCGAAATGGCGCAGGCTATTGCTTTAGAAAAGCTGGAAGACAAGCCACATCACAGGATATCCAAAGGCGAACTTATTTTTTGAACACTACTTTGAATTTAAATAGAATTGTATTTCAATCCATAACGGGTATTAAAGATAAAAATTTCAACATCCGTCCGGAAGGCAAAGTTTTAATAAAAGGGTATCGGCTGTCCATTATGCAAAAAAGGCCGCCCAGGAGGCGGCCATCTGATAATCATGAGAAAACCACTTTGAAAAGAAATGGAAAGGATCGCCGGGCCTTGTTTCTGAACAGAAGCAGGCCCTATATCTCATCCAGTTTGTAAAGCTGGTATTTTTCTATGAGGCCCAGAAGCTGCCGGGCGTAGTCCTTATCTTTGGAATAGCCTGCTTGTTGGAGGGCCTGTGCCCAGCTATTGGAATTGTTGCTAGTCCTGAAAAGCTCCGGGTATTGCTCGCGAAGCAGGAGGCTGTGTGCTCGCCAGTTTTCCCAGGCGTTTTCATAGCTGCTGCCGCTCATAGGAGCTCCGAAATGATTATTATTCCGTTCGGCTTCCGGGCTTTTGCCCGCCTTGCTTTCCAGTATGGCCTGAGCCATGATAATGCTTGCCGGTATGCCGAACTTTTGCATCTCGATACATGCCACTTTGCCGAAGCGTTCGATATAGCTTTGTACCTGTGCCGCGTCGAGGGCCGTACTGGCAGGGCGCTTCAGAGCGACGGGTTGTACCAGGCTCATTTGTTCGGGGCCTTCCTCGTTGCTGGCGAACCCGGACAGCGGCGCTTTCATGTTGATGGAGAACTGGACGTCCTTTTTTGCCAGGATAAAAAAGGCCAGAGCGGCCAGCGCCAGCTTGTACCACGGAAGCCGGATATTGAGGAAGGCGCCGCCGGTAAGCCGGTGGAACTGGTATTTCAGTGCGACCCATAGTTTTATCAGGCCTGCCCCAAGGTGCCGGAGGATGTCCTGCAGCGTTATATCTGTTAAGTTGCTGTTGCTCTGCCTCGCCAGGCCGGGCCTGCGCATGGGTTTGCTCTGATGGCTGCGTTCCTGGTAATTATTCGTTTGATGTATCTTCATGTCCTTATAAGTTTATAGAAACTTTTTGTATCTTTGTAAGGCAGGCTTAAATGATATTGTTGCGAAGCCCGTACTTTTGAAACAAATTTAAAACAAAAAGTTTGTACTACACAAGTTTTTTCAAAACAATTTTATTTAAAAATGAGTGATTTTTCAGATAATATTGTAAACCAGCGTTTTAGAAAAGTATTCCTGGAGCTGGAACGGCACAACCTCATCAAAGGCAAATCGGATATTGCTAAAAAACTGGGGACTTACAACCACGTCATCAACAGCATCCTTAAAGGGCAGCGGAATATCACCGTCGACCAGTTGCACAAGCTTTTTGAATACTACGGAGTAGACGCCAATTACCTTTTCGGCCTTGCCGATGACATGTTCCTGGACGGGTACAGCCTGAGCGGGGAAATCCCTGCCCGGCCTATGGATGAAAGGCAGCGGGGGGGGCGGGAGAACATCACACTGGTGCCCGAACGCGCTCTGGCGGGTTATGCGCTCGAATATCAGGACAATGGCTTTCTGGATTCACTTCAGAAATTCTCCATCCCCGGTATGGAAGGCCAATTGATCGGGTTTGAGATCAGTGGAGACAGCATGATGCCTACGATTACCAATGGTGATGTGGCCATCTGTGAACCCATTGAGCGCGGGGCCCCCTTGCGAGACAATCACGTTTATGTCATCGTTACTGATGTGGTTGTGGCCAAGCGTATTCAGCAAATACGGGAGGGCAATGAACTGGTGGGCCTACGCCTTATCTCTGACAACGGCTCCGTATACAAACCTTACGAGGTGGAACTTGAGGACATCCGGCAGGTCCTTAAGGTGAAGTGCCGCCTTACCACGCATGCTATTTCGTGAAGGAATGCAGTCGTTGCAGTTGGAGAACTTTATTTTTTGAACACGGCCAATGCCTATAGCCGGAGCCCCAATGATTATAAACTTATTAGAATTGCCTCATACTGTTAAAAATACCCTTGCGAGGGTATGTTGAATGAATAAAAGTAGCATATATTTGTACCTGTAATCCGGAAATCAGGCCGCTAATCCCGGCCTTACAAGAGCTTCTGAAAAAGAGGCGCGAAACGAGAGGCATAATAAGACGAACCTGACAACAATTGATGGCCTTTACCTTGTCCCATAGAGGTGTTATGACTGTTCCTTTGGCAGTTAATCGAAAAGATCCCATGAACAAAAACAATTACACTAGGCTTAAGCTCGCGTGCAATCCTGCATTGGGGCTGTTTCCCTTCAGTTTCTTAAAATTTCCCAAACGACATTGAATTAGGCAGTGCCTTCGCACTGGTGCTATGCTACTTGCTTCTTAGCAAGCAGGGGCTGTGTGTGGCCAAGGGCTGTATAAAGTTGCAGCATGCCATAGAGCGTTAAGCCTATGGAATCAGGCCCCCTGCCAGCCTAGGTGCACCGGTTTAGGTTCTCCCGGACTTCTCCGGTGAGGCCAGGGCTAGCTGTATATATAAGCATGACCTGTTTCTTTATAACATTTTTCATTAATCTCTAAACAAATTGTGATCTTATGGAAAGAACGAAATTTACCTTCGCTTCTCCCTCCAACTGGTTCAGCATGATCGCCCTGGTGTTCGTGTTCGGCCTGGTAGGATTGCAGCAAGCCACGGCGCAGTTTCTGACAGTATCAGATGCGTCGGGTGGCACGCCGCCCTCCCCGCTGAATATCGCACCGCCGGAAGGCGATTGTGGGATGAACCTGCAATGGGCTGTTGCAGCCCTGGATTTCCAAGGCGTACCTACGGTTACGGCTACCATCTCCAACCCGAACCTCGGGGTGTTCCCCTCGGCTTCGCTGGTGCTGGCGCAGAACAACCTGACGCAGGTGACCTACGCCCTGTACATCAATGCCGCTATCGGTACCAACACCGTAACGGTAACTTCCAACGGCCCCTCGGGCACGGTACAGCAAACCTTCGTGATCGTCCTGGACGACCAGCGCGTACCGGAGATCTATGCTCCGAACACGATCACCCTGGAAGTACCCGCCTGCGATGCCGACGGCATGGTGCCCCTGAACTACAGCTACGCTGTTGTTGACGACTGCGACATCCAGCCGAGCGTTAGTGTGACAGGCCCGGCCAGCGGTACGCTGGTAGGCGCCAACACGACGGTGGTGATCACCGCTACGGATGATGACGGCAACCAAAGCAGCCGCACGATCAACGTAGTGGTGAACGTGCAGCCGGACAACGACCCGATCGTTGACGTATCCGGCAACGGCCAGTTCTCTGTGCCTGCCTGCGAAGACAACGTGTTCGTGATCTTCTCCGGTACCATCATCGACTGTAACATCGCTTTTGGTGATGACCTGACGGGCCAGATCGCCATTGCCGGCGCTGCTTTGACGGTGACCTACATCGACGAAGAAGACGGCTTTGCCTATTTCGAAGCTACGGGCAACCTGACGCCGAACAGCTACCTGATCTTCACCACCTATGGTGGCGTAACGGTAGACCACCTGGTGACTGTTGAGCAGGATGCTCCTCAGCCGCCGGATGTGCACATGCCTGGCAACCTGACCTTCACGCTGCCGCAGTGTACCAACGCAATGAACGCTCGTTGGGCAGTGACCATCACCGACGAGTGCGACCCTGCGATCGTAGGCGCAACGTTCCAGCTGAACGGCGCAACGATCACGCCGGTCGTTACCAACACGGCTGACGGCTATTTCGAATTCCTTACGCCGATCACGCCGGCATCTGATGGCGCAGTGATCACGGCTTCCTACACGGACGGCGATAACCTGACGACTTCGGTCGACGCTACGCTGCACGTTGTAAGCCAGCCCGACACCTGGGCCCCGATCGTTGTTTATCCTTCTCAGGACATCAACGTGGCCCTGGATGCCTGCGAGCCTGGCCCCGCAATCATCTTCTTTGAAGTAACCGCAACGGACAACTGCAGCGGCGACCTGACCCCCACGGTGACGATCGCTCCGGCAGCAGCTGGCGCTGTTATTTTCCCGAGCGCCGGTGGCGACACCTATGGTGTTGCTGCTTACCCTGGCGTATACCAGGTGCTGATCGAAGCAACGGATGCCGCCGGCAACCTGCGCCAGGAAGACTTCTTCATTACGGTTACGCAACCTGCTCCTCCTCCGACGAACCTTGCATGTAACGACCTGATCAACGTAACGCTTGATGCGAACTGCCAGCGCCTGATCACTGCTGATATGGTACTGGAAGGTTCGTTCGGCTGCGCCGACGAAAGCGACTTCTTCGTAAATATCGTCAACGATGAAGACCCGACGAACGGCAACATCCTGGACGGCTGTGGCCAGTTCATCTATGATGTAAGCTACATCGGCCCGACGCTGACTGGCCCTGGCCAGAGCGGCACGTCGGTACAGCAGTTCAGCAGCACTGGCTTCACTGGCCCGTTCGCCGAAGCGAACTGGACGGTAGACGAGAACATCGGCAACGGTGGCGCCGGCGCGATAGCTGACGTAAGCTTCACCACGACGGCGATGACGATCCAGACGCTGACGTCGAACTATGCTCTTGCTTCGATCATCATCCCGAATGATGGCCACCTGAGCTTCAGCTGGACGTACAACGGAGCAGACCCGAACTACGACTTCTTCATCTTCGACCTGAACGGCAATAACGTTGTATATGAAACCAACGCTGCTGCTGGCACTTTCAGCCAGGACGTAGAAGCCGGCTGGCTGCTGATGTTCCAGGTGAACGACGACGACCTGTTGCCGATCGGCACGGCTACGCCGAGCACTGCTGTGATCAGCAACTTCGCTTTCAACTACCAGGTAGTGGTGAATGGCGACCCGATCTGGCCGTACTTCAACTGGCAACCGTGCTGGGGTTATGTTAAAGGTGAAGACAAAACCAAGCCTGAACTGGACTGCCCGGACAATACGAACCAGGCCTGCTTCTCGCCGCAACAGCAGAACTTCACGGGTTCTCTCGCTACGACCGACCCGTCGATCAACACGGCCAACTACTCCTGCTTCCAGCAGTTCTCTGCTCCTGGCAACGGCCCGCACCGCTACGACCTGCACTACTTCCAGGTCAATACGGAAGACTACTATACGTTTGTGATCGTACCGACGGGTGGCTGGGGCGCCGACCTGGCCCTGTACCAGGACAGCTTCAAACCGACCAACCCGTGCGAAAATATCCTGGGCTTTGCCGATGTATCGGTAACCTACTCTGGTGTAACGCTTCCTGGCGCACCTGAGCTTGCCACGACGCTACCGCTGCGCCCGTACGAAGATTACTACCTGTTCATCACGACGGACCTTGCCAACGTTACGGGCGACTACGTTGTATACGTATTCAGCCAGAACGGCGGCCGCGTAGGCCAGTGGGTAACGACGACGACGACCAACCCGATCAGCTGGGATGTGACGACGACGACGACGTTCAACCCGCGTCCTGTAGCACCGTTCCCTGGTGTACTGTGCTTCGACCTGATCTGTGACGACCTGGATTGGCTGCTGAACAACCCGGCATCGCTGCCGCTGGTAGGCCAACCGGTAGCTACGGACAACTGTAGCGTGCCTACGGTAACGTTCACGGATACGTATGTAACGCCTGGCGATTGCGCGCCGACGACGCTGACGCGTAAGTTCAAGGCTACGGATAGCAAAGGCAACAGCAGCGTCTGCTCGCAGATCATCACGATCCGCAAAGCAGCCCTGGATGACATCCAGTTCCCGCCGCTGACGGTGCCCATCGAGTGCGACGAAGACTTCATCACGCTGGCGAATGGCAACCCGTCTCCTGAGAGCACTGGCTGGCCGTTCCTGTTCACTGCTCAGGGCATCATCACGCTGAATGACGACTACTGCAACCTCGGTGCGGCATATCAGGATGGCCCGCGGATCTCTGTATGCGACGGCGCATACAAGTTCGTGCGTACGTGGACGGTTCTTGACTGGTGTGTATCTGCATCGTTCCCGAACGCCATCACGTACGACCAGGTGATCAAGGTAGGCGATTACACACCGCCTGCAGTAAGCTGCCCGCAGATCGACTACGGCTGGGGCCCGCAAGACCCCGAGTATTCTACGAGCCCATTCGGCTGCACGGCTAGCTTCACTGTCCCGATGCCGAACGTATCGGACAACTGCTCGAGCTGGCAGGTACTGTCAGAAATAGTAACGGAACAGGAAGTCCAGCTGTACAACCAATATGGCCTGCCCGCTGGCACCCGCATTGACACTGTCGTAGTACGCACGATCCCCTGGAACGCCCCGACGCGCGTCGTGAGCGGTATTCCTATGGGCGACCATTATTTCCGCTATACGGTTACCGATGCATGCGGCAATAAGACGGTTGTATACTGTGATTTCTCTGTAAAAGACAAGATCGAGCCGGTAGCGACCTGTGACGATAACCTTCATGTATCGATCGGCGGCGGCGACTTTGCGCGCATCTTTGCCACTGATATCGATGAAGGCAGCTGGGATAACTGCGAGATCGACCGTATCGAAGTACGGCGTAACAAGTTCGACCCGATCAACTACACCTGCGGCACGGCCTTCTCGGCCTGGGGCCCGTATGTGGACTTCTTCTGCTGCGACGTAGGCGTGACGGTAACGATCGAACTGCGCGTAATCGACAAATCCGGCAATATCAACACGTGCTGGCTGGACATCGTACCGGAAGAGAAGGTACGGCCGTACTGCTATGCACCGCACAACACGAATATCGACTGCGACGACCTGCCGTACAACTTCGACGCTACGGATATCAACCAACTGCAGGCCCTGTTCGGTGCACCCACCGCCAGCGATAACTGCGACGCTACGGCATCTGAACTGCCGCCGGCGCCGAACCTGGAATGCGGCTTCGGCACGATCATCCGCCGTTTCCGTGCAGTGGACATCCACGGCAACCAGAGCAACAACTTCTGCCAGCAGGTAGTAACGATCAACGAAGTACACAACTACGAGATCAAGTTCCCGAAAGATGCTTCTTCAATCTGCGGTACGCCGAACCCGGATACCGTTATTTATGAGGAAATTGGCTGCGACCTGTTGGCCGTATCCAAGACGGATGAGTTCTTCAGCGCCTCCGGCGATGAGTGCTACAAGATCTTCCGTACGTGGAAAGTGCTCAACTGGTGCCAGTATGATGGCCAGAGCGCACCGCTCGTGATCGGCCGTGACGAAGATTGCGACAACCAGCCTGGCGATGAAGCAGTATGGGTACTGCACCGCCCGAACGGTTATACCTATATCGACCGTGACGACGACGAGACGGAACCGAACAACGTACCGCTGGCCTTCCAGAACATCTGCTGGGGTATCGACGACTTCTGGCGCAAGGTGGACTACGATGGTGGCTTCTACCAGTACCTGCAGCTCATCAAGGTATACGACAACATCGACCCGAAGATCATCTTCACGCAGCCTGACGACTTCTGCAGCTATGACAACGTCAACTGCACAGGCCTGGTGACGTATCCGTTCACGATCGATGAGAACTGTACGCCGAACGACCTGACCATCAAGGTATTCCTGGATGCTAACGCAGACGGCACGATCGATGCTAACCTGACGAACACTGGCGCCCTGAGCGGCACGTACCCGAACTACACGATCACGGGCACTTTCCCGATCGGCTGCCACAGATTCGAAGTACACGTAGAAGATGGCTGCGGCAATGCCGATGCTGAACTGCTGCCGTTCTGCGTAGTAGACTGCAAGCCGCCTGCACCGACGTGCATCAATGGCCTGGCCATTGAACTGATGCCGTTCGACAGCGATGGCGACGGTACGCCTGACACGGGCCAGACGGCGATCTGGGCATCTGACTTCATCGTCAGCCCGATGACGGATTGCACGGGCCCTGTGAAGTACTCGATCAACCGCAGCGGCGACCCCGCTGACCCGAGTGTGACCGGCCTGACGCTGACGTGCGCCGACACGGGCACGCTGGTGGTAGAGATCTGGGCATGGGATGGCGCTGGCAACGGCGACTTCTGTGAGACCTACATCCTTGTACAGGATAACCTGTTCGACCTGTGCGGTGGCGCTCAACTGCTGGCCGTATCGGGCGCCGTATCTACGGAGACGAACAATGCAGTAGAAGACGTACAGGTGAGCCTGTCTGGCCAGGGTTCTGCTTCGATGATGACCAATTCGAACGGCGCCTACGCATTCAGCAACCTGCAGGAAGGCTACGACTATACGGTGACGCCGCAACGCGATGGCGACTACCTGAACGGCGTCTCCACGTTTGACCTGGTACTGATCAGCAAGCACATCCTTGGTGTGCAGCCGCTGAACAGCCCGTACAAGATGATCGCAGCTGACGTGAACAACTCCAAGTCGATCACGACCCTCGACCTGATCCAGCTGCGCAAGCTGATCCTGTCGATCGATACGCAATTCAGCAATAACACGAGCTGGCGCTTCGTGAAGCGTTCTTACGTCTTCCCGAACCCGTCGAACCCGTGGTTCGCTGACTTCCCCGAGGTACTCAACATCAACAACCTGCCGGCAACGGGCATCAGCAATGCTGACTTCGTAGCCGTTAAGATCGGTGATGTGAACCTGGACGCTCAGACGAACTTCCTGATGTCTGTAGAACAGCGCGATATCGTAGGCGCGTTTGCCTTCCAGGTAGCTGACGAAGCTGTCAAGGCAGGCAATGAGTACACGGTAAGCTTTGCTGCCGGCAGTGCAGACGTAGACGGCTATCAGGGCACGCTGACGTTCGACAACGCAGCCCTGGAACTGGTAGACGTTATCAACGGCGTGGCTACGGAAGAGAACTTCGGCCTGACGCGCCTCAGCGAAGGCGCTATCGCCACGAGCTGGAACGGCAAAGTGGAAGCTGGCCAGAACCTGTTCAGCCTGGTATTCCGCGCTAAGACGGATGGCCAACTGAGCAACATGCTGAGCATCAGCAACCGCGTGACGAAGGCGGAAGCCTACAACCGCGCCGGCGAATACATGGATGTAGCCATCCAGTTCAGCACGGGCACGGTAGTATCTGCCGGCTTCGAGCTGTACCAGAACACGCCGAACCCCTTCAAGGGTGAGACGGCTATCGGCTTCGACCTGCCTGCAGACGCACAGGTGACGATGACGATCAGCGATGTAACGGGTAAAGTGGTTAAGCTTGTCCGCGTAGACGGCGTTAAAGGTTACAACCGCGTGGTTGTAAGCAGCAACGGCCTGCCGGCTGGCGTACTGACCTACACCGTTTCGACGGCTGATTTCACGGCTACCAAGAAGATGGTTATTGTAGAATAATCAGCTCAGGTAACTGAACTATAACTAAAAGCCCGGGCGGCCGATCGGCCGCCCGGGCTTAGTTTTTTTAGGCTGGCCACTGAGTGAGCGCTAGTAGAAATTGTCTGTTCAAGCCGTTTGATCACTCCGAAATGCTCAGCAACAAAAAATCGAACTGATGCCGCCCCCCTTCCGGCAGGAAATCATTGCCCAATACATAGCTGTACCTGACTCCGAAATCGACTTCCAGTAAGCGGAGGGCCCGGATATCAAAGGTCAATTCAACGCCGGTAGAATGCTGTATCCAACTGTTGGTAAACGGCGGGCCGGCACTTAGCCAGGCACGGTCGTAAAATACATTGGCCTTCACCCTTTTCAGGAAAGCCAGGCCGCTCAGGGCCCAATCGGGATAGAAAAGGGGCAGGTAATAGTTCAGTCCCAGTTTGAACACCTCGTCGCCGAACATGCCATCATAGCCGCGCGGATAAGCGAAGAGGTTGGGAAAGCGGTAATTGTCGAGTATATCCTGCCGCTGGTACATCGCATTGGCCACAAAACTGTGGTTGCGGCTCAGGCCAGGCAGAAAGAGATCGGCTCTTCCCAGCAACACATCGCTTTGGAAAGCATCATTGCCCAAAGTGCTTCGATAGTTCAGGTCGACATTCAACCCCAGCCTGGGATTGAGGTGCTGCAATGCCGTGCGGCGAAAACTCCGGAACACCAGCCGCAGGCCTACTGTGTTGAGGTTGGTATTTTGCAACGGCTTCCGAAAAAGGTAATCCAACTCGTTCAGCCTGCCGCGGGCGACGGTGATCGTATCCCGGGAATTATTCGGGTTGTCAAAGTTGCCATCTACGTTCAGGCCAATGTTCTGATAGTCTGCCCTGAGCGTAAGGCTGTTGAAAAAATTACCGCTGCTTAAATTCAGGGGAAGGGCCAGGCCGCCGGAAAACCGGCTTTCCCGCCATCGTTCTACATAAGCATTAGAATAAACGGTGGTGTCGTTCGCCGGAGCAAAATTGTAAAAAACGGCCGAGCGGTTGGAGGCAAGGTAACTGGCATTGATAAAGGGATATAGCTCGGCATAAGTGGCGCCGGCGGAGAATGTCCATTCGCCTTCATTGACATTGTAATAAGCGCCGCCTTCCATGGACAAGGTGCCGAATTTGTTGTCCGACAAAATGCGGGCGCCGTATACTGGAGGAGCAAGGTAGGGCAGCCAGCTGTGCGGGTTGACGATCCCGCTCCACTTGTTGAACTTTTCGACAGAAAAGACTTCTGTTCCCACTTTCCCGACAATGCCGCCCCCTTCCTGTTCCGCCAATATTTCTGCATACCCGAAATGGCCCGGGCTGCCGGGGGCGTAGGGCTGCCATAAGGCCTGCCCTTGTTCTACTTCCAGGACGTCAAAACCCCGCGGGTGGAATTCGCAGTAAGCCAGCCTCTTGCCGTTGGGGGAAACCGCCGGCTGAAAAGCGCCAAGTGGGGAATCCGTCAACTGGAAGAGGGCTTTGTCTTCCAGGCGCAACGCAAAAATGTTGTTGATGCCGGTGTAGGCCCCCGAGAAGTACACGTAATCTCCTTTGGGAAATGGGTGGCTAAGCTGCTGGCTGCAGGGCTGGGTTAGTATTTCCACGGCGCCGGTTTCCCAGTGGATCATCTGCAGCGCATTGGTTTCGCCCTTTTGGGCCACTGCGACAATATCTTGGCCGTCTTCCGCCCAGCGAGGGTATGCATAGAAATAATTGTCCGGGTTGGGTAATTTGCGAATAAGCGCCCCATTTTCCGCATCCAGGATCACCAGATTGTATTGCATATTTTCTGCTACTTCGGCCGCAACGATCCATTGCCCATTAGGGGATAGGGCGGGGGAGAAGTATTTGGTGCGGGACGTTAGCTTTTTTTTCTGCTTCGTTGCGATGTCATAAGCCCGGACGATGGAGAAGTTCTTGTTTCGCCAGCGCGGGTCGTAAGCCGCCTCTGCCCAGCATAGGCGGCCTTTGGCTAGTGAGAGTGTGGTGTTTAGCGGGTCCGCCGGTATGATCCCGGGTTCGGTGAGTTTTTCTTCTTGTCCTTTCGGGCCGATTTTGATGTAAACCGGTATCCGGCCAAAACCGCTTTTGGCCACGATGAGCGTTCCTTCATCCAGGTATTGCGGATTGCTGTAATGCGTAACCGTCTTTTTAGGCTGGGTGTTGATCTGTATTCCCGGAGACACGGCCCCGTGCTTTTCCTCTGCCTTCCATTCTCTTTTCAGGTCCGCGGCCGTATTCTGGTAGAGTGCTTTGGTGTTAAGCCCTGTCCGTTTTTTCAGGCTTCGGCTGAAGGGGTAAAAAAGCCCGCGATAGGCGGTGGCATCGGCAATGACACCCTCCCAGATGTCCTTTCCGAATGTTTTCCGGGCGTAGGTGTTCATGTAATAACCGAGGGCATACCAGTCGGGAACAAAGTCTTTCAGCGAACCGGCGGCGGCTTTCTCATAGGAATAGTCCAGGCCGTTCAGGATCAGCGACCGGTATTCCATGTCGAAGGCGGGCAGCCGGCCCCGGCCCGAGGCGGAGAGGGCGGTCTCCGTTGCAGTGGCATCGCCTTCGAAGTACCAGCGGGGCAACGCCAGGCCGTACATGCCGCCCCAACCCCAGGATCCGAAAGTGGTTTTCACCAGCTTTGTCAATCCGTGTTTTGAATTCCCGAACTGCTGCACATGGCGGTATTCGTGGATAGTCAACAGGTCCAGCCAGTCGGTGGGGCAGTTGAACTGGGGCGGCGTCATATTAAATTCCGACCGGAAAGGGCCGACGGCGACAAAGCCGTTGGGGATAAGTGTCTGGTTTTGCAGCAAGATCGTCACCTTCTGCCGGTTTTCGCCGATAGATTCGGTGTTGTTGTCCCACAGATAGTGCACGAGATTGGCCACCCGCTGCCCGGCGGGTTCGAGCTCCTCCGGAAAGATCACCTGCACCCGATCGGTCTGGATCTGCTTCCATTTCAGCGACAAAGGGTTGGCGCCGATGGTGTTGGCGGGGATCTGGGAGGACAGCCGTATGGGTAGAGCCAAAAAAAGGCAGGCCAGTGCGAGTGTAAAAGGCCGGATTTTGAATAGTAGAGCGGGGAACCTAAGGGCTTCCATGAGGCAATGCTTTAACGGTTGACAGGCTAAGAGCTTGTTTGGAGGCCGGATTTGATAGCGAAAAGTGTCCTTTTTTAGCTCAAAGGCTGGCCTCCAAACAAGCTCCTCTAAGGTAAAGTTAATAAAGACTTTATAAAGAAAGGGCAGCCGTAAAGGGCTGCCCTATACTCAAAGATCCTTCTTCTGTTTGTATTTACCCGCCTTCCTGTTGGCTTGCCACCGGAAGGTTATTCCAGCCTCACAAACTTCAGCACCTGCGGCGCCTGGCCATCCTCCGTTACTTCGAAGAAATAAATGCCCGGGGCCAGCTGTTGTACAGGCCATTCCATGCGCAACTCGCCAGCAGGCCATTGGCGGGATTGCAGCACCTGGCCAAGTTCGTTGTATAGCTGTACCTGTACCTCCGGCCTTCCGGCCGGAGCCCCCGTACCTCCAATCTTCTGATTGGAGTAGGAAATCAACCCTTCTCCAACCGGAGCCCCCGTACTTCCAATCTTCTGATTGGAGTAGGAAATTAGCTCTTCTCCAACCGAAAGGGCCTGTCCCGGCTGGCCGGGATTGGAGGTACGGGTTAGGGACACCACATCGCGCGCCGGGTTCGGATACAAACTGATGTTACGCCCTATACCGTCAGGCTTCACTGCCGCAGGCGGCAACTGCACCAGCGAAATCCCGCCGCCACTTACACTCACATTGCTGAACACTGCGACTGCCGGTATGCCATTGATATTGGTGAAGGCCCCAAGGCCTGCTTCCAGGCAGCTACCCATCGGTATCATCTGCGCGCTGACGATCGAGAAATTCAAGCCGTTGGAAGAATAATACCCGATAAACCAGTCGCCCTGCCGTTTCAGCTTCAGCCAGTTTGGCGCTGGCCGGGGAAAGAAGTTGAGGGCCTTATTGGCGCCGCTCACGGAACGGGACTCCCAGCGCAACACGCTGCTCCTGTTGGAATACATCCCCACCATTTTACTGCCCGGTTCGCTGCTCTCCCGCGCCACCAGGCCAGCATAACCTTTAGGGGTAATGCTTTGCACCCGTACCGTCAGTTCAAAATCCCCGCACAGTTCCTGTCCGATCAGCCCCAGGTTATCGGAGCCCAGGGTGTTGTTATTGGCGTTGGCCGTTATGGTGAAGGCGGGCGGCGCCTGGCAGGGGCCGTACTGGTAGCTGTTGCCTGCCCCGGGGTCGCCAATATCCACACCAGCCCAGGGGACGGGCAGGCTATAACTTTTATCCACATACACATCAGCCAGGCAGGAAGCAGCATTCCCGCTTGGGTCGGCAATGGATACCATTACCGGAATAGTGATTCCAAAGTCTTCGCAATACACCACCGCAGGGCTGATAAGGTTTACCGAGAAGCTGCAATTGTCGTAGGAATTGGCGAGATCCAGCACATCGCTTTCCTGAAGGGTGTATTGGCCGTTGGCATCGAGCTGCACGGTTACATCCTGGCACAGAGCCGTGGGTGCTTCGTTATCGGTTACCGTGACGGTGAAGGAGCAGGATGCCGTATTGCCGGCCGCATCCACTGTCGTGTAGGTTTCAATGGTGGCGCCTGGTGGGAAGGCCAAGCCGCTGCCCAGGCCGCCCGTCAAGGCCGTCGTAGCACCCGGGCAGTTGTCGGTGCCGGTAGGAGCCGTGTAATGCACAACAGCGTTACAGGCCCCTTGATCGGTGCTTGCCGAAATGTTGGCCGGGCACACAACGGTGGGAAGTTCGTTGTCCGCCACCGTTACTTCGAAAGTGCAGCTGGAGCTGCCCACCGCGTTGGTGGCCGTCGCTGTAACTGTAGTCGTTCCAACAGGGAATGTGCTGCCCGGCGCGTGCGAGTAGGTGATGGTGGATGCCGGAATACCTACCGTTTCAGTTGCCTCGAAGCTGGCCGGGGCATCACACTGGCCCGGCGTGTTGTTGACGGTAATAGTTGCCGGGCAGGCGATCTCGGGGGCAATGCCGGCTACCGTTACAGTGAAGGAACAGGCTGAGCTGTTGCCGGCATCGTCGGTGGCCACAAAGGTATTGACGGTGGCGCCGATGGGGAAGGCCGCCCCGCTGGGCAGGCCTGCCGTTTGTACGGTTGCCGCCCCGCAATTGTCGGTACCCGCCGGCGCTGTATAGTTGACGACAGCTCCAGCTGCACTGCTAGCTACCACATCGATATCGCCCGGGCAGGAAATGGCCGGCGCTTCATCGTCGGTAATGGTAATGGTGAACGAGCAAACCGAGGAGTTGCCCGATACATCCACCGCTACATAGGTTTGGGTGGTGGAACCTACGGGAAAGAAGCCTGGGTTGCTGATGCCTTCCGTCAGGGTAACGGTGGGGTTGCCACAGTTATCGGAGACGGATAGGGCGGTGTATTCCACGAAAGCGCCGCACTGGCCGTCCAGGCTGGTAAAGGTTTGATCTCCAGGGCAATCGATGAAGGTGGGGGCAACTGCGTCCACTATGGTAATCGTACCTGTACAGGAACTGGAGTTGCCCGCTGCATCGGTGGCGGTGAAGGTGGATACGACAGAGCCGACCGCCGCGCAGGTAACCGTCGTCATTTGTGCCTGTACGCTCACAATGCCGCAGTTATCGGTGCTGCCGTCGTTGATGATGTCATCAGCGTAGGTTGCCGTTCCGGAAGCGTCCAGTTCAACCGTGACATCCTTGCAATTGGCGGTTGGAGCAATGTCGTCCCGTACGCTAACCTGGCTAAAACAGGTGCTGGTATTGCCGGAAGGGCCGGTAACGACCAGGATGTAGTAGGAAGTGGTGTTCACCTCGCTGCAATCAAAACCGAGCTGGGTGGAGCCGTCTTCGAAGGCGAAGCTGAGCGCTCCGCCGCAAGGGCTGGAAGATCCGTCGTCGAGGCTTGCCGCCGAAACGCTGGCATGGCCGTTTTCATCCAGGGAGGCCACGACGAGATTCTTACAAATTGCCGTCGGCGTTTCCACAACGGTTACGGTTGCCGTACAAGTAGCGGTATTGTGCCCGTCCGTTGCCGTCAGCGTAACCGTGTTGTCTCCCAGGTGGCTGCAATCGAACAATTTTTGACTTAGGTTGATGCCTACTTCTTGGCAATTGTCGCTTGTATTGCCACCAACCAGGACTGGCGAGACGTAGGCCGTTCCGGTATTGTCGAGTGCGACGGTGATGTCCTCACAGGCCGCAACCGGCGGAATATTATCTTCTACGGTTACAATTGCTTCACAGGTACTGGTGCGGCCTTCCGCGTCGAGCGCTGTAAGGGTTACAGTCCGAGGGCCGAGGGGGAAACAATCGAAGAAATACCTGTCGAGGCTCATACCAACCAGGGGCGCACAGGTTCCGTAGCTGCCGTCGTTGATCTGTGCGATGGTGATACTGGCCTGGCCATTAGCGTCCACTTGTGCGGTTATATCCCGGCACAGGGCCACCGGCCCGCCCAGCACGGTTACCTGAGACCAGCAGGACGATTGGTTATTGTCCACGTCGTAGGCATCTGCCCGGATGACTTCTACCGTCAATGTTTGTCCAGCGTTGGCGCAGGTCAGGAGGTTGGGGACGACGATGCCGCCGCCCAGCCCGCAATTGTCGTAAGCAGTGGCTTCAACGTCCTCGTTGTACAGTAGATATTGCCCGTTGGAGCCGAGTTGTACGGTAATGTCCTTACAGGTAATGACTGGTGGGGTGACATCGTCTATCGTTACATTCGCCGTGCAGGAGGACGTATTGCTATAAATATCTGTCACGTAGAGCGTGACGGTATTCGTACCAAGATGGCTGCAATCAAATTCCATCTGCCCGAGCGACAAGCTGACGCTGCTACAGGCATCGAAGGAATTATTGTTAATATCATCCGGGCTGAGGGTTGCGTAGCCGTTTTCATCCAATTCGATGGTTGCGTCTTTACATTGGGCAATTGGCGGGGCCTCATCGACGATGGTTACGATCGCCTCACAGGTACTTGGCAGGTTTTGGCCGTCGAATACCGTGAGCGTAACGGTATTGGCGCCAAGATCGCCGCAATCAAATGAGAGCGGGCTGGCAGAGAGCGTCAGGTTGCAATTGTCGCTGCTGCCGTTGTCGATCTGCTGAGGCGTGATCTGGGCGGCGCCATTGGCGTCGAGCGAAACGGTGATGTTCTGGCAAAGGGCAGTGGGCCCCTCGCCGTCAGTCACCACTATGCCAATGTAGCACTCGTTGGTATTTCCGGCCGCATCGGTAACGGTGTAGACCTCATCATTCAGGCCCTTGGGGAAGGCGGCGCCGCTGCCCAGTCCGGAAGTGAACTCGATCACTGCGCCGGGGCAGTTATCTGAAGCTGTTGGTATAGTGTAATTTACAACTGCCGTACATTGGCCGGGATCGGTGGATACGAAGATATCTTCTCCTGTACATTGAGGCAGGGTGTTGTCGGCTACCACGATGTTAGTCGAGCAGTTGTCGGAATTGCCGGCGCCGTCGGTTACCGTGAGCACCAGGGTGTAAGTGCCAGGGCCTACCGCTGTACCAGGGGCAGGAATCTGGCTGATCACCACCTGATTATCATCGCAGTTGTCATCAAACATGACGAGGGGCGTCAGGTCCGGAATCGTGGCCTCACAATTACTGCCCACGCTGAGATTGGGCTGGGAGGGACAAAATGTGATGGCCGGCGCTTCTGTATCCGACACGGTGACGGTAAAGGAACACGAAGCCGTGTTGCCGGCAGCATCGAATACGGCCACCGCATAGTAGGACGTGGTATTCACATCGTCACAGTCGAAGTTGATCTGAGTGGAACCGTCCGGGAAGGCGAAGTTGAGCGTTTCCGAGCAGTTGTCGGTAGAGCCGTTATCCAGGCCGCTTGCCAGCAGGGAAGCGGTGCCCGACTCGTCCAGCTGGATCGTTATCAATTCCGAAACACAATTCGCCGTCGGCGGGGTATTATCCACCCCTTCGGCTACCACTATATTCATTTGAGTAGCTTGACAGCCATTGATCGCACCATCAGAGGCCGTCACCGTATAGGAACCGTCCGGTAGGCCAGTAAATATGCCATTGTCATTGGATAATGCGATGGGCCCTGAGAGCTGGTAGGAAAGAGTGGAGCCTGAATTTGTGCTTGCCGTAATCACGATACTACCGTCATTCGCATTGGGGCAGGCTTCAGGTGCCGTTTCAACCTGGGAAATGGTAACCTGGCAATTCGTGATGTGTACAGACGCCTGGCTACTGGCGCTGTAAGCCCGGATATCCGCTCCGCTGCCGGGTTGGGATTGGCTGGCGACATTAGCTGTATTCGTATAGCTAGCCCCTCCCGTCGCAGTGTTGCGGATCACAGCTACTGCCGTAACCGTCACTGAGCTGCCTGCCGGGATGGAAGTAATATCCACATTGACTGCGTCATTGGCCAGGTCGGAGTTGTCCGTACCGGCAGTCAGAGAGACGCTCGTCAGGTCGAAAACCGCATCGAAGTTATCCGTCAGGTTAACATCGTAAGCAGGTGCGTTGCCATTATTGGCAATCGTCATGGAGAAAGTAACCTCGTCGCCGGGCCGGGCATTGGACAGGTTGCCGCCGGCGATGGTTCCGTAGCCATTGGTAGCCGTTACCGCTTTGGCCAGCGTAAGGGCCGGCTCGACGATCTCCACGTCTGCAACTTCGTTATTCGTAAATTGGGTATTAGCTGAATTTCGCCACTGGTATTGCAGGCGGTTGCCGGTTACGTTTCCGGCATTATTGGATTTGCCGGGCACGGCATCGGCAGGGCCGCCGCTTTCATCTTCATCGTCCATGCGGGCAATGATGCGGATGACGTAGCGGTCGTTGTCATCCACTACATTATCCGGGGTGTTCAACACATCTCTGCCGCCGCCAACCCACAGCTGGCTGCGCGTCCCGTCACCGTCGGCAGGGCCGGAATCTTCGATCAGGAACATTGTTCCTACCGGTTCTACGCCACCTCCGCTGAGGTTCGGCCCCACGTGAATGACTTCCGCACTGAGCATATCCACCACCCGGTTCTGACGGCCTCCGGTTTGGCCATTCGGAGATGCCAGGTCGATCATCGTGAAATCAGCCGTTGTACCCTCGGGGAAAGTCACTGTGATGATGTAGCTGAACGTCTCGCCGATGGCTGCATCTACGTCGCCGGTGTAATACCCGGTATTGGTACCGGGGTCGGAAGAAGAATCGGTATAGGCTCCGTTAAAAAAGCCGGCGATGGGCGTTTGGCTGGGATGCTCCACCTGTTTTGCGACTGCCGGTACAGGTACCGAAAACGAAGGAGAAGTAGCCGTCGATACATAATCATTGAGCGCGCCGCCGATACCGTCGGCGCCGGTGCGCTCATTGGCATTAACACCAGGAAGTGAAGAATAAGTTATATTGACGGTATTGTCCCAGGAATCCGAGGGCCTTACCGTGTTCTTTACCCTAACGCGGAGGGTAGCGCTTACAGCTCCTCCCGCCGCAATTGCTGTCCATTGATAATTCCACTCACCACTCGATGAATTGTAGATAAAGCCAAAACCGTTTAGCCCGGTCGTTATTAGCGTACCATATTGATCAATAAAGTCTTTAGGTATGAAATCCGTCAGTTTAACATCATAGGCAGGCGCATTGCCTGTGTTGTTGATCCTTACGGTGTATACATATTCGTCGCCGGCGTCTCCTCCGGTAATAAAGGGCCCATTATAGCCTGCTCTTTGTTCTTTGGAAACCTGAAGAACCGGTTCTGTTACCTGTACCGTCCTCGATTCGGAGGTGCTGATCAGGCTGGCGCCGAAGTATAGCATTGCGCTGTTGGGCAGCATCGCGCCGCTCTGGTTGCCGGTTGTGTTCGCCACACGTGCCTGGTATTGTATCTCCAGCGTTTCCACATCAGCGTCGTTGTCAGAATTGGTCAGGTTACCGAGTTCGAAAGATAGTGCCGGCACGGTATTCACGGTGGTACTGTAGGACAGGGTGGAGTTGGCCGTTGGCGTAAAGGCCGCGGAGCCGTCGACGTATTGCATGCCTGCGGGGAGATTATCAACAATAGAAACATTGTTTTGGGTACCCTCAGGCACTTCCAGTACGAGGCGGTAGGTTACGACTTCGCCGATCAGCACAAGCCGTTCGTTGCCGGCGCTGCCGTCGCCGGTTTCCGGGGAACCGGCTTCGTTGGTGGCGGCGATCTGTTTGGTGAGGGCCTGGCTGGCGGCACTGTTTGGTAAAATGGCCATCGCCGTGCATATACAGGCAACGCCAAAAAGGGTTTTGAAGCTCAGTAAGGCCAAAAGGCCGGTCAAGGTGTTAATGCGTTTCATGGTTGTTCCGCTTGCGGTTAAAAAAATGTTTGAATAGGGGGCAAAAAATGATCTGTTAATTGCTAAGTCCGGTTGTTTCTCGCTGAAAGCTGCAACACCCCCGGCCGGCTGGCCAAGGTATCTTCCAGTAGTTCGAAAGCTTGCAGTTCCTGTAGCAGGGCGTTGATTTCGTTCCGGTTTGAATCTCCGTGGCGCAGGATCTCCTCCCGATAGCATTCCAGGGAAAGAGAGGCGATGCGATTGCAGGCCGGGGTGATAAAGGCCGGGGCTGCGTAAGTAGTTACAATGTCCGTAAAGCCGGCTTGTCCCAGCAGGCCGGGCAATTCTTCTACTTCGTAGGGCTGAGCGGCTTCCAGTCTGCCAATAAGCTCCATTGCACGGGCAAAGGCGTGGTTGTAGGGGTATGCCCGGAAGCCGGAAGGCTTTATGGCCTCCACGAACAGCACCCCTCCGGCAGATAAGCCCCGGCAGAGGCCTTCTAGCCAGGTTTCCGGGGCCGGCAGCGCGGTGGCCTGTATGCGGGTGTAAATGAAATCATAGGGCCGGGCGGGGCTCCAGTCAGCCAGGCTGGCCTGAGCAAAGTGGACGTGCTCCAGGCCCCGTCGGGCCTTTCTTTGCAAAGCAGCTTCGATCATAACTGCATCCTCATCTATGCCATGCAGCGCATTGTCTTCGCTGAGCAGGGAAGCGGCCAGGAAAGTATCCTCACCGTTGCCACAGCCCAGGTGCAGGCCTTGCGCACCTTCCATAGAGGCCAGATGCTTTCCCAGCCACAGCCGGGTTGCCGGCCCGAAGATGGCCGCTAAGAGGGAAACCTGGGCCCGCCTGGCGGCGGCGCCCAGGGTGGATGATTCTCCTCTGTTTTTGTTGCCTTTAAGGCTTGGCAGATCGGCATTGTGCGTATTCATCATCAGTTTCTTTTGTGCATGCCTGCTAGCATTAGGCAAGCTTTTTTAGTGTGGCTTCTGCCTGGGCCATAGTGGCGATCACCGCCTGGTTGAAGTGGTCGGTCGATTGCACATAGATGCAGCTGGGGTAGGGGCGTGCTCCGATCTTTTTCTTTTCCAGTTCGGCCGTAAAAGCGAGGTCGAGTTGGGTGCACCCCAATTCCCAGGCGCGCCATACCGAGCGGTAGAGGATCTGCTTGTAGGTGTTGTGCGAATGAACGTAATCGTAATCCAGGCCAACGATCAGAGCATGGTAATGCGCTCCTCTCTTGTGGTTGAAGAGCACGGCCACAGGCCTGCGATCTTCTTTGTCCTCCTTGAGATAAAGGCGTATGATGTCGTAATCGGGGTGTGCACAGATATTTTCAAAAAAACTGTAAGGCAGTTTATGGACATTCATCTCATAGGCCTGCTCAAACACATTACTATACAGCTCATAACACTCCTTTACTTCCTGCACAGTGGCCGGTTTTTCGGTCACCACTCTGAATTGTTCGGTGAAGGGCAGGATCTCCTTGCGCACGTTGTAGCGATACTTGCCTCCCAATCGCTGGAGGTATTCATCCTGGCCTTTCCAGCTCATGTCGGTGATGAGGCATTCATTGGGAATGTCGGATTCGATGAGCCCTTGTTCAAGCAGGAAGTCTTTCATTTCCGTGTCGGCGCCTTTGCGAAATTCGCGCAGGATCAACTGCGTGGCTCCCACTTCTTCTACGGTATGCTGCATCTGGTGGATCAGCATGCTCAGGGCCTTTTTCCATTCAGAATGGGCGCGGTCGAGGTACAAATGCCTCCCTTTGGTGATCGGGCAACCCAGGATCACGCTTTTGGACGTGAGATAATAGGGGTCCGTTTTTCGCATTTCCTCTACCTGGCGCGAGATGGAGGCAGAAGCGAACATATCATCTTTCAGGAGTACGGAGGAGAAGAAGGTATTCAGAACCGTATTCCCTTCCTTGTCTTTGACTTTGTAGTAGTAAAAATCCCAATTGTTCTCCGGAGCTTCTCCTTCCGAAAAAGTGTACTGCAGCATTTGGAGGGTGGCGTGCGTAAAATTGCCCCGCCCGGCCATGCGTTCGTCCCATTCCCGGGCATCGATCTGATGGATGTCGTGGAAAAGTTCAGCTACCAGGTTTTCTTTTCTGGGAACCAGCTGTACGCTGGAAGAAATGTGGTTCCTGACCTGAAATTCGGGGATCGAAAACACCTGTGCCACCTTTTCAGGGCTGCTGCCTTCATCGGCCAGAACGCGCGGGTAGTGGTAAGCCAGGGCGTCCAACATTTGGGCGACATCCTCTTTTTCAAGGTTGCCGTTTACCATGAACCGAACCCCGCCCCGTTTCATGGGGGTGGCAGGGAAAGAGGCCGTATTTAGGTAAAAACCATCTTCATGCATCCGGGCAATGATCTCCGTGGTGAGCTTTGGCAGGCCGGATGGGATAAAGAACAAGGGGCTTTGCGTTCCTTCGAATTGAGGAAGCCCGAGCTCCTCTATCCGCCGGTTGGTAAAGTCGATCAGCCCGGCCACCTTTTGCTGAATGGGGAGGATCGCTTCCGAGCAATGCAGGCGGGTAGAAGCGCAGGCTGCTCCCAGCATGGGCGGCTGGATGGGTACCGCAGAAGATCAGGGTGCCGCCACAATTCTTTACGTTATATACCATCTCGGCATTGGGAAGAAGGCGATGAACCCGCCGGTAGAGGCAAAAGATTTGTTCAGCGATCCTACCAGCACCATTTTTTTTCGTGATAGAATAACTGGCTGCATACCACCCCTATGCCGTTTTCCCCAGCCCAGCTCACACCGTGGGCATCATCAATATAGAGGTGAAAGGGCTCATATTGATCCATCAATTCTTTGAGGCGCTGCATAGGGGCAAAGTCGCCGTACATGGAGTACACCCCGTCGGCGAAGTACCATACCTTGCGGTGCTTGTTCCGCAATTGCACGATCTTGGCTTCCAGCGCGTCCATGTCGTTATGACGGATCATAGTGATGGAAACGCCCTGCGCTTTTAGCTGCTGTACAGCCATCTGCACACTATTGTGCACCTGCATGTCGAGCACTACGGCATCTTTTTCATCTACGATGATAGGTATAGTTGCCAAATGCCCCAATGTCGTGCTGGTACCGTGACGAGGATTGGTACCGGGCAAACATTTGTTCCAGGCGCTGCTCGAGTTCCTGGTAAAGCCCCAGAGAGGCATAAGTACGCGAAGAAGAAAATTGGGTGCCATAGCGGCGGGTGGCGTCAATGACGCCTTCGATCAATGCCGGATGTTGTTCCAGCCCCAGATAGCTGCAGGAGCCGAAATTGACCATTTCCCGGCCGTCGATCGTCACGGTGCGGCCGTTTAATGCTTCATCTTGGGTAAACCGGTGGATCAGGCTTTTTTTTATGCCCAGTTCCATCACCTGGTTCAGGGTATTGATCATTTGAGCAGACATCGGTAAGCTTTTATGGGTGAACAATTTTGAATACAGGACAAAGGTGGAGCAAAGCAGGAAAGGAAGCTTTACCTATCGTTCGGAAGGCTTTACTTACCGTTCAGGAGGTGGAAAAATACTTTACCTATTGTTCGGAAGGGGAGAAAATTAAAAATACAAATAGTTGTTTTTCAGTATTTTATGTGTTCATTGTGCTCGTTTCGCAAAATTCCCACTCATTTTAAAGAAACAACTTTCAAGGCTACTTCCTTGCCTGCCGCGGCGTTTCGCCAAAAGCTTCGGCATAGATGCGGGAAAAATAGGCGGGGTTGCTGATGCCTACTTCATAACCGACTTCGGAGACATTCAGGCCGGTCGTTTGGAGGAGTTCCCGGGCTTTGTTCAAACGGATCAAACGGATGAATTCGGTGGTCGACTGGCCGGTCAGCGCCTTGATCTTGTTGTGCAGCTGCGTGCGGCTGATGCCCAGCGCCCGTTGCAGGTGGACGATGCCAAAGTCCTCTTCCGCAATGTGGGCCATTACCTCCTGCCGCAATTTTTGGATGAAAATATCTTCCATTTCGGGGGCCTCGGAAGAAGAAGGCTGGCCGGCGGCGGCCAGGCTGCGGTATCGCTCCTGCAGTTTCTTCCGTAAGATCAATAACTGCTCCAGGCGGACCAGCAGTTCCTCCTGCTCGAAGGGTTTGGGCAGGTATGCGTCGGCCCCTCTGCGCAGGCCGGTAATCTTCGACTCGAAATCTGCCCTGGCGGTCAGTAGCACGATGGGGATGTGGCTGGTGCGTTCATCGTTCTTCAGGGTGTCGCACAGTTCAAAACCATCTTTTACCGGCATCATCACGTCGCTCACGATGAGGCCGGGCACCTGCTCAATGGCCATATCGATCCCTTCCTGCCCGTTTCCCGCCATCAGCAGTTGATAGTCCTTTCCCAGGCAGGCGGATAAATAGAGCCGCACGTCCGCATTGTCTTCCACGATGAGCAGCGTGGGTTTTTCAGCCTGGTTTTCCGGGCTACCGTCGGCGCCGGGTTCTGAAAAGTCTTTTTTGAAATCCGTCCACTCTTGCACCGGAGAGGCCACTTTGGCAGTAGCAGCCGCCGGACGCCTATCCCCTTGAGGCGCTGGCTCCACAATGCTGCTTTGAGCATCAGCTTTTCGGGTAATTGGGAAGTTAAGCGTAAAAGTAGTGCCGGCGCCCGGTACGCTGGCCGCCTCGATGGCCCCGTTCAACAGTTTTACGAGTTCTTTGACTAGCGCTAGGCCAACGCCCGACCCAGCCCCCCCCAGCTCCCCCGAAGGGGGGGAGAAGCGCCGGAACTCCTCCCCCTTGGGGAGAGGTTGGGAGGGGGCTTGATAGAATTGATCAAAAATAAAAGGCAACGCCTCCGGCGGGATGCCCTGGCCGGTATCCTTTACCTGGATATTCAGTTGATCGCCGTGCCGATCCACCTGAACGTAAATATCGCCCGGCCCCGGCGTGTATTTAATGGCGTTGGACAATAAGTTGGACAGGATCTGCAGCATTTTATCGGGGTCATAATCCATCTCCATCTCGGTAAGGGTAGCTAAAAAATGGATGCGTATCCCTTTCGACTGCGCCATGGGGACAAAGGAATCGGCGATGTAATGAAGGTAGGCGATGATATTTCCCCGAACCAGATTGACTTTTAATGCCCCCGATTCGAGTTTCCGCAGGTCGAGGATCTGGTTGATCAGGGCGAGCAACTGATTGCTGTTGCGCTGGATGAGCTCCATGCCTTTTTCCAGCCATTGCCCGGGGTTCGTTTTGACCTGAGTGGCCATGCCTGAGATAATGGTGAGCGGCGTGCGGAATTCATGGGAAATGTTGGTAAAAAAGCGGGATTTCACTTCATCCAGTTCTTTTAGCTGCCGGGCTTCCTGTTCGGCCAGTTTTTTACTGAGCTGGTAGCGATAGATGCCCAGCAGGGCAGTGGCCCCCAACGCAAGGTACAGGGCCTTTGCCAGGTTTGTCCACCACCAGGGTGGGCGAATGATAAAGGAATAAGTGGCCGTTTCGCTCCATTGGTTGTTGCCTCCTACGGCTCGGGCCTTGAAGGTGTAACGGCCCGGGCGCAGATCCCGGAAGGTGACCTTGTTTTCTCTTACCAGAGGCGACCAGAAGTGGTCCTGCCCTTCCAGCAGATAACTGTATTGCAACTGATGCGGTGCCCGCCATTGTATGGCCTGCCAGCTCAGGCTAAGCTGGTTGATGTTGTGCGGGAATACGGGGTTTATCGGTAGGTTCGTAAAGCTTTGTACGGAATCGAAGCTTATTCCCTTCAACGAAAACTGCTGCCCTCCCGCAGGGATATCCTCGCCGTTGTGGATAGCTTTCTCCACTTTCCGCCAGTCATTGAAGTCGAAAAATGCCTGGAGCTCACGTATGGCCAGCACAGGCCGGGAAGTATCGGGCGCCAGGGTATTAAGATCGATCCTGTTCACCCCTCGGGTGGTGTACATCCAAAGGCGTTCCTTTCGGTCAACCAGCATCTTGCCTATAGAGATACCTGCTAGGCCATCGGTATTGAGGAAAATTCGGAGCTTTCTGCTTCCATCAGCATCCGGTGGCGATAATCGATGCAGGCCCTTATGAGTGCCCACCCAGATATTGCCTTTTTTATCCTGGCACATGCTGGATATGTTATTGTCTCTCAGCCCTTCCTCTGTCGTATAATGGATAAAACCCGCGCCGTCCCACACATTGATCCCGCCGTCGTTGGTGCCGATCCAGATATGGCCTTGATCATCTTCCAGGAGGCTCCAGACAAATTCGCCCTTTAGCCCCTCGCTTTCTGTGAAATTAGTGAACGTACGCCCATCCCATACGCTCACCCCCTTTGCCATTCCGGCCCATACCTTGCCGTCCCGGGCTTCCAGCAGAGTGGTGATGATATTGTCGGCCAGGCCGTTTGATGTGTTGTACAGCGTAAAGCCGGTGCCGTCCCAGACATTGATGCCTTCTCCCCAGGTGCCGGCCCAAACCTGCCCGTCTTGGCTCTCCATCAGGCAGGAGATCGTGTTGGAACTCAGGCCTTTTTCTTTTTTATATTGAATGTATCCTGAGCCATCCCATACCCTGATGCCTTCTCCCCAGGTGCCGGCCCAAACACGGCCATCCCTGCTTTCCTGTAGTGCAGTAGTTACATTGTTGTCCGGGCTGCCCGGCCCAAAGAGCTGGGCAATGCTATTGTCCTCCAGAATACTGATCCCCGAACCATTGGTGCCGACCCAAAGTTGGCCCTGGTGGCTTTCCATTATGGAACGGATGTCGTTACTTCCCAGGCCTTCCTCTTCCGAAATATGCGCGAAGCCTTCCGCATCCCATATATTAATACCGCCACCCCAGGTGCCCAGCCAGATATTCCCGCCACTATCCACTAAGGAACAGGTTACCACGTTGTGGTTCACGCCTTCTGTTTTTGTGTAATGCCAAAAACCCTTTCCATCCCACACATTGACACCATTTCCCTGGGTGCCGATCCATATCTTGCCATCTGGCCCTTCTGCCAACGTTCTGATAACGTTGTGGCCCAGCCCTTCAGTTTCGCTGTAGACACTGAAATCAGCACCGTCCCATACCATGATACCACCGCCCCAGGTGCCGGCCCATATCTTGCCATCTCGGCTTTCCAGCATGCAATGGATGGGGTAACTGCTTACTTCTCTTTGGGGTTCATCTAAAAGGAGATGCGTAAAGCCGGAACCATTCCAGATGCTGATGCTGCCATCCCATGAACCGATCCATATTCTGCCATCCCGGGTTTTCATCAAAGTGGTAACGTAGTTGTCGGCCAGGCCGTTCTCTTTGCGGTATTGGGTAAAACCATGGCCGTCCCACACACTGACGCCGCCGCCCCAGGTGCCGATCCATATCTTGCCATCCCGGGCCTGTACAATACTTCGGACATCGTTACCGGCCAGCCCTTCTTTTTCCGTAAAATGGGTAAAACTGCGGCCATCCCACACATTGACGCCCCCGCCCCAGGTGCCGATCCATATCTTATCGTCAGTGGCCTGTATTATACACCCGGCCATGCTATGGCTGAGGCCTTCTTTTTCGGTAAAATGGGTGAACCCGGCGCCATCCCAGATACTGATGCCGCCACCCCAGGTGCCGGCCCATATCCTGCCGTCCCGGGCCTCGATCATGCATGTTATCATGTCGGCGCTCAGGCCGTGTTCGGAATCCAGGTATGCAAAATGATAGGGCGTATTGCCATTGTAGGCAGGCTGCGCGGGGCGCCATTCCGGCCAGGAAGAAGGCGCCGGTTTCCCGGCCGCGGGAATGTATTTCGGCGGGTCAACCAGCCGCATATCAATGGCCCGGCTGCTCGCAGGAAGGCGCCGGGGATGAGCAACGGGATAATAAAGGGATCTGAAAGGCTTGAACCTGGGCGGGAACCCTTGTACGTACTGGGGCTGAGGAATTACGTAATCAGGTGCTTTTACCGTATCCTTATCGATGGCCCTGCCCTGCGCTGGGGTATAGGGCCCCGGCCTCAGGATATGAGGCGCATAATCGGGCTCTGGGATCTTTTCACCGCTGTGCTGGCAGGAAGAACTACAAAGGATGGCAAGGGTGAAAAAAAGGCCGCGCCGGCCCCGTCCATTGATAAGCAGCAGAAACCGGGCAATCCTGGTGTGAATTTTTTTGCGAAGGTCATACATCATCTCCCGGCCATTCGGATTGCCGTTATGACAAAAATACAAATAATGCCAGTATAAGCGCTTGTTTGAAGGACGCTTTTCGCTATCAAAGGCGTCCTTCAAACAAGCGCTAACACGGACTCTTGTGTAGCCGTTGAACAGTAGCCCCTCTATTGCGGTTATTCAATAGCGAATTGTTATAGCTTTTGGCCGACATTGGAAAGCAGATTACTAACAACGCCCAAATGACAACCGACAACAAATGAACCGCCTTCGTCACGAGACCAGCCCTTACCTTCTTCAGCATGCCCATAACCCCGTCAATTGGTACGCCTGGAAACCCGAGGCCTTCGAGCTGGCAAAGGCAGAGGACAAGCCTATATTGGCCAGCATTGGCTACAGCACTTGCCATTGGTGCCATGTGATGGAAAGAGAAAGCTTTGAAAATGAGGCGGTAGCTGCTTTTATGAACGAACACTTCATCAACATAAAGGTGGACCGTGAAGAACGGCCCGATGTCGACCAGGTCTATATGGAAGCCTGCCAGGCCATCAGCGGCAACGGAGGCTGGCCTCTGAATTGTTTCCTTACCCCCGATGGGCGCCCTTTTTTCGCCGGCACCTACTACCCGCCCCGCCCAGCTTACAACCGCCCTTCGTGGATGCAGTTGCTGGAGCACATCCTCGGTATTTTTCGGTCGCGGCGCCGGGAAGTGGAAGAACAGGCCGATCAGCTGACCGATGCTATAGGCCGCTCCGATGATGTCTTCATCAAACCCGACTGGTTGGAAGCGCCGATGGAAGAGGCCTTCCCCGCTGGCCTGCCCGTCAATATCTACGAAGCGCTTCAGCAGCATTCCGACCTGAAATATGGCGGTTTCGGCGGCGCTCCCAAATTCCCGGCAGCGATGGCCCTCCGCTACCTGCTGGAGCACTATTTTTTTACCGGCAGGAAAGATGCCCTGCAGCACGTGGAATTCTCCCTTCGCCAGATGATCATGGGAGGCATTTACGACCAGCTGGGCGGTGGCTTCGCCCGTTACTCGACGGGCCGCGACTGGCTGGTGCCGCATTTTGAAAAAATGCTCTACGACAACGCCCTGTTGGCCACCCTGATGGCGGATACTTATCGCCTCACGCGTGCCCCCCTCTACAAAAGGGCGATAGAACATACCCTGGATTTTGTGGCCCGCGAAATGACGAGCCCGGAGGGCGCCTTCTTCACGGCCCTCGATGCCGACTCGGAAGGAGAGGAAGGGCGGTTCTATGTGTGGGAGAAAGCTGAGATCGATGCGGCCCTGGGAGAGGAAGCCCCTTTTTTTAATGACTATTATGGCGTGGAGGAGGGCGGTAACTGGGAAGGCCGTAATATTCTGCATTGCAGGCAGGAAATGGAGGGTTTTGCAGCTGGGCATGGGGCCGGGGTGGCCGAAGCCGAACGCCGTCTCGCGGCATCGCGCGAACACCTTTTTGCCGTTCGTTCCCGCCGGCCCCGCCCAGGGCTGGATGATAAGTCCCTACTGGGATGGAACGCATTGATGGCTACAGCCTATGCCCGGGCTTATGCCGCATTAGGCCATGAACAGTACCTTCAGGCCGCCACGAGAAACCTGGATTTCCTGCTCGGAAAAATGAAACAGGGCCATGGCCTGGCACTCTACCACACTTATAAGGATGGTAAAGCTCAATACGATGCTTTCCTCGACGACTACGCCCTGCTCATCGAAGCGCTGCTCGAAACCTTCCAGCTGAATTTCGACACCCGTCTGCTGGAACAGGCCGGCGCCTATGCCGATCATGTTATTGCCCATTTTCTTGACCCTGATTCGAAATTGTTTTATTTTACCACAGCAGGCCAGCGGGAATTACCTCTTCGGCGTAAAGACCTCTACGATTCGGCTTTGCCTTCCGGCAATTCCACGATGGCCTACAACCTGCACCGGCTGGGCATCCTGCGGGGCCGTAAGGATTTTGACGAGCTCTCAGCGAACATGCTGAGGGCGGTCCGGCCATCAGTAGAGCGATACCCCTCTTCTTTTGCCCGATGGGCGCGGGCGATGCAGTTCAGGGCCTATCCCTTTTACGAACTGGCCGTAATAGGAAAGGATGCAACGAAAAAGGCCGGGTTAATAACCGCTGCGTTCACCCCAAACGGGGTATTGATGGCTGCTCCCGTTGCCGATGGCCGTTTCCCTTTACTTGCAGGAAAAAGTGGTGGCGGCGACACAAATATTTATGTTTGTAAAGAATATGCCTGCCAAACCCCCGTTAAAACGGTGGAAGAGGCCCTGGCATTGATGACCCCCATTAAAGATAGAACCTGAAAAAAAGTGCGTTATATGAGGCAATTTTTTACCCTGATTGCACTCGTGGCAAGCCTGTCTGTCGCTTCCGGGCAACAGCCCGCCCAGTATAGCATGTTTATGATGAACAAGCTCAACTGGAACCCCGCTTATGCCGGGCTCGACCATTCGTTGAGCATTACAGGTATTTACAGGGCGCAGTGGGACCAACTCGAAGGCAACCCCATTACCCAGAATGTGAATATCCACATGCCGCTATACATCTTCAGCAGTGGCGTTGGCATCAACCTGGAAAATGATGAACTGGGAGCCGAACGGCGTACTTCGGGGTCCGTTGCCTATAACTATCAGCTCCCGGTAGGCAAGAAGGCATTGCTCACAATAGGGCTGGAAGCCGGTATTGCACAACGTATGCTGGACGGCTCAAAGCTCCGGACCCCGGAAGGGAACTACACAGATGCTACAGTGATCTTCCACAACGATGACGTCCTGCCTATTTCCCGCGTCTCGGCAACGGCAGCTACGGTGGGGGCAGGCATATATTTCTATTCCGAACGCTTCGAAGCGGGCCTGTCTGCACGCCACCTGAACGAACCGGTTGTCGGCTTTGACGTCCTCAGCCTGCAACTGGCGCGCGCCTACTTTTTTACTGCCGGCGCACATTTCAACCTGGGCCAGAGCCTGTCTCTGCACCCTTCTCTGATGGTCCGGTCCGACCTGGCACAAACCCAAACGGATATTGCCGCGATTTTGCGATATAACGACAATATTTTCGGAGGGGCTTCGTTTAGAGGTTACAATAGCGACAGCATAGATGCAGTAGCCTTAATTGCAGGGTTCAAGCTGAATGACAAGGTTACCGTAGCATACGCCTATGACCTGACGCTTTCCCAACTCAACCAGGTGAGCAACGGCTCGCACGAACTGATGCTGAACTACAACCTGAACAAGCGGATCGGGACAGGCCGCCCCCCAAAGGTGATCTACAATCCGCGGACCTTATAGGTTAATTTAGCTCCAGGCTTGCCGATTACAAAAAATTCTGTATATCTTGCGCCCATCTTTTGGCGTACTTTGAAAAGAGTCCATTATCCTTAACAGTACGTGCCATAGCTTGATTGGCCGTTTTTTGGATGGTAATGTCTCAGGCTATCTATCTTCTGCCCTTCATTTAAATCGGACTGGAGAGGTGCTCCGTCCCTCCCAAATGTGAAACCTTGGCCGCTAGCCCGGAAATCAACCGGATAACGGCATATTAAAGTAATGGCAGAACACTATTTTGAGTGCGCAAAGCTCAAAGCTCCCTGATGGAAGGCAGCTTACAAAAATGAAAAATTTATTTTTGATAAAATGAGCAAAGCGCCTATATTTACGATCGCTTTTAAAGACCGTATTATATATTCAGAAGGAAAACTCGGGTGTTAACATGAAAAAATTACTTCAGATCTCACTAGTCCTGCTAGTGGTGGTAGCAGCTTCCTGCGGCAGGCGTGAAAACGGCCAATTGGTCGGCGTCCTCGATCGTCCAGCCTGGAAAGGCATCAATCCCTATGGAATGGTTTATGTGCCCTCGGGCACCCTGCACATCGGCCCGTCCGACCAGGACGTGAGCAATACCTTTGTGCAACGCCAGAAAGCCATATCCATCCAGGGCTTCTTCATGGATGATACGGAGATCACCAACAACGAATACCGCCAGTTCGTTTACTGGGTTCGGGATTCCCTGGCGCACACCTACCTCGAGCACTATACCGAAACAGAGGACGGTGAAGAGCGCATCGACTGGGAATACGACATCGACTGGGAAGATGAAGGCCTGGAAGACCTCTACTATCAGGGCGATGACCGCTTTGCCGGTAAAAGGGAACTCGATGCCAGCAAGCTGGTCTTCGAATATGAATGGTACGACTGGCAAAAAGCTGCCCACGACCATGGGCGCTCTCCACGCAACGCCTTTATCCAGCGCAAAAAAGTCAATATCTATCCGGATACCCTGGTGTGGATACGCGACTTTGCCTACTCCTACAACGAGCCGATGACCCGTAACTACTTCTGGCACCCGGCTTTTGACGATTATCCGGTTGTCGGGGTCGACTGGCACATGGCCAACGCCTTTGCTTACTGGCGCACCAAGCTGTGGGACACCTATGCACTGACCCGTGGCGATGGTATCAATACCGAAGAATTCCGCCTGCCCACCGAACACGAATGGGAATACGCCGCCAGAGGTGGCCACGACCTGGCCCCTTACCCGTGGGGTGGTTACTATGTGCGCAATGCCAAAGGCTGTTTGCTGGCTAACTTTAAACCCGGCCGCGGCAATTATCCCGAGGATGGCGGCCTGTATACTGTAAAAGCAGACGCATACTTCCCGAACGATTACGGCCTTTACAATATGGCGGGAAACGTTGCCGAATGGACCAGCACGGCCTATTACGCCAACGCCTACTCCTTCCTGCATGACCTCAACCCTGACATCCGTTACGATGCCAAGGACGATGACCCCGAAGCTTACAAGCGCAAGGTTATCCGCGGCGGGTCCTGGAAGGATATCCACCACTTCATCCAGACCGGTACGCGCCACTGGGAATATCAGGATACCACCAAATCCTACATTGGTTTCCGCTGCGCGCTGACCTTCCTCGGCCGTTCCCTGAATGATTTCTAATGATTATGGCCCTCTGAAAGATGGATGCCCTTTTACGAAAGACGGCATCCATCTTTCACATTATCTCCAACCAGGTTCCGGCGGTAACTATTCCGGCCTTCTTTTCACCCAACACCATGTTTATAATTACCGGCCTGCTCCGGCAGGTGTGGCCTGTTTTCTGCCTGCCAGGCGATGAAAACCAGTGCTGCCGGGGCTTTGACATAGAGTCCACGGACTGTGAAAAAAAAAGAAAAAAATAATTGCCGCCCTGTAACCTTTCGAAGGAAGCGCATTATGAGGGTGGGTTTTTGATAAAGCCCATCCAGAAAGAAAAATTTTAGCTAACTAATTTTAAAAGAGAACAAAAGATGAGTTTCTTAAAATCAAAAGGGTTCAAGTACGTAAAAAACCTGATTATCGGTGTAGGTGCATCCGTGGTATTGCTGGGAGCCCTCTTCAAACTGGAGAGCTGGGAAGGCGCTTCTACTATGTTGATCATCGGCCTTTCCGTTGAGGCGTTCATCTTCCTCTTCCTCGGCGTCATCGGCCCGGAACCTGATTATTACTGGGATAAGCTGTACCCCGGCCTTAGCGATTACGGCTCCAATATCGCTCCGCTGACCGCAGGCGCAACGCCCGCTGGTGCATTGCAGCCGGTTGCTCCCCTGAACGGTGAAGTCGTAGAACAACAACTGGGGGGTATGCTCACCGAGCTACAGACTATGTCCAAGAGCCTTTCTTCCCTCAAGGCCCTGCAGGAAGTTGACTTCTCCGGCACCAGTGACCAGATCCGCGCCATGAACAACTTCTACGCCAAACTGAACGAAGCAATGGCCGACCTGAGCGATTCACTGGAAGATACCAAGCAATATAAAGACCAACTGGCTGTTCTGAACCAGAACATCGGTTCCCTGAACCACACTTACAGCCAGCTGAACTCCGTCTATGGCAATGTGATCTCTGCCATGGCCAGTGTCAATAAGTAAGCTTTGCCGTGCGTATTAACTATTTTTTGAATTCTTAAAAAAGCGAAAGCTATGTCTATACCTAAGGAACCGCGGCAGCTTATGATCAACCTCATGTATCTGGTGTTGACGGCCCTGTTGGCCCTCAATATTTCAGCCGAGGTGATGAATGCGTTCTTTACGCTCAATAAAGGTATCACGCAGAGTAACAACATCGTTGAAAATACTAACCAGACGCTTCTGGCCAACATCCAGAAGCAGGCCGATGCCTACAAAAACGAGCAGAACGATAAGTATCTGGCTGCTGCCAAAGATGTTAAGAAAACCGCAGACGATTTCTACCAGTATGTCGAAAACCTGAAAGGCGAACTCTTCGATGCCGCCGGCGGCCCTTCCGAAAGTGACCCGGAGAAGCCCAAGCGCATTAAAGACAAGGACGTGACCACCCGCTTGCTGGTGGGCCTTGAAAATCAGCCTGGCAAAGGTTTCGACCTGGAAAATAAGATCAGCGAAACCCGCGCCAAGTTCGAAGAACTGGTCAATAAGGACCCTGCTGTACTTGCAGCTATGCCGCTCAGCCTTGATGAAGAGGCCGTGAAAAAATCGGACAAGAAAAACTGGGTGGAGTACAACTTCCTCCAGATGCCGGTTGCAGCTGTATTCCCCATCCTCACCAAGATCCAGAATGACGCCCGCGCTTCATCTACCACGGCCCTGAACTACCTGCTCGGGAAAGTGGCCGGTGAGGACATCAAGTTCGACGCATTCGAACCGGTGGTATCCGCCAGCAAAGGGTACGTCATCCGCGGTGAGAAATATTCGGCCGACGTCTTCCTGAGTGCCTATAGCACTTCCGCCGGCGACAACACCCGCATTTCCGTCAATGGGGCCAACCTGCCTGTTGAAAACGGCAAGGCTACCTATGAAGCGACAACCAGTGGGATCGGTACCAAGAAGTACACCGTGAAGATCGATGTGGTCAACCCCCTGACCAACGAAACGAAATCCTATTCCAAGGAATTTGAATACGAAGTTGGCGAACGCTCCGTTGCCGTTTCTGCTGAAAAGATGAACGTGTTCTACATTGGCGTAGATAACCCCGTTGCCGTTTCCGCTGCGGGTATTTCTTCCAACGAACTGAGCGTGAGCATCAGCGGTGGCGGTGGCTCCATCAAGAAAGTGGGTTCTTCCAACTACATCGTCAATGTGACTACGCCCGGCGAATGCCGCGTGAACGTCAGCGGCGGCGGCCTGCGCGATAGCAAACCCTTCCGGGTGAAGCGCATTCCCGACCCGATAGCCCGCCTGAGTAAGTCCAGCGGCGGTGCAATGGGTAACGGCGAATTCAAAGCCCAGGGCGGCGTAGGCGCCTTCCTCGACAATTTCGACTTCGACGCTACCTGTACCATCCAGGGCTTTACGCTGGTTTATGTGGCTTCCCGCCAGGACCCCGTCGAGGTGATCAATGCCGGCGCCCGTTACAACGATGCTTCAAGCCGTTTGGTCCAAAGGGCTAAACCCGGCGATATCTACTACTTCGATGACGTGAAAGCACGTTGCCCGGGCGATAACGTTGGCCGCCCGATCAACTCTATGGTCTTTAAGATCAAGTAAGCATATTGCTCCGATTGCCCGGTGCAGCCTGGTTGAAGGCCGGCAGCACCGGGCATTTCCCCTTTTTGCGATTTATAGCAGTTGGGGTTGCAGATAACAGGCTGGGTAAGAACTCCCGGCATTCACCTCACCGGCCCGGCCAGGCGGTGAAACAAAACAGGGCGCCGGAAAATAGTTCATGCCCCACTTCGTTAGTAAGTTAAGTTACAGCGGCCATGGCAGTGCGAAGGAAAGAACGTGGTGTTAAACAAGCTGCTTTTCTGCTTTTTCGTAAAGCAAAAGCAGTACTTTCGTGCTCCGTATGGTTTTTCGGCCGTGCCCAAACCGTAAATAAAAATTTTAATGTATTAAAAATTCAGCCATGAAGATCGCTCTGAAACTTTTTAGTTTGGGTTTGCTGTTGTTCTTCTTTGCCGGCCCGGTGATGGCTCAGATCCCGGATAACATCATCATCACCGAATCCGGGGAGACGAACGCTGACAAACCCCTCGATGACATCGTCGAAAAGCGGATCACGGTCGAAAAGCGCGTTTTGCCTTATGACCCCATCCGCGAGGCGGACATCTTTTGGGAAAAGCGTATCTGGCGTATCATTGACGTACGTGAGAAAATGAACCTGCCTTTCGCTTACCCCGAACGCCCACTCTTCACCATCCTGCAGGAAGCTGCCGAATCCGGTGAGATCACGGTGTACAGCACCGAAGATGACAAGTTCTCCGTTCCCCTTACCCCGGATGAAGTTGCTTCGATGGGCGCCAGCGTGGATACCATCGCTACAGTAGACCCCGAGACGTATGAGGAAACCTTCCAGATCGTCCGCAACGAGGTTAACCCCACCGATGTGAAGCGCTTCCGGATCAAGGAGATATGGTTCTTCGATGAAGAATCCTCTACGCTCCAGGTGCGCGTCCTTGGGATCGCCCCGCTGATCGAGGAATTTGACGACAACGGCAACTTCAAATACGAGCGCCCCATGTTCTGGGTTTACTACCCGGCAGCGCGCCAGGTGCTGGGCCGCGAGAAGGTATTTAACGTCGGCAATGATAACAACCCGATGACCTGGGAGGATATTTTCGAAATGCGCTTCTTCTCCAGCTACATTTACAAGGAGTCGAACGAGTTTGACCGCCGCCTGGAAGACTACCTCTCCGGCGTTGACCTGCTGATGGAGGCCGAGAATATCAAACAGGAGATTTTCAACTTCGAACACGACCTCTGGACGTATTAATACCGTCCTGTACTATATAGCTTTCAGCCAAAGGGGCTTTGCTGGTTTCGCCCGGCAAAGCCCCTTTGCTTTTTATCCGAACCCACGCATGTATTCCCAAGCGGTTTGATAAGCGCCCGCCTCTTCGCAGTAGTTCAGAAAATCATTGTAAAAACCGTCTTTCCCTATGGTCGCGCTATCGCCAATAACGATGAGCTTCTTTCTGGCCCGGGTCATGGCCACGTTCATACGCCGGTAATCGGTGAGAAAGCCGATCTCCCCTTTGCTGTTGGAGCGCACCAGGGAGATGTATACCACATCCCGCTCCTGGCCCTGGAAGCCGTCGATCGTGTTCACCGATAGTGGGAGAGGGGCTAGCAAAGGGTCGTCGGCGACGGCTTTCTGTATGTGCAGTGCCTGTTCCCGATAGGGCGAAATGATAGCGATGGAAGGCAGTGCATCGGGCTGATAGGCCTCCACCAATTGGTAAAGGTGTTCGCGAAGGATCAGGAACTCTTCCGGGTTATAGCGGCTGAGGTATTTTTCCTGAACCTTCTCTTCGAAACCGCAACCGGCCGTATCGATGAACACCAGTGGGCGGTTGGGCGCTACCGGCAGCAGGTGCTCGCGGACGCTTTCATCGGCTTGTAATGCGTTGTTGTAAAAACGGTGGTTGGAAAAGCCCATGATGGCCTGATGCATCCGGTACTGAATGTTCAGCAAGCTGGTTTGCTGGATGCGCTGCAGTAGTTTTTCCATCAGCGTAATGTGGAAGCCCTGCCGCTGCGCTTCCTTCGATTGTACGGTCGGCGGTAGCTGGAAGGGGTCGCCGGCGAGGATGACGCGGGAAGCGCGGGTAATAGGTATCCAGCTGGCGGGTTCGAGTGCCTGTGCAGCTTCGTCGATCACTACCGTGCGGAATTTGCACTGGTTCAGCACGTCGAGGCCGGCGCCAACCAGGGTTGCTGTAATGACGTGGGAGCTGTCCAGTATCTGGCTGATGAGGCGGTTTTCCAACTGCAGGGCCCATGCCGAGAGCTCCCTGGCTTCCTGGAAAAGCTGCCGCCGTTCATCGCGCTCCTCCTGGCCGAAGCGGCGTTTGTATCGCTGAGCCTTCCGGCGTGCTTCTGCCGCCTGTATCTTGACCTTCTTGATGTTTTTAGCTTCCGGGTGGTTCGAGAGCTTCATCTCCAGGGTGTGGCTGATAATGCTTTCATCGACCCTAGAGATATTGCCGATCCGGGTGACCTCCAGCCCTTCGTCCGACAGGCGTTCCGTGAGCAGGTCTACGGCTGTATTGCTTGGGGCTGTTACCAGTATGGTGTTTTCCCGCTGGGTGATGAGCTTGACAGCCTGTACCAGGGTCGTCGTTTTCCCGGTACCTGGCGGGCCGTGCACCACGGCGAGGTCGAGGGCCGCCAGGATCTGGCTGACGGCTGCATTTTGAGAAGGGTTGAGCCCCGGCACCTGCAAAGGGGTAGCGACGGGTTCGAACCGGGGGGGCTGTCGGCCCATCAGCACAGCGCGGAGCTCTGCCAGCCTGCCGTTCTTTGCTTCCCGTGCCCGTGCCAGCGCCTTTTCCATTTCCTGGTAAGAGGTATCGTCGAACAGCAGGTCTACGCCGATCAGGCCCAGTCCCAGCCAGTCGGGGAGGTCTCTCGTATTGAGTACGACTTTCATCCGGTTTTTGTCGACAAACTGGATGACGCCGCTGCGTTCGGGCTGCTGGACGGCAGGCTGGCGGGTGTAGAGGTTCACGATCTTACCCGGGCGGAATTGGTGCGGCTCATCGTCAGAGGCATGGCGTTCGACGATAACAAAAGCCCGCTCGCCATAGGTATAGCCCTGTTTGGCCACCTGCAGGGGGTACCAGCTGAATCCCTGAGCGCGCCGCTCTTCAGGCGACAGGCGTTCAACCTGAAGTTTGTACTGCTCCAGGTCGGCCTGCTTCTCCATCTGTAATAACTCTGATAGCAGCGCGAGCTCTTTTTCGATTTCTGTCATACTGCTTCGGTATTCCTGTTGCAGCCGTTTTCCATTGCGGTTGCCACCGCACAAAACTATGCAAATAGGCTATGCGTTAATAACTAACGCAATTAAAAACAGTTCAATCCCCAGCGTTCATGCCAGCAGAAAATCCGACAGCGCTACGCGGGCAGTTCGCTGCCTTGTCCAACCTCGTACCTTTTTTCCGCCTGATATGGCAGACCCAGCCCTATATGGCTGCAGGCAATGCCTTGTTACGGCTGGCGAGTTCCGCTATCCCGCTGGGCATGTTGTATATTGGAAAAGAGATCATCGACGAGGCCATCCGGCTGATCGATAGCGGCGGCGACGCATCTTATCTGTGGCTGATGGTCGGCCTTGAACTGGGGTTGTCCATTATTTCGGACCTGAACAGCCGCGGGATAACGCTGCTGGATAGCTTGCTGGGCGACCTGGTCTCCAACCGTACTTCGGTGAGCCTCATTCGCCATGCCGCGCAGCTCGACCTGTACCAGTTCGAAGACCCGGAATTTTACGACAAGATGGAGCGTGCGCGCCGCCAGACGACGGGCCGCACGGTGCTCATGTCACAGGTGCTATCGCAGGTACAGGAGATCATCACGGTGGTGATCCTCGGCGCCGGGCTGGTAGCTTTTAACCCCTGGCTGATCCTGATCCTCATCATTGCCGTGATCCCTTCTTTTTTGGGAGAATCCCATTTCAACCAGCGGACATATTCCCTGACCCGCAGCTGGACGCCAGAGCGCAGAGAGCTGGATTACCTGCGCTATATCGGCGCCAGCGACCAGACGGCCAAGGAAGTGAAGATCTTTAACCTGGCGGGCTTTATTGCCGAGCGTTTCCGAAGCCTGTCCGACAAATATTACCACGCCAACAAAGATATCGCGGTAAAAAGGGCGGCATGGGGCATCGTGCTGTCCACATTGGGCACCATAGCCTATTATGGGGCTTACGTTTACATTCTCAGCCAGACCATCAGCGGGCTGATCACGGTAGGCACGCTGACCTTCCTGGCGGGGTCCTTCAACCGGATGCAGAACATGTTGCAGTCCATCATGAACCGCTTCTCCCGTATTGCCGAAGGCGCGCTTTACCTACAGGACCTGTTCGATTTTTTCAAAATACAGCCTGCGATCATTTCCCCGGCACAGAGCCATCCCTTCCCGATGCCTGTCACCGAAGGGGTCACCTTCGAGAATGTCAGTTTCAGGTATCCCAACAGCGAGCGCTGGGCTCTGCGCAATCTGTCATTCCACATCGCTGCCGGTGAGAAGCTGGCGCTTGTCGGGGAGAATGGCGCCGGAAAAACGACCCTGGTCAAGCTTCTTGCCAGGCTTTACGAACCGACCGAAGGGCGTATACTGATCGACGGCGTTGATATCAGGGAATACAGCCTGAAGGCGTTGCGCGACAACATAGGCATCATTTTTCAGGATTACATCCGGTTCCAGATGAAGGCCGGTGAAAATATCGCCATCGGGCATATCGAAAGCCTGGAAGATATGCCTGCTATAGAGCAGGCTGCCCGCAAGAGCCTGGCGGATACGGTGGTGGGCCAGCTTCCGGAGCGGTACGATCAGGTTCTCGGCAAGCGCTTTGCCAATGGCGTCGACCTGTCGGGAGGACAATGGCAGAAGATAGCCCTTGCCCGTGCCTATATGCGCGAGGCGCAGTTGCTCATCCTCGACGAGCCCACCTCGGCACTCGACGCCAGGGCAGAACACGAAGTGTTCCAGCGCTTTGCCGAACTGATAGCAGGTAAATCGGCCGTGCTCATTTCCCACCGGTTTTCTACTGTCCGCATGGCCGACCGCATCCTTTTTCTGGAAGACGGGCAGGAACTCGAATACGGCAGCCATGAAGAACTGCTGGCCAGAGACGGGAAGTACGCTGAATTGTTCCGGCTGCAGGCCAGGGGGTACCAGGATTAGAAAAAGGATGATGAAACGGCAATAAAACAGGCAAAATGCAGGGCGATCCAGGGAATTAGGTGATAATTTCATACATTTATCGCACTTTTTAATGGAATACTGCTAAATAACCCCGGCATGGAAGCCACATCGCACCCAATGATAGACTGGGATGTAATCGTTCAGACTATTCGCGAAGAAAAATGTATTCTCTGCATAGGCCCGGAGATCTTTGCCGATGGTAAAGGGAAGAAGCTTGAAGACCTGCTGCTTACGGAGTTTGATATTCCCAACAATCCTGATATCCGGAACTACTACCCTCAGGATGGTTTGTTCCTCTTCAAAACGGAAGAAGCGAAAACGCGTTTTTATTACAAATTAAAGCGCTTTTATGACGGCAGTTTTCCCTCAGCAGAGAACTTGTTGGCCCAGATCGCCCGCATCCCTTTCCACCTCATCATCAACCTTACGCCCGACAACCTTTTGTGCAGGGTTGCGGAGCAGGAAGGGCTTCCCTGCAAGGCCGATTTCTACTGGAAAAACCGCAGCCCTGTGAACAGTGCGAAGTTGCCGAGCCGGCAGTCGCCGCTCGTATACAATTTGTTCGGGAGCATTTACGAGCGGGATTCGCTGGTGCTGACCTATCAGGACCTCTTTGACTATTTCGATTCCATTCTGGGGGCCCGTAGCATGCCTACGGAACTGAAAAAGATCATCAGCGAAACGGACAACTTTATCTTCCTGGGCATTCAGTTCGAACGGTGGTACATGCAACTGCTGCTGCGCGTTCTGTCCAAATACAACGACAGGGACAGTTTTCTGCGTTATGCTTCCAGTTTCAATGTCGACGAGCACATTGCGGTGTTCTGCAAAGAGCAGTTCCGGATCACTTTTGTTCAGGAGAACATTTCCGAATTTGTGGGCAAGCTGCTCGCGGAATGCCAGAAGGAGGGTATCGAACGCAAGGCCGGCGTTAAGCCCGCGTCGGTACTCAAGGGCATACGGGACCTCATCGCGAAGGCAGATACCGATAATGCGGTGCAGAAGCTCAAAGAATATCTGGAGAGTTGTGGCGAGCGTGCTGAAGATCTGTGTGATGAAGCCCTTTTGCTTGCCGAACGCAACAACCGGCTTCAGCGGCGCCTTCGCAATGGCTCCATTGACGAAAGGGATGCAGAAGTGAAACGCAATCAGATCATGGAAGCATTGCTTGGCCTCATCCGCCAGGCTGAAAATCTGGAGTAGCCGGTATGAACAAACAATACAGATACCCAGGCGCTCAGCCTTTCCGCACCAGCCAGAAGCACATTTTTTTCGGCAGGGAGCAGGATATTCGTTCCTTTTACCAGTTCCTGCAACTGGAGAAGCTGGTCGTTCTGTACTCCCGTTCGGGGCTGGGCAAGAGCTCAATACTTAATGCCGGTATTATTCCCATGCTGCTCGACAAGGGAGAGTGGGGCCCCATCCCCGTGCGCTTCGGGTCTTTTTCGTATGTAAAGGAGGAAGGCCCTCTGCAGGAAGCCATCGACAGTGTGAAGAAGGAAGTGCCGCAGGTAAGCTTCCTGGAGCGGCTGCTGCCGGACGACCATTCTCTCTGGGCTTACCTGAAGAAACGCCAGTTAGCTTATCCCGAACAAAAGGGGTTCATCCTGCTCTTCGACCAATTCGAGGAACTGTTCACCTATCCGGCTGCTGAGATAACGGCCTTTAAGAAAGGCCTTGCAGAAGCCCTGCATACGGCCCTTCCACAGCGTTATCTCGATCTTATCGAAGCGCAGCTTTCCGGAGGCGAGGCCATTCTTTCGGCGCAGGAAATGGAGCTGCTGCACCAGCCTTTTGGCCTGAAAGTGGTATTGGCCATCCGCTCCGACCGCATGCACCTGCTCAATGAGTTGCGCGACCACCTGCCCGGAATACTCAGCCACAACTACGAGCTGGGGCCGTTGAGCCGGCAGTCGGCCGAAGATGCGATCATCAACCCTGCTTACCAGAAAGAGGGGAATTTCCTTTCTCCTCCTTTCGATTATCAGGACGAGGCCATAGAAAAGATACTGGCCTATCTTACCAAGGACAACGTGCAGGAGATCGAGTCTTTCCAGTTGCAGCTGTTGTGCCAGTCGCTGGAGCGCAAAGCAATCCGGGAAAAGATCAGCCTGATCGAGAACAGGCATATCTCTAACCTCGAGAACCTATACGAGAATTATTACGAAAACCAGATCAAAGCGCTGGATAGCCCTGCCGAACGGCTGGCCGCCCGCCGGCTGATCGAGGAGGGGCTCATATTCGAAGAAGAGGAGCGCCGACTTATCCTTTACGAAGGGCAGATCAAAAAAGAATTCGACGTTGCGCCGGAGCTGCTGGCCAAGCTGGTGGACAGCCACCTGATCAGGGCCGAGCCGAGCCTTCGCGGCGGCTTTGTATACGAACTGAGCCACGACACACTGGTGGGCCCCATTCTCAGGGCAAAGAAAAAGCGCCTGGAAGAAGAGCTGCGCAGGGCTGAACTACAGGCCCAGGAAAAGCGGGAAAGAGAGCTCATCCAGGAGCGGAAGCGCCGGCGCTGGGCCACGGCCCTGGCCGTCATAGGCTTTTTACTTTTCGGCATTGCCCTCGCAGCATCACTTATCGCGATCAGGCAGAGCAAGCTGGCCCAGGCCAAAGAAGAAGAGGCCAAAGAGAACCTGGCCCACTTTCTGGCCGCGCAGCAGGAAAAAGACCGCCTGCGGGTGCGGCAGCTCATACAGGATGCAGAAACCTATGCCAGTGCCGATGAATACCTGCTGGCCCTGGACAAGCTGCGGGAAGCACTGGGGATCGATTCCACCAACCAGGATGTACAGTTGAAAATTGAAGGTTATGAAAAACGGCTTCAAGAATAACATAGCGCCGCTCTTATCCCTGTGTTTTGCTTTTTTCCTTTTCCAGGCCACACTGTCGGGGCAGGAACCGGAGGAGGCTACCCCTTGCGATGCTTACGAACGGCTCATCACAGAAGCCGAAGCTGCCGTGAGCAGGAATGATTTTGGCCTTGCCATCAAAAAATACAACGCCGCCAAGGTATGCAACCCGGCTGCCGGCCTGGAGATCAATGACCGCATCCTCAATGCTTTTGCCCGGATAGACGAACAACGACTCGATGCGGAACGCAACGCGCTGAAAGCTCAGAAAGCGGAGCGGGAAGCCCTGTTCCAGGCCGAAGTGGCCCACCAAAAGGAGCAGGAAGCCCAGGACGCCAGGCAACGCGCAGAACAGAACGAACAATTTGCCAGGGAACAGGAAGCGGAAGCCAGGGCCTACCTCTCGGAAATATATTTGCGAGAAGGACAGCGGGCCGTGGCTGATAAAGCCTGGGATAAAGCCCTTGTCAACTTTTACAGGGCCTATGAAAACGATACTGTAAATGCGGAGATCCTTCAACGTTGCTACCTCGCCGCCGATAGCGTACTGCCAGAATTGCTATCCATCAGGCGTGCCGGCTCGATCAGCGAAATACAGTTCAGCCCCGATGGGCAGTACCTGGTGTCGGCCTCTTCCGGCAACCTGCAGTTCTTCAATCTGCAGGGGTTCTACGATGACTACGTCCTGCGCAGCAGCCTGACCATAGACGATTTTTTCTTTTCCGCACCCGAAGATTCCATCGTCGCTACCTGGTCCCGGTACTATGGCGCTATTCGTTTCTGGCACCTCGGCAGGAAGGAAGAGCTTTCTGATTACCAGAAGAACCTGTACCCGTCGAACATGTTCTTTGACAGTGAGCAACACGTCTTTGGTTATTCCAATTCAGAAGGTAGGCTTGCCCTTAGCGAGCTGGCCAGTGATAGCCTGCTGTCCTGGATAGACCAAAGTACAAAGTCGGCGGTGGGGCTGGACTATCTGCCTTCGAAAAAGCTCATCGCAACCACTAACCCACAGAAAAAAGAGAACAGCGTAAGCATCATCGACATTTCGGAGATCCATCAGGGCAAGGTGAAGTTTATGAACACTTTTGGCGCTGAAATATCCGAGGCCAGGTTCCATCCGGATGGGCAAATGATCGCCACCCGCTCGCTGGACAACATCATCCGCATTGTCGACCTTGCTACGGGCCTGGAACTGGAAGTGTTCCGCGAGCCGCGAGAGCAGTTTGCAGGCGGATTGCGTTTTTCAAAAGACGGAAATTACTTTCTCTATGCCGTCAACGATACGCTGGAACACAGTTCTAACATCGTGCTGTACAAACGACAGGAGGAAGGCCGCGGCTTCTGGAAACACGCCGTGATAAGGGTGCAGCGCGGCCTGGCCACGGCGCTCGACATCAGCCCGGAAGGCAAGTGGTGCGCCGCCGTTGTTGATGATAGGGCCATCAAACTGTGGCCGGTAGAATACCGCCTTCCCGGCAGCAACCTCAATACCCTGCAAAGCCTGATCTATTACGGCATTCCGTTTACCGTGGACAGGAGCGGGGCGTATTATGCACGCAATGACACCACATGGGCGGAAGACATGTACAGGGCTTCGGAGCAACATGGGATAGCCTGGCTTCCAGAGGGAGGATACCCCTTTCTGGATGTCTACAGGCACAACCTCTACATCCTGAAGAACGGCAGGCAGTTCGACGCCCTGACCTATGCCGTGATCGAAGGAGATCATGAAAAGGCCGAGGCCCTGCTTCAGCGAGGGGCGAACCCGGTGGCCAGGAATGAGCAAGGCATCAATGCCTTGTTGTTTGCCGCCTATAAAAATGATCTTGCCCTTTTCAGGGAAATGGCCCGGGGGCTGTCCCGGCGTCAGCTCGAAAGAGAATTCCTGTGGTCGGTCAACAACGGCCCTGCATCTATCCCGGAGTTTTTTCTGGCCAATGGTTTCGCGGATGCCAATTGCAGGGATGAAGGCCAACGCACGGCACTACACCTGGCCGTCTATGAATACGATACCGTGGTGGTAAAAGTACTGTTGCGTTATGGAGCGGACCCCAATATTCAGGATGAGCAGGGGTATACGCCATTGTTGGTAGCGTTGCTTAAGGGCAATTACGACATGGCCCGCCAGCTTGCAGGAACGGCCCAGCAGGCAGATATCAGGGACGACCAGAGGCTGTCAGGCCTGATGATCGCTGCCCGTAACAATTATCTGGATGTTGCGCAGGCTCTGCTGGATCAAGGGGCCGACGTGAATGCCCGTGATAAAGAAGGCTGGACCCCGCTGCACTTCGCCGTTTATAATGGATATGACGCCATGGCCAGGCTGTTGTTGAGCCATGGCGCCACCATTGATGCCAGGAACAATTATGGCGCGACACCGCTTCACCTTGCCGCCGAACGTGATTCTGCAGCAGTCGTCCGGTTTTTACTGGACAATGGGGCCGAACTGGACGCCAAAACAGACGATTATCAGGCCACTCCATTGCTCTTTGCAATTGGGAGTGGAAATCTGGAAGTGGTTGAGCTATTGCTCTCTCGAGGTGCAGACCCTAATATCCATTCAAAGGGCACTTTTTCTGCACTATTGCATGCCAAGAGTTTAAATAAAGCCGACATTTACAATCTGCTGCTCCGCTACGGTGCTAAAATCGAAAAATGGGTGATGCGAGATACCCTGTACTTTTCTGGTGAAGGCACAAATGTTACGGCCAATGCAACGGCCAATGTCCGTTTTACCCTATATGCCCAGGACACCTTGTACCGCGCTGTAGGCCGGTTCGACGGGGTCAGCCTTTTCGGCTCATTCGACGTGCAGGGTAAGGAAATTGACTGTTCTGGAGAGGAACTTTGTTTGCAATTTAAGGGCCTCATCCTGAATGGAGATGGTAAGGACGGTTTTCCCAAAGGCACGAGCACGCCTTATGTTATGAGCCTGGTCGTTTCCCCAAAAGAAGCTACCGGCACCTACCACATTGGGGAGGTGCTCAATACGGCACGCGATTATGAACAATACGGCATAATTAATGTGAAGGCGGAAAAAGGTGGTAAAAAACACCGAGCCCAATGAAAGATACCTATTTGGGGTTTTTCTCCTATTTTTGCACCGCATGAGAGCTTGTTTGGAGGCCGGATTTGATAGCGAAAAGCGGCAATTTTTTGGTGAGACAAGGCGTCTTTTTGAAGAGCGTACCCAAAGGTACGGTCAAAAAAAGCAACGCAGTATCGCCGAAAAAGTGGCCTTTGCAGCTCAAAGGGTGGCCTCCAAACAAGCTCTGAGCTTTTTCACCATAACGTTCAGACAGTGGCGCGGATATTAGCGATCGACTATGGGACAAAACGCACGGGCCTGGCGGTAAGCGACCCCCTGCAGATCATCGCCAACCCCCTGGATACCGTTCCTACGGCAGAGCTGGCCGATTTTCTGAAAGCCTACGTGCCTGCTGAGGAGGTGGTGGTTATCGTCGTCGGAGAGCCGCTGTACCCGGATGGCAACCCGGCGCAGATCCACCATCTGGTCGTAGGCCTGGTGAAACAGTTGAAGAAACTTTTTCCCGCCGTAGAGGTTGTTACACAGGATGAGCGGTACACCTCCGAGCAGGCCAAGGAGGTGATCCTGAAAAGCGGCGCCAAAAAAAAGAAGCGGCGCGACAAAGGCCTGGTAGACAAGATAAGCGCAGTGCTGATACTGCAGGAATACATGGAATCAAAAAGAAATTTCAGTTAGTAATGATATTGCCAATATACGCTTACGGGCAACCCGTATTGAAAAAAATGGGCGCAGACATAGCCCCCGACTACCCCGAGCTAAAAGAACTCATCGAGAACATGTGGGAGACGATGTACAATGCCGAAGGCGTTGGCCTGGCTGCGCCCCAGATCGGCCGTTCCATCCGCCTGTTCGTCGTCGATACCATCCAGATCATGGAGAAGGGAAAGGAAAGCGAGGGGATTAAACAAGCCTTTATCAATGCCTACAAAGTGGAAGAAGCAGGCGAGCTCTGGACTTATGAAGAAGGCTGCCTGAGCATACCCGAAGTGCGGGGCGATGTAGACCGCCTGCCTCAGCTACGGCTGCGTTACCTGGATGAAAATTTTACCGAGCAGGAAAAGGTCTTCTCCGGCATCAATGCCCGCGTGATCCAGCACGAATACGACCATATCGATGGCGTGCTCTTCATCGACCACCTCAAGCCGATCAAGAAACGCATGGTGCGCCGCAAACTGGATAACATCAAAAAGGGAAAGGCCAGCGTGGAATATAAGATGAAGTTTGCGGTAGGCCGTTGAAGCGGAGCATGATACGGCTTGACAAATGCGGTCATTTCCTGCCGAAGTCGGCCGGGATCTCCCCCCAGCGCTCGGTATCCCATTTCAGGACAGGGTTGTCGTAGGTATTCTTTTTCAGCCAGGCCTCGGCTCTTTCGATCAGTTCGTGGACCAGTTTCGTTTTGGCGTTGTGCACCAGTTTGGTGTTGGCCTTTTTCCGTTTCACCCAACCCATTGCCGTTTTTGAGTCGGTGTATACCGGCGTTTTTCTGCCCTGTTGCTGAAACAGGGCCAGTGCATGTACGATGGCAAGGAACTCTCCGATATTATTGGTGCCCAGTTCGAATTTTTTATGAAATATCTGGGCTTTGGTGCGGGTGTCCACGCCCTGGTATTCCATGAGGCCGGGGTTGCCGCTGCAGGCGGCGTCAACGCTGATGCTATCCCAGATGATCTTCTGGCGGCTCTCTTCGGAGTAAGCTGGCCTGGCGGATTTGGCGGCCTTGTTTTGGCCGAGGTGGCTGGCGGAGCTGTCGCGGAACGCTTCCAGGGCGTCTTCTTTGGTCGGAAAGGCTTTATACCGGGCATTCGGATACCCTTTGACCTGAAGCAGGCATTCCGCCCATGAATCATAGACACCGGGGTTATTACCCTCCCAAACCACGTAGTATTTTTGTTTGCCAGCCACGGACATATTATTTTGTAGTGTTCAAAAAATAAGTTGCCGTTTTACATTTCGGTGATCAGGCTTGTCCTCCAGCCCTTTCAGAGGCTTCCGGCCTTCGTCTGATCACCGAAACCGGCAACTCATTTTTTGAGGTTGTTTTAGTAGTGTTCAAACATGAGTCATGCGAATCAGGGGCTAAAGAAGGTAATGGTGCAATGGGAAGAGCCCGTAAAGCCCAGGCCTGGCCCGTTAGGGCCTGCTCCGGCTGGCCGGAGGCCAATATCTTTGTAGAAAATCGAAGAAAATCATTGCTTGCGGCCCAGTGGGCCGCTATCTCCGAGGCAATGCACCATTTGCCGGGATTAGATACCTGCCCTACGGGCCGGGAACCAGGCTTTCGCCGTTTATGCTACAAAGATGACGGCCCGCTGGGCCGTTACCGTTAGCCGGGCATTTAGCCCCTGATTCGCATGATCCATGTTTGATCGTTACTCAGGGAAGGCAAATTAGGGAATTTGGCTTAAATCCGGCTACTCGCACGCCAAAAGCATTCCAAAATTAATCTATACCTTTGCCGAAAAGCAGGAAAAATGAGGCTGATAGATACGCATACACATTTGTACCTGGAACAATTTAGCCAGGACAGAGACGACATGATACAGCGCGCTATCCAGAGTGGGGTTGACAGGTTTTTCCTTCCCAATATCGATCGTTCGTCGATCGGGCCCATGCTCGATCTGGAAGAGGCCTATCCCGAACGCTGTTTTGCCATGATGGGATTGCACCCCTGCTCTGTGAATGCGGATTTCGAGGAAGAGCTGGCCATTGTACGCCAGTGGCTCGACAAGCGCCCGTTTTGTGCAATAGGCGAGATCGGTATCGACCTGTACTGGGACAAAACATACATCGAGCAGCAAAAAGAGGCTTTCCTGATCCAGGCCGAGTGGGCTAAGGAACTGGAGATCCCTATTGTTATCCATACCCGCGACGCCATTGATATCACCATAGAATTAGTAGAGCGCATCAAAGACAGCCGGCTTCAGGGTGTGTTCCACTGTTTCACCGGCACGCCGGAGCAGGCCGAGCGTATCCTTTCGCTCGGATTTTACCTGGGTATCGGCGGGGTGTTGACGTTCAAGAACAGCGGGCTGGACAAGGTAATGGAGCGCGTCGGGCTGGAGCAGGTAGTACTGGAAACAGATTCGCCCTACCTGGCGCCTGTGCCCTACCGGGGCAAGCGCAATGAGAGCGCTTATACACGGCTGGTCGCGGAGAAACTGGCGGCGGTGAAAAGCATGACACTGGAAGCCGTAGCGGAAGTTACGACGAAGAATGCGACGGCGCTGTTCGCAAAGGCGGGCGTTGCCGCATCCGGTAATTCGGCGGGACGGGCCTGATGCCGGTGATAGCCAGCCGATTGCTGAGGGCGCGGGTGCGTGGAATTTTGATATATTCCATCTTTTTGCAAATTTTGTGTTGATCCGCATTGGCAAAAAGTTCTTAATAACTATATTTGCTCAGGGCGAGCGGCTTTAGAGCCTTTGCCTTCAGTTCATTTCCCGGAGAGGTGCTCGAGTGGTTTAAGAGGCACGCCTGGAAAGCGTGTATACCCCAAAAGGGTATCAAGGGTTCGAATCCCTTTCTCTCCGCTAAACCAATTAAGTGTTCAACTTACTTTCAAAAACAATCGTAAAACCGTACTACCTATGCGAAAATTAATAGCACTGCTGCTGGTACTTGGCATGGCAGTATTCACCGGCAATTTCGTATATGCTCAGGGCGAAAGTCAGGAACAATCGACGGATTCGAGCAATGTTGAAGCGGCTACCGAAGAACCGGCCCCTGCTCCGGAACCTGCTGCCGAGGCTGCTCCTGCAGAATCCGAGGCTCCTCAGAGCGGCTATCAGCTCCTGAAAAAATACTTCATCGATGGGGACTGGCGATTCATGAGCTTCGTATTGATCACGCTCATCCTTGGCCTGGCCTTCTGTATCGAGCGCATCATCACGCTGAATATCGCTACGACCAATACCGATAAGCTTCTGGCCCGTATCGACGACAACCTCAAGTCTGGTGACGTACAAGGCGCTATGGAGGTTTGCAAATCGACCCAGGGCCCCACGGCCAGCATTCTGTTCGAGGGCCTGAAAAATGCCGATGGCGGCCCCGAATCGGTGGAGAAGGCCATCGTCTCCTATGGTAGTGTACAAATGGGCCTGCTGGAACGCGGCCTGGTTTGGATTTCTCTTTTCATCGCCATCGCACCGATGCTCGGCTTCTTGGGAACGGTTATCGGTATGATCCAGGCCTTCGACCGTATCGAAGCGGTTGGTGACCTTTCTCCTTCGGTTGTTGCCGGCGGTATCAAGGTGGCCCTTCTTACTACGGTATTCGGCCTTATCGTAGCCATTGTGCTGCAGATCTTCTACAACTACATCGTAAGCAAGATCGACGGTATCGTCAACAAGATGGAAGACGCTTCCATCGCCCTGGTTGACATCATGGCTGCTAACAATATTTTCAAGAAATAAGAGAAATCTTAAGTTATGTATAAATTCTTAACCAAGAACGGCCAGCCGATCGCTTTCGGGGTGGGGATTCTCATCTCCATTATCTTCCTGCTGGTTGTGGTTTCCAACATATCGGAATTCACGGCCCTGCCCAAGGAAGAACAATCGACGACCGGCATCTTCAACTTCGGGCTCGTCGGGGCCATTATCCTGGGCTTTATTGCTGCCCTGGCTATGGTGTTCTTCGGCCTGTACCAGATCGCCAGCGACTTCAAAGGCTCCGTAAAAGGGCTGATCGGTTTCGGCATCCTTCTGGCCGTATTCCTGATCGCTTATTTTACGGCCAGCGGCGAACCTACGCCGTATCTGAAGAGCGCGATCGATAAGTTCCAGGAGACAGGAGGCGTGCTTTCCGCCAATAACCTCAAGTTCATTGGCGCCGGCATTTCCACTTCGGTCATTCTGGTGCTTGCTGCTGCTGTAGCTTTCATCTTTTCAGAGATTCGTAACTTCTTTAAATAACAGGCATTATGGCAAAAACGAGAGCCAGAGATCGGATGAGCAATGAGATCAATGCCGGCTCCATGGCCGATATTGCCTTCCTCTTGCTGATCTTCTTCCTTGTGACGACGACCATCGTCGAGGACAAGGGGATCACGGTAAAGCTCCCGCCCTGGTCGGAAGAAGAACCGGATATCACGAAGCTGAAGACCCGCAACGTCTTCTCCGTGTTGGTCAACGCTCAGGACCAGCTGCTCGTGCGTGGAGAGATCATGCCGATCGACCAGCTTAGGGAAAAGGCGAAGGTATTCATAGCCAACCCCTACAACGATGAGACCATGGCTGAAAAGCCAACCAAGGCCATCATCTCGCTGAAGAACGACCGCGGCACCAGTTACGGCGTCTACCTTCAGGTATATAACGAACTGAAAGCCGCATACAATGAACTATGGGATGAGCTAAGCCGGCAGCGGTACGGAGTACCCTACAGTGAGGATATGAAATTCGCCTGGAAAAAGGCAATCCGGGATGAGATCCCCTTCGTACTTTCAGAAGCTGAACCGACAGCCTTTGGTGAAGAATAACCGGCGTACCGGCCCGGAAAGCCCAGGCTTTCCGGGTTGCCGTCGAAAAACTGCCGATTATTACTTCACTCGTTCTCCGGAAGGGGAAAACTAAAAAAGACCAACAATGGCTAAGTTTTCAAAAAAGAGAGGAAAAACTTCCCCGGCAGTGTCCACCGCTTCGCTTCCGGATATCATCTTCATGTTGCTGTTCTTCTTCATGGTGGTAACCGTGCTGCGGGATGCGGAACTGAAGGTGAAGGTCACTACGCCTTATGCTACGGAGCTTACCAAGCTGGAAGAAAAGTCGCTGGTGAACTACATCTATGTCGGCCGGCCTGTGGAACGGTACCGGGAACTGTACGGCACCAAGCCGCGTATCCAGTTGGGGGATAAGTTCTCCACCGTGAACGATATCCCGCTTTTTCTGGAACGCCACAGGATCAAAGTGCCGGAAGCACGCCATGGGCAGATCACTTCTTCCCTGCGTGTTGACGGTGAAGTGACGATGGGGATCGTCCAGGACGTTAAGACCCAGCTGCGCAAATCCGGCCAGCTCAAAGTGAACTACTCTGCACGCAAAGACCCGAAACGCAAAGGGTCAGGTGTAAAAGGAGATTAATACGAAAGCCTGGTTTCCAGGTACAAAGCCTTTCAGCAGGGATGTGTTCCGGCTGAAAGGCTTTTTTTATATCCGCTTCAACGCAGGCGGTCCATCGAGCGGACCAGCTTATCGTCTTTGCGGATAAAACGATAAGCGAGCAGAAGGAACACCAGTGCAGCTACCGGCAGGTAAGCGCCCAGGCCGTCCTGAATAGTACTTTCTCCTGCGTCATTGCTGTTCTGCATAAAAAACAAGACGCCGAAAACAATGCCGATCAGGTTGGCGATAAAGGCAAAAATGCTCAGCCTCATCTGGGTGTTGCGGTTGCGGAACAGGAAGATACTGGCCAGGGCCAAAGCCCCTGCCACCGCGAAAAGCACCAGGAGCGCGATCTGGTCCTGGACGGAAAAGGCGCCGTCGCTGAAGATCGCCGACCCCTGTACCGCCTGTGCGGTTGTGGCGAAGGGCAGGCCCAGGGCTCCGAAAGAAGCGGCGGCCGCCAGCGCCAGAAAGATGGATTGTATCCGTTGTAACATGCTTCAGTTTTTTTGATGACTAGTTCAGCGCAAAATTAGCAATCCCCCCTGCAGTATGAAACGATCCTTCGGAAAAAGAGGAGAGCTAGCGCTGTTGTCGCATTTTCCTTGTCGCAGTCTGATCCCTTCCCTACCTTTGCAGCCGTTAAACCACTGTAACTTGTCAGATCCAAAATCATTAGCTTATCAGCTCAGTTACTGGGAGTGGGATACCTTCTTCCGCGACGTAGATATCGTGGTGGCCGGTAGCGGCATCGTTGGCCTTAGCGCGGCCCTGCGCGCCCGCGAGCTGGCGCCGCACAGCCGGATCATCGTGTTGGAAAGAGGTACCTTGCCCATCGGTGCGAGCACCCGCAATGCGGGCTTTGCCTGCTTCGGTAGTGTTTCCGAATTGCTCGACGACATGGCCTCGCATCCCGAAGATGCCGTTTGGGCCCTCGTAGAGCGCCGTTGGAAAGGGCTGCAGCGCCTTCGGCAACGCATTGGCGATACCCGCCTGCGTTATGCCTCCTGGGGGGGCTATGAACTCTTTCGGGCCGAAGAGCAGGAAACCTTTGAACAATGTGCTGAAGCTATTCCCGCTTTTAACCGCCAGCTAAAGGAGATGCTCGGTATCAACGAGGCCTACCGCCTGGCTAATGAGCAGATCAATAGTTTTGGCTTCCGTGGCGTGGCCAACCTGATCTGCAATACCGCTGAGGGGCAGCTCCATGCCGGGGAGATGATGCTGGCACTTATGGGCTTGGCCCGTGAGGCCGGCATTGAAATGTATAACGGCATCTCCGTTCAATCGTTAGAAGATGATGGGGCCGGGGTGAATATTCGCTCCGGTTATGGCTGGAGCATTCGCTCCAGGCGGGTTATCGTAGCGACCAATGGACTGGCGCAGCAGCTGATGCCCTCGGTGGCAGTAAGGCCCGCCCGCAATCAGGTGCTCATCACCGAGCCTATACCGGGGCTACCGGTCAAGGGCACCTTTCATTACGACCGGGGGTACTACTATTTCAGGAACGTCGATGGGCGTTTGTTACTCGGTGGGGGGCGCAACCTCGACCTTGAGGGGGAGACAACCTCCGAATTCGGGACTACGCCGCTCATCAGGAGCGCGCTGGTGAAGCTGCTCAAAGACCTCATCCTGCCGAGCCAGCCCGTAACGGTAAGCCAGTGGTGGAGCGGCATCATGGGTGTGGGCGGCCGCAAGTCGCCAGTAATAGCACCTATTTCCGACAATATCGTGGTTGCAGTAAGGCTGGGGGGCATGGGCGTTGCTATCGGGATGTTGGTAGGGGAGGAGGGAGCCGAGCTGTTACTGGGTTAAAGAAGGGTTAAAGGCGTTAACAAAAACCGAGGCATCGCATTTTTTTGCCCGGAAAGTGAGAAGTTTGTAGGGAATGAAGCAAATACATCAAATATCATTTCGCTTACTGGCCTTCCTGTTGGCCCTGGCTGCGGCTACGCAGGCCGTAGCACAGGATCGGGGGCAGCAGCGGGCTCAGGCCCCTACCGCTCAGGATACTTCTAAACAGGGAGAAGTACAGGTCGACCACGCGGATGTCTTCGAGTACATTCAGCGCAAAGATTCCGTGGTACAGAAGCTGAACGGGCATGTGGAGTTGAGGCAGGACAGCGTTTTTATGTATTGCGATACCGCGGTGATCATCAACAACACCTATGTGATAGCTACCGGCCAGGTCCTCATCCAGCAAGGGGATTCCCTGAGCGTTTTTTCGGATACGGCCACCTACGACGGCCTTGCCCGCCTGGCGGAGCTGTATGGAGAAGTGGTGTTGGTCAATGGTAAGCAGCAGTTGTTTACCGACCGGCTTACCTATGACCTGGAGAGCAAGGTGGCCACTTATGACAGAGGGGCTACCCTCACCCTGGATGAAACACAGCTGACCAGCAAGCGCGGCTATTACTATGTCGACGAGCGCCAGGTTTATTTCAAGGACAGTGTGACGGTGGTCGACCCCGAGTTCAGCCTTCGGTCCGATACGCTTGGCTTTCAGACGGAAACAAGGGTCGTTACTTTCCTTGGCCCAACCCTCATCAGTGCCGACAGCGCCCGCATATATACGGAGAGCGGCTTTTACGATACCGGACAGAACCGGGCGGAGTTTACCCGAAATGCCCAATACGAAAAAGGTGCGCAACAGGCAACTGCCGATACGATACTGTATGATGGCAAGCAGAAAACGTACAGCCTGGAGGGCAATGCCCGGTTTGAAGAAGGTAAAAAACTGGCCACTGCCGACAGGATCATCTATGATGAGGCCAACGACAAATCCTTCCTGATCGGCCATGCCCGGTATCAGGACGAAAAGCAGGACATCCTTGCAGGAGAGATCACCTATGATGCCAAAAACGAAGTGTACTCCACCCGTGGCCGGTCGGTGATCAGCGACCCGCCGCAGATCCTGGAAGCAGACCAGGTCGATTACAGCGAAGAGCGGGGCCTGGGCATCGCCATCGGCAATGTCATCTGGCGCGACACTTCTGCCGAATTGTCCATCAGCTGTGAGCAGGCTGATTACGACCGCAAGCGGGACTACCTCAAGGCCAGCGGCGGGCGTTTCGGGCGGCCCCTTCTTATCACCCTGCTTGAAGAAGATTCCCTTTTCATGGCCGCCGATACGCTCTACGCCGTGCGTGAAGATACCATAGCTGGCGACAGCACGCGCCTGTTGCGCGCCTTTCACGACGTGCGCATCTACAAGAACGACCTGCAGGCGGTTTGTGATTCACTTTCCTATAGCACCAGAGACTCTATTTTCAGGCTATTCCAGCATCCCATCGTCTGGTCCGACACTTCGCAGTTCTTTGCTGATACGGTAAACCTGCTGTTGGCCAATAAAAAGATCGACAGGATATTCCTGCGCAACAACAGTTTCATCATCAATTCCCCGGATGAATTATTCTTCAATCAGGTTAAGGGCAAGAACATTACGGCCTTTTTCGAAGAGGGCGAATTGCGGCGCATGGAAGTTATTGGTAATGCCGAATCGGTATACTATGCAAGGGATGATAAGGGCGGGTACGTCGGTGTGAACAAGACCGTTTGTTCGGAGATGGCCCTTTTCTTCGGGAACAACCAGGTAGAGCGCATAAAATTCTACACGGAGCCCAAGGCGGAGATGCAGCCCATGCGGCAGGCCGACCATAATGCCCTTAAGATGCCGGGCTTTTTCTGGGAAAAGGCCCGCCGTCCCAACGGCATAGAAAGCCTGTTCGCGCCGCATAGCGGCTCGTCGGGGCCGCCGCCAGTGGGAGCAGGGCCAGCGCCGCCCCCGGAAGGGGCGCCGGAGCCGCAAACCGGGCAATAGTGGGGGCCCTACCTCTATACAAACTCTGATTGTCAACAACCACAAAACCTTTCATCATTTTTATGAGTGGCCGTATATATCGCCGTTTTCGCTTTGCCGCTATGCTGTTCCTGCTGCTTGGGATGGCGCCGGCTATTATTGCACAGCCTCTCCAGCAGTTGGAGGAAGCGAATCAGGCCTTTCTGGACAAAAACTTTGAAGAGGCTATCGGTTTGTATGAGTCTATATTGCAGGATGGCTATTACGCTCCGGGTTTGTATTACAACCTCGGCAATGCCTACTTCCGGGTGGGCAAACTTGGCAAGGCGATACTCCATTACGAGCGGGCGCTGAAATGGTCGCCGGATGATGAGCAGGTGCTTCAGAACCTGGAAATAGCGCGCAGCCAATTGAAAGACGACCTGCTTGTCGTCCCTGAATCCGGGCTGGTCCGCCGCTGGCATGCGGTGCAGGGGGCGCTGTCGTCCGATACCTGGGCGACAGTAGGCCTGGTTTTTTTATGGCTGGGCCTCGGAGGCCTGGCGCTATGGTTGTTGCATTGGGTGAGGCGGTACAAAAAAGCGGGTTTTATCGCTGGCTGGTTATTCCTTGCGTTGAGTATTTTGCCGCTGTTGCTGGCATTCGGGCGGGCCAGGCAGGAACACCGGAGCGATGGCGCCATCGTAATGGTTGCGGAAACGGTGCTGCGTGTAGCGCCCGATGAAGAGAGCAGGCAAGCCCTACTGTTGCATGAGGGCGTCAAGGTGCGCATCCAGGATGCCATCGGCAGCTGGTATCAGGTGCGCCTGAGCGATACTACGGAGGGCTGGTTGCCCAAAGATGCGGTGGAGAAAATATGAACGGGGCGGATATAAAAAAAGCCCTATCGAAGAGATAGGGCCCGAAATATAAAGCTATGAAAACTAAAACTTTCGAAAGTATTAATCCTCGTCTTCTTCGCTGACCTCGCGGCCGCCTTTGAGGCTGTCCTGGAGGGCCTCCAGTTCTTCCCATTTGGCGTCGGCAGCCAGGCGGGCCTGCTTGGCCCAGGTTGCCGGGTCGTGCATGCGGTAGCGGGGGCCTGCCTCATCGAGGATGGCCTGTACTTTTTCTGCTGGCGCATTGGCCAGGCCTTCCCAGGTATGGATACCGGCGTCGTTGAGCAGGCCTTCGATCTTCGGCCCGATCCCTTCGACCAGTTTAAGGTCATCCTGGTTAACTTTTTTGCCGGAAGGCAAAGTGATCTTGTCCGTTTTGGCAGCCTTGGGCTTAGCTTCTTCGGCCGGCTTTTCTGCCACCGGAGCGGCTGCCGTTTCCACTACAGGAGCCGGAGCTTCAACCACGGGAGCCTGCTTGGCCGCTGGCTTTTTGGCCGGTTTTACCGGAGGAGCCGTTTCTACTGCTACTTCCTCAGCGAAAACACTGACATAAGTGCGGTTGTGGCTGCGCCTGCGGAAGGAGATGACGCCGTCAATCGCGGCGTGCAGCGTGAAGTCTTTACCCATGTATACGTTTTCGCCCGGGTGGAATTTGGTACCACGCTGACGGACGATAATATTGCCAGCTTTAGCGGCCTGGCCGCCGAAGAGCTTCACACCAAGCCGTTTCGATTTACTGTCCCGGCCGTTATCGGTACTACCTACACCTTTCTTGTGTGCCATTGTTCAGAAAATTTTAGAGTGAACAAAATGAAAAACGCCGGGAATTAAACGGCAATGCTATCGATCTTGATCTTGGTGAAGTGCTGCCGGTGGCCGTTTTTCTTTTGGTACCCCTTGCGGCGCTTCTTCTTGAATACGAGTACTTTGTCGCCTTTGGCGTGCCCCAGCACAGTGGCGTTGACCTTGGCGTTCAGCACCGGCGTGCCCACGGAAACCTTACTGCCATTATCGATCAGGAGCACCTGGTCGAAGGCGAGGTTGTCCCCTTCGTTGGCTTCTAGCTGGTGGACGAAGAGCTCCTGCCCTTCCTCAACTTTGAACTGCTGACCAGCTATGTTTACGATTGCGAACATTGGTTAGCTTTTGATAAATGAAGAATGATTTTAAAACCGAGGTGCAAAGATATACTAATCTAGGATGAAAACAAAGGAGTAGCGGCACATTTTCTGACATACCGTACTTCACTTTCCCTTGCCCTGCACCAGCACCAGCAGGGTGTAGAACATGATCTTGAAGTCCAGGGCCAGAGATATGTTCTCGATATAGAGGATGTCGAACTTGAGACGTTGCAGCATTTGTTCCAGGTTGGAAGCATAGCCGTATTTGACCTGCCCCCAGGAGGTGATGCCGGGGCGCACCTTGAGCAGGTGTTTGTAGTGGGGGGCGTGGTTCATGATCTGGTCGATGAAATACTGGCGTTCGGGGCGAGGCCCGACGAGGGACATATCGCCGATGAGCACGTTCCAGAACTGGGGCAGTTCATCCAGCCGCCATTTGCGCATGATGCTGCCCCAGGGGGTACAGCGGTTGTCGCCGTCGTGCGAGAGCTGGGGGCCGTGCTTTTCGGCATCGGTGTACATGGAGCGGAATTTGAAAATGGTGAACGGCTTACCGTGCAACCCGATGCGCTGTTGCCGGAAGAAGATGGGCCCTTCGGACGACAGGCGCACCCGCATAGCGATATAGGCATAAAGCGGCGACAGGAGCAAGAGCATGAGGGCAGAGGCCAGGATGTCGATGAGGCGCTTGACCAGGCGCTGCCATTTGGGCATGAGGTCCTGCTGTATCTCGATGAGTACGGCGCCGTAGACGTGGTTCATCTTGACGTGGCCAAGCATGATGTCGTACATGTCGGGTATGATCTTGACCAACACCTGGCCGCTGTAGTCGAACAGCACATTGAGGATCTCCCGCAGGCGGTTGTGCTCTGAGGTCTCGATGGCGATAATGGCCTCTTCGATATTGTATTCCCGTACTACTTCCTCCAGCTGGCCGATGGCGCCGAGCGGGTTCAGGTACTGCGACAGGTCACTTTCACTCTGGCCGTTCACGTCGACGAAACCCATGAATTTGTAACCCAGGCCTTTGGCGCGGCCGGAGATCTCCCTGTAGAGCTCTGCGGCGTTCTGGTTGCTCCCGATGAGCAGGGTATTGTAGGTGATCCTGCCTGCTTTCAGCCGCTGGCTGGCACGGGTGAGCAGGTACATACGTGACGTTGCGGTGAAGAAAAAGTGCAGAAAAAAGAGCGTGAAAAAAGAATTGTAATAGGTCTTGTAGTTCGTCACCACATCGTCGAGGATGAGGGTGAAGAAGAGGAAGAGCACGCCGAAAAAGCTGAGGAAGAGCGTCCGGGCAAGTGTGGCCAGGCGCGACAGGCGATAGATGTCGCGGTACTGGTCGAAAATAGAATAAAAGAGCAGCCAGCCGGTCGGGATGATGATGATGCCATACCAGAAATTGCTGTCGCGAAGGACGGGCCATTCGAGTGGTGCGCCTTCCAGGCATTTGCGGTACAGGAAAAAACAAGCCCAGGACAACATAGCCGTGCCAAAATCCGCTATCTGATATATCAGCGTATGCAGCTGGCGCCGGCGGGTCATGTTTTGCACCATAGTACTGTTTGTAGTTAGTTGCTGTGTTATTCCGGCCTGAACCGGGCCCTTGCCGGTAGCGGTCAGAAATGTAGCAATTTGATATTGTCCAGCCAAACGTGAGCCTGGTTTCGGCTCAGCTGGCCATTCTCGATAGGGATATAGGCCTGAAAAACGACCTGGTATTTATCGAGGCCGATCTCCGTAATGATGTAGGAGAGGTTGAAATATATCTTGTTCCATTGATCTTTGGGGGTGAAGCCGGGGTTCAGGACGAGCACTTCCTGCGAAGCGGAGCCGTTCAGGGTGTTGCCAACCAGGCCGAACACGACGGGGACGTCCGATTTGTAATTAACCTCCAGATAGACCAGCGTGCTTTTATCTGCCAGGCCCGTGAAATAGTCATTGGTGGCCACTTCGAATATGGACATGCTGGTATCCAGGGTGATCAGGCAGGCTCCGTTCCCTTCAAAGACATCCGTATTGGTGAGCTGGATCTGGTCGAGCGACCCGCGCCGCACATCCTGAAAGATCTGGGAGTTGCCCTCGAAATTCTCGATAAAGGCGAAATTCACGTCACTGCGGTAGCGGATGGCCGGGCGCAGGGTATCCACCATATCGGGGGTGAGCGTGCGCGTCACCCGGTAGTCCTGGTAATAGGGGTAAATATCCGGCGTGGCATTGATGCCGTTATCTTTAATGCCCGCCTGCAGCACGATATCCCGCTCGCCGACTTCCAGCAGAGGGATGAATGCGGGAAGCGTATATGCGCCGAGAAAGTCACCATCGACGCTCAGCCACACATCCGTGATCTTTTCCGATGCCGAGCCTTCCGTGACGGTATTAGTGGTGAAGGTAAAATCAGGGACGTAGAGGTATGCCGGGATGCCCTCCTCCGGGTTGATGATGTCGCAGGCCGCCAGGGGCAGCAGCGCCAGCAGAAGCCAACGGGTAATGTGTGTGCGTAACATTTTACTTTTCATAGCTTTTTTGATTTACAATAGTATGCTTGATCCTTACTTTAACGCACCGATCCGTTTTTCTATATCTTCCATGATCTGATAAGCCAGTTTAAGGGCGCGGTAGCCGTCTTCGATGCTGACTACGGGCTGGCTACCGTCGAGGATCGCATCGGCGAAGCTCTCCAGTTCCATCTTAATGGCGTTCACCTGTTCGATCTCCGGAAGGGCCATGTGCAGGTACTTTTTGCCGCGGGGTGTTTCCAGTTCCATCAGGTTGTCGTCGGGCAGGTTGGTGGCATCGGTATCGAACAGGCGGACGACCTGTGCCTGCTTGTCCAGGAAGTCGAGGCTGATGTAGGTGTCCGGCTGGAACAGCCGCAGTTTTCGCATCTGTTTCAGCGAGATGCGGCTGGCGGTAAGGTTGGCCACACAACCGTTCTCGAACTCGATACGGGCGTTGCAGATGTCGGCCGTGTCGCTTACGACCGGCACGCCGCTGGCGCTCACCCGTTTCACTTCCGAAGGTACCAGGCTGAGAATGATATCCAGGTCGTGGATCATCAGGTCGAGGATGACGGAAACGTCGGTGCCCCGGGGGTTGAACACGGCCAGGCGGTGCGCTTCCATAAACATGGGGTTGAGCTGAATATCACCCAGCGCAAGCAGTGCGGGGTTGAATCGTTCGACATGCCCTACCTGAACCTTGACGCCGTATTCCTGGCTCATGCGAAGCAGGGCCTCGGCTTCTTCCATAGTATGCGTCAGCGGTTTTTCGATGAAAATATGTTTCCCTCTGCGGATAGCATGCGATGCCAGTTCAAAATGCGTAACGGTCGGGGTGACGATATCCACGACGTCCACCTCGTCGAGCAGGGCATCGAGATCTTCCCACCGCCTGGCTCCCGATTGTTCTTCGGCCTGCCGGGCCGAACGGTTGTCAGGGTCGTAAAAACCTACGAGTTCATAATGATCTTTGGCCAGATTAATACATTTCAGGTGGATCTTTCCCAAATGTCCAACCCCCAGAACCCCTATTTTTAACATTTCTTCGTGTTTTAGCAAGTTAAGCTTAACAAGCGCTTTTCGAAGCAACCAGGCTGCAATAAACGTAAGTCAGGGAACCGGCAACGCCTTCGGCGCAACCGATCGGCAAAAGTACGAGAGTTCGGCGGAAAGGGCAAAAGGTTTTACGGTTTCCTTCACTCCCTAAAATACATCAGCACTGCGCCGAAGAGGGTGATCAGGGCGATCAGTACGGTGGCCATGCGGATGGAGTATTGCATGTGGTTGACGAAGGTGAGGATCTCCTGTTTCATGTGCGGGTATTGGGGGAATATCTCTTCCTCCATTTTCCGGCGGTTAAACACGTGAGCCGCGCCAAATTCCACCCGGTTTTCCACCAGCTTGCGGTATGTGCGAAGCACTCTGACCCTGAAGTATACATTCAGGAACAGCATGGCCACGAAAAGCCCGATAACGATAGAGATCAGCAGAATGAGCATAAGCATGTGTGGATTGCTCCGGCAAATTTAAGAAAAACAGGCGTCAAGTTTTTTAGTGTACAAGCTGTTCTTCGAGCATGGCCCGTATTTCCGCACTGCCGGGTTTAGGCGCATCTATAGCGACGATGGCCCTGTCTTTGCCCAGCAGGGCATAGTGCGGTATGCTGGAAATGAGGAACTGGCCGGCATAGTCCGATTGCATACCACCTTTAATATACAGAGGTACGATGTTGGGCAATTGTTCGTGCCTGCTCAGGGCTTTCTTCCAGCGCTCGGGGCTTTGGTCGAACGACAGGGTGAGGATGACGAAATCCTTTTGCCCGGCGTATTGCCTGGCCAGCTCCTGCAGGTAAGGGAGCTGTTCCATACAGGGTGCGCACCAGGAAGCCCAGGTATCGATATAAACGACTTTGTCGTCGAAGTCGCTGAGCTGCCGTTCATGGCCGGCGGTATCGAGTGCGGTAAGGTCGATGGCCTGGCGGCCCTGGCGGTTCTGGTAGTACCAGTCCAGCTGTTCCTGATAGAGCGGGCGATAGGGGTTGCCGGGGCCCAGGTGGTAATCGAGCGAGGCGATGGCCTGGGGGCTCAGGAGCGGGAGGTGTGCCTTAAAGGCCTCATCGCCGTCGAGCAGGGCGGCGAGGTAAAGGGATTGCAGCAGGTGTGCCTGGGCCGTATCGCGCACTTCTCTGCCGAGATAGTCGAAAAAAGCCCCATTGCTGGACAGGGGCCCATGTTCCTGCTGGTACCGGAGGTCCAGCTTTTTCAGGATGGCCAGGGGGGCTTCTGTCTTGCAACTGCTCAGCAGTGAAAGCCCGGCCCAAATGGTGATGATAAAAATGCGGGGCATAGGTTTAAGCATTTTGCGCAAAAGAAACGAAGCCCGGCAACATTTCCAGTGATCGGGCTCACTAATAAAGCAGGCCCTGCCAGAAAAAATGGCAGGAACCCAACCCTTTTCCCTTTCCATCCTGTCTTACGAATAAACTATGATTCAGAAAAAATGCTCAATGCTGCTGTATGTGTTGCTCTTCGGGGCACTGATGGGCTGTAATAAGGCAGAACCCGCCATCACATCAGCAGGGCCGGAAGATCTCATCGGTTTTTGGAAGCTGGAAAACTGGCTTGAGGATAACAACACCAGTTTTATCGCTGTGCCTTCCGATGCAGGCCTGGAAATCTATGAAAAAAGCCAGATGATGGAATTCCGTTCGGACGGTTTTTTCAGGCAGTTCTTCTGGAACTGGTGCGGTACGCCGCCTGTGATCCCCTCCGACTGGATGCCTGGCCAATGGCAGGAATTGTCAGAAGGGCACATCGAGGTCCAGTTCAGCGAAGCTGTTACGCCCCGGCATTTCGAGATCATCGAACTCAACGAAACGCATTTAGTGATCCATTGGATCGATTGATTTTAAGCAGTACTTGCAACGCAAAGGGCAGGAAAACCGCTGGAGCGGTACCTGCCCTTTTTCTATAGGTATAAGCTTGTCTTGTCTGCCTAGCCGTTCTTCTGTGCGAAATCCTGCATCACGCTTACCAGTACACCGATGCTTTCGGGTGCCATGGCATTATAGATAGAAGCGCGGAAGCCGCCAACCGAACGATGCCCTTTAACATCGACACAGCCGGCGTCCTTGGTGGCTTGCAGGAATGCCGGCGCCATTTCCTCTTTGCCTTCTGCCATGACGAATGTGGCGTTCATCAGGGAGCGGTCCTCCTTTGCGGCCACTCCTCTGAACATGGGGTTGGCGTCGATCTCGTCATAAAGCGCTTTGGCTTTGGCCTCGTTGTGGCGGGCCATACCCTGCAATCCGCCGTTGGCCTTGATCCAGCGCATGGTCAGCATGCTTACGTAGATGGGGAATACCGGAGGCGTATTATAGGTAGAGCCATTTTCGAGGTGGATGCGATAGTCGAGCATCGAAGGCAGTTTGCGGCTTACCCGGCCCAGCATATCCTTCCGTACGATCACCAGTGTTACCCCGGCAGGCCCGAGGTTCTTCTGAGCGCCGGCATAGATCAGGCCGAAGCGGTTCACGTCGACCGGGCGGCTGAACATATCAGAAGACATGTCGGCGACGAAAGGTACGTTCGTTTCCGGCCAGCTGTGGTACTGCGTCCCGAAGATCGTGTTGTTGCTGGTCAGGTGCAGGTACTGAGCGTGGGCGGGAATTTCGTACTGCTTGGGTATATAGGCATAGTTTTGCGGCTTGGACGAGGCTACGACTTCTACGGCCCCGAAGTTGCGGGCTTCCTTGATCGCCTTTGCCGACCAACTGCCCGTATCGGCATAGGCGGCCATCTTGTCATCGTCCAGCAGGTTCATGGGAGCCATGAAGAACTGGGTGCTGGCGCCACCCGTCAGCCAGGCCAGGCCGTAGTCGTCGCTGAGGCCCAGCAGTTCGCGCACCAGTTCATCGGCTTCCTCCAGGACTGCGCTGAATGATGGGCTGCGGTGTGATATTTCCAATATCGATAGGCCGATACCGTTGAAATCTCTGACGGCTTGCGCTGCTTCTTCCAAAACACTGGCCGGCAGAATGGCCGGCCCGGCACTGAAGTTGTGCTTTTTCATTGTTCCTGAGTTTTAATCTCTACTACGAATGATGCGTTTCAGCCCTTTTTCTGAAACGCTGCAAAAATAGGTTTTTTCCGTACCAATAGCTATTGGAAATCACGATGGCCTGCAATAGTATTATATAGCTGTGTGCAGCTTCGAAATTCCTGGAAAAAAATTTAATTTGATAAAAGCCCCTGTCCTTGCCTGTTAATTTGGAGTGCGCGAACTTCACTTCGCGTTGGCCGCGCAGTAAGGCCTGGCGGCAGATTTTTCGGCAGAGGGGGCTCCGGCCGCCGGGCGCATTTTTTTTTCCAGGGCTTGTGCAATCCAAAACCGCGCCTTATGTTTGCACCGCTTTTGAAGAAAGCAGGCATCAGCAAAGGCTGAGCAAAAAAAAGTTGAAGAAAAATTTGCAGAGAATAAAAAGGCACCTTACCTTTGCATCCGCTTTTGAAGAAAGGCGTTGGAAAAAGGAGGAGGTTGAAGGCGTTTCAGCAAGGTGTAGCCGGTGTGGGCAGAGGGGATAGAAATTTAAGCGGCCAAAAATTTTGCTGAGCGGGGAGGAAGGGTTATCTTTGCATTCCCTTTGCGGATGAGCGAAGGGGAAAGGCAGGCGGAAGGGCCCTGGCAAAGGGTTTGGAAGCCGGGAAAGACAAGCGAAAGGCAGCCTGTATAAGAAGGCTGGAAAGGATAAGCCGGGAGCTTTGGAAGCTGCACGGAAGAAGTGCGAGGCGTCCAGGGGAACCAGGCGAGACCAGGCGAAGCTGAAGAGCGGAGCCAAAAAAGTTCATTGACACTGATGCAGAAAAAGGTAAGCACTCATTAAGAAGTAAGCTTATGCGAAAAAGAACGTTAGGTTAAACTGAGTTGAAAGGAACTTGCCAATACAGGCATCAAAATCTTTACTATGGAGAGTTTGATCCTGGCTCAGGATGAACGCTAGCGGGAGGCTTAATACATGCAAGTCGAGCGGGATTCCCGATTTATCGGGATGAGAGCGGCGCACGGGTGAGTAACGCGTACGCAACCTACCTCCAAGAGGGGGATAGCCCCGG
>JACJYE010000006.1 GCA_020636255.1 Lewinellaceae bacterium
GTTACTTTCAAAAAAAGAATAACCAATAGTTGTTTTTTATAACCCGACATTTTTTTCGAAAAAATCGGCAAAGGTTAATTTTAAGAAATTATTATCGCAAACCGCTCCTTAATCCGATAAAGCTATGAAGCTTACCGCGCCGCGCTCTGTTTTTTGCTTTGCTCTTATTGCTTTTTGCCTTCCTTTGCAGGCCCAGGAGTACGGGAATTCCCCTCTGTTGGTGAATGAGGTGGGAGTAATGCCGCTCTCCGGAACGAGGTATATCGAGCTTTTGGTTGTCGGCTACCCGGACGCTCCCGGGGCCGCAGTAAGCCTACAGGGTTGGATAGTTGATAATCATTCGGCGCAGATAGAAGGGGATTCCGCCTTTCTGGTATTGGGCGAATGTTTCTCCGCGCTGGCTCCTGGAACGCTAATCGTCATCTACGACGATGACAACCCGCATGGAGACATCAGTATGGAATCGGACGGCGCGCCGAATTCCCAGGGTATTTACCAGCTGCCGCTTTCCAGCCCCTGCCTGTCCAGGCGCGTTGGCAACTATACCGAAAATTCGGAAGCGCCACAGCATATTCCATGGAATAACATCCTTCCCCTGCGCCATAGCGGCGATGCGCTGCAGTTTAGAGGCCCCGAAGGGAAATTGCGGTTTGCCCTGGACTGGGACAAAGATGAAAGCTCGTCCTTAAAGGGCAATGTTGCACACTTTAACTGGGAAGGGAATTCCAGGGTGAATGCCATTGCTTTGATCGGCAAAATTTGTAGCGACGACCAGGACGCGTTATATGAAACCCGTATTGTCGGTTCTCCGGGCAAGAACAACTCCACAGAAAATGCGCTGTTCGTAGAAAGCGTAAGCACGGGAGGCGCCGGGCAGCCATTGAGCATATCCTGTGCAGAACACAGGCCGGTATCGGAGGCCAACCCCACTGGCGCCATTCAGGTCGAGCCCACAGGCGGCGAGGCGCCCTATCTGGTCGAATGGTTCGGCCCCGGAGGCGTTTCCGGAAGCGCTTCCCTGCACGATCCGGAGCCATTCCTGATCCAGGGATTGCAGGCCGGTGCGTACGAAGTGAGGGTAACGGATGGAAGGGGGTGCAGGGAGTGGTGCAGGACGGTACTTGGCAGCCTGGAAATCATTACGATTTGCGAAGGGGAATGCTTTACAATAGGTGGGAACCTGGAAGCAGGCCTATGCTATTGGTGGACGCCTGAAGAGGGGCTGAGCGAAGGGGCTAACCCAACGGAAAAGGAACAGATGGTGTGCCCGGAAGCTACATCTAATTTTAACGTGTATATTTCCAGCCCTGAAGGAGAAATAATTGGGAGCAAGGAGTATTGGGTTGAAGTAAATGCAGGCTCCATCACAATCACTCCAAATCCTGCAATCCTGTGCCCCAATGAATTGATAAACCTCAAAGCGGCAGATGGATATTTTGATTATTCCTGGTCAAACGGGGAAATCACCCAGTCAATATTAGTTAACGCCCCCAATGAATATTCTGTTTCAGCGACTACCAATCAACGTTCAGATATTTCAGGAGAGCTTTGTACTGTAGAAGGTTCGGCAAATGTAATTTCCAGTGAAAATGAAACTGCTGTAGTCCAATGGCTGGAAGATAGTGGCTTCAGGAAATATAACATTGAGGTACTTGGCCCTATTATGGGACCTGATCCTCAAGCTGTCCATGACTATGCACGCTTATTGATTTTTCTCGAAGGGCAGGAAGTCAATATTGCACAGCAAATTGAACAATATTATGATTCATTAGAAATCCAAAATGAGATATGTAATCAGGATATTAGTTATAGTTGCTATATTACTTCAAGCCTTTGTTCAAACCCTTCAATTGGAAATGTAAATGAAATGTTTGAACACAATGGAGCGGCCGTGAAGTTATGGTTTCACATTATTGATAGGGCAGAAGATTACCTTTATGTAAAAGCCCAATCCATTTTTTCAATCAACCTACTGGAAGGAGATACGCCTGAAATTGCAGAATCTGATTTCCCAACTTGGGGTGCAGTGCATTATTTATCAGGAGGCCCGGTTCCTTTTGTGAATTATGGACAAAATGATTATTTTTCTACCTCAGGAGATTACCTGGGGAGGGCTTTGTTGCATGAATCAATTCGATGCAAATTACCTATTAAATTTCCAGCTTAAGCAGCCTCGACTTTCACCGCTTGAGGCATACCCTGGGCTGTCATGATGTTCAGCGTTTTAATTTTAATTTTTGTTTCGGTTTGTTGGGTTTTCATTGTTCGAGAATAAAGGGCTCTTCCGTGAATGGTTTTGAAGCGGTACATCGCTGTTTCCGACAAACTTCGCCGATGGTAACCGCTTTGCTCCTTCCATTCTTTTCGCCCCATTTGCTCTATTTCAACCAGGGCAATATTTCTCGGGTAACCGGGCATATCCCCTTCTTGCTCTTCATACCATTGCACCGCATTACTTCGAGGAGGAATAATAGGGTTTATTGCCCTGTCCAGTAATTCATCCCAGCAATCTACTGTGTCGTAGGCTCCGTCCAGGCATGCGTCGTCAATATCAGGCTCTACTTGATCCAGTAAAGGCTTAAGCTGAGAAGCGTCATCGGTGGCGTTATCTGTCAGCGTAAAACAATGGATAAAGCCAGTTTTCGGGTCACAGCCCAAATGCAGCTTGCGCCAAACCCTGCGCTTACTCCACCCATGCTTTCTCACTTTCCATTCGCCCTCTCCGAAAACTTTCAAACCAGTGGAGTCAATAACGATGTCAATGCTGCCAGTTTTAGGAATCGCATAGCCATCCACCTCTAATTCTTTAGAACGCCTCTGGATTTGGCTGTAACATGGAACGGCCAGATCAATGTTCATCAATGTCAACAAACTCTCGGCAAAACCTTGTGTCTGCCGGTATGCCAGCTTAAAAACAACTTTGAGCATCAAAAGCGTCTCAATGCAAAGATCGCTGTATACAAATTGGCCGCCTCTTTGCACCGGGCCATCATCATACCAGCTCTCGATGGCTTCATCGCTGAAGTAAATCGTGATGTTACCCCGATTAACCAGGGCCTTATTATATGCACCCCAGTTGATGACTCGGTACTTTTCTTTGGGTTTATCTGCCGGATTCTGGCTGTCCTTCGCTATCTTTGACATGGGCTGGTTGGTTGCGTTTTTAGTTTGTCGTGAAACCAAAGATACAACTCCAGCCCATCTTTATTTCAGGCCTGATTCATGCAACAAAGCCACTCAAATGTGGCTATAAGCATCGAATCATCAGATGTTGATGGATTGTATCAAAGAGCGCTTTCAGAAAATATTGAGATTGTGTATCCCTTAAAAGTGGAAGAATGGGGAGTTAAAAGATTCTTTGTTAAAGACCCGAATGGAATTACCGTGAATATAATGTGCCATGTTGATAGGCCAAGTTGACAAAGGCCCCAAAAACAGAAACTACTCCCCGGCAACTCGTATACATCTTCGCCCGATTCGTTTAGACAATCCCCGGAGTCGTAGATATCATTTTGCAGTCTATCCTTTCACCCTCAACTTTGTAGCGGATCATTTACAAAAAAGGCGTGAAAAAGGAAATACTGCATATCATTCTGGTTCTGTTCGGCTTTGCTTCCGGGAAGCTCTCAGCACAGGATAAGGCCTGGGCCTTACAGGAATGTATCGACTACGCGATAACAAACAACCTGGAAGTACAAAAAACCGAACTGGATAAAAAAACGACGCTGCTCAATTACCAGCAGTCGAAATACGACCGGCTGCCGGGCTTAAGCGCCAACCTGTCCAATAACCTGGCCAATGGTTCCAGCATCGACCCCATCACCAGCGACTTCGTCAGCAAGAGCATCTACTCCAATAGCATAAACCTCGGCTCGTCCCTAACACTGTATAGTGGAAACAGGGCCAACCTGCAGATCCAAAAGAACGAGATCCTGCTGGCCGGGAACGAGCTGGCCATAGAAGAGTCTAAAAACAACATCAAACTCAGCATCCTCGAAGCGTATGTACAGGCCCTCTATTATAAGGAGAGCATAACCATAGCCGAAAATACGGAAGCTTCCTCGCAGGAAGAACTCCAGCAGGCGCAGGGCCAATACGACAACGGGGCAATATCGCGCGGGGACCTGGCCGGCCTTGAAGCTCAATACACCGCTAATCAGCATAGCGTGGTACTGGCCACCAATACCTACCGGCAACAGCTGCTTAAGCTTAAGCAACTGCTGGAACTGGCGCCCGATGTAGCGTTTGAGATCGAGGCCCCAAGCGTGGAGGGCGAGCTGAATTATGACATCCCCGATAAGTCGGACATATACCGGCAAGCCCTCAACACCCTGCCCGATGTCAGGAAATACGATGTCTTACAGGAGAGCAGCATGAAGAGCCTCAGCCTGGCCAGAGCCGCCTATGCGCCTACAGTGTCGCTTTCTTTTGGCCTGGGCACAGGTTACACGTCCTCCCGCGATTACAACTTCACGCAGCAGTTGGACCTCAACCTGAGCAGCGCGGTGGGCCTTACCCTCAGTGTGCCCATCTTCAGCAAGTTTGCCAATAAGACAAATGAAAGCCTGGTGAAAATTGAGCTGGAGCAAAACCAGCTGAACAAACAGCAGGCGGGCAAGAACCTCTATCAATCCATCGAAACAGCCTGGTTGAACGCGGTTAGCAACCAAAGTGAACGCAACTCCTCCAGGGTTAAGCGCGACGCGGCAAAGCTGTCGTATGATCTGGCCCGGAAGAAATACGAATTCGGCGGTTCTACGGCCACCGACCTCCTGCTGACGCAAACCAACTATGTCAACGCCGAACAGGAATACCTGCAGGTGAAATACATGGGGCTACTGTACGAGCAATTGCTCAACTACTATCAGGGAAAAGAAATAAGCTTTGAATAATCAGCCATGAAAAAAGTTATCATAATTACGATCATCCTCGCCATGCTGGCCTCTACTGCGTACTTCGCCTATGGATATTTCTATCGTGCGGCCCAGCCTCAGATAGTGGCAGAGGCCGTCCGGGTGAAAACGGGAGACATCACCAACGAGGTTTCCGCTACCGGGACCGTCGAACCGGTGGAGCAGGTGGAAGTAGGCACCCAGGTCTCGGGCGAGGTCAGCAGAATACTGGTCGACTACAACAGCGTAGTCAAAAAAGGGCAGCTGATCGCCGAGCTGGACAAATCGAACCTGAAGGCCGCTCTGGCGGATGCGCAGGCCAGCTACAATTCCGCCCTGAACGAACTCAATTATTACAAGCAGAATTTCGAGCGGCAGGAGAATATGTACAATGCCCAGGTGATCAGCCGGGCCGAGTACGAGCAGGCAGCCTACCAGTTGAAAAACGCAGAACAGGCGGTCACGCAGCGAAAATCCAGCCTCGCCCAGGCACAGACCAACCTCTCTTACGCCAACATCTACTCTCCCATCGATGGTGTCGTATTGGACAAAAATGTGGAGCAGGGGCAAACCGTAGCGGCCAGCTATAGTACGCCCACTTTGTTCACCATCGCCCGGGGCCTGGCCAAGATGCAGGTGGAAGCCAATGTTGACGAGGCGGATATCGGCGGTGTAAAAGAGGGGCAGCACGTCAGTTTTACGGTAGATGCCTATCCGGATGAAACATTCGATGGGGCCGTTGCTCAGGTCAGGCTGGGCGCTACGGTCACGTCCAATGTGGTGACCTATACTGTTATCGTGGAAGCTGACAACCCCGGCATGAAATTAAAGCCCGGGCTTACGGCCACCATCATCATCTATACGAAGGAACTGAAAGGCCAGAAGGTCATCGAGGCCAAAGCGGTAAATTTTACACCTGACTCATTGCTGTTGGCCCAGTACTATGAACAACAGGGGCTGCCTCCCGGCATCGTAACACCTGCAGGAAATGGCCACAAGATCTGGATCAAAGAGCCCTCGGGTGCGTTGAGCCAAAAAGAGGTTGAGCTGGGGGAGTCCGACGGGATCAATTACCAGATCCTAAGCGGACTGGACGTAGGAGATGAGGTGGTTTTTAACCTAAAAGAAATTAACCAGGCAGAGGTAAGCAAAGTGACTGGAGACAGCCCTTTCATGCCGAAGCCGCCAGGGAAAAAATAATGGAACAGGCAGTAATTCATACCAACGCGTTGAAGCGCGAGTTCAGGATGGGCGGCCAGTCCGTCAGGGCGCTGAAAGGGGTGGATGTCACCATCAACCGGGGCGAATTCGTGACCATCATGGGGTCCAGCGGCTCGGGAAAATCCACGCTGCTGAACATCCTGGGATGTTTGGACCAGGCCTCGGAAGGCCTTTATGAACTGGATGGAACGGAAGTGAAGGGCCTGTCGCGCAACCAGCTGGCCCGGATCAGGAACACCAAGATCGGCTTCATTTTCCAGTCCTATAACTTATTGCCCAGGACCAGCGCCCTGGAAAATGTGGAATTGCCACTGATGTACAACTCAAAGATCTCTCCTAAAGAAAGGAAGGAACGCGCCATAGCGGCACTTACCCGGGTTGGCCTGGCCGGCCGGCTGGATCATACACCCAGCCAACTATCCGGCGGACAGCAGCAACGGGTGGCCATCGCCCGCTCGCTCGTCAACCAGCCTGTCATTTTACTGGCAGACGAAGCCACCGGCAACCTCGACACCAGAACCTCTTACGAGGTGATGCAGTTGTTCCAGGAGCTGAACGACAACGGGATGACCATAGCCTTTGTGACGCACGAGCCGGATATCGCCCGGTTCAGCAAGAGAACCATTGTACTCAAGGACGGGAAGGCCGTTAAAGACGAGCCCGTTCTCAACCGCTTAATTGCGAATGAAGAACTCGCCAAATTACCAATAGCAGACTAATGAACAGCATCAATCTCCTGAAAATAGCGTTCAACGCCATCCGGCTCAACCGGGGCCGGGCTTTCCTGACCATGCTGGGCATCATCATCGGGGTGGCCGCGGTTATTGCCATGCTGGCGATAGGAGAAGGCTCCAAAGAAAGCATCAGAAACAATATCTCCAGCATGGGCGCCAATATGCTCACCATCCGCCCGGGAGCCGGTATGATGGGCGGCGTACGTCAAGGCCCCGGCGACATGCAGTCGCTGACCATGGACGATTACGAAACGATCCGGGATAAGGCCCAGCTCGTCGCTCATGTCTCGCCCATGGTGAACGGTAGCGGGCAGGCCATCCACGGCTCCAATAACTGGCCGACATCCATTTACGGCGTATCACCTGAGTATCTGGATATAAAAGTCTGGGGGCTGAAAGAAGGCAGCATGTTCACCGAACGGGAGATCAGGAGCAATGCCAAGGTGGCCGTGCTGGGGCAGACCGTAGTGGACAACCTGTTCCCCGACGGCAGCTCGCCTCTGGGCAAGATCATCCGCTTTAATTCTATCCCCTTCAAGGTGGTCGGCGTGCTGGAAGAAAAGGGAGAAAGCACTTTTGGGCAAGACCAGGACGACATCATTATGGCGCCTTATACTGCTGTACAAAAACGCATCCTGGCGATGTCCCACCTGCAGTCCATAACGGCATCGGCCCTTAGTGAAGGCCAGGCCGAGGCGGCAGTAGAGGAGATCTCGAATATTTTAAGGCAAAACCACAAGCTGGGCGCCGGCGAAGAGGATGATTTCAATGTGTTTTCACAAGAAGAACTCATCTCCACCTTTAGCTCCACCAGCGAGATGCTGACCATTTTGCTGGTGGCCATTGCCAGCATCTCTCTGGTTGTAGGCGGTATCGGGATCATGAACATCATGTACGTATCCGTAAAAGAGCGCACCAGAGAAATCGGCTTGCGGATGGCCGTAGGAGCCCGGGGAAATGATATCTTAATGCAGTTCTTGATCGAAGCGGTGCTCATTAGCATAACCGGAGGGCTCGTTGGCGTATTTATTGGCCTGGCGGCCACCAGGCTGGTCTCGGAATTTGCCGGCTGGCCTACCAGCGTGACGCTATACTCCATCGTACTATCCTTCATAGTGTGCACGATCACGGGGATCTTCTTTGGCTGGTACCCGGCCAGAAAAGCCTCAGTTTTGGACCCTATTACGGCATTGAGATATGAATAGTAAAAAAAACAAGCGGTATATCATCCTACTCCACATTTTGGTGTGGATCATCCTCCTGGGGTTTCCCTATTTGCTGTCCGGGCAATCCATGCAGTTCGGGACGCTGATGAGGCGAAACTGGATACCCACGGCCATGTATGCGGTATTGTTCTACGTGAACTACCTGTATATGATCCCGGAATACATGTTCCAGAACAGGCGGCTCCACTTCATAATCATCAACCTGGTTTTGGTGGGCCTGATGATCCTGCTTAAACAGGAAGTTGTTCCCGAGTTATTTCCGTATTCGCCGCCGCCGCCGCGCAGCTCTGATGCCCCCCCCGGGCCACCGAGAGGGCTATTTGTTTACATAGATATCCTGTCGCTCATCGTACCGATCATGTTTGCGATAGCACTCAGCATGGCCGACCGCTGGACGAGGACGGAGGAGGCCAGGCGGCAAGCGGAGACGGAAAGGCTCCAATCAGAGCTGAAACACCTGAAATACCAGTTGCAGCCACACTTCTTTTTCAACTCGCTCAATAACATCTACGCGATGGTCGACCTGTCGCCCGAAAAAGCAAAAGAGGCCATTCACAACCTGAGCAAGTTGATGCGCTATTTTCTGTATGAGACGAACGAGGAAGCAGTATTACTGGCCAAGGAGGTCGATTTTTTATACAAATACATCGGCCTGATGAAACTGCGCTATTCCGACAATACCCAGGTGCACACCCATTTCGCCGATGACATTCCCCCGATAAAGGTAGCCCCGCTGCTATTTATCGCCATTGTGGAAAATGCTTTTAAACACGGGGTGTCGGCTACCAGGCCATCGGAGATCACCTTTGGGCTAAGCGTTGAGCCCGGCCAGATAATATTTACTTCCATCAATAAAAACTTCCCGAAAACGCAGGAAGACAAAAGCGGCTCCGGTATCGGGCTGGAGAACCTGAAAAAGCGCCTGGAGCTTATTTACCCCCATACACACCAGTTATCCATCCAAATTGACGAGAATGACTACTATCATTTATCACTAACCATCAAAATTATCTAAAAATGAAGCGCACTATTTTTATGGCACTGCTATTCGTATTCTCCTATAGCGTTGCCAATGCACAGAAAGGGCAGGAACGGACGCCCATGCAAGAGTACGAGCAGGTAAAACCGAGCTTAGGCCTGTCCAAAAAACAGGAAAAAAAGCTTGAGGCTGTGTACCAGGAGCAGCAAAAAGAATTCGAAGCCATGCAGGCCGAACGAGGAAAAGGGCGCAAGTCGGATGCCGATGTCCAGGGCAAAAATGGCGAGCGGCCCCAGCCACCTGCTGATGGCCAAAAACCTGAAATGAAGGAGGGCCGCAAGGCGCCTGCCGATGTCCAGGGCAATGATAGCGAGCGGCCCCAGCCGCCTGCCGATGGCCAAAAACCTGAAATGAAGGAGGGCCGCAAGGCGCCTGCCAATGGTGCAGAAGGCAACAAGAAGGGTTCTTCCTCCGGTAAGGGAAAAGAAATGCAGGGACAGGGGAAACACGAACAGTTTGAAGCAAAAGTGAAGGAAATCCTGACGGATGAACAGTTTAACCAATGGAAAAGCATGACGGTAAAACAAAAGCATTAAGCGATTGCCGGAACGGCCTGTAACAGGGATGGGGATAGCCTTTTGATAGAGCAATCATTGGGCTATTCCCATTATCTGTTTATAAATTGCAGCTGTATGAACAATGAAATCAAATGCCTGATCGTCGATGATGAGCCTATGGCGCTCAGCCTGATCGAAAGATATGTGCTGAAAACCCCCTTTCTGTCGCTGAAGAAAAAATGCGCCAATGCCTTTGAGGCCATCGATTTTTTGTCAGAACACGAAGCCGACCTGGTCTTTTTGGATATCCAGATGCCCGAGCTATCGGGCCTGCAATTGTCCAAAGTGTTGCCCGGGCATACGCGTGTTATCTTTACGACTGCCTTTGACCGATATGCTGTAGAAAGTTACAGAGTGGATGCGCTGGACTATCTGTTGAAGCCATTTAGCTATGAAGAGTTTTTACAGGCAGCCACCAAGGCGCAAAAGTGGTTCGCCCAGCAACGTGAGGATACAAACCAAACCAAAGATACCCCTAATGATTATTTCTTCATCAAATCGGAATACAAGCAGGTCAAAGTAAAATTTGATGAAATTCTATATATTGAGAGCATGAAGGAATACCTGAAAATATGGGTGACGGCCCAAAGCAAGCCCTATCTCACTCTGATGGCCCTCAAGAAAGTAGAAGAAGAACTGCCTCCGGGCCGGTTTATGCGCATCCACCGTTCTTACATTATTGCGCTCAATAAAATAGATGAAGTGGAAAGGAACCAGGTCATCATCAACGATAAGCGGATTGCGGTGTCCGAACCATACCGGCAGGCCTTCCACCAGTTCCTAGATTCGAACTCCCTGTGACAGGTTGCTGCCGGAGGATAAAATAGGCCGTTTATCCTTTGAAAAGGGCCATCTGCCTTTTGTTCCTATCGCAGGCCTTTGCATCGTTGATTTAAAAAATACCGGAATATGAAACAAGTCAATCTTGGGCCACAGGGCCTTAGCGTGCCGGCAATCGGCCTGGGCTGCATGGGAATGTCCGATTTTTATGGATCCTCTTCGGAAGCTCAAAATCTTTACGTTCTCGGCCGGGCGGCTGAGATGGGGTGCACGTTCTGGGATACGTCCGACATGTATGGGCCATTTACGAATGAGATATTGCTGTCAAAGGCGCTCAAAGGGCGCCGCAGCCAAATAACCCTGGCAACCAAATTTGGCGTCTCCCGCGGCGAAGATGGCAGCTGGCAGGGCATTAAAGGAAATGCGGATTATGTAAAGGCTTGTTGCGACGCCTCGCTGAAACGCCTCGGGACGGATTATATCGACCTCTACTATCAGCACCGGCTCGACCCCAACACACCGATCGAGGAAACGGTAGGCGCTATGGCTGAGCTCGTGAAAGCCGGAAAGGTACGCTATATCGGCCTGTCTGAAGCAGGCCCGGAAACCATCACCCGCGCTCACAAGATCCACCCCGTAAGCGCACTCCAGACCGAGTATTCTTTGTGGACGCGGGACGTCGAGGCCGACATTCTGCCAACGATCCAACGGCTTAACATCGGGTTTGTCGCATACAGCCCACTTGGCCGGGGCTTTTTATCCGGGGCCATCCGCTCGCGAAACGATCTGAAACCCGGAGACTGGAGGTTGCAGAATCCGCGGTTCTCAGAGGAAGCCATCGCCCGGAACAGCCGCCTGGCCGCCCTGGTAGCTGAAGTCGCAAAAGAGATTGAAGCCACAGCAGCTCAAGTCGCCCTGGCATGGCTTCTGTCGCGCGATATTCCCCTCGCTACGATACCTGGGACACGGAGAACGGAGCGCCTGGAGGAAAACTGGGCGTCGCAGGATATAACTTTACGGCCGGAACACTTGAGCCGCCTTGAGTCCCTTATCGGCCAGGGTGTAGCGGGCAATCGGTACTAATCCACTGTATATAGCCCGGCCCTTGCCCGACAAACACGGCCGCCGCGCTCCTACCCGTACTTCTTATCATATATCCTGATAAAATCCGTTTCCGTCAGCTCTTCCAGCGGGCGCAGTTCGTAGGCGCGGCGCTCCGAGAATTCGCCGGCGAAGGGGTGGCTGAAATCGGCAAAAACGTCGGTGTTCCTGCCCAGGTGCTTTTCCAGGAGGAAAGCGCTGCCCAGCACCAGGCCGATCTTGCCGTAGTCACTGAAAAAGTACTCTTCCAGGAGTGGCAGGATATGGTTGCGGAATACCTCTTTGAGGTTGTCGAGCGATTGTATGTTGAGGAAGTAGGCGTGGCCGATACAGTAGTCGCGCCCCAGCAGCAGTTCGATGCGTTCGTTCATGGCGCGCAGCATGGCAGGCAGGTCGATACCGGCGGCCATAGGGCCTTCTGAGAGCCGCGGAATGAGCTCGGGCCTTGGCTCCAGAGCGGCGAAAGCAAAGCGCCGCCGAAGCGCGATGTCCAGCGACTCGGCCGAGCGGTCGGCAGTGTTCATGGTGCCGATGATATACAGGTTGGGGGGTACGGAAAACAGCTCCTTGGAATAGGGCAGCACCACGGTCACGGCCTCCCGGCAGCCGTCCCTTTTGTCCTCTTCCAGCAGGGTGATCAGCTCGCCGAAAATAGCGGGGATATTGCCCCGGTTGATCTCGTCGATGATGAGCACGTAGCGGTCGCATTGGGAGAGGATATGGCCGGGCACCAGTGGCAGCTCGATGGGTAGCTCGGGCAGCTCACGTCCCGGGTTGTTGCCGTCTTCTGAGCTGCTCTCCTCCTGTTCTTCCTCGCCATGCATGCGAAATCCGCGCTCGAAGTACTTCAGGGCCATAAATACCGTCCAGTACAGCCCGGGGTCCTGGTCGCCGATAATGTTGCGCAGGTCGCCGGCCGCTTCCAGTTGCTCGGGCGTGCCGAGCTTCTGGTACATAAGCTGCAGGTGTTTCTTCTGCACGGCCTGTACGGAGAAAGAAGTGGCCGGCCGCAGCGAGAGATCGCCATAGCGGTGGATGCGGTGCAGAAAAATGCGCTTCTGGTTGTCGTCTTCAAAATAGTCGAACTTGCCGCTTTTCAGGTAATCCAGAAAAGCGCCGTACAGCTGGTTGAACTCCATCAGCGGCTGTTCGCCGGGCTGGTGGCGGTAAACGGCCTCGAGTACGCAGCGCTGGGCATCGCGGCACATGATCTTAAAAATGCCGTCTTCCACGCGATAGTAGACCTGCCCGCCATCGGTATAGGGTTTGATGCCTTCGACAAAATCCTCGTAGGAAAAGGACTGGTGAAAGGTGACGAAGGCCAGCCTGCCGGTGCGCAGGTATTCGCTGTAGCGCTGGCGCAGGTCGTGCCGGCTCTCCAGGGCGATCTCGTCGAGCGGCCTGTTTTCCAGTACCGACAGCGCGTAATTGACGGTATTATAGGTCTTGCCGGCGCCCGGAGGGCCGTAGAGGATGAGGTTCAGAGGCAGGCCCTGCCCACCCGAAGGCCAGTAGTCGCCTTCCGGCTCGTTCACCAGGTCGAGCTGCGCAATGAGTTGTTCCAGTTCGCGAAACTGGGCATCAGTGGCCACGAAATTGGTGCCCGGAAGGCCGGCGTTGAAGCCGTCGAATACGGGGCCGGCGGGCAGCAGTTCGCGCGTGATGGGGCGGTTCCAGAGGTTGTAATCTACCCTAAATCGGACGCGCGGGCCGACGTCTGGCGGCGAACTGAAGAATGGCAGTTCCTGCGGCCCTGCCGGCAGGGGCTGCACGTCGGAAATCACCGTAGCCAGGGCATAACAGCCCGCATCTTTGCCCGCCTGCCAGAGGATGGCCTTATCGCCTTTGCGTATCTTATCTTTGTGGGCCTTCACAGCGAAGGTGCTCAGCACGCCGGCACGCAAGGCCTCCCGTAAGCGAAAGGTGCGGGAATGAGACTGGAAAAGCCAGTATTGTATGGCGGGTGTTTCTTCCATTTGGCCTGGTATACTTTGTGGCTAAATTTATGTATTTTCAGAGAATATCATACCATTTTTGCCATACCGGCATAGCTTTGCCGGCAATGAAAGTAAAAGAAGCACCATGGAAAATATACGCTATACGATCGAACCGGTAAGCAGCGGTTCCGGCGCTACGATACTGCTGGCGGCCCTGGTATGCCTGGCCGCATTGGCCGCGCTGTTCGCCCTGATGCGCAGGCCGTCCAGCGGTGATCAGCGCAACCGGCAGATGCTGGGCGCCATGCTACTGTTCTTCGTCTTGCTGATCGGCAGCGGAACGGCCTTTTTCAGCTGGCTGAATACGCGCAAGATCTCCGACATCGTCATTTACACCGATGCCATAGAGACGCCTTACGGCAAGGCGCCTTTCGCCAATATCAGGAATGCCTATTTTAAAACCGTAAACCAGCCCTCGATCTTCGACCCCAGCGGCGCCTCGCGGCAAACCCAGATGCTGGCCATCGAGGAGTTGAACGGCAAGGCCCACCTCCTTTCAGAAGAGAACTACGACATTAAGGATGTATTCGATAAGCTAAAGGCCGCTATAAAGCAGTGGGAAAAACAGGCAGAGCAGTGAACCCCGTACCCCGTACCTCCGACTTTCTAGTCGGAGTAGAACTTTCTAGTCGGAGTAGAACTTTCTAGTCGGAGTAGAACTTTCTAGTCGGAGTAGAACTTTCTAGTCGGAGTAGATATGCTAAGCTTGGGTTTTTCCTGCTCCAACCGGAAGGTTGGAGGTACGGGGGCTTCTCCAACCGGAAGGTTGGAGGTACGGGGTAGCTGGTGTGTACTTATCTTATTGAAACACTCCGGCGAAAGACTCCGGTAAAAGAACGGAGCTCGATCTCATAGTTGCCGGCGCCATACTGGCTGAAGTCGATCTCGTAGATCGTGTTGACTGGCAATTCAAATACGTCTTCCTTCAAAATAATTTCCCCATCCTGGCGCTTGACCACGATGTCGCTGAGGTTCATACTCAACCTTTCAAAATCAATATAATAGACCTGATTTTCTGCATCGGCATAGATGGATTCACCTTCATCCAGGTCCAGCAGGCTGGAATTGCTACCGGTGGAAGCAGTAGCGTAACCGCCGTTGAACGAGGCTGACTGAGCTAGGCAAGTGGCAAGGCCGGCAAACAAAAAGGCTAGTAGCAAAGAAAATTTCCGCAGCATGATCTTGAGAGATTTAATAAAAGTTCACGGGCAACGGCTGCAAATATAATTTAAAAATTCCGAGCTGAGAAAGAACATTCATTACATAAGTTAAAACTTTTTTGGCGTATGGCCGCATTCCCGCAACTTTGTGATTTTTTTTACACGTGGGCAAAATTTTTCTAAGGAATCCAGCGTTCCGCGAAATTATTGTTCATTTCACACTAAGCCCTTTTTTTGTTAAGAAAATGTTATCGTTTTACCAACGCTGGTTCTCCCCTACCCTTTGCCCACTTCCATCTCCAGCAGCGTGCGGATGTTACCGTACACTTCGGCGCCTGACCCGAGGAAGCTGCGGGCGTCCCACCACTCGGCCTTTTCGATGTCTTCTTCGGCTTGTGGGACAAGCACTGTTTGAGTGGTGAACATGCGGTACCAATAGGTCGGTTTCAACACACGCCGGCCCTTATTGTCATGGTAGGTGTGGTAGGTCAGCCCGATAAAGGGCCCCAGCTCCAGGGCCGAAAGCCCGGTCTCTTCCTCCACCTCCCTCAGGGCTGCGGCTTCGTGGCTTTCGCCTTTATCGACCTTGCCTTTGGGCAGGTCCCAGTAACCGCGGCGGTAGATGAGCAGGGCCTGGCCTTCGGCATTATACACTACTCCCCCTGCGGCTTCGACGATCCGGTACAGGCTGGAGAAATCGTTGAACAATTGCTCAGGGGCTTCGCAATAGAGGGTCAGGGAGCCGAAACGGGGGTTCTTCTCCAGCATGTCGATGTAGTTGAGCAGCATCCTGGGGTTGCCGTGGTAAGGCGCGGCCATAGCTTCCGTGGCCGAAGAAGGTGCTCCGCCGGTTTCTGAAGTATGGGCCAGAAAGAGCGGCGTGCCATTGATGTAGATTTTGTACATTTGCGAAAACCAATTTACTGATGAACATTGCTGCCGAAGTAGCGAAAAGGCTGCTGCAAATTAATGCAATAAAATTGAGCCCGCAAAAGCCATTCACCTGGGCTTCCGGCCTGCGCTCCCCCATCTATTGCGACAACCGGGTCGTATTGTCATACCCCGGGATCCGCCGTTTCATTATCGACAGTTTTGCCAGCAAGGCCGAAGCTTTTCAGCCTTTCGGCCTGGTGGCCGGCGTCGCCACGGCCGGTATCGCCCACGGCGTTTTGCTGGCGGAACAGCTTTCGCTGCCGTTCGTTTATGTGCGCGACAAGGCCAAGGGCCACGGCCGCCAAAACCAGATCGAAGGCGAGGTAAAGGCCGGCGCCAGGGTGCTCGTCATCGAAGACCTGATCTCCACGGGTGGCAGCTGCCTCAAGGCGGTGGATGCCCTTCGCGAAGCCGGCTGCGAAGTGGCCGGCGTGCTGGCCATCTTCTCCTACGGCTTCCAACAGGCTACCGAAGCCTTTCAGGCCGCCCACTGCCCGTTTGACACGCTGAGCCACTACGATGCCCTGATCGAAGTAGCGCTGGCGGAAAACAAGATAGGGGCTGAAGCCATGGAGGCCCTGCGGCAATGGCGCCTAGGCCCCCAGGCATGGAGCGCAGCATTTGCCTGAGCATGAATGCTTTATTACCCAAAATTTTGGCCGGAAAACATCCCTCAGTACCTTTTATTTTTATCTTTGCCGGTCAATTTGCAAAGCAGACAGGAAATGGAGTCCAAAAGCAATAACGGCATGTCGATCATAACGCCTAAATCTGAGGCTTTCCTTCAGCAATACCTCAACAACGCCTCCCCCACAGGCTTCGAAGCCGCCGGCCAGCAGCTATGGCTGGAATACCTCAAGCCTTATGTCCACGAATGGCACCTCGATAACTACGGCACCGCCTTTGGGGTGATCAACCCCGGCAAAGACTTTCGCGTCGTGATCGAAGGGCATGCCGACGAGATCTCCTGGTTCGTCCACTACATCTCCGATGACGGTTTCATCAACGTCATCCGGAACGGTGGCTCCGACCACGTGATCGCGCCCTCGAAGCGCGTCAATATCCACACCAAGAACGGGATCGTCAAAGGCGTTTTCGGCTGGCCCGCCATCCACACCCGGCAGGGTGAAGACGCCAAACTCGCCCCCAGGCTCGACAATATCTTCATCGATGTGGGCGCCAAAGATAAGGAGGAAGTGCTCAAAATGGGTGTCCACGTCGGTTGCGTGATCACCTACGAAGATGAGATGGACATCCTCAACGGCCGGTATTACGTAGGCCGTGCGCTCGATAACCGCATGGGAGGCTTCTGCGTGGCAGAGGTGGCCCGGTTGGTACACGAGAATAAGGTCGACCTGCCCTACAGCCTCTACGTGGTCAATTCGGTACAGGAAGAGGTCGGCCTGCGCGGCGCCGAAATGGTGGCCCAGACGATAAAACCCAACGTCGCCATCGTCACCGACGTGACGCACGACACCCATACGCCGCTGGTCAGCAGCAAGAAGTTCGGCGATGTCAAAAGCGGCAGCGGGCCGTCCATCACCTATGCGCCCGCTGTGCACAACAAGCTGCTGCATCTCATCATCGACACGGCTGAAGAAAAAGGGATACCCTTTCAGCGGGAAGCTTCCTCGCGCCGCACCGGCACCGATACCGACGCCTTCGCCTATTCCAACGGCGGAGTGCCTTCCGCACTCATCTCCCTGCCCCTGCGCTATATGCACACGACCGTGGAGATGGCGCACAAGGAAGACGTCAACAACGTGATCAGGCTGATCTACGAAGTGCTGCTTAAGATCCAGAACGGGCACAATTTCAAGTACTTCTAGCACAGCCAGGCAACCATACCGAGGGCTGAATGGTTGAAAGGTTGATGGCTGGCCTGCAATTACCAAAGTAGCCCGTTGATGCGATACGTCCTTGCCTTCATCAACCTCCTGCTGTACAGCAACCTGTGGATTGCCTGTGCCGCAGTGGCCATGGCGGCCCAAACCCAGTTCCTGCTCACCGGAAAAGTACAGCCCACTCCCCTGCTGGCCTTTATTTTTTTCGCCACACTTTCCCTTTACGCCATGCACCGGGTCATAGGCCTGGAAAAGGTCAGGCCCTTCCAGTCGCACGGCCGGTATCTGCTCATCAGCCGGTTCCGGCAGCCCATCGCCTGGTATGCCGTGATCGCCGCCGCCGGCGCTGCTTTTTTCTTTTTCCAGTTGCCTTTTTCCCTGCAGGTGGCGGCGGTGCTGCCCTCCCTGATCTCTCTGGCCTACGTACTGCCCTTTTTTCGGGGGCGCCGCCTGCGCGACCTCAACTATATCAAGATATTCCTCATCGCCATCGCCTGGAGCTGGATCACGGTATACCTGCCCGCTCTGGAGCTGGGTTTGAGCCGCAACATCCCCATGATGGCCATGGTGCTGGAGCGCGCCTTGTTCGTTTTCGCGCTCACGCTGCCTTTCGACATCCGCGACCTCGAGGTCGACCGCTTTACCGGGGTCAGGACCCTGCCTTCCATGCTGGGCGCCAGGGCCGTTAAATGGCTCGCCTTCGCTACCCTGCTGGCCATGATGGCCCTGGCGGGCCTCAACTACCACATCGACGTGTACAATACGGGGCAATTCCTGGGTCTCGCCCTTTCGGCCGCCATCACCTTTGCGCTCACCACCGTAGCGGGACGGATGCAGCACGACTACTTTTACACCGGCCTGCTGGACGGGATGATGATCGTGCAGTTCGTACTGGTGTGGGTGCTTGGGAAATGAATAGTGCTGTGACACCAGCACTGTAAAGATGGCGCCAGGCCAGGATGGCCTCATTGTCTCATTGTCTCATGGCTTCTAAGCCAGGATACTCCCAACTATGTGGCCATATACCAGGGGCATAGCTCAAATTCGCAAGAAACTCCAGCCCCCAGTCAAACCTTAAAAATGCACCAGCCGGGTGGAATGCTCCGCAGGGTGGACGAAGCCTTTGAGGTTGGCCTTGGGAGGCAGGAACTGCCAGGGGGTGGTTTGGTTCGTCCAGTCGAACTCGTTTTTTTCCAGATAGCGTTTGCGGTATTCGACCGGGGTACAGGAGCGGTATTTTTTAAACAGGCGGTTAAAATTGGCGAGGTTGTTAAAACCGGACCTGGCGCTGGCCTGGGCTACCGTATCATCGGAGTCCAGCAATAACTTACAGGCGTGGCCGATGCGCAGGTCGATCAGGAACTGGGTGAAGCTGCGGAAGGCGTATTTTTGAAAAAAATGGCTGAAGGCCGATTCACTCATGTGCACCTGCGCCGCAGCGTCGCTGATCCTCAGGTTGGGGTCGGTGAAATGTTTCAGGATATAGGCATAGGCCACCTGGATGCGGTTGCGCTCTGAGCGGTGCGGCTCCGGCGAGAAGCCCAGGCTGGCCAACAGCTCCGTTTCCGTGGAATTGGACAGCAGGTCGAGCAACTGAAAAAGCTCGATGATGTTGGCGAAACCCCTGTCTTCCGTCAGGCTCACCATTATTCGCATAGCCTCGTCGAAGGTTTTACCGTGAAACTTTATGCCCCTGCTGGAATCCTTCAGCAGCTTCCGGATCTTGAAAAAGCGATCCTTCTGGAACATCTGCCCGACGAAGAGGTCGGCGGCAAACTGTACGGTGATGACCCGATAAGGATGCCCGTTGCCGAGCATCTGCTGGTCGCCGTCCCATTTGTGGTACAGATAGGGGCCCAGCAATACCAGGTCCCCATCCGCAAAGCGCTCGGTAGAATCGCCCACTACCCGGGTGCCGGAAATGCCCACCACGAGGTTGAGCTCGTATTCCGGGTGGTTGTGGATGGGATAATCAAAACCGTTGGACACGGAATCCAGCACTACGAAAACATCCTGCGACTTGAGCGGTGTAATTTCCCGGTAGATATGCATAGGGCCATTGATTTTCACTCATAAAAATACTATCTTTCTACATTATTATACCACTTCCCTGTCGCCCGGTTTGAGATATTTGCTTACAGCGAATAAAACCAAAACCGTATGCGCCCCCTAGCCATTACGCTCCTAATGCTCCTGTTTGCATCCCTGCACATCGGAGCCCAGCCCTTCACCATAACCGGGACTATCACTTCGAAGGAAGATAAACAGCCGCTTATCGGAGCGACCGTGCAGGAAAAGGGCACGCCCAACGGTACGGTCTCCGATGTCGACGGCAGTTTCAGCCTCGCCCTCGCTTCGCCACAGGCTACCCTCGTTATTAGTTATGTAGGCTTTGAAAGCATGGAGGTTCCGGTACAGGGCCGCGCCCTGCTGCCCATCGTTTTGTCGGTACAACCCAACCTCATGGACGAAGTGGTCGTGACCGGCTATAAACAGGAGATCCGAAGCGACGTAGCCTCAGCCATCGCCTCCGTCAAGGCAAAGGACATCGAGCAACTCGTCGTGGTGGGTATCGACCAGGCCCTGCAGGGGCAGGCGCCGGGTGTTATGGTCACACAGGTCACCGGTTCGCCGGGCGACGACATCGCCGTCAGGATACGGGGGGTCGGGACCCTGGGCAATAACAACCCTCTTTACGTTATCGACGGCGTACCGGCCACCGGCAATATCAATATGTTCTCGATCAGCGACATCGAGTCTATCGAAGTACTGAAAGATGCAGCGGCAGCGGCCATTTACGGGTCGAGGGCGGCCAATGGCGTCGTACTCATCACCACCAAAAAAGGCAAAACCGGCGAGCCGGTTTTCGAGTTCGAAGCCTACCAGGGCGTGCAGCAGCCCGTCAATCTGCCGAAGCTGCTCAACGCCGAGGAATACCTCACGCTGCGCAACGAGGCCATCACCAACGCCAACCTGCAGCGCAACCCTGCCAACCAGCTCGCCACTTACGACACCGGCATCCTGGATACCCTTCCCGACAACGACTGGCTCGATATGCTTTTCAGCCCGGCATCTATACAGCGGTACTCTCTGTCGGCCCGAGGCGGCGGCGAGTCCGGCAATTTTTACATCTCCGGCGAGTACCTTACGCAGGAAGGCATCTTCAAAAGCCAGGGGTTTGACAAATACCAGTTGCGCTTTAACGGCGAGATCGGCAGCCGCCGCTTCCGGGTGGGCAACAACCTGGCCTTTTCCCATACCGACAGGCGGGTCATCAACAGCTCCGGCGACGGCTATGGCGCCGGCAACGAGCTGAGCGGCATCCGTTATGCCCTCATCGCGGCGCCCGTATTACCCGTTCGCTATCCCGATGGCAGGTATATCAATGTGACCTCCGAACTGGGCGAGCCGGTGCTCTTCGGGGACGGCAACGCCAACCCGCTCGTTTTCGTTGAAAATACCGACTGGACGGTCAAGCGGTACCGCATCTTCGGCAACGTTTACGCCGAGCTGACGATCCTCGACGGCCTGAAAATGCGCAGCACCCTCGGCGGCGACTTCCAGTTCGAGCGGGAGAAATTGTTCAAGAAACGCCTTTCCCAGGCCATCTACGACCCCACTTCGCTCAACGAAGGGCGGGTGTTCGACCAGACGCTGGTATGGAACAACACCATCGATTTTCAGCGCACTTTTGGCGGGCACCGCGTTTCGGCCCTGGTGGGTATGGAAGCCATACAGAACCACACCGACTACCTCGGGGCTTCGGCGAGCAACTTCCGCCGCACGGACCCCCTGTTCCGCTATATCGACGCCAGCGACCCCGTCGAGCTCACCAACGTCGGCGCATCGGGCATTGCCACGGAGTGGGCGTTGCTGTCCTGGTTCGGCCAGGTGGGGTATTCCTATAACAGCCGGTACGTCGTCAGCGCGGCGGTGCGGCGCGACGGCTCCTCCCGCTTCGGCAAGAACAACCGCTGGGGTACCTTCCCATCCGTTTCGGCAGCCTGGAACATCTCGAATGAGCCATTTTTTGAAGACGTGCGCTTCATCTCCACGCTAAAACTTCGGGGCAGCTGGGGGCAGCTCGGCAACCAGGAGATCGGGGTCTATCCTTATAGCTCACTGGTCAGCACCGGCGATTACGTTTACGTCTTCGGCGACAATATCGCTACGGGCGCCAGCATCGTCGAAACCGGCAACAGCAATATCAAGTGGGAGACCAGCACGCAGACGAACCTGGGCATGGATGTCAGCTTCTGGAAAGACCGCCTGTCCCTTACGGCCGACGCCTTCCGCAAACGCACCGAGGACATCCTGGTCAGGGTGCCCGTACCGCAGGCCGGCGGCTCAACCCGCCCGCCATTTGTCAATGCCGCCACCGTTGAGAACAAAGGGCTTGAACTGGGGCTGTCGTACCGCAACCGGATAGGCAAATTCACCTACAACATCGGGGCCAATATCGCCAAAGTGCATAATGAGGTCCTTTCCATTGCCGACAGCGAGCCCATCCTCGGCGGCTTCGGGCTGTCGGACGGGCCTATTACCAAAACCGAGCCGGGGCAGCCCGTGGGTTCTTTCTTCCTATGGGAAATGGAGGGCATATTCCAGTCGCAGGAAGAAATAGACAACAGCCCGTTCCAGACCCAGTTCACCCAACCCGGCGACGTAAAATTCGCGGACCTGAACGGCGACAACGTCATTGACGACAAGGACCGCCGCCATGTCGGCAGCCCGTTCCCCGGTTTCACATACGGCATCTCGGCATCCTTCAACTGGGAGAACCTCGATTTTTCGGCCCTGCTTCAGGGTATTCAGGGCAACGATGTGTATTTCCTGTACGGCAACTTTGCCTATGAAACGCAGCTGCGGGGTTTCAACTCCTACGCCGGGCTGCTCAACCGCTGGACGCCGGACAATACCGATACCGATATCCCCAAGGTGAGCGTTGACGACCGCAACGGCAACCGCCGCATCTCGACCCGCTTCCTCGAAGACGGCTCCTACCTGCGCGTCCGCAACGTTACGCTCGGCTACAACTTTAAGGACTTGCTGAAGTGGGAAGGCGTCAGCAGCCTTCGGCTTTACCTGACCGTACAGAACGCATTGACGATAACGAATTACCCGGGCCTGGACCCCGAGATCCAGGCCAATGCCAACGACACCCGCGGACTGGGCATCTCTTCCGACCTCAGCGTGGGCATCGACTGGGGTACCGTACCTGCGCCGAGAACCTGGATCGCGGGCCTGCAGCTAGGCTTCTGACGAAGCCGGATCGCTATCCCTATTTGCTCCCTAAGCACCTCAAAGGCTTTCAATTATGAGATCAACAGCTTATTTCCTCCTCTTCCTGGCCCTGGGCGTTTTCTCCTGCGAGGGCATTCTCGACAAGGAGCCGATCGCGACGCTCGACGCCGGTTCCTTTTTCCAGACTGAAAACGACGCCGTTCAGGCGATCAACGCCGCTTACCGGCCGCTGTTGTTCAACAACGACAACGGCAACTTCTACTGGGCCTTCGCCGAGATCACTTCCGATGAGGCCATCACCGGTGGCGACGGCTCCCGGCCGGGCCTTGTGGAACTGGAGGCCTTTACCTACACGCCCCGCACCGAGGAGTTCAACACCTTCTGGAAGCTGCAGTACGACGGCATTACGCAGTGCAACCTCGTGCTGGACAACCTGCCGCAGGTGGACATGGGCGAAAGCCTGCGCGACCAGATCACCGGCGAGGCGCTTTTCCTGCGCTCGTATTACTATTTCCTGCTGGTTCAGTCCTTTGGCGATGTCCCGCTGTTCACCAGTGTAGTCCCTCCTGACCAGCTGAAAGTACCCCGAAACCCGAAAGCGGAGATATACGCTCAGATCGAAGCCGATTGTGAGCAGGCAGCCCAGCTGCTGCCGGAAATGTACCCTCCCGCCGAAGCGGGGCGGGCCAGCAAAGGCGCAGCCTATGCCCTGGCAGCCAAGGCCTATCTGTACGAGAGCAAATGGGACAAGGTGGTGGAGTACACCGGCAAAGTCAGGTCGCTGGGCATCTACAGCCTGATGGCCGACTACGGTGACAATTTCCGGAAGGAAACCCAAAATAACAGCGAGAGCGTCTGGGAGATCCAACACGCCAACCTCGAGCTGGGCGTGGGCAACTTTCTCAACCAGTGGTGGATGTCCAGAAAGCTCGATGGCTATGGCTTTGCCGAGGCGACACCGGAATTCGTAGCCGCCTTCGAACCGGACGACCCCCGCCGCAAGTTCACCGTCGCGATGCGCAACGAGGAATACTTCGGGGCCATCTACAAAAACTCCTTTTCTTCGACCCAATACAGCCCCAGGAAATATCTGCAGGACACCTCGTCGGTATCGCAGGCATCCGACGGCGATATCAACTATACTGCCATCCGTTATGCCGAGGTGCTGCTGTGGGAAGCCGAAGCCCTCAACGAGCTGGGCAGGACTTCGGAAGCCCAGGCTCCGCTCGAACAGGTGCGCGCCCGCGCCCGGGCACAGGCGGAAGGCCCCGCCACGGCGCTACCGCCCATTACCACTACCAGCCAGCAGGAGATGCGGGAAGCCATTCGCCACGAACGCCAGGTAGAGCTCGGGTTCGAGCTACACCGCTTCTACGACCTCGTCCGATGGGGAATAGCGGGAGATATTCTTTCGGGTTTTGAAAAAGGCAAACACGAACTGTTCCCGCTACCGCAAACGGAGATCGACCTGAACCCTTCGCTGGTGCAAAACCCGGGGTATTGAACCTACTATTCACTTTATATCAGCATTCATGCAAAGATCTGCAACATCTACTTTTTTTACACTCCTGTTAAGCTTCGTGATGGCGTGGGCACAACCCGGCCAGCTGGCCATTCCGAGGGTAGAACTGATGCCCAACCAGCCTGCGCCGTATAACGTACGCGACTGGAAAGCGGTGGCGGTTGCCTACGACGCCTTCGTTTATGACCTGAACAAAACGGGGCAGTATCTGCCTCTCTCCCACCTGAACGCAGCGGGGGTGAACTATCCGCAGATGGAAACCTTCAGGCTGCATACTTATGTCGGCACCAACTCCCCCTTCGGCAACGAATCCATCAACGTGCTGCCCTCCCTCGTCGGGGCAACGCTGGCCGGCGTAGACAAGAGCAACCACCTGGGGCGCAACTGGGTGCTGATGGCCCAGGATTTTTACAATAAGGCCAACGGCGAAAACCTCTACCTCAACAACGCGGGGGCCAGCAGCGGCGGCGACTGGTGGTACGACATGATGCCCAACGTCTATTTCTACCAGTTATACGCCCTGTACCCCGACATGGGGGGAGAGGCCGGCCTGCAGTTCAATACCATTGCCGGGCGGTTCCTCGAAGCCGTTCGCGCTATGGGCGGCAACGACGCTCCCTGGCAGCCGGCATATATGAACTACCGGGCCTGGAAATTCAGCACCATGGAACCCAACGACAATGGCGTACCCGAACCCGAAGCGGCAGGGGCCTTCGCCTGGGTGCTCTACAACGCATGGAAAGAGAGCGGCAACCCCGATTACCTGAAAGGCGCGGAATGGTCTGTCGAATTCCTCAACGAATGGGCAACGAACCCTTCCTACGAGCTACAGCTCCCCTATGGCACCCTGACGGCGGCCAGGATGAACGCCGAGCTGGGCACCGAATACGATATAGAAAAAATGGTGAACTGGTCTTTCGACAGGGGCCCGCTGCGGGGCTGGGGCACCGTCGTCGGCAACTGGGGCGGCTTTGATGTGTCGGGCCTGGTGGGCGAGGCCAACGATGCCGGCAACGACTACGCCTTCCAGATGAACGGTGTGCAGCAGGCTGCAGCGCTGGCGCCTATGGTGCGCTACGACAAGCGCTACGCACGGGCCATCGGCAAGTGGATGCTCAACCTGGCGAACGCTACCCGACTGTTTTTCCCCGGCTTCCTGCCCTCCAACCTGCAGGATGCATCGGCATGGTCATCGGCCAATGACCCGGGCCAGGTGATCGGTTACGAAGCGCTACGGGAAAGCTGGCAGGGCTCGTCGCCCTTCTCCACCGGCGACGCGGTGAACGGGGGCTGGGCAGCTACCAACCTAGCCCTCTACGGGACCGCTTCGATAGGGTACCTCGGCGCATTGGTGGAAAAAACGGACGTGGATAAGATCCTGAAGATCGACCTGCTGGCTACGGATTTTTTCCGCGATGAGGCCTATCCCTCTTATCTGTTCTACAACGCCCACAACATCGCCAAAAGCGTGTCGTTCGAAGCAGGCCTTGTGCCGGTGGATATTTACGACGCCCTCTCCGAGTCGTTTATCGTAGAAAACGCTACCGGCATAGTGAGCCTGAATATCCCTGCCAACGAAGCCATCCTCGTGGTGGCCTGCCCGGCTGGAGGCGCCATCACCTATGAAAAGAACAAAATGCTCGTCGACGGCGTAGTGGTGGATTACCGCCAAAGTGCTGTACCCTACACCCTTACGCCCCGTATAAAAGCCCTCGCCGCAGCAGATAACCCGCTGGAAACAGGCAGCACTACTACCTTGTACTGTACGGTTTCTGATGAAGCTGCCGGGCCATTCACCTATCAATGGAGCGCCACGCAAGGCTCCATAAGCGGCACAGGCAGCGAAGTGGAATACACGGCGCCTGCCGCAGCGGCCGCCGTTGAGATACAGTGTATCGCCACCGACGGCGCCGGCGCTGCCGATACGGCCAGCCTGCTGATATCCGTCGTTCCCGAGATCAACCTGCCGCCACAAGTTATCGGCATAACAAAGAGCAAGCCCTTTGTCGGCCCCGGAGAAACGGCGCAGCTCAGCTGCCAGGCCACCGACCCCAACGGCGGGCCGTTGAGTTATAACTGGGCGGTGTCCGGCGGCGCCATCACCGGCACGGGCAGTACAGTAGAATGGACGGCGCCTCTGGCGGAAGGCATATATGCCGTAAGTGTAACTATTACGGACGACGGCGGGCTATCGGCTACCGCTACCGCCGCCCTGCTTGTCAAGATATTCGGTAGTACCAGCGGTAATATCATTGCCGACTACCCTTTCAGCGGCAACGCCAACGACGTCAGCGGCAACAACCTGCACGGGCAGCCCAACGGAGCGCTCCTCACTGCCGACCGCTTTGGCAACCCGCAAAGCGCCTACTACTTTTATGGCGGGCCCCAGCATATCGCCGTGCCCAACAGCCCCATCCTCAATTTCCAGGAAAGCATCACGGCCAGCTGTTGGTTCAGCGCCGGCGGCCTGCCCGACAAGGAGACTTTCCTGCTTTCCCATGGGAGCTGGCAAAACCGGTGGAAACTGTCGATAACACCCGATAAGCTCCTGCGCTGGACTGTCAACACCCTCAGTGGCATTGCCGACCTCGATGCTACCGTGGCACTGCAGGTAGACAGTTTCTATCACGTGGCGGCCACTTATGACGGCAGCCTTCTGGCCCTTTACATCAACGGCGAATTGCACAGCTACAAAGCACTGAGCGGGTTGATGCGCACCACCGCCGTACCCTTCCTCATGGGGCAGATGCTGCCCGGCGAGACGAACTACAATTTTAAAGGCGTGATGGACGAAGTAAAGCTTTACGACTATGCGCTCAACCCGGATGCGGTAAAAACCCTGTACGAAACAGGTACGGTACGGACGGAAGAAAGGGCCGGCGCCGCTCCCCTGGTGCTGTATCCAAACCCTGCTACGGAAATGCTGACGATCGCGCTTCCCGAACAAGCCGGCGCTCTGACAGGTATACGCGCCTACAACCTCACGGGGCAGCTGGTACTACAGGAGCGAACATACAGCACGGAGCCTGTTACTATTGAAATAAACAACTGGAAAACAGGAGTATACACCATAATCGGCATTACTAAAAATGGATCATTCTCAAGCTGGTTTGTGAAAATGTAAAGGAAGCCGGATGGCTATCCCGGTTCAGGAACGATGATGGACAGCATACGCTACAGGAGATTACCGGCTAAAACGGCCATGAGCTCATTAGAAGACCACGCTCGAATTTTTTTACAATAAAACACATTACCATGCGACAGCACTCACCCTTGCTCATTCTGCTGGCCTGCTGTTTTCTGTTGGCCACAGGATTACAAGCGCAAACGCCCGTTGCGCATTATGACTTCTCGGGCAGTGCGAAGGATATTTCATCCTACGCCAACAATGCTAGCATCAACGGCGCCCGGCTCGTTCAGGACCGCTTCGGCTGGACGAACAGCGCCATGTACTTCGATGGCGAGCAGGGCGCTGTGACCGCGCCCAACGCTACGCAACTCAATTCGCCCAATGCAACGATCAGCTTCTGGATCAACCCCACCGAATTTCCCGGACAGGGCGAGGCCTATATCCTATCGTTCGGTGGCTGGCAGCAACGCTGGAAGATATCCCTGCCTCCCCACGGCAAACCCGTTTTCACCACCCACGCCGGCGGCGCCTGTTGCAGCGATATGGACAGCGGCACGCCACTGATTGTGGGCTCCTGGACGCATGTCGTCATGGTGCACGACGGCGCTAAGGATATCATTTATTTCAACGGCGCTAAAGTGAATGAAAAGGCCGTTACCGGCGCTCTGGACGCCACCACCTACCCCCTCGGCATCGGTTATGACCCGATCGACAACGCCAACTATTTCAACGGCGTACTCGACGAAGTCATGCTCTTCAGCCAGGCCTTGTCGGATTCGGAAGTAGCGGCTTTGTATACCCAGCAGAACGCGGAGCCTGTAGTAGCACAAGGTGTCGTTGCCGCTTATTCTTTTGACGGCAACGGACGGGACGGTTCGGATTTCCGCAACCACCTCAGCCTCACGGCCGGGACACTGGCTACTGACCGCTTCGGTTACGGAACCAGCGCTTTGTTATGCGACGGTACCTCTACAGAGATCACGGCTCCTAATGGCGCACAGCTCAACTCGGATTACACCACGGTAAGCTTTTGGGTAAAACCCAATTCGTTACCCGGAAACGGAGAAATGTTCCTGCTCTCCTTCGGCGGCTGGCAGGAGCGCTGGAAGATCTCGCTGCCCGCACACGGCAAGCCCGTCTGGACCACCAATAACACCAGCATCATTTCCGATATGGACTCCGGTGACGGCCATGAGCTGGCCATTGGCGCCTGGACGCATGTCGTTATGGTACACGACGGCACCAACGATAAGATATTCATGAACGGCGCAATGGTCGCGCAGAAAAGCGTATCCGGAACACTCAACAGCTCTACCCACCCGCTGGGCATCGGCTACAACCCCATCGACGGCGGCAGCTGGTTCGACGGCGAGCTGGACGAGGTCACGATCTACAACTACGCTCTGTCCGACATGGATATCTCCGATCTGTATACCGCGCAGTCCGCCTTCCCGGGCACACCCACCAGCCTGGTGGCCCATTACAGCCTGAACGGCGACGGAAAAGATGAAACGCAGTTTCACAACCACGCCCGCCTGGCTGACGGAGCAACCGCCACGGCCAACCGCCACGGCTGGGGTTCCAACGCCCTGGCCGGGGCAGCGACAGCGGACAACTCCCCTGCCCTGCAATCAGACTACACCACCATCAGTTTCTGGGTATACCCCAACAGTTTCCCTGGCTCGGGTGAAGTATTCCTGCTTTCCAACGGCGGCTGGCAGGAACGCTGGAAGATATCCCTGCCTGCGCACGGTAAGCCCGTTTTCACCACCCATTCCGGCGGCGCATGCTGCAGCGACATGGATTCCGGCACTCCCCTGGGGCTGAACGCCTGGACACATGTCGTCATGGTGCATGACGGTACCAAGGACAAGATCTTTATCAACGGGGCCCTGGCGAACCAAAAAGATACGCCGGGCGCCCTTGACAAGACCAAATACCCCCTCGGCATCGGTTATGACCCCATCGATAACGGAAGCTTCTTCGATGGCGCATTGGATGATGTGCAGATATACAACGTCGCGCTGAGCGACCTGGAAGTCGCCGCGCTTTATGACGAGCAATCGCCTGCTCCTAATGTGCCCGGCAGCCTCGTAGCAGACTATGCGTTCAGCGGCAACAGCCGGGATGAGACGCCTTACAACAACCATGCTTCGGCCGCCGTGCTTGGCAAAGACCGCTTTGACAAGGCCAACCAGGCCGCTGCCTTTGACGGCTTATCTACGGAAGTCAGCGCTGCCAACTCGCCGCAGCTCAATTCACCTTTTACGACCATCAGCTTCTGGGTGAACCCCAACAGCCTGCCCGGTAGCGGCGAGGCTTACCTGCTCTCGTTTGGCGGCTGGCAGGAGCGCTGGAAAATATCCCTGCCTGCACATGGCAAGCCCGTTTTCACTACCCATTCCGGTGGCGCCTGCTGCAGCGACATGGATTCCGGCGACGGCAATGAACTGGTTGTCGGCACCTGGACGCATGTAGCTATGGTCCATGACGGCGCCAAAGACAAGATATATATGAACGGCGCGCCTGTTGCGGAAAAAGACGTTACGGGCAACCTCGACAACGCCACTTATCCGTTCGGCATCGGCTACAACCCGATCGATGGCGGCAACTGGTTCGACGGCGGCCTGGATGAGGTACAGATCTACAATAGCGCCCTTTCCGACGCCGAGATCGCCCAACTGTACGCCGATCAGTCGCAGCCTCCGGCCGGGGGCGACGAAGAAGCCCCTGACGCTCCGCTCAACCTGTCGGCTGAAGTCACCTTCAACAACGTCGGGCTGTCCTGGCTGCCTGCCAGCGACGACGTAGGGGTGACGGCCTACAACGTCTACATCGACGGCGCCATCGCCGCCACGACGGCATCAACTGATGCTTATTTCGAAGGGCTGACGCCATTGACTGAATTTACATTCGCCGTAACGGCCATCGACGAAGCCGGCAACGAGTCCCTGCCGACGTCCCTGAGAGTCACCACGGGACCCGACGAGACGCCTGATGTGACGCCGCCAACGATCCCCGGCAACCTCACCGGTTCGCCAAGCTTCAACTCGGTGCTCATCAGCTGGGACGCCTCTACCGATGACACGCAGGTAGCGGGGTACATCATCTGGGTGGATGGCGAAGTGTACGACACGGTGCCCGCCTCTACCCTTTCGGTACTGGTCACCGGGCTCGATCCGCAAACGCTGTACACCTTTGAGGTTGCGGCATTCGACCTGGCCAATAACCTCTCCGAGGTCGCGGAGCTGACGATCGGCACGACCGAACCGCTCGAAACGGACGAACCCGGCCTGGTGGCGCATTATCCTTTCGACGGCAATGCCAATGACGCCACGCCTTACCAGAACCACGGCGTTATCGGCGGCAACCCTATCTTTGAACCTTCCACCCATGCGCATGGCGCCGGTATGGACATCAAGTTCGACGGCATGCAGGATTCGGTGCTGGCCCCCAATGCCGTGCAGTTGCTTTCCGACTACACTACCGTCTCCTTCTGGATACGCGTAGACGGCCAGAACATAATGGATGCCGAAGCCTACGTGCTGGACTTCGGGCACTGGAACCAGCGCTGGAAAATATCCTTGCCACAGCACCTGAAGATCGTCTGGACGACCAACAGCAACAATGCCCAGTTCCCCAATTTCATTTCCGATATGGACAGTGGCGACGGCAATGAAATGGTCATCGGGTTCTGGTGGTACGTCACGATGGTCCACGACGGTGAAAACGACATCATCTACGTCAACGGCGTACAGGCGAACCAGAAGCCGGCCCTGGGCAAGCTCAACACCACTGCCCGCCCGCTTGCTTTCGGCAACAACCCGATAGAAGGCGGCCAGTATTTCATGGGGGCGCTGGACAACGTCAAGATCTACAATAAAGCGCTTACCGCTGAAGAGGCAGCCCGGCTGTTCGAAACAGGCACGACGGGCACGAAAGAGCAGAACCTCGTCGGCGCCTATATCGACCGCGCTTTCCCGAACCCTGCTACTGAAATGCTGACGGTCAACCACCGCCTGCCTGCCAAGCAGCCGCTGCTGTTGCGGGTGTTCGATGTACAGGGCCGACAACTGGACGCTGTCCGTTTGAACGCCAACGAGGTAGCGGCCGGCCAGTTCACGCTAGACGTCAGTGCTTACCCACAGGGTATCTACTCCCTCAACTTCGTGTTGGGCGGCAAGGATATCGGGTCATTGAAGTTCACGAAGCAGTGATGAACTAAACGTTTCTGAGTCCTGCCAGAGGGTGGCGCTGCACGGCCTGCCACCTTCTGGCTTTACATTGCGTAATTCCTTTCACACTTTGGCATCACTTCATCATGGTCAATCGGTTTAAGGAAAACCCCATCATTACCACGAAAGACATCGCTCCCAGCCAGCCCGGCTGGGTAGTGGAATGCGTACTGAACCCCGGCGCCTTCCGTTTTGCCGGAAAAACCTGGTTACTGCTGCGGGTGGCGGAGCGCCCCGGCCAGCAGGACGGTTTGGTCTCCTTCCCCGTGATGAATGGCGAGGGGGTATATGACATCATGGAATTCGAACGGGCGGACCCGCGCCTGGACCTGTCCGACGCCCGCAAGGTGAGTTACAACGGCAGGACCTACCTTTCCACCATCTCCCACCTGCGGCTGGTATGCAGCGACGACGGCGTTCATTTCTACGAGCCCGGTGATTTTCCTACCAAGATATTCGGCCAGGGGCCCCTGGAAACCTACGGCATCGAAGACTGCCGGGTAAGCCTCATAGATGGCGTTTATTACCTCACCTATACGCAGGTATCGGGAAACGGGGTCGGCGTGGGGCTCATGCACACGCGAGACTGGGAAAACTTTACGAGAGCCGGCATGATCCTGCCGCCGCATAACAAGGATTGCACCCTGTTCGAAGAACAGGCCGGAGACAAATACTTCTGCCTGCACCGCCCTTCCGGCATCGAGCTGGGGGGCAACTTCATCTGGGTATCCTCTTCTCCCGACCTGCTGCACTGGGGCGGCCACCACTGCATTCTACACACCCGCGACGGCTGGTGGGACAGCGCCAGGGTAGGCGCCGGCGGCCCGCCCATCAAAACCGCTGAAGGCTGGCTCGAGATCTACCACGGCGCTGACTACGACAACCGCTACTGCCTGGGGGCTTTACTACTCGCACCAGACGACCCCACCAGGGTCATCGCCCGATCGCAGGAGCCCATCCTGGAGCCGGATTACGATTACGAAAAGGCGGGCTTTTTCGGCAACGTCGTATTCACCAACGGGCACCTGGTGGACGGTGATACCATCACCCTATACTATGGCGCTTCCGACGAAGTGATCTGCGGGGCAAAACTTTCCGTAGAGGAGGTGTTGTCGGATATTTTGAAGGCTGTATAGAGATGCTACCTGCCCCATTCCGATCAAACCCTCAGCCCGCTCTGCACGTCGAAGAAATGCATCTTGCCCGTTTCGATATATAGTGGCATCCGGCAGGGCGGCCGTACCTCCTCATCGGCGCCGAGGCGGGCGGCGATGGGTTGCCCGTGAAGGCTTGCAAAAGCAAAGCTCTCGTGGCCTAAGCGTTCTACGAGCTGAATATCCGCACTGAAAGCGGCATAAAAGGCCGCGCCTTTTTCCGGCTGGGCATGGATGTGTTCCGGCCGGACGCCCATGGTGATGGCCTGCCCGGCATAGGCGTCCAGCTCCGGGCGGCTGGCGACGGGCGCCGATAATTGCCCGGAATTGTCCTTAAAATGCAGCCCTTCACCGTTTTCGGTTATACTGCCTTCGATGAAGTTCATCGGCGGAGAGCCTATAAAACCCGCCACGAAGCGGTTCTTGGGGAAATTATAAAGGTTTTGCGGAGTGTCGATCTGCTGGATCTCCCCTCTATCGAGCACGACGATGCGATGGCCCAGGGTCATGGCCTCCACCTGGTCGTGGGTGACGTACACAATGGTCGTCTGCAGCTTCTGGTGCAGCCGGGCTATCTCCAGGCGCATCTGCCCGCGCAGCTTGGCGTCGAGGTTGCTCAGGGGCTCGTCGAAAAGGAATACCTTGGGGTTGCGGACGATGGCCCGGCCGATGGCCACCCGCTGGCGCTGGCCGCCCGACATGGCCTTCGGCTTCCGGTTCAGCAGGGGCTCGATTTCCAGGATACGGGCAGCTTCCATCACCTTTTCCCGAATGGTTTTTTTATCCAGCCCTCTGATCTTCAGCCCAAAGGCGAGGTTGTCGTATGCCGTCATGTGCGGATACAGGGCGTAATTCTGGAATACGATGGCGATATCCCGGCTCTTCGGCGGCAGGCCGTTCACCAGCTGCCCCCCGATATAGAGCTGCCCCGAGCTGATCTCCTCCAGCCCGGCGATCATCCGCAGCAGCGTAGATTTTCCGCAGCCGGAAGGGCCCACCAGCACGATGAACTCTTTGTCCTGGATCTCAAATTCCACCTCCTTGATAGCCGCCACCTTGCCAAAGTACTTGCTTACCCTGTCGAACTTAATCCCTGCCATAGTGGTTCCGTTTTATTGCATTTAAAACCTGCACCGCTGCCGGTACAGTTTCCAGCGCCTGCAGGCTCAGCAAAGCCTCGATCGTGGACTCGGCCCCGGAATTGCGGTTTATTTTTTCCCGCGACTCGATGCCGTCGAAGGCTCGGCCTGTTGCCGGGCCGTACATGGCCTGCCCCGCCGGGTTGCTCCCAAAAAACCAGGCGGCCAGCCGCCCTGCTGTTTGGGCGTATGCCGTGTCGCCTGTGATCGCAAAAGCCTCCAGCGAAGCGAAAACCATAGGCCGCACACCATAGGCGATCTGCGGGAACTGCTGAATATCCGCCAGCGCCAGGCTGTCCCCTTCGCGGGCCAGCCTGAACCCGTTGACAAAGCCCTGCTCCAGGCAATAAGGGTAAAAATACCGCACTTCCCTCAGGCCCGCATCGATAAAGGGCTGGTATTCAAGGATACGCCCGGCATACAGCAAGGCGTAAGCCTGGGAATTGCCCCAGGCGTGCCAGTAGTTGCGCCAGCTCAGAAAAGCGCCATACGGAGCGCTGTCCGGCCCGCCATACTGCGTTTCCAGCAGCAGGTTGCCGAAAAACAGCATCAGCGCACGTAGCCGTTCCGATGGTTCGGCCCTGTAGTAGTTTGCCAGCCCGGCCAGGATCAGCCCCGCCTGGTCGCCTCCCAGTTCTGCCAGGCATGCCGGAGCTTCTATTCCATCAAAAATAAGCTTATCCCCAGATGTGGAGCATAGCGTATCCATCCTGGCCACCAGGGTATCCAGGGCCTTGTGGCTACGGTGCTGAAGGTTGCTCAGGCCTTCCACTTCCAGCAGGTTTAGCTCCGACAGGCCCCAGAAGGCACGCCAGGCCCAAAAGGCAGCTTCCGGCCTGCTGTTCCGGTGGGTGGTGTTGATCTGCTTATCCGGAAAAAGGAAGTTGTAAAAAAAACCGTTCTCCGCCTGCATATACAACAGGAACTCCGCCAGCGTGCGGACCTTTTCCAAAACCTCCGGTGAAGGGTGCGAAGGATAGTAGCGGCAGTAAAAAACCAGCGCCCGCGCTACATCGTCCACGCAGGTAAAGCCCTCGTCAGGATCAGCAACGAGGTGATAATCGGGGGCCTCGCAGTAGATCCAAACCGCGCCGAGTTGCGCACCTTCTGCTTCGAAAGCTTCATAGAGGTGTTCCAGGTGCGCCGGGTTGGCCAGCTCCACTGGCGGTGTTTCGCGCTGCCTCGGGCAGGACGGCAACAAGGCCAGCCCGGAAAGTACCACGGCGGCCTCCAAACTAGCTCTGATACTCATGGCCTGTGCTGTATTAATTCACGGATCACGGCTTCTGTTTCCACCGTAGCGAAGCCCACGGCATTATCCGACATGGCGTAGGGGATGATCAGGTTCCTGCCGTGCTGTAGCAGCCCGCAGGTATACAGCACATTGGGCACATAACCCTCTCTTTCCTCCGCATTTGGGCTGAGCAACGGCTGCTCCAGGCTGGCCAGCACTTTTGAAGGGCCGTGCAGATCGAGCAGGGTGAAACTCAGTACGTATTTGCGCATGGGCCCGACGGCGTGGGTCAGCAGCAGCCAACCGGCATGGGTTTTCACCGGGCTGCCGCAGTTGCCCATCTGCAGGACCTCCCACCCCCGGCGCGGATGCTGCAGCGGCTGGTGATCTTCCCAAAAATAAAGGTTATCGGAATACATGATGGAGAGGCTGCGCCCGCCCTGCCGCCCGATCATGGCGTATCGGCCATCGATCTTTTCCGGGAACAGGGCCATCCCCTTGTCGGAGGCGGCCTTACCGTAGAAAGAGCGGATGTGGAAGTCCTTGAAATCTTCGGTCTCGATCAGCTGCGGGCGAATGGCCCTGCCATTATAAGCCGTATAGGTGCCCAGATACACTACGCTCCCCTCATTCTCAAAGCGGGTGAAGCGAACATCTTCCAAACCGTTGGATTCCTGTGCGGACTGCGGAAAAAGCACGCGGCTTTCCAGGGGGATAGCGTCGGGAAATGTTACGTCATAATTTCCGTCAAAAACCAGTGCGGCCTGTTCTTTTTCATAGGCCAGGCCGATATGCTGCTCCTGTTCCAGCTGAAGGGCAACTGCCAGGGCCTCCCGCTCCGTAAACCGCTCCGGAAGCCTTTCCGCCAGCAGGCTGTTCATGGGCTTGTCCCCTTCAAAACGCAGGGCGACAAAAGGCTTTGCGAAGGCCGTATCCACTAGTTTTTTCCCGGCGCTCAGTTTAACAGGCGAAGGGCCGAGGGTAACGCCTCCATCAGCAGTTACCACTCCCGTCCGAAAGGCGACGGAAGAAATATGCCCCTCGCCGGCAGCCCGCAGGCTGAGGATGAACCGCAGTTCGCCCTCCTTTAGCCCCGACTGGACGGGGTGAGGCACGATGGAAGGGTTGAACAGCGCAGCAGCTTCGATACTGTATTCGTGGGTAAAACAGGCGCCGAGCAACAGCTTTTTCGACAAAGGCGGTTCTTCCGGAACATATTCGGCGAGCTTGCCGTAATGCTCCAGGAAAGCCGCTTCCAGGCCGAAATGGCGCCCCTGGAAGTCGGTGAGAACCGCTTCCAGCTGCGACTGTGCTTCGGCATCGGAGAGCGATAAGACATAATCTACGACCGGCGTGAAGCGCTCGGCTCTGCCGAAATCCAGGAATTTCAGGATCACCTGCGTGGGGTCGGCCTTGAGCCGGATAGGCGTTCTTTGAATGGGTATCATACCTTGTTTATCGTTTGAGAAAGTCAGCTTTTCAATCCGGACGAGGCCATGCTCTGAATAAAATGGCGCTGGAATACCGAATATGCGAGGATGACGGGCAGCGCGAGGAATACCGCGGAAGCCAGCTTCACACCCAGCTGCGCCTCGGCCCTGCCGCCCACGGCGAAGAGCGTAACGAGCTGCGGCATGGTCATCCAGTGCTCGTCGCGGATGACGATGAGGGGCCAGAGCACATCGTTCCACGAATTCATGAACGTGATGATGCCAACGGTGATGATGGCCGGCAGGATGTTGGGAAAGAGGATCTGAAAGATGATCCGCAGCTCGCCGCAGCCATCCACCCTCGCGGCATGGATGAGGTCGTCGGGGATGCCCTTGAAAGCCTGCCGGAACAGCAGGATGGCAAAGGCATTGTTCAGCGCCGGGATAATGAGCGCCGCCAGGGTATCCACCCAGCGGAATTTCACCATCAGGATGTAGTTGGGGATCAGCGTGATCTGAAAAGGCAGGGTCATGGTAAAAATGATGACGAAGAACAACAACCCGCGCCCCCGGAAAGGCAGCTTCGCCAGCGCGTAACCCGTCATGGCGCCAAAGACGACCACCCCCAGCGTAGACAGCCCTGCGACGATGGTGCTGTTGAGCAGCGACCGCCAGATGGGGATCTTGCTGATCATCTGGGTATAATTACTCCAGGCCAGTGCTTTGGGCATCAGGCCAAGCTCGCCGATCTGCGCTTCCGGCGTCAGCGAGGCCAGGATCATCCAGTAAAAGGGGTACAGGAAGGACAGGGCTGCGGCGATGAGCAGGATGAACAGCAAAATTTTCGATGGCCTCATGGTTTACAACTTGAATGAATCAATTAATCCTTCGCTTCTATCGTGAATTTCTGCACCATCACCACCATCATGATCAGCAGGGCGAAAAACAGGCCCAGCGTCGCCGAATAACCCATGTGGTAATAACCGAATGCCTGCTTGTAGATATAGAGCATGGCCGATAGCGTCGTATTCAGCGGGCCGCCGTCGGTCATGATATAAGGTTCGATGAACAGGCTGAAGCCGCCGATAGTGGAAAGGATCACCACCATGAAAATGGCCGGGTTGATAGCGGGCAACGTGATATACCTGAACTTTTGCCAGGCCGATGCTCCGTCTACCTCCGCCGCTTCGTAGTAGCTCTGCGGCACGGCCTGCAGCCCCACCAGGAACAGGATGACGTACAGCCCTACATTTTTCCAGGTCGCCATGATGGCGATAGATATCATGGAAATGCGGGGGTTCGACAGCCACTCCACCCTGCTCAGCCCCAGGCCGGACAGCATGCGGTTGAGCAGGCCCGTTTCCAACCCGAAAAGCTGTTGCCACAGGATGGTCACGACCACCCCCGAGATGACCACCGGCATAAAAAAAGAAGCGCGGAAAAAGCCCCGCATGGCGATCTTCTCGTTCAGAATGTAGGCCAGCGCCAGGGCAACCACGAGCTGCAGCGGGATGTGGACCAGCAGGAAGCGCCCCGTATTCAGAATGGCCTTCCAGAACAGCCGGTCCTGGACAAGGTGCCGGAAGTTGTCGAGCCCGATATACTCCATCGGAGCGATGATGTTCCACTTGTGGAAGGTCAGGATGATGGAGAAGGCCACCGGGAAGAGGACAAAGAGGCACAGGTGTATCAGGTATGGCGATACGATGAGATAGGGCAATGCCTTTTTCCGCAACAGGCCTTTCGTTCTTTGGCTGGGCATCATTCAAATATTTGCTATTCTGCTGCCCGAAGCAGCACATTCACCGCCTGTTCCGCATCCGCGACCGCTTGCTCCGGGCTTTTGATCTGGTACAATACACAAGCCTCATACTCCTGCGAGAGGATATCGAACACCTCCACCAGCACTTCGCAATTATCGGCGCCTTTCACATGCCGGGCCTGCTCGGCGAACACCTGCAGCAACGGGTTTTGGGCAAAAAACGCCTGGAAGCCGGGAATATCGGCCATGTTTTTCCGCCGGGGCAACTGGTTGGTGGTTTTCAAAAACGCCAGGTCGCCCTGCTCGCTGAGCATGGCCTTGATGAATTCGAAGGCCAGTTGTGGGTTCCGGCACGTATTAAAGATTACAATATTTTTCGGGTCGCAATACGTATAAACAGGCCCTTCGTGGCCATCGGGAACCGGCATGGGGGCAAAGCCGTACTCGAAGCCCTCCCGCTTGTACTTTTCGAGGTATTCGATCTCCCAGGGCCCTGTCCATTTGGAAGCATATCTTTCCGCGATGAACAGGTCCTGCCCTGCCGATTCCACCTGCCTGGAAAAGTAGTTCTCCCGGTAGAGCTCCTGCAGGAAACGGAAAGCCCCAACAGCGTATTCGTTATTAAAATTGGCCCGCCCGTCCCTGATCAGAGGCTGGCCGCCCGAAGCCGCCAGGTAGAGGGGGTAAAAGTTGAACAGGCGCTGGTACCACGCCAGTTTGACGGAGGTGTTTCCGAACCACTGGTCTACATACCCGTCGCCATCCGTATCCTTTTTGAAACGCCTGGCAGCATCCAGATAGGCCGAATAGGTAGCCGGGAAGCTGTCGAGCCCCAGCTCTTTCAGGGCCTGCTTGTTGTAGATCGTCATGAATGGGTTGATCTTCCAGGGCACCTGATAGATATGCCCATCTCCTGAAGTGACCTCCCGGACCGTTGCCGAGTCGCAGCGGCCGTAGATGAACTCCATAAAGCCGTCGAGGGTGTCAAGGGGCACGAGGATGCCGGACCGGCTGTAAAATTCCACCAGCCCCTGCCAGATGTTGGCGTAAATATCGGGCGTGGTCTTGGCCACCACCGCCGCCAGGATGATCTCCTCGCTCGACTGCCCTTCCGGCACCGGCTGGTATTTGACGGGGCTTTCCGGGTGCGCATCATTCCAGGCTTCAACTGCCGAACGGGAAAAGCTGATCTCCCCCCCGTTGTTGGATGACCAGTACTCCAACGCAAAGCCGCCCTTTGTTGTAGCGTCTTTGCTACAGCCCGCCAGGCCCAACAGCAGCAGATACAGTAAATACCGAATGGCTGTTCTCATACCCGTAAGCTAATATAATTTCTGCGCTCCTTCCGGTAAGATCAGGTTTTCAGCAGATCTAGCATAATACTTTACTGCGTGAAGATGGTATTTTTCCTGAAAGGCACAGCCCCCCCCTATAAATCCAACCTTCCCAGCTTTCCCGACTGGTAATCGATGATGGCCTGGCGGATCTCCTCGGCGGTATTCATCACAAAAGGGCCGTGGGCTGCGATGGGCTCGTCGAAGGGCGAGCCATAGCAGTATACGAGCTGGCTGTCCTGGCTGGCGGTTATGGAAAGTTCCGTGCCATCGAGGCTCAGCTGCACCAGTTGGTGTTCCAGTGCCATAGCGCCATTCACTTCCACCTGGCCATTTACAACGTACAGCAGCACCTGGCTGCTCTCGGGCAAAACATCATAAAAAGCGCCGCCGGTTTTGATGTCCAGGGTGGACGTAAAAAGCCCGGTCATGGAATCCACCGGCCCCTGCTGGCCCTGGAAAGTACCGGAGGCCAGGTGGAGGGCGCCTTTGCCGTCGTCAAAGGAGATGGCCGGGATGCTTTCTTTTTGCAGGCCCGTGTATTTCGGCGCCGTCATTTTATACTTCGCCGGCAGGTTCATCCAGAGTTGGATCACCTCTTCCATGCCCCCTTTGCGCTTAAATTCCTCCGAAGATACTTCAGCGTGGATCAACCCGCTGCCGGCGGTCATCCACTGTATGCCGCCGGCGGTGATCACGCTTTCGCCGGTGACGGAGTCCTTGTGGGTGATGTCGCCCTGCAACACGAAAGTCAGGGTTTCGAAACCGCGGTGCGGGTGGGGGCCGAAAGGCAATCCCCGGTTGTTCGGCCCATACTGCTGCGGGCCGTGGTGGTTGAGGAACAGGAAGGGGTCGAGGTGATCTACCGAACGCGTAGGCATGGCCCGCCAGGTAGACAGATCGGCGATGGGATCGTAAATGGCGTTGTGGATGTGGAGAGGGTGCTTTTGCATGGAAAGGTTAAAGGTTAAAGGGTACAAGGTTAGGGATACCATTCCCGGTTCATCCGGCGCTCCACTCTGCCATCCTCGTATAAGATGAGCTGGACGCCTTCATAATCTTCCCGTACCGGCTGGCCGAATACGTTGAAGCGGCCTACTACACCCGAGGCCTTCTGGTGCTCCGCAGTATCCGATATGACAGCTTCTTTCGTGATCTGCATTTCATACGAAAAGGTTTGCGCTACGTCTTCGAACACTTCCGGCAAAGAACCTACGATAAAGTAGATCTCCGAATCCTCCGGGCTCACCGGCAGTGGCAACAGGCCTTCCTGATCATTGATCATCGGCAGGGCGTAGAACTGTGTGCCCAGCGAAGCATTTTTTACCACAACCATGCCCCGGAAAAAGGAGGCATCGCCCTTACTACCCGTTGGGTCTGCCTTCAGCTCGAAGCGGTAGAGGCAGGAATCGCTGTTCTGTATTTTGTAGGTATTGAACGACCAGGCCCTGGTGACGCCATCATCACCGGGGCGATACCAGCCGCCACTTCCTTCGTTCTCATATACCCCGATAAACTCGTTGTCATCGGCCGGGTCGGCATAGTCATTCCATTCGTTTTCCAGGACGGCGACCTGTTCAGGGGTGAGAAAGTCGAAGTGGTTAACCATGTGGGCCGCCCACTCCATAAACTGGGCGCGGAACACATCGGCGCCCAGGTAATTGTAAAAATACTGCTGCGGCAACTGATCCGTTCCCGAATACAGGCCATCGGTGATAAAGGTGGGGGCCAGGCCGCTTTCTTCCGTCAGGTAGTAGAGCAACAGCGCAAGGGCATACTGATGCACGTAGCGCTGCCAGTTTTGCGGGTAATCATCCGGGAAGTTGTCATAGCTCAGCCATAGCGGCACCTGCGGCAGGCGCACCAGGCTTTCCGCTTCCAGAAAGGCTCTGGCAAAGTCTTTATACCTGTAGGCGGCATACCAGTTTGCACTCGCTTCGATATACCACTGGCTGTCGCCGGAATAGGAAAAGCCCGGTGCGTTGGCGTTATACTGAAAGATATGGAAGGTTTCGTGGGCCACGTTCCCCCAATCGTTATGCGCTCCGATCGGCAGCGTGAGATAAGGATAGCCATTGCCGTCCGTCCCCTGTCCGTTGCCCCACCAGTCGGGGAAGATATCGCCGCCGTGGTGGAGGTATACGTTGTAGAAATAACCCGATTGCGGGTTGGGCGGGTCCTGCATGTTCAGCTCACCGAGGCACTGCGTGCGATAGGCCAGCATCGTATCCAGCAGGCGATCCGCATCATCGGAGTAGTCCCAGTTATTATCCCACCATACGACGAAGATGCCGCGCGACATGGTATCGCATTCGGCGAGGTTGCCAAACGCGCTCAGGAGGGTGTACTGGGCGCTGGCGCTCAGGCTGAAAAACAGGAAAAAGGCAATGGAGAATAGTTTCGGCACTCGTGTCATATTTCTGAAGTATGTTCAAATATACGGCGCTCACCCCAATTTCGACGCCACTATGAAGAGGTAATCCCCGCTTTCGTTATCATATTGCCGGATGACGGACGCTATTACCCCCGCATCGATATCCTGTTTTAGCCTTTCCAGCCCGGCCTGCACTTCCGTCTGGTTGGCCAGGCCGGAAAAAGAAGAAATGCCTGCTCTTACCTGCTCGTCGAAATACATCTCCGGCCGGTGTTTGCCGGAGTTCAGGAACAGGTCTTGCAGGTCATCACGGATGAAATACTTTTCCTGTACAGCCGGGCCGAATGAGGCCGCGCGCAGGGCTTGCTCTACCCGCTCCCATGAAGGCATTTGTGCGATAGAGGCCGCCATCATGGCCGGGAAGTAGTGATTTAGCCAGTACCCTTTCATTTGTTCGGGAGTAGCGGTAAATACCACCAGGCGCCCGCCCGGTTTCAGCACCCGGTATATTTCGGCGAGCCCCTTCTCCATATCAGCCCAATGGTGGGTTGTCAGGCTGGCCAGGGCGCCGTCGAAGCTTTCTGGCGGGAAGGGAAGCTGCTCTGCCCGGCCCAACACCCATTGAATACTGCCGGATCGCCTCCGGGCGGTTTCGAGCATGGTGCCCGAGGGGTCCAATCCGGTGAAAACCCCTCCCGCCTGGGCCAACGCTATGGTATAATTGCCGGTGCCGCAACCGACGTCGAGATACTGCCTGCCATTTTCCGGCTGCAGGTGCAAGCGCATCCGTTCCAGCAGGTAGGGGTCAGCTCTGCGGGTATGGTTGTAACGGCGCCCTATCCTGTCGTACTTCTCGGCCTTGACGAAGCGGAAGTCGCATTTCGGCGCTCCATGCGCTATCGTCCCGCTGCGGATGAGCTGCAGCCCGGCCATTGCGGAGGTGATCTTGTCCACTTCGCAAAGTATTGAGGCGTAGTGCTCAGCCTGGCGCTTTCGGAATAGCTTGCAGATGCCGCACTCCAGGATGTCGATGCCGTAACCCAGGCCATAGGTTTCGCCCTTGTCGGCCAGCACCCGGGCTACAAAACCGTCGGGATGCCCTCTTTCGGCCACCTTGCGGCCCAGGCTTTTCAGGAAGAGGCCCATAGGCCTGAAGCTCACGAGCCTGGCGGGCACGCGCTTCAGCCATCGCTGCAAGCGGTTTTTCGGCATGACGTACGCTTCAGCCACCTCCAGGCAAATGGTTTTGATACGCTCAAAGGGCTCGCCCTGTTTTTCAAGCGCCTGGATCATGGCCAGGAAGTAGGCCGCGAAGTCCAGCCTCCGGTCCATGGGGTTCGCCGAGGCCCGGGCGAAGGCCGTGTCTTTTGAAATGTGGGCGTACAGGCGGTTCGCCTCCGCTATGATCTCCTCAAAACGGGCGGGGTAGTTTTTTTGGAGTGCCTGTGAGAAGTATTTTCTGTAGCTCATTTAGTTACACGAAGGTTAACTTTCAGGCTTGCAGGCCTGCCAGGTAGGCCCGTACCTGCCGGCCGTTCCTCAGGATCACCACGTCTTTCTCCCCTTTGAGCAGACTGATCTTGTCCAGTAATTTTTTCCGCCTCACCGCATTAAAGGTAGCAACATAATGGAAGAATTGCAGGTCGAACCGCTCGGCGCAGCCCTCGGGCATATCGGGCCGCGTTCTGCGCCAGTATCTGAGTATCCTTTTTGTCACCCGCCACAGGCATTTCCAGGTAGGGCAATCCAGGTAGATGATGGTATCCGCCCTGTTAATCCGGATGTCCATGGTGCCTCCGTAGTTCCCGTCTATGACCCAGCTGGGCCTATCGGCCAGCGCCTGCACGGCCTTAACCCATTCGCCGGCATCGCTTTCGATCCAGCCCGCCTTCCAGTAGTGCTGGTCCAGGTGGATCAGTTCCAGCCCGGCCGCTTCATGCAGCGCTTTGGCAAAGGTGGATTTCCCCGCGCCGCAGCAACCGATGACCATAGCTCTTTTCATAATGTTTTTTCCGGTTTAGAGCTCGTTTAGAGGGGATAGTTCAATCAAGTGTGTCGCTGCAGTCGCAATCCTTTGATATCCAGGCCAACTTGAAACCCTGAAACCTGCAACTTTGAACAGTCCCGTTTAGAGCCTCCCCCTGACGTATGCTCTGTTTTCATATTCCAGGCCTGCAGACGGCGGCCTAAAAAAGTGCGAATGTCTTTGCTTCCTGATAGTACGGCCCAACAAATTGAAAAACATAAACCCCGCTGTGCAGAGCACTAAGGCTGATCGTTGCTCCTGCTGAATCTTCAGGCAGGGCAAGGGATCTTACTAACTGGCCAGAGGCATTATAAATGTTCATCATGGAACGAGGAATAAATTGCCCGGGGGTTATTACCAATTGCTTGCCGGTAACATAAAAACCTATCCTCTGATCTTCCTTTGGTTCTGACGAACTGATGGGGTTTGCACCCCACAAAGAATAGGCCAGTCCGTTAAATGGCAACCCAAATGCTTTGGTAAAATCACCTGCAAAATAAATATTCCCCTGAAAAACCGCAGCCGCTCTTATGAGATGATCAAATTCGCCATCCCTATTACCCGTATGGCTGTAGAACCCACCGGTAGGCGCGCCCGTACTGGGTTTGATGTTTCCATAAAAATAATCATATCCATCATGTCGGATATAACCATAAGCTAATGGTGGCTTATCGTTTTCAAAGATACCACTGTAAGTTGGCACAGGTTCTATTATCCCATTGTCATAGGACCGGAGAAAAAAACCATACATCGAATTCATAGGCCCCATAAGGTAAAGCTGCCCACCGATCAGCTCCAGTTCATTGACATATTCGAAATCGGCGCCGGTACAGGGCAACCAGATATACCCAAGCCACCTTGCCAAATTATTGACGGCATAGTGGATGACATTTGGATGGCTGGCATTAGGAGATGTCAGGGAAAAATCTCCCCCTACAAATAACAGGTTATCATGAACTGCAAAACACCTAACCGTATCATCAACGCTAAAAATATCAGAAATGCTGATCAGATAGCCATTGTCAAGGACGATACTACTATTTGACCAGCAGCCTCCTTCTTCATCGTAATAAGCCAGAAAAGGCATTTCAGCACCGTCCAAATACTGGAACCCGCCTCCGATATACAGCTTACCCTGATAGGTTTCCATAGCATAAACATCGCCTGTATATCCTTCCTGCAAAGGAACCCATTGGCCATTATCCCAATAAGCAATACTGCTATACACTTCTTCTCCGGAAATTTTAAAATTTCCGGCAACGTGTAATTTACCGTTGTGAAAATGCATATCGTATATTTTACCGTTTATCCCCATCCCCAGGGTAGACCATTCCTGGCCATCCCATGCAATGATGCTATTCGCCGGAATGCCGTCCATTTCCGTAAAATCGCCCGCGAGGTACAATAAGGAACCATCCGGAGCAGGTTTCATGACGTAGACCGGGCCGTTCGCCCCACCACCGTTTCCTAACGGATGCATTTCCTGTGCTGGCGGTGGGTAATTAGGTTGTATCCATGCCAACTCATCAACGGTAAAACCATTTTCAGCTGCCCATTGCCCGAGCTGCGGATACATTTCCACCAGTTCTGCAATGAAGGCATAATTATGTTTTTCCCTGATATCGTTTATCAATGCTGTGGCCTCACCGCTTTTGTACAGTAGAAAGCCCACTGCGCAATGCGTCCCATACAGGTCCACAAAATAGGGCTGCGGCGTAGAATGGTAGGTGTTGATTGGGAAGAGCCCCCGCTGCCAGTAGCTGTTCAACTGATCGAGGCAATATTCCCGCTTCTTCTGCTGTCCGGTAGACAGGCCCGGTTTTTCACTGGCCCTTAATATGCCCTCTACTAATTTGAGATGCAACTGAATAAGCTCTCTGCTATTCGTAAAACGATAGGTTTCGTCTGGCCCTAACATAGCGAACCGTTCTTCGCTCCAGTTGGCGTTGACTGTTCTCAGCTGCTTACCCAAAGCCTCTATGTCTTGGGATAAGTAAGCCTGACAAAAACAAACGTTCAATAGAAATGGCAAAGCCATAATGAGTGAAAAGCCGTTTTTAGAATTCATAGCTAGTCGATTTAGGTGTGTAAATATCCTTCAAAGTCTGAATTTGGATACAGCGCTACACGGGACTCTGATAATCAGCACCTTAACTCCGTCTTCCCCGTCTGTGAACCTTCGTGTAAAGCGCATTTTACCCGCCCCCACCTAGCTCATACCTCATCAGCAATGTCTGATTTCTATACACCAAAAAGCTATTGCCTTCGAAAGTGATCATCCGGCCGCGTTTTTTCCTGTCGTAGATAAAAACCCTATCGGCATCCCTTTCAATGGTGTACAACAACCTATCCCTTTTTTTGCCTCCTCTTTTAATGTGAATAGCCCGGCCGCCATCCGCCAGCGTGACCAGGTAATCGCTGCCCAGCACCAGGCCTTCTTCGCTTTTCCGGTAGTGGTTCACCCACCGCCTGCGGTTCAGGTAGTAGGCATCGGGCCCGTCGCGGTACAGGACATCCCATTTCCGGCGTTTTCCCCGGTAGACGATCGTCGAGTCCGTCGTTTCCACGATGTATCGAAGCCGGTGGCCGTACATGAACGACTCGACGCCGTTCTCGCTCAGCCGGTGGTATTGGTATATGGGCTTTTTCCTATGTGGATATTGCTTGTACAAAGTATCCGGCCGGTAGATATATTCGGTAATGCCCTTGTTCTTTTCGGGCCTGCCGGACTTCCGGATATGGAAGCCCTCGGCCGGCGCATGCAGCAGGTAATCGGCCCTGATGGTTAAATTGCCGTTGAAGTCGTAGAACAGGCCGTTGCCCAGGTAAAAACCGAGGGGGTGGTATGGCAGATCCACCGTTTCAGAGGCCGAATCATTGACGGGCTTGGCCTCCGTTTTCCGGATCAGGTCGAACCGGAGGTAGTTGGGCTCAATTTCGGGTGTGAGCCGGAGCGGCTCGAAGGCGCCCCTGTCGAGGCTTGCGATATCATTCACGTTGAGCGTTGCACAGGATACACCCTGGAGGATCATGAGCAAGGCAGAAAAGAGGGCCGGTGCTTTATTCATCAGTCTCTTGTTTTCATAGCTATAAAACAGGCGCAGCCCCGGTCAGTACCTGGTATACTTATCGAATACCGTGATCACCGGCAGAACGTTACCGCCTTCATCAAAAAAACTTCTGCTACCCCTGCGCGATACGGCAGGTTCCCACCAGAAAACACCGCACCCCCTATTGTCCGGCACATTCAACACGATGCGGTTCACTTCTTCCAGAAAATCCTTCTGCCCTTCCGGCGATTCGGGAAAAGGAGCGCTTTTGCCGGTGTATTCCTGTGGTGTCCAGTTGTAGGCCACTTCCACCAAGATAATATCTTTTTTGTATTCGGTAGCGGTAAAATTCAGGCACTGCCTCAGATCGAGCAGGCTGCCGTGCCACCAGGGGTAATACGACTGGCCGATGACATCGTAGCGGATGCCGTAGGAATGGATCTTGTCGAAAAAATACTCCGTGAAATCCCGGTCTCCGCCCTTGTCGATGTGGATCATGACCCTGGGGCAGGGGTTGTTGCCGCAACTGGCGTAAACGCCGTTGATGCCGGCCTGTAGCAGTTCGGCGAAATGATCCCAGTTTTCCGGCAGCTTCCCGTCGGGCCACAGCATGCCATTGCTGATCTCATTGCCCACCTGCACCATATCCGGGTAGGCGGCGGAGTCGCGAAAGGCCTGCATGGTAGAGCGGGTATACTCGAAGACGGCCTGCACCAGTTCGGCATGGGATTTCCCCTCCCATGCTTTGGGCAGGAACTGCTTGCCCGGGTCCGCCCAGGTATCCGAATAGTGATAGTCGAGCAGGAATTTGTAGCCCATAGCCTTGGCTGCTTTGGCCAGGGTTATGGTGTATTCGAGGTTGTTGGGCAGGCGCGAAGGGGTGTGGAACAACCTCAACCGTATCCAGTTGTACCCATGGCTTTTAAAGATCTCGAGGCCGGGTTTCGCCACGCCATCTTCTTTAAAGGTAAAACCGCCGTCCTCCGCCTGTTTCAGAAAGGACAGGTCCGCCCCGATGGCATACGCCTGAGCGCTTGCGGAGGAGCTGCTCCACAGTGTGCAAAATGCAAGCAGCAGGAGCCCGCTAACGAATGTGGAATAGTTTTTTTTCACCGTTATCTATTTTTATCCAGTTGGATTTATCATTCGCAGTTACCCATTACGGGTTCCCCTTTCTCAGTTCTAATATCGTTTTTTTGACAACAGATTTTCAGAAAAAGCGCTACTTTTACGCCTGCCGGCGGCCGAACTTTCTCTATTTACCCCGGTTTTCGCCTGGCCCTTTCATCCAGAGCTGTTTTGCCGGCCATTCCTTTGCAACTACCGCAGAATAACAAGCTTTTAAGTTGATTTATCCCCGGGACCGTAATTTTCTGGCCATCCAGGGGATGACAGGTTCCTCAAAATTTATAATAACGTATTATGAAAAACGTTGGACTCATTTTTCTGTTCTCGATGGGCCTGCTGGCCACAGGAAAGGCCCAGATCACCATCACCGATGCTGTGTTTCCGGAAGCGGGAGACACCCTGTTTTTCGCGATGGATACCCAGCCTGGCCAGGTGGTAATGACAGCCCCGGGCGGCGGCCAGCAATGGGACCTGAGTGGCCTTCAGCCTTCGTTCACCTTTGAACAGGTTTATCAGGATGCTCAGTCCGGCCCCGATTATGGGTCCTTCCCGTCAGCTACCTTGTACTATCAAACCGGCAATGGCAATGTGAACACATACCTGAACGTCAACGGCCAGCAGGTGGCTGCCCTGGGCTTTTCGGGCCCCGACCAGTCCGTCCTCGGCCTCGACCTGGTTGCCAGGTATGCCCCCCCCCTCGTTCAAAGCCGGGCTCCTGTTCAGTTCTTCGACATCAAACAGGCCAGCACGGGCCTTCTGCTGCCTTTTGACGCGAGCATGTTGCCAGGTGTGGGCCAACTGCCTATTGCCCCGCCCGACTCGATGCGCCTGCGGATCGCCATCAACCGGCTCGATGCGGTGGATGCCTGGGGGGCCCTGTCTATTCCCGGCGGCACCTATGACGTCCTGCGCGAAAAGCGGACGGAATTCCGCGAGACCCGGCTCGATGCCAAGATACCGGTTTTGGGTTGGCTGGACATTACAGACGTAGCGCTTCAGTATCTCTCTTTGAACGCCCTGGGAGTAGACACTGCAATAACTTATTATTTCCTGAACGATCAATCCAAAGAGCCCATAGCCATCTGTACAACGGATAATGGAGGACTGCAGGTGGTTAGCGTGCAGTATAAAAACGCGGCCATGGTTACAGCGGTGAAAAAGGCGGTACAGCCGGCCGCCGTGCTTGCTGTTTTTCCTAACCCGGCCGAAGATGTCCTGCACATCCGGGCCAGCGGCCTGGCCGGCGAGCACTGTACGGTGCGGGCCTTTTCCATCCTTGGGCAGGAAGTATATCGCAAAGCCTGCACAGGAACATCCTCCGGCAAACTGGAGGAGGAATTGGACATCGCCGGGCTTGAAAAAGGTGTGTATGTGTGTAAGCTAACCAATGACAGGGAGGAAATGGCGCAGGCGTTGTTTGTGAAGCGGTAGGCGCGCCGTGGCAACCTCGATGCTAAAAATGTAACCGGACCGCATTAGCCGTATAGGCCACTTCGACGCTCAATCCATATACGGAATGGATGTTTTCCCGGGTCAGGACGGCTTCCTTGCTTCCCTTCGCAACGGCCTTGCCCCGGTGTATCAACACGATATGATCGGCATACTTGCCGGCGAGGTTCAGGTCGTGCACCACACCGGCGACTACCATGCTTTGCTGTTGCACCAACTGCCGTAATTTTTCCATGAAATCGAACTGGTAATACACATCCAGGAAGGTAAGCGGTTCATCCAGCAGCAGTACACTTTCACTTTTATCATTTGCTTTCCAAACCTGAGCGGCGACGCGCGCAAAGTGCACGCGCTGCTTTTCACCACCACTCAGCGTCATGTAATTCCTGTTCTCCAGGCCGAGGACATCGAAGAAACGCATCGCCTCATTGCAGGCCTCCCTGTCGCTTTGCGTAGGGCTGTTCATGAAATGCGGATAACGCCCCATCATCACGACTTCTGAAACAGAGAGTGGAAAGGCCAGTTCTATGTTCTGCGAGAGCACTGCACGGATTTTGGCAAGCTCGGCAACAGGCGCCTTTGCTATGTTTCGGCCAGAATAGGACACTTCACCGGAAGTGGGCTTCAACTGGCCGCTGAGTATCTTTATCAGCGTCGATTTCCCAGCGCCATTGGGGCCGATGATGAGATTGATCATGCCCGGTTGAAATTCCACCGAAACCTCATCCAGCAATTTTTTTGACCCGATACGGTAGGATATGTTTTTACCGGCCAACATCTCAGAAGAAATAATTTTTTCTGCGCAGCAAATAAATAAATACAGGCACCCCTACTACAGAAGTAACGATACCGATGGGCAATTCCGATGGCCGCACCACCATACGGGCCGTAAGGTCGGCCAGGCTCAGGAATATCCCCCCTGCCATTGCGCTGGTGAAGATCAGCGGGCGGTTGTCCGAGCCGTTCAGCATGCGCAACAAGTGCGGCACGATCAGGCCTACAAAACTGATAACGCCTACAAATGCCGTTGCCACGGCTATCATCAATACATCTACTGCAAGTACGGCCCATTTGAGACGGCGAATGTTCACCCCTAAGAACAGGGCTTCCTCTTCGCCCATCATCAAGGCGTTGAGCTGTTTGCCAAAGCGAAGCGAGGCCAGAATGCACAGGACGGTAGACAGCCCCACGATCAATACCGAATGCCAGTTGGCGCCGGAGAGCGTGCCCAGCCCCCAAAAGGTAATGGAACGCGCCTGGGGGTCGCGGGCCAGGAAAGAGAGGAAACCCACCCCACTCATAAAAAGTGCATTGATGGCAATGCCCGTCAGCAACAATACGACGATGGAGCTCTTTCCGGTTTCTTTCGACTGCGACAAGATATAAACGAGGAAAGTGGAAAGCACTGCCCCTGCGCTCGCTGCCAATGGCAAAGTCCATTCACCGGTATGGAAATTGAACGTAGCGCCAAGCACGAAATACAAAGCAGCGCCGAATGCCGCGCCACTGGAGGTCCCTATCAGGCCCGGTTCTACGATCGGGTTGCGAAATAATGCCTGCAAGAGTGTGCCGCCCACGCCCAAACTCGCCCCCACAAAAACACAAAGCAGGGCCCGCGGCAGGCGGATATCCATAAATATCCGTTCATTCAGCCCCATATCGCCACCGCTAAAACAGCATTTGCTGAGCGCCGAGGCCATCTCCTGCAAACGGATGCTTACGGCGCCATACCTTGCGGATAACAATACCGTAAGCAACAGCAAAGCCCATAAGAAAGGAATAAATAGCCGGTTTGCCCTACTCATCTTCACCCTGATGAATGAGTTGCTGCAGCATCAGGACGTTTTCGCCGGTGCGGGGCCCCATATAAACCAGGTCGTGCTCTTCTACCCGGTATATCCGGTTTGCCTTCGCGGCTTTGGTACCCGCGACACCCGGCAATTCTTTTATTTTCTCAGGCGTGCCCAGACGGTCATACCCGAAATCGGTCAGCAAAATGACGTCGGGGCCGGAGGCGGCCACCACTTCGGCGGAGAGGTGCCTCATGCCCCTTTCATCAGCCACCGCCATTCTGCCGCCGGCCCATTGGATCATTTTGGCCGCGGTGCTCTTTTGTGTCATCACCAGAAAAACGTTCGACGCCTGCCCGAAATGGATCACCAGCACTTTCAGCGTGTCTGTATACGCTTTAGCCTTTTCAAGCGCGAGCGCCATATCGTCGTCCAGCTTTTTGCAGAGCTGCTCGGCGCGTTCTTCCTTGTGAAAATAGGCGCCCATCTCGCGTATGAGCATTTTGGTGCTGTCGATATCCTCCCCTTTGTGCTCAAAAACCTTCATCGGGATATCCAGGCCTTCCAGCTGCTTGATGACGTGCTCGGGGCCGATGTTGTTGTCGTGAATGATCAGGGTGGGTTTTGCTGCCAGTATACCCTCCGCACTCAGGGCCCGGTGGTAGCCTACCGTCGGCAGTTTTTTGATTTCCGGCGGGTAGGTGCTGGTCAGGTCTACGGCAACGATATCCTTCTGTGCGCCGAGCGCGAAAATGATCTCGTTATACTGTTTGGCAATGCAGACTATGCGTTGCTCCTGATCCTGTTCCTGCTCTTCGTTCCCAAACCTGCCACAGGAAACAAGAGCGAGGGCAGCTATCAATCCTATGTAAACTCGTGTCATAAGTGTAACGTTTATGGCCAGGCCGGCCCCTGACAGCGCGGGCAGCAAAGGTATTGAAAATGTACCCTCCGAAATGTCAGTCACTTTACATTGCACAGTGGCATTTTGGACATGGCTAATCTTTATTTATTCAACCCTATTGCCATCTTATAGGCCATCACAGCATCGGGAAGTGGCGTTAAAGCATCCAATAAAATGTTGTACGTCCCCCTTTCAGACAGCTCGTCGGCAACTTTTTTAATTAACGCTAAGGTTGCTTTCATCACGCTTGAACCCAGGCTTATACGGGCGACACCTATATCCTACAACTCACTAACGGATAGAGGCAATTCTCCACCGATCGTAGGGTTTACAAGAATATTAATTGGGGCATTAATTTCTTTCACCAATGTCGAAATCGTCTCTTTATCCCATACTGGTTGTTGCGATTGCTTTATAGCCGCATGCTTCCACTAACTTAGAACTTCCGATGTCCCATGAGTTTAGCAGAACCAGAATTTCTTCGTCCCGATGATATTTCAAGAACAGTTCGGCTTTATTTTTTTGAATACTCGAAACCATAATACCGGCTTTTTTTAATGTTCAATAACGCACCACTTATTTTAGAAAAGCACCTTCACGCAGCCTTCCTGTAAGATAGAGCACTATATACCTCAAGTTACCCCCAAAACCCCATTGCATCAATGCCAAACGATAAAAAAACTTAGGAAGAGACGGGGTGTGACAAGGCGCTTTTTGAAGTTCGTACCCAAAGGTACGGACGAAAAGAGCAACGCAGTCTCATCACAAAAGGGACGTTTTTTAGCTCAAAGGCTGGCCTCCAAACAAGCTCTTAGTTTTCGAATTTCGCCAGCCCGTTCGGGTAGTCCAGCGTGAGGCGGAAGTATTGGAGGGCAGAACCGCCCAGGGCGCCCATCACGGGTTGGCCGGTGAAGCGGGAAAAGTAGGTGAGGTAGTAACTGTCGGGGCGCGAGCAGAACCAGACGGGGCCTACCGTATGCCCGGCTACCGTGATCTGCGGCACCTGGATGAGCCTGGCGTTGCCCAGTTCCTGGCCGGCCTGCTCTACGACGGGCCAGTCGGGGTGAGCGGCATGCCATTCTTCGAATACAGATTCCATGATGAAGGAGATGCCCATAGCCGTATGGGCCGTATCGCTCATCGCTTCGCAGGCGGCAGCAGTGGGTAGCAGCCGGGCGCCGGTGTCCAGCACCAGGGAGATGGCTTCGCCATCTACTTCAATGTTGAGGCTGGCAAAGCTGGTGATGCGGCCGCCCTGGCCGTTCTCCAGGAAGGACAGCGGCACGGTGTGGGCTTCCAGCGGCGACAGCGGCGGCTGATAACACCAGGCTTCCTGTTGTGGATAGTCGAGTGTCCAGCAATAGCGCCCGAACCAGGCCTGGCCGAGCATGCCGTCGGCATCGCATTCGAGCTCTCCTTCGCCGTATGGGACCAGCAGGCTGTGCTGCTTGCCCGTGAGTGGAAACTGCGCCGCTGCCAGCATCGCGTCAAGCTCGATAAAGGTGTTGCCCGATTCCTCAACCATCATGGGCAGCGCCCGGTGATGCAGGGCGCGCTCCATCAGAAAGGTGCCGCCGGTGGTGTTGGCGAAAAAGCGCACCGGGCCACTCGTCGTCTGCGCTTTCAGATACAACAGTTGCCGGCTGTACTGTGCGGAAAGTTGCAGCGGCGCTTCCTGAGCCTGTGTCAGCAACTGGAATAATACAAATAGCAGTGTAGTTACGATTACGAGGTTTACTTTTGGCTTCATCTTTGCCTTTTTTATAGTGTTTCAAAATGCCGCCTCCGGGTTTGTATTAAAAATTTTCTTTTGATGTAGTTCATGCATTAATAATCCGGAAAGCATTACAAAAACACTTAATGCAATTAGTGTGCCAAAATTCTCCAAACAAGCTTTAATCCTCCATAGCCAACTGCGCCTCTTCCCATTCCTCCATGGCCTTTTCCAGCTCGGCCTGTTTGCTGTTGTAAGCCTCAGAGACCTTAACGGCCTCGGGGTTCTGGTAGAAATCCGGAGCAGCCATTTTGGCCTCGAGGGCGGCGATCTCACCTTCCAGGCGTTCCACTTTTTTTTCCGCATTGCTGAGATTGCGCATCAGGCGCTTGCGCTCGTCGAAGCTGAGCTCCTTTTTCGGGACGGCCCTGGGAGCCTCGCTTTGGGGGGAGCGGCTGAGCTCTACCTCGCGCATATTGTCCAGCTCGCGCTTTTCGAGGAAGAAATTCACGTCGCCGAGGTAGTCGTGGAGCTGGCGGTCGCGGAACTCGATGGTGCGGTTGGTCAGGCCACTGAGGAACTCGCGGTCGTGGGAGACGACGATGAGGGTGCCGTCGTAGTCCAAAATGGCCTGCTTGAGAACATCTTTGGAGAGCATATCCAGGTGGTTGGTCGGCTCGTCGAGCACCAGCAGGTTGAAGGGGCGCAGCAGCAGGCTGGCCAGGGCCAGGCGGGCGCGTTCGCCGCCGGACAGCACCGACACCTTTTTATCCACGTCTTCGCCACTGAACATGAAAGCGCCGAGGATGCCACGCAGGCGGGTGCGCATCTCAGGCGGCGAGGCCATCTCCATGGTCTGCAGCACCGTCAGGCTGGAGTGCAGGGTTTCCGACTGGTTCTGGGCGTAATACCCCACCTGCACGTTGTGGCCGAGGGTGAGCTGGCCATCGGTCAGGGTGAGCTCATCGACGATGATCTTGGCCAGGGTGGTCTTGCCCTGCCCGTTCTGGCCCACGAAAGCAACACGGTCGCCACGGTCCAGCTTGATGTCTACCTTGTCGAGCACATGCAGGCTGCCGTAAGCTTTGCTGATGCTCTTGCCTTCCACTACCACCTGCCCTGAGCGGGGCGCGGCGGGGAAGCGGATGTTCATCGTAGCGGTATCCTCGTCCGGAATTTCGACGCGCTCCATCTTGTCCAGCTGCTTTTGCATAGACTGCGCCATGGTGGTCTTGCTGGCCTTTGCCATAAAACGCGTGATGGTGCGCTCCTTCTGGGCGATGACGCGCTGCTGGTTCTGGTAGGCCGACTGCATCTTCCCGCGGCGTTCCTCGCGAAGGGCCACGTACTTGCTGTAGGCTGCCTTATAATCGTAAACATTACCCAGCTCCACCTCCACCGTACGGTTGGTGACGGTGTCGAGGAACTGTTTGTCGTGGGAGATGACGATGATGGCCCCGCTATAGTCCTTCAGGAAGCGCTCCAGCCAGATGATGGATTCGATATCGAGGTGGTTGGTCGGCTCGTCAAGCAGCAGGTAGTCGGGGCGTTGCAGCAGCATTTTGGCCAGCTCGATCCGCATCTGCCAGCCGCCGCTGAACTCGTCGGTCTTGCGGCCGAAGTCCTTTTGTTTGAAGCCCAGGCCTTTGAGCACTTTCTCCGCTTCCGCTTCCATGGCGGCGCCGCCCAGCAGGTGGTAGCGGTCGTTGGCCTCCGAGAATTCATCCAGCAGGCGGTGGTATGCGGGGCTTTCGTAATCGGTGCGGTGGTGCAGCTCGTCGTTGATCTCGGCGATGCGGCGTTCCAGGCGTTTGGCCTCTTCAAAGGCGGTGAGCGTCTCCTGCATCACCGTTTTGCCTTTGGGCAGGCTCATCTCCTGGTGCAGGAAGCCGAGGGTGCTCTCTCCCGGGCGCGCCACCTGCCCCTCGTCGGGGCTTTGGTGGCCAGCGATGACCTTGAGCAGTGTGGACTTGCCGGCGCCGTTTCGGCCCACCAGGCCCACCTTATCGCTTTCGCCGATGACGAGGTTGATGCGGTCGAGCAGGATGCGGTCGCCGTATTTGATAAAAATGTTGGAAGCGGTTATCATGCCTGAGCTTATCTTTTTTGGAAACGCAAAAATAACCGCTTCCGGCAGAATGCCATTATTTCGGCGCTATATTTGGGTTCAGCAGGTCGTAGAACTGGTCGAGTTTGGGCAGGATGATGATCCTCGTGCGCCGGTTGATAGCACGCCCTTCGGCGGTGCTGTTGTCCGCCAGGGTGTTGTATTCACCCCGGCCGGCAGCAATAAGGCGGTTGGGGTCGATCTTGAAGTCCTTCTGCAGAGAACGCACCACTGAGGTGGCCCTTTTTACGCTCAGGTCCCAGTTGTCATCTATGCAGGAGTTCTTGATGGGCACGTTGTCCGTATACCCTTCTACCATTACTTCCAGGTCGGGCCTCGACTCGACGATCTTGGCGATCTTGCCCAGCACTTCCAGCGCTCTGGGCGTGAGCTTGGAACTACCGCTCTGGTATAGCATCTTATCCGACAGGTTGACGAACACTACGGTCTTGTCCACTTTTACCTCTACATCCTTGTCCTCGATGCCTTCGCTGAGCACGCCTTTCAGGTTGACGGCCAGGGCCAGGTTGATAGAGTCGGCCCGTGTTTTGGCGGCCTGCAGCATGTGGATGTATTTGTCTTTTTTCTCCAGCTGCGAGAGGGTCTCGCGGATGTTGTCGCTGGCCGACTGCGAGAGGTTGGTCAGGTCTTCCACCCTGGAGAGCTGTTTGTCGCGCTGGGTTTTGGCATCGGCAAGCTGGTCTCTCAGGTCTTTGATCTGCTCCTGGCGCATCTGCTCGGTGTTCTGTGAGGCGCGCAACTCTGCTCTCAGCCTTTCCTTATCGTTCTCGCACGACGTCAGGCGGTTCATATAATCGTTCAGGCTTTCGCCGCACTTGCCGAGATCTTTGTTGGCCACATCCAACTCTGTTTGCAGGGCCGCATACTGCTTTTTGCTGACACAGGAGGACGCCGCCAGTGCCACAGCCAGGAAAAGAATAAATTTTACGGTTGGTCTCATATTTGCTCGTTTTTGGTTTATGACAAAAAAACGCATCTCAAACGCGCCTAAGATAATAATTTCTAAAATTTAATGCAGTTCTAATAAGTTCGCGGGCTTCGTGATCTCCATCACAGCCGGCACTACTGCTATGCCCTACCTTTCGGCAAAAACCATGGGAGAAGGTAATACCCTGTTCTACATCATCGCCACCATCATCATCGCTCACTTCGTCGTCGGCTTCATCTTTCTGATACGCAAGCTCAGCGGGCCGGTCAAGGAAGAGGAAAAGCAGGGGGAAGGGTGAATACTGATTGTGACGTGCTGGCGTGTAACATCCATCAAGCCTTCTGCAAGGTAAAGCCGAAAGTAGAGCCCAGGTTAGGCGTGCTGCGCACGTTGATGGTCTGTTTATGCGCTTCGATGATGTGTTTTACGATAGACAGGCCCAGGCCGGAGCCGCCGGCCTCGCGGGAGCGGCTTTTGTCGACGCGATAAAAGCGGTCGAAGACGTGGTCGAGGTGTTTTTTCGGGATGCCGATACCGTTGTCGGCTACTTCGATGAGGATGTTTTTGTCCATGTCGTAAAAGCCCACCCGGGTGCGGCCGTTCTCCATACCGTATTTGATGGAATTGTTCACCAGGTTGGCCAACACCTGCCGGATGCTTTCACGGTCGGCCAGCACGCGGTAGTTTTGAGAAGCGCCTTCCTTGAATTCCAGCGTGATATTGCGCTGAGCAGCTTTGATCTCCAGCTCTTCGAAGACCTCCTCGCACAGTTTTTTGATGTCGAAGGCCTGCAATTCCAGGATCAGCTCGCCGGATTCGAGGCGCGAGATGGCTTCCAGGTCTTCGACGATGATGTGCAGGCGCTCCAGGTTTTTGGCTGCTTTGGAGAGGAACTTCATGTTGACGGACGTATCGTTCATGGCGCCGTCGAGCAGGGTGTGGAGATAGCCCTGAATGTTGAAAATGGGCGTTTTGAGTTCGTGGGAGATGTCGCCGACGAAGTTGCGGCGGTACTCCGCCCAGGCCTTGTAGCGCTCGATCTCCTCGTGTTGCTGCTCGGCCCATTCCGACACCTGTTTTTCCACCTCGTCGATGATGTTCGCGCGTACGTTTATCGACCGGTTCTTTTCCTGCGGCGAGAGTTTCTGCTTGTGGATGGTCTTATAGATCACCTTGATCTTCCTGTAGATGTATTTCCGGAGGTAGAAGATCGTCGTGAGGTAGGCCACCGTAAAAGCCAGCACCCCCAGGATCGCCAGTGCGGATGCCCAGGTGATCATATTCCTGTAGCGCGCCATCTCCAGCAACGACCATGCAGCGAGGGTGAAGGTAGTGATGTATAGCGCCACAAAAACGGCGATCTGTTGTGGTGTCGGATTTTTAAACATGTAGGCCCGCCTTTTCTAGAACTCGAACTTATAGCCGATGCCCTTGATGGTTTTGATGTAATGGTCGCCGATCTTCTCTCTCAGTTTCCGGATGTGGACATCGATCGTACGGTTCCCTACAATAACATCGGTACCCCACACCTTGTTGAAGATCTCTTCCCGCGAAAATACTTTGCCGGGCTTGGAAACGAGCAAAAAGAGGAGTTCGAATTCCTTTTTGGCGAGTTCTATCACCTCATCCTCCCGCGTGACGGTAACCCGGTCGCTGTCGATCACCAGGCCGCCGATCTGGATCAGGCCCTTCGATTCGGACACCTCGGCCCGTTCCGACCGCCTCAGCAGCGCTTTGATCCGGCTGACGAAGACCCTGGGGCGGATGGGCTTGGTGATGTAATCGTCGCCGCCGACGTCGAGGGCGGCGATCTGGGAGTAATCTTCTTCACGAGCGGTGAGGAAGGTTATGATGGTGCGTGAAAATTCGGGTTTGCTCCGCAGGTAGCGGCACACCTCTACCCCATCCATTACGGGCATCATGATGTCCAGGATGATCAGGCTGGGCCGCTCCGCTTCCGCTTTGCGTATACCATCTTCGCCGTTGCTGGCCGTGATCACCTCAAAGCCTTCCTTCGCCAGGTTATAGCGCAGGAATTCCAGGATATCAGGCTCGTCATCGACTACGAGGATCTTAACAGGTTCCATTCTTCCGATCAGGATTGTTCGTTGCCATCGCCCGCAGGACAGACGGCACGCGATTAAATAACCGTTAAAAGTAAAGCAATTTCAGCCGTGTGGCCTAGGTGCTATATTAAGAAATTGTTAACCTTGATGCCGGTTAAAGGCCTGCCTCCCGGCGTTCCATTTCCTTCATCACCTCAGCATATACAGCTTCGAGGCGTTCGGGGTTTTCTCTAATGGAAAGCATCGTGGATTCGAAGGTAGCCTGGTCCAGGCCGTGTATCTTGAAAATCTGCTCGTAGTACATGTCGAGGATGCTGTCTTTAGTATGGCCGCGCAGATTCTGAGCAGCAGCTTCGGCGAGGTGCACGTCGATGAGCACCGACACGAGCTTGCCCTCTTCTATCGGCAGTGCGGCCTGTTTGTGGCCGCACCCCCAAAAGGACAGCGCTGCACAACACACCAGAACCATAAGAGCTTGTTTGGAGGCCGCCCTATGTGCTAAAATACGTCCCTTTTTTGATGATACTGTGTTGCTCTTTTCGTCCGTACCTTTGGGTACGAACTTCAAAAGGCGCCTTGTCTCATGAAAAAATTGACACTTTTTATCTCCAAAAGCGGCCTCCAAACAAGCTCTAAACCATTTCTCCATTAGTCAAAAAATTGTTTGGGATAAAAGAAGCCCGATATCCGGCCTTTGCCCTCCCTGAAGCCCTGCCAGCTATCGATATCGGCGTCGACCTGTACGACAGAGCAGGTAGGCAGGTTGGCGATGTAGTCTTCGGCAAACATATTGGCGACAGTCGTCAGGGTCGGGTTGTGCCCAAAAAGGAAGGCTACACTGCAATCGTCAGAGAATTCCTGGACGATCTCCAGGATGTCTTCGGGATAGGCTTCGTAAACCCGCTTGTCCTGTTCGATCTGGCCTTTGTCTATCCCCAGGGCCTCGGCGAAAAACCGGGCTGTCGTAATGGCCCTCACCGCCGGGCTGCTCACCAGCAGGCCGGGCCTGACACCCTTGCTTTTGATCAGCTTGGCCATAAATGGAGCATCCCGCAGGCCCCGTTTGTTCAGGGGGCGGTCAATATCCCTGAGCGTAGGGTTGTCCCAGCTGGATTTGGCATGCCTGACGAAATAAATGGTCTTCATACTTTGTTTTTCGCCTGTTTTTCGGAAACCGGAAATTTCCGGGTATATTTATTAACTTAGTCGTGTTCAAAAAATAAGCTCTACTTTGGAGATTTTGCGGTGTGGCTTGTCTTCCAGCTTTTCTAAATCTTCCGGCCTGTGCCGCTTCGCAAAAGCGTCGAATTTATTTTTTGATTGTTACTTACCCCTAAATAACGCAAATTTGACCCATATTTTCAGGGGCCTAAAGAAAAAGAATGAGCTTTAAAGATAAAGTAGTCTGGATCACAGGAGCATCCTCAGGGATCGGTGAACACCTCGCTTACGCATTCGCTGAACAAGGCGCCCGGCTCGCCCTCTCGGCCAGGAAGGAACAGGAACTGGCGCGCGTACGCCAAAACTGCCCCAAAGGCACGGATATCCTGTTGCTGCCCCTCGATATTACCCGTTACGACGACGCAGCGGGTTGGGCCGAGCAGGTCGCCACCCATTTTGGCTATATCAACATTCTGGTCAATAATGCCGGCATGAGCCAGCGGGCCCTCGTCAAGGACGCCCCTTTCAGCATGGACCAGAAACTCATGGCCGTCAACTACCTCGGCGCAGTGGCCCTCACCAAAGCGGTGCTGCCCTACATGATCAAGCAGCAGTTTGGCCATATCGTGGTGGTAAGCAGTGTGATGGGAAAGGTGGGCACGCCGCTCCGTTCGGCCTACGCGGCTTCCAAACACGCGCTACACGGTTTTTTCGACTGCCTGCGCGCAGAAGTATACGATGAGAACATCAGGGTCACCATACTGGTGCCCGGCTTTATCAGGACCAACCTCCTGCTCAACGCCCTCAGGCCTGACAAACCGGAATACCACAACCTGCCCGACTCCCTCCAGAAGGGCATCGACCCCGGCGATTTTGCACAGAAGGTTCTGCGCGCTATCTCTGCGGGCAAGCAGGAAGTCTTCATCGGGGGTACCCGGGAAGCACTGGCCATCTATCTCAACCGCTTTTTGCCACGCCTGTTCTCGCGCATCATCCGCAAAGCCAGGGTGACCTAGGCCGTTAGCGGTTCTGCGTTTCCTTCTGCCGCATCTCGATGATCTTATCCATCACTTCTTCGAGCTGCTCCGCGCCGATGCGCTTGGAGAGGATCTCCTTATTGCGGTCCAGGATGAAGATCTGCGGGGTCGTTTTGATATTGTAAATGGTCATGAAACGCGAGCGCAGATAAGGGTCTACGAGGTGCATCCAGTCGCCGATCCCCTGCTCGTCGATGTATTCCCAGCAGGGCGGCACCTCATCGGTAAACTTGGTACAGATGGCAATGACCTTCACGCCTTTATCCTTATATTTTTCATAGAACGCTTTCATATAGGGCGTCGACTTCTTGCAATGGCCGCAGTCGTAGCGCCAAAAGTACAGCACCGTATAATCAGACTGCACGTCGTACAGTTCGACGGGGTTGCCCTCCCGGTCCTGCAGCAGCAGGTTGGGCGCCTTTTTACCGATGAGCAGAGGTTCGAGGCTCTTCGCATTCTCGATGATCTTCTGCAGTTGCTCCTCATCCGTCCAGGGAGCCAGCCCCCTGGCGTAATAATCGTCCACCAGGTGGACATACACGGCGTCCATGCCGACGATGTTGGAGCGGGCATATTCGTTGAGGAAGTGGATCAGGTAGTACTTGAAAGTCTCCTCAGCCGGCTTCATGCGTTCGAGTACGAAGTCGATGGCTTTGGAGATGGTATCGGGGTGTTGTACCTGCAATTTGTTCACGAAATAGTCGACGCGCTGGAACAGGAAAGGCGTGCGCAGCATACTGGGGTCGCCCAGGCCGAGGTTATCGAAGTAGTGGGACTGGGTATAACGCCAGCGCTTGACCTGCAGTTCTTCGCCCTCTCCTTCGAGTTCCTTGGGCATATCGAGAGGCTGGTTGGCGTGTACGATAGCGGCTGTCAGCGTTTTGGGGTGTTTGGCGATCAGCTCATTCTGGAAAGCACGCACCTCTTCATCTATCCTGGCGCGTTTTTCTTCCAGCTTGCTCTTTTGCTTCTCATCGTCGCCGGCGGCGTTGATCTCTTCAGACAGTTTTTCAGCTACCGGTTTCTTTTCTTCCAGGAAGTTCAGGTACCGGTAAAAGAGCTCGTTGTCGGGCGCCCCTTCAAAGCGGATGCCTTTGAGCAGGTCCTTGGCGTTAGCGTACACGGTAAAGTATTGTTCCCTGGGCGTGGCCAGCAGCTGAAAAAAATTGTTGTCGGGCGCCAGAACGGCCAGGTAGACGCCGCCTTTGAGGGGCTCATCACCCGAGAATACGAAAAAACCGTTGGCATCTGCTTCTACCGTATCCAGCAGGTATTGCTTCTCTCCGTAGTGGTACCCCAGGAAAAGCTTGGGCTCGGTATAGCCCTCCAGTTTTATTCTGATCTCGTGCCCGCCGGCTTCCGTCTGAGCGGCGGCTTGCTGGAAGCAGAAAAAAGATAAAAAAGCAAAGATGGCCGGTAATCTCATCGTTCTTGGAATTTTGTTGGCAAAATAAAACGGTTGCAAATATCCATAGAATGTGACAAAAGGGAGCGCCTTTACAGCTATAAATCGGGCTGCAAGCATAACATTAACGCCTCATTAACGAATTTTGCCCAATGCGGGCCGGCATTAGCGGTTGTTGTTTTTCTTTTCGGATTCGGCCTGAAGTGACCGCAGTTTCTCTTCTGCCTGTTTGATCTGGTTCTGCAGGTTTTCGAGCCGCTGCTGTTCTGCGTCGGCTTTTTTGCGCGTTTCGGCGGCCTGCTGGGCAAGCTTCGCTTTCTCGTCTTCATAGCGGGCACGTTCCTGGGCGATCTTCTCGGCGGTATCCTCCTTCACTTTGGTGATCTGCGACAGTGCCTGCTGGCGGGCCTCGTAGATGGCCTCAGAAGCTTCCTGTTTGGCCATGTTGATCTCTTCCAGAGATTGCTTGCGGGCGGTTTCGGCATCAGCTACATACTGGGCTTTCTTTTCGGCCGACTGTTTGCGGGCGGCTTCCACTTCGGCCTGAGCGTTAGCGCGGGCCGAAGTCACCTCATCGCGGGCTTTATCCTGGGCGGCTTTCACTTCCGCTGCCAGCTCATTCTTTCTGGTGTCGGCATTAGCTTTTGCCTGGGCAACGGCTTCCGCTGCCTGGCGCTGGGTGTTGGCCACCTCCTGGGCGGCGGCCTCTTTGGCCTTGCCGACGGCTTCGGCCGATTGCTCCCGCACCTGCAGCACTTCCAGGGCTATGGCTTCCTTCTGTTTGGAAGCCTGCTCGCGGGCAGCTTTCACCTCATTGGCCGATTGTTCGCGGGCGGTGCTGATCTCCTGGGCTGCCTTTGCACGGGCATCGGCCAGGCCTGCGGCCAGTTGTTCGCGTTCGCGGGCGCTGTTCTCACGTGCCTGGCGCACTGCATCCGCTTCATCCTTTTTCACCTGGGCCACCTGCTCGGCTGAAGCCCGGCGGGCATCGGCTACCTGGTTTGCCGATTCCTGCCTGGCGCGTTCGGCCTGTTCGCGGGCTTCGCCGATCTCGCGGGCGGCATTTTCCCGGATGGTGGTCAGTTCGCCGGCAGCGCGGTTTCGGGCCGCTGCGATCTCTTCCGCCGACATGCTTTTGATCTCCTGTTCCTTGGCGCGGGCATCGGCTACAGCCTTCGCAGCTTCATCCTGTATCTGCTTGATCCGGCTATCGGCGGTTTCCTGAGCTTTGGCCACTTCCTGAGCGTATTGATCTTTGGCCTGGCCGGCGTTCTTGTTGGCCTCTTCCACTTTAGATGCTGCCACCTGGCGGGCTGACTCCACTTCCTGCTGGGCGCGCTCGCGGGCAGCCAGCACTTCGTCGGCCGATCGCTTACGCACCTCCTCTTCTTTTGCCTTGGCCTCGGCAACGGCCTGCTTCAGTTCCTCCTGAATGCGGGCCATTTCCTGGGCGGCGCGCTCGCGGGCGGCGGCCACTTCCTGAGCGATCTTCTCCTTTTCCGCATTGGCCTTATCCCGGGCTTCCGCCACCTTTTGCGTTTCCTGCTGGTTGATCTCCTGGATCGTGGTAGCGGCTTTGTTCCTGGCGGCGGCCACTTCGGCGGCGGCCGAAGCCTGGGTATCTTCCACCTCCTTTTTGGCTTTGGCTTTTTCTTCGGCCACCTGTTGTTTTGCCTGCCCGATCTCCTCGGCGGCCCGCTTGCGGGCTTCGGCTACTTCAAGAGCGGAGGCTTCTTTCTCCCGCGCCGCGTTTTCTCGGGCATCAGCGATCTCCGTAGCGGAATTCTCCTTCACCAGGGCCGTTTCTTCGGCTGCCTTGCGGCGCGATTCGGCCACCTCGAAGGCGATGCGTTCTTTTTCCAGCACAGCGTTCTCCCTGATCTTGGCGACCTCCTGGGCGGACTCTTCACGGGCGAGCAGGACCTGCTCGGCTGCCGTTTTCCTGGAAGTGACCACATCTTCCGCCGTTTTTTCCTTCTCCTGGCTAGCCTGCTGGCGGGCATTCTGAATGATGCTCGCCGTCTCTTCCTGGATGCGCTTCAACTCGGAGGCGGAGGTCTCCCTGGCGGAAGCGATCTCATCGGCATATTCCAGCTTCGCCAGGTCCAGTTTCTCTTTGATGGCTTTGATCTCCGTGGCGGCGCGCTCGCGGGTGGAGGCCACTTCCTGGGCCGACTCCAGCTGGGCCTGTTGTATCGCTTCGTTGGCGCGCTGGCGGGCCTGAGCTACATCGAGGGTGATCTTCTCCATTTCTCCGGCGGCACGTTCGCGGGCTTCCTTGACCTGCTCGGCCAGCTGTTCGCGGGCGGCATTGATCTCCTCTAGTGATTTCTGGCGTGCTTCGACCACCTCATCGGCAAATTTTTTCTTCTGAGTGGCGGCGTTTTCCTGGGCCAGGCTCACCTCTTGTTGCAGGCGCGACCTGGTTTCATCCGCCCTGGCCTTTTCGGCGGCGATCTCCTGTTTCAGGCGTTCCTTGGTTTCCTGCAGTTCGCGGCGCAGAGCGTTCACCTCCGCTTCATCGGCAGGGTCGGCGGCCACGGCATGGGGCTTGGCATGGTTGTCGGGCGTAGTGGCACTGCCTCCCGATTTCGGCGAAGGCGACGCCGTGATCACATTGCCCGTCAATTCCACATCATTGACCTTGGAGCGGTCGAGCCGCTGGCTGAAACAGTCCACCAGCTGGCTGAACTCCGTTTTACGGCTGTCGTTGATGGTGAACTTGCGCATCTCCTTGCTGATATTGTTCTTGATGTACAAGGTGGTGATATCGGCGCTGCCGAACCACTGGATGGCATTAAGGTCGAGTTGCAGGATATTGCTGTACACGGGTGTGCCGCCTTCTGAGTTGACCTCTCCCATAGCGATGAAACGGTAGGAACGGCGCACGGTATTTTCATCCATAAAGATGATCTCATCATCCTGGTTGAATTCAACGCCAGCTTTGGAATAGACTTTGGCCGTGACGCCCTTGTTGTCGCTGCGCAGTTCCAGGCTGTAGGTATAGTTGCCCCTGACGACGAGGGTCTGCATGGATGTACGCAGAATATGGGTTCCTTCGATCACACGGTCTTCCACGATCAGGGCGTCGCATTGGCTTTGAGCTGCTACGGAATACAGCAGGAGCATAAGCAGCAAGGCAAGCTGGATGGATCTCATATTGGGTTGGGTTTGAATCTGTAATATAAACCTTTTGAGCATTTTTTTTCCAGGATTCAGGAGAATTGCAGGCCTGTACATCCCTTACTGTTTCACAATAAGCGGGAGTGGCAACACATTTTCGAGGTGGGGTATTTTGGCTTAAACGGAATACTGAACTGAAGGATTGTGCAGCTTATCTTTTTGCTGCCAGGAGGTACAGAACGGCCATACGGACAGCTACGCCGTTCTCCACCTGCTGAAGGATGATGGAATGCTCGGAATCCGCCACATCGCTGGTGATCTCCACACCGCGATTGATGGGCCCGGGGTGCATGATCACGATCGGCTTGTCCAGGCTGTCCAGCAGTGGGCGGTTGAGGCCGAAATACTGGGCGTACTCCCGCAGCGACGAGAAGTAAGAGATGTCCTGCCTTTCCAGCTGTATGCGCAGGACGTTGGCGACATCACACCAGCGGAGGCTGTCCTTCAGGTCGTGAGATACTTCGACTCCCAGTTCGGTAATGTGTTTTGGAATAAGGGTCGGCGGCCCACATACGCGGACGTTGGCGCCCAGCTTGTTCAGGCAGAAGATGTTGCTCAGGGCCACGCGGGAGTGCAGGATATCGCCAAAAATGGCGACATTCTTGCCGGCCAGATCACCCACTTTCTCTTCCATCGAGAAGGCATCGAGCAACGCCTGAGTAGGGTGCTCATGGGTGCCGTCGCCGGCATTGACGATATTGGCGTCGATATGCTGTGCGAGGAAGTGGTGCGCGCCGGGAGCCGGGTGGCGCATCACGACCATATCGACCTTCATGGAAAGGATGTTGTTGACCGTATCCAGCAGGGTCTCGCCCTTTTTGACCGAAGACGAGGAAGCAGAGAAATTGACGATATCGGCCGAGAGGCGCTTTTCCGCCAGTTCGAACGAAATACGTGTACGGGTGGAATTTTCAAAAAAAAGGTTGGCTACGGTGACGTCCCGCAACGAGGGTACTTTTTTGATCGGGCGGTTCAGCACCTCTTTGAAGCTCTTCGCCGTTTCAAAAATAAGGCGGATATCCGCCTCGGACAGGTACTTGATGCCCAGTACGTGTTTTGTGCTCAGTTGTTGTACGGTAGCCATTTATTTCTCAGCCTCCTTTTTGTCTGCGAACAACAATACCCGGTCCTCTCCGTCGAATTCGGCCCAGTCCACCCGTACATAAGCATGGTCCAGGGCATCTACCTGTACTCCGATGTAGTCCGACTGTATCGGCAGGTGGCGGTTGAACCGGCGGTCCACTAAAGCAAGCAGTTCTACCTGCCGGGGCCTGCCGTAGTGGTTCAGGGCCGTCAGGGCGGCCTGTACGGTGCGGCCGGTGTACAGGACATCGTCGACCAGCACTACGCGCTTATCTTCCACAATAAAATCGATCTCGGTAGGGCTGGCCTTCAAGGGCTTCTCCCGCGTCCTGAAGTCGTCGCGATAAAATGTTATGTCGAGCTTGCCGTAAAGGATATCGCCCGTGTCGAGGATGGCAGACAGGCGCTGGTATAGCCGGTTGGACAAGTGTACGCCCCGCGGCTGGATACCTACCAGGCAGGTATTTTCAAAAGCGCCGTGCTGCTCGATCAACTGATGACAAAGGCGGTCGATGGTCAGCGCAAAACGCTCGTGTCCGATGATTAGTCTTCCCTTACTCATAGGCCCAGGCAAATATATACCGTTTACCGGAAAAAGCCCGCTCCGGCAAAATAGGATTTTTTTTTATCGCCCATTAAACTTTCTATGCTCACTCCAGTCTATCCTGCAAACACCGGTACTTCCGGGCATTTGGAACGGTGCACACGCTCCCTCTACTACTAGTTATTTTAATTCCATTAACCCGTGGCGGCCGTAAACCCTGTTTTCGCTCCGCCTCCAAAAAAAACAATGTAGCATTATGAAAAAGCAATTCTGGTTCTTAGCTGTTTTTTTCGCCGGCGCGCTGGCCTTCACGGCCTGTGAGAAGAACGATACCGAAGCCATCTCCGACACCGATGAGGCCGTGATCACGGGCGAGGACGAAACGGCCGCCGCCAACCTCTTCCAGGATACGGAGGACGAGGTCGACTACGAGATCGAAACCCGTGACCCGAACGACGATTGCCCCACCATCACCGTCACGCCTGACGATGGTTCCTTCCCGCGCACCATTACTATCGATTACGGGACGGACGGATGCCTCGGCCTCCACGGCCGGGTCCGTAAGGGTGTGGTCATCGTCACGCTGACCGACTCGCTGAATAACCCGGGCGCCGTGCGCACCGTCACCTTCGACAACTTCTTCGTCGACGACGCTCAGATCCAGGGCGTTAAGGCCCTCACCAACGAGGGGTACAACTCGGCTGGGCTGCCTACCTTCAGCCGCAGCGTAGAAGGCGCCAGCATCACCTTCCCGAATGGCGACGTGACGAGCTGGCAGGCCAGCCACACCGTCGTCGTGATCGGAGGCAGCGACACCCCGCAGATAACCGACAATGTAATAGAGGTCAGCGGTGGCAGCTCAGGCGTCAACCGCCACGGCGTAGCCTTCACCGTTGAGATCACTACCCCACTGGTGAAAAGCAAAAACTGCCCCTGGGTGGAGAGCGGTGTTAAAGCCATCACCACCAACAGCAGAACCCGTATGCTCGACTATGGCGACGGCGAGTGCGACCGGGTTGCCACCTTAACCTTCGCCAATGGCTTCAGCCGGGATATCCTGATCCGCAGATGGTGGTAAGGGATGACATATAAAGAAAAGGGCCTTACCCGGAGTTTACCGGGTAAGGCCCTTTTCTATTTGGCATGATAAGATCCGGCCTCAATCCTTACTCTGCAGCTTAGCCCAGGTGTCCTTGAGGGTGACGGTGCGGTTGAAGATGAGCTGGCCGGGGGATCTGTCCGTATCCACACAGAAGTAGCCCATGCGGAGGAACTGGAACTGCTGGCCGGGACGGGCCTCTGCCAGGCTGGGCTCGACGTAGGCCTTTCCTATCAGCTGCAGGGAATCGCGGTTAAAGAATTCCATATAATCCTTCCCTTCATGCGCGTCCGGCTGCGGGTCGGTGAACAGACGGTCGTACAGGCGGACTTCGGCTTCCAGGGCATGGGCAGCGGAAACCCAGTGAAGGGTGCCTTTAGCCTTAATGCCCGACGTATCCTGCCCGCTGCGGCTATCCGGGTAGTAAGTGCAGTGTACTTCCGTCACCTCGCCGCTCTGAGGGTCTTTGACGAAGTGTTCACAGTGCAGGATGTAAGCGCCCTTCAGGCGGACGTCCAGGCCCGGGCCCATACGGAAGTATTTCTTAGGCGGGTCCTCCATAAAGTCTTCCTTTTCGATGTACAACTCGCGGGAGAAAGGCATAGTGCGGGTGCCCATGCTCTCGTCTTCCGGGTTGTTCTCCACCGTCATGTGCTCCACTTTTTCCTCGGGGTAATTCGTAATGACCACTTTGAGGGGGTCCAGGACGCCCATCACCCGTGATGCTGTTTTGTTGAGCTCGTCGCGCACGCAGAACTCGAGCAGGCTTACATCGATGAGGTTTTCACGGCGGGCCACGCCGGCCTTGTTGCAGAACAGGCGGATTGCTGCCGGCGGGTAGCCCCGGCGGCGCATACCCGATATGGTCGGCATCCGGGGGTCGTCCCAGCCGCTGACGTATTTCTCCTTGACCAGCTTGAGCAGGCGCCGCTTGCTGGTGATCATATAAGCGACGTTCATACGGGCAAACTCGATCTGCCGGGAGGGGAAGATCTCCAGCTTTTCGATGAACCAGTCGTAGAGCGGCCGGTGATGGATGAACTCGAGCGAGCACAGCGAGTGGGTAATGCCTTCGATGGAATCGGACTGCCCGTGCGCGAAATCGTACATGGGGTAAATGCACCAGTCATCGCCTGTGCGGTGGTGGTGGTCGCGCTTAATGCGGTACAGGATGGGGTCGCGCATGTGCATGTTATCGGAAGCCATATCGATACGGGCCCTCAGGACATGGGAGCCGTCGGCGAACATCCCGTCGCGCATCTGCTGAAAGAGCATCAGGTTTTCCTCCACGGAGCGGTTGCGGTGAGGGCTCTCCTGGCCCGGCTCTGTAGGCGTGCCTTTCATCGCGGCGATCTGTTCCGGCGTCGAGTCGTCGACGTATGCCAGGCCTTTACGAACGAGCTTAAGGGCGTATTCGTACAATTGTTCGAAATAGTCCGAAGCGTAGTACTCGCGGTCGTCCCAGTCGAAGCCCAGCCAGTGGATGTCGCGTTTGATATTCTCGACGTATTCCGTCTCTTCCGTGGTGGGGTTGGTATCGTCGAAACGCAGGTTGGTCAGCCCACCGTATTTCTGAGCGATCTCAAAGTTGACGGTAATGGCCTTGGCATGCCCGATATGCAGGTAGCCGTTGGGCTCCGGCGGGAAGCGGGTGTGCACCCGGCCGCTGTGTTTACCGTTCCTGATATCTTCCTCGATGATCTGCTCGATAAAGTTCAGGGATTCCCCCCTGTTGTTCTCTTCAGTAGTTTTGAGCTCGCTCATGGAAATGGTTATTTCATTGAATAGTGATCTGATCTTTGTTTACATGCGTTCCGGCATTTCGATACCCAGCAGGTTCATGCCCAGCTTCAGCGCGTTGGCCACCGCCTGGCTAAGCTGCAGCCTGAAAGCCTTTGCCGCTTCGGTATCGGCATTCAGGATGGAGTAGTCGTGGTAAAAGCGGTGAAAAGCTTTCGCCAGGTCGTAACAGTAGTTGGCAATAGTGGAAGGGTCGTATTCTGCTGCTGCCGTTTGCACCAGTTCGGGCAAAGCGTACAGTTGCGACAGTAATTCCCGTTCCTGGGCTTCCAGCTGTTCGTAGGCGGAAGCTGCTTCCAGGGCCTGCTCGCCGCCCTTGCGCAATACCGATTGCACGCGCACGTATGCATTCTGCACGTAAGGCCCGGTCTGCCCCTGCAGATCCACCGACTCTTTGGGGTCGAAGGTCATGCGCTTGCGGGGGTGCACTTTTATAATAAAAAACTTCAGCGCGGCCAAACCGATCTGGTTGACGATGGCTTGTTGTTCTTCTGTCGTGAGGCCGGCCAGCGTATCGCGTTCATAGCTGTTCAGGCGCGCCTCTTCTACCACCTCGGCGATGAGGTCATCGGCATCGACTACGGTACCTTCGCGCGACTTCATCTTACCCGTGGGCAGGTCCACCATGCCATAGGCCAGGTGGTACAGGCCATCGGCATAAGGTTCTTTCAGGCGTTTGAGGGCCTCGAACAGGGCCTGGAAGTGGTAATTTTGCTCATCGGCCACGACATACACCATTTTTTCCACCCCGAAGTCCTGATAGCGAAGGTGCGCTGTACCCAGGTCCTGAGTGATGTACAGCGAAGTGCCGTCGCTTCGCAGCAGCGCCTTATGGTCAAGTTTGGCATCGGTGAGGTCGGCCCAGGTTGAGCCGTCATCCTTGCGGTAAAAAATGCCTTCCGCCAGGCCCCGTTCGATCATATCCTTACCCAGCAAGTAAGTCTGCGACTCATAATAGAGCTTGTCGAACGACACACCGAGCTTATCATAAGTCTCGTTGAAGCCTTCATACACCCAGTTATTCATACGTTGCCACAGGGCCACTGTGGCTGCGTCGCCTTCCTCCCAGCGGCGAAGCATGGCGCGCGCTTCCGCGCCGAGAGTGCTGTATTTGTTGAAATAGGTATCTTTAAAGCTTTTGAAGAAATACGTTTCCAGCGTAAAATCCGCTTCATTCAGGGTAACAACTTCGCCGTTGGCTGCTTTTGCGCCGAGTTCTTTCTGGGCCTTCTCCCGTTTCTGGGCCTGTTCCTTTTCCGCTTTCACCGCCTCTTTCGACGCCAGCCATTCCCGCAACAGCGCCCGGGCGTCATCCGACTGCTGCCAGGCCTTGTATTCCGCCCGGAATTTCTGCTCGAACAACACGTAATAGTCTCCGACGAAGTGGTCGCTCTTTATACCCGTGGAAGCTGGGGTGGCGCCATCGGCATATTTTTCCCATGCGAGCATGCTCTTGCAGATGGCGATACCTCGGTCGTTAATGACCTGTACCTTGTATACTTCATAACCTGCAGCTTCGAGGATACGTGAGGCCGACCAGCCGAGCAGGATGTTGCGGATATGCCCCAGGTGCAGTGGTTTGTTGGTATTGGGCGAAGAGAACTCCACCAGCACCTTATGCCCGTTGGGCGGCTGCTGGCCGTATTTTTCGTTCCGGTAGATGTCCGCCAGGAATTCCCGCCAGAAAGCATCGCTGAGCGACAGGTTCAGGAACCCCTTGATGACGTTGTACCGCTGGATGTAGGATGCCTCGCGGGACAGGAACCGGCCCATTTCTTCGGCTATCTCATCCGGCTTTTTTCGTGCAATGCGGGTAAAGGGGAAAGTGACTACCGTAAAGTCGCCTTCGAATTCCTTGCGGGTGCTGTTCATAGTGATGTCGCCTGCGCCGATGTCCGCCCCATACAAGCTTTTCACCGCCCTGATAACGCCATCCTGTATCAACTCGATAATGTTCATTCGCGGGGTATCTGATTTAAGCTGGCAAATTTATTACATTTTAAAGGGAACTTAGTAACCATCAATAAATAAGTTCGGCGATTTTGGGATGTGGCGCAGCCAGGAAGCTTCAGAAAAGCAGGAAGACAAGGCGCCAACGTTACAATACTTGTATCACAGAACTTTTCAGGCCCGGGGCACCTGCTTGGCGAGGGATATCTCACCCGGAACACAGTCTGCATGGCTTCCGGTGGTGCCCGACCAGCCCCCCTCGAGACGTTGTCGTTTGCCGTCGGTGAACAGCCGGAGGCGGATGGTTTTGTAACACCAGTCCATGTCGTCGTATTTCCAGTTGTCGAGAATGCGCGTTTCCGTGAGGTTGACCCATTTGCCGTCCACTACTTCGCCGTGCAGTTCCATTACGGCATGGATGCGCCCGGTTTTCACATAAGACCGGCCCGTGATATGTTTTCCTTTCTGGACGAGATACAGTTCGAAATCGTACTCGGGGGTGTAGCCTCCCTCATTCTGGGTGAGCTTTCCGGCCCAGCTCCCTGAAAAATCGTATTGGGCGGCTGCGGCTACTGGGATCAGGAAAAATAGCAGAACAGGCAGGCCACTGTACTTCATCATATTCATAATCAAAGGCTTTTATAGTCAAACCAATCAGGAGGGCATAGCGTTCCCGTCTTTTTCGCTTACTTCGTTTTCTTCGCGGAAGAAGCTGAAAATGGTCTTGCCGTAATGGCGCACCTGAAACAGGCGGGGGTGCCCTTCGTAGGAGTGGTTGGGGTTATGTTCCATGACGAACCACCCTCCGGGCCTTAGCAGGCGGTGCTGGAAGGCCAGATCCGGGATTGTGTCGATGGTTGGCAAGGCGTAGGGCGGGCCCGCAAAGATGTAGTCGTAGCTTTCTCCCGTATAGGCCATGAACCGGAAAACGTCGCTCTGAACGATGCGGATACAGTGTTCGATATTCAGCTCGCGGGCAGTTTTGCGGACGAAGGCCACCGCGCCCGGAAACTTGTCGACGTACGTAACGTCTTCGCATCCTCTGGAGATGAACTCGTAGCTATGGTTGCCGGTGCCGCCGAAGAGGTCCAGCACCTTCATACCCTCAAAATCAAAGTGGTTTTGTAAGATATTGAAAAGCCCTTCTTTGGCAAAATCGGTCGTAGGCCTGGTCGGCCAGTTCTTTGCCGGTGGGTTAAAACGCCTGCCCTTGAACTTTCCTCCGATGATCCGCATGTTTGCTTCAGGCTATGGTAATGGTAGCTATTTCAAAATCTATTCATGGCCGCGCGTGGGCCGGTGCAGGTTACCCTCAACTGCAGAGGCTGAGCCCCAGCAGGCCGAAGTAAAGGTATTGGGGTTCCTGGCTCAGCCTGGGGCCGAACTGGAAAAAAGCGGGCGCCGTCAGGAATTCCAGGTGGCGGATGTAGCGGACGGCTTCGCGGTAGATCTCTGAATCCTGTACCAGCTGGCCCGACAGGTGCAGGGTATGCCTTTCCGGTTCGAGCCCGAACTGCTGGTATATGAGCAGGACGTAATAGATAAAGTCTTTGGCGGCCTGGTAGCGGAACGCGTTGGAGAACCGCAACTCCTTGCCTTCGAAGACGATAATATAAAGCTGCCCGCCTCTCAGGTGGGCGAAGATGCTGTATCCTTCCTGTGTCCCGAGGTTATGGCGCAGGCCTTCCAGCAGCGCAGTCGCGAGATGAAAAAAACGGCAGCCCGGGAACAGCCGGCGGGCCAGGCTCACTTCCTCCCTGTAAGCGCTGTAGACGTTGTACATGCCCAGTTGCGGCAGGGCGTCGGCCCGGGCGTCCTCTTCAGCAGCCAGGACGGTGAGCTGGCGGATGTAGGCCTCATTTTCACCAGGGTTGTACAGGCGCTGCGGGATAAGTGTGAACTTACCGGACGTCAGGCCGGCGCGGATATTCCTAAAAGGCTGGTGCAGGAATTTGTCGGACTGGAAAGCCGCTTCGACGGCCGACAGGTAGCCAGGCCCGCTGCCCAGCCCAAAGCTTTTCACGGCCAGCACCTGCTGCTGGCTATCCAACACCATATAATCGAAACTGTCCATCCCCATCAGGATGGACAGTTCATAGGTATTCGTATGCTTTCTTGCTAAGGTATCTTCCTGGATGTCCTTGTTGATCATTCCCAATTTCCTGACATATTAGGAGCACCCATATTGCCGAACTTGATCACGCTCTTGGGGTCATAGCCGTTGTCATAACGCGCGAAGCGCGGGTCGGCGAAGGGGCCCATAAAGACTTCCCGGCGCACACCGACTTCCACGACCGGAACGTTGGTGCTCTGATAGGTAATGGTGTCGGCCTGAATATCAAAAGCTGCGCCACCTCCAAAGGGGACGTAGCGAAGCGAATCCACGTTGATGCCCATAGAGATGATGGAATCCCTGGCAGACATATACGTCGTGTCATAGATGATCTCTCCGGTAAAGTTCGGGTCGTCGGGGTCGCCAATCACACTGATGATCATGAAGCTATCCGTATCCAGTACTTTGGACAGGTCATCGAAGTCAGGAGCGAAGACGCCCTTGATGTTCCGGTAGGCTTCCTGGGCGGTGCGGATCTTCATTAGCTTATTGACCACGGCCCGTTCGCGCCTTTCCTTTTCAGCCTTGAAGGCAATAGGTTCGCGAATACTGCCGATGAGCACCCAGATCAAACCCAGTACAATGATGGCCAGAACAAGGTTAATGACTATTCTCATTTTTCGGTTTGTTTTGACGCAATAATAAAGATTTTTTAAGTAATAATTGCCATTTGGGCATGGGCAATTTTACCATATTTACCTGAGATAGAGAAACAAACCTTACTTAAAAAACTGGCTTTTTCCTATTGCTTTGGCCATCAACCCGCTATCCTTGTTCAGCTTTTGCCGCCTATTTGGCAGCGGCCGTTATAAAGCGCTCCCTCATCCACGATGAGCAGGCCGGCAGTAATATCGCCGTCTATCCTGGCTGTCCCCATGAGATGCAGCGTGCCCGATACGGCAAGGTCGCCATGGATACGCCCCATGATTACAGCTTCAGCAGCGGTGACCTTTCCTTCTACCTGCCCCTTCTCCCCTATTACCAGGCGCCGGTCGCACCGCAGCTCTCCGGCAACGGCGCCGTCCAGGCGAATGTTCTCCGACGAACTGAAGCCTCCTTCTATCCTGGTTCCTGCGGAAACGACACAATTGCCCTCCCCGCCCTTCACAGCAAGCTGCCGGGAGGGCCCGGCATCTTCTGCAACAGCCTGTGCTTTGTTTTTCATTGTAATTGCAGCCATTTCAAATAGTTTTTTTTCGGTCAATTGTTTTTCTTTGTACCGGCTGGCGATACGGATACCCCCGCAAACAAGCTCTGAAATTAATAAATTACTTATTCTTTTTTTGCCAATGAGCATTACTATTCTGGCAATAGAATCATCCTGCGACGACACTTCGGCAGCGGTACTGCGCGATGGCGAGGTGTTGAGCAACTGTGTGGCCAACCAGGAAGCCCATAGCGTATACGGAGGGGTGGTGCCCGAGGTTGCATCCCGCGCCCATCAAATCAATATCGTGCCCGTTGTGGAGCTGGCCCTTCAGAAGGCAGGCGTAAACAAACGAGAGCTTGACGCCGTCGCCTTCACCCGGGGCCCTGGCCTGATCGGGTCGCTGCTGGTAGGTACGGCCTTCGCAAAGGCCTATGCCCTCAGCCTGGGGATCCCTTTGGTGGAGGCCAACCACATGCAGGCCCACGTGCTGGCCCACTTCGCAGAGCCGCCAAAGCCGTCCTTCCCGTTCCTATGCCTGACCGTGTCGGGCGGGCATACCCAACTGGTACTGGTGCATAGCCACCTCGACATGGAAGTCATCGGGCATTCGCTCGACGATGCCGCCGGCGAAGCTTTCGACAAAACAGGCAAACTGCTGGGGCTCGACTACCCGGCCGGCCCGCTCATCGACCGGCTGGCACAAAAGGGGAAACCTGTATTCGACTTCCCCGAGCCCCAGATCCCCGGCCTCGATTTCAGTTTCAGCGGGCTTAAAACGGCCATCCTGTACTTCCTTCGCCAGGAAAAAGCGAACAACCCGGATTTCATCGGCGAAAACCTGACGGATATCTGCGCATCGGTACAGAATCGAATCGTCAGCATCCTGCTCAAAAAACTGGCGCTGGCAGCCGATCAGGCCGGCGTACGGGAGGTCGCTATCGCAGGAGGGGTGTCAGCCAATTCAGCGCTTAGGGCCGGGCTGGAGCAACTGGGAAAAGAAAAGGGCTGGAATACCTACATCCCCCGCTTTGAGTACTGCACCGACAATGCCGGCATGATCGCCGTTGCAGGGTATTACAAATACCTCGAGGGAGCATTTGCCAGCCAGGATGTAGAGCCCCTTGCCAGGTGGAAATTCTGACCCCTGGCCTTTCGGGCTGAAAACCGCCGGACTATGGACGATAAAGAATTATTGAGCATCATCATCCCCTGCCTGAACGAGGAAAGCAACATACAGCCCATGTACCAGCGCCTGCATGCCGTACTGGCGGCTATGGGCTGCGACTACGAGATCATCTTCATCGATGACGGCAGCAGGGACGGCACCTTCGAGCGCATCAGCGCCGTGCATGCTCTGGACCCTAAGGTTGGCGGTATTTCTTTTTCCAGGAATTTCGGCCATCAGGCCGCTTTGCTGGCCGGCCTGCAGTACGCCCGGGGCGCTCTTGTCATCACCATGGATGGCGACCTGCAGCACCCACCAGAAGCCATCCCCCTGCTGGCTGAAAAATTTCGGGAAGGTTATGACATTGTCAACACCCGGCGCATCGACCATCAGGAAACCGGGGCATTCAAAAAGCTGAGCTCCGGGCTGTTCTACCGCCTCATGAGCTACCTGTCGGACACCAGGGTCGAGCCCTCCGGCGCCGACTTCCGGCTGATGGGCCGCAAAGCGGTGGACGCTTTCCTGCATTTCCCCGAACGCAGCCGCTTCACCCGGGGGCTGGTCAGCTGGATGGGCTTCCGGCAGGCCGTCGTGGAATACCAGGCAGCAGCGCGGGCTTCGGGACACACAAAATACACCCTTAGCCGGATGGCCCGCCTGGCCCTCGACGCCATCACTTCCTTTTCTTCGCGCCCCCTGCGCATATCCTTTTACACCGGCCTGCTGGTATCACTGCTGGGCATGGCCTATGGCCTGTACATTTTTTTTTCCTTTCTATCGGGCAAGACCATACAGGGATGGGCGTCACTTATGTTAACTTTGCTGATCATCGGCGGTGTAGTGCTGATCAACCTGGGGATCGTAGGAGAATACATTGCCAGGATATTCAATGAAGTCAAAGGGCGTCCGCTCTATTTCATCAAAGCCCAGGCGGGGCTTGAACCGCCCCAGGAAAAAACGAACACCCATGAGTAAAAGTAAAAAAAAAGGGGCGCCCCCCACCCGCCCGGCCCGGCAGAAAGCAACAGCACGGCCAACCCACTATTACTGGCTGGGCGCCATACTGGCTGCTGCCCTTCTGGCCTATCTGCCCATACTCAAAGGGCAGTTCATCAACTACGATGACGACCTGTACATCGTAGATAACCCGCTGATCCAGCAGTTGTCGTTCGAGTCTGCCCGGGAGCTGTTCACCGCTTTCTACGGGAACCAGTACGCCCCTGTCGCTATGATACTTATGGGGCTTCAGGCCAAGTTATTCGGTGGCAGCACCGCCCTGTTCAAGCTGGTGAGCCTGCTGATCCACCTGGCCAACACGGCGCTCGTCTTCCTGCTGATTGGCCGCCTGTTCAAAGAGCGGGCCTACGCCATCGTCGTGGCGGCCCTGTTCGCGCTCAACCCTATCCAGGTGGAATCGGTGGCATGGATGTCGGCATCCATGAAAGTAGGTACTTCCACCTTGTTCTTTCTGGTATCCCTGCTCTACTACATCCGGTTTTCACGAAGCCGGGAGGCCGGGGCGATTGCCCTGTCCCTGGCTTTTTTCCTGCTGGCATGCCTGTGTAAGGAACAGGCCATCACGCTGGCTGCCACCCTACCCCTCATCGATTACCTGCAGGGGCGCAAATGGCTGAGCAGCAGCGCATTGGTAGAAAAGTTACCCTATCTTGCCATAGCGCTGGCCTTCGGCTTTGTCACCCTGTCGGCTTCAAAGGGCATCGAGCAGAACCTGAACGTTTTTCAGTTCGGGTTCACGGAGCGCCTGCTCTTTGCCTCTTACGCCATCGTAGCCTACTGGGCAAAGGCCATCGTACCGGCAGAACTCAGCTTCTTTTACTTCTACCCGCAACAGGGGCAGGTGCCCGCTACCTACTACCTGAGCCTGCTGGCCCTGGCAGGATTGGCCGCCGCGCTCGTCGTGGCAGCCCGCAGGGGTAATAAAACCATCGTCTTTGGGCTGAGCTTCTTTCTGATCAATACAGGCCTGATCCTACTATCCCAGCTCATGGCGGTACGCGATGTACTGATGGCCGACCGTTACATCTACCTCTCGGGAACAGGCATTTTCCTCGTATTGGCAGAGGGGTATGTGTGGCTGTCAAAGCGCCGCCCGGCCCTGCGGCAGGGGCTGGCCTTCGGGCTGGGCGCGTATGCCCTGCTGCTGGCGGCCCTTTCCATGCAACGAGTGCAGGTATTTACAGACAGTATAAGCCTGTTCACCGATGTGATCGACAAGGCGACGCCCAAAGAAGGTAAAACGTCGCCATTTCTGGCCCTCCCCTATACCAACCGGGGGCAGGCCCGAAAAGAGAACAACGACCTGGAAGGGGCGATGGCCGATTACAACAAGGCCATAACCGTCAACCCCGGGCACAGCCTGGCCTTTTCCAACCGGGGCAACCTATACTTCAACCAGGGCGATTACAACCAGGCCATCGAAGACTATAATAAAGCACTGGAGCTGAAACCCGGCGCGCCTAAAGCCCTCTCCAACCGCGGCGGCGCCTACGCTGCGCTGGGCAATTACGAAGCTGCTCTGGCCGACCTCGACAAAGCCATCGAAGCCGACCCCGGCTTCTACGATGCACTGAACAACCGGATGCTCACCCATTATTACATGCAGAATATGGAAGCTGCCCTGGCCGACTGCGGCCGCCTCATTGAGCTCAACCCCGTCGAGGCCAGCGTCGTTAACTTCCACGCTACACTGCTCCAGAAGCTGGGCAGGATGCCGGAAGCCGAGGCTGAGTTCAACCGCTCCATCCGGCTCGACCCCAGTGTCGGCGATTATTACCTGAACAGGTCGGTCTTTTACAGCCAAACGGGCAGCAGGGAAAAGGCCCTACAGGACGCAGAGAAAGCCCGCACGATGGGTTCCAACGTTCCCCAGGAATACCTCAACAGCCTGCAATGAGCCGGAAAATTTTCCCACAATATCCCAAAGAAAGGCCGGCCCTGCCGCCTGCCTATCAAAAGATCTATGTCGAACACTACCGCAACAACCGGGAGGGGCTGACGGCGGCATCGTCCGTTTCCCGGAAGCTGGTAGCCTGGCTACACCGCAAAGTAGCCGCCGGGCTGGCCCCTGGCGACGACAAGGCCACGCTGGAGATCGGCGCCGGCACCCTGAACCAGCTCCGCTACGAGGATACGAGCCCATACGATATCGTGGAGCCCTTCAACGCCCTGTACGAAGGTTCGCCGCTATTAACCCGCGTACGCCATATCTACGCGGACATCGAGGAGGTGCCTGCACATCACCGGTACCAGCGGATCACGGCCATAGCCACTTTCGAACACGTACTCGCCCTGCCAAAAGTAGTGGCCAGAGCATGCCTGCTACTCGGCCAGGGGGGCAGCCTGCGGGTGTCAATACCCAACGAAGGCTCGCCCTGCTGGAAGCTGGGCTGGATGCTCAGTACCGGCCTGGAGTTCCGCCTGAAATACGGCCTGGATTACGGCCTGCTGATGCGGCACGAGCACGTCAATACCGCCAACGAGGTGGAGGAAGTCCTGCGGTATTTTTTCCAAAAGGTAGAGGTGTCCCATTTTGGGCTGAACAGGCTGCTCGCTTTCTATCGTTATTGCGAATGCAGCCTGCCGAAGCCGGACTTGGCGGAGCAGTATCTGGAGGGAGAATAATTGATCCGTGCTTGACGCGTTGTCGCGCCCTCCATCAGCAGGTTCTAAGCCACTCAGAATTCGCGGATCAGTTTTTGTTTCATTTCCTGGAATTCCGCTTCGGAGATGATGCCTTCATCGCGAAGGTGGGCGATATCCTTGAGGCGGGAAATAACGTCCTTGTTTTCCGGAGGAGCCTCAGCGCCTGCCTTTTTTTCCCTTTCCGCAGCTTCCTTCGCGGCTTTCGCAGCGGCATCCTGGGCTTTGCGCTCCGCCTCCTCGGCCTCTTTGCGGGCCTTGTCGTCCTTGCGCAGTTGCTCGGCCATTTTCTTGCCTTTTTCGAACTGCTGTTTGTAAAGCTTCTTCAGGCGTGCGGGGTCAAAATCGAGGATGGTGCCGCCGGACTCGAAATGTTTTTTGAACACCTGGCCCAGGGCATAAGAAGACGCGCCGGCGAAAACAGACACTGTGACGCCGCCGATAATGGGGCCGATCAGAGGTACGAGCTTAACGATGCTGCCGGCAGTCACACGGGCAATGGTCGAGCTCGTCAGGGAAGTCACGATGGCCTTGCCCTGAGTTTCCGAAAAATTGACATCGTACACCCGGCACAGCTGGCGGATCATGTCGAGCTGCAGGGCGCTGACGGCGAAGACATCGGCGACCAGCACGGGGATCAGGCCGGCTCCCATCGACCATATCACGTGGTTGCGGATGATGGTCTCGGCATGTTTGGAGCGTTCGCTGTTGTCGTTCATGATTTTCTCTTTTATGGTTTTAGCGGCGTAGTCTATTATTTTTCCAGGTTCCACGACAGAAAGTTTTTTTATTTAACTTGGCAGCCAGGTAGCGGCTTGAAAAGATAAAGTTCGAATATCGAGGCATAAAATTCAAGGCTTCTGCTGCGGGCTTTCATTTTTCTCGGCCATTGTGGCATTTTGTGAGACGAAAACCCACCCCCGGCTGATAGGCACCCGCATTCCGTGGCCTGCCGGGTTTTCAGCGTCATACTACAAACCCGATCACCTATGTCGTCCATGTCAGAGCTTTTCCGCAGGAAACCCATTCAATCTCTGGAAGACCAGGAAGCGCATACAGGCCTGCAGAAGGCCCTCAACGTGCGCGACCTGACCGCTTTCGGCATTGCAGCCATCGTTGGAGCAGGCATCTTCTCGACCATCGGCAACGCCGCCGCCAACGGAGGGCCGGCCATCACGCTGCTCTTCATCTTTACGGCTGTGGCCTGTGGGTTTTCCGCCTTGTGTTATGCGCAATTTGCTTCCTCCGTCCCCGTTTCGGGCAGTGCCTATACCTATGCTTATGTCTCCTTCGGTGAGCTGATCGCCTGGATCATCGGCTGGGACCTGCTGCTGGAATACGCCATCGGCAATATAGCCGTTGCCATTTCCTGGTCCGATTACCTGACGGGCTTTCTCACCGGCTTCGGGTTGCACATCCCCGGCTACCTCACGATGGACTACCTGAGCGCCGCGCGGGCTTTTAAAGAAGCTTCCGGGCTGCTGGCCCAGGGCACACCCCTCGAGCAAATTCCGGGGGCCGTCCGTACCGGTTACGAGGCCTGGGTTCAGGCGCCTAGCTTGGGAGGCCTGCGGCTCATTGCCGACCTGCCAGCCCTACTCATCGTTTTTCTGATCACCATACTGATCTACATCGGGATACGGGAGACGCGCCGGGCCAACAACATTATGGTGGCCCTCAAACTGGCCGTAGTGGTCGGGGTGATCGCCGTCGGTTCTTTTTACGTGCACCCCAATAACTGGTCGCCCTTCAACCCCAATGGTTTCGGAGGCGTAATGAAAGGAGTTGCTGCCGTCTTCTTCGCGTACATCGGTTTTGACGCCATCAGCACTACCACCGAAGAATGCCGTGACCCAAAGCGCGACCTGCCCAGGGCCATCATTTATTCCCTCGTCATCTGTACGGTACTGTACGTGCTCATAGCCCTGGTGCTGACGGGTATGGTGCCTTATAAAGAGCTGGCTGTCGGAGACCCGCTCGCTTTCGTTTTCCAACACATCGGGCTGGATTGGGCAAGCGGCATTATCGCTTTCACGGCTCTGATCGCTATGGCCAGTGTGCTGCTGGTCTTCCAGTTGGGCCAGCCCCGCATCTGGATGAGCATGAGCCGCGACGGCCTGCTCCCGCCGGTTTTCTCGCGCATTCACCCGCGTTTCAAGACGCCTTCGTTCTCTACGGTGGTGACCGGATTTGTCGTGGCCATCCCGGCCCTTTTCATGAACCTGACGGAGGTGACTGACCTGACCAGTATCGGCACTTTGTTCGCCTTCGTGATCGTATGTGGCGGCGTACTGCTCATGAAGGAAGAAGAGCAGCAACAGGGCGGATACAGAGTGCCCTATATCAACGGCCGGTATTTGGCGCCACTACTGCTGGCCGGTGCTGCGGCATTCAGCATGATAACCTATCCGGATGCCTGGCCTGCTTTTTTCGAGCACGGCGACATGGCGAAGTTCTTTGCCTGGGGTGAGCTGCAACACAAGCTCCCCTACCTGCCTTTCGGGTTGGTTGCCCTGGCGCTTGGCATAGTGTCTTTCGTGCGGCGGCTAAGCCTCATCCCGGTGCTGGGCCTGCTGAGCTGTTTGTACCTCATGTCGGAACTGGGCTATACCAACTGGTTGCGCTTCCTCATCTGGCTGGCGGCCGGGCTGGTAGTCTATTTTTCCTATAGCCGTGGAAACAGCAAACTGGCAGGCAGCTAATGCAGTGTTCAAAAAATAAGTGCTCCATTGGAGATTTTATACGAAAGGGCCCCTGACAGTTTCAGGGAAACCGAAAAATTGCCATATTGCGGTTCCAACATCAAAATGCCGTGGTAAAAAAGCTGGCCATATTGGTAATATTCGCGCTGGTGGGAGCAGTAACAAGCCCCCTGCTGGCCGGTTATTGCCACAAACCCGGCTTCCCTCCTATCGCTGCCGAAGAAGTAACGAACAGCCCGGCGCTCGATGGGCTGTCGTTCGACAGGAATGGCCATTGGGGGAGTTTTCCCGGCCTGGCAGGCTTGGCGGCGCGAATCGCTTTCTCCCAATGCCACCGCCTGGATGGCCGCCTGACAAACACCGCGAGATACGCTACTGTGGCGCCCTCCCGTTTGTTCCTGCTTTACCACGCCTTCCAGCTCTACGGCCCGGCCTGACATGGCCATCTTTCAACAAAGGTATACCCCCATGCCTGAGCGGCAAGGGGTATCGATATTATTCTTTTCACTCAAAAAATAGTATTAAGCTCATGAAAAGATTGTTTTCAGTGGCGGCCTTCTGCCTGATGGCCATGCCGCTCATGTTCGCTCAGAACACTACTGCGGAGCCCGCCAGCGATACTGGTGGAAAACCCGTCATTGCTTTTGAAACCATGGAGATCGATTACGGCACCATCCCGCACAATGGAGAGCCCTACCGGGAGTTCAAGTTCACCAACACGGGTGATGCACCCCTAATCATCAGCAACGCCCGCGGCAGCTGCGGCTGTACGGTACCGGAATGGCCCAAAGAGCCCATCATGCCGGGGCAAAGCAACGTCATCAAAGTGCGTTATGCTACCGACCGAATCGGAAAGTTCAGCAAGACGGTGACGCTGACCACCAACGACGACGAAGGGCAGCACGTGCTGCGCATCAAAGGCGAGGTCCTGTCGGACCCTCCCGCCGAAGGCAGCACGCCGGCGCCCACCGGAGTGGATAATCAATAGAGGGTATATTGCCCCTCCCGGTTATTCGCAGAATATCCCTGTAAGATGCCCGGGCGCTGCCTCAGCAGTAAGCGCTGAGGTTTTCCCGGCATAAATTGAACCGCGGACGCAAAGAACGCGGAGCTGGTTCCCGCAAAGGCGCGAAGGGCGCGCGAAGGGCGCTAAGGGTGTTTTTCACCCTTCTTGGCGTACTTCGCGTAACCTTCGCGTACTTCGCGGGATCGCCCAGAGGGGGCCCGCTAAGGGCGCTAAGGGTGTTTTTCAGCCATTTCAAAAAAATCTCTCATTTTGTGCGGCCCAGGCAGTGCGTCGGTTTTCTAAATCGGAAAATCACCGCACGTATCATGAAAAAAGCACTTAAGATCACAGCCTATGTCTTTGGAGGAATTCTCCTCCTGGCCGGCCTTGCCGCCGCTTATATCCAGTTTGCACCGGCGCCCACCTACGATGCTCCGGAAATTCCGGAGATCACGATCGTACACACCCCTGAACGCATAGCCGAAGGCGCACGCATCGCTTCCATGCTTTGCAATGAATGCCATACCGGCCAAGACGACAAGCTCAGCGGTAAAAAGCTGGAGGACGTGCCGCCCGTTTTCGGACAGTTCTATTCCGCAAATATCACCCAGAGCCCCGAGCACGGCATTGGGAAATGGACGGATAGCGAACTCTACTACTTCCTGCGCACCGGCCTGCGGCGCGACGGCTCCTTTGCCGCCATCATGCCGCAGTTCCCCATGGTCTCCGACGAAGGCCTTTATGCTATCATTTCCTATCTGCGCTCAGACAACCCAAGGGTTCAGCCATCGGCTCATGAGCCGCTTAAGTCGAAATACGCATTCCTGGGCAAGCTGTTATTGCAGTTCGTGCTGAAGCCCGCCGCTTTCCCTGATCAGCCTGTTCCTCAGCCCGACACCCTCAACCAGCTGGCCTGGGGCCGGTACCTGGCCGACGGCCTGTACTCCTGTTACGATTGCCATTCCGCCAGTTTCACCTCCAACAGCCGGCTGGTGCCTGAGCAATCCAAAGGGTATTACGGCGGCGGCAATGAGCTGCTGGACATGGATGGCAATACCATCTATTCGGCCAACCTGACGCCCGACGATGAAACGGGCATCGGAAAATACACGGAACAGGCGTTCATCCAGGCCCTTAAGTACGGGCAGCGGCCCGATGGCAGCCCGCTCCGCTACCCGATGCGCCCGCACACCGCCCTGTCGGATGAAGAGGTAAAGGCCATCTTCGCCTACCTGCGGTCGGTGCCGCCGATACAGAACGAGGTGCCTAAAAAACCCTGATTTCAGGGGTAGTGCTCGTATTTGTTACACAGATCACAGAGAATGCCAAAATAAATTCGGAAATTTGGGTGTTTATTACGGTTTAAACATCCCGAGCATATATGTTCCGAATAGCGATTTTGATTGCTGCCCTATCTTTCCAGGGGCCTCTGTGGAGCCAGAACACATACACAACCACCTACCAGCTGAACTGGAAACAGGAAGCGGCGGTATTTGGCGCCGGAGTGGCCAGCTTGGGTATTGGGCAGTTGCTCAGTACCCAAACGCCTTTGTATACGCCTGCGGAGATCAACGGTTTCCAGGTAGAGGGCGTCAACGCTTTCGACCGCGTGGCCGTGGGGATGAGTTCGGAACCTGCGCGGCAGGCGAGCGATTATTTCATGCAAGGCTCCTATCTGCTTCCTGCGCTCTTTTTGGCGGGCAAGCCCAGCCGCAGGGAGTTCGGGAGGATCTCGGTGGCCTATGGCGAGGTGGCATTGCTCAACGCGGGGCTCACAGTGCTGGCGAAAACATCCATACGCCGCCCGCGCCCGTTCGTGCTGAGCGAGAAAACGGCGCTGGAGAGCAAGCAGACTTTCACGGCAGGAGCTTCCTTTTTTTCGGGCCACACATCCTGTGTGGCATCCAACAGCTTTTTTGCGGCCCGGGTGTTCTCCGATTACTACCCCGAAAGCAAATGGAAACCCGTGGTGTGGGGAGCGGCCATCGCGCTGCCAGCCGTTACCGGTTACCTGAGGGTGAAGGCCGGCAAACACTACCCCAGTGATGTCATCGCAGGTTATGCCGTCGGCGCTGCTGTAGGGTATTTTGTTCCCAAACTACACCGCACCCCATACCGCCTGCCCGAAGGCATGCACCTGGATATGGGCCCTGCAGGTATGCGGCTGGACTGGTTGTTTTAACTGTTCAGTCTTCCGCTTCCCCTTTTTTCAATTCTTCCATCTTATCCGCCAGTTTGAGCGCCCATACCATCTGTTTGGGGGAGGGGTAGCCTTTATACAGGGCTTTCTTTCGTGCGATCATCAGGCAGCCGCGTTCGTCATAGGAGAATTTTTTCTTGTAACCGTCCTCCAGGCTGAGGTCGATATACTCCTGCCATTCATCCGGCGAGATGGCCTCGAAGTCGGACTTGAGCAGCTCCAGGTCGGTAGGGTCTGAAAGGTCGTAATTGCGGGACATGGGCAGATTTTTGATGTTCACAGATTGCAACGCCTAAATTAGCAGAAAAAATTTGGATAACCTCCCTCTACCCCATAAACGACAACTGGAAGCGCGTGCGCAGCAGCGACTGCAGGTCCTTGATCGGCTGAAAGCAGTTGCGCAGGTTGATGCGCTCCATTTTGGCCAGTTCGGAAGGGTCGAAGTAGCGGCCCGAGTCGTGGTTGCGCAGGCCCTGAAGGGCCCGGTAACGTATGAGTATCTCGTAGGCGTCGGCGGCCTGCTCGAAGAGCTCTTTGTTGCTGGGTTCGAGCTCCGCCAGTTTCTCGAAGCGGCGGAAGGTGTTATTGACCTTAGCTACCCGGGCGTTCAGGATCAGCACCCGGGCGGCGTCGGCCAGCGGCATCATGGCGCGCGACTTGATGTCGAACTCGTTTTTGTGCTCGCCGCTGCTCTCCACCACGAAGTTGCGGAAAAAGGTCAGAGGAGGCGGGTTCTGCAGGGCGTCTTTTGACAAGAAAGAGAGGAAGATAGACTGCTCCGCGATAGCGTCGAAGATATGGCGCGTCAGCTCTTCCGTCAGGCTGCCGTCGCCGTACACCGGGCGGTAGTCAAAAAAGATGGTGCACAACATGACGGCCTTGGGGCTGGGCTCGATGATCCACTCGGAGAACTGCTTTTTCCATTCGTCCAGCGACAGGCACCACTTCGGGTTGCTGGCCATCATATCGCCCGGGCAGTACTCGAAGCCTACCTGGTGCAGGGCCTCGGTAACCTTGCCTGCAAGTTTGAGGTAATAGGCCCGCGTAGGTTCGAGCTCCGCTGCCGGTACATTGGCGAACAGCAGAGCGTTATCCTGGTCGGTGCGAAGCAGTTGTTCTTCCCGGCCTTCGCTGCCCAGGGCCAGCCAGCAGTAACCTGCCGCAGGCCGGGCGTGTCCTTCCTTGTCCATTTCCGATTCCGCCAGGGCAACAGCGCGTTTGATGATCTCGTCGTTGACCTCCGTCATGACGGTGGAAATGAAGGAAATAGACACTTCCTGGTAGATGTATTTCTTCAGGAGCTCTTCCGACCGCTCGCGTACCTGGCGAAGCCCGGCGGCATCGTTACAGCGGCGCACCTCCCGCACCAGGATTGCGGGGTTGTTGCCCTGCATTACCATCAGATCGTGTTCCGACAGCACGCCTGCCACCCTCGATGCGTTCGTCCCGTCTTCGGTAACGCAAAGGTGGTTGATGCGGTGTTTGACCATTTCGATCTGCACATCGGCCACCGTAATGTTAGGCCCTACCGTCACCACCGGGCTCGACATGATAGCGCTCACGGGCCTGTCCAGCGGTACTTCGCCGGTGGCCACCTTTTTGCGCAGGTCTTTATCCGTCACGATGCCCACCGGTGCAAACTGCTCGTTAACGATGATGATAGAGCCTACCTCCCGGGCCGACATAATGGCGGCTGCTTCGCGGACCGGCGTGCCCGGCAGGCAGGTGACGGGGTCTTTGCTCTTTTCCAGCGACTGGACTTCCAACAGCGAGAAGCTGCTGTCCGTCAGCTTGTCCTTTTCCAGGAAAAGGCTGGGCTTGTAACCCTTATAGCGGTCGCCCGCACTTACGGCATAATTGGTGGCCAGATAAAAGGCGACCTTAGGGTTGCTTTCCAGCAGTTGGCGGAACGTTTCCACCTGGATGGCATACAACAGCGTTTCTTCCGACACCCTGGCCGTGAGGGCATACTGGTCGGATGCCAGCAGAGGGCGCAGGCCAAAGAGGTCGCCTTCGTCGCACTGCTCGATGAGCACGCTTTCGCCATTCGTTTCGCGCAACAGCTGTACCGCTCCTTCCCGCACGATATAAAAATGAGTACCCGGCTCATCGCCCTGCCGGAAGACCAGTTCTTCCGGCCGGCGGTACAAGACGATGGCCTGCCCTGCGATCTTCAACAACACTTCACGGCCCAGGAGGTTAAAGGGCGGAAAGTTTTTCAAAAAATCGTAAACCCGGTGTGGTATGGTATTTTCCATAAAGGCTGAAATTCCGGTATGGGAACTTTTTGCAATAAATATCGATATATTTATGCAATTAGATGTTTATATTTGTTTTAATCACTACTATTGAATGTCCAAGAAGCGGGATGATGAAAACACACTTTAACAACAATTTTCTGGAAGACTCTACTGAAACACTACGTGCTATCGCCCACCCCATCCGCATCGCCATGATCGACCTGCTGTTCAACAACAGGCAAATGACCGTGACGGACATTTACAGCCAGCTCAAGATCGAACAGGCCATCGCTTCCCACCACCTTCGCATCCTGAAAAGCAAGAACATCGTCAATGTCGAACGCGACGGTAAAAACTCCCTCTACTCGCTCTGCAAGGAAGAATATTACGAGATCATCAAGACACTAATAAAGGTGATCTGAGCAACTCAGGACACAGAGATACACGGAGGCTCTGTGTGTATATTGCTGCCCGGCCTGCAATCTGACTGCCATTGTCTGGCCCTATAGCCTGGTGCATCGAACATGAACCAGCATACATATATAGCTATTTATTTTCCTTCCACCTGTCTCCTCCCCTACTCATCCGTTTCCGCCATTACTAAAATGGGCTCGAATCGCTATATAATTACGGGCTTGGCGTACAGAAATAGTAGAATATTCCGCGGGCTGTAAATTTTTTCAAAGAAAAGCTTGTATATATATAGATAACTAGATACTTTAGCCAGAGTTAAGTCCGATCAATCATGCTAAAACAGAAATTTATGAACGAAAAACGACTACTCCGGCTATTCCCCCTTCTGGCGTTCGTGTTGGGCCTGTCCTGGGCCGCATCTGCACAGGAAGCTCAGAAACCCGAGGTAGACCACTCCTACAAGCCTCTGATGCTCAAGCTTTCGGAAGATGGCAACAAGTATGTGCGTTTTATCATCTGGCACCAGCAGTGGTTACAGACCAACAACATGGCGGTTGAAGATGCCAAGCTTCAGGTGTCGGCCCAGGTGCGTCGCTCGCGCATACTGGCCTATGCACAGGTCTCGCCCCGTTTTTTGATCCTCACCCATTTCGGGTTGAACTCTTTGACCCCGGACAACCTGTCGCCATTGGGCAACAACTCGGGCGCCGATGCGGCCCAGCTGTTCCTTCACGGCGCCTGGACGGAGTTCAAGGTGTCGGGCGACAATGCGCTGTTCATTGGCGGCGGCCTGCATTACTGGAACGGGCTCAGCCGCCTGTCGAGCCAAAGCACGCTCAATTTCATGACGCTCGACCAGAGCCGGCCCTTTGTGGCCTGGCATTCGCTGGCCATTACCGACCAGTTTGCACGCCACCTCGGCATCTACGCCAAAGGCGAGATCGGCAAGTTCGACTACCGCCTTGCCATCAACAACCCCGGGCGCAACGGCCTGACTGCCGACCGCGGCCTCAAGGACAGCGGCCTGTCCTATAACGGTTTTACCCAACCGGACAAAAACGGCGACCCTGTAGGTAGCACCATTATCGAAGGGTATTTCCGCTACAACCTCTTCGACAAGGAATCGACGAAGCTGCCCTACAATGTAGGCACCTACCTGGGCAGTAAGAAGGTACTGGCCCTGGGCGCCGGTTTCTTCGCCCACCCCAATGGTATGTATAACAACAGTACCGGCGAACACGAGAGCGTCAGCCACTTTGCCGTTGATGCATTCGTTGACATGCCGCTGGCCGGCGACGACTGCTTCAGTGCTTATGCTGCCTATATGCGTTTCAACTACGGAGAGAATTATGTCAGCCGCTGGGCCGGTACAGGCAACGTCATTTATGGCCAGCTCGGATATAAGTTCCCCAAGTCGCGCTTCATGCCCTATGTCGCGATGCAGGCAGCCAATTACGATGGCTTCGACGGCCCTTCCGGCACCCTCGATATCGGCATCAACTACTTCATCAACGGGCATAACGCCAAGCTGACCCTGGAGTATCACAGCGTCAACGGCGACCTGCGGGAAGGTGGCCTGGATGCCAACGGCGACCCGCAGGATGTACAGCAACTTCGAGTACAGGCCCACATATTCCTATAGGATTTGTGATAAACTATTACCTTTAGAAGCTTCATCAAACCTTCCATTCTTTTACAAAAACCCTAGCGTATGTCAAAGACTAACCTACAGGCCTACTGGAAAGAGAACCTTCGGTACCTGTTAATACTCTTGCTCATCTGGTTTGCCGTATCCTACGGCGCCGGTATCCTCTTCGCCGATGCGCTCAATTCCGTTCGTATCGGCGGGTTCAAACTGGGCTTCTGGTTTGCCCAGCAGGGCTCCATTTATGTTTTCGTCGTCCTCATCTTCGTTTACGTCTGGCTTATGAACAAGCTGGATGAGAAGTACGATGTACACGAAAAATAATCAAGCGGGCTAAAGGCTACCTGGCTTGAAAGCGCAGGGATCGAGGATACCAGGATAGCGCCACGCGGAGCCCTGCCCGGATTTTACACCATCAAAAAAAACTCCAGACAATGAGTGTTCAAACTTGGACTTTTATATTGGTTGGCTTTTCTTTTGCCATATACATCGGCATAGCTATATGGTCGAGGGCCGGCTCTACGAAAGAATTCTACGTTGCCGGCGGCGGCGTGCCGCCCATCGCAAACGGCATGGCCACTGCAGCCGACTGGATGTCGGCAGCTTCCTTTATCTCGATGGCAGGCCTGATCTCCTTCATGGGGTATGACGGCGCCGTTTACCTTATGGGGTGGACGGGCGGTTACGTCCTGCTCGCCCTTTTACTGGCGCCCTATCTGCGTAAGTTCGGCAAGTTCACCGTGCCCGATTTCATTGGTGAGCGCTACTATTCCCAGACGGCGCGCGTCGTGGCGGTTGTTTGTGCCTTATTCGTTTCCTTTACCTACATCGCCGGGCAGATGCGGGGCGTGGGCATCGTATTCTCCCGCTTCCTCGAAGTGCCTATCAACCTGGGCGTGGTCATCGGCATGGCCATCGTATTCATTTACGCGGTTTTGGGCGGCATGAAAGGCATCACCTACACCCAGGTGGCCCAGTACTGCGTGCTGATCTTCGCCTTCCTCGTGCCGGCCATCTTCATCTCGTTGCAGATGACGGGCAACCCCATTCCGCAGCTCGGCTTCGGAGGCACTCTGTCGGACGGCACCTATCTGCTGGATAAGCTCGACGGGCTCAACCAGGAACTCGGCTTTGCCCAGTATACGGTTGGTTCCAAGCCCATGATCGACGTGTTCTGCATCACGGCCGCCCTGATGGTCGGCACCGCAGGGCTTCCCCACGTGATCGTTCGCTTCTTTACCGTGCCTCGTGTCAAAGATGCACGTTCCAGCGCCGGTTGGGCGCTGCTGTTCATCGCTATACTCTACACGACGGCCCCTGCTGTCGCCGCTTTCGCACGCACGAACATGATCCAGTCGGTAGCCGAAGTGAACTTCGACAAACTGCCGCCCTGGGTGAACAACTGGGCGGAGACCGGCCTGATCACGATGGAGGACAAAAACGGCGACGGCGCTGTTCAATACGTGGCTGATAAAGAGGCTAACGAGTTCACTCCCGACCGCGACATTATGGTGTTGGCCAACCCGGAAATCGCCAACCTGCCGAACTGGGTCGTTGCACTGGTTGCTGCGGGTGGTTTGGCGGCGGCACTATCCACTGCTGCCGGCCTGCTGTTGGTGATCTCCAGCGCCATTTCGCACGACCTGCTGAAAAACGCCATCAACCCCGAGATCTCGGAGCGTGGCGAACTGCTCGCTGCCCGTATCGCAGCTGGCGTTGCCGTTGTACTGGCCGGCCTGCTCGGCATCTATCCGCCGGGCTTCGTTGCTCAGGTGGTGGCCTTCGCCTTCGGCCTGGCGGCTTCGTCTTTCTTCCCGGCCATTATCCTGGGGGTTTTCGACAAGCGCACCAACAAGCAGGGCGCCATCGCGGGTATGATCACCGGTATCCTCTTCACGGCCGTTTATATCCTATATTTCAAGTTTATCAACCCGGCCGCCAGCACGCCTGACCACTGGCTGTTCGGCATTTCGCCTGAAGGGATCGGCACGATAGGCATGGCCCTGAACCTGATCGTTACGATTGCAGTATCCCGGATGACGCCTGCCCCGCCAGAGCGCATCCAACACCTCGCGGAAGATATCCGCATCCCGCGCGGCGCCGGCGGCGCACAGGCGCATTGATGCGAACACCTTGTTCCGGAAAGCCGGGGGTACGCCCCCCGTATCTCCAGGCTTTCCGGAGCATATATTTAGTGTTCAAAGAATATGTGATTGATGCAAGATGCACCGGATGGCAGGCCGGGAACCAAGTAGTAGTTACCGGCCTACCGTTGCCGGTTCTCCTTACAAACCAGCTAAACAAGAGCCTGATATGAAGTTCCGATTGGGCAGGTTGCCTTCCAATATTTTCATCATCCTCTACGTCCTGGCCACCTTCCTGCTGCGGTTTTTCCTCGAACCGCAACTCCAGGGCCACGTCCTCATCTCGATAGGCATTGGCGCATTCGCCCTTTTATTCCTCTGGGCTTTGATCAAGGTAAAATTCCTCAACCCCTCCATACTGGGGCTGGGCAGGAAAAGGGAGGGTGAACAGTAAGATCAACGCATTCTTTAGCCGTATACGAGCCCGAGGCCGGACGCATACTTCGAGCTTTTGGTACGCCGGAAAGGGAAGTTTTGAAAAATGAGATCGCTGTCGGCATCCGCATTGACGGGGTATTTCACTTCGATGACAGTACCCGGCAGGGTGTAAGGGAGTAAGGCGGAACTTGTGGCCCTGCAGGGGCCGAAACACATACTGCTATCAATCGTCAGCCGGAACCGGGCATCGGCGGCTATCCAGTACGAGCGGTAATAAGAATTGAAAAGCACCGGCTGGAGGGCTTTGCCCAAACCGAGGATATGCCGGCAGTGCCCGGCCAGCTCGTCGAGCTGAGACAGGGCAAAGGGGCCGTTTTCCAAAGGGAAGGCCTTTTTCGACCCGGCTTCACCTTCCTTCCATTTCACCTCCAACACCGGCAATTGCAAGTGCTCAAAAGGGCGCCCGTACCAGCGCAGGCGGTATTTCGCCCGTTGCGGGGCGCCGGAAGCATTGTCCTGAAAAGCATCATACGCAGGGGAGTCGAAATACAGGTTGTTGACCCACCGGGCCGGGTAATGCTGACGGAAACCGGCGGGGTGCATGCGTACGAGCAAACCGGCTGCCTGCTGAGAGATATCCTCCAACCTGAATTTGCGTTCGTACCGCATGCTCACAGTTAAAAAGGTACGTTTTCTAATATCTCCAGGCCATAACCGACCAGGCCGACCCTGCGGCGCGGCGTATTCGTGATCAGCCTGATCCGGGTAGCGCCCAGGTCGTGCAGGATCTGTGCGCCGACGCCATAGTCGCGCTGCTCCATATCGGCGCGGATATCGTAGTCGACGGGTTCGTCGCCCACCTGTTTCTTGAGGCAGGTATGTAGGCGGTGCAGGATGGCATCCGATTTCTCGCCATGGCGCATGTACAGGAGAACACCTTTACCTTCCTGGCTGATCATCTCTATAGCACGTTGCAGCTTGGTGCCGTAATCATCGAACAGCGAGCCCAGCACTTCGCCGGTTTCGGTAGAAGAGTGCACCCGGGCCAATACCGCTTCGCCAGGCTCCCAGTCGCCGCACTTTATGGCCAGGTGGATATCGTTGGTCGTGATCTGCCGGTAGGCCAGCACATCGAAAATGCCGTACCTGGTCTTCAGGCTGACCGCAACCTCCTGTTTGATGATGCGCTCGGTGCGCATCCGATAGGCCACCAGATCTTTGATGGCGATGATCTTCATATCGAATTTGCGGGCCGTTTTCACCAGCTGCGGCAGGCGCGCCATGGTGCCGTCCTCGTTGAGGATCTCGACCAGCACGCCGGCAGGGTAAAAGCCGGCCAGCCGGGCCAGGTCGATGGCCGCCTCCGTATGGCCGGTGCGGCGCAACACGCCGCCCGACTTTGCCCTGAGCGGGAAAATATGGCCTGGGCGGGCAAAATCCGAAGGCTGAATGGAGGGGTCCACCAGGGCCCTGATGCCGGTAGCGCGGTCATAAGCAGAGATACCGGTCGTGCACCCACGCCCTATAAGGTCGATGGACACCGTAAAGGCCGTTTCGTGTAGGGCCGTATTGGAAGAGACCATCATATCAAGGCCCAGCTCGTCGGCCCGTTTCTCATCGATAGGGGCGCAGATCAGGCCGCGGCCATGGGTGGCCATGAAGTTGATGATCTCTGGTGTCACGCATTCCGCTGCGCAGATAAAGTCCCCTTCATTCTCCCGGTCTTCGTCATCTACTACGATAACCACCTTTCCGGACCTGATATCCTCAATAGCATCCTCGATGTTATCGAGCGTGATCTCCAGGCTAGTTTCTTTTAGTTGGTTCCCAGACATTGGATCGAATCCCTTTTATGTATTTGAAAAAGCCCTCCAGCAGCGCCAGGTTCATCATGATAAAATAATGAGCGCCCCGAAGCGGTAAGAGGTTGACGTTCCAGCGATTGAGCAGGCCATCAAGCAAGGGTACCAGGCTGAGCCCTCCTACCATTAGGCAGAACAATATGAGATAAAATAAGTTGCCCGTCAACCCCAGAAGCCCGCAGGTGAGCAGCATCAGGATAATAGCGAAAGGCACCATCCAACGCAGCACCTTATGGGAAAAAAAGGCGAATGCCAGTTGCCCCACCGGAGGCCACCACAGGTGGCGGAAAACGGCCAGGTTCTGAAAATTGCCCGCCGAGATGCGGGCCTTGCGCCGGTATTCTTCGCTGGCCTCATGGGACACCGACTCGTAACAGATGGCTTCCAGGTCATTGATCGCTTTATCGCCGGCCTCCAGCACTTTCATGGCAATATAAAAATCATCCACTAAAAATGCCGGGGGCACTTCCACAAAGCGGTTGGAACGCACGGCATAACAGGCTCCGAAAGGCCCGATCATCGCACCCCAAACCAGGCCTTCCAGGTGCTTCAGGCGCACCTCAGTGGATATGTACTGGTTTTCGGCCTTGGAGATGCCTGCAGCTTTCATACCGGTATGCACCAGGTGTGCATCGGCCAGCCCAACCGCGGGGTCCTTGAAATGGCGCGCCAGGCAGTAGAACACCCGGGGCTCCAGCATGACGCTGGCGTCCGTGATCACGAAAACATGATCCTGCCCTATCGGCCAATGGCCAGCAGCCTGCCGCGCCAGCTGGTTGATCACGCCGGGTTTGCCCTGGCGCTGTTCAAAAGGGTAAAAATGAATAAAAGGGTAACGCGCCGCATACGCTTCGACGGCCGCATTGGTACCGTCTGATGAGCAATCGGAGCCGATGAACAGGGCCATTCTGTCCTTGGGGTAATCCAGGGCCACCAGGCTGTCCAGCTTCTGCCGGATCACGCTTTCTTCGTTGTACACCGACATCAGAGCGGTCATCATGGGCCACTGCTCGCCGGGCGCCAGCACCGGTGGGGACGCTTTCAGCCCCCGGGCCAGCCAATGCAGCAGGGCGGGGTACGCCAGATAGGTATATGCTATGCTGCCGAAACAAAGCCAGAATATGATCTCGAGTAGTAGCTCCATCATTTGGAATCGCCATTTTTATGAACAGGCCTCAACTGCCAGCCCGGTGTAGGCATCCAGCAACCGGCGGGCAATCTGAAGGCTGTCATAATGCCGGGCCACGAACGACCGCGCAGCCTTTCCCATCTGTTCGAGCACATCGGCCTGCTCATAACAGTAGGTTATACTGCTGATAAACTGGCCGGGGGTATCGGCCACCAAAACTTCTCTTTTATCGCTGGCGCCAATGCCTTCCAGGCCTATGCTGGTGGCCAACACCACCTTGCCCAGCGCCATACCTTCCAGGATCTTCGCCCGCATACCGCTGCCCGACAACAGGGGCACCACCATGAGGCTGTGCTGATTAATGAAAGCTCCTGCATCAGGCACTTCCCCGTGAACGTAGACATTGGGCAAACGCAGTTGCCCGATCCAGGAGGGCGTATTGCGGCCGGCAATATGGAGCTCCAGCCCGGGAAATATATCGTGGGCCTTGCTCCATACTTCGTCGAGGAACCATTTCAGCCCTTCCTGGTTGGGCATCCAGTCCAATGACCCGATAAAGGAAAGCGAAACAGGCCGCCTGTAACTACTGTAATCCGGCACATACTGCTGGCTGTCGAGGCCGATAGGCGTGACGACGGCCGGGCGGTTGTACCCCAGCGAACGGAAAAGGCTGAGGTCGCGTTGGGTAATAGGCGCCAGGATGTCGTAAGCATTGAACTGTTCCAGCTCATAGCGCCGGAGCTTACCGGCCAGGTACTTCAGGTACCACCTTTTGGGCAGCAGGCCGGTATTGCCGGCAATGCGCTGCCAGATCTCGTGCTCGATATTGTGCGCCCGCATGGCAGCCCGGCCACCGGAATACTGGCGCACCACAGGGATATAGGGCGCGAGATAGAGCGTTTCCAACTGGATGATATCGAACTCCTGGCTGCTGAGCAGCCGGCTCAGCTCACGCCGGAATGCCGGAGAAACAAAACGCGCGATATGATAGGATTCCCGCGAGAAGAGGTTTAAAAAAGCGCCGAGGGGCTTCACCCGGTTATCGACCTCGACAGCAAGAACCTGCTCGTAATGGCTGAGTTCATCAGGAATGTGGGTAATATCGGAGTAGTGCTTGGCCGTATTCATGGCCAACAGGGTCACCTTACAGCCCAGCCGGTGCAACGACCTGCTGAGCGTCACCACTGCAATAGACTCGCCATCCCGCAGGGGGTAGGGAAATTTTTTGCAGAGTTGAAGTATTTTCATGCGGCCCTTGGTTTGATGCGCCCGGTAGGGTTATAGCGCAAAAAGGTTCGCAAAAATAGCCTTTTTCCGCTAGTAAGTGGAATTTTAGGGCCGGCCCTTCTCCAACTCCACCCATTCATCTTCTTTGCTCCAGGGCGGCGATACGATACACCAGAACTTCAACGGCCCCGGGCCTGTATTGGCTATGTACTGCTCGGCGCCTTCCGGGATGTACAACACGTCACCCGGCCGAACATCCACCGCCTGGCCCGCTATGAATGCCCGCCCGGCGCCCTCCTGTATGACATAGGTTTCCGAACGCTTGCCCAAAACATGCGGCAGGGATGCCCTACCCGCTTCCAAAGTAGCATGCGCCAGGCTGTAATTCAACTCCAGGCCTTCGTTTCTGGGGTGCAATACCTCCCGGATCAGGGTCTCATCGCCGGCCGTAAAGGCTGTCGCCGTTTGATAGTTTTTTAAGATCATATTTGTGGAGAAAATTTCGTCTGAGTAAAACACAACAAGGTTAAAGTATCAAGTTCGAGCTAAAAAACAGGAGTTATGCGAATCAGGGGGCTGTAAGGGTATTATCCTCCCGGTTGACATCGGCCATCCTGCCGGAAGGGTCGATGATAATCTCCCGGATATCGGCAGCTGCGGCATCGAGCTGGAAGGTGTAGGTGGGGTTAGTCCAGGGCCAGTCCTGCAACACGGTATAGGAAAGGCCGCCGTCATCAGCAGGCTTGTGGCCCCGCATGATGCGCAACGGGATATTGAAATAAGCCCGGGAGCCGTCCTGGAAAACGGCCACTACATCCAACGGCATGGGCATCACCCCTGTTTTTTTGAGGGTGACGAGGGTTTTACCGCCAGTGTCCTCCACCCTTTCCACGCCATAATCGATGGTATGGGTGGAGTTCACCCAGTATTGCAGGTACCAGTCGAGCTCCAGGCCCGACGCTTTTTCCATGACGCGGATGAAGTCGTTGGGGTTGGGGTGCTTAAATTTCCAGGTATCGAAATAGCGTAGCATGCCCTTGCTGAAGGGTTCGTCTCCTATGATGTAACGAAGTTGTTCCAGGACAAGAGACCCTTTTGTATAAGCGGAGATACCGTAAGCAGTATTCGTAAGGTAGTAGTCGGAAGGCGTGATCATCGCTTCTTCGTAGCCACTCATTGCGAAGTTGGTGTAGCTCGTATAATTGCCCTTATGCGGGTTGTCTACCTTTCTGCCGGGCAGTACGCCCTCGCCCCGCAGATAGTTCTTCACTTCGGTGGAAGCCCAACTGGTAAAGCCTTCATCCATCCAGGCATACAGGTTTTCGTTGGAGCCCAGCACCATCTGGTACCAGCTGTGCATTAGCTCATGGATGGCCGTGCCGGAAAGGCTACCCAGGTTGCGGTTGCCCAGGATAAGGGTGGCCATCGGATACTCCATACCCCCGTCTCCGCCCTGAATGAAAGAATACTGCTTGTACGGGTACTGGCCGTAATGCGCATTAATGTAATCGAGCGCCTTGTCGATGATAGCCGGAAGCCGCCCCCAGCTCTCTTCCGTGTCTTCATTCTTCTGATAGAAAAAATGAAGGGCCAGGCCGTCCTTCCGCACGAAGACATCGTGCGTATAATCGGGGTCGGCAGCCCAGACGAAATCGTGAACGTTGGGTGCGATAAAATGCCAGCGGATCCGCGGCCCCTCAGTCGGCTTCACCTGCATCCCCTCGGTTTCGTAACCAAACCCGGCCTCTTCCGGGTTCTGCAGGTAGCCCGAAGCGGCCACCACATAGGCCTTGTCGATGGTGATAGCCACATCGAAATCACCCCATTCCCCATAAAACTCCCGCCCTATATAAGGGTCTGCATGCCAGCCCTGGTAATCGTAGACACAAAGCTTGGGGTACCACTGCGCCATAGAATAGGCGATGCCCTCCTCGTTGTCGCGGCCCGAGCGGCGGATCTGCACCGGCACCTGCGCTTCGAAAGCCATATCGAACACGACACTGCTATGGGGCAGGATGGGCTGAGCCAGCCGTACTTCCAGTATTGTGCCCGAAACTTCAAAAGATAGCGGGCTGCCGTCCTGTTCCAGGGAAAGCACCTTTTGATAACCGATCTCGCCCTCTGTCAGCCCCTGTATCCTGTCGCCTACCCTTGGGTCGGGGTCCAGGATATCCCTGGAACGGACATCCATCATGCTGTTGGGCTGGAAAGCATTGAAATACAGGTGATAAAATACCTCGTCGAGCGTATCGGGCGAATTGTTGAAATAGGTGAGCTCCTGTTTACCGGTAAAACGATGCGAAGCAACGTCGAAGTCGATATCCATTTTGTACATTACGCGTTGTTGCCAGCGCTCGGGCTGGCCATGAAGCAGCAGTGCCGTAAACAGGAAAAAAAGAAGCGTGTGATAGGCCTTCATATCCATTTTCATTTCAGTTGCTATACGTTTTCTTCATCGGCGGGCTCATCTGCAGAAGGTTCCGGCTCGAAGGAAAGTTTCCCAAAGAGCCTGCCCCAACCATGCCAGCCGTAGCGCCGGGCGGCCACCATCAGGAAAAACAAAGAGATGGCCAGCGAGGCCGGCAGGATGTTGCTCGTATCCAGAGCTCCGAGGCGGAACAGCGCCGGCGTCTGCAAGGCCGAACCGGCAAAACTAACGACGGTTGCGCCGTAAATATTGGTGGCGGCATGTAACCCGAGGGCCAATTCCGTTCCTTCATCCATAAGTGTACAGATGCCCATCAGCAGGCCGAAGCCGATGTAGTAGGGCATCATAAGGCCCAGGCCGAACTGCTTGATTTCGGGGTTGGCTATGTGCAGCGCGCCAAAGGCTACCGAGGTGAGCAGCAGCGGCAGCCAGCGGTTGCGGAACAGCAGCCCCAGCCCCTGCATCAGGTAGCCCCGGAATATGGCCTCTTCAAAAGTCGTCTGCAACGGCAGCATAACCAGAGAGATGAGCAGCAGCGGCAAAAACAGCCGCAGGTTGAACTGCCAGGTATAATTGCCGGGGTCCTGCAGGTAGCCCACCACTTCCAACGCCCCCGACAGCACCATCCAGAAACCGAAGGAGAACCCTACGCGTTTCCAGTCGAGCCGCTGCCGGCCCGTCAGTATATCTGTGAAACGTTTGCGGTGCAGGAACCGAACGCAAAGGTATAACATGCCCAGCGCAGCGGCAAAGGCCAGCAGTACGAAGAAAAGAGCAAGGTTCTGGCCGATGCCCAGAATGGAAAAATCCATGCTTTGCTGAAAGGCTTCGAGCTCTCCCGCCCCCAGGCCGTCTTTTGAAGTAGCCACCCCTACAGCTACGACAAGCGGAATCTGCCCGATGAGGGCCGCGATAAATACGCACAGAATAGTGAGCAGGTACCGGTAAAACGCGTTATTGCCCCGCCGGGCAGCCTGAAAGAACATGGCCATAGCTTTGTAGTTGAGTGTTCAGTAATAACCGGGCTTTCCTTACCAGCCGGATTCCCGGAGTATCTGCACGGCGAGCTGGTTGTATGCTGCAAGCTGGTTGAGTGAGATGGGGTCTTCTTTTATGCCTCCTACCTCTTCAATGGAAAAATCGGAAGGTATGCCCATCACATTCACCGGGTTTTCGTGCGTTGCCGCCGGATACGATTGCTGTGCCTGGCTGGAGGTAAGGAACTCGATCAACTGGGCCGCCATATAGGTATCGGCGCCTTTGGGTACGACAGCACAGGTAGCGTTGATATGGTTGTAATCGCCGTTGAAGGGTATGATGAGCCTGGTATCCTGGCCCAGCACGTATTCGGCATGGGTAGCCGGAAAGCGAAGGTATCCCAGGTCGCTGGCATTGGCGATGGCGACATCCCCCTGCCCGGCGCCCAGTGCTTTGAGCTGATCCAGGCCGCTACCCTGGGGTGGGCGGGCAAAATTAGCGGCTACCCCGCGCGCCCATTTCCGTGTAGCCTGCTCGCCGTTGTTAATGATAATAGAAGCGACGAGCGATTGCAGGTAGGGGTCATCGGCGCCCGGCGCCAGCAAGCGGCCCTTCCAACGCGTTTCTGCCAGGCCGAAAAAAGAATCCAGCCCTTTCGGTTCCACCCGGCCCGAAGCGTAGGCAATCACCGGCAGCTGGATCGTCAGCCCCGTCCAATAGCCGTAGTCGTCCTGCATTTTGGCCTTCACATACTGATCGATTCCCGGCAGGTGGTACAATTGCAGCAGGCCTTCCTCCTTTGCGCGCACCGCCATGGCCACTTCCGGTAAGATCACCACATTGGGCGGCGGCTGGAGCCCTCCTGCACGCAACAACGGCAACAGCTCGCCAGCGCCTTTCTGTACGACATCCACTCTAATACCGGTGAGCTGGCGAAAGTGTTCGAACAGGCTGTCGTCGGCCGGCAGGTGGCGAAAGGTATAAAGATAAAGGACTTTCTCATCAGCACTGCTGCCAATGTCGCCATCTTGCGAAGCATCCTGCCGCTTATCCGCGCTTCCGTTCTGGCAGGAAGGGGTAAAAAGCAATACGGCTACTAAAGCAGATAATAGATAGAAGTAGATTTTCATGGCCGGGCTGCAATGGTTAAAACGCAAATCTAAAATTTTTCACCGAACCTATGGCAGTTTAAGCGCCCTTCCCCCCTGGCCCGGAGTGGACAGAAACGTTGCCCTCAAATTTATTTGAAAGGCAAAAAAAACCACATCCCCCAGGCTCGGAGTGGACAGAAACGTTGCCCTCAAATTTATTTGAAAGGCAAAAAAAACCACATCCCCCAGGCTCGGAGGGCCGCAATGTGAAAAGGTAGAATAGTTACGGCAAAAATTGCCAGCTTTGGTTTTGCGTATCTCAAATTTTGACGGCGCAAATAAATTTGCTCGTCACGGTAACAGGATATTGCCCTATTTTTGCCCCCCTTTTCAGAATTGATCTTATTTTTGTGCAGGCCACCAGCCAGTGAAATCAAAAAACGCATTAGTCATGAGCAACAAAATACAGATCCGGTTCGGTATCATCACCCTTATGATCTTAGCCGCAGCCCTCAGCCGATTGCTGCCCCACCCCTACAATTTCACCCCGATCGGCGCGATCGGCCTGTTCGGCGCTGCCCATTTTTCCAAAAAACAGTATTCGTTCATCATCCCGTTTGCTGCGTTGTGGCTGAGCGACCTGCTGCTCAACAACCTCGTTTATGCCCGTATGTACCCGCAATTCTATCAGGAGGGATTCGTCTGGTTCAGCCAGCTGGCAGTAGGCGTTTACCTCGGTTTTGCGCTCATCATCGGCATGGGCATTGTGTTGCTGCGCAAAGTACAAGTGCCCAACCTGCTCGCCGCCAGTATCCTGGCCTCCACGGTATTTTTCCTGGTGACCAACTTCGGCTCCTGGATGGCCGACCCCATGTATCCCAAAACGGCCACCGGCCTGACGGCCGCTTACGCCGCCGGCCTGCCCTTTTTCTGGAATACCCTGCTGGGCGACCTGTTCTACACGGCGGTGCTGTTTGGAGCATACGAATGGGCACAGCGCCGCATCCCTGCTCTGGCGTAACATTCACTCTGCCTCTTTCTCTTCGGGATATTCGATACGAACGTGGTAGACGGACTTGAGGAGCTGCTTGAAGATGAGCTTACAGTCCTCCAGTTCGCGGAATGTGATGCGGGAGTTCTCGAACTGCCCCTGGGTGATCTTGCCCGCGACGATCTTGTCCACCAGGTTGGAGATATCGCTTTCGGTGGGGTTTTTCAGGCTCTTGCATGCCGCTTCTATTGAATCGGCCATCATGAGGATCGTCTCTTCTTTAGTGCGGGGCCGGGGGCCGGGATAGCGGAATTCGCTGTCGTCAGGCTCGTCGTCGGGATGTTCCTTAGCATAGCTGCGGTAGAAGAATTCGGCTCTGGTCGTACCGTGGTGCGAGCGGATAAAATCGATCAGCAGGTTGGGCAGGCCCGCCTTTTTAGCCATCTTGACGCCTTCCGGCACATGGTTGATGATCAGGCGGGCGCTCTCCAGGTCCGACAGCTCCTCGTGGGGGATGGCGCCGCTCTGGTTCTCAATAAAATAGCCCGGGTTTGCGATCTTACCAATGTCGTGGTATAAGGCCGCCGTTTTGACCAGCAGAGCGTCCGCCCCTATCTTGCGGGCGGCCTCTTCCGACAGGTTGGCCACCTGAAGGCTGTGTTGCATCGTGCCCGGCGCTTTACGCGACAGCTCCCGCAGCAGAGGCTTGTTCAGGTCCGACAATTCTACCAGCGTAATGGCCGAAGTAAAGCCAAAGAAACGCTCCATCAGCGGGATGAGCGGGTAGGCCAGTAATGTCAGGAAGGTGCTGAGGAACAACCAGGCAAACACCTGCAGGTCGATCGCCTGAAAATCGCCTTCCCGGATCAGCGAAAGGCCCAGGTAGCCGAGCCCGTAGGCCAGGAAAATATAAAAGATCGAATAAAAGAACCTGGACCAGTCGCGGGTGTCGATATTGCTCAATACGACGACGATGCCGGCCAGCAATTGCAGGAAGGTGAACTCGTAACCCAGAGAGGTCATGAAGCTCGCCACCAGTACGACGACGATATGCGTGAACAACGCCAGGCGGTCGTTGTAAAAAGTCTTGATCAGGATCGTTACGATACAAAAGGGGATCATGTAAGCGCTCAACAGGGGCACCTGCTCCACGGCATGCACCAGATAGCTAAACACCGAAATCCATAACAAAATGAAAATCAACTTGTTAAACCGGGAAAAGACCGGCTGGGCAAACAGCTTCACATATAGCAGGAAGACCCCGATGATGAGGCTGGCCAGGATGAAATACCCCGCGAGCACCCCCCATTTGGAATGGTCGACCGATACTTCTTCCTGGTATTGTTCCCGATAGGATACGAGCTTCTGGTATACTTCATCGGTTATCATGCTGCCCTTCATCACGATCAGCTCGCCCCTGGACACCTTGCCTTCGAAAGTAGCGATCTGCGACAGCTCTTCTTCCAGGATCTTATGGCTCAGGGAATCGTTGTACAGCAGGTTGGGGGCGATGAGTTTTTCCAGGATGGGATAGAGGAATTCCGGTTCGGACAGGCGGCTGTAGGGCAGGGAATCGCTCAGCAGCTCCCTTGCCTTTTCTACGTCGAGCAGGTTGTCGACCGTTTGCGGCTGTGCGGTATTGCCCCTGACGACATAGATCACGAAGCCGTCGCTTTGGCCCTGGTGTTGAGGTGCAAGCTGCAGTATGCCGCGCTGGTATAGGTTGTCCAGAAAGTGCTTGCCGAAGTCCAGGTATGATTGCGGCCGGGCCAGCACATCCTTGAACTGGTTCTCCTGCCGTACGGCTTCCATTTGCTCGTTAAAAACCTGGCCCAGCTGCTTTTTTGCCTCCCGGGCCACAGTGGGGTCGGCCTGGTAATAGGGTGAAAAATTGTCCGTCAGTTTCTTCCGCTCCGCTTCGACTGCTTCGGCCGGTTTGCGGATAGCGAAATCAAAAGGAGCGCGAAGGTCGTCATAACGCCAGGCCTGGCCCTTTTCAAATTCATACCTGAACTGCAGGCTGTCCGGAAAAAGGAAGGTAATAAAAACGACGACGCCAAATACCAGCAGGTATTTCACCACGTTGGGCATGTGCTCGACGGTCGTTCTCCAGGTGCTCATGTGAAAGGAGCCGGGGTATAGGCCCCGTACAATTCAAATATAACAAATAAGCGCAAACAATGAACTTAAAATGGAGGAAGCTATCCCTCCTGTTCCTTTCGAGGGGCCCACAATACTTCCGCTGCGCCATTCTCGCGGGCCAGCTCGCGGGCCAGCACGAAGAGGTAATCGGACAGCCTGTTGAGGTATTTCAACAGGATGGGCTCCACCTGCTCGCGCCGGGCCAGTTCGACCACCAGGCGTTCCGCACGGCGGCATACACAGCGGGCGATATGGCAGGTGGAAACCGCGGGGTGCCCACCGGGAAGAATAAAATTCTTTAGCTCGGGCAGGCCCTCATCCAGGCGGTCCATTTCTTTTTCCAGGGCCGCAACATCCGCTTCCAGGATAGCAGGCACGGGCAGTTGCTTGTCGGGGTCGGACGCGAGGTTGGAGCCCAGAGTGAACAACAGGCTCTGGATATTTTTCAAAAGCGCACGGCCCTGCTCACCGGTAGACAGGTCGCGCACCAGGCCCAGGTAGGAATTCAGCTCGTCGACCGTGCCGTAGGCCTCGATCCGGAGGTCGCTCTTCGGCAGGCGCCGGCCTCCGAAGAGAGAAGTCTGCCCTTCGTCGCCGGTTTTGGTATAGATGCGAAATGCCATGATCTTACACTTTTTCTTTAGTAGTGTTCATGAAAAAACAGCTGCTGCTCAGATCGGCTCGAACTGCAGCCTGGCGAGGCTGTTGTACGCGCCGTCTTCGATGAGCGACAGTTCTTCATGCGTACCCTGCTCGATGATGCGCCCTTTGTCGATCACATAGATCTGGTCGACGTTGCGGATGGTGGCCAGCCGGTGGGCGATGATGATGGAGGTGCGCCCTTCCAGCAATTTGTTCAGGGCGTCCTGCACGGCTTTTTCCGATTCCGCATCCAGTGAAGATGTCGCTTCGTCGAGCAGCAGGATGGCCGGGTCTTTGAGAATGGCGCGGGCGATGGCGATGCGCTGGCGCTGCCCACCTGATAGCTTAACCCCGCGTTCGCCGACGACGGTGGCCAGCCCTTCGGGGAAAGACCGGATGAAATCCCAGGCATTGGCCTGCCGGGCGGCTTCGATCACTTCTTCTTCAGAAGCCTCGGGCTTGCCGTAGAGGATGTTCTCCCGTATCGTGCCCCCGAAAAGGATGACCTCCTGGGGTACGATGGCCATATTGCGGCGGTAGGCCGTCGTATCCATATCGTAAATGCTGCGGCCATCCACCAGGATATCGCCGCCGTCGATCTCGTAAAATTTGAGCAGCAATTGAACGATGGTGGATTTGCCTGCGCCGCTGGAGCCCACCAGCGCGATCTTTTTGCCTGCCTCCACTTCAAAACTCAGCCCTTTGAGCACCTCCATATCCTTGCGGGTGGGGTAGCTGAAATGAACCTGTTCGTAACGAATATTGCCTTTCAGCGGCAGCCGCCGGGCCTGTAGCTCCTTTTCGACCTTCACCTCCCCGGGCTCATCCAGTATCTCGCGGATGCGCTCCGTAGCGCCAATAGCGCCGAGCAGTTCCGTATAAAAATTTCCCAGGCCGGCAATAGCGCCCCCCAGGATACCGGTATACACCACAAACTCGATCAGGCGCCCCACGGACATCGTACCGTTCTGCACCATATAGGCGCCTTCCCAGATGATGAAAAACAACGCGCCGAAAAGGAAGGATACGATAAACACCGAGAAAAGGGCCCTCCAGCGCGCATAGTTCAACGCGATCCTGACCATCTTATCTATCGACTTTCCGTAACGGACGGCCTCGAAGAATTCGTTGGTGAAGGCCTTCACGGCCTGTATGGCCTGTATCGTCTCGTTGACCACGGTATTGGAGGCTGCGAGCTCCTCCTGCCGTTCTTTTGACAGCTTGCGGATAAACCGCCCGAAGAACATTGCCCCGATAACGATGACCGGGAATGTCGCCAGCATGATCAGCGAAAGGTTCGGCGCCCGAAAGGCAAGCAGCGCGACGCCAACTACGAGGATGATCACCTGGCGAAAGAACTCGGCCAGCGTAATGGAAAAGGCGTTGTACAGTTTTTCTACGTCCGATGTGAGCCTGCTGACGAGGTCCCCTACCCTGCTCTGCTCAAAAAAGACGATGGGCAATGAGACCAGCTTCTCGTATAAGGCCTGGCGCAGGCCGGCGATGCCTTTTTCACTGACGATGGCGAAGAGGTAAATGCGGGTATACGAAACAAAACCCTGTGCCGCCAGTACCAGGAGTAATATCCAGCCGATCTGCCCCAGGCTCACCGGATACTTGGACGTGCCCTGCGCGGTGTCGACCATCACGCCGGTGAGAAATGGAAAGATCATGAATACCATGCTGGATAGGAACAACAGGAACATACCGCCTATAAAAGCCCAGCGATAAGGCCGGATGTAGCGAAAGATCCGGGCAGCATGCCTCAGCTTTTCCCGCGTCAGCCGTGGGCGCGGTTCGGCTTCTGAAGAATTGTTTTGCCGGCGGGTTGCCATATTGCTTTGTTTTGACGACAAAAATATGTTTTATAAACACATTATCGGGGAAGAAGTTAAATGCGGTTTTATTATATATAATTTGTACAAAAATGTAAATTTGCATTTTGCCCCCGGGCAAAAAGCGAAAGCCAACGTTTTTGATCACGGAATAATCAGCAAAATCCCAAAGACTTATGCAAAAGACAGTATACGCTTTGCTATGCTCCTGCCTTTTTTTTACCCTCCAGGCACAAGTCATTGATATCGGCATCAATTTCGGCGCTTCTTTTTACAGCGGCGACCTGGCCACGAGCGATCTCAGGCAAATGGTACAGGAGAACCAGCCGGCATTCGGCGTATTCTGCCGGCTGGCGAACAGCAGGAAATTCTCCACGCGTTTCAACCTCAACTACCTCGGGCTGATGGGCGACGACGCCAGGACGGCGTACCCGGAGCGCATGCTCAACTTTCAGACGAAAGTCTGGGAGTTCAACGTCGTGGGTGAATCGCACATGATCCGGATACGGCACACCGAACACAGCGCCAGCTTCCCCTACCTTTTCGGCGGTATAGGGGTGTACCATTTCAACCCCAAAGCGGAAATAGACGGCGACCTTGTAGAGCTCCAGCCTCTGGGCACGGAAGGCCAGGGGTTGCCGGGTTATGCGGAGCCATACAACCGCATGCAGTTCAACATCCCCTTCGGTGCGGGCATCAAATTCGTGAACCGCAAGTTCACCATCGGTTTTGAAGCGGGCGCCCGCTACCTGTTCACCGATTACCTCGACGACGTCAGCAATACGCTGGTCAACCACCGGGAGGTGTTTGAAGGTAACGGCTCGCTGGCTGCCCGCCTGAGCAACCCGCAACTGGGAGGCGCCGAGGGCATCGACAAGGACTACCGCCGCGGCAGCGAATACAAGGACTGGTATTACATGATGAACATCACCCTGTCCTACAATTTCGGGGAGGCTATCCACAAGCTTTTTGCGGACCCCGTGCCCTGCCCGCGCTTTTGGTAGGGTAGGCATATAGTTGAAATTTTTTTTCCTTCCAGATCGTTATGCCTGTATTTCGGGCAATCGAAAAGCCGAGCATTGCTCTGTAATTTTCCTTAAATTGCCCCCTCAAACAAAAATGATCTGGATTCTATGAGAAAATTCACGCTGGCGCTCTCCCTTCTTGTAGCGCTCCTTTCCATGAACAAAGCCATGGCCCAAAGTACGGAGCTGGGTATCCTGATCGGCCCTTCGATCTACAGCGGCGACATGTCGCCGCAGGAAGTAGGCCTGTATTTCCAGGAGATCAACCTGGCCGGAGGAGCCTTTGCCCGCTTCAACCTGAACCAGTCGCTGGCGCTGCGCCTGGGCTTCAACGTTACGAAGGTCTCCGGCGATGATTCGCGCAACGGGCTGGCATCACGGGGGCTCAATTTCAATAGCAGCATCGCTGAACTGGCCCTTACCGGCGAGGTCAACCTCTTCCGGCTCTGGGCCTACGACGACAGAGGGGTTATCCCGTACATCTACGGCGGCGCCGCCGTTTTTCATTTTAACCCCAAAGCTACCTTCGATGGCGATAATGTGGAGCTCCAGCCCCTCGGCACCGAAGGGCAGGGCCTGCCGGGTTATGATGAACCCTACAAGCTCACCCAACTGGCCATCCCCCTTGGCGTCGGCCTGAAAATACTGCTGAACAGCAACCTGACGCTCGGCCTTGAATTCGGCGGCAGAAAGCTGTTTACCGACTACCTCGATGATATCAGCAATACTGAGGTCAATTACTTCGACGTGCTCGAAGGCAACGGCGAACTGGCCGCCCGCCTGAGCAACCCCAACCTCGTAGACCCCAGCCCGGATAATGCCACTTACCGCAGAGGCGGCGACTATAAAGACTGGTACTACATCGGCGGCGTATCCCTCTCTTTCCGCCTTCAGGGGAGTGGGCGAGGCATGGGCAGCGGCCGCGGCATCGGCTGCCCGACCTTCTGATATTCGCCTTTTTTAATATGCCTTTGGAAAAGCATTAGGTATATTCATCCAAATATACCTATCTTGCGAAGGGGCCATATAGTCTCCGGCCTGATCCAAACCCAGCCCAACCAAGCGATAGCAGCCCGGAACATTCGAAAAGGGTGGCTAAGTAGTGTTCAAAAAATAAATTGAACTAAACGACTTCTGATGAAAAGGGTTTTGGTGCTTTGCACCGGCAATTCGTGCAGAAGCCAGATGGCAGAAGGGTATCTTGAATTCTACGTTCAGGGTAAGGCCGAGGTTTTCAGCGCAGGGCTGGAAAACCATGGTGTCAACCCCTTCGCTCTCCGCGCCATGGCTGAAGATAATATCGACATCAGCAGCCACTACGCCAAGACTGTCGATGCCTTCCGCAACGAGCATTTCGACTATCTCGTAACGGTGTGTGATGAAGCTTCACAGGAGCGCTTTCGGGGAATATCCTACACACACCGGCTTCATTTCAGCATACCCGACCCGGCGGCCTTTACCGGCAGCGAGGATGAGATCATGGAGGAATTCCGCCGTGTGCGCGAGCTGGTAAAAAAATACATGCTCAAGTTTATCGGACAGGCACTGCTGGAAAACGCCGTCCCCGCTGTTTAACGATGAAAGACCTTATATACGTTAAGCGCGACCTGAGCTGGCTATCCTTCAACCACCGCGTGTTGCAGGAAGCCCGCGATGAACGCGTCCCTCTGTACGAGCGCATCAAGTTTCTGGCCATTTACAGTTCCAACCTCGACGAATTCTTCCGGGTGCGGGTGGCTTCGCTGCGCAGCTTCCGAAGCCTGAAAAAGAAGGCCCGCAAGGAACTGGAGCTGGATGTAAAGCCCAAAAAAGAGCTCCGGGAGATCCGCCGGGCCGTCGAGCAACAGCAAGCGCTGTTCGGCCTCACCTTCCGGGAAAGCATCCTGCCGGCATTGGCCAAAGAAGGGATATTCCTCGCCGGAAGCGAAGTTTTCCTGCCCGATCAACAGGCCTTTGCCAGAAGCTATTTCTTCGAGCAGGTTTACCCGCATATACTCACCGCCTGGCTCCGGCCAGGTGAAGAACCGCCATTCCTCAAAAACAAAGGCCTGTACTTTGTGCTGAGCGTAGAAGGAGAGGACGCCCTGGCCCTGGTGGAGATCCCCACGGAAAAGCTGCCCCGCTTCATCGCGCTGCCGTCGGAAGCGCCAAAGCACACCCTGGCCTTCCTCGACGACATCATCCGTTTCAACCTCGGGGAACTGATGGGCCAAAAGGTCAGCGGCGCCTATGCTGTAAAAGTGTCGCGCGATGCCGAACTATACATCGACGATGAATACTCGGGCGACCTGGTGGCCAAGATCAGGGAAAGCCTGGAGGCCCGCAACGTGGGCCTGCCCACGCGCTTCCTGTACGACAGCTCCATGCCGGAAGAGGTGCTGGCCCAACTGAAAGATGCTTTCCAGCTCAGCAAGAACGACCTCATTCCCGGCGCGCGTTACCATAATTTCAACGACTTTTTCAGCTTCCCCAACCCCACCGAAAAAGCGGAACTCCACGATCCGCCTATGCCGCCCCTGCCCCACCCCGAGCTGGAGAACGCGCCTTCCATCCTGGGCTTCCTCAGGCAAAAGGACGCCATACTGCACTTCCCTTACCAGAAATACGACTACGTGCCGCAGCTGATCGAAGAAGCGGCCAGCGACCCTGCCGTCCGCTGTATCAAGATCACCCTGTACCGGGTAGCTTCGCGCTCGGCTATCGTCGATTCGCTGTTGAAAGCCCGGCGCAACGGAAAAGCCGTAACGGCTTTTATCGAGGCCAAAGCCCGCTTCGACGAAGCCTCCAACCTGTACTGGGGCCAGGAGCTGGCAAAGGCCGGCGCCGACGTCTTCTACAGCTACCCAGGCATTAAGGTGCACACCAAGCTGCTGCTCATCCAGCGCGAGGAAGATGGATGGTTGCGCAACTATGCCTACCTGGGCACCGGCAACTTTAACGAAAAAACCGCCAGGCTTTACACCGACCACGCCCTGCTGACGGCCGTTCCCGGCCTGGCCGACGAGGCGGCTCAGGTGTTCAGCCTGCTGGAACGGCGGCTGCTCATCCCCAACTGCCAGCACCTGCTGGTGTCGCCTTTCACCACCCGCCCCGGCTTCGTGGCCATGGTGGGCCGCGAGATCAGCAACGCCCGCAACGGCCGCGAAGCTTATATGATCCTCAAGATGAACAGCCTGGAGGACGAAGGAATGATCGCCAAGCTCTACGAGGCCAGCCAGGCAGGCGTGAAGATACAGCTCATCATCCGCGGCATCTGCTGCCTGGCGCCCGGCGTGGAAGGGCTGAGCGAGAACATCGAAGCCATCTCCATCGTCGGCCGCTTCCTGGAACACGCCCGCGTGTACATCTTCGGCAATGGCGGCCAGGAGGAGATGTACATCGCTTCGGCCGACTGGATGAACCGCAACCTCGACCGTCGCGTGGAAGCCGTTATCCCCATCCACGACCCCGATATCTTCCAGGAGATCAGGCATATCGTCAACCTGCAGCTCCGGGACAATACCAAAGCCAGGCTGATCAATGCCGAACAGAGTAACCCCTACAAGGAAGGCGATGGCCCACCCCTGAAAGCCCAGGAAGAGACCTACCGCTACCTGAAGGAAAAGCTCGAAGGCTAACTTAACCTCAGCTTTACACAAACTTAGCAAACTGATAATTCCCCTTTTGCCCTCCGGGCCTTCCACCGGCTTTATCTTCGTTCGAAAAAACCGTGGAAAAACTCGATCGCCTGAGAGACTGGGTATTCCGGCAGGTACATACCAACAACCTCGTGTACAACACCTGCTGGGAAGACCCCCGCTGTGACCGCGAATTGCTGGAGCTCGACAGCCGCAGCGAAGTCGCCATGATCACCAGCGCCGGCTGTAATGCACTGGATTACCTGCTCGACCGGCCCGCCCGCATCCATTGCGTAGATGTCAACCCCCGGCAGAATGCTCTGCTACAGCTGAAGCTGGCCACCTTCAACCAGGGCAGCTTCGACGACCTGTTCCAGCTCTTCGGCAAGGGGCAGCACCCCGAGGCCACCAGCCTGTACCAGGATCAGCTGCGTAGTGCGCTACCCGCCTACGCCCAGGAATACTGGGACAACCACCTGAATTATTTTAACGGCAAAGGCGTCAGGCGGAGCTTTTACCACTACAGCACATCCGGCACCTTCGCCTGGATGGCCAACCAGTACATCCGCGCCCGCCGCCGCCTGCACGATCAGGTGCAGCAGCTCTTCGAAGCCGATAGCCTCGACCGGCAGGCATCTATTTATTACCAGATCGAACAAAAGGTGCTCAACGGCATTGCCGAGTGGTTCGTCAACCGCCACCTGACGATGTGCCTGGTAGGCGTGCCCCGGAGCCAACAGGAGCTGTTCGTCACCAAATACGAGAAGGGCGCCATGGGTTTCATCCAGGAAAGCCTGCGCAAGGTGTTCACCCAGCAACCGGCCCGCGACAACTATTTCTGGCGGCTATACCTGAACGGCGAATACACCGATACCTGCTGCCCGTCCTACCTGCGCCCCGAGAATTTCACCGCTATCCGCTCCCAATCGGAAAAGATCCAGACCCATACCACCACGATCAGCAGTTTCCTCAGGGAAAACCCCAGGCCCTACTCCCACTACGTGTTGCTCGACCACCAGGACTGGCTGGCCGCCAACGACCGCCCGGCGCTGGAAGAAGAGTGGCGGCTGATCCTGGAGAACAGCCGGCCCGGCACCCGCATCCTGCTGCGCTCAGCGGCACATGAAATCGATTTCTTCCCGGGCTTCGTGCGCGAGGCCGTCGAGTTTGAGCAGGAGAAAACGGCGGAAACGCACCAGCGCGACCGGGTAGGCACCTACGCAAGCGTTTATCTGGGCATAGTGCGTGGGTAAGCTGTCGTGGATCGCGGGCCTCTGGCCCGCAAAGAGGATTCCTCAGAGCTTGTTTGGAGGCCGCTTTTGATAGCGAAAAGCGGCAATTTTTTGGTGAGACAAGGCGTCTTTTTGAAGAGCGTACCCAAAGGTACGGTCAAAAAAAGCAACGCAGTATCACCGAAAAAGTGGCCTTTGCAGCTCAAAGGGTGGCCTCCAAACAAGCTCTTAATTCCTTGCTATTATTAAATTTGCATTGATGCCGAAAACGATCCATACTACAGAAGAGCAGAACCGCTCGATGCAGCGTTACTACATCCTGCAATCCCGTATTTATGACGCTACCCGCTGGAGTTTCCTATTCGGCCGGCGCCAGCTGATCTGCGCGCTGCCTTTTGGGCGGGAGGCAAAGATAAAGGTGCTGGAGATCGGTTGCGGCACCGGCTACAACCTGCGCAACATGGCCCGGTGTTTTCCCAAGGCCACCTTTACCGGCCTGGACGTTTCGGAGCACATGCTGAAAAAAGCACGCCGCAATACGGCTGCTTTCTCCGAACGTGTAGAACTGATATCCCGCCCTTATACACTCGGTGAAACCCAGTTCCTGGGCCGGATGGACGCCATCGTTTTTTCCTATTCGCTCAGCATGATCAACCCGCAATGGCAGGAGCTACTCCAACAAGCCCAGGCGGACCTCAAACCCGGCGGCCTGATCGCGGTGGCCGATTTTCACAATTCCCGCCTCGGCTGGTTCAAACGCCACATGGGCAACAACTACGTGCGCATGGACGGGCACCTGCTGGCCCAGCTCCGCCCGGATTTCATCGGGCTGTTTGACCAGGTGAAGCCCGCCTATGGAGGGGTATGGGAGTATTTTGTTTTTGTAGGGAAGAAAGCGGATTGAGTGTAGCTTCACTGATCCAGGCCCAGCTTCCACTCCTCTCCGGCCTGGGTGTTGAACATGGCCATGCTTGCGGTGAAATAGACATGCCCTATTTCCGGATAGGCTAAATCATGCCGTCCAGCTATTGGCCATGATGGAGTTGTTAATTCAATTGCCGGGTAGAAGTAAATAAGATTGTCGCAGGCCTCTTTTAAAGGCTCAACAATGCCCGTTGGGATGTGTATACGGAAAAAAAAACCGGCCGGCAAATAACCCTATTAAAGATTCGTCACTTTCCCAGATAAGGGATAGAGGCCCGCCCATGCCGATATCCGCCAGGTCGGTGACATCGGTTAAACTCCCGTTGAACAGGTTTAAAATGGCTATCCTGGTATTCGTAACCGCATAGCTTTTCAGCGACAACGCCACCCTGTTTTCCCGGCCTGCAATAGCATGACAATCGAGGTTAAAACTATACAGCAATGCATTTCTTGTACTTAATATTAGTAGCCACCCTTTTGAGCTGTACTTAGGTTGTACATAAACGGAATCGATAATCATCTCTTTTCTTCCCGAGCTAGGTATCTATCTTCCATATTTCTGAGCCTAAAAGCCCTGTTGAACGCACTTCCCTATTAATCAAATACAGCCACTCATCCGGATTAGATGAACTTTTCCCAATCAAGCCATAACCCAATCCCACTCTATGATAAATATATAAGATTCCAGAAGTTATTTCAGGGAAAACCACACAGCTATCGGTGGGCAGCAGGCTGGCATAAAGTGTGCTGTCGCCGCACTGCTTGCCGGCGGGCGGGCAGATGGTGTCTTTGTCCTTGGTACAGGAACTCAGTGCTATGGCGGCGATACAAAGAGAAAATATATCTTGTTTCATGACTTTATTGCCCTTTTTTGCTATGTACATTGTCATTGGCCGCGGGCCGCTAGTGTCGCGGTTCAGGAATCTATAGAAAGGCCGTTCGTAAGGGACATTAGTCCCGAAACGGCCTAATGTGCAAATCTCTGGTGGATCGCGGGCCTCCGGCCCGCGTTAAAATCATAACCCCAAATAACATTTTCCGCGGGCCAGAGGCCCGCAATCCTTAAATAACATTTTCCGCGGGCCAGAGGCCCGCAATCCTTAAGGTTTCCGCGGGCCAGAGGCCCGCAATCCTTAAGGTGACGACATTACACTGGAAGTGTCCGCTCCATGCTTGGCGTCAGATGGGCAGGGGATTACGGCCCGCTTTGGGCATTGTAATTTTCACCCTGTTCACTCATTATACTAATGCATTGATATTGAACACAATATCTCCATTAATCCGAAAATACCACATACTATGATTTCGGATAACAGCACAAAAAAGTTGCCACGAAAGCTATGCTGGGCGTATCTTTGTCTGCTGCATTGGTAATTTTGCATCTTAGGCCTGGCAGCTAAACAGCAAGACAGTAGAACAAGGCCTACCTAGCCAACAAGAATCCAAAAAAAAACTACTATACCCTTTTTAACGGTGATCCAAACATCACCCAAAACGCACTATAAAAAATATTAGCAACCATGGCAAAACTGAATTTTGGAGGAGTAGAAGAGAACGTCGTTACGCGGGATGAATTCCCACTGGACAAAGCCCTTGAGGCCCTTAAGGATGAAACCATCGCCGTGATCGGTTATGGCGTGCAGGGGCCGGGCCAGGCGCTCAACCTGCGCGACAACGGCTTCAACGTCATCGTCGGGCAGCGGCAGGGCTCCCCCACCTGGGAAAAGGCGATCAGGGACGGCTGGGTACCGGGTGAGACGCTGTTCCCCATCGAAGAAGCGGTAAAACAAGGCACCATCATACAATACCTTTTATCTGATGCTGCGCAGATCGCCCTCTGGCCTACCATCAAGCAACATCTGACGGCAGGCAAGGCCCTGTATTTTTCCCATGGTTTCGGCATCACCTACAAAGAGCGCACCGGCATCGTACCTCCTGCCGGCGTCGACGTGATCCTCGTGGCGCCCAAGGGTTCGGGCACCAGCCTGCGCCGGCTTTTCCTCGACGGGAAAGGCCTCAACTCCAGCTATGCCATCTTCCAGGATGCTACAGGGCGGGCTTATGAGCGCGTCGTGGCCCTCGGCATCGGCGTAGGCTCCGGGTACCTGTTCGAAACCACCTTCCAGAAGGAAGTATACAGCGACCTGACCGGCGAGCGGGGCTCGCTGATGGGCGCCATCCAGGGCCTGTTCGCCGCGCAGTACGACTGCCTGCGCCGCCGCGGCCATAGCCCCTCCGAAGCCTTCAACGAAACCGTGGAGGAGCTGACACAAAGCCTGATGCCCCTGGTCGCAGAGAACGGCATGGACTGGATGTACGCCAACTGCTCTACTACTGCCCAGCGCGGCGCCCTCGACTGGTGGAAGAAATTCCGCGATGCCGTCGCCCCTGTCTTTGAAGAACTGTACGATAGCGTAGCCGCCGGCCAGGAGGCTCAGCGCTCCATCGATTCGAATAGCCAGCCCGACTACCGCGAAAAGCTGGAAGGCGAGCTCCGCCAGCTCCGCGAAAGCGAAATGTGGCAGGCAGGGCGGACGGTGCGCAGCCTGCGCCCGGAAGCACAACCGGCTAAAGTGCACGAAGAATAATGATTCCCCCTTACGTTCGGCGCCGGGCGGCTCGCTGCCCGGCGCTCTTTTTGGGGCCAGGGAAAACCAGGATGATCGAACATTACCCGATCTGAGCTAACCTACCCTGGCTGTCCGTTAATACCGCTCACCATGACCACGCAATACGCCAAAAACAGCCCGGTGATCAGTGTCGAGAATATCTATAAAGCAAAAGTACGGCTGCGCGGCATCGCCGAGCAGACGCCCTTGATGTTCAACTATCACCTCTCTGAACACTACGGCTGCCGTTTGTACCTCAAGCGGGAGGACATGCAGGTGGTGCGTTCTTACAAAATACGAGGAGCATACAACAAAATGGCGACCGTGCCCGCCGAAGCGCTGAAGCAGGGCGTGGTATGCGCCAGTGCCGGCAACCACGCGCAGGGGGTGGCCTTCGCCTGCCAGAAGCTGAAGGTGCACGGCAAGGTGTACATGCCCAGTGTGACGCCTCAGCAGAAAGTGCGTAAGGTGAAGCTCTTCGGCAAAGAATGGGTGGATGTCGTACTGGTGGGCGACACCTTCGACGATGCCTATCTCGAAGCCCGCAAAGACGCCGACGAGCACGGCAAGCTTTTTATCCACCCTTTTGATGACGAGAGCATCATCGAAGGCCAGGGGACGGTGGGCCTCGAGATCCTGGAAGACTGCGACCGCTCGCTCGATTACGTTTTTGCAGCTATAGGCGGCGGCGGGCTTATTTCCGGCCTGGGCAGTTATTTCAAACAGCTGAGCCCAAACACCAGGATCATCGGCGTGGAGCCCGAAGGCGCGCCCGCCATGTACGAATCCCTGAAAGCAGGCGAACCAATAACGCTGAGCAAGATCGACAGTTTCGTCGACGGCGCAGCCGTGCGCCGGGTGGGCGACCTGACCTTCCGCATCGCCAGGGAGGTAGTCGACGATATGATACTCGTGCCGGAAGGCAAGGTCTGCAGCACCATCCTGCAACTCTATAACGAGGAAGGCGTCGTGGTGGAACCCGCAGGCGCCCTGACGGTAGCCGCACTGGATTTTTATAAGGAGCAGATCAAAGGCAAAAACGTCGTATGCGTGCTCAGCGGCAGCAACAACGACATCACCCGCACGGAAGAGATCAAGGAACGGTCACTACTCTATGAGGGCCTAAAGCATTATTTCGTGATCCGCTTCCCACAGCGCGCCGGCGCCCTGCGCGAATTCCTCAACAATGTGCTGGGCCCTACGGACGACATCACGCATTTCGAATATACCAAAAAGCACAACCGCGAATCGGGCCCCGCCCTCGTCGGCATCCAGGTGCAAAAGCGTGAAGACTACGAAAGCCTACTGGAACGCATGGACCAGCACTACATCAATTACCAGACGCTGAACGATAGCCGTATGCTGTTCGACCTGCTGATCTAGCGTGCTAGATCTCCGTCTCTCCCATCTCCAGTATCTTCTGGAATTCACCTGCCTCCAGCGGCATGACCGACAGCCTGGGGTTGCGCACCAGGCCAATATTCTGTAGCTCAGGTGTAGCTTTAATATCCTTTAAGGGAACGGCCCGGGCCAGTTTCCGGTACGGCGCCAGGTCAACTACCGACCAATCGCCCTTTTCGGCGGTAGGGTCCGGGTAAAACTCGGTGATGACCTGGGCGATGCCCACCACTTCGAGCCCTTCATTACTATGGTAGAAAAGTACCAGGTCTCCTTCCTTCATCGCGCGGAGGTTGTTGCGCGCCTGGTAGTTGCGCACGCCTTCCCATATACTCCGGCCATCAGCCACCAGCTGATCATAGCTAAAGACGTAAGGTTCGGATTTTACAAGCCAGTAGTTCATCTTTTTTTGCATTTACATATTACTCAGGCTCTGAGCCCGATCACCGCCAGCAATCTTCCAGTCGTACCTTCCTCCCGGCGGTGGGAAAAGTAATGTTCATTATCTGCAAAGGTCGAGTAAGGAGATACTTCTATCTGCCCCTCGGGAATGCCAAACGCGAGCAGCTGTGCTTTGTTTGCGCTTTTTAGGTCGAGCTGCCACTTTCCCGGCGCACGGCCTGCCCATTTGTGTTCGGCCGTAAAAAAACGGGCTACCTTTTCATCCACTTCATAATTGTGCCCGTCGATACAAGTGCCGATATAGGCGTAACAATCATCTGCCTTAGTGCCGAAATGCCTTGCCATAGCATGCAGGGCTGCTGCAACCACCTGCTTCGCCGTGCCCTTCCACCCTGCATGAATGGCCGCCACAGCATGGTTTAAAGCGTCGTATATCAGAATGGGGGTACAGTCGGCAATCGTGACGCCCACCACCAGCCCTTTCCGGCGGGTGATGATAGCGTCATACCCCTCGTGCCGCCCGGGTTTTTCTGCAAGCAGCACCTTGTCGTCGTGCACCTGATAGGAAAAGGCCAGCTGCGAGTCCGATAGCCCCAGTGCATGGAAAAAGCGCCGGCGGTTTTCCGCCACCTGAGCCTGTTCATCCCCGGTATTGATGCCGAGGTTAAGGGTAGCATACGGGGCTGTGCTCACGCCGCCGTGGCGCGTGCTCTCTGCGGCGGCGAGCCCTTCAAAACGATCGAATATGGACGGTGAGCGAAAAAGCATAGTATGGTTACGGTTTCCAATCATTGACTAATTAAGAAAATTTTTAGAAACTTTCTGACGTTAAGCACGTCCAAAGCGAGGTTTCTGGACAATGTTCATCAACCCGGCCTGATCTCAGGCTTTTCAAGATGCAGGGCTTTTATGCCCAAAACATAAAATGAAACACATGAAAAAGGCCCTCTACGTCAGTTTGTTTTTCATCGCAAGTATAACACTTTCTGCTCAGCAGTACGATGCCCGCGCTTATATCACGGACACGGAAATCGGCACGGCATCTTTTTATGCCGACGGGCTCCAGGGCATTACCACTTCTTCCGGTGAGCCGTATCGTATGGAAGCCTTCACCGCAGCACACCCCTCCTACCCCATGGGTACGAAGCTCAGGGTGACCAACCTCGACCGGAACCTCATGGTGGAGGTGCGCGTCAACGACCGCATACCCGCGCAGGGCAGCCGCATCCTCAACCTGTCTAAAGCTGCGGCCTACCAGCTGGGTATGCTCACGGCCGGCACCGCCCGCGTGCGGGTGGAGCGGATACAGGATAACAGCTACGCCGCTTCTTCTTATGGGAACTCCAGCACCGGGCTCACCGCCCGTTCGCCCTATGCCGCCCAGAGCAACCAACAGGCCTCTGGCTGGACGCCCCAGCAACAGAAAACCTACAACCCGCAGGAATACGGCGCACCCGCCTGGGCAGGGCAGTTATTTCGCGACGAGAACTACCCCGCGCCACGCACGCAACCCCAAACCAGCCAGGCCACTACCTCCTACTCCGGCACTTCCACCCCCAGCGAATACGGGCAGGCAGGCCTCACGGCCAAAGGCTACTCCCAGCCCGTGAACTCCCCCGCCAGCAATACCGGGCAAGGCAACTACGCCATCCAGCTGGCCTCCTATACGGAGGTTGGCAATGCGCAATCTCACATCAACCAGCTGCGGGCCAAAGGCTACAGCAACGCTTACATCTGGCAGAAAGATGGCAAAAACCGCGTCGTGCTGGCCGGTTTTTCCGATAAGGCCAGCGCTTTCAATTACCTGGCCACGCTAAGGCAGCAGTATATGGACGGAATCGTCGTCTTGCTGCGATAGACAGCAGATAAAAAAGTGCCCCGTAGTTTTTCATCCCGGCGAGGCCCGGTGGGCCGGGCCAGGAGAGCACGGGGAATCTCCAACCTGTAACCCTGTAACCTGTAACCTGTAACTTGTAACCAACCAAGGAGACTCGGTGACGGGGAGACGGGGGGAGAAGGTGAAGGGTTCTGTGACACGAATACTGTAACGATGGCGCCAAGTTTGGAAGGAAACCGATATACAAATATGCAAAAATCAATACCCATGAAAAATTTACTCCCCCTCCTGCCGCTTTTCCTGTTATTGCCTGGCCAGATCGCTGCACAGTACTATTACGACAGCAACGGCGGCAGCGGCGAATACGGCATCGCCGTTTATTACGCCGATTATATGAACGGACGGCGCACCGCACTCGATGATGTCTACCGCATGGATGAATACAGCTGCGCCCACAAAACCTACCCCAAGGGTACCCTGCTGAAGGTAACCCGCCTCGACAACAACCAATCCGTCGTCGTGCGCGTCAATGACAGGGGGCCTTACGATGCAGACGTAGTCGTCGACCTCTCCCGCATTGCCGCCCTGCAGATCGGCCTGGTGCGTGACGGGCGCGCCAAAGTAAAAGTAGAGGCCATAGGCAGCTCTCCCACCAACCCAAGGCCGGAAGGCAGCACTCAGGGGCTAACGATAAAAAGTGCTTCCGGCGTTCCTTCCAGCTATTCCTTTACCGCTTCTGCTGCGGCGGGCAGCAGCTCCGCTGAAGCCATTACTTTACTTCCGCCCAATAGCACGGGATATGCCGTACAGCTCGGCTCGTATCAGAGCCTGGACAACGCCATGCGGCAGGCACGCGAATTGCAGGGGCGCAATATCGGCAACCTCCACATCTGGCAAAAGCCGGGCCTGTACAAGGTGGTCGTAGCTACGTTCTCCAGCAAGGCCGGCGCGCAGCAATATCTCGCTACACTGCGCAGCCAGCACATGATGGATGGCTTAGTCGTACTACTGCGGTAGGCCCTCCTACCGGAGCAGGGTCACATCCCCTTTGAACAACTCCACGACGCCGTCTACAAATTCCACCTCTGCAAACCAGGCGAATACGGCGCCGTTGTACAATTCGCCGCGATAGGTGCCGTCCCAGCCGTAGTTGGGGTCGTTGGGCGGTGGCCCATAGACTTCAAAAACGCTCTCGCCCCAGCGGTTGAACACCAGAAAGGAGCGGATCTTTACCACATCAGGGCCGGCAAAGGCCATGAAGACGTCGTTGGCCCCATCGCCATTCGGGGAGAATACGTTAGGGACAAAGATGTTGCGCTTTTTATTGAGGAAAAGGATCAGCTGATCCTGAGCTGCACAACCATTATTATCGACCACCCGCACGAGGTAGCTCCCCGAATTGGTGGGGCGGATTACGGCCGTCCGCAGGCAATCGTAACAGGACAGGCTGTCGGCAGCCGTCCAGCTGATGCTACTTATCTCGCTTTCCGGAATGTTGACCTCTGCGATCAACTCGGCCTCTTCACCGAGCTTGGCCTCCAGGTCGGGCCCCAGGGCTACCATCAGGTCGTTGCCTTCTTCGAGCTGGGCCATAAGCTCAAACTCGCAACCTAAGGCATCCTGAACGAGCACCGGGTAATTGCCGGCAGGCAGGTTGAGGAAAACCTGCTGCGTGCTCAGCGGCCCGTCGTCGAAACTGTATAGGAAGGGCGGCGTGCCACCGGTGACCCCACCGATGATGACGCTGCCATCGCTATCGCCAAAGCAGGTGGGGTTATCGAGCGCCAGGTTCAGCGCACTGGGCTGGGCGCTGTTCTGGGTGACCTGCACCTGATCGGTATTGGTACAGCCATTATCGGTGTTCGTCACGATGAAAATGTAAGCGCCAGGCTGGCCCGCCGTAAGGGACAAGCCGTTTCCAATTATATTGCCGGCATTGCCGAATGCCCAGCGGTAGCTGTACTGGCTCCCTGATGAGCCAGTGCCGGTGAGCACCACCGTCGGGTTGACGCAGTCGATCTCCTGGCTCTGGCCCGCGTCGGCCTGCGGCACGTTGACATCCTGGGTGACCAATACCGTATCGACATTGGAACAGCCATTGAGCGTGTCCATCACTGTAAGGATATAAACCCCCGGTTCATCCACCAAAGGGTTGATGCTCTGCCCGCCGCTGATGATATTGCCCGAAGGCGTCGACCAGCTATAGGTTATGATATCGCCGGACTGGGAGGCTCCGCCATCCAGGGTTACTTCATTTACCGCGCAATCGAGGTGCTGGGGTTGGCCCGCTTCCGCGTAGGGGTATGCGATATCTTCATTTACTTGTATACTATCCATAGCGCTGCATCCGCTGATCGTATCCGCTACCAGAAGGTAATACTGGCCTGCTTCGCCCACCTCCAGAGAAGAGGTGGTGGCCCCGCCTATGAGGTTGAGGTTGCCGTCGTACCACTGGTATACGATAGCGTTGCCGCTGGCCGAGCTGGTGCCGTCGATAACCGCGGTCGAAGTCGTACAGTCGAGGACGTCCAGGGCCTCCAGAAGCACCACCGGCGCATTGGTGTTATCGGAAACCGTTACGGTAGCGGGATTGGAAGCGCACCCCAGCACAGACTGAACGACTGTGAGGGTATATACGCCCGGAACATCTACGGTAGGGAATTGCTGGTTGGCATTAGAGGGCGTGATCCCGGGGCCCTGCCACTGATACTGGATATTGTTGCCCTGTGAAGAGCCCTGGCCACCTATGGCCACTTCCTGGTTGTAGCAGTTGATCACCTGTACGCTGCCTGCATCGGCCTGCGGCTGCGGGATCTGCGTCGTCGCAACGGCCTGTTGGCTGGTACAACCGAAACTGTTGGTAACGACCAGCCCGTAGGTGCCGGGGGCCGTTACATTGATCGCCGGCGTCTGTAGCCCGTTCGACCACTGATATGCAGCAAAGCCCGGCGTCGCGGATAGGGCTGTGCTGGAGCCCTGGCAGAAACTCAGGCCTCCGCTAATGGTAAAGGACGGAAGCGGGTTTTCTGCCACTACAACCGTCGCCGATTCCTGGCAGCCGTTGACATCCGTGATCGACAAGCTGTACGTACCGGGCTGGCTGACGTTGATCTCCGGCTCTATAGCCCCGGTCGACCAGTTATAGGATGCAAAATTGCCGCCTGTAGCTTCCAGTTGTGTGGAAGCCCCATCACAGTACTCCAAAAGGCCGCTGATAGCCGGCGCCGGCGCCGGGAACACGCTCACGCTGACTTCCGTATCGCCGGTACAGCCCGAAGCATCCGTTACGGTCACAGAATAACTGCCGGGGGTTTGCACCAGAAGCGACTGGCCGTTCGAGCCGTTCGACCAGGTATAGGTTTGAAAACCGTCACCGGCATCCAGGGTAGTAGCCCCACCGGGGCAGTAGGCCAGTGCACCGGATATCACCGGCGTCAGCTCGATATCTTCCGTGACCGACACCTGCCCGCTGCCTACACAGCCGTTGGCATCGGTCACCGTTAACGCGTAAGGCCCGGCCTGGTTCACCTGAATGGAAGGCGTGGCGCCGCCAGTCGACCATTGATACTGCGCATAGCTGGCGCCGGCATTAAGGGTCGTAAAGCCACCGATACAGAAACTCGTTGAGCCGCCGATCATCACCTGCGGCAGGGGGTTCTGCACTACGGAAAGGCTGCTGCTGCTAATACATCCGTTGACATCCGTAACCGTTACCCGGTACAGGCCGCCACTGCTGACGGTGATATCGGGCACTGAAGCACCGTTCGACCAGTTGTAAACGGTATAACCAGGGCTGGCGCTCAGCGCAACCGAGCCGCCCGCACAGAAAGCGTTGCTACCGCTGATCGCAGGAGGCGTGACCGGGAAAACGGAGACGCTTACAGCGTTGGTAGTCTGGCATCCGTTAGCATCCGTTACGGTCAGGCCGTAATTGCCTCCGGCATTAACGGTAATAGAGGGGCCGACAGCAGCGGTTGACCACAGGTAGCTCGAAAAACCGCCTTCTGCTGCCAGCGAAGTAGAGGTGCCGGGGCAGAAGCTGAGGTTGCCGCTAATGTCGGGAACGTTTGTCGTGAAATTGTTCACCTGAACGCTTGCCTGCCCGGTGCACCCCAGGGCATTGGTAACGGTCAGCCCATAAGGCCCCGGCTGGAGCACTTCGATGGAAGTAGAAGTGTTGCCGTCCGACCACAGGTAAGAAGCGAAGTTGCTGCCCGTGCTCAATTCCGTTGAAGTGCCGGGGCAGAAGTTCAACTGGCCGCTGATCTGCGGGGCGGGGTTAGGAGCCTGTGTCACCGTTAGGCTGGCTGTGCCCTGGCAGCCGATCGCATCGGCTACCGTAACGGTATAAGTACCCGCCTGGCTTACATTGATCTGCTGGCCCGTACCGTTGCCCGTCCAGGCGTAAGAGGCAAAACCAGGCCCTGCATCGAGCGTTGTGGAACTGCCCTGGCAGAAATAGTTTATGCCGCTAACGACAGGCTGCGGCAAGGCGTTCTCCGCTACCACTACGCTGGTTTCACCCTGGCAGCCGTTGTTATCGATCACCGAGAGGCCTACCATGCCGGGTTGGTTTATGGTGACGGAAGCCCCCGCAGCGCCTGTCGTCCAGTTATAACTAGTATAACCGGTATTGGCCTGCAGGGTGGTGCTCGTCCCTGCACAGAATTCCAGGATACCGCTTATCTGCGGCTCCGGGGTATCATACAATGACAGCTCGACACTATCGCTACCACTGCACCCGTTGGCATCGGTAACCGTTACGCTATAGGAGCCGGGTTGGTTCGTATCGATAGAGGCCCCGCTATTACCCGTCGACCAGGCGTACTGGCCGAAGGCGCCGTTTACGCCCAGCGTCGTCGAACCTTCCGGGCAGAATGACAATAGGCCGGTGATCGCCGGCACAGGCAGGGGGTGCTCAGTTATATCCATTGTAGCCGAGTCGCTACAGCCATTATTATCTGTGACGACAAGGGTATAAGAGCCGGGTGTGCTGATCGCAACAGATGCCGTAGTGGCATTATTCGACCACTGATAAGCAGCAAAGCCCGGCGTAGCATTCAGGGTTACACCGTCACCGGCGCAATATTCGGTATCGCCGCTGATGGAGAAAACGGGCAGCGGGTGCTGCACGGCCTCCACGCTGGCCTGTCCCTGGCAGCCATTGGCATCCTGTACCGTTACGCTATATAAACCCGGGGCCGTAATATCGATCACCTGTTCAGCACTTCCCGTCGACCAGGAATACAGGGCGTATCCCAAGCCGGCGTCCAGTGCAGTGGATTGCCCGACGCAATAGGAAAGGTTACCGCTGATCGTGGGTTCCAACTGAGGGATCTCCGAGACGGATACCGAAGACGAGTTCGGGCAGCCCAGAAAATCCGTGACGGTAAGCCCGTAGGTTCCAGGCTGGCCTACGCTGATAGAAGGCTGGTTGCTGCCGTTTGACCAGGCATACGTCGCCATGCCGGCCTGGGCGCTCAGGCTCGTGGCGCCACCGGTGCAGAAGCTCTGCAGGCCGCTGATGTTAGCATTTGGCAATGGCGATTCAGCTACGCTCACCGTTTCGCTGGCCGAACAGCCGTTGGCATCGGTAATCTGTACGGAATAGTCGCCCGGGCTGCTGACATCGAGGCTGCTGGCGGTGCTTCCGTCATTCCACAGGTACGAAGCATAACCTGCAGGCGCCTCCAGTAGTGTGCTCTGCCCATAACAATAGCTCAGGCCCCCAATGATCTCAAACCCTGGCAATGCATTAGCCGTAACGTCAAAGCTGCCCACGCCGATACAACCATTATTGTCCGTAACGGTATAGCTGTATTGCCCTGCTGCGCTGGCTTCCAGCACGCTGCCCTGGCTTCCGTCACCCCACTGGTAGGAAGCATACCCCGCCGGGGCTTGCAATGTAACCGAGGCGCCCTGGCAAAAGGCCATCGCGACATCTTCCGGAGGGCTCGGAGCATTGAACAAAGACACGTTAAACTGCGCAGTGCCCATACAGCCATTGGCATCCGTCACCGTCAGAATATACATTCCGGGCGCCGAGGCCGTCGTGTTGGCCTGGGTACTGCCGTTCGACCAACTGTATTGCGTATACGAGTTGGCCGTACTCAGCACAGTGTTGCTTCCCGGGCAGATCGAGGGCGCGCCGGAGATAACCGGCGAAGGGTTGCTGTATGTTTGTACGTTGACGCTGGTGAAACCCAGGCAGCCGTTGCCATCCGTCACGGTCACACTATAATTGCCCGCCTGGTTGGCTGTAATGGTAGGGTTCGTTTGGCTGTTGCTCCAGATATAGGAAGAGAAACCAGGTGAAGCCGTAAGCTGTGTGGAGCCACTCTGGCAAAATGCCGTTGCTCCGCTTATTGTGGGTATAGGGTTGGGAATGGCCTGAACCTGCTGGGAAGCCGTACCCTGGCAACCGTTGGCGTCCGTTACTGTCAGAATATACATTCCGGCAGTATTGGCCATCAGCACCGGCCCGCTGCTGCCGTTCGACCAGGAATAACTGGCATAGCCCGGGTTTGCCTGAAGCGTCGTCGACGTCCCTTCGCAAAACTGAGGCTGGCCCTGTATTACAGGAACAGGGTTAGGCGTACTGCTGACGTTTACGCTAGCCGTACCGGTACAGCCCGAATTGTCGGCCACCGTAACCGTATACGTCCCGGGCTGGCTCACCGTTACCTGCGGGCCGGAGCCGCCGCTCGACCAGGCATAGGATGAATATCCACTACCGGCGTTGAGCGTAGTGCTGGAGCCCTCACAATATGTCGCATTTCCGCTGATCTGCGGGCTGGGGGGCGGCAACACGCCTACAAAAAAACTGGCTGTGCCCATGCAGCCCGCAGCATTGGTCACCGTGACGCCGTATGTCCCCTGCGTGGAAACGTTCAGGGTGGCGCCGCCACTTCCATTCGACCACAGATAGCTACTATAGCCGGCGCCGGCGTTAAGCGTTGCACTTGCACCGGGGCAGATCTCGGAAGGGCCCGTGATCGCCGGTGTAGGCCCTGCCTGGACCGTTACATTGATCGTATTTTGCCCTATACAGCCATTGGCATCGGAAACGGAAACCGTATAAGCGCCAGCCTGGTTGACCTGAATGGAGGGGCTGTTGCTGCCCGTTGACCACAGATAGCTCGAATATCCCGCACCGGCGGTAAGCTGGGTGTTTTGCCCGGGGCATATTGCCGTCAGGCCTGCAATGGATGGTACGGGGTCAGGGGCTACGGTTACGTTTGCGGTAGCAGAACCGGTACATCCATTAGCGTCCGTCACCGTCACGGAATAGGGCCCGGGAGTGTTCACTGTAATGATCGAAGAAGAGCTGCCTTCCGACCATTGGTATGTACTATACGACGTTCCTGCATCAAGCGTCGCCGGGCTGCCGGTACAGATCGCCAGGTCGCCGAAGATAACAGGCAGCGGTGGCGGAGCTGCCTGAAGCTGGTAGGCGGCTGTGGCCACGCAACCGTTCGCATCGGTTATTGTCACCTGATAGTTGCCGGGAGACACTACCGTGATGTCCGAACCGGAAGCGCCGTTGGACCAGTTGTAGGAAACAAAACCGGCGTCGGCCGACAGGTCAGCAGAGCCACCCGGGCAGATATAGGTATCGCCAAAGATAAAGACCGTAGGGCCGGGGTCCAGGAAAACGGTGTATGAAGCCGTGCCGGTACAGCCGTTCTGGGTGACCGTCACCTGGTACGTCCCCGGGTTGGTGATAGCAGTGGTTTGAGAAGTACTGCCCGTCGACCACTGATACGAGCTATAGCCGGGGCCCGCATTCAGGATCTGCTGGGTATTGGGGCACATCTGCTGTGGCCCGCTGATCACAGGCATCGGCGTTGGAAGGCCTACGACGTTATAGTTTGCCGTTCCCTGGCACCCACTGGCATTGGTGACCGTCACTGATATCGGGCCAGGGTTGGTGACGACGGCGTTGGGCCCGGAGGCCCCGTTCGACCAGGAATAACTAACGAAGCCCGGCGTTGCGTTCAGCGTGATCTGGCTGCCAAGGCACAGCTGCGTAGGGCCGTTGATGGCCACTACCGGCGTTTGTGCGACGGTGACCGTCACCGTCGTCATTTCCATACAGGTACCCTGGGTAACGGCCAGGGTGTATTGGAAGGTGGAATTGACATTAGCAGGAGGCGTAAATGTGGGGTTGGCCACTGAGGAGCTGCTAAGATATGCCATGCCGTTGGGCGATGACCAGCTATACGTAGGGGCGGGTGTCGCGGCCAGGCCGGTAACCGTGCCCTGAAGCTGAAAAGCAGGGGTGCCGGAGCAGACGTTATAGGAAGGAGTAAAGTTCAGCGTGATATTACAGCTCGGGTTGGCGTTGCAGTTGAGGTAAGGCGCTGCTGTACCTCCCCAGGTCATATCGAAACCCACGCCGTTACCGGAAAAGTTGTCGATGACGAGATAGAACCCCTGTCCCGGTTGCACGGTCAATGGCGCCACCCAGCCGTTGCCGCCTGCGCCCTCCGAAAAGTCGGCCGCGCCATTGCCCAGGCCAGTGGGGCCCGACCCGGCGGCATACGAACAACGAACGGGGTTGCCCAGGTTGCCGCAGCTCACTCCGGGCCCGTACAGTGCGAAATCGTAATCCGCAGCATTGTTCGGCGTGATCGTAAACTCGATCTGGCTGTTGGGCGGCATCGTATTGTTGAATTCAAAATAATACCAGGCCGTATTGCGCTCGCCGGTAGACAAGCAGCCCTGGTTGTTGTTCGCCGATGCAAAATCATTCACCGCGCCACCACCCGTCGGGTTGAAGGAAATATTGGCATTACTGCATAGTACGACCGCATTGGAGCAGTCGGGGTCGCCCTGAGCGAAAAGGCCCGAAGGTTTTATGCTGAACAGGAAAACGAAAAAGAATAAGTAGTAAAAGTAACGCTGCATAGACTCCGTTTTTAATAATAACAGCCAATTAAAATTAGGCCACTCATATTGGCCTAAAAGCCATCAGGCAGCGTACGAGCAATCATTTAAGACATTTTAGGTGGAAACAGTAGGATAAGAATAATTCCGCCGTCGCTTTTGTTCATGAGATAGAATTTGCCCACCGCCTACTGGCATAGAACATGGTGTGGCAAAGATAGCACACCTTCGGATAATTTGAGAAAAAATCATCCGAAGGCCCGCTTATCTGATCAGGTTAACATCTCCTTTATATAAAACTACCTCACCGTCAACGAACTCTATTTCCGCCATGTAAACAAAAACTGCAGGATTGTAGAGGTGCCCTTCTCGGGCCCCGTTCCAGCCGTAATACGGGTCGTTAGGCGGGAAGTCTTTCAGTTCAAAGACCAGCCCGCCCCAACGGTCGTGGATGATCAGATGTTTGATCTGTACGACATCGTCGCCGGCGAAAATGACAAACTCGTCGTTGGACCCATCACCGTTCGGAGAAAAGGCGTTGGGAATATATACCTGGCGATCCTTCCTGACGATCACGCTCAGCACATCGGTAGCGCTACAGCCATTGGTATCGACAATGGTCGCCTTAAAGACCGTGGATTCAAATAACTCGGCCCTGTTCGCCAGGCAGGTATCACAGGGCAGGACATCGCCCGGCGACCAGCTGAAATGGCCTATTTCTTCCGGGGCCAGGTTGGTAATGGCGTTCAGCCATGCTTCCTCTCCCAAATCGATCTCCTGATGCTCGCCCAGGTCGAGCAATACGGTATTGCCTTCCGGCAGGAATACCTCCAGCTCATAGCTACAACCCAGGGCATCCTCCACCCTAAGCTCGTACTGTCCCGCACCGAGGTTGGGAAAACTCTGCAGGGCAGAGAAAGGCGCCCCGTTAAAACTGTACAGGAAAGGTGGCGTGCCGCCCTGTACACCGGATATAACGATAGCGCCATTGGACTGTCCATAACAAACCGGAGGTAAGATCTCTGTATCCAGGCCCACCAGATAGTTGTTGATAGGGTCAACCTGAACGCTATCGCTACTGCTGCAGCCGTTATACAGGTTGGTTACGGTGAGCACGTACGTACCTGGTTGGTTTACCGTTGGTTCCAGGGTGCCGGAAGCGGTAATGCCGTTCTCAGAAACCCACTCATAACGGAAATTGGCCCCTTGTGACGAACCGGCCCCGTCCAGCTGCACCTCATCCGCAGTGCAATCCAGTTGCTGCGCGGCGCCAGCGTCGGCCACCGGGCTGACAATATCCTGCTCGACGAACACCGAATCAGTGGCCTGGCAGCCGTTACCTGGGTCCGTTACGGACAGGAAATACCAGCCTGGCTCATCAACCAGCGCGGACAGCGACATGGCGCCACCGAGGATGTTGCCGGAGGGGGTATTCCATTCCACGCCCCAGCCGTCTTGCAGGTCCGCCATGCCGGTAAGTTGTAGTTGTTCGACGATGCAGTTCAGCACCCCTCCAGGGCCCGCATCTACTGCCGGAATGGTGTGATCAGCAGTCACGACGGCCTGTGCCTGTGACTGGCAGCCTGTGATGGTATCGAGAACGGCCAATGTATACACGCCCGGCGAAACAGCCCCAAAGGCCAGCCCATTGGCGCCGGGAATGGGGTTACCTGTTCCCTCATACCACTGGTATACATAAGCCGGCCCTTCGGCAGAGCCCTGGCCGTTGATAATCGCTACAGAGGTTGCACAATCCAGGCTGTCCGTCACCTGAGCTACCACTGGAGGGCTGTATCGGAGATCATCTACGATGGCCTGGGCGGGTACTGAAATACAGTTGTGGGCCGTATCCGTCACAATCAGGGTATAAAGCCCCGGCATATTCACGGACGGCGCCTGCAGGTGTTCGTTGGAAGCATCGATGCCCGGCCCGTTCCATTGGTAGAAAAAACCATCGGCTGGGGCGGCTTCATCACCCAGCACGACAATATCCACCAGGCAATCGATCGCAAGGCCCTGGCCTGCTTCCGCCACCGGCAGAGAGACAGCCTGCACATGCAGCTGTGCCGTATCCCGGCAGCCGTTGACATCGGTAACAACCAGGCTGTACGGCCCACTTTGATCCACTTCGATTGACGGTTCCGTCGCTCCTGTCGACCACTCATAGCTGCCGGGGCCGCCGGTAGCCTGCAGGGTCGTGAAAGAACCATCACAAAATAGGCTATCGCCGGATATCCCGGCTTCAATTGCAGGGAACAGCACCACTGCGGCGGTATCGGCCGCCATGCAACCGGCAGCATTGGTAACCGTCACGCTGTAACTGCCGGCGGTATACACCTCAAGCTGTTGGCCTGAGCTGCCATCCGACCACTTGTAGGTGTCGTGTACCCCCGCGTCGAGTACAAGAGAGCGGCCTTCACAAAAGGCCGTCCCCCCGCTGACCAGCAACACCGGCTGCGAAAGGCCCGACACTTCGACATCGGCCGTGCCCTGGCAACCTGACGCGTCTGTAACCGTAAGGCTATAGATGCCCGGCTCCCATACCTCGATCGATGACAGGGTCTCGCCTCCCGACCACAGGTAAGACGCATAACCGCCAGTACCGGCAAGGGATGCCGTATCTCCCGGGCAAAGGCCCAGGCTACCCGCGATCTCAGGTACCGGAGCCATCAACAAGGAGACCAGCGTGGAATCCTGCCCGACGCAGCCGTTCGTATCGGTAGCTTCAAGGTAATACCAGCCCGGCGCGCTCACGGACAAGCTGGGCCCGGCAGTTCCGCCTACCCATTGATAGTTGTCATACCCCAGCTCGGCCTGTAACAGCACCGTACTTCCTTCACAAAAGGAGGCCGTCTCCGGCAGGCCCGGTGTTGGAAGCGGAAAAGCCTGTACCGATACGGTATCGCTTGCCGTACAGCCGGATATATTGGTAACCGTCACACTATATTCGCCACTTTCACTGGCCTGTAGCTGCGAGCCGGTGCTGCTGTCCGACCACAGATAGGACGTATGATTGCCCGCGTCAAGCGTTATCGCGTTCCCCTCGCAAAAGTCCTGCGCGCCACTGATCGTAACAGATGTACCGGGAGCATTATTTACCAGAATATTGGCCGTACCCTGACAGCCCGCAGCATCGGTCACGGTAAGGGTATAAAATCCTGCCGCCACGACCAGGGTCTCGGAATCCGTGTCTCCGTTCGACCAGGCATAGGCCACGTAATCCCCCGTCACGGACAGGGTGGATTCCTGCCCGGGGCAAAGGCTGAAGTCTCCTTCTATATCAGGAGAAGGCACCGGGATCTCTACTACCTCGACACTGGCCTGGGCTTCGCAGCCCAGCGAATCGACAGCCTGCAGCGTATACGTACCCGCATCGGTTATCTCAACGGACTGGGTGTCATCGCCGGTCGACCACTGGTATCCGGCAAGGCCGCTTCCAGCGTCGAGGATGAGCAACCCATCCTCACAAAGCAGGGCTGTATCGGGTAATGAAACCGATGGAGGCGGTTGTACGGCCACGACTATCGTATCCTGCCCCAGGCAGCCCAGTGCATTGGCCACTTCCACCGTGTACAAGCCACTGCTATCCACCATAATGCTATTGCCGACATCCCCGGTCGACCACAAATAGGAAGCATAACCCAGCCCTGCGTCCAGCTGGCCGCTGTTCCCCTCACAAAAGAGGGTATCGCCACTGATAGACACCATCGTAGGCGCCAGCTCCAGTATTACGAACTGGAATTCCCCCGCACAGCCGTTTGTATCCGTAACGGAAATCGTAAAATTCCCACCGGAATCAAAGCTCTCCTCCGGCATTCCGCCTCCCGTCGACCAGGCATAGGCTGCCAGGCCAGCCGTATCCAGGAGCAGCGTCGTTGATGTTCCCGGGCAGAAGTAGAGGTTGCCGTCAATATCGGGAACAGGTATTGGCCATTCTGAAACTTCGATGAGCTGGCTGTTCTCACAGCCGTTATCATCCGTAACCGTTACGCCGTAAGTTCCCGGTGTGCCAACCTGCAGGGACTGGCCGGTGCTTGCATCCGTCCAAACGTAACCAGCATACCCCTGGCCGGCATCGATAGTGGCCATCTCTCCCGCACAGAATGACAGCTCCGCCGGGATGTTGATCACCGGAGGCTGTAATGCTTCCAACTGGAAGGTATCAGAACTCAGGCAGCCGTTCGCATCTGTTACCGTTACGCTGTACACACCGTCGCTGCCAGCGGCCAATTGCTGGCCGAAACTATCGTCCTGCCACTGGTAAGAGGTATATCCTGAGCCCGCATCCAACATCACGGTATCACCTGCACAAACAGCCTGCTGCCCGGTGATCATCACATCCGGTTCTGCGAAATTCAATAGGTTGAACCCGGCGACGGCCTGGCAGCCGTTACCGTCCGTGACGGTCAGGCTGTAAGGGCCGGGGCTGTCTATAGTTATGGAGGCGGAGGTTTCACTAGTAGACCACAGGTAGGCGCTCATGCCTGTAGCGGCATTGATGGCCACAGAAGCGCCCGGGCAGGCGGAATAGTCGGCCTGAAGCATAGGGTCGGGAGGAAGCAACTGCTGCACCAGGGCCGAGTCGACACCTACACAGCCATTGGAATCCGTAACGGACAGGTAATACCATCCCGGCTGGCTTGTCGTGATCGTCGGCGTCACCTGGGTATTGCTCCAGGAATAGCTCTCAAAAGCGCCCGTTGGGGCAAGGACAACCGACGAATCTACGCAGATATTAACGTTATCGGGCAGGCCCGGTGAAGGCAGAGGCACTTCCGTCACCTGCACGGTATCGGCAGCGGTACAGCCATTTTCATCTGTGACGGTAATGCTATACAAGCCCGGGCCGGTTACCAATGTTCCGCCTACGGTATCACCCGTCGACCAGTGGTAAGCGGCAAAAGCCTGGTTGATGAGCAGAACGAGGGATGACCCATCGCAGAGAATGGCCAGAGAATCGCCTTGTATCTGAGGCTCCGGCACGGGCGCAACCGCCACCTCATGGGTGTCGGAAGCCATACAGCCGTTGGCATCCGTTACCGTCAGGATATACGTCCCGGCGGTATCGGCCAGCGTACTGGCCGAGGAGCTACCGGTCGACCACTGCATCGAGGGGTATTGCTGGCCGGCCACCAGGACGGTAGCGCCACCGTCGCATATCGTGGCATTTCCCTGTATGCTTACCTGCGGCAACGGCAGTTCCGTGATAAAAACCGTATCGGACGCACTACAGCCATTGGCATCCGTTACCGTCAGGCTGTAGTTGCCGGGCGTACTGGCCACAATATCCTGGATCGTGTCGCCCGTCGACCAGAGCATGGCAGGATAAAGCTGCCCGGAGGACAGGTGCGCCGACTGTCCCGCACAGTAGGCTGTATCACCGCTGAGCTGGAGCTGAGGGTTGGCCAGTTCCACCACCTCTAAAGTATCGATAATGGAGCAGGCGTTCCCTGCGCCTGTTACCAGAACGGTGTAAAGCCCCCCTGAAGAAACCGAGATGGAGGAAAGCGTATCACCGGTCGACCAGAGGTAGGAATCAAAGCCCGCGCCGACATCAAGGGTTGCCATGGCGCCACTACAAATGCTATCGGGCCCGGCAACGGCCAGCACAGGCGTAGGCAGTACGACGAGCTGCAGGGTATCGGAATGAACGCAGTCGCCATTCTGAACCTCCAGGATGTACACGATGGTATCGGAGAAGTTATCGGGAAAAGTGATGGTAGGCTGAGCGATGTTAGGGTCATTCAAAAAGCTTTCTTCCCCGTTGGCGCCCCGCCAGGTATAGGTTTCAAAGCCAGTGCCATGGGTTGTCGACCCGATGAGCTGATAAGGCACATCGCCGCTGCACACGGTACTGTCAGGCCCTGCATTGGCCGTCATGATGCTGCAATTGGGGTTGGCGTTACAGTTGAGGTAGTCGGCAGCGGAGCCCCCGAAGTCAAAGTCAAACCCGGCAGATTCACCCCAGAAATCGTTGATAAAGAGGTAGTATCCTTCACCCGGCTGAACCTGCAGTGGCGCCAGGAAGCCATCCGAGTCGAACGACTCGGACAAATCGCTATAGCCACTGGCAAGGCCGGTGGCAGGGCCTGCCACAAACCAGGCAAAAGAGCAGCGGACAGGTTCTCCAAGGCTGTCGCATGGCACGTCGGGCCCGTACAGGGCAAAGTCGTAATCGGGCGGGAAAGCCTCGAGCGCTGTGAGGACGAATTCCAGGGTGCTGTTTGGCGGCATGTTGTCCTCAAACTCAAAATAGAACCAGCGGCCCCTGGTCTCGATGGTTTCCAGGCAGCCCGGGTCATTGTTGGGGTTGACAAAATCCCCCTCTCCGATACTATTACCCGTAATGTGTACGGTTGTGTCGGAGCACAGCACAATAGCGCCAAGGCAATCGGCAGAAGCCTGGGCCTGTATCAGAAAAGGCGATAAGAGAAAGAAGAACCATAAGCGGCTTTTGAGTGTCCTGCACCACATTTCGATAGTTTTTTCATTCCGGCAAAGCCGGCAACGGATGCCAGCAATTCTATTTTGCTATGCATCATGGGATTATAATGGTTCAGGATTTTGAATACCGTTCATTGGGTTGGCCGTCTTCACAGACAAATAGATAAAACAAAGATAATTTTTTATTGAATAAATAAAGTACAGCGGCCCAATGATATGCCGTTCATGCTTTATTTCCAGCAAGTAGCGGCTGAAAAAAATGCGGAACCGGCTTAGTATTTGTTCTTAGTGGAGCTGTTGGAACGCTTAGTGTAAAGGGAGAACCCAAATGAGCCACCCGGTAGAAAGGGCCCGTGATTTTCAGCCGGGTGCAGGGTAATGGTGTTGGTAATAACTGCAATCTTTATATTTGTTTTACTCTTTATAGACGCCGCATATCACAAAAATGCTGCCCGGCAACGCCGCTTTTATTTTTCCGCCCGGCGTCAATCCAACCCGCGCCTTTTCATTTCGTGCTGTACCAGCTGATACTCCCGGCTCATATCGCCGGTGACGGAGCTGTTTTCCTGCGCCCTTCGGATCAGGTAGGGCACAACTTCCCTCACCGGCCCGTATGGTACATATTTCGCCACGTTAAAGCCTGCCCTGGACAAGTTGAAGGTAAGGTGGTCGCTCATACCGTATAGCTGGCAGAAGTTGAGGTGCGGGTGGTTGCGGGCGATGCCTTTCTGGTGTATCAGCTCTGCCTGGAGCAGGCAGCTGGTGGCGTTGTGCGATGCATTACAGGACGCGACCCGCTCGTAGTTGTCGACACAAAAGCGGACGGCCGTGTTAAAGGCGTCGTCCGTTGCTTCCTTGTTTGGATGAATAGGCGATGGATAACTCAGCCTTTCGGCCCGTTCGCGTTCTTTTTCCATATAAGCGCCACGCACTAGTTTGGCCCCAAGCCGATAGCCGCCTTCCTGAGCCTGGTTGAAGGAATGGATCAGAAATTGCAGGCGGTCTTTCCTGTACATTTGGAAGGTGTTGTATACGACAACTTTTTCCCTGTTGTACCGCCGCATCATCACCGTAACGAGGTGGTCGATGGAGTCCTGTATCCAGCTCTCCTCTGCGTCGAAGAACACAGCTACGCCCGTACGTGCAGCCGTATGGCAGATCGCATCCATCCGTTTGAGGACGCTCTTGTATTCCACGCGCGTTTCGGCCGTAAAGGGTTCGCCGCGCTGTACGGCCTCCAGCAGGGCGAAGCGCGCCAGCCCCGTTATCTTGGTGCTCACCACCGGGATATGCTGCGAACGGCTGGCGAACTCGATAGCACGGATCGTCTCGTTCATCGTGTGGTTGAAATCCTCTTCCTTTTCCTTGGCCTCGGCGCCGTAATCGAGGATGGTGAACGTTTGCTGGCGGGCCAGCCGCGCGATGTTCTTCTCACATTCCAGCAGCGTTGTGCCTCCGCAGAACTGTTCAAAAATGGTATTTTTTACGACGGACTCCACAAACGGAAGGTGCAGGCGGATGGCGGCCACACCGACCTTCGAGCCGATACCCACCAGCCAGTGCATGTTCATCAGGCCGAACAGCCAGGCTGCTTTTTTCAGCTCCTTGTCCGATTTATCAGCAAAGGCGATCTCGGTGTTCGAAAAATCGACGACCGGTGCTTTGGTACCGTCCATAACAGCCTGAACGGCCTTCCTGATCTGCTCTGCATCTATAACTGGCTTGCCTGCCTTATTCATTTTTTACACGTTTTATTTGATGGCCCTCCACAATTTAGGCCCCGGGCCCGGTTTGTGGTGAATATCTTCATAATTATTTTTTCGGGCGGCGTCCCGGCGGCATTTTATCAGGCCGTCCAGATCTCCCAGGCTTTCTCCGCCTGCAGCTGCAACATGGCCAGGCCATTGCAGGCCAAAGCACCCCGGCTTATCCCCCGGGCCATAAAGGCCGTACGTTCAGGGTTGTACACCAGGTCGTACAGCAAGTGCTCCGGCACCAGGTATTCATAAGGGATGCCGGGCAGGCTGTCTTCGTTTGGCCACATGCCCAGGGGCGTGGTATTGATAAGCAATCGGTGCGAGGCCATAACACCTGCATCCAGATCGCCATAAGACAAGATCCCATCACCCTGCTGCCGGGATACCAGCGCAAAGCCGATGCCAAGTTTTTCCAGGACGAACACCACGGCCTTCGATGCACCTCCCGTACCCAGCACCAATGCCTTCAACCCATCAGCTGTATGCCCTGCCGCCGCCAGGAACTCCAGCAGCGACCGTTCGAAGCCATACACGTCGGTATTATACCCCGTAAGGCGGCCTTCCGCTATCCGGATGGTGTTAACAGCTCCTACCCTTCTAGCCTCCTCGTCGATCGCATCCAGGAAGGCCATCACCTTTTGTTTATGTGGAATGGTGACGTTCAGGCCCCGGAGGTTGGGATACCGGGCCACCAGGCCTGGCAGCGCCCCGGCATGCTCCATTGGGAACAGCTCATACTGATGGCCTGCGATCCCTTCCCGGCGGAATTTTTCCGTAAAATACCGCTTTGAAAAGGAATGGGACAGTGGATAGCCGATCAGGCCATATAATTGGGGGATGTCGCGAAGTGCATCCATTGCCATTCCATTTTGTTACTTCTTGCCCAGCCGTTCGATCACAAAAACGATGGCAAAACCGGCGGCCATGGCCAACAGGGCGCCAAAGAGATAGTTGTTGCCTACTTCCAAAGCATAACGCCCCGGCAGCAGGTTAGCCTCTTTGATCACTTTATCAATTATGGCGCCAGGCTGGATGTTTACCAGCTCACCGCTTTCCGCCAGGCCAAGTACGGGTTTGCGCCAGGGCCAGATCTTGTTCAGAGACCCCAGCATGAACCCCGTAAGGGCGGCCAGTGTGGGGTTATGATAATGCTTAAAAGCCCAGGATAATACGCGGGAGAAGCTCGCCAGCCCGATCAGGCAACCAACGGCGAAGGCCCCCATCACTAGCAGGCTCTCCGGCGCCAGCGTCTGGATGGCGTTCTTCACTGTAGGGATGATGTAGGTGTACATGCCCATCAGCAACAGCATAAAGCTGCCCGAAATACCGGGAAGGATCATTGCGGAAATGGCGATCATGCCCGACACCAGGACGAACCAGAGCGCCGTGTTGCCTTCCGCCGGGCTGGCCACGGTGATATAGTACGCCAGCACTGTACCTAAAACCAGTGTTATAGCCTCGGTTATATGCCAGCGGCCTACCTGGCGCGCCACAAAAATGGCGGATGCTATGATAAGCCCGAAAAAGAAAGACCACAACAGGACAGGATAATGCTCCATGAGGTGCACCACGGCGAACACGCCGAAACCCAGGCCCAGGGCCATGCCGGATAAAAGGAACAGCAGAAAGTTGCCGTTGCCTTTCTCCCAGGCGGCAGCCAGCCCTTGCCGCCGGAGAGTAACCCAGGTTTCCGGGCCAAGCACGTTCTTTATCGTTTCAAGCAGCTCTTCGTAAATGCCCGTAATGAATGCGATCGTGCCTCCCGAAACGCCGGGAATGACTTCGGCAATACCCATTGCCATGCCCTTGAGGGCGAGGGTTAGTTTTCCAGTCCATTTTTCCATGGCGCAAAGCTAAGAAATTGTACAGGCCAAAAAGGTTTGGCCTGCGGGATTTTTTAATGGCAAAACGCATAGGCCCTCCACCTCGGAGCCTTGTCGTTACTTTGCAAATAAGGGGGATAAAGGGGGGGCTACTCTTTCACACAGCGGCATGAAAAGGCCTTTGCACGGTTGTCCGTGACCCGTGACAGGGCGCCTTCATTCGCGTTGAAAACGTACACCAGTATTTCACCTGAGCTGTTATCGCGAATACTGGACCAATAATAACCGGACTGGCCCAGCTCCGAGAACTTGCTGTTGCTGAGCAGCCCGCCCAGCGAAGCGTGGAAGCCGGAATCACCGACATCCATCAGCTTCTGGAAAGCGGCCTTGCCGGCATCGGCGCTGCGGTTCCTGGAATAGGAAAACGCTTTGCCGTATAAAGCAGCCAGTGCCCACCAGTCGTCGTCGGTAGGCAGCCGCCAGCCCTCGGGGCAGGCCTGCAGGGCCTCGTCCCAGGTGTATAGCCGGCCGTACTGCCTGCAAAGGGTGTCCTGGCGGTTGTAACACAGGCCCTGGGCCTGGAAACCAAGGTTCTGGGCCATCCACAGCTGGCCGCCAAAGGTGGCGGTGCGGTAGTAAAGAGAGTCGCGGGTGTCCAGGAAAAAGCGTTGAAGCGCTTCTTTGGCCTGTCCTTCGTACTTGCCGCCGGGATATTCTGCCAGGTATTTGTTGTACAGCTCGGCACGGTCCGTTTTCAGGGCCTGTTCCCAGGAAGCCTGCTCGCTTTCCTGCTTGATACGGATGTACTTTTGGACGTCGGCTGCAAATTTGCCTGCGGGGTAGGCCGCCAGGTAGGCCTCATAGGCCGGTATGGTGTTCTGGCCAAGCGCAGTTTCGTAAGCGGCCATCTCCGCTTTCACTTCTTCGGAATCGGAATCCACAGGCGAACCCGACCGGTCGATGCTAAAGGCCTTGCCATTGCGTTCGACCTGTGCCATGCCCTTGTCATCGAAAGGAGCAGCTTTGTCGTACTGAATGGGGATCACCGGGCTATTCTGCTTGTTGATCCAGCCGTATTTGCTATCGCGTTTCACCAGCGCCATTTCCTTAACGAAGGGCCTGATCTCGTCGTATTGCGGCAGGATGAGCGCTTTGGTGACGGGATTATAGTACCCCCATTTTTCGCCTTTGCGCACGCCCCAGTAGTCGCCATACGACTCCGATTTTAGCACCTGGTCATAGATGAGCCTGTCTTTAGAGCGGCCGTTCAGCAGCCACGCCATAACGGCGATCACCAGCGCCAGGGCGAACAGGGCGCCGCCGATGAGGTACCCGCGCGGAATGCGGACGATATCAGCCACTTCGTCTTCCTTGGCCTTGACAGCCGCTGGTTCCGCAGCCGAAGCTCCCTGCTGCAATGCGCTGATCCGGCTGCTGGCAGCCTGAACGTATTTACCCTGCGGGTATTTTTCCAGGTAGTTCTGATAACCCCAAACCTCGTTCACCTGCTGCGCTTCTCCCCATTCGTGATCTTCCTGGATGGTCTTCATACGAGACCGGGCCTCTATGTCGTGCCGGCCTTTGGGGAACTGCTCCAGATAGGCTTCGTAAGCGGCCATGCTGCCCTTCTCTGCACTGATCACCCAGGCTTCGTCGTCTTTCAGTTCCAGCAGCGCCTCCTGTGCCTGGCGTACGTTCTTACCCTCCGGATAAAGGGCGAGATAATTTTCATAGGCGCCGATGGAATGCTCTGTTTCTGCCGCCGCCCAGTCGCGGGCGTCATCGTATTTCAGGCGGAAGATAAACTGCCCTCCCTGGTGGCCGACGTCAAACATGGGGTTGCCTTCCGGCAACTGGCGGTAGTGGGCGCGGGTCTGCATGACCACGTTATCGATCAGGCGGCCGACGTTCAGCTCCGATACCTGGCCCTGGCGAAGCTGGCTGAGGATGCTATTGGCAAAGGGGCTGTTCTCACCGGGTTTGCCGTCGTATACCTCTTCGTCGTGGCGGCCGGAGCACAATGCCCAGCGCGAAGGGCGGCTGTCCAGCTCATCGGCAGCTTCATTGGTGGAGCGCATCTTGCCTTCCACGAACAGGGAGCCGGAGAAACAGGCGTCTGAAATGAGGAAGGTATGGAAGGCAGGAATGTCTTCCATATATCCTTTTATTGTAGAATTGGGAATAAAATCAGCGGTAGAGCCCGGCTGGGCGTCGAAAGGGATCCAGAAGCCCTTTTGGGTCTGAGGGTTGAGGTGCCCGTGGCCCGAGTAGTAGATGAGCAGGTCGTTTTCAGCAGACAGCGCGCTTATCAGCTCGTCCAGCTTGTTGACGATGCCGGCCCTGGAAGCCTCTTCATCGAGCAAAAGTACGATATGCGCTGTGTCGAACTGATATTGGTGTTCCAGGACGGAAGCGATCTCTCTGACGTCGCGTACAGCATTTTCAAGTTTGGGGAAGTTCGGGTATTTGTCGATCCCGATGCCGAGGAACCAGGCGGTGCGGGCTTTCCTGATATGAGCGGCCACTTCATGGACATCAATGCCTTTCTTCTTTCCGGTATCTTTCGCCATGGCCTGTTTTTTAAAGAGCACATTGGGGGAGGCGCTCCCTGGGAAAACGGTGTTATTCTATCCAAAAGTACGAAAAATGCGGCAATGATACACGAACAGGAAAAAACCATATCATTCGTGGGGCCGGCCTTTCTTTTCGCCTCCCCTCACCTGCTTTTCCAGTTCTTCCATCTCCTGCGTTTCTACCAGCGTAGGCAGGTGTTCTCCCAGGGCGCGCAGGTCGGGCTGCCCGGCATCGGCCCAGGCGGTATACCACGAGCTGCCGATAGCCTGGATAGAGGACCGAAGCCTGGCCTCTACCATACCCGAAAGGCGTTCGTTGTATGCAGCGGCATAATCTTCGCACTGCGTGCGTATGGTCTGGCCCAGCCGCTCTTCGTAACAGTATTGTTTGTCGGCCGGAAAGTCGATGCTGAGCTGGCGCTCTATCGACAGGACACTATCGACCAGGGCATGGCTTGCGAGCACCATGTTCCAGAAATACTCCTTCGGGCGGCTGATGTATTCCGCTTTGCCCACAAAGTAATCGAAGGTTTTGTCGGCGAACAGTTCCGGGATCCGGCTTTCCCAGAATGCGTGGATGCCCACCTGGTTCGTCATTTGCCCGTTGTAGTTCTCGGTAGTGTGCAGCGGCACATTGCCATCGCCGATGTAGTGCCCCATTTCCGCCGACAGGCGCAGGATACGCGCTTCGTCCTTCTGGCGGAAAGCTTCCGTCAGGCGCCGCTGCATGGCCAGCAGGTGGTATGGCAGTATACCGTATTCCGACAACCGGTCTACGGCAAAAGCGCTTTGGCAATCCAGTGACCCTGGGGTAATGCCGAAGAGGGCGCACAGGCTGTCGCAATCCACTACCCATTCGTCTTCGTAGTACTGTGGTAGGATGTTTTTGATAAAAAAGCCCCGGTAGGCCCTGTCGTAGTTCGCCGCTACCCGGTAATCCCCCATGTGCAGGGCGACGAACACTTCCTGGCCGGTATCGCCGTTCAAAGCTACCGTATCGCGGGACAGGAGCAGGGTATCGCCGGCCATTGTTACCAGGCCTACTTCCGTAAATTTCATCAGGGCATCGTTCCAGTCGCGCGGCAGGGCAGGAAAAGGGTATTCTCCCCAATGGTCGGCATCGATATAATGGCGCACTGCTTCGTGGCGGGTGGCGTAGCGGCGCTTATCGGGGTCTACGGCATGTTCGGTGATGTACTCGATATTTTTTTTGTAAAAACCGATCATCTCAGGCGGCAGGGTAAAAACGGCCATCCTGTTGATGCGGCGGTGCCCCCAGAACCCCCAGTCTTCACCGGAATAGAAGCTGAGCATCAAGGCGGCGCCGGCGAACAGGCAGGAAATAAAGAGTACTCTTTTCATAATGTTAGTTCAGCAACTTTCGGTCCTGGAAAAAGGAGCCGTAACTCCAGAACGCCTCCCGAAGCACCAGATGCTGGGCGAGCAGCAGGTCTCTGTCATCGAGGCTCACGTAATAACGCTCTATGTCACTGCTCACCTCGATAATACCGCCGGTTTTGATATCCTGGCTGATATACTTTTCGGGTATGATGGGATAAAACCGCGCCTGCGTGGTGTCTCCCTGTTTGTTGACCAGCGTGATGATGCTAAAAGGCACCAGTTGGAGTATGGAGTCCCTGTCGGGGTGATTGTTGATGAATTCCTCGGCCGAAAGGCTCTCGAACTTGGCCAGGAAAGTCTCAACACTGCCCTCCCGGTAAGGGCGGCTGATCAGCGGCGTAGTTTCGAAAAAAGGCTTGGCTTCATAGCCATCGGCAGTAGCCTCCAGGCGAAAGGAGAGGTCGCGCTGCCTGGGGTACTCGATGGACACGGACTGTATGTTCTCGGGCTCTTCTGCAAAGATGCGCTTATCGCGCCAATCGTCCCCTTTGTGTGCGAAACGTACGGTGACGTTGCCTTCCCAGGCCGGCAGCTCTACGACATAGGGCTGCTCAGCGCCGTCGATGATGGCAAATGCGCCGCGCTCGTCGGCGGTGGCCCCACCCAGATAATAGGATTTGAGCTTTTGGCCATTCTTGCCGTACAGCTCCACTTTGAGGCCCTGGGTGGCCAGGGCCTCCACCATGTTTTTCACAGAAGCCTGGGGCGGTTTGTATTTTATACGCATGTTCTGGATAGCCTGCAACAAGGGTTCCATCACGGTAGAGCGTGCCTTGTAATCGCCGTTGTACAACCAGTACCCGTCCTTGCGTTCGAGGGTAGTGCGGCCGCCTTCCCGGTCGGCGATGAATATCTTGTATACCTGCCCGATGTCCTCTACCGCGAAATCGCGGTCGGCGCCGGCCAGGGTCGTTTTTTCATCATCTCCGTTGTTGAGGTACCAGAAAACCCCTGCGCCAAGCAGGAGGAAAAGTGCCAGGAGCAATAACGTTCGTCTCATATTGTTCTATGTCGTGAAGGCCTTTACAGCCAGGGGTAGCCCCCGGCTGCCTTCCGGTTTGTTGAATGAAGTAAGCATCTCTGGCCTATCGGCCGTATTTCCGCCTGCGCAGCCAGTTATACACCAGCCCGAAAAGGGCGAGGAAAACCAGCGGGCTTATAATGTTCAGGCCCTGCCAGTACGCTTTTTCCTGTTTGGCGCGGGAGCTGTCGAGCAGGCGCAGGCGCACTTCCTTGCTGCGCGCTTCGATAACGCCCTGGCCATCTATCAGGTATTCCAACGCATTTACCAGGAAATCCTTATTGGCAAACAGATAACGCTCGAACTCATTATAACCGAGCGGGCTATAGGATTGCTGGGCAAGGTTGGCCTTATTCTTGGCGATATCTCCATCCGCCACTACGATCATGCTGTTGGGCTCGCTGAGTGTTTTGAAGGCCATGCCCAGTTCCTGCATCCCCTCCACCATGCTCTCCGTTACGCGGTTCTCGTAGCGGGAGCGAAAGCGGCCTTCCAGCAGGATGGCGAGCGGCTGAGGGGGCTTGTTGAACTTCTCATCCTTGAGGTCTTCCCTCAGGAACTCGAAATTCATCTCTACAGGCAGGAACTGAGTGCGCGTATTGGCGGAAGATTGCAGCAACACCGTCTTTTTAAGCTCGCTGCCCGACTCTACGCTGGTATCGATAGGGCTGGGATAGAACAGGTTGACCGGGCCCAGGCTTTTAGTGATGGGGTTATCCGGGTTCGGGGCCACCACGAGGTGGTAGGGATAGCGGAAATAGTCGAACTGCGGCGCATTGCCCACCAGGCCGGTGGCGAGCGGGATGCGCGAACACTGCAGGTCGAGCACCAGGTCGGGTTGAATACGGATACCGTAGCGGAATAAGAGGTCGTCGAGGTTCAGCTCGTATTCGTTGGGATAATAACTGCTGCGCCCCCGCATGCTGTCGAGGTCGATGCGCACCTTATCCAGCAACCAGAGCACCTTGCCGCCGTTCATGATGTATTGGTCGATCTTGAACTTGTCCCTTTCCGAAAAAGGAAGCGTCGGCTTGGCAACGATGAGGGCAGCTGCTTCCTGGCCGATGGCCACTATGCTGTCGAGGCCGACGCGCCCGACTTCGTAGAATTCCCGGAGGCCTTTGGTGAGGCTCGCCGTTTCCAGGCCCGACAATTCGCCATGGCCTTTGGTGAACAGGATATTGGGCTTACGGGTAAGGGCCAGCTTCTGGATGGCATTGGCGAGCTTGTATTCCAGCAGGCTGATCGAGTTGTTGAGGATGAGGTCGGGGGGCACGCCCGGCACTTCGTTTTCCAGCAGGTTGACCACCATGGAGTGGTTTTTGCGATAGACGATGGCATAGGGGTAGATCTGCTTCTCTTCCGTACCTTCTACCCCTTTCACCCGGAGGTTGATGGGAGTGATGCCGTCTTTGGCCAGCTCTTCCCTGCGTGCGTTGATCTCTTTAACGCTGCCCTCGTTGGGGTTTTCGAACTGGTATTCTACAAAACCGGAAACGGAGCGGAAGTCGTCCAGCATGTCCTGCGTTGAAGCCTGAAGGCGCCGGAAGCCGGCGGGGAACTCCCCTTCCAGCAACACTTTCACATATACGATATCATCCAGGCCTCCCAGCATGCCGCGGGTGGCGTTGGTCAGTGTGAAGCGCTTCTCTTCGGTCATGTCCAGTGCGGCATACATGGCCTTCCCTCCTAAGCGGGCATTGGCCAGGATATTGACGAACAACACGATCCCGATGAATAGGCTCAGCTGGATCAGCGCCTGTAGTTTTTTGTTATTTATCTTTTTCGCCATGCAGCGGAATACTTTAGGTTTCGGATACTAGTTTGTTGCGGTTCTACCATTTCCTGCGCTCCAGCGAGAACATCGCCAGCATGATGAACAAGCCGATCACGGAGAGGAAGTAGATCAGGTCGCGGGTGTCGATAAGGCCCCGGCTGATGGATGCATAATGGTAGTTGATGCCCAGCATCTGGACGATGGCCTCGCCCGGCCCTGAAAACAAGGGCAGTTGGCTGAACAGGTCGAAGCCCCAGTACAACAGGAAACACAAAAAGGCGGACAGGATGAAGGCCACGATCTGGTTGGCCGACAAGCTGGAGGCGAACAGGCCCACAGCGGCAAAGGAGGCCGCCAGGAGGAACAGCCCGAAATACGACCCCAGAATGGCCCCGGAATCGAGGTTGCCCTTCGGGGAGCCCAGCTGGTAAACGGTGTAGTAATACAGCAGGGTAGGCAATAACGCGAAAGCGATCAGCAGCAGGCTGGCCAGGTATTTGCCCAGGATGATCTGAAGGTCCGTCACCGGTTTGGTGGCCAGCAGCTCGATCGTGCCGGCTTGTTGCTCTTCGGCCAGAGACCGCATGGTGACGGCCGGAATGAGGAACAGGAATACCCGCGGCGCGTTTTCGAACAGCTGTTCCAGGGTTGCGAAATTGTAATTGAGGATGCTGCTGTCCGGAAAAACGAACATGACGAGCCCCATTACAGCCAGGAAGGCGCCGATGACGATGTAGCCGATCAGGGAGCTGAAGAAAGCGTTCACTTCTTTGAGAAAGATACTTAACATCTGATAGCTGGCATTAGATAGCTTAATCATTAACAGGCACGAAGGCCTGGTTGCGGTCGTCGTAGATCAGCAGGCATTTGTAAAGTTTTTCCGCCGCTTCGGCCTCCGGCAGTTCGACGACGGTGCGCCAGAGCTGGGGGTCGTCCTCTATCCAGGCCTGGAAGGCCTCCCTGCCGAAGGGGAGCACGGCGCCGTTTTCAAAATGCATGATATACTCTTTTGTAACGGCTTTCTCCCGGGGCACCACCCCCTTGCGGAAGGGCTTGCCGGTGAGCGGGTTGTAGGCGGCTATTTCCACCATCTGCGTTTCTTCGGCCTCGTAGGTGAAATAACAGATGCGCCCCCGCACCCGCAGCCCTGCGAAGGCCATGGCGCCCGCAACCGATACCGTATCGGGCAGGCGGACGAAAGGCAGGCCGTTGAGGCTGAAACCCCAGATGGAATCGGCCGGCAGGGCGCCACCGCCTTTGCGGCGAATGTACGCCGCCTGAGCAGAAAAAGCCTGCATGTTCGATACCAGTTGGGCATCCACCTCATTCCAGCTCAGGGCCGGCTCGTTGCGGCGCAGCTCGTCAAAGGAAAGGTAAACCCCATCCTGGAAACGGAAGCCCTTATCCAGCAGGGAGCTGTCCGTTTGCGCTGCCAGGGTAACGGCGGCGAACAGCAGCGGCAGGCATATATGGCTTTTGATCTTCATCATTAACATTCGCTTTGGCCCGGGCCTTCCAAGGCCGCTACCGGGTCAGCCGGTGGAAAACCTCGTCTATGTCGTACACTTCCTTATTCATCTCCAGCAGCTTCACCCCCTTTTCCACAGCGAAGTCAAAAAGCGCCGGGCGCAGGTCTACCCTGCTGTCGGCGGTGAGCTGGTAGCGGTTATCCCCCAGGGCCTGCACGTTTTTCACTTCGGGCACTTTTTTCAGGGCATCAACGGCTACCTTGCCGAGGAATTCCACGGTCACGGCCGATTCGGAGCTGATGCGTTGCTGCAGCTGGCCTATGGTATCGTTGGCCACGATGCGCCCTTTATTGATGATGAGCACGCGGTCACAGATCGCTTTTACCTCCTGCATGATGTGGGTGGAAAAGATCACCGTTTTTTCCTTGCCCAGCTGTTTGATAAGGCCGCGGATGTCGGCCAGCTGGTTGGGGTCGAGGCCGGAAGTAGGCTCGTCGAGGATGAGCACAGCTGGGTCGTGCAGCATGGCCTGGGCCAGGCCTACCCGTTGCCGGTAGCCTTTTGAGAGGGCCCCGATCTGTTTGTGCTGTTCCGGCCCCAGGCCCGTCATGTCGATCATTTCGGCGATGCGGCGGCCCGCTCGCGACACTTTGTGCAGGCGGGCGGCGAAGGCCAGGTATTCCCGGACGTACATGTCTTTGTACAGAGGGTTGTGCTCGGGCAGGTATCCGATCTGGCGGCGCACCTCGATGGGCTGTTTTTCTACATCAAAACCACAAACGGAAACCTGGCCGCTGGCCGGCGGTATAAAGCAGGTGATGACCTTCATCGTCGTCGTCTTGCCAGCACCATTGGGCCCCAGAAAGCCCAGCACCTCTCCGGAGTGGGCCTGGAAAGAAATATCGTCGACCGCCTTTTGAGCGCCGTAGATCTTGGACAAGTTCTGAACCGTAACAGACATGCGCGATTTCCTCTTTTTTATAACCTCGCAAAGCTACTAAATTTATAATAACTGCTATGCAGCAGGCGCTGGCTGAAACCGGGCTTTCGGCGCTCACCGCCCGCAACTCCCGGCTGGCCCGTGCACAGGGCATGTTCACACGACAAAGCGGCGCTGTTTAAAATTTTGTTAAAAAGCCGGGCGCCGGCAAAAAGCAGGCGCTCTATCATACCCGCTGCCGCTACACAATAATTAGGCCCCCGATTGCTTTATACAGAAGCTATTCGTAAATATGTATTTTCCTGAAATATTAAACGGCCATTACATGTACATCCGAACCCCCTTCCTTTTGCTGCTATTCCCATTTTTCATGCAGGCGCAATACAGCCAGCTCCTACGAGATAAAGACGTCATTTGGATGGCGGAGGTTGTAGAGCAGCTTCGGTTTGACCCCGGAGAGGGCTCCGCTGCCCCCGGTTTTCTGGAGGCCCTGCCGTTGAAGGCCCTGCAGGAGGACTATTTCGCCCCCCACCCTACCCCTTTTTCCAAGGGTTTGTTCGAGATCATGCAGCAAGGCCGCTGGCCGGCGTATTACGATGCCGAGCTCACCCTGCCGATAGGCAAAGAAGCGCTGCAGGGCCAGATGATGCAAACCGATACCGTCGTCGTATTCGACCCGGAAACCTATGAGGAAAAAATCACGGTGGTGAAAAGCGAGCTGCTGGGAAGCAGCAACGTTTTTGCCCTGCGGGAGTTGCTGTATTACAATGCAAAAACCGGAGAACTGGGCGCCGAGATACTCGCCATCGCGCCTACCTGGAACGACGGAGAGCCGGAGCCGGCCTACCGTCCGCTGGCCTGGTTCAAGGTGCCGCCGGCCGATAAGAAGTTATTCAAGCTGGCGTCGAAGAATGTACCCTTCGCCACCTTCGTCAGGCAAGACCTTGACGAGCGGGATATGAAGGTGGTCAAAGGCGCGGATATGCCGCTCAAGGCAATCCTGTTCAGCCAGCTGCAAAGTGGAAAAATTACCGGGTACGACAGCGAGGGGCGGGCCATAGCACCGCCGCTGGTACCGGCCCTCTTTTCTTCTACCGACACCATCATCACCTTCGACCCTGAGACCTATGAAGAAAGTGTGGAAATGGTGCATTGGGACTACACCCCACAGGACGTAGGCAACTACCGCTTCAAGCAGAGCTTCTTTTTCGACCCCCGGCAGGGGAAATTGCAGTGCCGCCCGGAGGCCGTAGCACCCGCCATAAACGTCACCGACGAATTCGGCCAGCTGTTGTATCTGCAGCCGCTCTTTTACTGGAGGCGTGACGGGCGCTAAACCTTGACCATATCGCTGGCCACTTCCCCGACGGGGATGACGCGGCCACGGGCATTGGTGATGTGGAAGTAGTTGGCCCAGCCTTCATCGCGCACGGCCTTTTCCAGCATGTGCACATGGCCGCGGTTGGGCAATTTCCAGACCGCCATGTACCGGTATTCGGTAGCAGCTGGTGTGTCTTCGTCACAGAGGACGAAGCCGACCAGTTCGGCATCCAGTTTTTTCATGCGTTCCACATTGGGGCGCAGCATGGAGAGGAATTCTTCGCGTTGCTCGCAAGGCAGGTTATCCCATTCGGGGCGGGGCTTCCATAATTCTACGTACAGATACATCGTTCGGCCAGTTTGGTGAATTAATCCCGGCCCGCGATGCGGGCTTCGGTTGCTACCCTAAAAATAGGCGCAACCGCGCAGCCGCCGGGTGACCAAACGCAATGCATGGGGATGATTTTTGGCATCAACCAAATTTAAATCCTTAATTTTAGCAGCAAAGGACTAGGAGCCTATGCGGAAGAGCCTTTTGGTTTTTGTTTGCTGGATGCTGTCGCTGGCCCTCCATGCCCAGCTTACCGTTATCCTGGAACAATTGCCGCCCAACACGCCTGAAAACGATACCATTTACCTCAGCGGGAGCATCAACGACTGGGCGCCGGGCAACCCTGCCTTCCGGTTTCTTCGGGACAGTTCGGGCAACCTTTACCTCAACCTGCCCATAAGCCGTGGACAGGACCTCGAATACAAGCTCACCCGCGGAAGCTGGGAACGGGTGGAGTCCAATGCTTACGGGCAGTTCCTGGCCAACCGCCATTATGAAGGCGGCGCGGATACCATCCGCATCAAGGTGCTGAACTGGGACGACCTGCCGGTAACCCCACAGCACGGCTGGGCGGAGATCACCGTCAACCACATCCCCGACAATACCCCGGCCGATGCCACCCTTTACGCGGTTGGCGATTTCAACGAGTGGCACCCCGACGACCCCCGTTACCGGCTGAAAAAGCAGGAAAACGGGACGTTCAAAGTGCGCATCCCGCTTATGTCGGACACCACCGACTACAAGTTCTCGCGCGGCAGCTGGGAAGCCATCGAAGGGCAGCGCAACGGCCGGGCGAGGGTCAACCGGAGGCTGGTACTGGAAGGAGACAGCTCCAGGATAGTAACGGCGAAGATCGATTCATGGGAGGACCTTTCCGGCAGCCCCATCAACCTGTACACCTTCCTGCTGCTGCTGGCGGCCATCCAGGGGCTCTTGCTGATCCTGGCCATCAACACCCTGCAGAACAACAACCGCGCGGCTAACCGGGTGTTGTCGCTGCTCTTGCTCGTACTGTCCGTTGCCCTGGCCAGCCGGGTCGCCACGTACAGCCGCGACATCTTCAACTGGATTCCCAGGCTACTGTTGCTGCCAGACTTCATCTACTTTCTGTACGCCCCCGTTTTTTACCTCTACATCAACCGCCTTTTGCGGCTGCCCTCTCCCGACCGCTTCGGCATCCGCTGGTGGCATTTCCTGCCTTTTCTAATACAGGTCGCTTTCTACATGCCCCTGATGCTGATGGACAAGGCGGATTTTATCTCCGATGTCGTCAACCAGCGGCTGAAGCCCTTTTTTGCCTTATGGGGAGGCATCGCCCTGCTGTACAATGCCGTATACTGGTTTATCTGCCGGCGGGCCATCCGGCAATACGAACGGGAATCGGCCGACAGCCATGCCTTCGAGCCCAACCTGGAATTCCTGCGGGTTGTGATGTGGCTCAAGCTGGCCTGCCTGTTCATCTGGGTGGCCACCTATACCATCGGCGGGATGGGGCTATTGCTGGAACGGGGCCTGAGCAACCTGACCGACAAGACCACCGATGCCCTGTGGGTGGCCTTCTCCCTGACCACCTTTTTCCTGGGCTATTACACCATGCGCCAGCCGGAGATATTCAAACTCCCCGCTGCCGACACGCCGTCTACGGAAGAGAACCAGGAAGAGCAGGAAAGGGCGGCTTCCCTTAGCGAAGGAGAGATGAACGCCATCAAAGAGAAGCTGGAACAGGCCATGCGGCAGAAACACCCCTTTCACAACCCCAACCTCACCCTCAATGCCCTGGCGGAGGCCGCCGGCACCAATGCACATTCGCTTTCCAGGGTCATCAATGAAGGGTACGGCATGAATTTCAACGACTTCGTCAACTCCTACCGCATCGAGGAATTCAAGCAGCTGGCACTGAAGGAGGAATACCAGAACCACACCCTGCTCGCCATTGCCTTTATCGTCGGGTTCAACTCCAAATCGGCATTCAACCGCTCTTTCAAAAAACTGGAGGACTGCACGCCGAGAGAGTATCTAAAAGGTATCACTTCATGATTTGCACCCTTATTTCCGTAAAAAATTGGGTTCAGATTATAATCCGCCACGACTGGCACCTTTTTTAGGCGTAGCATTGCAGCTGTTTTTGATCCCTGCTTATCCGATCCTTTAACGCCTAAAAGAAATTAGCGAGTAATGAATTACTTGAAGCCCTACCTTCTGCTCCTGGCCCTTGGCCTGTTCTCCTGTACGCGCGACAACCTCCAGTCTACCCTGGCCGAGGAGCGCGAACTCAACATCGTAAACGTCACCCACCACGACGGGCGCCCATTCAGCACGGAAACCGCTGGTGACGCCGTCACGCCGCGAAGCTTCGCGGCCGGCCCCGGCGGCGGGGTCATGATGCAGGCCTTTTACTGGGATCCACCCGCAGGCGGCGCCTGGTGGGACACCATCAACAGCAAACTGGAAAGCTGGTCGAACGCCGGTATAGAATCTGTATGGCTGCCGCCGGTTTCCAAAGGCCAGAGCGGCGCCTCTTCGATGGGATACGACCCTACCGATTATTTCGACCTGGGCGATTATAACCAGAACGGCACGGTCGAAACCCGCTTCGGCTCCAAAACGGAACTGCTCAGCCTCATCAGCCAGGCCCATGCCCAGAACATGAAAGTGTACGCCGATATCGTGCTCAACCACAACAGCGGCGGGCAACTGGAGAACAACCAGTACACGGGCACCCAGACCTGGACCGATTTTACGCAGGTGGCCTCGGGAAAATTCCTGCGCACGCAACACGACTTCCATGCCAACTGGGTGCACAGCAACGATGAAGGTTACTTTGGAGGTTTCCCCGACCTCTGCCATGAGGTGCCTTTCGTGCAGGACTGGCTGTGGAAAAGATCGGATGGAGTGGGCAAGTATTACAAAAACGTTGTGGGCTTCGACGGCTGGCGCTTCGATTACGTCAAAGGCTTCGCCCCCTGGGTTGTAAGCGAATGGAACAGCAACGTCGGCGGCTGGTCGGTAGGCGAACTATGGGACGCCAATGTCGATTACCTCAACTGGTGGGCCAACGAGGCCAACAGCAGCGTATTTGACTTCGCCTGCTACTACAAAATGAACGACGCCTTCGACGGCAACAACCTGTCCGTACTCTACGACGACATGATGTGGAAGCGGAATCCCTTCAAAGCCGTGACCTTCGTGGCCAACCACGACACCGACGAGATCTGGAACAAGATGCTGGCCTACGCCTATATCCTCACCCACGAGGGATACCCCACCATTTTTTACCGCGACTACGAAGAATGGCTGAACAAGGAAAGGCTCAACAACCTGATCTGGATACACAACAACAAAGCGACGGGCACGACTTCCATCCTGTATGCCGACAACGACGAGTACGTAGCCAGGAGGAACGGCTACAACGGCCCGGGCCTGGTGGTTTACCTGAACAATTCCAACAGCTGGCAGCAGCGCTGGGTGCCCACTAACTGGTACAATACGCAGATCAAGGATTTCACCGGGCACTCCAGCTGGTACCCCACCACCCAGGGCGGCGGTTGGGTAGAGATCCAATGCCCTCCAAAGAGTTACACGATTTGGTCGCCGAATATCTAAAAGGGGCCGTAGTGCATGGCTGAATGCTGACAGCATTCGGCCGCATGAAGATATTGTTTGAATGATAGGTAAGTGCCGGGCTGCTCCGTTTGGAGGCCCGGCATTTTTTTATTCCCCTTCCTTATCTTCCTGCAGATGCTCGCGGAAGTTATCGGCCATGGCGCCGAAATCACGGGCGTATTGCTGCCGCTCCGACTGGAGGCAGGTAAGCTGTATAAAGATGAACTTATCGTCGCGGATAAAAATGGACTGCATCACCTGGACGGCCTCTTCTCCAGGGAAGGTGCCCATGCTCGTAGCAAAAAAGGCCTGGCGCCGGTGGTCGACCAGGGGGCGTGGAAATTGGGCGCTTTCGAGGTGCGCCGGCCAGGCGGCTTCCAGGCTGGCTTCCGTCAGGAAACGCCCACCCGACTGTATCCGGATGCTTTCCAGCGACGGGGCTTTCCTGTCGAGTGGCTCGACACCAATGGTCACGACCGGAAACTGAAGCGCTTTTCCGGCATTGCTCTTCAATACGAGCCCTCCCACCATCTTAAAGGACGGCGTCCGTTTGGAATAGGAGTTCGTAAAGTCGCCCAGAGCACTCACCTGGCTTTCGGGCAGTTCGGCCCAACGGGCCTTATCATAATTGAACCCGAAGTTCCAGGCCTCGCTGTGAAAATCCAGCGTTGTTATGTCGGATACGTTCAGCGGAGGGCCGGCAAGCTCGGCTGCAGAGGGCGGGGCCGGGCTTTCCGGTGTAGCCGCAGGCTGAGGTGCACTGGGAGCAGCGGCTGCATTTGCATCCTGGGCCGTAGTATTATTTTTACAGGCCAGTAACCCGAAGGCAAACAGGCAGGCGATAGCATATCTAAAATGCATACGGACAATATGATTTGATGAAATAAGGCGCAAAATAAGAAACTTTAACGGGGGAATGTTCGGGGTAAGTGGCAATAGGAAAGAATCTTTCAACCAGGCCATCCTGAATATTCATTGATACCAGGTAGATGCTCGGTAACGGCCCGGCCGCGCTGTTATCGATACTACGCCCTTCGGGCGGCAGATCCATGTTGCACAGTTGTATTGCTTCAAGGCTCCATGCCTGCACTGGCAAGAAACCATAAAAAGGCGCAAAGAACGCGGTGCCGTAGTGACACACTTTGCATTCTTTGCGCCTTTGCTGTTCTTATGATCCGTAGAACAATTGTATCACGCCCGGTTCAGCAGCACCAGCTGTTTGGCGATCAGCTTATCACCCTGGCGGATGGTCAGGGTAAGGGTGCCGGGGGCTACATCGCGCAGGTCGAGTTCCTCGTTGTAGTAACCGTCGAAGTTGTTGAGCTGGCGTTGGAAGACAATGCGCCCGCTGGCATCGGCCAGCTGGATGACAGTCGGCACGGCCTCGGCCTGGAATTGTACGTTGACAAAGCTGAACGCCGGGTTCGGATATGCTTTGAAGTCCATCAGTTCCAGGCTGTTCTCCGGAAGCTCAAGGGCCGGAGTGGGATCATCAGGTTGCTGAGCCGGCTCTTCGTCCACGATGACTGGCTCTTCCTGCAGTGGTTCTTCGTTGCTGCAAACCAGGAAACGGGTATCGACCTTCAGCTGCTGGCCATTGCGCAGGATGTCCATCGTAAATTCCTGGCCGGGTTCATGTTTGTTGCGTTCGGTGAGCAGCTCGTCGTTGTTGTTTACCGCTACGCCGTCCATAGAGAGGATGACATCACCAGACTGCATACCGGCCGACTCTGCGGGGGTTTTGCCGATGATGCCCGTCACCTGTACGCCGCGGCCACCGGAAGCCTGGCCTCCTACGTACACGCCGATGAACACTTTGCAGGGGTCGCGTTGCTCGCTGAGCACCCAACGGGTATATTCCTTCTCACCCAACATAACCGGCAGCTGCATGGGCTGGCCGTCGCGCAGCAGGCTGACAGTAGCGGTAGTACCGGGTTGCAAGCGGGTTAGCGCTCCGCGCAGGCCATAGTCGCCATTGGTTTCCAGGCCGCCGATAGATCTAATAACATCACCTTTTTTCAGGCCGGCAGCTTCAGCGCCAGTGCCTTCAACGACGCCGTTGACCCTTACGCCAACGCCATCTTCCGCCTGCCCGGGATAGATGCCCAGGAATGCCTTGACGGCCTGCTCGGGCTGCAGCTGAGCGTCGTGCCCATCCTGTTCGTCACCCGATTGATTCCACTTGAAATCGTAATTATAGTTATACTGCTGCCCTTCGTCGTGAAGGATGATCTTCATATTCTCCAACTCGTGCTTCATCCCTTCCATTTCCATCTCTTCCTCACTGCCTGCCTTGGCCCGGCGGAAAAGGAAAATGGCCTCTCCGTCCTTGGCATCCGGCGCTTCGATCACTTCGGCATTGCCATCAGAGATCACATGGAGCTCTACATTGCCGCCGTCGGTGTCCTGAAGGCCATTCACAATGGTTTTGATGTTGTCTCCGTTCCTGATACGTTTCTTTACCGTTGTGACGGTGCCATCCTCGTTCTCGACCTTTTGGATGATGACCACCTCTCCTTTGTCCGATCCGCTGTTTTGAGCACTCAGGCTGGGCGCTGCCCAGCATAGCAAGGCGAAGATGCCTGCAAATGGTAGTGTAAAAGTCTTCATAATAACAGAATATTTGTTGTGATGGAATGATAACACGGCTATGGCACTTCACATCAGAAGTGCGGCGCATCTGAAAGCCTGCCAAAGCAACTTTTTCCCAATGACGGCTTAACCGTCAAAAAGTTGCAGCTTATCGGGAAGGACAAAAGAATTGAGCAAACGTTGCAGCGGTGCTCACTGCCGTAGGCTGGCGAGGAAAAAATGGTTCCTGGGAAAGGCACAAAACCATGCTAGGACAATGCGCAGATTTGTTATTTTTGGTTGTTTTCAGGCCAGAGGCCTAATTTACTACGAAATAACACCCATATACATGAATAAAGGCCGATTAGAAGCATTCAGCGATGGCGTCCTGGCCATCATCATTACCATTATGGTGCTGGAAATGAAGGTGCCCCATGGCAATGCTTTAAAATCACTGGCGCCCTTGCTGCCGGTTTTCCTGAGTTATATCCTCAGCTTTATCTACCTCGGGATCTACTGGAATAACCACCACCACATGCTGCATACGGCAAAAAAGATCAGCGGGGGCATACTTTGGGCCAACCTGCACCTGCTGTTCTGGCTTTCGCTCGTCCCCTTCGTGACCGGCTGGATGGGCGAAAACCATTTTGCAGCTGCCCCTATGGCGCTGTACGGCTTCGTCCTGCTGATGGCCTCCATCGCCTACTACATCCTGCAATTGCAGATCCTCGCCAAACACGGCAAAGATTCTCTGCTGGCCAAGGCCATCGGCAGCGACTTCAAAGGCAAGATATCGCCTGTCCTGTACATTATCGCCATCCCTGCTTCCTTCCTCAGCCAGTGGGCCTCCGGCGGTATCTATGTGCTCGTTGCCCTGATGTGGCTCATTCCTGACAAACGCATCGAACGGACGGTGTATAATGAAGAGGTGTAATGGTGGCACGGCCGTATGGCATCCGGAAAGGGTATTACACTCCGAGGAAAATCTGGGTATCTACTCGGTGTCTTTTTTGTGTGGCTTTGTGTAACCAAGTGAAGCTTCCCGGAGTAGCCTCAACAGTGAAACCATAAAGCTCCTCCTGAGCCCCGCCTGTTTTTTTTTATACCAAAACGGCCAAAAAACTTTGTGGAGAAGAATTTGCAGCGTATCATTGTGTAGAAATGACACAATAACCGATCCAATTCCTCTTATGATGAAAAAAGCAACGATCATTATGTTTTCCGTACTGGTTGCGCTGGCAGCTCAAAGCCAGGGCCAGGATTACAAGGCAAAAGCTGCCGCACTGGTAGCTCAGATGACACTGGAAGAAAAGGCATCCCTCTGTTCCGGCAAGGATTTCTGGACGACCAAGCCCATTGAGCGGCTGGGTATTCCCTCTATCATGATGACCGACGGCCCGCACGGCCTGCGCAAGGCCACCGGCCTGGACATTACCAACAGCGTGCCGGCCACCTGTTTCCCCACGGCCTCCGCCCTGGCCTCTTCCTGGGATGTTTCCCTGGTGACGGAAGTCGGCAAAGCCCTGGGCGTGGAAGCTCAGGCCAATGACGTACAGATACTGCTGGGGCCCGGCACGAATATGAAACGCTCGCCCCTTGGCGGCCGCAATTTTGAATACTTTTCCGAAGACCCCGTGCTCGCCGGCAAACTCGCCGCCGCTTTCATCCGCGGGGTGCAGAGCCAGGGAGTAGGCACTTCGCTGAAGCACTACGCCGTCAACAACCAGGAATACGAGCGCATGGCCATGAGCTCCGACCTAGACGAACAAACGTTACACGAGATCTACCTTCCGGCTTTCGAGATCGCCGTTAAGGAGTCACAACCCTGGACGGTAATGTGCGCCTACAACCGCATCAATGGCGTATATGCAGCCGAGAACCCCTTGCTGCTCCACGATATCCTGAAAGAACAGTGGGGCCTGGAAGGCTTTGTGGTGTCCGACTGGGGAGCAACAGCCGACAGGGTGGCCGGCGTGAAAGCAGGGCTGCACCTGGAAATGCCCGCCAGCGGAGGGATGACGGACAAAAAGATCGTTGCCGCAGTACAGGATGGCACCCTCGACGAAGCCCGCCTCGACGAGATCGTCACCGAGCTGCTGGCCGTCACACTCAAGGCGTATGACAACCGTAAAGCTATGACGTTCAGCGCGCAGCAGCACCACGACCTGGCGCGTAAGGTAGGCGGCGAATGCGCCGTGCTTTTGAAAAACGAGGGCAGTATCCTTCCCATTCAGGCCGGCAAAACCCAAAAGGTGGCCGTCATAGGCGCTTTCGCGAAAACGCCGCGCTACCAGGGCGCCGGCAGCTCGCAGGTCAAACCCACCCAGATCGCCAATGCCTATGATGAACTCTCCAAAATAATGGCCGGCAAAACCACCCTAAGCTACGCCGAAGGTTACACCCACGAAGGCACAACGGACGACGCCATGCTTGCCGAAGCACGTAAGCAGGCTACCGCAGCCGACATAGCCATCGTGTTCGCCGGCCTGCCCGACAGCTATGAGTCGGAAGGCTTCGACCGTTCGAACATCGACATGCCGGAAGGCCACAACCAGCTGATCGAAGCTGTGGCCGCAGCCCAACCCAATACTGTCGTAGTGCTGATGAACGGCTCTGCCATCACTATGCCCTGGGCCGCGAAGGCAAAGGCCATCGTCGAAGGCTGGCTGGGTGGCCAGGCTGGCGGCGGCGCCCTGGCCGATGTGCTCACGGGCAAGGTTAACCCTTCGGGCAAGCTGTCAGAAACCTTCCCACAAAGGCTGGAAGACACTCCTGCTTTTCTGGATTTCCCCGGCAGGCAAGGGCACGCCCACTATGGCGAAGGCCTCTTTATCGGCTATCGCTATTACGATAAGAAAAAGATCGAGCCGCTGTTCCCCTTCGGTTACGGCCTGAGTTATACCACGTTCAGTTATACCGGCATCCAGGCCAGCACCAGCAGCGCCAAGGATACGGAAACCATCCAGGTTGACGTAAAAGTGAAAAATACGGGAAAAGTGGCCGGCAAGGAGATCGTGCAGCTCTATGTCCACAACGGCAGCACGGAGTTGATCCGCCCCGAGAAAGAGCTCAAACACTTCGCCAAGGTAGATTTGAAACCGGGCGAGGAAACTACCGTCCGCTTCGATCTGAGTTATCGGGATTTCGCCTATTACGACGCTCAGGTGCACGACTGGCAGGTGAACAGCGGCGCCTATACCGTCCTGGTTGGCGGCTCCTCCGCCAGCCTTCCGCTAAAGGCCGACATCGACATCGAGGCAACAAAAGTTAAATATCCAAAGTTCACGGAAACATCGCTGCTCAAGGACCTGAAACGCTCCCCGATGGGGCAGATGGTTTACCAGCAAATGATGGCAGGCATGAAGCAGGGCATCATGGGCGGCGGCCAGCCGGCTGCTACCCCAGAAGAAAAAGCCGAGCGCGAGAAAGCCGCAGCCATGATGGAAATGTTCTTCCAGGAAATGCCGCTGCGCAACATGGCCCGCATGTCGCAGGGCCAGTTTACGGAAGAGATGCTGCAAGGGCTGCTGATGCAACTCAACCAGTGACCGGGATTACCGGGATTACCAGGATTACCGGGATTACCGGGATTACCGGGATCAGCAAAATCCTGGTAATCCCGGCCTGAGACGGCGGGGGTTTGATCAATAGTACTCATAAACCGTCAACTCCGTTCCGGCGCCCGAAGTATGGCGGCTAACCGCCAGCCCATCTGCCCGGAATTCATAGGAGAACTGATAAAGCAGGTCTACGCTATTCTCTTCCAGGCGGTAAGAGCCGGGCAGCGTTTGCTGGGCTTTTATGCCCGGTATGATCTCTACGGGGAAGAGGTTCGCCACGTTGTTGTAACCGTCGTAAGTCCGGGTAGAGATCAGTTCGAGGTCATTTACCCCGGCAACATGATGATACGTCAGCTGCTTATACAGGTTGCCATTCGCAAAGTGCAGGTATAGGAAAACGAAGCTCAGCGTGTACTCGCCGTTGTCCTGCCTGTGATAGGCCGACTGGGAGCCGACATTGCCCGCCTGGTCGTAATCGTATTCACTGTATTCCGTTATCACGCCGTTCTCGATCGTCTCGGACCGGATGATCCGCCCGTTTTCCTGAATGAAATACTCGTCGTTATCCGGAAAGTGATTGATCCGTTTGATCAGGCCATTGGGCGCATACGTATAGGTATCGGTGCCGGTCGTCAGCCCCGGCGTTGCTTTCTCCCAATGAACCCTGGCGACCTTCCCGGCATCATCGTATTCATACGTCCTTTTGAGCCGCCAGTTGCCGCCGGTGGTTTCGAAAGACTTGGCCCGCACGGCCAGTTCGTCGTCCATGATGGCCAACTGGTACGTTTCCGTGCCTGCTTCCAGTATGCCCCCTTCCGTAGCCACGATGGTGAACGTGATGGTTACATGCCCAATGCTAAAGGCGTCATTGATCGGGTGAACCACAAAACTCGCTGTAGTAGCGCCCGCAGAGACGTTCAGCTTCAACCGGCCATTGCTATCCATAGCCGGTACGGTAGTGAAGGGCGCTACTTCGGTTTCGCCACTCCATTCGACCACAACAGCACCGTCGCGGGGCGCCGCTCTCGAGAACAGGATCTCTATGCTGATACCCTCGGGCTGATCTTCGGGCAGCACGCCGCTTTGCGCTGCGAAGCTGGCTTTTGTGGGCCTGGTTACAGGCCTAAATGATTCATTTGGTTCCGCAACATCCTTTTCACAGGAGAAAATGCTACCTGCTACCAGCAGGGCAAACATGAATTTCCAGGTGTTTTTCATAAACGCTGTTTTGTTTTTAAAAAAAAGCCGGTCAAAGCTATACAAGCTCTTCACGGTGGTATGACAGCCAGGCAAGCTTAAAGGCCGCAAGGTTGCCGGCCACATACTTTCGCAGCCAATGGCCTAAGGATGAAGCAGGTGTTAGGAACAAAATCCGCAATTCCCTAACTTAGCCTTATGGACAGGCTTAAAGACAACATAGACAAGCAGATCGAATTCAACAAGGGCAAAAACCTCTTTGCCGGAGGGGCGGGCCGGGCTCTGAGATTCATACAGGAAACGGCTGCCATAATAGAAGATCCAGGAGGGATAAGCGAAAGTGAAGTATCACTGCTCGTCGATTATGCCACGGAAAAGGCACTGCAGGAATTCTGCAGGGTAAACCAATACTTTGCCTTTGATGCGCCTGCTCAACAGGAGCTGAGAAAAATTTATGCGGCTTTGTTCACAAAGATCAGAGCGCACAAATACGATGCTGAAAGCCTTTCAGAAGCGCATTATCAAAACCTGAAGCAGTGGCTGAAAGCCGCCAACCCTTTCTCCGAGAAGGTTTATTCAGACAAGGGCCCGGAGCTGGAACCCGTGGCCTGTGCAGAATACAGCCCGGAGCTTCAGCTCGGCATTCTGCGTGTAAGCGCGGCCCCGTTCATGGAACCTATTTTGGATATCGGCTGCGGCAAAGAGGGAAGCCTGGTTGCGCACCTTCGCAGCCAGGGCATAGAGGCTTATGGGCTGGACCGATTTGCTGCCGAGGCGCCTTATCTGACAAAGGGGGACTGGCTGGAATTCAATTTTGGAAAAAACAAATGGGGTACGTTGATCAGCAACCTTGGTTTTTCCAATCACTTCAACCACCATCACTTTCGGGAAGACGGCAACTATATCGCTTACGCCAAAAAGTATATGGATATCCTACATTCACTAAAAACGGGCGGCTGTTTTTACTATGCACCGGGCCTGCCTTTCATCGAGCAATACCTGGATGAGCAGGAATACCTCGTTGTAGGCAGGGAAATCGAAGGATACGATTTTAAAGCTGCCGCTGTAAAACGATTGAAATAATTCCCCACATTTGTGTTTCAATTAGTGGAAAGAACCAGCCATGGAGGCCATCTTCATATTCGGAACGGGCCAGGCCATCTTTTTTAGCTTGCTGTTACTGCGCAAGCGCAATATCAGTATATCCGATAAGATACTAGCTACCTGGCTCTTCCTGATCGGGCTGCACCTATTGTCGGCATACAGCGCTTTTCACGAGCTGCACTACCACTACCCCATCCTAATCACCCTATTTGCGCCCTATCCTTTATTACATGGCCCCATGTTGTGGTTGTATGTCAAGAGCCTGGTACGCAGGCAACGCAAACTACGCGTGGTGGATACGCTGCATTTCCTCCCCTATCTGGCAGGGCTGGCCGTATTCTGGCCGGTTGTAGGCATGGACAGGCCAAGCGTGGAAACTTTTTTAGAAACGATCACCACTTCGACGCCCTGGCCATTTCTCCTGTTGGGTAATGCTGTACAGATTTCTGGCTTCATTTATGCTGCCTGGATATTGCTGATAGTGAACCGGCACCAGCACCGCATGCCCGAGGAATTTTCTTTCGAAGAAGGCATCAGCCTGGCCTGGCTTCGGTATCTGGCCATAGGACTGGCGGCTATCTGGGTCGTCGTTTTCATCAGCATCCTGGTAGAAGAACGCCTGGGGTTGTCGATGCCCCTCGGTTCAGACTACTTCATATACACCGCCGTGACCATCTTTGTCTTTCTGCTGGGGTTCAACGGCATTCGCCAGGGCAACATTTTCACCTCATCAGAAAAGGATGAACAAGAACTCCCCGCTAGCGACGGCCCGCGTTACCAGCGCTCCGGCCTCAAGCCCGGGCTGGCCGAACAATACTATCAGGGCCTGCTGGACTACATGGAAAAGGAACAGCCTTTCCTCGACAGCCGCCTGTCGCTCAACCAACTGGCAGAGGCCATGGGTATATCTCCCAACCACCTCTCACAGGTGATCAATGAGCAGGCCGGGCAGAATTTTTATCAATTCGTCAATTCTTATCGCATTGAAACCTTTAGGCAGAAGGCCGCCGACCCCGTCAACAGCCATCTCACCCTGCTGGCCATCGCCCTGGATTGCGGCTTTAACTCCAAATCTTCCTTCAACAACATCTTCAAAAAAATCACCGGAGAGACGCCTTCAGAATACATCGCAAAAGTGAGCTGATTTCAGGCTTCTCTTTGTTGCTTCCCCGTCCGAGCCTACCCGTTTGGGCCCATTGTCCCGTCCAATCCTTCCCGCCTGAGCGCAATCGGCCTGGCCCCTTCCCAATTTTGCAGCAGTTAACCAAAATAAAAAACAATGAACAAGCTGCTGGTAAAATTGATGTACTCCTTTACCTTTCTCCTACTATTGGCCTCAAGCCAGGCCCAACCCCTGTCGCAGACCATCCGAGGGGTGGTGGTCGACCAGGATGCCACAATCCCGCTCATCGGCGCCAATATAGTTGTACTTGATGTGGAACCGCTGTTGGGCTCTTCCACAGGGGCAGACGGAGAATTTCGGATCGAGAAAGTACCGGTCGGGCGCATCTCTCTTTTGGCCTCATATCTGGGTTATGAGGACAAAGTCATTCCCAACATCGAAGTGAGCTCTGCGAAAGAAGTCGTATTGCAGATCGAATTGACGGAATCGGCTACATCTTTGGAAGAGGTGGTCGTAGTGGACAAACAGCCCAAGACGGAAGTGATGGATGAGATGGCCCTGGTGAGCGCCCGCTCGGTAACGGTGGAAGAGACCAACCGCTACGCCGGTGCCCTGAACGACCCGGCGCGTATGGTGAGCGCTTTTGCCGGCGTCAGCGGCACAGCCTATGGCGGCAACGAGATCGTGGTGCGGGGCAACTCCCCCCGAGGCATACTTTGGAGGCTCGAAGGCGTGGAGATCCCCAATCCTAACCACTTTGCCGACGAAGGCTCTACCGGTGGCCCGATCAATGCACTGAACAGCAATATGCTGGCCAATTCCGACTTTTTTACCAGCGCTTTCGCCCCCGAATATGGCAATGCTTATTCGGGGGTATTTGACATCCGCCTGCGGCGGGGCAATAACGAGCACCGGGAATATACCCTCCAGGCTGGCGTCATCGGCCTGGAGGCCACCCTCGAAGGGCCATTCAAAAAAGGATACAACGGCTCCTACCTCTTCAATTACCGCTATTCCACCCTCGCCTTGCTGGACGGACTGGGCTTTACCGACTACGGTGGCGTGCCCAAGTACCAGGACCTGTCCTTCCTCATCAACCTGCCGACTGAAAAGGCTGGCCGCTTTACCCTTTTCGGGCTGGCGGGTAAAAGCAGTATCCTCTCGGAACTGAGCGATGAGGATCTGGATGGCCTGGTAGTAGAAAGCCACGATGTACAGGCCGAATTAGGCGTCGTGGGCCTCAACCACAATATACTGTTCAATGACAGGGCCTATCTGCAGAGCAGCCTTTCTCTTTCCGAAAACGGCAGTGGCGTGTTGGGGGAAAAGCGCAATACGGAGGATGATTTCTACCTCTACCTCGATAACAAGCTGCAAAAATGGGCGGCGCAGGCGTCCACCAACCTGCATATTAAATTCGATGCCCGCAACAAATTGCAGGCAGGGCTTACCTATACCCGCCTGTTCTACAACTTCAGGCACGACGAATGGGATTACGAATCAGGCCAAATGGTGAACTACATCGATACCGATGATGGCACGGGCCTATTGCAGGGCTATGCCAGCTGGAAGCACCGGTTTAACGAACGGCTTACGGCAGTAGGCGGCCTGCATTACATGAACTTTACCTTCAACGGCGCCCAATCCGTCGAACCCCGGATATCCTTCAGCTGGCAGCAGGATTCCCGCCACCGCTTTTTCGGTGGATATGGCAAACACAGCCGCCTGGCGCCCATCACGGAATACCTGGCCCGGGAGACACTACCCGACGGAAGTACCAATTACTACAACGAGAACCTGGAACTGATCAAAGCCCATCACTTTGTGCTGGGGTATGACTTCCTGTTCAGCCCTAATGCACACCTCAAGCTGGAGGCTTATTACCAGTATCTGTACGATGTACCGGTGGGCGCTACGCCTGGCAGCACGTACTCCAGCCTCAACGATTTCGGCAGCTTCACCACCGAACGCCTGGTGAACGAAGGCACGGGCCGCAACTATGGCCTGGAACTCACCCTGGAACGCTTTTTCTCGGAGGGCTTCTACTATTTGGTAACGGGCTCCCTTTACGACTCCAGGTTTACGGCAGCCGATGGCGTAGAGCGCGACACCCGATACAATGCGCGCTTCGCCTCGAACCTCGTCTTAGGCAAGGAATTTCAGCTCAATGGTGCGGCTGCCAGAAAGCGAACGCTGGGCGTCAACACCCGGATCTATTATGCCGGCGGCAGTTATTTCACGCCGATCGACCTGGAGGCCTCTATCGCCAAAGGAAATGAAGTCCGTTATGATGCCCTGCCTTTCTCCACGCAAGGTGATAATATCTTCCGCCTGGACTTGAGCATCACCTACCGCATCAACCGCCCGAAAACCACCCAATACCTCAAGCTCGAAGCCCAGAACCTGACGATGCACGATGCACTGGTGGAGCAATACTACAATGGTTATAGCAAAAAAACCGAGGAAATCAGGCAGTTGCCGGTGATACCAGTGGTGCTGTATGGGGTGTCTTTTTAGGCCTGGCCGTTGGAAGCATTTATGTAATAATGAGATTTTAGGTTGCGGGGTTACAGGTAAACCCGCCAGGGCTCAGGGCGAATAATCATAAGAGGATTGTTGCGGCAAACTACTATATTTGCCCACTTTCCCTAACCCATTAACCTTGAACTTTATGAGAACCTATGCCTTGCTCACGCTGATGTCCCTGATCGTCCTTATATCCTGCCATAAAAACGAATCCGGGCCGGCGAAGGATTATCAAACCGGCAAGAACCGGTACACAACGGTAATAGATGGGGACACCAGGGAATATTATGTACATGTACCTACAGGCTACGACGAAGAGCAGCCGACGCCTGTCGTTTTCATGCTTCACGGGACGAGCGGCGACGGAGAAAAATTTTACAACATCTCCGGTTGGAAAGAGGTAGGCGAAAAAGAGAACATTCTGACGGTTTATCCTTCTTCCTGGCACCACTGCATCATCGAGGACGGCCAGACGATGAACACCACCAAATGGAACATCTATCCCGGCGCCTTTGGCTATTGCGCCGGAGAGGCGCCTCGAGATGACATAAAATTCCTGCGCCAGGTGATCGAAGAAATGGAGTCGAGGTTCAATGTCGACGCCAGGCGGGCCTACCTTGTGGGGTTCTCCAACGGCGGACAGATGGCCTTCCGCTGTGCAGTGGAAATGAGTGATGTCTTTGCGGCCATCATTGAAAATGCAGCTTCCACTTCGACGGATACCACCGCCGTTCCACTTCGCAAGCTGCCTGTAGCTTTTCAGCTGGGCAACGAGGACGACCGGTATTTCTCTTCACCCGCGCCATTAAGTTCTTTTGACGAAGGGCTGAATACTATCCCGGTATTCCAAAGGATCGCACACAGCCATACCAGCACTTTCGGTTACAACCCGGATTTCACCATTTCAGGCGATACGAATACAGCAGTGATCGCCACCTACGAGCCCATCCCTTCCAGTGCAAACAGAAGCTTTCACATGATCCTGGTCAAAGGCTTAGGGCATGCCTACCCCAACGGCGTCAACCACTGGATGAAAGGCGCGGAACAGCATTGGGAATGGCTGAAGCAGTTCACACTGCCCTGACATAAGCATAGTGGGAAGGGGTAGCCAGGCTATACCTTCGCTGCCTGATTACCCCACCGCTTCTTCCTCCTTGATCGGCGCGCGGAACACCACCTGCCCGTCGAACACATCCAGCACCACGTGGCTTTGGGGTTGCACTTTGTTCTGGAGCATTTGCCGCGACAGCTCGTTGAGCACGCGCTTCTGTATGACGCGTTTCAGCGGGCGGGCGCCGAATTCGGGGTGGAAGCCTTCATCGGCCAGCCATTCCATGGCCTCCGGCGCAATGGTGAGGTTTATGCCTTGTTGCTGCAACATCTCCTTCAACTGGTTGAGCTGTAGCTCCACGATCTGGCGGATGTCCTTTCGGCTCAGCGGGCGGAATACGATGACCTCATCAATGCGGTTGAGGAATTCGGGGCGCAGGTTCTGCTTGAGCAGCTCTATCGCCAGGGCGCGGCTGCGCTCGATCACCTCTTCTTCTTCGCCGGGTTTCATCCGCTCGAAATTATCGCGGATAATCTCGGAGCCGATGTTGGAGGTCATAATAACGACGGTATTCTTAAAGTCCGCGATCCGGCCTTTATTATCGGTCAGGCGGCCATCTTCCAGCACCTGGAGCAGGATATTGAAAGCGTCGGGATGGGCCTTCTCGATCTCGTCGAGCAGCACAACGCTATAGGGCTTGCGGCGGACGGCTTCTGTCAGCTGCCCCCCTTCTTCGTAACCCACATAACCCGGAGGCGCACCGATGAGCCGGCTGACGGCGTGCCGCTCCTGGTATTCGCTCATATCTATGCGCACCATCAGGTTCTCGTCGTCAAAGAGGTATTCCGCCAGGGCTTTGGCCAGTTCGGTCTTGCCCACGCCGGTGGTACCCAGGAACAGGAAAGAACCGATGGGCCGTTTTTCGTTGCTCAGGCCGGTACGGCTGCGGCGTATGGCGTCGGCCACGGCCTCGACGGCTTCGTCCTGGCCGATGACCCTCTTGTGCAGCTCGTCTTCCAATTGCAGCAGTTTTTCCCTTTCGGCCTGCATCATGCGCGTCACGGGTATTCCCGTCCAGCGGTTGACGACTTCGGCAATATCTTCTGCATCCACCTCTTCCTTCACAAGGCTCTTCGAGTCGGCCTGGAGGGCCTGCAGGCGCTCATTGTAACTATCCAGTTGCTTTTGCACCTCGGGAATGCGGCCGTAGCGGATCTCGGCGGCCTCCGAATAGTTGCCTTCGCGTTCGGCGCGGGCGCCTTCCATGCGCAGGTGCTCGAGAGACTCTTTAGCCTTTTGCACGCCTAATACCACTTCCCGCTCGCTTTCCCACTGGGCGCGCAGGGCGTTGCGGCGCTCTTCGAAATTGGCCAGGTCCTGGCTGACCATCCGCATTTTGGCGTCGTCGTTCTCGCGTTTTATCGCTTCCCTTTCGACTTCCAGCTGCCTGATCTTGCGTTCTACTTCATCCAGTTCTTCCGGCATCGAGTTCATCTCCAACCGGAGCTTGGCAGCCGCTTCGTCGACCAGGTCGATGGCCTTGTCGGGCAAAAAGCGGTTGGTAATGTAACGGTGCGACAACTGCACTGCCGCCAGTATGGCATCGTCCTTGATATTGATCTTATGGTGTGCCTCGTAACGCTCTTTCAGCCCACGCAGGATGGATATGGCGTCCTCCACACTGGGTTCGTCCACCATGACCGACTGAAAACGGCGCTCCAGGGCCTTGTCGTTCTCAAAATATTTCTGGTATTCGTTAAGCGTCGTAGCGCCGATAGCGCGCAGTTCGCCGCGGGCAAGAGCTGGTTTCAGGATGTTAGCGGCATCCATGGCGCCCTGGGTTTTGCCTGCCCCGACGAGGGTATGGATCTCATCGATAAAAAGGAAGATGCGCCCTTCGGCACTCGATACCTCTTTGATGACCGACTTAAGCCGTTCCTCGAATTCGCCCTGGTATTTGGCGCCGGCGATCAGAGCGCCCAGGTCGAGAGAATAGATGTCCTTGTCGCGCAGGTCTTCCGGCACGTCGCCTTCCACGATGCGGTGGGCCAGGCCTTCGATAATAGCCGTTTTGCCAACCCCCGGTTCGCCGATCAGGATAGGGTTGTTTTTCGTCCGGCGCGCCAGAATATGCAGCACCCGGCGGATTTCGTCCTCCCTGCCGATCACCGGGTCCAGCTTGCCGTTTCGGGCCCGCTCATTGAGGTTGATGGCGTATTTGTTCAGGGCGTTGTAACTGTCTTCGGCACTGTGCGTCGTCACGCGGGAACCCTTGCGAAGTTCCCGGATAGCGGCTTTTACGGCTTTTTCGCTAAGGCCGCTGTCCTTCAGCATCTGGGAAGCGCTGTCGGAAGTGGCCAGGATGCCCAGCAGCAAGTGTTCGATGGCGACGAACTCATCGCCAAATTCCTTGAGGTAAGTGGCAGCGCGCTGCAGGGCCTCCGTTGCCGAGCGCGACATATACTGGCTGCCGCCGCTCACTTTCGGGTACGAACGAACCATGCTGTCTGTGGCCTGCCTGACGATGTCGAGGTTGGCCCCCAGCTTTTTAAACACAAAAGGCGCCACGCTATCGTCTACTTCGAGGATGCCTTTAAGCAGGTGCGCAGGTTCGATGGCCTGGTGTTGAAGTTCCATAGCCACCTGCTGCGCCCGCTCAACGGCTTCCTGCGATTTTATGGTGAAGTTATTCAGGTTCATATATTTTGTTTATGGATGATTTTCTGATCGTAAAGCCGATGTTTACTCCATTACGGCTTCTCTTTCGTATTGCCCAAAGAACATACCAGGCTGTACCGGGCTTAATTTCCAGCCATTTTGTCACAATAACAAGCAGAGATATGACAATGTGGCTAGTAAGATCAGGAGCGGGCCAGGTTCAGGCGCCATAAAGCCAGGGATGATTTTTCGAAATATCACATCCCTATGCCCGAGCCCTTAGGCTAAAGTCCAGCTTAGAGCTTGTTAAATTTACTATCTTACCCCCTGATTTTTCCTTAGCGCTTGAATGGAGGCCGGATCTAAGGGGCCGGAGAAAAATAAGTTTCTCATTTCAGGCGAGCTATTTTTTCGCCAGGCAAGGCGCGAGGAGGGAAGATAGCCGGAGCTACCTGACCGACGAGCAACGCAGCCTGGCGGGAAAAGAGCCGTATCAAATGGGGAAGTTATTCTTCTCCGGCCCCTTAGTTGCAGAGGCTGGCCTGCAAACAAGCACTTAACCAAAAACGCGTAGCATGCACCCGAATTTTAAAGCCACCGGCCTTCTGGCCGGCGTTCTGTTCCTGCTGTCCATTACATCAGCGCCTGCTCAGCACAGTATTTACGAACCCCTCAAGCTTGATGAGGTCCAATATTCACTGGAAGATTTCGGGAATATGTGGACTTTCGACGCCGTGCCTACAAGCCTGTTCGAAAAGCGGTACGATTTCCGGCCCAGCGACGAATGGCTGGACGACGTGCGGCTGTCGGCACTCGAATTTTCCACCGGCTGTTCGGCCTCTTTCGTATCTGAAGATGGGCTGATCATGACCAACCACCATTGTGTGCGGGGGGCGCTGCCGAGGATACAACAGGACGGGGAGCACCTGCAGCGGGATGGTTTTTATGCAACTGATCTTGGTGATGAACGCCCCTTCCCCGGCATGTACGTCGACCAGTTAATCGACATCCAGGATGTTACGGCGGCCGTACACGCCGCTATGGAAGCCGGCCAGACGGATAATGAAAAGGTCCGGCTTCGGGATGAAAAGCTCGAAGAGCTTACCAAAGAGTGCAGGGAAGGTTATACCTGCCGCGTCATAACGCTGTACAACGGCGGCAAGTATTCGCTGCACACCTACCGCCGGTACAATGACGTGCGGCTGGTTATGGCGCCCGACGTACAGATCGCCGCTACGGGCTGGGATTGGGACAACTTCACCTATCCGCGCTACGAGCTCGACTTTGCTTTCCTGCGCGCTTATGACGAGAACGGCCAGCCTGTCAAAAGCCCGCACTTTTTCCAGTGGAGCGAAAAAGGCGCACCCGATGGCGCCCCCGTGTTCGTCATCGGCCGCCCGGGCAATACCGACCGCCTGCTGTCCTACTCCCAGCTGGAATACCACCGCGATGTGCGCAACCCCGGCATCCTCAACCTGTTCAACGAGCTCTACCAGGCTTACTACCAATACTTCCGGGCCCACCCCGAACGGAAAGCCGAACTGCTCAGCCAGCTGCTGAGCGTGGCCAATACCCGTAAAGTCTTTGCCGGCCTCAACCTGGCACTGACTGACCCTTACCTCATGGCCAAAAAGAAAGATTTTGAAACGGAACTCCGGAAAAAGCTAACGGAGGATGAAGGCCTGCAAAAAGAATATGGAGACTTGTGGGACAAAACCGATGAAGCCGTAGACAGCCTGATGAAATACGGCGCTGAATTCCGCGCCAACTTTGTCATAGGTTTCGGCCGTCCCGCCCACCTCAAACTGGCGCAGGACATGGTGGAATACGCCGGGCAGATGCAACTACCTGAAGGCCAGAGAAGAGAAGCATACAAAAGCGACAAACTGGAGGAAACCAAAGCGGCCCTGGCGCCGGACGTAGCCGACATGGAGCTGGAGAAGCTGCTGATCGCGGCGCATGCCAACTTTATCGGAAAGGTGGCCGGCAAAGATTCCGAACTGCTCAAGCTCGCCTATAACGGCCTGATGGGAGAAGAAGCGGCGGATTACATCCTGAAAAAGGCCATCGTAGCCCAGCCGGCCAAAATAAAGGCCTTGTTGGACGCCGGCCCGGAGGCCATCCTGAAGTCGGACGGCCCTTATATCCGCTTTGCCCTGCATGCCCAAAACCGGCTCAACGAGCTCAACCCTATACTTCAGAATGCCCAGAATACGCTGGACGTACAGAACCAGCGGCTCGGGCGCCTCATTTTTGAGCTGTTCAAAGGCGCTACGCCCCCCGATGCAACGGCTTCGCTGCGCATCTCCGACGGCAGGATACTGGGCTACGAATACAACGGCACCCTGGCCCCCGCCAAAACGACCTACTACGGCCTGTGGGACCGCTACTACTCCTTCGGTGAAACGTCCTACCCCTGGGGCCTGCATGAGCGCTGGAAAACGCCCCCCGCCGGGCTGGACCTTTCCGTGCCCGTCTGTTTTGCCTCTTCCAACGATATCGTAGGCGGCAACTCAGGCAGCGCAGTGATCAACCAGAAAGGAGAAGTGGTCGGGCTGGCACACGATGGCAATATGGAAAGCATTGCCGGCGGTTACGCTTTCCTGCCTGAGGCCAACCGCACCATCGCCACCGATTCCTGGGGCCTGATGGAAGCCCTGAAACTGGTGTACAAGGCCGACAGGCTGGTGAAGGAACTGAAGGCCGGAAAAATGGAGTAAGCGACAGCCTATCACCGGGACGGATACACCGGGTTCATCCATTCCTCCTTTGGAAGGTATTTGCTGCCGCTGGCCCAGCGGATGCCCCGGCTTAGCATTTCCCATACCTCGGGAACCTCGAAGGTGCCGGGCGAATGGCCGATAGACAGGTAGAAGACCCGGCCCTGGCCGTAGTACTTCTTCCAGGCCACCGGCATCACAGCGCCGTCGATCCAGGGGTCGTGTGACCCGTCGAAGGCGGTGGTGGCCAGCACTTTTACGTTGGGGTCTACGTGCATGTAGTACTGCTCGGTATGAATGGCAAAATCATTAACGCCCTTCGTTACAGGGTCGTTCTTGTCCGTGATCTGGACCGTGTAGTCGATCTCTCCTCCGGGATGGGCCACCCATTGCCCGCCAACCATGTACTGAAAGTTGGTGTTGTTGCGAAAAGAATCGCCGATGCCGCCGTGGCAGCCGGCCAGGCCGGCGCCGCTCCTTACCGCTTTGAGCAGGCCGGCTTCCTGTTCGTTCGTGATGACATCCATCGTCCGGTACTGCACAATGAGGTCGACGGTAGACATAAAGGCCTCATCCACATAAACATCCAGGCTGTTCGTAACTGTGACGGCCGCCCCTTCTGATTCCAGCCATGCGGCCACTCTTTTGGCAAAGGCCTCCGGCGAATGGCCTTCCCAGCCGCCGTAAACGACGAGAATTTTCTTCCCTTTCAGGGCGGGCAGTTCGACAGGAGTAACCGTTCCTGGCTGCGCCCTCAGCGGGGCAGGCGATAATGAAACAACAAAGGCGAGCAGAAAACAATACAGGGCCGCAGAGCGTAACGATCGATTCATATCAAATTGGAATTGTTTGATGGATAAGAGCATAATATTCCCCCCAAGCTACCAAAACCCTCCCGGATTTCGGCTCTTTTTCGCTACCAGGTCATTCCTTTGTTTTACTTATCATCGGCAGGGCCTCTTCGGGGAACGGGAAAACGATGGTCGAGTTCTTTTCGGCAGCGATATCCGCCAGAGTTTGGTACAAGCGGAGTTTGATGGCAGAAGGCGACTGGTCGATCAGCCGCCCGGCGTCCAGCAGCTTGGTGGCTGCCTGTTCTTCGGCCAGGGCCAGGATGACGCGCGCCCGGCGCGACCGCTCCGCCTCCGCCTGGTGCGCCATCGACCGTTTCATGTTCTCCGGAAGCTCAATATCTTTGATCTTAACATCCAGAATGGCGATGCCCCATTCCTCCGTTTCGGCGTCAACGATCTCTTTGATATTATTGCCGATCTCTTCCCGTTTGGTCAGAATGACATCCAGCTCCACCTTGCCGCATACGTCTCTCAGGGCGGACTGCGCCAGCAGGGTGATGGCGTAATTGTAGTCTTCGACCTCCAGCACCGCCTTTTTGGCTTCCTTGATCCGGTAAAAGACGACACCGTCCACGCGGCAGGGGACGTTATCCGCAGTCATGACTTCCTGAGAAAGGACATTAATGGTGATCACCCGGATGTCCACAAATTGTACCGTGTCGATCAGAGGGATGATCCAGCGCAGGCCAGGGTTCAGCACCCCGGCGAATCTGCCGAACCTGAATTTTACGGCCCGCTTATATTCAAATACGACCCGGATGCCTGCCAGAAAAAGTACCAGCACAACACCGGCGATACTCCATAATGGGTTCATGATGGTTGATTTTGCTTTGAGCGCCTAGCGCTCGTTGTTAAATATTGCTGCCTTGCAGCGGTTGAGAAGGTAGGACAAAGCAGGTGAAAAACCAATGACGATTATCAATCAGGCAGAAGCTGTAGTACGCCTGTTACAGAAACCGGTGGTAAATATAAGCATCTACATACCCCTTCCCTTTCTGGTGAAAGCCTTCCGGTATAATGCCGATACGCTGGAAGCCCAGAGCTTCCCATGCCTTAACAGCGCCGGTATTGGTGCTGACCACCAGGTTGAACTGCATAGCGCGGTATCCGGCAACTTTGGCAGCTTCCAGCGAATGAGCGCACAGTTGTTTGCCTATGCCCTGGTTGCGGAAGGGCGTATCCACCATATAGGCCGCATTGGCCACATGGGCGCCATGCCCCGGCTGGTTGGGCCTGACGATGTATGCTCCGGCGATGTGCCCATCGGCCTCCGCCACGCCAATGATGTTCTCCGGGTTGATCCACCCGGATTCGATCTGCTGGCGGGTATACTCAGGCCCGTATGGGAAATAATCCCCCTGTTCCATAACCTCCTTCCACATCCGCCAGACATCGTCGAGATCGGCAGGGGTGGCAGGGCGAATGATAAGCGGGATGATCATGGCTATATGAATTAGTTCAGTTACACGTATAACGTTGTAATGATGCCTTGCCGAGACGGTTTCTTGGCCCCATTGTCTCATGGCCTTTAAACCAGCCATGCGTTTGCTCCGGAATGTGTTTTACACAGAGATATGAAAAGGGATCAGCCCATCCATAGGCATCTGCATGACGCGGGCCAGTTCGAAGCCATGGCGGCTGGCGGCCAGGGCCAGCAACTCCCGGAAGAAGAACCCCACGGAGCCCACGCAGCCCACCGGCGTTTTTACCCCCATAGGAATGACGCAATTGCGGAACAAAGCGTGAAATCGTTCCAGGGCCAGCTGCTGCACGAAAGGGTGTTGGCGGTTCTGGTTGAGGAAGGGGGCAAAGGAAGCGAGGTAGCGATTGGCGAACGGCCGGCGGTACACCTGTTCCAGGATAGCACCGCGGCTGATGGAATAGGCCTGCTCCAGCTTCTCTTTCAACTCAGCCGGCAGCTGCCCGTTGAGCAAAGCGGCCAGCAGGTGGCGGCCCAGGTCGGCCCCGCTGCCTTCATCACCCAGCACGTAACCCAACCCACCGGTATTGCGCACGATCTCGCCATTTTCCACCAGGCAAACGTTGGAGCCCGTGCCCAAAATGAGGGCTAAACCCCGATCCTGGCCCCAAAGCCCGCGCGCCGCGCCCAGCATATCGCTGTGCACTTCGACATGCGCCCGGGGGTACAGGCGCAGGAAGGCCTGCTTTATCCGCCCGGCGGGTTCCGCTTCGGTGCAGGCCGTACCGTAGTAATACACCGCTCCCGGCGCATGAGGCAGCTCGTGGGATAACATTTCCACGGCAGTGAGCAGGCCTTCATCGTCCAGCAACAAAGGATGGATACCAGGTACAGCACCCTGCTCGGTTTCCTGCCGGCTGAAACAAAGCGCCCAGGCAGCTTTGCTGCCGCCACTGTCAATAATGAGGGTGGGGTGAGGCATGGTGTAGGTGTTAAGGTACAGGGTACGGGGTACCGGGCACAAGGTACGAAGTATGCGGTAATATGTTTACTGAATATTACCTGCGCGTACTTATCTGATGCGTAGTGTCTGGCCGGCCAGGATCACCTCATAAGGGCCCAGGTTGTTCAGCTGGCGGATATCCTCGGCCGTCACTTCATACATTCTGGCAATACCGTACAGCGTTTCCCCCTCCTTTACCGTATGGGTGAGCTTCCGCGTTGCCGGGTAGGTGCTCGTAGCGGCCGGAGTTTGCTGGGCCTGGCCCAGAATGGTATTGGGGTGCATATCGGCATTGGCGAAAGCGCCTCTTTCCTCGATAATGAATGCCTGGGGGTATCGGTTTTTTATCCGGTTGAGCGCCTGGGTGGCCTCATAAAGGGAAGTATACAAACCGACGCGCACGTAATACTTTTCGTCGCGCTTTTCAAAATAGGCGATAGGGCTGCCCGTCTCCCCCCGAAGGTTGAAAACACTACTGGTAGGCGGCGCAGAAACAGCATAGAGCTGTATGGCGTAGAGCACATTGGATGCCGGTATACTGCCCTGGCTTAGAGCAGGTTCGCCTTTTGAACTCATAGCACCGGTAGTGCTGTAAGCATCAGGCTCTTTCATAAGATCTAATGAAAGCGGTACCAAAGCACGGCTACTGGCCGCTGCAAAGTCATTTCTGGAGGCGGCAGAATAGATGGTCTCCTGCTCCAGTTCAACACGAGGGCCATTATTCCGGATGCGTGGATACTTATTCAGGAAGCGAATAAAACCCTCCGCTTTATCCCTCGACTCAAAAGCCCCTACGCGATATTTTACGGGATAGGAGCCGCCCTGCGTAACGGTATATACAAAAAGCCCGTCCTGCCCGCTCTGCCTGGCCACTTCCTGGTACATCCTGATATCATTTTCGTCTTTTTTTGTACCTGAGGCTAGCTGTACCGCATAAAAACCAGACTGTGTGTAAGGGTTAACATTAATATCGGTTTTGCTTAAAGGCACACTTCTGGGAGTGGCCGACCATACGAATGGAATAATAGCGGTTTGGTTGGTATACTCGAACCTGCGGCTGAAAATAGCCGGGAAAAACACCTGTACCCAAAGTTGGGAATACTCCAGGATGTTGCGGGTGCCGTATTCCACAACCAGCGGGCTTTCGGGGTTCGACAAGTCGTAGTCCAGGCGGGTATTCCCGGTAAAATCCTTAGTATATAACCTCAGGATTACCCGGGCAGGGTCGAAAACCTGGCCATCCAGCTGGAACGTAAAGCTCAGTTGGATCTTCTTGGACTGCTTATCCAGGATAAGGTTGTAAGGGGCCTCTACATCCGTACCCGGGCCCAGGGGTTTGTAAATATTGAAATTGCCAATGTAATTCCAGGTGCTCTGGTCCGTGTATTGCGATACGACATTAATAACCAGCTTGTTTTGTGCCGCCGCCTGAGCGAAGGCACTCCATATCAAAACAGCGCATACCACATATTTCACCTTGTTCATAAAGCTTCTATTTATGGGTATTCGATAGATTAACTGAATGTTCGTACAAACCTTTATCGTACATTTTTTCAATGCGCCGCAAATCGGCATGCGGGGATTGCGACGCCGAATCGGGCAGGCACCATACGTGTGCCAGAGGCCCTGCCGTGCTGGCCATCCACCCGCTATCGCCCAGAAAACGCGCATTTTCAATAGCCCCGCTGATCTTATAGCGCAGTATCCCGTCATCTGCGTCCCGGATCTCATAATGCCCGTCTGACGTGGCCAGCAGAATGAGCCTGCCATCAGGTGAAATGCATGCAAAAGAAAGTGCTGCAGAAAAATCGACGGAATACTTCAGGAAGGTGTAGTTGTGGTAAACGAGGGCATAACTGGCTCTGGCGCCTCTTTTTTTGCTGAAGCCAGCCAGCAACTGATAGGGTAACGATGGCCCCTCATTCATCCAGAACCACTGAAAGCTTTCCTGTGCAACAAAGGCGTCGTTGAGCTTCTGGTAAGAAAGCGCCAGGCTGCTTCCATCGAAATTGGCCAGTGTACTACCCTGCCCGCCGCGAATATATATGACCGATTCGGCTAAAAAGGCCGCTGCCTCAACAGGGCCTACAGGTGAAGCAAATGCCCGGAAATCATCCGTAGGGCGGAGCGGGTTGGCAATACCGATAGCCCGAATGGAATCGCGGGTAGCGGCCAACAAAAATCTCGTCGTCGATATATCCACGGCCACAACAGGCCCTGATACCTCTGTGGTGTAACACTCGCGCTCCGGCCGCCCCGTCAGGTACAGATAAACCTTTCCTGCCGAAGTGCCGTAGGCCCATAATTTCCCATCAGAAGAGAAGCAGGCATTGGACAGCGCATCCGGGCTGTCATGGTGCAGTATTTCCTTTTTTCTTTTATAGTCATACAGGATCAACGCGTTATCCGCTCCGGCCGACAACACCAGGCTGCCGGTTTCGCCGGGAGCGAGCTGCGCGCTGATAACAGCACCCTGGTGGCTGTACTCGGCTTTCAGTTCACAATCCTTGCCCCATACTTTCACAGCTCCATCCTTCGAGGCGGTCATGATGAGGCTGCCATCGGCCGACACATCCAGGGCGACGATGGAATCTTTGTGGGCCATATCACACCGCAGGCCACTGTTGTACAGGCCCAGGATGATATTTTTTGCCATCTTCTGGGAAACCGGCCCTCCTTTGCGCCAGTTGGCCTTCTGTACCAGTCGATAGGCCCGGGATACATCGCCATCTTCCATCGCCAGTTTGGCCTCCAGCAAGGCCTCCGCCCGTTTTTTCTGTACCGATGCATTGGACCAGGATATTAGAGCTGCCACCAGGAACACCAGTAAGGCCAGTACGATACCTGCCACGCTCAACCTGCGCCGGCGTATCCGCTTGCGAAGCGCTTCCCGGCTGGCCGTTATAAAGCTGCGATGCTCGGGTTCCAGCTGCAGCTTGTCGAGATAAGGCGCAATGAAATTCAGGCTTTTCCTGCTCAGCAGTTCTCTGCTTTCCTGATAATAGCGGTACCGTTCCCGAATGAACCGCTCGATGCGCAGGCGGGCCTTTTGCTCCGTGGAAGCCTTTTCAAAGACCTTCCTGGCCAGAATGTCGTGATAGAGTTCGACCCTCATAACACACCCGGTTTATGGAATTCTTCCCCCATGATCCTGAGGATGCGGAGCTCGTTAAAGCGCCGGATACAATAGTCGACGAGTTCTGTATTCACCTGATTCTGGCGCATGGCCTGCGCTCTGAGCTCCTCGGCAGCCAAATTACGCTTCGTACCTTCATCAGTCACCAGGCTGAACAGCAGGTTCATAGGCAGCCCTTCCGATTGCAACCCCATCTGTTTCAGTTCCTGCTCGACGGTGGCGAGCTGTTCTTCGAGGAAATCGGACAGCACATCTTCCAGTTGGCGGGTACTCTCAACCAGGGGGCGGTCAAACAGGATAGGGCGCGTTTCAGAACCCATGCGCACCAGGTCGTTGCGGTAGAGCTTGTCGAGATAGATCTGGAGATTGGCCAGTTCCACGCCCGACCTGGGGTCTTTGATATTATCTATGATCAGGTTGATGAGCTCATCGCCGCCTTCGAGGGTGATCTCGAAAGCCTGGGCGGTCTGGCCAACCACCTGCAGGAGATTGGCCCTGTTCATGCGCTCGACGCGCTGGCGGTTCTCGAAGAGGCGCGGCAGGATGAGCTCGAAATTGGATAGGTGGGCCAGATATTCCTCCCGCATACTGATCAGGGCCTTCCACTGGTTTTCGTCCCGATCCACCAAGGTAGCCAGCGCTTCAAAAAAAGCCAGTTGTTCGGCCTCACTGCCAAATATGAACAGTTCTTCAAACTGGTCGAAGATGAAATAGATCGTTTTGAAATAATCGAGGTAAAGCGAGCGGGCCTGCTCGGGAAGCGGCCGGGAGGCGTCGATAGGTTTTACAGCAAACTGGCGAATGGCCTTTTCCCAATCATCGAGCAGGTTGTCGGTACGGCGAACGGAAATGGGCAGCCATTCCGTGTTTTCGAACTGGTTGGCCAGGCCGCAGTTGATGAGGCTGGTCTTACCCGTGCCGGATGCGCCGTATAGGAGAATGAGGTTGGACTCGAAGACGCGCTCGTAGAGTTCTTCGACCTCCGCTTCTCTTCCGAAAAATATGGCCCTGTCCTCCTTTGCGTAAGAATCCAGGAACTTAAACGGGCTACGGCCGGCCGATGTAGTTGTCACATCCATAATGAAGGGTTTATCAGGCCGTTTTCAGTTTTTCGAACTGCTCCTCCAGCACGAGAAAAGGGCGGGAGCCCGGCTCGTGCCTCGACAGCAAATACTTGCTTTTCAGCCGCCGGTTCCGGTTATCCTGGCTGATTTCCAGGCTGGTGCTCAACAGGTTGTGGCCCTGGGCCGGCGACTGCAACAGGTTGCTGCTGCTTTTTACGTAAATGTATTCGCCGCCATTGCAGTAGGCGAACGTAAAAAGGTCCATCGCCGGGATACTCTGTTTGTCTCTTGCAAAAGCATTCTTATCGATGTAAAAAGGCGTAAGGTTGAGGTAAGGCCTGAGATGCCCCAGGTTTTTCAGCAACACGATGGAGTCGCTATCCAGAAAGTCCTTAAAAACGCGAGGCTCCCGGAACAGGCCCAACCGGGCTTCGGTATGGGCATTGAGCCTGCCGAGATAGTGCCTGTATTCCGCCTCCCGGTGGCGGTAGTTGCATAAAATGATGTCCCGAACGGTCAATAGCTGGTAATTGGCCAGAAAAGCCAGGGCGGAGAGGAATACCGACAGAAAGTATTCGCCATCCTCGCACAGGCCCGCTAGTTTGTCCTGCAATAAAGCAGGCTTTTCCAGGCGGTGGCGAATGGATTCCAGGAAGAGATAGGCATCGTAAAACTCTTTCTTATCCTTCAGCCCCTCCCAGCAGAAGGCAGCCTCGGGCAGGAAGGGAGCGATGCCATTTTCCTGCAACAACCCGCAGAGCTCCTGAAACCCTCCTATGTAGTCGAAGCCGGCAAACTGAGCCGGGTTCAGGCAAAAGAACCGCCCGAAATCGGCCACCTCCGACAAGCTGCCGTTCTTTTTTTCATCCCAGGCCTGAGAAAGCAGCACGAAAAAAAGGAACTGTCCTGCAGCGATGTAGGTATTGGCCAGCTGTTCCAGGCGCTTCGGCCCGGGCCGGAGCATCTCGGGGTCGTTGGAGACGAGTTTGGCGACCTGCGCACCGATATTCCAGGGAAAATTCTTGATGATCAGGTCCAGGTATTCCCGGTCGTCAACCAGGCTGTCGAGGCCTTCTCCGAGGCTTTCGTTGTTGGCCACCATCTCTCCCAGGATCGAATAAAGGTAGGCGTTGCTTTCATAGGCCTGAGCATCTTCAAAAGTGGACAGGGAGAGTTGATAGGGCAGCACCCAATCGAGCACTTCGGGTTGATCCTCCTGGTAGTACAGCCCCCACGGTAGTTTTTCATCCCCCTTTTCCGTCCGAATGGCCAGTCCGCGGACGGGGTAAACCTGGGGCGCGGGGCCGTCGGTATGCACAAAAGAAAGGCTGGCACAGGCATGTGCAAAAGACTGTTGCAGGGTCCCGCCTTTGGCCAGTTTCTGATAAAAATGTTCGGCAAACTCGGTGGCCCTGCCGTCATCGATATGAGCTGTCGTGGCTATTACGGCCTTGATACCAAGCCCGAGCAGACGGTTTACCTGCCCGGCAGTAGAGCAGCCGTTCAGAAATACCAGTTGCAGCTGTTTCTGCTGTTGCAGCAGTTGCGCAAGCCCGTCGGCATGGCCGGCCCCACCCTCCAGTTGAAGGGCCTCGCCGTCGGCATGGCCGCCGTAGTGGAACAACAGGATGGAACCGTCAAAGCGGTTGATGGCGTGGATGATCTCCTTTGTCGTGGCGTTCTCTTCGCGGAAAACTTTGATGGCGTACTCGTCTTCCCAGGGTTCCAATGCCTGGTTCAGGTTGTAGCTCTCCCTTTTGAGGTTTTCCAGGTAGGCGGTGAGGTCATTGGCAAAAGTGAGTAATATGACCGGCAGGTTTTTCATTGATCCTTGGAGTAGTTGGGGGTTAAATAAATCCAATAATAATATTTTATTCTTACATTTTCTTCATTGCCAGTACCTGATTGCACATAAACAGGCCATTACAGCGCCAATGCCCGCCATTTTACATCATATTGCCAAACATTGGCCAAGGCCGGCGCCCACTGCGCTTCCTGCGTTGGCCGCCGGCAGGAAGCGCTTTGTCTTTTTGGCGCCGGCATTCATCCGGTATCCGTTGGTTGCAACCCCAAATTTCCTTACCTTAGGATACATTTTTCCAATACCAAAAAATATGGCCTTATGAAGCACCCCTATCTTACCCTGGTTTTCGCGCTCTTACTCACACTACCACTCCACGCGCAAATGGAAGTAGGCCAATGGGCGCCACCATTCACACTTACCGATATCAATGGCAACCAACAGCGTTTGTACGACTTCCTGGCGGAAGGCAAACCCGTGATCATCGACCTGGCCGCAGCATGGTGCCCTCCCTGCTGGGCGGAACACGAAAGCGGCATACTCAAAGAGATCTGGGAACAATACGGCCCCGATGGCACTGACGAAGTGATGATCCTTTTCATCGAGGCGGACCCGACGACCGATCACGAGCAGTTGATCGGCGTATCCGGCTCTACGATGGGCAACTGGGTGGAGGGCACCCCCTACCCCATCATTGATGTGCCGGACTATGGCATCCCCAGGGCCTACAGGCTCCAGGTTTACCCCACCATCCTGCTCATCTGCCCCGACATGCGGGTCAAAGTACCCCAGATGTGGACGGGGCCGGCCAACTGGACCAAGGAGTACCTCATGTCCGAACTGATGGCCTGCGGATCCGTCAGCCCGCCGGCCACCGACGCCGGCCTGTTCAGCTACGATTTCAACAAGTCCGATTGTTACCTTGGTGCGATCAACGTAGGCCTGTTTAACAGCGGCAGCAACCCACTTACCAGTGCCGAAGTGCTGGTCAAACGCAATGGCGAGCAGGTAAGCAGCTTCAGCTGGACGGGTGAGCTGGCTTTCGGCGAGGAAGCATCGATAGCGATCACGGATATCCCGCTGGATGCCGGTGAGAACGACTTCACGGTGGAACTGGCGTCGGAGGATGACGACAATACCAACAACGCCATTGAAATACCCTTCATCAAGGCCCCGCAATCGAGCCGCAACCTGACGGTTTATGTGCAAACGGATGAGAACACCGAAGCGGAAAATACCCGCTGGCACATCGAAGACGAAAATGGCGCTATAGTAGCTGAGAGCGGCCCCCTGGCCAACCTGGATTACTCCGAAACAGCCGTTACACTGGAAGCCGACGGCTGCTATACCATGGTAATGGCCGATGACGGCGGCGACGGCCTCACCGGCGGCGGGTTCATCCTGGTCAGCGACGACAACGAGAACCTCGTTTTTGAAGGCAGCACCTTCGGCATCCGCGACGAGATCCGCAGCCTTTTCCTGGCCCAGGCCACCAGCCAGGCGCGCGAGCTTACGGGCGCCGTTTCAGCAAGCGTGTTCCCCAACCCCGCCCTGGGACAGATATCCGTGAAGCTGGAGCTCGACGAAAGCAGCGCCGTTTCCATGGAATGGCTTTCCGTTACCGGCGAATCACTGGGCGTACAAGACTTCGGCCAACTGCCTGCCGGCCTGCACAACCTGCAGCTGAGCACGGCCGCCCTGCAACCCGGCATCTATTACCTGGCCGTGCATTCAGACTCGGGCAAACTTGTGAAGAAAGTGGTGAAGTTATAATAAGAGCCCCCGTACCTCCAATCTTCTGGTTGGAGTAGCCCTCTTTTCCTACTCCGGCTAAAAAGCCGGAGGTACGGGGCCCTCCTCAAAAAAAAGTAAAAGTTTTTTCCCTCCAGGCAACAACTGCCATAAATAAGCCGTGCTTAAGTACAGGATGTCAGTTGTGCCCATGGATGAAAAAGAATTGAATGCCTGGATCCAAGGCTGTCGCCGGGGTGATAGTGTGGCTCAGTACGAAATGTACCGGAAGCTATATGGATACGCACACCATATCTGCTCTCGGTATACCGGCAATTCCTTTGAAACGGAAGAGGCCATTCAGGACGGTTTTTTGAAGGTTTTCACCAAGATCGAAAAGTATTCCGGCGAGCTATCCTTTCTGGCGTGGTTCAAAGTCATCTTTATCCACACCTGCATCGACCGCTACCGGTCGAAGCTTACTGACGCCCCTGAGCTGGGGTTGGAAGAAGCGGAAGGGCTGTCATGCCCCCCCGAATACCTGGTCAACGCTGAGGCAGAGCACCTGCTTGCGCTGGTACAGTTGCTCCCCCCTGCCTACCGGCTCTGTTTCAACATGTTCGCGATCGAAGGATACGGCTATCAGGAGATTGCTGATATGATCGGCATTTCCATAGGGACGGTAAAATCCAATATCTCGAAAGCCCGGGCGCAGCTCAAAAATATGATTAGCCAGGATCAAAAGGCGTACCACCATGGAAAATAAGGATTTCGACAAACTGTTTGCCCGAAAGATGCAGGGCTTGCCCCCTGCATCCGCAAGCCTTGGCGGTTGGTATGCGCTTCAGGAAAAGCTCGCGGCGCGGAAAAGCCGAAGAGCGGCCTGGCTGAAGTACGCCCTGCTGGCCCTGCTGCTGCTTATGGCCCTGAGCAATGGCTGGATGTGGTATCACCTGCAAAAAGGCTCAGCCATACCCGCTGCAGGGCCGGAGGCAAGCATGCCCGCCGTTGATACGCTGATCAGGCATATCGTGTACCAATACGATACCATCGTCAGAAAAATTTACGTCACAGAATACGACAGCCGGCCGAACGGCACTTATAGCCTCACTGGCCGCGACGGAGAAGGGCCCCGCCTGCAACCTCATGCCCGGCAAGGCCAACTGCCGCAGGAAAACCGGCCGGAAACAACTAATGGGCAAGATGTAAGGCCTGAGGGCCCCACTCGAAACCAGGAATTGCAGGCGAAAGAAAGCGGTGAGCGCCACCCCACCCTTTCTGCCGAAGGGCCGTCAGCCAATGAGCACCGCCCACCAGAGACAGCCCCGTACAGCGCAGCCGAAGCATTTACGGAAAACGAACCCGGCAACACCAATGAAAGCGAATTGCCGAAACCTCAGATAAAACCGGCCCGGCGCGCGCTATTCTCCGCTCCGGAGTTCAGCTTTTTCCTGGGCAATGGCCTGCCCGCGGGAAATGGCGTACGGGAAGGCCAGGCCCTCGAGCTGGGCATGCAGTTCAGCACCGCCTTCGCCCCGCATTTCCGGGCCTGGGCCGAAGTTTCTTATCAGCGGAGCAGCCTGGAAAGCGATAATCCGGCCATAGCCGAGCTGGCCGAATCGCCCTATTCGCCCAGCGAATACGAGCTGCGGCATTGGGAAGGCAGCCCGCAGGCCCTGGGGCTGGGATTGGGGCTCCGCTATGTGTGGAACCCGATTCGCGGCCACTGGCAACCTGCCTTCAGCAGCGGTTTTATCACCTCCATACCTTTGCCCTATACGGTGAACATCGAATACCACCACAATAACGCCGGCCCTGAAATTCACTGGGCCGGCGAGGCCGAGCACGCCCGGCCACACACGGCGTGGCTGAGCAGCCTCGGCCTCGCCTATAAAGTCAATAACCGCGTCTCTGCCGGCGCAGAAGGCCTCTACCGCCTAAACCTCACCCCCAGTTCCGGGCTCTGGCAATACCAGCTGGGGTTCCGGCTAAACGGAACACTCCATTTTTGACCGCCTGACCCATAGCATCATTGATTGTATCACTTAAGGAAGGTTAAAAATCAAACAGTAGTTGAACATGAAAAAAGTACTATTTCTCCTTGCAGGCATCGTGTCTGTACTGGTGTACAACGCCTGTACGAAAGAGTACCTGCAAAACGTCAATCCCGTCTGTTTTGAGCAGGATGTGTTACCCATCTTCGTTTCGAATTGTACACAAAGCGGGTGCCACAACAGCCAAAGCCGGGCAGAAGGTTACGTGCTCGACACCTATGAGCACATCGTATCGAAAGGCATCAACCCCGGAGACTACAAGAGCAGCACGATCTATAAAGCCATTGTAGGCCTTGGCGCGGAACGCATGCCGCAAAGCCCTTACTCGGCACTGACCGACGAACAGATAAGCACGATCGCGTTATGGATCGATGAAGGAGCCGAAAAGACTACCTGCACCGTTTCGGCCTGCGACACGACAAACGTCACCTATACACAGTCTGTAAGGCCTATAATCGTGAACTACTGCACCGGTTGCCACTCCGGCTCCAGCCCCTCCGGCAATATCAGCTATTCCGATTACGCAGGCGTCAAGGCGACGGCCACGAATGGAAAGCTGATGGGCAGCATTACCCACGCCCAGGGCTATTCCCCTATGCCACAGAACGCCAACAAGCTCTCGGCCTGCAATATTGCCCTCATCCGCACCTGGGTCAACCAGGGCGCGCCGAACAACTAAAACAGTATGAAACCACAATTCATCATATTTATACTAATGCTGTCGGCCGCAATGGCCACAGCGCAAAACCATGAAGAAAGCCTGCTCGATGCGCTGGGAGGCGCCGAGGAGACGGAATACGTCACCAACGCCTTCAAATCGCCCAGAGTGATCAACAGCCACAGCATGGAGATGCTGCCGGCCGGCGTGCTCGACTTCCGCATCCTGCACCGCTTCGGCTTCGTAAACCAGGGCTACCGCGAGCTCTTCGGGCTCGATCAGGCCTCTATGCGCCTGGGGTTTGCTTATGGGGTGACGCCCAACCTCTCCCTGGGCATCGGCCGCAGTACCGCCAAGAAGGAGCTCGACGGCTTCTTCCGCTACCGGCTGCTGTGGCAATCTACCGGCAAGCGCAACATGCCTATATCGGCCGTATGGGTGAGCGGCATCACGCTCAACACCCTGCCCGAACCTCTGTCGCAACCCGAAGTGGACGTAACCCTGAGCCGGCGCCTGGGCTATTACCACCAGCTCGTGATCGGCAGGAAGTTCAACAATGACTTCACCCTGCAGCTCACACCCACCCTGGTGCACCGCAACATCGTCGACAACCGCCTCGTCCCCAATGACCTGGTGGCCCTCGGCATAGGCGGGCGCTACAAATTCAGCCAGCGCGTTGCCTTCGTTTGGGATTACTACTTCCCATTCAACAGCTTCCCGCCGCGCCTGTCGTCGCACCCCCTGTCGCTGGGCTTCGATATCGAGACCGGCGGCCACATTTTCCAGTTGCACTTTTCCAACGCCACAGGCATGAACGAACGGGCCTTCCTCACCGACCAGAACGGAGACTGGTTCAAGGGAGATATCCGCTTCGGGTTCAACCTGTCGAGAGTATTCCAGATCAAAAAGAATAATCTTTAACTGGTGTTCAAACTTAATTTTGATCGCTACCAAAAACATCCATAATGAAATATTCCCCTTTAGCCCTTTTGCTGGCCTTCGCCCTCGCCTCCCTTTGGGCGGTTTCCTGCCAGAAAGAACCGGTATATTACGGAGAGCTACTTACCGATGCGGGGCCTATCGATACGACAAACACGGACACTACAGGAAATGAGCCCGGTGACACCATTGTTGTGATCACCCATCCCTGCGACCCGGACTCGGTATATTTTGAAACGGACCTGCTGCCGATCCTCCGCTCCAATTGCGCCATATCCGGCTGCCACGACGCACAATCCCACAAGGAAGGCGTAGTGATGGAGAATTATTCCACTATCCGGTCCACCGGCAAGATCAACCTCAGCAACCCCTCAGGCAGTAAGCTGTACCGTTCGCTGATCGATACGGACCCCGGTGACCGCATGCCGCCCGCCCCGCGTCCGGCGCTTTCATCCGAACAGATCGCGCTGGTGCTCAAATGGATACAACAAGGCGCTCAGGACCTGCACTGCGACAACCCTTGCGACACAACGAATGTCACTTATGCGCTTTCTGTCAAACCACTGATAGATACTTACTGTCGCGGTTGCCATAGCGGCAGCCAGCCCTCCGGCAATATCCTGATGACAAACTACAACCAGGCCAAAGCGCTGGTTGACAATGGCAAACTGCTGGGTTCCATAACACATGGATCAGGGTTCACGCCAATGCCCTATCCGGCGGGTACGCCTAAAATGGGAGATTGCGAAATCCGGAGGATAGAGCTCTGGATCGAGGGCGGTGCTCAAAATAATTAGGTGCTAAAAGCCTTAGAGCTTGTTTGGAGGCCGGATTTGATAGCGAAAAGAGTCAATTTTTTGGTGAGACAAGGCGTCTTTTTGAAGAGCGTACCCAAAGGTACGGTCAAAAAAAGCAACGCAGTATCCCCGAAAAAGTGGCCTTTGCAGCTCAAAGGCTGGCCTCCAAACAAGCTCTTACATCACTTCGAAAATCCGGGGTGGTTCATGCGTATTAGGGGCCAAATGCCCGGCTAACGGCCCGGTAGTGCCGCGGCTCGAGAATCTATAGAAACATCGTTCGTGAGGGACTATAGTCCCGAAACGGCCTAATGTGCAAGTCTTCGACTTGCGTATACGCTGCCTGTCCAGCAAATAATATACGGCCGACGAAAATCTCGACAGTCAGAGACTGGCTTGTTATTCCGCATCGGGACGGAGTCCCTCGCGAACGGCTTTGATACCTTTTTTACCCGCGGCCCAAAGGGCCGTCATCTTTGTTGCATAAACAGCGAAAGCCTGCTTCCCCGCCCGGAGGGCTGGTATCTAATACCGGTAAACGGCGCGTAACGGCGTGGGAAACGCGCGGGGAAACCGAGCCGTAGAATTGTCCAGAAAGGGCCAAGACATTCTTCGCAAAAAGCAGATTATTTAAAATTATTTTTATCTTTACCCCTGCCTTTCTGCAACAAGCATCCACTTATCTCTTCCATTTCTCCATTTTTCCAATTTCGAAAAGGCATTCTTATGAACCAGATGAAATGGCCCACGCTGTTGGTAGTGTGCTGCCTATGCGCGATCGGCAGCACGCCTGCTCAAACCTTCAACAAGCAGTGGGCCTATGAGCAGGGGCATTCCACCCTCCGGGAAAAGCTAAAGGCCTCTTCCGAAGCCTGGGAAGATTTTCTATCCCATAACCAGCAATCGTGGCCTCAACTTCAAGTGCCTCAAGCATTAAGTTTCCGAGATGAAGAGCAGAACCTGAGCAATAGTGAAACGCCGGAATCGGAGGTGCACGCCGCCATAAACCCCACGGATACCAACAACATCATCGTGGCTGCCATGCGCCTGGATGCCGGGCAAATACTCAGTTCGCTTACCTTTCCCATTTATTACACCAAAGATTTCGGCCACACCTGGCAAACCAGCCAATTCAATGGTGTTTCTGACCTGCCCCCATTCACGCTGGTCATCGGCGGCGGCGACCCTGTGCTGGCTTTCGACTCCGAAGGCGCCGCATACCTTTCATGGCTGACCTTTACAGTGGACATCAGCTTTACGATCAGCATCCAATTGCACTGGGCCATTTCGGTAGACGGTGGCGCCACCTGGGAACGCCAGGCCAACGCGATTGACGAAGGGATCGTAGCCGACCTGGAAAACCCCGATTCCCGCTTCGTCGACAAACAATGGATGGCCACAGACCTTTCTGCTTCGCCATACCACGATAACCTCTATGCAGCCTATGTGGAGATCAACCTGGCAGACACCACCTATAATATTCTGGTAAAAACTAAAACGGCCGGTGCAAGTAGCTTCGGCCCGGCAGTTGATATCACCCCTGCCGCGATCGTATTTTCACAGTTTGCCAGCATCGACGTAGACCGGCAGGGCAAAGTTCACGTCATGTTTGCCGGAGCGGAAATACAGGATCAGGTACTGAGCCTGTACCACTGCTATTCCACCGACGGCGGCCAGAGCTTTTCCACACCGGTAAAGATCTCACCGCTGCACCTGCCCTGTTTCCCTCCGGGCGCTGGCGGCGCCTGCGACCTCGTAGGCGTAGATTCTGCCCGTGTCTACCCTTGTCCGCATCTGCGGGTAGACAAATCGGGTGGCGATTATGATGGCAACCTCTATGCCGTTTGGACTTCCGATGGCTTCCAGAGTGAACTTACGCCCGGTGTCGATGTCTATTTCAGCCGCTCCGAAAACGGAGGCGAGAGCTGGACGGCACCCGTCGTGCTGAATGATGACGGTATCCCACAATCCGAGCAGTTCTTCCCCAGCCTGGCCGTAAACGATAAAGGCCTGTTGGCCGTCAGCTGGTACGACAGGCGGGAAGACCCCAATAATCTTGTGGCCAAATACTACATGGCATACTCCAAAGACGGCGGCCAGAGCTTCGGTACAAACTTTTCCGTATCCAGTGAAGGTATGGATTTTTCCACCATCGGTAGCGCCAACGCCAACTTCGGTGTAGGAGAGTATACTCAGGTGTTGGCTACCCGCGGTTACGCCATCCCGGTTTGGGCCGATGGCCGGCACAATGATGGGAATATCGACATCTATGCTGCTTTTATACCCCTGGAGGAAGAGGTAACGGAACTACCCGAGATCAGCACGATAACCGATGCGTTTACCGTAGGGCTTCCCTCGCCCAACCCTGGCAAGGAGACAAGCCGGATCGAGATAGCCCTAAGGGAAGCAACCGTGGTAAGCCTGCAGCTATTTAGCCAGCAGGGACGCCTGCTCCGGCAACAGGAGTATGGAAAACTACCAGTAGGCAAACACCAACTGGATATCCAATTGAAAGGGCTGCCGGATGGGGCCTACCTGCTCCGGGTGCAAATCGGATCCGGGTTTCAAAGTAGAAGGTTGGCCATAAACCGATAGGGCGAATGCCCATAAGAGCTTGTTTGGAGCCGACTAAAAGCAAAGGGAAAACATGGATGATTACACACTATTGAAAATGCCCTTTTTTGATAATAATCATCCTTCGGGGGTGACATTTGTCACCCCTTTTCCTAATTTGCACCTTTTACCTTTACCGCCCAAAAGGGCCCGTTATGCCAGTCGCAAGCCAATTAGACGGCCAGAACCAAACTGGCCGCACCAGCCCGGAACTAAGCTGCTATCACTGCGGTGAACCCTGTGAGGATGGCCACATCCACATTGAGGAGAAAGTCTTTTGCTGCGAGGGTTGTAAGACGGTCTACGAGATCCTCAATGACAACGGCATGTGCCGGTATTACGATATCGACGAGAATGCCGGCATCAGCCTCAAGGGCCGCGCGAAGGAGGAATATGCTTTCCTCGACGACGACGATGTCCGCGAAAAGCTGCTGGATTTCTCTGATGAGCAGCAGAGCAGGGTGACCTTTTTCATTCCCCAAATGCACTGCGCCTCCTGTATCTGGCTGCTGGAAAACCTCCACAAACTCAACCCGGGCGTCATTTCCGCCAAGGTCAATTTCGTCAAAAAAGAAGCTTACATCAACTTCGCTACTGCGGAGATCAGCCTTAGGCAGGTTGTCGAACTGCTGGCCAGCATCGGTTACGCTCCGGCCATCAACCTGAGCAGCCTCGACGAAAAAAAGGCGCCTTTTGCCAACCGCGCCTTTTATTACAAGTTGGGTATCGCCGGTTTCGCCTTCGGCAACATCATGCTGCTGAGCTTCCCCGAATACCTGGGGCTGGATAAAAGCGAAGACACGTTCTTTTTCTCGTTGTTCGGCTACCTCAACATCCTGCTCGCCCTGCCCGTCGCTTTCTACAGCGGCGGCGATTATCTGAAGTCCGCCTGGCTGGGGCTGAAGCAGCGCACCCTCAACATCGACGTACCCGTATCCATCGGCATCCTGGCCCTTTTCTTCCGCAGTGTTTTTGAGATCGTAGGGCAAACCGGAGCAGGCTACCTGGACAGCCTGGCCGGGCTGGTGTTCTTTTTGCTTGCCGGAAAGTGGTTCCAGCAGCGCACCTACCACACCATGTCGTTCGAACGCGATTACAAGTCCTATTTCCCCATCGCCGCCCACCGCAAGGAAGAAGGCCAGCTGCGATCAGTAACCCTCGACAAGCTGGAACCCGGCGACATCATAATCGTCAAACACGGCGAGCTCATCCCCGCCGATAGTATTATGCTAAAAGGGGATGGCGAGGTCGACTATAGTTTCGTGACCGGCGAATCGGAACCCGTACGCAAGACAACGGGTGAAAAGGTATTCGCCGGGGGCAGGCAACTAGGCGGCTCCATTGAGCTAAGCCTCACCCGCAAAGTCTCCCAAAGCTACCTGACACAGCTGTGGAACGACGAAGCGTTTACCAAAACCCAGGAATCGCGCACCAGCGTGCTGGCCAACCGCGTCGGCCAGTTTTTCACTACCGTCATACTGCTTGTGGCCGCAGCTACGCTGGCCTACTGGCTTCCCCGCGACCCCGACAGAGCGATCAATGCCTTTACTGCTGTGCTCATCATTGCCTGCCCTTGTGCAGTGGCGCTCGCCATCCCTTTCATCTTCGGCAATGCCGTGCGCATCCTTGGGCGGCACCGCTTCTTCCTCAAGAATACGGCCATCATCGAAGCGCTCAGCAATGTGCAGGCCGTCGTTTTTGACAAAACAGGCACCCTCACGCAACGCGAACGCGGCGACATCAGCTTTGCCGGACAACCGTTGGACAGCCACGAAAAACAAATGCTGTGGGCCGTCCTGCACCCATCGGGCCACCCCATCAGCCAGCAGCTGGCTTCGTTCCTCGGCGGGGGCCTGGAAACCCCTGACGAAACGATCTACAAGGCCACTGACTGGGAAGAAGTGGTCGGGAAAGGGGTACAGGGCATCGTCAGCCAGCAGCATGTTCGGATCGGCTCACGGGCCTTCATCGGCGACATGCCAAATGCCGGTTCCCCGGAAGAAGAAGGTGTTTACGTACAGATCAACCACGAATTGCGGGGGTATTTCCGCATCGTCAATCATTTCCGGGAAGGGATCTGGCAGGTTGCCAGGTACTTCGGCAGCCGGGCCAGCCTGTTCCTGCTTTCCGGCGACAACGACCGGGAGAAACCGCTGCTGGCGCCCATCTTTGGCGAAGCCGGCGCTATGCACTTCCGGCAGAGCCCCCAGGATAAGCTACAGTTCGTACGCCGGCTACAGGCCGACGGGCACAAAGTGCTCATGCTGGGCGACGGGCTGAACGATGCCGGAGCGCTCAAACAGAGCGACGCCGGCGTAGTCGTAGCGGAGGACACCAACAACTTCACCCCGGCCTGCGATGCCATCCTCGATGCCCGGCAGTTCAGCAGGCTCCCCGTCTTCCTGGACTATGCCCGCCGCAGCATTCGGCTGGTCTTCCTCGCCTACGGCTTTGCCCTCATTTACAACATCATAGGCCTGAGTTTCGCCGTACAGGGCGCCCTGTCGCCTATAGTGGCGGCAATACTGATGCCGCTGAGCTCCATCAGTATCGTCGTTTTCGGCATGCTCACCAGCAGCGCGCTGGCGCGGAAGCTGGGGTTGTAGGGAATCCTCAAAAAACCCTTAACTTGGCTGTAAACACAGCAAGCATGTTCGACCTCGGTTTCGTCAGCGCCATACTGGCTGATCTTTCCTTCGAAGAAGTCATCGATTTTGCCGCCGCGCACCAGTTCAAATGCGTGGAGATCATGTGCTGGCCCAGAGGGCGGGCCGAGCGCCGTTACGCCGGCGTCACTCATATCGATGTGGATACCCTGGACGATGATGGCATTGCACATATCCAGGGTTATCTGAAACAGAAAAACATCGCCATCTCCGGCCTGGGCTACTACCCCAACCCTTTGAGCCCCAACGCGGAGCAGGCAGGCGTTTACATAGCACATATTAAAAAAGTGATCGTCGCTGCCGCCAGGCTGGGCATCGGTGTGGTGAATACTTTCATCGGGCGCGACCCTTCCAGAACCGTCGACTACAACATGGGGCGCTTTCGGGAAACCTGGCCCGAGATCGTACAGCTGGCGGAGCAGGAAAATGTCAGGATCGGCATCGAGAACTGCCCTATGCTGTTCACCCAGGATGAATGGCCGGGCGGCAAGAACCTGGCCATCTCGCCGGCAATATGGGATGAAATGTTCAACGCTATTCCCAGCACCCATTTCGGGCTGAACTACGACCCCTCTCACCTCGTATGGATGCAGATGGACGAAGTACAGCCCATATACGACTACGCCGAAAAACTGCACCATATCCACCTCAAAGACGTAAAAGTCTACCGCGACAAACTGAACCGGGTGGGCATACTGGCCTATCCCCTCGCCTATCACTCGCCCAAACTCCCGGGCCTGGGCGATGTGCGCTGGCGGGATTTTTTCTCCGCCCTTTCCAGCGTCGGTTACCGCGGCCCGGCCTGTATCGAAGTGGAGGACAAAGCCTATGAAGGCTCGCCTGCGGATATCCGGTCGGCCATCCTGACGAGCCGGAATTACCTGCGGCAGTTCCTGGGTTGACGGGGTGACGGGGTGATTGGGTGACTGGGTGACGGGGTGAGCCCGGGGCGGCCAGGAACCTGTAACCAGCCAGGGAGGCGGGACTGTTCAAAGTTTATTTCATCAGTCGCTTCGCTCGTGTCAGGTTTCACGTTGTTTGATTTTCGTAAGAATTGCTTTGAATATCGTTACAGGGATTTTTATAAGGTCATGCTCGCTATAGGCAGCAGCAAAGTACATTTTGCGGATAGGGTAATTGAGGTGCAAAAGCAGGCCCTGTCCTTTTCCAATCCACATATCCCTTATAAGTGGGAACATACGGGCCAGAGTTCGAGGAGATCAATTCCGATTACATCCACAAATACGACGTATTGCGCAACCTCGTTTTTGAACTCCTGCATTTTGCCATGAAAATGCAGCCATCGATGATGTTCGACAAACAGGAGATCAACGCCTCGCAACGCATTTCTACGTTGTTCATGGAGCTTCTGGAACGGCAGTTCCCGATCGAAGAAAACCATCCAAGTATCCAGCTGCGCTCCGCGTCGGAGTATGCCCATCAGCTAAATATCCACGTCAACCACCTTAACCGTGCCGTAAAGGAAACCATCGGCAAAACAACTTCCAAGATCATAGCCGAGCGCATCCTGCAGGAGGCGAAAATACTGCTGAAGCACAGCTCCTGGAATGTATCGGAAATCGCCTATGCGCTGGGTTTTTCAGAAGCGGCCCATTTCAACAACTTCTTTAAAAAACACGTACAGACAAGCCCTTCTGCCTTCCGGAGTGCTTGAAACAGGCGTACGACGAAGGCGATGGAGAGCCTGTGAGGCTACCTACTGCAACCCTCTGGTCATCTCCTCCAGCTCGCGGCGCAGGTGAAGGGCGTTTTCCAATGAAGTGCTGTTACCAAGCTTGAGGGAAAGCTCCTCGATGGTATCCAGGTATAAGGCCTCGTCCTCTACATCGGAGCGCAGTTCCTCGAGGTTGGCCAGGTCTTCATAGCGGGATTCCTTGAGGCGTTTGAGCTCCTCTTCCTTGGCGCTGATGGTTTGGGAGAGCTGGAGGTTGTGCAGCATGTTCTCCAGCTTACCGATGGCGGCCTCGAAGAAAGAAATCTTTGCCTGGCGGAGCTCCATTTCCGCATCGAATTCGCGGGCCAGGCGAAGCGCTTCTTCCTTTCTCTGTGGTGACAGGCCGCCGGAGGCATTGGCCTGGTTGTGCAGTTCCTCTATGCTGGCGTGAATGCGGGCCAGTTCGATCTTGTTCTTCTCTATTTCCTCCTGGCAGTGGCTGATCTTCAGCTGTATTCTGCCTTCCGTCGTATTTTCCATCAACCGCTTCCGGCGGCTCTGACTGAAGATCTGCGTGGCCAGGAAGACCGCTATGCCGGCGGCCGCCAACGCCATGCCCGCCGTGAAGAACCAACGCAGCATAGGCAGGAAGCGCATGGCAACAAGAATAAAAGCCATCAGCAAAAACAACCCGACGATCAACCGGGTGGTGTGGTCCTTTTCGTTCATGTCTCTATTACATCAATGTTTCCAAAAGTAAGCAATCTCTGCGATCTACAATCCCTATTGGCGCCGATTTCACGCAATCTGGTTTTCCACTGTTTTTTTTTCATACCCAAATGAACCCTTTTTGACTTCCGGCGTTTACACAAGAGTTTTAGAATCGCTAATGTTTTTTGTTTGTTTATAGTTTATGTGGTACTCCTGTTCATGGAGTACCTTTTTTTTTCTCCCTGCCGGTTGTTTCAGGAATGACTATCTTTGTTCCCCATCATCCAAGCGGTGTTACATGAATATCTTACAAAAGATCCAGGAACAATATATTCAGGAGTTCTCCAACAACATCCCGCTCGACGAATTCCTCTTCAATATTCTGGTAACGGCCCTTTTGGTCGCCCTGTTGCGGCTGTACTACATCCACTTCGGCAACGCCATCTCGAACCGGCGTAAGTTCGCCGCCAATTTTCTGCCTCTGGCGCTGGGCACCCTGCTGATCATCATGATCGTAAAGTCGTCGATCGCACTGTCGCTGGGCCTGGTGGGCGCGCTGTCTATCGTTCGCTACCGCGCCGCTATCAAAGACCCTGAAGAGCTGACCTATCTGTTCATCGCCATTGGCCTGGGCCTTGCCGGGGGCGCCAACCAGCCCGTTCTGGGCATCGTAGCCTTCAGCCTGATCATCCTGTTGCTGTATGCGGGCAAACTGATCACCGGCAAGGCCAGCCGCCGCCAGGAAGGCCGCCTGTTCGTCAATATCACGACCGACCTGGACGACCTGGCCCGCATCACCGGTATCCTTGCCCGGCACCTGCCCTATGTGGAGCTCAAGCGCCTGGACACCCTCGACAAAGGGCTCGACCTGTCCTTCCTCTGTAAGGCCAACTCACTGGAGGACATCAGCGCGCTGAAAGACGAGATCGTCCTGCTTTCGGCTGCCACACGCCTGTCTATTGTAGACCAACCGGAGCTCATCCTGTAACGATAACGCAACCTATGCTCATTTCGGACAGATCGGCGCGCAAACAACGGAATGCCCTTGGGCTCATCTTCGGGGCCCTGGCCCTGCTGGTGGCAGCTATGCTCGCCTTTGCTGCCTGGCCCCAGCGCAGCCCTTATGCGCTTTTCCCCGAGGGCAGCGTTTTCTGCGGCGCCGAGCAGGTTCGGGGCGGACAGCTCGTGGAGGGCGGCCAGCAGTTCGGCAGTGCAACCCTGCGTTCCAAAACACAGGCGCATAGCGGCCGTTGGTCCTGTTTTCTGCCTGCTGCCGGCGAAGCTCAGTACGGCTTCGGTTATCAGTTCGACAAGCCGGAACCCGGAACGGCCTACAAAGCTTCCGTCTGGCGGCTGAAGAACGCCTACAGCTCAGGCATATTGGCCGTAAAACTGGAAGGCGGCCCATACATTCAGGAATCCTCCGCCGTCGAATCCGACGAACAAGGCTGGGAAAGGCTCGAGATCCGCTTCATCATCCCCTATGGACAGGACATACCGCGTTTCAATGTATACGTCTATGCCGAAGGCCATACCGAGGTGTATTTTGACGACCTGCTGATCGAGCAGCTACCGGCGCCAGGCGGAGCTTTCCGGCCCGAAGTGCTCAACCTGTACCTCAAAAAGGAAAGCCTGGAGGCCCTGCGCCAAAAGCGGGACGAAGCCCTGAAGGCCGGTATCCTGGAAAGCAGCGACGGCGACTGGGTGGAAGCCCAGCTCGAAGGCGATTCCACCGGCCTTATGGATGCCGAAGTGCGCCTCAAAGGCGACTGGCTCGACCACCTGCACGGCGACAAGTGGTCGTTCCGCGTCAAGATGAAAGGGCCCTACGCCTGGCGCCGCATGCGTTCTTTTTCTCTGCATACGCCTCTGGCCCGCTACTTTCTGCACGAGTGGGTGCTGCATCAGCTCTGGGAGCGCGAAGACGTGCTCACCACGCGCTACGATTTCGTCGAGCTGCGCCTCAACGGCGAATCGCTCGGCATCTATGCCTATGAAGAACATTTCGAAAAACAACTCGTCGAGTACCGGCAACGGCGCGAAGGGCCTATCCTGAAATTCTCAGAGGACGGCTTCTGGAAAGCCATCAAGCGACAGCTTTCGCATCATGGTTTCGTCAAGGGGGGCCCGACGCACGCTCCCATGGAGTGGGCCAACGCCGACATTCAGGCCTTCAAGGAAAGCAGCCTGCTGGAGGACTCTACGATGGCGCGCGAATACGAGGAGGCGCGAAGGCTGATGGAACAATACCGGCAGGGCCAGGTAGCCCCCGATGACGTGTTCGACCTCACCCGGCTGGCCCGCTATTATGCGCTTTGCGACATCACCAACGCCTACCATGGCATTGCCTGGCACAACCAGCGCTTTTATTACAACCCCGTTACCAGCAAGCTGGAGCCCATAGGCTTCGACGGTTTCGGCGACAAGCCGGAAACGCGATATACCATCCTGGGAGAGGGCGCGCTCAATCCCGCCAGCTTGAGTTCGGAAAGCATCTTTTCCGCCCTGTTCATGGACGAAGCGTTCGCCGCAGCCTATATCGGGGAGCTCTACCGGCTCAGTTCCCGCTCTTACCTTTCGGCAGCCCTCGACAGCCTCTACCCTGCCTGGGCGGCCCGGCTGGCCTTCCTGCAGATGGAATTCCCGGATTACAAACCCGATCTCAGCGAATTCCTCACCGAGGGGCAGTTTGCACACTCCCTGTTGTTGCCCTACGACAACCAGAGCCTGCTGGCCTACACCCAGCAGCAGCTACCGGCGGGAAAGCGGCTCCAGGCCCGCAACCGGCACAACCTGCCGATAGCGGTCGTGGGGTATGGTACGGACAAAAAAAAGATGGACAGCCCCTTGCCGGAACCAATGCTCCTGCCGGCCTCTACGCCGCGGCGTTACTGGGCGCGCCTGCAACGCGACTCCATGGTCCGGGATTACAACAGCATCCGGTTCCTGGAAGAAGGCGCGCTGCAGAACCAGGCCGCCCCGGTTTATTACAGCCTGGATGTGGGGCCTTATGCCAAATACCTGTTCTTCAAAGTGCCGGGCATCGACAGCCTTTTTCATGCACCGATACTGAATTATGCTCCACCCGAAGGCGCTACCGGCGCCCAGAAGCTGCGGAGGCTGGCTGCACTGCGCACCGGCGGCCCTTATCAGGTGGAAGGCCAGCGGGTTATCTTTTCCGCCGGTGAGCACCGCCTAAAAGACATGCTCGTGCTGCCCGCGGGTTACCTGGCCGTCTTCGAGGCCGGGGCCACCCTCGTGCTGGAGCAGGGAGCGCATTTCATTTCCTTTTCTCCGGTGCAGGCCTATGGGACGGAAGAGCAACCCATCCGCATAACTTCTCCCGACGGCACGGGCAGTTTTACCGTCATACAACCCCAGGAGTATTCCTCATTGTCAAACGTGCATTTTGAGGGCCTGAACACCCTACGATATGATGGCTGGGCGCTCACCGGCGCCGTCACTTTCTACGAGGCCGACGTGCGCCTGTACCACTGCACTTTTCTGAAAAACCATTGCGAAGACGGGCTGAACATCATTCGCTCCGAATTCGAGCTACGGCAATGCCTGTTCGGCAACACGCCTTCCGACGCTTTCGACTCGGATTTCTCCAGGGGCGCCATCGAAGATTGCAGGTTTCAGCAGACAGGGAACGACGGCATGGACTTCTCGGGCAGTGTCGTAAATATCAGAAACTGCACAATGGAAGGCAACGGAGATAAGGGCCTGAGCGTTGGGGAAGAAAGCGACGTTACGCTGTTCGATTCCAGTGTCAGGAACGCCAATATCGCCGTAGCCAGCAAAGACCTTTCGATGCTGTACGTTAAAAACCTGAGCATGGAAGCGTGTGTACAGGGTTTCGCCGCTTATCAGAAAAAGCCGGAGTACGGCGGCAGCAAGATCGTGGTAGAATCGTACAAAGCCAAAGACGTGAAGCGCCTTCATGCCATATCGGAAGGCTGCATGCTGCAACTGGAAGGACAGATCATTCAATGACAGCTATATACACCATAAAGCCTAAAAGCTTGTTTGGAGCCCGCAAAAGCCATTAAGTTCGACGACTTTTTTAACAACCTAATTTCTAAAAAGAGCAAAGCGATGTTTCGACAGGTACCTGCCCTGATGGTTTTTTTATTTGCCTTTCTGAACCTCAGCCATGGCCAGAACTTACCCGACGGTTTTTATGACCAGGCCTATCTGACGCAGTTTGACTTCCCCACCGTGATCACATTTGATGCAACAGGCCGCATGTACGTCGCCGAAAAAGAAGGTAAGGTGTATATCGTCGACTCCAGCGGGCAGGTATTTCCTGAACCGCTGATCGACATTTCGGAGGAAGTCGCCAACTGGAAAGACCATGGCCTGATGGGCTTCGCCCTGGATAACAGCTTCCGCTACAACGGCTATTTCTACCTGCTCTATGCCCTCGACCTGCACTATTACGACTATTACGGCACGCCATCATACAATCCCGACACCACGGTAACCAATTATCCAACCATTGGCCGGGTGGCGCGATACCAGGCCGACCCCACCACAGGTTTCACGCATATCGTACCGAACAGCCGCAAGATCCTGCTCGGCGAAACCATCGACAACGGCATACCGCTGCTGTACGAGTTCCACGGCTTAGGCACCTTACTCATGGGCGAAGACGGCACGCTGCTGATCTCCTGCGGCGACGCCACCAGTAATGCCGGGCCGGATACCGGAGGCGACAGCCTGGGCACCATGATCACGCCGGCGCTGGCCCGCGGCATCATCACGCCCGACCAGGACGTGGGCTCCTACCGGGCCATGTATCTTCACAACTACAATGGCAAGATCCTGCGCATCGATGCTGACACAGGCGACGGCCTGCCCAGCAACCCCTTCTTCGACCCCGCGCGGCCGCGGTCGCCGCAATCCCGCATCTGGGCCTGGGGGCTGCGCAACCCTTACCGCTTCACCCTACGCCCCAATTCCGGCAGCCATAGCCCCGAAGACGGCCGGCCCGGAGTGCTTTACGTCGGCGATGTAGGCAACGGTGCGTGGGAGGAGTTGAACGTCGTCGAAACAGGCGGCCAGAATTTCGGCTGGCCGATACTGGAAGGCATCGGCTCCCACTGGCCCTACATCGAAGTGCCGGCGCCAAAAAACCGCATGGCGCCCAACCCGCTGAACGGAGAAGGCTGCGAAGAGGACTACTTCACCTTTAAAGAGCTCTTCGTGTCTCTGGAACGCGACAGCACCCCGGCGCCCCGGAATCCTTGTGATACCAGCCAGGCCATCGACAACTTCGTCGTGGGCTACCCGCCCGCCATTCAATGGACGAACTCCCGCTGGAACCTGCCGACGCGTACCTGGATACCCTTTTTCAATGACCGGGGCCAGCTGAACGGCGCCGAGCTGGGCAGCGGCCAGACTAGCGTTACAGGTACGATGTTCGATGGGTATTCCTCGCTGGGAGGGGTATTTTACACCGGCAGCCAGTTCCCCACCCAATACCAGGGCAAATTCTTCTCTGTCGATTTCAACCACTGGATACGCATCATGGAGTTTGACGAGTACAACGTACTACATGCCGTCGAGCCTTTTCACACCTACGCCAAAGACGTCATCCACCTGGCGCTCAACCCCGCCACCGGAGCGCTGTTCTACATCAACCTCGAAGGACAGATCCGGCAGATCACCTTCGGGGGCAACCCGCCGCCGGTGGCCGTTATCAATGATGGCCAGTTTTATGGCCCCAGCCCGCTGAACGTCCAGTTTGACGGCTCCCATTCCACTGACGACCTGGGGCCTGTCGCCAGCTATTACTGGGATTTCGGCGATGGGCAAAGCAGCACGGAAAAAGCGCCGGGGCATACTTATACGGCAAGCGGCAGCGGGCCGCAAAGTTTTACCGTCCAGCTCGTCGTAACGGACAGCCTTGGGGCGACGGCAAAAACGGAGGCCATCGTTTCCCTCAACAACACCCCGCCGCAGGTTCAGATCACCAGTTTCAGGGACGGCGACCGCTATCCCTTGCACCAGGGTACGACGCTGTTGCGCCTGGCCGCAGAGGTGAAAGATGCCGAGCACCCCGATGACGAACTCCTGTATCAGTGGCGCACTTTTGTGCAACACAACGACCATTTCCACCCCGACCCGGTAGATTTCGAGCCCGAAACTTTTACCCTGATCAGCCCTCTTGGCTGTGATGGCGAACTGTACTGGTACCGCATACAGCTCACCGTTACCGACCCTGCCGGCCTGTCGGCCACCCGCACGCAGTCCGTTTACCCCAATTGCGACGGCCCTTTTATCAGCACGATGGGCCTGGAGGCTACTCCTGATGAAGGCTTGGTGCATCTGACGTGGACGGCCAGCTTTGAAGACAGCCTCGAATATTTCGAAGTGCAACGCGGCTACGACAATTTCCACTTCACGCCTCTCGGGACCTTACCTCCTAATGCCGAACAGGAAGGCCTCGCCTACCAGTTTGACGATACCGACCCGATCCATGGGTTAAATATCTACCGCATAAAGGCCCACCACCTGAACGGCGCTTACTTGTTTTCCAAGGCGGTGGAGGTATCCTACCCCCGCCCCCGCCCTATCCGCCTGTACCCCAACCCGGTGCAGGACGAGCTGACGATAGCGGTGCACCAGGCCGAAGCCCCCCTGGTGGAGCTTGAGCTGTACGACGAGCTGGGGCGAAGCATGCTGAAGCAAAGCTGGCCGGCAGAGATGGATCAGCCCTTCAGCGTTACGGCCGACACCCGCTTGCTGAAAAACGGGTTGTATCATTACCGGATCGTAAACGGAGAGCTAAGGAAGGTGGGGAAACTGGTGGTAGCGAGGTAGGTTGCCGATGATGTATTTCGGTATTAGTTTTTCATAACCACGACATTCCGTGCCAACCGAAAGCCCAGGGAACTACTATAATCTTCCCGGTTGTCGAAGCTCCGGTTCGAACATCGCCCTTCAGTAGGGAAGCCCTCCCATGAGCCGCCCCGGATAATGTGGTAAGACCCGCTATCCGGGCCTCTAGGGTCGTGGCTATTCTCACTTTTTTCATAATACCCCTCATCATACCAGTCCCAACACCATTCCGATACATTTCCACTCATATCATGCAACCCAATGCTATTAGCCGGGAAGCTGCCTACTGGCGCAGTATACGGATATCCATCATCTCCCGAAAAGTTCGCATAGGCATCATTGCCACCGCCATCAAGGGTTGCCGTCAAGGGCTCTTTTTTCCCCTGGCTGCGAGCGGCATACTCCCATTCCGCTTCGGAAGGCAGCCTGTAACCGTTCGCGTTTGAACGCCAGACTACTTCTACGCCATTTATAACGTAAACTTCCTGAAGGTTTTCCTGGCGGCTACGCCAGTTGCAGTATTCAATAGCATCATCCCAACATACATTAATAACCGGCCGTCTCCCCCTGCCCCACCCCTGGTAGTCAGACGGCCTATGGTAACCCGTAGCATCGCAAAATGCGTCATATTCATCGAAAGTGACTTCATGGGTCCCCAGGAAGAAATCGCTTAACGACACGATATGTACCGGTTTTTCGTCATCGCTACCGTCACCAAAGTTATCGCCCATTTCAAAATAACCGCCCCGGATGAAAACCATTTCGTCCGGTATTTCAATCCAGTTGCCCTGAGCCGGGTCAAATATTCGCTTTCCGAAAATTGGCTTTAAGCTCTCATCAGCCTGAGAGGCAGATTTGATAACCTTAACCCTATAAGCTGCTTCAGATACATAGCGGCCGCCAGGAAAACGCTCCTGGTAGGCCTGATAGCTTTCCTCCGTGTTTTTCAGGGAAGCAAACTGCCATTCCTGCTCTTCCTGAAGCAGAAGCACCAGGTGGGTAACTTCCGCCCGAAAATTGCCTTCCGGGAAGTCAGCCAGGTATTGCTGGCAGCCGGAAATAGTCGGGCTAGCCTGCAAAGCTGCATAGACATTGATATCGCGCTGGCGCTGCTCGAAACGCCGGGGGTCGGCCTTAACCATTTCCGAAGGAAAGAACAAAAAAGAAGAACGCGGGTCATCCCCTTCGAATTCGTTGGCGCGCGGAGCCGGCTGCGCCAGCTTGATGTAATTGGCGAACAATTCGCTGGAAGTTACAAAGGTTCCTTTATACTGCAGCTTAGACAGGCCCTCCAGAAACTTGCGGGCAAAATTAGAGCGGCCCGGCACGATATCCTCCTGAGAGTCGGAAGTAAAGAATATCCGGGCGGGGAATTCTTTGTGGTTGGCCAGCACCCTGTCGGCTTCATTCATTTCGCCGATCCGGCTAAAAGTGGGGTTTCCCATACTTTGCCACTTGGGGTCAAATGTGACGCTGTAGCAGGCATCTACCGCTACCAGAATATGCTTGCAGTTGATCTCGCTGATAAACGGGCGCCAGGTGTTGTAAGGCAGGCCTGTGCGCAGTATCCTGTCAGGATCGGCATCGGCGGGCAGGAAATAGCCATTGTTGTATTCCTTCACCCCGTGGCCGGAAAAAAAAATGAGCAACTGCCCGTCTTTGTCCAAGGCGCCGCCGGCAAACTTCCGGCGGTATTCTTCCAGCTTCCGCTCGATGTCATCGAGCTTGGGGTCCACCACCACTTCTGTTTCAAAGCCGTATTGATCCTTCAGTACTGCCTCAATCTCCCGGGCATTCTTCACCGAATTGGACAGGTCGGTGAGGCGGCTGTCCTGGTATTGGCTGACGGCGAAGAAGAGAGCGTAGTCTTTATGCGGCCTCAGCCTTTCAGGTGCGTTCCATCCCGAGGCCGCCATAAATAAGGCTGAGAACAGCGCAAGTGAGCATAAAGGATGATACAGCAGCATATTAACCCAGTTGCCCGTTCGTTGGCTTCGGTGCCTCATAAATTATGGCCTATTGGGTTTTGAAATTAAATGTGATCGTCCCGCATTCCCTGTCGACATTGCTCGGGCTGAACCTCCATTGTTTTGCGGATTCAATTGCCAGTTCTCTAAGACGGCTAGAAACAGTAGTTGATCCTTTCTGCATAAACTGAGCGCTGATCACCGTTCCATCCGGGCCCACGCAGACTGCTACCACAACGGTGCCGGTTTCTTGGGAGTTGTCTTTCAGTGTAGGCCTGTAAACGACTCTTCTCCCCATCAGCCCTCCCAACTGATCTCCGGGGGCAGTAGCAATATGCTCCAGTTGTGAAGCATTGGGGTCTCCACCAGGGCCTTCGACAACATCCTGGCGCGAGCCAAATGCACCTGCCAGTTTCTTCTTTTTTTCCTCCTCTACCCTTCGCTGCGCCTCTGCCTCTGCTTGCCTTTGCATTTCTTCCGCCCTTTGCCTTTGCAGCCACTGCGTAGCCTGCCCGGAATACTTCCCGTCGGGATATTCATTCAGGTAGGCGAGATAGCCTTCCCTGTTTGCTTTCTCTTCTGCAAACTCCCAGGTCAGCTCTTCTCTGTGGTTAGCAGCCTCCTGTTCCAATTCCTGTATCCTGATTATCGCAGCCCCACGAAATGCGCCATTGGGGAACTGCTCCAGATAGGCCTTCAGCGCGCCTATGGTATCGGCATCCCGGGCGGCCCGCCATGCCTGGAGCTCCATTTCCATTGCTTTCGTTTCTTCCTGATTGGTGAGCCCTTTGTCCAAAGGGTTTTGCAGGATAAACAAGAAACCGGAGCCGGGGTCATAGTCTCCGAAATTGCCGTAATGGGGTTTGGGGCGGGCTTGTTCCAGATAAGAAAAGAGTTCGGTTGAGGTCAGAATGCCGTCGCTGCCTCCACGGCTGCGCAATGCCGCCAGGAATTTTTTGGCGAAATTGGAGTCGTCGGGCGATTGCACTTCTGTTGCCGAGGTGAAGAACATACGGGTTTTGTATTTCTCATGCTCAACGAGCAGGTATTCCCCTTCGCTCAGCGTGCCGGGACGGCCGAAATCGCCCTTGCCCCACCAATCTGGGTCGAAGGTACCGCTGTAACAGGCATCTATGACGACCAGGATGTGTTTGCAGTTAATACTATTGAGAAAGGGCCTCCAGTAGGCATAAGCCCAGGCCGTGCGCGGCAATTTTTCCGGGTCGGAGTCTTTAGCGAGGAAAAAGCCGTTTTTATTTTCAACCATCCCATGGCCGGTAAAAAAGACGAGCAGTTGCCCATCGGAGGCCAGGCGGCCGGCGGCATATTCCTGCTGGACAAGTTTCAGTTTTTGTTCCATCTCGTCGAGGGTGGGGTCTTTAACGACCTCCGTCCTGAAGCCATAGTAAGCTTCCAGCTCTTTTGCTATCGCCTCCGCATCGCGAACGGGCCTGTTCAGAGGCCGCATGCTGTCGTATTGGTTTACGGCGAAAAAGAGGGCAAAGTCTTTACCTGCCCTGCCCGTCACCCCTTTTCCTTCCTGAGCATGGCCGTCATTGGCAAAAAACAGCAGTATGGTAATAAGAGATATGATAGCCAGGCTTTTAGAAACAAGGCCATAGCCTGACAGATTCCTGAGTCGAGCATTAAATTGCATACTTATTCTTCCTTTTTGAACAAACTAAACACCAGCTGCCCTACGTATACCCCCAGCAGCAGCTCCACCAGCGCCAGCAGGCTCGTCATATAGTCGAACTGCCCGAGAACGCCCCTTCCACGCAGGTCGATGACGTAGAAAAGTGCAAATCCATATATCAACAGTACCCCATAGGTAGTAAACTGAAAATTCCGGCTCACTCTGGGCTCCAATGCGGTGGTGGCGTATTGTTGGATATAACGCTCCCGGATACTGCTCCGCACCATCACCGTGGTGTAAGTAGCAAAGATCGGCAACAATAGCGCCAGCGTGACCATAAACTGGGCCGCCGTAAAACCGCCCGACTGCCAGAGCGTGAGCACAAACAGAACGATCAGCCCCTTGATGCCGAACATCAGCCACAGAATGTGGGTGCGCAACACCTTTTCGCGGATGCCTCTGCGTTTTTCTTTTACAACCGTACCGTCCTCCCGCAGTTCCGGCAATTTGTCCGTGATCTCCAGGATAGCCTGGCTGATGTTGACCTTCGTGCGCGCCAGGTCTTTGTAATCCAGGCCGCCACTCCTCAGCCCTTTGCGGTAATCTTCTAATCGACCTGACTGTAATATTACCTCTTTGTGCAGGTCGTCAACCTCCGTTGCTTCTGTAAAGCTCAGCAGTTGTTGGATCGCCTGCTCCAACTCATCGGCGGCCACCAGGCGGCGCAGTTCTTTTCGGATGTTCGTTTGATCAACCAAGGCCATTACTTTTTCAGGATTGCTTTTCTTATGGCTTCTTTAAAGCTATCGGCGTAGCGCTCCAGGTAATCGTCGAAGTCCACTTCCATGCTCAGGTAACCACCCCGGCGCACCTTATCGTAAATGCCGGAGCCGTATTTGCCGTCTATTTCAATAGTCAGGATAAAGCCCTTTCCATCGGGAAACTCCCGGTATGTAATGATGAAATTGAGCAGCTCCCTTTTTACCCAATTGTAGTTTAGGCCACAACAGCTGTTGAGAATACGCGCCAGCAATGGGTTTGCCTCGTCTGTAAGCACTTCGCGGCACAAGTCCTCCACTTCGAAACGAAGCACGGCGCCATTTTCCAGCACCCGGACCATAGGGTACCGCTGTTCACATTTCGCCTTCCCATATCGCCCCCTGGCGTATTCCAACACCTTTTCATACACCGCTTCCCGGCTAAAAGCCTCCCGGATCTCAGCTTCTGACATGTCCTTCATCCCCCTGAGGTTAGCAGGAAAAATGGGCACCTCTTCGATCTTGGATTTGGGGTTGTTCTCTTCTACCTTCACCTGGCCGTCCTCAAAGTAGATACCGCGAAAGAACAACGGCTCCCGCCTGAGGTCATAAGTGTCGTAGATCTGCACGTCCGCCATCGACTGCCGGACTTCCATGAGGCTGATCATCTTATAAAAAAGCTGCTGCTCCAGCGTGATCGGGCGCTCGGCTTCGAAGTTCTGTTTCAGGCTCTCCCATGATCGAACGACAAAATTGATATCCGAAGAAGGGAAGCTTAGATAAAGTGAGATCCGATCCTCCTTAATGCTCAGGCCCTCTACCTGCAACATCGGCCCGAGCCCCGACTGGTTCAGCCAACGCTGGTATATTGTCTTTTGCTGGTTAAAGAATGTACTGTCCTGTCTTAGGTTGTCTGCCTGGGCATTTAACACCGTACAGGCGAGTAGCGCAGTACAGACGGAGAGCGCTTTTAATACCGCAAGAGGTTGTTTCATGGCCAAGGTTTTCGGAGTTCCCGATAAAAATATAAAATTTCCTGCCATGTAGGTAAAAGCGGGCGCGCCAGTCGGAAAAAACGGGTTATTTTGCGACACTATGAAGCCCAAGGCCCTGCTTCCAGCTCTTTTTTGCATCCTGCTCTTCGCTTACTGCGCCGCCCGGGTAACGCTGCTGTCGATGACGCATGACGAGAGTACGACGGTGCTGATGTTCGCCAGCAAGCCCTGGGGGCAGATACTGGCCAATGAACCGCCGAGCGCCAACAACCACATACTCAACACCTTACTGGTCAAGTTATTCACGCTGGGCGGGCTGCACAAGGTGCTGGTGCGCCTGCCTAATCTGCTGGCCGGTGCGCTTTTCCTTTTTTTCACTTACCGCATGGCCACAGAAGATGAAAAACGGCCTGCCTGGCAGCTGGCGGGGCTGGCGTTGCTGGCTTTCAACCCTTATTTGCTCGAGTTTTTCGGCCTGGCCCGCGGATACGGGCTGAGCCTGGGCTTTCAGATGGGCAGCCTGTTTTTCGCCAGGCGGTATATCCGCGAGCCCTCCAGCGGTGCACTCGCCTGGAGCCTGCTGCTTGCCGTTGCGGGCGCCTATAGCAACTTTACACTCTTGAATTACTTCGTAGCCCTTTGCCTGGCCCTCAACGTTATGCTGCTACGCAATCAGCGCAAAGAACGACGGGCCTCATGGCTGGCAGCCAACGGGCAGATACTGTTATTCAGCCTGCTGCTGCTGGTACTTTTATACCTACCGGTAAAGGCCAACCTCGCAGCCGGGGCTTTCTACTATGGCGGGCAGAAGGGCTTTTTCGCCGACACCTTTGCATCGTTAACCGAACACTTCATATCGAACAGAGCATATCTGGGCAAACATACAGCGACAATTTGTACCTGGGCAACGGCGCTGCTGGCCATCGGCGCCGCCGGCCGGCACCTCTGGTTATGGTTGCAGCGGCGCCGGGCAGATAGCGGCGCCTTTTTCTCCTTCCTTTTGGGCGCTATGGCACTGAGTACCATCATACAACACGCCTGGCTGGGCACGCCCTACCTCACCGGCCGTACAGCCTTATCCTTTTACCCGTTAATGGCGCTTGCCATTTGGGAGCTGTTACGTGCAACGCCTGCATGGGCAGCATGGGCCCTTACGGCCCTGCTGACGGCCAACCTGCTGGCCAACGCCAACCTGGTGCAAAGCCAGGACTGGTGGTACGACCGCTATACCGAATCGCTAACCCGGTACGTGGCCGCCCAGCGGCAGGAGGGCCAGCATATCCGCTTCGGCGCCAGCTGGCTGTTCGTGCCTACCATACAATACTATCGCAAAGCCTGGGGCATCGGATTTTTCATAGGCCCCAATATGGACCGGGAAGTTCCCACAGACAAGTATTTCGATTATTACTATCTTCACCGGGATGAGACGGCAAAACTGCATCCGGATTACGTGCCGGAAAAGGACTTTGGCGAGTACAGGCTTATGAAACTACCTCCGGAGAAAAAAGAGAAGCCGGGCGAGGAATGAATAAACTGACCCTTTTGCTGAAACGAGCCCGCGGCCTGGGGCTGCGCTACTATCTGTGGCTGATCCTGTTGTTTGCAGGCTACCGGGCAGTGACGCTCCATGCCCGCTTTTTCAACGGTATCATCTGGTCGGATGCGGAAGGGTATTACCTGTATCTACCAGCGCTGTTCATCCATGGCGGCTTCGAGGGCCTGCCGGTGCTTACCGAAGCGCAGTTCCCGATGTTTCCCGGCACCAACAAGCGCCTTACGCGCTACACCTACGGCGTTGCGCTGATGCAATCCCCCTTTTTCCTGGCCGCCCATGGCCTGGTAAAGGCCAGCGGGCAGGATGCCGACGGCTATAGCTCGTTGTACCGGCGCGCCATACAGCTGGCGGCATTGTTATATGGGTTCCTGGGGTTATTGTTGTTAAAACGGGCGCTGGAGCGGCACTTCCGGCGCGGCATCGTATTCCTGACGGTTACCGGCCTGTATTTCGGTACTAACCTGTTCCATTACATGGTGCAGGAGCCGGGCATGTCGCACATATACTCCTTCTTTCTGTTCAGCCTGTTCCTGTATTTTACGCCGCGTTTCTGGAGTCGCCCTGGCGCGGGTATCTTCACCGGCATGGGTATGCTGCTGGGGCTCATCACCCTCATCCGCCCGACCAACCTGGTGGTGCTGTTGTACCTGTTGCTGTTCGACATCAGCAGTTGGCAGGGCCTGCGGGAGCGGCTGCAGTTCATCGGCCGGCACTTCTGGAAGCTGCTGCTGGCGCCACTGGCCAGCCTGCTGGTTTTTATCCCACAGTTCGCGTACTGGAAGTACCTGTCCGGCCACCTTCTGCTCTGGTCGTATGGCGACGAAGGCTTCACCAACTGGGATCAGCCACGGATAGACATGGTGCTGTTCCACATCAAGAACGGCTGGCTGCTGTTCAGCCCCATGGCGGGGCTCTCCGTATTGGGTTGCCTGTTCGGCAGCTGGAAGAACAGATATAACATCGCCGTCATTTCCCTCATCCTGCTGATCTCGCTCTACACATTCGGCAGCTGGTGGTGCTGGTGGTTCGGCGGCGCCTTCGGCCACCGCAGCTTCGTAGAGTTCTATACCCTGCTGGCCTTCCCCTATGCCTGGCTGGTGGCCTGGGTTTGGGAGCAAAAAAAGCCGGTGAAGATAGCCTTTCTCTTACTGTGGCTGACACTCATTTATTACAGTTACTTCCTGACGGTTTATTACATAAGCCCGCATTACGACTGGCCCCGCTGGCGGCAGGTAACCGACTGGATGCTGCATTTTCGGCTGGGCAAAAAGCTCTGATGCCCTTTTTTCGCTATTTTTAACCTAAAATCAACGAAAACATACCTTGATGAACAAAAAACTATCGATCGTTATCCCCGCATACAACGAAGAACCGACCATTCATCTGATCCTGGACAAGGTAAAAGCAGTGGAACTGATCGGTGGGCTGGAAAAGGAAGTGATCATCGTAAACGACTGTTCCAAAGACGATACGGAAGGCGCCATTTACAGGTATATGGAAAACAACACCGAGCTCAACATACAGTACCATAAGCACCAGGTAAACCAGGGAAAAGGCGCGGCCCTGCACACCGGCATACAAAAAGCCAGCGGCGATTACATCATCATTCAGGATGCAGACCTGGAATACGACCCTCAGGAATACAACATCCTGCTTCGCCCCTTACTCGACGAAGTGGCCGATGTCGTATACGGGTCGCGTTTTATGGGCGGCAGGCCCCACCGCATCCTGTTCTTCTGGCACTCTATCGGCAACAAGTTCCTGACCATGCTGTCCAACGCCTTCACGAACCTGAACCTGACAGACATGGAAACCTGTTATAAGCTGTTTCGCGCAGACATCATCAAGAGCCTCGAACTGAAGGAAAACCGCTTTGGCTTCGAGCCGGAAGTGACCGCCCGGATAGCCAGGGTGCCTCAAGTGCGCATCTACGAAGTAGGCATCTCCTATTACGGCCGCACCTATGCCGAAGGGAAAAAGATCAACTGGAAGGACGGCTTCCGTGCTATATACTGTATTCTAAAGTACAACCTGTTCAGATGATGCAACAGCGCCTTTCGCTTTATGCCTGGGCTCTCTGCAGCCTTTTTCTGCTGGCTACAGGCCTGCTGTATTACCCCAAATGGAAGATGGCCCAGACGGAGGCCACCATCAGCTGGGACGTGTCGGGGTATTACTTTTACCTGCCTGCCGTTTTCATCTACAAAGACCTTAAGCAGGTGAGCTTTCGCGAAACCATTCACGAGAAATACCACCCTGCCAGCAGCCCCTATCAGGCTTTCGAGCATCCTTCCGGGCATTACGTCATGAAATATTCCGCCGGGATGGCGGTGCAGTACCTGCCTTTCTTCCTGGCCGCCCATGTGCTGGCAAAACCCTTTGGCTACGAGGCCGACGGCTTTTCGAGGCCCTATCAGCTGGCCATCGGCCTGGGCAGCCTGCTGGTGGCCATGCTCGGCCTTTGGCTGTTGCGCAACAACCTGCTGGTGTATTTCCCCGACAAGGCCGTGGCAGGCGTGTTGTTACTGCTGGTTTTCGCCACCAACTACCTGGATTACGCGGCCATCAACGGGGCCATGACGCACAATTACCTTTTCACCCTGTATGCCCTGCTGGTATGGCTGACGATCCGTTTTTACCAATGGCCGAGCTGGTGGAAGGCCGCCGGTATTGGCCTGGTGCTGGGCCTGGCAGCGCTCACCCGCCCCACAGAGGTCATTGCTGTGCTGATCCCGCTGTTGTGGGGCATCCCCCACATGATCGCCCTGCGCGAACGCCTGGCCTTTTTCCGGCAGCATTGGCGCCTGCTACTGCTGGCTGCCCTGGCCTGCCTCGCCGTCGGCAGTATTCAATTGATATACTGGAAATACGTCTCCGGCGACTGGATCGTGTACAGCTACCAGGACCAGGGGTTTAGCTGGCTTGCGCCTCATGTTAAAGATGGGTTGCTGAGCTTCCGCGCCGGCTGGCTGGTGTATACGCCGAGCATGCTGTTCGCCCTGTTAGGTTTCTTCACCCTGTACCGGCAACACCGGCCGCTGTTCTGGCCTGCGCTGGCCTTCAGCCTGGTATTCATGTACATCACCTTTGCCTGGGATATCTGGTGGTACGGCGGTAGCCTCGGGCAGCGCGCCATGGTGCAGGCCTACGCTATCCTGGCCTTCCCGCTGGCCAGCCTCATACAATGGCTGTTGCGGCAAAAACGCTGGCTGCAATACGGCTTTGTAGCCCTCAGCCTGCTCTTTAGCTATTACAACCTGTGGTGGACGCACCAGGCGCACCGCGGTGGCCTTTTCGCCAGCGAGCAGATGACCAAACCCTATTTCTGGCGCGTGCTCTTCCGCTATGATGTGCCCGAAGAGGCCCTCAAGCTGCTCGATACCAAATACATTCATGAAGGGCAACGCCACGGCGTGCAGCTGATCTATGAGAACGGCTTCGAGGCCGACAGCAGCGCTACGGGCTGCCCCCTGCCGCCCATCAGTGGGCAGCACTCCCTCTGCCTGGGCAAAGAGCAGCAGTTCAGCCCCGTGTACGATATCCCATTCCAGCCGGAAAAACGCCAGTGGCTGCGCGCTTCAGCTACGTTCCGCTGTCAGGACAAGGAGTGGGATACCTGGCGCATGACGCAGTTCATCGTCCGGTTCAAACAGGACGATGAAAAGGTGAAAGAACACCTCATACGCGTCTACCGTTTCCTCGATACCGGCCAGAGCCGGGAGCTCTACCTCGACTGCAAATTTCCGCGTAAGCCCTTCAACCACATCGAAGTCGCCTTCTGGAACGCCGACAGCGATAAGCCCATAGCCATCGACAACCTGAAAATAGAAGTATACGAGTGAAAGAGGGGGGGTAAAAGAAGCTCCAAAAAGCCCGTCCGATAAAGGCCCTGCCATCCAACCTGGCAGGGCCTTTATCTGTTACTATTTCGAATAGAAAAACAATCGCAAAAGCATCTATGAAAATCCCATCCGACAAACGCCCGAGGATCGTTATTATCGGCGGCGGCTTCGCCGGCCTGGAAGTGGCCCAAAAGCTGCGCAACAAACCCTTCCAACTCGTATTGCTGGATAAGAACAACTATTTCAATTTCCAGCCTCTGTTGTACCAGGTGGCTACCAGCGGCCTGGAGCCCAATTCCATCGCCTATCCACTGCGGCGCGTTTTTCGCAGCGCCCGCAATATCTTTTTCCGCATGACGGAAGTTGAGCGCATCACACCCGAAGACCAAACGGTGCATACCAGCATCGGGCCCATTTCCTATGATTACCTTGTGGTGGCCACCGGTAGCATGCCCAATTACTTCGGGCTCGACCCCTCCAAGCTGCTGCCCCTGAAATCGGTGCCCCAGGCCTTGCAACTGCGCAACCACATCCTGGTGGAATTCGAAAAGGCCCTGCTGGCCAACGAGCCGGAAGAGATCCACTCACATACCAATTTCGTCGTCGTAGGCGGGGGCCCCACCGGCGTCGAGCTGGCCGGCGCATTAGGTGAAATGAAGAATTTCGTCCTGCCCCGCGACTACCCCGAGCTCGATTTTTCCGCCATGAACATCCATCTGGTGGAAGGCGCCGATAGAGTGCTGCCCCCAATGTCACAGGCCGCATCCGCCCGGGCCCTGCAGTACCTCAAAGAACTGGGCGTCGAGGTGCACCTCAAAACCCTGGTCAAGGAATACAACGGCAAAACCATCGACATCAACGGCCAGGCCATCCCTTCCCGTAACCTCATCTGGACTGCAGGCGTCAAAGCTGCCAGCCTTCCAGGGCTGGAGCCGGCCTTCGGCAAGAGCGGCCGCCTGAAAGTGGATGCCTACAGCCGCCTGGAGGGCTTCCCGAATATCTTCGCCATTGGTGATGTCGCCGAGATGGCGTCGGAGGAACACCCCAAAGGACACCCCATGCTGGCGCCGGTGGCCATACAGCAGGGCCGCCTGCTGGCCAGGAACCTGCTGCGCCTACAGCGCGGGCAGCAACTCAAACCTTTCGATTACTTCGACAAAGGCACCATGGCTACCGTTGGCCGCAACCGGGCCGTGGCAGACTGGGGCAAATTGCGCCTCAGCGGCTTCTTTGCCTGGCTGGCATGGATGTTCGTGCACCTATTCAGCCTCGTCGGCTTCCGCAACAAGCTGGTGGTGCTCGTCAACTGGGTGTACAACTACTTCACTTATGACAAGGCCCTGCGCCTTATCATCAAAAGAGGTAAGAACCAGGAGGAAGCCTTCGTGGAAACGCCCGTAGAAGCGGAAACAGCGGGCTGATATAGTGGTAATAGAACTTTGCTATATTTAGGCATCAACCATACGTTTTTATCAGTATGAGCCGAGCCCTTGTCCTTGTTTTCCTTTTTCCCCTCCTTTTCGCGGCATGCTTCGAGAGAGCGCCAGGGCCGCCTCCGCCCGGCAGTGATGAAGTGCTGGAGGTAGAGGACTCCATACGAGGCGAGATCCTGCTGCGCATCAGTTTCGCCCGCATGGAGATCAACCGCCAGACGGAAATGATGCGCCGCCGCGCCTACAATGCCGACGCAAAAACCGCCCGCCGCCTCAACCGCAGGATCGCCGAAGCCGAAGCCGCATACCTGGAACTGGAACACAAATCGGCACTGCTGGCCAGCGACAGCCTGCCCAGCAACTGGCTGGAACTCAAACAGCAAACCGATATCCTCCTGGAAAGTACGGCGCGGCTGCTGCAAACGCCTTTGTGAGTGGCCGGGCACCGTACCTCCGGCCTTCCGGCCGGAGTAGTATGTTATGCTTCTCCAACCAAAAGTTTGAAGGTACATTCCATTATCCTAAAACCCACTTCCCAAAGGCTTCCACTCCCAGCGCATTCAGGCAATTGCCGGCGCTCAGCCCGCCTTTTCGGGCGGACATCACGCCGAAGCGGATATCGTGGATGCCCTCTTTGCTGTGCGCATCGGGGTTGATACTGATGCGCACGCCTTTTTCCAGGGCATAAGGGATCCAGCTCCAATCGAGGTCGAGGCGGTAAGGGTTGGCGTTGAGCTCGATGGCGACACCGTTAGCGGCGCAGGCATCGATGACGGCCTTGTGGTCAATGGGATAGCCCTGGCGGGATAACAGGAGCCTGCCTGTGGGGTGCCCCAGGATGCGGGTATAGGGGTTTTCGATGGCCGTGATAAGGCGTTGGGTGGCTTTGGCCTCATCCATACGAAGGTTGGAGTGGATGGAGGCGATGATAAGGTCGAAGCCCTTCAGGATATCCTCGTCATAGTCTAGTGTGCCATCGTTGAGAATATCACTTTCGATGCCTTTGAAGATGCGGAAGGGCGCCAGCTCCAGGTTCAGTGCATCGATCTCCTCCCATTGCTGGTAGAGTCGTTCGGGCTGCAGGCCGTTGGCGTAAAAGGCCGATTTGGAGTGGTCCGTAATGGCCAGGTACTCATAGCCCAGCTCGCGGGTGTACAAGGCCATATCGCGCAGGCTATGGCCGCCGTCGCTGTAGGTGCTGTGGGCATGCACCACACCTTTGATATCCTCCGTTTCGATGAGAACGGGCAATTCGCCATCGAGAGCGAGCTGCAGGCCCCAGGGCTGTTCGCGTAGCTCGGGAGCGATGAAAGGCAAACCCGCTTTGTCAAATACAGCTTGTTCCTCAGGCAGCCCGTCGATGCCGAGCGCGGGAAACTCCCGGGCAAAGGCGTCCAGAAAAGCGGGCTGCCCGCTAAGCCGAAAGAGCTCGGAACCGTATGTTTCCGGGCTGCACTGGTAAACTGCAACGGGCCGCGCTTCGGCCGTGTGGGCCAACAAAGCACCGCCCTGCTCACCTTCTTTTTCCAGCAAACCGCCCTTGAACAAGGCATCCAGCGGGCCGGACTGGCCGATGAGCAGCTCGATGCGCTCCACGACGTTTTCCCGGCGGCGTATGGCGCCGCAAAGGCCGGCCTTCACTCCGGGCAGCTTTTTCTGAACGGCATCCAGCAGGGCATCCGCTTCGGCCTCGACAGCCGCATAATGCGATTTGTGCTTCGAGCGCTGATAGTATTCGAGCTGCTTTCGAAGCTCATCCTGGGTCTTTTTACCAAACCCCTTCAATTCCACCAGCCTGTTCTCGTTGACGGCGTAGAGCAGTTCGCCGACGGATTCCACGCCCAGCCCCTGCCATACCGCCATGATCTTCTTAGGGCCGAACCCTTTGATATTGAGCATTTCCTGGATGCCTTCAGGCGTTTTGGCCTTGTACTTTTCCAGGGTTTGCATCTGTCCCGTCTCCAGCAGTTCCCTGATCTTGCCGCTGATGGCGCTGCCCACCCCTTTGATCGCAGAGATCTCCTCATCGCTCATCCCGGCCAGAGGCATATCGAGCGCACGCAGCGTGCGGTAGGCGTTCTGGTAGGAACGGATCTTAAAAGGGTTCTCCCCATGCAGCTCCATGATGCTGCCCAGGAACTGGAAGTTTTTGGCGATCTCTCTATTGGTCATGGCGTAAAGGAGGGTTAGAGCTTGTTTGGGGGCCACCCTTTGGGTTAAAAAAACAGAACAGAAGCCCGGAAAAAACATGGCTTTCTGTTCCGGTAGCACTCAGGTGTATTCAGAATTCTACGGCCTTCTCCAGCACCTCCTCACCGCGTTTAATGACGATCGTGGCCTTGTCGCCGGCGTTGTACTTGCTCAGGCCGTCCATATAACCGTAGATATCCTTTATATCCATATCACCTATGCGGATGATGACGTCGCCGCTTTCCAGGCCTGCCTTGGCGCCGGGGCGCCCGTCGATAACACCGTCGATGCGCATGCCTTCGCCGGTGTAGACGTAGTCGGGCATTACCCCAAGGCTGACTTTGTACTTCGCAGCCTGGCGGCCCTGGCTTTCATCCTTCGTTTTTGTAAAGGCCAGCTTGCCGGAGCCGTTCAGTTCTTCGATCAGGGCTATGATGTAATCTGTCACCTGCAGCAGGCCGCGGTAGTTGATCAGCTCGGAGTCATCGGCGGGTTTGTGGTAATCCTCATGCTGGCCTGTCCAGAAGTGCAGCACGGGAATGTCTTTGAGGTAAAAGGACGTATGGTCAGAGGGGCCGATCCCGGAATCGGAGGTTTTTGTCTTAATGCCGGCGATGGACAGGCCTTCGATCACGCCTTTCCAGGATGGTGAGGTGCCGGCGCCGTCTATGAGCAGTACTTTTTCATCATCGAGCCGGCCCACCATATCCATATTGAGCATATAGTTCACCTTGCCCAGGTTGATGGTGGGGTTGCTGGCGAAAAACTTGGAGCCAACGAGCCCCATCTCTTCGCCGGAAAAACTGATAAAGAGGTAGTTATTGCCTGTGGCCTTGCCTCCCTTGAGGTATTCTGCAATGCGCAGCATGGCGGCCACGCCGCTGGCATTATCATCGGCGCCGTTGTGGATGGCCGGATCGCCGGCAAACAGAGAGCCCATGATCCCGTAACCCAGGTGGTCGTAGTGGGCGCCTATGATAACCGTATTCTCGGCATTGTTGTCCAGATAGCCGGCCACGTTTTTGCCTTTGCGGGTTTCGCCCTTTTCGGCATGGGGGTTGTCCTTGTATTCCACCGTAAAGGCCTGATACCAGGAACCGCCGTCGCCTTTGGGCGCCAGGCCGATCTCCTGAAAGCGGCTGGCGATGTATTCTGCTGCCATCTCTTCACCTTCCTTACCCGTCTCCCGGCCTTCCAGCAGGTCGGAAGCAAGGTAAACGACGTCTACTTTAAGATGGAGCGAGGGGCTGCTGCCCGTCTGCCCGTAAAGCAGGGTGCAAAGCGGCAGGGCCGCCAGAAAAGCTAATGTTTTAAGTTTAAGCACCATTGGTGTGTGTGTTTGAAATGTTTTTTGAATGATTTTTTGTAACTATTCAGCATGCGGCCTAAAATGCTCCTGAAGCAAAATTTTGTAGGATTTTTTATTGTCTAACCCCTTCTCATTCCCCTTGAAAGGGGAAGGGCGGATTACAAAATTTTGCTTCAGGGCGTAAATTACCATGATGCTGAATGGTTACGATTTTTTTTTAAAAAACAACCACAGCCATAAGCGGTTTTAGCCAATTGTCTCCCTCTGGCCATAATTGCTATTAATAGCTACCGCAAAATGGCCCCACAATGCCATACTTTAACCTTACCGCATCAGATCAATGCCCGCCGCTGCCGGCTGGCGCTGGCATTGCTGCGCCCTGGGCGTGCTCCTCTTCTTTTACCAGTATCCAGGATACTGCCGAAATGGCCAGGGTAACAGCGCAGATGACAAAAAGAACGCTCTTATTTTCAACCCTTCCCATGAATTCTCCAACCCCGAGGCTGGCCACCAGCTGCGGCAGCACCACCGACAGGTTGAACAGGCCCATGTACAAACCCATCTTGGACTGGTCTACCTTCTGCGACATTATGGCGAAGGGCAGGCTCACCGTGGCCGCCCAGCCAATGCCAAGCACTGCCATAAGCGCGTAGATAATACCCGGGCTGGTTCCGAATAACCAGATACCGGCATATCCTATTGCCATGGAGGCAATACATATCCAGTGTGTTTTTACCCGCCCAATCTTGCGGGTGGCGGGCTCCAGGATGAGCGCGGGGAATATGGCCGCCACCCCATTCAGGATCAGAAAAGCAATATCGATGACCCGCCCGTTCGCCTCCTGGGTGAAGTCGGAGAAACGAAACTCCAGGAAGGAGAACATATAAATGAACATAGATTGCACGCCAATCCAGGTAAAGCTATGAGCTGCCAGCACTTTCTGAAAGCCAATACGCCCCGACTCCCGTTTGGGTTTCCCGGCTTCAGATTGCAACAAGGACTGCACGATAAAAAAGACGGTAAGCGCGGCACAGAACCATTCCACGTAGTGATGCCCTATTTCGACCTTCATCAGGCGCACCGGCACACGGTAACAGGCGTAAAGCAGAAAACCCCAAAGCGGTTTGATCGCCCGAAACCCTTCCTGGAAACTGTGGCCATCACCGGAACCTTCTCCTTCAAAATTACGCGGTTCCTTGATCAGGAAGGGCGGCACTATAGTGAACAACAACACCAGGCCAGCCCCGAAATAGATCAAAAACAACTTGCCGGTGATCGCGCCGATGACGTAGGCCAGCATGCCAAAAGTACCCGAAATGGTCTGCATCCAGGTGTAGCCCTTGGTGCGCATTTCCCCTTCCGGCGTCACATCGGCGATGATGGAGCGCGTAGGGTTAAAACCTACGTTAATGGAAATATCCAGCGCCAGGGCCACGGCAATAGCGACCCCCAGTATGCCTTCAATGCCCAAAGAAGCGGAAACGATCTCCAGGTTGGGCAAGGCAAGCAAACTCAGGGCAGCCAGAATGCCACCCACAATAATGAATGGCCGCCGCCGCCCCCCGCCGAACCACACATTGTCGCTCCAAATGCCAAAGAATACCTGGCCAAAGATGCCCGCAATAGGCCCGGCTGCCCACACCAGGCCGATGTCTTCAATTTCCAGCCCGTATTTGGTGCCCAATATCCAGCTCAGGGCCGAGATCTGTATCGAAAGCGCAAAGCCCATTGCCGTGGCAGGCAGGCTCAGGATGGCGTAAAAGGTGTTGGTTAATCGTTTTTGAATGTCCAGCATGAGTGTATGGTTGAAGTTGGAAAACCCGTATTGAGTTCATTAATCCTTATACAACACTATCGCCGTAATCCCCGGGATCGTCAACGAGCGCCCGCTGGCCGTAGCCAGGCTTTCCGGGCCCGCTTTTTCTCCATTGGCCGCGACCTTCCAGGGGCCATCCGGCAGTGGTATCTCCTGTTGGGTAGGGTTGGCGTTGAACACCACCAGGATCTCCTTCCAGGTATCGCCGTTCGCGTTGCCGCCGAGGGTGTAGGCCACCATATTGGGCGCCGGCGTTTCCAGGAAGCGCAGGTGGCTGGCCAGCAGCTCCGTAGCGGGCATTCGGAAGGCCGGGTGGGCCTTGCGCAACGCGATCAACCCCTGGAAGTACTCGTATACATCTTTATGCGCTGCCTTGCGCGACCAGTCCAGCTGATTGATGCTGTCGGGCGATTCGAAGGAATTTTCCACGCCGTTCTTGGTGCGCAACATCTCTACGCCGGCATGCAGGAAGGGCACCCCCTGCGAGGTGAGCACGATGGCGCCGGCCAGCTTTTGCATACGTATCTTATCGGCATCCGAAGTTTCGGGCCGCGACAGCGTCAGGCGATCCCATAAGGTGTGGTTATCGTGGCACGACACATAGGTGATCGTTTGCAATGGCGAACCGGCCCAGGGGCCGTCGGCATCGTAGATCTGTATGGAATCGTAATTGAGCTGCGGGTGGCGCGTGGCCGCCACAATGCCGAACTTGATGCGGCCTTCCTGCCCGGGCTTGCCGCTTACAAAGCCGGGGTCGTCATGCGTAAACACATGGCCCTTGATGGCGTCGCGGATATCATCGCTGAACGCCGCCACGCCATTGATCTGCGAGATATGGCGCTTCAGGGCCCGCTTGTCTACCGGCAGCGGGCTGTCGCCGGCTGTCCAGCCTTCGCCGTACACGAAAATGGAGGGGTCAATCTCGTGCAGCGCAGCACTCACCTGGTTCATCGTTTCGATATCGTGAATACCCATAAGGTCGAAGCGGAAGCCGTCGACCTGGTATTCTGTCGCCCAGTATTTGACAGACTCGACGATGAACTTGCGCACCATGGGGCGCTCCGAGGCCGTTTCGTTGCCACAGGCAGAAGCGTTGGAAAAACCGCCGTCAGCGTTCTGCCTGTAGTAGTAACCCGGTACGAGCTGGTTGAAAAGAGACTTTTCCGTGGCGCCGGTATGGTTGTAAACGACATCCATGACCACGCGCAGGCCATTATCGTGAAGGGCCTTGACCATCTGTTTGAACTCCCGGATGCGAACCGCGCCGTCAGCGGGGTTGGTGGAATAACTGCCTTCGGGTACATTATAGTTCTGGGGGTCATATCCCCAATTGAACTTATTATCCTCTGGCCTGCTCTCATCTACAGACATGAAGTCGAAAGAAGGCAGCAGGTGGATGTGCGTCACGCCCAGGCCCTTGATGTGATCCAGGCCTGTGGCCTCGCCTTCCGGGCTCGTCGTGCCCGTTTCCGCCAGGCCGAGGAATTTGCCTTTGTGGGTGATGCCTGAATTGGGGTTCACCGACAGGTCGCGAATGTGCAGCTCGTACAGCACGATATCGGCGGGGCTGGCCAGCGGAGGCCTTGCGGTTGAGGCCCAGCCTTGCGGGTTGGTTTCCGCCAGGCCGATAACCTGCGCGCGTTTGCCGTTGGTACCCACAGCTCTGGCATAGGGATCGGGCGCTTCATCCAGCCATTCGCCGTCGTACTGTGCCTGAAAGGTGTAATACAGCCCCTTTAGATCTTCTTTAAAGGAGGCTTTCCAGGTGCCCTGTTCGGCCCTGTCCATTTCAGTAGTCCGGGTGGGTTGCCCCCCCAGGGGAACATCGTAGAAGTGCAGGCGAACGGCTTCGGCAGCAGGCGCCCATAGGCGGAAACCGGATTGCTCCGGGCTGTATGACAGGCCCAGATCCCCGCCCTTATAAACGGGATAATCATCGTAGGATCCGTAGGATGCTTTGTCGGGGTTTTGCTGGCAGGCAGCCGCCATGATCGTCAGGATTAGAATGAAAAATTTGGCCTTTCTCATGTTGGGCAGATTAGTTAGAATCGAATGGGATAAAAATAGCTATTTTGGCCAGAAATCAAACACGAGCGCTCAAAGCAATCGGGCTTTTTCCAGTCCTGATATCGTATTTTTACACTGGCCAAATAAACCTGAAAAAATGAATACCACCGTTCCTGTTTTACGGCATACCCTTATTGTAGCGATTCTCGGAATAGCAGCCCTCGCCGGTTGCCAGCGCAAGGCCGCCCTTTCCGATGTGGTGCAGGACAAGATTCCCAACATCCTCATCGGTAGCAGTGATCTGGGCTTTGGCCCCTGTGAGCCTACCATCGCCATCAACCCGAAAAACACAAACCAGGTAGTGGCCGGGGCGGTGCTCGACAGGGTATACTACTCACAGGATGGCGGCAAAACATGGAAGGAACAGCAGCTGCGCTCGCCATACGGCGTCTATGGCGATCCCGTCGTACTGGCGGATAATAACGGCAACTTCTTTTACGCCCACCTGGCCGACCCATCCGGCTCGGGCCGGCTCAACAAGAGCTGGCTGGACCGCATCGTGATCCAGAAGTCCACCGACGGCGGCATCACCTGGGACGGCAACGCCTTCACCGGCAACCGCCCTCCTGCCGACCAGGATAAACACTGGCTGGCAGCGGCCCCCGACAACGGGCACCTGTACGTCACCTGGACCGAATTCGACAAATACGGCAGCCACAAAGCAGAGGACCACAGCCGCATCCTTTTTTCCCGGTCTACCGACGGGGGCCTCACCTGGAGCGAGGCCTTCCCCATCAATCAGCAGGAAGGCGGCTGCATCGATGATGACAACACCACGGAAGGCGCCACGCCGGCCGTCGGCCCCAATGGGGAGCTCTACGTTTCATGGGCCTACGGCGAGCAAATATACTTCGACCGCTCGCTGGACGACGGCGATACCTGGCTCGACGAGGATATCACCGTTGTCGATCAGCCCGGAGGATGGAACTTTGACATCCCGGGCATCTCCCGATGCAACGGCATGCCTTTTACAGAAGCCGACCGCAGCAACGGCCCGTACCGCGGTTCCATCTACATCAACTGGAGCGACCAGCGCAACGGCCCGGCGGACACCGACGTATGGCTGGCCTATTCCCGCGACGGCGGCGAGCACTGGTCGGCGCCCGTGCGCGTGAACAACGATCCGGCAGGGCGGCAGCAGTTCTTCACCGCCATGGCCCTCGACCAGAGCACCGGTTACATTTACATCGTGTTCTACGACCGACGTGCCTACGACGACAACCGGACTGACGTCTACCTCGCCTTCTCCACCGACGGCGGCCAGAGCTTCACCAACCGCCGCATCAGCGAATCCCCGTTTACGCCTACCACTGATGTATTCTTCGGCGATTACAACGACATCAGTGCCGAAAACGGCCATGTCCGGCCGATCTGGACGCGTTTGGAGAACGGGAAACTGAGTGTGTGGACGGCGATCGTGGAGGTAAAAAGATAGGGGCAACCTTCAATTGAAAGCTACCCCATGCTCGACTTGTTATTAGCAAGCTTGTCCCGGTTAGGGGGGACTATTCTTCTGCCATGAACGGATAGCGGTAATCCGTCGGCGGAATAAAGTTCTCTTTGATGGCCCGGGCGGAAACCCAACGGTAGAGGTTGAGGATCGAGCCGGCCTTGTCATTGGTGCCTGAGCCACGAGCGCCACCAAACGGCTGCTGCCCAACGACGGCCCCGGTGGGCTTGTCATTGATGTAGAAATTACCTGCAGCCTGGCGCAGTTTTTCCGTAGCCATTACAACAGCGGCGCGTTCTTTTGAGAAAACGGCGCCGGTGAGTGCATACGGGGAAGTGTTGTTCAACAGCTCAAGCGTGTCTTCGTACTTTTCGTCATCATAGATGTAGACGGTCAGCACCGGCCCGAAGATCTCTTCGCACATAGTGCGGTATTTCGGGTTTTTCGCTTCGATGATGGTGGGTTCTATAAAGTACCCTTTGGACTTGTCGTACCCGCCACCAGCTATGACCTCGGCCTCGTTGCTGTTCATTGCTTCTGCAATATAACTGCTGATCTTGTCAAAGGCCTTTTCATCGATCACAGCGGCCATAAAGTTAGAAAAGTCTTCCGGATTACCCATTTTAATCGACGCTAAATCTTTGAGCAGTAGCGATTTTATGGTTTCCCACTGGCTTTTGGGCAGATACACCCTGGAGACTGCGGAGCACTTCTGGCCCTGGAATTCAAAGGCGCCCCTGGTGATGGCAGTGGCCACCTGCCTGGCATCGGCAGAGGGATGGGCAATAATAAAATCCTTGCCGCCGGTCTCGCCTACAATGCGCGGATAGGACTTATACTTGCTGATGTTCTGCCCCATTACGCCCCAGAGGTTCTGGAACACGCCGGTGCTCCCGGTAAAATGGATGCCTGCATAGTCAGGGTCGGAGAAGACCACCTCGCCCGCTACAGGGCCGTCGACGAATACCAGGTTGATGACACCTGGCGGCAGCCCGGCCTCTTCCAGCACTTCCATGATCAGGTCGGCGACCAGTACTACGGACTCGGCAGACTTCCACACGACGGTATTGCCCATCATGGCAGGGGCCGTGGGCAGGTTGCCGGCAATGGAGGCGAAGTTGAATGGGGTCAGCGCAAATATGAAACCTTCCAGCGGGCGGTACTCCATGCGGTTCCAGATGCCGCTGCCGGAAACAGTCAGGGGTTGTTCCCCATAAATCTCCGCCATGAACTGCGCATTGAAGCGCCAGAAATCACAGAGTTCCGCTACGATATCGATCTCCGCCTGGAAGACGGTCTTGGACTGCACGATCATGCTTGCGGCGTTCATGCGCTGGCGATAGGGCCCGGCGATGAGGTCGGCAGCCTTGAGGAAGATCGCCGCGCGCTCCTGCCAGGGCATTTTTTCCCAGGCTGGTTTGGCCTTCATCGCCGCATCGATGGCCATTCGGACGTGTTCGGCGCCGCCTTTGTAAAAATGGCCCAGCGTATGGCTGAGTTCATGCGGTGGGTGCATAGGCAGCTTACGTTCCGTCCGCACCTTATGCCCGCCGATGGTCATAGGCACATCGTACTGGCGGGATTTAAAATCGGCCAGGGCCTTTTTTAAAGCTTTGCGCTCGGGGCTACCGGGAGCATAGCTGAGCACGGGTTCATTGATAGCTGTCGGGATCTTGAAATACGCGTTTGCCATGATCTGTGGTCGGTTTTATGGTTAGAAATGCCGCCGCAAATCTAAGGCTTTGAGGGTGGAATAAAAAATCTGCCGTTGCGGAATAAGCAGCCCTTTTTTCACTCCAGGAGATCGAGCAGTTCCTCCAGTTTTCCGATCTCGTAGCGGGGCCGGGCAAGCCCGTCGTTTTCCTGCTTCGAAGGGTTGTACCAGCAGGTGGGTATCCCGTAACCCTCGCCGCCCCGGATATCGGCGTTGAGGTTGTCACCTACCATGAGAACAGCCTCTTTTGGAGGATGGCCGATCTGCCGGAAGGTAAATTCAAAAAATGCCGCGTCGGGCTTGGAATAGCCGATCTCATCCGATACGACGATAGCCTGGAAAAAGGAATCGATGCCTGCGCGCGACAGGCGGGGCCGTTGTACCTCCTTCAGCCCGTTGGTCACCAACGCCAGTTGGTAGCGGCCTTTCAGGGCCTGCAGCAGGGCCTGCGCGCCCTCCACAAGGTGGCCCGTCTGGCCCAGATGAGCGAGGTATGACGCGGCGAAGTGCTCTTCGTCTTCGCGCCAGCCGATGGCTTTGAAGAAAAGCTCGAAACGGCGGGTGCGGAGTTGCGCTTTGGGCAGCGCACCCTGCTCAAAGGCTTCCCAGCATGATTTGTTGATCTGGTGATACAGCGCTCGGTGCGATTCGTCAAAAGGACGGCCGGCCTGTGTGAAGGCCAGCTGCAGGGCCTCTCCCTCCGAGCGCGTGAAGTCCAGCAGGGTGTTGTCGGCGTCGAACAATATCCATTGATAAGGCATGGCAGATGATCGGGTTTTAGAGCTTGTCTGGAGGCCTTATTTTCCATTCATGCTCCTGAACACCTCAGGCGGCAGAAATGGTTCCGCATTACCCCCTCCCTTGATGATCTCCCTGACGATGGTAGAACTGATGTGGGAATAAGCGGGCTGGCTGATCAGGAAGATCGTTTCCAGGCCTTCTCCGACGATGTGGTTGAGCTGGGAAATGGTCTTTTCGTAGTCGAAATCAGAAGCGTTGCGCAGGCCACGAAGCAGATAACCCGCACCGATCGAATGGGCATAGTGGGCCGTCAGGCCATTAAAGTACCCGACTTCCACCCTGGGGTCGCTGTGGAATACTTCTTCCAGCCAGTGCAGGCGCTTTTCAAGGCTGTACAAGGTGTGTTTCTGGTTGTTGACGCCAACGGCCACGATGATCTTGTCAAAAAGGGGGAGCGCCCGTTCTACCAGGTCTACATGCCCGATCGTGATAGGGTCGAAGGAACCGGGGAATACTGCAATTTTAGGCATTGGTCCGGAGGTTAGGTACGGGAATGGAGCCCAAAAAACCGCTATTGGTTCTTTTGCCGAGGCAAAACTAGCCTTAATTTCTTAGCTGAAAAAATTATTGATAGGCCATGCTGGCGTTTCCCCGAAATTAGCCCTGGAATTGCATAGGGAGGTATCGTTGCCTCTCATTCCAGTAGGCGCAGCGAATCCAGGAAGCGGTTCGCCGAAGGGTTGAGGTTTTTTTCTTTGGCCATGGCCGTTTGTAGGGAATAATAACGGGAGCCCACCACCACGGCGCGGGTTTTGATCACGGCCTGCCCGTTGATATAGTCGATACGCCAGATGCGGCCGGGATAACCGAAATATTCCTGCGAATCGGAATAGGCCAGCTCGCCATGAACACTTTCCACTGCCTCTTCGATGGTGGCGGAAAAAAATTCATCGAGCAGTTCGGCAGAATCGGAGTGCACGGTATGCTCAGGGTAGTCGCAATAGCTCAGCAGGTACAGGAGGTTGTCGGCCGTGCTTTCTTCTTCTTTGGGGGGTTGGTAAAAAAACGTATGGTAGGCCAGGGTGCCGATGGGCGTCTCCAGGCTGTCTACCCGTTGTACCATAGGCCCAGGTACCAGTACCCGGAAGCGGCCTTCATAGGACTTGAATTCCTCCCATTTGTCAGCCTGCGCCTGCAAGGGCGAGCTTGGTAAGCCGAGGGCCAGCAGTACCAGGCATGTGATGAGTTTCGCGCTGTCCATTGCTTTTTTCCAAAACATCTTTCCATTTTTTACCGGCAGTAAAACGCTCTTTGCTGCTTAATAGTGCGCTTATTTTCGGTAAAGGTTGTACTATTGGGATAACCAACTATGAAACCACCATCCCCGTCCCTGGCCCAGCTGGCCCGGGCAGAACAGTACTGGCGAGAAGGGCGGTACCGGCAAAGGGCCGTGTGCCACCTTTTCTTTCGGAGTGTACCACCCGGAAGCACCTATGCCATTGCCGCAGGGCTGCAGCCGGCGGCCGACGCCCTGCGTATGCCCCGTTTCGACGTACAGGACATCCAATACCTCGGCAGCCTTACAGACGCTGGTGGGCAGCTGCGCTTCGGCGAAGGGTTCCTGAATTTCCTGCAACGCCAGGCCTTCCAGTGTGACGTCGATGCCATACCGGAAGGTACGGTTTGTTTCCCCTATCAGCCTCTGCTGCGCATCGAAGGGCCGGCTATTCAATGCCTGCTGGCGGAAGCGGTGATGCTCGGGCTGATCGGGTTTTCAAGCCTGGCGGCCACGCAGGCGGCACAGCGGGCCCGAACATCCCTGGACGGAGCTGTCGAGGAAGCGGGGTTAAGCCCTGCATACGATGAAAGCCGGGCAGCTTCGCACACTTTATTCCATTGGACTTCCATACAACAGGAAGGTGGCGACTGGAAAAATACCGGCCTGTTCGCCGATGAGCCGGCCATAGCCGATACCCCTGTAACACTGCAGGCCCGGCGAATATGGGCCGAAGACGGCAAACCGGTAGCCGACATCCTTTACCGTTCCGATGACGGCGCACCGCAGGGGAGGTACTGGATATCATCGCAAAATACCTGGCTGCCCATACCGCAGGGGCGCATCGAAAACCTGCTGGCGCCGGTTTTCCGCAACGGGCAGCTGGCCCGGCAACACCCACCCCCTGCCGAGGCCCGACAGTACTGCCTGCAGCAACAGGCTCGCTTCGGAGGTGGAGTTGCGGAAAGCTACCCCTACGGATTGTCAGAAAAATTATACCAGGCATGGATAAGCGATGCTGCACTACCGAAAGGGTATTCCGAAATTCCGTAATTTCACGCCATCGAAAGGCAAATTAACTCATCGAACGATACATGCCATATACCTACGAATACCCACGACCGGCACTCACAGTAGACTGTGTCATTTTCGGCCTGGAAGAAAGCAGCAAACTCAAGGTACTGCTCATCCAGCGCGCTCACGACCCTTTTATGGGGCAATGGGCGTTGCCCGGAGGTTTTGTCGATATGGAAGAAGGGCTGGAAGAAGCGGCCCTGCGCGAGCTGGAGGAAGAGACGGGCGTGCGCGACGTCTTTATCGAACAGCTGTATACCTTTGGCGATACCGAGCGCGACCCGCGGGGCCGGGTGGTAAGCGTGGCCTATTTTGCGCTGGTGAACCTGGAAAAGCACCCGGTCAATGCCGATTCCGACGCCAAACGCGTCGAATGGTTCCAGATCGACCAGCTACCGCGCCTGGCGTTCGACCACGAAAAGATACTTCAGGTAGCCATCGCCCGCCTGCGCGCCAAGGTGCGCTACCAGCCCATAGGCTTCGAACTGTTACCCGAGCAGTTCACCCTGTCCCAGCTTCAGAAGTTGTATGAAACCATCCTGGGGGTCGAAGAGCTCAACAAGCGCAATTTCCGCACCCGCATCCTGAAGATGGGCGTACTCCGGGAAATGGGCAAACAGGAAGGCGTGGCCCACCGCCCCGCCATGTTGTACAGCTTCGATAAAGAAAAATACGAGCAACTGGCACGCGACAAATACGAGGACCTCATTCGCCGCGGCGTGGATTTTGAAATATAAACTCACCATGAGCAGGAAATGGATCATCTACAGTTTCGGATTAGCCCTGACGGCCATCGCCGCCTGTAAAAATGATGCTCCTTCCTCTGGCACGGAACCGGTAACAGATACCAGTACATTGCCACCCGCCGAATCCGATTACGAAGCCGCTGACATCCGGTGGGGATATATCAACCGCGACGGCAGGCAGGCCATCGCCGCCCGTTTTGACGACGGCCGCCCTTTTACCGAAGGGCTGGCCGCTGTACGGGTAAAAGGCCGGTGGGGCTTCATCGATAAAAGCGGGGATTATGTCATCCCGCTTCAGTTCCAGGGCGCCTGGCCCTTTTCAGAAGGGCTGGCACGGGTACTGGATTACGACAATAAAATGGGGTTTATCGACCGGCAGGGCGCGTGGGCCATACCACCGGAATTCGAAGATGCTCAGGATTTTCAGAGCGGCCTGGCGCGGGTGCGCGCCGGCGAGCGCTTCGGTTATATCAACCGCCAGGGCAGACTCGCCATCGACGCCCGTTTTGACCAGGCCTCTTCCTTTGAAAGGGGCATGGCCAGCGTCAAGTCGGATGGCAAATACGGCCTTATCGACACTATGGGGGTTTTTCTCGTTCAGCCGCGTTATCAAAGAGTGTCCCCTTTCTCCGAGGGGCTGGCGCGGGTCAAGCTGGACGGCAAATTCGGCTTTGTGGATGCCAGCGGCAAAGTGGCGATCCCCAACCGATACAGCCAGGCCGGAGATTTTCATGGAGGGCGCGCCCCGGCCAAACTCAACGGTTTGTATGGGCTGATCGATGCCAGAGGGCGGTTTGTGGCGCCGCCGGGATATCAACAGTTATGGTACGCCGGCGAGTCGCTCTGGGCAGTGGAAAAAGAAGGCCGTTACGGCTTCATCGACAGCACGGGCGCAGAGGCCGTTACGCCGCAGTTCGAGCAGATATACAGCTTTGAGAACGGTTATGCGCCCTACCGCATCGGCCAGCTATGGGGCTACCTCGGCCCCGACGGCACCTTGCTCACCCAGCCTGAGTTCGGCCTGGCATGGGCATTCCGGGAAGGGCTGGCACGGGTGGCCACCCGCCAGGGGATCGCTTTTATCAACACCTCCGGAGAGACTGTCATCACGCCCCATTATTTCGACGTCCGCGATTTTTCAGAAGGCCTGGCCCTGGCCCAGCTGACAGGCAGATAAGCATTACAAACGAATAACATATAACGACATGATCAGTATCATCATGGGATCCGATTCCGACCTGCCGGCCATGCGGGCGGCAGCAGACGTGCTCAAGGAACTGGGTATTGAGTTTGAGCTGTCCATCGTTTCGGCCCACCGGACGCCGGAGCGCATGTTCGAGTTTGCCCGGACGGCCCATCAACGCGGCGTCAGGGCCATCATTGCCGGGGCGGGCGGAGCGGCCCACCTGCCGGGCATGGTAGCCAGCCTGTCGCCCCTGCCGGTCATCGGCGTACCGATAAGATCCTCCAATTCGCTCGACGGCTGGGACTCCATCTTGTCCATTCTGCAGATGCCCAATGGCGTGCCCGTTGCCACGGTTGCACTCAATGCCGCCAAAAACGCCGGCATTCTGGCCGCCCAGATCATGGGGAGCCACGATGAGGCGATACAGCAGCGTTTACTCGCCTATAAACAGCAGCTGGCGGAAGAGGTGGCCCGCAAATACCGTAGGCTGGACGAACTGGGCTACGAAGGTTATCTGTCAAAACCGTCATAACCCCCTTAAGAGCTTGTTGGCTGGCCTCCAAACAAGCTCTTAACCAGAGCGGGCACAACGAACCGTTGTACCCGCCCAGTGTCCAAACTTGCTGATAATATAGGCTTAATATCTTTTGCGCTATTCGATGTACAGGTCGAACTCTACCCGCCTGTTCAGCTTGCGGCCCGCCGATGACTGGTTGGTCGCGATGGGCTTCGTCTCGCCGAAGCCCTGGTAACTGATCCGCGTGGGGTTGACGCCTTTAGCCACCAGGTATTGGTTGCAGGCCTTGGCCCGCTCTTCCGACAACAACTGGTTGGAAGCATCATCGCCGACATTATCGGTATGCCCGCTGATGCGCAGCTTGTACCCCGGGTAACGGCCCATGATCTCCACGATCTGGCCCAGCACCTCGTTGGATTCGGGTTTCAGGGTAGCCTTGCCGGTCTCGAACTGCACGGCGCGCATGGCGAGGTTAAGCACTTCTTTTTCTTCTTTCTTCAACTCCGGACAGCCTTTGTTGGCCGCTGTGCCGGCCTGTTGGGGGCAGGCGTCCAGGCCATCGTGCAGGCCGTCGCCGTCGCTGTCAGGGCAACCTTCATAGGGGCCCGCCAGTTCAGGGCATTTGTCGCGCTTGTCGGCAACGCCGTCGCCATCGCTATCGGGGCATCCCATTGTAGCGGCAGGCCCTGCCATATCGGGACAATCGTCCTGCTCATCGGCCACGCCGTCGCCATCGCGGTCTGAATAGGGGCAACCGGCATATTCGGGCTTGCCGGGTTCATTGGGGCATTTGTCCTGGCTGTCGGCCACGCCGTCGCCATCGGCATCAGGGCAGCCGTTGGCCGAAGCGGCGCCTTTAATATCAGGGCAGGCGTCATCCTTGTCGGCTATGCCATCGCCATCGGCATCAGGGCAGCCGTTGAGCTTTTTCAGGCCGGCCACGGTGGGGCAGTCATCCATGCTGTCGATCACTTCGTCGCCGTCGGTATCGGGGCAGCCGTTGAAGCGTTTTTTGCCGGGCTGCAGCGGGCATTGGTCAGCATGGTCGGCAATGCCGTCCATGTCGGCATCGGGACAGCCATTGGTGGCCTGGCCACCGGCGAGGTTCGGGCATTCATCGACAGAATCGACGATACCGTCACCGTCGGCGTCCAGCTTGCCGAAGCGGTGGAGATAACCCAGCCCCAATTGAAGGTTGTTGCGGTTCTCTTCCTGAGAGATGCGATACTCGCCCTGCAGGTTGACATAGGAACGCCCCCCGACGCGGATGTTAATGCCGGCGCCTACGGGAAACTGAGGGGTAGTGCCCAGTATCTCTTCGTTGACCATACCGGCGCCGCCCATCAGGTAAGGAACCAGGCGGCTGCTGTCCGCTTTAGCGTATTTCAGTTGTAACAAAGCGTCGATACTCCCAAAAGTGCGGTTGTTGATATCGTTGTCGACGTTGATAAGGCCAACCTTCAGAGGGATAGCCACGTTCAGCCAGCGGTTGATGGTGCGGACATAGGCGAGTTCCAGCCCGTTCGTGATGTCCAGGCCGTCCACTGAATTAGGGCGGCCATAATCGATAAACAGGACTTTAGCAGAGAAAGCGTTCTTGTCCATGTTCTGTGCCTGAGCAGCGCTCCACAACATCAGGCAGCACATCACTGCCAATAGGGTACTTTTCACGTTCATCTAGGATAGTTTTTTGATTTGTTGGCTTATTGTAAGATCCATGCCCCATTATGACGGCACACCCTGCCTTCTGTCACAGCACGGACAGCGCACAGGGCCATTGTAACGATCGTGTAAGGGCTTTATTGAAGAGGTAAGCGGAAAAAGTTGCTTAACTACAATATACAGGACTTGATAAAAAGTACGTCCCCCCCGTCAAAATGTTTCACCCAAATTTGATAAAAGAAAATTCTCCAGGCAATTCCTTTTTTATATAAAATTAAAAACACTATTTTTCCATCCGATCGATCAATTATCTCATCCGGCTCTCTTTTTTCAAAATAATACACCTGTTTTTATCGCGGAGGTTCATAAACATTGTGAAAACACTCAAAGAAGCAACTATTTCATTCTTTCACCTATTTAAACCAGCAACACCCTATGAGACTCCGATCTTTACCTTTTCTTCTTGCCCTGGCCCTCCTGGCCGTGAATTGTACCAAAGACAACATTGACGAAAGCCTGGCCTCCGATCCGATGAGCAGGGCCGAGATCGGCCAGATCGTTGAAAAGTTCCTGCAGGAGCAGAACACGCCTTTCCGTTGGCAGGCAGCGGATAGCCGTATGCTATGGAGCGCCTCCGTCCGTTCCGACTCCATCATGTCACTGGGTTATAAACCCGCCGGTGCAACCGATGTGGAACACCAGCTCGGCCTGATAGACACCCATACGGATGAATGGCTGGCGGCCCGCAACAAGCTGATCCTACTCATCGTCGAAGAGGCCAACCGGGAGTTCCCTTCCCTGAACGCAACCCCGCAAAGCCTGTTCCGAAACCTCGGCGAACAAGGTTTACCCGTGCTCGACGTGAAGGTTTTCAGTCAGCGTATCATCGAAAAGCTGCGCGAGATGCCGGAAGTACGCTATATCGAACCGATGGGATACACCATAGGCGAAGTAGCGCAGCGCAGCGATTCGGGTTGCGACGCCAGCCCGGCCAGCAGTATTCCCGGCGCCGATTACACTACGACAGCTCCCAACGTCAAGATACCCTGGAACTTCAGCCACTCCAGCATGAAAGTCCCGCAGGCCTGGAATACGAGCTCAGGCGCCGGCATCAAGGTGGCGCTGATCGATACGGGCACCTCGCCCAGCCAGCCCAAACTGGGCAGCCAGTTCAATTCCGGTTATTCCCAGGGGCGTACGCTGGAACGGCTGGGCACCCACATCAGCGGCATGTGGTGGTGGGCCAGCAATGATGGCCCCGACGACCAGTGCGGGCACGGCACCCAGATGGCCGGGTTGCTCAGCGCCCCCCGTGGCGACGGCGGCGCCACCGTCGGCGTAGCCTACAACTGCAACCTCAAAGCTTTCCGCGCCTGTACTGACGTCATTATCAACAGCAGCAGCGAAAAGAACGGTGTGCGCGACGCCCTGTATATCTCCGGCAATGACAACGCCGTCAAGATCATCAGCATGTCTATAGGCGATGTCTTCTACAGCAGTACCGTCGCCGACGGCATCTATTACGCCTACAACAAAGGCAAGCTGATCTTTGCCGCTGCCGGCACATCGCTGAGCTGGACGAGCTGGTGGGGCGTCATCTTCCCCGCCAACATGGCCGAAACTGTTGCCGTTACCGGCGTTACGGACGGGACGAACATGCAGAAATGCAGCTCCTGCCACGATGGCCCCGAGGTCGATTTCGTCGCCGTCATGCAACGGGCATCCGACGATAGCCGCACCTCGCTGTCACTGGCTATGAGCGGCAACCAGCCTTCCTACATCGGCGGGTCTTCCGCTGCTACTGCAACCACTGCCGGGATCGCTGCCCTCGTTTGGGCCACCAACCCCTCGCAGACGCGCACCCAGGTGCTCGACCGCCTGAAGAACGCCGCCAGCTTCTACCCCAACCGCAACGGCAACTTCGGCTGGGGGACGATCGACGCGGCTGATGCAGTGAATTGACGTTACCCGGTGATGGCCATCTACATAGTATTGGGGCTGCCCCAGAGCTTACTTCTGAGGCAGACCCAATACTATGTGGAGATCCTACGAAAATCCGGGATGGCTCATGATATTATTAAACTGCTTTCCACTATCTGCTCAGCTTCACGGCCTTCAACTGGACTAATAGCCCGTTGGCCCAGGCCTTACAGATGTATACACCTGCAGGCAGACGGCTGCCATCGATGGATACCTGATGGGCGCCGGCTTCCAGGCCATCCATTTCGTAAATACCCGATACGGGCCGGCCGGCCAGGCTAAACAGCTGAGCTTTCAGAGAACCAGGGGCCTCCAGGTTAAGCTCCAGGGTAAATTGCCCGCTGAAGGGGTTGGGGAATAAGCTGGCATGCAACAATGCTCCTGCACTACCTTCCAACAAGGCATCTTCCGCTTCCGAATAAGGTACAAATACCACTTTAGGCGTTTGCGGCCCGGCCGTTTGGCTCACCTCCATCATCGCTGGCGTTACACAAGGGGTGCAAGGCTGTATCCGCGCCAGGAAATCAGAGCCGGCCTGGGCCCAGAAACCGGGGTTCAGGACGATCTCATCACCGGCGAAAAAGCGGGCCGTTCCGGATACCGTCACGGGGCCGGAGGTCTCGATCTTGTCGCGGGCCTTATAGGTGCCCGAGGCGGGGTTGTCGGTTACGATGAGTTCCGGCGTACAGTCCAGCGTAAAGCTCCCCGGGTTGAGGTTGAAGAAAATATTGCCGGAGCCTTTGACCATCACGCGCGCCTGAGGCGTATTGAGCTCGGGCATCAGCACCTGCTCGGTACCGTCATTGGCCGTGCCCGATACCAGCGTAATGGGGAAGCTCAGGCCGCCGTCGATGGAAAGCAGGATATCCACGTTGGCGCAATTGACCGGGGCTAAGTCGGTACCGGCAACGTTCCAGCTCACCGTAGCGAGTTCACCGGCGTACAGGCAGGCGCCCGAAGCGGGGCTGCTCACGGTGAAGGGCCCGGCGCTGTTGTCGAAGCTCACGGCCATATTATCCTCGTTGGTACAACCATTGGTAGCAATGTTATCCCGAACCGTCACCCGGAAATTCATGTTCCGCGTCACGCTCGGCAGCACTTCCCAGGGCGTTGCCGTACCGGAAACGATAGCCGGCAGGTTGGGGAAAAAGCGCGTGGGCGAAGGCGTGGGTAAAAAGGTGCGGAAAACAGGCCCGCCCGTTGCTGTGGATGACGGGGGGTGGCTGATGATCTGGTTGTCCATTTGTTCCCAGCAAAAGGTGAGGGCGTCGCCATCCGGGTCGCTGCCCGTTGCCGTGAGCATGAAAGGCGTACTCACGGGAACAGTAAAGTCGGCTCCCGCATTGACGCTGGGTTGATTATTGGCTATGGGTGTGGGCGTCACACAGCTGCCGCCGCCCGTCGTCACGTAATTGCCGATCTGCTGCAGGCTGATGGCATGAAAATAGCGGTCGCGAAAGCCCTGTACGTTGCTCGTGCCGCAGGTGCCACCGTACGACATGATCGTAGATCCGCTTCCCGGCTCGAAGGCCGTAGCGGCGTTCAGCTGCCCGGCATTGCTGCAGATAGGCTGCGTATTTTCGTTGAACGTATGGTCGGCGCCGAACTGGTGCCCCCACTCGTGCATGATCAGGGTGGCGATGCCGCCCGGCAGGCTCACATTGCTCACGACGGTAGCGCCCTGGGCCTTGCTGCCGTTGTTGCACACTGTGCCGATGCCCAGAGAGACGCCGGACGAAGAAGTGGGGCTGCCGCTCGTGCCCAGCGCATGGGAGACATCGTAATTGCCCGAACCGATAATGCCGTCAACGATACCCTGATTCTCTGAGGCCATAGTATTCTGGTTGCCGTCGGTATAACCGTCCGTTGTGGCATTGGTGAAGATCAGGAGGTTGTTGTTAGCCACCAGCTGAAGCTGGATGGCGAGCTCGGTTTGGTATATGCCGTTCACCGTCGTGACCAGCGTATTGATGCTGGCCATGGCGTTGTTGACGCCGGTGGGGTCGGCAACAGTAGCGGAGGCGGCGGTAAATTCGGCATCGGCCGCCACGGCCAGCCGGTAGGTACGCAGCTGACAGTCGCTGGCCAGCATCTGCCTGTTCAGCCCCAGGTTGCCGATAGATAGGCTATGGCCTTCGGCCTGGCATTCGATGCTTTCCAGGCTGTGATCGTAATCTTTATCGTAATAACACAGGTAGTGCTCCGTATCTTCCTTACTGATGGGCGTCAGGAATACAGGGTTTTCACCCGCCGTAAGGATAATAGCGTGGAAACCCGTCGGGCTGAAGTCGAAGAATATCCGCTGATCGGGCTTATCCGCCGACTGCCCTTCGTAGGAATTGATCTGGGGGAATTTGCGGGCTAAATCCGGGTGCATCACCGGGGCCTGCCGTATCCGAAAGGCCTTCATAGTGCCATCGGGCATCGGCACCTCCAGCAGGGCCGGGCTATCGCTCAGGCGCACTGCTGAACGTTCGGGCGCCTGTTGCAGCAGGCTTTTCATCCCGTCCAGGTCCAGCGCCAGTAAGCGGAATGATCTCGGCAGTTGAGGAACCGGTTCACCTTCGGCATACCGCACGCTCAGCGCGTCTTTATCCGTCCAGAGCCCGCCGGCCGGCGCCTGCTGGGCAAACAGCCCTGCCAGAGCAACCAGGCAGCTTATGATGGTCAGTACATATCTCATAGTAATGGTTGTTTTGGGTTGACTAACTTATGGCTATCTTCTCTTTCATTCGCCGCGTTCCAGCTTTTCCAGCCTTTCCTTCAGCAGCGCATTTTCCTGTTGCAACGCCTGAAGCTGTTTGTTCATCTCAATGAGGTGCAGGAAGGCTTCTTCGATCTTCTCCTGCTGGCCTGCGGTGATCACGCCCATCGGCAGCCCTTCCGATTCGATCTCCTGAGCGGAGGGTATGCCCGGCAGGTGGCCTTCGGCTGCTATGGCCTGTTCCACCTCTTCGAGCGGCATCAGCCTGTAGCTTTTACCGAAAACATAATCGGGCCAGGAAGGCGACAGCAATACGCGCAGTTCCTCGCAGATCACATTGCCGTCGACGGCCAATTTGAAGCCTGCGGGCACTGAAGTGACGCCTACGCCCAGGACGCTGCCTACGAATGCCGAACCGGTAACAGTCAGGTTGCCATCGGCCTTGGTATCGCCCTTGATGTCCGTATCGAAATTGGTATCCGGCGAAGTCGTATGGATACCGACCCGGAGCCCGTCATCGTAGATGCGGCTGTCACCCAGCGAGCTGGGGCCGGTGAACTTGGCCACGATATTGGGCGTGCCGTTGATATCGGCAGACGAGAGCAGTTTTTCCCAGGGGTTGCCCCAGGCTCCTGCGCCGGAAGCCTCGCGGCGGTGGAAGATGCCGTCATCGGCAAAGTAAAGCTGGTGGTCCTGGCTGGCGCCACCGGGAGCGAGGGTAAAGAGCCCGCCGTCAACTGTGGTGCTGGCCGGCGCCGTAGCGAAGCCCGCCAGAGCATGAAGTTCGAAGTAGGCCTCGTCGGTATAGGTAACCGGAGCGGCATCACCCGACAGGTTGTCGTCGAAGTGGATGCGGCCGTAAAAATTGCCCGAAGTGTGGGTGTTGCCCACAACGTCGAGGTCAAAAAGCGGGTCGACGGTGCCCACCCCTATCTTGCCGTCATCCGTGATATGCAGGCGGGTGACCAGGGTAGGAAAGCCGGTGCGCAGTTGAAGGTCGGCGGGAAAACCGTCATTCTGCACCGTCCCGGTAACGGATGAACGGATCTCCACCCCCGGGTGGTAAAAGCCGTCGGTAACCCAGCCACGGAACTGGAAACGGCCCACAAGGTCATCTTCCTCTACCGGTTTCTTGCCGGTAACCGGGTCATAACCATTGTTCTTGTTGGTGGCCATCAGAGGGTTTTGGCCGGTGATCTGTGCGTTGGCCAGCTGGGGCCCGAAAGCCAGTGCAGCCAGGAAGAGTACGAAGTACAATGCATTCATTTTCATGGTTTATGGATTTTGGTGATTAATGGAAATGGCGGGCGTGCCTTCAGTGGAGATAAGTGGAAAGCTGTAGTACTGGTTTTATCAGGAAGAAATCAAAGGTGTTACCGAATGAGGGAAGATTTTTTTTCATTGGCAGAGCGTCGTGACAAAAGTTTCTTATTTGTAAACTACCCACTATATCATATCCATATAAATATATTGTGAAAAACAAAAACAACCACACAAAACAACTAACAACCAGTCAATTGTCATTATTAAATTTCAACTGAAGCTCAATTAATCCTGTCTTAACAATTCTTTAAAGATTTCTTAAAAGTAAACAAACCAACCAGCCAAAATTTATTTCCAAAATTCGCATTGAAAAAGGCCATTACCGAGAACCTCAGCAATGGCCTAAACAACTAATTATTAATAAAAGTCACACTAAGTTATGGAATTTTACCAACCGCGCCAAGGTGTTGGGAGGTTATCCTTGCACCTTCTCACCATCTGTTTTGCTTTGGCCTTTTCGGCCAACACAACACAGGCTCAATCCGCAGCGAATGCAATGGCAGGTACCAATGCTGCAGTTTCGGGCATTGTCACAGATGCCGCTAACGGCGAACCGCTCATCGGGGTCAGCATTATGGTCCTGGGCACCAGCACGGGAACAGTGACCGGGCTGGATGGCAGTTACGAAGTAAATGTACCCGACGGGAAAGGCACCTTGTCTTTTTCCTTCGTAGGGTATAAAAGCTTGAAAGTAGAGATCAGCGGCCGCAGCCGGGTCGATGTCTCCTTGGAAGAGGACGTGGTTGGCCTGGAAGAGGTGACCGTTACCGCTTTAGGTATCGAAAAAGAGAAAAAAGCACTGGGATACGCCGTGCAGGAAGTTGGCGGCGAATCGTTGGACAAAGCCCGGGAGACCAACCTGGTCAGCGCCCTGTCGGGCAAAGTAGCAGGCATGACCATTGTCGGCAACCCCAGCGGCATCGGCAGCTCCGCCCGGGTGACGATCAGGGGGGAACGCTCGCTGAACATCAATAAGAACCAGCCTCTCTTCATCGTCGATGGGGTTCCCATCAGCAATGAATTCGTAGGTTCTTCGGGGCGTTCCAACCAGGACGTAGACTACGGCAACGGCGCCGGCTTCGTCAACCCGGATGATATCGAGAAGATCGTCGTGCTGAAAGGCGCCAGTGCTGCAGCGCTTTACGGCTCGCGCGCCAACAACGGCGTTATCCTCATCACGACCAAATCGGGGAAAAACACCAAAGGCATCGGCGTGAGCGTCAACTCAACCGTCACATTCGAAACGCCGCTGCGCCTTCCGGAGTACCAGAACGTATACGGCCAGGGCCTCAACGGCGAATTCGAGTTCAAAGACGGTAACGGCAGCGGTAATAAGGACGGCGTTGACGAAAGCTGGGGCCCCGCCTACAGCGACAACCTGCTGATCAAGCAGTTCAACTCCCCCACTTCCAACGGCCTGCGCGGCGGCGATGTAGGCAACCTGCTCAGCGCTATCGGCCCGGTGGACCTCAACAAACAGCTCGCCGCCCGCGGTGAGATCACACCTACAGATTGGGTAGCACAGCCCAACAACGTCCGCGATTTCTTCGAAACCGGCCTGACCCAAACGCATAACGTAGCCGTTTCCGGCAGCAACGCCCAGGGTGATTTCCGCATATCCTACACCTACCTCGACCAAAAGGGCATCGTGCCCAATACCGGCCTGCAGCGCAACAACTTTTCCATCTCCGGAGGTTACAAGCTCACAGACAAATTCACGGCCCGCGCCACGGCAAACTATATCAACAGCTACAGCAACAACCGCCCCAACCTCAGCTACGGCACCGAGAACATCATGTACCTGTTCAACTGCTGGCTGGGCCGCAGCGTCGACGTCTCTTCCCTGCGCGACTACTGGATGGCGGGCCGCGAGGGGCTCAACCAGTTCAATTTCAACTACAACTACCACGATAACCCGTACTTCGGCCTTTACGAAAATACCAACAGCCAGGATATCGACCGCCTGTACGGTAACATCACCCTCAACTATCAGTTCACCGACTGGCTGAACCTCATGGTGCGCACCGGTACGGACGTCAGCAACGAGTTCCGCGCCCGCCGCAGGGCCTACTCTACGCAGCGCTTCCCGTTGGGCAGCTATCGCGAAGAAAAAGTTTTCTTTGAAGAGACCAACACGGACTTCCTGCTCAGCTTGGACAGGCCGATCTCCAGCGCCATCAGTTTCAACGCCGCCATCGGTGGCAACATGATGCGCCAGAAATCCAACTATTCCGATATCATGGCTCCTCAGCTGGCCGTGCCCGGCGTATACAGCCTGACCAACTCCCGCGTACCGCTGACCTCCGGCGCTTTCCGCTCCGAAAAGCGCATCAACAGCCTTTACGCCACCACGCAGTTCGGCTTCAACAACTGGCTGTACCTCGACCTCTCAGCACGCAACGACTGGTCGTCGACCCTGCCTTCCGACTCGCGCAGCTACCTGTACTACGCCGCCAACCTCAGCGCAGTGGTCAGCGAGATCATGAACCTGAGCAACAACAGCGCACTGTCGTTCGCCAAAGTACGCCTTGGCGTAGCCCAGGTAGGTAACGATACCGACCCCTTCCAGCTGGAAGCCGTCTATAATGCGCAAACCGCCGTTCAGGGCGCTCCGGCATACTCCGAGTCTTCTGTCCTGGTCAACCCGGGCCTTAAGCCTGAGATCAGCTCCGCGATAGAAACGGGGGTCGACGTGCGTTTCTTCCACAACCGCCTCGGCCTTGACCTGACGTACTACAACACCCGCTCGCGCAACCAGATCCTGAACATCCCGATCACCAATACTTCGGGTTATACCTCCCGTATCATCAACGCCGGCCTGATCAACAACTACGGCGTAGAAGCCGCGATCCTGGTGACGCCGGTAGAACGCCCCAATTTCAGCTGGGACATCAACCTGAACTTCTCGGCCAACCGCAGCAAGGTGAAAGAATTGTATACCGACCCGGAATCGGGTGAAGAGCTCACCAACTACGTACTGGCTTCCCGCTACATGACGGTGGAAGCCCGGGTTGGCGAGCAAATGGGCAACATGTACGGCATCGGTTTCCAGCGCGTCAGCGACGACCCCAGCAGCCAGTATTACGACCCCACGGGCCAGTACGTCGGCCAGGTCGTATACAACTCCCAGGGCAAGCCCATCCCGACGGCCACCACCATCCTGCTTGGCAATTACAACCCCGACTGGCTGGCCGGCATCGGCAATACCTTCCGCTACAAAAGCCTCTCGCTCGGCTTCCTCTTTGATGTGCGCTATGGCGGCGAAGTGTACTCGCATACGCAAACGGTTGGCCGCGAAGGTGGCCAGATCATCGAAACGCTGGAAGGCCGCGCCAATGGTTACGACCTCAGCCTGGATGGCAATGGCGTGATCGGCGAAGGCGTAGTACAGAACGGCGACGGCACCTTCAGCCCCAACACCACCAAACTGGCAGCCCGCGAATGGCATACGTCTATCACCCTGGGCCGCCGCCTGCTGGAAGCTATGGTTTACGACGCATCCTTCGTCAAACTGCGCGAACTGAGCCTGTCGTATACCCTGCCAAACCGCTTACTGGGCAAGGCCCCCATCAAAGATATCAGCATTTCGCTGGTGGGCCGCAACCTCGCATTATGGGCCGACGTGCCGCACATCGACCCGGAAACCTCCTCCACTTCCGGAGGCACGGTGATCCCCGGCGTAGAATCGGTGGCCCTTCCGTCAACCCGCAGTTATGGCGTTAACCTGAACTTCAAATTTTAATTACCGTCTGGCCGGATGCTCCGAGTGGTGGAAAAACGAACAACCGCCAGCCACCCGGAGCATCCTAACGGGCATATAAATTCGACTATCATGAAAAAATGGATCAATAAACCCCTTCTCATCCTCGGACTGGCCGCTTTTTCGGCGTCATGCACCGGCGATTTCGATGAGATCAACACCAACCAGAACGCCCCGGTATCGGTAAGTTCGGCCCTGCTGTTGCCCCAGATAGAACGCGATATCATGAGCACGGTGCTGGGGGAAGCCTGGGGCATCGGAAATATAGTCATCCAGCAGACGGCGAAGAACCAGTTCGTGAACGAGGACCGCTACCTCTGGGGCGAGCTGAATTCCATCTGGAATTCCGTTTACGATAATGCCCGCGACCTGGAGAACATCATTCAACAAAGTGAGGAAAAAGGCGAAAACAACTACAAAGGCATCGCTCTGGTGCTGAAGTCCTGGATGTTCTCCCTGGCCACCGACGCCTACGGCGACGTACCCTATTCGGAGGCCATCCACGGCAAAGACGGCATCAACTACCCGAAATACGATACCCAGGAAGATATCTACAATGGTATTCTGGCCGGCCTGGAGGAAGCCAATAGCATCCTCGGCACCACCGGCGAAGTGGTGGCCGGCGACCTGGTATACAACGGCAATACCGACCAATGGCGCAAACTGGCCAACGCTCTTCGCATCCGGTACCTGATGCGCATTTCAAACAAGCGCGATGTAAAAGGTGAATTGACGGCCATCGTCAGCAACCCCTCACAGAACCCCATTTTCAGTGCAGTAGAAGACGGCGCCGTATACCGCTATACGGCTTCTTTCCCAGACCAGTTCCCGCTGTACACCACCCGTATCGGCTCGTTCAACGAGTTCCGCGCCAGCAAGACGATGCTGGATAAGCTGGTAGAACTTGGCGACCCGCGGCTTGATGTCTTCTTCCGCCCCACTCCGGAAACCGAGGGCAGCGACAACCCCGTTTACGTCGGTATCCCTAACGGGCTGGACGACGTCAGCGCCTTGCAGTACAATGGCGGCCCGCAGTTCCAGTCGCGCATCAGCGCATTCTTCTACGAAGAAGCCATCACCCAGGAGGGCCTGGGCATCGCTAAAGGCGTCATCATGGCATACGCCGAGCAGCAGTTCCTGCTGGCCGAGGCTGCCGAAAAAGGCTGGGTGAACGGCGATGCCTCAACCTATTACGAACAGGGCATTCAGGCTTCTTTCGGGTTCTATGGACTGGAAACACCTGCCGGTTATACTGCTCAACCGGATGTGGCCTATACGGGCACGCAAGCCCAGAAGCTGGAAAAGATCGGCACCCAGAAGTGGATCGCCCTCTACTTTCAGGGTATGGAAGCCTGGTTTGACTGGCGCCGCACGGGTTACCCCCAACTGCAGCCTTCAGTCGACAACCAGAATGAAGGCCGCATTCCGGTGCGCTTCATCTACCCTATCATCGAGCAGTCGCTCAACACGGCCAACCGGGCAGAAGCGGTTAGCCGCCAGGGGGCTGACGACATCAACACCAAAATGTGGTATTTAAAATAATCTTCATAAACTAGTGAGCGTGTAGTTTAGTATGTGGCGGGCACTTCGGTGCTCGCCACACTACCAAGCCTCGGCCTGCCAATGAATGATAAAGCCCTGCTGCTCGTTTTGCTGTCGCTACTCTTCAACACCTGCCTGCCTGCACAGACTGCCGACAGCCTCTCCGGCTTTGCCATCAACACCCTGCCCTACTTCGCCGACAGCCTGAACCTGTCCTCGCCCAACCAGCGGAAGGCCATAAACGCCTTCCTGCAGCTGAAAAAACCCCAATTACCCGAAGGGCAGAACCTAAACGACAACTGGGCCTTTGCCAATGGCAGCCCGTCTGAAGGGGCCATCGCTTCTTCCCTTTCAAAACCTCAGCCCGACACCACCGTTGACCTGCCGCACCGAATTCTACTTCCCAACCACCCCTTGTGGTACCAAAAAACGATCGTCGACAGCCCTGCCGGCGTTTTGTTCATCGACGCCGACGATGGCGCTCAGCTCTTCGCCAACGCCCAGCCGGTGGCCAGCAGCCAGGGGTATTTTTACTTCCTTCCACAAAACAGCCCCGACAGCCTGCAACTCACCATCCGCGTGCTGAACAACGCGATGAAGGGGGGGCTGAGGCGGGCCCTGCTGCTCAGCCAGGATCAATACCGGCATTACACGGATGAAAAAGACACTTACGAGCGGCTAAAAACACTGCTCCGGCAACTGCTGGACAAAGACAGCATCAGTTCCCAGGAATTGGAGGTATACCTCGCTGCCGTGCAATACCCCGGCAGGCGCCTTCGCAAGGTTGAAGAAAGCAGCTCCCCCCTCATGGCCGGCCCCTACCTCCAGCGTACGGCTGAGGGGCAGTGGGTTGTCATGATGGAAACCCGCCCCGGCCAAGCTGCCCCGGTACTGCGCTGGGGGTCATCGCACGGTGCTGTGGACAGGCCATTGGAGGGTGCCTATCATGACAACTACTGGGCATTCGCCCTCCCACCGGAAGCCAATGCCTGCGATACGGCCTATTACCAGCCTGTAATAAACGGCGAGGCGGGCCCGATAGCGGCCATCGCCAGGCGGGAAAGCGTGCCGTTCACATTCACCGCCTGGGGAGACAGCCAGGGCGGCTGGCGCGTTTTCAGGGAACATAACCGGCAGATGGCCCAAAGCCATCCCCACTTCACCATTGGGCTGGGCGACCTGGTAGACGACGGCGTTAACACCTGGCAATGGCGGGCCATGTTACACTGCCTGCAACCGCTGGCCAGCCAAAGCCCCGTATACTTCATTCCGGGCAACCACGACTATGACGGGTACTACGATTCGCTGTATTCCGCCAATTACCACCGCTATTCAGCCTGGCCCAATTATTACAGCTGGGTATACGGCAACGCCATTTTCCTCGCCCTCGACCCCAACCAGAATTTCCCTTTGGGCATCGATAGCACACAAGAACACTGGCTGGAGACGGTAATACAATCGGAGCCCTGGCGCAACGCCCGCTGGCGGTTCGTGCTCCTGCACCAGCCTCCCTACGCCCAGGGCTGGCCCGGTTACCACGGCGACGGCTTCATCAGGCAGTTGGCCGACAGCCTGGCCGAGCCGGCGGGGATCGATTTTGTACTTTCGGGGCACTGCCACGATTTTGAGCGCCTTACCAAAAATTATGGGCGGCAGCAAACCCACTTCATCGTTCTGGGCGGCGCCGGCGGCAGCCTGGAACCGCCGGAATCCTCCGATGCGCCGGTGATGGATAAAGTGGTGAAGGATTACCACTACGGCCAGTTCAGAGTAGGCCATGAAAAAGTATCGTTCCAGGCCATAGGCCTCGACGGCCAGCTGCTCGATGACATCACATTTGAAAAAAGACAACCATGAAGTTCCCAGCCTTATGCTTTTTTCTATTGCTCTGCATCCAGCTGGCTGCTCAGCCGCCCATAGCAGACTGGACGTTCCAGCCCGACTACCGGCTACCGGGGCGGGCGGCCAACTATCCGGGGCCCAGGCTTGATGCTCCCCGTTCCAACATCGGCACGGTCGGCGTGTTGAGCTATCCCTTCCTTTTCAAAGAACAGGAACCAACCGAGCGTTTCGTCAACGTGCTGCCACAAGCCGATATGCCGGAGGGCGCTTTCAGCGTGGAGATGTGGCTCGTCAACCACGTCAACCAGCCCATCGGCGCTCTGGCGGCCATCAAAAGCCGGGATATCAACGAACCGCCGGCCTGGCTGCTGGGCTACTACGGCAACCAGATCGTATTCAGCATGCATGGCCTGGGCGAACCTTTCAGCCAGCTACTGGAGGCCACGATCAGCCGAGGGTTCAAGAAATACTGGCTTCATATTGTCGCCACCTACGACGGCCATACCGCCAGGCTCTATTTCAACGGCAAGCTGATGAAAGAGATGGACATCCCGCAGCGGGCGCCGCTGCCGGAACATGCCGAGATGGAATTGGCCGCCTACCTGAAAAACGAGCCCTACATGGAGCTGGCAAATCTGCTGAAGGGGTTCCGCCTGTATGATCACGCCCTGACGGAAGGCCAGGTTGGACAGCACCTGGAAGCTTACGAACAAATGGTAGAACAAGGCAGGCTGTTTCCCGGCATTTTTCACTTCACGGCCGGCCCTTACCTGCACTACGTCACGCCCGGCAGCATCAACATCAGTTGGGAGAGCAGCCTCCGGGCCAGGAAGGCCGTGCTGAAATACGGCACCAGCCTTCCTTTGAGCCAGCAAACCACTATTGACGCCTCCGAAAAGCCCGAGATCGACGAAGGCCATTTCATCGAAGCGGTTACGCTGGACGGCCTGGCTCCGGCTACCCCCTACTTCTACGAGCTGTTACTCACCGACGAACACGGCAAAACCATTTCCAGCGGCACGCTCACCTTTGCCACGGCGCCGGCCGAAGATGTGCCTTTCTCCTTTGCCGTGATCGGGGATACGGAAGCCCGGCCACACATCAATTTCCAGGTTTCCAAACTCATCTGGGATGAACGCCCCAATTTCCTGCTCAACCTGGGCGACCTGACCGACGGCGGCATGGAACACCATAAATTCGAATGGCCGTACGAATATTTTACCGGCATAACAGCCTTGTCCAGCCGGATACCCGTCTTTCCGGTTGCCGGCAACGGCGAAGCTGACCTCTATTGGTACAAACGGTACCACAAACTTCCCGATCCCGAAGCGTACTACAACTTCCGCTATGGCAATGCGGAATTTTTCATGCTGGACAGCAACCGGGAAGACGATTTCGCACCCGGTGGCGAGCAGTACGAATGGCTGGAAGCCCAGCTCAAGGTATCCACTGCCAGGTGGAAGTTCGTCTGCCACCACCATGCCCCCTACTCTTCTGATGAAGACGACTACGGCGACAGCTGGGCGGGCCCTTCAAGCCAGGGCAGCCCGGGCGTCCGCCAGATCGTCCCGCTCTATGAAAAATACGGAGTAGATATCGTATTATTTGGCCATCTCCACACCTACCAGCGCACATTGCCTATCTTGGACAATATCGTGGACAAGCGCAATGGCGTTATTTACCTTCAAGGCGGTGGCGGCGGCGGCAACCTGGAAGATTTCGCGCCTACCAGGGCCTGGTTTTCTGCCAAAACGTACCGGGGCCACCATTACTTTACTGTCAGCGTAGAAGGGGATGAACTACAGCTGCGCATGTTCGATACCGAAGGAAGGATGCGGGATTTTCTGACGATTCAAAAATAACCTATGAGACTTCGCCCTACCCTACTGGCCATCATCGCGCTGATCACTACCACTGTGCTTACGGGCCAGGTGCTGCCCATCCCTTACGCGCATGCCCATAACGACTACAGGCACCGGCGCCCGTTGCTGGACGCGCTGGCGAATGGCTTTACCAGCGTAGAGGCCGACGTGCACCTCATCGACGGAGAATTGTACGTCTCCCATGGCAGGCCCTGGCGAAAGCATAAAAAGCGCACACTAAAAGCTTTGTACCTCAATCCCCTGCAGGAGATCGTTCAGGCTAATGGAGGGGTGGTGTACAAAGGCTACGAAGGGCCCTTCTACCTGATGATCGATATTAAAACCGGTGCGGAGGCCACTTATAAAGTGCTCAAAGAACAACTTGCCGGTTACCGGCAGATCCTGGTTTCTTATCAAAACGACGCGAAAAACCCGGGGGCGGTTACCGTTTTCCTTTCTGGTAACCGCCCATTCGCTGCCGTAGCGGCCGACAGCAACCGCCTGGCTGCCCTCGACGGCAGGCCTGGCGAGCTGGGGCAAGGTTACCCGCCGGGCCTGATGCCGGTGGTCAGCGACAGCTATTCCAAATATTTTCACTGGGACGGTACCGGCAGCATGCCTCAGGAAGAGCGGCAGCGCCTGCAAGCCCTGGCGCAGCGCGCTAAAGCAGAAGGAAAACTGCTGCGGCTGTGGGGAAGCCCCCAAACCGAAACTGCCTGGCGGGCCTTTCTGGATGCCGGCCTGGGCCTGCTCAACGCCGACAAGCTGGCCCGGTTAAAAGACTTTTCACAACAACAGCAATAAGCTCAAATGACACCTACGACATACATCCAACAAGGAGATGCCAACCAAACGGAAAACCGCCTCGACTATTTCCAGCACCATGAAGGAGAAACCCGCCACTGGATCGAAGAGGATGCCCGGTATTTCCTGCACCAGGCCCTCTCTACCCCTGTGATGAACGTCGCCAGCCGTACGGAAGGCGCTTATGTTTATGACATGCAGGGTAATAAATACCTGGACCTACATGGCAATGGCGTGCACAACGTCGGATTCAGCAACCCGGCGGCCATCGCCGCTGTACAGCGGCAACTGGAAGAACAACTGGCCTTTACGCCGCGCCGTTACACCAATATTCCCGCCATACAACTAGCTAAAAAACTGGCCCGGCTCGCCCCCGAAGGCCTGGATCGCGTACTCTTCTGCCCCGGTGGCTCCGAGGCCGTCGAAATGGCGGTGATCCTGGCCAAACAGGTAACCGGCAAGTGGAAGACCATTTCCTTCTGGGATAACTACCACGGCACGACCTACCAGGCGGCCACCATCGGAGGTACCGAACACTTCATGGTAGGCCAGGGCCCTATGGTCCCCGGCGCCTTCCACGTGGAATTCCCGAACTATTACCGCAACCCCTGGGGGCTTGAAGACAAAGAGGCCATCGACGAGTTATACTTGCGGCAGATCGAAGTGATCGTACAAAGGCATCCCGACATCGCCTGCATCGTGGGCACGGCCATTACCTCTACTCCGGTTGTCCCTACCACCAACTACTGGTTACGCGTTCAGGACATCTGCCGCAAACACGACGCCCTGCTCATTTTCGACGAGATCGTCTGCGGGCTAGGGCGCTCGGGCAGGCTCTTTGCCTGCGAGCACTACCTGACGCCCGATGTAGTGGTGCTTGGTAAGTCACTGGGCGGCGGGCTGGTGCCTTTTGCCGGCATAATCACCCACGACAAGTACAATGTGTTGCAGCACCGCTCCATCGGGCATTTTACCCATGAAAAAAACCCGCTATGCAGTGCCGCCGCCCTGGCCACACTGGAATATATCGAGCAGCACCAGTTAGTGGAAAACGCGGCTCAGCTCGGAGACTACCTTAAAGAACGGCTGCTCGAGCTCAAGGAAGCGTTCCCCATCATAGGCCATATCGAAGGGCGCGGGCTGCACCTGGCCGTCGACCTGGTCAAAGATCGGCAGACAAAAGAAAGGGCCTTCGAAGCTGCGGAAAAGGCCATGTACGAAAGCATGAAACGAGGGCTGGCCTTTAAACTGATCGATGGCAACGTCATTGCCATACGCCCGGCACTGATCATAAACAAGGCAGAGGCCGATTTCATCGCCGATACCCTGCGTGAAGTTTTCCAGAACCTTTAACAAAACGAAAAACCATGTTGCGTTACCTGACTTTATTTTTCCTGCTGACGATCGTCACCGTCCGGCCCCAGGCCCAGCCCATGGGCCAACAGACCGAAAATGTATTCATCATCACCCTCGACGGCATGCGCTGGCAGGAGTTATACGGAGGCGCGGTGGACAGTCTCATGACGGACCCGGAATACGTAAAGGATACCGCCCAGTTGCTGGCCCTTTTTGATGCTCCCACGCCAGAGGAGCGCCGCAAAAAGCTCATGCCCTGGTTCTGGAGCACCCTGGCACAAACCGGGCAGCTTTACGGCAACAGGTGGCTGGGCAACAAAGTGGATGTCACCAACTTCTTCTGGTTCTCCTACCCTGGCTACAACGAGATACTCACCGGCTACAGCGACCCGCGGATCAACTCCAACAGCAAGATCTGGAACCCGAACGTCACAGTCCTGGAATGGATCAACCGGAAACCGGAATACAACGGCCGGGTGGCCGCCTTCGGCTCCTGGGACGTCTTTCCCTTCATCATCAACGAAGAGCGCAGCGGCATCCCCGTCAACGCAGGCTTCGAGCTGGCCGAAGGCAATGGCCTGAGCAGCCGCGAACTTTTCCTCAACGAATTACAGCCCACCGTACCCAGCCCCTGGGGCGGCGTACGGCTGGACGCGTTTACCCACAACTACGCCCTGGAATTCATTAAAAAGCGCCATCCAAAGGTGGTGTTTATATCCTACGGCGAGACCGACGATTTCGCCCACGACGGCCGTTACGACCATTACCTGAAATCGGCCTACCATACAGACCAGTGGATCGGAGCACTGTGGTCCTATATACAAAGCGACCCGTACTATGCCGGGAAAACGACTCTCCTGATCACCACCGACCACGGGCGGGGCACTTCCCCTAAATCGGAATGGAAGAGCCACGGCAAAACCTTCGAAGGCTCCAACGCCATCTGGATGGCTGCTATCGGCCCCGATACGCCGCCACTGGGCGAAATTGCCGGGCCCGGCCAGCATTGGCAGAATCAGGTAGCTAAGACCGCCGCGGCTTTCCTTGGGCTGGACTACAGCAACGAACAGGAAACCGGCGCCGTTATAGGTGAAATGTTCAACAAGCGATAATGGCACAGAAATACGACTTTATCGTGGTAGGCGCTGGCATCCTGGGGATCTTCCACGCCTACCACGCCGCAGCCATGGGCCTGTCGGTGCTCCTGCTGGAGAAAAACCCCAGCCCGCAGGGCGCCACGGTGCGCAATTTCGGGCAGGTGGTGCCCTCAGGCATGCCGCAGGGAAAATGGCAGGAGTACGGCATCTATGCCACCCGATTGTATAAGGAGCTGCAGGCCTCAGCGGGACTGAACATTCGCTGCGAAGGCAGCACCTACGTCGCCTCCGATGAAGAGGAAATGACGCTGCTGGAAGAATTGCATAAGATCAACACAGCCAACGATTACCCCTCGGCCATGCTAACCGCCGAAGAGGCCTGCCATCGGCTACCCGGACTGAAACGCAGTTATGCAAAAGGCGCGCTCTATTTCCCGGAAGAGATCACGGCAGACTCCCGGGTGCTGGCTTCGCAGCTGATCGATTTCCTTCGGGAAAACATAGGCGTGGTTTACCGAAACCGGCAAAACGTTACAGCCTGCGCGTACGCGAATGGCGTGTGCACTGTTCAAACGGCAACAGGCGATGTCTATCACGCCAGCCAGGTAGCCCTTTGCAACGGCTCCGATTTTCAGGCCCTTTTCCCCAGCCTGTTTTATGCAGCCAATATCGAAGTCACCAAATTACAGATGCTGGAAACGAAGCCTCAGACGGGTTATTCCCTTCCTGGTAATGTGCTTACCGGGCTGACCATCCGGCGTTATGAAAGTTTCAGGGAATGCCCGTCCTATCAGGCCATGGATCATGATGCCGCACAGCCTGAGCTGCGGGCGCTGGGCATCCACCTGTTGTTCAAGCAAACGGCCGAGGGCACAATATACCTGGGCGACTCCCACGAATACCAGGACGCCCCCGACGCAGGCCTCCTGGGTTATGAGCTCGATGAAACGATCAACGCTTTGATGCTGAAAGAAGCCCGCCGCATCTTCGGCCTCCCCCACTGGGAGATCAGAAAGGCATGGTATGGCATCTATGCCCAGCACAAGGCCGACGCCATTTTCCAACATACGCTGGATGGGCACATCCATATTGCTACTGCTATCGGCGGCAAAGGCATGACCACCGCTGCCGGCTTTGCCAAAGAAAATATTGAAGCGATCTTCAACCTTCAACCTTAGGCCTTTAACCTTCAACCTTTAACCCTACCCTCCCCGGCTGCATTAGCACACCGGCATCCAGCATGCGGTACCTATTTCGGAAATATACGATCGCGCCCAGGATGGCGGCACCGCCAACAATGGCCAGCACATACCCCGCTCCCGACAGGAAGTTCAGCCAACCCAGGCCAGAAGCGCCGAAATCCTTATAGAGCAACATAGCGACAGACCCCAGGTACCCAAAAGCGTCCGCAACGTAGATCAGATAACCGGCATTGCTCTGATGCCGAAAGGCGGCGATCATGCGGTCGAACAAGATGGAGTTGACCGGCACATAAGCGGTGTAAAGCCCCAGGCCTACCAGTACCATCCATATAGCGCCGTTCAGGATGCCCGCCTGGAAAAACCAGGTGCTCACCCCGACCAGCAACACCCCGGCCAGCAGCAGCCACTGATACATCAGAAACGCCCGCCGGTTGTCCTGAATGAGCATGGTGGCGCCCATCATCAATAAGACAAAAACGGCAATGGGTATCTCGGAAACGGTGAAAATATAGGGCGTATCCGAAAAGCCCAGGGCCTGCCAGGCTTCGGCTGCAAAATTGTCCCTGAAGTCGCGAAAAGCAGTAAGCAGGGTATAAAAGGCCACCAGCAGGAACAAGCCCGGCGCAAAAGCTCTAAAAAAAGCCCGGCGTTCCTCCCTGCCCATCGGCGCCCGCCTTGTTCTCAGGCGTATATCTTCGGCAGAGGGTGGCGGGATCTGCTCCAGGAGATAGACGAAAAAGAGCAACGGAAGGAGGAACACGGCTCCCGTGACAAAGGGCATCCAGAATTCCGATACCCCCCACCCCAGCATCAGCCAAAGGCCGGTAGATTTCACGGCGCCGGAGGAAACGATGAAACTGGCGCTTAGGCCAGCGCCCAGTATCTCTGTAAAACGCCGCCCTTCCAGATAAGAGAAAACGATGCCCCAGATGAGCCCCAGCGGCAGGCCGTTGAGGAACAGGAATACCACGTTCCAACGGTGCCCCTGCGCCAGTGCGAAACCCAGAAGGGCCAGCTCGGCCAGGGCGATCAAGCCGATAAACAGCCAGGCACGGTACCGCTGCCGTAGCTCGGCAATGACCTTTATCCCGACAAACTTGGAAAGGGCGTAACCCAGCACCTGAGCAATGGCCAGAGCGCTCTTGTAGGCCAGCCCGGCACTGATCAACGGCTCATTTTCGAAAGTGGCTACGGAAAAGGGTTTGCGAAAAGCATACATGCAAAAGTAGGCGCCAAAGGCGGCCAACATAGCATAGGTGACAAACAAGGCGCGCGGAGCCCGCTCCAGCCGTTCTCTGATCATGGCGGTGTTTTTTGTAGGCCGCCATCATCTGCTCCCGGTATCTTTTTACTGCAATCGAACTGTTTATTACCCCCTTTCGTCCGGCATCAGGAAATAGACCACAAGTATCCTGGCCTTAGAAGCCGAGCGATTTACAGGGACATGGGGCTGGCGGGCGTCAAAAAACAAGCTATCGCCTGCCCGAAGAGTATATGTTTCGTGGCCGATCTCGTAATCGATCTCACCTTCAAGTATGTACTTGTACTCAAAGCCATTGGTGGTCACCTGTTCGCGATGAGACCCCGGGCCCAGCTCAAGGATGGAAGTTTGAATGGCCAGGCCGCCAAGCGTTTCATTGAAAATGGAAAAATAGAGAAAACCCACGGCGTCTTCCCGAGTGGAAGGCTGCAACTCGCCGGCCCTTCTGATGAGGACGCTGTCGGGGCCAGGTTCTTCAATATCTTCAAAAAAGGCCCCCACCTGCTCTCCAAGGGCATTGATAAGGTTCAGCAATACCGGGAGGGACGGAATGGTGCGCACGTTCTCCACCCTGGAGATAAACCCTTTAGTCACCCCCGCCTTCTCCGCCAGCTCATGTATGGTCAGTCCTTTATCCTGGCGCAGTTTGCGCAGTTTCTTCCCGATATTTTCAATAGCGTCCTTCGGCATCTTACTAAAATGAGTTTCAAAGGTACGTCAATCCTGAAACTGGGCAGCATGCGCTTCCAGAAAAGCGGGCAATGCCGCCATCGAGGGCAACAGGCCGTCATTGGAATAGGACTCCAGCGCTTCCCGGCTATGGGTCCCGTTGGTTACGCCCAGCACCAGCCCGCAACCTGCAGCCCGGCCTGACTGCAGGTCGGCAGGAGTATCTCCTATTTTCAGAACCTGCGCCGGGCTGTTTATGCCAAGCATTGCCATAGCCTTGAGGATCATGTCCGGATGCGGGCGACCCTTTCCGGTTTCGTCTGGGGTCAGGGAAAGCTGGATCAGGGCCTGTTCTGTGCCCATGTAGTTGTCGTCCAGCTCCGCACCCCAGCCCAGACGGTGGAGGATGATGTTGCAAACCTTGCGATAAAAGCCCGTGGTCAGGGCTATTTTTATACCCCGCGCCCTAAGCCAGGCAAAGGCTTCCAGCGCACCTTCGGCCGGCAGCACAGGATGGGACAGGTAGTGGGTTTCCAGTATCTGCTGAAAGAGCAAATAGGTTGTGTCAACACGCTGAGCAAAAGACTCATGTTCCCGGCCTATGGCCTCATCCCACAATGTCTGAACCACCACCAGTTTGGGCAGCCCCTGCATATCATTGATCCGCTGCCGGCTCGCCTGCAGGCCACTCCGTACAGCTGCTTCGTAAAAGCAGTTTTCCACTTCTTTCTCATCCTTAACGGTCGTCCCGGCCATATCCATCACGGCCAGCTTAATCGTGTGCATCTGTCTGGTTGTTTTCAAAACGGTCAGTAATAGGCCTGTAAATATAAGGCTGAAGTGTTTTCCATCAGGCAACATTTTCCAGAAAAAACGAAAATTTAATATTGGGGTAATATTAAAAAATCGACGGGTATTGCCGTAAAAAACGAAATCAAAGGCTCGAAGCGCGTTTACAAATATGAAACCTAAAAGCAATTTTTCAGGATATGGGGAGCAGTACCGGGTTAAACTTTTACCCATAAAAAATATAGATCATGCGAATCAGGGGGTAAACCTAGGCCTATCCACCTGCCCGGGAGCGTCCTGGCAGCTCTTCCATGGGGCTGCCTCAGAAATAAGCTCTGAGGTATTCCCGGCAAATGTTGAACCGCGCAAAGACGCGGAGAAAGGCGCAAAGGATGATCAAGTGGCCCGCGGGCTTTCCTGCGAAAGACCTCTGCGTTCTCTGCGGCCTACGCGGTTAATTATTCTACAGGTTTTCCTTAAGCAGGCCCTTGATCCGCATGACTCGTTCCCGCTTCAGAGCGCTAAAACGACAATACTTTGCTTATTCGAAGAAATTCTCGTAGGAATTGTCTTTGCCACCGCTCTGGCTGCGTTTCTCCGGCTGGCGCACCGACTCGTCGAGGTCGAGGCTTTCCGTGTTGGGCTGGCGGCCGCTGTCGAGCAGCATAAGGGTGCTTTCCTTTTCCCATTTTTCCAGCATGGCCATACCTTCCTCTTCGAAGATGCCCTGCTGCAGGTCTATTGAGTTCATCAGGTTGGCCGACATTTCCATGAAACGCTCCATTTCGCCCACTTTGTTGGCCACATCATCGGCCACGGCTTCCATGGCGGCGTCGAACATAGCGCGCTTGTCGGGGTCGCCTGAGATGACGCTCATAGCGGATTTCATAGCAGAATGGGAGGTACGTATAGCTTTGCGTTCCTGCTCCTTGAGGGTGACCTGGTCCTTGGTGTCTTCGAGCAGGATCTCGGAGTTCTGGTGCATCTTGGTCAGGATGCGGTACATGACTTCCATCTTCTGGAGCAGTACCTGGTATTTTTCGTTGCTTTCGCGCAGGCGGGCCGCCTTGCGGGTGGACAGCATCACCTGATTATCCATGCCTTTAGCTTTAGCAGCGCTGGCCATTTTCATATTCTCATCGATCTCGCGTTCGTTGTCCTCCACCAACGTGGTGAGCTTGCGCATCTGCCCTTTGAGCACGCCGATCTGCTTGCGCATCTTGGCAAGGTTGTCCTGCAGGCTTTCCACATAGCTCTTCAGGATGCCTATGGGGTCGAGCTGTACGAACAGGCCGGTGACCCAGCGCATCACGCTTTTATAGCTATACCAGACGAGGTTGCGCATGCGGGGGTCGAGCACCATATAAACGACTGCGGCCAGGGCGATCAGCAGCAGGGCCAGATACAGGGTGTTCGTCACCAGCCCGATGAGGAAAGTCAGGTTGGACAGGATCAGGTAACCGCCACCCAGGATGACGCCGATGAGGAAAATAGCGCCGGTGACGCCTTCCGGCTTTTTCCAGAAAGAACGGGACTTGAACTCAGGGTTTTCAAATTGTGGGATATCAGCCATTGTGGTTAGAATTTGCGGTTATGGAATGCTGTTTACAACAAGGATTTGATGTTCTCGATATCCTTGTCGATATCATTCAGGATGGCCCGGAGGGTGGATTCAAAGGCATCCTTGGTGGACTCGATCTTCTCTTTGGCAGCCTGTATGTGCTCATCGGCGTGGTCGATCGTATCCTGTGCCTTGGCTATCTTTTCCTGCAGCTGCTGGATCTTGAGCTTGTACTCTTCGATCTGCTTTTTCATCTTTTCCACTTCAGACACCTTGGATTCCACCCGCTGTTCCATCTGTTTCTGGAGCGCAGCGTCAAATTGTTGTTTCTCGCTGAAGAGTACTTTTTTGTAAAGCTCTGCCGTCTGCAGGAGCTTATCTTTGGTCAGCCCTACCGTCGAGGCCGTGGCGTAGGCCGACCTGAAAGCCGTAGCCTCATCCATATTCAGGGCCAGGAGCCGTCCGAGTGATTGTTTGAACTCGATATAGTCGAACCCGGGCTGGTTATTGCGTTCCAATGCTTTGATGAGGGAAGCCACACTTCTTTCGTCCAAACCGGGCCGGGCGGTGAAAAGGTCTTTTAAGTCTTGTTGCATTCGTACTGAAGTTTATAGTGCGCCCACAAATTAAAGCAAATTGGCAGAAAAGGGAATATAAAAATCGATAATCCGGGAGGGATTGTCGATATAATGCCCCGTCACGTTCAAAAAACGATACCTTTAATTTCACAAAACCCAACGACATGGAATCTCCCGATAAATCCCTGCGCGCGCAGGAAATCGTAAAGAACCACGTACTCATCTCCATGGGCGCCGGCCTGGTGCCCATCCCTATCCTCGACATTGCCGCCGTTACGGCCGTACAGCTGGATATGGTCAAGAACCTGGCCCAGCTCTACGGCGCCGATTATTCCGGCGACTTCGCCAGAAACCTGCTCACAACCCTTACGGGCAGCACCCTGGCCCGCATCGGCGCCAGCATGATCAAGGCCCTTCCGGGCATAGGCACCCTGCTGGGCGGCGTATCCATGTCCATCATGTCAGGCGCCTCTACTTATGCCGTGGGCCAGACCTTTATCCGCCACTTCAGCACCGGCGCCAGCCTCTTCGACTTCGACACCGAGAAGGGTAAGGCATCCTACGAACGTTACTACGAGGAAGGCAAGGACGTGGCCGCACAGTGGGATAAAGAAAAGAAGGCCCGCGAACAGGCTGGCCAGGAAGCCCAGGACCCCCTCAAAAAACTGGAGCGCCTTGCTGAACTGCGCGACAAAGGCGCCCTCACGGAAGAGGAGTTTCAGCTGATGAAACGGAAGCTACTGGAGGAAATGTAGGCGGCGCACTTCGGATAACGGGTGTCCGGCTTACTGGAAACCCAACCATACAGGCGAATGACGGGACAGGGCCCCGTCTTCCTTTGCCCTTGCCCCGAGGCTCCGCCACAACGCCTTTTCGTCCACGGGCGATGCCCGTGGCTGGCCTGTTAACGCCCTTTGGGCGAGACGGCTGGCTCCGCCGCTAAGGCATTGGTTGTCATTGGGCCCTTTAACCTTGCCCTGCTATCGCTCTGCCGGCTGCCGTCCTACCCCACCACTTCCACCGAGCTAAAGCCGTTGCCCTTTTTCTGCACCACGATCTGGGTAGAGATGCGCTCTTTCAGGGCTTTGACATGAGAGATAATGCCTATGGACTTCCCGCTGGCCTGAAGGTTTTCGAGGGTAGAGATGGCCAGGTCGAGGGTGCTCTCGTCCAGGGTGCCGAAACCTTCGTCGATGAAGAGGGAATGGATCTGGGCCTTGCGGCCGGCCAGGTCGCTCAGGCCGAGGGCCAGGGCCAGGCTGACCAGGAAGCTTTCGCCCCCGGAGAGGGTATTCATCGAGCGGCGGTTATCGGCCTGGAAGGTGTCGATGATGTCCAGCTCCAGGCTGTCGTCGCTGCGTTTGTCGATGAGGTAGCGGCCGTTGAGCTTTTCCAGGTGCTGGTTGGCCAGCTGGGCGAGTTTCTGGAGGGTGAGGCCCTGGGCGAAGATGCGGAATTTTTTGCCGTCGGCCATGCCGATGATATCGTTGAGGCGGGCCCAGCGCCCGTATTCCTGCTTTTGCTGTCCGATGCGGCCCACGAGTTCCTCTGCCTTTTGGCTGCGGCTTTCCTGCTGGGCGAGTTTTTCCGCCAGCGCTCCGATGCGCTGCTGTAGCGCTCCGAAGGCAGCTTCCTGATCCTGGAGCTGGGCTTCGAGCTGTTCCGGAGCTTCGCCCGTCAGCGCCCTGGCCTGTTCGGCCCCGAGCTCTTCCTGTACGTTCTTCAGGGAGAGCTGTGCTTCCGCCAGGGCCTGCTGCAGGGTTTTGCGGCGCCTTTCCAGGGCCTGCACTTCCTCAGCAGGCAGCAATGCCGCTCTTAAGCTGGCGAGCGTATCGAAGCTTGCTTCGCCGGCCCTGTCCAACAGCGATACCTCCAGTTCCTGAGCACGGGCCGAAGTGCTTTGCAGGGCGTCCTGCTTCTCTGCCAGCGATTGCCGGGCGCTGGCCAGGGCCAGGCCGGCATCGTTCAGGCGCTGCCCCGCCGTTTCCAGCTGCTGATCCAGGGCTTCCATTTGCTGGCGGGCCTGTTGCCGCTCCTGCCGGGGGTCTTTATCGCCGAGCAGTTGCCGGCGCTGTTCTTCGAGTTCGGCCAGGGCTTCCCGTTCCTGTTCCAGGCGGCCGGCCTGCACGGCCAGCCGTTGTTCTTCTTTGGCGGCCTGCTGGCTGAGGCCTTCGTACTTCTGCCGGGACAGTTCCAGGCTTCTGCTCTGCTGCGCTTCTTCCCCTACCCTGCTTTCCCACTCGTTTTTCAGGGCCAGCAGCCCCTCGAACACCTGTGCTGCAGTATCCAGGTTGAACACCTGCCCGTATTTTTTAAGCAGCTTGTTCAATTGCTGCACCCCTTTTTCAAATTTCTCCTGAAAGCCGGCCGCCTGCTGGCGCTGGCTTTCCAGGCTTTGCTCCAGCAGCCTGATCTCCGTATCCTGGTCTTTGAGCTGGTTGGCGGCCGTGAGCCGAAGGGCTTCCTGTTCATCCAGCTTGCCGGCCAGTTCGGAGAGCCTGTTGCGGGCCTGCTGCCGCTCGCGGATCAGCTGGCCGGATTCCCTGATCTGCTGCGCCAGCAGGTGGTTGCGGGCCAGGGCGAAGTGCTGCCCTCCCAGTTCTGGCCCTACTTCGGCGATCCTGCGCTCCAGCAGCTCTATTTTTTCGAGCTGCCTGCCTGCCTGGCCACTCAGCTGCTGCAGCTCGTTGCCGGCCAGTTCGCTGATCTGCAGTTCGAGCTTGTCCTGTTGTTGCAGCAATGCGCGGTGCCGGCTGTAGGCTGTATTCTGATGTTGCTGGGCCTTATCCAGCTCTGCTTTTGCCTTGTCGGCAAAAGGAGTTACCGGTTTGTCGCGGAACGGGTGGTGGGTGGAAAAGCAAAGCGGGCAGGGCTCGCCCTGCTGCAGTTCCGACCGGTCCTTTTCGTAGTTGGCGATCAGCAGTTGCTGCCTATAAATATTGCTTTTGAATTCCAGGTGCGCTGTGGCGGCATCCAGCTCCTCCAGCGAGTTCATGATCTCTTTGTGGAGCGCCAGCTCTTCGTTCTGAAGGTTCTCCAGGCGTTCTTCATAGGCGGCCTGTTCGGCCAGCAGGCGCTGGTATTCGTCGTTGAGGCGATGCAGTTCTTCCAGGTTCTGTTTCTGCTGGCTGAGCTGTTCGATCTCGCGGTGCAGCAGGCCCAGCAGTTCACTGCGCCCCTGCGCAAAATTGGACGGGGTGTTTTGCCGGAAATCTTCTTCCATCCTTGCGATGGCCTGTTGTAGCTGTTCCAGCTCGCCGGCCGTCTTTTGCCTCGACTGGCGGTTTTCCGCCAGCTGCTGCTCCAGCTTGCCGGCTTTCTGCTCGGCCTGCCGTTGGTCTTTGTACAAGTCTCTGAGCTCCTCGCGATGCTGTTGAATAGCTGGCAGGTGCTCCACCAGCGTGGCGGCGCTCCTGTTGTCTTTCAACCACTTCCGGAGCTGGGCCAGGGATGCTTCCAGTGTTTCGATCCGGGCCGCCAGTTCTTGTGCGGCAGTTTGTTTGGCAGCCCATTCGGCTTGTGCTGCCTCCATTTCCCGGCGGCGGGCCTCCAGAGGCTCCTTTTTTTCCCTGATCTCTACGTCCAGTGCCAGTACCTGCTCCAATAGCGGCTCCTGTTTGTCGAAGGCAGCCCGGGCCGAGCCCAGCAGCTGCCGGGCCTGTTGTTGCTGTTCCCGGGCCTCTGCTTCCTGTGCCTGCAGTTGCTCAGCCGACAGCATCAACTGCCCGATGGCCTGCTGTATGGCCTGTTGCTGCGACAGGGCTTCATCCAGTAATTGCAGCGGCCCTTCAAAGGGTTGTGCCTGCCGGTGGCGTTCCAGGCGTGCATATTCAGGAGCCGCCTGCGCTTCTTGCTGTTGCGCTTCCTCCAGCCGGGCTGTCAGGACGTGTTGGCGTTCCTCGAGTTGCTGCATTTTTTTCTGCCAGCTCACCTGCTGGCGCAGGCTTTCCAAAGCTGAGCGTAAGGCCTCGGCCTGCTGCTGCTTTTCCTGGCGTTCTTCCCGCACCTCCGCCACCTCGTCGTCGCTGAGCAATTCCAGCGTTTCTCTTTCCTGTTCCAGGGCCGACAATTTCTGCTGTTCGAGCTTGAAGCGGTCGTAAGCACCCTTGGATAACAGGGTATACACTTCCGTCCCGGTGATGCGCTCCAGCAGGCCGCTGCGCTCCCGTTCGCCGGATTGCAGGAAAGCTGCGAAATCGCCCTGGGACAACATGGCCGACCGGCAGAACCTGCCATAGTCCAGCCCGGTTATTTCCTCAACCAACTGGTCTGCTTCTTTAACCTTTTCGGCGAGTATCTCAAAGGCTTCTTTCTTCGGGTCCCAGCGCGACAGCTGCCGTTCAGGGCCCAGTATGTTCCCATCTTCTTTTTTGTGCGCCCGCCAGATGTTCCACCTCGACCGGTAAACCGTGCCCTTTACTTCGAACTCCACTTCCGCAAGGCTTTCCACTGCACCGTATGACAGTACCTCTTTGGCTTCCTTGTTGCGGTGCACCCGCCCGTACAAGGCCAGCGTAATGGCGTCCAGTATGGTGGTCTTGCCCGCCCCCGTATCCCCGGTAATGGCAAAAAGCCCGGCCTGCCCCAGCGGCGCAGCGCTGAAGTCGATCGTCTGCTTCAAACGCAGCGAGTTGAGGTTGTGGATGGTCACTCGGAGGATCTTCATGGTTGCAGGTTACAGGTTCCAGCGTTTCAGGTTACAGGGTTACAGGTTTCAGGTTCCAGGTTCCAGAGTTGCAGGCGCTGTCCGTCGAAGCTTTATGCGAAGGTGGGTTCCAGGTTGGCGGAAGTTCACCCAGTCACGGAGCCTCCCCCTCACCCAGTCTGGTTCCAGCTTGTCCCGTGCCTTGCTCCTGCCCCGCCATCCATTCCCGCAGCTCCAGGAATGTTTGCACCAGCTCGTCCATCTCTTCGGGGGGGCTGCCATAGCTCTGGCACTTCATTTTAAAAACCTCGAGCTCTTCCAGGTCGCCGAGTTCTGGAATGAGCTGTTCCTGTTGTGCGGCCTGGTATAACCTGAAGAGGCGGATCTTGAGCAGTTCCAGGTGTTTATCGGCCGTTAGTTCGTGCAGGCGCTGGTCGAGCTGGGGGATCAGGCGATCGGTTTCTACGATCACTTCCACCCAGGGCGCCAGCCCTTCGCGCTGCTTGCCTGCGAAGCGCTTCAGGGCTTCCTCTACTTTTTCCAGCGGCCCCTGTATCGTTTTCAGGCGGCGGAAAGTGGGCAGTTCAAGTGCCTCTACCTTTTTTAACATCGCGCCTTCAAACTCCAGCAGGTACACGCTTTTGTCGTCCTTCGTCTCGCTGAAGCTCAGCGGGATGAGGGAGCCGGAATACCGAACGTGTTCCAGGCCGCCTACGGCCTGCGGGCGGTGGATGTGCCCCAGGGCCACATAAGCAAAAACTTCCGGAAAATCACGGGCGTCGATATTCTCCTTGTTGCCGATGTAAATGTTGTCCTGCGCGCCCGAGGCCTGGGCGCCTGTAGCGTACAGGTGCCCCGTAGCGATCAACGGGACACCGGCGCCGGCATAACGCTCTTCGATAAGCCGCCCCAGCGAACGGTAATGTTCCCGGATGCTATTTTTGAGCCGATCCACCCGCTCCATGCCATTCTCGCCGGCCACGCTGAAGTGCAGGTCGCGGTCGCGCAGAAAAGGCACGGCGGCGATAACGGCTTCCAGCGCTCCTTTTTCGTTGCGCCACTCTACGGCCTCATCTTCCAGGGCTCCAGTAATGGCTCCCAGCACGTCGATGTTCAGCGCCTGCAGCAGGTCGCGCGGCGCTTCGAGCATAGCCGGCGAGTCGTGGTTGCCTCCCGTGGCCAGCACGTGCCTGCAGGTGGTTGGAATTAGCTGGGTCAGAAAGCGATAGTACATCCTGCGGGCATAGTTGGGCGGGTTGCCGATGTCGAAAACATCGCCCGCTACGATCAGCCCGTCCACTTCCCTGCTGCGAATGGTGTCTACGAGCCAGTCGAGCGCCATCTGGTGCTCGGCCTCGCGGCCGTTGTACAGGAACTTCTGCCCCAGGTGCCAGTCGGAAGTATGGATGATCTTCATGAAAAAGCTTTGTAGTGTTCAAAGCAATAAGTTCTCCATTGGAGATTCTGCGATGGTTTCCTATTCAAAGTCGTCGTAAAGCAGATACCTTCGGCGCACCTTTTTAAATACGGCCAGGCCTTCCTGCCAACTCTGCCGGATCTCTGCCTCCGATTTCCCGTCGATGATCTGATGCCTCAGCATATCGCTACCCGCCAGGCGGTCAAAATGGCTCACCAGGAAGAAGTTGCCCTTATCGGGAAAATTGCGGTAAAACGCCAGCAGGTAGCTGAAATTGAGCCGCCCTTCCGCACGGATGTCTTCGGGCGCCCGGCTCACCAGGCTGTGCCCCCGGCACAGCTTACCTTCCAGCTTGGGCGATTTTGCGCCCGGCATCGATACCGGCGTGAAGGTATAATCACCATCCGGAAAATCCGGATGCCCGTACACCTGGAACTGGTCGTTCGTGCCCCGGCCTTCGCTGGCCACTGTGCCCTCGAAAAAACAGGTGGAGGGGTACAGGTAAATGGCCCGCATATTGGGCAGGTTAGGGCTGGGCCGCACCGGCAACGCATAAGCCGTGGCATGCGTGTACCCGGTACAGGGTATCACTTCCAGCATACACTGCCGCCCTTCGCTAAGCCAGCCTTCGCCATTGATCATCCGGGCGTACTCACCCACCGTCATGCCATGCACCACGGGCACCGGGTGCATGCCAACAAAAGAGCGGTAGGCCGTATCCAGTATAGGGCCGTCCACATAGTGCCCGTTGGGGTTGGGGCGGTCCAGCACCATAAACCGGACGCCAAACTCGGCACAGGCATCCATCATGTAGTGCATAGAGGAGATGTAGGTGTAAAACCGCGCGCCGACATCCTGAATGTCGAACAGCACCAAGTCTATGCCCGCGAGGCTCCCCGCGTTGGGCCGCCTCGTGCTGCCGTACAGCGATTCCAGCTGTATCCCCGTCTGGTTGTCCTTGCCATCTTTGACGTGCTCGCCGGCGTCGGCCTCACCGCGGAAGCCGTGCTCCGGAGCGTATATTTTCACTACCTTCACGCCCTTGCTCAACAGGGTATCAGCCAGGTGAGTGCTCCCTACCATAGAGGTATTATTGACCAGCAGGGCGACGGTTTTGCCAGCCAGCAACGGCAGGTATACATCCATGCGCTCAGCGCCGGCCTGAAGGGGTGCGCCTGGCGCCTGAGCCGGCATGGGTTCGGCCGCTTTTTTGGACAAAGCGACACAATTTAGTTGAAAAGCAACTAAAATTAAAACTATATTTTTTAAATTCGCCATCATTTTGTTTCGGCATAAAGCATTATGAAGCAAAAATACTACGCTGTCGTCGACCTGGAAACCACAGGCGGACGGGCGGCCAGGGATAAAATTATAGAAATTGCCATTGTCCTGCACGATGGGCAGGAAATTATTGACACCTATAGCAGCCTGGTCGACCCGGAATGTTACATTCCCTATGGCATTACCCAGCTCACCGGCATCACCCAGGAGATGGTGCAGGGCGCGCCCCACTTCTACGAGATCGCCCGCAAGGTAGTGGAAATGACCGAAGATGCCATCTTCGTCGCTCACAACGTGCGCTTCGACTACAGCTTCCTGCGCGAGGAATTCGCCCGCCTGGGTTACACCTTCTCCCGCAAAAACCTATGTACGGTGCGGCTGAGCCGCAAGGCCTTCCCGGGCCTGCCTTCCTACAGCCTCGGCAACCTCATCAAAAGCATGGGCATCAGCGTCGACAACCGCCACCGCGCCCTCGACGACGCCCTTGCTACCGCCGAACTGCTGCGCCGCATCCTGGCCAAAGAGGACAACGAAAAAGCGGCCCGGGATATGGTCAACCTCGGAATCCGCGAGTCGCTGCTACCCAAAAACCTCAGCCTGGAGAAAATACACGCCCTGCCGGATGCCTGCGGGGTGTACTACTTCCACGATCAGAAAGGCGATGTGGTGTACGTCGGCAAAAGCATCAATATCAAAAAGCGGGTGGCGGAGCATTTTGCGGATAAAACGGAAAAGGCGGGCAAGCTGCAACAACAGGTGTTCGACATTTCCTACGAGCTTACCGGCAGCGAGCTCGTCGCCCTGCTGCTGGAATCGCACGAGATCAAGCGCCTCAGCCCCTCCGTCAACCGGGCTCAGCGGGTGCGCCGTTTCCCCTTTGTGGTGCATGCCTTTGAAAATGAACAAGGGTATCAGTGCTTCGATATAGCACAGGTAACGGCCAAAAACCGCGCCTCATTCCATATCATTTCGGAATACCCCAAGCTCAGCCACGCCAAAGGCCACCTCAGCCGTATGCAGGCCACTTATGAGCTGTGCCCGCGCCTCAGCGGCCTGCAGCCCGGCAAAGGGGCCTGTTTTCACTACCACCTCAAACAATGCCACGGCGCCTGCGCCGGCAAGGAAAACCCCGAGGACTACAACGAACGCGCCAGTCAGGCCCGCGAACAGCTCTCCACCGTATTCAACGAAGATTTCTTCATCCTCGACCACGGCCGCAGCCCCGACGAGCTGGCCGTCGTGCTGGTCGAGAACGGCGGCTTCCAGGGCTTCGGCTTCATCGCCCAGGACGCCCTCAATGGAGACACAGAACCGCTGCGGGACGCCGTCCGCCCCTACCCCGGAAACCCGGAAACGACGAGGATCATCCAGCGGTTTATGAGTTCGGGGAGTGGGTATAGGGTGGTTCGGTGCTAGTTGCTTGGGTGTAACCCTCCAAGTTACCCCTCCCCAAGTATCCCCGCCATCTCCCCCTGCACCACCAGCGCAGCCGCGCGCGCTTTATCTGCGAAATCCTCGCCGCTGCCGGCGAAGATAATGCCACGGGAAGAGTTCACCAGCAGCCCGCAGTGATCGTTGAAGCCGAAGCTGCTAACGCCCTCTAAATCACCGCCTTGCGCACCTATACCTGGAACGAGAAAGAAATGCTCTGGAGCGATGGCCCGCAGCTCGGCAAATTTTTCGGGGTGGGTGGCGCCGCAGACGAACATGAGGTTGTCGGGGCTGCCCCATTGCATGGCGCGGCGCATCACTTTTTCGTAGAGCAGCTGGCCGTTCTCCTGTGTATCCAGCTGGAAATCGCGACTGCCGGCGTTGGAGGTCAAGGCCAGCAGGATCACCCATTTGCCTTCGAAAGCGAGGAAAGGAGCCACGGAATCTTCGCCCATGTAGGGAGCTACCGTTACAGCGTCAAAGCTGAGCTCCTGGAAAAAGGCGCGGGCGTACTGGGTGGAGGTATTGCCGATATCGCCGCGTTTGGCGTCGGCAATGGTGAAATGCTCTTTGGGGATGTATTCCAGGGTTTTGCGCAGCGACTCCCAGCCGCGCGCGCCCCGGGCCTCGTAGAAAGCCAGGTTGGGCTTGTAACAAACGCACAGATCGCGGGTAGCGTCGATGATCTGTTTGTTGAACTCGAAAACCGGGTCGTCGTACTTCAGCAGGTGCCGGGGCAGGCGTTCCCATTCGGTATCGAGGCCCACGCAGAGGTAGGATCTCTTGCTTCTGATCTGCTCGTACAGTTCCTGGCGGGTCATGTTTTTGGGGCGAAGATAAGGAGAAGAAGGGAAAGCCGCCAGGCAACCGCACTGCCATAGAACTACCGCTTCCTTTTATACGTTACATTCCCGTAGATTTGCAGTCAGAATAGCCGAGATAAAAAGATTGAATGATCCAGACCCTGAGTTGCGCAGAAGCCATAGAGCGCATGAACCGTTACGGCAGGCAGCGGGAGCCTTTTCTCTTCGCCGTCGATTTCGAGATGCAGCAGCCCCTTGTGCTGAGGCTCAGCGACATCCCTGCCGGTGAGCTGCTCTACGACATCAACGGCCGCAGCAATGCCTACGGGCTGCAACCCTTCCCGATAGAAGAAGTGCTTTTTGAAAAACACCCCATCAGCCGGGAGCAGTACGGCCGGGCGTTCCAGCTGGTACAGCGCCACCAGGCAGCCGGCGACACCTACCTGCTCAACCTGGCCTTCCCTACGCCGGTAGCTACGAACCTGGGCCTGAAGGACGTCTTCCTGCGCAGCAGGGCGCCTTACCGCTTGTGGTGGAAAGAGCACTTCAGCTGTTTCTCACCCGAATGTTTCATCACCATCCGCGAAGGGCAGATCGCTTCCTACCCGATGAAAGGCACCATCGACGCCAGTATTCCGGAAGCCCATGCCCTGTTGCTCGGCAATGAAAAAGAAAAAGCGGAGCACGCCACTATCGTCGACCTCATCCGCAACGACCTGAGTCTGGTGGCCCGCCAGGTGCGGGTGAAGCGCTACCGCTACGTCGAAGAGATACAGACCCATCAGGGCGGCCTGCTCCAAAGCAGCTCCGAGATCACCGGCCTGCTGCCCGACGGCTATCTGGAGCGGCTGGGCGACATCCTCTTCCAGCTCCTTCCGGCGGGCTCCATCAGCGGGGCGCCGAAGCAGCGGACGGTGGAGATTATCCGGGCTGCCGAGCAGCAAAGCCGGGGGTACTACACCGGCGTCTGCGGCCTGTTCGACGGGCGCACCCTCGACAGCGGCGTTATGATCCGCTTTCTGGAAGCCGGCGCCGGCGGCCTCGTTTTCAAAAGCGGGGGCGGCATTACCGCTCAGAGCAGCGAGGCGGAAGAATACGACGAGATGGCCCGCAAAGTGTACCTGCCTTTCCTCGCCACCGCCGAAGTACTCGTATCATGAGCCGCCTCTTACTGGAAACCATACGATGCCAGGACGGGCAGCTCGACAACCTGCCCTACCACCAGGAACGCCTCCTGCGCAGCCGCCGCGAACTGCTGGGCCTGCAGGGCGGCATCCGCCTGGAAGACATTCAACCGCCTGAGGAAGCGCGCCACGGCCTGTTCAAATGCCGCGTCATCTACGCCGAGCAGATCGAAAGCATAGAATTCCTGCCCTATACCTTTCAGCCCCTGAACAGCCTCAAGCTGGTGGACTGCGGGCCGCTGAGCTACAGCTACAAATACGCCGACCGCAAGGCCATAGAAAAGCTGTACCGCCTGCGTGGGCGCGCCAGCGATGTGCTCTTCCTGCGCCGCGGCCTGCTCACCGACACTTCTCACGCCAATATTGCACTATTTGACGGCCACAAATGGTTCACCCCGGCACGCCCGCTGCTGGCAGGCACCCGCCGCGCCGCCCTGATCGACGCAGGCCTGCTGCTGCCCGTACATATTCGTGCAGAGGAGCTGCCACACTTCAAGGAGCTCAGGCTCATCAACGCCATGGCTCGCTTTGAAGACGAGCGCACGGTGCCGCTGCATCACGTCGCGTTCTAAACGGAATGGTTAACCTAAAATTAAAGTAAGATGCCATAGCAGTACGCTTGAAATTTTAATACCTTTCAGCCCCATGTAAATGGCCTAACCATGTTTGAACCAAATACCGAATCAGATACCGCCCATATCATGAATGCCCAACTCGTACAACCCGGCCAGTTCGAACCGGCCGACCATTGGTACGCCAAAGCCCTGAATGCGACGATCCACCCCATGATCGCTTACTTCCTGCACCTCGAGGAAGACCGCATCATCAAGAGGTACTGCCACCTGCACCCCAAGGTCAAGGCCGACACCCTGCGCAGCCTGCTTTCCTATAAACCGAAACACTTCATCTGGGCAGGCGCCGACCTCATGCACGTGACCAATGAAGAGGGCAACCGGCAGATGGTGGTCATCGAGAACAACTCCTGCCCTTCCGGCCAGAAATCCATGCCGCTGCTCGACGACAACAAAGAGCAGGGCGGCTACCGCCTGCTGATGGAACGTACCATCAAACCCCAGCTCAAGGCCAGAAAACGCATGTCGGGCGGGCTGGCCGTCGTTTACGACAAAAACCCCATGGAGACGCTCGGTTATGCCCGCGCCATGGCCGACACCTTCAACGAGCCGGTACACTTCGTATCGTGGTACCACGACGACCCCAGCCCCGCCGCCCGCTTCAAGGACGGTGTGCTCTATATCAGAACCGAAGACGGACAATGGCAACCCATGCGCGCCGCCTTCCGCTACCTGACCCAACGCCCCTGGGCCCGGCTCCCCCTTCATACCAAAACGACTATCTTCAACCCCATCATCGCCTGCCTGGCAGGCGGGCGCAACAAGATGGTGGCCTCCAAGGCCTACGACCTCTTCAACGGCGAACTGGCCAACAGCGGGCTGGAGATCCTGACGCCGGAGACCATCTGGGACGTCAACAAGGAAGAAATACCGCTATGGGTGCGCAAATTGGGCGGACAGGCCGTCGTCAAGAACCCCTATAGCAATGCCGGGCAGGGCGTTTTCACCATCGTCAACGAAGCCGAGCTCGACGCCTTTATGGCCCTCGACTTCCACTACGAGCGTTTTATCGTGCAAAGCCTGATCGGCAACTACAATTGGAGCTCCACCAGCAGCCGGGGAAAGCTCTACCATATCGGCACGGTGCCGAGCTCGAAGGGCAACACCTACGTGGCCGACCTGCGCATGATGGTCAGCGCTACCGATGAAGGCATCCGGCCCTTATGCGTTTACGCCCGGCGCGCCAGCGTCCCCCTGGCCGACCACATCGAAGATGGCGCCAACTCCTGGGAAATGCTGGGCACCAACCTGTCCATCAAGGAAGACGGCAACAACTGGGGCAGCGACACCAACCGCCTGATGCTGATGGACCGCCGCGATTTCAACAAGCTGGGCCTGGGCCTCGACGACCTCGTCGACGCCTACATCCAGACCGTGCTTTCCCTCATCGCTATCGACAAAATGGCGGAGATGCTGTTCAACTCCAAAAACCGCTTCCGCGCACGCCTGTTCCGCTCCCTGGATGACGATAACGCCCTGATCGATGAGCTGGTGATGTAAGAAGGGAAAATAAAAAAGCCGTGCCTGAGAAGCACGGCCGAAATTTTGGACTAGTATGAAAAAACTCTGCTATAAAAGTAACTGCTTTTCAGCATAAATGTTGCCTTTTCCATATATCATTTTGCTAGTTTCCGGCCAACTAACTATTTTGGCAGCCCAACGGCTTTTTCTCCTCGGCGAAAGGGCCGGCTTCCTAACCAACTTTTAAACCAAACGCAATGAAAACCGACATCGACATTGCACAAGCCGCCACCCTGCGCGACATCAGGGATATTGCCGCCCAGCTCGGCATCCCCGAAGATCAACTCGAACTGTATGGCCGCCACAAGGCCAAGCTGCCGCTCTCGCTCATCGACCCCGAACGCGCCCGCAACAGCAAGCTCATCCTGGTATCCGCCATCTCGCCCACGCCTGCGGGCGAAGGCAAGACGACCACTTCCATCGGCCTGGCGCAGGGCCTGTGCCGCATAGGCAAAAAGGCAACCGCCGTACTGCGGGAACCCTCCCTGGGGCCCGTCTTCGGCATCAAAGGCGGCGCCACCGGCGGCGGCTATTCGCAGGTGCTGCCCATGGAAGACATCAACCTGCACTTCACCGGCGATTTCGCTGCCATAGAAAAGGCCCACAACCTGCTGGCCGCCCTGATCGACAACAACCTGCAGAACAAAAAATTCAACCTCGGCATCGACCCCCGCACCGTGCTCTGGAAGCGGGTGATGGACATGAACGACCGCGCCCTGCGCAAGATCGTCATCGGGCTGGGCGGCACCGCCTCCGGCGTTCCCCGCGAGACCGGCTTCGACATCACGGCGGCCTCCGAGATCATGGCCATCCTCTGCCTGAGCGAAAGCCTGAGCGACCTGAAGCGCCGCCTCGGCAATATCTTCGTCGGTTTCACTTTCGATAAAAAGCCCATCTACGCCCGCGACCTGAAGGCACACGGCGCTATGGCCGCCCTGATGAAGGACGCCATCAAGCCCAACCTGGTACAGACCCTGGAAGGCACCCCCGCCATCCTGCACGGCGGCCCCTTCGCCAATATCGCGCAGGGCACCAACAGCGTGCTGGCCACCCGCATGGGCATGAGCCTGTCCGACTACGTTATCACCGAAGCCGGCTTTGGCTTCGACCTCGGCGCCGAGAAGTTCTTCGACATCAAATGCCAGAGCGCCGGCCTGTCACCCCGCGCCGTAGTGCTGGTCGCTACCGTACGCGCCCTGAAATACCACGGCGGCGTACCCCTCGCCAACCTCAAGGACGACGACCCCGAGGCCGTCGAGCGGGGCATGGAGAACCTGGAAAAACACCTGGAGAACATCGGCCTGTTCGGCCTGCCCGCCATCGTGGCCATGAACCGCTTCGTGACCGACAGCGCGGAAGAGCTGGCCGTCATCAAGCGCCGCTGTGAACAGAAAGGCGCGCCGGTAGTGCTGTCTGACGTATGGGAAAAAGGCGGCGCCGGGGCGGAGGAATTAGCGCATACCGTCGCCGCCATCGCCGACGGCCAGAGTGCGCCCTTCAAGCCGCTCTACGACTGGAGCTGGCCCGTGGAAGAGAAGATCAAAACCGTGGCCACCCGCATCTACGGCGCAGGCGAGATCGACTACACCCCCAAGGCTAAGAGCGACCTGCAGAAGATCGCCACCCTGGGGCTTCAGGGCCTGCCCGTCTGCATCGCCAAGACCCAGAAATCGCTGTCCGACAACCCCAAGCTGCTGGGCCGGCCCAAGGATTTCGTCGTCACTGTGCGCGAGATCGAGATCGCTGCCGGCGCCGGCTTCCTCATCCCCATCACCGGTGAGATCATGCGGATGCCCGGCCTGCCCGCCCAGCCCGCAGCAGAGAACATCGACATTGATGATGAGGGGAATATTACGGGGCTGTTTTGACTAGGATTTTTGGGGATTATGGGATTGCCGGGATTGTGGTGCTGTGGAAAGGCTTGTTCCTGTAAACGCCGTTTACAGCTAATATGCCACCCGTCACTCCGGCCTTCCGGCCGGAGTGACACTTATTCTGCTCCAAACGAAAGTTTGGAGGTACGGGGCAAATAAAAAAGGGAGCAAGACACTGTCTTACTCCCTTTATTTTTCGTGAGCCCGCTGGGACTCGAACCCAGGACCCCTTGATTAAAAGTCAAGTGCTCTAGCCGGCTGAGCTACGGGCTCTTGCTGGAAAACCGAAATATTATTTCGATATCTCCAACCCTTTTTTCAAAGGCGAGGCAAAGATAAGGCTAATCTTTAAAAAACCAACAAGCATTTCAGATTTTTTATGAACCATGCCTTACCCCGCATCACATACTCCAATTTCAAACAATCCCCCTCCGAAAATAGTTTCCTGGCCTACTGGCCTCCCGGCGGCTCCGCCATCTCCAGTAAGCGCTCAAAATGTGCGGTGTCCTGAAAATCGCGAATGACGTGTCGGGCGCCTTCTTTTAACAATACCTCGCAGTCGCCCTGATAGCGCACGCCGATAAAGCTGAGCTGCATATTGCGCGTCGTGCGCACGTCCCATTCCGCGTCGCCGATGTATACGGCCTTTGTGGGGGCGCTGCCGTTCAACTGCTGCGCACGGGCGATCACTTCTTCCAGTATGGCTTCCCGGTTCACCTTGCCGTCGGCGCCGCTGAACAGCTCGGGGCCGATGTTTATGCCCACATGGCCCAGCTTCAGCTCGGCGGGGCGGCGCCAGCCCCCGGTGGCCACACCCACCAGGTGGCGCCCGCCGGCCAGCAGCTGTTCGACCAGCCGGCGCGCGCCGGCCACCTCCCGGAAAGCATCCGGCGCAGCGCGGCGGCCTTCGCGCAACAAGTCCATATAGTGGGCCTGAAAGCATTCTACCTCTTCATCTGTAACTGCGCGGCCGAAGTGTTCCCGGATGACGGTATCGAAAATCGTGGTATCGGTCACGTGGGGGTACGCCCGCCAGTCGATCGTGGGAAATTGCCTGCCGTATATATTTTCGTAGGCTCGTGCGAAGCTCAGGCTGTCCCTCCGCTCGGAATAGGCCAGCGTGCCGTCTACATCAAAGATCACCAGTATCATACTTCCTCGTTTTGGCCGTCGAAATCGAATTCCAGTTGTATGCCCTCAGAGACGTGTTCCTTAGACAGGTTGGATACGGAAAGCCCCAGCAGGCGGACGCTGTCGATATCCGCGCGGTTTTCCTCCAGCAGCTCGTAGGCTATGGCGACGAGATCCTCCAGCCGCCGTACCTCCGCGGAGAAGGAGCGGCTGCGCGTAATAGCCCTGAAATCAGGCATCTTGGCCTTCAGGGTGACGGTCCGGCCGTAGTTGTCGGACTTTTCCATATACCGAAACACCACCTCGGCCAGGTAGTCCAGTTTCTCCTTCATCTCCGCTACCGAGCTAATGTCCTCGCGGTAGGTGCGCTCTGCACCTATGGACTTGCGGATGCGGTTGGGGTTGACCTCCCGGTCGTCATCGGCACGCACGATGCGGTAGTAGTGGAGCCCCACCTTGCCGAAGCGCTGTACCAGGGCGGCCTCGGAAAACTGCTTGAGGCCTGCTCCGTTGAAGATGCCCATGCGCCGCATCTTCTCGGCCGTCACTTTGCCTATGCCGTGGAAAGACTGTATCGGCAGTTCGTCCAGAAAGGCCTCGGCCTCTTCGGGGGTGATCACCTTCAAACCGTTGGGCTTGTTGACATCGGAGGCGATCTTGGCCAGAAACTTGTTGAACGACACCCCTGCCGAGGCGGTAAGCCCGGTCGTCTCGTGGATGCGGCGCCTGATCTCCTCGGCGATGAGGGTCGCCGAATGCGGGCCCCGACGGGGGGCGGTCACATCCAAATAGGCTTCGTCGAGGGAAAGGGGCTCTACAAGGCCCGTATAATCGTGAAAGATCTCCCGGATCTGCCTCGACACATCGCCGTACACATCGAAGCGGGATTTGACGAAAATGAGTTGGGGGCACAGCCGCCTGGCCGTCACACTCGGCATGGCCGACCGTACGCCGTACTGCCGCGCTTCGTAGCTGGCCGAGGCTACTACCCCACGCAAGCCCGCCCCGCCAACCGCCACGGGTTTACCCCGCAGCTCGGGGTGGTCGCGCTGCTCAACGGACGCAAAGAATGCATCCATATCTATGTGTATGATCTTCCTGCCCGCCTTCAATGAAGCATTTATTTTTTAAACATTACTTGGATACAAAGATAGGGATTAGTGCCTGAATTCTTATTCCCCGCCCACCTCCCTCCAGGGCAACCGCATTTGATTTAAGTCTTGCTATCCCGAGCCATCCCGGGTTTTGCCAAATCCTTCCGTTCATTTTTTGGGCGGCCAAAAAACGAACCAAAAAAGCCGCCGCCTGCGCAGCTTTGGCCGAAGGACGACGTAGTTGGCCTGCATCTGCCTTCTTCACATTACGGCCCTTCGGGCCTTAACCACGCGGGGCGGATGTTTGCTACCGACATTCCCGGCCCTCCGGGCCTGGCCCTGTCGGAGAACAGGCTGCCTTAGCCCGGCCAGAAGCCCGGTAATGGCCCAGAGGGCCGTCATCTTTGTAGAATGTGCCCAGCCTGGTTCCCGGCCCGGAGGGCTGGTATCTAATACCGGTAAACGGCGCGAAACGGCTTGGGAAACGCGCTGGAAAACCGAACCGTAGAATTGTCCAAAAAGACATAAAGCCTTGGGCCCTTTTGTGCCAAGACAAAAGGGCAAGAGCTTCTTTCAGCGAACACCATCGAAGCCAGGCTGTCAGAAGGGGCATACATCTAAAGCCCGGATCATTCATGTATACTTTCGTGCCTGCGCAAGATGAAGGATACTTTATTAAATGCGCTGGCCACCCACCTCCCACACCCCTCCATCCACACCCAGTTCCGTATTCGGAAAAACGGCGCGGGCCTCTTCCAGGAAAGGGCTCAGATCCTGGTAGCGGGAGGAGTAGTGGCCAAGCAGTAACCGGCCCACACCGGCCTGCCGGGCGATGTTTGCCGCCTGCCGGGCGGTGGAGTGCCCTGTTTCTGCCGCCTGGGCAGACTGGGCTTCGCAGAAAGTAGACTCGTGGTACAACAGATCGACACCTTCGATCAGGGGGATGAGCGGTTCGTGGTAGGCCGTATCGGAGCAGTATGCGTAACTATGAGGGCGGGGCGGCGCAACAGTTAGTTCGGCATTCGGAATGAGGCGGCCATTGGGCGGCCGGAAATCAGCGCCGCCTTTGATACCGGGTATGGCCTGATAGGGTATATCATAGGCTTCGATACATTCGGGGCGGATGTTGCGGGGCCTTTCCTTTTCCCGGAAGAGGAACCCGCAGGTAGGTATCCGGTGCTTCAGGGGCAGCGTCCACACTTCTATTAGCTTATCTTCGAAAATGCGCCCATGCGTATCTGGATCAATAGTGTGGAAAGCCAGCGGAAAGGTGAGCGGCCCGGCATACCTGAGCTGCACCCGGATGATCTCCTCCAGCCCATGGGGAGCGAAAATGTCCAGGGGGGCTGTCCTGTTGTTGAGCGACTGTGAGGTCAGCCAGCCGATGAGGCCGTATATGTGATCGCCATGCAGGTGGCTGATGAAAACCTGCCCTATTCTGCTCTCCCGGATGCCGAAGGCCCGCATCCGCATCTGGGCGCCTTCGCCGCAATCGGCCAGGTAGATGTTGCCCTGAACCTGTAAGGCCTGGGCGGAAGGAAAACGGCCGTGAGCAGGAAGCGCAGAATTGGTGCCGAGCAGGGTGAGCTCAAAACGCATAAGCCATTGGGTCGTAAACGAAGAGTGGCGCCTTATGCTCAAAGCGCCACTCTTCGGGTGTTTCTTCGGGGCCGGTATCCCGGGAGCAGCCGCCTACCCCTATTCCTCGTCGTTCAGCTCGCGCTCGATCTCCTCCATAAAGATGAAATCGACCGATTCGGAAACGGTGGGGATGATCGTAAGCCTGCTGTCGAGGCGGGAGATCTTGATGAGCTTATCAACGCTCGGATGGTTGATGCCGGTCAGGATGAAAGAGCCCAGCGACTTCCACAGGCGGTCGGCTGTCAGAATGGCACTCAGTCCGGACGAATCGACATACTTGACGTCCGACAGGTCGAAGATGAGGTTTTTCACGCCTTCATTCGACAGAATGACAAACTCCGATTTCAGGTCAGGTGCAATGAGCGAGTTCAACATGTCCTCCTGCAGTTGAAACACGGTGTATCTTTCCTGCTTATCGATGGAGTATTTCATACATACAAAAATTTCGTGGTTGTGATTTCCTAGCCTGCAAAAGTATCAATTATACTGCAGTCTACCTAGCATTGCGCTCAAAGTTTTGACATTCTGTTCCCGAACCTGCGGCACGCGCCGCCGCAGGGCATCGGGGCCTAAACCCGCCCCGCCCTTTAGTTGTTAAAGTGTAGAAATATGCGCGAAAGGGCCGGCACGGTTGTGTTTTTTCCTTTATTATTGAAGCATTATAATAACAGGGCCTGCAAATGTGGCACTGGCATGGTTTTAGTTGCAGAGCAAAAGTAGTATAACTAAAGAATGCTTACTTTTGTAATCTTAAAGAATTAGTCCTAATATTGTTTATCCACTTTACATCGGCAAGAGAAATACAACTATGAATAATAAGCGATTTTCTCCAAAAGTCAAGCAAGTCATCACGCGAAGCCGCGACGAAGCGATACGGCTCGGCCACGATTTCATCGGGACCGAGCATCTGCTACTCGGGATCATGGGAGAGAAGGAAAGCCTCGCCATGAAAGTACTGGAATCGCTGGATGTCGACGCTACCGAACTACGGCAGAGTGTGGAAGACTCTGTGCAGCGCATTCCCGCAGGGCATACGACCCTCAACGTGGGCAACCTGCCGCTGAACAAACAGGCGGAAAAGGTGCTCAAAGTGACCTTCCTGGAAGCCAAGATGCTTAAAAGCGAAGAAATAAGCCCCGAGCACCTGCTGCTCTCCATCCTGAAGCACAAGGAAAACCCCGCTTCTAAAATACTAAACCAATTCGACGTGGATTACGATATCTATAAAGCCGAACTCGAGTACGTCCGCCAGGATCAGGACTTCTCCGGCAACATCGACCCCTACGCCCAGGCGCCGTCCGACCAGGACGACCCCTACGAAGAAGAAGAGGGCCAGGGCGGCCGCTTCCAGCAACGCAAAGGCACTACCAAATCCCGGACGCCGGTACTCGATAATTTCGGGCGCGACATCACGAAGCTGGCAGAAGAGTCCAAGCTCGACCCCATCATCGGCAGAGAGAACGAGATCGAACGCGTTTCGCAGATCCTCAGCCGCCGCAAAAAGAACAACCCTATCCTGATCGGCGAACCCGGCGTGGGTAAAACCGCTATCGTCGAAGGGCTGGCGTTGCGCATCATCCAGAAGAAGGTCTCCCGCACGCTCTTTAACAAGCGTATCGTGATGCTCGACCTGGCTGCCCTCGTGGCCGGCACCAAATACAGGGGCCAGTTCGAGGAACGCATGAAGGCCATCATGAACGAGCTGGAAAAGTCACGCGATGTAATCCTCTTCATCGACGAGATCCACACCATAGTGGGCGCAGGCGGCGCCACCGGCTCATTGGATGCTTCCAACATCTTCAAACCGGCGCTGGCCCGGGGCGAGCTCCAATGCATCGGCGCTTCTACCCTGGACGAATACCGCCAGCATATCGAAAAAGACGGCGCCCTCGACCGCCGCTTCCAGAAAGTGATGGTCGACCCGCCTTCCGCAGAAGAAGCGATCAACATCCTAGAGAATATCAAGCCCAAATACGAAGAGTTCCATAACGTGAACTACTCCGATGAGGCTATCCGCGCCTGCGTCAAGCTGAGCGACCGCTACATCAGCGACCGCTTCCTGCCCGATAAGGCCATCGACGTGCTCGACGAAGTGGGCGCCCGCGTCCACCTCAAGAACATCCACGTGCCGGAACATATCGAGGAGCTGGAGAAAAAGATCGAGGACCTGAAAGAGCACAAGAACCAGGCCGTTAAGAACCAGCAATACGAAAAGGCCGCCGACCTGCGCGACAAGGAATCCAAGCTGGTGCGCCAGCTCGAATTCGCCAAGGTGCAGTGGGAAGAAGAGGCCAAGACCAAGCGTTACCCTGTGAATGATGAGGACATCGCCGAGGTCGTTTCCATGATGACGGGCATCCCCGTCAAACGGGTCGCCCAAAGCGAGAGCAAAAAGCTGGTGCACATGGACCAGGACCTGGAACACGTCATCATCGGGCAGAACGAGGCCATTAAGAAGATCACCAAGGCCATACAGCGCAACCGCGTGGGGCTGAAAGACCCCACCCGCCCCATCGGCTCCTTCATCTTCCTGGGCCCCACCGGCGTCGGTAAAACGGAACTGGCCAAAGCCCTGGCCCGCTATATCTTCGACTCCGACGACGCCCTGGTGCGCATCGACATGAGCGAATACATGGAAAAATTCTCGGTGAGCCGCCTCATCGGCGCGCCTCCGGGGTATGTGGGTTATGAAGAAGGGGGCCAGCTCACGGAAAAAGTGCGCCGCAAACCCTATTCGGTCATCCTGCTCGACGAGATCGAAAAGGCACACCCCGATGTGTACAACATCCTGCTGCAGGTGCTCGACGACGGGCAGCTCACCGACGGCCTGGGCCGCAAGGTGGATTTCAAGAACACGCTCATCATCATGACTTCCAACATCGGCGTGCGCCAGTTGAAGGACTTCGGCCAGGGCGTGGGCTTTGCCACCAAAGCCCGGCAGGAAGCCGCCGACGACCACTCCAAGAGCGTGATCCAGAACGCCCTGAAACGCACCTTCTCGCCGGAATTCCTCAACAGGATAGACGACGTCGTGATCTTCAACAGCCTCGACCAGGAGGATATCTTCAAGATCATCGACATCACGCTGAGAGACCTGCACAAGCGGCTCGATAATATGGGTTACCGCCTGGTGCTTTCGGAAGGCGCCAAGAAGTTCGTCGCCGAGAAAGGCTACGACCCGCAGTTCGGCGCCAGGCCGCTTCACCGCGCCATCCAGAAGTATATCGAGGACCCGCTGGCGGAGTTCATCCTCAATACCAACCCAGCTGAAGGCAGCCTGCTCGAAGCAGTGCTCAATGAGGGAGGCGACAACCTGGATATTACCCTCAGCAAGGAAGTGAATACCGATGTAAAGGAATAGCCTGCACGGCCAGAAAAGTACACCTGCTTCGCACAGGTGTACTTTTTTTTATGGGGCGAGCCAAAGGGCCACAGTACACTTTTTGAAAAGTAGAATTTATTTTTTTCCTACGCATTCCTCTTTCAGGAGAATTCAATATTTTTATCCCGAACTTTTTTTCGGAATTAAAGATTGTTTCCTACACAGCTTTTTTAAAACCGGTTGCCGTGTAGTATCATATTCATTCACAAAAAAAAAATCTATTGGCAAAGAGACTAGGTAAAAGAGACCGAAATACCAACAACAGCGAAAAGTTTAATTTCAGGGTCAATGAGCACATCCGCATCCCCGAGGTGCGCCTGGTGGGAGAAAACCTGGAAGAGATCAGCGAAATAGTCGGGCAGAATATCGAGCCCGGCATCGTCTACCCCACCCGCAAGGTCCGCGAATGGGCCGAGCAATCAGAACTCGACGTGGTGGAGATCTCCCCGAACGCCAAACCGCCCGTCGTAAAGATCATCGATTACAACAAATTCCTTTACGAGCGCAAGAAGAAGGAAAAAGAGATCAAGGCTAAAGCCGCCAAAACGGTCATCAAAGAGATCCGCTTCGGCCCGAATACCGATGACCACGACTTCGAGTTCAAAGTCCGCCACGCCAAGAGCTTCCTCGAAGACGGCGCCAAAGTGAAGGCCTACGTCCACTTCCGGGGCCGTACGATCGTATTCAAAGACCGCGGCGAACTCCTGCTGCTTAAGTTCCTCAAAGAGCTGGAGGACTACGGCGCTCCCGAGGCGCTCCCCAAAATGGAAGGCCGCCGTATGATCGTCATGGTCAGCCCGAAAAAGAAGAAATAACCCCTTTTTTAGGCCAGGTTAAAAAAAAGACGCGCAGGTATCGGAATTCAGGATAATTCCTTACCTTTGCAATCCATTTTTCAGAACTACTAAAGGATAACGCAATGCCGAAGATGAAGACACACTCCAGTGCAAAGAAGCGTTTCAAGCGCACTGGGTCCGGGAAGATCAAGCGTTTTCAGGCGAAGACGTCGCACATGATGCGCCGTAAAAGCAAAAAAGCCAAGCTCCGCCTGCGCGATTCCACTTTGGTCAGCCCGCATGACGAGAGCCGCGTAAAGCGCCTGCTCGCCATTGGTTAATTTCACCTTATTTTTTAACGAGAACGCAGGATGAAAGTGCTCAGCCATAGCCTCTGCGTTGTACTAAAAAAATCGATATGCCTCGTTCAGTGAACTCGGTCGCGTCCCGGAAAAGGCGCAAAAAGATCTTAAAATTGGCCAAGGGCTTTTTTGGCGCCCGTGGCAAGGTTTATACGGTAGCTAAAAATACCGTTGAAAAAGGCCTGAAATACGCCTACCGCGACCGCAAGGCCAAAAAGCGCGCTTTTCGCCGCCTGTGGATCGCCCGTATCAATGCTGCCGCCCGTATGAACGGCATCAGCTATTCCAGGCTGATCCACCAATTATCTGAAAAAGATGTTCAGCTCAACCGCAAAGTACTGGCCGACCTGGCCATGAACCACCCCGAAACGTTCAAAGCCGTGGTGGAGTCGGTGAAAAAATAATCTGGCCTCAGCGCCAGGACTGAAAAGGGGTAGCACAAGTGCTACCCCTTTTTTTGTATCTGTATTTTTCCGCCCATATTTACAAATGACAAATAATTATATCTATATTTGCGCTACGCCGGCCCAATCGGCGTTTATTCCCAACCTCACCCAAGCAGCGCGTCCTACAACAACCAACGAGAGGCTTCCCATTTCATTTTACTTTGTCGATCAGGGTTATTAACCTTCTAAATTTATTGTTATGCACAACAAACTACGCTACCTCGTATCACTGGTATTGATCGGGCTTTCCCTGGGAAGTTGCAAAAAAGACGAAACAGGCCCCGTGGCCGGCCCCCTGGATGAAGCACTGGAAAATGTTTTGCTCGAACACGCGCGCGGCGACCTGGCTTACTACCGGATGCCCGCCAGCGACGACCTGGGGCGCATTCCCCAGGACCCACACAACCCGCTTACCCCACAAAAAGTTGCTCTCGGGCAATTGCTCTACCACGAAACGGGCATTGCTCAAAACCCGGAGATGGAAATGGGCCGGAGCACCTATTCCTGTTCCTCCTGCCATTTTGCATCCGCAGGTTTCCAGGCCGGCAGGTTCCAGGGTATGGGCGAAGGGGGCGAAGGTTTCGGCGCCAACGGCGAGGGCCGGCGCCGGGCCGGCGATTACCCGGAGGGCATGCTGGATGTGCAGCCCGTCCGGACGCCTACCGCAATGAATGGCGCTTATCAGGTAGCTATGCTTTGGAACGGGCAGTTCGGCGCACAGGGCATCAACGCCAATACCCAGGAGGCCTGGACGGCGGGTACGCCCAAAGAAAACAACAACCTCGGCTACCAGGGCCTGGAAACCCAGGCCATTGCCGGCCTCAGCGTCCACCGCCTGGTATGCGATAAGGATCTGATTGAAAGCCTGGGCTATAAGGAACTGTTCGACCAGGCGTTTCCCGACTGGCCCGAAGAGACGAGGTACTCAAAAGAAACAGGCGGGCTGGCCATTGCCGCGTATGAGCGCACCCTGCTGGCCAACCAGGCTCCCTTCCAACGATGGCTCAAAGGCGAAAAGGATGCGATGAACGAGGTCGAAAAGCAAGGCGCTATCCTCTTTTTCGGCAAGGCCGAATGCGTGAAATGCCATACCGGCCCGGCCCTGAACAGCATGGCCTTTTATGCACTTGGGTTCTATAACCTCAACGACTGCCCGGAAGAGACCTTTAAAACAGGCCCTACCGTCGTAGAGAACCTGGGGCGGGGCGGGTTCACCGGAAAAGCGGAAGATAATTATAAGTTCAAAGTGCCTCAGCTTTACAACATGAAGGATTCGCCCTTCTTCGGCCATGGGGCCAGCCTGCGCAAGCTGCGGGATGTCGTAGCCTATAAAAATGCCGCCATTCCCGAAAACCCGGCTGTGCCACAGGCCCAGCTCCCCGCAGCGTTCCACCCCCTCGGCCTGACGGAACAGGAAGTAGACGCGATCACCGCTTTCCTGCAAGATGCGCTGTACGACCCTGGACTGATCCGCTACCAGCCAACCAGCCTGCCTTCAGGGTTGTGCTTCCCCAATAACGACCCCCTGTCGCGGCAGGATCTGGGATGCGAGTAGAACGGCGCGATGTAACTTGCTGCCCTCCTGATTTGACTGGGGGGCTTGGTGATGGAGAGACGGGGAGATGGGCCTTCGTGTTTTCTTTGTAAAAGTTCGTGAAACCTCCCGGAATCCTTCGATCAGCGATCAGCATCTCCGACTACCGCCCCGCTTCCCTGATCCGCTCTGCCAGTGCATGCGAAAAGGCCAGGGCCCCGGGGCCATCGAGGTGGTGGTGGCCATCGTAAAAAGAGTAGTGGCTGCCCTCGCCGGAAAAATCGAAATAAGGGGCGCCATGTTTTTGGCCCAGTCCCTCCAACAGGCCGTTAAAGCCGGGATATGCCTCATTCTCTTCAGCCAGCATTTGCTCCGAGACAGGCATGCGTACGATCACCACCTGGCCGTATTGCTTGAGGAAAGCTATCGTTTTATCAAGGTATTTCTCCCGTTTTTCCGACCGGACGGGGTTGCGTTCGTTGAACTTCATTTCACTAAATGAGCGAACCTGTATGCCTGAAGGCCGCCGTTCCACCCACCCGTTTTTGTGAAACACTTCGTAGGAACGCCACCGCTTTCTCGGCGAGATCAGTTCGGTGGCCAGGCTGTTCTTGCCGGATACGTTGCGGATGAGGTATTCGATATTGGGGTCGGCGTTGGCACACCACAGCTTGTAGAACTTGAAGTCTGCTTCCCGCTGGCCGTAAGCGCCCTGATAATCCATTACGCTGCCGGGGTCTACCGTCACGACGAACAGGCCATCAGTAGCGCCTCTGGCCACCTTTTTCCTGATGAGCTTATAATAAAGCTCCCCATAGGGCGAATTGACGCCGTTAAAAGCCAGGTTGAGTATTTTACCCTGCAGCCCCAGCTCTTCCTGAAGGGCCTGCGGTGCAATGCCTTTGCGCGTCCGCGAATCGCCCAGGATCAGGGAATTGGCAGCATAGGTGGCCTTGCAATAGTCGAAATCGTTGGCCTGTACCCAACGATAGAGCAGGAACAGATAGGGAATGCCCACTGCGGCCAGCAGAGCCAAAAGTTTTGCGATCAGTGTAATGGCTTTATGCATGCGGACAGGAATTAGAATTCAAAATAAATGAACTTTCGCTGAGCCGGAATGCCCAGGAACAGGATGCCGGCAAACAGCGCCAGGTAAAAAGCCCAGCGCAGCCACGGCTTTTTACCACTGAGAAAAGTATCCATCGCCCCTCCTTTCATGAGGACGTGCAAAATATCCATGACGATCACCAGCGCGATGGAAAGGTAAAGGTCAAAGGCCCCAATGGCCCTTTTCAGGTAGCCGAACTGCCTAAAGTTCAGGTTGAAGCCATGTTTGATGAGCGCCCCGGCATGGTGCAGGCTCTCCGCCCGAAAAAAGATAATGGAGAGGTTGCCCAAAACAAAACAGACGATAAAGCCCATCATGAGCTTGAGCCGCCGTGCATCCTGCAGCCCCAGCGCCGCATAGGCGTTGGCCACGGGCTTTTTCAGCAGGTTCTCCCCTACCACGAACAGGCCGTTCAACGCACCCCATATCACAAAGGTCCAGTTGGCGCCGTGCCAGATGCCATTGAGCGCAAAAATCAGGAAAAGAGCGAACAGGAGCCACTGCCTTTTCTTCGACAGGCCCGACAGCGGGAAGTAGACATAGTCGCGGAACCAGGAGGTCAGCGTAATATGCCACTCCCGCCAGAAGCGGCTGAACGAAGTGATGACGTATACCCTGTTATCGAAGTTCTTCGACAGCTTCACCCCGATGATCTTAGCACTGCCCATGGCTATATCCTGATAAGCGGAGAAATCGCAGAAGATCTGGAAAAGGAAGAAAATAGTGGCCACCCAGATGGGAATGCCTTCAAAGCGGGCGTAATTGCCGTACACCCGGTCGACGAACAACCCCAGGCGGTCGGCGATGACGAGCTTTTTGAAAAGCCCCCACAGGATGAGCTGCAGCCCGCCTACTACCCGGGCGTAATCGAAACGGGATTCGAAATGGAACTGCGTGAGCAGGTCGCGCGCCCGTTCGATCGGGCCGGCCACCAACTGCGGGAAAAAACTGACGTATAGGGCAAATTTTCCAAGGTGTGGTTCCGGTTTCAAATATCCCCTGTACACATCGATGGTGTAGGCCAGCGTCTGGAAGGTGTAAAAAGAAATGCCCACCGGCAACAGGAAGTGCAGGTGGAAGGACTCCAGCCCCGGCCAGAACGGGCGGGCGATCGCCGTCATCTGGTCGCTAAAAAAGTTGAAGTATTTAAAAGCGAACAGCAGGCCCAGGTTGACGGCCAGGCTGGCGTAGAGGTACGGCCTTTTTCGCCTGTCGCTTGCCTGTCTGCCGATCTGCAGCGCCGCCCAGTAGTCGATAAGCGTAGAGGCTACGATCAACACGATGTATGCCGGGTTCCAGTACATGTAAAAAAAGTAACTGGCGGCCAGCAGCCACAGCCATCTCCACTTAACGGGCGTCAGGAAAAAGACGGCCGCTACGATGGGCAGGAACAGGAAGTAAACCAGCGACGTAAAAAGCATGGCCTATACATTTTGACCGGCTTCACATTTTCCAGCCAGATATTCTGCCAAAGCCTCGATCGAAGGCAAGGCCCAGAAAGCTTCGGCGCCGACTTTTACACCCAGCCAATCCGTAAGCTCTTCCGCCAGGGCCATAGCATCGATCGAGTCCAGCGGGTACTGCTGCACTGCGTCTTTGGCATAAACCGACTCGGGAGCCATCTCCGCTTTTTCGGCGATCTTTCGCACCAGCCAGTGCTGGATGGACAGGCTGCTGTGATCGGCAAGGCCTGATGGAGAGGCATCTTCTATGATATGCTGCGAAGCTTCCCAGCGCGCCAGTTCCTTCAGGCCAGAGCCCAGCATCAGTTTTTTCGCCAGCTGCCGCTGGACTTTACCACTCGTCGTTTTCGGCAGGCTCATGGGCAAGATCAGGACTATCGCCTGCACCGCAATATCAAATTCATCGCTGATGGCGCGTCGAATACTGTCGAACGCCGCATCTACGTCCAGGGTTTTCCAGTTCTCGCGGCGCACCTCCTGCACGACAACCAGCCGTTCTTCCTCATCCACATCTACAGAAAAGGCTGCGCCGCTATGGCTGGCCATGGCCGGGTGCGCCCTTTCCACGGCGTATTCGATATCCTGAGGATAGATGTTCCTGCCCCGGATGATAATGAGGCCCTTCGCCCTGCCGGTGATGAACAGTTCGCCCTTGCAGAGGAAGCCCAGGTCGCCGGTGCGCAGATAATACTGGCCCGCTTCTCCATCCAGCTCCGCCCTGAATGTATGGGCTGTCGCTTCCGGGTTATTCCAATAGCCGGAAGGGATGGAATCGGTATAGCTCACCCATATCTCCCCTTCTTCCATTTCCCTGCAGGGGCGGTTCGTAATCGGATCCACGATAGCGATCTTCGAGCCCGGCACGCCGGGCACGCCATTGCTCACCAGGCATTTGTGCTGCATTTCAGGCGGAACGGCAGGGCTGTCCAGCAGGCTGGTTCTTTCCGTTTTCCCGGGCTCCAGGAATGACGGGTGGTACCGGTAGTCCGAACGCTCACTACTGAGAGGCTGCCGCCAGGGGGTATAAGACACAAAAAGCGTGCTTTCCGCCAGGCCGTAGCAAGGGCACAACGCATCCATCTCCAGCCCGTAGGGCCTGAACTTGTCGCGAAACTGTACCATAGTAGCCAGGCGAACGGGCTCGGCGCCCAACACGGCCAGGCGGAGGCTGCTCAGCTCAAGCCTGGTGCAGTCTTCCGCTCTGATCTTTTCCACGCAGAGGTTGTAGGCAAAATTTGGCGCGAAGGTTATGGTGCCGCGGTGGCGGGAGATGGCTTCCAGCCACCGGATGGGTTTCTGAATGAACTGGTTGGGAGCCATGAAGACAACCTGGGCGCCACTGATAAAAGGCGCCAGCATGCCGAACACCAGGCCCATATCGTGGTAGATGGGCGCCCATGTCACGACTTTCTGGCTTTCGTCCATCCGCGATGCCACTTTTACGGCCAAGGCATTGTGCAGGGCATTTTTGTGGCTTATGGCCACGCCCTTCGGCGTCGAAGTGGAGCCGGAAGTGTACTGCAGGTAAGCAATGTCATCGGGGCTGGCATCAGTCCCCTGCCAATCGCTTTGCAGCAGCGGCACTTCATCGATATCGAGCGCCGGCAGATTGAGGAATTGCTCATCCATTTTCCGAATGGCCTGAACAGTAGCGCTGTCGGCGATAAACAAAGCGGCGCCGGCATCCTCTGCGATCAGGGCGAGCCGTTTGAGGTGGTGGTTGTTGCGGGGCGGATAGGCCGGCACGGCAATGGCTCCGGCGAGCAGGCACCCGAAAAAGGCCGCGATGTAGTCCAGCCCCTGCGGCAGCAGCAGTAATACGCGCTCCCCTTTCAGCTGGCGGGCCTGTAGTAAGGCGCCAATAGCGCGGGCGCGCCGGCCAAACTCGAGGTATGTAAGGCTTGTGGCCTGTTCTTCCCCGTCGTGCAGAAAGGTGTAAACAGGGAAGTGCGGCGCGCCGGACACTTTGGCATCCAGCACGCTGATCAGCGTAGTCATTTCATGCATTATTGTATCCTATTGCTTAGCTTTCTCTCTGAGTGCCTGGAGCAGCCCCCGGTTTTCCTGTAGCTGTTTGAATAGCTCCTTAGCGATCATCTGGTGCCCCTTTGCGTTGGGGTGTGCATCCCAGGGCGCTATCTTCAGGCTTTCCGGGTTTAAATCCCTGAAACTGTTACTCAAATTCAGGGTGTAGAACCCCATTTCCCGGGCCATGGCTTCCAGTTCAGCCTCTTCGCCCGGCACTTCACTATCGTCCAGCGTAGGCACATAGATCCAGATGGGGATGGCCTGGTTTTCACGGCAGTACCCGATGATCCTGTTATATCCCCATTGTACGGTTTCCTGCTGGCGGTGGCCTACCTGCTCGAAGAACTCTGCTTCCGTTATCGTCCGCTTCATACCGGCTACCAGGCTATCCAGATAAGGATAAGTGAGCCGGCGGTACGTCTGATAAGCGCGGTGCACGCTGCTCATTACCCGGTGTGCTTCATTCGAGTGCGCCGGATAGATCACCACCTGCGGCTTGAATTCAGCGGCTTTCCATTCCAGCATGGCCACATTCTGAAAGAGATGGTTACTGGAAATGGCGAAATTCAGGATCTCCACTTTGATGTCGCCGATCAGGGCCGTCCGGTTCAGCTCGTCTTCCACGACATTTTCGAAGGCCTCGTCCGTATTCACCCCCGCGCCCATCTCTATCGACCCCCCCAAATTGGCAATTCGCAACGTATGTTCCGGCTTTTCCAGGCTGTACTCCCGGTCGCGCAGGCCGTAACTATTGGTAGTAAAGGTACTACCCTTAAATTTTTTCCGTTGGTTTGGCCGCAGGTCCTTGAGCAGAATGTCGTCCCGCCTCACCGTCAGGCCAAGTGCATTAATGTTCTTCCAGTCGTCGGGTTTGGCCTGCTCCAGTTCCCACATTCTGGAAGAGAGATTATTGCCCACCAGGAGCGTTTCGTAATAGCCCTTATAGAGCTGTTCGCGGTCGAAGGCGTTCAGCTTGGTGTACAACACGGGTTCCAGGCCCAGGCCTGTCCGGCTTTCTATACCCTGGTATACCTGCGGCAGCCCGAATATCGCCAGGCCTGCCAGGCCCAGTTGCGCCAACGCGAAATTGCGGTTCGCCGACGGCTTCAGCGCCAGTTTGTTCTGTGCATACAAATGGGCCAGGTATTGGACGATCAGGCCAATGCCCGCCAGCACGAGGGTTCCCAGGCCCAGAACAGCAAGATCGGCCAGGCGGGCCGTCCGGCCCTTGGCCATCATGCCCAGCCAGTCGCTAATAGACTGGCTGGTCCAGAAGGACCACAATACCGTCATCAATACAAAGATGCCCAAAATGTTAAAAACGTTGCGCAGGGCATAACGCCATGAGAATATTCCGGGCCGCGGTTTGCTGCTCTTCCTTTTGGCCTGCAGTACGGAATTGCCCGCGACGAACAGGCCGAAAAAGCCCCAGAATGCAGCATCCTGGGCTGTTAGCGGGAAGGCGCCCCGTATCCAGAACCACTGATAACCGTGCAGGAACCAGTTGATGACAAAAACGATCAGCACGCTACCGGCCAGGGCTTTTACCTGCCCGTATTTCTTCAGCCGGAAATATATCGGATAATAAAAGACCTTGGTGACGAAATCGCGCCAGTAAATGTTGATGCGCCGCCACAGATCGCTGAAGCTGCTGGCGAAAAAATAGTGGTCGAAAGTGGGCGGCAGGTTGAAGCCGAACAGGCAAATGATACCCGCCGAAAAGTGAAAGATGCCTGCCAGCCTTACGATAAGGGCGTAAGAGGCCACCATGAATTGCAGCAGGCTGTATATATCCGTCACTTCCGCAGGAGACGGCAGCAGGTAGTAGTAGATCAGGCGGTAGAGTAAGAGGTGGAAAATGCCGTTGGCCATCATGAGGATGCCTTTGCGGTACGTCTCGAAGGCCGGCCTGCTGTAGAAATTGCGGGAGAAGGTTGCGTAATCGACGACGGGGAAGATCACGAAAACCAGGTTGGGCAGCAAAAAAAAGTAGTTGAGCTTCACCCACCAGTTGCCGGGCTTTTTTTCGAACTGCATCTCGTACAGGTACACTATCATGCGGAACATAAACATAGACCCCAGGATGGGCAACACCGATTTGTTTTCGATGAACGGCAGCCATCCGGTGCGGAAAACGGCCAGCAGTAAGCCCGCCACCACAACAGCCGTTATCCGGTATTTCATCGCGACGGGCAGGTTGGCCAGCCCAAACAGCAGCAGGCCGGTTCCGGCCAGGACAGCCCCATCGGACAGGCCGAGCAACCGGTAGACCGCCGCCAGGTTCAACACGAAAAGGAAGGGCAGGCGCAGGCGGCCAGGCAGAAAAGCGTAAATGGCAAAACCAAGGAATACGGCCGGCATAATGCCGATGAGCCGGAGATCCAGTTCAATATGAAAATAGTGGATGGCCAGGACGGCCAGGGCCAGCGAAAAAAGGATCTGAAGAAAGGGTAACAACCCTATGGACAGGTTATCATCGGCCGCTGTTTGTCGTTTTTCCTTTTCCGCAATAGCAAGTACGTTGTGTTGCATGCTGTCCTAGGCTTGTAAGTGAGCATCCCGTCAGATGTGTTCCACCTCTGTTTTGGAGTAAAAAGCCCAGTAGGCGCCTTCAAAAGAAAGCAAAGCGGCCTTTATGTCCTCCAACAATTGCCGGGAATAGAGATTATTACGGTTTTTGCTCTCCAATGTTTCATTCAGGGCGGCAGCTTCCGGAATGGCCTTGCTCAAGGCCGCTCCTCCGCTTGCTGCCATCTGCTCATAGCGGATAACCTGGTGCTCGCCCAGCTGCAAATAACAGGCGAACAGTTCGTGCGCCAGCCGCACCTGCCTGTCGAGCAGCTTGGGAATGCACTCCAGTTCCTCGTACAGCGCCGGCTTCAGCGTTTTGAGTACCGTGAGGTTGCCCCGGGCCACCGGCGCCTGTATGGTATTCCAGGAAGCGATAGTAGAAACGGGGTTGCGGATGACGGCATAACAGGGATACCGTTGCAGCAGCTCGTCGAGCAGGAAGGTAAAATGTGCATTCTGCTTGATCACCAGGTAAAAATCATCGGAAAGGGGTTTGTCAAAATGCACCCGCCCTTTCTGAACGATGCTCTGCCGCCGCCCCCCTTCCGCCTGTTGGAAGGGGTTGTCGGGGATCTTATCGCCCGCCACCTTGGCCAGGGCTGTGCCGTCGGCCAGCAGCGACTGGCGCATCTCCCGGAAAAAAGCGTCGATGGATGATAGCCCGCCTTCGATATCGGGAAACATCCGCAGGTTCATCGGCTCGTGCAGGGCCACCGTACCGGCCACCTTATTCAACAGGTAACAGGCCAGCGTAGTGCCGGAACGGGGCGGCCCTGTCAGGATGATATTTCTTTCGCTTATGTTCATTGTAACAGCCGGTTTAAAAGCCCCTCGACATCCGCCCTGGTATAGAACGCCCAGTAGTGGCCTTCCGTGGCGAGCAGGGCCTCCCCTGCCTTCTGGATGCTTTCTTTGTCGTAAAGAGGGTTGGTGTTCTTCTCGCTGATATCCCAATGCCCGGGCACAGGCGCCTGCGTGGCCCGCTCCAGCAGCCGCCCGTTGCTGCTGGCCAGTTCTTCGTAGCGCAATACGTTAGCTTCAGGAAAGCCGCGGTATTGCCCGAAATACCAGGAGAGGATGAACAACTGCCGCTCCAGCAGCCCTTCGATGCCCTCCAGCGCGCTGTCGAAGGCCGGAAGCAGCCGGGCCGACTTGGCCACTTTACCCCGCGATACCGGCACGTCGACGCTCGACCAGGAGCTCAGCAGCGCCAGAGGGTTGCGGATCATGGCGAACACTTCACGGCCCTGCGCTATCTCCGGCAGCAGCAGCGTGAATTCTGCGTTGTGTTTCAACACCAGTGTAAAACCGGCTTCCAGAGGTTTATCAAAATGGATCTCGGTGCGCTCCACGACGCGCTGGCGGCGGCCCGAGCTATGGTCATAAGCATTATCGGTGATCCTGCCGTCGCGGGTGCGGGCCAGGGCCGTACCGGAGCGAAGCAGCGACTTTCGGAAGGTTCGAAAAGCTTCATCAACGGCGCTCAGCGCCTCTGCCCGGGCCGGGAACTTATCCCTGTCCATGGGCTCGTTGAGGGCCACCACCTGCGGGCATTCGCTCAGCAGGCGGCAGGCCAGCGTGGTGCCGGAGCGGGGAATGCCGGTCAGCAGCACATCCCGCCCCTTAGTTTCCGAACTCGAAAAGATGTTTTTGATCCCAAATTTCATCGGCCTGGTGTAAGAGGTCCAGTAATGCTTTCCGCTCCTGTTCGATGCGGTGGTTGTTGCTGATGGCCTTGCCCTTGCGTATCATCTCCCGCTGTTGCTGCTCCGGCATATCCAGGGCTTGCAGGATAGCCCGGTAGATGGCCCGCTCCGTATATTCCGGTTGCAGGCAGGTCTCGCCCGCAATGCAAAAATCGATGTTGCCCACTGCAAAGGGGCATACCACCAGTTTTTCCAGAGCCATACCTTCCAGGGCGGGCAGGTAAAAGCCTTCGGCCCCCCGCTCCGCATCGAGCGGCAGATAAGCGACGATGCGGGCGCGGTTCACCAGGCCCAGAAAATCGCGGCGCGTGGGCAGCTTAGGCGGCACCTGTATGCCCACCCTGATCTTTCGGCGGCGCCAGAAATTGCGGCGCTCCAGCCGCCGGTGCAGGGCCTGCGCCATCTCCGCGTTCTTCAGGCCGACGATCAGTACATCCAGATCGGGCTCCGGGTTGGGCGGCGGCAGCAGGCTCATATCGATGGTGTCGGGAATGAGGTAAACCGGGCCGTTGACACCGTATTCTTCCAGGATCTGCTTGCCCAGTGTGCTCTTCACGATGCGGATGGCCGGGTATTTCAGGGATTCGTGGCGCGGGTCTCCGGGGCCGGTATGCCGCGGCTGGGCGATATTCAGGACGGGCGCCGGCGGGTGTTTCCGCTGTTCCGGGGACAGCACCTTCCAGTCGCGCCCGGCCAGAAAAAGTACATCGTCGGGTCGGACGTCCCATATCGGTTCGGCCTCTGCCCGGTAAGGCAGCCAGACGTTGCCGGGGTTGTCGTACCAGACGGTCTCTTCGCCGAAGTACACCCTGGGCTCGAAAACGGGCGACAGCCGGAAATGCTCAAAAGCATCCCTTACCTTCAGCTGCCCGCCACTGGTGCCCCCGTTGAACTTGGTCCAGGACCGGTGAAATAATACGCGTCGCTTTTTATCTGACATTTTTCAATTGCTGATTGTAGATTTTTACTGTATCACTTCCAAAGCCCTTTCTGTGTTGCCGCCAGTTGACGGGCAGATTCGTACAGCGCCATATCTTTCCGGTTCAGTCCGGCCAACTGTTCGAACAGGCCTTGCTCCAGGGCCTGAGGGCCCTTCAGCGCCCCTTTATTCGCGTGGGGCGCACTTACGGCAGGCCAGCCCATGCGCCGGCTTAGTTGCTGAACGCCTGTTTCAAAATCTTCGAGCAAGCCTATAAAGAACAGCTCTTCCAGGCCTATGCCTTCCAGGAATTGGCTCATGCGGTCGCGGTTCTCGTCGAGCGAGGCATAGGCCAGCAGGCCTTCCCCTGTGCGGTGTTTATTCTTTTCGTACACTTCCGGGTTCAGTTCGGGGTGTAATAGCCGATGGCGGAAAAACCGGTAGTTGGACACCACCCGCTCTACCGGGTGGCGCAGCCAGCATACTACCCTGGCGCCACTGGCCTTGTGTAGGGGCGCCAGCTCGCTGTAGTAGAGATGCCCGTGCACGGCCCGTATGCCGGGGCCCAATGCCGCTTCCAGGCTGCCATGGCGCTCCATCAGGGCCTGGTAATCCCGGCGCCTTAAGGAAGGCGACAGCGTCTCACCGTACACCTGCTGCAGGATGTGGTAAAAAGAAGTGCCCCCTGTTTTGGGAATATGTATGGAGATCAGCTCGATCATGGCGTCCATTTGCCTTTAGCCACCCCTTCGAGCGCCTTTTCATACAAGGCCACATCGCGGCTGTTCCAGGCCCTGATCTGTTCGCGCTCCGGCAGGCTTACCAGGCCGTCGTAACCGCTGCCGGTCTGGTTGTGGTGGAAAACGGGGTAGTCCTGCCAGCCGAGCAGGCCTGCCAGCCGATCCAGGCTGTTGTTATAATCCTCCTGGATGCCCACAAAAAAGAGATCATCCAGCTCCAGCCCTTCCAGGAATTTGGACATCCGGTTCTGGCTGGGTTCGAAGTTGGCGTATTCCAGCAGGGAGCGCTGCATCTTCTTCAGGATATTGAGCCCCTTCTTTTCTTCCTGCAGTTCTTCCGCCAGGCGCTTGGCCAGGTAAAAGTAGTTGGAAATAACGCGCTCGACCGGGTCTCTCAGCCAGGTGATGACCGGAATATCTTCAGCTACCCGAAAGTTTTTCTGCAACAGGGGGTAGGAAAAATGCCCGTGGATAACCCTGGCGTATGGCGGCAGTATAGGATCGCCGTACAGCTCTTCCTCCACGCGCACCTCCTGCCGTACCAGCCCGATGTCGAGGCGTACGACGTGTTGCGGGCCGTAAACGCCTCTGAGGGTATTGCGGAACGAAGTGCCCGCCGTTTTCGGGATGTGGATGGAGATCAGTTCCAGCGGTTTCGCCGCAGGAGCGGGCGCCTTTTCTTCCACCGGCCTTTGCTTTACGCCGCCCAGCCATTTCTTCAACAAATGCTGCATGTTGATAAAGTTAAACACTAATTTTTGGAGTTTTGTCGGCCGAAAAGGCAACTTTTCCACCGGGGGGCTCCGTATAACAGCCCACGCGCCGGCCAGATGCCGGCTTACGGGAATCACTAAATTAATTTAGCAATCTTTACGGAAATTTCGACACATCGATGATCTGGTTAGCCTCTTTCCCCCGCTCGGGTAACACCTTTTTCCGGAATGTTTTGTACGAGGTATACGGAATTGCCTCCAGTACGTTTCACCGGGAAAGCAATTATCCGCTGGAGGAGAATTATTTTACCTATCCCGTTGTAAAGACCCACCTGCTGCCTGGCGAGCTTTCGCCCGATAGCCCCGGTATAAAAAAAGTATACCTGGTGCGCGACGGGCGCGATGCGCTGGTCTCCCTGGCACACCACCGCAAGGACATCATCGAGCCGGGCACCGACTTCCGCATCAACCTGCTGGAGGCTATACTGGCCATGGAAGGCAGCTTTTTCGGCGGCTGGGCGGAAAACGTGCGGCAGTGGATAGAGGTGGCCGATGTCGTCATCCGTTTCGAAGACCTGATCGAGGACCCCATCGGCGAGGTGGAAAAGCTGCGGGCCGTTATGGACTTACCCGAGCCCAACCCCGACAAGTTACCCTCCTTCCAGAAACTTAAGTTCGGCAAGCCGAAGTACGGCAGCGGCCAGCATTTCCTCGACGACCAGACGCAGATGGAAGAGCTGGCGCAAAAAAACTTCCGGCGCGGCAAGGCCGGCGGCTGGAGAGATGAGATGCCCCCCGAATACGAATCGCTGTTCTGGGAGCTCCACGGCGGCGTGATGGAATCGCTGGGCTACGAAAGAGGGGCCGGCACCCTGCCTGTTGCCAAAGGCAAACAACCCTACCGCATTCTTGTGGAAGGCAGCAAAGTGCAGGATGCAGCCATGGATGGGGTGAAACGCTACAATGAAGAACTGCTGTTCAGCCTGCTCGCATTCCAGAAGAAACAACCCGAAAAGTGGCAGATCGACGTTCTGTCGCACCGCGATATCCTGTCGCTGCCCGACTTTCTGGAGATCCTGCTGGAAAGGCGTAAAAAGCAGCCGGAGGTTCTTGCCGATACCGCCGACCCTTCCGGCCTGATGCCTTATGAACGCGGGCTGTTGTTTTTTAAATCCGGCGTCAAAACGCTGATGCCCACGCCGGTATACCGGTTGGCCAGCGGTGCTTACCGGGCACTCCCCTTCCGCAAGGCCCTGCGGTGGGTGCGCCAGCGGAAGCACTACAACGAACTGAGACAGCACCTGTCGAAGGTGCGCAACGAATACCAGCTGATCCACGTGCCGCTGCCACAGAACTATTATTACGTCAGGCAGATCGACAGGCCTTTCGTTTTCACCATCCACGACCTCACGCACCGGCTTTTTCCCGAATTCCACACCAAAGACAACATCGAGCTGGCGGAAAAGGGAATGCAGTTCATTATCGAACACAAGGTGCAGGCCATCACCGTTTCGGAAGCGACCCGCCGTGACCTGCTTAAGGAATACCCGGCGATATCCCCTAAACAGGCCCACACCATTTACGAAGCGGCCAACCGCGACAGCTTCCTGGCCGGTAACCGGGAACCCGGCGTCATGGAACGCATACGCGGCAAATACCAGATGCCCGACAAGCCCTACCTGCTTTGCCTGTCGACGCTGGAGCCCCGAAAGAACCTGAAGAACACCATCGACGCCTTCCTTCAGCTCATGGAAAAGCCCGCCAACCGCGAATACTACCTGGCCGTCTGCGGCCGCAAAGGCTGGAAGGTCGGCGAGCTGCTGGATGCACAGCACCCCTATGCCGGCCATATCGTTTTTACCGGTTATGTGGATGATGAAGACCTCCCGGTATTGTACGCCAACGCCCGGGCCATGTGTTACGTCGCCCATTACGAAGGCTTCGGCCTGCCACCGCTGGAAGCTATGCAGTGCGGCACGCCCGTCCTGTACGGCAACAACAGCGCCATGCCGGAAGTGGTTGGCGACGGCGGCCTGGCGGCCTGCTCCAGCGACATCGGCGACATGGCCGCCAAGATGGAGGCCATCCTGCACGACGAAGGGCTGCGGCAGCAGCTTTCCGAAAATGCGCTGAACCGCGCGCGGCGGTTCTCCTGGCTGAAGACCGCTTTTGAGACCCTGCATTTGTACGAAAAAACGATCCGGCATGAAAATAGCGATCATAGCCGACCCCATTGATAACCAGAAAGGCGGCATCCACGTCTTCACCCGCGAGCTGGTGCGCGCTCTGCTGGCGGCTGACAGCGAAAACGAATACATCCTGATACGGGAAAAACGCGGCCCGGTAATCGACGGGGCCAGGCAGCTTGTCATCCCCAACAACAGGACGGGCCTGGGCCTGGCGGCCCTGCGGCTTTTCTTCATCGTCCCCCTGGTTTTGTGGTGGCACAAGGTAGACGCCGTACTCGAACCCGCGCATTTCGGCCCGTTCAACCTGCCCCGCCGCATCAAGCGCATCACCGCCATCCACGACCTTACGCCCCTGCTTTTTTCCCACTACCACCGCTACCACAGCCAGCTCCTGCAAAAGGTGTTCCTGAAGGGCATATTGCGCAAGGCCAGCCTCATCCTGTCCAATTCGAAACATACGACGAACGACCTCAAAGCGCACTTCCCCTTTACAGCGCCCAAGATCGCAACGATACACCTTGGGCACGAGCCCGGTTTCAGCCCACGCGCCAGCCGGGCCATACTCGATGCGTTGGGCGTACACAGGCCGTACTGGTTGTCGGTAGGCACCATAGAGCCCCGGAAAAACCTGGTTCGCCTGCTGGAGGCCTACCGGATATTCCGGTCGGAGGTGCAGGAGGAGGTCTTTCTGCTCATCGTCGGGCAAAAGGGGTGGAAATCGGAGGCTTTCTTCGAAGCGCTGGAGCAGCACCCCTACCGGGCCGATATCCGCCTCACAGGTTTCGTTTCCGATGAAGGCCTGGCTGAGCTCTACTCGCATGCCGTTGGGCTGGCCTACCCTTCCGAGTACGAAGGCTTCGGCCTGCCCGTGCTGGAAGCTTTTGCCTGCGGATGCCCGGTAGTGTGTTCCGAATCCTCCAGCCTGCCCGAAGTAGGCGGCGAGGTGGCCTGGTATGCCAACCCGTACGATGAAAAAGACATAGCCCAACAATTGATAGCCATGTACCGGCTGCCAGGCGAAGCGCGCCGGCAGCTAAAGCAGGCGGCCCTGCGGCGGGCGTCGGCCTTTACCTGGGAAAAATATGCCGCCGAATGCCTCCGGGCTTTCCGGCGCATGGGCGGTTGAGGAAAACAAATGCCCTGCGTTTGTAACAGTTGCCGCAAAAAGCCGTAAATACCAAAGGTTCATTAACTTTAGTGCCAAAACAACCCCCATGTTTGAAAGCAATATTACCGGCGCCGTCAATCGATGGATATGGATCGTTTTTTCCATAGCCTGGTTCATCCTGGTGCTGGTGTCCTACTGGGCCTTTCACCCCTATTATTCGGTAGCGCTGGGGCAGTTCCCCAATCTGGGCATTGCCGTCGTGCTTTTTCTGCTCAGCGGCGGGGCGTGGGCGGCTATGGCACTCATGCCCGAGGGGCAAAAGCGCAAAAAAAGCGGGCGGGCCATCAATGGGCTTACGCTCTATGGGTTCATCCTGTTCTTACAGTTGGTGGCTTTCGGCCTTTACGGTAGCAAAAACCGGCTGTTCGATTCGGATCTGGGCGCCGCGCTGGCGTATTTCCTGGTTTTTAATATCCTGCTGCACGGCGCCGTTTTTCTGGTTGTCCTGATACACTACAGCGCCGGCAACTGGCTAATGCGGCGGCTGGCCCCGTGGTATGCCTCCGATACGCAAAAGGTACTGAGCCTGGCCCTGGGCATCAGCCTCTCTGGTTTCGTGCTGGCCTGGCTGGGCCTTGCCGGGCTGTTGTACGGCTGGCTGCTCTGGATACTGGCCGGCGGGCTGCTCGCCTGGCAGTGGCGCCCGGCCCTCGGCTTTGCGCGCGACATCCTCTGGAAGCCCACGCTACGGCTACCGGAAAAACGGTGGGGCGCCATCCCTGTTTTTATCCTGCTGCCGGCCGTGGCCATCAGTAATATCGCAGCGATCAAGCTCTTCCCCATCGGCTTCGACGGCGCAGCCTTGTATATGAACACGGCGCACCTGATCAGCGACTACCACGCGCTGCCAAAAGGCGGGCAGGCCTTCTACTGGCAGGTATTCCTGAGCCTGGGAGAAATGCTGTTCGGCAGGGTGCCGGTTTCCATACTATTGTCGCACTTTTCCGTTTTCTTCTGCATATTTGCGCTGTACCGCCTCAGCCGTTTGTTCATGGGGCGCAGCGCCTCCTGGCTGGTAGCGGCCTTGTTTTACCTCAACCCTGCCGTATCGTTCCATGCGGTGGTGGATGAAAAGATAGACCTGGGGTTCCTGTTTATCAGCCTCAGCGCACTGCTGCTGGTGCTGGAACACGCCGTTCGGCTGGAGGGCAAAAAGCCTGCTCCGGCCGGGCAAACGCTGTTCACGCTGGGCCGCTGGGCCATTCAGGAGCAAGTATTGATCTGGGCCCTGGCAGGCTGGCTGGCCGGTTATGCCTTCGGCATCAAATACACCGGGCTGATCGGCATATTGGCGCTGGCCACTTATGCCGTATACCGGCAGCTGGGCAGCAAAGCGGCGATCGGGGCTTTCGCCCTGCTGACAGGACTGTCCTTCCCGCTGGGGGTTCACAAATTCAGCTACCTGGAAGTGGGCGACACCTCGCCCTGGGCCTTTGCCGGGCTGGGCCTGCTGATCGGCGCCCCCCTGCTGGTGTGGGGCAGCCGCAGGCAACTGCCTTCCTGGCGCCCTCTGCTGGCCCGGATGGGATGGTTCGCCCTGTTTGCCAGCTTGATATTCCTGCCCTGGATGGCAAAAAACCTCGGCGAGAACCAACACCTGAGCGTCGATGCCCTGCTCAACGGAAAGCTGGAAAAACCAATACTCAACGCCGTTAAGCAACGCAGCGGCGAGATACAGTATATCTACCAAAAGGGTATGGATATCCTGCATCAAAGGGGCATTGAACTGGACGAAGCCCAGCTGGCCAAGGTAAACGACTATCTGAAAGGCTTCGAGATAACCGGAACAACGCCGGACCAACGACGGGAAGCCCTGAACAAGGTTAAGTTCTACATTTACTACCAGGTGCTCAACGACGAGCAGCGCGACGCCATGTTCGGCGGCCTTCCCCTGGCCGGCGGCAACAGGGCAGAAGAGCAGGAGCGATTGAGCCCGGAAGAGGAGCGGGAGGCCATGCAGGCCGCGATCGCTCTTTCCGAACAGAATGCCGTGCGGGCGGAAGTCAAACGGTACATTGGCTATGAACCCGGCTTGCCGCTCTACCTGTCTATCCCCTACGACCTGACGGCCAACTCCACCATACCCTTCCAGCAATATCTGGATATCACCTTTTTGTTCCTGCTGTTCTTCCCCATGCTGTTCTTCGGGCGCAACATCGGGAAGAACGCCGTGCTGATCATCGTTTCCCTGTTGATCTGGACGTTTTCCGTGTACTCGCTGTACGCCCTTGGCGGGCAGCCGTCGGATGCTTCCGTGCAGGCGGCCATCGACAACCTGCTGGCTATGCAGGGCGGAGCGCTGGCGCCGATACTGGGGGGGCTGTTCCGCACCATCCAAACGGGTTTCGCCGGCCTGGGCAGCGCGCTGAGCGGCATTTACGCGTGGATGGCAGGCTTTTCTTTCCTGGGCGTTTTTTCGGCACTGGCAGCTCTGGCAACGCTGGGTTACTTTCTGCTGCGCGACAGGCTCGATGTGCTGGCGGCTCCTTTCAAAGGGCTTCTGGCCTACATTTTTGCCTTCGGTTTTCTCTACTACATATTGGGCAACGCCATCGCCTGGTATGGCTTCGCGCTTTTCAGCCTGCTGATGCTGGTGTTCACCTATTTTTTCGACAAACCGGAAAAGCTCGTGGGTTACGGGTTGGAGCGTTATGCCCGCTACTGGATGCTGTCGGGTATAGGGTTGTACCTGTTGCTGACGGTGGCCCTCGCCTTTATCAATACCACCAAACCGAAAGGGTCGGAGCAACTGCTCTTCCTGAGCCCGCTGCTGAAGTACGCCAGCAGTTTCCAGGGGGCAGAGGAGACTTACGCTTCCTTCATCCCATTCATGGGAGACGTTATCGACAAACTGAACGAGGACCCCGAAGCCAGGATATACCGCGTGGGCACCTATTTCAATTACCACATCCGTTTCAACGACCAGCGGGTGCTGGAAGACAATCAGCTGTCGCTGTACGAGCAATTCTCCAGCCGGGCGGATGACAAGAACGAGTTCCTGAGGATACTGAAGAACAGCGGAGTGCGTTATGTCCTGTTCGACCTGAACACGGCCGCTATCGATCAGACACCGGAGCGCAGCCTGGCCAAAAAAACGCAGGAGTTCTTCGAACTGCTGGTATATTCAAACGATGCTCAGTTATTGTATACCGACAACTTCGTGGAAGACCCCGCAGGCGGCCAGTTCAGGATGGGGAATAGCATCATTTACGGCAAACCGGGCGTATTCGGGAACTCCACCTATCACGGCACCTATGTATTGTATGAATTAAAGTAAAAAAAAAAGGCATGATACCGGCAAAAGATATAGCCGTCATGATACCGGCCTACAACGAAGGGCCCATGATCGGAGAGGTCGTCACCCATGTGCGCACCTGCGGGTATAAGAATATCATCGTAGTGGATGACGGCAGCCGGGACAATACGCGTAAACAGGCCCTTGATGCCGGGGCCAGGGTGATCTCTCACCCGATCAACCGGGGTGCGGGCGCTGCTTCGCAAACGGGCCTCCACTATGCCCGGCAGCAGGGTTTTCCCTATGTCATCCAGCTGGATGCCGACGGGCAGCACCACCCGGAAGATATGGAAACGCTCATCGCCAAAATGGCGGAAGGGCGGTGGGATATCGTGATCGGCAGCCGCTTTATTCAGATGTCGGAAGGCATACCGCAAAGGCGCATCGCCTATAACCGCGTCTCCAACCTGCTGACCAACTGGTTCTGCCGCGGCAGCTATTCCGATTCCCAATCGGGCTTCCGGATGCTAAACCGTCGGGCTATCGAAAAGCTGAACCTCGGCCTGGACGGCTTCGGCTATTGCAGCGAGATGATCGTCGTGGGCGAGCGCATAGGCCTGTCGATCGGCGAAGCGGCCATCAAGGTATCGTATACGGAATATTCCATGAGCAAGGGGCAGGACCTGCACATGGGCATCACAACGGCCGTCAACCTGATCTGGAAACTCATCTTTCACCAAACACACTGAACGCCATGAGGCTGGAAATCTATCAGATCGTCGTTCCCATCATTTCCGCCATTTTCATCTGGGGGCTCGCCAGCCGGTTCCGACGCTCGCGGGCCAGCATGCAGGAAGTGGTGGTAGGGAGCCTGTTCTGGCTTGCGGTGGCGGTATTTGCCCTGTTCCCCGATTTTTTCTCCCGCAAGATCGCGCGCCTGTTCGGCATCAAAAGCAATATCAATGCCATCATCTTTTTCTGCCTGGGGCTTATCTTCTTTTTCCAGTATAAACTTTTCTTTATGATCAAAAAACAACAGATGGCCCTGACCAACCTCACCCGCAAGATTGCGCTGGAACAGCAGCCCGACAAGGAGGTTGAAGCGTGAGCATCTTATTTGTACTGGAACATTTCTACCCCTATATCGGCGGTGCTGAGCGCCTGTTCTGGGAGCTGGCCACCGCCCTGGCGCGCGAAGGCTACCGGGTAGGCGTCGTAACCACCCGTTTCCGAAAGGGCCTTCCTGAGGAAGAAGAAGTCTCAGGAGTGAAGATCTACCGCGTGAACTGCCGCAACCGCTACTATTTCACCATGGCCAGCCTGCCCGCCATCCGGCGCTTGTTGCCCGATTACGGGCTGGTGCATACTACCTCCTACAACGCTGCTCTGCCCGCCTGGATAGCTGCCCGGCGCAGCGGAAAACCCGTCGTGGTAACCTTCCACGAAGCCTGGGGGCCATTGTGGTGGCGACTGCCCTTCGCCAGCTTCCCGCAGCGCCTGGCCTTTTACTGCTGGGAACGACTGCTGCTGCGGCTGCCCTTCGAGCGTTTCATCGCCGTATCGGAGTACACGCGCCGCGAGCTCATCCGCCAGGGCGTACCGGAAAACAGGGTGTGCCGGATATACAACGGCCTGGACTACAAAGAATTCGAAGCATATACACACAGGCCGCCCGAAGTTTTTACCTACACCTATTTCGGCCGCCTGGGCATGTCCAAAGGGCTGGACCTGTTACTGCCTGCCGCGCGCCGGATGGCACAGGCGCACCCGGACAGCCACCTGAAGCTGATCCTGCCTACCTATCCGGAGGGCATGTACAAATGGGTGAAAAAACGGATCGGCGAACTAGGCCTGGAGGGCAATATAACCCTGCTGCACGACCTCTCTAAAGAACGGCTGATGGAAGAGGCCTGCAGTTCTTCCTGTGTAGTCGTGCCTTCGTATAGCGAAGGGTTCTGTTTCGTAGCCGCCGAAACCGTGGCGCTGGGCGTACCCGTAGCCTCTTCTCAGCAGGGCGCCTTGAAAGAAGTGGTGAGCGGCCGCTTCGTGGAAATGGAAGCGATGACTACCGATGCACTGGTACGGGCGCTGGAACAGGCTTACGCGGGCAGCTGGCAGGAAAAACCAGCCCGGCGCTTTCACCTTGCCGAGTCAGTGGCAGCATATATAGCGTTGTACCGGGAGCTGGTGTCCTGATTGTCTTTACCTTGGCTTTTGGCGGCTCCGCCGAAACGGCATCACGTCCACGGGCGAAACCCGTGGCTGAGATGTTTACGCCCTTTGGGCGAGGTGTACCTGGATGGCTCCGCCGAAACGGCATCACGCCTACGGGCGAAACCCGTGGCTGAGATGTTTACGCCCTTTGGGCGAGATGGGTAGCTCCGCCGAAACGGCATTTTAGTTGCCGTCCTTGTTACCCCGGTTTTCGCGCATACCGTCAATAGCCGCCCGCTGTTCGGGGGTGAGGATATTATCGTAGATATCCCTTTGCAGGTTTTGGCGCATAGCGCGGCGTTCTTCCTGGGTATTCACGTTGGAGAAATCGTATTTGGCCGCCAGTTCCTGGAGCTGGGCCTGCTGGGCATCGTCGAGGGTAACGCCCAGTTTTTGCAGCTGTTCGGTTGACCTCGCTACCACATCGATATCTCTGGCCTTGCCCTCATTCTTGCCTTCCGGAGTTTCCGCCACTTCTTTTGCTCCCTGGGATTTGGAAGATTGGGAACAGCTACCCAGGCCGATCAGCAGGGTGGCGAACAGGAAAAACATAATGCTCTTTTTCATGGTCGAAATCTTTTTTTGCCCGCAAAGATAAATTTAAGTTTGAGTATGCTCAAACTCCTGGCGGTTAGAATGAATGACTTTTTGAATGTCCTCCTCCAGCATCTGTAGGGCGAAGCCGGTGAGCAAACCACCCAGCTCAGCCCTGTCCGCTCAATTCTATCAGCTTCTTGAGGGTGTTGAAGTTACGCGTGGTTGCAGCGACGCCGAGTTTCCTTTCAAGAAAGTTGTTGCTGAGCTTACCCCGGCCATAGGTATGCGGGATATACATATAGGCGGCCGTAGAGGTGATGGCCAGCACTTCCGGAGCGAAGTCCTGAGCGAGCAGGCTTTCCACTTTTTCACTGGAAGGGTACTCCTGGAAAGAAACGTAAAACACCCTTGAAATATCGTAGCCTTCGCGGAAGGGGTTTTCATCGAGCAACTGCTGAAGCTGCTCACCCGTACGGGCGATGATGGCCAGCTCCGGGCCGATGTGGGTTTTGATCAACTGGCGTACGCTTTCTTCCAGTTCAGCTGGAGAAAGCGCCGTGCGAAGCACGACGTTGCCGCTCTGTATCCAGGTACGCACCGCTTCGAAACCATTGTCGGACAGCAGCTCGCGAAGCTGGGCCATGGGCACTCTGTTCTTACCGGTAGGCATCACGCCGCGCAGCAGGACGATATAGGTTTTCATTGCGTATGGTATTTTATGAACAACAGGCCCGCAAGATAACCATTGCATCCGAGACACTGCAACCCGAACACAGGCGTTACTTCCCTCCCCCATCGATCCTGGCGCGGAGGGCCTCGTTTTCCGCCAGTTTCCGCAGAAGTTCTTCGGCGATCAGTTCATGGCCGCGGGCGTTGGGGTGAAAATCCCAGGAAGCGATCTTCAGCGCTTCGGGTTGCTCGCCCCGGAAAGCATCTCTGAGGTTGACCGTAAACATGCCCTTTTCCTGTGCCAGGCGTTCTAATGGAGCCTCATCACCAGGCGTGAATTCTTCGCCGATGGTGGGCACAAACAACCAAACGGGCACTGCCCCTATCTGGTCGCAAAGCTGAACGACCTTTTCGTAACCCCATCCAATGATCTCCATTTCGCGGGCCTTGAGCATATCCATGGGGGTAAGCTGGGCGGAGTCGGCGGCGACAGTTGCATCATGTAACAATTGCCGCAGGTAGGGATATTTCAGGTCGCGCCCCATAGCATTTGCCTGCTGAATATTGTACAGTATCCGAAAAGTTTCTTTTGGGTGCACGGCCACGAACACTACATCCGGCCGAAAGGCGCCGGCCTTATCATCCAGCATAGCGATGTCCTGGAAGAGGTGGAAGCTGGATACGCCGAAGTTCAGAAATTCCACGCGGCGCTCCCCGAACAGGCGGTTCGGGCCGTTGAGCGCCACTTCGGCCCTGTTCTCGAAGGTCTCTTCGTTGCGCACGCCGGTCCCCATTTCCACAGACCCGCCCAGCAAGGCGAAGCGCAGGGTATTGACGGGTTTCTCGAGGCTGTATTCCTGGTCGCGAAAGCCATGGCTGTTGGTTGAAAAAGGAGCGTCTTTGAATATCACGTTCTTGTTGGGCAACAGTTCGCGCACCATGATATCATCACGCATATGAGACACCCCCATTTCGCCGAGCTTTTTCCAGTTGTCGGGTTTGGCCTGTTCCATCTCCCACATTCTCGAACTCAGGTTGTTGTCCGCCATCAAGGTTTCGTAGTAACCTCTGTATAGCTGTTCCTGGTCAAAGTCGTTGAGCTTAGTAAAAAAAACAGGTTCCAGATCCATTCCCAGGCGTTGCTCGATAGGTTTGTGAAAAACCGGCAACCCCAACACTACCATTGCAGCCATTGCGGCATTGGCCATCCAATGGTTGCGCACAATGGAAGGGCTAACAGGAAGTTTATTCCCCTTGTACAGATGCCCCGCGTATTGAATCAAAAGGCCTACCCCTCCCAAAAGGCATACAGCCAGGGCAATAAGAAGGACATCGCCAGGGCCTGCCGTCCCTGCTTTGCGCATCATCGACCACCACTCTCTGATTGACTGGCTCGTCCAGAAGGACCAGAGCACGATCATGAAGGTAAAAATGCCCAGTATTTGAAAAGCGTTGCGCAGTGCATAAGCCCATGAAAAAGTCCCTGGACGGGGCTGGTTGCTTCGACGTTTCGATTGCAATACGGAATTGGCAGCCACCAATATGCCAAAAAGCCCCCAGAATGCAGTGTCCTGCACCGTTAGTGGGAAAAAACCTCTTATCCAGAACCACTGATAGGCATGCAGGAACCAGTTGATGAAAAAAACAACCAGTACGGAACCGACAAGGCCGAATAGGGGCCCATATCGCTTAAGCCTGAAATAGATAGGGAAGTAAAAGACCTTGGTTACAAAATCGCGCCAGTAAATGTTAACGCGCCGCCAGAGGTCGCTAAAACTGTTTGCAAAGAAGTAGTGGTCGAATGTCGGCGGCAGATAAAAACCAAAAAGGCAAATTACGCCGGCTGAAAAATGGAATATACCCGCCAGGCGCACGATCAGGGCATACGACGCCACCATAAAGTGCAGCAGGCTGTATATATCGTGTATGTCACCCGGCGAAGGCAACAAATAGTAATAGATCAGGCGGTACGCCAATAGGTGCAACACGCCGTTGGCCATCATCAGAATGCCATGCCGGTAGGTCTCAAAAGCGGGTTTGGAATAATATGTCCGAATGAACGTGCTATAATCCACTACCGGAAAGATCACAAAGACCAGGTTGGGCAGCAGAAAGAAGTAGTTGAGCTTTTTCCATAATGAAGCTGGTTGTTTTTCAAACTGCATCTCGTACAGGTATACGATCATCCGGAACATGAACATGGCCCCCAGCACCGGCAATGCTGCCTTCGCCTCGATCAATGGCAGCCACCCAGCCCGAAATGCCGCCAGCAAAGCGCCTGCAACCAGCACGATACCAATACGGTATTTCACCGCTATTGGCAGATTCGCCAGCACAAACAAAGCCAGGCCAATCCCTACCAAAAGCGCTCCCTCTATTGGGCCCAACAGGTAAAAGGCCGCTCCCAGATTAACGGCAAACAAAAAAGGCAGCCGCCAGCCAGCCGGTAGCAGGGCATGAATAGCGAATCCCCCTACCACAAATGGGATCAGTTGCACGAGCCCAAGGTCCTGCTCCAGGTGAAAGCAATAAATGGCAAAACCAATGAGCACCAACGATAATAGGGCAAGAAAGTACGCCTTCACCCCAATCTTCTGATTGGCGCCCGGCACATCCTGCTTTCCAACGATCTTTTCCAAAATGTAAAAACGCCCAGTCATGTTTACGCTTAATTTTGTAACTAATGTTGAATCACGGCCCAGGCAACGCTCTGAGCTTATCTCCCCCGAAGTTTCTCCAACAACCCCTCATTACCCTTCAACTGCCGCATCAGCTCTCTGGCGATCAGCTCGTGTCCATGAGCATTGGGGTGGAAATCCCATGAGGCGATCTTAAGGCTTTCCGGGGCTTCGGCGCCGTAGCTATCCTTCAGGTTGAGGGTAAAAAAGCCGCTTTCACGTGCAATCTTTTCAAGGGTAGCATCCTCTCCTTGTACCTTGTTGTCATCCAGTGCCGGTACGTACAGCCACAGAGGTATGGCGCCGACATCGCTGGCGCATTCCCGTATGCGGCCCAGCCCCCACTTCAGGATATCCTCCTGGAATGGCTCTAGCTTTTCAATAAATTCTGCTTCAGTATCCAGAGGCCTCGCTCCGGCACGCTGCACCAGCTCTTTCAGAAAGGGGTAGGTCAGTTCCCGCCGGCGGCTATAATCGCGGTACAGGCTGCTGAAAATGCGATGAACTTCATTGGAATGTGCCGTGTACACCACTACATCAGGCTGAAACTTAGAAGCTTTCCACTCACACATGGCTACATTCTGAAAGAGATGGTTACCTGCAATGGCGAAATTCAGTATTTCCACCTTTTTTTCCTTGTCAAGTAATGCCGAAGCATTCAGATCATTCTCGGCCAGGTTCTCGTATGTTTCGTCGGTATCGACCCCAGTGCCCATTTCGATGGAGCCGCCCAGCAGAGCAAAACGCAGGGTGCGCGCGGGCTTTTCCTTGCTGTATTCCCGGTCGCGAAGCCCATGGCTGTTGGTCGTAAAAATGCCGCCTTTGAACTTCACGCGCTTGCCTGGAGCCAGTTCCTTGAGTAGGATGTCGTCCCTGTCGACACGCAATCCCAGGTCTTTAAGGCTTTTCCACTCGTCGGGCCGGGCCTGTTCCATTTCCCACATCCTGGAGTTCAGGTTGCTGGGCGCCATGAGGCTTTCGTAATACCCTTTGTACAGCTGTTCCCTATCATAGGCGTTCAGCTTGGTATATAGGGCCGGCTCCAGGTCCAGGCCGCTGCTTTTTCCCAGATATTCGTTCACGGGAGGTAGCCCGAACAATACCAGGCCCGCTGTTCCTGCCGTGGCTAGCCACAGCCCACTCCCCGTCTCCGCAAACCAGGAGAGCTTCCGTTGCCGGTACATATAGGCGAGGTATTGAACCAGCACCCCCACAACAGCCAGCAAGAGTATGGCAAAAACCGGCTTCAGAAGTTCCGGCAGGTTTTTTGGGCGGCCGCTCGCCATCATGGCCAGCCAGTCACCAGGGGAAGCGCTCGTCCAGAAAGACCACAGCACGGCCATAGTGCCGAAAATAGCGATGATGTTCAGGGCGTTGCGCAGTGCATAAGGAGCAGAAAACACCCCTGGCCGGGGCCGCGATGGCTTGCGCCGCGCCTGTACGGCTGAATTGAAAGCCACTAATACTCCCAGCACGCCCCAAAAAGTAATATCCTGAACCGTTATTGGAAAAGTGCCCCTTATCCAAAACCACTGATATCCATGCAGGAACCAGTTGATCGCAAAAACGATCAACACGGAAAGGGCCATCCCCAATGTCGTCCCATACTTTTTCAACCGAAAATAGATCGGGAAATAAAAAACCTTGGTCACAAAATCGCGCCAGTAAATATTGACACGCCGCCACAAATCGCTGAAACTGTTAGCGAAGAAGTAATGGTCGAAAACCGGCGGCAGGAAAAAGCCAAATAAGCAGATGGCGCCCACCGAAAAGTGGAAGATGCCGGCCAGGCGAACGATCAGGGCATACGAAGCGGCCATGTATTGCAGCAGGCTCGCCAGGCTATCAACAGTATCCGGCGCCGGCAGCAGGTAGTAGTAGATCAGGCGGTACAGCAGCAGGTGGAATACGCCGTTGGCCATCATCAGGATGCCGCGCCGGTAGGTTTCGTAAGCAGGTTTCGCGTAATAGCTCTTAACAAAAACTTGATAATCCACTATCGGAAAGATCACGAACACCAGATTGGGCAGCAGGAAGAAATAGCTGAGCTTTTTCCAGATCGGCGCAGGCTGCTGCTCAAACTGCATCTCGTAGAGATACAGCACCATCCGAAACATGAACATAGCACCCAGTAGCGGGAGTACCACCTTGCCGTGGACAAATGGCAACCACCCCGCCCGAAAAAGGGCCAGCAATCCGCCTGCCATCAATAAGATGCCGATGCGGTAACCGATGCGTATAGGGAGATTAGACAGCAGAAACAACACCATTCCCAGTCCAACCAAAACGGCACCGTCGCGAAAGCCCAGCAACAGATAGATTGCGGCCAGATTTACTAAAAACAATAGTGGCAAGCGCCAGGGAAGGGGGACAAACGCATTGGCCAGAAAGGCAAAAAAAAGTACAGGGGCCAGTACACCCAGCCTCAGGCTTTCCTCAATATGCAAAAAGTGAATAGCCAACACAATAAGCCCCAAGAGCACCGCAAGCTGCAGCAGCCCAGGCAAGCTTATGCCTCCGTTGGCCTGAATAGGTTCCAGCTTATCCACCTTCATACCAGATGCCATCTGTTTCGTCTCCATGTACAGGTTTTTTGAATAGTGCAGGAAATTTTAGTGCATTACAACCCGCATTATATTCATTCTCTCCCACCTAAGGCCCGTTTTTCATTGACGATATCCTGCTGGGCCCTGGTTAACACTTTGTCAAAAACCTCAGACATAAATTGCCGTCGTAAGGCCTGGCGCTGCTCACCGGGAGGCAGGATACTGAAATCATAGCCGGAAGCAATACTATGGAGCTTTTTTTCCTGCCCGGCATCGAACGTCAGGCCATAGCGCTGAAACATTGCCTTCGTCCGCTCAACGAGGTCAAAATCTCTTGATATCACCTTTTCAAGTGGTATCTCTCCCCGCTGTTTGGCGAGCGCCTCTCTATCGGCTATACTGATCTCGCGCTTTTTTGCCTGTACACTCTTTATTTCTACGGGTAGCGAAGATGTTTCTGCCATAGGCTTTTCCGGCCGCTCTGCTGCTGGCTCGGGCGCTAAGGGGTATGGCGCCTCAGAGAGCTCCTCTACGGCAGCTGGTTGTAGAGCTTGGCCCAACGACTGCTCCAGTACAGCAGCCTCCCCTATTGGTGTTTGCGGCACACTGGTAGGTGGCGGCGCCTCCGGTTCGGGAGAAGCCTCCGGCCCTTTACAAGCAGCCATAACCATTGCAAAGCCCAACAGGAGCAATAGAAACGTCGATCTCATCTTCTATAAATGTTTTCTAAAAAAAGGGTACAGGCGGCGTACAGGCCACCGGTTTACAATCTAATCCGCACACTTTATTACCTGATGTCTTCTTATTGCATTTCGGGCATCAGGCAGACCTTCTGCTCCATTTTGGCATCCAGGTGGCCGGTGAGGCTCTTGTATTTGTCGATCATCTCCTGGCTGCGCAGAGTATTGATGGCGCGCAGGTAGCGCTCGGGTTCCTTGAAGAAGTCGCCGGCCAGCAGCAGGTGCAGGATGGAATAGGCAGACTCGAACTTGTCGTAGCTGAAATTGCCGTTGTCCTGCAGGTCAGACAGCGCGATGGAATTCGGCTCGTAGAAGGTGCAGATCAGTTCCTCGATCACCTTATAGCCGCCGTCCATATCGGCGTAGGCTTTCTCCACGGCGGAGTAATCGTTGCCCCGCAATATCTTATCGACGCCTTCGGCCACCATTTTAGCGGCAACCATGCCCAGGTAAATACCGCTGGAGAAAATGGGGTCGAGGAAAGCCGCCGAATCGCCTACGATGGCGAAGTTATGGCCGTACTTCTGCTCGGCATAATAGGAATAATCGCCATTGCTGACCACATCCCAGTACATTTCCGCTTCACCCAGGATGCTCATGACGAGCGGCGAGGTGTTCAGCTCCTGAAGGTACAGGGCCTGCTGCCATTCGCGCGCGCCGTGTTCTTTGGACAGTATCTTGCGCTGTTCCTGGGCGTAGTTCATATTGAGTGCCAGGCCTACGCTCAGGCGGTCGTCCTTGAGGGGGATCATCCAGATCCAGCCCAGCTTTTCCCCTCCGATGTGTACGATCCGGATATTGCCGTTGGACAGCGTCTCGTCCAGCCTGGCGTTTTTCCAGTGACTCGACAGGGCCAGGCGGATGTTCAGGCGGCTAAAGGGCTTCTGGTTGCGCAGCATGCGAGGCATGAAGCAATCCTGCCCACTGGCATCGAGCAGGAATCGCCCTTCGAACGTCAGCGCTTCGCCCTGCCGGCTTTGAACATAAACCATAGCGTTGTCGCCGGGTTGCCCCAGCTCCACTTTGGTGACCTGCATTTCTTCCCTGACTTCAGCTCCCGCTTTGCGGCTGTTGTTCAGCAACAGCTCGTCGAATTCGGAGCGGCGGGCGTGGAAAGACAGGCTTTGCGGGCCGTTGATCACACGGCTGAAGCACCAGTGCGAGCTCCGGCTGCCGTCGATGTTGGCAAAGGTCACCCCAGGCTTACGGGTAAAGTTGGCCTTCATGCCATCCAGCACGCCCAGCTCTTCAAAAATGTCATAACAGAAAGGCAGCATTGATTCCCCGATATGCTCCCGGGGAAACTTTTCCTTTTCCAAAACCAATACCCGATGCCCTGCCCGGGATAAAAAAGTGGCCAGGGTCGACCCTGTTGGGCCACCGCCAATGATGATCACATCGTATACTTCTTTCATATCTAGAGATTTTGTGTGTTCCTTCAGATCATAGGCCTGTGGCCCGAAACATCTCACAGCCCCATCGACTGCGCTATAATGTTCTTTTGCATTTCCGAAGTGCCGGAATAAATGGTGCTGCTCACCGCATCGCGATGGGAGCGTTCCACCTCTCCGTTCGGCTGCCCGGCGCCTCCGAAAAGAGTAGCTACGTACAGGCTTATTTTCTTATACAACTCGCTCACCGCCAGCTTCGCCATCGCAGCCTCGCGGCTAACGCTTTTGCCTTCTCCCATTTTCCAGGCCGCCGAATAGGCCAACAGGCGCACGGATTCGAGCTGGGCCTGCATCTCCGCCAGCGCATAGCTGACAGCCTGCCGCTCATGGCGCGGCGTTCCGCTGCCCAACTGCCCTTTGACCAGTTGGATGCCCATCTCCAGCAGCCGTTGCATATTGCCCAGGTGGCAACCGCCGAGGCATACCCGCTCCCACTCCATCGACCGGTTGAAGGCCATGGCCCCACGGCCCAGCCGCCCGACGAGAAAGCTTTTGTCAACCAGCATATTATCGAAGAACAGCTCGCTGAGCGGGCAGCTTCTCAGGCCCATTTTCTGCAGGGGCGCCCCGGGCCGGTAATTGTGCAGGCTGCGGTCGAGCCAGAAGGCGCTGATACCGCCCAGAAAGCCTCTTTCGGGATCCGTAGCGGCATAGAGCAATACCCCATCGGCCACCGGCCCGTTGCTGACGAAGCTCTTGGCGCCGCTGATCCGGTAGGCATCGCCTTCTTCCACCGCAACGGTTTGCATCTGGAAGGCATCGGAGCCCGACGATGGCTCGGTCATGGCATTAGCGGCTACCAGCTCTCCATTGCACAGGCGCGGCAGGTAGGCCTCCTTGAGGGCTTCACTACCGTACAGCCATAGCGGCACCACGCAGGCCAGCAAATGCGCGCTGAGCGCGAAGTTCATGCCGTTATCCCGGCTGGCATACCCCAGCGCTTCCAGCGCCATCAGCGTCGACAGGGGGGTAAGCCCGCGGCCGCCATAAGCCTCCGGGATGGCGAGCCCCGGCAAGCCTATCCTGCCGGCCGCCGCCCACCATTCGCGGCTGAACTGCTGGCTGCGGTCGCGCAATTCTTCCCCACCGCTGAGGTGAGCAACAGCAAAATCCATGATCTCCCGTTGCAAGGCTTTTTGCTCATCCGTGGGGGTGAAGGCGTACATTCGATAATTTATCTTTCGTCAAACCAATTGTAGTAAAGCCTGGTAGTTGACCTTATGGGTGGCTGTTTTCGGAGTCTCCGCCAAATGGACGAACTTATCGGGCGCCATATAGGCCGGCAACTGCCGGGCCATAAAAGCATTCAGCTCCAACAGCGGTAGCGCATTTTCAGGGTCTTTGGTACTGTAAAAAGCAATGATCTGCACCTCCTGCCCTTCCTGCCGGCTGATGACCCCCGCCTCTGATATGCCAGGATGGCGGTGCAATGCCGATTCGACCTCTCCGAGCTCGATACGGTAGCCGTTGCGCTTCACCATGCGGTCTTTGCGGCTCAGGTATTCCAGGGCCCCTTCCGCATTCACCCGCACGATATCGCCGGTGCGGTACCACTTTTCGCCGGCTTCCTGCCAGAAAGCCTGCTCGTTGCGCTCCGGAAGGTTGAGGTAACCCGCCATCACCGATGCGCCGGCCACCAGCAGTTCGCCTTCAAGGCCGTGCTCCGGGGGGAAGCTCTCCTCCCCTATCAGCAGCCTGCAACGGGCATAAGGGCATGCCTCGCCAATGGGAAAAGGCGCCGTCTGCGCTTCGGGAATTTCTTCAGGTATAGGATGGAACGTGCACACGTTGGTTTCCGTCGGCCCGTAAAGGTTGTAAAAAGCTGCCGTGCTCCAGCGCTCCTTGATCTCGCGCAAGGGTGTTATCGGGAATACCTCGCCCGCAAACAGGACGATGCGCAGGCTGTCATGCCGGTAACGTGCCAGGCGGCCGAAGCGTAGCATTATTTTGAGGGTGGTCGGCGTAGCATACCATACGCTGATGGCATATTCATCGATCAGCGCGGCCAGCTGCATGGGGTTCTTAGCCATCTGATTCCCGATCAGCACTACGCTGGCGCCGTGTAGTACGGCGGTAAAAAGGTCGAAGACTGACAGGTCGAAATGGAAGGGCGCGATGGAGGAGAACACGTCTGCCTCCGTAATGCCGAACGCCTGGCCCGCCCATTCGACGAAGCAATAAGCATTGCTATGGCTGATCAGCACGCCTTTGGGCAGGCCCGTAGAGCCGGAAGTGTACAGAATGTAGGCCAACCCCTCCGGCACTTCCAACGGCCCGGCTTCACTAAAATCCAGGGACAACAGTACCAGCGGCAGGCCGGGTACTTCGTGTACTTCGTAGCGCCCGTGGAATTGCCCGGCATAGTCGTCCAGCAGGCCCGGCTCAAGAAGCAGCGCTTTGGCGCGGCAGTTCTCCAGGATATAACCGTTACGGGCGGCTGGCGCCTCTACATCGAGCGGCACGTAGGCTGTTTCGCCTTCCAGGATGCCGAAAATAGAAGCTACGGAAAGAATGGACTTGGGAAGGCAAACCCCCACTCTGTCTCCTGCGGCCACACCCTGGCCCATCAGCAGGCCGGATAAACGGGAAGCCAGTTCCTTCAGGCCGGAATAGCTGATGCGCTCGCCGCCGGGTTCGATAAAGGCCACCCGCTGCGGGAACCGTTCAGCGGCCTGGCGCAGCAAGCCTTTCAGTTCATGCATGCCCTCCGTTTTTTCCCTCCACGAAAGCGGCGATCAGGTCCAGCGAATCCAGATTGTCATGGCTGACTTCGTGGGGCTTGAATTCTATACCGTATTCTTTTTCCAGGAATTCAACCAGCAACAGAGCGGAAATGGAATCGATGAGGCGGCTGCTCAGCAGGGGCGTGTCATCCTTGAGCTCTTCCTGGCTGATAGGGAGGTTGAGTTCTTCTAGCAAAAACTCCCGGACTTTTCCCTTGATCGTGTTCATACCTTAATTTCTTTTTACCCCGTAACAGCGTAATGGGGAAACGGGGCCGTTGTTTGTTGTATGTGGCTTTAGAGCTTATTTGGAGGCCACCCTTTGGGCTAAAATACGTCCCTTTTTTGATGATACTGCGTTGCTCCTTTCGTCCGTACCTTTGGGTAAGAACCTCAAAAAGCGCCTTGTATCATCAAAAAATTGACACTCTTTATTTCCAAAAGCGGCCTCCAAACAAGCTCCTAATGATCTGCTTGTACGGCATTCGGCCGGAAAAGATACAAGATTTCCTTTTTTTTGAGGAATTCGCTTTGCCTGCTCTCAGGGCAATCGCATTTAATTTAATACTTTGCTAATCATCGGGCCTCCTGGATTTTGCCCGGCCTCCTTCGTTCATTTTTTGGGCGGCCAAAAAACGTACCAAAAAAGCCGCCGCCGGCGCAGCTTCAGCCTCCGGACGACGTAGTTGGCCTGCATCTGCCTTCTTCACATTACGGCCCTCCGGGCCTTAACCATGCGGGGCGGATGTTTGCTACCGACATTACCGGCCCTCCGGGCCCGGCCCTGTCGGAGAACAGGCTGCCTTGGACTGCCCAGATGCCCGGCTAACGGCCCGGCAGTGCCGCGGCTCAAGGATCTATAGAAACATCGTTCGGGGATAGTTCAATCAAGTGTGTCGCCACAGTCGCAATCCTTTGATATCCAGGCTAATTTGAAACCCTGTAACCCTGAAACCTGTAACGAGCGAAGCGACTGATGAAATAAACTTTGAACAGTCCCTCGCGAACGGCGCCTTGCCCAGCCAGATGCCCGGCGGCAACGGCCCAGAGGGCCGTCATCTTTGTAGAATGTAAGCCAAAAGCCTGCTTCCCGGCCCGGAGGGCTTCACATTACGGCCCTCCGGGCCTTAACCATGCGGGGCGGATGTTTGCTACCGACATTCCCGGCCCTCCGGGCCTGGCCCTGTCGGAGAACAGGCTGCCTTGGCCTGGCCAGATGCCCGGTTAACGGCCCAGAGGGCCGTCATCTTTGTAGAATGTAAGCCAAAAGCCTGCTTCCCGGCCCGGAGGGCTGGTATCTAATACAGGTGAATGGCGCGAAACGGCTTGGGAAACGCGCCGGAAAACCGAGCCGCAGAATGGTCCAAAAAGACATAAAGACTTGATTTTCCCGACCTGTCGGTACGGGACAGGTTCGGGGGCTGTCTCAAAAGTCAAAATAAAAACATCGAAGCCAAATAATATGCTGTTTATCGCCGTCTGGCCTAGCCTCTCTGGCTTCCCAAAGGGGCTAGGCCAGACGGCGAAACATGATTTGGCACTATTTTTCAATTCCATACTTTTGAGACAGTCCCATAAGCTTCTTTCTGCGAACAACCAGGAAGCCGGGCCCCCATAGGGAAAAAGATCATCCTAGAGCCTGGGCAAGATGAAGTATGCGATTGCCCTGTGCCTGCTCTGTACTATAAGTAGTTAAAACACCACTTCCGTAGCGCCATAACCGTAGCGGGGGTGGTATTCGTTGCGAAACGTTTTCACGGCCGGCATCTGCAGCAGGCGGCTGGCGATAGCGTCGCGCAGGCGGCCCTTTCCAACGCCGTGGATGATATAAACGCGCTCCACGCCAAGGCGGATGGCCTTATCCAGGTAGGCGTCGAAATGCGACAGCTGAATGCGGAGGATCTCGGCGTTGCCGAGTTTGTGGGCATTACTGGTGAGCTTTTCGATATGCAGGTCGATCTCCGGGATAAATTCCGCAAACTCCACCACCTCATGGGGCATTTGCTCGTGGATGTCCATATCCACAGGCGCATGAGCTGGCCTGACACTGCGCATGGTATAGGTTTTCAGGTCCTCCTGTGCCGTACCGATATCGCTTTTGAGGTTGTCGAACAGGCGGTAGAGGTGCACTGGGCGGTTGAGTATCGGAGCTGTGCGGATGTTCTTGAAGAACTGTTTGGGTTTAATCCGCAATGGCTTGTTCATCCTGCTGCCGGTGCCCTGGGTCGTGATGCGCCAGCAATCGAGCTCTACCGTCGGGTTGTCGTTGAGTTGGTCGAACAACAGGTCCCCGAGCAGGTAAGCTGTCACCTGTGTGAGCTTGCCGTTCTGGCGCATGCTGACCTGCCCATTGAGCCGCAGCTCGAAGGTGAACAAGGCCTCATAACGGGTATCATTGATGAGATACATCCTGTATTTCTCCGCTTGCCCGTCGGGCCGCAGCACGGGGTCAAAGGCCAACTGGATACCCAGGCTTTTCAAAATGGTGTACTGGCTTTCGATGGGTGGGCGGTCGGGCCGCAGCTTCTTCGGCTCATCGGGCACCTGAATGATCTTGGCCTTAATAACTGCTCCGCTGACGGGCTGGCTCTCAGCCCGGATGAGGTCGTCGATAAAAGCGGGGATCTCGAAATCGCTGCCGTCGAGCCGTACGTTGACCATGCCGTTGTCGAGCAGGCCTGTGACAACGCCTTCATCTTTTGAATGCAGGAAACGTACCCGTGTGCCGATGGAGAACAGCATGGCCTTTTTTACTGATATTAGCTCGAAACAATTACTTTTGATGCCGGTTCAAATGTACCGAATCCCCGCAGGGCAGACAAATATCGGGAGATGAATCTACGCTGGAAAGTGGCCCAGGCCGCCGAGATCAGATGGTGGAAAGCGTACCTGGCCCGGAAAGAGCCTTTACACTACCTTCGCCGTAAGGCAGCATACTGGTTTCGGGTGCTGGAAACCACCGGCATGAGCCCGCTGCCCGACGGCCCTATACTGGACGCCGGCTGTGGCCCGGCAGGCATTTTTATCATCCTCGAAGGCCATGCCGTCGATGCGCTCGACCCTCTGCTGCCACAATACGAGGCCGCTCTGCCCCACTTCAGGCCCGGCGATTATCCCTACGCCCGTTTTTTACCCGTACCACTCGAAGATTTTCTGCCCGGGCCGGTCTACGAAACGGTTTTCTGCCTCAACGCCATCAACCACGTCAGCCACCTCGGCCGGTCAATGGAGGCTCTGGCCCGTTGCCTGCGCCCAGGGGGGCGGCTGGTGCTCTCCATCGACGCCCACAACCACCACCTGCTCAAAAAGCTGTTCCAGGCCCTTCCTGGTGATATCCTGCACCCCCACCAGCACAGCCTGGATGATTACCGCCGAATGCTGGAAAACAGAGGCCTGCAAATTGAACGCACCGTCAGGATGAAAAAGGGGTTCATTTTTGATTACCACCTGCTGGTGGCCCGAAAGCCCTTACTTTCAGTATAAAATACAAGGCAATAAGGGCGGCCAGGCCAGCCGAAAGGCCGAACAACAGGCCGGGGCCGAACCGATACCAGGCCAGCCCTGCCAGGGTGCTGGCCAGCAGGGCCGCTACGCTGCGCAGCGCCTCATAAGCGCCCACGGCAGTGGCCATCTCCGATGCTGGCGTCAGATGCCCGATCCAGGCTTTCGCTATGCCTTCAGATAAGGCGGCATAAATGCCGTAAAGGAAGAATAACAGGCCGAACTGCCACCACTGCGACGACACCGCAAAACCGCCGTATACGACGGCAAAGGCCAGCAGCCCGCTTACCAGTGCCGCCTTCACGCCCCAGCGGTCTCCAAGCCATCCCGCCGGCAAAGCCGCCAGGGCGTAAACGAGGTTGTAAAAGATGTAAAAGCCGATAAGGGCCGTATCGCTCACCCCATGGTGCTTGAGCAACATGAGCAGGAACAGGTCCGAACTGTTCACCAGCGCAAAAGCCAGCAGCCCGCCCAGCAACCTCCGGTACGCGCGCCCGCTCTGACGGATGTACACCAGGAAGCTGAAAAAGCCCGGGCGAGGCGCCGGGGTGATGGCAGCGGGCTTGTCCCGGACAAATAGCGTAAGCGCGGCGGCGGCCAGCCCGGGCGCCACCGCCAGCAGGAACAGCGTGCGGTATTGCCCCGGGAACTGCCATAGATAAGCCAGCGCCAGCAGCGGCCCCAACGCTGCTCCGAGGGTGTCCATGCCGCGGTGAAAACCGAACACCCGGGCGCGGGTGCCGGGCAGCGCCTCCGCCGACAGCAGGGCATCGCGCGCACCGGTGCGGATGCCCTTGCCGAGGCGGTCGGCTGCACGGGCGCCCAGCACCCACAGGGGCGCAGCCCATACGGCCATCAACGGCTTCGACAAGGCGCTGAGCAGATAGCCCCATTGCACAAAAGGCGCCCGCCGGGCACTGCGGTCCGACAACTGCCCGAAATAGCCCTTGCTCAGCCCGGCAACCGCCTCGGCCAAGCCTTCCAGAATGCCGATCCCGATCACCGAAAAGCCTATGCTTTTCAGGTATAAAGGCATGGCCGGGTACAGCATCTCACTGGCCATATCGGTGAAGAGGCTCACCAGGCCCAGCAGCCATACGGTGCGGGTGAACATTTTACGGGAGACATGCATCAGTCAGGTATTGCGGCCGGTGTTGGCCATTATCTGATTATCGTACCGTCTTTCATCACCAGGGCCACCTTGCGCAGGCTGGAGACATCCTGCAAAGGGTCTCCTTCCACCGCAATGATATCGGCCAGGAAGCCCGCCTGCAGGCGCCCCAGGCCCGACAGCCCGAACACTTCGGCATTGACGGAAGTAACCGAACGCAGGACGGCCAGCGGCTCCATGCCGTATTCTACCATCAGTTCCAGCTCCCGTGCGTTCTCGCCATGGGCAAACACCCCGACATCGCCACCGGCGATGATCGTCACCCCGGAGGCCAGGGCCAGCCGGAAGGATTCTCTTTTTTGCTTTACCCTCGGCGGCTCCGAAGCGGGGTTGCCGTCCCAGCCCTGGTAGCGGGCGATGGCGTCGGAAGCAGCGAGGGTCGGGCAAAGCGCCACGCCTTTTTCTTTCATGAGCCGAAACACCTCTGCTGTGCCGCCATCGCCATGCTCGATCGTGCTGACGCCTGCCATGCAGGCCCGTCGCATGCCTTCGGCCGTGCCTGCATGAGCGGCCACCACCCTGCCGCTGCTGGCCGCAGTACGCACCATCAGCTCCAGCTCTTCCTGTGAAAAGGTAGGCATCGCCTCGCCGCCCGGCCCCCAGCGGTAATCGGCGTACACTTTGATAAGATCCACGCCCTTGCCGATCTGGCCGCGCACCACGCGGATGATGTCGGCTCCATCGGCCTCTTCAGCCCCCAGGGGCACCTCGAAATCGGGCTTGAACCCCTTGGGGCCATAGCTGCCCGTGGCCACGATGGCCCTGCCCGAAACCAGCAGCCGCGGCCCTTCGATAATGCCTTGCCCGATGGCCTGTTTTATCGCCACATCGGCATAACCGGCGCCCTCGGTGCCCAGGTCCCGCACGGTGGTAAAACCCGCCCGAAGTTCCATGCCCGCCTGCACCCCTCCCCTAATGGCGCGCAGCTCATTGGATTCTTTCAATACCTGGTCGTTCCAGGGCATCTGGCCGTAGGGGTACAGCAGAAGATGCGCATGGCCCTCGATCATACCCGGCATAATGGTATGGCCGGGCAGGCTGATGGTTTCGGCGCCTTCTGGTACTTCGATAGCCCTTTCCGGGCCTGCGGCTACTATGCGGTTGCCCGACACCAGCACGGCCCAGCCTTCGTGCATCTCCAGCCCATCAAACAGGCGGCTGCCCCGCAGCAGGTACGACGGCTGTGCCAGTAGTGAACAGAGTGGCAGCACAAGGGCCGCAAAGGTTATGAAGGTGGGTAAACGGTTCATCTTTATTGCGGTTGGGTGGTGGGTAAGTTAGGAAAATAGCGGCTGGCTTTTCAATTGTATTTCTCCGCCTGCACCCTGCGTACTATTTTTTGCACCATTAGGTGGAGCAAACGGCGGCGCTTCAGGGGCATTTTATCGGCATAATTATTGATTCAAACGAGCTCTAAAGCAATTGGACCATGAGAACCTTTTACCTCACCTTTTTACTTTGCCTGGCCTCCGGCCTGTTTTTGGAAGCCTCGGCTCAGGTTTATGTAGATCACGCCGCTACGGGCATGAACAACGGAACCTCCTGGGAGGATGCCTACACCAACCTCCAGAATGCACTCGCCAATGCAAACCCCGGCGATGAGATCCGGGCCGCACAGGGCACTTACCTGCCTGGAACAACGCCCGCCGCCACATTCCTGATCGACAAAAACCTTCACCTGCTTGGCGGTTACGATGCCAGTACAGGCGCCCGTGACCCGGAAATGTACGTAACCACCCTCTCCGGCGACCTGAACGGCGACGATGCAGAGGATGATCTCACGAATTTCAGATCCGATAATGCAAGAACGGTAGTCAGAATAGAGGCGGGGATCACAAATGCCACTTTAATAGACGGCTTTACCATTCGGGGTGGGCATGCGGGTGGCTCGGGCGCTGCCAATGAAAGTGGAGGTGGTGTATATGCTCTCGGCGCGCCTGTCATCCGAAACTGCAATTTCGAGCAAAACTATGCGCTGATGAGCGGCGGCGGGCTTTACCTGGGCGGAAGTGGCAGCGAGGGGGCACTTATCGAAAATTGTTTGTTTGAGAAAAACCGGGCGGATAAGCCTTTTGACGCCGGAGGTGGGCTGTATGTCGGTAATATTGAGGGGAATGGCGTTTCCGTGAGCGAGTGCCGGTTTATCGAAAATGAAGGAGGCCGGGGCGGCGGTTTGGCCTGTATAGATGCTAACCTGCAAGTGGCGAATTCAACATTCATGGGAAATGTAAATGAGAGGCAGGGAGGAGGGCTTTGGTGCTGGCAAAATACCTCCAACCTTTCTCTGGAGGTGGATGGATGCACCTTTGAAGGCAACCAATCTTCTTTCGGTGGCGGGTTGTACTTTGTAAGTTCTGCTGGCGTACAAAATGATTCATTGATTGTTTCCAACTCTATATTTGTTGATAATACTGTTGTACCCAATTCTATAGGCTGGGACCAGGCAGGGGGAGCTATTAATACGGGGATTGGTGAGGGCTCATTCAATAATACTATTTTAATCGATAACTGCGGTTTTTACAATAACAGTTCCACTCAAAGCGGTGGAGGAATATCCAGTGGAATGCAAGGGGACTTGAACAATTATCAAATTACCAACAGTGTTTTTTCCGGTAACACGGCTGCTTATAACGGTAGTGGCTTTTCGGTGTTTCTGGGAGGGCTGAACAACCAGCTTGACATGCAGAGCTGTGCATTCAGTGAAAACGAAGCGCAATTAAGCGGAGGCGGGGCATTCGTTTTGGCGAATGAAATCGCCGGCCAGTCCAATGTAATGATAAATGGTTGCACCTTCTCGCAAAACACGTCTTCGGATGGCAGTGGATTGTTAGTACAAAGTCGTGGCCAGAACATTGAAATTGAAGTTAAAAACTCTCAATTCCTGCAAAACACAGCTATGGATTACGCCGCTTCTGCTGCCGCTGATTTTTATGGGACTGGTGGAGGAACCGGGACTTTCACCGTCGACAGTTGCTACTTTGAGGGCAACTATTCCTATTGGAGTGGGGGCGTGGAAATGGGAACCGGATACAATGGTGGCGGCGATTTTGATTTCTATCTTTCCAACAGCACTTTTCTGGGCAATTCTTCCACGGAAGGGGGCGCAATCGGTATATGGACCGACGACGGGGGAATGGCCAATTTTCACATTGAGAATTGTTGGCTGGATGGCAACACTTCAACTTTGAAAGCTGGTGGCATTGCAATTTACCCTAATACCCCAAACTTTCATGCGGCCATCAGCAGAACAGAGATCACCAACAACCAAAGCCCGGAAGGTGGCGCAATTTATATTTTTGAATCTCCGAACCCTATACCTTTTTCCGAAGGCCCATCCTGTAAAATCGAAAACAGCCTGATCACGGGTAATACAAGCAACAACGCCGCCATTTCAGTAGATTCCATAAGAAACTTCCAGCTGATAAACTGTACGATTGCCGATAACAGCGGGGGGGGAATCGGAATAGCTGGCCAAAGCAGCCTCACCCTTCAAAACACCATCCTGTATAACCCCGGATTTGCCGAGTTTGTAGGCACTTCTGATGTTGCGGTTACCTCCAACGGCGGCAATCTGATTGGCGACGGCTCCCTGGCTGCCCATGCCCACTCTTCTTACGACCAGCAAAATACCGATCCCCTTTTTGCCGGTATGGACGATTTCCACCTCACCGAAAACAGCCCGGCGGTGGATGCCGGAGTAGACGCCGGCAACCTTTCCGATACCGACCTGGAGGGCAACAGCCGTGTGATCAACTGTGTAGATATAGGGGCCTATGAAAGCGAATTTACGGTGGCAATGGAATGTCTGACGGGTAGCCGGGAGGTAGTCGCAGGAGAGGTGAAACTATCCCCTAATCCGGCTACCGATTTTCTGAATATCCAGCTACCGGAAAATATTTCCCAAGCTGTTGAATTTACCCTATTTGACACCCAGGGCAGACTCGTTTATCAGGAAGTAGCATCTCCCGGGCATGAAGCTATTAAGGTGGAAGGGCTGGCCCGGGGCCTTTACATTGTAAAAGGAAGAGTAGGAAATGAAGTTTATGTGGGGAAGTTTGTGAAGGAATAATTGATTTTGTTAGGAGGCAGGCACTTTGAAAGTGCCTGCCTCCTGTTGGATCACGAAGAAGATTTTATAGCGTTACAGGCCATAAAATCCAAAGGCAACAGGCCATCTTTTTATATTTTTGATAGATAGCCTAAACCCACTTCGATGAAAAGCTTCCACATAGGCATATCTTTCAAAACTATACTTCTGTGCTTGCTATTGCCGGTTTTTGCTTTCTGCCAGGAAGTTATCTCCGCAGGGCGTCCTCTCGCAGACTACCGCAATGGCCAGGCCTTCCCCTTTTATGAAAAGAACCCACACTGGCTAATGTTTCAGGATAGCAAGGGATTTCTTTGGGGGTTCGACCAAAGCAATCACCTGATCCGCTTCGATGGTAAGGAAGTGGAGGTTTTTTACAGTGACCCCAATGATTCGACCAAAGTGCAGTGCGTTTCGAAACCATATTATTTTTTACAGGAGAAGGACGGCAAAATCTGGATATCACTCGAAGAGTGTGCTTTGGAACGCTTTGATCCGGAAACGGAAAGGTTTGAGCATTTCGCTGATAAATTCCGGGATGCTGAAGGATTTACACCTGGATTTTTCGGTAATCTGTTTCGGACAAGGAGTGGAACTATTTTGGCAGGTGTACAAGCAGGTATGTATGCGTATGTTGAAGAAGATGGACTATTCCATAAAATTGGAAAGGCTCATCAGAGGAAACCATTGTATGAAGATGAGCAGGGAAATATCGTTGTCGTGCACACACATGCTAGTTGGGGGTTTTTACAACAATTGGATCAAAATTGGTCGCCGGTGACAGGCGAGATCAAATTGCCAGGCCATCAGTACCCCGATATTGAAGAGGATGATTTGTTGGTAGCAGCTTACCCCATAAAACATCCATCGAAAAAATACCCCAGCGATCTCATCTTTATGGAGTTAGGCAATCTTTTTACCTATAACCTTGCAACTAATGAGATTCGAAATCTAACGAGCTTGTTGAATAAAGGCGAATGGGCAAGCGGGCTTTACGCCGAGGGGAACACCATATTGGTTGGTACGACAAATGGCAGAGTACTGCAGTTCCATCCCGAAGGAGAGCGATTTTCTGTATTCGTTGATATTCCGCAAAACAAAGAAGAAGCAGATCCCATCTTCCGGATTTTCAGGACAAAGGAAGGTTTACTTTGGTTAATAGGAAAGTCCAGGACGTTCCAGGTTCAACCTCGTTCTTCCATATTCAGGATCAATACGTATCCGAAAGAACATGACATGAATCTTCTGGGTAGAAAAGATGAAATGCTTACGCTTAATGGGAAAGCCTACTTGTTGTCATCAGGCCGATTAGTACCCCTGCCTGAGAACCAGGGAGAAGAAAGCATCGAATTGGAATTGCCGATGAAGGATGTGGATGTTTTAAGGTCTTATGTAAATGATCGGGATACTACCGTTTGGTTCTTATCGCAAGGGTACAGGCCTCAAACGCTATTTCAATTTGACCAAAAAGGAAGAAAGCTGATGGAATTCGTTCCAACCTGGGAAGGCAGGCAAAGTGGGAGCGTACTTTCGGAAGTAACCATGGACAAAGAAGGCAATATCTGGTTAGCATACTGGAACCATATAGGAATATTGAATTTTAAAAAAGAGGGCCTAAGCGGGCAGATCTTCTGGTTTGATCCGGACAGTAAGCTGCCCTTTGCAAAAGAATCCGCATTAAATACCAGTATTTTTTGTGACAGCCGGGGCCTTATCTGGGTGGGGCATCATAATAAAGGCATAAGCTGTTATGATCCCGGAACAGGTGAAACGCACCGATATACGCATGACTGGCACGACAATGGCAGTATTAGCACTGATATTCAGATCAGTAACATTCAGGAAGATGCATGGGGCAATATCTGGGTAGGCACTGCCAACGGCCTGAATAAGTGGGATTCAAAAACCAAGGCCTTCCAAAAGATCATCCAATCTAATCCTTCTTATTCCGAAAGGGTTCTTTCCGTGTTGATAGATGATCGGCAGAACATTTGGTTTACAGCTGAACAACACCTGGTTAAATACGAACAAGATAGCCACGCTTTTTATACCTATGGGAAAAAAGATGGCATCCCGGTTTCCCGGTTTTATAAATGGTGGACTTCAAAAGATAATACAGGCCGTTTTTTTTATTCCTCTCCCAACATTGATGATGGGGTATTTTACTTTCATCCGGACAGCGTCCAGGTCGACACCTTTGTGCCTGAGGCCGTTTTTAAAGATTTTCAAATTAAGAATGAATCCGTTAAAATTGGAGCATCAGACGGGCTGCTAACACAAAGCATCAACTTTACGGGCCGCATCACGCTGAAGCCCAGCCAGAATATTTTTACGATCCGTTATGGTGCGATCGACTACCGGTTTCCTGACGAAAACCGTTATGCCGTCCGGCTGGATGGCTTTCAGAACGAATGGCAACAAGTCGGCAATAAACGGGACGCTACCTTTACCAACCTCGACCCCGGTACATACACCTTTCAGGTAAAGGTGCGCAATCATCATGGCTTTTGGAGTAAAACCCCGCGCAGCCTGAACATAGTTATTCTGCCCCCCTGGTACCGCACCTGGTGGGCATACACGATATGGGCAGCATTGGCCATGGGAACCATCTACAGCATCTACCGCTTCCAGCTCAACCGCCGGCTCGCACATACCGAAGCGCAACATTTCAAAGCCCTCGACCAGGCCAAAACCCGCCTCTACACCAACATCACCCACGAGTTCCGCACTCCCCTAACCATCATTCTCGGCATGGCGGAACAGGTTAAAAAAGACCCCGGCAACTGGTTCAACGAGGGGTTGAACCTCATCCGCCGCAATGGCAAACAACTGCTCAACCTCGTCAATCAACTCCTCGACCTGTCTAAACTCGAATCAGGCCATCTGCCGTTAAACCTCGTGCAGGCCGATGTGGTCAGCTACCTGCACTATCTCACCGAGTCTTTCCATTCCTATGCCGACAGCAAGGATATTCGCCTTCACTTCAGGCCCGACATTCCCGAACTGGTAATGGACCACGACCAGGATAAGCTGCACGACATCCTGTCCAACCTTTTATCCAATGCGATCAAATTCACTCCGGCCGGAGGAGATGTGTACGTGGATGTGCGCACAACGAATAACCGGCCTGGCAAAGAGGCCGGCGAAGCGTTATTATCAGAGATCCTCCTCCAGGTGAGTGATACCGGTGAAGGTATAACCGCTGAACACCTGCCCCATATCTTCGACCGTTTCTACCAGGCCGATGATTCCTCCACCCGCCGCGGAGAAGGCACAGGTATTGGGTTGGCGCTGACAAGAGAACTGGCCCGGGCAATGGGTGGCCGGATCGATGTGGAAAGTGAACCCGGGAAAGGAACGAGGTTCAGTATCTGGCTGCCCGTGGCCCATAAAGCACCTCAAACGCCGGCTGACAGGCCAGAAGGCGTGGTTGAAACGCTTTCGGGGGCCGTTTTCGTAGAAGCCGGCAAAAGTGCTGAAGTATCTGACGTTGGCCCGAATGGCCGCTATACCGTATTGCTGGTCGAGGACAATCCCGACGTGGTGACTTACCTGTCCTCCGTATTGTCTCTCCAATTTAGGATATTAACCGCCCAGAACGGCCAGGAAGGCATAGAAAAGGCCCTGGAGCTTTCCCCCGATATCATCGTCAGTGATGTGATGATGCCCGTCAAGGATGGTTTCGAATTGTGCCGGGAACTCAAGACGGATGAACGCACCAGCCATATCCCGATTGTATTGCTTACCGCTAAAGCAGATCAACATTCCAGGGTCGAAGGGTTGGCCTATGGTGCTGACGCTTATCTTGCTAAGCCTTTCCACCGGGAAGAACTGCTCGTCAGGCTGGAAAAACTGATCGAATTGCGCCGCCGTTTGCAGGAGCGTTTTCGACAACCAGGCAAGCTGTTGTCCATACTCGAAACCCGTTCCCAAAATGTGGACGAGCTGTTCCTGCAAAAAGTAATGCGCATCATTGAAGCACAGATGGGCGATGAAAACTTCGGCATGCCTCAACTGTGCAAAGAACTGAATATGAGCCGAACCAACCTTTTTAGGAAGCTGAAGGCCCTGACCGGCAAATCTGCCACCTTGCTCATCCGCTCTCTTCGGCTGGAAAAGGCCAGGCGGCTACTGGAAACCTCGGAGATGAATGTGACAGAAGCCACTTTTGCTGTGGGGTTCAACAGCCCCAATTATTTCGCGAGGGTGTTCAGGGAGGAGTTCGGCATAGCGCCGAGCGAGGTTAGGAAATCCTCTTAAAAAAATTTCCTGGATCTCCTCCTCTAAAAACCTATGCTCAAAAGGGGCCTCTTCCAGAGAGCCGCCATAAGGCTGTTGGTTGATAAGGAGTCTGTATAAGGGAAACCTGCAGAATAATTAACCGTAGAAGACTCGAAGAATTGTTTATAAACTCTGCGTTTACGTTTCAATATTTGCCGGGACAACTCTGGCTTACTTCTAAGACAGCCCCGGACAAAAAAAGTAAACGCCGTATCAGCGAAGAAGAGGCATTTTTAGCCCAAAGGGTAGCCTCCAAACAAGCTCTTAAACACGGCAGGCTCCGCCACGACGGCATTTTGAGCGATGCCCTTCTTAACCCAGCTCCTGTTTCATCCCCTCCAGCATGTCCACTGTCGCGAAATTCGACAGGATGTAGTGGTACTCCCGGGCATCCTCCATCTCGGCAGGCGAAGGGCCGATGCGGTTGTTCTTCAGGGAATGCTTCACGTATTTGCGGGCAGCGCCGCCGGCAAAGTACAGGTGGGCCGCCAACCCAAGGTAGTTATTCATCTTCAGGTAGTCCTTGTTGTCGCGGTCCATGATCTCAGCCAGGACATTGGTGGCGATCTGGAACTGCCCCCGGGCCAGGGCCAGCAGGCCGATGTCAAACAGCTTGTCGGAGGAGCGGGGAATGAGGGTCAGCACATTGAGCACCAGCGGCATCATGTCGATATAGTCGCGCTTCAGGGCGGCCAGGGCGATGCGCGTGGTGGAGTCCTTGATCTTGCGGGTCTCGTTGCCGTAGATCAGCTTGTTGTCTTCCGTCGTCCGGAAGTTGAGGCTCATCAGGATGCTCTTGTACAGGGTCAGTACGTCCACCATGTTGCGGCGGCTGCCGGGCTCCACCGAATTCGCAACGGTATTGCACAGGCTGTCGATGATGGGCAGCAGCTGGCCACTGCCGTATTGCGATTCCTCGCCTTCGGCTACCTCATTCAGCAGGTTCTCCAGGGCTTCGATCACCGTTCGCGTCTCGGCGCCGGCCTTGGAGGAAACGCCGAGGTATTCGAGGTCTTCCAAATAGGCGGGATCCAGTTTTCCATCCTTCCGGAACTTAGCGATCGCTTTGTCCTGGATAACCCCGACGATGCGGGCGCGGTACCCCTGCGACAGGGCCAGGTGCCGCCAGGTATATTGTAAAGTAAAAACCAGCATGCCGGCAAATAAAAGCGTTGCTGCAATGGCGCTGGCCCTCAGCACTGACGGGCTTTCCGCCAATACATTGGCCAGGAACGACAGCAGGACGATCAGCAACAGCAAAAAGGTCATCGGCAGCAGTGCCCGCATGATGTTGGGCGTGTAGTTCTTGCGGCTCATGCGCCGCAGGTCGTCAGGCAGCAGGATCTGGCTGACCAGGGCGGGTAGCCCCAGCAGAAACGCATAAACGGTGACGGCCACCTCTACGATCAGGTTCAGGTAATCACTGCTTAGTTGCATAGGGTTACAGGGTTACAGGGTTACAGGGTTACAGGGTTACAGGGTTACAGGGTTCACCCACTCACCCAGTCTCCCAGTCTGGCCCCAGGCCTCGCTACACCACCTGTCCGGTGGCGCCTCCTGATACCTCGTCGATGAAATCCAGGAGGGCCGTATGGGGCATCATGGCGTTCTTCTGCCGGTACTTGATGCGGCCCAGGTTGATCTGCTGCAGGTCCGGCTTCAGCTCGTCATGGCCTTCGATGGTGAAAACGCCATAGCGCTCGGGGTGCAGGTTTTGCTGTACCCGCAGCGTGGGCTGCTCGGCGCCGCCAAAGATGGAGCGCAGCAGTTCCAGCCCCAGGCGGCTGGAGTTGGCTTCTCTGCGGCTTCTCAGGTGCTCATATTTCGCCCGCCAGCCCGGGTCCTTGCCGGGAGGGATGCGGATGTCGACGATGATCACATCATAGGCCCTGGCGTTCAGATAGAAGTGCGCTTCCGATGCGTTGGTGGCGATATCGAGCTGGTACCGGCCGTCGATATACACCGGGCTGGTCAGGTTGTACAGGTCGTTGTCGGCGTCGTCTTCGATCCACAGGACTTTGGTTCCGTTCATGTTCATATAGCTTGGTGTTTTCGAGGCAATTGCATGGTTACTGTCGTTACAAAGGGTTTGGTATAGTCGTCGGGAGGGTTGCCCAGCGAGGGCTGGCTGGCCACCGTCAGCTTGCCGTGGTGTTTTTCAGCCACTTTGCGGGCGTCGTACAACCCCAGCCCCGTACCGGGCCGCCGCCGGTCGCTGGAGTTGATGCCGCGGTAACCGACCTTAAAGATCAGCCCCTGATCCAGCTCTTCCTGAGTGATCGGCACCCCCCAGTTCTCTACGCTCAGATAAACCTGCTCCGCGTCCATTTTTCCCTCGACCTGAACGAACACCCGGGCGTCACCGCGGCGCGACCAGCTGTATTTAATGGCATTGTGCACGATGTTCAGCAGGGCCCGCGACAGGTCGTCTTCGTAACCGTCGATGTAGATGTTGCGTATATCCTTGAGGTTCAGGCGTATTTCTACGCCCCGGTTGGTAGCGAACTCCTCCATATTACGGGCCACGCCCAGCACGATATCGTAAAGGTCGAGCCGCCGCAACGGCTCGCGGTGGCGCACCCGGGTGAGCACGTAACTTCTCAGGTTGTTGACCACCGTTTCCATTTCCAGGATGGCATCCACCCCTCTCGACAAGGTAGCCAGGCTGCAGAGGCGCAGGATCTCGGCAAGCTGCCTTTTCCATTGCTTGGATAGTTCGCGGGGCACATTCCCCTTTTCCATTACCCTGACGAGATCCCGGACTTTCAGGGTAGCTTCGCGCACCAGCGCCAGTTGCTGCACGGCTATATTGCGCTGCTGGCCCTGCAACATGCCGATGAGCCGCCGAAGCTGCCCCTCATCTGCTTCGCCGAGCTGCTTAACGGCTTCGCTGTTCTCCAGGGCAGCGTTGAGCGACTGGCACAACAGCCCGATCTGGTGGTGGATCTGCTCCAGGACGTGTTCTTCCCGCAACTGCCCCTTGTCATCCTGGAGGTTAGGGCTGGCGAAAGAACGCATCACCGCATCCATAGTGTGCTTGGAATGGATAAGGGTAGAAGTGTAGGCATGCAGCACCTTGCCGATGTCGGTTGTCAGCTCTTCCAGCTGCTGTTTGGTCTCCCAGTAGTCGCTCACATCCCGCTCGGCGCCGATAATGCTGATGATGCGGCCGTCGAGGCCTTTCTGAGGTTTGGCGTGCACTTCGTATTGCCGCAGCTCTCCCTTGCCGTTGTAAGCCTCCAGGATGTAATCGACCAGATACCGGCCTTCCTCATCAGCGCGGAGCAGCTCCTGCTCGAAGCGGTTGAAATCTTCGGCCGATTTGTGGAACTGCCGCATATCCTTGCCGAGCAGGCCTTCCGGCGAGCCGGCTCCCCGGTTCTGGGCATACTGCTGGTTGCAATGCACGAGGATGTGCTCCCCCTGCTCGTTGGCCCGTATCTTATACAAGCCGACCGGCACATCGTTGGCCAGCTCGAAATAGATGGCCTCGGTAGACACATCTTCCAGTATCCCTTCAATACCGATGATATTCCCGTCGTTGCCCTGTACTACCCGCGCGCTGACAGCCGCCGTAAACAGGGCCCCGTCTTTTCTGGTGTGTTCCTGGTACTGGTTGACGATACTGCCTTCAGCTTCCAGCCGCCGCTCCATTTCCGACAGGCTGGAGGCGTTCCTGATAAAGGATGCCAGCGGAAGGTGGCGCACCTCCTGAAACGAAGCATAACCGTGCATCTCCCAGAACCGTGGGTTGGCGTTGATCAGCCCGGCCTCTTTTCGGAAGCTGAAGATGCCGACCGGCAGGTCCTTGAAAAACCGATGATAGCGGCCGCCGGGGGAAATGTTGACCATCAGGCAGACCAGGCCGATGAGCTCGCCCGAAGGTTCATCCCATATAGCTTTGCTGTAATCCCGCACGTGTTTGACCTCCTCGCCAACTTTGAGGTCGAGGATGGTGTGCTTCATCCACTGCCCCTTTTCCGTATGCTGCAGGCGGTTGAGGTTTTCCTGGCGGTCGCCGGAGTGGATGTAAAAGTCGCCGGCCTTGTCCGTAAAAGTGGGTTCGGGAGGAAGTTGAAAAAAGTGGCGCCCCTCATCGTTATAACACAGGAAGGTGCCGTCGGCGCCCAGCAGGAATACGGGGAACGGCAGGCTCGCATACCGCTGGTATTCCCGCTCGGCGAGTGTTATGATCTTTTGGTAAACGGCCTCCATGTACAAGCTCAGATTGGTATTTTTTGTATAACTTTTACCGCTTATTCCTACCAAATTAATAAAATTTCTCTGCCAGGGCCATTCCGGGCCGTTTTTTCTGAACGCCCGAAACGGCAAAAACAGGGGTTTGAACTTTTTCAAAACTAAGCCTGTTAGTATAATTAGTTCGTATTGAAAATTTCCCTGCGGAAAGTATCCCGTCTGTAAGCCCTACCTAAATCAAGACGGCCCCTTTCACATCGTGAACTGTTCAAATTATGAAGTAGCTATGTTGCTGAAGAAGATTTTTAGTTTCCTCAACGGTGGAAACGCCCAGGAAAAGAAAGGCCAGGTAAAGTTTTTCAACCGAAAAAAGGGATATGGGTTCATTCTCCCTGAGAATATGGAAGAAGAAGTGTTCGTACACGCATCCAACCTCGAAAGCCGCATTCATAAAGGCGACAAGGTCGCATTCGAGCTGATGTCCAGCCCCAGAGGCCTGGAGGCCAGGAATGTGCGCGTTGTCGAAGCCTGACCGTTTTTTTTATAATAATTAAAGTTATTCTATAATATGAGGCCACGTAAGAGTTATACCATGGGGGAAGGTAAATATTATTTTACCATCAAAGCCGTACCCAACAACATTACCATTTTTCGTAAAACGAAGAACGCTGCCATTGAAGCCTTCCAAAAGTATATGAGAGCCGGCAAAGAGGTAGAATGGCTCGGAAAATGGGACGGCAAAAAATTCATTGAAAGTGCTCCGCCCAACGCAGTCGCCGCCTGACGGCCGTACTGCCGCTCATCTGTACCAAAACGCAAACTGAAAACCAGATTTCTCCAAAAGCCAGCCTGAAGTGGCAGGGCTGCAGATGTCGTACGTATGCCTATTCTTCATCAAAATAAACAAGCCATGTTTGAAAAAGATAACAACCTGTATGTGAAAGCAGCTGAGTGGGTCCGCCGCAAAGGTTATTCAGCCGTGAAAGTAAATCTGGACGCGGATAATTTCGAAAAGCCGGCCTCTTTTTCCCAGCCGGGCGAAGAAGAGGACATGGTGATCACACCCGACCTGACCGCCCTGATGCGCGGCAATAAATGTTATTTCGATATCGCCCTGAAATCAGAGGACAAACGCACCCTGGTCACCCGCTGGAAACTGTTCGACCGGCTGGCCTCTATGCGCGAAGGCAAGTTTTTCCTCTTTACCCCCCACGGCCACCGCGCTTTCGCACAACGCCTGGTAAAACGGCACGATATCAATGCCGTATTGATCAACCTTTAATACTTATACGATGATAAAGCGTAGCATAAAAGTCAAAGTACTCCGGGAAACGTCGCGCACCGTCACCATAAAACTCGTCACCCTCAACCGCAGAATGCCCGTATCACGCTCCGATTTCGAGCAAAGAGTGAAAGACGGAGAATACGAAGTGGTGGGTAGCCATGAAATGGCAGATAGCGAACAATAACATCTACAGCATCTATAGGCATGGCATTCACCGTTTCACAAAACGCTGCACATACCGCTCCTGCCCATTATTCTGATACAACACCAGCAAGTAGGCCCCCGATGCCAGGCCTTTCAGGGATATAATCCCGTCGGCCCGCAGCCTGCCCCGCCTGATGGCCGAGCCATCCAGTTTCTGAAGCTCGTAGCGCAGGCTTTTGCCCAGCAATTCCTGCCGTACCTGTAGCTGGCTATCTGCAGGGTTGGGGTAAGCCAGTATAGCCGTGTTGTCTTCCGAAGGTTCCGATTGGCCGGTGGCCTGCTCCCGGTAAAGCCATTGGTAGGCAGCAGGGAATTCGCGGGCCCAGTACCACTCGCTATGCTGGCCATCGGCATGCGCGGTGGCCAGCACTTCATCGGCTGAAAAACCGGCATTGCGCAGGGTGTTGTACATAGCGTTCATATCGGTAACCTGCTCGCCTCCCGAGCCTTCCTGGGCGCCGGCTATCAGATAAAAGCGCATATCTGCCTGCTTGCCCGTATTAGAAACGTGGGTATAACATTGGCCGGCAAACCAGAACGCGGCGCTGAAAATCCCCGCCTTGCTGAACACGTCCTGGTGCTCAATAGCTGCATACAGGGAGATCAACCCACCCATTGACGAGCCCATGATGCCGGTAGCCTCGCGGCCCGGCAGCGTCCGGTAGTTCTCGTCGATATATGGCTTGAGCGTTTCCACGATAAAATCGACATAGGCATCGCCCTGGCCGCCGCCATAGCTGGGGTTCACCCAGGGGCTGTACTCGTTGAGGCGCTCGGCGCCGCCGTTGTCGACGGCCACGACGATGATGCCCTTGTCGCCCTCATCGAACAGGTCGTTGAGCGACTCATCAACTTCCCACTCACCCGAAAATGAAGTGGCCGCGTCAAAGACATTCTGCCCGTCGTGCATGTACAACACCGGATAATCTTTTGCTGAAGTGTCATAGTCTGGCGGCAAATAGATCCAGACCCGGCGGTAGCGATCGAGCTGCGGCATGTAAAAATCATTGCTGACTACCTCTACATTCTCGGCAGCCGTGCCCGCTGCCTGGCCTTCCCAGCTGAGTATCTGCAGCTCTACCGTCTGCGGGCCGCCGGTGTAGTTGAGCGTGCGGTTGGGCCGGTAGCCGCCGTTGGCATTGCCTTCGACCGTTTGCCAGCTTCCGCGCGTAAATTTGAACTCCAGGGTACCCGGTGAAGGGTTGATCGTGAGTTCGTAGGTTTCCCCCGACTGGTGGGCCATGATGTAGCTGGAATTGCCGGGGTCCCAGTTATTAAAACTGCCGGCGACGTATATGTTGTCGCCTTGGGGCGTATCGTTGGGTATATCGGTAATGCGCAGGGTAAGCTGAGCGAAAGCAAAGGCTGCGGGGAGCAGCGCCAGCAATAAACAAAGGAGTTTTCTTCGGGCCATCGGTTTTTTGCCGCAAAGATAAACCCTGGGTTTAAAAAAAAGCGTACTTTTTCCCAACCCTATGGCCTGAAAATGGCGTCTTAACCCAAAAAGCCCGCCCTGCGGGCTTGCGTATCACAGCCATGAAATCAGTAAACATCAAGTTTTCCCGCATCCAGGCCCGCCTTGCCGGCGCCGCTATCGTAGTGCTCACCGCCGCTATGGCCTTTGGGCTCTCTTCCTGCATCAAGGACAAATGCGAATCTACGCAAACCTATTACGTGTTCGACCCTGTTTATGTGCAACCACAGGACTTCCGGCACCCCATCATCCCGGAAGCGGCGCGCACCCTGGAAGAACCCGGAAAGATCTACTACTACAACGGTTACCTGCTGATCAATGAGTACCGCAAAGGCATCCACGTCATCGACGACCGCCAGGCCGATAACCCTGTTGCCGTCAGCTTTATCAATATCCCCGGCAACGTGGATATGGCCGTCAGAGGCGGCCTGCTGTACGCCGACAACTATACCGACCTGGTCGTGATGAATATCGAAGACCCGGCCAACCCCGTTTTTGCCGGCCGTACGGAAAACGTATTCCCTACATTGGGTGAGGACCCGCAACTGGGCATGCTGGTCGAATACCGCCAGCGCGAAGAGACCCAGACCTTGCCCTGCGAGGAAAATGGCGGCGATATCTTCCTGTTTGGGGGCGGCTTGCTTGTCAGCGAAGCGGCATTCGACGACTTCTCATCGTCCAACAGGGGCAATATAGCCGGCTCCAGCTCCGACGTAGGCGTCGGCGGTTCACTGGCACGTTTCACCATAGCGATGGATCACCTTTACGTCGTTGACGACTACCAGCTCCACGTCTTCAGCCTGTCGGCCCCGGAAACGCCGCTAAAGGCCAATACCGTCAGCCTGGGCTGGGGCATCGAAACGATCTTCCCCTATGGCGACAAGCTGTTCATCGGCGCCAACAGCGGCATGCACATCTACGATAACAGCAACCCCACTGAGCCCGTATTTCTGTCCACCTTCCAGCACGCCATGGCCTGCGACCCCGTTTTCGTCGACGGCAACCTGGCCTATGTCACCCTGCGCGACGGCAACAACTGCCAGAACTTCACCAACCAGCTGGATGTGGTGGACGTCACCTCGCTCACCCAGCCGAAGCTGCTGGCCTCGCACCCCATGCACAACCCGCACGGGCTTTCCAAATGGGGCGACGCCCTGCTGATCTGCGAGAATGATGAAGGCCTGAAGATATTCGACGCTTCCGACTGGAGCAAGATCGGCGACAGGCTGCTGAGCCAGGCCAAGGGGTTCAAAGCTTATGACGTTATTACCATAGGCAGCCGCCAACTGGCCATTGTGATCGGCCAGGACGGGCTGCACCAGTTCGATATCAGCGACCCCACCCGCCCGGCCGAGTTGAGCCGGATCGGAGTGGATTGAGCATAAATACAGAAGCCTATGCACCTATTCCGGCAAGTTGTGTGCTTTTTCTTACTGGCCTTTCCGCTCCTGACGTTCGCACAGGCAGAGAAAGACCAGGTATTGCTGAAAAACGGCAGCTCGTTCGAAGGGAAGATCATCGAATACCAGCAGGGGGCGCGACTTTGGCTACAGCTGAGCAACGGCGACACACTGAGCTTCCGCGATGCGGAGGTCAAACAGCTTATCCAGGAAGGGCAGGCCTTGCCTGTTTCAGAAGGCACTGCGCTCTCCGGCGCCCCCAAAACCAAAAAGAAACCATACGCCTTCCAGGAGAAAGGCCTGTACAACGCCACTTATTTCACCACGCTGAGCGGGACGCTGGCATCGGATTTTAAACTCGGCCTGGGCTTGCACCATACGACAGGCTATCAGTTCATGCGCCTGTTCGGGCTGGGCATCGGGCTGGGCATCGATACGTATTCTTTCGATGACGGGCAGAGCATCTACCCGCTGTTCGTGGAAGCACGGGGTTACTTCCTGCCGAAGCCGGTCACGCCTTATTACACTTTCGATGCAGGTTACGGCTTTGCCTTTCCGAACCGGGAGGAGCAGATCACCGGAGCAGAGGGTGGGCTTTTATTCCGTGGCGCCCTCGGCCTTCGCCTGGGCGCCGACAGCGATACGAATGTAGCAATTGGGGTGGGTTATCAATACCAGAAGGCCCGTTTGGAACGACAGGATTTTCAGGGCGCAGAGCTGGAGATCAGAGAACTTGCTTACAACCGCATCGTCATGCGGGTAGGATTAATTTTTTAACCTACTATGCCCAAAGCAGAACAGCATTCTGATGAGGAGTTGGTGGAAGGCTGCCTGAAAAACAGCCGCTACGAGCAGGAAATGCTTTATCGAAAATACTTCGCGGGCATGATGCGTATGTGTATGCGGTATACCCACGACAGCGACCTGGCCATGGAGATCGTGAACATGGGTTTCCTGAGGGTTTTTAAAAAGCTGAACACCTTTTCGTTCAGCGGCTCACTGGAGGGCTGGATACGACGGGTCATTTTTCATAGCCTGTCCGATCATTTTCAAAAAAATTCGAGGCCGGTGCATTTTCTCGACCTCGAAGACAGGGATGCCCCCACAAGGGATAATGCGCTGGACCGCTTATACCTGGAGGATATCCTGAAGCTGGCAGACATGCTGCCCGACGCTACCAGAGAGGTGTTTTACCTGTATGCCATCGAAGGCTACAGCCATGTGGAGATCGCGAAAATGATCAACATCAGCGTCGGTACGTCGAAGTGGCACTTGTCCAACGCCAGGCAACGACTGAAGCAGTTAATCCGAATCCATTACAACCATGCAGGATAACTACGAGCACGAATTTGACGAACAGTATATCAGCCAGGCCTGGGCCCAGATGCGCCAGCTGCTCGACCGGGAGATGCCCGTGGAGGAAAAGCGCAGGCCCTATTTTCTGCTGTGGTGGCTGGCCGGCGCCCTGGCTTTCGCACTGGCTGCGTGGAGCCTGTATTCCCTGCAAAGCGGGCCGGCGCCCGTACGTAGTATCACGTCCTTTCCCATACCTATAGCCCGAGCAACCATACCACCGCAGCCTGTACAAAATGCCGGGCCTGAACCTATCCGTCCCTTGCCCTCTCCTGCTGCTCTTTCTGTTTCAAAAGAACAGGAAACCGCTGCTACAACGAACAGGAGCCTCTCCCCTGCCTCCACGCCTCCGACAGAAAAAACAGTAGTGGAAACATCGTTGACAGCTGAAACGGCTACAGCCGGCACGCCGGCCAGTACAATACCGCCTATGGCCTATGGGCCGGCGCCTGAAAAGCTGCCTTTTCTACCTGCCCTGCCCACATCCTTACCTATACTGGCCACGGCCCCGCATGCCGCCGGCCTAACCGGGCACGCCGCGAATATGCCTGGCCTGGCCCGGATAGCGGCAGAGGGCGGTGTTTTTGCTCATCAATTTGCGGAAACCGACGGCCACTTCGCAGGCCTTTTTGCCGAACTGCACCCCCGGCACAGCCGTTTTTACGTTCGGGCCGGCGCCTCGTGGCGCCTCTATACACAGGATATTGTGCTGAGCGACCAGCTGCTGTCGCTTGAAAACTCCCGGGCGGAGGGCAATCCTTCCAGTACTGGCCTGTTGGCGGCGCGCTCCGTGGCAACGCAATACAACTGCGTGGGGTTTCCCGTGCACCTCGGTTATAAAACAGGCCCCAGACTGGCCTTTGAGGCTGGGCTCCAGGGTAACCTGCTCATCGGTTCCAAGCGCCGGGATACCTGGCGGCTGGCGGGCGGGAACAGCCTGCCCCATGCCGGCGCCGATGACGATGCCCTGCTATACAGCTCAGAACCCGGTAACGCCAACGCCGAGCTGCGCCCCTTCGTCGTGGAAGCACAGGCAGGAATAGCCTATTTCCCGGCCTACCGGCTGGCGTTGCGCCTCCAGTATCAGTACGCCTTGTCCGACCTGTTGCTCTCCCCTTATCGGAAAGAACACTATTCCGGGCTGCAACTTTCCCTCGCCTACTACCTGCGGCGCTGAAAGATCGTTGGAAGGCCCCACGATATGACTTCGTTGTATGGCTTCGTTGTTAGTTCCGTGACATGAGTAATGCGAATTAGGGGCTAAACGAAGGTGATGGCACAATTGGAAGTGCCCGGAAAAACCAGGCTTGGCCCGTTAGAGCCGATATCTTTGTAGAAAACCGAAGAAAACCATTGCTTGCGGCCCAGTCGCTTTCGCTGCTCACAGCTTCAGCGCCGAGGCACGGGCCGCTATCTCCAAGGCAATGCACGCCTCTTTGTCTCGTTGTTTCAAGCCAGGATACTCCCAACCATGCAACCGTGAAGCCGTGTGGCCATGAAACTATCCCGAAGCCCGGTATCCACCTAAATCGTTACAATTTTATTACTTTTGCCTCTGTCTGTATGCACAACCGGCCATAAAAGGCCCCTCCCCTTGCCCGGTTCGTTTTGCCGTATAGCGTGTGCGCGAAAGAGCACGTACTATTTAAGCGCTCTCTTTTGAGGCACCTCTACCGGAAAACATTATTTCAGATGCAAATCGATCAGAAATGAAATTCAAGCCATCCTTTTGGTTTGGAATACTTTGGCTACAAGTGCTGGCCCTCAGCCCCGGGGAAGCCGCAGCACAACTTGACGTTCAGAAATTCACGCATTACACAGTAGATGACGGCTTGCCTTCTATGGATATTTACGGACTGGTCCAGGATAGCAGCGGTTATATCTGGCTGGCGACCAATGCAGGCCTGTGTCGTTTTGACGGCTATCACTTCCACCGGTATACTACCCGCGACGGGCTCCCCAGCAACGACATCATCAAGATCCAATACCTCAACGGCCGGTTGTGGGTAAGCTCTATTGGCCCGCTGAGTTATTACGAAAACGGAAAATTCCATATCGCCGTACCAAGCCTGCCTCATTCACTGGAAAACCATCTCGAATTCAAAATAACCCATACGGCAAAGGGCCATTACTGGATAAGCCATACCTCCAACCTGCACCACTTCGACAGCAACCTGCGCCCCTTGCCGACAAACCCGAAGATCATCGGTGATTTTCAGCGATTCTGGGCATTCCAGCGGGATGCTAACGAGGCATGGGTATTCCGGGATTCCAAGCTGCAGCAGGATTTTCTGGTATTGAGAGATACCGGGATCGTGCGAACGATACCACTACCTTATTCCTGTGGAGACGTCCGCTTTTTTACCCCTGCATTTTACGGCGATTATCTCTACTATCCATGCGATGATGGGATTGCCTGGGTTAACACCAGCGATTTTTCCTCGGGCATGGCCGCTACAGGCGTCGGGCTGGCCAATTTCATGCTGGCCCGAAAAGATGAGCTTTGGGTGGCCATCCCCAACCAGGGCATCACCATTTTTCGGATAGGGGCCCATGGCGCCCTGGAAGTGAAAGACCACATACTCGTGGGGCAACACCCTTCCGAGATCCTCTTCGACAGGGAGGGTAACCTTTGGGTCTCCACACTGGGGCGGGGCCTTCTGTTTTTACCGGCACGGGCAGAAAACGTAAAGGTGCTGGTCGAAAACGACGGGCTGAACGAATCCACACTGGAAACGGCATTTGTCAACCAGCAGGGCATCTGGCTGGGCAACCGCACCGGCGGCCTCAGCCTGATGCAGCATGGCCGCTTCAGCCGCGTCTATCAGCTCGGCCCAAACGCAGGCCCCGGCATTACGATCACCAACCGCATTGTGGCCCTGCTCGAGATCGCTCCTCAAACCCTGCTCATCGGCGCCGACCAGGGCCTGTATTGCCTCTCCGGCAATACGCTTACCAGGATCAGCCCCCTGGTTATCAAAGGGCTGTCAAAAGGCGCCGACGGCACCATCATCGTTTGCACGTACAAGGATAGCCGCACGACGGCCGCAGCAGAAATACTGGAAGCGGCCCGCTTACGGCGCAAAGATGAAACGGCAACACTAGAGTTCCTCCACCCCCTGTTCGATGGCCGCTGTTACTCCGGCCTGGTCGACAGCAAAGGGCGGTACTGGCTGGGCCATGCCAAAGAAGGCCTGGTCAGTATCTATGCCGGCGACACCACCTACTGGGCTGGCCGGTCCGCCATATTCCGGTCGCTCGTGAAAGATATCAAGGAGTTGCCGGACGGTACGATCTGTGTGGCCACCCAGGGCGAAGGCCTGCTGCTCATCAAAGACGGCCTTTATTATCAATTGGATGAAAGCAGGCGGCTGGCCAATAATTTCTGCAACATGCTGGCCGTAGCCGAAGAAGGGTTGTGGGCAGGCACCAATAATGGCATCTCCTTAATACAGGGGCTCGGCCTGCCCTACACCAATTACCGGATCACCAACTACCGCAAATCAGACGGCCTGCTCGCCAACGATATCAAAGCCATCGCCCAGGATGAACAGAACGTCTACCTGGCCACCCACCGCGGCCTGATCAGCCTGCGAAAGGATGAACTGGTGCAGAACGAAACCCCGCCAATCGTCCATATTACCGAAGTGCTGGTCAACGAAGAGCTGCAAAACATACAGGGCGCCTATACCCTGGAGCCGGGGCAGAACAACCTCACGATACGTTATGTGGGGCTGTCGTACAAAAGCGTCGGCAATATTGCCTACCAGTATAAGCTGGAAGGCTTCGACAAGGATTGGATCCCTTCCTCTTTCCTGGAAACCCGCTACATCAACCTGCCACCCGGGCACTATAAGTTCAAAGTGAAGGCCATCAGCGACCACGGTATGCAGAGCGAGTTAAGCCAACCCCTCGATATCGTGCTAAAACCGCACTGGACCGCTACCCTGAGGTTTAAGCTCGCAGTCGGGCTCTTCGCCCTTTTTGTTGTCAGCCTCACGGTTTATACCATCGTTGCTAGAGGGCAGAACCGCCGGCTCAACCGCCAGGTAGACACCAAGACGCGCCAGCTGAACGATAAAATAAAGGCCCTGGCAGAAACCAACGTCAAACTAACGCGTTCCAACCAGGAACTCGAACAATTTGCTCATGTAGCTTCGCACGACCTCAAATCGCCCCTGCGGAATATCGCCAGCTTTGTTCAACTGCTCAAACGCCGCGCCCTGCACAAACTCTCGGATGAAGAAGTGGAATACATCGACTATGCCATCCGCGGCGCTAAATATATGGAACAGCTGATCGATGACCTGCGGAGCTTCTCTACCATCGGGCAACTCAATGCCCGAAAGGAATACATCGAATTCGGGGAAGCCGTCAGGGAAGCCCTGTACTCGATGCAGAACGAGCTTCTGGCCAGCAAGGCAGAGGTGCTGATCGCAACCCCCATGCCCATCCTCGCATTCAGCCGTGTGAATGCCGTACAACTGTTCCGAAACCTGATTTCCAATTCTATTAAATTCCAGAATGGCGAACCGCCGAAGATCCTCATCGGCTGTGAAGAACAGGAACAGGATTGGCTGTTCTATGTTCAGGATAACGGCATCGGCATCGACGAGGCCTATCAGGCCAAGATCTTCGAAATTTTTCAGAGGCTCCATACCACCGAACAATACCCCGGCACAGGCGTCGGACTCGCCGTCTGTAAAAAGATCATCGAGGAAAATAATGGGCGTATCTGGTTCCATTCTAAGGAAAAGGCCGGCGCCACCTTCTTTTTTACCCTCTCGAAAACACTGGAACCATAAAAAAAATAGCGGCTGCCTTTCGGCAACCGCCCTGCATTGAAAATTGGCTTTATACTACACTTGGCTGATAACGCGGCTTACTTGCCGGCCACCAGTTTGATCTCCATGTCGAACTCGTCGTAGATCGTCTTGTCGCCCAGGTTGTCGAAAAAGCTGCCAGAACCATAGCGCACGTCGTATTCCGAACGGTCGATCTTGATGGCTGTCGTAGCTACCGTCGAACCACCCTCTTCCGTCAGCTCGGCCTGGAATTTGACCGGTTTGGTCGTTTCCTTGATGGTCAGGTTGCCCACGATCTTGTATACCCCCGGCTTGCCATAAGGTATAGCCTGCGTGATCACGAACTTGGCCGTCGGGTATTTCTCAACGCCAAAGAAATCATCGGACTTCAGGTGGCCTTCCAGCTTCTTGGCCCACTCTCCACTCAGGTCATTACAGGTGATGGTGGCCATGTCGATCTCAAAGCTGCCGCCAGCCAGCTGGCCGTCTTTCATGTCGAGTTTGCCGTTCTTCAACTGAACATTCCCATGATGAGAGCCGGTCACTTTATACCCCTTCCACACGATCTCACTCTTTTCAATATTGACGGAAAGCGTTTGTGAACCGCCGTCGGCAGGTACGGTAAAGCTCATGCCTGCAAAGGCCAGAAAAACAAGAAGCGTAGAAACAATACTCACTTTTTTCATGTTGCTAAGGATTTTTTATTGATGATAATTCTGATAACATCTCGTGTTATTCAAAGTTCAAACAACAATCAATTATTTAAAGTTTAAACACTGAATTCATTTTTTTTCGTTTCCCGTGCAAAATGTAGCTTTGTAGCCATCGGTTGAAAGTACAAGCACAACAGCATGAAAATTCTCATTATCGGAGGCGGCAACATGGGCCTCACCTATGCACAAAGCTTCCAGCGTTCCCATATCACCAGCAAAGAAGATATGATGATCCTGGAGCGGTCGGAGCAGAAAGCGGCGGAACTGGCGCTCAAAGACATCGGAACCGTATACAGCCGGCCAGAGGATTGCATAGAATCGGCCGACCTGGCCATATTCGCCGTCAAACCACAAGATTCGGCGGCCCTGTTCGAAAACCTGAAAAAGCTGGTGGACCCCCAACAGGTTTTTCTGTCTATCATGGCCGGTATCCGGATACAGGCCATTACCGAAGCGCTGGGCGTCCGCAAGGTCATTCGGGCCATGCCCAACCTGCCTGCACAGATCGGCATGGGCATGACGGCTTTCACCTCCTCCGACGATGTGACCCGCATCGAACTGGTCATGGTGCAAAACCTGCTGAACACGACCGGCAAGACCGTTTACGTAGAAAAGGAGGAAGCCATCGACGCTGCAACGGCTATCAGCGGCAGCGGCCCGGCCTATGTGTGGTTCTTCATGAAATCGCTCATGGATGCCGCCCGCGAAATGGGGTTCAGCTACTCTGAAGCGGAGCTGCTCGTCAGCCAGACCTTCCGCGGGGCCATCGAGCTGTTCAGCAAATCCGACCTGAGCTGCGAACAATGGATCGACAAAGTCTGTTCCCGCGGTGGCACTACGGAAGCAGCCCTGGCATCTTACCGCCAAAACCTGGTACGCGACGACATCATGGCCGGCGCAGTAGCAGCCCTGGCCCGGGCAGTAGAACTGGGAACAGGCTCTTAGAGCTTATTTGGAGGCCGGATTTGATAGCGAAAAGTGTCAATTTTTTGGTGAGGCGAGGCGTTTTTCGAAGGGCGTACCCGGGGGTACGGCCAAGAAAAAGAACGAAGCATCACCGAAAAAGTGGCCTTTTTTAGCTCAAAGGCTGGCCTCCAAACAAGCTCTTAACGCTTTTTTATTTAAAGGGAAATTGTTATACTTTTGAACGGAGCAAAACGGCAAATAATAAACCCTGCGTAAAATGCTCCATTTCGTTATTGTTCACGAAGCCCCGATCCATGGACAACACCCAACTCTTAACTGAAGTAAAACAACTGATCGGCAAGGCCGAGACGGGAAAAGCACTGGAAAAGCTGATCGCCTTCCTGGAAAGCGCTCCTCGTTTCCAATACCTCTACCAGGAAGCGCTCCAGGCACAGGCCCTGTTCAAAAAGGCCGAACGCGATGAGTCTTTTGGCCTGGTAAGCGCCGAGCAGAGTAAGCTGAGCTACAGCCGCACGACTCAGCAACTGCTGCAGCTGGTAGGCCGCCTGGAACGCAACGAACTGGGCCCTTTCGAAAGCAGCCCCGCAGCGAAAAAGCGGCGCTACGCCTATTGGGCCATTGGCGCCCTGCTGCTGGCCCTCGCTGCTTTTGGCGGCTGGTGGTTGCTGAAACCCGACAGCAGCCAGGGTGAGAACCTACTGGCCGAAGCGGAAAATTGCCCGGCCTATCCTGCTGATGACGCTTTTAACATCCTGCTCTTCCCCTTCCAGGACCTGGAAGGCCAGGCTACAAAACCGCATATCGCGATCAACAGCAGCTTGTCGCAGTTCAAGGAACAATTCGATATCAATTGTGAGATCGGCTTCTACAAGGCCGATGAAAACGACCCCAACTCCTTCCCGACCTCGTATGACGACGCCGGCAGAAAAGCCAGCAGTTGCCATGCCAAACTGGTCATTTGGGGGACTTCCGGCAAAAGCGGCACAGGAGGTACCACCATACAGATGTTTTACAAATTCCTCGACGAAAACGGTAAACTGCCCCTCAGCAAACTCGGCCTGACGGAAGAAGCAACACAGGTAGTCACCGTACCTACGATATCCAGTATCGTAACGGAAGGGAACCTGACACAGTCGCTGGAAGAAAATATCAAGCTGTTGTTCGGGCTCATAGCCCATGAGAGCGGCGACAAAAACACCGCCATCGAAATGCTGGAAAGCTTCGAGGCCAATGACTCGTCTACCACTCTGGTAAAAGGCATGGTGCTCGCCGATAACTACTGGGCCACCAACCAGGAGGACAAAGCCCTGGCCTCTTACGACACGGTGCTGGCCACACACCCCAATTACTTCCTGGCCCGCAATAACAGGGGTATACTGCTGTACAAAAACGAAAAATACGTCGAAGCCGCCGAAGACCTCAGCGTGGCCCTCGAAAAAGATACTACCGACCCCCAGCTTCTGGAACTGCGGAGCGATGCATACATCAAGACCGAGCAGCTCGACAAAGCAAAAGCAGACCTCAGCCGCCTCCAGAGGTTGCCCCCCGAAGAACGCCACATCGACGTCGATAAGAAGCTGAACGAGGTGAACAAGAAGATCGAAGAACAAAGGCAGATCAAAGCTGAGGCAGAATCCTCTCTGCGCCACAACCCTGCCAATACGAGCGCACTGCTCCTGAAGGCAGAATCCAGTCACAAACTGGGCGAATACGCTCAGGCCATTCAGGCAGCGGAAACGATGCTGCGCAACGACCCCAGAAACCTCAGGGCCTTTGCCCAGCTCATCATCGCGTACCGCAGCCAGGGCGACCGTGAGAAGACGGCCGAAGCTATCCGGCGCGCTGATGCCGCAGGTGTCAGCCGGGCGGAGCTCAGCCGGCTCGTACCCTTCGACCTCAACGAAATCGCACCAATAAGAACGATAATAGACCGCCCCGTACTGCGCAGGCAATAACACGGGCCTTGCTGCCTTTCTTTCAGGCTATTAACCATTCAGCTATGCATGACCCTCAAACCATCGCTTTTCTGAACCTGCTGTTTGGCCTGGTATTCGGCGGCTTAGTGGGATGGCTGATCGCCAGGTTGCGCTTGCAAAAGGGCGCCCTCACCCCGGCCGAAATTGAGGGGCGGTATGTGCCGAAAGCCGCTTTTCAGCAGCTGCAGGAACAGACAGATATGTGGCAGGCCAGCATGCAGGAAAAAGAAGCGGAAAACCGCGTATTGAGCAACCGCTTGTCTGCCCAGGAACAAGTAGTACTCAACCTCGAAGATAAACTCCGGGGGCAGCAAAAAGAAGTTGAAAACCTGCAGGAACGCGCCCGGCTGGAGTTCGAGAACCTGGCCAACAGGCTGCTGGATGAAAAAAGCCGGAAGTTCTCCCTCCAAAACCAGGAACAGCTCAACGGCCTGCTGGAACCCCTGCGGGAAAAGATCAAAACTTTCGAGGATGGAATAGAAAAACGCTTCCTCGAAGAGACCAAAGACCGCGTCAGCCTGAAAAAGGAGATCGAACACCTGCGCGAACTCAACCAACAGCTGAGCGCCGATGCCAACAACCTGGCTTCTGCCCTGAAAGGCGACAACAAAATGCAAGGCGATTGGGGAGAGATACAACTGGAACTGCTCCTGGAAAAGGCCGGGCTGGCAAAAGGCATCCACTACCTGGCCCAGCCTTCCTTTACGGATGAGCAAGGCAGGCAGAAACGGCCCGATTTTATTATCAACCTGCCCGAAGGCAAACACCTGGTGCTCGACTCCAAGGTATCGCTAAAAGCTTACGACCAGTTCCTGCAGGCGGAAAACGAGGCCGAGCGGCAGCGCCTGCTCAAAGCCCACGTCGACAGCATCCGGCAGCACGTCAAGAACCTCAGCAGCAAAAACTACCAGCAACTCTACCAAATTCACTCGCCCGACTACCTGCTGCTCTTCATTCCCATCGAGCCGGCCTTCACCCTTGCCGTGCAACAGGACAACCGCCTCTTCGTAGACGCACTGGACAGCCATATCGTCATCGTGTCCACCTCGACCTTGCTGGCCACCATGCGCACCGTTTCCTTCATCTGGAAACAGGAAAAGCAAAAGAAAAGCGTCCTGGAGATCGCCCGCCAGAGCGGCATGCTGTACGATAAGTTCGTCAGCTTCGTCGAAGACCTCAGGTCCGTAGGGCAACGCCTGGAGCAGGCCCAGGGCGCCTACCACGATGCGATGAACAAGCTGGTGGACTCCAAAAAATACGGCGACACCCTGGTCGGGCGCGCCGAACGCATCCGCGGGCTGGGCGCCCGGGTGACGAAAAGCCTCCCTCCCAGCCTGCTGGAGCCCGGCATGGAGCAGGAGGAAGAATAGCAATATTTTTTTTTCGGCCATTTTTTATTTGCGCCCTTTTGCTAGGTTTGCAGCCGGATAATCCTGCTGCAGTATGAAAAGCGAATTCACCCCCAAGCTCTTTACCGTCCTGAAGGAAGGCATCAGCCGAGAACGCTTCTTGAAGGACGTCCTGTCCGGCCTGATCGTCGGTATCGTCGCCTTGCCGTTATGCATCGCCTTCGCCATTGCCTCGGGGGTGTCGCCGGAAAAAGGGCTCATCACAGGTATTATCGCGGGTGTGGCGATCTCCGCTTTTGGCGGCAGCAGGGTACAGATCGGCGGCCCTACCGGGGCGTTTATCGTCATCGTGTACGGCATTGTGCAGGAGTATGGGGCCGAGGGCCTGACCATCGCCACTTTCCTGGCCGGTTTCCTGCTCATGCTGATGGGATTACTACAGTTCGGCAGGCTGCTGAAATACTTTCCCTATACCCTGATAACGGGGTTCACATCCGGCATTGCCGTCATCATTTTCTCTTCGCAGGTCAAAGACCTGCTGGGCCTGCAGATGGGGGAGGTACCCGCTTCCTTTATTGAAAAATGGGCCGCCTATGCCGGCCATTTCGACACCATCAACCCCTACGCCCTTGCCATTGGCGCCGGGACGATCCTCGTTACCCTGCTTTTCGGCAAGGTGACAACGAAGATCCCGGGCTCGCTGGTGGCCATTATCGCCGCCACTGCCGTTGCTTATTCCTTCCATCTGCCCGTTGACACCATAGGTTCGCGTTTTGGAGAGATCCCCAACAAGCTGCCTCCTCCCCGCCTGTATGCTGTGAACCTGGAAACCATACGGCACTTGCTGCAGCCGGCACTGGCCATCGCCCTGCTCGGAGGTATCGAATCGCTGCTATCGGCAGTGGTAGCAGACGGCATGATCGGAGGGCGGCACCGGTCTAACATGGAGCTTATTGCCCAGGGTGGCGCCAATATCTTCTCGGCCATGTTCGGCGGCATCCCCGCTACCGGCGCTATTGCCCGCACAGCTACCAATATCAAGAACGGCGGGCGCACGCCGATCGCGGGTATAGTACACGCCCTCACGCTTTTGGCCATCATGGCAGTGGCTTCCCCCCTGGCAAAACATATCCCTCTGGCCTGCCTGGCCGGCATCCTGGCCGTGGTGGCCTACAATATGAGCGAGCTACACGCTTTTTTCTCCATCTTCAAAACCACCCGTTACGACGTAGCTGTAATGCTGGCCACTTTTTTCCTGACGGTTGTATTCGACCTCGTCATCGCTATCGAGATCGGCATGGTATTGGCCGCCTTTTTGTTTATGAAACGCATGGCCGACGCTACAAGCCTTGGCCAATCGATGATGCCGGAAACACCGGCAGGGGAAGAAGGGCAAACGTTCGAACAGGAACTACAATCCATTCCCCGCGAGATCCTGATCTATGAGATCAATGGGCCGCTGTTCTTCGGCGCTGCCCAGAAGTTCTCCGATACGTTGAAAAACATCATCGGCGACCAGCACAAGGTGCTTATCCTGAGAATGAGGAGCGTGCCGATGATCGATGCAACAGGGCTGCAAAGGCTTGGGGAGATCATCTCTTTTATGAAGGCCAGGCGCGTACAGGTGATCCTGTCCGGCGTAAATGAAGGCATCCGCCAACAGCTCGACAAACAGGGCATCCTCGATAGCTCTTTTATCCGAAGTGATGTGCAGGATGCCCTGAGTTATGCCGCCGGCCTGAAAAAGCCTTCTTAACACGCCCTATATATGCCCACCCATTCCACGGAAGGCAGCCAGCACAGCGGCGCGCTTGTCCTGCAACTCGCTCTGCTGCCCGGCATCAAGGCGGCCAAAAGCCCTCGACATGCGGAACCGTTCGGCAAATTCCCGGTAATAATAGGATGAATGCCCCAGAAATACCAATACCACGATAACTACCAGCCCGATAGCCCAATGCCCGGCTATAGCGGCAATAAGCAACCATAACAGCACATAGGCCAGATAGGCGCCGAGCGTGGCCGCCCAACGGACCGGAGATTTAAATTCCAGCGTTTTTACCTTCGTATCCGACACGTTTTTGCCCAATCGGGCCGGCAGGTAATTCCACAAATAACCGGTAAGGAAGAATGGGAACCCCAGTACTAAAAGGATAGCATTCACCGCAGTGGCGTAGTTCCTGCCTCCTGCGGCGCGGTCATCAAGAGCATGTGCGCCCAGAGCCTGGAAATAATCGCGGCTTAGTGACAGCAGCTCCCGGCGCTTCTCGCCGGAAAGCTCGTTGATCGTAGCGGCTATCGCCTTTTCGGGATAAAGCGGGCTGCCAGTATCGGAAACGATCGGCAAGGCAGCATTGGGGTGGCCGGTGCGGTACAACTGGAACAGATACTCCGCCAGCTCATCGTCTTCCTTGCGGGCCACTATGATGATATGCTGTTCCATGCCGCCCCTAAGCACCTCCGTCAATGCGGCCATAGCCTGGTTATTATTCTCCCGGAATTCAGCCAGGTGTGTGCTGACGGGTATCGGCTCGCCGAAATCGATATATACCTCCGTCCGGGGCCGGTTGGCATAGGTAAAATTCACCCCTACAGGAACGATGAAGGCCTCCTCTACCTGAGGTTGTGCGTCCAGGGTGCCCAGCGCAATACGCGCAGCGCCTTTTTGTAACGGGCGCAGGCGCTTTTCCTGTATGGTATTGCCCTCGGCCAGGATCATGATGGTCTTGCGTTCCGCCAGAGCGGTATGACAGGCCTCAAAAGTGGAGTAGTTATCCTTCAGCTTGCCATACCCTCCGTCTTTCAACCGGAAGACGGGCAGCATATGCAGGCCCCGGAGCAGGCTGGCATAAAAAGGCTTCTTGAAAAGGTCGCCCCGAACCAGGAAATACAACGGCCTGTCCAGAAAACAGGCCAGGATGCAGGGCTCCAGGAAAGCCGTAGGGTGGTTGGAAGCCAGGATAACGGGCTTACCCTTAGGGATGCGCTCAGCATGCGTAAGGTATATCTTCCTGTAGTAGGCCCGAAGGCTGAGGGCCGCCAAAGGCCTGACTATTCTGTACAGCATCAGCTCAAACGTATTGGTGAAATCTGCCTGCGAATTTAGGCATAATTCAGCAGCTTGCAAGCCAGGTATGGCAACAGTAGGCAGATCGGCCCGGTGATAAAAAAGTAGCCTCAAAAGTGTAACGTTTTTCCCGCCGGCCGTTATGATGTTGGAACAGTCAGGCAACCTTTGGGAAATTAAGCGCTTTTCCGATGTTCCTTAGGTTGAATGCCCCGGGGCCCTTTTTGGTAAAAAATCCATATTTTAATGCTTTCGAATTTGCAATTTAGCCGTACTCTTGCAAAAACCGTTCGGATGAGCGCTCCCAAAAGGACCGTTTCTGCAGTTGCTATGCAGGAAGAGTGGCTGGAAGTGCAAGCTGCTCAGAAGGACCCTGCCTTGTTCCGCCCGTTATACGAAAGATATTACGAAGAAATATTTCTATTCGTTTTCCGCCGCACCACCGATGAGTCGCTTACGGCTGACCTCTGCTCCCAGGTGTTCCTCAAGGCGATGCAACGCCTGCAGGATTACGCTTTCAAAGGCGTGCCCTTTTCCGCCTGGTTGTACCGGATCGCCAGTAATGAGGTGGCGCAGCACTACAGGCGCGATAAAAAAAAACGCGTCGTCAGCGTCGAAGAATCCAGCATCGGAGACATGATCGATGAGATCGAAGAGCACAATGATGAACAGCACCGGCAACTACTACTGAAAGCATTGGACAACCTCAAGGAAGAAGACCTCCAGATGATCGAAATGCGGTTTTTCGAAGGAATGCCCTTTAAAGAAATTGCAGACATACTGGGTATCACGGAAAATAATGCAAAAGTGAAGACTTTTCGGATACTGAACAGAATGAAAAAAATGATGAGCTGATGGTTGAATACCCCCCAGGGGTGATAACCGCTAAAGATATGGGAGATAACTACAATATAAAAATTAACCCCAGGCTTCCCTCCAGAGAGGAGATCGCCCGCCACAAGGATTTCGATGCCTTGATGAGACAGTACCGGCCCCAGAAGGCCGGCGCCGTTCGCACCAGGCTTCGCAGCCTCCGCACGGCCTACATCGGCGGAGCTATTGCCGCCGCGCTGGCGGCAGTGCTGATCGTGTTGGGCGGGGTGTTTTCCAGCCCTAAACCAGCAAGCCTGACCGCCAGCGCGTATTTCTCTCAACAACCCTGCATCGCCCCGCCGCTGACAGCAGAAAAAGGCCCTGCCTATTCCAGCTTCCGCGTCAATGTCAATCAGGGTGGCGTGTATGAGTACCCCAGCGGCTCGCGCCTGGTCGTGCCGGCTGCTGCCTTCGCTAACGACTACGGCCAACTGATCGAAGGCGAGGTCGATATCTACTATCGGGAACTGCACGATTTCGTTGATATTTTCCTGGCTGGTATCCCCCTCGATTTTGATTCCGCAGGCCTGAAACTTCAGCTTGAATCAGCTGGCCTGATCGAGATCTTTGCCGAACAGAATGGACAGCGCGTACAGATGGCGCCGGGAAAAACCATCGACGTGGAAATGGCCTCCGAGATCATCGTCCCCAGAATGAACATGGATGCCCCCCCCAGCTATTATGTCTATCAGCTCGATACCTTCTCCCGCGTCTGGATCTATCAGGATGTGGACAGAATGCAATTGCTGGACGACGATATCCTGGACAGCAACGACCCGCTGTTCCCCATCAAACAAAAACTGTCCCAACGCCTTCAGGAGATCGACGCCCAGGCTAAAACGGCCCTTGCCGCTGTGGAGTCTTCCATACCTAAACCAGTGGAACCCCTGCGCCCGCAACGCGCCGACGGCAACCTGCCTACCTTCGAGCTCAATTTCCTGGACGGCAGCCTGTCGGTTGAAGATACGGAAAACGGCGAAGTGCGCAATGAACTGGCCAAGCTCCAGCGCATGTACAGCGGTATCATCTGGCAGGTCTCGCCTAACAGCCCTGCTTTTGACGAACGCGCCTTTCAGGTGAAGTGGGAATCGGTCAGGATACGCCCGGTGAACAACCGCGATTACGAACTGACGCTCATCCACCCGCAAAACCAACTCACCCTGATCGTCAGCCCCGTCCTGATGGGTAGCGATTACGAACGGGCACTGGCGCGCTATCAGACGGAATACGAAGGGTATAAAGCTGCCCTGGCAAGCCGGGAAGCACAACTGAAGGAACAGAAAGAAGCTGCGCTGGCTAACACCAGGCAACAACAGGAGGAAGCTTTAGCCAGCTACGATAGAGAACTTGCGAGCCTTAAAGCAGAGGGCATCGACTTCGGCGCCGCGACTCAATACCTCGCCCGCAGAAAAGTGATCAACCGGTTTAAGGCTACCGCCTTTGGCTTCTGGGCCTGTGCAAAACCCGTTGTGCCCGCCGGTGAGGAAGTAACGGCTTCCTTCCGCGACCAATACGGCAATTCGTACCGCAATCAGACTATCTACCTGGCCGACAGGAGCCAGAACACACTATACAGGTTCTACGCCTCGGAGCAAACACCGCTCCGCCTTGACGAAAATTCCGACAACCTGATCTGGATGGCCGCTTCCAATGACAGGATCGCCGTATTACGCCCCGAACGCCTGCGGGCTGTAAACGGTAAAAAAGGTGCATACACCTTCCAGTTGATGTTAGTGGATAAAGCGGCCCGGACAGAAAAAGATATTAGAGCGATTCTTCATTTTTAGCGCCGGCTAACTTTTAGCCCGCACAATTCACTAATCAGATTTTACCTGCACTGCCTGTAGCAGTGCAGTTTTTTTTTTGGAACGTGAGCGTTTCATTCTTTATAGATCTTCACCTGCCGCTCTCCAGGCCTGGCGTATCCTCTGTACATACCGGGCGTATTAAAGGGCATGGCGATATTGCCCTTCCTGTCGAGCGCGATCAGCCCGCCGCTGCCACCTGCCTGCCGGAGCTTTTTATCGATGATGTAACGGGCAGCCGCTTCTACCCCCAACCCTTTGTATTCCATCAGAGCACCTACATCATAGGCTACGGCATACCGGATGAAATACTCGCCATGGCCGGTGCAGGATACGCCACAGGTGGCGTTATTGGCGTAAGTGCCGGCGCCGATCAGCGGCGAGTCGCCAATACGGTTGTAGCGCTTGTTCGTCATGCCTCCCGTTGACGTGCCGGCTGCGATATTGCCCTGGCTATCCAGCGCCACACAACCGACCGTACCGTATTTGTTGTCAGGCCCGGAAGAGCGGGCGCCACTTTGTTTATTTTCTTCAGACAGTGCGCGCTGCAGAGCATCCCACCGCGCCTGTGTGAAGTAGTAATCCGGTGGCACGGTATCCAGGCCCTGCTCCCGTGCGAAGACATCGGCCCCTCTGCCCGTCAGCATCACGTGTTCCGATTTTTCCATAACGGCCCTGGCTGCTCGTATCGGGTTCTTTACGGTCGTAACGCCACCGACAGCGCCGGCATTCCGCGTAGCGCCGTCCATGAAGGAGGCATCCAGTTCGTTTTTCCCGTCATGGGTGAACACAGCGCCCTTGCCTGCATTGAACAACGGTGAGTCTTCCAGCGACATGATGGCACGTTCTACTGCATCCATGCTGCTGCCACCTGCCTTGAGGACGGATTCCCCGATGTCGAGAGCGGCGTTAAGGGCCGCTGTCACCTCCGCTTCCTTCTCAGGGCTCATATCCTCGCGGAGGATAGTACCCGCCCCTCCGTGGATCACGATCGCGTATTTTGCGGGATTATCCATTTCTTCTGGCTTTGCGCTCTCACTACTACCGGCTTGCTGGCAAGCTACGGCAGATACCAGGGAGCACAGGATCAAAAGGCTACGAATAGCCCGGCGCCGTCTTTGTCTCATAGCCACCGCTTTTATAACATTATCAAAACCCCTGAACGCCATCACCACTATCGGATCAGCGTTGTCTGGCCAGTGAATTCTTCTCTGCTGTGGTCGGGAAATTCTACGCCCACATGCCAGATGTAAAGCCCTGCCTGGGCCGGAGCCTCCCGGAAATTGCCGTCCCATCCCATTGCAGGGTCGTTGGGCATAAAATCCGAAATTTCGAACAACAGTTCACCCCAACGGTCATAAACGCGGAAAAAGCTTATCGTCATCTCCACATCGCTCCGGGCATGGACCAGCAACAGGTCGTTATGGTTATCGCCATTGGGGGTAAAACCCGTAGGCACGAAGATGGGCCTGTCCTTTTTGGGGTAAACGGTGACCAGTGACGTACCGGTACAACCATCTTCATCCGTCACGACGAGCCGCACGGTAACCTGGTATTCCGGGCGCACTTCCGGGCTGAAGCAGTAAAAACAGCTCAACAGGCTGCTATCCTGTGGGAACCACTCATAAGACAACGCGCCGATACCACCCTGGATCTCGGGCTCCAGCACCAGCGATTTGCCGTAATCGGCGGCACGTGTATCGCCCAGGTCAACGTTTATAGGCTCCGGTTCGCCTACCCAAACCTCATCGGTAAGGAAGGTACAACCATTGGCGTCCTGGATCAATACCCGATAGTTGCCGGGCTCCAATCGAATGAAGGTGCTGCTGCCGGAGAAGAACTGCCCGTCCAGCGAATAGCGATACGAAGGTGTGCCTCCGTTGGCGCCGATTTCCAGCCGCCCGTCATTGGCGCCGTAACAACTTAGCCGGTATGCCTGTACGCCCGCACTGAGCGGCGCGCCAGGCTGCGGGATATCCACCTCCTCGGCCACGACGCAACCGGCGCCATCGGTAATGCTTAAGGTATAGGCGCCTGCTACAACACCCAGCAGTGATGCTGTGGAAGCGCCATTTGACCAGGCATAGCTGTAGGGCTGTACCCCACCGCTGACCAAAACATCGGCCGAGCCGGTGTTCGCACCGTAACATTCCACTTCGCCTATCTCTACGTTTACGGCTATAGGGCTGGCCTCGGTTACGCTGCTGGTGGCCGAAGCTATGCAGTTATTATTGTCGGTAACGGTAACCGTATAGGTTCCGACGGCAAGGCTATCGGCCAGCGTGCCGGTAGCGCCATTGCTCCACAGGATGCTGTAAGGAGCAATGCCGCCGCGAACCGACAGGGAAAGGCTGCCATCTGCACCACCGGAGCAGGCGACCATCTGCATTTCCGTATCCAGGACGAGCGCATCGGGCTGCCCAATGAATATGGACGCCATAGCCGTACAGCCGATCTCATCTGTTACGGTAACTATATAATTGCCGGAAGGGATATTGCCGATCTGCGAAGCATTGGGCTGCCCAGGGCCCCAGTTATAGGTATAGGCCCCAAACCCGCCATTTGCCACAACGGCCGCCCGGCCATCGGAGCCGCCGTTACAGCTCACTCCCGACCCACTGATCGATAGTTCAATAGAGGGTATGCCGTCCACGGTGGCGGTATCCGTGATCGTACAGCCGTTCGCATCCGTCACCGTGACGTAATATTCTCCGAGCGTGAGTGAATTGGCCGTGGCCGTACCCGCGCCGCTACTCCAGAGGTAGGTATAATTTGGCGTCCCGCCTTGCACATTGATCGTTGCCGTCCCATCAGGGGTAGGATTACAGCTTGCAGCTTCCGAAGAAGTCGTAGCGCTGAGCGCTTCCGGCTCGCCAAGCTCTGTTCCACCTTCCACTGTACAGCCGTTGGCATCGGTTACGGTCACGCCGTGGATGCCTGCCAGGAATCCCGAGGCTACCGGCCCTGTCTGGCCGCCGCTCCAGCTAAAGGTATAGCCTCCGACACCACCTCCTGGCAAGGCTGTAATAGACCCATCGGCGTCACCATTACAGGCCGGCTCAGCTCCCTGTAGTACGACTACCAACTCAGCGGGAGCCTCAACCTCAATGCTGCCTTCCGCTTCGCAGCCATTGCCGTCTATGATCAGCACGCTGGCGATTCCGGCGCCAAGCCCTATTGCGGTGGGCGTCATCTGCCCGTCGCCCCATTGGTAAGTATAACTTCCCGTTCCACCTTCTACGGCCACGCTGGCCTGCCCATCCATACCCTCAAAGCAGCTGACAGGCATAGATGCAAACTCCAGGGTAAGAGCCTGTGGGCTGGCGACCTCAAAATTGAGAACGGCCTGACAACCGTTGTTATCCGTAACGGACACCTGATAGGCGCCGGCGCCAAGTGTTTCGCGCATACCCGGGCCGGAGCCGATATCGCTCCAGTTGAAGGTATAGGACGGAATGCCGCCGGTAGCCTCCAGGCTGACGGTACCGTCCTCTACGCCGTCACAACTGGCATCCTGCACTGAAGCGCTCAGGGCCAGGCTGTCGGGCTGTGTGATGGCAAAAGGCCCTTCGAGCGAGCAGTCATTGGCATCCGACAGTTGTAGCACGTATTGCCCTGCCGGTAGCCCGCTTGCATTGGGGCCGGTAGCCAGGGTGTCTGTGCCTTCAAACACCCAAGAGTATTGGTAGCTGCCCGTACCGCCACTGGCCATGGCCACGGCCGTGCCGGTAGCCGTGCCGTAGCAGTCCACATCCGTGGTGCTCGTTTGCACCTGCAGTGCTTCCGGTTCTAAGATCTCAAAGGCTGCCAAAGCCTGGCAACCATTGGCGTCGGATACCGTCACTTCATACTGCCCAACGGCCAGCCCAACGGCGATATTGGGCGAAGCGCCAGTCGCCACGCCCGGGCCGAAATCATATACGTAGTTTCCGGCGCCACCACTGGCAGACACTGATGCGCTGCCATCGGCAGCCCCGTTACAAAGCGCCGGATCGGCCGTCAGCGCCAGGGTGATGGAATCCGGCTGCGGCACTTCTATCTCGTAGGTAAAGGAACAATTGTTGGCATCGGAAACATCAACGGTGTACAGGCCAGCTGCCAGGCCGGTAGCGATGGAGTCTACCTGCCCGCCATTCCAATCGAAAGAGAAAGGCCCGATACCGCCATTGATGGCCAGGGTTGCCGTGCCGTCCGACAAGCCGTTACAACTTACCGGTGCTACTACTTCGGCAGCTTCCAGGGAATCCGGCTGGCCGACCACGATCTGCAGGATGCCCGGGCAGCCGGTATCATCCAGTGCCTGAGCCTCGTAAGTGCCTGCCGCCAGGCCCGTAAAACTACCATCGACGCTTACCAGGCCATTCAGTGAATAGCTGTAGGGCGCCACCCCTCCGATAGCGGAAATGGTGAGCGCACCGTCGCTGCTGCCGTAACAGCTGGCATCGGCCACAGCATTAAGCGTGACCAAGGGCGGCGTGCAATCGGGTGTAGCACAGTCGACTGAAGCTTCGAAGCCGGGGCAAAAGCCTACGGCCCGCACCTGGACGTTGACGCTCGTCGACAAAGGCAGCCCACCCACGGTATGCTGGTTGGCCCCGTTCGCGGGTACCCAGCCGGTATTATCTACATTGACCTCATAATCTGTAGCGCCGGCCACCGGCGGCCAGGCCACTGTGATGCTATTGTCGGTCACTATGGCGCAGCTGAGCTGCGGTGCTTCCAGGCGCTGCAGCACTTCTATCGTAACCGTATCATAAGTGCTGCACCCATAGGAATCGGTGGCCGTCATGATATAAGTCGTCGTCGTATCCGGGAAGGCCTGCGGATCAGGGCAGTCGGTACAGCTCAGGCCCTGGGTGGGCAGCCAGCTATAACTGATCTCATAAATAGGGTTGAAAGTTATGGACCAGCGGTTGAGCACACCGATGTCAGGGGCGAACTTGTCATAAAGGGACAGGCGCCAGGTGCCGTTGGTAAGCTTGTCATTGCCGTACAGGTCCTCCCAGAACCCTTCCGGAGCCCATTCGCCCGTAAACGGCTGGTTGCCAATAGTAGCGGTATTGATGTTCGTGGTAGCTTCCGGCGTAAAACAGGTACCTATAAAATCGTCGCCGGGGTTGCCGATGTCGGTGACCAGTTCCATAAACTGCCCACCGGGAGAAATGAGGTACATTCTCAGGTCATCGACCCAGTTGTGCTGCAGGTCTTCGATACAGACAGACTGGATCACCCCGGGCGCCAGGTAAGGCGGTAACACGCCAAAGGCCTGAATATTTGAATAGAGGGTAACCCCCGATGGAAAAATGGTGAGCGTATCGTCATTATAAAAAGTGAGCGGCTCCGGCAGCGGCACGTCAAGTGTCCCGTCGAGCTGCACCGTGTCGCCCTGGCATATAGAATGATCTGCCCCCAGGTCGGCAGGCACCAGCGGGTTATCTTTAATGCTGACCACGATCGTATCGCGGTTACAGGGGTCGCGCTGAACATCGATGAGTATCGTCTCTGTCCCTTCTATCATATCATCCTCAAAGGCGATGATCGGGACGCTGACCAGGCTGTCACCGGCCGGGATGAACAGATCAGGTGGAATAAAGGCATAATCGACGCCGTTCACCGCAGTGCCCAGGATATTGTAATCGATCGGGTAATCGGATTCCACCCGTGTTGGAAGGGAGAAGGTCAGTATACCTTCGGCGCAACCTTCCGCTACGGAACCGTCGAGGCTTACCGTTGTGGCTTCGACATTGAGCGAGCCCGTGCCGAAGCTTTTGGCCTCCAGGAATACGCCGGAGTCCCAGCCCGAATCCGAAACGTCACAGATCACCAGTTTTATCGTATAAGTACTACAGGGCATCACCACCGCTTCGGCCGTAAACACATCCGTGAAGCCATCGTATACCGGTTGGTTGGGCTGGCCGTTATTGCTGTTGTAGTACTGGGAATAGGCCAGCGAGCCCGCAGGCGGCGTACAGTTTGTGAGGTTGCCGCCGGCCGAGCCGACGACACCGGGGTTGACGTTGTTGATCGTCACCGGCAAGTTGGTGCCTGGCACACGGGCTATATTGGCGGCGTTATTGGTATAAGGCCCGTTGATGCCGGGGCCGCTGATGAAGAAGCCGAAGATGTCGTTATAGGCCGTGCAGGCATACTCCGGGTATTCTTCCGAGGCAAAAACATAGCGGAAACGCAGGGTATCGGAAATCGGGACGAAAGTAATGATATACTTCACCATATCGTTGGTCGCATTACCTCCGGCGATCTGCGCCATATCAGGGTCGAAGGAAGCCCCAAAGGTCGTACTGCTCGACTGCTGCGAACCGATGCCGTCGACGCCGATAACACCAGCGGAGGAAACAGCATTGCCTGTAGACATGACTATGCCTCTGCCGATGCCGACCTCATCATCGCCGTTCTTGAAAAAACCCACTGCAGCAGGCGCCCCCTGGTACTGCACATTCAGAACCTCTACCCCTTCACCCAGGAAAACGTTGGTGATCAGGTTCTCCGGCGTAATAGGCGCCGAATTGGAAACCTCAAGCGGCTGGGCAACCAACTGGCTACCGACGGCTGAAAGCACAAGCAACAAAAGGAGATGGAAAACTGTTGTACAATTCATCTTCATGGAAAATGGATGTTTATCAGGGTTCGGCTCCGTCAGCCAAGCCTCGTGGGTTTAGTAAAACGGGCGCTGCACCAATTAGCAGGGGGTATGGCCGGAGGTAAAGATAATCGAACTCCGGCGGATACAAATATAAGGCTTTGTCGAAAAAAGCCTATCCCGCCCTTTTTCCATCAAAATAATGGTTTAATCTAAAAAAAACGCCCGTTCCTCTTTTGTGGAATTATTTTTGACAGTTGCTTCACCTAACAAAGAAACACGCAGGATGGGACAATTCTTCAAATTTCTATTCGCTTCTTGCCTGGGCATTTTCCTCGCATTTTTCCTGTTGGCCGCCATCGGTGGGCTGGTAATTATGGGCATCGCCAAACAAGCCGAAAAACCCCAAGCGGTACAGCCCAACACGGTTTTGCACCTCACCTTCGACAATACCGTACCCGAACAGACCAACAACCTGGAACTCGACCCGTTTAACTTCAAGCAGAAAAAGGTACTGGGCCTTAAAGAGGCCATCAGGACCATCAGCGAGGCCAAGGAAGACGACAACATCAAAGGCATCTTTCTGGAACCGGACGCGCTCTCTGTCGGTGGCCTGGCCACTGCCGACGTCCTGCGCCAGGCCCTTCTCGACTTCAAATCGAACGGCAAGTTTATCGTCGCCTATTCAAAATCCTATACCCAGGGCGGCTTCTACCTGGCAAGCGCGGCCGATGAGCTCACCTGTTACCCCATCGGCGTGATCGACTTCAGGGGGTTCTCGGCACAGGTGCCCTATTTCAAAGATATGCTCGACAAAGTGGGCGTCGAGATGCAGGTCTTCTATGCAGGCAAGTTTAAGGGCGCTTCCGAACCCTACCGCCTGAACAAGATGAGCCCCGAAAACCGGATGCAGATCCGCGAATACCTCGAAGATGTCTATCAGGAATTCCTGGCGGATATCAGCGCTTCGCGCAACATCAGCGTAGAACAACTGCGCCAGATGGCCGACGAGTACGTGGGCATCGACCCAAAAAAGGCCGCCGAAGCAGGCCTGATCGACAAAGCGATCTACCGCGATGAAGCGCTCGGCATCCTGCGCGAACGCCTGGGGCTGGATGAAGCGGATAAGATCAATATGATCTCGCTGGAAGAATACAACCTGGGCAAACCCGAACATAAGGATTACAAAACCCGTGACAAGATCGCCGTCATCTACGCCGAAGGGGAGATCGTTGACGGCGAAGGGAAACCGGGTAATATTGGGGATGAAAAATACGTCAAGTTCATCAACTCCGCCCGTAAGGACGACAAGGTGAAAGCCATTGTTTTGCGCGTCAACTCACCGGGTGGCAGCGTCCTGGCCTCTGAAAACATCTGGCGTGAGCTCACGCTGGCCAAAGCCGACGGCAAGCCCATCGTAGTGAGTATGGGCGATTATGCCGCATCCGGTGGTTATTATATTTCCACCATGGCCGATTCCATTTTTGCCCAACCCAATACCCTGACCGGGTCCATCGGCGTGGTTGGCGCCATCCCCAACGCCAGCAAACTGCTGGACGACAAGATCGGCATCCACTTCGACTCGGTGAAGACAGGGCCCTTCTCTACCGGCCTGACGCCCTTCTATCCACTCTCGCCGGCGGAAACACAGCTGATACAGAACCATATCAAAAAGACGTACGAGGACTTTCTCCAGAAGGTGGCGGACGGCAGGGGGATCAGCCGCGATTCCGTCAACGCTATCGGGCAGGGGCGCGTCTGGACCGGCAAGCGGGCCATAGGCATCGGGCTGGTAGACCGCATCGCGGGGCTGGACGAGGCTATAACCGCAGCCGCCGGCCTTGCGGGTACCGATTCCTACCGGCTGACGGAGTACCCTCGGGTGAAAGACCCGCTGCAGCAGTTCCTGGAGCAATGGATAGGGGAAGAAGATACCGGCGCTCATGCCGTCCTGAAAGCTCAGCTCGGCGAATTTTACCCGTATTACAGCTTCTTGCTACAGCTGCGCGATTCCAAAGGCGTCCAGGCCCGGCTGCCGGTGTTTATCCCATTTAATTGATGGGGTAATGCCGTTGAGTTTTCCTAAATTGGGGCGAGCAATACGCTACACCAAAACAGGAAAACCATGCAACCGAACACACCTCTGCCCCGCAGGTCGTTTCTGAAACGGGCGGCCCTGGCTCCAGCACTGATGGCCGCCCTGCCGCAGCTCGTCGCCGCAGCCAACAAACCCGAAACCCGCCCGCAGCTACCGCCCGAAGAGGCCACGATCCTCTTTCAGGGAGACTCCATCACCGATGCCGGGCGCGACAAGGGGCGCTACTACCCTAACGATGCCTCCGGTATGGGCCTAGGGTATGTACACCACATCACCACCCACCTGCTGGGCCGATACCCGGAACGCCACTACCGCTTCTACAACCGCGGCATCAGCGGCAATAAAGTGTTCCAACTGGCAGACAGGTGGGCCGACGACTGCCTGCAGCTCCGGCCGGATACGCTGAGCATCCTCATCGGAGTGAACGACTACTGGCACACTCTTTCCCATAGCTATAAGGGCACTGCTGAAGTGTACGAAAACGACTACCGGGCCCTGCTGAAAACCACCAAAGAAAGCCTGCCGGAGGTGCGCCTGATCATCGCTGAACCCTTTTACGTGGAAGGGGGCAGCGCGATCGATGGCCGCTGGGCCGAAGGCCTGCTGCCCTACCGCAAGGCAGCCCGCCAGATCGCTGCCGATTTCGGGGCCGTTTTCATCCCTCTGCACAGCATTTTCGAAAAAGCGCTCGAACAGGCGCCCGCCAGTTATTGGTGCCCGGATGGCGTACACCCGTCACTCGCCGGCTCCTACCTGATGGCCGCCGCATGGCTGGAGGCGCTCGGCGTGAAATAGGAGTACGAACGTAAAATACTCCTCAAATTGTACGGCGTATAACCCACCAAAAAAGGCAGAGATTTCTATCTTCAGGCCTATATTGGGTAATCAAAAAGCAAAACAATGAAACTGACCTATTACGGCCATTCCTGCTTCGGTGCAGAAATGAAAGGTAAACATATCCTGTTCGACCCCTTTATCAGCCCCAATGAGTTGGCCAAAGACATCAATATAGACGAGATCAGGGCCGATTACCTGCTGGTGTCTCATGGACATGGCGACCACGTGGCGGATGCGGTGAGCATCGGCAGCAAAAACAACTCCAGGGCCATCTCCAATTTCGAGATCGTCAGCTGGTTCGAGCAGAAAGGGGTGCACGGGCACCCGATGAACCATGGAGGCAAGGTGAAGTTTGATTTCGGGGTTGTAAAATATGTCAATGCCGTACATTCCAGTGTTCTTCCGGACGGGACGTATGGAGGTAACCCGGGCGGTTTCGTCATTTGGAACGACGAGGTTTGCTTTTATTTCTCCGGTGATACGGCCCTGACGATGGACCTGAAGCTCATCCCGATGACCTGCCCTGCGCTGGATTTCGCCATCCTGCCCATTGGTGATAATTTCACCATGGGCTATGACGATGCTATTATGGCCTGCGACTTTATAGGCTGCGACAAAGTCATTGGTTGTCACTACGATACGTTCGGCTATATCAAAATCGACCAGGCCCGGGCCAAAAAGGCTTTTGAAGATAAGGGAAAAGAGTTAATTTTGTTGCCGATCGGTGAAAGCCTCGATCTCTAAATTAACTGCCATGGGAAAAGTTGTTGCAATTGCCAACCAGAAAGGAGGAGTCGGAAAAACCACCACGGCCATCAACCTGGCTGCGAGCCTGGCTATTCTGGAGAAAAAGGTTCTCATCATAGATGCGGACCCCCAGGCCAACGCCTCGTCGGGGGTTGGCGTCATGCCGCAGGACGTAGAAACCACCATCTACGATTGCCTCATCGGCGGCCTGGATGCTATCGACGCCATCTACGAAACCGAAACACCCAACCTGCATATCATTCCCTCTACCATAGACCTCGTCGGCGCCGAGATCGAGCTCGTCAGCCGTATGAAACGGGAGTACCTCCTCAAAGAGGTCACCGACCAGGTGCGCGACGATTACGATTACGTCTTTATCGACTGCCTGCCGTCGCTCGGGCTGATCACGATCAATGCCCTCACGGCAGCCGATTCCGTCCTCGTTCCGGTCCAGTGCGAATTCTTCGCCCTGGAAGGCCTGTCAAAGCTACGCGAGACGATAGACCTCGTACAGAAGAAGCTCAACCCGGCGCTCACCATCGAAGGTATTTTGCTGTCGATGTACGACAGCCGCCTGCGGCTGGCCAATATCGTGGTGGAAGAAGTCCAGGAAATGTTCAAGGGGGAAGTTTTTGAAACCATCATCCATCGCAACGCCCGGGTCGGAGAGGCGCCCAATATGCACCTGCCGATCGTTATGATCAATGCGGGTAGCCGCGGAAGCATCAACTTCTTCAACCTGGCTAAAGAGTTCCTGAAAAACAACAACGACAGCATTCAGGCGAAAAAGGGCGTAGGGGTGAGCTAATGTGAAGCAATGGCAAAGAGAATCAGCAAAAAAGTCAGCAATTCAGACCTGCGGGATTCCCTTAAGGGAGCGGGAAAAAGCGCTCGCCTTTCCTACTTCAATATCAGCGAGGAGGAGATACACGACCATCCCGAAGAAGTCGTCAAAGAGCTATCGCATACGGTAGCGGAGATCCCTATAGCTCAGATATCCTCAAACCCGGACCAGCCCCGCAAGGACTTCGCCCCCGAAGCCCTGCAGGAGCTCGCCGATTCCATCAAAGCTTATGGGCTCATTCAGCCGGTGACGGTACGGCGCCTGAGCGCCGACGCCTACCAGCTCATCTCCGGCGAGCGCCGCTGGCGGGCTTCCCAGCTGGCAGGCTTGAAGGAGATACCGGCCTATGTGCGCATCGCCAACGACCAGGAGATGATGGAAATGGCCCTGGTGGAGAATATCCAGCGCGAAGACCTCAACCCGATCGAAGTGTCTATCACCTACCAACGCCTGATCGATGAATTCAACCTGCGGCACGAAGACCTCGCCCAGCGCGTCGGTAAAAAACGCACCACCATTACCAATTCACTCCGCCTGCTTGAACTCCCCATCTACATCCAGGAAAAGATCAAGGAGGGCATGTTAAGCACCGGCCACGCCAAAGCACTGGCAGGGTTGGATGATTTTGTCATGCAAAAACATTTCATGGAGCGTACGATCGATGACGGGCTGTCGGTCCGCGCTCTGGAAAGAATGGTGAGCGACTTCAAAGCCCCCAAAGCCGCCAAGCCCAAAACCAGCAGCCTGCCCGATAGCTACAGGGAGGTGGAACGCAGCTTCCAGGAATTCTTCGGCTCCAAAAGCGGCGTCAAACTGAAGGTAAAAGACGATGGAAAAGGGCAGATCATCCTCTCCTTTAACAGCGTGGATGAGCTCAACAACCTCCTGGACAGAATTGAAGACTAAAGAAGAACCTTCCAACCAGGGCCAACAAAAGGCCAAAGCGGCGGGCTGCCGGCACAAAAACCGGCTTTAGGCCGTTATACAGGCATGAAAAAGACCCTGATCACCTTCGTCGCCTTTTTTGCCCTGCAGGCAGTGCTCAGCGCCCAACAGGCAGACACGACGACTGCCGCTGTCGCAGCTGACACCTTTATAGCGGTAAAAAAACAGAACTGGTTCAACAAGGATTATCCCAACCCTAAAAAGGCAGGCATCCTGTCGCTGGCCCTGCCAGGCGCAGGGCAGTTGTATAACAAGCGCTGGTGGAAAGTGCCGCTCGTTTACGGGGCCATCGGCGGCATGGTTTACACCATCGATTACAACCAAAGCCGCTACCGACGCCTCCGCACCGCCCTCGACCTCAAACGCCAGGGTGAGGAACACGAGTTCTCCGGCACCGCCCTCGATAACACCACGACGCTGCGCACCCTGCGCGACCAGTACGACAAAAACACCCAGCTGTCCTACGTAGGCCTTTTCCTGGTGTACACCCTCCAGGCCATGGAAGCCTTTGTAGATGCCCACCTCAAAACCTTTGATGTGGAAGACGACCTGGGCTTCAATCTCAAGCCCCAGCTTGATTATGTAGCCCCACTGGGGCAGCCTACCCTGGGCCTCGGGCTGTCCATCCCGCTCAACAAGCCAACGCCTGTATTAACCCGCTATTCGGGGCTGGGGCGTTAGCGTGGCCTGGTTACCCCAACAATGAAGCCATGAGACAATAAGGCCATGAAACCATATAGCTCCCTCCCCCCGATCTACGAGGGCGCCGTCTCCAGCAGCAGTTCCCAGGCATTCAGCTTGCCGATATCTCTGTTGGCGAGGTCTCTGGCCAGCAGCGACCAGGTGCCTTTTACCGACTGGCCAACCAGTTGGGCCAGCGCTGGCGTATTGCTCATATCGTAGGTGCGCACCAGATTGTCGCTATCTCCGCCCGTACGGTTGTGCAACAGGATCTCCGTGCCGGCAGGCGAACGCAGGATTACCTGAAGGTCCGAAATAAAGGTATGTGAGATATCCACACTGAGCCTGGCCTTTTTGACCAGGCCTTCAGCGGTAGTGTCCAGATCGCGGCGGATGCCTTCGGGCTGGTTGTCGGGAATAGTAATGCCAGGTTGCTCCTGCAATTTCAGGAGGTTCGCAGGCGTAAACTGAAGCTTCAGCGCCCATGCTTCCAGCCGCCCCGTATCTCGGGGCGCCAGGTCCTGAACGAGCAATGTCCAGTTGCCTTCGGTGAATTCGCCGGAAAGTGCACTTAGTGCGGGGGTATCTGCCGTTGAATACGTGCGGCTGAGATTATCCTTGCCGCCACCTTCTTTATCGTGCAGGGCGGCGGCCTTACCGGAAGGTGTAACCAGCGATACCCTAAGGTCGCCGATATAGGAATGGCTGATCTGCACCTGCACTTCCGCAGCGCTCAGGATGCCCTGTTCACCAACCTGGATCGCATCGCTAACCCCCTGATAGTCATTATCGGGGATGGACATGCCAGGTGTAGACTGCCCATTGAAGGTGCGGGGTTCATTCGTGCCTGTGCCCAGGCGGCGGCGCGCTTCGGCCACCGCAGCAAAAGCATTCACCTTACCATAACCAAACCACATCGAATGCCCGTTCTCGTCATAAGCCCCGAAGGTGTTGCCCAACTGGGGGTCCGTGTCGGTATCAATGATCTTATCGGCTGTGCTTTCTAATATCTCTTTCACCTCCGAAGCCGTTAGCTCCGGGTTGGCGGAAATAACGAGGGCGGCGACGCCCGCCACAAGGGGGCAGGCGCTGGAGGTGCCGCCGAAGTTGGCCGTAAAGTCGGAACTGTCATAACCCGCCGGCCCGACGCGGTCGGTGGTGTAGATCCCCCTGCCGGGAAACGAGCTCCCAATGCGCGGATAGGTATATGTATCGCCGATACCGGGATGGCCGTTGTTGCTGGGAGCGCATACGGAGACCGCTTCACCCCAGTTGCTGTACGCCGATTTTTTATTCAGGCTGGTACAGGCCGCTACCGCAATGACAAAAGGCACTGCAGCAAACCCGTTATACCAGAACGTAGGCCCTTCGAGCATGCCGCCGGGCCAACCCCGTTCTTCCACCATCCCGCTAATGGGCCGGTTGGCGTTGCCGGCGGCGAAGCAGATAACACACCCTTTGCCGTTGCGCCCTTGCGTCGCTGCCTTTTCGAGGGCCAGCCGCTGGCGCGTGCTAAGGGGGAAATTGATGCCGCTGGCGCCCCAGCTATTGGAAATAACGGCAGCGCCTTTGCTGGCGGCCCAGTCGAAAACGGCCTCGATGGAATTATCATCGATAATGCCTGAGGTCCGGATGGGCATCAGTGCACAGCCGGGGGCAGCGCCTACCACGCCCTCGCCGTTCTCTTCGGCTACTGCTACCCCGGCACAAGCAGTGCCGTGGTTGTCCGTGTCGAGCTCGGGAGCAGGGTTGAAGTCAGCACCCTGAAAATCACAGGGGGCCACGATCTTTCCTGCTCCGGAGAAATCGCGGTGGCGCAGGTCGACTGAGTCATCGGCGATGGCGACCACAACAGAACGGCTACCCCTGGTGATATCCCAGGCGTGTGTAGCATCCACATGCGAGCCCTGGCTCAGCTGCAGGCCGCCATTATTGTACAAATGCCACTGCTCGCGAAAAAGGGGGTCGGAAGGCGTGTAGAAATGCTGGGCTCTGATAGCCACATTGGCCTCGCAGTTTGCCACTTCCGCCCGCTGGTGCAGCTCATAAGCCAGCTTCAGCGGGTTGGCCTGGGCCTGTGATGTCAGGCGAAAAACATACGATCGCGCCGGGCCTGTGATCTGGCGAACATACCCCAACCCATGTTCTTCCATCATCGCTTCGATCGACTCCTGAGGCGTATGCTCCAAAAACTCAAGGGTGATCTCATCGGTCAGGTAGATCCGCGCGACGGGGTCCTGTTCCAGCGCATAAACGTGGGAAGCGAAAGTGACCTCGCTTTGCGCTCGCAACCGCTCCATCGCCGAATCGAGGTAAGAGGCCGGCACCGATAATAACGAAAGCTGCTGCTGTCCCATCTTCTCGCGGACCTCGCAATTAAAGGCCCGGCTCAGGGCCTGGTTGTCAACTGCCGGTGCAGTGCGAATGGTAAACTCGTCGGGAATTTTTGCGATGGCTATCTGGCGGCCACCGCGCACCAATGGATAAGATGTGGGAATGGTTGGGGTTGGCATGAGTTTTCGGTTTTTAGCTATGAGGCAACAGAGAACAGTTGTGAATTTCAAGTTTCAGGGTTACAGGTTGTCAGGAGAAACCTGGAACCTGGAACCTGAAACTCCGGCATCACCTCAGGCAAATCTCCGCCCTCTTTTATAATAAACGCTTTACTCAAAACGATAATTGAAAAACACTTCATCATTTTCAAAATATGGCCAGAATGTTAACCGCCCTCCTGCTTGTCATAACCTTGTGGAGTTGTACCAAACCCGAGCCTGCCAGCCCGGCTTCGGAAGCAGCTGCCAGCGGGGTAAGCGATTTTGCCGCTCAGATGCTGGAAGAGGTAAATGCCCTGCGCGCCACCGGTTGCAGGTGTGGCAGCCGGCAGATGCCGCCCGTGCCCGCCCTGAAGTGGAACGGCCAGTTGGAACAAGCCTCCCGCCGGCATGCCGACGATATGAAAAACAACGGTTTTTTCAGCCATACGGGCTCCGACGGCAGCAGCATGTCGGCGCGCGTCAGCCAGGCGGGTTATGCGTGGCGGGCAGTAGCCGAGAACATAGCGTGGGGGTATCCGAATGTGTCATCCGTTGTGGAGGGCTGGAAGGAAAGCCCCGGCCACTGTGAGAACATGATGAGCGGGTCCTATACCGAGATGGGGGCCGCCCGGGCCGGCACATACTGGGTACAAGACCTCGGCCGCCGGTGAGCCCGGCCTCAAATGGTCTTTCCTTCTTTAAGGAATTCGCGCTTGACCCCATTAAGCAGGTTTTCCATTGTTATGACATTCGTACCTTTATCGAGGGCGGCCAGACAGCAATACTGAACGATGTTCATGATATTGGAGCCCGACAGTTCGTACTGTCTGGATATTTGGGCAAGGCTGGCCTCTTCTTCCAACTGCACATTAGGAGGAAAGGCCTTTTGCCATAACGCCAGGCGTTCTCCGGGTTTGGGCATAGGGAAGTGGATGATCGCCTGGAACCTGCGCGTGAAAGCCTCGTCGATATTGCTCCTGAAATTGGAGGCCAGGATAGCCAAACCCGGATAGCTCTCTATGCGCTGCAACAGATAGGAAACTTCCTGGTTGGCATATTTATCATGAGCATCCCGCACATTTGTGCGTTTGCCGAATATGGAGTCGGCCTCATCAAAGAAGAGTATCCAGTCCTTGTTCTGCGCCCGGTCAAACAGGCTGGCCAGGTTTTTTTCCGTTTCACCGATGTATTTGGACACGGCCATCGACAGGTCAATTTTAAAGACCTCTCTTTGCGTATATTTTCCCAGCAAATTGGCGGTCAGCGTCTTACCCGTTCCAGGGGGCCCATAGAACATGGCCCTGTAGCCGGGTTTCAGCTTGCGGTGCATCCCCCAATCCTCCATCAGTATCCGATGGTGTTTGATCCACACTTCGATCTCGCGGATCTGGCTCCAGGTCTGCGGGGGCAGGACGAGGTCTTTCCATTCCATTTCCGTGGCCAGGTGCTCGGCGGGAAAGTTTATCGTCCGCTGTGGCAGGCTAACTTTCCCAACGGTAAAAAGGTCGACATAGTCCTGGTCGATCACGAGCTTGCCACTCATGACCGGCTCGCCGGCCGGTGGTTCCTCCACCCACAACACCCGTCCTTTTGAAAAAAAATGAGCGCTGCCGAACAGTTGCCGGGCTTCAAAGCGCTGGTTCAGCTCATCGCCCGCCAGGATGAACAGGGCCGTTTCCGCCGTCGGCAGGAACCCCCGGAACTGCTTGCCTCTGACGCCGCCAAACTCCGGAAAATCACCAGCTTCGGGTATCTGCTCCCGGATGATGCGGTCAAAAAAATCGGGATAGACATGAGGCGCCAACGCGGTGAGCAGCAGAATGAGCTCATGGCCGTTGAGCTCATAGGCCTTGATGAACTCGGGAAGCGGGTGCTGAAGGCCATTCATTTCGGGAACGGGAAGCCCCCCTAACCCGGCCGTTTCGTTTTCCTTATTGAAATAAGACTCCAGGCGTTTGCGGATGGCCTGCTCCAGATAACGAAAATAGATATCCAGGACTGTAGTATCGGGAAATGCCAACGTGTTCATAACCATAAAAATACACTTTTAGAAAAGCTTGGCCAGGTCCAGGCTCAGCATGAAGCGGAAATCCTGGCCTGAGAGTTTGAAGGGCTCCTCCCCCGGCACTTGTTTCATCAACCATGCCGGCGGCTCACCCGGCAGGCTGCCGGGGATCAGCTGCGGGTAGGCCGGCAACTCGGAGAATGTACCGCCTGAAAGCGAGAGCCCGCCTCCGAAAAGCCCCAGTGAAAATTTTCCGCCGGTCACCCCGAAAGAGCTCGCCGAAGGATCGTATGCGCTCTGCAGGCCAAAGCTCAGGCTGGCCTGCGGCAAATAGGAAAACCGGCTGCGAAGCAGGTTATACCAGGGCGTTAGCGCGAATTGCGTATCGAACCGATAAGCCGCGTTATCTTCGGAAGGAAGTTTGTATTTAAAGCTGCTGAGCGGGAAATATTCGCTATGCGGGATCAACCCCAGGGGCGCCATCAGGTTTTTGTCCTGTAAGAAGCCCATAGCCTGGCTGCGGAACTGAGGGTCGGCGGCAAAGACGCCGCCCAGGATCGCCAGGTTGCCCAACCCGAAGCTGATCATGCTAACCTTATAGGAAAGCGGCTGGCTGCTCCAGGCATATTTTTTGAGCAGTTCGAGCCGCGGCTCCATCCATTTGGTGAAAGCCGGATTCTGCGACGTCAGGTTGCTCGCCACAGTGGAGACACCTTCCAACAAAGCCTTGTTGTCTTCTTCCGCTTTCTTTTTCTGGCCTTCCTCATCCTTCTGGGCTATAGCCCCATGGGTTTTATTGAAAAAAAAGGAGGCGCCCCGCCCTTTTTGGAAAAAGGGCCGATGAGAAGGCCCGGTAGCCTTGGAGCTGATTTTCCTGGCTTTCATACGTTCATCGTTTACGTTTAGGTGTTCTGCCAAAACGGTAACCGGCCGAGAGGCCAATGATCCAGTCGCCGCCGGCCTTATCCGTCAGGTTTTGAAGGCGCCCCAGTTCCAGGCCCAGCTCGAAGCCGGAAGGGCCCTTGCCAAAGCGATAACTTCCCGCCAGCCGCGCCGACGCGGCAGGCCCGCCGCCTTCGCCCAACAGGAAGCCCAGGCCGGCTGCCGCTTCGAAATGCAGCGATCCGTATGACTGCGGCAGATTGAGCTGTACGCCGGTATCGCCGCCGAAATATCCCCGCCCCAGCACATTGCGCGCTGGATCGCCTGCTTCGTCGATGACCCCGAACCGGGGCAGCCACAGGAACTGGAGCCCCAGCTTCCAGTCTACGATACGCAGGCCCGGCCCGAGGGGGGTGAATTCGGTGCGTGCGCCCAGCACCAGGCCGTGGCCGAAGTTGGAACCGCTGATGAGCCTCAGGCTGATGGGCCAAGGGGTGCAGGGGCTCCAGTCCGGTTTTCCCAGCTCCTCAACCAGGCCTGCGTAGGAATCCGCGTTGTTCACCGGGTCGTCGCCGGGGTATGCAGGGTCGCCGGCATATACTTCTTTCCCAGAGGTGCCTACCCGGTGCATAACCTCGTGCAGGACGGTCGTCCATTCCGTAAACGGAGCGTCACCGTCGACGCAGATGAGGATGTTGGTATCGAGTTTTCTAACGGAGCCTCCGACGTATCCTTCTTTGGCTCCCGACATTCGGCGGTCGCAGCCGAGCAGGCCGGTCTTCCGGCGCCGGCATTTCCAGCCGTGCCGCGAAAGGTAGAGTTCTCCCTCTGCCAGATCCAGGCGGGCCAGTATTTTCTCCAGCCCTTTGCCCTCTGCTTCTCCTTTAAAATGTTTACGCACCTGGCAGCCTGTGTTTTCACCACCGGTTAGCCGCTTTCTGGCGCGGCTGAGGTAGGCCCTGGCGGTGCTCAGGTGGCCGCGGAATTCTGCCAGCATGGGCTCGGAGCAGCAACTGTTGGCGCTGTCTTTTTGCTCCGCATCGGTGCAGGATTGCCCGGTTTTGGGTAGCGCCACCGGCTTTGCAAGCTCCTCGTTCTCGCCTGGCAGGAAAGTGACGGCGCGCTCCCTGCTGAATAACAGTTGTAAAAAAGCGGCCGTATCCAGCTTGTCGGCATCGGCGGGGAAGCCCTGCGGGTCGAAATAGGTGGCGAAAACCCTGCCGTCCTTGATTTCCTGCTTGAACCGAAAAGGGGTGTCCATTTCGATGCCCCTGAGTATTTCTGAAAAAGGGATGCCACTTGCCATCCACCCCAATTGATAGGCCAGCTTCTGCCTGCCCTTGCTGAGATGGGGAAGGTTCTGGGCTACGTAGGACTCCAAGTGGCGCTGTTTTTCCCGCTGATCTGTGCCGGATAAAGGCAACTGCATGAGTTCATCGACGGTGATCCTGGCCAGGGGGCTTTCCCCTGGGTGGCTGCTGGCCGGCTCCGGGGCCTGTTCAGCCGAAGGGCTATGCTGGGTTACGGCCAGCACCAGCTTTTCTGCGAGTATTTCTTCAGCGCTCCACACCTTATCTCCGAGCTTAGATCTGTCGATCGTAATGACAACCTCGTCATCTGTTTTCTCAATGCCATTGTCCGCCGATGAAAGATCTGTTTTCCCCCATTTAACCCTAAACGTCAGCGTGGATTGGATGGCCCTTTCAATATACTGCCTGGCTGTAGGCGAGCCCCCTTTCGCCGGCCCTTCAGCAAAGGCAAAACCCTTTCCCGGCTCCGGTTCCTGCAGCTTCTGCCCGCTGAGCTTTTCCAGCGTAGATTGAATCATGCCGGGTACGGATCCGGATTCCCCGATCATCAGCTTTGACTGAATAGCTGGCCCCTGCCTTGAAGAGGGTTCCAACCGGGGCTTTGGAGCGGGGGCTGCCGACGGCTTGGCAAAAAAAGGGCTGGCCTTATTCCCTTTTGAGAAAAAGGACGGCTGGATAGCCCGTGCCGGCATAGAGCCGCTGCTGCTGCGTATCATCCTGGCCATTTACGCCTGCTCTTCCTGTACTGCACCCTGCTGGATCGTATGCGTCAGCTCGTGGGCCAGCAGCTTTTTTCCCTCGCTACTGTCCGGATTGTATTTACCCTGGTTGAAATAGATATTATTGGAATGGGTAAAGGCCTGAGCTCCGATGTCCTTGCTCATTTGCACGGCGGAGCTGTCATTGTGTATCCTCACCTGGCTGAAATCCGCGCCAAAGGCTTCGTTCATTTCGCCCATAGCCTGATCAGGCAGAGGCTGCCCCCCGCCCTGTGTGGTGGCCAGTTGCTCTTCGAAACCGGCGCCTGCTTCAGATGGCCCCGAAGGGCCGAATCGCTGGATCTCGGGTTTCATATTCAGCTCTTCTTCGTCTTCGCCCATTTTCTGTATCTCAGGCTTCATATTCAACTCCTCTTCCTCTTTATCCATTTTCTGAACCTCGGGTTTCATCCGGGCCTCCTCTTCTGCACAGGCTGCGCACTTGGATTGGATAGCGGGTGCGCCTCCATCAGAGGAAGCCAGCCGGTTGACGACGTAACCGGCCATAGCATCGGCTTCCTGTTCGAACTGGTCGCCGGTTTGCCCGATCGTCAGCTTTGCCTGAACAGCAGGTTGAAAAAAAGCGCCTTCGCTATGGGTGCTAAAAAAAGCCTTTGAAGTAGAACCCGAAACATGGGCGTTATCGCTTGCATTTTGATGGCTGGCCTTCATAATAAACATGTATTTAAGATGAATCCTGGGTTTTATTGCAATCCAAACTCTATGGCCCTGGAATTCTGATAAGTTACGAAAAAAGTGACGACGGTGAAAGCCTGTTTCACCAGGTAAAGGTAACGGGCAGCTCCAGCAGCCGGTGCATGGAAGCGGATGCTCCTTCGGCTCCAACCCGAACCCTGCACATTACAGTAGCATTGGTGATGCCCCGATCCCGCAGCAGCTGCCGCGTCGGGGCGTTGATATACGCGTTGAACTGATCGCCAAAGCGGAACGCTGACGACTCATCGTCGCCCAGCATCAGGTAACGCCGGTCGGAACTGTCTTTGATGATCCATCGGAAGATCAGGTTCTGCCCTGTCGGCAACGGCCTGACTTCAAAGTGGGGCCCGTTGGCGGAGCCCGAAGTGGTACCGGAGATGTCTATGGCGGTACTTCCGGTTATACTTTCTATCCGAAGCGAGCCGTCGGTAATGGCCTGATAACCTGCCAATCCGCGGTCGAAACTCGAAAAGGTGGTCTCGAAATGCCCTGTCGGCACATCCATCAGAGGCCCGCCGGCTACAGCTGGCGTAATATCCGCCAGGCTGGAGGGCCAGGCGCCGCCGGATGGCAGGCTCAAGGGGCGGAACGAACCGTTCTTGCGGAACGTATAGCCCTGGTACTGGCTCAACGAACGGGCCGGATCCCAGGCATCACAGATGCTCTCGATATGCGGCCTGTCAAAACTGCGGGCAGCGCGGTAGAAGGAGATCATGTTGGAAGGCAGGTCCTCTTCAGAAAAGGAAGAACTGCCTACGCTTTCTGTCCAGAGCTGCAGCGCTTCGAAGCCCAGCGACTGCAGCATAAATATCCGAAGTGCAACGCTGAGCACCTCATCGGCATTGAGCGCCCGTTTGATGCTGACGACAGGCGTGACGCCGCTCAGCAGGATGCCTCCGGCGCTCGACTCCATTCTGGGTGCGGCTACAGGCTCCGGGCTGGCGCTGCCGCTGGCCCGCATCCTGTCGGAGGCATCCCGCACCGACTGGATGAGCCGCGTTGTCATGCCTGTGCCGGCATGGGCCCAGTCTATCCAGCCACAATTGGTGGAGTAGGAATACCGCGGCGGGCTTTCGCTGATGCCGTCCTCTTCGGGGATGCGCTGCACCAGGCCTTTTTCAACGTTTCGCCGCCCTATGCGCCCGGACACCCGGCGGGCCTCTTTTTTCTGAAAGAAGGCCGCCCCGCTTTGGCTGTTTTTTGTAAAAAACCGCTTAGCGCCCTTCGCAGGCAAGCCCGCTTTCGGTTGGCGTCGTACTTTGGGATGTAAGCTTGTTCCTGTCATCTGTAAGGCTTTCATTGTTCATCAGCAATCTCTGGTAGTGATCAGGCCCGAAGCGGGATGTTGGCCCACCTGTGGCAGGCTTCTGCCGGTAATGTTTACCCTGACGTACCTACACCTCGAATCGAGCCCACTGACATGGGGTATGGGATAATGCCAGCTGTAAGCCTCGCCGCGCTGCACATAGTCCCTAGTTGTAGACTGGAGCAGCAGGCACCCGAAAAGATAGAACCAGTTATCCGGGCTGAAGCCGAGTTGGCGTTGCATGTAACTTTTTGCCGACCGTTCACTGGCAAAGGTACGCCTTCCCGCTGCCAGGCTGTTGACAAGCCGTACATAGGGCAGCACTGATAGCTGATACGCCCGGCTGTAATCATCGCAATGTTCCTGCTCGCCATCCCGGATCTTGTCGGCGCCATCACCGGTGATGATCCAGCGTTTGGGGTAGTCGCCGGCCAAACAGCTGCCTCCTTCTCCAAGCCGGGCAGTACCTTCGTCAAATACCCCACCCTGAGTATAGATCGAACTGGCGGCCGGCAGGTTAATGGAAACGGCTGTGGGCTTCACACGCCGCCCTACCCTTTGAAACTGTAAGGTGGAAGGCGTCAGCATGCTGCGGTTGGCCGTAAAAACGGTCTGCCCGAATACAGACTGGTCGTTGCCATTAGCACGGAGGAACTGGGCGCGGCTGAGCCCCCGGGGGGTACAGCTAATGGCAGCAGGAATGGTGGAGGCTGCCGTACCGCCACTCCCCGAACCGCCCCTCGTATGATCGCCTTCCTGGCGCTGAACATGCCGCTGCTGCCCGGCCGGCAGCACAGGGCCTCCTTTTTCACGTTTCGCAAAAAATGGCCGTTCCGCTTTCCGGCTGCTTCCGAAAAAAGGCGTCCGCCTGACGGCATCCTCAACCCTGCTATGTTTCAATGTGGCCTTCATTATCTGTTCTACAGTTCGATGATCCGATAGTGCGGCGTACCGTCCGGCAGGCGCCCGTTGATATTTCGCACCAGCAGCCTGATATGTCGTGCCTTGACATCCGTCGAACGGCTGTGGCTGCCCATCAGGCTGCTGATATCGTATCCGCCTTCCCGTTTGCGCCGGCGCCGCCCGGTAATGCCTTCCATGGTCGTAAATTCCAGGTCCTCGGCAGTGAGCTGGGACCGAATATCAGCCGGGATCTCCGCGATAGAACCCGGCAGGTTGTATTCGTCGGCAGCCCCCAGCAAATGCCCGAACTCATGCGCGACGGTCTCATCGGAAGACTGGGTAAACCAGCAACCCGCATTGGCCCGGCCGGGGTCTGAGGAGTGCGGGCAGCTCAGCTCATCGTCTTCCATGATGCTGACCTCTTTATCGACAGCCGGGCCGCTTTCGTAATAGAACAAAGGGGCGACGGTAAAGCGCAGCCTTTTTACGCCGTTATCCAGAATGAATTTCCCGTTCCAGTAGCGCTCGATCGCAGCGCGCCACCGTTCTGGCGTAGCGGGGTCGGGGAAGAAGTAATAGGACTGCCGCGGGTTGGCCGCGCTGATAAACCGGATGCGCAGTACGACGCGCAACTGGCCACCGGTTTCATATACCGTCATCCGCCGGACTTGCCGCCCGTACAGGTGTAGTTCCTGATCGCCGGCCTCATTTTCTTCATAATGCACCTGCCTGGTAGATACTGCCAGCCGTTCTACTGCGCCTGGTGCGTTCCGCTGGCTGATCATGCTCAGGATCTGGTTTCGCTGCGGGCTACCGGAGAACTCATAGGCAGCTGCTTCCCGAAGGATCTCGTAATACTGCCGGGGCCTTATCTCCTGCACTACAATGGAAAGAGCATCCATAAAACCGTATGGGTCGTTGGCCCTGAAATTGACGGACAATCTCAGGTCTGGCTCCCGCAGGCGGTTGTTGAAATACAGAATAGTGTACACCGCCCAAAGCGCTCTGCCCCGGAAAATGGGGCGTATTTCCCGCCAGAAAGCCTCATCGTCGAGCAAAGCGCTGGCCTCTGTGGCTGAAAGGCTTCGGATACGCGTGGTGAAGCCCGTTCCGTCGTGCCGCCGCAAAGGGCCCAGCACCCTGTCGCGCACTGCCACCAGTTGTTCATCGGAAAGGACGTATGGGTTTTCCAGCAGATCGGGCTCCAGCAGTTCCGGCGGGTCGCGTTGCAGCATACTACCGGGAGCCGGGCTGAGTTTTTTTGCCGGTTCAAAAGCGAAGGCCCTCTGATGGGCCTGCACGCCGGCAGGTGCAAAGAACGGCTGTTTGCCGGTATTGCTTCCCGCCTTTCCAGGGCCGGGCTGCTTCGGTACTTTTATGGCGTGCTGGCTCATCAGTTGCTTTGTAGTATTAGTTCCACCCGGCGGTTGAAGGCCCGCCCGATCACGCTGTCGTTATCCGTTGTCGGCTTCGATTCACCATGGTGTTCCGGCGGGTTCCTGTCGACAAGGCGGCTAACGGGGATACCCTCTGCAACAGCGAGTTGATAAAAGGCCTCTGCCCGGCGCCTGGAAAGATCCATGTTGTACCAGGCCGGGCCGGTATCGCTGGCATAACCGATAAATTTCAGCTTCAGCGCGGGGTTGGAGTCGAGCTTTTCCGCTTTCAGGGTTTTGAAAAAAGCAATGTGCTCGGGTTTCGGTTGATCACCGCTAACCGGTAGGTTCAAAAAGCGGAAATGGTGGGGCGATACTTCCTGGGCGATACCGCTGGAAGAACCTGACTGCTTCACCTCCTTCTTGCGCCCCGCCTCCGGGGAAAGCCCTACCTGCTTGCGGAACATCTTGCGGGCTTTATCCGATTGATATTCTATGCGCCATACTTCGCCCTGGAAAAAGGCCTTTCGGATATCGGTAACTGGTACAAAACCGGCTATGTCCTTTTTCACGGCATCGACGCGATCCTGATAACTGGTACGGCCTGTGAGCTCTTTGCTCGTCATCACAAGCCTCGCCAGGAACTCCGTCAGCCCTTCGTTGTAAAAGCGGGGCGCCACAGTGGAATCAATCCAGGCACGATAATCGGCATGTGCATAAAAGTGGACGATCTCATGGATGAGCGTAGTCATGCGCTGCCCTGCGGAGATCCCCTTATTGAGAAATATCTGCCGGCTGGCCGGGGTATCACCCATGGCAAAGGCCGATTGAAGGGTGATCTTGATCGAGATTGCCGGGCCTACAACGGAGTCCTTGAACAGCCGGCCCTGAAGGGCATGGTACCTGGGGTCCTTCTCAGAAATATTAAAATCCTCTATATCCGTGAACATGAGCATCTGGTTGGAAAGCCACTGCCGCCTGAAGTCGATATCCTTGAAGAACTTGGTATCCATGATCTGGACAGCCTTGCGCAGCCGTGCCTCGGGAACGGGCTTGGTGATCTCGGGAAATGCCTTGCGAATGCGCTGGTCAGCCACCAATGCGTCTGTATCGGCCTGGCTTTCAGTAGTCCGCACCGGTACCGTAACTGCAGGCTGAGGGGGGAAATTCTTTTTAAACTGCTTAAAGATCAGGTCGGCGGAAGCGGGTTCCACCCAGGGCTTCAGGGCCTTGCCTGATGGGGCGGACACAAAGAGGTTCTCATGTGTCTCTTCATAGCGGGTAGGGCTTTCAAAATCGTTACCTTTTTTTTGCAGCGGAATGCCGGGAATGAAAAAAGGCCTATTCCTGCTGGTAACGGCCTGATTAGCAGCAAGCGGATGTAGTGTTCTATGTGCTCTTCTTACCCCCATCTCTACAGATCATCTACTGACCGGATCAGGCGGTCGTTAAAATCGCGGCGTATCGGGATCAGGGAGCGGGGGTCGTACCCCAGCCTGATAATTTCCTGCAGCCGCAGTACCTCGGCTTCGAGAGCAGGAAGCCCCATCGTAGCCTGCTGAAGCTCGGTTTGATACACGCCGAACCGGTCGAAAAGGTATCCAAGGTCTTCCCGAAGTATCGGGCCGTCCTGTGCTCCCAGGGGGTCGGGGCGCCCCCGGGTTTCCCGCAGCGGGTCGTTGCGGTTGATAAGCCTGCCGCCAGGCATCTGGGTGACGATATTGACATAGCGGTCGACGAGCCCGAACAAATGCAATAACTCATGGCCCAAGACCCCTGGGCGCTCCATGTGCAACGGGGGTATGAACATCACGCCCCCGTCACAGGTGGAATCGGTAACGGAGGTCGGTACGCCTGCCCCCGGCTGGTCCGGGTTGCAGCCCGGATAAACAATAGGGTCGTTATCCGCAGCCCGAACGTGGATCAGCCAGTAGTCCTGGCTTCGTTGCGACAGGTTGTCAATTCTTACAAAAGAAGGGGTGGCCGACAAGCGGCGGCCGCCGAAAACGCCGCCGCTCAGCACCTGGTTCCAGATCAGGTTCAGGCCGCGTTGAAAGCTGGCGGTAAGCCTGGGCATACGGGAGGCCATAGTCGCATCGGTAAAAAACACCTGGAACCTTACGCTTATGGAAATAGCCCTGGGCGTCACCTGTATCGTCAACGGCCTGCGGTTCAGCTGTGCGATCAGAGCATCCTCTGCCTGCTGCCGCGACCCTGGCATACCCGTCGGGTCGACCATCGTAGAATCGAGTTGCCGGCGGTCGGCCAGCACCCGCAACCTGTCGGCCTCGATGCGAATGCGCTCGTTTTGCAAAGCGGTAAGCCGGGGTTCCAACACTGCCAGGCGTGCCCGGGCACGCGCTACGGCAGCAGGGTCCCGTGGTGCCCGGCCCTCCGGGTCGCGTTGTATGCTGTCTCCGGCAGCCTTCCCCCTGCTTAGCACGGGCACTGCCTTAAAAAACGATGCCTCACTTCCATTATGCCATGAACCTGCCTGCCCGCCATGCCCTATAGGCTTGTTGCGGAAAAAAGGAGCGCCGGCCGGCCGGCCTGATGCTCCCTCCTTCTTTTGTATTTTTTTCTTTCCGGGCATTATAGCAATAACATTAGGATCAACAGTACCTGCCCTTTCGTTACGGCCTGCGGCGGCGCAGCAACAAGCCGATCAATAACAGGATCAGAGCGAGGATCACCCAGATCAGCCATCCGGGCAAACCAAGGCTGATGAGCCAGCACTTTATCCGCTGGATAATATTGCCGGCCCCCAGGCAGTCTACGCTGGATATCTTACCTTCGAAGACCGGCTTACCCAGGATCGAGAGGCTGCCTTTAACAGAAGGGGCGCCCTGAACCCGGATGGTGTAGGAACCATCCTGGTTGTCCTGAACATCGAGGAGCTGGCTGTCTTCGGAATCCCAGGTAATGGCATTGCCATTGGCGGGCCCCACGAACTTACCATACACCGTAATGGGCCGCATAGTAATGGTAGTCACATTCGCACCAGCATCAAACGTATAGGACAGGACGGACTGGGCCGCGTCGATCTCTCCAAAGGTGACGTATTTACTCTCCGTATGTATCCGAAGGATCGTGCCACCGCCTGGCGATGTCCCCTCCATGATATAAAGGATCTGGTAAATACCCGATAGGTCTACCTGCCCGAAAGTACCCGTATACTGCCCGTTACCCTGGTGAGACAGGGTAATGGACTGTTCATCAGGCAGCAACTGGGCTACGAAATTGGGGTCACTTTCCAGTAGCGACTGGTATTTCTGCATACCCGGAGAACCGGCATCCGGGTCGGAGTTGACATCGACGACCAGATCATTTCGGGCCAGCAGGTCGCCCAGGTCGTCACCGGGTTTGAACACGATAGCGCGGACTGTGGCGTCTGTAATGGGGTCGCCGCCATAACTCATGTTCACGTCAAAGCCAATATCGTCACCAACGGATGGTATCCTCGGGCTCGAGCTGGCGGTATAGTCCAGGCTGTGGTCGTTAACGATGACCGACATGGTGTAACTGCCCTTATAGAACTGGTCGCTCTGGGCAAACTGCACCGTCCACATACCTTGAGGCGACTGGCCGCTGGACGCGAAATTGAAAGACAAAATGACGGAATTGGTGTAGTTGCCTACAAACCTCGGCTGGGCGAATTGCATGACATTGGCGCCATCCTTCTGGACTACAAAACGCGAAAGGAGCTGGATCAGGGACGGGATCTCGAACTTGCGGTTGAAGATCAGCTCGATCATGGGCCCGCTCACGCCTTCATTGACCGGAAACTGGGCAAGGGTGACCACGCTGTTTCCCGTACTCAGCTCACCTGACGAGAAGTTGATGTTCTGAGGGCTGTAATCGTGCAACATATCGATGAAGGCCTGGTTGAAAACGGCGTCGATATTGCCGATCAATGTACCTCCCGAGCTGTTGAATGAATTGCCGTTAGAAGTGATGAGGTAGGAACCGCGATGCTCTCCAGCCAGGTTGAGCAAGGTGGTATGGTCCAGGCCGGCAGGGCTGCCGATACCCACCGTGAATATCTGCTTCGTACCCGGCTGGGCAGGATAGGAAGACAAGATGTCAGCAGCACCTATTTGACGCCCGTTGCTGTTTACCTGTGGTGCCACGTTCTGTTCGCCATCCGTAAAGAGCAGGACTGTCTGAATATGATCCGGGTCGGATAGTTTACCCAGGCCATCGCTCAGGCCGGGGCCCATCGCCGTAGCGCCTCCCGGCGACTGGCTGTTCAGTTCAGTAGAGACCGTGCCCGGGGCCGCATTATCGAGCGGGATCAGAGGAGTCGGAAAGCGGGTGGCATCCGGTTGCAGAACCCCGGAATGGAAATACGTCAGGCCCACCCTGTCCCCATTCGTGCGGATGGCAGGATCGGCCAGTTTGTTCATATAGCTGTTCACCGCATTTTTCAGGGCATCCCAGCGAGTGGCAGCAGGCGGCGTCACATTGGTAGACCAGCCCATACTACCCGAGCGGTCTAGCACCAGCACGACATCGGCAGCTCTGCGTTCACTGATCGTGAGGGTAAAGTCTTTGGTTACGTTCGTAGCGCCATCGGTTACCGTCACCCGGATATCGTAATCGTTGGGGTTGTCGTCGGCACTCGACGGCGCTCCGGATACGGTACCGTCGGCATTCAAAACGAGGTCGGTGTTATTGATATCAGGCCCCAGAGAGCCCGGAACCTGCTCCCACGACCAGTTATCAAAGGCAGCGTCATCGACCTGAAACTGAAAAGCTCCTCCTTCGTAGGCTTCACCTACGAAGCCATCGGGCAGTGGGGAGGTAGTCGTGATCGTCTGAGCGGCCAGTCCAAAGCTCAGGCATAAGAAGGTTAGCAATGCCAGAAATGGTTTCCGGCTGATCAGTTTTCGGGGGGTCGGCAAGGTACAGACATATTGTGTTCTCATGATAATATGGTTTTCGTCATGAATTCGGTTCAGGCCCAGTCTACATACAGGTTTTCCTGCATCCACGGCAGGCGGATGATGGAAAACCCCCAGGGCAGTTGATCTAAAAGAATATCCTGCGGCTTTTTTTCTACGGTTAACTTCCAGCTCTTGTCCTTTCGCTGGAGCTTGCCTTCGCGTTGGAGGAAATTGGCCCGAAGGGCGTCAATGGAGCTGCCCCGCAGCGCTTTCCAATGGCCTACGACGGCCGTAAGCAGTTCGTCAGCTGCTTCCTGTTCGGCCTCTTCCAGTACGAGGCCGGCCACGTCTATTGGATACCGTAGTTCTAATCCGCACAGAATTTTGTTAAGGCTTAGCGTGTATTCAGGTGGTTGCAGGGACTTTCCCGCCAGGTATTCCAGCAGCAGCACCGCTTTCTGATGGTTTTCTTCACCGGCAAAGGCATGGCCCTTCACCCACTTCAGCGAGCGCAACAGTTCAGCAATAAAAGGATGCAGCAACACCAGCCCTGCATTCTCGATATAAATGCTTTCACCTTCCTCCGGATGTGTGCTTTTGGGGATGCTGCGCTGAGGGTTATCTGTTTCCGTAACTTCTGCATGCCCATTGGCCCCGGCCTTATCGCCAGGCTTGGAGCCTTTTGATCGTCCATCTTCCCGGCCTACAGCGGGCCTGTCACTCTTCCGGATGCCGCGCTTTTCTATTTCCGCCCGAATGCGGGACAATATTCCCTGATAAAGGCCCTGTGATAAAGCACCCTTTTTACCGGAAGCCCGATCCATGGCATCTTCAAACCAAGCGCTGAAAGCCAGGCCCGAGCGGCGGCATTCTGCTTCCAGGAAGAGGAACAGCCTGGAATAGTAGTTTTCCGCAACCCCCATTAGGGCCATCTCCAGGAGCAGGCGAACGGCCCGGCGGGAGAAGCCCTCCGAAACCCAGGGTTCCTCGTTCAGCCCGTCGAGGAATAGCCCCACATTGGCCAACACCTGACGGGGTTCGCCGCCCAGCTCGGGAAGCAGCTCACGGAAAACATTCCAGAGGAAACCTACTGAAAAACCGTATAATAGCCTTTTAAAGGCCTGCTCGTCCTGCCGGGCCAGTTGCATCAACTGCCGGCCGAAGCCCGGGGCCAGCTTCAGCTGAGGCTCTAACAAAGTAGCTTCGGCATGAAATGGGCCTATGGCAGCAAAAGCGGTTGCGCCTGCCCACCAGGGAAGGTATCCTCTGGAAAGGTAGAACAACAGGGCATCGAGGCTACTCCTGCCCTGCCTTTTATCACCGATCAGCTGTGCTTCCGCATCGGGATAGGCCGCGCTGCCACGGGTGAAAGCCGATCGGCCGTGCTGTCCCTCTGTTGCGGCCCTGGCCAGTATCCTTTCCAGCGCTCCGATCAGCCTATCCGGCAGCTGATCGCGTAGTTGCGACTCCCTGAAGTGCCCGAGGTCGACTTCCAGGCGTTCGATGGTGATCGTTGAACCGGAGGGCACCTTTTCATCCAGCCATTTTTCGAGGGCAGGCCATAGCCTATCCCTGCACAGCGTTTCCACCAGCCGCTGCGCACGAATGGCGGTGTTGTCATCAGGACAGCTGAGCTCAACGGCCTGGTTTTCGATGATATGTTGTTGTCCGGCCAATGTATCAGGGTATGGATAGGTCAATAATGAGGTTCAGTATCTGGAGAAAGCGGATGAGTTCGTTCTCCCGTTCCGGCGGATAAACCGAGCTGACGATCAGCCAGCGCCGGTATGCCTGTTCAAAGGCCGACAGGTCATCTTCGTCCAGCCAGAAGATGTTCAGCGCTACGTGCGCAGGGGCTTCCTGGCGGATCACTTTTTCAGCGAAATTCCGGAAATCGGGGTCGCCATAGCGCAACGGGACGGCAGCTGTGCCAGGGTCGCCAGGCTCCAGCCCGGAAGGCAGGATCACCGTCAGGCGAAATGAGTATGGGTCCTGCGTTGGCGTGTCTTCTGAATCGATGAAGGCAGGCAACAGCGACTGCACCTGGCTGGTGGTTGGCCTTAGCAACAGGTGCTCTATGAGGTAAGCCCCTTCCCGGCTGAATTTTTCGAAAATAAAAAGACAAAGGGCATCGCGCGCGGCCAATGCATCTTCCCGGGTATTGAAAACCGCTTCGCTGATCGCCAGCACGCTGCTGTTGCCCAACAATCGAAAACGGTACTGGCCGGGTACAGGCTGAAATATTTCGTAGTTGTCTTCTATTATCCCCAGTGCCATCACCTGAGCGATGCCGCCCTGCACACCCGGCGCATCCGGATAGGGGTTCAGCGGGTCTGCGTTCAGCAGCGCTGTTCCAGCCTCATCGCTGAGGGTAAAGAAAAATTCACCGGGGTTGGGGTTCTGTATGCTGAAATAATCCATCGGCGGCTCCAGCAAGAGGCGCTGTCGCGCCGATTTCCATCCCAGTTGGTGCCCGATACGGTATTGCAGGCCGGATACATTATCCGTATCCCAGACACCGATCAAGGTACCCGCCAGTTCGACAACCGCATCAGCGCCCGACTGAGCTTCATCGGCTGAAGCGAATACTCCGGATGAAGAGGCTATGGCTACGCCCCCTGGTGCGTCGAGCAGTTCAAAAGCGAAGTCCGTACCGCCTGCCGGCACGACATTATAAAGACCGGGCCTTGTCAGCCGGTGGTAGTGTTCGATAAATCGGCCTAATGCATCTTCAGGGCTGGCCTCAGCCTGTGCAGAGGACAGCAGCGGTTCCATATCCGGTGTTTGCAGGGCCCAGCGGTACACGATGGGGCCGCCGCCCTCCGGTTCTATGCGCAGTAGTGTATTGCGGTGATAATCGAAACCCTGCCCTCTGTTCATGCTCACTTTGGGGATCTCGCCCAACAGGAGGGATTTGCCTCTGATAAGCTGTGCCTGGGAAGTCAAACGGAGCTGAAGGGCCTCATCGGGTGTAGATGCCGCTTTCTGGGCCAGCGCCTGGGCCACCCGGGCGCGTTCAGAAAAATCCTCGCCGAAACGGGCCGACAGATGGCTCAGCACCCGGTTCCTACGGTCCAGAAAGGTGTTCCTGCTCTCCCCGATATCATTCAGCAGTAGCCGGTAATCGTTTTCTTCATCCTGAAGAAAATCAGCCCAGCTCAGGCCGGATATGGTAAAATCTTTAAGCAGGGCCGATATGCCCGGGACTTCGTACAGCGGCTGGCTGAAATAGGTCTGTTCCTGATCAGGGCCGATAGCAAAGAGGGACTTTACGTGGGCCAGCTGCGACAGGTAGTTGGCGAGTATCTGTTCAAAAACCGCCAGGAACCCCTTGAGCTGGCGGGTGAAGGCCCTACGGGATTCCGGGGCCCTGTCGTCCAGCCCTTCTTTGCCAATACCGTAAGCAAGCGGAAAATCGTGCTGAATGGAATAATAGTCTTCCAGCGCGACAGGCTGCCCGGTGGGTAGCGCCCGGCTCAGCCCGGTTACCGGCACTTCCGGCGCCGGCTGCGGAATGCCTATATCCGACAGGCTCTCATCTTCGATGAGCCTGCCATCCTGAAAAAAGCGAATAATGGATTTGGAAGTGCTTAGCTTGGGCTTGTACGTATCGCTCAGGTTGAGCTTCAGGCAGTTGCGCACGCCATTGGCAATGCGCTGGTTGTTGATGTAATTGCTGATCTGCAGGTTCTTGACCGAAACGATCCGCTGATCGGAAGGCAGCCCAGCGTCGTCATTGATCTCGCTGATGATGCGGAACAGGTCGGAAACGTAGATGATCTGGTCCGCTGTTTTATTGAAGCGCTCGTTGCCCAGAAGGCTGTTGGAATCGATAAAGCCATGCCGGAGCAGCGGCCCTTCGAATACCTCGTCTACGGTGTAGCCCTTTTCCAGCATTTCCGACAAACTGTAAAATCGTATGCGCGGCGAAAGGAAATCGTCGATCCGGCGGTAGATCTCTTCTAGCACGTAGTGAATGTCCGTCCCCGGCAAGATCTCGATATCGCATTCAAGAGCTATTTCCTGGGTGCGCACCGTGCGGAAGCGGTATACGTCTTCGCACAAATTCCGGTTGGTGTTGAAAGCCTGCTGAATATCGCGGATCACTGCGATGGTATCTTCTACCCGTTGATTAAAAGCGACGGCCAGGTTGGAGGCGTCGGCCCGTTCCAGTTCGGCGATGATGACCAGCTCCAGCGCCGGCCGGTCGGCCGGAATGATGGCCGGGATAGCCTTGATGCGCAGCGGGATCTGGTCGACATAACTACTGCCGGTATAGGGCACCGATAGCGCCGCCAGGTAATCGTTAAAATTCGTAGAATCCGTAGGGGTAAGCTCATCGCCGGCGCCTCCCAGCAGTTGTATGTTCGACGTATCCACCTCCATACCATAAGGGCGGGCGGACGGCAGCTCATCCCAGTAGGGGAAGGTCACTTCAATGCGGTATTCGGTACCGTTGACGGCAGGCAGCACGGCGGCAAAAAGGTTGGAATTCAGGGCATCCTCTTTAAACTCCAGCAGGATGTCGTACAGGCCGTTCAGGTAAACCGGGCTACCTGCGGTAAAGGACAGGGAATCGGTGCTCTCGTCGAAATAGAGGGGTGGTGATATTTCGGTAGCGGGTGTCAGCCATGCATTGCGAATGGCATCCTGGTCGATGAGCAGTTTGCGGTAATCCAGGAAAGTCAGCGGCGCGTTGGGCAGGATGCGTTCGGCAGGATAAAACCCCAGCGCGTCGATATCGAGCTGCCCGGAGATACCCGCCAGCAGGTTAGCCACATCCTGGTTGGTGCGAAAGCCCAGGTCCGTCAGCACGTAACACAAGGCCTCGAGGATGGTGATCCCGGGGTCGTGGATATTGTGGTCGGTCCAGGTCTTCGAAGCCAGGCTCTGGATATACGCCAGGCCATCCTCCCGAAGGCGGGCGTAATCCATCGTAACCAGGGGCGGCGCTGCGCGGCTGATCAGCAGAGGAGCTTCTGTATCTTGGATACCGTTGGGCATATCAGCTGTATTTACAATGAATAGAAATCCTATTGTGCGCCTTCAACCTGAAGGGCCTTTTCGAGCTCAGCAACCCGCCCCGTCAACTGCTTGACGGCATTGATGAGCAGGGCGATAAGGGCATTGGGGTCGACGCCGAGCAAAGTGGATGGGGCTTCGTCGCCGGGGTTTAACAGGGCCTGAAAAGTGGGCGCTGCCTCCGGCAGGGCCGCCCGGACGTTCTGTGCCGACAGGCCTATCTGTTGCCCGTTCTGCGGGATGCCGCCTTTGCCGTTATAGGAAAACCGGATGGGGTTGAGCCTGAGCAGGGTTTCCAGCCCCAGTTCCAGGGGGCGGACCCCCTCTTTCAGCCGCTCATCGGACGGAATATTGGAAGCGGTGACGGTGCCCGTTACGCTAAGGTTGCCCCGGATGGTGACGGACACCTGGCTGGCGCCTGCGCCGCCCATATTGATATTGCCCCCGAAGCGCTGGATATCCAGGTCGCCGGCCGTGAAGCCGCCGACGCCGGATACATTGCGCACGACGATCTCGTTGTTGTCCATGATCATGTGGGTGCCGCCCAGGGTACCCAGGGTGAGGTATCCCCGGCCGGTGGCGCCTATAGCGTTCATGCTGTTGCCGTTCTCGATGTGCAGGGCAGTATTGGGGCTGCTGGTGCCGATCCCCACCCGGCGCTGGTTATTGGAAGTCCCGGCGCCATAGTGTGCGTTATTGCCGTCGAGCTGCCAGATGGTGTCCCCTCCGCCGCCGCCTGAGCCCAGTTCTTCCCAACTCGTACCGTTGAACCCCTGAAACTGGCTGCCATTCCAACGAATGTAGCCTCCTTCCGTCGGGTCCGTAGGCTGATTGCCCACTTTGACGGCCCCGCTGACCAGCAGGTTTTTGTTCACATCCACATTCACGCCGTCATCGATGCTATTCAGGTAAGACTCGATAAAGTCTTCGAAGTTCTTCTGAGTGGGAACGTCCCCGGTCTCGAAAAAGGTTCTGAGAACGCCACGGCTTAATTTGTCCGGCATAACATTCGCTTTTATAATGATTGAATTACAGGTTCACAACGCTAAGCTTCGCAAAATCGTCGATCTTACTTTTTGACAGTTACTAGGTATCGGGCCCGACCTCGAAATTGATGCCGACGAACATAAAACCGATGCCCGTCTGCTCAAAGCCGCCTTCGCATTCGTACTCACCGGTGTTCAACACCCGTATACGGTGGCTGGGGGCCGAAATGAGAATAGAGGCCGGCGTACTGGCCACCACCACCTCCGATGGCCTCCCGACCACGAAAGTGGAACTGATCGCTGCGTTGCCGATGATAAAAGCGCTATCGGCAAGCGCGGTATATTCATCCTCGAACAGGCTGTCGCTGTCCGTGATCCTGCTGGAATCCAGGATGTGGTATAGCTTAAAGTTGTTGACAAAGTCGACATACTCCCGTTTCTCGATGAAGGCCAGGATGTCCGAACGGAAGACCTTCCCGCCGAAGATGATGTCCTGCCCTTCCTCGTAAGCCCAGGGCGAAAGGAAGCGTTTGATATCCTCGTTCAGTTGGTTGCCGTAGAAACCGGGGTCGTAACCCGGCATAAAGCCCACATCGGCCTCCACCAGGAGTTTTTCGTATATAGGGTTTTCCACTTCGATGCCGACAAAACCGGATACAAGCGCTTCAAGGTGCGCTTTAATGCGGCTTAGCTCGATACTGCTGGCCTTGGGTTCGAGCGGATTGACGGCGTATTTGTTACGCAGGTTGGAAATGACGACGAGCGTAACCCGCCCGGGCGCGATGTCAAAAGGGGCAGCGGTGCTGAGCGTATTCTGGAGGCACTTTACCTTGTAGATCGAAGGGAAAGCCTCCAGTGCCGCTCGTTCGTAATCGTACAGGCCAATAGCCCTGTTCTTGTGTCGCAGGCGCTCGCTGATGCGCTGGTAGTACGAGTCGTCGGCCTCGATATCGCGGCCGCCGAAGGAGGCAAAAGGCTGTGAAACGCCTTTTACCGCTGCATCTTTTTGTACGAGCTTTTTTATGGTATCGGGCGCCAGCGCCAGCTCGGCCTCACCGCCGGGTTCTTCCACCGGCAGGACGGCTTCGGCCGTTACGGCCTGGGTAAGCAGGCGCACGAGCCTATTCACCCCACCTGTATTCTGGACGACCTGCCCGCGCAGCCAATGCAGGCCCTCGGGCATACGGGTATGAGCCATCGAAGCATTGCGTCCGATGGAGAATTCGATGATGCCTGTGGTTTTCAGGTGTTCCGTAGAATCGGACAGCAGGGCCAGCTTGTTCAGCGCTATCCATTGGCTACCTGCCAGGTAGCTCCAGCTGACTTCAGGAGCAGCAGATAGGCCCTGTTGCGACTGCGTTCCCTCCGCCACCTGTAAGAGGATGCTGAGGTTACGCGGCGGAGAAAAATCCTTCAGGCCGATAAAGAAATAACCTTCCGAACTGAATTCGGGAAATATAAAGGGTGCGGCATCTCCCAGTTCATACTGCCCGAAAGGTTCGAGGTGGAAAACTTTACCTGAACCGGTAGTCGTACCGGGTATGAATTCGGCCTGGGCATCATACCCCAGGCGGATGGAATCGATCGTAGGCGTATAGGGTTCGTTGGGGAATGCCAGTGGGGTATCGTCGGGGTGGGTAGCATTAAAAATGGCTACACTGGCATAAAGCTTCGGGTATTCCTTATGGCCGAAAGCTGAAAGCCCGTCGACAGGCACGCCGCCGTTCAGCACGCCTTCAAAGCGGAAGCGCAGGAATCCGGTGGCGGTGCTATTATCGAATTTGCCGACCGCTTCCAGGCTCTCCATTTTGGGAAAACCAAGATTGGCCGACAACTGGATCGCGTTTGTTTCAGTGGCATCGGGGTTCTCAAAAAGGCCCAAAAAGCCCGATGCGGGAGTAAGTTCGTGCCAGGTACGGCCCGCCAGGGCGGCAGCCGACATTTTGAAGCTCTCATTGTTCAGTGCGCTGACATCGTACCCTCCATAATAATCGTTGAAAGAAGCCGGAGCATCCTGCCAGTCGATATCGACAAAAATGTTCTGGATGTTTTTCTTGAATATTTCGGGATGCCCTAAATAAAAGGTGCTGCCGACAGCAGGCACCGCCCCGAAGGGCGTAAAAGGCCCGCCGGCATCCAGCAGCGACTGGTTGTTCTGTACGGTGACGTCGGTGATATCGCGCACCGTAGCTTTGACGCTCACCTTACCGAGCTGTAAGTAACTGAGCTCTTTGTATGGATAGAAGCTGGCATCCCGGTTCAGCGTGAGTTTCATCACGGGGTGCGCCGTATTGAAATGCTCCTGATGGATATCTTCCTGATAGGGCGCCACCGGGCTGTAGGAAGGCGGGATGTCCACCAGCGCAAATAGTTTCTTGGTATATGAAATGCTGTCTGGCGGGGGGAATTTCTGGCTTTCGGTAATGGGTGTCACGGTATTGATAAAAGACTCACCCAGGAACACATTATTCAGGTTATACGTCACCGTGCGCAGTTCGGTGTTTACCTGCCCGGTATCACGGTTGATCAACTGCGTCGTTTCCAGCACAATGATCTGGCCCTGGCTGAAGTTCACTTCCGATGCCGTGCGAAAGACGGTAGTTTGAGCCCCGCTGGTTGAAAACTGCTCCTGGTCCGTCAGCAGGCGGGCATCCACTGCCAGAGGGCCCGTCCAGCCTTCGGCGCCGGTAAAAGACACCTGAAAGAGTTGTCGGTAGTTGCGGCTGGCCGGCGTATCCGTATCGACAGGAAGGCTGTCGATGCGGACAGTAAGGCTGCGCTGGCCTTCGGCCATGTGGAGGATAGGGCCGGCAACCGCAAGCCCCAGGCTAACGGGCATCATATTCTTCCTGCCTTCGGGCAGGCTGCCCTGGCTTTCACCGAATGCAGGCCATAGCGGGGCATCGTCGAACGGGGCGCCCTGCCCGTCGGCAGAATCAGCCTGAGCAGCAGCATATAACTTGAACTCATCGGCGGGATCAACAAAGATGCTTTTCAGGCTTTCAATGCCTGCCTTGTTGATCACGATCTCTTTTTCCGTCGCATAACGCCGCGGTTTCCCCGACGCATCTTTGCCGGCATCGAGCAAGGTGCCGCCGATGATCCGGTGTTCGGCGAGATTTTTTGCCAGTTCAAAAACGACGAATACCCTGTCAGCCTGCCTGGGGCGGCGTTCCAGCCCCAGCACCTCTTTGTAATAGAACTCGAGATGCCGGGCAGTAAACAGGTTCAGGTCGGCCTGGCCTTGCCCGAAAAGGCGCAGGAAGGCGATGAACAAAGCCAGGTTAGGTGTGGTTTTGCCGTCGATGCCGGCCAAATCGCCGAATAAGGCCAGCAGGCCTTCGTCAGGGAGCGGGAAAAAATCCTGCCAGTCACCGTCGATGCGGTTGCCGGCATTGTAATAGTTGATATGCTCAGCCAGTGCGTTTGCATAGGCCAGAAGGCTTTCAGGGCCGCGCTCGTCAACCTTGAAATACGCAGGTACCAGGGCCTCCAGGAGGCGCCTGGCCTGGCTAACGCCATCTCTTCGCAGTATATGCCTGTGTCCGTTCATTGTTAGGTTTCGGTGCCTTCATTCAAATAAAATGGATAGACGAGGTTGTTCCGGGTATTGGTACTGCGCACCACATAATCCAGCACGATAAATAAGATACCTTCGTTACTGCGGTCGGTGACGACATCGGCCTTTTTGAGGTCGATGCGCGGCTCGTAAAAATCTATGGCCTTTTTGATCCAGTCGCGCATATAGGTCACAAAGGAAGTCGACAGGGCCTCAAATACGAACTGGTCCAGGTTGGTGCCGTAAGCTGGTTGCATTACGCGTTCGCCGACCCTGGTCGACAGGAGTATCTCCAGGCTGCTGCGTATATCCTCCTCGCCGGAGAGCATGCTTACGCTCTGCGTCTTTTTATCAAAAGCGGTTGGAAAGCTCCAACCTCTGCCCAAAAAGTTATCGTCCTTTGCCATTGGTTGTCGAGTTAGCCGATGAGCACTGTAAATTCACCGAGTATGATGCTGCCGCCATGGGCGGTGCTGTCGCCGAGGCGGGCCGCCGGCATACCGCCGATAAGCACGGTGCCCGAACCCGTGATGATGGTATCGGGAGGCCCCGTACAGGTGGCCATATCGCCAAGGCGAGCGGCCGGCATGCCGCCGATGAGCACAGTAGGCTCTCCGGCTGGCAATACCGGCCCGCCTACATGGGGAACCGTCCCGGTTACCATTGGGCATACGTGCATGTCTCCTACTCTTGCTGCTGGTTGTCCCATAATTGGTGTTCTTATCGTTTTATCCGGGCCATTCCCGGAAATATGTCAATTGATCTGTACCAGTGAGCCCTTCAGTACGGCGACGGCGCTGCTGGACACTTCCAGCCCTGCCTGCCCTTCTGCTTTGAACTGTGCGCTCGCCTTACTTTCTATATTGACGCCTTCCGCCTTGATATCGCCGGAGGCTTTGAGGATGATATCCTTGGCGCTTTCGAGGGTGATACCGTCGCTGTTGAGCACTATCTTGTTGCCGTTCTCATCCGCCAGGCTGATCCCGCCTTCATCTTCGCTCAGCAGGATGGTGTTGCCCGCCGGCGTCTCCAGGCTGATGCTCTTGAGGTCGTCGTTGAACACACATTTCATCTCACTGCGCGTTACCAGGCCTTTTTCATGGTTGTCGTTAGAGGCGGTGAACGGGGCCGGTTTGGCCGAGCTGTTCAGCATGCCGAGCACGACGGGGTCGCGCGGGTCGTCGTTGATAAAACCGACGATCACCTCGTCGCCTACCTCAGGCAGGAAAAAGGTGCCGCGGTTCTCGCCCGCATCGAGGGTAGCTACACGCGCCCAAACACCGTCATCATCCGGGTTGACGATCGGCAGCTTCACGCGGATGCGGTTCTCGCCGTCAGGGTCTTCCTCAAGCTGTGTGACCACTCCGGCCTGTAAACCGCTCACGGCGCCCAGCAGCCCGCCCGCCCTGGGGGCATTGACCTTATGGGTGCGGGTAAAAAAATCAGCATCCAGGCCGAACTGGGCGTCAGTGTACCAGTTGCCGCCCGCATACTCGTGGCGGATACCGCTCACATAAACCTTACCGCTCATGCGGGGGCCCACGCCCGATAGCTGAATGGTTTCGCCGGGAAGGATAGCCGCATAACCCTGAAATTTCACCCTACCCCTCAGCCTGGCCAGCCTGCTAAGGAGGAGCTGCGCATCGGCCCATGCCTGTAGTTCTTCCTGAACGACCTGCCCACCGTGATAGAGCGTTAGAGGCGGGTCCAGCCCGACGACATCGGCCAGTTGTGCAGCGCTCAGGTTGCCTGCTTCTTCGAAGCCGGGGTCGGCAGCCTCAGCTTCCAGCACCTCCTGCCCGGCATAGTCCCAGCTCTTGGCCAGCACGGAGCTGTACTGATACCGCGCATCGATCTCGGCGTCGAACTCTTCCAGCGATGAGCTGCCGTAGGCCGCTTCAAGCACGGGCTCGCTGTCGAGCGAGGGCTTCAGCACGCTGATGAGGCCGTCGTTTACCAGGCACACCCGCCCGTTGGCCTGCGCCCTGCTGATGAGCAGGTCCCAGTCTGTCAACTCGTATTGAACGAGTTCGGCATGGGTGACATCGGTAGCTTCTATATCGGCATCGAGGCCATAACCGCTGGCCAGTTCTTCCATGATATCGCTGTCTTTGACATCCAGGAAGTAGCGGCTCCGGGCGGCAATGGCCATCTTGACGGCAGCGTCTTTGCAATCGACCGTAAGCTGAGCGCCGCCACGCCGCACCTTTATGCTATGGCCGGTGATGATGCCTTTAAAAACCGTGGACTCCTCGGCATAATACCCCAGCAGGGCTTCGATCTCATTGCCAGGGACGAAAAGATCCTCAGCGCTTACCGGGAAATCCTGGGTGGCGGCATTGCCGTCGATCATGTTTATTCGGCAATAAGGGATGCGGTTGAGCTCCCGCATGACGAGGATGGACATGACCTGGAAGCGCCTGGAAATAGCCTCTCCATTGATCTTGATGGTGTGCGTTACCACATCCGTTCTCGTGCTGTTCGGTATGAGCCTGCCGTTGATCATATTTTCGATTTGTCGATTGGAGGAAAAGTAATGACTGTCCCTACGGGCAGGTTCCGAAAGTGGACCAGGCCGTTGACGCGCGCCACCTCCAGATAGAGGGAGGCATCGCCATAGATCTCTCTGGCCAGCAGCGGAAGGGTATCCCCTTCCTTGACCACGCGCTGGTGCGTCAGGTCGGGAGAAGCCGGTTTGTCCCTGTTCTCCCGTTCTTCGTCAGGGATGCTTTCCACAAAAGCCGCATTGGCGACGGCGCGCAGCGGCGTGCCGTCGGGTTTGAACAGCTTGAAGTCGTAGGTTAGCGTATTCAGCTTGCAGGATACGCCCAGCGTGCCCCAGTTGATATAGACGCGGCGCGGCGCGTGCTCTTCCCCGGCATAGTCCAGCACAACATGGTTGAAGCGCTGGATCTCGGCCATAACGTCGTAGGCGTCATCGCCCCCCGACAGAGCATCGGCAACGGCGCCCAGGATAGGTATGCTGTCGAGCAGCCCTTCCGGTGGTTTGGGGATGACTCCGGTGGCATCGAACAGAAATTCGAACTGGAAGGCAAAAGGCGCATTACCGACGAAGCGCGGGTCGGTGCCGGAGGTTCCCGGCGCCTGCCTTTCGTCGCGTTTGATCTCATGCCTGATCTGGTACTTCTCCGGGTTCACCAGGGCTACGTACTGGTCATCCGGGTTGGTGCTCAGGTTGGACAGGTCATTCGACTGGCTTTCGGCCATGTAGGCCGTGATCTTCATCTTTTCCAGTTTGCCTTGGTCTAGTCCGAACATCAGCGCTCTTCTTTATCCTTTAAGATCTGTAAAACCTGTTCTACGCAAGAGGCGACAATGGCCTCTTCACTGGCGGGCGTAGACGAGGCCGGGGCCTGCTGGCCACCACTCCCCTCGCCTACCGTTGCCTTTATCACCAATTCCTTAATGATCAGTGGCATAAGTACTTTTTTATCAACCCAACGAAACGTCGATGGAGCCTGTTACAGCTCCGGCGATAGCCCCTGCTGCGCCCACAGCCAGCGTCGCTTCCTTCATGAAGGTGAAGTAGTTGTAGGAAAGCTCTATCCTTTCGACGACGACCTCGTTGCTCGTCGAATTGAAACTGGATATATCCAGCTTCTTGGGGATGGCCCCTACCACATACCAGTTGAATAGCGGCAGGTGTTGCTCATTGAGCAGGGAGACGATCAGGTTGACCGGTTTGAATGAAAAATTTTCCACAGCGTCTCTCACCCAATCGCTCAGCCCGAACAGCTGCGCATCCAGGAAGAGGCCCCTTTTGAGTACAAGGTCGGGGAAAGAGGTGCGCACCGGGAGCTGGTGGACGAAGCGGTTCTCGCCACCTTCCCGGTAGGCCTCCATCTCCACCGTACTGGTAAGGCCGCTAACCTCCTGGAAGCTGATGTCTTTGAGCGACTGCGGAAAAAGTTCAAAAGTGACCAGGAAGTGATAACCTACCTGTGGGTATTCGAACATCGGTTATTCGTTTTGGATGGTTAAACCTTCGTGGGCCAGCGCGATGGATTCTACCGCCGGTTCGTTGCTGGTAGAGTTCAGGTCAGTAGAAGTCACCTTTTTCGGCCAGGCGTTCTTCACCTTCCACACGACTACGGGCTCATGGGCCTCGTTGAGCAGGCTGATGGTGATATCCCTGCGCTCGATGGTGTTGAGCGCTACCGTATTCCACCAGTCGTAGAACTCGTTGTCGGAAGCGAAAACGCCGCGCTTGAGGGTGATGTCGCCGAAGGTCTGGCGCCCAGGCATTTTGATCTCGTTAGACTCCAGGCTGTCGCCGGCCCGGTATTTGATCTCTTCAGTGGACACTTCCAGCCCGCTAACTTCGGTGAACCCGATCTTTGTTCCGCCCCAGTCGACGCGGAAATGCCATTTTGGCAATGGATATTCAGCCATGATGCTTGTTTTTTTTATACGTTCAATGAATTAATGGTCGATAAACACAGCCTGTTACAGCTTGGATCAGGATTCCTGCATTTTGTGCGAGAAGCGCAGGATAATGAATTCCGCCGGCCTGACGGCAGCCATACCTATCTCGACGATCAGCCGGCCTTCAAGGATGTCCTGCGCCGTCATCGTCTGGCCCAGCCCTACCTTCACGAAGAAGGCATCCTGGGGTTTGGAACCGGCAAGGGCGCCCTGCCGCCACTGGATGACGAGGAAATTCTCTATGAGCCCGCGAACCTTGACCCAGGTGTTGGCGTCGTTGGGTTCAAACACAAAGGGTTCGGATGCCTTTTTCACCGATTCTTCGACGAAGTTGAAGAAGCGCCGCACCGGTACGTAGCGCCATTCGTTGTCGTTGCCGGCAAGCGTGCGGGCGCCCCAGACGAGCGTGCCCTTGCCTACGAAGGAACGTATGGCGTTGATGGACTTACCGGTCGAATGGACATTAAGACCGGCCTGCTCTTCGTTGGTGATCTTTACCGCCGGCCCGATGATGGCGGATACGCTGACGTTGGCCGGAGCTTTCCACACGCCTCTGGATCGGTCGACGGCGGCGTAGATTCCCGCTACCGGCCCCGACGGAGGCAGCAGGCGCATGCTACGGCGCAGCTTATCGGCGAGGTCCTTGAAAAAGGTGTTGCCGGCAATAAGGGCTGTTTCCGCCTTTTCCTCTGCATCGAGGGCCATATTGAAGAGGGTGTTCATCACGCTGATGATCTTATCGGCCACCCGTACGAATTTGGCGTGTTCCAGCACCCTTCCGCCCCGCACCTGAATGGTGCCTGCGCCCAGGCTGATATCAGTATCCTCTGAAATAGCGCCGATATTCACGCCCCCCGTCGTCCAATCGGGCACCAGGGTAGCATAAACGGTGGCGGGGTCGTCGGGAGGCTGAACCAGCAGGTCGGTGCTGATAGCCGTATTTTTCTCTATACTGACCAAATCGGCCAGGGCGCTTATCAGGCTTGTATCCGCTTGAAGCTGGGTAACCCTGGCTGCTACCACGGAATCGGTGCTGAGCGATGCAGCGGCCAGGGCCGGGAAGGCCAGCGCGCATTCACTCAGGAAACGGATGATAGCCGTGAAGTTGGCGCGGGTCCCGCCACCGGGAGCATTGAAATCGCTGACAAGCGTTTCAAAATGGCTGCGCAGGGGAGAGAAATCAGCCAGGCTCACGCCGGCCAGGGCCGTAGATAAGGTGCCCATCACTGTATCGGTATCCCCTTGTTTTGCTAAAAGTGTCGTCAACAGATCGTTGGTATCGGCGGCGCCCAGCAGGGTATCCAGGCCGGTATCCGAAATGGCCAGGCCGCCGGTGTCCTGGAAATCCAGGCTGCGCAACGAAACGGGGATGTCTTTGGCAGTCAATACCCATGGGTAATAAGCAGCGCCGTACAGTAAAGCCGTAGTGCCTATGCCGTTGCGGAAATTGGCGATGGGGGTATTAGGGAAAGCATCCTCCTGGTATCCTTCGATGAGGTCGAGAATGGCGAAGCGGTCTTTCAGCTTATCGCACTGGGCCAGGGCCAGCTGTTGCAGGCGCGCAAAGTTGGCGAGGCCGGGGCCGCCGGTACCGCCGTCTACCAGGCCCACCGCATCGGGAAAGACCAGCAGGGTCGGTTCGTCCACCTTCGCCACGGCATTGATACCGTCTTCCAGCTCCGCGTCGTCGATCTCGGCGGGATAAACCCCCACAGAAACGATGTAACAGGCGCCCCCGCCATTGGCATAGAACAGCTCGATGCTGTCGTAGAGGTAATACCGGCGCGCATTGTCACTATCATCTCGTGGCGTTACGGCCGTAACGGCAGCATCAGCGCCGGCGCCGTCAACGGTCAGCAAATAGCTGGCGGGGGTGAACGGCCCGCCATAAAGGGCCTGGAATTCCAGCAGGGAGCTCACGCGGGTGGGTATGCCGGACAGGGAGTCTCCCGTAGCCGTTTCGGCTCTTTCCGTGTACCCGATAAAAGCGGGTATAGCCGTATCTACTGCCACCACTGAGGGCGGGAAAGTGGATATCTCCTTAATATATACACCTGGTGTTTTGTATTCCATAATTCATTACTTTTTTTCGGTTGGCCACCCAGGCCGGATCAGGAAACCTGCATCTTGTGGGAGAACCGGAGAATGATAAATTCTGCCGGGCGGACGACGGCCATTCCGATCTCGACGATCATCCTGCCCTCGAGGATGTCCAGTGCCGTCATGGTCTGGCCCAGCCCGACTTTTACAAAGAAAGCGTCATCGGGTTTGGCCCCCGCCAATGCACCGGCGCGCCACTGGTTGAGCAGGAAGTTCTCGATCATAGCGCGCACCTTGTTCCAGGTATTCGCGTCGTTGGGTTCGAAAACGAACTGCTCTGATGCCTTTTTCACGGACTCCTCCACCATATTGAAAAAGCGGCGAACGGAAACGTAGCGCCACTCGTTGTCGTTGCCGGCAAGGGTGCGGGCGCCCCAAACGAGGATGCCTTTTCCTGTAAAGCTGCGTATTACGTTGACGGACTTACCGGAGGTGTGCACGTTCAACCCGTCCTGTGCGTCGTTATCCACTTTCACCAGAGGCCGAGTGATGCCGGAAAGGCTCACATTGGCAGGAGCTTTCCACACGCCCCGCGTGCTGTCGACGCTGGCGTAGACGCCGGCGGCCAGGGGCCCCGGCGGCATGGTTACCCTGAACTTTTCGATGGCGGCCTTTACGAGGTGGTAAAGCGCATTATTGCGATGGAACAGGGAGCTCACTTCCGGTGAAGCGGCATTGTCGTCGCGCAGTACGACGTTATCCGGGTTGATATTCACCCCGCCGATCGTACCGGTTATGGCTACACCGGCCGGGTCATAGGCAAAAGACAGGCTCGTTTCCAGCCATGGATAATAGGCCGCCCCGTATTTGAGGTTCAGGGTACCTATTCTGCCCCTAAAGCTGTTAGGGTCGTCGTTGATGATATCCGGGCCGCCGGCCTGCTGAAAATCCTGGTCGCCATGGTAAACATCCACGATCGTGAAGCGGTCCTTCAAGGCTTCGCATTGGGCCAGCGCTTCAGTATACAGCTGATAGTATTGCGAGTAGGCGGTGTTCTCGTCCGCGTTGGTGATCGCTACGGCATCGGGAAACAGGATGAGCGTAGGTTCATCCTCCTTGGCCAGTACCGGCAGCCCGGCCAGCAGATCGGCCTGGGCCACAGCGGGTGTAGTGGTATTGTATGCACCGGTGCAGATGATGTAACAGGGCCCGCCGCCGTTGGCGAAATACAGCTGCAGGGCGTAGTACATCCGGTATACCAGCGTGGGCGCCACCGGTGCTGTAGTGATACCGTCGGCGCCGTTCACCGTGCCCAGAACTGCGCTGAACGATTGGTTGAAGGGGCCGCCGAACAGGCTCTCATACTCCTTCAGCGATTTGATCCGCACGGCGGGCTTTGGAAAGTCAGTGCCTCCGAATGGGTTGGCTTCGGTATATCCGATAAAGGCTGGAATGGCCGTTTCCACCGCTGCTACGGAAGGAGGGAGCAAAGACACCTCATCGATGTATGCTCCGGGTGTTTTGACGTTATTCAAATTTAGCATGCTGGTATTCTCTTTGAATTATAGAATGACGTAATCTTCCATGAAAAAAACCGGCGCGCCAGATCCGTCGGTGATCAGGCTGCCGCTGTTGTCCCTCCTTGGGCCGGCGCTGGCCAGGGGTGGAAAGCCCAACCTGCCGGTAGCATTGCCAGGGCCGGGTGGGTTATACTGATAGTTGACCGTCGTATCGGGCCTTTCCCGGAAAGGGATCAGGAAATTGGATTCCCAGAGCGCCACATTGCCTGCCCCGTACTTCTGGGCCACGCTGTCGGGCACGGTTACACTGTTGAAATCGGTAGGCGATGCATTGGTGATGCTGAAATCGCCGACGTCGACGCCCTGGCTTTGGGCCACGACAAAATACCGCCAGCGGGAAGGCCTGGCCAGGAAGCGAATGCTGTACACGGCCGGATGGGCGATAATGTTGCCGCCACCTGTATCCTCCAGGAACTGGTAAGCCGGAACAGGGCTGTCGCTGAAAAGCTCTACCATTCCGAAAGCCTGAAAGGCCTGAGCGGCATCGTCTTTATACAATTCCACCGAAAAGCCGTTGTCCTCTTCGAGGTGGTAACGCCCGTTGGGGTAAGCGGAAAGGTCGCACTCGATCTCCAGGCCATCGCCCTGCGGCGATTCCGGCGTAGGCCACAGGACATCCGGAACCGGTGAAAAGCTGGCGGTGATGCTCACTACGGCCGCCGGTTGCGAAAGCCTGTACTTGAACTTGCCGCCGACAACCCTGACGAGGTCGTTGCCCGACACCCGGTCGTCGCCGCCGGTATGCCCGGTGAGCAACAACAGAGGCGGCGTCCCTGCCAGCTGTTTGTCGAAACGGTTGGTGAGGTAAAACGCGCTGCCTGAGGGCTTCGTGTCCGTCAATTGGGAGATAGTATACCAATGTGGGTTTTTCAACCCAACATAAAAGCTGAGCTTAAAGGGCTCGGTTGGCGCCAGGTAAGGCCGGAACGCTCCGCCTGTAAGGGCTTCAGCCGATTGCATGCCGATAAAGAAGCCGTGCCCGGTAGAGATGAACCGAAGCTTGAGCCCCGCAAGCAGCCTCCTGCTTTCCGCCGTCGGAATGAACTCCAGGTCCGGAGACTGCCCCGATTGGTAGTAGTCGTGGAGGACTTCAACCGTAACCAGCCGTTTAAAGGTTATATCGAACATGGCTAACCGTTGATAGAATTGTCGTTGACAATGATCTGTTCAATCATGCCCGCACCGATCTCCGGAGCAGCTTGTACGGTGATCATCCGGACCTTATACAGAATGCTCGGCACCAGTTTGCTTCCCAATACCCCCCAAAGGTTATTGGTCTGCTCAAAACTGAGGTCGAATATTTCAAAGCTGATCTTGTCAATATTGGCTTCCGCCAGGAGCGGGGAACCGGCGGCAGTGAAGATGCGTTTCTGCTGGAAGAACTGCAGCACCAGCGACAGGTACTTCAAAGCTTCCTGGTAATTCTGGATATTGGATGAGAACAACAGATACAGGTTGAGAAAAAGAGGTGCGTTCTGGGTGCTTACTTCCGTCCCGTTCCTTTTGGTTATCGGTTCATTCTTAAGGGTCTTCTCCTCTTCCACGTTAATGAGCGAGAGGACCATTTTGTCATCTACGTCGTCGGCATTTCCGCCCCCCTGGCCGTCCTGCAAGGCTATATTCCCCATGATCAAAGGGTAAGAGGTCTTGTCTAAGCGCTCCAGGTATGCATTAAATTCTACGACGATGAAATTGAGCGTTTCGAATAACATTTGTTGGGATATTATCTCTGTTTTGGGATATCATCAGCCCTATCGGGCTTCTTGTTGCGAAAAAGGCATAACAATTCCTCCACAATACGGACATAATCCACATTGTAGTCTTTCCCGCGCATAAAATACCATGCACCTCTCCTTCAGAACAGCTGAAAAAGATGGTAACACTTCACTTTCGTCACCATGTGTAAAAGCCCCATGATGCTAACTTCAGGATTGAATCATACAGGATGTGCTAAATACATAGCTTAATACGATAAGCTTTATGTGTGTTACATAATTTGGGCCGAAATGTAGGTTATTAAGTAAAACAGGTTGCCGTTCTAGCCGCACATAGCAGGGCCCGCTACGGCAAATGTTAAGGGTAGCTTTAAAATGTCTTTACTAAATGGGGGTAACATAAAAGAAAAGGCGAGTATTGGCTTTGGGTAATACATATAAGTTTCGGGTTTTAGGATTTACACTCCGACCAAAGTTAAATGAAAAAACCTGATTTTCAAACAAAACAGGCACAAAAATTACAGCCCGAACGCATGCCCCACTTTCTCCACCAGCACCCGGGCATGTGCGCCCATTACTTCGCGCGACATACCGGCGGTGTGGGGGGTTAGGATGACGTTGTCGGCCCGGCGCAGGTACTGAAAGGGTTCCGGCATAGCGGTTATATCGAGGGTGCTGAACGATTGTTCTTCGTATTCGACCACGTCGAGTGCTGCGCCCAGCAGGCGCCCGGCCCGATGGGCGTTTACAAGCGCCTGTGTGTCGAGCACGAGGCCGCGCGAAGTATTGACCAGAAAGATGGGGTTGTGGAAGCTGCCCAGAAAGGCCTGATCGACAAAGTGGTGGTTGTAATCCGCATAGGGGATGTGAAGCGTGACGATATCGGCTTCCCGGAATATGGTTTCCAGGCTCACCTCTTCGGCCAGCATGCCCCCGTAATTGGCCTTAAACTTGTCATAGGCGATCACCCGGCAGCCAAAGCTGCTGAGGCGCTGGGCCACGGCGCTTCCGATATTGCCAAATCCGATGATGCCCACCGTGCGGTGGCGCAACTCATAACTCTTGTTAGCTTCCCGAACCCACTCCCCTTCCCGAACCTGCAGGCCGGCCCGGAACAGGAAATGCGTAAGCCCCAGGATGAGGCCAACGGTGTGTTCCGCCACCGTATCGCGGCTGCCTTCCGGCGAGTTGAACACCCGGATGCCTTTGCGTTCGGCGTACTCCACATCGATATGCTCCAGCCCAATGCCCATGCGGGCGATGAACTTCAGCTCCGTGCACTTGTCGAGGAATTCGCGGCCCAGCGAAAAACGGCTGCGAATGACCAGGCCGAAGTACCCGCCGATCATAGCTTCTACTTCATCTAGTGGGGCATGCTGGTGATCGTGGCATTCGTATCCCATTTGGGTGAGATGCTCCACCAGATAAGGGTGGGCTTTGTCGATGAGGATGACCTTTCTTGCACTCGGCATGAGCTTGCTATTGGTTATTCGTTATTACGATAGGCTCTTTGAATGCACTGTTTCTACGAGCCCCGTTGCTTACAAAAGTACGCCATTGCCACGGGATAGCCGCTTAAAGATGGCGTTTTTAAACCCAGATCAACAACAGAAAGCTCAGCCCTATGATCAGGCCGAAACCCCAGGCCAGGTACTTTCGCATAGTAGAACTGCCCAAAGCAAAGCTGTAAGCGAGTTTCAGGACGTTGTTGCTGATCGTGGCCTGCACTGTGGCCAGGGCGGCAACAGATAGCAATACCGTTTGCTTTTGCTGGAACAGGTTGATAAGGAAAGGGTCTATATCGGTAACGCCTACGATGTAAGACAGCACCTTCAAGCCACGGTCGCCGTAATACTGCATCACATAATGGGTCAGGGTGACGAAAAAGACGAACAGGAAGGCAAATAGCAGCGCGGCCCGGAATTCCAATGGGTTGCGTTGATCTTCCTTTAGTTTGTCGCCTGAATTCACTGGCTCTTCCTTCGTAAAGCGGTACAAAAACAGCCCAATGCCCGCCGAGGCCGCTGCCAGCACCAGAAAAGGTACGGCCAGCTTCGAGGCCAGCTCCTTGTTGAACAAAAAGGCCAGGAGCAGAATGCGCAGATACATCATGCCAGTGGCCAGGATGATGGCCGAGGTGGTTTTCGCCGGCCCGAAAATACCGGCCTTACCTTTTCTCGACAGCGTAAAGGTCGTCGCTGTGCTGCTGTACGCACCACCCAATATGCCGGTGAGCAACAGGCCTGCTTCCGGAAAAACGAACTTCCGCAGGAGGTAGCTGACATAGGAGATCGTAGATACGGCAACTACCGCCAACCAGAATTTGTAGGGCGTAAGCGAAAGGCCTTCCACAACGGTTGTATCGGGCGTGAGAGGCAGGATAACCCCGGCAACGGCCAGAAACTTGGCCAGGGTGATAAACTCCCGGTTCTCGATCTTCTCCGAAAAAGCGATCAGGTTGTCCTTAACCTCCACCAGCACCAGCACCGTGATCAGTATGAGCAATACCAACCAGTGGGGTTGCGTAAATACCAGCGGCGCCAAAGCATAGGTAATGAGCGCCACGACGATGGATGTCAGCCCTGGCTGCCCTTCTTTCCACACTTTATGGATGTAAAATACGGCCAGGAATACGGTGATGGCCAGCCCTCCGAATGCATACAACAGCAACCTTTCCCGGTCGACGAGGTAGAGGATGTAACCCAGGATACCGATAAAAGTGAAGGTGCGGTCGGTACCCAGCAGGCTTTTCGGCTTTTCGGTTTCGTGGTGCCGCCGCTGTTCCAGGCCGATAAGCATGGAAAAGAGGGCCACGATCAGGAAGTTCTGCAAGCTCTGGGGAATATGCTGAAGCAGTTGGCCCATCGGTGGCTGTTGTTCTTTTACAGTGTATATAAGAGCTTGTTTGGAGGCCACCCTTTGGGCTAAAATACGTCCCTTTTTATCTCCACAAGCGACCTCCAAACAAGCTCTAAGGATAAAACGCGGGCAAGCCCCGCCGGGTTTCCTACCGGGCTTATCACTTTCGCAATACCCGCCCGGCCCTTTCCCCAGGGGCGCCTCCCTCGTAGGCCACTTTGCCGTTCACAACTACCCAATCCAGGCCTTGCGCCAGCTGGTGGGGCTCGCTGAATGTAGCGGTGGCCTTCACGTTTTCAGGATCGAAAACGAGCAGGTCGGCACGATAACCGGGTTTGACAAGCCCTCTGTCGGCCAGGCCCAGCGTCTGGGCCGGCAGGCCCGTCATTTTGCGGATGGCTTCGGGAAGAGTGAGCAACTGTTTTTCCAAAACGTAGGTTTCGATGACTTTAGCAAAACTTCCGTAACCTCGCGGATGCCTCATCGTCGGGCTACCGTCGGAGCAAATCATCAGGTGGGGGCTGGCGAGCAGCCGGGCCTGGAGGGCTTCATCCATGACGAAATACGCCCCTGAGGCGCCGCCCGGGCCGATGTCGAGCAATACTTCTTCGTAGGGCCTGCCCTGCTCGGCGCTGAGTTGGGCCAGCGTTTTACCGGCATAAGGCGGTGTACCGAACAGCGTGGCCTCAGGCCCGTTGCGGGCCGCTACTTTCTCGCGCAGGAAAGCCAGCAGCTCGGCTCGGCGTTCCCGTTTTACCTTTTCATAATCGTTGGGCGGCTTGGCCCACTGCGGGAAAACGATGCCGATGCCCGTATAACTCGCCGTATAAGGGTAAATGTCGGCGGTAACGGTATAGGGTGTGCCGGCCCTGGCCTCATCCAGCAGGTGCAGCACCTGTTCGGCCCGCGCTGCTCCTTTTCCGTACACTACCTTGAGGTGCGAAACCTGTACATTGCAATACTGCCCCTGCCGCAGCAACTCCTGCAGGGAAGCTTCGATGGCGCCGTCATCTTCGTTGCGCACATGGCTCATGATCATCCCGTGGTGCTGCCCAACTACTTTTGCCAGGGCCAATAGTTCTCCATCACCGGCATAGGCGCCGGGAGTGTATTCCAGGCCTGTGGTCAAACCAAAACAGCCGGCATCCAGGGCATCGCCCAGCAGTTCCTCCATGCGGGCCATTTCCTGGAGCGTAGGCCCAGGCTTGTAGCCGGTACCGCTAAGGCTGCGCAAGGTACCATGGCCTACGAACATCGCTATATTCACACCCGGCCCAACGCTATCCACCTGCTGCATCCAGCTCCGGATATCTTCAACCGGGGGGCTGTCGCCATCCTGCCCCAGGCAGATGGACGTGACGCCCATAGCCAGGAAATTCTCGAAGCCCGGTGTTTCCAGCGGGTTGCCATGAGCATGGGTATCGATAAAACCGGAGGTGATATACCTGCCATTTGCGTCTATAACCCGCTCCACCGTGATCAGTGTGGTGTCTGTAATACCTACGAAAAGGATGCTGTCGCCCCGCACCAGTACGTCGCCCTGTACGGGTGGGCCGCCGGCGCCGTCGAGTATCCTGCCGTTTCGGATCAGCAGGCTGTAATGGGCGCCGTTTTCGGCGAGGAAGGACTGAAAAGGCGTAAGCTGCCGGCATGAACCGAAGGCCAGAGCAAAGATCGGTAGTATATACAAAAAGGAACGGGGCATAGGCTGTGGATTGTACCGCAGCGAAAAGATAGGAAATAAATCGGAACCCCGGATAATATCAGCGGTTTCGGCGAAAGCCATACAGGGCCTGCCCCAGGAACCCATGGGGAAAGCGCTCCATTCCCTGAAAGCCCAGCCTGATATCGCGGCCGTTGTACGGGACAAGCGCGGTGCCGAAAAGGTAGTCCCAAAGCGCCAGGCTGATACCGAAGTTGATGCCGTGTGGATGCCCTTCAGGCAGGGCGTGGGCATGGTGCCAGATATGCATCTCGGGGCTGTTGAATATTTTCTTCATAAAAGGCCCCAGCAGCAGGCTGCCGGCGGCAATACCCGCCAGCACTACGCCCAGTTGCTGCCATAGGCCCGGAGCCTCCAGCAGCCTGATCCCGAATCCACCGGTTGCGATGGCAATGCCCAGGAGCGCGCCCAGCACTCCACCTGTCACATAACCCGGAACGGTGATATTGGAATGGTTATAATGCCCAATGGCCAGCGTGAAGATGTGGATGATGAAAAAATCGTACAGCCCGACGCCCAACAGGGCCAGGGGGATGTATTCAATAGTACGGTAAACGACCGTTTCCATCCAGTGGTAGCGCAGGTGCGCCGCAAAACCCATTTGCTCGACGGAATGGTGTACCTTGTGAAACTCCCACAGGGCCGGCGCCCGGTGCAGCAGGCGGTGCGTCCACCATTGCACGAAATCCCGGACGAAAAAGCCGATGAGCAGCACGGCCCACATGGGCGCAAAGCGCAATGGATTGGAATCCTGGAGGTTAAACCCCGACACGCTTTTGATGAGCCCGTTGAAAAAGTTGACCACCACGTCCGAAGCGGCATTATATATGATGAGGGAGAACAGGAAGAAATTGAAGAACATGTAAAAGATGTCCAGCCAGAAATCCTTGCGGAAGCGGGGCTGGCCCTTGCGCCAGGGTTTCAGCCATTCGAGAGCCAGAAAAAAGGCCGACACCAGGATCAGCCAGTAGAAGTAGTTATGCCAGCCTGGGTGGGTTACCTCATGCCAGAAATACCCGGCGTAACCTCTGTATCCCCTGATGAATATATGCCAATAGCCCATTCCTGTTGCGCTTTGATGCCGGCAACAAAGGTAATACATCGGCGGGAATGACACGGTGACCAGGATCACTGGTAAGACGGGCCTCTGGCCCGTCTTATATACTGGAGGACGGGCCGGAGGCCCGTCTTACCTACTGGAGGACGGGCCAGTAGTGCCGCGGCTCAAGAATCATTAGAAACATCGTTCGGGGATAGTTCAATCAAGTGTGTCGCCACAGTCGTAATCCTTTGATATCCAGGCCAACTTGAAACCCTGAAACCTGAAACGAGCGAAGCGACTGATGAAATAAACTTTGAACAGCCCCTCGCGAACGGCTATGATACCTTTTTTACCCGCGGCACTACCGGCCGGCCTAACCTACTGGAGAACGGGCCTCCGGCCCGTCTTACCTGCTGGAGAACGGGCCGGAGGCCCGTCTTACCTACTGGAGAACGGGCCGGAGGCCCGTCTTACCTACTGGAGGACGGGCCGGAGGCCCGTCTTCCGGTTACTTGTTCGGCTGGGGTGTCAGGCGCAGATAAGGCTTAAGCTGCTTGAAACCCTTAGGGAATTTCTTTTCGGCATCCTCATTGGTAATGGAAGGGAGGATGACCACATCTTCGCCGTTTTCCCAGTCGACCGGTGTAGCAACGCTGTAGTTATCCGTCAGTTGCAGCGAATCGATCACGCGCAGTATCTCGTGGAAATTGCGGCCTGTGGAAGGCGGGTAGATGATCATCGCGCGGATCTTCCTGTTGTGGTCGATGATGAATACCGACCGGATCGTCCCTTTTTCCTTAGCGTTGGGATGGATCATGTCATACAGTTCCGCCACCTGGCGGTTCTCATCTGCGATAACGGGGAAGTTCATCTTTACGTTCTGGGTTTCCTCGATATCGCCTAGCCATTTCAGGTGGTCTTCCAACGGGTCTACGCTTAAGGCAATGACCTTGACATTGCGCTTAGCGAATTCTTCCTTCAACTTTGCGGTGCGCCCGAGCTCGGTCGTGCACACAGGCGTAAAATCAGCGGGGTGTGAATAGAGCACGCCCCACTGGTTGCCCAGCCATTGGTGAAAGCTGATATCGCCTTCTGTCGTTTTGGCCTGAAAATCGGGTGCTACATCTCCTAATCTGAGGGACATAATCGTATCGGTTTTAAGTTTATAAATTGGATGAAATATTGGCGTTTCTTTTATTACGCTCACAACTGCGTATTGTTCAAAAGCTCTCGCTGCCGGGCAAGGCCGGCGTGGCCAGGTATCCGAAACCGTTTTTGCGCTCCTGCAGGATAAACTTATTTTTGCCGTTCAGCCTTGGCCTGCCTTCCAGGAAAGGCCGGATCAGGCGGCTGATGGCCTCATCTTCGATCAGGAAGCCGTCGTGCCCGTAAATACTGTCGATGAGTTCCAGTTTGGCCCTGGGGATAAACCTGGCGATCAGCGCCTGTTCTTCTACAGGGAACAACACATCCGATTGTATGCCGATGACGAGGGCGTTGGCCCGGACCTGGCCCAGCGCCGCTTCTACGCTTTCCCGCCCGCGCCCCAGGTTGTGGCTGTCCATCGACCGGCTCAGGCTCAGGTACGACAATACGTCGAAACGCTTCTGCAGCTTCACGCCCTGGTATCGCTGGTACGAGCTGGCCTTAAAGCCGGCCAGTTTGCTGACATCATCTTCCTCCTGCGACACCTGGTAGGTGCGGTAGTTGCGATAGGATAACATGGCGACGGCCCGGGCCGCCTCCAGGCCTGCCTTGCCGGCATCGGGGCCATCGGTATACAAGGTAGGGTCGGCTTCGATGGCCATGCGCTGGGCTTCATTGAACGCAATACCCCAGGGCGAGTGCCGGGCATTGGTAGCCAATACCGCGATGTTGTCGAACAGGGCGGGGTCCATCACCGCCCATTCGAGCACCTGCTGCCCGCCCATCGAGCCGCCGATGGCCAGCCGGATGCGCTCAATGCCCAGGTGTGCCCGCAGCAGCTGGTGTGCCCGCACCATATCCCGGATGGTGATCAGTGGAAAATCCCTGCCATAAGGGCGTGACGTAGCGGGGTTGATGCTGCGCGGGTTGGTGCTGCCGTAACTTGAACCCAGCATATTGGCACAAACGATATAATACTTATCCGGGTCGAACAACCTGCCGTGCCCCACCAGCCCGGGCCACCATTCCGCAGCATCCGCATTGGCGGTCAGGGCATGAGCGATCCACACCACGTTGTCCTTTTCGGGTGAAAGCTGCCCGTAGGCCGTATAGGCGACGGCCAGTTCCGGCAGCGTTCCGCCGTTTTCCAATTCAAAGGGAGCTTCGATCTTTAAGTATTTCACGGTTATGCTTTTTTAGTGATGTGTGGGGTTGTGAAAAAAGCCTGGTTTTTCACAACCCCAAATATGCTTACGCCAGCACCGGGTTCGTCAGCCCTGCTTTAGCGAAAGCCTGTTCAAAATCAGCCTTGATATCGTCGATGTGTTCAATTCCGGCGGAAACGCGCAGCAGGTTCGGGACAACGCCTGCGGCATGTTGTTCCTGTTCGGACAGCTGCTGGTGTGTAGTTGCCGAAGGCTGGATGATGAGCGTTTTGGCATCGCCGACATTGGCCAGGTGGCTCACGAGCTTCAGGTTATCCACGAATTGCGTGGTATGCTCCTTGCTGCCCTTTACCGTAAAGGAAAGCACGCCGCCAAAGCCGTTGCGCAGGTATCTGCGGGCGCTGGCATGAGCGGGGCTGCTTTCCAGGCCCGGGTAATTGACGAACTCAACGGCCGGGTGCTGCTCCAGCCATTGCGCCAGGGACAGGGCGTTATCGACGGTGCGTTGTACGCGCAGCGAGAGGGTTTCCAGGCCCTGCAACAGCAAAAAGGCGTTGAAGGGGCTGAGGGCGGGGCCGTAATCGCGCAGCCCTTCTACCCTGGCGCGGATGATAAATGCGATGTTGCCGAACGGGCCGTCCGAACCGAATACCTCCCAGAACCGGAGCCCGTGATACCCTTCCGATGGCTCGGTAAACTGCGGGAACTTGCCGTTGCCCCAGTTGTAGTTGCCGCCGTCGACGATGAGCCCGCCGATGGAGGTGCCATGGCCGCCGATCCATTTTGTGGCCGACTGCACCACGATGTTCGCGCCGTGTTCGAGGGGCCGGAACAGATAACCCGCAGCTCCGAAGGTATTATCCACCACCAGCGGGATGTCGTACTTGCGGGCCACGGCCGCTATGCCTTCAAAATCGGGCACATTGAAGCTGGGGTTGCCTATGGTTTCCAGGTACAAGGCCTTGGTGTTCGCGTCGATCAGCTTTTCGTAAGCTGCAGGCGACTCATCCTCCACGAAGCGCGCTTCGATGCCCAGGCGCTTGAAGTTGACCTTGAACTGGTTGTAAGTACCTCCATAGAGGTTGGCGCTGGACACCAGGTTGTCGCCCGCCTCCAGAATATTGGACAGGGCGATGAACTGGGCGGCCTGCCCCGAGCCGACCGCCAAAGCGGCGACGCCACCTTCCAGGGCCGCGATGCGTTTTTCGAGCACATCGGTGGTAGGGTTCATAATACGGGTGTAGATATTGCCGAACTCCTTGAGGGCAAAGAGGTTGGCGCCGTGCTCGGAATCCCTGAAGGTATAGGAAGTCGTCTGGTAGATCGGCACGGCACGGGAGCGCGTGGTTCCTTCTACCTCTTCCTGTCCGGCGTGCAATTGCAAGGTTTCGAAACGTAGATTAGACATACTTGGTCAATTTTTATGATTACGGAAATGATGTGTACTCAGATAGGAAAGGCCGTACAGCCAGGGCACTGTATGCAGCATCGCACGAAGCACACGCTCCACTGAAGGAGGCGCTTCACGGCAATAACTGCGATGTGCCAGGGGAGGTCAGCAACAACAACACATGCAAGAGCGCATGCAGGGACGTACGGCAACGAAGGTGGTTGTCGATGATAAAAGGCCGGGAGCCTGTCGGAAATTGCTGGTGAAAATCATGTTTTCTTGATTTTATATTTCCAAAATGCCAGCCTTCTTATGGCTGGTTGGCGGGAATTGGCACCGTTGCTGTAGCAGCATGGTTGCCAGGGTTTCACAGAGCCCGTCTCTCCACCCTTCTGTATAAAACCATTCTTGTCAAAGAAGTGATCGTGGCGCAAATGTATGAAAAAAGAATACGCCGCGCCACCCTAGCCGTTCTCCCGCTTTAAAAAAAGGCGGGAAAAACATATAGAAGAATGAGCGAAACAAAAATAACATATTTCCTATAGATTTTATAGGTTTATAGTTTTTTCGCGGGCCCTGGCGGAAAAAAAACGCCTTCGAGCCTTGATTTTCAGGGCTCGAAGGCGAATGCTAAAAAAATGTTAAAATTTTTTCGGAGCTACTATGCAGCCGATGCGGGTTGGTATTTGCCCTCCGGCACGCCGGGTTTCCCGGCCCGCCCTTCGTTGGGGAGCCCCTGCCCTGTCTTTGGCGCTTTGGCCAACGACATGATCAGTGCGCCTACCAGGCATGCAGCGCCGGCTACGATGAAGGGGGTCATCCAAACCTTCGGGCCGGTGTTGAATTCGGCGGCATCTTTGAACAGGCCGGCCAGCTGGGGCCCTACGATACCTGCGATGCCATAGGCCGTAAACATCCAACCGTAGTTGCTGCCCACGCCCTTGTTGCCGAAGAAATCGGCGGTGATAGCCGGGAACAGGGCGAAGTTGCCGCCGAAATTAAAGCCGACGACGCAGGCGGCAAAGATGAAACCTGTGGCCATGCCGAAGTGGATAAAACCATGGTACATGCCCAGCATGATCAGGCCCTGGAATGTCGTCATGGCAATGATCGCCGCTTTGCGGCCGATGCGGTCGGACAAGGTGCCCCAGAGGATGCGGCCCAGGCCGTTGAAGATGGCATACCAGGCCATGGCCGTCCCGGTGATCACGCCGGCATTGGCCACGCCGTTGAAGGACAGGGCATCCATGCCGAACAACTTGATGCAGTAGATGACCATCAGGCCGGCCAGCGCGGAAAAGATGAATACGCTCCAAAGCATGTAGAACTGCGGCGTCCGTAGCATCATGCCCGCCGTATATTCGACGGCGCCGTTGGTGGCCTTTCCGCTCAGCTGAGGCGGCGCCCAGCCTTTCGGGGCGTAACCTTCCGGCGGGTTTTCCATAACGAGGCTGCCCAGGGCTACCAAAGCGAAAAAGGCGATGCCGTAGATCACGAAGACGCTTTGCACGCCAGGCAGGCCAAACACATGGGTGGTGTTGAGCAATCCGCCAAACCAGGAGCCCGCCAGTTTCACCCAGATGGTAGCGCCGAAGCCAAAGCCGGCCACGGCCAGCCCGGTGATCATGCCTTTCCTGTCGGGAAACCACTTCACGCCTACTGCGATCGGCACTACATAGGCCAGGCCAATGCCTGCGCCTCCCAGCATGCCAATGAAAATGAGTTGCGCCCAGAATGTGCTGCCTAAAAGGCCGCCCAGCACATAACCCAGCCCAAGCAACAGGCCTCCGGTGAAGGATACCACCCGGGGCCCCGCCTTGGCCTGCCACTTGCCCGCCAAAACCATGACAATGGCAAAAGTGGCCAGGCCTGCAGAAAACACCCAGGCGGCCTGTGTAGCAGAAAAGCGGTAAATCCCATCTGCATCGGTAAGCAGTTTGGTAAATACGGACCAGGCATAAATAGCCCCAAGGGCCAACTGAATGAATACCGCCCCTAGCACAGCCAGCCAGCGATACCGGATCAACAAGCCTTTCATTTCAGAATTTTTTTTGGTGGTGGAAACGGCGCCAGCTTATTTTATAAACCTGGGCCGCTTTTTAATTTCTTTGCCGTAAACTATTGATGTTTTATTTCGTTTTCAATGCACGCTTTTTCCCCGGACGGAATTTATACACAGGCCAGCGGCTTGCCTATGCTTTTTGTCAGGGAAATGAGTGATTTATGTCAGCCTTGCTTTTGCTGTAATTCCCAATTTCGGCGTAAGTTTAGGCCTTGCTAAACCACAAGCCGTTTTTTGAACAGATATCCATCAGCCATGAAAATTGTCCTCACACGCCTCGACCAGGATTTCAACTTCCAAGCCGCCAACGAATCCGGCGCTACAGTGGAATCAGACGGCGCCCCGGAGATCGGCGGGCATAATAAAGGGCTGCGCCCCATGCAAATGGTGCTGGCCGCGCTGGGCAGCTGCAGCGCCATCGACGTCGTCTATATGCTGCGCAAACTCCGGCAGCAACTGGACGACATACAGGTCACCGTCAGCGCAGAACGCGAAAAGGACAAGGTGCCTTCCCTGTTCACGAAAATACACGTACACTACCTGCTCACCGGCGATGTGCAGGACAAAAAGGCCGAGCGGGCCGTAAACCTGTCGATGGAGAAACTGTGCTCCGTCAAAAAACTGCTGGAGCCCACGGCGGAGATCACGTGGTCGTGGCAGGTTGAGGGTAATTGAGCGCTGAATGCTGGCATTCGGCATTCACCCCCCTGGATGCCCGCACCTCACCTGACGCCCACCAACGAAAAGCCGCCGTCGACGGGAAGGGCCAGGCCGGTGAGGTATGAAGAAGCGGGCATAGCGAGAAAGGCCACGGTGCGGGCCACTTCTTCGGGTTCCGCCACCCTGCCCAATGGTGTCGTGGCCTTTATCTGCTGCATTTTTTCCGCATCCGTCAGCATGCGTTCGATCCGTTTTGTATTGGTAAAACCCGGGTTGACGGCGTTCACGCGGATGCCCGCTTCGCCCCATTCCACAGCCAGGTATTGCGTCATGCGGTTCATCGCTGCCTTTGACATAGCGTAGATGGCCGTTGTCCACATTACGCCCGTCATGGAAGCGATGGAAGCGATGTTGATGACGCTGCTATGGCTCCCTTTCTTAAGCAGAGGGAATAAAAGCTGGCAGAGGCTGAAAGCTGTTCCGGCATTGATATCCATAACGTGTTGAAAGTCTTCGGGAGTTGCCTCCAGGGTCGGCTTGCGCACATTGGTGCCTACGTTGTTCACCAGAATATCGAGCTTTCCCCACAACTGGGTTACCCGTTCCGCCACCATTTCCCGCTGGGCTGCTTCCCCTATATCGGCCACCAGGCCGTATGCTTTCCAAGCCCGGGCACTGAAGCTTTCCTCCGCTTCTGCGATCAGGCCTTCCGAGCGGGCCAGGAATAAGACTTCCGCGCCGTGGCGCAGCAGTTCTTCCGCTATAGCCAGGCCAATGCCCTTACTGCCTCCGGTTACGACGGCGGCCTTGCCTTTGAGTGTCCAGTGGTCCATACTATTCATTTGCGTTCAGCCCAAAAATAGAAAAAGCGCTCCGGATACCGGAGCGCCTGTTTCTACTTATTGTATAACAAGTTAAGATGATACTTGTGCAAACCCTGTCAATCACACCCCAGGTGAGCGCGCGAAAGCGGGTCGTTATTGGGAAAGCAATTGCCCGAAAGCACCGAAGTAGGTACGTAACGCTGCAGGTTGGGGTCGTGCAGCCCTTTTTTCAGGAACTCGGTAAGGCCTTGTACTTCTTGTTCCGACAGGTTCAGCGGATGGAAGAAGGAAGAGATCTGGCTGCCCGGCACATCCGGGTTTTCGGGTATACCCTTGTTAAAGTATTCCACGACATCGTGCAGTGAATGCTTGCTGCCGCCGTGGAAGTAGAAGGGCGAATCGGCCATATTGTAGATACCGGGCACTTTGAACTTCCGCATATCTTCCGTTTTACCGGTAAAACCGCCGCGGCCGTAGTTCCTGATATCCTCTGGGCTGGTATTGAAACCGCCGGTCTGATAGAGGTCGAGCACGCCCAGGGCGTGGAATTCCACGGAGTTTAGAGAAGCCCCTTTATGGCAGCGGTAACAACCTGCCTTGCCGAAGAACAGAGCGGCGCCTGCTTTCTGCTGGTCGTCCATCGCCTCCCTGTCACCTTTGAGCCAAAGCTGGAAAGGCGCCTCGTTGGCCAAAAGGGTGCGCAGGTAGGCCGACAGGGCCAGGCTAACCGTCACGCGGTTATAGCGCTCCGATTCGGGAAATTCCGGGAATGCGGTGTCGAACATGGGAATGTAACCCAAGGTATCGAGCAATCCCGGGCTTACGCGCATGCGGTGGATGATGGTGCCTTCGATATTCTGGGCTTCCAGGCCGTCGAGGCCCATGTGGTTCACTTCCCTGATATCGGTCCAGGCGTATTCGGTGCCTTCGTTGGCGTAACGCGCGCCGAATTGGCCGCTCCAGGTGGTGTTGGTCACGTAGGCCACGTTGAGCAGGCTGAGGGCGCGGGCGCCCTGCACATCCAGGTCAGATTCGTTGTAGCCGTTCATCATGCCGCGGCTCTCGCCGTTAAGGCCGAAACCCACGCCGCCGTCGGCAATGCCCTGGATGCGGCCGGGCATGAAGCCGGCGCTGGGCACGTGGCAGGTGGAACAGGAATAGGTCCCCTTTCCTGCATCGTAAATGGCATCCTGTGCAAGGCCGGTCTCGTAGAACAGCATCTTTCCAAGCGCTACTTTTTCAGCCGTCAGCCGGTTGCCGACGCCCTGCGGAATAGAGTTGAAATCATCGCTGTCGGGAAGGATAAAATGGGAGAGCGTGCCGTCAGGAGACAGTTCCTGCAGCCTGCTTTCCAGTTGATAGTCCAGGGGGTCGAAAAGGGGGTCATGGGTGCAGGCCAAAACCAGAAGGGCCAGCATGCTTACGGTAGAAATCTTCCTGATCATTTTTGGGCTTCCTTTGTTTGTTGATATTTGATACGGCGGCATTGCCGCATCCCTACCCCAAATCACAACGTATTTACGCAATTCGGGTGCAGGGGTTGCACGTTTTGGAAAAATAATTTTTCTAATATGTCCGAAATCGAGCCGGGGGGTGGCCCATGAAGGGGGAGGCAGTTGCACGCGATAGCAACGGGGTAAAATGCCGGAAAAAACATGGGGGGAAGCTGCAAAATTAGTACATTCCCGAATGTAAACACATGACAAATGTCACCGCCAGCGATTTTTTTTTACAGCGATATCCGTATGCCCGGCCCCAGCAGCAGGAACCACTGCGATTTGGACAGGAAGTACCCGCCTCCGGCATAGAGGGGAAACGATAGCCGGCTACGCTCTTTAGAGGGTATGGGGTACAGGCTGGCCAGGACAACGATACCTACGTCCCGGTTGTCGTTGTTATCACTAAAGTTGAAAGCGTTGAAGGCCAGAAAGCCGGCCCCGAACTTAAAGGGCTTGGCACGGGCCACCTGCCTGTCCTGATAAAAGCTGAACTGAGCGATCATGGCCATACTGATCCCTCCCAGGTTGCCGAATCCGGGCTCGTCGAGGCGTTTGACGACCAGTCCGGCAGGGAACGATACGTCGATATCAAAAGTGGTGCTCTTGTGCAGGACGAACTCGATCGACTTGGACAAGGCGTTTTTACCGTACTTTTCAGGTTTGTGGCGGATCGTCAGCCGGATCGTCGTCCAGGGGTCGAGTTCAAAAGTTTTCTTGCGCAGGTATTCATTGAGCTTGATATCTGTCATGCGGCAGCCGTCTTCCGAATAGATACCGTGGCGGGGAGAGCTCTCCCCCGGGCAAATGACGATGTTGTGGATCTCCCGCTGGTCGATCAGGGCATTATTCTTCTCTCTGACCTCGATATTGACCTCCAGTTCCTGCCGGCCATACAGCCTGCCCTGGTCGATGAGGCCGTTGTTGAAGTGGATGGTGATATCCGGCAGTGTGCCGTTCACGAACTGGAGCAGGCTGGCGTCGGAAACGTTGAGGGTATCATTGCCATAATACAGGCTGATGTAGTCGAACGGCCGGGCCCGTTCATATTCCTTCACCCGGAGCGCCTGCCCGGTAGGTTCGCTACCGTTGTAGATGGTGATCTTTTTCTGGGCTATTCCCAGCGGCACCTGGCCGCTGAATGCCAGCTCCCTGTCGCTCTGGATCACGGTGTCCTTCCTCACGGCGTCGAGCCCGTCGAATCGGATATCAGCTCTGTGGAGGCTCTGCCCTTCGATCCTGATATCGACGCGTTCGCCGGGGAAAACGTCATTACCTGGCTGCCAGTCCTGCCCTTCCCTTCTCAGGCTGACCTTGCTGGCCTGCGTTTCGGGTATGATATCCAGGTTGGTGATGTAAATGGCCTTGTCGCCGTCTTTTATATACAGATATCCCTCTCCGCGCCGGTGGTAATCGTAGAGGCGCAGCCAGCAAAGCACGCGCCCGTTGCCTAGCACATTGCGCGTAAATATCTCGGCCACGAGGGGCCCGCCGGCCTCTTCCTGAGCTTCCAGGCGGTAGGTCTTCTGCATCTTTAACTTGCTGTCGTAGGCCAGCTCGATCTCCAGCGCCTGCCGGTTGTTGCCCTCCCCTAAGCTGGCCTCGCGCCGGTTGATGGCCAGGTACGATAGCTTGGCAGGTTTAACGGTGAAAGATTTCACGACGGGCCCCAGCTGGTATGACGGCCTGCCCTGCTCGTCGAGATAAGGTTTCCGGAGCCCCAAAGGGATGCTCACCTCCTGTTCGCCGAGCCTGTTGGGCATCAGCTGGACGTAAATCCCGTCATCCTCTTTGCGGAATGCGTAGTTGATGGGCAGGCCCGTTGCCCATACTTTTGGCAGGATGATATTGTCCGGGTTGTTGGTTTCCAGCCTGACGGCCTTTTCTTCTCCGATGAACAGCTCATGGGGTTCTTCGGGCAG
>JACJYE010000007.1 GCA_020636255.1 Lewinellaceae bacterium
GTGATACAGTGTTTCCGCACCGAACACGGGGCGCAAGCTTTCGCCACCTGGTATTCCCTGATCGATACTTTCAGAAAACAAGGCATAAATATTTTCGAAGCACTCGAAGGGATATTCGATGGAATTATCCCACAGCTTCATTTTCCTCAATTGGGATGATTCCGATTTTGAATAGCCAAGAAATTAATTCTAATTTTTTTCCTTCTCCTTTGGCTGAGCGCCAAAGGCAGGACTGGCGGCTGGTTTTGCTAAGAATTGGACTGGGTAATTACGGATAAGCAGCGGCAAAGTGCCGCTGCTTACCCTACTCGATTCGCTGCTGGCTTCATTCTTTTATTTTTTCTCTTTACTTTTTATTAAGCTCAATATCAAATTTGTTATAAATATCAACTGACTTAAAAAGGCATATAAAATTATTGCAAAGAGAATTTGGTTAATTGTTCTAAAAGTCTCAAAATCTGACTCAATTACTTTTTTAAATATCAGACCTGTCAGTATTATCAGAGCAAAAGTTAAAATTGTGCTTGTAACGTGAATTGCTGTCATCCAATTTACAAGTCTTTTATTTCTTATTAGCCAATAAATTAATCCGATTATTCCTAAAAGTACCGAGAATAACAATCCGATATGAATTGAAGCGATTACAAAGTACGTATCATGCATTTGAATGTCAATTGCACTATTAAATCCAATTATTGATAATCCTAAAATTACAGGAATTGACCACCAAATCGATTTATATGGTTTGTTTAGGATTTGATTCATCTATGAATTTTATTTTTTCGCTTGCAGCGAATGTCCAGCACATACCGCGTGCCGCCGCTTAGGCGGGATGATGGTATGTGCCTAGTTAGCTACCGTTCCTCTTCTATTAGGCTTTCTACTTTATTGATCAATTGCTCTACATCTTTAATCAGAGGCATTACTTTTCTTTCGCTCACATCCCTATAATCCCTGTAATCCGCATCTTGCCTCAAATTGAAGAGCTTATTATATAGCTCTCCATATCGCTTATCCAGTTTACCTCCTCTTATCAGCTCTTTATTGAAGCCCGTTTTTATCCCATTGTGAGTCGACGCCTCCATTTTATTGATCACCAAATAGGCAGAGGCTACGTAGAAGCAGGAATAATACAATCTATTTGCTACGGTATTCCAGTGATTCGATTGGCTGAGTATTTTGGCCTCTTCCAATGATTCTTTCGATCTCGCTATCCGGTATTTGGCTAATTCCTCTTTTGAATAACTCATTGCTGGCCATTTATGCTAAGCTACCAGTTTTCCTTGTTCATCAATGTTTTTATAGATGAGCGTTTCCTCATATTTCTCCCACTCTGATTTCTGTTCAATTATCGAGGTAATTACCTCCTCGGTTTCTAATTCGATGTCATATATCCTATTCATGATCAACTCCTCTTTTTCTGAAGTGATCGGGCCATTTAGCAAGATCAGAAAATCCCAATCTGAATCGGATCCATAATCTCCTCTCGCTCTCGATCCGAACAAGATTATTTCTGCCTCTTTATCTATCTGCTGTACGGCCTCCTTTACTTGATCCGGTATACCCTTGGTTGTCTTTTCCATATTTCCGCTTCCATTTTCCTGAAATATACACCTATTATACATACCATGCAATCCAATCTAATCACTCGCTTGCAATCATACGGTTACGCATTATAGTACTTTTCATATTGATAAATTATTTTATTTGTATCTTTCGGATGGTAGCTGGTGTTGAACTAAGCCGCTATCGCGGCAACCCTAAAATACCGATATTCCGGTATTTCATCAAAACAATGATCATCATGGCTAAAAAAAGCCCAACCCAAAGCCTATCAAACAAGCTCTAAGCCTGCTTTTCAGCGGGCCATTGACAGCATGTCCAACCACCTTACCGTGGCGGGGCTTGCCCGCAGTGTGGCGCTAAAGGCACGATCCTGCGCGTAGCCGTCATTCCAGCTTCCTGCCGCGATCCGCCGGCGTCCGCCGTGCAGGTGGCTCAGTTTCTTTAACCTGGTTTAGTAGCCGGCCCTTTGGCCGCCAGCCTTTGCTATGCTTATTTGAAAGAAAAAATGCCAAAAATCAGGGCAAATCGCTGCTCAACCACCTTTCATCCGGCTATTTTCCTGCAACTGCCACCTCGATTTTTCTGCTTCCCGATTGGGCCCTTAAGGAACAGGCTTCTTTCAATGCCCATAATGCCTCGATATGCGACGGCTCCGTTCAACATAGCGCCAACGTTACGGCCGTCGCTAGGCTCCGCCTCACTTTGGCGCTTTATTGTTGTGTGAAGATTATTCAGCTATTCGTTCTCTCACCTTTTCCATCTCTTCTTCGCTCAAAATAGACTGTAAACTAGTAATTAGCATATCAGCATCCCTTGGATAAGTTACTATACTCTTTAGGAAGAATTTTAATTTTTCTTCATCCTCCAAAATATTTAAATCAAATTCCTGCAAGATGGCTACTCCGGATTCATTTTCACCACATTCCATTAGCAAAGCTGCTCTCAATATGTTGTATAACCAAATGTGTTCTGAATCCTCGTAATTTTCAACAAGTCTCTTTGAATAAGATTTCCCCATCTCGTAATCATTAGTGTAAAGAAGGCATATTCTACAAATCCAATCTAGAGTATCTTCGTCCTCTTCTATGCTATCTAATTTTACTAGTTTGCCAAGCATTTCGTTACAGAGTTCAAGTTTTCCTAGACTGAAGTAACTTCCCGCCATTGAATAGAAACTATGCGTATGAGTATTATCCGCTTTATAGGCGAGTTGATGATGAAAAATTGCTTTCTCATGCTCCCCTATATTATCATATAACATGCCTAAACTACATTGATGATAACAATTGTCAGGCTTTTTATCAAGATATTTTGACAAGTATTGAATTTGACCATCTATATTATCTGCAAGTTCATACAACAATGAAATGAAAAGCAAAAAATCTTCGTGACTATTCAGCAAAGCTGAAGAATTAGGAAATAATTATTATTTTTTGGGATGCTTCCAGAACCACTACAACAAGCCATTAAGAGATTGCCAGAAGAAGCCCAGGTGCTTGTCGAGGCTATAGTAGTGTTCTATGAGCACCGCTACGAATCGAAGATCCAGAAGCTGGAAGCCCGGATCAAAGAACTAGAGGATCAAATCTCAAAGAACAGCAGGAACAGCAGCAAGCCTCCTTCATCGGATGAATTTGACAAGCCTGCCCCCAAAAGCCAGCGTAAGAAGACTGGCCGTAAAGCCGGTGGCCAAAAGGGCCACGAGGGAACAAACCTAAAGATGGTAGAATCTCCTGATATTGTTGAAGGAGTCTACAAAGTGAAGGTTTGTGCCTGTTGTCAAAAAAGCCTTCGGCGGCAAAAAGCGGATACCATAGAGCGGCGCCAGGTATATGATTTGCCTCCGTTGGAGTTGATCATTACCGAACACCAGGCGGAAGTCAAGCGCTGTTCGTGTGGCTATGTCAACCGGGCTGATTTTCCGCCGGGCGTCAACCATTATGTGCAGTACGGGCCCAACATAAAGAGCCTGTTGGTGTATATGCAAGATTACCAGTTGCTGCCTTACGAACGCACTAAAGAGTTCGTCCAAGACATTTTCGGGCATCAGCTCAGTACCGGTACCTTGCATAATATCCGCCAGTATGCCTTTGATCAATTGGGCACTTTCGAAGAACGGCTCAAGGCGCTGTTGACAGTAGCCGTTGTGGCCGGCTTCGATGAAACTGGTATCCGGATAATGGCCCAACGGCTATGGTTGCATAGCTGCTCCACTACCCAGCATGCCTATTATGATGTCCATGCCAAGCGGGGCCAAGTTGCCATGGATGATATTGGCATCTTGCCCAGGTTCGAAGGCATTGCCATCCATGACTTTTGGAAGAGCTATTACCACTATGGCAGTGAACATGGCTTGTGTAATGCACACCTGCTAAGAGATTTAACCTTTATCAAAGAACGTTTCAAGCAAACCTGGGCCGATGGGCTTGCAAGCTTGCTCTTGAAAATGAAGGCCGCCAAAGAAAGGGCTATTGCCCAAGGCAAACTGTCCCTATCCCCGGCAACTTTAAGCCGGTATCGAGGCCTCTACGAGGAACTGGTACAAAAGGGGCTTAAAGCCAACCCCTACAAGCCTCCCCCGAAAAAGAAAAGAGGCCGGAAGAAAAAAACGAAGCCTCGAAACCTCATAGAACGCTTTAGAGACTACGCTGACGATATTTTGAGGTTCTTCTACGATTTTAAAGTGCCATTTGACAACAACTTCTCCGAACGAGACATCCGAATGATGAAAGTCAAACAGAAAATCTCGGGTTGTTTCAGAAGTTTTGACGGCGCCAAATTCTTCGCAAGAATCCGCAGTTTCATCGTCACGGCCCGCAAACAAAACGTCAATGTTTTCAATGCATTGAGGAATTTGTTTATGGATAATTCTATCGCTTTTCAATTAACCAGCACGCTTGCGTGCTGAATAGTTACAAATCTTCTTCGTTAAGACAATGCTTAGCATATTCCTGCTTTTCCACTGCTGGCTCATCCTCTAATGATACTTTTATGTTTTCATCACCAAAGTGATTAATAAACAAATAAACATCTCGAATATATCTATCAAACTCATGTCTTCTAGTGCATTCTTTCGAACCTTCCAAATCCTCTATCAATTTACTAACTTCCTCTTTTGACATTTTATTGATTGTGATCAAAGTGAGGAACTTTTCACTATTTGACATATGTCGATCTTGCACCAGCAACTCTGGCAATAAATGTATTTTATCAATATTTGGGAACTTTCGAATTTCCATGTCGAGTATTGGGTGGCTTCTATGAAAAGGAACTAACCAATGCAACGGATTTTGAAAGTAATCGAAATTGCTCGCTTTAAAACTTTGGTTTATTGATCCAAAATGAGTTTTGTAGGACTTAGAGAACAAGTCATTATATATTTGAGTAAGAGCCTCAGAAATAATACGATGCTCTTTTAGTTGCTTCAACTTGTTTAAGGTACGTGGATATAATAGAAGCAAATTAGAATTTTCTTGTAGTGCAAGTACGATACCAACAAGTGCTCTTTGCCAGACCTTATCCTCAAAGCCAACAGTAAATTTGATTAGAGTTTCTAATTTTTTATTATCAAAATCTCTCAATAAAGCTAATGTTAAGCCTGAAACAATTATACTCTTGTCATACCATTTGACTTCTTCATCATCTACAATTTGATTCATTTGTTCGTATTCAACTTCATACAGTTCTTTATTGTAATATAACCTACTGAAAACAATCTTAGGATAGCTTTCTTTTAATCTTTTATCGACTCCTTCATATAATCTTTGCTTTAATTCAATTGAAGATAAATACAAATCATGCTTTTCGGATGGCCCTAAGTCATTAAATTTATCGTTAAACGAAATTAAATCGTAATAGGCATCAAAGACTTTTCTTTTATTATCTTTAACCAAAGGCGTCGGTAAAATTCCGGAGTGTTTATTAAATAGCTCTTCTAGTTCATCTACTAACTCTAATGATGATATTATTACTTTATTTAAATCTTCATCATTACTTCCTATGCCTAAATTCTCTTTCCTGTAATTTAACCTAAGCCTAGCAGAAGTTGAAATTGCATAATTCCTGAGATCAGGATCTTCAATTTTACTAGTATATTCTAGTAAAGATTCGATACCTTCTTTAATTTTACCTTCGGAAAAGGATTTTCTAATTAAGTCAAAAATATTCATTATTTTATATTTTCACACAACGGTTCGCATATACGCCGTTCCGCCGTTTAGGCGGAATGGGCGTATATGCTGTGTTCGATGTTGTTTTCATTCTGTTCTTTTTTCTTTTTCTAAAATCCTTCAGTATAATTTCCTAAAAGCCCCCAATAAATCATTGCGACAAATAATACTCCGTAGGTGAGCAATCCTAATGCAAGTAAAAAGATTAGCCAACCTGTTGACGATTTCCACCTTTTAGCTGAAATGGATTTTACGAATTTAATTATGAGATAGCTGAATTGGAATATCAACAAACCAATTAGTATTATCAAAACATATTGCCCAACATTTCTTTTAATTATTCCACCTTCTAAAATACTATAAAACATAGCGAACGTTGCAATCGCTGCTAATATGTCTAAAACAACAAAAAGTGCAATGTGAATATTTTTCTTTTTCATGATTAATATGTTTTCTAATTATTCCACCAATCTTCAAACTCCTGAATTAACTCTTTCGTTTTTTTTATGGTTTTGTATTTCGTGTAAGGTTCCCCTGCAGGGGTTGGGTTGGGATTAAAGCCTTGTGCTTTTACAGGTTGATTAGGGTTTGAGACTGCATTCTTTAAGGTGTGAACAAAAATTTCGGTCATTTCTTTTGATGCTCCTGCCAAGTGCTTGGAGGTTTCATACATATTAACATCATTTGAGGAGTTATTGTCATTGTTTCTTCCTACAGCCATTACTATAACGTAATTCTCCGCAAAATCCTCTACCTCGCTTGCAATCCCGGTGACCAAATTTTCCTCATTTGTCAGTTGACCACTATTATTGAAGTTTCCTCCTAACATCCTCAAAAATAGTTCACCTCTCCTGTGCCATTCACTTCCTGTAGTAGCAGGTTGAGGTAAGAGGTATGCCTCTACCGCATCAGCAATATAATCATCATCGTCCAAATCCGTAGAAGGTGTCAAATCAAAATTATTGGTATCTCTGCCCACTAAAAATGCTGCAATATCACCTTCTAAATTTATCCACCCACCAAAGTCACTACTACCGCTAAACATATCTTTTGCTCGTTTATTAGGATTACTTACCCGTTTGTAAGCAAGCATACCCGCTCCTCCGCCTATGTCGCCTATCCATGTTGTTATTTCAAGACCTGAGCTTTCATGAAACGAAATCGGTATTTCTCGTGAACACCAACTCATCCTTGCTTCCAAACCGATGATAATATGCCCCCAATCTACCCCCATACTGCCATTAGTCACTTCTGGACTTCTTTTTAGTTTATCGTACAATGCTGACCCAAATATTTGTTCGGGATTAATCGGGTCAGAGGTGGTACATAAATAAGCTTTAAACCCCGCATTGCGAAGGGTACTTCCATATGATTGTTCAAAATCCATGCTCCAAGTAGTGCCATAATATATGCCCCTCAAAATTCTAACCCTATCTTCTATACTTTGGTATCCGTTGTTGATAAGACTGTCTTCAGCTTCTCTGATTATATTTACGAGGTCTTGGAAACTCGTGGCACCACCTGGTGGTGGCGGCGTATATTCCCCCAAATCAGCAAAAGTGGCTGGCACATCTTCAAGCATTAGCCCTTCAAGCCTTAAATAAATCTTGTCATTACCTAAAAGTCTATCCTGTAAATAAACTATTCCTCCGAGATTCGGAAGGTTTGTTATAATCTCACTTTCTGCGAAATCATAATCACCATTACAAACGCTACTATTCTTTGTGACATAAAATATTGGATTCGAATCCTCCAATCCTTTGGCTGCAATAAATGCATTAATCTCATCTTCTAATATTACCGGTTCTCCATTTAATTCAACTGACAGTTCGGCTAAATCTGTCACATATCCAGTCATCGTTTTTTGGGCTCTGTTTGGGTCATTGGAAGGTCTGGCAGGGTTTATTGGTCCTAAAATGTTACATGGGACATTTAGTTCTACAAATCCTTCCGAAGTCAACCAATCAGTAATTGCCTCATCTGATGGCACACAACAATTTCCTGATTTGATGTCACCGATAATTTGTGCCAATATTTCCATTCCTGCAATTTCAGCCGAAGCAAAATTGTATGGGCTACCGCCACTTTGCAAATAACTTTGGTCAATTGCCTGCTTTACGGTTTGTTTGATATTTTGGACGGCAGTACTGTCAAGGCACGAGAATGCACCTGAATTCGGTAATTTTAAATCCACATAAAATTTCTTGAACAAACCCGTGTTGTCAGATTGCCTTGTAATCAATAGGTAGAAAGCACTTTCATTTTCTGCATCTTGTATGGCTTTAGCCCGAAATTGACCAATCCCGGGAATCATAATAGGATTGTACAAATAGAATCCCATACTTATTACCTTGAATTGATTTTGGAATTCTGTCGGAAAACTATCAATCAGTTCACAAGCTGTTTGATTTAGGCTTGTTTGGTAATCCGACACGGGCGCAGTTGTGATTTGTCCCCCTGGATCAATTTCATTTTGTAAAGTTTTCCATGACAATATCCCATCGTTTAGCCAGGAGCGCCGCCCGCAGAAAATATAGCTTCTCCACCACCTGTTTGTCCCAGAATGTCGAAGCATTTTTGAAACGCAGGTTGATAACGCGGCGGATAGCCGATTCAATAATGCCGCTGCCGCACATCAGTTTGGCCTGCTCAAATTCCGCATAGCGGGATTTATCCTGGTGCTTTTCCAGGTAATTCAGCCACCGGTTGACGATTTTCCGTAGTTTGAATACAGCCCGGCAAGCCTCGACGATAAGCCCAGCGTTCCGTTCCACAGCCAGCTTTTGAACTGCTGCAAATAAGCATTGCGCTGCGTTTTGCCCACCCGTTGGGGCATTTGCTCCACCTATGGACATATTGCGAGGCATGGTAATAGTCGAGCGTTCCACAATGCGTGCTTCAGGGACTTCCAGGCTCAACAGCACTTGCTTAACATTATTCCATATCCAGGGAGCGCCATCTGCTATAATCTGTACCTGTTGGGCTTTTTGCTATATGGAGCCGCTTCAGATAGCGCTCCAGCAAAGCCAGCACATCAGCTTCGAAAAACGGCACCCATAAATGGGTAATTCGTTGCGCTGAGGCTGCCCATTTCATCCAGCACATCGATGACGAATAGCTTCGGCTCACACCAGGCAGTTTGGTAAGTGGCATTCCCCGAATCGTTATAGTTGTCATCATAGCTTCGGGTGCGCGTCCACTTCCATCTATGGAGATCACTACCCGCTTACCTCCAGCGTCTCGCCTGGGCGGGCGATTACATTTTCTTCGCCCGATTCAAAACAATGGTTCGCCAGGCGGTTGGTAATATCCGCACGGAACTCAGGCATAGCTGTACGCCAAATTTGCCCAGTGCCTGGTGGTATCTCGACGAGGTATAATGCAGCGCAATAGCCTACTCTGTCATATAATGCCGGGCTGGTACATCGATGATATTCAATGGACAGCCAGTAATTGCTTCTACATTCCAGCCTTTTCCAGGATGCTTGACATAAGGGCTTTGAACTTCAACCTGCTTACCAGTGGCTATTCGCAGCTAAAGTAGTACTTCAATCTTGCGCCCGCATGCCTCTTGCGCCACCAGTTGATCAACAATTTGAAGGCTGCCTCCGGCAGCAACTGCTCGCTGATAAAATCGTAAAGCCCATGCATGCAGCTCATAGCCTCCTTTTCATAGGCATGCAGTTGCCCAGCTCTTAACAGCTCCGCCCATGCCTTTAGCTGTAGATGACGTTTTCTTCAATGAACTTCTGATCTTTGATAGGCGGTGAGGTGCGACATTTTTGGTTTAAGCACCCTAAAGATGCTCAATCCTCGCCACCTTTGTATTTCAAGCCCGGGGACAAATCACAACTGCGCCCATCCGACACATTAAAACCGGATGCCTCGCTTTTGGGAATATAGCATTGAGTAAAAGCATAAGTGCCGAAAAAGAATAGAATCAAAAGGGTTGGAAATAGTTTTTTCATTTTTTGTTTTTTATTATTTTTTTATTTAATGACATCGAACTAATGCCTCACGCAATAGCGACTAACCAAAACCCGCATTGCACCTTTCACTTAGCTCCTATTGCGTTAATATCCGCTATGTGCGCCCGGCCGTTCCCAAATATACCTCAAAACCTCAAAACCAACAATGTCACCCATCAAAAATCCATATCATCGATCGGGCTTTTCACCTTCGCCCAACCAGTATGAGTAATGTGCGTGTAAATTTCCGTCGTCTTGCTGCTCTCATGCCCCAGCAATTCCTGGATATACCTGAGGTCCACGCCCTTTTCCAGCATGTGGGTAGCAAAAGAATGCCGTAAAGTATGTACCGTAGCATAAGGATTTATCCCGGCCCGTTCCTTTGCGCGCGTAAAAATGGCTTGTACGCTGCGCGGGCTGTATTGCCCACCGGTTTGCCCCTCGAAAACCCACTCCACCGGTTGGTATACCTGGATATAATGCTGTAAACGCTCCCAAACCTTTGGCGACAGAATCGTACAGCGGTCTTTCTTGCCTTTCCCGCCGTATACAAAAATACGCTGCTGGCCCGGCTGTAGGCCCGCCAGGCGAAGTTGCGTCAATTCTCCCAGGCGAAGGCCGGCAGAGTAAATGAGCATCAGAATGCACTTGTGCTTGAGATTATCGACGGCCCTGAATAAACGGGCAACTTCTTCTTCCGTCAGCACATGCGGCAGCTTGTGCGCCTTTTTCGGGCGGATCAAGAGGCGTACCTTTTCCTCTTGCCCCGCCGTTTCGGCATAATACATCTTGATTGCACTGAGTATCTGGTTCTGATGGGACTCTGTTATGTTCTTGGTATTGATCAAATGGACAATGTAAGCGTCAATTTGCTGCCGGGTAATTTCCTTTGGATCAATACGATCGTAATGCCTGATAAATTTACGGAAGCAATTAAGGTAAGTTTTTAACGTACGCCAGCTGTACCGCTTCAGAAGTAGCACCTGTTCCAGTTTTACCACTTCCGCTTCATAGCGGGCTCGGGACTCAATCGCCGGCAGTTTTTTTCTTGGAGCGGGCGCTTCCAATCGTTCCGGCAGATCTTCCGGCGGCTGAAAAGTCCAGACGGAAATAAACGTTTGTAACCGTTTGTAAACGGGTAAGCTAAGGTGTTGGCTTTGGGGTAGCAGGTTACAAGTTACACGTTTAACGTTGCAAGGAACCGCAGCGCCTCCGCCTGAAACCCACCGGAGAGACGAGGTGAACGCCTGCTAACCTGGAACCCTGGAACCCTGAACCCTGAACCCCACCAGGGCGCCGAGGTGAACCTGGGCCCTCCGGCCTCATAACCTTTCGAAGCGCTACCCCGCCTCCCCCTTTTTCCGTACCTTCCTTCCCAAAACCGATCCTTCGCCATGATGAAACCAACAAGCATCGCCTTCACCTTAATTGTTGCTTTTACACCATTTCTAAACTTCGGCCAAACCGCTCCGCCCGCTCCCTTCGGCGCCACCCCTTCCGAACGGCAGCTCGGCTGGCACGAGCTCGATTATTACGCCTTTGTGCACTTCAACATCAATACCTTCTCCGATATGGAATGGGGCCACGGCGCCGAAAACCCGGCCATTTTCAACCCCACCCAACTCGACTGCCGGCAGTGGGCGCGGGTGTGCAAGGAGGCGGGCATGAAGGGCATCATCATCACCGCCAAACACCACGACGGCTTTTGCCTGTGGCCGTCCAAATACACGGAGCACAGTGTCAGGAACAGCCCCTGGCGCAACGGGCAGGGCGACCTGCTGCGCGAGCTGTCCGACGCCTGCCGGGAGTACGGCCTGAAAATGGGCGTTTACCTCTCGCCCTGGGACCGCAACAACCCCATCTACGGTACGCCGGAGTACAACGAGTATTTCAAAAAGCAGCTCACGGAGGTGCTCACGGGTTATGGCGATATCTTCGAAGTGTGGTTCGACGGGGCGGTGAGCGAAGAATTTAAGGGCAAACAGATCTACGACTGGCCGGGCTTTATCGGCACGGTGCGGAAATACCAGCCCAGGGCCGTCATCTTCAGCGATGCCGGGCCCGACATCCGATGGGTGGGCACCGAGCGCGGCTTCGCCAACCCCACCAACTGGTGTACCCTCAACCGCGACGACTACTACCCCGGCACGCCGCGCTACCTGGAGCTGCGCTCCGGCAATAAGAACGGCACGCACTGGCTGCCCGCCGAAGTCGACGTCTCCATCCGCCCGGGCTGGTACTACCATGCCGATGAGGACGACAGGGTGAAATCGGCCGAGCACCTGGAGCTGATCTACTACAACAGCGTAGGCCGCAATGCCAACCTGCTGCTCAACCTGCCCGTCGACCGCCGCGGGCTGGTGCACGAGAACGACGCCAAAGCCCTGATAGAGCTGCGCCGCCGCCTCAACGCCACCTTCGCCAGCGACCTGGCCGCCGGCGCTACCGTACAGGCCGCCGGCAGCCGTGGCAAGGGCTTCGAAGCACAACGGCTCACCGACGGCGACAACCATACTTACTGGGCGGCCGAAGATGGGGTAAAACAAGCTACTCTGGAAATTACCCTGCCTCAACCCCAAACCTTCAACGTGGTGGAACTGCGCGAATACCTGCCCCTGGGGCAACGCATCGAAGCAGTGGCGGTGGAAGCCTGGCTGGATGGGAGTTGGGAAAAGGTGGGCGAGGCCACTACGGTGGGCAACCACCGCTTCATCCGCATCCCGCGTATCACGACGGACAGGCTGCGGATACATATCTCGGCCATGGCCTGCCCCGCGCTGTCTACCCTGGCCCTCTACCACCGGCCCCACGACAACTACCTGCTGGAATCCAAAAAGGAATTTGAAGATCGTATGGCGTGGTGGCGCGATGCCGGCCTGGGGATGTTCATCCACTGGGGCGCCTACGCGGTGCCGGGCGGGGTGTACAAAGGCAAGGAAGTCAGCGGCGTCGGCGAATGGATCATGTCCACCGCCCATATACCGGTGGCGGAGTATGAACCCTTCGCCCGGCAGTTCGGCCCGCAGCAGTTCGACGCCAAAGAATGGGTGCGCATCGCCAGGGATGCGGGCATGAAATACATCGTCATCACCTCCAAGCACCACGACGGCTTCTGCCTCTGGGACAGCAAGGTGACGGATTACGACATCATGGATACCTCGCCTTTCAAACGCGATATCCTCGAAGAGCTGCGCGATGCCTGTGACGAGGCAGGCATCAAGCTTTGCTTTTACCATTCTATTATGGACTGGCACCATCCCGACGCACAGGGCAAGGACTACGGCAACGCCAACCCCAATGGCCCGGATTTCGCTTCCTACTGCGAAAACTACCTCAAGCCGCAATTGAAGGAGCTGATCGAAAACTACAACCCGCACGTCCTCTGGTTCGACGGAGAGTGGATCCCCGAGTGGACGGAAGAGCTGGGCAAGGGCCTGTACCAGTATGTGCGCAGCCTGAAGCCGGACATTATTATCAACAACCGCATCGGCAAAGGGCGGCAGGGCATGCAGGGCATGAACCGGGAGCCCGACGACGTGGGCGACTTCGGCACCCCCGAACAGGAGATCCTCGACTACGGCACGGTGGAACTCGACTGGGAGTCGTGTATGACCATGAACGACAGCTGGGGTTTCAAGCAGCACGGCCACAACTGGAAATCCGCCGAAACGCTGATCCACAACCTGGTGGATATCGCCGCCAAAGGTGGCAACTATCTGCTGAACGTAGGCCCCACGCCCGAAGGGCTCATTCCGGCCGCCAGCGTAACGCGCCTGGCGGAGATGGGCGAATGGATGCGTATCAACGCGCCGGTGGTGTACAACAGCCGCATGTGGCTGCAGTACAAGGAAGGCGACGGCATCCGCTACACGCTGGGCGCCGACGGCTACGTTTACGCCACCTGCCTGAAGTGGCCGGGCGAGGTGCTGCAACTGAAATACGTGCGCCCGCAGGAGGGTTCCACTATCGAGCTGCTGGGCTACGACAAGCCGCTGGCCTGGTGGTTCAGCCCCCGCGACGGCCTGGCCATCCAGCTGCCGGCGGAGCTTCAGGAAGCGCCGAACAGGCCCTGCCGCTACGCCTGGGCCTTCCGGATGAAGGCCTCCTTCCCGGAGGTGGCAGCGGCGCCTACCTTCCACTCGCACGGCAAGGAGATTGAAGGCCTGGACATTTTTGCCGAAAGCACCGAAGTAGAATTCCACTCGGAAACCCCGGGCTCAACCATATACTATACCCTGGACGGCAGCCAGCCTATGGAGGCTTCCATGATCTACGAAGGGCCGCTTACCATTTTCAAAGCCCTCGAATTGAAGGCCATCGCCGTGAAGGACGGCCTCGTGAGCAGCCCGGCAAGCCGGGCCAGCTTCCGCAAGTCGCGGTTCAACAACATCAGCCTCCTGCACCCCTATTCCGGGAAATACGACGGCGGCGGCCCCCTGGGGCTGCTCGACGGCCTGAACGGCTCCACGGCCTTCGCCGACGGCCGCTGGCAGGGCTTCGAAGGCCAGGATTTCCAGGCGGCCCTCGACCTGGGCAAAGTGCAGCCGGTAAAACAGGTGAAAGCCACCTTCCTGCGCGACATCGGCGCCTGGATCTTCGCGCCGCAGTGGGTGCAGATCGAAGTATCGGACGACGGGAAAAACTACCGCACAGTGCAGCATACCAGCCTGCCTCCCGCCCAGCCCGGCGACGAGACGGAGGTGCTGAGCTTCGGGTTCAAAGGCGACGTACAGGCGCGCTACGTGCGGGTTACGGGCAAAAATGTGGGCCTGTGCCCGGCATGGCACTCCGGCGCCGGCGGCAAGGCCTGGGTATTCGTGGATGAGGTAGTGGTAGAATGACGGGTTTAAACGCCACCCCCCTTTTCCTTGTTAAGAAAATGCGTATCTATTCAGCATCATGGCGATTTGCCTCAGGAGTATTTTAGCCCGCATGATGAATAGTAAAGAAAAATCCAAAACGATGAAAAGATCCATTCTCCTCACCGGCGCTTCAGGGAACCTGGGAGGTACGGTGCTCAAGGGCCTTACCGACGCAGGTTATCACGTGCTGGCCACTGCGGGCTCGCCGGATGGCGCCGAAGCGCTTCAGAGCGACACCGTTGACGCTGTGGCGCTGGACCTCACCGACGAAGCGCTCGTACAGGCGTACATCCGCAGTATTAGCGCCAATTGGGATATCACTGCCGCCATACTGCTGGTGGGCGGCTTCATGCCCGGCAAGATCACCGAAACCGACGGCGCAGGCCTGCGCAAAATGATCGCCCTCAATTTTGAGACTGCCTTTTACCCGGTGCGCGAGCTGCTTCCCGTTTTTGAAAAAAGAGGCGGCGGACAGTTCATCCTCATCGGAACCCGCCCGGCGCTGGAGGCGAAGGAAGGCAAGAACCTGGCGGCTTATGCCCTCTCCAAAGGGCTGGTGTTCCAGCTGGCGGAGCTCGTCAATGCCTATGGGAAGGGCAAGGGTATCGACGCCACCGTTATCGTGCCCAGCACCATCGACACGCCTGCCAACAGGAAGGCGATGCCGGATGCCGGCCATTCCAAATGGGTGAGCCCTCAGGCCATTACGGATGCCATGCTCTACGTGTTGTCGGATTCCGGACGACAAATGCGGGAAAGTGTCCTGAAATTGTACCACGAATCCTGACTACCTAACTTTTAACCAAAACCACGGCCCATGAAGACGAAACATATTGCTTTGTTTCCCCTGCTTTTAGCCTTTTTCCTGCTGCCGGCATGCGCACAGCAAAGCAGCAAGGAAAACCTGACGGAATTCCCGCCGGTGATCACCGACCCGGCCCATTATAACGAGCTCACACCCAAGGAAGAGCGCGTGATCCTGCACAAGGGCACGGAAATGGCCTTTTCCGGCGCTTTCCACAACTACAAGGAATCGGGCACCTATATCTGCAAGCAGTGCAACCAGCCCCTTTTCCGCTCCGACGACAAGTTCAACTCCGGCACCGGCTGGCCCAGCTTCGACGACTTTATCCCGGGTGCAGTGAAAGAGATACCCGACGCCGACGGCCAGCGCACGGAGATCGTCTGCTCCAATTGCGGCGCGCACCTCGGGCACGTGTTCTTTGGGGAGGGTTTTACAAAAAAACAGGCCCGCCACTGCGTCAATTCCGTCAGCCTCGACTTTGTGCCGCTGTTCAATGACGCAGAAAAGGCGCAGCATCCCGATAACGGCATACAGCCCCTGTCGGAATACATCAAGGGTAAGGGGTATGAAAAATACGAGCAGGCCACTTTCGCCGGCGGCTGCTTCTGGTGCACCGAAGCCTCCTTCGACCTGCTGCAGGGCGCCGTCGACGTCATCAGCGGGTATTCCGGGGGGAAGAAAGACTACCCCACCTATGAGGAAGTCAGTAGCGGCACGACCGGCCATGCCGAGTCGGTCGCCATCTTCTACGACCCCGCGGTGATCAGCTACGAGACCCTGCTCCACGCCTTTTTCATCGCCCACGACCCCACCCAGCTCAACCGGCAGGGCCCCGACGTAGGCACGCAGTACCGCTCGGCGATCTTTTACCACAACGACGCTCAGAAGGCCAGCGCCGAAGCCTATATCAAGGAGTTGGAGCAGTCCGGAAAATACGACAAACCGATCGTAACGGAAGTGGCGCCCTACACCAACTTCTGGGTAGCCGAAGATTACCACCAGGACTACTTCCCCAACCACCCGGAGAACCCCTATGTGCAGCGGATCAGCAAGCCCAAGGTGGAGAAGGTCAAAAAGGCATTTCCCGATATCCTGAAAGATGGCCACGGCCAATAACCCGTACCTCCGGCCTTCCGGCCGGAGTAGCTGCTTTTCTCAATGCTCCAATCGAAAGATTGGAGATACGGTTAGCCCCGTACCTCCGGCCTTCCGGCCGGAGTAGCTGCTTTTCTTAATGCTCCAATCGGAAGATTGGAGATACGGTTAGCCCCGTACCTCCGGCCTTCCGGCCGGAGTAGCTGCTTTTCTTAATGCTCCAACCGGAAGATTGGAGATACGGTTAGCCCCGTACCTCCGGCCTTCCGGCCGGAGTAGCTGCTTTTCTCAATGCTCCAACCGAAAGATTGGAGATACGGTTAGCCCCGTACCTCCGGCCTTCCGGCCGGAGTAGCTAACCCTTCTCCAACCGGAAGAGCCTGTCCCGGCTGGCTGGGATTGGAGGTACGGGAAAACAATTTTTCAAAACAAAACCCACAATCACTGTATCATGAAAGCCAAAACCATCCTGTCGTGGATCTTCCGCCTGCTGGCAGCGGGCATCTTCCTGCAGACGCTGTATTTTAAATTCTCGGCTGCGCCTGAAAGCATCTACATTTTCAGCACGCTGGGCATTGAGCCCTGGGGGCGCATCGGCACCGGCATCGCCGAGCTGGTCGTCAGCCTGCTGCTGATCGTGCCGCGCACGGCCTGGCTGGGCGCGGTGGGAGGGCTGGGCGTCATCAGCGGCGCCATACTGGCTCACCTGACTAAGCTCGGCATAGAAGTGCAGGGCGACGGCGGCCTGGTTTTCTACCTGGCCATCACCGTTTTTGTGAGCTGCCTGATCGTACTGTACCTGCACCGGGAAGAGGCCCTGGCGTTTCTAAAAACGAGGAAGCTGGCCGCCTGAACCTGTGGCGGATTACGCCTTTATCGCTATCTTTCGGGCCCCAATCAAACAAAGCACGGAGATACGCCATGGCCTCGTTGAATACCGGATACCTGTTGTGTTTTTGCCCCAACCCTTCCGTCGACACCTATCTGTGGGTGGAAAAGCTGGAAAAGGGCGCCGTCACCCGCGCGCAGCGCGAGAGCCGTTACCCGGGCGGGAAAGGCCTGCACGTAGCGCTGGGCATTGCCGAGCTCGGCGAGCCGGCGGTGCTGCTGGGGGTATGGGGTGGCGCTACCGGCCAATGGCTGCAATCCGAATGCAACCGCCTGGGTGTGGCCTGCTTTGGGCCCCAGCTGGCCGACTGGAACCGCAACTGCCTGACCATCGTCAGCCCGGACGCCGAGACCAGGGATACGGAGATCCTGGGCATGGGCCCACAGATCGGCCCGAACGACTACCAGCGGCTGCTGGCCGATTTCCGGGAGCTGGTCCCGCAGGCTTCCGGCATCGTGATGAGCGGTTCCTGGCCGCCAGGCGCACCCAGCGACCCCTACGGGCCTTTTCTGGAGCTTGCCCACCAGCAGGAGAAAAAAGTGTTTCTGGACTGCTCCGGCACAACGCTGTCGCAGGCCTTGCAGCACCGCCCCTTTGCCGTGCACGTCAACAAAAATGAAGCGCTAGCGATAACGCCAGAGGGCGGCAACTCCATAGCGCACCTCCTGCAACACACCGAAATGCTGGCCCTGACCGCCGGTGAAGAGGGGTTGGCCCTCTACGACAATGGGCGGGTGATCCGCGCCAGGTGTAAACCCGGCAGGGTCATCAGCGCAGTGGGTAGCGGCGACTGCCTGCTGGCAGGCCTGGCCGTAGCTTATCGCCGCGGGCTTGATAGTGAGCGTTCCGCACGACTGGGCACGGCCTGTGGCGCTGCCAACTGCATCCGTGAAGACCTCGGGATGTTCCACCGGAAAGATGTGGATCGCCTGCTGCCCAAAGTTAAGATCGAAGTATCCGAACGTGGGTAAGCGCTCGATTGGAAGCCAAAAAGGCATTGCCCGCATTGATATTAATCATTGAACAAATGCCTCGAAAACTGTTATTTACTTATAGAAACACATTCTCCCAATATTAAAAAACCTAACCTTATGCGTACCGCATCCGAAGAAAAAACCGGCAAACCTTCCGGTGGTTCACCTGCTTTTGAGATCAAAGAAGCCCTCGTCGGCCTGGCCCTCGACAAAAGTGATGCTTCACTATTGAAATATCTGGGGTTTTTCAGCGGAGTGGTGCCGCTGCAGCACCTGTCATTGCTGCACGTCGTCCCCTCGCCCAAACCAGTATGGCCGTTCAGGGCCGTTTATCCGGAAAAGCCGGCGGGGCTGAGCCGTGAAAAAGAAGCGGAAGTGGTTCAGGCCATGCAGGCGGAAACAAAAAAAATGCCTCCGCACCTGAGTGGTGACAAGCTGAGTTATACGGTAAGGGAAGGTTCTCTGCTGGAAGAATTCGTCACCATCGCCCTGGAAAAAGAACAGGGGCTGATGGCGATCGGTAAAAGGCCCGGCAACAATCACGGCCTGCTGGCCAAAAACCTCATCCGCCACGCCACCACCAACCTGCTCATAGTGCCCGAGCAGTCCCCCGGCCATCTGCGCACCATCGTGGTGCCCATCGATTTTTCCGAAAATTCCAGCCGCGCCCTTAAGCTAGCCCTGGTATTGAAAAACCAGGCCGGCAAAGGCGCCAGGGTGATTGCCCTGAACATCTACCAGCGGCCCAACCTCATGTCGTACAAACTGGATATGACCCCGGAACAGTTCGAGCGGAACATCCAGGAAAACCACGAAAAAGGGTTCGAAAAGTTCATAGCCGAACAACTTCCGGGCTTTGAGAAGGACGTTCACCCCATGCTGGTGGAAAGCGACCTGCCCGATATAGCCCACCAGATCCTGGAGCAGAGCCTGAAAGCCAAGGCCGACCTGGTCATCATGGGTTCTAAAGGCCATTCCAAACTGGAGCGCCTGTTGCTGGGCAGCACCACCGAAACGCTGCTGAATATCAACGAGGAAATACCCATGATGGTGGTGAAATAGGGTTCGGCAGGGCCACCGCTTTGGCAAAACCGGAGAACAATTGAACAATAAGTGAACAGGTTTTGGCCTGGTGAATGGGCCAAAGCAGGGTGTAGCTTTGTATCATCAAAAAGCAAAACCGATGGCAAAGCCGAACACCACCGAGGCCCGGAGCGCGCTGATTTTCATCCCCGATATCAGTGGTTTTACCCGTTTTATCAGCGATACGGAGATCTCCCACAGCAAGCACATCATCGAAGAGTTACTGGAGATCCTGATGGATGCCAACGAGCTGGGGCTGCAGGTTTCCGAGATCGAAGGTGACGCTATATTGTACTACCGTTTTGGCCAGGCGCCGACGGCGGCGGAATTGCTCGCCCAGGTACAAAGGATGTTCACCCGCTTTCACGCACACCTGAAGAAGTACGAAACGCACCGCATCTGCCACTGCGGCGCCTGCAGGTCGGCACACCAGCTGACCCTCAAATTCATTGCCCACTACGGCCCAATCGCACAAAATCAAATAAAGCAATACATCAAGTTGTTTGGCAAAGAGGTGATTGTCGCCCACCGCTTGCTGAAGAACGACATTGAACACCACGAATACGCCCTTTTCACCAGCCCACTGGTTGCGGCCTGCAGCACCTGGGTGGAAGTAGCGGACGCCGCCTGGGCCGATGTCGAACACAGCGCCCAGGAATACGATTCGGGGCCGGTGCAATATTGCTATCTGCCCCTGGCGCCCCTGATGGATTACGTGCCCGGCCCAACACCGGAGGATTACCGTATCCCGGGGCCTACTACCCATCTGATGCATTCAGAGGCCATGATACCCGCTCCTATGGAAATGGTATTCGATGTGATCGCCGACCTGCCCTGGCGCTCCAAATGGGTCGATGGCTCAATACCGGAAGTGCAGGATATCAACCACAACATTTTTCAGCAGGGCTCCAGGCACCGTTGCCTGGCCGATGGCCCGGTGGTCGTATCGCACGATCTGAACCAGCAGTCGAACAGCATTTCCTTTTCCGAAACCAATGTGGATAAGGCCTTTTGCGTCGTGTATACGCTGCACCGGAAAGGCCCTGCTCTTACCCGCGCCGAAGCCAACGCCTATATCAGGTGGAATCCTTTCAGAAGCCTGATCTTCCATATCTTCTTTCGTAAAAAGCTACGCGCAACCTACGATCAAACCTGGAATAACCTGGCGTTATACTGCCAGGGCCTGATACGCGAGGGCAAACAACACCACAATCTGATCGTCACCGGCGTTGACGGGCACGCACAAGCTGTTGCATGAAAGCATCGCTTTAGCAGTTTTCAAAATAATCCGACATGATAGAGCATACTTACATCCATGCCTTTATCGAGGCCTGGAACAGCGGCGAGCCCGCTCGCATTCTGGCCTTTTACGGCCAGGAATATGAAGGCCAGGAAATATCAGACCCTAAAGGCCAGCATGGCCGCCAGGGCGTGGAGCAAATGATCAGGAAGTTCTTTGACGCCTTCCCCGACCTGGCGATCCAGCCAATAGACTGGGTGTGCGAAGGCGATAAAGTATCGCTGTACTGGGAAGCGACAGGCACGCATAACGGGCGCATCCTGAACATTCCCCCTACCCGAAAAAAGGTGGCCATACAGGGCGCCTCCTTAATACAGGTAAAAGACGGCCTGATCATCTCCGGCAGGCACCTGTGGGACCTGGCCGCTATGCTGCGCCATATCGGCCTGCTGCCAGCACTTTCTTAATACACTTAAATTCTTATTCCATTATGAAAACCTTACGTATTTTCGGCGCCCTGGCTTTCCTCTTGATGCCCGCCAGTTCCATCCTATTGGCCCAAACAACTCCAACTCCCCTGGATGTTGTGAAACAATGCTACCAGGATTTCGCACAGGGCAACATTCCAGGCCTGATAAGTGCCTTATCGGATGACATCATTTGGATCGACCCCGGCCGTGTAGGCCCTTATGCGGGTAAACGCGAGGGCAAGGCCAGCATCCTGGATTTCTTCACTCAACTGCACGAGCAACTCAATATCACTCGTTTTGAACCTTACGAATATGTCGTCGAGGGCAATAAGGCCTGCGTTATGGGTTATGTGGAAGGCATCGCACAGGCCACAGGGGCGCCCTTCGCATCCGATTGGGCCATGGCCTGGGAGATCACCCCGGATGGCAAAGTGGCCTACCACCACCTTTACCTCGATACGGATAATATCGGCAAGGCTATTGCCAGCAAAGACCTTACGCAAACCGGCCGCAATTTTATCGCTGCCATGGATGCCAGCGACCTTGAAGGCCTCAAGGCCTGCGTATCACCGGATTTTACGATCTACCACCCGAATTTTCCCCACCCCCTCAACCTACAGGGCTTTTTCGATATGCAGGTCAAGCCCTTCAATGCAGCCTTTCAAGGTATGGCCCATACCTTACTTGACGCCAGTTGCGACGGGCGAAAGCTCTGCATGCGGGGTATCGCCTCCGGCAAACATACCGGCGTCCTGATGGGTATCGAGCCTACCGGCAATGACATAGCAGTGCCCTGGCTGGCATTTACCACCCTCGATAGCAATGGCAAGATCAGGGAGATGCACGTTCAGTTCAACCAGCTGGCATTCCTGGCACAGCTCGGGGTCAACCCAATGGCAAGTAAATAAATCTTTATGGCCAGCCAATACCACTTTACCACGCGCTGGGTGATGGCCGCGAGCAGCGAAGAAGTGTACCGCACGCTTGAAGACGTAGAATCCCTCACCGAATGGTGGCCCAGCGTCTACCTGCAGGCCAAAGTGCTGGAAAAGGGGCGCCCCGGAGGGGTGGGCAAACGCGTCGCCCTGCACACCAAGGGCTGGCTGCCCTATACCATACGCTGGGCTTTCCTAGTAACCCGCGCGGAGTTCCCGAATGGCTTTGCGCTCGAAGCGGAAGGCGACTTTAACGGGACGGGCGTCTGGTCGTTCCGCGAGTTGGGCGATGGGCGTTGTGAGGTGCTTTACGACTGGAACGTCAGCGCCGACAAGCCGTTGTTCCGGCGCTTGTCGTGGCTGCTGCGCCCCGTTTTTTCCGCCAACCACCATTGGGCCATGAGAAAAGGCGCCGAAAGCCTGAAACTGGAATTGTTGCGCCGGAGCGCAAAAACGCCGGAAGAGCGGCTGGCTGTGCCCCCACCGCCGCCGCCTACCTGGCTACACCGGCGCTGAAGAGGCCAGCTGGAGCGCATTGCACCGCGCGCTGTACTGGCCAGAGCGAAGGGCTCATACGAGCCCTTGTTCGACGGCCAGCCTGATCAGTGCCGCCGTATTGCCCGCGCCGAACTTGGCAAGCAGGTTCTTGCGGTGGCTGTCGACCGTGAGCGGGCTGATGAAAAGCCGGGCTGCTATCTCTTTATTGGTGAGCCCTTCTGCGATACAGGCCAGCACCTCTTTCTCACGGGAGGTAAGCATGGGGGTAGGCGCCTGAGGCGGTGCGGCAAGGGCCTGCAGGGCTTCTTCGTTGATGTATGCCCTGCCCGCCGCCGCCAGGGTAATGGCATTGACGATCTCTTCTTTAGAGGCGCTTTTCAGCACATAACCCAAAGCCCCTTCGTTGATCATCCTGGAGATGTAGCTGCGCTCCTTAAAAGTGCTCATGCCCAGGATGTGCAGGCCGGGAAATTCCTGCCGCAACCGGCGGCAAAGCTCCAGCCCGCTAACCTCCGGCAGGTTGATGTCGAGCAACACCACATCCGGCATGTCGCCGCGAATGGCTTCCAGCGCGGCAAAGGCATCAGGGGCCGAACCCGACATTTCGATCTGTGCTTCATCCTGCAGCAATGCGCGTATGCCTTCCACTACCATGGGATGGTCGTCGACGATAAATACCCGGATCATAGTAGCCTATTTTAAAGTAAACTCCAGGCTGGCAGAAGTGCCCTTGCCCGGAGCTGATTGAATATCGAGCTGCCCGCCGAGGTAAGCTGCCCTGGAGCGGATGTTCATCCAGCCCATGCCTGCTGCCTTTTCCAGAAGCTGCGGGCCGAACCCCTGGCCATCGTCCTCTACCGTCAGGTGCAGGCGCTGCCCGTCGCGGATAAGCTGCACGATAATGTTCCTGGGGCCGGCGTGTTTTACGGCATTATTAACCAATTCCTGGACGATGCGGAACAAAACGATCTCCGTATCGCGCCCCAGCCTTTGGGCCATGCCGTAGGCCTGAAAATGCACATCGAGGGCCCCGGGGCGGGCCAGGTTGCTGCAATAATCCTCCAACGCATCTTTTAACCCAAAACGAAGCAGGGCTTCGGGCATCATATTGCGCGCAATTTGGCGCAGTTCATTGATGGAGCGGTCGAGGCCGTCGATCACTCTGCTTAGTGCGGCCGTGGCCGATTCGGAAATAACCTGATTACCCTTCATCGCGAATAAGGTTTGTTTTACACCTGAAAGCATGCCCCCCAGCCCATCGTGCAGGTCGCGCGCTATACGGCTGCGCTCTTCTTCCTGCCCGCGCATAATGGCGTTGGCCGTTTGCAGCTGGCGCTCCTGCTCCAGTTCTTTGATCTGTTGCTGCTGAATGCGTAGTTGCTGGCCGTCCACGCGTTTGCGGATCTGAAGGTTGCGGTAACCCAGGCCCCCCAGCAATACGAGCAGGGCAGAGAAAACACCCAGTGCAACCAACAGGCCGTTCTTCTGGCGCAGGGTGAGCTGAGCGATCGTTCTTTCCTGTTCCAGTTGCCGGATGCGCTGCTCTTTTTGTTCTGTTTCGTATTTCGTTTCAAATTCCTGTAGCGCACCTACCAGCGCGCCGTTGGCCAGCTTGTTGCGCAACTGCCTGTATTTTTCCCGGTAGCCGGCATAACCTTCCATATCGCCCTGGGCCAGCATGATATCCGACAGGGTGAGGTACAAAGCGTAAGCATAATCGCCCTCCTCCTGGCTGCTCTTTTCCAGCGCTTCAAGGGCGTAGCCCTTAGCCCGGCCATAATCCCTTTTATCGAGATACAGGAGGCTCAGGCCGTGCAGGTTGTACATAGTGCTTTGCGGGTCGTCGGTAGCTTTGGACATAACCAGCGCCTCTTCATAGGCTTTCTCCGACTCGGCCATCCTGCCATCCTGCCGAAGCAGGTCGGCCACATTACCCAGGCTGGTGGCAAGCAGCTGCCGGTGCCCCTGCGCACGGGCGGAGTCGACGGCAGCACGGAAATAGAACATGGCGCTATCTTTCTGATCGAGCCCAAGAAAGGCATTGCCGATATCCGACAGAGAGATCGCGACGGTGGTATGATCGTCTATCTTCCGCGCCAGATCCAGGCATTGCCTGCCGTTCTCCAGTGCCTGATCGTACAGGTTCAGGTTATTGTAAAGGGAAGTGATGTTGCTCCGTACGGCAACAGGGAAATGCGGAGGCAGGTCGGCCCCTTCCATTGCCCGAATGCTCTTTTCGAAATTTTCGATGGCCAGGCGCCGGTGCCCCTGCGCATTGTACGCATTGGCAATATTGTTGTAGGCAGCCACCAGTTCGCGTTTCATGCCCAATTGCGCACAGATCGGCAGGGCTTCGCGGTACAGGGCTAGCGCCTCGTCATACTGCCCCTTGTCATAATGCGCATAACCGGCATTGATGAGGCACCTGGCCACACCACGCCCGAAGGAGATGCTCCTGGCAAGCTCCAGGGCTTCTTCCAGATAGAGTAGCGCCGAATCGGGATTGCGGGTGTGGTACAACTTCCCGGCTTCCATGAGCGCCCATACCCTGGCCGTATCATGATCCGCCTGCCTGGCCTGGGCCAGCAGGCTGTCGCGGAGGTGAGCATCCTGGGCGAAACCGCCCGGGAGGGCCAGTAGCAAAGCCCCCAAAACGGCCGGCAGCCATCTTCCGATAGGTGTTCCCATGGCCTTATTTTTTATAAATATTGGGTATTTCCTGCCTTTCCGGCAAGTGAATACCTAAAAATCCCCTTTTTCGGGGATATCAAAACCCACTTTTCACGGGATTGTATCAAAGGAATGATGTAAATTAACTTTGGGAATAAAAGCAATGGCCACATCCCTATTACACACCAACCCTGTTGACGCCATGCCCAGCCGAATTTCCGATATGCTTCGCCAGATGCGCCGCCAGGCCTTTGTAGGGCGGGAAAAGGAAATCGCCCTGTTTAAAACATTAGCTCAATCCGAAAGGCCTCTGCGTTTCCTCCTCCACATCCATGGCCCGGGTGGGCAGGGCAAAACGGCCCTGCTTCGCCACCTATCGGAAATATGTGCCGAATGGAACCTGCCCGCTATTTCACTCGACGGACAGCAACTTCAGGCCCACCCCTCGGCGATATTAGAAGCACTGAGCAATGCCCTGGGCGCCAAAAACATCGAAGATATTCCCGAAGCGTTTAGGGCTCTCGGCCCCCGCGTTGTTTTATTTATCGATACCTATGAAAAGCTAAGCCCGCTCGACGACTGGTTCCGGATGGATTTCCTGCCGCAACTTCCTGCTTGTGTCCGCACCGTCATTTGCAGCCGTAAAGCGCCATCTCTGGCCTGGAAAACCGACCCGGGCTGGAAACGCCTGATGGATGTGGCGCCCCTGCGCAATTTCAGCATGGAAGAAAGCCGCGCCTATCTCGCCAACCAGGATGTGCCGGAAGCACAGATGCAAAGCATCCTCGATTTCACCCACGGCCACCCGCTGGCCCTATCGCTGGTATCCGATATCTTCGCGCACCACCCGGAGCGGCCCTTCTCTCCGGAAAGCTCGCCCGGCATGGTCCGGGCCTTGCTGGATACTTTCCTGCAGCAGGTTCCCGGCCCGGCGCACCGCACCGCACTGGAAATCGCCGCCATAACCCACATCACTACCGAATCGGTGCTGGCCGAAGTCATGGGCATGGAATCCGCCGCCGAGTTATTCGACTGGCTGCGGCAGCTGTCGTTCATGAGCGATAACAGAGAAGGCCTTTATCCGCATGACGTGATCCGCGAGGCCCTGCTGGCCGACCTGCGCTGGCGGCACCCCGATTATTACCAGGCGCTCTACCAAAAAGCGCGGGGGTACTACGCTACCCGCCTCCGTACCGCCAATGCACTGGAACAGCGCAAAACCTTATACGAGCTGATCTACCTGCATCGCCTGCACCCTATGGTGCGCCCATTTTTCGACTGGCAGGAATCGGGCGAGCAGTGGGTTGACACGCTGCAGCCCTCCGACATTCCCGAGATCCTGGATATGATCGGCCTGTACGAAGGAGAGGAGAGTGCAGCGGCATTCGATTTCTGGAAAAACCACCCGGCCGCCCAGGTATTGGTATGGCGTGATGCCAACAAAAGGCCCGAGGCTTTCCTCCTGAAGATCAAGGCCCATGAGCTTGAGGCCGACGACGCCATCGGCGACCCGGCGGTGGCCCAGGCCTGGGCGCATTGCAGGAAACAGATGCAATTGCGCAGCGGTGAGCAAGCCGTGATGTTCCGCATGTGGATGGCCCGGGAAAGTTACCAGCAGGTATCTCCCCAACAGAGCAGCATCTTCCTCGCCATCGTCCAGCATTATTTTACGCCCGGCCTCGCCATCAGCATGGTTGCCTGTGCCCACCCCCAGTTCTGGGAACAAATGTTCACCTACGCAGGCATTCAGCAGGCGCCACAGCTCGATTTCAGGGCCGGAGCCATCCCGTATGGCTGGTTTATGCACGACTGGCGCAAACAGCCCGTTCCGGATTGGCTGGACATGCTCGGCAAAAGAGGCCTTGGCGGGCCGCTGGAGGAGCATCTGCAAACAACCCCCATGGATGTGATGGTGCTCAGCGAAGATGCCTTTGCCGAGGCCGTAGTCGCTGCCCTGAAGTCCTTCCATCAAAGGGATGAGCTCATAGAAAACCCTTTGATCCAATCGCAACTGGTGTTTCGCCATACCGGTATGGAAGCTGCCGCTGCTGACAGGATCGCCTGCCTGAAAGGCCTGGTGGAACAGGAAATAAAGGAGATCGAACAATCACCAGTGGATGGGAAATACGCCCGTGTGCTGTACCGCACTTTCATTAACCCCGTCGGCTCGCAGGAACGGGCTGCCGATTTCCTGAATATGTCATTCAGCACATACCGCCGGTATCTGAAATCCGGACAAGAGAGGATGGTGCAGGGGCTCTGGCAGCAGGAGTGCGGGCAGTGAAGGGTAAAACAAAGGTAAAAACCCGTATTTTGAGGTACAAACCTGTATCATGAAAACCACCTTTAGCGTACCCACTGACAGTATGCCGGAGCTGCACAGCCATCTTCCGGAACACATTCTCAAAACCCGCTCCCGAAAGGCCCGTGCAGTATACATCGCCGGTCTCGACGCCGAGCGGGACTGCCAGGAAATTTCCTACCTGCTGGCGTGTTACGAATTCCCCTGGGATACGACCCGTTCTCTGGAGCTGGCGCTATTCCGGGTGTTCGGCATCGCGAAAGGCAGCCCTTTGCTGGTGCAAACCGGCGAGTTTTTGCAGCGCACACAGAAGCGCTACGACGATACGGTGCTCATCCTGTCTGAGATCATGGAAAACGGCTACGACAGCCCCCGCGGGCGGGCCGCTCTGCGCCGCATGAACGAGCAACACGGCCGGTACCGCATTCCGAACGACGAATACCTGTATACCTTGTCGACCTTCATCTACGAGCCCATCCGGTGGAACGCCCGCTTCGGCTGGCGCCGGCTGACGAAGCAGGAAAAGGAATCGTCCTACTACCTGTGGCGCGAGATCGGCCGGCGAATGGCCATCAAGGACATTCCGGAGAGCTACGAAGCTTTTGAGCGCTTTAACATCGCGTTCGAGCGCGAGCATTTCCAGTATTCAGCGTACAACAAAGCCCTTGCCGAAGCAACGCGCAACCTGATGCTGAGCTGGGTATTACCCAAATGGTTGTGGCCGCTGGGCGCTCCTTTTATCCATGCCCTGATCGACGAGCCTATGCTTCGGGCGGTGGGCTTCCCCCTGCCTCCTGTATGGCTGCGCAGGCTGGTGGAAGGCCTGCTCCGTACTCGCGCCTGGGCCCAACGCTTGCTCCCGCCACGCCGCCACGCGCGCCTGCTGACGCGGACAAAGAACCGGACCTATTCGAAGGGTTACGAGGTCGGACAGTTGGGCGCCGACCGCTAGGAAACAGAAGAAGTGGGACGTATTGGATTCGAACCAACGACCTCAGCTGTGTGAAAGCTGCGCTCTAAACCAACTGAGCTAACGTCCCGGCGGGTATGAGAGCGGAAAGTTAATCTTTTTTCTGATGGGAATCCAGCTTTTTCTTGTTTCCCTGTACGCTCCTACGGTACGCGTAGCATAGAGCATGTTTGGAGGCCGCTTTTGTAGAAAAAAGTGGCGTTTTTTAGCCCAAAGGGTGGCCTCCAAGCAAGCTCTAAAGCTTGTTTACTTGCTTTCCCTGCCCAGCACCCAGGCCACCACCCCGCCAACGATAGCCGTAATGATCACATAGGAAACGATATCTATCACTACTCCATTCAATTTCATGACGTTGGTGGACCCGTAATACAGCAGGTCGAAACCTCCCGTCATCAGCAAGCCGATCAGAGCGCCGGCCCTCAGGCCTCCAGAGAATGTTTTTATCTGGGCCCAATAGCCGAAAATGATGGCGATCAGAGCAGACAGCAAGACATTGCCGAGGATGAGGGCCCAATATGCCGGCGGGTCTTTCATTACGCCGGTAGCGGAACCCAGATTGGCTACGAAAACGTCTTCCATAAGCACAAAAGAGAGGAATCCCATAATGAAGAAGGCGACGGTGCCGGCCAAAGTGGCCAATAAGATTTTAGCATTCATGATGATCTGATTGGAAGATTAGAAAATAAGGTTTTATAGCATTTGATGTCTCCGGCGGGGCCGGCCCGCTCAGGAATGGTATAACAAGTGTATTTTCCCTCCGGGTAGAAGTTCGAAATGCCTTTTATTCGCCCTTTGCTGCCAGTAGCGGGCTTTCCTCCACGGGCGGCACTGTTCGGAGGTAGGCCCAGATAGCGCGCACTTCAGTGTCATCCAGCGTTGCGAAACGGGGCATCTGGTGCTGCAGGAGGGTGCCGTCGGGGCGGGTGCCGCTTTTTACCGCAACGAGGAACTGATCCTCTGTCCAGTTGCCGATACCGTGTTCTTTGCTGGGGGTTATGTTTGGGGAAATACAGGTGTTGAACGCCTCATCCGGCACAGGGTTGCCGCCGGCGAAGTACCCGGGGGATTTTTCCGGCTCCAATAGGTTATTGGTTTCGAAGTTGGCCGAATGGCAGGTATAACATTCATAGAATTCCGTGGCGAGATAGCGCCCATAGGCAACCTGCTCGGTAGCAGGAGGAGCGCTTATGGGTTTGCCGTCATAAGGCAGTGGCTTAAATACGCCAAACTTGATCAGCGCTTTTACCATAAAAGATGACAGATAGGCCGGCGCAGGATGGACGGCCTCAGAAGGCTGCATAATATCCGCTCCCGAACGAAGGTAAGCGACGATAGATGCCAGGTCTTCATCCGACATGTTAGGGTGGCACATCATATAACCTACTATACGCCCATCGCGGTTAATACCGGTACGCATCAGGTAGGCCAGTTCACCGTCGGTATACCGGCCGATGCCTTTAGTGGGGTGTTGGGTGATGTTGGCTGACCATATTTCCCCGAACGGGTCGGAAGCCGGAGAAAACAGGCGGCCGCTCATCTTGCCGTCGTCGCCGAGATGGCAATGCGCGCAAAGCAGCTCGACAACCTTTTTCCCTTTGGCCAGGCTGGCCGAATCGGTGGGCAGCTGAACGACAGGAGGAACTACATCATAAACAGGCATAGGGGTAAATTGAACCCAGGCGGCCGCGATCAACACAATGGACAGAAGGATGCCGAACCCGATGCCTGCAATTTTCAGCGTTTTTTTCATGGCTAATCTGATTTTTTTGATCCGAAACAATGGAATGTCCTGATAGCACAAAGCTACTTCCACCGTATCGCGCCTGGCATCGGTTGGTTTTTGTAAAAGCGCTACGCAGATCTGCGTATTTTCGGATGGGAAAGGCCTTACACCAGCTTATTAAGCACTGCAAAACGAACCAGCCCGGCGATGCCGTTGGCCTGTAGCTTCTGGATGAGGTTGTTGCGGTGCGTATCCACTGTACGCGGGCTGATGAATAGTTTTTTGCCGATCTCGGCACTGGAAAAACCTTCGGCTATGAGCTTGAGGATCTCAACCTCCCGTTCAGACAGCTGGCTCAGCAGTTTGCCGGCATCAGAAGAAGGCTGGAGTAGCGCCAGGGCCACATCGCTGGCAAAATAGGTTCCTCCTGCCACCACCTTGCTGATGGCGTCCGATAGCTCGGCAAGGGAAGCATTTTTGAATATATAACCCTTTGCGCCTTTGTCTACCGCACGCTGAATAACGGCCCGGTCATTTAACATCGTAAGCATAATAGCCCTGACGCCAAAAAAATCGCGGGAAAGGTGTTCGAGGGTTTCGATGCCCCCCATGCCGGGCATCTCGACATCGAGTAATACAACCTGGGCTTTCAGCCCGTTGCGCAGGAGCTGGAGCACCTGCCGGCCATCGGAAGCTTCTGCTACGCTTTCTATAAAACCGAGCTCTTCCAGCAGGGCCCGGATGCCCTGCCGGACCAATTGATGGTCGTCGGCCAGTATCACTTTTATGTTGTCTTCCATAGGCTATAGTGGAATTCTGACAGTAGATATGGTGCCCTGGGGGCGGCCCGGCTCTGAAAAAAAGGCCCCGCCCAGGTTGGCCACCCGGCTCAGGATATTGAGTAGGCCCATACTCCCTTTCACACGGGCGGCCTCAAAATCAAAGCTTCGGCCATCATCTTCCACCTTCAGTACCAGGTTGCCACCGGCATGGTAGAGCTGGAATGCCACCCTGCCGGCGCCGGAATGCTTCAGGATGTTGTTCACCAGTTCCTGGGCAATGCGGTAGATGCCTACCTCTATTTTTTCATCCAGGACTTCGGGCAGGCCGTAGTACTCAAATTCCGTTTTGATACCCACCTGTTGGAAGCTGTTGCGCAACAACAATTCCAGCGAAGGCGCCAGGCCGTGTTGTTCTAATGCAGGCGGCAGCATCACGTGCGAGATGTTGCGCACTTCGGTACAGGAAGCATCCAATTGCTGGGCCATAGCGCCCAATTGCCGGGCGTCATCAGGGCTGCTGGCAGCCAGTTTGCTGTGGAGTTTGTCAAAGCCAAGTTTAAGCGCCACCAGCTGCTGGGCGATGCTGTCGTGCAGGTCTTTGGCAATACGGCGGCGCTCGGCCTCCTGGGCTTCGATGACGGCGTTCAGGCCCAGCTTTTGTTCGTGGATCAGCGCAGCATCCAGCTCTGCCTTTTTGCGTAGCCGGTAGCGGTTGTAAAAAAGGTAGCCTAACATAGCGAGCGCCAGTATGGCCATCGCCAGGGAAAATATCCAGGTGCGCTGGCGGAAAAGGCGCCGTTGCTGCTCCGACAGCTGCAATTGCTGTGCAGCGATCTCCGCCTCTTTCTTCTGGGTTTCGTAGCGGGCTTCCATCTCCGCGATGTTGCGCACATTATCGGCCTTGAACAGCGAATCATCGAGCACCATGAATTTTTTGAACCAAAAATAGGCCTGGTGGTAGTCGCCCATTTTTTCATACGCCTTGGCCATTTCTTCGTAATACACTTCCAGCGGCTGTACCTGGCCGGTTTCCAACATGATCGCATAACCTTCCTGTGCAACGGACAGGGCTTTGGCCGGCTCGTTCAGGCTGTTGTAGGCTGTCGCCATATTGACCAGCGGGAAGACCAGGTTGGGCCGGCGGTTGGCTTCCTTGAGTAGTGCTGCCGACTGCTCGCACCACCGTATGGCCTCCCGATATTCGCCCTTCTTGTTCAGCAAATTGCCGATGCCGCCACTGATCACGCCGGCGACAAATTTATTGCCCTGCTCCAATGCCAGGCTGATCCCTTTCCGGGCGTATGCCATGGCCTGCTCAATATCGCCTTTGGTGCCATAGGCCACCGCCAGGTTGTTGTAGGTATAAATGATGCGCTTATCTTCCCCCAGTTCCTGGCGTATTTTCAGCGCTTTTTCAAGATAGCTGATGCCTTTGTCGTAGGCCTGCTCATCCTGGAAGAGATTGCCGATATTGCTGTAAGCGCTGGCCAGGTCCGATAGGTTGCCGGTTTTTTCTTTGACTTCGGCAGACCTGATGTAATAAACCATCGCCGAGTCGGATTGATGCCTTTCGGCAAAACACGCACCCAAGCCGTTTAAGGCGCCGCCCTCGCCCTCCAGGTCGCCGATCTTCCGATAACGTACAAGCAAGTCCCGGTAAAGCGGAATAGCCCCGTCGATATCCCCCTGCTCATACGTGGCCCGCGCACGAAGGCTGAGTGCCCGGGCCTCGCCTTTGGCATAATGTGCAGCCTGGGCCATTCTTTCGAGCGTATCAGCATAGGAAAAAGTAGCAGGCAGGTCAAGCTCTTTTATCTCCAGGGCCAGGTCATAGTAAAGCTCAAGCTTTTTCTCCGGGTTGCGCTCCTGTTCGTATGCCTTGCGCAGGCTGTCTGCCGCCACCGGCTGGCTGTACAGCATGGGCGTGAATAGGAAAAAGAAAGCTACCAGGCCCAAAGGCTGGCCTCCAAACAAGCTGTTAATACGCATAAATTGTGGTAACGAGGCCAGCATAGCGCTTTCGATTTTACCCATTAAATCTACGAACAAACTCGGTAAAACACACCTCCTATTTATGCTCAAAGCAATACGGCCCAGCCTGGGTAATACATCTCCAGGTATTTCCCTTTTAAAATTCTCCGGAATTTCTCCTATTTTGTTGCTTTAAACCCTATCCTACAAAACTATTCCCCTGACTATGGAAAAGCCTGCTAACCAACCCCCCAAGCGCGTCTATTCCCTCGATGCTCTTCGCGGGGCCGATATGTTCTGGATCATGGGTGGCGAACATATCGTCCACGCGCTGGCCAAGCTCACCGGCTGGGGGCTATTCGCCTGGATGGCGCATCAGATGGAGCACGTAGAATGGAACGGTTTCCACTTTTACGACCTCATTTTCCCCCTTTTCCTGTTCATCGCCGGCGTCTCTATGCCCTACTCCTTCAACAAGCGGCTCGAACGGGGCGACAGCAAGCAGCAGCTTTACCGGCATGCTGCGCAAAGGATGCTGCTGCTCGTTTTCTTCGGCATGGCCTATAACGGGCTGCTGAAGTTCGACTGGGAAAATATGCGCTATGCCAGCGTGCTGGCCCGTATCGGCCTGGGCTGGTTCTTTGCCGCCATCATCTTCCTCAATTTCAACCGCCGCGGCCAGGCCATCTGGTTCGCAGGCATCCTGGTGGCGTACTGGCTGATGATGACGTTTATACCTGTACCTGGTTACGGCGCCGGCAACCTCACCGTTGAAGGCAGCCTGGTGGCCTATATCGACCGCCTGCTGCTGCCGGGGCGCCTATATCTGGGCGTACACGACCCCGAGGGCATCCTCTCCACCCTGCCAGCCGTCTCTACCGCCCTGATGGGCGTGCTGACAGGCCACTTCCTGCGCGAAGAACGGCAGGGGCTCACCGCCCTGCGCAAAGGCCTGACGCTCGGGGCCGCCGGCCTGGCCTTCCTGCTGCTGGGATACCTCTGGGGGCTGTTCTTTCCCATCAACAAGAACCTGTGGACCAGCTCCTTCGTGCTCTTCGCCGGCGGCTGGAGCCTGGTGTTCCTGTCCATCTTTTACCTCATCATCGATGTATGGGAGAAAAAGCGGTGGGCGTTCTTCTTCGTCGTCATCGGGCTCAACCCCATCACCATTTACCTGGCACAGAGCGGGCTGATCTCCTTTGAACAGGCATCGGACTTCCTTTTCGGAGGCCTGATCGGCTACTTTTCCGAAGCGGCGCAGCCGTTGCTGCACGCTATCGGTTATACCTTCATCAGCTGGCTGTTCCTGTATTTCCTGTACCGCCAGAAGATATTCCTGAAAGTGTAACGCACTGCTGCTTTATTCTTTCTCATCCCCGGATGGGCCCTATGTGCCTGGCCCATCCGGGGATAACCCTCCTTTTATCCATCGTTATCCCCGGCTCGTTGGCAGATCGCCCGCGTTTATCCGATTTTTTTCGGGATATCGCTCTTTCCGGTTTTCTTTGGGAAAAATAGCAGCCCTGAAACCCATGTTCTCCTTTCTTTTTCAAAATCCCCGTATTGGTTTCCTGCTGTTGCCGGCCCTGGCGCTTGCGGCCTGCCAGACGGAGCCGGCCCGGAAAGCCGAAAAAACAGCATGGCTGCAGGAGCAGTCTATCCCCATCTTTTCTATAAACCCGGGCGACACGATTTTCTCCGATCTTCAATTCCTAAAGGAAGAACTAAAAGGCGTAGAGATCATCGGCCTGGGCGAGCAATCGCATGGCGACGGCAGCACCTTCCTGGCAAAGGCCCGGCTCGTGAAATTCCTGCACCAGGAGATGGGCTTTTCCCTGCTGGCCTTCGAATCCGGCATACTGGACTGTACCCTGGCCTTACAGGCCTTCGAAGGCGGGGCCACTATCGATTCGGCCTTTCGCGCCGGGGTGTTCAAGATTTGGAGCAACAGCAGCGAAGTGGCGGAACTGCGACAATACGCCGGCTCGGCCATAGCGGATGCCAGCACCCCTCCCTTTGTCGGTTTCGACTGCCAGCTGTCCGGCAACCTGCCACCCCAGGTGCGGGCCGACGCTATCTGCCGGTTCCTGCAGCAGGAGCATCCCGGTTTCGACTCAAGTGTTTTCTCCCTGGTTTGGCAGGTGCTGGCGCCCGACAGCCCGAAAAACTTCGCTCACTGGAAGCGGGATACCATTTTCCAGCAGGCCTTCTTTGCACAGCTGGATTCGCTCTCCCGCCTGGCAGCCCGGCTGCAGCCGGCAACGCTGGAGGGCAGGCTTATGCAAAGAGGCGTTTCAGGGCTGAAACACTATTACTTTTTTATCTGGAAAATGAACGCCATCAACCCCGACTACTCGGCGCTGAACGTCCGCGATAGCGTCATGGCCGCTAACCTGGCCTGGCTGAAAGAAGAGATATTCCCCGGCCGGAAGGTTATTATCTGGGCCGCCAACACCCATTTGGGCTACGAACGCCAGAAACTGAAATACCCGGACGCGATGCACCCCATGGGCAGCTACCTGAAGCAGTGGTACGGAGATAAGTACTACGTATTGTCATTCACCGCGTATACTGGCCGGTACGGCAGCCTGCAGTCCGGCCTGCGCAACGTGCCGGCCTGCAGCAATAAATCGCTGGAATACCTATGGGCGGATACCGGCTACCCCAACGCCTGCCTGCGCAGGGGAGCGCTGGCCACTTTCCCGTTCGAACACCCGTTCCAGGCGCGCCTGTATGGCTATGCGAACTGGTATGCCGAATGGCCTGAGATGACGGACGGCATCTTTTTTATTCGCGATATGCTCCCAAGCCATGTCGTAGATTGAACGCAAACATTGCTTATGGCCCACAACTATCAGTATTTGATCGAAACAGAGGCGCTCAGCTTCGCCTATCATCCTGGCCAGCAGGCGCTCGCCCAGGTTTCGCTACAGGTGAAACCCGGGGCCATCTACGGCTTTATCGGCCAGAACGGGGCAGGCAAAACAACGGCCATTAAGGTGTTGTTGTCGCTGCTGGATAACTACGAAGGCAAGGTGCACATCTTTGGGGCCGACATCCGGAAGAAACGCAAGGAGATACTGGCCAGAACCGGCTCGCTGGTCGAAGAGCCCGCACTATACCACCACCTCACCGGATGGGAGAACATGCTGAACCGGTCGCTATTGCTGCGGTTGCCGAAAAGCAGGGCCGAAGAAGCGCTGCGGCAGCTTGGGTTGTTCGATGCCCGCCACAAAAAAGTTAGCGCCTACTCGCAGGGGATGCGACAGCGCCTCGGCATCGCCCAGGCCCTGATGTCGTCCCCTGAGCTGCTCATCCTCGATGAGCCGACCAACAGCCTGGACCCCAACGGCATCCGCGAGATCAGGCAACTGCTGGCCAATCTGGCCGCCGGGGGGGTCACGGTATTCCTGTCGAGCCACGTGCTAAGCGAAGTAGAGAAAGCTGTGACCGACATCGGCATCATCCACCAGGGCCGCCTGTTGTTCCAGGGGCCGATGGCCGGCCTGCGGGAAGGTGCACGGGAGGAAGCCTACCTCGACACCGGCGACAACCTACAATGCCTGGAACTGCTCAGGCAACATGGAATCACGGCTAATATGGCTGGCCAGAAGCTGAACCTGGGAAGTATAGGGCGGGAGGAAGCCGCCCGCATCAATACCTTGCTGGCCGGGCAGGGCGTGAAAGTCTATGCCCTGGAATGGGCCCGAAAAAGCCTGGAACAATTGTTTTTCGAGATCACCAACACCGCCGACGCCCTATGAACAAGTTCTGGCTCGCCCTGCGCAGCGAATTCCTGAAGTCGCGCCGCACCCTGGCGCTGGCCACCGCGGCCTGGCTGCCCGCCCTCATTGCGGGCCTGGCCTTTGCCCTGTTCTATTTCCGCAGCGAAGATTTTGCAAAAATGGGCGCCGACCCCTGGCAGATGATGGCGGCCAATGTGTTCGGGCTCTACGCCGTGCTCATTTTGCCGATGTACGCTATGGTCGTCGCCTTCTCCACCAATCAGGTTGAACACGCATCCAACGCCTGGAAAAACCTCTTCACCCTGCCGTATCCGCGGCTCACTATCTACCTCTCGAAATGGGCCTTCGCTTTCCTGCTCATCCTGGCCTTTTCGCTGCTGTTATGCGGATGGCTGTACCTGGTGGGTAACGTACTGGCCGTGCTGAAGCCGGAGATCGGCTTCCAGGATTTCAATTCCTTCGGCATGACGGCGCGTTTTTTCATCAAGTTCTTCCTGGCCGTCCTGGGCGTATTCTCCATCCAGTTCCTGCTGAGTTTCTATTGGCGCGATTTTATCCGCCCCGTCGGAGCGGGGCTGGCACTCACGATAGCCGGCGCGATCGGCGCCGGTTGGGAATATGCCTGGCTTTTCCCCTATTCAGCCACCGTGCGCGTCAGCGAGCAGTTCCGCAAGGAACAGCTGAGCTTCTTCCCTCCCGAGATCCTGGTGAGCCTGCTGGCCAGTGGCGTATTGTTCCTGGTAGGCTATCTGCTGGCCTTGCGCCGCATACGCCGATGATGGGTGTGGAGTAAAAAAATGCAAGAAGGCCACTCTGTTGTACAAAGTGGCCCTCTGTCCTAACGGCCCTCATACAGGCACGTTCTCAAAAATCCTGCGTTCTGATGAAATATTAGTCGTCCAGCGAGCGGATGAAGTTGACCAGGTGCCAGACGTCTTCTTTTTCTGGGATCTTTTTCTCGTAGTTAGGCATGTCACCTTTGCCTATCCAGGATTTGTAGAAGAGAGCGCCGTCCGTTTGCTTCTGGAAAGCGGCAGTGGTAAAATCACCGGCAGGCGTATCCAGGTTGGCTGCTTTCGGGCCGTCGCCCAGGCCATCCTTACCGTGACAGGATTTGCAGTGCAGGCTCCACAGCGACTTACCGCGGGCGATCGACTCCTTATCGGCCTTGACCGGGTTTTCCATCTTCTTATACTTGTCAGGAACTACCCAATCCTTTGATTGTGCATGGATCGTATTGGCGTAAAAAAACCCAACGACTAAAACGGCCATCACAACAATGAATCTACTTTTCATGGCTTTGGTTTTTGATGATTGATTTCTGTTTTTTTGACGATAAACGGCGGCAAGGGCCACCATATTTTTTTAGTTTTCCGCAGCTTTTTTTCTCAACCTGAACAGCTTGTATATCACCTCCAGGTAGTGCCCCCAGATGATGAGCAGCAGGGCGACAAAAGTGAGCAGCAGCCACAAGGGCGGGTTGGGGCTCGACAGCCCCCTGGTAACGCTGGCCGACTCTTTTGCCGGAATGCCCCAGGGTTCGCTGACACCCGATTCTACAGTACCGTACGTATCATCTTCCTCGAGGCGGACAAACATGTCGATGCTGCCGTCGGGGTTTCCGGGAAGGCCGGCAGGGAACTCTACGGACGCCATCCCATCCTCGTCGGTGGTGGCCTCGCCGATCTTCAACGGCCGGAATGTGCCTTTGACGTAGAAGTACACGTCGGCTTCCGCGATCGGCAATCCTCTGCTTTCGAGCGTTGCGACAAGCGTCCTCGTGGAATCCTCTTCCTGGGCTTCCAGGCCTATCGTTGCTGCGGTAATGGTGATCTCGTCATCACTATCGCTGTATTCGTCATTCCCGTCAAAGCGGGCCGCCAGCATAAAAGCGCCGGCAGTATCGGCATACAGTTCCGATTTGGAAATGGACAGGCTTGCTATGCCATCCTCATCGGTCGTAGCCTTGCCCAACTCTTTTTCAAGGGTATCCGACAAAGAGAAGAACGCCACTTCCAGCCCGGGCAGGCCCGTAAAGCGCCCGTCGATCTTTGCCCTGGCCAGTGCTTTCAACTCGGCCATATCCTCGCCGCGCTGAACAGCGGACAGGCTCATCCGGCTACTGATCTGTTCCGGCTCTTCTTCCTCCTCCTGGCCCCATACGTTGACGGACAGCCCCAGCAGAAGCAGGACAAGCATCCAATGCCCGAAGGAGAACGGCCAATTTATGGAATTTGATCTTTTCATTGCGTTCTGACTTTATTTGTTTTCCTTTTCGTATACCGAGATCGGGATCACATTGATCAGCTTCGGTATCAGCGTGAAGAAAATGAAGAAAGTAGCAGCTCCTGCCAGCACCAATGCCCATTCTACCCAGGTTGCACTGTAGTGCAAGAATTCCGGCCGAGCGTCCTGTACGGGAAGCAGCGGCGTCTCCAGCGGAGGTACTACGGTCAGGTAACGCCTTACCCAAACGGCCACGACCAGCAGCAGGGAGATAAGCGCGAGGTTGTTCGGCGTCCTCAGCCTGGGGAATGCAATGACAATGATCGGGATGATGATCCCGAACAGATTGGCCAGGTGGAAGGCCCAGCCGAACTCATCGAAGTCCAGAAGCTTGGCCGTCACCGCTGCTTCCCATTTTCCGGAGCTGTACCAGCTGGTAATGTATTCCGAGAAGGTAAAATAGCCGAAGGCTGCGACGAGCACGAGCAAAATGAGGGCCATCTTGCGAAAATGCTGGTCGGTCAGGTATTCATCCAAACCGAATAACTTCCGATACACCCACATCACGCCTATGATCAACGCGATGCCTGTTGCAACCGACGAGATGACGTAAGCCGGCCCGAAGATCGTACTGTGCCAGCCCGGCCGCAACGACATACCGAATATCCAGGACAATACGGCGAAGGCCAGGATCACTTTCGGCACCATGATAAAGGCCATGGATTTCGTCGAGTGGTCGATCTGGTTTTCCTGCTCTTCCGTGCCTTTGTACCGCAATGCCAGCGCGCTGTACAGCTTCCTGCGCCAGGAGGGCAGCTCCAGCAGCGGGCTGTCTCTGAGGATGGCGAAGTCCTTGACCAGCAAAAGGTAGGCAAATACCGTGATCCCTACCAGGTAAGTGGAGATCACCATAACGTCCCAGGTGATCGGCGATTGGACGCGGGCATGGATGAAGAGGTAGTGCAGGCGGTCGAAACGGCCGATGCACAGGAGAATGAATACCGGCCCAATGATGCCGGTAATGAAAGCGACCAGGGCGGAGATCCGTATGATAGGCCGCCCCCAGGGCACTTTGAAATAATACAGGATGGCCGCGAGCATGGCCGCGCCATAACTCACGCCGATGAAATAAATGAAGTTGGCAATGTAATACCCCCAAACCACGTTGTCGCGCATACCGGTGACAACGTGCCCGATGGCGATCTGCTTATACAGGCCATAAGCGCCAAACAGGATCAGGGCCAGCAGCAGGCCTACCCATAAGCGGTATACGATGCCTGCTTTTTTAAACTGGGGCTCCAGCGCCTGTACAATGGCGGTTTGTTTTTTATTGAGCTCAACGGTTTTCATCATTGATGATTATCGAGTCCACAAATAAATTCGATCCCTTACAGCTGATCCTCGTACAACTTTCTCCGTTCTTCCGGCATTTCCTCCAGAGCCTCCTCGGCAGGGCGGATACGGTCTACGGGCGGCAGATAGTATACCCGCGGCTCAGTGCCCAGCTCTTCGCCATAGCGGTAAGCTGCGCGCTCGGCAATGAGCTCGCTGAAACGGAAGGTCTCAGAACCGTTGGTGACGATATCCTCGTTCTGGTCGCCGAAGAAAAAGGCGCCGTTGGGGCAGGCCGTCACACAATCCGGCAGTTTACCCATGCGGGCCATATCGGGGCAGAAGTCGCATTTCTCCACCGTACCTACCTGGCCGGGAATACTGGTTTCCGGCGAGGAGTAGTGCGTTTTCATATCGGCGGGTTCGCCGGGTTCACCCCAGTTGAAAACCCTGGTGGAATAGGGGCATGCGGTCATGCAGAACTTACAGCCGATACAGCGGGTATTATCGACGAGCACCAGCCCGTCCTGCCGCTTGAAGGTAGCGTCTACCGGGCATACCTTCACGCAGGGCGGGTTGTCGCAGTGGAAACAGGTTTTCGGGAACCAGTAGGGTTCGCTTGTCTTGCTGTCTTTCATCAGCTTGACCGTCAGCCATTCCCTGTCGGGAGGGAGGTGGTGCATCTTCTGACAGGCAGATACGCACCTGCGGGCATTGGTACAGCGGGCCAGGTCGATGACCATGACGAATTTTTTGCCCGGGACGCCTGTCCGGGCCTCTTCGTAACTGACCTCCTGGGTATGGTGCGCATGCATGAGGTGAGCGCGGTTGACTTCCACCAGCTGCCCGTCGGGCGTAAGCACCTTGACCGTATCCGTTTGTTCCGCCATTCCGTGCTCATGGCCTTCACCGGAAGACGAGCAGGAAAAGACCAGCTGGCCCCAGGCTGCGAGGGTGACCCCCAGAGCGCCTTTCTTCAAAAAATCCCGGCGGCTGTTTTCTGATGATTCTGACATGACTGCAGTTTTTTCAATTAGAGGATCCGTTGCTTAGTCGTGTTTAAAAATTCCACAAGCGGGTAATGTTGAAACCGATGAGGAACCCCTTGTCCGGGTTTGTTTTCCAGTTGAAAGTATTATTGAGCTGCGGAACGATGTTGTAGTTCTGCCCGACGAAGATCTGGAAGGCGTGAGAACTGGACACGGCCTCGATGCCGAAGCTCAGGTTTGGGTTCGGGTTGTTGACCTCATTATCGGTCAGCGGCAGGTCGTAATTGGCGATGACGCTCAGGGTCGGGCTTACCTTCAGGCGCCCGAGGAAGGACAACGACAGGTTGTCGTTTTCCATTTGCAGCAGGGTCTCCGGGTCAGCGTCTGAAGGCACCAGTTCCTGGAAGTTGAAGTGCGCGACGTTGACGCTGGCCTGCAATGAGAAGGCCTTGCTGATCTTCCGGGCCACCATCAGTTGGTGGAAATAGGACAAACGGTCGGAGCCCTCATAAGTATTATCCGGGAAGTTCTTCTTGTTGCGGGTATCGATACCGGCATTGACGAAATAGGTGACGCTCACCGGCCAGCCACCTTCCCGCCCCTGCTGGAAGAGCGCGTATTTAGCGCTGAAGTCCCACATCTTCCGCTCCTTGGTGAAACCGAAGCCGACCTGAAGCTTTTCTACGGGCACGTAGCTGAAGCCCAGCCGGATATTGGAAGGCGCATAGAACCCCCAGAAATCGTCATAACCATTATCCATGGTGCCGAAGCGGTGTTGGATATCCATTTCAAAGGTACCTTTGATCGGCACCATAACGGTCTGGTTGTCTATCAGCCAAACGCTTTCGAAGGTATTGCGCACAGGGCGGGTGTCTTTTTCGGGGGCAGCTTCTTCTTCCTGGGCCTGTACGGCGCCGGCGAGCAGAAGGAAAACGAAAGTGCACATCCATACGAGGATGTTAGCGCCCTGAGATGTTTTGGAGAACAGCGGTAACTTGTTCATGATAGTGTATTTTAATTGTCTTTAGCGCCCTGGATGATCCAGGCCAGCACTTTTTCATTAAGGATATCATCAGGCCCGGAGAGGGGCATGGGCTGAGCCCTGTTGCCGAGCAGCCATTGCATCAGTTCGCTGTCTGCCGGCTTTTCAGCGTTGATATAACCTCCTTGTATGAGCTCGTCATAGGCATTGGCGGGCGACAGGTCGGGGGAAGTACCTCCGGTGCTGTGGCAACCGCTGATGTTGCATTTCAGCTCCTCGAAAAGCGGAAGGATATCCTCTGAAAAACTCACCTGAATAGTGGTATCCACATCAGGAGGCTCGATGGACAAAATGCCCGAGTCATAAGAACAGCCCGATGGCGCCAGCATGCTGAACAGCAATAAGGCCGCGGCCAGGACGGAAAGAATGGATTGCTTCTTCATGATGTCGGTAATTGATTTTTCACCCCTGGCCCTTAGGCCACAAGTTATGGGTGAAATAGATGCTATTCGGAAAAATGGCGGCCTGGCAGGCATAGCGGCCGGAAGAACGGCTCGGGCCGTTCTTCCGGTGCCGGGCAGCATAGCGCTGCGCTGATAGCTTGGTCAGTTCAGGGCCGCAATGGAGTTTTCCAGCAGGGCCTTAGCATACTTGAAGTTGTGCACGCCCAGGCTCTTGTCTTCTTTTACGTACTGATAGTTCCACAGTATCCCCAGTTGTTCGCTGGTAAAATCCTTGGGCGTCACGGCATATTCGAGCGCATCGTCCAGCAGGCCGAGTTCGTTCATCCGGGTGCCCAGTTGCAGCAGCAGGTCATCGATCGTTGCCTGGGTTTCTTCTACCTTGGCCAGCAGTTCGGTATTATCGGTATGGCATTGTGCGCAACCTGCCGTATTGAGTGAGCCTGTTTCGGACTCTACCCGGAAGGTATGCCCGCCTGAGCTACGGCCGCTTGCTACGGTGGCCATGTGGCAGGAGATACAGGAGTTCTCGACCAGGCTGGTGTGTACGGAATTGGTATATGGCGTAGGGCCAGGTACTTCGTATGCACCGGCGCCGCTGAACAGCACGCCCTGAGCGCCGTGGTGCGGCCCATAGCGCTTGTTGGTCAGGTTGACGATGTCGGTTGCGCCGGGCTCAGGCAGTGCGGGGCTGGGTACCCTTGCCTGGTGGCAGTTGATACAAAGGTTGCCTTCGCCGAGGTCGGAGGTCTTGCCGCCCACCCAGAACGTAACCGGTTCGGTTGCCGTCAGGCCCCAGTCTGCCGTTGAGTAAGTCTGGTGGATGTTGTGGCAGGTGTAGCAGTTGATCGGCAGGGGGTCGTCGATCGTTGCCATCGTATTCATTTCACCGCTTGCTATCCTTTCGCGGAAGCCCTGGCTGGTGTGGCAGCCTGCGCAGGTGTTGGTGTTCCTGTCGTAGTGGCCTCCCAGTGCATGGAAGGAGTTCTCCCACTGGAATAATTTTGCCGTGATCAGTTGGCTGTTCCCGTGGCAGTCCAGGCAGTTTTCAGCGCCATTCTGCCCTGCAGGCCCTTCCGGGCCGGTGGCGCCGGTTGGCCCTTCCGGGCCCTGAGGCCCCTGGTCGCCTTCACAGGCAGAAAAACTCAATGCTAGTGCCAGGCTTAGTAACGTTGCGAAGAATATTCTTACTCTCATGGCTTAATTTTTAGATGTATGAGAATTTTTATTTTTATTCAGGCCTTGTGTCATTTTTTTGTCACCTCTGTCATTTTTGTGTCAATTGTGAAATCTGACGTGAAAATCCAGGATTTCAGAGGGCAGAATGATGAGAAAAATCAACCTCCAAAGTGATTTTCGTCACACAAGGGCCACGGCGCCATAAGTCGCAGAATTAAATTTTTTTGTTTTTGTTTTTTTAGGGAAATATTCCGAAGGAGCAATAAATGGTAAGAAGTAATTTGTGCGCCCGATCACGCTTTTTTCATCGAACAGGAGGGTATAAAAAAGCGAAACCGCCAGCTCCTGTGTTGGTGCTGGCGGTTCGGAAAATATTTGAAGGAAAACGTGGTGTTCTGAATAAAAACCTTCTCAAAACCCCGGGCTAGAGCCCATCGAGGGCGAAAAGGATATCAGTCAACGCGGCCTTTTGAGGCACTACGCTAATAGTAAGATGCTCCGTAATGATAATTGGCTGCCTGGCGAAGTAATATTCTTCTTCATCACCTTCGGCAATGACGATGATCTCCGCTTTGGAGCCGGCCGGCAGCCCTTCGCGGCACACCTCAGGCAGCACTTCGTCAAAGTCGTTGAACGCTACGGCCGAATTGACATTCTGCAGGGCCAGGTAAACGGCGGTATTGCGCGCCGAAAAACCCAGCGGCAATTTTACGCAAACCGGCACCTTGCCGGCCACGTTGCCGGCATACCGGGCGCACTGCAGCCACCCCAGCGTGTACGAACGGATCTCTATACCCTCTTTCCACTGATTGGACAAAGGGTCAAGTACCTGAGCAGGCATCACGGCGCTTTTGCCGGATGGCAGTTCTGCCCACTCCAATTGCCCGCCGTCGGATGTTGCAGCCGAGAAAAGCCGCATCTCCGGGTCGTATTGCTCGTCGGCCAGCTGAATGCTGATGCTTTGCCCTTCGGCAAGGCGAAGCGCCCGGCCATCCTGTTGTACATCCAGATAGGCCATGACAACCATATCCAGCAGCTGGAGCCCGGAGGCCGTAACCATATTGTGCCGGATAAGGCTGCCTTTGTCAAAAACTTCGGCCATGCGGGCCTCGACGGCCCCGCTTACGGGGCTGCCATCTGAATGCTCGAACGCATGGGCAGGAATGATAGCCTGCCCTTTGCCGGGCAGAACGATCGTTTGCGCTTCGGAAACGTCCCAACTGTAAAACTTCAGGGGAGGCTGTGCATTCCCGAAAAAGCGCATAATGTCGCCGGAAGTAAGGGTTGCCGGTTCGAAGACGTCAATATCCTTCTGGCAACCTGCATAAAAAAAAGCCATCAATCCTATTCCCAAGTATCCCAAAAGCCTTCTCATTAAGCTCTGTATTTGTTCAAACCTCCGGTATTTTTCCGGCGTTGGATTGCATGTACATTCGGTTAGACTCCCCAAACCGCCAAAGCGTTGCCTGCGGCCCGATTTTTTTTCTGCGCCATAAGGATACCGCCAACAGGCGTTTTAGGCAAACAGTGTTGTTAATGGCATGTAAAAAGCGAAACATTATTATCCGGTTTACGTAGGAAAATTCGTATTTATGCGGAGGTTCCCGTCAGGGCGCCCCCACAGCAAGTTAAAGTATAGATTGTTCCCCTAGAAAAGAGATTGGCCTGTTATGAAATACGTACGTTGGCGACTGGCGGTTTTCCTGCTTTCCCTATCTGCTCTGGTAGTAGCTGTTTCTGACCCATTCAATACGCCGCCTATTTTCCTGGCGCCAACAGAGGATAATGTACAGGCGTTCACGGAAAGAGATTTTTCCCTCAATATTGAAGTGGAAGACATCGACAATGACGAGGTGGAGGTTAAAGCCTACAACCTGCCTGAATGGCTCTCTTTTGACCCCGTGCTCCACCGCCTCCAGGGCCATCCCGAAAGAGCCGATAAAGGGGAATACTACTTCACGATCAAAGCCGATGACGGGCGCGTGGTACGCACCAAGATGATCAGCCTTAAAGTGGATTACGGGCATACTGCAGCCCAGCACCTGAAAGAGGCGTTCTCCTCGTTATGCTCTACCAAAGTACAGGGCCTGCTGGGCGCTTCAGCAGCCATCGTCACCCCCGACGGACACCTGGAAACGGCCGTCTACGGCAGGGCCAACTCCTGGAATAACGAACCCACCGCCCCCAATTACCGCTATCGCGTGGCCAGCGTTTCCAAGCTGTTCACCTCCGCCCTGGTGATGCGCCTCGTAGAGGAAGGTTACTTCCAGCTCGACGACACGCTCTACAACCTGATGCCTGTAAACATACCCTTCAGCAAAGAGATCACTATACGCCAGCTGCTCAGCCATACAGCAGGGGTCATCGACCACCTCAACCACCCCGCTTTTTACCGCGGCAACTGGAAATACCGCACCTGGACAGAACAGGACATCCACCACTTTGCCGCCCTGCGTGGCGCCCGCTTCCGCCCGGGCACCCACTACGGTTATTCCAATACCGGTTTCTACCTGCTGGGCGAACTGGTGGAATCCGTCCTGAAAAAACCCCTTGCCGAGGCATATAAAGAATACATTTTCGAACCGCTCGGGCTGAAACAGACCACTTATGATGACTTCAGCACCCGCCGCAACCACCTCGACAGCCTGGCGGAAAACGCCCGGGCCTACGAATACCACCTCTCTGCCGTCGGCGCCGCCGGCTCTATCGTCTCTACGCCAAGCGACGTGGCCCGCTTCGGCCAGGCCCTTTTTACAGGGCAGCTTGTTTCAGAAGCCTCGCTTCAGGAAATGACCCAGGATATCGGCGCATCTGTCGGGGGCGACCACTACGGCCTGGGCATGAGGTTATGGGATGACCACGGCATCCTCCACATGGGCCATACCGGCTCCCTCATGGGCTACCGCTCCATCATTATGTACCTTCCAGAATACCAGGCCACCATCGCCATCTCCGCCAATGAAAGCGTCCGCAACTGGAATGACGTGGTCAACGGCCTGTTGATGGAAATGGCAGATTATTACCGCTAAGAGCTTGTTTGGAGGCCGGATTTGATAGCGAAAAGTGGCCTTTTTTAGCTCAAAGGCTGGCCTCCAAACAAGCGCTAACAAGGGGAAAGGCCAGGGCCAGGAACGAGATAGGGTGGCCGGGTGAGCGGGTGACGGGGTGAACCTGGCCGCCGGGTTATACGAAAAGCTCGTCCTCTACTTCCCGATCAGCGCTTTCATGCTCTTCTTCCAGTTTTCGGAGCATACCGTCGAGCGCCTCCTCATCTTCACGGCTTCGTTTAGCAGCCTTTATCTCCTGGTTATTGGAATACAATTCGAAGATAAAAGCTACGCCAAAGAGGAACAATACGTTGGTAATGAGAGATGCTTTGCCCATAATGATAAGGGCAAACCAGGAAGCGGCCAGAGTGATGCCAATGGCGGCGAACAGGTTCGGGAAGATCTTTTCGATAGTACGCATAGCCTAGTGGTTTTACATACATTAAGTTCCGGCCTTTCGGTTGTGCCCGGGATGATATTCGTCAGGCCCGCTGATGAGAAAAATCATTACCTTCGGGAGCCTCTTTTTACTTATGAATCACATACTGGAAACCATCTTCGCCCAATTCGATACCGGCGCTTTTTTTCGCCGGGCCAGGCCCTTGGGCCAGGGCCACATCAACGACACCTTCCTCGTCGAAGTGCACAATGAACACCACGCCGGTTTTGTGCTCCAGCGCATCAACCACTTCGTTTTCAGGGATATACCTGCCCTGACGGAAAACAAGGTGCGGGCCTCGCAGCATCTGCTGGGCCGGCTGGCCGCGGAAGGGGTGGTTGATATAAAAAGGCGGGTGCTGCAATTCCTGCCCGCTACCACCGGGCTGTATTACCACCGCGATGTGCAGGGCAACTACTGGAACCTGTCGCGCTTCATACCGGATGCGATGGCCTATGAAAAGGTAGAGAGCCCTTCCATCGCTTTCGAAGGAGGGCGGGCCATAGGCGCTTTCCAGCGGCGGCTGGCCGGCCTCGCCCCGGAAAGCCTGCACGACACTATTCCCCACTTCCACGATGTAGCGCACCGGCTCGACAGGTTTCATAAGGTGGCCGAGGCCGATGTGCTCCTGCGCGCGAACAGTACCCGTTTGGAAATAGAGGCCATCCTGGCCAGAGAAGAAGAAATGCGCACCTTCATGGCCCTGGTGTTTTCAGGCGCCATTCCCCGTCGGGTAACCCACAACGACACCAAGATCAGCAATGTCCTATTCTCCCGGGAAGGCAGCGCCCTCTGTATGATCGACCTGGATACCGTCATGCCCGGTATCGCCCTGTCGGATTTCGGCGACGCCATCCGATCCGGTGCTAATCCGGCCCGGGAAGATGAACCTGACCTGGGAAAAGTAGATATGGATATAGGTATGTTCACTGCCTTCGCCGAAGGTTACCTCAGCGAGGCCCGCTCTTTCCTCACCTCCTCCGAACTGGAATACCTGGCCTTCGGCGCCAAACTGATCACCTATGAACAGTTCCTGCGCTTTCTGATGGATTACCTGGAAGGGGATGTCTACTACCAGAAGATACAGCACGAAGAGCACAACCTGCAACGGGCAAGGGCACAGCTGAAATTGCTGGAGAGTATGGAGGCGCAGTTCGGGCAGATGTGCGAGGTGGTGCACGCGCTGGCCACCACGGGCTAAAGGCACAGCCCGAAAGGCCATGCAAAAGATGCAGCCTGCAGTTACGCTTCTTTTACACGCTTCTATTAATTCTTTTTTATAACTTTAAGAGCTTGTTTGGAGGCCGGCCTTTTTTAGCGTTAAGCGCTTGTTTGAAGGCCAGTGCCTTGCCTGAATTACAGCTATTACACCGCTATTCCAGCCCTTTCCATACAAACCAGTTTGACAGTAGTTTCACCTTTACACTCCTGATGTCGTATGGAACAGCAGATGATACCCGGCCTGTTTTCGGGCTACGCCCTCGATGGTTTTTATGACGAGATGTTCAAGGCGGATGGGGAGGTACGCCCCGAATACGCCTTCTTCCTTTCTCAGGTCGCCAAGGTACAGGGCGAGGACCTCATGGCCCGGCAATATGCGGCCGAACGGGCCCTGATGTCTATGGGCATCACGTTTAACGTCTATTCCGAAAATGAAGGCGTAGAGCGCATCATGCCGATAGATATCATACCCCGCATCATCAACGGGCGCCAATGGAGCAGGCTGGAAGAGGGGCTCATACAACGGGTGACTGCACTCAACCTTTTTATCGACGACCTGTACCACGAGCAGAAGATCCTTAAGGACGGTATCGTGCCCAGGCATGTGATCGAATCCAGCAAAAACTTCCTGCCGCAATGCAAAGGGCTGAAACCTCCGGGTGGCATCTGGTGCCACATCACGGGCTCCGACCTGATCAGGGATGAAACCGGCCAGTTCATGGTGCTGGAAGATAATTTACGATGCCCGTCGGGTGTGTCTTATATGCTAGAGAACCGGGAGATCCTGAAAAAGGCCTTCCCAGAGATCCTGGAGAAGATGGATGTCCAGCACATTTCCGACTACCCGACCCGGCTGCTGGACATGCTGCAGTGCCTGTCGGGCAAAGCCTCGCCCACGGTGGTGGTGCTTACGCCGGGCACCTACAATTCGGCTTATTTCGAGCACTCCTACCTCGCCCAGCAGATGGGCGTTCAACTGGTAGAAAGCAGCGACCTGATCGTAGTGGACGGGCAGGTAAAAATGCGCACGACCAGCGGTTTCGAAACGGTTGATGTGATCTATCGTCGAATCGATGACACCTTCATCGACCCGCTGGCTTTCAACCCGCAGTCACTGATCGGCATTCCCGGCATCTTCGATGCGTACCGCAAAGGCAAAGTAGCGCTGGCCAACGCTCCGGGAACCGGCGTGGCCGATGACAAGGTCGTATATGCCTACGTACCGCGCATTATCAAATACTACCTGGGCGAAGAAGCGATCATACCCAATGTCCAAACCTATATCTGCGAAGAAGACGAAAGCAGAAAATACGTCCTTGAACACATCGGGGAACTGGTTGTGAAGGAGGCCAACGAGGCAGGCGGTTACGGGATGCTCATCGGCCCCAGGGCCTCCCGCGAGGAATGCCAGGAGTTCAGGCGGCGGGTGGAAGCTAACCCACGCAACTACATCGCCCAGCCGACCATATCGCTGTCGAGAGTGCCGACGAATATCGACGGCCGGGCCGAAGGGCGCCATGTCGACCTTCGGCCGTATATCCTCTATGGCCAAAAAGTGGAGGTGATCCCCGGAGGGCTCACCCGGGTCGCCATGCGCAAGGGGTCGCTGGTCGTCAACTCTTCACAAGGGGGAGGGAGCAAGGATACCTGGGTACTGTACTGACCTGAAAAAATCATAACCCACCATCAAACTGCCGTTATGCTGAGCCGTGTTGCCAATTCGATATACTGGATGAACCGCTATATGGAGCGGGCGGAAAACTACGCCCGTTTCATTGCCGTCAACTTCAACCTCATACTCGATATGCCTCCCAGCGAAAAAGAACAGTGGGAGCCTCTGCTGGCCGTCAATGCCGATCAAAAGCTGTTTCAACAGCTTTTCGACTCGCCTACCCGCGACGCCGTCCTGCAGTTCATGAGCTTTGACCAGCGCAACCCCAATTCCATCCTGTGCTGCCTCCAGCAGGCCAGAGAGAACGCGCGCAGTGTCAGAGAAAGCATCACCAAAGAAATGTGGGAGCACCTCAACGGGTTTTACCTCCACGTCAGGGAACTGCAAAGCAGCAAAAGCTGGGAAATGAGCGAATGGCAAGGCTTCTTCAACGAGATCAAAATGGGCAGCCAGCTGTTTTACGGTATCATCGACTCGACGCTGGCACGGGTGGAAAGCTGGCATTTCAGCCAGCTGGGGCGGTTCATAGAACGCGCAGACAAAACCTCGCGCTTTATCGATATCAAATACTTCATCCTGCTGCCCAAAGTGGCGGCCATCGGGTCCAACCTCGACCTGCTGCAATGGTCGGCCGTGCTAAAATCAGCTAGCGCCTATAATATGTACAGACAAGCGTTCCGGGTGCTCGCTCCTGAGAACATCGTACACTTTCTGGTGCTGGACCGCCACTTTCCACGCTCGATCTACTACTGCCTCTCCCAGGCGGAACAATCGCTGCTGGCTATCTCCGGCGATAAAAAATCCACCGGCAAAGCCGCAAGGGTGTTGGGAAAGTTACGGTCTGAACTGGAATTCACCGACGCCAGCGAGATCGTGACGGCCGGCCTGCACGAATACATGGATAACTTTCAAAGGCGTAACAATGAAGTTGGAGAAGCTATTTATGAAGCGTACTTTGCGCTCAAACCAGTTGAACACAACAATGGAGAAAAGCCTGACCAATAAAACAAAGCCTCCGGCTGAAGGGTGGCCCGTCCTGCATATTTACCATAAGCTGCTGTACCGTTACGATGAACCTGTTCTCCTGGGGCCCCAACGCCTCAACCTCTGGCCACGCCTGGGTGAGCACCAGCGGCTCCTCAGCCACCGCCTGTCTATCACACCCAGCCCCAGCGGCCTGTATTCGGAGCTGGATGTTGAAGGCAACAACTCGCAATGGGCCTATTTCAACGGGCCAACCCGTCAGTTGGAAGTGGTCATGGAAATGAAGGCCGAATGCCATCCTTTTAACCCGCTCCATTTCGTCGTTTATCCCTTCGATGCCGCCACGATGCCTTTTGAATATTCGGGGCCCCTGGCACGGTTGCTGGAGCGGTATAAGGCGGCAGCGCCACCTGATAAGCCTGTGGCCCAATGGGCGGCATCACTGCTGGAAGAGGCCTCACACCAGACGGTCGCCTTCCTGGAATTGCTGTGCCGGCGCCTGCATGATGAATTCACCTATACGCTCCGTAAAGACGGCCCCCCGCACAACCCCGCCGACACCTTTCTGCACCGCCGGGGTTCCTGCCGCGACCTCAGTATGCTCATGATCGCCGTCTGCCATTCGGTAGGGCTGGCAGCCCGATTTGTCAGTGGTTATGCCTGGACGGAACGGGAACTGGAAAAGAATGAGCTGCACGCCTGGGTGGAAGTATACCTGCCTGGCGCCGGCTGGCGGGCCTTCGACCCCACCCAGGGTACGCCCGTTACCGCGCGCCACATTACTATGGCCGCTTCTGCCTTCCAGGATCGCACCGTCCCCGTCTACGGAACTTATGGCGGGCCGGCGCCGTCGCGGCTGGATACGGAAGTCCGGCTCAAGATGGCCTGACCTACCTCCCCATGTGCACCAGCAGCACCGAAATATCAGCCGGCGACACCCCGCTGATGCGGCTGGCCTGCCCGATAGTGCGGGGTTTTATCCTGGAGAGTTTATCCCGGGCCTCTTTGGATAGCGACTGCAATTGCTGGTAGTCGAAACTGTCGCTAAGGCGCACCGATTCCAGGCGGTTCATCTTATTGACCTGCTCGCGCTCGCGCTCGATATAGCCCTCGTACTTCATGTTGATCTCCGCCAGCTCTACAAACCCCGCTTCGTAGGGTTGCAGGAAGTCATCCACTTCGGGCGCCAGACGGCGCAGAGCGGGCACGTCGATCTGCGGGCGCAGCAGGATGCCGTGCAGTTTTACCTTCTGGCTGATAGGGGCGGTCCCCTGTTCCTCCAGATAGCGGTTCACCTGCTCCGGTTCGACGCTGTACTCGCGAAAGAACTTTTCGATGGCCCGGGCGGCTTCTTCCTTCTGGCGCACCCGTTCCATGCGGCCTTCCAGGCCGTTCATGCCCAGCTTGTGGGCCAGGGGGGTCAGGCGCAGGTCGGCATTGTCCTGGCGAAGCAGGATGCGGTACTCCGCACGGGAGGTGAACATGCGGTACGGCTCCTTGGTGCCCTTGTTGACCAGGTCGTCGATGAGCACGCCGATATAGGCTTCGGAGCGTTTCAGGATGAAAGGCTCCGCTTCTTTTACGGCCAGGTGGGCGTTGATACCTGCCATCAGCCCCTGGCAGCCCGCCTCCTCATAACCCGTCGTGCCATTGATCTGCCCGGCGAAAAAGAGGTTTTTGATGAGGTGCGTCTCCAGCGTGATTTTCAACTGGGTAGGAGGAAAGAAATCGTACTCGATAGCGTAGCCCGGGCGGAACATTTTCATATTCTCGAAGCCGGGCACCATGCGCAGGGCCTTGTACTGTACATCCTCCGGCAATGAGGAAGAGAAGCCGTTGACATATATCTCTACAGTGTTCCAGCCTTCCGGTTCGACGAACAGCTGGTGGCGGCCCTTGTCGGCAAAGCGGTCGATCTTATCCTCGATAGAGGGGCAGTAGCGCGGCCCCAGCCCCTGAATGCGGCCGTTGAACATGGGCGAACGGCCAAAGCCCGTCCGCAGCATTTCGTGTACTTCGGGGCTGGTATAGGTGATGTGGCAGGGCAGCTGTTGCTCCAGCTTCGGAGTGTCGGTATAGGAGAACTTGCCGGGGTTTTCGTCGCCGGGCTGCACTTCCATTGCGTCCCAGTTGAGGGTGCGGCCGTCGACGCGGGGCGGAGTGCCCGTTTTCATACGGCCGGCTTCGAAACCCAGCTCCACCAGCTGCTCCGTAATGCCCTTCGCTGCTTTCTCTCCGGCGCGCCCGCCGCCGAATTGCTTCTCACCGATGTGGATGATGCCGTTGAGGAAAGTGCCGTTGGTCAGCACCACTGCTCTGGCGGGAATGTCCAGCCCCATACCGGTGCGCACGCCTTTCACCCGGCCGTCTTTGACCACCAGCCCGGTGACCATCTCCTGCCAGAAGTCGATATTGGGGTTTTGTTCCAGCATGCTGCGCCACTTCTGGGCAAACAGCAGGCGGTCGCTCTGCGCGCGCGGGCTCCACATGGCCGGCCCTTTCGAGCGGTTCAGCATGCGGAACTGCACCATGGTATGGTCCGTCACGATGCCCGAATACCCGCCCAGTGCATCGATCTCCCGAACGATCTGGCCCTTGGCCACTCCGCCCATGGCGGGGTTGCACGACATCTGGGCGATGGTCGTCATGTTCATCGTTGCCAGCAGCACCTTAGAGCCCATGTTGGCCGCCGCTACGGCGGCTTCACAACCGGAATGCCCGGCGCCGACTACTATTATGTCGTATTCTGGGAACATGTTATTATCCTAAAATATTAAGCCTCAAAGATACATAAATTTCACGTGGCCTCACCTGAAAAGCAACAACAGCCGAAGCGCCCGGATCGTTCGCCAGCAGCTGCTATTGAAGGCCGGGCTGTTGATAAAAGTCACTGTAAAAACCTGGTGCACGGCGGTTTTTTTTACATTATTTTGCAGGCAAAGCAAGCCCACCTTTTATGGCATATCAAAGTGAACTGAATACCAGCCGGCGCTACCTCATGGGCCCAGGCCCCAGCGATGTGCACCCGCGCGTGCTCAAGGCCATGGCCACCCCGCTCATCGGCCACCTCGACCCCCAGTTTGTGGATATCATGGACGATATCAAACAAATGGTGCAGCTGACGTTCCAGACGAACAACCACCTGGCCTTCGTCGTGTCGGCCCCCGGCAGCGCCGGCATGGAAACCTGCCTGGTGAACCTGCTGGAACCTGGCGACGAGGCCCTCATTTGCATCCACGGTGTGTTCGGAGGGCGCATGGCGGATATCGCCGAGCGCTGCGGCGCCAGGGTTACCCGCGTGGAAGCGCCCTGGGGCGAGCCCATCGACGCACAGCAGGTAAAAGCAGCGCTGGAACACTGCCGGCCCAAGGTACTGGCCATTGTGCATGCCGAAACGTCGACAGGAGTGCTACAACCACTGGAAGAGATCGGCAGGCTGGCACACGAGGCCGGCGCGCTCTTCCTGGTAGATGCCGTGACCTCCTACTGCGGCACGGCTGTAAAGGTGGACGAATGGGGCATCGATGCCATCTATTCGGGCGCCCAGAAGTGCCTGAGCGCACCCCCGGGGCTGTCGCCGGTAAGCTTTAGCGACAAGGCGGTAGAAGCGCTGGAACGCAGGAATACCAAGGTGCAGAGCTGGTTCCTCGACCTGTCGCTGGTGCGCAGTTACTGGGCCGGCGCCAAAAGGACATACCACCACACGGCGCCCGTGTCGGCTATGTTCGCCCTGCGGGAAGCCTACCGGCTGGTGCTGGAAGAGGGGCTGGAAAACCGCTTCGCACGGCACCGCCGCAACCACGAACTGCTGAAAAGGGAACTGGAAGCCCTGGGCGTGGAATTCATCGTACACCCCGATTACCGCCTGCCCATGCTGAATGCCGTGAGGATACCCGACGGCGTGGATGACGCAGTTGTCCGGCGGCGCCTGCTCGACGAGTACAACATCGAGATCGGCGGCGGGCTGGGGCAGTTCGCCGGCAAAGCCTGGCGCATCGGCCTGATGGGGGAAAGCAGCACGCCCAACCACGTCAACATGCTGGTGTCGGCCCTGAAAGCGATTCTGTAAAAAAGCCAGGAACCCCTATCAACCATAGGACTGCAAACAAATTCCTGGATTCATTCATAAATATTTTCTACCTTTATGACGTTATACACCCTACAGGGAAAGCGTGCTGTTAGAACCGCGCCTTTTCTACCCCTTTTCTTCTATGGCCTTATCTCCTGCTGAACCCCCTGAGATTTTTCTAAACGCTTTGTTCTGTTCTTCCGTTCTTTAATAAGGAGGAAGGGCGGCTTATAATCTTATTAATCCATTGTCAAACTTTCTAACGAAAAAAACCAATACCATGAGACTGCTGACCATCATTTTTCTGACACTTTCGATCCTGATCACGGGCCAGGTACAAGCCCAGAAATTGAGCAAACAGGAAAAGAAGGAACTGAAAGCCAAACTGAAGAACTACAAACAAAACCCCAATCAACTGCTCAGCCTGGAAGATGACCTCGACCACTACCGCCAGGAGAACCAGCAACTCCAGGCTCAGATGGCGCAGGTACAGGCCGAGGCCAACCGCAAGGACTCCAAAGTTGCCAGCCTGCAACAGGAAGTCGACCAGCTGAATATGAGCCTGCGCACCGCCCAGGAATCTATCCGGCAGCTGAACAACGACCAGGCTACGGCATCCAAAGGGCCCGATATGAGCGGGCTGGTGTTCCGCGTGCAGATCGGCGCTTACGGCAAGACCAACGTCCCGGCCAACCTCGACAAGGATAATGACAACATGGACCTCGAAGTGGTGGACGGCCTGCAAAAGATCATCATCGGCATGTTCCGCGATATGAACGAGGCCGACCAGCTGAGGGCCCACATGCAAAAGATCGGCATCAAGGATGCGTGGGTCGTGCCCTACCGCGATGGCGTGCGCATCACCATGGAAGAAGCCAAACAGCTCATGGGGTCAGGTATGTAGGTTAATTGAATGTTGATTGCCGCCGGGATAGATAGCAGGCATCTCGCAACGAACCTGCCAGAGATGCCTGCTATCGGCCCCCGCGCTGAATGTTAAAAGCGCCTGAACATAGGGCGACAGGAGCCTTTCCGTTTTAAAAAACGGGAGGGCTCCTGTTATTTGCCCCTTTATTTGAAAAAAGGGCCAGATAAAAAATCGTAATTTTCCTGTTATCTCCAGTGGAGAACTTATTTTTTGAACACTGCTGGCATATAAATAAATCATGAACAAACTGAACGTAGCCATCGTCACGGGCGGAGATGTCGCCGAGCGGAGCATTTCCCTGCAAAGCGCCGCCACCGTTTTCAAACATCTCGACGCCAATAAGTACGACAAGTACATCATTGAGCTCAACCAGGGCGCCTTCACCGAGCAAGGCACGGGCGCACCGGTCGATATGAACGATTTCTCCCTGCACCGGCCCGACGGGATCGTGCGCTTCGGCCTGATCTTCCTCATGATACACGGCCACCCGGCGGAAGATGGCTGCATGCAGGGTTACTTCCAGCTGCTGGGCATCCCCTACACCGGATGCAACCACTTCGTCAGCGCCCTCACCTTCGACAAGCAGGCCTGCAAGGATTTCCTGAAAGCCCACGACATTCCCATGGCGCCTTCGCGCCTGCTGCGCAAGGGCCAGCCCGTCAGCTGGCAGGAACTGCTCGATATGGGGCTGCCGCTGTTCGTCAAACCCAACAAGAACGGCAGTAGCTACGGGGTGTCCAAAGTAAAAACCCCAGGTGAACTGGAACCGGCCGTAGCCCTCTCTTTCCAGTTCGACGACGAGGTCGTGGTGGAAGGTTTCCTCAATGGCGTAGAGTTCTCCAACGGCGTCGTCAGAAAAGACGGCGAAACGCTCGTGCTGCCCATCACCGAGATCGTGCCGCAGAACGAGTTTTTCGACTTCAAGGCCAAATACGAGAACGAAAGCCAGGAGATCACTCCCGCCCGCCTGACGGCCGGGCTGTGGGATCAGTGCCAGGCCCAGACCAAAAAGATCTACGAAGTGCTCGGCTGCCGCGGCATGGCCCGCATCGACTACATCCTGGTCGACGGCACTTTCTACTTCCTGGAAGCCAACACCATCCCCGGTATGTCGGAGGCCAGCATCATCCCCCAGCAGGCCCACGCCCACGGCTGGACGATCGCCGAGCTGCTGGAAACAGTGGCCGAAGATGCGCTGGCGATGGTTAAGCAGCAGGGATAGCGCCAAACCAGGCGCTTAAGCGCTTATTCCACCACACCATGATAGGAAAATGGCAAGGGATGCTCCCGGATAACAGCTGAAAAACCTGTGGCCAAATGGGGAGACGGGGTGAGGGGGTGAACCACGATCGGCCACTGAAACCTGAAACCTGAAACCTGCCAGGGTGACTGGGTGACTGGGTGATGGAGTGACGACGGGTTACCAGGGAAACGTGAAACCAGCAACTTTGAACAGTCCCCTCACCTGGGGCCTTGAACAGTCCCAAAAACAATGTATCTTTATGATTGTCAAGCAGCTTGATAATCAACAAACATACTATGAGCGCCCAAAACCCGAACGGGCGGCCCCTGCTACTGATGCTGTTGCTACTGGGGCTGGCCTGCCAACCTTCCGGCCAGGATGGCCGGCCTACCGATATTCCCGAAACGGCTGACAGCCTGTCGGCCAACCCTTTTCACCCTCTCGATGAAGTGCTCGGCCTGAGCGAGCAATGGCAAGGCAACCTCGACGGCATGGTCGCCCGGCGCCGCATACGGGCGCTGGTGCCTTACAGCCGTGACAGCTATTACATTGACGGCGCCGAACGGCGCGGGTTGGCCTACGAAGCCATGAACCTCTTCGAAAAGTACCTCAACGACAAGCTGGGCGAAAACCGCCACGTCCGCATCGTTTTCATCCCCACTACCCGCGACCGCCTGATCCCTGCGCTGCTCGAAGGCTACGGCGATATCGTCGTGGCCAACCTGACCGTCACGCCGCAGCGGCTGGAAAAGGTGGCTTTCTCGGAGCCCGTACTGAGCGGCGCCCGCGAGGTCGTCGTCACCCCAAAAGGCGTACCGCCCCTGACGCGCCTGCAAGAGCTGCAGGGCAAAACTGTGCAGGTGCGGGCGTCCAGTAGCTTTTACGAACACCTGCAAAGCATCAACGACTCCCTGCGGCTGGCAGGCAGCCCGGAGATCGGCGTCGAACTGGTGGACGAACACCTGGAGGATGAAGACATCCTGGAGATGGTCAACGCCGGGCTCACCCCCATGGCCATCATGGACGAGCACCGCGCTTCCTTCTGGGCACAGACGCTCGATAGCCTGCAGGTGCACCACGGACTGGCTATCTTCAGCGGCGGCGACATAGCCTGGGCCATGCGAAAGGACAACCCGGAATTGAAAGCCTCAGTGGACGAGTTCATTCGCAAGAACCGTAAGGGAACCCTCATCGGAAATATGCTGTTCAACCGCTACCTGAAGAAAACCGATTACGTGCGCAACGCCTTCTCGAAAGAGGATCGTGCGCGCTTCAAGGCCACCCGCGATTATTTTATCAAATACGGACACATGTACGATCTCGACTGGCTGCTGCTGGCCGCCCAGGGGTACCAGGAATCGCGCCTCAACCCCAACCTGGTGAGCCCCGCCGGCGCCGTAGGCATCATGCAGATCAAACCCAGCACCGCCAGTGGCCCCAATATAGGTATCAAAGACGTGCGCTCACTGGAAGGCAACATCCACGCCGGCGCTAAATACCTGCGCTTCCTGATCGACAAATACTTCGTGCAGCCCGATATCGACTCCCTCAATGCCGGGCTCTTCGCCGTAGCGGCCTATAATGCCGGCCCGCAGCGCATCCTCCGCCTGCAGGAAGAAGCCGCCGACACCGGCCTCGACGCCACCGTCTGGTTCGACAACGTCGAACTGCTCGCCGCCCGCGACATCGGCGGGGAGACGGTGCAGTACGTCAGCAATATTTACAAATACTACACCTCCTACCGCTCCCTGGCGCGCTATATGGAACTGACGGGAAAGTCGCCTTTTGAGGATTGGTGAGGACGCAGTAAACATATATCCGAAAAGCCTCTTTTGGTTACACAAAGCCAAAGAATTAACAGCCAAAATCACCCTACCCCTGTTCCGCCGCGGGTTTTGGTTCGCCCAGCTTGCCTACACTATGGGCAACGGCCATGGCCACTGTGGCGTCGCCGGTAACGTTGGCGATGGTGCGGCACATATCCAGGGGGCGGTCGACGGCGAAGATGAGCGCCAGGCCGGCCTCGGGGATGCCCGCCTGTGCCAGCACGATCACCAGGGTGATCATGCCCGCGCCGGGCACGGCCGCTGCGCCGATGGAGGCCAGCGTAGCCGTAACGATAATGCCCAGCTGAGTGGCTAACGACAGCTCGAGGCCCATCGACTGGGCGATGAATACGGCGGCTATGGCCTGGTACAGGCTGGTGCCGTCCATGTTGACCGTAGCCCCAACGGGCAGCACGAAACCCGCCACTTCCTCTTCCACGCCCAGGCGCTCCTCCACACATTCCATCGTTACGGGCAGGGTAGCCGCGCTGGAACTGGTAGAAAAGGCCACCAGCTGAGCAGGGGCGATGCCTTTCAGGAAAAAGGCCCTGCGCCTGCGGGCGAACAGGCGTACGAGTGTAGGGTAAAAGAAAAGCACCAGGATGGCCAGCCCGATCAGTACACAAGCGGAATAACCGAGCAGGGCCGTGAACAGGCTGATGCTGGGCGACTCCACCAAAAGGGCGGCCAGCAGGGCGAACACGCCGTATGGCGCCGTCAGCATGATGATGTCGATAAGCTTAAGGATGACATCGTTGAGGCTGTCGAAAAAAGCTTTCACCGGGCGGGCCCGCTCCTCAGGGGCCGAAACCAGGGCGATGCCGAAAAGCGTGACGAAAATGATGACCTGCAGCATATTGGCGTTGCTGCCCGCCGCGCCAATGATATTGTCCGGAAAGAGATCGGCCAACGGCTGCAAGGGCCCCCTGGCCTGTTGTTCGGCGGCGGCGGCGATACGGCTGGACGCATCGCCGGCATAATTGGCCAGCAACTCGTTGCGCACGCCTGCATCGATAAGCTTGCCGGGCTGAATGAGGTTGACCACTATCAGCCCGATGGAAATGGAGAACATAGTGGTAGCGATGAACATGGCCAAAGTGCGAAAACCTATGGCCGAAAGCTTGCTGATATCCTTAAGGTCGGACACCCCCTTGATAAGCGAGGCAATGATGAGGGGAATAGCAATGATCTTGAGCAGGTTGATAAAGATCGTGCCGAAGGGTTTGATCCAGTCTACGACAAAAGTTTTCCATCCAAATTGGGCGGCAACCACCCCAAAGATAACCCCGGCGGCCATACCAATAAGGATCTTCCAGTGCAAGGCTAGTTTTTTCATGTACCTGAAAATTTTTTAGAGCTTGTTTGGAGGCCGCTTTTGATAGCGAAAAGCGTCAATTTTTTGGTGAGACAAGGCGTCTTTTTGAAGAGCGTACCCAAAGGTACGGTCAAAAAAAGTAACGCAGTATCACCGAAAAAGTGGCCTTTGCAGCTCAAAGGGTGGCCTCCAAGCAAGCTCTTAAACACTGCTAAAGGTACATATCGGCGTGAATTCGTGTATTGGAGGGAAGAGAAATTAATTCTCAAAGAGGAGATACTTATGGATACTGTCGATGCTGATCGATACTATCGATACCGCTTCACCCTGTACAATGTGCAGGGTAGTATCAATAGGATCCATAGCATCAACAGTATCAATCAGGCCAAAGCTTATCGTCATTTACTGGCGCCCATGCCTAAAACCCAGCCCACGACGCCGCCGGTGATACCCGTCATTATGGTATTGACAATGGGGTCGACGAGCGTGCCCGTAAGGTCCATCATATCCGATGTGCCGAAAATGGTAAGGTCAAAGGCCAATGTAACTAAAAGGCCTATTACGGCGCCGGCTTTCAACCCGCCCATAAACGTGCTGACGCTCGCCCAGCGGCTGAATACATAGGCCAGGAATAAGGCCCATATCAAGTTGCCGAGGATGAGCGCCCACCAGTCCATAGGGTCTTTCATGGCGCTGCTGGTGGAATGCGCCTCAAAAAACTTCATGAAGAGCATGCCATACATTAAAAACCCAAGGATGAAATAGGCAACACCGCCTGCCAGGGTAGAGAGTAAAAGTTTGTCGATTTTCATTTTGTTATGCAGTTTGGTGAATGATCGAGGCTTGCCGGGAAACATCCCCGGGTATTCTGCTGCTACAAAAATAATGGAAATCGAAAAACAATTATTTATTTCTTCAAGAAAATTATATCCAGTATAAAGTTTTACAACAACACATATTAGTAATAAAGTATTTTGACTTCGTTTAAGTCTTCGTCTTCCGTGAAAAAACGGGCGGAGCCGGCATAGGCCCCATCGTTCACCAGGCTGGCTCCCAGGTGCCCCTCAAGGGTGCACAAGCGGATCACGGCGCCCAGTTCCTGGAGGGTATTGGCGCGGTAGAGCGACAGTTGGCCGGCGGCGTTAATGCTGCCCAGCCCTGCCAGGCCGTAGCGCGCCATGCCCTCGATGACAGAAAAAACGGCCCCATCCTGCTCCTGCTCGGCGGCGGCAACCTGTTCGAGGCGCGGGGACTGCTTATCGGCTTTTTCTTTCAAAAAAACGCCGCTGGCATCCTCCTGAACATCGTAATCGGAATAGCTGTGAAAGAAGTTACGCGCTACCAGTTCCATCTTTTCCTTGGTCAGCTCGCTGGCCATTATCGTATCCGTAGGGCTTAGTATGCCTTTTTTGAGGCCCAGGCTTACCTCCTGGCCGGGCCGGATGGCTTCCATGATGCGGACGATATCCTGTAGCGTCTGAACCTTCTCGCCATTGATACTGCTGACCGTGAACCCAGCCCTGTCTTTTAGCATATCATAGGCGGGGCTGCCTTCAAAAACGCTTTTGATGAGCGGGGGGCTTTCCTGGCCGAAAACACTGATGATAGTAGCGAATTCAACCCCCAGGAAGGCCCGCCGAAGGCGGCCGCCGTTGCCGATCATCTCCTTGGCCAGCTCGTAGGCCTTCCTGCCTTCCAGCGCGAAGTTCAATTGGGAAAAGAGGTAATTCTGCCCGCCTTTGTTTCGGGTCTCTACCCAGGTATTGACCCCTACGACTTCACCCATCTCATTGACCAACGGCCCGCCGCTATTGCCCCAGATCAGCGTAGCGGTATGCTGCAAATAACCAAAGCGGCCCGTCGACGGGCGGTGGTATAGCCTGTTCTTTCCGCTGACGATGCCCTCCGTTATGGAATAGGGATATGCCCCCAGGGGGTTGCCGATAGCATACACTTTCTGGGCCAGCCTTGCCCCTTCTTCACTAAAAGACAGCGGTTCGATCTCCGGCCCGGGATCGACGCCGTCGAACTCGAGAATGGCGAGATCATAAAAGCTGTCGCCCCCTACCAGCTTTACCGGGTATTTAGCGCGGCTGATGCTGAACGCGTATATGGCCCCCTCTTGCCCGGACGCTGCATCGACGACATGCACATTGGTGATAATATAATATTTGCCGCCGAAGTCAACGACAAAACCGGAGCCATTGGAAAAGGCGTCGCCCATATTGAGCGTTTTTTCGTAGGCCATTTCCGAGTAGCTTTTTTTCCGGGCGCCATACCCCATGACGAGGTCATTATCACTGACGTCGAAGACCCCTACCGTAACGATGCCCGACAAGGCATGCTCCAAAGGGCTGATATCAGGCTGCGCCGAAGCGCCGATAGCGAAGAACAGGAATAAGGCGGGAAGGATCTTTTCAGGTGCCATGGCATGAATGTTTTGGGTTAACGTGCGGGCGTTTTGCCAGCCTACGCCCTTTGCCGTACCTGTAAAGATACAATTTCGGGCATAGCGCTTGCGCCTAACAGTTACCGGTTTATTTTGCAGCGGCCCGAAAGGTTACTTCGTACCAATCAAAAATCAGCCATGCGAATCAGGGCCTCCAAACAAGCTCTTAACTACCCGCACCTCCGTCCTTCCTGGGACCACGGCGGCCCCGGCGGCGGTTGTTGCGCCGCTTTTCGGGGTCAGCCTTGGCTTCCTGTCTCCGGTTGGCTGGGCCTCGCTTGTCGCGGCCACCACGGCTGGGGCCTCGTCTGTCGCGGCCGCCACCGGACCTCGGTTTTGCCTCGGCGAGTTCTTCGGGCAATGGGAGGATGCGGATCTTCATTTCGATGAGCTCCTCAATACGGCGGAACCGGCCCCGGTCTTTAGCATTCACGAAAGTAAAAGCCATACCCGATGCTTCCGCCCGGGCGGTGCGCCCTATGCGGTGAACGTAATCTTCCGCGTCGCCGGGCACGTCGTAGTTGATCACCGCGTCGATGCCTTTGACATCGATACCGCGCGACAGTACGTCGGTAGCGACCAGAATGGGCTGGGAACCACCGGCGAAGGCCTGTAGCTGCGCTTCCCGTTCATGCTGCTCCAGGTCGGAGGAAATAGCGCCTACGTCCAGGCCGCGCTTCCTGAGGCTGGCCGCCAGCTCGCGGACCACCTTTTTTGTGCCGGCAAAGATGAGTATACGCTGCAGGCGCTTGTTCGTTTCCAGTATTTTCTCCGTCAGCCGGATCTTGCCTATGTCGTCCACCTCATAGGCCAGTTGAAGGATGTTCTCGGCAGGCTTGGAAATGGCGATGCTGATCTCGGCGGGCTTTTCCCGCATCAGCTGCTTGGCGAACTGGCGGATCTGCTGTGGCATGGTTGCGGAAAAGAGCAGGGTCTGCCGTTCGCGGGGGATCTGGTTGACGATGTCCATGATATCGGGCGCAAAACCCATATCGAGCATGCGGTCGGCCTCGTCGAGAATGAGATGTCGGACGGTCTTCAGGTTGACATAACCCAGGCTCAGGTGGGCCAGCAGGCGCCCCGGGGTGGCGACGATAATGGAAGCGCCGCGTTTCAGGGCCCGCTTTTCCTGTTCCATAGCGTGGCCGTCGCGGCCGCCATAGACGGCGATAGAGCTGACCGATGTGAAGTAGGAGAGCGCTTCCAACTGGTTGTCGACCTGTACGGCCAATTCGCGGGTGGGCTCCATAATGATGGTGTCGACCCCTTCATCGTTGGGAGCTTTCGTCAGTTCATTCAGTATGGGGAGCAAAAAAGCGGCTGTTTTTCCTGTACCCGTTTGCGCGCAGGCCAACACATCGCGGCCTTCCATAATGAAGGGGATTGCCTGAGCCTGCACTGGTGTGGCGGTTTCAAACCCCATCGCATCCAGGCCTTCCAGCAACTCCGGTTCAAAACCAAAATCAATGAATTTCAAAATCGTTGTTTTTCTGTTTTTTACGCTGCCTGCCCTTTGTAGCACAGCAACATGAACATTATTTCCCGGCAAATATCAGGAAAAAAACGCTGCTATCAATGGGCATCGATCCGATTATTGTACTTATTTAATCGTCAATTGTTTCAGCGCCCTATGAAGCCAGGCCGCCGACATAATTCGTTTCTCCAGTGCGTTTTTGCCGCATCCAAAATAAATATTCCTTAATTTTGGCCTACCAAAACCAGCCGTACCACTACGGCAGAGCATAAACACCTTGCACCAGCCCATTTTGCGACACCTCACATGCCGTGAACAAAACGCCCCTGAAAAGCTTCTAGTTAAAAACCAAACTCCCAGTTGGCGGGCAGCATTTGCTTAGGGCTCTCCGTTTTGAAGGACGAGCCGGGCCCATAGTATAAAAGTCATGCTTTACTAACCAATACAATTACTATTGTCTTATGAAAACATTTACTTCACTGATCGTCATTTTGTCGTTTGTTGCGGTTTCGCTTTCCGCACAAACGGTCTACGTCAACTCGCCGGTGGATCTGCAGGGGGCCTATTCCTTCGATGCAGCCGGCTTCGGCGCCGACCTCACCACTGACATCTGGACCGCCGATGCGGTTTTCGTGGATGACGGCAGCGCCAACCCCAACCAGGGCTGTAACGCAGCCATTAACGGCGCCGAACTGGATGGCAAGATCGCCCTCATCGACCGCGGCAGCTGTGAGTTCGGGCTGAAATGCCTCAATGCCGAACAGGCCGGCGCTATCGCCGCTATCGTCTTCAACAACGCCCCCGGCGCAGGTACTATCGTAATGGGTGCAGGTGTGAATGGCGGTGCGGTGACCATCCCCTGCGCGATGCTATCGTATGAGGATGGCCAGGCCATCCGCGCAGCCCTCGCCAATGGCGCTGTCAATATCTCCATCGGCGCACTGGTCTTCGCCAATGACCTGCGCATCGACCAGCCCGATATCATCAACGCTCCCATGGGTATCATTCCCGCTTCCCAGATCAAGCAGGCAGGTGACTTCGTCTTCACCCCTGGCGCCCGCGCGCTCAATGCCGGTGCGAACGCCCTGCCGAACCTCGACGTTAATGCCGTGATCGAATACACACCCTTCGGCGGCTCCGCTACTGAAGTGTACAACGAATCCGGCGGCTCCGATCTGGCCATCGAATCGGACTCTACGAGCGAAGTCGTCACACTGCCGCCCTTCGAGCCTTCCATAGGCGCTACAGAGGCCGACCAGGGCGTATACACCGTTACCTATACCGTCTCCAGCGATAGCTCGGAAGAGGTGACCAATGACAACGTGATCTCCTCTACGTTCACGATCACGGACAACCTCATGTCCAAAGCCAGCTACAACCAGTCTACGGGCGACCCCCGCACCACTATCTACTACACCATCTCAGGCGGTGGCGATATCGAGTTCATCTCCCCCATGCACTTCCCGTATGCGAAGGATTACACGATCGACACCATCGTCGTAGCTGTGCTCACCGGACTGCCCAACCTGGCCAACATTCCCGTCGAGGCATACGTGTATGAGTGGAACGATATGAACCAGGACAGCTCCATCAACAACGATGAGGTGTCCATCGTCGGCATCTCCACTTATACCTTCCCGGAAGACGCAACCGGCACCTCCGCCGTGCTGCGCCTGCCCGTCCTCGACTTCTTCACCTTCGAAGAGACCGGCGTGGTTATCCCGGAAGATGATAAGGACTACATCATCGGCGTGCGCTATCAGGGCGCCGACCTCTTCTACTTCGGCTTCGACCTGAGCTACGACTACGGCCTCTACCTCGACCTCCAGGCCGCTACCGGCGCACTGACCGACCGCGACTACGGATACCTCGGCATCAACGCCTGGAACGACCTGGTGCCCGACTTCGAAGCGGCATTCCAATTCACGGGCGTGACAGGAGCCGTTTCCACCGGTATTATCCTCACTTCGCCTGAGGTGAACACCAAAGATGTGGTAGGCCCCGACGTTTTCGAGCTTCAACTGTTCCCCAACCCCGTGGCCGAGCAGCTTCAGGTGAACCTCCAGCTGAAAGAACAAACCAGCTTCGTGGAATACCGCATCACCGATAATGCCGGCCGCGTGATCTACACGGCCCGCGACAACGACGTCCTCGAAACGGAGCAGGCTACCTTCAATGTAGGCCAACTGCCCGCAGGACAGTACAACCTCACCGTGCGCACCGAACAAGGTTTGCGCACCAACCCGTTCGTCGTTAGCCATTAAGCTGACACTTGTTTTATTTCTTTAAAAAAATAGCCCCGGAATACCATTTCCGGGGCTATTTTTGCGCGATCGAAATGGCGGACTGCTTATTTCAAAAATCAATCAACCAATCACTTGTCTTATGAAAACATTTACTTCACTGTTTTTTGCGTTACTCTTCGCCGGTGTGCTATCGGCGCAAACCGTTTATATCAACTCACCCGAGAGCCTGCAAGGCGCCTACACGTTCTCTGCCGCTGCGTTTGGAGGTGATATCAACGCCGACATCTGGACCGCCGACGCGGTCTTTGTGGATGACGGCAGCGCCAATCCCAACCAGGGCTGCAACGCAGCCGTTAACGGTGCGGAATTGGCCGGCAAGATCGCCCTCATCGACCGGGGCAGCTGCGAATTCGGCATCAAGTGCCTCAACGCCGAGCAGGCCGGCGCCATCGCCGCTATCGTCTTCAACAACGCCGCTGGAGCAGGCGCCATCGTCATGGGCGCCGGCGTGAATGGCGGCGCGGTGACCATCCCCTGCGTGATGCTGTCGTATGAAGACGGCCAGGCCATCCGCGCAGCGCTGGCCAATGGCGCTGTGAACATCTCGATCGGCGCACTGGTGTTCCCGAATGACCTGCGGCTCACCGCCAACAACGTCCTTAACGCTCCGCTGGGCATCGTACCTTTTGCACAGGTCAAAGCTGCCGGCGACTTTATCTTCACGCCAGGTGCAACGGCGTTGAACGCCGGCTCGAACGACGCTCAGAACCTCTCGGTTAACGCCGTCATCGAATACGCCCCCTTTGGCGGTTCCAATACGGAAGTATACAACGAATCGGGTAGCCTGCCCGGGACGATCCTGTCCGACTCCACCAGCGAGCTCGTCGTACTGCCGCCTTTCGAACCCTCTTACACCAGCAGCGGCGCCGATATGGGCATTTACACCGTCACCTATTCCGTGGCCAGCGACAGCACCGAAGATGTAGGCAGTGACAACCAGGTATCTTCTTCCTTTGCCGTCAGTGAACACCTCTATTCGAAGGCCAGCCTGAACCCGACTACGGGCGACCCGCGCACGACCATCCTCCGTACGATCAGCGGCGGCGGCGACATCGAGTTCACCACTGTCCTGAACATTCCCTATGGTTTTGGATACCGCATCGACAGCGTGATCTTCACCATGTCTATCAGCAGCCAAAGCGCTCCCAACCTGGCCAACGTACCGGTGGAAGCTTATGTATACGAGTGGAACGACCTCAACCAGGACAGCTCCATCAACAATGACGAGGTGGCTATCGCCGGCATCGCTACCTATACCTTCCCCGAAGATGCTACGGCTACGCAGGCTACGCTGCGCCTGCCCTTCCTGGATTTCTTCACCTTCGAAGAAACCGGCGTGGTCATCCCGGAAGATAATAAAGACTATATCATCGGCATACGTTACCAGGGCGCCAACATCGTTTTCTTCGGGTTTGACGACTCTTACGACTATCTGGAATACCTCAACCTCCAGGCCGCTACGGGAGCGCTGACCGACCGCGATTACGGTTACCTCGGCATCAATGCCTGGAACGACCTGGTACCCGATTTCGAAGCTGCATTCCAGTTCACCGGTACGCGGACGGCCTCATCCACAGGCGTTGTCCTGGGCCAAATCCCCGATGCGACGGAAGATATCGTTGGGCCGGAAACCTTTGAAGTAAAGATGTTCCCGAACCCTACTTCCGATGTGCTTCAGCTCAACCTGAACATGAAGCAGCAGGCCAGCTTCGTCGAATACACTATCACGGATATGATGGGCAAAGAGCTCTTCAAAACCCGCGACAACGACGTAATGGAAACCGAGCAGGCTTCCTTCAACGTCAGCCAGTTGCCCGCAGGGCAGTACAATATCGCCATCCGCACCGAGCAGGGCGTCCGCGCCAGCTCTTTCGTGGTGAAGCGATAGGCTATCTCGCCCAATGGGCGTAAAGATGCCAACCACGGGCGTCGCCCGTAGACTAGTAACCTGAAAAGCGAAAACCCCGGCGCAATCTGCGCCGGGGTTTTCGCTTTTCAGGAAGTTCCAATCCCGGTAATCCACCGAATCCGGCAAATCCTGGCCTAAATGTGGGTGTTAAAAATAAAATTTTGCGATCTTAGAGCTTGTTTGGAGGCCGCTTTTGATAGCGAAAAGCGTCAATTTTTTGGTGAGACAAGGCGTCTTTTTGAAGAGCGTACCCAAAGGTACGGTCAAAAAAAGCAACGCAGTATCACCGAAAAAGTGGCCTTTGCAGCTCAAAGGGTGGCCTCCAAACAAGCTCTTAGTGCTGCTACGAATCATTACTTAAAGCTTACACTGCTTATTCACCCCAAAATTTACCGATATCCAGAAAGTACTGACTTAAAGTTCCCAAATGTTTCACTAATCAATGCAATTGTCTTATGAAAACACGGATTACACTTTTTATCACCTTACTATGGACAACGGTATCTCTCTTCGGACAGGCGGTGGTCATCAACTCCCCTGTGGAAATCGCAGGTGGCTATGATTTCGAAGCTGCGGGCTTCGGGCGGACCATCACCGATAGTATCTGGACAGCAGACGCCGTTTTTGTCAACGACGGCAGCGCCAACCCTACGCAGGGGTGTGAAGCGGCTGTCAACACTGCCGAACTAGCCGGCAAGATCGCCCTTATCGACCGGGGCAGCTGCGAATTCGGGCTGAAGTGCCTCAATGCCGAACAGGGCGGAGCCGTTGCGGCGATCGTCATCAACAACGCGCCCGGCAATGGCGCCATCGTCATGGGCGCGGGGGTAAACGGTGGTTTTGTCACCATTCCTTGCGTGATGGTACCCTACGAAGTCGGGCAGCTCATTCGCGCAGCCCTGGTGACCGGCTCGGTCAACATCTCTCTGGGCAACCTGGTGCCGCCGCCGCCGCCAGGCAACGACCTCGCGCTTTCGAACACCAATGTGATCGTTGCACCGCTGGGTATCATCCCTTCTTCCCAGATCAAGGCCATGGGCGAGTTTGTTTTCACCCCCGGCGCGCAGGCCCTCAACCGGGGCACCAACTCCGCCCCCAACATGATGCTGAACGCCACGATCAATTACACCGCTCCCGGCGGCACGCCAACGGAAGTGTATAACGAAAGCACCAGTACGGCTGCGGAAACACTACCAGACTCGACTACGAGCCTGCTGGTGCTTCCCGCTTATGACCCCTTCGGCACAGGCGACGGCACTTACAACTACACCTATTCCGTAACGATGGACAGCACCGATGAGGTGAGCTTCAACAACCAGGCTTCCTCTTCCTTTACCATCAGCACCAACAACCTGTATTCCAAAGCTACGTTCGACCCAGTTACCGGCAACCCGCGGGTGATCGCTACAACTACAGTATCAGGCGGGGGCAATGTCGAATTCCTCACTATCCTGAATATACCCCACGGTTTCGGTTTCGAGATCGACAGTGTGCTCTTCGAGGTGCGCCATACGCCGACCCTGGCCAACATCCCGGTCGAAGCTTATGTTTATGAATGGAACGATCTCAATCAGGATAGCTCCCTGAACAATGACGAGATCCAGATCGTGGCCATCGCAACCTATACCTTCCCCGAGGACTACCCCGACGACAGGACGCTGCTGCGCCTGCCTTTCCTCGATTTCATCACTTTCGAGGAGACCGGCGTGGTCATCCCGGAAGATAATAAGGACTACGTCATCGGCATACGGTACCAGGGTACGGAAACCGTTTCCTTCGGCTTCGACTCCAGCAACGACTATACCCAATACCTGAACTACAAGTCTGCAAACGGCACCTTTACCGACCGCGATTACGGCTTCCTCGGCATCAATGCCTGGACCGACCTGATGCCTGATGTGGAGGCTGCCTTCACCTTCACCGACAACCTGGGCTTCTGCTCGTCCACCGGTATACTCCTCAAAGACCTGACCATCGGCACGGAAGATATCGTTGGGCCGGAAACCTTCGAAGTAAAGATGTTCCCGAACCCCACATCCGATGTGCTGCAGCTCAACCTGAACATCAAGCAGCAAACCAGCTTCGTGGAATACATGATCACGGATATGATGGGCAAAGAACTCTTCAAAACCCGCGACAACGACGTTATGGAAACCGAACAGGCTTCCTTCAACGTCAGCCAGTTGCCCGCAGGGCAGTATAATATGGCCATCCGCACCGAGCAGGGTATCCGCGCCAGCTCTTTCGTGGTGAAGCGATAAGCCATCTCGCCCAACGGGCGTAAAAAAGCCAGGAGCTGTCTTAAAAGAGCCTGCATAAGGAAAACCTGCAGAATAATTAACCGCAAAGCTTACTTCTGAGACAACCTCCTAACAAACAGAAGCCCCGGTGCTTTCACACCGGGGCTTCTGCCATATAGAAAAAGACGGGCTGTCCGATGAACTCGGCCCTGCCGGCACATCTGCATGTCCCCGTCTTTTCCTATCATTGCAGGAAATAACCCGGCAAGGGAACCATCCCGGCCATTTATCCATTTAGCCAAATAGCTATTCATTCATCGATGAGCACACCAAAGCTAAACCTGAGGCAGCTTTTCTCCCGGCGCGCAAAGGAAGAACGGGAAGAAAAGAAAAAAGAACAGCGAGAGCGGAAAGGCTTGCTGCCCTTTTTATGGGAATCCATCAAAAAGGGAGTAGAGAGCGGGCTGTCGGGCAGCGTGAGCAATGTGGTCAAATGGGCGCTGGCGCTCGTTTTCCTGAGCGGAGGCGGTTTGTTGGTAAATGAGCTTTTTATTAACCCATGGGAAAATATTTCAATTGAAGGTTATGTTATGGAATATGACAACGCAGCCAAACCTTTGGAGGGCGCAACGGTGTTCGTTGTCGGCCGCAAAGGGCTGGAATTTGAAACGGATGAAAACGGCTACTTTTCCGGCCAGCTGCGGGTGCGAAAAAAAGACAGGGCCCTGTTGTTAAGCTGCGACCATCCCGGCTACGATTATTTCAAAAAACCGGTCGACATCCCGGTCGATGAGCCTAAAAAGATCAGGACGGATTTTCACCTGCAGCCGCATTAACCGGAAGAAAGCTCAGGGATGTTTCATGGCCTCATTGTCTCATAGCTTTTAAGCCAGAATACTCCGAACCATGTAACCGTATAACCGTGTAACCGTTAAAATTCCCTGTAAATCTTGACATTATATCAAAATGATCATAATTTAGGCAACTATGACACCCAACCCTAAGGCCAGGCTTATGAAAAAATACTTGCCTCTTGTCGGGCTTCTGCTTCTGACGGTCGTTTTCTACGCTTTCCGCAAACAGGAAGTTTTTGTGGTCGTATCGGGAAAAGTGTTGTACCAGGGAAAAGGACTGGAGAGCGTATATGTCGCCGTTGTCAAAGACCAGAATGATAAACTGGATTGGAACATCATGTCCAAATACAGCGAGCCTTCAACGGTTAGCGGAGACTTTCGCTTACAATTCAACACCCTGGAAGGAGAGCCGGCATTTATCTATTTCATGAAGCCGGGTTACTCCGTACTGAAAAAACACATCATCACCTCCGGCGTGAAAAAAAAGATCGACCTTGGTGAGGCCAACCTGATCAACCTCACCGAAGCCGCCAACATTTCTTCCATGCAGATCAGCCGGAATAACGCCATCAAGATCAGCAACCGGAATGCCGCTCTGGCAGCCCACCTCCCCGTTTTCTATGACCACGACTTCGGTGGCGACTATCAGGCCATCAACCCAAAGGCCATCAAGTACTTCACCAAGATCACCCGCAAAAACCGGGCCGAGATCGACTTGCCCGAAGAAACGGAGTACGTAAAACCGTTCAGCGGTTACTGGTATGAAGTCCGCTTTGTTACCCACGACAACATAGAGTACAACGGGTGGATCTTTCAGTGATCCTTGTTTTTCTTTCCGTCGACATTACAGCCGCATTCATTCGATTTTTTTGCATTTACGTCCTCATCTTTTAATTTTTGGGCCTGTACCAAACCTACACCTTAATGAACGCACACGAAATCGATTACCAGATCTACGGCGAAGAAATGCAGTTTGTCGAGATAGAGCTCGACCCCTACGAAACGGTCATTGCCGAGGCAGGGAGCTTTATGATGATGGATGATGGCATCGAGCTGGCCACCATTTTCGGCGACGGTAGCCACAAGGAAGAGAATGCGGGCCTGTGGGACAAAGTGCTTTCAGCAGGCAAGCGGCTGGTCACGGGAGAGAGCCTCTTCATGACGGCCTTCACCCATGCCGGAACGGGGAAAAAACGCGTATCCTTTGCCGCACCCTATCCAGGGCGTATCATCCCTCTGCACCTGGCCGAACTGGAAGGCAAGATCATCTGCCAGAAAGACGCCTTCCTTTGTGCCGCCAAAGGTGTTTCAGTTGGCATCGAATTCTCGCGGCGCCTCGGCCGCGGGTTCTTCGGCGGGGAGGGTTTTATCATGCAAAAGCTGGAAGGTGACGGCCTGGCTTTTCTCCATGCCGGCGGCACCATCGTCAAAAAAGAGCTGGCCATAGGCGAACGCCTGCGCATCGATACCGGCTGCCTGGTAGCTTTTACCCGCGATGTGGACTATGATATCGAAATGATCAAAGGGGTGCGCAATATGGTTTTCGGCGGGGAAGGCCTGTTTTATGCTCACCTTCAGGGCCCCGGCTCGGTATGGGTACAGTCATTGCCCTTCAGCCGGCTGGCCGACAGGGTGGTAGCCGCTTCCCGCCACTACGGCAACAAAAACAAAGGCGAAGGCAGCATCCTCGGCGGCCTGGGCGGCCTGTTGGACGGGGATAACTGGTAGCGCACAGGGTGAGCTGGGGGGGTCAGGGTTACAGGTTTCAGGGGGATAGTTCAATCAGGTGTGTCGCTGCCGTCGCAATCCTTTGATATCCAGGCCAACTTGAAACCCTGAAACCTGGTGGAACTTGTAACTTTCAATCCTGCAACCCAACCGGCCATACCTTTCCCAGCTTATTCCTCCTTCAGCCTGAACCCTACGCCGTGTAGCGTTTCGATCTTCAGCTTGTCGTCAGAGCGGAGGTATTTTCGCAGGCGCGAGATGAACACGTCGAGGCTGCGGCCGAGGAAGTAGTCGTCTTCTCCCCAGAGCTTTTCCAGTATTTCAGAGCGTTTCAGCACCTGGCTGCGGTTGTCGGCGAACAACTTTAGCAGGTCGGCTTCCTTTTGGGTAAGCTGGTAGTTTTCATCCTCATGAAACAGGGAAAGGTTGGCGTAGTCGAACTCAAAATGGCCTAGTTTGTAATGGCCGGGGGCCTGTGGGCGGCTGATCTTGCTCCGGCGCAGGAACACTTCTACCCTCAGAATAAGTTCTTCGATGCTGAAGGGTTTGGTGATATAGTCGTCGCCGCCAAGCCGCAGGCCCTGCAGGCGGTCTTCTTTCAGCGATTTGGCGGTAAGGAACAGGATGGGCACCTCTCTGTCGTATTTCCTGATCTCGCGGGCAAGGGTAAACCCGTCGATTTCCGGGAGCATGACGTCCAGAATGCACAGGTCGAACAACTGGCCGCGGATCAGGCCCATCGCCTCCCGGCCATCGTGGCAGTGTGTGATCTCGTATCCCTGCAACTCCAGGTTATCGCGGGTTACGAAGCTCAGGCTTTCATCATCTTCTACGTACAGGATATGGGCTTTTGCCATAGTTCATAAGATTATCGGGCTAGTGATGGCGTGGAAGGGCAGATGGCGTCGCCTGGTCAGGTTCGGGCCGACAGGCGGCGCAAGCCCAGTATCATTTTAATCCACCACATTCGCAATTGGGCGCTAAGTGCCCCACTCTCTTCGGGAATGAGGATGAGAACCTGTGTCCCTTCTCCGGTGTCACTTGCCATACGGATACGCCATCCATGGGCGTCACAAATACTTTTCACATAATACAGGCCAAGCCCGAAGCCTTTGACCTTATGCACGTTCCCCGTCGGGATGCGGTAAAACTTTTCGAACACCTTATGCAGGTGCTCCTTGGGGATGCCGATGCCACAGTCCTCTATGGAAATGCGGATCTGCCCCCTGGCTGTGACGGCCTGAAAACGGATCTCCGGCTTCTCCCTGCAGTACTTGATAGCATTGTCCAGAAGGTTGTGCAGGATATTGGTCAAATGCAGGCGGTCGGCCTCAATAACGGTATCCTCCACCTGAATATTACTCTGCAGCACTCCACCCAGCTTCTCCACCGTCAGCGCAGTGCTGTCGACGATGCTTTGCAGCACTTCCTGGAGGGGGATCTGCTCTGTTTTCAATTCGAAATTGCCCCTTTCGATCTTGGCCAGTTGCAGCACCTTTTCTACCTGGTTATTGAGCCGCTGGTTCTGTTCCCGCACGATAGAGGCATAACGAAAAAGCCTTTCATCACTCTGAACTTGCGTGTTGTTCAGAAAAACGTCGGCAGAGATCTTGATGGTAGAGATAGGTGTTTTAAACTCGTGGGTCATGTTGTTGATAAAGTCCTTCTGCAGTTCAGACAGGCTCTTTTGCCTTAAAATTACAAACATAGAGAAGGCAAAAAAGATAATGGTGAGCAGCAATATGACGGAAAAAAAGATGGAAAGCTGCATTTTACCGAAGAGATAACCCGAACGGGACGGGAATTTCACTCCGAAGTAGTAGGTGAACTGGTCGTACTTCGGGAGGTTGCCCAGTTCGAGGTTCTGCTTTTTATCGGGTTTGTAAGTGAAGTAATTGCCATAGACCATCTCATTGGTCGTGCAGTCAAAAACGGCGTATTCGAAGTCGGCATAAAGGGCCAGGCGTTCCAGCTCCTTTTGCAGGAAGTGCTCGAGGATATTGGCGTCGATCTCACTCTCGATGTTGACGACGTAGTAGTTGGACGTCCGGCGGTTTACGATATTGCGCTGTGGCAGTGGTGCGTCGTTCAGGTTGGCCAGTTCGCAGGCTACGTTGTAGAGGGCAAGGCTGGCCTTTTTATCGAATTCTTCTTCATTGATATCCCATGTGCTGACCACCCAGTAGGCCTGCATCGCTATGATCCCGATGATGGCTAATGCCCCCAGGACGATGACCCGGAATATCGTGCTGTTTTTCATTGTCGTATAAGGCGGCCGGCATCCGCCGGGCGCTCGGTTTAGCTTTGGCGCTCAATTTATTGGGATATTTTCGCTTCAAAAAACTGTTAACAGCTCATTAACAAGGATTTTCGCTTAGCATCTTCCGGGGGAATGTTTACTTTTGTGGCCTATGAAGGCCTGTTTTTCGCCCATTCGATGGCTACGGCCAGGCCTCTGCATCCTGGCCCTGTTATTTACCTTGTCCGGCATCGGACAAGGGGGCAACCCTTTTGAGCTCAGCCCCCGACTGGCCGAGCCAGCCCGGGAAGACAGCGTTGCTGCACCCTCGGATACCGGCAACCCCTTCGACCTTTCGGCCCCGGCAAGCGGCGCCGCCCAACAACCGACAAAGGTTGCTCCGGCAAAGCAGGCCCCGGCCCCAGTCCGTGCAGCGCAGCTCGAAGCCACCAACTGGCGCGCCCTGCTGATCACCATCATCGGGAGCCTGCTGGTGTTTACCATCCTGCTTACGCTTTTCAGGCCCCAGTTCGGCCGTGCGTACCGCGCCTTTCTGAACGACAACCTGCTCGGGCAGCTTCAGCGGGAACGGGAAGGGGGCGGCGGCCTTCCGTATTACCTGTTCTATGGGCTGTTCCTGATCAATGGCGGCCTTTTCCTTTACCTGCTGAGCCAGTTTTTCGGCTACCGCATCCACCCCAACGGCTGGATAGCGCTGGGCTACTGCGTTGGCGCCGTCACGGCCGCCTTTCTTGGGAAACACCTGCTGATAAGTATTCTCTCCTATATCTTCCCCATTGAAAAAGAAGCCCGGCTCTACAACTTTACCATCATCGTCTTCAGCATAATGCTGGGCGTTTACCTCATCGTAGTCAACATGATGATCGCCTATGCCCCGGAACACCTGACAAAGTACATCATCTTTGGCTCCTTCATCCCGTTTGGGGCCACCTACATTTTCCGCACGCTACGCGGCCTGTTTCTTGCAAGACGTTTTTTGGCCTTTCATAAATTTCACTTTTTGTTGTATATTTGCACCGTTGAAATAGCGCCTGTTCTCGTGCTGGTGAGATTGGCCATGGGCTGAGAAAGCCCAGAAAATCAGGCGGATAAATGAAAGGGAATCTGCAGCTATGGCGAAAAGTAGTTGCCCAAGCCCCAAATAATAACCAGATTGATGCCAATCTCCGGCTCCAGCATGAAGAGTGGGGATTCTATAAAAAAACAATCCTTGCTGAATGGCAATAAACGGACAAGTGAAGGAAGAGACGTACAAGCCTGTAAAAACCATCCTGGTCTCTCAGCCCAAGCCTGAACGGTCTCCTTACTACGAATTGGAAAAAAAATACGGCCTGCAGATCGATTGGAGGCCCTTCATTCACGTAGAGGGGGTGCCGGTGAAGGAGTTCAGGAAAAGCCGTATCCGGCCGGAAGAATTCACTGCGGTCATTTTCACCAGCAAAAATGCCGTCGACCACTTCTTCCGCATCTGTGATGAACTGCGCATCAAGATGTCTCAGGATACGAAATATTTCTGCCTGGCCGAGGCCATTGCCAACTACCTGCAGAAGTTTATCGTCTACCGCAAGCGCAAGGTCTTCGTCGGCAAACGAACGATCCAGGACCTGGCCGGCTACCTGAAAAAGCACAAAGGGGAAAAGTTCCTGCTGCCCTGCTCCAACCTGGGCGCCAAAGAAGTCTCCGAATACCTGGTAGCCAACGGCCTGCAGTGGCAGGATGCCCTGATGTACCAGACCGTGAGCAGCGACCTGTCCGACCTCAGCGATGTGACGTACGATGTGCTGGTTTTTTTCAGCCCGTTGGGCATCAAATCGCTGTACGATAATTTCCCCGATTTCAAGCAAAATGAAACCCGCATTGCCGTGTTCGGCAACAGCACCAGCAAAGCGGTGGAAGAGCGGGGCCTGACGATCAATATCAAAGCGCCGGCGCCGGAAGCGCCGTCCATGACTATGGCGCTGGAAAAATACCTCCAGCTTTCAAATAAGGAATTATAGGCCCGGGCATAAGCCGAGGCGGCCCGCACACCAAGCCCCGCCTGCCCCCGCCGGGCAGGCGGGGCTTGGCTGTTTATGGCGGAATGCATTCCGCCAACTTATCTTTTCCTCAACTGTTTGCTTAGTAACGATCAAACACGGGCCATCCCGAATTTAAATACACCCTTATAATTCGGGATAAGCCGTGTTTGAACACTACTTATTCGTATGGATGACCGTTTTATTGGGCGACTAAAAGAAAAGCTGCAGGATACCCTCCCGGGCATAGAAGCGCAGTACAAAATGGCGCATGTCGTCAGGCGCCTCTATGAACCGCCGCCGCCAACAGCAAAGCGGGCAGGGGTGCTGGCCCTTTTTTACCCCAAAGCCCGAAAATGGCATATTGTGCTCATCGAGCGCAGCGCTTCCCACCCGGCCGACAGGCACGGCGGACAGATCAGCTTTCCCGGAGGGAAGTACGAAGAATCGGACGGCACACTCGCTGTCACCGCCCTGCGCGAAGCTCAGGAGGAAGTGAACATTGACCCGCGCAAAGTGGAATTGGCCGGCCCATTGACGGAATTGTATATCCCCGTCAGCAATTTTCTCGTCAGCCCGTACGTAGGTTTCACGGCCTCCACGCCCGAGTTCCGCCCACAGGCCCACGAGGTCAGGTCTATACTGGAAGTGCCCTTCGATATGCTACAGCGCAGCGAAACCCGCCAGGAAACAGACCTCCGGATATCGGAAGGCATCACCCTGCGCGACGTGCCCTATTTCAACGTGTTCGGGAAAGTGGTATGGGGCGCAACGGCCATGATCCTCAGCGAACTGCTCGAGGCGGCCGGCGGCAGCGAAAGCTCGCTACTGCTATAGTAGCACTACTCTCTTAACACGCGGTATATCATATACCCCAAACCCAACAGCAGGATCAGGACAATGAGCAGCGAAGAGCCTTTATCAGCAAGGTCGCTTAGCATAGGCAGGTATTTGATGAAAAAATAAATACCCGCGCCGGCTAACAGTATGGTGAAAAATATATTCCTGGCATTCATGGACTGGTTGTTTTTAGCGGCAAAGCTAAGGCGCCCATACATAGGAAAAAATGACTTGGGTCACAAAAAAATCGGCCGGAAAGCCCTGCCCCGTGATGAGAAAAAACGGGGCAGCTTGCCCAGCCGGACGGGAGAAGTTAACTTTGCACCTTGCTCAACACCAGGCCGCCTTTCGGGCTTATTAGAACGGTGACGGGACATCAAACAGCTATGGCAAATAACAAGGACAACGGTATCGGCAATTACGAATATATCGCTGAAAATGACTTCATCGAGGTGATCGGTGCGCGAGAGCACAACCTCAAAGACATCGATCTGCGCATCCCCCGCAACAAACTCGTGGTCATTACCGGCATCAGCGGCAGCGGAAAATCATCGCTGGCTTTCGATACCATCTATGCCGAAGGCCAGCGCCGTTATATGGAGACCTTCTCGGCCTATGCCCGGCAGTTCATCGGCGAGATGGAACGGCCCGATGTCGAAAAAATCAATGGCCTGAGCCCGGTCATCTCCATCGAGCAAAAAACGACCGGCCGCAACCCCCGTTCTACGGTTGGCACCATCACCGAGATTTACGACTTCCTGCGCCTGCTCTTTGCCCGTATTGGCGACGCCTACTCCTATGAAACCGGTAAACGCATGGTGCGCTACACCGAGGAGCAGATGCGGGAAAGCATCATGGAGCAGTTCAACGGGCACAAGATACTGCTGCTGGCGCCTATCGTTCGCGGCCGAAAAGGGCATTACCGCGAACTGTTCGAACAGATACGCAAACAGGGGTACACAAAAGTACGCGTCGACGGCGAAGTCAGGGATATCGAGCCAGGGCTGAAACTCGACCGCTACAAAGTACACGATATCGAAGTGGTGATCGACCGCATCAAAATGGCCGGCGGCCGCGAGGGCAGGCTAAACGAGTCGCTGCAGACCGCCCTGAAAATGGGCAACGGGCTGGTCTTCATCCTGGATGACGACACCGATGAACTGCGCGCTTTCAGCAAACACCTGATGGACCCCGATTCGGGCCTGTCATACGAAGAACCTTCGCCCAATACCTTTTCCTTCAACTCGCCCTACGGTGCATGCCCGCACTGCAACGGGCTGGGGCAGATCAACAAGGTAGACCTGGAAAAGGTGATCCCCGACGACAGCAAAAGCATCAACGATGTGGGCATCGCTCCGCTTGGAGAAGTGCGCGACAACATGACCTTCCGCCAGTTGCGCGCCATCGCCAAGAAATATAAATTCACCTTCTCGACCCCCGTTAACGAGATCCCTGAGGAAGCGCTACATGCGATCCTGTACGGCGGCGACGAAGCCTTTAAGGTATCGGTGAGCAGCGAGAGCGATTATTCCTACAATCTGGCTTACGACGGCCTGTTCAACATGTTGCTGCGCTGGTATGAGGACACCAGCTCGGAGAAGATCCGCCGCTGGGCAGAAGAGTTCATGACCATCGACACCTGCTCGGAATGCAACGGGTACCGCCTCAAAAAGGAGTCCCTGTTCTTTAAAGTGAACGAAAAACACATCGGCGAGCTCTCGGAGATGGACCTCTCCCTGCTGGCCGGCTGGATGCAGGACGTAGAGCCTTTCCTGTCGGAACGCCAGCGGCTCATAGCACGCGATATCCTTAAGGAGATCCGCCTTCGCCTGGGGTTCCTGCTGCATGTCGGCCTCGATTACCTCACGCTCAACCGCCCGTCGCGTACGCTCTCGGGCGGAGAGTCCCAGCGCATCCGGCTGGCCACGCAGATCGGGTCGCAGCTCACCGGCATTACCTATATTCTCGACGAGCCCAGCATCGGCCTGCACCAACGCGATAACCACAAGCTTATTGAAGCACTGCGGGAGCTGTCGGACATCGGCAATACCGTGCTGATCGTAGAACACGACAAGGACATCATGCTGGCCTCCGACTACGTCATCGACCTGGGCCCTGGCGCCGGTAAGCACGGCGGCCAGCTGGTGGCTGAAGGGCCGCCTGCCAGCTTCGTCAATGCTCAAACCCTCACCTCCGAATACCTGAGCAACAAACGCCGCATCGAAGTGCCGGAAAAACGCCGGGAAAGCAACGGGCATGTCCTGGAGCTCTCGGGCGCTTCCGGCAACAACCTCAAAGGGATAAACGTCCGGATTCCCCTGGGCACCTTCTGCTGCATCACCGGCGTCTCCGGCAGCGGCAAATCCACCCTTATCAACGAGACGCTGTACCCCATTCTGCGGCAGCATTTTTACAAGAGCCTGAAAAACCCCATGCCGTATACCGAGGTCAGGGGGCTGGAGCAGATCGACAAGGTCATTGAGATCGACCAATCGCCCATCGGGCGTACGCCGCGTTCCAACCCGGCCACTTATACCGGCGTTTTTACCGACATCCGCAAGATATTCTCCGACCTGCCGGAAGCCAAGATCCGCGGTTACAAACCCGGGCGCTTCTCTTTCAATGTCAAAGGCGGCCGCTGTGAAACCTGCCAGGGCTCCGGCATGCGCGTCATAGAGATGAACTTCCTGCCCGACGTCCACGTACATTGTGAAACCTGCCAGGGCCGGCGTTACAATCGCGAAACCCTGGAAGTGCTCTACAAAGGCAAATCCATCAGCGATGTACTGGACATGACCGTTGAGGAAGCCGTCGAGTTTTTCCAGCCCATCCCAAATATCTACCGAAAGCTGAAGACCCTCAACGAGGTCGGCCTGGGTTATATCACCCTGGGCCAGCAGGCCACCACCCTCTCAGGCGGCGAAGCGCAGCGCGTCAAGCTGTCCGAAGAACTGTCCAAACGCGATACGGGCAATACGCTTTATATTCTCGATGAGCCTACCACCGGCCTGCACTTCGAGGATATCCGGCACCTCCTGCGCGTGCTCAACAAGCTGGTCGACAAAGGCAATACCGTCATCGTCATCGAGCACAACATGGATGTGATCAAAGTTGCCGACCACATCATCGACATGGGCCCGGAAGGCGGCCACAGAGGCGGGCAGGTGGTATGCACAGGTACACCCGAAGAAGTGGCCGCTTTTGAGGAGAGCTATACAGGGGCGTTTCTGAAACTGGAGCTATAGCCTGCCCATCTTATGCTCAGGCGCTAGATGAGGCTCCGGTAATCCAGGCATTAAGCCGAACTTTATGTCCACCAAATTCTTTCTATATTTGGAATGGAAGGTGTCGTTTATCAACAATTGCCTGGATGAAATTATGAGGAAATGGATCAACCATGCATTCAAGTGGTACTATCAGCAGCGCTATAAAGATATACAGCGCTATATGGACCATCCCCACGAAGTGCAGCGTGCCCTGCTGCGCCAGCTCCTCGATGCGGCCAAACATACCGAATGGGGCCGGAAGTACTATTTCCGTTCCGTCAAAACCCCCGAAGATTTCGCCCGCCAGCTGCCGATCCAGGATTACGACAGCCTCAGGCCCTATATCGAACGGATGATGATGGGTGAAAAAGATGTGCTTTGGAGCGGGCAGGTGCGCTGGTTTTCGAAGTCTTCCGGCACGACGAGCAGCCGCAGCAAGTTCATACCCGTACCCAACCAGAACCTGAAACAATGCCATATCCGCGGCACCTGGGATACGATGGCGCTGCTCTATCACAACCGCCCCGACGCCCGGCAGTTCGAGTGCAAAAGCATGATAATGGGCGGCAGCCTGTACCAGTATGAGCCTTTTCCCAGAACGACGATCGGCGATGTCTCAGCGATAATGATCGACCGGATGCCCCTGGTAGGCCGGCCCTTTTTTACTCCTGACTTCGAAACGGCACTGTTGTCCGATTGGGAGGAAAAGCTGGAGCGCCTGGCCTGGGCCGGCGCCCGGGAGCCCAATATCGTCATGATCGGCGGCGTGCCTACCTGGACGGTCGTGCTCTTCCGCCGCATCCTCGAGATCACCGGTAAGGACAATATGCTGGAAGTTTGGCCCCATTTCCAGGCCTACGTACACGGTGGCGTGAGCTTTATGCCCTACCGCAAACAATTTGAGGCATTCTTCCCGTCCGGCTCGGTCAGCTATCAGGAGGTTTACAATGCTTCCGAAGGCTATTTCGCCGCCCAGGATGACCTTTCACAGGAGGGGATGTTGCTGTTGCTGAACAACGGCATTTATTACGAATTCCTGCCTATGGAGGAATGGGGTAAAAAGAACCCCAGGGCCATCCCGCTGGCGGAGGTAGAAAAAGGTAAGAACTACGCCCTGGCCATATCCACCAACTCGGGCCTGTGGCGTTATACGCCGGGCGACACGGTCACCTTCGTCTCTACCAACCCTTACCGCGTTAAGGTGACGGGCCGCACCAAACAATTCGTCAATGCCTTTGGGGAAGAAGTGATCGTGGAGAACACCGACCAGGCGCTGGCCGCTACCTGCCAGCAGACGGGCGCCATTGTCGTGGAATATACGGTTGCGCCGGTCTATTTCCAAGGCTCCGGCAAAGGCGGCCACGAATGGCTCGTCGAGTTCGAGAACCCACCTCCCGACCTCGAAGAGTTCAACCGCCTCCTGGATATCAACCTGCAAAAGGCCAACTCGGACTACGAAGCCAAACGCTCCAAAAATATAGCGCTGGAGCAACTTCGCCTGCATGCCTTGCCTCCCGGCACCTTCCTCAACTGGATGCGTGCCCGTGGCAAATACGGAGGCCAGAATAAAATACCCCGTCTGGCCAACCACCGCCAATACGTCGACGAGATACTGGACTTCCTGGGTAATATGGTATAAGAAACCCAGGGGGCTGTTCAAAGTTGCAGGTTTCAGGGTTTCAAGCTGGCCTGGATATCAAAGGATTGCGACTGTGGCGACACACTTGATCGAACAGTCTCAAACCCAGCTGCATAACGCTGTTTCGCAACCGCGGGCAGAATAGTCGTGCACAATTTCAAAAAATTAACTATTTTGCTAATAAATTATAAGCAGCCTGCGAATGACGCCATTGATCATCCACGACGAAACAGCCGACGGGACGGTTCTCAACCAGGTCTACCTGTTATTGGAACACCACAGTATTACCGTGGAGGAGCTACTTCGCATGCGCATCGCACAGGAGGCCAAAGACTTTGATGCGGCAAACCTGAAAGAGGCGCTCTTACAGCGGCAGAAAGCCGGCGCCCATATCGCCCTGCGTGCTTTCCGCGAACACGGCTTCACCATTTACATCGACAACCGGCGGGTGGAAAGGCTCGAAGAAGAGGTCGAGATTTCGGCCAACACCCAGGTGCGTTTTGTGCAATGTGCGGAAAAGCACGGTTGACGCCCATTTTAAAATCACTTTTGCCATTTTGTCAGTAATCACGCCTGTTTTGTGTCATTTTGACACCTTCTTTTTCGTTTTTCCCGCCATTATATCACGGATTTTGCTGTGGAACGAGAATTGCATCTGTAGTCATGAAAGTTCATTTAAAAACCATTATTAAAAGATAGAACCATGACACTGCTGAAAGTTAAGCCCGTTGTAAAGAGCAACCTGAGCGTTTTCAATGATTTCGACCGCATTTTCGATGAGTTTTTTAACACGGCCAACCCGGCGCCGGCCATACGCACTGCGCCCCAGGCCAGCAGCCGCCCGGCTGTGAATGTCCTCGAAACGGCCGAACACTTCCGCCTCGAACTCGCTGCACCGGGACTGGTGAAATCCGATTTCCAGATCACCGTAGAAAAAAATGTACTGACGATCGAAGTCCACAAAGAGATCAAGAGCGTAGAAGGAGAAACCTACCGCAGGCGGGGCTTCCTGTTTAACGATTTCAAACGCAGCTTCCTGTTGCCGGAAACGGTCAATACAGCAGGCATCGCGGCTGAGTATGCTCAAGGCGTCCTGGCCATCGCATTGCCCAAAAAGGAAGAAGCCAAGGAAAAGCCTGCCCGTGCGATCGAGATCGCTTAAGCAGCCTGTATTTTTACATTGTGCTGACAAAAACGACTGAATTATTGGCTAGGCATAATTGTTAACTAATAAAGTGATCCATTATGAAACCTGTAAAATATAATCCATTTCTTCCGAAGAGTGTCAATACATTCTTCGACGACGTATTCAACCGCGGCCTGGGAGACTTTTTCGGGCGCGACTTTTTCATCAGCGAGCCGTCTGTAAATGTGGTTGAAACGAAAGACAGCTACCGCATCGAGGTAGCGGCTCCGGGCCTTGACAAAGGCGATTTCAAAGTGGAAGCTGAGAAGGGCTACCTGAAGATCTCGGCCAGCAAAGAGCAGAAAGAAGAAGTGAAGGAAGGCGACTACATGCGCCGTGAATTCAACTACAATTCTTTCAGCCGTAGCTTCGAACTGCCCGGCACGGTCGATGCAGACAACATTACTGCAAACTACGAAAATGGCGTACTGCTGATCAGCGTCCCCAAGAAAGAGGAAGCTAAAGTAGAACACAGCAGAGTCATCGAGATCAAGTAAAAACTGAGGGCAGGATACTGCCCGCAAGGTTAGTTAATAGGGTTTTAGGTGTTTATTTTTAGGCCGGCACAGTTTTGTGCCGGCCTTTTTTGTGAGAGGCCGGGCCCTAGATAAAGGGAAGCATGTTATGCGTGCCCTGCAGAATACCTCCGGCATCCGCCTCCAGCCATTTGCCCAGTATGGTAGCATAGATATCTCTGAAATCGGCCTGGTATTTCAGGTCGCCTTCGTCGAGGTCCAGCAGGTCGGGAGCCGCGTTGAAAAAGCCGGGGCGGGCCAGGCTGCCGCCAATGAGAAAGACGTTGTTGGCCGTGCCGTGGTCGGTACCGTTGCTGGCATTCTGCTTTACGCGCCGGCCGAATTCGGAAAAGGTGAGTATGAGCACGTCCTCAAATAAGTTGTTTTGCTTAAGGCCCTCCACAAGGGCCTTCACACCCTCTGCGTATTCTTTCAGCAGGCGCTCCTGGCGGCTTTTCTGGTTGACGTGTGTATCGAAACCGGTAAGGCTCACGTAGTACACTTTCGTAGCCGTATCGGCTGTAATGAGCTCCGCCACCTGTTTGAGATCCTGCCCAAAGGGCGTTTGAGGAAAATCGACCTTCGACTGGTACACCTTTGACTGTGCATACAGGTAGTCGGCCGATGCCTGGGTATCGGCCATAACCTTGTACAGATAGGACACCTGCTCTTCATGGCCATGGCTATCGGAGGCCTGTACGACGGCCTTCAGGAAGGCGTTGTCATTCGTCCGCCTGAGCTGCTCCGGTTTGCCCATGGCGAAACCGCTGCGCTCGCGGCCTTTCAGGGCCAGGCTCAGGCTGTCGTCCAGTTCCAGGGCATGGTAAGGGTTGACGCAGCCCTCGCATTCGCTGTCGAGATAGCGGCCCAGCCAGCCGGTGCTCCAGTTAGCCTCACTGCCGCTGCCGGTTTGCCAGATGTCCATCGACCGGAAGTGGGAGCGGTCGGGGTTGGGATAGCCTACGCTGTTGACGATGCTCAGCAGCCCCTTGTCGTACAGGCCCCTCAGGGCCTCAAGGCCGGGGTTGAAGCCCAGCTCGTCAGATACCTGGAGCACTTCCGACGGTTGCAGGCCCAGCCGGGGCCGGTTCTGGTAATAAACGTCATTGCGGTAGGGCACGATGGTGTTTAGCCCGTCGTTGCCTCCCGACAGCTGGATGACGATAAGGATCTTACCGCTGCGGCTGCCGCCCAGCAATCCTCCCAGGCTGGCCGGCAGGAAAGATGGCACCATCAGGCTCGTGGTAGCCATTGCGGATGTTTTGAGGAACGCTCTTCTTTTCATTGTTACTTAGCACATTTGGTATTCCGGTAATGACATCAGCCTGACGGCCAGGGTGCGGGCAAAATCCCAGTTGCTGCCCTGGGCCGTATAGCGGGCCATCAGGGAAGGGTTGAACGCAGGTTTTGCCTGTAGCAGGAAGGATGCGAACGCATCGTAATAAGATTCGCGGGGTACGCCTTCCAGTATCTGCATCAGGGGCTCCAGATCCAGCGTAGCGTCGATGCGGCGCAGGGCTTTACCCTGCTGGGCGGCCTCGGGCTCATCTTTTACGCGAAAGCTGAACTCCGAAAGCTGGAACAGATAACCCGGCAGGTTGAGGCGCATCATCAGGGTGGCGTTGTCTATCCAGCTTTTGCCCCCCGGCCAGCCGGCGACATTGGGTGGGTTGTACAGCACCTGCCCCAGCGCACGCTGAAGGAATATCAGCGCCTTGTCGTCGATGAAGCGCACATCGAGGGTACGGATGATACCGGCCACAAGCTCCAGCGGCGATTTGATCTTGACGCCGATGTTGTGAGGCTCGTAAAACCAGCCGCTTTCGAAAATAGTGCGCATCAGTTGCCCGATATCGTATTCGGAATCGTAAAACTGGCGGCTCAGGCTGTCCACCAGGCCTTCATCCACCTTTTCGTTGACGAAATAGCGATAGATCTTACGGGTGATAAAACGAGCGGTTTCCCGCCTTTCCAGGATGAGGTTTATGATATCGGAGCCGTCGAAGGCCCCCGTTTTGCCGAAGAAAGTTTTGGCGCCGTAGTCGTGCGCCTGGGGCCGGAAGGTATAAATGCCCTGTGGGTTGCTCGACCAGCCCGTAAAGGCGCGGGCAGCCTCTTTGATATCCTGTTCGGTATAATGGCCCCGGCCTATGGTAAAGAGCTCCATCAGCTCGCGGGCGAAATTCTCGTTGGGTTTATCCTTGTGGTTCTGCTGGTTGTTGAGGTAGCGGATCATGGCGGGGTCCTGGGCGATGGCCAGCACCAGGTCGCCAAACCTGCCGAAAGCATATTTGCGGATGGTGCGCAGTTGCTGGAAAGCAAGCGTACCGGAAAAGGACTGGCAGGCAAAATGGCCGTGCCAAAAAAGGGACATGCGCTCCATGAAAGCGCTGTAGCGCGGGTTGGACATGCGCAGCAGCCAGTCTTTGCGTACTTCCGTAAGGCTTTCGCGTTCCTGGCCCTGCAGTTTTTTCTTTTGGGCCTCGCTCATATTACGCGACGGGCGCTCGGAAGGCGGGGGCGGCGCCTCGACGGGAATATCCGCCCCCGCTTCCCGAAACAGCCTGTCGACGGCCTGCTGCAGGCTGGCGCCCTGCATTTCTTTCCATTCCCGGGGGCTCAGCCCGAAGCCGGCCCGCCAGTACAGATGCTGTATTTTTTCCATTACTGCCGCTGTTTTTGATCCTTCTCGTTATCAGATACCCAATAACGACTTAGGTTTAACAGCAGCCTACCGTATTAACGGATTTTAACAACCCGTACCTCCAACCGGAAGGCTGGAGGTACGGGTTCTCCAACCAGAAGGTTGGAGGTACGGGTTCTCCAACCAGAAGGTTGGAGGTACGGGTTCTCCAACCGGAAGGTTGGAGGTACGGGCTAGAGCGTCAGCAGGAAGCCAATAGTGAAGTTGGCCTCCCAGTCGAAGATAAACTGGCGGCAGCCGGTAGCATCGGCGATGGCGTTGTAGATATTGAGGCCGCACTTTTCCTTGGCCCCTTCCGGTGCGTATTCGCCGGGGGCTTTCAGGACGGTATAGCGTTCTTCGCCGTTGCGCACTTCCTTGGCCAGCGTGAACGGCACGCCGCCGATGATGAAGCAGGTATTGCGCTTCGATTCGGGCACCCTGGCGGATTTGCTGCGCACGTCGAGGTAAACTTCATTGTCCGGGGTATTATCCACGTAGTATTTAGCGCCATAGGTTTCGATGCCCTGGGGCTGGCCGCCCTCTATCCAGGACACCTTCGTATTGCCCGAGCCGATATCGACGACGAATGCTTTGCCTTCATAGGATGGAGGCAGCACACATTTCAGGGCCAGTTTGGCTTCCTGTTCGGGCGTCACGGTATTGACCACATACCCCAGCGACCGGATGCCTTTAATGATCTGCTGAGTGCTTTCCACTTTGGTGGCGCCGGAGCTGACCACAAAGTGGATGTTCTTGCCGCTGACGCCAAAATCCAGCATCCCTCCGATGTACTGCTTGAGGGTCTGCGTCACATCTTTACCGGAAGCCATGCCGTCATAAACGAGACTGTTGCCCCATTCCGCTTTCTGCAGTTTCCAGTTCTTTTGCTTGTCGATATCGACGACGAAAGAGTTGAAGCCGGCCGCGCCCAGTTCCACTACGCCTTTTAACACGCCGTTGACGGGTGCAGGAGGCGTATAATTGAAGGCCTGCCTGCTGGATGGCGGGGCTTTGGTGTCGTTTTCAGCAGGCGTTTCCGAGCTTTGTTCCGTAACTTCAGCCGTAGCGTCGGACACCACGCCCAATTTGCCGGAAGAGACCAGCGCGCGGTAGCCGAAAAAGATTGCCGCTACCACCACCAGGACGATGAGCAGCTTTGCAAACGGAGTTAATCGAGTAGTACTCATGGATGTAAGGTATTTTGATTTTTCCCCGGAAAGATACAAACTTATCGGAGGGAAAGCGCAGTGCTCCGTCTGCCCGCTTCCCGCCCTGGCCGAATAAATCCCGACGGTCGCGGCTCCTGTAGCAAAGGAATTTTTTTACACCACTCATAAGGTTATATTTGCCCTGGACCAAGCAATCAATCACAGTATGGGCAAAGTCATCCTCATCACAGGTGCGTCGTCAGGGTTGGGAAAGGCATTGGCGGAAATACTGAGCAGCCGGGAACATATCGTTTACGGTACCAGCCGCCGCCCTTGTGCCACACCGCTGCCCTACCGGATGATCTTCATGGAAGTGAAGGATGAGAACAGCATTAGGAGCGGCATTCAGCACATTATAGAACAGGAAGGGCGCATTGATGTCGTGATCAACAATGCCGGCATAGGGCTGGCAGGCCCTACAGAGCAGATCAGGCTTGACAATATCCGGGAACTGCTGGACATCAACGTGCTGGGCGTGGTGCGGGTATGTCAGGCAGTGCTGCCGCACATGCGGGCGCGCCGCAGCGGCCGGATCATCAATATCAGCTCCATCGGCGCCGTGATCGGGCTGCCTTACCGCGGCCTGTACTGCGCCAGCAAATCAGCCGTTAGTATTATGACGGAATCGCTGCGCATGGAGATCGCGCCCTTCGGCATCCAGGCCTGCTGCGTACGCGCCGGCGACACCCGGACGAACATCAACGCCAACAGGATCAAGGATGTCGGCGATGGCGGCCCGGCCTACCTGGAGCGCTTCAACCGCGTGTACGCAGCCATCGACCGCGAGGTGAACGAAGGCATGCCGGCAGAGGAAGCGGCCCGGCAGATCGCCCGGCTCGTCGACAGATCCCGGCTACGGCGTTATTATACCGTGGGAAAGCCCCTGCAACGGGCGGCGCTATGGGTCAAACGCCTGCTGCCCGACGCCGCCTTTGAAAAATTAATGGCCAATTACTCTGGCATGTAAGCCTTTACTAAATACTAAAGTATGATGCGAACGCTGGTTTTTACCTTACTTTTTACCGCATTGCTGGCCTCGTGCGGCACCAATCCGGGCCGGGAAGGCGCCATGTCGCAGGCCCAGATGGCGGAAAAGCTCAGGGCCATGGAGCAACACCTCGCTCAGGGCCTTGATCAAACCACTATCGACACGGCCATGGCCGACAGCCTGGTCGATCTGGGCATGAAGTACGCTGCCCAATATCCTGAAGACACGCTGTCACCTCAATTCCTCTTCCGTGCTGCCGATGTGGCGCGGGGCATCGGCGACCGCGGCCTGGCCGTCAGCCTATGGGGCAAAGTGGCCAGAGAATACGAAGGCTCGCGCTTTGCGCCGGAAGCCCTCTTCCTCATGGCCTTCACCCTCGACAACGACCTGCGCGACACGGCGCGCGCGCGCAGGGGCTACGAGGATTTTCTGGCCCAATATCCCAAGCACCCGCTCGCCGGCAATGCCAGCGAACTGCTGAAGATCCTTCAAAGCAACAAATCGCCGGAGGAGCTGATCCGGGAATTCCAGCAGCAGCAGTAAGGCCGGGAATCCCTTATCTTTGTACTTCAAAAAAACAAAAGCCATGAAACTATCCACCCTTATCCTTTTACTCGCACTCAGCTTCGGCCAGGCGCTCGCACAGGGCATCGAGTTCTTCCACGGTAGCTGGGCCGAAGCACTGGAGCTGGCCAAACAGGAAGAAAAGGCCATCTTTGTCGATGCTTACGCCACCTGGTGCGGCCCCTGCAAGCGCATGGCGCGCGAAGTATTCCCGGACTCCAAGGTCGGCGCCTTTTTCAACAGGCATTTTATCAATATGAAGCTGGATATGGAAAGGGGCGAAGGGCTGGAATTCCGCAAAACCTACCCCGTATCCGCCTTCCCCACGCTCTTTTTCATCAATAGCGACGGCGAAGTGATCCAGAAAGTGCGGGGTGCCCAGAATGTGGATGCTTTCCTCGGCCTCGGCCAGAAAGTGCTGGGCCTTGCCGACCGCAGCGAAGATTATGCCGCTGAATACGAGGAAGGGAACCGCGACCCCGAGCTGATCTACAAATACGTCAAGGCGCTGAACAACGCCGGCAAATCGAGCCTGCGCATCTCCAACGAATACCTCAACGGCCAGAACGACCTCAGCACCGACTTCAACCTGCGCTTCATCCTGGAAGCGGCCACCGAGGCCGACTCCAAAATATTCGATATGCTCGTCAAGAACCGCAGCCGCATCGAAGCGCTCGAAGGCCGCGAAGCGGTGCAACAGCGCATTCAGGATGCCTGCCTGGCCAGCCAGCAGAAGGCCATCGAATTCCAAAGCCCCGAACTGCTGAAGGAAGCCCAGGAAAAAATGAAGGCGCACTACCCGGAAGTGGCGGAAGGTTTCGAACTCTCCTCCGATATGCAATTTGCGCTGGCCATGAACGATGGAAAAGCCTACGCTAAAGCCAGTAAGAAGTACGCCAAAAAGGTGCTGAACGATGACCCCGAAGAACTGGTGAAACTGGCGAATGAGCTGTCGAAAAACTTCAGCGAAGAGCCAGAGGCCATGAAACAGGCGGAAGCCTTCGCCGAAGACGCGGCCAAGGCCGGCAATAAGTACCACTACTATCTCACCTACTCCCAGATCCTATACACCAACGGCAAGGCCAAGGAAGGCCGCGCCGCCGCCGACAAAGCCCTGGAGCTGGCCCGCCAGGAAGGGCCCCAGGCCGTGATGATGACGGAAGGGTATATCAAAAAGATGGAAGGGAAAGGGTGGTAGGAGCGGTTGAGGTTAAAGGATAAAGTTATAGCGGGCTATAACCTTAAACAATTTTCCCCTCAGGTTCAACGTATAGATTCCAACAGCCGGCGGATGAGCCCGCCGGCCCTTTTTTTATCACAAAACTCCTCTTATGAAATTCTTGCACATTTTGGCCCTTTCCCTGCTATCGCTTTGCAGCCTGCAGGCGCAGGAAGGCATCAGTTTTGAACATGGCAGCTGGGAAGAGGCCCTTGCCAAGGCCAAAGCCGAAAATAAGGTCATTTTCATGGACGCCTACACCACCTGGTGCGGGCCCTGCAAAATGATGTCGAACAATGTGTTCACCGAAGCTTCCGTCGGTGCGTTCTACAACGAGCACTTCATCAACGCCAAGGTCGATATGGAGGAAGGCGAAGGGCCCGGGCTAGCCGATCAGTATGGTGTAATGGCGTACCCCAGCCTGCTGTTCATCGACGGAGACGGCGAGCTGGTGCACCGCGCTGTCGGCTACCACGATGCCGAGCCCTTCATCGAACTGGGTAAAACGGCACTTGACCCCGACAAGCGCCTGTCGAGTATGTCGATGCGTTACGTCAAAGGAGAGCGCAGCCCCGAATTCCTGTACCAGTACGCCATGTCGGCTATGAACGCCATGGACCCCAAAGCCGAGCAGGTCGCCCTGGCCTACCTGAAGACGCAGAACGACTGGAATACCGAAGAGAACCTGCTGCTCATCTTCCAGGTGGCCTCCGGCGCTGAACCTGAGCTGTTCGATTACATTGCTCAAAACCGCGCGGCCTTTGCCGAGCTGTTCGGCGAAGAGAACGTCAACGCGCAGTTGCATCAATTTATCATCAACTCCCTCGACCCCAACGAAACGGATGAGCAGGAGACCTTCCGGAAGGCCGATGAAGCCTACCGGAAAGCCTTCCCTGAAGACGCCGCCAGCATGTCGGCCAATTTTCGGATGAACTACTACGGCATGCTGGGGCAGATGGACAAGTTTGCCGAAGAGGCCGTGGCCTATTTCAGCCAACACCCTTCCAATGACCCCAACGAGCTGAACAACATCTCCTGGGCATTCTTCGAGAACGTCGATGATAAAAAAATGCTGGGAAAGGCCGTTGAATGGGCCGAAAAGTCGGTTTCATTGGATGACGCCTACTACAACAACGATACCGTAGCCTCCCTCTATTACAAACTGGGCAACAAGAAGAAGGCCAGAAAAGCTGCTGAACGGGCCATTCAACGGGCTAAAGAAAGCGGCGAAGATTACTCCGCGACCCAGGAACTGCTGGAGCGGATCAATGAAATGTAATATTGAGGGGTCACTTCAGGATCACCTTCTCGGTATAAGCCTTATTGCCCTGGCTGATGAGCAGGACATAAGCGCCTCTCGGCTGCCGGCTCAGGTCAAAGGCCTTGTCGTAGCGGCCGTCGAAACCCTCTAGGTTTTCGTATAACACCTCCCGTCCACTACCATCCATTATACGGATGGTGGTGGGCAGGGCTTCGGCCTCGAACCGCAGGTTGAGCGTACCGGCTGCGGGGTTGGGCGACACGCTGAGCTGCTTCAGCTCCAGCGTATTGGCGGCCGGCTTTTTATCCTTGTCGTCCAGCTTGAACTGCACCGGCAGGTTGAACTGCACTTTTACCACCTTTCCGCGTTGTTTGCCAGGCACCCAGCCCTGTTCCATATCATTCATCAGGCCGATAACCCGCAGCACTTCAGCATCGATGCTGGGCGATACGGAACGCACGGCCTTGATGTCTTCCAGCCGGCCCTCCTTGTTTACGACAAAACTGGCTACAACCGTACCCTCTATGCCGGCATCACGGGCATCTTGCGGGTATTTGAGCTGGCTAAAAATAAATTCCAGCATCTTCATATCCGCGCACTTCTTGCGCGCTGCGGCATCGGCAACGTCTTCACAACCGGGAAAAAGGGGCATCTCTTCCACGACTTTGAACACCTCGTCCTGCCCAGTTGCGGGTATTTCAGCATCGGCCCTTTTTTCGCCGTCACCCAGCGAGAACTTCACGGGCAGGTTTAACTCTACATCGACAGCCTTGCCGCGCTGGTAGCCTGGCCTCCAGCGGAGCCCCTTTTCATTCATCTGCTCCACTACCCGGATCACCTCGGCGTCGATGCTGGGCGAGAGGGAGCGCACGATCTCGATATTGCCCAGTTCGCCTTCCGTGTTAATGATGAAACGAACAACGGCCATACCTTCGATATTCGCCTTTCTGGCGTCTTCCGGATACTTAAGGCTGGCGCCGATATATTCCATCAGCTTCATGTTCGCACAATTCATTTTATCGGAAGCAGAACCTTCATTGCCTTCGCAGCCCGGGAAACGGGGCATCTCTTCCACTACCTTAAAAATCTCGCCATACGTTTTGGCTTCCTTTCCCTTTTCAGGCTGCTGGGCGAAGGCCAGCACCAGGCCAAACAGCAGCGGGAGTACCAACAGGTAGCGGGTGAGCACCTGTCGTTTGGATTTCGTTTTAGTCATCATAACAATTCGCTTTTTGAGTTGTGAGTTGAGAAAATAGTTTGCCAGGGCGATCTGCGGCCCGGCCTGTGCCTGGCGGAGCAGCAAATGCCCGTATTGTTTTTTTCGGGAGTAGTGCCGCAATACGGCATGGTCGGCGAGGTATTCGTGCACCACGCGCAGCGAGCGGCTGTAGAGGAACACCATAGGGCTGGGCCAGAAAAGGATACTTAGCAGTTCGACCAGCAACACGTCCAGGCTGTGCCATTGGTGCATGTGCGCCTGCTCGTGGCGGATGATCTTTTCTTCGTCCTCGGGCGGATAGGGCATCTGCCGGCTCCAGAACAAAACCCGGAAAAAGGAAAAGGGCGTATGCCAGGTTTCTGTCAGGGCAAGGGTATAACCTTTGGCCTTTTGCCTTTCCGACTGCCTGTACAGCCGCCAAAGCTTCGACAGGCCATAGCCGAAGCGCAGGGCGCTGAAGGCGACGCCCAGCCAGTACAGGGCCAGCAGCACGTCCCAGAGGGAAAGCCCCGGATCACTGGCGGTGGCCGTTACAACGACCTCCACGGCCTGTATGCCGACCGTAATGGGCTGCAGGGTTATAACCGCCATTTCTGCGCTGCTCCCGCTGGCCGGCGCCGGCCATTTTACCAAGGGTAACACCAGGCTTAGCAGCAGGGCCCCCAGCAGATAGGCCCGGTTGATCTTGAAAAAGGTTGACCGGCTAAGCAGGCAGGCATACAGCACGTAAAAGGCTGCCCAGCAAAGGGTAACACCGAGGATATAGGTGATCATGTCGGCCGTTTTTCAGGTTTGGAAAACCTATCTGTTTCACTATTCTTCTTCCTCCAGCTTCTCCACCAGCTCCGACAGCTCCATCAGGCTGAGGTCCTTTTCTTCCACCAGAAAGGATACCAGGCGGTTCATGGAACCTTCGAAATAATCGCGCACCAGCGTCTTCAGCGAATGGCGGCTGTAGTCCTCTTTGCTGACGGCAGGTTCATAGACGAAGGTGCGCCCGTAGGCAATGTGTTTCAGGAAGCCCTTCTTATCATCGAGGATGCGCACCATGGTGGAAATGGTGCTGTGGGGCGGCATTTTCAGCCCCAGCTTTTCTTTCATATAGTTGCGGATATCGGCTACCGTGCAGGGCGCGATCTCCCAGATGATCTGCATGATCTCCTCTTCGGCTTTAGTCAGTTTATTCATGTGCTTTTTACTTTCTTAGCAACAAAGGTATAACGTATTTTTTAGTTAATCAACTATTAAATCGCTTTTTAACTAAAAAATACGTTATACTATTTTTCCGGCTCCCTCCCCATACGCTTTGACAAAAACCACCTTACCTTTAGAAACAATAAAATAAGCTCCCGGAGCCCTTCCGGTATAAAACCACTCAGCATGCGCAAGGCCCTCCCGCTCCTCACATTATTCCTTACAGGCTTCTGCCTGCAGGTTTCCGCTCACAACATCATCCGTGGAAAGGTACTGGACGCCGCCACGCAGCTTCCACTGGAGGGGGCCAGCGTACAGGCTGAAGGCCTGCCCTACGGTACGGCCACGAACAGGTTGGGGCAATTCACTTTGTACACGGATACAGCTGTAGCGGCCGTGCTGGTCTCCTACATCGGTTATGAAACGCAGCGCATCGAGGTCCGCAGCCCGGAAGAAGTGCTGTCTGTCGAACTGGAACCCGCGGCCATCGACATGGAGCAGGTGGTGGTGAGCGGCTCGGAAGCCAGGAGCCTCAACAGCATCAGCAAAGTGGATGTAAGCCTGCGGGCCGTCAACTCGTCGCAGGATGTGCTGCGCCTGGTGCCGGGCCTGTTCACGGCTCAGCATGCCGGCGGCGGCAAGGCCGAGCAGATGTTCCTGCGCGGTTTCGACATCGACCACGGCACGGATATCAGAATAAGCGTAGACGGTTTGCCGGTCAACATGGTTTCACACGCCCACGGCCAGGGGTATGCCGACCTGCACTTCCTCATCCCCGAGCTCATTCAGGACGTCGATTTCGGCAAAGGGCCGTACTATACTTCACAAGGCGACTTCAACACTTCCGGTTACGTACAATTCCATACCTATAACGCCCTGGAGCGCAACCTTGCCAAGGTAGAGGTTGGGCAGTTCAACACCCTTCGCAGCCTGGCCATGGTGGACGTGCTGGGCGAACAGGCTAAAGCCCGGGGCCGCAATGCATATATAGCCGGCGAATACCTGCTGACGGACGGCCCTTTCGAAAGCCCGCAGCATTTCAACCGCCTCAACCTATTCGGCAAATACACCGACATCCTGGACGACGGTTCCTTATTCATCCTTGAAGCTTCCGCCTTCCAAAGCAAGTGGGACGCCTCGGGGCAGGTGCCGGAACGGGCCATCGAAACGGGCCTCATCGGCCGCTTCGGCGCCATTGACGATACCGAAGGCGGTTATACCAGCCGTAAGAACCTGAGCGCACACCTGGTGAAAAACATCAATGAACACACATACGTAGAGAACCAGTTCTACTATTCCCGCTACGATTTCGAACTGTATTCCAATTTTACCTTCTTTCTCAACGACCCGGTGAATGGCGACCAGATCCGCCAGAAAGAGGGACGCAACATCTATGGCTATAGTGGAGCGTACCACCATAATACGGAACTGGCCGGCAGCCCGCTGGCCAGCGTGATCGGAGCAGGTTTCCGCTACGATGATATAAACGACAACGAGTTGAGCAGGACGCTCAACCGGAGAGAAACGACCCAACCTATCGCCCTCGGCAATATCGATGAGCTGAACGCTTACGCATACATCGACGAATCGCTGCGGCTGGGCCGCTTTTCGATCAATGCCGGCGCCCGCCTCGATTTCCTCAAATTCGATTACGATGACAAGCTAAGCGTGGAATACCGCACCCTGTCGCAGCAAAGAACGGCCGTAAGCCCTAAGCTGAATTTCCTATACGACCTCAACCCCAACTGGCAGCTCTACCTCAAATCGGGCATGGGCTTCCACTCGAACGATGCCCGGGTAGTCGTAGCCCAAAAGGGAGAAGAGATCCTGCCCAAAGCTTACGGCGCCGACCTGGGCACACTCTGGAAGCCCGCCCCGCGCCTGATCGTGAATACGGCCCTGTGGTACCTGTTCCTGGAGCAGGAGTTCGTATACGTTGGCGATGAAGGCATTGTAGAACCCAGCGGCCGAACCCGCCGTATGGGCGTAGATGCTACGCTGCGCTACCAGCTCACCGGCTGGCTGTTCGCCGATGTAGATGCCAACTACACCTATGCCCGCTCAGCCGATGATCCGGAAGGAGAAAACTACATCCCTCTGGCGCCCGACTTCACCAGTACCGGCGGCCTTACCTTCCAGCATCCCAGCGGGATCAACGGCAGCATTCGCTACCGCCACCTCGACAGCCGCCCTGCCAATGAGGACGGCTCCGTAATGGCGCGTGGTTATACAGTGGTAGACGCCGTATTAAATTATACTCATCGGAATTTCGAGATCGGGCTAACCCTTGAAAACGTGCTGGATACGGAATGGAACGAAGCCCAGTTCGACACCGAATCGCGCCTGTTCAATGAAGCGGAGCCGGTTTCGGAGTTGCATTTTACGCCGGGCATGCCGCGTTACCTGCGCGGCAGGGTAAGCTATTTCTTTTAAGAGCCTGTTTCCTGGATGAATATTCAGGTTTCAAGTTCCTCAGCACCCCTGTAACCTGTAACCAGCCAGGGAGACTGGGTGAGGGGGAGACGAGGTGAGGGGATAAACCCAGATCGGCCACTGCAACCTGCAACTCCCCCATAAGCTCCAGGCCTAGTTCCCGCCCTGCGAAGGTTGTCTGCGCCCCTGCCCTGGCTGGCCCTGTCCCGGAGCTCCGGCTGGCCTTTCGGGCGCCTGCTCGGGGATGACGATGGGCCCTCGTTGCAGGACGACCGTAGACTCGAGGTCCCACCCGGCGCGCAATTGCTGGTCGAGCGGCTTTTGGGAGATGGGTTCCGGCTGCAGGCGGCGGCCGTAATTGCCGCTATCCCATCGGCCGTTGCCGTTCCAGTCGGTGATGATGCGTACGGCGTAATTGCCCGGAGGCAGGGCGTTGAAGTCGCGTTTATAGGTTTTTACACCCTGTACCTGAAAGCTTTCCAGCACCTCATCGCCTTTCCCGAGCAGCTCGACGACATAACTGGTATCGGCGGAAAGGCTGTCGACCGTCAGCATGAGGTTACCGAAGTTTTTGCGCAGGTCGGCCTTGTACTTCTGGATGATGGTATCGGTTTGCAGGCCAAAGACGTCGGTAAAAGCGCCGGGCATCAGCTCCATTTGGTAGGGCAAACCTTCCTTCCAGTTAAAGGCAAAAGCGATGCGCCGCTGGCCATTGGTATCGAGGCTGATCTCTGGTTGAATGAGGGTGAGCAGGGTATCTTCATAAAAGCGGATCAGGCTGGTGTCATAGCTGGCTATGGGGTGGTTAAAGGCGTACTCGACGGGTTTGCTGGGATTAAAGCCAATCACCTGCGGCCCACGGGGGCGAAAGTTGAGGCGAGCTGATTCCAGAAAATTGCTGCGGTTGCGGGCCCGCACCTGCAGCGTGTCATGGAAAGCCGTATCCTGGGCCATGTAGAGCTTCCAGCCCTTTTCTTCCGGCATGTCGTACCACACTTTCGTCGTATCGGGACGGAGTTCGTAAACTATCTGCTGGCCGACGTCCTGATAGGACAGCTCCAGAGCTTCTGGCGCTTTGCTGAACGCGAGCCGCACCAGGCCGTACTTGCTATCGTCACTCTCCTGAAGGCGCAGGGGCTGTTCTTCGGTAAACAGCTTTATCTGCACCGTAGGCTGGAGGGTATCACTCACAGCGAGTAAGGAATCGGGGAAACCGATAGGCTCCAGGGCCTGGTCGAAGCGGTAGTTCAGGTTGGCGTCTTTCAGTGCGAAGCCTTTGAACAGGCCTGCTTTGACGTTGTCGATGCGAAACCGCCCGTCTTTGCCGGTACGTGCAAAATAAAAAGGCCTTTGGGTGCGCACGGCCGTATCGGAGAGGTTATCGTACAGCATGAACAGGGCGCCCTCTACCGGTTTAGCCGTTTGAGCATCCACAATCGTGCCTTGTACACTGAGAGAGTCTATATAATCGCCGGTAGAAAATACAAAGCGAAGGCCTTGTGCCGGGTTGCGCTCGTTGAGGTCCCGTACAGCTTCTCCGAAGTTGATGGTATAGGTCGCTTCAGGGCGGAGCTGTTCGCGTTCGTCAAAATCAAAGCGCACCGTTTTGCGCTTCAGCGTGATCTCGTATTTGTACTCCAGCGGCGGAGAAACGACGACCTGGTTGAAGACGTCCTGGACCTCCACCCACTCATCGAAGGTAAGTTCGATCGTTTGTTTTTCAAAGTTGGTTTGAAGATTAGGGGTGGATTCCTCCGCCACCATCTTCGGCGGTTCAATATCCTTTAGCCCTCCCTCGGGCGGCAAGGGGTTGGCGCAGAACGTAAGGGCCAGTGCAAGGGCAGCGAAGAAGAACGAATACAGGAAAGGGCGTACGTACAGCATCGGTGCGGAAAATGCGTTTTCGAAGGTGATGAGGCCATGCTCAGCCCGCCGGGCCTTAGTTGGCCTTTTTGGCGTCCGACAGTGAATAGATCAGGCGGTTGATATCGGTGGCGTTCAGGCCTAGTTTCCCTTTGATGGTGATAGGCTCGGCAGTATAATCTATCGACTCGGAGGCGAAAACCTCCATCACGGTCTCCGGCCCTGCGCCTCCGCAAAAGAAACACATATTGTAGGGATATGCCGAGAAGATAAATTCCTTGTGGCCTTTATAGCCCTCAACCGGAATGATATACCCCTTCACGGTGACTTCTTTTCCCGCCAGCCCTTTCACCTCATCGCTGAAGACCGGCACATCCACCTTGAAGCCCATATCTTCATTGTATTCTTTCTTGTAGGTGATCTTGGCCAGTGTTTTCCAGATAGGCGCCTGAGCATGGGCTTGTTGGAAGGCGGCAAGGCAGAAAAGAGTGGCAATGGCCAGCGCTATCTTTTTCATGGTACTTAGGTTTCTTTTAGTTTTAGCGGATTGAGGAAAATCCCCGCAAAGTTAACGTTGGTGTGGAAAAAAGAGTTTTAAAACAACGTTAAAGCTGAAACTACTGGCCCAGGATTCCGCTCGCCGCCGCTTCTTCAACTACTAATAGCTCATTTTTTATAATCATAATATATAGAATCATTATTTTTATGATCATTATTTTTATAATCATTACTTTTCTAGCAATTCATTTCTTAATCAGCAATAAAAATTCCCGGGCAACGGCAACCGTGAACCGGTGAAGCCCAGCATCACCCTTCCGCCAAAGTCGTTGAAATCTCCGTATTCCCTGCCTGTATGGCGGGCAGTATAGCTGCCAGAAAACCGATGCCCAGGGCGCCGGCCAGCAGGTAGGCCTCTTCCTTCAGGAATACCAGGCCCGAAAAAGTATAGCGGTACGCATCCTCCATCTGTGCAGCCAGAACCTGCATACCTGCATGGCTCAGCACCATACCCAACAGATACCCCATCGTGGCCAGCAACAGGCCTTCCAGAATGATCAGCGTGAACAGGCGGGCAGGGGAGGCGCCCATTACCCGCATCAGCGCCAGCTCGTAGCGCCGCTCTTTAAGCGAACTGTACAGAGATATAAAAATGCTGAGCCCGGAAACTGCGACGATGATAATAGCCAGCCAGCGCAGGGCCTTCGTTCCCGTTCCCATGCGGTACTCCAGGCGTTTGATCTCAAAAGCTGGCGTGGCAGCCTGCATATTGGTGTTCTCATTGATATTGCGCGGCATGTTCAGAGCCTGTATGCTATGCCCTTTGAACTGGATAAGCAGGGCCGTTATGTCCTCGTCTTCGTAATCCGCCAACGGCCTATCAGCATCGGCCAGATAATCTTCGTCATGGCCATGGGCTGCTGTATCGGCTGGACTATGGTTTTCTTCTTCCAGCTCCTCGTCATGGCCGCCGCCGCCATGGCTGTGCACGGCCCAGATACTCTGCGTATTGGTAAGGATCAACTGGTCGATGGCCGATCCGCTGGGTTTCAGGATGCCTACTACGTGGAAGGCCCGCGCCTCTGCATGGACCAGGTCGTCATCGATGCCGAAGCCATGCGAACTGTGGAAGGTATCGCCTACCTTGAGGCCCTGTTTTTCCGCTACCGCAGCACCCACCGTCACTTCCATCGTTTTCTCCCAGATGCGCCCCGCCTCAACCTCAGCTCCATACAATTCCAGTATGCCCGGCACGGTGCCCACGATGCGGAAACCCTGATAGCTGTCGCCCAGCGAAAGTGGTATGGCGGTTTTGATAAAAGGGTGGTTGGGCCTCAGGAACGGCCTGGCTTCCTTAATGGATATATTGCCCGTCGGAGAGTCGACGTGGAACATGGTGCTTAGGATGAGCTGCATGGGGCTGCCTTTGGCCCCGACAACCATGTCTATGCCTGCCAGGTTCTTTTCAAACTTTTCATCCAGCTGATGGTTGAGCACCAGCAGCAGGGAGATCAGCCCTACGCCAAGGGCAAAAAGCACCAGGCTGAGTATCATGGACAGGGGCCTGTTCGTCAGGTTTTTCCAGCAAAGGACAAAGAGGTTCATGGTGCTGTTTATTTAGGAAAGGGCGATCTGGTTCGGAAAGCGCTCCTTCAGCCGCTGATCGTGGGTTACGACGAGCAGCGTGGCGCCGACGGCACGGGCCTGGCTCTCGAGAAGCTGAATGACTCTGTAGCAGTTTTGTTCATCAAGCGCGGAGGTGGGCTCGTCGGCCAGAATGATGTCGGGCCGGTTGACGATGGCGCGGGCGATCGCCGCGCGTTGCTGCTCGCCGATGCTCAGGCGCTCCGGTTTGGCATGCAGCTTATGCCCCAGGTTAAGGTGTTCGAGCAGTTCTTCGATACGCGAGCTATCGGGCTCCAACCCGGCGAGTTGCTGCGCCAACTTGAGGTTCTCTTCCACCGTCAGGGCACGCACGAAGTGTGCCGTCTGGAAAACGATGCCGATATTTCGGCCCCGAAAACGGTCGAGCCGGGCAGGCGACAGGGCAGACATGTCGGTGTTGGCCACTTCTATAGTGCCGGACCTGGGCCGTAACAGGCCCCCCAGCAGGTGGAGCAGCGTGGTCTTGCCGCTGCCGGAATGCCCCAGCAGCAGCCAGTGCTCACCCGATTTGCAGTCGATATCCGGAAACGACAGCCTCGTATGGCCGTCATAGGAGAATTGGAGTCCGCTTGTTCGTAACATAGGGCAAAGATAAAGCGGGATTTCGGGGATTGGAGGATCACAGGGAACAGATTGCCTCGATTTTTTCAAAAAGGTGTCGCAGGGAAAGTGATCCTGGATTTTCTTGGAATATTCAGGTAACATATTCGGCCCCGGGCATTGCGGCCCGGGGCCGATATCAGGCCTGGCTGGCAGTTAAGCCGATAGCGGCCTTTATTTCCGCTTTTCCACCACGTAGTACACGATGGCCGTGATGATGCTGAAGAAGAGGGCAGCAACAGTCCAGATCACTTTCGTCCCATTGCTGATGCGCTTGTTGACGCCCCATACTTCGTATGCGACCCAAACGAAAGCTGCAAGGCTGATCAATCCGATGAGTAAATTAAAACCGCTCATGATGTATAGTTTTTAATGGGTTAAAAATAGGCGCCAGTGGCTTGCGGGCGTGTGCCGCCCGGCAAAAGCTATAATTTCCACCGGAAAATAGGGATTTTTTGAGAAAGCTTACCGACTAAGATGGCGGATGTCGTCAAAATCTTTGGCCCTGCCGGAAGCACGTTTGGCCAGCAGCAGGTCGTGCAAACTGATCAGGTGCACAGATAGGCCCTCATCCAGTTCTACCGTTGCAGCTTGCGGGAAAGCATCTTCGAAAACCAGCCCTTTTACACGGGGCATGATATCAATGCTAACAGGAGAGGTTCCGAATGTAAACACATCATATTTTGAAGTATCGATAAAGTTCTGTTCCGTCATGCCAAAAACAGGCATGCCGAAGCTCCGGAAAGCTCCTACCAACTTCCTGTAATTTTCTCTGGACGGTTAACCCAAATATCCAGGTCTCCAGTAGTGCGCATATAGCCATACAGGATCACCGCATACCCGCCCACCAGGAGATATTCTACCCCATTTTGTTGCAGTGCCTGAATGAATTCCAGAAAATCCTGAAAGAATATTTCGTTGCGCATACGCCTCCTGGCTTTAAATAGGCCCTTTTGCATGCGGGGTATAGCTTCCGGCGAGAGCCCCCAGGCTCTTGTGATCAGTTGTTTCGCCGCCCGCAACCGCTCCCGGAGCGGCTGGCTTAGCCAATAAGCAAGCCGCTCATCCGCTTCCTCTGTTGTTTGGCGCCGAAAAACCGTCCGGTCCAGTTTATACATAAGAGCTTGTTTGGAGGGCGCTTTTGATAGCGAAAAGCGTCAATTTTTTGGTGAGACAAGGCGTCTTTTTGAAGAGCGTACCCAAAGGTACGGTCAAAAAAAGCAACGCAGTATCACCGAAAAAGTGGCCTTTGCAGCTCAAAGGGTGGCCTCCAAACAAGCTCTAACTTGTGAATAAGCTCAAAATGGTTTACATTTGTAAAATAGGTAAAACAACCTCATGCATCAAACATTGCAACATATAATTATCAGCATCATCATTATTGCCGACAGCCGTCTGCCGGGGTGAGGTGCTCATAATTGTACGTTACGAAAAAGCTCTGGCAGACACAGTTTGCCAGAGCTTTTTGTTTATGTATTTTTGCAGCTTCTGAAAAACAGCACAGATGTACAGAGAATACAAAGGGCTAAACCTGCCTCAGATCGACCAGGAGATCCTCGAATTCTGGGAAGCCAACCAGATCTTCGACAAGAGCGTGGAGCAACGCTCCGAAAACAACCGTTTTGTATTTTACGAAGGCCCTCCTTCCGCCAACGGCAAGCCGGGCATCCACCACGTGATGGCCCGAACGGTGAAGGACCTCTTCTGCCGCTATCAGAGCATGAAAGGCAAACGCGTGGAGCGCAAAGGCGGCTGGGATACCCACGGCCTGCCCATTGAGCTGAACGTGGAGAAAGAACTGGGTATCACCAAGGAAGATATCGGTAAAACGATCTCCGTGGAGGAGTATAACGAGCGCTGCCGCGAAACCGTAATGCGCTATAAGGATATGTGGGACGACATCACCCGCAAGATGGGCTATTGGGTCGACCTGCAGAACCCCTACATCACCTTCGAGAACAGCTATATCGAAACCATCTGGTGGCTGCTGCGCCAGCTGTACGACAAAGGGCTGCTGTATAAAGGCTATACCATCCAGCCGTATTCTCCGGCCGCCGGTACCGGCCTGAGCTCCCACGAGCTCAACCTGCCGGGCGCCTACCGCGACATCACCGACACCTCGGCCGTCGCCCAGTTCAAATTAAAGGGCGCTGTGGATGAATACTTCCTGGCCTGGACCACTACCCCCTGGACGCTACCTTCCAATACCGCCCTGGCCGTAGGTAAAGACATCACTTACCTAAAAGTGCGCACCTACAACCGCTATACCGGTAAGCTTATCAGCGTCATACTCGCCAAAGACCGCCTGCAGGCCTATTTCACGGAACCCAACCCGGAACTGAAGCCAGAGGATGTCAAAGCAGGCAACAAACCTATCCCTTACCTCGACATCGTTGAGGAGGTGAAAGGCGCTGCGCTGGAAGGTATGGAGTACGAACAGCTGATGCCTTACGTTCAGCCCGACAAGCCAGCCTTCCGGGTACTGCTCGGCGATTTCGTCAGCACCGAGGACGGCACCGGCATCGTACACATCGCCCCCACCTTCGGCGCCGACGACTTCAAGGTGGCCCGCGAGAACGGCATCCCTCCCCTCACCATCCAAGACAGCCTGGGCAATCCCATGCCGCTGGTCGACAAACAGGGCCGCTTCGTAAAGGAAGTGACGGACTTCGCCGGGCGTTATGTCAAAGACTACGGCCAGGAAGAGGAACGCCCCGTAGACGTAGATATCGTCATCAAGCTGAAAGAAGAGGACAAGCTGTTCTTATCTGAAAAATATGTCCACTCCTATCCCCACTGCTGGCGCACCGACAAACCCGTGCTATACTACCCCCTCGACAGTTGGTTCATCCGGGCAATGGCGGTAAAGGAACGCATGTTCGAGCTGAACCAAACCATCAACTGGAAACCCAGGTCGACGGGTGAAGGGCGTTTTGGCAAATGGCTGGAGAACCTCCAGGACTGGAACCTCTCCCGCTCGCGCTACTGGGGAACACCCCTACCCATCTGGCGCAGCGAAAGCCAGCAGGAGGAGATCTGCATCGGGTCGGAAGAAGAACTGCGCAGGGAGATCGAAAAGGCTAACGAGGCTCTGGGGCTCAACCAGTCTGTACCCAAAGACCTGCACCGCCCCTATATCGACGACGTGGTGCTCGTTTCGGCCTCCGGACAACCTATGAAACGCGAAACCGACCTCATCGATGTCTGGTTCGACTCGGGCGCTATGCCCTACGCTCAGTGGCATTACCCCTTCGAAAACGAGAAAGTATTCGAGAATAACTTCCCCGCCGATTTTATCGCCGAAGGTGTCGACCAGACGCGGGGTTGGTTTTATACCTTGCACGCCATCGCAGCTATGGTGTTCGACAGCGTGGCCTTTAAGAACGTCGTCTCCAACGGCCTGGTACTGGACGCGGAAGGCAACAAGATGTCGAAGAGCAAAGGCAATGTGCTGGACCCCTTCGAGACTATCGAAAACTACAGCGCCGACGTCACCCGTTGGTACATGATGAGTAACGCCAACCCCTGGGATAACCTAAAGTTCGACCTCAAGGGCATGGAAGAGGTACAGCGCAAGTTTTTCGGCACGCTGTACAATACTTACTCCTTCTTCGCCCTCTACGCCAATATCGACCAGTTTTTCAATAAGGCTCCGCAGGTGCCCCTGAGCGAACGGCCCGAGATCGACCGCTGGGTCATCTCACTGCTCAACAGCCTGGTGAAAGAGGTGGATGCCGACTACGCCGATTACGAACCTACCCAGGCTGCCCGTAAGGTGCAAAATTTCGTCAACGACAACCTCTCCAACTGGTATGTGCGGTTGTGCCGCCGCAGGTTCTGGAAACCCTCTGAGCAACAGAACGGTAGCAAGGCAGCAATGGATAAGGACAAACTGGCCGCGTACCAGACCCTCTACGAATGCCTCATCACCGTGTCCAAGCTCATGGCGCCCACCGCGCCTTTCTTCGCCGACTGGCTATACCGCAACCTCAATAATGCCACAGGCATGGAAAACCACGAATCGGTGCACCTGGCCGATTTCCCGACGGCCAGCGATGCCGTGATCGATAAGGCCCTGGAACAGCGCATGGACTATGCCCAGCGCATTTCTTCGCTGGTATTGTCGCTGCGCAAAAAAGAGAAGATCCGCGTCCGGCAGCCGCTGCACAAGATACTGCTGCCCATACTCGACAACCACTTTCAGGAGCAGGTGGAAGGCGTGAAAGAACTCGTCCTCTCCGAGGTCAACGTCAAGGATATCGAATATGTGACCGATACATCCGGCATCCTCAAAAAGCGGATCAAGCCGAACTTCAAAACCCTTGGGCGCCGCCTGGGCAAAGACATGAAAGATGCCTCGGCAGCTATCGCAGCCCTGGGCCAGGAAGATATCAGCCGGATCGAAAAGACGAAGCAGTTCCTGCTGGAAGTGAACGGCAACAGCTACGAACTGACGTTGGAGGATTTCGAGATCACCGCCGAAGATATCCCCGGCTGGCAGGTGGCCAGTGACGAGAGCATCACCGTGGCACTGGATATCACGCTCGACGCAGCGCTCGAAGCGGAAGGCATGGCCCGCGATATCGTCAACCGCATCCAGAATATCCGCAAGGATAAGGATTTCGAAGTGACCGACAAGATCCGCGTAGCCCTCCAGCGCGACGATGCGATCGTGCCCGCAGTAGAACGCTACGGCGACTACATCAAGGCGGAAACACTGACTGCCGACCTGCAAATGGTGGAAACGGTTGATGGTGAAGAGATCGAACTGCCGGGTGAAGTGAAGGTCCGGATCAGCGTGGAGAAGCAGTAAGCAGTATGCAGTGGGCCGTCTCGCCCAACTTGCGTTAGGATATCTGCCACGGGCGCTGCCCGTGGGCTTAGTCTCCCATTTCAAAACCGAAGCCATGAAACCGCAACGACTTCTACCCATCTTTCTATTTGCCGCCATCACCGTCTCCGCCCAGCGTTTTGAAGTCAGCTCCCCAAACGGAAGCGTTACCGCCATCATTGATGCCGACACGGCCTTTATGCTGAGCATCCGGATGGGCAATAAGGCGCTTCTGCCACCTTCCCCTATAGGCCTGCAGGTAAATGGCCAATGGCTCGATGCCCGAATGCCGATGCGATCGGCAGGCAAAGCGGAGAACAGGCAGCCGCAATATCCGGTGGTCCCTCAGAAGAGCAGCCGGGTGGAGGATAATTACAACGAAATGCGGCTGGCATTCGGGCAAAAATACGTACTGGTAGCCCGCGCGTTCGACGAGGGAGTGGCCTACCGCTTCGAAACTGAATTTGAGGGGCCTGCGATCGAAATTACTGAAGAAAAGCTCCAGCTGCGTTTTCCTGCCACCGACTCTATATTCTTCCCGGAAGAAGAGGGTTTTTATTCCCACAACGAAAGGCTGTATATCCCATCCGCCATCGGCGGCCTGCAACGCGGGCAGTTAGCCAGCCTGCCGGCCCTGGTGCGGGTTTCATCCGGCGCCTGCATGCTGATCACCGAGGCCAACCTGAAGGATTATGCGGGGATGTGGATCAGAAGCATGGGCAGCGATGGGCTGGAAGCCGTTTTCCCCAAATACCCGGAAATAGAAAAGGCCGAAGGCGACCGTGATGTGCGGGTTGAAAAAAGAGCCGGTTACATTGCGCGTACCACTGGCAGCCGGCCCTTCCCCTGGCGTGTATTCGCCATCGCTTCGACTGACGCAGCCCTGTTGTCGAACCAGATGGTATACCTGCTGTCCGATCCGCCTCAGGGCGATTTCTCCTGGGTGCGCCCCGGCAAGGTCGCCTGGGACTGGTGGAACGCCAACAACCTCTATGGCGTGGATTTCGAGGCGGGGCTCAACACGGAAACATACAAGTACTATATCGATTTTGCTGCCAAATACGGCCTCGAATACATCATTCTGGACGAAGGTTGGTCCAAAACGGACGACCTGCTCTCGCCCAACCCGGATATCGATATGCCCGTACTTTTCGCCTACGCGAAATCGAAAAAGGTAGGCATCATCCTCTGGGTCCTTTGGAACGCCCTGGACCGCCAATTGGAGCCCGCCCTCAACCAGTTCACAGCCTGGGGCGCGGCCGGCATCAAAGTCGATTTCATGCAGCGCGACGACCAGAAGATGGTCAATTACTACTGGAAAATAGCCGAAGCCGCAGCCAGACACCACATGCTGGTGGATTTTCACGGCAGTTATAAGCCGGCAGGCCTGCACCGCACCTTCCCCAATGTGATCAGCCGCGAAGGCGTTTACGGCCTCGAACAATCCAAATGGGACCCGGAGAAGCGCATCAGCCCCGAGCACAACGTCACCTTGCCCTATATCCGCATGGTAGCCGGGCCGATGGATTATACGCCGGGGGCCATGCGCAACGCTCAGGCCGGCAATTGGGCGCCCATCTTTACCCGCCCGTCCAGCCTGGGCACCCGCTGCCACCAACTGGCTATGTACGTCGTATTCGAAAGCCCCCTGCAGATGCTGGCCGACAGCCCTTCCAACTACCTCCGAGAGCCGGAATGCATGGAATTCCTCGCCGCTGTGCCGACAGTATGGCAGCAAAGCATTCCACTGGACGGCCGGGTAGGCGATTTTATTGCCATCGCCCGGCAGGCCTTAAACGGTGACTGGTACATCGGCGCCATGACAGACTGGAGCTCCAGGCAACTGGAGATCAGCCTCGATTTTTTGCCTGAGGGCCAGTACCAGGCACTGATCTATCAGGATGGCCCCAATGCCGGCCGTTTCGCCGAGGATTTCCAGCAGGCCCGCAGAGAAGTATCTTCCGGAGAAAAGCTCGTTATTCCACTCGCTCCGGGCGGCGGCTGGGTGGCCCGGCTGGTAAAGCAGTAAGGGCCTACAACGAAAAAATCGGCCTGCCCGGCGTTCCAGGAGGCCAATCTTCAAACAGGAAATATTATGGCTAAATATTAAAAATTAGTTCGACGATTTTGCGAAGTGGCACAGGCTGGAAGCTTTAGCAAAGCTGGAAGACAGGCCACATCGCAAAATCTCCAACGGAGAACTTATTTTTTGAACACTGCTTAATTGCGGTTAAAGAAAAAGTCCTTCTCTCGGGTGGCGAAACGCTGGTCTTCACAGGCCAGGACATGAGAAAGCACCAGCTCGTCCATATCCAGATGTTTGATCTCCGCTACGACGGTGGAGCCGTCTTCAAAGCTCATGACGACATGGCGCCCGTCGTTTGCCAGCTGCCACTGCCCGCCGGCGTGGATGTTCTTGTCGGCGCTGCCGCAGAGGCGCTCCAGTTTGCCATTTTCGAAAAAGCGGTACTTCAGGTAAGCACCCTCAATGCCCTTGATCTCAAAAGGATAGGTATTGTTTTCCCATTTGCCGTTCAACATGCGCTCCATACCTTCCAGGTTTGCCTCGGGGCAGCCCTGGTCGTGGTTTAGTTTGAGCAGTGCGCCGGTACGCAGGTTGTCCAGGGAAATACTCTGGCATTGAGCTTCTACTTCAAAGGTATAGGCCGTCCGTCCGTTCTCATCGCGCAGTTCGAGCATCGCCGTTTCCGTCGAAGGGCCGTACACCACCCATTGGTAGCGATTGAGCCCGGAAAGCCCTTCCTTGCCGTAGGCAAACCAGAATGCTTTGCCGGAAGGTTCGAACTGGATCACGGTTTCAATTCCGTTGCGGGCATCACCGCGCCACATGCCATCAGGCAGGGTGTAGACGAGTTGATCCGCAAGGGTGAGCGTTTCTGAAACGACGAAAGCGCAATTTTCCGTTGGTAGTGTCGAGGAGATCGCATTCGCGCCCAGGCATACCAGCAGGGTGCTAAGCAATAAGGTTTTCATCCTTCTTTTTTTTAGTCGGGTAATACAAGCCCGCACTTTCTGCCCAGCCTTTTCAGGCAAAGCTCGGGTACGGTTTTTTTTCATTGTCGGTGATCTATAATTCTAACGACAAATTTGCCGGTAAAAGGCCGCCTATGGCTACTTAATTTGACGACAATCCTGAATTTTTCGATGAACACAGGCAGAAAAGGCTTTCCCTGTTAAGGTGGATGAGAAAAGGAGGGATTGCGCCAAGTTTTTTAAATTGAGGTTTCAATCAACAGCCCATGCTGATCAAAACGAAAGGCATTGTACTGCGGTCGCTGAAATACTCGGAAACGAGCATCATCGCCGATATTTTTACCGAGGAGAAGGGGCTGAGGAGCTACCTGTTCAGCGGCGTGCGCAGCCGGAACGCAAAGATTAAGGCCAGCCTGCTGCAGCCTATGTCGCTGGTGGAGATGGTCGCTTACGAGCGCCAGGAAAAGGGGCTCAACCGGGTGCGGGAGTTACAGGCGGCCTATGTGTTCCAGGCCATCCCTTTCGACCTGCGCAAGGGGGCCGTGGGCCTCTTCCTGGCGGAAATCGCACGCAAGGTGATCCGCGAGCCGGAAGAGAACAGGCCTCTGTTCGATTTTCTGTTCCGCAGCTTCCGCTTTCTCGATGGAACCGGCGAGCCCGTAGCTAATATCCACCTGTACTTCCTGCTGGAGCTGAGCTATTACCTGGGCTTTGTTCCTGGTGGCGAGTGGGCGCCAGAGACACCCTTTTTTGATATGCAGGAAGGCACCTTCACCGGGCAGCTGCCCGCACACCCACACTATCTGCAGGAAACGGAAAGCCAACTGCTTTCCCGGTTGCTGGATTGCCGGATGGAGAATTGCCACGAAGTCGCTATGGGGCGCCGGGAGCGCAAGGCCCTGCTCCGCCATCTGCTGGACTATTACCGCCTCCACATCGAGAACCTCCCGGAGATAAACGCACACCTCATCCTGGAAGAAGTACTGGGAGAGTAGCTGCGGGGCCTCCATCTCGCCCAACGGGCGTAAACAGTAAAACCACGGGCAACGCCCGTGGACTAAAAAACCCGCTCGCCTGGAAGGCGAGCGGGTTTACTAAAAGGTGTAGCGTAGAGGCTTAAAGGTTCGGAATAACCAACTCCTGGCCCGGCTTAATGAGGTTCGGGTCTTTCAGCTGATCCGTATTGGCATTGAAGATGGCCATGTACTTACCGGCGTCATCGTAATAATGCTTGGCGATCTTGGAGAGGCTTTCACCGCTCTGCACGGTGTGTTTGTGGTAGTAATCCGTAACGGCTACCCGGATATCGGCTTTGAGGTCCGCGGGTTTTTCGCCGCCGATCTCTTTGATCTTGTCCCACATCTTGTTCTTTTCATACTGGGTTTGGGTAGTGCCGCCGATCTTAAGCACGCCTTCTTCTTCTTTGACGTAGCCATCTTTGACACTAAATTGTTCACCGAGTTGGAGCACAGCGCGGTATTTGTCTTGCAGAGACATAGTATATATGGTTTTGGTTAAAAAATCGTTGCCCTTGGGACGGGGAGGCGGCCGCAAGGTAACAATCTGGGGTAAAAAAAACGGCCTATCGGGCAAAAGGGTGTGCCCGGACGGGCGAATTAGGACAGCACTTGTTATAATAATGCGCTCACCCAAGAAGTTAATGTTCGACAGCACGCCCTGCGGCCTGCATGTTTTTTTCTTTTAAAAACCAGGCCGTATTTTGCGGCGTTTTTATCCGGACGAGCTCGTGAACTAAACAAAACACCCGCATGAAATCGCTCATCGCTTTGCTGCTTCCGTCTTTAATGGCCGTATCGCTAAAGGTAGGGGCACAGGGCACAAGCAGGAGTTTTTTCACAGGTGTGCAGCTAACCAACCTTGCCTCCGGCCAAAAAGCCCGCCAGCCGATGATGTTTTTCCGGGGCGATCAATCCCTGAAGCTCGGGCGGCAGTGGTCGATCGGCGCCGATGTGGTAGTGGCCAAAAACACGGTGCCCTACAGCCGCGCCGTCGTAGGCAAGGTGATGGAATTCTACCAGCTAAGTATGCCCTTCCATCTTGACCACCGCATCGGGCGCAACTGCTTCCTGGAAGCGGGAGCCTTCGTTGGCGCCGTGTCCAATAGCGGCAATATATACCTGACGGAATTCGTCCAGGTCCGCTATCTGGAAGAGATGGTCCTGCATTTCGATGTGGGTTGGATGGCCGGCATCAGTTTCAGGCCAGGAAAATGGGGGAAAATTAGCTTCCGGTACAATCACGGCCTGCTTCCATCCGTTCCTATTAGTGGAGAAAGGGTGGTAAAAGACCGCCTGCTTTCCACAGGTTTGACCATAATTCTATAGCTAAAATGATTTTAGCAGCGTAACTTATTATCATGGGATTCTAATTGTAATTATGGGAGTGCCTTCATGCTTCATGAAGGCATTTTTTTTGCCAATCATGCTCCTCATGCTCTAAGAAACAATCAAAAAATAAGTTGCCGGTTTCGGTGATCAGGCGAAGGCCGAAAGCCACTGGAATGGCTAGAGGACAAGCGTGATCACCGAAATACAAAGCGGCAACTTATTTTTTGAACACTACGAAGTAGTGTCAAAAACAAAAAGGGAAGCGTGCGCTTCCCTTTTTTTAACATGCCTAAAAGTCCATGTAGATCGGTTTCATTTGATGCAGCGGCACTGGACTGCATTGGGAGAAAACAGTTGGGTGATCTCGGATTACCAATGGAGCGGGGAAAAGGGTTAAAGGTACAGTCGGGGTTTCGGGTTTCAGGGTTTCCTGCTCTTTGGATTGGTTTCATCTATAAGTCGTCCCGCTCCGGCATTTGGTTACAGTTTGAGGCGTTTTTTTTCTTTACAGTTTGTGGATATCCCCGGCAATGACCGTGCGGGTATACTTTTCCTCGGGGTCGCCCTTATAGTGAATGGCGCCACCGGTATTGGCATTGGCATCCAGTTTCAGGTTGGCCACTACTTCAGCTTCTCCGCCGGTATTGGCCTTTACGAAACTACGGTCGCAGTCGAGGTTCAGGCCCTGGTAGCGGCCGCCGGTAGCGGCGGTGACATCCTGTGTCTCTGTACGCCCTTCAATATCGATGACGCCGCCTTCCGATGCGTAGGCGTTGAGGGTATTCACCGCAACGCTCAGCTCCATATAACCGCCGCTGGCGGCCCTGAGGTCGAGCATATCGCCGTTGAGTGGGGCTTCGGCGTGAACCTTGGCGCCCGCGCTGGCCTTGATGGCGCGTATCTGCTGATAGGTGACTTCAACGCGCGCCCGCTGGTTGTCGTGGAACAGGCCTTCGATAAGCTGCAGTTTCAGGGTTTTACCCTTGACGTAGACCGAGACGTCATCCACATCGATGCCTTCGGCATAAATTGCAGCGCTGGGGTTTTCACCTGCTATGAGCACCACTTCAATATCGCCGGTGGCGGAGATCGCATCAAAATAGTCGAGCTTTCGCAAATCCTGCTGTGCATAAGCGGCTACGGCAAACAACAGGAACATGCCGGCCAGAAAAACATTGGAGATCGTTTTCATGATATTCTTTTCTTTTTGATGTATCACGCATACCTTTTGGGGAATGGCATGCATCAGTAGGATGCATACAGGCAGCACACCCCCCTATTGGGAAATCATTTTTTTTAGGATAGCTCCGCATCAAATGTTATTTTTCCGAAACGATACCACCTTGCCCTATGCGCTCGATCTTTTTTTCTCTGCTTTTTGCATGCCTGCTGCCACAAGCCCTTCAGGCTAATGTCGTTTTCGTAACACAAAACGCCAGCGGGGCCAACACCGGCCTTTCCTGGGCTGATGCCTATGCCAGCCTTCAGGATGCCCTGGCCAACGCCCAGGCCGGCGACACCCTCTGGGTCGCCGCCGGCATCTATACGCCTACCAACGGCACCGACCGCTATATCTCATTCGTTATCCCTTCGGCTGTGGCCCTGTACGGCGGGTTTGCCGGCACGGAAAGCAGCCTGGCTGCTCGCGACTGGCTGGCCAACCCTACAGTACTCAGCGGCGACATCGGCGTGCCGCTCGACAGCACCGACAATTCCATTCGCGTGATCCGCCTGGCCAATGCTATCAACATCACGCTGGATGGTTTTACAGTTACCGGCGGCAACAATGACAACCCCGTGCCCAGCGTCAACGGCCGGTCCGGAGGCGGCATGCACCTGTCTAATGCCCGTTGCAGCCTGTATAATATGGTGTTTATTGAAAATACGGCTCGCTTCGGTGGCGCCATCGCGCTCTGGAGTAATGCGGCCCTGACGTTGGAAAACTGCATCTTCCGGCGAAACACCGCCAATGGCGCCAATGACCGCTGTGGGGGCGCCATATTCGCCGAAGACGAGTTTCTGGAGTGCTCCTTCCTCAATTGCCGCTTTCTGGAAAATGTCGTATCGTACAGCGGCGGTGGTGGCGGTGCTGTCAGCGGCGGAGCGAACACCTTTATCAATTGCGTATTCAGAGGCAACAAAGCAGCCTTCGGTGGCGCCATTATCTCCAGCAACAGCACCGTCTATCAATCCACTTTCTGGGGACAGAAAACCAGTTACGGCCTGCTGGCCAGCGGCAACTACCTGTGTTTCAATACCATATTCTGGTACAATGGCGGCGCCACTCTGTTCGAAAGCGACGCCAGCTTTTCAGCCTGCCTGCTGGAAGAAGCACAGTGCCCCAACGGGGCCACCTGCGATGAGCCGTCCATGGCCTACAACAAAGACCCCTATATCGTCAGCCCTTTTGAGGATGATTTCGGGCTCAGCCTCTGTTCGCCGGCCGTCAATGCCGGGCTCAATGCCAATATACCGGCCATGCTGATGGAAGATGCCGCCGGACAGGGCCGTATCATTTATGGTATTGTCGACCTGGGAGCCTACGAATTTTTGGATACCGAACCGCAATACCGGCCGGCCGATGTCACCAGCACCTCCGGCAATCTCGCTGCCCGCACCCTGGCAGGGGCCATCGTCTGCGCCAATGCACAGCCCGGGCCCGACACCATCCGCTTCTTACTGCCCGGCGCCGGGCTTCATACTATTTCTCCACTCTATACCCTTCCGGTAATAACCGGCGACAGCACAGTGATCGACGCCTCAGATCTTTCTGCCGGCTACATCCGGCTTGGAGGCAGCCAGGTACAGCCGCTGTATATAACAGAAGACCAGTCGGGATTGAGATGTACGGGAAAAGGCATAGAACTGTACGGGATGGATATCCGGGACTTCAACAACTCCGGGATCAATATTTTCGCTACGGCCAGCAACCTGCGGATCGGCGCGCCGGGCAAGGGCAATATCATTTGGGGTAACCACATGGAAAATATCCGGCTCAGAGGTGAAGGGCACATCCTGCAATCCAACTACATCGGTGTTACGCCCGCCGGTATCGTTTCGCCTGTAGGCACAAAGGGCATTTATCTGTTCCCCAACTTTACCGGGCAGATAACGCAAAACATCCTGATCGGCGGGTCAAGAGCAGCAGGTGAAGGCAACGTTTTTGGGAGCTTGGATGACGTGATAAGCTGCCCGGACATTTCCGGCACTACCGAAACGGCGCATGATATCGACATCACGGGAAACTACTTTGGCACTACTCCTGACGAGGCCCTCTTTTTCCCAACGGGCAACCCCCTACGGCTCTATGCAGATAATTTCTACTTTGAAGACGTTCGCTTCGGCGGCAGCACACTCGACCAGGGCAATGTCGTAGCCCATACTTCAGGTAGCGTTTATCTGGTGCCCTATACCGTACAGGTGGCCATCAACCACAACAAGTTTTACTGCAACTACAGCGGAATTTCTATTAACCCCGGTGGCAATGCGGGCATCCTCCCACCCACCATTTACGCGGCGGATATTTTTCATATCAGCGGCACGGCGGTACCCGGGCAGGTGGTCGAAATATATATCAGCGACAACAGCGGTTGTCCTGATATCGGCTCCTGCCAGGGGACGTTTTACCTCGGCGAGGTTACCGCAGGCCCTACCGGCAACTGGCTGCTGAATAGTTTCCAGCAGCCCCTCTACGGTGGCGAGCGGGTTACCGCCACGGCCACCAACAGTTTACCGGTGACATCGGAATTTGCGGCATGCGCCACGGTGATCTGCCCGGAAAGCTACGGCACGCTGGAGCAGGTGCTTTGCGCCAACGAATCGCTGCTCATCAACGAAACACTGTATAATATAGACAACCCTTCCGGTACGGAAGTGCTCACCGATGCCAGCGCTATCGGTTGCGATTCGATCCTCACTGTCAGCCTGAGCTTCCTGCCGATACCTCAGGGAAGTTACGACGCCACACTCTGCGAAGGGGATTCGCTGGTAGTGGGAGCAACGGTTTTTAATATCCAGCACCCTACCGGGCTGGCAGCCATCAGCGGAGCGGCTGCCAACGGCTGTGATTCGCTGGTTTCGGTAAACCTCAGCTTCCTGCCGCTTTCCGTCGTGAATATGGACACGGCCATCTGCACTGGCGATACCCTTTGGGTAGGCGGTAATGCGTTGGTAGAAGCCGGCCAGTATACCTATGCTTTTCTGGCTGCCAACGGTTGCGACAGCATAATAAACGTAACCCTCAGCCTGTTGCCGCTGCCCAGCCGTACGGCCGAAGCCACCATCTGCGAAGGCGAGGCTTTTGAATTCCAGGGGGAAAGCCTGTCGGTTTCGGGTTATTACCAGGCAACTGTGCCCGCCCCCTCGGGTTGCGACAGCCTTCTGGTGTTGCACCTGGAAGTAGCGCCATTGTATGCAGACACCCTCCTCACGGGCTTCTGCGAAGGGACATTATACCCCTTCTGTGGCGGCCTGCTCGACACTCCGGGTACGTATAGCTGTTACCTGCAGTCGGCAGCCGGTTGCGATAGCATCATAACACTCCAATTGCAATTGCTGGCGGCCAGCGAGAGTATACTGGATACTACCTTGTGCGCGGGCGAACAGCTGCGGGTAGGCGACACCCTTTTCGGGCAAGCGGGCGACTACCAGGTACTACTGGCTAATGCTGCGGGTTGCGACAGTACGGTTTTCCTGAACCTGGGATATGCCAGCCTTAGCGACAACCCCGTAGCAACTATCGAGCCCGACCTGGGCTTCGGCAATGGGGCTATCCGGATCACCCTCAACAGCATAGGGCTGGAGCTAAGCTGGGAAGATAACAGCAGCGACACGCTTCGCAACGGGCTGGCAGCAGGGGCGTATGAGCTGATCATCACCGATAGCCTGGGTTGCGAATACAGCTACGCTTACGAAGTGCCGAAGGGCGATCTGTATGTCGACACGCCGAATGCCTTTACACCAAATGAAGACGGCGACAACGATTTTTTCAACGTGCTGTCCAATTTCCCGGGCCTCGAGGTGGTTTCTTTTAAAGTGTTCAACCGCTGGGGCCAGGCCGTATACGACAACGAAACCCCCGATACCGGATGGGACGGCAGCTTCCGGGAGCAGCCCCAACCGGCCGATACCTATTTCTTTTTGATCGAAGTGGGCTTAGATAATGGAGCCCGGAATACCAAAGTTCTGAAGGGGGATGTAACTTTACTGCGATGATGGAGCGGCCAAAGCGCCACTGTTCGTTAATCCCAAAACATAACTTATATGACACGCTTCCTGTTACCGGCCCTGGCGGCCCTGTTCTTATTATCTGCCTGTAAAAAAGACAACGGCCCCTGCAACGGAGCCGAAATTGTATGGTATACGCCTACGCTGCAAGGTGAGGATAACTGGCTCTGGCTTTCCGACGAAAAAGGGGCCGTACTGGAGGCCAAAGCGGCAGAAAGCCGCGAACGCTACCGCCTGTCGACAGAAGACTGCGCCAAAACCTATAACCTGACTTTTTTACAAAAATACCGCCGCCCTGCATTGGTAGGCAACCAGCTTGTGCAGGTAGAAGTATATGAGCTACTCACATATACCGACATCTCCGACGGCCTGCAATTTGACACCCTGATAACTGCCGCTCCTATCCGGGCCTTTGCCGTTGAAGGCATCCAGACGGTGGAAGAACTGCTGTGGCCGGCAGAAAGCAAGGAAGCCTTCAACCGCAATATCTACATCGACCCCGACGCCGGGTTGCTGAGTTTCGAGATCCCGGTGCCCGATGGCCAGCCGGCATTTCTCACCATTCGCGCCAATGGAGAGGCTCAAACCCGTTTTATCTGGGTAGATGCTGCCGATCAGGACGACTATACCTTTGCTTACGACGGCCTGCAACTGCTGGAGCCCTATGGGCCGGCCAGCCTGCCCAACAACGGCAGCTGGCGGTATACGATCCGCGGGCTCGGCATGTTCGGCAGTACGGTGCTGGATTATTCTTCTCTGCCCGACCTCGTACAGTACGAGTTTGGCGCCGCCTTGCCGCCTGCCGATGTGGTGCGCGCTTTCCAGGTTGTGGCCCGGCAGGAGAGCTTCCACAGTGGGGTAGCCTTCAATCCCGTGCATTACGAAAAAGAAGGGCCGGGCCTGCCCGCCGCCATCCCTGCGCCTGCGTTCGACTTTGACTTCCGGCGCCCTGCTACAGGCCAGATCCAGGTTGAAATGATACAGGGAGAAGCGCAGGCCCTGCAAGTGCAGTATTATGACAGTGCCGTCAACGCCGGCTCCGGCCCCTGGTTGCGGTGGACGATCGTAGGCTCTCCTGATGCCTTGATCAGTTTTAATCTTCCTCAATGGCCCGATGCCTTGGCCGGTATTCGGGACGGGCTGCTGGATGAAGGCCGCAATACGCCTGTTTTCGTTACGGCAAAAGCTTACGACAACAAAACCCCTTACCGCCAGCTCCTGGAGGCAAGGGCTGGCCAGGACACAGGCTGGGAAGCCGCTCAGGGGCTGCTGGCCCGTTCAAAAGCCTATTAACGGGAACGCGTTCCAGTCTTTTTGCGTTATATTGCCCGGCAGTTCATGCATGCAAAGCGGCAACGTATTTTTTAACACTACTAATGCCTAAGAAATCAAGACATTGGAAAAAGGAACGGTCATTAAATCTACGGGCAGCTGGTATCAGGTTCGGCTGGAAGACGGGCGGGTGGCCAACAGCCGTATCGTGGGTAAATTCCGCCTTGATGGCATGCGTATTACCAACCCGGTAGCTGTAGGTGACAAGGTGGAACTGGAGATCGACGAGAAGGAAGAAACGGGTACGATCAAGAATATCCTCCCACGCCGCAACTACGTCGTGCGCCAGTCTCCCCGGCGCAAGCACGACCTGCACCTCCTGGCCAGCAACGTCGGCCAGGCTATGGTCATCGTCACTATCATTGAACCCAATCTCAAACAAGGCTTCATCGACCGCTTCCTGCTGATGACCGAGCCCTACGAGATACCTACTGTTGTCGTTTTTAATAAAGCGGACCTCTATCAGGAAGAGGAAATGGCCATTTTCCAATACCTGAAAGAAATTTACGAGCAAATCGGCTACACTGTACTGCTGGCTTCCGCTACTGCCCGCCAGGGCCTGGCAGAATTGCGTGAGCTGCTACGGGGCAAGGTAACGCTCATCGCGGGGCAATCGGGCGTAGGGAAATCCACATTGGTCAACGCCATCCAGCCCAGCCTGGAATTGCGCACCGGTGAGCTGAGCGATTACTCCGGTAAAGGCCAGCATACGACGACCTTTGCCGAAATGCACACCATCGATATCGGTGGCGCCATCATCGATACCCCAGGTATCAAAACCCTGTCTTTCAACCACCTGGAGCCAATGGACGTAGCCCACAACTTCCGCGAGTTCTTCGAACAGTCCGAAAACTGTAAGTTCGGCGGCAAATGCCTGCACCGCAATGAGCCGGGCTGCGCTGTAAAAAAAGCGATCGAAGCGGGCGAGATCAGCGAGCTGCGCTATATGAACTACCTCACGCTGCTGGAAGAAATTGAAGGCCAGAATTACTGGGAACGGCTTAGTGAGGAGTACTGAGCCTGTGTAATGGCCTGAAAAAAGAGCCCCGCCGCAGCGGGGCCCCTCTCCAACATTGGTTTAAAAAACGAAATCTTCAGTTTTCATAGCTATGGGCGCCCGCCCTTCGGCCTGATAAAGAGCGATCCCGGGCGCTGAAGCACAGCACCGGATGCTTATCGGGTACATCGGTTTGGAATCAGGCTCTGAAGCCCCCTGCAGGCAGTGAATAAGAGACGCACGAAAAAAGGAAAAGGTTGGGCCAGCCGGCATAAATGCCGTCTCCTGTTGAGCAGGGAGACGGCATTTATACTGCTTATTCCGGTTCGAAGCCCAGCACGATATTGAAATCACCCAGCGTCTTCAGCGAGCGGTCGGTGCCCGACTTATCGAAACCGATGCCGTAGTCGAAACCGAGTACGCCGAACATAGGCAGGAAGACGCGCAGGCCCAGGCCCGCCGAACGTTTCACGTCGAAGGGGTTGAAATCGCGGAACTCGCGCCAGGAGTTACCGCCCTGGGCGAAGGCCAGCACATAGATCGTAGAGCTGGGGTTGAGCGACAGCGGGTAGCGCAGCTCCAGCGTAAACTTATCAAACAAAGGCGTTGCGGAAGTGCCGCCCGAAGGGTCGCGGTTGGCTTCCAGATCGCTGATCTCGTAACCGCGCAGGGAGATGATATCCACACCAGCAAAGCCAAACTGCTGGTTGTTGATACCGTCGCCGCCCAGCTGGAAGCGCTCGAAGGGGGAGGAGCCGATATCGCGGTTGTAGAACCCGAGCAGGCCGATCTTGGCCTGAGCCTTCAAAATGAGCTTGCCGACGATAGGCGTGTACCATTCGGCGTCGAAACGCCACTTGTGGTATTCCAGATAGCGGAATCGCTCTTCGGCGGGCTCGCTGGTATAATCGCGGTTCGGGTTGAAGAGGGAATACGGGGGCGTCAGCTGTACCGACAACGAAATGCGGGAGCCGTCCTGCGGGAAGATCGGGTCGTTGACGGTTGAGCGGGCGATCGTCTGCTTGATACTGAAGTTGTTGTAATTACCTTCACGGACGATCTCTCCTTCGTCGGACCGGAAAAGCCCACGCGCCCAGTTGTCCAGCGACAGGGTCTGGATATTCAGGGCCGTGCTGATCACGAAGTTGTCATCAGGCCATTTCAGGCGCGTACCCAGGCTGACGGAAGCCTGCTTGATGTTGAAGCTCTGATACGTATCGGTGCCACGGGTCCCGAAAGCAAAGCGGTTGAAGAAGCCCGCTACCGAAAAGGAGGTCGGTTTTTTGCCGCCAAGCCAGGGCTCCGTGAAGGAGACGTTGTAAGACTGATAGAAATCGCCGTTTGTCTGGGCACGGAGCGACAGGCGCTGGCCATCGCCCTGGGGCAGGGGCCTCCAGGCCTCCTTGTTGAAAATATTGCGCAACGAGAAGTTGTTGAAAGAAACGCCGAGCGTGCCGATCACCCGCTGTACGCCGCCCCAACCTGCCGACAGTTCCAGCTGGTCAGAAGGTTTTTCCTCAACCGTATACTCGATATCGACGGTACCCCGCTGTGGGTTGACCGGGGTATTGATACCGAGGGCCTCGGGGTTGAAATAGCCGAGGTTGATGATCTCGCGCTGCGAGCGAATGATATCGGAGCGGCTGAATTTCTGGCCGGGGCGGGTGCGCAATTCACGGCGGATGACGTGTTCGTGGGTGCGGTCGTTACCCTTGATCACGACTTTGTCGATGGTAGCCTGAGGCCCTTCAAAGATACGGATCTCCAGGTCGATGGAATCATTTTCGACGGACACTTCGATCGGGTCTACCTGAAAGAAAAGATACCCGTTGTCCATATACAGGGTGCTGACGTCGCGGCCATCCTGGCTGAAGCGGAGGCGGGTATCGAGCAGTTCCTGGTTGTATATCTCGCCTTTTTCGATGCCCAATACATCGGTAAGGGTCTGGGTATCGTAGATAGAATTGCCTTTCCAGGTAATGTTCCGGAAGTAATACTGGTTGCCTTCGTCGATCTTCAGCTTGACCATCAGCTCGCCGTCGTCGTTCCGCCACAGGCTGTCGTAGAGGATACGGGCATCGCGGTATCCCAACTTGTTGTAATAGGCGATCAGTTTTTCCTTGTCGCCCTCGTAATCTTTTTTGATGAATTTGGAGGAGGCGAAGATGCGGCCTTTCTCTTTGGTTTCCTTCATCTGCTTGCGCAGTTTCCGGTCCTTAACCTGTTCATTGCCGTCGAAGTCGATGTCATCGATCTTAATGCGCGGCCCACGGTCGACGTTAAAGACCAGGCGAACGGAATTCACGCGGCTGGAGTCGGGCACTTCGGTGACGGTACAGCGTGCATCGAGGAAGCCTTTGCCTATGAAGAACTGCTCGATCGCTTCTTTGGCGTTGACCTTGACGTTTTCCGTTACGATACCACCTTTGAGCAGGTATTTGTCGACCTCATCGTTGAGGTCGTCGTGGTACCCTTTTTTCACACCCTGGTAGGAGTGTTTGGACAAGCGGGGCCGTTCCTGTACGCGGATCTCCAGAAAGATGATATCGCCGATGGTTTTTTCCTTCACGACCTGAACATCCGTAAAAAGGCGAAGCTTCCACAAAGACTTGATAGCCTTCTGGATATCAGGGCCGGGGATGCGGATCTTGTCACCCACCTGAAGGCCGGAGATGCTGATGATTGCGTTATCATCGCTGTAGTCGGCCCCAATGACTTTGATCCCCCCGATCTCGAAATCACGGGGATTGTCATAGCTGGTTACAGGTAGTGTATCAGATGTGGCCTGGGCAGGTGTATAGTGAGGTGTCAGTAGGCTGCCAAGGAAGATCAAGGCGATTGAAAGTCTCATTCCTGTTCTCAAGTTATCTCGTTGGATGCGCAAAAATAAGCGTTAGCCCTTGCATAACAGCAAAAAGCAGGCAAGGATTATTTTTTTTCCCTTTAAAGAGCGGGGCAGCCTGCAATTGGTTGTACGCTTATTGCACCAATTGCTCGCTGATCTTTCCGAAGCGCCTTTCGCGCTGCTGATAGTCTATAATGGCCTGATAGAGATGTTCCTTTCTGAAATCAGGCCAGAAAGCCGGCGAAAAATAAAGCTCCGTGTAGGCGATCTGCCACAGCAAAAAATTGCTGATGCGGTTTTCTCCGCTGGTGCGGATAAGCAGCTCCGGGTCAGGTATATCCCTGGTATTCAAAGCATTGGAAAAGAGCTGTTCATCGATCTGAGCGGGTGAGGCCTCACCGGCGAGCACCTGCTGGGCCAGTCGCCGGCAGGCGTCTATGATCTCCCACCTGGCGCTGTAGTTCAACGCGAGCACCAGGGTCATGCGCGTATTGTCCTTGGTATCTTCGATCCCCTGGAGCAGGGCCTGGTAGGTCCGCTCCGGTAGTTTGCTGATATCGCCGATAGCCTGGAGGCGGATATCGTTCTTATTGAGGGTTTCCACCTCTTTGTGCAGGGTCTCCACCAGCAGCCGCATCAGGGCGTTCACCTCCAGCTTGGGGCGGTTCCAGTTCTCTGTAGAAAAAGCGTACAAGGTGAGGAACTTAACGCCCAGTTCGGCAGCAGCTTCGGTGGCTTCCCGCACCGCTATAACCCCGTTCTTGTGCCCGAACACCCGGGGTTTGCCATGCTGCTTAGCCCAACGGCCGTTACCGTCCATGATAATGGCAATGTGCTTAGGCAGCTTCTCTAGGTTGATCTGAGACTTTAAATCCATCGTTGACGCTTATGCTTTTCTTTGGGTGTGGCGTTTTCCTGCAAACCTGGCCGGAGTCCTGCGGCGGCCGATGGATGGGGATGCTTCCGGAAAATTCGTACAAAGTTACTAAACTGTCGGCATTTCAGGGCCCTTACCTTGCAATAGCTTTAGTACCGGCATAAATAACGGTTATCTTCCGGATTGATTATCTGGCGAATCCATTGTATTTTACCCCCCGTTTCCCAAAATATCAGGATCAGAAGTTTATGGTTACCACTTTTAATACATATCAGTATACGCGCCCCGAATTCGACTCCTTTTCCCGCTCTTTTCACGGTGCCCTCCAGCAGTTTGAAACGGCCGTTTCTTTTGAAGAACAGGACCGGGCGCTGGCGCGCATCAACGGCCTGCGCACCGAATTCACGTCCATGTACAACATCTGCCACATCCGGCATACGATGGATACCCGCGACAGTTTTTACGAGCAGGAGAACGAGTTTTTCGACCAGCACATGCCTGCTTATGAAGGCCTGGTTAACGATTTTTACAAAAAATTGCTGTCTTCCCGCTTTCGCCCTGAGTTAGAGCGCAAATGGGGCCGCCAGCTCTTCACCGTCGCCGAGCTCAGCCTCAAAACCTTTGACGAATCCGTCATCGGGCTACTTCAGGAAGAGAACAAGCTCAGCAGCCAGTATACCAAGCTGAAGGCCACCGCCAGTATCGAGTTTAGAGGGGAAGAACACAACCTGTCCTCCATCCAGAAATACGAGATCGACCAGGACAGGGGCACCCGCAAAGCGGCAGCTGAGGCCAAGTGGGGCTTTTTTGCCGGACATGCCGAAGCCATAGAAGGCATTTTCAGCCAGTTGGTAGGTGTGCGCCACCGCATCGCCCGCCAATTGGGGTACCGCGATTTTGTAGAGCTGGGTTATGCGCGCATGTTGCGTTCTGACTACGGCCCGGAAATGGTGGCCAACTTCCGCCGCCAGGTCCAGGAGTACATCGTGCCGATAGCCTCCCGCCTTTATGAGCGACAGCGCCGCCGCCTGGGGCTGGATAGCCTTAAATACTACGATGAGGACCTCCGCTTTGCCGGAGGCAACCCCCAGCCCAAAGGGCAGCCCGAATGGATCGTCGGCCAGGCCCGGCAGATGTATAGTGAACTGTCGGGCGAAACCCGCGAGTTCTTCGACTTCATGAGGAACGCCCAGCTGATGGACCTGGAGACGCGCCCCGGTAAGGCCACCGGTGGTTACTGCACTTATATCGGCAACTACAAAGCCCCTTTCATCTTCTCCAACTTCAACGGCACCAGCAGCGATATCGACGTGCTAACCCACGAGGCCGGCCATGCTTTTCAGGTGTACAGCAGCCGCGATACCGGTATCGGTGAATACAACTGGCCGACCTATGAGGCCTGCGAGATCCACTCCATGAGCATGGAGTTCTTTACCTGGCCCTGGATGCAGCTCTTTTTCCGGGAAGACTCCGATAAGTACAAGTTCAGCCACCTCACCAACGCACTCTACTTCCTGCCCTATGGGGTTGCTGTAGATGAATTTCAGCACTACGTCTATCAACACCCGGAGGTGAGCCCTGCCGAGCGCAACCAGGCCTGGCGGGAGATCGAAAGAAAATACCTGCCTCAGCGCGACTACGACGGGCACCATTTCCTTGAAGGCGGGGGCTTCTGGCAAAAACAGAGCCATATCTTCAGCATGCCTTTTTATTATATCGACTACACCCTGGCGCAGATCTGTGCTTTCCAGTTCTGGAAAAAAGACCGCGAAGCCCATGAATCGGCCTGGGCGGACTATGTGCGCCTTTGCCAGGCCGGCGGCAGCCTGTCCTTTCTGGAACTGGTGCAACTGGCCGGCTTGCGGCCGCCCTTTGAAGACGGGTGTGTCGCTTCCGTAGTAGATGTGATCTCCGCTTGGCTCGACAGTATCGACGATGCCCTTTTTTAGCGGGCGCCAGTGCGTTTGATTCTTAAAAGTCATAACTTTGCATGCAGGGGCAGCAGCCGGCCTGTAAAGTATACTTTTAGAAATCATAATCCCTCCCTCATGATCTTTGTGCTCGTACTCAGCTTTCTTACCGCTTTCACCCTCACGTATTTTGCCATACCCAATATCATCGGCATTGCCCGCGAGAAAAACCTGTTCGTAGAACCCGGAGAGCGCAGCTCGCATACCATCAGCACGCCTTCCCTTGGGGGAGTGGGCATCTTCGCAGGGACCATTTTTTCGATCGTCATGTGGACCCCTTTCGACCGTTTCGGGGGGCTTCAGTATATCCTTTGTGCTTTTCTGATCGTTTTCCTGGTTGGGTTAAAAGACGACATGTCGCCCGTTTCGCCCATCAATAAGCTTATCGGGCAGGTACTCGCCGCCTCTATCCTCGTGTTCAAATCCGACATCCACCTGCGTGGCTTTTACGGCATGTTCGGCCTGCATACCGAGCTGCCCGAGCCTTTTTATGCGGGCCTGACCCTCTTCACCATCCTGGTCATCATCAACTCCTTCAACCTGATCGACGGCATCAACGGCCTGGCCGGTAGTGTGGGGGCGCTCATTTCTGGTGTGCTGGGGTGCTGGTTTTTCTGGATCGGCCGCATGGAGCTTTCCATCGTCGCTTTCTCCCTGGTAGGGGCCATCATCGCTTTTTTGAAATACAACTATACCCCTGCCAAGATATTCATGGGCGACTCGGGCGCGCTGGTCATCGGCACCGCCTGCTCCATCCTGATCATACAGTTTATCGACATGAACTATTATCTGGAGCCGGGGAACCTGCACCAGATACAGGACGTACCGGCCGTCGCAATTGGCATTATGATCATTCCGCTTTACGATACCCTGCGGGTCTTCATCACGCGCATTCTCCGAGGCCAGTCGCCCCTGCATGCCGACCGCAGGCATATCCATCATCTGCTGATCGATTACGGCTTTACCCACATGCAGGCTACGGGCATCCTGGTTGCCGTCAACGTCTTTTTTATCCTGCTGGCCTTTTCCCTGAACCAGACGGTAGAGCTCCACTTTCTGCTGTTCCTGATCCTGGGCCTGGCCACTACGCTTACCTATATTCTCCACAAATCCGTAAACCACAAGAAACGACAAAAACTGGCAATTCGATGATCCCTTATGTTCTGGTTTTTTTAGGCGGCGGCCTGGGCAGCATTTGCCGCTATGGCATTGCACATCTCATGAGCACCTGGCGGCTCCATTTCCCACTGGCCACCCTGACTGCCAATGTGGTGAGCTGCCTGCTGCTGGGCATCTTGGCAGGGCTGAGCTTGCGGGAGCTGATGCCCGAGCATTACAAATATCTGTTGATGGTGGGTTTTTGCGGAGGGTTCAGCACTTTTTCCACTTTCACCAATGAGAACTTTGCCCTGTTTCAGTCCGGACATGCAGGCCTCGCCATGCTCAACATCGGAGGCAGCCTCCTGCTTTGCCTGGCCTGCGTTTTTATAGGCATCAGGCTGGTGTTTTAGGGCTTGCCCTGAGGCCCATGTTGGCGAGAATAGCGAGGTTGATAAAGAAAAACGCCCCCACCTTATCCGTTTCAATGAGGTCGTTGATGATCAACAGGGCCAGGATGATGACCAGAGACAACAGGGCCATCATGACGATCTGTTTGTCTTTTATGCCTTCCGTCCGGTGATAGATGCGCTCCCCTTCCAACAGCGCGTAAACACATAACAGGACAAACAAGGCCAGCCCGGGCGCCCCCTGCTCTACAAGGGTCATCAGAAAATAGCTGTGAATGCCGGATTTGTCGGGGTTGTCACTCACATAGGTGCGGAAACTGGTGATGGCATAGGGCTTGTAAAAGTTATAAAAGTTGCCCGGCCCGAAGCCCGTCGCCGGGCGGGCGGCGCTCATCTGAAAACCCGCCATCCAGCGGTAGAGCCGCTCCATAGTAGAGATGTCTTCCATCTCATACGTAGCCTGGATCAGGTTGTTGAAATCGCGGTGCGATACCGTGGTCTCGTAGTTGGGCGCATAATCCAGATAGCGGTTGCCGGCAGCCATAAAGGCCACCAGGCCAATGGCAGCTGCAAAAGCGACGATGAGCAGATAACGCATCAGGCGCAGGCGGATGGCGTAGTAGGCCCCGATGGCCCCTACGACAGCTACATAGGCCGCCCGCGTATAGGAAAACTGGATCGCGGTCAGCAGGATCACTAATCCCGCCACCAAAAACCACCACTTCAGGCTATAGGCTGGGTACCACAGGCGCATAAACCATACCAATGGGATAAACAGGGCTATGATGGAGGCGTAGGTCACATGGTTGCGGTAAAACGGGTGTAATACCCGAAAGACATCCGCAAAGCTGAAGCCGTAGGCTGAATGGCGGATAAGTGTAACCACTACCGTGAACAGCAGCGGCACGAAGGCCGCCCAGAAAAAAGCGCGGAACCGATCCTGGCCGTCCAGCATCCGGCTGGCCAGGAAGTAAAAGGGCACGACATACCATATCTTGGCCAGCAGGAATTTGACGGACACCACCTGATCCTGGGAAGTAATGGCCGTTACGACGATCCACGCCAGATGCGTCAGGAGCAACAGGGTGATAGGATGCCGGAGGTATCTGCCGTCCAGATCCCTGAAATGCCGCAGGGCGTAGGCTCCTCCTACCAGCATCAGGCCAACCATCAGAGGTTCGGTAGGCAGGTCGGTGGCCAGGCCGCTCGGCAGGTTCAGCTCAGTGGAAAGGGGAATGCACGCCACCAGGAGCAAAAAGGCCTTGTGGAAATCGACAACCGTCAGATAGGCCAGTAATAGAAAAGCAGGGATGCCAAGCAGGAAATACCACTCCGTTGCGATGCCCACAAACAGGCATAACAGCAGGATAGCGCCAAAGGCCCGAAAGAGGAGCTGCGGCGTGTTATCCGGGGACAACAGTTGTGCCAGCTTATTTTGCATCGTATATCTCCCGCCAGTTTACCTCCTTATAGGCGTCGAAAAGCAGCACCCCCAGCACGCTGAACAGGAAAGCTATTGCACCGGCAGCCATCACGATAATGCTTCGCTTGGGGCGCGACTTGATGACCGGCACTTCGGCCTCTTCAACGATAACCAGTGCCGGGATCACCGACTGGTAGGTGGCCAGCGACTGTTTCAGGCGCTCCTTGTCTTCGCTCAGCGTCTGGTTGGCCTCTCCATACTGGCGCTCGAATATCCCCACCTTACCGATACCCTTGTTAAAGCTCTCCATTTTGGCGTTAAGGCTTTTCAGTTCCTCCTCCATACCGGTCACGGCAGCCTGTAGGTATTTGATCGTGTCGGCCGGTATGCCGCGGGTGTTTTTCAATACCTCCAGCCTGGTGCGGTTTCGCACCATCAGGCCCTCTGTTTCGGAAACCTGGCCCGTCATCGCCTCCGCCTGCCCGATGATATTGTATATGCCGTACTCCTTGCGGAGATAGAGAAGGCTGTCACTAAGCGCAGAAAGCAGCGCTTCTTTACTTTTGATGTTCTCTTCGTATGAAGAGATGGTCTTTTGCAGGCCTTCCTGCATCAGCCGCCTGGCGATCTCGTCGATCTTTTCGCGGGCAGCGGTGGCCATTCGGGCCGCCAGTTCTTTATCTTTATCTTCCACCGACAGCTCCATAGCATCGCGCTTGGTCTTTGTCACTTCATACAGGCTGAGGAATTTCTCGCGAACCTTAAAGGCCGAGCGTTTGTGCCCTGGAGTGATCCGGTAGTGGCCGTAGAGGTCAAAGGAATCGATCATGAAATTGATCAGTTCAGCCGACCCGGCGATAGTGAGCAGGCGGTCGATATCGTTTTCATTACCGTAATACTCCGTCCGCAACTGGCCCTTTCCATAAAGCGATTCGGGTTTCGCCTGGTCGGGGCTGACGGCCAGGAAGGTGGTCGTAGCTTTGTAATAGTTGGAAAGCGTTAGGCTGATCACCACAGCGCCAATAACGGCCAACGCACAAACATACAGTATGGGCTTCTTCCACTTGAATAGGGTCTTGATCACATCGATCAGGTTATCCTGTTGTTTCATTTGTCCTGTCCTGAGATGTGGAGAGGCGCTTTTGCCTGATTACCAGAGCAAAAAGCAGGCCGATCCGCTTTGAAATAAGCGCAAAAGTAGGAAAATCATGAGAATGAGCGCGCTTTTGCCGGCCCAATTATGTCAGCTGCCCAGGCCCTCCTGCCGCAATTGCAGCAGGCTGCGCAGCTCCAGCAAGCGCAGCGCCAGGGCCAGCAGCCCTCCCAGAGCCAGGGATAACAGCAGCCGCCAGGGCCAGAACCAGGGTAGGTACCGGCCTCCAAGATAGGTAGCAGCCAGCAGCAAAAGGGCGAAAGCGAGCAGGCGCCCGACAGTCTCAAAAGCTAATGGCAGTTTCAGCTTCAGCTGCACCAGGGCCACCTCGGCAACGAATACGGTAAATTGGGTGATACAGGTGGCCAGTGCTGCCCCCTCTGCCTTCATGCCGGGTATGAGTATGTAATTGAGGGTGGCGTTCAACACCAGGCTGGCCGCAAACAGGTAGTTCAGCGGCCGCAGGTTGCCGTTGGCGACCAGCAATGTGCCGTATATGTAGCTGCCGTAAACGGCCAGAAAACTCGCCAGCAAATAGAACAATACCCGCCCGGAATAGGCAGACCCGCTATCGTACAGGGCTACCATCACTTCCGTGCGGTAGAACCCGACACAGCACAGCAGCGCCAATGCTCCGGCAGCTATCATCTGAAAACTGAGCCGGACAAGGCTCCCGACGTCTTCCTGCTGCTTGAGCATCCGCGAGAAAATAGGGAGCAGCAGGCTCGCAAAAAGGAAACCGATCATATTCCCTGCTTCAAACAGGCGATAGGCCGAAGCGTAAATACCTGCCTCTATCTTCCCGTCGGGCAGCATCCGTTCGATCATCACCCCGTCGATGCGGTTGTATATGGCCATCAGCAGCACAGATAAGGCGTAGGGGGCGCTGCGGCGCAGCATCAGCAATAAAAAAGGGAGGTTAAAACGGAAACGCAATACTTTCAGCCGGCGGCGCACAATGAAAAAAGCTAAAATGGCCGTAAACCCCAGGGCCGCTGTTTGCGCCCAAACGAACCACTCGATCCGGAATTGCCCGTGAAAGTAGGGGCTCCATAACAACAGGCCACAGATCAGGATGAGCAGCAGGCGGTCTGCCACCGACATCAGGCTGTCCAGACGGTAAAGGCCCAAGCCCGAAATATTGGTCCGGAGGAACAATACCAGCGAATTGAGCACCTGATTAACGGCAATGATGGCAAGCAGAGGCCAGTATGCGCTTTCGTATCCGGCAGCCAGCGCGGCAATAAAGGCCAGCACAAAGTATGCCACCGCCAACAGCCCCTTCAGGATGAGCAGGTTGGGAAAGTACTTGTCCAGCATGTGATGGTGCTGGGAGATATTGCGGTTGTTAAAGTTCTGTAAGCCGAAATCCGTGACGATCTGGAACAGAAAGGTAAAATTGAACAAAGCGAAATACAGGCCGTAAGCAGCGGGCGACACTGCATTCTGCACCGCCCGGTCGATACCGAACAGATAAAAGGGCTTGATCAGCAGGTTGACCGCCAGCAGGAAGGCTATGTTGATGAGGAATTCCCTTTTCATGCCCGGCGCGCGCCCTTGCCTATTCGTACCTCAGAGACTCGATCGGGTCGAGGCGGGAGGCCTTGAGCGCGGGGTACAGCCCGGAAACCAGCCCGACAAATGTGCAGGTGACGACAGCGATGGCAACCCAGCCCCAGGGGAAAAGGAAACTGCCATGGGCAATGACCGCAACGATGTTGCCCGCCATTACCCCGAGCGCAATACCCAGTAGGCCGCCCAGCATGCTGATCACCACCGCTTCGGCCAGGAACTGCACCATCACGGCCCGGCGGGTGGCGCCGATGGCCTTGCAGATGCCGATCTCCCGGGTCCGCTCGGTGACGGATACCAACATGATATTCATCAGCCCGATAGCCGCGCCGATCAGCGTGATGAAGCCGATGCCGATAGCAGCCAGGCGGAAATAGGTGGTATTTTCCTTGATAATGTTGATCAGGTTGTCGCTCTTGGATATCTCGAAGTCATTTTCCTGCGAAGCGCGCAGGTCGCGCACGATGCGCAGCAGGCCGGTGGCGTAGTCGATGCCCATATCGATCTGGGTGGGGTCGTCCACGGCCACCAGTATGTTGTAGTTCGTATTGGGGTTGCCGTAAAAACGCTTGCCCGTCTGCAGGGGCAGGAGTATGCGCCGGTCTTCGCTCTGGTTCATGCTCGAACCTTTTTTCACCAGCACACCCACCACTTTCAGCTTGATGTTGCCGGCATATATATACTTATTGAGGGCCTTTTCAGCATTCCCGTTGAACAGGTCCGACAAAATATCGTCGCCGATGATAGTGATAGAGCCCCCCATCAGTGCTTCCCGGGATGTGAAGTTGCGCCCGGCAGCGATCTCAAAACCCTTGGCTTCCAGATAATTTTCATCGATGCCGAAAAGCGCTATGCTGGGGTTGGTCTTCTCCTCACCATGCTTGATGGTTGCAGTGCCCGCACAGAACATGGAGACCGATGTGCGCGCCGGAAAATCATAGCGGCCTTTGAAATCCATGGCCTGCTCGTAAGAGATGGGGTCACCCCGCTTCTCTTGCCGCCCACCACGGTGCCCACGGAGGTTTTCACCCTTGGGGTCCACATCAAAGGTGTTGGCGCCAAGATGGGAAAGGTTGTTGCTCAGCGAATTCAGCCCTACATCGATCGCAGTCAGAATGCCCACCAGGGCCATAATGCCAAAGGCAATGATCATCAGCGTGAGGATGGCCCTCAGTATGTTGGAGCGCACCGCGCGGAAAGCCAGAATAATGTTCTCAGTAAGGCCCATGGTGAGTGATTGGTCGTTATTCGTTAACTCGCTGATCCGTCATTTATTGCCATCCCCCTCTATCCGCAATATAACAGTATGGCAATATAGCAACAATCCAGCCTTCCCGGCCATTTCTTCGATCAACAACGGTGCTGATTCGAGGAAGGGCGTTTCAGGAAGCATAAAAAGCGTTGCGGAGAACCTGCTGCATATCGGCGGCGACGGCAGCATTGGCCGCTATGATCTCGCCGCCGTTCAGGTAGTTGCCGCCGCCGTTGAAATCACTTACCACCCCACCGGCTTCCTGTACGATAAAAGCGCCGGCAGCCACATCCCAGGGGTTGAGGCTGTACTCGAAAAAGCCGTCGTATCGCCCGCAGGCCACATAGGCCAGGTCGACGGCGGCGGACCCCAACCGGCGAATACCGCGCGTATGGCGCATGAAGTGCTCCAGCACCTTAAAGAACGGAGCCATACGCCGGTAGTCGTAATAGGGAAAACCTGTTGCCAGCAAGGTTTTCTCAAGGGGCGCCCGGCTGCTCACGCGGATGGGCCGCCCGTTCAGAAAAGCGCCGCCACCCAACCAGGCATAAAAGCACTCCTGCCGGTTTATTTCGTAAACGATGCCCAGCACGCTCCGCCCTTCCTGCTGTAAGGCCACACTGATGGAAAAGACAGGGATCTGGAAAAGGAAATTGGTGGTGCCGTCCAGCGGGTCGATGATCCACTGCCATTCGCCGCTCTGGTTATCCACCGTGTCTTCCTCGGTGAGGAAAACACTGCCGGGCAGTAATTCGCCTAACGCTTCGGCCAGTTGTTGCTCCGCATTCTTGTCGACGTAACTGACCAGGCTGTTGAGGCTTTTTTCTTCAATAGCCTGCTCCGTTACCCGCCCCGTTTCCTGGCGGATGAACCGCCCGACTCTTTCGACAATCTCTATGGCCTGCCGGCAAAGGGGTTCGTATTCGTAATTCATGGCCTCTGTTTTGTTGTAACTGTTTAGAGCTTGTTTGGATAAAAATACGCAAAGCCACAAATAAAAGTGGCCGGCAGCAGGTTATCCTTAGTAGTGTTCAAAAAATAAAATGCCGATATATGAAAATCCCAAAACCTATTACCCTCGCTGCCGCCATGTTATTGGCAGGCACCCTCGCCGCTACCAATTATTACGTCTCCACATCGGGCAACGACAATAACACCGGGCTGAGCCTGCAAAACGCTTTCCGGACGATACACCACGCCGCCGGGCTGGTGAACGCCGGCGACACCGTTTTTGTGGCCAACGGCGCCTATGCCGGCTTCGACCTGCGGGAAGCTTACGGCACGGCAGCGAACCCCATCGTATTCAAAGCACTAGGCAGTGCGGTGGAGATCAACCAGAGCGGGCCGATCCGCAACGATGGCATCAATATCGAGGACTGCAGCCACATCGTCGTCGACGGCTTCCGCGCCAACGATATGCCGGGCAACGGCAATGGCATTCGGGTAGTGCTGTCCGATTTTTGCGTCGTGCGCCATTGCTCCTGCAACCACAATGCCGAACGCGGTATCTTTACGGCCTTTACAGATGACATACTCATAGAGTACAACGTCTGCACCAACGCTGTGGATGAACACGGCATCTATGTTTCCAACAGCTCCGACCGCCCCATCGTCCGCTACAACGAATGTTACGGCAACAATAACATCGGCATACATTTCAACGGCGACCTGTCGCAAGGCGGTGATGGCATTATTTCGGATGCACAGGTGTACGGCAATATCATCTATGGGAACAAGCTGGCGGCCGGCATCAATATGGACGGCGTAGAGAACCCCGTCATCTACAACAACCTGATCTTCGACAACCATTTCGCCCAGGGAATCGCCCTCTTCCAGCAAGACGGCGCCATTCCCAGCCGGGGCGCAAAGATCTATAACAATACTATCATCGTGCCCTCCGACGGGCGCTGGGGCATTCTCGTCAACGACGGCGCCAATGCAGGCACGGAGGTTTACAATAATATCATTATCAACGAGCACCAGTGGCGGGGCTGCATAGCTCTGGAAAATACCGCCGGCTTTAAGAGCGATTACAATATCCTGAATGATAAAATGAGCGCTGAAGGCGATGGCTCTGCCGTCCCCCTGGCCAGCTGGCAGGCACTGGGATTCGACCTCCACGCTCTGTTGGCCGATGAACCCGGGCAACTTTTTACCGATCCTGCTGCCGGCGATTTCCACCTTAAGGCCGGCGCTCAGGCCATCAACGCCGGGACGAGCCTGGTGAACAGCATTGTAACTACAGATATAGATGGCCACCCACGCCCCGCAGGTATTGCCTACGATATCGGCGCCTATGAGTTCGGTAGCCCCACCGGCGCCCATGATGCCGCAATGCTAGCCGTTGAGCTCTTCCCCAACCCGGCAACGGGGTTTATCTTCCTCGGCCTGGGCGCCGCTTCCGCCAAAGCTATACGGCTGCTCGACAGCAAAGGGCAGGTCGTTCGCCTTTTTACCCCTTTTTCACGGCAACTGGACATTCACGGCATTCCCTCGGGAGCCTATTTTCTGGAGATCACTCTCGACGACGGCCGCCAGGGGATGAGGAAGGTGCTGGTGAAGTGAGGTTCTGTGTGTTTGGGGGTATAAGACAAAGTTCAGCCCTGGTTCAGCTGATAGAGCTCCGGCAGGTTGCGCCCGAGGCCGTCGTAATCCAGGCCGTAACCTACGACGAAGCTGGAAGGGATATCGAACCCTTTGTAGTGTATCGGCACCTCGAATTCCAGTGCTTCGGGTTTAACCAGTAGCGCTGCTACAGATACGGATGCTGGGCCCTTTTCCCGAAGCTGGGGCAGAAATTCCGACAGCGTTTTACCGGAATCGACGATGTCTTCGACGACGATCACATGCCGCCCTTCCAGGTGCTCCTGTAAGCCTATAACGGTTTTGACCTTGCCGGAAGAAGAAAGGCCATCATAGGAGGCAAGCCTGATAAAGGCAATCTCGCAGTCGACGGTACAGGCCCGGAGCAGGTCGGCGGCAAACATAAAAGCTCCGTTCAGTACGGCCAGGAACAGCGGCCGCTTGCCTTCGTAGTCGCTGCTGATCTGCGCCCCCATGGCCAGGATGCGCGCCTGGATATCCTGAGCCCCCAGAAAAGGGCTAAAGGACAGGCCGTGTACGGTGATGGTTGTGCTCATATCGGTAGGCGATATTGGGGCTGAAGAATTCATAGGCCGTATTTATCCAGCAGATACACCAGGCTCGTCATGGCGGCGGCGCCCAGTTCGAGCTCGCGCTTATTGACGGCATCGAAGCAGTCGATAGCAGTGTGGTGGTAATCAAAATAGCGCTGCGTATCAGGGTCGAGCCCAAAAAGCAGGCCCTTCTGCCCCTTTAGGCCGGAGATGTCGGCGCCGGAGCCGCCTTTGCGCAGGCCCAGGCCGTAAGGTTCCAGCAAGGGTAGCCACCCGGCTGCTTTTTTAAATTTATCGTTAAAGACATCGTCGTGCCCTTCAGCTGTAAAGCCGCGCGGGCTGAACCCGCCGCGGTCCGACTCAATGGCTGCCAGATGGTATTCGCTGTTCTCATCCGACCATTTCCAGTAGGCGCGGCCACCACGCAGGCCGTTCTCTTCGTTCATGAACAATACGCAGCGGATAGTGCGGCTGGGCCGGTAGCCCAGATTTCGGATCAGGTGCAGCACTTCCATCGACTGCACGCAGCCGGCGCCGTCGTCGTGCGCGCCCTGGCCGGGATCCCAGGAGTCGAGGTGCCCGCCTACCAGGATAATTTCTTCGGGAAACACACTGCCCCGGATCTCGCCGATGACGTTGTAGGACCCTACTTCGGACAGCATCTCGCAGGTGGAGCGCATGAATACCCGGACGGGGCCTTCCTGCAGCAGCCGGCTCAGTAATTCGGCGTCATTGGTACTGATGGCGATGGCAGGTATCCTGGGTGCGTCGTCGGCATAGGCCAGAGAACCCGTGTGGGGGACGTCATCCAGGCGGGTCGTGAGCGAGCGCACCAGCACGCCCACGGCACCGTGGCGGGCGGCCCGCGATGCACCGTATACCCTTTGGCCGGCCGCTTTGCCATAGGCGTTGAAGGTATTGATCTCGGTAGGGTCCATGGGCCCGTTGTAGAAAACGAGCTTACCACGCAGCGCTTCGCCCAGGCTGTCCGCTTCTTCCAGGCTTTTCACTTCCACCACTTCGGCCGTTATCCCCAACGGGCCGGTGCCCACCGAGTTGCCCAGCGCCAGGGCATGAAGCTCGATGGTGCCCATCTTTCGGGAATTCACGATGCGCACCTGCTCTTTCTCTCCCCGCACCCAGCGCGGTACCATACACGGCTGCAGCCATACCGAGTCGAGCCCCATCGTATCCAGCATCTGCCGGGTGTACTCCACGGCGGCAGCCGCCTGCGGGGAGCCCGCCAGCCGCCCGCCGACGTGCTGCGACAGGTAGCTGAGCCAGTCGTAGCAACGCGATTGCTGCATCGCCCGGTTATAGATCTTTTGCAGGTAAAATGCATCTGTATCGCCCTGCTGAACCTGGGCGCCCAGCCATAGTGGGAGAGGCCATAACAGAAGGATCAGGTATTTTTTCATAAAAAAGCCTCGTTTGAAGTGTATGGGTAAAGATAAAATTTTCACCGCAGTATGCTAAAGATGAGCGGGTAAGGGCGAGTGTTCAAAAAAAAAAGAAAAAAATTCCGTACGGGAAGTTGGAAAGTTATTTTGATTTCTAAACTAAGACCGAATTATATTTTCAAAAACGCGCGATTTTATCCCGAATATATCTACTTATCTATATACAACTCTACCCTTAAAAACCGGCCCGCAGAGGAGATGTGGATTTTTTCAAAGAATTTGCTTACTATTGTATTACAAGTCGAAAATGTTCGACTTTTTTTTATAAAATTTGTAATTGTATTTTTTACACAAAGTCCTTATCTTTGTGTCGAGAATTTGGAAATAGATCTCCTTCTATAAAAGAATAATTTGGTTTTATTTGGTTAGGGCTGAGGTAGTGCTGCACAAGCGCTGCCTCTTTTTTTTGTTAAAAGCTCTTAGAGCTTGTTTGGAGGGTTGGAATGGCCAAGGGTAATCCTTTTTCGGCCTCCAATTTCCTTCCTACCGAAATTTCACCACTACGCTAATTTCCTTTTCATCGGACAGGGCTGTCGATTGGCGGGTCGTCAGGCTGTAGCCTTCTGCAGGCTGGTAGGCCAGGTCCTGGCGCACATCGGCCACGAGGCTTTCGGTGACATTGCTGATATGGATATCGGATACGGCGCCCTGGCCATCAAAGCGCACTTCGAGGAGGCGGGTCTTGAGCTTTTTGTCCTTCGCCGCATAAGTGATCTGTTGAAGTTGGCCCTGGCTGAACGTGCTGTCGGCCTGGTATTTGGCGAACCATGCCGTTTTATTGATATCAGAACGGGAGAAAATGGCTAGTTCTTTGGAATAGTCCAGTGTGTCAAACGTTTTTTCTTCCTGTTCTCCGTCTATGGATATCCGCTTCAGTACCCTGGGTTGCTGGCTGGAAAGGCGCTGCGTTTCCTTCTGGATGTACCCCTTCAGGTCAAAAAAGGCCTGCGGCCGGCCGTTTCTATTAGCGCCCGTTTCTTTTTCGCAGGCTGTGATCACTACCAGTAAGGCCAGAATAGGGAACAGTGCTTTCATACGCTCGTTTTTGCCTCTATAATAACCGACAGGCCATAAAAAGGTTAAGAATTGTCCCTTCTTCGTCCCTTTGGCCTTACCCCGAGGCTCCGCCGCAACGCCTTTTTATCCACGGACGATGCCCGTGGCTGTTCTGTTTACGCACTTTGGGCGAGACGGTTGGCTCCGCCATGACGGCATTGGTTGTCCGTTGTCCGTTGCCCCTGGAACTTGGGAAACTGGAACTTGCAACCCTGTAACCCCTTGGCCTTACCCCCTACTCACCAGCACATCCCCATCCATTTCTTTCGGGATCGGCATGTCCATCAGCGTCAGGATAGTCGGGGCGATATCGCCCAGTTTGCCGCCTTTGATATGATAGCCCTCCGGGTGGTTGCTGATGTAGAAGATGGGCACCGGGTTCATCGTATGGGCGGTGTTGGGAGAGCCGTCCTCATTGACCATGAAGTCGGAATTGCCGTGGTCGGCGATGACGATGGCCTGATAATCGTATTTCAGGGCCGTCTCGATGAGGCGTTTCAGGCAGGTATCTACTGTTTCAGCGGCCTTCATAGCAGCGGCGAAAACGCCCGTATGGCCCACCATATCGGCATTGGCGTAGTTGAGGCAGATAAAATCGGGTTGGTGTTGTTCGATATCGGCAACAATAGTATCCGTGACCTGGTAAGCGCTCATCTCCGGCTGGAGGTCGTAGGTGGCCACCTTGGGCGAAGGGATCAGTAAACGGCGTTCGCCTTCGAACTCAGCTTCGCGGCCGCCACTGAAGAAGAAGGTCACGTGAGGGTATTTTTCCGTTTCGGCGATGCGCACCTGGGTTTTACCGGCATTGGCCAGCACTTCGCCCAGGGTGTTGCGCACATCGTCTTTGGTGAACAGCACATGGATGCCCTTGTACGACTCGTCGTACCGCGTCATGGTGACATAGTACAGATCGAGGGTTTTCATTCCGTACTCGGGAAAATCCTGCTGCGTAAGCACCGTCGTGATCTGCCGGGGGCGGTCGGTGCGGAAGTTGAAACAGATCACGGTATCGCCTTCCTGGATGGTGGCGACAGGCTTTCCATTGCCGTCGACACAAACGATAGGCTTGAGGAACTCGTCAGTTTCCGCTTCGTCGTAGCGTTCCATGATGGTTTTCAAGGCGTCGGTAGTCGCTTCGCCCTTGCCATTGACGAGCAAGTCGTAGGCCAGCCGGGTGCGTTCCCAGCGCTTGTCGCGGTCCATGGCGTAATAGCGCCCCACTACGGACGCCAGGCGAGTGTGTGTGCCTTCGATATGGGCCAGTACCTCGCGGAGGAAGCCCTTGCCGCTCTTGGGGTCAGTATCGCGCCCGTCGGTAAAAGCGTGGATATATACTTTCTCCAGGCCGCTCTCTTCAGCAATATCACACAGGGCCATCAGGTGGCGGTGGTGGGAGTGTACGCCGCCGTCGGACACCAGGCCGAAGAAGTGCAGCGCTTTGCCGCTTTCTTTGGCGTGGCGCATGGCCTTTAGCAGCTCGGGGTTCTGGTGCAGCTCCCGCTCGCGAATAGCCTTGTTGATGCGGGCCAGTTCCTGGTACACCACCCGGCCGGCACCGATATTGAGGTGCCCGACCTCCGAATTCCCCATCTGCCCTTCGGGCAGGCCGACGGCTTCGCCGAAAGTGGTGAGTTCTGCGTTGGGATATTTGCCGTAGAGGCTGTCTACAAAAGGCGTATTAGCCTGCGCAATGGCGCTGACTTCCGGCTTGGGGCCATGGCCCCAGCCATCGAGTATGACAAGTAATGCACGCTTTTTTTCCATAGCCGCAAAGGTACCAAATTGGGAATTAAAAAGCACTTTAATTTAGTGTGGAAAAGACACTAAGGGTTGTGTTTTTTAAGGCATCGGGCTGCCCCGTACCTCCGGCCTTCCGGCCGGAGTAGGTAGCCCTCTGATAGCCTGCTCCAACCGGAAGCGCCTGTCCCGGCATGGCCGGGATTGGAGGTACGGGGCTCTGATGGCCTGCTCCAACCGGAAGCGCCTGTCCCGGCATGGCCGGGATTGGAGGTACGGGGCTCTGATAGCCTGCTCCAACCGGAAGCGCCTGTCCCGGCATGGCCGGGATTGGAGGTACGCGGGCGGAGCGGCAGGGAAAAAAGGCCTTTATTTTATCACGGTGAGTTCCCCTGTTTCGGCCTGCCTATTGGCAGCAGGAAACGGTAGTAGAACAGCCCGGCCATTCGCAATATAAAAATCTTCTCTGCTACCTGATTCCCAATCCCTTACAATTCCCTATTTTTGTCAGGCTTTTGCAACGGCTTCTTATCTCCGGGGAAAAACGCAACGATATGGATTTCAGTAAACTGCTCTTGCTGGCATACTTTTCTGTGCTGGCGGCGGGCATGAACGCCGCAGCGCCTTATGATCCTGCATCCAAGGGGGACAGTGTGCAATCCATCCTCGGGGAGCTCTACCGCAAGCGTCCCGATTTGGTGGGCTTCATTCCGGAAACCCAGCGCTATTACCTCTTTGTGGCCCGGGCCGAAGCTATTCCCGAGAAGGACTATCCGCGCCTGCAGGCCGCTTTCCTCTACGATATCGGCAACCAGTGCCGATTCTACGGAGAGCGGTATCTGGCCGACTGGCGGGTGCTGGCCAGCAAGGCGGCGCGCGAGACTTGCTGGGGCACTTCCTACCTCTGCAACCGGGCCTTCAACTACTTCGGCATCCGGCACAACGCCAAACCGTGGATGTGCGAATCCTTTTACTTTTGCCAGAAGCTGACCCGCAACGACCCTTATCCGGCTGAATTCGCCATGTTCCCGACTTTTGAGGCGTCGTTGTGGATGTTCATCCATACTATGTACAGCGGCCATTTCCTGGAGCGCCTGCCCGACGGTGGTGCGCTGGTGGCCGAAGCTATTGAATTTGAACGCATGAACCAGATCCACTACTGGGAGCGCACGGCCTATGGCATCAACTACCGGGAGCAACTGAAGGGACTGCCTTACACGGCCGAGGAGCTCATCTACACCTGGAGCGGCCACCCCATCAACAACCTTTGCGTAGACTGCAACCGCGCAACGGACCTCGATTGGGTCGCCCGCCTGGAAATGGCCGCACAGCGCTATTGATGGGTTACACGGTAGGCAAGGCAATTTTTAGATGCTGCGGATCGTTTCATTTGCCGAGCTTTCCCCATGAATCGGCCCATAGTGACGTTTTGGCCGTGACTGCGTCATAATAGCAACAAAGTTTTAAGGAACACACTCTCTACGACAACCTGAGAATTTTTAAACAAGGCCCTTTTGCCTTAATTTCCCGTGAACACTAAATCCATTGGTTATGAAAAACTTCATGTTCCTGATCTTTTTACTTCCCATGCTGGCCAGCCAGCAGGAAGCCAACCTGGCCAATATCACCAAGGCGATCAGCGATGGTAACGCCGATGCCCTGGGCCAGTATTTCGACCAATCGGTGGAAGTATCCGTACTGGGGCAGGAAGACGTATATAATAAGGCCCAGGCCGTCAACGTCGTCCGCCAGTTCTTCGCGCAGAACAAGCCGTCGTCCTTTAGCCAGGTACACAAAGGAGCCTCGCCCAACAACGACTCCCAGTACTGCATCGGCAACCTCGTTGCCGGAGGCAAGACGTTCCGCGTATATATTTATATGAAAGTGGCTGCCGGGCAATACCTCATCCAGGAATTGCGCTTCGACAAGGAGTAAGGCGCCGACGTTACCAGCCGAAAGATCCTGATCCCAAATACACTCCGGCAGGAGGCCCCTCTGTTCAGAAGCGGCCTCCTGTTGGTTTTTCCAGCACACCCATCCCGAAAAGGGCAAAGTCGTACCGCGCCGGGTCGGCGGGGTCGAAGGCCCGCAGCCTTTCCGTCAATTGCAGTACGCCCTGCCAGTCCGCCTGCTTCCGTTCCAGCAGGCCCAGACGGCGCGCCACCCGCTCAACGTGTACATCCAGGGGGATCAGCAGCTGCGCCGGGCGTATGCGCTGCCAAAGGCCGAAATCCACCCCGCTGTCGTCCCTTCGCACCATCCACCGCAAAAACATATTCAGTCGCTTGCAGGCCGATTGACGGGCAGGTGTAGCGATGTGCTTACGAGTGCGCTCCGGCGCGTCGGGCAATGAAAAGAACAGCTCGTGGAAGCCGGTAAGCGCAGGCCCTACGTGCGCATCGGCGGGACTAAGAAAGCGGGCAAAGGCATCTTCCAGGGAATCGTGCTGCCGGTAATACTGCTGGAAAAACTCGAGGAAGTACAAGGTGTCGGTAAGCTGAAAGGTACGGTGCCTGAAGGCCAGGAAACGCGCACGGTCCTGTTCATCGTGGTTCCGGACGAAGTCGTAAGGCGCGCCGTCCATCAGCTCGACCAGCTCTGCGGCTTTGCTGATGATCGTCTTGCGCTGCCCCCAGGCCAGCATAGCCGCCCAGAAGCCAGCGATCTCTATGTCCTGCAAACGTGAGAAACGATGCGGAATGCTGATAGGGTCTCCTTCAATAAAGGCCGGTTGGTTGTAGCGGCCGGCAAACTCGTCCAGTAGCAGCCTGAGGTCGTGCGGCATGGAAAATTCAATTTGAAAGCAAAGGTTATTTCTCTATCTTCGCCCCCCGAACTATGACGGCTACACTGACATACACCATTATACTGGCAGCTATCTACCTGGGCAGAAAGGCCTTCAACAACTAGGCGCTTTTTTCACTGGTGGCAGCCTCCCATTGCCCGGCGGCAGGTTTTTCGTACATCTTAAACCTACTCAGCCCCGTGCGCTGCAGGAAGTGGTTAAACGACACCCGCAGCACGCCCAGCCCATAGCGCATACTCCTCCGGAAATTGATGGACGAAGCCTCTTCAAAATATTTCGTCGGGCAGGTCACTTCGGCAATGTGAAAGCCGCCGTAGATGATCTGGGAAAGCATCTCGTTGTCGAAGACAAAATCGTCGGAATTCTGGTTGAAGCTGATACCGGTGAGCACTTCCCGGCTGAACGCCCGGTAGCCGGTATGGTATTCCGACAGCTTGTAGTTGACGAGCAGGTTCTGAACGAGGGTCAGAAAACGGTTGGCGATATATTTGTACAGAGGCATACCGCCCGACAAGGCTCCTTTACCCAAAATACGGGAAGCCAGCACGACGGGGTACAGGCCTTCACCAATGATATTGACCATGGTGGGAATGAGCTTGGGCGTGTACTGGTAGTCGGGGTGCAACATGATAATAATGTCGCCGCCCAGTTCCAGCGCCTTGTTGTACAGCGACTTCTGGTTGCCGCCGTAACCTTTGTTGTTTTCATGAACGATAACGTGAGGAATGCCGATCTGGCGGGCCAGTTCGCTGGTATTGTCGCTGCTGGCGTCATCGCAGAGGATGGCCTCGTCTACCAGCCCGAAGGGGATCTCGCTGTAAGTCTTTTCCAGGGTGCGCGCAGCATTGTAGGCAGGCAACACCACGATCACTTTTTTGCCTTTGTACATGAATTTTGCTTTGTGGGGGCAAAGATACAAATCCCTGCCTACAACAAAGCATCCAGTTCTCCTTTCACAAAGGCGCCCAGCTGGCTGACATACTCGCGGGAGAAGTTAAATTCGATGCCTGCCGCCTCGTAGATCTCGCGGATATTGCGGGTATAGCCCAGGCTCAGGGCATTGTAGTAATTGCGGATCGCCTGGCGTGGATTCTCGCGGTACTGCTTCCAGATGGCGATGGCGCCAAGCTGGGCCATGCCGTATTCGATGTAATAGAAAGGCACTTCGAAGATGTGGAGCTGCTTATGCCACAAATGGGCCGCATATTTTTCCAGGTTGGTATGGTCGATGAGGGTGGAGTTGAACTCCTGCATAATGGCCATCCAGTTTTCCTGCCTTTCCTCCCGGCTGTGGTCGGGCTTGGAATAAAGCCAGTGCTGGAATTTGTCGATAGTGGCGATCCAGGGCAGCACTTTCAGGACGTACTCCAGCTGCGCGATCTTCGCGCGGCGTAACTGGCCTTCGTCGGGGAAGAAAACACCCCAATGTTCCATGGTGAGCAGTTCCATGGTCATGGCAGCCAGTTCGGCCACTTCGGAAGGGACGCGCTTGGCCGACTTAAGCTTGAACTGCCGCGTCAGGAACGAATGCACGGCATGGCCGCTCTCGTGCATCAGCGTCCGCATATCGCTCAGCGAAGTGGTGGCATTCATAAAGATGAAAGGAATGCCCGTCAGGTGGAGCGGCATGTTGTACCCGCCGGGGCGCTTGCCCTTGCGCGAGTCCAGGTCCAGATGCCCCATATCCCGCATGATGGCGATCGTCTTACCAAAGTCGGGATGCAGCTCATCGAGGCAGTAAATGACTTTGTCGACCAGCTCTTCGATGGTATCAAAGGGGCGGAGGGGAGCTTCGCCGCTGGGGTCTACGAAGAGGTCCCAGGGGCGAAGGGTTTCCAGTTCCAACGCGGATTTTCTGTAGCGGTTGAGTTCATCGGTCAGGGGTACGATCTCCGTTTTAATGGAGTTGTGGAAGTCGTAACAGTCCTCTACCTCGTAATCGAAGCGCCCCAGCGCGCGGAACTTGTAGTCGCGGAAATTGCGGAAGCCTGCATTAAGCGCCATCTTGTGGCGCATGGCCAGCAGCCTGTCGAACAGGCCCTCCAGCTGGTCCGTATCCTGAAGGATGCGTTGGTGTATCTTGTGGTAAACGCCCTCGCGGTAGACGCGGTCGGGCTCTTCCAGCAGAGAGCTGGCCTTCTGGAGGGTCATCTGCTTGCCATCCACGCCAATCGTCATTTCGGAAAATATCTTGACGTATTCCTTCGACTTCATCTGGATGTCAGTGGCCAGCGGAATGTTCTCTTCTCTAAACAGGTTTACGGCGTTGTGAATACTGCGCAGATGGATGCCATAAACAGCAGGGGGCAGTTGAGCGGTATAGGGGCAATCGACCAGTTTTTGATTGAGGGAGTGTTCGAAAGAAGTGATCTTGGGAGAGAGTTCCTGGACGGCGTACTGGTAGAGGGCCTCGGCTTTCTCATCGGCGCTGTCCACGGTAATTTTTATATAACGCCAGGAAAAGGCTTCGCTTACTACAGCGTCAAGTTCGCTTTTATCTTTGATCCATTGCTCGAGCTCCTCTACGGACCCGATGGGCCGGTTCAGCAGTTCATTAAAATAAGGTTTCAGCCTGGACCAGGTAGTAACTTTAAATTCTTTCGGGACAAAAGCTCGTTCCTTCTCGTGCAGGGCTGTGGCCGTCTTGAGATTCATGAGATGATGACTTTTTGTTGCTTCCTATTCCTGGGGGAACAGAATATGCACAAGCGGGATTATAATTTTCTCAATTGTAATTCTGTCTGTTTGAGCTGGCTTTCACTGGCCTTTTTCTCTTACGGCTCTTTGGACAGAAAGTTACTTTCTTTACCAAGTTTTTCGGCCGAAAAATCATTCTTCCTCCTCTCCGGCTATGGCCGTAACTGCTGCTGCTTCGCTCAGGGCACCGCTCTCGTTCAGGAAAGTAAACCACTTGATCACCTTCTTGATGTCGCCGGTGAACACGCGGTCGCGGTCGTAATTAGGCAGAATGGCCGCGAAATAGTCGTGCAGTTCATCGGTAGAGGCGTTTGCGCTCAGGGGCGGGGTGGCCTCCAACTTCTGATACATGCTTTGGAAGACGTTTTTCAACTCCGTTGAGTCACCGTCATCGGTGTAGATGGCAATAGATTCCAGCGGCGTGAACTGGTGTTTTCTGGAAGAGGCGAACCGGCGTTTTCCCGTTTTCAGGTCCTCGATGATCAACCCATTGCTACGGTTGGCCGCCATTCTGTACAAACCAGGCAAACCACTAACTGCGATCAAATTTTCAAGATTCATAAGTATTGTCACCTTTTGTTTTGGAGGGGCAAAGTTAACAACAAAAAAAGGGAATAAGATACCGGGAGGTGCGCCTTATTTCCCGCTTTTGTTGAACGGGTGACAAGGGGGGTAGTTGTTTTTGGTTTTGGGGAGGGGTTCGTGTATGAAGTGAGGTAAAATTAAGTTTTTTTAAGATACGGCCCAACTTTTAGCACAGGATTATTCTTCCTGCTTTCGCCCGATGGCCTTGCGGATCTGGCTTGGCAGCAGGCTGATGGTGCCGCCCGATAATTTTTCGAGGCTGAACGCCAATACGATATACATTTCGGTAATACCGGGCACGGGCATAAAAATGAGGCTGAAGAAAGGCAGAAAACGGGGGATGTCCTTGAGCTGCTCTATGGCTTCCGTGATCTCCTGCTCGGTAGGCAGTTCTCCATTCCCGTTGAGGCGCAGCTTGGCTGCCAGGAGGCGCCCGAAGGTGAGGGCCATATTCCTCGTTTCCACGGCTTCCATCCGGGCGGCGTACCCCAGCTTGAGCATGTTCTCATATACGGCCTGCCCCAGAAGCAGCAGGCCCGCTCTTTTGGCGTCGTAGAAATTCAGGCGTTTGCCGTGCAGATAGAGGAAACTGCCCAGGTCTGCTTTGCTGCCGAGCAGGTCGCCTTCATCGAGCTGCAGGCGCAGGGCAAGTTGCCGGATAAAGGAATCTTCCTGCAGGTCGATCTCCGTATCTGCATAGATGGCCAGCAGAGAAATGTCCATGAGATAGCGCCGGGCGATCCAGTCCAGCTCGGGAAACTGGATATCGTCCAGCGAGAGCCCCCACTTGAAAAAGGTGCGCACCTGCTGCCGCTCGGCGGCATCCAGTAGCCGGGCCGAGCGTCGGAACTGGCGGAGCAGCCGCTTCTCCTGCCGCACCAGGCGCCAGTCGGCATGCACGGCGGCCACCGCCACTTTGAGGGCCAGGGTGCGCATATCTCTTTTACGCCGGGCCAACTGCCGGAAATAGGCCACATCATTCGCTTCCTGCTGCGGCCGGCGGTAATACATCCGGAAGAAATAGAGGTCCCAGAACAGGTGGCTATTGATACCGGTATGGCGAAAATCCAGCTGGTTCTTTTTGTACCGGGCCCGGTAGAAGAGCGCATCCTCCAGGTATTCCACCGGCTGCCCCAGGCCGTGTTCGTGCAGCTGCCGGTAGTATGTGCTCAGGCTTGCGCCTACACTGGCCACCAGCCGGGTATACGCCTCTCCTTCCGGGCGCCCTTCTTCCAGCCAGATGGCGTACATGATCGTGTCCAGCAGGATCAGCTTGGCGAGATAAGGTGCTGGCAGCTTTCCGATAGCCGGCACCGACAATTTGAAGGGGTAGTGTATGGGAAAGCCGTACAGCATGCCGGAATGCTGGAGGCATAGGTACAACGGGTGGCGCAGGCTCTCGAAGCGCGCCGCTGCTTCTGGCTCGATAATGGCGGAAAGGGGCCGCTCTTCCTTCAGCGCAAGCGGGTGCTGACGCCGGAAAGCCAGGTATTGCTCAAACCACGTATTGGCCTTGAAGTCGAACATGGCACAAAGATAGGAGTTTGCGTGTCACCTGTTTTGGAAAATGCGGGCTACCGGCCCACAATGTTTGTTATTTACCCGTATACCCGCTACTTTTACCAAAAGCCGGCGGGAGCCCTATCCTTCTGTTCCGGCCGTTCACCCTTATTCAAGCATGGAACCAGATAAATACCTATCCAACTACATCGACGGCGCGCTCGTGCCGCCTGTTTCGGGCGCCTATCTCGACAATTACGACCCATCTACCGGGCAGGTGTATTCCCACTTGCCGGATTCCGATGAGCGCGATGTTCAGCGTGCCGTCGAAGCTGCCGAGCGGGCTTTCCCCCTTTGGTCGAAGGCCGGCCCTGAGCAGCGGTTTAACACCCTGATGCGCATTGCCGCGCTTATCGAGCAGCAGCGGGAAGCCTTCGCCAGGGCGGAAACCATCGATTCCGGAAAACCCCTCTCCCTGTCGGACAGCGTCGACATTCCCCGGGCACAGGCCAACTTCCGTTTTTTCGCAACGGCGGCTATGCAGTTCGCTTCGGAAGCGCACCACATGGAAGGCACGGCGGCCAACTTCACCCTGCGGCAGCCGCTCGGCGTAGTGGGCTGCATATCGCCCTGGAACCTGCCGTTGTACCTTTTCACCTGGAAGATAGCTCCGGCGCTTGCCGCCGGCAACTGCGTGGTGGGCAAGCCCTCCGAACTGACCCCGATGACGGCCCACCTCCTCGCCAGGGTGTGTATGGAAGCCGGCCTGCCTCCCGGTGTGTTGAACATCGTACACGGGCTGGGCCCCAAAGCAGGGCAGGCCATCGTGGCGCACCCAAAGACGAAGGCCATTTCCTTTACCGGAGGTACGGCTACGGGGCGGCACATCGTTTCGGTAGCGGGCCCTATGTTCAAAAAGCTATCGCTGGAGCTGGGCGGCAAAAACCCCAACCTCATCTTCGCCGACTGCAATTTCGAGGCTATGATGGCCGATACCATGCGTTCGTCCTTTTCCAACAACGGCCAGATCTGCCTCTGCGGCTCGCGTATCTACATAGAACGGCCGCTGTACGAAAAGTTCAGGGATGAATTCGTTAGGCGTACCGAGGCGCTCAGGGTTGACGCCCCCCTTTCACCCGATTCCAGCCTGGGCGCCCTCGTCTCCCGCCAACACCTCGAAAAAGTGGAATCCTATCTGGCACTGGCCCGCGAAGAAGGCGGCCGGATACTCTGTGGCGGCACACGCCCTCCTATGGAAGGCCCCCAGCGTGGTGGCTACTACCTGCGCCCTGCGATCATAGAAGGCCTCGCCCCCACCTGCCGCACCAACCAGGAAGAGATCTTCGGGCCAGTGGTAACCATCGCACCCTTCGACACCGAGGAAGAGGCGCTGGCCCTGGCCAACGGAACAACCTACGGCCTGGCGGCAACGCTATGGTCCCAGGATATCTCGCGGGCGAACAGGGTGGCGGAACAACTACAGGCCGGCATTGTCTGGGTAAACTGCTGGATGGTGCGCGACCTGCGGACCCCCTTCGGAGGCGTGAAACATTCGGGTGTAGGCAGAGAAGGAGGAAATGAAGCACTCCGGTTCTTTACCGAACCCAAAAACGTATGCATCAAATACGGGTGAGGTGAAAATAGAAAATCACTCATAACAAAGTGTGGACAGGATTTTGTGCTTTTTCCACATAGATATCCACATACTTTTGTTGCGGAAAGTTGAAAAATTGCATTGATTCCACATCCGCTACCTGGTTTTTGTGGAAAAAAACCTCCCTTTTTGTGAAACAATTTCTGCCTTTTTTCCTTGCCTATAGGGAAAATAATTCCGACCTTTGAAGGTTAGACGGCAGAGCCATATCTTGGCCAGTTTCCAACCCAACTTAAATCTTGAATGATCGTTGAGCACTCCAAAAAAGGAGTCGCAGTGAGAAAACCACGGGTTATTTGCCTCAGTATGCCAACGTGCAAAGGCGCCAGCGCCAGGAAACATCCCAGCTTGAACCATTAGCAGGAGAGCAGCTCCTATCGAACAGGTATTATTGAAGTGGCAGGAAGATAGCCAGTATCCCTGCAAAAAAGGAACGTGCCTCAGAAGCCGCGCCTGAACTTGCGCTTCGCCCGAGCATGCCTGCAATTCAGCAGAGTGGCGTCGTGTTATGTTCAGCCCGGGATGGCCCCCGACAGCCAAAAGCCCTGTAGTTTTCCCGCCTATGGGAATTGAATAGACACTGTGAACACATACAATCAAAAAATAAAAAAGGCAGCAGGATGACTTTTAAAATCATTTTTTCCGGCCAGTTGGAGTTCGGTACCGAACGCAGCTTCGAGCGCATGGTAGAATTGTTTGCCCATCGCGCAGAAAACTACTATCGGAATGTATTGCTCATCAAATCGGAGGATATCTTTAAACAGGAGACCTGTACCCTGGAGATCCCCCGGCTCATTATTGCAGCAGCTACCGAAAAAGAGTGGAAAAACACCATTAACATCCTGGAATTTGTCGTCGATTACGCTATTGCCGGAGGCATGAGCGCCTGGATGATCAACGACGGGCAGGTCGTCAAATACCGGCACCTGGAGCCTAACAGCGATAAAGCCGCCATACAGGCCTTCCTGCACGGGCGCGAGCTGGTTAAGGAATCGGGCCGCGAAGAAGAGGCCAAAAAGGCCCTTAGCCGCGCCATCGAAAAGTTCGAGCGCCACGCCAAAGCTTACGAACGCCGGGGTTTTGTCAACTACCAGCTGCGCAACTATAAAGACGCAGCCTACGATTACTCCAAAAGCATCGATATCAACCCCCTGGCCGCCGAGCCCTACCTGGGGCGGGCCCTGGTTAAAATGGCCCAGGAAGACTACCGGGCCGCTACGGCCGACCTGGAACAGGCCATCAAAGGGTCGATCCCCCTGCAGCCTATGCACTGGCAGGCGCGCCGCATAAAAGCGGAATGCCACCTGAAACTGGAAGAATACGAAAAAGCAGCCCAGGAACTGAAATTCGTCACCCGGCGGGGGTTCTCAGCCGACGACCCCAACTTCAAGTGGCGGAAAAGGGCCCTGTACAACTACGGCCGCTCGCTGCTCGAAACCGGCAAGTTCACTGAGGCCGTGGCCGCCTTCGATGAAGCGATGAAGATCACGGATAGCCCCATAGATATACCCGATGCCGAACAGCTGCTATACCGCGGCCTCGCCCTGATGAAAGCCGGTAAGACAGGCTTTAAGAAGGATTGGCAGGAAGCCGCCAGCCAGGGTTCCAAAAAGGCCGCCGAGCTACTGCAGGAAGCCGCCTGAACCCACCTCCTGCCACCATCGGGAAAAATATTTTGGAATAAGACTTATTGATATGGCCGTTGAAGCATGCTTCAACGGCTTTTTTATGCCCTCACCCGAAAGACAGTTATGTTTGCGAACCCTTTACACCCCGGCCACAAAATTGCCGGCCTGGGAATTCGTTTTAATACAAATTCGCACTAATGATACCCAAGCACGCGATATTGTTGTTGTTCGCCCTTTGGGCCTCCGGCTTTGCCCAGGCCCAAAGCTACCATACGGAAAAGGATGTAGACAAAAAGGCGCTTAAACTGTACGAAGAGGCCAAAACCCACCTCAACGCTTCCCGCTACGAGGAGGCCCGCGAGGCGTTGGAAAAAACCTTGAAAAAAACACCCGATTTTATCGATGCCCGCCTGATGTACGCCGACCTTCTGCTGCAGGGCAAGGCCTACCAACAGGCCCGGGCCGAGTTTGAGGCCGCCATCGCCCTGGCGCCCGATTACGCCCCCCTGGCCTATTTCTTTCTGGCCCAGGCCGCATTCAATATGCAGGACTACGAGGCCGCCATGGGGCCGCTCCGGAAATACCTGGCTTCGGGTAAGGCCCGCGGCAACCGGAAGGAAGAAGCTTCCCACCTGCTGGCCAGCGCCTCTTTTGCTGCCGAAGCGATCAAACACCCGGTGCCTTTCGACCCCAAAAGCCTGGGGCCCAATATCAATACGCCGCAACCCGAATACCTCCCTTCCCTTAGCGCCGATGGGCAACTCCTCGCCTATACCACCCGCACCGGGGGGCGAAACGAAGACATCTACATCAGCCACCTTGTGGCCGGCCAATGGCAGGTAGGCCAGCCGCTGGACGCGCTCAACACGCCGGCCAACGACAGCAGCCCCAGCATATCCGCCAACGGCAAAGCTATGGTCTTCGCCCGCAACGGGCAAAACAACAATTTCGACCTCTATTTTTCCGAACAGCAAAACGGCTCCTGGCCACCGCCACAGCGCCTGCCGCCCCCCGTCAATACAAACGCCTGGGAATCGCAGCCTTCGCTTTCCGCCGACGGCCGCGAACTATACTTCACCAGCGACCGCCCCGGAGGGCAGGGCCGGCTCGACCTCTGGGTAAGCCGCCTCCAAACTGATGGCAGCTGGGGCATACCCGAAAACCTGGGCCCGGCCATCAATTCCGCGCTCAACGAACAGGCCCCCTTTATCCACCCCGACGGGCAGACCCTCTACTTTATGTCGAAGGGGCACCCCGGCTTCGGCCAGTACGACCTCTTCCTCTCGCGCAGGCAGCCCGACGGCAGCTGGGGGCAGCCCCAAAACCTGGGGTATCCCATCAATACAGCTAACAACGAAGGCGCCCTGATCGTCAGCCTCGACGGCGCAACCGCCTATTTCGATACCGACATGCTGGGGCCAACCAGCGAACACCAGGAAATGGGCAATGCCGACCTCTTCAGCTTCGAACTTTACGCCGGCGCCCGCCCGCAACCCGCAACCTATGTCAGGGTGCTCGTCAGAGACGCCGCTACAAAACGGCCGCTCAGGGCCAAGTTGGATGTGGTGAAACTCAAAAATGGCTCACCCCTGGCTTCCGGCCATGCCGATGAGAAAGGTGCGTATCTCGCCGTATTGCCCATAGGCGAAGATTACGCGCTCAACGCTTCCCAAACGGGCTACCTTTTCCATTCGGAAAATTTTGCCCTATCGAAAACCAGCACTATCACCGAGCCTTTTGTCATGGAAATAGAACTGCGGCCGATCCCGCCGCCAGGAGCTTCAGAAGTGGCAGGCGCCGGGCCCGTCATCCTGAAGAACGTATTCTTCGAAACCGCCTCCGCTGAGCTGCGCCCTGAATCCACAGTAGAACTGAACCGCCTGGTAGCACTCCTGGAAGAAAACCCAGGCCTGAAGATCAGGGTCAACGGCCATACGGATGATGTTGGATCTGAAGCCGACAACCAAAAGCTATCGGAGGCGCGCGCAAAAGCAGTATACGATTATCTGGTGGCCCACGGCATCGGCGCATCCAGGCTGGCCTACAAAGGTTTCGGAGAGTCGCAGCCCATTGCTTCCAATGCGACGGAAGCAGGCCGCCAGCTCAACAGAAGGACGGAATTTCAGGCCATAGATTGAGGGCAGGGCTATTTTCTGCTGCGCTTTTCCTTACTACCGGCCTGGTCTGCAGCAAGCTGGTGCAGGTTCTCTTCCCGCAGGTACGGGTGCAGCCAGTTGACACATTCCTCGAACGTATCAAAGATGAAGGCATCGGAGATAAGGCCCGGTACGAGGCGAATGCGCTCGAACATATCCTTGGGTTGCCCGTGAAGCCCGGTGAAGGCCACTACGATGCCCTGGCCTAGCAGATCCTGCACCGCTTCTTCCATAGCGTACAGCCCTGACTGGTCGACATAGGGTACCCGATCCATCCGCATTACGACGACCTTGATATCGGGTAAGGCCTTAACCAGCTCCTGGAAACGGGATGCAAAGCCGAAAAACAAAGGCCCGTCGAGGTGTTTGATATAAACCTTGTTGCCTACCTGGCTGATGATATCGCCCTCGTCGCTCCAGGGCACCTCCCGGGAATAATCTTTGAGAGGCGCCGACTGCGTCTTGTGCTCCACCACGTCCGAGATCTTTTTCATAAACAACAGGGAGGAAAGCACCATGCCTACCCCGACGGCTATGAGCAGGTCGACAAAAACAGTGAGCAAAAGCACAGCTATCATAACCAAAGCGTCGGAGCGGGGCACTTCCCGTATATGCCGGATGCCTTTATAATCAATGATGCCAATGCCGACCGTGATCAGGATGCCCGCCAGAACGGCATTGGGGATATGCCCGACCAGGCTACCCAGCCCCAGCAATATCACCAGCAACAGGAGCCCTGCCACGATGCCTGATATCCTGGTCTTGCCACCTGCATTAGCATTGATAACGGTGCGCATGGTGGCGCCCGCCCCGGGCAGGCCGCCGATGAGCGCCGACCCCATATTGCCGAGCCCCTGCCCGATGAGCTCCCGGTCGCTATGGTGCTTCGTTTTCGTAATATTATCGGCAACCACTGAGGTGAGCAGGGAATCGATAGCGCCGAGGAAAGCGAGCGTGAGGGCGTATTCGACGATCACTACCACGTGCCTGAAATCCGAGAAGATCTCAAAAAAGGCAAATTGGAAGCTAGGCAGCCCGGTGGGAATAGGGCCGCCGCTGTTGAGGCGCAACACATCGCCGGAGGGGATCAGGAAAAAGGCCGCCAGCGACACCACGATAAGGGCCACCAGCGTGCTGGGCACGGCTTTGGTCATACGAGGCACCAGGTAGATCAGGCCTATCGTGAGGATGGCCACGCCGACAGAAAAAAAGTTAACCGCCTCAGGTATCTTGTGGATGGCCCGGATCGTGCCCAGCGGCCCGCCGGCGGGAGCCGACATGCCAAAGAAGGGAAAGATCTGGGTAATAATGATGATAACCCCTATACCGCTCATGAAGCCGGACACGACGGGATAGGGGATGTATTTCACATAGGTGCCCAGCCGGATGACGCCGAGCAGGGCCTCGAGGGCGCCGGCCAGAAAAAAAGTAGCGATGATCAGCGGATAGGCGGCTTCCAGGCTGCCGGCATAGCTGATGGCATCGGCAATGACCAGAGCCGAAACAACAGTCATAGGCGCCGTTGGCCCGCTGATCTGGATGGGTGTGCCGCCGAAAAATGCAGCCAGAATACCCAATGCTATGGCGCCGTATAAGCCTGCGATAGCCCCCATCTCCGTTTGCTCACCGAAGGCCAATGCCAATGGAAGTGCTACGATGCCGGCGGTTATGCCACCGAAAAAATCACCCCGGAAATTGGAAAAGTCAAATCGTAGTAGCTTTAGCATGTTTCTCCAGTATTTTTTTCCGTAAAAAAAGGAGGGCGCCACGCCAGGGCACGGCCGGCGGGTGCCTGTATGCCCGCGCCAGCCACCGTGCGTAAAGGCAGGCTATTCGAGGTTGTCGAATTCGTAAATGGGGTGCCCCAGCGAAGAATTGGGGGCTAGGTCGAGGAGCGGCCGGATAATGCCGTCGGCCAGGTCGTATACCCAGCCGTGGAGGTGGGGCGCCTGGCGGTTTTTCCAGGAGCGCTGGATGATGGACGTTTTGGCAAGGTTGTAGGTTTGCTCCATCACGTTGGCCTCAATGAGCTTGTTCAGGCGGCCTTCTTCTGAAGCCAGGCTGTCGATCTCGGCCTGATGGTAGCGGTAAACGTCTTTAATATGGCGTATCCATTTATTGATGAGCCCGAACGAATGCTGGGACATGGCGGCCTTCACCCCCCCACAGCCGTAATGGCCGCAGACGATGATGTGTTCGATCTGAAGTACTTCGACCGCATATTGCACCACGCTGAGCATATTGAGGTCGGTATGGATCACCAGATTTGCCACATTGCGGTGGATGAATATCTCACCCGGTTGTGTTTGTGTGATCTCGTTGGGCGGCACCCGGCTGTCGGAACACCCGATCCAGAGGAATTTCGGCCTTTGGATGTCCACCAGGCGCTGGAAGAATTCCGGGTCCTGGCCGATCTTGTCTTTGGCCCAGGCTTTGTTTTCCTCTAACAACTTCTCGTACGATTTGATCATGCTATTTTAAGGTGTTGGTTATATGAGTAGCCGTTTGTGGGAAAACATACCCTCATGTGCCTCTAAACTAAGAAAAAATCCCTATCCCTACACCTCAGTAAAGGTAATACTATCTTTCTAGTCGGCACATTTTCCAAAAACCTCCTTATTCTCCAGGCCCGGTTGGTTGGTTTACCCAAAAAAAGAGAGGCTACAAGGGTAACCTCTCCTCTAAAAGCCTCAGTCACCATGCGAATTCTAACCGCATTTCGGCATGCCGGAACGCGGCAGAATCGAAATAGAGAATTGCAAATAAAGTCTATAACTCAATAACATGACGAAGCGAATACAGCTTTGGGCTTCGCCAGCCCATACAATAGTAAACCTATTTTTTTCAAACAGCCTACAAAATAATTTGTTCTTGGCAACCTTTGCTTTTTGCCCTGCCGGTTACGGTTGTGTAGAAGGGAATTCCAGTTTCTTACCCAGGTAAACGAAAGCAAAGCCTTCCCGCACCGCTACCTCATCCAGGTGGGAAGGGATGATCTCCAGTGAGCCAGTATCCGTTTTTATAAAAAGCGGGGCCGTATGGTTGTCGCGGGCAGTGAGTTCCAGGTAATGTTCCAGTTCGCCGTTTGACGTAACCGGTATTTCATGGATCAGGGGGTAATCCCTAGCCACTTCGTTGAGGTTCAGGAAATCGTCGGTATAGGAAAAGAGGCCCTGCTGCGGGAGTTCGCTGCGGTTTTTCTTGAGCTCTTCGGGGGTGATGAGCCGGAAAGTGCCGTTTTCGCCGAAGCCCTTCTGATATTTCCGCACCACGTACTGGTTTACATCGGGGCTGCTGGTCATAGCGACCATATACCCCATGTCCAGTAGTTCGAAATATTCGCCAAGGTCGTCGGTGTAGATATTGGCCAGAAACGCTTCCAGGCCTACCTCCCTGGCCCTTTTTACGCTGGTTTCGTTATTGTCGATCAAAACGACATGGCGGTTGTTCTCCTGCAGGTATTTCCCGATGGCCCTTGCAGCGCCGTTGGCGCCGATAAGCAGTACGCCCGCCGAAACATCCTGGGTTACCTTTAACAACCTGGCCACCAAACGCGCCGTCGTAGCGTTCAGCAATACCGTGCCCAGCACGATCAGGAACACCAGCGGCGTCAGGTATTCCGCATCGGCCACCGGCGGCGACTCGGCAGCCAGGGTGATGCCAAAGAGGGACGCGATACCGGCGGCGACGATGCCCCGCGGCCCAACCCACGAAATGAACAGCTTCTCGCGCAGCCGCAAGCCCGACCCTATGGTGCTGAGAAAGACCCCCAACGGGCGCAGCAATAGTGCTATGATCGCAAAAAGCCCCAGTGGGCGCCAGTTATCCAGTATGATATCAACATCTGCCTGGTCGATATTAGCGGCAAGGATGATGAACAGGATGGATATGAGCAGAACGCTGAGCGACTCCTTGAACGACAGGATCTCTTTCAGCCTGGGCACCTCCATATTGCCCAGCACCATCCCCATCACAACGACGGACAACAGGCCCGACTCATGGGCCAGCCAGTGGGAAAAGACGAACACGCCCAGCACGAGCGCCAGCGTAAACACGTTGAGCAGGTATTGCGGGATGAGCTCCGATTTGATCATCAGGTACAACGCATAGGCCGAGGCCGTTCCCACCGCCACCCCGAGCAGCAATACCTGGAAAAAAGAAATAAAAACGTGCGACGTAACCTCCATACTCCAGTGGGCCGATCGGATGAACTCGAACACCAGCACCGCTACCAGCGCTCCGAGCGGGTCGATAAGGATGCCTTCCCATTTCAGTACTGCCGACACATTGCGGTTCAGCGGCACATTCTGAAGGATCGGCGCAATAACGGTGGGCCCTGTTACGATGACAAGGCTGGCGAAGAGAAAGGAAATGGCCCAGCTGAGCTGCATGACATAATGTGCGGCCAGGCCTGCGCCGAAAAAAGTAGTGATAGAGCCAATGGTGATCAGCTTCAGGATATCGGGGCCGACCAGGGCCGCTTCGCGCCGCTTAAGGGTGAGGCCCCCTTCGAATAAAATGATGCCTATCGCCAGCGACACGAAAGAAAAGAGGTACCTCTCGGGGAATATGCCGCCGCCATCCTGATACATGGGCTCGATGAGCTTGCGGCCATCATCTGTAAAAAAAGTAGAGGCCGGCCCGACGGCCAGCCCGATGATGATAAGCGGCAGAATGGCCGGCACGCGGATGCGCCAGGCGATCCACTGTGCCAGAATGCCCAGAATGATGATGCCGGCCAGTTCAAACATCAGTATTGGTTTGCTCGGTATCCAAAATAAGGAACTTTTGCCGAAAAGCTGTTGCGCCGGATAAATTTGCCCTATAGTTCCTGCTTTTTTCAGCCCACCGTTTTTCAGCCCGATTTTATTACCTTTGCCCCTCGCAAAAAGCGCGCAAGCAGGCCATTATGAGTCATTTAACGGAATTGAACAAAAGGCGCACCTTCGGCATCATCAGCCACCCGGACGCCGGCAAGACAACCCTCACCGAAAAACTGCTGCTGTTCGGCGGCGCCATTCAGGTGGCAGGAGCCGTCAAGTCAAACAAGATCAAACGCAGCGCCACCTCCGACTTTATGGAGATCGAAAGGCAGCGGGGTATCTCCGTGGCGACCTCCGTCATGGCCTTCGAATACCGCGGCCTGAAGATCAACATCCTGGATACTCCCGGCCACCAGGACTTCGCCGAGGACACCTACCGCACCCTCACGGCCGTCGATAGCGCTATCGTGGTGATCGACGTCGCTAAAGGGGTGGAAACCCAGACCGAAAAACTGGTCGAAGTGTGCCGGATGCGCCAGACCCCCGTCATGGTCTTTATCAATAAGCTGGACCGCGAAGGGCTCGACGGCTTCGACCTGCTCGATGAGATCGAGCAAAAGCTGGGCCTGACGGTATGCCCCCTGAGCTGGCCGATCGGCATGGGCCAGCGTTTCAAAGGCGTCTACAGCCTGTACGAAAAAAAGCTCATCCTCTTCCGCGCCCATGGCAAACAACAGGAAGAGGATACCATTGTGATCGACAACCTCCACAGCCCGGAACTGGATAAAACCGTGGGCGCGGCTGCTGCTGAAGAACTGCGCGACGAGGTGCGCATGATCGAGGGTGTATACCCCGACTTCAGCAGGGAAGCCTACCTCAACGGAGAGCTCTCGCCCGTCTTTTTCGGCAGCGCGATCAACAACTTCGGGGTCCGGGAACTACTGGACTGCTTCGTAGAGATCGCCCCGGCGCCCCTGCCGCGCATTACCGAAGAGCGCCAGGTGCGCCCCGAAGAGGGCCAGTTTGCCGGCTTCATTTTTAAGATACATGCCAATATGGACCCCAAACACCGCGACAGGATCGCCTTTCTTCGCGTCTGTTCGGGCACCTTCCAGCGCAATACCAACTACCTGCACGTACGCCAGAACCGGAAGATGAAGTTTGCCAACCCCACCAGCTTCATGGCCGACAAAAAGACCGTCATCGATGAGGCTTACCCTGGCGACGTGATCGGCCTGTATGACAGCGGCAACTTCAAAATAGGGGATTCGCTGACAGAAGGTGAAACCCTGCACTTCAAGGGCATCCCCAGCTTCTCTCCCGAGCAGTTCCGATACGTCAACAACGACGACCCGCTCAAGTCCAAGCAGCTTTCCAAGGGGCTCGAACAGCTCATGGACGAAGGCGTTGCCCAATTGTTCATCAAAGAAGACAACGGCAGGAAGATCATAGGCACCGTAGGCGCCCTGCAGTTCGACGTCATCCAGTACCGCCTGGAAAATGAATACGGTGCAAAGTGCTCCTACGAGCCCGTCAACCTCTACAAAGCCTGCTGGGCCAGTTGCAGCGACCCGGCCGCGCTCAAGGAATTCCTCTCCCGCCGACAGCGCGACATCGCCCGCGACAAACACGGCCAGCTGGTATATCTCGCCGAATCGGCCTGGGCCCTGAAGATGGCCCAGGAGAACCACCCAAAGGTGCAGTTCCACTTCAAGAGCGAGTTCTGAGCGGCACGCTACTATTCCGGCATGTGAAAAGCTGCTGCTACCGCTGCGCCCAGGCGGGCGTTGTGAAGCACCAGCTGTATGTTGGCCTCCAGGCTTTGCCCTCCCGTCAAATCCTCAATGCGGCCCAGCAAGAAAGGCGTGATGGCCTTGCCCTTAATGCCCTGGCGCTCCGCTTCGGCCAGGGCCTGCGCGATAGCCGTTTCCGCCGCCCCGGCAGGCATAGCATACGCTTCGGGGACGGGATTGGTTATGAGGAGGCCGCCGGCCAGCCCGGCGCCCCATTTGGCCTGCATGATGCGGGCAGCTTCCAGCGGAGTGTCGATGCGGTAGTCGACGGGCAGGCCGCTGCTGCGGCTGTAGAAAGCGGGAAATTCATCGGTTTGATACCCCAGCACCGGTACGCCATGGGTCTCCAGGTATTCCAGGGTGAGCGCCAGGCCGAGTATCGCCTTGGCGCCGGCGCAGACGACGGCCACGCTACTGCGTGCAAGTTCCTGAAGGTCGGCGGAAATATCCATGCTCTGCGCTGCGCCCCGGTGCACCCCGCCGATACCCCCCGTAGCAAATACGCTGATGCCTGCCATTTGAGCGATGGCCATGGTAGCAGCAACGGTTGTTGCCCCGTCGGCTCCGCGGGCCAGGAGCACAGGAAGGTCGCGCCTGCTGGCCTTGGTTACCCTGGGGCCTTGTTTCCCAAGATAGCTGATCTCCGCTTCGCTCAAGCCGGCTTTCATACGCCCGCCCAGAATGGCAATGGTAGCGGGGAGCGCGCCATGGCCCCGCACTTCCTCTTCCAGGCGCAAGGCCGTTTCCACATTTCTCGGATAGGGCATGCCGTGAGAAATGATGGTCGATTCCAATGCGACGACGGGCATGCCTGCCTGCAAGGCAGCCCGAACTTCAGGCGATAGGGCCAGGTAGGGTTTTTCCATAGCGCTAATATAGAGAAAAAGCGGGTGCACAAAGGCCGTTACCGCACAACCCTCCCCTTCCATTCATAGTGCTTCACCACCAGCGATAACACCCCTACCAGTGCGAAATACGCCACGTGCATGAGCTCGGAGCGCAGGAAACCCCGCAGCAGCCGCGGCCGGCCGAAGAAATGAGCGGCCGTGCTGAGCAGCAGGTAGTCAGATACCGCCTTGGCAAGGAAAAGGGCCAGGAAAAGCCCCGCGCCGTATGCGGGTAGGAAAGGCAGCGCCAGGATGGCTGCCAGGATGGCCCAGCAGTACAGGAACACCAGCCCGATCACCGCCGTGGTGCGCCAGCTGTCGTAACTTTCGTTCTTGGCGCCCCAGCGCAGGCGTTGCTGAAAGAAGGCGCGCAGCGTGGCTTGCGGCGGCGTGTACACCACGGCGTCGCGGCTTTTGACAAACCCTATCTGGCCCGGATACCTGGAGGCGATCTTCTGGATGAGGAAAACGTCGTCGCCGGAAGCGAACTGCTCATTACCGGAAAAGCCACCCGCCGCTTCAAAGGCCGCTTTTTCGTAGGCCAGGTTGGCCCCGTTGGCAAGGTATAATGCCTGCTGCGTTATACCGGCGCCTGTTACCAGCATCATGCCGGCAAAGTCGAGCGCCTGGAAGCGTTCGAGGGCATTATGCACGGGGCTGAAAAGGACGGGAGCGGCTATCGCCCTGGCCCCGGTAGCTTCGTAATAGGAAACGAGTTGCCGCAACCAGGCAGGCCTGGCACGGCAGTCGGCATCGGTCGTAACGATGAGCTGTCCATGGGCATGAGCGATGCCCACTTCCAGCGCCTTTTTCTTATACGACTGTACAGGGATGGAGGCATCGGTATGTTCAGCCAGCGACAGCAGCCTGATGCGGGAGCTGGCCGTAGCACGAGCTACCGCCGCCGTCTGGTCGGTGGAATGGTCATCCACGACGATACATTCGAGCAGATCTTCGGGGTAGTCCTGCTGCAGGATGCTCTGCAGGCAGGCGCCGATGGACTGCTCTTCATTGCGCGCCGGAACGATGACGCTTACGTGCGTATGGGGTGTCCAGCCTTCAGGGGCATCCCATTCCGGAAGCGCATCCCAGGCCTGCAGCAGCCATCTGGTGAGTAAGCTGTAGCCCAGGGCCAGTATGAAACCCGCGATGGGAAAGAAGGACAGCCAAACCAACGGTTATTGTTCTTTAAAAAAGTCGTCGTACGGGGTGGTGTCCGGTTTTTGCCGCGGCTGAGGCTCTACCCTGGGCAATTCGGCATCCACGTCATCAGGCATTTCCAGCTCTTCAAAATCCACAAACTCACCTTCGCGGGAGCGGATGGCGTCTGCTTGCGCCTGCTTAACGCGCTTTTTGAACAGCGCCTTACCCAGCAGGAAAGCCGCCAGCACTGGAAAGCCAAGCACGCTGAGCGCGATGGAGCCGGCCCCCATCAGCGGGTTCTGCCTGACCAGGGCGATCAGCCACTGGACATAACGCACTACCACTTTATAGTCCACGATCAGGGTCGCGATGAGCAATATCGGAGAAAGGTAATATAGTATGGTGAAAATAAAGCGGGCGAGGAAATAGAGCCCCACGAGGAACAACACGATGAAGATGATGCCAAAAAAAGAGCTGAAGGGGTTGCCCTCTATGTTAATGTTCTTGCGATAACGCATAACAATTCTGCTGTTTTCTTTTAAAACCGATAAATTAAGCAATAGTTGGCAGGCATTACAAGCCTTTAGGCCAAGAGTGCCTGCCGTTCGATGAGCGCTCATTCTGCCTAAAAATCACCTGCCGATTTTTACATCCAAGCAAATAAAAGTATTTTTGGGCGTCATCCATTCCCCTGTCGGAAGCATCTCCCAAAACGGAAAACCACCGCAATTTTTCAGTTAAACCAGAATTGACATGACCAAACTACTATTGTGGGGCCTGCTGGCCATCTGTAGCCTCGGCGTCAAGGCCCAACCTGCCGATACGTATGTACTGCGCTGCGAGATACAAGGCTGCCCGGAGCCCCTTTCCCTTTTCACATTCGACGGCATGATATTTACCCAGCTCAGGCAGGCCGAAAAAGTGGGCGCTACCACTTTCGAATTTCATATCCCTCCTTCTGAACCGCGCTTTTTCTACCTGGGCACCAATACCAGTAATGTGACGCCCATCATCCTGGGTACGGAGAACGAAGTTGTCGTCAAAGGAAATTGCGGGGCCATTCGCATGGCAACCATCGAAGGGTCAAAGATCAACCAGGACTACAACAGCCTGAAGGAGACGATGAACGAGTTGCGCAACAAGGCAGGCCAGCTGATCCGTCAGTACCAGGTGGCGTTCGGTGAAAAAAGAGAGGCCGTGGTTGCGGAGATGAAAACGGTCGACGCCCAGAAAAAGGCCCTGCTTGACTCCCTTCAGCAGGCGGACCCCTTCCTGGGAAAGATCGTGGCGCTGAACACCTACCTCAGTTTTCAGAACTATCCGAACGGCTATTCCGATGAGATAGAATATTTCGCCAACGAATACTTCAGTTTTGCAGACCTCAGGGACCCCGCCTACGAAACCCTGCCCTGGGTGTACGAAGCCTTCCGCAACTACACGACAACGATCGTCAGCGTACGGCTCAGCGATGATAAACAGCAGGAGTACCTGGATAAGGCTCTGGCAGCGTTGCCACAGGGCGGCCCTACCTATAAGCTCGCGCTCGCCGGCGTGCTTAATATCCTGCAGCAAAAGAACAACAACAATTATGCGTACTTCGGCAACAAATTCATCGAGACGTTCCGAAAGTCCGACCCTGCAGCGGTGGCCAGCTTACAGATGGAGATCAAAAAGGCCCGAAGCTTTATGATCGGCGGCGAAGCGCCTGATTTCACGCTGAAGACGCCGGAAGGCGAAGGCCTGAGCCTGAGCGACCTGCGCGGCAAGGTAGTGCTGATCGACTTCTGGGCCAGCTGGTGCGGCCCCTGCCGCCGGGAAAACCCCAACGTCGTGCGCATGTACAACCAATACAAAGACAAAGGCTTCGACATCCTCGGCGTCAGCCTCGACAAAACCCAGGACCGCTGGGTGGATGCCATCCAACAGGACGGGCTGGCCTGGCATCACGTCAGCGACCTGAAGGGCTGGTCGAATGAGGTGGCCCAGGCCTATGGTGTCCGCTCCATCCCACACACCGTGCTGGTCGACGCCGAAGGGAAGATCATCGCCCGCAACCTGCGTGGCGAAGCGCTGGAGCAAAAACTGGCGGAGCTCTTCGATTAGGGGTGCTATGCTGGAACTGAACTATAAAACCTTCGGGCAGGGCCTGCCCGTGGTCATCCTCCACGGCCTGTTCGGTATGCTGGACAACTGGCAGGCCGTAGCCCGCAAGCTGTCGGAGGACTATACGGCCTACCTGCCCGACCTGCGCAACCACGGGCGGTCGCCGCATCACGACGACATGGATTACCCCTGTATGGCGGAAGACCTCCGCTACTTCATGGAATCGCATTGGATGTTCAAAGCGCACATCATGGGGCACTCCATGGGCGGGAAAACGGCGATGCAGTTCGCGCTGGCCCACCCGGGTATGGTAGACAAGCTGATCGTCGTGGATATTGCCCCCAAAGCTTATTCCGGGGGCCATCAGGATATCTTCGATGCCCTGATGTCGGCCAACCTCACCGGAGCGGCCGAGCGGAGCGATGTGCTAACCCAACTGCAAAGCCGGATAGAAGCCCCCGGCGTCCAGCAGTTCCTGATGAAAAACCTGTCGCGCAATAAAAAAGGAAAGTTCGAGTGGAAGATGAACCTGCCTGTGCTGTATAAGAACTACCAGAACCTTCTGGCCACCATCGACGCCGACGAGCCGTTCGAAGGCCCCGCCTTGTTCATCAGAGGCGAAAGGTCGGATTATATCCTCGATGAGGACTGGCCCATGATCAAGGCAGTCTTCCCCAGGGCACAGCTGGAAACAATAGCCGGAGCCGGCCACTGGGTACACGCCGACAAACCGGAAGAGCTCCTGGAAGTGCTCAGGGCTTTTCTGGCGGGCTAAAGTGGGGTTTCAGGTTTCAGGTTTCAAGTTTCCCTGTAACTTGTAACCCCGAAACGAAAAAGGTTACAATGCCTGGCATATACATCCATATCCCTTTTTGCAGGCAGGCCTGCCACTACTGCAACTTCCACTTCTCCACTTCTCTCAGGTACAAAGAGGAGATGCTACAGGCCATTCTGCAGGAGCTCAGCCTTCGCAGCGGTTACCTGGAAGAAAAAGAGCTGGACAGCATCTATTTCGGCGGCGGCACGCCCAGCCTGTTGACGGAAAGTGAACTCATGCGTTTTTTCGATGCGATAGGCAGGTATTTCAGGCTCAGGCCCGGCGCCGAGATCACCCTGGAAGCCAACCCCGACGACCTCACCCCTGAAAAAGTTCAGGCCCTGCGCCATACACCTGTAAACCGCCTGAGCATCGGCATCCAGTCCTTCCACGATGAAGACCTCCGCTTTTTCAACAGGGCGCATACCGCCGGCCAGGCCCGCGCAAGCCTGGAGCACGCCCTGTCCGCCGGTTTTACCGGCCTGACCATAGACCTCATCTATGGCGCCCCTACCACCGGCCAGAAGCAATGGGAGGAGAACATCGATATTTTCTTCGGTTACGGTATCCCTCACCTCTCCAGCTACGCCCTGACGGTAGAGGATCGGACCGCGCTCGCCCATTTCATCAAAACCGGTAAAGTGCCGCCCGTAGAAGATGAAAAGGCTGCCCGCCAATACGAATACCTAATGGCCTCGATGCACGCTGGGGGATATGTGCAATACGAGATCTCCAATTTCGCCCGGCCCGGCTGCTTTGCCGTGCACAATTCCAGCTACTGGAAGGGAGAGCCTTATCTCGGCCTGGGCCCCAGCGCCCATAGCTATAACGGGGCCAGCCGGCAATGGAACATCTCGAACAATGCCGGCTATATTCGGCTGCTGCAAGGAAGCAGCGGCGCGCAGGCCCTCATTCCCGGGCTCTTCGAAACAGAGCACCTCAGCACCGCCACCCGCTACAACGAGTACGTGATGACCGGGCTGCGCACCATCTGGGGGGTCGAGCTATTCCACCTTCGGCAAATGGCTCCCGCTTATGAAAACTATTTCCTGGAAAACATCCGCCCATTCCTCGATGCAGGGCAGGCGAAGCAGGAGGGCGACACCATCAGCCTGACGGATGCCGGCAGGCTTTTGGCCGACGGCATCGCATCTGCCGTTTTTATGGTGGGTGAAACAGGGCCTGAATTCAGAATGTAACTTTTTTGATTAAATTATTTTGTTTTTCGCCCCTTGCTTTTCCGTTCTGTTTTTGTTTTAAATAAAAGACAATAGATACGCTATGCGGCATCAAGGCGCACAGACGAGAGTATGATATTTAACCTTGAATTAACACCAACAGGGAGCTTACGTCAAAAAAATAAAATAAAAAAAATGTTTTAAAACTTGCATTAATGAAACAAATCGTGCAACTTTGTATACGTAACCAGAATACAACCAATCATGGAACTTCAGGTATACGTCAGCAAAAAAGGTACAAAAGTAGTAGCCGCCACCAACCTCCACCAGGCGTTAGAGTTGGCGGACCATCACTATGCAGCCAATGTCAAAAGCTGGCTTACGGATATATATGCGTTTAAAGACGGCATCCGCCGGCCGGTAAAGATGCAGGACTACGCCCCCCGCAATACGCCGGGTAATACCCTACTCAAAGACTACTACTTTACCGTAGAAATGGCGAAGCTCATCGCGCTGCATTCCAAAAGCAAGGCCAAGCTAAAACACGCCAAGTGGATGTATGCACTGGAGGATGAACCTGAGCAGGCGAATGGCCTGAATAAGGACCAGATATTGCACATACTCGAGTTGGCAAAAGCCATGGGAATGGTGTCTTGCCAGGAAGCTGCCGAGAAGCGGCACCTTCAGGTTTATGAACAACGCAACGGCGGGGCCACCAACTGGTGGAAGTACCGCGCCGATGTCATGGGCTATTCTGCCGACTCCCTTAGGGAAAAGCTGCTGGTACAGGGGAAAAAAGCCCGGGGGAAAACACAAAGGCATATGCTGATGCAACTGGACCCCTATGAATTAATCCGCACCGGCGTCATCGACCTGTTTATGGCTATGGGGAAAAATGTGCGCTATGCCCGCAGCATGGGCGACCTGGCAAAAGCCTTTGCCCGCGAATTGAAGGTAGAAGTTTTTGATGACAGGAGCGAAGCGCTCCTGTTCGCACCAAACGCTAACGACCAGCTGGTAAACGAGCTCAAAGCATTTGAGCACGCCGGGAGGCTGAGCGTTTGGTCATAGCATAGCAATATGAATATGAATATGATATGCAAATCCAAATCCAAAATCCAGACAGAGCTAAATTGCCTGTTCTCTGATCTGGAGGGTGGGCCTATTTAGGCCACACGTTGCTAAATTGCTAACTTTCCACCTTAAGGCTCTCAATGAGGACTTCCAGTATCTGGCTGGCGGCAACGGCTATTCTCGTACCGGGCCCAAAAATACCCGCCACGCCTTCCCGGTACAGGAAGTCATAATCCTGATGGGGTATGACACCGCCTGCCACCACCAGAATATCTTCCCTTCCCAGTTTTTTCAGTTCATGAATAGCCTGCGGGATAAGTGTTTTATGCCCTGCGGCCAGCGAGGATATGCCCAGGATATGTACGTCGTTCTCAGCGGCCTGCCGTGCAGCTTCGGCGGGCGTTTGGAAAAGAGGGCCTATGTCGACGTCAAAGCCCAGGTCGGCGAAACTGGTAGCGATCACCTTAGCTCCCCGGTCGTGCCCATCCTGGCCCAGCTTGGCGACCATGATGCGGGGGCGGCGCCCTTCGAGTTCCGCAAACTGGTCGGCAAGGGCCCTGGCTTTTTTGAATTCCTGGTCTGCGCTGATCTCACTGGAGTACACACCGGAAACGGATCTGGACTGCGCGACAAAGCGGCCAAAATGGCGCTCCATGGCAGCTGAAATCTCTCCCAGCGTAGCACGCAGGCGGGCTGCATCGATAGCATGGGCCAGGAGATTACCTTCTCCCGACTTTGCGCATTGGTACAGCGCTTCCAGCGCAGCCTGTACAGCCTGCTCGTCGCGATGGGCCCTGACTACCTGTAAGCGCTTAACCTGAGCTTCGCGAACGGCAGTATTATCCACTTCCAGAATATCGATGGGTTCTTCTGTTTCCAGCCGAAAGACGTTGACACCTACGATCTTATCCTTACCACTATCGATCCGGGCCTGTTTCCTGGCAGCAGCCTCTTCGATGCGCATTTTAGGCACACCCTGCTCGATCGCTTTCGCCATGCCCCCAAGTGATTCTACCTCCTCAATGTGTTGCCAGGCCCGCCTGGCAAGCTGGCTGGTCAGGTATTCCACATAATAAGAACCCGCCCAGGGGTCGACAGACCGGGTAATATCCGTTTCCTTTTGCAGGTAAAGCTGGGTATCGCGTGCGATCTTTGCGGAAAAATCGGTAGGCAGCGCTATGGCCTCGTCGAGTGAGTTGGTGTGCAACGACTGGGTGCCGCCCAGCACGGCGGCCATGGCTTCGATACAGGTGCGCGCCACATTATTGAACGGGCCCTGCTCGGTCAGGCTCCACCCCGAAGTCTGGCAATGCGTCCGTAAGGCCATTGACTTGCTCTTTTCAGGGCCAAACTGGCTGACGATCTTTGCCCATAACATCCGCCCGGCACGCATCTTGGCAATTTCCATAAAATGGTTCATACCGATACCCCAGAAAAAGGAGATCCGGGGGGCAAAATCGTCGATCTTCAAGCCGGCCTTCAGGCCGGCGCGCAGGTATTCCAGCCCATCGGCCAGCGTATAGGCCAGCTCTATATCTGCCGGCGCCCCTGCTTCGTGCATGTGGTACCCGCTGATGCTGATGGAATTGAACCGCGGCATATTATGGGAGGCGAACTCGAATATATCCGCAATGATCCGCATGGAAGGGCCGGGGGGATATATATAGGTGTTGCGCACCATAAATTCCTTCAGAATGTCATTCTGAATGGTCCCGTCGAGCTGTTCCGGCGCCACGCCCTGCTCCTCGGCGGCGACAATATAAAAAGCCATGATAGGGATCACCGCGCCATTCATTGTCATGGAGACCGACATTTGATCCAGGGGGATCTGGTCAAAGAGGGCCTTCATATCTTCTATCGTGTCAATAGCCACGCCTGCTTTTCCGACGTCGCCAAAAACGCGTTCGTGATCGGAATCGTACCCGCGGTGTGTGGCCAGGTCGAAGGCCACCGACAGGCCCTTCTGGCCCTGAGCGAGGTTGCGCCGGTAGAAGGCGTTGCTCTCCTCGGCCGTAGAAAAGCCCGAATATTGCCGTATGGTCCACGGCCTGACGGTATACATGGAGCTGTATGGCCCACGGAGGAAAGGGGGGATACCCGCAACGTAGGACAAATGCTCCATACCCTCGATATCTTCCGGGTAAAAAACGGGCTTAATGGCTATGTTTTCAGGGCTTTTCCAAACTTCACCCTCTTGTTTACCGTTTTCCAAAGCGGTACGGCTAAGCTTTATCTTGCTAAAATCCGGGCGATCCATATCAGTTGTTTTGGTGGTACCGAATAGGTTACAAGTTAACAAACAACCGTTAATTTGAAAAGGGCGCCTTCCGAAATCGGAAGGACGCCCTCTCCTGTCGTCGAAAAACTGCCAGTTCCTTTTGTTTATTAGCGCTTGATAAACTTTTGCGTTTGAACCCGGCCCTGCTGTTCGGCAAACAGGACATAAGCGCCGGCCGGCCATAGGCCCAGGCGCACCTCCTCGTCAAGATATCCTGTGGGGTTTTCGTATTCCTGCCTCCAAAGCACCTGCCCGGATGGGTTAGCGATGAACAACGCTATCGGCCCGGGAGCTGCCTTAAGGTTTACGTTGGCCAGGCTGCTGGCAGGGTTGGGGAAAAGGCGAATGCTCATAGGGCCTGGTGCAGGAGTCTCCGTTGACAGAGCTGTGGCCGTGCCCTGGGGTTCCATCTCCGTTACTTTTTGTATGTCTCTTTGCACATCGGGCTCCGGCTGCGCGACAGCCTTAGTTTCATTTTTCACCTGGTGGATCAGGCATAATTTCAGCGGCAGGGCCAGCAGTACGTTCACTGGCCGGCCGCGCATTTTACCGGGCTCCCAGCGTATGTCCTTGTCTATCATAAATTGTATGGCCCGCAATACTTCTTCCGCAGTGCTGCCACCGATATCCCGCACTATCGCGGGCTTCTCCACCCGCCCGGTTTTGTCCACTACGAACTGAACCACTATGGTGCCCGGCTCACAGTCGTCCGTTGGATACAGAAGCCGGCTGTAGAAAAAATGCAGCATTTCTCTGTCGGAGCACTGGCGGCGCTCCATCTTGTTTTCGATCCCTTCACAGCCTGGAAAGTAAGGCATCTCTTCCACTGTGCCGAATATTTCTTCCCCTTCGTGAGGTTCCGGCGGCAACGGAAGCATACATAAGGAAGGCGTGGGAGGTATGTCGCCCGGCCCTGCTTTCATTTTCCCTACTGCCGCACCCTTTTTCCGGCCGCTTGCGGCAGTATCTGGCTCGCCCGGCCCAGGCGAAGCAGGCTTCTGTATCCGGCTGTAATTTGCGTTTGGGTAGGGGCCCCCTCTGAATGCTTGGTTGGCGGTGAATAGCTCAGCCACTTCGGCATCGCCGGAAGCCGGCCGCTCCCGACAAGCCTTATTTACACCGGACTGAGCATAGGCGTAAATGGCCAGAGTGGCGGTTGCCGCCAACAAGATGGCAAAAGCTGGTTTTTGGTATTGGAAAAGTGCCATAGCTGTGAGGTTTTGGTTTCCGGATATACCCGTCGTAGGGGTATGAGAAGTGGGGGCCATAGGGCATATCTTTATCAACTAACCATCATTATTTAGTGAGGATGCCAATGTGCCCCCTTTCGTGTTAATGCAACTGGAATCGTACCGGCAGGTTCATGATCACCCTGACGGGGCGGCCGCGTTGCAGCCCGGGTGTCCATTTGGGCATGCCGTTGGCCACGCGCAGGGCCTCCCTGCCGCAGTTTCCGCCAATATCTTTTACCACTTTGGCATCGGTGATGGAGCCGTCCTTCTCGACAATAAACTGTACCACGGCCAGGCCTTCGATGCCATTGGTTCGGGCCAATTCCGGATAGCGCAAATGCTCGGCGAAATAACGGAGTATGGCCAGCCCGGAGCAACGATCTCTTTCATCCCTGTCCGGTTCATCTGCACAGTCGCCAAAGCGCGGCATTTCTTCCACCACCCTGAAAATATCAATGCTTTCGTCCTCAGGCCTGAATACAGTCAGCGGCTCAGGTTTTGCAACAGAAGGCCTAACAGATTCGCCTACAGGGCCTTGGGCGGCGTTGAGCGCTTCGGATATTTCATCTACAGGCAGCAAGAAAGGTTCGGCGGCAAATTCCGGGTTTTCAACAGCTACGATCTCGCCGGTAAGCCTGACCGGCGGTGGCGGCACGGGGCGCGGAGGGTTTTGAGTAGTACGCACAACCTCTATTTGCAGCTCATCGCCAAGCGCGTCAAAGACGGGAGTATCCGCTTCGTGGGGCGCCGACGCCCAGTTGAAGGCAAGTAAAGCCACTGCCAAAGAGATGATCAGGCCAATTTTGAAATGAATTGGCCGGTTCTTTTCCAAACGGGAAATATCCTGACGTTTCATGTGGTAGCATTTGTCATTGCTACCGGGCCCGGTGCGGTTAAACCAAATTACCGCGGAAGTCATTCAACCTGATAGATGCAAAGGCGTTCTAATTTGGTGCGTAGCGTGTAGTTTTTTGATACATTTGCGCATTGAAGGGCGCCGGCAACCGGAGCGTATTGCCTGGATTTCCTGGAAGAAAGGGATAAGGCCGGCAACCAAAAAAGATGGATCGTGATACAATTTGAAAGGTTTGAACTGGACAACGGCCTGCGGGTGCTGGTCCACGAAGATGATAGCACACCTATGGCAGCCGTCAATCTGCTGTACAACGTAGGAGCGCGCGATGAATCGCCTGATAAAACGGGCTTCGCCCATCTGTTCGAACACCTCATGTTCGGCGGCTCGGCCAATATTCCCGATTTCGACACCCCCATCCAAATGGCAGGGGGCGAGAATAATGCGTTCACCAATAACGATATCACCAACTTCTACGATACCCTGCCCGTGCAAAACCTGGAAACGGCCTTCTGGCTGGAATCCGACCGCATGCTGGCCCTCAATTTCGACGAAAAAGTGCTGGATGTACAACGCAAGGTCGTCGTGGAAGAATTCAAGGAGACCTGCCTCAACCAACCCTACGGCGACGTTTGGCACTACATTTCTGACATGGCCTACAAGGTGCACCCTTACCGCTGGCCCACCATTGGCAAGGTGCCCAAACATGTTGAGGATGCCAATATGGACGACGTCAAAAGCTTCTTCTACCACTACTACCGGCCCAACAACGCCATTCTGGTAGTGGCCGGGCCGGTCAAGACGGCGGAAGTGAAACGGCTGTCGGAAAAATGGTTCGGCGATATCCCCCGGGGAGAGAACGTCACCCGGAAACTGCCCCAGGAACCGCCGCAGAAGCGCCTGGAAAAGCGCATCCGGGAGGCAAACGTCCCGGTCGATGCCCTGTACCTGGCCTTCCACATGCCGGCACGAACGCATTACGATTATTACGTCGTCGACCTGATCTCCGATATACTGTGCAACGGCAATTCTTCCAGGCTGTACCACCACCTGCTTAAGGAGCAACAGCTCTTTACCAGCATCGATTGTTACGTCTCGGGCAGCATCGACCCCGGCCTGCTGATCATCGAAGGTAAACCGGCAGAAGGTGTCAGCCTCGAACAGGCCGCCGAGGCTATCTGGAAGGAACTGGACGTACTAAAAACGGAACCCGTTCCCGAACAGGAACTCCAGAAGGTGAAGAACAAAGCGGAAAGCACGCTGATCTTTTCGGAACTGAGCCCGCTGAACAAAGCGATAAACCTGGCCTATTTCGAATTGCTCGGGGATGTAGGCCTCATCAACAGGGAAGCCGAGCTATACCTGCAGATCTCCACCGAAGACATCCTGCGCCTGGCCAACGAAGTCCTCATAGAGGATAACTGCTCCGAACTGCACTACAAGGCTCAGAAAGGGGAAGTGAAAGTGGTTTAGGCCCTACCCTGACTATTTCGCCAGAATGCCCTGCAGCACTTCCTTCCTGCCGTCGATGCCCGGCGGGATGGGCAGCCCTAGTATCTCGCACACCAGAGGATAGACATGCACGTTGCGGAACGAAGGGATGGTAAGCCCCTGCCTGAACGCCGGGCCGTTGGCATAAAAGATGGCGTGCATTTCCGGGAATTCGGGGTCAAAACCATGCTCCCCACCCTGCTTGAAGTTGCCATTGCGGGCCTGTGCGATGCGGCGGGTATCCGACAGGTAATAACCATATTCCGGGATCAGGAGCATGTCACCGAGCAGCGGGTTCTGCCCACCGGTACAGTAGGCCGGAAATTCGGTTGTCCGCCAAACCTTAAAATGCCCTTCCCGCTCCTGGAGGAATTGGAAGGCGCGCTCCGCATCGGCGCCATCCTTGAGGTATATGTGGGCCAGCGCGCCGTCGTTGGCAATGAGGTATTGCTCCTCCTGTTCCAGCGGCCCGATGTCGATGAGCTTGTCGGAACTCACGCCCACCATGCCATGGTCGGACACCAGAATGATATTGACGGGCAGGCCCGTAGCACGGGCGCCTTCGAAAAGCTGCCCCAATACGCTGTCGAGCTCCATGAGCGATTTCCCGACCTGCTGATCGTCGTCAGGCCCGTAGCGGTGGCCTGTATCATCCATCGTTGAAAAATACAGCATGATGAGGTGGGGGCGCTGCGCTTCCGGAAGCCGAAGCCACTCCAACACCTGTTCCACCCGTTTTTCGTTGGGCGTAGAGCCGTCATAAGGATAATAATAGGACGGCCGCACGCCCTGGATGTCCGCTTCGGAGCCCACAAAAAAATAGCTGGCCGCCACCATGCCGTTTTTTTCGGCATTCACCCAAAGCGGCGTACCACCGTACCAGCTGCCATCTTCTACTACACTGCGCTTACTGATCCGGTACATCTCGCCCCGGCCCGGGTCGTAAAAGGTGTTGTCAACCAGGCCGTGATGCTCGGGGTACAAACCCGTGGCTATGGTGTAATGGTTGGGAAACGTCTTGGAGGGAAAGCTCGGGATCATCGATGCAGCCTGGACGCCATGCTCGATAAAGCTGCTGATATGGGGCGGATGGAAACGAGCGGTATAATCGTAGCGGTACCCATCGCAGGACACCAGTATGACATAAGGCTTGCCCATCTGGGCCGCATCGTTGGACTGCCCGGTTGCAGTGGCAAATGACAACAGTAGAAACAGCAGTTGGGCCAGGTATTTCATAGCGGTGCTTTTTTTTGCGTCAAAAATACCGCTTCCGGCCGTAACTCCTGCCTCCGGCGCTTTAATGTTATGTGAATTATGCAAAACCCTGCATTTACTCTATAATGAATGTTGCGGCCTTTCGGACATCCCCACTGCTCACCCTGACAAAGTACAGGCCATAAGGCAGCGGTAGTTCGTAGGGCTGCACGAAGCGCCCGCCAAACACCGTTCGCTTTTCCGACAACACCCTCCTTCCCGTAATGTCTATGATCTCAATCTGCAGGCCGGCAGCTTCCGGCAACCCTTCTACAAAGAGCTGAAAAGCCCCGCTGCTGGGGTTAGGCCCTACCTTCACAGTAAGCCCGGCCGCCGGCGTATTGCGGGTTTTAACGATGCCGTCCAGGGTGGTGCCTTCCCAGATACCCCTGCCGAAAGTAGCGGCGTAGATCTTCTCTTCATCGGGCAGTATCTCCAGCTCGCTGACAATGACGTTCGGCAGGCCATCGCTGAACAGCTCCCAGCCGGCCATATTGTCATTGTGGACATATACGCCGATATCTGTGCCGGCATAGATGGTGTTCACGGCAGAAGTGGGGTCCTGCACGATACAGTTTACCGGGATATTGGGCAGGTCAAAGGAAATGTTCTCCCAGGTATCCCCGCCATCATAGGTCCGGAACACTTTAACGCCTTCGGCAAAGCCACCGACGGCCACCCATGCCAGGTTGGGGTCCTGCTCGTCGGCTGTGACGTAGGTGAAGAACAGGCTATCGGGCAGGCCTGCGGTGACGTTCTTCCAGCTCTGGCCTCCGTTCGTTGTGCGCCACATCTTACCCGGCTCGTTGGCAGAGTGGTAGATCCGGTGGGCCAGGTAAATATAGGCCGGGTTGGCCGGTGAAACGGCAAAGGAAGAGGTGGGCGCCTGGTATCCGGGGAAGTTGGATATCTTGGACCAGGTATCCCCGCCGTTCGTTGACTTATAAAGGTTGGTAATAGCCACGTACAGCACGTCGGGGTTGCCCGGCTCCAGCATAAAGGGCGTCGTCCAGGCCGCCTGTTCGCCGGGGCCGGTAGGAATGTTGTTGCTGACGGAGAAAAAGTTCTGCCCGCCGTTATAGGAACCGACGATATTACCGTATTGAGACGAACCGTAGATAATGTTGGGGTTCGTGGGGTGAATGAGCCCTTCCATACCATCACCCCCGATGATACTGGCCCAGCTGCCGTTCTGCTTAAGCCAGCTCGAATTGTCCTGCGAGCCGGCAATGAGGCTGCCGGGGGTAGACTGGCTGAGCCCCAGCCGGTAAAAGGAAGTGATCTGCATGCCGCCGGCGATGTCTTCCCATACGGTCTGGAAGGCGTAATCATTGGTATTGAAAAGCGAGTCCACATCGCCGGGGATGATGGCATCTGTCCGGCTAATGCCACCGTCGTTGCAGGCATAGATCTTACCATCGAGCGGGTTGTAGGCCAGGTAGTGCTGGTCGGCATGGATACTCTGGCCCGTTGGCGAGCCTACCCAGTAAGAAGCGATCTTCCAGCTCTGCCCGCCATCTTCCGACGCCCAGAGGTTGATACCGCCGGTGTATATGCGGTCCGGGTCGTTGGGGTCAACCAGGATAGTAAGGTCGTAGGTCCCCTGCCCTCCGGTGCCGGAGCCATCGTACCAGTGCAGGACATTGGGCGAATCGGAGCGTTGCTGCCAGCTTTGGCCGGCATTAGTGCTGCGATACAGGCCATAGAACCCACGCTGGATGTTGCAGGCCAGCGCGTATATGTAATCGGGCTGAGATGGTGAAATAGCCAGCTCGATGCGTTGCACGGCATTAGGGGGTATGCCCGTATTGAGGGGTTGCCAGTTCTGTCCGAAATCGGTAGACTTCCAGATGCCGGCGCTGCCTTGCCCCAGATTGGACAGATAGGCGGAAGAAAGGTACAAGGTGTTGGGGTCTGCAGGGCTTCTTTCTATGTCGAAAACCATACTGCTGAAGGTGGGTTGCCAGCTTTGCCCACCGTCATTGGAGGTTTCCACCCCGAAAATACCGGCGGCCACCAGGCGCTGCCCGTCTTCCTGATGAACGATAACGCGGCGGGTGAGGCTGCCGTCGCGGGTGGTTTGCTCGAAAGTCAGGCCCGTTGGCGCCCAGCTCTGGCCGCCGTCGGCAGATTTGAATACGCCCATACCGTAGTGTGTATGGCGCTTCCGGTCGTCGAGGTCGAGGCCCACCGCAACGTAGGCGTAATCACCCACCGAAGCATACATCTCATCCGGGTTATTGGGGTTGACGGCAATATCGCTGATGCGCAGGATGGGCAGCCCTTCCGACAGCGGCATCCAGCTCTGGCCTCCGTTGGTGGTTTTCCAGATGCCTCCCTGGGCGACGCCCACCCAAAAGGTATTCGGGTCGGTAGGGTGAAAAGTGACGCAGTTGATCCGCCCCATGCCGCGGATAATGAAGGAGGAGCCGAGGGAAGGGTAGGTTTCCGGCCCTACCGGTATCCAGCCCGGGCCACGGGTAGTAATACGCCCTGCCTGGGCGTTTGTTTTTTCCATCGCCGCCCGGAACAGCGGCAATTGATCGCCGAGGCTACCGTCGCCCCCTGCACGTACGGCCTGTTCGTGCAACCAGCGGGCATACCACTTCCATCCTTTCGCTTCAGCACGCCCGTTGTTCTGGGCCCACTGGTTGTAGGCCGCTTCCAGGTCGCTGTATTTCAGGTGTTCGCCAGGCCGAAGGCTGACGTTATCGAAGGTTTGCTGAGTAAAAGAGCGCATCGGCGAGCCCAGGAGCAGGGCTAGGCATAACAGGGGCAGCGTTAATTTCATACCTGGATTTTTCCAGTGAAAATAAGGGTTTTACCCATATCTCCTTTATTCCTCTGCTTCTATTGCTTCGAATAGATCGTCTAATTCGTCGAATGACTTAAAGCCGACCTTTTCTTCGTCGCCGCCCTGCAGGCTAATACCGTAGGGCGCCACCTCTTCCAATAAGCTGGCGGCCTCCCCGGGGGCCAGCCCTATGCTCAGCAGAATATGGTATTCGCGGCACAATAAGCGCAACCGTTCTCTTTCCGCCGGCAGCAGCTCACTCCAGCGCATGCCGTTTTTGTCGAAGTTGAGCAGGAAGATATCGACGGAGGCCTTACCTCTGGCCATCTGTTCAGCCGCCGCATCCAGCCCGGCCACCGACTCCAGGACGAGTTCCTGGATGACCGGCACGCCCAGGCCCAGTGAATCCAGGGCGGAGAGGTCGGTGAACATGCCCACCTGAACAGCATCCAGGGCTAGCAGTTCTGCCGCAGCCCGGATCTCTTCGGGAGCCTGCATATTGAATTCACCGACGGCCTTTACGCCATCCACCCATTCGCGGATCGCTTTCATCAGCTGGGGCTGGATGTACCTGTCGGAGCCGGCATCAAAATTGAAGCCAAGCCACGCCACCTCCCATGCGGCAAAATAGCGGGCATCGGTCAGGTTGGTCACCGAACTGGCCTTAACGTTAGTCTTGAGCATAAACCAAGGGTTGGCTGTGTTATTCTGTTGAGCATGTGGTGGGAATGTGCCGGCGGATTTGTTAATTTTGAAAGCGCCGCCCATTCCGGCCCCGCAAAACTAAGCAATAAATGAAGCAACCGACCTATTACGAGCTGGTTTATGCCGTCGTTCGCCATATCCCCCGCGGGCGGGTTAGCACCTACGGCGCTATAGCCGATTTCCTGGCCCTGGGCTCCGCACGTATGGTAGGTTGGGCCCTGAACAAGAGCTACGCTTCCGACGGCGTGCCCGCCCACCGGGTGGTCAACCGCAAAGGAGAGCTGAGCGGCCGCAACCACTGGCCATCACCCGCCATGATGCAGGAAATGCTGGAGCAGGAAGGCGTAGTTGTGGAAGATCACTGCGTCAGGGATTTCGAGCGCCTGTTCTGGCACCCTTCCGCATTAGGGGAGGATTTTGAGGTGCCTGTCTGAATCGCGAAAAAAGTACAGAAAAGGGGCAATATTAATTTTTGCTTTCGAGTTTTATAGATGATTCGACACAAGGCAATCGAAATTCTTTTACCAAAACCTACTGTATGAAGCAAAAGTTTACACCAGACGTTCTTATCAAGTACCTTTACAGCGAAACCACCGCTACTGAAAGGCTCGAGATCGATGAAGCGCTGTTCGAAGACGTGGCGTTGAGGGAAGAATACGAAGGGTTGCTCCAGGCTTATCACCAACTGCCGAAAGTTACTTTTTCGCCTTCCCGCTCCACTGTTCAGGGCATCCTGAAGTACAGCGAGCGCACTGCTCTCGAAAAACAGGCCTGAGTAGCCATTTTCGTTTGTAAAAAGCCCTTGGCAGGCCATTCTGCCAAGGGCTTTCTCGTTTCCACCAGGTTGGTATGGGTAAAAATGGGTAATTTTCAGTAATTGTGGGAAAAATTGGGAAAATTGCGGCACTTTGTTTGTAAGTGCCAAACAAAACATTTATTTTTACAGGGTATTGAAACAAAAAGTTGAACAAACATTAGCTCAATGTCCAATATCAACCAACAAGACCAGGACCGGGAAGCAAAACTCAAAGCGCTGCAGCTGACGGTTGACCGGTTGGAAAAGACTTATGGAAAGGGAACGATCATGCGGCTTGGCGACCAGAACATCATAGAGGTCGACAATATCCCCAGTGGCTCTTTGGGGCTCGATATCGCTTTGGGGGTAAATGGTTTCCCCAAAGGCAGGGTCGTAGAGATCTACGGGCCGGAATCTTCCGGTAAAACGACGCTGGCCATCCACGCTATTGCAGAGAGCCAGAAACAGGGGGGCATCGCCGCCTTCATCGACGCAGAACACGCCTTCGACCGCAGCTATGCCAAAGCATTGGGCGTAGATACTGAAAACCTGCTTATTTCCCAACCCGACAACGGCGAGCAGGCCCTGGAAATAGCCGAGAACCTCATCCGCTCAGGTGCTATCGACATAATCGTCATCGACTCCGTGGCGGCCCTCGTGCCCCGCAGTGAGATCGAAGGGGAGATGGGCGATTCCAAGATGGGCCTTCAGGCGCGGCTCATGTCCCAGGCCATGCGTAAACTCACGGCTACCATCGGCCGCACGGGCTGCTGCTGCATATTCATCAACCAGCTTCGGGAGAAGATCGGCGTTATGTTCGGCAACCCCGAAACGACTACCGGTGGCAACGCCCTTAAGTTTTACGCTTCCATACGATTGGATATCCGCCGCGCAGGCACCGCCCTCAAAGACAAAGAAGGGAATGTGATCGGCAACCAGGTCAAGGTCAAAGTGGTGAAAAACAAACTGGCGCCGCCATTCCGCATCGCCACTTTCGATATCATGTTCGGCGAAGGCATCTCAAAAACCGGTGAGATCGTGGACCTCGGCTCTGAACATGACATTATTCAAAAGAGCGGGGCATGGTACAGCTATGACGGCGCCAAGATCGCCCAGGGCCGCGATGCCGCCAAACAATTCCTCATGGATAACCCGGAGGTGGCCGCTGAGATCGAACGCAAGGTCAAAGCCAAGATAATGGGGCTGCCGGAAGAAACCGAAGCCCAGAAGAACGGACAGAAGGAAAAGGGCAAAAAGGCGGAGAAAACGGAAACGGAAGAAGCCTGATGGCCTTCCCGGCCTGCGGCCTGCCTGCCTGACGCCTGACAGCAAAGTACGCCCGCCCGGCCACTGAATAAGAAGCGATAGACAGAAGCCGCTTCGGCGTATCAGCCGCAAGCGGCTTCTGCCGTTTTACGGGGGCTCTTGCTCCATGAGTGAGCCCTGCGTCCCAGGCCCTGATAGACGAGGGCTTTATCTACTGCTGGCCGGCCCACTTAAAGGTCTCGATCATCTTCATAATGTCCGCCTCCAGGAATTTATAGATAGGGGCCAGAGAATCGGGGCGGGCCTGGGTATTGAAATACAGAGACGCCCGCAGGAAATGGTGGGTGCTATCGGTGAGGTAGAACTGGAGCGGAGAAGCCGCCGGCCCGCTGATGATGAAGGCAAAACCGCTGACGGAGCCTTCCCGCTCGATCCGCATCTCGTCGATATAGTTGGCTTTCTTATTGTGCCAGTCGGCCATTTCGAAAGCATCGCTTTTCAGCTTTTCAAAATCCTGGGCGCTGCCAATAGGGTAGTAGCTGCAATAGAGGCGGCTGTCGAAATCGGGAAAATAAAGGTCGAACCAACAGGGGTTGGCCGGTTTTTTATCGAAATACTCTGTATCCTGGACGATTTCTGCGTAGGTGGGGTATTCGAAGGTGAAATGGCAATAATCCTCATCAAACTGCTGATAGGCCTTTTCGGGATAGCCGACCCGGGGATAGGCCCTGGGTTTCGGGCTGAAAGCGGTATCGCCGCCACAGGACTGGAGTATGAGGATAATGGCCAGAAAGGGCGCCCCTTTAAATGTCATGGCTCAGGCTTTTGGTAAGGTAAAAAGGATCTGTTCAATACGCCGCTTATTCACGGATATGATCTTAAAGGTAAAATCCTTGTACAGGAATTCTTCATCGGGTTTGGGCATAATGCCCGTGATCTCAAGGATGAGCCCGGCCAGAGAATCTGCTTCGCCCTTGATATCATTGAAGGTGCTGGTGTCGATACCGACGATCCGGCAGACGTCGTTGAGCAGTGTTTTCCCTTCGAACAGGTAGTTGAAATCGTCGATCTTTTTAAAGACCACTTCCACCTCATCGTCAAATTCATCCCTGATCTCTCCGATCACTTCTTCCATGATATCTTCCAGGGTGACGATGCCCGAGCTGCCGCCGTACTCATCCACTACTACGGCCATGTGCAGGTGCTGCTGCTGGAATTCTTTCAACAGGTCCTGTATCTTTTTGGCTTCCGGCACATAGTACACATCCGTCCGGATGAGGCTTTGCCATTCAAACCCCCGGCCTTCATTCAGGTGGCCGAGCAGGTCCTTGGCGTACAGGATGCCGGTGACGTTGTCGAAGTCGTTATCATAGACCGGGATACGTGAGTAGCCCGACTCCCGGATAACGGACAACACATCGTGGTAATCGATGCGAAAATCGACGGCGACCACATCTACCCGGGAGCGCATGATCTGTTTGACGGTGACATCCCCGAATTTGACGATGCTCTTGAGGATATCGACCTCCTGCCCTGCGTCCTGCTCCTGGCTGACCGTCAGCTCGATAGCTTCATCTATATCTTCCCGGCTGGCCATTGAAGAAATGGAATTTGAACGGGCAAGCCTTCTTTCGATCACCCTTGTGGAGTTGACCAGGGCTGCACTAAAAGGGGTGAACAGGCCCTGCAGGAAGGTCAGCGGCCCGGCCATCATGCGGGCCAGTTGCAGGTTATTGATCTTGGCATAGACCTTCGGAGCGACTTCGCCGAAAAGCACCAGCAGGAAGGTGACGCCGACCACGGTAATAAGAAAGCCAACGATATCCGCCCACCTTTGTACCCTAACCGGGTCCGGCTCGCCCAGCATGCTGAGCAGGCCTGTAGCAATGCGGTTGAAGGTATCGGGAGGCAGGGCATTCATCAACATGAATTCCGATAGGATGACGATGGCGATATTGATGAAATTGTTGCTAATGAGTATGGTAGCCAACAGCTTCCGGGGCTTATCCTTGAGTGCCAGTATGCGCTTGCTCGTTTTCCCGTTCTCCTGTTCCAGTTTTTCGAATTCGTTGGCCGTAAGGGAGAAGAAGGCCACTTCGGAGCCGGACACCAGGGCGGATCCGGCCAGGAGCAAAAGTATGGACAGCACGCCGAGGGAGATGCCCAAAGAAGAGACAAGCAGCAGGAATAGCAATGGAAAAAAGCTGTAAAGCCGACTGTCAGGTTCTGGTTCCAAAGAATGACAATGTTGGTTATCAAAGTCAGCTGCGTGGCATTGGTTACATACGCCCGGCTGGTATATCCCCGGCATCCCCCGGGAGGGCTTTTTTAGAACGGCAGGTCGTCATCGGCCTCATTAGGTGCTTCTTCCGGCATAGGGGAGGAGGAATGGGTCGGGGCGGCAGTCATTTCATCTTCCGGCGAAGGGAAATACCCGCCTGTGTCTGCGCCATCCCGTTTGCCGCCACCGCTACTGATGATGCGGAAATAACTCGCGACCACCTCTGTCGTGCGCCGGTTATTGCCATCCTGGTCCTGCCAGGTGCGGTGCGTCAGTTTTCCCTCAACATAAACGGCCATGCCTTTTTTCAGTGTGCTTTCGGCGCGTTCGGCCAGGGTACGCCAAACGACGATATCGTGCCATTCGGTCTGGGTTTGCCAGGCCCCGTTCTTATCCTTGTAGTTTTCATTGGTGGCGATGGGGAATTTGGCTACAACGGCGCCATTTTCCAGGCGGCGCACTTCGGGGTCTCGCCCCAGGTTGCCAATAAGTATTACGCGGTTGACCATTTAAAATGTAATGAGGTTTTGAGCTTGTTTAAAAATGCGCCGGGTTTTCCGGCTAAAGAACAATCAAAAAACAAGTTCGGCGATTTTGCGATATGGCTTGTCTTCCAGCCTGCGCCACATCGCAAAATCTCCATTGGAGAACTTATTTTTTGAGCACTACTAAAGTAGTTTTAAATATAGTGAATTATCGTTTAAGTACCAATCGATTATCCGGGGGAATGCAAATTTACTCAAGTTTTCCCTTTTCACGGCGATAAGCCCTTCAGAATTGAAAGGTGTTTCATCAGCGAGCTCGATTTCCCAGAAAGAGGCCTGTATTTTCTGGTGGGTCAGTAGTTGGAGGAAAGGGCGGGAGGCCCTGATATTCTGTGCCTGCTCCTGCCCCATGCGCTGTTGCCAGCAGCCGCTGTTCTGTATTTCGCCCACGCCCTGTGCGGGGTGGCCGAGTTCAAGCAGCGGGAAATCGTAGAGGTTGCGCCAGATATCCTTTTCCGTCCGCTTTCGGATCCAGGCCTGCCCTTGCCGGTTGAAGATGAGGTAATGGAAAAAGCGCGTCTTTTTCTCCGGTTTTTTTTCTTTGCGGGGCAATTCCGCCACCCTATCCTGTTGGAAAGCCCGGCAAGCCTGTTGGAGGGGGCAATCCCGGCATAAAGGGGCCCTGGGCGTGCAGTGGGTAGCGCCAAAGTCCATCATGGCCTGGTTGTGGCGCCCGGGCGCTGTCTGGCTGAGCAGGGCCTGCGCCAGCGCTGCAAACTGCTTTTTACCGGCCCCGCTGTCGACAGGGCTGTCGATACCAAAAAAGCGGGCAAGCACTCTCGACACATTGCCGTCGACTACTGCATAGGGCAGGCCATACGCAAAAGAGGCGATGGCCGCGGCCGTGTAGGGGCCAACGCCTTTCAACTGCCGGATACCTTCGTAAGTATCGGGGAAGCGGCCCTCCAGTTCGTTGGCAACATACTTTGCTGCCTGATGCAGGTTGCGGGCACGGGAGTAATAGCCCAGCCCTTCCCACAATTTCATCAGCTCATCTTCAGGTGCATTGGCCAGGCTCCGGATATCGGGATACTGCGCCCGGAAGCGCTCGAAATAGGGAAGCCCCTGTTCAACCCGGGTTTGCTGCAGGATGACCTCTGAAAGCCAGATCAGATAGGGGTCTTTTTCTCCCTTCCACGGCATTGGCCGGTGGCTACTGGCGAACCACTCCATCAGTTTCCGGCGAAAAAGATCGTATAAGGCCTCTTCCTTCATGCCGCAAAAGGTAGTTTTTTTCCAGAACAATGCCTTTATAAAAGAGGTGCGGCGGCGAAAACCCTGTCGTTTCGCCGCCGCAACATTAGTACTAGTTTGGAGGCCATTTTTTCGGTGATAGTGTTTTGCCAGTGCGGCCGGGCTTCCGGCCGCCTGGCTTATTTACAAAGGGAGCCCGTTTTTACCTTTCGGCCTTTTCCCGCAGTTCCGCCAGATTCCCGTACCGTTTGCCGATGAGTTCCTTCAGCTCCTTGCGGGCGAAGAATATCCTGCTTTTGACCGTTCCGAGCGGAAGCTCCAGGTGTCCGGCGATCTCCTGGTACTTGAACCCGTGATAATGCATCAGGAATGGTATTTTAATGCTGTCGTCAAGCCCTTCGATCATCCTGGCCAGTTCTTTCATCATAATATTGGATTCTGCCCTGTTCGAGATAGTGACGCTACCGGAATTGAGGTAAAAAAGGTTGTCCGTGGAATCCATAATGGTATTCGCCTTGGCCTTTTTGCGGTAGTTATTGATGAAGATGTTCTTCATGATGGTAAAAACCCAGGCCTTAAAATTTGTTCCCGGGCGGAATTTTTCCCGGTTGGTCAGGGCCCTGTATGCCGTTTCCTGGAACAGGTCGCGGGCATCCTCAACGTTCTTGGTCAGGTTGTATGCGAAAGAATGAAGAAGGCTGGACATCTGGTCGAATCGGCTGTCAAATTCGGTAGTAGACATGGCTGCTGGGTTTGCGTTTAACAATTGTTTAGCACCTTCAATTGCTTTGTTGAATCAAAGATAACCATTTATTAAACAAAATACAATTATTCATACCCATTTTTTCACCAGATTGCGGATCGGAATAGGGTGTGAAGTTCAATATTCTGTGCAATTATTTGATTTTCAAGTATTTGTAAATCAAACGAAGGTGTTATTTTTTTACATTATTTTCAGTAATAATTGAAATTAGGATTATTTTGTTTAAGTCTTGATTCAAGAATTCATACTTTTTGTTAAACAAAACGCTTCAGGAAAGCCAGCGGGAAAGGCCCCTGCACAAGCGCGCTGCAGGTGATGCTTATTTCTGTGCATTGCGCACCAGCACGATGGCCACGGCGGTAAAGAGGATATTCGGGAACCAGATCCCCATCAGAGGTGGTATCGCCTGCCCCGTCGCAAACACGACAGCGAAGCGGGAGAAAAAGATGAACAGCGCCCCGATACCGATGCCCATCGCGAGGTGTAACCCGATGCCCCCCCGTACTTTTCGGGCAGCTATAGACAAGCCTATCAGGGTGAGGATGAGGATAGTAAAAGGCTCGGCCGTACGCCGGTATTTTTCGATCAGGTACTTTTCCGTGTTGCCCACCCCTCGTCGCTTTTGCGTAGCTATGTACTCCGACAGTTCAGGTGTGGTCATCATGGTTTGCTGCTCCTTGTAATCCACGAAATCGCTGGGGGTAAAAGCAATAGTGGTGTCTATTTCCTTACCCCGCCCTACGATGAGCTGTTCCTGCATGTCGTTAAAGGTTCGGATCTCATAGTCCCGCAATTTCCATTTATCGGGAGGCCCTTCCCACTCGGCGGAATTGGCCTTGAGCAGGTAGGCCAGCTCTCCGTCCTTAAACTTTTCCAGCCGGAACTTGCGGGCCGTGCTGTCGCGCTTTCGAAAATAATTGACATAGATCTTCGTATCCGGGCTGAGGAACATGTGTACGTCCTGGGTCTTGCCCTTATCATCATCCCTCCATATATAGGTGTAGACGATATCGAGGCGTATCTTGTTTCCCTTCGGTATGAAGTAGTGGTTGCCCAGAAGGTGCAGGATGGTAATGAAACCGGCGGCAAAGAGGTAGGGCCGCATGAGGCGGCGGAAGCTAACCCCGGCATTAAATATGGAGATGATCTCCGAATTGTAGGCCATGCGGGAGGTGAAGAAAATTACGGCGATCAGTGTGAACAGGGGCCAGAGCAAGCCATCGATGTAAAGGATGAAGTTCGGGTAATAGTCAATGAGGATCTCCTTTTTCGTTATGGGCTCCTCGATGAATTTTTCCACCTTTTCACTGAAATCGATGATCACCGAAATCATGGTGAAGATGAGGACGACGAAAAAGAAAGTGCTCAGGAACTTCCGGATGATATATATGTCCAGCTTTTTCAGCATGATCGCTAAGCCGTTTTTCTTTAGCAAAACAAGGCTGCCCGCGAAGGGGTTGACAAAGTTACAACCTTCTCTGCACTTCCTTCACCATGCGGTTTTTCCAGCTCAGAAAATCCCCTTCCCGGATATGCCGGCGTGCCTCCCCTACCAGCCACAGGTAAAAGCTCAGGTTGTGCAGGCTTGCGATCTGCATCCCCAGCAATTCTTTGCTGTGGATCAGATGCCGCAGGTAAGCCTTGCTGTAATACCGGCTTGTCGGGCAGGGCCCGTCTTCGTCGATGGGGCTGAAATCGTCTTTCCACTTCAGGTTCTTGATGTTGATGACGCCGTTTGCCGTATAGAGCAGCCCGTGGCGGGCATTACGCGTTGGCAGCACGCAATCGAACATATCAACGCCGAGCGCGATGCATTCCAGGATGTTTTCCGGCGTGCCCACGCCCATCAGATACCGGGGTTTTTCGCGGGGCAGGATGCCGCATACCAATTCCGTCATTTCGTACATCTCCGGTGCGGGCTCTCCTACCGACAGCCCCCCAATGGCGTTGGCTTCCCTGTCAAACGATGCGATGGTTTCCGCAGAGGCCGTTCGCAGGTCTTTGTAAACACTGCCCTGAACGATAGGGAAGAGGGCCTGCGGATACCCGTACAACGGCTCGGTGCCGTCGATATATGAACAACAGCGGCCGAGCCAGCGGTGGGTCAGCTCCATCGACGCCCGCGCGTATTTGTAATCGCAGGGATACGGCGTACACTCATCAAAGGCCATAATGATGTCGGCCCCGATGGCGCGCTGGATCTCCATGGCATTTTCCGGGCTGAAAAAATGCCTGGACCCGTCGATGTGGGACTGAAAGGTGACGCCTTCCTCTTTGATCTTGCGGTTATTGCTCAGCGAATAGACCTGATACCCGCCGCTGTCGGTCAGGATGGGGTGGTTCCAGCCATTGAAGCGGTGCAGGCCACCGGCCTTTTTCAGTACGTCGGTGCCAGGGCGCAGGTAAAGATGGTAAGTATTACCCAGGATGACCTGGGCGTGCACTTCCTGCTCCAGGTCGCGTTGGAGCACCCCTTTGACCGTACCCAGGGTGCCGACGGGCATGAAGATCGGCGTTTCGATGTTTCCGTGCCCCGTCGTGATAAGCCCTGCTCTGGCGCCGGAAAGGGTATCTTCATGTTGGATAGCGAATGTCAGCAAGGCGTTTATCTTTAAATGCGGGACCTGTGTTTATCCATTTTCAGCAAAACGGCCAGCATGATGGTGAAGCCCATCAGTGACGACCCGCCCTTGCTGATAAAAGGCAGCGGAATGCCGATGATAGGCATAATACCCATCGTCATGCCGATGTTGATAAAGATATGTATAAAGAGAATGCCGGCAATACAGTATGCGTAATGCCGGGCAAAGTTGTTGCGCTGCCTTTCCGCGATGACGGTAATGCGCAGGAGCAATAACAGGAACAGTACGATGATACCTGCTGTGCCGACAAAGCCCTGTTCTTCCCCGATGGTGCAGAAAATGAAGTCCGTCGATTGTTCAGGCACATACTTACCCTTGGTCATGGTGCCCTTGAGGAAACCTTTGCCCTGCACGCCGCCCGACCCGATAGCCGTTTTGGACTGCGCCAGGTTGTACAACGACCCCCGCTCGTCGCATTTGTCGGGCTGTAGCCAGACGTTAATGCGGTCCTGCTGGTGGGGTTTCAACACGTTGTTGAAGCCGTAGTTGGCCGCAAAAGCGATGCTGCTGCCTATGACCAGGAGGGCCGCCAGCTGGGTAGTGAGCCAGCCATTGCGCCGCTGGTACTGCAAATAGCCCAGCACGACGAACGCCAAAACACCGGCCGCAAAGACATACTTCAGATAACCGCCCTGCCGGGCCAGGAAATAGCCGCCGGCCACGGCGGCCAGCGCGCCGATTATCCAATACCGGCGGTATTTGTCTTTAAAATAAAAGGCCAGCACGAGTAAGGACACTCCCGTTAGCCCCAGGGCGATGTATTTGGGTTCGAATACCAGGCCCATCAGCAACAGTGCGCCCAATATGCCGCCTACGACGTAGTACACGGGCGAGAGCCCTTCCCGGAAAAGCACGACCAGGAAAGAGAGGAACACCAGCGCGGAGCCGGCATCGGGTTGGAGCAGGATCATCACGATCGGCAAGCCGATGATCCCGAAGGCCACGAGCTGAGAGCGCAGCTTGCGCAGGTCGGCAGAATAGGTGCTCAGGTAAGCGGAGAGGGCCAGCGATGTCCCAAATTTGGCGATCTCAGAAGGCTGAAAGGAAAAGCCCCCGAAGTTGAACCAGGAGCGTGCGCCCTTGATCTCTGCGCCCAAAAAGAGTACCAGGAATAATAAAACGATAGCGACGGCATAGGCGGGATAGGCAAAGGCCTGCCAGAACTTCCAGTCGATCAGCATGATAAAAGCGAAAAGCAGCGCACTGATGCCGATCCAGATAGCCTGCTTGCCGGCGCTGCTACTCAGGATGTTCCCTCCGTCGAAGCCCCGCAGTTCTTCAAACCCTACGGAAAAGATCATCAGCCAACCCACTACCACCAGGGCCAGTATCAGGGAAAAGGCCACCATGTCAATATGCCCGAGAATGGGGTTGTTAATACCGTTCTGTTGCACCCTGCTTCTCCTGCTCATCCTCTGTTATCCTGAATATTTTTCTGTGTAAACTATAGTTTGGCGCCCCTTAAAAACTGCCGATCAACTCCCTGGGCCGTATATTATCGTCGTGCACCAGGTAAATGCCGGGATAATCGCGCTCCAGGATGTATTTCAGGCGCATAGCGTCCAGCTTATTGGTAAAGGCGCCCGCCCGAAGTTTGTAATAAGGCTTGGCATGCACCCAATCGACCGGCACGGAAGGATAGCGGTATTGGAAGGATTGCTTAACGCTCTCCAGGCGCTCCCGGTCGGGGGTGGCAATGATCTGCACGCGCCATCCCGTAACATAAGACTTGGATTTGTTGATCTCGGCGAAGCGGGCCATCATATCCCCAATAGGAGGGTCCTCGTCGACGACGACGTTTTGCTGGCCTATGGCCGGGAGGCTGCACAGGCAAATCAGCAACAAGAAAAATAGTCGAGCCATATCTTTCTGTTTTGCATGGCCTATCCCGATGCTGAGCATCGGGATAGCTGGACAAATATACTACATTTTAGCGGGACTGTGCCAGAGGGATAAAAGCCTGGATAACAGTTTGGCCGGTTGCGATGCTGCAGGGCCCGGCCGGCATGGCCTGAAGGAGCTGCCGGTCAGCTGACGATATCGATACCGGAGGAGCTGCCGATGCGGTTGGCGCCGGCCTCGATGAATCGCTCGGCGTCCTGGCGGGTACGGATACCACCTGATGCTTTGATCTTCACCTTGTCGCCTACCTGTTTCCGGATGAGTTGGACGGCTTCCAGGGTGGCGCCGCCGCCATTGAAGCCCGTAGAGGTTTTGACAAAGTCCACGCCGGCTTCGAGGGCGATTTCGCAGAGCCTGGTGATCTCCTTATCGTTGAGCAGGCCCGTTTCCAGGATAAGCTTGATGGATTTGCCCTTCATGTGGGCAGCGGTACACATGCTGTCCACATCGTTCATGACGAAATTCCAGTTGCCATCCTTAACGGCGCATAGGTTGACAACCGCGTCCACTTCATCGGCGCCTTCGTCGATAGCGCGCTTGATCTCTTCCACCTTGGAAGGTGTAGTAGTATAGCCCATCGGAAAGCCGATAACGGTAGCTATTTTGACGGGTTTGCCCTCCAGGGCAGAGGCAGCGTATTTCACGTAAAAGGGGGGCACGCATACGGCGTAAAAGCCATACTGCGCTGCTTCATCACAAACTCGCCGGATATCTTTTGTCGTACAATCCGCTTTCAGGATCGTATGGTCGATATAACTCGCTAGGTTCATCCTCTTCTCGGGTTTAGTTTGTTCGGGGGGAAGGGCGTCAAGAGCTTGTTTGGAGGCGCCAGTCTTCCAAAACGCTGCAATATATCACAAATATCACTTCCAAGCACTATTTACCCGTGCTTTTCGGCCGTGCTTAGCATGTGATAAAAAAAGGGCTCCAAACAAGCTCTTACCGCCCGTGGCAGTGCTTGTACTTCTTGCCGCTGCCGCAGGGGCAGGGGTCATTGCGGCCTACCTTTTTCTCCACCCGTTTGAAAGTTTGCGGGCGTGGTTGGCGGCTCACGCCTTCGGCAGCGGCACGGGCGGCATCCTCTTCGGTGCGGTTGGTCCGCACCTTACTCATATCGGTACGCTGCTCGCGGGCCTGCTCCAGGGTGCGGCCGTCGGAAAAGACCAGGGTGCCTTTGGAGAGGTAGGAAGTGGCGTCTTCGTTGATCTCGAAAATGAGCTGCTCGAAGAGGTTATAGGCTTCCATTTTGTATACGACCAGGGGGTCCTTCTGCTCGAAGGAAGCGGCCTGTACGGATTCTTTGAGTTCATCCATCGAACGCAGGTGCTCCTTCCACTTGTCGTCGATGATAGAAAGGGCCACGGCCTTTTCAATATCGCGACGAATAGAGCGGCCGTTGGATGTCACCGCTTCCTCGATCTCGGCGGTAATAGGCAGGGGGTTCGACCGGCCATCGGTAAAGGGGATCAGGATGCGTTTGTACTGCTGGCCCTGATGTTCATGCACATCGCGGATGTAAGGCAATAGCACATCGGTGATCTGCGTCATTTTGCGGCCGTAGAATGCTTCGAACTGCTGCTCGAAGCGCTCCGCTATCTCATCTTCCCGCCCTTCCGTGAAGTCGATCGCATCGATCTGAGGGTCGAAGCCGAGCAGGCTGAGCGACTCGCGGCGGAAGCTTTCGAAATCGCCCGATGCGCGGTGGCCTGACACCAGGCTGGCCGTCAGCGACTGGAACATATTGTTGAGGTCGACCGACAGGCGCTCGCCGCTCAGGGCGTTGTAGCGCTTTTTGTAGATGGCCTCGCGCTGGATGTTCATCACGTCGTCGTATTCCAGCAACCGCTTACGGATGCCGAAGTTGTTCTCTTCCACCTTTCTCTGCGCCCGCTCGATCGACTTGGTGACCATTGAGTGCTGGATCACTTCGCCTTCCTGGTGGCCCATGCGGTCCATCAGTTTGGCAATGCGTTCGGACTGGAAGAGGCGCATGAGGTTATCTTCCAGGGACACGTAGAACTGGCTGCTACCGGGGTCGCCCTGCCGGCCGGCACGGCCGCGCAACTGGCGGTCGACGCGGCGCGAGTCGTGGCGCTCGGTACCTATAATGGCCAAGCCCCCCGCTTTTTTAACTGCATCGTTGATCTTGATGTCGGTACCCCGGCCGGCCATGTTGGTCGCGATGGTCACTTTGCCGGGCTTGCCCGCTTCGGCCACGATCTCTGCTTCGCGCTGGTGCTGCTTGGCGTTGAGTACGTTGTGGTCGATATTGCGGATCTGCAACATCCGGCTCAGCTTTTCGGAGATATCTACCGAGGTGGTACCTACCAGCACCGGCCGGCCGATCTCCGTCAGCCCGACGATCTCGTCGATGACGGCGTTAAATTTTTCGCGTGCCGTTTTATACACCAGGTCTTCGCGGTCATCGCGGATGATAGGCCTGTTGGTGGGGATCACGACGACGTCCAGTTTGTATATTTCCCACAATTCGCTGGCCTCCGTTTCTGCCGTACCGGTCATACCCGCAAGTTTGTGGTACATGCGGAAGTAGTTCTGTAGCGTGACGGTGGCGTAGGTCTGGGTCACGTCGCCCACTTTCACATTTTCCTTGGCTTCGAGGGCCTGGTGCAGGCCATCGGAGTACCGGCGGCCTTCCATCATACGGCCCGTCTGCTCGTCCACGATCTTCACCTGGCCTTCGATGACGACGTATTCCTGGTCTTTTTCGAAAAGGGTGTAGGCCTTCAGCAACTGGTTGATGGAGTGCAGGCGCTTGGATTTGATGGCGAAGTCCTGCGAAAGCTTGATCTTGGCCTCCTGCTTTTCCTCGCCCGTCAGTTTATCGTTGCCCTGGATCTCCACCATCTCGGAGGCGATGTCCGGCATGACGAAAAAGTCGGTGTCGTCGGTGCCGCGGGACAGGTATTCGGCGCCGTGGTCGGTCAGCTCTACGCTGCGGTTCTTTTCATCGATAGTGAAATACAGGGGTTCGTCTACCAGGTGCATGTTCTTAGACTGCTCCTGCATGTAGAAGTTCTCCGCTTTTTGCAGCGTGACCTTCACGCCTTCCTCGCTGAGGAACTTGATGAGCGGGCGGTACTTGGGCAGGGCGCGGTAGGCGCGCAGGAGGGCCATACCGGCGTCTCCTTCCTGATACCCCGTATTGCCTTCGGCGAAGAGGCGGCGGGCATCGGCCAGGTATTGGGTCGCGAGTTTGCGCTGTGCGCCGATGAGGCGCTCCACATCGGGGCGCAGCGCGATATACTCCTGGTCTTCACTGCCCTGGGGCACGGGCCCGGAGATGATCAGCGGCGTCCGGGCATCGTCGATCAACACGGAGTCGACCTCGTCGACCATGGCATAGTGGTGCTTGCGCTGCACCATTTCACCGGTCGAGCGCACCATATTATCGCGCAGGTAGTCGAAGCCGAATTCGTTGTTGGTGCCGTAGGTGATATCGCAGTTATAGGCTCGCTTGCGGGCGTCGGAGTGGGGGCGGTACTTGTCGATGCAATCGACGGTGAGGAAGAGGAATTCGAAAATGGGCCCTACCCATTCCGAGTCACGCCGGGCCAGGTAGTCGTTCACCGTGACGATGTGCACGCCCAGGCCAGACAGGCCGTTGAGGTAGGCGGGCAGGGTCGCCACGAGGGTTTTACCTTCACCTGTCGCCATTTCGGCGATCTTGCCGTCGTGCAGCACCATACCACCGATGAGCTGCACATCGTAGTGCACCATATCCCAGGTGATCTCACCGCCGGCAGCCGTCCACTGGTTTTTCCAGATGGCCTTTTCCCCTTCGATGGTGACATAGGATTTGCCCTGAGTAGCCGCCAGGTCGCGGTCGTGCTGGGTGGCCGTCACGGCCAGGGTGCTGTTGCCGGAAAAGCGGCGCGCCGTTTCCTTGACCACTGCGAAAGCTTCGGGCAGGATATCTTTCAGGGCCTGCTCGAGCTGTTTATCGCGTTCTTCCCTCAGCTTGTCCATCTCGGCGAAAAGTTCCTCCTTGTGGTGGAGGTCTTCGGCTTCCGCCGATTCATTGCGGACATCTTCGATGTCTTTGTCTATATCCGAGAGATAGTCGGCTATGCGGCCCCGGAATTCCAGGGTTTTGTTGCGCAACTCGTCATTGCTGAGGTTCCGGAGTTGTTCGAAAGCCTCATTGACGTCTTCGACAACGGGCATATACGTATTGACATCCCGTTCGTGCTTGTTGCCGAAGACCTTTTTGAAAGAATCACCTATTCCTTTAAACATATAAAAAAATTTCCAATGTTATCTGAATTAGTGCGGCAAAGATAAATATATTTGCATCCGATTTACCGCAAGGGGTTGGAGGTATTTATTTACACAACCCTTAGGGGCCGGAGAAGAATAACTTCCCCATTTGATACGGCTCTTTTCCCGCCAGGCTGCGTTGCTCGTCGGTCAGGTAGCTCCGGCTATCTTCCCTCCTCGCGCCTTGCCTGGCGAAAAAATAGCTCGCCTGAAATGAGAAACTTATTTTTCTCCGGCCCTTTAGGAACGAAACATGCGGCGGCTTTTGTAGAAGGCTTGTCCTTACGTTTCGCGCCACCCAAACAAGGCTTTCCAAAGGGCGACACAAAGATACGGTTTATTGGTACACGAGGGTGTACATATATCATACCACAAACCCCGAACATGCCATAATGGCATTCGCGCTTTGCCGCAAAGGATTGTATCCGCCCCTGGTTGGTTGTGGTGTCGTAAAAGTAACAGCAGAAAATAATTCCTGGTTGATGCCTGCGTTTTGATTTGTGAGGCTTTTGATCATTACCTTATTATTAGCCGCAGCGGCGGCCTTTGATTATGCGTCTATTATTTTTTACGGCCCTGGGCGCCACAGCCCTGCTCTATCTGACATCTTGTCGGGAGAATGGCCCCAAAGACATCCGTGATTACTACTTCCCGCTCAAACAACTCGAAGATGGCCTGGTATACGAGTACCAGCCGCTGTACCCGGATTCTCTGGCCCCTGTTTACTGGTACTACCACTCGCTGATCGGCGCCGACAGCGTATACCTCACCGGCACTTACTACGAATACGGCCTGAGCCCGCTGCAACTGGTGCGCGAAGAACTGGTGCGCAACGGCATGCTGCTCCACGGCCTCTACCTCTACGAAACGGACAGCAGCGGCAACCAGCTCCAGGCCCGGGCGGAGGTGCTGGCCGGCAACGCCTTTCCCTTTCAGGTGTCCGACTCCACGGGCGTATTCCTATACAAGGTGCGGTGGGAGCCCCCCTCCGACTCCGGGGCGGTGATCACCCTGGTGAAGAACCGCCGGTATCTGCGGGATACCCTTATCCAGTACGACGACAAAACCTACAAGGCCGTCGTCTTCGGCGTACGCGAGCTGCTCGAATACGACAAAGACGGCGTCTTCGAGCAGTCGTACAACGGGCGTGAGGTGTACGCCAAAGGGCTGGGCCTGGTTTACTACCAAAAAGAGATATCGAAAGGGCTGAGCTGGGCGTACCGCCTGGTGGCCCGTTACCCCATGAGCCAGCTGGAAGAGACTTTTAAGCAACGTTTTGAACAAAAAATTCTAGAATCGGAATGAAGCAACTTGCACTAACTCTCGGTTTGGTTCTGAGCCTTGGATGGGCGCTGTGCGGGCAAGTAGCCCCCCCCTCATTCCTTTGCGTGACCAACGACACCCTCATCTGGGAAACCCCCGGCAACAACTGCGGAGCGTTCAACGCCTATATCGTGTATGCGAGCCAGCAGTTGAACGGCCCCTACAGCGTCCTGGCGACGATCACCGACCCCAATCAGGGGCGGTACTTCCACCAGAACGCGGGCATGAGCACCTGGTATTATTACCTGGAAAGCGACTACAACTGCCCCGGCGAGCCCGTGCTGCAGTCGGACACCCTCGACAACCGCATTCCCGAGCCGGGATTGCTGGAAACCGTATCCGTCAACGGCGCCGATGTGGAGGTCAGCTGGACGCCCAGCCCCTCGCCGGAGGTGGTGGCCTACATCATCTCCCGCAACGTGCCCGGGCAGGGGACGACCATCCTCGACACCGTCTACAGCGGCAATTTCTTCCTGGACAGCCAGGCGTCGCCCGGGCAACGCTCGGAAACCTATTTCCTGGAAGCCATCGACGCCTGCGGTAATAAGAGCCTCGTGGCCGCGCCGCACAATACCATCCTGCTCAGCACCGAAGCCTCCGGCCCTTGCGACCGCAGCATTTCGCTGAGCTGGAACCTGTATCAGAACTGGCCCGGCGGCATCGCCAACCACGAAATATGGGTTTCCCGCGACGGCGGCAGCCCGGAGCGCGCGGCCACCATTGACGGCAACGCCACTTCTTACCTCTTCCAGAACGCCGACGAAGGGGTGGAGTACTGTTTCACGGTTAAGGCCCTGCAGCGCGATGCCGATGTGAGCGCCGCCTCCAACGAAGTATGCCTGTCGGTAGACGTGGTACAGGCCGTGCGCACCCTGGTGGCCACCAACGCCACCGTCACCGACGGCGGCGGCGTGCGGCTCGACTGGTTGTGGAACGCCAATGCCGAAATAACGGACGTGTCGGTACTGCGCTCCGACAACAACAGCAATTTTGAGGTGGTGAACAGCAGTGCGCCCCAGCAGCCCCTCATGGAAGACAACACCTATACGGACGGGCAGGGCAATCCGGAAACCGGCGTGCTCTACTACCAGGTGCGCACCAGGGACGCCTGCGGCGAAGAAGTATCGTCCAACGTAGTGGGCACCATCTTCCTGCGCGCCACCGCCCAGTCGGGCGTCAACGCCCTGCGCTGGACGCCCTACCTCAACGCCCTGGGCACAGTGCAGGACTACAGCCTCTACCGCCTCGAGAGCGGAGGCACGCCTGTGCTTGTGAACACCTTCAGCCCCAACACCCTGCAGGGCACCGACGAAGTGAACCTGGCCGACCCCAACCAGATCCGCGCCTGCTACTACGTAGAGGCCCGCGCGCTGGTGGCCACCAACGATACGATAGAGGTGGAAGCAGTATCGCGCTCCAACACCGCCTGTGCCGAGCAGGAGGCGAAGATATTCATCCCCAACGCCTTCTCGCCCAACGAGGACGGCCGCAACGACGCCTTTCTGCCTTACCTGCAGTTCGGCAGCCCGTCCGATTACCTGATGGTGATCTACGACCGCTGGGGCAACCAGCTTTTCAGCTCGAAGGACATCAGCGACGGCTGGGACGGCAAGAGCAAAGGCACGCGGGTGCCCGTGGGGCTGTACGTGTACTACATCCGCATCGAGCAGGCCAACGGCACGGTGATCGAAAGGAATGGGGAGATCTCGTTGTTGCGGTAGAGAATAGGGGGGGATGCTATGGATGCTTGGCAATAGCATCCATAGCATCGACAGCATCCTGTTGGGCCGCGGGCGGGCCCTAATAGCAGTATCTATGGGCATCGCGCCCATAAGGGAACTCCCTTTCCATCTTTTTCGTTAAAGAGGTGTATTGAAATAAAAATTCCTGTATATTTGCAGTCCGATTTGCCGAAGCCTGGCAGTTTGTGCGATGATCAACGGATCGGCGGGCAGCTAGAAAGCGGAAATTGGCAAAGAATGGTCGGGTGGCCGAGTGGCTAGGCAGAGGTCTGCAAAACCTCGTACGGCGGTTCGAATCCGCTCCCGACCTCCAAGCTTTTGATTATGCGGCTGCATTTCAATGAATTATGACTCGCTAGTTGCACCTAGCAGTCGTTTCGGCAGTCGTTTTTCAAAGTTTTAAGCAAAATTTTCAAGAAAGGTCCGGCTCTCCGTCGGGCCTTTTTCTTTTTTTGTGCCGTCCACAATTAGGTCTGCCGGGGCTACTTCTAGCACCTCGGCTGTTCTTATCAAATCTGTCAAATAAGGCTGTCCACGGTTATTGCACCAGGCATTGACCGTACCAAAGGCAAGATCCAGCTTCTTGGCAAGCCAGGTCTGTGTCCTGCCTTGCTCCTCCAGAACTTCCCGGATGCGGTTTAAGGCTATTTTTTTCTCTGACATATTATATGAATAATTTTGATCAAAATTAGCTAAAATTTTGAATATTCGAAATTTTGAATAAACTTTTTGACTTTAAGCAGCCGGGGTAGGAGTGAACACTACTATTGAAAAGAAAAGAATGTCTGGGAAACTATCAGAATTTTAAGGGGGTGATTGTAAATTGCTTCACCTATGCATGAAAAGGGCAGGAAGCGCATTGAGCGCCAAGAAGGGTTAAACGGGGGATGCTCAAGCGAGCTTGCGGATGGCGTGAAGGCAGTGCCAAAAGATGCCATTGAACAGAATTTCGGGTCAAATAGTAAAATAATTAATTATACCTATGACATGAAAAAAGCATTTGTTGTTTTTGCCCTGTTTTTTGCCCAAATTGCCAGTGCACAACACATTGTCTATGAGATCGAAAAGGACGATTTCACTGGAGAAACCATCATTCTCATTCAAGATCAAAGAAAAGAAGGTGCCTACGATCAGCTGGCCGCCCAATCCCATTTATTTAGCGACTTCTTGAACTGGAGAGTTCAGCTAAAATCTATTGCCAAGCAGGGAGATGACCGCACAATTGCCATCATTTTTTGGGCTCCGAACGACGACACTTACGGTGGCCTTTACGATGCGGATGTCATATTCAAATTTATTGACGGTTCTACTGTAAAAACAAAAGTGGGACATTATGATTTTGATGCCAAACCACTCACCATTTTAGACCCAAATTATACCATTTATACCCTCAGGTGCCTCATTGTGCTTGCCCCACTTGCTTTTGTTGAAGATGGCATAGACAAAAGCGGCACTTTGCTCAATGCCTTGTCCTCCAAAAACCTGGAAGCTGTGCGCATGTATTTCGGGGAGGGTTACGTAAATTTCGAGGTACCCGATACGGCCATCTTCAAAAAGCTGCTAGCCCGCCTCAATGCCTTGGCCCCCTACTAAACTAACCACCGGGTAGATCGTCATTTCAGAATATACATTGGGCCGGATGAAAGATCCCGCTCACCGTGATCGCCGGGAGCGAGGCCTTGATCCGGTCCCTGGCCGTTTTGCCCTCCAGGGTACGCAGTGCTTGGATCTGATCGGCATACTTATCCGCCTCCTGCCGATCATACCCCGAATAAAACTAGCTGATCGCATGGAAATAATCCCTCCCCGCTTCCCCAAATTCATTAGCAAAAGCACAGGCCAGCCGGAACCAGCCCTCCTCTTCCCGGGTAATATCGATCCGTTGTTCCACGATTTGCTGAATGGGCCGTTCCACCCTGCCTTTATTCCTCCCCCCTTCGCCTCTCAGCGCCTGAATTTTTCTTTAACGCATTGGCTCACCCCACACCGAGGGCTAGTTCGCTAATACCCGCCCCCAATGCTGCTGCAATCTTTACCAGATTAAGCATGGAAATATGCTGTCGGCATGGCGGAAGCAGTTTAGCAAACGCGGCTTCACCATCGAGAAAGTCCGGGGCCTGCTGGCCAATGGCCGGCGTGTGCCTTTCACCCACCCGGAAAAAGGCGTAACTTACACCAGGATTATTGATGACAAGGGAAACTGGATCGTCGTCGATTTCGTTGATTGTATCATTTGGCAAGTAGCTCCCTATAACTTTAAATGACCGTTATGGACACCGTCACTACCGTATACGTCAAGGCCCTCAGCAATGGAGCATGGTTCGGTGGCTGGGCGCCGGTAAAAGCCCGACAGGAATGGCTGCGTGCCGACAGGATCGTGGGGTTGTTCACGCTGGTGCAAGAAGGCCTCGACGACGATGATGAATACGAATACTTCCAGCCGGGCTCGGTGATGATCGGCCTATTGGATGGGGAGGTATATAAGGTAGTTACCGGAATAGATACTGAAGATTCGCAGGAGCAACTGGGCTCGAACCAATAACACCGGGTTTGGAATCCGGTATTTTGCCAATTAAAAAAGTTGGTGTCCCCACCTCAACCCTCCTGTCCTTCAGAGGGTATGCTGTTCCCGCCACCTCAGCGGTTACCCGGTTTATTTAAAGACAGTAAGCTGCCTCGAAGGCGCGGCCCTCTATGCCCTCAGCCGGCAAACCGCACCGCGTGCACCATAGGCAGGTAGTGGCTCAGCACCTGCCAGGAATCGCCCCGGTCGGTAGAGAAGAAGGCGTTGCCGGTGGTGGTGCCGAAGGCGATGTCGTCGCCGGAGGCGGCCAGGGCGTGGCGGTAGATGATGTCGTAGCAGTGCTCCTGGGGCAGGCCGTTGCGTTGGGCCTGCCAGCTTTGCCCGCCGTCGTCGGTGCGGCAGATGCAGAGGCTGTGGCCGATGGCCACGCGCTTTTCGTCGCTCAGGGCGGGCGCCACCCAGGCCTGGTAGGGGTTGTCGTCGGCGATGGCGATGGCGAAGCCGAAGCGGGCGGGGCCGGCGGTTTCGGAAACATCGGCCCAGTTGGCGGCGCGGTCGGTAGAAACGAAGATGCCGCAGTGGTTCTGCTGCCAGAGGACGTCGGGGTTCGAAGGGGCGGCCAGCAGCAGGTGGGGGTCGTGCCCCACTTCCGTATGCGGGTCGGGCAGGTAGTCGGCGCGCATGCCTTTGTTGCGGGGCATCCAGCTCTGCCCGCCGTCCAGGCTTTCAAATACGCCGGCGCAGCTGATGCCGATATACAGGTGGTTGTCGTCGCGGGGGTCCAGCACGATGGAGTGGATGCCGGGATGGTCGAAACCGCCGCCGAACCAGTTTTTGGGCCGGGAAGGGTGGTTCCATAGCGACTCTACCAGCTCGAAGCTGTCGCCGCCGTTATCGCTGCGAAAAAGGCCGCCGGGGATGGTGCCCAGCCAGAGGCGCCCGGGCTTGGAATGGCCGCCGTGCTGCATGGCCCACAGGTACTGCGTGGCCGCCGGCTCTCCTTCTTTCACTTCTGCGCCTTCGGGGTAGGCCGGAGCGGCCACTTCCTCCCAGTTGGCCCCACGGTCGAAAGAGCGGTGCAGCTTGACGCCCCAATGGCCGTGGCTCAGGCAGGCCCACCAGGCGCCGTTGCGTTCATCTTCGTAGGCGATCGTCACGGGGACGCCATCGAAATGGGTGCTCGTGATCTTCCATCCGCCGGCCCGGCGGGAGCAGACGGCCAGGCCTTTTCGGGTAGCGAGGAAAAGGGTGTTTTTGTCGGACATGATCTCTTGTCTTTTATGGGTGGTCAATAAGTGCTAGGAAGTTAACGGAAATTCCGGATTATTGCCTTTCTTTTTCAATGCCTTGCCAGGGCAATCGCATTTGATTTTATGCTTTGCTAATCATTAGGCCTCCTGGGTTTTGCCCGATCTCCTTCGTTCATTTTTTGGTCGGCCAAAAAACGAACCAAAAAAGCCGCCGCCTGCGCAGCTTTGGCTAAATCTCAAGCCGTTTTTCCAAGCCGGCAGTTCAGGCTTTTCGCAACCTGCCTGCCCATACTTTTGTTAACTGTATTTCCGGAAACTGCTCCGTATCATGGATTGGAAACCACTATTGGCCCTTTTTACCCTGCTGCTGCCTTTATCTCCCGGCTTTTGCCGGGCCGGCGGCCAGCCCCTTTCCCCGCGCATCGCCAGCTACGACATACAGGCGCGCCTCGATACGGCCCGGAAAAAGGTTTACGCACACCAGTCCGTGCACTGGAAAAACCCTTCGGCAGATACGGTGCGGGAGCTGCGGTTCCACCTCTACTACAACGCCTTTAAAAATACCGGATCTTCTTTCGCACAGGAATTGGGCGGCTCGGGCCTGTTCATCGACGCCTTGAAGGAGCACTGCGGCTGGAGCTGGATGGACATCCGGAGCCTGAAGGATGAATACGGCAATGACCTCACCCGGCAGATGGGCTACATACAGCCCGACGACGACAATGAGGGCGACCAGACGGTGCTGCGCGTTCCGCTGCCCCGGCCTGTGCCGCCGGGCGATTCCATTCGCGTGGAGCTGGACTGGGTATCCAAAATACCACACTGGGCCATACGCACGGGTTACAACCTCAGTTATTATTTCATGGCGCAGTGGTTTCCCAAACTGGGCGTTTACGAACCGGCGGGCACGCGCTTTGCCGAAAAAGGGCAATGGAACTGCCACCAGTACCACGCCAATGTGGAATATTATGCCGATTTCGGGGTTTACAATGTGGCCCTCACGGTTCCCAAAGGCTTTACGGTGGGCGCAAGCGGCGTGCTGCAGGGTAAAAAACAGGAAGGCGACACCCAAACCTGGTCGTTCCGCGCCGAAGATGTGATCGATTTCACCTGGACGGCCTCCCCCGAATACGTAGAAGTCGAAGACGAATACCGGGGCATCCGCCTGCGGCTGCTGTTTTACCCTTACCACCTCCACCTGGCGGAGCGCTACCTGAAGGCCATTCATTACGCCATCGACTTCTGCGCCGAGCATTTCGGCCCCTACCCTTATCCGTGCCTTACGATCGTTGACCCGCCCCTGCACGGCACCTTCTCTTCTGCCATGGAATACCCCATGTTCATTTCTACGGCGGCGGTATGCCTGCTGCCGGAGGGGGTGAAAACGCCGGAAATACTGATCGTACACGAATTCGTGCACCAGTACTTCGGGCAGGTGGTGGCCAGCAACGAACAGGAAGAGGCCTGGCTCGACGAAGGCATTACCAACTACTACGAGGCGCGTATTATGGATGAATACTACGGCAGCCAAACGTCTACCGTCGATGTCCTGGGCTTTCGGATGGGCAATATGGAATCCAACCGGGCGGATTATTTCGGCCTGAGCGACCCCCAGGTATCCGAGATAGCCCATACCAGCTGGCTGTTTCGCGAAGAGAGTTTCCACACCATCACCTACAGCAAAACTACCCTGCTGCTGCACACGCTGGAAGGCCTGGCCGGCGCCGAAACCCTTGACGAGGCCATGCGCACGTATTTCGAGCGCTGGAAGTTCCGCCACCCGGGAGGGGCGGATCTTACGTCGGTGGTGAGCGAGGTGGTGTTCCAAAAGTACGGCCCGCTCTTTGGCGAGAACCTCGACTGGTTCTTCGAGCAGGGCCTGTATGGCACGGGGATGTGCGATTATGCGGTGGCGGCCATTTCCAATAAGCCGAAGCCGGCCTCTGCCGGTATTTTTGGCGAGCTGGACGATTGCACCCAGCCTGCTCAGAGCCATGAACAGGCCTACCGTTCTACCGTCACCCTGCACCGGCTGGGAGAGCTGTACTTCCCGCTGGATGTGCGCATTACCTTTGAAGGCGGGCGGGCCGTCACCGAGCAGTGGGACGGGCGGGCGCGCAGCAAGGTATTCACTTACGAAGGCCCGGAAAAGGTAGTCAGTGCGGAGATCGACCCGGAGCAGAATATAGCCCTGGACAAGAACCTGATCAACAACAGCCTGAGCCTGGAGCCGGAGCGGGCCGGCGTGCGAAAGCGTATGCTCCAGTTCCTGGTGTGGATGCAAAACGTCATGCTGAGCCTGAGCATGCTGGCGTGAGCGCTTGTAATAAACCTACGTAACTATTCAGCATGCGGCCTAAAATGCTCCTGAAGCAAAATTTTGTAGGATTTTTCTTGTCTAACCCCTTCTCATTCCCCTTGAAAGGGGAAGGGTGGATTACAAAATTTTGCTTCAGGCCGTAAATCACCTTGATGCTGAATAGTTACAAACCTACAATACTATGAAGGCCTTTACCGCCTACCTTACGGGATGGAAAACGGCACTACAGCACTGGCGCATGTGGCTGGGCCTGTATCTAATCACCCTGTTGTTCGCCTTGCTGGCGGCCCTGCCCCTGCGCGGTTTTCTGAGCAAAACGGTGGGGCAGTCGCTGGCCTTCAGCCGTAGCTTTGAGGGCTTTGACTACACTTTCCTACGCGATTTCCTGCGGGAGTACGGCCAGGGTTTCGGAGCGATCATGAACCAGGCCGTGGGTTACACCATCCTGTACCTGTTATTCTCCGTGCTGCTGATGGGCGGCATACTGTCGGTGATCGGGCAGCGGGAGCGGGCCTTTCGCTGGGTGGATTTCTGGCAAGGCGGCCTGCGCTTTTTTTGGCGGATGCTGCGCCTGGCCGTGTACTTCCTGTTATTGCACGGGCTGGTGCTGGCGTTTTTCGGCTTTCTCTTTTACAGGGCGACAAAAGGCTTCGCTCCCTTCGAGCTGGAATCCGAAGCGCCTATCCTCAGGGCTATCAGGCTATTCCTTCCCCTTTACCTGCTGCTGGCCATCCTGGTTTTCATGCTGCACGACTATGCGAAGATCCATGCCGTGCAAGTGGGCCGGCGCTGGCTGTTCCGCCCCACGCTCCGGGCCATCCGGCTCGTGTTCCGCCATTTTGGGAAAATAGCCCTGTTGTACCTGTTGAACGTCGCTACATTCGCGCTGCTCATGGTTTTTTATTGGTGGCTGAGCGAATCGTTAAATAGCGGAGCCTACTTCGGTATGTTCCTGCTCGGGCAGGGCTTAGCGGCCGGCAGGGTGGGGCTGAAGCTGGTCAACCTGGGGAGTGCGACGTGGCTGTACCAGCAGTTGCTGAATGTCCATCGCTGGCCCTCGCCCTAATAATCCGTTTTGATCGTATTGTCAAAAGGTATCCTGAACTGGTAGGCGAGGTCTTCGTCGGTGCGGCCGTCCAGCACATCGAGGCCATAGCGGACCTTGCGGGGGTCGTCGTAGGCCATGGTGCCGAAGATGCGGTCCCAGAAGGAGAAGATGTTGCCGAAGTTAGTATCCGTCCAGGGCCGCTCGAAGTGGTGGTGGAACTTGTGCATGTTAGGAGTGATGAACACCAGGCTCAGCGGCTTGTCCAGCCAGACGGGCACGGCGATATTGGCGTGGGTGAGGTAGGTAAAAAGTATGCTGGTGATCCTGTAGATGAGGTAATATGGAAAGGGCATGCCGCTGATGAGGATGGCGCCCAGGGCGAAGGTTTCCCGCATCAGGTAATCGCCGGGGTGATGGCGGGTGCCGGTAGTCGCGTCAACCTTGGTGTCGCTGTGGTGCACCATGTGGAATTTCCACATCCATTTCACTTTGTGGAGCAGGACGTGTGCGACGTACTGAGCGACGAAGTCGAGCAGCATGATGGAGATCAGGAGCTCGGCCCAAACGGGCAGATCGGCCAGGTTTAAAAAGCCGAACTGTTGTTCCTGTGTCCAAAGGAAAACGCCCACGGTGGCCAACCCGAAAAGCACATTGATCACCAGGGAGGTGAACAGAAAAACCAGGTTAACGCCCGCGTGTTTCCACTTACGGTAGTTGAGCTGCAGGAGCGGAATGTTGCCCTCCAGCAGCCAGCTGATGGACAGGCAGATGAATATCCACGCCAGCTTGTACCAGTCTGGCATTTGCGCGAAAAAGTCGATGAAGGCTTCCATAGTACAAATTTAGCCAATAGGCTGTCAGGATAGCGCTTTGAGGATGAGTTCTTTTGCGCCCCCGGTTAAAGAATATCGGGCAAAGAGATAGGCCAGCGTTTTCTGGTTGGTTTCGCTGATATTTCCTGCTGCATCCCTGGCTAGAACAATGATCTCTTTGACATCCGCTTTTGAGATCCTGCCATCGCCTTTGCCTTTGGTTCGGCCGTTGGCGGCCTGGATCAGGGCAAGGTTCAAATCGACAGGAAGCTGGGCATGTTTGAGTTCAGCCAGTTCGCTGGATAGTTTGTCAATCCTGGATGATAGGATCAGGTGATGCTGAGAAATGGATAGGCCATCCATATACCTGGCCAGGAAAGCATCGTAGCTACCCTTAGATTGCCCGCCTAAAACTCCGAGGGTGTAGCCACTGATAAACACATTGCCCTGCTGATCCGTGGCGATGGCCTGGGCAGAATCATCTCTGGCCGCCCCAAGTTGTTTGAGCCATAGCTGGTTGCCCCGGGTATCGAACTTTGCCAGGAAGGCATCAGAGCTGCCCCGTGATTGCCCGTCTAGATCTCCGGAGGTAGTGCCACTGATAAACACATTGCCCATGGGGTCGGTGGCGATACCATAGGCACGATCTTCACTAACCGCCCCAAGTTGTTTGAGCCACAGCTGGTTACCCAGGGCATCGAATTTTGCCAGGAAGGCATCAGAGCTACCCCGTGATTGCCCGTCTAAATCGCCGGAGGTAGAGCCACTGATAAAAACATTGGCTTCATGATCCGTGGCAATGGCCGCAGCAAAATCTGGATTAGCCGATCCGATCTGCCTGATCCAGAGAAGAGTAGGTGATGACATGGGTTCCAGGTTTTAGGTTCTGATAAAAGAGAAAATAATCTGGCGTAATTGAGGGCTTGGGTACTGCCAGCACTGTGAATTTTTTCTAAATGTAGGTTTGTTTTGGGAAAAACGGAAAAGGCACATAATTTTTTGAACAATTGGCCTGCAATGCCAGGGCAATCGCATTAAAAAAAGTATCCTTCAAACAAGCTCTAAAACTTCACTCGCCCATCACCGCTTCACCGGCCTTTAAACATCTCTAAGGCATTGCGCCGTTTACTGGTATCTAATACAGGTAAATGGCGCGTAACGACTTTGGAAACGCGCCGGAAAACCGAGCCGTAGCGTTGCTGACGTAGTTTGCGCTTATTCAAAATATATCTTTCTGACACAAACATTTTGCGGCGCCGCGCCTCCAAACTCAAAGGAGGCAAAGACATACAGGTTTGCCATATCCGCGCCTTTAAAGCTATTTGTTATGTCAATTTCATAGGTTTTCCAGTCATTTGTCAGGCCTATCGGGAATTTAGCCTCGCTTCCATCGTCAGGAGCATCCTTATCTTTTATGGCCACCTGAACCTGTTCTCCGCCTTTTTCTCCTTTTAGCTCAACCACTAATTTTTTGTATTTCGAAAGGTCTGCCGATGGCCGTGGAGGGCTTGTTGGGTACCCGATCGTTATATAAAGGATGCCCCATTCCTGATGTGCCGGATAGGCCATGCAAAGGCCCTGCGCTCCCACCGAAGCCCAGTTTGATACGCCCCCCGAAGTAATGATCCCGTAGGACAAGCCTGGGTTAAGCCTCCCGTTCAGAAAAACAGCACGCTCATCATAGAAATGGAGCTTTTCTTCAGTACCCAACTCACGGCCGATCATTTTAATAAGCGTGCGTATGCTATTTTCCAATTCCACATATTGTATGTCGCGGAGTGTTTGCCCTGTCCAGAAATAGAGTATGAGCTTATTTTCAAATTCTTTCGACTCCAGGATGGGCTTATTGCCCTGGCTACCGGCTGCCTCGCCGCTCTGGCCTTCACCTGATTCTCCGGAGCCAAAGGCCACGATTCTGAAATCTCCATGTATTTCTAAATAATCATTGCATTTCACCCAATAGTCGTAAAGCGATTTTTCCTGTAGCCTGACGCGTGTCATCCTGCCTTCCCAGGAAGCCAGCATATTCCGTATGCTATCATTTGCGATGTCTTTTAACCCCCCGGAAGATCTTAATTCCGTTAAGGCCCCATTCTCATATTGAAACCCTACATCGTGCGAAAAGGCCTGCCCCATCAATACGGAAAGCTCCTTTTCGGAAATATCAGTTGTGTCGGAAAGCATGAGCGTTAAAATTTTCTTCTGCGCGTGTATCGTCGACATCAGCGCTAGTTTTTCCGTCAGCAGCGCATCAAGGTTGTTTACCATTTCATCCTTGATCAACGCCAGGTAGCCCTTTTGCTTTATATAAACTTTATTATTCTCGTTCCAGTTATTGATCTGCAGGGCGATCAGGATACCAATGACGACCAGCACGATCTCTCCAAGGGCGTAAAGGAGGTACTTTTTTACTTTACCCGACTCAAACAGGCTGCGGCGGACGGTGCGGAAGAATCTGAGCATAGGTGCTTCGGTTTGCTGCTAACGAATGTAACTATAATGATGAAGATCATTGGCGTTTTTGAAGGAAAGGGATAACTTTTGCTTTCAGCGGATTTATATTTGATTCCTGAGAGGCCCGTTTTCCGCCAAATCAACCAATATGCGAATAAAGGCAGGGAAGGAGCAGCTTATTTTCCTTCTTTCGCTGCTGGGAGCATTCTACTGTGGTTTGCTCTTTGGCCAGGAACGCATTTTGCCGGAGCCTTCCTTTCCGCCCCGTGTCGAAGTATTCGAGCTGCCGGGCGGCAAGCTGGGCAACAGGGCCCGCGATATCGTTCAGGACAGTGTCGGATTCTTGTGGTTTACCTCTTCATACGGATTGCACCGGTACGACGGCTATGAGGCCAGGGCCTATATGCATGTACCTGGCGACAGCACCACCATTCCCTCCCACCTTTCCTTCTGCCTTCACGTTGCGCGCGACGGTTCTTTATGGGTAGGAACCTATAATCAGAGAACGGGGCTTTGCCGGTATGATTACGCTACAGAAACCTTCTCGCATGTTCACCTTGAGCCTCCGGAGGAGGAAAGCCGCACCAGCGCCATGGTTAATGTCATTACCGACGATGCCGCAGGCAATCTCTGGGTGGGGACCCAGAACAGAGGATTGTACCGGGTCAACCGGGCGACGGGCCGCGTCCGCAGGTTCTTCCACGACCCCGACGACCCCGGCAGCCTGAGCTATGACCAGGTGGCCAGCCTGCTCGTCGATTCCAGGGGAACGCTCTGGGTTGGCACCGGGGCAGGCAGGTTTACGGGCGCCGAGGGCGGGCTGAACCGGTATGAGCCCGCAACAGAGTCGTTCACCCACTACTTCCACGAGCCCGGCAACCCCCATAGCCTGCTCAACAATAAGATCAATGCATTGCTGGAAGATTCCTACGGCAATTTCTGGGTGGGGTCCAGAGGGGACGGGCTGCATCGGATGGACCGGGATAAAGGCAGCTTTCAGCGTTATCAGATGGACTTCTCACAGGCCAGTTCCCTTACCTATCCCTACGTTCTGTCGGCAAATGCCGTTAGCTTCATCTGCGAAGGCCCAGGCCGGCGTCTTTGGGCCGGCGCCTATCTGGGTGGCGTGAACTGTTACTGCCCGGAATCCGGGACGCTGGAACATTTTGAATACAATAAGCCGGGCCATTACGGATTGAAATCGGAATTTGCTTTTGCCATGTGCGCATCCGCAGACGGGGTGATCTGGCTGGGGCCAGGCGAGGATTTCAATCCCCGGGTCCAGCGGATCGATATGGGCAACAGGCATTTTTCCTACTATCGCCTGGGCAACCAGGTGCAGGCCCTGGCGGAAGACAGGAACGGCATTACATGGATCGGAACGCGCGACTCCGGCCTGATCAGCATTAACCGGGAAACCGGTGCGTTGAAGCGCTATCATTTGGGGCCGCCGGGCCCGGAGTACATCATGTTCCAGGACATCAAATCTATTTATGAGGGCCGCGAAGGCCAGCTCTGGATCGGCTTTATTTTTAATCGCGCGTTCGTTTGCCTTGACCCGCAGAGCGGTACCCGGAAAGAGTATGCTTTTTTCCCGGATAACCCGGGGCCAGCTTATGTCCTGTTGACGGATTTCCAGGAAGACCGAAGCGGCCGGCTCTGGATTTCCAGCATCCGGGAAGGCATTTTTCTTTTTGATAAAAAAACGGAAAGCATCCGGCGCTTCCAGCCTCCACCTTCGCCTCAGGGTGATATTTCCCTCCTGAACGTTACCAAACTTTTCCTGGATAGCCGTGGCAGGATGTGGATCGGGTGTGCCGGCGGGCGCTTAGCGCAAAATCAGGAGTTGGCCGTCAGTTGTGTGGACTTTGAGAAAGATTCCATCTTCCAGTTCAAACTCGAGCCCCAGTTCTCCGAGCTCCGGAACTATATCAATGGTATCGGGGAAGATGAACAGGGCAATATCTGGATCAGCGCTTTTCAGACGCTTTTTAAACTGGAACCTGTCAGCGGCCGCATCCGTCAATTTCACTATCGTAACAACCCGGCCTTTCAATCGGGGGCCTTCTCCATGGCCCAGGATGAAAAGGGGCGCTTGTGGCTTTCAGGCCTTGAGGGGTTCACCTGTTTCGACCCGCTTCGCGAGACGGCACTGGCCTTTCGGCCAGAGCAGGTGGCCCATGACCTGGTCCGTTTTCACCTGGCCGGATACCGCAATAAAAAGGGTGAATTGTTTTTCGGAGATGCCGGAGGTTTCCACGTGTTTAACCCGGAAATGGCCCTGCAGGAAGCCATGCGTTTTCAGCCCAAAGTGACATTGACGGAATTCCGCCTGGCAGACGCTCCCCTGAAAGTTTCTGCCGGCAGCCCCTTGAAACGCAGTATCTGGGAAACGGAAGCGCTCACCCTGAAGCATTATCAGAACGTGTTTTCCATTCATTTTTCCAGTTTCGATTTCCGCATGCCACGTTCCACCCGATTCCAATACATCCTGGAAGGTTACGACCCGGATTGGAAATGGGCGGGTACCGACCCGATGGCGGGCTATTCCAAAGTGCCGCCGGGAACGTACCGGTTCCGGGTAAAAGCCCTGACAAATGGCGGTATCTGGAGCAAGCAGGCTGAACTTGAGATTACCATCACCCCCCCCTGGTGGGCCAATATATGGGCTTACAGCATCTATATCATTGGGGCCATTACCTTGATCTACTTTTTTACCAGCCTCTGGTTCAGGCGCCGGCTGGCGCAGTCGGAAGCTCGGGCACTACGCCAGCTAGACCTTGCCAAAACCCGCCTCTACACCAATATCTCCCATGAATTCCGCACCCCGATCACAGTGATCCTGGGTATGGCCCAACAGGCCAGGGAGCAGCCGGAAAAATGGTTGCTACAAGGGCTGGACATGATCACTGAAAACGCCAGCCGGCTGCTCCGGCTGGCCAACCAGATGCTCGGCCTGAGCAAGCTCGAGGCCGGCGCGATGGAGGCCCATCTGGAACAGGGCGATGTCATCGCCTTCTTGCGATACCTGGTGGAGCCTTTCGAGTGGTATGCCCGGAGCAGGGATGTAGAGCTGGAATTTCACGCTACCGAAGCGGAATTATGGATGGGCTTCGACCCCGAGAAGCTAACGCAGATCTGCTCCAACCTGCTCTCCAATGCCATAAAGTTCACACCCGGTAAGGGCCGGGTGGGCCTGGAGGCCTTTCCATCAGAAAATGCAGGGCACAGCTTCCTTACGCTGGTGGTATGGGATACAGGAACAGGCATTGCGCCGGAGCATTTGCCCCATATATTCGAGCGTTTTTACAGCACGCCGCCGCCCCCTGGCATGGATAGCCCGGGCGGTGCTTCCGGCATCGGCCTTGCACTTACACGGGAACTGGTGAAACTGCTGGGCGGGCAGATCAGGGTGGAGAGTGCGGCAGGCAAAGGCACTACCTTCACCGTTCAGCTGCCGGTACACCAGGCAGCAACGCTTTTTACCGGCTTGAGGAAAGACGCATTTAAGGAATTGTGGCGTGAATATGCGGTAACGGACGCCAGGGAAGCATATACAGCTGTACGTGAAAGTGCAAAGGAGGAGCTGCCGCTCGTATTGGCCGTCGAAGACAACCCCGATGTGGTCGTGTACCTGAGGTCTTTCCTGGAAGAAAAATATCAGGTCGAAACCGCCCGGGATGGAGCACAGGGTATCGAAAAGGCCATCGAGCTGATCCCGGATATCATCGTCAGCGATGTCATGATGCCGGTAAAAAGCGGGCTTGAACTTTGTGAAACGCTGAAGCAGGACAACCGCACCTGCCATATCCCCATTATACTGCTGACCGCCCGTGCCGGCCAACCCTCGCGCAATGCAGGCCTGCAACGAGGCGCCGATGCTTACCTGGCCAAACCTTTCGACCGGCAGGAACTGCTGGTCCGGATGGCGCAACTGATCGAAGGCAGACAGCATTTGCAACAATACTATCTGGCTGCTGCCGGATTTTCAGCCGTACAGGCTCCCGCGGATAAAGACGCTATATCCAGCTCCGACCATGCTTTCGTGCAACAGGTGCGCAACGTCGTTTTGGGCCGGCTCGACGATTACGAACTGAAGGTCCAGGATATAGCCGAAGCGATTTATCTGAGCAGTTCGCAACTCCACCGCAAACTAAAAGCGCTCACCGGCCTGTCTACCAATCATTTTATCCGGTCCGTACGCCTGCAGGAGGCCTGCCGGCTCTTACAAGATCCCGGGCGTTCGATCACCTCTATTGCATTCGACACCGGCTTTCAGCATCCGGATTACTTTGCCAAGGTATTCCACAGGGAATTTAACATGACTCCAACGGAGTATCGGGAGAATGGAAATTAGCTAGCTTCCCTCCGTCCTGGCCTGCGCAGGCACCAGCCATCCGCCGGTGCTCCCAGCCACATTATGCAAGGAATTTACTGTTGGTTGCAAGAACTGTTGGGGCAGTTCTTGCCGGTAAGGGCGGAAATTGCAGGTATATCGTGACAAAAGACATTCGAAACTGTATAACCCATTCTTTAACCAAGTACTGATCAAAAAAGCGAGATGTGGCGCCGGCCCGATGCTTTAGCAAAGCTGGAAGACAAGCCACATCGCAAAACCTCCAATGGAGAACCTGTTTTTTGAGCACTACTTTAAATGTTTGTCAAATGAAAACACTTATTCTCTCGCTCATCGCAAGCTTCGCCTTGCTCACTGCTTCTGCGCAATTCGTACTGGTCAACTCGCCTGCGAATATTGCCGGTATCTACGACTACTCACCCGGACTGTACGATCCAGACGTGACAGCGGGTATCTGGACGGCCGATGTTGCATTTATTCTCGACAATTCAGAATATCCTAACTGTGGCTGCAACGAAGCGATAAACCCTGCTGAATTAAACGGTAAGATTGTCCTCGTCGACCGGTTTGGCGGCTGTGTTTTAGGGGCCAAGCTGATCAACGCCCAAAATGCCGGGGCCATTGCCGTTGTCATTTTCAACACACAACCTGGCATGGGTACCGTTGACATTCTCGTTAGCGCCTATCACGCTTCGCTCCTCAATATTCCCGCCGTCATGCTTTCATACGAAGCCGGCCAGGCCATCCGGGCCGAGCTCGCCAACGGCCCGGTCAATATGACCATCGGCCAATACAAGTTTCCAAACGACATCGGCATCGGCAAAAGCAGCGTGGTCAATGCTCCGCTGGGGGCCATGCCTGCCGGACAGGTGACGGCCGGCAATTTCAGCCTCATCCCCGGGGCCAATGTAGCGAACAAAGGCCTGAACGACGCTGTGAACACCACCCTGACGGCAAGGGTGAGCCATCAGGAACTGGAAGGGGGCCCCATCGTGCAGGTTTATGAACAATCTGTCTCCCTTGATCTGATAGCAGCCGGGGACACCGGATTTATCGCACTGCCGGCCTACCTGCCTGCTGAAGGCGCTGGAGTGTATTATGTTGATTATCAGGTTGCCAGCGACAGCGTAGAGGTTCCGATGGCTGACAACCAGCAGAGCAGCAAGTTCATTTTAAGTGAGCATACATACTGCAAAGGTGGTTGGGATTTTGACAATGAGCGGCCGTCTGTAAACAATGCTTATACTGACTTCGGCGGCGGCAGCATCGAATTTCTCTCCGGATTTGATCTTCCGTATGGGGAGCAAGTCGTTCTGGAGAACATCCAGTTTTACGTGGCCACGGGCTCCTTCGGCCCAAGTTTTGGCGCCATCGGCCTGGAAAACATCAACGGCTATGTCTACGAGTGGTCCGATGCCAATGGGGATGGCCATTTCAATAATAACGAGCTGGAAATGGTAGGCATAGCCCCGGTAGCGAATGTGGATACCTCGCTCAATGAACTGTGGGTTACAGCGCCGATCCTCGAATTGACAAATTTCGAAGCAGGCTATCACGTGTCCGGGAACAACAAAAAATACCTCGTCGGGCTGCGCTACGAGGGGCCGGAATATGTATTCTTTGGTTTCGATGAGGATTACGACCAGCGGGCCTTTGTGGAAAATGGCTATGCCACCGGCCTCGGCCTGCCATACTTCGTTATTAGAAGCTGGAACGGGGGCCTGCCTGATGTTGAAGCGGGCTTTGTCTTCTCAGATGTATACGCATCAGTGGCTGCAGCCCTGAATATATCGGGGGGGAGCGTCAACGCAAAAGAACCCTCTGCGTTGGCCACCGCTTCCGTTTCGTTGTTCCCCAATCCTGCCACCGATTTCCTGACGGTAAAATTACCCGGCGAATTGCATCAGCAGCGTATTATGGTGGAAATGTTCAATTCCCTTGGCGTCATGGTTCGGCAGTTCGTGCTCGACGCCCCCCATTTTTCTGCCGGGCATAGGGTAGATGTCAGCGGCCTGGAGCCTGGATATTACACTCTGAAGATCGGCAGTGAAGGGCAGTTTACAGGCGGCAAGTTTTTGAAGATCGAATAGCGAAGCTAAAGAGCTGGTTTGGAGGCTACTTTCTAGCCCTAAGGGTGGCCTCCAAACTAGCAGCTGGAACTTCTGATTCCTCTAATAATAGCTTGTTCTATTGGGCAACCCATTTCAACAGGCTGAAAGATGTTGAAATCATTTTTGGATAACAGGGGAGGTTGAGCCATAAACTTAGGGGCCTTGCCTCTGTGCTGCTGTGCTGCGTGAACTAAAAAAGGATGGCATAGATATACCGTTCCTGCATTTCCTGTAGCTGTAACTTCTTTTCTTTTTGGTATGCCTTCCAGCTTTTCCGCCAATTGCATAAAGGCAAGCCCTTCTTCTCCCTTTGGTTCAAGTAATCTTGCTACGTCCAAATGCGAACCCTCTTTTAATCTGGTCGGCGCATCTTGTTCTGAAACATCTGAGAAGAGAAACAACATTAATAACGCCCTCCCTTTACTATTGATGTTTATTTTCCATTCAAGATAATTATTCGGGTTATCTCCCGGAAAACTGGCATCAACATGCCAACCCGTATCATTCGCAGTTTCCGTACTTGGGAATCGAATGGGAAAACTACCCAAAGTCTTACGTGGCAACCAGTTGTCACCCGCCAATTGATGGTAAGCGTTGGTTAAAATAGCCGTATTTGCTGCTTTTTGAAAAGGCTCAAAGCCAAGCTCTCCAATCCAGATAACAGGTTTTGTCCATGTTTCAGGCTCATCAGGGCTTAGTTGAATAGCGTTCCATAAGATCGGCCGGCAAGAATCTGCAATATCACGGGAAAAAGCATTTTCAACCTTTACATAACCGCACGTTATGAATTGCTCGATTTGTGCACTACTCAGTTTTTCCATAGCTATTATTTTCTTGCCCGGTTGTACCGTCCCGGCAATCGCCTAACTAAAATACCCTATTATCCCCACTTTTTACCCTTCCGCCACAAATGTGCCTATCTTTAGGTTCTCAACCCGATCTACACCCGAAAAAATGAAATATCTGAGAGCTTGTTTGGAGGCCACTTTTGGAGATAAAAGGTGTCAACTTTTTGAAGAGACCAGGCGCTTTTTGAAGTTCGTACCCAAAGGTACGGACGAAAAGAGCAACGCAGTATCCTCAAAAAAGGGACGTATTTTAGCCCAAAGGGTGGCCTTCAAACAAGCTCTAAACATCCTTACCCTTGCCGTTATCCTACTCCATCCTGGCGCGTTGAGCGGACAGGTCAAACTGCCGCGCCTGATCAGCGACGGGGCCGTACTGCAAAGAGATGACAGCCTGAAGCTCTGGGGCTGGGCCGGCGCGAATGAGCGGGTGCGGCTGGATTTCAAGCAGGAGCGTTACGAAACACAGGCCAGCCCGTCGGGAGAATGGGCCATCGTGTTGCCGCCGCAGCCGGCGGGAGGCCCGTACAGCCTCCGGTTTACGGCTTCCAATGAGGTGACGGTGGAAGACGTCTGGTTCGGCGATGTCTGGCTTTGCTCCGGGCAGTCCAATATGGAGCTGACGATGGAGCGGGTGAAGGAAAAGTACAGCAGCCTGGTTGCAGCGCCCGGCAGCCCGATGATCCGGCAGTTCCTCGTGCCCGACAAATACGATTTCAAGCGGGAGTATGACGGCCTCGACGACGGAGCCTGGGTGGCCGCCGCCCCGGAAACCATCCTGGGTTTTACGGCCGTAGGCTATTTTTTTGCGAGAGAGATATACGAACAAACCGGCGCGCCTGTAGGGCTGATAAACGCAGCGCTGGGTGGCTCGCCGGTGGAATCTTGGATGAGCGAATCGGCGCTCCGCGATTTTCCGGAAGCCTATGCCGAACTGCAGCGGTTCAAAGACGACAAGCTTATCGACAGCATTGAGGCGGCGGATAAAGCCCGCATCGGCGCCTGGTACGACAGCCTGAACGCCAAAGACCAGGGCCTCAGCAACGGCTCGCCGGCCTGGGCCGCACCGGGCCTCGACGACAGCTCCTGGCCACAGATGGACATCCCAGGCTTCTGGGCGCAGCAAGCCATAGGCGACACCAATGGCGTCGTCTGGTTTCGCAGAGTGGTAGAAGTACCTGCCCGGATGGCCGGCCAGCCTGCCCTGCTGTGGATGGGTACTATCGTCGACCAGGACTTCGCTTATGTCAACGGGAAACAGGTGGGCACGACGGGCTACAAATACCCGCCTAGGCGTTATTATTTTGATGGAGCGGTGCTGAAGGAGGGGCAGAATACCATTGCCCTGCGGGTTGTCAACTCCCTGGGGCAAGGCGGCTTTATAACCGATAAGCCCTATTTTCTGGCGGCTGCCGGCGATACGCTGGATCTGCGGGGCGCCTGGAAATACAAGGCGGGCGCTTTTATGCCGCCGCTGCAACCCCAAACCTTCATCAGGTGGAAGCCCGGCGGGCTGTACAACCGGATGATCCACCCGCTGCGTAATTTCAGGATCAAAGGCGTGATCTGGTATCAGGGCGAGTCCAATACGGAAAGGCCGGAGGGGTATAGCCGGGCGTTCTCCACCATGATCGAAGATTGGCGCAGGCGTTGGGGGCAGGGCGATTTCCCGTTCCTGTACGTCCAGTTGGCCAACTTCATGGAAGCCCGCTCACAGCCCACCGAAAGCCAGTGGGCCGCTTTGCGCCAGGAACAACTGGAGACGCTGGCCATCCCGAATACCGGCATGGCCGTAACGGCCGATCTCGGAGCGTGGAACGACATCCATCCCATGGATAAGCAGAGCGTAGGGCGCCGGCTGGCCCTGCTGGCCCGGAAAATGGCCTACGGCGAAGCGGAGCTGGCTGCAGAAAGCCCCAAACCGGTGTCGTATAAGTTTGGGCGGAAGAAGGTGTGCATACGGTTCGATCATGCCGGCAGCGGCCTGGTTGCAAAGGGTGGCTCCCCGATACAGGGCATGGCCCTGTCGGCCGACGGGCTGTTATTCCGTTGGGCAAAATGCCGGGCCCGGGGGAACAAGGTGGTTGTCTGGCACCCTGAAATAAAACACCCGGCGGCGCTTCGGTACGCCTGGGCGGATAACCCCGATACCGCCAATTTGTACGCGCCCTCAGGCCTGCCCGCCACGCCGTTTGAGATCAGAAAATAAGGCTTTCAAACAAGTTATGACGTTCCGGGCGATCGTTTTGTAAAAAGGCCCACGGTAGCCCGGCATTCGGTGTTTTTTGTAAATTGCGTTATTGTTTGCCCAGGGAAGGGCATCGCAAAAGCACAATAGATACAGCTTGAGAAGCAAATTTGCCGGCCTGTTCATACTGTTCTGCCTGACTACTCCTCTTATTGCAACCTACACCTGGCTGCAATACCGAAAGCGCCTTGTCAATGAACAAGTGAAGCGCCAGCTGAGGAGCGGGCTGGACGACAAAGAACTGGCCGTGCTGAAGTTCTCCCGGCAAGACGCCCGGTTAAAGCTGCGCTGGGAAGGGCCGGAGGAGTTTGAATACGAAGGGCAGATGTACGATGTGGCCAGCGTCAGCGTATCGGGCGATACCCTCGTGTATCGCTGCTGGTGGGACCACGAAGAGGCCCGGCTGAACCAGCATCTGCAGGATCTCATCGCCTATGCGCTGGGTAAGGATGCCCAGAATAAAGAAAACCGCAAGCGGCTGGCCCAATTCTTCAGGTCGCTGTATTGCCCGCAGGTATCGCTTTGGCCTGCCTTAAGCCTTAAAAAGGCCCGGCAACAGGTATTTACCTATGCTTTTCACCGGCCTCCCGTTTTCCTGCCACCGCCAGCTCCCCCTCCTGAAATGCTTTCCCCGGTAACTGTTTAGTATGCCTTTTACCTGCCATCTAAATAGTTACCCTTCCTGACAAGCTCTGATTAACCGTCAAACATGACTCATGCGAATTAGGGGCTAAAGAAGAAGGTGATGGTGCACTGGGAAGAACCCGGAAAGCCCGTGCTTGGCCCGTTTGAGCCTGTTCCGGCTGGCCGGAGGCCAATATCTTTGCAGAGAATCGATAAAAGCCATTGCTTGCGGCCCAGTAGTGCCGCTATCTCAAAGGCAATGCACCATCTACCGGTATTAGATACCAGCCCTACGGGCCGGGAAGCAGGCCTTAGCCGTTTATGCTACAAAGATGACGGCCCGCCGGGCCGTTAGCCGGGCATTTAGCCCCTGATTCGCATGACTCATCCCGAATTCTGGCAATTGTACCTGCGGCGAACCCAAGGTAGCGCCGCCAGGCACAAACTATCGGTAGAAGTGGCGCCAACCAAAGCCTTCCGTGCCTTTAGGTACGGAATATACGCCCGGCTCGGTGCATTTATGCCGTACCTCACGGCACGGTAACCAGCTTTTGGGTATCCTTCTACCGATATTTCGCCCCTAAAGGGGTGGGGTTTTCCTGTTTTGGATGGCCCTAAAATTCGGGATGACTCAGGTTTGAACACTAATTAAGCAGTGCTATGCCCGTGGCGGCATGTGTTACGGCATGAGCTGTAGCCGCCGGGATACGGCATTTTGCACCACAGATTATTTCTTAAAGCATTAAGACAACAACAATGAAACAATATATCATACTGACGATACTATTACTGGCAGGCTTCCAATCGTGGAGCCAGCAGCTGAATGGCCGCGTTTTCGATGCCGACACCCGGGCTCCTCTGGCCCGCGCCACCGTACTGGCCTCGGGCCGGGGCGGTACCTCTACGGACAAGGACGGCGTTTTTTCCATAACGTGCACGAAAGGTATGGAGCTAACCGTGTCGTACATCGGCTACGAAACCTACCGCGTGACGGTGGAGGATTGCTCAGGGGAATTGCAGTTTGGGTTGAAGCCCGCGGCCAGCACGCTGAACGAAGTAGAGATCACGGCTACTTCCAACCCCGACAAGGCCCTGTTGCAGCAGCCCGTTTCCATCGTCAAACTGGGCAGGCCGGAACTTCAGCGTTCTACCGGGCTATACCTCGACGATGCGATCAATACGAACGTGCCGGGCGTGTTCATGCAGCGGAGGACCATCTCTGCCGGCCAGTCGTTCAATATCAGAGGATACGGGAACGGCCTGCGCGGCACCAACGGGATCAACAGCAACTTCGACGGCCAGGGCTCGAAGGTTTACCTGAACGGCATCCCCATCACCGATGCGGAGGGCATAACCGTCCTGGATGATATCGACTACAGCTCGGCCGAGAACGTGGAGGTGAGCAAAGGCCCCTCGGGAACCCTTTACGGGATGGCCATCGCCGGCGTCGTGAACCTGCAAACGCGCAAGGCGGAGAAGAACAAAACCTCGGTAAGCCAGGAGGCCCTGCTGGGCAGCTACGGCCTGTTGCGCACGACCACGCAACTGTCGATAGGCAAAGAGAACACTTCCCTGCTGGTGAACTACGGGCGCCAGGAGTTCGACGGTTACATGCCGCATACCGCTTCGCACAAAGACTTCGTCAGCGTGATGGGAGATTTTGCCCTCAACGACAAGCAGAACCTCACAGCTTTCGCCGGCTTCAGCGATAGCTACGACGAGCGCAACGGCGAAATGACCATCGAGCAGTACGAAGCTTTCGACTACTCGGGCAACTCCCGCTACATCGCCAACAACGCCCATTCGGCCGTCACTACTTTCAGGGCAGGGGTGGGGCATACCTATGCGTTCGGAAGCCACCTTTCCAATACCACCAGCGTTTTCGGCTCCGCCCAAAGCCTGAACAACAGCTCGGCCGGCGGCTGGACGGACAAGAGCCCGCTGAACTACGGCTTCCGTTCTACTTTCAGCATGCACTTCCCGCTGGGCAGCGGCCTCAGCCTGTCGGGCCTGGCCGGCGCCGAAATGCAGCGGCTGAATGCGCTGGCCACCGGCTTCCAGATGGTGGCCGACAGCACCAACCTCGGGGGGTACAACGTGGCCGGCAACGTGAGGAGCATACAGGCCACTACTAGCTCGACGGCCTCCTATTTTACGCAGTGGACGCTTGAGGCGCCCAAGGGCTTCAGCATCACTGCCGGGCTGGGGTACAGCACCATGGCACTGAGCCTTCAGGACCGGCTGTGGGCATCGTCCAACAACCATCCCGGCAATACCGTGCCTCAGGAGTACAAGGCCACGTACGACAACATGTTGTCGCCCACACTGGCGATCAACAAAAAAGTAGGTGAGGCCGCCTCCGTTTATGCCGCTTATACGGTGGGGTACAAAGCGCCGGTGAGCTCCTATTTTTACATCCCCACCACCGGTGAGGTCAATACCGGGCTGAAGCCGGAAAAAGGCACTCAGATCGAGCTGGGGACTAAGGGCAGCCTCATGGACAACCGCCTGTTCTATACCCTGGCGGCCTTCAGCGCACAGTTCACCGACAAGATGACGGCGGTATCGGTGCAGAACCCGGATAATACCGCTACGCTGTATTCGTACATCGTCAACGGCGGCGGCCTGGACAACAAAGGCCTGGAGCTGCTCGTCAAATACACGGCCGTGGCTTCGAACGACGGGTTTGTCCGGTCGTTCCGCCCTTTCGCCAACCTTACCGTGTCGAATTTCAAGTACGATGATTTCGTGTACCAGCGGGTGGGCAAAGGCGCCAGCAACCAGGACAGCGTTCTGGTGTATGATTACAGCGGCAATGAGGTGGCAGGCGTGCCGCCCATCGTGTTCAACCTCGGTTTCGACTTCGAGACCAGCGTTGGCTTGTACGGCAACGCTCACTACAACTACCGGGACGCTATGTACTTCACCTCCGACGAGCTGAACCAGACGTCGGGTTATGGCGTGCTTAATGCCAAGTTGGGCTTCAGGAAGAACTTCGGCCATTTCGAGCTCAACCTGTATGCCGGCGCGAACAACATTACGGGAACCCAGTATTACTACATGGTATTCCTGAACCAGCTTCCCGATGCTTATATCCCCGCTCCGAACGAGATCAACTACTTCGGCGGGGCCAACATGAAATACGTGTTCTAAAAGAGAGGTGATCACCCGAAACCGCAAGAAGCCCGCACAAAGGCCCGCAAAGCCTTTGTGCGGCTTCTTGCCCGGGCTGTCTCAAAAGTCAAAATAAAAACATCGAAGCCAAATAATATGCTGTTTTTCGCCGCCTGGCCGGTTCTCCCCTTGGGGAGCCAGAGGGGCTAGGCCAGGCGGCGAAACATGATTTGGCACTATTTTTCAATTCCATACTTTTGAGACAGCCTCCAACTGGCATCTTACATCTGTACAATTTTCAGGAAAAACCTTATCTTGGTTCGTCCCCTGTAACAGGCGCGACGGTATTTACTCCTTATTTTTTGTTTACTGGCCGTTTCCAGGCCAGGCAAAGCAGGATATTCACACATATAAGGCCGGTGGAAGGGAGGCCCTGATCGGGGCCCTTTGTTGCGGGTAGAGCGCCAGGCTGCTGGTTATGCAACCTTAAACCACAAATAAAATATCATGAGAGAAGTATTGTTGTTCATTCACTTCATTGGCCTGGCTATGGGCCTTGGAACGAGCCTGGCCTTTATGTTCCTGGGCATGGCCAGCGCAAAGATGGAAAAAGCGGAAGCACTGAAATTCAGGCTGAACACTTTGGCTTTGAGCAGAATGGGCCATATCGGCCTGGCATTGCTGCTAGCCTCCGGGATCGCGCTGATGACGCCCCATTGGAGCGAGCTGGCCTCCATGCCACTGTTGATGGCTAAACTGGCATTGGTCATCGTACTGGGCGCGCTGATCGGCATGATCAGTTCAGTGGGTAAAAAAGTTAAAATGGGTGGCGCGGATTCGGAAGCGCACTTCAAAAAGCTCGAAACGCTGGGCAAGGTGGCTTTGCTTACCAGCCTCGCGATCGTAGTGCTGGCGGTCACCGTTTTTCACTGAAAACCTTGATTCGATAACCACATAAAAAAACGCGTATGAACCCTATGTTAAGGAATATCCTGGCCGCGTTGGCAGGCCTTGTTTTTGGCAGCGCCGTAAATATGGGCATTATTATGCTGAGCAGTTCAGTCATCCCCCCGCCTGAGGGCGTCGACGTCACCAATATGGAGAGCATAAAAGCGGCCATGCACTTGTTTGAACCCAAACACTTCCTCTTCCCTTTCCTGGCCCACGCTCTGGGTACCTTCGCCGGCGCCTGGCTTGCCGCTTTCATCGCAGCAAGCTACAAGATGAGGTTCGCGCTTGGCATCGGCATCTTTTTCCTGATCGGAGGCATTACCAATGTCTTTATGCTTCCCGCACCGCCCTGGTTCAGCGCCCTGGACCTGATAGCCGCCTACATCCCGATGGCCTGGCTGGGCGGTAAAGTGGCGACGGGCAAAAAATAGCCGGCCGGGCCTATTGCTCCGCCGTCATCATTTTGCATTGCCTGAAAACGCCTTGGCTGCTGGTGGCTTGCAGCTGGTAGACGTAATTGCCGCCGGGCAGGCCCAGTTGTTCCATGTCGAGGGTGATCTGGTGTTCGCCGGCCAGCAGCTGGCCCTGGCGGATAGTCGCGATCTTTTTACCCTCCAGGTTGAACAGCTCGAGCTGGACTTCGGCCTTGTCGTTCAGCAGGAAGGGGATGGTAGCCGTGCCGCGGTATGGGTTGGGGAAGTTCTGCCCCAACTTAAACAGGCCTCCGGTTTCGGGTTCGAGCTCAGCAAGGCCCGTCACGCCCGAGCCCTGGATGGTTACTTCCAGGTAGGCATCGTAACCGCCGGTTTCTGTGTTCTCCGTCAGCGTTGCCAGCTGGTAGGCATACCCGTCGGCGAAGATGTTGTCGGAATTGAAGGACAGGGGGTCGGCGCCCTTGGTATACACGGCCGGGTTGGCGGCGTAGATGGCGTTCTTGGCGTCGAGCGGGAAAGTGAGTTGTGAAATGGCCGCATAAACAGAGCTGACGTAACACTGGAAGTGGATATGGCAGATCCTGCCGTTGTACCAGCCAGGGAAAATGGTGATGAATTCCACTTCGCCGTTGGCGTCCGTCATCTGGTAGCCCCGCAGATAGGTGAGCCCGGCCTGCCCCTGATTGTTGGACTGGCTATAACCCGAGTACAGGCCGTCCTTGTCGCAATGCCAGATGTTGACCCGAACATTGGGCATGGGCTCGCAGTTTTCGGCGCCGGTAACCTTAAGCTTCAGGTTGAGCTGAACACCCGCCCTGTCTTCCCGGACATCCTGCCGGAAAAAGTCGCCATTTGCCGTAAGGTCCAGCGGGAAAGGCCCTGCTGTTTCCGTCGGGATCAGAGCACAATTGGGCGGCAGGGGGTTAGGCACCAGTTTTCTGCCCGATTTGAACAACGGCGTGGCCATTAGGGACCCGACGCCTATCATCCCCAGGCCCTGAAGAAATTCTTTGCGCTTCATCTTCTATATTTTTGATTGGGTGAAAAATGTTCACAGACAAAGATAGGCGCAGTGTTCTGCCTTGTCAACTTCCTGGGGTGAAACGCTGAATTGTTGTGGCGAGGGCCGGGGGATGAGATGAGGGCGTGTTAACGCAAAGGCGCCGGCGCGTCGTTGAAATGCTTGTACTTGCCCAACAACTTTCCAATGGCCACCGTAATGGGCATGATCACCCTTTTTACGAAGACAGGTATACCCGGCAGGTCGTATTCCGTTCTGTATCGGGTTACGAGATAGGCGCCGTCAAAGGCTTCGGGGGCTTCTTTGCCCGACTTGTCAATGGCATTGTACAGAGCGGTCAGGAAATAAATGAAGCTATTGGCCGGCTTTACCCAGCCTTCACAGTTGAGGATGTCTTCACCGGCGTTCCAGAAGCGGTGGGGGACCCCCCTGTTAAAACGCACCGTTTCGCCAGGCCCGGCAAAACGCTCTTCTTCGCCCAGGACCTGGTAGCCCATTTTCCCGCTGAGCACGGTTAAACTCTCGTCCTGCTTGAAGTGCACATGCATAACAGGCCCGGCCCCCGGCTGTACGAAGTTCTCGACGATCACTTTTTCTTCGCCGTCTTCCATTACGGCCGCTTTGAATACGAGCTTCTCGCCCAGATGGTTTTCAATGCTGTACGGTAAGTTTTTCATGATCCTTGATGTTGATGTAACGATCAAAAAATAAGTTGCCGAAATGCAAAGCGGCAAATTATTTTTTGAACACTACATAGGTGATTGAATGATCGGTTCGGCAAATTTAGTACAACGTACTATTTTTTCCAAATAAAATTAGTACATTGTGCTAAATTTTAAACCTATGAACACAAAAGGCCGGATCTTAGCGCGGGCCATAGCGCTCTTCAACGATCAGGGGGTTTACCAGGTCGGCGTAAGGGATATTGCCCGGGAGCTGGGCATCAGCCCGGGCAACCTGTCGTACCACTTCCCGAAAAAGGAAGACCTGATCAACGAGATCATGAAGCTGCTGAGCGAGGAGAACGACCAGTGTTACAAGCATTTTTTTTCGGGCGAGGTTTCGCTGTACCGCTACCTGAAACTGTTGCGGAGCATATACAACGTGCAATACACTTACCGCTGCATATACCTGAATATTGTAGAGATCAGCAAGAATATGCGGGCCATAGGCTTCGATTATCAGGCCGTAGCCCTGCGCCGGGCCGCGTCGCTTGAACGCATTTTCGCCATGCTGGCCGAACAGGGAGGCCTGCGGCCCGATCTGGATGCTGCGGAAATCGCTACCCAGGTGCGTTTCATGTCGCTGATCAACCGGTTTTGGTTATCAGAGGCAGCGATGCAGTTCCACCCCCTGAACCCGGAAGAGGCTATTTCACACTACCTCCGCCTCGTCGCTTATCATTTGAAGGCCGCGGTTACGGAAAAAGGCCAGGCTGGTATCACACGCTTTTTCCAGGAGTATGCCGAATACGATTAACTTTCTTGCTACAAGTTGCTCTGGCCCTACGCCCGTGAGGGTGACGGGATGATGCGGGACAAGGAGACGTGGAGACGGGGTGACATGGTGAAGGGGTGAACCTGCAACTGTAACTACGCTCAACGTGCAGCCTTAAATCAACCCCCTCGACTTCAACTCCAGATATTTATTCACCGTATTGATCGACAGCTCGTCGGGCCGGCTGAGGACGGCCTGTATGCCGTACTGGTGCAGTTTCTGCACCATGTTGGATTTTTCGGCGAGGAACTTTCGGGCGATGGTCTGGTGGTAGATATCTTCCAGCGTTTGTACCGGCGTCTCGACGAAATCGCGGATCTCGGTATTTTCGAAAAAGACCACGACGAGCAGGTGGAAGGTATTGATGCGGCGCAGGATGGGCAACACTCGCTCCAGGGCGTACATGCTTTCGAAATTGGTATAGAGCAGTAGCAGGCTCCGCCCGTTGATGAGCTTGCGGGCAGCATAATAGAGCAGTTCGTAGTTAGCCTCCAATGGCCGTTCTTCCTCTTTGTACAGCGCCGCCAGGATCTTGTTGAGCTGCGTGGCCTTGCTATCCGCCTTGACAGTGGAGCCGATCTTGTCGGAAAAGGTGATCAGGCCGGCGCGGTCGTACTTCTGCAGGGCGATGTTGGAGATCACCAGGCTGGTGTTGATGGCGTAATCCATCAGGCTGAGCCCTTCGAAGGGCATGCGCATGGCCCGGCTCTTGTCAATAATGCTGTATACCTGCTGCGCGCGCTCGTCTTCGTACTGGTTGACCATCAGGGCGGTACGTCGGCCAGTGGCTTTCCAGTTGATGCTGCGGTAGTCGTCGCCGCGCACATAATTCTTGATCTGCTCGAACTCGTAACTGTGCCCTATGCGCCGCAGCTTTTTTATACCCTTGTGGTGTGTCACCCGGTCGAAAGCCCGTAGCTCGAATTGTTTCATCTGCAGGATGGAAGGGAAGACCGGCACACTCATCGGCTGATCGGATATGTAGCGCCGCTCAACCAGGCCCAGCACCGTCGACAGGAAGGCGTGGGTGGCGCCAAAGCTGTATTCGCCCCGCGCTACGGGCCGCAATTCGTATTCCAGGGTGCTGGCCTGGCCTGCTTTCAGCCGCAGGTTAAGCCCGAAATCGCGGTCCTGGAACTGGAACGGCAACTCGTCGACCAGGTAGATGGACAGCAGCAGGGCCGACTGGTTCTCCAGCTCCAGCTTTACGGTGTTGGGGTCGCCCAGGTTGAATATCTTGGGCAGCTTCCGCTCACAGCGCACCACCACCCGCCGGTTGAACAGCAGTAGCAGGTCGAGCGCCACCAGCGCCAGCGCCAGCACGAACAGCGCCTGGGCCACAGGGAACAGGAAGGGCGCCCAAAAGCTGATCACGAAGAGCACGGCCAGCGCTCCGAACAGCAGGAAAAATCGCCTGGTCAGGAAGAGGTGCTTCACGTTATCGCGGTACTTCGATCTTTTGAATGATATCCCGGATCACCTCTTGCGTCGAGTATCCCTCCATTTCCCGTTCCGGCGTAAGGATGATCCGGTGGTTCAACACGGGGTAAGCGGCGTACTGGATGTCGTCGGGGGTAACGAAATCGCGGCCGGCCATAGCGGCCAGAGATTTGGCCATTTTCATGACCGCCAGCGAGGCCCGTGGGGAAGCGCCCAGGAACAGGTCGCCGTTATTGCGGGTCTCGTGGATGATCTGGGCGATGTAGTCCAGCAGTTCTTCCTTGATGTGCACTTGTTCCACCAGTTGCTGGCACTCGCGGATCTCATCGGCGGTAAAGACCGCATTGACGAGCTGGCGCTGGGCCATTTTGAAATCGCTGCGAAACCGGCGCAGGATGGCCTTTTCCTCATCCAGGCTCGGATAGTCGAGGTTGATCTTGATGAGGAAGCGGTCGAGCTGTGCTTCCGGCAGCTTGTAGGTGCCTTCCTGCTCGATGGGGTTTTGGGTGGCGATCACGAAAAAGGGAAAACCCATCGGGTAGGTTTCGCCGTCGACCGTTACCTGGTATTCTTCCATCACCTCGAAAAGGGCCGCCTGCGTTTTGGCCGGCGAGCGGTTGATCTCGTCGATGAGGATGACGTTGGAGAAAATGGGGCCGGCGTTGAAGGAGAAATCGGACGTCTTCATATTGAAAACGGTGGTGCCCAGCACGTCGCTGGGCATCAGGTCGGGGGTGAACTGTATGCGGGAGAAACCGACGTCCAGGCTTTGCGCCATGAGTTTGGCGGCCAGCGTTTTGGCAATGCCGGGCACCCCTTCCAGCAGGACGTGCCCACCCGAGAACAGGCCTGCCAGCAGCAGGCTTATCAGCTCTTCCTGCCCTACGATCACCTTGCGCAATTCGTCCCTGACCCGCCCGGCGGCCGCCTGGACTTTTGCCAGCTCGATGCGGCTGCGCTGCCAGCGCTCCAGGCCTTCCACCTCCGGGGCAGGTGCTTCCTGCTGCGGCGGCGGTGGCGGAGTGAAACGGCTGTGATCCTCTTCCTGCCCTTCAGGTTCCTGCGTGGCGTCGTTTTCGTTATTGTCGTCGATATGCATGAAAAAAAGCTATTTACTGTTTTTGTAAAAATCGTCCAGCAATCGGTGGAATTCGATCAGGGTGTTTTCAGAAACAAAATTGGAGGATTGGATATTCCGGCAAAGTAACAGGATTTTGTTGATCGCGTCTTCCGGAATTTCCGATTTGTTCGCCAGTTTTTCCACAAAGGCCTTGTCCATCTCCCGCGTTTGCAGGAAATAGTGCTCGCGCAGGTGCCCCTGCCATAGTTTGATCTGCTGTAACGCCAGCTGCCTGTGGTTGTTCTGCAAAAAGTACAACCGCCCGATGGTGGACAGGAACTCCAGCGAAGTATTGGTATTGGGCTCCAGCACGGGGATGATGCGCTGCCGCCGCCTGGCGCGGAAGGCCATATAGAGCAGCCCCAGCGCCAGCAGCAGGTACCAGCCCCAGGCCAGCGGGGGTTGCCCCAGGATGTACTGCAGCGGGCTTTCGCTCGACAGCTGGCGTGAAGCGTTGTAGTACTGGCGTTCGTTGCGCCGCCGCCCCATCCATTCCGGCACGCGGCTGTAATCGTCCCAGTAGGCCGGGCCCGCATGGAGGTGCGAAAAGGTGCGGTTGGCGTATTCCAGCCCCGCTTCGTCGAGCAACTGTATGTTGGTAAAGGCCAGCGGAACGGTGTGCAGGTAAAAATAACCCTCGCCGTATGGCACCCGCGCGAAGATCGACAGGCTGTCATTGAGGGTGCCGATGGACACCAGGCCTTCTTCCAGCCCGCAGAAGTAGTAGGGGGCGATATAACTCCAGCTGTAGGGCGCCACCTGGTATCGGTCCAGGTATTTATAGGTGAACCCGCCTTTTTTCTGCAGAGAAGGGTGGTCGAAGTTCAGGCGAGCCACCGTATCCGCGAAGGAGGAATAGTCGTCCCAGTAGGCCTCTTCGCACTCCTCGTAATAGAGGTGGAACATCAGGTCGAATGGGATCGTTTTGCTGGAGATAAAGGCCTGGTTGCCGGCCTCCACGAAGGCCAGAAGCGTTTTAAGATCGGCCGAATCCATGAAGAGCGCTTCGCCGATAAAAATGTAGCTGGCGCTTTCCATCTCGTTTGGCAGCCGCCCCTTGATGCTGTCTTCCAGCACCGTCAGCGGCTCGCCCGGAAAATAGCCCTGCAGCAGTTCAAAGATCACCTTGGTGCCGTAAGGGCCGCGGCTATCGGGCTTGTATGACTCCCGCCAGTCAACCTGCGGCGAACGGCTGCCGAAGAGGTAGGCCAGCAGCGCAATAGCCGCCAGCAGTGCAAGTGCGTAAAAGATGATATTTTTTCTTCTGAACATAAACTCGTTTCTGCCGCTTATCCTTTTGCTTTTTCCATCAGGCTCCTGAATGCCGGTTCCATCTGCCTGTACTCGCTTTCACCGACCTGGCGGCCGCCGTACCAGGCCTGCTCGAAGATCAGGGTCGCTTCGGCAAATGCCCCTGCCAGTGGCGATTGCTGCATCTCCATCAGGTAGTGCCGGTTGGTCTTTTCTTTCTTCCAGCGGATGGCCTTCCGCAAAGACAGCTCCTTGAGGATGGCCAGGTAATAGAGCCGGATGGCCAGCGCATGGTTGCCTTCGGCCAGCGCCTGGCGGATATAGGCCTCCAGGTCCGATTCGTGGATGTTGTCTTCTATGTCTTCCAGGTTGATAGGAGAGCCGCTGCTGGCCTTCCGTTCTATCTTTTTATTGCGCGGGATGGCTTCCAGCCCCAGCATGGCGCGCAGCAGTATGATGAGCACCACCGCGATGATCAGGATAGCCAGGCTTTTCAGGATGATGGCCGCCAGCTCGCTATCCATCGTCGAGCCGCTTTGGCGGCGCATGCTCTCGTAGCGTTCACCGCCGGCCCTGTCGCCCTGCCGCCGCCGTTTCTCGGCTTCTTCCCGGCGCTTCTTACGGGAGGCCGGTTCGTCGTAGCTGAGCCCATCGGTGGCTTTCTCCCAGTCTTTTTGCCCAAAGGCCCGCTGGCCGACCTCTTCTTCCAGGTACTGCTCATAAGGCGTGCTGCTGCCGAGGGGCGCCGTGAAGCCAAGGGCCAGGGTCAAAACCACCAGATATTTGTACTTTTCCATGCGCTTGTCTATTCCTGTTCCAGCCCTTTGATATTCCGCCGCAGCCTGATCTGCCCGATGCGATCCATCAGCGCCGGCGCTTCGCGCGCCTCCCGCAGGGTGTAATACAACAGCCCCCCGCCGATGAACAGCATGACGTAGATCAGGTGCAGGATAAAAATAGAAACAAATGTCAATACCACGGCGCTGAGCTCGGCCATCGCAGCTTCGCTCAGGTGCACCACCCAGGTGATAAGGTCGAGATAGAACCAGCCCAGCGCCGAGTCCACCAGCGCGAAAAACAGGTAGCCGACTGTCATCAGGATCAGGAACAGGCCGAGGGCTTTGCCGTAGCTCTGCCCGATGAGGCCCAGGGCCCTGCCGAAAGCCGTTACGGCGTTGGCCCCTTCGCGCAGGGCGGCAAACCCCCATACCAGCGGTACGGCGATCAGCCCCAGCAGCAGGAATGGCGTGTACCAGTCGTTGGTCCAGAGTACCAGCTCCAGCGCTGCCATGGCCACCGCCACCTTCAGGAAGCCATACAGGTGCTGCTGCCAGGAGCTGCGGCTGCTGCCTTCGACGCGTAGTAAGTTGTAAAAGGCAAAATAGGCGAGGATGCTCATCACCAGCACATTGGCCAGGGGCAAGAGCGGTACTTTGGGGTTGTAAAAGAACTGCCCGAGCTCGCCGGCGGTGCCAAAAAAGTCGCTGGGGAAGTAAAAGCGCTCCGAGGGGTTGCCCGTGCCGGTAAGGAAGGCCACCAGCGTGTATAGGGCCGTCGTGCCCAATACGGCCAATGTTATCGCTCCCAGGCGTTTTTTGTAAAAGACGAACACTTCGGAAAAGAGCTCGCCGGCGTTTTTGATGCTGTAGACGTCGATGCGCTGCTCCCGGCTTGGCGGTATCCTGGTTTCGCGCGTGGGTGCGGCAAAGCCGCGGCGCGCTTTGTAGCGCGGGTACCAGACGAAGTACGTCAGCACGAAGGCCAGGCAGGCGAGGATAAAGGCGCCGCGCACCACATCCGGCGTTTCGGTATGCCGCGTCAGGAACCCCTCGAAGATACCGGCCAGGATGATGATGGGCACGATGCCGATCATGATCTGTATGCCGCGCCGTGCCGACTGCTGGAAAGCCTGGCCGCGCGTGTAGGTGCCTGGGAAGGCCAGCCCTTTACCCAGCGTCAGCCCCGCAGCGCCGGCTATGATGATGGCCGAGATCTCCAGCGTGCCGTGTATCCAGATGGTGAGGAAAGAGTCCCAGAACAGGCCCCTTTCGATGAAGAACCATTGGAAAGCACCCAGCATAATGCCGTTGCGGATGAGGATGGCCATGGTGCCCAGGGTGAAAAAGGCCCCCATGACAAAGGTCAGGAAGGCCACGAAGAGGTTGTTCATCGCGATGCCGAGCGTCATGCCGAAAGCGCCTTTCTCCTTGTATACGGCCATGGGGTCGCCCGACTCGATGTTCTCCAGCGTCATATCCACATAGGCATCGCCGAGGATGACATTGGCGAACTGCTCGTCCATCGCGCTGGAGACGCCGCCGATCAGGCAGGCCAGCAGGAAGATCAGAAAGGCCATCCGGAATTCGCCCCGCGCTTCGTAGATGAGCTGCGGCAGCTCGTCGGACCAGAAGGTGAACAGGCGGTTGGCGCGAGAACGGCGGTTTTTGTAGATGCTGAAAAAAATGCGTTGCGCCAGCCCGTTGAGGTAAACGCGCACCGAGCGGTTGGGGTAAAAAGTACGGGAGTAGGAAAGGTCGTCCGTGATCTGTACGAAGAGGTCGTTCAGTTTATCAGGGTCTTTTCGGGGGCTTTCCATGATCTGCTCGAACTGCCGCCATTTGTCCTTGTTCTGCTGTATAAAGCTCGTCTCGCGCATCAGGGCTTGGAAATTGATGGACTAAATATAACAATTTACTATAAATGCCCAAGGGGATGGCTTTGCAGGGCAATCGCATTGTAACTATTCAGCATCATGGGGATTTACGGGCTGAAGCAAAATTTTGTAATCCGCCCTTCCCCTTTCGAGGGGAATGAGAAGGGGTTAGACAAGAAAAATCCTACAAAATTTTGCTTCAGGAGCATTTTAGGCTGCATGCTGAATAGTTACATCGCATTTAAAAAAGTATTCTTCATCTCCCCCAGGCACGAACGTGGGAAGGCGCTCCACTTCTGGAATGTTTGGATAATCCATGAAGAAAACCTCGCCTTGAATGGTAGCCAAAAAACCATAAGGCCGATTATCCCGGCTATTGCACCCATGCAAGCAACAGCGGAAGCCCCGTAGCCCCCTCCCGGACAATCCGCCTTTAGCAGGTTTGGCGTTAAGAGCTTGTTTGGCGGCCGCTTTTGATAGCGAAAAGCGTCAATTTTTTGGTGAGACAAGGCGTCTTTTTGAAGAGCGTACCCAAAGGTACGGTCAAAAAAAGCAACGCAGTATCACCAAAAAAGTGACCTTTGTAGCTCAAAGGGTGGCCTCCAAACAGCTCTAAGGCATTGTGCCGTTTACCGGTATTAGATACCAGCCCTCCGGGCCGGGAAGCAGGCTTTGGGCTTACTTTCTACAAAGATGACGGCCCGCTGGGCCGTTGCCGCCGGGCATCTGGCCGGGCAAGGCGCCGTTCGCGAGGGACTGTTCAAAGTTTATTTCATCAGTCGCTTCGCTCGTTTCAGGTTTCAGCGTTGGGCCTGTAGATTCACCCCATCACCTCGTCTCCCCATCACCCAGTCTTCCTGGTTGGTTTCAGGGTTTCAAGTTGGCCTGGATATCAAAGGATTGCGACTGTGGCGACACACTTGATTGGACTATCCCCGAACGATGTTTCTATAGATCCTTGAGCCGCAGCACTGCTGGGCCATTACCGGGCATCTGGCCGGGGCAAGGCAGCCTGTTCTCCGACAGGGCCAGGCCCGGAGGGCCGGTAATGTCGGTAGCAAACATCCGCTCCGCATGGTTCAGGCCCGAAGGGCCGTAATGTGAGGAAGGCAGATGCAGGCCTACTCCGTCGTCCGGAGGCCAAAGCTGCGCAGGCGGCGGCTTTTTTGGTTCGTTTTTTGGCCGCCCAAAAAATGAACGAAGGAGGCCGGGCAAAATCCAGGAGGCCCGATGATTAGCAAAGCATAAAATCAAATGCGATTGCCCTGAATGGCTTTGTTGTGCCGGCAGGGCCTGTAGCAAAGGAAGCTTTGTTTGTATTATCTTTGTAAAAAAGGCGCCCCAAATATCTGTCTGCCATGCAAACCATCGACATCCGCACTACCCAGAACGTCGTCATCGAATACGAGCTGGCGCCGCTGCGCGAGCGCATCTTCGCTTTTTTTATCGACATCGCCATCCTGCTCGCTTTTTACCTGTTCTTTTTTCTGGCCATCATCACGCCGCTCCTGCGCAGCATAGAAGGGTCGCCCATGTTCGGCGCCATCATTTCCCTGGCCTTCGTCGGCGGCTTTATGCTCTACCACCTCCTGTCGGAAGTGCTGGCCGACGGGCAGAGCTGGGGGAAAAGGTCGATGGGTATCAAAGTGGTGCGCCTCGACGGGCAGGAGCCCGGGCTGACCGACTACCTGCTGCGCGCCGTCTTTCACGTGGCCGACACCCTGTTCTCCGGCGGCATACTGGCCATCCTGCTGATCCTCTCTTCTGACAAGAACCAGCGCCTGGGCGATATGACGGCCGGCACCACCGTCATCCGCGTGCGCCACAACCTGCGCTTCCGCCTCGACGATATCCTCAACATCAACACCCTCGAAAATTACGAGCCCCAGTACCCCGAGGTGCGCCAGCTCAGCGAGCAGGACATGCTGCTGATCAAAAACGTGGTGTCGCGCTACCGAATGTACAAAAACGACGCCCACCGCGAAGTGATCAACAAGCTGGTGGCCCACCTCACCGAACTGCTGGCCCTGCCGGAACAACCCCGCGACAAGATCGGCTTCCTGCAGACGCTGATCCGGGATTATATTGTGATCACGCGGTAGGGATGTGCCGCCGATCGGCGGAAAGGCGGGAATGCGAATAGTAGGGGAATGATTGCCTGATCTTTCCCCCTCCCCCCTCCCAAGCCAAAAGGCGGCAGGAACTCCCACCGCCTTCTGGCTTGCAGGCGCCGCCGATCTCCAGGTCAGCGGCACGAGGGCTGCTCGAAGCGGAAGCTTCGGGGTACGGGGTCAGGGCTTGGCCTGGCGCGACTTGGCGAAGTCGCCGGCCTTGACGAGCACCATCTTCTGCGGGTCCAGGTATTTGGCCATGGCGGCGTTGATCTGCTCGGGCGTCAGGGCCATCACTTTGGCTTCCAGGGCGGCGTCCCATTCCAGGGTGCGATCCAGGTCGAGGTAGCTGTTGAGGGTGCCGGCCAGCGAGCGGTCCTGGGCGCGGTTCACCTGCTGGCTTTGTACCCAGCCGCTCTTGGCGGCCGCCACCTCTTCGGCGGTGAAACCCTCGGCGCGCACTTTTTCGATCTCTTCCAGGAAAGCCTTTTCCAGGGCCTCCGCGTTTTCGGGCGCGTAGAGGGCAAAAGCGCGCCAGGTCGCCGTTTCGTCCCGGGCATCGGCGGAGAAGCTGGAGCCTACGCCGTAGCTGAGGCCTTCTTTCTGGCGGATGCGCACGGCCAGGCGGGAGTTGAGGAAGCCGCCGCCCAGCATGTAATTGCCCATCAGCAAGGCCGCATAATCGGGATTATCCTGGTTCAGCTTGAACGGCTGTTCCGCCAGGAACAAGGCATTGGCCTTGTCGGGCGTCTCGACTTCCACGTTCTCGGCCTTGGGCTGGTAGAACTCATCCTTTATGCGCTCGTACCTGGACGGGCTCTTCCAGTCCTTGAAGTTGCCGGCCAGGGCCGTTTCCACAGCTTTCGTGTCAAAATCGCCCACTACGGCCAGCGTGGCCTCCGTAGCGCCGTAGAACTCCTTGTAGAAAGCCTTGACGTCATCGAGCGTCAGGGCGTTGATGGCGGCTACTTCTTCGTCGAAGGTCATGGTGTAGCGCGGGTCGTCTTTGTCATAGGGGGCCATGCGCCGCTGGAGCTCCATGAAGGCGATAGCGTTGGGCTCGGAGCGCTGCTCCTCGATGGAAGCCAGCTCTTCGGCCTTTAGCTTGTTGAACTCTTCTTCGGGGAAGGACGGCTGCTGCAGCATCTCGCCCAGCAGGTTGATCACTTCGGGCAGCTTGTCGTGCTCGGCCTCGATGGTGGCGTAAGCGCCGGAAGCGCCGCCGCCGACGCGCACGCGGGCCTTGAGCTCGTCGAGCTTGTCTTCCAGTTGCTGGCGGTTGTGTTTGGCCGTGCCTTTGTCCAGCATCATACCGGCGAAGCGGGCGGCCATCTGTTTGCCTTTCAGGCTCTGTTCCGTGCCGAAGCGCAGCGACAGGCGCGCGGTGACGGCATCGCCGCGGGTCTCTTTGGCCAGCAGGGCATACTCCAGCGTTCCTTTCACTTCACCGCGCTGGGTGCGGTTTTCGATATTATCATAGGAAGGGTCGAAGGCTTCGCCTTCGGAGATGGCCTCTTTACCTTTATACCCATCGACCATAGCGGCGATGTCGGGCACATCGGGGATGTCGGCGCGGTCGGGCGTAGCGTCGGGCAGGAAGCGGCCGACGGTGCGGTTGCTGGGTTTGAAGTACCGCTTGGCGGCGGCGGCCACCTGTTCCGGCGTCACCTGTTCGAGGCGGTCGCGGTAGATGAAGCCCAGCCGCCAGTCGCCCTGGGCGAGGAATTCACTCATAGCCAGGCCCACGCGGTCGCTGCTGCGGAAGGCCAGTTCAGTCTCTTTCAGCAGGCGCTTGCGGGCGCGCTCCACCTCTTCACTCGACGGCGGGTTTTGGATCAGCTCGTCGATGGTGGCCATCATCGTAGCTTCGGCATCGGCCAGGCTCTTGTCTTTGAGCACATCGGCGGAGAAGTAGGCGAAGCCAGGCTCGCGCAGGCTGGCGGCATAACCCCACTGGGAGCTGGCCTTGCCGCTTTCTACCAATGCTTTGTACAGCCGGCCCGACGGTTCATTGGTCAGCAGCTCCACCAGCACATCGACGGCCGGGTAGTCGGAATGGCTGCCGGGGCAGATGTGATAGGCGGCGCTCACCACCTGTACATCACCTACGCGGCGCAGCTCGGCGAAGCGCTCGCCATCCTGTACCGGCTCGCGGGTGTAGGTGGGGATCAGTTCGCGCTCCGGCTTTTGTAAGCGGCCGAAAGTCTCTTTGATCAGCCCCAGCGTTTTCATGGGGTCGAACTTGCCGGCCACCACGAGGTAGGCGTTGTCGGGCTGGTAGTATTTGTGGTAAAAAGCCTGCAGGTGCACGATGGGCACGTTTTCCAGGTCGGCGCGTGCGCCGATCGTTGATTTGCCGTAGTTGTGCCACAGGTAGGCCGTCGACAGGACGCGCTCCATGAGCACGCCGCTGGGGCTGTTCTCGCCCATCTCGAATTCGTTGCGCACCACCGTCATCTCGCTTTCCAGGTCCTTGGCGGCAATGTAGGAATTGACCATGCGGTCGGCTTCCATGTCGAGGGCCCAGCGCAGGTTCTCATCGGTAGCGCTGAAGGTCTCGAAATAGTTGGTCCGGTCGTACCAGGTGCTACCGTTGGGGCGTGCGCCGTGTTCGGTCAGCTCCTGCGGGATGTTGGGGTGGTTGGGCGTACCTTTGAACACCATGTGTTCCAGCAGGTGCGCCATGCCGGTCTCCCCGTAGCCCTCGTGCCGGGAACCTACCAGATAGGTCACGTTGACGGTGATGGTGGGCTTGGACTGGTCAGGGAAGAGCAGGATGTGCAGGCCGTTGTCTTCCAGCAGGTATTCGGTAATGCCTTCTACCGAAGCCAGCTGTGTGAAGCCTTTCGGAGGCTCGGCCTGTTGCGCCTGTGCGGCAGGCTGTGCAGATAGCAGCGTTAAGAGGAACAAGCTACTTCTTAGTCGGGAATGCCATTTCATCATCATGATATGGTTTAGTGAGTAATTCAGGGGGAAAAGGTACGGCATTATTGCGGGTAACGAAAAACAATAGGAAGCTAGCGTCGGGAAATAGCAAATTGTGCCCCCTTGGGCCGGATGCGGCCTACGCTCACGCCAGCTTGAAGGCTGGCAGGGGCCGCAATAATTGAACTTTTTAATCGGAATTTTCGTGTCTTAAGTAAATCTTTTAGCAGGATGACAGAAAATAGGTTTAGCTCCCTGCAGTTAGAATTGTTGAAAATATACTCTTTTGAGCCGACCGAAGAAGAACTCAAAGAGATCAAAGCTTGGTTGGCTCGATTTTTTGCTGATCGCCTGGTTCAAAAGGTTAATTCAGCCATTAAAGCAAAGCATATTAGTGAGGGGGATTTAGAAAAATGGCTGAATGAATAGAATTAGGGTGGTTCTGGACACTAATGTTTTTCTGGTTTCTTTAGCTCCCGATTTTCGGCTTCACTGGATTTTTACCGCAATAGTAACTATCAGCATCAAGGTGATTTACGGCCTGAAGCAAAATTTTGTAATCCACCCGAGGCTGTCTCAAAAGTATGGAATTGAAAAATAGTGCCAAATCATGTTTCGCCGCCTGGCCTAGCCCCTCTGGCTCCCCAATGGGGAGAACCGGCCAGGCCGCGAAAAACAGCATATTATTTGGCTTCGATATTTTTGTTTTGACTTTTGAGACAGCCCCATGAGAAGGGGTTAGACAAGAAAAATTCTACAAAATTTTGCTTCAGAAGCATTTTAGGCCGCCTGCTGAATAGTTACTGATAAAGATTTTCAGGTTTTGAAAAAAGTCAACTTCCCTCCTGTTCGAGTACTGACTGCCGACGAATTCGATGCAGCTTTCAGGAAACCCTTGATGGAATAAAACGGGCCAAAGAGTTGGAGTATCACCTGGAGCCGTTTATGGCGCGGGGGCAGCATCACGGTACCGCTTCAAGCAGGGTGTGGCCCGGCTACCGATAAACGATCAACGGAAAGGCCTCCCCCTTTTTGAATACATCCTTCCCCATTGGCAACTGCAAAAAACCATCCGCATCTACCAGGTTGGCGAGGTCGCCGGAGCCATGCCCTTCGGCTGGGTGGGCCAGCAGCTGCCCCCTGGCATCGTATTCCGTTCGCACCTGCAGGAAGTAGGTGAGATCGGGTTTGAAGGTGGTGTCGCGCGCCAGTACGGCGCGGGGGTAGGCCGGCGCGGGCAGGCCCAGGCTCTGCTCCAGCCAGGGCACGATATAACGCTGGGTACACATAAAGGAAGAAACCGGGTTGCCGGGCAGGGCGAATACCAGCGCGCCATTGGGCGCCTGCCCAAACCAGAAGGGCTTACCCGGCCGCTGTTTGATCTTGTGGAACAACTTTACTACGCCCAGCTGCTCCAGCGCCTGCGGCAGATAGTCGAATTTGCCTTCCGACACGCCCCCGCTGAGGATGAGCACTTCGTATTCCGCCAGCATTGCTTCGAGGCCGGCCACCACTTCATCCAGCTCGTCGCGCAAATGCCGGGCCTCTACCCGGAGCTTGTGCTTTGCCAGCGCCGCCTTGAGCTGGTGCTCGTTGGAGCGGCGGATCTGATGGGGCAGGGGGGCTTTGCCTACTTCTACCAGCTCATCACCCGTAGAGATGACAACCGTTTTGGGCAGGCGGCTGACTTTCAGCATGGCCTTGCCCACGGTGGCCGCCACGCCGATCTCGGCGGGCGATATCTTTAGCCCCGCCTGGATGATGAGGCTGCCTTCCTTTCGGTCTTCTCCTTTTTTATGCACGTTCAACCCCCATTTTGCCTCGCCGAGTTTCACCTCCGCCTGGCTGTTGCTGATGTGCAGGTCTTCGTAGCGGATCACAGTGTCCGTGCCTTCGGGCAGCATGGCGCCGGTCATGACTTCCAGGCATGATCCCGGCGAATGCAGCGCCTGCTGCGCCGCCCCCGCCGCTGCGATGCCCTCGATGGAGAAGGTGCGCTGGCCCGATTGAAAGGCGTCGAACCGCAGCGCTATGCCGTCCATGGTGACGCGGTGGAAAGGCGGGAAATCGCGGTCGGCATAGAGGTTCTCCCGCAATACGCGGCCTATGGCCTCGTCGAGCGGGACTTCTTCTACACCAAAATCCTTGATCGTTTGCTCAATGATGGCGACGGCTTGTTCTACTGTGATCATGACTTTAGATTTTCCTAAACCACTTAGCTGCAATTATGTTTTTCTATTCGGGCCCGTTTAGGCCTGCCAACAAAAGTAATCATGCCTGGTTTAGCACCCTCAGAAATACGGCAACAATTTCCCATCTTTTCCCACCACCCGGAACTGGCCTACCTGGATAATGCCGCTACCACCCAAAAACCGCGCGCAGTGATAGACGGGCTGGCGGCTTTTTACGAAAAACAGAACGCCAATATCCACCGCGGCATCTACAGCCTATCAGCCCAGGCTACGTTGCAGTACGAGCAGGTGCGGCGCAAGGTGGCGGCATTGATCGGCGCCCCCGGCCCCGGCAGCATCGTTTATACCAGCGGCGCCACTGCCGGCATCAACCTGGTGGCCTCTTCTTTCCTGCTTCCCCGCCTGCGGCCCGGCGACGAGGTGCTGATCTCCGCTATGGAACACCACGCCAACCTCATCCCCTGGCAGATGGCCTGCAGGCAGGCCGGCGCCCGGCTCGGCGTCATCCCTATGAGCCCGGTGGGCGAGCTGGATATGGCCGCCTTTCGGCAGATGTTGTCGGGCAGAGTGAAAATGCTGGCCATCACCCACCTGTCCAACACCCTGGGAACCATCAACCCGGTGGAGGAGATGACGGCCCTTGCCCACCGGAAAGGCATCCCTGTGCTGGTGGACGGCGCGCAGAGCGCTGCCCACCTGGAAATAGATGTAGCGGGCTGGGGGGTGGATTTCTTCGCCTTTTCGGGCCATAAGTTGTTCGGGCCGACAGGCATCGGCATTCTGTATGGCCGGGCAGAACACCTGGAGGCCATGCAGCCGGTAATTTTCGGTGGCGATATGGTCCGGAATGTCACGTTTGAAGAAACGAGCTTCGCAGCCCCGCCGCAGCGCTTCGAAGCGGGTACTACCCACATAGCGGGTGTGATCGGGCTGGGCTGCGCCGTCGATTTTGTCAGCCGGCTCGACAGGCCTGCCGTGCGGGCCCGGGTGGAGGCGTTGGGGCAGTATGCTCGTGCACTGCTGGCGGAAATACCCGGGCTGCGCTTTATCGGCGAGGCCCGGCAGGCCGGCGCTATCGTGTCCTTCGTGCTCGACAGGGTGCACCCCCACGACCTGGCCACCTTCCTGAGCGCAGAGCACATCGCCGTGCGCGCGGGGCATCACTGCACCCAGCCTATTATGCAATACTACGGCATACCCGGTACGACGCGGGCCTCTTTTACCCTTTACAATACCCGGGAGGAAGCCGAACGCCTGGCGGCTCAGGTGCGGGAGGCACAAAAATTCTTCACATGAACGAAAAACTGAAGCAGCTCTATCAGTCGGTCATCCTGCAGCACAATAACCATCCGGTGGGTTACGGGAAAAGAGAGGGCAGCGCTTATACCCTCGATGCCTACAACCCGCTCTGCGGCGACCGGTTCCAGCTTTTTTTCAGCCTGGAGGATGGAAGGATAACCGGCCTTGGCTTCCACGGCTACGGCTGCGCCATTTCGAAGGCGGCCACTTCCGTTCTTGTAAAACACCTGGAAGGGCAGCCCGTGCAACGCGCACTGGAAATGTGCCGGGCTTTCGAAGCGGTGGTGCAGCCCGATGCCCCCGCCCCTTCGGCGACAGAGGAAGATTTTGAAGCTTTTGCCGCTGCCCGCGAGTTCCCGGGGCGGCTGAAGTGCGCAACGCTGAGCTGGGAGGAGATATCCCGGTTTTTGGAGGCCCAGGGTGTTGGGGGATGAGCGGGCCGGTTTCGAAAGCGGCCTTGTACCACCTTGCCCCTTGGAATTATGCTTGACAATCATTATGTTTGTGTGGCATAGTTTTTATCTAATGAATTTCTATGATCGTGCTCAGGAAATAAAAAGGCTGAAGAAATCTTTTTCCAGCGCTCAGCCCAAGCTGGTAGTGGTATACGGCCGTCGCAGGTGCGGGAAGTCAACCCTTTTAAAGCGGGTATTATCGGAGCATGATTTTTATTATGTTGCTCCTCAGGCTGATGAGGCTATTCAGAGAGTCCAACTGGCTCAGGTCATCGGAGAACAGATTCCGGGTTTTGACAGAGTGGTTTATCCTGATTGGGAGTCTTTATTTACGAACTTGAACAATAACCTGACACGCTCCACAACCCTATGCCTGGACGAATTTCCCTATCTGGTCAAATCTTCAGGTTCTTTACCAAGTGTTATTCAAAAGTTGATGGACCGCCCGGAACGGCAAAAATTCCATCTCGCCTTATGCGGTTCTTCTCAGCAAATGATGCGGGGCATCGTCCTGGATAGCTCCGCTCCGCTCTATGGCCGGGCAAATGAGATCCTGAAAATAATACCCCTCGAGGCTGGGTGGCTGATGGATCATTTGGCGGGAAGCCCTGAGCAAGCAGTTATAGAATATGCTACCTGGGGAGGAGTGCCCAGATATTGGGAGTTGCGTAAGGAATATGTTTCCTATGAGGAAGCAGTGAAGGATGCCGTATTGAGCCGGCTCGGAGTGCTTCATGAGGAACCAGCCCGCTTGTTTTTGGATGATATGCGGGAGTCCATTCAGGCCTATTCGGTTATGGCTATTGTGGGAAACGGAGGAAATAAACTGTCCGAAATAGCAGGAAGGCTTCAAAAACCGGCAACGCATCTGTCACGCCTCCTGGATAAAATGATCCAACTCGGATACCTGGCCCGCGAAACCCCTTTTGGCGCTTCTTTGAAGAATAATAAAAAGAGTCTTTACAAAGTGGCTGACCCTTTTATGAATTTTTATTTTTCTTTTGTTGCGCCGAATTTGTCTCGCCTTGAATTGGGCCTGGTTGACCAGGTATTCGAAAGTGTCTCACAAAAGTTGAACCATTTTGTGGCGAAGGAGTGGGAAAACCTCTGTCGCCGTTGCATCCCTATGCTTCCCATAGAGGGCATTTCTTTTGATCAGGCTTTTCGTTGGTGGGGGGTGAACGCCAGGGGTGATTCCATGGAGTTGGATGTTGCAGCAAATGATCTGGACAAAAAGTTTCTTCTTGTGGGCGAATGTAAATGGACATCCGTCCGAAATCCAGATCATTTGCTGCAACAACTGGTGGAAAAGGCGCGGTTAATTCCCGGAGTCCGGGCCCAGCAGGAAATTATTCCTATGATATTTACTCGTGCATTAGAAGAGCCTCCCCATGCAAAAGTACAGGTATTTACTCCTGCGGATGTGCTGGGGCGGTTACGGTGAATTAGGTTGTTTTTATTTTTGGAAGGATTACGTTATTCCTGGAGTTTGCACTGCTACAAATAGGTATTCTTCACTTTGATGATCTCCCCCATGATGCTCATCGCGATCTCCTGCGGTGTCTTCGCGTTAATATCCAGCCCGATCGGCGCATGGATGCGGCTGATGGCCGCTTCGGAGAAGCCGGCGGCCATCAGGCGGGCCACCCGTTTGGCATGGGTTTTCTTGCTGCCCAGAGCGCCGATGTAGGCTACGCCGGAAGGCAGCAGCAGGTGCAGGGCATTGTCGTCGATCTTGGGGTCGTGTGAGAGGATAGCGGCGTAGGTATAGGCGTCGAGTTCGAATTGGGTTAACACTTCGGCAGGGTATTGCACGAAGAGTTGATCAGGCGGCGCCGCAAACTGGGTTTTGTTGGCGAACACCCCGCGCGGGTCGATGACGATGGTTTCGAAATCGAACAGGCTGGCCAACTGCACCAGGCCGACGGTGACATGGGCGGCGCCGATGATGATCAGGCGGCTGCGCCGTGGGAAAACCTGGGCAAAGTAGGTGGCTCCCTCCGCTTCCACTACCTGGTGCCGGCGCTCGCGGTAGGCCTGCAGGGCCGCGGCTTTGAGATCCGGGCCGGCGGGCCGCCCCAGGGTGCTGCCGTCGGGGAAAACCAGGGTGTGGCGCCCCGGCCCATCCTGGAGCAGGGTCAGGAGGATACAGGGTTCGTTGCCCGACAGGCAGCTGTGCAGCCCTTGCCAGGCAGCCTGCTCATCGGGGTGCGTGTCGAAGGCGAAAAAACGTTCGAGGAAGACCTGCATTTTCCCGCCGCAGCTCAACCCCACGGCCCAGGCGTCTTCATCGGCCACGCCGAAGGCCAGGCGCCGGGCGGCGCCCTGTTCGATCAGCGGCATCGCTTCCCTTATGACGGCTCCTTCCACACAACCGCCGCTGACTGAGCCGGCCAGCTCCATTTCACTGGAAACGATCATAGATGAGCCTACCGGGCGGGGCGAAGAACCCCAGGTTTGGATAACCGTCGCAAGGGCGAAAGGCGCCTGGCGCTGTGTCCAGGCTTCGATTTGGGGCAACAATTCTTTCATAAAAGCTGTGTTTTTAGAAAATATATTCTAAATTGAGGCTAATTTACGCTATAATTGACATTTGATCACGACAAAACGGCCTGGCTGATGTCGCAGTCTTCCGATCCTTGCAAATGTAATACACCTCATCGGGTAAAACACAAAGGGAAACCACTCAGTGCGCTGATGGGCATCCTGATCGTGCTCCTCCCTAAGTGCCCCTTTTGCCTTTTAGCCTACTCCAGTGCCATTACCCTGTGCAGCGGCGTGAAGGTATACCAGCACGAGCCGGGCTGGCCGTCCTGGATATCCATCGGCCTGGCATCGCTGACACTGGCGCTGGTGCTTTGGAACTATAAAGGCCGCCGGACGCTTTTTGCTGCGGCCTTGATTTTGTCAGGCAGTTATTTCATCTTGAGCAGTGAACTGCAAACGGGCGAGCTGGCCGTTTACTATCTCGGGGCGGCCCTTCTGCTGAGCGGCGTCTGGGTGAACGGGAGCTTCCGCTACGTATTTAACCGCTGGGCCCGCCCGTTATGGCAACGCTTGTTTTTATCAGCAAAAAAAGAAGCCTGATGGCTACCGTTTCCTTTACTTCTGCGCTAAACCGCTTTTTCCCCGGCCTGAAACCGGAACAGGTCGATGCCCCAACGGTCCGGGAGGCTCTGGAACAGGTCGAGCGCCGCTATCCCGGTATCAAGGACTACCTTGTCGACGAGCAGGGTTGCCTGCGCAAGCACGTCAACATATTCGTGGAAGGTGAACTGATCTCCGACCGGAAAAAGCTTACCGACCCGATCGGCGCCCATGCTGATGTTCTCGTTTTCCAGGCGCTCTCCGGCGGATAGTAGCCGCACCTGGCCAACACTTCCCATCCCGACATTTATGCCATCTAAAGTATTGCTGATCGGTACGTCCAAGGGGCTGGTTGAATACCGGCGCTCGCTCAATGGCTGGGCCATTGGCAAGGTGCACTTTCAGGGCATGCCGGTGTCCGCCCTGCACGTCGATGAGCACACCCGGGCATGGTGGGTGGGGCTGGCGCACCGCCATTGGGGCCAAAAGTTGCACTACAGCGCTGACGAAGGCCATAAGTGGCAACCGGTGCCCACCCCCGTATATCCTGCCGGTGCGATGCTGAAACCGGGCAAGCCGGCTTCGCTGAAGAAGATATGGTGCCTGCAGGGCGCCGGCCCCGGCAGGCCTGACGGGCTGTGGCTGGGCACGGAGCCCGGAGGCCTTTTCTACAGCGATGACAATGGCCTCAGTTTTCACCTGGTGGAAAGCCTTTGGAACCACCCCAGCCGCCTCGATGAGAACCAGTGGTTCGGCGCCGGGCGCGACTTCCCTTTTATCCATTCTATTGTCGTGGCCCCCGGCGATGGCGATCACGTATATATCGCCGTGAGCTGTGCCGGCGTTTTCGAGACGCGCGACGGCGGCGCGTCGTGGGCGCCGCGCAACAAAGGGCTCGTAGCTGCATACCTGCCCAACCCGGGGGCGGAGGTTGGCCACGACCCCCACCTCCTGCTCGCCTGCCGCGCCAGGCCCGAAGTGCTTTGGCAGCAAAATCACTGCGGCATTTTCCGCTCCGTAGATGGCGGGCAGCAATGGGACAACGTGACGGACGAGCAAGGCATCGCGAACTATGGTTTTGCCCTGGCCGTCGACCACCAAAACCCCGAAAGGGCCTGGGTGATTCCCGCCGTCAGCGACGAGGAGCGCGTTGCCCACGGGCTGGCGCTCTGCGTTTGTGTTACTGAAAACGGCGGCCGGAGCTGGCGGCAACTGCGCAGCGGCCTGCCCCAGGAATATTGCTTCGATATCGTCTACCGCCATGCCCTGGCCATTTCGGGAAATACCCTCGCTTTCGGTACCTCTACCGGTAATGTATACCTTTCAGAGAACGAGGGCGAGCACTGGTCCTGCCTTTCTCATAACCTGGCCTCCGTTGACGCCGCATCCTTCGGCTAGGCCTTTTTGAGGTTTCAGAGTAAATACCTTTCGTTTATCGGCTTTTTTCATGGGTATTCATTTGCTATTTCTGGGTTTTTGGGTAAAAAGTTAAAATACAAAGCTTATTCGCCAAATAAACCTGCATTATTAGAAATTATTTTCTAATTTTAGCGACAATACAAATAAAACCATACGTATATGATACCAGCACCCTTTGACTATGCTGCTCCCAAAACGTTGGGAGAGGCCTTTGCCCTTTTGGAGCAACATGGCGACGAAGCAAAGATCCTGGCAGGAGGGCACAGCCTGCTGCCCATGATGAAGCTTCGTTTTGCGTCTCCTTCCTTTCTTGTTGACATCAACAACATCCCCGGGCTTTCCTACATCCGGGAGTCGGATGGCTACCTCAGGATAGGCGCCATGACGCGTGAAGCCGAACTGGAGCATTCCGGGCTGATCAGCTCCAAATACCCGATTTTTACCGACGCTTCGAAGCTGATCGCCGACCCGCAGGTGCGGAATATGGGCACGATAGGGGGCAACCTTGCGCACGGTGACGCAGCCAACGACCATCCCGCCGTAATGCTCGCCATGCGGGCGGAAGTGGTGGTCAGCAGCTCGGAGGGCCAGCGCGTCGTGCCTATCGACGAGTTCTTTTTCGGATTCTACATGACAGCCGTTCAACCCAACGAGATCCTCACCGAGATCCGCATTCCCATACCTCCCGCTCATACCGGCAGCGCCTACCATAAGCTGGAACGCAAGGTAGGCGACTACGCTACAGCAGGGGTGGCCGTACAACTTACCCTTGGCCGCGACGGGATATGTAGCCATGCCGGCATAGGCCTTACCAACCTCAACCCCACGCCTATGAGGGCATCCCGCTCTGAGGAAGCACTCATAGGAGAAAAACTGACCGACGCCGTGATCGCCCGCGCCGCTGAAATGGCCGCCGAAGACTGCAACCCTTCCGAGGACCTGCGGGGCGACGAAGAATACAAACGCGCGATGGCCGGGGTACTTACCAGGCGCATGATCCATAGAGCACTGGATCGGGCTAAGGCCTGAGCCAGCCTGCGAGCCCTCTTTCGATGAACATTTAAAACCAATCAGAACGATGAAAAAAGAAATAACAGTAACGATAAACGGAGAAACGCGCACCGCAACGGTGGAACCGCGGATGCTGCTTGCCCATTTCATCAGGGAGCAACTACGGCTGACGGGCACACATATCGGTTGTGATACCTCCAACTGCGGGGCCTGTACGATCCTGGTCAACGGCAAATCTATCAAATCCTGCACTATGCTGGCCATTCAGGCCGACGGGAAGGAGATCATTACCGTTGAAGGCCTGGCTACAGTGGACGGGCTGCATCCTATTCAGGAAGGTTTTCACCTCAACCACGGCCTGCACTGCGGTTATTGCACACCGGGCATGATGCTGCGCGCCGTCGAGCTGCTCGCCGGTAACCCCAATCCCAGTGAGGAAGAGATACGCTGGGGTATCTCAGGCAACCTGTGCCGCTGCACGGGATATAACAACATCGTGAAGGCCATACAGTACGCCGGCGCCAAAATGCGCGGGGAGGAACTGCCCTCTACCGAGCCGCAATTCGTGTAACACCTTACTCAACTAAAACCACCCTAACGTTATGATAAGATGTAAAACATCCAAAGAGATCGGTGGAATGGGCCATTCCATGAAAAGGAAGGAAGACGCCCGTTTTATCCAGGGCAAAGGCCATTACGTAGACGACATCCACCTGCCGGGAATGCTCCACATGGATATCGTGCGCAGCCCCTATGCCTATGCTAAGATCAAAAGCATCAACACCGAGGAAGCCCTTAAGGTCCCCGGTGTCCTCGCTGTCGTTACGGGCCGCGACCTGGAAAAATACAACCTCCACTGGATGCCGACCATCATGTCGGATACACAGATGGTGCTGCCTACCGATACGGTGATGTACCAGGCCCAGGAAGTGGCGGCTGTCATTGCTACCGACCGTTATGCAGCCCGCGACGGTAAAGAGGCCGTCATCGTCGAGTATGAGCCCATGAAGCCCATTATCGACCCTTATAAAGCACTCAGCCCCGATGCACCCGTGCTGCGCACCGACAAGCCTGGTAAGACGGATAACCACATCTGGCACTGGGAAGCAGGGAATAAAGAAGCTACCGACAAGGTGTTCGCCGGAGCTGACGTGGTGGTGAAGGAGCAGATGTACATCCCGCGTATTCACGTGGCATCCATCGAGACCTGCGGCTGCGTGGCCGATTATGACAAGGTGAACAACCACCTGACCATGTACATGACCACGCAGGCGCCCCACGCCATCCGAACGGTGATCGCCCTGGTGGCGGGCCATGTCGGGCTGACGGAGGAAAAGATCCGCGTCGTCTCGCCCGATATCGGCGGAGGTTTCGGGGGCAAGGTGCCGGTCTATCCGGGTTATGTGGTCGCTATCGCTGTATCTTTCCTGGTGGGCAAGCCGGTGAAATGGGTCGAAGACCGCAGCGAGAACCTGCAGGCCGACTCTTTTGCCCGCGATTACCACATCACAGCTGAAATGGCAGGAACCAGGGAAGGTAAGATCCTGGCCACCCGCTTTAAGGTCCTGGCCGATCACGGTTATACAGATGCTTCGGCCAACCCGTCGAAGTTCCCCACAGGCCTGTTCTCTATCGGGACCGGCTCGTACAACTACGGTACGGCCTTCATGGAAGCGGACGCCGTTTATACCAACAAGCCGCCGGGAGGGGTTGCCTACCGCTGCTCCTTCCGCGTGACCGAAGCCGTGCACGCCGTCGAGCGCATTACCGACCGCTTTGCTTTGGAGATCGGCAAAGACCCTGCGCAGCTGCGGATGGAGAATTTTATCAAAAAAGAGGAGTTCCCGTGGAAATCCCCGACGGGATGGGAGTACGATAGCGGTGATTACCATGCCGGCCTGCGGAAAGCCATGGATGTAGTAGGGTATGAAGCACTGCGCAGGGAACAGGCCGAGAAGCGCCAGCGCGGTGAACTCATGGGCATCGGCATTTCCACTTTTACGGAGATCGTCGGCGCGGGCCCGTCGAAAGATTTCGATATCCTGGGCATCAAGATGTTCGACAGCGCCGAGATCAGGGTGCACCCTACAGGTAAGGCCATCGCCCGCTTCGGCACCAAATCACAGGGCCAGGGCCATGAGACGACCTACGCGCAGATCGTCGCTGAAGAGCTGGGCATCCCGGCCGAGCACGTACAGGTGGAAGAAGGCGATACGGATACGGCGCCCTATGGCCTGGGCACCTATGCCAGCCGTAGTACGCCGACTGCCGGCGCCGCCGCTGCCGTAGCGGCCCGTAAGTTGAGGGACAAGGCCCGCAAGATCGCGGCCCACCTGCTGGAAGTCAGCGAAGAGGACCTGGAATGGGAGCCGGGCAAGTTTACCGTAAAAGGCGCCCCGGAAAAGGCCAAGACCATCCAGGAGATCGTCTTTGCGGCCTATACCAACCACCCTCAGGGCATGGAGGCCGGCTTCGAGGCCACCCATTATTACGACCCGCCCAACCTGACATTCCCCTCCGGGGCCTACATCTGCGTGGTGGATATCGACAAAGAGACGGGCGAGCCCAAAATACGCCGCTTCGTCGCCATCGACGATTGCGGGAATATTATCAACCCGATGATCGTGCAGGGGCAGGTGCACGGAGGCCTGACGCAGGGGCTGGCGCCGGCCATGTACGAACAGCTGATCTACGACGAGGACGGCAACATCCTGAACGGCACTTTTATGGATTATCTGGTGCCGACCGCTGTGGAGTCGCCCAGCTGGGAAACGGGCCATACGGTGACCCCGTCGCCACACCATCCCATCGGCGCCAAAGGCGTAGGGGAGTCTCCTACGGTGGGCGCTCCGCCGGCCATCGCCAACGCCATCGTTGATGCCCTGTCGCACCTGGGCGTCACACATATCGACATTCCGATCACGCCCATCAAGATATGGAAGATACTGAAGCAGAAGGGCGTAATACAGTAGGTTCACACCAGGGAAGGGCCCTGCCGCTATCGCATGTGCGAAGCGGCAGGGTTTTTAAAAGCCAGGACGATGCTCATTTAGCATTGTTCAAGGAATAAGTTCTCCATTGGAGATTTTGATTGTACTTAACCATAAAAATATTATGAAGGCTAATATCGAAAAGGTATTTCACGTCGATGAACCCATCGCCAAAGTATGGGGATTTCTGACCGACCCGGCCAGGATCGTACCCTGTGTGCCGGGCGCCAGCCTTTCCGAACAGATCGACGAGGACAATTTCAAGGGCGAAGTGACGCTGAAGTTCGGGCCGGTAAAGGCCAGTTACAATGGGCAGGTCACTTTCCAGGAGCGCAATGCCGATGCATACCACATGCAACTGCTGGGCAAGGGGCTGGATTCCAAAGGCAAAGGCAGCGCCGATATGCTGATGAGCGGTAGCCTGGTGGAAAAGGACGGCGGTACGGAAGTGGCCTGCAGCATGGAGATCAGCATCACGGGTATGCTTGCACAGTTCGGCTCACGGCTCATAACCGACGTTTCCAATACCGTTTTCGGCCAGTTTGTCGACAACTTTAAAGCGAGGCTTGCGGGAGAAGAAGTAGATAATACCCTCAAGGCCGGCTCAGTGGTGGGCTCCGTAGTGAAAGGCATTTTCGGAAAAAAAGAAGAATGAACCAAACACCAGGCCTGGAGGCCATCATAGAACGCTTCGGTGAACAGGGTTTCGTGGCTGACGAGGAACTGGCTACCACCCTTTTTCTCATGCTTCACCTGGGCAAGCCGCTCCTGCTGGAGGGCCACCCCGGAGTAGGGAAAACGGAAGTGGCTAACGTGCTGGCCGCTTTCCTCGGCGCCGAGCTGATCCGCCTGCAGTGTTATGAAGGGCTGGACGTGCATTCGGCCGTTTACGAATGGAATTATCAGAAGCAATTGCTGTCGATCAAGATCCAGGAGGGCAGCGCCCGCACGGAAGCGGAAAAAGAAGCGCACATCTTCGGGCCGGAATTCCTGCTGAAACGGCCGCTGCTGCGATCTATCACCGGTGAACAGGCGCCCGTCCTGCTGATCGACGAGGTCGACCGGGCCGATGAAGAGTTCGAGGCCTTCCTGCTGGAGCTGCTGTCGGCCTTTCAGATCAGCATCCCCGAGCTGGGCACCATCCGGGCGATCCATAGGCCGTTTGTGATCCTGACGTCCAACCGGGCACGGGAGCTGAGCGATGCCTTAAAGCGCCGCTGCCTGTACCATTGGGTGGACTTTCCGGATATGGACAAGGAAATGCGGATCGTACGGAAACACCTGCCGGATATCGATGAGGCACTGGCGCGCGAGCTGGTCCGGCTGGTACAGCGGCTCAGGACAAAGAAGCTGGATAAAACGCCCGGCATTGCCGAAACCCTCGACTGGGCGCGCGGGCTGGTAGCGCTGGGGTGCCGGCAACTGGACAGAGAGAGCATCGAAAAAAGCCTCGGTTGCCTCCTCAAATCCGCCAATGATATGGAATGGGCCCGGGCAGAGGGCGTAACTAACCTCCTGACGGAAATTGAAGATGCCTGAACAACCTCATGCCTCCGATCACCAGAGCCTCACAGAAGCCATCATCGGCTTTGTGCAGTATGCCCGTGGGGAGGGGTTGAAAGTAGGGGTACAGGAAAGCCAGGAGGCGCTCCGGGCCGCGGCATTGGGCCTGGCCGCCCAAAAAGGTGTTTTCGCCGTCGCCCTGCGCACCATCTTTTGCACTTCTCCCGACGAGATCGAGCTGTTCGGCCAGCTGTTCGATCGCTTCTGGGGTGGAAAGAGGAGCAGCGTCCGCAGCAGGACGGCCTACAGCAACCAATCCAATATCCAGAAAAGATCACCCGGCTCGCTGGTGTGGATGGGTATGGGGCAGAACGGGGAAGAAGGCAGGGAAGAGGGCAGGAACGTATCGGGCGCCAATGTGATGGAACGCCTGCGCAAAACGGATTTCGCACAGGTGGCGGAAATGGACAGCGCCTTGCTGGAAGAACTGGCCCTGCGGCTCTGGAAACAGATGAGCATGCGGCTGAAACGGCGGCTGAAAGCATCGCCGCGAAAAGGGCAGGTCAGCCTGCGTAAGACCATTCGCGCCAATATCAGCAGGGGAGGAGACCTGATCGAGCTGCGCAAACAAAGGCGGCGGCCGGGAAAACAGCGGCTCGTCATCCTGTTGGACGTGAGCGGCTCAATGGACAAATACAGCTTTTTCCTGCTTCGGTTCGTCTGGGCGCTGCGGGCACATTTTGAAAAGGTGGAAGCCTTTATCTTCAGCACCCGCCTGATCCGGATCACGGGGCTGCTGGGGCATCACAAGCTGGAGCAGGCCTTGGCCCAGCTCTCGGCAGAGGCCCACAACTGGTCGAGCGGAACCAAGATCGGAGCGTGCCTGAAAACCTTTAACGAGCAGTATGCCAGGCAGGCGCTCAGCGGCCGCGCCACCACCATCATCCTGAGCGATGGGCTGGATACCGGCGAGCCGGCGCTGCTGGCTTCAGAGCTTGCCAAGATCAAGGCACGCAGCCGTATGCTGGCCTGGCTCAACCCCCTGAAAGGCATGCGGGGTTATGAACCTACTGCCCGGGGTATGCAGGCGGCGCTGCCCGCCATCGGCCTGTTCAAATCAGCACATAACCTGGATAGTTTATTGGAACTGGAAAAATATTTGTGGCATGTTTGATCACTTTATAGAAGAAGCCCGGCATCTCTATCAGAAAAGAGAGCCTTTTGCGATAGCGCTGGTCGTCAACCGCCAGGCGCCTTCCTCCGGTAAACCCGGCGACAAGGCCGTCATCGAAAAGAACGGCAAGGTCAGTGGCTGGATCGGCGGGGGCTGTACCCGGGGTATCGTCCTAAAGGAGGCTGCCGATGCTATGCGCGATGGCCAGCCCCGCCTGGTGCGCATCAGCCCCGAGAAGCCGGCGGCAACGGCTGAGCATTCGAATGTCAAAGACTATTACATGACATGCCAGAGCGGCGGTACGGTAGAAGTGTATATCGAGCCGGTACTGCCGCGCCCCCAACTGCTGATCATGGGCAAGTCGCATGTGGCCAAGGCCCTCTGTCGGCTGGGGCGCGCCATGGAATACACCGTAACCGTGGTATCCAAAGCCGCCGATGCGGAGATGTTCCCGGATGCCGACAACATCATATCCCAGATGGAGATCCCGGAGGGGCAGGTTTTTCCCAATACCTGTATCGTCGTGTGTACGCAGGGAGAAAACGACGAAGATGCCCTGGAGCAGGCCGTGCGCACCGGAGCGCCTTATGTGGCCTTCGTGGCCAGCCGGCGCAAGGCCAACGGCATTTTCCATACCCTGCGCCAACGCGGCCTGAGCTTTGACGAGTTGAAGGGCATAAAAACGCCGGCAGGGCTCGACATCAACGCCAAACTGCCGGAAGAGGCCGCCGTCAGCATCCTGGCAGAGATCATCGCCTTCATGCGCAGTGAGCAAGCCGCCGGCGCGGCAGTGGAAGCAACAGACAGCGATGTCTTTATCAATCCGGTATGCCAGATACCCGTTTCGAAAAGCACCGCCAAACATGTGGTAGTGTACAAGGGAGAAAACTATTACTTTTGCTGTGACGGCTGCAGGGACACTTTTGAGCAGGAACCTGAAAAGTACGCGCTGCCGCTTGTTGAAGACATCTGAATAATCAAGACCCCATGAAAACGACGCCGACGAAACAAAGGATACTCGACGCCGCATTGGAGCGCTTCAATGAACGAGGTTATGTGCACATACGCCTGCAGCATATCGCAGAAGCGGCGGAGATGAGCGTAGGCAATATGGCCTATCATTTCCCACACAAACCCGATATCCTCCACGCCCTGTACGGGCAGTTGCGGCAGGAACAGGAAGCCCGGCTCGGAGAGATCGGCCTGACGCCGGTCTTTGGCAATTTCGACTATTTCCTCCGCCAGTCTTTCCTCCTGCAGCTGAAGTACCGTTTTTTTTACCAGGACACCCTGGAGCTGATGCGCGAGTCGGAGACGCTCCGGGTAGAACACCTGCAGCTCATCGAGTTTCAGCACCTGCAACTGGAGGTGCTGCTGGCCTACAACCAGGCCCGCGGAGCGCTGGAGTGGGATACGAGCGCATTGCCGCTTTGCCGGCTTGCCCGGCAGCTGCGGCGGGCGATGGACTCGTGGTTCTATCTGCAGCAGGTGGAAGGGCGGCAGCCCGGCGATGAGGGCGCTTTCTGCAGTAATGCCTGGCGGGTGTTGTACCCCTGGTTCACGGAAGCGGGGCTGCAGGAATACTCGGCCTTAAAAAAGGCCACGCAAGTTGTTTTTTGAACACTACTTAATGTGGACACTACTAAAGAGAACGCAACGTGATAGCGCTTGGACCAAACCGGACAGCAAACGGCAAGATAGAGAAAGAACTGGGGGCGGACATATATACCGGCCGCAACGGGCATATCGGCAGGGCGGTGTTCCATTCTTACCTTCACCAGGGCGATAAGGGTATACTCGATGGCCAGCCGGCGCGTGCCGGCCTTACAGCCTGGCCGCACATCTTCAGCTTTTGTGGCGGTTCCCACCAGCTTGCCGCCGCCCGGGCGCTGGAGGATGCCTGGCGGGTAAGCCCGCCGCCTAACGCCTTGCTGTTGCGCGCTATTGCGCAGGCCGCCGAGGCTTTGCAGAACGCTACCCGCTGGTTTTATACGGCTTTCGGCCCCAGCCTCGCCAACGATTTTTTCGCCGGCCATTCGCTTTACAACCAGGCCCGCGAGCGGTTTACGGCCTTTAAAGGCTCTGCGTTCCGGCAGGGCATGATGGCCGGCGCGCTGCCTACTGCTCTTTATGCACTGTTCGCCGGGCAGTGGCCTTACGCCGATTTTATCATCCCCGGTGGTGTCAATACCCGGGTTCAGGCCGGCGAGCTGGCCAGGGCCTTTGCGCTCATCGACCGCTACCGCAGCGAATGGCTGGAGACGGCTTGGCTTGGTTGCCCGGTGGAGCGGTACCTCGATATCCATACCTGGGAAGGCCTGCTGGGCTGGCTCGACGAAAAAGCGGCGCACCGCGATAGCAGCCTCGGCCTGTTCATACGAACGGCACTGGATTACGGCCTCGACAAAACAGGCGGCGGCCCAGGCCATTACCTCGCTTATGGCGCTTTCCCGGGCCTGGAAGGAGAAAATGCTGAAAACCTTTGGGCCGCACAGCTGCATGGCGGCTTTCTGCATGGCGATATCTACCGTCAGCTGTGTAGAGAAACGGTATTGGAAATGCTCGACACGCCTGCCGATGGGCCGCATTTTCAGGGCGAAGCCGTGGAGGCAGGCCCTCTGGCGCGCCTGGCCGTCGCAGCTGCCGCAACGGCAGGAGAGGGCGCGGGCCATCCCTTGCTTGGAGATATCCTCAGAAAAAAAGGCGCTTCAACCTTTACGCGCGCACTGGCACGTATGCACGAAGCCGCTTTGTATTTTTACTACATCCGGCACTGGCTGTCCGAACTCGTCCTGAAAGGCCCCTTCACCGTACCGGTAGAAGCGTGCGACGGTATCGGCATCGGCCTTGCAGAGGCGCCGAGAGGGGCTCTCGCTCATTATGTGGAGCTGGAAGGGGGGCTGATCAAATCGTACCGCATTTTATCGCCTACGATATTGAACATTCAGGCCGGAAATTCAGTTGGAAAAGAATCACCCCTGGCGTTTGCGCTTAAAGGTGCTGCCATCCGCAACCTGGAAAAGCCATTTGAAGTGGGGCTCGTTGCCCGTTCATTCGACGCTTGCCTGGCCTGCAACGTGAGGGTGTTCAAAAGCCTGAAAGGGCAGCTTGTTTCGGAAGCCCAGGTATGACCGTGCCCTAACCAGATAAACCACCCATATCATGTGTCTAGCTATTCCCGGCCGAATCCAGTCTATTGATCCCACCGACGGTACCATTCGAAGAGCTAAGGTCGCTTTTGGCAGTATTGTCAAGGAAGCCTGGCTGGATATGTTGCCCGAGGCGGCCGTCGGCGATTATGTGCTGGTGCATGCCGGCGTAGCCATCAACCTGGTCAACGCTCTGGAAGCACAGAAAGCTTTCGATTATCTGGAGCGCTACGGTGGGCTCGACGAGCTGCTTCCTGAGAACGAGCCGGTATGACCAAACAGAGCTGAATCGCATAACCATGAAATACCTGCACGAATACCGTGACCCGGGCCTCGTGAGCCAGTATCTGCACGAGATCGAAAAGGTAACTACGCAGCAGTGGTTTATCATGGAATTTTGCGGGGGGCAGACCCACTCCCTTGTAAAAAACGGCATTCTCAACATCCTGCCTCACAATATACAGATGCTGCACGGGCCAGGTTGCCCGGTATGTGTTACCCCATTGGGGGTGATCGACCAGGCTATTCAGCTGGCGGAATCGCATGGCGTCATCTTGTGTTCCTTCGGCGATATGCTGCGCGTGCCGGGCTCGCGTAAAAGCCTGTTGCAGGCCCGCGCTGCCGGCGCCGACATCCGGATACTGTATTCGCCGGTCGAGGCTGTCCGCATCGCGCAGGAGAACCCCGGCCGCGAAGTGGTATTTTTTGCCGTAGGCTTCGAAACGACCGCGCCTGCCAATGCCCTGGCGATACTTCACGCACGGCATCATGGGCTTACCAATTTTTCCCTGCTCTCTTCTCATGTGCTGGTGCCCCCGGCTATGAAGGCCGTACTGGAAGACGACAACCGTATTCACGCTTTTCTGGGCGCCGGGCACGTATGCTCGGTCATGGGAGTTGGAGAATACGCCGATATCGTACGCAACTACCACATCCCCATCGTCGTCACGGGCTTCGAACCCGTCGACCTGCTGCAGGGCATCCTGATGTCCGTTATACAACTGGAACAGGGTTACTGCCGCCTGGAGAACCAGTACAGCCGGGTGGTGCCCCCCGAAGGCAACCTCAATGCCCGGCGCATCATCAACCAGGCCTTTGATGTAGCGGGCCAGGAATGGCGCGGCATCGGCATGCTGCCGGATAGCGGGTTGAAGATCAAGGCTTCCCTGGCAGAATTCGATGCTACCCAGAAATTCGGGCTGCAGCCTCAGCCTGTGGCCGACAACCCCGAGTGCATCGCCGGGCAGATCCTCAAAGGCGCAAAGAAACCTTCCGATTGCCCGCATTTCGGGAAGAAATGCACCCCTTCTACGCCGCTGGGAGCACCCATGGTGTCTTCGGAAGGCGCCTGCGCGGCCTATTTCCATTACCAGCGGGTGAAAAGCTGAAAGCGGCCCCCGCCAAAGGGCGGGCATAGTATTCGCACCATTTATTTACCTTTGGCCCAGTAAAAAAACCTGAGGAGAAAAAGAATGGCGAGAAAGCGCAACCCTGAACTGATCACCAACGTCCATTTTACCGGCTTGGCCGACAAAGGCCAAAGCGTCGGCCGCGATGCGGAAGGGCGCGTCGTGTTTGCCGAAGGGCCCGTGCCCGGCGACGAAGCCGATGTGCTGGCCATCAAAAAGAAAAAGGGCTTCCTGATAGGGGTTCCGCAACACTACCACCGTTTTTCGGAACACCGCACCGAACCGTTTTGCCAGCACTACGACACCTGCGGCGGCTGCCAGTGGCAACACCTGAGCTATGAGGCGCAGGCCTTGCACAAGCAAAAGGTGGTGGAGGACGCCCTGCTCCGTATCGGCAAAGTGGAAGTAGATGAAATGCTGCCTATCCTCCCTTCTGTAAAAACCCGGTACTATCGCAACAAGCTGGAGTTTTCCTTCTCGAACCGCCGCTGGCTGTCGCGAGAGGAAATAGTGAGCGGAGTGTCCAACCTCGAAGATGTGCTGGGCTTCCACCGCGCCGGCGCCTTTGATAAGGTCGTGGATATTACCCACTGCTGGTTGCAGGAAGATCCGTCCAACGAACTGCGCAACGGCATTAAACGGATCGCTCTGGAGCAGGGGCTCTCGTTTCACGACAACCGTGATCATGTGGGCCTGCTACGGCAGGTGATGTTTCGCATCACTACCCTGGGCGAGGTGCTGGTGCTGGCGAGCTTTTTTAAAAACAACCAGAAAAAGATCCAGGCCTTCCTGGATGCTATACTGGACGCCTACCCGCAGATCACCACGCTCTGTTACTGCATCAATACCAAGCTCAACGATTATCTGTTCGACCAGGATATGATCACCTATTCGGGAAAGGGGCATGTCGTGGAGCAGCTCGGCCATCTGCGCTTTAAGGTGGGGCCCAAGTCATTTTTCCAGACCAATACCTACCAGGCCAAAGCTTTGTACGACGTAGCCGCTGATTTTGCCGCCCTTGAAGGCACGGAGAACGTGTACGACCTGTATACCGGCATCGGCAGCATCGCCCTCTATCTGGCCCGGAGCTGCCGGCAGGTGGTGGGCATCGAGGAAGTGCCGGAGGCCATAGAGGACGCCCGTGAAAACGCGGCCCTCAACGGCATTGCCAACGCCACTTTTTACGCCGGGGATGTCAAGGATGTATTATCTCCCGAATTTGCCGGGCGCCACGGCAGGCCGGGCCTGCTGGTTACCGACCCGCCAAGGGCAGGCATGCACCCCAAAGTAGTGGAATGGCTGCTGCAACTCGAATCGCCCCGCATCGTATACGTAAGCTGTAACCCCGCCACGCAGGCGCGCGACCTGCAGCTACTCAGTGAAAAGTACCGCGTTCGGAAAAGCAGGCCGGTAGATATGTTCCCCCATACGCACCATATCGAGAACGTGGCCCTGCTGGAGCTGCGGTAAAACGATTGCCTTTTTTCCAAAAGGGCCTTATCTTAGAGCTTGTTTGGAGCCCAACAACTGACAATTACGACGCCAATGAATGAGCAATTCGTCCGCTCAAAGTATCAACAACTGGAAGCTGAAATGGCCCCGCATGCCGTTCTGATGGGTAACGCTGCAGATGCCATACTCGACCAGGATATTTCATCCTATCCCATTTTTGTGATCCACCAGTTCGACCTGGAGGTCGGCATCCCCATATTGGAGCGCCGGGATAAAGGGCCCAAATGGTCGATCAATGCCTCTACCCTGGAAGAGCTGGCCACCAAAAAGATCGTGGAGATGGAAAAGGTGGACAGCTTCCGTCAAGTGTATAAAGACCCGCGGCAGTTCCTGTGCCTCTTCGTGCTCAGCGACCTGGGCGCCAATTTTATTTTTTTACCTCGTGACGGGCATTAACCGATTATCCTGATCCCCCCGCTTGTTCACTACCCCGCATAGCCGATAAATGCAGGTAAGATGCCGGAACCGAATGCCAAACTGAAGCCGTTGTACAATGTTCTGCTGATCGAAGACGACCCGAGTTATGCCCGTCTGGCCACTATTATGCTCGAGGAGTCGGGATCGCTGAATTGCAGTATTACCCATTGCCATACACTGGCAGAGGGGATGCAGCAGCTGCTTCAGGGCGCGCATTTTGAGGCGGTGCTGCTCGACCTTACCCTTCCCGACAGCCAGGGCTTCGATACGCTGAGCCGGCTGCTTACCCATTTTCCCAACCTGAACCTTATCGTGCTTACCGGCCTGGACGACAAGAACCTGGGGGTGCAGGCCGTCAAATCCGGCGCTCAGGATTTTCTGGTCAAAGGAGCATTCGACGAGAACCAGCTCGCCAAGACGTTGCACTATTCCATCGAACGGAACAACATTCTCAAACGGCTGGAGGAAATCCAGCGTATAGCGCATATCGGCCATTGGGAATGCAGCCCCAGCGAGCATTATTTTCAGGCCTCAGAGGAGGTGTATCACATCTTCGGCCTGCCTTCTTTGCACCCTTTTACCTGCGAAGAACTGCTGCAGCCCGATTGCCCCTTCAACTTTTTGCTCGGACTTCAGGATCAGGCCTGTGTGGCGGGTAAAGTGGAAAAAGACACCTGGATACGCAGGGGTGACGGTGAGCAGCGCTACATCAGCGTCGTTTGCTCGGGCAGGAAACTGGACTCCGGCGGGGCCCTGTTCAATGGCATCATCCAGGACATTACCGAGCGCAAGCAGGCCCAGGAGCTAAAAAAGGCAAAGGATATGGCCGAACATACGGCCAAGGTCCGCGAGCAGTTTATCGCCAGCGTAAGCCATGAGATGCGTACCCCTATGAACGCGATACTCGGCATGGCCCATTTGCTGCGGCAGGCAAACCCCGACGATGAGCAGCTCGGGTATATCCACACGATCCAGCAATCGTCAGAGATCCTGTTGGGCATTATCAACGATATCCTGCAGATGTCGGCAATACAGAACGGGCTGCTTCACATAGAGCAGAAGCCCTTCCAGCTGAGCAGCCTGCTGCAGAACCTCTTCGACGTGTTGAAATACAAGGCCAAAGAGAAGGGCCTCGATTTTACGCTGCAACCTGCTCAGGGCATCCCTGATCTTTTAATGGGCGATGCGCTTCGGCTCAGCCAGGTCCTCTACAACCTGGTAGGCAACGCCATCAAGTTTACAGATTCGGGTTATGTACAGGTAAACGTGGCCCTGCTGGAGGGCCAGGCCGGCAAGGTGCACTTGTCCTTCACGGTGAAAGACAGCGGCATCGGCATCCCCGAAGAGCAGCTGGATGTCATTTTTGAACCCTTTTCCCGCCTGGGGCAAAAAGAGCGCATTTACGAGGGCATCGGCCTGGGGCTGCCCATTGCCAGAAAACTGGTGGAGGCCCATGGCGGGATAATTGCCGCCAGGAGCCGGCCCGGCGAGGGTGCTGAGTTCTCCTTCAGCCTGTGGTTCGATGTTGGCGTGCCCGGCGCCATGGGGCCTGCCGCTCCAGCCGACACCCTCCCTCCCGAAGCTTCCTTCCGCCTGCTTCTGGTAGAAGACCACAAGATGAACCAGTTGGTGGCGCGGAAGATACTGGAACGCAAGTGGAAGAACATCGAGATATTCCTGGCGGAGAACGGAGAGCAGGCCATCAAGCTGCTGGAGGGCCTGCCAGTCGATATCATCCTGATGGATATCCAGATGCCGGTGCGCGACGGCCTGTCCACCGCTCAGTACATCCGGCAGCGGATGGCCGCAGAAATATCCGGTATCCCCATCCTCGCCATGACGGCCCATGCCGATAAAACGCAGGCCCACATCCTGAAAGAATACGGTATGAACGATTTCATCCTCAAACCTTTCGAGCCTGAACAACTGTTCCAAAAAATACAACAGTACATTAAGCTTTCCCGGCCTGCGTCCAACTCCTGACCGCCTATGCCTTACCGCTATATCGACCTGTCGTACCTCGGCATCATAGCCGGTGAAGATGCTGAAACCCGAAAGCAACTCCTGGCTTTACTGATCGAAGACCTGGAAGAGCAGCTGCCTGCCCTGGGGCAGCTCTTCCGGCAGCAGGATTGGCCCGCCCTTTTTTCTGTCAGCCACCACCTGAAATCCACCTTTGCCTTTGCGGGTAATGAAGGTATGACGTCCGCCAACCGCCTGATCGAACGCCACCTCAGGGAAGCGCCTGATGGCCCGCAGCAGGATTTCATCGCCGCTCAGGTCGAGGCCATGGAATCGCTCCTGCCACAGGTGCTGGCAGAACTGCGGCAGGAATACCAAAAAACCTGATGTGGCGAATATTTTTTATCTTTAGGGCATTCGCAAGCCACCCCCACACTTATGACAGAACTCAAAAAGATCCTCATCTGCGAAGATGAAGAAATACTGTTGACAGCGCTGAGATTCCGGCTGCAAAAACAGGGTTACGAATTGATCCTGGCTGCAGATGGCAAAGAGGCCAAAGCTGTGATCGACCACGAACAGCTCGACCTGATCATCACGGAGATCAGCGTGCCGAAAATGTCTGGCCTCGATATCATCCGCTATGTCCGGCAAAATCTGAGAAACAGTACGCCTATCATCATTATCGCACCGCTGGAAGATGAGGAGGCCATCCTGGAAGCTATGGCCGAAGGAGGCGATGATTTTGTGACCAAACCTTTCAAGCCGGTGGAACTGGTGCTGCGCATCCGCCGCATCTTCCGCGACCTGGCCCTGGCCTGAGGGGCGGCTTGTACCTGGGCATGCAACGATACCAAATACGACCAAAATGAAGGGAATCATCCTGGCCGGCGGCCTCGGCACCCGCCTTTACCCGCTGACGCTGGCAGTGAGCAAGCAACTGATGCCTGTTTACGACAAACCCATGATCTACTATCCTCTGTCGACGCTGCTCTCCGCCGGTATTCGCGATATTCTGATCATTTCCACCCCCCACGACCTGCCTAACTTCAGAAAGCTGCTCGGCGACGGTAGCCAGATCGGCTGCAATTTTTCTTATACGCCGCAGCATGAGGCCAACGGCCTGGCCCAGGCCTTCGTCCTCGGCGAGTCCTTCATCGGTTCCGACCCCGCCGCCCTTATCCTGGGCGACAATATTTTCTATGGCGCCGGGCTCGATGAAATGTTACAGAGCTGTGTCAGCCCCGACGGAGGTTTCGTTTTCGCATACTGGGTCGCTGACCCTCAGCGCTATGGCGTTGTGGAATTCGATAAAGCGCTCAATGCCATCTCTATTGAGGAGAAACCGGAAAGGCCGAAATCCAACTACGCAGTGCCGGGCCTGTATTTTTACGACAATGAAGTGGTGCAGGTCGCTAAAAACCTTCGCCCCAGCGCCCGCGGAGAGTATGAGATCACGGATGTCAATAAGCATTATCTCGCAGCCGGGAAACTGAAAGTGGCCGTCCTGGGCCGTGGCGTCGCCTGGCTCGATACCGGCACCCACAAGTCCCTCATGCAGGCCGGCCAGTTCATAGAGGTCATCGAAGACCGGCAGGGCCTGAAGATCGGCTGCATCGAAGAGGTGGCCTACCGCAGGGGCTTCATCGATGCGGCCCAACTGGAGCGCCTGGCCCACCAATACCTCAAGAGCGGCTATGGCGAATATCTGCTTCATTTGCTGGAACAGGGGGAGCGGTAGGAAGGTTAGCAGGTTGCAGCGTTGCAGGGCGGCCTTGGCATCCACCCCTGGGATAGTTCAATCAGGTGTGTCGTTGCGGTCTGATATCCAGTCCAACTTTAAACGTGAAACCTGCAACGTTGAACAGTCTCCCACCCTAAATCAGGATGGGCCACCCATCACCCCATCATCCCGTCCGTCTCCATGCCCTACGCCACACGCCCCAGCAGCGCCCGCACCGCTGCTTCCAGCCCTTCACCGGTTTTCATGGGCGGAGAAAACCCCCGGTATTGAGGGATTCGGGCCAGCCCCTGAGTAAGGTTGACAGAATGCTGGTGTTGGAAAGGGCATATTCCCCGGCTCTGCAGATGCATGGCGAGGTACTGCTGTTCAGGCTGGCCCGGGGTGGGGATGAGCAATGCCTTTTTGCCCGTGGCGGCCAGGTCCATCAGGCTGCTGTAGCCAGATCTGCAGACCACCTGTTTGGAGGCTGTCAGCGCCTGTTGCAGGCCGGCTTGGTTAAGAAAAGAAACCACTTTAATGTTGGGCGCCGCCTCAAATTCCTCATAGCTTTCCGTTTTCCCCTGCACCAGCAGCACCCGGTGAGGCAGGAAGCGCAATTGTTGAACCAATACCTGCTCCAGCCTGCTCCTTTGCGGTTCGGGGCCTGAGAGCAAGGCTAGTACATCATAGGTTGGATCGCACTGCATGGGGGTAAAGCGGGAAAGGATGCCCAGGCAACGATAAGGCAGTTGGGCTAATGGCCTGGATAAGGCCCCGGAGAAGCCCTCGGGCTTGTAGTCGGGGAGCCACCACTCTCGGTACTGGCGCATAAAAAACTGATTGGCCTTGTTAGCTGCCCACCATGCCGGGAAGGAGGGAACAGCCAGGTTAGACTGGTGGGTAATGAACACGCTGGGCGCCAGTGACGAAAAACAGCCAAAGCGGTTGTCGGATATGACGGCCCGGACGTTCCGTTGTCGGATGACGGCCTGGAGCAGCTCGTGTTCCTGCCGGATCACCCTCAGCAGTTTGACGGCCTGGAGGCCCATATTCCAGTACATATTGGCGGTGGGGTAACGGATGTCGTAGGCGGGAAACAGGATGTGTTCGAGGCCGGGGAATTCTGCTTTCAGATAGGCTGCCGCCCGCCCCGCCGTGGCCAGCACCGGCTCAGCGCCCTGCCGCTGCAATTCACGGATGACAGGCACACAGCGCGTGGCATGGCCTAGCCCCCAATCGAGAGGAGTGACGAGTACGCGAGGCGTTGCTAGCATGCCATTATTTCTTTATCTTCCGCAAAAAACGAGGAAAAGATATGAAGAACGCCTGGAAAGCCGCAATGATCGTTCTGTCCATTTTCCTGCTGGCCAGCTGCAGGGCCTGGGATTGCGGCTGCCCTATGTCGCAAAGCCCGGTGGAACAGCCGGAAGGGCAGGTTGCAGCCGTAGCCGGCCGAAACACGGCTTGTGTTCCCACGGGCTACGGCCTGGAGCCTGCCGTAAGGCCAAACGTCAATTAAGCCTTATCTCGTCGTCGTTCTCATCGTAAAACCGGTACTTGGTCAGGTGGAAATCCGTATTGGGCAAAATGCGTATCCACTTGAAGTACTTGCGGAACCAATTCATCTGGATACTTGGCCATCCCTTTTTCAGATACGCTTCGATGAAGGGGTGTGCCAGCAGTTTCACCTTCGATTTGGGCCTCGACTGCAGGATAAAGGTCAGGTCGCGCTCGATCTCGTCGGCGATGAGGATCGAGGCGTTGATCTTGCCGGTGCCGTTGCAGGTAGGGCATACCTCGGCGGTATTGATCTTCACTTCCGGGCGCACGCGCTGCCGCGTGATCTGCATCAGTCCGAACTTGCTCAGCGGGAGTATGGTGTGCTGGGCGCGGTCCTTTTTCATAGCCTGGCGCATGGCCTTGAGCAGTTCCCGCTTGTGCTCGGCCTTTTTCATATCGATGAAGTCCACGATAATGATGCCCCCGATGTCGCGCAGGCGAAGCTGGCGGGCGATCTCCTCGGCGGCTTCCAGGTTGACTTTCATCACGGCGTCGTCCTGGTTGCTACTGGCCATTTTATGCCCGCTGTTGACGTCGACGACGTGCATGGCCTCCGTATGTTCGATCACCAGGTAGGCCCCGCTGGGCATCGTGGCCGTTTTACCGAACGACGCCTTGATCTGTTTGGTGACGCCAAAGGCATCGAAGATGGGGCGGTTGGTGCGGTGCAGGTGCAGGATCTTCACCTGTTCGGGCGCTATGGACTCGAGGTAGCTCTTGATGTTCTGGAAGAGCTGTTTATCATTAACGACGATGCGGTTGAAGGAATCGCTGAGCACATCGCGCAGGATGCTGGACGTTTTGTCGAGCTCGCTGAGGAGCTTCAACGGGGTTTTTGCCTTGTGCAGCTGGCGGAAGATGTCCTCCCATTTTTTCATGATCATGGACAGCTCCTCGTGCAGGTCGGCCACTTTTTTCCCTTCGGCCGCAGTTCTGACGATCACCCCGAAGTTTTTCGGGCGAATGCTTTCCACCAGGGTCTGCAGCCGCTTGCGTTCTTCGGCGTTGGCGATCTTTTTGGAAACGGCCACTACGTTGGAAAAGGGCGTGAGCACCAGGTGGCGCCCCGGAAGGGTAAGCTCGCAGCTCAGCCGCGGGCCTTTGGTGGAGATAGGCTCTTTCAGGACCTGTACCAGGATGGGCTGTTTCTTGCTGAGCACCTGGTCGATCTTGCCGGTTTTGATGATGTCGGGCTCCAGTTTGAAATTGTCGAGCAGGTGGGTATTAATGGCACCTGTCATGGAGTCGTTGGTGAACTTCAGGAGCGACCGCAGTTTGGGGCCAAGGTCGGTGTAATGGAGGAAGGCATCTTTTTTGTGCCCAATGTCGACGAAGGCAGCGTTCAGTCCCGGCATCAGCCGTTTGATCCTGCCCACAAAAATGTCCCCGACCGTGAAGTTGTTGTTGGTCTTTTGATAGTGTAGTTCGACCAGCTTGGAATCTTCCAGTAGTGCGACCTCAACTTCCGTGGGGGTGGAATTGATAATAAGTTCTTTTTCCACGGGACGATTATTTTCTGCCTGGCAGAGACGCGGGAGGGCTTATTCAGCACCCATTGGCCGGACTATGGAATAAAGCCCGGACAGCCCGGCCCAGAAGCAGGGGATGATCAGCACAGGGCATCGAGGAAAGACAGTCCGCAGCGGGAAAAGGAACCTTGGTTTTCGCACCTTTTGTAAAGGGCGAAATGGCCGTAGGGTAAAAAGGAAAAAGAGGAAGAAGGATAATTGCCGGCTGAAAAAAGCCTTGATTTTCTTTCTTTGGGATCTTGCGTTTTCTTTTGGTCTGGCCGAGCTTACGTTATTAGCTACAGCGGGCCTTCCTCTTGCCTTTTTTTCTGGGCCGGCCAGATATTCGCCTGTTTATTACTACACGATATCAATGCCATCAGGCTATACTGGTGAACAGACGGATATCTGAGGCTGACGCATTTTCCTTAAAATGCTGCTAGGGTATAGAAGAGAGGCTCGGGGAACCTCTCTCTATACCGCAAATATTTTTTCTCGGGCTAAAAGTTTGGCCGGGGCCTTTGGCACGCTGCCATTCGCAGTGGAATGCTTGGCGGGAATACCTGTTCCCCGACACCCGATGCCGAATGTCATTTATCTGTTCTTCTTCTTATGACGGTTCTTACGAAGCCGCTTCTTGCGTTTGTGCGTTGCGATCTTATGTCTTTTTCTCTTTCTTCCACAAGGCATAATCTAAACCTTTTTTGATTAAAAAATGGATGTATTGAAACGTATAACAACGGATCTATCGAACCGATTGTGCGCGGCAGCGCTCCGCGTATTCGGAGGCTTTGGCGCTATCGCCGGCGCCTTCATACGCCTGTGCCAGAAGACAGGCCGAATCGATGTTGCCGGGGTCTAAGCTCAGGGCATGCTCCAACCTTTCGATGGCCCGGTTAAATTGGCCGGTTTGGATGGCAAGCCTGGCTAGTGTATTCAAAATGAGAACGTTATCCGGATTGTTTTGGTTCAGGGTGCGCAGCATCAGGATGCCCTTCATCGGGTCGTCCTGAGGCGGGTTTGCCGCATAGGCCAACGCCAGGTTGACCTGGTGTGCGACGGATTCAGGGTTGAGCGAAATGGCATTTTCGAAGGCCTGGACTGCTCTGCCCGTACAAAAATCCCGGATCTTTTGTTCCTGGCTGCGCTGTATACAGATGGTATAGGTGGTGCCTGCGATCGACCATGCCTCTTCTTCGCCTGTCGCTTCGGCCACTTGCTGCGCATAGTAGCCGGCCAGAGCGGGCGCCCCCAGCTCGTACCATTGCCCCGAAAGTTGTTTGAGCAATGCGACGCGGGAGGTATCCGCCCCTGCCTCGCCGAGCTGAGCTTCCAGTGCAAGGACGGCATCCGTCTGCACGGGGCTGAGGCTGGCTTTGGCTTCCTGCAACAGGGCATTTACATCTGTGCTTTCGGCAGCCAATGCTCTCGACTTTTCGAGCGCCTTGATATTGTTGGGCTTATGGCCGCATCCGAAATACATCACAAGAAAAAGGGCGATGGCGGAAGCGATAACAGCCCACTGTAATTTTGTCATTAAGGGATGGTTTCTTCAGGAAAACAACACCCAACGGATTAATCTTCGTCCTGCTCTTCCGGAAGTGCATTCACGTTATCCTTCACCTGCTCCACAAAAACCTTTGCGGGCTTGAAAGAAGGTATAAAATGCTCCGGGATCTCAATGGCCACATTCTTTTTAATATGACGCCCGATTTTCTTAGCCCGCTTCTTGATGACGAAAGAGCCGAATCCCCTGATGTAGACATTTTCCCCCTCGGCAAGTGAACTCTTCACTTCCTTGAAGAAGGTCTCCAAGGTCACCAGGACATCTACTTTGGGAACACCCGTCTTCTCGGAAATTGCTGTAACCAAATCAGCTTTTCTCATCGTTAGTAATTGGTTTATAGTGAGTTATAGACAATTCTCGGTTCGACAAAGGAGTGGCAAATTTCGGAATTTTATTCATTAATGGAAAAAAAACAGTCCTTTATTTCAATATTTTTTGTCTAGTACTCAGCACCTTATGAAAGAATGCCCGCTCTTTTGGCGCAGAAAAACGAATATTGTGCGCTGTCCTGTGAGAACGGGCTTCAATAATTTCCCCGCCACATCAGAGCCTAACCAAATATTCGCAGGCAGGTGTCAGGGTATAGGGCTTTTTTTTACACAAGCTTTGGTTATATTTGCGAACGGCTAAAATCCATACAACATCATTCAAGTTGGCCTTTTATTGATCAGATTCCGGAGGGCTTATTCCGTCTGGCGATGCCTTCCTTAACCTTGTTTGAAACCATAAACAGTATGCTTTTATCAATGACCGGTTATGGCAGGGTTGCCCATGCCTTCGGAGAAAAGACCATCAACGTAGAGCTCCGCTCGCTCAATAGCAAGTTTACCGATATCCGCCTTAAGATCCCGCAGAACTACAAAGAGAAGGAATCGGACCTCAGGCGTATACTGGCCGAACGCGTGGAACGCGGCAAGATCGACTTCTCGCTCGATATCACTTCGCATCAGGGCGACGACGGTTACGCCCTCAACGAAGGCCTGTTCCGCAGGTACTACCTGGAATTGTCGAAGTTGTCCAAAGAGCTCAGCATTCCCAACGGAGACATGCTCCAGGCCCTGCTTCGCCTGCCCAATGTGGTGAGCTCGGCCGCCGAAACGATCGATGAATCGGAATGGAAAGCCGTGCTGCAGGCCATCAATGAGGCTATCGCCAGCTTTGACAAATTCCGCCAGGCCGAAGGAAGCGCCATGGAAACCGACATGCGCCTCCGGGTGAGCAACATCATGCAATCCCTCTCCGAGCTCAACCCCCACGAGGAAGAACGCGTCGTGCGCCTGCGCCAGCGCCTGCACCAGAACCTGGAAGAATACCTCGGCAAGGAAAAGGTTGATGAAAACCGCTTCGAACAGGAGATCCTCTTTTACCTGGAAAAGATCGACATCACCGAAGAGAAGGTACGCCTCGAACAACACTGCAAGTACTTCATCGAAGAGATGGACAAAAAATACGCAGCCAAAGGGCGCAAGCTCAGCTTCATCACCCAGGAAATGGGCCGCGAGATCAATACCATGGGCGCCAAGGCCTACTCTTCCGAGATACAGCGCCTCGTCGTCTGTATGAAGGATGAACTGGAGAAGATAAAAGAACAAGTAGCCAATTCGGTATGAGCAAGTTGTTACTTTTTGCGGCGCCTTCGGGTGCGGGAAAGACCACCATCGTCCGCCATTTGCTGAAAACATATAGTGAACTGGCATTCTCGGTCTCCGCCACCACCCGCCCGCCCCGCCCGCACGAAGTGGATGGCAAGGATTATTACTTCATCAGCCCGGAAAAGTTCAGGGAACTCGTCGCGCAGGATGCTTTCGTGGAATGGGAGGAAGTATACGAGGGCCTGTACTACGGCACCCTGAAAGCGGAAGTCGAACGGCTTTGGAAAGCCGGCAAATTCATTATCTTTGACATCGACGTCAAAGGGGCTCTCAACATCAAACGGCTGTATCAAGACAAAGCTCTCGCCGTTTTTGTGCGCCCACCCTCCATTCAGGCTTTGCGGCAGCGCCTGCAGGGCCGGAGCACGGAGGACGAGGCCACCCTCCGCAAGCGGATGGCCAGAGCCGAACATGAGATGGCCTACGAGGATAGGTTTGACCTGGCCCTTGTCAATGATTCTCTGGAAGAAGCGCTTAAAAAAGCCGAACAGATCGTCGAGCAGTTCATATATCAACCCTGATGGAAACCCTGATTACCAATGGCATAAAAGTCAGCGTCCAGCCTTCCTATCAGCCCGAATATTCTCGGCCTGCCCTGCACCGTTTCGTCTTTTCCTACCGCATTACGATCGAGAACCTGAGCAGCCATACCGTGCAGCTGCTGCGCCGGCATTGGTTCATCTGGGATGGGAACGGCGCCGTCCGCGAAGTGGAGGGCGAAGGCGTCGTCGGCCAGCAGCCTACCCTGGCGCCGGGAGAGTCTCACGAATACGCTTCGTGGTGCGACCTGGCCACCGGCATCGGCAATATGCGCGGCGCTTATCTCATGCGCCGGCATTCGGACGGGGATACTTTCCAGGTGGGGATACCGCTGTTCCGCATGGTAGCCCCGGTGCTCCTCAACTGAGCCCCGCTAATCCAGCGTTGCGATACATTTCAGCTCAATACATATCGGCGTAGGCAGGGCATCGATGCCTACTGTCGTCCGGCAAGGCTGATTGTCTTTGAAATACTCCGCATAGATGCGGTTGTAGGCCTGGAAGTCGCGCTGCATATTCGTCAGAAAAACGGTCACATCCACCAGGTTCTCCCATTTGGCGCCGCTGGCTTCCAGTACCCGCCGCACATTGCGGAAAACGGAATGGCATTGCGCTTCGAAATCAAATTCCAGATAGTTGCCCGCAGGGCTCTGCCTTAGTCCGGGCACGGCGTCGGTTTCCGGGTCGCGCGGGCCAATGCCCGACAGGAACAACAGCTGCCCTACCCGTCGCGCGTGAGGGTATGAGCCTACCGGCCGCGGCGCACCGGATGCGTTAATTTTCTCTGATGGCATAGCATGTAATGTTACGCTTACTTCCCCTTCATCGCTTCCTCCCGCAGGGCCCGCCGCAGTATCTTGCCTACATTGGTCTTGGGCAGCTCGCTGCGGAATTCTACCGCTTTGGGCACCTTATACCCCGTCAGGTTTTCGCGGCAAAAGGCGATCAGCTCTTTTTCCGACAGGGACTTGTCTTTTCTGACGACGAACAGTTTCACCACTTCCCCCGACTTGTCATCCGGAATGCCGATGGCGGCAGACTCCAGCACTTTGGGATGGGTGGCGACAACCTCCTCGATCTCATTGGGGTAGACGTTGAAGCCCGACACCAGGATCATGTCCTTCTTGCGGTCGACGATCTGGAAGAAGCCGTCTTCCGACATCTGCCCCATGTCGCCGGTAGAGAGCCAGCCGTCGATAATGGTTTTTGCCGTTTCTTCGGGGCGGTTGTAGTATCCCTTCATCACCTGGGGGCCTTTTATCTGTATCTCGCCCACCTGCATGGGCCCCAGCACATTGCCCTGGTGGTCGGCCACCCGCATGTCGGTCGATGGGACGGGCAGGCCGATGGTGCCCAGGCGGCCGTGGCTGCTGGTGAGCGGGTTGACGCTGGCCACCGGCGAGCTCTCCGTCATACCGAAGCCCTCGGCCAGGAAACAGCCGGTGATCTGTTGCCAGCGCTCGGCCACGGGGCGTTGCACGGCCATACCACCGCCCACCGTCACCTTCAGCTTGCTGAAGTCGGATGTGGCAAAATCCTTATGGTTCGTCAGGGCGTTGAACAGGGTGTTCACGCCGGTGATGATCGTGATCTGGTAATCCTTCATCGCCTTGATCACCGATGGAAGGTCGCGGGCATTGGTCACCAGCACCGACATAGTGCCGATGCCTCCCAGGGCCAGGCAGTTGACGGTGAAGGCGAAAATGTGGTAGAGCGGCAGCGGGCAGAGTGCTATTTCCTCTCCTTCTTTCAGGTAAGGCATCATCCAGGCCCTGATCTGGAGCAGGTTGGCCACCAGGTTGCGGTTGGTCAGCATAGCGCCTTTTGATATGCCGGTCGTGCCGCCGGTATACTGCAGCAGGATCACATCGTCGGCGCTTCCCTTGTGCTCCTTGATCGTGAACCGCTTACCCTGTGCCAGCGCATCGAGAAAGTTGACCGTGTTGGGGATATCGTATTTCGGCACCATCTTACGGATGTTGCGCACGACGAAATTGACGATCTGTTTTTTCGGGAACCCCAGCATTTCTCCGATACTCGTCGTAATGACGGTTTTGATGCTGGTATCCTTAAGGATATGCTCCAGGTTGGAAGCGAAATTTTCCGCGATGACGATGGCCTTGACATTGGAGTCGGTAAACTGGTGGCGCATCTCCCGCGGCGTATACAGCGGGTTCGTATTCACCACAATGAGCCCTGCGCGCAGGGCGCCGAACAGGGCTATGGGATACTGCAGCAGGTTGGGCATCATCAGCGCGATCTTATCGCCGGGTTCCAGCCCCCGGGAGTGGAGGTAGGCGCCGAACTGCCGCGACAACTGGTCGAGCTGGCCGAAGGCCAGTTCTTTGCCCATACAGGAAAAAGCGGGCTTTTTCCTGTACTTCTGGAAGGTGTCTTCCAGCATATCCACAACAGTCGCAAAGGAATCGGGGTCGATATTGGCCGGTACGCCGTTTGGGTAATTCTTTAGCCAGGGCCTGTGTTCACTCATGGTCGCTTTCGGTTTTATTCGTCTTGCTAAAAGCCAGGATGATCCTGCAGCATCGCTTTCGGGCCAAGCCTTTAAGTAACAATCAAAAAGTCTCCAATGGAGAACTTGTTTTTTGAACACTACTACAAAGTATGCCCTTGCGGCTAAATTACGAAATTTCAATTGTATCGGGCTGCAGAAGCGGGGTCAGAAATTAAATTCCATCCCGGCCAGATAGCTGCGCCCGGGCATGCGGTAGCGCTCCAGTTCTTCGTATTGGGCATTGTTGATATTGTCGACGGCAAGGTAAAAGGTATGCCGCTCCCAGGCCTTGTAACTCAGCTTTGCATTGGTAATGAAGGCCGCATCGGGTTCGCTACCGGGATAGATGAAGACCTCTTTGATCCGGCTGCGGTACCGGCAGTTGGCGTTGAACGTGAAATTGCCGGCATAGGCCGTGGCCGACAGGCTGAAGGAATGGCGTACTTTATAGGCGAGCTCATCGTTGATACGCCCCTCCGATACGTCTTTGGCATCCAGAAAGGTGTAGCCCCAACGCAGCACCAGGAAATCGCTCCAATGTTGTTCGTATGCCAGCTCAATACCCTGCATGACGGCCTTTTTCAGGTTGATCACTTCGTATAGCAGAGGCTCCAGCGGTTTCGACAACTGCTGGAAGGAGATCAGGTTCTGGTATCGGTTGTAAAAAAGGGCCACATCGACTGAAGCCTTGGGCATGAGGGATATCTTGGTTCCCAGCTCGGCCGACAAGGCCAGGCGTTCGGGCCTCAGGCCGGGGTTGGGGCGGAAGCGGAGGCCGCCGCCCTGCTCAAATTTGATATACCGCTCGGCCATCGCCGGGTCGCGGAAGGCCTGGGCCAGCAGCATGCGGAACGACAGCCCTGGCCTTGGAGTGTATACCATGGCCAGCTTGGGGCTTACATTGGATTCCTGCACGTCTTCTCCGAGGATGCGGTAATGGTCGAACCGCACGCCCAGCGTCGTGATGAACTTATCGCTGAACGTGATCTCGTCCTGCACATAGGCCCCTAAGCTGAGCGCCTGGTGCCGGCCGTACAGCACGGTGTCGGGCAGGCCCACCACCTTGTCCCACTTCGCGTCGGTGCCGGCAATAAAGTAGTGGTTGGAACTGGTGTAGAGGTCTACCTGGGTGACATTGCCCAGGCGTTGGGTGCGCACACTCGATTCGTCGACCAACTGCTTGCCGAAGTTGACGTTGGTGCTGTCGTTGCCCGGGTCATCATCAAAGGTGAACTTCGAGTAGTTGTGGTAGTAATAAAAGCGGGTAGAGTATTTCACCTGTTCGCTGGGCAGGGCGTAATAATACAGGTCGGTATTGAACTCCCGCCGGTCCTGGTAGTCGTCCCTGCGGTAGGGCGCTACGCTGTAGGCCTGCCTTTTGCTGAGCCAGGTGGCCGGCGTATCGTTGTAAATGCGGTTGGCGTTGCCCGACAATTGCAGGTATCTGTTGTTGGCGAATTGCCAGGAGGCTTTGCCGTAGAGGTTGTACAGGTTGAAGCCCGATTTCTCGCGATTCCCGTCATTGGCTTTCCAGCTCGCGTCGAGCAGGTAGGAAAAATTGGCGTACTTGCGGCTGTGGCTGAACTCTACGGTGCTGAAGTCGTTGTAGCGGCTGTAACCGGAAGCGCTGGGCGCGCGGTTGTAAAAACCGTAGTTGAGATGGAGCCTTGCCTGGGGTTCTGCCGCCGGTTTGCGGGTGATGACGTTGACCACGCCGCCCATGGCGCTGGAGCCATAGAGCGACGAATAGGCGCCCTTCACCACTTCGATGCGTTCGACAGAGCTGAGCGGCACCAGGTTCCAGAGGGCGCCTCCCGATTCGGGGCTCAGCGCCGGCCGCCCGTCGATGAGCAGCAACACCCGGTTGCCGATGCCGCCGCCGGCCACTTCCGAAGCGCCCCTTATGGAAAAGGCCTGTACGTTGGCCCCGCTGGAGCGGGTGGCGATCACCCCCGGCACCTCGTCGAAGGCCTGGTCGAACGTGGTGATGTTCTTTTCCTTTAACTGCCTGCTCGTCACCAGCCCTATGCTCGCCGGCGCCAGCTTGACGGCCTGCGGTTTGAGCGCCGCAGTCACGACTACCTCGCCGGCCAGAACGGCCGTGGGCTCCAGGCCCAGTGTAACCGTAGTGGTTTGGCCGGCGCGCACTTCTACCCGTTCCAGGCGTTGCTCTTCGTATCCGACGTAGGAGGCCAGCAGGGTATAGCTGCCGGGCGGCAGGCCGCTGAGAGAAAATGCGCCATCGAGGTCGGTGGAAGTACCTTCCTGAGCATCCGCCAGATGGATGTGGGCCAGTGGAAGGGGCTCGCCGCTTTGCGCATCGCGCGCAACCCCCTGGATGTGGCCAAAGGGTTGCGCCATGGCCGGCTGGGCGAAGCCCAGAGCGGCCATGGCGCTGAAAAACAGCATCGCCGCTGCCTTTTTGCTTAGTTGGGTCAACATGGGGTCAGGGTAGTTGGCTCAGGCCTACTGATACCAGTCGTTCACGAAATCGAAATCGGCCTTGAAGTTGAGCTCCTTCTGCTCGCCGGCCTTGACCTCGAAAGTCGCAGGGGCAGGGAAGTTGAAAACAGGTACGATGTTGCCCCCGCCTACGTCGATCTTGATGACGACACCGTGGCTTACCACGGCCTCGTTGTCCCAGTATACGCCCAGCGTAGCACTTTTACGCGTAGGGTCGGTGATGTAATCGTGGCGGAACCCGATGGCCAGAGCAGAATAGGTGCCCGGTTCGACTTCGATCTCGTAGTCATACGTTGTTTTTCCAGGTACATAGGTGAGCACGACAGGGTTCTGCGAATTGTAGGGCGCGCCAACGGCATAGGTGCCGCCGAGGACGCCAGGGCCGAAGAAGTTGTCAGGCACGGCTCCCCAGCCTGCCAGTGGGTCGAGGCTGAATTCCGGGAAGATCGTCACCTCCACTTCACCGCTATCTACCCAGGTGGCCCAGGTATCGGTGTTCTCAATGGTGATCGTGCCGTAAACCTTGGTCGTCGTCGTGTCGTCATCCTTGTCGCAGGCAGTGAAAAGCAGGGTGAGTGCAAAGGCGGCCATTATGAAACTAATGGCGGATCTGTTCGATTTCATCGTTTTTTGTTTAGTGAGATAAATGAGTATAAAAACCCGCATAACCGGCTAACCGGCATGGGCGGCTTCGAAAAGACAGGGCGAAAATAAGTTTCCGGAAAATACCGATCATCACAGAATTGTCAAAAGTAACTGACTGAGGATGAAAAGTTTATGAACGGGTATGCCTCAGAAGTAGTATGAAATCAGGAATGACGACAATCATGCGGGTGGGATGATATTAATCATTAGTCTATGGGGCTACTATTCTTTTATTTTGAGCTATTATTTGGTGGGCCCTATAGCCCGAAGAACGCTTAGTCCAATGGCTGATCACAATCGAACAAATTCTGACACGCACAACCACAGGCCCTCCGGGCAAGGCTTCGGCCCTGCGGCCATTCTCATGGCCGTTATGGCCCTGGCTGCCTTGATGGCGCAAAACCTGAGCGCACTGTCGCCTGCCAAATGGGTAGGGCCGGCGGTGGCTGCTGCTTTAGCGCTGGCTTATGCTGGCGCCTTCTTCAAGCCGCTGAAGCGGAGCCTCGACACACCTTATTTTGCCACCCTCAACCTGCTGGCCATCGCTTTTGGCACTGCTCTGGGCACTTTTGTGACGCAAAACACTCCGGATGAGGTGTTTACTCAGCAGTATGGTGCTGTGGGCAGTAGCATTCTGAGGGTACTTCAGCTGCACGACGTTTTCCACAGCTGGTGGTACGTCGGCCTGTTCGCCATGCTGGCGGCCAGCCTGGCCAAGATGAGCTTCAGGCGGGCCTTCACTAAAGATAACCTCGGGTTTCACCTGGCGCACCTCGGCCCGATACTCGTACTGGCTGGGTTCTGGGTAGACCACTTCTACGGCTTCCGGGGCATCATACGCCTGGAGACTGGGCAGCAGTCCAACCTGGCCATGGTTTATGATGGCAGCACGAGTAACATTATTGACAGCACCGAACTGCCTTTCAACATCCGCCTCGATACGTTCGAGTTCGAGAAGTATGCCCCCGATTACCGGATACAGGCCTGGCGAAATACTCCGGGGCCGCTCGCGCAACCCACCGCCGACAACCCGGCGCAGCTTGCCGGCAATCCGGAGATCGTAGCTTCTTTTCCGCTGGTTGAGGGCAAGATCCGCCGTATCTACGGCACGGACGTGCGCTTCAGGCTGGTGGATTTTTATCCCAACTTTACATTCGACTACAGCTACCCTGAGGCCGCCGATACGATAGCAGCGCGCGACCCTGGTGTGTTGATGACGTTAAAAACGCCCTTCGGTGATGCCGACCTGCAGTTGCTGTCGAACCGCCCCGGCAGAAATATTATCGCAGACGTGGAGCACCTGGGCGCCTGGCTGGAATTTTACTGGGAAGCACCCGAAGCGCTCCGGCAGGCCCTCAGCGGCCAGCCTGATCCGGAATGGGCTGGGACGAACCGGGTTATCCTGGTAGGGGCGGAACAAAAGATCTATAACCTTACCAGTGGGGAACTCAGCCAGAAACCTCTCGAGGCCGGCGCCTTTTATACCTTTCCGGGCAAGGAGGATATAGGCTTTGCAGTGCGCTACCTTTTCCCCGACGCTGCTTACCTGCAGTCGATGCCCGCCACCGACGGCGACGAGCTGCTGAACCCCGTTGCGAAGGTAGAAGTGTGGAATAAAAAAGAGCCGGGATCTCAGGAAGCTTACCTTTACCCGGGTAATGGGTCGAAGGCGGGCACTTTTATGATACCGGGCCTGCCCTACTTCCTGGCACTGGAATCCTTTAAAGACAAGGAGACCAAATACTGGAAGAGCACCTTGTCAGCATTGGGGCCTGATGGCGTAGTGTTAAAAAATAAAGAGGTTAAGGTCAACGAGCCCATGCTTGTCAGCGGCTACCGCTTTTATCAGTCGGGCTACGACCCCAACAACCCCAATTATTCCGGCATCGGGGTCAGCCATGAACCGGGCTTGCCCGTCATCTATTTCGGTTTTGCAATGCTCGTACTCGGCTGTGCCCTCCTGTTTTACGGGCGGTACAGAAAGCCGGTACCCCATGCGGCCTGAAGGCGGCAGATATATGAAATGACATCAGAAGAAATAACCAAGGCCTGAGAATTTTCCAAAAACAAAAGCCATGCTCGAAAGCTTCTATTACTCATCCAGCCTGTTCAAGCTCACCTTGATACTTTATATAGTTGCCCTGTTTGGTTATGGGGTGGGCGTTTTCCGCAAAGGCAGGGCCTGGGGCGCCATTCCCTACGCTTTATTCGCTATCGCCTTCCTGTCGGGTACAGCACTGATCACCAGCCGCTGGATCGAGGCCGGCAGGCCGCCCTTTAAAAGCTTCTACGAATCACTGGCCTTTGCCAGCTGGACGATCTCGCTGGTGAGCCTGGTGGCCGAGAAACGGTTTAAGATCAGGCTGGTCGGGCTGATGTCTTCCCTGGGTGTCGTGATCATTCTGCTATTTGCGCTTACCAAAAGGGATGTGGAAGTGATCGCGTTGCCGCCGGCTTTGCAGACCTGGATGTTCATCCCCCACGTCATTTCCTATTTTCTGGCCTATGGTGCGCTGTTTGTCGCCGGCCTGACGGCGGCGTTGTTCCTCTTTTTCCCCGGCGGGCTGGCTTCCCACCATACGCTAGGCCAGCAGGCGCGCATAGATTTTAGTGCTGTGACCTATCAGATCACCAAATTCGGGTTTTTGTTCCTCACCGCCGGCCTGCTGCTGGGCGCCTGGTGGGGACAGAGCGCATGGTCGAACTACTGGGGCTGGGACCCCAAAGAGAACTGGGCCCTGATCACCTGGCTGATCTTCGCAGCCTACCTCCACTTCCGCAACCTCGCACACTGGAGTGAGCGGCGGCTGGCCTGGGCCGTCATTATCGGCGTGGCCGCCATTGTTTTTACCTACCTCGGCATGAGCTATCTGCCTACCGCAGCTGAAAGCCTGCACGTATACTCAAATAGCTAATGGAGAACTTAGTGCCTGGTTTTTGAACACTGCTTAGGGCTGCAGGAAGACGGGTTTGACACCCAGCCTTTTTTGCCCGCTGTTTAAGCATATCCAATACAGGCCACCTGGTAAATTGTTCAGTGGTATCCGGACTTGCCGCGCCCCGGCGGGTAGTCGTTGCTCCGGCAACAGCGTTGTCGTTTTACCCGCCGCATCGGTAATGCTGGCCGTGACTGCCATAGTTTCCGGCAGGGAGAAAAAGAGCCATATCTGCTGCGCTGCGGGGTTGGGGTAGATGTGCAGTCCAATGTCTGCCTGCCCCGGGGCTACCGTGCCGGTAGGCAGCGGCTCAGCGAGCAGGCCATCGCGGGTATTGTTGCCTTTGTAGGTGCTCCAGAGCACGCGTTCCGGGCTGTATGGCACATTGAGGTTGTAAGCGTTGAGGAAAACCGTATCGGGGGCAGCGCCGAAGTTGAGGGTGTACGTCAGGGCTACCAGGTCCATCAGGCTGTCGCCGTTCACATCGCTCAGGGCGGCGCCATTGAGGTAGGTCAGGCCGCGCGGCTGCAGCGGAAACCCATCGACAGGAGTGCCGTCCAGCTCATAGGCATGCAAAAAGCCGGGGCCGCTGCCCACGAAAAGGGTGGAACCGAACAGGATCTCAAACTGCCCGTCGTCATCTATATCAGCTACGCTGATGATACCTTCACAGCCGCCCATCTTGTTGATGGGGAAGCCGTCGCGGATATTGCCGTCGGCATCCCAGGCGAAGAGCATATCGCCGGCTTCGGCGCCGAGGGTGCGCCCCATAAAGATCCAGGGCTCGCCGTCGATCTCCACCACCGTAGGCGTGCTGTAGGTGGGGCCGTTGCCCGGCGTGGGGATGGGCCAGCCGGGGCGGCTGTTACCGTCGGGGCCGAACACGTAATACTCCGGGGCGTCACCATGGGATGCCCCTACGACTTCCAGTTGGTTGGCCTGGCTGAAGCGGGGCAGCACGGGCGACTGATAACTGTATTTCTGCGCCGGGCCCGTCGTAATGGGAAAACCGGGTTTCGGCTGCCCGTCCAGCCCAAAGATATAACGGCTGTTGACGGAATGGATGACGATATCCTTCTTGCCGTCGCCATCTACATCGCCGATAGAAGGCGTCACGGCCGGCGTACCGTCAAGGGCCACCGGCCAGTTGGCGCTGAACGGCGTGCCATCGCCTTTCAGGATGTGGACGTAACCGATGGGGAAATCGCGTTCCGATACGATAATCTCCAAAGCGCTGTCGCCGTCCATATCGGACAGTGCAGGGGCGGAAAGCACCCAGTTGTCGTTGAGGCTGACAGGCCAGCCGGCCACGTCGCTGCCGTCCTGCTCAAAAGCGTATAATTTAGGCTGCACCTGTACGCCTCCCGTGGCCAGTACGACTTCCACCAGCCCGTCGCCATCGATGTCGCCAACGGAAGGAGGGTAAATAGCCACGGCCGTCAGGGCCCTCTCCCACAACAGGCCGTTGTAGGTATAAACGAAGATCTTGTCGTTGGTTGCCCACAGTATGTCATCGACGCCGTCTCCGTCGAGGTCATAGAGCGCGACATTGCGCAGGTTCTTGAAATTGGGGTTAGCCGGGTAAGCCTTTGGAAAACCGGGCAACTGCTCAAAACTGTCGTCCCGTAACTCCAGGCTTTCCATACCCGGTATTTCATGGGCGGTGATATGGTAATTTTCGTCTATTTCAGCACGCATAAGCTGTGGAAAAACCTGGCCAGCTGCCAGCGCAAAAAAGGGAATGAGTAGCCATCGCTTCATCGGGATCGGTTTTTGATGGGAAAAGATACGGGATTTTGGGGCATGTCGCATGTTTACATGCCTACATGTCTGGGGTACTCTGTAAAGGGTTGTATACGGAGGTTCACAGGCCAGTCTCCCGCGTCACCCCGTCCCGCGTCACCCCATCACCCCATCACCCGTCTCACGTCACCCTGTCCCCATGCCCTATGCTCTCCCGACTCGGCCCACCGGGCCTTTCCGGGATGAAAAACTGCGGGGCACTTTTTCATATACTACAGGCAGATCGCGTTAATACCGAGCACGTACTTTTCGACTACGCCGACCTCGCGGGCCGTTTCGGCGCCTTTGAAGCCCTGGATCATCTCATCTTTGAGTTTTTCGCGGGCCAGTTGGGTCAGGGGGAGGGCGATGGGGAGGTAAGACCAGTGCCATTTTTCTTCGTTGTAGCCGTAGGGGCGAGCTTCGCCCTTGGGGCTATAGGGCTGGCAGAAGCCGAAGCCGGGGGCGTTAGCCACGAGCCATTGGTAGGTTTTTAGCCCCTGGCCCGTTTCGAAGTGCTCGTTGTTGAGGGCGTTGAGGTCCATATCGGTGCCCCAGTGGTGGCGGGAAGAGCCGGGCATGGAGCTGTATTCCAGTATCTTGAGGGCGCGCTGGGTAGGGTTGGGGTAGGCTTCGGAGGCATTTTTACCATTTTCAATAGCCGTAGCACCCGTCCATTTGGCTTCCCAGATGCCTTTTTGGTAGTCGAAGTTGCGGGTGGCGGAGAGGATGGTGAGGGTGATGCCGTCCTTTTTGGCGGCTTCGTACATTTTCAGGAACGCATCATAGGTGTCTTTGCGCAGGTACAGCCCTGCCCTGCTGGCGTAACGGTTTTCCACCAACGTGAAATCGGGATGGCTGGCGGGGTCGAACCTGCCCATCAGGTAATCCGTATCGAATGCCTGGGTATCGGCGGGCAATGCACTGGCCAGCCTGGCCGGGGGCTCGTTGTCCTGTGGTTGTTTTGCCCCAGGGCCTGCCGGCTGGCAGGCGATGAGGAGCGACAGGAACAGAGCGGAGTAAAATGCTGAGGCTGTAATGCGAAAGGTGGTGAACATATCCTTGGCTTATAGGGAATTATTGCTTTGGGGAAATCCCCAGAGGTTAAACGTTTTTTCAGTAATCAAATTCCATCTGTTCGGCTGGAAAACCGAAGAGGTATTGCTCTTTGATGAGGCTGGCCACCTGGCTCGACACCATGCTTTCCCAGCCTGGCTCGCCGTTTTGCAACATGTGCAGGACCTCTTTGGAGAAGATGTGCAGCAAGTTGGGGTTGAACTCCTGTACGTCTACGAGCTGGCGGTTGTCCAGCAGGTGCCGGTACAGGAATTTTACCCCTTCCGGGATGGGGGCATTCTGAGCGTTGATGAGCTCGCCGCTGCCTTCCTGCAGGGCAGGATAGATGAAGAACCGGATGTTACGGGTGAAGAGCTCGCCGAAGGCGGCCAGCAGGCGCCCGTCCATATTCTGGTAGTATTTCTCGTCGATGAGGCCCAGCAATTCGCGGACACCGAGCACGATGCCCAGCTGCTCTACCTTGTAGTCCGCCAGATAGGCGATCATTTTCTGGTACTGCTGGCAATCGGAAATGACAACCGTATGCCCCAGGGTATTGAGCAACTCGGCGCGGTCGAGGAAATCCTGTTCGTCGAGTTCGCCGGCGGCGCACAGGTTGTCCATGGTGATCTCCGTCAGCAGGTAGGTATTGCGGGGGTCGACTTCCTGTTCGTTGCGGAACTGCTGGTAGCTGGCCTTGATCATGTCGAGGTTGACCAGCGTAGCAGGGCGGAAGCTGCCGCGCACCAGCATGACGTGTTTTCTGTACAGGAATTCAGAAGCGTGCAGGTTCTGCCGGTTGGGCCCGAATATGGCTACATCGCTGAGTTTGTTTTTTACGACCCAGAGGCTGAGCAGGCGGTTGTCGAGCTGTTCGAAATCGGGGCCCGTAAGACGCACCATATCGACCTTGACACGGCCGCGCAGGCCGTCCATCAGCGATTGAAGCATAGCTTCCGGTTCCTTGTTGTACCGGTAACAGGCGTATATGAGGTTGACGCCCAGTATCCCTATGGCCTGTTGCTGCAGGTGGTTGTCGTTGTCGAGCATACGCACGTGCAGCACCAGGTCGTTGGGCGCGCCGTTGGGCTGTAGCTGGAAGCGGATACCCAGCCAGCCGTTGCCCCTGATGGTACGCTGATAGTTGATGGCCGCCACGGTATCGGCAAAAACGAAAAAATTGGTGTCCGGCCGTTCGTTGGCCAGGCGCGACTCCATCAGGCTGTATTCGTGGTCGAGCATTTTATAGAGCCGGGGTTCGCAGACATAACGCCCGCTGGGCTCCGGCCCGTAGATCTGGTCTGAATAGGTCTTGTCGTAGGCCGACATCGTTTTGGCGATGGTACCGGCTGCCGCCCCCGCCTGAAAAAAATAGCGGGCGACCTCCTGCCCGGCGCCGATCTCGGCAAAGGTGCCATAGATGTGGGGGTCGAGGTTTATCTCGAGCGCTTTCTGGTCGGTTTCGAGAAGCTGGCGGGACATACAGACGCGGGTTATTTGGGGCAAAAGTAGGGAAAAGTTATTGATGCTTCTTGGCCATGCCCGTTTGTTCGTCCATCATCTGGTTGAACTCGTCGTTCATGCCCTGATACTGCTGCTCGATGGTTTTCAGCTCGTGGAGCATGTACTGGTGGTCGGCCCTGATGCTGTCCTGAGGGTAGTCTTTGACCGTATGGCGGGCTTCCAGCCCGTCGAGCTGTTTGAGGATGTCGGGGTGTTGGGCGCGGAAGGCTTCGTGGTTGAGCAGCAGGCCGTCATGCATTTCATTGATGGCCGTGTGCAGGGAGTCGTCCGAGCCGCCGGCGCGTTCCTCATGGTATTTGCGGGCCTGCTGGTATTCCTGCAGCCGGCTTTCGTATTGCTCGTGGAGCTGCTGGACATTGGCCTTGTGGATGTCGTATTCCTCCACCATTTTCTGGTGTTCGGCTTCGAAGCCGCCGCCGCAGGCCATCAGGGTGGATAAGGCAGTAAGTACGAGAATTCGCTTCATTTCAGATTGTGGTTTTGTGGCGCAAAAATAGAGAAATAAGCGGAGGTGGAAATGTTCCGGCTCCTGAAAATCCCAAATTCCGGATCGGGCCCGTTATTGTACAGGGCGGCAGGCTTAACGCATGTTAAAATCCCGGCCCGGCCCGGCCCTGATGTTATCATTTCGTTAGGGAGGGAAGGCAGTTGGGCAAAGTGCCTGTACTTTTGGTACCTTTGAATTCCTGAAGAAAACAAATTCATGCAGCAGGCTTCCGGCAGGAAAATAGGGTGGGTGAGCGCGGCAGCGATCGTGGTGGCCAATATGGTAGGCACGGGCGTTTTTACGACCCTGGGCCTGCAATTGGAATCCCTGCGCAGCACCTGGTCGATCCTGTTGTTGTGGCTGATGGGCGGCGTGTTCTCGCTCTTCGGCGCCTTCAGTTATGCCGAGTTAGGCACCAAGTTGCCCCGGTCGGGAGGCGAGTACCATTTTTTGTCCCGCATTTACCATCCCTTTGTCGGGTACCTTTCCGGCTGGGTGTCCCTGACCATAGGGTTCGCTGCTTCCGTCACCCTGGCCGCGCTCGCCATGGGCGCTTATATGAGTAAATTTCTGGCAGTTTCACCTCAGCTCATCGCCGTATCTACCGTTATCGTGATCTCTCTGGTACATTCTGTCAACATCCGGCAGAGCAGCCACTTTCAAAATACATTCACGGCCCTGAAGCTGCTATTGATCGTGTTTTTCATTCTGGCCTGCTTCCTGATGGCGCCCAACGGGCAGCCGCTGGAGGAATCTGCTGCCTGGCATTCGGAGCTCGGCAAACCGGCCTTTGCCGTTGCCCTGGTGTACGTCATCTACGCTTTTTCAGGCTGGAACGCAGCAGCTTATATCGTGGAAGAGATCGAAGACCCCGCCCGCAACCTGCCCCGCGCGCTGATCGGAGGCACGCTGACGGTGGGCATCCTTTACGTGTTGCTTCAACTGGCCTTCCTGCAACAGGCTACCGTCGATCAGCTACAGGGAAAGCTGGAAGTGGGGCAGATCGTAGCCGAAGTGATGTTCGGCACTACCGGCGGGCGGCTCATCAGCTTTTTTATTGCCTTGTTCCTGGTGTCGAGCATCAGCGCTATGATCTGGGTAGGCCCCCGCGTCGTGCGGGCCATGGCCAATGATTATGCGATATGGCGCTTTCTGGCTCAGGATAACCGCAGCGGCATCCCGGTGCGGGCGGTATGGCTGCAGGCGGCCATCAGCATCATGATGATCCTGATCAGTACCTTTAAAGAAGTGTTCTTTTACAGCGGCTTCGTCCTGCAGCTCGTCACCACGGCCGCAGTGGCGGGCCTGTTCGTGATGCGGTGGAAAAACGGGCACAAAGGGTATTCCAGCCCTGGTTATCCCTGGGTTCAGCTTGTCTTTCTGGCCTTCAGCTTCTGGATGCTGGGCGTCCTTTTATACGATAAACCTAAGGAAAGCCTGTGGGGCCTGGCCAACCTGGGGCTGGGCGCTATCTCTTACTGGCTGAGCAAGGATTACCTTTCAGCAGGCCACCCAAATGGCAAAAAGTGAGGCGCGCTAAGCAGCGATTCCTGCGGAATGCTAATCTGTCATAAAAGCTCCTGACAAAACTGCTCTGGTATGAAACACCTACTCCTCTGGTGCGTGCTGGCCATGCTATTACCGCTACCCAGTACGTTCGCTCAACTTCCTTCCGATACCTGTTCCGGGTTTGACATACAGCCTGCCCCCTTCTGTGGACAGGCCTGCCTGGCCTGCGACGGGCTCGACGGGTATATGGGGTACAATATGAACTTCCCCGGTTGGGATGCCCCCCCCCAATTTTGTGCGGCCCAATACAACAGCATCAACTGGCTGGCTTTTGTGGCCGGGTCCACCGAACTGCTGCTGGAGATCATTGTATATAACTGTCAGTCCGGCAGCGGGCTGCAGGCCGGTATTTACGGCACTACCGATTGCCTCAACTTTTACCAGGTATCGAATTGCGAAGAGGATATCTTTCCCTATGAGTTCACGGACCTCTCTGCTACCGGCCTCGTCCCGGGCCAGGTGTATTTCCTGGTGCTCGACGGCAACCTGGCCGATCTCTGTGAATTTTCCATATCCGTGCTGAACGGTTCTACCATCCCACCGCCACTGGCAGGCAACCTGTCCGTTGATGGCCCCGTTACAACCTACTGTCAGGGAGGGCCGTATACGTATTCCGCTATCGGTATCACGGGCGCATCAACCTATACCTGGGAGCTGAATGGCGTCGCCGTTGGGGGTTCGGGGCCCTATATCGATATCAGCTTCCCCCAGGCCGGCGCCTACCAGTTGTGCGTAACCGCCTCCAGCCCATGCCGGAATGAGAGCCAGGGGGCCTGCTACGACATAACGGTTGAGCCGCCGCCAACGGAGTATGTTACCGGGTTTATCTGTGCAGGAGGGCCATATTTCGATTACCTGGGCATATTGTTCACCAATCCGGGGGTATACTATCTGGACTATCCCCTGCCCAATGGCTGCGAACAGGACGTCGTGCTCACCGTTTTACAGTATTTCCCTACTTACACCGACCTGGGAAACATTTATCACTGCAGCCTACAGGGGCCTTATTATGTTGGCGGCCAGCCAATAGTGAATGACGGGCCATTTGTCCTGTCCTTACAGAACCAGTATGGCTGTGATAGCATCATTTCGGGGGCCCTGATCACCATAATTCCGGATACCGTTAGCGTCGACACGGCTATTTGCGCAGGGCAGCCTTTCGTTTTTGGAAATGACACGCTCTATATAGCTGGTACCTATGTCGATACGGTTGCCGGCCTTTCGGGCTGCGATATCCTGGCCCAGCTCAATCTTGAGGTTTTGCCTGCCCCTGAAACTGTGCTACAGGTTACTATCTGTATGGGCGAGGCCTATACGCTGGGCGATTCTACCTATACCGAGAGTGGGCTGTACACTCAGGCATATCCCACTCCACAGGGCTGCGACAGCACCGTCCTGATCGAGCTGCTGGTGCTTCAACCGGTTGATACTGTTCAGGCCAGTATTTGCAATGGAGCCTCCTATACGCTGGGCGGAGAAACCTTCGACAGCGCGGGGGACTATCAGCTTACCCTCACCAGCCCTTCGGGCTGCCAGTTGCTGGTGCAACTCGAACTGTCCATTCTGCCCTCATTTGCCGATACGCTGACGGCCAGTTTCTGCGCGGGAGGAACTTATACTTTCGGCAATCTGGTGTACGTTGCCCCGGGGGTATATGCCGATACGCTCACGGCAGCTAATGGCTGCGACAGCATCATCGTGCTGAACCTGGAAGAGTTGGAAACGGATACCACCTACCAGGCGCTTGGCCTTTGCGAAGGAGAAACCATTGTCGTCGGCGGAGCAGCTGTCGATACAAGCGGTATTTTTTCTTATACACTGGTAGGTTCCGATGGCTGCGACAGCGTCATTATTGTGGAAACTATGGTTTTGCCCACCGTATATGCCATGCTTTCAGACACTATATGCGAAGGGGATAGTTATATACTTGGAAACGAGGCATATACACAAAGCGGCCAGTATACGGCACTGTTCACCTCCAGCCTGGGGTGCGACAGCATTGTAACGCTCAGCCTCTTCGTCATGCCTGTTGTGGAGTTGGCGATCGATACGGCCTTATGCCCGGGCGAATTCTTTACCGTAGGGCCCTATGTTTTTGGCGAACCCACCCAGGGCCAGCTGCAATTTCCAGGCGCCGGTAATTGCGACAGCATTGTACACCTCAACCTGGAATATTACGATACCCTAAGCCTTGTTTCGGCCGACATCCGGCCCGACCACGGAACCGTCTTCGGTGGAAGTATACATGTGGAGATGGGCGGAGGCACGCCGCCGTACCGTTATTTCTGGAGTAATGGAGAGGACAGCAACGACATCAGCCTGCTTGATTTCGGGCAGTATTTCCTGATCGTCACCGATGCCCGGGGATGCCAGCAGGGTTTTTATTTCGAGCTGCCCTTCGAACCTGGGCCACAAGTACCCGGGCAGGTACCCCGCAACAACGGCGGCATGCAGGTAGCGCCCAACCCCTTCGGCGATATGTTCCGGGTATGGTGGCCTGAAGAAGATGGTAGCGAGCCGGTGCGCCTGATGCTCTTCAACCTTGCAGGGCAGAAGGTTTGGGAGCAGGAAGCAATGGCCGGGCAGCCAATCCAGGCCGGGCGGCAGTTGCCCGAAGGGGCCTACTGGCTGGCGGCCATCCGGAACGGCCGGAGCGCCGGCGTACAGCGGGTGGTGCGGCTCAGGCAGTAGCTGCTCCGGCCTCGTGGTTGCCCAATATCTGGTTCAGGATCCGTATCGTGATCATGTAAGTGGGTTTTACGCCATCCATGCCCAGGCTGCCCGAGGCCAGCGTGCCGCCGGTCACCAGAGGGTTGTCTGAGGCGTAGTAGGCATAACGCAACACGACGTTCTCGTTGATGCTTTTCCGGATCTTGGCAGCAGCCTGGATGGCCTTCTGGTAGTGGGCCCCTTCCATCTCCAGCCCTACCGCTTTCCAGGAGGATCGCCGGAAATAGCGGAGTATATCCATGTTCTGCAGGGAGGTGCCCAGCACGGTGATCATAGGCCCTTCCAGCACGTTGAGGCCATGCCCTTCGAAATCGGCCCCCGAGAGGTGGTTGTCGAACGGGTAGTTATCGGCGGTGCCTTCGAAGACGTGGGCGTTGGGTACCATAATGTCGCCTTTGCCGCCTTCGAGGATGCCGGCTTTGCCCATAATGGAGATGGATTCCACCTTTAACGGAATGCGCTGGCCTTCCAGTTCGTAGGGCTTCAGCAGCTCGTCCATGGTCTCGTAGGCCTGTTCACCGAAGGCGTAATCCATCACCAGGATGACGGGTTTATGCTGGGCGATATATTCGGCGTTCCACATCAGTTCGGGCGGCAGTTTGTTCGGCCTGATCTGGGTGGTGTCGAAGATCTGCACGGTGATCATGGTGCCGCTGGTATCCTCTATCTGATGCATGCCGTTGCGGAGGGCGTAATCCAGCACGCGATGCCGCATTTCACTATTGTCTTCCATGCTCAGCTCCCGTGCCAGATTTTCGAGCTCGTCTTTTTGCCCGAGGGCGGCGTTGGCATATAAGGAGTTCATCACGCTGTGCGGGTTGGCGCTGATGATATGCACCGGCCGGCCCAGCATATCTTTTTCCGCCAGGTATTCCTTGATATTGCGGGCCCATATCTCTCCGTAATAGTGGTGGCCGATGCGCTCGCGCAATGCGGAGGAGAAGGAAATTTCGCGGTCGTTCTGCTGCTGTGCTTCCTCTGTCGAGAGCTTGCCCAGCCAGTACGTGATATGGAAGATGCTGTTGACGTCGGGGTCGTGGTCGAAGCGCCGGCAGGCTTCCACCGTTTCTTCGTAGGTACGCCCCAGCAGGGTGCTGAGGTAGGTATAGGCAATGCTTTTGTTGTATTCTTCGCCTTCTTCTTCCCGCCTTACGATCTCTTCCAGCATTTTCCAGTCCCGCTTCTTGCGCAGCTTGTGGTCCTCGCTATTGCGGCGGATCTTCTCCGCCTCTATGTACATAAAGGTGAGATGGGTAAGGATATCGTAAATATCGCTCCGGCCCCGTGTCATTTCGATAAACATTTCCTCCTGGTCGATGCGGTAGCAGTTGCGGCGGCGCTTGGGCGGCACGATGGGCTGGAAGGTCGATTTTTCGAAACCTTCGCGGGAGATGAGCTTGATGTAGCGGCATTCCTCGATCCCTCTGGGCAGGCGCTGGTATACGTACAACAGGCCCTCGAGCTCTACGCGTTCCGGGTCGCTGATCGAGCCGTATATCTCCGGCTGAAGTTGCATCATGGACTCGATCATGGCATCTCCGGAAATGCCGAGGGGTTTGTAGCTGCCGCGGATAAAGAGATGGCGCATGGCAATGTAGAGGCGTTGGATGGCCGCTCTTGATTCCTGGGCTCGGCTACGCTGGGTGGGCTTTAAAGACATGTAGGTTCATTTTCCGCAAAAATAATCATTATTGCAATTCCAGCTCCACCCGGTTATTTTGCCGGCGCCCCTGTTCCGTGCCGTTATCGGCAATGGGGTAGCGCTGGCCATAGCCTTCATAGCGAAGGCAGCTGGCAGGCGCGCCTTTTGCCACCAGGTAATCAAAGCATAGGCGGGCGCGTTCTTCCGACAGTGCCTGGTTGATGCGGGCATTGCCCCGGTTGTCGGTATGCCCCTTGATGATGAGGAAGGCTTCGGGATGCTGCGACAGGTATCGGGCAGCCTGATTCAGGATGAGCTGGTGGCTGGCGAGCAGGGCGGCGTCGTTGGGTTCGAAAAACAGCCTTTGCATCGGCGGCATGGCGACGGGGGAAGGAAGTTCCTCTTCGGGGCTCTCTTCGGGGCAGCCGTAGTTGGCCCGGCTCCCCGGCACATCCGGGCATTGGTCGCGGTCGTCCTCTATGCCATCCTGGTCCGTGTCTTCTATGGGGCAGCCATTTCTCGATGCGGGCCCGATCTTGTCAGGGCAGGCATCCTGTTCATCGTCTACGCCGTCGCCGTCGCGGTCGTGGCCCGGGCAACCGCCCTGGCTGATAGGGCCGGCGGCATCGGGGCATCGGTCGGTGAAGTCGGCGATGCCGTCGGCATCGCTATCGGGGCATCCGTTGAGCGTTCCGGCAGCTAAGGGGCACCCGTCTTCGGGGTCGGGCCATCCATCGCCGTCGCTGTCGGGGCAGCCTTTGTATAAGGCCAGCCCGGCGAGTTCCGGGCACCGGTCCAGCCGGTCGGCAATACCGTCACCATCTCTGTCCTGAGTGCCCCAATGGTAGGTAACGACGAGGCTCCCGGTGGTATACCAGTCATTCTTTTCCGGGTTTGCCGCTGCGCTGATGCCGTCGATATAATCGGTAAAAGTGGCGCGTGCGCCCAGTTCCAGCCCCAGGCGCCACTGTTCGCTCAGGTTGAACCTGAGGCCCAGGCCTAACGGCAGGACAAACCGGGTGTGGCTGTATCCGGCCTGGGCGTCGGCCTTGACCCCGGCGTTGGGCGGGTCGGCGCCGTTCCCGAAAAAATCGGGCTTCGGGGCCATCGACAGGAGCGCACCGCCGGCAAACAGGTAAGGCGTAGCGATGCCGTCGGAAAGCTCTGAGGGGAAGACGTACCATTCCGCCAGCAAAGCGTATTCACTGATATCCGTTTTGAAGGAAAAGCCACGGCTAGCCCGCTCGTGGGGCCTGGCGTCGCTGCCACTGAGCTGCCCCCTGAGCAGCTGTGCCCGGAGCGATAAGCGGGGAGATAAGTGCCGCCGCAGGGCGAGGCCGTAAACAGGCTGTACATCTTTCAACGAGCCGAGCGCGGAAAACGCGAGGTCGCCCTGGTAAATGGCCCCGCCGCCCAGAAGGCCCCCTTCCCACCTGTACTGCGCCGGCAAAACCATGGGCAGAATCGTCATCACTACGAGTAGAAGCCTTCTCATTAAAAGATGAAAAATTTGGTGTATATGTTTTCTATTTAGACTGCGAACTTCAGCCCTTGTTACTTCTGTGAGTCAATGTACAGAAAATCAACGAAAAAAGCCGGCTGCACGCTGCTGCCGGCAGGGCAATCGCATTTAAAAAAGTATTCTTCATCTTGCCCAGGCGGCGGCTTTTTTGGTTCGTTTTTTGGCCGCCCAAAAAATGAACGAAGGAGATCAGGCAAAATCCAGGAGGCCCGATGATTAACAAAGCATAAAATCAAATGCGATTGCCCTGCTGCTGCCGGCTTATATAGTAAAGATTCGGTGTTTTTAAAAAAAAGCTGCCCACTGTGAAATTAGCTCCCGATCAGTGGGCAGAAAAACTGGTTGAGTTTCCAGGTTTATTCTTCACACAAAACATTGCCTTGATCATCGAAGATGACGGTGAGGCCATCTACGCCCGGCCCTTCCAGCCGGGTGTCATACCAGGTATCTCCATTAGCGCGGGTTACCTGGTATGCTTCCGCCACTTCATCGTAAGCGGGGTAGCTGCCGTTTATCGCAGCCTGCACTCCAGCGGGAAGATCAGCTTCTTCGATCCAGATCGCCGATTGCAGAAAAGCGCCATCCTGCCCGAAATACAGGTAGATATCCATGTTGCCGTCGGAGGCTGCCACCAGGTATACTTCATCGCCACCGCAGAGTGTCGCCCGCGAGGGGTCGAGGGCATAACCGCTGTAGTTGTCTTCCAGATATTGTTGGGCATCATCTGGCAGGCCGTCGATGTCGATGTCGTCGTCCCCACCGCAGTTGGCGTCGTCATTCATAACCCTGATGACAGGGTGCATAATAAACTTGCCGTTGCCGGTTTGATGGATCGATGCGCCGGCATCGAAATCCAGCAGGAGGTCGTAGGCCGAAGTGGCCGCAAGGCCGAGACAGAGGTTGATCTTTATGCCCGACTGCATGGCGGAGGGGATCTTCAGCTCGTACTCCTCTCCGTTAACTACCACGGTGTTGTCTTCTCCTAATACGAGGCGGATCTGCCTGACGTCGTCCAGGGGGACGACGGCATCGGCGATCACCGTATCCAGCCCGCCCTGGTATTCCAATAGGTTATAAACGCCGGCATTGGTGTTGAGGCCTATAACTTCGGTTCCCCCCGGGCCTTTGATCACGACCTGCTGCAGGTCGATATTGACTTCATCAAAGGCCACCGGGGCATCGGTAAGCCGGATGTTGAGCTGAGTGAAGTGGTATAACGGAGAATCCTCCACGTCCTCCTGGCAGCTACCCATCAGCATTGTCAGGGGTAAAACCAACCACAAAAAGCGTGCGAAACGATTGTTCATAGAACTGTTTTTGATCGAGGGCCGATGGCGCTCCAGATTACATTGCACCTGAAAGGCCGGCCGAGATACGAATAAATGCAGTGCGCGAACGATCATGGCGCCACACCAGCCCCAGCTGTGAAAAAATAAAAGCGTTATCCTTTCTATCCGGTAGTGGTTTAGAAAAAAAGGGGCTGGCTTCCCAGCCCCGCTATTCATGAGAATCGGATAGTATGTTTGCTTGTGAAAAAAAAAGGGATATTGAAGCTGGGGCTTCAGGTGTTTTTTTGGGATCTTTTTTTTCATCAATCCACCGAAAGCTGCGGGGCAGCTTTTCGGCGGATGATGTTCATGGGATTACAACTGCTAAAACTGTTGTTGGGATTATGTGGCCGTCTTTGCAAAAAAAATCATGGAATTATAACTGTCCCTTTTTAGGGTACGCGGGCAACTTTTCGCATGAAGATGCCCTTATCCGTCTCAATTTTCAAAAGGTACAGCCCCTGTGGCAGGGCCGATAGTTTAATCTTTGCTTTGGCTGCCGGCCGCGATGCTTTCCAGCTCCCCATCAGCTGCCCGCTCAAAGTGTACATTTCTACGTTACGGGCCTTCGCACCTGTAGCCGGCCGCAGCTCGATGGTTAGCCAATCAGTAGCCGGGTTGGGGTAAACCATCACTTCATCGCTTCCCACTTCGTATTCCCGGCTGTCGAGCAACAGGGAATCTTCTGCGAGGCTGGTGTTGGAAGGCGCGATCTTCGTGCTTTCCAGCTGGTTGTCGATCAGGCGGATGCTGTCCGTCCCCAACTGTACTAACCCGACGATGATGTCTTCCATGACGATGGTGAACTTTCCGACTGCACCGGCGCCGCTGGGAATGGGGTCGCCGGCACTTTTCCGGTAGATCGCCATTTCCGCTATGCCGTTATCATCGTCTACATAAAGGTATTCCTTCGCCATTTGGGTGCCCTGGCCGTCGATCCAGCTGTCGGGCGTGAACTCGAAAGAGAAATTCTGGTTGCTGCTACCGGGAGAATCCTTGATGTTGTCGGTGTCGAAGTGCACCGTGAAGGCTATCCCGAAAAAGTTGTAGATGGAATCTCCTTCTACCCCTAACGACAACGTAACTTCTTCTTCTGCTCCCGGCTCTGTAAGTGGGTCGGTGGCATTGAGCAGCAACACGGGGTCCTCGCCTGCATTGCCCAGGAAGTATTCATCCGGAGAAACAATGCCGTGAACCTGGTGGTAGTTGTTCTTGATGATCGTCAGGTCATCATCCGTTATGGCTCCGTCGCCGTCGCAGTCTGCGAAAGCGAAGTTGAGGCCGTCCGGAAAATCCTGGCTCCAGAACTCGCTGATGGGCTGGGCGCTCCAGTCGCCGGAAATTACCGGGCGCGCCGGGCCAACAGAATCCTTAGCGAGGGCCCAATAGAGTATATCTATATTGTTGACGATGCCGTTGTTGTTCACATCGCCGGGCCATACCTCCTGAGCCTGTAACGGCGTCAGCCCTAACAGAAAACCCAGTGTTGCTATTCCCAGTATTTTGGTTATCTCGCGTTTCAAAGACCACTTTGTTTGTAATGCTGATACAAAAATAGGCCAGCCCGCGTGCCGCATCAAATACATTTTTTTGTATTTTTCAGATGCAAACATGTCCATTTGTTTTTTAATGTCATTTTTATACATACACAAATAATTGATTTTTAGTGATTTGATTATTATTTATTATAAATAATTATATTTGAAAATCAGATTTTTTCGGAAAAATGGTCAAATTACCCTAAATAAAAATCGCCAAATTCATGAAAAGCAGCAAGCTGGCCCAACTCTTGTCAACTTTTGATCCCGGGCAATGGAGGCAGTTTGAGGACTTTGTAGCTTCGCCTTTTTTTAATAAGAGTGAGGAACTCATCCGGCTTACTGCATATCTGAAAGGTTTTGCCCCGGATATTACCTCGTCGGAGGTGACGGCCGAGCAGGCCTGTAAAGCCGTAGCGCCCGGCAAGCCTTATGATGCCCGGCAAATGGGATATTGGATGAACTACCTGCACAAGCTCGGCGAGCAGTTTGTAAGCATCAGGCGATATCAGCTCAACACCCCAAGGCAGTATTGCGATGTGTTGAACGAGTTTTCGGAGCGCAAACTCGATAAGCACTACCTTTTTTTATACCGCAAGGCTGAAGGCGACGTGGAGCGCGCTTTGGCCGATACGGAAAGCCTGCGCTTCCGGTACGAACTGGCGGAAACGGCCAGCAAGCATTTTATCAGGCAGCGCGTCCGTAGCTTCGACTCCGGCCTGCAACACGCTGCCGATGCACTCGACCAGTTGTACTTCCTCCAAAAGCTCAAATACAGTTGTGAGATGCTCAACCGGCAGGCCATCATTTCGGCCGACTATTCCCTGTCCTTTATTGAGGAGGTATGCCAGTTTCTGGAACGGCAACCGGAACGCCTCCCGCTGGCCGATATCTACCTCCACGTCTACCGCTCACTGGCAGGGGATAGCGAGGCGCATTTTTCCAGGCTGATCGAGCTCATCCTTCAGTATTCAGAAAAGATCCAGCCCCTGGAGCGCCGCGAGGTGTACCTATATGCCATTAATTTCTGCGCCCGGAAGATCAGGCAGGGGCGCGAGGAATACGTACCCATCGTGCTTGGCCTGTACATGCAGGGCATCACCGATGAGTCCCTTTTTGAAGGAGGATACCTCTCGCACTGGACCTACACCAACGTGGTAAAGCTCGCCTTGCGGCAAAAGGATTATAAGTGGGCTGAACAATTTATCCGGGAATACAGCAGGAAACTCGCTCCGCATTCGCGTGAAGATGCGCTGCACTTCAACCTGGCGGAGCTGTTTTATCAGAAAGAACAGTATGGGGAAGTGTTATCGCACCTGAGCCAGCTCAACTTCACCGATATGTTTTACCACATGGGGTCCCGGACGGTATTGGCCAAAACGTACTATGAAAGCGACGAAATTGAATCTTTGCTCTCGCTGATGGCCTCTTTCTCGGGCTTCCTGAGGCGCAATAAAAAGATATCGCCGGCCTTGAAAAAGACTTACCTCAATTTCTGCAACCTGCTCATCCAGCTTTTACACGACAACCCGCGCAAGCGAGAGAAGGTGAAAGCTCAGATCCAGCACACGCAACCCCTGGCCGAACGCGCCTGGTTGATGAAAGTCTGGGAAGAACGCGGCCGCGCCCGCTAGGCATTTTATACCATGTCCCCCCATCACCCCGTCACCTTGCTGCCCTAAGCTCCCAGCCCGATCTTGGTGCCGGAGGGGATAAGGGCGCCCTTTTTGACCACGACAATACCATCCCTGATCGCATAGGATTCCGTGTCGGCGTCCTTTAACGCGATGCTGCCGTGGATAGAAACGTGGTCGCCGATGCGGCAATCCTTGTCGATGATGGCGTTGCGGATATTGCTATGCATGCCGATGCCCATAGGTTGCCGGCCTGAGTTCTTTATCTCATCCAGGGTCTCGTATGAGTCGTTACCCATAATGATGGCGTTGGAGATCTCCGTGCCTTCGCCGATGCGGGAACGGATGCCGATGACCGAGCGCTCGATCTTTTTGGCGTTGATCAGGCAGCCTTCCGCGATGATGGCCTGGTTGAACCAGGTGCCCGATATCTTGGAAGGGGCCAGCAGGCGGGCGCGGGTATATATGACCCGGCGGTTGTCGAAAAGGTTGAACTCCGGCACATCGTCGGTTAGGGCGATATTGGCCTCATAGAAAGAACGGATGGTCCCGATGTCCGTCCAGTAACCGTCAAAGGAGAAGCTGCCTACCCTAAACCCTTTTTCTATAGCATGAGGAATGATCTCCTTGCCGAAATCGATGGCCACCGGGTTATCGTCCAGCAGCTGTTCGATCATCTTGCGCTTGAAGATGTAAATGCCCATGGAAGCGAGGTATACCCGGCCCTCGTTCTGCAGCTTTTCTGAAACCGGCGACTGCCAGTCGCCGAGTTGGTCCAATGCCGGTTTTTCCACGAAGCTCTCGATCAGGCCTCCTTCATTGACCTTCATGATGCCGAAGCCCGTGGCGTCGCGGTCTACGACCGGGATGGTCGCTATGGTCAGGTCGGCATCGCGTTGTACGTGCTCGGCGGCCATCTCTTCGAAGTTCATCTGGTAGAGCTGGTCGCCCGACAGGATGAGCAGGTAGTCGAAGTCGTGGTTCGACAGGTGGTGCATCGACTGCCGCACGGCGTCGGCCGTCCCCTGGAACCACTGGTCGCTGGAGGGCGTCTGTTCCGCTGCGAGGATGTCGACGAAGCCATGGCTGAACATGTCGAAATTATAGGTATTCTTGATATGTGCGTTGAGCGAGGCGGAGTTGTACTGTGTCACCACGAACATGCGCCGAACGCCGGAGTTCAGGCAATTGGAAATGGGGATATCGATGAGCCGGTATTTACCGCCGATGGGTACTGCCGGTTTGGAGCGGTGTGCAGTCAGGGGGTATAAGCGCGATCCAGCGCCGCCGCCAAGTATCAGGCATATCATTTTTATCATAGGGCCGGTTTTTATAACATTTGGTTATACATATCTATATAGGCCAGGGCAGCCTGTTCCCATGAGAAATCCAGGCCGGCTATACGTTGCCGCAATTCGTTGAATACCTGTGGGTTTTGGTGTAGCTGCACTGCGCGGTACAGGGCCAGGTAAGCATCGTCGAGGTTGAAATGGGTAAAGCGGATGCCCCTGCCTTTGCCGTCCGGTTCGCCGACATCAGGAACGGTATCGGCCAGCCCGCCTACTGCCCTTACGATGGGCACTGTGCCGTAGCGCATGGCGTACATCTGGTTGAGGCCACAGGGTTCGATGCGCGACGGCATGAGTATGAAATCGGAGCCGGCGTAGAGCTGGTGGGCCAGGCCTTCGTTGTACTCCAGCGCGGCGTCGAAGCGGCCCGGGTACTGGTAGGCCAGCTGCCGTAGTGCGTTCTGGATGTTGGGGTCGCCAGTGCCCAGCACGGTGAAGGCCGCCTGCATGCCGTTTTGCAGGGCCCGGCTGATGAGCCCCGGCAGCATCCCTGCGCCTTTCTCGTCGACCAGCCGCCCGATGAAGGTGATCAGAGGCAGGCTGGGGTTCAATTGGAACCGTTGGCTGAGGGCCTGCCTGTTGGCCTGCTTAAAGGCCTCCATGTCGCCGTTAAGCCGGTTGGCGAGGAAGGGGTCGGCATCTGGCGCCCACACCTGGGTGTCGATGCCGTTGAGGATGCCCAGGCATTTATGCTGTTCGTGTTGCAGCAGGGGCTCCAGGCCGTTGGATTGGTGCTGCAGCTCTTTGAGGTAGTTGGGCGATACCGTCGTTACCCGCCATGCGCATTTGATGGCCGTGGCCATGGGGTTGATGGCGTCGTTCCAGTCGAGCAGCCCCCGGGCGCCGGCTTCGAAGAAGGGCATGAGGTAATACTTGCTCCAGCTGAAAGCCCCCTGGTAAAGGCCGTTGTGTATGGTAAAGGCCGTGGGGATATGCCGCAGCGCCTTGTAGTCGGGGCAGTATTTGACGAGAAAGGGGATGAGGCCCGTATGGTGGTCGTGGCAGTGCAACAGCTGCGGCCGCCCCGGGCTGTTGGCGATCCACTGCAGGATAGCCTGCTGGAAGCTGAGGTAGCGCTCCACGTCATCGTCGTAGCCGTAGCCGCCAGGGGTGGCGTAGATGCCGTCGCGATCGAAGCGGCCGGGAATATCGACGACGAACAGGGGGAAGCCCAGGGTGTTGTTGCGCTCCTGTTGGATGGTGAAGGGCGTATAGTAGTTGTGCAGCCGTACGGCGCCTTTGTAAATGACGTGGAAATTGTGCTCCTGTATCCACCGGAGCCGGTATTTGGGGATGGCCACACCGGCCGGCATGCCTGCCCTGTTGAGATACTTGGGCAGGGCGCCAACGACGTCGCCCAGGCCGCCGGCTTTGGCGGCAGGGTAGCATTCAGCACTGATGTGTAGGGCCTTCATCAGTTTGGAGTTGATTGGATTTTCGTTTTGCCTAAAGTAAGGAAAATATTATTTCCCGTACCTAGTTTTTCTATGCTGTTTTTAGTAATTTGTTGGGAAGGGGGCAAAAACGGCGGGCTATAAAAAAAAAGCGCCCCGGATGTGCTCTCCGAAGGCGCTTTTTGGCTTAGCCATTCTTCTTCTTTTCAGCCTTTTTTTTGGCCAACTGCTTTGCATTGGGGCGGCTGTTGCCATACGAGCCACGCCAGATCTTCCCCTTTTTGGACTTTTTGTCTCCTTTACCCATGTTTGATAGTTGAAATGAAAGAATCTTTTCGCGCTGCGAAAATAGGGATTTGGTGGGATTTGGGCAAGGTGGAAGCCGGGAAGGCTATTGCATTTGGTTTGAAGCCTGGTTAATGGATGGAAGGATCACTGTTTTCAGCTCGTTCTGCTTTTTCCAGGAAGGGTTTGTGGCCGGTATTTGCGTACAACTCACGCCAGATATGCACGGCTTTTTTTTGGAAGGCAATACCTGACTCTTTTTCTTTGGCCTGCCGTTGAGCCATATTTTCATAAGCGATTGCCAGGTCTTCTGCGTACTGGATTTTATTGTGATTGGAATGGTATAATTGCTCACAAAGGTCCATGTCCTTCAAAAAATATACATCGGCTTGCTCCTCCTGTCCGTTTTGGGACAGGATCAACCCCATTTTATAATAGGCCACGCTTAGATCGCGTCGGAGTTGTTCGGAGTGCGGGTTGTCCTTAGCCAGTTGCTCGGAAATGGCCAGGCGTTGCTCATATCGCTGTTGAGCGCTCTCCAGCTTGCCCAGTTGCTCGGCGATGCCCCAATCGCGTCGGAGTTGTTCGGAGTGCGGGTTGTCCTTAGCCAGTTGCTCGGAAATGGCCAGGCGTTGCTCATATCGCTGTTGAGCGCTCTCCAGCTTGCCCAGGGATTTTTCCAGGTCGGCCAGTTTTCGATGGCGATGCCCCAATCGCGTCGGAGTTGTTCGGAGTGCGGGTTGTCCTTAGCCAGTTGCTCGGAAATGGAAATGGCGTTGCTCATATCGCTGTTGAGCGCTCTCCAGCTTGCCCAGGGATTTTTCCAGGTCGGCCAGTTTAGCTATGGCGATGCCCCAATCGCGTCGGAGTTGTTCGGAGTGCGGGTTGTCCTTAGTTGCGGGTTTGCTCATATCGCTGTTGAGCCAGCTTGCTCGGTCAAATGCCCCAATCGCGTCGGAGTTGTTCAGTGCGGGTTGTCTTGCTCGGATATCGCTGTTGAGCGCTCTCCAGCTTCGCCCTCATATCGCTGTTGAGCGCTCTCCAGCTTGCCCAGGGATTTTTCCAGGTCGGCCAGTTTTTCGATGGCGATGCCCCAATCGCGTCGGAGTTGTTCGGAGTGCGGGTTGTCCTTAGCCAGTTGCTCGGAAATGGCCAGGCGTTGCTCATATCGCTGTTGAGCGCTCTCCAGCTTGCCCAGGGATTTTTCCAGGTCGGCCAGTTTAGCTATGGCGATGCCCCAATCGCGTCGGAGTTGTTCGGAGTGCGGGTTGTCCTGTTGCTTAGCCAGTTCTGTTTCCAGGTCTAAGTTTTTCGAGGCGTTGCTCGTCGGAGTATCGCTGTTGAGCGCTCGGAAATGGCCAGGCGTTGCTCATATCGCTGTTGAGCGCTCTCCAGCTTGCCCAGGGATTTTTCCAGGTCGGCCAGTTTAGCTATGGCGATGCCCCAATCGCGTCGGAGTTGTTCGGAGTGCGGGTTGTCCTTAGCCAGTTGCTCGGAAATGCGTTGCTCATATCGCTGTTGAGCGCAGGCGTTGCTCATATCGCTGTTGAGCGCTCTCCAGCTTGCCCAGGGATTTTTCCAGGTCGGCCAGTTTAGCTATGGCGATGCCCCAATCGCGTCGGAGTTGTTCGGAGTGCGGGTTGTCCTTAGCCAGTTGCTCGGAAAGTTTTAAATCCCGCTCATAATAATCGTGGGCTTGTGTAAAGCTGCCTAGTTCTTTAAAAATATCGCCCAGTTCGGATAAGTATATCGATAGTGTGGACTGGTTTTCTCCAGGCTTATCGTAGTAGTGGATAGCGCGTTCAAACAGCTCGATAGCTTCTGTATAGCGGTGTGCGCCCTGATAGATCCGGCCTACGTCAGCATAGAGCGCAGGCGGCCAGTCGACGCCCTGTAGAGGGGCGTATTCCTCCAGTATTTTCAAGGCTTCTGAGTGCCCATCCAGGCCTGCATAGGTTTTTGCAAGCGGAAGCGCATAATCCAGTGCGATTCGTTTGGGAGATAACTTTGCCTCAATAGCTTCCGTCAATTGTTTTTTCTGCAATTCCAGGGCGAGTTCCAATTGTTTCGTCTCTTCCTGGTTTCTCAGGATTTCCGAAAAATGGCTTTGCAGGAAAGGGTCAGGTTCCTGAATGTCTGCCAGTTCGTCAAAATATACATTAGCTCCTCGCCTTTGGGAAAAAAGATCGGTTGCCAGATTGCCAATGAGGGCGAGGGTATGCTGACTGGCCCAGAACAGGATGGGTTTGCCCAGGGCATGAAGCCCCTCCCGGGAGAAATTAAAAGCCACGATCTGCCCGGGTACGTTGAGAAAGGCATCCAGCCCGAAAACGATAAGGCCCTGGGCGCCGTCAGCCACTTCTTCCAGTTGGGGTAACAAGGGGGCATCAGCGTCCAGGTAACAAAAACGTATCGGCCCTTGCGCTTTTCCTGACGCAGACTGCTGAATAGTTTCACTGGTAGGGCGAATAAGCCGCTCATCTTTTGCGCACGCGAACATATAACCTCGTTCATCCAATCTGGATAGAAACCGGGCTAATTGTCCGATCTTGGCATAATAGGGCTTGGATTCCAAAGCTATAGCTTATCCTTAATTTAATAGGTTTCTTTCCCGCAACAATGCTTTAACGATGGGGTGCACATCAGCCCAGTCCTGCCCGTTATAAGTCAGGATGCAAAGATTGGAACGCAGGTGCATAACTTCTTCCGAGTTGGTAACCTGTTTTTCCGTACTTTTTGCTAAGTCTGCCAGGATCTGGAGATATGTTTCCGCTTCGTACAGTTTGTTCCCGTCGCGAAAATCGGCGATGTTGCTATTGTAGTCCCGTTTCAGGCTGTTAAAGGCGGTCAGTCGGTCTGCTTCCTCAATGACGGCCCGGTCGTGGTCCATGGCATTGTCAGCAGCCTCCTGTATCATCAGGAAGAGGTCGCGCAATACCCCTCCCGAATCCAGTATCATTTGGTTGAGTATTTCAGGGCCGGCGAACAAACTATCGCAATCCATCCTGGAGCGGACTATATCCAGCATCAGCGATATGCCTTCCTCGTATGGGCTGCCATCCTTTTCGAACACCTTTATCATCGGCAGTTCGTAGACTCTGGCAAAGTGGGTTCTGATCTGATTATACCGCATGTTGCTGTAAAACAGGGCAGCCGGGAAAGTATAAATGACATTTGCCTGTATTTGAGTAAGTTGGCTCACGTAATTATAGAAAAGGTGGTCTGCCCGGTCGGGAGGTATTTTATCCAGGTCCTCCAATATTAGTACCAGGTCTTTCTTCCCTATTTTAGGCAACCTGAGGCGTATCTCTTTGACCAGATTGTTGCAGTGCCCAATAAGGTCGGATAAGCGGGGTTCGATCTCGGTTTTTAAGGTCGTTTTTAATTGTTTGCTCGTTTTGGCCGTAAGCCTGAATTTGGCAAAAAAGCTGGCGAGAAAATTAACGTCAACGCCACCGCCCATTTCCGCCTCTCCACTGATGTTATATTTTTCATTGATCTTAACGATCTCTTCCGTGGACATCCAATGCTGTATTGCACGCAGGTATTCTGCGCTGATCTCCAGCTTCTGTTCTTTGGCAGCCTTGAAAAGCTGTTCCATCGCCACGATGAACAGCTCGATATATTCGAGGTTGACGGGGTCAAGCTCGCTGTGTATAGATACGTTTATCACAAGGAATTCGTCAGCGAGCAGCTTTCCCAGATAGTTGAGTTCGGTACTTTTTCCACAGCCCTTATAGCCGGCAAACAGGATGTGCTCATTCGTATCCAGGTTGTCCCGAAGCAGGCGCGCCATGCGCAGTTTGGGGTTTTTCCCCCGGACTGGCGCCGTTTCCCGATAGAATTGATCCAGATCCTCTATATGAAGCGGTTCGTTTCTGAAGGCTGGATATATATCGTTTAACCTCTTAGCGTATTTCAGCGTCATCATTTGTGCTATATGAACTTCAAATTTAACTATTCAGCATGCGGCCTAAAATGCTCCTGAAGCAAAATTTTGTAGAATTTTTCTTGTCTAACCCCTTCTCATTCCCCTTGAAAGGGGAAGGGTGGATTACAAAATTTTGCTTCAGGCCGTAAATCACCTTGATGCTGATAATTACCTTCAAATTTAACAATTTCAAGAAGAAAAAGGCTTAAACCTACGCTGCCACCCACTCCCCCAGCGCGTCTGCAATCCTGCGGTCGTTGCTGAGCCGGGGCACCTTGTTCTGGCCGCCCAGCTTGCCCTGGGTTTTCATGTATTCCCGGAAAGCGCCCGCCTGCATGGGGCGCAGCACCAGCGGGCGCAGGATATTGCCCGTGATCAGGTCTTCGTAGTAGATGTTCTGGCCGACCATCTCGCGGTCCAGCTCGGCGGCGAAGGCCTCCAGGTTGCGGGGTATCTCGTCGAACTCGACGAACCACTCGTGGTAGGGAAGGCCTCCCCCGGCAGGGCTCACCTGCGGCGCCACGGTGAATTCCACGATCTTGATGTTGTGGCGCTTGGCCGCGGCCAGCATGGCGGCTTCTACCTCCTTGCCGATGACGTGCTCGCCAAAGGCGGAGATGAAGTGCTTGACCCGCCCCGTGACCAGCAGGCGGTACGGGTTTTTCGATACAAAGGACACCGTGTCGCCGATGTTGTACCCCCACAGGCCGGCGTTGTTGTTGATGATCAGCGCGTAGTTGACGCCCAGCTCTACTTCTTTCAGCGACAGGCGCGTGGGCTTGTCGTTGTGGATCTCTTCGACGGGGATGAACTCGAAGAAGATGCCGGAATCGGCGTTCAGCAACAGCCCTTTCTCTTCCTGGCTGTCCTGGAAAGCGATGAAACCTTCGGAAGCGGGGTAGGTCTCTACGCTATCGATGCGCTGCCCTACCAGTTCCTCCAGCTTGTCGCGGTAAGGCTCGAAGTTGACGCCGCCGTATACGAAGACGGCGTAGTTGGGGAATATCTCCCGGACTGTCCTTTTACCGCTGCGCTCCAACAGCCGCTCGTAGTACATCTGCACCCAGGGCGGGATGCCGCTGATGAGGCGCATATCTTCACGCAGGGTTTCGTTGACGATGCGCTCCAGCTTTTCCTCCCACTCTTCGATGCAGTTGGTGGCGTACGACGGCATCTGGTTGGTGCGCAGCCAGGCGGGCACTTCGTGGTTGACGATGCCCGAGAGGCGGCCGGTGGGGATGCCGCCTACCCTGTCGAGCTCGGGGCTGCCCGAAAGGAAGATCATTTTGCCGTCGAGGAAGCTGCCTTTGCCGGTGCGTGCGTAATAGTTGAACAGGGCGTTGCGCGCCGAGTCGAAGTGGTTGGGCATACTGTCTTTCGTGAGGGGGATGTATTTCACCCCGGAAGTCGTGCCCGAAGTCTTGGCGAAATATTTCGGGCGCCCCGGCCAAAGCACGTCCGCTTCACCCTGTTTGATGCGTTCGATGTATGTTTTGAGCCCCTCGTAATCGCGGATGGGAGCTTTCTCTTTAAAAGCTTCGTAGCTCGTGATCGCATCGAAACCATGTTCTTTGCCAAAGGCCGTTTGCCGCCCCTTCTGTATTAGTTGCCGGAATACGCGTTCCTGAGCAGCTACCGCATTGCCCGCCATGCGGTCGATATCGCGGGCGATCTTATTTGCGAAGGGTTTGATGAGCATTGATTTGAATCCCATGTTCGTCAGTTCTGTTGCGGGCAAATTTAGGGAATTATTGTAGCCCGGGTATACCTGGGGCCCTATACTTCGCTTTGCACGCTATAGCCGGTACCTTGTACCTCGGGGCTGCCCGGGGAGAGGGGGAGACGAGGAGACAAGGCGAGGGGGAGGCTGTACCTCGTACCTTATACCCCACCACAAAAAAAGGGCACAGCTTTCGCCATGCCCTTCTCAGTGTTCAACTATGCGAATATCTTAAATAGCTGGTGTTATTCGCGCAGGTCTTCGATGTAGTAGCCGGGGTATTTGGCCTTGTCGAAAGCAAAATGCCCGGCGGGGAATGATTTGTTCGGCGTCAGTTTGTCGATGGCCAGCTTGTAGCGGGAGCCGTCGCGCCCGAACGCTTCCACGCTGATGATATCGGTAGTGGCCTTGTTGACGCTCATGCGCAGCTTGGAATAATCCGCATTGCGGTCGAGGGGTTTGAACTCGATCTGCTGGATCACGGTGCTGCCCTCCTTATACTCATTGGTCAGGTAATACACGAAGTCGCCCTTATCGTAGAAGGTGAGCAGCGACTCTGGCGACAGGATGGAGCCGCCCATCTCGTCCGCTTCAGGCATGTCCATGATCTGGACTTCTTTATTCTGTTTCAGGATCATCCAGATGGCCTTACCGTCGGAGATGATATCCTGGCCAGCGACGCTGACGCGGTACTTGCTGCCCTGCTGGGCCAGCGAGCCTTTCTGGCTTTCCGTAGGCTGGTCGGCAAAGGTGATGTCCAGCGTGAATTCGGCGGCCAGCGATTGGTAGCCCTGGAAGCGCGTGCGTATCTTTTCCAGGATGGCTTTGGCCTTGGGGTCGGATTCTTCCTTCGTTGTCAGGGAGCCCTTCTGGGCAAAAGTGGGGATGGTGAGGGCGAGCAGAAGGAAAACCTGCAATAGTTTTTTCATCGGTTTGGTTTCGTTTAGTGCACTGGTGAAAAAAGCGGGATCAGCCGTCGGGCACAAATCCTGCTTATGAACGGATGTAAACGTTAATTATTGACTGTGGAACAGCATGGGGAGGGTTAAAGTTTCATTAAAATCCAACCGAAGCAGAAAGGGCCGGAAAAAGAAAACGGGGGTGCTTTCAGCACGCCCCGCTTTCCTCACGCAGTTATATAATGGTATTATCAATCGTTATTGCACCATCAGCTTGCCGGTGGCTATGATCTGGCCTCCGCTTTCCATGCGGAAGAAGTACAGGCCTGCGGGCAACCCACGGCGTATGAAGGTGTGGCTCTGCCCGTCTATGCTTTCGCTGCGCACCATTCTGCCCTGGCTGTCGAAGAGCAGGAACCGGCCGCTGTTCAGCTGGGCGCCATCCCAGCTGAAGGTAGCGGATTCGGTGAAGGGGTTGGGGTAGACGCGCAATGCGGTTTCGGTTCCCGGTTCCCGGTTGTGGCTGACTACCACAAAGTTCTCGCCGAGTGTATGCCAGGTGGTATTGGTGATCACGGGGGCATTATAGTCGAAGAAAATGGCGGCGCTGTTCTCGATCACCGTGCCCAGGGGGGCGCTGTCGATGTGGTGTGTTTTGAAAGATACAAAACCATGGGAAGCCGGCTCGTTGGTAGTGCTATCGGGCAGCAGGATGTCGTCGAAGCGGAACTCCAGGATGCCGGGGCCGTACAGCCGCCAGGAATAGGGGTGGCTGGCAACGCCGGGCCGCAGCGTGCTGAGGCTGATCCATTCCGACAACGTATCGCGGATGATGACGGTGAAAGCCGTGTCGGTGCCGGTATTCTGGAAACGTATCTTATACTCCAGCTCCGTGCCGGGGCGCACGTAGTGTTGCTCGTCGTACCCCAGCGGATAGGCCTGCTTGTCGTTGGGGTCGATAGCGCCGACATTCTCCTGGCAGTCGATATCGACAAACGGTTCGCCGTCGTCATCGGGGAAGAGGGTGACAAAGCCGGTATTGAGCCCGTCGCAACCCTCCAGGCTAAGGCTGGCCACAGGGCTGCCCAGCAGGCTGGGGAAGCCCGGCGCCTGCTCGGCCTCGATGCGGTAAGTGGACGGGCTGTTCACGGGCAGGGAAAATTCGGCCGACTGGCCATTGCCCAACTGGAAGCCCGACATCATGAGCATGATATTGTCTTCAGTGACGATGTATTTCTGCTCCAGCAGCATATCGGACCCGGAATTGAGGATCTGGAAGTGGACAGAATCCGGCGTGCAGTTCCCTTCGACGTCGATGACCGGGCCTTCCCAAAGGTTCTCTACACAGAGTGAGTCGGGGTAGATGTGGGCTTCGCTGCAGTGGGTTTGCCCGGCTTCGGCATCGCAGCTCACCATGACGGTTATGCTAAATTCACCGCATTCGTTCACTTCAACGAATCCCAGGCCGAAGGTGAAGGTGTTGCCGTCCTGTTGGCTGTACGGGATGCTGCTGCTCTGGTATTCGAGGAAGGGGTCGAGCGCCACCGTCACCGTAGCACCCTGCGCGGGGGTGGTGCCGGTATTGCAGTAGCTGACGTGGTAGGTGCTGTTGAAACAGCGGCGCAGGAAGGGCGCGGAAATGTCAACCTCCAGCAGCGGGCAATCGGTTTCAGCCTGTCCGGGGATATCGAGCACAGCGGTGTCATAGGGTATGGGGACAGAGATCGCGTATTCCGTTTCGCAGCTATACCAGTAGGGCCCCGGCGCGATGTAGGTAAGCACGTAGTTGCCCGTATCCAGCTGAGTGCGGTAGATGCCATCGGGGCCAGAAGTGGCATAGAAGGAACGCTGGCCTTTGGTGGCCTTTATGATCCAGCCGTCCAGCGCCAGCTCGCCCTCATCGGTGCAGTTCTCGTTTTCATCAAAGAACACTTTGCCCTGTAGATAGCCGGTATATACCGTCCCGGCGGTATCCGTTTTCAGCACCAGGGCCTGGCGGAAGAAGGGCTGCGACGGGTTATTCAGCAGGTGCACCTGCCCGCCTATGGCTATCCCGCCGTCGCTGAGGGTGGCCATGCCCAGCCTGGCAGCGCTGAGGTCGTTGTACATGATCATCCGGCTCCAAAGGGTTCCGTTTGCTTCGGCATCCATCTTCTGGACGAGGAGCTCGGTGTTGTTACTCATTCCAGGCTGGGGTTGTGACATCAGCAGCCCGCCATCGGCCGCTTCGGCGAGGGCGTACCAGGTACTGGCGCCGGCAGACTGGCTTTTCATCCATATCAGCTGCCCGTCGGCGCTGAGTTTGTACAATACACCTGTGCCATTACCTCCAGCCAGCACAAAATCGCCGTTTTGAAGCTGTACGGCGTCGCGGATCGACACTATGCCGGAAGGGGCATCGTATTGGGCATAATCCACCACCTGGCCCTGTGGGCTGAGCCGGAGGTAATAGACGAAACTGATATATGGGAAAATGTTGGGGTTGGGGATAAGGCCACTGCCGACGATGGCGATGTCGCCGGAAGGCAGCTCGGCCAGGCCTGCCACTTCGTAACGGGTAGTATCGTTACCATAGGTAATGAGCTGTGTGGCCGTGCCATCCGCATCGGTTCGTACGAAGAATATCTGCTCTCCGCTGCTGATCCCCGACGTTACACCGGCGAGGGCATAACCACCGTCGGAAAGTTCGGCCAGGCGGTTGGCGGTGTTGTACTCCAGAGAGTCCGTGACATTGGGGTAGTCGATATGGTAGGTTTGCATCCAGAGGATGTTCCCGGCGCCATCGGTTTTCACCAGGAAGGCTTCGCTGTTGGTATCGTAGTTGGGGTAACCGAAGCCTGCTGCGGCAATATTGCCGTCCTGAGTAGCGATGACGTCGTTACCTACGCCAAAAACGAAATTGTCGAGCGGACGAGCCCAAAGGGAATCTCCGTCGGCGCTGAGCCGGCTGAGGTATGGGTGATTTTCTGAAAAGCCGACGCCAAGCACATCACCGTTGGCGGCTTCGTCGAGCGCCTGAACAGCATCGTGGCCGGCACTGCCGAAATTGGTGATCCATCCCTGGGCCTGCAGGCCGAGTGCAGAGAAGAGCAATAAAGCTATTATACCTAGTCTCATCTTGTTCAAGTTTGGTGTTATAAAATCACGATACAAAAATGAAACTTCTCCTGCCTCAGGAAAAATACATTTTCTGTAGTTTGTCAATGGCTATTTTTTAAAAAGCCTTATTTTTAAGGTGTTATAAACATGATTTGTCAAAAATGGATAATAGTATATTATTCCAGCTGCTCTCGAATTTGTCCGCCAGCCAACGAATCCGGCTGGGGCTTTTCCTGGAGTCGCCCTATCATAACCAGCGGGAGGATGTCAGGCGGCTGTATACATTCCTGTTGCCGATAGCGGGGGAGGGAGCGCGGGGGCCGGCCAAAGAGCAGGCTTACGAAGCGGTTTTTCCGGGTGTGGCTTATGATGGCCAGCAGATGCGGTACCTGATGTCTTTTTTGTTGAAAAATGCCGAGAAGTTCCTCATAGCGGAGCGGTTGCGGGCCGACGAGGGGGCGGGGCAGGCCCTGTTGCTGGGGGCTTATCGGGAGCTCAGGCTAGCCAAAGGTTTTCAAAAAGTTTCTTTACAGGTGCGGCATCAGGCGGCGGGGGAGATGGCGTTTCATCGTGCTTTTGCCGTCGAACGGGAGCGCTATCTTTTTCATGCAGGGCAAAAGCGCGACGCTCCCAGCTATCTGCCGCAGCTCAACCGTGTGCTGGATGAAGCGTACTGGCTCAGCCGGCTCAAGCAGAGCAGCCTGCTTTCGGCCCACCAGGCCGTCTTTCAGGGCGAGGCTGAAGACCCGCGCCTGCTCCGTTTTCTGCTCGCTTACCTGGAAGGCCATTCGGTGCTGGGGGAGAACCCGCTCATCGGGGCGTACTACTATTACCTGAAAACGGTGGAGAAACCCGGAGAGGTGGCGTATTACCAGCTGTTGAAAGAGTGCATCCTGCCGGCGGGCCTGCCGCTGGAGGAGCGCAAAGCCCTTTTCCTGCTGGCTATCAACTACGGCATCCGCCAGTTCAATACCGGCGACGAAAGCTACCTGCCTGAGTTGTTCGAATTGTACCGCACGGGGATCTCCGAGGGGCTGCTGCTCAGCGAGGAGCGGATCAGCCGTTTTACGTTCAAAAATATCACGGCCATCGGGTTGCGCCTCCAGCAGTTCGACTGGGTGGAACAGTTCATCGAACAGCATCAGGCCTACCTTCCGCCGCGTTTTCGTGCAACCTATACCCACTACAGCTTGTCAAAGCTTAGATACGAGCAGGGGCGCTACGCCGAGGCCATGCAGCGCCTGCAACAGGTGGAATACGAGGACATCTTCCTCAACATCGACGCGAAGATCACCCTGATGAAGATCTACTATGAACTGGAAGAAACGGAAGTGCTCGACAACTTCCTGGCCAGCCTGGAGCGTTTCCTGAACCGCAGGAAGGGGCTTGGCTACCATCGGGAAAATTACCGCAACGTCATACATTTTACCCGCAAGCTGCTGGAAGCGAACCCTTTCGGACGGGAGGGGCTGGGCAAACTCCGGCAGGCCATCGAACAGGCCGACCCCCTGACCGAGCGGTCCTGGCTGTTGGCCCAACTGGAAAAGATATGAAAAGAATGGCGTTCCTTTACGCATGATTGCATTCATCAAAACTTTCGCTATGCGCCGCATTCGCCTCTACATCGCCGCCAGCCTCGACGGCTTCATCGCCCGCCGGGATGGCGCTATCGACTGGCTTTCCTCGGTGGAAAAAGCCGGTGAGGATTACGGTTATACCGAATTCCTCGGGAGCATCGACACCACCCTTATGGGTTATGCGACCTACGCACAGGTGCTCACCTTCGGAGCTTTTCCCTACAGCGAACAGAAAAACTACGTTTTCAGCCGGCAGCAGCGCCCGCCCGACGGCAACCCGGTTACCTTCGTTGCTGAGGATCCGGCGGCCTTCGTGAGCCGTCTCAGGCAGCAACCGGGAGGCGATATCTGGCTGATCGGCGGCGGCCAGCTCAATGCTGTTTTACTACAGGCCGGGTTGGTCGATGAGTTGATCCTGTCTATCATCCCCGTCGCACTGGGCGACGGCATTCCCCTCTTTGGCGGGCAGCCGGCAACAGCGCAGTGGAAGCTTTTGGAGCACAAGGTGTTTGACACGGGGCTGGTGCAGGTGAAGTATGGCAGAGCGTAGCTGGATTGCCTGGCGAGCCTTTTATTTTCATCAACCGCAATGTGGCCTCCAAACAGGCTCTAAAAAAATCCAGGGGCGGCAAAAAGCCGGCCCCCGGCCCTGGCGCCCTGTTTCTGATGATGTGGCGCCAGATGGGATTCCAAAGAGAGAGAGTCTGCGCAGTGTTTATTTGTGTCCTCTGCTAAAAAAATCCCCGCTGTATCCCGAAGGCCATGTGCAGCTGATGGTAATAGCTGTTCAGCACCGGGCTGCCGCTTCTGGCGGGGGGCGACAGGATGCGGTAGGTGGGGCGCATGAACATGCGCCAGTGCTCGTTGAAGTGCAGCTTGAAGCCGACGGCCAGTTCGTATGTGAGGTTGACGGGTTTGAGGTATAATGCCCGGGTGAAGTGGAAGCTGGAAGGCTCCTGGTAGGCCCTGAACTGGTATTGCAGATGCGTTTCCGGCCCAAAGCTGGCGATGTCGGCGTGAATGCCCAGCTGGACGTAAACGCAATTGCAGGGCAGCCTGTACTGCAGGCGCATTGGCACGCTGTAATAGGCCAGCCTCGACCTCAGGTCTCTGATGTGGTAAAGGGTGTAAGTCTCTTCCTTAACGACTTCCTGTGAGGTCTCTCCGGTGAATGCCCAGTAATCCTGCCAGCCATAATCCTTGTAAAGCAGCCCGGTGGCCAGGGAAAACCTGTGCAGCGGGTATTCCAGCGTAAGGCCGGCCGTGTAGTTGACGGACCGGGAAACAGCGGGGTCGAATTTCCGGAAATCGACACCTGTTTCGGCGCCAAGGACAAAACGGGGTTGGGCCTCCTGCGCCCGCCCGAAGGCAGGCAACAGCAGGAAGGCCATTAGTTTTAATAGCTTCATACTAATGGTGCTTTTGAAAAGTGCGCGCGCCCTTAGCTGGACTTTAGCTGTTTTTGAACACTGCTTAGAGCTTGTTTGGAGGCCACCCTTTGAGCTGCAAAGGCCACTCCAAACAAGCTCTTAATGTAGTATCAAAACGCCCGCGGAGGGCAGTTGCACGTGAAAGATGATTTTTTAACATTTGAAAGGCGGTAGGCCCTATAATGCTATCGTACCGTCCTGTACGTTTTTACCATTGTATATTACTTTATACCGGTAGTGCCCGGGCCGCAACAGCCGGGTGGGCAAGCTCAGCAGGGGCTGGGGGTATTGCTGTCGGAACACCCGCTTCCCGTCTGGCCCGTATACCTCCAGAAGCACGGGGTAGGGGCCGGCGTATCCCTCCAGCGCAATGACGATTTCCTCCGGTGCCGGCAGCCAGTCGATGCGCCATTCTTCTATGCTCATAGGCACTGAGTTGCAGGTTGCAGGTTTCGGGCCACCCCCTCACCCCGTCTGGTTGCCATTCTCTATACTCCTTTGCTCTCCAAAGCCTTATTGGATGATCAATTTCCCGCTATCCAACTGCCGCCCGCCGGCCATCACCTGGTAGAAATAGATACCCTCCGGGAGCCTTCCCCTGAGGAAGGAGAAACGGGCATCCGGGTACTGATCCCGGCGCACCAGCCGGCCCAGGCTGTCGTAGAGGTTCAGCCGGATGGGGCCTTCGCCTTTGTAACCGGCCAGTTCCATCTGTGCGCTTTCTACCATGGGGTTGGGGGCAACCAGCAGAGGGGTGGCGGCATTCGGATCGTCCGGAATGATGATGAACGGGATGAAATCGCGCGCCACTTCGTGCCGGTAGGTATTGGTAACGACGGCCTCGTTGAAATCGAAGTAGATAAACGCCGTATTGTCAATGGCCGCACCGTCGGGCAGGCCGGGCCTCTGTTTTACCTTGAATTTTACAAAACCATGGGAAGCCGGCTCATTGGCGGTGCTGTCGGGCAGTAGTATATCGTCGAAGCGGAACTCCAGCGTCCGATCTCTGGTGATTTGATACGTGTAAGGGTGGCTGCTGGCCCCGGGGCGCACCGTGGTGATATCCAGCTGCCCGGGCAATGGGTCGTGGATAACGACGGTGAAAGCCGTATCCGTACCGGTATTCTGGAAGCGGATGTGGTATTCGATGTCGGTATTGGGTTCGATGAGGTGCTCATCGCCGTATCCTTTGGGCTGGGCTTTTTTATCGTTGGGGTCGTAAGCGGCGACATTCTCCTGGCAGTCGATGGAAATGAAGGGGTCGCCGTCGTTCTCCCAGTACTGGGTGGCGAAACCCAGGCTGAAGCCGGAGTTTTGCAGCCCGCAGCCTTCGACGGTAGCCGTCGGCATACTATTGCCGGGGTGCCCGGGCTCCTGTTGGGCCTCTATGCGATAGGTGGCCCCGGTAGAGGCGAGCCTGAGCTGTTCGGCCTGGCCGACATCAAGGCTGAAGCTGCCCTGCAGCAGGATGACCTGGTCTTCGATGACGAGGTACTCCAGCGGCGGGTCGATGGCCGAAGGGGCCGTGCCTACGTTTTTGATCGTGAACTGTATCGAATCGCCGCTGCAGCTGCCATCGACCTCGATGCTGGCGCCTGACCAGTCGGGGGCAGGCAAACAGATGCTGTCGGGGTAGATATGGGCGGTGGTGCAGTGGGTTTGGCCCAATACGGTGGAGTCGCAATCGACATACACATCGATATAGAACTGCCCGCAGCTGCCTACGTCTATATCACCCAGCTGGAATATCAGCGTTTGCCCCTGCTGGGAACTAACGGGGCGCGAAGCGGACAAAAAAGACAGGTAGGGGTCGAGCTCGACTTCTACAAAGGCATTTTCCGCAGGCTCGGCGCCAGAGTTGCAGTAATAGGCCGTATAGCGGCTTTCGAAGCAGCGGCGCAGGAGCGGCGCGGAGATATCCACCTGCAGGTTGGGGCAGTAGACGGCCACCTGCACCGGGAAGTTTGCACTGATGGTGTCCTGATCGGGCACCGATAGCGTTTGCGGAGGGCAGGGCATCCAGTAATTGTTAGGAGGGATAGCGCGTGCCTGATAGGTGCCGGGATATAAACCGCGGGTGTAAAACCCCAGCGTATCGGTGATGGCGTAGAAGGTGTCCACGCCTTCAAAGGCCACCAGCCAGCCCCTGAGGGGGGCTTCCGGAAGGGGGGCGCAATCCTCGTCGAGGTCTTCGAAGACATAACCAGACACCAGGCTGCTATACAACTGGCCGTTGGCGCCCAGGCGCAGCAGATAAGCAACGGATTCGTTCGGCTGCCCATTGGGCTGGTATTTCCTGGCCACCCCCGCAATAAGCAGGCCGCCATCGGGGAGGATATCCATATCGTAGCCGATCTGCGTGAACGGGTACGGGTAATCGCTCCACCACGATACCTGCCCATCCGCAGACAGTGCGTTGACGATGATCTTGCTATCGTTGCCATCAAACTGGTTGCCCAGCACGAAGATGGTTCCATCCGCCCGCTGTTTCAGGGCGTATGAATACGTGGGGCTGCCTTCCAGCGTCGTCGACCAGAGCACCTGCCCGTCGGGGGCTATCCGGTTGATGGCCACAGGGGCGCCACTGACAAAGACCTGCCTGCCGGTAACCAGAAAACTGCCATCGGGCAAGACAAGCAGCTTTTCCGGGTTGAGCCAGTCGTCGGAAGACTGGGCGGCCCAGTCGATGGCTTCCAGCAGGGCGCCGTCGAGGCCGATACGAAGCATAACGGCTTCCTGTGGGCTGGTTTGCCCCACCAGCATCAGCAGTTCTCCCGAGGGCGTGACGGCCATATCGAACGCCCGGGCATAATCGACAAAGCTGTAGAGGCTGGGGTGGTATACCTTATACCAGAGCAGCTGCCCATCCAGGCTCACCTTAAAGAGCGCGGGGCGCTTGCCTTCCGGGCTGGACCAATGGCCCATGAGGTAATAGCAGGAGTCGCCCGGGGAGAGTATCTTTTCGGCAGTATAATAGGTGTCGCTTTGAGCCGGCAGCGTCAGCAGGGTATCCCATAGTAACTGCCCCGTGAGGCCATCTGCGTTGTAGATCAGCGTATGCGGGCCTTTGGCCACCAGGCCGGTAACGCTGCCGTTGCCGAGCGCGATGAGGTTGCCTGCGGTGATGCCGTATCCCTGGTTGACGTCGATGGCCGAGAGGCTGGTCCCAAAATCATTGGCCGGGCTGCCCTGTGCATCCAGTAAAGCGAAAGAGAAAGCGTCGCTGGCAGCGATCCGCCCATTGGGCAGGGCGACGGCATGGTTGAACTGGTAGTAGTCGCCATATTCCCTTTCCCAACCTTGAGCATAGAGTGTCAGAGAGAGTGCGTTCAGGAGGAGTAGCGTTAGGGCCCGCGTTATAGTTTTCATGGCATTCGTTTTTTCATACTTCAAATATCACCTGCCTGGGTTATGGGTGCAAAAACATTTTTTCCAAAAAATTAAATGAAATTTTCAATAATAACGGCTCATGGCTTTTCAGCAAAGGAATGTTTACTTTTTTTATTAAAAATTGTGTAACTATTCAGCATCATGGGGATTTACGGCCTGAAGCAAGATTTTGTAATCCGCCCTTCCCCTTTCAAGGGGAATGAGAAGGGGTTAGACAAGAAAAATCCTACAAAATTTTGCTTCAGGAGCATTTTAGGCTGCATGCTGAATAGTTACAAAATTGTATTTTCAACTGCCATGTACAAAAGCACCCTGGCTGAGGCCTTCCGTTCCCTGTCGAAGCGGGACATTCGCGAGCTGCGCAAGTTCGTGCGGTCGCCCTATTTCAATCAGCGCGATGATGTGATCCGCCTGTTCGACTACCTCGTCGAGGCGGCGGATCAGGGGGAGGAAGCCCTGCGCCGGGAGCGGGCCTACGCCTACGTCTTTCCCGGCCAGGCCTATGACGATGCCTGGATGAAGCTGGTGATGCATTTCCTGCTGAATGCGATCCGCCAGTATTTCGCCATGCTGGAAGTGCAGGCCGACGACGCGGGCCTGCAACTGCACCTGGTGCGCGCCCTGCGCCGGCGGGGGCTGGACAGGCTGTTCGAAAAGGAGATGAAAAACCTGGAACAGCAGCAGGTGCGGCAACCCTACCGCAATGTGGGCTACCACTACCACAACTACCAGCTGCAACTGGAGCGCTACGAATACGACCACCGGCAGCGCCGTAGCGGCCGGATGAACCTGCAGGAGCTGGCCGAAGAACTGACGATCTTTTATCTGGCCGACATCCTGCGGCACAGTTGCACCGTGTTGACGGCCCGCAATATTTCGCAGGAAGATTATCAGCTGGAGTTGCTGGAAGAGGTGTTGCGGTATGTGGAGCGGTCGCCGGTGCGGCAATCACCGGCAGTGGCCATTTACCATCAGGCGTATAAGGCGCTTTCCGAACCGGATCAGGAGTTTTATTTCGACAACCTCCTGGAGCTCATCGAAAAACACTGGCAGCAGTTTCCGCCCGACGAGGCCAGGGATATCTACCTGTTGGCCATCAACTATTGTATTCAGCGCCTCAACAAGGGGCAGCGGTTGTATATTCAACAGGCTTTCGAGCTTTATCGCAAAGGCCTGGAGCGGGGTGTGCTGCTGGAAGAAGGCGCCCTGTCCAAATTTACCTACAACAACGTGCTCATGCTGGCCATCGCCCTGCAGGAATGGGAATGGGCTGAGGGGTTCCTGGAGCAGTACAAGGCCCACCTGCCCGAGCGGGAGCGGGAAAACATATACCGCTATAACCTGGCCGTTTATTACTTCCGCAAACCCGACTACGGCCGTGCTATGGAATTGCTGCAGCAGGCCAGCCTTGAGGATGTGCTTTACAGCCTGAACGCGCGCAGTATGCTGCTGCGCATCTACTACGAGCTGGAGGAATTCGATGCGCTGGAATCCCTGCTCGACAGCTTCCGAACCTTTATCTCCCGCCAGAAAGGCCTGGGCTACCACAAGGAGCATTACCTCAACCTGTTGTCTTTTGTCCGGCAGATGCTGCGCCTGCCGCCAGGAGACTACAAGGCCCGGCAGAAACTGCGGCGAAAGGTGGAAGGCGCGGCAGCGGTAGCGGAGAAGGGCTGGCTGCTCGAAAAGCTGTGAGATTGAGCGCTTGTTTGGAGGGCATCGAACATCAGGCTGCCCGCTTATTACCCGGCTTTTTCTTATCTTACCCACCAACATAAAATATCCGATCATGCTCCGGCCTTACTTCTTCCTGATCTTCAGCCTGTGTTCTTTCCTGCCGAACCTCAACGGCCAGCCTTCAAAACCGGCAGCTAAGCGCCCCAACATCATCTTCATTATGGCCGACGACCATGCTTTTCAGGCCATCAGCGCTTATGGCTCCAACCTTATACAGACGCCCAATATCGACAGGCTGGCGCAGGAAGGCATGCGGTTCGGCCGCGCTTATGTGACCAATTCCATCTGCGCGCCCAGCCGGGCGGTCATCCTCACCGGCAAGCACAGCCACCTCAATGGGGTGCGCGACAACGTCAATACATTCGACGGCAGCCAGCAGACGTTCCCCAAGCTTCTGCAACAGGCCGGCTACCAGACGGCCATCGTCGGCAAATGGCACCTTAAGTCGGAACCCACCGGCTTCGATTTCTGGAAAGTGCTGCCCGACCAGGGTGATTACTACCAGCCCACATTCCGAACGCCACAGGGCATCGTGCAGGAAGAAGGTTACGTGACCGATATCATCACCGACGAGGCCATAGGCTGGCTCGACAAAGAGCGCGACAAATCCAGCCCATTCATGCTGATCTACCAGCACAAGGCGCCACACCGCGAGTGGTGGCCGTCGCAGGAGCACCTCCGCGACTTCAAGGACAAGCCCCTGCCGGAGCCGGCCAGCCTGTTCGACGATTACCGGGGGCGGGGCACTGCCGCCCGCGATGCCGAAATGCGCATCAGCATCCACATGGGCCTGGATAACGACAACAAGATCAAACCCGAGCTGGCCCACACGCTGGGCTTCGAGGATTTCATTCCCTGGTACTCCAATGCCTACAACAACCAGTACAACAAATTTACGGACGAACAGCGCCGCAACTGGGACGCCGTCTATGGGCCCATCAACGAAGCCTTCGCGAAGGATACCCCTTCCGGCGACGATCTTACCCGCTGGAAGTACCAGCGCTATATGCAGGACTATCTGGCCTGCATCCGCTCGGTGGACGACAACGTCGGGCGCCTGCTGGACTATCTCGAAAAGAGCGGCCTGGCGGAGAACACCCTCATCATCTACACCTCCGACCAGGGCTTTTACCTGGGCGAGCACGGCTGGTTCGACAAACGTTTCATGTACGAAGAATCCTTCCGTACCCCTCTGCTCGTGCGCTGGCCGGGCAAGGTGAAAGGCGGGTGCTGTCAATGATGATTTAGTACAGAACCTCGATTTCGCGGAGACCATCCTGGATGCTGCCGGGGCGCCCATCCCCGGAGATATGCAGGGCCGCAGCCTGCTGCCGCTGCTTACCGGAAAGAAAGTGGAATGGCGCGATGCACTGTATTACCACTACTACGAGTACCCCGGCATCCACGCCGTAAAACGCCACTATGGAGTGTGTACCACGCGCTACAAGCTGATCCATTACTACTACGACGTGGATGAGTGGGAGCTTTACGACCTGGAAAAGGACCCGCATGAAATGCACAACGTGATCGCCCTGCCGGAATACCGCGCTGTAAAGGAGGAGCTGCTGGGAAAACTGAGGGCCTTGCAGGTGCAATACGGCGATTCGGATGAGTTGGCGCAGGAGATCTTGCTGGGAGACCTGAACAGGAAATGAGGCGCTTAGCCGGAGAAAAAACCGGGGTGAGAGAGGTGGCGGGATAGGGTGTGAGGCGCATATCGCACGCCCGAAAAGCCGGCCTGTTTGGGTTGAATAAAGATGAGGGCCAGCCAATGCCCCGGCATTGGCTGGCCCTCCAAATAAGCTCTTAGGCTATTCCTGTCTCACAAACTTCAGCACCTGCGGCGCCTGCCCTTGCTCCATTACTTCGAAGAAATAAACGCCCGGAGCCAGCTCCTGTACAGGCCATTCCATGCGCAACTCGCCTGCGGGCCATTGGCGGGATTGCAGCACCTGGCCCAGTTCGTTGTAAAGCTGTACCCGTACCTCAGTCCTTCCAACCGGAGCCCCCGTACCTCCAATCTTCTGATTGGAGTAGGAAATTAACGCTTCTCCAACCGGAGCCCCCGTACCTCCAATCTTCCGATTGGAGTAGGGAACTAACGCTTCTCCAACCGGAGCCCCCGTACCTCCAATCTTCTGATTGGAGTAGGAAACTAACCCTTCTCCAACCGGAAGGGCCTGTCCCGGCTGGCCGGGATTGGAGGTACGGGTTAGGGACACCACATCCCGCGCCGGGTTCGGATACAAGCTGAGGTTGCGTTCCATGGCCGAAGGCTCCACTACCGAAGCCGGCAACTGCACCAGCGGCAGCACGCCGCCGCTCAGGCTCAGGTTGCTGAACACCGCCGTGGCCGGCTGGCCCGTTATATTGGTAAATGCGCCCATGCCTACTTCCAGGCAGCTGCCTGCCGGCACTTGCTGGGCCGTTACCAGCGTAAAGTTCAGCCCGTCGTACGAGCTGTAGCTCAGGAACCAGTTGCCCTGCCGCTGCAGCCGCAGCCAGTAGGGCAGCGGGCGCGGGAAGAAGTTGACAAGCTTATTCCCATTGGGCACCGTGCGCGTTTCCCAGCGCACCATGCTGTTCAGGTTGGTGTACACCCCTACCATCCGGCTGCCCGGTGCGCTGCTCTCGCGCGCCGTAAGGCCGGCAAACCCCGTAGGCGTCACGCTCTGTATGCGCGCCGTGACCTGGAAATCGCCGCACAATTCCTGGCTGATCAGGCCCAGGTTGTCAGTAGGCAGGGTGCTGTTGTTGGCGTTCGCCGTGATGGTGAAGGCAGGCGGCGCCAGGCAGGGGTCGTACACATAACTGTTGCCTGCTCCGGCATAACCGATATCTACACCGGCCCAGGGTGCGGGCAGGCCGTAACTCTTATCAACATACACATCGGACAGGCAGGAGGCAAAGTTGTTGCTCGGGTCGGTGATGGACACCATGACGGGGACGGTAGTGCCAAAGTCGGCGCAATCCACCACCGCCGGGCTGATGAGGCCCACCGAGAAGCTGCAGTTATCGTAAGAGCTGGCAAAGTCGAGCACATCCGTTTCCAGCAGACTGTATTGGCCGTTTTCACCGAGGTATACCGTGGTGTTCCGGCATACAGCTACCGGCGCGGTATTGTCGGCCTTGTTTACCGTAAACTGGCAGGAATTGCTGTTGCCGTTTACATCCGTGACGCCAAGTGTGACCGTCATGTTGCCTGCGCCGGTGGCTGTAGTGCCCACCGATGGCGATTGGGACAGGCTCTGCACCCCGCAGTTGTCGGACGTTGTGGCCAGGCCGGAGTAATCGGGCAGGCTGGCTGAGCAATCGGGGCCCAACACCAGGGCCTGTGTAAGCGGGCAGCTGATCGTGGGCGCGGTGTTGTCGGCCTTGCTCACTGTAAACTGGCAGGAGTTGCTGTTGCCGTTCCCATCCGTCACGCCGAGTGTGACCGTCATATTGCCTGTGCCGGCGGCTGTAGTGCCTACCGATGGCGATTGGGACAGGCTCTGCACCCCGCAGTTGTCGGACGTTGTGGCCAGGCCGGTGTAATCGGGCAGGCTGGCTGCGCAATCGGGGCCCAGCACCAGGGCCTGCGTAAGCGGGCAGTTGATCGTGGGCGCGGTGTTGTCGGCCTTGCTCACTGTAAACTGGCAGGAGTTGCTGTTGCCGTTCCCATCCGTCACGCCGAGTGTGACCGTCATATTGCCAGCGCCGGTGGCTGCAGTGCCTGCCGATGGCGATTGGGACAGGCTCTGCACCCCGCAGTTGTCGGCAGTAGTGGCCAGGCCGGTGTAATCGGGCAGGCTGGCTGCGCAATCGGGGCCCAGGGCCAGGGCTTGTGTAGCCGGGCAGTTGATCGTTGGCGCGGTGTTGTCGGCCTTGCTCACTGTAAACTGGCAGGAATTGCTGTTGCCGTTTACATCCGTCACGTTAAGCGTCACCATTATATTGCCTGTGCTGGTGGCTATAGTGCCCACCGATGGCGATTGGGACAGGCTCTGCACCCCGCAGTTGTCGGACGTTGTGGCCAGGCCGGTGTAATCGGGCAGGCTGGCTGCGCAATCGGGGCCCAGGGCCAGGGCCTGCGTAAGCGGGCAGCTGATCGTTGGAGCGGTGTTGTCGGCCTTGCTCACTGTAAACTGGCAGGAATTGCTGTTGCCGTTTACATCCGTCACGTTAAGCGTCACCGTCATATTGCCTGTGCCGGCGGCTGTAGTGCCCACCGATGGCGATTGGGACAGGCTCTGCACCCCGCAGTTGTCGGCAGTAGTGGCCAGGCTGGTGTAATCGGGCAGGCTGGCTGAACAATCGGCGCCCAGGGCCAGGGCCTGCGTAAGCGGGCAGTTGATCGTGGGAGGAATATTGTCAACCAATGACGGGTCATCATTATCTACCAGGCCGTCACAGTCGTTGTCGATACCGTCGCAGACCTCGGTTGCGCCCGGGTTAATACTTGAGTCATTGTCGTTGCAGTCGGTATTGTCCGTTATATAGCCATCGGGCACGAAGCAGCCCATAGCGAAAACAGCGGGGTCCCCATACCCATCGCCGTCCAGATCCGCATAATAGATCGTACTATTTTCCACTACCGTGATATTGGCCGTACAAGTAGCAATATTGCCATTGACATCCATGACGGTAAGGGTTTCCTCATGCATGCCCACATCCGTACAGTCGAAACTGGTTGTGCTGAGGGATAGGGAAGCGATGCCACAAGCGTCGCTAGATCCATTGTCCACATCCTCGGTAGTGACGGCGCCCACGCCATCGGCATTGAGCTGCACGGTTTTGTCCTGGCAGATAGCAGTTGGTGCTATACCATCTACGACCGTGACCGTTGTTGAACAGGAAGCGGAATTACCACTGCCATCCGTTACGGTCATGGTGACGGCAATGGGAGCCCCAACATCAGCGCAACTAAAATTAGTAGCGCTAAGCTCAAAGCTTAGGTTATCGGAACAATTGTCGTAGCTGTCCTGACCGATATCGGAAGCAAGGAGCGGCGCATGGCCATTGGCATCAAGCTGCACGGTTAAAACCGACTGCCCGACAAACGTTTCAAAGACCATATCTGCCCAGGGGTCTGTATTGCCAAAGCTATTGATCAGTTGTCCATCGGAATATGGGTTGTCCAACCCCCTCCTGATGTTAAGGGATAAATCTGAAAAGGTAATTTGATCTTGACCGGCAGCATTGGAACGAAGAACAATGGTGTACATACTTCCGGCATTAACGTAGGCAGGCGCTGGAAAAACCACTTCTATCCATTGCATGGGCGTGTTTTCAGTCGAAGAAACGGGAATGGGCGCTACCGACAGCAGGTCACCATTCAATCCTTCTCCGGCCCGCACTTCTATAATAGGAGCGATGGTAATGTTGGAATTATTAATGATGGTGGAAAAAAGGAACCGTATTTTTGATAGATTACCATCTATTCCGACCGTAAAACTTTGCCCCATTACGCTGGTAAATCCTTGGTTCTGATCGGAAATCAGTTGACTTTGATCAGCTTTCGGCTCATCCCCCTGGCAAATCGCTGTTGGGGCTATATTATCCACTACGGTGACCGTGCTGACGCAACTGTGGGTGTTGCCGTACTCGTCGGTAGCTGTCAGGGTAACGGTATTCGCACCTAGTTGGGCACAACTGAATTCAGTCTGGTCAATGGCTACGGTGAAACTGCAATTATCCGAAGAACCATTGTCCACCTCGGCGGCAGTGAGCGTAGCTTCACCGTTGTCATCAAGTGCTAAGGCCAGGTCCTGGCAATTTGCGACAGGTGCAGTATTATCATTAACTGTGACCGTAAAGGAACAAGTGGACGTAATCCCGGCATCATTCGTTGCCACAAATGTATTCGTCGTGGTGCCAATGGGGAAGCTGGTGTTGCTTGCTAAGCCCGCGGTTTGCTCTAAAGTAGTCGAGGAACAGTTGTCACTGCTAAGCACACTATAATTCACGACGGCTCCGCATTCATTGGCATCATTGTTGACCGTTATGTTTGCGGGACAAGTGATCGTTGGGGGCGTGGTATTTTGCACACTTACATTAAAAGTACAGCTGGAGCTATTGTTGGCATGATCCGTAGCGGTAAAAGTAACCGGAGTTGTTCCTAACTGGAATTCACTACCCGGATCGACGCTATACGCAATATCCGTCTGGTATTTTGCCTGGATCACAACCGCCGCATGCGCTCCGTTGGACGAATTGATGGACAGGTTTTGAATAGATCCGTTACCCGCTTTATAGCTTCCCCAACTGGTAGTGGAGTTGGAGTTAAATGTTTTGTCAAAGATCAGGGTTTGTCCACTTTGGGGGAGTGTCAGGCCTCCGTCTTTGCGCATAAAACCTTCATAGATCATATCCTGCGCACGGGTATTGACCTGAACGGAATTCTGATGTCTGGCCTGATCAATATCGCCGATAGGATTATCCTGGTCCACATTTTCAAAAGAAAGGTGCTCCACCCTTTTATTGGAGCCCACTCCTGACACCACCGCCGAAGCGTTGATCTCTCCTCCTGAACCCAATGGCAGATACCACAGGTCGAGGGTTCCGGCAACGTTAGCATCCTGATCCAGGATTTTGGTCATGGCCATACCATTGTAGGTGATCCCGGTGACTGTTTCAAAGTGAGTCACCTGAACGATCAACAAGCGATCATTTCCGGCGGGCACATTTTGCCGGTAAGCCAGATAACTGACGGCATCCGGCTGGGTATCACAATTATCGGAAGCGGTAGCCATGAAGTTCACCTCAGCACTACATGCTCCCGAACCTGCATTAACGGTAATATTACCAGGGCAACTGACCGTCGGAGCGGAAGCATCATTCAGGATGACCGTCTGGTTTTGCGTTCTGGTATTGCCTTTGCTGTCCACATAGGCCCAGGTCACGGTATACGTACCCTGCTCGGTGTAGGATAATGGATCGCTGGTGGTGCCCATGATGGTTCCTTCACAATTATCCGTAGCAGTAGGCGTAGTGGTAATAGTGGCTGAACACTCCTCGGTGATCGTAGGTAGATTGGTTACATCGGGTACAGGGGCTCCGGTGTCCACCACCGTAACTACAGATACGCAGGTGGAGCTGTTTCCCGCCCCATCCGTGACGGTGAGGGTGATGTTGTTGGCACCCAAGTCACTACAATCAAAGAAACTGGATGATACAGCATAGGAGGCGATGCCACAATTGTCAGTAGAACCATTATCCAACAGGTTTTCAAAATTGGTAATTAGTCTTGATGGGGTCGATAAAGAAACCGTATAGTTTCGACATCTGGCGACGGGTGGGCGGGTATCTCCCTGCGTAACGGTTATGGTTTCGGTGTCAACGATGCTATTATATCCATTTAATTCCACTCGAACAGCCAGGAAATAGGTGCCTGGGGCCAGGAGCGAAAATTGGCCGGTTGTATTGGATATATTGATCAGAGCGTTGTATAACTGGTAAACAATATTGCCAGTGCAGTTGCTGGCGTTGGTGAGATGAACCTGTAGGTGAGCTCCTCCTAAAAGTGTTCCACAGAACCCGTCCACTTCTTCTATCCAGTCGACTTCAGGAGTACAGATGTTCAGGAACTGATAAGTCGCATAGCCGTGATCTGTTTCACTATTATTTCCGCCGTCTGCTTTATCCTGAATATAGGCAAAGGCACCATTGACGTAGCTGCCGCCACCGCCGCCGTTGTCGGCCTTACCGCCACCTCCGCCACCGGAGTAGCCACCGCCACCCCCGCCTGGTGCAGCAGCACCACCCCTGCCGCCGCCGCCGAAGCCAAAGCCTCCTCTGCCCAGTAAATCATAAGAACTATTTGGGTCTAGATCACCGCCATATCCGCCACTGGAGTAGCCGGCATCACCAGAGATGGACCCGCCACTACCTGCGGTATAGGCGCCACCCCCGGCGCCACTATCATTAAAGTTACCTGCAGGGCCTGAGTTTCCACCGTTGCCGCCGGTACCGCCACTACCACTATCTTCGCCTTCACCGTTACCGCCATTTTCTGATGCCCGGCCACCCTGTCCGTTCTGGCTGTCAATACATCCGCCAAAGATGTTTCCCTGGTGTGCACCACCGCCACCACCGGCGACAGCCAGGACGATCCAGTCATTGCTATTATTGGGCTGATACAACAGTCCGGTACCGCCGCCGCCGCCGCTGCCACCACTTGCGGTACCACCTCTATCTATATCTTCGCCATGCTTACCCACTACGAAACGGATCTTGCCTCCCGGTTCGAGCTGTCCGGCTTCATTGCCAATCAAAAAAACAGCCTTAACAGTAGCACCGTCGCCACCCCACCTTTTACAATCCGCACCAGCTTTAGCGAAGCCCCCATCTCCTCCTCTGAGGGTAAAAGAAATAGCATTCTGAGAAGCGTCAGCGGGGATCGTATAGTCCTGGGCGTTACCCTGGCTCACTTCATAATTTTCCCCAACACAGCAGTTGTCGACATTGATGGTATTGGTACTACCGTTGTCGTTCAGCGTCTGGGCGGAGAGGCTTGCGTTCTGGCCGAAAACAGTGAAGAGTACCGTGGCAATTGCCAAGAACATTGATTGTAGGTTCTTCATGATTTTATTATTTTCTGACTGAGTGGCATTTTGATGAACTCGATGGTGCAAAGATGGTGTCGGGGCAATTCCTTTGCTTTTGCCATTGTCTTGAATGCTTTAGCTATTGTCTAATGCGGAGAAAAATACTTTACCTATTGTCTAATGGGAGGATTAGGCAGGCTTGTAATTCATTGATTTAAAATCACTTGCGTGTCTTGCTGGGCGGAGCGCCAAATTCTTCCTGGTAAGCGGTGGAAAAATGGGAAGGGTTCTTGAACCCCACTTCATATCCGACTTCTGAAACGTTCAGGCCGGAAGATTCGAGGAGTTCTTTGGCCTTCTGCAAGCGGATGGAGCGGACAAAATGGGAAGTGGGCTGCCCGGTGAGGGCTTTCAGCTTGTTGTGCAGCTGGGCCCGGCCAAGGGCTACTGTCCGGCAGAGTTGGGCGACGCCGAAAGTCTCGTCGGAAAGGTTTGCCAAAACTGCCTGCCGGACTTTCTGGACAAATTCATCTTCCTTGTTCTCCGGTGCAGCTTCAGGTTGGAGGGAGCGGTAACGGGCCTGGAGTTTTTGCCGCAGTTCGAACAGCTTTTCCAGGCGGACCATCAGCTCTTCCTGTTCGAAGGGTTTGCTCAGATAAGCGTCGGCCCCTTTTTTCAGGCCGCTGATCCTGGATTCCATATCCGCTTTTGCCGTCAGCAAAATGATGGGGATATGGCTGGTGCGCTCGTCGTTTTTCAGTGTTTCACACAATTCAAAACCGTCCTTTTCGGGCATCATCACGTCGCTGATAATGAGGTCGGGCACTATTTCGAGGGCCAGGCCGATGCCTTCGCGGCCGTTGGCGGCGGTTTCCAGTTGATAGTCGTTTTCCAGGCAGGCCACCAGGAATTGGCGGATGTCGGGGTTGTCTTCGACGATGAGCAGGGTGGGCAAGTCCTCAGCCTTCAGTTCGGCAGTTGGCAGTTCGGCAGCCTGGCGGCCGCTGCCTTCGGCATGGTGGGCAGCGAGGCTTATCAGCGGCGGGCTGTCGGGCTGGGCAACGGACACTTCCCTGACCGGGGAGTCATTGGTAACGGGCAGCGATACCGTGAATATCGTGCCTTTGCCAAGGGTGCTCTTCACGTCGATGCCGCCTTTCATCAGATGAGCCAGTTCTTTGGCCAGGGCCAGGCCGATGCCGGTGCCTTCCCCTTTGCGGGTGGCAGAGTCGTCCACTTGAAAAAAACGGTCAAAGATATGGGGCAGTTGATCGGCGGCGATGCCGGCCCCGGTGTCTTCCACCCGCAATTGCAAAAAGGGTTGGCCGTTTTCAACCGACTGGTTCAGGTGGAAATACACGTGTCCGTTGTCGGGTGTGAATTTCACTGCATTGGACAAGAGGTTGGAAACGATGCGCAGCAGTTTTTCGGGGTCGAAGTCCATGTCCAGTTTTTCAATGGCGGGCAAAAAATGCAGTTGCAAACCTTTGCTCCGGGCATAGGGTTCATAAGATTCAGCCAGATAACGCAGGTACTTCACCACATCGCCCTGCACCATGTTGAGTTTGAGCTCCTTGGCTTCAAGTTTACGCAGGTCGAGGATCTGGTTGACGAGGTTGAGCAGGTTGGCGCTGTTCTGTTTGATCATCTGGCCCCCTTTCACGGCCCATTCCTGTGGGTTTTTTATGATCTGGCCGGCCATGCCGGAGATGATGGCCAGGGGTGTACGGAACTCGTGGGAGATATTGGTGAAAAAGCGGGATTTGGCGATGTCGAGTTCTTCCAGTTCTTCTTTTTGATGCAGTATTTTTTCGTTCAATTTGCTCAGTTCGGCATTGGCCCTTTGCTTGGAGTGGTAATAGCGGAACAGGACCCCACTGAACAACAATGCAACGCCCAAAGCAATCAGGTATAGCCGGCGCATGGAGCGTTGCCGCGCCAGTTCTTTTTCCCGTTCAAACGCCAATTGCTGCCGTTCATTATCGAACTCATATTTGGCCTCCATGTGCCCTATTTCCCGAATGTTCTTTTCATTGAAAAGGCTATCCTGCAGGTTGCGGTAGGTTTCATGGTAATAAAGCGCCTTGCCCGTATTGTTCCTGCTTTTATAAATCAGGTAGAGCGCTTCAGCTGCTTCCATCTCCTGTTCCTTGTTTCCAGAAGCGATTGCCAGCTCAGTGGCTTCATCCAATTCCGCAATGGCAGTTTCGGTATCCCCTTTTTGGAAATGGATATTTGCCAACTCTATCAAACTATTCGCCTTATCGAAGGGGTTATTAGTTTCTCTTGCACTACTCAGGGCAAGTTGCAAAAAGAACAGCGCTGAATCCAGGTGTTCCAACTTACCATAGCAATATCCAAGGTCATAATAATGTTTGGAGCTTACAGCCTGGCCGATGGCTTTTTTCAATGCAAAAGATTCCTTCATAAATTGGAGGGCCGGCCGGTAATCCTCTTTCAACCTGTATATATAGCCCTTTCGATAAAGCAGATCCGATTGTTGAGTACCTTCTCCCATTTCCTCCCATATCGCATAAGCTCTTTCAATAAACGAAAGCGCCTGTGGGTAATCTTCCAGTGACAAGTAAATGTCGCTTATCCGATTGCAACAATCGGCTATTCCAATTTTGTTTTCATCAGCTTCCATCAGCTTCAATGCGGCCTGATTATATTCGAGGGCCTTTGGGTAATACCCCTTAACAGTCCATGCATATCCCATCATATTATACAGGGCCGCCTCTTCACTTTTTTGTCCCAACTCCCGCATGATCTGTACTCCCTGTTCATAATAAGCGAGTGCTTTATCCATGTTGTTCGACCGTCCGGCATTGTTCCCCAGGTTCCGCAAAACATCCGCCTGTTCCTTCCGTTCCCCTTTTTCTTTTCGAATATCCAGGGCCCGCAGGTAATAGATCTGCGCACTATCAAATTCGGCAAGGTTGGAAAACACAATGCCCATGCTCGTTATGACCTCTGCTTGTTTTTTCTTATCGCCAATGTCCGTCGCGATGTCCAGCGCCTCATACAGGTAAGGAATACCCAATCGCTTATCCTGGACACAGTAACTTAAAGCATTTAAGGCCCGAATTACCTGATTATTATCACCCGCTTCAGCGGCGAACTCCTTTGCTTTATGAAATTCTGAAAAGGCACTATCAAGTTGATTGTGCTGCAGGTGGATGAATGCGGTTGTGAACCACAATTGGGAAAGCCCTGATTGGAAATTAATTTTTTCAGCGGCAGCAATAGAAGATTGTAATTGCTTCAGCGCGCCGTCTTTGTCTGATCGGTACAGGCCGATGGCTAATTCGTTTTCCAAACGGATACGGGAGGTATCCGTTTTTGCCTCAGTGATGGCTGTTCGCAGGGAATCCAGCTTAGAAATTTGCCCATAGCAGCAATTTCCGAAACCCACGAAGAACACGACACCTACTAACCGGAGTAGTATCGAAAAAAAAGCTTGTGAGAAACCGGGCATTGTCATGTTTCAAATGTACAGAAATTCTGTGGGGTAGAATGTAATGAGAAGATACTTCATTTGAGATGGGATTGTCTGTCCTATCCTCATCCCCCAGCCACTCGCGGCCGCCCCTGGCCTACAGCTCCAAACGGAACTGCGGCTGCAACAGCCCCTGTGCATTCCGGTAAATGTCTTCCAGGGATATCTCGCTATGGATGGTGTTCAGGGAAATCGACTTTTCCATGCCGATGTAGGTGGCCATCTTCCAGTAGCCCGCCTTTTCCCGGTACAGAACATCAATGACCGGTTTATACTGGTCGATGAGGATATACTCCCGGAAGGAAGGCAAAGAGCAGTATTTGTGGAATTTATCGCCCCGGTCGTAACTTTCCGTCGATTTCGATAATACTTCGACGATCAGAACGGGGTTTACAACGGAGTTTTCGTCCGCTTCAAAAGTTTCGATCGGGCCGCAGATAACCATGGCATCCGGGTAAACGAAGGAATTGGCATTGGTTATAAATATTCTCACATCCCCATTGATGGCCATACAGCCCATGCCTTTGGATCTGATAGCGTTATTCAGGCAGGTATTGATGTTGTTGCCGATGATGCCGTGGTTCAACGTGCCGCCACTCATGGATACGATGGCGCCGTTGTCGTATTCATTTTTCACATCGGACTGTCCTTCGAGTTCCAGGTATTCGGTAACGCTGATTTGACCCAGTTTCTTTTCTGCCATCTCCAGCCTGTATTTTCCAGCAAGTTAATCATTGCAGGGCTATTTCTCAACTTGTATATTGTGGGCCAATGTAAACCGGATGCAACCTGGGCTGTTCAAAGTTTATTTCATCAGCCGCTTCGCTCGTGTCAGGTTTCAGGGTTTCAAGTTGCCGATGCCCCTTAACCCTTAACCCTTAACCCTTTAACCTTTAACCTTTAACCTTAACCCTTTAACCTTAACCCTTTAACCTTAACCCTTTAACCCCAAACCATATCACCTGACAATAAACCTACGTCCAATGAATAGATACAGACTGACACTATTGCTCTCCTGCTGGCTGCTGGCCGGAACAAGCCTGAGCTTTGGCCAGGACAGGATCAGCCGCATCGAGCCGCCCAACTGGTGGGTGGGTATGAAAAACCCGGCCCTGCAACTCATGGTGCATGGCAATGCTATTTCAGCTCTGCACCCCTCCATCGATTACCCCGGCGTCCGCATCGAGCGGGTGATTCAGGTAGAGAACCCCAACTACCTGTTCATCAACCTGCTGATAGAACCGCAGGCCCGGCCCGGCAAGCTGGAGATGGCCTTCAGCCACGACGGCAGGGTAGTGGAGCGCCACTCCTACGAACTGCGGGCCCGCGCACCCGGCGCTGCTGAGATAGAGGGCTTCACCAATGCCGATGCCATGTACCTCATTACGCCCGACCGCTTCGCCAACGGCGACCCCGATAACGATCTCGTGGCGGGCATGCGGGAAAAGCCTAACCGCCAGAATCCCGGCGGCCGCCACGGGGGCGATATCAAAGGCATGATCAACAGCCTGGATTACATCGCCGGCATGGGCTTTACCGCCATCTGGCTGAACCCCGTGCTGGAGAACGATATGCAGGAGTATTCCTACCATGGCTATTCCACGACCGACTTCTACAAGGTGGACTCCCGCTTTGGCACCAATGCGTTGTACAAACAGCTGGCCGATGCAGCCCGTGCCAAAGGCATCAAGATGATCATGGATATGATCGCCAACCACTGTGGGTCGGAACACTGGTGGATGAAGGACCTGCCTACTCACGACTGGATCAATTTCCAGGACGGCTTCGTGCCGACCAACCACCGCAAGCCTGTTATTCAGGACCCCTACGTTTCTCAATACGACTACACCCATTTTGCCGACGGCTGGTTCGTGGCCACCATGCCCGACCTCAACCAGCGCAACGAGCTGATGGCGGCCTACCTCATCCAGAACTCGATCTGGTGGGTCGAATACCTGGGCCTTGCAGGCATCCGCATGGATACCTACCCCTATCCGGATAAGGATTTCATGGCCGACTGGTCGTGCGCGGTCATGGCGGAATACCCCAACCTCAATATCGTTGGCGAAGAGTGGGTCGGCAATCCCGATTACGTGTCCTTCTGGCAGCGGGGCAAGAAAAACCCCAACGGGTACACCTCCTGCCTGCCCAGCCTGATGGACTTCCCGCTCCAGGAAGCTATGCGCGACGGGCTGAATATGAGGAACCAGGGGCAGGCCATGGTGCCGCTCTACGAAATGCTGGCGCGTGACTTCCTCTATGCCGACCCTTACAACCTCGTCGTTTTTCCCGACAACCACGACATGAGCCGCTTCTATACCCAGGTCAACGAAGATTTTGGCCTGTTTAAAATGGGCCTGGTTTACGTTATGGTGACGCGTGGCATCCCCCAGGTCTATTACGGCACTGAAGTGCTGATGGCCAACCCCGGCACTACCGACCACGGCATTATTCGCAGCGATTTCCCCGGCGGCTGGGCCGGCGACACGGCCGATGCCTTTACCGGGCAGGGGTTGACGGACAAACAGAAAGAAGCCCAGGCTTTCGTCAAAAAACTGGCCAACTGGCGAAAAACGGCGGAGGTGGTGCATACCGGCAAGCTGATGCACTACGTACCGCAAAATGGCGTTTACGTGCTGTTCCGCTACAACGCCACCGATAAACTTATGGCCGTTTTCAACTGGAACAAGGAAGAGGCCAAGCTCGATCCGGGCCGCTTTTCCGAGATGCTGAATGGCGTCAACAGGGGCAAGGATGTGCTGAGCGGCGCGGCTTTCGATATGAAGGGTGCCATCGTGCTTCCGGCCCGGGGCCCGCTGATCCTGGAGTTGGAGTAACGAAGAAGTCCCGTTAGGTTTGTACAAACCTAACGGGACTATTAACTAACCAATAAACAATTTTTAATGAAAAGAAGAGCAAACGCAGTCTGGCGCGGCACCGGGCTGGAAGGTTCAGGTACAATGACTACCCACAGCGGAGCTTTGAGCAATCAACCCTATTCCACTAAGCTCAGGTTTCAGGATGAGGAAGGCAAAGCGGGCACCAACCCGGAAGAGCTGATCGCTGCCGCCCATGCCGGTTGCTTTAGCATGGCCCTCAGTTTTCAGCTGGCGAATAACGGATTCACTGCCGAAGAACTGCGCACCGATGCCGTACTGACGATGGAAAAAGAAGAAAGCGGCTGGTCGATCAAAGCCGTGCATCTGAAGCTGGCCGGAAAAGTGCCGGGCATTACCGAAGAGAAGTTCCTGGAACTGGCGGGTAATGCCAAAAAGGGGTGCCCGGTTTCCAAAGTGCTGAATGCGGAGATCACGCTGGAGGCTGTCCTGGAAGCCTAGCCCTGTCAGCGGTAGTAGGATCGCGTGAGTTATCCTGGATTTTCGTAAGATATCCGGTACTGATGCTATGGGGCTGCCTCAGAAGCGCCTGCATAAGGAAAGCCTGCCAAAAAAAGGCCTTAGCGCCCTTGGCGGGAACACCCTGTGATTATCCCGCGAAGGCCGCGAAGGTAACGCGAAGTACGCCAAATGTGGGGTATAAAAGGCCTTAGCGTTCTTTGCGAAGCCTTTGCGTCCGCGGTTTTACATTTGCCGGGAGCACCGCTTACTTCTGAGACAGCCTCATATACGCTGCCTTTCAGGGGTTAGCATAACTTCTAATACTTCAATTCCTCAACCATCTGCCTGGCGGAAGGCAATTCCGGGTCGAGGGCCAGTGCCTTTCGGTAGTTTTCCAGTGCCTTTTCCCTGTCGCCGGCCTTGAGATAGGCCTCGCCCAGGCTGTCATAGCCATTCGCCTCCTGCGGAAAGAGGCGGGTGTTGGCCTGGAAAACCGTGATGGCCTGATCCAGAAGGCCTTCTTCCATTAGTTCATAGCCCATCCGGTTCAGCATAGCGGGTTCCAGTTCGCCATAACCCCCTTTCTCCATGAGCCGGTTTATATTTTCTTCCAGGTAGGCTCCACCTTGCGCTTTCAGGTATGGGTATAAATAATTTTCTACCGGCAGTTGGGCTTCGGGCGCCGGCCTGCCTGCCAGCGCCAGGCGCAGGCGGCGGGAGATGTGCTCGGCCACCATCCTGTCCGTATTGGCCAGCACGATGAGGGTGTAACCTTCGTGGAAATACAGTTCAACTACGGCGCTCACACCGGGGCCGCCGCCCGCATAACCCGAGCCGCTGCCCGGATGGGCCAGCGCTTCCGCCCAGGAGGGGCCACCGGGCAGAAAATCGTTGATGAGCAGGGCTTTCATGTCGTCGTTCAGCAGGGTGTTGGTGTAGAACAGCGCATGGAAAAAGGACAGCAGGTCAGCGCAGCTCGCGTACATGCCGCCGTCGGGCGTGGGGTACTCCAGCCGGGCCGTGTAGTCTTCCCTTTCGCTGCTGAGCGTAAAGCGGTAGCTCTGAGCTTCACCTTCTATGTTTTCGGCTATATCGTAGTACGTGCTGCTGGCGCCGATGGGGCCCAGTATCTGTTCCTGGAGCAACTGCCGGAATGGCTTGCCCATGGTTTTTTCCAGGATGGCGCCGAGCACGATATAACCGTAGTTGGAATAGGCCTGATCGGCGCCCGGCTCGAACAGGAGCGGCTTCTCTCTCAGCAGCGGCAGGATGTCGTTGATATCCTTGTAACTGCGGATGTTGTCGAGGTACTCGGGGATGAATATGTCCTGGAAGCCCGAGCTGTGGTTGAGCAGGTGGCGTATGGTGATCTTTTGGGCGATGCTGTCGGGGAAGCCGAGGCCGAAGCGGGCGAGCTTATCATCGAGGGAGAGCACCCCTTGCTGCACCTGCTGAAGGATCAGGGTAGCCGTATAATCCTTGTTGATCGAGCCTATCCTGAACCTGGTGGCCATTGTGTTGGCCAGCTTGCGGGTATCGTCGGCGTAGCCGAAAGCCTCTTCGTAAAAAGGTTTACCGTCTTTGGCCAGCAGGACGGCGCCGGAAAACCAGCCCATATCCGCATAGGCCTGAGCGATCTCTTGGGCCTTATGGGCCAGTTCGGCAGGGGTGGCAGGGGTTGGACGCGAAGCCTGGGCTTTACCGCCGGAGCGCTCTGGCCAGATGGGGGCAGCGGCCGAAGCAGGCTCAAGCGTCATATCTATGGCCAGGCCATTGATGAGGTGCGGCGGGCTGTCGCCCAGATAAAGGGTAGCATCGAGCCAGTTGCCTTCGGCGCTCAGTAGTTTGAGCTGGTATTCGAACGGCCCTGCCTGGGCGGCTTCATATAAGGCCAGCGGCGCATCGTTCTCGTGGATGCTGGATAGTATATCGGCCAGGCGGGCCAAACCGCGCTTGTCGATCAGCGCCTGGGTAAAGAGCTGCCGAATGGCGTCCTCGCTCTTGCTTCCGCCTTCATTGACGGTAGAGAGGAACTGTAGCACCTGGCTTCCTCCCGCACTTTCACGGAGCTGGGCCAGGCTGAGCGCGGGAGCCTGCTGGGCGGGCAACAGGCCGTACAGGCAACAAAAAACAAGGGTGGCGATCGGTTTTGATAACTTTTTCATGGTAACAGTGGGTTTGTCAGGCTTCCAAACAAGCGCTGATGGTTATTTTGGGTACAAAAGAACCGGAAAGCCGCCGGTTTTCCCAATGCCTGGTGCGTTTGCCCGGCAGGAAGTGATGAATGGGCCGGGTATTGATATTGAAGGATGTATGCCGGGTGTTGATCGCAGGCGCCCGATGTTCGGCGTGCTTGTCATAACATAAAAAGCGCCCTTCGTACCAAATACTGGCTTGTTCAGCTTGTAATGCGGATATTGCGGTATGGCCGGAAAATGGATAGAACCGTTCTTGCACCTCGCTTTTTGGTTGTTCTGCTTTTGGGTGCTGTATACCGCTTTTTCGTTCGAGCGCGTGGAGGTCGTCATCGAGAATGGCGTAGAGCGGAGCTTGTATTCCCGCGACACGGGGGCGGCCCTCTTTATCGTCGCCACTTTGATGGTGAAGATGGTAGTGTTTTACGCCGTTGCCTTTTTCCTGTTGCCGCGTTTCCTCCGGCAGCGGCGCTGGGGGGCCCTGTCAGGGCTGCTGGCCGCGTTGTCCTTTGGCTGCTTTCTGGCAGAGTATTTACTACAGCCCATAGCCACCGGCCATTATTTTCGCAGTACGCTGCCGATAGGCGTTTTATTATATCTGCTGGTCCTGTTAGCGGCTGTGGCCTATCGCCTGGGGAGAGACTGGTGGCGCCACGAACGCCTGCGGGCACAGCTGGTAGAAGAGCGCCTTTCTGCCGAGTTGAACTACCTCAAGGCTCAGGTACACCCCCATTTCCTGTTCAATACGCTGAACAACCTCTACGCACTGGCGGCGCGGGAGAACAGCCCTGCCTTAACGGACGGCATCGCCGGACTGGCAGGCCTGCTGCGTTATGTGATCTACGATTGCCAGGCCGCGTACGTGCCCCTGTCCAAAGAGGTACAATTCCTGAACAGCATCGTCGAAATGCAAAACCTCCGCCTCGACGAGCAGGACGACGTGATGGTCGCCCTCAATGTAAGCGGGCCTTATCAGGATAAAAAGATCGCCCCGCTGCTCCTGGCCCCTTTTGTGGAAAATGCCTTCAAACACGGCATCCGTTACGGGCATAGCGCTTTTGTGAAAATAGAGCTCGCCGTCGAGGGGCCCTTTTTGCATTTCAAAGTGGTGAATACTAATTTTAGCAGGCCCGGAGGGCAGAGCAGCAGCAAAGGCGGCATTGGGCTGGACAACGTCAGGCGCAGGCTCAGCCTGCTTTACCCCGACAGGCACCAGCTCGTGCTGGATGCTCAGGAGAACACCTTTACCGCCTACCTTCAACTGCAACTCGATGAAGCATGACCCACCATATTCGGACAAGATCAGCTGCATCGCCGTCGATGATGAACCCAGGGCGCTGGAAGTGATCCGGTTACACGCGGCAAAGGCCCCTTTTCTGAGCCTTCAGCGCACCTTCCGCAGCCCGCTGGAAGCGCTGAGCTGGCTGAAGGCCAACCCCGTGCAGCTGGTTTTTCTCGATATCGATATGCCCGAGATCTCCGGGTTGAACTTCCTGGATCTCGCCGGCCAGCCGCTGATGGCCATTTTTACGACAGCTTATTCGGAATATGCCGTAGAAAGTTACGAGCAACAGGCTATCGATTACCTGGTGAAGCCCATCCGCTTCGAGCGCTTCCTGAAAGCCGCCTTGCGCGCTCAGGAATACTGGTTGCACAGAAGGCAGTCGCTGGCGCCTGTTCCCGGGCAACCGGAAAGCCCGGCGCGGCAGCTGTTCATCAAGAGCGGCGCCAAACACTACCGCCTCGACGTCGCGGATATTCTCTACCTCCAGAAGGACGGTAACTACGTGTGGTTCCACACGGCCGGGCAGCACGTGCTCTCGCGCTTCAGCGTACGCCAGGCCCTGGAGATGCTGCCGGCATCCGAATTCCAACAGGTGCACCGGTCCTACATCGTCGGTTTAAGGCATATAGAGGTGGTAGAACCCCATCAGGTGAAGGTTGGCGGGCAGGTAGTGCCGGTGGCAAAAGCGTACCGTGAGGCTTTGTGGAGTGCCCTGGAAAAGAGCGGGGAAAAGTTTTGACGAGTGGAAAAACAACGATGGCCCGAAAGCCGGGCCACCCTATGTGTTGATGCCAGCGGATGGGGCGTCGAGCCTGCGCTCAACCCCCATTCGCAGCATATTATTTCAGAGCTTTGCTTCCGAGCGTAAAGAGGAAGAAAGGAATTCCCGGTTGAGGCGGGCGATGTTTTCCACCGTGATGCCCTTGGGGCATTCCGCTTCGCAGGCCGTGATATTGGAGCACATGCCAAAGCCTTCCAGGTCCATCTGTTTGACCATAGCCTGGGCGCGGTGTTTTGCTTCCACTTTACCCTGCGGCAGCAGTGCCAGGTGTGACACCTTGGCGCTGACGAACAGCATGGCCGATGCGTTGGGGCAGGCGGCGATGCAGGCCCCGCAGCCGATGCAGGCAGCAGCGTCGAACGACTGGCTTGCCGTATCCTTGTCGATGGGGATGGCATTGGCATCCTGGGCAGCGCCGGTATTGACAGAAATATAACCGCCGGCCTGAATGATGCGGTCCATAGCGGAGCGGTCTACCCCCAGGTCTTTCATCACCGGGAAGGCGCTGGCGCGGAAGGGCTCGATCACGATCGTTTCCCCGTCCCTGAAGTGGCGCATGTGCAGCTGGCAGGTCGTCGTGCCGGGCAGCGGGCCGTGCGGCTCGCCGTTGATCACCATGCCGCAGGTGCCGCAGATGCCTTCGCGGCAGTCGTGTTCAAATACGACCGGCTCTTCTTTTTTTGCGATCAGCTCTTCGTTGAGCACGTCCAGCATTTCCAGGAATGACATGTGCGGGTTGGCTTCCACCTGGTAGGTTTCGAACCGCCCCCTTTCTTTGGGGCCTTTTTGCCGCCATATTTTGAGTGTGAGTTTCATTGCTTAGTTTTTTTTAAGATTTTACAGGTAAACCTGACAGGTTTAACCGCTACTTATAACTCCGCGTTTTCAGCTCGACATTTTCGAACGTCAGTTCTTCTTTGTGAAGAGCGGGGTCTTTATCCCATCCGGTGTATTCCCATGCCGCTACGTAGGCGAAGTTCTCGTCGTCGCGCAGGGCTTCCCCTTCCGGGGTCTGGTATTCTTCGCGGAAGTGGCCGCCGCAGGACTCTTGGCGGTTCAGGGCGTCTATGACCATGAGCTCGCCCAGTTCCAGGAAGTCGGCCACGCGATGGGCCTTTTCCAGTTCCGGGTTGTATTCTTCCAGGCTGCCGGGCACGAAAAGGTCTTTGTAGAATTCCTCCCTGAGCGCTTGGATCATGGTGCGCGCCTTTGTCAGGCCTTCGGCATTGCGGGCCATGCCGCAGTATTCCCACATGATCTTGCCGAGGCGGCGGTGGAAGCTTTCTACCGACTGGCTGCCCTTGATGTTCATCAGGCCTTCCAGCCGTTCGCGGGTAGCGGCTTCGGCTTCGAGGAACTCTTTGCTGTCGGGGCTGAATTTCGGCGTGCGGATCTCATTGCTCAGGAACTGCCCGATGGTGTACGGCAGCACGAAGTAGCCGTCGGCAAGGCCCTGCATCAGAGCGGAAGCGCCGAGGCGGTTAGCGCCGTGGTCGGAGAAGTTGCACTCTCCGGTGGCGAACAGGCCGGGGATGTTGGTCTCCAGGTTGTAGTCGACCCACAGGCCGCCCATGGTGTAGTGCACGGCGGGGTAGATCTTCATCGGCAGCTTGTAGGGGTTCTCGCCTGTGATCTTTTCATACATCTCGAAAAGGTTGCCGTATTTCTCCGATACCACAGCCTCGCCCAGCTCCCGGACCTTGGCCGGGCTGGCGTCGTGGATGCCCATCGAGTTAGCTTTGGATTTGCCGTAGCGCTCGAAGGCGGCGGTAAAGTCCATGAAGACGGCCAGCCCGGTGGGGGCTACGCCCAGGCCTTCGTCGCAGGCGACTTTGGCGGCGCGGGAAGCTACATCGCGGGGCACGAGGTTGCCGAATGCCGGGTAGCGGCGCTCCAGGAAGTAGTCCCTATCCTCTTCGGCAATGTCGTTGCCGGTTTTGCGGCCTTCGCGGATGGCCTGTGCGTCCTCGTGCGTTTTGGGCACCCACACGCGGCCGTCGTTGCGCAGCGATTCCGACATCAGCGTCAGTTTCGACTGGTACTCACCCGATTGCGGGATGCAGGTGGGGTGTATCTGGGTGAAACAGGGGTTGGCCATATAGGCGCCGCGCCTGACGGTGCGCCAGGCGGCCGTAACGTTGCACATCATGGCGTTGGTCGACAGGTAGAAGACGTTGCCGTAGCCGCCGGTGCCCAGCACCACAGCGTGGGCGGCGAAGCGCTCCAGTTTGCCGGTGACGAGGTTGCGGGCGATGATGCCCCGGGCTTTGCCGTCGACGAGCACCAGGTCTAACATCTCGTGGCGGTTGTACATCTCCACGGTACCTAGTGCGATCTGGCGCGACAGGGCCTGGTAAGCGCCCAGCAGCAGCTGCTGCCCCGTTTGGCCGCGGGCATAGAAGGTACGGCTTACCTGTACGCCGCCGAACGAGCGGTTGTCGAGCATACCGCCGTAGTCACGGGCAAAAGGCACGCCCTGGGCAACGGCCTGGTCGATGATATTGCGGCTCACTTCGGCCAGGCGGTACACGTTCCCTTCGCGGGAACGATAGTCGCCCCCTTTGATGGTATCGTAAAAGAGGCGGTAGACGCTATCGCCGTCGTTGGCGTAGTTTTTGGCAGCGTTGATGCCGCCCTGAGCGGCAATACTGTGGGCCCTGCGTGGGCTGTCGTGGAAGGTGAAACACTTGACGTTGTAGCCCATCTCGCCGAGGGAGGCGGCAGCCGATGCGCCGGCCAGGCCCGAGCCGACCACAATGATATCGATCCTGCGTTTATTATTGGGAGCCACCAGGTTCATCGTGCCGCGGTAGCGCGTCCACTTTTCGGCTAATGGCCCGGCAGGGGTTTTGCTATCAAGACTCATGGTATCGAGGATTTAAAAAGATTGATCAATAGTGAAGGACAAAAACCCGGTTGTTACATAAAGAAATACATGTAAATGGGAATGATGGCAAAGCCCAGGGGGACCAGCACCGCATACGCTCTGCCCACCCACTTGATGAGGGGGGAGTATTTTTTGTGGTTGATGCCCAGGGTCTGGAAAGCGCTCTGAAATCCGTGGTCGAGGTGGAAGGCGATAATGGCCATGGAAACCACGTAAAAGATGACGTAGCCCAGGTTTTTGTAGGCTTCCGCAACGACGTAATACAGGTCCTCCGCTTCCTTGCCGTTATAAACGGCCATCGGGGCTTTGCCCAATTTCATCTGAAGCCAGAACTGATACATGTGGATGACGATAAAGATAAAGATGATGGTGCCCAGCCACCCCATTTTGGTGGCGGCAAAGGCATTGGCGCCGGCCACTTTGTTGACCTTTATAGCGTAACCCTGGCTGCCTCGCGCTTTCCTGTTCCTGCTCCACAATACCCAGCCCTGAAAAGCATGGACGAGGATGGATGCGTACAGCAGGTACGAGACTGTTTTGATCAGCGGGTTGGAGGTCATGAACCTGCTGTAAAGGTTAAAGGACCTGCCTAGCTCACCGGCCGGGTCGTGAGCCAGAAATGGCAACAACTGCAGGTTGCCGGCCAGGTGGACCATCAAAAAAAGGATGAGAAACAAGCCCGTTAGGCTCATCACCACCTTCCGGCCGATGGAAGAGGCCAGGAAATCGGAAAACCAACTCATGTTCTCGTTATTTTGCGTTTTGTTTTTTGCCTGGAACGGTAAATTTTACAAGGCCTACAAATCTATCTCATAAGATGCACTTGCCCAACTTATGTTCGGGCTAGCTTAAAGGTGGGACTTTATTTAGAATTAGTCAAAATTATAGCAGATGTGAATATGCTCCTGCCCTGGAGATACGGGCTTCCTGAAAAGAGCCTGCAAAGGGAAAACCTGCCAAATAATTAACCGCAAAGACACAGAGGACGCGGAGAATAACGCATAAACTCTGCGTTCTCTGCGTCTGCGGTTTAATATTTGCCGGGAATGCCTCGATTTTTTAACAAAGATGACGGCCCGCTGGGCCCTTAGCCCCTGATTCGCATGACTCATGTGCGACATTGCAGGTGGCGGCGGCGCCTATCGCCCGATTACCAGGTTTTCTCTTTGCGTACCGTATTTTGACCACACAACTACCCGGTAGAGCCCTGCAGGCAAGCCTTTGATCGGCAGGGCGATCTGCCCTTCCTTCAGGCCGCTGTAGCTGCCCCGCAGCTTTTCAAGCGGTTGGCCCAGTTGGCCGTATACCTGCCAGTATACTTCCGCTGCACCGGCTTGCCGGAAGTTGATGAAAGCGGTTACTGTTGCGGGGTTGGGAGACAGGGAAAAATGAAGCTGAGGCGTCCCGCTCTGGCTTTTCACGCTTAGCGCCGGGCCGCAGTCGCTGGTGCCATCCTGGTTCCAGATGCATGATTGATCTATGGCTATATTAGCAGCTTCCTGAACGGTGCCGTCGGGCCATACGACCCGGATGCTGTCGATATGGCTGGACTGGCCCAGCCCGAAATGCAGCCTGTAGCTGTTATGCCCGTTGAAGGTGTTCTGGGAATTCAGTTCCCTGTACATCCAGCGGAGTTGCCCGCCGGCCTCGGCCTTTACCCATACTTTCGCGCCGATTGCGGCAGTATTGGGTGCATCGCCATGAAGGCGGAGCTGGAACCAGTGGTTATCGCCCCCGTCGTTGTGGTACAGGCCTACGGCTGAGGCGGTAGTGCCTGCGATCATCAGGTCGAGATAACCGTCATCGTCGTAATCGGCGGCAGCGGCGCCCCGGCTTGACGCCGGAATGGAGAACACCTGGTTCACCTCGGTGAAAGTGCCGTCGCCATTGTTGTGGTAGTAGCGGTCTCTCTGCCCGCCGTCAAAAACGACGAAGCAATCCTGATAGCCGTCGTTATCAAAATCGCCCCACACATTGTTCAGCCCCAAACCCATCTGCCCTACGATGGGCCCGGCCGATGCGGTCGTCTGCTTGACGTAGGCGCCGTTCTCATTCCGGTACAGGTCGTTGGTTTTGCTGTTGAAATAGTTTGTGATATACGCATCGAGATCGCCGTCGAGGTCGTAGTCGATGAAGTTCCAGTTCTGCCCGTCGCGCAGGTCGGTGGCCAGCGGCCCTTCTTCCAGCCTAAGCAGTTGCGCCGTGCCGCTTTCCGCCAGCTGGTTGATGAAGATATGGTCTCTCGACAGGAAGGCCACTTCGCCGCTGCCGATAAACAGGTCGAGGTCGCCGTCGAGGTCGTAGTCCGTCCAGGTGCCTACGGTATGGGCGGCCAGCTCGTCGTCGAGGGGGGAGTCTATTCGGGTGAAAGAGCCATCCTGATTGTTGACGAAAAGCAGGCTGGGCCGCGATATGGGGTTGGAGAAGGGCAAAAAGCCGGCAGGGTGGAACAGGCCCAGGTCGATCCAGCCGTCGCCATTGTAGTCTCCCCAGGCTGTCGACCAGAAGTTGAAGGTGTCGATCACTTCGGAGGTTAGGGGTGTTAGGGTGAAGGTATCGTCGCCGTCGTTGCGGTACAGGCGGGCCGGTGTGGCGGCGATCATGACGTCGAGGTCGCCGTCGCCGTCGTAGTCACCCCAGGAGTTGCCGTTGCCGTCTCCTGGATTAAGCGCGCTGAATGTTATTTTGGTGAAGGCGCCGCCGCCGTCGTTCCGGTAGAGGTTGTTGGAATTGATAAAGCAGTCGTCGAGCCCGTCGCCGTTGTAGTCTACCCAGCTCACGCCGATGTAGGCCGAAAGCGGCGCCTGCTGGGCCAGCGGGTTATTGGCGTCGGTAATTTTGGTAAAAGAAGCCTGGCCGTTGAGTTGTAGTACGGCAAAGCAGAAGAGTAAGGAAAGTAGTCGCATAGCTTTATGATTTTTGGTGAACAACTATGCGGAAAGTCGGGAAAGAGCAGGCGTATCCCGGTCAGCCCTATAAAAATTGACTAATTATCGAGCGCCATCTGCCGTTTTTTATACGTGGAAGGCAACTGCTGCGCCACCTCCTTGAAGGCTTTGTAAAAAGTGGTCTTATTGTTAAACCCCGCCGCATAGGCGACGTCGATCAGCGCCCGCTCCCGCCATTCCGGATGGCGCAACAGTCGTTGCGCTTCCTTCACCCGGTATCGGTTGACATAGGCGGAAAAGGTCTTCCCGAAATGTTCGTTGATGGCCTGCGACAGGTGGTGGGTATTGGTCGATAGCGCTTCGGCCAGTTGTGGCAGGCGCAGCTCGCTTTCCAGGTAGGGCTTCTCGCTTTCCATATACCTTTCGAGCTTGGCCACCAGCGACCGCACTGCTCCGGCTGTAAGGGCGCTGTTGCGGTACTTCCCGGGCTGCAGCGCCGCCCGGAGGCTGCCCGTATGGAATGCCAGCGGTTGCCGGTAGGCCAGGAACCCCATGGCATAGATAAAAACGGCCATCGCCAGGCTGATGCTGTAGTCCAGCACCAGCGAAAAGTAAGGCGTCCAGGACATGATGTAGTAGAAGAGGTATGCTCCGGTAAAGCCCCAGTAAAGCGTGGTGAGCAGCCGGAAGAACTGACGTTCGACGCCCTCCTGCCCGTGCACCAGCCGGCTGGCGCGCCAGCCGTACAGGGAAAGGTGCCCTATGGTTACGATGGCAACGCCTTTGTAGGCAAAGAATATTCCCGGTAGCCACCAGCCATCAGTAAAAGGTACCCCCCCCGTGAGGGCCAGCACTTTCTCATGAGCATCGGCCAGGTAATAAGGCATCCTCGCTAGCGCCATGGCCAGCGCGGGCAGGGCGTGCCACAGATCCCCGGCGCGCAGGCCCTGCCCGGTGGCCAGGGCGCGCAGATAGAGGTAAAACAGCGGCCCCGCCAACAAGGCCAGCCACAAGTAGATGCCTGCAAAGTACGGGAAATGGTAGTGCCAGCGCATCCAGTAGCCCAGGTAATCGAGCAGGGTGAGCGCAAAGCTCAGCATCAGCCCCGCCATCAGCAACCTGGCAGTGCGGCTGCCGGATCTACTGGAAACGATGACAAAAACAAGGAATAGGCCCTGCCCGGCAGCTATCAGCCAGAGGGCAGTCCAGAAAGAGATCGGTGTAACAGGTGGAGGCATAACGGTAGCCGGGTTGGGTGTATCCCACTAAAATAACAAGTATTTGGCGGAAAGGCTAGGAGAAACTTTGGCGTTTGGATTGCATAGAGCTTGTTTGAAGGCCAGCCTTCAAACAAGCTCTGAGTGGAAATGTCAAACATACCGTTCGCAGCCCTTACCCTTTTTCTTCCCAGGCCGTCCAACTCTGCACGGTGCCGTCATTCGACACAAAGAACAGCAGCCTGGCTTTTTGGTATAGTAAGAACTTACCGCCCAATGCGGGCTGCACCCGCAACGGCGTGCCGTATCGTTCCATGACGTAGGCTTCGTTGTCGCCTATGCGGACACCTTTGCCGGCCGCCCCGGTGTACCCTTTGCCCGTGCGTTGAAAGAACAGGTACCGGCTTTCATCTTTGAAATAAACGTAAAGGGAAGACTGCGGGAAGTCTTTTCGATAGAGCGTTGCTCCGCCGGCCGACGTGATCTCCGCATCTATTTCCAGGTTCGGGCTGCGGATGAGTTGCGGTAGCGAGATGCCGTCGATAACTTCCGGGCTGTCTTCCATGACGTTGAACTTTTCTCCTTTGTTGCTGGCAAAAACGATTGGAGCGCCTGCAGCCACTGCTTTATTACGCTCGGCCAGTGCGCCGAGCCTGGCATCGGGATGCACCTCATACTGTTGCTCTGCCAGGCGGAAAAGCTCATCGCGCTTGTCCGGGTTGTCCATGTAGTCGTAGATGATCCCTTTTACGATGAGGCTGAAGCCTTTCGTGCTGGAAGATGCCGCAGCTTTCTGTTCGGCAACGGTTACATTCTGGTAGGCATTGCGCAGCAGCGTGGGCTTATCCTGCCAGCGGGCCAGTATGGCCTGGGCGGAGGCCATGTTGAGGTAGCTCCCGGCATAATCCGGTTCGCGCGAGATCGCTTGCTCAAACTGCGCCGCAGCCATTTCAAAGGCCCGGGTGATCATATCGATGCGCAGGGCTTCCTCTTCCGTGTTGCCTTTGGTATTCAGGTCCGGGGCGGCCTCGAAGGGGAATACGTATTTGATCGTGCCATAAGCTTCGTCACTTTTCAGCAGGCTCAGGCCCCACATGGCCAGGTTGACGCCCCGGTTGTTGTAAAGGGCAGCCTCCCGGGCCCCGCTATTGACGAGTTCCGCGAAACAAGACTCCGCTTCCATATAGTTTTCCGTCAGCATCAGGCTGACGCCTATCTGGAACAGTAAGGTGTCAGTCGCTTCTGTCGTTCGGGCAGCAAGCGGCTCAATGTGGCCAAGTAGAACGGTGAAGCATAGTGTTAAATTAACGATGTGAAAAGGTTTCATGATCCGGAATGTATGTATCGTTTTTGAATGATCTTTTCAACGATGCCTTTCGGCCTTATCAGGAGTGGCGAAAGCAGCCCACCGGCCGTTCCCAGCCAAAGAAAATGCCCGTCAGGTGAAAAGCTGATCTGCTCAACAGCCTGTCCGGCGTCAAAGTTCCAGATGGGTAGTTTTCCGTCCCATTCATAACAATGCACCCGACGCCCGGCTGCCACTGCCAGCCGTAATGCCGGGCCGGGCCAGAAAGCTATATCCGTTACGCCTGCCGTATGCGTGAAGGCCTGTTCCGGGCGCGGCTTCAGAGAGGTGGAGGCGCCTCTCCAGTCGAAAGTATAAAGCATGCCGTTGGCGCAGCCCAGGGCCAGGTAACGGCCGTCAGGGCTGAAGGCCAGCGTATGGAGCGGCGCCGGGAAGGCCTGCCGGGCCAACAGTTGCTGTTGGCGCCAGTCCCACAGGTACAAGTGGTTGGCATTGTCAATGCTTAGAAGGTAGCGCTCGTCGGGAGAGAGCAGGGCGTCTACTATGAAAGCATCTTTTGCCTGAGGGGCCTCCAGTTGGGCAGTTACCGTTATATGTTCCTTTTGCCAGCTATAGACCCCAACCACCCCTCGCGTCTGTGCCGCTACGAGATACCTGCCGCCCGGTGAGAAGCGGGCCCGGCGGAAGGCGCTGCCCTTATCTTCAGGTGTAAGGGATGAAAGGCGTTCCAGCGGTTTAGCAGACAGCAGCAGTAGCTCGGTAGGTTGCGCTACCAGCAGGTAACGGCCATCGGGAGAAGCAGCGATGGAAAGGGTGTTGCCTTTAAGGGCCAGCGAAGCCTGGGCAGCGCCCTTTTCGGGGCCGGCTGTTACGGTGATCTGCCCGTCCGCTGAGGCCCAGGCCACACCCTGGCCGATGGGGCTTAGCCCGGCTGTTCTGCCGGGCACGCAGATAGCAGGCGCAGGCATCAGGGGCGCCCATATCACCACTTTTTGTACTTGCCCTACCTGAAAGTAAGCCCTGTCAGCATAGCCTTGTATAAAACCGGCTTTGTCGACAAAGACATTTTCAGGGTACTCGTAGGCCTTATTACCACTCTGTCCCGTCACCTCAAAACCGGTGAAGGGGGAGGTTATTTGCATGCCCTGCGGATGCGGCTCCCCCGGGGGAAGCAAGTGGTAATCGGGGTTCATCGGCTGAAAGGCCGCCCCGGTGTCGTAGGCCAGTTTGAGCAAGGCGCCGGCCACCGCCGGGCTTTCCGGCGATTGGCGGTAGGCCGACACAGCAGCCTGCAGTGCTTCGTATTTCTTGCCTTCCTGCAGATAGGCCAGCGCGTCGGCGGCCTGCTGGTTAGCGCGGAAGCGGCGCTCAGCGGCCTGCGCCTGCCTCATATTCCTGTTTGCCAGGGTGGACAGCTCTTCTGCGGAATCGGCCAGGCGGGAGATGGAATCCGTTTGCAGCAAAAGCTGTGACCCTGCCAGGCTGAGCTGTTGTTCCTTGTCCTGAATATCACGAGTGAGGGTGTCACGGGTGGCCCGCATGTCCAGCAGGCTCATCTGTACTTCGAGTTTTTCCGCTTGTTGCCGGTATGCGTATATCGCCGCTGCTATGGCTGCCAGGGCCAGTAGAGCCAGCGTGCTTAGCAAAGCGATGCGCTGTCGTTTCCGGCTTACTTCAGCAAGATCGCTCCGGGTGAGCAGATCCTGTTCTGCTACATGGAGGGCGCGCATGGCCGCCAGGCCCTGATGCACCTGGGCGAGGTCGTAACGATCGAGCGGCGCGGCATCGGCTTCACCCGGCGCCTGCACCCGCCCTTCCAGGATGCGGCGGGCCCGCTGCCCGGCCCGGCCCGACTCCTGATACATACGGCGTATGATAGGCGCCAGGGTATCGTGGCTGAGGCGGTAGTAGTATCCCGGGCCTCTATGGAGCAGCAGGTGTTTTTCACAGGCGCCCAGCAGTTCGTTCCATTCGGGAAGCCGGCCGTATAGCTTTTCCAGATCTGCCAGGCTTTGGTTGTGTGCCGTTCCACCGGCTGTGGTGTGCTGGTACAGCATGTCCAGCAACAGGCCGTTTTCCACGGCTGCCGGGTGCGAGGCTGCTATTTTGGCTATTTGCGCCAACACAAAGCGGCCGAGTTGCCACCATTGGGCTTTGAGCCGGCGGTACAGTTCGACGGTAAAGCGGGGCTCGTGGGGCGTAGCGGTAGTAGCCGCTTCCCACATATTGGTCAGCATGATCTGCAGGACGGGCGCTACGGCGGCCTCAGGCTGTTGGAGGAGCTCGCTGGCGATAAGGGCGGGCAGCTCAGGCTCTACGATAAGATGGTAATGTTCGCGCAGCTCCTGGCGGGAGGTGAGGCCGAGCACAACCTCCTCGATCTCGGCAAACGCGAGGGTGGGCAGGAAGATGCTGCTGCGGGGTAGTGTGGCCTGCTGCAGGGCCTTTTCCACCTCGGGGAAGTATTCCTTGCGAAAGCCCAGGATGAGTTTGCCCTGCGGGCGTATGGCGCCTCCGCTGAAGAGCTGGCCCAGCGTTCGTACAAAAGCCTGCCATTCCTCCTCACTTTGGGCTTTGGTGGCCTGGGTGAATACCTCTTCTACCTGGTCGAGGATCAGCACGAGCGGCCTGCCGGCCCGAGCTTCGACCTGCATCCATTGAGCAAGCAGGGGCGGCGCATCTTCAAAAGCGCCGGCCTGCTGTGCTGCCGGCTGGTGTTGCCTCAGCGTGCGCAGGCCCTGCAGTTGTTGCTGCAGGGCACGGTTTTGGGGGCGGCGGCGGAGCGCCTCCTCTAACTGGGCCAGCAGGGAGGACAGCTCTTCGCTTTCTTTATCAGGAACGGCTTCCGGTGTGGGGGCAGCTTTGCCGAGGCCGTCCAGGCATGCCTTTAGGGTGTTCGTCAGGCCCTCCTGGCTGTCGCGGCGGCAATAGCGCACCACGTAATCGGCCTCCAGGCGGGGCGCCAGCCCGGCTTCGAAGAGAGAGGATTTGCCGCTGCCGCTCTGCCCGTGTAGCAGGATAAGGGGAGGGCTGTCGGGGTTGGCCACCCTGTCGTAGAGCAACCGGATGTGCTGGGCGCGGCCGAAAAAAACGGAGGCATGGGCGCGTTCGTAAGGCCGGAAGAAGAGGAAAGGAGGGTGTGGCAGGCCGATCTCTTCGGGAGGGGCCGGCAGGCCGAGCAGTGGGTCATAGCGGGTGAGCCCCCATTGCTTGCTGTCTTCCTTTCCCGGAGCTACGTGAAGGCGCCAGGGCACGTCGCCGGGGGCGTCATCCGCCCTCAGGTACAGGCCGCGCACATCGCGGCCCTGGGGCGACATGCGTATCTCATCCACCGCATCGTCGAAGGCGCGTTGTACCGATAGCCCGACGCCCAGGCCCTGGTAGAAGCGGGCGGCCCAGCGCGTGGCCACCTGGTCCACGATCTCCTGGCCGGTGCCGATCACCAGCGGCACGCCGGCGGCGATCAGCCCTTCGGCCAGCTTTTCGGTATGACAGCCGTTGAGCATCACGGCCTGCAGGCCGCGCTGCCGGCCCAGAAAGGCGATCAGCCCTTCGCCCCCGGCGGTTTGGTTGCCGCTGCCTTCCGCATCCTGTAGCAAAAGGTCGAAGCTGCCGGCATGGCCGCCGTAGTGGAAGAGCACTATTTCGCCTTCATGCCGCTGAAAGGCGCTGATGATGTCCCCCGCCGAGGCATCGTCTATAAATTCCCTTTTGCACAGCCCCATCTGCTCTGCCAAATCCAAAGCTGCCTTGACGGCCTTGCGCTCGCGGGCCAGGGCGCGGAGGTAGCCGTGGGCGCCCTGCTGGTCGTTGGCGTAGGTGAAGAGGAGGTGCGGCATGAGTAGTGGTTCGAGTCGATGTTGTGGCTTTGGCCTGAGACTTGGTGATGGGGAGACTGGGAGATATGGGGACGGGCGCCCGTTCTCCCCCTCTCCCGGCTCCAGCTGGCAACACCAGGGTTTATATGTAAAGCTAAGAATATTTGCACAAAAGGGAATTCCCTGGAAATGGGTATGGGGCGTACCTGGAAATGGGTATGGGATTTTTGATTTGGGGTGGGGATTTTTGGGGCGGGGTTGGCGGTGTGGGTTAAAAGGGTTAATTTAATCTCTATGAATCATATTTCAATGGGGTTTTGCACACCGTACCCGCCAACTTTCCAGTTGGCGAAAAAGAGCCGCCCCGTGACTGCTCAAAATACACCTTGTAACTATCGCTCAATGTACGATAGTTACTACACCTTTATGAAACCTAAAATCTATATCCTATTCAGTTTTCTGTTTTTCTTCATGGTAGGCGCCCGGGGGCAGAAGCCGGAGTTGGTGGTGCAGACGGGACATAAAGAAAATGTAAATTCCGTGGCCTTTTCTCCGGATGGGCAGTATGTCCTCACGGGTAGCGCGGATAGGACTGCTAAACTTTGGGATCTGTACGGGCAGGAACTGCAAACGTTTATCGGGCATGGCGCCGGTGTCCATGGTGTAGCTTTTTCTCCCGATGGGCAAAAGATCGTAACGGCAGCCAGAGATGCATCGGTTAAAGTTTGGAATCTTGCCGGAGAGGTTTTGTATAGCTTTGATTTTGAGGAATACGAAGGGCTGGATCGCAGGTTTGACGGCGCCCATTCCGTAGCCTTTTTCCCGGATGGCAAAAAGGTTTTAATTGCCGATAGCCGAAATAACATCTGGATATGGGCTTTTGAGGAAAATAAACGGGATAAGTTTTTTGCAGGTGATAAGCTCTGGCAGGCTAAGTTATCTCCAGATGGGAAATTTATTCTGGCTTCCAACAGCATTGGAAATTATTCCTATCAAATAACGCTGTGGAATAGCGACGGGGAAAAACTATTTATCCTTCCAGGTGCTTCCTTACCTTTCGAATTTTCACCTGACGGTGAACGAATATTGACCGGAAGCCAAAATAAAGGGGTTTACCTCTGGAGTATTTCCGGGGGGCTATTGGAAAACTATTCAGCTCAGGTATCCGGGCCTGGATTCCTGCTTTTTTCGCCCGATGGTGAAGGGCTTGTTTTGAGCGCTTCTGCTGAGGGCCGTTATGCTGTGCTAAATCTTACAAAGCATTCTTCCATTCAATTTGATGACCGGGTGGAATCCGTGACAGATATGGATATTTCCCCAGATGGCCAGTTTATCCTGCTGGGAGGAAGAGGGGACAAAAATGGCACGCTATGGAGCCTGGATGGGGATTTGGTTACGGAATTTAAAGGAGAAGGGCCTGTAGGTGTAAATTCAGTTTGTCTGACGCCAGATGATGAGGCCTTATTTGCAGGTTGTATGGATGGTGCTATCCGGAAGTGGGCTTTGAACCTGGGCCGCCGGGGCACGAATATCCTGAATGGGCACCAGGGCAGGGTCCATGCGATCGATATTTCTCCTGATGGAAAAAAAATGATCAGCGGAGGCGAGGGCCATACTGCAATCCTCTGGGATATTTCCGGCAAGGAGATCGGCCGTTTCCTGTCCGATCACGAAATAAATTCGGTAGAATTTTCTTCCGACGGCAAGCAATTTCTGATCGGCGAGTATGATGGAGGCGTTACTGTTTGGGAAATGGGTGCTACCGTAAAGCGAAGATTTGCGTTGCCGGCGAGCCCAGTCTGGGCAACCTGTTTCTCCCCTCAGAATAAGATCTTTACGAATGAGGGGGATAATTTGGTTTTGTGGTCAGAAGACGGAAAATTCATCCAGAATTATTATGGAACTTTACGCCCAGTGATATCCATTGCCTGCTCACCGGATGGGAATCGCATCGCAGCTGGCAATATGGATGGAGTAGCTCTTTTGTGGGAAAGCGGACAACAGGAACATATCATCGGGTTCAGGCACAAAGACCCGGTGAATTTTGTAGGTTTTTCCCCGGATAGCCGACTCCTCCTGGCCGGCAGCCAGGATGGCAAAGCAAACCTTTGGAGCCTTGGTGAAAAAGTAATAAGCCTGGATGGCCATTCTTCTATGTTTACTTCCGGTTGCTTTACCAAAGATGGCAGAAGCGTTTTTACCAGTAGCGAAGACGGTACTATAAAGCTGTGGGACGCTTCTACCGGAAGCCTGATCGCAACTTTCCTTTCCTTTCGGAAGGATAACAACTGGATGATAATATCGGCAGATGGTTATTATGCGGGTTCGAAAAAAATATCCGGGTTGGCCCACTTTAGGGTGGGTAAGCAACTATTTAACTTTAGCCAGTTTGACCTTCGGCTGAATCGCCCGGATAAAATCCTGGAAACGCTGGCGCTTTCGGGCAAGGATTCTCTGCTCATCGCTCAATACCGCAACGCTTACTACAAACGCCTGAAGAAATACGATTTTACAGAAGATATGCTCTCCGAAGGGTTTCATATACCTAAGTGCACGATCACCGGCCGGAAAAACTTTCCTTATAAGGTAGAAACATCCCATGTTACGCTAAATATTGAGGCTTCCGATAGCCTGTATTTACTGGATCGCCTCAATATTTACATCAACAACGTGCCGCTATATGGCATTGCAGGCATCGGCCTGCGCCCATTAAATACATACAGGTATACCGCCACTGTGAGTTTGCCCCTGTCCCGCGGCCCCAACAAGATCCAAGTCTCCGCCCTCAACCAGGGCGGCGCCGAATCCCTCAAAGCCACTACCTACATCACCTACGATGCCCCGGAAACCAAACCAAACCTCTACCTCATCACCATTGGTGTATCCGATTATCAGGCCGAAGGCCTGGACCTGCAATATGCCGCCAAAGACGCCCGGGATATCGCCGAGTGGTACAGATCCGCTCCGGGCTTCGGGCAGGTGTACACCAAAACCCTCACAGACGGACAAGTGACAAAGGCCAACATCTTCGCCCTGCGCCAATGGCTGGAAGGCACGTCGGTCGACGACGAGGTGCTGCTCTTCGTCTCCGGCCACGGCCTGCTGGATAAGAACTACGACTTCTATTATGGCACCCACGATATCGACTTCGCCAACCCCGCCGAAAAAGGCATCCGCTACGACGATATCGAAGGGCTGCTCGACGGCATCCCCGCCCGTAAGAAACTGCTGCTGATGGATGCCTGTCATTCCGGAGAGTATGACAAGGACACCCCGCCGCTGACGTCAGCTCAACGGGACAGCCTGGAAAAAAAGGGCGTCACTTTCAAAGGCTTTGCCAAAGGCAAGCCCATCCTGGGCCTGCAGAGTAGCTTCGAGATGATGCAGCAGCTTTTCGCCGACCTGCGCCGAGGTTCGGGGGCGACGGTGATCACTTCTTCCTCCGGCGTGCAGGTGAGTTATGAGGATGAGGAGTGGGCGAATGGGGCCTTTACCTATGCTTTTTTGTACGGCCTGAAGACGATGAAGGCCGATGCCAACGAAGATGGCCAGGTGACGGCTTCGGAGATACAGGCTTTTGTAGGGGAATACGTGCCAAGGCTGACAGAAGGGCTGCAGGTGCCGACGTTTAGGCGGGAGAATCTGGAGTTCGATTTTCGGGTGTGGTGAGGGCCCCAGATGACACCTTTTTGCGCGAGCAAAAAGGTGTCATCTGGAAATGGCAGAAAATCATTATTTTAGTCTGATGAAACTAACCAAAGCCATATTCTGGGATACCGACTACGATCGCATCGACTGGGACAAGCAGGCGCGCTACGTCATTGGGAAGGTGTTGAACTACGGCACCATCGAGGACTGGAATGCGATCAAATCCTATTATGGCATGGAGCGCATTAAACAGGAAGTCATCCACATTCGGGATTTGGACCCCAAGGCAATGCATTTTGCCAGCACGATTTTTGACATCCCCTTACAAAAATTCAAATGCTACACCTGGAGGCAGTCTACCCCGGCACCCTGGATTTATTAAGGGCATTGATGGCACGGGAGGAATTAAATCCTTTCGCTTTAGCAGGCGGAACTGCCCTGGCGCTTCAGATTGGGCATCGCATCTCTGTCGATCTGGATCTTTTTGGCAGGCATCCCTTTGATCCTGAGGAATTGCTGAGCACCTATGCGGAAATTGGCGATTATCAACTCTTGTCTCAAAGCAAAAGCGTGCTTGTCGTTAGCCTTCGGGGCATAAAAGTAGACGTGGTCAATTATCGGTATGGCCTCTTGGAGCCTGTCAGGCAAATTGATAATCTGCGCTTGTTATCCTTGCCTGACATTACTGCAATGAAACTGGCGGCCATCACCGGGCGAGGGCGGAAAAGAGACTTCATCGACTTGTTTTTTCTTTTGAAAACTTATTCTCTAACAGAAATGATGGAATTCTATCGAAGGAAATTTCCGGATGGGTCAGAATTCCTGGTGGTAAAAAGCCTGGCTTATTTTGAGGATGCAGAAGAGGATGGGGATTCGGTCCTTTTGAAAGAAGCGGATTGGCAGCTGGTCAAAAGCACGATTCGGAAGGAGATAAATAAGCTATCCCAATAGTCCTTCTTTTGCAATTTCCTAAAGGCCAACCCATCCTGGGCCTGCAGAACAGCTTCGAAATGATGCAGCAGCTCTTTGTGGGCCTGCGTCGTGGCTCCGGGGCGACGGTCATCACTTCCTCCTCGGGTGTGCAGGTGAGTTATGAAAAGGGCGAGTGGAAAAATGGCGCCTTCACCTATGCCTTTTTGTATGGCTTGAAGACGATGAAAGCCGATGCCAACCAGGATGGCCAGGTGACGGCTTCGGAGATCCAGGCTTTTGTAGGGGAATATGTCCCCCGGCTGACGGGAGGGCTGCAGGCGCCGGCCTTCCGGCGGGAGAATCTGGAGTTTGATTTTCGGGTGTGGTGAAGGCATAATGGCTCCTTGAAAAGGACATCCTGAAGTAGGTGTTTGGGGGGCGGAGCCGTTTTCGGGGTAATTATTGTAAATCGTAGGGAGTTAACAGCGTCAAACCCTGCGCCATAGCCCAAGAAGCCTTGGTATTTCTGGGGTTGCTTAGGGCTCGAACACCCGAACACCCGAACACGCTCAAATCGAAGTATGAAAAGACAAACCTATCTGCTGTCACTCGTTCTAATCCTGGCCGCCTTTTGCCAGGCCCAAAAACCCAGGCTGGTGGTGCCCATGGGGCATCTGGAATATATCGACGCCGCTGCCTTCTCCCCCGACGGGAAGCAGTTCCTGACAGGTAGCCGGGACTATACTGCGATCCTCTGGGACAGCAAAGGCCGGGAGTTGCATACTTTCAGAGGGCACGATGGATATATCAATGCAGTGGCTTTTTCTCCGGATGGGCAAATGATCCTGACCGGCAGCCAGGACAGAACGGCGAAACTATGGGATCTGCAAGGGAACGTATTACAAAGCTTCGGCCATGGCCATTGGGTGCAGGCAGCCGTCTTTGCTCCGGATGGCCAAACGTTATTAACCGGCGGACATGACGGCACAGCGAAATTATGGAGCCTCCAAGGCCGGGAACTGCAGGTTTTTAATGGCCATGTTCCTGGGGCCATTATAAAATCCGTCGCCTTTGCTCCCGATGGCAAGCTGGTGTTGACCGGCTGTACCGACGGCACGGCGAAATTGTGGGATCTGAACGGCAAGGTTTTGGAAACCTTCAAAGTGGATAAAGGCGATGTAATACAGGCATCCTTCTCTCCGGATGGGCAGTCGATCCTGATATTGAGTTTCGGCCAAAAGGCGAGCCTGTGGGATCTGGACGGCCGGAAGCTCACGGACTTCGCTGCAAAAGCCTATCTAGCTGCTTTTGCTCTCGATGGCCAGTCCATCCTGATCGACAGTGGCGAGTACGGGATCAGCCAATGGGATCTGGCAGGGCAAAAATTGAAAAGCTTCCCTTCCAGAAATGACGACGATACGCCCATTGTATTCTCTCCGGACAGAAAGCAGGTACTTACGTTGGGCGAGATATGGGACATGGTGGCCAATTTATGGGATCTGGACGGGCATTTGCTCCAGCAGTTTCGGGGGCGCAGCTCAAGGGCCTATTCCGTTGCTTTTTCTCCTGACGGCCAGAAGATACTTACCGGTAACGGAGACGGTACGGCAAAACTCTGGGATCTGCGACAATCCGGCCTGCGCACCTTCGATGCGTTTAGCTTTGCCGTCTATAAGGCGGTCTTTTCCCCCGATGGGAAACTGATCCTGGGAGGTGGATTCGATCGGAACAGCGCTTTAAAATTATGGGATATTAACGGGCAGGTATTGCAGGCGTTCGAACAATACTCCGGTAATATTCAATCCGTGGCTTTCTCTCCCGATGGCCAATCTTTTCTGTCTGGAAATGCCGATGGCACACCCGCAATCCTTTGGGATCTGCAGGGCAAAGTTTTGCAAACTTTTGAAGGCATTAGTGTCAGAAGCAACCCGGTAACCTTCTCCCCCGATGGGCAACAGGTCTTAACGGGTAGTTTCTACGATCAAATCAAAAGAAGGTTTTTCTCCCAAATGTGGAGCCTAAAGGGAGAGAAGCTACAGCTATTTCACGGCCATGACTTTGATATCCATTCAATTGCTTTTTCCCCCGATGGGCAACTTGTTGCGACGGCAGGCGGCAACGGCTCAGTAATTTTATGGGATCGAAATGGCGAAAAATTGAAAAGGTTCCCGGTAAGTGATGGGCCATGGAGCGCCATATTCTCCCCCGACGGAAAATCCATCCTGGTGGGTAGCCAGGGGTATGCCAAATTATTGAGCCTCGATGGCCAGGAGTTGCAATCCTTCCAATGGCACCAGGGCTCGGTAACCTCTGTGGCTTTCTCCCCTGATGGCCAGAAGGTACTCACCGGAAGCTGGGATAACACCTGCAAATTGTGGAGCCTGGATGGACAGGAACTGGCCACCCTCATCGCCATCGATTCCGCCGATTGGGTAGTCACTACTCCTGCCGGCTTTTTCGATGCTTCCCCGGGCGCCATGCAATTAATGTACTATGTGCAGGGCCTGGAGCCTATCGAACTGGAACAGCTCAAGGAACGCTACTATGAACCCGGCCTGATCGGCAAGATCATGGGCTTTAACAAGGAATCCCTGCGGGATGTCACCACTTTTGATGCGGTTCCGCTTTATCCCGAAGTGAAACTGGAGCTAAAAGGCGATCAGCTTTACATTGCCCTCAGCCCTCGTTCCGGCGGCCTGGGCCGCACTGCCCTTTTCATCAACGGCAGTGAAAAAGTAGCGGACCTGAACCCCGGCCGCTTACTCCGGATTGCTATTAATCTTCGGGATTACCAGCAATATTACTTCACCGGCCAGGCCAACACCATCGGAATCCAAAGCTTCAATGAAGCAGGCTGGCTGGGCAGCCAACTGGCATCCGTCGAGTATTCACTGCCGAAGCCAACACCCCTTCAACTCAACACCGAACCCCGGATCTACGCCCTCTGCATCGGCACAGCCGATTACGCCCGTGGTATGGCCCTCGACCTGGCTTTCGCCGAACAGGACGCCCTACGCCTGGCGCAGGCGCTGGAACTGGGAGGTAAAGCCCTGCTCAACGACCCCGCCCGGGTGGAAGTCCTTACCCTTACTACCTGCCTTGGCAAAAATTGCCCGGACGCCCAGCGGCCTACCAAGAAAAATATCCAGTCCGCTCTGTCAGCTTTTGCGAAAAAGGCCCGCCCCGAAGACGTCTTCCTGCTCTACCTCTCCGGCCACGGCAAGGTGTACCAGGACTACTTCTACTACCTCACCCAGGACATGGGCAGCGACTACCTGGGCGATGACGCCATCCGCGTCCAGTATGCCATTTCCTCCGCCGAATTTGCCGAGTGGCTCAATGCCATTCCCGCCCGCAAACAGGTGATGATGATCGACGCCTGCGCCTCGGGGCAGTTCAACGAAGATATGGCCCTGCTGGCCATGAAGGCCGTCCCCGGTTCCCAGATTCGCGCCCTGGACCGGCTGCGCGACCGCACCGGCATTTTCATCATCTCGGGCTCAGCCAACGACCAGGCCAGCTATGAAGCCTCGCCCTACGGAATGGGCCTGCTGACCTACAGCCTGTTGACCGGCATGAGCGGCGGCGCCCTGCGGGAGGACGAATACATGGATGTGGAAAAACTGTTCCACTTCGCCGAGGAGCAGGTGCCGGTGCTGGCGGAGGATGTGGGCGCTATTCAAACGCCGAAGTACTGGAAGCCGGAGGGCTCCAAAAGCTTCGACATCGGCCGGGCAACGCCTGAAGTTAAAAAGGCGATTCAACTGCCGAGCCCTAAGCCGCTGTTCGTGCGGGTGAGCTTTATCAATGACGAGACTTTTGGAGATGAACTGAAGCTGGAAGAAACACTGAACGGGCTATTGCGGGATTTCACTTTCGCCAAAGGCGAGGATAAAGCCCTGCTTTTTGTGGATGCGGATGATCACCCGAATGCTTACCGGCTACGGGGGAAGTATGCCCTGCAGGGCGATAAGGTTCGGGTTGAATACTTTGTGTTCAAGGGCAATGAAAAAGTGGGGGGGCTGCTGGTGGTGGAGATGCCGTCAACCAATTTGGAGGCATTGGGGCGGAAGATCATAGCGCGGGCGTATGAGGTGGCAGGGGAGTGATAATGGCGGAACAGAGCAGGAGGAGCCTAGTGCCAGCTTTTGCAAAAATCCTCAAAAATGAGTATTTTTCGAATATCTGTATTTTCTGAATTTAATACCCCAACAGAATCAATACTGTAAATACCTTTACAACAATGAACCCTAAAGCCCCCACCCCCCAGCTTGCCCTGGCCATAATGGCCACTTTGTTAACTTTCTCAACCGCCCTGTGCCAAAAACCGGAGATCGCCCTCCAATCCGGCCACAACCGGGTGATCAACTGGATGGAATATACGCCGGATGGCCAATACCTGATCACATCCGATTCGAATGAAATCAGGGCCTGGGAAACGGAGGGCTACAAACTGCTCAGCCTGAAGCGGGTGATCAACCCGTACTGGGAGGAAAAGCAGTCGCCCCGCCAACTCGTTACCGGCAATTACGGGCTCATTCCGCCCTACGCCTTCGATACCGGTAGCCGGCGCCGGTACTACACTTCTTATATCCACTCTATTGATTATCTGGCAGCCAGCCAATCTTTGGTGTATCAGGTTTACAACCAGATCTATGCCTGGCCGCTGGATCAATACGCCGGTAAATCCCAATTACACAGCTACAAAAAGGGCCTAGGGCCGGTATCGGTCAGCCCGGAAGGAACGATTTATGCTTATTCGGAGAAAGATTTCATCCTGATTAGAAAAGCCTCTGGCCGGAAGGCGGCCAAAAAAATAAAGCATAATTTAAAAGACGTTGTTCTTGAGATCAGCCCCGGCGGGCAGTTCATCATCGCCCGTGGCGCCAATGGGAAGGCCAGGGCCTGGGTTATCCAGTCGGGCAAAAAACTGAATGCACCCTTTCTTGAGGGTCAAAAGGTGGGAAATGTGGCCTTTGGCGCCGATGGCAGCCGGATATTCACCCTTTCCGACGGTGCCTGGGCCTGTTTCAGCTTTCCACAAGGGCAAAAACTGTATTCCATCCAAAACGATGGGCCGAAACTCGCCGTGAGCCCGGATGGGAAAGCAGTATACATCAGCAAAGGCAGAACCTTGTCCGCCTACCAGGCAGCAGACGGTGCGCCAATGGGAGCGCCCCGCGTTTTCTCTGGTGCTATCCGCACTTTTGCCTTGCACCCCCAAAAGCCGGAGATAACCATCGGCTTTGAAGACAAAGGGCATCAGGTATATCACCTGCCGGATTTCAACTTGCTCCACGAAGAGCGCAACCGTAAAAATACGGCAGAAGCCGTGGCTTTCAGCCCTGATGAGCGCTACCTGGCCAGTAGCCATTCCGACCAGACTATCAAAGTATGGGATATCGAGCAGGGAAAACTGGCCCGGGTGTTGGTGGCGCCCGACGGCGTCGCCCGGGATATCGTTTTCAGTCCGGCAGGCCATAAGCTGATCGCCGGCGCAGGGCCGGGCAGTATCCATGTTTGGGATGTGGCCAGTGGAAAGTTGGATACCACCTTAAAGGCGCATACTCATCCGGTTCTACAACTCGGTTTCGATACTACTGGCCATCGTTTGCTGAGCCTGGATTCCACTAAAACGATCATCTGGGATTTTGACAGGTTGGCTCCAGAGCAGGAAACCAAAACCAGGTCGGAATTTCGATTCTTCGGGCTGCGCCGCCAGAAAAACAGCCTGATACTGATGGAGTCGGTAGGAAAAGATAGATATAATGAAAAAATGGCCTATAATGAATGGGGCCTCGACAGTGGGGAGAAACTGGACGAAGGGAGCCTGGATTTTATGTCCCTCGAAAAGGCCAGCATCAGTTCCGATGGCCGCTATCTGGTGATGGCCAGCGCCGAAGTGGCCCTGAAACGTGCCCGGGTGGTCGTTTGGGACCTGGTGGAAAAAAAGCCGATCATCACCCTCTTTAACCTGGACGCGGTCGAATCTCTTATCTTCAGCCCCGATGGGAGAAAACTGTTCGTCGCAGGCAGCGATCACAGCTTTGAAATGTTCGACTGGGAACAGATCAAAGGGCTTGACCCTCATGAGCATCACTTCCCCATCCACGAGCTGGCCGATTTTAACGGGCATTACGAGTCGATCCGGTCAGCCGCCTTCAGCCCTACCGGCGACTATTTCGTCAGTGCGGCCAACGACCAGCAATTGATCATTTGGGATCTGGAAAAAAAGTGCGCATCGCTTGTACTCAGCACCTTTGATGACCAGGAAGCCTGGATCGTCAAAGATTCCATCGGCCGCTTCGACGGCAACCAGCAGGCTTTCAACCACCTGCACTATGTGGTGGACAATGAGGCCATCAGTTTCAGCCAGCTGAAGGAAAGGTATTACCAGCCGAAATTGCTGGCCATCGCCCTGCAGAAAAGTGGCCAGCAATCGCTGAATTCCGCTATGCTCAAGGATGTGCCGCTGTACCCTGGGATAAGCCTGTTTCTGGAAGGCGATACCCTTCAGGTGCAGCTTACTCCGCGTTCCGGCGGTATCGGCAAAGTGGGTGTATTTATCGGCAACAAGGAGGTGGTTCCCGACGCCAACCCGCAGCGGGCAAAGGCCTTCAGCGTCAACCTGTCAGAATACCGAAAATATTTCGGGCCGGGCCAGGCCTGCCTGATCGGCGTTCAGGCCTGGAATGAAGAGCAGTGGCTTTCCAGCAAAATGCAAACCATCTCTTACACGCCGACTTTTGCCATTCAGTTAAATGCACCCGCCCCCCGGGCGCATATCATCTGCATCGGGGCGTCCGACTATAAAGGAGAGGCCGTTGACCTGAGGTATGCTGACAAGGACGCCCGCCTGGTGGCCCAGGCCCTGGCCACCGCCGCCCGGGAATTGCTGGGGCCAGGCCAGGCAGATACTTATTTGTTCACTTCCAGTCCCGATAGCGGTGATCTGGGCTCGGCTTATACCTCCAAAGCCAATATACTGGGCTTGTTCCAGCAGTTAAGCCAAACGGCCAGCCCGGAAGATGTGCTGATCCTGTACCTCTCTGGCCACGGTACTACTTATCAGGCAGCTGGCAAGGAGCAGTTTTACTACCTGACCCCTGAGTTGGGCGGCTTGGATATCCGCGATAATTACCTGCGGGAAACCTATGCGATCTCAACCGAAGAGTTCGCGGCCTGGCTCAACAGTATCCCCTGCCGAAAGGCAGTATTGATCATGGATGCCTGCGCTTCCGGCGCTTTCAACCAGGGCCTTGGCGAAGAACTGTTGGCCGCTCGCGGCAGCACCCCTTCCCAGATCCGGGCCGTCGACCGGCTCAAGGATCGGGCCGGGGTGTTCGTCATATCGGGTAGCACAGCCGACAAGAGCAGCTTCGAAGCGTCTCAATTTGGCCAGGGCCTGCTAACCTACAGCCTGCTGCTGGGCATTAAAGGTGGTGAAGGCCTGCGCAACCGCGAATTCATCGACGTGCTCACCTTGTTTAATTTTGCCAAAGAAAAGGTGCCGGTGCTCGCTGCCCAGATCGGCGGCATCCAGGACCCCATGATCTTCGCCCCTCTGGAATCTGAATCCTACGATATCGGCCAGGCCACCGAGCTGATTCGGCAGAGCATCCCCATTGCTCAGCCCAAGCCCTTTTTTACCCGCGCTCGCTTCATTCAGAACGGAACGGCCTTCGACGAGCTGGGCCTGGAGGAACGGGTGAACACCCAGCTGGAGGAATATAGCCAACTGGGCCCGGACGCGCCCCTGATCTTTATCGACGAGGGACATAACGTAGCCTCTTTCCAGATCGGCGGCCTCTATGAGGTAGACGGGGAACAGCTTACCGTCACCTGTACCTTGCGGTACAACAAACAGCCTCATGGCCAGGCATTCACCGTTACCGGGCCAATGGCGGATTTGGCAGGCGTGGCGAAGCTGATTGTTCAGAAGGCGTATAGAGAGGTGGAGTAGGGGAGCTGAGGCAGCAGGCGCCGACATTCCCTATGCACTTGTTAACCTCTTTTCATACTTTTGTGTTACATACAAAGAAAAAGGGCCTCAACAACAATGGAACAAACCAAGCAGCCGCCTAAAATAAACTTTGCGCACTTCCTCGGAAAATTTCCGGAAGTGGAGCTACCCGTTACCCTCGGGGAAGAATCACACCACGCTTTCTCCCAGGAGAACGAGCCCATGCCCCCAATGATGATCGAGCAGTTCATCCTGCCGGTAGAGCAGGCGCCTGCCGATGATTATACGGAGTTCGTGCCTTGTATGAAAGTCCCTAAAACAGGTGATTTTCACGCCATCATCTATTGGCGGGCAGGCCTGCTCAACTACCAGTACACCCTCGCCACTTTTACCAATAAAGGCGAATGGATCGACAAACGCGTCATCGCCGGAACCTTCTCCGACGGTGAAACGTTGACCACCTCGGTAGCGACTATCGATGAAGACTGGATGATCTACATCGTCTCGGGCCATGCCGGAGGCAATGGTACAGCTTATGACGCTTCTTCCAGCACGGCTTACAAACTGGAATTGCTCCCCGATGGCAAGATCGCCAACACCTTAACTATGGAAGGGAGCTAGAACGATCCAGCACGAGCCCCGATCTATGCAGGCTGCTGCCTGAACAACCCAAAAAAAACATGACTAAAAAACGAAAATCGAAAAAAACCGGAAAAAAACTAACGGCACAGCAACTTCAGCGAGATATCCTAAACCTTTTCCGGCGACACCCCAAAAAAAGGCTTAACCCCAAGCAGATCGTACGTAAACTGAATTTAGCCAACAACAAGGATTCTGTTCAATTCGCGCTCGACAAACTGACGGAAGAGCAACACCTCCAGCCACTCGGCGACTATAAGTACAAGCTCAAAGGCCATCCGCATGCCGATACCGGCGCTACTGCAGGGGCCTCGGAAGGCGCTTTCCTCGAAGGCAGGGTCGATATGACGCGCAGCGGCGATGCTTACATCACGGGCACCGGCAAAGAGCATGATGTGCATATCGCAGCCAGGTATCTGAACACCGCCATGCACGGCGATAAAGTGCGTGTGCGGGCCTGGACGCCCCGTGGGCGCCGCAAACCGGAAGGCGAGGTCGTAAAAGTACTGGAGCGCGCCCGCGAACACTTTATCGGCACCCTCTGGCTCTATCCCCGCCATGCCATCATCAGCCTCGACACCCGCCTGCCCATGGATGTAGGGGTTGATCTGGACAAGATCCGCGATGCACAGGATGGCGACCGCGTGGTGGTGCAGATCACGGAATGGGCAGGAGCCAAACACAAACATCCTACCGGTATCGTAACTGCGGTGCTGGGCAAAGCCGGCAGTAACGATGTGGAGATGAAATCCATCCTCATCAACAACGGCTTCGAGCTGGACTTCCCCGAGGACGTGATCCGGCAGGCGGAAGCCCTGCCCGAAAAGATCAGCCCACAGGAGATCGAACTGCGCCGCGATGTGCGCGACATCCCTACCTTTACCATAGACCCCGAAGACGCCAAGGATTACGACGACGCCCTGTCGATCCGCTATCTCGATAACGGCGAAACGGAGGTTGGCGTGCACATCGCCGATGTGACGCACTACGTAAAGGACGACTCTCCGCTTGACCAGGAAGCCTTCAAGCGTTCTACTTCGGTGTACCTCGTCGACCGCGTGTTGCCTATGCTGCCGGAGCGCCTGTCGAACGGCCTTTGCTCGCTTCGCCCCAATGAAGACCGCCTGGCCTTCTCCGCGATCTTTGTCTTCGACAAGAATATGAAGATCATAAATCGCTGGTTCGGCCGTACGGTGATCCATTCCGACCGGCGCTTTGCCTACAGCGAAGCGCAGGAGGTGCTGGAAGGGCATAGCGATGAGATGGGCAATGAATTGCGCGCCCTTAACAAGATCGCCAAACACCTGCGCAAGTTGCGCTTCCGGGATGGCGCGATCAATTTCGAGACCGATGAGGTGCGCTTCCACCTCGACGAGCATGGCGTGCCGGTGCAGGTTTTTGTAAAGGAAAGGCAGGATGCTCACCTCCTTATCGAAGACTTCATGCTGCTGGCCAACCGCGAAGTGGCGACCTACATCAGCATGAAAGGCCGCGACGAGGAGATACCCTACGTCTATCGGGTGCACGACGAACCCGACCCCGATAAAGTGGCCGAGCTGGCCCGTTTTGCCCGCGAGATGGGTTTTGATATGAACATCAGTACGCCGCGCGAGATCTCCCGTTCCTACAACCGGCTGGCCAAGGAGGCGGAAAAAAACCCTTCGCTCAAACTGCTGAGCCCCATCGCTATCCGCACTATGGCCAAGGCGGAATACAGCACGGAGAACATCGGCCACTACGGCCTGGGCTTTGATTATTACACCCACTTCACCTCGCCCATCCGCAGGTATTCCGATGTGCTGTCGCACCGCCTGCTGGAGCGCAACCTCGGCGGGCATACCTACCGCACCAACAAGGTGAAGCTGGAAGAACAGTGCAAACACGTCTCGCAGCAGGAACGCCGCGCTACCGATGCCGAACGCGAATCCATCAAATACAAGCAGGTGGAATACATCAGCAAACACATCGGGGAAACCTTCCCCGGGCTGATCTCGGGCTTCCTGGACCGGGGCTTCTTCGTCGAACTGGAGGAAAGCCGCGTTGAAGGTATGATAGCCTTCGAAACCCTCGATGAGCCTTTCACCGTAGCCGACTCCCGCCTGAGCATGACGGGGGCCTATTCCGGAAAAGAATACAAAATGGGGCAGCCCGTAATGGTGCGCATCGCCCGTGCCGACCTGGCCAAAAGGCAGGTGGAAATGGAATGGGTAGTGGAAGAAGTGGAAATGGCGGGCACGGCAAAAGGCAAGAACCTTGCCACCAGGAAGAAAGGCAGGAAGAAAGCATGACCGGCGCCCCCAAACAAGCTCTTAGCCCATCCACAAAACCCGAACCAGCAAGGCCACGGCAAACACCAATAATGCAGCGCCGGAAATGCGGCGCAGCCAAAGCAGGTGGATGGGTTGCAGAAAACTGCGTATGCGCTTGGCCAGGATCACTTTGGTGAGGTCGGTGATGATAATGGTGGAGAGAATGCCCCCGAAAAACAAGCTGGCCTCCCCACCGTCCAGGCCGCCGTCCATGACCATGGTGGTCGTTACGCCGATCCAGAAGAAAAAAGTGAAAGGGTTGACGGTATTGATCAGGAAGCCTTTGAGCCAGAGACTGATATACGAAGAAGACCGGATGGCGGACTTCGCCCATTGGGGATTGTGGCCGGTGCGCGGAGCGGTTATCAGCGTGGCCAGGCCGAAGAAAACCAGGGTAATGCTGCCGCCGATGCCCAGGTAGAGTGCGAAGTGCGGCCCTTCCACGGCTTTGCTGACCCACGAAATGCCGAAGTAAGACCCAAGAATAAACAGTACATCACTAGCCCAGATACCCAGGCCAACCATGCTGCCGGCCCGTGCACCTTGTTCTACTCCCGCCTGGATGAGGGCAAAAAAAATAGGCCCCACCAGGATCGCAAGGATCAGGCCGAGTTTGACGCCGTCGAAGATCAGGTTCATCCCTCACGTTGATTGTCTGGCCGCAAGTTAAGGAAAAGGCCCTTAAACTGTACCCTGTACCCGGCCTTGCCTCACCCCCTCTCCCTTCCCGCCAGCCTCGGCAGCCCCACGATCGCCAGAACAAAGGCGGCAGTGATGAGCTTCAGCAGGTTGGGGTTGATGCCCAGCGACAGGGCAACGGCCAGCACCATCTGGAAGAGGATGCTGCCCCCGGCGGCCAGCAATAGCTGGGGCCATATCCTTTTCACGCCCATCCACCTGATCAGTGCATCGCCGATGAGCACCGAGCCCAGGCCTACCAGTACGATGCCGATACCCATATTGATATCTGCAAAATTCTGGTACTGGGCCACCAGGTAACCGCTCAGGGCGGTAAGCGCATTAGCGATGGCCAGGCCCGTGATCTTCATAGCATTGGGGTTGATGCCCAGGGCCCGTGCCATCGTCTCGCTGTTGCCTGTGGCCCGCATCGCAATGCCGAAGTCGGTGCGCAGGGTATAGGCCAGCAACACGCTGATAGCAGCCAGGAAGAACAGGGCCACCCACAGTTCATTCCACACCGGCCTGTCAAAAAAAGCCAGGGTATTGAATATGGCCTTTACGTCGAGCAGAGGGATATTGGACCGCCCCAGCACCGTGAGGTTGACGGAATACAGGCCCGTCATCACCAGGATGCCTGCCAGCAGCGCATCCACCTTCAGGCGGGTGTGCACCAGGCCCGTGGCCACACCCGCCAACGCGCCGGCTGCCATAGCCACCGGAATGACGGCAACGGCCGGCCATTGGCGGGCCAGCAGTACGGCCGTAACGGCGGCGCCAAGGGTATAGCTGCCGTCGGTCGTGATATCCGGAATACGGAATATCTTCATGGTGATGAAGATGCCGAGGGCCATCGAAGCGAGGCACAGGCCGAGCAGCAGTGCGGAGAGGTAAAAATCCATGCTTTACTGTATCGGCTCGTAACCGGCCGGCATCTCGATGCCAAAACGCGCGGCAGCGGTGGGGTTAAAGGATCGCTTGCGCTGCTGTACCATCTCCCAGTGCAGGTTTTCCAGCGGTTCGCCCTTCAGGAAGCGTGCCGCCTGTTCGCCGGCCTGATAGCCCCATTGGTAAATATCGGCGCCGTAGGCAGCCACCGCGCCACGGGCCACCAGCCCCGCTTCGCTGGTGAACACGGGCACGCCGGCCTCGTTGCACGCTTTGATGATAGTCTCAAAAGAGCTGAAGACCGTATTGTCGGGGTTGGCGAAAAAAGCGTCGATATCTTCATGGAGCAGGGCGCCCGCCACCAGCTTCACATCAGCCGTCGAGTTGACGGGGCGCGAAACCAGCGTTATGCCCATAGAGGCAGCCAGGGCCTGCAGGCGTTCGTACGCATCTACAGACTGGGGTTCCGACTGGTTGAAAAGGAGCCCTACCCGCAAGGCGCCCCCTTCAGGCTTTACCAGCCGGGGGATGAGCGCGAAGGAGGTATCGATGTAGGCCAGGTTCTCGCCCACGCCATAGAGGTTGCCGGGCGCACGGCCCTGGGCATCGGTTACGTTCATGAGCTCAGGGGTGGGCGACACCATCATAAAAACGGGGATATCGCTGGTATTTTGCAGCGCGGTGATGGTCGACAGCGAAGGGCAGGCCGCTATGAGGCTCACCTTCTGGGAAATAAAATACCGGATGATCTGCGTAAGGGTGGGAATGTCGCCCTGAGCATTCCGGTAGAGCACGTTGAGCGTTTTATCGGCTTCGGAAAAGCCGCCGTCGCGGAGGGCCGCCAGAAAACCTTCCTTTGCCTGCCCGATGGTGCTGTCTTCAAAAGCATCGGCAAAACCGATAGTTGGAGCGCCTTCATTGGCGGGGCCGCAACCGGTGACACTCATCAGCATCGCCAGGGCGGCCAGCCAGGATATTATCCCTTGCAAGGTTCGCATTCGTTCTGTTTGATTTGGTTACACATAGGTTGTAACGGTTAGGGGAGAAAGAAGTTTTGGAAATGAATAGGGCCGGCATTACTTTTGCACCCATTATGAAGAAGCCGTATCTCATCATCGATTTTGACAGCACTTTCACCCGTGTGGAAGCGCTCGACCTGCTGGCGGAGATCGTGCTGGCCCACTCGCCCCGGAAAGGGGAAGTGCTCCGGCAGATCCAGGAGATCACCAACCGGGGTATGGATGGAGAGTTGGATTTCCGAACCTCCCTCACCCTCCGCCTGGAGCTGCTGCATGCCCACAGAGACCACATCCAGCACCTTGCCGACAGGCTGAAAGAACAGGTGTCGCCCTCCTTCCGGCGCAACCAGCCCCACCTGACGGCCCTGAAGGAAACCGTTTATGTTGTGTCCAACGGTTTCAGGGATTTTATCGTGCCCGTGGTGGAGGACTATGGCCTGCTGGCGGAAAACGTCTTTGCCAATGTTTTTACCTACGACGAGAAGGGCTACGTCAGCGGCTTTGACACCGAAAGCCCCCTTTCCCGCAGCGGCGGCAAATCGCAGGTGATCCGCGATCTCAAACTTCAGGGCGACGTATACGTGATCGGCGACGGCGCCAACGACCTGGAGATCAGGAAGGCCGGTTTTGCCAACAAGTTCTACCTGTTCACCGAAAATGTGGAGCGCGAAAAGGTTAAAGAAGAGGCCGACCACATCGCCCCGAGCGTCGATGAGATCCTCTACAACCTCAATATGAGCCGCTCGTTATCCTATCCGAAAAACCGCATACGGGTGCTGCTGACGGAAGAAGTACCAGCCAATGCGGCCGCCCTTTTCGAACAGGAAGGCTACCAGGTGGAGCACGTCGGCCACCCTTTGAGCGAAGACGAGCTGTGCGAAAAGATTAAAAATGTCAACGTGCTGGGCGTTGGCGCCAAAACGCCGGTAACGGAGAAAGTCATCGCCAATGCCCGCCGGCTGATCAATATCGGGGCTTTCTGTATCGAAACCGGGCATATCAGCCTGGACGCCTGCACCAAACACGGGGTTGCGGTATTCAACGCTCCCTTTAGCAATACCCGCTCAGTGGTGGAGCTGGCCCTGGCGGAGATCATCCTGCTGGTGCGCCAGGTGCCCGAAAGGGCTTCGGCCATGCAGAGCGGCCAGTGGGACAGGCCGCCCCAGGCCGGGCACGAGGTGCGCGGCAAAAAACTGGGCCTGGTCGGCTACGGCAATATCGGCGCCCAGCTGTCGGTACTGGCAGAAGCCATTGGCCTGGAAGTCTATTTTTACGATATCGCCGACAAGCTTCCACTCGGCAACGCCCGCAAATGCGACAGCCTGGAAGCACTGCTGTCCATCGCCGATATCGTGAGCCTGCATATCGACAGCAGGCCCGAAAACGACGGCCTGTTCGGCACGGCCCAGTTCGCCGCCATGCAGCAGGGCGCTATTTTCCTCAACCTCTCCTACGGAAAGGCCGTACAGCCCGCTGCTCTGCGCCAGGCCGTCCTCTCCGGCAAACTCGGCGGCTGCGGCCTCGACGTCTTCCCGGAAGAGCCCGACAACAGCCACTCTACCTTCCGCTCGGAGCTCATCGGCCTGCCCAACACCTTACTGACTCCGCATATCGGCGGCCGCACCGCCGAAGCACAGGACGATATCGGCCGGTTTGTGCCGGGCAAGATCCTGCAGTATATCAATACCGGCACGACCACCGGCAGCGTCAACTTCCCACAGGTGCAACTACCCATGGTGCTGAACGCTCACCGCCTGCTGCACATCCATCACAACGTTCCCCGGGTGCTGGCCCAGATCGACCGCGTACTGGCCCAGCACGATATCAACATCCTGGGGCAGTACCTCAAGACCAACGAACATATCGGCTATGTGATCACGGATGTGGACAAGGCCTACAGCGAGGAACTGCTGGGGCAGCTGAAGCAGATCGAACCGACGATCTGGTTCCGGGTGCTGTATTAGAAGATTTGCCTGAACCTTATATCGCTTCGATTGTTCTGCTGGAAAAATTAACGGAATAATGAAATTCATCATTTTAGCGCTCTTACTCGCTGTACTCGGTATCACCTTGGTAAGCGCGATCAATCGCAACGCAACACCCAGAAACATGGAAAAACTGCCCCATTCCTTTTACGACTTCAGCATCGCCGGTATCAACGGCGATACGATGCACATGAGCGACTTCAAAGGCAAGTACGTGCTCTGCGTCAACGTCGCCTCCAAATGCGGCTTCACGCCGCAGTACAAACCGCTGCAGGAACTGTACGACAAATACCAGGACAAGCTCGTTATCATCGGCTTCCCCTGCAACCAGTTTCTGGGCCAGGAACCCGGCTCCGAAGAAGAGATCGCCAGCTTCTGCGAGCTGAACTACGGCGTCACCTTCCCCCTGACGGAAAAGATCGACGTCAAGGGCGCTGGCCAGCACCCTATCTATTCCTGGCTTACTCATAAGGAACTCAACGGCGTGGCCGATGCCAAGGTGAGCTGGAACTTCAACAAGTTCCTCATTTCGCCCGAAGGCGAGTGGCTGGCGCACTTCCCATCGAAGGTGGAGCCGCTTAGCGAGGAGATTACTGGAAGGTTGAAGTGAAAATTGCCCAAAATTCATAGTACCCTACCTTAGCGCTGACATACATGTCGATGATTTTTTGTATTATTGTAATTGTCTAAAGGACATAGAATATGTCAGAATCGAGGACCGGGAAGATAACTGAGATAAGATTACATAACTTCACGTGCTTTCGGGAAGTTGATATGGCGTTTTCACCCGGCATTAACGTTTTCATTGGGGAGAATGGCACAGGTAAAACCCATTTGTTAAAAGTACTCTTCAGTTTTTTAAGAGGGCTTTCTTTTCCGCACATAGAACGAAATGATACGGGGCTCACGCTCAACACCACTGCGTATCGACTTGAAAAACACATTAAGGCTATTTTTAAAGTTGAGGAATTATCTGAGCTGGTTTCGAAAGGGGAGTCGGACGCCCAGGTACATGTTCTTCTGCAAGAAAAAGGTACTTCCCTTCAGATTACCAAAGGAGAAGAACCAAACGTTTCTTCGGAATTGGCAATGGGCAAAGAAGCCCCAACAGTTTATATTCCGCCTAGCGAAATGCTCTCCTGGTATGAGGGATTTGTTGCCGCTTATGAAAATCGAGAAAGCTCTATTGACGAAACATTTTATCTCCTGGCGAAATCTCTTTCTCTTCTTCCTCTAAAAGGAGAGAAAAGACAAGAAGCTCAACAACTGGTTAAAGAACTGTCGCAATTGACTGATGTAAAAAATGTATCGCTGGAACGGGGTCATTTTGTCATCGGGCTATCTGATGGTCAATCTTATCAAGCACCGATGGTGGCTCAGGGGTTGAATAAAATAGCTCAGGTCATCTTTTTGGTACTTAATGGTTCTATTCGAAGAGATACTCTTTTATTCTGGGATGAACCTGAAACGAACCTCAATCCCAAATACATCACGCTTCTCGCTAATTTCATCCAAGCGCTTGCCCGCTCCGGTGTCCAATTGTTTGTATCAACACATGATTACCTTCTCGCGCACCAACTCTCCCTTTATGCAGAGTATAGTTCTACAGGGAATGGAACGCCCTGTTTCAGGTTTTTTTCTCTCTATAAAGGGGGGGATGGTGGAACAACTCAAGTTGACGCAGGAGCTACACTTTCTGAACTAGAACACAACCCTATTCTGGAGGAATATGCGAGTTTGCAAGACCGCGAACTTGATTTGTTCCAAAAATCCTTGAAGTAAATCCAAACCATGGCATTTGAGGAAAGCCGCCTTCGGTTCAATTTTTTGGAAGGGCATTGGGAGCATCTTGTAAAATATGATGAGGAAAAGGATTACAGAAAATTAGAGCAAAGCATACCTGGCACGAAAGGTGTCGACTTCATTGGAATCTCAAACCACGACATATTCTTCTTTGAAGTTAAAAATTACAGAGGACATAAAATAGCGAGCAAACAAAAGATCGATGAGCTAGAAATCATTGTTGCCCAAAAAGTAAGGGATACGCTGGGAGGGATTGTTGGAGGAGTGCGCAATTCCACCAACAGAGAAGAATCATGGCAGCAGCATTTAAAATTCCTTGGAGATAAAAAAAAGCGCCTTAATATTGTTTTGTGGATAGAAGAAGATTCCCGTCACCGTCAGCCTAGAGAACAAAATATCTACAGTCAGATTCTAACTCAGAAGCTAAAACAGCATCTGTCCTGGCTATCATGTAAAGTAATTGTAGCAAACAAGGCTAATAACCCCATAATAGATAAACTCCAAGTTGACTTTTTGCCCGAGCATTAATCCAGGCTTTCCTGTAGAGGACATTCTCATTGCCTTTATAACTTAAGGCAACCCCATATGCCTGCGGATGTCAATAGCCCGGGGTTTTCCTTGCCGGCGGCCCCGCGCCGTATCAACAGCAGCGATAGCGCCTACCCCAACGCCTCCAGCAGCCCCATCATGACCTGCCGCATCTTCGGCTCGGCCGACTGCGCTACGGCGATCACCTCATCCACTGTCGTTTCTCTGATCTCTTCGATCGGATAACACTTGTTGGTCGCTACCGACATGGCCATCACCGGCAGGCCCATGTGCCGGGCCACGAGCACTTCCGGCACGGTGGACATGCCCACCAGGTCGGCGCCGATGGTGTGGAAGTACCGGTACTCTGCCGGGGTCTCCAGGTTGGGGCCCTGCAGGGCCAGGTATACCCCTTCGTGGCAACGGATGCCATGCCGGCGGCCGATCTCAAGGCCCATGGCGTTGAGCTGGCGGTCGTAGGTGTGCAGCATATCGGGAAAACGGGGGCCGAGGCGCTCATCGTTGGGGCCCCGCAGCGGGTTGTCGGGCTGCGTATTGATATGGTCGCGTATGAAAACGATGTCGCCGGCCTCTATGGCCGGGTTGGTGCTACCGGCAGCGTTGGAGATGAAAAGCCGCTCGATGCCCAGAAACTTCAGTACCCTGACGGGGAAAGTGAGCTCCCTGGCGGTATACCCTTCATAATAGTGGAACCTCCCGGCCATGGCCACTACCGGCCGGCCGGCCAGTGCGCCGAATACGAGCTTGCCCTTATGGCTTTGTACGGTGGACACGGGAAAGTGGGGAATATCCCGGTAGTCGATCTCGGCGATAGCCTCGATCTCTTCCGCCAGCCCGCTGAGGCCGGTGCCCAGGATGATGCCGTAGCGCGGCTGGAAACCGGTGCGCGTTCGGATGTACCGGAGCGCTTCCTGGATGTGATCGAAAAGTTCGTTCATCGGAAATTGTGGCTTTATTGCGGCCGCAATTTATTGAATCCGATGGGAAATTTCAGTGATGTACAATGCTAATTCACCGGTCAGTCCACAATCATCTTCTCCGTATCCAGTTGTTGCTGGACGATATTTGCCGGCAGCTCGCGGTACCCGTACTGCTGGTTGCGCAGCTGCGGCCGGAAGCCTGCCTCGCGGATGGCATCCTGTATACCCTGAGCCGTGAAGCGGAAACGGGCGCCGGCTGCCGACACCACATTCTCTTCGATCATGATGGAGCCGAAATCGTTGGCGCCGGCGTGCAGGCACAGCTGGGCCACCTGTTTGCCAACCGTTAGCCACGACGCCTGGATGTTGGCAATATTGGGCAGCATGATGCGGCTCATGGCGATCATGCGCACGTATTCATCGCCGGTGACGGTGTTGCGGGCGCGTTTGAGGCGTTTCAGGATGGTGTCTTCATCCTGGAACGGCCAGGGGATGAAGGCGATGAACCCTTTGGCGCCTTTCGGTTTTTCCGACTGCACCTGCCGCATGGCCACCAGGTGTTCCATGCGCTCGAGGTTGGTCTCGATATGGCCGAACATCATGGTCGCGGAAGTCGTCAGGCCGGTTTGGTGGGCGGCGCGCATGACGTCGAGCCATTCCTGGCCACCGCATTTCCCTTTGGAGATCAGGCGCCGCACCCGGTCGCTGAGTATCTCGGCGCCGGCGCCGGGCAGGGAGTCCAGGCCCGCGTCTTTCAGGGCGCGCAACACTTCGATATGGGTAGACTTTTCCAGCTTGGTGATGTGGGCGACCTCGGGTGGGCCGAGCGCATGCAGCTTGAGGTTGGGGTACAAGGCCTTGAGCTGCCGGAAAAGGTTGGTGTAAAAATCGAGCCCCAGATCAGGGTGGTGCCCACCTTGAAGCAGCAATTGCTCGCCGCCGAAAGCAAAGAGCTCGTCGATCTTTTGTTTGTATTCCGCTATGGTAGTGGTATAGGACTCATCGTGGCCGGGGCGCCGGTAGAAATTGCAGAACTTGCAGTTGGCGATGCAGACGTTGGTCGTGTTGGAGTTGCGGTCGATGATCCAGGTCACGTCCTTGCCGGGTACGTGGTGCTGCCGCAGCTTGTTGCCGGCGTACATCAGCTCGGCAGTAGAGGCCTGTTCAAAAAGGAAAACGCCTTGCTCGGCGGTGAGGAATTCCAGGTTCAGGGCCCGGTGCAGTAAATCGTCAACTTTGAATTCCATCGGCTTGTTCTGTGTTTTACATTCAATGAACAAAGATAAGCAAGGCTGGTTCAGCATTCAACGCAGATGCTTCCAAAAGATTTTGAAAGTTTAAAAACCCTGTAAAAAAACTGCCATTCGGCGGCCGGGCTTGCACATTCACCGAAAAAGGCATATATTTGCAGCAGCATGAAAAAATCTCGCAAGAGGGAACCCCAGGTTCCCTCTTTTTAATTGTGTAAATCAGGTGATAGAAGCTAAGATCGAGACCCTACTGGAAGAGAAATTTCAAGAAGAAGGATATACGGATTGTTTCCTCCTGGAAGTAAAGTTACACGCCAACCGCAAGCTCGACGTTTTTATCGACAGTGACAGTGGAGTCACCTTTGAAAAGTGCCAGAGCATTAGCCGATACCTGGAAAAACACCTCGACGAAGAAGGCTGGCTGGGAGACGCCTACGTACTGGAAGTTTCTTCGCCCGGTGTAGGCCGCCCGCTTCAGCTGCCGCGCCAGTACCCCCGCAACATCGGCCGCAAACTGGAGGTCAGCCTGAACGATGGCGGCAAACACAGCGGCACACTGGTCGCCGTCGGCGAGCAAAGCATAACGCTGGAGGACAAAGTCCGCGTTAAGGAAGGAAAAAAGAAAACCACACAGCTGGTACAAACGGAGATCCCCTTTGGGGACATAAAAAAAGCAGTTGTCAAAATTTCATTTTAAAATCAGTTAAGCAATGGTAAACCTGGTGGATACCTTCTCGGAATTTAAAGCCGGGAAAAATATAGACCGCCCGACCATGGTGCGCGTGCTGGAAGATGTGTTTCGCACCCTTATCCGCAAAAAGTTCGGGTCGGATGAGAATTTCGACGTGATCGTCAATACGACCAAAGGCGACCTGGAACTCTGGCGCGTTCGCGAGATCGTACCCGACGGCGAAGTAACAGACGACCGCAGCCAGATATCCATTTCCGAAGCCCTCTCTATCGATGAAGACTACGAGATCGGCGAAGAGTGTTACGAACAACTCCACCTCGAAGACTTCGGCCGCCGCGCTATCATGGCCGCCCGCCAAACCCTGATCTCCCGGATCATGGAGCTGGAAAAGGACGAGATCTACCGCCGCTACAACGAACGCGTTGGCGACCTCATCGTCGGCGAAGTACACCAGATCCTGAAACGAGAGCTGCTCATCCTCGACGACGCCACGGGCAACGAACTGGTGCTGCCGCGCAATGAGATGATCAAAGGCGACTTTTTCCGCAAAGGCGATATGGTCCGCGGTGTGATCAAGAAAGTGGAGATGCGCAATAATACGCCGGTGGTCATCATGTCGCGTACCGATAGCCTTTTCCTGGAAAAACTGCTGGAACAGGAAGTCCCTGAGATCGAAGACGGCCTGATCACTGTGCGCAAGATCGTACGCATCCCCGGCGACCGCGCCAAGGTAGCCGTAGAATCGTACGATGACCGCATCGACCCGGTAGGCGCCTGCGTGGGGATGAAAGGCTCCCGCATCCACGGCATCGTCCGGGAACTGCGCAACGAGAACATTGACATCGTCAACTATACGAACAACCCAAGCCTGTTCATACAGCGCGCCCTGACGCCCGCCAAGGTGACGTCGATCGAGCTGATGACAGACGCTCCCGAGATGCCCCGCGCCAACGTATACCTCGAACCCGAGCAGGTGTCGCTGGCCATCGGTAAAGGCGGCACCAATATCAAGCTGGCCAGCAAGCTGACCGGCTTCGAGATCGATGTCTACCGCAACACTCCGGATGAAATTGAGATCGACGATGTCGACCTCGACGAATTCAGGGACGAGATCGATGAGTGGGTTATCGAACAGCTGAAAGCCATCGGATGCGACACGGCCCGCAGCGTGCTGAACCTCAGCAAAGCTGAGCTGCTGCGCCGCACCGACCTGGAAGAAGAAACGGTGGACGAGCTGCTCGGCATCCTCGCGGAAGAGTTTGAAGACTAACCCGAAGCAACGGCCGGCCCATGGAACTCTTTTGGGCCGGCTGTTGTTCGTTGGGTGTGAAAAAGGGCCTGAATGCCTGATTTTCGCTTTTTCAAAGCATAGTTGCTGAATAGACAGCAAGATCGCTTATCTTTGCAGTGGTTTTCCGGACGGTAAAGGCCTGCGCCCGGCGCCATTTTTAAAATTTTGACTCTTGGTGGGCAAAAGCTCTCAGCAATCGCCTTTTTATTTTATTCATCCAAAAAAGATAATAGAATATGTAAGGATCATTTCGCTCAAAGAAGCTTTTGCCTATCTGCAAGCGTTGCATAAGTACTAAAACTTCATAATGGAGAAACGTTTAATTAAGATAGCAAAAGAATTAAATGTGGGGACAACCACTATTGTTGAGCACCTCAGCAAGAGTGGTTTCGAAATTGAGAACAAGCCAACCGCAAAGGTTACCGATGAAATGTATGCGGAGCTGCTCAAGGAGTTCCAGAAATCCATTGCTATTAAAGAACAGGCCGACCAGTTGATCATAGGCACCCGGCCAGCCTCCGTTGCCTCTCCGCCCAAAAAAGAAAAGCAGGATATCTTTCCTTCCTCCCGTCCAGAAGAACCTGCCCGCCACAAGGTGGAGAAACCCGCCGCTCACCCTGAAAGCAAGGAAATGGAAAGCCACGGTGCAGAAAATGGCAAGGAAGTAGCTGAAGAAGAAATCCAGCGCCCTCAGGCCCGGCTTAAAGTATTGGGCAAGATCGACCTGGAAAGCCGCCTGAAGCCTAAAAAACAGGAAGGCCAGCCTTCCGAAAAAGAAACGCCGAAAACGGAAAAAGCGGAAAGCAAACCCGCCGCTCCTGCGCCGAAAACGGAGGCAGAGCCCACAGTGGAAAAACCTGCTGCTCCTCCTGCCTCGGAAAAACCGAAGGAAAGCCCGGCTGCCAAAGAACCGGCGCCATCCAATGAAGCGCCTACTCCTCCTGCCCAGGTACAGGAACAGCCTCAGAAGCAGGAACAGGAAAAAGGGAAAACGCCAGAACCTGCTGCAGGGAAACCACAGCAGGAGGCCCCCAAAGAAGATACCCTCGTGCGCGCCGAAGCTCCTGAGCTTCGCGGCCTGAAGATCCTTGGCAAGATCGATGCCGATAAACTGGAACGCCCCAAGCGCAAAAAGAAAAAGGACAACACCAAAAAAGAAGCTCCCAAGCCCGCCGCTGAAGAAAAACCGAAAAAACCTAAACCTTCCGATTCGACTACGGAAAAAACAGATTCCGATGACGAAGGCGCACGCAAGAAGCGTAAGCGCAAGCGCAAAAAAGTAGTCGCTACCTCCGACGGCGCCGGCAGGGCCGGTGCAGCCGCCGGCAGAAAACGCGGAGGCGGTACGGAAGAAGAGGAAAGAGAGGTCTCCCAAAGAGAGATCGAAGAGAAGATCAAGGCCACTATGGCCCGCCTGTCGGGCGGCGGTAAGAAGAAACGCCAGAAAATGCGCCGCGACAACCGCGAACGCCTGCGCGAACGCCAGGAATTGCGCGAACAGGAAATGCATTCCGATAAGATACAGGTCACGGAATTCATCTCTGTCCAGGAACTTGCCAACCTCATGAACGTGCCGGTCGCCGATGTGATCACGACCTGCCTTAACCTCGGCGTTATCGTTTCTATTAACCAACGCCTCGATGCGGAGATCATCGAACTGCTGGTCGAAGAATTCGGCCACGAAGTGGAATTCATCAGCGTAGGCGAAGAGGCCGAAGAAGAGGAAGAGATCATCGATGACCCCGAAGACCTCGAAGCCCGCGCTCCCATCGTCACCGTTATGGGCCACGTCGACCACGGTAAGACCTCTTTGCTCGACTATATCCGGAAAGCCAACGTAGCCTCCGGTGAAGCAGGGGGGATCACCCAGCACATCGGCGCCTACGAAGTGGTCATGGATAAGGATAAGGACTACAAAAAGATCACCTTCCTCGATACCCCCGGCCACGAAGCATTTACTGCCATGCGCGCCCGCGGCGCCAAAATAACGGACATCGCCGTTATCATCATCGCAGCCGATGACAACATCATGCCGCAGACCAAAGAGGCCATCAGCCACGCTCAGGCTGCCGGCGTACCCATCGTTTTCGCGATCAACAAGATCGATAAACCGGGAGCGGCGCCTGAAAAGATCAAACAGGAACTGGCCTCCATGAACTTCCTGGTGGAAGAATGGGGCGGCAAATACCAATCGCAGGACATATCCGCCAAAACGGGCCTCGGCGTAGACGAGCTGCTGGAAAAGATACTGCTGGAAGCAGAGATCCTGGAACTCAAAGCCAACCCGGATCGGAAAGCTCTCGGTACCGTCATCGAAGCTTCCCTGGATAAAGGCCGCGGTTATGTGACCAAGATGCTGGTCCAGGCCGGCACGCTGAAGATCGGCGACCCCGTCGTCGCGGGTGAACATTCCGGCAAAGTCAAGGCCATGTTCAACGAACGCGGCAAACGCGTCAAGGAAGCAGGGCCCTCTACTCCGGTACTGGTGCTCGGCCTGAGCGGCGCCCCCCAGGCCGGCGAGCGCTTCAAAGTGGAAGAAAGCGAACAGGACGCCCGCCAGATCGCCTCCAAACGCGCTCAGATCCTTCGTGAACAGGCCAACCGAGCAACCAAACGCATCAGCCTCGACGAGATCGGCCGGCGCCTGGCCCTGGGTAACTTCCAGGAACTCAACCTCATCGTCAAAGGTGACGTGGACGGCTCCGTCGAAGCACTGTCCGACGCCCTCATCAAACAGACGATTGAGAGCGTACAGGTGAACGTCATCCACAAGGCCGTAGGCCAGATCATCGAATCCGACGTCCTGCTCGCCTCCGCATCCGATGCCATTATCATCGGCTTCCAGGTGCGCCCTTCACTCGGCGCCCGCAAGCTGGCAGAACGGGAAGGCGTCCAGATCAAGACCTACTCCATCATCTACGAGGCTATCGAGGAAGTGCGCGCGGCCATCGAAGGCATGCTGGAGCCGACCAAGGAAGAAAAGATCGTCGGCCAGCTGGAAGTTCGCGAAGTCTACAAGATCAGCAAGGTGGGCACGGTTGCCGGCTGTTACGTACAGGAAGGCAGGCTAACCCGCAATACCCATATCCGACTCATCCGCAACGGTATCGTCGTATACCCCACCCGCGAAGGGCAAATGGCGGAGATCGCCTCGCTCAAGCGATTTAAAGAGGATGTACGCGAAGTGAAGGCAGGCCTCGAATGTGGTGTGTCTATCAAAAATTTCAACGACATCAAAGCTGGTGATGTGATCGAAGGCTTCGAGATCATCGAGATCAAGCGAAAGCTGGATTAAAGGCCACGTATCATTTTGAGGTTTTCCTTCTGCAGGCTTTTTAGACAGCCCCAAAAAAAGAAAATCGAAGAAAACCATTGCTTGCGGCCCGGCCGCTTTCGCTGCTCACAGCTTCAGCGCCGAGGCACGGGCCGCTATCTCCAGGGCAATGCACCATTTACCGGGGGGGCCAGATACCAGCCCTACGGGCCGGGAACCAGGCTTTCGCCGTTTATGCTACAAAGATGACGGCCCGCTGGGCCGTTAGCCGGCCTAATTCGCATGACTCATGTTTTCATGAGCACCATATCGCTGTAAGATACCTCCACCAGGTCTTCGGGCTGTACCTTGAAGAGGTTGAGGTAGTACTGGCACTGCTCGCGCAAAACCTCTTCCTGGGCCGATTCTCCTTCTCCTATGGCTTCCACTTCTACAAAGGAGCCCAACTCCTCCACCTCGTCGATATGGAATTTGACGTTGTCGATGAAATAGATGTACCGGCGTTTGGTTACGGTAGCCAGCACCCCCACCGCACGGGTGAGGATCTCTTTGAGGCTCGACCTGACCGGCGTGAGGTACAGCAAAACATCCGAACGTTTGGGCCCTGCCTGGTTGTTGCGGTGATAGTGGATCAGGGCGTTTTCAATACGCCCTTCCCGAAGCTTCAGCCTGCCCTGGGGAACGTTGAAGTAAGTGTCCACCTGCTGGTCGATCCCGATAAACAGGGCCTGCTGTTTATCGAGCAGGTCCCGGATTTCCTCCGGGTGGCCACAACGGGCCTTGATCTCTATGATAATGCGTTGCATGGGCGTCGGTTCCTGTTGTGCAAAAAACAGCTAAAGATACGAATATGTGGCGCAAACTGTACAGCCTGCACCCTGCCTGGGCGGGTAAAAGCTCAGCGAGCTTCGGATGGGTACAGGCCCCATTCGCGCTTAAAGGCCTTGGAGAAGGCGAACAGCCCGGAGAAGCCGCAGTGTAAGGCCACTTCCGTGGCTGTCATACGCTCAGCACGCAGCAGTTCCTTTGCTTTTTCCAGCTTGAGCCGCCGAAACCAGCCCATCGGCGGCTGGCCGAAAGCTTCCCGGAAGGTGCGGTGAAAATGATAGGGCGACAGGCATGCCACCCTGGCGGCCTGCTGTAAGGTGACCCTGCTGCGCCAGTGCCCTTCCATATACTCCCTCGCGATCAACACCCTGCGGAATAATTCTTCCCTGGTGGCCGCATTGCGGGCCTTGAGCCTGCCGATCTGCCTGCTGATGCCCTGCTGATGCCACAACAGCTGCTCCGCCAGGCCGAAGAACAGGCCCGGAGAAAGCTCGTGGTTGGATGCTCCCACCTGGGCCATCTGCCGGGCAAGGGCGCCCAAATGCTTGGAAAAAGGCGCCGCCGGCGGGTATAAATGCTCAAAAAAACGGCCGTGCGGTGGGCCGTCCAGCAGCGCTTTGTCGTCGAGTTTCAGGTTGCAGTACACGTCCTGCATAAGGCTGCCGGTAAAAAAAACCATAAGCGCCTGCACGCCGGCCTCGTTCGGCAGGCATTCCATCTCCGTACCGGCGTTGACGAGTAAAAAACTACCCGGCGGGACAACGACCTTTCGCGAGCCGATGATATACCGCAAGGCCTCGCGCTGGCAAAACTTGATGGAAAGCGGGGATTCGAACTTCCGGTAGCGAAAAACATCTTCCGCATAAAAAAGGCTGTCGGTCTCATGCGCTTCTACGCTCGGGGAATACTGCGGAGTAGACCAGGTGATTATTCTGCCCATGGTGGGTGTTTCAGAGCTTGTTTGGAGGAGCTGCAAAGGCTGGCCTCCAAACAAGCTTTCAGTCAGGTGAAAATGGTTCATACCGCCCGGCTGCCAGTGCGGTGAAGTATAAAAATACGCAAAAGGCCAATGTGCTATCGTCATCTACACGGCAATTACAAAGAATGCATAAAAGCCGCGATGCCCCGGCTGACAATCCTCATTGTATCCCGAAGGAGAAAAGGATACCTTAAAAACACTATGTCCTGTTTCCTTGCCCAAAACCTTTATATCATGAAAAAACGCCCCGGTTGTTTTCGCTTCCTGCTCATGGGCGCCGTATGCGCATTCTGCATCATCCCATCCTACGGACAGGGTTCATTGGATATTTCGGCCGGTATTGGGCTCCCGGAACTGATAAACGTAGCCTTGCTGGGCCAATTCGGCCAGGTGCAGCTCGGCGGCGGCGTGGGGACAATACCTGCAGGGGAGGATGAAAGTATCTGGGCCGCTTCGGCCGATCTCTATTACCACTTTGCAGGCGCCGCCGCTCTGTCGGACAGGCGCCCCTGGTATGGCAAAACAGGCCTGGCCTATCTGCGGGATGAGACGGAATCCGTGATCGATAAATACCTGTACCTGAACGCCAGGATCGGGAGGTGCTTTAATTTCTCGGAGCAGGCAGGGATGCGTATTGACGCCGGGCTGATGTTTCAGCTATCTTACGAAGAGATCCGCAAGGAACCGCCGCAGGGGTTCAACATCGATATAGAAGCTCCTGTGCTGCCGGGCCTTGGCATTGGGTTCTTTTACCGCTTATAGGCCATAGCCTCACCCCGGCGTTTCCTCAACCACCAACCCAGCATGCCTAAGGTTGCCAGGGCTAACCCCCACCGCCAGAAGCCGGAGGGTTGCCTGCTCACGCCTATCGGCGACATATCGCCTGAAGAAACGAAAGCGGCCCAGAAAAAGGGGTGCGCGCGCGTGGAAGGCGCGGTGGAGAGGTAAGCTTGTTTGGCGTGGCGCAGGGCTTCGTCTTTGTGCAGGCCCTGCGCCAGGCCCTCGTAGAAAAGGCGCATCAAATCAGCAGATTCCTGGTCGCTCACCCGCCATAGGGTGGTAATGAGGCTGCGTGCGCCGGCCTGCGTGAACCCGCGTGCCAGGCTGATGACGCCTTCGCCGCGCCGCAATTCACCCAGGCCCGTCTCGCAGGCACTCAGCACGACCATCTCGGCCGGCAGCCGCATGGTGAACAGGTCTTTGGCGTACAGGCGCGCATCGTTCAGGGTGTCGGCAGCACCGGTGAAGGCAAGGTAAGAATACTCACCCTCTTCGTCATTGGCCTTGGCGTGGGTAGCCAGGTGAAGGATGCTGTAAAAAGGGGCTTCATCCAGGAAACGGGCGCGGGTAGCTTCACCGCGTTGCCGTATGCGCGTTTTGAGCAGATGATGAATAGCCGCCACTTCCCTTTCATTACTGAACAGGCGGCTCAGCCCGTTGCGGCGCTGTGCAACCGAGTTGTCTCCGCCTGGCGATTCCTCGAAGTAGGGCGCGAAGGCAAGCACTCGTTGCCGGGGCGCCAGGTTCCGCCCTTGCCGCATCTCATCGAGCAGGCGCGCCGAATGGGCATAAGTGACGCGATAGCGGTTCAGAAGGTAGGGATAGGTATTAAAAGCAAGCGGGTTGTCCGGCGGCGCTTCGCAAAGCAAGGCTTCGAAAGGCAGATACGCCAATACTCCGTCGGGGATGATGATAAGATGCGATGGCAGTAACGCAGCGACGGGTTCGATGAGCTGTTGGTAAAGATACCGGCCATAATGGCGGTATTGGGTAAGCAGAGAATCCTGCTGCTCCAAAGCCCACCCGTAAATGCTCTCCCGGAATCCTTCAACGGCTTTGGTGAGCGCAGAATCGCGTTTCAACATAGTGAGGGTACAGCCTTTGGCGGTGATCACGAACAGATAAAGGCCGTCCTCTCCGTCAAAGTACTGCACCAGCGCCTGCCCGGGTTCCAGCAGGCGTGCGCGGACGTCTTCGATGGCCATCGGCGCTACCGGGCGGCGAAACTGCTCATAGGCCGGATAGGCCGCGTTTATTGAGTCCTGCAGCGCATTGCAGGCTTTCTTGAGATCGTAAAGCTGGCTGGTGAGCTCATATCCTAGTTTTTCATTGCCTGCCAGCCGGGCTTCGTAGCGCTGGTTCTCCAGCAGGCTTATCTCCCGCTTCAGGCTGTATTCGCGGCCCAGCAGGGCCTGAGGTATACCGAGTTGTGCTTCTACATTGGCCTTTTGCAGCGCTTCTTTCAACAGCAGGGCCTTACTGCGCTCGGCATAACCAAAAGCGAGGCCCAGATACTGAAGGCTGTCCGTCTCCTGATGCAAATGATAACAGTTGTTGATCGACGCTTCGATCACGTAATAGAAACGGTCCAGGAAATACGTTTGGGAGCCCGATTCATCCAGCCCGTCGCTGATGTGCTCCAGATACTGTATACAAAGGCTGAAGTAATGGGCTGCCCGGTACAGCTCCCGCCTGCCCCGCCCCGCTTCAAAGGCCTTCTGGTGGTTTTTTGCCGCGAAGTACAGAATGATCAAAAAATCGCCGGGTTTTCCTTTATAACTGGCGAAGGGATGCGCCCTGCGGCTGTCGAAATCTACCAAAGAAAAGGCATCCTGCAAATACTTGTCTGCCTTATCGTATTCGCCCATGTTGGTGTAGCAGGCGGCAATTTTGGAGTATTGGCTAGCAAGTATTTCGATTACTCCTTTCTTTTTAAAACTGCCGATTGTTGATAAAAACAGTTTGCTTGCTTCAGAGTAATCTTCAAGATAATAGTAGATGTTGCCAAGAGAATTGATAGCATGGACTGTACTAGGATTATCTTTGCCTCCAAATTCTGTATAAAACTGAATACTTTTTTTTAAGCAAACTATCCCTTCCTCATACTTATCATAATGGTAATGTAAAATACCTAGCCGCGAATATAATTCCCCTAAGAATTTTTTCTTATTAGAGTTGATTTTATTCGCAAGTTCAATTGCAAGTCCATATTGTTGTTTAGCTTCTTTATAGTTATTTAAAAACCTATATGCATCTGCTGATGTGTTTAATATTCTGATTTCTAGTGCTGTAGATTTTAAATTATTATTTCTTATTTCTGCTAATGCGTAACGAGCATAATCAAGAGTAGCCAAATAGTCTTCTAATTCCAAATATCCATCTGCCACACGGCGCAATAAATCAGCCTTTTCGATTACATGTTCTTTTTTTTGCGTCACAGTCAGCCTGCTTAACGCCTTCTTAAAGTAGACTATAGATTTTTTAGTTTGATAGCTATACTTATAGGCTTTTCCATATAACTTATAAAACTTTACAGCTTCTTCATCAGTAAAATTCGACTCAGGAATTAACTTTTCTTCTATGAAGCCAAGTCTTACTAAGGCACTATCATATTGACCATTGTTATAAAAGCATTGTGCAATCCCCAACAACTCTTTTCTAATGCTTTCCCTCTTAATATCGGTTGAATATTTTTGTTCAATACTCAAAAGAGAATCGGATATACAGGGAGTAATTGTTGTATGCTGAGCAGTTGTTATTGTATTATGTAAAATCCAAAATAATACAATCATCAAAAACCTATATAGCTTATGCTGTTGATTATACTCCTTTAGCGACCATAAATACAAGATTTCGCCCAATCTCTGACTGGTTGTCAAATATTTTTGACCTTTATCCTCCTGGTAACAGAGGCAAGCAAAGACTGGAAATAATGGATCGCAACTTAGGTTATCTGGAGCTCGCATGGGAGGGTGTCTTGAAAAAATTCCCAATAAAATACCCCTTTTCTATAAGAAAAACAAATACCCTGCAGCGGACATTAACCAACTGCAGGGTATCAGATTTGCGTAAACTAGGACTTAAAGCCTTTTGTCAAATATTAAAAGCTTTATTCCTGATCTTCATCCGCTTCGGATTTGTCTTCTGGTTCAATATTATCCTGCAGCTGCTCCTTCAGCTGCGAGAAGACATCGAGGTCGCCGAGGGTAGATTTCTCGACATTAGACTGTTGTTTTTTGACGGCGGTGCGGGTGCGTTGGCGGTCGGCCTGTTTCTCTTTGCGCACCTCTTCTTCCGCTTCGCGGCGGATATCTTCGAGGTAACGCATGTGGGAAACGAGGATGCGCTTATCGTCGCGGTTGAACTCGATGACCTTTACGGTCAGCGTTTCATCCACTTCTGCCAGTTGGCCGTCTTCCTTGCGGATGTGCTTGATCGGTGCGAAGGCTTCCAGGCCGTAGGGCAGCTGGACGATAGCGCCGCGGTCGTCGCGGCGGATGATGGTCGCTTCGTGGTAGGAGCCCACGGGGAATACATTTTCGAAGGTATCCCAGGGGTTCTCTTCCAGTTGCTTATGGCCGAGCGACAGTTTGCGGTTGTCCTTGTCGATCTCGAGGATGACCACGTCGATATTCTCGCCTACCTTGGTCACTTCCGAGGGGTGGGAGAAGCGCTTGGTCCACGACAGGTCGGAGATGTGGATCATGCCGCCGATGCCGGCTTCCAGTTCCACGAACACGCCGTAGGGCATGAGGTTTTTGACCTCGCCGGTATGGCGGCTGTTGATGGGGAAGCGTTCTTCGATCTCGCTCCAGGGGTCTTTCGACAGTTGCTTGACCGAGAGGGACATCTTGCGGTCGTCGCGGTCGATGGTCACCACCTTTGCCTCATACTCCTGGCCCAGCTTGAAGAACTCACGCGCGTTGATGGGCTGGTTGCTCCAGCTCACTTCCGATACGTGGATGAGGCCTTCTACGCCCGGCTGGATCTCGAGGAAAGCACCGTAATCTTCGATATTGACGATCTTGCCTTTGACCACAGAGCCCTCTTTGATCTCTTCGCTGAGCACTTCCCACGGGTGGGGTTGCAGTTGCTTCAGGCCAAGGGAGATGCGCTTCTTGTTCTCGTCGAAGTCGAGCACCACCACGTTGATCTTCTGGTTGAGGGACAGCACTTCGCTGGGGTGGTTGATGCGGCCCCAGGAAATGTCGGTGATGTACAGCAGGCCGTCGACGCCACCCAGGTCGAGGAAAGCGCCGAAGTCGGTGATATTCTTGACCAGGCCTTCGAGCACCTGCCCTTTTTCGAGGCTGGCGATAATGGCTTCGCGCTGCTCGGCCAGGTCGCTCTCGATGAGGGCTTTGTGCGATACCACGGCGTTCTTGATCTGCTCGTTGATCTTAACGACTTTGAACTCCATGGTTTTGCCCACGTATGAATCGTAATCGATGATGGGCTTGATGTCGATCTGCGAACCGGGGAGGAAGGTCTCCAGGCCACCACAATCAACGATGAGGCCACCCTTGGTCTTGCTGATGACGGTACCTTTGATAACCGTGCCGTTCTCGTAGGAGTCGACGATGTTTTCCCAGGCGCGCAGCAGCTTGGCCTTGCGGCGGGAGAGCACCAACTGGCCACGGGCATCCTCCTGTTGTTCTACGTAAACATCCACGAAATCGCCGATGCTCAGGTCGGGCGTGTCGCGGAATTCAGAGAGGGGCACCAGGCCGTCGGACTTGAAGTTGATGTCCAGAACAACGTCGCCATCATTGATGGAGGTGACGCGGCCACTGACGATCTCGTTCTCAAGTACGGAAGAGAGCGTGGATTCGTACTGCTCCGTGTACTTTTCGATGTCCGCCTCGGAGTAAGCGACATGAGCGCGCTTGCCTGCGTTCCAGTCGAAGTCGTCATGAGCCGTGCCCACATGAACGGGCTGGTCCTCCACGAGGTCCACATCCTCGTCGTCTTCGTCCTCTTCTTCCTGTTCGTCCTCGTCATCCTGGCCAACAGTGGATTTCTTTACGACCACTGGCGTTTCTTCTTCCTCTTCGTCATCCTCTTCGGGGACGTTTTCTGCGGTTGCTTCAACCGGTGTAGTGGTTTCTTCGGCAGCTTCCTGTTCGGGCTGCTCCTCAGGCGTTTCCTGCCCTTCTTGTTCTAACTTGTTGTCATCCAGCATTGAAAGAATGCTTTTTGGTTAAAGAATATTTTTTAGCGGGGCAAAGGTAATGCTTTTAAACGGCAAAAGAAAATAAAAACCGGCTGAATATTAGCAGTTTGGACAAAGGCAGGGAGCTACTCCAGCCCCAGCCGCGCTACCGAATAATAGTGGAAGGTTTTGTCTTCGCTCATAGCCACGAGCAGCCCCTGAGGGAACAGGCCGCCGAACGAGAAAGCCGATACTTCCAGCCCGTCGGTATGTATGGCCTGGTAAGGGATGGATTTGATGAACGCGTGCGGCGCGGCGCGGCTGAAAACCCGCACTGCCTGTGCCTGCTGGTCGGAGACGAAGATGTACCCCTGTCCGGGGCCGGTGGGCAGTATCGCGATGCCTTCCATGTCTTCTGCGAAGCCGCTTGCGCCGAAAAATGCCTGCTGGGCACTCCCCTTTTCCGGTGCGGCAAAATATTTCCGGATGCCGGCGCCTTCGTCAGAATAATATACATACCCGGCCTCATCATCCACCGCTATGGCCTCGATCTCCTTTAAGCCGCTGAACGCTCCGAACTTGCGCACCAGCCGGGCCTGCAGCCCTGTACTGTCGGCCGACAAGGCATATTGCCACAGGTATGTCCCGTCGGCCGGCCCGTTCTTGCGCCCAACGATGGCGTATACTTTATCGGTGCCGGGTTGCCGGTACAGGCCTATACCCATTGGCAGGCGGTAATCGCCTTGGGGTTCGCCTTCGAAAACGGGAATACCACCGCCGTCGAGCATCTGCATATCGGGAACGGAAAAAACGCGCAGCATCTGTCGCTCCCGCTCGGTAAAAGCGAGGATGTCAAGGGTGTCGCCCCGGTAAAGAAAGCCGTATTCCACATCGACATTATTCGGGCGCTCTACCTGCCGGACCACTTTGTCTTCAAGCACTTCGCCCTGGAGGTTAAAAGCGTATACAGCGCCGTCGGTGTCCTTATCGGTGCCGAAAACGATACTACCGGCAGGGTCATCGGTATTGACCCATATAGCGGGGTCGTCGGTATCGTGTTTTACAGGTTGGGTGATAACGTCAGGCGCAAGCAGCGCACCTTCTTTTTGCCCGCATGTAGCGAGAAAGAGCGGCAAGGCCGCACATATCCAATATTTCATATTTCCCTTTTTTGCTGCACTCAGAACCCCAGCTTCACGCCCAGCCTGCCCCACCAGGAGTAAAATTCCTGTTTTTTAACCCGGCCCGGTTCTCCGAGATAAAACTTCTGGGGCGTATTTGTCAGGTTGATCAGGTCGAGGAAGAGCTTCAAATGCTCGGTTACGAAAACGTTGGCCGTGAAGTCCAGGCGCAGGGCTTTGCCGTAGTATTCGTCGAGGTCGGCATCCGCACCGAGCTGATAGAGGAAGTCGTCCTGGTAATTCAGCGTCAGGCGGGTAAAGAACTTCCTGGAATCGTAGAACAGCGCCGCATTGGCCGTATGGCTGGCCTGTCCCGGCAGGGTGATCATTTCCCGCTCGTCCTTAGAGCTGAACAAGTCGAGGTCGTCTTCGCCGAAGATAACGATGGCATCCGTATAGTTGGCGGGGTAACGCTTGTTGATAAAAGCTTCGGAATGGGTATAGGTGTAGTTGGCGTACAGGCCGAAATTGCGCAGAAAGCCCGGCAGGAACTTGAACTTGAACTGCGCCTGCAGCTCGGCGCCATAAACCGACGCCCGGTTCCCGTTGATGGCCTTGGTGATCTCCACCAAACCATAATCCTTAGGGTCGCCTTCATGGGCAAAGCGCTTGTAGTAAAAAATAAAATCGTCGATCTCCTTATAGAATATGCCACCCGACAGGATGCCCTTCGGGAAGTAATACTCTGCCAGGAAGTCCAGGTTTTTCGAAAGCGGGTACTTCAGATCCGGATTGCCGTACCGCACTTCGTCGCGGTCTTCCTCCCGGTAGGGAAGCACATCGTCAAAATTGGGGCGGGAATAGGAATACGTCAGCGCCGCCCGCAGGTTGAAATTTTCATTGACGGAATATTTCATCTGCACCTGTGGCAGCAGGAATCGGTGTATGCGCTGGTCCGTAAGGGTATCGATGCTCTTGAACCGCCCTTTATCGGTCACGATGCGGAAGCCCTGATAGTCAATATCGGTTTCCTCCCAACGGAGCCCGCCCAGCACCATCAGCTTGTCAAAATCATGGCGCACCATACCGTAGCCTGCGTAAATGGTTTCTTCAGCCTTATAGTCTTCCCCGAATGACTGCACACGGGTGGCGGTGCGGTCGAAGATAAAGTGCTGGGGATAGAATTCGTAGAAGTCGCGCAGCTTTTGCTCTGACGGCATATACTCCAGCGCGTAGCTATGCCCGAGCAGGTTGTCTTCCCGAAAGCCGTCGCTGATGGTGGCCAGAGACAGTTCGGGGCCCAGGCCGGGATATATGGAGGATTCCTCAAAATAGGCGGCAAAGGCCTGCGACCGGATATCGCGGCCTTTTTTCTTCTGCCGTATCTTGCCACCGAATTTAAAGTAGCCGTTGCTATGGCTGCCGATCGAGTAGGGTATTTTGATATTGGCCCTGGGCGTTAGGTTCCGGTCGGTGGCCAGGCTATTTTCGAAGAGCAGATCGTCCAGTTCGTAATCTTCGTATCGGGTAACGTTTCCCGCATTGCTGGGGTTGGGGAAAGTGGCGCGCGGATAATCGGGGTCGCTGAGGTCGAAATCAATGGCGATGGCCTGGCCGGGGCTGTCGAAACTGGCCTCCATCCTGTCGGGTTCCGACTCGCTGGCCAGCGCATAGAACAGCTGGTAGTCGAGCGTGGCTCTGCCGATCCGGTGCTCTCCTCCGAAAGCAAGGGTGCTCAGCTCCTGTTTTTTTACCCTGGCCTTAATATCGTGTTTTACCCCGCCATAGAGATAATAAGTGGCCGATAACGCGTCGTCCAGGCCGTATACCAGGCGGCGGCGGGTTTCATCGTCAGTGAAACTGTTATACATGCCGCGCAGGTACAGGAAGGAATTTTTGTTAAAACGCAGGTCCAGCGTCGGGCTTACGCTGATGCGGGTTCGGGTAATGTCATAGTGGCGAAACTGCACCTCGCGGTATTGGACGTAATAATTATCCTGTCCGGCATCCTGGCTACCGAAGAAGGGGCCTTTGGCATATTTGTATTCGATGTTGTCCGAACCCTGGTTGTTCTGGAAATAACTGCTGTTGGCCTGAAAGCCGAGTTTGCCATACCGCTGTCCGTAGGAGAACTGCAGGTTGTAAATTGGGGCCTGGCGCAGGTTGTTGTACCCTCCGGCCAGGGTGGCGCGGATCTCCGGCTGCTCCCCCGTCGCCTCCTTGGTCTTGATGTTGACAGCCCCGCCGATGCCGTCGGCATCCATATCGGGGGTCAGTACCTTGTTCACCTCCACAAATTCGATCTGGTCGGCAGGGATGATATCCATGCCTACGTAGCGGACGCGGCCTTCCGGCGAGGGTACTTGTTCGCCGTTCACATTAAAAACGGTGAGCTCGGGCGGCGTGCCCCGCAGCTGAACGTAACGCCCTTCGCCCTGGTCGCGCTGCAGCGTAATACCGGGAATGCGCTGCATCGCCTCTGCAGCGTTCATATCGGGAAAACTCGCTATCTGTTCTGCAGCGATGACGTTTTTGATATTCTCCGACTTTTTCTGCTCGATGAATGCCCTGAGGTTACCCTCCGCCCGGCCTTCTACCTGCACCAGCTCCAGTTCTACTGCTGTGCTTTGAAGTTTGATGTCAAATACGGGGGCGGGCTTCTTACTGAAGTCGTGCTCAAAAACGTAATCTTCATAGCCGATGTACGCTACAATGATAGTGGCCTTTTCCTGCGGGATGTTTTTCAGCACAAAAGTGCCCTGGCCGTCCGAAGAAGTGCCGAGGCTGGTATTTTTGATGGCCACCGTCGCTCCGGGCAATGGTTCGCCCGACTGGCCGTCGGTTACCGTTCCGGAGATGGAATAGTTGTTCTGAGCAGCGCATTCCAGCGCAAAAAAAGGTGTGGCAAACAACAGCGCCAGCACCAGCCAGGAATATTTTATGGGAAGCATTCCTTTGAGGTTTAGAGTATTAAAACTGAGCCCAGGCGGTGGCTTTCGCGACACCGCCTGGGCTGGCAGGTTATACATTAACTCATTCTATATTTACATTACCTGACGGCCAGCTTCTGGAGGTATACCTCGCCGTTCTGCCAGGCTTTAACGAAGTAAAGGCCACCTGCCAGGCCGTTGGTTTTCAGCGATACCGTCTTACTGAATTTCGTTTGTTTTACACCGATCAGTTGTCCGTTGGCATTGTACAGGTGGATCGTCGCCGGCGCTTCGCTGTCCAGTTCGATCGTCACGCCTTCTTCGTTCGCGGGGTTGGGGTATACTTTCAGCGGTTTTGCCTCGGGCAGGGGCTGGAATACCGTGCCCGTCAGGTTGGCGGACGAATAGGTGATAACCAGGCGTGGGCGGCGTTCCGGGTGGTTCTGGCCGTCGCCGCCATCTTCCGGGTCGGCAATATTTTCAAAAGACTCCATTTCGCGGGCATTCTCAAGATCACTAGGCCCCTGGTTCTCGCCAGTCAGGATGAGCGCCAGGGCATTGCCGGCCTGCCAGCCATCGCGGTTAACGATCTCCTGGACGACAGACTTCAGGTCGGGCGTCTGGTAATATTCCCAGATCAGCCATTCTTCAGCTACCTCCCACAACACAGAAGCACTGGTAGCCGGGCGGGCCGTAATAAGGGCATCCTCGGTGAACGTCTCGGCGTTGTCGGTGGCTTCGCCGTAAATGGTGATACGGGCCACATCCTCGGCCGATTTGCCTTCATGAGAAGAGAATACGATATAAGCCGACTCCACGACGGCGCCTTTCGGCAGGGGGATATTGCGGAAACGGATGCCCGTAGTGAGGATGTTCTGGTCTTCGGGTGCGCCTTCCCAACCGGCGTCCAGGTCGTCATCGAACAGAGAATCGATCTCGTCGTTTTCCTGCTCGGCGTCATCGGACGAAGCCTCAAAGACAACGCCTTCGTCTTCGATGGTATCGGTGACCATCACAGCAACTTCGATCGTAGCGGATGGCACACTATAGTATACGACGAGCTGGGGCCGCCGCTCCGGGTGGTTCTGGCCGTCGCCGCCGTCTTCAGGGTCGGAGATATTCTCAAAAGACTCCATTTCGCGGGCATTCTCAAAATCGCTGGGGCCCTGGTTCTCGCCGGAAAGGATGAGTGCCAGGGCATTACCGGCCGCCCAGCCGTCGCGGTTGACGATTTCCTGAATGACGCCCTTCAGGTCGGGCGTCCGGTAGGGCTGCCATATCTCCCAGTCGACGGCCACCTCCCAGAGTGTAGAAGCGCTGGTGGCCGGGCGGCCCGTAATGAGGGCGTCTTCAGTGAAGGTCTGGGCATTATCGCTGGCTTCACCATAGATAGTAATGCGGGCCACATCCTCTGCCGATTTAGCCTCATGCGACGAAAAGACAATGAAAGCGGAATCGATCCGCGCACCCTGAGGGATGTAGATATCGCGAAAACGCAGGCCTGTCGTCAGTATGTTCTGGTCTTCAGGAGCCCCTTCCCAGCCGGCATCCAGGTCGTCATCGTAGAGCGCGTCGATCTCGTCGTTTTCCTGTTCGGCGTCATCGGAGGAGACTTCCAGCACAACGCCTTCGTCTTCGATGGTGCCTGTTCCCTGGATGTATCTTTCCAGGACAAAATTCTGAGCATGGGCCTGATAGCCGAGGGCCAGGCCGCATAATACAAAGAGGAGTGTAAATGTCGTTGGTTTCATCTCTTTACTTTTTTCCTGGCAAAAAAAGCAAAGAGATGAGTGATTTCATACCGCCGCACAGGGCATGAAAAGAGATTTAAAAGTTTTTTAATGCTGGTTTAACCTCTGATAAACAATGGGTTGGTAATTTTAACATGCCATTATCTACCTCGTTAGAAGCTTAAGGTAGCGGATGCCGTTTCTGTTTGGAGAGAAGCTATATCTCAGGCAAGGCGTACAGCTAACTGCCGCGCCGTAATTTCATTTCACCCAGCCAGCATAGTTTTCGGGAGTTAACACAGTATATGCCGCATCCGGATAAGCTTGTCTCCATCCCCCTGGCGCTTTGGGGTGTTTTTTTTCATTCCATTTGAATTCGTAGCCGTACAGGCGGCCTCCCCGTTCTTCAATCCAGTTAATTTCCTGCTGGTCATAAGTACGCCAAAAGTAGTTGTTGACAATCATACCCGTGTATTGCTGAAACTTGATCCGCTCGCTGATCATATAATTTTCCCATAATTGCCCGATGTCATTCCTCAACTCGATCGAGTTCAGATTGGCCGCCAATATATTTCGTATACCGTTATCGAAAAAATACCATTTGCTGCTTTTGGTAACCTCTTTTCGAAGATTCCTACTAAAACCACCCACCCGATGTATGACGAACACTTTAGACAGCAAATCCAGATACCGGCTTACCGTATTACCACTCATCCCCAATTGCCTGCCAGCCAGGGGTTCGCCGGCATAATTTTCTACATCAAATGCAGAGGAACCAGTAATTAGGATACGGAGCCCCTCAATTTCATCAATCATCAGCTTCAAGGCATACCCGATATCAGGTATCTTCTGCGCTTCATCGATGATCAACATTTTTTTCCCATCCAGCAATTGCACAAAATTGGGCAGGCTCCTTCTCTTAAACAATTCTCTGGTATTCAAATCCTCGCCATTCAGCAACAAAACGGGTTCGGTTATCTCCGACAATACCTGACGGATCAGTACTGTTTTCCCCACCCGCCTGGGCCCAAGTAACACGACAACTTTGTTGGGCAAGAGGTATTCCTGCAAAATGGGTTGAATACTTCTGCGCAGAAATTCCATAGCATCTTTTAAGACAAAAAAAGGAAATTACATTCCTTAAAGATGCTAATTAACGATAATTAGCGCAACGAAAAATTCCAATTAGCTAAAACTAGCGCAATGCGCAAATTTTCACTTTAATACCGACAACTGCCAGATCAAGCGCTGAGGAGCGGGTAGCCCCCTCCGGCCAGCCCCACTACAATTCCCTGATCTTCATATTCCTGAAATAGATGGGGGCGCCGGCGTGTTTACCCTGCAGCCCGATATGGCCGTGGGTGGGCAGTTCGGCAAAAGGCGTGCTCAGCCAGGAAGGGATCTCGCTGCCGTCGGGGTTGGTCGTAGCGCTCGTCCAAAGGCTGCGGTCCATTTCAGTGACGAGCTCCCCGTTGAGCATCACGTAGATCATTTTGCCTTTGCAGGTGATCGTATAACGGTTCCATTCGCCGGGTTTTTTGACGACGCTCTTCTTGGCCGGCAGGTGCCCGAAGATGGCGGCGCACTGCCAGGTGCGCGGGTGGCTCGACCATTCTTCCGAATAGTCGTCGGCGATCTGGATCTCCACCGAATTGGGTATCCAGTTTTCGATGTTCGTACAATGCACGATCACCCCGCTGTTGGTGCCCTCGGCGGTTTTGAATTCCAGGTCGAGGATGAAGTCGCTGTAGTCTTTTTTCGTCCAGATGCACTGGTCTTCGCTGGCGGTGAGCACACCGTCGCTGAACGTCCAGATGCCTGCCGGAAAAATGGCGTCGGCCAGGTTCGTGGAGAAGAGGTTTTCCCACTTGCCGCTATCGGGGTGGCTGGCAGGGGGCACAGCCAGTTTCGGGCTACAGGAAGATAGCAGGGCCAGAAGGAGGAGGAAGGGTAAACTTTTCATAATTAAGCTTGTTGGTTGGTCGGGGTGAAGATAAGCAAGCTATGTTATTAGCCGCCGAATTTTCGTAACTTTGCGTGCCTTTTTTAGCTCAAAGGCTGGCCTCCAAACATGCTCTTAACTGTAACTAT
>JACJYE010000008.1 GCA_020636255.1 Lewinellaceae bacterium
CATGAGCGTGGGCGCTGAGGGTATTCGATTCCCCAAAAACGAAACGGTTAACAGTAATAACGCCCGACATAGAGGCCATCAGCGAGCCTTCCACCCTTTGAGCGATGTCGGCATGGCAGTTGGCAGTGCCACAGGTTAAATGCACGTCGGCCAGGTTGCCCGGCACCAGCACCATGCCCTCATGAGCGGCGTCTTTGTCCATCTGGCCGGGCTGGCCCAGATGACAGGAGGAACACCCTATGGCCGTGGGGTCGTGCGCCGGAGCAAAGCCAGCCATAGCGCCATGACAGGCCAGGCATCCCTCCTCCCCTTCCGCCAGTGCAGGCAGGCTAAGCCGGGGCCTGTCGAGCCCCGGCAATACGGCGTCGCCAGGCAATGCGGCCAGGAGGAACCAAAGGAAAGCAGCCAAAACGGACAATACCAGGAGCAATAACCTGGGGCTTCGGCGCAACAGGTCGATCATGCGGGTTCGGTTTAAAAGCCAGAGCTTGTTTAACGCTGGCAAAAAATACAACTTTCCGGCTTTTTGCCATTTGCGTAATAAAATATTTTCAAATTATGAAAACATGAACACATTGACATATATCACTATGGCTGCTGACACCTGTCATCGAATAAAAAGGCTCCAGCCCTTTTATTTGTAGCGAAGATTTGATCAAAACCATATTCCTTCCCAATGGCAACAAGGAGAGATTTTATCAAGATTTCGGCCCTTGGCATCGGTAGCGCTACGCTTGGCGCGGGCGCCTTCAATCTTTTGAAGGGTGCCAACCTGAGGGCTGTACCTGCCACAACCGGAGCTTTTGCCCGCTACCCCACATATTGCGAGGTATGTTTCTGGAAGTGCGCAGGCTGGTCCTATGTGGACGAAAAAGGGAAACTGTTAAAACTGGAAGGCCATCCCGATGACCCGCACTGCAACGGCAGGCTCTGCCCACGCGGCACCGGCGGCGTCGGCATGTACTACGATGAGGACCGCCTGACTACCCCGCTGATCCGGGTTGAAGAGAACGGCGAACAATCCTTCCGCAAAGCATCCTGGGACGAAGCCCTGGGCCTGGTGGCCGATAAAATGCGCGAAATAGCCGGTCAGTACGGGCCGGAAAGCATAGCCCTGTTCAATCACGGTTCTTCAGGGCATTACTTCACCCACCTGCTGAAAGCCTTCGGTTCGGGCAATATTGTGGCGCCATCTTACGCCCAATGCCGCGGCCCGAGGGAAGCCGGCTGGATCGCGACCTTCGGCACCTCGGTAGGCTCACCGGAGCCCACCGACATCAGAGACACCCGATGCCTGGTGCTGATCGGCTCGCATATCGGCGAGAATATGCACAACAACCAGGTGCAGGAAATGTCGGACGCCATCGATAACGGCGCCGACATCATCACCGTCGACCCACGGTATTCGACGGCAGCCAGCAAATCGCGTTACTGGCTTCCTATCAAACCGGCGACCGACCTGGCGCTGCTGCTTGCCTGGATGCACGTGATCGTCTACGAGGAGCTCTACGACAAAGATTATGTCGAACGCTACACCTATGGCTTCGATCAATTGAAACAGCACCTGCGCCGCATGACGCCGGAATGGGCCTACGGTATAACGACGATCAAGCCACAGGACATCCGGGAAACGGCACGGCTGATGGCGAGTGCTGCGCCCGCCACCATCGTACACCCCGGGCGCCACGTCACCTGGTACGGCGACGATACCCAGCGCTCGAGGGCGATCGCCATCCTGAACGCGTTGCTGGGGTCGTGGGGCCGCCGCGGAGGGTTCTACTTCCCCGAAAGCGTCAAGGTACCCGAATTCCCCAGCCCGGAATACCCGGCCCCGAAGTGGTCGTGGCAGGATACGCTCGATGGGCGGTACCCCCTGGCCAACCTCGGCGTGACGAATACCGTTATCGAAGCCTCTATTCCTGGCAATGATAGGGATGCCCGCGTCAAAGGATGGCTCGTGACCGGCACCAACCTGCCCTTGTCTATCCCTGAAAAAGCCAAGCTGGAAGAGGCTATGCAAGCGCTAAGCCTGCTCGTCGTAACCGACACTATGCCGATGGAAATTACAGGTTATGCCGACGTCGTGCTTCCCGAATGTACATACCTGGAACGTTATGACGAGCTGCGCACTTCGCCCCACCGGGAGCCTTACCTGGCCTTGCGCATGCCGGCTGTGCAGCCTACCGGAGATTCCAAACCCGCCTGGTGGATCACCAAAAAACTGGGTGAAAAACTGGGGCTCGGCGACTACTTCCCCTTCGAAGAGTATACCGAAGTGCTCGACTGGCAGTTGAAGCAGGTGGGCAGTTCCCTGGAGGAAATGCAAAAGATCGGCGTCAAACAATTCCCCCGGAAAACGCCGCTATACCTGAAAGATGGCGAACCGTTCGCGTTCAGGACCGGCACCGGTAAGATCGAGCTGTATGCCACCTCTCTGGAAAAATACGGCTTCGACCCGCTGCCCAACTACACGGCGCACCCCGAGCCGCCCGAAAACTACTACCGCCTGAACTACGGGCGCGCGCCGATGCATACCTTCAGCCGCACAGCCAACAACCCCAACCTTACCGACATCATGGAGGAGAACAAGCTGTGGGTCAACCCCAAGGTCGCCAAGATCTGGGGCCTGAAAAACGACCAGGAAGTGTGGTTGAAAAACCAGGACGGTATCGTAACCACTTTCCCGATCAAAGTGCGTATTACAGAACGTATCCGCTGGGATTCGGTCTATATGGTGCACGGTTTCGGCCACAGCCGCAAGGAGCTTACCCGCTCCTTCGGCAAAGGCGCCAGCGATTCCGAGATGATCACCCGGCCGATGACCGACCCCATCATGGGCGGCACTGGCATGCGGGGCAATTTTGTGACTTTCTTATTTGAAAAACCAGAAAAAGCCGTCGAATCATGAGATATGCCATGGCTATCGACACGAAAAAATGTGTCGGCTGCAGTGACTGCGTTGTAGCCTGCCAGATCGAGAACAACGTGCCGACAGGCTACTGCCGCGACTGGGTAACGGAAACGGTCTATGGGTCCTATCCCCAGTTGGAACTGGAGCTGAGGTCCGAGCGCTGTAACCATTGCGATAATGCCCCCTGTGTACGGTGTTGCCCCACGGGCGCCAGCCATATCGTAGAGGGTGGCGTAGTGCTCGTAGAAGCGAGCAAATGCATCGGATGCGGCGCCTGCATCGAATCCTGCCCCTATGATGCCCGTTTCTCGCACCCCGACGGTTACGTCGATAAATGTACGTTCTGTATCCACCGGGTGCGCAAAGGGCTTGAACCGGCGTGCGTAGCTGCATGCCCCACCAAATGTATGTACTTCGGTGACCTGGACGACCCGTCGAGCGATATTTCGAAGATGCTGAAAAACAGAAAATACAAAGTGCTGGCGCCGGAAGCCGGGACCAAACCCCAGGTGTACTACCTCATCTAAGGGGCCTCTGCACACAAAAAATGACCACTACCATGAATGAAGAGATCATAATCAGCGGAAGGGATATCCCCCATATCGACCCTCATCTCAATATATGGCATTGGCCTATACCGTCATACCTGTTCCTGGGCGGGCTGGCGGCTGGCATCCTTTTCTTTGCGTCGCTTTACACCATACTGGGTAAGGAAAAAGAACTGCCGACGGCTGTGAAATGGGCTAGCTTCGTCGCCCCCTTTGCCCTGATGCTGGGCCTGTTCTTCCTGTTCATCGACCTCAAACACCAGTGGTACTTCTGGCGCCTGTACCTGACGCTGCGCATAGAATCCCCAATGTCGTGGGGCGCCTGGGTATTACTGGCCATCACCCCCTTGTCGATGATCTGGGCAGCGGGATACCTCAGTGAACTGATCCCCTCCTGGGACTGGAAACTGGGCATACTGAAGCGCTTTGAACAATGGATACAGGGCCATCGCAAGCTCCTGGCATGGGCCATGATCCTGCTGTCGGTCATACTGGGCATCTACACCGGTATCCTGTTATCTGCGTTCAATGCACGGCCTTTATGGAATACGGCCTTGCTGGGGCCTCTGTTCCTGGTGTCCGGCCTTTCAACGGGTGCAGCGACCATCCTGTGGATGTCGCGCAATGAAGCGGAGCGCAAATTGTTCACCAGGATCGACATCCTGCTGATCTCGATAGAGCTTTTCTTCATCGTCCACCTTTTTATGGGCTTCCTCGCCGGCCCTGCCGTACAGCTCGAATCGGCCGCGCTCTTCCTGGGCGGTGAGTTCACGCTGCCCTTCTGGGGGCTGGTTGTATTGATGGGGCTCGCATTGCCGGCCCTGCTGGAATTGCTGGAACTGAAAGGCTGGAAGATACCCGCAGCACTGCCCGCCATGCTCATCCTGCTCGGCGGGCTGGCATTCCGCATCATCATGGTGGAAGCCGGTGAAATGACCCGATACTTATACTGAAACCATATTCCGATTTGATCAATCCAACAAACTCGTTTATATGAAAGCGTTTTGGATATCGGGGTTCGCCTTATTCCTGTTGTGGGCGGGCTGTGCTCCGGACACGGTGGAACAGCAAAGAGAAACCCCTCCTGAAAAGCTGCTGGCCAACCTCGTGGAAGAGAACCGCTTTTACCCCATCGACAAGGTTGCCCACCTGATCATTGCCAACGACCCCAGCCTGTTGCTGGCCGACGTGCGTTCGCAGGAAGAATTCGAAGCTTTCAGCCTGCCCGGCGCGGCCAACACCCCACTGGAAGGGCTGCTGTCGGAAGAAACACAGGCACGGCTGGATTGCGGGCATTACAATATCGTGTTTTTCTCCAATAGCGATATCCGCGCCGAACAGGCATGGGTGCTATCGCGCCGTATGGGCTGCGAAAACGTATACATCATGAAAGGCGGGCTCAAAGCCTGGGCCGAAGACATCGTCCGTGCCACACCTCCTCCGGAAACGGCATCAGCTAAAGAGCTGGAGCTTTACAAGCAGCACCTGGCTGCCCGTAAATTCTTTATCGGCTCCAGCAAAGCACTCGAACCTGAACCGTATGTAGAAACGGCGCCCGTTGCCAGCACACCGAAAGTGGAAAAGCGAAAGCGGATCGAAGCAACGCCAAAACCGGAGAAAAAAGCAGCAGCAGAGGAAGGATGTTGAGTTTTAATAAAAAATGAAAGCCATGAAGATCCCCGCCTTGTACATCATATTGGCCTGTATACTGGCTTTAGGCGCCTGGTCGTGCGGACATCAGAGCAGCACGCATTACCATCTTACTGCGAACGAGACGCTCCAGGCCCTCCGGGAAGGCGCCTACAAACTCCCTCCCGCTGAGGCCCGGGCCCTCCTGAAAAACCAGAATGACGAATACGTTTTTGTCGACCTGCGCCCGGCGTCCGAGTTTTCCCGGGGCGCTCTGGATGGCGCTATCAATATCCCGACAGCCTACCTCCTGGACGATGAAAACCTGAAGCTGTTCTCCAACGACAGCAAAACTTTCGTCCTTTATGGCCTGGACGAAGCTCAGGCCAACGGGCCCTGGATGTTGCTGCGCCAGATGGGCTATAGCAACATCAAACTGCTGGAAGGTGGTTACGCTTTCCAAATGCAACCGGACTCCGTCCCTTACATAACACCTGAAAAAGCGGCCTACGAATACGCCGCCCTGATGAACGAGGCTACAATGGAGGACAAGGAAGCAGAGGAAGCAACACGGCCCAAAGTGCAAGCCCCCGTTGCGCCAAAGCCAGCTGCCCGGCAGATCGTGCCTCAGAAAAAGGAAACGCCCAAGGCGGCAGCGGCCGAAGAAGGCTGCTGAACACTACTCAGTTCATGGCCTCCCTGGATGCCAGTTTCTCGCGGGATTCTTTTTTCTGCTCCTGGCTCAATTTGCGAACCTTCACGCGAAGGGCTTCGAGCTCTTTAGCGATATCGTCTTCGTCTGCCTTGGTAAGGATGGGCAGGCCCGAAAACAGCAACTCAAACCAGGCATCGATCGAAGCCTTGAGGCGCACACCGATCTCCGACAGCTCATTCTGTATCCTGGTATACGGTTCCGATTCCATGAGCTTGCTTACCCGCCCCTCAAGCCGCGAGATGAAAAGGCTATAGATATCGACGGCCGGCATTGCCGCCTTTTCGGCCTCCATTTCTTCCAGCACGGCGTTCATTGTCTCCGGCCAGGCTGCCAGGCTGGCTTCCAGGACTTTACCTCTCAGCTCGGCATTCTTGATGATGAAGGACAGATAATGGAACTGGACGTTACGCCCCTGCCTTGCAGCCTCCAGTAATTGCGGGCTGCCCGAAATGGCAAAAAAAGGATTGGCCAGTATTTCCAGGTATTGGTTGGCCTGGGCTCCCAGCGTAAACAGCTGCGTGTCTTCCAGCGGCGTAAACCGCACCAGCATCTTGTCCATGAAGGCTGCCATTTCATCGAACGGCAGGTCGGCCTCATTCCAGAAGGCTACGTTGCGCTGCAGGGCCTGCTGCATGGTATCCAACATGGCCTTCCAGCTCTCCGAGGGGAACAAGCCGATGTAGGAATTCAGCATACTGCGAAAGATATCGGGAGAAAAGTATTTGCCGGCCAGAGGTGATGCCTCGCTCAGGCGCTTGAAAGTGCCGTTCCACATTTTAAACCAGTCGGCATAACTGCTCAGGAACCGGCTGCTGTCATAGGGGCTTTCCGGCCACATGCCTTCTATGCCCGACAGCCATTTTTCCCAGAAGCCCCCCTTCGCTTCCGCTGGCTCAGGCGAAGCTGCCACGGGCCAGGCCGGCAGATTAGACATTTCTTTTACCACCTCCCACCATTTCCTGGCAGCGGTGGCCTGTGCCTCAGCCCAATGCCGCGAAAATTCAGCTATCGCCGCCTGCCCTTCGGCAACGGCAGAAGCCTGCTCTCCACCGCCTTTCTTTTTGGCGCCGGCAGTTTTTCCCGATTTGCCAGTCTTGAAAGGTTGATACATGGACTGCCATGCACCCAGCCACTCGTCCATGATCCTATGCTGGGTTTCCCAAAAGCTTTGACTTTCCCTGGACATGATTGCTATGATTTGGGTGAGACAATTAGGCCCGGTAGACCCAAGCAATTAAAAAAAAAGTACGCAGGGTGCACTGATTTTTATCAAAAGGCAGGATGATTTTGATCACCGTAGCGGCCTATTCGCCGCGCCAGCTGAAGTTCCAGCTCACCGAAGGGATGATGGGAAACAAAGATACCTGATACGCAGCCGCCCGGCTCGTTCCTTCTGCAGTGCCGGGCTCAAAATCGTAGTAGATGAAAAAGGGGTTTTGGCGGCTGTACACATTGTAGATGGAGAACACCCAGCTGGATTGGTAGCGCTTTTCAGAATGGGGCCTGGGGCGGAAGGTAGCCGAAAGGTCAAGCCGGTGGTAATCCGGAAGGCGCGCGCTGTTGCGCGGGCCGTATTGCTGCACGGGGTATTGCCCGATAAAGTACAAGCTCTCCACCGGCGTATAGGCACTGCCCGTGCCGAAGACGAAAACGCCGCCAAGCTCCCACTTGTCGCCAAGAGCATAGTTGGCCACTACCGAAAGGTCGTGCCGGCGGTCATAAACAGCAGGAAAAACGCGGCCCTGGTTGATGTCGGGAAACTGGCGCTCCGTCCGCGAAAGGGTATACCCCACCCAGCCATTGAGCCTGCCCTGGTTCTTTTTCAGAAAGAACTCCACGCCATACGCGCGCCCTTTACCAAAGACGAATTCCGATTCCAGGTCATTGGCCACGTCATCAACGTAGTTCTCCCGATAATCGATCTGGTTGCGCAGGCTCTTATAATAGGCTTCCACCGAAGCTTCGTAGGCATTTTCATTGAAGTTCCGGAAATACCCCAGCGCATATTGTATGCCCAGCTGGGGCTTCACCACTTCCGTACTGGGCACCCAGACGTCGATAGGCAGCGTGCTCGTCGAATTGCTCACCAGGTGCAGGTACTGGTTGGAAAAAGTGAGCCCCGCTTTCAGAGAGGACCTGGAAGAGATCAGAACAGTCGCACCGAAACGAGGTTCCAACCCCAGGAATGTCTTGATGGCTTCACCCCGTGCATAAACGGTGGAGTCATTGGGCGAAACGTAGGGCCCCGCAGGTGTAAACGCGGTAAACCGAAGCCCGCCATGGGCTTTCACACGCCGCCCCAGCTTGAACTCATCCGTAAGATAAGCTCCCGATTCATAGGCATATCGCGACTGCAGGTTATTGGAAAATTCCTGCTCTCCATTCGAAGCGGAAGCAATATTCGGGGTCAGGCGGTGATAGGTGTAGTGTGCTCCGAACTTCAGCTGCTGGTTCAGGCCGGCGAAGTAGTCGAAATCCACCTTGGCGTTCCAGTCCCGCACCCCGGAGAAGAGGTTGATGCGGAATTCCCCCTGCCCGCCGTCAAAGCCAAAATCGTAATCGTTGTAAATAGCGGATACATTGAGGAACAGCTTATCGCTGAACAGGTGGTTCCAGCGCAGTGTGGCGGTAGCGTTACCATAGGGCATATCGAAAAAGAAGCTACGGCTACGGCCTCTGAACTTCAGCACATCGCGCCCGAAATAAGCGCTAAGGTACAGCCGGTCGCGGTTGCTGAAACGGTAGTTCAACTTGGCGTTGAGGTCGTAGAAATAGTAATTGGTGCCTTCGAACGACGTACCTTTCAGGAAGGGCTGGGCCAGGTCGAGCGCATAGGTACGCCGGGCGGCGAGGATAAAGGAAGAACGCCCCTGTACAATAGGCCCTTCGGCCAACAGCCGGGAAGATATGGCCCCCAGCCCCCCTTCCAGCGCAAAATGCCTGTTATTCCCCTCTTTCATCTGAATATCGACCACCGAAGATAACCGCCCCCCGTAATTGGCGGGCATGCCTCCCTTAATGAGCGTCGTATTGCGGATGGCATCGGAGTTGAACACCGAAAAAAAGCCCAGCATGTGGCCCGGGTTATACACCAATGCTTCGTCCAGCAAGACGAGATTCTGGTCGGGGCCACCGCCGCGGACGTAAAAGCCGGCGTTCCCTTCGCCAGCGGAGAGTACCCCGGGAAGCAGCTGCATCGCTTTGAGCACATCCACTTCACCCATCAATGCAGGCAGCTTTCTAACCTGCGCCATAGGCAGCTCCACGGTGCCCATCTCCGTGCTTTTTACATTCTCATCCCCTTCCTGCGCCGTTACCACCACCTCGGCCAACCCTACAGCCTGCTCCTTTAGCTCGACGTCGAGGTGTACATTTTCACGCAGGGTGAGCCTGACATCCCGTGGTTCGTAACCCAGATAGGAAAAGATAAGTTCATATTCGCCTTGCGGCAGCGAGATCGAATAATAGCCGTAGGCGTTCGATACGCCCCCCCGCCCCCCGCTGCCGGACACTATGACGCTGGCGCCGGCCAGCTCTTCGCCTGTTGCCGTGTCGCGCACGTAACCGCTCACCGAAAATTGGGGCTGCCCCCACATCGCCCAGGGGGCCAATACCAGGCATAAGGCCAGGAAAGGTAATTTCATGTCTTTTGCGTTCTCACCAAGGCTAAACAGCGCAAACGGGAAGGGGTTTAAAGCTATGGGGTAAAAGTTCCGGGCTTCTTCAACAGGCCACCGGCCTGAGGCGGAAACCCTGCTGTTTCAGTAAGCGCATCACCCCCTTGCCACCGGCCAGGTGCCCTGCGCCGATAGCGCAGAAGGTAGGCTGCTCTGCTACGAGCCTGCCGATGCGTTCGGCCATGATCCGGTTGCGGCGATACAGCAGTAGCTGGCGAAGGCCGGAAGCACTTCGCCTGGCCGACTGGTAGAGTTGGTAGATGTCGCCGCGCTCATAGGCCGCCGCCATCCCGAGCAGTTGACGGCGCTGCCGGTGCAGGTTCCTGCCCATCGACAACAGGGATTGCAGCTGGTAATCGAGCGGGATATGCCGGAGCGTGTCCATCTGTTCCTCATAGGTTTCTATGCCAACGACGGGCAACGCATGCCGGCGGGCAAATTGCCAAAGGTATTCGTCCAGCGCAGCCGGCATATCTTTCGATAACAGGCGTTCGTTGATGAGGTTGGAGGCCAGCATCGGAGTTAAATGGCGGAAAGCGTTAATATCCAGCTGTACAGCCCGGAGGAAGGCCGCGCGCAATTTTGCATAAGCTTTCTCGGGTATCAGCTGGTCCAGGGTAAGCTCGTCGGGAAGCAGGAGTTCAGAAGAGATATTCGCCGAAGGAACGGCCGACAGGTCGAATTCCAGCGCCAGGCGGCCACATTCCAGTATCCTGGCCTGTGCGGCCTCCAGGCATGCAAAAGCGCGCATATCCTGGACATGCATAGTGCCGAAAAGGTAGGAAGCTCCTGCCCCACCCTCCCGGATCAGTTCCCAAAGTAAGGTTCTTTTCTTCGGCCGCATTCTGAAAAACATAGCCGCTGCTGAAGGTTTCCAGCAGCGGCTACCTGTATACCAACCACCGGCCGGGGGCCGGGGTTATTCGTATTTATAGGGCAGCACCTTGGAATCCTTGACCGTCGAAAGCGTCATCAGGGTCTTCAGGCGCTCGATCTCGTCGATCTGGGAAAGCGTTTTGAACAGCAACTGCTCGTAGGTCGGTATATCTTTGCAGACGATCTTGATCAGAAAATCCGCTTCGCCGGTAATGATATAACACTCCGTGATCTCCTCGATCTCCTTGATCTTCTCCAGGAAGTGGTTCAGCGCATTTTCCTTCTGCCATGCCAATGACACCAGCACAAAAGTCTTGACGTTCAGGCCAATAGACTGTGGGTTCACTTTGGCGTGATAACTTTCGATAATATTGGAGTTTTCCAACTTCTTAACCCTTTCAAGGGTAGGCGCAGGGGAAAGGCCGATCCGCTTGGACAGGTCCAGATTAGTGATCTTACTGTTCTGTTGCAGAATTTTGAGGATCTTGAGGTCGATTTTGTCTAGCTTGTCCGCCATTGTCTTTTTTCGTTATGCTTTATACAATAAAAACGCTCTAAGATATTCACTAAAAGAACAAAATACAAATGATTATTGTAACAAACCTATCATAATTTTATCATCCCCTCAGAATCCGGAATTATTTGCAACAATATTCTGAAAGCCGGGTTATTGTGCTCCATGGTTTCATGGCCTCATGGCTTTTAAGCAAGGATACTCCCAACCATGTAACCGTGTAACCATGTAACCATGGAGCACCCCACCCCTGCTTACGGGAAGATCCCCAAGGACAGGTAGTCGCTGCTGATCTTATTGATCGCGCTTACAAAAGCGGCCGTGCGCAGGTCTTCCACCTTGCGTTTGCGCTTCATGATCTCCCTGATCTGATGATAGGAACTGATCATAGTCTCTTCCAGGCCGGAGCGCACCAGGTCGATCTCGTCGGCTCCGCGTGCGACCATGGCCCTTTCGCGTTCGCCTATAGAGTGGCCCGTCAGGCGTTCCACCAGGTCGACCAGGTTTTGGTAGGTCTGCTGGTTAAACCGCTTTTCCATACGGCCGAAGCGCATGTGCGAAAGGTTCTTCAGCCATTCGAAATAAGAAACCGTAACCCCGCCTGCGTTGAGGTAGAGGTCGGGAATGATCAGTACACCCTTTTTCAGAAGGATCTCTTCGGCCATAGACGTTACGGGGCCGTTGGCAGCTTCCGCGATGATCTTCGCCTTGATATTGGGTGCGTTTTCCGTGGTGATCTGGTTCTCCAGAGCAGCAGGCACCAGAATGTCACATTCCATTTCCAGTACGGCGCGGCGGTCCTTTTTTTCGAACACTTTGGCGCCGGGATACCCCAGAATGGTGCCCGTTTCCTTGCGGAACTTGAGCAGGTCGTGAATATCGATCCCGCTTTCCTTGTAGATGCCGCCTTCTACTTCCGCTACACCGATGATCTTGACATCGCCTTCATCCTGAGAGATCATAGCCGTATAGGAGCCCACATTACCCAGGCCCTGGACGATCATGGTTTTTCCAGCTATACCGGGTTCCAGGCCAAGGCGTTTCATATCCTCATTATTGTTGCAAGCTTCACGGATGCCGTAAAACACACCGCGGCCAGTAGCTTCCGTCCTGCCACGGATACCATGCTGGGTCACCGGTTTGCCGGTTACACAACCGGCGGCGTCGATATCATCGCCTTTGAAAGTACGGTAGGTGTCATAGATCCAGGCCATTTCCCGGGAGCCCGTACCGTAATCCGGCGCCGGCACGTCGACGGATGGGCCGATCATGTTGCGGCGCACCAGTTCGGAAGTATACCTTCGGGTGATCTTCTCAACCTGCGAGGGGGTAAATTCCCAGGGGTTGATCTTGACACCGCCTTTGGCGCCACCGAACGGGACGTCGACGATAGCGCATTTGAAGGTCATCAGCGTGGCCAGGGCCATCACCTCTTCCTGGTTGACGTGGTTGGAAAAGCGGATACCCCCTTTTGTCGGCGTACGGTGGTGGCTGTGCTGTACGCGGTATGCTTCGATCACTTTGTATTCGTTGCCGATCTTTACCGGAAAGTGCATCCGGTACACAGCGTTACACACCTTGATCTGCTCCAGCAGGCCCGGATGTAGGCCGGTATGGCGGGCGGCTTTGTCAAAGTAACTGATAACACTCTCGTAGAATGAGGTTTGTGACTTTGGTTCGAGATCAATCATTTTCTTTAATTTGGTTCTCTAATTTGGTCAGTTTTCGATCCAGAAAAATTAAAAAAAGGACAATACCCAGGAAAATGGCCGCAATAACGGCCACCACGACATAGATCTTGCCGGTGCTCCGCATAAAGTCGGCGTCTCCTTCCCGGGCCCACATCAACTGCTGGACGCAGGCCAGAAAGGCAATGGCCAGGAATAGCTTTTTCAGTCGAAAAGAGGAACGCAGTAAATGCGGCAGTAAGTTACGCACGGGGCGGTTCATAGGCGCCATTTTTTGGAAAGGCTAAAGTCGCTCTATTTTTTTATTTACCAAAATATAATTTGGTATTTTATTTTATCAATACCTGGCCATCAAAAAATAAGTTCGACGATCATGCGATGTGGCGCAGGCTGGAGGCTTCAGAAAAGCTGGAAGACAATCCACATCGCATGATCTCCATCGGAGAACTTATTTTTTGAACACTGTTTAGGATACTAAAAAGAAAGGGCTACTCTATGAAGAGCAGCCCTTTCCCACAGTGTATTATATTTGGCAGCCTCCGGGCATCAGGCATCAACGGCCACGTGGCTGTTGACCGGCACGATCCAGCCGTGGGTATCCTTGATGCGGCCGGAGCGCAGGCCATTGATCTCCGCTTTGGCCAGCTCACCAAATTTCCTGGCCTCTACGGGCGGTAGTTCCATCAGCATATCGCCATAAGATATCTTGGAAACGTGAGAAACGATGGCTGCAGTTCCCGCGCCAAACACCTCCTGTAGCTTGCCCGCCTTATAGGCTTCGGCAACTTCATCGATCGAGATCCGGCGTTCTTCAGCCTGGAAGCCTTTTTCCCTGAAGATCTTCAGGATGCTGTCGCGGGTGATGCCCGGCAGGATGCCGCCATCCAGTTCGGGAGTGAAGACCTTACCGTCAATGACGAAGAAAATATTCATGGTGCCGACTTCCTGAACGTACTTGAACTCGTTGGAATCCAGCCACATCACCTGGTCATAGCCCTTCTGCATGGCCAGTTTGGCCGGCAGCAATGAACCGGCATAATTACCGGCGGCCTTAGCCTCGCCTGTACCGCCGTGGACGGCGCAGCGGGCGTATTTCTGGTCGACCAGCAAGCTTACGGGTTTGGGGTAATAGGGGCCTACCGGGCCCGTGATGATGAAGAACTTGTAGTTCTCCGAAGGGCGAACGCCGATAAATTCATCATTGGCGAACATAAAGGGGCGAATGTACAACGCACTGCCTTCCTGAGGAGGTATCCAGTCGCTGTCCAGCCCTACCAGCGCATGCAGCGCTTCAAGGAACAACGCTTCCGGGATCTCAGGCATACACAAGCGCCGCGCCGAATTGTTGATGCGCTGGGCATGCTTTTCCGGCCGGAACAGCATAGGCCTGCCATCATTACTCTTGGATGCTTTCATACCCTCAAAAATAGCCTGGCCGTAGTGCAGGGCCATCGCTGCCGGGTGTATGCTGAAGCGCCCGAAGGGCTCGATGCGAGGATCTACCCACTGCCCATCCCTGTAATCAACAACGAACATGTGGTCGGAAAAAACGCGGCCAAAGGGAATGTTGTTGAAATCCACTTCTGACAGGTGGGATTCCCTGGTTTTTGTGATCCTTATATTGTACTTCATAGATTAGGATTTTGTACAAATTTAAGTATTTTTATAAAGAAATTCTATTTTCAATACTTTTTTCAACTCGTTTTGGAATTTAATTTTTACATCTAGAACACAAACAAGCAAATATATTGAATTCAACTTTTTACGACTTTCTTTTGTTTCCCGCTCCCGGTGCCCTGCCTGCCGAAATCCCTCAGCCAACAGGGGGTTTTCAAGGCGTGCTCGCCTTGTTGGAATCCAGCGGGCCGGAAGAGGATGCGGCATTGGGCGATTTCCTGGAAAAAGTTCTTGCAGCTGCCGGCATCAGGCTTTCAACTGATGTCCTCCTAATAAGGCTAACAAAGGGTGAGCCCTTTAGTTTTTCACAGCTTTCCCGGCGCCACGGCATCCGGCAGGTGCTGATATTCGGTATTGAACCCGGCCTTCTAGGCCTTCATTTCCAGCTGCCGCTTTACCAGCCGGTGCAGCTGGGCCCCACCACCTTCCTGCTGGCCCACAACCTTGCAGATATCCATCAGGAGCGGCAGCAGGGCGGCAAAGAAAAAGCGGGCCTGCTGTGGAAAGCGCTCCAGATACTTTTCCCAAAATCATAAAAGCCGGCCCTATGCTGTCTATCGTTTTTGCCACCGGCAACAACCACAAAGCCCGCGAAGCCGAAGCCGCGCTCGGTGGCGCGTTCCGCATCATCAGCCTCAAAGAAGCTGGCTGCGAGGAGGAATTGCAGGAAACCCAGGCCACGCTCGAAGGCAATGCCCTGCAGAAGGCGCGTTATGTACACCAGCATTACCAGGTGCATTGTTTTGCGGAAGATACGGGACTGGAGGTAGACGCCCTGGGCGGCGCGCCCGGCGTGTTCTCCGCGCGTTACGCCGGGCCTGAGAAAGACACGGAATCAAACGTAACGCTCCTGCTCCGAAACCTGGAAGGGCAGGAAAACAGAAAGGCCCGGTTCCGCACCGTCATCGCGCTCATCCTGGACGATCGGGAATATCTGTTCGAAGGTGTTGCCGAAGGCCATATCGCCCTGCGGCGTTCCGGAAACCAGGGCTTCGGCTACGACCCGGTATTCGTTCCGGAAGGAGGCAGCCGTACCTTTGCAGAAATGAGCCTGGCCGAAAAAAACAGCATCAGCCACAGGGCCCGGGCCCTTTCCAAGCTGCAGGCATTCCTGCAGGAAAAGGCCGGTGCGCCCGGTACCCCTTGAAATTAAGGGGAAACCTGTTTATATTGGCTTACTTTTTCGCTTAGCGCTTGTTTGGAGCGCCAAACAAGCTCTTAAGTACAGCAGGTTATGAACACAGACAGCTTTGCACGCTATTTGCGCAACCCTTCTTTACTTTATCAGATCTCTTATCAGGAGCTCAAAAGCCTGGCCCTGCAGTTTCCTTATTGCCAGAATCTGCAGTGGTTGCTTTTACAGAAAAGTTATATGGACGGCCTGCCCGAATGGGAACAAAACCTGCACCGGGCTTCTGCTTACAGTATCGACCGCCGCTTCCTGTACGCGCAGATGAAGCAGATCAACGCCACCACCCCCGAAACCGATAATTTCCTGCTGGAAGAAGAATACCTGGAACTGAAAAGCCTGGCCGAACTGGAAACAGACGCCGAGGCGCTGCTGCGCGAGCCCCATACGGATGCTGAACCGCCGGCATTGGAGATGAGCTTCGATAGGCTCCCGAACAACCTAAACGCCATACCGGATACCCCCGAAAGCAGGGAGCTTTTATCCATGTTCCCCGAAACGGGCCCCTCAGATGACGAAGGCAACCTCGAAGAGCCTGAGGCGGAGGCTGGCCTGGCGCCTAATGAGGAAGACAAAGAAAGCCTCTACAGCCTGGCCGACGAACAGCCGGTTGCGGAAGAAGAGCATGACGAGGACAATAGCGCCGCCGAACCTTCCACCGACAACCAATCCATCTCTCAGGCCGTGCAGGCCAAACAAGGCGGGCTGGCCTTCAGAGCAGACGACAACCTGATACGTAATATGGCAGTGGCCTGCCGTATCCTTTCCGGCCTTTCCTGGCCTTCTCCTACACCCATTGCACCTCCTGCCGCGCAAGAAAAGCAATCCCGCAAATCAGGCCGACAGCTTATAAAACCTGAACTGCCCGCTCTGAAAAACCTCCCGTACAACAGGCCCGTGCATCCCGTTCCGCTCCCTCAGGAACCAGCTTCCGCACCGAAATCAGCCCTGCCACGGCCGCGGCAGTCCTTTACAAGCTGGGTGGAACAATTCCAGGCCCCTCATATTCAGAACCGGATGGGCGAGCTCATGGAATCCAAAAAGAGGGATGAAAAAAAGAAAAAACGCAAAAAGAGCAAAAACAAGAACCCGGAACACCATCTGCCACTCAACGCCATACGGAGTATCACAGAAAGCGACGAGGTCGTTTCCGAAACCCTGGCCGAACTGCTCGTTTCACAGGGCCTGGCTGATAAGGCCCTGGAAATGTATCAGCGCCTGATGTTGGTTTTTCCGGAAAAAAGTGATTACTTTGCGTCGAAAATAGAAAACTTAAAAAGTGAATAACTTATGTTGACTGCAATGACCGTTTTTATCGCCCTGGTGTGCGTGTTGCTGATGGCTGCGGTGCTGATCCAAAACCCCAAGGGCGGTGGGGTGGATTCCACCTTCGGTGGCGCTCAGGCCAACCAAATGTTCGGCGCAGCAAAGTCTGCCGACTTTATCGAAAAAGCAACCTGGTACCTGGCTGCAGCCCTCTTCCTGCTCTGCATCATCACCAGCATGATGGTCGGTGGCGCCGGTGAAGGCGCTGAACAACTCCTGTCCCAATAATATAAGGCGCTCCATCGTATAGGAGCCCTGCGCCACAAAGGCCTGTGCGGGTACCGCACAGGCCTTTGTGCGTAATATGCAAACCGCCCCACAGGATGGCACCTTTTCTTGCCAAAATGACAACTCCCCAACCCATCCCCTCCTCCCTGCCCTCATGCTCATGCCAGATCAAGAAAAAACCTGCAATAATGTCATGAAATAAAAATTGGCATATCATGTGATAGATGAAGGGTGGCCAATATTCCGTTGGCAGTGAATATTTCATTGTTTAACCAAACCGATCATAAAAGTAAGATCTATGAAGCCCATCAACGACAGAGTTGTTATCAAGCCTGCTCCTGCAGAAGAAAAGACCAAGGGTGGGATCATCATCCCGGATACAGCCAAAGAAAAACCACAACGCGGCGAAGTCGTCTCCGTGGGGCCGGGCAAAGATGGCAACCTCATGACCGTCCAGGTAGGTGATATCGTCTTGTATGGCAAATATGCCGGACAGGAACTGCAGTACAACGGCGTGGATTACCTGATCATGCGCGAAGATGACGTCCTCGTCATCCTGGAAGGCAACGAATAAGGCCTTTATTCGTCCGTTTTTGACCTTTTTTATTATCACAAAACAAAAAAATCCAACCTGACATGGCTAAAGAAATTAGCTTTGATAGAACCGCAAGAGAAAAATTACGCGCAGGCGTTGATGCCCTTTCCAATGCCGTTAAAGTGACGCTGGGCCCTAAAGGCCGTAATGTCGTCATTCAAAAAAGCTTTGGCGCCCCTCAGATCACAAAAGACGGCGTTACGGTCGCCAAGGAAGTGGAGCTGGAAGACCCCATTGAGAATATGGGCGCCCAAATGGTAAAAGAAGTTGCTTCCAAAACAGCAGATATCGCTGGCGACGGCACCACGACGGCTACCGTCCTGGCACAGGCCATGATCGGCGCCGGCTTGAAAAACGTTACTGCCGGTGCTAACCCCATGGACCTGAAAAGAGGTATCGACAAGGCAGTCAAAATCGTGATCAGCGACCTGATGAAACAATCTGAAGTGATCGGCAACGATTTTGAAAAGATAAAGCAGGTCGGCGCCATCTCCGCCAACAATGACGAGGAGATCGGCAACCTCATCGCCGACGCTATGAAACGCGTTTCCAAAGACGGCGTCATCACCGTCGAAGAAGCGAAAGGAACAGATACCACGGTAGAAGAAGTGCTTGGCATGCAGTTCGACCGCGGGTACCTCTCGCCTTATTTCGTTACCGACCCGGAAAACATGGTGACGGAATACGAGGACCCCTTCATCCTCATCCACGATAAAAAGATCGCCAACATGCAGGATATCGTCCCTATCCTGGAACGCGTCGTTCAGGCCGGCAGGCCCCTGCTGATCATCGCCGAAGATATCGAAAGCCAGGCCCTGGGCGTACTCGTCGTCAACCGCCTGCGCGCCAACCTCAAAGTTGTGGCCGTTAAAGCTCCGGGCTTCGGCGACCGCCGCAAAGCCATGCTGGAAGACATCGCCGTTCTGACCGGCGGCACCGTCATCAGCGAAGAGAAAGGTTATAAGCTGGAAAATGCTACCCTCGACCAGCTCGGCCGCGCTGAAAAGATCACGATCGACAAGGATAATACGACTATCGTCAACGGCGGCGGAGAGGAAGAACAGATCAAAGCACGCATCAACCAGATCAAACAACAGATCGAAGCTACCACTTCTGACTACGACCGCGAGAAACTGCAGGAACGCCTCGCCAAATTGGCAGGTGGCGTCGCCGTGCTCTACGTAGGTGCGCCGACGGAAGTGGAAATGAAAGAGAAGAAGGACCGCGTCGATGACGCACTTCACGCTACCCGGGCTGCCGTGGAAGAAGGCATCGTCGCAGGTGGCGGCGTTGCACTCGTTCGCGCCATCAACGCCCTCGATAAGGTAGATGCCAGCAATGAAGATGAAAAGATCGGCGTACAGATCGTGAAAAAAGCCCTGGAGGCCCCCCTGCGTACCATCGCCGACAATGCCGGCGTTGAGGGTTCCGTCGTACTGCAGAAAGTACTGGAAGGCAAAAATGCTTTTGGCTACAACGCCCGCACCAATGCTTTTGAAGACCTGAAAAAAGCCGGCGTGATCGACCCCACCAAGGTGACCCGCATTGCGCTTGAAAACGCAGGCTCCATCGCAGGCATGGTGCTGACGACGGAATGCGTGATCAATGACAAACCTGAAAAAGACGGCGCTCCGATGCCGGCAGGAATGCCGGGCGGTGGTATGCCGGGTATGATGTAATCAATACCCCTGTAACGGATAAAAGGCCTTCCCCATCAAAGGAGAAGGCCTTTTTTTATTTAACATCTTGAGCTACTGCGGAAAAACATCGGCGGCCATGGCCATAGCCTCAAGAAAAGCATCCCGCTGTATGTGTGTTTCGATACCCCGCTCCTCAAAATAGAGCAATAGGTTTTCCATCGGCATATTACCGGTAAGGTCATCTTTGGCCATAGGGCAGCCGCCATATCCCTTGATCGCCCCGTCAAAGCGGCGACAGCCATGTTCATAGGCCGTTTCCACCTTCTCCAGCCACTTTCCGGGCACAGTATGGAAATGTGCACCAAATTCAATATCCGGATAATGCGGAACGAGATTGCTAAACAGATAACGGATGCTCTCGGGGCTCGCAACGCCGATGGTATCCGAAAGCTGAAGGATGTCTATACCCATCGCAATGAGCTGCCCCGCCCACTTCTGTACGATCTCTACATTCCACGGGTCGCCATAGGGATTGCCGAAGCCCATGGAAATGTATACGACGAGCTTTTTACCGTGCTCTACGCAAATATCCTGTATTTGCTTTACCCGCCCCAAAGACTCTTCGAGCGTGGCATTCGTATTGCGGAGTTGAAAGGTCTCGGAAATGGAAAATGGATACCCCAGATAGGTGATCTCTTCATACTTTGCTGCATCCAAAGCGCCTCGCTGGTTCGCTACGATAGCTAAAAGCCTGGTAGAAGTGCCTTCCAGGGCCAACTGCTGCAACACCTCAGGCGTATCGCGCATCTGGGGTATCGCTTTGGGAGAAACGAAACTCCCGAAATCAATGGTATCAAACCCGGCCTTCAGCAACTGATTGATGTAAGCCGCTTTCTTTTCCGTGGGAATAAACTCTTTGATGCCTTGCATCGCATCTCTCGGGCACTCAATCAATTTGACCATATAACAATTAGCGCTTTAGTCTTCTCTGGCAGGGTTTCCTCCAATAGAAACTACTGCCATCTTCCGATTATTTAACGCGGGGTTTTATATTCGCATATACAAACCCCGGTTCTAAACAAGCTCTTACAAACCAAAAATATATGAATAAGAACAAGGGATTACTGTCATTAGTTGGGTTCTTTCTGACAGCTTTGGGCTTCCTGTCTATCGCATTGGGTATGGTAGGCGTGAAATTCGCCTTCCTTCAGTGGCTCGACACCCTTGGGCCGCTCCTCGCTTTCATTGCAAAACTGGCTATGATCATTGCGGGTATCCTGGCCCTCTATATCGCACAAAGTAATTTTTCTGGCGACGACAACACCGAATATTGATGTAAAACCGGGATGGCTTATGCGAATTAGGGGCTAAAGAAGAAGGTGATGGTGCAATGAAAAGATTCCGGAAAGCCCAGGCTTGGCCCGTTAGCGCTTGTTTGGAGGCCGCTTTCGCACCAAAACCAAAACAAGCGCTTAGCTACAAAAAAAGGCTGGACAGCCTGTTGGGCTGCCCAGCCTTTTATTTTTCAGTTACCTGAGCTGATTATTCTACAATAACCATCTTCTTGGTAGCCGTGAAATCAGCCGTCGAAACGGTGTACGTCAGTACGCCAGCCGGCAGGCCGTTGCTGCTTACAACCACGCGGTTGTAACCTTTAACGCCGTCTACGCGGACAAGCTTAACCACTTTACCCGTTACATCGCTGATCGTCATCGTCACCTGTGCGTCTGCAGGCAGGTTGAAGCCGATAGCCGTCTCACCCTTGAAGGGGTTCGGCGTGTTCTGGTACAGCTCGAAGCCGGCAGATACTACCGTGCCCGTGCTGAACTGGATGGCTACATCCATGTATTCGCCGGCGCGGTTGTAGGCTTCCGCCTTCGTCACGCGGTTGCTGATGCTCAGCAGCTCGCTCAACTGGCCGTCCGTCTTAGCGCGGAATACCAGGCTGAACAGGTTCTGGCCAGCTTCCACTTTGCCGTTCCAGCTCGTGGCGATAGCGCCTTCGCTGAGGCGCGTCAGGCCGAAGTTCTCTTCCGTAGCCACGCCGTTGATAACGTCTACCAGTTCCAGGGCTGCGTTGTCGAACGTCAGCGTGCCCTGATAGCCGTCTACGTCTGCACTGCCGGCAGCAAAGCTTACCGTGTACTCATTGCCTGCCTTGACAGCTTCGTCAGCTACCTGGAAGGCAAACGCGCCTACGATATCGCGCTGTTCTACAGACATGAAGCTGTTCGTCTCAGCGTCCAGGTTCACATCACCGATCTTAACGGCTACGAAGTCAGCGCTGCTGATGCCCGTTGCCGGCAGGTTGTTGATGTTCACCACTTCGGGGAAGTCTTCAAACCAGGGGTTGGCCGGGTTCGGGAAGACATAAGAACGCTCGACGAAGCGCCAGCTCGTATTGTTCGTGAACTCGGTGTCGATCGACAGGATCAGCTTGCGCAGCTGGATCAGGTCGAGGGTCGTGATCGATTCGGAGTTGTTCACGTCTGCTGCGATCATCTTGTACGCACTGTTCAGCGGCTGCACACCAAGGATGTGCTTGCTGATCAGTACCAGGTCAAACGTGGAGACGCCGTTCAGGTAGTCGCCATCGCGTTGCGGCGTCACCGTATAGTCGTAGCCTTCCTGCAGCGTAGTGAATGCATAAGCACCACTGGCGTTGGTCATCATCGATGCAGCGCCTTGGCCGGACAGGCTCACCTGTACGTCTTCTACTGCGCTGTTCGTCTCCGTAGATACCGCACCCGATACGGCCAGCAGTTGAGCGCCGCCGCACAGGTCGAACAGGTTATCCTGTACAAGGATGTAGGTCTCGCAGAAGTCGCCGTTGCCAGCGCCATCCCATGCCCAGATCTCTACCACCAGCGTGCCCGTGTCGGCGCACGTCAGCGTCAGGCCGGTCACACTCGGGTCAGCGGGGTCGCCGCTGCGGTTGATCGAGTACTTCACAGGGCCCGTGCAATCCGTCATCGGGCTGACGATGAAGTCAGATGCCCAGATCGCCGTCTGGCCCGTGTCAGGCGTACCGTCGCCATCGCTGTCGAACGGCATCAGTTCAATGGCCAGGCCATTGATGCACGTCGGTGCAGGCGGCTTGCAGTCTACTACGCAGAACGGCAGCAGTTCAGCATCGGCATTGCCGCAGCCATCTTCTACGTGTACTTCGAATGCATGGCAGCCGATCGGGAAGTTGCCCGTGATCGTGTAGTTCGGGTACGTGCCGCTCAACGCGCCAGTGTTCGTCAGGTCGGCATCGATCGTGCCGTCTGCGTTGGCATCCAGGAATACCTTGATGGTCAGGTCGTCAGGCGTACAGTTCTCATCGATCTCGAACGGATACGTCACCAGGCCTGTGCAGTTGACGTTGTCATAGCTGCAGAAGTCGTCAGGCTGCGTGAAGATGATCTTCGGGTCGATGTTGTCGTATACCTTGATGAGCTGCAGGTACTGGTAGAAGCCCGGGTGGTCTTCGTCCACCTTGCGCCAGAAGTCGTCGATACCCCAGCAGATGTTCTGGAAGGCCAGCGGTACGTTGTTCGGTTCCGTCTCGTCGTTGTCACGGTCGATATAGGTATAACCGTTCGGGCGGTGCAGTACCCATACTGCTTCATCGCCAGGCTGGTTGTCGCAGTCTTCGTCACGGCCCACGATGAAGGGGTCGCTTTCGCCGTCATACTGGCACCAGTTGACGACTTTCCACGTACGGAAGATCTTGTAGCACTCATCGCCGGAGGCGCTGAAGAACTCATCCGTATGGCTGATGGCCAACAGGTCGCAGCCGATCTCTTCTACCTCTACGCTGTCCGGGCTCGGCGCGCCGCAGATCTCAGAAGCATCTTTCGGGAACTTGATCTCGTAGTTGTGTACTTCGTTGATCGTTACTACCTGCTGGCAGAAGTTGTTGCTCTGGTTGCCGTGGATGTCCACTGCACGGAAACGGCGGATGATCGTGCCGAAGCCGCATTCCAGGTTCGGCGCCGGCGGCAGTTCAGATGCCGTAGCTTCGCAGTTGTCGTCTGCGCTCGGTGCGCCGAACAGGGCCTGCAGTTGGTCGATATCCGTAGCGTCGAAGTCATACGGCAGGTCGTCGCAGTCGATATTCGTGTTGTGCGGTGCATAGCAGTACGGCCGTACCTTCTCTTCCGGTACGATGTCCAGCCAGCACGTGTTAATATTGCCGGATTTGTCGATTACGCGCAGTTCGATCGTTACCGTCACGCCTACGTCGCAGCAGAAGAAGTCCACATACGGGCCCCAGGCCGAGAAGGCCGTGCCGCAGGTGTAGTTGATCGGGTCGAACTTGTTACGCCGTACTTCGATACGGTCGATCTCGCAGTTATCCCAGCTGCCTTCGTCGATATCTGTGGCAAAGATGCGCGCAAAGTCGCCGCCGCCGATCGATACATGAAGGTTATCATCACAGGTCGCTACCGGCTCGATCTGGTCTTCTACGTAGAACTTGCAGTACGTTACCACTTTGTTCCCGCAGTCGTCCTCTACCGTATAGCGGAAGTAGTGCTGGCCTACAGGAATGCCGCTCACAACGCGCGTCGGGGCGTTCCAGGGGATCGTGCGTACTACCACAGTGTCAATATGCGTGCCTACCAGGATGCCGTATTGGTTGTAGTCTTCTACCTCTACTTCCGTTACGATCTCTGACAGTACTTCCCAGCTCGAACAGTTGTCCGATACGTCAGGCAGCGGAACCGTGAAGCTGGCCGTGCAGCCGAATGGGCTGGTCGAGTATACCGGCTCTTGCGGGCCCCAGCCGTAGTCTACCAGCGGGCAGTCTACGCTCGGCGGCGTGAAGTCGCCTACCTTGATCACCTGGTCGTACGTGATCGCGTTCGGGAACGATGCAGATACACACCAGTCAAGAACCGTCCACGTACGCACGAACTTGTATGCGCCGTCGCATACAGAGATCCGCGGGCCGTCTTCGAATGCTGCGCCTACGTTGCAGTAGTCGTCATTCAGCGTGATGATGCCCTGAGCAGTGAACAGGAACGGCCAGCCGGTCGTCTCAGGAGACGGGTTGCCATTCGCCAGCGTGATGTAGTCTTCGTCGCACTCGATCGGCACCGTCAGCGGCGGGAATTGGATGTCATCCAGGGCTGCTTTGCGGATCGTGATGATCTGCGAGCAGACGCTGCTGTTGCCTTTGCTATCCGTAGCCTTGAACTTACGCGTCAGCGTCGTCGGCGCGCAATCGCCAGGCGTTACATACGTGTCCGTGAACGTTACCGTAGGTACGGTACAGTTGTCCGTAGCTACCGGTTGGCCTACCAGCGGCAGCGATGCCGGGTTGTTCAGCAGCCAATCCAGGTCGTCACAGATCAGGTCGAAGCACAGTACACCAGGGAACGGTGCTACAGGACGCGGGTTGAACGTCGTCGTCGTCGTCACATCCCAGCTGATCGGGTTGGTCGTCGTCGTCGTTACCCACTGGCCTACCAGCCCGCCGTTCTGGCTGAATACGTAGATCACGTAGTCGCCGGTGGCTGCTGCGTTGTCCGTCGTAACGAACATGTAGTAGTCTTCGTACGGGCGCAGCGGTAGCGTCGTGGCAAGCTCAGGTGCGCCAGGAAGCGTTACACCAGAGTAGGTTACCGATACATCGGCAAAGCCCAGGATATTTTCGCACGGGTTGCTTTGGTTGAAGCTGCCCTGGTACAGAGCCAGGTCGGCTGCCCAGCCACCCGTCGGTACGATCACAAACGTATAGTAGTCTTCCGTATTGACCTGGAAGTAGTGCAGGTCGTAGTAGTGCGGGCCGTTGCCAGGAGCGTTGAACTGCTGGAAGCAGGAGTAGTTCGCCGTGTTGATCGACGGGTCGGTCGTGGCGATAGAGCCCGTGAAGTTCTGCTGTTGCGGCGAGAAGCAAGCCTGGTTCGTGTTATCCGGGCAGTCCAGGATGGGAGCAGTCTTGTCTTCGCCATTGATGTAACCCCAGCACGGTTCCCAGTTGAAGTACGGCCAGATCGGGTCGCCATTCACCACTACCTGGTAGTTGAAAGCGAAGTTGCTGATCACAGCAGTGCTCGGCGTAGCCGTGCCGATCGGCAGCAGGTCGTCGTCGTTCACTTCGAACAGCAGCAGCCAGCCGGCTTCTACGTCCTGGTCGAACGTACCGGCAGCAGCGTTCGTCACGTTGATGAGGTTGTTGCCGTTCAGGTCGAAAATGAAGAAGTCGAAGTTCGGGTCTGCTCCGTTGTACGTCCAGCTGAAGCTCAGGTGGCCATCATTCGGGATGATGATCGAAGCAAGAGCATAGTTCGACGTCAGCGTCTGGATCGTCATCGCCGTCGTGGTGAAGCTTACGTCAGCTATCGCGCCGGTGCCACCGTTGCCGATGTTCTCGTCTACCGTCCAGTTCGCTTCGGCGAACGGGCCAGTGAAGCCAGTGCTGCTGAACTGCTGTACCGACGTGCCGCTCTGGCCAGGGCCAGTCAGCGTCGGGCCGATGTAGCTTACATCATAGATGAACTGGCCACAGCCGTCCAGGATGTTGCCGTTCGTCGGGTCGTCGTCGTTGACGATATTTACGAAGAAGTCGCTTTCGTCGGCACAGCCGAACGAGCCTTCCAGTACCATATCAGCAGTGATCAGGCGCTGGCAGTTCGCATCAAGCGTTACGTTCACTTCGTCGTTGCACGCCAGGTTCGTCGGCGGTGCAGGGTCTTGCGTTACCACGATGAAGAAGTCTTCCTGGCGCAGGTTGCCGGCGGCATCCGTCACCTCGATCAGGATCTGGTACTGGCCAGGGTAAGCAGCAACGCCATAGGTGTCGCCACCGGCGCTCGGGAAAATAACAGCGCCAGCTGCAGGCGGAGCAATCGTCACCGTGGGGGTCAGGTCGCCGTCGCAGTTGTCCGTTGCCGTTACTTCAAAGAAAATGATCGCGGGGTCTACATCGCAGGGGTCCAGCTCTACGTTGATGTCCTGAGAAGGATAAACAACGATCGGGGCCCAGGTGTCGGGCTGGCTTACAACGTGCAGCGTAGCGTCGACCGAAGTCGTCAGGTTATCGCCGTCCGTGTAGGAAGCCGTGATCACTGCGCCGTCAGATGCCGGCGTGATCGGCGTAAGGAATTCGAAATAGCCGTCAGCCGTGTTGGTAACGACCGGCGTGATCGTTGCGCCGTTCAGCTGGAACGTTGCGCCTACGATCGCAGGGTCGCACTCGTCGGTGATGGTCACTGCCCAACGAGCGTCCATTGCGTTGGTACACTGCGGCAGCGTGAAGGTCAGGTTGCCAGGCATGTGCACATCCGGCGGCTGAGGAGCATCCTGCTCAACAGTCACCAGGTGGTCTACCGTTACGCCACCATAGGTGGTGAAGATCAGGTAGCTGTTCGGCGTCAGGTTGCCCGTAGCTTCGAAATAGGCAAAGCCGTCTTCTTCGTCGATGTAGGTCACCGTCAAAGCAGCGCCGGCAATGGCGATCTGGCCCGTCAGGTTGGAAGTCGCAGAAATGTTACAGTCGATGATGGTACCGGAGAAGATCACGAACACGTTGTCTTCGCAGGCAGGCACAGAGAACTGGCCGTTGCCGGATACGTCAACGATCGGGTCGTTGTCCGGCTGCACGTTCACCACTACGTTGATCGTGCGGCTGCTTTGGTTGCCGTCATCATCCGTAGCGGTGATCACCACCGTCGTGTTGGCGCCTACCAGCGTACCGCTGGCCGGGCCTGTCACACTAACGCTCGGCTGGATGTCGCAGTCGTCAACAACAGCGTAGCTGTAGTTCAGGGGCACCATGCCGTCGGCATCGCAGGCGGGTACTTCCAGGGTGATCGTGTTCGGAGCATAGATCTCCGGTACGCGCTGGTCGTCCAGGACGATCACGAAGGTTTGCTGTACCGTGCCCGAGGGGCCGTTGGAAGTTACCGTTACGGTGTTGGTACCGATAGCGGCATTGATGTACAGGGCGTAGGTCACCTGCGTCAGGTTGTTCTGCGCCAGCACCAGCGAAGCCGAGGGGAACACCCCGAGGTTCGGGTTGGAGATGGTAGCCGTAACCGTAGGTACGCCTTGGAAATCCAGGGCTGCAACAGCCCATTGCAGGTTCATCCCACAATCGCCTTCCGGCGGTGCGATATTCAGCGGGGAGGGCGGCGTGCCACCCGACGCATCTGATACTGTCAGAAACTGCGCCGTGGCTTGCTGCAATCCTACCAGGCCGAACACGAACACCAGGGCGATCATGCTGAACCAGTTGGAGGGAGAAGCGAAGGTAAATTTCGTTCTTTCCATAAGATCACGATTTGTTAAGAATTAGGTAAAAATGATTATGATTATGATGCTTCTAAAAAGCCATACTCAATAATAACTTTCTGATGTGCGGGCCGTCTGAATCCATTACCGTAAAAAAGCACAGCAGAAGTTGTCGTCGTCTTTGTGTTTTGCCTGAGGCCGCAATATCAGGTATTTCAAGCGGGCACTGCAACGGTTTGCAGCCTGAAGTATCGGGGGAGCCTGAAGGGGTTTAGCTTTAACTTGAAACCAAAAGTGTTGTCAGCTTGCAATGTTCGTGAAGAGGCCGTAAAATGTGGCCTGAATAGAAAGAATGGAATTCGGGAAGGGTAGATTTCCGGATCATAGGCTCGTCTCAGTACTTCATGGGAATTATAACAAACAATGCAAAAGTATTTTTTCCATTTATAATTTCCAAGACAAAACACAACTTTTTTAAAAAGTTCTGCCCCCGGCCTTTGCCAGCCCCTGTCGCTCCAGAAACTTGCGGTGGATGATCTCCTGTACCGGTATGCCTTCTATCTTAGACTCCAGCCATGAAATGATATCGAGGTAAAGAAAAGGCCGCCTTTCGAAAGGGTCGTTTTCGTGCTTGGATAGCTTTTCCTTCAAATGGATGAACTCTTCTCGTAGCTCAACGGCGCGCATGCGGGGTATACGACGCAGGAATCGGAAGATCTCGCGTTGTACGGCATGCAGGTCCTCCATTTTGGCCAGGAAGCGGTACACGGATTTCACCTGGTATTCCACCAGTTGGGCATTGCCCAGTTCGAAGTGGGCGATGAGGTTGAGAATACGCGCAAAACACTGAATGTCAGCACGATAGTCCGGATTTTTCTGATTGATGATGAGGTTGAGGTAATCGATGGCCGTAGCGTTGTCGCCGCTTCCGAAATAGAGGCAGGCGATGCGGTAGTAAAAGACCATAACCTGGTGGTCGTCCCAGTTGTAACGGTCTTCATCGATCAGCTGCATTAATTCCGGCGCCATGCCAAGGCCCCTGCTGAAGGTCCCTTCCAAAAAGTGTTTTTTAATGGTGTGCACATATATAAAGAGGTAGTACAAGCCTTCGATGTTAGCTGACTGCCCGATGTCGTACACTTCGGGAAAACGCCGCAGCTCTTCCAGTACTTCGACAAAACGCCCGTACTGCAGGGTATTGAACAAAGCATTGAGCAGGTTGTGCAGCCCTTTCAGGTACATGGGTGCATGAAGCCCTCTGAGTTCGGGATCTTCTTCGAACAAGCTCACCCACTTCTGAGCATAACGGTAGCACAGGGGAAAATCCTGAATAATATAATAGTACCAGACGTGCGCCTGGCAAAAATGCACCTTACCCATAAAATCGAGCCCCTGATAACCGATCCTGGGCAGGTTGGCCTGAAAGAACTCCTGAACATAGTAAAAGTCCTTGCGGTTGCGCACATATCCGACCTTCAGATACAAACCGTACAGCTGCAGAGACAGGTTGGAAAAGAGGCTGACCTTTTCCATAGTCTGATACAACCTCTGTGACTCTTCGGTCAGCTCTTCAGCCCGGCCTTCTATGCTGCGGGTGATGTACTGCCCCTCAATGTGTTTTTCGAATTCGAGAATCTCCAGCGCCAATGCGTAGTACCTGCCCCTGTATGCCCGCTCCTTGGCCTTGTCCAGGATGTCGAGGCTCTGCCGGTACAGGCCCTTGTTGTACAACACCCTGCCATAATCGACCATCTCCCGCAACTGAATGTCCTCGTTATGGCTGGAGTTCAACAGGCGCAGGCTGATCAGCAGCTGTTTGTACAGGTGGGCCTTGAGGTTCGACAACTGCCGTTTCTTGATGTCGGGCAGCTTCTTCAGGATCAGAGGCTCGTCATACTCCTGGTGTTTTTCCAGAAAATCGAACAACTTTAGAAAAAGAATGTCGTCAGAAGCCTGATTGCGGCGTACAAACAAACGGAAATGCCTTTTCTCAGCACGGGTCATCGACCGCACCAGCTGCATGAGGTCATCGGTTTTCTGTTTAGGCATTGTAATTGTTTTTAGTGCAACCTTTTGGCTGCCAGCTTTTTGTAAAAAGCACACTAAGCTTCTAACCTGTAGTAATACCCGAATTTGATTTTTACCGCCTTGCCAAAGCCCAATATCTTTGACCACTCAGTTGTATCAGACGAAAAATAGCAAAACTTCTCTTTTTAGAAAAAATCCTATCAGGCCATGGCAGACAATAGCGTTTTTATATTTGACACGACCCTGCGCGACGGCGAGCAGGTGCCCGGCTGTAAATTGAACACCGAGCAAAAGATCGAGATCGCACTCCAACTGGAACACCTGGGCGTCGATGTGATCGAGGCCGGCTTCCCAATCTCCAGCCCCGGCGATTTCCGCTCTGTAGAGGCTATCTGCCAGGCCGTCCGGCAACCCATCGTCTGCGGGCTGTCCCGGGCCGTGGATAAAGATATCCAGGTAGCTGCCGAGGCCCTGAAAAAGGCCAAACGCCCCCGCATTCACACGGGTATCGGCACTTCGGATTCCCACATCAACTACAAGCTTCGCAGCACCAGGGAAGAGATCCTGGAACGCGCAGTACGCGCTGTCAAGTTCGCGAAAAGATTTGTAGAAGACGTGGAATTCTACGCTGAAGACGCCGGCCGTACCGATAACGAATACCTGGCGCGGGTGATCGAGGCCGTTGTGGCCGCCGGCGCCACTGTTCTCAATATCCCGGACACGACAGGCTACTGCCTGCCGGAAGAATACGGCGCCAAGATCGCCTATCTGAAGGAAAACGTTAAAGGGATCGACAAGGCCATCCTGTCGACCCACTGCCATAATGACCTGGGCCTGGCCACGGCCAATTCCATCGCCGGGGTCCAGAACGGCGCGCGGCAGATCGAATGCACCATTAACGGCATCGGCGAAAGGGCAGGTAATACTTCTCTGGAAGAAGTGGTGATGATCATGCGCCAGCATCCATACCTCAACCTCCAGACCAACATCAACACCCGGCTGATCTACTCGACCAGCCGCCTGGTGTCCGACAGCATGGGCATGCCGGTGCAGCCCAACAAGGCTATCGTCGGCGCCAATGCCTTTGCCCATTCTTCGGGCATTCACCAGGACGGCGTCATCAAGCGCCGGGATACCTATGAGATCATCGACCCTCTCGAAGTCGGGGTCGACCACTCCAAGATCGTGCTCACCGCACGCAGCGGGCGGGCAGCTATCGCCTATCGCGCCAAAAATATCGGCTACGACCTGACCAAAGACGAACTGGATGCCGTATACGCTAACTTCCTGCAGGTAGCCGACCAGAAAAAGGAAGTGGAAGACCAGGACCTGCAAAAGATCATTACCAGCCACATCAGTACAATCTATGGGTAAGACATTATTCGACAAGATATGGGATGCTCACGTCGTCACCCAGGTAGAAGGCGGGGCCGACGTACTTTATATCGACCGGCATTTCATCCACGAGGTTACCAGCCCCCAGGCCTTTGACGGGCTGCGGGCGCGCCAGATCCCGGTTTTACGGCCCAGGCAGACGGTGGCCACCGCCGACCATAACGTCCCCACCCGCGGGCAGCACCTGCCCATCAGCGAGCAGCTGTCGCGTTTCCAGGTGGAAAAACTCACGGAAAACTGCACCGAATTCGGCCTGGAGCTCTATGGGCTCGGCCATCACTACCAGGGCATCGTACACGTCATAGGGCCGGAACTCGGCATCACCAGGCCGGGCATGACCATCGTCTGTGGCGATAGCCATACCTCCACACATGGCGCTTTCGGCTGCATCGCCTTCGGTATCGGCACCAGCGAAGTGGAACAGGTGCTTGCCACGCAATGCGTGCTCCAGAAAAAACCCCGGCGCATGCGCATCACCATCGACGGCCAGCTGCAGCAGGGCGTGCTGTCGAAAGATATCATCCTGTACATCATTTCAAAGCTGACGGCCAGCGGCGGCACCGGCCATTTTGTGGAATACGCAGGCTCTGCCATCAGGAGCCTGTCGATGGAAGCGCGCATGACCATCTGCAATATGAGCATAGAAATGGGCGCCCGCGGTGGGCTCATCGCCCCCGACGAAACGGCCTTCGACTACATCCGTGGCAGGGCTTTTGCGCCGCAGGGCGAGGATTTCGAAGCAGCCGTCGAGTACTGGCGCACGCTGTATTCGGATGAGGACGCCGTTTTCGACACCGAACACCGCTTCCGCGCCGAAGATATCGAACCAATGGTGACCTACGGCACCAACCCCGGCATGGGCATCGGCATCAGCCAGGCCGTACCGGATGTGCCTGCCGGTAGCAGCGAACAGACGTTCCAGAAATCGCTGTCCTATATGGGCCTGCACAGCGGTGAAAAAATGGCAGGAAAACCCGTCAACTACGTCTTTATCGGCAGCTGCACCAACTCGCGCATCGAGGACCTGCGCCTCGTAGCGGCCTTCGTTAAAGGCAAAAAAAAGGCGGACAACGTTTACGCTATGGTCGTGCCGGGCTCCAAACAGGTAGAGGCGCAGGCCAAAGCAGAAGGGCTGGACCTCATCTTCCAGCAAGCCGGTTTCGATTTTCGCGAGCCGGGCTGCTCCGCTTGCCTGGGCATGAACGAAGACAAGATCCCAAAAGGGGAATATTGCGTATCTACTTCTAACCGCAACTTCGAAGGACGACAGGGCCCCGGCGCACGCACCATCCTGGCCAGCCCGCTCACAGCGGCGGCCACGGCCATCGCCGGCAGGATCGTCGACGTCCGGGATACCCTGAACTAAGCTGTAATCATGGAAAAATTTCACACCATCCTGTCAAGCGCCGTGCCACTGCCCATCGAGGAAGTGGATACGGACCAGATCATCCCGGCGCGCTTCCTCAAGGCCACGACCCGCGAAGGCTTCGGCGACAACCTGTTCTGCGACTGGCGCTTTCATCCTGATGGCTCGCCAAAAGCGGATTTTGTGCTCAACAACCCGGTTTACAGCGGCCAGGTCCTGGTGGCCGGGCGAAACTTCGGCTGCGGCTCCAGCCGCGAACACGCCGCCTGGGCGCTGTCCGGTTATGGGTTCCGCGTCGTCGTATCCAGCTTTTTTGCCGATATCTTCCGGGGTAACGCCCTCAACAACGGCCTGTTGCCGGTACAAGTGTCGGACAGCTTCCTTCACGCTATCTTTTCGGCCATCGAGGCCAACCCCAAGGCGATGTTCGAGGTTAATCTTGAAAATCAGGCATTTACCATAATTTCTACCGGGCAATCGGAACATTTCGAGATCAGCCCGTATAAAAAGATGTGCCTGCTCAATGGCTACGACGATATCGACTTCCTGCTAAGCCTTAAGGACAAGGTCGCGAGCTTCGAGCAAGGGCATGAAAAGGTATTGATCCAATAACGCGAAAGACTATTCACTCAAATCGTTTCCCATGGCTTCCATTAAAAAAACGCGGATCGCCGTATTGCCCGGCGATGGTATTGGCCCGGAAGTAACCGAGCAGGCAGTAAAAGTGCTCGATGCCGTAAGCGAACGCTTCGGCACGCATTTCGAATATTGTTATGCCGAAGTAGGCGCCGTGGCCATCGACCATACGGGCTCTCCCCTGCCGGACGCCACCCTCGAGGCCTGCCTCCATGCCGATGCCGTGCTCTTCGGCGCCATCGGCCACCCCAAATACGATAACGACCCCGACGCTAAAGTACGCCCCGAGCAGGGCCTGCTGAAGCTGCGCAAGGAACTGGGGCTCTTCGCCAATATCCGGCCCGTCACGACCTATGAGAAGCTGCTCCACCTGTCTCCTTTGAGGCCGGAAAAGATCAAGGGCGTGGACGTCGTCATCTTCCGCGAACTGACGGGCGGCATCTATTTCGGGGAAAAAGGAACCACTGCTGATGGGCGTACAGCCTACGACACCTGTACGTACACAGTAGAAGAGATCGAACGCATCGCCCGCCTGGCCTTTGAACAGGCCCGGCGCCGGCGCAACAAGCTTACCCTGGTCGATAAGGCCAACGTGATGGAAACGTCACGGCTGTGGCGCCGCAGCCTCAGAGAGCTGGCCTCCGAATATCCTGATGTCGAACTCGACTTCATGTTTGTCGACAATGCCGCCATGCAACTCATTCAGTACCCCGGCCAGTTTGACGTCATCCTGACCGAGAACCTCTTCGGCGATGTCCTCTCGGATGAAGCCAGCGTGCTCACCGGCTCGATGGGCCTGCTGCCATCGGCATCCATCGGTGTACATACGTCGCTTTTCGAGCCTATCCATGGCTCCTATCCCCAGGCTGCCGGCCAGGATATTGCCAACCCGATGGCTGCCATACTCTCGGCCGCTATGCTGGTGGAAGCGCTCGGCATGCAGGAAGCGGCTACGGCCATCCGGTTCTCCGTCCAGCACATCCTGGAAAAAGGCATCGGCACGCAGGAGCTGCAGCCCGCTATCGTCTACAGCTGTTCCCAGATCGGCGATCTGGCCGCACACCTGGTAGCAGACCCCCGGGAAGAAATCCTGGTCAAAACGGATAAGATCAGCCAGGGCATTTCTACCATTATATAACAGTGGCCTGATTATTCGCGCCGCGGGCCGGATGCCCGCGGCCCAGTACATAAAGACAACGATTTGAGTTTTCGGGGGCGTGCAGTTTTGCAGCCCCTTCTTTTATTGTCCAGCGCCTCCCGATAAACGGGATTTTTGCCCGCTTCTGCTTATATTTCCCCTTTGTAACAATCAAACATGGATCCTTGATCGCCTTTTTGCCGCAACATGAACGGCTTCCAAACAAGCTCTTAAACACCCATGAAGCCACCGATCGACATATTAAAGCAGTACTGGGGTTTTGAGCGCTTCCGCCCGTTGCAGGAAGAGATCATCCAATCCGTGCTGGACAACAGGGATACGCTGGCGCTGTTGCCGACTGGTGGTGGAAAGTCTGTATGTTATCAGGTGCCAGCCCTGTGCCGCGAAGGCCTGTGCATCGTCGTTTCCCCACTTATCGCGCTGATGAAAGACCAGGTGGAGAACCTGCTGAAGCGGAAGGTGCCGGCAGCAGCCATCTATTCCGGCATGTCCTACAGAGATATCGACCGCATACTGGATAACTGCATTTACGGCAATATCAAACTGCTGTACCTCTCTCCCGAACGCCTCACTACCGAGCTCGCGCAGGTGCGCATCAGCAAAATGAAGGTCAACCTGCTGGCCGTCGATGAAGCACACTGCATCTCCCAATGGGGTTACGACTTCCGCCCACCCTACCTGCGTATTGCAGAAACGCGGGAACTGCTGCCCGATGTGCCGGTGCTGGCGCTGACCGCAACGGCGACGAAGGAGGTGGTGAAAGATATACAGGAGAAACTGGCTTTCAGGCAGGACAATGCCTTCCAGAAAAGTTTCGAGCGCCGGAACTTGTCCTATTCCGTTCTACAGGAAGAGGGCAAAGAACAAAAACTGGCCGACATCCTCAAGCGGGTGCCGGGCTCCGGCATCGTTTACGCCCGCAACCGGCGGCGGACCAAAGAGCTGGCGGCATTCCTGCAACGCAACGGCATCTCGGCCGACTATTACCACGCAGGCCTGGAATCGGAAGCGCGGTCCCGGAAACAGGACGAATGGCTGGCCGGCAAACAACGCATTATGGTCAGCACCAATGCCTTCGGCATGGGCATCGACAAACCCGATGTCAGGGTGGTGGTGCACATGGAACTGCCCGACAGCCTGGAAGCCTACTTCCAGGAAGCCGGCCGCGCCGGGCGCGATGAAAAAAAAGCCTATGCCGTGCTGCTTTACAACGACAGCGACCGCCGAAACCTGGAATACCGCTTCGAGCAGTCCTTTCCGGAACTGGAAGAGGTGCGCCGTACTTACCGCGCACTAGGCAGTTATTTCCAGCTGGCTGTCGGCGCCGGCGAAGGGCAGAGCTTCGACTTCGACATCGCCGAGTTCACGCAGAACTATCAGTTGAAGCCGGTGAGCACCTACCACTGCCTCAAGCTGCTGGAACAGGCCGGCTGGATCGTGCTCACCGAAGCCGTTTTCATCCCTTCCAGCCTGATGATCAAGGTCGATAAAGACATGCTCTACGATTACCAGCTACGCCACCGCAAAATGGACAAGCTGCTGAAGGCCATCCTGCGCACCTATCAGGGCGCTTTCAACCACCCTATCCACCTGCGTGAAGGGCAGCTCGCCAAATTCCTGAAAATGCCGATGACGGAACTGCGCAAAGGGCTGGAAAAGCTGAACCAGGACGGGATCGCCGAGTACCAGCCGCAGAAAGACACGCCCCAGGTGATTTTCATCAAAGAGCGCGTCGACGCCGACAACCTGCTGCTCGACAGGAAGATGTACGAGTTCAGAAAACAGCGCCATCAGGAGCGCATCCGCCGGGCCGTGGCCTATGCGGAAACGCCCGTTTGTCGCAGCCAGCAGTTGTTGCAGTATTTTGGAGAGCGCACGGCGCCCAGATGTGGCATTTGCGACGTGTGCACCGGCCGTACCCAGGCGGAGGTAACACCTGATGATTTCGAACGCTACAAAGCCAAAATACAGCTGCTGCTTCAGCGCGAACCCCTGTCATTGGAGGAGGTCGTAGCGTCCTTTGCCCCCAAACGGCAGGAGCAGGTACTCAAAACGCTTGAATACCTGCTCGATGAAGGTTTTCTGGAGCAACAGGGTCAGAAGCTGGCCTGGAAAAAATGAATGGCTACTTGAGGGTAAGCGTGCCTTTGAATTCGAGTTTTGCATACGAAAAATCCGGCGCCACTTTGTAGGAATAGGTTCCGCTGCCCGTAGCCCCGTCATAAGCTCCGGTACCCGAGGTGACCACATAGGCCCCAGTCCCCACAAAAGGATAAATCCCCTGGGGGCCGGTCGTTCCCTCAAAGGTGCCGATCAGTTGGGAGCCGTCGGCCGCAGTGAAGATCGAATTCCCGGTTTGAACATAGGGCGGGCCTGTCAGCGTATTGAATATCTCCGACACGGAATACCAGGTGCTTTGCCTGAGCACGTTCGATATGCCCTCGCCGGGGATCTCAAAGGTAAGCGTACCGTTCTCATCGGCCCCGATCAGAGCGGGGTATGTAGTATACCAACCCACAAACGGCAACGTGACATCTCTGGAAACCACCGTTTCATCCTGTACACCGGCAGCCGGGCCGAGCTGGTCCTTTTCGCAGCTCATCAGGGCCAGGAGAAGCATAACAAGCATTGGAAGCAACAACAGTTTTTTCATGATCTTCTGGTTTTTGTGAAAGAAATTATGGGCTGGCTAAACTACCGACTGTATCAGCAACGCCAGTTGGTCGGTGATCAGCCAGTGTGCGATGATCTTGTTCTGTCTCACCTCATACCCCATGGCAAAGGGAACCTGCACGGTTTTCCCCGTAGGGCCCATCCCATTGATCGGGCCCCGGTGCTTTCCGATAAAGCGGGCCCTGACGATGACCCTGCAGGCCTCGGCCGTTACTTCATCCACCATCACCTGATACCGGGGAAAAGCCTGCTCCAGGAAAGTGACGTGTTCGATCAGCTTAGGGTCGGAAGTATACTGAGAGAGGGCCTGCAGTTTATCTTCCGCTTCATTGAGCGCTTTGATGTATTTAAGGATGAATCGTTTATTGGTTTCTGCTCTTTCCACGGTTGGGCTATTTCCTTCAATATACCGTGGCACACGACAGAAGAGGTAGGTTATTTTGTTCTAAAAATGTTCTTCAGGTTGCATGGATCACCGGTTCAGTCAAATTCCGGTTTCATAGTCCTGGCCAGGCCCAGCTGCTCCAGCAATTCCATCTGGTCCGCGATCATCCAATGATCGACGATCTTTTCGTTTTCGATGCGGTAACAGATCGCGAATGGCATTTTGATCTCCTGGAAGGTGGGCGGGATGCCTGCCATTTCGCCTTCATGCATGCCTTCTATACGGGCCCGTACAAAAACCCGGTTCCCTTCCGCAATAATTTCTTCGGGGATCAGGTCATATTCCGGGAAGGACCTTTCGAAAAATTTGATGTGTTCGATCAGTTTTTCATCAGCTACATACTTCCGGATCATCTGCTCCGGTTTTTCCTTGCCTGCCAGTGCATTATAATAGTCAATAATGAACTGTTTGTTTTGCTTCTCCTGGTTCATAGCTCAATGTTTTTTTATTATCCGGGCTTTCCTCAGGTGGGAAGGGTTAAAGCCAAACTGCCGGTGAAAAGCCCGGGTGAAGTAACTTTTATCGACAAACCCGGCCCTGAACGCCACCTCCCCTACCGTCATCTCTCCGGTTTCCAGCATGGCCTTAGCTTCCTGCAGGCGAACGTAGCGGATGTACTGGGAAGGCGGCAGGCGCACCAGCAGTTTTAGCCGCCGGTACAATTGGGAACGGCTCAGGGCCAGGCCCCGGCTCAGGGCGCTTACATCAAAATCTTCCCGGCCCAGGTTGGCCAGAATGATGGCGTTCACTTCTTTCAGGAATACATGTTCCCGCTCGTCATGGCCTCTGGCTACTGCCTCCTCCAGGCTCTTCATACTGGTGGTATAGGCCTGCATGTGTTTTCGTAGTTTTTGGTAAAAAACGGGAACCCTGTACCCACTTCCTTCAGGCAGGGCCATGGCGTCGTTCTCCGGGCCTGCGGCATCTTGTTCAATGGGCAGGCTCCACTCAAAACGGGTGCCCGTTTTGCCCAGAGAAATGACTTCCACCCCCTGGCCAAGGCCCGTTACAGCCTCTTTCACATAGCTTAAGTCTACGCCTGTATTCGTGATACAGGCCAGCAATCTTTTCACTCCCTCAACCTGTTGCAGCGATACAGATAATCGCGCCTGGCCATGAGGTGGAGTGAATGCGATAACCCGTTGTAAGAACCGTTCCAGATGCGGAAGGGACCGCTCCAGATAACTGCTGGCCTCAATTGCTCCGGCCTTGTGTTCAAAGGCCAGGATGACACCGTTCGCTTCTGCAAAAGGCCTGACGGCCTCTATCGTGCGGCGAAGCACAGGTATGATATCTTTTTTGGCTGGGGTATCCATGCCTGGATCTTTTCAGAAATTCCCATATAAGCACCTACATTTTCCCCAATTTAAAAATAGCTTTCTCACCGTGAAACGCCAATGATTTTGGTCATGCTGAAAAAGATGGCGGTGTAAAATACCTATCTTCGCCCCCCTGAACAGAAGCTATGCCACGCATCATTTGCACCGTCACCAACGACCTGTCCTACGACCAGCGCATGATCCGCATCTGCACCAGCCTGGCCCGGGCGGGTTATGCGGTAACGCTGGTGGGCCGGCAAAGGCGGGCGTCGAAGCCCCTGCGCCCGGAAGCTTTTGAACAGAAGCGGCTTTGGTGTTACTTCGAGAAGGGCAAACTGTTCTATCTGGAATACAACCTGCGCCTGCTCCTTTGGCTGCTGTTCCAGCCTTTCGATATCACCTGCTCCATCGACCTGGATACCATACTGCCGGGTTTCATCGTCTGCCGGCTTCGCGGGAAGGTGTGCGTGTACGACGCCCATGAGTACTTTACAGAGACCCCTGAAGTGGAACGGCGCCCTGCCGTAAAACGGGCCTGGGAATGGGTAGCGCGCTTTACCATCCCCAGGCTGCGATACGCCTATACGGTGGGGCCTGCACTGGCCAGTATATTCCGGGAAAAATACGGCGTCCCATTCGCCGTCATTCGCAATGTACCGGCACGCCAGGGCGAAGCGCCACTTCCAACACAAGTTTCGGAGCCTATCATCTTCTACCAGGGTGCGCTCAATGAAGGCCGTGGATTGGAATACGCCATCGAGGCCATGCAGTCTATCGACGGTGCTCAGCTGTGGCTGGCCGGCGAAGGCGACCTTTCAGCACAGCTGCGGGAACAAATGCAAAAACTGGGCCTGGAACACAAGGTGAAATTTCTCGGCTTTGTCCTGCCTCACGAGCTGCAGCAGCTCACCCCTGCCGCAACCATCGGCCTGAACCTGTTGGAAAACCGGGGCCTGAGCTACTACTATTCTCTCGCCAACAAGGCTTTCGACTATGTGCAGGCTGCGGTGCCATCCATTCAGATGGCTTTCCCCGAATACCAGGCCCTCAACCGCCAATACGAAGTATTTCTGCTACTGGAAGAACTGTCGGCGGAGGCTGTAGCTGCGGCTATCCGGGAGTTGTTGGACAACGGTGAGCGCTACAAGCGGCTGCAGGAAAATTGCAGGCGGGCCAGCGAGGTGTGGAATTGGGAAACGGAGGAACAGCTGCTGCTGGAGTTCTACAGAAAAATACAGAGCAGAAGTTCCGGGGATCATCTTATTTGAAAGCTATCTGCCCGGGCCATTTCCCAATCGCCCAGCCAGGTGGCAGGCACCGTGCTTTTCTGCAACAGGCAGCCCGGGGGGATGTAAGGGAAAAGCTCGTCATAGCGCCTGCTTTCACTAACACTCACGCGGTGAAAGACGTGTTTGCGGCTGGCCTCCGACGGGCCGCGCAGGCCGGCTGCGGCCATGAGCTCTACAAACCCCCTGAGCGTTTCCTCGTGGAAATTGGCCACCCGCACTTTTTTATCGGCTACCACCAGCCCTCTGGCCAATTCCGGGTCCTGGGTGGCTACCCCAGTAGGGCAGGTATTGCGGTTGCACTCCAGGGCCTGAATACACCCCAGTGCCAGCATCATGGCCCGGGCGCTGTTACAGGCATCAGCTCCCAGGGCCAATGCCCGGAAAAGGTGAAAGCCGGTGATGATCTTGCCCGATGCCAGGACCTTTATTTTATCTCTGATCCCAAAGCCCATCAGAGCATCATGAACGGTTGCCAGGCCTTCTTTAAAAGGCATGCCCACGGAGTCTGAGAACTCGGGCGGCGCGGCGCCGGTACCGCCTTCGCCCCCATCTACAGTGATAAAATCCGGATAGATGCCGGTTTGCACCATGGCCTTACAGATGGCGATAAACTCGTATCGCCCTCCCAGGCATAACTTAAAGCCAATGGGTTTGCCTCCTGACAGCTGGCGCATTTGCTGAATGAGCTCCAACAGGCCTACGGGCGTTTGGAAGGCCTTGTGATAAGGCGGAGAAAGCACATCCGTGCCTGCTTCCACACCCCTGATACGGGCAATTTCCTGCGTATTCTTCTTAGCGGGCAGTATGCCGCCATGCCCGGGTTTGGCGCCTTGGGAAAGCTTTAACTCGATCATCTTAACCTGCTCTAAAGCAGCGCTTTCTGCAAATCGTTCGGGAGAAAAATTGCCGTCCGGTGTACGGCAGCCAAAATAGCCCGTGCCAACCTGGTAAATGAGGTCTCCGCCAGGTTGTAGGTGATAAGAGCTGATCCCCCCTTCGCCGGTATTATGAGCGAAGCCGCCTATCCGCGCGCCGCCATTAAGCGCCAGGATCGCATTTTTGCTCAGCGAGCCGAAACTCATAGCCGACACATTTAAAAGGCTGGCGGAATAGGGCTGCCGGCATTCCGATCCTCCTATCCGCACCCGGGGGTGGGCATCCAGCTCATGTGCATCAAGGGCTGCGATGGAATGGTTCATCCATTCATAGCCTACCTCATAGACGTCCAGTTGGGTGCCGAAAGGCGTAGTATCCAGCACTCGTTTAGCCCGTTGATACACCACCGACCGAAAAATACGGCTGATGGGACGCCCATTGGTGTCCGACTCGATGAAATACTGGTACAATTTTGGGCGCAGCTCTTCCATCAGGTAACGCCCCCGGCCCCAGATAGGGAAATTGCGCATGATCGCATGGCGGGCCTGGGCCATATCATAAATTCCAAGCAGGATCACAGGCCCCAGGACAAGAAAGGCCCACCAAAAAGGCGGCCAGAAGAAATGGGCGATAAGGATGACTAGTAAAACAGAAAGGATAGCGAAGATCGTAAATTCATTTCTCATGCCGGTAGAATAGCAGGTTTATGCTTAAAAGTAGGGATTTTTTACCAGCAGCCTCATTCCTCCTTCAATTCGTCCAGCAACAAACTAAATTTATACAGGTCGAAAAGGAGCAGCGAAGGGTGGCTTGAATGCAGTTGTCGGGCCATCGCAGGGCGGCAGAAGCGAAGCGCATGGCGGAGCAGGCCAAGCCCCACCCATCGCCGCAGCCGCCTGTAAAAGCGCAGCAGCCGCGTATCGGCCTCACTGCCCGACCGGTAGAGAAAGGCCAGGTTCTGAATGCCCTGCCTGGTTTTGGCCAGAAAAACATCCACCGGTTCCAGGCCGGCATGGACCAGAGGGTTATCCAGGTGAAGGATGCGGACGCCGGTTTTCTTCAGTTCCAAACCGAACAAGGTATCTTCGTGCCCGTATTGAAGCAGGCGTTCGTCGAAGCGGATCTGCTGGAAAATGGCCCGGGGGATGAGGAAATTGTTGGTCATGAAACTTTGGTAAGGCTGCACTTCGCGCACGCTTGCAGGCTGGGCCTCCCGACGGCTGCCGTAGAGCCAGTGGAAGCAGAGGGCCGCTTCCTCAGGAGGTGAGGGCTGATATGCCCGGCCGCCATAGAGCAAGGTTCCCGGGTGAAGCTGTGCAGCATACCGTTGCAGATAACTGCCGTCGGGAACCTCCGAATCGCAGTCGAGGAACAACAGGTACGCTCCACGGGCCTCATCCGCCAGCAGGTTGCGGATGCGCGAACGGCCCAGGTTTTCCGGCAATTCGCGGTATCGCACGCCCGGCAGCGCATCAAGCTGGCGGTTCTTCGCTTTCCAGCTTTGTTCCGAACCGTCGTCAAAACACAGGATCTCCCATTCTGCCGAGAAGCTGCCGGCCTGCCGGCGCAATTCGTGCACCAGTTGCCGGACGTCGTAATTGAAAACGGGGATAAGGATGGAAAGCATTGGCGCGTGAAGGCCCTTTTGAGGGCCTGATGCCGGTAAAACTAGGAAGTTTCACCCTGCTTTCCAAAGAGAAAAATCCGGTAAAAAGACAGGGGGTTAATAAGTTTTTTCTAAATTGTTAGCCCTCCCCGTGAGCATATCCGCCGTCATATAGCCAAAACCGGTTAAACCGCTGTACCATGAAAATGCGCGTGACTGCCGTCCTGTTCGCCTTGCTGCTGCCGGCCGGAAAGGCCCTCAGCCAGGACTTCATCATGCAAGGGTGTTACTGGAGTTGCCCGGAAGATAGCCCTCAGGCGCCCATCGATTCCGCTACGCTCAGCTTCTGGATCAGCCGGATGGAAAGCCAGGCGCCGGAGTTGGCGTATACCGGTTTTTCCTTTTTGTGGTTACCCGCCCTGCAACCCGGCAGCCCGGCAAAGATACAGCAGTTGCTGGCCAGCCTGGAAAAAAACGGCATCCACCCCATTGCCGAAGTGGAAATTGGCGCCGACAGCCTCTCTCTGCCACAACAGGCGCAAAGGCTGGACAAACAATTCCAGGTCGCTGCCTACAGCCTGCACAGCCCCCGCCAGATCAACGCCGCCGCCATAGCCCGGGAGCTCAACCAGCTTTCACGGCAGGGCTTGCTGCCCAAGCTCATAGTAGCCAACCTGCCTTTTTATAACGAGCCCGAAAAGCTGGGCGGCTGGGCCAGCGAAGTCATCCGGAACCTCTCGGCGGAGGCGCGCCCGGAGATCGACCCGCGCGTATACGACTACCCGCTGCGCGAGGCCATACGCCGCGCCACAACGGATACGGCCTACGATGCCCGTTACATCTTCGAACGCAGCATCCGCGATGCGACTGCCACTTCAGGCTTCAATATCATCACGCTGGTCAACCATCCTTTTTACAAAAACCAGAATGGCAAAGCCGGCGATTGGGACGACCCGATCGACAGCCCTATGCTGGGGTATGCCTACACCCTCACCAATAACCAGATCGGTTTACCCACCGTGTTCTACGGCGATTACTATGGCAGGGAATCTGAACTGGACAATTATTTTAACAAAAAGCCCCTCCGGGAACAGATCGGCCAGTTGATCCGGGCCCATAAGGAATATATCTATGGCTCCATCGGCGTGGAATACCTCAACCGGTTCGATACCGACAAGGCCAGCTATTACCCCTCGGCAGCCAAAGGCGTAGATGCTTCGAGTGTGCTCCTCTTTCAGATCGACGGCACCAATACGCCTGCCGGGCAGCGCAACCAGCCTCCCGGCCATAAGGATGTGATCGTTGCCATCAATTTTGCCTATGACACCCTGCACGTCATCCAGGAGATCAACCCGTCGAACCTCAGGCCGGGCGACGTCTTCACCGATATCCTGGGAGAATCGCTGAGCCCGAAACTGCAGGTCGCGGAAAATGACCCTCAATATGAGGTGCCCAATTCCGTGCACATCGTCCTGCCGCCCCGCTCCTTTTGTCTTTGGGTTCAAGGCAGCGCTACACAGATCGTTTCCAGCCGGATCAACCTGGCCGTCGATGCCTTTGCAGATTACGTGGAACTGAACTGGGAAGTAGCCTATGAGCGGCAGGCCCTGGGTTATGAACTCGAACGCTCCGTCAACGGAGGCCAGTTCAAGCGCGTTGCCAGCTTCCGGCCGCTCGACAACAGCGACGAGAGCGCTTCTTACCTGTATATCGACAAAGACGTTTTTCCCGAAGAACAACTCTATTACCGGGTCAAGCTCCTGGATAGCGAAGGAGGCTTCGAATACTCGGCCGTAGAAAAAACACGCCTGAAAAACAGGGAACTGTCATTCGAACTGCTGGAAGGGCCCCGCCAAGGGGAAAAGGCCATCAAGGTAAAGAGCAACTACTCCACCAAGGGTGAAATTTCCGTTTACGACGGCAAAGGGAACAGAGTGTTCTATAGGTCGCCAACCATCCGCAAAGGAGAAAACCTGACGGCCATCGACCTGTCGGGGTTACCAGCAGGGATCTATCTGCTGCACTTTTCCACTGCTCAGGGAAAGACCTGGGTAAAAAGGGTGGTGAAGCAGTGATGAGGGAGGTGTTTCACGGCAAACCATGCCCCCCAAAGCTACTCTACAACTCCAGCAGCCCTTCCGGCAGGTCCATGGCAATGCGGCGGGCTTCTTCGTCGATATGCAGGATGAAAGCGTCGTTAAGGGGTATAAGGGTTTCTTTGCCTTTGTAGGTGAGAATGGCCATGAGCTGTTGCGGGAATTCGGCGACTTCCTCTATCCGCCCTATCTCCCCGGCCTTCCGGTCGGTGATGGTGAAACCTTCCAGGAAAGAAAAATCAGGCATCGGCCCGGTAGCATCGGTAGTAATATCTTCTTTGCGGAGCAGGACCTCCACGCCGGCCAGAGGCTGTGCTGCTTCACGCGTGTCGACCTCTTCCAGTTTGACGATCAGGGTGTTCTCTCCCCGGGCCGATTCTATGAAAAAGGGAGCCGGCTTCCCTCCGACCGAAAGGAAGATGGCCGGCGCTTCCAGAAAATCATCGAGCAGGTTCTCTTCGATGAAAAACTTTAGCTCCCCTTCCGTGCCGTGTGTTTTACCCGTTTTCCCAACAGGGATATACTGCTCCATAATGTCCATGTCCTACTGATAACTGATCAATTGCTGGCGAAGGCTGAACCCTTTTTCCGCTTTTTCAGGCCAGGAAAGGCCCTGGCAGGCGTCTCCGGTATCCCCGTTGCAGCAAACGCGGCATTCGGTGTCGAGAATGTCCAGGGAGCGATAGGCCAGCCCTACCCCCCGCGCGTATTGTTCTGTGGCCAGGCGCAGCTCGATGACGTTGTCGCGGCTATCGGCATTTTGCACGGTAATAACATCATCAAAGCTGAGGTTTCCAATCGCCTGAGGTTCGCCATTGGTAAGCTGGCGATAGCTCCACGATTTGAACATTTCGATGCGCTCTCCGGCTACGGTTACCTGCGTAAATGGGTCGAAAAAGGCATTGCCATCCCATTCCTGCCCGGCTTTAACGGGAAAGGCGAGCTTGATGAAGCGCAGGTTATCTTCGTCGCGGTAGGCCCGCTGCTCGTCTCTCGAAAGAGTATAAACCTTGCCGATCTGCCAGGGCAGGGTATCGGCCTTGCGCTCATAATGCTCTACCCGGTAAAATAGCGTACCCGATTCGCCGTGCAGCGTATCCGTCACCACTTCCCGGAAATACGTGCGCGAACTGTCGATGCTCGTCCCGCCCAACGCAGGGTCATATATAATGGAATCGACCTGATACACCCATGAGCGCCCTACTTCCAGAGGGTAGTAATCGTAACCGTAATCGAGCACGACATCTTCCACTTGCCGGCTGTTGCACGCCGCCAGGGCCATGGATGCGAAAAGCAAAAGCGATAGGTGATCCTTCATACTTCAGTTGTGGCTATCCAGGTAACTGCCGTGAATGATGCCGCCACCTACTACGTCGTCGCCTTCGTAGAACACGGCCGACTGCCCCGGGGCGACCCCCTTGACGTTCGCCAAAAATTCGACCCGCACCTTTTCCTCATCCTGGAAGATGCGGCTGTAAGCGCCGTTGTCCTTGTACCGGATCTTGGTGACGGCTTCCATGCCATCTGCGGGCAGGCTGGCGTATTTCATCAGGTTGATGCCGCCAACTGTCATGCCGTTGCGCACCAGCTCGTCTTCCGTGCCCAGCACCACGGCATTGGCCTCCGGGCGGATCTCGGTCACGAACATCGGTTGGCCGAAGGCCACGCCAAGGCCTTTGCGCTGGCCTACGGTGTAAAAGGGGTACCCCTGATGCCTGCCGATCACCTCGCCCCTGGAGTTGAGGAAATCGCCGCCGGCAAGCCGGCTTTCGAGCCCGTCGACCCGGCGTTTGAGAAAGCCTCGGTAATCGTTGTCGGGCACGAAGCATATCTCATAGCTTTCCGCCTTTTTGGACAGCTCGTCATACCCCCAGTCGGCCGCCATCTGGCGCACTTCCGGTTTGGTGTAATCGCCCAGCGGGAAGCGGCTGCGTTCGAGGCATTCCTGGCTCAGCCCCCAGAGGACGTACGATTGGTCCTTATTGGTGTCGGCAGCCCTGGAAATATAGCGCCGCCCGTCCCGTTCGTGGATGCGCGCATAATGGCCGGTAACGATATGGGCGCAGTCCAGTGCATCGGCGCGTTTCAGCAGGGCGTGCCATTTGATATGGGTATTGCACAGCACGCAAGGGTTGGGCGTGCGGCCGGCGAGATATTCATCCACAAAATTGTCGATGACATAGTCTCCGAACTCATCGCGAATGTCGATGATAAAATGGTGGAAACCCATATTGACCGCTACCTGCCGGGCATCGTTGATCGAGTCGAGGCTGCAGCAGCCCGTTTCTTTTGAAGAGCCGCCGGAATTGGCATAATCCCATGTCTTCATGGTAATGCCAACAACTTCATACCCCTGCTGGTGCAGCATCATGGCGGCTACCGTGCTGTCGATGCCGCCGCTCATGGCCACCAATACTTTGCCGTGCTTGCTCATGCTCTTTCCGTTTCCTTTATTGGCGTTTGCGAATATTTTAAGGCTGAAAAACAGTGTTTAAAAAATAAGTTCTTTGTTGGAGATCTTGCGATGTGGCATGCCTTCCAGCTTTTCTAAAGCTTCCAGCCTACGCCACATTGCAAAATCGTCGAACTTGTTTTTTAATGGTTACAAAGGTACAAAATATGGCCTCGAATAGTTCAATGCAGTACATTTCCCGCCGGATAAAAAGTTGTAATATTGCACCCGAAACCAACAAATCATACCGCAGCCATGGCTTTGCAACCGATGTTCGTCTTTCTGATCGCCTGCCTGGCATCCTTTCTGGGCTCCCTCCCCTTCGGGCCGATCAACCTCTCGGTTGTAGATACCACGATCCGGCAGAGTTTCCGAGCGGGCCTGTGGTTCTCGGCAGCAGCGGCCGTGGTAGAGATCGGGCAATCGTTTATTGCGCTGGAGTTCAACCATAGCATCAGCACTTTCCTCAACACCCATCTTTGGGCCAGGCTACTTGCCGCTTTCCTGTTCCTGGGCATCGGGCTTGTTTTCATGCTGCGCAAAGACAAAACCGCCCAGCAGCAGCGGCAGCGGCGGCATAAAAGCAATTTCGTGCGCGGGCTTTTCATCGCCTTGCTCAATCCCCAGGCCATCCCGTTCTGGATCTTCGTACTGGCTTACCTGGATGCAAGCCGCTCCATACATATCAATACCCACCAATCGCTTCAGATCGTCATCGCTTTTTTCTTAGGCGTATCATTGGGTAAGCTTGGCGCCCTGCTGCTCTTCGGCCTGCTGGGGCAGCTGATCAGCCAGCGATGCCAGCTCATACAGCACTGGATGAACAAGGCCATCGGAGGCATCCTCATGGGGATCGGCCTGCTGCAGGGCCTGCAGGCCGCGGCGGGATAATTTTAAGGCCTGCCATCCGTTCCATTAAAGTAAACCGTATTTTAGGCAGGCAACTCATTTTTTGAACACTACTTATTAGCCATAAGCTGCCGAAATGTCTATATTGGGATAACCCACATGCAAACCGGTACGCGCCAGCCGCCCGGAATCCGCAAAACCGTCTTGATATTATCCAACATCCAAAAACGAAAGAATCATGAGAGGTTACTTCAGCAAGCTCCTTCCCTTAGCCCTGCTTCTATTCACTTCTTCGGTAATAAACGCGCAATCCGATACCGAAAGCTCGGGTGAAGAATTCGGGCTGGCCGCCTATTACCACGATGATTTTGAAGGCAGAAAAACGAACTCGGGAGAGACATACAACCCTAACCAGATGACGGCCGCCCACATGCGCCACCCCTTCAACACCATGCTCCGGGTAACGAGGCTGGACAATAATAAATCTGTCATCGTGCGGGTCAACGACCGGGGCCCCTACATCACCGGCCGCGTCGTGGACCTCTCGCGGGCAGCCGCGGAAAAGCTGGGGATGCTCAAAGAAGGCGTTGCGGAAGTAAAAGTGGAAGTGGTAAAACGGGGCAAGGCCACAACAGAGCAAACGGTGGCAAAAGAGGATAAGCCCAAAGCGGAAAATACCAGTAGTAACACTCCATCCTCTTACGACGATGCCTCAGCCAAGCGCATCGAAACCACCAAAACGGAAAGCCAAACAGCGGCCAAACAGGAGGCTAAAACAAGTACGGCATCTAAAGGCACCAACGCCAAGCCCCAACTCGTAGGCAAGGAATACCAAAAGTACGGCCTGTATAAGATCGCCATAGAGAAGCCCGGCGAAAAGGGCTTCGCCGTTCAGGTCGCCTCCCTCGAAAATTACGAGAACGTCTTCCAGCAGGTAGCCGACCTCCAGGCCAAGTGGTTCGATAACATCCTGATCAGCATCGAAAAAGGGAAAACCAACCCTATCTACAAAATACTGCTCGGCCCCTTTGAAAGCGAGTCGGCCGCCAACAACTACCTGAAAAACCTACAGAAAAAACACAAGATAAAAGGCTTCGTCGTCGACTTGTCGACGGTAACTTATTGATTGCTGGTTTTCAGGCGCAGAAGGCATTTATCTCATGCCTTCGCTGCCTTCGCGGGAGAAACCCTGAAGGTTCCCGCTAAGGGCGCTAAGGTATTTTACCACACTTCGCGGACTTCGCGCGGACTTCGCGGGAGATCCAGAGGGGAACCATGGAGCTTTGGCAATCACCATTACATTCATCGTATCGCCACCTTGCCTTCCACCGGGTTTATCCGGACCAGCTCTTCATTGACGTCGACTGATTCGAATGCCGTCGGCTTATCCGTAAAGCGGAAGGTAGCCGCCTGGCCGGCCTGGCCTTTGACGTCGAAGCAGACCGAAAAGATGGTGCTGTTATCGGGGATAGTGACCCCGCGCAGGGTGCCGTCGATCCAAACGAAAGTGAGCAGGCCTTCGGCCGTGCGGTGGGCGCCGAAGTTCTGGCCGTTGAGGCCTGGCAAGCCAAAATTGCGAATATCGGTAAAAGCCAGGAGGTTGGCATCCCATGCCATAGTATACTGCATGGACAGCAGATTGTTGAAATCCCGGACCTGCACGTCGACGCAAACCTTGCCGCCTGCTTTCGCTTCGCCTCCTTTTGCATTCAGGGTAAGCACCTGGCCGCTCTGCGGCGGTTGGTTAGCGGCCCGTGAACCCACTTCAGGTTTTTCCTCTGCTTTGCGGCTGTCCGCTTCAGTCTCCGCTTTTACGGGCCGGGCGGCGGAAGCCTGCGTTTCACCTGCCGGGGCGCCCAGGGTATCTGTCATGGCCTGCCCGGAGGCGGCGGAAGTGGTATTTCCCGAATGCTCGGGGGCGCAGTGCAGGAACACGAGAGACAGCAGCAACAAAAATGACAATCTTTTCATGGGTTATTTTTTGCCTCCAAAGGTATAAAAGTTCCCGCCCGAAAGTTAGCGCAGTAAACTTGTGCTTGTTTAAAAAGCGTTAATTTTATTACCTTGTGTCATCTGAGTTCACGCTTTTTTACCTCAACAATCCATTCTATGAAACATTTTGGCCTTTTTTTGATCGCTGCTCTGGCCCTGTTTTCCAGTTGCGTAACCCGCAAGGAATACCAGGAACTGGAAGAAGTCAGGGATTACTACCAATCGGAAGCACAGGCATCCGATTCCATCCGCAACGAATACAACAAACTGGCTGAAGATAACCGCCAGCTCGAGATCGATACCCGCAATACCCGCCTGGAACTGGAACAGTATGTGGTCACCAACCAAAGCCTTTACCGCAGTTACCGGGAAGCGCTCGACAGGATCGAGAGCCTGGCAAAAGAACGCAACGAGCTGGACGCCACGGCCTCCTATGAAAAATACAGCCTGGAACACCAGCTGTCGGACCAGCAGCAGAACCTCGATGTGAATAAGCAGAAGCTGGATGCCATGGAATATGAATTATACCAGAAGGACTCCCGCCTCAACGCTATGGAATACGACTATACGAGCATGAAAGGAACCCTTCAGGACAAGAATATCCGCATCCACGACCTGGAGCAAATGCTCAGCCTGCGGGAGAACAATATGAAGGACGTGCGCGATAGGCTGACTGCCATTTTGCGGAACTTCACCAGCGATGACCTCTCGGTGGAAGAACGCGGTGGCAAGCTCTACCTCTCGCTCAGTTCCAGCCTGCTCTTCCCCAGCGGCAGCACCCGCATCGACCCTAAGGGTAAAGACGCGCTGCGCCAGGTGGCCGAAGCCTTAAAGGCCAACCCGGATATCGACATCCTGGTGGAAGGGCATACCGACTCTGACGGCAGCGCCGATGCGAACTGGAACCTGAGTGTCAGCCGTGCAGTTGCCGTGACCAACCTGCTGTCCTCCTTTGGCGTCAACCCGGAAAAGATCACCGCTGCCGGCCGTGGCGAGTACCAGCCTAAGGCCGACAACAGCACCTCCGCCGGCAAGGCCAAAAACCGGCGTACGGAGATCATCCTGGCGCCCAAACTTGACGAACTATACGAATTCCTGAGCGGGGAGTAAGTTTAAATGAGATTTGCCGTTCTGTGTTCTGTTTTGCTGGCAGCCCTTAATCTCCAGGGGCAGAATCGCTGTGGCACGCCTGCCTTATGGGGTGGACACACAGGTGAAAGCTTCATGCCCGGCCCAGGCGAAACACAGCAGCGTGTAACACCTAGAGATATCCTCGTCATACCCGTAGTCGTACATGTCGTATGGCATACCTCTTCCGAGAACATCTCCGACGCACAGATCGCATCGCAGATCGACGTGCTGAACCGGGATTTTCGCGCGGATAATGCGGAAGTGGCCGGAGTGCCGACGATCTTCGGCCTGTTCGTCGCCGATATGGAAATGGAATTCTGCCTGGTGGCCACCACCCGCACGCAAACCGAGGCCGCCGGCATCGGCACACAGATCATGGGAGGGAAAAGGCGCGTTTGTTATAACAACCTGGGTGGCCACGATGCCATCGACCCCGCCCATTATCTCAACATCTGGGTGGCAGGCCGCACCGATGGCGCCTGTGGCGATGCTCCTTTGCCCGGCCAGGCCTCGCCTGCCCCACCTGACGAAGCCGGCGTTTTTATCCGGCCGGATTGTTTTGGCACCACGGGCACGGCCGCCGCGCCCTACAACCTGGGCCGTACTACCACCCATGAGATCGGGCATTGGCTCAACCTGAAACACCTCTGGGGCGACAGCCTCGAAGACCTGCTCTGCCTGGAAGACGACCTCGTGCTCGACACCCCGCCACAAGCCTACAACTACCAGGGGGAATGCCCTACCCATCCCAGCATATCCTGCGGCACTGCCGATATGTTCATGAACTTCATGAACTACACCGACGATGCCTGCATGGCCATGTTCTCGCTGGGGCAAAAAGCCCGCGCCTGGGCGGCCATCAATACGTTCCGCCCTGAATTGCTGGAGTCGTCCTGCCAACCCGTAGCGTCGGCAGAAGCTTCTGATGACGACACCATTCGCCTGCTCAACAACCCTGCAGCACACTGGACGGCCCTTCAGTTGCCGGAAAAAGATATATTCGAAATTGCAATTTTTGACAGTACAGGCCGTTTAGTATTCGTCAAAAATCGCGTCCCGGGAGGGCTTTTTTACATTGACACCCAGGCTTTTATTAGCGGAATCTATCATATAAAAATCAGGGATGGAGGAAAAATCCACACTAAAAAGCTTAATATTGTCAGGTGAATCCTGCGCATTCATAACGATAATGTGCAGGCCGTAAATGAACTTTTTTCACCTTGGGCCTGTAACGATAGGAAGGAGCCGGCATTATTACAGAGCTGGCCTTTTCGCACCGGAAGGGCCCGGCCAGGAAGGCTGCCAACAGCCTCCCTGCTCGAACCAAACATACAATCCACTGCAAAACCAAACCTTGTTCCTGATGAGATTTGACCATCTTAATCCCCCCAGGACACTGGGCCTTTTCCTCGTATTTTGTCTCACTTTCGCCTTGTCAACTTCCTGTGGTTCCAGTACCCCTATGGCCCATGGCCGGCGAGACAAAGTCATCGAAATGGCCAAAGGCCCCTGTTACGGTAACTGCCCTGTGTTCACCCTGACGATCTTCGAGAATGGCCTGGCCAGTTACAAGGGAGAACGCAATACCGAACGCCTTGGCACTTACGTCAAAAAACTGGACAAAACCCAGATGGAACGCCTGTTACGCGAATTCAAGAGCGCCAACCTATGGCAGTACCGCGACGTATATACGGGCCGCATCCCCGACGTACAGAGCGTGGCGATCACCTATTTTGAAGGCAGCCGGAAAAAGACCATCGCCGGCAAGGAGGTAAGGCCCAACGCCGTCAAATGGCTCGAAAGTATTCTCGACCAGGTGGCCAATGACCCGGATGGATGGGAACTCAAGGAACCTCCTCAGGATACGAAACCGGACTACATCATACCCAATGAGCTGGTCGTAGAACTCGATGACGGCATTAGCCCTGAAGAATGGGCAGAGAACTATATCGAAGCCGACATGGTCGCCGAACGCCAGTTTGGCGATACCGGCTACTGGATATTCTCCTTCGACGACTCCCTCGTTTCCCCGGACCAGATGCTGGAGAAGGTCCGCACGGATGAAAACGTGCTGAGCGCTGAGTTCAACAAGAAACAATACGACAAGATCCCTGATAAAAAGGAAGAGGGCGATAAACCTTCTACCAACAGTGAAAAAAAAACGGACAAACAGCAGTAGGGCTGTTTTCTGAATGAGCCCAGGCATGAAACGCTTATTATTTCCCATTTTCGCTTTACATCTCCTCTTATGGAGCGGATGCATCATTATCGATGATGACGAATCTCCGTTTGGGAATTGCCTCGACGGGCGTGGCAGCATCATTACTACTGTGTACGAGTTGTCGCCCTATGATGAAATAGAACTGCTGGGTGATGTCGACGTTATCATATCCCAGGGGCCGGCCCCATCCGCCGAACTCCACACTTATGAGAACCTGGCCGATGAAGTTGGGCTCAACATCAACGGCGGCAAGTTGTCTATCGAGACCCGTAAGTGCATCAATGCCCAGGACCGCCCACAGTTATTCCTGGCCAACCCGGCCTTTAACAAGATATCCAACTCATCCGCGGCAGACATCTCAAGCGACACACCTCTGGAAGCCGGCGCCTTTACCGCCGGCAACTTTGGAAGTGGCAACATCGCACTGAACCTACTGGCCAATGAAGCTGAACTACTGATCACCGGCTCGGGAGACTTCCTGCTCAATGGCCAGGCCGACAAGCTGAAACTAAGCGTTACCGGTTCTGGCGATTTCCTGGGTTTCGGCTTCGAAACCCAGCAGGCAGATATTCTGCTCACCGGTTCAGGTGATGCCGAGGTACAGGTGCACAACCTGCTTGAGGCCACCATTACCGGTAGCGGAAGCGTTTTCTACAAGGGGCACCCAATGCTCAACACCACCATTACGGGAAGCGGCAGGGCCGTCGACAGCAACTGAATTTACGCGATGACTAGCTTATACCAAGACGAAAACGCCAACGGGCAAGGCGTTGCCCCTTCGCCCACCGGCCTGTGGCGCCGCTGGGTTATTGCCTGCGGTGCGGGGGAGTTTCTCGGCATAGCCGCCGCTGCTGCCATCGCCATTGGCCACCGCTATCTGCTCGGCGAGCCGGTAACCGCAGAAGACAAATTATTAAACCTCTTTTTTATGTGTCTGGCGGGAGTCATTGAAGGGAGTATCCTGGCCAGCTTCCAGTGGAAGATCCTAAAGGAAGTGTTCTGGCAGGTGAGCCGAAAGCAGTGGCTCATCTACACCGTTGCTGCAGCCGTTCTGGGGTGGATACTGGGCATGGCGCCGTCTCTGTTTTTTAACGATAGCGCAGCCAACAGCAACGGTATGGAAGACATGCCCGCTATAGCGTTTTTCAGCCTGGCAGCCCTGATGGGGCTATTCCTCGGCGGCCTGTTCGGGTATTTCCAGTGGCTTCTCCTCAAACCTCACAACCGGCGCTCCATCATCTGGATACCCGCCAATGCCCTGGGCTGGGCCGCCGGCATGTGTTTTATCTTCCTGAGCGCTTCCCTCCCCGACGCATCCACTCATTGGGCACTTATCGTGCTGTACGGTGCATTAGGCGGCATCACTGCAGGCCTTACGGTTGGCGCCGTCACCGGCGGGGCCCTGCTCCGGCTGGCCAGAGGCCGGTAAGCAATCCTACGGCGGCCGAGCCAGGCATGACAAAGCTCATTGCCTTTCGAAAAAGTTACCCTTACCTTTGCAGCGCAAAAAGGAAAGGACTATGGTCATTCTTGCCATCGTTCTCGGCATTATACTGGTTTTACTCTTCTGGATACTGGCCGCTCCCCTATCGCTCCGAATAGATACTTACCGCGGCGAGTATTGGTTAAAATGGTGGGGAATAGGCAGCGTTGAGGCCATGATACTGCATGGTGATATTGTGATCCACCTGCAAGCCGGGCCGTGGGGAAAAGATTTTTTCCCACTCCAGCAGTTTTCTGAGCGGAGTGCCCGAAAAGCCAAACAGAAGGCAAAGCACCCAAAGAAAAAGCGGCGCAGCAAGATTTCCTTCCGCAAAGCGATGCGCATGCTCAAAACTTTCACCGTCAAAGAATTCAGTTTGGACCTGGATACCGGCGATTATGTCTGGGATGCCTGGCTGTTCTCGCTCCTGTATGCCATACATCCTCTGCGGCAGCGCGCCAGGATTAACTTTCAGGGCAGGAACGAATGCCGGTTGGAAGTAGAGAACCGGCTGTGGAAGCTCGGATGGGCTGCCCTGAGGTAACGGAAATGAAACCAGGCGCTAACCCCAACACCAAACTCAGCATACGGCGCCTTGCCGGTTAAGGCTTGTCTGCAGCCGGCAGCACGCCCTTTATTTTACAATTTTCCACACTTAAACCTTCCCTTATGAAGATCAATTTCGAAGAGATGCTTCCGAAGATCACCGAATTCCTGAAGTCGGAAGCGAAAACAGAAACTGTTATCGGGCAGCAATTCCAATTGGGTGAGTTCAGCTGCGTGCCGGTCATCCGCATCGGCATGGGCTTTGGCTCCGGCGGTGGCGAAGGCGAAGCCCCAAACAACCAGGGGCATGGCGAAGGCATGGGCATCGGTGGTGGCATGGGCATTGAACCCATAGGCTTCCTGGCCAGCCGTGGTTCGGAGATCAGCTTTATCTCAACAAGAGCGAAAGGCAACTTTTCCGGCATCTTTGAAAAAGTACCGGAACTGATGGAAAAGTACCTGGAACAACAAAAGGTTAAAGAAACCAGCCCGGCATAAGCGCAACAGCCCCTGCCTTGATTAACCCAAAGCCTGCCTGGAGCGCGATGCTCGGGCGGGCTTTGGGTTTTCAACGCGCAGAAAAACACGCCAATGCGCAGTGAAGTGTAGCTGGGATGCCCGAATACCATTATCTTGTACCTACCAACACGAACCACAGAAATACATGAGCAACAGCCCCCAACGGCAATTACTGACCGTCATGTTTTGCGACATGGTAGGCTATTCCCGGATGATGGACGAAGATGAGCAACTTGCACTGCGGCAACGCAACCGCATGGAAGACACGCTTAGGGAGGTCGTTACGCGCCACAACGGCCGCATACATCAGTTTTATGGCGACGGGGCGCTGAGCCTTTTTCCATCATCCGTCGAAGCAGTGCATTGTGCTGCCCTGATCCAGGAAAAACTCATCGAAGATCCAACGGTCCCGGTCCGCATTGGCCTGCACGCGGGTGATGTATTGCTGGACGGCAACCACGTCTTTGGCGAAAGCATCAACGTCGCTTCCCGAATTGAAAGCTTTTCCGTTCCCGGCGCGGTGCTCTTTTCAGAAAAAGTATACGACGACCTGAAGAACCAGCCCACCATAAACAGCAGGGCGCTGGGGCTATTCAGGCTCAAGAACATCAAAAAAGAGGTCAAGCTATACGCTCTGGAACACCCTGCGCTGAAGATGCCTGCACCACATGAGTTGGAAGGCAAAGGGCAACGCGACAAGCGGAGCATAGCTGTGCTGCCCTTCCTCAATATGAGTTCCGACCCGGAGAATGAATACTTCAGCGACGGTATCACCGAAGAGATCCTCAATGCCCTTTGCCGCGAAGAGGCACTGAAAGTAACAGCCCGTACTTCCTCTTTCGTTTTTAAGGGGAAAACCGAAGATGTTCGCGCTATCGGACAGAAACTCAATGTGGAGACTGTACTGGAGGGCAGTGTCCGAAAGGCCGGCAACCGCGTGCGCATCACGGCGCAGCTTATCAATACGGAAGACGGGTACCACCTGTTTTCCGAAACGTATGACCGAACGCTGGACGATATCTTCGCCGTGCAGGATGAAATAGCCGCCAGCATCTCCAACAAGCTCAAGGAACAGCTGGGGCTGGTCGGGGAAAAGATGCAGGTGCAGGAAGGGCGGGCCCCGGCTGATCCGGAAGCTTACAACCTCTACCTCAAAGGCCTGTATCACTGGAACCAGTACACCCCTGAATCGGCCGCCGCCGCTATCGATTACTACAGGCAGGCGCTGAGCATCGACCCGCAGTTTGCCAAAGCATGGGCGCTGCTTTCCTTCTGTTATTCCTACCTGGCTGCTATTGGGGCCATGCCCGCCGAGGCATCGTTACCCCATGCCCGCAAAGCGGCCGAAAAAGCACTGGCCCTCGACAATAAACAAGAGCTTGCCTACTGCGCCCTGGCCGGCGTATCTATGTTCCTTGACTGGGACCTCGATGCAGCTTTCAGCGCTTTTGAGAAAGCCCATACCATCAACCCCAACAATACGGCCTACCACTATACCTATGCACTCCTGCTGAACATCACCGGAGCCTATGACGAAGGCATCGCCCTGCTGGAACACACCCTGCAGCTGGACCCTGTATCCCTCATCGCCCATACGTTCCTGGCCGAGCTATTGCTCTGTTCCGGCAGGTTCGGCGAAGCTTTGCAGTTGACGGAGAAAGCGCTGGGCTTGTTCCCTCAAAGTGAAATGCTGCCTTTCCACAAAGCCTGGGCGCTGATGGGGCTGAGCAGATATACGGAAGCAGAGTCAACCCTTAGCATCCGCCTGCCGGATGGCAATCCGCAGTTAAAAATATACGTTATGATGCGGGGGCGCCTTTATTCGCTTACCAACCGCCCCGAGCAGGCCCGTAAGTGCCTGTACCGGCTGGAGCAAATGCATCAGGAATCGCCAGCAGGTGCCAACCTTATGGAAATAGCCTCCCTGGCCCAGCAACTGGGCGATATGGAACTGGCATTCCGATATATTTCAGAAGCCGTCAGCCGCCGCGTAGGGGGGTGTATTTTCCTGCTCAACCATACGGCGTGGAGCGAATTCCGAAAGACCTCCTATTTCAAAGTGATCCTCGGCAAGATGGGCGTTTCCGGAAAATGGGTGCGCGATTGGCAGGCGTGAGCAGGGATCAGCCGCCTGTAGCTGGATAAAGCCAGGGGCGTCAGATAAAAGACTGGACATTCATGAAAAAGACCATCAGGCCAAAAGCCGGTAGAAGTTATCCACTAGGTGCGACTTTATATCCCGAAGGGGCCAATTTCTGCCTCTTTTCCAAAAATGCGACAGCGGTAGAGCTGCTTCTGTTCAACACAGATGGGCATGACTATCCCGAGCATGCTTTTCACCTGGACCCCAAAACCAACAAGACCTTTTATTACTGGCATATTTTTATCCCCGGAATACAGCAGGGGCAGTTGTACGGGTGGCGCGTCCATGGCCCTTTCGTGCCGGAAGAAGGTTATCGCTTTGACCCGCACAAGGTGCTCATCGACCCTTACGCCCGGGCCGTGGCCATGGAAGCCTACGACCGAAGCGCCGCCATACAACCTGGTGATAATTGCGCCCGCGCTATTAAAAGCATCGTGGTGGGCCCCAATCATTACGACTGGGAAGGCGACCGTCCGATCAAACACCCTTTTGCCAAGTCCATCATCTATGAAATGCACCTGGGCGGGTTCACCAAACACCCCTCTTCAGGTGTTCGGGAAGAATGGCGGGGTACTTACAGAGGGCTCATCGAGAAGATACCTTACCTTAAAGAGCTGGGTATCACCGCAGTCGAGCTGATGCCGGTGCAGCAATTCGACCCGTATGACGTGCCCAATGAGCAGTTGGTAAACTACTGGGGCTACAGCCCTATCGCCTTCTTCGCCCCTCACCACGCCTATGCCAGCACGGCCGACCCCATCGGGCGCATCAACGAGTTCCGCGACATGGTCAAAGCACTACACCGGGCAGGGATAGAGGTCATCCTTGACGTGGTATTCAACCATACCGCAGAAGGAGATGACAAGGGGCCCACCCTTTCCCTGAAGGGCATTGAAAACAGGGCTTACTACCTGTTGGAAAAGGAACACTTCCACCGCTATTACAACTTCACCGGCACCGGTAACTCGCTCAATGCCAACCACTCGGTGGTACGCAGGATGATCCTGGACTGCCTCAAATACTGGGTATCGGAAATGCATGTCGACGGGTTCCGCTTCGACCTGGCCTCCGTACTGGCACGCGACGAGAACGGCAAGCCGATCGACAACCCGCCTGTGCTCTGGTCCATCGAGTCAGACCCTGTACTGGCCTCTACCAAGATCATCGCCGAAGCCTGGGATGTACACCAGTATCAGGTGGGGTCCTTTATAGGTGATAAGTGGGCGGAATGGAACGGGCAATACCGCGACGATATCCGCCGCTTCATGAAAGGCGACGAAGGCCTGGCCGAAAAAGCCGCCCGGCGCCTCTGTGCCAGCCCCGACCTATTCCACACCCTGATGCGCGACCCCAACCGCAGTATCAATTTCGTGGATTGCCACGACGGTTTTACCCTTAACGACCTGGTATCATACAACGACAAACACAACCACGCCAACGGTGAAGACAACCGCGACGGAACGGACACCAACTTCAGCTGGAACTGCGGCACGGAAGGGCCCGTCGACAACCCGGAGATCGAACAGCTGCGCATTCGCCAGATCAAAAACTTCCTGGTACTATTGATGGTGTCTCAGGGGACGCCTATGCTGCAGATGGGCGACGAGATCAGGCGCAGCCAGCAGGGCAACAACAACGCTTATTGCCAGGATGACGAGCTGAGTTGGTTCAACTGGAATCAGGTGCAGGAAAACACCGAGCTGCTGGAATTCGTCAAACGGCTGATCCGTTTCAACCTGTCCGAAAAGTTCTTTCAGGAAGAAGCATACTGGAACGCTTCCTCACCGGCCAACGGCACCAGCTGCACCTTTCACGGCACCAGCTTATACCACCCCGACTGGGGCCACTACTCCCACTCGCTGGCATACACCCTCGACAACAGGGAATATGGCCACCAGCTGCATGTGATGATCAATGCCTACTGGGAGCCCCTGACGTTTGGCCTACTGGGTGGGAAACGAAAGTGGAAACGGATCATTGACACTTATGTAGCCGGAAAAGAAGCTTGTCTGAAAGCAGATGATGCGCCCACTGCGAAAGGCAAGGCAATAGAAGTGCAGGCGCGTTCGGTGGTGATACTGTACAGGAAGTTCGACGAGTAAGTAACTGGGCGGCGACACACTTGATTGAACTATCCCCACTCAACAGAAGCGGGGGGCATCTACCTCAGCCTTCCAGCCCGTTCACTGCCTCTACGCCGGCCACTTCGGGCACCCGCCCGATGAGCGTCTGTTCGATGCCGGCCCGAAGGGTCATCATCGACATGCCGCAGTCTTTGCAGGCGCCTATCCACCTGATCTTCACGATCTTGTCTTCCGTGATATCCACCACTTCGACATTGCCGCCATCGACAGCCAGGTGCGGCCTGACGTCGTCGAGGGCCTGATCGACCCTGCGCAGCAATTTCTTTTTCTCTATTCCTGACATGATGTGGGTTTGACAGTTCAGAAAATGCTACCTCATACCCGCCTTGCCACGGATAAGGCCACGTTCTTTATTCGTTTATCCTGACGACCTGAGTGGGCTCCATCCGTTCGTTACGGATAGCGACCTGCCGGGCCGTATTTTCCGCTACTTTCATCAAAGCGTCGGTGGCCACGGGCACCTCTTTGAGCACGACGGGGTCGCCATTGTCGCCCGATTCGCGGATGCCTTGAACGATGGGCACCTGGCCCAGCAACTCGGCGCCGCTCATTTGGGCCAGTTTCTGGCCGCCACCCTGCCCGAAGATGTAATATTTGTTTTCGGGCAATTCAGCCGGAGTAAACCAGGCCATATTTTCCACGACGCCCAGGACCGGAACATTAACAGAAGGGATCAGGAACATGTTCATGGCCTTGACCGCATCGGCAACCGCCACTTCCTGAGGAGTGGTGACCATAACGGCCCCTGTTACCGGCACGGTCTGTACGAGCGTAAGCTGGATGTCGCCGGTGCCCGGAGGCAGGTCAACGATGAGATAGTCGAGCTCCGGCCAGATGGTATCCTCAAAAAACTGTTTGATGATACCGGCCAGGCGCGGCCCCCGCAACACGACGGCCTGTTCGGGCTCGATGATAAACCCGATGGACATCACGGGCAGGCCGTAAGCCTGGAGGGGCACCATCTTGGGTTGGTCATAAACGGTTTGTACCTTTGGCCGCTGCCCATTCAGGCCCAGCATAGTCGGGATGGAGGGGCCGTACAGGTCGGCATCGATAAGGCCTACCCGCGCGCCCAGCTTTTTCAGCCCCAGGGCCAGGTTGACGGCGATAGTGGATTTACCCACTCCTCCTTTGCCCGAGGCCACTGCGATGATGTTGTGTATCTGCCGCAGCGGGCTGGCCGGCTGTTGGGCATTAGGCGTTCGGGCGATCATGTGAACGTTGACGTTCGCTTCGGGGTATACTTCCTGCACAGCCTGTATACAGGCAAAGTTGAGCTCCGACTTATTTTTGGCGTCGAGAGAAGTCAATTCGAGGGAAAAATTTACATTGTTGCCATCAACGGACAGGTCGCGCAGCATATTGACAGTGATGATATCCTGTCCTGTACTGGGGTCGATCACCTGGGCCAGCGCTCTAACGATCTTGGAATTATCGAAACTCACAGCAAGTAGTTTAGATTTGGATTAATTGTTGTTAAGCAGTACCGCACAAAAGTACAAACAATTGAGGGGATACAACAGTTTTCCACTTACATTTGCACTGCCATGAAAGTGTTTAATGACCTGAACAAGCTACCTCCTTTTCGCAATGCCGTTGTAACGATTGGTTCCTTCGATGGCGTCCATATCGGCCATCAGCAGATATTGCAAAAAGTGGCCAACCTGGCCGAGAGCATTGAAGGCGAGAGCATCGTCATCACCTTCCACCCACACCCCCGGCTGGTCGTCTATCCCAAGGACGACAGTATGAAGCTGATCACCACTACCGATGAGAAAGTTCAACTATTGCACCGGTACGGGATAGACAATGTGGTGGTCGTTCCCTTTACTATTGAATTTTCGCAGCTCAGCGCCGACGAATACATCCAGAAGTTCCTGGTTGAAAAATTCCACCCCCGCTACATCGTCATCGGGTTCGACCACCGCTTCGGCCTGAACCGGCAGGGCGACATCAACTACCTGAAATGGCATGGGCAGGAATGCGGATATAGCGTCGTGGAGATCCCCAAGCAGGAGGTCGAAGATATTACGGTGAGCTCCACCAAAGTACGGCGGGCATTGGAAACCGGCGATATGGAGACGGCCCAGCGCTTCCTGGGGCACTATTTCCCCCTTAGCGGGACGGTAGGCCACGGCAACAAGATCGGTGGGAAGATCGGCTTTCCCACGGCCAACCTCGAGGCTGTCGAGAAGTATAAGCTGGTGCCTCCGCCGGGCATCTACGCGGTATGGGTGCACCACGAGAAAAAGCGGTACGGCGGCATGCTCTATATCGGCGACCGCCCCACCCTCAAGCAATTTAAGAACCGGACCACCGAAGTCAATATTTTCGATTTCGACAAAACGATATACGGCGACGAGCTCCGGCTGGAGCTCGTACAGCGCATCCGCGACGATCAGCAGTTCGAAAGCCTGGAAGCGCTGAAAGCGCAATTGGAAAAGGACCGAAGTTTCACGCAGCAAGCCCTGGCTGCCCGGCCGACGGCCGAGTGGGAAAAAAAAATGAGCCAGTACCCCGGCGTGGCGGTCGTCATCCTCAACTACAACGGGCGGGCCTACCTGCAGCAGTTCCTGCCCGGCGTGCTGGCCAGTACTTATCCCAACTGTGAGGTCATCGTAGCTGATAACGGCTCCACCGATGGATCTCTGGCCTTTCTGGCGGAGCACTTTCCAGAGGTGCGCCATATCGACCTGCGCAACAACTACGGTTATGCCCAGGGCTACAACCTGGCCCTGCAGCAGGTGGACGCGCCCTATTACGTGCTGCTGAATTCGGATGTGGAAGTGCCACCGGACTGGATCGAACCCGTTATTCGCATGATGGAAAAGGACCCGGCCATAGGTGCCTGCCAGCCGAAGATACTGGCCTACGATGAACGCGGCTATTTCGAATACGCCGGAGCATCCGGTGGGTGGCTCGACGCTATGGGGTACCCTTTCTGCCGGGGGCGCATTTTTGCCGTTACCGAAAAAGACGACGGGCAGTACGACAAAAAACAGGAGATATTCTGGGCCACCGGCGCGGCATTTTTTGTAAGAAGCCAGCTGTTCCAGGCGCTGGATGGGTTCGACGCCGACTACTTTGCCCATTCCGAAGAGATCGACCTGTGTTGGCGTATCAAGCGCTCCGGGTATAAGGTGATGGTTCAACCCCAATCTGTAGTGTACCACGTCGGTGGGGGCACCCTGTCTTACCACACGCCCCGCAAGGTATACCTCAATTTCCGAAACAGCCTCTTCACGCTGCTGAAGAACGAAACGCCGCTGCGGCTGTCCTGGATACTGCCCATGCGCCTGCTGCTCGACGGCCTGGCAGGCCTGCTTTTCCTGTCGCAGGGCAAATTCGCGCTCATCCGGTCCATCGTTCGGGCCCACTGGTCGTTTTACCCGCGTTTCGGATACACCCTGCAAAAGCGCAGGCGGGCTGCTGCGCTGGCCCGGAAGGCCAGCATAGGCCCGTCGCGGGTGCATACGGGGCGGTATGGGGGCAGCATCGTCTGGTCGTATTACGCCCGCCACAGGCATTTCTTCAGAAACCTCTGACCACTATGTCCAAATTCCAGCCGGAGATCATTTATGAAGATGAAGTGTTATTAGTTGCCAGCAAGCCGGCGGGACTGCTCAGTATTCCCGGCCGCTACGACAAGGGCGAGCCCAGCCTGCTGAGCCTGCTCAACGAGCACTACACCAGAGTACTGACGGTACACCGCATCGACCGGGATACCAGCGGGCTCATCGCGTTCGCCCGCAATGAAGAAGCGCACAAACACCTCTCCCAGCAGTTCGAAGCACGTAGTACACGCAAAACATACCTCGCCCTACTGGACGGCAGGCCGTTACAAGCCGAAGGTATCATCGACAGCCCGATAGCCGCAGACCCCGCTCACCCGGGCAAGATGAAAACCGCGCGAAAGGGCAAGGCCGCACGCACCAGCTACCGCATACTGGAAAACTTCAGGGCATTCAGCCTGGCCGAGGTGGAGATCGAGACCGGCCGCACCCACCAGATCAGGGTTCATTTCGCCTCCATCGGGTATCCGCTTGCCATAGATGCGCTTTACGGCCGGCGCGAAGCGCTGCTCCTATCGGATATCAAGCAACGCGGCTATCACCTGGGCCGCGGCCAGGAAGAACGCCCGTTGATGAGCCGCCTGTCTCTGCACGCATGGAAACTGGAGCTGGAACACCCCGCTACCGGGCAGCCGATGGCCTTTGAAGCACCATTGCCGAAAGACCTCTCGGCTGTGCTCAGGCAGTTGAGAAAATGGGGAAACTGAAGCAGTTAAGGGCGAGGCGCTAGCGCCACATCACTACCGTACCTTTTTCTGTGAACATCGATTTGGCATGCAGGCCGAACTCCTTTTGCCAGAGCTGGATGATGCGCTGTTCGTCCCTGCGGTTGGTATCGTCAAGGATGATGACCACCCTGTCGCTGAGTTTCTCTTTCAGCAGGGGCAGCGCCGGATAGCGGGCCAGCGGTTGGATATCTTCCGTAGGGCCGTCGATGACGAGCATGTCGATCTTATCGACCTTCTCCAGCACGTTGATGTCGTACCATTTCCAGCTATTGCCGTCAATATGGTATGCCTTCAGCGGAGCGAAGAGTACTTCGCTGTGCGGGTTGAGCACCTTTTCGCTGGTAAGCCCGGCATATTTTTCCAGGTGGTCGAGGGCGTAGTGGCGCGTCGTACTACCCTCCTTTTTCAGCACTTCAGAAAGGATGATGGAAGAGACGCCCGAGCCGGCTTCTACGATCACCTGAGGCTGGTGGCTGTAGTAATACTCTACCAGCACCTTGAGGAAATCCGGCGATCCGGCCACCTCGCGCATAGCGGGCAGGTTGACGGAAGGGGTAAAGCGGGAGTAGAGCCAGAGCAGCGCCTCCACCTGGTTGGTATCGTGGATACGGCTGAGCTGGAACTTGTAGATGAGCTGCAGGATGCGGAAGCCAAGCACCGAAAAGGCCAGTAGCAGCAGCGCGATGCCGGGCAGAAAAACCGGCAGGCCCAGCCCCCATTCAAGGAAGGCCAGCAGTACAACCAGCAGGCCGGAGCCTGCAACGGCGGCTTTAAAGAAAGCGAAGGTGGTATACGGTTTGTGTCTCATTGTTTCTGGCCCTTAATACGGCCGGCCATGCGGCCGAAGATACCGAGTTTTTTGGATTGGTTATAGCGGATCTCCCATTGGTGCATGGCTGCGTCGAGGTCGCCTTCGGCGCCGATCCATTGCCAGAAGCGCGGAAAATCCTGGCTGATCGTTTCCAGATGGATCGTCATCTGGTTGGGTTTGTCGCGCAGGAAATACTCGATATTATAGTGAATGGTTTCGAGCATATCGCGGCAGTATTTAAGGCCCCGTTGTTCGCCGGCCATAAGGATGCCTTTGGTATAGGCTCTGATGAGGCTGCCGGGATAATCCCAGCGGCGGTTGAAGCTGACGGCAGTGGGTTCCACATCGCGGCGCAGGTGCACATAAAAAGCATCCTTGCCATATTTTTTCCCTAACTTGCCGAGCATCCAGCTCAGTCGGTTATCCGCCTCGATATGGTTGTCGGGAAAGTCCAGGCGTTCTTCACCCAGGAGGGCGGGCCTGGTCTCATGGCCGGCCGAGAAATTGTCGATATGCTGGCAGGCGCGGATAAAAGTAGTAGACCCGCTTCTGCCGGAACAGAGAATGAATACGTTCATCGTGCTTAATGCTGATTCGCAATGGGGAGTATAAAACGACAGGGCATCGGGTCGGGCGTATTTATGATCATCGGGCTGATCGTTGGTTTTGTCAACAATTCCATCCTGTTCCCGCGTTTCGTCGGCAAGGAAGTCCTAGGCTTTACCCAATGGCTCGTCGAACTATCCGGTTTGTTCATTTTGCTGTCGAGCTTTGGCAGCAACGCCGCCATTATCCGGTTTTTCCCCTATTTCAAAAATAAAGAGCAGCAACACGGCGGTTACCTCGGTTTCATGTTCATCATGCGGACGGTAGGCATCGTCCTGTCCGCAGCGCTGATCTTTTTGTTAAAGGGCTTCATCCTGCGCATCTACCAGTCGGAACAGAGCCAGCATTACATAGAAACCTATTACGGGTTGCTCATCGTGGTACTGGCGCTGACCTGCTACCTGGAACTGCTGGAGAACTACCTCGCGGCGCTCTTTCGCCCGCGCGTACCTACTTTTTTCCGCGACGTTTTCGCCCGCCTTACGGCGCTGGCGCTGATCCTGGCTTACTATTTCGGTTACATTAGCCTGGGCCAGTTTATCATCCTGTATGCCTGGCGGTTTGTCTTAAGCGTCCTGGGGCTGGCATTTTTTGCTAAATACATCGGAGAGCTCCACTTCAGTCCGGGCCTGGGTATATTCCGCACGCCCTTTTTCAAACAGATTGCTAGTTATAGTTTTTACTCCGTTTTTGCAACAATAGGCAGTAAAATCACCACCAAGATCGACATTTTGATGATCCCCGCTCTGCTCGATTTCAGCTATGGCGGCATCTACGTCGTATACTCGTTTTTCGCATCCGTCATCACGATCCCCCATCAGGGCATCGCCAAGATCGCTTCGCCCATCCTGGCCGATGCATGGAAGCGCGAGGACTTTGCGCAGATCCGGGACCTTTACAGCCGCACCGCGCTCGACACCTTTACGGCTGGGGTGCTCATCTTCGTGGGCCTGGCCATCAACCTCGAGAACATCGTGGCCATCCTGGGTGAAGAGTACCGGATCGGGCAATACGTGGCCATTTATCTGGGCATCGGCCAGTTGGCCCATACCGTCAACGGTTACAACGGGCTGCTGATCAATTATTCGCCCAAGTACCGCTACGACCTGGCCTTCAAAGCGATGACGGCCGTACTTACCGTTTTGACCAACTACATCTTCATCAAAGCATTCGGCATTACCGGCGCCGCTATGGCCACCGCGCTGACCATCATCCTGATCAACGTGTTCATACAAGCCTTCCTGTACCGGCATTACCACATGCACCCCTTTTCCGTCAACATGCTTAAAGTAGCCATTACCGGCGCCCTATGCCTGGGTGTCAATTATTTTATCCCCGTCATCCACTACCATTATATCTTCGATATTCTCGTAAGGTCCTCCGTGATCACGATCCTGTTCCTCGGGCTGGCCATTGGCCTGCGGCTGGCCCCCGATTATGCGGATTACTTTTGGAAAATGGTTGGCATGATCTGGAAAAGGCGCTAGTTTTAAGAACAAAACGCAAACTGTAGCTGGCCAAAGGCAACGATTTGACGGCCCCAACGTATAAGCACAACATTCGGAGTACAAAACGACGTAGTTATGGTAAAAACCGTGGCGAATGTATGGGCAGGGCTCAAAGGATACCGCTACCTGGTATGGCAGCTGGTGCGCGCCAATATCGTGGGGGGGTATAAAAAATCCTTCATCGGCCTGGCCTGGATGTTCATCCTGCCGATACTGGCCGTGCTGGTATGGATCGTACTCAACGGAGCGGGCGTGGTGGACCCCGGCGATACAGGCATCCCCTACCCCGCCTACGTATTGCTCAGCACCTCCATCTGGGGGTTTTTTCTGGAAATTTACAAGAGCTCGAGCAACGCGCTGTCCAATGAAGGCAAGCTGCTGATCATGAAGGACTTTCCCCGGGAAGTGCTGCTGGCGGAAAAAACCCTGGTGCACCTGATCAACTTTTCGATCCCCATGGTGCTCAACATCTGCGTGCTGCTGCTTTTCGGCGTCCGGTTCGGCTGGGCCAGCCTTTTGTTCCCTTTGTCGCTGCTGCCGCTTTTGCTGTTGGGGCTGGGCATCGGTATGATCGTTTCCGTACTACGGGTTGTCGCCGTAGATATTTGCACCATGATCGACGAGGGCATGAAACTGCTGATGTTCCTGACGCCTATCGTTTACGCACCGAAAATACAGGCCGGCTGGCTTTCTGCTTTCGTACAGTGGAACCCGCTGACTTACCTGATCGGCTTTAGCCGCGGGCTGCTTACCGGCGACGGGTTCTATCACCCACTGGCCTACCTGCTCTGTTCGCTCGGCACAGCCCTGTTTTTCCTCGCCGCCCTGGCCTTCTTCCGCGCCACAGGTAAGCGAGTACTGGAGCGGTTGGTGAATACGTGAGGTTAAAGGGGGAAGGTTAAAGGTTAAAGGTTAAAGGTTAAAGGTTAAAGGGGGAAGGTTAAAGGGGGAAGGTTAAGATGTCGTAGCGGCGGAGCCAACCGTCTCGCCCAAAGGGCGTTAACATAACAGCCACGGGCACCGCCCGTGGACAGATGCCGTAGCCGCGGAGCCATCCAGGTTCGTCTCGCCCAAAGGGCGTTAACATAACAGCCACGGGCACCGCCCGTGGACAGATGCCGTAGCCGCGGAGCCATCCAGGTTCGTCTCGCCCAAAGGGCGTTAACATAACAGCCACGGGCGCCGCCCGTGGACAAAGGCGGCGGAGCCGCAATAAAAAAATCAGATGTCACAACAGGAAAGAAAAGTACTGGTCGAAGTAAAGGACGTGTCCAAGAAGTTTTGCAAGGACCTGAAGGCCAATATGTATTACGGGATAAAGGACGTCGTGCGGCAAACGTTCGGGCTGAGCCCGCACAATGACAGCCTGCGCCAGCACGAATTCTGGGCGCTCAACGGCGTCAGTTTCAATGTACACGAAGGAGAGATCCTGGCCGTGATCGGCGCCAACGGCTCGGGCAAGACCACCCTGATGCGGCTGATCTCGGGTATTTACAGCATCGACAAAGGGCAGATAAACATCAACGGCGTGGGTAAAACGACGGCCATTTTCGCCCTTAATGCAGGGATGAACCCCCTGTTTACCGGGCTGGAAAATATCTACCTGAAGGGCGCCATGTTCGGCCTTACCAAAAAAGAACTGCAGGAAAAGCTGGATTTCATTATCGAATTCTCCGAGCTGAAGGAATTTCTGAACAGCCCCGTTGGCAACTACTCCTCGGGCATGAAAGCCCGGCTGGCCTACTCCGTGGCCATCGCCACCGAGCCCAACCTGTTCATCATCGACGAAGCACTGGCCGTCGGCGACAGCCTTTTTAAGGCCAAGTGTTACGAACACCTGCAGGAATATGTCAAGCAGCCCAACAAAGCGGTCATATACGTCACCAACCGCATCCGCAAGGTCATGGCCGTTGCCAGCCGGGTGGTCATCCTCGACAAGGGCAAGCTGATCTATGACAATACGAATGCGACGGAAGCATTGGAGTTCTACATCAACAACTGCCTCCAGGGCCTGAGCGAAGAACTGCGCGAAACGCGACTGCGCCGGGTGCAGGAGTTTGAGATGTAGGACTGGGTGAGGCATCCTTTGCGCCTTTCTCCGCGTTTTTGCCTTTGCGGTTCCTTTTACAAACAAGCTCTAAGAAGCATTTACAAGCCATCGTCTCGCGTACTTCGCGTTGCCTTGGCGTCCTTCGCGGGAGGCCCCGGATAGTTCCCGCTAAGGGCGCCAAGGGTTCGCAAAGGGCACTAAGGGCTTCTTTTAACTTTCTTGGCGTACTTCGCGTTACCTTGGCTTACTTCGCGGGAAATCCCAGAGTGAAGACACGGGGATTTGACAATCAACACCTTACCATCAATCCCGCCACAGGAAGGGGAAAAGAACGATGGCCAGGCCTACCAGTAGTAGGTCGATGGATAACAGGATGAGGATATCCTTCTGAACGCCCGTGTCCTGCATAAGGCGCAGGGCATTGGCCGACAGCTTGATGAGGGTGAGCAGGATGGGGATGATCAGTGGAAAGCTCAGTATGGCCATGAGCGTAGCGTTGTTATCCGCTTTGGACGATATGGCCGAGATGAAAGTGAAGGTAATGGAAAAACCGACGCTGCCCAGCAGCAGGGCCAGGAAGAACTGGCTGGTATCCTTGACCGGGTTGCCCGCTACGAGGCTGAAAGCACCCCAGGTAAGCAGGCTGAGCAACAGCAGCAGGATGATATTGTAAAGTATCTTGGAAAGGATAATGGATACGGGGTTGGCAAGGCCGTAGTAATACAGCTGCCTGCTGCTGTTCTCCTGCACAAAACTTTTCACGATCGCGCTCACGGAGGTGAACAGGATGATGATCCAGAACATGGTGTTCCAGACGTCGGGCTGCATCTTCCGAAAAGAAATGTATACGATAAAGATGGTAGAAAAGACATATAACAGTATGCCGCTGATGGCATAACTGCTGCGCAATTCCAGTTTCAGGTCCTTCTGGAGCAGGTATCCGGCCTCTTTTAAAATACTCATCGGGCAAAAATAAGAGAATTGGATCAATGCATTTATGGAAGTTGACAAGTTTTTGACGGTCCATAAACAAGCATTGGCAATAAACAAAGCTTACTTTTGCGGTGTATTTTAGTTGCAACAAACCACTAACCACCTTCGGCCATGAAAAAGATCTATATCATCGCCATCGTCATGATCGCCGCCGCGATCATCCTGCTGACTACGGCTGCAGAAGATATGAGCACCTATTCCACCTTCGCGGATGCCGCCAGGTCCGGCGACCGCGTTAAGATCGCCGGGCAGCTCTCCAAAGACAAGGAGATGTACTACAATCCGGAAAAGGACCCCAATTACTTTAGCTTCTACATCCGCGATACCAAAGGCGATGAACAAAAGGTCGTCCTGCTGTCTGAGAAACCCCAGGATTTTGAGTTGTCTGAGCAGGTCGTATTGACCGGCCAGATGAAGGATGATGCCTTCGTGGCGACGGACCTGCTCATGAAATGCCCTTCGAAGTACAAAGACGAAGAGGTTTATATTAAAGAGGAGGGCAAATAAGCGGCTAATAGTATCAAGCCCCTCCATACCCTCACGTAGAAAAAAGATATCCCCTGATGCAGGAAATACAATATGTTGGCGAACACCTACTGCCGGGGCGCATCGGCCAGGTAGCCATTTTACTCGCTTTTGTGGCCAGCCTGCTGGCTGCTGTTGCTTACTTTTTCGCTACCCAGCGCCGCAGCCTGCCCGAGGCCGGGCAATGGCTGCTTATCGGCCGGGGCGCATTCCTTGCACACGCCCTGAGTGTTTTTGCGATCATCGGGGTTATTTTCTACGCCATGGCCAACCAGTACTTCGAGTACCAGTACGTACAGGCCCACGTATCGGAAGAGCTGCCGATGAAATACATTTTCTCCGCATTCTGGGAGGGGCAGGAAGGCAGTTTTCTGCTGTGGATGTTCTGGCATGTGGTGCTCGGCCTGGTGCTGATGGCCAGCGCGCAGAGATGGGAAGCCCCTACCCTCTCGGTGCTGTCGCTGATCCAGCTGTTCATCGGTTCCATGATCCTGGGCATTTACATCGGCTTTGGTGATGAGCCTACCCGCATTGGCAGTAACCCCATGATGTTGCTCCGCGATGTAATGGACGCTCCCATTTTCGCCAGCGCGGATTACGTCAGCCAGATCAAAGGCAACGGCCTGAACCCGCTGTTGCAGAACTACTGGATGACCATACACCCCCCTACCCTGTTCCTCGGGTTTGCTTCAACATCGATACCCTTTAGTTATGCCATCGCGGGCTTGTGGACGAACGAACACAAAGGCTGGCACCAGCCTGCGTTGCGCTGGGCCCTCTTCAGCGGGGCCATCCTGGGTACGGGTATCCTGATGGGCGGCGCCTGGGCCTACGAAGCCCTGAGCTTCGGCGGATACTGGGCATGGGACCCCGTAGAGAACATGTCGCTCGTACCCTGGCTGGTGCTCCTGGCAGGGTTGCACGCCAACCTGATCGCAAAAAACACGGGCCACTCCGTGCGCAGCGCCTACGTCTACTACCTGCTCACCTTTATCTTCATCGCCTACTCGACCTTCCTGACCCGCAGCGGCGTATTGGGAGATACCTCCGTACACGCTTTTACGGAAATGGGGCTGGAATGGCAACTGATAGGTTTTATCGCCGCCTTCGTGCTCCTATCGGCCATCCTGCTGGGCGCCCGCTACAAGCAGATACCCAGCCCACCTAAAGAAGAGCCGACGGGTTCCAGAGAATTCTGGATGTTCATCGGCACGCTGGTGCTCCTGTTCTCCGCCCTCATCATCACGGCCTCTACTTCCTTACCGGTATACAACAAGATCAGGCAGGCCTTTAACCCGCTGTTCGAAGGGCGGGTGATCACCGACCCGATACCGCATTACAATAAGTACCAGATCTGGATCGCCGTATTCATCGCCCTGTTGTCGGGCATCTCGCAATTCCTGCGCTACCGGGAGTTCAATTTCAGCAAATACGCCCGCCGTTTCGGCCTGCACATAGGTATCGCACTGGTGTTGTCGGCTGTAATGGTTTTCCTTACGACCCGCTGGATCGACGTCAACGCCTGGCAGTACGTCACGCTGCTGTTTTTCGGCTGGTTCACGCTGCTGGCCAATGCCGACTACCTGATCACCTTCATCAAAGGCAATGTCAGAATGGCCGGCTCCACCCTGTCGCATATCGGCTTCGGGGTGATGATCATCGGCATACTCGCGTCGGGGCTCAACCAGCGGGTCATCTCCAAAAATTTCTTCGTGATGGACGGCCTGATCGAAGGGGCCTCCGATGAACAGATGCGCAGCAACATCCTCCTGTTTAAAGGCAGCCCGATGGTTATGGAAGGCTACGAAGTGGCGTATACCCAGGACACCATCGACCATTTTACCCGCACCTTTACCGTGAATTACAAAAGGAAGAACAAAAAAGGCGAGGTCGTGGAATCCTTCGACCTGCACCCCAATATCCTGTACGATAAGTCCTTTACCAAAGTGGCGGCGTCCAACCCTTCCACGAAGCGCTACTGGGACCGCGATATCTTTACCCACATTGCCTCCCTTCCTCAGGTGGAGATCGATATGGACTACCGCCGGCAGCGCGAAGACAGCCTCAACTACCGCCTGCACCAGGCCGTCGTCGGTGAGGCCATATCCTTTCCCGACACCGTACAGCTCAGCAATCCCGATACGTTCACGATCAGAACCTATCGCGCTGCCGTTGTGGCCATCGACCGGGCGCCTACGCACCCCGATTATACCCCCGAAGAAGGCGACATAGCCATCGGCGCAACGATAGAGGTGAGCCGGAACGATGCCGACAGTGTGTTTACAGTGCACCCGGTTCTGGTGCTGCGCGGGCAGCTGCTGTACAGCTATCCTGCGCAGATCAACGAACTGAGCACCAGGATACGCCTGAATGACGGGGTGTTCGACGCCGTTTTCACGCCGGAGATGAACCTGGATTACCAAACCTTTACCTTCAGGCAGGGCGATGAAATAAACCTGAACGGCTACCGCATCCGGTTTGCCGGGTTCAACCGCCAGCCGCAGCACCCCAATTACCAACCCAGGGAGGATGACATCGCCGTTAGTGCGATGATGCAGGTGCAGGCGCCCGACGGGCAGTCCTATGACGCCCAGCCCGTCTACCTGATCCGCGACAGCCGGCCTTTTAACCTGAAAGACGAGATACCTGAACTGGGCATGCACTTCCGCTTTACCGGTATCGACCCCGCTACCGAAAGCATAGAAATGATGGCCGCCCAGGCCCCTCCGAAACCCCTTGTCATCCCCTTCGAACTCGCGTCCAACTCGCTACGCTCCGACTATATCGTTCTGGAAGCTATCGAATTTCCGGGCATCAACCTGTTCTGGGCTGGTTCCTGCCTCATGATGATCGGGCTGCTCTTCAGTATGTTCGTCAGGATAAGGCAGTGGCAGCAGGCGTAAGGCTCATGCACACGATAACGCTCATAGGCGCAGGGAACGTGGGCTACCACCTCGGGCACAGGCTGGTGGAAATAGGCTGTACGGTGCCTCAGGTGTTCAGCCGCAGGATGGAAAAAGCCCGGGAACTGGCAACATTACTGGGCGCAGCGCCTGTCAACAGGCTGGACGGCATCCTGCCGGAGGCCGATCTTTATATCCTGGCTGTGGCCGACGGCGCTATCGGGCACGTCGCTCAAGAACTAAGCCGCATCCTGCCTGCCGAAAAGGCCGTAGTGCATTGCTCCGGCGCCACTCCCTCTACCGTGCTCGCCCCTTTTTTTCCACGGCATGGCGTTTTCTATCCCCTGCAAACCTTCTCCCGCTCGCGGGAGCCTGATTTCAGCCGAATACCGATTTGCGTATACAGCCCCGAGGCCGGCCTTCGGGAAGCCTTGCTGGAACTCGGCCGGCTGGCCGGAGCGATGGCCTACGAAGCAGATGATGCACAACGGGAAGCCCTGCACGTTGCTGCCGTTTTCGCCAACAATTTCAGCAACTACCTCTTCCACGTTGCCCATGAAATACTGGCCCAGGAAAAGCTGCCCTTCAGCCTGTTGCAGCCCCTCATACTGGAAACCGCGCTAAAGGTACAGGAGCACCCGCCCCGTGAAATGCAGACCGGCCCGGCACGCCGCGGAGACCGCGCCACTATCGAACGGCACCTGGAATATTTACAGCAATACCCGAAGCTCGCTGCCATTTACGAAATGTTGTCCAAAGCCATCCAGGAAGAATAACCATCGAAACATTCACCAACCATACACATGCGCATCGCAGGATACATCGACCACCCCGCTCTGAAGATCACCATCTTTCAGCTGGAGAATAAGTTCATCGTCAAATTCGAATCGGGCCTGTTCGAGCTGGCCTATAAATACCGAATGGGAGAAGGCGTTGATAGCGTACAGGACATTCACCACCTGGTAGATGACGCTTTTATACACGACGTACAGGAGCAGATGGCCGGTATGCGGCGTACGCATGCCGCAGCACTGCAACGCCAGGCGCCCGGTGATGATGTGGACGAGGCCTTTGAAGAGATTATATGACCGGCTACCTGGAAAGGAACTGAATGACAAATACCAGCAGAATGCTGATCATCAGGCCGAAGAATATTTTCCCCAGATCCATAAAGACCATTCTGCCGATCTTTTTAGACAGCTTTTGTTCTAACCGCAGGTGAATGGCGATCTCCCGCCCTGCCAGCAAACCGACGAATACCCAGGTGGTGCTCATCGGCACATTGCTGAGCTCTTTGAAAAAGTACAGTACAAGGCCGTAGAGAAAATCGATGATGGTAGCTGAGCGAATATCGACGGTGTTCGTCTTGGACTTGACGATGCTCTGGATGGCCCCGCCTTTGCTGTAAAAAATATAGGCCAGCAGCAACAAGAGCAGCGACAGCGATATGGCCAGGCCGGTTCCACTGAGCGACCGCGGCAGGTAAACGAAGATATTGGCAAAGTCCTGGATGAGCCATTGCGACCATAGGAAGCCCGTCGACAGCCACTGGAGGGGCACCCAAAACTGCATTTCCCGCCTGCTGGGCTCCGTTTCAATGAAGTATTTCTCCACCAGTTTCGAGATAACCAGGTAAACGACGATGGCCACGATAAAAGCCAGCGCGTAACCGTAGACCGATTTTTTGACCATCTCCCCCAGGTTCTCCGGGTTGAAAAAGGTCAGGATCATAAACGAAGTGCTTACCGGTATGCCGGTGCGGGTCAGGGCCATCAGCACGACCGGCGGCAACAGGTAATACCAGGCAAAAGAAGCGGGAAGCGGGTATTTCGATAAACGGCCGTAAGAAACATCGCCACTGTAATGGTACCAGCCATAGATCATGGTGGCCGTCAGTATACTCGCAGCGAAGAACCAAAGGACCAGCCAGGAGCGCTTCTCGTTGGAGCTTAAGAAAGTGCCCAACGTCTGAATGCTGTCGTTGCCCACGACGGAATAGCCCGCCAGAGCAAAACCGAGCCACATGATGATAAGGGAAGAGTCCATTGAGTGTCCAGTTGGTTTTACGTTATTGCGAAAATAGAAATATTTCTGCTAATGGGGCGCCCGGGAAACAAAGAGCAGCATCCGGATAGCCCATTTAAAAGCATAATTAAACTCAATATTAATCCCAGGTTAATTTTACATAAACCCACCATCGCCCTCATTCCGGGTTATCGCGCGCATAAACCTTACAATAATCTGTTTAACAATTATATACACATTATTATAAATAATACATATCCTCTGTTCAGCTTAATTATTTATTAACACAGAATTAATCCTGAGTTATTACTAATGATCGACATTTGCCTTCGATTTTATGATTCAAAAAAACAAAAACACAAGTTTATGAATCTTAGAGTATTAGCCCTGTTGATCGGCACCTTTGGCCTACTGTTCACAGCCTGTGATAAAGACGATAGCAGCCCGTCATTTGACGCTCCTAAGGTAACCGCTCCCAGTGGCGTTACGACGGTAGAGGCAAGTGCTACTGGACAGACTGTAAGCTTTACCGTATCCATCGACCAGGACCTGACTGCCACATACGCTGCAGTAGGTACCGGCGTAACCATTAGCAATGCTACAGGTAGCGTTAGCGGTTCTACCGTTACCATCAACTACGATGCCGGCTCTTCTACCGGCGCTGCTTCCATCACGCTGACCGTTACGGACTCCGAAGGGCAGTCTGCTGCCGGAACGGCAGTCTTCAACATTACGAAAGTGAGCACCGTTCGGTTGACCACCAACATCTCTGCCGATGCCACCTGGACGGCTGATAAGGTTTATGTTCTGGGCGGCCGTATCGCCGTATTGGATGGTGTCACCCTGACTATCGAGCCGGGCACCGTTATCAAAGGCGAAGCCGGTACGGGCGCCAACGCTACGGCCCTGCTCGTTGCCCGTGGTGGCAAACTGATGGCTGAAGGCACGGCCGATGCTCCGATCATCTTCACTTCTGTCGCTGACGAGATCACTCCGGACGACATCGCAGCCGGCAATTTTGCCAGCCCCAACCTCGACCCGGACATCAACGGCCTGTGGGGCGGTTTGATCGTTCTGGGCAAAGCCAAGATCTCTGCTTCCAACGATAACGGCGACGTTTCCGAAGTACAGATTGAAGGTATTCCTACTTCTGACCCCAACGGCCTCTATGGCGGCGACAACGATGCCGACAACTCTGGTGTCCTGAAATACATCTCTATCCGCCACGGCGGCACCAACATCGGCGAAGGCAACGAGATCAACGGCCTGACGCTGGGTGGTGTCGGTTCTGGTACGGTTATCGAAAATATCGAGATCGTTTCCAACCAGGATGATGGTATAGAATGGTTCGGCGGCACGGTAAACGTAAAGAACATAGTCGTCTGGAACGTCGGTGACGACGGCATCGACACGGACCAGGCCTACGCTGGCACCATCGATAACTTCGTTGTTATCACCCCTGCCGGTAGCTGCTTCGAGCTGGACGGCCCCGAAGGCACCTATACTGCACGCCACACCATCCAGAATGGTACGGTCATCGCCGTAACTGCCGAGCGCAAGATCGGTGGTTCTCTGATCGACGTAGACAACAGCACGCCGGTAGATATGAAAAATATCCACTTTGTGGCTCCGCTGTCTGGGCAAGGATTGTCGGTTACGGAAGATGAAGTGGCTAACTCTACTTTCGAAAATGTCACTTTTGATATCGATGCAGCCGAGCTTTCCACACTGATGGAGCAAGGCGGCGCTATTCCTGCCGGTATTTCTGCCGGTGGTTCTTCGCAGGCCAACACAGCTGTCATGTCCTGGACCTGGGCAGCTCAGGCCGGCCAACTGAGCGGGCTCTAAGCCACATAGAACAGGTGTTTTCAATTAAATTCAACTTCTGAACGAAGGTGAAAAGATTCATAAAGCATATTTATGAATCTTTTCGCTTTTATTGTTTTTGCCTAAATATTTAAACACGATGAGGCAGTTTCTTACTACAGCATTCTTAGTATTCATAGCCTTAAGTGCCTTTGCACAGAAAGGAATTATCAGGGGAACCGTGATCGAGGACGAGAGCGGTTTCGAAGTAATTGGCGCCAACATACTAGTAAAGGAAACCGGTACCGGCAACGTAACCGACCTGGATGGGACATTTTCTATAGATATCGCACCGGGGGCCTATACCTTGCAGATCTCCTATATCGGTTTTCAGAACCTGACGATTGAAGGCGTAGAGGTGAAAGACGGTGCAGTGAATGTACTGGGCGAGATCCGTTTGGGTGAAGACGCCATGGAGCTCGAGGAAGTCGTGATCACCGCCAAAGCGATCCGCTCTACCGAAGCCGCCCTGATGACCATCAAAAAGAAAGCACCGGCGATGCTCGATGGTATTTCCTCTTCTCTGATGAAGCTGACCGGTGATGCCACTGCTGTAGAAGCTGCCAAACGCGTGACCGGCGTATCCATCGAAGGAGGAAAGTACGTCTATGTTCGCGGCCTGGGTGACCGCTATTCCAAAACAACCCTCAACGCTGTTGATGTACCCGGGCTGGACCCCGACCGCAATACCATACAGATGGATATTTTCCCTACAGCGCTGCTCAACAATATCGTGGTCAGTAAGAACTTCACAGCCGATATGCCGGCCGACTTCACCGGTGGCCTGACGAACATAGAGACCAAAGACTTTCCCGAAGATAAGATCATCACGGCTTCGGTGAGCATTGGCTATAACCCCGCCATGAACCTGAACAGCGAATTCCTGACGTATAAGGGCGGGAAAACCGACTTCCTGGGTTTTGACGATGGCGCCAGGGCATTGCCCGACGGTGCAGATGCTGAAGAAATACCTACGCCGATCTCCGTTATCAATGGCCAACATACAAAACAGGACGTCCATGACTTCGTCTCCAGCTTCAATCCGGAAATGGGGGCGGAAAAACAAACGAGCTTCCTCGATTATAGCGCCAGCATTTCATTAGGCAATCAATTCAAGCTCGGTTCAGAACAAGGTGGCAAGGGGACGTTGGGTTATATTTTCTCCTTGTCTTACAAAAATGACTACACCTACTACGATGACGTCTATTACGGGGAATACCAGCGGTTAGCGGCTAGTGACGTATACCCCCTGCGTTATGCCAATATTCAGCAGGGCCAGATCGGCGAACGCAATACGCTCGTCGGCATACTGGGTGGGCTCGCTTACAAAACGGCCTTTTCCAAGTACCGCCTGACGGCTATGCGACTGCAGAACGGCGTAAGCCGCGCCGGCCAGTTTAGCCTGGACAACAACGGTGATGCGGTTGGCCAGTCGGGCTTTGTCGGCATATCCAACAACCTGGAATACAACCAGCGTTCGCTCACCAATATCCTGCTGAACGGTACGCACGTCTTCGAAAATAAAGGCTGGGAACTGGATTGGCGTTTATCTCCTACCCTTTCCACTTCGGATGACCCGGACATCCGCAAAGCCGCTTTCTCGGTCAGCCCGCGCGATACCTTCATCAATGCCGGCGAAGGCGGCAACCCTGCACGCCTGTGGCGTTCCCTGAGCGAAATGAACGCAGTAGCGAAAGTAGACCTTACCAAGTCATACAAGTTCAGGGGCGAAAACGCCAAGCTGAAGTTCGGTGGGAGCTATACCTACAAGGAAAGGGATTATAAGATCCTGCTCTTCGATATTCAGTTCTTCGGTGGCTCCCAGTCCTTCCCTTCCGGCGACCCCAACAGCATTCTGGAACCGTCCAGGATCTATCCGGAAGGCAACGTTTATATCCAATCGGGCAATATCCTGCCCAACCCCAACGAATATAATTCTACCGTTAGCAATACGGCATTTTACGTATCCAATGAAGCGAACCTGCTGCCCAACCTGAAGGCCATACTGGGCGTTCGTGCAGAAAAGTACGTACAGCGCCATACCGGCCGCGACGTCATCTTCGCCCAGGGTGGTGACGGCAACAACCTGGATGACGAAAAGGTACTGGATGCACTGGATTTCTTCCCGTCAGCCAACCTGATCTACTCCCTTACCGCTGATATGAATATCCGTGCGGCTTACTCCAGGACCATTGCCCGCCCCTCTTTCAAGGAATTGTCGTTTGCGCAGATCATCGACCCCCTTTCCAACCGCATTTTCAACGGTAGCTTGTTCTCTTACCCCGACTGGGGTGGTAAGCTGGTTGAAACCCGTATCGACAACTTCGACCTGCGCTGGGAGCTGTTCCAGGAAGGCGGGCAGCTGTTCTCTCTGAGCGGTTTCTACAAGTTCTTCGACAGCCCCATCGAACTGGTACGTATCCCGACGCAGCAGACCAGCTCGGAATTCCAGCCCCGCAACGTGGGTGACGGCCAGGTGTATGGCGTGGAAGTCGAGATCAGGAAGAACCTGAGCTTTATTTCTCCTGCGCTCGAAAACCTGAGCCTGAGCGGTAATGTAACCTTCGTAGAATCTATAATTGAGATGACACAGACCGAGCTCAATTCGCGGAAAAACTTTGCGCGCGAAGGAGAAACCATTGAAGATACCCGCCAGATGGCCGGCCAGGCGCCCTATGTCGTCAACGCCGGGATCGCCTATAGCAACCCGGATGCGGGCCTTGACGCCGGCCTGTTCTATAATGTAAAAGGAAAGACCCTGGAGATCATCAGCTCCGGCCTTTATCCCGATGTGTTCTTCAAGCCGTTCAACAGCCTGAACTTCAGCCTGAACAAGAGGATCGGGAAAGCCCAGAACACTGCTATCGATTTCAAAGTTTCCAACATCCTGAATGACGACCTGGAACGGGCTTTCTCTTCTTACGAAGCGGATGATGAGTTGTTCAGCAGGTTCAGCCCCGGGATCTCTTTCAGCCTCGGGGTGAGCCACGAGTTCTAATGAAGAGCGCACACCGGTAAGTGTGTGTTACACTGAGATACACAAAGCCACACAAAGAAGGGGATAGCCATCGCCTTACTTTTGTGTGGCTTTGTGTAACAAAAAGAGGTTTATCGGAGTAGCCTCCAAACAAGCTCTCAATGTTTATTTAGGGGATTAACTCTGCCTCCTCTCCGTGAATTCCCCAGATACTCAGCTGATTGGAGGCATAATTGATGGAAAAGGCCAGGCCTTTAAAAAAGGGATACCCTAAAAAGCCATCGATATGGATACCAGACTCTTCAAGATGCGAAAGGCCCGTCACCAGGTATGTCGTATTCTGGATGGGAAGATTTTCAAACGTGATCGCTGAAGTGCTGATAACCTGAACTTCCCGGGGCTCTTCGGCAAACCCCTGTAATTGTTTATGGCCTACTATCTCATAGGCTCCCCCCGATAACTGATCCAGCACTTTTTGATCGAGCAAATTTGAGGTGCAGCCGCTATCGAAGCCAAAGCGGAACGTTCGGCTTCCTGCCTTGGCAGAGATCACAGGCAAGTGGCCTTCTATAGTAAAAGGGATGGTGCTGATCGGTTGTGTTATACGGTTGAGGTAATTTTTTTTGCCGTCCAATATGATGATCTGCTTCGTTTGGGGGTTAACCAGTATCTCCCGGTCGGAAAAGATCTGATAACCGATTATGCCAAGCACTTTTCTTTGGTAAGCTTCTTCCAGGTGGCTGATATCCAGGCCGATGGCCTCTATCCCCTTCTTTTCGATACCCGCCCAGGAAAACTGGTTGACGGTAATGGCGTGCGGCTTGATATCATCGGTGATCCCCTGCCATTCTTCGGTTCCACCTTTCATATTCTCGCCATTGATGATCAGGGAAGGAGCGCCTGTATCCAGGATGAAATTCCCCCACTGCCCTTCTACTTCGGCTTTCACAAATATCAGCCCGTCTACCAGTTCAAAGGGGACTTTAGTATAACTCACAGCCTGAACTAAGGGTAAAACATCATCTGTTCCGGCGTAAATACTATAGCGTTGCCCTTCCTGTGAAAAGCCTGGCACGGCCTGTATCATCATCAAAACAGCTATCACTGGGGCCCACTTCCTTTTCCTGGTGTTCATATCCGTCCATTTTATGGCATAGCCTGTGGTAAAATCACTTCATCATGTATTGTTTAAAAAATAAGCTCTCCCTAAGAGCTTATTTTTTGATCACCGCTTTACTTTGTATTAATATTCAATTAACATTCAGTTAACATAAGAACGATCTTACCTTTACTTTAGTTCTGTATGGCGGAGCTAATATCAGGTAGGGGTAATATTTAACAGGAGTGGACGGTAAGCACTGAAAAAAACCTACCTTTGGATACATGTGGAAGCGGCTTGCTCAATTTCTGTTACGGCTGTCCGGCTGGCGCCTGGGGCCGGATATCCCTCCGGAAGTGCAGCGATGCGTCATCACCGCAGCGCCTCATACCTCCAACTGGGATATCTGGTACGCCCGCCTTGGGTTTTATATCATGGATATCCCCTTGCGCTTTACCATTAAAAGGGAGTGGATGCGTTTTCCTTTCAGCCTGCTGATCAGGCCCCTTGGCGGGCTGGCCATCGACCGGCGCGCCCGCACCGAAACTGGGGAGCGCCCCAGTTATGTAGAAGTAATGGCAGGCTTATTCGAGAAGTACCAGCGCATTGCCGTTATGGTGACGCCCGAAGGCACCCGCGCGCGCTCCACCCGCTGGAAGACGGGTTTTTACTACGCCGCCCTAAGCGCCGGCGTCCCTATTTGCCTGGGCTATCTGGACTACGCCAATAAGATTGCCGGCGTAGGCCCGGCAATCTATCCTACAGGCGACATAAACGCGGACATGCGGAAGATCATGGATTTTTACCGGAAGCTCAAAGGCAAACGCCCGCAATTGTTCAGCCTGGATGAACGGTATGCTTGAGAACCTATTTTTTGAACAACACTTATCGTGTTTTTACGATAAACTATAAAAAGTATGCCAACGCCCTCACTTCCCTATACCGCCCAACAGGAAAAGCTGGCGCGCTACGCCAAAGCCCTATCCCATCCGGCAAGGATCTATATCCTCAGGTTTCTGGACAAACAGTGCGCCTGTTATGTCGGAAATATCGTGGATGAACTGCCTATGGCGCAGTCTTCTGTCTCGCAACATCTTAAAGAGCTCAAAAATGCGGGCCTCATACAAGGAACCGTTGAACCCCCGAAAATCAAATACTGCATCAACCGGGAGAACTGGCGGGAAGCCCAGGCTATGTTCGCGGCCCTGTTCGAAGAGAGATAAAAATCTCCTGCCTCAATGATAAAAATCAATGTTTTTTTGCCCGCCTTCATCGTATTTCGCCTATAAACTATTAAACATGAAGAATATCAAAATATTGGGTACGGGCTGCCCCAAATGCAAACAAACGGAAGCTATCGTCCGCCAGGCGGTGGAAGAACTGGGGGCCGACGCACAAATTGAAAAGGTGGAAGACATTATGCAGATCATGATGTACAATGTGGTGTCCACACCGGCGGTTGTGGTCGATGGGGAAGTCCGGATCAAGGGCCGGATACCAAGCCTTGGCGAAGTTAAAGCGATCCTGAACTGAGCACTTGTTTGCTGGCCCGGCTGGCTGAAGCATAAGCATTACGCTATGGAATGGAAAAGGGAAGCCCGCATCCTGTTCTGGATGGTTTCGGTATTTCTGTTCGCTTTCTTTCTGCCTGTAAATTCAGGCAGGTTCCAGGAAGCTATCCTGGCCATGTTTGACCTGACGAAATGGTACGCGCGCGAACACGTCATCCTGTGCCTCCTGCCGGCCTTCTTCATCGCGGGCGTTATTGCCGTTTTTATCAGCCAGGGCGCGGTTATCAAATACTTTGGCGCCAACGCCAGTAAATGGCTGGCATACTCAGTAGCTTCTATATCGGGCACGATACTGGCGGTATGCAGCTGCACCATTTTGCCCTTATTTTCGAGCATTCACAAACGAGGCGCGGGCCTGGGCCCGGCTGTGGCCTTCCTCTATTCAGGCCCGGCCATCAATATTTTAGCGATCATCCTGACCGCCAGGATACTGGGGCTGGAGATGGGCATAGCGCGCACTGTTGGCGCCGTCGTTTTTGCGGTAGTGATCGGGCTGGCCATGTCCTTTATCTACCGCAAAGAAGAAAAAGCAAAAGCTGAAGCGCAACTAAATTTTCCGGACGTCCCCGAAAAGCGGCCGCTCTGGCAAACGGCCTTACACTTCTTCACCCTTGTCCTGATCCTGGTGTTCGCCAACTGGGGCAGGCCGGGCGAAGGCGTTAGCGGTGGCGCCTGGTACTGGCTGTGGGCAAATAAATGGGCTATCACGGCTGTTTTTTCCCTGTTGCTGGTTTTCTCCCTGATCTACATCCTGAAATTAAAATGGCAGCTTGTTATCTCGGCTGCCATCTTAACTGCAGCATCGGCCTGGTTTTCGCCAACACCACTGATACCGGTAGTAGTGGGCATCATCGGGCTTAGCGCTATAACGTTTTTGGACAAGAACGAAGCCGAAAATCGAGAATGGGCCATTTCAACCTGGGGGTTCGCCAAACAGATCATGCCTTTGCTGGCCCTCGGCGTACTCGCCGCCGGCCTACTGCTGGGGTCTACCCACGACGATACGCAAATGGCCGGGCTCATCCCCAATGAGTGGGTCGCCTGGCTGGTGGGCGGCAATTCCCTGCTGTCCAATTTTTTCGCCTCAGTAGTAGGTGCGTTTATGTACTTCGCCACCCTTACCGAGGTGCCTATCCTGCAAGGCCTGATCGGAGCGGGCATGGGCAAGGGCCCGGCCCTTGCCTTATTGCTGGCAGGGCCTTCCTTGTCGTTGCCCAATATGCTGGTGATCCGGGATGTGATGGGCTCACAGAAAACGCTGGTGTATGTCCTGCTGGTCGTTATCATGGCCACCGTTTCGGGGCTGCTTTATGGTACATTATTCTCCTGAAAGTTGTTTGGTGGGCCGAATATTCAAACTCAAAATATCAACAGCTATGAAGTTATTCTTTCCTCAGCTATTCTTCATATCATTGTTATTGTTCTTTGCCAGTTGCTCCGGCAACGCTCAATCCCAGGGACAAAAAAAAGCTTTGTCAACCAACAACGGCAGCCGGGTCGAAGTGCTGGACTTCCACACTACCCATCGTTGCAAAGCCTGCCTTGCTATTGAGGACAATACCCGCCGGCTGCTGGCGGAATCGTATGCCGACGAGATGAAAAAAGGGCTCATCACCTTCCGCCTGATCAATGCAGATGACGAGGCCAATGCGGCGATCGTGAAAAGGTACCTGGCTTTCGGTACCACACTGGTCATCAACACCGTGCATGACGGGCAGGAAAGCCATGTCGACCTGACGAGTTTTGCTTTCATGAACGCAGACAACAAAGAGCAGTTCACCTCAGGGATAAAGGAGCACCTGGACGCCTCCCTTAAAAAGATACGGCCATGACCGACTGGCTGCAAATGATGGCGGAGAGCCAGGATCTGCCCTGGCTCTCCGCCCTGGCCCTGGGCCTGCTCACCGCGATCAGCCCCTGCCCACTGGCCACAAACATCACCGCAACTGCATATCTGTCAAAGGAAATGGGCAGTAAGAAAGCTGTACTCTGGAGGGGTTTTTTATATACTCTGGGCAGAGGGGCCAGTTACACGACTATCGGTGTAGCCTTGTACTGGGGCGCCAGCCTGTTTCACGTTGCCCGCTTTTTTCAGTCGAAAGGAGAATTACTTCTGGCGCCCCTGCTCATCCTGACAGGCCTGATCATGCTGGGCATTATACGCCTGGGTTTCTTAGGGCAGGGAAACTTTGTGGAGCGATTTTCTGAAAAGCTAAAAAACAAAGGGGCCCTTGGAGCATTGGTTATGGGTATGCTATTTGCTCTTGCCTTTTGCCCGTACAGCGGCGCATTGTACTTCGGCATGCTGATCCCTATGACGGTTGCCAGCCCATCCGGTTTATTCTTGCCGCTCCTATTCGCACTGGGCACCGGTGTTCCTGTCATGATCTTTGCCTATCTGCTGGCGTTCAGCGCCTCAAAGGTGGGAACGGCATTCAATGCCATACGCAAAGTAGAGGTGGGTATGCGCTATGCAGCCGGTATTGTTTTCGTCCTTGCCGGCATATATTACAGCCTCATTTTCCTGCACTGGATCTGACAAGGCCGCGCCCGTAAAAAAAGCTCCAAGGCCCGAAGGGCACAACACAACGACAAACGCTATTCCCAGAGAAAGAATCCTACGAACCCTGAAGCTCTGATAAGTTGGTGCCAATTGGGCCTATTCTTCGTCTTTTTCTTTTTGTTCCTTTTTGAGCGTAGCCAGAAACTGGTTGAAAGCCTTCTTCAGTTCGCTGCTTTTCTCCTTCCATTCCTCGCTGGCCTCTGCGGCCCATTCGTCCGTTTTCTTTTTGAGGGTATCGAGTTTTTCGCTGGCCTCCTTGCGAAATTCACCCCATTCTTCTACGGATTCCGCTTTCACTTTGGCCGAGAGCACTTTAAACTGAGCCTGGTACTGCAACAGGCGTCCGTTGAGTTCTTCCATAAAAGCAGCAGTTTTGGCGCCGCCTTTTTCCGCAGCGGCCTCCGCTTTACCCTGCATATCTTCGAGGGTAGCGGAGAGTTCCTCTTCCTGCTTTTCCAGTTCTTCGGCCGTAGTAGCGGGCCCTTTTTTCAATTTTTCCCGCAATTTATCAAAAGCCTCTTTCAGGTCTTCGGCTTCATCACGGGCCTCTTCACCGATTTCTTCCAGCCTGGCGCCGGCCTCGTCCATCCATTTGCGGGCGGCTTTTTTCTGCTCTTCCAGTTTTTCTTCAGCCTCTTTTCGGCCCAACTGAAATTGCAGCTGTAGCTCTTCGAGTTTGGTTTTCCAATGCTGAAGGTTTTCCTGCCATTGTTCCTGGAATGATTTTTCTGCCATGTTTTGTTGTTTCTGGTTGAGATGAATGAAAGGGTTGTTAATTAACTTCCCCTTTTATACAACCGAATTAGAGCGGTAAAAGTGCGATAGGTTTGGATTCTAATACCTATAGCAGAAAGGTGATGCAGATCACACAATAATATGGGCTATTCACTTTACCTTTAAGTTATGAAATCTAACATACTGAAATTCACACTGGTATGCTTTCTTTGCCTGGGTATCATTACAGGCATTGTGCTACTGGCCCAATATTTGACAAACTAAACTCTTCGAAAAATGAAAAAGAACATGGGTTCTACCGACCGCATCCTGCGGGCTATTATCGCGGTTGTCATTGGAATACTGTTTTTCACCAAAGTGATCACCGGCACACTCGGCATCGTATTGCTGGCGCTGGGCATCGTATTCCTGGCCACCAGCTTTATCAGCTTCTGTCCGTTGTACTTCCCCTTCGGGCTGAGCACACAGAAAAAGAAGTAAGAGGTGAGGTAATTGACAACATTCTCTTACGCCGGGGCGCAGTGAACGCAAAGGCCAGGCCAGATGCTGCACCCCGGCCCTCTTCTCCTTCCTCCTGGCGCAACCTTCCCCGTCGATACGATCATCGAAATGCAAAGCGGCAACTTGTTTTTTGAACGCTGCTTAGAGCTTGCATTTTTTTTAAATGCGTCCTATCTCCCTTTTTTCCCGAATGCAATTCGTATCTTTGAGTCCCGTAATGATGATTACGCTTTGGGGCCTACCCTGCCATAAACCGGCCAAACGCGGCCTGATGAAACGGGTAAAAGCTCCATAGCTCATAAGCCAAAAGCTACATTAATGACCAAGTACATCTTTGTTACGGGAGGCGTTACTTCATCCCTCGGAAAAGGAATTATTTCGGCATCTCTTGCCAAACTGCTGCAAGCCAGAGGTTTCGTTGTCACCATCCAGAAATTCGACCCCTACATCAATGTCGACCCCGGCACCCTCAACCCCTATGAGCATGGGGAGTGCTACGTCACCGACGATGGTGCGGAAACCGACCTCGACCTGGGCCACTACGAACGCTTTCTCAACATCCCCACATCACAGGCCAACAACGTCACGACGGGCCGGATCTACCAGACCGTCATTCAGAAAGAACGCGCCGGCGACTACCTCGGCAAAACCGTCCAGGTGATCCCGCATATAACCGATGAGATCAAACACCGGGTACAACTGCTGGGCAATTCCAATGATTACGACATCGTCATCACGGAACTGGGCGGCACGGTGGGCGATATCGAGTCGCTCCCCTATCTCGAATCCCTGCGGCAACTGCGCTGGGAGCTGGGCGCCGACAACTGCCTGGTCATCCACCTGACGCTCATCCCCTACCTGAAAGCGGCCAAGGAACTGAAAACAAAGCCGACCCAGCACTCCGTCAAGGAACTGCTCAACACGGGGATACAACCCGACATACTGGTGTGCCGTACGGAACACCCCATCAGCATGGATATCCGGCGCAAACTGGCCTTGTTCTGCAACGTCGATGTCGGCTCCGTGATCGAAGCTATCGACGCGGAAAGCATCTACGATGTGCCCCTGCTCATGTTGCGCGAAAAGCTGGACCAGGTGGCCATGGCCAAGCTGCGCCTCAAAGACCGCAAGGAGCCCGACCTTCGCATCTGGAAGGAATTCCTCGGCAAACTAAAAAATCCCACCTATGAGGTAAAAGTAGGGCTCGTCGGTAAATACAACGAACTGCAGGACGCCTACAAGTCGATCCACGAATCCTTCGTGCATGCCGGCGCCGTCAACGAGTGCCACGTCCGCATCGACCCTATCCATGCCGAACAGCTGGAGGGCGAATTCGAGGATGTATCCAAACGGCTGGAAGGCCTGGACGGCGTACTGGTAGCGCCAGGCTTCGGCGAGCGCGGCATCGAGGGTAAGATCAGGGCCATACAGTACGTCCGGGAAAATAGTATCCCCTTCTTCGGCATCTGCCTGGGCATGCAATGCGCCGTCGTGGAGTTCGGCCGCAACGTCATGGGCCTGGAAGGCGCATCGTCCACTGAGGTGGAACCCAAAACCCCTCACCCCATCATCGACCTGATGCCCGACCAGAAGAAGATCACCAAAAAAGGCGGCACCATGCGCCTGGGCGCATACCCCTGCGAGCTGCGGCGGCGCAGCAAGGCCAGCCATTCATACGGCCAGTTGCGCATCAGCGAGCGCCACCGCCACCGCTATGAATTCAACAACGAATACCTGGAGCGTATGGAAAAGGCAGGCCTGATCCCGTCCGGCATCAACCCCGACTCTAATCTCGTGGAGATCGTCGAATTGAAAGACCATCCCTGGTTCGTAGGCGTGCAGTTTCACCCCGAACTGAAGAGCACCGTGGAAAAGCCACACCCGCTTTTCGTTTCTTTCGTGAAAGCCTGCCTGGAAAGGAAGTACGCTGCCAGTGCGGTGAATGTAGGGCATTAGGATACACAGTAATGCCTCGTTATCTCATACTAACGCTATTGATGCTCGTTGCTCTGCTGGCCACCTGGCAGGTGCGGGATCATGCTTTTTTCTGGGATACGGTACAGCTGGCGTCCAGGCATGCGCACTGGTACTACGGGCAGCATTTCCAGCACCTTTTGCTGCCCGACGAGATCGACAGCGGGCACCCGCCGGGCTTCGGCATGTATCTGGCGGCAGTATGGGTGCTCTTTGGGAAGAGCCTGGCGGCAAGCCATCTTGCGATGTTGCCGTTCCTGTTTGGCATAATCTATCTGCTGTATATTATTGGCAGCTACTTCGGCGGGCAGCGAAGCAGCTGGATGCTGATATTGCTGGCCTTTGCCGGCCCGGTGCTTGCGGGGCAGAGCGTTTTGGTGAGCCCCGACATCGTGCTGGTTTTCGCTTTTCTGCTGGCCCTAAGCGGTATTTTATACCAAAAAGAAGCTGCGGCTATGGCTGGCGCGCTCCTGCTGGCCGCCATCAGCACCAGAGGCATGATGGCCGTGGCCGTGCTTTACTTTTTCAGCCTGGCGGCCCACTGGCAGAAGCATTGGAGCTTTCCATTGCGAAAGGCGCTGCCTTTCGTGCCCAGCGGGCTGCTGGCATTGACCTTTCTCGTTTACCATTACCAGCAAAAAGGGTGGGTAGGCTACCATGCCGATGCGCCCTGGGCGCCGCTCTTTGCGCGCGCTACGCCGAAGGAGGCGCTCCAAAACACAGCCATACTGGCCTGGCGGATGCTGGACTACGGGCGCCTGTTCGTATGGCTGCCGCTGGCCTGGCTGGCTTACCGGCTCTGGAAACGCAGAGGGAACCTCAGCATCCCGGTACGGCAGGCCCTATGGCTCTTCGCCCTGGCCCTCCCTCCTATGAGCATTGCCTTTATCTTGTACAAAGGCCTGCACGGCCACCGTTACCTGCTGCCCGTATTCATACCGCTTACTATCCTTTTTTATACCATGCTGGTCGACAGTTCGCTCAGCATGCGGTGGCGGTACGCTCTATTCGGGCTCGTATTCGCCGGCCTGCTCACCGGCAACCTCTGGGTTTATCCCGATACGATCTCGCAGGGCTGGGACAGCACCCTCGCTCACCTGCCTTATTACTCCCTGCGAAAACAAATGATCGGACAGATCGATAAAGCAGGAATACCGCTCGAAGCCGTAGGCACAGCATTCCCCGAGATCGGCCCGCTGGAATACCGGGACCTCAACGGCGACTGGCGGGCTATGAAAGAGAAAGACCTGGCTACAGACAACTATATCCTGTATTCCAATGTCATGAACGATTTCACCGATGAAGAGATCCGTACGTTACAGGTAAGCTGGAAGCCGCTGAAAACGCTCAGCAGAGGTGGCGTGCGGATGGTGCTTTACGAAAAAAGCGGACACTATTAAAGTTCTATTACCAACAGCCCATAAAAATGCGAAAGCTCAGCCTGAAAGAACTCGGCCGCCCTGATATAGCGGCATTCAAAGCCCTGCCCAAAGCGCCTGTTGCCCTGGTGCTGGACAACGTGCGCTCGGCCCTCAACGTAGGCTCCGCATTTCGCACCGCCGACGCTTTTGCCCTCGAACAGCTGTTCCTTTGCGGCATAACCGCCACACCGCCCCATCGGGAGATCCTGAAAACGGCTATCGGTGCTACCGATTCCGTCCGCTGGGCCTACGAAAAGGACACGGCGGCCCTCGTCAGGCGCCTGCGCTCGGAAGGGTATCTGGTTCTTGCCGTTGAGCAGGCGGAAGGGCGCACCTGGCTGCAGGATATACGGGTATCACCCGGCCAGAAATACGCCCTCGTTTTCGGCAATGAAGTAGAAGGCGTCAGCGAAGCTGTCATGGAGGAAGTTGACGGCTGTATTGAAGTACCGCAGTTCGGCACCAAACACTCGCTCAATATCGCGGTGTGCATCGGCATCGTGGTATGGGAATTCTTCCGGCAGTGGAAGTATTAGAGCTTGCCTACAAGTTCCGCCAGGCTTGCCACTTTTTCCTGTAACCACCCCTTGTTGAATATGGCATCCGCTTTCCCAATGGCGTTCTGCAGGCGCGCCATCTCACGGCGGCTGCGCTCGGTGCTGTAGTACCCAAGGTTGAAACGCAGGGATGCAGCGCGGCGGGTCAGCATAAACAGGTTGTAATACCCCTGGCGGCGCACATCGGCCATGAGCTTGTTGCGGTGCAGATATTGTTTGAAGGACTCGGTTAGCGAAGCCAGGGCTTCGTATTCGCCGAGGTCGTAATAGGTGCGAAGCAAAAGCGCCTTAGCGCCCAGGTTGTAGCGCAGGTCACTATATTCCACCTGAGTGAGCAGGCGCAACACTTCGCCGTATTGCCTGGCGGCGTAATAATACGAGGCCAGGTTGAAACGAAAAGCATTGTCGCGTACTTCCGGCGGCAATTTCTCCCGATATGCCTCGATGAACTGCCGCACCCAGCCCAGCTCGTGCAGGCGCAGGCCCGTGGTCACGATGTTCTTGTAATGCCACTCGGAGAGGTAATCGCCCTCCAGCAACAGGCCGCGGTCCAGTTGGGCCTGGTACAGGCGGAATATCTCCTCCAGAAAAGGCTCCTCTCCCTGGTTGATCTGTTGGATACAATGGTTTTGCAGGTAGTTGTAAATGGCCTTGAGTTCCGGTACGGCCAGGTATGGCTGGCATTCCTCCAGCGCATGGCGGGCCTCGAAATAACTTGCCGCCCCCCCTTCCGATATCATCCGGTAGAGCCGGTAATAGATGGCGATGGCCGGCTCCTGAAGATAGGTGTCAAGCTGCCGCCCAACTTCCTGTACCGCCCAGTCGGCCTGAGGGTGGGCATGGTGCAGTTTCAGTATCCGGCTGCGCACTTCCATCTCACAGGCATCGCGAAGCTTCTCGGCCAGATAGAACCGGTCAAGCGCTTCCTGTTTCTGTTCCAGGCTGTGGTCGGTGCGCCGTTCCGATGTCAGCGTATAAAAAAAGTCCGCTTCCGAAGCGAGCTGGTACTGATGGTAATACCAGCCGCTATCGCGAAAAGCGGCCTGGTGGGCACGCGCACGTGCTTCCTGAAGCGCTTTGTCGTAAATTTGGTACTGCTGCCGTTCACGCAGGCCGCGAAGGAGCAGCAGGTCCTGCTCCCGGGGCGCCCCCTCCAATTGCTCGGCGCGCAGGAAATGCTCCGCCAGCCGCTTGGTGTACGTGAACAGCAGGGCCAATCTGGGCTGGTCGTGCGGCTCGCCCGGGTAAAGGGCCTGAAAAACCACCTCCCGCTCACAATTCTGCTCCCCAAATGCCGGGAAAACATCACTCAAATAGGCCACCAGCGCGCGCACGCCATCGTGTTTGTTGAAATAGGGCGAGTGGGCAAATTCCAGAAAGCGCGTCATTTCACGCCGGCCAAAAGATTTTAATAGCTGAATGAGTTTATTAGCATACATAAAAAATCCAATTTTATTGCCCACTGTAAATTACATAATAGTCTATATATCAGCAATATTTAAATTAATACAAGCCACTAAATATGTAAAAAAATCCAAAAATCTTTAAAAATAGTACTTTACCAACAGCGATCATTTCAGCATTTTTGTATCATGTTCAGAACCCTAAAACAAAACGCTGCCACCATGAACAAAAGCATACTGCTAATCTGCCTTGGCCTTGCGCTTTCTTTCTTTGCTGCTGCACAACCCAGCACCTGCTTCGACTTTGAATCACTGCCTTACGGCGCCCAGTACGGGCCTGCCACCGGTTACAGCCCCGGCGATGTCCTTTTCTCCGAGGGAGATGTTGATGTTTTTATCCAGGAGATACAATACCCCAACGGCAATACCGGCTTTCTGAACGCCATGGCCTATGGCCCGCCTGATGCCGACTGGCTCAACGGCCAGTTCATTTTCCTGGGCAACAACAGCCTCCTGTTCGACTTCTCGGCCTATCCCGGCGGAGCCGAGCAGTTGTGCTTCAATTTTTTCGACGGCGGAGGCGTGGAAAACTTTGCCGTCAACGGTTCTCCCGTCAGCATCCTGCAATCTTTCGGAGATGTGGGGCAGCTTTCCATTCCAGGGGTCACCATTGACGTATCGTTCAACAATACCGGCAGCCTCTCCGAAGGTACGGTTTGCCTGTCGGGCAACGTTCAAAGCCTGCTCATCGGCGGGCAGGAATTCGGGCTGGACAACCTTTGTTATAATGCCTTCCCACCCCCTGCCTGCCCGCTTGAGAACCTGCAGGCCGAGATCGTCAGCTGCGACAGTGAAGGCAACTTCAATATCGAGGTCGATTTCGACTGGTTGAGCCCGCTCACCGTTATCGAACACTTCGACATCCTGGTGGATGGCGAACCGGTGGCCTATATCAGCCAGGCTGATCTGCCTTACCTGCTGGAAGGTGTCCAGCCGCTTACCGACGCGCTTGAATTCACCCTCACCGTTTGCCAGAACGACAACCCCGGTTGCTGTAGGTCCGTCACCTTGCAAAAGCAATGCCCCGAAGGGAGCTGCGTGGAGTTCGAGGGCCTGGATCAAAACGTTTACGGCAGCAGCGCCGGCACCCCTCCGGGCACGGAGTTCTACTCAGAAAGTAATGTCGGCCTGCGCCTTATCCCCTTCCAGAGCTTGTTCTGGACCACCACCTATGGCGTCCTGGTGGTACTCGACGAGGCCAATGACCCTACCATGGCTGCCGCCAGCGGACAATACCTCAAATTCGAGAGCATCAATGCCGTTTTCGACCTGACCAACTACCCTGATGCCATTGATAGCGTAAAAGTCGATTTCTACTACAACGGCGGCGCCATCAACATCGCGGCCAACGGCGCCTCCATCCTCATCCAGAACAGCTTATCCTCTGGCATGTACGCCCTGTCGCCTACCGTTACCCTGAAGGTAGCGTTCAACCCCGGCAGTGCTACCGAAGGCCAGCTCTGTTTTATCGGAGATATCGAAAGCCTGCTCATCGGCGGTAGCGGCGATTTCCGCATCGATAACTTCTGTATCAACCCCATCACGGTACCCTGCGAGCTGTCCAACCTCAGCATCACACCCCAGCCCTGCAATTCCACGGACCCTGCCACGTTCTACGCAGAGGCCGATTTCGACTACCAGGGTGTTTCGGATAGCTTCGAACTGTTTTCCGACGGCAGCGCAGGCGGGCATTACGCCTATAGCGACCTGCCGGTTTCACTGGGGCCCATCCCGATAAACAACCTGGGCATCTATGCCTTCTACGTCAAAGACCTCGGCGCCGGCGGCTGCTACCTGAGCGATACACTGCAGATCGCCCCCTGCACCAACTGTGCTTTCCAGGGGCTGACGGTCAACTACGTTGGCCAGACAGACGCCGGGCAGACGCTGATCGAGCTCGACTTTGCGCTCACGGGCCCTACGCTGATCGATTTCTTCACCGTGTATTTCAACGACGAACCCTTCGGGCAGTTCGGCTGGAACGAAGTGCCGGTGCAGATCGCCGTGCCCTGCCTGTCCAGTACGATCGACGCCATACCCCATATCACAGTATGCGAAGGGCAGGACCACTGCTGCGTCACGCTGCCGCTATTCTATGTACAGCCCTGCCCGCCTCAATGTGATATCTCCAACCTTTCGGTGGATGCGGGCCCCTGTAACCCCAACGGCGTTTTCAACGTCAAGCTGGACTTCGACTATCAGAACGTTTCCGACACCTTCGAACTTTGGCTGAACGGCAATGCCACGGGCCAGTTCTACGCATACAGCAGCCTGCCAATAATCCTGAGCCCGTTCGTAGCCCCCACGCCTGAACTGGTTTTCACCGTCGTCGATTCGGAGCATCCGGACTGCGGAGCATCCGTTGTGCTTCCGCCCCAGAACTGTAATCCGTGCCCGCAAATCGACGACGTCGTTTATCACCTGACACCCTGTAACGATAACGGCTATTTTTACCTCGTCATCGATGATATCCTGAGTACGGCCCCTGCACTGTCGAACCAGTTCCAGATAACGATCAACGGGCAGTCGTACGGCACGTTTAACTATGGAGGCCTGCCCTTCGAGCTCGGCCCGCTGGCCGGCAATGGCGCCGTCTTCAACGTCGCCATTTTCACTCAGAATACGACGAACTGTGCCTATACCTTTGAGTTTGGCCCCGTCAACTGCAACGGCAACGGATGCCCGCTGGAAGGGCTGGACATCATCAGCGGGCCGGTGTGTTACCAGGCCAACGGTTATTATTACCTCAAAATGCGCGTCGACGGCGCTCATGCCGGGGATGTCCTGTTGATCCATTCCGCCGTCACCGGGGCCACCATAGACGCCGTGTACAACGGTGACTTTGTAGAAGTGGAACTGCCGATCGACAACGGGGCCTTCCTGGAGAACCTGACGGTTTGCCTCGCGAATAATGCTACCGGCACATCGCCCTGCTGCCTGGACATCACCTTCGATGTGCCCTGCGGGCCATGCTGGATACAGAGCGTTGACTACCACGTGACGCCCTGCACCGCTGCGGGCACCTTTGGTATCGTCATCGACCATATCAACCCGGTTACCTTTCCAGCTGACATACCTTTCCACGCTATTGTCAACGGCCAATCTTACGGCCCCTTCTCGGCCGCCAGCCTGCCGGTTACGATAGGATACTTCCCGGGCGGGCCCAACGCCATCTACCATGTGCTTATCACCGCCGATAATACGGCATCCTGTGCCTATGATTTCAATGTCGGGCCGGTGAACTGTACGGATTGCCCGCTGGAAAGCGCTTCGGTGATCGGCATACCCACCTGTATTGACACGTCAAATGGGTCGTATGCCGTTGCATTCGAAGTTGTTGGCGCGCAGGAAACCGACCTGCTTCGGGTAACTTCCCTGATCAGCGGGAATACTGTTATAAGCTCCTACGAAGGCCTGCTCTTCATAAACCTGCCGAACACCAACCTGGGATACGACAAGGTGCGGATATGCCTGCTCAACGACCCTTCAAGCACCGTAACGGACTGCTGCATCACGCTGGATTACGACATCGCCTGCCCGACGGGCTGCCCCTGGAGCAATATTGGCATCACCCCCAACGATTGCAACGCCGACGGCTATTATACGGCCGTGCTGGATATGGACTTCACCGGGCCCGCCCTGAACAGCGGCTTCCTGGTGGAATCGGACAACTACCTGGAGGACTTCTCCTTCGCCAACCTGCCGGTAACCATCGGGCCATTCCCCGGAAACGGCGAGGCGAGGGTGATAACGTTATACATTCCCGGCACGAACTGTGTACAGTCTATCACTATCCTTTCGCCCGATTGCAACAACGGTGGCTGTGCGATCAGCAACGTCGTTGTGGAACCGCACCCCTGCAATGCCGACGGCCTGTTCATGGCCGATGTGGGCGTACAGGCCAGCAACCCCGGCTCTATGGGTTACCTCGTCTTTGCCGACGGGCAGATCAACGGGCCGTTCTCCTACTCCATGCCCTTCGTAACCATCGGCCCATTTGCCGGCGATGGCACGACGGTCTACGACTTCCTGGTGCTCGACCTGGAAAACCCAACCTGTTACGGATATGCGGAACTGGGCCCCATCGAATGCAATGACAACTGCGATATCAACGCGCTTGTTGTGGACCCCCTCGACTGCAACCCCGATGGCACCTACAATCTGGTGGTCGATTTCCAGGTAAGCAACCCGGGCAATGACTTCTTCGACGTTTATGCAGGTTCCAACAACACTTTCCTGGGTTATTACCCGATCGCAGATCTGCCGCTCACCATCGAGAACTTCCCGGCCAGCGGCAACGACTTCGACCGCATCAAAATATGTATCAACGACCATCCGGATTGCTGCAGCGTGAAGGAATTCCCCGCTCCCGACTGCAATACGGGCGACTGCAATATCTACGATGTGGAGGCCAGCCTGGCCTATTGCGACAGCGCCGGCTTCTATGTTCAGCTCCATTTCGGCTTTGATAACGTAGGCAACGACGGATACAAAGTACAGGGCAATGGCCAGGTATACGGCACCTACAGCTACAATGCCCCATTCCCCGTCATCGGGCCCTTCCCGCCGGAGCTGGACGTCGTATGGGAACTGGTGGTGCGCGACGTCAACCATCCGGATTGCAGCGGTTTCACCACCTTTACATCCATGTACTGCACCGACAGTACCGACAACTGTATACAATTCGATATATTCGATGATCTGCAGGACACGCTCTTCCTGGCGGATTACGGCCAGGTAAACGATTCCATATACACGGAGGACAACGTCACCATCTGGACCCGCCCCATTCCGTGGGTAAACACACCGGATTATTTTGGCGGCGCCATCATCTATCCGTATCCGGCATGCAACATCCCCAATGACGGTGCATACCTATATGTCTCCGGCGGCGTAGAATTTGATTTCAGCGCTTATACATTGCCTCCCGACCAGGTTACTTTTGACCTGGGCTTTGCCTGTACTGTCGCTGCTCCCTCGCCGGTGCTGCTATCGGTCAATGGCGACGAATACCAGGGCAGCTTCTTTAGTATCCCCGATATGTTAGGCGGGGTGGCCATCCACATTCAGCCCATTTCTTCGGCCATCAACCAGTACATCGTTTCCCTGGAAGGGCCCGTAGAATCCTTTGAGGCCGCCGCCATTCATCTTACCATTGACAATATCTGTTTTGAAGGCGCGCAACTTGCGGATGACGACAACTGCCTGGAATTCGCCAGCTTCGACAACGTCGGAATAGACACCCTTGCCAATTACGGGCATCCGGATGAAATGGATTATACCGAGGCCGGGGTGCACGTCACAGCACAGGCTATCGAATGGAACGGCCAGAACAATTACTTTACAGGTGTATATGCTACCGATGGTTATCCCTGCGGGTTCGGCGATGTCGACGCGGCCCTGCAATTTGGCGGCGCCCTGCGCTTCGACTTCACCGGCCTGAGCAGCCTGCCCAACCGCGTCTCCTTCGACCTGGCCTTCTGCGCCGGGCAAGACGAATACCTGCGGCTGAACGTCAACGGCTCAACCTATTCGGGCAGCATTCAGAATATGCCCGCAGCCCTGCCGAACGGCATCGGCCTGGCGGTAACCACTACGGATGACGGCGAAGACTGGCACATCACCATCGAAGGCCATGTAGAGGCTCTGGCCGTCGGAGGCAACCTGACACTCGACAACCTCTGCTACGAGCTGGCGCCCATGGAAGAGGAAGTCTGGCCCGGCGATGCCAACCACGACAACATCGCACACCACGTCGACCTGTTGAACGTGGGCCTGGCCTATGGCGCTCAGGGGCCGGCCCGTGCTACTGACAGCCAAAGCTGGATGAGCTTCTCCGCCGACAACTGGGCCGGCTCCTTTGCGAACGGGCTCAACTACAAACATGCCGACTGCAACGGCGACGGCATCGTCGATGAGGCCGACCGCAATACGATCGTCCAGAACTACGGGCTGACGCACGGCCCGCTGGGCCCCGTCGCCAGCATCCCCGGAACGGATACCGACCCGCCGGCTTACGCTGATTTCCCTGCTCAGGTGCCCAACGGCGCCTCCTTCAACGTGCCTATCATCGTGGGTTCGGCGGACGAACCGGTAGAAGATGTATACGGCATCGCTTTCACCGTCGAATTCGACCCGGCAGCCCTCGACCCGAACGCCATACATGTAGTATATCCCGTAAGCTGGTTTGGCGAACCGGGCGTCAACACGATGTCTATCGACCGCACCTATGCTTCCGAAGGGCAGATCGAGATCGCGATCACCCGCATCGACCAGAACAACGTTTCCGGTTACGGCCAGGTCGCTTACATCATCGGCATTATCGATGACATCGCCGGTTTGACAAAATCGGAGGTAAGTATCGGCAAGATCAAAGCGATCCGTAAGGACGAAACGATCATTCCGCTCCGTGCGCCCACCTCTTCCTTTACGATCATGAGGAAGGAGGAGCCCCCGGTAGAGGACGATATCAACGGCATCTTCTCCCTTTTCCCCAACCCGACAGGCGATTGGGTGACGGTAACTTCACGCCATGGTTTCGAGCCCGAAGAGCTGCGGCTGATGACGCCGGGAGGCCAGGTGCTGAAGGCGCCGCAGGAAGGCAACCAACGCATCTCTCTGGAAGGGCTGCCCACCGGAACCTACATCCTGCGCATCAGAACGGGTAAAACGCTGGTGAACAAGCTGATCGTAAAGTATTAATGCCAATGATATTTTTTGATTGCCACTTAGTTTTGTAGAGCTACCTTCAAATTTTGATCCCAAAAACGGGTAGATGGCCGCCCTCCGGTACCGGGGGGCGGCCTTTTCTTATCTCCGTTTTACTTGTGAGCTACTTCACGCTAAATACTACGCTCTGCGCCAGTAGCGTATACCCGTTATTCTCATACACCCTGAAAATGTACTCTCCGGGGCCGTAGCGGGGGCTGGCAAAGCGCATAGAACCTTCCTTTAAGCCATTTGTGTATTTCCATTCGATGTACTCATTAGCGTGATAGGCCTTGGCGCCATATATTCCTATCCAGTCCTGCGCATAACCGGGCAGGTTCTTAAAATGCACTACTACCTCCTCACCCGCAGCAAATACAGCCTTGGCGGGGATCAGCTCGGGGCCGGCTGGCGCTTCGGGGGCCGGCTGGGCCTTTGGAGCCTCTGTCGGAGCCGGAGCCTGGGATAGAGGTGTCCATTTGTAGGTCATGATACGCTCGATCCAGCTATCCGACCTGCCGCAATTGAGGGAGAAGGTAATGGTAAAATAAGGATTTATGGTGCCGTCCCGCTGCGTGCCCGGTTTATTCGGGATACCGGCTACTCCTGAAAAAGTAGCTTCAGGCTTTCCCGGTGCAGTCAAGCCGCCTTTCGTAAAGCCGTAAGTGCCAAGTACAGCAGCGGCCACAACACTGTTCGATTCACCGAGGTTAATAACCTTTCCCTCGATACTCAATTGGCTGCCCGGCTCCAGCCGGCCAGGCCCCGCCGACCACGTCCAGGAAGCCTGCGCCCGGTCGAGTATGGTGCGCTTTAATACATTTGAATATTGGCTCAGTTCTACCACCATCCCCCTGTCTTCCGTTTTGCCGCTCCATTTCACGTTGGGCGGCAGCTGAGAAAGGTTTGGCGTACGATCCTGTGTTTTTACCAGCACCCAAACTGCCTCCTGCGCAAAAAAGGGTTGGAATATTAATAATAAAAGGGCCAGGATAACACCTCTGGCCCCAACATACTTAGCTAGCGTTGTTTTCATATATCCTTGCTTTTTTATCTAAAAATGAACCCCTTAAAACTGATAAGCAATGATTTATCTCAATCAGAACAGGATATATCGCGGCCCGGCAAAACAAAAAAGTGCCATCAGGCAAGCAGCCCAATGGCACAGTAAAAGCCAGTAAACCAGTAGCCCTTCGGCTACTTGCTACAAACAAACTATTTATATGTCTTGGAAGTAAGCAGTCAAAAAATACGGCCCCGGCTGGCGCAATAAGCCCTTAACTCCACCACGCCCCCATGCAGGGGCCGGGGCCGTACGAAAGAACCCTTTTGAATTTGGTTAGGCCTTCATGGCCGGAGTACCGGCACTGGCCCATCGGCATAGTTGTTTAATGGTTTGGAGCAAAACCTTGGCTATTCGCCCATTGTTTGCGATCTTGACAGGCCGCTCCGGGCGCTGCCGAAGCTTTTGGGATGATGACTTTGAATTGAGGTTACCGGGTCAGCTTTTTCCCGAATTGTGTTTTTGATGTAGTTGTTACAATTGCTTTATCTAACTAAAACCAACAACCGTGCCAAAAACGATTCTCTGGGTGTTTTTCTACATATTTTTTACCGGCTTATTACTCCCATCCTGCACAAAAACAACACATAAGCTTGGTTATCAAGCCGATAAAAATATTTTCGCGGAGCAAGCCGCAGTTGTATCACCCCACCCCCTGGCCAGCGAGATCGGCCTGGAGGTGCTCCGGCAAGGCGGCAACGCCATCGATGCGGCTGTCGCCGTGCAATTTGCTATCGCCGTCGTTTACCCGCGCGCTGGCAACCTGGGCGGCGGCGGCTTTATGGTCATCCGCCTCGCTGACGGCCAGGCAGCTTCTCTCGACTATCGGGAAAAAGCTCCAATGGCCGCCAACCGCGACATGTACCTCGACAGCACGGGCAATGTCGTCGACGGGTTGAGCCGCGACGGTGCGCTGGCCGCCGGTGTGCCGGGCACCGTCGCAGGACTGCTGGAAGCCCATGCCAGATACGGCCGCCTAAACCTGGAAAGGCTCATACAGCCGGCCATCACGCTGGCGGAAAGAGGGTTCCGCCTGTCGGAAACGGAAGCACGGCGGCTCAACAGCTTCCAAAGCGCTTTCCGGAAGTTCAACGATACGCCAAACCCCTTCATCCGCGATACTTTCCTTACCGGCCAGCGCCTGGCGCAAAAAGAACTGTCTCACACGCTCCGGCTGATCAAAGAGAAAGGGAAGGCCGGCTTTTACGAAGGGCCCGTCGCCGAAGCCATCGTAGCGGAATGCAAAAGCGGAAACGGCATCATCAGCCTTGATGACCTGAAGTTATACCAGGCAGCATGGCGTGTACCCGTCATCGGCGCCTACAAAAATTATAAGGCCATCTCCATGCCGCCCTCTTCCAGCGGGGGCATCGTACTGGTTCAGATGCTTAAAATGGTGGAACCCTACCCGCTGGCATCTTATGGCTTCCACTCGGCCAGGGCCGTACACCTCATGGCAGAAGCCGAGCGCCGCGCCTTCGCCGACCGCGCCGAGTACCTCGGCGACAGCGATTTCTATGACGTACCGCGCGACTCCCTGCTCTCCGAAACCTACCTGCGCCACCGGATGGCCAGCTTTAACCCTACCCGGGCTACCATAAGCGACTCTATATTTGCCGGCCGCATCAGCTTGCGGAAAGAAAGCTTCGAGACGACCCACACTTCTATCGTCGATGCCGAAGGCAACGCCGTTTCCGTCACCACGACCCTCAACTCAAACTTCGGCAGCAAGATATGGGTGGATGGCGCCGGATTTTTTCTCAACAACGAAATGGACGACTTCAGTGCCAAACCCGGCGAGCCCAACCAATTTGGGCTGGTGGGCGCCGAGGCCAACAGCATACAACCCGGCAAGCGCATGCTGAGCGCTATGACGCCGACGATCATCGAAAAGGACGGCCAGCTGTTCATGGTGCTGGGCGCCCCGGGTGGGCCTACCATCATCACGGCCGTTTTCCAGGTCTTTCTCAATGTAGCCGAATTCGGGATGGGCCTGGAGGAGGCCGTCAATGCCGGCCGTTTCCACCACCAATGGCTTCCCGACGAGATCCTCATCGAACGCGATGCTTTCCCCGACAGTACCCGCCAAACGCTAGAGATTATGGGCCACCACTTTGCCGAAACCGGCCGCATGGCCGTCATCAAGGCCATCCAACGCCTGCCCGATGGCCGCCTGCAGGCCGTGGGCGATTTCAGGAACCCGGATGATGATGCGGTTGGATATTGAAATCAGCGCATGCCTAGTTCCACCACCTGAAGATCGCTGATATTGCCAGCTTCCAGCGAGAAGCGTATGATGGTTCGCACTTTGTGGAAGCCCTCTCTGCCGGCGGCGCCGGGGTTGATGTGCAGCAGGCCGAGCGTCCGGTCGGGCATCACTTTTAGTATGTGGGAATGGCCGCAGATGAACAACCTTGGCGGGTTGGCGCGTAGGATATCCCGCACGCGTTTGTTGTAGCGGCCGGGGTAGCCTCCTATGTGGGTCATAAAAACATCGACGCCCTCACATTCGAAGCGCAGGTCTTCGGGAAAGCGGCGCCGTATCGGCGGGCCGTCGATATTGCCGAACACGGCGCGCAGCGGCCGAAAAGCTTCCAGCTGGCTGGCGACAGCCTCGTCGCCGATATCGCCGGCATGCCAGACCTCGTCGCATTCTTCGAAATAGGTGAAGATGTCGGGGCTGAGGAAAGAGTGTGTGTCAGATAACAGGCCGATGCGTTTCACAGCTGATGGCGTTCGTTTTTTCACCTAATCCCTGACCCGGAAAACGACCTTGCCGAACTGTTCACCCCTGGCCAAACGCTCAAAGGCCTCTTCCGCCCTGGTGATGGGGTAAACGCTGTCGATCACGGGATGTATCCGGTGCAGGCTGACAAAGGCCAGCATTTCGGCGAATTCTTCATCGCTGGCCATGGTGCTTCCCAGAATGGAGATCTGCTTCCAGAAGATGGATTGGGGCGTAAAATTGGGCACTGCGCCTTTACTGCCGCCATAAGAGACGATGCGGGCGCCGTAATGGCACAATTTCGGGAAAAAGCTGAAGCCCGCGCCCCCGGCGCTGTCCAGTATCAGGTTGAAGCCTCCAGCCTGGTTGGCCAGTTCCTTTTCCCATCCGTTTTGGGTATAACCGGCGCCTCCACTGGCGCCCATTTCCATAGCCCGGGCGATCTTGCCGCCGGAGCTGGATGTAACATATACTTCTGCCCCCGCAGCCAGGGCAAACTGGAGGGCAAACAGCGCCACGCCGCCGCCGATACCGGTAATGAGCACTTTTTCACCAGCTTCGAGCGCTCCCCGGCTAAAAAGGGCACGGTAGGCCGTCATGCCGGCCAGGGGCAGCGCCGCCGCCTCTTCCCAGCTCAGGTGGGGCGGCTTGTCATGAACCCTGTCCTCCCCTACCGACACCTTTTCGGCCATCGTGCCGTGCTTGGGCATGCCGAGAATAGAATAACTCCTTTTCTGCACCCGCGGGTTCGGCCCCCAACCGATGTTGGGGTTAATCAGCACCTCCCTGCCCGCCAGCATTCCTGCGCCATCGGAGCCGAGGATGCCCGGAAAAACAATACCGGGATACAGGCCCTTCGTGATCCATACGTCGCGGTGGTTCAGCGCGGCGGTTTGGGGTTCAACAACTACTTCGCCGGCTTGTGGCGTTGGGCCCGGAAAATCTTCCCACGAGAGGGGCACATCCTTTGCTTTCAGTACGAGTGCCTTCATAGCTGTATCTATGGCATGTATGCAAATTCGCGGGCCCAAAGGCAGGGCGGGTTCTTAGTATGCCTGCAGCGGAACGATGACGTAACCGTTCTGGGCGTACTTCTCAAAATCGTCGTACCGGATATTCATATAACCGCTCTGGCCCCAGTTGCTGCCCCAGCAGCTTTGCACCTCGAACACCTGCTCCACTTCGTCATAACCGACCACGATCAGCGGCACCAGTTCGCTGCCGTTCTTTTCCGGGCTCCAGGCCGTGGTATGCGACAGGGTCCGGATAGAGGGGCCGGCCTGCAGTTCGATCAGTACGGGGTTGCCCCGCATCAGTGCCTTGCGCACTTCGAACACCTTTTGCTGCCCGCGCGTGACATCCCTAAAGATATGCAGATAGTTGGCAATTTTAAATTTCTGCGTTGCATTAACGGCGTAGGGGATATTGCTGGCATCATAGGGCATAATAGCCGCGCTTACGGTGCCGTTGTCGACCAGGAACAGGAATGCATCGCGCAGGTTGACGGATTTGCCGCTGCTTTGCAGGCTTAGGGCGATGTAATCAGGGCTGAGGTTGTCTTTGTAATTGTCGTTGAGGTTGACGTAATACTCCAGGCAGGTAGCAAGGGCATAGCTGAGCTCAAAACCCCGAGCACCCACTTTACGCACCGGCATCATGTAAGGTTTGATGTTCTGGCGGCGAAGCATGTCGCGGGGGTCTCCCCCAACGCCGGGCACCGTCACCATCAACATGTCGATCAATTCGAGGTCGGAAACGCCGATGGCGATGCCTTCCGTCGTTTTCAGCTGCTGCTTGTCGGGTTCCTGTGCAAGGGTAAACAGGGGTAGCCCGATCAAAAACAAGGGGAAAAACAGATACTTTATCATAGCACAAATGGATTTTTATGTTTGTCGCTTCCGGCAGCCGGCCCGCGAAGGAGGGAGGGTAAAACCTGTTCCAACAACGACGGCCCAAAGCGCTTTCTTACATACTGCCCCCAAAAAAAATAACCTGCGTGTGCAGAATGGCAAAAAGAAAAAAATTCCCGGGCTTAACGCTTTCATGCAGCCATCGGCCGGAAAAAAATGTTTTGTTAAAGGTAGGCCAGGGCCGAACGAAGGGGGTTTTACACAATGTCTATTGTGGAGTATACGATATTTTGCCATAGCTGAAGTGCGAACTCATAGTTTTGCTTTATTTTTGAACACAACTAAGAAAGAAATATGAAAATCGTCAAACGGCTTCTCCTGATCCTGTTCATCCTGCTGGCCCTGATCCTGGGAAGCGCTATCGCTCTGCCCTTCATTTTTAAGGACAGGATCGTCGATCTCGCCAAAGAAGAGATCAACAAAACCGTCAACGCCAAGGTAGACTTCCAGGACGTAAGCCTCTCCCTGTTACGCAGCTTTCCCAACTTCAGCCTGAGCCTGAAGCATTTTTCCGTGCGTGGCGTCGACGAATTCGAAGGCGTACAACTGGCAGGCGGCGACGCCGTAGAGCTCACCCTCGACCTCATGTCCGTGATCAAGGCCGACAGGCCCATCGAGATCAAATCCATCAGGCTGAAAAAGCCGGATATCCACGTGTACGTGCTGGAAGACGGCAAAGCCAACTATGACATTTCCAAGCCTTCTGAAACACCTGCAGAGCCCAGTACCAGCTCCTCCTCAGACTACGGCGGCGTGAAAGTAGAGCTGGACGAATACAGCATCAGCGACGGCAAGCTGGTCTACGACGACCGCAGCCTCAACGTATACGTCGAAGCCCTGGGCATCAACCACGAAGGCTCCGGCAATTTTACCATCGACATATACGACCTGGATACCCATACGGGCATCGGGTCGCTCACCGTAGAATACGGCGGCATATCGTACCTGAAACACGCCAATACCACCCTCGACGCCATTTTTAACATCGACTCGCCGAACAGTAAATACAGCCTGAAAGACAACCAGCTCCGCATCAACGAACTGGACCTGAAGGCCGATGGCTTCGTGCAGCTCGATGGCGACAACTACAACATGGACCTTGCGTTCAGCACGCCGGAAAACGATTTCAAGAGCTTGTTATCCATGATCCCCAATGCCTATATAGAAGGCTACGAAGACGTCAAGGCCGACGGGCAGTTCACCTTATCGGGCGAAGTAAAAGGCACATACAACGAAAGCCGGGAAGAGTACCCCGCCTTCCGCATCGAAACCTCCGTCAGCGGGGGCAACGTCCAGTATCCGGGCCTGCCGCTCGGCATTACGAACATCAACACCCAGGTTGCGGTCAACAGCCCGAGCAGCAATTTTGACGACCTCACCGTTGATGTGCCCATGTTCAACATGCAACTGGGCAATAACCCCTTCGAAGCGAACTTCAACCTGAAAACCCCCATCTCCGACCCCGATGTCACGGCTGCAGCCAATGGGGTGATCAACCTGGCCGAGCTGGCGCAGGCCTTTCCGATCGAAGGGCTGGAAGAGCTCAACGGCATTATCAACGCCAACCTGCGGGTGGACACGCGCCTGTCCGTCATCGAACAGCAGCGCTATGAAGAGGTCAATATGGACGGCCAGCTACAGCTACAGAATATGAACTATCGTTCGGAAGGCCTGCCGCCCGTCAAGATCAACAACCTGCAGATGGCCTTCACCCCCCAACACGTACGCCTCGATGATTTTACCGCCATGTTAGGCAAAAGCGACCTGCGCGCCAGTGGCACGGTCGACAACATCCTGGCCTATTTTTCACCCAAAAAGACCATGAAAGGCAAGATCACCGTGCGCTCCAATTATGTGCTGGCCGATGAATGGATACCCGAGGAAACGACGGAAAACGCGGAGCCCGTTCCTGCAGCCACCGCCGCCGCACCGCAGCAGTCAGGTAACGCAACGGCGCCTACCGCAGAAGCTGCCATCTTCGACCGTTTCGACTTCTCGCTCGATGCAGCGGTCAAAGAACTGGTTTACGGTGACTACAAGGTGCGCAACGGCGTCGCCCGGGGCAACATCAAACCCAACCGGCTGGCGGTCAGCCAGCTGTCGGGACAGCTTGGCGACAGCGATTTCAGCGCCAGTGGCGTGGTCACCAACCTTTTCAAGTACCTGTTTGAAGATGGCGTACTGGGTGGCCAGCTCGCCCTCCAGTCCCACTACTTCAACCTCAACCAGTTCATGGAGGAAGAACCCGCGGAAACCGCTTCCGGGCAAAACAACGGCAGCGGTAGCGGACAGGCCGGGAACAAGGCCGGCACGACGGCCAGTGGTGGCAGCGGCAGTAGCGACAGTGGCTACGGCACCATCCCCATTCCACCGAATGTCGAGCTGACGGCTTCGACAAAGATCGACAAGGTCGTTTATACCAATATGGTACTGGAAGATGTGCAGGGCGACATCATAGTAGCGGATGAGGCCGTTGTACTGGACGGCGTCACCGCCCGCGGCCTGGGAGGCTCCATGGCCATTAGTGGCAGCTATGATACCAGGGATGTCGACAACCCGGGCTTCAGCTTCAAATACGAGCTGCAGAAACTCGATTTCCAGCAGGCCTTTACCACCCTCAACACCTTCCAGCAACTGGCGCCTATCGGCAAATACATCAAGGGCACCTTCTCCAGCACCATGATCATGGATGGCAAGCTGGGCAGCGACATGATGCCCAAACTCGAAAGCCTCAACGCCGAGGGCTTCCTGGAAACCATCAACGGGCTCATCCAGGGTTTCACCCCTACTAAAGCGCTGGGCGACAAGCTCAATGTCGACTACTTCAAAGACGACATCAGGATCACCAATACCCGCAACTGGTTTGAAGTCAAGGACGGGGTGCTCGAACTCAAGGAATACGATGCCAAGCTCAAAGACATCAACATGCGCATAGGCGGCACTTACAGCCTGGCCAACCAGCTCAACCTCAAGATCAAGGCTAAAGTGCCGCGCAAACTGCTGGAGAAAAATGCCATTGGCGCTGCTGCCAGCAGCGGTTTCAACATCCTGCAGCAGCAGGCGTCCAAACTGGGCCTCAACATCAAGCAGGGCGAATTCGTCAACGTGCTGGTCGACCTGACGGGCAACCTGATGGACCCCAAAGTAGGCCTCAAACTACTGGGCATGGACGGAGAAGGCGAAGAAAGCCTGGCGGAATCCGTTAAGGAGGATGTCAAAACCCAGGCCAAAGAGCAACTGGAATCCGGCAAGCAGGCCGCCAAACAAGCCGCCGGCAAAGCCGTGGATTCCCTGAAAACCGTTGCCGGACAAAAAGTGGACCAGGCGAAAAGCGAACTGCAGGAAAAGGCCACCGAAGCCGCCAAAGAAAAACTGGGAGCCGTGCTGGACTCTACCGCCCAGAAAAAGGCCAATGAGGTGCTGGAAGGCGCCGGCAAGGAAGGCGCCGACAAGATCAAGGAAAACTTAGACAAGTGGAACCCCTTTGGCAAGAAGAAGAAAAACGACGGCGGCGGCGGGTAGAGCATAGAGCATATGAAAATGTGCTCTAGTGCCGCGGGTAAAAAAGGTATCAAAGCCGTTCGCGAGGGACTCCGTCCCGATGCGGAAAAACAAGCCAGTCTCTGACTGGCGGGATTCGCGGCGGCCGTTTATTATTTGCAGGACAGGCAGCGTATACGCAAGTCGAAGACTTGCACATTAGGCCGTTTCGGGACTATAGTCCCTCACGAACGATCTCTCTATAGATTCTTGAACCGCGGTGCTACCGCACAATTTTCATCCCGGCGAGGCCCGGTGGGCCGAGTCGGGAGAGCATAGGGATTGGCCGCCCCGGGTTCGTGGCGGAGCATCCCAAACGGGTGATCAATTCTCCGCTATTTCGAAGGTAGTGCTATGCTCATAATCGCGGAAATCGACGGGGCTGACGCCGGAGATGCCCTGTTCGGCCATATAGACGCCGTAGATCGTGTTGACGGCGGCCATGGTCAGTTTGTTGTGGGTGACGATAATGAACTGAGAGTCTTTTGAGAACTTCTTAATGATGCGGTTGAACTTTTCGATGTTGGCATCGTCCAGCGGGGCGTCTACTTCATCGAAGATGCAGAATGGCGCGGGTTTGAGCAGGTAGAGGGCGAACAGCAGGGCGGTTGCCGTCAGGGTCTTTTCCCCCCCTGAAAGCTGGCTGATCGTCTGCGGGCGCTTGCCTTTCGGTTTGGCCACGATCTCGATCCTGGACTCCAGCGGGTTATCCGGTTCGAGCAGGATGAGGTCGCAGGTGTCGTCTTCGGTGAACAGGCTGCGGAACACGTCGATAAAGAAGATGCGGGCTTTTTCAAAAGCATCGAGGAATTGCGCCGTAGCCGTTTCCTCTATCTCTTTTATCGTTTGCTCCAGGGCCTCTTTGGCGTTGAGGATGTCATCGCGCTGCTGGGAAATGCTGTCGAAGCGCTCTTTCATCTCATCGTAGGCCTCCACGGCCATGGGGTTGATCTCGCCGTAGTTCTCCAGGCGCCCTCTGAGGCGGTCCACCTGAAGTTCCAGCTCTTCCTGCGGCAGCTCCAGGCTCACCTCCTGGTTTACGATATCATTGATCTCCACGTTGAACTCTATGCGCAGGCGCTGCGCCACGGAGCTGATCTCAAATTTGATATCGTTGGCCTTATCCTTCAGGTTGTTGACGAGGATCTGGATATCCTGGCTCTGCTTGTGGGCCTTGCGGAGCTTATCTTCGAGTTCGTTGAGGCCGCCGCGCGACTGAAAGTAGCTCTGTTCGGCTTCGGTGAGTATGGACTCTTTTTGCTTGCGTTCTTCGTACGACTGTTGCAGCTGCGTCTCCAGCCCATCGACGAGCCCCTGCAGGGATAGTATCTCATCGGCTGTACCGGACAGTGCCTGCTGGCTGCTGCTGACCAGTCGGTGGGCATCCTCCAGTTGCTTTTCGCGGAAGCCCAGTTCGCGCTGGAAGGTCGAGACCTTGTTCTGCTGGCGGATGAACTGGATGTTCTTCTCATTAAAAGCGGAGGAAGCCTCGCTTAGTTCCTCTGCCACCTGGCGGTAGTTGACGTCGGCATTGGCGATCCGCTCCTTTACCGCAGCGATCTCGCGGTTCTTGCCGGCCAGCTGCCCCTCGATGCCTTCATTGGCGGCCTCCAGATGGCCGATGGCATTTTCAATGCGGCTGCGCTGCTCATCGGCTTCCCGGATAAAGGATTCGAAATTCTCCAGGCGGGTGGAGAGGGCGGCCTTATCCTGCATCAGCCGGTTCAGGGCATTTTGCTGCTCTTGTATCTGGGCCGGCGTGCGTTGGGCCTTCAGCTGTTCGATCTTCGATTTCAGGTTATAAAATTCACCCGACAGGCTGTTCTCATCGCGCTCCAGCCGTTTGATGGCGGCGTCGAGCACCTCCATATTTTTCTTCCTGCCGATCTTTTTCCCCTCAAACAAACCGATGGAGCCCCCCGAAATGCTGTACCGGCGCTGGATAAAGCGGCCGCTGCGGGAAAGCAGCACGAACTGGCTGTCGGGCAGCGATTCCCTGATCTCATCTTTTTCCGTGATCAGCACATTTTCCAGGAGGTAACTGCACAGGTTGCGGTATGCGGGGTCCGTTTCCACCAGGTTGATAGCCTGCATGGTATCGGGCAGGAGGGCCATGGGAGCGGTATAGTCGCGAAAGGCGTCGAGCAGGAAAAAGTTGGCCTTGCCTTTCTGCGTTTTGCTCAGCAGTTGCACCGCGCGATAGGCGGCTTCGAGGTTGGGCACTACGTAATAGTTGAGGTAGGGCTCCAGGTAGTTCTCTATGGCAACGCGGTACTCTTCTTTCACGTAGATCAGGTCGGACAGCAGCGGCGTCTCCTTATCCCAGTCGGCCGACTTGGTGGAGCTGAGGAAGCGGATGGATTCCGGGAAGCCCTCCAGGTTTTCCACCATGCTTTTGGTGAGTTTGTACTCATTGCGCTTGGCATCCAGTTCGCGATTGACCCTGGTGATTTTCTGCGTGAGCGCTTCGAGCTCGCCCTCAGCCTGCCTGATGTTGTTCTGGCGGTTCTCCTCTTCCTGCTCCAGCAGGGCGACGGCGGTAGCTTTGGTTTTTTCCTCTGCTTCCAGCGCCGTCATTTTTTCCCTGAGGCCGCCCACTTCCTGGCGCCTTTGGTCGATGTCTTTCAGGCTGCGCTGCACATCCTGCCGGTAGCTCTCTGCCTGGTTGCTGTTGACGGCCTTTTGTTTTTCCAGTTCGAAGGCCTGCCGTTCCAGGCTCTGCTGTTCGTGGACGATATCTTCGAGCCCGGCTTTCAGTTGGCCGTGGTCCTGCCGGATAGAGCCCAGCTTGGCCTCGGCCGCTGCCAGTTCCTCTTCCAGTTTGGCTTCCAGCCGTTTCTCGCCGTTCAGTTCCGAGCGGTAAAAGCCGATGTCTTCTTCTAATTGGGAGATGCGGGCCTGAGTGGTTTTCACCTCCTCTGTGAGCTTCGCCTGGTTCTGTTCCAGGAACTGTTGTTTCTGGAGGTGCATCCGCTTGTCATTCTCCATGCCGCGGATATTGCCAGCGAGGTTGTTCAGTTCGCGTTGTCGGTCCGAGAGGGCCTTTTCCTTATCGAGGTTGCCCTTGCGTTCGGCTTCGAGTTTGGCCTCCATCTGGTTGATCTCCACTTCCACCTGCCGGTAGCGGTGCTCTTCCACTTCCAGCTTTTGGCGCACCTCGTTCTGGCGTTCTTTGAAGGCGGCCACTTTCATTTTGGCCAGCTCGGTGCTCAGCTCCTTGTATCGGGCTTTGAGCTCGAAGTACTTTTTGGTGCGCCGGGCCTGTTTCTCCAGTATTTTGAGGTTGTTGTCGATCTCGAACAGCAGGTCCTGCACACGCTCCAGGTCTTCGGCGGTGCTTTTCAGCTTGGCGAGGGTCTCGCGTTTGCGGACCTTGTATTTGGATACGCCGGCGGCCTGTTCGAACATGCGCTGGCGGGAGTTCTCCTTGTCGTTCAGGATGTCGTCCACCATGCCCAGGGCGATGATGGCGTAAGAGTTGGAGCCGATACCGGTGTCCAGAAAGAGGGAGGTGATATCTCTGAGGCGGCAGGGCACGCCGTTGAGGCGGTATTCGCTTTCCCCGCTACGGTACAGCAAACGGGTGATGGTAACGGTGGAATATTCGGTAGGCAGCAGGTTTTTGGTGTTCTCAAAGGTGAGGGACACCTGGGCCAGCCCGCCGGCCTTGCGGCGCTTGGTGCCGTTGAAGATGACGCTCGACATCTGGTCGAGGCGCAGCTCCTTGCTCTTCTGCTCCCCCAGCACCCACCGTATGGCGTCCACGATATTGGATTTCCCGGAGCCGTTGGGCCCGACAATACCGATGACGTCCTCCGAGAAGTTGATGACCGTCTCGTTGGCAAAACTCTTAAACCCCTTTATTTCCAGCTGCTTCAATCTCATAGCCAACAAAAATAAGAATTTAGCCCATAGCCCGCCCGAAGGGGATATGCTTTTTACCAACAAGCCAGGGGGATGTTATTCACATTGGGCGTGGAAAACGGGGCGGAAAAGTATGATAGCAGGCACATTTGGGATGCCCAGGAAAGGTAGCGGGATGGTAACTATTCAGCATCATGGTGATTTACGGCCTGAAGCAAAATGTTGTAATCCGCCCGAGGCTGTCTCAAAAGTATGGAATTGAAAAATAGTGCCAAATCATGTTTCGCCGGCCTGGCCTAGCCCCTCTGGCTCCCCAATGGGGAGAACCGGCCAGGCCGCGAAAAACAGCATATTATTTGGCTTCGATATTTTTGTTTTGACTTTTGAGACAGCCCCATGCGTATAGAAAGCTTTTCCTGCGAAAAACCTCTGCGTCCTCTGCGTCTCTGCGGTTCTTTTACTGCAAACACATAAGATGCAAAGGACACAAAGAATTGCGCATAAACGCTGCGTCCTTTACCTCTGCGGTTTAATATTTTCCAGGACTCAGTGCTTACTTCTGAGGCCACCCCCATACAGGGCTTTACTCGACGATCAGCTTTTCCGTCAGCAGACGGCTGCCGGCCTGTACGTTGACGGTGTAATAACCCGAAGGTATACCTTCCAGCGGCAGTTGCGCGATGCGCTGTCCGGCGGGCTGGCGATGGCGCAGCACGATCTTACCCGACAGGTCGCGAATGGTGATGTCCAGTGCCTGGTCCAGCAGCTGGGCGGGAAGGCCGACCTCCACCTGGTTGGAAGCGGGGTTGGGGAAGACGGAAATGCCGCCGCCGGCCTTACCTTCCACTTCTATGGCCACGACGTTAGAGTATTCGAATGCGCCGTCGAAATCGACCTGCCGCAGGCGGTAATAGTTCAGCCCCAGATGCGGCTGATCATCGGTGAAATCGTATTCCAGCAGCCCCTGGTGCGTCCCTGCGCCCTGCACTTTGCCGATAAATTCATACTCCCGCCCATCAGCCGAGCGCTCGACCTCGAAATGGGAGTTGTCCAGCTCGGTAGCGGTAGCCCATTGGAGGGTGACCTCGCTATCCTTGGCCCGGCCGGTGAAGTAGAGGAGCTCGACGGGGAGAACGGAGGTGGGAGGGCCGTTGAAATTGAGGGTCACACCGCTTAAAATAGCCTGAAAGGTTGAATAGCCATCGATAAACCCATCATTGTTTCCATCAACATAAGGAATTGAAACGGGGCTTGATGCATTTGGAACCTGATAGAACAAGCCATCTGCCATCCGCCAATAAATCAAGGTAAAAGGTTCACACCCAGGGGTACAGTCGATTTCACCGCCTCCGAATCCATCCTTTGCATAAACATTTAAAGCTGTTAGTGCGATTCCAAAAGTCCCATTATAGATTACTTGGGCGGCTCCTGCGCAATTATAATCGAAATCAAAAGCGCCAATCCAATCTCCCGTTTGTGCGGGTACACCTCCAAATTGAATCCGGGAGGAAAAAATATACGAGCTACCGGATGAGGAATAAGCAAACTCTGCCGGCTGGGCCCAAGATACTGAAACTGAAAAGGCAAAAATTATCATTAGAATAAAGGCTGTCCGTAGCATTTCCAAAGGTTTATTCAGATGAAGCAAAAACGGCTATTAACCTGGTAAAAAAAATTTGCCATGGAAAACCTGAAAAACATCCAGGTTCTCCATGGCATTAGCTTGCATTATTTTCTGTGGTAAACCACTCTGTGGTTGCCAACCAATACATCATCAGCCAGCAATTGGATCGTGTATACACCAGAAGCGATATTTTCCGGCATCCATTCAATAGTGTAGCGGCCGGCGCGCAGCCATCCCATTTTCTGGGGAGCCTCCACTACCCTACCAAAGGCATCCCGGATTACCCAGCTAATATCGGAATCTTTGCCAAGATCCAACACTATTTGGGCCGTCGAACTGAATGGGTTCGGAGCAACGCTTATGGATACAAGCTCAGCGTTCTGCGTATCTACTTTGCTGACCACATCAAACGATACTTCAACGAAGTTGATAGACCGATCGGCGTGGAATTGTAGATTCAGCGGGACCGTTTCGCCCTGGAAGCGCAGATACAGCCAGCTACCGTCTTGAACACCCTGTTCTTCCGTATAGGAATCATTGCCATAGATGGGGGTTGTCAGTAATAACCCGCCAGGCAATATTTCCATCTGGCCTATCTCATAGCCATCAGCTGTGATGATCGAAACATACTGGCCTGAATAAGTATCCGGCAGATTGGACTTAGCTGCAACAACCATGTAGCGATCCGATACGAATCCGCCGCCTGTGCGTTGTTCTACTTCTTCCGGCCCCAGCAGCCAGTCATCCTCAGCAACTGCAGAATTGACCCGGAGTTCATAGCCAAAACCATTGTCGATGGACGTCAGCGTATTCAACCCTGGGAATGGTATCAATAAGGGGTCAAAGAACTTGAATGATCCGTCAAATCCACGTGCGATCTGTAGATTATTCGACATCGGCGGTATCAAATCAGCGAAGAAATCTTCAGGTGTAGTACTTACCTGTGGCACATAACCCACGATATTCCAGGTTGCGTTGAGCGCTGGCCGGTAGTTCGGGTCGATCGGCGTACCGCAAACAGTAAGTGTAGTCGGCCCCAACGGCGTATTCATCCGCACGTAATACCCTTTACCGGGTTCAAATTCCGTGAGCGTATTCAGGCCCGGGAACGGTATAAGCAATGGATCAAAGATCACTATGGCACCGCTGCTATTCCGCCCTTGGACGTATATAAGCTCACTACCAGAAATCTGGCTGGCAAATATCGATTCTATTGAAGGATCAGTGGGCTCAACATCGATAGACATGAGATTCAGGCCATCGTTGAGAGGTACGTCGTCACAAGTAACCATAGATGTTATGATGACGTCCTCACAGTATTGATCAGAGCCGCAATCCCCAACTACGTCCAAACAGACTGTATAAGTTCCTGTCGAAGCATAAGCATGGATCGGATTTTGATCCAGGCTCGTATTACCATCACCAAAGTCCCAGAACCAGATCGTGAGGTTACTTCCCACAGACGCATCCGAGAAATTAATCGTCAGCCCATCCATGCTACCTACTACGTAGGTAAACCCAGCCTCCGTCGCCTTCACTTCCACCTCCAACGTATTCACCGTCGTACATCCCAGCCTGGTCTCTTCCAGGGTCAGGGTATACATGCCCGGGGTGCTGCCCCAGTCTACCGTTACGGTATTACCCGTGGTGCCGGAGGTGATGGTTCCGCCGCCGCTGAGCGACCACAGCCTCGTGACGCCAGGTATGACGGGGGTCGTCAGGGCGTAGTTGGCCGTCGTGTTCACGCAAGGCATGTCGTTGCCCAGGATCGGGTTGGAAGCGGGCAGGGCGATGATGTTCAGCACGACGTCTTCCGCGTCGGACGGGTTCGGGCAGATGGTGCCCGGGGCTGTCACGGAATAGCGGAAGGTGTAGTTGCCCGGCAGTGCCGTGCTCAGGTCGAGCTCACCGGTCATCGGGTTGAGGCCGGCGCCGCTGCTGGTCAGTTCGGTCCAGGTGCCACCCACATCATAACCGCTCAGCAGGCTGAACAGGTCGAAGGTGGGCTCGTCTTCGCAGACGTCGTTGTCAGCCAGGATATCGAAGGTGCCCGCGTCGGCATTCGGCGATACCTCTACCGTCACCGTTGACGAGACGCTGCCGCAGCCGGCGTTGGTGACCGTATAAGTGAACAGGTATGTACCGCCCACCGAGCCCGATGGGTTAAAGTTGGGGCCGATCAGCGTGCCGCCTGCCGGGTTGCCCGGGTCGGCCGTCCAGGCGCCGCCGCCATTCGGCGTGCCGCCCAGCTGGTCGAACAGGTTGATGGAGCCGAAGTCTTCGCAGACCGGGCCAACAGAGGCCGAAATGCCCGGGTTGGGCGGCGCCTGTACCATCACAAAGATATTCTGCGGCAGCGACGTACAGCCATTATCATCCGTAACCACCAGGCTGAAGCCGATCAGGCCCTGGCCCGCCAGCGGGCTGCTGACGTCAATCGCCAGATTTTCGGTATTGATCACCGTTAAATTGGGAAAGAGCGGGAATACCGGCGGATCATTCACATTGAAGTTGGTGGCGGTCGCTCCCAGGTAAGTCCATGCATAATTGCTGACCGAAGTGCCGCTACCTTGCGTTACGTTCGGCAGAATGTCCGTGATATCGCCCAGACAGATGGCCGCAGGGCCAGGCATAGTCACCGGGCGCGCCCATACGTCGACCTCTACGGTAATGGCATCGCCTTCGCAACCGTCGGCGCTCACCGGTACGATGGTGTACGTTACGGTTTGCGTACTGGTAGTGGCGTTGCTGAATGTACCCGAGATAGTGTTGGTCGGGCCGGCGAGCATGACCGTACCTCCTACCGTAACGTTACCGCTCGTCTGCGTAAGGCCCGGGTCGGAAACGGCTGTCGTAACCAGGTAGTGATCCGCAGCTATCGAGGTTCCGTTGGTTTCCAGGCCGACGGTAAAGGAGCCGTCATCGCATATCTCAGTATCGGAGGGGGTAGCCACAGCTACCGGCTCCGGCTTGATGGTGATCTCAAGCTCGAAGGCCTCTCCTTCGCAATCTTCTGCATCCAGCGTCGGCGAGCCCATCGGGTCTTTCTCCACATAGGGCGTGATAACGGCCGTGATCACATAGGGCGCATTCGTCGTGTTGACGATAGCCTGGTTGAAGATCAGCTGGCCGTAAGGCACGTTGAAGGTGGCCGAAGTACCGTAACCCAGCACATCATCCGGGTCCGTCAGTTCGACCTGCACCCACAGCTCGCTACCCGGCGTCGGCACGACCGTCGATACGCCGACGGCATCCAGGGTTTCGCCCGAGCAGAACATAAGCTGATAAGGCGAGCCAACCGGATAATCATCGGCATTCACATTGACCGTCGATGCGTTGTAGGTGACATCCAGAGAAGCCACCGGCGTGGGTTCTACCGTTACCACGACCAGGGCGGCATCGCCGAAGCAACCGTTGGCGCGGCGCGGGATGATGGAGTACGTCACCGTCAACGGGCCGTCGGTATCGTTCGTCCAGGTATCATCCAGCAGGAAGGGCGAAGTGAGGATATCGCCGATCATTACGTTGCCGGGATCACCCACCAGGCCGGCATCCACCGTGATATCATCGATCACGAAGCCGTTCGGCGTCTGGAAGCCGATAGTGGGGTCAACAGACAGGGTGATATCGGTATTGGCGCCCGAGCAGATCGTCTTATCCAGGTTCGGGTTCAGCACCGGCTCGGCGCGGATCTGGAACTGGAAGGTTACCGGGTCGCTGGCGCAACCACCGGGCGTTACACCGACCACCTCATAGGATACGATCACGCCACCGCTCGTCAGGTTGGTATAGCTGTCATTGTCGAAGTAATCGACGGCAACCGGGCTGGCGGGGAAGGTAGCGTTGCCGGGGTTCGGCGTAAAGTTCGGGCTGGCCGTATTATCCGTTACATTGATCAGGCTGATGTAGGACAGCGGCTGCGCGTTGATGGTGGTGATGCCACCCCAGGCGCTGCTCAGCGGCTCATCGGAGCAAAGAGCTATCGGAGAGCCGGGAACGTCCAGTACCGGCTCGGGAGAAACGGTTAGCGTCACCGTAAAGGCGTCGCCTTCGCAGCCGTCGGGGCTCACAGGCACTACTGTGTAGACCACGTTGACCGGGCTGACACCCTGGTTGCGCCAGGCGTCGTCAACGATCTCGAGGTTGCTGAAGCCCGTGCCTGTCATCGGCGAGCCCGCCGTAGCGATCAGGCCGTTGTTCACGATGCTGGTAATGTTATACGTCGCTGCCGCCGTACCGTTGGTGCTGGCGCCCAGGATCACGAAGCTGGCCACGTCCGAGCAGACGGACTGGGCCTGGTTGGCCACCACCGGCTCGGGCTTGATGGTGATCGTGATGGTGAAAGGATCACCGGCACAGCCATCCGTGTATGGAGTTACCGTATACACCACATCGTGCGTGGCATTGGTCGTATTGGTAAAGGCATCCATTGCGATGGCATTGACATCGATGATGCCGGTGCCGGTGGTTGCAGTACCACTGAGGCTGCCATCTACCACGGCGCTGATATCGTAGCTGTCTATGCCCAAACCGTCGTCATCTGTTGAAGGCAGAACGGTACCGATGGCCACATCCGAGCAGGCCATGCCGGTGAAGCTCATCACGACGGGTTCCGGCTTGATCGTCACTGTGATCGTGAAGGCTGTACCTACACAACCATTGGTATATGGCGTAACCGTATACACCACATCGTGCGAAGCATTGGTCGTATTGGTGAACACATCGCCGGCAATAGCGTCAACATTCGTGAGCCCGGTACCTTCGGTAGCCGTGCCACTGAGGTTGCCATCCACTACAGCCGTGATGTCGTAGCTGGTCAGTACCAGGCCGTCGTCATCGACAGCCGGAAGCTGGGTATTGATAGGCAGGCCCGAGCAGCTCATATCGGTGAAGCTCATCACCACCGGCTCGGGGCTTATCGTAACCGTTATCATAAAGTCCGTACCAGCACAATCACCGGCATAAGGCGTGATGGTGTACACCACGTCCAGCGGGCCGTTGGTGGCATTGGTAAAGGCATCCATTGCGATGGCATTGACATCCGTAATATCAAAGCCGGTAGTCGGTGTACCCATCAGGTTGGGGTCAACCGTGGCATCGATATCGTACTTGGTAATATCCAGCCCATCGTCGTCTAAGTCGGGCAGCACGGTGCCTATGGCTACATCGGAGCAGGCGCCGTCCGTGAAGCTGGCCACTACAGGTTCCGGTTTGATGGTTACAGTTACGGTGAAAGGATTGCCTTCGCAATCGTCACCGCTCACCGGCACCACCGTGTAGATCACGTCTACCGGATCGTTAGTCGTATTCGTCCAGGCGTCGTTGGATATTTCGCTGTCGGCAAAGCCCGTTCCCGTCGTCGGTGCGCCGGCGCTGGCCGTCAGGCCGTTGGCGTTGATATTCGTGATGTCGTACGTAGCAGCCGCTACGCTCGTGCTGGCGCCCAGGGTGATCATGATCTCCTCATCCGAACAGGCCATGCCCGTTTGGTTGGCCACTACAGGTTCCGGGTTCACCGTGATGGTCACGGCGAAGGGGTTGCCAGGGCAGCCGTTGGTGCCGTAGGGGATCACCGTGTAGATCACGTTAACCGGCGACATCGTTTCATTGGCCCAGGCATCGTCGGCGATGACGTTGTCAGGCAGGGCTATACCCGTTGCAGGGCTGCCCGCGCTGGCCACCAGGCCGTTGCTGTTGATGTTTGTGATGTCGTAGAAAGCTACCGGCGGCCCGTTGGGGTCGTTGCCCAGGATCAGGTTCAGCACTTCATCCGAGCACACTGTCTTCGTCTGGAAGGCCACCACCGGTTCGGGTTGTATTGTTACCGTCACGGTGAAGGGATCGCCTTCGCAGCCGTCAGCGCTCACCGGCACAACGGTGTACACCACATTCACACTGGCGTTCGTGGCGTTGGTCCAGGCATCATCGGCGATCTCGCCGGCGCCTACGCCATTAGCAGGGAAGGTAGGCGTGCCTGCACTTGCCGTCAGGCCATTGGGGTTGATATTGGTGATATTATAGGTAGCCGCAGCAGGGCCGTCCACATCATTACCCAAAATGATACCGATCGCAGCGTCCGAGCAGGCAGCGCCTGTCTGGTTGGCCACTACAGGTTCGGGTTTGATCATCACCACGATATCCACCTCGTCGCCTACGCAGCCGTTGTTGCGGCGCGGGGCTACGCGGTATACCACATTCAACACGCCGTTGGTAGTATTGGTCCAGGTATCGTTCTCAAAAACGTTATCCGCCTGGTCCAGCAGCGGGAAGGGCCCGCTGAGGTTGCCCATGCCTGCTACCAGGCCACCGTCAGGCGTTACGGAAATAATATCGTATCCCGTCACAGTCTGGAAGCCTATGGTGTTGTCGATGTCCAGGATCACGCCAACCGCTTCATCCGAGCAAACCATGGTATTCAGGTTGGGGTCGAGCACCGGCTCGGCGCGGATGTTGAAGGTGACGGTGAAGGAAGCGCCGACACAGCCGTTGGAGTAGGGCGTGATGGTATACACCACCGTACGGCCGCCAGGGGAAAGGTTCGTAAAGGCGTCGTTAGCGATAGCGTTCACATCCGTAATGCCCACACCTTCGGTAGCTATGCCGCTCAGGTCCACGTTCACAGCAGCCGAAATATCATAGCTCGTGATGGCCAGGCCGTCGTTATCCGTTGCCGGCAGGACGTAACCCAGGGCTTCATCCGAACATACATTTATCGTAGATACATTGGCCACCACCGGCTCGGGGCTGATGGTTACCGTTATCGTAAATGCAGTACCTACGCAACCATCGGAGTAGGGCGTCACCGTGTACACCACATCCAGCGGGCCGTTGGCCGCATTGGTGAATATGTCGGCGGCGATAAGGTTGACATCTGAAGTACCCGTAGCCGTCGTGGCAGTGCCTGAAAGCATGGGGTCAACCGATGCCGATACGTCATAAGTCGTAATATCCAGCCCATCGTCGTCGAGATCAGGCAGCAGGGTGCCGATAGCCACATCGGAGCAGACACCGTCGGTGAAGTTGGCCACCACCGGCTCCGGCTTGATGGTTACCGTTACCGTGAAAGCCGTGCCTTCGCAGCCGGCGCTGCTCACCGGTACGACGGAGTACACGACATCCACCGGGGCGTTCGTTGTGTTCGTCCAGGCGTCGTTCGCTATCGCTGCATCGCTCAGGCCTGTGCCTGTCGTCGGGCCGTTGCTGGCCGTCAGGCCGCCGTCGTCGAAAACAGTCACATTATAACTAGCTGCCGCAACGCTGCTGCTGGGGTTCAGGGTTATGCCTATAGCTGCATCAGAGCAGGCCATGTCCGACTGGTTCGCTACCACCGGTTCCGGGTTCACCGTAATGGTCACGGCAAAGGCGTTGCCCGGGCAGCCATTCGTACCGTATGGGATCACTGTATAGACCACATCGACCGGCATACTACCCGTATTCGTCCAGGCATCATCGGCGATGACGTTGGGAGGCAGGGCCATACCCGTAGCCGGGCTGCCGGCGCTGGCCACCAGGCCATTGCTGTTGATATTGGTAATGTCGTAGAAAACGACCGGCGGGCCATCTACATCGTTGCCCAGGTTCAGGTTGAGGGCTTCGTCCGAACAAACCGTCTTCGTCTGGAAGGCCACCACAGGTTCGGGCTGTATCGTCACCGTCACCGTGAAGGGGTCGCCTTCGCAATCGTCGGCGCTAACCGGAACTACAGTATAAATAACATCCACGCTAGCATTCGTGGCATTGGTCCAGGCATCGTTGGCGATCTCGCCGGCCGTAACCATATTGGCAACAACCGGGCTGCCGGCGCTGGCCGTCAGGCCGTTGGGGTTGATATTCGTGATATTATAAGAAGCCGCAGCAGGGCCATCCACATCGTTGCCCAGGAGGATACCGATCGGGGCATCCGAACAGGCAGAGCCCGTCTGGTTGGCCACCACCGGTTCCGGCTTGATGGTGATCGTGATGGTGAACGGGTCGCCAGGGCAGCCCAGGCGGTAAGGCGTCACCGTATAAACGACGTCCAGCGGGCCGTTCGTCGTATTGGTAAACTGGTCGTTGGCGATAAAGTTGGCATTGGTTATTCCTGTTCCAGTGCTTGCCGTGCCCGTCAGGCTGGGGTCAACCACTGCGGAAACATCCGCGCTGGTCAGGTTCAGGCCGTCGTCGTCCATATTGGGCAACACATAACCGATGGGCACATCTGAACAGGCCATGCCGGTTTTATTGGCCAGGACCGGCTCCGGCCGGATGTTGACGGTCACCGTAAAGGGTGTCCCTACACAGCCGTTGGCGTAAGGCGTGATGGTATACACGACCTGATGCCCGGCATTCGTCAGGTTGGTGAAGACATCGGCGGCAATGGCATTGACGTCCGTTATTCCCGTACCTTCAGTCGCGATGCCACTCAGGTTCACGTTCACAGCAGCCGAAATATCATAGCTGGTGAGCGCCAGGCCATCGTCATCCGTTGAAGGCAGGACATAACTGATTACATCGCCGGAACAGATGTTAAATACAGGTACATTGGCCACCACCGGCTCGGGGCTGATGGTTACCGTTATCGTAAACGCAGTGCCTACGCAGCCATCGGAGTAGGGCGTCACCGTGTACACCACATCCAGCGGGCCGTTGGCCGCATTGGTAAATATGTCGGCGGCGATAAGGTTGACGTCTGAAGTACCCGTAGCCGTCGTGGCAGTGCCTGAAAGCATGGGGTCAACCGAAGCCGATACGTCATAAGTCGTAATATCCAGCCCATCGTCGTCGAGATCAGGCAGCAGGGTGCCGATAGCTACATCGGAGCAGACACCGTCGGTAAAGTTGGCCACTACAGGTTCGGGCTTGATGGTTACCGTTACCGTGAAAGCCGTGCCTGCACAGCCGTCGCTGCTCACCGGCACTACGGTGTACACCACGTCCACCGGAGCGTTGGTGGTGTTCATCCAGGCGTCGTCGGCGATCTCGCCGGCCAGCACCATATTGGCAACTGCCGGGCTGCCAGCGCTGGCCGTCAGGCCATTGGCGTTGATATTTGTGATGTTATAGGTTGCCGCTGAAGGGCCGTCTACATCATCGCCCAGGGTTACGCCGATCGCAGCATCCGAGCAGGCCATAGCCGTTTGGTTGGCCACCACCGGTTCCGGGTTCACCGTGATGGTCACGGCGAAGGAGTTGCCCGGACAGCCGTTGCTGCCGTAGGGGATCAGTGAGTATATCACGAATACCGGCGCATTGGTCGTGTTGGTCCAGGCATCGTCGGTAATTTCATTGGCCAGGAGGCCTGTGCCGGTATGCGGGTTACCCGCGCTGGCCGTCAATCCGTTGGAGTTGATCCCCGTGATGTCGTAGAACACTACGGGCGGGCCGTTGGGGTCATTACCCAGGTTCAGGTTGAGGGCTTCATCAGAACAAACCGTTTTCGTCTGGAAGGCCACCACCGGTTCGGGCTGAATCGTCACCGTCACCGTAAAGGGGTCGCCTTCGCAGCCGTCGCCACTCACCGGCACCACCGTATAAATGACATCCACACTGGCGTTAGCTGTATTGGCCCAGGCGTCGTTGGCGATCTCGCCGGCCGGTACCATATTGGCAACTGCCGGGCTGCCGGCGCTGGCCGTCAGGCCATTGGGGTTGATATTGGTAATATTATAGGTAGCAGCAGCAGGGCCGTCCACATCATTGCCCAGGATAATGCCGATCGCGGCATCCGAACAGGCAGCGCCCGTCTGGTTGGCCACTACCGGTTCCGGCTTGATCATGACCGTGATGTCCACTTCATCACCTACACAATCGAAGGATCGGCGCGGCGCTACCCGATAAACGACATTCAGGACGCCCGTTGTGGTATTCGTCCAGGTGTCGCCGGCAAAAACGTTATCGGCCTGGTTCAACAGCGGGAAGGGCCCGGCGAGGTTACCCATGCCGGCCACCAGGCCCGGGTCGGGCGTCACAGAAATGATATCGTAACCCGTCACCGACTGGAAGCCCGACGCGTTATCGATGTCCAATATGACATCTACCGGCTCGTCAGAACAAACCATCTTGTCGAGCCCCGGGTCGAGCACCGGCTCTGCCCGGATGTTGAAGGTGACGGTGAAGGAAGCACCGACACAGCCATTGGAATAGGGCGTGATGGTATATACTACCGGCAGGCCGCCATTAGTAAGGTTCGTAAAGACATCGTTGGCGATGGCATTGACATCCGTAATACCCACGCCTTCGGTAGCCGTACCACTCAGCCCCACATCCACGGAAGCCGAAATGTCATAGCCCGTGATGGCCAGGCCATCGTCGTCCATTGCCGGTAATACGTATCCGATCACGTCATCGGAGCAGATATTTATCGTAGATACATTGGCCACCACCGGCTCGGGGCTGATAGTTACCGTTATCGTAAAGTCAGCGCCTGGGCAGCCGTCGGCATAAGGCGTCACGGTATACTCTACATCCAGCGGCCCGTTTGTCGTATTGGTGAATACGTCGGCGGCGATAGCGTTGACGTTCATGATGTTCATACCGGTAGTAGCGGGGCCGGACAGCCCCATAGCCACTAAGGCATCAATATCGTAAGCAGTGATCGTCAGCCCGTCGGCATCCGTTCCCGGAAGCACCACACCGATCATCTCATCGGAGCAAACCCCTGCCGTTTCATTCGATACTACTGGTTCGGGCTTAATGGTAAGCGTAACCGTGAAGGGGTCTCCCTCACAACCGTCAATGCTCACAGGCACTACCGTATAGACGACATCCAGCGGGCCGTTGGTCGTATTCGTCCAGGCGTCGTTTTCGATCACACTGGCAGAGAAGCCGGTACCCGTAGCCGGGCTGCCGGCGCTGGCCGTCAGGCCGCCGTCGTCGATATCGGTAATATTGTAAGTGTCCACAGAAGGCCCATCCGGGTCATCGCCCAGCGTCAGGAGGCTGGCTTCGTCGGAACACAGCGTTTTGTCCTGATCCGCCACCACCGGTTCCGGTTTGACCATTACCGTCACGGTAAAGAGGTCGCCCGGGCAGCCGTCGAGGCTTACCGGCACAACGGTATAGACCACATTGACTATAGCGTTGGTGGTGTTGGTCCAGGCGTCATCCAGGATCTCGTCATCCGTAAAGCCTACGCCGGTATGCGGGTTGCCGGCGCTGGCCGTCAGGCCGTTAGCGTCGATAGACGTGATCTGGAAGGTAGAAACAAAGGGGTTGCTGTTACCCAGCGTGATGTTGATGGCCACGTCGGAGCAGGCCATGCCGTTCTGGAAGGGCACTACCGGCTCGGGTTTGATCGTAACCGTCACCGTGAAGGCCGGCCCTTCACAGCCGTCAACGCTCACAGGCACAAAGGTGTATATGACATCGATCGTGCCATTCGTGGTATTGGTATAGCTGTCGTTCTCTATCACATCGTCGCCATAACCGCTTCCAGGCATAGCGTTCCCAATAGCCGGCGTAAGGCCCATACCGGGCGCTACGCTAACCAGAGTATATTCATCTACTGCCACACTGTTGGTGCTGGCGCCAAGGGTGACGCTTATGGCCGCATCCGAGCAGGCCATAGCCGTTTGGTTCGTCACGTTGGGGCCCGGGTCTATCGTGACCGTCACCATTACGGGGTCGCCGAGGCAACCAGCGCCCGGGCCTGTGCGGCGCGGAGCGATCTCGTAAACGACGTTGAGCTGGCCGCCGCTGCCGTTGATCCATTCATCGTTGAAGATGACGTTATCGGCTTGGTTTGTCAGCGGCGCCGTCACGTTGCCCCCGCCGGCCACCAGGCCGGGCTCGGGTGTGATAGACAGGATATCGTAACCCGAAACGGTTTGGAAGCCGATCACATCCAGCCCAAGTGTTACTTCAATGGGCTGGCCGGAGCAAACGGTCTTATCCAGGTTGGGGTCGAGCACAGGCTCGCCGAGAATGCGGAAGACGTAATTGCCGGTGGCCGTACAGCCGTTGTCGGCGGTCGCCGTAATATTATAGGTGACGTTGATGCCGCCGTTGGAAAGGTTGGTGTAGCTGTCGCCGAGGAAGAAATCCGGCGCGCCGCTATCAGGCGTAGTGATGTTGCCGGCATCGGGCGTCAGGCTGCCGATACCGCTGATGCTGTTCACCGTTATAGAGGTGATCGTCAGGCCGTTAGTAGCCGCTACGGCAGCAAAACCTTCCGACAGGTCGCTGTCGGAGCAGATCTGCACGGGAGCACCGGGGATGTTCAGCACCGGCGCCGACTTGATAGTGGCCGTAACGGTGAACGGTTCACCTTCGCAGCCATTGCTGCTGACGGGCACCACTTCATAGATGACGTCCACATCGGCGCCTGTTGTATTGGCCCAGGCGTCGTTCGCTATAGCTCCAGCACCAAGGCCTGAGCCGATCGTCGGGCCGCTGCTGGCCGACAGGCCATTATTATTCATTACCGACACATTATAGGTAGCCACCGCAACGCTGTTCGTGCTGGCGCCCAGTGTCACGCCGATCGCCGCATCAGAGCAGGCCATAGCCGTTTGGTTGTCCACGCTGGGGCCGGGATCGACATCCGTAGTATACATTTCTGTGGGGCCGACGCACTGCTGGTTCGCCGGAGACACGTAGGAAAGCGTGGGCGTCACGGAAAGCGTAGCCGTTTCGATCGTACCGCCGCTATTGGTGAGCGTCGTCAAAGGAACCTGGAAGGGGTCCGTTCCGTCTGTGCCGTTAGGCGGCGTAGCGGAGATGTTCGTCCCGGACCAGCCCCAATCGATGCTGCGCGTTCCTCCTGAGAGGTTGAGCGATACAAGCTCGATGGGAACGTTATCGCCGGAGCAGATCGTCGCCGGCAGGCCGGGAGCGATGCCCGTGATGAAGATCTCCGGCCGGAGATACAGCGTTAGCACATACGTTTCGGTGCAGCCATCCGGTGTTTCTGCCGTGATGGTTAGGTCGGCCTGCACGCTATTTTCATTGGGGCTCGGGTTGATGAATGAGCCCGTAATGGAAGTCGATGTTGTGGGTGTAGTAGGTTTAGTAGCGAAATCACCAGTTCCCGAGATCAGGCCGAGGTTGGGCGTGCCGAACAAGGCCGACAGCGACCAATCTACACTATAGGTTGTGCCTACCGGATTGCCCGTTCCGTCGATCTCGATGGTGAAGTCTTCATCCGAACAGGCGGCGTAGATGCCTCCGCCGAATGGCAGGGCCGGAATGGTGGCGCTAACCACAGGAAGCGGGTTGATGGTAATGTCAAAACTGACAGCCGTGCCCGTGCATTCGCCGGGGTCAAGCCCGGGTGTACCGGGTGTCGTTTCAATATAAGGCGTCAGCGTAGCCATGATATTGGCCGCGCCAGGGCCGGCATGCGTCAGTTGCTGCAGGGTGAAACCGACCGCACTGATGGGAACGAACTGCGGGAAGGGCGTGGGCGCCAGGCCCAACACATCGTCTGCGTCCGTGACGTCCACCTGAACGAAGACGGCATTGCCGGGGGCAACCGTCTGGGCCGGGCTGTTATTGGCGGCTTCGAAGTCGGCGCCGGAACAAACCGTTTCCGTAAGGTTTGTCGTACCCGTGCTGCTGATCGTGGCATTCGTGGCGCCAACGGTTACATTCAGTTCGATAACCGGCACCGGTTCTACCGTCACACTGAAGCTCAGGGAGGTACCGGCACATTCATCGATGTCGAGGCCGGGGCTGAGCAGGTCTGTTTCGATATAGGGCGTCAGTGTAGCGGTGATGGTATAAGCGCTGTTGCCCGCATTGAGCAGCGGCGTATTGGGGAAGGCCAGCAGGGACTGCGGCACGTTTATGGTTTGCATGCCTGAGCCAAAGCCGAGGGCTCCGGTGGGGTCATCCAATTCAATTTCCACCCACAACTGGTTTGCCCCGCTGGGAGCGGTGACGCTGGTGCTGGAAGTCGCTTCGAAAGCCGTACCCGAGCAAACGGTGGCGGAATAAGAAGTATTGTTTTCATCAATTACTCCACCCGGGGCCGGAGCGATGATGTTCACCGCCAGATCGGGTTGAGGTTCGACCGTCAGCGTGATCATCTGAGTAGCACCGCTGCATTCAGGTGCATTCGCGTCAGTGGACAGGAACTTGGGCGTTACTTCGATCGTCACTGTTTGGGCGCTGCCACTGGTACTGGTCAGCGTAGCCGGAATGCCGAGATCGGCTACGGGGTCGACGCCCGGATCGCCGTCGGTAGCGCCGTTCCCGACATTACTGAGGTTCACGCCACCCACCAGTTCCGCGATATCCGGGTTGGGTGCGATGACTATATCATATACTATCGAGCCATCGGCACTTGGGTCGCTTTCGCTGAAAGCCGTGGTTTGAGATATCTCAAGCTGCCCGGTAATGTCTGTGCCTGAGCACAGAACAGATGCGCCGGTATTGCTGAAGGATGCTTCTATTTTGGGCCATACCCTGATGCGGTATTGAATGGGTGTGCCGATACATTCATCACCGTTATTGTCGATACCGTCGGGGTCGTAGATAGGTGTCAGTTCAAAGGCCACATTGCGGCGGATGATGTCGGTCAGCATGAGGTTTGCGCCGCTGCCGGTGAAGCTATGGGTGCCGGCGGAGGCGAAAAAGTGGGAATTCATGTCGCCGATCGTGTATCCGCTCACACCACTGTTGCCGATACTGATCACTTCCCACTTCAGGCGGATGTTGTCGCGGGTAGTGGTTACCTCTATATCAAAGGCCTCTCCGCTGCAGATGTGCGAGCCCAGGTCGTTGGGCGGCGTCAGGCCGGGGATGGCAACGGCTTCAAGTGAGATATCCTCGGGGCCCGCCGGGCCACCGGGTGCATAGGTGCCGATCATCGGGATGGGGTTGACCGTTACGTCGAAGGTTTCCGTGGGTGCTACACAGCCGTTCAGCGTAGCGTCCACGCTGATGGTGCGGGTGATCGGCAGCGGGCTTCCGGATGCCGTACCCGTTATGGTAGCTGTTCCGGAGCCGATACCCGTATCGTCCGAAATGCCCACATCGGCGCCGCCGCTCCAGCTGTAGTCCGTGCTGGCGCTGCTTGTCACATCACTGAGGAGGATGCTGACAGACTCGCCTTCGCAGTAGGACATATCGGCGATGGCATTTATGGTGGGAATGGGTTTTACATCCAACACCCGCGTAGTAAAGCCCGTTGTCTGGGAACAATCGATGGCCTGATCGGTGCGGGTAACGCTCGTCACCACCAGGTTGACCCCATTATCGGCATTGTTCAGCACGCGGGTCAGGAAGGTGTTGGCGGCGGCAGTCAGCCCGGTGACAGCGGTTTGGGCCACGCCATCGATCGTATATTCCAGCGTATAGGTAGCCGGAGCAGCTTGCAGTCCGGTCACGGTGACGGTGGCCTGTTCGCCGGCGCACACCTCAGGGATGGCGTTGATATTTATACCGCTGATATTGCAGGCGCCCTGGGCAGTTGCCAGGTTGAGGCAGTTGCCGGTATTGTTATTAACGGTTACGCTGCTGGCCGTAGCTTCCAGTTTGCAGGGCACGACGCAGCAGGCGGCCAGCATATCGTTATCAGTGACCGTCACATTACCACTTGCCGACATCAGGGCGCTGAAGTCGTCGAGGTCGGTGAGCTGGTCGGCGTCGTTGATCTCGAAATCGCCGCCTACGGAAGTAAGGGAAGAGAAGCTGGAGAGGCCGCCCAACATGTTGTTGTCGCGGATGATCAGGCTGCCGGAAAGGGCCGTCGTGCTGCTGAACCAGTCCAGCGTGGTGAGCAGGGCGTTTCCAATGACCTGTATCCCACCCATGACGTTGAAGTTTGCGCCCGGGATGCCGGACACCTGGTCGTTTTCTTCAAAAAGAAAATCGCCATTTATAGTAGTGAGGGCGGCCAGGGCCGAAGCGTCGTTCAGGTCGCTGTTGCTGACCGAGAGGTTGTTGACGACCGTACCTGTGATGGTGAGGCTGCTGAAGCTGAGCAGGTCATCGTTATTGATAAACTCCAGGTCGTTGGCGCCGCCGGCAATGAAGTTCACCAGGCCGAGGTCATCCAACTGGCCGTTGTCTTTGACGCGCAGGTCGCCGTTGACGTCCAGTTCCAGCGTACCCAGAGAGGCCAGGAGGGGGTTGTTGTCCAGCACAAAATCCATGATGCCCATAGCGCCGGCCACGGCCGAACTGATGCCGTCCACGTCGATGAGGTCGGGGTTGCTGAGGATGTTCAGGCTGCCGCTCAGGGACGCCAGGTTGGCCAGGCCGTTGAGGTTGGCCAGTTCGTCGTTATCGCTTACTTCAAGGCTACCACCTATCGTCGTGAGGCTCTTCAGGCCGTTAGTGGTCCCGTTGCCCACATTCACCAACAATTCGAGGTTGTTGAGCGTGAAGTCGCCTCCGATGCTGGCCAGGTTTACCAGGCCATTTGCCGTGCCGCCCAGGCTGGTAAGGTTAGGCAGGTTGGCAATAACGAGGTTGCCGGTAACCTGTGTCAGCGAAGTCATACCGTTGAGGTTGGCAATAAGTGCAGCATCGCCGATGCCGGCGCCATCTATAACAAGGTCCCCGTTGATGATGCTGTAACAGAAGTTGTCGATCTGGGATTTGGCCGTTATCGTCAGGTTGCCGGTGAAGGCATCCATGCACGTCTGTGCGATATTGGCAACGGAAGAACAGCCTGAAGCGTTACCGGAGATATTGACGGTACCCGCCACACCGCCGAGGACATCGCAGGAGAAGATACAGCAATCGCTCAGGTTGGTGTTGTCAGTTACGGTGAGGTTGCCGCCGAAAGTCGTATTCGTGAAAGCCGAAGCTGTTATATTGTTCAGGGTGCCGTTGGACTGTATCGAGAAGTTGCCCGTTACCATAGCCAGGCTATTGATATTGAGGTTCTGGGGCATATCCCTGGCCGTGAAGTTGCTACCCACGGAAGTAAGCCCCGAGAGGTTGACGATCACAGCGGGCGCGAAGTCGTCATTATCCAGGGTAACGGAGCCACCTACCGTTTCCACATTGCCCAGGTTGAGGGCCGTCAGGCTTGTAGAGGCGTTATTCGTGATGATAAGGTCGCCGCCGATATCGAGGCTGTTGCCTATGGTCACCGTCTGAAGGTTAGGCTGAAAGTTTCCCGTTGTGCCCTGGATGATCAGGTTTGTCGTAACCGTATTCAATAGGGGCAGGCTGATAGTTTGAAGCGCTCCGTTCTGTTGAATCTGCACACTGTTGGCATCCAGCAGGCCGCTCAACGAGAAAGCCGTCAGGTTGTCGTTGTCGTACACCTGAAGGTCATCGTTGATGGTGAACAGCAAGGGCATGTTGATGCTGGTAAGCCCGGCATTGGAACGAATGACAAGGCTGGCGTCGATCATCGACAAATTGGAAAAGTTGATGCTGCCAAGGCCTGTGTTGTTTTGTACCGTTACGGTACCGTCGACGGTGACCAGCCCGGGGAACGAAACGCTCGAGAGTTTGGTATTACCCGTTGCAACAGTACCACCGATATTCACATTGCCGTTGACATTGGACAGGGTGGACCACGTGATGCTGGTCGCGCTGGCAGAGATATCCCCGATATTATGTATCGTCAGGTTGCCGGTCACGGTCATCAGAATGGCGCTCAGGGGGCTGAGGTCGGTAATGGCACCGGTTGATTCGTTAATGGTCAGGTTACCGATCACCCCGCTGTTGGCGTTGATGGTTGTGACGGCCGCTGCGACGTCATTGGTACCGCAGCTCTGACAATTGATCGTAACGTTTTGTGCACGAAGGGAGATGGTGGAAGACAAGCCTGCCACCAGGAGGATCAGGGAAAATAATCTCATCTTTTTGTTTGATTGAGGGGTTACAGTTTCGCTCATAGTAGTCCCGGTTGGTACTTTGTAGAGGTTGATTCTCATAGGATTACAATTTACTGGCTTATAGTTTGTTTGGTAGATGACACGCCAAATACAGCAAGGGCGCCTGCAGCAGCAGACACCCTGGTAAAGGGGCCCCCGGAGCCCGAAGAAGAGCTCCATGGCCTAATCAACATTGAATAGGTGGAATAAACAGACTGAACCTGCCGTACAGAAGGGACGCTCCTTTCCGGCAGCATGTGCAGAGGATCAATCCTGTTTGTCAGTAGTACTTGGGTAGAGGTTCTTCTCATAGTCTGCAAGTTAAATTGGGGGACACTTGCATCCCGTTAGAACCACAAGCTTATCATTACGCTAAACCAAAGGAGCTGTTCCGGCTACCGCGGAGGGCAGGGAACCCGATAGTGCATACCTGAGGATGAGGTGAGATAAGCAGATAGTGGCCATGTTTTGTTTTTGGTTTATATAATCGGTTTATTTGTTCTATACCTCAGCCAACATACAGGAAACGAATCACATTACTGGCGAAAACACACTGGCTTGCCCGAAAGGATAACACCTCAGCCAGGATTTTATTTGTAAAGGGTAGATTTGATTGAAAAGCTCAAAGCGCAGCCTCCCAAACGGGGGCTAATATATGAAAATTCCGTCTGTATGTGGCAATATGTAAAAAAATATTGTCCTATCGGCAATATTTTGGCGCCGGCTTTTTCAAATTCCGTCAGCCCCTTTGGACAGCGGCATAAGCTGAGTTTTGTGTATGCCTTACAGGAAACAGGCTTCGTGGAGCCATGAACATTTTTTACGCCCCCTTTCCTTGAGGGTTGCGGCCAAAGAAATATATTTTTTTCGGGAAAGTGTTGGCGAAGCGGCAAAGGGCCGGCCTCAACCCTCCCGCATACGCTTATATGCATTGATCAGCCCGTTGGTGGAGCCATCGTGGCTGGTAACGGTTTCCGCATTTTCAAGTTCCGGCAGGATGTTTTTGGCCAGCTGTTTACCCAGCTCTACGCCCCATTGGTCGAAGCTGAAGATATTCCAGATGGCTCCCTGCACGAATATCTTGTGTTCGTACATCGCGATCAGGCTGCCCAGGCTTCGGGGCGTTATTTTTTTAAGCAGGATGGAGTTGGTAGGGCGGTTGCCTTCAAAAACCTTGAAAGGCAATAAGCTGCTGATCTCCCGCTCCGATTTGCCGGCACTGGCCAGTTCGGCCCGCACTTCTTCAGGCGTTTTGCCCATCATCAGCGCTTCGGTTTGAGCAAAGAAATTGGAGAGCAGGATAGGATGATGTTTTCCCACAGGGTTGTGGCTGATGGCCGGCGCAATGAAGTCGCAGGGGATCAGCCGGGTGCCCTGGTGGATGAGCTGGTAAAAGGCGTGCTGCCCGTTAGTTCCCGGTTCGCCCCAGATGACCGGCCCGGTCTGGTAATCCACCGCCTTGCCATCGCGCCCCACATATTTGCCGTTGCTCTCCATGTTGCCCTGCTGAAAATAGGCAGCGAAGCGGTGCAGGTACTGGTCGTAAGGCAGGATGGCCTCTGTCTCGGCGCCGAAGAAGTTGTTATACCACAGGCCGATCAGGGCCAGTATGACGGGGATATTCCGCTCGAAAGGCGCCTTGCGAAAGTGCAGGTCCATCAGGTCAAAACCTTCCAGCATCTCCCTAAAGTGGCCGAACCCGACCGTACAGGCTATAGGCAGGCCGATCGCGGAGGTGAGGGAATAGCGCCCCCCTACCCAATCCCAGAACTCGAACATATTCTCCGGCGCGATGCCGAATGTGGTGACAGCTTCTTCGTTCGTCGAAGCCGCCACGAAGTGTTTGGCGATGTGCCGCTCTTCTTTCGCCGCTTCCAGGAACCAGGCCCGCGCCGTGTGTGCATTCGTCATGGTCTCCTGGGTCGTGAATGTTTTGGAGGCTATGATGAATAAGGTGCTTTCCGGCTTCACCCGTTTCAGGGTTTCGGCGATGTGGGTACCGTCGACATTGGAAACGAAGTGCACGTTCATGCCGGGTTGCCAGTAGGGCCTGAGCGCTTCGGCCACCATCACCGGCCCGAGGTCGGACCCGCCGATGCCGATATTGACCACATCGGTGATGCGCTTGCCGGTATACCCGAGCCAAACGCCGGATATCACCTTGTCAGAGAACGCCTCCATCTGTGCCAGCACTTTGTTCACATCCGGCATAACGTCATGGCCATCCACTTTTACGGGCAGGTTGAGGCGGTTGCGCAGAGCAGTGTGCAGAACGGCCCGCCCTTCCGTTTCATTGATCTTTTCGCCCGTGAACATCTTTTCGATGCTTTCGCGCAACCTGCATTCTTCGGCCAGTTCCAGCAGAAGCGCCAGGGTCTCTTCAGTGATCCGGTTTTTGGAGTAGTCCACCAACATGTCCTCAAACTCGATGGAAAAGCGGTTGAAACGGCCGGGCTGTTCGGCAAAGAGCGATTTCAGGTGCCGGCCCTTCATGAGCTCGTAATGCGCTTCCAGTTTTTTCCAGGCATTCGTATGGGTGGGGTTCTGATGGTTGAGCATACTCCGGTGGATTCTGTTGATACTATGGGTGCTAAGATGAGGGATATTTTAATAATTCGGGAAGAAATGCCGTAGTTTTACTTCTTCCAAATAAATTCATCACCATGATACAAAACCAACCCAAGTACCGGCTCCTTTGGATATTCCTTTGCCTGCCTTTATTCCTGGCCGCGCAGGGCATCACTGGCGACTGGCATGGACTGCTTGAAATTCCAGGCTCTCCGCTGCGCCTGGTGCTGCACATCCAGAGCAGCCCCGACGGGTACACGGCGACCATCGACAGCCCGGACCAGGACGCTTTTGGCATGCCTGTACCTCAGTTCCGTTACGACCATCCCCAGGCCTTTTTCGCCATCCCAAACCTCGGGGTACAATACAATGGAACGGCCAATGCGGATTTCACGGAGATCCGGGGCCTTTTCACCCAGGGCAGCCTCAACCTGGCGCTGGTTTTAGGCCGGGAAGCCGTCAAAGCCCCGAAAAAACCGGATTCCTATCTGGAAGAGCGCTATTCCGAAAAAGAAGTATACATCCCCATGCGCGATGGTGTACGGCTGTATACTTCCATCGTAAGCCCTAAAGATACCACCAGGGACTACCCTATCCTGATGGTGCGAACGCCTTATAGCGTAGCACCTTACGGAGAAGGGAAGTTCCCGTATAACCTGAGGGCCTATCCGCAACTTGTTGAAGAAGGCTATATTTTCGTCTTCCAGGATGTGCGCGGCAAGTACATGAGCGAAGGAGCGTACGTCAACGTCCGGCCTTACATCCCGAACAAAAAAGGCAATGAGATCGATGAAAGCAGCGACACCTATGACAGCATGGACTGGCTGACTAAAAATGTGCCTCACAACAACGGCCGTATCGGCATATTCGGCATCTCCTATCCGGGATTCTACGCAACGATGTCCATCCCCGATGCCCATCCCGCTCTGAAGGCCGTTTCGCCTCAGGCTCCGGTAACCGACTGGTTCATCGGGGATGATTTCCACCACAATGGCGTTTTCTTCGTCATGGACGCTTTTGCCTTCTATTCCGGCTTCGGGAAACCGCGCCCCAAGCCGACCACAGAACACCCTTCCGGTTTCGACTGGCCGGTGGACGACAATTATCAGTTCTTCCTGGACGCCGGCCCTATTAAGAATCTGAATACCCGTTATTTAGGCGACTCCATCGGCTTCTGGAATGATTTGATGAACCACCCCAACTACGATAATTTCTGGCAAGCCAGGAACCCCCGGCCGCATTTGAAAAACGTCCGCCCGGCCGTACTGACGGTCGGTGGGTTTTTCGATGCAGAAGACAGTTTTGGCCCATTGGCGGTGTACAAGGCCATTGAAAAACAAAGCCCGCCCAGCACGGAGAACCGCCTGGTGATGGGCCCCTGGTACCACGGCCAGTGGGCGGCAGGCGACGGCGAGCGTATGGGCAATATCTTCTGGGGCTTTAATTCGACGGACCATTACAAAAAGCTGGAAGCTCAGTTCTTCAGATATTACCTCAAGGGAGAAGGAGCAATGGACATTCCCGAGGCCACGATCTTTGATACAGGCGCCAGCCAGTGGCTCAGCTTCGACACCTGGCCTCCCCGGAACGCGGTGGAACGCAAACTATACCTGCAACCCGCCGGCGGCCTGGCTTTCACCCCACCCCAGGGCCATGACAGTTATGACGAATACGTTTGCGACCCTATGAAACCCGTGCCTTATACCGAGGATGTCCATCTCAACAGAACCAGAGCCTATATGACCGACGACCAGCGCTTTGCCGCCCGCCGGCCCGATGTGATGGCCTACGAATCGGAAGTGCTGGAGGAAGATATCACCCTCACCGGCCCGCTCGTAGCCAACCTGTTCGTATCGACTACCGGCACCGATGCCGATTACGTCGTCAAACTGATCGATGTTTTCCCGGATGATATGGAGGGTTACCCGCAAAATGAGAAACAGGTGCCGATGGGCGGCTATCAGATGCTGGTCAGGGGAGAAATATTCCGGGGGCGCTACCGGAACAGCTTTGAAAAGCCGGAACCTTTTATACCCGGAAAGAGGGCCCAGGTGCGGTTCCAGATGCCGGACGTGGCCCATACTTTTAAAAAAGGGCATCGCATCATGATACAGGCCCAGAACTCATGGTTCCCGCTGGCAGACCGCAACCCACAGAAATTCGTGGATATCTATCATTGCGATGAGAAGGATTTCCAGAAAGCGACGCACCACATTTACCACGACGCGGAGCACCCCTCTTGTCTGGAAGTCACGGTATTGGAACGATGACCAGATGTCGGTTTTCCGTCTATCCACTTGTGTAGTTTATCCGAAAAATTGAATATTGCCCCCTCAAAGCATCATTTTCGGAAAGCTTTTGCGTTACTATCCAGGATTAAAATTCACCTGACAATGAACAAAGTGAAGCGTTTTCTTTTGTCGTGTTCCGGCGTCGACCAGCAGATCCTCTCCACCTGCCCTACCGATGAGAACAAATATATAGGTATTGGCGGCACGGTGCTGTTCACCGGGCTGCTGGCCTTTTTCTCCGCCGGTTACGCCATATATACGGTTTTCGATAATTACTTCTTCGCCATAGCCTTCGGCCTTATCTGGGGGCTGATGATCTTCAACCTGGACCGTTACATCGTATCCAGCATGAAGAGCAGGGGCTCCTTCGGGCGCGATTTTATCGTGGCTTTCCCCCGGCTCATCCTGGCCGTGCTGCTGGCCCTGGTCATCTCAAAACCACTGGAGCTGAAGATCTTCCAGAAGGAGATCAATGCCGAACTGGTCAGCATGGAACAGGAGGTATACAAAGAGCAGGAAACCAAGCTCAAAAGCCGCTTCACAGGCCAGATCGCAGGCTATCAGAAGGAACTGAGCGGGCTGCAGGCGGAATTGGAAACGCTGGCCGCCAAACGCGACACCCTTAACCTGATGGCCATTCAGGAAGCCGACGGCACGGGCGGTTCCGGTAAGAAAAACCTGGGCCCTATCTACCGCATCAAAAAGGCCAAGGCCGATGAAGCCCAGGCGGAATACGATGCCGGCAACGCGCGCATCATGCCGCTCATCGCCGAAAAACAGGAGGCCATCCGGCAAACGGACAGCCTGATGCAGGCCGGCATCACCTCTCTGGAGCGCTCTTCCTTCGGCGGCATGGCCGCGCGTATGGAAGCGCTGCAACGCCTGGGTGAAAGGAGCAAAGCGATCTTCTTTGCCAATATTTTCATCATCCTGCTGTTCATCGCCATTGAAACGGCGCCCATCTTCGTAAAGCTGATCTCTCCGAGAAGCCCCTACGATTACCTGCTCCACCAGCATGAACACGTCTTCGAAATGGACAACCTGGAAAAGGTCTCGCTCCTGCGAAACGCGACGCAGAACAAGGTGGAATTCGACACCGCCACCGGCGTTTACCGCACCAGGAAGGAGATCGAGGTAGAGAAGGAACTCACCGATGTCTATCTGCAAAACAAAAAGGAAGCCCTCAAGAACAAACCGCTGGAGTGGATGCTGCCCTATGTAAAGGGAAAAATATGACCGCCCGCCTGTAACAAGGGCTGTTAGCAGGAAGATTGGGAAGCGCAATTGCCTATGTCCTTCATTTTGGCTATCTTTTCCGCCGCATTTGGCACTTTAGCACAACGTGAAACAGCGCATAGCCAAGCAGCATTTTCCCAAAATCAGTGATTGACCGTGATGCCGAAGACGAATTTCCTGCGGATTTTTGCCATACTGTTACTTAGCCCTCTGCTCGCTGCTGCCAAGCCGGATTATTTCCAGGCCACAGCCCTATCCGGCGATGGGGTGTATTCCCTGCTGCGCAGGTATGAGCTCGACCAGCACTCCTGCAATTTTGAACAATTCTACGGCCTCAACAACCTGAAGCGCAATGCCCACCTGGTCGTCGGCCGCAAATACTTCCTGCCCGTCATGGTCTATGCCTTCAACGGCAAAACGATCCGTTCGAGCATCGGCATCACCGACTGGAACGTTGCTGTGCGCATTCAGGAGTACAACGAGCTGATGCTGGAACGCAAGCTCCGGGAAACGTCCTTCAAAAAAGACCGCATCCTTTGGGTGCCTTACCACGAGCTGAACTGCCCCGAACCCGACCTCGAGATCCCATCACCGGTCAGCGCTTCGCCGGAAGAGGAAGGCGCAGCCTCCGGAGCGGCCGGCGGCAACCGCAAATTTCCCATTTTTGGCCCTAAATATGCCTATACGCCCCTGGCCAGCAACAAGCTCAAGGGCAAGGTCTATTACATCGTCAGCGGGCATGGCGGGCCCGACCCCGGGGCCATGGGGCGGCGCGGCAACCACACCCTCTGCGAAGACGAATACGCCTACGACGTGGCCCTGCGCCTCTGTCGCAACCTGGTCGCCCACGGCGCCACCGCCTATATGATCACCAGGGACCCCAACGACGGCATCCGCGACGAAGAATTCCTCGACTGCGACTACGACGAGATCGTCTGGGGGGAGTCTACCATTCCCAGGCAGCAGAAGCCCAGGCTGTTCCAACGCTCCGACGTCATCAACGACCTCTATGAGCGCAACCGCCTGGCCGGCGTCACCGACCAGGCCGCTATCATCATCCACGTCGACTCCCGCAACAAAGGGGAGCGCACCGACGTATTTTTTTACCACCATTCCAGCAGCGAGGAAAGCCGCGCCCTGGCCCTGCGCCTGCACCGGGCGCTCAAGGCCAAATACCAGCAATACCGCTCCGGCGGCGCCTACCACGGAACGGTCAACGCCCGCGACCTGCACATGCTCCGGGAAACCAAAGTAAAATCGGCCTATATCGAACTGGCCAATATCCGCAATACCTTCGACCAGCAAAGGATCATCATACCCAGCAACCGCCAGTACCTTGCCGACTGGTTGCTGGAAGGCCTGCTGCAGTAAGCGGGCCGAAACCTAACCTCAATATGGACAGAATAACCGAGCAACCATCCCCCTACCGCCATTTGGAGCAGATGCCCGTAGAGGATATCCTGCGCAACATCAACCAGGAGGACCAAACCGTACCGCTGGCCGTTGGGCGCGCTATTCCCAGCATAAGCCCGCTGGTTGAGCTGATCGTCGAAAAAATGAAGGATGGCGGCAGGCTGTTCTACCTGGGCGCCGGCACCAGCGGCAGGCTGGGCATCCTCGACGCATCGGAATGCCCCCCTACCTACGGCGTGCCCGACGACTGGGTGATCGGGTTGATCGCAGGCGGAGAAATAGCGATCCGAAAGGCCGTAGAGTTTGCGGAGGACAGCCATACCCAGGCCTGGGAAGACCTCAGGGCGTATTTCGTCAATGAGCAGGACGTGGTGGTCGGCATTGCCGCTTCGGGCACTACACCCTACGTCGTACACGGCCTGCGCAGCTGCCGCGAACACGGCATCACCACAGCCTGCATTACCTGCAACCCCGGCGCCCCGGTGGCCGCACAGGCCGACTTTCCGATCGAGGTCGTTGTCGGGCCGGAGTTCGTAACCGGCAGCACCCGAATGAAATCGGGTACCGCCCAGAAGCTGGTGCTCAACATGATCAGCACCAGCGTGATGATAGGCCTGGGCCGGGTGCTGGACAACAAGATGGTGGATATGAAACTGAGCAACAACAAGCTCCTGGAACGAGGCGCAAAGATCATACAACACAACCTGCACATAGATTATGAGCCTGCCCTGGAGCTGCTGAAGAAACACGGCAGCGTGCGCAAAGCGCTGGAAGCAGGAAGCCTGATGAAACCCGGTGAATAGCCTTTTTAGCCATACTTCTGCTTCAGGTACTGCACCGATTCCTCTACCAGTTCTTTCAGTACCCCCTGGTCCACATCCTCCAGCTTATTGAGGTATAGGCAGGCCTTGCCGGTTTTGTATTTCCCCAGCCGGGCCATCAGCTCATCGTGGCGGCTGAAGCCGGCCATGATGTACAAGGTGAGGTTCTGCTTGCGCGGCGAGAAGCCGGTGAGGAACCAGTCGCCTTCCCTGCCGCTTTCGTATCTGTAATGATAATCTCCGAAGCCGACGATGCTGGGGCCCCACATTTTAGGGAGGGCGCCGGTTACTTCCTTCATAAGTGCGGCGATGGCATAGGCGTCGCGGCGCTTCTTTTCATTTTCGATAGTATCGAGGAAAGCCTCGACACTGTTGTCGTTGGGCTGGGTTTTGAGCTCTGCCATTGGTGGGTGATTTTGAGCAACAATTTAACAAAATAACTCCATTACGCCCAATCACCCAATCCCATTATGCAACCCGGCATACGCCCTGCACCTGTCCCAGTCGGCCTGGAAATATTGCCGAACTTTTTCCAGTTCCGCCTTAGAGATCAGCGGCTCGGGGCTTATCCAGGATTCGGGAAGCAACAGGGAGGGATACAGGATGGTATAACAGGCCAGCATGCGGCTGCGCCGTTGCAGCCAGAATAATAAGGGCTGTTTGGAAAAAACGGGCGGCTGTTCGCCGAACAGGGCGCGCGCCACCTTGCGCATCACCTTGAGCTGTTTCTCGTTGTACGAGCGGTGGACTGCCGACAGGGAGATGTCTTCCCTGTTGTAAGTGGCGCCGGCAAATCCGGCGATCTTGTCAAAAAAGGCCCAGGGGTCCTCCCGGAGTTCGTCGTAAAACAGCACCAGCGGGCGGGTATTGAAGTATCGCTCCAACACTTCAAGGTTGGTATAGAAGGTGGCGTGTTTGCGCTTCCAAAGTCCGGTATCGCCTTCTACGTCGAAAAAGCCGGTGAAGGGCAGATGTCCGCCGTTTTTAACGTACCGGCGGTACTGGGAAGCGATCCAGCTATCGTTGCGGCGCAGGATGATGATGGGCCTGGCGTGCGGGTAAAAAGAGGAGAACCACTTTACCTCCTCCTCCAGTTGCTGGTCGAACTCCCGGGAAACGAAATACCGCCCGTACTCGCCCTTTTTTATGATGCCTGGCGAGCGCCGGTAGCGATTGGTCGGGATGTAGTGAATACCCTGAAGTTTCGGGAAAAAACGGTGCTGCAGGTAGGTAGAAGCTACCTTTCCCAGGCCAACATGGAAGTATATCTCGGGATGCTGCATGCGGAAGTTCTCGGTTTTTCGTAAACACTTGCCCTGCTTTCGGGCATCAAAAAAAAATACGCCCCTACCCCACCCGCACAGAGGTCATCGTCAGGGAACCGGCCATAGGGGTATCGTTGAAGAAAGATACTGCTTCGCCTTTATCCTGCAACCCGAGGATGTACAACAGAGGATAGTAATGGTCGGGAGTAGGTATGGCCAGTTGTGCAGCCTTTCCAAAGCTTTGGTAGTCGATCAAAGGCTGGTGGTTGCCATCGGCGATATGCGACTTAAATGCCTCGTTCATTTCCAATGCCCAGTCGAAACCGAAAGGCGTATCGATCTTGTCCCAGGCTACCATCCTCAGGTTGTGCACCATATTGCCGCTGCCGATGATGAGCACGCCTTTTTTGCGGAGTGCCGACAGGGCGCGCGCCAGTTCGTAGTGGTATTGAGCGGGTTTGTGGTAGTCGATGCTCAGCTGAAGGGCCGGGATATTGGCCTCGGGATACATGTGGCGGATCACCGTCCAGGTGCCGTGGTCGAGGCCCCAGTCGTGATCGAGGCCCACTTCTGTCTGGGTGAACAACCCGGCGGTTTCCCTGGCCAGGGCGGGGTCGCCGGGTGCAGGGTATTCTACTTCGAACAACTGTTTGGGAAAGCCCCCGAAGTCGTGGATCGTCGGAGGCGCTTCCATAGCAGTGACATGGGTGCCGCGCGTGAGCCAGTGGGCCGAAACGCAGAGCACGGCCTTAGGCTCCGGGATCTCGCGCCCCATCTGCCTCCAGCGGCGGCTGAACGCATTATCCTCAATACCGTTCATCGGCGAACCGTGGCCGACGAAGAGCATGGGCATCATCACGTCCTGTTCATCCAGCTTCTCGGAAAGAGAATGCAGTGCTTTCAACGACATTGAACCTAGTATTACTGTTGAAGATATTTGTATGAACTGCCGGCGCTTCATAAAGTTCTATTGGTTTTCAATCTTTCAGGCCAAATTACGCCTCTTTTGTACCTTAGTAGTGTTCAAAAAAACAAGTTCTCCATTGGAGGTTTTGAACGTTACTTTACAAATCTATTCCAACGGGGCCAGTACTCCCCCGCCGGGGTTACCTTATGCCCTGCCGGCAAATATAGCAAGAGCAATGCATGGAATAAAAAAAATGACGGCCGCCGGCCCTTGCCTCAGAGCTCGTTTGACAACCCGGAAAACGGCCGGGCCTTGTCTTCTTGCAGTATGCACCGGCCTGCTCTTTTTTTTCCATCTGAACCTGGCTGCCCAGGATTATCCAGATAAAAACCGGCCAGTCGTTACAGACAACAACCAAAGGTATTCTTTAGATCAATTCACCATTGAGCGAGGCTTGTCGGATAACACCGTCAATGCCTGCCTCCAGGACCGGACGGGTTACCTTTGGTTCGGCACCAATGACGGGCTGAACCGTTATGACGGTTATTCCTTCCATGTATATAAACACCAGCCGGGAAACCCTCACAGCATCAGCAATAATAAGGTCAATGCTTTGCTGGAGGACAAGCAGGGTTATATCTGGATCGCCACCGACGGCGGGCTAAACCGCTTTGACCCCCGTACGGAAAACTTCATGAGTCATCAGCACAACCCGAATGACGAGAACAGCATCAGCCATAATCAGGCCAACTGCTTGCTGGAGGATGAGGCCGGGCACCTCTGGGTGGGCACCAATCACGGGCTGAACCGCTTCGAACAGCGCAGCCAGGCTTTTTCCCACTACTGGCACCAGGCCACTCATCACCAGCCCTGGGAAAAGGAACCTGCACATATCGTGCTGGCTATTGGCCAGGCCGCCAACGGCCAATTACTGGTAGGGTACGCCGGATTAGGCCTGATGCTGCTGAACCCGGGATCAGGAACATTCAGGCAGGTTTTTGCGGAAAACATAAAAGATAAAGGCATAGGCCTGAGGATACTCGGGATTAGCGCTGCCCAAAACGGAGAGAACTGGGTTGCAGGAGGCGAAAAACTTTTCCGGTATAGAGCAGATGGAACGCTGGTTCTGGCTACTGTTACACAGCCTGATAACGGGATCAACGGGATATTGCCTACAGCCAATGGCCAATATCTGGCCCCAGGCTGGTATGGCCTGTATATTCTGGACGCAGATTTTCAAGCTGTTGGTTCTTTCCTCCCCGGAGGCCTCCATCCGCCCAACCCTACGTACAATTGGGTCAACGGGGTTTTAGAAGACCGAAGAGGCGACATCTGGTTCGGCACCGGCGGCGCGGGGCTTTTCCATGTTAATACCCAGGCCAAACCGTTCACCAGCTACAAATACCCGGCTGAAAAGGACAATGCGTTCCCTCATTCGTATATCAATGCACTACTGGAAGTACAGGCGGATGAGCTCTGGGTGGGAACCAGAAGACATGGGTTAAAGATATTCAACCCTAAAACCAAACAATTCCGGCCGGCGCCCTCTTTTTTCAACCCGCCTCATGGGCTAAACACCAATGAACTATCGGTTTTATACCAGGATAGCCAGGGCAACATCTGGTTCGGTACCTGGGGTGGCGGGCTCAACCTGTACCGGCCGGGAACGGGCACTTTCCAATATTTTCTGACCAATAACGATGGCCCTACCAGCCTTACCGACAACTACGTGACCGATATTATGGAAACGGACAGGCATGAGATATGGGTAAGCACCACTCTGGGCATATCGGTTTTGGCCAATACAGAAGCTATTGAGAAAGGCTTCTTCAAAAACTACAGGCATTCTCCTGAAAAAGCGGGCACGCTGAACCATAGCCGGGCCACCTGCCTGCTTCAGGCCAGTAACGGCCAGATATGGGCAGGCACCCTAAACGGGCTGCACCTGTACAACCCTGCTTCTGATGCTTTCTTCCTGTACCAGCAGGATATGCAGGACCCGAATTCGCTCGCTAACAATACCATCAACACCATCTTTGAAGACAGCAGGGGAAATCTTTGGGTTGGCACCGCCGGAGGCCTGGGCCGCTTCGATGCCCAAAACAACGCTTTTGAACATTTCACGGAAAAAGACGGCCTGGCAAACGGGTATATCATAGCCATACAAGAAGATGGCAAGGGCCAGCTCTGGCTGGCCACAAAATCCGGGATATCAAGTTTCAGCCTGGAAAACCGGCAGTTCAGGAATTACAACAACAGGGATGGCCTTTCGGCCAACGGCTTTAACACGAACGCCTTTATTCGCAGTAAAAACAAGGCCGCTTTATACGCCGGAGGCATCAACGGACTGGCCCTTTTTTATCCGGACAGCATCGGGGACGACACCTTTGTCCCTCCGGTTGTGATCAGCGGATTGAGCGTATATAAAACGCTGAAAGGTAAAACCGTGGAGTCGGATATCAAAGGCATCGCCTATCGGGATAAGGTTGAACTCTACCATCGGGATAATACCATCGTCTTCAGACTGGCTGCCCTTAACTTCCAAAACCCTGAAAAAACCAAATACGCCTACCGCCTGGAAGGTTTCAACAAAGGCTGGATCGAGCTGGGCGCCAAACGCGAGATCACTTTTACCAACCTCGACCCCGGGCAGTATACCCTGCGGGTTTCAGTAAGCAATAACGAAGGAGCCTGGAACGTAAGCGGCGCCACGCTGAAGATCATCGTGCACCCGCCCTGGTGGGCCAGCGGGTGGGCCTATGCCTTTTACGCCTTCACGCTTGTGTCCCTCCTGCTTTTCCTAAGGCGCTACGAGCTCAACCGGCAGAGCCTTAAGGCCAGGCTGGAACGGGAACAATTCGAAGCAGAAAAACTGAAAGAACTGGATAGCTTCAAAAGCCGGCTGTACACCAACCTGACCCACGAGTTCCGCACCCCTCTGACCGTCATCCTCGGCATGGCGAAACAGATGACAACCGGCAGATGGAGGTCGGAAGTAGACAAAAAGGAACAAGAGCGGGTTGCACTAGGCCTGGATCTGATTGAGCATAACGGCCAAAACCTGCTGCGCCTCATCAACCAGTTGCTCGACCTGTCCAAACTGGAAAACAAGTCGTTCAGGCTGTACCTGCAGCAAAGCGACATCGTTCCTTACCTCCGTTATTTGGCCGAATCATTCCAGACTTTCGCCAGCACACGGGGCCTCAACCTCCGTTTTTCCTCGGCACTGGAGTCACTGGTGATGGATTATGACCCGGAACAATTAAAGCAGGTGATGTCCAATCTGATCTCCAACGCTATCAAGTTTACGCCATCAGGCGGAGAGGTTAGCGTACAGCTGGCCTCTGAACAAGGCGCTGCCGGCCCAACCCTGCAGGTTTTGGTTATAACGGTTACCGACACCGGCGCCGGCATCGCAACAGAACACCTGCCTCATATTTTCGGCCGCTTTTTTCAGGCCCGCTCCACCGCTTTCAGAAAAGGAACTACAGAAGAGGATTCCGGCACCGGCATCGGCCTGGCGCATACCCAGGAACTGGTAAAACTCATGGACGGTAAGATCTTAGTGGAAAGCGAGTTGGGCAAGGGCACGAGCTTTACGGTGCAGCTACCGGTGAGGAGGGAGGCAGATGCTGTGGATGCTATGGATACTATGGATGCTGTGGTATGGCCGGTATCAAAAACATCAGCAGAGGCGCTAACCAACGGGGAGGCGGCAGCAGCCTCCAATAAGCCTCTACTTCTGATCATCGAAGACAATCAGGATATCATCGTATACCTCCAAAGCTGCCTTGAGGGCCTATACCAGATGGAGGTGGCCTATAATGGCAAGGCAGGCATCGATAAGGCGCTGGACGCGATCCCCGACCTCATCATCAGTGATGTCATGATGCCCGAAAAGGATGGTTATGAGGTCTGTGACACCTTAAAGAACGACGAGCGCACCAGCCACATCCCGATCATCCTGCTTACGGCCAAGGCAGATATGGCATCCAGAATAACCGGCCTGCGCCGTGGGGCGGATGCCTATCTGGCCAAGCCGTTCGACAAAGAAGAGCTGCTGGTAAGGCTCGAAAAGCTGCTGGAGCTACGGCAGCGCCTACAAGAGAGATATGCCACCATTGCTGATTCCGCCGCCGCCGCCCCCCCCGTTTCATCTGCCGATTATCAGCTGGAGGATGCCTTTATCCAAAAGATACAGGGCATCGTTGATGCACATTACGGTGACGAAAGCTTCGGCCTGCCGCAGCTCTGCCAGCTGATCGGCATGAGCCGTTCGCAGTTATTCCGCAAAATGAAAGCGCTCATCAATGAATCTCCTTCCGATTTTATCCGCTCATACCGTTTAAGCAAAGCCAGGGCTTTGCTGGAAATCACCAACCTGAATGTTTCGGAAGTAGCATGGCAGGTCGGGTACAAAGACCCCGCCCATTTTTCAAAATCTTTCCAGGATGCCTTCGGGCTTCCTCCCAGCGCTATTAGAAAAGTATAAGACATTAGTTCTCTACAATAAACTTGGGATAGCTCGCGAATCAAGGGCCAAATAGCCCAAGGCAATCGCATTTGATTTTATGCCCGGCAACGGCCCGGTAGTGCCGTCATCTTTGTAGAATGTAAGCCAAAAGCCTGGTTCCCGGCCCGGAGGGCTGGTATCTAGTCCCGGTAAATGGTGCATTGCCCTGGAAATAGGGGCTGTCTCAAAAGAGCCTGCATAAGGAAAACCTGCGGAATAATTAACCGCAGAGGACGCCAAGTGTGGTAAAATACCTTAGCGCCCTTTGCGGGAACCTACTTTGCGTCTCGCGGTTCAATATTTGCCGGGAATACCTCAAAGCTTACTTCTGAGACAACCCCAAGCAATGGTTTTCTTCGATTTTCTACAAAGATATTGCCCTCCGGCCAGCCAGATCAGGCGCTAACGGGCCAAGCCTGGGCTTTACGGGCTCTTACCATTACACCATTACCTTCTTTAGCCTGGCCGAAGGCCATACAACGAAATTACAAACCATTGCAACGGATCGACATGGAAGCCAGGGCGTATTCTCCCACCTTTGTACTATCAGTTCAATGTCTGGGAAATTCACCTGAAAATCATAAAAATGGCCGACAACTCCCTTCACGCCCTGATCCCCATACATTTGGATGGCCTATACGTGCCTGCTGGCAGTAGCATAGAGGTAGCTCCGCCAATGGTTGATTTCACCAGGCTTGACGGCCCTACCCTTCCCTACCTCGGGCAGAGCCTGGCTTCAAAACCAAGGAGCAAGGCCACGCTGGGTGCAGGTGTCCATTTACATTGGGCCCTGCCCGATGCACTTACCAAGACTATGGGCGTGCCATTGGTAAGGTTGCAACCCTTTCAGAATATCTTTGGGACGGAAAACGGCAAGGATATCTGGCAGGCATTACTGAACGCCCAATGGCTCCAAAAAACCAATGCTCCGGAAACGGGAAAGGTTATCAAAAAAAGAGAAGAACGCACGGTTGCCCCCGGCGGCATCGCCCCTGGCCAACTGGCTGCCGTCAATGCGCTGCTCGACCATGCCGCCTTCCCGGCAGTGCCTGACCGCTGGCTGGTTACGCGCTTTAAAGACGACGGTATAACAATAGACAAACAATGGGTGGTGGAAAGCGATTTCGTCTGGCCTGTACAGGACAATGACAACCGCGGCCGGCCCCTGCAGGATAATTACACCGCCTATCCTGTTTCCCCCGGCCCAAACCAGGATGAAACACTGAAATATTGTTTTCTCGGGTGCGCCTATGAACTCGGACAGCCCGCACCGCTCAACGGCTCCTATCTGCCTGCTCCTTTGACCACTGTAGGTTATGGAGAACCTGCCTTCGCGGCCTTCTATCCGAATTGCCGTAGCGTTTTCGGCTTTTGCGATATCGAAAATGCCAGCCTGGCAGCACCCTGTACCTATGAAGTGATCGGCTGGTACAACGATCCCGCTATGGATTATTTTGCTGTTTTCGTAGCAGACTTCCTGGAAAACCCACCCAAAGAACACCCCTATACCCAACTGCTGGCAGCCATCAAAGAAGAATTTCAATGGTTTTTTCCAATTGCGGTGGAAAAGAGCCGTTTCAGCGATGCACAATGGAAACTGATGTCCGACAACGGCTGGCTGGAGAACGGGGCGGCAACCGCTACTATCCTGGCCACCGCAATGCTGGATACGGGCAATACCCTCGGAACCGGAAACGAAACGGACGAAACCAGTATCCGGAATATCCTGGAAACGCTTGTCGAGAACCAACTGCCGGGGCAAACCTTGTTTTATGCCCGAAACACAACCGGCCCCAAAGCCGGTAGCGGGCCTGTAGTTTCCTTAAGCGATGTCGCCCTTGCCGTAGGCAACACGGGCACAGAAGCGATGTCGGCATTTCTCGCAGAAAAGATCTCTACAACCCACAAGGGCAAGGTGGAAGACTATCTGGAAGCCCTGCAATTATCAGCAAACCTGCAGCAACAGCAACAGGATCTCGGCCCTAAATTTGAGGAAGCCCGCCACAACAAAGGGTTCACTGCTATGCCTGGCGGCACCTTATGGGCCGTGCGCAGCCAAAGCTCAACCCACACCAGGGCGGGCGCCACCAAGGCCGGCAAAGAGATCACCCTGCCAGATAACCTGGCCGATATGATCAATGAACTCAACATCCTCCAGCAACAGCTCGACCAGGCCAGCTTCCAGATAGAATCACAGCAGCAACAGATTTTTGTCGATTGGTGCAGCTATATCCTTCAGGAAAACACGGTAATGCACCCGCCTCCACCTCCACCCCCATCCGGGGATGCGGGCGGAGCGCCGCCGCCCCCGCCCGGAGACATGGGTGGAGCGCCGCCGCCACCGCCCGGGGACATGGGTGGAGCGCCTCCACCCCCGCCCGGGGACATGGGCGGGGCGCCGCCACCGCCACTTCAGGATCGGCAACAGATGGGGCCAGCGTATGACCCTGTGCAAGCGCAGAAGAGCCTGGCCGACATGCTGGCTTTTATCGAAGAATGGGAAATAGGTACCGTTTTATCAGGGCTGCTGGAACAGAAGGCCGGTTTGCAGAAAAATTTGCAAAATAAATATCAGGCCATAAGTGGCAGCCTATTGCAATTCCAGAAGCAGCTTCAATACCTTGGGAATAGCGATATCACAGATTGGGACGGCTTCATCGCCGCAATCTCAAAATTGCAGTTGCCGGCCATTCAAAGCATAAACTTTTCATCCACGGACAGATCAGCCATCCTGCAAAGCCTGAACCAGAAATTGCTGGATGACCCGGGCCTGCCGCTGGCGTTCCCAGGCAGCGTGCCTCCTGAAGCTGCCGGGCTTCAGGCACTCAAAGGCACAGGCAGCTGGACACCTGAGGTGTACCTGAGGTACAACCGCCTGCTGCTGGAAGCCGTACTGCCGGGATGGGTCAAACACATGCCCCACTACCAGCTGCAACCTACTGCAGCTCCCCGCTACTGGCAACCTACAGAACCGGTATTTCTGCTGGCCGGCATACCACCGAGCCCAAGGTATGGCCACGACGGCCGCCTGCGCAACGACAAGCTGCTGGCCTGTTCCACCATGACGTGTACCGGCACGCCTGCTACGCCTGGCATTTACGCCAGCATAGCCAGCAAACTGGAAGCGGTCAAAACAGCCGAACCCGACAATTTCGCCCTTCATCCCAAGGGTGACGAATGGCATCCTTTGATGTGGGATTGGGAAGTCGGCTTTCTCCCGGCTAACGATTCGGAGAAAGTACAAGACGACCCCTATAACTATAGCTACGATCCTTCCTATATCACCCAGCATTACTCCCTGGGCGCCAATATGGCGGGTTTCTCAACGATCAAAGACGGCAATAAACTGAATGGCCCCATTCCTCTGGCAGGGCGCTGCATAATGACACCTGCCGCCAGCCTGAGCCAGAAAAAAGTGATCATCGATAAGCTGGCCCCTGATATCCTGAATGCCGTAAAAAAAGAATTGCCAGCACTGGATGGCGCTCAATTCGCCAGCTGGGTAAAGGACAAAGACCCTGATCTGGCCGCCATAGCTGCTAAACAGGCCCCACGCCAAGGCAACGGGGCGCAGCTGATCACCAGCCTGTTAAATACCCGCCTGGCCAATACTTCCGATGGGAACCTGCCCGGTATAGTATCCTGGTATTGGAAACAGGCGCTCAAAGATATAACGGCTTTTGGCGATAAGCTCCCCGATCCGGATACACACATCGATGATTTCGTCCAATGGGCTATGGAGCACATCCAGTTAAAAGCACAATACTTCCAGCAGAAGAATGTCCCGGAAGAAAAACAGGACGATTTTTACCTGCAAAATGACGCGGATTTTCTTCCCTGGCTACGGTCAGAGATCGGCAATACGAACTGGAGCCTGTTCTTTGCCGGCCTGAAGATCACGAGCCCCAAAATGCAGGGCCAGTACCTGTACGACAACTTCAATACCCTTATCAACTGGTTCCAGGCCAGGGCCAGAAGCGTGCTCCACACGGTGATGGACTATTACGCTTATAAGAATCTGTACAGTGTGCCCGGTTTATCGCAGGCGCTGGGAGGTTTCAACAAAGCGTTGCTCAGCCTGTCTCAATCCTTCCAGCTCAATATTGCCAACCCGCAGCAGGAAAGCTTAAAAACGAAGGCTCCTGCTGTTTACCAACAAACCCGGGACTTTACCGCCAAAGTCAGGGCGGCCGTTCAGGGCCAGAACTTTTATTCACCGGATCTGGACGGCGCTTTTTGCCCTATCCGGGCGGGCAAGCTGAGCATTATGTATTTAAACCTGATCAATACTTTCGGCCAATACTGGCCGGATACCGATACCAACCTGGCTAATGAAGTGCACCTGGCCCGTACGGAGGCCATGGCCTGGCCCGGCGCTTCCAAGGATATTGCCCTGGCGCCCCGCCTCGCTCAACCCACCCGGCTCAACTTCCGCTGGCTGTCGGCCGATGCCAGCGCCCAGCCCGATACGAAAGGGCAAAACCTGGTGGAAACCAACAGCCATCCCGCCACAAGCCCGGTATGCGGCTGGTTTTTGGCCAACAACCTTGACAACAGCCTGATGGTGTATAACAAGGCGGGGCAACCTCTGGGTTATATCAGCCAGGAAGGCCACTGGCGCGTATTTCCCGGGCAGGATGGCCCGGCACAGCCCGGCGATATCGACAACCCGCACCTGTCGCAGGCCGTACAACGCCTTTGCAGGCTGGCCCAAAGCAGCGCTGATAATACCCGGCATTTTATTCCCAATTTCATCACGATACTGGATAAAGGGCTGGATAATTGCGCTCCCGACAACAGCTCGCAGCACTACGCCCTCTCTCTTCTGATGGGCAGGCCTGTGGCTTTGGCCCGGGCGGCGATCCGGCTCGAACAAAAAGGCAGTGCCGCTATAAACCAGGGAGCGTTCAGGGAAGACCTGGGCAGATATGGGACAGCAAAAAGCAAGGCCGGGAATAAGCCACCGGCAGTTGATGCTTACCGCCGCACGGCCAATGCGCTGGAGCAGGTACAGATCCCCCTGCGATTGGGAGAATTCCGGCAGCTCAACGACGGCCTGCTTGGATACTGGATCGACAATTTGCCTGCCGGGGCGGCCCTGAGCCAGCCCCCTGGTAGCGGATTAGGCCCCCAAGACATCTTTTATGCCCCGCAAAGCTTCAACCCGGCAAGCGCACACCCTGCCATCGTCACCCACAGCCAGGATGGGGAAGCCTTTCAGTTCAATCTGTCGCTGGCCCAGGAAGGGCCCGTCGAAGTGAGTATGCTTATAGACCCACGCGGCAAAATACATGCCACCTGCGGGGTGTTGCCGGTGAAAAGCATCAACCTGCCGCCTGACCAATATCAGCAGGCCCTGTCGCAGATCGAGATCACCTTCCTCACCGCTCCCCTGCTCACCCTGCCGGGGCGCATCCACCTTTCGGTACCCGACGAACCCGGCTACGGCTGGTCGTGGGTAGAAAAAGAAGGGCCGGGATGGAAAACCACCAGCACCCTGGGAACCCTCAGCAAAGCGGATTTAGCCGGGCTGCTGGGCAAAGGAGCTGATGTTGATCAGGCCTGGAAGAGCCTGATGGATAAAGGCTGGATCACGGCAACAGGAAATAGTACAGATACGGCCATGGTGGTACCCATTGCCCAACGCACCTCCCCCACGCTGGATGGCAATTTACAAAACCTTCAGCCAGCCATTGAAAACCTGCTGGAACGAACGCAGATCAGCCCCTTCGATACTACCGCTGCCTTCTCCGGCAGCCCGGAAATACGCGAAGGCTGGCTAAAGCTCAGCAAAAACAACGTCATAAACATCTAAATATCAATCATCTACATCAAATTTCATTTTATGTCCAAATTCACCTTAACCCTTTCCATCGCCCTGCTGGCCTCGATGTCGGTTTGGTGCCAGACGTCAGGCCTTTCTCATCCGCCTCTAACGGCCCTGTTTTTGGATGGCTCTACGGTCATCAACGACGGCGCAACGCCGAACACCATCACGATTGGCATTTACAACTATAATAATCCAGGCACTTCGAGGGCCGAAAGCAATGATTACACCATACAAAAGGGGGAATCCATACTGATCCGTTTCATCATTGACCCCGGCAAGGGCAATGAGGAACCCAAACGGCCCTGGGCGCTTACTACTTCCGATTGGTACAGCAAGGTAAGCGTCCAGGCTTATTTTGATGAAAACAAGGCTATTGACAGCCGGTGGGACTGCAGCAACGAAGACAATCTGCTCAATGCTACATACAGGTCGTACACGCTGCATGCGAAGGAAGATATATTAATAAAACCCGGCCAATACATCAAAGTGGTGATATCCGGGCTGGTCACCAAATTGCCGGATGGCCCGACACAGGCATTTATCTATTACCAACCCATGCAACGCGACCCCTTATTATCTGCCCTGAACACCCCCTTCGGCAACATAGAGAAATCGCCTTTATCGATACGGGATAACAAGGTAGGCATCGCCACCGATTCGGCTAACGCCGCCGTATTCAACGTCAAGGGCGGTGCACGAGTGCAGGGCGGCGCGCTGAAGCCAGGCGCAGACAACAACATCGGTTATGCCTTCAACAACCCAGGCAATGGCAGCACGGGTATTTCCAGCCGGAAAGACGGACAGGTGGGGGTGTATACGAATGGCGTGGAAACAGCTTCGTTTGAAGAGGTTTTGATGGCCGTTAATGGAGAAATATGGGTTAAAGAACCTTCAAAAGAACAAAATTATTTCGTGGCCCAAATAGAGCCCAATAAAACGTACGCTTTAGTCACAAGCGTTAGTCACAATATAGCAGCGGTCGGAACAAATTTTGCTTCGTTATACAAATTACAACCTGACAGGGTTGCGAATTCCGGTTTCCATTTTCAATTCGTTCCCGCAGGTAATGGATTTTATAGAATTAAAAACATAGGTACTGGATATAATCTTACCTGGGACAGCCAGGCTAATGGATTCCGGTCTATACCGACAGGGGATGACGATAAATCTCTATTTAAACCGGTTACGAGTGGTGATGGAAATTTTGCATTTGAGATCAAGGGCTTCCCGGGCAGTGTCCTTTTCCAGGACTGGAATTTGCCGCCGGGGCCAAAAGAAAACAGGGGCTATCTTTTTAACATTATAGACCTGCAGAAATACAATCAAAGCCAGGCTCCGGCCTACCTAAAGCTAGGCGCCAAAGGCGATTATCAATATAAGGAAGCACCAACGGGTATATACAGGAAACCAACCCTCATTTTAGATGCAGCATCCAACACTTCTACGGGCTATTACAGCGGAGGCAATGCGAATATGGAAATCGACAATGCCTCGGGAAATATGTGGTTGAAAGGCAGCTTAGACCACAGAGGCCCATTACTGGGCATAGCCGGAAGGTGGCATCTGTTTGTCGATAATAATAATAACATGGTGATAAAGGATGGCGTAACCAATGCTACCGCCATGACCCTCCAGCCCGATGGCATGGTCCGGTTCGCAAAGCCGCTTTCGGTTTCAGGCCAGGCCACTGACGGGCAATGGATACCCGTACCCTACGGCACCACCGACGACTGGAACATTTTCCTTTCTCCCCTCGACATGGACGCCTCCCAGGAAGACGGGAGCTCCGACGACGCCCTGCTGGGCTTCACCTGCAGCAGCAGCCGAAACAGCAGCGGCTGGAATGTATACGTCAAAGCCCGCTATAGCTCGGGCGGCGGGTATACCCCGAAAGGATATACGATGAACAGGACCTTTTACGACAGCAACAGCCAACCCATACACGTCAATTACCTGCTGGTGCGGAAGTGAGAGAAAAAGCCGCCAGGGCAGGCCAACACAACAGGCCGCCCTGGCAGACAGGGCCTGTTTTTTAACTTCTAATCATTTTTGTTATGCCGAAACCACCTGTGAGAGTTGTGGCCTTTACACCGCCAACGGGACGGCCGTTTGGAACTGATTGTATTCTAAATACAGAAATAAAATTTCTATCAGATGCCTATAATGATAATGACGACATAATCCAAAGGTGGGGGTTGGCCCTAAAGAAAATCAACATAGCCGGCACCTATCTGGCGCGCAATTTTCCGTCTGATCCGTCCAGTACGCTAAAACTGTTTGTCGGGCCCGAATGGCTGTTCAGGAAAAAGAACATTAAGCAAACTGATGCGCAAATAGAAAGCAAAAAGAATACTCCGCTCAAGTATGCCCCACCTTATGCTCAAGATGATGTCATCAAGTTATTAAAACAGATCATTAAAGATAGTCAACTCACACCCTATAATTCCTGGCTGATCATTCCTGGCACTATCTATTGGGGGAAAAAAGGGGCAAAGGGGAAAAAATGGGATACCTACAACGTGGCCCCGGTAGTGTATAATGGACAGCTGTTAAGCCTGGTCCATAAACAAAAAGAAGCCGATAAATGGGATGCACATGAAGATTGGGGCAATGGCCAGGGAAATGATAACATTTTACTAGCAAAGGCATTAGAGAGCTCTGCAAACATCGTTAAACAACTCAGTTTAGATATTAAGCAGGTAGATACCCGAGGTTTATTTGAATGCGAAAATATCCGCTTTGCCCTTGAGATTTGCGGCGACCATTTGAGTAGTGGCGGTGGGCGCCTTTTTAAAGAATTAAAAAATGAATTGTCACCTCAATTAAAAACCAGATTGAATGTCGGATTCGACGATAGTGGGTTCCTGACGAATTTGAACGACACCAATGACGCTATTCCGATTTTCAATGAAACGCTGAGAGATATTCAACTATTGGTTTCGTGCGGCTCAAAACCGGCTCCAAGCGGCAATGTAACGCGCATTGGAGGATATTTCATCAATGCAGATGGAAGCGTTTCCGAAAGAACGGCCGCCCGCAGTAGCATACCGGACCGAATGTATGGTTCTTTACAAGGAATAACAAATTTGATAAGCCGCAGAGGGATGGGTAATAAATACTTCCCTACGATTGCCGCATCTGATGAACTATCCCAGAGAACCCTCATCCCCGCCAACTCAACTGATGTATATCAAAGGCTCACAATATATAACGCCTTACTGGATCTAAATTCCGGGCCCGTCAGTTCTTCTGTTACCGAAACAGTATCTACCACTCCTTAAGACACAGCTTTTAACTCCAGCTTCCTTTAGGCTTAAAGATAAATCCATCCGATATGAGTTCCTCCTTAGCCCAGATCAAAAGTACATTCAACACCCTCTTGCCCTCCGGCAGCGCGACCGTGCTGAGCCTCAGCGAAGCTAACCTGGGCTTGGTTGGCCTGGAGCTATTCCTGAAGGAAACCATAAATCTGAAAACACTGGATCTTAAACAAGCCAGACTGGCCCAACCGGAGCAACCCGATAAAGTGGAGGTAAGCGGCACAGCCAGCCTGCTGGGCCAAACGGACGTGACTGTTACCTTCAGGATAACGGCTACCAGCGACAAAGGGCCCCTCCGCACAAGTATTCACTTCCCCTGGCCCTCCACCCAACCGCTGCCTTTCGGAAATTATCAACTACAAAAACCACAGTTTGAGCTAACCTGGATGGGCAGTGATGCCAGCGGCGCCCCCATGCTGTACGGCCTCATCAGCGGCAATATGCAACTGGGCTCCCTTTTGGCGCCTATGCAGATCCGCTTTCCCGCTGCCCCCGACTCCATTTTTATCCAGAGCATGCTGGAAAACCCGGTAACTCTCGGCCAAGGCCTCCAGCAGTTAGCCGGCATCGTCCCCGAAGCAAAGGAACTGAGTACTTTTTTGCCGGCCGATGTTGCCAAAGCTATTTCCAGCCTCGCCCTCGATGAGGTGGGCATCCTCTACAACACAAAGAAAAAGCAGCTTAACCTCATCAGTTTTTCAGTTTCTGCTGCAGGCTGGACGCTTTTCAATAATTTTTCCATTGAAGATCTTCGTTTTAGCCTGTCCGTTGGGGGCATAGGCAGCGGTAATACAACGCTGACAGCAGAGCTCGACGCCAGCCTGGTGATCGAAAAATCGTACCGCCTTCCCCTATTCATCCGCATAGCCCCTAGTAGCCTGTCCATTGGAAAACAATCCACGGAACGGTTTCAACTGCCCAGTTTCGCAAAGATCCTCGACGCAATTGGAGAAAAGGACATAGCCAACTCCATGCCGGATAGTTTCAAAGCGGCAGCCATCACCGTCGATACCCTGGAGATCAGCTTTGACACTGCTGCCAAAAAGCTGAGCAGCGTGTACTTCGCAGTCAGCATAGACAACCTGCATCTGGAGGATAATTTCGAGCTGAAATTCCTGGGGCTGGGCTTTCGCATGGATAAACAAGGCTCCTCCTATAACATCAGCGGCAATTTCATGTGCGCCCTGCTGTTGGGTAAAACGAACCCCGTCGAACTGGATGTCTCCGCAGCGTTAACTACAGGCCCGGGGGGAGCAAAGTCCTGGTCTTTCAATGCCCGTGCGGAAAATATAAACGTGGGCGGCCTGATCGATACCATTGCGGAGGCCTTTGATGCCGATGTCAGCCTCCCCACACAGTTGCACGAGCTGGTGATCACCGAACTCGGCCTGTCCTTCAGTAAAGCAGTACAGAGCGGGAACAGCCAGTCTGACTATACCTTCACCTGCGAGATCAAATACCCCAGGAATGGCCAGAAAGCGGATATTAGCTTAACGATCCTGCTCACCCAGGACCAATCCCGGATACAGCCCACAGCAGCCCAGCAACAGGTTCAGCAACCTAAATCCGCAGGCGGTTATTTCGTTGCCATCAGCGGTAAGATCATCGTTGACGGCAAGGAGTTCGACCTGGGCCTTAACGTAAAAAAAGGCCTCACCGACACTTCCGAGCTCCTCCTCCTCGAAGCTAAAAATGTCAGCATCGGGCTGAGCGATCTGGCCGGCAGCCTGATCGACGACCCTTCCATTCAAAGCCTGATCCCCTCGGTAACCATCAAGCCCAACTACGCCCTGATCGCCCGCCTGAATAAAAATACGGCCACTCCACCCTATCCGAAAAACCTGCTGGGCCTCAGCCTCGGCCTCGACATCAGCCTTAAGGGCCTGCCCCTGGTAGGCAAACTGCTCGGCAGCGCTGATTTTCAGGCCAAGGACATACAATTCACCTATGCTTCCGCGAACCTGAACGAAGCAGACGTACAGGCGGTCAACAGCCTCAACCCTCCGGCGCCACTGCCCCTGCAGCCCCCCAGCGGTATGAGCACCGCCCCACCTGCCGCAGACGGCGCCGCCCCCATTGCGGCTACTGCCATCGTATTGGCCCAGGGGCTGGGATTTAAAGCTGCCATACTTTTGGGGCCCCTGCCGCCGCTGCAGATAAACATACCTGCCGGGCCCCGCCAAAGCAGCCCGGCCGGGAAACAACCACAACAGCTGGGCGCCCGCACTGGCGTGGCCGGAGGTGCTCCTGGACTGGGAAGCAGTACAGCTGCCTCCCCCCCCGCTACTTCCGCCACTGACGCCACCTGGATCGACATCCAGCAGGCCGTCGGGCCGGTACAGTTCAACCGCATCGGCTTCAAATACAAGGACAAAATGATCTGGGGGTATCTCGACGCCAGCCTCACGCTGGCGGGCCTTACCCTTTCCCTCGATGGTTTGGGCTTCGGCAACCCCCTCGACTCTTTTGACCCTCACTTTTCGCTCAACGGGCTGGGGCTCGACTATAGCCAGGGCCCGGTAGAGATCGGCGGTTCTTTCCTGCGCACTACCGTAACCGATAGCAACGGCACCTACGACGAGTACGACGGAATGGCCATCATCAAGGCCGAAATACTTACTATCTCTGCTATTGGCTCTTACGCCAAAGTGAATGGGCACGATTCCCTGTTCATTTTTGCCGTAGTGGATTATCCAATTGGCGGGCCGCCCTTCTTTTTCGTGACCGGCCTGGCGGCAGGGTTTGGCTACAACCGGGCCGTGCGTATACCGCCTATCACAGGGGTAGCTACATTCCCGCTGGTCGACGAAGCCGTGAACGGCGCCGGTTCCGGCCCTCCCGCTGACCCCAAAGGCCGCCGGGAGTACCTACAGCAGGAACTCACGCGCCTGCGTTACGCTATCTACCCCAAAAAGGGAGAATATTTTCTGGCGGCAGGCATCCGTTTCTCCACTTTCGAGATGATCGACTCCTTTGCGATGGTGTCGGTAAGCTTTGGGCAACATTTCGAGTTAGACATACTGGGCCTGTCTACATTGGTCATCCCCACGCCACAGGAAACCCAGGCCGTCTCACCGATCGCAGAAGCCCAGCTGGCGCTACGCGCCGTCTTCAATCCGGATATAGGGGTGCTCAGCATTGAAGCTCAGCTGACCAACAACTCCTACGTGTTTTCGCGGTCGTGCCACCTCACCGGGGGTTTTGCCTTTTACGCCTGGTTTGGCGGCCCGCACAAAGGCGACTTTGTGATCACCCTTGGAGGATACCACCCCCGGTTTATTGCACCCAGTTATTACCCGAAGGTGCCCCGCCTGGGCATCAACTGGCCCATCAGCAATCTTTTATTCATAAAAGGCGAACTCTACTTTGCCCTCACCGCACATGCCCTTATGGCGGGCGGCATGCTGGAAGCGCTCTTCCATTTGGGCCCGATCAGGGCCTGGTTCATCATAGGCGCCGATTTTATCATTTCCTGGAAGCCCTACTTCTACGACGCCCGCCTTTACATCGATATCGGGGCCTCTTTTACCTTCTGGCTCTTTGGCACCCACACCATCACTTTTGAATTAGGCGCCAACCTGCACATCTGGGGCCCGGACTTTTCCGGTAAGGCTACCATTCATTACTACATCGTCTCTTTCACCATCTCATTCGGCCATTCCTCCGACAAGCCCAGGCCCCTTCAATGGGAAGAATTCCGTAGCGCTTTCCTGCCCGATGACAGCAAGATCTGCACGCTTACAGTCACTGGTGGCCTGGTGAAAGAAGAAGATGAAGCCGGTAGTAACGGAAGAAAACGCGCCATCCTCAACCCCAGGTCCGCAGCCCTGGTGGTCAATTCAATGGTGCCGGTAAAAACCTACGAACTACACCTGAATGAGGGGCCCGCCTCCACCAATAAGGAGCAGCTCTACTTTGCCGATTCCGGCCATGAGATCATCCTCCCGATAAGCGACGAGGCCAGGGCGCTCAACGCCATCCCAACCAGCACATTCGGCATCGCTCCTATGGCTGTGGCCGAAGTGGCGAAGAGCGACATGGTAATCACCATCAACAAAAAAGGAGAGGCCAAAAACCCCGTCAATTCGGACTTCGCCTTTACGCCGGTGCTCAAACGCATGCCCTGTGCCATGTGGGGCGAACAGCTGTTAGCGGAAGTCAACGGCCAGCAGTTTATTGAAAACGCCCTCGCCGGTTTCGAGATCCGCCCGGCAACACCAGCCAAGCCGGGTGTCACCCACAGGGTAGTAAAAAAAGCCCTTCAGTACGAAATAAGCCAGCAAACGGATGCTTTCAGCTGCCCGGGCATCCAATCCTATACCTTTTCCGGCAAAGGGGCGCCGGACTTAAGCCAGATCGCAGCCAGGGAAAGCCAGCGCAACGGGCTGCTACAAAGCCTGGGCCTCCAGCCTGGCGCCCTGGGGCTGGAAATCCCCCCCGACGTCGAAACCATTTTTGTAGAAAAGCCACTGGCAGGCACTTTTGCATAAACTGAAAAAATTCCAGCGATGGCCAACACCATAGAGACCTACATCGATTTTATCCAAAACCAGCTCCCCGGGTTAAAGAGCGGCGACTATACGGTCGAAGTGTCCCAGTCCTTTCAGCCAACGGCCGGGGCCCAGCCCGTCTATTTCCCGGCTAGTAACCAACCTGCGTCTCTCGACTTCTCCATCCGCGGGGAACGTTTTGCCTTGAACCCTGCCGATATCATCTCCGTATTCCCACCCGCCAACAGCCTGGGTGAACATTCCAGCATTTTCCCACAGGTGGTTTTTGCCCGCAATACGCTGCCATGGGAACGTATGATCGCCGAACCCAAAGGCAATGCCAATGACAAGGGTTATGACGACGAAAGGAAAAAGGTGGAAATGATGCCCTGGATGGCCCTGCTGGTGTTCAACGAAGAGGAGCTGCAGCACCCATCCCCTGATGCCAAAAGGCCGGAGATCGAGAACGGCACCGTCACCAACCTGGCAGAGCTCAGCACCAGGGTAGGTAGCAATTTCCCCAACTACAATGCAGGCACACGCCCCGGATACCCCACCCTGGAATCCGATGAGAAAGATGAAGATACGGTAACCCTCATCTACGCGAAAAAGCAATTGCTGCAACAATTGCTGCCTTCAGCCGAAAACCTGGCCCAGCTCTGCCACGCGCGGGAGTCGTCGCTGCGGCTCAACCTGCAGGACAGCCCGGCAGAAGACAGCCTGTATTACGAGCTCAGGGACGCAAAAGGGCAACTGGCGCATGCGGGACACGTGGCCGTTATCAAAGGTACGCCCAACCAGCAGGTATCCCTTGGCCCAGGCCAACTGAAAGCCGGCGACTATAGCGTAAAGGCCTGGATCGGCAATAATGCCATACAGATTGCCCCCGAGGCCCTGAAGATCTCGGCCAATGATGATTTCGGCCACAAGGTGGCCATCGTACCGGCCAACCGCCTGCCCAGGCCAGGCGCGCGATCCATCGTTCACCTGGTCTCACTGGAGGAACGCTATTACTGGGACGGCAGCCAGTACAGTTTTTATTTTGGCACGGCAAAGGACGAAAGCCTCATAGCGCTGGCCAGCCTGAAAACCTGGAGCTTCAACTGCGTCACGGAAACCCATAACTTCGATAAGATGCTGATACAGCTTATTGAAAGCGGGAAGGGTGACACGCTCAACACCCTGCGCCTGCCGTTGCAGCCCAACCCTCAGAAAGATGCAGGCATTGATGCTGCCAACAGCTTTCTGAAAAGCGGGTATGCGCCTCTGCCCCATTTCTTTCGCCGGGGCGGAAAAAGCATCTCCTGGTACCGCGGCCCCTTACTTCCCGGCAACAAACCTAAATCATCCCTGCCGGCAGATTTCCTACCGGCTACCTGTTCAGATGCCCTGCTGTTGTACGACGAGCAGTACGGCATGTTCGACGTATCCTACGCCGCCGCCTGGGAACTGGGCCGCCTGCTGGCCCTGAAAAACAAAAGCATATCCGCCAGCCTATACCGCTGGAAGCTATTGCACCACAATCTTTTGAAGCTGGCTGAACAGCAGGAACAGCATCCTCACCTGCCTTTTCACCGCGAGATCCAGGACGCCGGCAGCCTGCCCGAAGAAGTAGAAGACTGGTTCAGCGCGCTGGGGCTGCTTAAAGGCCTGCCCTTCAACTATCTGGTGCCCGATGAACGCATGTTGCCCAAAGAATCCTTCCGTTTCTTCCAGCTCGACCCCGATTGGATATCCTGCCTGATCGACGGGGCCTTCAGCCTTGGCCGGGGGGCCCCGGCCGGCCCAGGCCAGCAAGGGCAGCAAAAAACCGGTGAGCAGGCGCAGGTGGTGAGCGGTTTCCTGCTGCGCTCCTTCGTCGTCAAAGGATGGCCCAAATTACAGGCCGATGGCTACAAGCAAAAGACAGGAACAGCGGAAGAAATGGATGCCGCCAAATTGAAGATACTGAGCATCAGCCATTTGTCGCCCACGGTATTGCTCTGCCTGTTCGAGGGTGACGCCCTGGCGGTTGATATTCACCAAAAACCGGAAATGCTGCACCTCGGTTTCGATATTCCCGCATCCGACAATCCGGACAGGTATACGAAAGCTTTGAGGAATGCGGACGGGCTGGACAAAAACCCCAATAATAATAACAAGCCCTGGGCTACCGAAATCCTGGATAGCTCGGATTGGGATCCTCAAAACCGGGTATTACATATTAGCCATTTGTACAAAGACATCAACGACAAGAAAAGTGCGCTAAGCTATACCGGCAATCTGGCCTCAGCCCAGTTCGCCCTGTCCATGGTGGAAGGGGTACAAAAAGTGCGCTTTGTGCGTGGGCCAAATTAACCCGCCCTATAAGCCGTTTTTAAATTGTATCTTCCGCCTTACCAAAGCTTTATTGTCTTTTACGCCAAACCTGTTCCCAGATGAACACCACTACCCAGCCCCTTGCGGACAACCCCGTCTGGCAAAAGTTACTCCTCTCCGCAGAAGGTTCCATCGGCAAAAACTGGAGCGTCTACGAAGACCCCGAACCCCGGCTGTTCGGCCGCCTGGCAGATGATTATGGCGGCGACATGGACGCGCTTGCCGGCCAGGCGTTGTTGTTGTTGCAGGAAGTGTCGAAGAACCAAAATTCCGGCGACAATGACTGGGCAGTGCTGAAGGAGAGCGCCAGCCTGCTGTATCACTTACACGAAACCGGCTACAAACCGGAAGACGACTGGGAACATGCCATCGATGTGCTGTGGAAAGCCCTGGGGGAATTCGCACAAGGTTCGTGGTCGGCCTTTGTGCCGTCGCAGGGCAATGAGGTCCGCCCACGGGCCTGGAAGGAGCAGAAGTTCGTCCTGGACGCCATCCTCACGGCACTCTACAAACTGCCCGCAAAAGACGAAGACCGCGCGGAGCGCTTTTTCAACTGCAAAATGAGCAAATACTGGAAGGCCTTCGTGCTTTTCTGGGAAGAGATATGGGGAAAACAACTGATAAAAGACTGGGAACCCTATTTCCAGGCCTGGGACTACCGGGCCAACCAAAAGCAAACCACCTACCGACTGCTCTGTTACCGGTTGCTGAACTATGAATCAGAATTCCCCGCCCACCCTAATAAACCCAGGGAGGCCTTTGATTTCCTGAAAGACAATAGCGAACTGATACCGGCGGAAAAGAAGCTGCGGAAGGAAATTTTTCATGCCCTGTTCCAATACCTGCGTGGGGCGGGAGAGGAACATTCCCTGGAGCAGGGCCTGGCCACGATTAAAACCATCCTGGGCGAGGACGATGTCTTTGAATTCCTGGTCCACTACGAAACCAGCGACCGGGCCTTACGGGGTGGGATGCTGCTCATGGGTTTTAAAGAAGGCCTCAATATCCGGTGGAAAGCCAATATTAAGCATCAGTATCAAATGTTGCCCGACCTGATGGCCGCACTAAAGCACGACGAGCTCGATGTGCGGGAAAGAGCTGCAAATTTCCTGATAGAGTACCCAACGGAGCTCTTCAAGCATCTTCGGTATGTGGAAAACATGGAAAGAGAGGAGAAAACAGAGGCCAGTAATGAAACATTCAAATTGATCGCGCGGATATTTGGAAAGGAGACTGCAAAATTATTACTCGAAAACATATCCTTCACGCCCCTTCAAAAGGGAAAATTCCTCCTGGCCACTCCCAGAATACTGGAGGAGCTCTGGGAGGCGAAAGAGCCGCCGAATCACGACACCCTGCTACCTGTCATCCTGGCCGCTGTAGAAGATGGTGGCCCAAGCGTACAGGAATCTGCCAGCAATTTCCTCAAACGAAAGTCGGCCGATATTCAAAGAAAACTGGATATCCTCATCAGAGACCTGCAGGATGAGGACAAGGCCAGTGAGATGATCGTCAGCGCCATTGAATTTGGCAGCGATGCAGCCCTGAAAACTATCCTGGGCAAGTGCGTCAATTGGGTGGCCAGCGGACAGAATACGACCCTCGTCGACCGGGCAGCACAAAAAGCACGGAATACCCCCGACGCCGTCCTGGCGCTCATCAACCTGCTGAACAACCGCCAGGATTTTCAAAAGAACGAGGAGGTAAAAAAATACGTACGCCGCAGGGTGCTCGAAGACCAGCAAAACCCAACGATATTGCGGGTATTCCACGATGATAAATTGTCAGATTCCGAACTGGACAACCACACGGCCGAGGAGATCTATAAGTGGTGTTATTCCCAAAAAGAACAATCGAAAGCCTATGCCGACCTGGTGAGTAGCCAGGAAGAAGCGCTGCGCAAAAAGGATGGTTCCCTGAGCCCGCACGCCGTCTTCGGCCTGGCCAGGGCCATCCTTAAATTGCGCGAGCAGGACGAAATGAAAGCGCGGGAGCTCGTCGTACAAAAATGGATCACCCAACTCCTGAGCGAAATGAGTGACCGCTGGTTCTTTGAAGATAAAATGGACACGTACAACAACATCAGGATGCAATTGGAACGACTGGCCATCGAACCGCTCAGCAAACGCCTGCCACAGGAAGAGAACCTCGATATCCGGGAAAACCTCGTCAAGATCCTGGGAAATATCGGCGGCCGGGTGGCCGTCGACGCCCTGGTGCGCACCGTGACCGGTGAAGAGCGGGAACGCGCCGCCCGGCAGGAATTACTGTCCGAATACTACCTGAAGCCTTCCAAAGCACGGAGTGAGGAAGCCTCCATCCTGCTCAACGATGCGGTGGACAATGCCAAGAAGACCATGCGCCTGCTACAGCAGCTTAACGTCGCCACCTTTGCGATGGGCGTCATCCTCATCATCGGCGGGGTGGCCATTTCTGTGGTAAGCGAAGAACTGGGAGGGCGCATCACCGGAGTGCTGGCCGGCCTGGGCGGCCTGGCTGCTATCCTTACCCAGTTTCTCAAAGACCCGCTGGAGCGTATTCAACGCGCGATGGCCGACCTGGTGCAGGTACAAACGGCTTTCACCAGCTTCGTGTGGGAGCTGAACCTCAACGGCACTTATATCCAAAGCCAGTACGTGTCGGAAGGCATCCTCACCGATTTTGACCTCCGCCAGACGATCGGCCGCATCGACCACGCCATGGAGCGGACCATGCACCTCATCCAGGTTTACGCCGACGGGCAAAACCTGCAACAGCCTCCGCAGTTGCACTACCTCGTACAAAACGCCGACACGGTCACCCTATTCGGCCAATCGCTGAAAAGGAGCAATGGGCGGAGTGAAAAAGATAAATTCCAGCTGGCTATTAACCACCAACCCATAGACACACAGATCGAAACCTGGACCGACCAAATGGTGATGTTTTCGCTGGACAAGGGCCTGGCGGGCAAATACAACGGCAGCCCCCGCCTCTGGGTAAGCCTGCTGCTGAATGGAAATGAAACAAATGCTTTGCCCTTCACGATCGAACACAGCACAAAGGACAAAACTGAGAAGAAACCGGTGGAAACGCCGGCGGAAACGGCCAAAGAATAATTTAGAACTTTTTATCGTACCCCGGATGGCCCATAAACAGCCCATCCAGCAAATCCATCAATCATGAACGAAGCCTTTATCGGTTCCATCGTAATGTTCGCCGGCAATTTCGCCCCCAGAGGCTGGGCCTTTTGCGATGGCCAAATGCTTTCCATCAACCAAAACCAGGCCCTTTTTGCCCTGCTGGGCACCACCTATGGCGGCGATGGAAGGACAACTTTTGCGTTACCCGACCTGAGAGGGCGGGTGCCCATGCATCCCGGCAACGGCACCGGGCTTACCCCAAGGAGGCTGGGCGATAAGTCCGGCGCGGAATCCACGCCCGTCGAGGTGGCCGGCATCCACACCTCTAAAGAGATGGGCTCCGATACGGTTTTCAATACGGTCGTAAAGGCTACTTCAGGGGAGGCCTCCAACATGCAGCCCTTTGGCTGTATCAACTATATTATCTGCCTGCAGGGGATATTCCCTTCGAGGAGCTAGGATGTTCAGCCTGCCGGTTCACAGTGAACCGGCAGGCTGACAAACAGGCTCTTTTTCCGGATAATGAAGCGCCACGGTATGCCGGGGCCCTGTACTGATTATATTTGCTTTGAAATGAAAATTTTCGAAAAGCTTTAAAATATGACATAATTAGTGCATCTTTGTCTCCGAATTAATTAAGTGATCAGGCTAATCGTATTTTGTCTAACATTTTCCTTTATCCTTCCTTAGTTTATTCCCTTGTTCTCTTGATCTATTCACTATTCCGCCTCAAGCGGATTCCAATTTTACGTTTTTATGAATATTTTCGTTGCAAAATTAAACTTCGACACTCAGGAGATGGACCTTCAGGAAGCTTTTGAGGAGTACGGAGCAGTTGATTCTGTAAAAATCGTCATGGACAAGTTCACCGGCAGATCCAAAGGCTTCGGCTTCGTGGAAATGCCCAACGACAAGGAAGCACAGGCTGCCATCGATGGCCTGAACGGCGTTGAACTTGACGGCCGCACCATCGTAGTGAAGGTAGCGGAAGCTCGCGAAAACCGTGGTGGCGGCGGTGGTTACAACCGCGGCGGCGGTGGCGGTGGCTACAACCGCGGTGGCGGTGGCGGCGGCTACAATCGCGGCGGCGGTGGCGGTGGCTACAACCGTGGCGGCGGTGACTACGGCAATAGGTATTAATGCCAGGAAGCATTCCTGGAATGCTCCTCACGTTATAGAAATCTGACAGGAAAAGCTCCGGGAAACCGGGGCTTTTTCTGTTTCAGGAGGAAAGCCTCCCTTTATCTGAGGCTTACCTTACCAGCTTTACTGCTTTATGATTCCATGCAATACCCCCGCAATCCCCATCACCAGCACACATCCAATGAGGTTGAGCCAAAGGTAGGCCACTTTGAACGCGTACCAGGTATCGCCGATCAGGAACCAGAAATCGTTGTTGCTCGTCCAGTATATGAGCAGCACCAGGGCCTCGGCAATAAGGGCGCCGATGAATACGGCATGAGCACCGACCTTTTTCATAAAAAAGGCCACCAGGAAGATGCCCAGTATGGATCCGTAAAACAGCGACCCGATGATGTTGACCGCCTGTATGAGGTTCTCGAACAGGCCGGCAGTAGCGGCGAAAAGCATGGCCACGCCGCCCCAGAACAGGGTGAACATTTTTGATGCCCGCAGATAATGTCCGTCGCTTTTGTCGCGGACAAGGCTGCGGCGGTAGATGTCGACGACGGTAGTCGTGGCCAGGGCATTCAGCTCGGAAGAAGTGGAAGACATAGCCGCTGAGAAGATCACGGCCAGCAACAGCCCTACCAGGCCTATAGGCAGATACTCCATGACGAATGTGATGAACACATAGTCCGTATCCCGGGCCTTGGCCACCGGGTCGGCCTGCAGGATCAGCTCCTTGACCTCATCGCGCAACTGCTGGCCGGTGGCCATCAGCTCCTGCACGCGTTGCTTCGATTGCTGTATGGCTGCGTCGTTATCCTGCCTGATGGCGCCGATCATATAGGACACTTCCTGTTGTTGCTGGAGGAACAGCGTATTGTGCTGCGATTGCAGGTTCTCCAGCCGGCTCTGGTACTGCGTGCCTTCGAGTTTTTCCAGGTTGGCCCTGTTGAAGTGTATAGGGGGTTGATGAAACTGGAAAAACATAAAAACGAGAATACCGACGAACAGGATGAGGAATTGCATAGGCACTTTCAGTATGCCGTTGAACAGCAGGCCCAGCCGGCTCTCTGCGAGTGACTTGCCGCCGAGATAACGCGACACCTGCGACTGGTCGGTGCCGAAGTAGGACAAAAAAAGGAATACGCCGCCCAGCATACCCGACCAGAAGTTGTAGCGGTTGCTGAGGTCAAAATTGAAGTCCACAACGTTTAGCTTGCCCATTTTGCCGGCTACGCCTACCGCATCGCCAAAACTTATGTGCCCCGGCAGCTTATAGACCAGGATGATGGCAGCAATGAACATGCCGCTCAGTATAATGACCATTTGCTGCTTCTGCGTCATACTCACTGCCTTTGTACCCCCTGCCACCGTATACACGACCACCATCAGCCCGATGAACAGTATGGTCCAGTTCAGGCTCCAGCCCAGTATCGTGGACAGGATAATGGCCGGAGCGTAAATGGTCAGGCCGGCGGCCAACCCCCGCTGAATGAGGAACAGGATGGCCGTCAGCGTCCGCGTTTTCAGGTCAAAACGCCCTTCGAGGTATTCGTAGGCCGTGTAAACTCTGAGGCGATAATAATAAGGAAGCACAAAGATACAGAGAATGACCATCGCCACCGGCAGGCCGAAGTAGAACTGCGCAAAGCGCATGCCGTCTTCATAGGCCTGGCCCGGCGTAGATAGGAAAGTGATGGCGCTGGCCTGAGTGGCCATTACTGACAGGCCGATAGTCCACCAGGGAAGGTCATTGTCCCCCAGCAGATAACTTTGTACGGTGTTGATATGCCTGGTCTTCCAGACACCATATACAACAATACCCAAAAGGGTGCTTAACATTACGATCCAGTCGAGAGTGCTCATGTCTGTTCAGGTATTAGGTATCAGGTATTGAGTATTAGGTATGCTGTACCTTGTACTTTATACCTTGCACCCTATACCCCTTAGTGCTAGGAGTACAATTTCGTAAATATATAAAACAGGGTAATGATGATGGCATGCAGAATAATGACGAAGGCGTAAAGCTGGTTCCAGGTCCTGAAAACCGGCGGTGGGGGCTCTGGTTGCTGCGGTTGGTTAGGGCTTGAGTTGGGCATTTTCCGTTATTTTGCCTTTAAAATAGCGATAACCCGAGGCTTGGCGTAGATTTTAAAAAATAATTAACAGCTTCGTATCCCGAAATCGATTTTTAAAAAACTGTTCAGCCCACGAGAATGGGCCCTTGTTTTCTTAAAAAGATATGCAGCAAATCCATTACCTTTCGGTAGAAATACACCGCCAACTCATCGTACCGGAAATGCGTCACTTAACGAAAAACCTCGTTTTTCTCCTATCTTTAATGGCCTGCGCCACCACCTTTGCCCAAACGGCCTATACCGTTGAGGGCATCCCCAACCCCAAGGACAGCCGCGGATACGTCAGCAACCCCGACGGGGTATTGTCGGAAGGGGAAGTGATGCAGCTCAACGGGGTGGCGGCCGCGCTGGAGAACAGCTCCACGGCCCAGGTGGCCATCGTCATCGTCAACAGCATTGGCGAGGAGAACCCCAAAGATTTTGCAACCCGCCTCTTCAATTACTGGGGGATCGGGCAGGCAGATGTCGATAACGGCCTGCTTATCTTTTCTGTAATGGACCAGCGGCGCACAGAATTCGAAACGGGTTATGGGCTGGAAGGCGTGCTGCCCGATGTTATCTGCTACCGCATCGGCATGCAGGAACTGGTGCCTTATTTCAAAGACGGCCAGTACGGACAGGGGCTACTGTCGGCCCTGATCCGCATCAAAACGACGCTGGAAGACCCGGAAGCGCTGGAAGAGATCCGGTCGGGAGGCAGCCAGCAATACGGAAGCGGGCAGGCTTTCCGGCCAGTACCGGGCCTGCCGGCCGCATTGGGATGGTACATCGTGGCCAACGCACTGTTTCACCTCCTGGTTGTGTTGTGGCTCCTGTATACGGGCTTTAGCAAACAAGACCTTTACGACCGATACCGGGCAGTGCGAAGGGTGTATTTCTTCATTTTTGTCATCCTGTTCCCCATACCGTACCTGCTCGTATACTTTTACCTGAAAAGAAGGCTGAATTACCTTCGCAACCACCCCCGCTTCGGCAAGGATACGGGTAAGCCCCTGCACAAACTGGACGAATGGAAAGACGATGAATACCTCGAAGCCGGCCAGGTGATGGAGGAAAAGGTCGGCTCCGTCGATTACGACGTATGGGTGACAGACGAACACGATGAAGTGCTCATCCTGCGTTATGCCAAGCGTTTTTCCCGGTATTCCGACTGCCCCAAATGCCATTACCGCACTTACTACCTCGAACAAACGCGTGTCCTGAAAGCCGCTACCTATTCCCACTCGGGGCTTCAGGAACAGATATTCTCCTGTAAGAACTGCAATTACCTGGACCGCAAGCTCATTACCATCCCGAAAAAAACGCGCTCCTCCGGTGGCGGCAGTAGTGGCGGCGGTGGCGGCGGTGGTTTCGGCGGCGGAAGCTCGGGCGGCGGCGGAGCAGGGGTATCGTGGTAGGATGCCGCCGTGGCCGTATCGCGGCCCGGCCCTTATAACACAAAGCAACAATAGTAATATTCGTGATCGCTATCGCATACGGAATTTAACGCCAGGCGCCCAGAATGAACCCGATACCGGTGAAATAAAGGATGATGTACGATCCGTTGATCAGAATATACCGCCAGGAGCGCTGTTCAAAGAGCGCGATGGCCGTAAAAATTGCAGCAGCCCAGCCAAACCCCGTGAGAAAACCGGCTGCAAGCCCCCATTGCCAATCCGTACCCTCATCGCCCAGAAAAAAAGCCATATTGTACGACATGAGATAGGCCAGCAGGAAGCCCAGGCCATACATCTTCGCTGGTTTGGCATTGCGAATAACTTCTTCGGTAAGGCCGGTTTCTTTCATCCAGGCCTTGTAAAACAGCGCCGGCGAGTACCATAACGCCCCCAGCATCATGTTGAAAACAGAACAGGTGAATACCGCTTCAAAAAAGGATAGGCCATGCCCCGCTGGAATTGAATGACGAACATCTCAGCATCCTGGCCGGAATGGATAGAGATATACTCCCGGCGCAGCCCGGAAACCCACGCCTTGCGAAATGCCTGTTTTAAGAGAAGCGTGTCGTTGTCGTACAGATTTTTGGGTAATTGTGTCAGGTCAATGACCACCTCTACATGGCCGTCAGGCAGAAAACGGTCGATGCTGTGCTGAGGCTGATACCCTTTATAATAGGTAAAAGACGCAACGAACAGCCCCAATGGGTGCGTTGGAAAATGTAGTTTAAAAGTCATCCGCTTATGGGCTTATCCTATTCCAGTGATCCGTTCCATTTTCGCCGCCACTACCCTCCCTTTGCCCTCCTAAACCCGCTCAAAATACCAGCGTCATGATAGAATGCGGCAGGCTGGTGGCTGGCGCGGCCTGGCCGTCGAGCCAGAACTGGAACGAAACGGCATCGTCGCCCAGGTTCAAAACGACTACGGCCACCGTGCCATCAGGGTTTTTGAACGCCGTCGTCTGCAATCGGTCGCGGTTGGACGAGCTGATGATACGGCGCGCCCCCGGGCGGATGAACCTGGAAAAATGGCCGATGTAATAGTAAGAACTCATGTAGTACAGCTCACCTGTACGGGTGTCGCCGTGGATAGGTGAAAAACAGAAATTGCCCACGTGGTTGGGGCCTCCCGTTTCATCCAGCAACACGTTCCAGTCCGTCCAGCCCACCGAGCCGTTGTTGAGGTCGTTCACCATGCTCTTGCCATACTGTTCCCCCCAATGCCATTCGTACACCTTATCGAGGTTGAAGGGGTAGGTACAGCCTTCCGTGAACAACAGTTTTTTATCGGGAAAGCTCTCCTGTACGCGCTTGACATTTTCGAAGTTGTCGGGAGCATACCAGTGGAAGCCGGTGCCCCACACGTATTTCGCAGCCTCTGCGTCGTTCAGTACGGTCGACGCGCGCTGATACATCAGGTCGCGGTTGTGGTCCCAGATGATGATGTTCTTGTCTTTCAGGCCCTGCTTATGGAAAGTGGGGCCAAGGTAATCGCGCACGAAATCGCGCTCGTCTTCAGCAGTCCAGATACAGGACTCCCAGGTTTGGGTGGCCATAGGCTCGTTCTGCACCGAAACACCCCAGATGGGTATCCCGGCCTTTTCATAAGCGTTGACGAATTTTACAAAGTAGTTGGCCCATGCCTGCCGGTATTCGGGTAATAATTTACCGCCGTGCAGCATGTCGTTGTTGTCCTTCATCCATGCCGGCGGGCTCCAGGGGCTGGCGAAAATGGTGAGCGAGCCTCCTGCAGCGGCTATGGCCCTTTTGACGAAGGGAATGCGGTACTGCTCATCGTGGTTTACGCTGAAGGACTTCAGCGATACATCCTTGTCTTCAACATAGGTGTAACTGCCGCTGGAAAAATCGCAACTGTGGATATTGACCCGCGCCAACGTATATCCGATGCCCTTTTCGGGGTCGAAATAGGCCTGCAGCACTTCCTTTTGTTTTTCGGCGGGCAGCTTTGCAAAGGTTTCTGCTGCGGCATCGGTCAGCGCCCCGCCTATACCCAGGAACTCCTGGAAGGTATGGGTGGGGTCGACGAAAATGCATTCCTGCGTTTCCAGGGGTTGCCCGAAAGGTTTCAGGTTGAGCACGGCCGTTTCTGATAAGCGGTATTCCGTATTGGCGGCCGTTGTGAATACCCTTACCCTGGCCGGCCCACTGTTTGAAGCCCGGGATGCTTGTGCATGCAGAACAGCAACGGAACCTAACACCAGAAGCGGAAGTAGAATGATGACTTTGGATCTCATATGTCTTTTGTTTTGTTTTTGCTCGTTCTCCTGGCGCCTGATGAAGCGAATGGCCCTTTCCATCGCCTTCCCAGGCCTTTTATGCCTATCCTTCTCTGTCGTACACCAGGCCGCCCAGCGTGCTGAACTGCAGGATGCCGTATTCCTTGTTGTAAAACAGTTGCACCAGGTCTTCCTGTGCCATGTTATCGTACTGGTAATTTAGTTCAATGACATCACTGTACGATACGCCACCCAGCTCGACGGAAGCGTGTTTGTTGAACATTGCTGCGCCCATCCCTGTCAAAGCCCCGTCTTCGAGCACCCTGATCTGCACGCCGTTATACCTGTTATTCCGCCCGGGCGAGATGCTGTATTGCAAAAAACAATCCTGCGATGTCCCCCGGTGAATGAACTCGATAAAAGGAAGGCTCTTGCCGGCTTCCTGCATCGTCAATTCCAGGTACTCTTCACAAACATACGGGATATCGGGTTGCAAGACTTCCATTTTTTTGTTCACATGGACGGGAAACACCTCGCCTTCGCTGTTCCTGAAATACAAGAGCTGATCGTCGGTGTAAGGTACGTTATCCACTACCGCCTCACAAAGCGGCAGGTATTGGCGTTCCTCACAATCGTCGTCCGGGCCGCAGGCACAATAAGCCAGCGGCAGGAGTAAAAGTACGGCCTTTCTCATTTCGCCTTTTTTAATTTGAGAAAAATTTACAATTGGATCTCACGGCTTCCGATGGAAGACTGAATACTGACTACTGCTCAGCATTTCGTCACCTGGAACGGCTCAGAGCTTGTTTGGAGGTTGAAATACAGGGTGGGTTGTGCATGAAGAGCGGCAGCCAGCCCGGGCTTACTGAGAATATACAGGCGATACGGGTCATTTTTCTTCCCACACCACCTGTCCTACGGTATCGACGTAGCGCCAGGCGCCCTGATGGCCAACCAGGGCCAGCCCGTCGTGAAAAGGCAAAGCACTATCGTACTTGGGGGGAATGAGCCATTCGCCCGTCGGCCCTATAAAACCCCAGTGGCCGTTGGCTTTTACGGGTGCCAGGCCGTTGGCCAGCAGCCCTGCGTCTTCGAAACGGGGCGGAATGCAAATGTTGCCCGATTTATCGATGAAACCGAAACGGCCGTGTTGTTCCACCGGCGCCAGCCCTTCACCAAAATCGCCGGCAAACCCGAAGGCCGGTGGGATGGCCAGGTTGCCCTCATCGTCGATAAAGCCATACAGGCCATCCTGAACAATGATAGCCATACCGTCAAAAAATTCGCCATTGGAATAACCATCCTGGAGTTCGAACTGCGGCTCCACCAACAGTTCTCCTTCACTGTTGATCAGGCCCCAGTAGTTCCCCTGCTGTACTACCGCCACATCGCCCTGAAAACTTCGCCCGCTGTCGAACTGCGGTGCAATGGCCATTTCGCCGTCCTCGTCGATATACCCCCATTTCTCCACCAGTTGCACGGGCGCCAGCCCGGAGGCGAATTCCCCCGCCGCTTCGAATTGTGGGCGTATCTTCCAGGTGCCGTCCGGGCGGATGAAGCCGTAGCGGTTGTTGCGCCGCACAGGCGCCAGGCCGTCGCCGAAGTCGCCGGCATCTTCAAACTGGATATCCACCACCAGGTTGCCGCGGGTATCGATATACCCCCAGCGGTTGACGAGCTGGGCGCGTGCCAGGCCCTGCTCGAAAAAGCCTACGAAATTGAACAGGTGTTTCAACAGCAGGCGGCCCATGGCGTCCATCGGCACGAGCTTTTCATTGAACCGCACCCGCGAAAAGCCATGGTAGAAATCTTCAGCCTCCAGGTACTGTGGTTCGATCACCACTTCGCCCTGCCGGTTGATGAAGCCATAGCGGCTTTGTGCGCGAATTTTATACAAGGGTGCAGTCATGTATGGTACTCAGCTTATACTTTCCTGTTGGCCGGATGCGAATATAGGGAAAAGGTGGCGTAGTCAAAGGGCCATGTGCGTTTATGGCCGTACGGTTTTTTCTTCAGAGGAAGGCCATAGCGTTATCAGCCAGATGGCCAGCCCACCGATGAATATCTTCACTATTGCCCCCTTCCAGAAAGGATAAAGGCCATATTCCAGGGCTTTTTCCCAGCCGTAAAGCATGGCCAGGCGCAACAGGCCGAAAGCCAGGATCACTACGGTGCCGGCTGCCATAGCTGCTACGGCCCGGCCCAGGCGCCGCCCCCAGCCCTGCCCTGCCAGCCAGCTAACAACCCAGGCGCCGGCGATAAAGCCGAACAGAAAGCCGCCGCTGCCTCCTGCCAGTACGCTCCAGCCGCTCCGCCCCCCGGCAAATACCGGCAGGCCCAACGCCCCCAGCAATACGTATACGGCTACCGCCAGAGGCGGCCACGGGCGCCGGAGCAACATGCCCACCATCAGCACGGCCAGGCTCTGGCCCGTAATGGGGATGCCACCCGCTGCCGCCGGCAACTGGATGGCGGCCTGCGCCATAAGGGCCATAAAGGCCAGGCTCAGAAAAAAGGGAAGAACCGGCATAGTTCTCTTTATCTTCCTTAATTTTGCGAACCGCCTCCCGGAAGAGGCGGCGGCGACTGACTGTTCAAGGATAAACGATCAATTCCCTAATGGCACTGCGCAAGGATTTTCCACCGGCGGGCACCGAATATCTGGGCGGCGAAAGCGACGGCTACGAATACCGCACCGTCTTCGCCGGCTCCAACCTGGATCAGACGTACGAAATGGTGTGCCAGTTCCTCAGGGAAGAGGGTTATGCAGATGTGCCCATTCCCCGAAATGCCGAAGAAATGAGGTTGTTCCGGCTGCCTACGCGCAACCGGCAGATCCTGCTCTTCGAAGACAACGGCTACGTTCATAACCCCGTCAAGATCCTCTTTCCCATCGACAGGCGGAAAAGGACAACCTTGCTGCTGTGCCTCTACAACGAAACAGACCCGGAACACCTGCTCAAGTTCCACCGCGTACTGGAACGGCGGGCCCGGGAGGAAGAGAACCGCTGATCACTGCAGCCGGGCCAGCTTTTTGATATTCAGCTGATCGATAGCTTTTGCCAGCGTTTTTTCTTCAATATTATCCCCGTCAACGGTCAGTATGAACCGATTTTCGACAATAACGCTCACTTCTCCGTTTTTGCTGGACTTGTCGTACTTCTCAAAGGCCTTATACCCCTCGATCATCGTCGTACGCTCGTAACCGTTATCGGTTTCGCGGTCAACTTCCATAGACGCCCAGCTCGCCATGCCCGCCAGGGCCATGCTCACGCCCGCCACATCTACGATGGACACATCCAGGCGCTGGCCGCCTTCTTCATACTCTGCTTTCGCAGTAGACAAATTCATGCCGAACATGCCGGCCTTCTCGCCAGTATGCGAGGTGCGCTTCATACCGGCCAGTTCATCAGGCAATAACGCTTTGAGCTCACGGAAGTCGACAACTTCTACCGTTTTGCCGTCCCCCTGCAAGGCATCTCGCACTTCGTTCATAGCTTCCTGTACACTCTGCGGTTCATCCTGAGTGCCGCCTTCAGAGCCCTGTTCTGTGGCGTTAGCACTGTCATTGCCGGAACTGCCGCAACCGCCACAGCCTGCAAAAAAGAAAATGCTCAGGCCAAGGCCGATCGTGATGATTTTTTTGGTGATCATGATAAAATCGTTTTGGTTCTTCGGATTCAAGATAAGCAAAAAGCGTAAATGCGGCTAATGCCGCATTTACTCGCTTCCTTCTTCCTGTTTTTTTTCGGGCTCGTATATGCTCCCCCTCTGGGGCCGCATTTGAGGGAAGAAGAGGACTTCCTGAATGGAGTGCTGGTCGGTCAGCAGCATTGTGAGGCGGTCGATGCCGATGCCAAGGCCTGAAGTAGGAGGCATGCCGTACTCCAGGGACCGAAGGAAATCCTCATCCATGGCCATAGCCTCGAAATCGCCGCGCTCGGCGAGGCGGAGCTGGTCTTCCAGGCGCTGGCGCTGGTCGAGGGGGTCATTGAGCTCCGAGTAGGCATTGGCGATCTCTTTACCGTTGACGAAAAGCTCGAAGCGCTCGACCAGGCCCGGCTTGCTGCGGTGCTTTTTGGCCAGCGGCGTCATCTCTATAGGATAGTCGATGATATAAGTAGGCTGGATCAGGTGTTCTTCTACCTTTTCACCGAATATCTCGTCAATCAGTTTGCCTTTGCCCATGCTGTCGTCCACAGCGATGCCGAGCTGGCGGCACAGGCTGCGCAGGGCCGATTCGTCCATGCCGGAAATATCGGTTCCCGTGTATTCCTGGATGGCATCATACATGCTGAGGCGCCGGTAAGGGCCGGCGAAGTCGATCATTTTACCTTCGTACTCTACTTTGGTATGGCCCGTTACCTCCTGGGCTACGTACTCTACCAGTTGTTCTACCATGCCCATCATCCAGTTGTAGTCCTTATAGGCCACGTAGATCTCCATAGAAGTGAACTCGGGGTTGTGGGTCCGGTCCATCCCCTCATTGCGGAACATCTTGCCGATCTCGTATACCCCTTCAAAACCACCGACGACGAGCCGCTTGAGGTAAAGCTCATTGGCTATACGCAGGTAGAGAGGGATCTCCAGGGTATTGTGGAATGTTTTGAAAGGCCGGGCCGCCGCACCGCCGTGAACGGGTTGCAGCGCCGGGGTTTCCACCTCCAGCCAGCCGCGGCCGTCAAAAAAGCGGCGCATGGCGGAGATGAGCTTGCTGCGCTTCAGGAATATCTCCTTAACGTGCGGGTTGACGGTCAGGTCGACATAACGCTGGCGGTAGCGCTGCTCGGGGTCAGTGAACGCGTCGTAGACGTTCCCCTCCTCGTCGCGTTTGACGACAGGCAGCGGGTGCAGGGATTTGCTCAGCAGTTTCAGTTCTCTGACATGGATCGTGATCTCCCCCATGCGGGTGCGAAAGGCAAAGCCTTCCACTCCGATGAAATCACCGATGTCGAGCAGTTTTTTGAAAACAGTATTGTAAAGTTCTTTATCCTCGCCAGGACAGATCTCATCGCGCGCGATGTAGAGCTGAATACGGCCGCTGCCGTCCTGAAGCTCCGCAAAGGAAGCTTTGCCCATCACGCGGCTGCCCATCAGGCGCCCCGCCAGGCGCACCTGCTGGAAATTCTGCGGTTCGCCGCCTTCGTCGTTGAAGCCTTCCTGTACCTCCCTGGCATAGGCCGTTACTTCAACCGCTTCCGCCGGGTACGGGTCTATCCCCATCTCCCGCAGTTTCTGCAGGTTTTCCCGGCGCAACAATTCCTGTTCGCTAAGTTGCATATCTTATAGATTGAATAAGTTTTCCCCGTACCTCCAATCCCGGCCAGCCGGGACGGGCTCTTCTGGTTGGAGTAATCCCTCCGTACCTCCAACCTTCTGGTTGGAGCAATCCCTCCGTACCTCCAACCTTCTGGTTGGAGTAATCCCTCCGTACCTCCAATCCCGGCCTCCCGGGAAAGGCTCTTCCGTCTGGAGTAATTTCTCCGGTCCGGCCGGAAGCCCGGAGGTACGGTTAACCAAAGATTCGCAAAAATAGTTTTTTTACTACAGGTGAAAAAGTAAGAGCTCGTTTGGAGGCCTCTTTTCGCTATCAAAAGTGGCCTCCAATCAGCTCTGCGCATTTCCTGCTCGTAAACCTTTACCCTGGCTCAGTAGTTTTTATGCAGCAGGAAACCAAATCCCGGATGCTACGGATCGCTTATTCGCCGATATACAAGTACGAATTGCCGCAGGGGCACCGCTTTCCCATGGCCAAGTATGAACTACTGCCCGAACAGTTGCTGTATGAAGGTACTGTGAGCGAAGACAGCTTTTTTCAGCCCGGCCCGCTCGACGAGTCCAGCATCCTGCTCACCCATGAAGAAACATACTGGGAAAAACTGAAGCACCAGCAACTCAGCCCTAAAGAGATCCGGGCCATTGGCTTTCCTATGTCGGAACTACTGGTAGAACGTGGGCGCCACATCGCCAACGGCACCGTGCAGTGCGCCTTGTATTCCCGCCAACATGGCGTAGCTCTCAACGTGGCCGGCGGCACCCACCACAGCTTCAGCTACAAGGGCGAAGGCTTCTGCCTGCTCAACGACATCGCCATCGCCGCTAATTATCTGTTACACCATAAAATAGTAGAGACGATCCTGGTCATCGACCTCGATGTGCACCAGGGCAACGGCACGGCCCAGATCTTTCGAAACGACAAGCGGGTGTTCACCTTCAGCATGCACGGCGAGAAAAATTACCCCCACCGCAAAGAAAGCTCCTGCCTCGACATCGGGCTGCCCGACAAAACCGGGGACGAAGCCTACCTGAAGATATTACAGGAAACGCTGCCCCGCCTGTTCGACGAAGTGCAGCCCGAACAGGTTTTTTACCTCAGCGGCGTGGATGTCATCTGGTCCGACAAACTCGGCCGCCTCAGCCTGAGTATCGAAGGCTGCAAAGCGCGCGACCGCTATGTGCTGGAAAGTTGCCGGAGGCACAAAGTGCCTGTAGCCGTAAGCATGGGCGGCGGGTATTCCCACCGCCTGTCCCACATCATCGAAGCCCATGCGAATACTTTCCGCGTGGCGCAGGAGGTGTATTTTTGAAATCTCGAAAAAGGCCTTGAAGCGGTAACCAGCCTAAAGCGCTGAATGCCTTAAACTTAGGCATAAACAAAAAAAAAGGTCGCACCGATCGTGCGACCTTTTCAATTATAATCCCATGAACATATCCAAAATAAATCTTTTGATCTCTTCAAAAATGTCTGTCGATTTTTTGAATATGACAAACATTTCAACTAACTTCGCCTCAGCGAAAAAAAGAGAATACTACTCCACAGTTAATAACAAATTGTGATCTTTGGAACTTTCTTTTTTTGGATTACTTACATAATCCCATGAACATGACCTAATTCGGAGGCGGGCTTCTTCAAGCTCGCCTTTTTTTTATCTTTCAGGGATAGTGTTGATGCGTCCCGAAACTGCATTCCGGGACGACACAACCACTTAAATTATAATCCCATGAACATATTCAATCTCTAAAGTATTTCAATCAACTTGTCTGTACCGCCTCTGTTAATCACCTTTCACGATACAAATATGCAGGCATAACCATGGGAAAACAAAGACAAAATCAACGGAATGTGAAAATTAACTCCTGCTTTAGTTAACAACTAAATAATTGATTAAAAGCATTTTATAATTTTATTGATCAGTGCATTGTGAATATTGTTCTTTGAATACAGGAGTTTTACCTGTGATTTTTTTCAAAAAAAAATGAGGCTTTGGTTAAAAACGAGCGGCCCCCGGGAACATTTCCGGGGGCCGCTCGCACAATAACTACAATATTCTAACCTGGGTCAGGCATCCTTTTGGTCATCCGCTTCCGCCTCTACTTCTTCCGACTCGGATTCGGTTTCAGGAGCAGCATCCGCAGGGGTTTCCTGAGGGGCCTCAGCCTCCGCGTCGGGTTCCGTTTCGGCTTCCACCGCTTCCGCCGATGGCGTTTCTACCTCCGTTTCGGCTTCAGGTGTCACCACCACGGCCGCTTCGGCTGCTATTGGCTCCTGTTCCTCTTTCGCCGCTTCGTCCAGGCTTTCTTTAACTTCTTCGATAGCTTCTTCGATCTTATCACCTACCACTTCGGCAACAGCCCGGATAGTATCCGAAACGTCCTCCAAAGCTTCGCTTACGGTATCGGACAAGGCCTCGAGTATCGAGCCTTTGGAAGCCGGAGGCGCTTCAGCATCGGCATCTTTGCCCTTTTCTCCGATGATGGCCTCCGCAGCTTTTTCCAGTTCTTCAGAATGTTCTTCCAGCGCAGCATAATCAGCCTTGATCTGCTCATGTATTTTGGCTTCGGCCTCTTTTTTGGCCTGTTCCAGGCGCTCCTGCTCCTTCCGTTTGGCGTCTTTCTCCTCCTGTTTGTTCTTCCGGCGCTCGAGGTCAGCTTTCGTGTGCATCATTTCAGCCAGCTTCTCCTGTTTAGAGCGGATGCGTTCCTCGATCATTTTGATCTTGGCCTGGCGGATCTGCGCTTCCAGCTGCCCGTCGGTCTTAGCGATCTTGCGGTTCTGGAAAGACAGGTCGTCTTCATCCCGTTTGATGGAGCGTTCCATCTTTTCGATCGCCGAAAGCAGGCCGTCGTACCTGCGGTCGAGGCGCTCCAGTGGAGAACGGTCGTCGCCGGAATCGCCAAAGCGTTTTTCCTTCACCATCTTGAAAGCGGCATCCAGGCGTTCCCACACTTTGGCACGGTGGTCGCGGGTAAACTTGGCATCGCGGAACTTGCGCTGCATATCTTTCAGCTCGTCAAAGATAGGCTGCAGGCGAAGGCCTTCGGAGACGCGTTTCTCAACGTCTTCGAGCATCGCGATAAACTTATCGTAGCTCTCGCGGCTCTGCTCCTTGAATTCATCATCGAGCTTCGAGCGCAGGTCTTTGAGCTTGCCAAACAGCTCGTTGGTCTTGTCGCGCAGCATGTCGGCATGGTCCCTGAAAAGGTTGCGGTCTCGGACCTGGCCCTGCACTTTATCCCAGAACGCCTTGAGCTCATCCCAAGCCTTATTGTCAAAGCGGGAGAGCTGGCCGATCTTCTCCTTCAGGTCTTCCAACTCCGATTCGTAGGCCTGGCTGAGTTTGGAAGAAAGGACGATAAACTGCCACTCCGTCTGGGCACGCAGGATGAGGTCACCCCGTTCCACTTTGATCTCTTCGGGCAACATACTTTCAGAGATCTGGAGGCTGCGCTCCATCTCCGCATATCCTTCCGGAAGCTCTACCGGTTTGTCATCCCGCCATTCATTCATCATCAGCTGGCTGAATTCTTCCGTAGCCACGCTTTCGGGAAAAGTGTAGACCTTCACCTTATTCTCATCTGATAAGAGCTCCAGTGCCACCAAAATTCGTTCATCCTGGTCATTCGACCCCCAAAGTACAAGCTTGGTCTTCATAACAGCGTTTAAAAGATTTGCGATTACAACTATTGGTACCTGCGAAAAGGTTAGCGCCATTTCGCTTCTTCAACTATACATGATTGCTGTAAAAACCCGCCGCTTTCGGCAGGTTATCCTTTCAAATTTATAAAAATGCCTCTAAAAAAGACAACTTTTATCCTGTATTTCTGGGCATGCGCGGGGGCGGCCCCACGCCTTGCTCAATAGCTTACAGCGCCTTCAGGCCATAGCCGCCTTTTGCCCGAGCAGCTTGTGCTCCAGCAGGTATTCGGCGATCTGGACGGCATTGGTCGCTGCCCCTTTGCGCAGGTTGTCGGCTACGACCCACAGGTTGAGGCCGTTCTCTATCGATTCATCCCGGCGAATGCGCCCTACAAACACCTCGTCGCGGTTTTTCGCAGCGAGCGGCATGGGGTACTGGTTTTGCTTTGGGTCGTCAACGACCGTAAGGCCGGGCATGTCTTCCAGCATTCGGCGCACTTCTGCTATCTCGTAGGGCCGGGCAAACTCTACATTCACCGATTCGGAATGCCCGCCGTGTACGGGTACGCGCACAGCAGTGGCCGTTACGCGAATGCTGTCGTCGCCGAGTATCTTTCTCGTTTCGTTGACGAGCTTCATTTCCTCCTTGGTATAGTCGTTATCCAGGAAAACGTCGCAATGCGGGAGGCAATTCTCAAAGATCGGGTAATGATAGGCCATCTCTTCCGGCTTGGGGTCGAAGCCCTTGCGCTCGAGCTGGTATTGCTTGACCGCTTTCATGCCCGTGCCGGTGAACGACTGATAAGTGCTCACTACGACCCGCCGAATCTGGTAGGCCCGGTGCAGCGGCGCTAAAGCCATCACCATTTGTATTGTCGAGCAATTGGGATTGGCGATGATCTTATCAGCTTTCGTCAATATATCGGCATTGACCTCAGGCACCACGAGCTTTTTGTCGGGGTCCATACGCCAGGCCGATGAATTGTCGATAACCACAGTGCCAGCTGCTGCAAACTTGGGGGCCCATTCCAGCGAAGTGCTTCCGCCTGCGGAAAAAATAGCTACATCAGGCCTGGCGGCCACGGCTTCCTCCATACCGATAACGGTATAGGGTTCATCCCGAAATTTAACTTCCTTGCCTACCGACCGGGCGGAGGCCACAGCCAGAAATTCCCCGACGGGGAAGTTGCGCTCTTCGAGCACTTTGCACATCACACCACCCACAAGGCCCGTAACGCCAACAACTGCAATTTTCATAGTCCTCAATTTTAGATTCACAAAATCAACCAGGCCAGGGCTCTGTTATTGATCTTCACCCCCCTCCCGGGGGCGAGGGGCAAAGATACATCCAAAGGTGGATTGGGGAAAGGCCAATCTTTTAAAATTTCCATTTCCCGGCCTTTGTGTAACCCCTTATTACTATTTTTGGCCTATGACACACCGAACCTTCATTTTCACCTTACTCTTCCTGCTGTACGCCGCTGTTGCCCTGGCTCAGCTTCAGGATGATTTCTCCGACGGAGATTTTACCAATGCTCCGGAATGGCTGGGAGATGTAGGTAAGTTCACCGTCAACAGTGGCATGCTCCAACTCTCTGACGGGTCGCCGGCCGCTAACAACACAACGAGCCTGTACCTGCCCGCCCCTACGGCTACCAACGCCACCACGAGCTGGGAATTTTTCGTACGCCTCGATTTTTCTCCTTCGACGAGCAACTTTGCCCGCATATACCTGAGCGCCAGCAACCCAGCCCTCGCGGGCAGCCAGGAAGGCTACTACGTCAAAGTGGGGGGGATATCGGGAAGCGATGACGCCCTGGAGCTCTACCGGCAAGACGGCAACTCATCCGTGCTGCTGATCAGCGGGACGGCAGGGGCTGTCGGAGGCGACACCGCCATCGCCAGGGTGCGGGCCGAACGCAATACGGATGGCGAATGGTCGCTATGGGCCGACTACAGCGGCGGCACTGATCTGCAGCTCCAGGGCACGGCAACCGATTTGGCCTATCCCATGGGAGCTTTCTTCGGATTTTACTGCCGCTATACCAGCACCCGCAATGAAGACTTCTTTTTCGATGACGTCAACGTCGGCCCCCTCTTCGCCGATGTCGAACCACCCGCCCTGCTGGAAGCGAAAGCCCTCAGCGCTACCGAAGTAGAGGTGCGCTTCAGTGAGCCAATCGACACCGCCGATGCGTCGGGCCCCTCTCTTTTTAATATAGATAACGGCATCGGCCAGCCACAGGCTTCCGCACCTCAACCAGGCAGCCCCGAACTGGTGCTGCTCACCCTGGCCATGCCCCTGCAAAATACGGCGAGCTACCAGCTTACGGTTACAGGTATCAGAGACGTCAGTGGAAACGGCGCAGGGCCGCAAAGTACGTCCTTCACCTATTACGACATCCGGCCCCCGGTTTACCAGGACGTCATACTCACCGAGGCTTTCCCCGACCCCTCGCCCAGCCAGGGCCTACCAGAGGGAGAATATATCGAACTGTACAACCGCAGCGACAAGGCCATCCAGTTATCCGGCCTGCGCTTCTCTGCCGGTGACACGCCCAAGGCCTTGCCCGATGGCCTGCTGCTGCCAGGCGCCTACCTGGCCCTTTGCGACGACGCCTACGAAGCCGCCTACTCTGCTTTCGGCCCCACAGCTTCCCTGGCCAGTTTCCCGGCGCTCACCAATAGCGGTGATGCGCTCAGCCTTACCGACGCCGACGGCAACCTTATCTTCAGCCTGGAATACAGCGACAGCTGGTACCGCGACGATAACAAAGCCGGCGGCGGCTACAGCCTGGAGCTGATCCGACTGGACGGCCCCTTCGACTGCCCCGGAAACTGGCGGGCATCCCGCGCCCAGGCCGGCGGCACGCCAGGCCAGCCCAATAGCTGGCTGGGTGAAGTGGCTGACGATATGCCCCCTGCCCTGTTGCGCGCTATCGCCGAAAGTGAATTCGAGATCCGCCTGGCCTTCAGCGAGGCCATGGATGAAGCCACGGCTTCAGCAGCCGGCAATTACACGCTCACGCCCCCCATAGGCATATCCGAAGTGCTGCTGCAACCCGGAGAGCAGGAAGCCATACTGCTGCTCGGTGAAGCCCTGAGCCCGGGGCTGGCCTACGAGCTCACCGCTACAAACGCCGTTACCGATTGTATGGGCAATGGCATGGGCCCGGACAACTCGGCGGCCGTCGGGCTGGCCGAAACGATGGAGCCCGGCGATGTCGTCATCAACGAAGTGCTGTTCAACCCCGCCCCTAACGGCTTCGACTTTGTGGAACTCTACAACCGCTCCGATAAGATATTCAACCTCAATGGCCTGGCTATAGAAAACCAGCTCAAGGATAGCGGCGATACCCTTACTGCCATTGAAACCGATTACCTGCTGTTGCCGCAGGCCTACGTGGTGCTGACGGAAAACCCCGACGATATTCTGAGCCGTTATGTAGTACAGGCGCCTGGAGCCTTGCTGGAAAATGAGCTGCCCACCCTGGAAGACAAATCCGGCAACATCACCCTGCGCATCGACGGCATAACCATTGATTCCTTCGACTATGCCGAAAGCCTGCATTACCCCTTGCTCGACACCAGGGAAGGTGTTTCATTGGAGCGCCTTTCCCCGGATGCGCCTACCCAGGCGTCCGGCAACTGGCATTCTGCAGCTGCAACAGCGGGCTTCGCTACGCCTACCTATAAAAATTCGCAGTTTCAGGAACAACCTTCGGTTCTGGGCCGGCTGATCGACATTCCCAACACGGCCTTTTCTCCTGACGGTGACGGCTATGAAGACGTACTGCTGGCCAACTACGAACTGGACGGGCCGGGATATACGCTAAACCTGCACATTTACGATAGCCAGGGGCGGCTGGTGCGCCGCCTGGCCAATAACGAAACCCTGGCGGCGAGCGGCAGCCTGAAATGGGATGGCGTCACCGACGACAATAGCCCTGCCCGCATGGGCATATACGTGCTGTGGTTCGAACTATTCACGCCCGATGGTACCGTTCATCGCGAGAAAAAGGCTGTCGTGCTGGCCGGGCGGCTGGAATAAGGGCCGGGACAAAAAACGATTTCCATGCTATCACAACGCCTACGCAGCTTCCGATACGCTTTCGCGGGCATTGGAGTACTGATGCGCAGCACACCCAACGCCCGTATTCACCTGCTCGCGGCTATTGCAGCCATAGCACTCGGCATATTCCTGTCTATATCCAATACCGAATGGTGCATCCTGGCCCTTTCCATTGCAATGGTTTTTTGCGCAGAGGCATTTAATACCGCACTGGAACAGCTCACCGACCTCGTTTCGCCGGGACAACACCCTTTGGCGGGCAAGGCCAAAGACCTCGCTGCAGGGGCTGTGCTGCTGGCCGCTTTAGGAGCTGCAGCCACAGGGCTCATCATCTTTGCCCCCAAACTATGGCACTTAATGGCCATAGGCAGATGAACCGAAAGTGAGGAATATTTTCCGGAATCAAAATGAAATAGTTTCTATTAGTATTATTTTCACGTTTATTTGCACAAGTCCAGAGATCACTGCAATATAGGCTTCCGCTTGTGCGTCTATTGAAAACGCAACTTCTAAACTACCTGTCATGCTCCCAAGAACAATAGCACTCGCCTGTTTTCTCGCACTCTTTCTTTCGCTTTCCGCTCAGGAACAATTGGGAATACGGCTGTCCAACTATGGAGGCATCAACAGCACCCTGCTCAACCCCGCCTATCATACGAGCACGCCCTTCAGCTGGGACGTGAACCTGGTGGAAGGCGCCAGCCACGCCTGGAATAATTATACCTACTTCCGCGATGCTTCTCTCCTTAGCCTGCTGCGGGATATCGACAATCTCGAAGTGGAATTCGGGCCGGATCTGGTGGAAGGTGCGCAGCCTAAACCGGGAAGCGTCGTTATCGACTTCTCGACGAACAGCCTGGCCCGCGGAGCCTACGTGATGAGCAGCGTTCTTGGCCCTTCCTTTTATGTTCAGTTGGGAGGCCAACACCGGCTGGGGCTGGTGAGCCGGGCGCGGCTCCTGGCGTCGGGGCGCAATATCGATACCAACTACAGCTACTACGATTACGACCAGCGCGCTTATTTCGACGACTTCGCAGTAGAGCCCTTCCGCACGGCCATCGGCGGATGGAGCGAGGTAGGGCTGAATTATGCCTTTACTACGGAAACCGCAACAGGAACCTTTTCTGCAGGTATAACCCTAAAGGCTTTGCAGGCCTATGAAGGTGTTTATTTCACGAACCGGGAGCTTTTCCGCTACCAGAAACTGCCGAACGATTCCATCGGCAGTACGACACCAGCCAACTTCATCTTCGGGTTAACGAACAACAACCTGAACGGCCAGGACTACAAGGCCGAACGCAACGGTGGCGGGTTCGCCGCCGACCTCGGCCTGGTGTTCACCATCGACGGCTATGACGACGACCCCTACCTCTGGAAATTCGGCTTCTCCCTCCTCGACCTGGGCAAGCTCAATTACCAGCGCAATGCCGAGGCGCATACGGTGCAGATAGAGAGCCCTGTCTCCATCGCTACTGACGTCTACCGTTCTTTCAGCAAACTGGAAGACGGGCAGGATTACCTTCGATTTTTCAGCAGCCAGGTACTGGGCGACTCCTCCGCTTCGAAAAGCGGCACTTCGTTTGGCCTGTGGCTTCCCTCCGCCATCAGCTTCCAGGCCGACAGGGCCCTCGGCGGGCCCTTTTTTCTGGGCGCTACCTATACCCAGGGGTTCCCGTTGGGGGAAGCCGCCCTGCAACGGGGCAGCCTGCTGGCCATCAGCCCCCGCCTGGAAACCCGCTGGCTGGAAGCGGCGCTGCCGGTGTCCGTGTACGACTGGCAGCAGGTACGCGTCGGGCTGGCTGTGCGCCTTGCCTTCCTCACTATCGGCACCGAACAACTGGGCAGTATTTTTCAAAAGCGCGAATTCAGAGGTTACGACCTCTATTTTGCCCTAAAGGTGAACCCTTTTCAACTCGGAGGCAAGGACGATGGCTGGGGTGGGCGCCCATCGCGCCCGGGGGGCGTCAAAAAGGGCCGCATCCGGTGTTATGAGTTCTGAGCCCGGATTAGCTATATTTACATAAAAAACACCTCCATGAATGCCCTGCCTGAAGCCTACTATTCATGCCTGCCCTTCCACCGGCTTTCCGCGGAAGAACTATACGCCATTATGGCCCTGCGCCAGGAAGTATTTGTAGTGGAACAAAACTGCCCCTATCTCGATGCTGATGGCAAAGACCCCCAATGCCACCACCTGATGGGCCACCTGGCCGGCGGCCGCCTGGTAACTTACACCAGGCTGATCCCACCGGGCTTGGCCTACGCCGGATACGCGGCATTCGGCAGGGTCGTCACCTCCATGGAAGTACGGGGAAAAGGCTTCGGGCGCCCGCTGATGGAAGCGACCTTAAGCTGGATGCAAAAACTGTTCGGCGCAGTACCCGTCAAGATCTCTGCACAGACGTACCTCATCCCCTTTTACGAATCTTACGGTTTTTCCACCGATGGAGAGCTCTACCTGGAGGATGACATCCCCCATATCGCAATGATAAATAGTTCTGTGGCAGGAATGGTATAAAGCGTTTAACACAGAGATACAAAGGAAAATATTAGTCATTACGTGCTTTGCAATACTCGGTGTCTTCTTTGTACGGCTTCGCGTAATCAAGAGAGGCTTCTCAAAGTAGCCTCAACAGTGAAACCATGCAGCCTATACCGTAGTAATACTACTTTTGCCCCACCCTGTTAGCTCTCGCTCAAGCCAGTAGAGTGGCATGTGCAGCGTCCAACACATCCCGGGCCTCTTCAGCGTTCGTCGCCTGAGCGTAAACGCGCAGGACTGGCTCGGTGCCGGAAGCCCTGACCATTACCCAACGGCCACCGCCAAGAATGAACTTGAAGCCATCGATGGTTTCCACTGACTCCACCTTAAATGGGCCGAACGAAGTGTAGGCATTTTCCCGGCAAGCCTTAATGATCGCCTGCTTTTTGTCTTCAGTGAGGTGCAGGTCGTCCCGGTCAAATGCAAAGGGGCCAACCATATCGTACACTTCCTGGATCAGGCTCCTTAACGTCTTGCCCGTCTTGGCCATAAATTCAAGAATGACCATGCCGATCCAGATGCCATCGCGCTCGGGAATGTGGCCCTTCACCGCCAGGCCGCCGGATTCTTCACCGCCTACAATGACATCTTCCCTGGCCATGATCTCCGCTATATATTTAAAACCGATCGGGGTGACTTCCCATTCCAGGCCAAACTGCCTGGACATCTCCTGCATCTTTTCTGTGACCGAAAAGGTGATGGCCACTTTTCCCGTCTCATTTTTGTATTTGCGCATATACAAAAGCAGTAACAGCAGGATATGGTGGGAGTCTACGAAATTCCCATCGGCGTCGTACATGCCGATCCGGTCGGCGTCGCCATCATTGGCCAGTCCCAGCTGTATCTCCGGATGGGCCTTGATATACGCCGACAATTCCCCGAGGTTGCGGTGGATGGGCTCCGGCGCCTGGCCCTTGAAAGAGGGGTTGTAATCGCAATGCAGCAGCGCCGCGTTGGGGAACAACTGGCGCATGGCATTCTGGCCGGCGCCGTACATAGCATCATACGCAATGGCGATATTGGCGCGCCGGATGGCATCCAGGTCGAAGTTCTCACGTATGTGTTCCAGGTACATGCGCTCCAGGCCGACGTATTCCAAAAGGCCGCCGGCTTCCATCTCCTCTAGTGTAGGCAACTCCAGCGTGCACGTTTCCGGCACTTCGTCTTCCACTTCAGCCACCTGGGCCGGGACCATAGGCCCGCCGAGCCTGGATTTTAATTTATAGCCGTTATAAGAAGGAGGGTTATGGCTGGCCGTTATGACGATACCAAGGCCCGAACCCGTTTTGACGACGCCAAGAGAGACCATAGGCGTTGATACGAACGCCCTGGCCAATTTTACCCGGATGCCATAGGCGCCGAGTACACGAGCCGTGGTTTCGGCAAAGAGCTGCCCCCCAAAGCGAGTGTCGAAACCGACTACGGCCTGGCTCTCATGATGCTTTTTCATCCACCTGGCCGTCCCTTCCGCTACGCGCTTGACGTTATCCAGGGTGTAGTCATCAGCGATTATGGCGCGCCAGCCATCGGTTCCAAATTTGATCTTTGTCATATCAGGTTCTATTTTTTTCGGCAGGGTTGAATAGGCCGCCAAATTTAGTAATTTGCCAGCACATATCAACGAACAGGCAGTGGAAGATACCTACCGGCATAAGGGCATGAGAAGGCAGCTCATCGGGTTGTTGCGCAAGAAGGGCATCACCGATGAGAAGGTGCTGGAAGCCATGGAAACCCTGCCCCGGCATTTTTTCCTGGACAAGGCATTTGAGGAGCGGGCTTACGAAGACAAACCCTTCCCCATCGGCAACGAGCAAACCATCTCACAACCTTATACGGTAGCGTACCAGACAGCCCTCCTCCGGGTACAAAAACGCGACAAGGTGCTTGAGGTCGGCACCGGCTCGGGCTATCAGGCAGCGGTCCTGGCGTTATTGGGAGCCAGGGTCTATACTGTAGAAAGACAGGAAGCGCTGTACCTCAGGGCTAAAAAGCTGCTCAAAGGCCTCGGGCTTGGAAATGTACGCTGCTACCTGCGCGATGGCTCCAAAGGGCTTCCTGAATTTGCGCCCTTCGACAGGATCATCGTCACGGCCGGCGCCAAGGAAGTTCCGGAAGCTCTGCTGGAACAGCTCGCCACCGGCGGCATGCTCGTGATCCCTGTAGGCGACCCCGTGCAACGCATGCATTGCATAACCCGCGTATCCGACACAGAATATCAGGACGAAAAGCTGGCTGCTTTCCGCTTTGTGCCGTTCCTGAAAGGTTTGGAAAAAGAAGATTGAAGGATGGAAAAAGGCCGGCCGGCAGCTCGTACCCTTGTACAAACCAGCTGCCGGCCGCTGCGAACGCCCAATACCTCTAAAGAATACTCAAAAAACAAGTTGCCGGTTTCGGCTCAGTCTACCCGGCGCCCTGTGGCCCGGCGGCTGTCGACGCTGACCCGGTTCGCCTTTTTCAGGTCGACCATAAGGCTGGCGTAAGCGCCGTCGTTACCTACCCGCCATTTTTTGCCTTCATAGGTGACTATGCCCGTGCGGCGGTTCCACTCCGAAGCGAGCAGCACATAGCGGCCATCCACCTTGGGGCTGGGGCCGAACATGAGGAAACGCTCATTCCCCCCTTCCTCGAAGCTGATGGCAAAGCGGTCACTCTTGGGCATAAACTGGAGGACTCCCGGCGTAAGGCGCGGAATGACGACCTCTTCCACCTGCCGGCCATCGATCATCTTGATCTCGCCGGAAACGATCTCCGATTTGGAGCCGCTGAGCTCACGGCGCAAAACGATGTCATCCGACAGGTAAAACTGGATGCGTTTCAATTCGCTTTCCTGCCACTGGTTCTTGTTGTACAGGCTTTCGGTAAAGGGAGTAAGGTTCGGGGAACAGCCACTGAAGGCCATCATGGCCAACACGGCCAAAAAGCTTAGTTTTCCAGCATTCATAGCAGATCGTATTTGGTTATTAAAATCTCGCTGTAATGTAAACACTTTGATCTGCCGGAAGCGTGGAGGTTAAGAAACTTTAACCGGGTTTAACGTATTTTAACAGCATCAGCGCGCTTCGCGCTGTTGTTGGAAAAAGGCCTTGAGCAGTGTGCTGCATTCTTCCATCAACACCCCGTATTCCAGCTGGGTTTTGGGGTGCAGCAACACTTTCCCGAACCGCATAAACCCCCGCTTGTCATCAGCCGCACCGTATACGATACGCCCCAGCTGCGACCAGAACAAAGCACCTGCACACATCACGCATGGTTCCAGGGTTACGTAGAGAGTGCAATCGCGCAGGTATTTGCTGTTCAGAAAATTGGAGGCTGCCGTGATGGCCAATATCTCGGCATGGGCAGTGACGTCGCGCAGCAGTTCCGTCTGGTTATGGGCGCGGGCGATAACCTGGTTCTGGCATACGACCACGGCTCCAACGGGGATCTCCCCCGCGTCTCTGGCCACAAGCGCTTCTTTCAGGGCCTGCCGCATGAAATGATCGTCGCTGAATACGCTGAGCATAGGTTAATGTTGAAGGCGGAACGCAGGGGCATAAAAGCTTGTTTGGCCTCCAAACAGGCTCTAAGCGCCGCAACGGCCAACCAGTGTACAAGGGCAAAGATAATAAGAAAAATATGGCCTTGTCTTTACGTCAACCGCACTTTTATGCCACAGCACTTTTTCTTTTTGTAGCCAAATTGCATACCTTTGCGCATGGAAACACAGAAAATAACTCAGGACAAACTATTGGTTGAAGGTTTCACCTTCGACGATGTATTATTGGTACCTGCCTATTCGGAAGTACTACCACGGGAAGTAGACATTTCCACCAGCCTTACCCGCGATATCCGGCTCAACGCCCCCATCGTTTCCGCAGCAATGGATACGGTCACCGAAAATAAACTGGCCATAGCGATCGCCCGACAGGGGGGTATCGGCATCATCCACAAAAACATGGCCATTGCCGAACAGGCCGAGCAGGTCCGCAGCGTCAAACGTTCGGAAAGCGGCATGATCGTCGACCCCGTCACCCTGATGGAAGACGCCCTGGTCGGTGATGCGCTGGCCCTTATGAAGCAGTTCAAGATCGGTGGTATTCCTATCGTCGACGAGCAGAACAAGCTCAGAGGCATCCTTACCAACCGCGACTTACGCTTCGAGAACCGCCTGTCCCGCCCGGTGAAAGAACTCATGACGAGCAGCAACCTCGTCACCGCGCCGGTAGGCACCAACCTGGAGCAGGCCAGGCAGATCCTCCAGGGCCACAAGATCGAAAAGCTGCCCGTCGTCGACGAGGACAACACCCTGGTGGGCCTGATCACCTATAAGGATATCATGAAAGTGCAGGACTATCCGCATTCCTGCAAGGACACACTCGGCAGGCTGGTCGTTGGCGCGGCCGTAGGCGTCACGCGCGATATGCTGGAACGGATCGAGGCCCTGGTACGCGTCGACGTCGACGTCGTAGTCATCGATACGGCACATGGGCACTCTCGTGGCGTACTGGACGCCATTCGCGAGGCGAAATACCACTTCCCTGGCCTACAGGCCATAGGCGGCAATGTCGCTACGGCCGAAGGGGCCCGCGCGCTGGCCGATGCCGGGGCCGATGGGGTCAAGGTTGGCGTGGGCCCGGGCTCCATCTGTACCACCCGCGTCGTGGCCGGCGTGGGCGTCCCTCAGTTATACGCCATCCGTGAAGCCGCTAAAGGGCTGGAAGGTACAGGCATTCCCATCATCGGGGATGGCGGCATCCGGTATACGGGCGACATCACCAAGGCCCTTGCTGCCGGCGCCAGCACCATCATGGCGGGGAGCCTCTTTGCCGGCGTGGAAGAAGCGCCGGGGGAAACGATCATTTACGATGGCCGCAAGTTTAAAGTATACCGGGGTATGGGATCGCTGGGAGCTATGCAGCAAGGCTCCAAGGACCGCTACTTCCAGGATGTGGAGGATGATATCAAAAAGCTGGTGCCCGAAGGCATCGAAGGGCGAGTGCCCTATAAAGGTACTGTAGCGGAAGTAATGGTCCAGTACATCGGCGGCCTCAGGGCCGGTATGGGCTATTGCGGCGCCGCTACCATCGCCGACCTCAAGAAGGCCCGCTTCGTCAAGATCACCGGAGCCGGCGTCCAGGAGAGCCACCCGCATAACATCACGATCACGAAGGAATCGCCGAATTACAGCCGCAGGTAAGGGTTGACTGGCCAGCGCGATAGTGGAGAACTCATTTTTTGAACACTACTATACTTTGAAAGGAAAAGAAGCTACAAGGCTGGGCCGGGCATTTTTCACCCGGCATGATGTGCTCGCTATCAGCCGTGAATTGCTTGGTATGTACCTGGTGACCAACTTCAATGGCCTGTACACGGCAGGGCGTATCGTGGAGGCCGAAGCATACCGCGGCCCCGACGATAAGGCCAGCCATGCCTATAAAAACCGGTATACCGAACGCACGCGGGTGATGTATTCGGTAGGTGGCTTTGCTTACGTCTACCTCTGTTACGGCATCCACCACCTGTTCAATATCGTTACGGCCGGGGAAGGCTGCCCCCATGCCGTTCTGATCCGGGGCATTGAACCCATCGACAACGTGGAACTTATGCTGCAGCGGCGCAGCCTGGCCCGGCCGGTGGCACGCCTAACGGCCGGCCCGGGGGTGCTCAGCCAGGCATTGGGCATCACGACGGCCAACAGCGGGATCGACCTCGCAGCCCCTGACAGCCCCATCTGGCTGGAACACCGGGGCGAACCTTCGGTACAGGAAAACGATATCGAGGCCGGCCCACGCATCGGCGTAGCTTATGCCGAAGAATGTGCGGCCTGGCCCTGGCGCTTTTACCTCAAAGGCAACCCGTGGGTGAGCAAAGGCTAAGAGCTTGTTTGGAGGCTGCCAAACAAGCTCTAAAGAAAGGCAGGCAATGCAATACTCAATTTATCGTTAGGGATACAAAAGACAAAAACATGAACCCAGTTTTGCGCATTTTTACCCTGATTACCTCCCTTCTCCTTTGTGGCCTCGTATATGCCCAGGACGATGAAGGCCTGCGCAACTATGACTATACTTACCTGGACAATATCCGCTCCGTCAAATTCCATTCGGAAGGGCTGCTCCTCTCCTACCCCATTATCGAACTCGGCGGCGCTGCCCGCATCACCCTTTCATTCGACGATATCGACGGCGATGTCAAAGATTACATTTACACCTTCGTGCACTGCGATATCAACTGGGAACCTTCCAACCTGCAGGAAATGGAATACCTCGATGGCTTCACCGGTGAGCGCATTCAGCAATACAACTTTTCTTTCAAAACCCTCTGGCCCTATACCCACTACGAGCTGTCGCTGCCCAACAACGACCTGCGCTGGCTACAGTCGGGCAACTACCTGTTAAAAGTATACGACGACACCGACGACCGCAGGCTGGCCATTACCCGCCGTTTCGTAGTAGTCGAACCTATGGTTGGTATCGGCCCCCAGGTGCTGCGCGCCAGCCAGGTCAGCAAGTTCCGCACCCACCAGGAGATCGACTTTGTCGTCGAACACCCTCGCCTGAAGATCCAGAACCCTATGCAGGAGATCCGCGCCGTCATCTTGCAGAACGGGCGCTGGGACAATGCTATCATTGGCGTACCGCCCAAGTTCATCCGCCCCAACAGCCTGATCTTCGACTACCAGGACCGTATTGTCTTCCCCGGCGGTAAGGAATTCCGCTATGTGGACCTGCGCAGCCTTCGCCTGGTCTCATTCAACGTTTTCTCCGTCGACCGGACGGACGACGGCATATTCGTACAGCTCAAAAAAGACGCTCCGAGAGCACAACAGGCCTATACGACCTTCGAAGATATCAACGGCAATTTTGTCCTGGAAACTACCGACCAGGACGACAACGACCTGGCCGGCGAATACTGCGAAGTATATTTCACCCTGCATACCGAAAAACCCTATGCGGGCAAAGACCTATACCTGTTCGGAGGCTTTACGGAATGGCAGCTCAAACCGGAGTACAAGATGGCGTACAATGAATCGAGGAACGGTTATGTAGGAAAGGCCCTGCTGAAGCAAGGGTATTATGATTTTGCCTATGCAGCAGTGGATGAAGCGCCCAACAACCGTCAAGGCGCAAAGCCTGAGCCTGATATGGATTTTATCGAAGGCAATTCCTTTGAAACCGAGAACGAGTACACCATCCTCATCTACTACCGCCCCTTCGGCAGCCGCTTCGACCGGGTGGTCGGTTCAGCTACTTTTACCTCAAAGCTGTAAGTCCGTACCGACGTCCTTTTAAACTACACTTTTATCCGAAAGTTGCCTACCTTGATATAAATAATGCTGCCTTAGCAACAGCATTTTCTAGTATTGCAAACAAAACACCGATCTATCATGCAACGGAAAATTACCCTACTGTTCGCCCTGGTGGGCCTGGCCTTCACGGCCAGCCAGGCCCAAACTGCCTGGACGCTGGAAAAATGTGTCGAATATGCACGCCAAAACAACCTGAGCGTCAAACAGGCGGAGTACACTATTCAGAATTCGGAACTCACTAAAAAACAAAACGTGTACAATCGCCTTCCCGGCCTGAGCGCCCGAACCAACGCGGGCCTGCAGTTCGGCCGCACTATCGACCCCACGACCAACACCTTTAATACTGAGCAGATCGGCTTCAACAGCTTCTCCGTCGACCTCAACGCTACGCTCTACAGCGGTAACCAGCTCAATAATGCCGTTAAGCAAAGCAGGATCGACCTGGAAGCAGCGCGGCTCGACGCCCAGGCCACCGTCAATGATATCGGGCTGAGCATTGCCAGTGCATACCTGAGCATCCTGCTCGCCGAAGAACAGCTCGACAACGCCCAGCGCCGCCTGCAACTCTCTCAGACCCAGTTGGAGCAAACCGACAAACTCATCCAGGCCGGCTCACTACCGCCCAACGACCGGCTCGATTTCGTGGCACAGATCGCTCTCGATGAGCAATCGATCGTGGAAGCCCAGAACCTGGTGGCCATCGGCTACCTCAACCTGAAGCAACTGCTGGAACTGGACCCCAGCGAGGACATGCGGATCGTGCGCCCCGGAAGCGTTGAAATACCTGAAGACGCCGACCCCAGAAGCTACGAACTCGAAGCAGTATACAGCACAGCCCTGCAGACCCAGCCTCAGGTACGCGCAGCCGACCTGCGCCTGGAAAGCGCTCAGCTGGATGAAAACCTCGCTCAGGGCGGCTACCTGCCCACCCTGTCGCTGTTTGCCAGCCTCAACTCCAACTATTCCAGTGCTTTTCAATCTGCCATTTTCGGTACGGTGCGGACCAAACAGACCGTTTTCATCAACAACGACCCGGTGGAGATCGAATTCGAGAACCAGGCTCCGGTCGATTACCAGAATATTCCCTACGATACCCAGATCCGCGATAACTTCGGCCAGACGGTGGGGCTTAGCCTCGGCATACCCATTTACAGCAACCACCGCAACCGGATCAATGTCGAACGCGCCCGGCTCAACGTGCTGAACACGCAAGTGGCCAACCGGCAGCTCCGCCAGCAACTGAAAACGGATGTCCAGCGCGCCATCGCCGACGCCCGCGCCGCCCGCGAATCGCTACAGGCCGCTCAACGCAGCGTGGATGCCGCTCAGGCTGCCTTCGACAATGCGGATAAGCGCTTCCGGCTGGGAGCCATCAACTCCCTGGAATACACCACGGCACGCAACAACCTCGACCGGGCACAGGTCGACGTCATTCGCGCCAAGTACCAGTACCTGTTCAACCTGAAAGTCGTCGACTTCTACCTCGGCCGGCCGATCAACCTGGATTAACGAAACCTAGGATACCTCCCGGGGCCGGGTATACCCCCAGCCCCGGGGCTGGAAAAACCAACCATAAAAGTTTTAAAAACCATGTCAAAACCGAAGCGTAGCAACATCATCATTTTCGCGCTCCTGGGCGTCATCGTCATTATGGTAGCCGCCCTGGCGTGGCGAAACAAAAACAAACCCAAGGGCGAAAAAGTATCGGTGGAAAAAGCCGAGCTCCACACCATCGTCGAGGAAGTGTCCGCCAGTGGTAAGATATTCCCTCAAACAGAGGTCAAGATCAGCTCAGACGTGTCGGGCGAAGTCGTCGAATTATTAGTCGAAGAAGGCGACTCGGTCGTATCCGGCCAGCTCCTGGCCCGCATCGACCCGGAAGCCTTCGAATCCCAGGTCGAACGCGGTGCAGCCAGCGTCAACACGGCCAAGGCCCAGCTGGCTAACGCCAAATCCCAGGTCGACCAGTTTACGGCCCAGCGCGAACAGATCATGGCGCAGCTGATCAACGCACGGGAGATCGACGCACGCAACGAAAAGTTACACAAACAGGGGGTCATCTCCGATGCCGACTATCAGCAATCGCAATCGAACCTGCGGGCACTGGAAGCCAACCTCAAAGCCGCCGAAGCCAATATCCGCGCCTCGGAAGAAGGCGCGCGCGCCGCAAAGTTTTCCGTCGAAAGCGCTGAGGCCAGCCTGAAAGAGCTGCGCACCAGCCTGCGCCGCACCGATATCTTTGCACCTATGAGCGGCATTATCTCCAGCCTTAGCATCGAAGAAGGCGAACGCGTGGTCGGTACGATACAAATGACCGGCACCGAAATGATGCGCATCGCCAATCTCAACGCTATGGAAGTGCGCGTAGAAGTGAGCGAGAATGATATTCCCCGCGTTTCGTTCAACGACGAAGTGGCCATCGAAGTGGACGCCTATATCGGCCGCATCTTCAAAGGGCGGGTGACCCAGATTGCCAACTCTTCGATGACGGCAGGCACGAGCACCGCTTCCCTGACCAGCGACCAGGTCACCAACTTCGAAGTCCGCATCAACATCGACCCGGACTCCTACAAGGACCTGATCACGCCCAATAAGCCCTACCCTTTCCGCCCCGGCATGTCAGCCTCGGTAGAGATCAGGACCGAAACCGTAGAGGATGCGCTTTCTATCCCCATCCAGGCTGTTACGACCCGGGAAAAGGATGGAAAGAAGAAAAAAGGCCCGCAATCGGATAAAGTGCAGGAGGCGGTGGAAGATGAAAGCGCGGCTACCGACGCCAACCTCGCAGACCTGCAGGAGGTTGTGTTTGTCATCTCGGGCGACACCGTACGTATGGCGCCGGTAGAAACGGGTATCCAGGATGATACCTACATCCAGATCCTTTCTGGCCTGAAGGAGGGAGAAGAGGTGGTGACGGCGCCTTATGCCGCTATCGCCCGCAAACTGGAGAGCGGAAGCAAGATACATACCGTACCGGAAGACGAGCTGTACAAAAAAGACTGACCCTTGCACCTCAATACCGGGCACAGGGCCCTGATCATCTTTATCCGCACACCCGAACTGGGCAAGGTAAAGGCCCGTCTGGCCCAAACAGTGGGAGAAAAGCAGGCGCTGCGCATCTATAAGGCATTGCTGGCACATACCCGAGAGGTTGCGCTGGCAGTGCAGGCGTTGCGCCTGCTTTTTTACAGTGGCCCCAGCCCGCAGGAAAACGATTGGCCCTCAGAGCTTTTCATCAAATATCCACAACAAGGCGAAGGCCTGGGCCAACGCATGTTACACGCTTTCGAAATTGCCCTGCGCCAGGCCAACGAAGCTGTCATCGTGGGTAGCGATATCCCCGGCCTGTCTGCAGCTATTATCGAACAGGCCTTCGATCAACTTACCGAACACGACTTCTCTATAGGCCCTGCCCGCGACGGCGGGTATTACCTCCTGGGCATGAAAGCCCTCCAGCCTGCTTTGTTCCGCGATATGCCCTGGAGCACCAGCCGGGTTTTTTCAGAAACGGTTTCTATCATTGAAAAGATGGGCCGGACGTATGCCCTGGCCCCCGAGTGCTCTGACGTAGATGTGGCGGAAGACTGGGAAAGGGAAGGTTGGGATGTTTAGCTTATTTGGAGGCCACTTTTGGAGATAAAAGTGGTCGCCAAACAAGCTCTAAGCCTTGGCATTTTGTGTTTTTTTGCGCAGCAGCACCCTGCCTCGCTGGCGTTTGTAGTGAAAGGTGTGGGGAGTGACTTCCTGCCAGAAACCCTCGAGTTTGGTGTCCCAGATGCTGCGGTCAAACAGCACCTGATATTTGCGGTTAAAGGCGGGGGTATCGCCAGGTAGCCATTCGCCGGAGGCTGGAAACAGGGATGGGTCAACCTCTTCCAGGTAGATGGAGCGATCTTCGTACATGCGCCCGCTTAGCTGGCGGGTAATGATGCTATCTTCGCTGACATAAATATAGGACTGCCCCTTTATGCGGCCGTCCTTTGCCTGTAAGTACAACTCGAAGCGATAACTCTCCTCACTGTAGATACCGCCAAAAGTGATCTTCCCTTCCCACAGGCCCGAAAGGCCTTTTTGAGCGTTGAGCGCCAGGACTGAAAAAAAGAGAAGACACAGCGGGGCAAGAACTCGACAGGCCATTGGGTTATTTTTTTGTTGTGTTGCCGAATATACGAAATCTTCCTTTTTCTTTGCCATCCGATATGCGGGCAGGCCACTACAGTATGTGGTTCGGCCTTTTGGCCTATTTCTCTGTTGCAACAGTGAACCAAGACATTGCCCCGGTTGTATAAGAATACATCTGAATAACCTAATTTTGCTATTAAAAAACAAGAGCAATATGTATCCAGCCGAATTGACAATACCCATGGCTAAAGACCTGAACGATTTTGGTTTTGAAAGCCTGACCACAGCGGAAGAAGTTAGTGAGATATTGAACCAGCAGGAAGGTACTGTGCTGGTCGTTGTTAACTCAGTTTGCGGTTGCGCGGCAGCTAACGCCCGCCCCGGTGCAAAACTGGCGGTCCAACACGACAAGACGCCGGAACGGCTCGTAACCGTTTTTGCCGGTGTCGACCAGGCCGCTACTGCCAGGGCCCGCGAATTTATGCTCCCTTACCCGCCCTCTTCTCCTTCTATCGCCCTGTTCAAAGATGGGCGCCTGGTGCACTTTTTGGAGCGCCACCATATCGAAGGCCGGTCGAAAGAGATCATCGCCGAGAACCTGAAGATGGCGTTCGACCGCTATTGCTAGGCTATAATGCTGCGGGGCATTAGTAGCACAACGATAGGCTGCATCGTTTGCAGGGCCTTTCCGCTATGCCCTTAATATAATATGGCTGCACGGCTGCACGGCTTCATGGTTTCACTGTCGGGGCTACTTTGAGAAGCCCCTTTTGATTACACAAAGCCGCACAAAGAAGACACCGGGTTACACAAAGCACGTATCCTTCGCGTGTCTTTGTGTCTTCTTCGCGTGTCTCAGTGTAAAACGTTTTCCGGAGTGCCCTCATAGCTGCATGTTTGTATCCTGGCATAACAGCCATGAGACAATAGGGCCATGAAACCGTGTAACCATCGGCATCATTAAATATAAAAAACCCTGTCACGGAATACATGACAGGGACCTAACGATAAACAAACACTATGAACAACACTAAGTTCTTTGGGCCAGCTGAAAATAAAGGTCAGGATCCAAGTGGGCGAAACATTTCAGCCAGCCCGGCATTTTGTGCATATTTTGCTTAATTAACAGCTAAAGACTGGGTGCAAAGGGCTTTTGCAAATCCATCTCTGTAATCTGTTATGCAAAGCAAAAAAAATATCAGGCCTTTTTTTTGTCAAAAAAACTTTTTTTGTGACATAGCTAATTCTAAAACAGGTAAGTTTTCATACCTACAGCTTTCCGTCAACCCTGGGATATCAGACTCAAAACCAGGCATTTTCTCAAAAAAACACCCAGGGTTTCTGTAACAAATATCAAGTCTTTTAGGTAGGATCGCTCAAAAGAAAAAGCCTGCAAAAAGACGGGCAAAGATAAGGCCGCCTCAAAATGTATCTACAGTTTTGAGACGGCCTTATGGTGAGCTATTCATTTTCAGGCATTCGCTCCCCTACCCCTGAGCAAACCAAGGGCCCAAAGCTTAAACCTGAAGGACAACCAATACATGGCCGGAACGACGATCAGGGTCAGGAAAGTCGCAAAAACGAGGCCATAGATCACCGTCCAGGCCATCGGCCCCCAAACGGCGGTATTATCCCCGCCAATGAAAATCTGCGGGTCGAGGCTGGACACCAGGGTAAAGAAGTTAAAATTAAAGCCTACGGCCAAGGGCACCAGGCCGAGGACAGTCGTAATAGCCGTGAGCAGTACGGGGCGAAGGCGTGTTGCGCCGCCTTTTACGATGGCCTCTTTCATTTCATCGAAGCTCAGTTCCTGGCCGTAGCCCAGGCCCAGTTCTTCCTTGCGCCGTTTGATCACCAGGTTGGTATAGTCGATCAGCACGATGGCGTTGTTCACCACGACCCCCGCCAGGGAGATGATGCCGACGCCGGTGAAGATGACGGAAATATCCCTTCCGGAAAAAGCATACCCGAGAAATACACCGATCGTACTGAAAAGAACGGACAGGATAATGATGAAGGGTGATGAGACCGAGTTGAACTGGGCCACAATGATGAGGAAGATGGAGAAAATGGCTATGCCGAAAGCGAGGTTGAGGAAGCTCATGTCTTCCGCCTGCTGTTGCTGCTCGCCGGTAAACTCGTAAGCGTAACCGGCGGGAAGCGGGTATTGTTCCATCCAGCCCTTCATTTCCTGAATGATCTCGTTGGCGTTGTAACCTTCCAGAACGTTGGAGTATATCGTAATGACCCGGTCCATATTCTTGCGTTTGACAGCGCTGTACGTAGATGTGAAGCTCACATTCGCAACGGTGGAAATGGGCACCTGTACGAGCTGGCCGGAGGCCGGGCTGCGGAAGGTCACTTTCTGGTTAAGTAGGCCGTTTATGTCGTTTCGGTACCGTTCATCGAGGCGGACGAAGATAGGGTATTCGTCTTCTCCTTCCTTGAATTTGGATACTTCCTTGCCGAAAACCGAAGTCCGGATCGCATTGGCAATGTCATACGTGGATATCTCATACCTGCGGGCAGCTTCCCGGTCCACATTCACGATCACCTCAGGTTTCCCGATCTTGACATCGGCCTGAAGTTCTTCGATACCCGGAATATTCTTGCTGTTAAAAAAGCGGATGAGGTCTTCGGACAGCAGGGCCAGCTGGTCCATATCTTCGCCCTGGACTTCCAGGTTGATCGGTTTGCCGGCAGAAGGGCCATCCGCATTTTTATCGACGGTGATATTTACTCCGGGAATGCCCCGCACCGAATCGCGGATCTTCTCCATCACTTCGAAAGTCGAGATGCCGTGCCGCTCATTGGCAGGCACAAAGGATACTGTGAGGCGGGCTTTATGCGGGGAAGCGCCTGGCTCCGGCGGCCCATTGGGGTCAGAGGTATTCTCTCCGATCTGGGTCAGAACGGCCTCGACAATAGAGGTATAGGGCCGGATCGCACTTTCCACCCGCTTCTCCAGGCTCCGCATCAGCTCATTGGTGACTTCGATATCCTTGCCCAGCGGCAATTCCACAAAAACATTGACGTAAATAGGGTCTGCAGAAGGGAAAAAGATGACTTTTGGGCTCTTCACCGCCAGCAGCGCAATGGCCAGGAATAACAAGACGAAAGTGCTTGCAAAGACCGTACCCGGAAATCTCAAAGCCGCACGGATAAATTTGTCGTACGCCGCCTCCAAAAGCGGTAACAACCTATTCTGGAAATAAAATGACGCAGGCCTGAGGATAAACCAGTTGGCCAGGATAACGCCGGTGGCGATGCCCAGGAAATTGCGCAGCGGATAGGCCCCCGTAAAGTGGAACAGGACGGCCAGCAACAGCATAACCGCTGATGAAATGAGCACACTGTTGCGCCGGCGCCGGCGCACGGCAAGCTGGTCAGCCCGCTCATCGACATTCATAAACCGCGAAGTGAAAACGGGGTTAATGACCAGTGCGACCAAAAGTGAGGAGGTCAGCACGATAATAAGCGTTATGGGCATGTATTTCATGAACTCACCCATAATACCCGGCCAGAATGCCAGCGGCAGAAAGGCCGCCAGCGTCGTCGCCGTCGAAGCGATGATGGGAACAGCGACTTCGCCTGCTCCGTATTTTGCCGATTCCCATCCGGAATACCCTTCCTGACGGTAACGGTAGATGTTCTCCACAACCACGATGGCGTTGTCCACCAAAAGGCCCAACGCGAGGATAAGGGAGAACAACACCACTATGTTCATGGTCACCCCGGTAAGCGACAAGAACATAATACCTGTAAGCATCGACAAGGGAATGGCCAAACCGACGAAAAGCGCGTTGCGAAGGCCCAGGAAGAACAACAATACCAACACCACGAGGATCACCCCGGAAATAATACTGTTCTCCAGGTTGTTGACCTCAGTGCGGGTATTGACCGACTGGTCGTTGAAGAGGCTGATCTTGAGGTCGGCAGGCAATACCTTCCGGGCATCGTCTACGATCACCTTGATCTTATCGGAAGCTTCCAGCAAATTTTCCCCCTGCCGCTTGACCACGTCCAGCGAGATGACAGGCAAACCGTCGGAACGCGCGATACTGGTGGGGTCCTGATACCCAAAAGTAACCTCAGCAAAGTCTTTCAGGTAGATGGGGCGCTGGTTTTCGCTTTTAACGATCATTTCCTCGATCTCCTGAACATTTTCGAACTCCCCCTTTACCCGAATGGCGCGGCGGAACCCGTCGTTGAGCAGTTCACCGCCCGACATGGTAATGTTCTCCGTGGCGATGGCGTTCTCCAGGTCGCCGAAACTGACCTTCATGGATTCCATCTTCATCAGGTTAACGTCGACCTTGACTTCGCGCTCCAGGGCGCCTCTCAGCTCAACGTTCGATATCTCATCGAGTTTTTCGATCTCATCTTCGAGGTACTCTGCAAAATTGCGCAGCTCGTCGTTATTGTAATCACCGGAGATATTGATCGTCACAATAGGTATTTCCGATAAGTTGATATCCAGTACGGCCGGGTCCGAATCCAAATCGGTAGGCAGCTCACTTTTGGCCTTGTCGACGGCGTCCTTGACTTTGCGGGTAGCATCGTCCAGGTCCATATCCGCATTGAACTCCGCGGTGATCACGGAGTAATCCTGTATGGAAGTGGATTTGATATCCTTTACGCCGGTGATGGATTGAAGCTCCTTTTCTATAGGCCTGGTGACCAGGTTTTCTATATCGACAGCTGAGTTGCCGAAGTAAGGCGTATTGATGTATACCGTCGGCCAGTCCACTTCCGGGAACTGTTCCTTGGGCATATTTTCATAAGCCTGGATGCCGAACAACATGATCATGAGCGTGATAATGAACACGCTGGTGCCATTGTCGACGGCAAGAGAGGAAAGGCTAAACTCTTTAAGCCCTTTTTTCTTTTTTATTTCGTCTGACATTGAATTAGCTCATTTAAGGTGAAGGGACAAGCAGCAGGGCCGGTTTAACCTTTTTGGCCGTCGATCTCGATCGGGTCGTTTTCTGCAAGGCCGCGCGCTCCTTCCAGGATCAGTTCTTCACCTCCTTTCAGCCCTTCTTCGATCACGATCTGGCCGTCGTAATTGCGGCCGGTCTTGACATACACTTTACGGGCTATCGGGCCTCTTTCTCCACTTTCCTTGACAAAGACGTAATCTTTACCGCTAACCTCCTGCTGAACTACATCCAATGGGATGGATACGACATTTTCCTGTTCGAAATCCATGATGAGCATCACAGCAAGCAGGTTGGGTTTCAGCAAATTATTGGGGTTGGACACGGAAGCTTCAACGTTAAAGGTGCGGTTTGCCGGGTCGATGGTACGGCCGATAAGCGAAATACGGGCATCCTGTTCCTGTCCCAGGGCCGGAAAGCTGACCCTGGCCTTTTCCCCCATTTTCACAGCGCGCAGGTAATTCTCGGGCACATTGGCCACGACCTTCAGCTTATTGGGGTTGAGGATCTGGATGATCGGCATACCGGGAGAGGCCAATTCACCGGCCTGGAGAACGACCTGTTCCACCACGCCGGCAACAGGAGCGTAAACTTTGGATTTCGATTGCTGGAATCGCAAGGTCTCCAGGCTCTTTTCCAGGCGTTCCTTTCCGTTTTTCGCTTCGAGATACTGGACCTCCGAACCGATATTCTGATCCCAGAGCCTTTTCTGGCGTTCGTACAGGGACGTAGCCAGTTCCAGAGATTTTTGCACTTCATCAACCTGCTTCTGCAGCTGTTCCAGGTCGAGTTCGGCGATGAGCTGCCCTTTGCGCACGTTGTCGCCTTCATCGACCTTCAGTTGAAGGATACGGCCCGAAGCTTCGCTGGCCACGCCTACGAAATCGTCGGCCTGGACGGAACCTTGAATTTCTACGAAATGTTTAAAATCGACGCGCTGTACCTGAGCCGCAGTAACAAGGCGGCGCATCTCGCTGTTCGCACTGGGGTCCAGTGAGTCGATCTCCTGTTCAAGCCGGGCGATCTGAACCGTGATCTCTTTGAGCGCCTCTTGTTTTTCTTTCAACAAGGCGCGTTTGCCTGCCAGGTCTTGCGGATAATCTTTATTCGCCTCCTGCTGGCTGCAGGAAACCAAAAAGAGGAAGGCCAGGAAGGTGAACAGTCTGGTGAAGTATTTCATGACTTATGGATTTTATCAATTGCAATTGGGTTATTAACGCCCCATGGCCATATCCAGCCGGGCCTTGGCCAGCAGCAGGTCATAGAGGGCCTGGATATAATTGCTTTGGGTAGCGTAAAGGCTCTGTTCGGCCTGAGTGGTCTCCAGGCTGGACCCCACGCCTTCACGGTATTTGACCTGGGTCGTCTCGTAGATATGTTCGGCCAGGGCCAGGTTTTTTTTCTGGCTTTCCAGCCGTTTGCTGGCGTTGAAATAATTAGTACGCGCGTTTTTCACCTCCAGCTGGATGGCTCGCCCGAGGTCTTTCTGCTGGTTGCGGGCCAGTTCAAGGTCCAGTTCAGCCCGCTGCACCTTTGCCTTTTTGTTCAGCCCGTCGAAAATTGGGACGTTGAGGCTCAACCCTACGTAAGAAGAAGGGGCCCAGAAGCCGTCCTTGAGATTTTCACCCTGGTATTGCTGCTGCACATTGCCGAAAGCGCGAAGGGAGGGCAAATAGCCGGATTTGTTGAGTTTGATGTTGAGCTCATTAAGCTGTATAGCCTCTCCGAGCAGTTCGTACTCGGGGCGGCGTTGCAGGTCTACCTCCATGGCCAACTCTGCATCCGTAGCTTCCGTGATCATCGTATTCAGGCTGTCAGACACGATGAGCGGCTCGTCCAGCGGATAACCGATCGCGTACTTCAGATTGGTAAGCGACAGCTCTTTTTGGCGGAGCAGGTTGTCGCGTTCCACACTGAGGTTGGCCAGGGAGAGTTCCAGGCGGTCGACGTCCAGTTGCTCAGCGAAGCCTTCCTTGTAGAGCTGGCGCGTTTCGAAAAGCAATTTCTCCAGGTTGGTGATGTTCTTGTCGAGCAGGCCGATGTTTTCCTGGAGCAGCAGTGGCGGCAGGTAGGCCTCAATAACGGCATTGCGGACTTCCCGCTTTTTAGCGGCAAACTCCACAAGGGTATATTTGCGGTATTCGCGGGCAGCGCGAAGGCCGACAAAATAGGAACCGTCAAAGATCATGGCATCCAGGGTGAGGGCCGCAGTGAAGTTATTGGGCAGAAAAAAAGCGATGCCATCCGAGCTACTGCTGCCGTTTACATTTCCAAAAGCCTCATCCACAGCCTTTTGCGTATCCTCAGAGAGCTGATCGTACAGGTCGACGGCCAGGGCCTGGCCGAAGATGCCGAATATATTGAACCCTTCGGGCAGCGGTTGCCGGGGCACCTCCAGGTAACGGGTATAGGAAACACTCCCGTTGAGCTGCGGGATACCCACTGCCCGGCGCTCGATGATCTGCTGCTCGGCATCAGCAATGCCGACCTGGGCATTTTTTATCTTGATGCTTTCCGTAAGCGCGTAAGTAACCGCTTCTTCCAGCGTCATTTGACGGGCCTGTTGTTGCGCCCATACGGGAACGGTAAAAAGCAAAGCCAGAGCAATTGGAAAAATGATCTTAGACATTGGGTTTGAATTTTCTTTTCGTATTATTCTGTTACCAACTTCTCAGCAGCCAGGTACTTTTCAAGGGCCTGAATGCCTTTAGGAGAAGCTATGCCGCGGATATGGTAATCAATATATTCCCGGTATAACTGCCCCAGGCCGTATTCATTGGCCGGAAACAGGCCCTCGTCTGCCATAAGGCTCGACCTTACCACACAAAACTTAGCGACGATATCGGGATTGATACCCGGCCGATAAACGCCCTCCCGAATACCGCGCTCCAGATTTGCCCTCATGGCACTATAGACGAGCTTGTGTTTCATTGATTCCACCTGTTTCCAGATCTCGGGGTAGTATTTTTTCATATCGAAAACTGCGGTGGGCGACATCGCCCGCAGTTTCTCTATGATATGATGGGATACTTTCAACAACTCATGGATGGCGTCTGCCGATTGAAGCTGTATGCGGCACAGGCAATCCTTCTCCTGATCCACATGCTGCTGGAAAAGCTGCCCGATCAGGCCGCTCTTATTTTCCACATACTGGTACAGCGTCTTTTTCGAGATCCCCAATTCCCGGGAGATATCATCCATAGTAATCCCCTTAATCCCGGAGCGCCAAAAGAGCTCAAGGGATTTTTTCAAAATATGCTGCTTAAGGTCCATCCTGCTGTTGTACTATGCTTCCCTGTGGTAGGTTTTGTGTAAACGCTTGGCGTAGCGTCGAAGCAATGGCCGGCAGAAAGCTTGTGTAAACGCTACTTGCCAGGCCTATCTTTCAACTGCACCCCAGGCTCAGATGCGGTGCAAAGGTATGTCTGAAAAACAAAGGAAACAATATGGAGCCTAAAAGTTTCCACGGTTTTTTCTCTGAAAAATACGCAGGCCCCGATATCACCCACAAACGCAGCAAAAACGGGGATAAACGCAAAAAAAACATAGACCAGTGCCCCCCAAAGAAGTCGTTTCTACTCTTGTTATATGCGAAATATTATTTGGGCGCTGCGCGGAAAAAGCCGCCCCCCCTTACCGTTTTATTCATGGTTCATCCAGCTTTTCCTGAAAGCCCAACCAATCGCCGGGCGTATCCAGGTCGAGCCGCCCTTCCGGGAAAGGAACAGCCAGGAGCTCGTCGCGGTATTCCATCACAACCGGTTTGGCCCCCTTTGGGCCCTTAAGGGCCAAAAGCTCAGGAAACAGGGCCTTGCTAAAAAGGGCCGGCACTCCTGTTGTCTGCCCATAGGCAGAAACGACTCCCAACATGTGGGGTGAGCGTTGCAGCAGTTGTGCCATTTGCTGCAGGTGTGCAGCGCCGAGGTAGGGTTGGTCTACCAGGATAAAAAAAGCAGCTTCCACATCCGGGCTGGCATGGAGCAAAGCCGACAGGCCCGAGGCGACGGAACTACCCATCCCTGTTGCCCAGTTGCCATTGCGGACAGCAAGCACCTCCGTGCCTTCTATTTCAACTTCCATCTGCTCTGCATAGGCCCCCAACACTACCACGATTGGCCGAAAAGCAGTGGCCAAAGCGGTATCCAGGCTGTGCTGGAGCAGGCTCCGCCCTCTGTATCGCAACAGTTGTTTGGGGCGGCCCATGCGCGTGGAAGCGCCTGCTGCCAATACGATCAGGCCGGCTTTGGCAAAAGGAGCCGACATTAGTACAGTTTCTTGATCCTGGCCAGAGGCCCCGGGCATAAAGCCTGGTGGCAGCCTGTACAAGAGTTTACCATGGACTCGTACAAACTTGAGGCCTGGGCTGCATCGGCCTGTTGCAATGCCTGCATGGTTTGCAGATAGGACAATGCATGTACCTTATATTCGGTTGAGGCCGCCTTTTCCGGCTGCGTAGCCTGGGCCGTAAGTATCTTCTCGAAGTCCAGCCCTGTCCGGGCCTGCTCCCCCCGTTCGATCTGTTCTTTCATCTGGAGCGCATCGTCGAACATGGCACGCATAAGCAAGGCCAGCTCACTATCGCCATTGGGATTCACCGGTTGAGGCACCAGCACGGCCTTTGGGGAAGAACATGATAGCAGATAACCTATTCCCATCAAGGCCAGAAAAATAGCAGGTTGCCGAAACCGGCGGGCGAGGTAGAAGGATCTTAGCATAACCATTTTTAGGGCCAAAAATAGAGGGTTCTCCGATGCCTTCCTCCAAAAACTGAAAAAAAACACAAGCGAGGCAACCCGAAATTAGAGATGAACCTCTTTTAGGGCAGTCAATATGTTTTTGTTTTGTTAATCAGCAGGGCCCTACAGCTGGCAGCAGCGGAAACTGCCTAATTTTATCCCGCATACATTCAATCAATAAATCTGAAGAAAATGGCCAAAAAGTTATTGGTATTCATACTCACGGTAGCCATTATCGGCGGCCTCAACGCGCAGGCCTGGAAAGAGAAGCTCAACCAGGCGAAGGACAAACTCACCGGCGGCACGCCACTGACCCAGGAAGAGGCCGGGCGCGGCCTTAAGGAAGCGCTGGACGCCGGCGTAGGCGAAGCCGTCAGCTTTCTGTCGGCAGAAGATGGGTATTATAAAAGCATCTACAAAATACTGCTGCCTGAAGAAGCCCAGCAGGTAGCCAACCGCCTGCGCGCCGTCCCCGGTTTTTCCAACTTCGAGGAAGACGCCCTGATGAAGATCAACCGGGCCGCCGAGGATGCCGCCCAAAAAGCCAAACCTATCTTTGTCAGCGCAATCAAACAGATGACATTCCAGGACGCCATGAACATCCTGATGGGAAACAAAGATGCCGCGACCCGCTATCTGGAAAAATCGACCTACAGCCAGTTATACGACGAGTTCAGGCCGGTGGTCATCGAATCGCTCGACAAATTCAACGCCCGTACATACTGGCACGACGGCGTGACGGCCTACAACAAGATACCGCTGGTGTCCAAAGCCAACCCCGAGCTCGACGACTACGTCACCAAGCAGGCGCTGCTGGGGCTCTTCAGCCTCATTGAAACGAAAGAGCTGGATATTCGCGAGAATACGTCGGCACGGACTACGGAGCTCCTGCGCAAGGTCTTTGCCAAACAGGACTAAGAGCCGTATCTTCCCGCCAAAAAATGAGCCAGAAAGCCTTCCAGGACTATTATCCCGATGCGCTGAGCCATTGTTATGGCTGCGGCCGCCTGAACGAACACGGCTATCAGCTGAAAAGTTACTGGGATGGGGAAGAAACCGTAGCGCACTTTACGCCCGAGCCTTATCATACGGCAATACCCGGATACGTTTACGGCGGTTTGATCGCCTCGCTGATCGATTGCCATGCTACGGGCACTGCTTCGGCAGCGGCAACACTTGCCGCAGGGCTTAAGATGCAGGATGGGCAGGCCCTTCGCTTCGTCACCGCTTCCCTGAAGGTAGATTATCTGAGGCCCACGCCGATCGGCGCAGTCCTTGAATTGCGGGGTAAGGTATCGGAGATGAAAGAGCGCAAAGTCATTGTACACGTCAGCCTCATCGCCAACGGTGAAACCTGCGCGCGCGGTGAGGTCGTCTGTGTGCGAATGCCGGAGGGAATGTTGGCCTGAAGGTGTTTTGTTTTTCTCCATTTTCCTCTTTCTTTGCTGCACCATGCAAAAGACGGCGTATATATTATTCCTGCTGCTGCCCTTCACTACCCTTTTCGCCCAGGAGGTGCAGCGCAGGGCTTTCCTGGAGCCCGCCGACACGCTGAGCCCCGGCAGGTTCTGGGCTTGCGCGGGCACGGGCGCGGCTATCTATGCCGGCGCTTCGGTGGGTTTGTACCAGGCCTGGTATAAGGATTACGACCTGACTGGCTTCCACACTTTCAACGATCTCGGAGAATGGGAAAACATGGACAAGGCGGGCCATTTCTTTACCGCATATATCGAAAGCAACCTCAGCTTCCAGGGTGCGCGCTGGACGGGCCTTGACCGGCGGCGTAGTACGTATCTTGCTGCCGGTGTGGGCATGCTGCTACAGGGCACCATTGAAGTGATGGACGGCTTTTCAGAGAAATGGGGGTTCTCCTGGTACGACATTGGTTTTAACACCATGGGGGTAAGCCTGTTCGTAGGCCAGGAACTCGCCTGGAAGGAACAGCGGCTTCTGATGAAAGTGTCCAGCACCCGGCCCAGTTATCCAAGCCTGCTCGTCTACCCCGTTGGGGGCGGTGAACCGATGAATGTGCAGCAGCGCGTCGAAGAGCTCTATGGCACTACATACGGGGAAAGCTTTATCAAAGATTACAACGGCCAGGCGATCTGGCTGTCGGCCAACCTGAAGTCGTTCCTTCCCGATAAAGGCCCGAGCTGGTTGCCATCCTGGCTCAACCTGGCCGTCGGTTACGGCGCCCAAAATATGCTGGGGGGCTTCAATAACGAATGGGAAGGCCCGAACGGGGAGATGTATATTCTGGACAGACAGGCCTTTCCCCGTTACCGTCAGTTCTACTTATCTCTCGATGCGGACCTGAGCCGTATCCCCACTCAGAAGCGGGGGTTACGCTTCTTACTCGGCGCACTGAACTGGATCAAGATCCCTGCGCCGGTACTGGAAGTGAACACCCTGGGCAAAGTGAAATTCAGGCCTTTGTACTGGTGAGCTGTGAGGGTAGTGCAGCCTGGTTCTCAGGGTTGTTCCTTTTGTTTCCGGCTTTCCAGGTATTGCTGGAAAAATGCAGGAATAGCTTTCCCTACGGTATTATTGGGCGCGTTGGTGAGCAGTACGATGCCGATCTTTTCCGATCTGGAAAACGCTATTTCAGAGCGGTAGTTATTGACGTATCCGCTATGCCCGACAAGCTGTATCTCCGGCAGTTGTAAAACGCGCCAGCCCATGGCGTAATGAGCTGTTTGCAGGTTGTCCCAGTTGCGCAGCACCCGGTCGCCTGCAGGTATTTCGATATAAGGCTGGAAGGCCTGGCTAAGCAGGCTATCGGAAGCGAAATCGGGGCGGTTGCCCAGCAGCATAAAAAGCCACTGCGCCATATCGCTTATACTGGCGTTGACACCGGCCGCGGGGATGGCCTCGTAATAATTGGGGTCGATCTCCACAGGCTGATAGCCCCCTCTGTTCAGCTTATGAGGCATGGCGACATCTGCAGTACCCAGAATGCCCGCCAGCGTTGCCGACGCATCATCCATACCCAGTGGCTTGAAAATACGCTCTTCCAGCAAAGTGTGAAAACGCTGGCCGGTCACGGATTCCATCATATCTCCCGAAAGGCTGAAGGCTACATTCTGGTAGTTGTGGTAACTGCCAACCGCGTGGGTAGGCTGCACACTGGCCAGCCGCTGAAGGATCATGGGATAGGACATCCCCATGTTCAGGAGGTTGGAAAAAGTGTGCCGGGGAAGCCCTGTCGAATGGCTCAACAGGTGGATCAACTGTAATTGCCGGGTATATTCCTCCGTTTTCAGGTGCAGGTCGAGAACGTGTTCGTACACCGGTTCATCCCAGCGTAACAAGCCTTCATCAACCAGCAATGCTGCCAGGATACCCGTAAAACCTTTTGACAGGGAGGCCACCCGAAATACGGAATGCACATCCACAGAATCTTTCCGCCCTTTGGACCGTACGCCATAGGCTTTCATCAGCACCACCGCGCTATCCTTGACAATAGCCACCGCAGCACCTGGAACGCCTTCCGCCTCCAGCTGGCCGCGCAGATAGGATTCGTAATCATTCAGGAAACCCTGAAACTCGGGGTCGAGCACCGGGCTCTTTTCCTTGAGCTGCAACCGGAACATGGCCGCTTCCAGGCGGGGCATGCTGGTATGCTCATACACAACAAAAAAGCCGAGCAACAAGGCAACAACAAGAGCGGGTAATTTCTTACTCATTTTACAAGCTAAATTTTCGGGATAGGGGCAATTATAGGTAGCAATATGCAAAAAACCAAATCAACAGGCTGCGGGGCTACAGCAATATTGCTATTTCTCGGCCCGCCACCCCGGATTTTAAAAGCAATAACGCAGCCACCCCGGGTTGGTTACATCAAGATGCCTGCTACAAACTATTTTCGGCTTAGGGCCGTTAAATTTGTAATCATGATGCCGAAGCGGCGCAATCTCCTTTCCCGAAGGGAAATAAATGCGTAAGTTGTCAAATGACCACAAAACCAGGATCTATGCCCAAATTTTACTATCCCGCTCGCGTTCTCTTATCCGTGTTTGCTCTGTTGGGTAGCACCAGCCTGCTGCTGGCCACCCACAACCGGGCCGGAGAGATCACCGTTCGGCAAGTTGGCGATTGTGTCACCAGCCTTACTGTGGAAGCCACCATCACGACCTATACCAAGGCCAGCAGCCGCCCCGCCGACCGCGATACGCTGACCATCTGCTGGGGCGACGGCCACTGCGAGCGGGTGCCGCGCTCCAACGGCCCCGGCAACCCACCACAGGGCGTCCTGCTGGAAAATGATACCAAGCGCAACCTGTATATCGCGCGCCATACCTACCCCGCGCGGGGATCCTATGTTATCTCTATGAACGACCCCAACCGCAACGGCGACATCCTCAATGTCAACTACCCCAGCTCCGACCAGGTGAAATTCCATATTGAAACGCGCTATACCATTCCCAACCCCCAGTTCCAGGGCTGTAACAACACCCCCGTCCTCCTGCAGCCGCCCGTCGATATCGGTTGTGTCGGACAGATCTTCACCCACAACCCCAATGCCTACGACCCCGACGGCGACAGCCTCTCTTATCACTTCACTGTACCGCTTCAGGACGTAGGGCTGCCCGTACCCAACTATATCTTCCCCAACCTCATACCTACACCTAACCCACTGCTCAACAAGCTCTCTATCGACGAAGTGACCGGCGACATCGTCTGGGATGCACCCCAAAAGGCCGGTGAATACAACCTGGCCATGATCATCGTCGAATACCGCGGCGGCATACCCATCGATACCATCCTGCGTGACATGCAGATCCTCATCCAGGAATGTGAGAACCTGCCGCCCGTTGTCGCCACCCCCTTCGACGACATCTGCGTCATCGCCGGCGATGTACTGGAGTTCGACGTCGAGGCCACTGCGCCCCTTACCGAAAGCAGCCAGCTGGTGCGCCTCACCGCATTGGGCGGCCCTCTCGAAGTGCCTTACAGCCCCGCTACTTTCACCCCCAGCACCAACCTTTTCGAGCCCGACCCCGTCGTAAAAACCTTCCGCTGGCAAACCAGCTGCGAGCATATTTCCGACCAGTATTACTCCGTCGTCTTCAAGGCCACCGACAACTTCTTCGGCGACACCAGCGGCCTGGCCACCCTCAAAACCGTGCGCATCAAGGTCGTCGGGCCACCGCCTGAGGACGTCCGCGGCGACGCCAGCGCCGGCGCCGTCACCGTCACATGGGCGCTACCCTATGCCTGCGAAGACGCTGCCGACAACTACTTCCGGGGCTTCACCGTCTGGCGCAAGCTCGGCAGTTCCAGTTTCCCCATCGATACCTGTACCCCTGGACTGGATGGCAGGGGATACACCAAACTCACCAACGTCCCCATCAAAGATGTCATTGACGGGCGGTACGCCTATGTCGACACCGATGTAGAAAGGGGGCGAACCTATTGTTATCGCATTCTGGGGCAATTCGCCAAGACCACTCCCGGCGGGCAGTACACCTACAATACCGTCGAGAGCCTGCCGTCCAAGGAGGCATGCGTCCAGCTCAACCGCGATATCCCCCTGATCACCAACGCCAGCGTATTATCTACCAGCTCTTCCGACGGCCGCATGGAGGTGTGCTGGTCCAAGCCCGTTGCTATAGACCTGGACACCATCCAAAACCCGGGCCCCTATACCTATGAAGTGCTGCGCGCCGAAGGGCTCAGCCCCGCCGATGCCGACTTCATGCCCATCGGCGTTTCCTTCACCAGCCCTTCTTTTGCCGGCGCCAACGATACCTGTTTCACCGATACCGGGCTGGACACCAGGAAAGGGCCCTATTCCTATAAAATCAACTTCTACGTTCAGGGGAACACGCTGCTCGGCGCCACCAACCCCGCTTCCTCGACATTCCTGTCCATCTCCCCCACCGACAATACCAACGTGCTGTCGTGGGAAGAAAAAGTACCCTGGGACAACTTCCAGTACATCATTTACCGGATGAACGACGGCGGCACTTTCGACTCCATCGCCACTGTTCAGGCGCCGCCGTTCTCCGATACCGGGCTACTCAATGGCAAAGAATACTGTTACCGCGTCCGAAGTATTGGATCATACGGTGTGGAGGGCGTCAAGTCGCCCCTGTACAACGACTCCCAGGAAGCCTGCGCCGTGCCTGTCGACAATATCCCGCCGTGCCCTCCTACGCTCGAAGTGGCCAATGCCTGCAACCAGGATATCAACTGCACCGACGAAGAGGCCCTGAAAAACACGCTGCACTGGGTTAACCCTATGGATATATGTGAGGAGACCGACGATGTCGTTTCCTATCACATCTATTACGCCCCGTTCGAAGGCAGCGATTTCACCCTGGTAGCCAATATCGACGACTCCAGGCTGACGGAATTCGAGCATAAGCCCGATATCGGCATTGCAGGCTGTTATGCCGTTACCGCGCTCGACACCTTCGCCAACGAAAGCTTGTTCAGCAACATCGTCTGTGTCGATAACTGCCCCAATTACGCCCTGCCCAATGCCTTCACCCCTAATGGCGACGGGCAGAACGACCTGTTCAGGCCCTTCCCCTTCTGCTTTATCGACCATGTGGAGTTCACGGTGTTCAACCGCTGGGGGCAGGTGGTTTTCTTCACCAACGACCCCAATATCAACTGGGATGGAAGGAACCAGCAGGGTAAAGGCCTGGAGGACGGCACTTATTACTACACCTGCAAATACTTCGAGCGCAGGGTTACCGGCATCGCGCCGGGGCCGGGCCTATTGAGCGGATACATCACACTTATCAGAGGGAGGAGGTAAACGCCGGCCTTCACATAAACAGAGGCCCGGTTAGGCGTTTGCTTATCCGGGCCTCTGTTTATGTGAGGGTTCATTTCAGTTTATCGCTTCTAAACTTAACCTTTCCGTCAACCATCGTCATCAGCACATCGGCCTGGAGGATCGCCTCTTCCGGGCAGGAGATCAGGTTGTTCGAAAGTACTGTGATGTCGGCCACTTTACCCTTTTCCAGAGAACCTTTGACATCTTCTTCAAAAGCCGCGTACGCATTTCCCAGGGTATAGGCATAGAGCGCTTCCTCCCTTGTCATACATTGTTCGGGGTAAAACACAGAGCCGTCATCTGCCCGTTTCCGGGTGACGGCAGCATAGTAGCAGGCCAACGGATCGACGTCTTCTACAGGGGTGTCGGTGCCGTTAGCGATGTGCGCGCCGGCATCCAGCAAAGACCGCCATGCGTAAGCGCCGGCCCGCGAACGCCAGGCTCCCAGGCGCTTTTCGACGAATGGGGCGTCGGAGGTGCAGTGGATCGCCTGCATAGAGGCGATGACGCCGAGCCCGGCAAAGCGCGGTATATCGTCGGGGTGCAGGTGCTGAGCATGTTCAACGCGCCAGCGCAGGCTTTTTTTTGAAGGGTCTTTGCTGAACTGTTCTTCAAAAATATTGAGCACTTCACGGTTACCGCGGTCGCCGATAGCATGGACACAAAACTGAAGCCCATTATCGTAAGCGATCTGAGCCCATTGTTTCAGCGTATCGATAGGGGTCGTATTCTGGCCATAGGAATCCGGCTTATCGGAATAAGGCTCCAGCAGCCAGGCGCCGTAGGAGCCGAGGGCGCCGTCCATATAACCTTTAATGGCCCTGACGGTGAGAAAGTTGTTGCCGATGCCGATGCGGGGGAAGGCGGCGGCTTTCCGTGCCAGATCTTCTTCAGAACCGGCGATCATCACCCACAGCCTCAGGCCGAGCCTTCCCGATCCGGCCAGTTCCGTGTAGTCGTCGATCTCCTGGAACGAGGAGCCGGCATCCTGGAAAGAAGTTACGCCCTTGCGCAGGCACTCCTCTTGTGCAAGATCAATACCCTTGCGCCATTCCTCTTTTACCTGTTCGGGGCTGAGCGTCGCCCGATACGCCTCATAGGCGCTATGGATCAGGCCCATGGCCGTTTCCTCGAACACGCCGACGGCCTGGCCACGGGAATCGCGGACGATCTCACCGCCAAAGGGGTTAGGGGTTTCTGCCGTGATACCGGCAGCTTCCATGGCCCGGGCATTGGCGATGAGGCTATGGCCGCTGGCATGGCCGAGCAGCACCGGATTGTCGGGAGAGACAGCGCTGAGCTTATCGTGGTAAGGATAACCCTGCACTTCCTTATCGAGGGGGATTTCCCATTTTTCCTGGTGCCAGCCACGCCCTGTGATCCACTCGCCAGGGCGGGCTGTCTTTGCGCGTTCGGCGACCATGGCCACGATCTCGTCCCAGCTCCTGGCGTGCATAAAGTTGAGGTTCATCAGGCTGGATCCGAGGCTTGAGAAGTGGCCATGGCCTTCGATGAAGCCTGGCATAACGAAAGCGCCTTTCAGGTCGATGGTTTCCGTGCTATCCCCTTTGAATGACAGGGCCTCTTCGTTCGTGCCGGCCAGTAGAATGCGGCCAGCTCTAATGGCAATTGCTTCGGCATGGGCCTCCTCCACATCCAGCGTATAAACATCGCCGTTATATAGGATGATATCCGCTATCAGGGGTTCGGAGGGCTTTTGACAGGAAGCCAGCAAAAAGCCGGCCAGCAGCAGCAGCGTCAATTTTTTCATAACAAGCATTTCGGCAAAGCTAAGGAATCCTCAAAAAATAAGTTGCCGGCTTCTGTGAAAGGGCCCTTTACCAGGCCTTTTATTTGGCAGCGCTGTTTGGCGGAGCGATATGATTTTTTATCTTTTCCCCAAAAAATGGCTAAACACTATACATTCCGTATCAGGGGCAAGGTGCAGGGCGTCTGGTATCGGGCATCTGCCCAGCGTAAAGCAGAAGAGTTGGGCCTTTGCGGGATAGTGCGCAACGAAGCAGACGGCAGCGTGTACCTCGAAGCAGAGGGCGATGAGCGGCAATTACAGGCGATGGCCGAATGGTGCCGCCGGGGGCCAGATCTGGCGCGGGTAGAAGAAGTGGCCATTGAAGAAGGTGAAATACGGGGGTATACGAGTTTTAAGACGCTGCGGCAGTAAAAAAAGCATAAAGATGGAACACCAGAAGATCATCATCAGGCCGGGGGGTAGGGAAGACCTGCCGGATATACACAGTTTGGTTCACGAGCTGGCCATTTACGAAAAGGCCGCGGACGCATTCGTCGCTACCCTGGCCGATTACCAACGCGATTTCGATGCCGGTATTTTCGAGGTGCTGGTAGCAGAGGCCGGGCAAAAGGCCATCGGGATGGCCCTTTATTACATGGCCTATTCCACCTGGAAAGGCCGCATGTTGTACCTGGAGGACTTCGTCGTACGGGAGGCATACCGGAGGCAGGGTATCGGCCGGCTGTTATTCGAGGCCTTTTTGGGGCGGGCCCGCGAAAATGGATGCCGCATGGCCAAATGGCAGGTGCTGGACTGGAACGAACCCGCTCTGGATTTTTACCGCAAATACAGTGCGGAAATAGAAACTACGTGGTGGAACGGCAAGATCATTTTCGAGCATTCCTGAGCAAGGCGCCGACTTTTAGCGCTTCTTTGGAGGCCTTCGTTCAGCCGCTGATTATCAACATATTTCAAAAAGCCAACTATTTATTTTTCTTGTAATTTCAAAAATAACTCCCTACCTTTAGCCATGTTGAGTTAAAAGCCAGTATAGCCTATCATTTATCGAACCGGCACTATGCCCTGTTACTTTTGCAGCGTAAATGTGCCTCAGTTGTTCGGCCTTTCATCAAGAAGAAAAATATAGTGTTTCATAGTGTGAGGGGTAACCGCTTAGGTGGTTGCTCCTTTTTTCATGCCCGTATCTGCTAAGTTCAGGCCTGCCGCTGCATCAAACCGAGGGCCAGTTGGCGGAGGCCTTCTTTGCGGTTCCCGGGTGCAGGCACGGCTGCCAGGTGTTCGAAGGCCCGCTGCAGGAAGCCTTCCATCGCTTCCTCGGCAAACGTTTTGATGTTTAGGCTATTCAGGATTGCCGTGACTGCCTCTATTTTGCCCGCTTCATCTTCGGGTACAGTCGTCATGAGCTTTTCCAGCTGGCCCCGGGTTTCCGGCCCCGCCAGTTCCATAGCTTTGAGGATGAGAAAGGTCTTTTTATTCCGGGCGATATCCCCCCCGGTTTTTTTGCCGACTTTAGCGGGGTCGCCGAAAGTGTCCAGGTTGTCGTCCTGCAGCTGAAAGGCCAGGCCGATATTACGCCCGAAAGCAGCCAGGGAACCGGCAGCGCCCGGAGCTGCGCCGGCGGCGATGGCCCCCATCTCGAGGCTGCCACCGATGAGGGCCGCTGTTTTCAGCTCGATCATTCTGAGGTATTCCGGGATACTCACATCCTGCCTGTTCTCAAAATCGATATCGTACTGCTGGCCTTCGCAGACCTCTATGGCCACGCGGTTGAACGCTTCAAGTAATGCGGAAATGGCAGAGGGCTCCTCAATCTGCCTGAGGAAATCATAGGCATAGATCAGCATGGCATCGCCGGAAAGGATTCCGGTATTGATGCCATAAAGAGAATGTACCGTAGGCTTACCGCGCCGGAGGGGCGCTTCGTCCATTATGTCATCGTGCAGCAGAGAAAAATTGTGAAAAACCTCAATAGCCATCGCCACGGGAAGCGCCTTCTCGTAGTCGTCGCGAAAAAGCTGGCACCCCCAAAGCGCCAGCACGGGGCGAAGGCGTTTGCCTCCCATGCCCATGATATAATCGATAGGTTCGTAAAGAGAACGGGGTTCGAAATGAAAAGGGTGCTCCTGCAAAAAGGTTTCAAAAGACCGTTGGAAAGTCGTGTAGCTGGACATAACGGGAAAATTTGGGCAAAGATAGGTAAGCTAAACGGCCTCAGAGTGCTTTGCCCGTTAATATTCCAATCGCGGAAAAACTTTCGTCCGGATGGTAATAAAAACGTATTTTTACACAACTGTTATAGGTATAAACCCCTAAAGATGATCAACAGAACCCGGCCATTCAACATACTGCTCATCGAAGATAACCCCGGAGATGTACGGCTAACGCAAGAGGCTTTCCGAGAAGGGAAAAAGGACACCAATCTGGAAATCGTGACGGATGGTGTCGAAGCCCTGAAGTTTTTGCGGAAGGAAGGCATTTACGCCGACAAGCTCACCCCCGACCTGATCTTGTTGGACCTCAACCTGCCCAAGTGGGATGGCAGAGAAGTGCTGGAGGCCGTGAAGTCTGACCAGCAGCTCAAGCGCATTCCCGTTGTGGTGCTGACGACGTCCAACGCAGGCTCTGATATATTAAAGAGTTACGACCTGCACGCCAATTGTTTTATCAACAAACCCGTTGATTTTGATAAATTTTTCGATATTATACACAAGATTGAAGATTTCTGGCTCAATACAGCCATCCTCCCTACAATGGTTGCCTGATAGCTGGGGCCAGGTAATATGTCATCAAATATGCATAACCAAGAAAACCAACCGGGACGCGGTGCAGGAAAGACGGGCCTATGAATACAAATATTCTGATAATTGAAGATAACCCTGCAGATGTTGCATTGATCGAAGCATACCTGAAAGATGCTGCCTTAAAGCACGCCCTCTACAAATCGGACTCTCTCAACAAAGGCCTTTCAGTACTTCGGGAAAATGACATCGACCTGGTGCTGCTCGACCTGAAACTCGTCGATACTGAAGGGTTCAAGACGCTGCAGCTCTTCCGTGAAAAGGCCCCTGACATACCGGTTATCGTGCTCACCGGCTTCAAGAACGAGATCATGGGCATACAATCGGTGCGCGCCGGAGCTCAGGATTTTCTCGTAAAGGGCGATTTCGACTCCCGTAGCCTGGCCCGTACGATCCGCTATTCACTGCAGCGCTTCGAAGCCCAGGCCAAACTCCAGGAAAAAGCCAAGGAGCTTAGTAAAAGCGAACGGCGCAACCAACTGGCCCATCGCATTGCGCGTTTCGGGAAATGGGAGATGGATATCGTCACGTATACGATGAAATGGGACGACGAGATCTTCCGCTTTTTCGGCTTTCCTCCTCACAGCTTCGACCCCACCCTATCGGACTACATCAAGTACGTTCACGTTGAAGACCGGGAAAAAGTAAACAGCTTTTTCGAAGAAGCGATCAAGGACGGGCAGCCGCACAGCGTGGAGCACCGTATCGTTATAGACAATACGGTCGTTAAGTATCTGCAGGTCAAAGCCAAGGTAGACTTCGACGAACAGGCCAACAGGATACTGGTCGTAGGTGTCGTGCAGGATATTTCCGAAATGAAAATGGGCAGCGGTAAAGGAGACACGTCAATGCCACCTGCCGACGCGATGCCTTTTCCTCTGGAGAAAAGCCTGGCGTCGGAGTTCAATTTCAACCTGCGCACGCCGCTGGCATCACTCACGAGCTTTTTATACCTGCTGGAGCGTACGCCGCTTACCTCCCAGCAACAAAATTACGTAGACGGCTTTAAGACCTCCCTGGACGACCTTTCTTTCGCACTCAACAACTGGCTCAATATGGCTATCTTCAGGGAAGGCCAGATCGAGGCCAAGCTCGGGGAGGTGGCGGTCAGCGATATCATTGCGCCGCTGAAGAATGCATTTACCCTGAGGAGCCAGCATTCGGGCCGAAAGCTCGAGTTCAATTTTTCAAAACAACTGCCTGCGGCCGTCATTACCGACGAAGAGAAATTTTCACAGATCCTGTACAACCTGGTTGAAACCGCCATTCGCAACAGCGTGGAAGGAAGCCGGATCGAAGCATCCCTACAGGCTAAAAACCACAACAGCGACGATTGTTATCTCCTCTTCCGGATCACTTTTGAGAACCAGGCTGTCTCTGCCGAACAGATCAACTCGATCCTGGAAGAAGCTGCCGGTATCGAAGAATTCTCAAGTATCCAGAGCGGGATGCTCCCCTTGGTGATCTCTGCCAAGATGGCCCAGAAGCTCGGAGGTGTCATCAGGGCCATTCCCAAATCGGGGCCAGCGCTAAGCATGTCGTTTGAGCACCCTGCGCGCCTGCCGGCACAGGTGGGCATACCGATCCCGGAGTCGCCGCAGGCACCGCTGCAGATCCTGCTCGTAGAAGACCACGACCTGCACCGGCTGGCCACCAAGCGCATGCTCACCAGCTGGTCAGCCCTGGTCAGCGTCGACCTGGCGGAGAATGGCAGGCAGGCCGTTGAAAAGGCCCTGGCAAAAAAATACGACCTCGTGCTGCTCGACCTGCACATGCCCGTCATGAACGGCATCGAAGCCGCGATCAAGATCCGGGCAAAGAGCAACATTCCCATCATAGCCCTAACCGCCAACGAATCCAAACAGGAACAGGAACGATGCGCTATGGTCGGCATCAACGACTACGTCGTCAAGCCGATCAGGCCCGAACACCTCTTTTCCTGTATCATGCAGGAGGTGTACCCTGGCAAACCTTAAAAGGAAGAACTATGAAGTTGTACGACCTCGTGATCATCGGTGGTGGCCCTACGGGGCTGAACTGTGCTATTGCAGCCCGGCATGCCGGGCTGGATTATCTCATTCTGGAAAAAGGTATGCTGGCCAATTCCATATACCATTTCCCGGCGAACATGACGTTCTTTTCCACCTCACGCCTGCTCGAAATCGGGGATACGCCCTTTATTTCTCATGGTGAAAAGCCCACCCGAGGAGAAGCACTGGAATATTACCGCCGCTTGCATCAGCATTTTCTGCTGCAGGTACGCCTGTATGAAGAAGTACGGGATATGAACCGCTGCGCCGATGGCCACTACGAGCTGCATACGAACAAAAGCAGCTATCAGGCGCGGGCAGTCATCGTTGCCACCGGTTTTTACGACACCCCCCGAATGCTGGAAGTTCCCGGCGAAGGCCTGCCTAAGGTGAAACACTACTACGACGACCCCCACCCTTATACCGGGCAGAAGGTGCTCGTAGTAGGCGCCGCCAATTCAGCCTGCCAGGTAGCCCTCGAGCTCTGGCACAAAGGCGCCGAGGTAAGTATGGCCATACGCGGGAACGAGATCTATAAAGGGGTAAAGTACTGGATCAGGCCCGATATCGAAAACCGCATTAAGGAAGGGAGCATCAAGGCTTATTTTCAAACGGTTGTGAAAGAGATAAAAGCCAGCGAAGTACTGCTGGAAGGCCCTGACGGCCCCTTCCGGCTCGACAACGACTGGGTGCTGGCCATGACCGGCTACCAGCCCAATTATGTGCTGCTGGAACGCCTTGGCCTGGCAACACCTACAGACGGCAACCGCATTCCGCTGCATAGCCCGGATTCGCTGGAATCGGCCAATCTGCCCAATGTATACCTCGCCGGCGTCGTTTGCGCCGGGATGGAAACCAACAAACTTTTCATCGAAAACACCCGGGATCATGCAAATATCATAATTGGGCAGATCGGGGAACGGCTTAAGCAAAATGTGGAAGTGTGACCTGGCGGCCAGCCGGTGGAGTGCGGTTGTCGTTGAACACGGATCGCTAACCTCCTGGCCTCTCAGACTTTTTGACCATTAGGCCTGTAACTATTCAGCATGCGGCCTAAAATGCTCCTGAAGCAAAATTTTGTAGGATTTTTTTTGTCTAACCCCTTCTCATTCCCCTTGAAAGGGGAAGGGCGGATTAAAAAATTTTGCTTCAGGCCGTAAATCCCCATGATGCTGAATAGTTACATTAGACCTTAAAAAAAATGGGAGTAAGTATTCACTACCGCGGCACGCTCACGGACAAACGGGCCGTCTTCCGGTTTATCGAGGAAGTGGAGGATATTGCCCGCACGATGCAATGGCCTTATACCGTGCTGGACGAAGACTGGAGCCAGGCGCCGACAGCTGAACTGGAAAAGCAGGCAGGTGGGATCATCTCGGTGGGCGGCCATGCCGGGCTCAAAGGCATTTCCTTCATCCCCCACCCCCGCTGCGAATCGGTTACTTTCTTTTTCAATGCTTCCGGCATCATCACATCACCCATACAGGTAGCGTTGAGTGCGCATGAAGGTTATCCGTCGGCGGCTCAATGGCAGTTCGTCAAAACCCAGTTTGCCGGGCCCGATACGCACGTGGTGCTGGTAAAGCTGTTCCGGTATCTCCAGGGCAAGTACCTGCACGACCTGGAAGTCTCTGACGAAGGGGGCTATTGGGAAACGGGCGATTACGGCCGCCTGGCCGACGCCATTAACCGGCTGAACGAAGCGATAGAACAGCTCTCAAATGATTTGAGCGCACACCGTCAGGACTCCGATATCGTAGCACAGATCGAAAAGCTGTTGAAGGAGCTGAAAGACAGAGAGGGGAAAAGCTGAACGACCGAAGCCTATACCGTGGAAATGCGGTATATTCGCAGTTAAAACCGACGAGCACCTTGCAGCCTTTACGACCTGTTTACGTCCTATTGGTTTTCCTGGCACTGGCCCTGGCCCTTCGTTTTTTCTCTTTTTTTCCCAGCGTGATCGACCAGGATGAATCGACCTACATCGTCATCGCCGATGCCCTGATGAAAGGATACACCTATCAGGTGGACTTCATCGATACCAAACCCATCGGCATATTCTGGATATTGGCCGGGCTGCAATGGCTCTTCGGCCCTTCTGTTTTTGGCCTGCGGCTGATCGCTGCCGCAGTGCTGGCGCTTACCGCCTTTTTCCTGTATCGCGCCAAGCTGTCGATGGGTAGCGCGCCCACGGCGGCGTTGGCGGCAGGCGTGTTATATCTCTTCCTGAATTCCATATTCACCTTTTACGGCGTTTCCCCTAATACCGAGGCCTACTTCAACCTGTTCACTGCGCTGGCACTGTGGTTATACCTGAGCCGGCCGCGCAACTGGGCTTACTTTTTCGTAGGGCTGCTGTTAGGCCTTGCATTTATCATCAAGTACGTCGTGTTGTTCGACGGGCTGGCTTTTGGCCTGTTCCTGTTATGGCAGGCAGGCCGAAAAAAAGAAAGCTGGGGGCAGGCATGGGGCCGGGCGTTGCTCATGGCTGTTGGCGCCGCTTTACCTTTTCTCGTCTTGCTGGCCCACTACCGTCAGGCAGGGCAGCTGGATGCTTTCTGGTTTTACACCTTCACCGTCAGCAGCCGCTATCCGGAGTATAAGCCGATAGGCGACTACCTGAAATTTTTCCTGGACTTCAACCTGCGTTTCCTGCCCGCTGCTTTTTTCTATTATTATGTGCTGTTCAACAGGCATACGGGAACGCAGCAACGGCAGTTCGGTTTGCTGTGGAGCGCCCTGGTGCTGGTTGCGGTGCTGGCCACGGGTAAGTTTTTCGGGCACTACTTCATTCAGTTCATGCTGCCCTTCTGCTTCCTGGCCGGCGAATATTTCGGCCTTTCAACCGGGCAATTACCTCGCTGGCTGTATTGGACAAGGGTTCCTCGCATCGGGTATCCTCTTCTGGCCCTCATCGTGTTTGCCAATGGATTCCTGCAGTATAAGGACTACTACCTCAAGCGGGATTATCCAGAAGAAGTGGCGGCCTACCTCATGCCCAGGCTGCAGCCCGGCGAACTGTTCTACAGCAGCAACGACCAGATCACGTACCACCTGATGGGCCAGTTGCCACCCATCCGTTACGTCCACCCCTCTCTTTTCTGGGAGCCCCGCCACATCAACGCCCTCGAAATCGACGTAAGCCGGGAGATGGAACAGCTGATGGCCCTTCGCCCACGCTTTGTCATCCTCCGCCAGCCTTTGGAAGACAGCCGGTTCGAGCCCTGGCTGAAGGGCTACGTCATGGTTGAACAGATCGGGAAACGGATCGAGGTTTGGGAGCGGCAATAGGCAGCTAAAAAGGTGTGCCGGATAAAAGGGACTGTTCAAAGTTGCAGGTTTGACGTTTAAAGTTGGCCTGGATATCAAAGGATTGCGGCCGCAGCGACACACTTGATTGAACTATCCCGTATAAAAAAAGGCCGATGAATTTGCCAATTGAAAAGAAAGGTTTAAATTTGCAATCGCTTTGAAAACGGGGGTATAGCTCAGCTGGCTAGAGCGTCCCGGCCTATTGGCCGGGAAGGCCGTCGGTTCGGGCTCCGTCTTGAAATATTGGGGGTATAGCTCAGCTGGCTAGAGCGTCCCGGCCTATTGGCCGGGAAGGCCGTCGGTTCGGGCTCCGTCTTGAAATATTGGGGGTATAGCTCAGCTGGCTAGAGCGTCCCGGCCTATTGGCCGGGAAGGCCGTCGGTTCGGGCTCCGTCTTGAAATATTGGGGGTATAGCTCAGCTGGCTAGAGCGCTTGCATGGCATGCAAGAGGCCGTCGGTTCGAATCCGTCTACCTCCACATCAAAAAGCCGCATTTCCTGCGGCTTTTTTTTTGCCCTCCCCTCTGCAGGTGCTGCCATACGTCATTGTTCCGCTCCAAATAATGCCGTATTTTCAGGAGGTGATCCGCCATCCATAAATTCCTTTGCGTATGAAAACGGAACGCTTCCTTTACTGGGCGCCCCGGGTGCTCGGCATTCTGTTTGCCGCGTTTATCAGCCTGTTCGCCCTCGATGTTTTTAATGAAGGCTATACGCCCTTGGAAACGGCCCAGGCGTTGCTCATTCACCTCATCCCTACTGCGCTGGTCGCACTGGCGCTGGTATTGGCCTGGAAGTGGGAATGGGTTGGCCTTGTCCTGTTCATGGGGTTGGGCCTTTGTTACATTATCATGGCGTGGGGCAAGTTCCCGTTGTCCGTCTTTTTTGTCATTTCCGGCCCGCTGGCCCTCATCGGGCTCCTGTTCGGCGCCCATTGGCTGTTAAAACTACATGCGCATGGAGCTTAATGCTTTGTCCGCATCCTGATACCCGGCCTCTATACGCTCGCGGACGCGTTGCCGGCTAAAATCGAAGGGGCCTGTGACGATCTCGGGGTGGGTGTTCTCTATGCAGACGATCTCTTCGAGGGCCATGTATTGCTGGAGGCGCTGATATGCGGGATGCTTGCGAATGAACTCCACAAGCTGCCGGTCAGGAGCGGATTCCAGCAACGCATCGATGTGTTGGACGAGGCTGATATATTCGTTGATGCGGTTAGCGGTTTTGATATCGTGCATCATCTTACCGGAGAACACCATTTCCACAATGCGGTCGGATACTTCGAGCAGGTTCTGCGGCACGTCGCCCTCGTTGGGAAAGAGTTTGATGACGAAAAGGCGTTTACGAACCTCGGGGTCCGGGTCGAGCCTTTCGATAGCGGGAAGCAGCGGCGTGTTGTCGAACAACCCGCCATCCCAGTAAAAGGCTTTGCCGACCTGCGTCATGGGGAATCCGGGCGGCAGACTACAGCTGGCGATGATGTGATCGGGGCCCAGCTCATATTCCGGGCTATGGTTGTCGAAAACCTCCATCATGCCGCTTTGCACGTTGGCTACCGTAACGGCCAGCTTCACAGCGCTCCGGTTCAGGGCATCGAAGTCGATGTACTCTTCGAGTACTGCCCGCAGCGGAGCGGTATCGTACAGGCCGGTCCACTGATGCCAGGCAAACAGGTCGAGCCTCGGGCGAAACATCCCCGGGTTGCCGAAGAGCGTAAGGAAGGGGCCCATAGCTTCGGGCAGGGGCCAGGGCGCTTCCACCGAAAACCTTTCCCATACCGCTTCCAGGGCGTCGAGCGGGTTGCCTTTGGCGCCCAGCAACACTGCCGCGTTCACCGCGCCAATAGAAACGCCGGTGGCCACCGTCGGGCGAAAATTTTCCTCCTCCCATAAACGCCGGATGGCCCCCAGTTCGTAGGCTCCCAACGCTCCGCCGCCCTGCAGGGCCAACGCATCCTGTACCTTTGCCATGATCTCTGGTTTAGGTAGCCAAGGTAGCAATGGCCACCATAAAAATAAAGGGTGCGGCAGGATATGAAGGGGTGGACCGGGATATGAGCAAACAATGCCTACTTTACAAGCTTGAAATTGAATACGCCGGTGCCCAGGGCGCCCCAGGTGCGCAACCATATCGGCAGCAGCATCTCGGTGCCACGGGCCGTGCTGATCCCTCCCAGGTCCAGGATATTTTCGTCTTTCCAACCGAAAGCATGCAGTATCTCCCTGGCTTTTACCTTGGCGCCTTCATCATCGCCGCTCATAAATACGGTGTGATCGCCTTCCTGAAGCATATTTGGGTCAACCATCAGCCCACACCACATGGTATTGAGGGCCTTGACCACTTTCAGTTCGGGGAAAGCCTTCTGGATCTCTTCACCCAGGGAGTTGGTATTGCAGACGGTGAGCGAAGGCGGCATGCCCTGGCTGAAGTCCAGGGGGTTGGATACGTCGATGAGCACTTTACCCCTGAGGTTGGCCGGGCCGGCCTGGTTCAGCACTTCGATGGAGGCCGCGCCCATAGTACAGTTGAAGAGCAGCTCGCCAAAAGCTGCCGCTGCTTCGAAAGTACCCTGGGAAGCCTTGCCTCCATTCTTAGCCACCCACTCCGCAGCTTTTTCATTGTCGGAGGTGCGCGAACCCATTTTCACATCATGGCCAAGCGCTATCAGCCTGCTGCCTATGGTTGCGCCAACTGTACCTGTACCTAATACGCCAATTTTCATATTATCTGATTTTTTGTGAAAGCCAATGTTCCTATTCCGTATACAGAACCTCGCTACGCTTCGAGATGCCATTTTCATTAAAAGCCTCCACCTGGTAGTAATAGCCCTGGCCGGTATTTAGGGCGCGAAGCTCGTAGGATGCCTGGCCGTACATCAGCGCCGACAGGTTGAGGTGATCCCTGGTTATGCCCCAGTAGATAACATAACCGGTAGCGCCGGGGACGGCATTCCAGGACAGGTTGGCATTGCGGCGGTCGGCCTGGCGTTGAATGGAAAAATTGGCAGGCTGGGCGGGCACAGCGCCTTTACCGTTGCCAAATACCCGGAGCTCGGAAATAGCCAGGTTCTTGTTGGTGCAGTACACATGATCGTAGCGGATATAGCGGGCTTCAACCGGCTCCGGCAACTCAATATAACCATTGGGCATATCGCGCTGGTTATGGGAGTAATCGGCGATGGCCTTCCATGTTTTGCCGTCTTTGGAAGCCTTTATTACGAACTGCTGGCGCAAGGTATCCGGGCGCCCGAAGATATCGCTTTTGAAATCCTGAAAATTGATCTGCACGGCCCTGACGTCCATCACTTCTTCCAGGTCGATGGATACGTAAATGGAATCATCGTTGGCCACAGATACCCAGTAGGAACGGATCTCCTCGTCGTTGATGTGCTCTATGTTAAAATCGGTGATCTGGCCCAGCATATAACCGCTGTCGCTTTCATCCACCACGTTCACATCTGAAACGACAAGCGGGGAATTGGTTGTTACCGGCTTCTGGTAGGACAGCAGCATCCAGCCGGTAAAGCGTTCTTTGTGGTTTGCCACTTCCGTCCCGGGCAGGTAGTGCGGGTAATCGCCGTAGGCCGTATTGACATACAACTGGCCATTATCCTCAAAACCGGCCGGATACATCCCAATGCGGCGCTCGAACTTATAGTTAACGGATATCGCCATAGTGGCATAGTGCCAGTAATTACCCTGATTGTCCCGCACCGTGCTCCCGTGGCCCGACCCTTTGAGGAACCCGCCCGGCTTGTAGGAAATGGGGTTATATGACGCATACTCGAATGGCCCCAAAGGAGATTTACCGATATAAACCCCATCGGCGTAGACGTTCCACTGCGTGCCTGGGGCGCCGTATTCCAGATAGTAGGTGTCGCCATGCCTGACCATCCAGGGGCCTTCGATAAAGGGTTTGATATCCGACCTGTGGTCCTGGCCAAAGCGCTCCCAGCCGTGTTTTTCGGGTTCCAGGTTAAAGAGATCCACCTCTTTGCCTACCGGGACATAGTAGTTTTCAGCATCCAGTTCGATCCCGCGAATAGGATACGTATTGGACGACTCCTCGTACAGGTATACCTTACCGTTATCGTCGACGAACAGGCAGGGGTCCTGCACGCCGCCGGGGACGTTGATCACGGCATAGTTGGTCTTCCAATCTCCCAGCCCCGGATTGTCGGTTTCGATCACCGCGCCAATCCCGGACGGGTCGCCCAGAACGATAACCTTACCGTCTTTTACGGCCGCCGCCGGGGCATTGCACCCATTGAAATACCAGCTTTGAGGGTGAATGAACTTCCAGTTGCTCATATCGTCAGAGGCCCAATAGCCGTGCGACCTGGTGACGAAGAGGTAGTATATGCCTTTAAAATTCACCACCGCCGGGTCGGCGCCCGAACGGTAGGACACATTCGCGTTCGCCCGGTTGTGCGACATGTAGGAGTAGTCGATGTCGACGGGGTTGCAATAGGTTTTGTAGTCCTGTTTTTCAAGGATCGGAAGCCCGGAAGTGGGCTTTTCGCTCTTTGGTACCATTGTCGTACAGGCAAACAAAAGGGAAAGGAGAAAGATGGGAAGCGGTTTATGGGCCTTCATATTCTTTACTATTTTGGTATTTGTTAAGAGCTTGTCTGGGTGCTTTTGCAGCTCAAAGGGTGGCCTCCAAACAAGCTCTAAGCCAGTATGAACAGGATCACAGGCCTTTGACATAAGGGAGGTGGCCGGCCCTGGTTTTGCCACTGGCCGGCCATCCCCTACCCTTTTGAAGGCGGGATACAAAAGGGTTATTTAGTAACTATTCAGCAGCAGCCTAAAATGCTCCTGAAGTAAAATTTTGTAGGATTTTTCTTGTCTAACCCCTTCTCAGGGGCTGTCTCAAAAGTCAAAATAAAAACATCGAAGCCAAATAATATGCTGTTTTTTGCTGCCTGGCCGGTTCTCCTCTCTGGGGAGCCAGAGGGGCTAGGCCAGGCGGCGAAACATGGTTTGGCACTATTTTTCAATTCCATACTTTTGAGACAGCCTCGGACGGATTACAACATTTTGCTTCAGGCCATAAATCACCATGATGCTGAATAGTAACGTTATTTATACATAAACGACAGCATCTGCACGTCGCGCGAGTTCGGCCCGACAAACACCTGAAACTCACCGGGTTCTACTACCCATTCCAGGTTGCCGTTGCAGAATTGCAGGAGCTGTTCATCGATAGCGAAGCGGATCGTCCTCTGCTCGCCGGGCTTGAGCGTGATCTTTTCAAAACCTTTCAGCTCTTTCACCGGGCGGCTAATGCTACCTACCACATCGCGGATATAAAGCTGTACCGTCTCGCTGCCGGTACGGCTACCCGTGTTTTTTACCGATACGCTGAGGGTGGCCTTACCCCCTTTGCCCATTTCGGTATGCGACAGAGTGGGTTTTCCGTATTCGAATTTCGTGTAGCTCAACCCGTAACCGAAGGGATACAGCGGCTCATTGGGAATGTCCAGGTAATTGGACTTGAACTTGGGGCTATCACCACCGTCGTAAGGGCGGCCGGTGTTGAGCATGCTATGGTAAACCGGTATCTGGCCGACAGCAACCGGGAAGGAAGTCGTCAGCTTGCCCGAAGGGTTGACGTCGCCGAACAGCACGTCGGCGATCGCATTACCGGCTTCGGTACCCGGGTGCCAGACATCAAGAATAGCGTCCATATTTTCATCTTCCCAGGTAAGGGCCATCGGGCGGCCGTTAAACAGAACGAGGACGATCGGCTTGCCCGTTTCCTTAAGTGCTTTCAGCAGGCGCACCTGTGAAGGCTGCAGCCCGATATGGGCCATGCTCGATGCCTCTCCTGACATATCCGCAGCTTCCCCCATTACGGCTACGATCACGTCGGATGCCCTGGCGATCCCGACAGCTTCGGCGATCATAACTTCGGGCGAGCGCTCATCGATTACGATCTCGTCGCCAAAGGCATTGACGCGTTTGGCAAATTCCGGGTCATCGGAGATATTGGCGCCCTTTGCGTAACGGATACTACCGCCACTGCCGAGCATCGATTCCATGCCTTTCCGCACGGTGATGGACAGGGTGTAATCGCCCGATACGCTCCAGGTGCCCAGCATATTGCGTTGGTTATCCGCCAGCGGGCCGACAAGGGCGATCTTGGCAGATTTACTTAAGGGCAACACATCGCCCTGATTTTTGAGCAGGACGGCCGATTTGCCGGCTACCTCCCGCGCAAAGGCACGGTTCTCTGCAGAAAGGATCTCTTTGGGCGCCCTGGATTCATCGAAATAGCGGTACGGGTCGTCAAACAGGCCCAGGCGCTCCTTGGCCACCAGGATACGCTGGCAGGCATGGTCGATCTGCGCCTGAGTGACCAGGCCTTCTGCCAGGGACTTTTTCAGCGTACTTACGAACCCTTCGCCGACCATATCCATGTCGACACCGGCCTGGAGGGCTAAAGCCGAAACCGTTTGCAGATCTCCCATACCATGAGCGATCATTTCATTGATGGCCGTGTAGTCGGTTACCACAAACCCGTCGAACCCCCATGTATCGCGGAGGATGGTTTGGTAAAGGTATTTATTGGCAGTGGCCGGTACGTAATCTACTACGTTGAAGGAGGTCATCACCGACCCTACGCCTGCATCGACAGCGGCTTTGTATGGCGGCAGATATTCATTGAGCAGGCGCACCCGGCTCATATCGACCGTGGCGTAATCGCGCCCCCCTTCCGCAGCGCCATAGGCAGCGTAGTGTTTCACGCAGGCCATCATGGTGGTGGGGCCGGCGAGGTCATCCTGCTGGTAGCCTCTCACCATGGCGGCAGCGATCCTGGAACCCAGGAAGGGGTCTTCTCCGCTGCTCTCCGCGATACGGCCCCAGCGGGGGTCGCGAGAGATATCGACCATGGGGGAGAAATTCCACATTATGCCATCGGCCGTCGCCTCACGGGCAGCCGTACGGGCGGTTTGCCCGATCAGCTCGGGATCCCAGGTACAGGACATGCCGAGGGGGATGGGGAAAATGGTCTGGTGGCCGTGAATGACGTCCATGCCCGTCAGCAGCGGAATACCGAGCCGGCTTTCTTTTACCGCGATCTCCTGAATGCCGCGCATCTTGGCGGCGCTGCGGGAGCTAAAGATGCCTCCCACCTGGCCATCCCTGATCTTCTGTTCGACATCTTTACTGATGACCGTGCCGGTAACTGCTCCGCCCTGCGTAACGAGGTTGAGCTGGCCTATCTTCTCATCGAGTGTCATTTGTGACATCAAAGAATCGATGAAAAGCGAGTAGGTTTCCCTTTTATATTTAGAGAACATCCAGGATAAAAACTCCGGTTCGGCGAAAGCGGGGTCCCAGGAATTGTGGTTGGCATCGGGGAACAAGGTGATCTTGGCCAGCCCGCCTAACTGCTGGATAGCTTTGAGCATCCGGATAGAATAACGCGGCAAAACAATATCATCTTTCATGCCGTGGAAAACCCAGATCGGGACATCCAGCATTTTAGCAGCCATTTCCGGCGCGCCGCCGCCACAGATCGGGGCCGCTGCGGCGATTTTTTCAGGCATACGCCACAATAACTCCCAGGTACCCATGCCGCCCATCGACAGGCCCGCAACGTAAAGCCGGTTCTCGTCGATGTATGGCTGGGCCAATTCCTGGCCGATCAGGCCCATCACAGCAGCAAGAGCGGGGGTCGGCTGCCGGTCCGTTGGGAAGTGGAACTGCAGAGAGCCTTCCTCCTGCTGTATCTCGTCGACGTTGTCCCAATTATCCGTTTCGGGGCATTGCGGAAAAATGACGACCGCGGGATATTTATTCAAAGAATCCAGGAATAGCTTGCTCCCATGTACCAGCTGCTTCTCATTGTCGCTCCCTCTTTCGCCTGAGCCATGCAGGAACAGAACTAACGGGTACCGCTTTTCCTTATCGAAATCATTGGGATAAAGAATCCGATAGTTGATCGTATCCCCATCGTAGGCGTACTGCCTGTACAGGTATTTCCCCGTTTCTATCTGGCTCCAGGCAATACTGCTCAGCAAGAGCAAAGCGATCGGAATAATGAGTATGCGCTTCATCCTTATTGGTTTTATTTTCTTTTTATATCAAGTTTATGTAAGCCTTCCTGTATTTCCGGCGCCGACATAAAAAGATTCCAGATCAGGCCCGACCGATAGTTCTCGATCATCACCGGAATAGGCAATTGGTCGATGGCCAGATAATGTGGAAGACACCAGTTGCTTTCAACGCTAAAGGCATCATAAGGGCCATACGTTCCAATATACGCAGCATGATCTTCATAGATATGGCGCAGGAACATCATGCTTTCGTCGGGGGTATAGGGAAAAGAAGTAAGCGCGGCCGTCGGGCTGATCACCCCCAGGTCGTTGGACGGATTGTGCGCATCGTAGCCTATCAGGGAATAGCTGGCCGTAAGGCCCCAGCATTTCTCCGAATAACCCGCATAAGCGCGGGGGTTCTCGGCGCAATAGGCATGGTGGATCAGGGCGAGGTTCCGGTTGAGCAGCCAGTAATCGGCGTAAGAGTCGTGCAGCCCCCGTGGGTCCAACCCCAAAAAGGAATAATGCGACCAGAACAAAGGGCCGACGGGTATGGCCCCTTTCCCGTTATAATCCAGTATGACATCGTACCCGTAAGCACTTTCATGCGATACGATGTCGCCGCTGCGCATATAGCCTTCGTGAAAACAGGCCGGCCCGGCCGGGCGGGTAGGAGAAGAAGCGGCCAGGATATACAGAATGGTGCACTCGTTATAACCCGTTACAGCAAAGTTCATCCGCCATTCATACTGCGGTGACCAATGCCAGTACAGGACGTTCTCACCGCGGGTATACCACGACCAGTCCACCTCTTTCCACAGTTGGTCCATCAAGGCGGCCAACTGGCGTTCTTCGGGGTTGCCATCCTGAAAATACTGGCGCGCGACGATCAGCCCCTGAACCAGATAGGCCGTTTCCACCAGGTCGCCCCCGTCATCGTAACGGCTGAAGGGTTTTACCTTACCGGAAGGATACATCCAATGTGGCCAGGCTCCATGGAAGCGGTCCGCTTTTTGCAGCCATTTGGCCAGGTGCAGGAGCCGTTTGCGGCCCTGCTCGCGGGTGATAAACCCACGGTCAATAGCGGCTATAGTCGCCATGATACCAAAACCGGTGCCGCCCGATGTAACCACATCAGCATCATTTTGTGGGTAAATGCCGTCTTCGTGGATGCGTTCGGGCGCAGCGCCGGAAACCGGTTCGCCGCCTTCCCAGAAATAGTTGAAAGCCTGACGCTGAACGCGGTCGAGTAACGCTTCATCGCTCATAGGCCCCGTAGGCTGCGCCATAACAGCAACGCTGATGAGCAGAAAGCTAAAGGATAGTAATAGGTTGGCGGTTCGAGTCATCGTAATTATTGGTTTACCGGAATTAAATTCATTCATGGAAATACTAATACGTAAATCCCAGTGTTTCCAACCCCTGCTGTATCTCCGGAGCTGTCATGAACAACGCCCATAATAGGCCGGACCGGTAGTTTTCGATCATACAAATGACAGGCCCCTGGTCGATGGCCAGGAAAGTATTGGCCTCCCAATTGTTTGTAGGGTGAAAGGCGTCATAGAAGCCATACGCCCCCCAAAGGCGGTCGCCCAGGCCGTAGTAGAAGTGCCGTATGGCCGCCAGGCTTTCCTGCGGCGTATAGGGGATGGACGAAATAGCGGCTGTCGGCGTGATGACCCCGAGGTCGTTCGTAGGGCTGTGCGCCGAATAACCGACGTAGCTGTCACTGGCGGTCAATCCCCAGGATTGGGCAGAATAGCCAAAGAACTTCCTCGGATTATGTACACAGTACTGATAGTTGATCAGGGAGTGGTTAACATTCTGTGTCCAGTAGTTGGCATACTGATCCTGCAGGTTGCGCGGGTCGAGGCCCAGATAGGAGTAGTGGGTGAAGAAGAGCGGGCCGCCGTAGGCCTGCCCAAGCGGCAGGGTGATGCCGAAGTAGGCCTGGCCGTTCACTATGGCACCGGAGCGGGCATAACCGGTATGGTAGATACCGGGGCTGATCGGATGGGTGGGCGATGAAGCAGCCAGTACATAAACGATCTGCGTTTCGTTATGCCCACCGACCTTCAGGTTGATCTGGAAGCCGTTGGTGGGCGACCAATGCCAGTACAGTGCTTCGTTCTGCCCTTTTGTATACCAATCCCATTCCACGCCATGCCAAAGGGCATCGATGCGGCTGATGAGGCCGGTTTCCGCCGGAGCTTCCTGATGTAAGTATTGGCGCACCGTGAGCAGGCCCTCTACCATGAAAGCGGTTTCCACCAGGTCGCCCCCGTTGTCGGCCGGGCTAAAGGGGATCACCGCCCCGGTCTGCCCATTGATCCAGTGGGGCCATGCCCCGTGGAAGCGATCGGCCGTTTCCAGAAAGCTAACGATTTGCTCCCAGCGTTCCAGGGCCTGCCCCATCGTAATAAAGCCCCGCTCTACCGCCGCGACCATGGCCATCAGGCCAAAACCGCTCCCCCCTGTCGTAACGATGTTGCCGCTGGTGTTGCGTTCGCGAGCCATGCCACAATCGGGGTGGCCAAAGTCCCAGAAATATCGAAAGGTCTGAGATTGTATAAGCGTTAGCAGCTCATCATCCGTCAGGATCGGGAAATCAGGGGTTGCCGAAGGGCCGGTGAAGAACGACAGTATCAGCTCGTCAAAATCGCGGCCGGTAGCAGGGCCCAGATCAGGGCTGATGGCCAGGAGGTGGGTGGTGAAATCCTGGAGCGGTTCGGTGAACTGGAGTTGAAAAACAGTATCACTGAGCGCCGCGATATCGAATGCTACCTGGCTTCGCCCTTCAACGGAAATATACGCTTTCAGGCTTTGGGGGCTGATGGCCAGCGGATGGGAAAAAGCTATTTCCATCGGCTGGCTGACGCTGATGCCGGTGTTGAAGGCACCAGCCTCCAGGCTTAAGCGGTTGGTATCTACCTGGATGCGGGCCACCTTAAGGGGCTTCTTGAGGATGCTAAAAGTTAGCGTCAGTTCATCCAGGCTGCTGGCTTCAGAACTGGACAGAGGGCCATTGGCCCGTAGCGTATATTCCGCACCTTCGATCCAGCCTGGGCCTGGCGCGATGGTGGCCTGGTCGTGCCTGGCATTCCAGGTTTCTGTGTCATCGAGCACCATACCGCCAGTGCTTATCCGGAACATATCGGAAGAAGACACGTCTACCGGAGCGGAAAAACCGAGGTACACAGCGCCTTCGCCGTCCACTACATTCATATTGAGAATAGCCTGGCTGCCCAGGCGGGCAAAGGTAAGTTTCAATTCGTCCTGAGGCGTTACATCCTCGTCATCCCCGCCACAGGAGGCCAGTAAAAGGAATAGGAGTGAAAAAAAGGCCATGGCCTTTTTAGGAAAGGAAGATATAAGCATAAATATCAAAAAATAAAATTTCGGATACCGGCAACCGGGATCGCCGGTTGCCGGTATCCGAAAAGATGATTACATCTCGTCAGAAATGATCTGATTGACCTCCTCCTGCGTCAATGCTTTGTTAAACAGGCGAAGTTCATCCATATAGCTGAGGTCCGAGAAGTGGCTCCAGCCCGTAAAGTGGGGAGCGCCCGACATGATGGAGATCGAGTCGCAGTCGTCCCAGGAGATACCGTTGAAGGCATTCTGAGAGGCGACTACGCCATTGATATAGACCACGCACTCCGTTCCCGAAATAGTGAAAGCGAAGTGGGTCCATTCGCCGGTATCTCCCTGCACGTCGGCATTGGAGCCGCCGTCGAACCAGGTATCAGCTGTGCCGTCGCCGGCGTTGAGCTTAAAGCGCTGTAAACCGCCGGCGTTTTCCCGGAAGAAGCGGAAGCCGCTGGTGCGAACATTCTCCGCACCGGGGTTGGCCGGGTCGGGTGGGCCGATGACCAATATGCCTGCCCGGTCGGGCGTAGCATTGATCTTCATCCAGAATGCTGCGCTGAACTCATTGCCCTTCAGCCCGTCGATCGGGAAGGTAAGATAGGAATCGGCAGCGCCGGCATAGGCGTTACCGCCAACTTTCCCTTCACCGGCAAAACCGGGGGCGCCGACGGCCGTCAACATCTGGCCGCTCACCAAGTCTTTGAAAGCACCACCGTCAAAGCCCATATAGAAAGTTTCGCCGTCGTACTTCGGCGTATAACCGCCGCCGCCCGATTCCGTAGCGATGATGCCCTGGATCTCAGACTGGGACAGCCCGCGGTTGAAGATCCGCAGTTCGTCCATGTAGCTTCGGTCTGAGAAGTGGCTCCAGCCCGTGAAGCGCGGAGCGCCCGACATGATGGAAAGGATATCGCAGCCCGTCCAGTCAATACCTGTGATCGCTCCTTCCGAAACCACCTGCCCATCGATATAAACAGCTGCATGGCCGGCGGTAATGCTAAAGGCGAAGTGGTGCCATTCGTCGGTGTCGGGAATGACATCTGCATTGTCGCCGCCGTCGAACCAGCTATCGGCGGTACCATTGCCGACATTCAGCTTGAAGCGCTGTTCTCCGCCGGCATTCTCGCGGAAGAAGCGGAAACCGCTGACCCTGTTGTTGGGGGCCGTCGGGTTGGCTGCATCGGGCGGGCCGATGACCAGGACGCCAGCCCGGTCGGGCGTAGCGTTGACCTTCATCCAGAAAACGGCGCTGATCTCATTGCCCAACAGGCCATCAGTCGGGAGGGTCAGGTATGCATCGGCAGCTCCCTTATAGGCATCGAGGCCAACGACGCTCTCGCCGGCAAAACCGGGCGTACCGACCACTGTCGGCTGGCGGATGCCCACCAGGTCGATGAAATCGCCATCGAACGGCATGTAGAGTACTTCACCGGCATAAAGCGGCGTGTAGGCCGGCTCTTTGGTGAAATTGACGGTAGCAGAGCCTGTTTTACCATTCTTATCCTTTGCCGTAACGGTAATGGTATGCGCACCGTCGGACACCTGGTCATAAGTATAATTGCCCACATAGCGGCGATAATCGAGGAAGTCCGTGTATTTGGCGATCTGCGTGCCGTCATAATCGATGGCGACTTCCGCCAGCTCGATGTCGTCTGTAGCCTCAAACTTAATGTTTACCGAGGTAACAGCCTCCAGCACCTGGATAACGGAACCTTCGAGCGGGAAGGATATATCAACCACCGGGCTATCCTGGTCGGGCCCCGGGTCGACGTAGGAGATGGAGTCGATACCATCCCGGTTACAGGCCAGGGTGAGGCCCGCCATCAGAAGAAATAAGAAAAATTTATTTATGATTTTCATTGTCTTACAGTTTAAAGTTAATGGCATAATTCAAACAAGCGCCTGAATTCCGCATTAGGGGTTCTTCAGGATCGGCAGCTGATCGACCTGGTTCTGTGGGTACGGCAGGAAGATCTTGTCGGTAGTGAATGTGCGGCCGTCATAGCTGAGCTCATCGTACTTCTGCCAGCGGACCAGGTCGTAATAACGAACGCCCCATTCCGTAGCCAGCTCGGCGAATTTTTCGTCGATCACATTTTGCAGGGTTACGCCTGTGATGGTAGGCATACCCGCGCGGGCACGAACCAGGTTCACCGCCTGGTCAGCAGAGATAGCTGAGCTGGAGGCGCCCTGCAGGATAGCTTCGGCGTGCATCAGCAGGATCTCGGCGTAGCGGATACAGGTATAGTTCTTGTTAGCGCCGTAATCGGTGCGGCCCGGCGTGACCTGGTTGGACGGCAGGTAAAACTTGCCGCTGGCGAACTTGGCGCGGGCGTAGTCCTTGAAAACGTCCCCGTCGCGGGTGGTGTTGGAAACGAAGTCCGGCAGAACCGCATATTTGGGGTCCTGCTTAAGTTCGTTGATACCGCGGTCGGTAAAGAGCACCGTCGTTTCCAGGCGAACCGTTTCACTGCGGTCAAGCATGAACTTGATGAACTTGAAGCTCGGCTCGAAGAAGCCCCAGCCGCCGCTGATGCCTGCGACAGCCGGCGTCCAGCTCTGCGGGCCGTAGAAGGCGAACAGGTGGAAATTGGAAGCGCCTGAGCCTTGGCCGTAATCAGAATATTGCAGTTCGAGGATGTTCTCCCGGTTCAGCTTGCCTTGCAGCTTGAACAGCTCGTAGAAATCCGGTTCCAGTTGGTAAGCGCCGGAATTGATGATCTCCGAAGTGGCAGCGGCCACGGCCTGGTAGTTGCCGAGTTCCTGTTCGGCCATAGCTTTTATAGCCAGGGCGGTATAACGGTTCACGCCACCGGGAACATCCGTGCGGTCAGCGGGGTGTACGGTCGAAAGGTCCGGAATAGCCGCGTCCATCTGATCCACGATATACTGCATCACCTCATCCTTGGACGACAGGTCAGCCACCAGCAGGTCGGCAGGGTCGCTGCTTTTGGGGATCAGCATAGCGCCCCATACGCGCGACAGGTGGAAGAGCAGGAAGGCGTTGAGCGTATTCACTTCCGCGATGTACTGGTCGGCCAGTGCAGCAGAAGCACCGGCTTCGCGGTAGCGCTCGATCTGTTCGATAGCCGTTTTACCGGTGTAGATATCGTTGAAGTTCAGTTGCCACAACGAGTTGTACATCCAGTAATCCTTATTGTAAACATAATGGTCCGTAGCATCGAAATCCTGCTGGTCACCCAATCCACCGGCGTTTACATCATCACCACGTACAGCAATGAGGGGAATGGTTTCCCAACCGCGGGAGTAGAATTCGGCGTACGCGCCGATCAGCGGCAGTACCATATTATCGGAGATACTGTAATCGATCTCTTCGTTGAACGTTCGGTTCAAGGCCAGCTCGTCCAGGTTTTTTTCGCAGGACAGCAGTACTAGCAAGAGTAAAGCTATAAAGCCGAAACTATATTTATTTAAGATCTTCATCTGAATTATATTTTAAGCGTTTGCGATTAAAACTTCACATTTAACCCAAGCGTATAAACGGCAGGGATCGGATAGGTCTGGCGGTCGATACCGTCGGGGATCTCAGCTGTGAAGCCGACATAGTCGAATACGGTCAGCGGGCGGTCGGCGGTGAAGGATATCCGGATATCCGGAGCACCGGCGCCAAAAATTTTCTCCCCATCGAGGTTGTAGGCCAGCTGTACGTTCTGGAGGCGCCAGAAAGCACCGTCCTCTACCCAGAAATCGCTGAGCTTCTGGTTCCACCCTTTACGGATACCTTTGCTGGACGGATAGCTGTTCGTAGTGCCTTCACCATGCCAGCGGTTCGTAGCCAGGTCGGCATCCATATTGGTGTCGTTGGTCCAGATCACCTCGCCGCGGCGGCGGTTCAGGATCTTGTTGCCGGATTGGCCAAAGATGTTTGCCGTCAGGTCGAAGCCCATAAAGCTGATCCCCAGGTTTGCACCATACATGAGGTTCGGCAGGTAGGAACCCAATACGACGCGGTCATCGTCGTCGATCGTGCCGTCGCCATTCTGGTCTACATATTTGAAGTCGCCAGGTTCCAGGCCATTCTCTACGGCAACGGGGTCGGCGTCGATCTCAGCCTGGTTCTGGTATACACCGGCGATCTCGCGGCCATAGAAAGCCAGCAGCGGTTCGCCTACGATGGAGCGCTGACGGAATTCCGCCATACCGCCATCGATGTGAGGTTGGCCGTACAGGTCGATCACCTCATTCTTCAGGGTGGTGATGTTGCCGCCAATGCTATAGCTCAGGCCGAAGGAAGTGCTGTTGGTCCAGTTCAGGGCCAGCTCAAGGCCGGAATTGCGGATCACGCCCACGTTCCTGAGCACCGTACCGCCGACAGCCGGGATATTCACGTAGATCGCGGCATTCTTGGTGTCGCGGGTATAATAGTCGGCATCCAAAGACAAGCGGTTGCGCATGAATTCAGCAGTTAGGCCGAAGTTGGTCTCTTCCACGACTTCCCAGCGCAGGGCGGAGAAAGTATTGGAAGTCTTGGTGCCACTGTACTGAACGTCACCCAAAGAGGTCGTTATGACAGAAGTGGTCGTAGCGCCGTCACTGGCCTGGATGCGGTCGTTGCCCAGTTCACCCCAGCTGGCGCGGAACTTCAGGTAATCGACAGCGTTTACGTCGAAGAACTTCTCCTGAGAGAGCACCCAACCCACGCCGATGGTAGGGAAGTAACCCCATTTTTCCTGGTACTTATTGCTGCCGTCAGCGCGATAGGTACCGTAAACCAGGTATTTGTTGTCGAAGTTGTACGCCACCCGGCCAAAGTAAGAAATACCGTAGTAACGGCGGCCGTCATCACCGACATTCCCGCGGTCGGTATCCAGGGTTTCGGCCTGGTCGATGAACCATGCAGCTTCCTGGTCGGTCGGGAAGTTCAGGGCCCGTACTTTCAGTTGGTCATAGGCTTCATCGCGATAAGAGCTACCCACCATGGCCGTCAGGTTGTGCTTGCCATAGCTGTCCTGATAGGTCAGGATATTATCCCATATCTGGTTGAAGTACGTCTGCGTATTCTTGGAGATCACAGAATTCTCGCGCTGGAAGTTGTTGCTCATGTAGTACGGGAAGTCCAGCTGGCGTTCGTTGATGCTCGTAAATGCGCTGTTGTAGGAAGATTTGAAGTCCAGTTTATCCGGTAGTAAGTTGAACTGGACGTAGAAGTTGCCCAGCAGCTTGCGGATCTTAAGCTGGTTCTCGTTGAATTCGGTTTGTGCCAGCGGGTTCTGGCCACCACGATAGCCGAGGTCTGTCGCATCCGACAGTTGCAGCGGCCAGGCGTCGGTATTCCTTTCATCGTATACCGGCATGATGGGCACTGCATAATAGGCGCTGAACCAGGCGCCGTCTTCGGGAGCATAACGCGTACCATTGCTGATGATCGCATTACCACCGATAGTGAACCAGTCGGTGGCCTTGAAGTCGACTTTCGACCGCAGGTTGAAGCGCTCGTATTCGTTCTTCATATTCAGGATACCTTCCTGGGCGAAATAGCTGGTACCGACGGAGTAAGCCGCTTTGCTGCCGCCGCCAGATACGTTGATGCTGTGGTTCATGATCGGCGCATTGCGCAGGATAGCGTCGTACCAATCCGTATTCACATCCGGCACGTTAGGGTTGATCCGGCTGCGGCCATAGCGCTGCATGGCATTCTGGATAAAGGAGATATCCGCTTCAGAGCCGGATTCCAGGGCCATATTCGTAAACTGTTCGGCGTTGGCCATCTTCAGCACGTTCTGGGCCATCTGCACACCATAATAACCGTCATACGTGATCTGTGCCGGCAATTCGTATCCGCCGGACTTCGTTTCGATCAGCACGACGCCGTTGGCGGCGCGTACGCCGTAGATCGCGGCAGCTGAAGCATCCTTGAGGACGGAGATAGACTTAATGTCGTTATTGTTCAGAAAGTCGATGTTATCGAAGAACATACCGTCCACCACGTAGAGGGGGGCTTCGTTATTGCTTCCGGGATAAGACCCCACACCGCGTATCCGCACGGTAGGCGCCGCGCCCGGAGAACCTGCACTGACGACCTGTAGCCCGGCCACTTTGCCCTGCATGGCCTGCATGGGCTGGCCCGAAGGCGTTTTAGCGATCTCATCGGATTTGATCGTGACAATGGAAGAGGTCAGGTCCTTCGATTTCTGCGTACCGTAACCCACAACAACCACTTCATCCAGCAGCTCATAGCTCAGGCCGAGCTGTAGGTCCAGTGTTGTAGCTGTGCCTAAAACATAAGTCAGGCCTTCGTAACCCGTGTAGGACACCACGATCGTATCTCCTACATAAGCCCTTAGCTCGAAGCGTCCGTCATAGTCGGTAATGGTCCCGGATGCGTCCCTCTTGTTAAGGATGTTGACGCCGATCAGAGGTTCGCCTCCTTTCTCGGTAACCACCCCGGTATAGGTCGTAACCTGTGCCTGGGCGGCTCCCCATCCAAGAAGGCATAAGGGGATCAGAAGTAGTTTGGTAAAAAGTTTCATATCAAGTTTTGATTTGGTGAGCGTTTAAAATTATAAAATAATAAACCGTTAAGCTCGCTTTTCATGTTGATTTTGAGGTGTAACAATATGAGGCTTTTCAAAAACCTGGCATAAAAAAAGACCTCACTATTACTACGCCATTGATAAAAATCATTGTGCTAGTACAGCATCATGACCTCAGTAAGGTTTACATCGGCAGGCAGGCCCATTTTTTTGCGCAGGCGGTAGCGCTTGTTTTCCACACCGCGTACAGAGATGTTAAGCAGAGGGGCAATTTCCTTGGAAGACAGGTTCATTTTCAGGTAGGCGGCCAGGCGGAGGTCGCCGGGGGTGAGTTCGGGGTATTCTTCCAGCAAGCGCTTGAAAAAGGCCTCGTGCACCTGGTTGAAATTCGCCTCTAACACCTCCCAGTCGTGCTCGCTGGTGATATGGCCGTCGATCAGTTTGGAAAGCTGGTTGACATGGCGGGCCTGCCTCTTATCGGTAACCTGCGTGCGCAGCACCTGGAGCTCTTCCTTGATCTGCATCAGGATCTCATTCTTACGGATAAGGCTGGCCGTCGAGTTGGACAATTCCCGGCTTTTGTTGACAATATCGGACTGCAACTGTTCATTGCGCGACTGGATGCGTTGCTGGTGCAACTCCCGCTCGCGCTGAAGTTCGAGGCTGCGGCGCTGCCGCGCCAGCCGGTACTGGTTCAGGCGTTCCCAGGCAGCTATGGCCGAGGCTGCCAGCAGAAGATAGGCCACCCATACCCAGCGCGACCGGTACCAGGGCGCCTGAACGGTGAGGTCAAAGGCTGCTATTACATCCGACAGGCTGGACTGTACTTCAAAACGGTAATTGCCAGGCGGAAGATTGGCAAACTCCCGAAAAGCAGTGGGCTCCCAGTCCGACCAGCCGTCGGTAAACCCGGATAAGCGGTAGCGGTAGCGGCAGGTGCGGGTATACTGGGGGAAAGTGTAGTAAAAACGAACCACCGCCCTTCGCCCTGGCGGCACCAGCAGCGGCGCTCCCAGGCCTGCCAGCATAACTTTTTCCTGCCCCAGCACTTCCACCCGCGTAATCAGGGGTTTGCCATGTACAGGGTTCAGGGGCAGGGCCTGCCGGCCCAGTAACGCATAACCATCGTCAATACAAAACAGATAGGCCGAGTCATTGAGCGGAATGACGGATTCATTGTCAGGGATCATGGCCAAAGGGAGCTCGGCCACAGCCGAATCCTGCCGATACCACACCACACGCCCCGCAAATGCCTGGAACAGTTCTCCATCCCCCCCCTCGAGGAGCTTATAAGGCTCTTCCGATCCGGGCAGCCCGGGGAAATGGCCGGGCCTGTAGAACCGCTGGCGGCTCTCGTCCCAGAGGTAGTACTGCTGCCCGCTACGGGCTATTACCTGTCCGTTCAGCTGTTGCACCTCGATGCCATAACCGGAAGGCAGGCCCTCGCCCTTCCCGAAAGAACGAATGCCGGATACTTCCGTCAGCGCGTCGTCGGGCTGCATGCGGTGCAGGCCGCGGTTGGGGTTGGCGGCCCAAAGCCAGCCGGCCTCGTCCCAAACCATAGTCCGTACCGGCCCGCCGAACCCATCCAGGCGGCGGTTGAACTGCCAGTATCCACCGGCGCCTTTCTCCAGCACGATAAAGCCGGTATACGTACCTTGTAGCAACAACTCCGGATGGCCGGGCGCCCGGATCGTTTTCCATCCTCCCGTGACTTCAGAAACCTTCCTGGCCTGCAGCCCGTCGATCAGGAAGGTTCCTTCGTTGTGCCCGCACAACAGCTGCCCGTCAATAACCTTCAGTTCCCATGCCTGTCCCTGAGTGCCGTCAATAAGCCGGAACTGCTGCTGCCTGCCGGAGGGCCAGGGTTTGGCGAATACGCCATGGTTGGCGCCGATATACAGATAGCCCTCGTGCAGTGTGGCCGTATAGACGGTGCCGACCTCGCCGCTCTTATCCCTGAAATACGTGAGCGGTTCGCTGAGCACGGCCAGGCTGATGCCTCTGTCGAGCCCCAGCCAGAGGTTGCCGTCACGGCTTTCACAGAGTGCCAGCACGGTATTGTCGGGCAGGCCGCCTTCTTTATCGAGGTGGAAACGGAGGCGGCCGTCGGCATCCAGGATATATGCTCCGTCGAGAATGGTGCCCAGGGCCAGGCCGCCGTTCCCGAGCTTCAGGGCCTTGTTGAGCTGGAAATTCTTCAGCTGCTCATTCAAAGCGTTCTCCCAGCCCGAAAAGCGGCCATCCTGATAGAGGTACATGCCGTTGCGGTTGGTGCACACCATAAAGCCATCGCCATAGGGCAGGATGTCCATGACCGTCATGGGCGCCAGAAACTCGCTGCCTTCGAGGAAGGTAAATACTCCGCCCGCCGTCAGCTCGTAGAGGCCCTGCCTGATCGCCGGCAGGATCAGCCGCTCGCCCACCTGCCGCAGATACATGATATTGCCCGGCGGCAGGATAGCCTGAACCTGCCCGCCCCTGAAGCGATAGATAATGGAAAAGGATTGAAAATAAACCGACTCGCCGGCGATGAGGATATGCCATACCTCTTCCCGCCCCGCTTTCTCCGCATCGACGCCTTCGCTGAGGGAATGGTACGACAGCCGGCCTTCCGGGTTCCGCTTCCAATAGCCGAATTCTGCGAATCCACCCGTAAATATGAGCCCCGCCGCATCACAAGCCACCGAACGTACGATCTGCCCATCGGGCAGGGGATACAATGTCCAGCGGCTGCCGTCGTATTCCAGCAGGCCGGCAGAATTGGCGAAATACATAAACCCGTTGGGCGCCTGAGCAACCATCCAATTCTGGTTCTGCGCCTGATAGGCCGAGGCCGAAAAATTGATCACCCGCGGTGTTTCTGTAGCGCCCAGCCAAAAGGGTATCCAACTTAGTATTAGCCAAAGGGCTTGTTTCATGCAATAAAGGCGATCTAGTGATATGGGCTAGAGTGCAAGTTAAAGCTAAGAAAAAAGGGAAGAAAACAATAACTATCCATAAACGACGCCAGGCGGCCATGCGAATTCCCGGCCCAACCTGAAGTTTGGCCGAACATCCCCATGATGTACGATAGTTACAAAATAATCGCCTTTCAAACACGGAGGAATGTTGTAACAGAATGCCCATTTAAGCTCTGTTGCCGCTCTCTTTAACCTTCAACCTTGATCCTTTTGCTTTGGCCACAGGTTCGTCCACCGGCGCCTTACGGCACCTCCCTGCCCGTCGACGCCTGCCAGAGCTCATACCATTCCTCCCGGGTGAGCTGCACCTTCGTCGCTTCGGCAGCGGCGCGCAGGCGCTCGATGCGGGCAGTGCCGACCACCGGCAGGATACCGGCGGGGTGTTGCATCAGCCAGGCCAGCAGCAGGCGGTCGAGGCCGATGGCCTCGGAACGCCGCCGCATGATGCGGCCCGCCGCAGCGCGTATACGCTGCACCTGGGGGTTGCCCTTATCCGTAAAAACGCTGCCGCCGCCCAGGGGCGACCAGGCCATGGGCCTCACCCCTTTGATGATGCACTGGTCGAAAGTGCCGTCCAGGAAAGGGGCCAGGTGCTGCAGGGAGGCTTCCACCTGGTTGGTAACCAGCGGGAAAGCGTTATTCAGCAGGGCAAACTGAGAAGGTTTGAAATTGGAAACGCCAAAATAGCGCACCTTGCCTTCCTGGCGCAGCTCATCAAAGATAGTGGCCACCTCCTCCGGGTTCATCAACGGGCTGGGCCGGTGCAGGAGCAGCAGGTCGAGATAATCGGTATGCAGGTTTTTCAGCGACTGGCCTACCGAGCTGCGGATGTGGGCGGCGCTGGTGTCGTACGATTTGATCTGGTAAGCCGGCCGGCTTGGCGAGGGCATTTTTATGCCGCATTTGGTGATGAGCTGCATCTTGAGGCGCAGGCCCGGGTTTAGCCTCAATGCGGCGCCAAACTCTGCCTCCGTGGTGTAACCGCCATAAATATCGGCATGGTCAAAAGTAGTGACGCCGTTGTTTACGCTCTCTTCCATCAGGCGTAACATCTGATGCGGCCGTAGCCGGTGTCCCCAAACTCCCCAGTTCATTACGCCTACGACGATGCGGGAGAAATCGGGCCCATCCGGAGAGAGCCTGGTTGGTTGTAGCATATCGATATTGGTTTCGCTTGGTTTGTAATAACGGAAGAAAGCCCGGCCTCCACTTTTTTCATGCCCTTCCCATCCGGCCCCCTCCCGTGACGCCCAAAAGATAAGCTCTATTCCCTGCCGCTGGAAACAAATCTCCTTTTTTTTAGCAGTTCCCGCCCTTCCAATCTTCCAACCTCCTCAATACGGATCCACATCCACCCCTACCCTGACGCCGCTGAAGCCGGGCGAAGAAAGCAGGGCATCCGTAGCGGCCTGAATGGTTTCCTTGGCGAAGCGGATCTTCTTCGCGTCCCGTTCCGTCTTGATCAGGAAGTCCAGCAGGTAAAAGCTTCTGACGCGTGAAATATAGGGCACGGCGGGCCCCATGGCCCATTCGCCGAGTTTCGACTTGAGGGCCTTCTCGAAGAGGAGGCCGGCGTCGTTGAGCACCCTGGGGGTTTTGTGGCGCAGGGTAATGCGGATGATGCGGAAATAAGGGGGGTAATTGAACTGCCGGCGCTCCATCATCTCGCGGGTAAAAAACCGGGGGAAGTCGTGGGCAACCACTTCGCCGATGACGGGATGAGCGGTGTTGAAGGCCTGGATGACGACTTTCCCCTGCCGGTGCTTGCGCCCTGCCCGCCCGCTCACCTGCATCATGAGCTGAAAGGCCCGCTCGCCGGCCCGAAAGTCCGGGAATTGCAGCAGCTGGTCGGCGCTGAGCACGCCGACGACCCCTACCCGCTCGAAATCGAGCCCTTTGGTCACCATCTGGGTGCCGACGAGGATATCGAGGCGGCCTTCTTCGAAATCGTTGAGCAGCCTGGCATGGGCATTCTTGCCGCGCACGGTGTCCAGGTCCATGCGCCCGATCCGGGCCTGGGGCAGGTAGATCTTGAGTTCGTCCTCGACCTTTTCCGTGCCGAAGCCCTTCAGCGTAAGCGTTTTGGAACCGCAGGCCGGGCAGGCGTCGGGCAGTTTGGTAGTATAACCACAATAGTGGCACTTAAGGGTGTTGTGGAATTTGTGGTAGGTCAGGCTCACATCGCAGTGGATGCACTCCGAATGCCAGTCGCAGGTGGTACAACGGTAAGTAGGGGCAAAACCGCGGCGGTTCTGGAAGAGGATAGCCTGCTCGCCTCGTTCCAGGGTGGCCTTGAGCTCGTCGAGCAGGGCCGTGGTAAAATGGGACTGCAGCTTGCGCTCCTGCAGTTCCTTTTTGGCATCGGCTATGATGATCTCCGGCATTTCCAGGCCGCCGAAGCGCTCGGCTATATGCACCAGGCCGTACTTATTGCTCCTGGCGTTGTAGTAGCTCTCCAGGGAAGGGGTGGCCGTGCCCAGCAGGGTTTTGGCCCCGTGCAGGTGCGCCAGGTAGATGGCGGCATCGCGCGCATTATAGCGGGGGTTGGGGTCGTATTGCTTGTAGGAGCTGTCGTGCTCTTCGTCGACCACGATGAGCCCCAGCTTCCGGAACGGCAGGAATAGGGCCGAACGGGCCCCCAGCACCACGGGCTTGCCCTTGAGTACGCCATCCCACATCTCGACGCGCTCGTTGTTGTTGAGCCGCGAGTGGTAGACCGCGATCTGTGCACCGAACACCTTCTGCAGCCTGCTGATGATCTGAGTGGTAAGCGCAATTTCCGGCAGGAGGTACAACACCTGCTCGCCGCGCTGTATCGTTTCCTGGATCAGCTCGATGTATACGCGGGTCTTGCCGCTGCCGGTGACGCCGTGCAGCAGGACGACGTTTTTGGTATTAAAACTTTCGCGGATACCCGCAAGGGCCTGTTCCTGCTGGGCAGAGAGGGTGTCGGCGCCCACCGTTTCCTCTTCGTAACCGCCCAGGCGGCTGACCTCCCGCTCATAAAGGCTGAATATCTGCTTTTTGGCCAGGGCATTGAGCACGGCAGAATCCACGCCGGCAGCCTGGTAGATATCCTGCCGGCGGATGAATTCCTGTTTTCTCGACAGCTGTACATACGCCATCAGGGCCTCTACCTGTCGCGAAGAGCGGCTGCACAAGGCGAAAGCTTCTTCGAGCAGCGCGGGCTGCGAAGCATAGGGCTCCGCCAGGCGTACGCAGCCTACGGTCTTGGGGCTGTACTTTTCCTTGAGGCCTTCCTTGAGGTAGATGATGCGCTTGTCGAGCAAACGGCGGATAAGCGGGTATACGGTTTTCTGCTGAAGGATGCCGCGCACGTCGGCAATGCTGATCTCATGCTGGATGCTCAGCGCTTCGGCGATGAGGTATTCCTTATCGTCCAGCCCCGAATAGTCTTCATCGAACAGAGGGCTAAGGGTGATCAGGGTCTCGCTGGCGAGCTTGAGGTTGGCGGGCAGGGCGGCGTGCATCACTTCACCGAGGGTGCACAGGTAATAATCGGCCAGCCATTGCCAGAGCTGCAATTGCATCGCATTGATGATCGGCTCGTCGTCGACCACGGCGAGCAAAGGCTTGGGGCGGTAACCTTCAGGTGGGCGGTGGTGGATGTCGATCACCAGCGCCGTATACAATTTCGACTGCCCGAACTGTACCTCTACGCGCTTGCCGAAGCTCAGCTCCGGCACCAGGTGTTCCGGCGCCGCATAGGTGTACGGCTTGGGTAAGGCCAGCGGCAGGATGACCGTAGCATACGTTTGTGTGGCCGTGGGATGTAAATTACTCGACATCTGTATACCCCAAAATTATCATCTTTTTGATGAAAGGACAAAACAATAACAACAAATCATGGAAACCGGTTCATGCCATGGGCATCGCACAATGCCTAGTCTCCCGTCACGAGGTAGGCCATGCGCCATTCGTCGTTATCCTGCCGCCGGAAGCCGGCGCGGTAACCTACGGGGTAACCGATGAATTTGCCCCAGACGTAACCCTGAACGCCACCCAGGGTTTCCACCTGTATCCAGGGGTAGGATTCACCGTCGATCTCCTGGTTTTGATCCTCACTCAGCACCAGCACGATGTTGTGGGAAATGGTTTCCAGAATGCGGCTGTTGAGGTTGGGTTGCGCCCTGAGGCGTACGCCTGCCCCTGTAATTGCGCCATAGTCAAAGGCATCGTACTTTTCCGGCCAGGTGGAAGCCACATAGGGTGCTTCGAAGTTCTTGCGCCCATCGGTAAAAGTACCGCCACCGTCCAATATCTGTTCCAGGATGCCCCAGACCTCAAGGGTGTCGGGCTGTTTGGAATCCAGGCTCCAGGTATTGACAAATTTGGCGAAGCCGTTCTCTTCTCCAAAGCTGATGCTGATGTCCTTGGCGGTAGCATCCAGCAGGGCGAACACATCGCGGTTGTGGACGGCCCGGCGCAGCTGCTCGCGGAAAACGTAAAAAACGGTATCGAGCGGCGCCTCATCGACGGGGTACAAATGCCCTTCGCCCCTGGGCTGGTACGCCGGCATCGAATCCGTACGGGCGGCGTAGAACTGCTGGTACAAAAGGCGCATGGAATCGCGGCTGAGCGCGGGCTTGTCTGCTGTTTCAGTTTCGCTACTATCCTGCCCGCTGCCTCCACAACTGCTCAGCAGCGGCACGACGGCCAGTATGGTAATAAAAAGGTATGCTCTCATCATACAGGGTTCTTTTTGCCCCGAATTTACGAAAAGGCGTTTGCTTCCTTAGCAGATATCTGCTTTAAGAGCTGGTTGGGCCCTACCTTCCCCTGCCCTGACAAATATCACCTGTATCTGGCGGCATTTGTCATTGACAGGAATACATCCCCCATTGAGATTGCGATTTAACACCTGTGCCATGGACTGGGAAAATGAAAAACCAAACAATATGAGGGGCATACTATATACTTCCATCCTGGCTTTGGGCCTTTGTTTTTTCTTATCCGAAATGGCCACGGCCACCAATCCCGAGTTCTCCAATTGGATAACCAACCTTTCAGAAGGAGCCGGAGAAGCGCCGCTCGGCATCGACGATTCGCAGCCGGAGATCGCCGTTACCGGGAATACCGTGCATTTGCTCTGGCTGAATTTCAACATCAATAACGGATTGACGAACCTGTATTACCGGCGGTCGGTTGACGGCGGGATAAGCTGGCAGCCGAAAATATTGCTGGTATCGAGTAATGCTTTCGACAGCGACAGAACCCACCGCAGACTGTTCGTCTACGGCAATTACGTACATATTGCGGCCATCAAAAGAAACCCGGATAACAACGACTACGTGCTGGTTTATTACCGCTCCACAAACGGAGGAGCCGCTTTTGAGGCCCCGAAGGATATCTATTCCGTTCCCAATGAGCTGAAATACCTTCGGGCCAGCGGCGACGGCAGCAAGGTAAACCTGGCCGTTGTATGGGGCTGCCACTATTGCGGCGTTACCCAGGCCGTGCACTTTTTCCACTCCGACGACAATGGCGCTACCTTCACCGACAAGGTAGCCTCCGGTGATTATACCCCTCGCACTCTGAGCCATTGGGACGTGCGCACCGCTGGCAGCAGGATATACTTCTACTACCTTCAGGCCATTGGCCCGTGGTACAATTACGACAACGAGCTCCACTTTGTAAGCTCCCAGGACGACGGCAACAGCTTTTCCGATGTATTAATATCGACACCAGCCCAAAGCGGCCAGCACCACACTTTTTTCAACATGGACTACAACTGGGGTTATACCGCTAAAATAGCAAACGACGGCAGCCGCGTTGCCATGATATGGGCAGGGTGGAACGAACAGAACCAAAGTACCATATTCGTTGCCGTCTCCAATGACAGCGGACAGAGTTTTGCCGAAGCCAGGGCGCTGGCCACCGATATCAATGTGTTACAGGCCGGGCTGGAGACCATCGCCATCAATGGCGATGAGGTCTATGCCTGTTATGTCAAAACGGACTCCCGCATGTTTGTCGCCAAATCCACCGACGGCGGATCCACTTTTTCCGAAGCCTACGAATATACTCAGCCCGACAACTACCACGTGCGGGGCATGTGGCAGCCCGTGCTGCTTGCCAACCCGGCGGGCAGCGGGGCCATACTGGTGGCTCCGGGGCCCGTAGTAGGCTTTTTATCCCCGGAAAGCGATGCCTTCAGCCCGCTTTACGTGGGCAACTGGTCGCTGGGCGCTCAATACACGGCTGCCGCTATGGGCGAAAACGGGCAGCTGCACATAACCTACTCAGGGGGGCGCGCCTGGCTGGAAACCGGCGTATTCACGGATTACGACATCTTCTACCGCCGCCTCAACCCCGGCTACCAACCCACAGCAACGGATAACCTGGCTTTGCAACTGGGCGTGACGCCCAACCCGGGCAACGGCTCGGGTTACGAACGCTTCGACAATATGGCCATACCGCTGCATGACAACCTGGTATTCAGCCAGGCCATGTCCATCGAATTGCTCCTGAAACCCGAAAACAACAACACTGGGAGGATACTGACTCAGCTGACCGGCGCCAGCTGGAACGCCTGGGATCCCAGTTCTTTCCAGCTCTGGACGGACGGCTATGACCCCGAGCACCTGTTATGCGGCATCGTAACCGAAACCGGCCCCTACGTATTAAGCGCTTACATCAGGGATAATTACTGGAACCATATTGCCATCACCTATGCCGATAATGGGGAAGGCGGCAACTTCCGCCTGTACGTCAACGGGAAAATTGCCGCTCAGGCCACCGCTACGGGTGCACTGAAAACGGATGTTGCCAACTGGTACCTCGGCGCTACCAATGATTCCGAATTTTATGCCTTTACAGGTAAAGTCGACGAATTGCGGTTCTGGAATATCCAGCTAAGCCAGGAGGACATCAAAGCGCGCAAGTTCACCACGCTTGAAGGTAGTGAGGCCGGATTACAGGCCTATTATTCCTTCGACGAAATATCTGAAACCGGCCAGGTGGCCGACCTGAGCGGCCACGGAAATACAGGGTATCTGATGTATGTCGAATCGACGGCGGATAACCCGATACGGGACCTGCAGGTGAAGTTCAGCTATACCCAGCAGGCCATATCATTTTACTTTACCCCTCAGGCACTGGAAAGCGAATTTCATGAATGGGATTTTGGGGACGGCGACACTACACACCTGGCCAACCCGGCCCACAGTTACGATGCGCCCGGCGATTATGAAGTATGTCTCAGCGTGTTCGCAGGCAGTAACTACGATACCTACTGTGAAACGGTGAGCGTAAAGGGGATCAGCCACATATATCCCACTTTCGGTGGAAATAACGGCGGTATCACCCTCTACATTTATGGAGGCGGGTTCGCGGAAAACAGCACGGCCGTGCTGCACAAGGCCGGCGAACCGGATATCATCGCGGTGAAGAACATTCTCACGGAAGGGTGCCTCACTGCGGTTTTTGCGCTCGAAGAAGAGCCGCTGGGCCAATGGGATGTCATCGTACAGTCAGGCAGCGGCCAGCAGGCCCTGCCTTCCGCCTTTACCATGCAGGCAGCCCAGCCCCCTCAGCCGTGGGTGAGTTACAACGGAGGCGGCACCATCCTCAAAGGGCGCTGGACGCCGCAAACCCTCACCATAGGCAATAGCTCCAACAGAGACGCTTATGGCGTCATGCTCTGGGTGCTGGTGCCCGACGCTCCCGGCGTGCAGGTGGAGTTCCTCAACCTGAACCTGGAAAAGCCTCAGCTGGCCATCGATAATGGCTGGAGCGATGAGCTGGACGCCATCGGCGAATACATCGTAGTAGACAGCCTGTTCGACCGGCCGTCTGGCGAGCGGCTTTATCCTTTATATTTCCCCTATTTGCCGGCGCAATCGTCGCTCAACATCAGCCTGCGGGTCAAAACGGACGGCCTGGAAAGCTTTCCCATCCGCACCTTTGTCAGCCCGCCTTTTTACCAGAGCCCGCTGTCACCCTACGTGCAGGCCTGTATAACGTTTGCCATAGCCAAAGCCATCGCCAAGGCAGGCATCGGCTTTATACCCGGCGGCACCTGCCTGCTCAGCGCCTTTTCCATAACATCCAATATCGTAGAAGGCGACCCACCTACGCCCTCGGCTTTTGAAAACCTGGATACACGCCATGCCGGATGGAACATCGGCACAGCCCTGCTCGAGTGCGGGTTGAGCGTAGCTTCGCTGCCCTTAGGAGGGGTAATGAACGCCATCACCTCCGCCGTTGATGGGGCTCAGGAAACCGAGGACTGCAAAAAAGGCTTCTGGCCGTCGCCTTTTTCCATTTTACAGATCCTCTACTACCCGGCTTCCTCGCGTGACCCCAACGCGAAATACGGGCCTCAGGGGTTCGGCAGCCTGAACTATATAAACGACTACGGCAGGCTGGCCTACAAAGTCAGCTTTGAGAACAAAGCCGATGCGACGGCGCCTGCACAGGAGGTATTCATTGCCGACACGCTGGATATGACGAGGCTCGACCTGGAGGAATTCACCTTCGGCCCCATCAGCTTTGGCGATACCATCCTCTACCCTGCCCCCGGCTTTACGGATTTCGCACGCGATGTAGACCTTCGGCCTGAAAAGAACCTGATCGTCCGCATCCAGGGCAGCCTCGACAAGGCACAGGGCGTTCTGCAGTGGCATTTCACATCGCTCGACCCCGCCACCATGGCGCTTACCGCCGACCCCCTCGGGGGCTTCCTCCCCCCCAACCTCGACAGCCCGGAAGGCGAAGGGTTTGTCACCTATTCTATCGGGCTGAAGCCTGGCATCCAGCACGGAGAATCGGCCCGCAACAGGGCAAGCATCGTGTTTGACGTCAACGAGCCCATACTGACCAATGAATACCTCAACACTTTCGACCTGTTGCCTCCTGAATCGGAACTCAGCGTGCAAACCACCGCTGTTGATTCCGTATTCACCTTACAGATAACCGGCGCCGACCAGGGCTCCGGCATCAGGAACTTTGAAGTAATGGTTTCAGTGAATGGTGGCGACTATCACATCTGGCAAAGTACATCCGAGAACAACCTCGCTTTTGCCGGTGAATATGGCAACCATTACGAGCTTTATGTCACGGCCATCGATAGCGTAGGCCACAGAGAACCGTTCTCTGGAGTTCCTGATGCGGCGGTGGACATTGTTTCCGGCATTACGGGCCGACGCCCTGCCGGGCTGCAGATCTACCCCAACCCAGCTTCTGAAGAATTGTATGTACAGTTTGGGGAAAAATACAATGGCCGCCGGCTGCTGGCTGTCTATAGCCAATTAGGCCAGTTGGTGAAAACCGTATCTTTCGCTGAAGGGCCTTCAGCCACGAGTATTGTGCTGGATATTAAGGATCTGAAACCGGGAGTATACAGCCTCGTACTCCAAACGGACGAGGGTGTTTGGGCTGAGCGGTTTGTAAAAAGATAGCGTAGAACTTGTTTGTATCCTGGCTTACAGGTTACTTCCGTATAACATCAGCTCTTCCGGGTCGTTGGGCAGGTTGGCCATACGTTCGAACCGGAGCCCGATCTTTTCCAGCAATTTTATGGAAGCGCTGTTGGTGGGCAAGGTAATCGCTACGATGCGCGGTATCTTCAGGCTGTTGCGGGCATGGTCCATCACAGCCGACGCGGCTTCGAACGCATACCCCTGGCCCATGTACTGCGGGAGCAATGCAAAACCGATATCGACGTCTTCCAGCCCGGGCCTTCGGATCAGGCCACACAGGCCGATGGGGATGTCATCCTGTCCTTTAAGGGCCATCACATACAGGCCGAAGCCGTTTTCCGTATAACCTTTGATGATCCGTTCCGAAGCATAGGCCTGCGCGGCGGCGATCGTTTTTACGCCGCGGTCACCGATGTTCTGCAGCCAGCCGGGGCTGTTCAGCAACTCCAGGAGGAAAGCAGCGTCATCGGGCGTGAGTAGCCGGAGGGAAATGCGTGGTGTGGCGATCACTACGTTCATGCTGTCGAATGTTTTACGAGCCCATCACGCTTCAACGCGCACTTTGAGCAATTTACCCAGTTTCAGGAAGGCTTCCTGCCATTCCGAGCTACTGAACACCCATTCCTGCTTCCTGTACCCCTGCACCAGGGACAGGTACAGATTCTGGCTGCGCCAAAAGTCCAGGTGAATGTTGAGCTTTTCCAGCAATTCCAGGATATCGTTCAGGCCCTGGAGGCGGTCGAGGGCCGCTTCAGTCGTATCGAGCTGCTGGATCTCGCGGAACAGGCGTTCGCTGGCCGCCAGTTTGAAGGCCTGGATATTGGACAGCCTGATATCCCACTTCCGGAACTCGGCATAGAGCCGGCGCAGTTCGCGGATATTGAGGCTGCCGTTCTCAAAAGCGCGCACCAGGTCGCGGTTGACGATAAATTCGGCAGCGCTGCGGAAAATGGGAGGCAGCGCGACATCGTCATCGGCCATGCTGGCCATCAGCTGGTAGTTGTCGTTGTAGATATCGCGCAGGGCCTGCTCGGCCTGCTCCAGGCTTCGTTGGGTGATCAGGCTGAGTATCTTTTGCTTTTCCTCCTTGAAAAGATGGCGCAGGGAATACTTCTTCTTGCCGAAATACTCCTGCATCAGCCCGATCAGCTCGGCCAGGTCGTTATTCTTGAATGCCGACTTGATCTCGGCCGCCATCTGGTCATACACCTCGCGATTCATATTCAGCGAAACGTTGCCGATGATATCCTGCTGGCCGAGGTACAGGACGGCGAAGCTAAAGTGTTTTTGGGACTGGGTCGTCTTCGAATGTACCGTCGTACGCCCCAGTGCCAGCCTTTGGATACCCGCAGTAAGCAGAGAGAACTCCTCGCTATCGGCCAGATAGTTGAAAAACTCGAGATGCTCGGGGTACGCTTCAAAAAGCGAGGAGATGGCGTAGTGTATCCCTACCCGGCCCAGGTTGACCCGTGCCGGGGCGACGTTCTTGAGGTAGCTGGTGGCTCCGTTCTCATACACGTTGCTGGGGGCCTTGGCCAGCATGCCGATGAAGTTGTCATGCAAACCCGGCCCGCCAACCTGTTGGGCATAATAGATAGCCCTGTTGGCGTACTGCAGGATCTGGTTCGTCTCAATACCCGAGATCTCATCGAAGAACCAGCCACAGCTGGTGAACATGAGCATGGCGTGGCGCTGCATCTCCATCAGCCGCAGGAGGGTGATCCGTTCCTCTTCGGCCAGCTTGCGGCGGGCATGGCGTTCGACAAAAGCATTGACCGCTTTGGGCGAGCGGGTCAGCAACACCTCGATATAGTCGTTGCGGGCTTCCCAGGGTGCTTTCAGCAGGCTGGAGGCCTGGCGTTCATAGAGCGGGATAAGCTGGTCGCGGAGCCAGTCGAGCGCTTCGCGCAGCGGCTTGCGCCACTCCTGCGTCCAGTCGGGCCGCCCACCGCTGTTACACCCGCAGTTGGAACGCCAGCGTTCCACCCCGTGCACGCAACTCCAGGAGCTGTTCTCGTAGATCTGAACTTCGTACTCAGGCGGAAAAAGCTCCAGGTACTGGCCATAGTTGGTGATCGTCGCCAGGTTATTCGCCTCGATATGGTTCAGGCAGGCGGCCAGCGCCATTTCCCCGTGCCGGTGGTGGTGGCCATAACTTTCCCCGTCAGTAGCGATATGGGACAGTTCGGGAGTGTCGTTAGGGGAAAACGACTCGACAAAACGCTCCGCAAAATAGCGGCCGTTGTTCAGCAGGCCTTCGAAGGCCACCCCCTGGGCTATGCCGCCATTGTAAAAGTAGAGCACGATGGCCTTTCCTGAAGGCAGCCGGCAGAGGTACGGGCGGCGCGTATCGATACTGCCGGGCGACAGTTCCGTCCAGGGGCCATCACCGGATCTGCGAAAGGCTTTGGCCTGGCGGGGCGCGAGGATGGTATACCTGATGCCGTTTTCCGCCAGCACTTCCAGCGTTTCCGTATTGGCGGCCGTTTCGGCCAGCCACATCCCTTCCGGCTTGCGGTTGAAGCGGTATTCAAAATCGCGGATACCCCATTTCACCTGGGTCTCTTTATCGCGCCGGTTGGCAAGGGGCAGGATCAGGTGGCTATGCACCTGAGCGATTGCCGAACCATGCCCGCCGAAATGCTCCACGCTCTGCCGGTCGGCATCCTGGATGAGCGCATAGGCTTCGGGGTCGGCCTTTTCCATCCAGGAAAGCAAAGTAGGGCCGAAGTTGAAGCTGATCCGGGCGTAATTGTTGAGGATATTGACGATACAATTGTCGCGGTCCAGAATGCGGGCCGCAGCATTGGGTGCATAACATTCAAAATTGATGCGCTCGTTCCAGTCGTGAAAAGGCGTTGCCGAATCCTGAACCTCTATGGCTTCCAGCCAGGCGTTTTCCCGCGGCGGCTGGTAAAAATGGCCATGTATGCAGACGTATTTAGAAGGCTTTTTCATAAGGCCTTTTTTGTCGGTAATGTGTTATCGAAGGATAAATTTAGGAATAAGTGTATAAAACACAATAAGCACCTGGAATGTTCCTGCCAGGTTTATAGAGGCTTTTCATACGGCTGTGCTGCAAAGCCGCCATACGGGCCGGCAATTTTAACATTTTCTTAAGAAGACGAATAACAAAGAAACGCATCGCAGCGTTTCTGCAATGGATTTTCCACCAAATTTTACCAAAACCAACCAACTATGCGTAATCTAATCCTTGTCTCACTCCTGGCGCTCGCGTTTTCCTGCAGCAATGTCGGCAAATTTCAGGAAGCGATTAACACCCTCTCCACCGATTGGGACGCCGCTACAGCCCAGGTGACAGAGGCCGTAAACAAGATCTCCCAGACACAGGACATGGCCAAATCGGCGCTCTCGGCAATGAATCCGGACGAAACGGTAATGGCTAAGCTTACCGATGAACAAAAAACCAAGATCGACGAACTGAAGCAGGGGGTGCAGGGCCAGATGGCCAGCCTGGGGCAGCTTGCCCAAACCGCTTTTGAATTTGTCAGCAAATGGCAAAAGGAAGGTGAAAACATGGAGGCTCTGAAAGAAGGGCTGGCCAACAAAAAGCTACCGAAAGACGTACAGGCTACCATCGACAACCTGAAGGCTATGGCCACCACCGGTACGGAAAATGCAGCCTCCTGGAATGAACAGGCCTCCGCAGCTGCTGACGCGGCCAACCAGGCCTCGCAGGCTTACAACGAACTGATCAGCGCAGCAGGGGCAGCCAAGTAAAGGGGCCCCTTATCTACACCCTCGGGCTTTGTACAAAGCCCGAGGGTGTTGTATTTTCACCACACCCGCTTCTCCCGCCTTCAACTATTCTTTCCATTATTCCTTTCTATATTTATGCCTTTGAACAAAAAAACCTTTCGCATGATGCTACAAAGGAAACACCTGCTGTTGTTTTGCCTGATGCTCGCCTCCGGCCTGGCTGCCTGGGCCCAGGCCCCGAAACACTGGTCCTCTGCCGAAACCTACGAAGCGATCCGAAAGCTGAACTTTCTGGGCTCGGCCCTCTACGTTGCCGCCCATCCCGATGACGAGAACACGGCCCTGATCGCTTACCTGGGCAACGAGGCCAAGGCCGAAGCTGCCTATCTGTCCCTTACACGGGGCGACGGCGGGCAGAACCTCATCGGCCCCGAGATCGGGCCGCTGCTGGGCGCCATCAGGACTCAGGAACTGCTGGGCGCGCGCCGCATCGACGGCGGCAGGCAGTTCTTTAGCCGCGCCATCGATTTCGGGTATTCCAAAAACCCCGACGAGACCCTGAGCATCTGGAACCGCGACGAAGTACTGGCCGACGTGGCCTGGGCGATACGAAAATGGCAACCCGACCTGATCATCACGCGTTTCGACCACCGGACCCCAGGCACGACTCATGGCCACCATACGGCCTCTGCCATGCTGGCCAACGAAGCATTCAGCCTGGCAGCCGACCCCAAGGCCTTTCCCGAACAACTGAAGTACGTCTCCACCTGGCAGCCCAGCCGTTTGTTCTACAACACATCCTGGTGGAGCTACGGAAGCCGCGAAGCCTTTAGCAAGGTTGACAAATCCAATATGGCCGTCGTCGATATAGGGGTGTATTACCCTACCCGGGGCCTGTCGAACAACGAATTGTCGTCAGAAGCCCGCAGCATGCACAAAAGCCAGGGGTTCGGCAGCAGCCTCTCGCGCGGCGAAAACCTGGAGTACCTGGAGCTCATCAAAGGCGATATGCCCGCCGACAAAAGCCACTTGTTCGACGGCATCAACACCAGCTGGCAGCGCCTGCCGGGAGGGGAAGCTATCGGCAAGCTTCTGGCAGAGGTTGAATCGCAGTTCGACTTCCAGAAGCCCTACGCCGTTGCCCCAAAACTGATGAAAGCATACCAGCTGATGGAAGCCCTGCCCGACGGCTTCTGGAAACAGGTAAAAATGGAAGAGGCCAGGGTTGTGTTACAGGCCTGCCTGGGCCTCTATCTCGAAGCATCGGCAGAAGGCCCTTCGGCCACGCCAGGGGAAGCGATAAACCTGGCGATAGAGGCCATCAACCGCTCACCGGTAGATGTAACTCTGGAATCTCTCAGCTTCCTGCCTATGGCTATGGATACCAGCCTGGCCCTGGCCCTGGCCGGCAACCAGGACGTCACGATCAGGAAAACGGCCCTACTGCCGGATAATATCGCCTACACCAACGCATACTGGCTGGAGCAGCCTGCCAAGCTGGGCATGTACGAAGTAAAAGAGCAGCCGCTTCGCGGGCTCCCCGAAACACCACACAGCCTGAAAGTGCAGTTTAACCTGACAATAGCGGGCCTGTCGGTAAGCATCAGCAAAGAAGTGATGTACAAACACCGCGACCCTGTCGCAGGAGAGTCCTATGAGCCCTTCGAGATCACACCACCGGTATTTACCAGCCTGGCCAGCACGGTGTACATCTTCACCAGCGGCGAGCCTCAAACGGTGGAGGTGCAGGTGCGTGCGGGGCGCGATAATACCAGTGGGGCCGTTAGCCTGGAGTGCCCCCCCGGCTGGCGGGCAGAACCCTCGGAGGTGGCCGTTGAACTGGCCCGAAAGGACGAAGTGAAGGCAGTGGCCTTCACCCTTTACCCGCCCGAATCAGACAGCGAAGGGGCCATACACCCCGTCGTGCGCATCGGCAGGCGGGTGTACCACCAGGAACTACACAAACTGGATTACCCACACATTCCTACCCAGGCGGTACTGCTCGACGCTCAGGCGCGGGCCGTACGGCTGAAGCTCGAAAAGGCCGGCGAACGCATCGGTTATATCATGGGCGCAGGCGACGATGTGCCGGCCAGCCTGCGACAGGTGGGCTACGAAGTCGTACTGCTCACGGAAGCCGATATGCAGCCCGAGCAGCTGAAACAATTCGACGCTATCGTTATGGGTATCCGCGCTTATAATACAGACGGCTGGCTGGCCTTCCACCAGCCGGCATTGCTGGAATACGTCAGGCAGGGCGGCACCTTGCTGGTGCAATACATCAAGGCCTCCCGGTTCGATTCCGACCTGGTGATGCCTATGGATGAAATAGCGCCTTACCCCATGAAAGTGGGCAACGGCCGGGTAACCTCTGAACAGGCCGATATGCGTTTTGTCGACCCCAGGCATCCTATCCTGAACTGGCCGAACGAAATTTCGGCAAGCGATTTTGAAGGGTGGGTGCAGGAACGCGGCCTTTATTTCGCCAGCTCATGGGACGAGAAACACTACGAGCCTGTTTTCTCGTGTAATGACCCGGGCGAAGGCCCCGAGCTCGGCAGCGTACTGGCCGCCCAGTACGGAAAGGGCTATTTCATTTATACCGGCCTTTCCTTTTTCAGGGAATTGCCTGCAGGTGTGCCCGGCGCTTTCCGGCTGTTCGCCAATATGATATCTGTAGGGAAAAAACCGAAGCCGTAGCCGCTCTTACAAAGGAGGCATCTCATGCTGGCCCTCGGGGCGGCCGAGCATGTAATGGAGAAAAGCTTCTGCATCCTGATTGCTGCTGTCGCTTTGTTCTTCGTCATCTTCTACGGCCTGATAGTCCTTGTCTTTGACGCGCAGCATGGGGTTGACGTATTCATAATCGGCGGGGTCGTATTCATAGATCGACCAGCGGCCCCACTTGTATTCCAGGGCAGTCAGGTTTTCAATCCAGTCGCCCGAGTTGAGGTAGGTTATTTTTCGCCCCTTTACATCCTGTACGCGCATCTGCGGCCGGTGAATATGGCCGCAAATGACGTAGTCGTATTGCTCTTCGGCCGCAAGCCGTATTGCTGTTTGCTCAAAATCGCCGACAAACTTCACGGCTTTTTTCACGCCGTCCTTAATGCGTTTCGTAAACGACATGCGCTGCAGGCCCATTGCCATCCTGATCTTGTTGATAAAACGGTTGAACAGGATAAGCCAGTCATAACCCTTGCCGCCCAGCTTGGCGATAAAGGGGGAAATGCGGATAAAAACGTCAAAGATATCACCGTGGAATATCCAGTAAGACTGGCCCTTAAGTTTGAGGATGAGCTTGTCGCGCAGATGGATATTGCCGGAGGAAAAGTCGGAATAACGCCGCAAAGCGTCATCGTGGTTGCCCGTGATGTAGTATACTTTGGTGCCCTTGGCAGCCATTTTCAGGATGCGCTGGATCACCTGAATGTGCTCCCTGGGGAAGTAGCGCCTGCGAAACTGCCACATATCGATGAAATCGCCGTTGAGGATCAGCGTATCCACCTTAATACTCCGAAGGTAGTTGAGCAGTTCCGCCGCATGGCAGCCGTAAGTGCCCAAATGAGTATCGGAGATAATAACGATGTCTAATTCGCGCTTCATAGCACCTGAATATGTGTGACGATGTCCCTTTGGGCGGGGCCTTCGGGAATAATTCGCGCAAATTCAGGCTTATATGTGAAGTATTTGTAAAGCAGGAATTATATAATGATTAACAATGCGCCACATGCCAGGTTGTGATGGAGGCTGTCTCAGAAGTAAGCCTGCGTTTTTTCCTTATGCAGGCTCTTTTGATACAGTCCCCATGCCGGTCAAAGCCTATTTTACTGGCCGCCGGCGGGAATGAAGATGCGGGTGTAGGGAATGCCTCGCTGGGGGTCGGGAGAAAGGATGATGTGGTTGGGGTTCAGCTCTTGTATGGTATTGGGCTGGTCCTGCCCGCTCAGGTTGAGGTAGAGGGATTTCCCGTTTTTGCTCAGTTTCCAGTTCCCGTATTGATAGATGCCGTTGGACATCACCAGCAGGGTGCTGTCGGCCTGGAAGTCAAATATGGCATCCTGATACACGGCCATAACGCCCTGCACGACCGCCCGCTCCTGGTCGGAGACCTTGCGTTGGGCCACATCTTCCAGTATGGCCTTGGTGTCGTATTTCCACTGCCCGATGATCAGTTGCCGGGCCTCTTCATTATTCTGTGGGGTACAGCCAAAAAAGATCATGGCCGCAAGTGCCAATACCGTTGCTCTATTCATGGGAACTGGTTTTTATTAGAGTTAACGGCAAATGTAGCTTGCATTCGGAAAAGTTCCACCTTTTTGTGGAGGAAACTTTACTTCGCCCGTTAAGAGACGACCTTTTTGATATTCTTCCGGTATTCCCGGGGGCTCAGGCCCGTGATATTTTTAAACTGCCTGTTGAAATGCGACAGGTTATTAAATCCACTTTCAAAGCTTACCCCGGCTATGGTAAGGTTATCGTCGGCCAGTAAGCGGCAGGCGTGTGCTATGCGAAACTCGTTGACGAACTGGCTGAACGTCTTCCTGGTCAGCTTCTTAAAGTAACGGCAGAATGCCGGCACGGTCATGTTCACCTGCCGGGCCGCATCATCCAGGCTGACCTCCTGCTGGAAATTATCCCCCACGTATCCGAAAACCGCTTCCATCCGGTCCTGGTCCTGAGCACTGACCTCTATGGCAAAACCATTGGCGTTGAACATTTCATAATCAGCGCTTTGGGCCAGCTCCTGCAGAATGGACAAAAGGGCGAGCAACCGCTCGAAGTGGCCCATCTCCATCATCTCTTCCAGCTTTTCCCCCACCTGCCGGTGGATCGGCCCGCTGAAGGAAAGCCCCTGGCGCGACCGCTGGAACAACTGCTGGATCTCCGCCATCTCCGGTTTTTGCAGAAAGGCCTCCCCCAGAAAATCTTCCTTCATCTGCACGACGATCTCGGTGTGTTCTTCATAAAGCTCTTCGGTAAAACCAAAGTGGGGAAGGTTGGGGCCCAGAAAGATAAGGTCGCCATCCTCAAAATAGGACACATGGTCGCCGATATGGCGCTTACCACGGCCATTGGAGATGTATACGATCTCGTACTCCGGATGAAAATGCCAGCTGGGCCTGTTGCATTCCGGTGAGCTGTCGAACCGGCGGAGGGTAAAGGAATTTCCAAAAACGGGTTCTATTTTCTCTAATATGGCTTTCATAGGCTTCTGCTTGATTTCTTTACTGCAACATTACCGGCACAGGGCTATGGTTATGCCCTGAGCACATGATCTCACATTTGTCTGTACCGGGGAAAGGTTAGGATTGAAGGAAGCGCATTTCGGCGTTTTAGAGCTTGGTTAGGGCTACGAGAATAATTCAACTTCCCGCAGCACAGTGGTTCGTGTCAAATCCACACTTTCTATACAAACGCTTGACGCAAAAAGTTCGCATAGGCCACGGCAGATGAATAGGGCCAACCGACAAAAATGAGGGGTTGACCGAATGGGCAAAAAGTGTATCCCTGTGCGATAAAACCATTTTTTTCAAGCCAATCCAGGTATATTGACTACATGGCTGTTATCACACTGGTGCGCTCATAGCGTTTTGCCTCGGTTTATAGTTCCAAAGTATCCCTTACTATCAATCTGGTATCAAAACCGGTAAAAACCGTAGTAGCGCCGCATAGGCGCATACGGCTATCTTTGCAGCATGATTAGTTAAGTTTCATACACTATATGGAAGTAAGCGCCCGCCACCTTGGCGGGCGCCCTTTTTTTAGGGCCATTAGAACACCGCCCCCGGCCTGCCGGTTACCTAAATAAGTATGGTGCCACCGCCGGGCGAGGGGGTAAAAAAGACCGTATGATCCGTACCTTGAGAGTATTCACGTTTCACCTGCCGAGTTTATCGGTAGGCCTTACCTTCATGACATTAAGCATACTTTTCGGGAGCTGGCTCGCCCGGCTGCCTGAAGTACAGGCGGGCCTCGGCCTCAGCGAGGGCCAGTTAGGGCTTGCCCTTTTAGGGCTTCCCCTTGGCGCGCTGACCATCACGCCTTTGGCAGGCTGGCTGATCGGCCGCCTGTCGGCGGGCAGGGCCATGATGCTGGCTACGTTAGCTTTCTGTGCGCTGATCCCGCTCCCTTCCTTTGCCACCAGCCAGTGGGGGCTGATGGGCGCCCTGTATATTGTAGGCCTGGCCAACAGCCTTATGAATGTTTCGATGAATGCAGCGGCCGCCGCTGTAGAGTCCCACTACCGCCTGGCCATCATGTCGGCCTGCCACGGCATGTTCAGCCTGGGCGCCATGATCGGCGCCGGAAGCTCGGGGCTGATCGCTGCGGCCGGCATCCCTCTACAGGGGCACCTTATCGGGCTTGCCCTGCTGATGGTAGGCCTCCAGCTGCTGCTGCGCCCGATAATAGCTACAATCCCTCACAGCAGTAAGGGCGGTTCGGGCTTTACCATACCCCCAAAGTCCATCTGGGGACTGGCCCTGGTCGGGTTCTGCATTATGATCGGGGAAGGGGCCGTTGCCGACTGGAGCGCCATATACCTGCGCAATGTCCTGCAGTCGGGCCCCTTTGTGGCCAGCCTTGGGTTTGCGGGCTTCTCGCTGGCCATGGCCCTGGGCCGTTTTGCAGGCGACAGCATCCGCCAGGCGCTGGGCAATGGGCGTACTGTGGTTGCCGGTAGCTTACTGGGGGCAACCGGCCTGTGCACGGCCGTGCTGATCCCACATCCTGTGGCAGCCGTACTGGGCTTTACCATCGTTGGCATAGGTTTTTCCACAGTGGTGCCTTTGCTGTTCAGCGCCGCCGCGCGGACACCGGGTGTAGCGCCGGGCACAGGCATAGCGGCCGTAGCCAGCTCAGGCATCGTGGGCTTCCTGATCGGCCCGCCCCTCATCGGTTTTATCGGAGAACATTACGGGCTGGGCTTCGGCCTGGGTTTTGTGGCCGTGCTGGCGCTTATGTCGGCAGGCGTGGTAAGGGCTAACAGGAACCTGTAGGGTTTCCATGGCTTCACGGTTTCATGGTTTCATTGTCCTATGGCTACTAACACTAACACAACCATGAGACAATGAGGCCATGAAACCGTGAGGCTATGAAGCTATACCCCGGATCAGGCCTCTGCTGCTTCCGTTTCGTATTCTTCCATCAGGCGCACCTGGATGTCATGTGGCACAGGGCTGTATTCCGCAAATTCCTGGTGGAATTTGGCGCGCCCCTGCGACAGTGAACGCAAGGTAGAGGAATACTGATAGAGTTCCGCGAGTGGCGCCTTGGCGGTGATCTTCTGGTAATGCCCCTCGGCCCCCATACCCAGGATGATCGCCCGGCGCGTCTGCAGGTCGCCCATGATATCGCCCATGACTTCATCGGAACAGAGGATATCGAGGGTGTAGATGGGTTCCATGATCTGGGGTGCGGACTCTTTGAAGGCCTGCTTGAAGGCCTGGGTAGAGGCCAGCATGAAGGCCATATCGTTGGAGTCGACCGGGTGCATCTTGCCGTCGAAGATACAGACGCGGATATCCTGGCAATAGGAACCGGTGAGGGGCCCTTCTTCCATTTTGGAGAGGATACCCTTTTTGATGGCGTTGGAGTATTTGGCGTCGATAGAACCGCCGACGATACACCAGTAGAAGGCGAGTTTGCCGCCCCAGGGCAGTTCTTCAATCTCCTTATTGCGCGTGGTCAGGCCGTGGGGGTCAGGCATACCGTCAGAATAAGGCTCTATACGCATGTGTACTTCGGCGAACTGGCCGGCGCCACCGGTCTGCTTTTTATGGCGATACATGGTATTCGCTTCGCGAGTGATCGTTTCGCGGTATGAAATGCGGGGCTTCAGGAATTCCATCGAAACCCCGTAGTTGGACTCAATGCGGTGTTTGATCAACTCCAGGTGCAGCTGCCCCTGCCCGTGCAACAGCGTTTGTTTCAGGGCCTTGGACTGTTCGACCAGCAGGGTGGGGTCTTCCTCAGCGATGATGTGCAGGGCTTTCATCAGTTTCTCCATATCGCCCTTGCTTGGAGGGCTGACGGCCACGCGAATGCGGGGTTCCGGAAAATCCATCAGCCTGATCTTCCGGTCGACACCTTTGACATTCAGCGTATTATTCGTGTGCGAGTTCTTGAGCTTTACGGCCACGCCGATATCGCCGGCCTTGATCTGGTTGACCTGTTCCCGGTTCTTGCCTTCAGCCATGAAGATCTGGCCAAAGCGTTCGGAACCCCTGTTCTTGGCATTGATCAGTTCATCGCCGTTGTTGAGGGTGCCGGAAAAGACCTTGAAATAGTTGACGCTACCCACCTGAGGTTCCGAGATCGTTTTGTAGATAAAAATGGTCGTCTGGCCATCGCTGTCACAGGGCAGGGTTTCCTCCGTGCCATCCAGGCGGGCTGCCTGGCGGTCGGCAGGCGAAGGGCAGATATCATTGATAAAGCCCATGATGCGGCCGCTGCCCATATTCTGTGTAGCCGAGCAGCAGAACACGGGGAATATCTGCTGGTGGGCAATGGCGATGCGCAGCCCTTCCGTCAGTTCCTCCTCGGTCAGCGAGCCTTCTTCGAAGAACTTCTCCATCAGGCCTTCGTCGTTTTCCGCAGCAGCTTCCACCAGCGCGTTGTGCATCTCCTGCGCCCGCTCCATCTCCGATGCGGGGATGTCTTCTTTTTCGGGCTTGCCGCCGTCGGAAGGGAAGACATACATCACCATGCGCAGCGCGTCGATGATGGAATTGAAACCGGCGCCTGTATAGTAAGGGAATTGTACGGGAATGATATTATGGCCAAAGCGGTTTTTTGCCTGCTCGAGGGTGGCCTCAAAGTCCGCCTTTTCGTGGTCCATCTGGTTGATGACGAACAAAGCGGGGGTTTCGAACTTTTCGACATACTCCCAGATGAGCTCTGTACCTACTTCGACGCCGTTCTTGGCGTTGAGCAGCATAACGGCCGTATCGGCCACCTTTAGGGCGGAAACCACCTCACCGATAAAATCATCAAAGCCCGGAGTATCGATGATATTGATCTTGGAATCTTTCCATTCTGCATGCATCAGGGCGCTGAAAATAGAGCTACCGCGTTCGCGTTCCAAGTCCGTATAGTCGGATTGCGTATTTCCTTCCTCTACGGTTCCCCGGCGGGTGATATCTCCTGCCTCAAAAAGCATGCACTCTGAAAAGGTCGTCTTGCCACAACCGGGATGCCCAAGGAGAGCAACGTTTCTAATGTTTTTGGTTTCAAAGCTCATATGGCCTATTTTTTTTGAAGATGATTAGTAAACGCCGGAATGAAGCACGCCCGGAGGGAGGGGAGATGATCATCATTGCTAGCCTGCTGCCTGTTTTACAGGAGCCAAACGCATTCAAATCTACGCTCCGAAGGCCCTTTTCCTGCGGGGATTGAAAATAGGAAAATAATGATAAAGCCCAAAGGTTGGGCTGATTTTTTCGCGCCTTTAAATAGTGTTCAAAAAATAAGTTCTCCTATGGAGATTTTGTGAAGTGGCTTGCCTTCCAGCTTTTCTAAAGCTTCCAGCCTGCGCCACCGGCCGCCGGAGTATGCATATCTCCGGTTCCACGCACATACAACCAAAAAGCCAAAAACGTATCTTAGCTTTAAAAACATGGCCAAATATTGTAGCCTCAACGGCGACATACTCCCACTCAGCGAAGCTGGCCTCGGCCTCACCGACCTCGCCATTCTCCGTGGCTACGGCATTTTCGACTACTTTCTCTTCAAATACGGGCAGCCTTTACTGGAAACGGCATATTTCAGCCGCTTTTTCGCATCGGCGGAAAAGATGAACCTGGCGGTGCCGCTGAGCAAGGCGAAACTCAGCAGCCATCTCAGAGCGCTCATTGCCGCCAACGGACAAACCCAGGGAGCCATACGCCTGGTCCTCACCGGCGGATACTCCCCGGACGGCTATTCGCCGGGCGAAGCCAACCTCATTGTGCTGATCCACCCCTACCCCAACCTGCCGGAAGCCTACTTTCAGGATGGCGTAGGCCTTATCACCCATAACTACCAGCGCGAATGGCCCGAGATCAAGACCATCAACTATCTGTCCGGCATTAAACTGCTGCCGCAGATCAGGCAGGCAAACGCACTGGAAGTCCTCTACCACGCCAACGGCATCCTGCTGGAGGCCGTGCGCTCCAATATTTTCCTCATTTCCGATAAAGAGGAGCTCATCACCCCGCATGCCAATATACTCTATGGCGTCACCCGCCGCTCAGTGCTGGATATCGCAGAAGGCCAGCTGCCCATTATCGAGCGGGAAGTGCGCCTGGAAGAGCTGTTCCGGGCCCGGGAGGCCTTCATCACCGGCACCAATAAAAGCGTAATGCCCATCGTCTGGGCCGATAACCACACCATCGGCAACGGCAAAGTGGGGCCCTGGGCCCGGAAGTTCCGGGAAGCGCTGGAGGCTTACCGGGAAGCGGACTACAAGGCCGGAGAACGGCATCAGCGGCCCTGAACCCACGACAATGGGTATCCTGGCCGCAAATCCCTGCTTTATTTATTATCTTTCTGCATTCCTGAACGCATCAACTACCAGCCTCTTTAATGCTCGACAGATTTCCACATTTCTTCCAACTGGACCAGATGGACTGCGGCGCGGCCTGCCTGCGCATGGTAGCGAAATACTATGGCAGGGATTACGCTCTGCAGTATCTGCGCGAACACAGCTACATCGGCAGGGAGGGTGTCTCACTGCATGGCATTATCGAAGCGGCTGAACATATCGGCATGCGGGCGCTGTCGGCCAAGCTGCCCTTCAAAAGCGGGCCCAATGGCCAGGCCGCTCTGGTGGATGCCCCCCTACCCTGTATTGTGCACTGGCGCCAGGAACATTTCCTGGCCGTCTATAGGATCAGCAAAAAATACGTCTGGATATCCGACCCGGCAGCGGGAAAATTCAAGCTGGATCACGATACTTTCCGCCAGCACTGGCAGAGCGACGGAGAATACGGCATTGCCCTTTTGCTGGAGCCCACTCCCGAGTTCTACGAAAAGGGTGAGGACACAAGCAGAAGCGTCAATTATCTTTTCCTCAGAACCTATCTGAAACCCTACAGAAGGTATTTTGTCCAGCTGCTCCTGGGCCTCGTTCTGGCCAGCCTGTTCCAGCTCATTTTCCCCTTCCTTACCCAGGCGCTGGTCGATGTAGGAATACAAAACCAGAACATCGGTTTCATCTACCTCATCCTGATCGCCCAGTTAATGCTGTTCCTGGGGCAAACGACAGTCACCGTGATCCAGAACTGGCTGTTGCTGCACATCGGTACCCGCATCAACGTATCCCTGATCTCCGATTTTCTGACAAAATTGATGAAGCTCCCTATCGGCTTTTTCGACGCCAAAATGGTGGGCGACCTGCTTCAGCGGATATCCGACCAGAACCGCATCGAATCCTTCCTGACCAACTCCACCCTCAACTTTATCTTTTCAGCTTTTAACCTGATCGTTCTGGGGCTGGTCCTCCTGATCTACGATGTACGCATCTTCAGCATCTTCCTGATCGCAAGCATGCTGTACATCACCTGGGTTCTCATCTTTCTAAGGCGCCGCAAAGAAGTAGATTACCGACGCTTCCATGAGCTGTCGGCCCACCAGTCTACCCTGGTCGAGCTCATCCAGGGTATGCAGGAGATCAAACTGCAGAACAGTGGCCGCAAGCGGCGCTGGTTGTGGTCAGATATCCAGGCCCGGCTCTTTGGGATCAACCTGAGGTCGCTGGCCATCGGCCAGTATCAGGACGCCGGGGCTGCTTTCGTTAGCCAGCTCAAAGATATCCTTATCACCTTCCTCTCCGCCAAACTTGTCATTGACGGTGAAATAACCCTGGGCATGATGCTGGCCGTGCAGTTCATCATCGGCCAACTGAACGTCCCTCTTCAGCAAATGATCATCTTTATCCGCACCGGGCAGGACGCCAGGCTCAGCCTGGAGCGCTTGTGGGAAGTCCAGCATATGGAAACCGAGGAGGAAGACAGCCCTTCTAAAACCGCCGAACTGCCGCCCGGGAACAGGGATATCCGGATAGAAGGCCTGAGTTTCCAGTATAACAAACTGTCAGATATGGTGCTCAACGACATCGGCCTGACTATCCCGGAAGGCAAGGTCACTGCTATAGTGGGAAGCAGCGGCAGTGGGAAAACGACCCTGATCAAGCTGCTGCTGGGTTTCTACACACCTACTCAGGGCAGTATTAAGGTGGGCAACCAACCCCTTGCCAATATTGACAAAACCTTCTGGCGCAACTGTTGTGGGGCCGTCATGCAGGATGGTTTTATTTTCTCGGATACCATTGCCAATAACATAGCGGAAAGCGATGATACCGTTGACAAACAGCGGCTGGCCCTGTCGGCCGAAATGGCTAACATCCGGGAGTTCGCCGAATCGCTGCCGCTCGGTTATAATACGATGATCGGCGCAAAGGGCAACGGCATCAGCCAGGGCCAGCGGCAACGCCTGCTCATCGCTCGTGCCATATACAAAGACCCGGATTTCCTGTTCTTCGACGAAGCCACCAACGCCCTGGACGCCAATAACGAAAAAACCATTGTCCGTAACCTCGATGAGTTTTTCGAAGGGAGAACGGCCGTAGTGGTCGCACACCGCCTGAGCACAGTGCGAAATGCCAGCCAGATCGTAGTGCTCGATAAAGGCGAAATTGTGGAAAAAGGCAGCCATAAGGAACTAGTACAGAAGAAGGGGGCTTATTATAAGCTGATAAAGGAACAGTTGGAATTGGGAGAATAAGGAATCCTCAAAAAATAAAAAGCCATCATGCCCGGCCAACGCCAATATACAGGCAACAGCGCAATACCGCCCAACTCGGGGCGCGAGGATATCCGGCGCATCCTCGGTTATCCACCGGGCTGGGCCCTGCGTTGGGGTATCACCGCCGTTTTTGCCACCTTCGCCCTGTTCCTGGCCATAGCATGGCTGGTCAAATATCCCGACGTCATCCACGCCAGGGTGGTGATCGTAACAGAGCAGCCGCCGGTCCGCGTAATTGCGCGCAACAGCGGTAAGATCAGCCTGCTGCTGGCTGAAGACGGGCAGCCTGTGGCCGCAGGGCAGGCCATAGCGGTACTGGAAAACCCCGCGGTATGGGAAGATGTACTGCGGCTGAAAACCCTGATCACCGGCCTGGACAGCATATCCCGGCCCGAAGGCATGTTGGCAGCCACGCTGCCCGAAGGCCTCCGCCTGGGGGAAATGCAGAACGCCTACGCGGCCTATCAGCAAGCCGTTCATAGCTTTCAGTTCTTTGAAAGCCAGCAGGGAACCTATGCACGCATTGCTTCACTGGAACAGCAGGCCCGATACCTGGAGGAGCTGAACACAGCCCTGCAACAGCAGGAACAAACGCTCTCCCGGGAGGCAGATATAGCGAAAAGGAGCCTGGAGCGCAGCCAGGAACTGTTTGCCACCGGCGCAGTCAGCGAGGAAGGCCTCGAACAATCGGAAGCCAGCTACCTGCAATACCGCCGCCAGCTGGAAGGGCTTCGGCCCCAGTTGCTGAACAACAAGCTTCGTTCCGAGCAGGCCCGGTCGGAAATCATCAGCCTCAGCCAGGGCCGTTCGTCGGATAGCACGCAAAAATGGCTGGCCTGCCGCGAACTGTTCAGCCGCCTGAAAAGCGAACTGGCTTCCTGGGAACAGGGGTACCTCGCCAGCAGCCCCATCGCAGGCCGCCTCTCTATGGCCCAGGTGTGGAGCCCGCAACAGTATGTTCAGGCCGGAACGCCCATAGCCACCATCGTACCCGGAACAGAGGCAGGAGCGCTCGTCGGTAAAGCCGCGCTACCCATCTTCAACTCCGGAAAAATAAAACCAGGTATGCGCGCCAACATCCGGCTGGACGGTTACCCCTATCAGGAATACGGCGTCGTGCGCGGCCAGGTAAAACACATTTCCCCGGTACCGGAGCAGAACACCTACCTGCTGGAACTTACCCTGCCCGACAGCCTCACTACTTCCTACAACTACAGCATCCCCTTCAGCCAGGAGCTGGCAGGCCAGGCGCATATCATTACCGCAGACAAAAGGGTGCTGGAAAGGGTCTTCGAGCAGTTGATACGCCTCACCACCCCGTAAGCAGCAAATTTATTTGCCCGCTTCACCCCATGCCCCCTCGTAAGCAGCAAATTTATTTGCCCGCTTCACCCCATGCCCCCCCGTAAGCAGCAAATTTATTTGCCCGCTTACTTCCCCTGCCCATTATACCCCGTTTGGAAACCGCGAAAAGCGTCAATTATTGGTGAAACAAGGCGCCTTTTGAAGAGCGCACCCAAAGTTACGGTCAAAGTAACTATTCAGCATGCGGCCTTCAAACAAGCCCATAGGGGCCGGAGAAGAATAACTTCCCCATTTGATATGGCTCTTTTCCCGCCAGGCTGCGTTGCTCGTCGGTCAGGTAGCTCCGGCTATCTTCCCTCCTCGCGCCTCGCCTGGCGAAAAAATAGCTCGCCTGAACTGAGAAACTTATTTTTCTCCGGCCCCTTAAGCATAAAAAAAATTCACCAATTCTCTCTCCGCATTTTTTTTGCAGTGTGAACAACTAATTTGGGCAGTAAAGCCCCCATCAACCTATTCATTCTAATTGCCATGAAACCCAAAGACATCAAAACCTATTATCGCTTAAGCCTGCCACACCTGCAACCGACCTGCGCGCCGTTTTTCGTAACCTTTCGCCTGCATGGTTCCATTCCCCGAATAAAGCTATTCCAACTGCGCCAGGAATTCGAAGAATCTGTCGCCCGAATCAGGGCAGAAGGCTCGTCCATTCAAAATGAATTAATAGCCGGAGAACAGGAACGATGCTTTATAGAATACGACAAACTCCTGCATACCATACAATCGGGCCCTCATTATTTAAGGCAGCCGGAGATTGCTCAAATGGTAAAAAAGGAGTTGCACCGCTTCGATGGAGTATTGTATGACTTGATCTGTTATTGTGTGATGTCAAATCATGTACACATCCTGATCGATACCGCTATTCAGATTACAGAAGATGCATCACAATGTGAATTTGAAAACATGGATTTTGAGCCTTTACAAAATATCATGAAACGAATTAAAGGCCCAACTGCGGTATATGCCAACCGGATGTTAAAGCGCAGCGGTAAATTCTGGCAGAGAGAAAGCTATGACCGCTATGTTCGCAATGAAATTGAAGCCCGGAATACCGTGGCTTACATTCTTGATAATCCTGTGAAAGCGAAGTTAACGGATGACTGGAGGAAATATCCACATTCATATTTTAAGAGCATATCCAGAGCGAATTCGTATTGAAAATCAAGGAATTGTATATAGTTAAGAGCCTGTTTGGCGGGTCAAATATGCAACTAAAGGCGACGACAGTGCCTGCCTCGCAGGATAGCGGGGTTAATAAGCCCTTGGCTTGCAATAGCAGCAAGCTCCAAACAAGCACTTGGGAGGACGAGCCGGTCAAATAAATTTGACGGGTACGCCTCACCACCCCGTAAGCGGCAAATTTATTTGCCCGCTTACTTCCCCCACAGAACAACAATAATTCCTTATGTTTGAAAGTGACAGCCAGCCCAACACTGCCTGTTCGGGCATTACTAACCAGACAAAAGAACCACAACGCACACCATGAAAGGCCTTAAAAAATTCCCCGACACCATTGTCATCATTATGGCGATCATGCTCGTTTTTTTACTCCTGACCTGGGTCGTCCCGGCCGGTGAATTCCAGCGGGCATCGCTCAATGGCCGGCAGGTGATCGTTGCTGGGTCGTATACCCGGGTGGAGCCTTCCCCGCAGGGCATTGGCGCCTTTTTCCAGGCGCCGATCAAAGGCTTCACTGCTGCCGCCGAGATCATCGGCTTTGTATTCCTGGTAGGCGGCGCTTTTTCTATCGTCACGCGCACAGGAGCTATCGATGCGGGCCTTCAGAGCATCATTCGCCTCAGCGAGCGCAAGCCGGGCTACCGCAATTGGATCGTGCCCCTTATCATTGCGCTATTCTCCCTTGGCGGGGCCACTTTCGGCATGTCCGAAGAGATCCTGGTGTTCGTGCTCATCACTATTCCGCTGGGTATCGCCTTAGGTTACGATTCGATCACAGGCGTCGCGATCTCGTTCGTCGGCGCTGGTGTCGGTTTCGCCGGCGCCTTTCTCAACCCCTTTACCATCGGCGTCGCTCAGGGCATCGCCGAACTGCCGCCAGCCAGCGGCATGGGCTACCGCCTCATCGTGTGGGGTATTACCACCACAGTCGGCATCATCTACATCATGCGATACGCCAACCGCGTGGCCAAAGACAAACAGAAAAGCCTGGTGTACGACATCGATAAAGAGCGCGACCTGGTGCACATGGAGCCCGAGAACCATCTGGATTTCACCCTGCCGAGGCAGATAACCCTTTGGCTGCTGGCGGCTGCTCTAGCTCTGCTGGTTATCGGCGTCAGCAAATGGGATTGGTATATCGATGAGATAGCAGGGCTGTTCGTTGCGCTGGGCGTGGCCGCCGCTATCGTTTCCCACCTCACCATGGACGAATCGATCAAAGCTTTCAAAGAGGGCGCCAAAGATATGATGGTGGCCGCCCTGGTCATCGGCCTGGCACGAGGCCTGCTGGTGATCGCCGAAGAAGGGCGCATCATCGACACTATCCTCAACAGCCTGGCTTCGGCCTCGGAAGGGATGCCGGATGCCATAACCGTCGAGATCATGTTCCTGTTCCAATCCTGCCTGAACTTCTTCGTGCCATCCGGTTCAGGGCAGGCGGCCCTCACCATGCCGATCATGGCGCCACTGAGCGACCTGCTGGGCATCAGCCGCCAGACGGCAGTACTGGCATTCCAGTTCGGCGACGGCCTTTCCAATATGATCATCCCAACCAGCGGTGTAACGATGGGTATCCTCGCCATCGCTAAAATACCTTACAACGTCTGGGTACGGTGGTTCCTGCCCCTGTTCCTGTTGCTCTGCCTGGTTTGTGCATTGCTGCTGTTGCCACCCTTGTTCCTGTTTAGCTGGTAAACCGGGTTGACTAATTGCACCATCCCATGCCAAATGCCATGTTTGAGATCGCTACCGAACGCCTCCGCCTGATCGGGTTGGACGGAGCGGGTATTTCCCTTTTCATCGAGAACGAAGCCGCCCTTGACCTCCGCCTCGGCCTGGCGCCTGCCACAATAGAGCTTCCCGAAGCTTTCCGGGCCGAGATAAAACCCGCTCTCGAAGAATTCTGCCTGCCCAATATCCGGGCCAACGCAGATCAATATCTTTGGTATACGCACTGGCTCATTATTCATCGGGAACAGAACCTGCGCATCGGCGGGGTCGGGAGCAGTGGGCCGCCGAACGAAATAGGCGAAGTCATGATCGGGTATTACATCAGCCGCCCCTACACCGGCCAGGGTTTTGCGGTTGAAGCATCATCGGCGTTCTGCAGGTGGCTGGAGACGCACCCACACCTTAAAATGATCATCGCGACAACCCCTGTCGGGCACCATGCCTCAGAGCGGGTGCTACAAAAGATCGGGTTCACACAGGGTGAAAGCGAGGAAGAAGGGATCAACCGGTGGGAGCTTAAACAGGGTTCCGGGCATCAGCCGGGCTAAGAGGCCCGCCATGCCCGGAACCGGCTTTGTGGAGAGTAGTTGATTCAGCAGCAATAAAGCCCCCTTTCCTTCTTTTAAGAGGGCCTTTGCTCTTTAAGATGCTTCTAAGCTGAAAAACGCTGGCTGCCAAGCCTCTTTTTTTTCGTATTGTCAGTTCGAAGACGAGGTGTCTTTCTCTTCCCCGTCAACGCCCTTCTTGTTCAGGATCGTAAGTACTTCTTCAGTGATGTCGAGCGCTTCCGAGGCATTCAGCAGGCTGGAGCCCTGCCCGAATTGAAGGATCATCGCATACCCTTTCTCTGCCCGCAGGCCATCGAGAATGCTTTTCAGTTTTTCCTGTAGTTCAGTGTTGACGCGCTGCGATTCGCCCAGCAGTTCCTGAGAGAGCTTCTCGCGTTCATCCATGAGCACCTGCTGCTGCCGGCCAAGCCGCTGTTCCTCTTCTGCGATCTGGTTGGGGGTCAGCAAACCTTTCTGTATCTTCTCCTGAACCTGGCGGTACTGGCTCTCCAATGCCCTTCCGCGTTGGGCCAGCTTCTCGGTCGCATCGGCTTCGCGCTTTTCCAGGGCCTCTTTTTGTTGGCGGAAATAATCGTATTTCTCCAGAAGCGTATCTGCGTCGATATAGACGAACTTCGGCCCGTCAGTAGTGGTCGCGGCAGGCTCTGCTTCCTTATCAGGGCCGGCGGCGGCGGGCTGTTTTGTAAACAAATAGATGACCGCCAGCAGGAGGATGGCATTCAAAACCAGTGAGATGTTTGCTTTCATGTTCGGAAATTTTGGCAAAGGTAATCTTCTGAGCGGTATGCGCCAAAGCAAATCGGAAATCCTGCCCAAAGTATAAGCAAAATGCATACTTTTGCCCCCTGGTAGTGCTCAAAAAATAAGTTCTCCTGTTACTTATTGGGCACACCTGACATAATTTGCTTAAATTCAGGTTCCAAAAGCAAAGCTAGCATCGCACTGATATGGGAAAAATATTTTCACTGCTCAACCATAAAGGCGGCGTGGGTAAAACCACCAGCACGATCAATATCGGCGCCGGGCTGGTAGAATTGGGTAAAAAAACACTGCTGGTCGACCTGGACCCCCAGGCCAACCTCTCGCTTTCGCTGGGCGCCACCCGCCCCCCCCAGACCATCTACGAGGCCATGCGGGGCGAATCCGAACTGATGCCCGTACCGGTAAAAGAAAATATGGATGTGGTGGTTTCCACCCTCGACCTCTCCGGCGCAGAAATGGAGCTGATCAACGAGGCCGGCCGCGAGTATATCCTGCGCGAACTGTTCGCTCCCATCAGGGAAGAATACGACTACATCATCATCGACTGCCCGCCGTCGCTGGGCCTGCTGACCCTCAATGCGCTGACCTGCAGCGACTTCGTCATCATTCCCCTGCAAACCGAATTCCTCGCCCTGCAGGGCCTGGCCAAGATCAAACAGGTGATCCAGAAGGTCAAACTGCGGCTGAACAAGGAATTACAGGTCGGCGGCGTTATAGCTACCATGTACGATAGCCGCAAAGTGCTGAACCGCGATGTGGTGGAAACGATCAAGAAGTACTTCGGCGAACTCGTATTCGATACCATGATCCGCGACAACGTCGCCCTGGCCGAAGCGCCCGCCCAGCGCAAGGACATCTTCGAATACAGCCGCAGCAGCGCCGGCGCAGAGGACTACCTCAGCCTGTGCCGCGAGATACTGGTAAGAGCAGATAAAATGGAATCATTGATGATGAAGAAATAAGCGGATGGCCAAAAAGAGATTTACAGAAGGGCTGGAAAGCGTTTTCGGCGCCGCCTCAGAGGACACGCTGCAGGAGGATAGCCCCCTGTTGAGCACCACCCGCCCAAAGGAAAGCCCCGATGAAAAGGGCGAGGGCCACGCCAGGCACTCTCACGCCAAAGATTTCTCTTCCGACCTCGAAGCTTTTCTGAGCGGCGCTTTTGAAGATTCCTTCGAGGAACAATACGAACAGCGCGAAGCTAAACGCCAGCCTATCTCCGCCAACCCTCAGGTGAAAAAACGGCACCGCAGGCCCATGAGCGGCCTGGATGCCCTCATCCGCAGCACCATCGAACCGGAAAATGTGCGCGTCCAGGAACGCAATGCCCGCCGGGTCACCCTGACCTTCGACCCCGATAAACTGGATAAGCTCAAAAAGATCGCACGCCTGGAAAAGGCCTACCTGCGCGATATCATCGACGAGATCGTGTCGGACTACCTCGATGACTACGAACAAAGCCACAAAAAGAAATAGCCCCTCTCCTCTGCCATCGATAAATTACAATTTTACCATAGTGTGCACGGCATCGGCAAAAGGTGTAATTTTGGGTACCTAAAAGGCCCAAAACCGTGAGATCACCTGCTACATACCTGCTCTTCCTGCTCGCACTTTCCATCTGCCATTACGCGCCAGCCCAGGACGACACCCCATACCGGCCGAAAGTAGGCCTGGTGCTCAGCGGCGGTGCGGCCAAAGGCATGGCCCATGTCGGCGTGCTCAAAGTGCTGGAAGAGGCCGGCATCCGGCCCGACATCATCACAGGCACCAGTATGGGCAGTATCATCGGAGGGCTCTACGCCATCGGTTACCGCGCAGATACGCTGGAGCGGCTACTCCTGAACAGCGACTGGGACCGGGTGCTCAGCGACAGGATCGACCTCAAGGATGTGCTCTTTGAGGAAAAGGACTATTTTGAAAACCAACTGCTGGAACTTCCCTTTGAGCATGGAAAACTCCATGCCCCCAAAGGGCTCATCCAGGGGCAGCAGATCTTCTCTTTGCTCTCCCGCCTGTGCCTTCCCGCCTACCAGATCGAAGACTTCCATGATTTCCCCATCCCCTTCCGCTGTGTGGTGGCCGATGTCGTCAGCGCCGAGCACTTCACACTGGACAAGGGGTCGCTGCCCAATGCCATGCGGGCCAGCATGTCCATACCTTCGGCCTTTACGCCTATCAGGGGCGACAGCACCATATTTATCGATGGCGGCATCATCCGGAATTTTCCGGTGGAAGAAGCCAAAGAATGGGGTGCGGACATCATTATAGGGGTGTATACCGGCCGGCTTAAACCGGACAAGGAAGAACTGAACAACCTGTCCGATATCCTGATCCAGGCCGGTTTTCTGATGAGCATCCGCGACGCCGAAGCACAACTGCCCCTGGTCGACATTTACATCGAACCCGACCTGAGGGCATACAAAGCCCAGGACTTTAAAAAGGCCGACTCCATCATCGTATGCGGAGAACGCGCGGGGCGGCTGCAGTTCGACAAGCTCAAAGCATTGGCCGATTCGCTGCAGAAGCTGGGGCCGCCCTACCCCCACCCTGCCCTTCCCGCAGTCGATAGCCTGTGCATCGACCACGTGGTTATCGAAGGAAACAAACGGTTCAACGTCAGAGAGCTGCAGGGCACGTTCGGCATAGATGCGGGAAGCACCGTACATGTCGACGACATCGAGCAAGGCGTTTCCCGGCTTTACGGCACGAACGCCTTCGAACAGGTCAGCTACCGCCTCCAGCAGGTAGACGGCAGGACTGTGCTCAGCCTCAAGTGTCTGGAAAAAGCCCCTACCGTGCTTCGGGCCGCAGTGAATTTCGACAAATACCTGGGCGCAGGTTTTCTGTTCAACATCAGTGCCCGCAACTTTCTCCGGCCAGCTTCCCGGCTGATGTTCACCGGCACTATCGCCGAAAACTACCGCTTCGGCCTCAACTACCTGAAATACCTGGGTAAGCCTCAGCTATGGGCCGCCGTACTGGCCACCCAGGTAAGCCGCGACGAGATCCCCGTTTTCCAGAACGGAAGGCAGAACGAGACCTTTCAGCTAACAGAATGGCTGGTAGACCTTCGGCTGCAAAAGCGCCTGGGCAACAACGGCATGACGGGCCTGGGCCTGCAGCGAGAGCAGCTCTCTTTCAAACCCATTGTGAGCAGCGACCCCACTTTCCGAAGGCTGGACTACACCAATTACAACCTCTATGGCTTTTTGCAGCTCAACAGCCTGAACCGCAATATCCTGCCGCAATCCGGCACCTACCTCTCTCTGGAATTCAAAGGGATCTACAACAACAGCCTGGAAGTCAGGACCCGGGGCCTGGCGCCGGGTATCTCACCCGATTCGCTTTTTGCCTTTACGCCCTATACGAAGCTCACCTTTCACAGTAAGAGCTATTACCCCATCCACCAGCGGGCATCTATTACCGTCAGCCCTTTCGCCGGCTTTGTCTTCAACCCCAGCAATACTTTCGGCGATTTTTATCTGATCGGCGCCCCTGAAATGCTGACCCGCCGGTCGATCCCCTTCTATGGCCTGAATGCCAACCAGCTGGTGTCACAGGTGGCCTTCGGCATCGGGGCCGGCTACCAGCATTTCCTGCGGGACAACCTGATGTTTTCTATCGATGCCAATGCCGGTTTCTTCGCCAGGCCCGACCTGCTGGCCAACTCCGCCCCGCAACCCGAGCAATTCCTGGCAGGCCTGGGCCTCACAGGCGGTTACCAGTCCTTCCTCGGCCCGGTAAAGTTCACCCTCATGTACCCCATCGATACGGATGGCAGCCTGCCCCGCAACCTCAGGTACTTCCTCACGATCGGGCACCGGTTCTGAGTAGGGCGTGCTGTGTTAAAATATTGGCGCTGCCGCACATTACCTTCTTATGGAAGCGTTAATAGAATAGTAAAAGCGGCCGGAGTGCTTCAATTCATCGGCCGCTTTATGCAGAAGCCTCCCTTTCAGGGCACGTTCATCGATAAAACACGGTTGTTTATCAAATGAACTTTCAAAAGCCTGTGCGAGAGAGCTTATTTGTGCCGAAATCAAAACCCGACTTATTATGAAAACCTTCAAAGTGCTGGCGGCGCTTTTATTGGCCGCCATTGTCTTGCCCTTATGGGCGCAAACCGCTTACCATGGCGATTTCAACTTCCGCAGTGAAACCGAAGACGCCAAATCCGTGGTCGTGCAACTGACCAACCTGGACCAGCAACCGGCTATCATCGCCGTGAAAAGCGTCCACGGGTTTACCTACCACAAAGAGCGCATCAGGGGCCGCAATGGCTACCGCGCCAGGCTGAACCTGGAGCAAATGCCTGTTGGAAAGTACCTGATCACCGTCAAACAGGGCGATACCGAAAAAGTACAGGTCGTCCGGGTAACGGATAAGGGCATCCTGCTGTCCGACGTCGTAGGTTAGGCTGTATTCTCCCAGCACCCCAAAACAGAAGATCCCGGCCCCGGGGAAACATCGGGCGCCGGGATCTTCTTTTCAGCGGCCCGGGTTACGCCTCCTCTACCCGTTCGGCCACCACAGCATACCCCTGCCCCACGCCGATGCACATCGTCACCAGCGCATAACGCTTTTGCTGTTTATTCAATTCCAGTGCCGCCGTATACAGGATGCGCGCGCCGGTCATGCCCAACGGGTGGCCCAGGGCGATAGCGCCTCCGTTGGGGTTGATACGGGGGTCGTCGTCGGCCAGGCCCCATTGGCGGGTACAGGCCAGCACCTGGGCGGCAAAGGCCTCGTTGATCTCTATGATATCCATATCATCCATGGCCAGCCCGGCCTTCCGGAGGGCATTATTGGAAGCATGAACCGGGCCTATGCCCATAATGCGGGGTTCCACGCCTACTACAGCCGAGCTGAGGATACGGGCAAGGGGTTTCAGGCCATACTTCCGGGCGGCGTCGCCGGAGGCCAGCAACAGGGCCGCAGCGCCGTCGTTGAGGCCCGAAGCGTTGCCGGCCGTCACCGTGCCGCCTTTGTCGAGCGGTTTAAAGGCCGTGCGCAGCCCAGCCAGCGCTTCCGGCGTAGTATCGGGCCTGACGAATTCATCCTGCTCAAAAATGAGGGGCGTTTTTTTCCGGCGAGGGATCTCTATGGGAACGATCTCTTCCCGGAGGCGGCCCGATTGCTGGGCCGATGCCGCTTTCTGCTGCGACCAGCAGGCGAAACGGTCCTGGCTTTGCCTGTCGATGCCGAATTGTTCCGCCAGGTTCTCCGCCGTCTGCCCCATGCTGTCGGCGCCGAAAACGGCCTGCATCCGTGGGTTGACAAAGCGCCAGCCGAAGCTGGTATCGAACATTTCCGCATCGCGGCCGAAAGGGGTGGATGCTTTTGAGATCACCCAGGGCCCCCGGGTCATATTTTCTACGCCGCCGGCGATGAACAGCTCCCCATCGCCGCACTGTATGGCGCGGTGCGCATGGATGGCCGCCGACATACCCGAGGCGCAAAGCCTGTTAACGGTCTCGCCGGGAACGGTGAATGGCAGGCCCGCCAGCAACAGGGCCATGCGCGCCACGTTGCGGTTGTCTTCCCCCGCCTGGTTGGCGCAGCCCATAATGACATCGTCGTAAGCTTCCGGCGGCACCTCGGGGTGGCGCTGCAGCAAAGCGCGCAGCACATGGGCAGCAAGGTCGTCGGTGCGGATGGTGGAAAGCGCGCCGGCAAAAGCGCCGATCGGCGTCCGGACGGCATCGATGATCAGGGTGTCTTTCATAATAGCTCGTTGGTTAGGACAAATGTTGGGGCAGTAAAATTAGTTTTTTTTGGAAGACTGGCCGGCACGTTTACCATGGCAAGCAGGGCAATCGCATTTGGTCTTTTGCCGGGCAATCACGCGCCATCCCGGATTTTGGCAAACTCTTTCGTTCATTTTTCGGGCGGCCAAAAAACGAACCAAAAAAGCCGCCGCCGGCGCAGCTTTGGCCGATGGACAACGTAGCTGGCCTGCATCTGCGCGCTCAATACTTCTTCACATTACGGCCCTCCGGGCCTGGCCCTGACGGAGAACGGGCTGCCTTGGACTAGCCAGATGCCCGGCTAACTGCCCAGCAGTGCCGCGGCTCAGGAATCTATAGAAACATCGTTCGGGGATAGTTCAATCAAGTGTGTCGCCACAGTCGCAATCCTTTGATATCCAGGCTAACTTGAAACCCTGAAACCTGAAACCAACCAGGATGACTGGGTGATGGGGAGACGAGGCGATGGGGTGAATCTACAGGGCCAACGCTGTAACCTGTAACCTGAAACGAGCGAAGCGACTGATGAAATAAACTTTGAACAGTCCCTCGCGAACGGCGCCTTGGTAGCCAGATGCCCACGCTATCACCAGAGAGCGTGTTATCTTTGTAGAATGGAAGCCAAAAGCTCTGCTTCCTACCAGAGGAGGGCTGGTATTTATACTTCACTGCAATAGGTTTTGTGCAAAAGTTTGAAACTTCGGTGTAATCAGGCTTTTCAGGCTATCTCGGGTGTTGGGGTTATGGTTGATATCCAAGACGGCTTGGGTGATAGCCTGATGGAATTTTTGGGCGCAGTCGTAGTATCGGGTACCCAGGACATCTTTCTTGATGTATCGCCAAACTCTTTCAATCAGGTTTAGGTTGGGCGAATATGGCGGCAAGAAGACGAGTTGAACCTGGAGCGAAACAGCCAGTTCTTTGATATAATCACAATGCTGGTATCGGGCATTGTCCAGCACCAGGTAAAGCGGCTTGCCTTTATAACGCTTGGCCAGTTTTTCCAACAACTCCGCAACCGTTTCTGCATTCACATAAGTGGTGTTTACGATGGTTTCCATTTTCCGGGTGACAAAATTCAGGGCGCCAAGAACATTGATGCGGTTTCGCCCGGAAGGTGCTTTGATAAACATTCGGGCGAAACACCATAATATGCCTACGAAAGGCATCAGCACAAAATGAGCCGCATCCATAAAGAACAGGTGGCACTGTCCGGCCTGCGCCATTTCTATTAGCGGCATCAGCTTTTCATCGAGAAACTGCTGCTGCTTTTCGGGCTTGGCTTTTCCAGGCACATGTCCGGTTTTGAGCGGCCTCATTCCCATTTTATGCATAAAGCGGCGCACCTCGTCAACGCTCAAAACTTCGCCGGACAGCTCTTGGACTTTGGCCGCAGCTTCTTTGGCTGTCCGGGGAGGATGCTCCCGGAAATACGCCTCAAGCGTAACTCGGTGTCCGGAAAGGACCGAAGCGAACCCTTTGTATTGAAAGCTCTTCAGAGCATTAAGCCCGCCTTTGTTATAGAGCTTGACATAGTTCTTGACCGAGTTGCGGTGCACGCCACTAAGCTGCGCGACTTCCTGGCGGTTGAAACCTTGGCCCGACCAGTAAACGGCATCCATTCTCTTGCGAATGGCTTCCAACGGATTGTGAATTCTTTCGTAATTTGCCGATACAATATCGGCCTGGCTGATATTGAGAGTAAGCATAGGTATTTGTGATTGGCCAAATCAAATTTACCATGCTTACTCGCTTTTTCAGCATTTCACGTTTGCACAAAACCTATTTCCGTCGAGTATATAAGGAAAATGATCTAAGGGATTCGTTGAGTAGCCAGGAACTTCATATACATTTTTTGTAACCTTTGACGCAATTGGAATGTCATCTATCAACCCTTTGAGCTTATTAACTTGAACTCTAAGATTTGGGTGATCGAACAAGAACTCCCACGCCCTGACCCACCCCGCCCGCTCGGCAGCTGGCGCATTCTTTAATGCATTCGCAAAGTTAACATCATTTGCCAGATCCGCAATGAGGCTGCCTCTTAAATCGGCGGAAGAGGCCAGGGTGCGCAGTTCCAGCCACCAGTCGGATTTCAGGAGGATGTCTTTTGCACTATTATTTTGCTCGAGTTGCTGGGCGATGAGCCCGGCCTGGCTGGCGGGTATGTCGAATATTGCCATTACATCATCCGGCTGCACGACATCGCCATGAACAAATTGATATACCTTGTATGCCATCCCGGAGGGGATATTTGCTGCCTGGTGAATATTGGGGTCAAACTCTCCGAAAAACCTGACAATGCCTTTTGTGAAGCCGGGTTTGGGAATGGTTTGTAGTTTGGTTTTTACCCATGGAAAATTGTTTAACAATTCTCCAATGAGCAGTGCGGAAAATGCTCCGGTTGCGCATTCTTTGGCTGAAAAGCCATCCACCAATTCCCCCTGGTCAGTGAAGCCGTCAACCAGGCAGCTGCTGGAAGCTGTGATGGCTCTGCCAGCCCAGGCATTCTGAAATTGTACGGACAATACTCCTTCGATGCCAGAGGCAGAAGCCTGGTAATAGTCCAGGGAGTCTAAATTTGCGGCTTCCTGCCAACTGATATCCTGCCCTCCATTCGGCCAATAGTACCTGATCAATACTTGAAGGAGGAGATCCATGGTAAAACCAATTGCACCCTCTTGTACCTGGCCTACCCCGATTTCCCGGATTATGTTAGCGAATATGGGGCTGGTTGCCGGCAGAAAGCCAAAGGCCAAAAGCCCGGCTGAAATGTTGGCAAGGCCTTTATAATACTCCAATGGTTCTTGGATTACATTGAAGTTATGGTGTTCCAGGTCGGCAATTAAACATGGATTCGCATTGACTACTCTGCCAATTGGGCCATTATCATCCATGTACGGGTGGCGGTGCAACCATCCTGCAGCGGCTGCATTTTATTATGCCGATTTATTTGCTACAGACAGCGGGGTAGATACCGCTTGCTTTTTTATTCAACTTAGTGGATTCTTCAATCTCAATATAATACCCTCTTTCATCAAAAAAATTAAAATTATATTCTAATTGTTTTCTCTGATTTTGGATAAATAATTCAGGGAATTTATCAATGTAATTCAATAGCCGCTCCTCTGTGATTCTATCTCCATTAAACAACCCTTGGATATTTCCAAAAAACATGAAAAAAGCCCAATCGTCTCTTTCGTGCTCTGTGGCTTTTTTTATTCTCCAATAATAAGGGTCATATTTGTCCGCCTCTACTTCGTTATATTCGAAATTGGAGTTTTTACCCAGTTGCACAGCCAAAAGTAGCTCTGTCTCAATGACACCGGGAAAAAACTCCTTGATTGGCCTGAACATTTCATCTCTCCACTTTTCATTTCTTTCATAATGTAATGAATCAAACATCAGACCAAAATGATAGTAGGCATTTTCTAATGTGCGATTTTTCGGATGCGCGAAAAAATAGGTCGTCCCTGCAATAAATAATTGACAATCATTTATTACACTTTTATTGCTTCTGAACTTTTCATCATTAAAAATAGGCTCCATTTATTATTTCATTTTTTGATAAAAAGGCAACAGTCCCATCAGAATAAACAAGTCCAACTTGCTCTGCCATTCCTGACGGAACACCTTCATTAGCAATTAGTTCTCTAACATCATCTAGTCCTTGATTCACATCATCTAGCGATGCTGAATTTCCACGGAGATTAAATGTGACCCCAGGGGCATTGCTTCTTGACCCACTCGAAATGATATGGTTGTATACCTTGCCATTAACATTATTTGGTGAATCAAAATTCTTGAAATCATGAACCACTCCATCAATATCTGCATCAGGAGTCTTATTGCCAAAAGCGGGGTCTGGAGTACTTTCATCTCGTAGTTTTACAGCTTTACCATCTTTTGCAATAGCATCTGCCATATCATATTCGTGCGGATAATCATTATGTCCTGTATGTGCTACTGTATACCCTCCCGAATTAGGGTCAAACATATCTTGGTTCGTGTAAGGATTTTCCTTTCTCCAATGCAGCGGAAGATCGTCAAACTCTACTCTTCTAGTCAGAATAGGAAGGCTTGTTCTATTTGGATGAGGATTCAACGCCCCCCACGCCCTCACCCTCCCCTCATCCGTCATCAAATACCTTGCCAACTCGTCGTCCGCCTCCATGTCGCCCAGAAGTTCATCCACTTGGCCTTCATTTAGCCCATGGCTAAGGGCGTCTTCCTGAAATGCTTTCAAACTTTTCTTCAGGGGCGGGCCGTTACTGCCGGGAATGCCTGTATGCCGATTAAATTTCAGCATGGCATCCAAATCATCTGAATAGCCTAATGAACGAGAATAACGATAGCCCTTAACCGCATTTGTCAACAGTGTCCCCCCGGCCGCTCCAACTGCCCCGGCGGCAAAGGTTTGTAATGCCAGGTTGGAGTCATCCTTAACCATGTATACGACACCTGCTTCGGCGGCAGACAAGGTTAAATCTACCAACAGAATTGCTCCAAGTTCGACTCCGTAGGGTGCGGCCATCGCGGCGGCAGCCCCGCCTAGTGGTATATTGATGGCAATAAATGCAGTGGTTATGCCCACGTCTAAGGCTAGTTCTCCGGCCCAATCCAGAATAATATTGACATCTGCCGAGAACTGAGGGGCTTGCAGATCGGTATAATACCAGCCGTAATACTGATCATGGGCTAATATTGCCATTTGCCCATCGGAGTCAACATAGGATAGATACAGGTTGCTTCCATAACGAGTCATTACTGCCTCAGTGCCATTCTCAAAGTAAATGTATGCGTATTGCCCTGCTGCTAATGCTGACAATGGGGCCATTTTCTGTAAAATGCCACATGGAAAAGGGATCTCCTTCTGTAATGCATTTGGTGTGATCGACCTGGACTCCGAGCAGATGGTATCCCAGGCTTGAACGTCGTTAATGAAATAGTTACTAACTGCATCAAAAGTCTGCAATGAATTTGCTGCACGATAAGCCGGATACCCTGGGGTAAAAGGAGTTGGGTCAGTCAGGTCCTTCCAGTGAGCCCTGTACAAACGTGGAAATACATATAGTTGTCCCCTTTGAGGGCATCCGGTAAGGTACCCCAACAGGACTGAAACCATTTCATCTTCAACATAGGGAGGAGCTCCTCCGCATGGGTTCCCTTGGTTGAAACCCTGGTAAGAATAAAATTGCACCTTGATTTGTGATCCGCTTCCAGGTGGTGCAGGTTCCCAGTAACCATAGCCTGCAAATTTCCCTGCATGATCACCCTGAGCCCAGGACATTGATGTATAAAATTGTGGAGAACCAGGCGGTAAAAAGCTATGCAACAACCCTCCTCTATCGGATTCCTTGTTCATGAATTTTACCCTCGTACCTTCTGGTAAGGTAATTGGCACTCCAGAAACAGCAATGAAGGTGGCAGCTTCTCCTAACTCGAAGGAAGGATATAGAATTTCATCATCTTCTAAAGGGGCTAACGCTCCGGAGTAAAAAGGGGTAAAGTCCGCATCCCAATTAATAATGTGCAGGTACCGTTCAATTCCAGCCGCCAATTTGTCAGGATAGGCTAATCCCGAGCCACTATGATTTCTCATGGCGTTTGCTATATCCTGTTCAATGCCTGGAATTTCACCCTGTCCTATATCGGGATTCTTGACCTTTACAAGAAAACGAGGGTTGGTGATGTCTCCATCTTCGTAGAGCGTATAGACCAAGTATCCCTTTTCGCTAGTAATGCCATCGAAGTAAGTATCGATTAATTCATCATCGATTTCAGGACTTTGAGGCAATAGGGGATATGGCGCTAACAGAAAGCTTTCATGGCTTGCACTATCAAGTGCCTGAAGCTGCTCCTGCAAATATAACAGGCTGCTTTCAGGAAATTCCAATCCTGTATAGTCATTGAAATTATCAACAAAATCGCCAGGGCCCCTAAGGTTCAAGATGGGGCGCAGGGTGTCATTGGCCTGGCTAAAAAGGGCCTGTGAAAAACCAATTAGCAGACAATTAAGTATTAGTAAAATGCGTGAGTTCATGATATTAAACTTATTGCCATTTCAATGTTAAAATAATACGTTACTATTCAGCATGCGGCCTAAAATACTCCTGAAGCAAAATTTTGTAGGCTTTTTCTTGTCTAACCCCTTCTCATTCCCCTTGAAAGGGGAAGGGCGGATTACAAAATTTTGCTTCAGGCCGTAAATCACCATGATGCTGAATAGTTACAATAATACAATGGATTGACAGGAGAGGCTACATCTTCTCCACCTTCACAAACTCCCTTTCCCCGCCCATTTCCAGGCCCAGCCAGTACAACCCCTGCGGCCAGGCGGCCGCCGGGATGCGGAGTTGTTGCGGGCCCGCGGGCAGTTCGTATTCCTGCCGGTAGAGCTGCCGGCCGTTGGCCGACAGGGCGTATAGGGCCACGGCGCCTGCGGCGGGCATGTGGAAGGCCAGCTGAAAATCGCCGCCGCCGGGGTTGGGGAAGGCGGCCAGCGCCCAGCTCGGGCGGGTGTGGCCGGGCGGCGCCAGCGCTACGCCGCCGTCGAACGCCAGGGTGAAGCCTCCGGGGCCGGAATAGTTGTTTACCCACAACATAAATGCCTCTCCGGCTTGCACGCCCAGGGGCTGCAGGAAGTTGTCATTGCCCGGTGGGCAGCCGGGCGGCTCGGCCTCGCCCGTAGCCCCGCTACGCAGGCCGGTGGCGCCCAGGCAGGGCAACGAGGCGGCCCTCGCCGCGCCGAAGCGCGGGCCGGCGGCCATGCAGCGCACGGGCTCCATTGCGCCGCAGGTTTCTACACCCTGCGGCAGCCGGTAGAGCACAAAATCGAGGTCGTGCTCCGACTCGTCGGGCAACAGGGTGAAATACAACAGGCCGGGGCGCTCCACTTCCCACCGAAACCAGTAGGCATGGGTGGAGGGCAGCCCTTCCGGCCGGCAGGAAGCTGCCGGCGGAGCAGCCCCTGCTGTCAACTCCTGCCCGCCAATGTGGTAGCTGCTTTGCGGCCCCACCCACCGGGCGTCGGCGCAACTGCCGCCTACCGCCTGGGCAGGCAGGGGGCTCCATGCGCTGGACAACAGGAATAGCGCCGCTCCCAATAAGGCCAGGCATCCTGCTCCGGGTAGCCAGGCTTTGCCGGCTGGGTAGCCCGCTTTTTTGTACTGCTCCATGTTGTGTTTCTTTTTTTCCATGGCTTGTTTTTTTTCTTCGTGAGCCCGTAGGGGTTGTATGTGTTTGAGCGGTTTCCTCCCCCTCGGGGCCAAAGGCCCGCGTTCCTGTACCCTGCTTCAATAGACAATCACCACTGCCCGCGACATCGGCGAAGCCGCCCCGTCGAGATAGCGGGCCATCACTTTGTACTTAAAACTTTGCCCGCCTTTGAGCTCCTCATCCACAAAACGGTAGGTATCCACAGCGGAATTCGGGTTGATATTGACATCGGCGCCAAAAGCGTCGATCAGTTCCTGGAGGTTGGCCGGGTTGAGCAGGGCGTTGTCCGGGTATACCGTTTGGTAGGCTCTGAACTGCCCGTCAGCGCCGGCGCGGTAGATGAGGAAGCTGTGCAGCCCGGGTATTGCGGGGTATTCCCAAAGGAGAATGGCCGCGCCTCGCGCCACGGGCTGCCCGCTGCCTACGGTGTGGGAAATGGAATAAGCGTTGCCATCCCATATCACGTACTGGCTTTGGCCGCTGGCCGGTTTTCGGCGATGGCCCGGCAGCAGCCAGAGGTTTTCGATGGCCGAGCGCACGCCGTCGTCGAGGGGGCGCGCCCGTACGGGGCTGGAACTGCCGCGCAGCCCGGCGTCGTCAATGGCGATCAGGCGGTATTCGTATTCGTGCTGATAGGAAACGGTGGTGTCCGTATAGGCGGATAATTCTCCCGGCGCCCAGTTGTGTAGCACGTCCCAGCTGTAGCCCGGCACTTTGCGGCGCAATAGCTGGTATTCGGCCACGTCTGGGCTCGAGCTTTCCACCCATGCCAGGAGTATGCCGTTCAGGCTGGGCTGTATTTCCGTTATGTTCGGAGGCGCGGGGGGGATGATGTCGGGGCGCTCCACCACGCAGGCGGCGGAATAAGGCGACTGGTTGTCGCGGTAGTCCAGCGCCCGAACCTTAAAATACACTTTCTCCGACAGCGTGTTCAGGTTCAACTGGTAAAAGAAGGCCGTATCGCTCAGCCAGGTATCCGTAACCTGGCTATACTCGCCGTTGATTTGGTTCGACATAAACACCCGGTAGCCTTTGAGGTCGGGCTCCTGGTTGGGCGCCCACTGGATGCGGGCGATACCATTGGCCGCCGAGCTGCAGTCGAGGCTGGCGGGCGGGGCCGGCGGGGTTTCATCCTTACGTTGCATCAGGCGTGCAAAAGATTCCAGCAAATGGCCATTTTTATCGGTTGCCTTTACCGAATAATAGGCCGTCGGCAGGGGGCTGTTGTCGGTGTAGGAGCTCAGATAAGGGGATAGCGGGGAGCTGTTGATTTTAATGGGCGCCCCATCGTGGCTGGGCGCGCGATAAACATCAAAGCCATTGAGCTGTAAGCGGAAAGCGCCGGGGGGCGTCCACGAGATGCGCACGCTGCCATCAGGCAATTCCTCCACAGTGGTAATGGAGGGGCGGTAAGCGATGGGCCCGGGTTTGCCTACGACATGAACCGTATCGGAAGCCGGCCCGCTTATGCCAAATGGCGACAGCCCCCGCACCCGGTACACGTACAATTGCCCGTATGCCGGCAAGGAATCCTGGAAAAACAGCTGGTTGCTTTCCGGCCCGGTAGAGGTGGTATAGATCACCGGCTTGTCGTTTACCTGCTGGAAGCTGGCGCCATTATTGGCGGAGCGTTCGACAATGAAGCTGGTATAAAAATCATCCGTACTGCTACGGCTCCAGCTCAATTGGGCCCTTTTGTCTTCGGCGGTGGCTTTGAGGCCGGTGGGCTGGGGGAAATCCTGTATTTCATCGGCGCCAATGACTAAACTGCCCGCTTCTACTTCGGCGCCGGAAGGCGGAGCATTGGGGCGTACCCGGTAGATGTACAGCGCGCCGGCGGTTACCCCCGTATCGGTGTAGGCCAGGCCCATAGCTTCCGCAACCGCATAGGACTGGTCGGCCGCAAAAAGGCTGAAGCCGAAGCGGTTGGTTTGCTCCTGGTTAACATTATAGGCTTGCATCAGGCCTTCCGTAGCCAGGGTGTCCACCATAAAGCCCTCGCCATAGATAGCTCCTGCCGCCAGGCCTGCCATGTCGCTGGAAGCGGCCAAAGGCTGCCAGCTCATCTCGGGCAGCGGCGCCAGCATGCTGTCCAATACTACGAATGACTGTTGTTGCTGCGCATACGACAAAAACTGGGTGTCCTGCTTAATCGTTACGCGCTCCAGGCGGTAGCCGTATTGGTTGCCCCAATCCCAGGTCGGGTAGTCGAGCGGGGCCCAGCGGAGGATGATGGAATTGCCGGTGGCATGGCCCAGCATCCGGACGGAAAGTTTTTCGGGAGCCTGTTGCCCATATAGCCAGGCCGGGAGGCTGGCACAGGCCAGGATTATGGTTGTCAGCCAGTGTTTTGTCATGCGCATGATTGCATCTTTGAATATGAGAATCAACGGCTTTGAGCGCGCCGATAGGCCAATTATCGCTTAATAAACTGCCGGCGTATCAGCTTGCCGTTTTCCAATTCAATCTCCAGGTAATAGCTGCCGCTGTTCAGCCGCGAAATATCGGCCTGTGCCGAGGAGGGTGGCAGCTGCAGGGCCACTCTGCCCATGGCATCCCGGATACGCATCTGTCGGACACCAGCGGGCGGGCTGCTCCACGACAATTGCAGCTGTTCTCCGGCCGGGTTGGGAAATACGGAAAACTGCGGCGCCATGGGTTCGCTGTCCCCAACTACCATATCTACCTCTACATTGGCTGTCAGAGAGCAGCCATTATCATCGGTTACCGTTACGGTGTACTGCCCGGCGCTCAGGCCCTGCGCTTGTTGGGTAAACTGTGGCGGGCTTGTGCTCCAGGTAAAGGTATAAGGCGCATTGCCGCCATTGGCAACCACAGTGGCGGTTCCATTTTGCGCGCCGTTGGTTTCCGGGCTGGAGGAAACGGTAAGGGTTATTGGTTCCGGGCTGGACAGCGATGCTGCCGCCGAAGCGCTGGATCCCTGGGCGTCCGTTACCGTCAAAACATAGCTACCTATAGGCACATTGGCAGGCGAAGGGCCCTGCAGTAACGGGTTGTCCCAGGTGTAGGAGTAGGGTGGGACGCCGCCGAAAACCGCAGCAGAGAAGCCGCCGATAGAATCCCCAAAACAGGCTATTTCACGGGATATATTAATGGAAAGTGTGAGCGGGAGTACGGGCGGTGAAAAAGCCCACAGCTCACGGCCGGCTTGGCCATCATTGGCGGAAAAGAAGAGCGTACTTCCCGCAAGGGAAAGGCCGGCAGGGTCGGAATTTGCAGAACCTGGGCGGATATCCAGTGCCAGCTGTGTGCCATCAGTGGCGCCGTCAGAAAACCACAGTTCATAGCCTATGTCATAATCACTGGCCACAAAAGCCATCCCGCTGCCCATGTTTACCATCTGGCGCCTGACTGCAGAAGATGACAAGAGGGGAAGTGGTTTAACCATCACTGTCCCTTCTGCTGTGCCATCCGTTCTCCATAATCCATCACCAACTATATTATCTCTGGTTTGGAAATAGGTATAACCATTGAAGTGGATAAACTCGGAGGGCTTGAAGAAGCCGACCAAATAGTGAAAGGTGTACACGGCCTGAGTGCCGGCTTCGGAGCCATCGGTTGACCAAAGCCCTACTTCATTGCCGCTCAAGGTGCTGGTGAAAAGGAGCTTTCCATTGCTGGCGAAAAGAGCATCTTTGACAGTGATATCGAAGGAAGCATCGGCGCTGTCATTCAGGTCTTTTACCATGCGGGTGCCTTGCTCCGTGCCGTCGGTTACCCACAGTTCCTTGCCATGATATCCGTCGTTGGCAATAAAGAACAACTGATCGCCAAGGGGGGTAAAACGGTCAGGATAGCTCCCAAATGTAGTGGCCAAAGGGCCCGTACCTATCCATTTTACCAGATAAGTACCCGCTTCGGTGCCGTCAGAACGGTATAGCTCACGGGGGTATAATGAAGCACCGGGTATAGATGCCTCCGCAGAAAAGTATAACACGCCATTCCAGGCTGTGAGGCCCCCTGGGAAGCTGCCAATGAATCCTGTTTTCAGGTCTTTGACCAGGGCCGTGCCGGCTTCCGTGCCATCGCTTTTCCAGAGTTCATAAGAATGCACAGCATCATCAGCTACAAAATACACCAAACTGTCCATCACTATTATTTCTGAAAGCCCACCGATAGAACTCTGGCTTCCGGGAGCGATGTTGCGCACCATATAGGTGCCGGCTTCCGTGCCGTCGCTGCGCCAGAGTTCTTCTCCATTCTGCCCGTCATTGGCTGTAAAATACAGGATGCCGTCCAGGGTTACGAAATTACGGGGGCTGGAGGCATTACTTCCCGGGCGGATGTCCTTCACCATTATTGTGCCGTCAGCTGTGCCGTCACTGCGCCAGAGCTCTTTACCGTGGGCGCCATCATCTGCGGAGAAAAAGTATATCCCATTCACCCCAAGCGCTGGCTGCTTCGCAGGAGGATTGTCCGTACTGCTCTCTGAGCCGGGCCTGATGTCCTTTACCAGATATGGCTGGGAAGCGGCAAAGGACATAAAGCTCATAGAAAACCAGATAGATAGAATTGCTTTCTTCATAACAAATGTCAGTCTTTGATTAGGTTGATTGTGTGAATAGTCGTAATCGTGCTCAGGCCGGGAAGCCTGTATTTGAATTGAACCGGGTAAACGCCATTGGTGGGGCCGGGAAAAGGCGCGCCGGGGTAGCACAGGCTTTGCGCCCAGTCCGGCAAGAAATTCCAGATTTCATCCTCCAGGACGCCAATCGGGTCATCCTCGTATCCCGGAAAGAACAGGGTGTTTAATGCGTTGGTTAAAGTGGATTGAAATTCCCGATAATCCGTTGCGATCAAGCCCGGGCAGTTATTGAGTATCACCTGGCTGGCGCTGCCTGCGGCGGGCACAGCGTTGAGGTGATACAGTGCCGGCAGGATTTCAATGCCTTCCTCAGGGAAGTCTTGTATGATTCCAACCCCCTTTTCGGGCGGAATGCCCAATTCGGCAGGCCTTTGCGTAACCTCTAAGTGTACCAGGTAATTATCAAGAGATACCGTTCCCGGGAAATGGCTGTAAAGGGTGGGGTAAATCACATTCTGGTACCAGCTGGTATTACTGATGAGCGCCTGCCCTTCAATTAAAGCCTCGGTATCTGCATCTTTGCCGATTTCGAATTTGTCAAAGGGCTCGCTAATTAACGGCCTGGTGCGGATACCAGTGGCAGGGCCAGGAACAAAATCGTGATTTAGTTCAATGGCTTCCAGTTTTTCCATAAAGGTGTTGTAAGCGCTAGTCCGGAAATAGAGCTTATACAGTACATGCACCGGCGCGGTATTCCCTCCTGGGGCATCATCCGCCAGCGCATCGGAAAACAACTGCGAGGTAGCGGCGGCAACAGAAGCTGCCGAAGGCGCCACAGCCAGCGGGGGCGTGAATATGCCATTCACGTCAACCCTGCCCGTAGGCGCCGTTTGCCATGGGGTACTTTGTCCGTCACCGCCAGCTTGGGGGATATTTACGATTTCAAGCTTGTAAATAGTTTCATTTTGAAGCAGGGCGCCAGGCAGGGGAAAGGTGATTTTTTTATCTACCGCAGCGTATTCCAGGGGCAAGAGCCTCGAAGAGCCATTTTGGGAACTGATCCGGACTTTCTGCCTGTAGCCATCCGGAATATTGTAGAATAGTTCGGGTTGGCCGACCTTCAGCATGATGTAGCCTTGCTGTTCTGCCCATTCGTCTTTGTAAAAGTTATATTGCCCGTTGATGGGATAACTGGCGTTTACATTGCTTTCAGGAATAACGCTCAGAGCGGGGCCGGTGGAGAAGGCCGCCGTTTTGGTTTCGGTGCTGAGCGGCTGGCCGTCCTTAATAATGCGAACCTTGACTTCAAATGAGAAGGAATCATTAGGCGGCAGCATATTGAAGGGTACGAAATGGAGGCTGTAGTTGTCGAAGGAAGGTTTGACTGTACCGTACACTGGGGAATTAGCGCCCAAATGGGTTAATTTGGCATATTCCAATTCAGCAGTATATTCCGACACATTGCCGTTTGCATCTGCCAGTGGGAAAATCTCGTCCAAAGGAAGGTTAAAACTAGCGCTGGGCTGCGTGTTGATGGGCGCCTGTTGGGCGCCGTCTCCTGGCGCGACATGCAGGATCACCTCCAGTGTTTCCGATGGGTCGCCGGCGCCGGCGATCTGGCAATTTTCACCCAGCGTCACATTGAAGTTGCATTTGCCTTTTACCAACCCGCCGAGAATGTTGTAGTGCCCGCCTACAGTGCCCTGTGCCCAGAACGGGTTGGGTAGTTTCATCTGAAGCGCTGCGCCGGCGCCGATATTCAGTATTTTATATTCCTTATTCTGGCCAAAAACGCGGACTTTAATGCCGATCTCGCCCGCCATAAATGTCCAGGCCTGCCCCGAAGCATACCAGCCGTTGATACCGATCTGGCTTCCCGACTGGCTGCAGACAGCGTCGCCGTAATCCTGCAACATCAGGTCGAAGCCTGTATCGCTCATGAAGCTGGCGTAGAAAACCAAAAAGGTGAGGTTGCCGGTATTGATAACGGACCGGGCGCCGAAAGCGAAGCCGGAACCACTGGCCCGCAGGTTTTCATTGGCCATAAAATTGCCCGCCCCGGTAATTGAGGCCACATGGGGCGGAAGGGAAGGCATAGCCGGCGCCTTGTTGCCCACATCCAGATAACTTTCAAAAGTATACAGGTTCCCGATTCCCGGGATGTCGATCTTCAGCCCGTTGCGATTGTCCGGGGTCCCAATGTTGATATACCAGGTATCGGGCCCAAAGTGTAATACAGCGTCGCCCAGTAGCCCATAATCATCTTTCGCCCCTTTTACCAGGCCGCCGGCAACGTTCATATAAACGGCCATATTGGCGTCAAGGGTTTGGCTTTGAAAAGCATACTGCATGTCCAGATAGGCGCATACTGCCGCTCCATTATTGGGTTGGCCGGAAGTTGCATAGGTTGGCGCAGCGCCGAAATCGAGGCTTTCCATAAAACGCGCATTACCCTGGAAACGGATCATGCTGATGCCTCCTGTTGCGGCGAACAATATCTCAAAAGTGGCATTGGCATTAAATACTTCCTCTTTGGTAGTAGCCAGTGCGACGGTGGCTTTTAGCCCCAGGCCTTTGGTTACATCAGGCACGTACTGAATGCCCGAAAGGGAAACGCCAAGCGTTGGCAGGCTTGCGCCATGGGTTGGCCCGGTGGGTAAATTGACATAACTGCCCTGTTGCTGGGGAGTCATGTGGTAATAGGCCCCGCCGCCGAATCCCCGGATTTTTATTGCCGGCCCGATTGGAATACCAGGGTTCAGGTGCGCCATAGCGTCGATAAAGAAATACTTGAATGTTTCCTCAGAGCCAGGTTGCGTTTTGGCGCCGAACTGGGCGACGGCGTCAAGCCCCAGGGCATTATTCCCATTGGCGCCAAGGCCAGCAAAACGGACGGACACCATGCCCCGGAAACCTTTCCCGAATTGAGCATTGTCTTCATAAAAACTCAGTGACCCTTCTATCTTACTCACACCCGCCCATTCGGTCTTTATTTCAGCATCAGTAACCTTGAGTTTTTTATAATCCCACACTTGCCTACCACCTTCCTGGTTAAGTTCCCCGATCAGTTGGAACCCGCCGCCAACCGTAATATTAATACTGTCGCTAACATTAACCAGGTTGATCATGGCTCCGAAGCCCAGCGCCACTTCTTCCGGGTTTTGAGTTGGTGCAATGCCGATATCTGTAAGGGTGAACCCAAAGCTGCCCAGGTTTCCTCCAATGTTTGTGGGGAATTCCCAGTATCCAGGTGTAAAATACGGCGCCCGGTTGGCGAGCCTTACCCCTTCAAAGGTAATCCTGGGAACCTCCACATCTACATCGTTTTCCAGGCCATCTATTTCAATGTCACCGAATAGCGTAGCTTCCGTGAGGAAATCTGCCCCATCATAAGTTACGGACACCGTTGAATTTCGGTAGATATTGGCCTGGCCTACCCATAACGGGACATAAAATGCCGTATCGGAGGCAGGGTGAATGGCAAAGTGGTACATGTTGCCCGGCATGACAATGGCTTGATACTCCAGGCAATCTCCTTCGGTAATTGGCGCGCTGTTGGTAGGGGCGCTCCGGAAAATAGGCACGTGGAGCAATCCATCAAAGGCAACGCCCGCCAGGGTGTTAGCTACCACGCTGATATTGAATGTATCTATGGAAAAAGCCCAGCCTCCGAGGTTTCTCCCCGCATCCAGCGGCAGGATATTTGATACTGAAGCCATGCCTGTCACCCCCTGTCGTCGATGATCACGTCAGAAACAGAAATAGTAACAGAAGCTCCGGTTCCGCCTTGCTGCCCTGCCGTTTGGGCTGTAAGGTTATCCGGAAGGGTTACGCTCAGTTCCTGTAGATAGAACCCTTTCCACAAGGGGCTGGCCTGTCCGGCGGCGTTCACAAAAGGCGAACCGTAGTTAATTGGGAACGCAATGTTAGCAGGAGAAGCAGATTCAGAGAAATCCAGCCAGGCATTGTAAACTTCCCATTTGATGTCTTCCAGGCCATTGATGGCAAAGGGGTCGAAGTCGAGCTGAGCTATGAATTCTCCCCAGGCGGGCATATCAGCGGTGAAGTAAGCCCTGACGCGTTCCGGCTCCGGCAAGGGCTCCAGGCTGCTGGTGTCGAGAGGTACGACGTATTCCCGGCAGAACTCGATTTCTGCATCTATGCCCATTCCGGCAAAGCCTTCGCAATCCCAGGCTACATATGTATCCGGACTGCCTTTGATCGTCAAGCTCGCGGCGTTGCTGAGCCGGATACGGACGTCCGTGCCCAGTTCCAGGCGCGTATCTACTGAGGCGCCGGTTGGCCCGAAGGGGACATTAAGCGCCCTGAAAACCAGCCGGTCGCCAGAAGTAGGGATTTCGAGGATAAAGTAGGCGTCCATTGTAGCCCCCTGAGGGCTGAAGGTAATATTGTCGAGGTAGATTTTATAGGTTCTGCCAAATAGCTCTTTTTCCACAACGACGGGCAATAAATTGTTGCCAGAGGGCGGCGCTGCGGCCTTTTTCCGGGCCAGCGCTTCCAGATAATAGGCTCTATGTACCCCGCCGATGTACTCAAACCCCTGTTGGAAAAGGAAAGAAATATCCTCCTGTTCTAATTCAAAAGATTGCAGGAGCGCCTGGCCTTCTTCCTCCAGGCTTGCCAGTAACATGCCCGGGCCTTCAGCGGGTGAAGCCAGTATCCTGGAAGGAAGTAATGGGCTCTTCCGCCAGCCCTTGCCTTCGTTTTGCAGTGGCGAAATAGCCCCTATGCCCTCGCTGCCAATATTGCAGTGCTGTTTTATTCTATCAGCAACGATGCCCTGCACCCATGCCACCAGGTTAAGGGAATCACTATAAGTTGCAGCATCTTCCGGAGAAAAGCGTTGGATTTGCTCCAGCATGCCTGCTGCCAGTTCATCAATGGCATTACTTTGAAGCTGAGCAATGATAAAATCCCTACTACATTGGAGTTTCATCAGTGCTGTATCGCAATGCCAAAGTTCAACGTGTTGTTCTTCCAACGTTTCATGCTGTGCATTCCGGACGATATTAAGCCCCAGTGGTTTGGGCTCAGCGGTGAAATTAGCCGACATGCCTTCTCCAAAATACTGGTCATTCTCCCCGAAGATGAAGCTGCGTTCATATCCTAAAGCCAACAGAATGTTGTCCATCTCATCCCTGATTCCATTACACCTTGACTGAACAGCGGTAAGGCTATCGGTAGCTCTCCCGAGATACAAGTTCCAGGTATCAATGAGGATAGGTTCCAGTATCCCTTGCACCTGGCTTGCCAGGGCAATCCCTGCCTGAGTCGGGCTGGTATGCTGCCCCGTGAGCCAGTAGTAGGGGCCCGGGCCTTCAGGGTTGCACGGCTGTCCGTTTGGGTCAAAACCTTGCTGGCTGCAATTATTCTCATTGTAAAGCGTACCTGTAATGGCGTGTATGCCTTGAGCATTAAACCCGTTGGGGTCGTGGTAAAGGGATGTTGTATCTCCTGCTTGCCAGCCAGGATATGGAGGTTGCCGGACATATTCGCCATTCTGATTAAAGCCCCTTTCATCCCAGGGTTGCCCTGTGGCGCTATGGATGCCGTTTTCGTCAAAACCATCGGCCTGAACCGGGGGGATACAGATATCTACGCCAATACTAATGGTATCGATGGTGAAATCAGGATAATTGCCGGGGTCATCCGATGTAGCGATAAGGCTACCGCTCCATATCTGTTTACTGGCGTTAACGTTTACCCCGGAAAAAGAAACCTGAACCGTTTGCTGCCCAAAAGGCAGAGGAACCAACCCCTGGCCGGAAAAAACTCCGTTTCCGCCAGAGACAGACATCAGTAAAACAGGGAATCCATTAATATTAAATACATCTCCAGGGCCTGCTGAAGCCAAAGCATTGGAAGGGTCGGCCGTTATGCCCACAAAAGTATCCCCGCAATCAAATGGGGGTAAGGTGATCTCCGGCCCCGGTTCTTCATCATTTACATCGCCGCCGTAGATGGATACGGCGCCAACTTTGAGCCAGTTACAGTAATCAGTTGGATATTGGCCTTGTCCGCCCCATACCAGTCGAATTTCAAACTCGTAAGTAGCGATATTTTGTAAGTTGGCCAGGAGAAATTCATTGCCAATAACCACAAAAGCTTCTACCCAGTTTGAGGTTGTCCCGTTTTGGGTATATCGGTACCGGATTTGATACCGATAGCTGGAATTGGTAGCGGCTGGCCCGTTCCAGGTAATTTGAACCCGGCCCGGGCTTACTTCACCAAATTCCGCTTCTGTCAGCCAGCCACAAACCTCGCTGGAATTGCTTCTGTAATCGCCTTCACTAAGGGTCCAGCACACCCCCAATTTGGCCCAGGGGCTGAATAGTTCTGGCTCATGGCTACAAATCCGCCTCAGTTCTATTTCATAGCCGTGTTCCGGTTGTAAATGCTGAATCTCAAACCCCATCCGCCGGTTTAAATACGCCGTTTTCCAGGACTGAGCGCCTGATTCCCGGTACCTCAGTTCGTAGGAATAAACTCCATAGGCATCCTTGGGCTCATCCCAGTTTACCAGGATAAATGAACTGCCTGTTAGGCCAATACGCGCGTTCAGGGGGCTTTCACAATCCGGGAAAGCATATCCGGCCGGCACGGAAATCCGGCCGCCAAAAGAATCCTGGGCCTGAAGCAGGCCAATAATATGTACCAAAAAGAAGAGCAGCAAAGCATAGTGATATCTCTTTTCCATCCGGCTAGGATTTTGGAAAAGCCAGGCACTCTGCTTTTTGACAAAGTAAAGTACCTGGCAATATTAACATTAATAGTTGCCAAATAAAGCCCCCCCGATAACCGGCCTGGCATAGCATCAGGTTCAGGAAACAGTGTTGAATATTGTTTTCTTGTAATAGCTTGTTTGGAGGACGCTTTTAGAGATAAAAAGTGTCAATTTTTTGAAGAGGCAAGGCGCTTTTTGAAGTTCGTACCCAAAGGTACGGACGAAAAGAGCAACGCGGTATCATCAAAAAAGGGACGTATTTTAGCCCAAAGGGTAGCTTCCAAACAAGCGCTATGCTCGAAAAGAGCACCTTACTGATAAATGGTAACCTTCTGATTGCAACTATTAAATGGTAAGTCTAAAAGTATTGGCTTTTTTGCATGAGAAATACGCGTATGGCAATAATAGTACATTTTTCAATTTTGGCAAAAGATGTAAAGGATAATTTATCCTGGACATTGTTAAAAAAACAAGTTCACCGTTGAAGATTTCTTGATTATTACCATGCTACTTTTAAATATAGGGCAATCGCATTCCGCAATCACGCGCCATCCCGGATTTTGGCAAACTCTTTCGTTCATTTTTCGGGCGGCCAAAAAACGAACCAAAAAAGCCGCCGCCGGCGCAGCTTTGGCCGATGGACAACTTAGCTGGCCTGCATCTGCGCGCTCAATACTTCTTCACATTACGGCCCTCCGGGCCTGGCCCTGACGGAGAACGGGCTGCCTTGGACTAGCCAGATGCCCGGCTAACTGCCCAGCAGTGCCGCGGCTCAGGAATCTATAGAAACATCGTTCGGGGATAGTTCAATCAAGTGTGTCGCCACAGTCGCAATCCTTTGATATCCAGGCTAACTTGTAACCCTGTAACCTGAAACGAGCGAAGCGACTGATGAAATAAACTTTGAACAGTCCCTCGCGAACGGCGCCTTGGCCCGGCCAGATGCCCGGCTAACGGCCCAGAGGGCCGTCATCTTTGTAGAATGGAAGCCAAAAGCCTGCTTCCCGGCCCGGAGGGCTGGTATCTAATATCGGTAATAGGCCAGGTAACGATAGTGGCATACATGATCTGCAGAATCCAGGAGGGCGCTTGTGTCCCTTTGGGGGTTGGGAAGATGAAGAAAACTTTTTTAGAGCTTGTTTGGAGGCCCTTTGGAGATAAAAATTGACGTATTTTCGCCCAAAGGGCAGCCTCCAAACAAACTCTTACGGGCTCTGCAACCCCAAAACTGGCCCGCCCGCCCCTTCCCCCACAACAGCCGGCGGGCTACAACTGTTATCACTAAGGGCTTGTTTGGAGGCCGCTTTGGATAGCGAAAAGGGTGGCCTCCAAACAAACTCTAAAAAAACTACCAACATGAATACGCGATTTTTAGCATTTCTGCTCTTGTTGAGCGCTCTGATGGCCGCCTGTGGCAACGGACAACAAACTGGAGAAGGCGGCTCAAACTTTACCGATGAACAAGCCAAAGCTCAGGACGAGGCCTTCGGCAAAATGATGGCCGTGCACGACGAGGCCATGCCCAAGCTGGATGACATGAACCGCGCTGCCCGCGGCCTCAAACCCTACATGGATTCGCTCGACGACAAAACCGTCAAGGAAGAGATCAACCTCGCCCTGAAGAATATGGAAACGGCGGAAGACCACATGATGGAGTGGATGATGGCCAGCCCTAAAATGGCCCAGCTGCGCGACTCCCTGAGCCATGAAGCTATCCTGAGCCTGCTGCAGGCCGAGGAACAAAAGATCGCCCAGGTGAATAAAGCCATGACGAGCAGCCTGCAGGATGCGGAATCGCTGCTGGCCAGAATACAGGAATCACGCAAAAAAGAATAAAATGCGGTATTTGACACTCATCGCACTGGCAGCCTTGATGGCCTCCTGCGGAAAAGGCGAACAGGCCCAACAACCGCTACCCATCCTTGGCGACAACAAGGTTAACGGTAGCGATACCCTCTACCACCAGATCCCGGACTTCGCCTTCGTCGACCAGGACAGCAACCTGGTCACCAATGCGACTTTCGATGGCAAAGCCTACGTCGCTGATTTTTTCTTCACGTCCTGCCCGACGATCTGCCCCAAAGTGAAAAAGCAGATGCTGCGCCTGTACGACAAATACCAGGGTGACAACCGCCTGATGCTGCTATCCTATAGCATCGACCCGAAAAGGGATACCGTGGGGCGCCTGAAGGTGTACGCCGAAAATCTGGGCGTCAGCGCCAACAGGTGGCATTTTGTAACCGGCGACAAGGACAAGACCTATCAGCTGGCCGAAGATTATCTCAGCATCGCCCGCGAGGACCCCAACGCACCGGGAGGCTTCGACCACAGCGGCTGGCTGCTGCTCGTCGATAAGAACCGGCATATCCGCTCGTTCTGTGACGGCACCGACCCGGAAAAGGTCGACCGGTTTATGAAGGATATCGACTGGCTGCTGGCGCACATGTAGTAGGCTTCAGGCCTAATCTCACGATCCGTAACCTGAAAAACAAGCCCGGCTATGGAGCCCGACACCTTTCAAACCCTTGTACTGGCGTGGATCGCCGTGGCCGTGTTGCTCGTCCCGGTGCAGCTAAGGGCAACCGCGCCTTACGGGCGGCATACGAACACCCATTGGGGGCCGCTCATGGATAACCGCCTTGGATGGGTCGTTATGGAGATCGTCTCTCCTATGATGCTGCTCTATTTCTTTCTGAACGGCCCCAATGAGAAAACGGCGCCGCTGTGGTTCATGGCGGGGTTGTGGGCCTTGCATTATATCAACCGCAGCCTCATCTTTCCGATGCGGACGCGCACCGACGGCAAGCAGATACCGGTAGTGATCGTCCTTTCGGCGGTGTTTTTCAATACCGTCAACGGCTGGTCGAACGGTTATTTTCTGGGCTTCATCGCTCCTCCCCTGAAGGAAGCGTGGTTCAGCCAGCCGCATGTGCTCATTGGCCTGGCCCTGTTCCTGGGCGGAGCGGCCCTCAACCTATGGGCCGACGAGTTATTATTGCGCCTCAGGAAGCCCGGAGAAACGGGGTACAAGATCCCCTCCGGCGGCCTGTTCCGCTATGTCTCCTGCCCCAATCACCTGGGCGAGATCATCGAATGGGCGGGCTTTGCCCTCATAGCCTGGAACGTGGCGGCAATGGGCTTCGCCGTATGGACAGCGGCCAACCTCGTCCCGCGGGCCCTGAGCCATCACAGATGGTACCGCGAGCATTTCCAGGATTACCCGCCCGAACGCCGGGCGTTGATCCCATACCTCCTCTAAACCGCATGGCCTATGATCCGCAAGATCGCCATTACCGGAGCCTCGGGGCATATCGGCGCCAATATGGTGCGGGCCCTGCTGAAACAGGGCTTTGAGGCCAGGGCGCTTTACCACACCTCAGGTAAGACGCAGGCCCTGGAAGAACTGCCCGTGGAACGCCGGGCCGTCGATGTGCTGGATATCAATACCCTTCGGGAAGCCTTCCGCGGAGTGGACGCCGTCATACACCTGGCCGCTATCATCTCCGTAAATGGCGACCCTGACGGCAGGGTCATGCGAACGAATACAGAAGGGCCCCGTAATGTCGTACAGGCCTGCCTGGATTGCAGTGTGCGCAAGCTCATTCATTTCAGCTCTATCCATGCGTTCCGGTACACTGCTGCCGACCCTATCGTGACGGAAGCACACCCACCTGCCGGGCCCGGCAATTTCGCATACGACCGGTCAAAAGCAGCCGGAGAGCGCGAAGTGCTGGAGGGCGTTTCCCGAGGGCTGGACGCCGTCATCCTGAACCCTACCGGAGTAATAGGGCCTTACGATTTCGGCTCGTCCCATTCCGGGCAAATGTTGAAAAGCCTGATGAAGGGCACGCTTCCGGCACTGGCAAAGGGTGGTTTTGACTGGGTCGACGCCCGCGACATAGCCGATGCGGCCGTCGCAGCCCTGCAGAAGGGCAGGGCCGGCGAACGCTACATCCTGTCCGGGCAGTGGGCCAGCCTCCGGGAACTGGCAACGCTGTGTCACCGCTATTCCGGCCGGCGGCCGCCATTGCTGGAGCTCCCGCTGTGGACGGCCCTGCTGGGCCTGCCTTTCCTTAAGGCCTTCGGCCGGATCACAGGTAGCCTGCCGTTGTATACCTACGAATCTATTACGGTGCTGAAACACAGCAACCGCAATTGTTCCAACGAAAAAGCGCGGCGCGAACTGGGCTATAAACCCCGCCCGTTGGAGGAAACGATCCGCGATATTTATGACTGGTATAAAGTGCGGGGCATGGTATAGCCCCGCTGAAGATGCACCTACCTGCCGTACAATTGCGGGCCGGCCCAAAACCAGGGGGCGGCGGCCTCCCGGCCCCGTATCAGGCTCTGGCGCGCTTGTAGCAATGCCTGCCCCGGCTCCTCTCCTTCGAGTAAGGACTGGTAAAACAGAGGGGCCAAAGCGTGGTTGGAGCTGGCTGCTGAAGTGTCAAAAAACAACAGTTCGTGCACACCGGAATCCAAAAAGGGCAGCGCCATCGACAACCGGCTTGCCCCGGCGGCATCTCCTTCCAAACCGCCGTGGAAGCCGGAAAGCACCATCAGCTCCGCATTCAGCCCCATCGATGCGATCTCGGCGGCAAACAGCGCGCCATCATCCTCTGCGCCCTGCGCTCCCATACCCTGCGAAAAGGAGACACCCGCCAGGGCTGGGTTGGTTGCACTGGCGAAGCAGTGGGTGGCCAGATGGATCATGTTATATTGGCCTTCCAGCCCTCTGAAGGCCCCTTCTGTAGCTTCAGCCCCGGAAACCAGATCGGCCTTTTTGCCCTTTTCTGCGAAGTGCGCGGCTATTGTCCGGGCCTCCTCTCCATAAGAGGGCAGCGGCTTAAAATACGTGCCATCGGGTGCGGCTGCCAGCAGGCTTGGCGACTGCTGGTATGCCGTGTCAAAAGCATAAGCATAGGCCGCCGGTACCCGGCTGTCTTCCGGGCCGGCGCCGAGGTATGGCGCAAAGGCCAGCCAGGACAGCTCATCGCGGGATGCTCCCTGTGCCTGGCCCCGGCAATAGATGGCGGCAGATGGGCTGTACACGACAACGCGCTCTTTCCCGAAGTAGTCGAATTTGTAAAACTTCACTTTTCCCTTCGCAGGGACAGCATCCGGCAAAAGGGCCTCGAAAGGCAGGGCGGCGAGCAGGCCGGAAGCGATGACCACGGCCTTTTCTTTCTTTTTCAGCTGGCCGTCAGCGGGGGCTAAAAGCTGAGCGTATACGTTGTGGGCCGACTGCAGGTAAGCAGGGGTGTCCTGGTCTCTGAGGGCCTTCAGATAAATAGCGGCCGTTTCGGCAAGTTTTTCAGGGCTTTCCAACGGGAAAAGATGAAGGCCTTCGGTATCAATAACGAACAGGAAGCACTGGCGCAGGCCTGTAAAATAGCTGAGCAGGGCCGTTTGCTCGTCGAGGCACTGCCTGGCTTCCGGCACGCCGGCCACCGGCATGCCGAGGTGTTGGTAGTAGTACTCCGGGTCCATCCCTCTGATGGAAGCCATAAAGCGGCGGTATGCCTCCTGCTGCCGGCCCAGGCCACGCCGGGCCGACGGCGCCTGGGGCTGGTTGGCGAAAGCTACCTCGGCTGCCCGTAGCGCGTGCCGCAGATTGGCCGTTTCTGTCTGTATCTGCGCTGCTGCTGGCTGGCCGGCTTCCCGGCCAAAGCGGTTGCGCTGGATAAGCAGTGCGCGGGCCCTCTCGGATATATCAAAGGCCCGGGCCGCATAAGCTTCGTCGCCGGTGAGGCGGAAGAGCTCATAAGCGGCCGCTATGCCCCGTTCGTATACCTCCATACTGCCCTGCAGGCTGCCTGCGCCTTCGCCCCAGATGCCCACTTCTTCTTCCAGCTTATCCATACCGAGCAGGCTGCTGGCCAGGGCCTGTTCGAGCGCGGGTTGGCCACCTTCTTTCAGCCCGATGGCCGCCTTGGCCTCCAGCGCCGCAACCAATAGGGCCCTGTTTATGACGAGCTGCTCCGGGCCAGGGTTCTGTGCGTAGTCTTTTGCCTCAAAACCAGGGCATAAAAAAGACAGGGCGAGCTGTACATTCTCCTTTGCGGCGGCAGGCATCTCCATCCCGAGCTGTGCGCTGGACAGGCAAAGCGCGGCACGGGCCGCTTCAGCCGGGTATTCGGCCCGGCAGGCTTCAAGAGCCTGCTTGTAATAGAGCGAGGCCGCCGCCGGGCCTCCTTTGGCCTCCAGCAATTGCCCAAGGGCATTCAGGAGTCTGGCCTTGCGGGGCGCCCCGCCTTCCTGGCCGCCTTCGATGGCCATCGCATGCCCGTAGGCCCTTCCAGCTTCGTCCAGCCTGCCTTCTTTGAAATACGTTTGCCCGATCAGATAGTGGCATACCGCAACACCGGGCGACGCGTCGCCCAGCTCTATGGCCTGGATATCCATCGACTGCTGGAAATACATCCTGGCGCGCTCGTACAAGGCCTGGCTGAAATAAGCATTCCCTATGGCTTCTTTGATCAGGGCAGCACTCGGCGGGTCATCCATCAACGGGAACTCTTCGGCGTGGATCAAGGCTGAAAGGGCCTGTTCCACCCTGCCCTGTTGCAGGTATATCTCGCCATACCTGAGGTAGTTGGTGGCCAAGCCTTCGGGCACGAACTGCTGCCTGAGCTGCAGCGAAGCAGTGTTGGCCTCCAGCGCTGCCTGGTAGTTCCCCATGTGGAGGAAATTGTAACTCTCCAGGAACCGGGCTTCGCCCTTGTCGAACAAACGGCTGGGGTTTTGAGCGACAAACCGGCTCAGCAGCCCGTTGGATTCGCCGTACTGCCCGGCAGCGGAAAGGGCCTCGGCCTGCTGTATCAGGCCCTCAGGCTGGGCCCAGCTCAGGAAGGGGCCGCATATCAGGAATAGGAATATCGTGGGTCTCATACCAGGCCATTTCTTTTTATAGCAGCATCGAAAGTAGTTATTCGACAGCCAAGAACAAAAGCGAGGAGGTAATTTTTCGGCGTGGGAACACCAAATTTGTACAAAAAAGCTCGTATTGTTATTTTGTCGTTTTAGAACTTGTTTGGAGGCCACCCTTTGAGCTGCAAAGGGTGGCCTCCAAACAAGCTCTTAGTCATTAAAAACCCATTCCTCTATGCGAAAAGTATATTACCTGCTCCTGCTGGCACTGCCTGCTTTTGTTTCGGGATGTAAGCATGCAGATACCGGCAACGGTACAGAAGGCAGCAGCAAAGACACTTCGGCCAGCCAGTGGGCCGACTCCACTATTGTACTGCCCAAGGGCTTTCAGGCCATAACCGTGGCCGACGATGTCGGGCGGGCGCGCCACCTTGCCGTACGCGACAACGGCGATATTTACATACAGCTCTCTGTTGAAAAGAACGGCAAAGGCATCGCCGCACTTCGCGATGAAGACGGCGACGGCCATGCCGACCGCATCGAGTATTTCGGCAGCCACACCGGTACCGGAATGGCGATCTACAAGGGCTTCCTGTATTGCTCTTCCGACAAGGAAGTTTACCGATACCCCCTCCCGGAAGGGACGCAACTCATACCCGATGAAAGCCAGCGGGTGCTGATCGTCGGCGGCTTCCCCGACCAGCGGTCGCACGACGCGAAATCCATCACCTTCGACGGGCAGGGGCATCTCTATGTCAACGTCGGCGCCCCTTCGAATGCCTGTACGGAACCAGACAGGGAACGGGGCGCCAAGGGGCAGGACCCCTGCCCGCAGCTACAGTGGCATGCCGGCATCTGGCAGTTCGACGCCAACAGAACGGCTCAAAGCCAGCAACAGGATGGCCTGCGCTACGCCACGGGCCTGCGCAACTGCGTCGCCGTGCAATGGAATGCAGCCGCCAACTCGCTCTATGCCCTGCAGCACGGCCGCGACCAGCTGAGTTACCTCTACCCCGATTTGTATACCGATGAAGACAATGCCGAGCTGCCTGCTGAAGAATTCCTGCAGATCGACAACGGCGACGACTTCGGCTGGCCCTATTGTTATTTCGACCAGCGAAAAGGCCAAAAACTGCTCGCCCCGGAATACGGCGGCGACGGCGTGCAACAGGGCCGGTGTGCTGCGATCAAAAAGCCCATCGTGGCCCTCCCGGGGCACATGGCCCCAAACGGCCTGATATTCTACACGGCTGCGGCATTCCCTGAAAGATACCGCCAGGGGGCCTTCATCGCTTTCCACGGCTCCTGGAACAGGGCGCCCCTGCCACAGAAAGGGTACTTCGTCGCCTTCGTCCCCATGAAAGACGGCCAGCCTTCCGGCGACTGGGAGATATTTGCCGACAACATCGCGGGGATGGAAACCGTGGCACAGCCCAGTGATGCGCTGCACCGCCCCACCGGCCTGGCCATAGGCCCCGACGGCGCGCTATACATCGCGGATTCTGTCACAGGAAAGGTCTGGAAAGTCGTTTATTCCGGCTGACCCGCCAGGGCATGTTCCTGGTTGCTTCGCTGCAACTTCCCTGCAAACGGGAGTAACATCAAAGCGAACAGGAACAGGGCCAGCCCTTCGGCAACCAGCAGGTACCAGGGCCAGGGGCCGAGGTAATCCAAAGGCGAAGCTGTAGGCGGTTTGCTCAGCAGGTATACGTAATTGGAGCCCAGCAACAGGTTGAGGATCAGAACGGACAGCACATAAAGCTGAAGGTAGCCGAATGCGCGCCAAAGGCTCTTCCATCCCGGATAAAACCGATAGGCCACCGTTATGTATACTGCGTAGATCACCAGGCCGCTGTGCACAACCCAGTATTTGATGAAGGTAAAATGAGGGAAACCATCGTAAAGATGGGGCGTAATGACGGCCTGGATCGTGCCTGCCAGTATCCAGAAGTACAATATTTCGTGCACCCTGTATTTTGGCCGCCACATCAGCAAGGGTAAGGCCAGTGCGACGACATTACAGATATCCAGCGGCAGGTCGGCCGTATAATCGAAATCACCCAGAGCTATGCGAATACCGGTCCAGCCAAGTACGGCCAACGCCAGGCATAACGCCAGTAAACGCGCTGCCTGTAGCTTTTGACGGACATCCCAATACCGGTGGGCTGCCAGAGGCAGCAGCACGCCAATAACGGCCGTCAACGACAGCATAACCAGATGCTGCGCCCCGAAAAGGGTAAAATCTTCATTGTATCGAAAAAAAGCGGACTCCATTACCGGTTTATCACCAGGGGCTGTGCCAGAGGGCCGTTTTCCGTCTGAACCACCAGTACGTATACCCCTACAGGTAAGCCGGCCACCGAAAGTTCCAACACATTCTGGCCTGTGCTCACCCTTTCTTCCTTCCACACCATAACCGGGCGCCCCAGCAGGCCGAATAACGTGCATTCAACAATGCCAGGCTGAGTATTGGAAAAACCGATGTATACCACATCCTGAGCCGGGTTGGGATAAACGGACAATTGCTGCCTGCTTTCCGGAGCAGCCACACCTGTAGTTGTCCCCTCCTCAACCTGCACCTGCCCTAGCACACTATGGCTGCACCCTTCGGCGCCCACCACGGTCAGGCTAACCTGATAGGCCCCCGTATCGCCGTATGCGTGCAGCGGGTTCTGTTCCATACTGTTCGTACCGTCGCCAAAATCCCAGAACCAGGATACCGCGTTCTCGGATAAGCTCGTAAAGGCCAGTTCGTTATTACCGGAAGCCAGGTTGATGGTGGTATCTGCCGGGCTGAAAGCCGCCAGTATCGGGTTGGCAGTATCCAGAACGCCGATCTCCACCGGCGTGCGGCCGCAGAAATAATTATACTCCACTTCCCAGTCGTAGAAGTAGTAATACTGTAGCGTGCCGGTAGTGGAGCGCTGAATAGACAGCACATTGGGCACGGTATATGGATAGGTATTACCGCCCAGGTTAAACTGCAGCGCTTTCCCCCCCTTGAGTTCCAGGCGGTAACCTTCGCCCGGCTCGAGCAGGATATCGAGGTTGATGCGCTGTTCTCCCGCCTGCACCTGTACGACCTTGTTTATAGTCAGGCCGCTGGGCTTGACGAGGCTCAGCAGGCGGCCGCCGGCTTCTTCGGCATAGGCCTTAACGGATAATAACCGGCAATCGGTGAACACATCGAACTCCAGCCCTTCCGGAGTAGTGGACCACTGTGCGGCGCCGCCGTCATTTGACTGCCGGCCGGTAAACACCTGAGGCGTCACCTGTGCGTATACGGTTTGGGGGGCATCAGCTACATCAACCAGGATAGAAGGGCCTTCGCCGAGCAGGACGCCGGCTTCTTCAGCATCGTACCAGCGGACCCGGCCAGCGCCTTCGAACATGCTCTGTACCAGCGCCGCACCGCCGGCACAGGCCGGTGCGCTTCCCGCCACCATTGCAGGGATCTTATCAGCATCGAGCACATGTACTTCCTCTTTCAGTTGGTTGTCCAGGCTGCGGGCATCGGCCACGCCATTGGATTGCGTGATATTGACCACCAATACGTGGTAACCCGCTGGCAAGGCAAAGTCCGGGGCTTCCAGCTCCATCCGCTGTTTTGGCGCCAGCTCGCCTTCCCAATGGAATTCCATCGCCAGGGAGGGCTGGCTCTCAATGCTCATTCGTATATCGGCCGTATAAATGGTATCGGCGCCATTATTTTCCACAAGCAGCAGCGGGGATACCGCGCCTCCGCAATCGAATTCAGGCGTCGTCACCCGCAGCAGGGCGATATCGTTGCCGGCAGTAACGGGCGGCACGGGCTCGTTGCCCTGATCGATAAGATACTGGTAAGCTGCAGGCAGGTTGATGATGCCCATCCCGTAGTCGTTATCTTCTCCTTCCGGCCCCAGGTCGGTGCAGGTGTAATAGAGTGCCAGCATCAGCTCCTCGCCCGTCAGATACGGGAAAGCTTCTTTCAGCAGCAACACGGCCCCCGCGACATGGGGCGACGCCATGGAAGTGCCGCTCAGGTTGCCATACCCGCCACCGGCAACGCTGGAACGCACGCTGGACCCCGGAGCTGACACTTCGGGCTTGATCAGCAACGACCCTGTACCTCCGCAAATGCTGGGCCCCCGGCTGGAAGAACCGGAGATGGGAAACCCGGGGGTATTGGCGTTGAGGTTACCTACCGCAAACAAACGCACCAGGCCCCAGTTGTTCATCTTTGGGGCGGTGATCGTCTGAGGATCGGGGCCATCATTACCGGCGGAAAAGATGACGGCGATGCCGACGGCGTAGAGCGCGTCATACAATTGCCGAATATCGAGCGAACCGCAACTGGCAAAACCACTCGCCCAGGAGTTGTTGATCACATCAGGGCGGTCATCGATGGTCGCCGGGTTGCCGTCGGGGTCGACGGCCCATTGCAGCATGTTGGTCAGGCCGGAAATAGAGGTCCCGTCGGGGCAATCGCCGCCCAGGCCGATACCTCCCATCCACTGCGCGCCGAAAGCTACGCCTACGGTGTCCTGCGCAATGCGGTCCAGCCCCAGGACGATCCCCGTAACGTGGGTGCCGTGTATATCGCAGTCGAGCGGCCCGCTAAAGCTGCGCCAGCTCAGGCTCATGGGGTTGTAATGGTAAGTGAACTGGTTGTGCAATGCCGGGTGGGCAGCGTCCTGCCCGGTATCGATGATGAGGGCCTTGCGCCCGTAACCGCTATAACCCAGCGCCCACATCTCGGGAGCGCCGATAGCCTGCAGGCCGTTCTCGACATTATCGAGCGAAGGCGGCGCCGGGCTGAAAGTCTCCGATTCATTTTCAAAAGTGATCCTGCTGTCTACCTCAATCCAGGCGATCTCGGGCCGGCGGCTTAGCTCCTGCACGGCATCGGCCGTAGCATCGGCGAAGATGGCGTTCATGATCCAGTACGGGCGCACATTTTGAACGCCGGGCATGGCCTGCAGCACGGCCAGCATGGCAGGTTGCGTAGCCGCCGCTTTGGCCTGAAGGGCGGTGATCAGCTCCAGGCTGCGCATTTCGAGGCTGGCGTTCCGGCGGATAAGGCCCTGTTCCATGGCCGGCACATCTACCTGATCGGCGAGCATGATCCATATCGGGTGCGGGGCCTGAGGGGCAGCTTGCAGCTCCGCCTGCAGGGCGGGTTTGATCTTTTCATCAGCCGTTTGGGCAAAGGTGAGGTTAGGTGTTACCCAGGCGCCGGCCAACAGCAATAGGGCCGGGAGTTTTTTCCATACTATATCCATAAGAAAACAGGGTTTAATAGCTAGCAAAGCTCGCTGGTTACGGGACGTAAAGATACGCCCGTATCCCTCTAAAAAAGAACCGGACAAAGGGTTCTGGTTTGTACAGTAAGATACACTTTGCCAATTGGGCAAATGTCAGGCTACGTATTAACGCCCGATCAGCAATTTTTCTACAAGCCTGCGGCCATCCGCTTGTACGGCTACCCAATAGGCGCCGGGGGGAAGGCCCTGCACAGAGATCTCAACCGTAGAGCCCTCAGCCGGGCCTATGCGGCGGTTCAGGACGGGCCTGCCCAGGACATCCATGACCGCGATAGCTGCCTCCGAATGCAGCGGGCTGTTGAACACCAGGAATACCCGCTGGCTCGCCGGGTTGGGGAACAGGCTGAAACCTTTCGGCTCAGCAACTGAAACCGTGTGGTTGATCGTGCCTTCCGTCACCTGTACGCTGCCGATGCTACTGCTGCTGCAGCCTTCAGGGCCGACAGCTGTGAGCGTTACCTGGTACACCCCTGTATCGCCGTAAGCATGGGCCGGGTTTTGCAGGCTGCTGGCCGTGCCGTCGCCGAAATCCCACAGCCAGGAGATAGCCCCGGTAGATTGATCCGAAAAAGCGACCTCGTTGGAGCCCAAAGCCAGGTCAATAAGGGTATCCTGAGGGGTGAAAGCCACCTGTGGAGCGTTATTGGCCGCAGCCACGCCGATTTCCAGAGGCGTCCGCCCGCAGAAGTAGTCGTACTCAATTTCCCAGTCGAAGAAATAGTAATAAAAGATGGTACTGTTGGTCGACCGGGTTATCGACATCACTTTTGGCACGGTATAGGGGAAGGAAGTAACGCCTACCGTAAAGCGCAGAGGGTTGCCTACTCCGAGCACCAGCTTCTGGCCATCGCCGGGCTGTATCAGCAGGTCGAGCGTAACGCGTTGTTCGCCGGCCTGCAGCTGGACGATCTTGTTGACCGTCGAGCCATCCGCGCGGACCAGCCTGATCAGGCGGCCGCCGGCCTCTTCGGCATAGACTTTTACGGAACGCAGGTAAAAGGACGTTTCGGCATTGAAAATGAGCCCTTGTTCCGTGTTGCCCATTTGCACATTACCCGTGTATTCGCTTTTCCCTACCTGGGCCAGCGGCGACACCCTGGCGTAAACCGTTTGGGGGTTGCCACCCACCTGCATCAGCAAGGGGTTGCCTTCGCCCAGCAAGGCGCCGCCTTCTTCGGCATCATACCAGCGCACCCGTGCCGGCGCATCATAGAGGCTCCGCAGCAGTGCCTGGCTGTTCTGGCATACAGGGGCGCCGCCAATTACTTCGGCAGGCACTTTATCTTCTTCAATGACCTTTACTTCTTTCTTGAGCCGGTTGTTCAGGCTGCGGGCATCCGGCTGCCCGTTGGCCTCGATGGCCTCGACAACCAGCACCCTGTCGCCTGCCGGTGCACTGAGCGGAGGCAGCAACAGTTCAAGCCGTTCTTTAGGCAACAGCAGCCCTTCCCAGGTGTGTTCGAGGGCGGGGGCGGCATTATCTTCCAGGCTCAGGCGGAAAGTGATGGACGTAAGGGTATCTGTTCCGTCATTTTCCAGCAGCACAAGTGGCGTAATGGCCTCGGCACAGTTGAACTCGGAAACTTCGACACTCAGGAGCACGACATCGTTGGTAGCCTCTATCGGGGCTACGGGCTCGTGGCCCTGGTCAACCAGGTACTGGAATGCCGCCGGCAGGTTGATGATGCCCATGCCATAGATATTGTCTTCTCCTGCCTGGCCGAGGTCGGTACAGCTAAAGTACAAGGCCAGCATGATATCTTCCCCGCTGAGGTAAGGGAAGGCCTGCTTCAGCAACAGGATCGCCCCGGAAGTATGGGGAGCGGAAAAGGAAGTGCCATCCGCAACCGTATAACCTCCGCCAACGGTGGCCATGCGGACCTGAGTGCCCGGCGCCGACACTTCGGGCTTGATCGACAGGGAGCCGGAACCACTGCAAATGGATGGGCCCCTGCTGGAAGACACATTGATGGGAAATGATGGGTTGTTGGCATTCACATTGCCCACGGTAAAAATGCGTACCAGGTCGTAGTTCAGCACACCGGGCCGGGAAATGGTGGATGCGCCGGGCCCTTCATTACCTGCCGCGTATACGACCGCAATGCCGGCCCCCATCAGCGCATCGTAGAGGTTGCGTTCGACCCCGTCGAAGCAGTCGGCCGCCGATGCCGTACCGCCCCATGAATTGTTGATCACATCGGGCATATCATCGGTAGTAGCAGCATTGCCATCGGGGTTAAGCGCCCATTGCATCGTCTGGAAAGAGCTCAGGACGGTACCGTCGTACTGGCAGGTACCGCCGGAAGTGAGGTTGAGAAATATGGGCCCGCCCATCCATTCGCCATCGAAGGCCACGCCCAGCGTATCGCGGTTGATGCGGTCCATCCCAACGGCACAGCTGGCGACGTTGGTGCCATGGCTATCGCAGTAGCCTACGGCATCGGGGCTGGCCCACGACTCGTCGAAAGGATGGTTGTGGTAAGCGAACTGGTTGAACAAGGCAGGGTGGCCGATGTCCTGGCCGGTATCGATGATCAGCACTTTGCGCCCGTAGCCGGTATATCCCTGCGCCCACAGTTGGGGAGCGCCGATGGCCTCCGGGCCGGGTTCTGTATTATCGTTCAGGATGGGAGCGGCATTGGTGCTTTGCCCCTGGTCGAAAGCCTGAAGCGGTTGGTTATAGCCGATGTACTCGATCGCCGGATGGTGGCTCAGCCGGGCAATAGCGGCATAATCGGCTTCCATAAAAATGGCGTTGACGATCCACAGCGGTTCGATGGAGGAAGGCCTGACGCCTTCCATTTTCTCCAGCTCCTCCAGCAAAGGCGGCTGGGTTGCCCCGGCCTTTTCCTGTAAGCCGGTTATAATGGCATAAGCCCTTTCCTGAAGGCTGGCCCCGCGGGCCTTCAATTGCTGCTCGAGCGCCCTGACATCAAGGTGGACTGAAAGCGCCACGTATATGGAGTGGTACCCTTCCGGCCGGCTTTCAAGCTGTTCCAGGAGGCTGCTCGTCAACGTTGATGGTTCAAGGGTTTGAGCGCTAAGGGTAAAGAATAAGCCCGGCATGAGGCCCATGCCCAGGATAAGTTTTTTCCATACTTTCATAAGAAGACGATAGTTTGCTGCAAAAAATGGATTCCAAGATAGGAAATTATACCACTTTACGGCATGTTTATCAGGGCAATCGCATTTAAAAAAGTTTTCTTCATCTCCCCCTGGCACGAACGTGGGAAGGCGCTTCACTTCTGGAATGTTTGGATAATCCATGAAGAAAACCTCGCCTTGAATTGTAGCCAAAAACCCATAAGGCCGTTTGCCCCGGCTGTAGCAGCCACGTAAGCAACAGCGAAAGCCCGGTAGCCCCTCCTGGGCATCCCGGACAATCCGCCTTTAGCAGGTTTGGCGTTAAAAAACGGCCCTTACAAAGCCTTCATTTGCCAGGCCAGCAGAAAACCTGTCTGAGCCACGAAGCAGCTAAAAGAAGCCTAAAGCGGCACGAGCGCGAAGCAAAAAAAAGTGATGAACTGAACCAGATGGCGAGTTTGTTTTCTGCAGAACCCCAGGCGGGCCGTTTTAGCCAAAGCTGCGCAGGCGGCGGCTTTTTTGGTTCGTTTTTTGGCCGCCCAAAAAATGAACGAAGGAGATCGGGCAAAATCCAGGAGGCCCGATGATTAACAAAGCATAAAATCAAATGCGATTGCCCTGGCATGTTTATTTGTCGCGTTTCCGCTTTTCCAATTCATCCGTAACAGCCCGCAGACAGATGTCAAACTCTTTTTTCAGCTTGTGCTCCCAAAAGCGGAAGACCGTCCAGCCCATTTCCTGCAACGCCAGGGTATTTTCACGGTCGCGCTGCATATTGCGCTCGATCTTGGGTATCCAATACTCCCGGTTGTGTTGAATGCGCGGTTTTTTTTCCTCCCAATTGTAACCGTGCCAGAACTCACCATCGACAAACACGGCCACCTTGAACTTTTTAAAGGCGATATCCGGTTTGCCCGGCAGGCCGCTGACGTCTTTCCGGTAGCGGTACCCCAACTGCCACAATGCCCGGCGCAACATCAGCTCCGCGCGGGTATCGGTAGAGCGGATCTTCTGCATCAGGCGGGAACGGCTCTGCGGCGTATACCGGCTTTGTTCATCGCTGAATGCAGGGACCTTGATGGGCTTTTCTTTTTCGGGCATATAGAAATAACTGAAAATGTTCAACCGGAATATACTTATTATTTGAACACTACTTAACCTATTTTGCATCAACAAATCCGCCGCCACTGTTGTACATAATACAAGCTGGCATTATATTTAGGCTGTAAAAAAACCAAACCATGAGTAGAAGAAGAAGTTTTTTCGAATCCCGAAACCCGGTGATGAAGGATAAAATTTACCAGGAAGCGGCGCACAACGTGCTCGATGCAAATATGACACAGGCCGGTATTATCCGGGAGCGCATGACCGTTCAGGGGGCTATCAATAAATCGCTGTTATTGGGAGGCATTATGCTGCTGACAGCGGCCATCAGCTTTTACAGCCCCAGCCCGCTTTTCATGTGGGGAGGCGCTATCGGCGGCCTCATCGTCGTGGTCATCGCTTCCTTCCGGCCCCAGTACTCCCCTACCCTGGCGCCTTTGTACGCGGCTTTGGAAGGCCTTTTCGTAGGCGCGATCTCAGCGATCTACGCCCACGCATTCAACGGCATCGTTTTTCAGGCGGTTACCCTTACCATGGCCGTGTTCTTCCTGATGCTGTTCATTTACAAATCCCGCATCATCAGGGTAACGAGCAAATTCCGCACCGGGGTCATCATGGCAACAGGTGGTATATTCGTGGTGTACCTCATCACCTGGGTGCTTTCCTTATTCGGCATAAACATGCCCTACCTGCATGAAGGCGGCATAGTCGGCATCGGCATCAGCCTGCTGATCGTAGGCGTAGCAGCACTGAACCTCCTGCTCGATTTCGACAACTTCGAAAAGGGCGAACAGTATGGCGCGCCAACCTATATGGAATGGTTTTCCGCCATGGGGCTGCTCATCACATTGGTGTGGCTGTATATCGAGATCCTGCGGCTGATCGCCATATTCTCTTCCAACGACTGAGACACGCTGATCCATTTAGCGGCAAATGTAAAAGGCCCTATGGCTTCACGGTTGAGGCCACTCCGAGTTAGGCCACACAAAGACGGCACATAGCTGCACAAACGGATATTCCCCTGTGTAGCGCTGTGTCGTCTTTGCGTATCTCTGTTTAAAAACAGGGACAAAAAAAAACAGGGTAACCGCGTCGAAACGCAGCACCCTGTATAACCCCAAAAAACCAAATGAAAACAATCTACATATGAATGCTCTTTATCGAAAGAGTCGATTTCTAGATTAGAATACAGCGCCGGGGGTACCTTTGTTCCCCTCTTCGTGTCATTTTAACGCAAAGTTAACAGATATTTTCAATTAAAGTAATTTAGAAGATTTTTTTTACTGTTAAATTTCCATAACACCTTGTGGAATAACCAATTACACAACATTCCACTATGATGCCGAGGCGCATCTTTTTTTAAATCACCCGATCAAAATAAGACTATTTTCTAAAAACTACAAGCTCTTTTTAAAGTAATTGATAGATTGCCGAAATCTTGACAGATTATCATATATACTGATAAAAATACGTCAATTTGACTTAACATCCAAAAGTATACTGGCTTGGCTAAAGTTAAAAAAATATTCGCCTGTACGAACTGCGGCGCCGTAGCACCTAAATGGGTGGGGAAATGCCCCCATTGCGGCGAATGGAACACTTATGTTGAAGAAGTCATTTCCAGGGAAATCACGGAAGAAGAAAAGCGGCGCCCCTGGAAAGGCGACGACAAAAAGGCCGGCGCCCGCCCGGTGCCCCTGCCCGAGATCCAGGCGGGTGCGACTCAGCGGCTGCTTGCTCCCGATGAGGAGCTGAACAGGGTGCTGGGCGGTGGCATCGTCCCGGGTTCACTGGTGCTGATCGGCGGGCAGCCCGGCATTGGGAAGTCTACCCTCCTCCTGCAGCTCGCACTTCAGCTGAATACCAAAGTGTTGTACGTTTCCGGCGAAGAGAGCGATGAACAGATCAAAATGCGCGCCGACCGGATCGGAGAGCAGGCAGATCAATGCTACATTCTCACCGAAACCAATACGACTAAGATCCTGTCGCAGGCCCAGCATCTGGAACCCGGCCTCATCATCATCGACTCCATACAAACGCTTTCCAGCCCGCACATCGAATCTATGCCGGGCAGTGTTTCTCAGGTCCGCGAGTGTGCCGGTGAACTACAGCGCTTTGCCAAGGAAAGCAACATCCCGATATTTCTCATAGGGCACATTACCAAAGAAGGCTCCATTGCCGGCCCCAAATTACTGGAACATATCGTCGATGTAGTCCTGCAGTTCGAAGGCGACCAGAACTATACCTACCGCATCCTCCGGACGATCAAGAACCGCTTCGGCAGCACCGACGAGCTGGGCATCTACGAGATGCAGGCCAGCGGCCTGCGGGAAGTGCCCAACCCTTCGGAATTGCTGCTGTCCCAAAAGGACGAAGACCTCAGCGGCAGTGCCGTAGCCGCCACTATCGAAGGCCTTCGGCCCATGCTCATCGAAGCGCAGGCGCTGGTAAGCCGCTCTGTTTACTCGGCCCCTCAGCGTTCGGCAACCGGCTTCGACCTGCGGCGGCTGGGCATGTTGCTCGCCGTTCTGGAGAAACGCGCCGGGCTGCCTTTTTTTCAGAACGACGTCTATCTGAACATCGCCGGCGGCATCCGCGTCGATGACCCGGCCATCGACCTGGCGATCGTCAGCGCACTGATCTCTTCTCTGCAGGATGTCGCCGTGCCCACCAACATCTGCTTCGCCGCAGAAGTCGGCCTGTCGGGCGAGATCCGCGCTGTCAACCGCATCGAGCAACGCATCCAGGAGGCCAACCGGCTGGGGTTCAGGGAGATCTACACCTCGAAATACAACGTCAAAGGCCTGGACCCCGGGCGGTATGACATTCGTATCCGCGCTGTTGGCAAGATCGAGGAGTTGTTCGAAGCTTTGTTCACCTGAATATAACTGATCAGAGGCGCCCTTCTGCCCGGAACCAGTCGATAGCGTCGTTGACGGCCTCGCGTACAGGTGTCTGCGGAAGCCCCAGTTCTTCTACCGCTTTCCTGCCGGAGTAGTAATTACCCAGGCAGGCCATCCGCCCTGTGACGTGGTTGATCCAGGCCGGCCGGCCCGTAAGCTTCCCGAAAAGGCTTCCCAAAACCCCCACGCCCCTGGCCAGAATGCCTGGCACGGGAAGCTGCAGGGGCTTGCGGCCCGCTACTTCGTTGAGCAGGTTGTAGAAAGACCGGTAGCTCAGGTTTTCGCCGGCCAACAGGTAACACTCGCCGGGCAGGCCGCGCTCCAGGGCCTGGCAGACCCCGATGGCAGCGTCCCTTACATGGATAAAGTTCTTGCCGCCGGGAGGTATCCATTGGACCCTGGCCTTGAGCCCCTGCAACAGCAGCCTGCCAGAACTGGGTTTCAGGTCGAGGGGGCCGAGCATAAAGGTAGGGTTAACGACCACTGCCGGCAGCCCATGTTGTTCTACCTGTTCGAGGACATACTGCTGCGCCAGGTATTTGCTGTTCACATAACCGGAATGGTAGTGAAAAAGGCGAAATTCGCTGAGCTCGGTGCCGGGTTGTTCCATCGTACCGTGCCCAAAGGTATTGGCGGTGCTGACGTAGACGAAACGGCGGATACCGGCAGCCTTCGCTGCCCGGGCCAGCTGTATGGCCCCGTTTACATTGGCTGCTTCGAAATGGCGAAAGGCGGTAGGCCATTGTGCCGTGCATGAAGCGGCATGGATCACGCCATCACAACCATTTACGGCGCCGCTGAGGCTCGCTTCCTCTTCCAGGCAGCCGTAATGCACTTCGAAAGGCAGGCCTTCCACCCCTTTCAGCGAGCTGCCGGGCCGTACCAGCAGGCGTAATGCATGGCCCCTCCTGACGAGCTCATGGGCGACATTGCACCCCAGCAACCCGGATGCTCCGGTGAGTAGGATCTTCATGTAATACAGTATTTAAGCGCTCGTTAGAGCCTGATTGGTGAAAACAGGCGACTCTTCTGACAGCTCCGCGCGCCTGCCGGACTTCTCATCTGCGTGAAGCTCGCGGCGGATAGCCCGAGACACCAGGCGGATGCTCCACGATGTGGGCAGGGCCTTCATCAACAACCAGTTCAGCTTGTTGCCCCAGCCGGGTATGATAGCCGCCTTACCTGCCAGGGTGCCGGCAATAGCTGCAGTGGCGATCTCCCGGGCCGGCAGCAGGCTGAGGCTTGCCAAAGCCCCCTGCTCGATGATCCGGCGCGAAGAGCTGAAATTCGTCAGGATAGGGCCAGGATGAACCACGCTGACGGAAACCGGCGTATGGCGCAGCTCCTCCCGCAAGGCCCGCGAAAAGGCATATACGAATGCTTTGCTGGCCGGATAGACGGTTTTGTAGGCTATGGGGCTAAAGGCTGCCATACTTGATACATTGAGGATGTAACTATGGCGATGGCGCATCAACTCGGGTAGCATCAGCCGGGTGAGCAACACTGTGGCGCGCACATTGAGTTGCAGGAGCCGGTCGATATACAAAGGCGAAACCGCTTTCATTTCGGCTGTTCCTCCCATTCCCGCATTGTTCACCAGCCAGTTCACCGGGTAGCGGCCCCGCAACTCGCGCACCAGCTTCTCTATAGCGCCCGGGGCAGTGAGGTCCATTTCAAAAACTGCTATTTCAACCCCGAATTGCCGGCGGGCCTGCCTGGCCAGCTGATCCAGGTTGCGCCCGGGCAATGCGACGAGGATGAGGTTGGCCCCCCGGCGGGCCAGCTCCAGCGCCAGCTCCTTGCCCAGGCCGGCGCTGGCGCCCGTGATCAAAGCATAAGGGCTTCGTTCCTCCTTCCCTACCCTTTCCTCCTGAGGCTGCAGCAAATTGTAACTGAACCGGTACAGCATCAGCGCCCCCGGCGCCCCCAGCAGCAACCCCCCGGTGAGCAGGGCCATAAAGGTGTCCCGGTTTCCCCAGAAAGCGTGGATAACCGCTCCGAGCGAGAGGCTCTCCGGCATCGAAAAGCCTGCTTCCGTACCCAACAACTGTTGCCCGGCAAAATAAGCGGCCGAATAGAACAGCGGCCCTGTCAATGCATTGATGTGGTACACTCCGATCACGGCCGCTGCCCGGTTCCATTTCAGCAGGCTGGCCAAAAGCAGGGCTATCCACACCTTCAGGCCTACAAAAGGCGTAGTGCCCAGAAAAAAGCCCAGGGCATAAGCCCCGGCAACCTTGCGGGGATGGGCCCTGATGGAAGTAAGTTTGGCAACCAGGCGGCGCCTGGCGCCGGGTAAGATCTTTTTATAATACATAAATATCGTTTGCAAATTGTTAGGTTATAACCTGAGCGCTTGTTCGGATTCACAATTGCCCCAGAAAAGCATTCATGGTGTCCAGCAGGTTGCCCTGGACGATGGGGTCGGTGATCCAGCGGGGCAAGCTTGGGCGCTCCGTCGTTATAACCGTATAGGACACTTTGGACCTCCCCCCTGCTACAGGCTCCAGCAGCCAGGCTCCGGAGACTCCGGCCATGCGCTTCACGCCCCGCCTGGGCGGCGCTTTGCTATCGGAAGCCGACCGGAAACCGAGCTTAGCACTGCCGCCGTTTTTATGCAGCTCATATCGCAACAGGCAGTCCTGGTCGCTCACCGGCCATGGCAGGTCGTAGCGCACATAGGCCAGCCAGCCGTCATCGTTGTCTTCCAGTATCCTGCAGGCGCCGGCATGGCGCATCCAGGCCAGCGCTTTTGACTCATCGCGTAGTAGCTCCAGCAAGGCCTGAGGGCTTGCCGGCGCTATAAATTCGGCTTTTAGTTCGCGGGCCTGGCGCCCGGGTTCCACCTCCAGCCAGCGCTCGTACAAGGCGACCTGGCCTTGCTTTTTCACCAGCTCATAACCGGTGGTTCCAGCCCGGGGAGGCGCATCAGGGGCAATAGGCAGTTCACGCGCGGGCAGGGCCAGGCCTGCCAGCGACAAGGCAATGATCAGGGTCTTCATCTGTTCCGATTTTGTTGATGATACCCGAACGGGCATGCCAATGGCCAGCCCTGCCGGGTGATGTAATACAAGGGGTTTGTCTTACTGAAAGACGGACTTTTTGAGAAGTGCGAAAAAAGAAGTAAAAAACCGGCGGCTTATTTTTTGAACACTTACATAGTATGTATAGGATGCATTTTACCCCAGCGTTCCCCTATAGGTTGGAACTTTTTTGTACAAAACGGCGGGCTCCATTTCTGAACTGGCAGTGGAATTCCCGTGTTCTAGAATCATGAACGACCTGACGGCCCATCCCATTCTGCTATTCGACGGCGTCTGCAACCTGTGCAACAGCAGCGTACAGTTTATCATCAGGCGAGACCCTGCGGGGGTGTTCCGCTTTGCATCGCTGCAATCGGAAACCGCCAGGGAAATGCTGGCCGGCAGCGATAAAAAAATCCAGGCCCTTAGTACGGTTATCTTGTATGAGCATGGAAAATGGCGCCTGAAATCGGATGCAGCCCTGCATATCGTACGGCGCCTGCCGGGGTTGTGGCCCCTGTTATACGTTTTTATCCTCATTCCCCGCCCCTTACGCGATGCTGTTTACGACTGGGTTGCGCGCAACCGCTACCGGTGGTTCGGCAAAAAAGAACAGTGCATGATACCCAGGCCCGAGTGGCGCGGCAGGTTTATCGGGTAACCTCCCGCCTGTTCATCACATAATAATGTCAGGAAAAACGCCGGCTACGCCCACCAAAATAGCTTTATCTTGCATCAAGGAATAATAGAATGAAAGTGATCAACCGGAAAAAACTGCCCGTGACGGAACAAGAGCTCCTAGAAGCCTGCAAAAATGACGACCGGCTTGCGCAGCGCTTGTTGTATGACCGTTATTCTCCGGACATGTTCGGCCTGTGCCTGCGTTATGTCAAAAACCGGGAAGATGCGGAAGATGTCCTTGTCGAGGCTTTTTTCAAGGTGTTCGACAATATCGGGCAGTACATGGGCCTGGGCAGCTTTGAGGGCTGGATACGCCGCATCGTCGTCAATGAAGCCCTGATGTTTCTCCGCCGCCGCCACAATTTCAATATGACAGTAGAGATCAGTGAATCGGCGCCTCCGTCCAGCCAGCCGCGCATCGTGGATGAATTGTCGGCCCAGGACATCCTCGGGCTGCTGGGGCAATTGCCAACCGGTTATCGCACGGTCTTCAACCTGTACGTACTGGAAGGCTACAAACACAGGGAGATCGCCGATATGCTGGGTATCAGCATCAACACATCGAAATCGCAGCTCATCCTCGCCAAAAAACGCCTGCAGGAACTGCTGGAGCAGGCCGGTTACCAGGGCTTTGAAGAGTCAGCTATTTGAGGAGGGGAAACGGCGAAGCACAAAACGAGGGAGCACTGGAACTAAAGAGCAATCTCAAATTCATAGCCAAAATGACACATAAAAAAGACCTTTTCCAACTGTTCAGAGATAATGAGCACAAGTTGCGGGAAGCACCTTCGGCCCGCAGCTGGCAGCGGCTGGAGCAGCGGCTCGACGGCAGGCGGGGCAGGCGCCATTTCCGCTTCAGCCGCAGCCTGAGCATGGTAGCCGCCGTGCTGGCCCTGGCCGTGCTCGTCAGCCTGATCTCACTGCTTGCGGGTGGCAACGAAAACCGCTTCCTGGCATCTAACGGCAGGGCTATACCTGTTGGCCTGGAAGACCTGCGCCAAACCGATGCAGACCCTCTTGACCTCCAAACCGTTAAGATCGCCCAACAGGCCCAGCAACAGCTCCGGCGCCCCATTTCGGAAGGGACGCCCAGCCAGAAACTCGTGCTGGCAAACCAGAGCCCCTCTTCCTCAAAAGCCGCCATCGAAACCTTCCGATGGCTGGTAGGGCAATGGTCGTCCACCTACCAGGGTAAAACGGCCACTGTGATCTGGCAGCAGATCAACGACGCCAGTTATGCCGCTACCGCTACTCCCGAAGGCCAGGAACAGCCTTCCGAACAGATGAGTATCTACCAGGATGGCAAGCAGTTGTTCTTTAGCTTCGGAGCTGGTACATCAGAAAGCGCGGCCGGCAGGTACGCCCTCGTATCCCTCAACGGCGAAGAAGCCGTGTTCGAAAATGCAGCCGCCGGGTTCCCCCGGCAGGTCGTTTTTAGCAGGACGGGCAACGACGAGCTGCGCATTATCTACCAGGGGCTGCCTCCCGGGCAGGAAACAGGGCAAACGCCACGCCCCCTCGTGCGCCAGCTCCGGCGCCTGAGGCTACAGTGAGCGCGATACGGGCAGCCAATTTTCCGCTATACCTTGAAGCATATTAAGAATCGGTGTAACTTTGAAACTTTGCCCCGAACAGGCCCGTTTTTCTACATATCCTGTAAAAAGAGCAAAAAGGACGGGTATAAGCGGAAGTTATGAATTTTCCACTTCAGAAACTGGAAGCACATATCGACGACTTACCTCTTGCCGAGGGAGAGGCCCTGCTCGAGAGCGGGGCTGTCGAACGTTTAATGGAAGCAGAGAAACACCTGTGGGTTGCCGTAGTAGACGGACAGGAAGCAGAAGTGCAGGTCACACCCTCTCGTGTGGTGGCCGGCAGTTGCGAGTGCCAGCGATTCCGCCAGCAGGGCATGTGCGAACACCTGGCCGCCCTGCTGCTCGCCCTGCGGCGGCACCTGCAGTCCAGGCAGGACGGCCGCAGGCAGGCCCGGCAAAAGCAGGCGGAAGGGCCCAGGAAGCTCACGACAGGCATTGTGCTGGGCCACGTTTCCAAAGAAGACCTCGTCGATTTCGTCCGCGAATTTGCCCGCACCAACCGCAATTTCGCCATCGCCCTCAAAGCCCGCTTTGCTTCCGCCGTTTCCGAGATCGACTCCAAAGAAAAATACCTGCAGCTGCTCGAGAGCACCATCAACGCAGTGCGGAAAGCCGACCGCAGCATCACCCTGCGCGGCAGCCAGAAGCTGGCCAGCGTGCTGGAAGAACTTCAACTGCAAACCATCCAGGCCATCGACGAAGCGGATTTTACGGAAGCTACCTACATTGCCCAAAGCATCATCGAAAAGGTCACGCCCGTCCTGAAAAAAGCGAAAGGGAAAGAACGGGAGATCCGCCATTATATCAGCCAGGCCTTCGACAACCTGCAACGGCTGGTGAGCCGCAGGCCGGCGCCTTCCCTGCTGAAGGAGCTGCGCGAGTATGCTATGGCCGAGCACAGCAAGCTGGCCTACCGCTCGAACAACATCGACCAGGCCTTTTTCAAGTTGCTGATGCTGCTTTGCCAGAGCCCCACAGAAGAGCAGGAACTGCTGGATGCCCTCGAGCAACAGAAGGCCAAATACCAGGTGGAAGGCAGGCCGCTGGCCCCTTTGCTGGTGCTGCAGCTCAACATACTGGAGCGAGCAGGCCGGGCAGAAGAGGCCCGGCAGCTGATGGAACACAACCTCAGCCTGCCGGATGTGCTGCAGTACGCCATCGAACAGGCTCGGGCCAGAGGCAAAGTGCCCCGCGTAAAGGCACTGGCCGCCTTTGGCCTCAAACTGGGCATGCCTGCCGATGTAAAAAGCAGCCTGGAATCCATGCTGCTCCTGCTGGCCGAAAGCGAGGAAGACTGGGAAGAGGTGAACCGTTATGCCATGCTCCGGTTCATGGACACCCTCGATTTTTCGTACTTCGAACAGGCGCGCCGCACTGCTCCTGATGATTGGGCCGAACAGGTGGACGGCATGCTGGAGCAGTTGCTGGCCCAACCTTATACGGCACGCCGCCGCGATGCTGTCGCCCGTGTCTTTGCAGAAGAAGGCAAGCTCGAATCCCTGATCGGCTACGTCGAACAGGCAGGCTCACTCGACCTGCTACTGCTCGTCGGGCGGTACCTCCTTGTACCCTACCGGGATCGGCTGTTTTACCTGTACCGGCGCCTGCTGGCGGAATACCTCAACAATCACCTCGGCCGCAAAACATCCCAACGCATCCGGGAAGTGCTCGCCCACCTGCAAGACATCGGGGCCGGCGAACTGGCGGAAGAGCTGGTCGATGAATTCCGGGCGAAGTATCCCGAACGCCACTCGCTGATGGAAGAACTGGAGCTGCTGGATGGATGATCGGTTATATTGCATATATTTGGCGTAACGAATGGGCCGGCCCGCACCGCTCTATTGCGCAGCGGCCTCCAAACAAGCTCTTATACCGCCAAATACCTGTACGAGTTGAAGACTGAACTCTGGGCCATAGGAAAGACCAACGAACCTTACCTCGAAGAAGGCATGGGCATCTACCTGCGGCGGCTGGGGCACTACCTGAAGTTCGAACTGGCCATCCTTCCCGATGTTAAAAACGCCGGGAAGCTCAGGGCTGAGCAACTTCGGGAAGCGGAAGCGGAAACCGTGCTGAACCGGCTGCGCCCGGGCGACCACCTCATTCTGCTGGACGAGAACGGCAGGCAACCCAGCTCGGAAGAATTCGCCGGGCTGCTCAACCAGAAATTTCAACTCTCGCACAAACGCCTCGTTTTCCTCATCGGCGGTGCTTACGGCTTTTCCGACGGGCTCTACCAGCGCGCCGATATGAAGCTTTCGCTGTCGCGAATGACGTTTTCCCATCAGATGGTGCGGCTCTTTTTTCTGGAACAGCTCTATCGCGCCATGACGATCCTGAACAACGAACCCTATCACAACCCCTGATAATATGACGATCAATGTAACCTTGCTTCTCATTGTCATGACCTGCCTGGTTTCCTACCAGGCTTTCAACAATACGGCCATGCGGCATAAGCTGCTCTTCCACCCTGCTTCGGTAGCCGAATTCAGCGAGTGGTACCGCTTTCTGACCAGTGGGTTCGTCCATGCCAACTGGGCGCACCTGATCATCAATATGTATGTGTTGTATCAGTTTGGCGATGTGCTGGAATACCTCTTTACGGAGCAGTTGTTCGGCCCGCTGGCCGGGCGGCTGATCTTTCTGTTCTTTTACCTCAGCGCCATCATCGTAGCCGACATCCCCACCTTTCTGAAACACAGGAACAATTCGGGTTATGGCTCTCTGGGCGCCTCCGGCGCTACATCGGCAATGGTGATGGCCTATGTGATGTTCCAGCCATGGGGCTGGTTTATCTTCCCGCCGCTGCCGGGCATTCTGTTCGCCGCGGCCTACCTTTGGTATTCTTCTTATATGGCCAGGCGCGGCGGCGATAACATCGCCCACGACGCCCACTTCTGGGGCGCCGTTTACGGCATTGTCTTTATGGTGTTGCTGGCAGCAATCTACCGCCCCGGCCTGCTCCAGTTTTTCATCGCTCAGCTCCTTCAGGGGCCGAGCATGCCCAATTTCTGAACCCAAGAGGTACCGCGCCATGTTCTTCATCCTATCCAAACTGCTGGCCAACCTCATCCGCCCCATCACCTGGATAGTCCTGCTACTGGCCTATTCCTGGCTTGGGCGGCGGGAAAAGCGCAAAAAGCGCGCGTTGCTATTGGCGCTGGCCCTGCTGACCCTGCTGTCCAACCAGATGATCTTCAACCTGGCCGTGCGGGTTTGGGAGCCCAACCTGCTGACAGCCGGCCAGATCGAAGAGCCTTACGATATCGGCATCCTGCTGGGTGGTTTTTCCAACCCTTACATCCAGCCGGGCCACGACCGCTTCAACCTCAACGACCGGGCCAACCGATTTACCAATGTACTGGAATTATACCGCCGGGGTAAGATACGTAAGATATTGGTTACGGGCGGAAACGGACAGCTGCTGAGCGACGCCCCCAGAGAAGCGGTCGAGGCCCGCGATTTCCTCATCGAGCTAGGCATCCCCGATCAGGATATCCTCATCGAGCCCGACAGCCGCAACACTCATGAAAATGCGCTGTATACCAAACGGCTGCTGGATGAGGCCTTCCCCAATGCCCGGTGCCTGTTGCTCACCTCCGCCTGGCACATGCGCCGCGCTTACGGCTGCTTCAATAAACAGGGCCTGCACACCACCCCTTTCCCGGTGGACTACCTCAGCGAAACGTGGCGCTTTACTCCCGACCAGATCCTGATGCCCAACGCCCGGGCCCTTTATCTCTGGGAGCTGATCATCAAGGAGTGGATTGGGTATGCGGCGTATTGGGCAAAAGGGTATATTTGATCGCCGACATCAGGCTTTTTCCTCCCACACCATAGCCGTATGGATGATCGTCTCCACGGCCTTTTCCATGTCCTGCACAGAGACCCATTCTTCCTTGGAGTGGAACGCGTGCTCGCCGGCGAAAATATTGGGGCAGGGCAACCCCATAAAGGACAACCTCGAACCGTCGGTGCCCCCGCGAATGCTGTGGCGCTCGGGCTGAAGGCCGGCGCGGCGCATGCCTTCCATCGCGTGCTCTACCACCAGGGGGTGATTGTCCAGTATTTCCTTCATATTGCGATACTGCTCCGTTACGATAAATTCAGCGCGGGAGTTGGGATAATCGCGCAACACCTTTTCCATGATCTTCCGGAGTTCGTCTTCGTGCTGATGCAGCTTTTCGACGGTGAAATCCCGGACGATGAACTGTATTTTAGCCTGCTCCACCGCGCCGGACATACTGACGGGGTGTACAAAGCCCTCCTTGCCTTCCGTCGTCTCCGGCGACCAGCTCCCTTTGGGCAGGCTGGCCACGATATCGGAGGCGATCTTCAGCGCGCTCTCCAGTTTGCCTTTGGCAAAGCCCGGGTGGATGCTCACGCCGGTGACCGCTATCGTTACGGCATCGGCAGAGAAGGTCTCGTCTTCGAGGGTGCCCCGCTTTTCGCCATCGATAGTATAGCCAAAGCCCGCGCCCAGTTTTTTCATATCGACGAAGTCGACGCCCCGCCCGATCTCCTCATCAGGCGTAAAGAGGATGCGGATGGCGCCGTGTTTAACCTCGGGGTGTGTGATAAAGTAATATGCGGCGTCCATGATCTCGGCCAGGCCTGCCTTGTTGTCGGCGCCCAGGAGGGTGGTACCGCTGGCCGTCACGATGTCGTTGCCAAGCTGTTCCCTGAGGTTGGGGTGGCCTTCGGGGGCGATCACCACGCTGGTATCATCTGGCAACTGAAGGGGCTTGCCGTCATAGTTGCGGTGAACGATAGGCTTTACATCCTTACCGCTGCTATCCGGCGAGGTATCCATGTGGGAGCAGAAGCAGATGACGGGCACGTTCTTTTTTTCCGAATTGGAGGGGATAGTGGCGTACACGTAGCCGTGTTCGTCCATGTGGGCATCGGAAACCCCCATTTCGAGCAATTCTGCTACCAGTATCTTGCCCAGGTTTTTCTGTTTTTCCGTGGAAGGAAAAGTCTTGGATTCGGGGTCCGACTGCGTGTCGATCCTGACGTATTGGAGAAAGCGCTCCAGGACGGTGTGTTGGATATCGAGTTTCATGCGCGATTTTGTTTTGAGGGGAATGTACAGACTTTCCAGGATTTCTGCCCGCGCTACGGGGGAAAAGTTCGTGGGAGGGGGCTAACGCCGCTATTCCGGGAACTGCATTTTGTCTACCAGGCTTTGAAAGCGGGCATCGTTGCGCATCTCGTCCCATACCGGGTCCATGCGCAGGGAGACCATCCAGTTGGCGTGTTGTTGGTAGGAGCGCTCCAGCCAGGCCAGGGCCTTGTCGTGGTAACCCAGGTTCCAGTAGGCCGGGGCCATTTCCACGAAAGCGGCGTTGATAACGGAAGTATCGGCCTCCAGGCCTTCGACAAGCTGCCGGGCCTGGCTTTTCTGCCCGGCTTTGGCCTGTGCCATGGCCAGGTGCATGACGGCCCACGATTCTTCTTTGGACAGGCGTACCGATTCCCTGAAGTGAGCGGCCGCCTTCGTATAATCGCCCTGGACGTAGTCCACCAGGCCAAGGGCCCAGTAGGCTTCGCTATTATCCGGGTATAACTTCTGCATGGCCGTGCCGATCTCTCTGGCCTTCTGGTAATCCCCCGACATGCGGTGCATTTCCGCCAGGTCGATATTGTATTCCAGGTTGAGGGGGTCGATAGAAACGGCTTTTTCAATCTGTAAGATAGCGTGGTTGAGGTCGCCCGCAATAGCGTAATACCAGCCCAGGTCGAGCTGGGCGCCTCCTTCGGAAGGATTTAGGGAGACGGCCTTCTCCAGGGCCTGGCGCGCGGCGGGCCAGTCCCAGTCGTACCAGAGGTGTACCGAGCCGAGGATGGCATGCGCATAGGCGAGGGTGCTGTCGCGTTGCAGCGCCTCGCGCGCGTAGGTGCGCGCCTGGGGAAAAGCCTCGTTGGACGGCAGGCTGTTGCTCCACCCCAGCCACAGGTAAGCGTGCCCCAGGCCGGCATAGGCCATGGCAAAGGAGGGGTCGAATTCCAGTGCACGCTCAAAGAACTCTACTGCCGATTTCGCGCCGTCGGAGCGCTGGCTGAGCATGTGCCTGCCCCTCAGGAACCAGTCGTAAGCCTCCTGGTTGCTGGTGATAGGCCGGATGCTTCCCTGTAACAAAATGACCTTGAGGTTCTCCGCTACGGCCTGAGCGATCTCATCCTGAATAGCAAAGACATCATCTGCCTGCCGGTCATAGCGCTGAGACCAGAGCTGGTAACCGTCGGCGGTATTTACCAGCTGGGCCGTTACCCGCAACTGTTCGCCGACGCGGCGGATGCTGCCCTCCAGCACCACGCTGACCCCCAACTGCCTGCCGATTTCCTGCATACTGGATTCGGAACCCCGAAAAGAAAAGGAAGAGGTACGGCCCGCCACTTTCAGCTCCCGGGCCTGTGCCAGCGCATTGAGGATGTCTTCGGCTATACCATCGCCGAAATACTGCTGGCCACCCTCCGGGCTCAGGTCGCGAAAGGGCAGCACTGCGATCGACCGTTCGGGTATTGGCGCCAGGGAAACCGGCCCTGACTTGCCTCTCGACAAGACGAACCATCCTGCGAGCGACAATACGGCCACTGCCAGGGCCACCCAGGGCAGCCAGGCCCTCATGCTACGGGAAGCACGCCTGCTCTGTTGCCTGGAAGGCCGCACCTTGGGCCGCTCGGCCAGCTCATTCTGCCTGGGTACGATCAGGCCGGTATCCGCCAGAGCATATACCTCCATGGGGTCGCTGACGTTCTTGAACTCGAATTTGCCCAACGATACCGGGTCGAATTGTGGGTGGTTGCGCAGGTCGTGAATGACCCTTTCCGTGATCAGGATGGAGCCTGGCACACCCAGGGACTCCACCCGCGAAGCCAGATTGACCCCATCGCCATAGATGTAATCCTCCTCCGTTACGATATCGCCGATATGGATACCGATACGGAGCGGGACCTGGGGTTCGTGCAGCAGCGCCAGCTGGATCTCCTTGGCGCTGGCAACCGCTTCTACGGCACTGTCAAAAAGTACCAGGCTGCCATCGCCGTAGTGCTGCAGTACCCGCCCGTGATGGCGTGACACACAATCGTCCAATACCGTCCGAAAGCGTTTCAGGCGCATCATGCCATCGGCTTCATTGGCTTGCATCATCGCAGTGTAACCGGCAATATCGGCAAACATAATAGCTGCAAGGCGACGGGTGGGAGGCATGGGCAATGGTTAAATGGTTTTTGCATTCTGGCCATTTGAAACAGATGGGCCCCCGGCCGGGGCTATCACACTGAAGCGTGGCATAAATGGTGTATGGCCAAAATTACGGAATTGAACAGGACTTCGCCTGAATTTTGAATAAAAAAGCCATCCCAAATCTCCTTGGGATGGCTGGAAGTTTTTGTGCAAATTGTTTGGATGCTAAAAGGCCATAATAAAGCCGGGGTATGCTTAGGGGCCGGAGAAGAATAACTTCCCCATTTGATACGGCTCTTTTCCCGCCAGGCTGCGTTGCTCGTCGGTCAGGCCTTCGCCTGCCATAGCAGGCTTCTGCCTGCGGAGGCAGGTAGCTCCGGCTATCTTCCCTCCTCGCGCCTTGCCTGGCGAAAAAATAGCTCGCCTGAAATGAGAAACTTATTTTTCTCCGGCCCCTTAACGTTGTACTACCGTTTCGCGTAAGGTTTCCAGAAACGCGCCTACTTCGGTGATCAGTTCCGACGGTACGTTATTTTGCTGTGCGCCGATGACGACGTCGTTAATAAAAGCATCGTAAGCAGCATTATCGGCTTTTTGCGCCATCCTTGGGTTGGTGGAAGGGTCGTGGGCACTGGCCATATCCAGGCCGTCATAAGTGAAATGCTCGGCGCCTGTAGCGACGCAGAAGAAATCAGTCAGGTTTTCGCTCAGGATGGCCAGGTTAGAAACGTTCCCATTGCCCACCTCTGAAAGCAGCGTAGCGAAATACGGGCTAAGCTTCGGGTCGGCAGCGATCACGAATATGGTGCTGTCAACCACAGACCTCAGGCCCAGGCGCCCTTTCTCGATCATGCCGGTGGAATTGGGGTCGGCAACCAGGGCTGTGCCCCCAAGCTTTTCGTAAAGGGTGGGTTCCGTCATACCGGAATCATCATCTTTATCGCATGCTGCAAGGAAAATAACGGCGCCAAAGATCAGGCACAAAGATAGTCTCGTGTTCATTCTAACGTTGTTTAGGTGATCAAATAATCTATTCTCGTTTTACTTGAAAAGCTGCCGAATGCCTTTTACCAGCCAGGCGAGGGGAGCGTTTTTCCCCGTTACAGGGCAGGACGAAGCAACCATTGCCTGATCTGCGACAAAGCGTTCGGCAGGTAGGCCATAGGCCGTTCTCAGTACGTCAAATACATGCGCGGCAGGCTGCACTTCCGGATAATGGGCGTACACCAGGATGCCGTCGGGGATATTGAAATACACGTGCTGGACGCCTTTCAGTTGAGCGGCCGTGTTTTTTATCCTGTTGGCCGTAAGTGTGTCTACAGGGGTTTTGAAATCTATTCGGCTGAGCTGCAGGAGGGGGGCGGCGCTTTTCCCGGCAACCGTTGCGCTGGTAATGTGGGCAAACAGCAGAATCAGGGCGATGCCTGTTAACCCTATCAGAATCTTTGAGACCTTACTGGCCTTGTTTCCGGCTAACTTCATGGGTAAGTGCTTTATGTATTATCAAATGCTTCAAAGTGACTTACGATAAAAAGCCGGAGCGTGGATTTCAGGAAAGGCTGTTTTTTATCTGCCTGCAAAAAAGGGCCGGCAAAATGCCGGCCCTTCAGTGTGCTTAAGAGCTTGTTTGGAGGCGTTGAGGCGCCTCCGGTTATCTTAACGTACGAACATCAATTCTCTGTACTTGACCAGTGGCCACTCGCGGTCGTCCACCAGGTATTCCAGGCGGTCGGCAAATGTGCGGATGGCCTCCATGAGCGGTTTTACTTCGTAACAATACGCCTTTGCCTTGCCGGTAGCATCGCCGACTTCGTTGGCTGTTTTGCGGGCCTCGGTCATGGCATCTACGTTTTCCTTCATTCTGTTGATATTGCCGGAAATCCGTTTCACGATATCCAATTGAGCGGCGTATGCGCTTTCGGGCAGGCCCGTCTCCTTGAGCTGCAGGATGTTCTGCGTCAGCGTCGTCTGGTAGGTGATCGCGGCGGGCAGCACGTGGTTGACCACCATTTCACCCAAAGTGCGGGATTCGATCTGCAGCTTCAGGATGTAGTTCTCACACATGACGTCGTAGTGCGCGTGCAGTTCCCGCTCGGTGAACACGCCGCTGCTGGTGAAAAGCGCTACGGCCTTATCGCTCAGGTAGGCGCCCAGTGCATCCGGCGTATTCGGCAAGTTGCCCAGCCCGCGGCGGGCAGCTTCTTCCTTCCAGGCGTCGCTGTATCCGTCACCTTCGAAGCGCACCGGAGCAGATTCGGTGATGTAGCGCTTCAGGATGGCCAGGATGGCGGAATCGCGGTCGGTGCCCTGGCCCATCAGGCCGTCGAGCTCCTTCTTGAATTCCACCAGCTGCCTGCCGACGATGGTGTTCATCACCGTCATGGGTGCTGCGCAGTTCATAGACGACCCCACCATGCGGATCTCGAACTTATTGCCGGTGAAAGCGAAGGGCGAAGTCCGGTTGCGGTCGGTATTGTCCAGCTCGAGGTTGGGGATCTTGCTGAGCAGGTCGAGCACTTCTTTCACACCGGAAGGGCCGGCATCGATGCCGGAAACCATCTGGCCGAGCACTTTCGACAGGGTATCGCCAACGAATACGGATACGATGGCGGGCGGCGCTTCATTGGCGCCAAGGCGGTGGTCGTTAGCTGCCGAGGCCACGCTGGCACGCAGAATATCGGCATAGCGGTAAACGGCCTGTATCGTATTGACGAAGAAGGTCAGGAAAAGCAGGTTTTTACCCGGCTGTTTGCCTGGCGAAAGCAGGTTGCGGCCCGTGTTCGTGGCCATCGACCAGTTGTTGTGCTTACCGGACCCGTTGACGCCGGCGAAGGGTTTTTCGTGCAGCAAAACGCGCAGCTTATGGCGTTTGGCCACCCGGTCCATCACGTCCATCAGCAGTTGGTTGTGGTCGACGGCCAGGTTGGTCTCTTCGTACATAGGCGCCAGTTCGTACTGGCCGGGGCCTACCTCATTGTGGCGTGTGCGAACGGGGATGCCCAGCTTGTGGCATTCCGTTTCCAGGTCGCGCATGAACGCAAATACCCGTTCGGGGATCGACCCGAAGTAGTGGTCGTCGAGCTGTTGCCCTTTGGGCGAGTTTTTGCCCATCAGGGTGCGGCCGGTCAGCAACAGGTCGGGGCGGGCGTTGAACAGGGCCTCGTCCACCAGGAAGTATTCCTGCTCCCAACCCAGCGTGGTGATCACCCGGGTTACGTTTTCGTCAAAAAGCTGGCATACCGGTATAGCCGCATCTTCGAGGTAGTTCTGCGATTTGAGCAGAGGGAGTTTATAGTCCAGCGAATCGCCGCCATAGGTCACGAAAATGGTAGGGATACAAAGCGTTTTTCCCTCGACCAGTTCCAGGATGAAAGCGGGCGAGGAAGGGTCCCAGGCCGTGTAACCACGGGCTTCGAAAGTAGAGCGCAGGCCGCCTCCCGGAAAGCTGGAGCCATCGGGTTCCTGCTGCACCAGTGTGTCGCCGGTAAATTCTTCGACTACTTTACCGTCAGGAGTCAGTTGAAAGAACGAGTCGTGTTTTTCAGCAGTACGGCCGGTCAGGGGCTGGAACCAGTGGGAATAATGGGTAGCCCCCTGGTCGAGCGCCCAGCGTTTCATTGCTTCAGCCACCACATCGGCATCTTCGCGGGAAAGCTTGGCGCCGGATTGGATGGCCAGTTTTACGTTGCCGAAGGCCTCTTCAGTCATGTACTCTTTCATGGCCTTGTCGTTGAAGACGTTACAGCCAAAAAAGTTGGAGATCTTGGGATCAGGGACATCGACGTACTCCAGTTCGAAGCCCGAACGGTTGAGGATGGTATCCAATGCTTGGAAACGGGAAAGACTCATAAGAAATATGCGAATTGTTTGGTTTAAGAAAATTCAGCTCGAAAAAGGCGGGCCGAGAAGGGCCATGAGGAATCATTACTGTAAAAATAAGCCTTTTTTGGGCATAGACGCGAGCATTCCGCCATTCATTTGTCTAAAAACTGTAACTATTCAGCATCATGGTGATTTACGCTCTGAAGCAAAATTTTGTAATCCGCCCTTCCCTTTTCAAGGGGAATGAAAAGGGGTTAGACAAGAAAAATCCTACAAAATTTTGCTTCAGAAGCATTTTAGGCTGCATGCTGAAAAGTCACAAAAAACTAAACAAAAACTGCCCCATCGGACGGGGCCGTGGGGCAGAAAAATGGCATATTCCTATGCAGGAACTAGAGCTGAATTAAAGATGAAGTATATGCGTAAAACCGAAAAACCGTACCAGGAAACTTCATCTCCATCTGGCGCAATTACACCAGATTGCCATTTTGATGTACAGGCGAATTCACATCGGCTGTCTTAACCGTTTTAATGATCTGGGCCGCCACTTTGTAGGGGTCGGCAGCAGAGTTGGGCCGGCGGTCTTCGAGCCATCCTTTCCAGCCGTTCTCAACGGTGGCGATAGGGATGCGGATAGACGCGCCACGGTCGGAAACGCCGTAGCTGAACTTATCGATAGACTGGGTCTCATGCAGGCCTGTCAGGCGCAGGTGGTTGTCGGCGCCATAGACGTTGATGTGGGCTTTGATCACTTCCGGAGAAGCGCCGAAGGCCGAACATACCGTGTCGTAAACGCTCTTGCTTCCCGCATTGCGGAGCAGGGAGTTGGAGAAGTTGGCGTGCATGCCGGAGCCGTTCCAGTCGCCCGATACCGGCTTGCAGTGCCAGTTGATTGACAGGCCGTACTTCTCAGCCGTCCGTTCGATCAGGTACCGGGCCACCCAGATCTGGTCGCCGGCCTCTTTAGCGCCTTTGGCAAAGACCTGGAACTCCCACTGGCCGGTGGCCACCTCAGCATTGATCCCTTCAACGTTGAGCCCGGCTTCGAGGCAGAGGTCGAGGTGCTCCTCGATGATCTCCCGGCCATAGGCCTTGCCGGCGCCAACCGAGCAGTAATACGGCCCCTGGGGCCCGGGATAACCACTGGCCGGAAAGCCCAGCGGTTTGTTGGTCTCCGGGTCCCAGAGGAAATATTCCTGTTCAAAGCCGAACCAGAAGTCATTATCATCATCATCAATAGAGGCACGGCCGTTGCTGGGGTGCGGCGTACCGTCGGCGTTCAGTACTTCGCACATGACCAGATAACCGTACTTGCGGCCCGGGTCGGGGAATACCGCTACAGGCTGGAGCAGGCAGTCCGAAGACCCGCCTGGGGCCTGCTCGGTCGAGCTGCCGTCAAATGACCACATCGGGCATTCTTCCAGCGTGCCGCCGAAATTCTTTACGATCTTAGTCTTGCTGCGCAAGCTCTGCGTAGGCTTATAACCGTCAAGCCAGATGTATTCCAATTTTGATTTCTCCATATCGTTTTTAAATTTTTATATGATCAAAAAATAATTCCAATCGTCATCTGGAGCGCTTGCAGGCTTATGGCGGCTTTGGGCAGCAGGGGCAGTCAAAAAGGCCGGGGTAGATTAAGTAGTGTTCAAAAAATAAGTTGCCGCTTTGTATTTTGAGTATTCCTAAAAAGCATACACTGCGGCCAGCAGGGCAACGGGCAAGGCCTTCGTGAATTTGCCATCGGCATCGGTATAAGCCTCTTCTGCAGCCATATCGGCGCGGAATTCCGGGATGATCGTCAGCGGGCCGACGTGGAAGTTGCCGGAGATCGTCAGGCTGATCACGTTATCGTCGGGCAGGCCCAGGATCAGGCCGTCGGGGTCGCCGATGTACTCGCCGCGCAGGCCGAGGGTGAAGGCATCGCTGAAGGCATAGTTGGCATACAGGGCAGCGCCGTACCAACTGGTGTTATCGCCTTCGCTCATCACGTTGGCCTTGGATGTGGCGTTCAGGCCAAGGCCCAGCTTTTCAGTGAGCTGATAGGTGGCCGTAATGTCAAACTGGTGGCCGGTAATACTCGGAGAAATGCTGTCTCCTTCCACGTTCTTACCACCCAGGTAGTTGAGAAAGATGCCGTAATCATCGCCGGTATACGACAGCTGGGCGCCAATGTGCTTGCCCGGCGTAAAATCGATCTTGCTGTCCGTATCATCAAACACACCGGCCATGAACCCGATATGCTCGCTGAGGCTGAAATCAGCCTTCAGGCCGGTATGGTAAAAAGGCCCGTTGGAGAACATATAGGACGTGCTGTAATTGATATTGCCCGGTGCGTCGATCAGTTCATAACCGACAAAAGTGCTGAAATTGCCAAAGGTGAATTTCACCCAATCCGCAGGGTTGTACGTAACGTACAGCTGTTTGATAGCCGAAAGCGTTGTGCCGCTAAACCCGTTGGCCACCTCGGCGCGCGGCCCTACGGCCAGGTCGACCATAAACCCTACTTTGCCTTCCCTGGAAATGGCCACGTTGGCCATGCCCAGCGAGAAAGAATTCTGAGCGTCGGTGAAGCTGGTAGGCAAGGCGCTCTCCGTAAAGCTGTAGGCATAATATGCGTCCACAAAACCCGAAATGGTAAAGGGAAGGGCCGGCTTTTCGGGCTCCGGCTCTGCTTCTGTGGCCACACTTTCCGCCATGGCAGGTTTATCAGCTACCAGCGTAGCTTCCTGAGCATAAAGGGCAAAGCTCCAGATTTCAAAGAACATTAACAGGGACAGGGTACACTTTAGGACTCGCATAGCTCATTCATTTTGAGGATGATCAAATCAGGTTGACGACGGAACAGCAGGCTGGAAGCTGTAGTGGAAGCTTTGCCTTGCTGTTTTTACCTCGGCTGAACCTTGATCTAAATCCTCAAAATTGTTTGGAGAAAGTTCCCCTAACCCTTAACTTTGAGTTGCGTATATCAAGATTTCGGTTCGCCGGGGTCTTGAGGCTCTCGGTTTACCGGGAGCCTTTTTTTATGCCTGGATTATCGGGATTACAGGATTACCTGGATTTTAAAGAGGAGGAGATGGGATTAGCAGGATAGCCGGGTGGCCAAATGGGTGAAATGGCCACCCGGAAAAAGCTGCCGCCTGATATTCATAGCAAGTGAGGCGGCAGGGCCCTACAGACAAACGTCGTTAATTCCAAACCAATCCTACTAATCCAATCTCCAGGCAACTTGATCCTGGTAATCCTATCCTGGGAATCGTGTAAATCCCCCTCCCCCTATCCTGGGAATTCTATCCTGGGGATCGTGTAAATCCCCCTCCCCCTATCCTGGGAATTCTATCCTGGGGATCGTGTAAATCCTATAAATCCCAGTATCACTTAGCCATTTCGAAAGCCGCTACCGGCTGGTCGGAGACCGACTCCCCATAAGCATGCATTTCGTGCTCGGTAACGTCGAGGCCTTTTTCTTCTTCTTCTTCCGATACGCGGATACCCATGGTTTTCTTCAGGATGAACATCAGGCCGAAGGCGAAAGCGAAGGTAAAAGCCCCGATGGCGAGCGTGCCGTAGAGTTGCGTCAGGAGCTGGCTCCAGCCGGCCTTGGCGCCGAAGATCCCTACCGCCAGGGTACCCCAAATGCCGCAGGCCAGGTGTACGGAAGTAGCGCCTACCGGGTCGTCGATCTTGATGCGGTCGAAGAATACGACGGCAAAGGGGATCAGGGTGCCGGCGATGCCACCTATGAGGATGGCTTCGCCCGGGCCCATAAGGTCGGCGCCGGCAGTGATGCCCACCAGGCCACCCAATACGCCGTTCAGCACCATCGACAGGTCATGGGATTTGAAAAGGAGATAGGATGCGATGAACGCTGCTACTGCACCTGCCGCTGCTGCCAGCGAGGTGGTGACGAATACCAGCGAGACGGCCAGCGGGTCGGCCGAAAGCACGGAGCCGCCGTTGAACCCGAACCAGCCGAACCAAAGCAGAAAAACACCTGTAGCCGCCAGCGGCATGCTGTGGCCCGGAATGGGCTTGATCCCATCGCTGGTGTACTTGCCACGGCGGGCGCCCAGCAGGATGACGCAGGCCAATGCGCCCCAGCCACCAACAGCGTGAACCAGCGTAGAACCGGCGAAGTCGTAAAAGCCGGCCTCATTGAGCCAGCCGCCGCCCCACTTCCACATACCGGTGATGGGATAGCTCAGTGCAACGAAAATAGTCGCAAAGAGCAGGAAAGGCCCCAGCTTGACCCGCTCTGCTACAGCGCCGGAAACGATGGTGGCAGCCGTTGCGGCAAACATGGCCTGGAAAATGAAATCCGTCCAGTAGGTATAATGCCCATCGGCATAGGCAATGGCCCCTGCGTCGCCTTCAGGCAGGCTCAGGCCAAAACCCCCGAACCCGAAAAAGCCACCGCCTTCACCGCCAGGGTACATCAGGCCAAAACCGATGACGTAATAGGTCAACAGGCCGATGGCTATGATCATGGTATTCTTAAAAAGGATGTTTACAGTATTCTTCCGTTGTACGAAGCCCGCCTCCAGGGTAGCAAAACCCAGGTGCATGATAAAAACCAGTGCAGTGGCAATGAGCATCCATACATTATTTGCAGTAAATAATGCCTCATTCATGGTTATTCGATTATGGTGTTAGACAATCTTAAATCGCTCCGGTAATCCGGCCTATCTGGAAAGGGAGGATAAAGGCAGGATGGCTGTGCAGAAATGAATGATCTCCGGATGTATGGCCGGATACAGATCAGTTGTGTTTTTTTTAGTCCCTGCAATTAGCTCCTGCGATTGAATATTATAGCCTGAAAACCCTGTATTATACAGCTTCGGCTCCGGTTTCCGCCGTTCTGATGCGGACGACCTGCTGAACGTCGATCACGGTTATCTTGCCATCCCCTACATCGCCGGTGCGGCCGGACTCCAGGATGGCTGCAATGATATGCTCAACCATGTCTTCAGTAGTCAGTATGTCGATCTGTAAACGGGCAATGTAATCGGAATCGTAGGAACTTCCACGATACACGATCTTCTCGCCTTTCTGCAACCCGTAGCCCTTCACCTCTTTGAGGGTGAAAAAGCGCACGCCGATCTTAGCCAGGGCGTCGCGCACTTTTTCGAAGCGGGACAAACGGATTATAGCCTCGATTTTCTTCATTTTTGTTTACTTTTGTTTGTTGTACAATTGGCTATCCTTCCGGAAGTGGCTATAGCACCCCGGTTTCTTCTTTTTCACGGCCCTATTTGGTGTATTTATTACACAAAGCTAGGGCCAAGTTGATGGTTGTGCTATTAAATTTTCCGGAGCCATGTGATGCCCACAACGCCCGCCTTAACCATAAAGCACTTATAACCAATATCTTATCCTGATTTTTAATGTGATATTCAAGTTGCATTACGCCTTACACTGAAAGTATGTTCACCATCCAGGACCAGTTATTCACCCTCATTAAATCGCTGACCAAGGCGGAAAAGCGCAATTTCCGGCTGTACGTCAACCGCCTGCAAAGCGCCGGCGACACCAAATTCCTGCAGCTGTTCGACGTGCTGGACCGCCTGGCGGAATACGATGAGGAACAGGCCCTGAAGCGGTTGCCCGATGTAGAAAAACGCCACCTGCCCAACCTCAAACGCCATCTCTATAAACAGATCCTGACCAGCCTGCGCCTGATATACATACAGAAGAACATCGACATTCAGATCCGCGAGCAGCTCGACTTCGCCCGTATCCTCTATGGGAAAGGCATGTACATGCAAAGCCTGCGCATCCTGGAGCGCATCAAAAAGACGGCCCTGGAACACCACCAGGACATCCTGCACCTGGAAATACTGGAGTTCGAGAAAATGATCGAGGCCAGGCATATTACCCGCAGCCGCAAAGTGGAAAACAAAATGGAGGGCCTGCTGGAAGAAGCCGCTCACCGTAGTTACGTCACCCACTACAGCAATCTCTTTTCAAACTTCAACATCCAGGCCCACGGCTGGTATATCGTGTACGGCCATGTAAAGAACGAAACACAGGCCGAGGAGGTCCGTAACTTTTTCGAAAGCAATATGCCCAAAGGCTGGGACGAGAAAAAGCTCACCTTCTTCGAACGGGCCAACTGGTATCAGGCCAAAATGTGGTATCACTATATACGGCTGGAATTCGAGGAGGCGGCAGGCCAGGCCAGGCTGTGGGTGCAGCTCTTCCAAACCGACGAACAGATGAAACAGATGGACCCCGACCTGTACATGCGGGCGCTGTATTATCTGCTGGTGCTGCTGTATCTCATGCGCTCAAAGACGGAATTCGAGGCCTATCTCCGCCAGTTCGAGTCATTCGAACAGGCCTTCTGCGAACAGATGAACGACAATTCCCGCATGATCGCCTTCGTCTACCTCAACCTTAGCCGGCTGAACCACAGCCTGCTGCGCCGCGACCCCAAGAGCGGCATCCTCCTGGCCGGCAGTATCGGCAAGGAGTTGCCCCTGCACGAAGCTTATATGGACGTTCACCGCAGCCTGCTGTTCTACTTCAAGTTCGCCTACCTGTATTTTTGCGACGGCCGGTACGAAAAGGCGCTCGAATACCTCAACGAGATCATCCACCTCAAATCGGCCCACCTGCGCGAGGACCTGCATTACAATGCCCGCCTGCTCCATATCTTATGCCACTACGAGCTGGGCCACTACGACCTGCTCGACTACCTGCTCTCATCGGCCCAGCGCCAGTACCAGAAAGGAGAAGGCATCAGCGAAATGTCCCGTGCCACGCTGCGCTTTCTGCGACAGCTCACCCAGGCGCCGCCAGCCAGCCACCTGCAGGCCTTCAGGCAGTTCCACACCAAGCTGCAGGGGCTCCAGGCCGACAAATACGAAAGGAAAGCCCTGAATTACCTCGATATTCCTGCCTGGGTAAAGGGCAAAGCCAGCATTGGCCATCAATCGACACCATAAAAAACCGCGTTCAAAAAGGCCAGCATCCTGTCAAGGGCCGTCGGCGCATCCTTCTCAAAACTATTACCCAAATAGGGATTAACCCCTGAATCCAGGAACGCATGCGGGCGGCCTTCGTATTCCCAGTATTCTACCGGTTGGCCGGCAGCCTGTAATTTACCCATATAGTGCCTCACCGATTCCGGCGTCGTAAGATTGTCTTTCTCCCCTACCGTGAGCAGTTGAGGAGGCAGCCTGCGCTCGGTTGCATCGGGGATGTGGTAAATGGGGGAAACCGCTTTATAATATTCCGGGTTGTCAATCATGTTGTAGGACGCTCCGAAAATGGGGCGTGGGGCTGCGCCGCCCAACTGCCAGAAGATATTGGAAGGAGCTTCAAAACCGTTGCGGCAGGCCTCATAAAGGTCAAAAGCCCCATAGCTGATGATGGCCGCCTGAACGGCCAGCCCTTTCTTTTTCGCTATCTTTTCAGCGCGCTTGCCGCCGGGCAGGTAAGAAGGGTTAAAACCCAATGGTTCAGCCTCAAAACCCGTAGTACTGAGCTGGTTTCCCATAACTACGACCATGGAAGCCAGATGCCCCCCGGCACTGTCGCCCGTTACGGCCAGTTTCTTTTTGTCGCCCTTGTATTTACCGATATTTTCCTTAATCCATAATACCGCACCGAAGACATCCTCCACGATCTGGTTCATACGCACGGTATTACCCTGGCCTACCAACAGGCGGTAGTTGACATTACACACGACATATTCCCCATGCTCCGCAATGTATTGCGCCATCTCATCCATAATGGATTTATTATTGATCAGCCAGCCGCCACCATGGAAAATGACGAGCACAGGGTATTTCTTTTTACCTGTCTCGGGAGTATAAATATCCATCGTCAGGCCAAACCCATCAGGCGAAGCCCATAAAACATCCTTTTTTACCGCGTAAGGATGCGTACCATTCCCATGCTGCGACAGGGCCGGGACTTGAAAGATCAACAGATTGAGCAGAAAGAGTTGGAAGATTTTCATCATTTTATTTTATTGCGTCATTTTAACACAATGAAAATACGATAATATTCGAAAAAGGCCAATCTTTAACATATTTTGCAGAAAAAAAATAGTGTATGCCTGGATTTGCGACAGATCAACTCCTCCAGGGCCTATCGGTGGACTGCGTTATTTTCGGCTTTCACCAGAACGAGTTGAAGGTTCTGCTACTTAAGCTGAAACAGTTAGACATGTGGGCCCTGCCAGGCGGCTTTGTCGGTGTAACCGAGGACGTCGACCAGGCTGCGACGAGGGTATTGAGCGAACGGACAGGCCTGGAAGATATCTTTCTCCAGCAGTTCTTCCTCTTTGGCGATGCCAGCCGCCACAGGGCCGGGCATGGCGCCCGGCTTGCAGAACTGGGGGCCATCCCTGCGGAATGGGCAGACTGGCTTGACCGGCGCTTCGTCACATTGGGTTACTACGCCCTGGTGGAATACTCCAGGGTAAAAGCCCCGAAGCCCGACCAAACGTCGGAATCATGTGAATGGTGTGCGCTCAATGCCCTGCCGAAGCTGATGCTCGACCATTCCGAGATCCTGACAAAGGCCCATGACACCCTGAAAAAGCACCTGAACGACCAGCCCATCGGGCTCAACCTGCTGCCTGCGCAGTTTACTATGCCAGAGCTGCAGGCGCTGTATGAAACGGTTTTGGGCACAACGCTGGACCGCAGGAATTTCCAGCGCAAGATGCTCGGCTACGGCATTCTAAACCGCACCGGCAAACGGATGACCGGCGCCCCGCACAAAGCGCCCTGGCTGTACGAGTTTGATGAAGAAAAATATCGCCTGGCGTTACAAGCCGGCCTGAATACCGGCTGGTAACGCCGCTTTGACAGTCCGATCCATAAAAAAATAAAGACATGAGGTTATTATCCACCTTTACACTTAGCTTAGTAGTGCTGCTTATCTCCAATTGCAGACAGGCCGCACCCACCGGCGGCGAAGCCCAGATACCGGCCATCGCCCTGGAAAAAACACAGTGCAAACTCGAAATCGACGGTTGGGTTTTCAGAGACCTCAACCACAACGGCAAACTCGACATCTACGAAGATATCCGGCAACCTATCGATGCCAGGGTTGAAGACCTGCTGGCCCAGATGACGCTGGAAGAGAAGGCCGGCCTGATGTTCATCGACGGGACGGCGGCCAATGAAGACGCCACACTGGAGAAAAAGCCCGATGACAAAGGCCCCGGAGCACGCAGGCCCGCAGCGATCGAGAACATTTCGGAGCGGAAATTGTCCCATTTCAACCTATGGCAGATACCCGAAAGCCCTGTCATTATGGCCACCTGGTACAACAACCTCCAGGCCTACGCCGAAGCCACCCGCCTGGGCATCCCTGTTACCATTGCTTCCGACCCGCGGCACCACTTCAGCGAGAACATCTTCTCGATGCAGGCCAACCGGTTCAGCCAGTTCTGCGAAACACCCGGCCTTGCCGCCATTGGTGACACCGCCCTGGTGGAGCAATTCGCCGATATCGTCCGCCGGGAGTACCTGGCGGTGGGTTTCCGGGAAGCCCTGCACCCCCAGGTCGACCTGGCAACCGAGCCGCGATGGCCCCGCATCAGCGGTACCTTTGGCGAAGATGCTCAGCTCAGCGCCAGACTGGTGAGGGCCTATATCAAAGGCCTGCAGGGCCCTGCGCTGAGTAGCAACAGCGTAGCGGCCATGACGAAACACTTCCCCGGCGGCGGCCCGCAAAAGGAAGGCCTCGACCCGCACTTCGAATTCCAGCAGGGCCAGATCTATCCAGGCAATAATTTCGACTATCACCTCATCCCCTTCGAAGCGGCCATTGATGCCGGCACGGCGGCCATCATGCCCTATTACGGCGTGCCCACCGGGCAAACCGCCGAAGATGTCGGTATGGCCTTTAATAAAAGCATCATCACCGGGCTGCTGCGCGACAAATACAAGTACGACGGCGTAGTCTGCACCGACTGGGGCCTGATCACGGACGCCCCCCTGGGCCCCGATTATGTATGGCCGGCACGGGCCTGGGGCGTCGAACAGCTCAGCGAAGCGGACAGGGTGTTTAAGGTCATAGAAGCCGGTTGCGACCAGTTTGGCGGGGAACACCGGCAGGAACTGGTGGTTCAGCTCGTCAGGGAAGGCAGGCTCAGTGAAGAACGCATCAATACCTCGGCCAGAAGGATACTGAAACAGAAATTCCAGCTTGGCCTGTTCGACAACCCCTTTGTCGACGAAAGCCTGGCCGACAGCCTCGTGGGCAGGCCAGAAGCCATAGCGCTGGGTGAGCAAAGCCAGCAAAGGGCCATGACACTGCTTAAAAACGAAGGTCATACCCTGCCCCTCGAAAAAGGCAAGTGGAAGGTGTACGTAGAAGGCATCGACAGCGCTGTTATCGTACAGTACGCCACGCCGGTGCAATCGCCCGAGGAGGCCGACTTCGCGATTATCCGCATCAATACCCCCTGGTACCCCGTTGAGACTAAAAACTTTATGGCGCGGGGCTTCCACCATGGCGGGCTCGATTTTCCGGAAGCCGAAAAAGCCCGGATACTGAAAGTGTTACAAACGACACCGACGATCGTAGATATCTACCTCGACCGCCCGGCCGTCATCCCGGATATTACAGCCCATTGCAAAGCACTGGTTGGAAACTTTGGGGCAAGCAGCAAGTCCGTCTGCGAAGTGCTGTTCGGCAATGCCCGCCCGGAAGGCAAACTGCCCTTCGAACTGCCGGCGTCGATGGATGCCGTAAAACAACAAAAAGCGGATGTGCCGTACGATAGCGAGAAGCCTTTATTCGCCTTTGGTTTCGGTTTGCGGTACGAATAGGCCATAGCAAAATCGCGGCCAAAAAATAAAGCGCCCGGCCACTGTCAGGGCAATCGCTTTTAAAAAAGTATTCTTCATCTTGCCCAGGCGGCGGCTTTTTTGGTTCGTTTTTTGGCCGCCCAAAAAATGAACGAAGGAGATCACAAGCCGTTTCGCGCCCCATAACTGCGGTTTTCCAAAACCTGGTACATGAAAAGGCGCTTCACTTCTGGAATGCTTGGATAATCCATGAAGAAAACCTCGCCTTGAATGGTAGCCAAAAAACCATAAGGCCGTTTGCCCCGGCTGTAGCAGCTATACATGCAACAGCGAAAGCCTGGTAGCCTCTCCCTGGCAATCCGCCTTTAGCAGGTTTGGCGTTAAGTACGCAAAGGTTGGCGCTAAAATTTTGCGTACTTTGCGCCTACTGCCCATCATGGCCAGCATGCGCGAGGTGGGGCAGTGTAGGCATTTGCCCTCAGACAAAAGCAAGTAAAACCATGAAGCTCAAAGAACAACTTACCCGCCTGGCCCTGGCCGGCATCACCCTTTGCACGCTGGCCTTCCTTCCTTACGCCGCACAGGCGCAGCCTTTACCTGAAGGAGGCCTCACCCGGTACGTCAACCCGCTGATGGGCACGGATTCCGAGTTCTCCCTGTCCAACGGCAATACCTACCCCGCCATTGCCCGCCCCTGGGGCATGAACTTCTGGACGCCACAGACCGCCAAGATGGGCGACGGCTGGGCCTATGCCTACGATGCCTACCACATCCGAGGCTTCAAACAGACCCACCAGCCCAGCCCCTGGATCAACGACTACGCGGCATTTTCCATCATGCCGGTAACCGGCGGCCTCAAATTCGGCGAAGAAGAGCGCAAGTCCTGGTTTTCGCATAAAACCGAGACGGTGCAACCGAACTATTACAGTGTATACCTGGCGGATTACGACGTCACGGCCGAGGCCACGCCTACAGAGCGGGCCGCTTATTTCCGCTTTACCTTCCCGCAGAGCGATTCGGCCTTCATCATTATCGACGCTTTTGACAAGGGTTCCATGGTGCGCGTGATGCCCGAGCAGCGCAAGGTCATCGGCTATTGCCGCAATAACCACGGGGGCGTGCCCGCCAATTTCCACAACTACTTCGTGCTCGAATTCGACAAGGATTTCCAATGGGTACACACCTGGAAAGATGGCGCGCTCGCACCGGGGCAGCCTTCCAGCGAAGGAGAACACGTAGGCGCCATCATCGGGTTTTCCACTAAAAAAGGCGAACAGGTGCATGTAAAAGTGGCTTCGTCATTCATCAGCCCCGAACAGGCGGCCCTGAACATGGAGCAGGAGATCGGGAAAAACAGTTTCGAACAAACCAGGGCCGAAGGGCTGCAGGCCTGGGAAAACGAACTGGGCCGCATCAGAGTGGAAGGCGATAATATCGACGATATCCGCACCTTTTACTCCTGCCTGTACCGGCTGCTCCTGTTCCCGCGCAAATTCTACGAGATCAATGCCGCAGGCGAAGTAGTACATTACAGCCCTTACAACGGCAAGGTGCTGCCCGGTTATATGTTCACCGACAACGGCTTCTGGGATACCTTCCGCGCGGTCTTCCCTTTTTTCACCCTCATGTACCCCGAGCTGGACGCCCACATCATGCAAGGCCTGGCCAACACCTACAAGGAAAGCGGCTGGTTGCCGGAATGGGCCAGCCCCGGCCATCGCGACTGTATGATCGGCTCCAATTCGGCTTCGCTGATCGCCGACGCTTACATCAAAGGCATTCGCGGTTTTGATATCGAAACGCTGTACGAAGCTGTCGTAAAGAACACGACCAGCGAAGGCCCCCTTAGCTCGGTCGGGCGTTACGGCGCGGAATACTACAACCGCCTGGGATATGTACCCTACGACGTAGACATCAACGAAAACGCCGCCAGGACGCTGGAATACGCCTACGCCGATTTCACCATCTGGCAACTGGCCAAGGCATTGGGCAAACCTCAGGCCGACTTAAGCCTGTTCAGGAAACGCGCCCAAAACTACCGCAACCTCTTCGACCCGGAAACCAAACTGATGCGCGGCAAGAACGAGGACGGCCACTTCCAGACGCCTTTCAGCCCTTTCAAGTGGGGCGACGCATTTACCGAAGGTAACAGCTGGCACTATTCCTGGTCCGTTTTCCAGGATGTCGACGGCCTGGCCGGCCTCATGGGCGGCCCCGATGCTTTTACGGCCAAACTGGACTCCGTGTTCACCATGCCTCCGGTGTTCGACGAGTCCTACTACGGTTTTGTTATCCACGAGATCAGGGAGATGCAGATCATGGGTATGGGGCAGTACGCCCACGGCAACCAGCCCATACAACACATGATCTACCTGTACAACTACGCCGGCAAGCCATGGAAGGCCCAGCAGCGGGTACGCCAGGTGATGCACAAGCTCTACGCCCCTACCCCCGACGGCTACTGCGGCGATGAGGACAACGGCCAGACCTCGGCCTGGTATGTCTTTAGCGCCCTGGGCTTCTACCCCGTATGCCCGGGCACTCCGCAATACGTCTTCGGAAGCCCGCTCTTCGAAAAAGCAACCCTAAGCATGCCGAATGGCACGGCCTTCACCATCGAAGCCAAAGGCAATGCGGCTGGCAAGCCTTATATACAGTCTGCAAAACTGAACGGCAAGCCCTACGCCAATACCTGGGTCAGCCATCAGGCCCTGCAGGCCGGTGGCAGCCTGGAATTCACCATGGGCGCCGAACCTAATGAAAAGTGGGGGGCAGCCAAAGAGGCAGCACCGTACTCGATGTCGGGGGATTGATCGCTGGCTGATAACCTCCAAACAAGTTCTAAACCTTTGTCCTATGATGCCACTCCTCAGAATAATACCTCTTCTGCTATTTGCCTGCCTGCTCTCTGCCCAGCCTGGCAACAGGGAGGAACTGGCCAGGGCCATCCTGGCCAACAAAGCCTTTGACAAAGTGATGGAAAAAGGCGAAACCATCCTGAAAACCGGCTTCAACGCAGGCGATGGTTATGCAGAAGTCTGGATACGTGACCTCAACACCTTCATCATCTATTCCTGCCGGGCCTTACCCCGCGAGAAGGTGCGGGAAGCCCTGCTGACGTTTTTCTACTTCCAGGGGTTCGACGGAAACATTCCCGACGGTTACCAGCAGGTGCCGGAAGGCCACCAGGCGGATAACTACGGCACTTATGCCCGGTATGACATGCCGGGTTACGTTTTCCATAAAAACACCGTAGAGACGGACCAGGAAACCTCCCTTATCCAGGCTGTCTACCGCTATATCCAGGAAACCGGCGACCGGGAGTTTCTGCAAGAAGACATCCGTGGGAAAAGTGTGCTGCAACGGCTGGAATTTGCGCTGGACTACCTGATGAAACACAAGTTCAATGAAAAATACGGCCTGCTGTGGGGCGGAACGACTACCGACTGGGGCGATGTTCAGCCTTACCACAAATGGGGGGTGAAATACGACGAGTACGGCATACCCGCCATCGACATTTACGACAACGCCATGTTCCTGATCGCGCTTGACAACTTCTGCACGCTTACTTCCGATAAGGACAGCTGGGCGAAATGGCGGGCCGTTCACGGTTCGGTAAAGGCCAATATCCGCAAATACCTCTGGGATGACAGCAAGAAAAAATTCATCCCCCACCTGTATATCCGGCACGAAGCTTTCCCCGGCCTGGATGAAAACGCCATCTTTTACCACGGCGGCACGGCGGTGGCCATCCAGGCAGGCCTTTTGAGCAAGGCGGAGATCCGTTCATCTTTGAAAAGAATGCGGGAAAATGTAAAAGCCTGCGGCGCACAAAGCATAGGGCTGACACTCTACCCTCCCTACCCCGAGGGCAGCTTCGAGAACAAGGGCATGGGCCCGTATTCCTACCAGAACGCCGGCGACTGGACGTGGTTCGGCGCCCGGATGATCACGGCCCTGGTGCAAAACGGCATGGTTGAAGATGCATATCAGGAGATCCAGCCCTTCGTCGAGCGGGTGGCCAGAAATGACGGCTTCTTTGAATGGTACACCATAAAGGGCGAGCCACACGGCTCAGGCACCTTCCGCGGCTCCGCCGGCGTGTTGATGGAAGCTATCGACGCCTTAAAAGCTTGGGCCCGCGACTACCGCGACGAGTAGGCATCACACCTCATGCTTCCGCAAACTCCAATGCCCGGTATTCCGACCAGGTATGAGCGTTACCACTTAGGGCAAAGCCGACATGGCCACCGCTACGGGGCATCTCGAGGAATATTTTCGGATGTTTTTCCGCCAGTTTTACCGGCGAACATTCCGGCAACAGAATAGGGTCATTCTTGGCGTTTACGACCAGCACCTCACGGTCGGTGCCCGCCATGAAGTTTTTAGCGGAAGAATTGTAGTAAAATTCTTCGGCATCAGAATACCCGTTGATAGGTGCGGAGAAGAAATTATCGAAGTCGCGCCATTCTCTGATCTCGTCGAATTTGCTGGCATCCAGCACGTCGGGGTAAAGTTCGGCTTTGGCCTCTATCTTAGGGCGCAGGCTCTTGAGGAAACGCTTCTTATAAAACCGGTTGGCGGGCCTTTCGAGTGCCCTCACGCCGGCCTCCAGGTCGCAGGGCGCGGAGAAGGCGATGCCCTTGCTGATGGCATCAGGCACTTCATTACCATGCACCCCCAGGTATTTCAGGAGGATGCTGGCGCCCATGCTGAACCCGATGAGCACCACCTGCTCGTAATCTTTGGTACGTAAAGCATGGCGCACTACATGGCCAATATCGTCGATGTCGCCATGGTGGTACATCCGCAGTTGCTGGTTCATTTCGCCATTACAGGTACGGCAGTTCCATGCCAGCACGTCCCAGCCACGGCTGGCGAACAACCGGGCCATACCTTTCATATAATGGCGGCGGGAATTACCTTCCAAACCGTGGGTCAAAATGGCCAGGCGGCGGCCCCCGCCGGTGATCCAGTCCAGGTCGAGGTGGTCGCCGTCGGGCAGGCCGATGCGCTCGCACTCGAAAGGGGCCTCCACCTTGCGCAAAACGGCAGGCAGCACCGTCTGCAGGTGCCCGTTGAACTGGTAAGCAGGCGGGCGCCGATACGAAGTGCGATATAGTACAGGCATTACTTCTCGTTCTCTTTTTTGGCGGTCTTCTCACCCTCGCCGGCCGTCAGGAACTCAAAAGATGCCCGTTCGGGGTAGAGCGCGGCGCTATACTGGTTTTCCGCCACGACATAATATTCAATCTCCTTGCCTTCCATCTTATCAATGGTAGCCCCCCAGATGCCATCCTGAGCCATCGCGTCATTGTGGCCGCTGTCGTCAAACATCTCCACTTTGTAGAAAGCGCCGACAGCGCCGTAACGGTAAAACAACCAGGCCATCTCAGCGCCTTCGGGCTTGGCCTGTATGGCCACTATATCGCCGAAATCGAGGCTCTCCACAGCAGTGATCAACGGCACTTCTTTGGTGAGCAGGGGGTGCGAGCTAAGGTATTGGGTGCGCGGCCCCATCAGCTCGGCGATGCCGACGATGCTCACCTTGTCGGCCTTAGTCGTTTCGTACAGGTTCTTTTTAAAGGCCTCATAAGTGTACAGCTTATTGTTGTCCTCCTTGACGTATTTGTCGATCAGGGCCTGGAGCTCCGCACCGCGCCGCAGGTAGGTGCTGTCTACGAAATAGTCGTTGACGATGGTGCGGATGTGGGCCAGATACATCTTCCTGTAGAGCCCGTTGCCGAGCAGGTTGGTGATCAACGGGCGTTTTTCGTTCTTTTGTTTATAGTGCTGAAAAGGGCTGAGCTCCTGCATTTCCTGATTGGTGAGCGGGCTGCCGCTGATGCCGTCATAGCGGAAACCGCCGAAGGACAGGTTCAGGTCCCAGATGATGGGCTGGAAGGCCCCGCCCTGGTCGCGGTACAGGTAATAATTGTGGCAAAAACGCCCTGTATAACTGTCCAGGTTGACCAGCACGCTATTGAAGGCCAGCATCCACAACGCCTGGTCGATGTTAAAGATGGAATCCAGCTTCTGAGTCTGGTAGTTGAGCACATAGGCCAGCTCGATCAGCTCTTTCCAGCCGTGGCCGGACTTGATCTCGTATTTGCTCATGTAACAGGCCGAATCCTTACCCAGGAACTGCAGCGACGATTTCTCCCCTTCCTTGCAGTTGGGCAGGGTTTCTTCGCCCCAAATAGGGTCACACTTAAACAGGATGCCACTGTCGTCGTGGTAGTACCGTTCCAGAAAGTCATCCTCCACCGATTCGGTGTTGTTGTACAGCCCCAGGTAGGTATCGTTGACGTACAGTTTGATAAAATTGGCGCGCGGGGCCGGCATATAACGGCGGGCGATCTCATAGGAAAGCACCTCCCGGATGAAGGATGGGTCGCGAAAGACGTTGCTGAGCTTCATCTTGTCGTATCCTCCCGGCAATTTCAGGGACTTATCCGTATGGTTGAAATCTATATTGAAAGGCAGCTTGGTGTAGCCGTCCTTGCGCACGCTGAAATAAGAGCTGTTGCCCTTGTAGCGCACCCCCACACCTTCGTAGCGCTTTCCATTGTATGTGGCGTCGCCGACCAGCCGCTGGTCATAGCCGCGCTGTTTCAGGGAATCGAGGATCTGGTCCCAGTTCGCCTCTTTGAAAAAGAGCCGGACTTCATTGACCGCATTGATGTCGAAAATATCTTCGGTTTTTGCCACCCCTTTGCTCTGGGCCATAAGTAAGGCCGGCGCGGCAAGCGTAGCGAGGATAAACAGGATAAAACGTTGCATAGGCCAAATTAGGGTTGCTCAAAAAAATTGCGAAGCCTCGTATCATAATGACATACGGGGCTTCGCAATAGTTCCCCCGCAGCCGGGGAACGGGATTCGTATAACAAGCCGGAACAAATCAGTTGTTCAGTTCTTCCAGGCTGGCAAGGTGGCGTTCGAACATATAACGCGGCGGATCGAAAGTTGCCGCTCCTGCGTTTTCTGCGTAGATATAGTATTCGATGGTATTCGCTCCATCGGAGGGCTGAATCACAGCGCCGAATACGCCGTCTTCTGCTTCCCCGTCGTTGTGCTTGCCGTCGTCGCGCATAGGCATGTGCTGGAAGGCCTCGCCGTCATTGAAGCGATAATACAACACCACGTCTTTCGGGAATTTATCGACATGGGCCTGGATCTTGAAATCCGTGACCCTTTGTGTGGACAGGCGTTCTCTGCGGGTGACGGCCACATCGCTGATAGCCGGCGGCAGTACGGACAGGAGCTTGTTCTCGCGCAGGTAAGCCGTGCGCGGCCCCATGAGCTCCTGCAGGCCCGGTATGCGGCTACGGCTGCCGATGGTAGAAGTAAGGCTTGCGTCGAAGTCCTCCATGGAATAATACCGGTTGGAATCCTCTTCGAAGGCTTTTCTGATCAGCGTTTGCAGCTCCTTGACCCGGCCCACATACTCATCGTGGTGGAAAAAGTCATGGACGATCGATCGGATGTGGGCAAGGTACATCTTCTGGTATTTCTCGATGCTCAGCAGGCGGCTTATGAGTGGTTTGGCCGCATTATCGACATGGAGGAGCGGGTTCATCTCCTGCAGCTCTTTCAGCTTGAGGTCGGACCCTACGCCGGTATTCTTGTAACTGCCGAAGCAGAGGTTCAGGTCATAGATAATAGGCGTAAACTTTCCCGACGCATCGCGGTAAAGGTAGTAATTCTCGCTGTAGCGCCCGGTATAACTGCTCAGGTTGTCCAGCACGTTATTGAAGGCCAGCATCCACAGCGCCCGGTCGACGTCGAGTACGCGCTCCACCTCTGCCGGGCTCTGGTTGAGCACGTAGGTCAGCTCGATAAGGTCGTCCCAGCCCGAATCGGAGAGCAGGACGAAATTGTGAAGGTAACACTTGGCGCTGTTGTCATATTGCAGAGAGCCGAACACATCGCTCTTGCAGCCGGAGGGTTCCGGCTCCAGGAGATTGGGGGCGCATTGTACGAAGGTGCCCTTGCTGGTGCCGAAATTGTGGACGAGGAAAGCATCGTCGATCGGTTCCACATTGACGAAAAGGCCGTAATATTCGCCGTTGACGTACACTTTGGTGTAGTTGGCCCGCGGCGCCGGCATGTAATGCCTGGCGATCTCGTAGCCGAACACTTCGCGAACCATACTCGGGTCGCGCAGGGCGCTGGAAAGGGTTACCTGGCGCTGCCCCTGGTAGTTCTGTTCCTTGTCAATAAAATTGAGCTTGATATACAGGCTGTTGCGCTTGCTGCCCGGTTGGAAAGACCTGGCGCCCCGGTAGCGCACCCCGATGTCGTTGAATTTCTGGCCATTGATCTCGATCGAGCCCAGCAAAAGGCCTTCTCCGTTGAAGCGGAGAGAATCCAGGACATACCGCCAGTTATCCTGTTCAAACTTGATCTTGATCTCCTGAATCGTATTTACGTCGTAAAAGTCAGCCTGAGCCCATACGAGAGAGGATGGCCCCAGGATCATGAGGCTCCATAAGATCAGTATGTTTCTTTTCATATTAGGATAGATGTGATTTCAGGATTACTATAAATAAAAATTCTTGCGATGCAATATTAATAAATTTTCCTCAGCCCACTGCCCTGGCCCTTTTCGTTTCACGAAAGCAATAACGATTTTTTGGCCGGTGTATTTCACCTGCTCTTAACACAACTATTTTTTTCTCATATTACTAAGTTGCTGGCCGGTGAATGCCGGGTTATGCCCTCCTCCTCAGGCCATCATCTGCATGATATGCAGCACGATATTGACCAGCGTGATAGCCACCAGGGCCAGAGCTGCCAGGCGAAGCCACCAGCCATTGCGCTGTCGAAAGGCCTCGGCGCGCTGACGCGCCCCGGGGTCGTTGGTTTTCATCCGCCCAATGGCAAAAAGGTAAATGTATACGCCTATGGACAGGAAAATGAACTCTAACAATAATCCCAGGTACTCCATATATGTGTATTGCGTAATGTTAACCTTTACCAGGCGCCGAACAAGCGCATAGCGCCTACCCTCCCAATTCCTCAAAAAAGCCCGTCTTGGTATTTTTCCGCACATTGTCCCAGTGGAAATACCGTCCGTTCATCGCCACAAAAACGTCGTGGGGAAGGATCTGGACAAAGGCCAGCGCACTGCCCAGATTGAAAAAGCCGTCGGACGAAGTCCCGAAAGCGTAAGGGATCATAGCCCCCGTCAGTACGATGGACTTATCGGTAATTCCCGCTGATGCCAGGTATTTTGCAGTCTGGACGATCGTATCTGTCCCATGTGTAATGAGTATCCTGTCGTGTGGGCTGCGGCGACAATTATAGGCGATGATCTCCCGGTCTTCATCGCGCATCTCCAGGCTGTCCACCATCATCAGGGTCTTAACGTCTATTTCGAGGGTGCAGCGCCCCCGCTCGAACATGCTGGGCAGGTGCGTATCCTTGAAATAGAGGTTGCCGGTGATATAGTTATACTCTTTATCAAAAGTGCCTCCGGTGACAAATACCTGGATCATGGCTGGATGGGCTTTGTTCTGCGTTCTGCGTTGTCGGCCAACGGCCTTTTGTAAGGCAAGTATAATCATTTAAAAGCGTAAATGGGTAAATGCCTCACGGCATTTACCCATTTGAACCTTATCTTCACCGAAGCCCGGCCAGGCGGATCATTCCACCTCGAAGATGCTATCGTCGAGCCCTTTGTTGATCTCTACGGATTCCACCTTCAGGGTGATGGGGAATGGCCCCATGCCTGCCGACTTGAGCTCGTAGGGCACCCGGATGCCATCGGTTTCCCGGTAGTCGCCATAATCGTTGGTGACCGTTACCTTTTCATCACCCGGGCCCGCTTGCGTAGCTACCGTCCGGGCCTTCAGGCCGGTTTCGACGTCGAAATATTCTGTTGCCGTATTCCCGCCAGGATAGGTTATATCAACCCGGTAGGCCTTTTTGCCGTCGAGGGCCTCTATGCCGGCCAATGTCAGGGTATATCCCTTTTTACCGTACTCCATTTCCGGAAATAGCAGGGCCTGCTGCTTCATGGCTTCCAGAGCTTCCCCTTCCATTTTCTGCTCTGAGCCCATCGCATTGACCATGCCCTGCTCGCCGTCGAAGCGGGTGGTGTTGAGGGCCATGCCGTTCATCGTGACCTCCATCAGCATTTTATTGGGGGCCTTGCGCTGCATTTTCATTTCCATGGACATGCCCTGTACCGTAGTAGTCATGTTGAAGGTGATATCCTGCACTTTTGATGCCTGGCTGCGCCCGCCTATGGCGTTAAGGTAATTGTCTACGACATCCATGGCTGTGAGGCCTTCCGGGAGTTCATCCGCTTCTTCTTTGATAGGGTTGCCCTCCACGTCAAAGAAATGGACTTTTCCGTCACCGGACAGGCCGGCGAGCTTATCGGCCACCTCGTCCTTATTGCCCACCACGACGATATGCGACTGGCCGGGCAGCAGGTACTGGCGGGCGCCTTTGATGACGTCTTCGGGCGTCAGCGCCGACGTCTTTTCCAGGTATGTGGCGTAATAATCCTGGGGCAGCTTATAACGCGCCGTGTTCAGGGCGAAGGAAGCCACCTGCTGCGGCCGCTCCAGCGCACGGGCAAACTTACCATAGATATAATTCTTGATGCTGGCCAGCTCCGCGTCCGCCACCGGTTCCTCGCGAAGGCGGTTCATCTCGTACAGGAACTGTACAATGGCACTGTCCGTCACCTCATTGCGTACGCTGCCGCCTGCCGAGAAATAACCGATATAAGGGTCGCTCATGAGCGTGGAGGTCACGCCATAGGAATACCCTTTGTCTTCGCGTATATTACCATTGAGGCGGCTGCCCAGCAGGCCGGGGTCGCCGAGAATAGTATTGACCATATTGGCGACGATAGCATCCTGCGTGCCCGGCTTGAGGTTGACCGGGTAAGTGACGCGGATGGAGGACTGCACGGCGCCGGGTTTGTCAACGAAGTCAACCTGGGCTTTCGCCGGGGCCTCCGGCCGTACGTAAAATTCTTTGTTCACCTCTCCTTTTTCCCACTTGCCGAAGTATTTCTCAGCGGCCTTTTTAGCATCCTCCAGCTTAACATCACCGACGATGGCCAGGAACGAAATATTGGGCTTAAAGTAGGTATCATAATACGCTTTGCAGCGCTCTGCGGTAATGCTCTGCAGGCTCTTTTCCGTAATGATCTCCCCGTAAGGGTGGCCTTTGCCATAACGCAGGACATCCGAGAGGTTATCGGCGACGAAGTCGGCCCTGTCTTTCTGGTAGGCCAGGTTCGACAGGCGCTGCTTCTGTACCTTGGCGAATTCCTCTTCGGGGAAAGTGGGGTTGAGCAGCACATCCGACATCACTTCCAGCAACTTGTCCTGGTGCTTGGCGAGGCAGGCGCCGTAGAGGCCGCCCTCATCAGAAGAAAAATCGGCGCCTATAAAATCGATGGTTGCATCGATCTGCGCCTTGGTGCGGGTTTTCGTGCCCCGGCTGATCAACTCGCCCGCCAGTTCGGAGGCGCCGGCAAATTCCCCTTCTTTTATAGGTGGCACGTCGGCCAGCAGCTGAAAGGAGACCCTCGGCAGCTTATGGTTTTCCACTACAATAACCTGCAGGCCGTTGTCGAGCGCAAACTGCTCGTAATGGCCCATATCGATGCGGGGCGCCGGCCCTGCTGCAGGCGCATTTTTCCTGAAGTCGTCATTCTGAGCCCAAAGCCCCTGAAAAGCGCATAAGGCCAGCAATAAAAAAAGGAAACGAGTATTTCTCATTTTTTCAGATTTCTTGGTTTATAAATACACTCTTCACGCCGAATGCCCACGGCCGGCTAAGGCTGGCTCGGCCTGGGCAGGTAGTACAGCACCACCCTGTTGTCCTTGGTGAAGTACTTCCGGGCCACCCGCTGGATATCCTCCTTCGTCACTTTCATATATTTATCGATCTCTGTATTGATGAGGTTGGCGTCGCCATACAGCACGGCGTAGGTGGCCAGGTTATTGGCAATGCCGAACATCGTAGCGTTATCGCTGATGAAGCTGCTTTCGATCTGGTTGCGCAGCTTCTGGAACTCATCTTCGGTGATGCCGTCTTTCTGTACCTTCCCGATCTCGGCATGGATAGCGTTCTCCAGGGCCTGCGGGTCCTGGCCGGCGTTGGCAATGGCATAGGCCAGCGCAAAGCTGGGCCCCTCGCGCTGGTAGGCGATATTGCCGACCTGAATGGCGAGCTGCTGCTCGTCAACCAATGCCTTCTGGAGGCGCGAACTTTGCCCTTCCGACAGCAGTTGCGTCAGCATGCTCACAGCGTAGAAATCATCGGCGCCGATAGCCGGGGTGCGGTAAGCTTCAAAGACCCCCGGCAGCTGAACGCGGTCGAAGATCGTATCGCGCACCTCGCCGCCCAGCGGCGGCTCCTCGATATTGGGGCGGTAAATAGGCTGTTCCCTTTTGGGAATATCCTTGAAGTATTTCGAAACCGCTTCCCGGGCCTGCCGGGGTTCAAAATCACCTGCAATGACGATCACCGCGTTGTTGGGCACATAAAATTCGCGGTAGAACTTCACGTAGTCCGCCTCGGTAGCTGCATTGAGATGGTCCATCGACCCGATCGTCTGCCACTGGTAGGGGTGTTTGCGGTACATGCGCTTCAGGATCTCGCGCTGATAGGAGCCGTAAGGACGGTTGTCGTAGCGCTGCCGCATCTCTTCCTTGACCACCTCGCGCTGCGTCTCTACGCCTTTCTGGTCTACCTTGGCGTGCAACATGCGCTCCGATTCCAGCCACAGGCCCAGGGAGAGCTGGTTGGATGGCAGGATCTCAAAGTAGCAGGTGTTATCGGCAGTGGTGTAGGCATTGAGCGTCCCACCGGCATTCTGGATGTATTTGTCGAATTCGCCGCGTTCGATATTATCGGAACCTTCGAAGAGGAGGTGCTCGAAGAAGTGGGCAAAACCCGTACGTTTGGGGTCTTCGTTCTTGGACCCCACATGGTACATGACGGCAATGGCAACAATAGGCGTGCTCTTATCCTGATGCAGGATTACCCGCAGGCCGTTGTCCAGCGTATATTGTTCGAACGCAATGCGGCCTTCCTGGCCATTGGCCGTCACCAGGCCGAAGCCAAAGAGCGATAGCCATGCTAAAACCTTAAACCTCATATTCGGTAATATTTTGGTGAGCAAAAAAAAAACAGGGATGCAATGGGCTGGAAAGCAGGATACCGTAAGGGGCGCCTGCTGGTACCCGGCCCAAGCGCCTCCACGTTAATGCGGTTCATTTATCATTCCGCGAAAATGGGAAATAATTTCCCAACATCACATTCGATAAGAGGAATATTGCAACGCTATAGACTAAAATTACTGGCCCAAGGATAAATGTGCGGGGTAAAAGTTGCCAAATGGGGGTGTAACAAACGAAGACACCACCCCTTTTCGATGCGGGGTGGCGCCGAATTTATCTGCCACAGAGGGGGCCGGAAGCCCGAATGCGGGGCTTTCCCGGCGGATCATACTACCTTATCCGCACAGGAAGAACTCGCAAAGGCCTCGGGCTTGGCTTTGAACACAAACCCCATTCCGAGGATGTAACCCATGGCTTCTTTGAGTGCAGTATTGGACTGAAAGTGCGGGTCTGTGTTGATGTCGGCGTGTACTTCCAATGCGACATCGTGCTGGTCGAGCAGGTCGCACAGGCCGTAAGCCACTTCAACGGATTTGGCCACTTCCAGTATCATGCGCTCGCGCAGGCCCATTCGGGCACTCTCCCTGGAGTTGGAAATGAACATGAACCCGCCCTTTTTCTCACGCAGGAAAACGATCACGGTGGCAAATTCCACCACGCCGTTGCGCACCTGAGAGTCGGAGCCGATACATACTTTGAGCTTGTGGCCGAGCTTCCTTTCCCGCAGTATGGCTTCTTCCACCGCAGCTTTGATCGGCAATTCGATCGGCTGGCCGTTGAGCTTTCTCCATTTCATCGCATTAACTGATTTTTGCTAAAAATATAAATTTGCCAACACAAAATCGTATGGAATTAATAAAATTAAACCAAATTTAATTTTCAATTAATAATTCCTTAAACACTTGGAGCCGGCAGGAAGGTTCCCAAACCCAAATTTTTTTACCACATAAAAAGGCCTTGGTATGCTCTTTGTTTATGGCACCCTCTTATCCGGCATCACGTCAAATATTGCCGGCTTTTTACACCGCAACAGCCGCCTGATAGGCCAGGCCTCCGTGCCGGGGCGCTTGTACGACCTGGGCCATTACCCCGGGCTGTGGCATAGCCCCGCAAGCACGCGCACAACCTATGGCGAGCTGCTGGAACTCTACCAACCGGAGCTTACGCTGCAGGCTCTCGACAGCTATGAAGGCATCGGCGAACACGGTGCCGAAGTAACGGAGTTTGCAAGGGAATGGATTGTGGCCCGCCTAAGCAACGGGCGTGAAGTACACTGCTGGTGTTATGTGCTTACTTTCCTACCTGCCCGGGCATTTTTTACACCGGCTGCCCTTTTTGTATTTCTTGCAGCATTTTTTCTTATCCTTTGCCACCACTACAGGAAGCGGGAAAGCGAGGCGCAGGGCCGTAGGATCGGTATCAATGCGGGTCCTGTGTTTCTGCATGTTCTTTTGCGCTTGGAATATACTGCCGCAGGAACGACGCTGGCAGGTGTTTTATTTTTAACTGATCTAAATAACGACAAAGATAATACTCAGGCATTAACCAGGAGGTAAGAAAAATCACCCTCGTCCCTGTTTTATTCCTACGATGGGGTGATAAAAGTCAACCCGCACATTTCCCATTTTTTAAACTCTGTTTATCAACCACTTATATACCTATCTCACAGGCCGGCCGCCACTTAGTCAGCTTGCCCTTTTTACTAAGGGCAGGAAGGGAAGCCATTGTATTCAACTATTTTTCCGATCAGAATATAGCTCTGTTATCACACTATTTGGTGAGATAAAATTTTAGCTATCTGCTGTTCATTGGCCAATTATTCTAACCTGTTTTTTAAAACCCTAATGTATGAAACAACTGATTACACTCGCTTTCCTATGCCTGGCTTCGGCCTTTGCCTGGGCACAATCAGGCAACTTAACCGGCAAAGTGACCGATGCGGGGACCGGAGAGCCTCTCATCGGCGCCAGCGTATACCTGGAAGGCGCTTCTTCCGGCACCGTGACGGATTATGAGGGGAACTACTCGCTCAAAGTGCCGGCCGGCCAGCAAACCATCATCGTGTCCTATGTGGGTTACTCGGCGGTTTCCACTACAGTGGATGTATCCCCCAATTCCGCACGTTCGATCAACTTCCAGTTGCAGGTCACCCGGCTGATCAGCGAAGAAGTCGTGGTGTCGGCATCCCGCAAGGCGGAAAAGCTCACTAATGCACCGGCCACCATATCCGTGATCAATGCAAAGGCCATCTCAGAACTGCCAACTTTTAACGTAGCCGAGCTGCTGGGCCGCCAGCGGGGTGTCGACTACGTCAGGGCCGGCGTGCTGGGTATCGGCGTAAACGCACGGGGGTTCAACAGCGCCTTCAACGCGAAGAACCTGCAGATCAACGACGGCCGCCTGTCCAGCCTCATCGCCACCGGCCTGCCGCTGGGTGCGCTGAGCACAACGGTAAAGGAGGATGTAGAACGGGTGGAGGTAGTGCTGGGCCCCTCTTCGGCCCTCTACGGCCCCAATGCCCACAACGGCCTGCTGAATACCATCACGAAAGACCCGCGCACTTCACAGGGTACTACCATTGCCCTGGGTATCGGCAACCAGAATGTCATGACTACGCGCCTGCGCCACGCCATGAAATTTAGCGACAAAGTGGCCTTCAAGCTCTCGGCAGAGTACAGCCAGGGCACGGAGTTCGACTTTACCGATACCGTCTATTACTTCAACACGGCCTTCGACAGCCCCCTCTTCGGCGGCCCGGGCAATGGCACCGGCACCAAGTACCACGCCGAGCCCGAACTGGAGATGGACCCGCGCTACGACTTCACTTCCGGCAACCCCAAAAACCTGCTCAGCGGAGAAGAATCGCCCTACAATTTCAGCTCGCTGCGCGGGGAAGCCGGCCTGTATTTTAACGTAGCGGACAATTCGGACCTCATCCTTTCGTATGGCGGAAGCAAGAGCAACAACATCGGCAACACCAACGCCGGCCGCAACCTGATCAAAGACTGGCAGGTGCACTGGCTGCAGGCACGCTTCGTTTCGCCGCGCTTCTTCGCACAGGCGTATTACACCATCTCCAAAACGGAGGACACCTACGCCATGAACCAGCGCACCCAGAACTTCTGGAGCTTTATCGACGCCGGCTTTGACGCTCAAACCGCCTGGGACCGCTCGCTGAATGAGCAATGGTTCGGCATCACGCCGGAGATCGGCATCCCGCTGAACCGCGGCTCTAACTTCAAGGATGATTCCCGCCGCTGGAATGCAGAAGCCCAGTACAACAACAAGATCTCTGCTATCGGGCTCGATTTCATCGTAGGCCTGCAATACCAGTACGACATCGCCAACAGCAACGGCACTTACCTGCTGGACAGCGACGGCGAGATCACCATCGGCCAGATCGGCGGTTACCTCCAGCTGGAGCGGCGCTTTGGCACCAACTTCAAGGCCGTACTTGCCGCACGCGCCGACAACCACGACCTCTACGGTTTCAACTTCATCCCGAAGGCGGCACTGGTCTACTTTAATGATAACGGCGCTTTCCGCGCTACCTTCGGCCAGGGCATCGCCGCACCGACCATCCTCAACCTGGAGGCCAACATCTTCGGTGGCGTACTGCTGGGCAACGGCGCAGGGTTTACCCTTTCCGACGGGACGGAGATCCCCGGCCTGAAAGTTGAAAAGATATCTACTTTTGAACTGGGCTATAAAGGCAAGCTTTCCAGCCGCCTGTTCATCGATGCCAACGCGTATTACAACATCTCCGAAGACTTCCTCAGCCCGGCTATCAACATCGCCACCAACGGCCGCACGGTCGTCGAGCGCGGCGGCCAGCCCATGTCGGAAGTCGTGCCGGGTACACCGGAAACAGGGGCCACCCTCATTCTGACCTACCTCAACTTCGGTAGCGTGAACACCTATGGCTTCGACGCCTCCGTTAATTATTCCATCACCGACGAGCTCGGCTTCAACCTGAACTATTCGTACTTCGGTTACGACCTCGACGAGAACGACCCGACCAACGACGGCAACCAGAACGGCAAAGTCGACGAGAACGACCTGCCCATCAATACGCCGACGCATAAGATCGGCGCCGGCCTGACGTACAGCGGGAATAAGTTCTTCGGCAGCCTGTTCGGCCGCTGGGTGCAGGCGTACGACTTCTTCTCCGGGATCAACGTCGCCGCCGCTACCAATACCAGCCTGATCTACGCCGGCTCGCCGGTCGTTGAAAACGCAAGGGTAGGCCGTTCGTTCAACTACGGCCCCCTGGGTGGTTTCTTCAACCTCGACCTGGGCGTCGGCTACCACATCAACGATTACCTGACGGTTTCCGGGCAGGTAGTCAATATCCTGAACCAGGAAGTGCGCGAATTCGTCGCTTCTCCTCCCATCAAGCCGCTCTATTCGCTTGAAGTGAAGATAAACCTGCCGGCCATCGGCGGAAATAAGTAGTCTCTGTAGGGTTGAGGGCACAAAACAAGGGCCCTCAACCCTTTTCTTCCTATCTTCGCAGGCCATACCTGGTTATTATAAAGCTATTTACGCATGCGTAATGCTATCATCCTTTCCTGCGGGGCCTATGTCCCCGAACAGGTTATCCCCAACCAATACTTCAACGAGCTCCTGGGGGAAGACGTCGACTCCTGGTTACGCGAAAACGTGGAAATCTATGAGCGCCGCTGGGTAACCGATGGCCAAAGTACCGCGGGCCTCTGCGTCGAGGCCGCCCAACAGGCGCTGGAGCGCGCCGGTATAGGCCCCGAAGCCCTTGGGCTCATCATCGTGGCAACCGACACCCCTGAGTACATCTCCCCATCGACGGCCTCCGTCGTCCAGCACCGCCTGAAAGCCGCCAAAGCCGGCACATTCGACATCAACACGGCCTGCGCGGGTTTCGTTACAGCCCTCGACGTGGGCGCAAAATACCTTCGCAGCGATGAACAATACGAATACGTGCTGGTGATCGGAGCCTATGCTATGAGCCGCTATCTCAACAAGGCCGACAAAAAAACCGTCACGCTATTTGCCGACGGGGCCGGCGCTATGGTGCTGAAAGCGGAAAGCGGGAGCAGCCGTGGTTTTCTGGCCAGCGAGCTCATCTCCCAGGGGCAGTATCACGACTGGATGGGCATTTATGCAGGAGGTACGCATGAGCCCATCACCGCTGAGGCCTTATCACGGCACGCCCACCAATTGCAGTTCGTACACAAGTTCCCCAAAGCGCTCAACCCGGAAGTCTGGTCCCGCATGGCCCAAAATCTCTGCACCCGCCTGGGCTGTAGCCCCGATGAGGTGGCCCATTTTTTCCTGACACAGATCAATATCTTCAGCATCCGGGAAACGATGGCGCGCCTGGGCCAACCCAATGAAAAGGCGCATGCTACTATGCATTACTATGGATACACAGGCTCGGCCTGCATTCCCATCACCTTCAACGATGCCTGGGAAAAAGGCCTTCTAAATGCCGGAGATTTAGTATTTTTAATCGGGTCCGGCGGCGGGCTGGCCTTCGCCAGCGCTGCCTTCCGGTTGTGAAGTGAGGGAGAGCTCCATTGTTTCATGGCCAGTTCTGTGACACGAATGCTGTAACGATGGCGCCTTGTCAGGACGGCCTCATAGCCTCCGTGTTTCAGTGTTAGTTCTTTGACATCAGTAATGTAACTTTTGTCGTAACTATTCAGCATCATGGTAATTTACGCCCTGAAGCAAAATTTTGTAATCCACCCTTCCCCTTTCAAGGGGAATGAGAAGGGGTTAGACAATAAAAAATCCTACAAAATTTTGCTTCAGGAGCATTTTAGGCCGCATGCTGAATAGTTACCTTTTGTCAAAGAACTTCCTCATGGCTTTTAAGCCAGGATACTCCTAACGCTGTAACTTAAAACCCTGTAACCCTGTAACCCCATAAGCTGTAACCATGAAACCGTGAACCATGCGCCAACCACAACAAGACTGGTTTGCCAAATGGGCCGTATACAGCCCCGGCAAAGTAGCGGTAAAAGAATACGAAAGCCAACGCACCTTTACGTATGGTGAGCTTCACCGGCTGGGCAACCAGCTGGCTTTCCACCTGCGCTCCAGATACGGCATCGAAAAAGGTAGCCGCATTGCCATACTCGCGGAGAACTGCCTGGAGTACATCGCCCTGTTTGCGGCCATGCAAAAGATGGGTTGCATCCTGGTGCCCATGAACTACCGCCTGGCCAGTTCCGAGATCGACTATCTGCTCAGAGATTCGGAGCCCGCCCTTGCCATCGCCGAAAAAAAGTTCGAAGGGGTGTTACAGGCGGCACCGGCATTCAGCGGCATCCCACACTACTGGCCGCTGGAAGAACTAGCCGCGTTTTGCGAAACGCATAAGGCCGGGCCGCCGGATGCAGAATACCCGCTCGAAGAGGTGGACGAGGGCCACCCGGCATTTATCCTGTACACGTCGGGGACTACCGGCTTCCCCAAAGGCGCCATTTACAGCCACAAGATGCTGTTCTGGAACAGCATCAACACGGCCATGAGCCTGATCATCAATTCGGAAGGGCGCACGATCAACGTGATGCCTCCCTTCCACACCGGGGGGTGGAATGTGCTGACCACGCCTTTTCTGCACCATGGCGCCTATACCTGTATGCTGAAAAAATTCGACGCCGATGCCGTTTTACGCCTGCTCCAGGAAGAAGCCGTAACGCTTTTCATGGGCGTTCCAACCATGCTGAAAATGATCGCCGAAGCGCCGGCTTTTGAGGCAGCTTCTTTTCCCGGCCTCTACTACATTATCGTTGGCGGCGAGTCCATGCCCATTCCCCTGATCGAAATATGGGATGCCAAAGGGGTGGCCATTCGCCAGGGTTATGGCATGACGGAAGTGGGCCCCAACCTTACCTCGCTGCATCAGGACGATGCCATCCGAAAGAAAGGCTCGATCGGGCGGCCGAACTTTTACGTACGGATCCGCATCACGGATGAAGATGGCTCGCAGGTGCCGTGCAACCAACCCGGAGAGCTGCTGCTTCAGGGCCCCATGGTGAGCCCGGGCTACTGGCGCAACGAAGCGGCCACCCAAAAGGCCCTGGAGGACGGCTGGTTCCACACGGGCGACATGGTCCGGGAGGACGAGCAAGGTTATCTGTACGTCGTCGACCGCATCAAGAACATGTTCATTTCGGGGGGCGAGAACGTTTATCCCGCTGAGGTGGAAAGGGTGTTGTTAAAACAGGCAGGCATTTCTGAAGCGGCCGTCATCGGCGTGGCTGACGAGAAGTGGGGAGAGGTAGGAAAGGCCTTCGTCGTAACCCAGGAAGGCGCCGCCCTTTCCCGTGAGGCGATAACGGAGCACTGCCTTCAAAACCTGGCAAAATTCAAAGTGCCCCGCTACATCGAATTCGTCGAAACACTGCCCAAGAACGATACGGGAAAGATTGACCGCCAGGCCCTGAAACAGTGGGCTCCAAACAAGCTCTAAATTGCCAGCTTTTACCTAAATTGGCGGCAGACCAAACAGGTGCGCTCATGAAAAACATCTATGTTGCGGCAACGGGCCAGCATGTTGGAAAGACGACCTCAACGCTGGGATTGGTAGCCGCACTCCAGGCAAGGGGATACAACACCGGTTACTGCAAGCCCGTCGGCCAGCAACACCTGACCATCGACGGCAAAACGGCCGATAAGGACGCCGTATTATTCGCCAAAGTGATCGGGTTCGATATCGTTCCGGAATGGCACAGCCCGGTCGTATTGGCTCAGGGAGCTACTAAGAAGTTCCTGGACAATCCCGATGATTATGACTACAAGCGCCGGATACTCGAAGCAGCAGCATACCTGGAAACATCGCGCGATATCATGGTCTATGAAGGGACCGGGCACCCCGGGGTAGGCAGCGTAGTCAACCTGTCGAATGCCGAAGTAGCAAAACTATTGAACGCTGGCATCGTCATGGTCGTTGAAGGCGGCATCGGCCGTACCATCGACCGGCTGCATATGAGCATGGCGCTCTTCAGAGAAAAAAAACTGCCGGTGCTCGGCGTATTGGTCAATAAAGTGATCCCCGAGAAAAGGGCGGAGATAGAATACTACCTCAACAAGAAATTCCGGGAGATGGATACTCCACTGCTGGGGGTATTGCCTTACGACCGGTCGCTCTCCTACCCCATCATGGAAACCATCAACCAGGCCATCAATGGCAAGGTGGTCCTCAACAACCACCGGCTTAGCAACAGAGTGGAAGATATTATCGCCGGCTCCCTGGTCGATGTAGACGAATTCAATACCTTCCGCAATATCCTGCTGGTCGTCAGCCACAAACGGCTCAACGAGGCCATAGAAAAGATCAAAGCCGTGGCGCGAATGAAAAAACTCCAGCGCACACCACTGTCGGGGGTGATCGTCACCGGTGATGGGCGACACGAGACCTGGTTCCGCACGGAAACCGTACAACACCCCTATTGTATCGAACACGAGATCCCCGTCATCACAACCGTACTCGACACCTACGGCTCCGTCGTCAAGATCAGCCGCATCGAGGTAAAAATCAATACCCGTACCCCCTGGAAGATCAAACGCGCCATCGCCCTCATCAAAGAACACGTCAACTTCGACCTGCTGATGGAGCGGCTGGATATGGTACACAAGCGAACTTAAGGGCCGGAGAAAAATAAGTTTCTCATTTCAGGCGAGCTATTTTTTCGCCAGGCAAGGCGCAAGGAGGGAAGATAGCCGGAGCTACCTGACCGACGAGCAACGCAGCCTGGCGGGAAAAGAGCCGTATCAAATGGGGAAGTTATTCTTCTCCGGCCCCTAAAGTCACTCCCCATTTCGCGACAAGGGCAATGCCACGAAAGTGTCGGGGTTGAGCGCCTGCATGTGCCTGCCGAAAAACTCGTCGCAGTACAGGCAAATGTTCTGCAGCTCATGGGTACGGGCGCGGGCCTCCTCCATGCTGATGCCCAGGTGCTCGCCCATAAGCCAGGGTTCGCCATCGTTGAGCCGCCTGAGGACGGGCGAAGCGGCCGCTCGCGCCAGTACATCGGACACCTTTTCCGTGCGGGCGTCACCGAGCGGGTATTTCGTGCCCGGGCAACAGGGCGTGATCTTCCATAGCTGGATGCTGACTTCCTGGGGGATATCGTCGTACCCGCCCAGGAAATTCCTGGCGCCGGAGAGGATGGTACAGAAATTATGTTCGGGGCTGCGCTTCCAGATGCCCTTTTCAATGGCCCTCCCCCGGGCCCAGTTTCCTCCCAGCCACATATCTTCCGTTGCTCCCCAATAGCCCCAGCTCAGCCGGTGTCGGTGCCGGTAGTGCTCTTTGTCAACCAGCGGGTCTTTGTCGTCGCCATTGACGCCGCGCGACTCAAAGAGGCGGCGGAGCTTGTCGAGGTGGGCGCCCTGTTCCTTATGATAGCGGTCGATGCTGGAAATGTCGAAGCGGGTGACGCCTTTTTCGATCAGCGTATCCAGGCGCTCGCCGTTGAGCAGGCCGCCGTTGGTCTGCAGCATTACCTGGGTGTCCGTACCGCCATAGCGCTCCTGGATGCGATCCAGGATGCGGTACAGCTTTTTCCGCTCAGCCAGCGGCTCTCCACCGGAAAGGATGATCCTGCCGATGCTTCCGGGCAGGTTATCGACGACTTGCAGGCATTCCGCTTCGCTCATGCGCTCGCCTTTAGGGCCGGAGAGGTTATAGCAATGATCACATTCGTCATTGCACAATTGCGTGAAAACCCAGTACAGTGATTCACAGTAATTGAAATCGGTATTCATTAAACACATTTTTATAACGGAGAGGGCGGCGCTTTTACACTGCCGGCGGTTGCCGGCACTCAGGACAGCCCCTTCCAAAAATCCATTTCGTCGCGTACGCCCGTCGTCGGGTCATCAATAAAGGCCTGTATGGTCTCATAAGCTTTCAGCCCCCCATCCCGCATCAGCGCGATGCGGCTACCCACCACGATCGCCTCTTTGATGCCGTGGGTCACAAAGATGCCGGTGATGCCATACTGGCGGGTTATCTGTTGCAGCAGCACCTGCATGCTGGCCCTGGTCTCCGCATCGAGTGCGCCGAAAGGCTCGTCGAGCAACAGCACCTTAGGCTGTACGGCCAATGCCCTGCCGAAAGCCACCCGCTGCCGTTGCCCCCCGGAAAGCTGATGAGGCATCTTGCCGGCATGGCCCGGCAACTCCAGGTTATCCAGCAGTTGTGTTACGCGGGCGTTGACGTCCTGACGCGGCAGGTGGCGCAGGCGTAGGCCGAAAGCTATATTCTCGAAGACGTTGAGGTGTGGAAAAAGCAGGGGTTCCTGGTACAGGTATACAATGCCCCTCAAATTGGGGGGCAAGCCGGAGATATCGCGGCCTTCCAGAAATACCTGCCCGCTATCCGGCGCTTCCAGCCCCGCCAGTATCTTCAGCAGAGTCGTCTTACCGCTGCCCGACCGCCCCAGGATACTTAACATCTCACCAGACTGCAGGTGCAAGCCGGCTGCCCTGAGGACATCCTCCCTGCCGTAACGTTTTGTAATATCGACCGCGTGCAACAACATACCCTAAATAGTGTTCAAAAAACAAGTGCTCCATTGGAGGTTTTGCGATGTGCTAGTCTTCCTGGCATCCCAGGCCTTCTATCGCCCGCCGGCGCCTGAAAAAACATAGCGCCGGTTCAGCCACAACAGCACCACCGGAGGCAGCACCAGCAGGCAGCCCGCCAGGGCCGCCAGGAAGATGTTGGCCTCGTTGACGTATTGAAAGACTTTCAGGGTCAGGGTCTGTACCTTTCCAACACCGATCAGCGTGGTAAGGCCGTATTCGAACCAGGAAATTAAAAAAATCTGGAAAAAACACGTCATCAAAGCCTCCCTGGCCACCGGGATCAGCACCCGGATATACGCCTGCGCCCGGCTGCCGCCCAGCGTGGCCACCAGTTGCTCCATAGCCTGCATCCGCCGGTTCCAGAAGCCCGAAAAAAAGATCACACCATACGGGAAAGTGATGAACAACTGTGCGGCCATCACTCCCCATACTTTACCCGACAAACCGCCCCGGAAGAAAAAGGCCTGCAGACAGGCCGCCAGCACTACCGGCGCTAACACATAGGGCAGATAGGCCAGCACCAGCCACCGGCGCCGGTATGGGCTGTAAGAAACCGCCCTGCTCACCCAAAAGCTGGCCAGCGTAACCGGCACGGCGACGCCCAGCGAGACCAGCAGCGACAACAACACGCTATGCCCTAGCCCCGCCTGCGACTCCAGGATGAACCGCCAGTTTTCCAGCGTCCACTGCTCCGGGAAAACGTGCGGGTATCCCCACCCGCGCCCGAATGACAGCATCAGCAAAAAGGCAAACGGGAACAGCAGCAAAGCGATGAACGCGTATTTTAAGAACCGGCCCGCCATATTCGTGTCTTTTTCAATTTTCATTATCAAAAGCGCCCTGGCCTCGCTCCATTTTACCCGCGGGCACGCTCCCGCCCCAGCAACCACGCCGCCAGCGTGAGCACGATGGCCGCATAGGCCAGGCAGATCACATAGGCCTGAGGAATATCCCCCAGGTTAAAGCGCTGCAGCTTCTGCACGGCCAGCACCGAAACCATCTGGCTGGTTTGCCGGCCCAGCAGTAAAGGCGCTTCATAGGCGCCCATGACGAAAAGGCCGTAGAGCACGATTGTGGGAAAAACACGCCGCAGCAACACGGGAACCACCACGCGAAAGGCGGCTTGCCGGGGCCCCGCTCCCAAAGTCCGCGCCAACAAAACCAATGCTTCGGCCCGCTCGCTGGCATACAGCCTGGCGAACAGTATGGTAAAAAAAGGAGCCGCCATCAGAAAATGCGCCAGGATGATGCCGATACCCCAACGGTCATTCACCAGCCCGGGAAACTGCTCCAGGCCTGATATAAGCCCCGCCTGCCAGCTCAGACGCGACACCAGGCCGCCACCTGACAATAGCTGAAAGATGAAAAAGGCCATCACGATAGCCGGTATCGCCAGCGGAAAGTATATGAACAGGGAAAGGCTGCCACGCCGGAATGCCCGCGGCCAGGCCACAGCTAACGCCATCGCCACCCCTACCGCCAACGATATCGTCACCAGAGCGATGTAAAAGCTGAATGCCAGCGTACGCCAGAAATAGGCCGAGCCGAGCACGGCCCGCCAATGCGCCAACGTAAGCCCCTCAGCACCGTAACCGATAATCCCCAGGCTGTATGCCAATGCATAACCCAGCCCTAACAACAACGGCAATACCGCCAGGGCGAGGAAGAGCGCCAGAGGAAGAGAAGGTTTGATGGCCATAAGATTATATGATTTTGAGGCCGTAAGGCCGGGGGCTGTTCAAGGTTTCAGGTTAACCTTATTCCTTTAACCTTTAACCTTGTCCAGAGGCTCCGCCACAACAGCATGTGATGCCCCCTGTCCCTTTAACCTTGCCCCTTTAACCTTTAACCTTGCCCAGAGGCTCCGCCACAACGCCTTTTTGTCCACGGGCGATGCCCGTGGCAGGCCTGTTAACGCCCTTTGGGCGAGATGGACGAGGGTTGTCCCTGTTGATGCTCATCCGCCCTTTGGGCGAGACGGCTGGCTCCGCCACAACAGCATGTGATGCCCCCTGTCCCTTTAACCTTGCCCCTTTAACCTTTTACCTTTTACCTTTAACCTTTTACCTTTTACCTTTAACCTTGCCCCTTTTACCATGCCCCTCACTGACCCAGTATTTCCTTCCTGAAATCGGCTGCCAGGCGGATCATGTATTCGGGGGCCAGCTCCTGTAGAGCGCGGGGCTGCATTTGTTCGCGCGGAGGGGCATATCGGCGGTTGGGTATGTTCCTGAACTTTTGTTGCCATACTTCAGGCAGCTTATCCATAGCGAGCACGGCGCCGTCGCCCCATACATCGGGCCTTTGTTTTTGATACTGCGCCTCCGGAGAGATCAGGAAATTGGCGACCACCATTGCCGCCGCTTTATGGGCAGCGTTCCTGGGGATGCCCATATAGTGCGAATTCTGGATAGTGCCCGGCTCCCATACGTACGCACGGGCCGATTCCGGGAAAAGCCCCTGCAGGACCTTGTTGTCCACCTCGCAATCGTTATTGCTCATCGTGAACCACAATTCGCCGTTAGCGAACATCTGGTGCATAGGCGCCACTCCTTCCGGGAAGGCCTCGCCCGCTTTCCATAGATAAGGCTTCAACGCCCGGACATAATCCCACAGTTCGGGTGAATACCGGCTGTACTTTGCCTCATCAAAGGGGCCGGAGAGTACTCCCGGGCCACCGGCAATGTCAATGAGCAACTCTTTGAGAAAGGTCAGGCCGGTAAACTGGGTGTCGAAAGTGAAGCGCCCCGGGTGCGCTTTGGCAAAAGCCAGCAGCTCAGCCCTGTTCTGCGGCGGATGCAGCACCTTCAGGCTGTCGTAAATGATGGCCATCTGCACATTACCCCAGGGACATTCATAACCGTCGACGGGCTGTTGGAAGTCCTTTGCGATAAAGGGGTTTTCAAAATCGATATACCTGCCGTTGGGCAGCTTGCTCGTCCAGGGCCCGAAAAGGGCATCGATCTGCCGGAGCTGGTAAAAGGTCTCGCCATTGATCCACACCAGGTCGAGCTCGCTCCTGGCCTTACCGGCCTGCTGCTCCGCCAGCAACGATTGTACGATGATGCTGCCCTGGCCGCCGCCGGCCTGAAGCCTGATGCCGTAACGCGCTTCTACCTCCGGCACGACATATTGCTGGATGTAGGCATTGATCAATGGGTCGCCCTGCCACATCATGAGGCTGACGGTGCTGCCGCGCGCCTGCTGTTCAATGGCTTCCCAGGAGATGCTCAATATATCGGCCTCTCCTTCCTGTTCATTTTCTCGGCCTGCGCCGCAACTCCAGGCCGCTATGGCAAGGAGAAATAAAAGCGAGGCTGCACGTTTCATCGTATTTATTGGTCTCATCTGTCACTGGCCTGAACACTGCTAAGATAGCAAAACCCCTGGCTTCAGAAACGGTACAACAGGCTGAACTGGAATTGCCGGGGTGCGCTGGCATTGCGCCGCACCAATGTGCCCGACGATTTTGGCCCCTGCTGGATCTGGTTGCTCTGAGTAGCGTTGTTACTGTATCCGCTGAGGTTCCGGGTATTAAAGATGTTGAAGACATCCGCCCTTAATTCCAGCTTCGAGCGCCCGAAAGGCCAATCGTACAAAATGGACAGGTCGAAGGTATTGGACCACGGAAGGCGGTCGTTATTGCGGCGCTCGCCCGGATAGCGGTCGCTGTTGCCGACATAGCTATCGCCGAAGGAAGCACCGTCACCGTTTAGGTCGGTAGTCGTTGCCGTTACATCTACGAGTATAGGGTCGCCTTCGCTGTCGAAAGCAGGCGTACCGTCGGGGCCTGTAAGTTGCTGCTGCAGGGGGATGCCGTTTTCATCCAGCACGGTATACGTTACCGGCAGAGGGGTTCGGTTGATCGGCTGCCCGCTCTGTATCAACGCTGCCAGCGTCACCGTGAGCTGTTTGGCCGGGTAATAGGAAAAGATGCCGTTGATGATATGCCGGCGGTCGTTGATGCTGGGGCCCCACTCCGCTTCAAAATCGTTGGCATCCATAGCCCTGAAGTTGATGTCTTCGGTATTGTTCTCCAGGTAAGACAGCGTATAGTTGGCCCGCAGGGCATAGTTATCCTCGCCGCGGTCTTTCTGGTAATTGAAGCTGGCGGCATAGTATCGGGAACGCCCTTCCGATTCCGAAACGACGATATTGCGCGCTACGCCGGTAAGCCTTTCTCCTCCGATCACCGCGCCGTTATTTATAACGGGAACAGGCCTGGAAGCATCCGCCTCTTCCGGCGTGCGAACCCTGATATTGTCGGCACTGACAGAGAAGGGAGCGGCCGCATTGAGGTTGCGCAGGCGGAAGAGCTTATACGACTGGTTGTGCACCAGGTCGACGTAAAACAGGGTTTTGGCATTGACCTGCAACTGGTACCCCAGCGCCGCCTGATGCGTATAAGGGTTGTCGTAACCGTTGGGGTTCAGTATCCGGCGTTCATTGCTGAACATGTTCTGGTTTTTATCCTCACTGCTCAGTTGCGCAGCAGTAGGCCCCTGCAGGTACCCCGGCACTTCGGGGTTAACTGTCAGGTTGCCGTTAAAGGTGATCCGCCCGATATCGGTATCGGCCGGCAGGATACCCAGGCGGACAAGCTCCTGCAACTGGGCGATGTAGTCAGCGGAAACCGAGTTTTGCTGCAGGGCGTCGCTGTAAATAGCGTATGGTATCTTATCGTAAAATATACCGTATCCCGCTCTGATGCTACTGCGTTTGCCAATCTGATAATTGACATTGAAACGGGGTGCGATGTTATTCAGGTCGCCCTGGCTGGCGCCGCCTTTCGACAGGTTGTCATAATCATAACGAAGCCCAAGAGTGAGGTTCAGGCGGGTGGAAGCACGGAATTCATCTTCCACATAAATGGAATAGATCGACTGGCGGGCGCCGAAAGAGGCCGGACGCACCTCGACGCCGTAATACAATACCTCCGCATCGGCGGGAATATCTCCGATATCGAGGGCGGCGCCCCGGCCGAGCGCCTGTACGGCCTGCACCTGGCTTTCCGTGAGCTTTACCGTATAGTTGCCGTTCGCGTTGCCGCCGCCGAAGAGCTGATGATCGGCGCTGATAGCTCCCAGGCCCGCTTTGACCGTATGGCGGTTGGCATAAAAATTGAACTTCTGCTGAAGCTGCAGGGTATTTTCCAGCTCGTCAAAGACGAAGCC
>JACJYE010000009.1 GCA_020636255.1 Lewinellaceae bacterium
CTAATACGTATCGTTAATTACTAAACCTGACGGCTATGCCCCCAACCCCCTCTTACTCAGCTTTGCAATTGGAAAGAGGGGGCTTCGCATGGTGTAGCCAGCCAGCGCCGCCCCCCTCTCTTCCACCATGAAATGCAGCGTGAAGAGAGGGGGTGGCCGATCCCCATAGATTCTCAGCGCAGGATCGGCAGGGGGTAAGTTTTGCCGCAGATTTTGAACTCCCCCAACCCCCATAGCCGTCAGGTTTATTTTTAACACATACAAAATAATTGGTTTTTGTTGGTTTTCCGGGGATGCTTGGCGCCCAGGCTATCTAAGGCTTTGAATAACAATTGAAAGAATTCCATGTACAATTCCCTTGTGTTCACCGCCAAGGCTTTTAGCAGGCGATGGTTCAATTTTCGTAAGATTTTGAAGGCCTTTAATTCACTGAGCTCCACCTGTTCATTATTCCAACAAGTGGCTTTGCAGAACTGAAATATCTTTGCATTCAGTAATGCCCATGCCATTTGCGCATACATCAGACATAGAAACCTATGGGGCTTCATCGGGTATAGTTTGCCTATTTTGAGAATAGATTTCCATACCTTAAACAGGATTTCAATCTGCCAACGAATGCGATATAGCTCCACAACTAGCCTGGCGGGCCATTCTTCAGCATCCAAGTTAGTCAGGTAAATATTCAAATCGCACAAGGCCAGCCTACGTTTAGTTAAGCCCTTACGTTTGTTTTGTTTATCTGTGCACAGTTTGTGGCGTTTGGCATCCCCTAGTTCTTTGGATACTTTCTGTACAATAAGCCGGAATGGCCCCTTTTTATGGCCCTTGCCGCCAGCCCACACTTGGGCTTCTTTGATTTGTCCTTCTTGCATCTTTTGAGCCCACTCTAATAAATCAATAGATTGAGCAGGCTCGCTGGCTGTTTCCAATACGATATCACTGCGCAGGCGGGAGGCGAAATAAGCCTCTTGGTTTGCTATGGTTTGGAAATCATCCAATTTGAAATATCCCAGGTCCCGCAACCATAGGCTTTGCCTGGGAACACTCAACAGGCAAGCCGCATTATCAGCAGATGCCCCATCTTTGATGTGCAGGTACCATTTACCAGCCTGAATATCCGTCAGGCAATCTATCTTAACTGCTGCCTGGCTACCGCCGCCACCACTGCCTCTAAACACTTCTTTTAATCGTTCTGGTAATTGATAAATGGTGGCATCCTGAAGATAAACCCCATTAAATTTTTTGAGCGTGGCTAACTTCTCCCCACCACCTAAAGTACTATCTAGTACCCGTTCGAAAAACCTTTGAATAAAACCTACGCCGCGCTCGTTGAAACGCTCATTTAAGCTTTGGGCACATAGCTCTATGCCCAAGTCTAATGCCACGGCACATAATTCGGTTAAAGAGCAAGCTAGCCCGTCTTGGCTTACTCCGTGTATACACAATTGGACAAATGCCGAACCGCCGAGTCTCCGTTCCCGTTGTACAAAACCAAACATTCGTGCTTCCGCCTCCAAGCTTGTTTTGGCAAATAACACTTGCAATTGTTGGCTAACCTGACTAATTTTAGACTGTTTGTTGAGGTGCCTCATGTTGTTATTTTTTGTTCCTACCATATAACAAATGAGGCTCCTCTTCTCTGTTAAACAAACTAATACGTATCGTTAATTACTAAACCTGACGGCTATGGGGTTGGGGGAGTTCCACATCTGCGGCAAAACTCACCCCCTGCCGATCCTGCGCTGAGAATTCATGGGGATCGGCCACCCCCTCTCTTTACGCTGCATTTCATGGTGGAAGAGAGGGGGGCGTCGCTGGCTGGCTACACCATGCGAAGCCCCCTCTTTCCAATTGCAAGGCTGAGTAAGAGGGGGTTGGGGGAGTTCCACATCTGCGGCAAAACTCACCCCCTGCCGATCCTGCGCTGAGAATCCATGGGGATCGGCCACCCCCTCTCTTTACGCTGCATTTCATGGTGGAAGAGAGGGGGGCGGCGCTGGCTGGGTTTTACGCCAACAAAACACGAGATAGAACTAATCCGCCCTTATGGCGTTCCACTATAGTTGGCCTCGGTTGGCGGAGGCCGCAGCTACGCTGCTGTTCGCCCAATATTCAATACCTTTGCAATCCAATGGCATCACTCGACAAGAATAAGATCGATTTTTACCTGCTGGGGCGGGTGCTCGGGCTGGCAAAACCCTACCGCGGGGTCTTTGCGCTGGCCGTTTTGCTTACAGTAGTGCTGGCGCCTCTGGCCACCCTGCGCCCCTGGCTGGTGCAGGACATCGTCGATAACTACATCTTCGTCAGCGACACTCATGGGCTGACTCGCATGGCGCTCATCCTTTGCGGGGTGCTCATCGTGGAGGCCAGCTTGCGTTACGTATTCATCTACGCCACCAGCTGGCTGGGCCAGGCGGTGATCCGCGATCTTCGGGTGCGGGTTTTTAAACATATCGTTCGCCTTCGGCTGAGTTATTTCGACCGCACACCTATCGGTACGTCCACTACGCGTACGATCAACGATATCGAGGCCATCAATACCGTCTTTTCGCAGGGGTCTATTACCATTATCGCCGACCTCATCATGTTGCTGACGGTGCTGGGGGTGATGTTCTACACCAGCTGGAAACTGACGCTGATATGCCTGGCCACCATGCCTTTCCTCATCATCGCCAGTTACATTTTTAAAGAGAAAGTAAAGGTTTCCTTTCAGCGGGTGCGCACCGAGATCGCCCGCATGAACGCCTTTTTGCAGGAACGCATCACCGGTATGCGCATTGTACAGATCTTCAACGCCGAACAACAGGAGATGGGCAAATTCGGGAAGATCAACCGCGAATACACCCAGGCTAACCTGGATTCTATCCTTTATTACGCCGTATTCTTTCCGGTGGTAGAGATCATCGCGGCCGCTTCGCTGGGCCTGATGGTGTGGTGGGGCGCACAGGATGCCCTGCGCGCCGGCGGCGTAACACTGGGCGCGCTGGTGGCCTTCCCCATTTACCTCGATATGCTCTTCCGCCCGATCCGGACCGTGGCCAACAATTTCAATACCCTGCAGATGGGGCTGGTAGCCTCCGAGCGGGTGTTCGGTGTGATCGACAAGGCCGATCACATCGAGAACAACGGGACGGTGCAACCGGAAAAGCTAATTGGGGAGGTTGCGTTTAAAAATGCGTGGTTTGCCTATAATGCCAAAGAGTACGTCCTGAAAGACATCAGCTTTCATATCAGGCCGGGCCAGACCCTCGCGCTGGTGGGCAGCACAGGCTCCGGCAAAACGACGATCATCAATATCCTCAACCGGTTCTACGATATCGATAAGGGCAGCATCCTGATCGACGGCAAAAACATTCGGGAATACGAGCTCGAAGCCCTGCGCCGGAGAATAGGTATAGTGTTGCAGGACGTCTTCCTGTTCTCGGGCTCGGTCCTGGATAACATCACGTTGCGCGACCCGCGCTTTTCCCGCGAAGAGGTCGTGGAAGCGGCCCGGCTGATCGGGGCGCATGAGTTTATAGAACGGCTGCCAGGCGGGTACGACTACCAGGTCATGGAGCGCGGAGCTACCTTGTCGATGGGCCAGCGACAACTCATCTCCTTTGTGCGTGCCCTTATCTTCGACCCCGATATCCTCATCCTTGACGAAGCGACCTCTTCCATCGACCCGGAAACGGAATCCGTCATCCAGTATGCCATAGAAAAGCTTATCGCAAAGCGCACCTCCATCATCATCGCCCACCGCCTGTCGACGATCCGCCATGCCGACAATATCATGGTGCTGAGCAAAGGAGAAGTCCAGGAATTTGGCTCGCATGAGGAACTGCTCCGCATCGAAGACGGCCATTACCGGCATTTGTACGAGATGCAGTTCCTGCAGGCAGCAGCAGAAGGGGAGGGGGGATAAAAGGAAACCGTCAGTACCCGTTTTCCAGTTCCCGTATCAGAAAAAAGCCGTCGTCGCCTTTTTTCTGATAGAGCGGCATCAGTATCCTGCCGTCTTCTATGGCGTACACCGGCCCGTGGCGGTCCCGGGCGAGTACTTCTCCTTTCCGGACGGACTGAAAGTTCCTGTAATCAGGCATCATTTGGAATTTATCGCCGGCTTTTATACTGTGGCACATGATGAGCTCAAGCACCTTGGGCAGGTCCTTCGAATATTCGATGAGCAGGGCATCATGGCGGTTCTCCACGTCTTCGGCCCGCACGCAGCCTATGGTGCGCATGCAGTTGATGGTTGCGGCGATAGCTCTGTTGATGGAGAGCGTTTCATCGTGTTGCCCCGATTCGAAGCTGACGCCCACCGTCGGGCATCCGAAATTGTCGGTGTTGAAATAGTGGAGCGTTGTGCCCTGGATGCCTTCCAGCATGCCTTTGACAACAGGGGCATGCAACTCTACGGCGATCTTCACACTCTCGGGGTCGTCGGTGGCGATCGAGAAGATGCCGCCGAAGGCGGTGGTCGTATGCAGGTCGAGCAGAACGATCTTTTCCGGTTGATAGGCTTGTATCTCCCCTTCGATCAGGGTGATGAGTTCCAGGAGTTCGAGTTCCTCAGACAGCAGGCTTTCGCGGGGAGTGGCTTTGATGTAATGGATGTTTTCAGGCATCCAGAGGCGGTTGAGGTCTTTGTCGATATAGCGGGCCTTGGTGCGCAGGGCGCGCGTATTGCCCCGCAGGCCGAGTATCCGGCCACAGAAGGTGAAACTGGGGTTGGATTCGGGTTCGATCTCTATGAGCCTGAAGAGGATCTCGAGTGCCGCCACGCCGGCCGGCTCATTGCCGTGCATGCCTCCGATGCAGATGAGAAGAGGCCCTTTTTTCTGGCCGTCATATTTTCCGATTAGGCGTTCTGTTTCCATTGGGCAAGCCGCTTTCCGGCCAAAAGTAGCCATTTTCGCTCAAACCGGAAACAGCCCTGTTTTAAGGGGCGTTCCACCTCCACAGGTAGCGGCAGGCATAACTGCGATAAGGGCGCCAGGGTTCGGCGATGGCGGCCATGCGCTGCCGCAGCGCCCTGCCGCTCTCCCGGATGTCGTACAGGCGGATCATGGCCTGCTGAATGCCGAGGTCGTCGGGAGCAAAAATATCAGGCCTGCCAAGATTGAACAGCAGCAGCATCTGTACCGTCCACCGGCCTACGCCCTTGATCTGGGTGAGGTGTTGTATGGCTGCCTCGTCGTCCCATTGGCTCCATTTTTCTGCCTCGATCTGGCCGTCCAGGAAAAAGTTGGCGACGTTCTGGAGGTAGGACAGTTTCTGTCGCGACAACCCTACGGCGCGCAGGGTTTCCGGTTCCATCGTGGCTAATTGCTGTGCATGCGGGTACCCGTCGGGGAAGAGGCCGAGGAAGCGCCCGAAGATAGTGCCTGCCGCCTTGCCCGATAGCTGTTGGTATACGATAGCCCGCAACAACCCGCGGTACAGGTCGCCATCGGCGGTAAGCGGCGGCAGGCCGACGGTGGCAATAACCTGGCCTAAACGCTCATCTCTGCTGAGGTGTTCAATTGCCCTGGAGTGTTCCATCTGGCAAAAATAAGTAAAGTGTGATATGTCAGGGACCTAAAAGAAGAGTGTTGTTCGGGGAGTGTCCAAAGTGCCTTGTGGCGAAATGGTTCGATGGGGGGAGTCAGGCCACTGCTGAGGCCTTGTTGGGCTGGGAAAGCCGTAGCTCGAGGTACTGAGCCTGGAAACCCAGTTTCTGGTAGAGTTTCAGGGCCGGGTTGTCGGGTTCGACATGCATGGCCACATCGCCGTCGGCATAGCGGATGGCCTTCTGCATCAGGGCTTCGATGAGGGCCTCATCCTGGAATTCTTTGTGGAGGCTGACAAAAACGAAGAGGTTCTTCGGGTTGTAGCCTTCCATCCCTGTTCGGTTGGCGACGATAGCACCGACGATCTGCCGGTCCTGTTCAGCCGTTAGCACAAAACCGCCGAAGGAGGGTTTCAGTTTTACCGCGTATTCAACAGCTTCCTGAATACTCTGTCGGTTTGCATGTTTGTTGTGGAGGCACAGAAAGTGCACCACCTTGCTCTTCTCCATGGGGTTGATCCCGGAGAAGGCGTCGTAAAGGGTAAGTTGGTAAGACATAGCGCTCTCTTTTAGGCCGTAAAAATCAATAAGTTATAAAAATAGAAGATTTTTCCGGGCTTTGGAATTTTCCGAATTGAATTTTTTATTAAATGTTCCGGCCGCTAACCACCGTCAGGCTTACCGCTTCATGCGCTACATGCAGGTTCCCGTTTCGAAAGCCCCCGTCGTGCAGGCGTTTTTGCAGGCTGGCCGGATACGCCGCCTGTAGGGTACATTGCCGTGTACAGCTTACTTCAGAAATAGGAAGAAAGAGGCCAGAAAATAGCTAAATGCAAAGCAGTTCACCAAACCAGTGGTTTTTATCACCCGTTATGAGGAGCATAAGGTTTAAATTGGCCGCAAAAAACAAGGTATGAAAAAGACATTACTGCTGGCGTTGCTGTTTTTGCCGCTGCTGGCATGGAAAAATCAGGACGACGATAACTGGAAGGATAAAGTAGACGCTTCCCTGCTCGCAAAGGTGTCGAAAGGCGATGAAGCCAGTTTTCTCATCCTGATGCAGGCACAGGCCGAACTGGGCGAGAGCAGGAACCTCAAAAGCAAAGAGGAAAAAGGCGCCTTCGTGTTCAACCGCCTTCGTCAAACGGCGCGGGAGTCACAAGGAGCGGTGATCAACCTGCTGGAACGGGAAAAAGCTCCCTACCGCTCTTTTTTTATCGTCAATATGCTACAGGCAAAAGGCGGGCTGGCGCTCATCCGCCAGCTGGCCGAGCTGGATGCCGTGGCCCAGGTGCAGGATAACCCTGCCATAAAACTGGCGCAGCCCCTGCCTGCGGAAACAGAAGAGGTAGGCCTGCGCGATGGCCTGGAATGGGGCCTCGAGAAGATCAATGCCGACGATGTATGGGCGATGGGATACAACGGACAGGGCGTCGTCATCGGCGGCCAGGATACCGGCTACGAATGGGATCACCCCGCCATCAAGAGCAAATACAGAGGCTGGAACGGCACTACCGTCAACCACAATTACAACTGGCATGACGCTATTCACGAGATCAGCCCCCTTACTACCAACCCCAACCCCAACCCCTGCGGCCTGGATAGCCCGGTGCCCTGCGACGACCACAACCACGGTACCCACACCATGGGCACAATGGTAGGTGATGAAAGCGATGAGGGTAAAAAGATCGGCGTGGCGCCCGGCGCGCGTTGGGTCGCCTGCCGCAACATGGAGCGGGGCAACGGCGCGCCGTCAACCTATATCGAATGCTTCGAATGGTTCCTGGCGCCTACCAACCTCGACAACGAAAATCCCGACCCCACGAAGGCGCCCCACGTGATCAGCAACTCCTGGAGCTGCCCGGAAGAAGAGGGCTGCAACCCCTCCAACTTCCTCACCATGCAAATGGCCGTCGACAACCTCAAAGCGGCCGGTGTGGTGGTGGCCGTCTCAGCAGGCAATAATGGCAGTAGCTGTTCGACGGTCAACACACCGTCGGCCATGTATGAGAACAGCTTCTCTATTGGCGCCACCGGGCAGAACGATACCATCGCCGGCTTCAGCAGCCGCGGCCCGGTGCTGGTGGACGGCAGCGGCCGACTGAAGCCCAATGTGGCGGCGCCGGGCGTCGGCGTACGCTCCTGTGTGCGCTATGGCGGTTATGCCACCTATTCCGGCACCAGCATGGCCTCTCCCCACGTCGCCGGCCTGGTGGCTCTTATGATCTCCGCCAACCCGGCGCTGGCCGGCCAGGTAGAGCTGATCGAATCCATCATTGAACAGACGGCGCGGCCGATGCTGAGCAACCAGAGCTGCGGCAGCTTTTCGGGCCTGGAAGTGCCCAACGCCGTCTATGGCTACGGCCGCGTCGACGCCCTGGCTGCTGTGATGGCCGCCCTGGCGGTCGTCGACGGGAAAGAGGTGCCCGGCCTGGTGACGGTAAAAGTATTGCCCAACCCCGCTCATGAAGAGGCGGTGATCGCGGCGGAAGGACTGGACAGCCCTGCACAGTTGCAGGTCTTTGCGCTCTCCGGGCAGTTGATGCGGCAATCGGCCTGGGCGCCGGGGCAGGCCTTCGAAACCATCGGCCTGGGCGACTGGCCGGCAGGGCTGTACTTCTTCCGCCTCACCGCCGGCGGCAGGGCCTGGACAGGCAAGTTCGCGAAGCAATAATCCCACCTGATATCAGCAATAAGCCCAGCGGGCCGGAAGCAGGTATTGTTTTCGGCCCGCTTCCGTATTGAGTTCTAGCTTATATTTTGCAGGATACGCCCACCAGGCTGGTAGATCCAGGATATTTTCGTTAAATTTGGGTTTCCTTGGTAACCATAAAAAATAAGTTCGACGGTTTTGCGATGTGACGCAGGCTGAAAGCTTTGGACAAGCCGGAAGACAAGCCACGTCGCAGGATATCCAATGGAGAACTTTTATTTTGAATACTACTTGGTTGAACTGAACGCTGCGGGCCGTTCAGGTTAGCCAATAGTTTTCATCCTCAAATGAGGAATATTTTTTTAACTAAAAAGTAAATATGGCAAAATCACAGCAGTCGTTTAACAAAAAGGAAATCGAAAAGAAACGTAGAAAAAAGAAACAGGACAAACTAGAGCGACGGGCGCAACGCAAAGCCGAAAAAGCAGAAAAGGGTACTGTTCCCTTCGAGGAAATGCTTTCCTACGTCGATGAAAACGGCAACCTCACCTCCACGCCGCCCGACCCTTCCAGGAAAAAAACGATCAGGGCCGAAGATATCGTCATTGGCGTTCCGCCAAGAGACGATACCCCAATGGATGTTAACCGCACCGGGCTGGTGAAGTTTTTTCTCTATGATAAAGGCTACGGCTTCCTCATCGATGAAGAAACGAATGAGAGTGTCTTTGTTCATGTCAACAACCTCGATGAACCGATCAAGGAAAACGACAAAGTGACATTCGAAGTGGAAATGGGGCCCAAGGGCCCAAATGCGGTGAATGTGAAGCTGGTGCAATGATGCCTGCCGATACGGGAAATTAATGGTGGAAACAACGGCTATTTCGGCTTTCGGCGCAAGCGTTATGAACGCCAAAAATCCGTGACACTCCCTATCTTTGCCCCGCACCAGCCAGATATTTCCATGCTCAGGATCGACATGCACACCCACATCATCCCTGAAAAGCTGCCGCGTTTCGCAGAAAAATTCGGCTACGGGGATTTTATCCACCTCGACCACCACCGGCCCGGGAGGGCCAATATGATGAAGGGCGGCCAGTTCTTCCGCGAGATATGCTCCAACTGCTGGGACCCGCAGGAGCGCATCGAAGAATACGCTCAGTACCATACGCAGGCCCAGGTGGTGTGCACCATCCCCGTCATGTTTTCCTATTGGGCCAAACCCCAGGACTGCCTGGAGTTGTCCCGCTTTCTCAACGACCATATCGCACAACTGGCAGCGGAGTATCCGCGCCACTACATCGGCCTTGGCACGCTGCCCATGCAGGATACCGGGCTGGCCATAAAGGAGCTGCAGCGCTGCAGGGAGATCGGGCTGGTGGGCATACAGATAGGATCCAATATCAACGACAGGAACCTCAGCGAGCCGGAATTCTTCCCCATCTTCGAGGCCTGCCAGGAGCTCGGCATGGCCCTGTTCGTGCACCCCTGGGAGATGATGGGTTTCGATTCGATGCGCAAGTACTGGCTGCCCTGGCTGGTGGGCATGCCTGCCGAGACTTCGCGCGCGATCTGCTCCATGATCTTCGGCGGCGTTTTTGAGCGCCTGCCGGGGCTGCGCACCTGTTTTGCCCATGCCGGCGGCGCTTTCCTGCCCACCATCGGCCGCATCGAGCACGGCTACAACTGCCGCCCCGACCTGGTGGCCGTCGACAATGCCGTGAACCCACGCTACTACCTCGGTAAATTCTGGGTGGACTGCATTACCCACGACGCCCGTTTGCTGCAATACGTACTGGAGACGGCCGGTGAGGGCCGCGTTTGCCTGGGGTCCGACTACCCCTTCCCGCTGGGCGACCTCGAGATCGGCGCTTTTATCGAAGCGATGGGGCTGCCGGAGTGCACCCTTGAGCGCATCTACTCGGCGAATACGCTCGAATGGCTGGGGCTGGAAAAGGAGAGCTTTATGTAAAAATGCCCGACGGGCGGGAAAAAGAAACTATTTCCCCTTTCCGGGAGTTTTTCTAAAAACATGCACTGATTGTCCCTTTTACTTTTACGCTATCCATGAAGCAGGTAGGCAAGCTTTTCAGCATCCCGCTTTTTATCCACTGGTCGGCCCTCGCTTTCCCGGCTTTTGCCTTGTGGCACTCCTTTGCCATTCACGGCAGCTATGCCCTGTGCTGGGAGTGCTTCACTTTTTCCCTGCTGCTGTTCGCAGCCTTGCTTCTCGTGGTGTTGATCCATGAACTGGGGCATGCCCTGGCGGGGCGTTATGTCGGCATCCCTACTGACCGGATCGTGATCAACGGCCTGGGGGGGGCGGCATACCTGCAACACCTCGGCGAAAAACCGCGTGAGACCATCCTCATCGCCATCTCCGGGCCGATGACGAATATCGTTATCGGGCTGCTGTTGTATTTCTATCTGGAATGGTCCAACGGCTTCACCTTTTTCTCGGGTTACCATGGCGAGCTGTTTGGGCTGGCTTTCTGGGAACGCTTGCTGTACCTGTTGTTCTATTATAACCTGGTGCTCATCCTCTTTAACCTGCTGCCAGGCCTTCCGCTCGACGGCGGTTGGGTGCTCGAGGGTTTCCTTCGTTACTTTATGCCGAGCCATTGGGCGACCATCGTGGCGGCGCGGCTGGGGCAGTTCCTGGGCGCGGCCCTGTTCGTGCTCGGCGCCTGGCTGGTGGACTGGATATTCCCGCTTTTCGCCATATTCATCTTTTTGTACGCCACCCGCCAGTTGGTACGCGCCAAACTGCACCGCCATTTGAACCGGCACACTATCGCCAGCCTCATGCACGGCGATTTTTCTTTGGTGGAGGAGGAAGCCCCGGTGTTAGGTGTGCTGGAACAGGCAGGGCAGGCGCCTGCCCGCTATTTTATGATCCCTAACCAGGAAGGCCAGCTGGGTACCATGCTGTCGGGCGGACAGCTTATGGAGATCTACCAGGAAAGCAAAGAAGAAGAAGCCTTTTTCGAAGCAGTGTCCAACGTTCAGTCCTATGCCATTCACGAAAGCACCCCGCTTAGCGTAGCCTGGGATTACATCCGCCACAAGCAGGCGCAGGCCTTTGCCGTGCTGCGCGACAATGAAGTAGCCGGCGTGCTGGAAGCCGAAGCCGTACGGCAATTGGTGCCCCAAAAACCGGGCCCTTCCCTTTTTCATTAAATCACCTTATTTTTGCGCGCTGAAGTAGCGTTCAAAAGATAAGCCCTCCATTGGAGGCTTTGATCGTTACTGAGAAACGAGGAATATAGCAAAAGCCAAAGCTCGCGAAAAGATGCCAAGATTGTACAACATAGTCAACAACGACGAACTCAGGCAGCAGATGCTGGACAGTGGGGAAAAGCGCGTGACCCTCTCTTTTTACAAATACCACAAACTCGACAGCCCGGAGCAGTTTCGCGACGAGCTCTACCGGCGGTGGAATAAGCTGGGCGTTTTCGGCCGTATCTATGTAGCCGGAGAAGGCATCAACGGGCAGATCTCCGTTCCGGAAGCGCAGTTCGAAGCATTTCGGGCCGATATGTACAGCATCTCCTGGCTCGACGGCATTCGCCTGAACATCGCCATAGACGATGACGGCAGGTCCTTTTTCAAGCTGAAGGTCAAATTGCGCGAAAAGATCGTGGCCGACGGCCTGGACGATGCCAGCTTCGACGTCACCCGGCGGGGCAGGCACCTCGGTGCGGAAGCAGTGAACCTGTTGCTCGACGACCCCGATACGGTGGTTGTCGACATGCGCAACCACTACGAGAGCGAGGTCGGCCATTTCGAAGGCGCCATCTGCCCCGATGTAGAAACCTTTCGCGAAGCCCTGCCCCTGGTGGAGGAGATGCTGTCGGGCCGCGAACAGGACAACATCATCATGTACTGCACAGGAGGTATCCGATGCGAAAAGGCGAGCGCATATTACCTGCACAAAGGCTTCCGCAATGTCTATATGATCGACGGCGGCATTATCGAGTATACCCGCCAGTGCCAGGAGAAAGGCCTGCCGGTCAGGTTCAAAGGCAAGAACTTCGTTTTCGACGAGCGTATGGGAGAGCGCATCTCTGAGGATATTATCGCGCAATGCCATCAGTGCGGCGCACCCTGCGACACGCATGTCAACTGCGCCAACGACGCCTGCCACATCCTTTTCATCCAATGCGAGGCCTGCGCCGAAACTTATCACCAGTGCTGCTCCCGCAAGTGCAGCGATTACATCCAGCTTCCGGAAGAAGTGCAGGAGGCCCTGCGTGGGAAAGCGGTATTCAACGGGACGAAATTCGGCAAGGGGCGGTACAAGGCCCTGCGAAAGGATGAAAGCCTGGTGTTGGAATAACAGCTCTCCTTTACTCAATCTTACCCACTTTTACCCAAGATTACCCACTACGGCTTTCCGTAAGGCCGTACCTTTGTAGCATTACATTTTCCTTCTACTGCCCATACAGGGCGGCGGCCGCTCCGGCTTCGCCTGACACCCTGCGCGGGTAAATGAGACACGGATAAAGCGTTGGTTTTATAACCCGCAACAGGCTTGCATGCCCTGTATGCGGCAGGCAGGGGCGTGCCAGGGCCAGAGGTAAGGATCTCTAATGGAGAATTTATTTTTTGAACACTGCTTAAGAATCCTCAAAAAATAAGTTCGACGATCCTGCGAAGTGGAGCAGGCTGGAAGCTTTGGAAAGCTGGAAGACAAGCCACATCGCAGGATCTCTAATGGAGAATTTATTTTTTGAACACTGCTTATTACCAGGTTCTTCAACAGCAAAATGTTTGATACCATGGGAGTTTTCCCCTTTTACAGGCAATACGACGCGATGGACTGTGGCCCTGCCTGCCTGCGCATGGTGGCCCGGTATTTTGGGCGGGAGTATTCCCTGCAATACCTTCGCCAGCAGTGTTACCTCGGCCGGGATGGCGTAAGCCTGCAGGGCATCAGCGAAGCTGCCGAACAGATCGGCCTGCGCAGCATGGCAGTGAAGGTGCCCTATGGCAATACGAACAGTGAGCCATCGCTGCTGGCTGCGCCTCTGCCCGCCATTGCCCACTGGAACCAGAATCACTTCATCGTCATTTATAAGGTGAATAAAAAACATGCCTGGGTGGCCGACCCCGGCGCCGGGAAGTTCCGCCTGGAGCGAAAACGCTTTGAACAGCACTGGGGCAGCGATAACGGGCGCGGCATCCTGCTGCTGTTGAACCCGGGTGGCGACTTTTACGGGAAAGCCCGCGAAGGGCAGGAAAAGACGGGCTTCGGCTTCCTGCTCCAGTATCTGGCTCCCTTTCGCAGGCTGATCGTTCAGTTGCTGCTGGGCCTGGCGCTGAGCTCGGTGTTTTCGCTGCTTTTTCCCTTCCTGGCCCAGGCTGTGGTCGATGTAGGCATCCAGAACCAGAATATCGGCTTTATCTACCTGGTGCTCATCGGGCAGCTCGTGTTATTCCTCAGCCAGATGGCCGTTCGTTTCATCCAGAACTGGATATTGCTGCACGTTGGCGCCCGGATGAACATCAGCCTGATCAGTGACTTCCTGGCCAAGCTCATGCGCCTTCCCATCGGTTTTTTTGATTCGAAAATGACCGGCGACCTGCTGCAGCGCATTGGCGACCACCGGCGCATCGAGAGCTTTCTCACACAGTCTACCCTGTCGGTCATCTTTTCCACCTTTAACCTGTTCGTTTTCGGGCTGGTGCTTTTTTACTACTCCATACCGATATTCCTCATCTTTCTGGCTGCCGCCATAGCTTACCTTCTGTGGGTTTTCTTTTTTCTGAAAAAGCGGCGGGAGATCGATTACCGGGCCTTCCAGCAAATGTCGGACAACCAGGACACCCTCATCGAGCTAATCCACGGGATGCAGGAGATCAAATTGCAGGACAGCCAGCAAAAGCGGCGCTGGCGCTGGGCACAGATTCAGGCCCGGCTCTTTAAAGTGCAGGCTAGTGCCCTGGCCGTTACGCAGTATCAGGATGCAGGTGCGTCATTCATCAGCCAGCTGAAGGATATCCTCATCACTTTTTTTGCGGCATGGGGGGTCGTGAAAGGACAGATGACGCTGGGCATGATGCTGGCCGTGCAATACATTCTGGGGCAGTTGAATGCACCGCTTCAGCAATTGGTGGGCTTTATACGCACTTCGCAGGATGCCCGTATCAGCCTGGAGCGCCTGGCCGAAGTGCGCAACCAGGAGGCGGAAGATGCCGGTGATACACACAAAGCGGCAGCCATCCCTCCGGGGGATATCGCGCTGGAAGGCTTGTATTTTCGTTACAACAAGTTGAATGACTGGGCCCTCGAAGATGTAACGCTTCACATTCCGAGAGGGAAAGTAACGGCTATCGTCGGGGCCAGCGGAAGTGGGAAGACGACCTTGCTGAAACTGCTGTTGGGGTTTTACCAGCCGGAAAGGGGAAGCATCAGGGTGGGAAGCACTGCCCTGCATCAAGTACAGGCGCGCGCCTGGCGCCGGCAGTGCGGCGTAGTGATGCAAGACGGCTATGTCTTTTCCGACACTATCGCCAATAACATCGCGGAGAGCGCTCCCGAATTCTTTGATGCTGCCGATATGCCAAACCTGCAACAGGCCGTTCAGGTGGCCAACATACAGGATTTCATCGAGGGCCTTCCCCTGGGGTATAATACCATGATCGGGGCCAAAGGCAACGGGATCAGCCAGGGGCAACGCCAGCGTTTGCTCATCGCCAGGGCAGTGTATAAAAACCCGGCTTTCATCTTCTTCGACGAAGCGACCAACGCCCTGGATGCCAATAATGAACGCACCATTATGGAGAACCTGGAGCATTTTTTTCAGGGGCGTACTGTGGTCGTGGTGGCGCACCGCCTGAGCACCGTTAAAAACGCCGACAACATCGTGGTGCTGGACAAAGGAAGGGTCGTTGAAGAAGGCCCTCACCAGTATCTGGCAGGACAAAAAGGAGCCTATTATACACTGGTCAGAAACCAACTGGAACTGGGTGTGTAATCCTGTCTCAACAAACCAGAAGCTATGCCATCAACAAACGGGATCGATATGGCTGCTGCACGCCGGCCGTCAGAAATACAGGAATTGCTGGGTGACCCTCCGGGTTGGTTACTTCAATCCGGCGTCACCATCCTGAGCCTGGTGACTGGCGCTGTATTGCTGGCCAGCTGGTTCATCCGCTACCCCGACAAGCTGGTGGCGGAAGCCCTCATACAGAGTGAGTTCCCCCCTGTCGAGCTTCGCATTCCGGCTGCAGGCCGCATCGATACTATAGCTCAGGCTGACAAGGCTGTGCTTGCGGCCGGGGCGCTGGTTGCCATCCTGGAAGGCGCTGCCAACGGAAAGGATATGCTCTTACTCGACAGCCTGTTGGGACAGGCTGGACAGTGGAGTGACATCGGAGCATTGGCCAGCCGGGCGCTGCCTCATGGCCTCGAGCTTGGGCCTTTGCAGGGCGCTTACGCCGTGCTGGAGCAAACCCTGGCAGATATACAGTACTTCCTCCGCCAGACGGAATATGCGGACAAGGCCGCAGCTCTTGGCCGTGAGGCGGAGGCAGTGCAGCTACTTGTCGAGGCTTATCATGGGCAACAGGCCTTCTTCCTCAGGGAGAAGGAGTTGGTAGAAAAAGATTATAGCCGCAATCACTGGCTATTTACACAAGGCGTGGCAAGCCAGCTCGAATTGGAACAAAGCGAAAGCATGTTATGGCAGTATGAGCAGAAGATGAAAAACCTCGAAGTGTCGGGCCTTCAGAGCACAATTCGTCTTCGGCAACTAGAGGCGCAGGCTGTTGAAGCCCGGCATGAATACGAAAACCGGCAGCAAGGGTTATGGCTGGCCTGGCGGCAGGCCGTGCAAAACACTAGAGGAGCACTGGAAGAGTGGAAAAAACAAAACCTGGTCACGGCACCCGTCAGCGGCCGCCTCGAATTGGCTCCCGAAGCAAAGAGCCATGCCGCCGTACAGGCGGGGCAGCTGCTGGGAACCGTGCTGCCCACTGAACGTGGTGGTGCTACCTATGCGTACCTGCGGCTCCCCCCGGCGGGTATCGGGAAAGTGGAGATAGGCGCTCCGGTTAAGATCAGCCTGGCTGCTTACCCTTCAATGGAGTACGGCCAGGTACATGCGGTGGCCAGCGATATAACCCTGAGCCCACAGCCGGGGGAAAATGGGCCTGCCTATTACCTTAAGGCATTACTTCCTGATACCCTGCGGACCAACTACGGTTATGCTATTGCCTTGAGGCCCAATATGCCCGCTACCGCAGAGGTCATCACTAAAGATCGCCGCATTTTGGAACGAATAGCAGAAAAATTTCTGGACGTGCTTAATAATTGACAGGAAGGAGGACAAGCATATATCAACAGGCTTATAAAAAAGGATTAGCAATGAAGTTCCTGGAGCAACTCAAACAACTCGAAAGGCTGGACCAGCTCATCAGGTTGAAGGCCACGGGTACCCCACAAGAGCTGGCCAATAAGTTCAGCATCAGCGAGCGAACCATATACAACCTGCTGGAGATCCTCAAAAGTTTTGGCGCTCAAATAGAATATTGCAGGCGGCGGCAGAGTTTTTACTACGCCAATGAAATAAAATTCCGGTTTAACATCGTTGTGCATCCTGAAAAAGCTAAGAAAATCAGCGGAGGTAAAATTTTTTTGGCAAAAAAATACAGCCTGCAGTTTTTTTGCAGGCAATGCGCCTACTTTTGAATTGCAGCTGATAGGGGGATGCCGAAAACCCTGCCTTCACAAGGCTTCAACAGAGTAGGTTCACCATTTTCATTTAAGAGCAATTATGGAAAAGAGGGATGCCTTGTTCGATTTGTTCCGGCAATCAGGAGCTGATATTCATGGGCAGGAATTGAACGCTGTGAATGGCGGCAAGCAGGTCGTCATCAGTACAGAAATGGATGCCGGTATGTGTGACGACCCGGATGGGCCCGAGCCGATTAGCGATTGTTTTCTTGATTACCTGATACGTGAGGTTTGATGAATTCCCGTCCGGGAAGGTAGGAGTATGCCGAAAATCCTGCCACTGGAGCTTTGAAAAGAGTAGGCTAATCAAAATATCTGAATACTATGGAAAAGAAGGACACCCTGTTCGGCCTGTTCCGGGAAGCCGGCGCCGAGATCAGGAAACTGGAGTTACAACAGGTGAATGGTGGCAACATCATCACCATACCAACTGAATACGAAGCCGGCATGTGCCACGACCCGGACGGAGCCGAGCCGATCAACGACTGTTTTCCGGACGAGAAAATCATCGAGATGAACTGCTGACCGATGTTTTCCAGGAGCATGCCGAAAATCCTGTCCTATGGAAAAAGAGAGTAGGTTCAATCCAAAAAGAAAGAGACAACGCCATGAAAAGGGATACCTTATTCGAATTGTTCAAAAAAGGAGGGCAATATATCGATAAGCAGGGCCTGAGCGCAGTGAAAGGTGGGACACACGAAACCGACATCGGAGAAATGACCGATGACCCGGACAACCCTGGAGGAGACCCCATCAACGACTGTTGCGAGGATTCGATAAGGCTCGTTATCTACCTCTGGTAACCGAAAAGGGAAAGTGTTTTCCGGAGAAGCAGGGGTTTACCCTGCCAGAACCGCTTTATGCCAATCTGCCGGGGTGCTGATAGAAGGCAGGCTGATGCCGGGGTTGATCGTTGCTCGTGTTTGTGCATTGGTTATTGCCTGCTTTTTGGAAGCACCCTGGTTTTATAAAAAATGATCATGAAAAACAGAACCAAAAGCATGCTGCCGCTCATTACATCCTGTTTGTTCTGGGCATTAGTAATAGCGATGGCCGGCAGCTGTCAATCTTCCAAAACGTACAGCCCGGCAGGGTTGGTCTTATTGCCCCCGGAAACATTGCTGGATATGGCAAGGAGCAAAACGCTGTTCCCGTTGGAAGCAACGGTGAAGGATTCACTGGGAAATGTGATGGGCGAAAGAGTAATGGAAGAGATCCTGAAGGCTAACCTCGGGGCCTCTTTTTATGCCAATGAAGCAGGGAAGGTCGAAGAGGTCGTCGTCAGGCCCCCATCCCTGGAAGATGAATTATTGCTCCTGCAATTGGTGGAGACCGACAATTTCCTCAAGCGGGAGGTCCCTTTTATGGAGATCAATTGCGCGAGAAAGAAAGAGATACTGGAATATATTTCAAAAAGGGACCAGGGCGGCAGAGGTGTACCCGTTGATGTCGGCCTGGGTGGCAATATCGACGAAAATAACCAGATCATCCTGGCTAATCTGTTTCGGCAATGTGGGTTCCCTGCAACGGAAGATGTAGGGGAGCCGGCTATGTTGGGGGCCTTCCTCGTCCTGCAGCACGCCCCTTCTGACATGCGGGGGTATTATTTCTCTTTTATAGAAGCGGAGGTGAAAAGTGGTATGTTGTCGAAGGACTTGTTAGCCTTGATGACAGACCGCCTGCTAGCCATCGACCATGATAAAAAGCAGGTCTATGGAACACAAGTGCTCAATGTTGGAGGAAACATAACAGTACTACCGGTAAGAGACGAGGAACACCTGGAACAACGGCGCGCAGAAGTCGGCCTGAAGCCGCTTTATGAAAGATTGCGCCGATTTGAGTGATCCCTGCTCCACCTGGTTCATAATCGAACCGGTGTATTGTGCACATATAAAAACGATAGCCTATGTATTCTCAGGCCCCAAAAAAACATTTGGTCTTTTCGACGGCCTATGACCCTTCGACAGACCAGGTCCTGGATTGGATGGCTGCTATGGGTGGCCAGTTTATCCGTAAGAACACCAATGACCAATACATAGAACGGGAAGATACAGTTCTCCCGGTTTCCGCGCAGGCTGAAGACAGGCGGTATGCTTCGATATGGTTCAGGAAGATATCCGGGTTGCCCAGGCAGGATTGGCTGTCTGGTGTGCACCTAAGCGAAGCGGCTGAAGCTTTTCAGGCCAACCTGCCCTACTTCAATCAGTATGTGGAACGGGAACGGAAAACGTTCTACGATTTCTATTATCAGAGCTTTCAGGCCGGCCGTATTCTTTCTCCTTACGAGGCGATACGTTTGAATAAGCTAGTAGTGCTCAACCTGGCTGCTTCTATCGGGCTGGATGTCCCTAAAACCCTCATAACCAAGAGAAGGAAAATCCTGGAACGCTTCCGGGCGGAATGCCCGGAAGGGGTTATCAATAAGTCTATATCTGAACACCTGTTCTTTGATGGCCCTGCCCCGGACATAAAGCGATATGCCAACTATACGGAGGAAATCACCGATAGGATGATCAGGACAATGCCGGAAACCTTCGACCTGTCTTTGTTCCAGGAAAAGCTGGATAAGGATTTTGAGATAAGAACCTTCTACCTGGAAGGCAGATGCCATTCCATGGCCATCTTTTCCCAGGACAATGAGCGTACCAGCCTCGACTTTCGGCGGTACGATAAAAGCAATCCCAACCGCCTGGCCAATTTCAGCCTGCCGGGAGCGCATGAGGCCCTGATCGCCAGATTGATGGGGCTGCTGGGGCTGAACACAGGATCCCTTGACCTGATACAAACCAGGAACGGCAGAATGGCCTTTCTCGAAGTCAACCCCGCAGGGCAGTTCGGGATGGTCTCGGTTCCTTGCAACTATGGCCTGGAAAAACAGATCGCTTCATACTTGATCAACGGAAATGAAAGCTAAGGAGGAACATCTTGGGCTGATGAAAAAGCCTGCCGGGCATCCTGTGCCCTTGGGCTTCTATTTCATCCGCGAAGCGGGAGCCGGTGATAGAAAGAGCAGCGTCTTTTTTGAGCACAGCGATTTCCACCAGACGAACAGATACCAGGTGGGGTACTGCCCCAAACCGATCGCATTTATTGTTGCTATTCAACCTTTAATCTCTGGCGAATGAAAACTGGCGTACAGGGAGCATATTTCCGGCTTTACAATGCCTGCTTTCCGGTAAAGGGGGCAGCTATGGGGCTGATCTGTGATGTGCAGCGTAAGGAGCTGCTACACATTCCCAGCCTTTTGGCGGAAGTGCTGGAAAAGATCTATCAGTATTCAGTGGAGGAGATCAAGGATGTGTATGATCATCAGTATGACAAGGGCATCGATGCCTATCTCGCAAAACTGGTAGAGCTTGGAGTAGGCTTTTATACCCATAATCCCGAGGCCTTCCCTGCCGTGGAATTATCGTGGGGCTCTCCATTGGAGGTATACGCTGCAGTTATTGAGGTCGAATCGGTATCGAACTATGATGTGGGTGATGTGATCCGCCAACTGGATGATTTGGGCTGTGCAGGGCTGCAGGTTCGGTTTCTCGAGCCCTTTTCAGTGGAGGATATCTGTCGTATGCTCCAACCTGCAAAGGACAGTCGTCTGAAATTTATCGAACTCTATATCCGGGAAAATGGCGAGCTGGAAGAACAACTGTTTCGCATTGTAAAGGAGAACCGGAGAGTAACAACCTTGGTGGTTCATTCAGCAGGGGAGCCCCGGATTGTTTTCCCGGAAAAAAATGCCGGTTCAGTAAACATTGTTTATACCGGCCAGCCTGTCAGGAGAGGCCAACCGGATATGGCGAGGCTTGAAAATTTTGTCGCCAGCACGCCCATATTGGCAGAGGCCCGGCACTTCAACATAGCGCTGAATAGGAAGGTATGCATAGACGCTGAGGGCTTTATCCGGAACTATGTTTCACATGAAGCCCATTTTGGGCATGTTTCCCAGGCCAGCATAAGAGCAGCCGTTGAGTCGCCCGCCTTCCGGGAAAAGTGGAGGCTGCATAACGATTTGATTGAACAGTGCAGAGACTGCCAGTACAGGTACCTCTGCCTCAGCAATAGCGACGTCGTGGAGAATGGCGGGAAATACCATAAAAAAGAGATCTGTGATTTTGACCCTTACACAAATACCTGGCATAAACAAACACTAAGAGATCAGCTGCGGGGGGATGCCCAAAACCCAGCCCTGGCGGGCGACAAAAGAGAGTAGGCGCTAACGGAACAAAATGTAATTGTTTATGGAAAAGAAGTTTCAACCTTTGAACCTGGAGAAATTCGATTCAACAGCCTTCGCCAATATCGCAAAAGTGTTGGGCGGCCTTGGAAGCAGCGTACCCGACGGCGGCAGTACCTGCCCTACGGAAGGAGGGTCAACGAATCACTATTCCTACACTTCCGATACACAAGTGTACGATGCCAATGGCAGCCTCTACCAATCGGACCATCACGGGGCTGTCTGGCACGAAAGTGCCTGACCTAACCGCCGGGTAACCGGATAAAAATCCGCAGCGGTTGCCGCTTTTCAGAAGCCGGCAGCTGCTGCGGCCTACCTGAAAATGAAATATTATTAACCACCAAAACCATCCCTCATGAAAATCTGGAAAACACTTCTATTCGTTATGGCCGTAAGTTTTTCATGCCACCGCTATCTCGAACCAGGCGAAAAAGGGAGCTATTACGCTTACATCAACAGAGCAGAAATGGCTATTATTAAAAATGGCCTGAGCGACGCGCTGGCCTGTTACCGCAACGCATTCCGCTATAAAGTGCCCGGCTTTGCAGCGGACCATTACAATGCTTTTAAGGTGGCTGTCCTGGAAAATGATATTCGTTTTGCCTATTTCAACGCTACTCATCTGGTACGGATGGGTTTTTGCATCGATTTCTTTGAAAGTTATCCTTTATTGAAGGAGGCGCCCGAACAATGGCAGGGCCTGATAGCCCTCTCTCAACAGGCCCAACATGCCGACAGGTTATACAGAAATGCGTTGGACGGTATGATGAACGATGATCAATCGGCCAGGCTGGAGGGGAAGAGCCACCCGGAGATCAATAAAGTGGATAGCCTTAATTATTTGAAATTCAGAAAGTTGATTGAGCAAAATGGCTTTCCGGCCGAAAGCGTTATCGGCATTGAATGCACCGAGAATATGAAAGGTATACAACCACAGCCTTATGATATTTTGTTGACACATTTCGCTCAAAGGAGGTTCTCGGGGGTCGATAGCCTAATGGACGAGGCCCTGAAGCAGCAGGCCTTGGATCCCTATAATTATGTACGGATAGGTGCAGCTTTGGGCCGGAAAAAACGGTTTTTGCCCTCACCGATAGTGAAGATCGGGGACGGTTATTATAGAGGAAAAATAAGCCTTGCTGAGCTGGCCGAGATCAATGCAAACCGAAAGTCGATTGGCTTACCTTCCCTGGAAGACCATATTGAAAAAATACTATACAGATTTATGAACCCCGACAATGGGTTCAGGTTATTTACACCCATGGATGTCATATTTGACTTGTCAGAGGAAATGGTGGATGCCCATTTCGTAAAGATCGATATAAATAAACCTGTCACCTTTCAATAGGCCGGAATCATGATCCTGATACTGAGTAGCGCTACCGACCAGTCGACGAGCAAAGTCATCGATTGGCTGGCTCACCGTGGCGTGCGCTTCCTGCGCCTGAATGGCGAGCAGTGTTACCTTTCCTCTATCCTGTTCATCGATCCTGGCGGGCAGATGAGCATTAAATTGACGAATGCGAAAGGCCGGATTGTCTGTCTGAATGATTTTACTGCTTTCTGGTACAGACGTGGCGACTTTTTTCCTGCCAGGCCAAAGATCAGCAGATACCGAAGGCAGGTATTTGGCATATTGGCCAGGGAATGGGAGAAGATTAGCGAAGCCTTCCATTTTTATCTGGAGCAAAAGCCCCATCTGGGGTGTATCCGGCAGGATAAAAACCACAACAAGATTATTGCTCTGCTGGTAGCAGCCGAAGCTGGGCTGAGTATTCCGGCAACTTTGATCACTTCAGATAAACCTGAGCTATTAAAGTTTATAGAACAGGATAGCGCTATAACCAAGGCGGTGTGGAACCTTTTCCGGATACACGGCAGGAACTTTTTTCGATCCGTCGGGACGCATCTTGTCACCCGGGGCCATATCGCCACTCTCGAAGCTGTTGTTGCGCCGACCCTGGTTCAGCGGGAGATACCTAAGGCTTACGAGCTTAGGGTGTTCATTCTTGGTGAAGATTGTTATCCAATGGCGATCTTTTCGCAGAACGACCCTAAAACCAGGCTCGATTTTAGGAATTACAACCACGAGTGTCCCAACCGGGGAGTGCCTTATTTACTGCCGGAAGACATAAAACAAAAATTACTCAGGTTCATGCAGAATATGGAACTGGATACAGGCTCCATAGACCTGATCGTCACACCCGGAGGCGAATTCGTTTTTCTGGAAGTTAATCCCATTGGCCAGTTCGGATGGGTTTCGGACAACTGCAATTATTACCTCGAAGAAAAGATCGCATCGTACCTGGAAAAATTGAAGACATGAAAAAGAAACTGCTTTTTTCCAAACAGGACTTGGGGCTTTTACCCCTTGGATTTCAGTTTATTTATGCGCCGAAAAAAGTTGCTAATGGCCTGGAACAGGAAGGGCAAAGAAAGCCTAAGATGATAAGGGTTGGCTTGTATCAAACGGACTACTACAGGCCCGCCGCATTCTGTAAGCCAATAAGTAAAATATTCGGAAATGTGCGTTGACAAGCCGTTTAGGTTATTTTCCTGCTGTATTCCTGTTCGGGGTGCTGAGCGCTCGGCCATCTGTGACCTTCAGCGCCAGAAGATGCATTTTATACCGGACGGTTTATACGAGATACTTACCCAGCATGAGGGCAAAACGGCCGGGCAGGTAAAGGCAGCTTATCAGCACAGATTTGATGAAACGATCGATTCTTATTTTCATCTTCTGGAAAAGGAGGAATACATATTTTATACGGAAACGCCTGAGCGTTTTCCGAAAATGAGCCTGCGATGGGATGAGCCGGCCCTTATCACGAATGGGATAATAGATATTGGGGAAACGATACTTCCCTGGAGTGAAATCATCCTGCAACTGGAAGCATTGGGGTGCCGGTACCTTCATATCCGATGTTATACCGGGCGGCCACTTAGCTTTTTTGATGCGTTGTTGCAGAAGTTTGACGGAAGCAGCGTGGAAAGTATAATCCTGACGATCCGGTTCCTTTCTGATTACGCCGAACCGCTGCTGCTGGATCTTTGCACGCGGTTCCCTCGCCTTTCTGCTTTGCAGATCCATTCCATGCCCACAGGCCATCCGTTTTGCCTGGGGCCGGCGCCCGCCGGCCCCCTCTTCTTTTCCGAAGAACAGCTCAATTCGAGCGTACATTGCGGTATCATATCCCCGGCTTACTTCCGCATTAATGTGAAAACCTTTACGGAGGCATTAAACCACAATTCGTGCCTCAACCGCAAGATATCTATTGATGTGAACGGAGATATCAAGAACTGCCCTTCACTACAGGAGTCTTTTGGGAATATCGACAATTCTACACTTCAGGATGCCGTAGGCAAAGAGGGTTTTAAAAAATACTGGCCTATCACAAAAGACCAGGTCAGTGTCTGTAAAGACTGCGAGTTCCGGTACATCTGTACCGATTGCCGGGCTTACCTGGCGGGCCCGGATGATTTGTTCAGCAAGCCGCTCAAGTGTGGCTATGACCCCTACACTTGTGAATGGGATGATTGGGCCGACAATCCACTAAAACAAAGGACGGCTGAATATTATGGCATGCAGGATATACTGAAGCAACGCGGCCGGTAAGGAGTATTTTAGCACGATCACTTATCGATCCACTCCAGTTCAACTTCTTCGGGGCTAGTGTGGAAAATACGGGTCACTTTTATTGTATAGTTGCCGATGGCCAGGGATTGCCCTACCTTCGGGAACTCTTCGGATTCTTTGAGGATCAGCCCCGAAAGGGTAACGTATTCGTTACTTACAGGCAGAGGGACGGGCAGGTGTACGTTGATCTGGTCGACGGGGTTTTGGGCTAATACACGAAATTTGCGCTCGCCAATCTCTTCTACGATAGGGCGTTCTGTATCGTATTCGTCCTGTATCTCTCCGACGAGTTCCTCAAGGATGTCCTCCATGGTCACCAGGCCGACCGTGCCTCCGAATTCGTTGACGATAACCGCCAGCTGAGCCCGTTCGCGTTGCATCTGCCGCAGCAGCGCCCCGATCTTGCGGGTGGAAGTCGTAAAAATGACCGGACGCACCAGGTCTTTGAGCCCTTTTTGTTCTTCCCGGTACTCGGAAGCCAGCAGGTCTTTAGTCGTGACGAAACCGATGATGCCGTCTATGGAATTTTCATAAACCGGGTACCGGGAGTAGCCTTCCTGCAGAGCGATGTCGATGGCCTCCCGAATAGGCATGTTGGCATCCATACTGGTTATCTGGGTTCGGGGTTTGAGGACCTGCCGCACCAGTCGGTCATCGAAGTCGAAAACATTCTGGATCAGCTCCCGCTCGGAATGGCGTATAGCTCCCCCCTCGGCACTTTCCGCTATGATGAGCTTGAGTTCGTCCTCACTATGTACTTCAGCATGGGGCACTGGTTCTATGCCGATCAACTTGAGGAAAGCATTGGCTATGCCGTTGAGTAGCCAGATAAAGGGCCTGAAAACGATATAGAACAGCCGCAGGGGCGCTGCAGTCCACAAGGTGGTATTGGTCGGAAAGCGTATGGCAAGCGATTTGGGGGCCAACTCACCAAAGACGATATGCAGGATCGTGATCAGGGCAAAAGAAACGGGCAACGCGATCTGATGCGCGGTGGACTCACTAATGGCTAAACCCAGGCCGTCCATGATCGCCAGTATGACCTGGGAAACAACGCCTTCCCCTATCCAGCCCAGGCCGAGGCTTGCCAGCGTGATACCCAGTTGGGTAGCTGCAAGATAGGCATCGAGGTTGGAAATGACGGAAAAGGCAACGCGGGCACTGAAATTTTGTTCCGCCCGGACCTGTATCTGCGATGAGCGTACCTTTACTATCGCGAATTCTGCAGCGACGAAAAAGCCGTTCAAGAAAACCAGGAAAAGTGTGAGGAGCACGTTGCCTGCCATAGTCATTGTATTCTATAAGTAGCTAAAGGATGTTCGATCGTTTTTGTAAATGTAAAAGAAAAAATCACAAAAAATACCTGCCCTTTTAGGGGGTAGCCTCCATTTGCTGGTATACTCCTGAAAACGGGTTTCATGAAATATCAGACTTTTACGCTGTTTGTACTAGCTTTTGCCTTCGCCCAGCTTCATGCCCAAAAGTATACCATTAGCGGTTATATCAGGGATGCGGCATCTGGGGAGCCTCTCATTAGCGCGAACCTCTATGACCAACACAGCGGTGCAGGGGCGGTTACGAATACCTATGGGTTTTATAGCCTGACCCTGCCCGCTGATTCGGTAAAACTCTCCTTTTCCTATATCGGATACGATACGGAAAGGCATTCCTTCTTACTCCATGAGGATACTACCCTCAATATAACACTCTCCGGAGCAGTGCTGCTTGAGCAGGTAGAAGTGGTCGATACCAAAGGTGGAGGGAGGATCGAAGAGCGGACACAGATGAGCCAGATCGACATCCCCGTCGAACAGATAAAACGGGTGCCGGCACTATTAGGCGAAGTGGATGTACTCAAAGCCTTGCAACTGCTTCCGGGGGTTCAGTCGGGCGGAGAGGGCCAGAACGGCCTGTATGTGCGGGGCGGGAGCCCCGACCAGAACCTCGTATTGCTCGATGGCGTGCCGGTGTACAATGTCTCCCACCTGCTCGGTATCTTTTCTGTCTTTAACGCCGACGCAATAAAAAACGTGACCCTGACCAAAGGGGGCTATCCGGCCCGCTACGGGGGGCGCCTGTCTTCTGTCCTGGAGATTAATATGAAGGAAGGCAACCTCCAGGAGTTCCATGGCGAAGGGGCCATTGGCCTGATCTCCTCAAAACTGGCACTGGAAGGGCCCATCGTCAAAGATAAGACCTCTTTCCTCGTTTCAGGCCGCCGCACTTATGCCGACCTGATCTTCGGCCCTATTATCCGGGCCAGCCAGGCGCCTGGATCCGACCTGAAAGTGCGCTTGTTCTTCTACGATGTGAATGCCAAATTGCAGCATAAGATCAATGAAAACCACCGCCTTTATCTGAGTGGGTACCTCGGCTCCGATGTCTTTGGGAATAAATACAGCGAAGACGGCTTCAGTTTCGACGGGGGCATCGACTGGGGCAACGCCATCTCCGCATTGCGTTGGAACTGGCAACTCAACAACAAGCTGTTCGCCAATACTACACTCACCTACAGTCGTTACCGCATCGACATCCTGGCCGCGTTTGAAGATAGCTACGAAGGGATGAAAGAAGCATATTCTGCCAAGTATTTCTCGGGAATTAAAGATCTGGCCGCCCGTGTCGACTTCGACTATATTCCTAACCCCCGCCATTATGTTCGCTTCGGCGCCTCGGCCATTAACCATACCTATGAGCCGGGCGCACTGGCGTTGAAAGCCGAATTTGACGAAGAGAAGTTTGACACGCTCGTTGGTTCTCAGAACGCATTCAGCAACGAATTTGCGCTTTACCTGGAAGATGATATGCAGTTCGGCGCACTGAAGGCCAACCTGGGCGTGCACCTTTCCGGCTTTTCGGTCGACGGGGAATTCTATACGTCGGTGCAGCCCCGCCTGGGGCTACGTTATTTGTTGAGTAATAAGCTGGCCCTGAAGGGCTCTTTTGCTACCATGGCCCAATACATCAACCTGCTCACCAGCGAGTCGTTCAGCCTGCCTACCGACCTCTGGGTGCCCAGTACGGCCCGTATCAAACCACAGCAGAGCTGGCAGGCGGCCCTGGGCGCCGCCCGCACTTTCGGCGATGCCTATGAGATCAGCCTGGAAGGGTACTACAAACAGATGCACAACGTCCTGTCCTATAAAGAAGGCGCAAGTTTTCTCTTCGGCCTGGAAAACGACTGGCAGGATAAAGTCACGCAGGGCGATGGCGAAAGCTATGGCCTGGAAGTGTTTATACAGAAAAAGAAAGGGCGCCTCTCCGGCTGGCTGGGATATACCCTGAGCTGGAACTGGCGGGAGTTCGAAGAGATCAATGGCGGTAAGCGGTTCCCTTTCCGGTATGACCGCCGGCATGACATTTCGCTGGTGCTGAATTATGACGTGGATGAACGGGTGAGCTTCTCGGCTGCCTGGGTGTATGGCACCGGCAACGCCGTCTCTCTGCCGACCTACCGCTACCCCTACGAAGTGTATAGCTACCCGCCATATCTGGATTATTCCGAGGTGGAAACGGGCGGCGAGAAAAATGCCTTCCGTATGACAGACTATCACCGCCTCGATATCAGTATGGAGATCAAAAAGAAACGGCCACGCTGGGAACGCAAATGGGCCCTTGGCCTCTATAACGCCTACTACCACCGCAATCCCTACTACATTACCCTCAACAAGGACTACGAATACGACCCCAATACGGGGAATGAAGTTGTAAAGCGCACTTTCCGCGAGGTGAGCATACTACCCTTGATCCCTTCGGTGTCCTATCAGTTTAAATTCTGACAGGCCGGCTTGCGGTAGCAGCCTGTAATTATGCAGCTATGAACCTGAGTAGTGTTCAAAAAATAGGTTCTTCATTGGAGATTTTGCGGCCTGGTTTGTCTTCCAGCCTGCACCACATCGTAAAATCGTCGGGCTTATTTTTATAATTGTTATAAAATCAGAAAAAAATAATGATAAAAAAAATAATGATGGTAAATATAATGATATCAAAAAAGGCCATCGTGGCGATGATCGCCCTGGGGCCGCTGCTATTTACTGCCTGCGACCCCGATAACTTCAGCCAGGTGGTAGACATCGACATCCCGGAACACGATCCGAAGCTCGTGTTGAACGCTCGTTTTGACGATCAGGCCCATTCGCTGAGCGTTTTACTTTCCAACAGCCTGGGCATTCTCGATACGGCCCAATACAGCCTTTTCCCTCAGGCTACAGTCCGCCTGTTTGCTGATGATGTCCTGGCCGGTGAATTTCAATTCGACCCCAACGCTTCGAAGTTCATCACCCTGTTGGATGTGCCTTTAAGCAATTCGGGTGGGCTGTATCGCCTCGAGGCCTCCACGCCTGGCTTCGGCCCTGTTTTTGCCGAGCAGCGGATGCCCGTCCCCGTTGAGATCGAGTCTGTAGTTTTGGAGCGGGATGGCGCTGTGAGCGAAGAGGGAGAAAAAGCCGATGAGATAAAGATACAGTTCACAGACCCTGCGGGGCAAGACAACTATTACGCCGTACGGGTCGAGTATTTGGCCAGAACCGTCGTTCAGCCGGGAGACACCGTTGAGTATAGCTACCCCTTGTATACTTCTACGCTCGATCAGGTCGTGCGGAGCGGAAATGAGTTCGATCATCTGTTCCCGGGGCAATCGTTTGACGGCACGCGTTATACGCTGAGCCTGTATTCGGAGGGTGGCATCGACTTCGACGACCCTAATGGCAGGGTGAAGGCCTACCTCTATTCTCTCACCAGAGAAGGGTATCTCTATGACCTGTCGCTAAGCCAGTATTTTGATACCGTCGATAACCCCTTCGCCGAACCGGCAACGGTGTTCAGCAATATTGAGGGAGGGTATGGAGCTTTTACTCTTCGCGCTATTGCAGAAAAGGAAGTACCGGTACAGTAACCCTCATCCGGATATGGAAAATGAAAAACCTCATTTCGGCAGCCTGATCTCATAGGTTTTACCGCTCCGGTTTGTGAGCTTGGAGTCGACAAGCCAGGGATTGTAGACCTTGAGCATTCGGTATGACGTACCATGCTCGACGGCAAAATCACCCCAATTGGCCACCGGGCCGTCAACGGTCACGGTCTTGTAATCCTCAAGCGGGGGGTAGCGGTCCTCTTTTTCGATATAGAAACCGAAATCATTGGGGTGGCCCATGATCTCTTTGATCGCCACCAGGCGAAAAACGTAACGCGAAGTCTCGGAGTTGAGGTTGAGGTCGTAGTAATTGGTAGCGCGCTGCTCACTGGCCTCCCGCGCCAGGCGTGCGGCGCCGACGTTATAGGCGGCGGCAGCCATGGTCCAGCTTCCAAAGCGCTTGTATAAGCCCTTTAGGAATTCGCAGGCTGCAAGCGTGCTTTTTTCCAGGTGGTAGCGTTCGTCCACTTCATCGTTCACCTCCAACCCGAAATCGCCGGAAGCCCCGCGCATAAACTGCCAGAAACCACGGGCGCCGGCCGACGAGACTTCGTTGCGCAGGCTGCTTTCCGCCACAGCCAGGTATTTGAAATCTTCCGGAAGGCCTTGCTCTTTGAGAATGCGTTCGATGGTGGGAAAATACTTGTACGCATTCTTGATGTTGAGAATGGTGGTAGAATGCCAGTACGTATTGACCAGCAGTTCGCGGTCGAGGCGCTCGCGGACGTCGAAGTTATCCATAGGCAGAGGCTCCCCGGCAAAATCAAAAGGCCGGTTGAGGTCTACAGGTTTGATAACCTGAGGGATGCCTGATGTTTTCTCATCCTGCTTCTCCGGGCCGCCTTTGCCGGAATAGGAAGCAAACAGGGCAATACTTAGAAAAGCGGCCAATGCCAGGGTGTAATAATGCAGTGCTTTGAACATGGTTCAACCATTTTTGGGCATTTTGTAAATGGGGACCGTCGAACAGGGCTCCCCGAACATGATGCTTTTCGCCAGAGGGCGCAGGCGCTTTGTTAGCTCGACATAGGCCGACGCAGGCACCGGCCTGTCGCTGCAGCCTTTGACAATGATACGCTGGCCCCTGTACTGCTCCACATCAAGCGCAGCCAGCTTCGTAGCGTAAGCCTGCTGCAGATAGGCGTCGGGTGTCCCCTGATAAACATCAGTAGCAAAAGGCGTGGCCAGGGATGCCACCAGCATATACGCCCACATTGGGATGATAGCATCAGCAGAACAGAAAACGAGCAACACTTTGCCCTCGTACTGTGCCCAGTCATGGGCATCCATAGCTTCCCGGAAATCATTCTCCCGCAGGATGAGCCCATGGAACAGATAGTCTTTAAGGTCGAACGCAACCGTTACATCAGCAGGGAAGAATTCTTCCAGCTTGATGGTGATCAGCCCACTGGCCGCTACCCGGTTGACTAATGGTTTATCGGTATGCATGTTCTTTTCCTGTTTTATCGGTTTTTATTCAGCGCCTATTGCTCTTCTTCGAGCGTATCGGCATCGCTCTCCTCCGGTATGTCCTCTTCGATGGGCGCCTGCTCGCCGATCACGAAATCCGCTTCCTTGAATTCTTTGGGCTTAGGAAGGTCGCGCAGGCTTTTCAGCCCAAAATAATCCATGAACTTATCGCTCGTTCCGTACAATAGGGGGCGCCCTGGCCCTTCATCGCGCCCTACAATAGCAACAAGCTCTTTTTCCAATAGTTTTTGCAGGGAATAGTCGCAACTCACCCCCCGGATCTTTTCCATCTCCGTCTTGCTGACCGGCTGCTTGTAGGCAATGATAGACAGGGTTTCCAGCGCGGCCTGTGAGAGCCGTTTGCGCGTCGTTTGGCGCAGGTACGTGCCTACGGTATGGTGAAATGCGGGTTTGGTCAGGAACTGGTACCCCTCTGCGATCTCGTTGATCTCAAAAGCAAAGCCTTTTTCCCGATACCGGGCCGTGAGTTGCCCGATGGCTGCCAGCAGATCCTCGTCCGGGAATTTTATGCCGAGTGCTTCCTCCAGGCAGCTTTTTATCTCCTCCAGGCTGATAGGCTGAGCCGTGGCGAATATCAGGCTTTCGATATGTTGTGCAAGATGCTCCAAAGTTTCTTTCTTTTTTTGCGGTAAAGATATGAAACGCAGGCATTTCTCACCAGCACTCGCGCCTTGCGCGTTGCTGGAAGGGCAGGCTGCGGGTAAGGCGCTGATAAGCAACCTGATTGGCCGTGGCATTCTCTTCTGCGCCGGTATCCTGAAAGCGTATGGCCGCCAGCCCGTTGATGCCTTTCAGCTCGTAGGCGAGGCGAACGAAACACTCGGCCTGCTGGGGGGTAAGCTCGGGGTGCAGCTCGGCATGGCGGGCCAGGGCGCGCTCCCAATAGCGGGTGGCCTGCGCTTCTGATGGCTGGCCGAGTAACAACTCACTAATGCCAGGGCTGCTGATTAGGTACCGGACGGAAAACTCGTCGCCTTTTTCCAGGGGCATCCCGGTATCGAGGATGACCGGCATGCCGGAAGGATAATCCAGCGTACCCTGGTGTGCCCGGTTGCCGGCAATAAAGGAAAACTGGATGGCCGTCGAATGCCCCTCGCTGGAAAGGCCGTCAATGACGCCAAGCGTGTTCTGCCCATGTACTTCAAGGAGTTGTTCCCGGTTCTTTTCTTTCTGGCGAGCATCGAAGCGGATAAAAAAACCGGTGAAAATGGCCGCCACTATGCCCAGCGCTCCGAAGAACAGCAGCGTTTGCCGCCAGTGTTTTTTTTCCACCTTTTTGCGCTCGCGGTTGCGGGGCGTATCTACCTTGCGGTTGATCTCGAAGGCATAGGTGAACTGGCCGTTCTTCTTTTCTATCTTCAGTTCGCACAGCTCGTCATCGAGGAAAAGAGGATAGGCCTTGCTTTCCAGTACATGGAAATCAATAAGCACGACCCGAAGGTTGCAGTGGACGACCAGATGCCCCGTATTGGGGCCGTGGAACACTCCTACGGTGTAGTGCTGCCCCGTGTCGCCTACGTATGTCCAACTGAGCTGTGCCAAGAGGTTATGGATTGAGGATATTAGATATTTGAGAAACCTACCCGTTTTGTATACAAAAAGATACGGAATGATGTTGGATTTTGCGTTAATGGTTTGACATTTTAACATACATGCACAATCTTTGCCATGTATTTGTTACTAACCAAAAATAAAACCATCTAGCATGATCTACGAGTTCAAGGGCTTCCGGCCCGTAGTCCACGAATCAGCTTTTGTCCACCCTCAGGCCACCGTCACCGGCAACGTTATCATTGGCGCTAATGTTTATATCGGCCCCGGGGCCGCCATCCGCGGTGATTGGGGAGAGATCGTCATCGAAGACGGTTGTAATGTACAGGAGAACTGCACGATCCACATGTTCCCTGGGGTTACGGTCCGATTGAAAAAAGATGCCCATATCGGGCATGGGGCCGTTATCCACGGAGCTACCATCGGGCGCAATACGCTGATCGGCATGAACGCCGTCATTATGGATAATGTAGAGATCGGGGACGAATGTATCATCGGCGCGCTTAGCTTTATCAAAGCAGATGAAAAGATCCCCCGAAGAAGCATGGTTGTCGGCAACCCCGGTAGGGTCGTCAAGGAGGTCAGTGACGATATGATAGCCTGGAAAACGCAGGGCACGCGCCTGTACCAGCAGCTGCCCCGGGAATGCCACGAATCGCTCCACCCCTGCCACGACCCCCTGCGCAAGGTGCCGGAAGGCCGCCCTAGCCAGGATGTGCTCTTTCAAACCTGGCACGAGGTAAAAGAAGGCGTGGCCTAATGGAGGGCGCTGGGCCCTGGCCTCGCGTAGAGAAACTGACAGGAAGCATAGGGCAAAAAGCCCGGCATACAAGAAGCGTGATTGGTTTTTCATCATGGGAACCGGTTTTTGTTTATTTTCCATAAACGCCTTGTATAGATTAATAGTAACTATTCAGCATCATGGGGGTTTACGGCCTGAAGCAAGATTTTGTAATCCGCCCTTCCCCTTTCAAGGAGAATGAGAAGGGTTTAGACAAGAAAAAGCCTACAAAATTTTGCTTCAGGAGCATTTTAGGCCGCATGCTGAATAGTTACGATTAATAATTTTAATTTGAATCGAAAAGCGAGGATGCTAAACACGGTTCATTTCTCAGAGCTTGTTTGGAGGATAGCCCTGGCCTCGTTGGCGGCCCTGGCCTTTCCGCCCCGGGTTTCCGCTCAGGATCCATTTGTTTTAGTGCTTGGCATCGCCCAGGATGCGGGCTACCCACAGGCCGGCTGCCGCAAGGCCTGCTGCCTGCCGGTATGGGCCGGTGAACGCCCCGGTGCGCACGTGGCATGCCTGGCTTTGGTAGACCCTGCCACCGGGCAGGCGTGGATGTTTGATGCTACGCCTGATTTTCGTGAGCAGCTGCACAGCTTGCAACAGTATGGCCAGTTGTCGGGTATCTTCCTCACCCACGCGCATATCGGCCATTATACCGGGCTGATGCATCTGGGCCGCGAAGCTATGGGTGCACGCCTGGAGCCCGTTTTTGCCATGCCGCGCATGAAAACCTTCCTGGAAACCAACGGCCCCTGGAGTCAACTGGTATCTCTGGAGAATGTCTCACTCCGGCCTTTAACGGCCGATTCTGCCATAGTGCTGAACGAACGTTTGCGCGTCACGCCTTTTCAGGTTCCCCACCGCGATGAATACTCCGAAACTGTAGGCTTCCGCATCGAAGGGCCGTCGAGCTCCCTGCTCTTCATCCCCGATATCGATAAATGGCAGCAATGGGGCCGCGATATCCGGCAACTCATCGGGCAGGTGGATTATGCGCTGCTGGACGGCACTTTCTTTGCCAATGGCGAAATACCAGGCCGCGATATGAGTGAGATCCCGCATCCTTTTATCGAGGAGAGCCTGGCGCTGTTCAGTGGGCTGCCGGAAACGGAACGGGCCAAGGTGCATTTCATCCATTTTAACCATACAAACCCGGTGCTTGACAGACAGAGCACAACGCGTGAAAGGGTAGAAGAAGCGGGATGCGGGCTTGCGGAAGAAGGCATGCGCTTCGGGTTATGAAACCCGTATTCCTCTTTTGTTAATGCGGCCCATTTGCTGTACTTTTGCCTGGCAATTCGCGGCCCGGCACACGCTTTTGAGGTACAATAGGGTAGCCCTCCAGCTTATCACCCATTATACCCATAAAGTAGGTATACCCGGGCCCGCCATCTGTCTACCAAATAACAACCGATTATGGCCAAGGCCAAAAAACTGTACAACTTCGCACTCGGAGAGTGGGCGCCTTTTGATGGCGACGGATTACCCCAGTACGACGCCATCACCGGAGAACTGATCACCACCTGTGGCAGCGATGGGCTCGACTACGATGCCATGATGGATTACGCCCGTTCGGTGGGTGGCCCGAAACTGCGCAAGCTGACTTTTCGCGAACGCGGCCTGATGCTGAAAAAGCTGGCCCTGCATTTGCATGACATTCGCAAGAAATATTATCCCCTCAGCTACCGTACAGGAGCTACCAAAAGCGATAGCTGGGTTGACATCGACGGCGGCATCGGCACCCTCTTCGCCTACGCCAGCCTGCGCAGGCAGCTTGGCGATAAACCTTTTTACCTGGACGGCGAAGTGGCTAAGCTATCCAGGGAGGGCACCTTCATCGGCCACCATATCATGGTGCCGAAACACGGCGTAGCCATCCATATCAATGCCTTCAATTTCCCGATCTGGGGCATGCTCGAAAAATTATCGGTAAACCTGCTGGCCGGTATGCCGGCCATCGTAAAACCTTCGGAACTGACGTCTTTCCTGGCAGAAGCGATGGTGCGCGATATCATCGCTTCAGGCATTCTGCCCGAAGGCGCGCTGCAGCTCGTCTGCGGCACAGGTATCGGCATCCTCGACCCGGCCACCTTGCAGGATGTGGTGACTTTCACCGGCTCGGCCTCTACCGGCCGCATGCTGAAAGCGCATCCGAAGATCATTGAGCATTCGGTCCCCTTCAATATGGAAGCTGATAGCCTCAACGCGGCCGTGCTCGGCGAGGATGCTGAGCCCGGTACGCCCACCTTTAATCTGTTCATTAAGGAGGTTCGGCGGGAGATGACCACCAAATGCGGGCAGAAATGTACCGCTATCCGCCGCATTATCGTGCCGGCCGAGTTTGTTGAGGACGTACAGGTCGCCCTCAGCAAGGAACTCCGGCAAACCACCATAGGCGACCCCCAGGTGGAGGGCGTGCGCATGGGCGCTCTGGCCAGCAAAAGCCAGGTGGAAGAAGTGCGCCGACGGGTACAGGAGCTGGCACAAAACGCACAGGTCGTTTACGGTGGCCAGGACGACTTTGAAGTGGTTGGGGCGGAAAAGGAGCATGGCGCTTTCTTCTCGCCCGTCCTGCTGCTGAATGATGACCCTTTCAATAAAAAAGAGACCCACAACATCGAAGCTTTCGGCCCGGTGAGCACCATATTGCCCTACAAAAACCTCGAAGAGGCCGTAGAGCTGGCCAATATGGGAAAAGGGTCGTTGGTGAGCACCATCGCTACGGCCAACGAGCGCATTGCCCGCAACTATGTTATGGGTTCGGCGCCCTTCCACGGCAGGATACTCATCCTGAATGAGGAGAGCGCCAGAGAAAGCACGGGCCATGGCTCTCCCATGCCTTTGCTGGTGCATGGCGGCCCCGGCCGCGCCGGCGGCGGTGAGGAAATGGGGGGGCTGCGCGGCGTGAAGCACTATCTGCAGCGCACGGCCATTCAGGGCCATCCGAGCATGGTGACCGCTATTACTCAGGTCTTTCAGGTCGGCAGCCGTTATCATGAGGAGGAAATTCACCCCTTCCGTAAGCATTTCGAACAGCTGACGGTGGGCGAAACCCTTATCACTTCCAGGCACACCGTTACAGAAGCGGATATCGTCAACTTTGCCAATATCAGCGGCGATCATTTTTATGCCCATGTGGATGCTACTTCCCTGGAAGGCACCATCTTCGAACAACGGGTGGCCCATGGGTATTACATACTGTCCAAGGCTGCCGGCCTTTTCGTCGAACCCCGCAAAGGCCCCGTTTTGCTCAACTACGGCATTGAAGATTTCCGGTTTACCAAACCCGTTTACGCAGGTATGACGATCGGGGTGCGCCTGACGGTGAAAGAAAAGGCCGCACAGGAGAAAAGAGAAGGGGAGGAAGTGTCTAAAGGCATCGTCAAATGGCTGGTCGACGTCTACGACCAGACAGGGGAGACCGTGGCTATCGGCACCATCCTGACGATGGTGAAAATGAAGGAGCAGTAACCGCTATATTCAATGCAGGTAAGCGGAAAAATTGCTACATTTGTAAACGAACATTCATTCGCATTGGATGTTTTTTCAAATCTTCGCAAAGCCCATGCAGGAAAACATTCAATCTGGTTCCGTCGATATTGATATTAAAGCAGGCATTGCTACCATCACTTTTTACCATCCCGCCCACAATGCCCTTCCCGGCCCGGTGCTTTCCCAACTGGAGGGCGCCATTCGCGTCGCCGGAGACGATAATAGCGTAAAGGTTGTGATCCTTCAGAGCGCTGGCGAGCGGGCCTTTTGTGCCGGCGCTAGTTTCGACGAACTGGTTTCCATCGAAGATGCGAACAACGGCAAGCACTTTTTTATGGGTTTTGCCAACGTCATCAACGCTATGCGGAAGTGCCCGAAGTTCATCATCGTCAGGGTACAGGGCAAAGCGGTGGGCGGTGGTGTAGGCTTATGCGCTGCCGCTGATTACTGCATCGCCACCAAATGGGCCAGCATCAAGCTGAGTGAACTGGCCATCGGCATCGGCCCTTTTGTCGTAGGCCCTGCGATAGAACGAAAAATGGGAGCTTCGGCCATGACTCACCTGGCCATTAATGCCACCGAGTGGAAAACGGCGCATTGGGCACAGGAGAAGGGGCTGTTCAATGAGGTGTTCGACAGCATCGAACAGCTGGACGCTTATGTGGCACACCTGTCGCAACAGCTCTCCGGCTTCAACCCCGAGGCGATGCGCGAACTGAAACGCGCCTTCTGGGAAGGGACGGAACATTGGGATGCCCTGTTGGAAGCCCGCGCCGCCATTAGCGGCAGCCTGGTGTTATCCTCTTACACCAAACAGGCCATTGAACGGTTTAAACATAAGGCGGAATGAATGCGAAAGAGGTTTTGAAACAACAATTCATGGCTATCGTCAACAACCAGTTGCGCGAGGGTGAACCGCCGGAAACCGCCCTGGCGCTGCAACGCCTTGTGGGTGAAGGATACGCTGAAGCAGATGCCAGGGCGATGATCGCGCAATGCGTGGCAGTGGAAATTTATCAGGTTATGCAAAACGAAGAGCCCTTTAACCTGGCGCGGTACCTGCGCAACCTTTCCAACCTGCCACAAACGCCGGAGGAGAGTTAGGGCACAGTGGCCTTGATATACGAAAAGAGAAGCCGGTTTAAAAAGCGAGAAGGCGCAGCTTTTGGGAAACACTGCCCAATTGCATGGCGTTTTGATAATAAAGCCTTAACCAAACCATGATCCAAATTAAACCGAAAATTTCCAGGAAAGCGCTCCAGGAAGGTTTCCGCTTTATGGCCACCGCCAAGGCCATGACGGAGATCTATGAAAAGAATTTCAAATTCGTCGCCAAATACGTCCATGCCACTTCCCGGGGCCATGAGGCCATCCAGCTGGCCGTGGCCCTTCAACTCAAACCTCAGGATTTTCTCTATCCCTATTACCGCGACGACGCTATGTTGCTCGGTATCGGCATGAGGCCGTACGAATTGATGCTGCAGCTGATGGCAAAGCGGGACGACCCCTTTTCCGGCGGCCGCACCTATTATGCCCACCCGAGCCTGCGCGACCCGGATAAACCGCAGATCCCCCACCAGTCTTCCGCTACAGGAATGCAGGCCATTCCCGCTACCGGCGCGGCCATGGGATTATTATACAAAGAAAAGACAGGCCTGGCCACCGGCGACGGGCTGGCCGATAAAGGGATCGTCGTCTGCTCGCTGGGCGACGCATCCGTAACGGAAGGCGAGGTTTCCGAAGCTTTCCAGATGGCGGCACTCAAGCAGCTGCCCATTATTTACCTCGTACAGGATAACGGCTGGGATATCTCTGCGAAAGCATCCGAAACCCGTGCTCAGGATGCCGACGAATTTGTCAAAGGCTTCCATGGCCTGGAAACCCGGAATGTTGACGGGAGCGACTTCTTCGAGTGCTACCTCACCATGCGGGAAGTGATCCAGAAGGCCCGTAAAGAACGCCGCCCCTTCCTGGTACGTGCGAAGGTGCCTTTGCTCAACCACCACACTTCCGGCGTGCGCAGGGAATGGTACCGCGACGACCTGGAGGCACACCTGCTTCGCGACCCGTACCCCGTTTTCAGGAATCAGCTGATCGACGATGAGATTGCTACCGAAGAAGAGCTGCTCGCCATGGAGGAGGAAGCCCGGCAAGTAGTGCAGGCCGACTTCGAAGCTGCGCGCCAGGCCGAAAACCCACAACCGGAAGATCTGTTCACCCACGACTTTGCGCCTACTCCCATCACCGAAGAAAAAGGCGAGCGTGAGCCCGCCGGCGGCGAATTGCACGTCATGGTGGATTCCGCCTTGTTTGCCGTGGAAGAGCTCATGCGCAAGCACAAGGAATGCCTGCTCTACGGCCAGGATGTCGGGGGCCGGCTGGGCGGCGTGTTCAGAGAAGCGGCCACATTGGCCCAGAAATTTGGAAAGGCCAGGGTGTTCAATACGGCCATCCAGGAAGCTTTTATCATCGGAAGCACGGTGGGTATGTCGGCTGCAGGCCTGAAACCGATCGTGGAAGTGCAGTTCGCCGATTATATCTGGCCGGGGCTCAACCAGCTTTTTACAGAAGTGAGCCGCTCCTGTTATTTGTCCAACGGCAAATGGCCGGTCAGCTGTGTGATCCGGGTACCTATTGGTGCTTATGGCAGCGGAGGGCCTTACCATTCCTCGAGTGTGGAATCCGTTGTGGTGAATATTCGGGGTATCAAGATCGCTTATCCCAGTACTGGCGCCGACCTGAAAGGGCTCATTAAGGCGGCTTATTACGACCCTAACCCAGTCGTCATTTTCGAGCATAAGGGGCTGTACTGGTCTAAGGTGCCTGGTACGGAAGCGGCACGCACAGTATTGCCCGACGAAGATTACGTGGTCCCCTTTGGCAAGGCTCGCCTCGCTCTGGCCGCTGCCCCGGATGCTGTCGAACGCGGAGAATCGCTGGTGGTGGTGAGCTACGGCATGGGTGTACACTGGGCCCTGAATGCTGCGAAAGATTACCCGGGCCGCGTCGAGGTTATCGACCTTCGAACCCTGTTCCCGCTGGATGAGGCCGCTCTGTTCGAGGCTGCCCGTGCCCACGGCCGGGTGTTGGTGGTTACGGAAGAGCCGGTGAACAACACCTTTGCCCAAAGTATTGCCGCCCGTATCCAGGAGTCGTGCTTTGAATACCTCGATGCACCGGTATGCACAATAGGCGCGGAAAACATGCCGGCCATTCCATTGAACGAGGCCCTTGAGCAAACGATGATCCCGTCAATTGAGAAAGTTGCGGCAGCGATTGGCCGGCTGCTGAATTATTGATGCGGCTGAGCGGCAGCACTTGCATGTCTTATGGTTTTTTAAGAAATTTGTATGAAGTAGCGTTCAAAAAATAAGTTCTCCAGACAAGCTCTAAAGCTTCCAGCCTGCGCCACAGCGCAAAATCGGCGAACTTTTTTTTGATGGTTACTTAATATTTTTAGAAAGATTTCCCCATAGTTTAAACCCAAGTCAATATGCACAGAGGTACTGGCTATTATGCCCTTATCGACCGGTTTGTAGAAATGGACTTCGAAACGGAACGGAAGGGCTGTCTCCCCACAAGTTGGAAAGCACTTTTACCCACCAACCCACTCACGCTTTCCGAAATCGTAGAACAAGATGGCTCGTTCGTGGTGTATGAAGTTTTTGTGAACCCGCGCAATTCCTGTCATTTCGTGCGCAGGCCGCGTGAAGTGTACGCCACGCGCGGAGTCGCTGAAGTCGCGGCGGCCGGCCGGCGCGATGGGGGCCTTCGGGATGCAACCGGCGCCGAAAAAGAGCACAGCCTTAACTGAATAGTGTTCAAAAATAAGTTCTCCAATGGATATCCTGCGATGTAGCCTGTTCTGCTGTATTTTCAGCACTCGCTCTACCTAACGTTAGGTATGGTTTCCCCTCCATTAGGTAAAATTTGCTTCAAAGTGATTTTTGTCACTCGTTTTATACCTGCGGCCGCCTAATTTGGTGTTAACTTTGTATGAATATTTAGATTAAATCAAAATAACGCAGTGGTAGCTATTATCGCAGGAGGAAAACATCTGTCGGAAGCAAAGCCCGGAATGGCCGGTGTCGTTTCCCACTATGTCGATGACCAGGCTGGCAGCAAGCTGATGTCAATGGGCGTATTGCCCGGCAGCCACGTGATCGTGGTGCGGAAAGCCCCATTTGGTGGCGGATGGTATGTAAAGGTGGATAATTTCTACCTGGCATTGCGCAAAGAAGAAGCAGCGAGCATTGTGTTGCAATAATGGAGGATGGAACCCGGCAAATAACGCGCCCTTTCACGGTAGCCCTTTTGGGTAACCCCAACTGTGGAAAGTCTTCGGTTTTCAACCAGCTTACCGGCCTTCGTCAGAAAGTAGGCAACTTCCCTGGGGTGACGGTCGATAAAAAACTGGGAAAAACGGCCCTGCCCGATAATACCGAAGTACAGATCGTTGATTTTCCGGGTACTTACAGCTTTTATCCCACCTCACTTGATGAACGCATCGTCGTTCAAACCTTATCCAACCCCTTTGACGAGAACTATCCGGATGCGGCGGTATACATTGCCGACGTCACCAGGCTGGAGAAGCACCTCCTGTTGCTCACCCAGTTGCGCGACCTCGGCGTGCCGGTGATCCTGGCGCTCAACATGGCCGATGTGGCCGACCGGGAAGGCGTAGAGGCTGATATCGCTTCGCTGAGCCGTGGCCTGGAAGTGCCTGTGGTCAAGCTGAGCGGCCGGACCGGTTTTGGCATAGAGGGCCTGAAGCGGGAGTTGCAGCGGCTGCACAGCGAACTGTCGTTCAAAAAGCCGCCGCCATTGTTTTATACCCCTGATGAAGCTATCCTGGCGACGGCTGAAGCGGCCCGGGAAATTGTGCCCGGCGCCAACCTATACCAGGGCCTGCTTGTTGCGCACCATTATGCCTGGCTGCCCTTCCTGACGGATGCGCAGCGCAGGCTGGTCGCCGATATCATTCAGCGCAACCGGTTTGAACCCCTGCGGTCGCAGGTCGACGAGACGATGCAGCGGTACGACAGGTTTACGCCCATCGTAAGGCGGGCCATCCGCACACCCCTGCCGGCTGGCCGGCGCGTCACCGACAGGCTGGATGAGCTGCTCACCCATTCGGTTGCCGGCCCCGTGATCTTTTTTGCCCTCATGTTGCTCATCTTTCAGGCCATCTACACCTGGGCAACGTACCCGATGGACCTGATCGAGGCTTTTTTTGGCCTGGCCGGTACACTGGTGCAGGAGAACCTGCCCCAGAGCTGGTTTTCCGGGCTGCTGACCGACGGCATCCTGGCCGGGCTCGGAGGCATACTCGTGTTTATCCCGCAGATCGCCATCTTGTTTTTCCTGGTGTCCCTTTTGGAGGAAATAGGGTATATGGCGCGAGCAGCTTATATGTTCGACCGCCTGATGCAGTACTTCGGCCTGAACGGCAGGAGTATTGTAGCGCTTATTTCCGGCGGTGCCTGTGCCATTCCGGCCATTATGAGCACCCGCACCATTGGCAACTGGCGGGAACGGCTGATCACGATACTGGTTACGCCGCTGATCAGTTGTTCGGCCCGCATACCGGTGTATACGGTGCTCATCGGGTTCGTCGTGCCACCAAAGATCGTAGGCGGCCTGTTCAACCTGCAGGGCCTTGCTTTTATGGGCCTGTACCTTTTGGGCCTTGCCGCGGCCCTGCTGTCCGCCCTGGTGTTCAAGTGGATACTGAAAACGCGGGAGCACAGCTATCTCATGCTCGAATTGCCGGAATACCGTGTGCCTGTGATGCGCAACGTCCTGCTGACAGTATGGGAAAAAGTGCGGTCATTTGTATGGGAAGCCGGGCGGATCATCATGGCGATCTCCATCGTCTTGTGGGTGCTGGCCAGCTACGGCCCCAAAGCCGATATGGATGCTGCCAGGCAACAGGCGCTGGTACAGGCCCGGGAGCAACAGCTCGGCGAAACGGAAACGGAAAACCTCATCGCTGCCCGCAGGATCGAAGCTTCGTATGCCGGCCACATCGGCAAATTTATCGAGCCTGCTATCCGGCCTTTAGGGTTCGACTGGAAGATCGGCATTGCACTGGTCACTTCCTTTGCCGCCCGTGAAGTGTTTGTCGGCACTATGGCCACCATTTACAGTATAGGCAGCGCCGACGATGAATACTCGGTGCGCGACCGCATGGCCCAGGAACGCAACCCGATTACGGGGAAGCCGGCCTATACCCTTGCAGCATCGCTTTCATTACTGATCTTTTATGTATTTGCCATGCAGTGCATGAGCACGCTGGCCGTTGTGCGCCGCGAGACCAAGAGCTGGAAATGGCCCCTGGTGCAGTTTGCCTACATGAGCGGCCTGGCCTATCTGGGCAGCCTGCTCACCTACCAATTGTTAGCATAAACTTAAAGCACTTGTGTTCTTGTCGATCAATCCTTATTTTGGCAAAACCAAAATAACGGAAACCAATCTACAGAGATATGTTATACAAACTAAGCCTTTCAACCCTGTTCATTCTTGCCGTATTGGCCTTACACGCTCAGGATGATGAATCTTACCCCGCGCCCGCACCGCCTCCCGGCGTAGAAGTCTATTCCACATCCGGAGGCGACCTGATCTTCTCCTTTGCCGATGTCAGCAGCGACAATGCCAGTGTGCGTTCAAACCTGCGGTTTTCCGCTTTTTTCCACATAGGCGAGTTCTGGCACTTCGATTTCACCAACAGCTTCGGCATGTTCACGGGCGTCGGCCTGCGCAATGTCGGTATCATCACCAAAGACGACGGTATCGTAATAGGGGAACATACCCGGTTCCTCGACCCGTACCCGTCTGACGTGAAGATAAAACGCCGGTCCTATTCGCTGGGCGTGCCGCTGGCTTTCAAAATCGGCAACTTAAAGCGCCGCACCTTCGTCTATGCCGGTGGCGAGGCCGAGCTGATGTTCCACTACAAGGAAAAGCTTTTCATCGACGGGGATAAGGAGGATAAGTTCAACGAATGGTTCAGCGATCGCACCAACATCATCAACCCTTCTCTTTTTGGCGGCATACAACTGCCGGGAGGGCTTAATGTGAAGTTTAAATACTACCTTCTGGATTTCCTGAACCCGGATTATGCCGAGCGGATCGACGGCGTAGTGGTACACCCCTATCAGGGCCTTGAAACCCAGATGTTCTACATTTCCCTGGCCTGGAACCTCCGCAACCGCTCCAAGAGGAATATCGATATGCCCGACGACAGGACCTGAGGTTGCCTGAACGGCTGCTACTACTCGTAGCCTACCAGCTCGATGAGGTATGCGCCATTATACCCCAGCCTGATCAGCTCATTCTTCAGTTGCTCCGCGTCAGCCTTGTTGCGGAATGTGTCGCGCGACTCCACGACCCACACCTGTTCACAGGGGCGCCAGCGGGCCACCAGCTTTTTGTGAAAGGGAAAATCACGAGGGTGGGTGAACTTCAGAATGGCGACCTGTATCTTGTATTCGGTAACCGGGCTGGTGCTGAACTGGGGCAACGGAGTACTGGGTGGGACGGACTTTTCGTAGCTTAAGGGGAGTTCGTCGCAGTAGGCAGGGCGCGCAGGGGCCTGTGCCCGGGACAGGAGCGGAATAAGAAAAAACACTGAAAGCAAGGCGAGTCTCGTCATGGATGTATATTGTTTAATGAGATGTAATTTAAGAGCTGGTTTGGAGGCCGCACTTTGGGATAAAAAGTGCGGCCTCCAAACCAGCTCTAAGACGCATTTTCGCGCAAACGGCCTCTGATCCGAAGGGGCTATCTTTAGAATTTCTACGTAGCTACTGGAAAAATAACCCTTTTTGCGTTGATGCAGATAGGAAGGCTACAAAATATTTGATCGCCCCGCATGAATAAACCTGCCCTGCTAACCCGCCTTACTTCACGGGGATTCCTTAATTTAGCTGCCAACATATACGAGAGAAGTATGAACAACTTGTCCGGATCCGCTGCCCTGTTATTCCTTATCTGTTTTGCCGGCCTGACGGCCGTTCATGCCCAGCCTTCCGATACCCGCCTTCACAGAAAGGCGGAAAAACTGGCTCACAAATTCATTATTACCGACGGGCATGTCGATCTTCCTTACCGGCTTAGGGTACAGAATTTCAGGTTGGAAAGAGAATATATCGGCATCCCCATCCAAACGGAAAAAGGCGATTTCGATTACGTCCGCGCCAAAAAGGGCGGGCTCGACGCTCCTTTTATGTCCATTTATATTCCAGCTTCTTATCAGGATGGCCGCGCCAAGATGCTGGCCGACACCCTGATCGATATGGTGGAAAGCATCATCACGGCCTATCCGGATAAATTCGCCCCCGGGCGCTCGCCGGACGAGGTCGACAGTAACTTCAAAAAAGGGCTCATCTCCCTCCCGATGGGTATGGAGAACGGCGCGCCCATTGAAGGCGACCTGAAAAACGTACAGTATTTTTTTGACCGCGGTATCCGCTATATCACCCTCACCCATAGCAAGGACAACCACATTTGCGATTCTTCCTACGATACCACCCATACCTGGAATGGCCTGAGCCCCTTTGGCAGGGAAGTTGTACTCGAAATGAACCGGGTAGGCATTATGGTCGACATTTCTCACGTTTCCGACAGCACTTTCTGGCAGGTGATGGAGGCCTCGAAGGCGCCCTGTATCGCCTCCCATTCGTCTTGCAGAAAATACACACCGGGCTTTGAGCGCAATATGAACGACGACATGATCCGCCGCATGAAAGAGAACGGCGGTGTGATCCAGGTCAACTTCGGCACCGACTTCCTCGACGGGAAACTGAGCGCGCAGAACGATAAAAAACGCAATGAATTGAGGGCCCTGCTAGCGGAAAAGAACCTGGTTCCCGATTCGCCCGACGCGGCCCCTATCATCGAACAGTTCAGGAAGGACAACCCCACGCTTTATGCAGATGTCCAGCTGGTAGCCGACCATATCGGCCACGTGGTAAGCCTGGCCGGTATCGACCACGTGGGTATAGGGTCCGATTTTGACGGGGTGGGGGATTCGCTGCCTACGGGGCTGAAGGATGTGTCGCAGTATCCGAACCTCATAGCTGAACTGCTCAGCCGGGGTTATTCGAAGGAGGATATCGCCAAGATATGCTACAAGAACGTATGGCGGGTATGGCGGGAAGTGGAACAGATAGCGGAAAAAATGTGAAGACAGTCATTATAAAAACGTTTGAAAAACCTGATAATGAAGCGATTTCTTCAACTGGCCTGCGCCCTGTTGCTGCCGGCCGCACTGCTCGCCCAGCCCACTGCGCTGGAGCAGGCGCTTTTCAACCTGCCCGACGTCATTTTCAAAAAGATCGATACCCCTAAAGGTTTCGAGGCTGCCTATGAATTGAGCATCCGACAGCCTGTCGACCACCAGGACCCTGGTAAGGGGTATTTCTATCAACGGGCCTATCTGTCGCACCGCAGCTTCGATGCGCCTATGGTGATCGCCACAGAAGGTTATAATGTCCCCTTCAACCGCATGTACGAGCTGTCGGATTACCTCGATGCCAACCAGGTTGACGTGGAACACCGTTATTTCGGCGCTTCTTCACCCAGCAGCCTCGACTACGGCTACCTCAATCTGGAACAGGCCACCGCCGACCTCCACCACATCCGCGAGCTGCTGGGGCAAATTTACGGTAAGGCCTGGGTGAGCACCGGCATCAGCAAAGGGGGCCAGACGACGATCTTTTACCGTTACTTTTATCCGGATGACGTGGCCGCTTCCGTGCCTTACGTCGCTCCGCTCAACCTGGAGCTCAAAGACAAGCGAATCTATGCCTTCCTCGATACCGTTGGCTCCGATGCCTGCCGCGACGCCATACGCCAGGTACAGCTGCGGCTCCTGAAAGAACGCGATAAGGTGATGCCTTTGCTCCGGTGGTATGCCAAAGGCGCCAAAGAATCTTTTTCCTACCTCACTATGGAGCAGGCTTTTGAATATGGCATCCTGGAATATCCCTTTTCTTTCTGGCAGATGGGCTTCGACTGCGACGCCATCCCCGATGCTAAAAAAGATGGCCTGGAAAAACTGCTGGACCACTTCGTGGAGGTCGTAGGCTTATCTTTCTTCAATGACGAAACGATGCAGGGGTATGCCTCGCACTACTGGCAGGCGGGTACCCAGATGGGCTATTATGGTTACGAAACGGATGATTTTAAAGGCCTGCTCAAGGTGTTGTCGGGCGAGCCCAGCGCGGTGTTCATGCCCGGCAAGGCGCCTATGACGTTCGAACCTACGCTGGTGCGCAAGGTTTCGGAATGGCTGCAAAGCCAGGGCAACCGGTTTATCTACATTTACGGTGGCAGCGATACCTGGTCGGCCACCGGCGTCCCGGCCTCTGATAAGGTTGACGCGCACTGGTATGTATTGCCCGGGGAGAACCACCGCACGGCGCGCATCCGCAATATGAGCGAAGAAGATCAGAAAAAGCTCATAGGCGAACTCGAGGCCTGGATGGGAGAGTAGCCCTTGAGCACCCAAAAGAATAACTCAATTTTGAAAATAAGAAACATGAGAGCTACCATACTGACCTTTTGTTTTATGATCGCCAGTGCTGCGCTGGGCCTGGCGCAGGAGGGTACTACTGTTGCCGACGGCGATACGACGATCTATCAGGCTGTGGAAGAAATGCCCCGCTTCCCGGCATGCGAAAAGCTGGACACCACGATAGAGGTAAAGAACCAGTGTGCTCAGCAGGCCCTGCTGGCATTTATGTACCAGAATATCATTTATCCGCAGGAGGCGCGCGAGAACGGTAATGAAGGCACGGTTGTAGCAAGTTTTGTAGTGGAAAAAGACGGCGGCATGAGCAATTTCGATGTGTTGCGAGACATTGGCGGAGGCTGCGGCGTTGAGGTGCTCAGGGTGCTCGAAGGCTTACAGTCCCTGGGGGTGAAATGGGTGCCTGGCCGCAAGGACGGTATGGCCGTCCGCACCCGCTTTACACTGCCGATCAAGTTCAAGCTGGAGGAACTGCCGCCCTATACCGTCGCCGGGCGCGATACTGTTTATACCGAATTTGAAAAACCACTGGCTTTCAAAGGAGGCGACGAAGCCCTCGAAGCCTACCTCAACGAGCGGCTGAAATACCCCGAAGGGTGGGAGGATAGCTGCCGGGTGGGCCGCATCGACGTACAGGTGCTGGTGCGCCCCAGCGGCGAGGCCCGCATCCTCGACATGACGGACTACAACAACCTGGGCTTCGATTTCTGGTACGAGGCCATCGACGCGGCAACGTCCACTTATGGCAAGTGGGAACCTGCTACCTACGAAGGCCGTGCCGTAACTGCTGCCTACGACCTCCGCCTGCCTTTTATCCCTCAAGCTGCGGGATGCCAGCAACAGGTGAAGGCCTACGAGAAGGCCAATGCACTGGGTGAAGAAGGCGCCCGCCTGTTTAATGAAGGCGACAAGGAAGGCGGCCTGGCGAAGATGTCGGAGGCCATCACGCTGTTTGCCGGCGATGCAGGCCTGCTGCTCATGCGCGGCCAGGCCTATCTCGACCTTAAGCGCTTCCCCGAAGCCTGCGCCGACCTCAGCCGCGCCCGCGAGATATCGCTGGTGGACTGGTACGACGGAGTGCTGCCCGTGATCTGCAGGTAGCCGTACCTCGAAGCTTCTGCTTCGAGTAAAGATAAAGTACTTCGAAGCTTCTGCTTCGAGTAAAGATAAAGTACTTCGAAGCTTCTGCTTCGAGTAAAGATAAAGTACTTCGAAGCTTCTGCTTCGAGTAAAGATAAAGTACCTCGAAGCTTCTGCTTCAATAGCTATAATATCTGCAGCTTTGCGAACTTCAGCATGATCCGCCGCTGTTGTGGCTCATCGGATTGGGGGAAAAATATGGTGGCCACGCGGTTGGTTGCCGAGCCGTCGATGCTGAGCACTTTACCTTCGCCAAACTTGAGGTGCAGCACCTTCATCCCCGTTTGTATCTGTTCGGCGGAGGCAGCTTTAAAATCTTTAGGGTCGATGTTGAGGGCGGGGCGCTGGGGCTGGCGTTTGAAGTGGCCGGACACACTAGCGTTGCTACTGCTGCTGGGCGTGGGCTCGATGTTGTCCAGCAGCGAAGCGCGGGAGCGGACGTGGGCCGTGCTTTCCATGTGTTTTCCGGGGATCTCTTCCAGGAACCTGCTGGGTTCGTTATAGCGCATCTGCCCGAAGCGGTAGCGGCTCACGGCGTAAGATAGGGTGAGGAACTGTTCGGCGCGGGTGATGGCCACGTAGAACAGGCGGCGCTCCTCGTCCAGCCCTTCCGGCGTCTCCATGGCCATGAACGACGGGAATAGTTTTTCTTCCAGCCCCACGACGAATACCGATTTGAATTCCAGCCCTTTTGCCGAATGCACCGACATGAGCGTGATGTGGTCGGTACCGCTCTCATTTTCGTCCAGGTCAGTCAGCAGGGCAATGTTCTGCAGGTAGCTGGCCAGCGATTTGTCGGGCACGGTTTCCGTGTCGATCACGGTATGCTCTTCCACAAAGGCTTTGATGCCGTCGAGCAGGGCGTTGACGTTTTCCAGCCTGCCGATGCCTTCCACAGTCGTATCGTTTTTTAGCTCATCCAGTATGCCTGAGCGTTTGGCGATGTAGGCGGCCAGTTCGTAGGCGTTGTCGGACGCCAGCCGGAGGTTGAAGGATTTGGCCATGCCGACAAAGTCGCTGATGGCATTCCGGGCGCGGGAGCTCACCTGTACGTTGCCCAGGCATTCCCACAGAGGTTTCTCCAGCTTGTCGGCCAGTTCGCCCACCTTGTCAATGGTGGAATTGCCGATGCCCCGCTTGGGATAGTTGATCACCCGGCGCAGGGCCTCGTCGTCGTGTGGGTTAACGGCCAGGCGCAGGTAGGCGATCAGGTCTTTGACCTCTTTGCGCTGGTAAAAAGACAGCCCGCCGAATACGCGATAGGAGATGTTGTAGCGCCGGAGGTATTCTTCAAAAACGCGCGACTGGGCATTGGTGCGGTACAGGATAGCGATATCGCCGTTGCTGAGGTGGTATCGGTTTTTCTGCTCCAGGATCGTATCGGCTATGCGCTTGCCCTCTTCCCCGTCGGTCAGGGCCTTGATGACAAGGATGCGGTGGCCATCGCCCTTATCCGACCAGATGGTCTTCTGTATCTGTCGGCTGTTATAGGTGATAACTTCATTGGCGGCCTTGACGATGTGCTCGGTAGACCGGTAGTTCTGCTCCAGTTTGAATATCTTGATACCAAAAGGCTTGAAATCATCCTCGAAATCCAGGATATTCTGGATGGTGGCCCCCCGGAAGGCATAGATGCTTTGGGCATCGTCGCCTACGACGCATATATTGCGGGGGCTGCTTTCATAGTTGACGAACTTCCGCACGATGGAGTACTGCAGATGGTTGGTATCCTGGAACTCGTCGACCAGCATATACCTGAACTTGCCACGGTACTTGTCCAGCACGTTGTCGGGGTTCGTCTGGAATAGCTCATAAAGGCGGTACAGGAGGTCGTCAAAGTCCATAGCGCCGGAGCGCTTGCAGCGGGCGACGTATTTCTGATAGATGGCGTAGGTATGGGGGCGTTTGGCCAGGCGGTCCTGCTGCCGCAGTTCTTCATCCTGTTCGTAGAGCTTGGGCGTGATGAGGTTGCTTTTGGCCGAGGAGATGCGTGAGCGTACGGTATTGACGTTATAGGCGTTCTTGTCGAGGTTCATCTCCTTGATGATGGCGTTGAGCACGCTTTTGGAGTCCTCGGTATCGTAAATGGTAAAGTTGGGAGGGTAGCCGATCTTATCGGCCTCGACGCGCAGGATGCGGGCGAAGATGGAGTGGAAGGTGCCTGCCCATACTTTATTGGCCCGTTCGCCCACCACTTTTTCTATGCGCTCCTTCATTTCTCTGGCGGCCTTATTGGTAAAAGTGAGGGCCAGGATCTCCCAGGGCGCCACGCCTTGTTCGATGAGGTGGGCGATGCGGTAGGTGAGCACGCGCGTTTTTCCTGACCCCGGCCCGGCTACGACCAGCACCGGCCCGTCGGTGGCCGTTACGGCCTGCCGTTGCACATCGTTGAGCTGCTTCAGGTAGTTGTTGGTAATCATTTACTTTCTTTTGGGTTTCGCTATTTCACTGTTCCATGGCCAGCAGTGAAATCGTGAAACCATTCAGCGCTTATCTTCGCCTTCCAGTGCTTCCCAGTATTCCACTGCCCGCCGGGTGTGAGGGATGCAGATGGAGCCGCCTACGAGGTTGGCGATAGCGAACAACTCGAACACTTCGGCCCGGGTGACGCCCAGCTCATAGCAGGTACCGAGGTGATAGCGGATACAGTCGTCGCAGCGCAACACCATAGAAGCAACCAGCCCGAGCAGTTCTTTGGTTTTTGCAGAAAGCGCCCCCTCAGTATACGCATTGGTGTCGAGATTGAAAAAGCGTTTTAAAACTTTATTGTCTTCCGCCAGGATTTTCTCGTTCATCCGGCCCCGGTAGTCGTTGAAATCGTTTACGATGGACATATTTCACAATAATTTGGTCAGTATCTCGGCCTCGATCAGGAGAACCTGGCCAGTGCTTTGACCAGCCTTTCGGGCAGTTCATCCTGGCAGGCCATTTTGTAGTCGTTGTACGAGCAGGGCACCAGATAGTGGCGCTGGTATTTGGCTCGGGTTTTCAGGGGCACCTGCATCCACCACCGGCCGCTTCTTTCGCTGCGCCAGAAGGTGAGCTGATAGTCGAGCTTCTTGAAGTCGACGATATATTCCACCAGCCCGTCTGTTGAAACGGGGAAATCCCCTTTGCGGTTGAAAAAGCCGTCGATGAAATACCAGATGATGAGCGCTGCCGTTTTCGCGCCTTGTTTTTTATCATCGAGAGCCTGCTGATAACCATAGATGCCAAAGGCTTTGAGCTTGTCGCTCATGCCGGCATAGCGGGCGGCCTGGCAGGCTTCTTCCACGGTAAAACCTGAAGGCCCTGGGTCTTCCTGGCCGGGAGCTTCCGAATGTTTAAGGGCGGAGAGGTTGAGGCTTAGCAGGTCGGCATCGCGGATGATAGGTTCAAGTTCCGGCAGGTTGGCTTTGGCGCTACCCAGGCGTACGTAATCGAAATGCCGTTTGTCGAGGTATTCGAAGATGCCGGGCTCCGTATAATGGGCCTGGCAACCGATAAAGCTGAGGTGGAAAAGGCTGGCGTGTTTGCTATCCAGTATTTCCCGCAGGAAAAGTCCCGGATTGTCACTGCCGTCGAGGCTGTAGCGGATGCGCTCATCCACCACGGCCAGGCTGACCAGTTTTTGTAATACCTGAAATGCTTTGTACTGGGCCAGCGCCTGCTGCGGTTGGTTCCCGATGATAATGGGAAAGACCTGCCCGTCGAGCAGTTCGCGGATGATGGGGATGATGAAGGAAATGTCCTGTTTGCGGACGTTGCCAAGGTCGGCAATTTCCAGCCCCTTGAAGGGGAAGCTAAGCTGGTACAGCTCTTCCCGGATGGCGCCGGCGTCCTTGTCTCCTATACCGATAATGGCCAGGCGGGCTTCTTTCAGGCTGGGCAGGCGCTTGGTATACAGATGGATTTTGCGCCCCAACTGGTGTGCATTCAGGCCTTCTTCAGGTAACTCCAGCGGGTGAAGCCAGTTCTGGAACATGGTTTACTTTGCTTTGGCAGCAAAGGTAAGGTATTAGCCAGGAATTTGTCATTTTTGCACATGCCAAACAACGACGCCCCACTTTACACGCCGCAATTCTTACTGCTCTGCCTTAGCCATATTCTCTTTGCAGGCAGTTTTAACATGATCATTCCCGAGTTGCCGGCTTACCTCAGCAGCCTCGGCGGGGAAGACTACAAGGGGTTGATCATCGCGTTGTTCACGCTTACGGCGGGCCTGTCCCGCCCTTTCAGCGGCAAACTTACCGATACGGTAGGGCGCATGCCTGTGATGATCTTCGGCAGCCTCGTTTGCGTGGTGTGCAGCCTGATTTACCCATTGCTCAGCTCAGTGGCGGGCTTCCTGCTGCTGCGCCTCATGCATGGGTTTTCCACCGGCTTTAAACCGACGGCCTCTTCGGCATACGTTGCAGATATTGCGCCCTATTACCGGCGGGGCGAAGCGATGGGGGTACTGGGCGTGAGCATGAATATCGGCTCTTCTATCTCTCCGCCGCTGGGCAGCTGGATGGCCAATGTGTTTTCCCTCGACCTTATGTTCTATGCTTCTTCCGGCCTGGCTTTGCTGTCTATCGTTATTCTGCTCGGCCTCAGGGAAACCCTGCAGGACAGGCAGCGGATGGCGTGGTCATCGCTTTCGGTTTCCCGCAGGGAGATCATCGAACCCCGGGCATTGGCGCCGGCAGTAGTCATTGCCTTGTCGTACCTGAGTTTCGGCGCCATCCTGACCATCGTACCCGACCAGAGCGACTACCTGGGCATGGCCAACAAAGGGCTCTTCTTTACCAGTTTTACAGCTTTCTCGGTCCTGTCCCGGATCGTGGCGGGCCGGATGTCCGACCGCTTCGGGCGGGTGCCCGTGCTGAAAGTTGCCCTGGTGCTCTCGGCCGTATCGCTGGTACTTATCGGGCAGGCTCACACTCCGGCCATGTTGCTGGCGGCTTCGGGTTTTCTGGGTTTCTCGACCGGCATCGTCGGCCCGGCGGCTTTCGCCTGGGTCGTCGACCGCAGCTCCGACCAGCACCGGGGGCGGGCTCTGGCCACAGCTTACATCGCACTGGAAGTAGGCATCGGTATCGGCGCCCTGGGGGCCGCCTGGCTTTATGGCAATAAGGCCGAGAACTTTCCGATAGCGTTCTACTGGACGGCCGTTATGGCCCTGGCCGCCCTGGCCTATGTGCAGCTGGCGAAGCTGAAAGGCTGATATATAAGAAGTGTCCAATAAACAAGCTCTAAGTTTTACCTTTGCGGGAGCAACAACCAAATTTGGCCAAAAACATGAAAGAATCACTTCAGCGCTATAAAGACAAGCGCCCGGAAATCGTATTTGAATGGCATGATACGGAGACGGAAGCCGAAGGCTGGATCGTCATCAACTCCCTCCGAAACGGCGCTGCCGGTGGCGGCACCCGGATGCGGGAAGGCCTCACGAAAGAAGAGGTGGTCTCCCTCGCCAAGGTCATGGAGATTAAATTTTCCGTATGCGGGCCCGACATCGGGGGGGCAAAGTCAGGCATCAATTTCAATCCTAAAGACCCCCGCCGCAACGAGGTCCTGCGCCGTTGGTATAAAGCAGCTTACCCCATCCTGAAAAACTATTACGGTACAGGCGGCGACCTCAATATCGACGAGCTCAAGGATGTTATCCCGATCACGGAGGCCCTTGGGCTCTGGCATCCGCAGGAGGGCATCGTCAACGGGCATCTCAATTCCTCCAGCGGCGAGAAGGTGAAGGTCATCGGCCAACTGCGCTATGGCTGCGCCAAGATCGTGGAAGACCCGCGCTTTGTACCCGACAACCACAAATATGCTGTCGCCGACCTCATTACCGGATTCGGAGTGGCCGAGTCGGTGCGCCACTATTACAGTATTTACCACAGCGCCAGCCTTCAGGGTAAAACGGCCATCATTCAGGGTTGGGGCAATGTAGCCTCGGCAGCGGCCAGCTACCTCACCCTGGCAGGTGCGCGCGTGCTGGGTATCATCGACCGCGAGGGTGGCGTCATCAGCGAGCAGGGCTTTGATATGGAAGCGACCAAGCAGCTCTTCGTGGGCAAAGACGGCAACAGGCTGGTGGCCGATCACATGATCTCCTTCGAAGAGGTGAACGAACGCATCTGGAAGCTGGGCGCCGATATCTTTATTCCAGGCGCAGCCTCCAAACTGGTCACCCGGCAGCAGGTGGCCGATATGCTGGCCGGAGGCCTGGAGGTGATCGCCTGCGGCGCCAACGTGCCTTTCGTCGATGACGGCGTTTTCTTCGGCCCTACCGCCGAGTATGCCGACCAGCACGCCAGCCTTATTCCCGACTTTATCGCCAACTGCGGTATGGCCCGCGTTTTTGCTTACTTTATGGAACCCGAAGCTGAAATGACCGATGAGGCCATTTTTACCGACGTGTCGGCAACCATCCGCGGGGCTTTACAACAGACGTATGAGCACCACCCCGCGCCTACTATGGTCTCAGCATCGGCACTCGACATCGCCCTAGGCAAGCTGATGCGGGAAGCCTCCAGCGTGGTGTAGGCAGGGCGGGAATGAGACTGGGTGACTGGTTATCAGGGAACCTTGAAACCTCGAACCTGGAACTTTGAACGGCCCCAGAAACCCAAGCAAAAGGCGTGGCCCTTGTACTGGCCCTGCGTCATAAGTAAAAAGCAGTGGTGATAACAGATATTAAGGCGAGGGGGCAGGTATAAACCACTGATGTCCAGATTGCTTTTTCTCCCTTTCCCGGCCTTTATGCTTTACTTAGACGGTAGTTTTCTTGGTCTGTGAAAAAAATCGCGGTAAATTTGCAACACTACTATGTAAAAATAAGTATAAGCACAAGGTGTGAGCTTCAAAAAAAGAATGCTGCATCAGCCAGGAAGGCTACTATCTATTACCGATTTGAGTATACGTAACAAAAACCTCAATACTGTTTTTGTTGCCTTTTCAGGCGATAAAAGATAATCCGGAGGTTTGGCAGTATGTCACTGTCAAACCTCCTCTATTAGAGTAACAAGATTAATCACAACTTAATCCCTATGACTATGACGAAGCGAACTACCCTAATGCTGGTTATGGCCTTCTCCCTGGGCCTTGCAGGTAGCCTTCAAGCCCAAAAACAAAACAGCGGATTTGCAACGCCCAGAGACATGTTTGAGGTCGGTGTACAGGGCGGCCATTTCTTTATTTCCGGTGATGTGAACAACAAGCCCGGTTATGCTGCCGGCCTGCATATCCGGAAGTCGTTGGACTACGTGTTCTCCCTGCGCCTCGATGGCATGTACGGCATGGCTTTCGGTGAAGAGGGCGCTGCTGAGGCCAACAACTACCGCGAGAACGAGACCACCATTATCATGGGTACGGCTTATGGCGTCATCTCCGCCAACAGCCTGCGCTGGAACCAATCGGTGCGCAAAGTGAACCTCTATGCCATGGTTGGCGCCGGCGGCAGTTATTTCAATGCCAAAAAGCGCGAGGATCCGAACCGGCCTTTTTCCGACCCGGGTTATGACTTCGCCCCGCACTTCGCCGGCGGCGTAGGTGTCGATTTTCGCATCAGCCCTCGCTTTAACGTAGGCCTCGAACACCAGACTATGGTGCTGTTCAGCAGCAAGGCCGACCTCGTCGACGGCTTCAATGTGCAAAGAGGCGGCTCCACGGAGCGCTCGCTGTTCAGAGATGTCATGCACTTCACCGGCATCAAGCTTAACTTCAACATCGGAAGCACCAGCAACCGTTCCGAGCCTCTCTACTGGGTGAACCCGCTGGAATCGGTGATGAATGACCTTTCGCAGATGAAGGAACAGCAGGCCCTGGCCCTCGAAGATAATGATAATGACGGTGTGATCGACGCCATCGACCAGGAGCCCAACACGCCTCCCGATGTGCCGGTTGATACCAAAGGCCGCACCCTTGATAGCGACCACGACGGTGTTCCTGACTATAAGGACCGCGAACCCTACTTCCCGCCCCGCCCCGGCGAGCGCGTCAACGAAGAAGGTGTCGTCGTCAACCCCATGGGCCCCCAGGGTGGTGTTAGCGAAGACCGCGTCCGGGAGATCATCGCCGAAGAACTGCAGAACTACCAGCTTCGCGACCAGAGTGGCGCCGGCGGCGCTGCGGTCACGGAATGGTTCCTGCCGATGATCCACTTTGGTACGGATAGCTATTCGATCAAGTACTCCGACTACGGGACCCTGGCCAGCATCGGCCGCATGATGAAAGGCAACCCTAACATCCGCCTGGTCGTCACCGGCTTTGCCGATGCAACGTCTACGGAATCCTATAACAATGCCCTGTCCTACAAGCGCGCCAATGCCGTGATCGAGCATTTGGTGAACAACCATGGCGTAGGCCGCGGCCGCTTTGTATTGCAGTGGAAAGGCGAAAGCGAACTGCTGGTGCCTAGCGGCGGAAGCTATATGAACCGCAGGGTTGAATTCCGCGTGGCCCAGCCTGACGACGTGGAAATGGACCCGCCGGCCGGCACGAGCAAACCTGCAGGCGACGGTTATTGATGGCAGCAATGCCGGGAGCTCCGAAGTAAGCGCTGAGGGTATTCCCGGAAAATAAAAAACCGCAAAGGCACAGAGAACGCGGAGTGGATGTATACTTCTTCGCGTTCTCTGTGCCTTTGCGGTTAATTTTTTTTGCAGGCTTTCTTGATACAGCCCGGTTATACGAGGTCTTTTTCTCTCCACTCGCGCTTGCCCGTATCCTGCCGCGTCTCGCGGGGGTCGAGCGGCTCGGGGCCTTGCTCCCAGCGGCGGCGGCCGCGCTCTTCCATCCAGGCTTCCCAATCTTCACCGAACCAGCCATGGGCTCCGGGCCAGCCGAAAGCTTTGATGTAGTGTATGGCTACAAAAACACCCCATATCATACTTGCCTTCCACATGCCCCAAACACCACTACCCATCAGGAACAATACAGCCATGACGAGGTTGAAGGTGAGGAAGCTGCGCAGATGCCTGAAAAACTTCACTTTTTCGGAAACGGGGCCATGTCTGTAATACTGGCGCTCTCTATAATGCATGGATCGATGGTGTCTTTTACACATGGTGGAATGATTTTTCAACCAATGTAATCGCAGTGGCCCCCAAAGTCTATTTTTTTCGGCCGAAGGGGTGGAAAGGGCGTATGAATCGAGGGAAAATACTTACACCTGCTGCTGTCCCATTAGCCTTCCTGCCATCCTGTATGCCCCCACTCCCTGGTACGCCATACAGATGATCTCGGCATATACGACGACCTTCTGGGCAGAGGCCTGGAGCAACAGGGCCTCTGGTGAACGCCATGCCCGTGGGCCGAACAGCATAATGGCGATCTGAATACCCAGGATGGCGCTGAACCAGCCGAAAGCCCGGGCATAATGGTTGGGATATTCCTGCTGCCGCCTGATAGCGAGGCTGTAAAAGAGCGCCATAGCCAGAAAAGCGATGAAACCGGCGCGGACAAATACGGTATGACGCCCGTAGTGCGCATCCAGCGGCGTCAGGGCAATGCCTGCATAACACAGGGCGGCTACCATGCCGGCCACCGAGCTGGCCAGCGCCAGCATCTTCGCATCAGCGTCGCGGAATAAGGCCGGCAGAACGAGAAAGAAAGCTGCCAGGCCGCTACCGGCCAGTAGTAGCCCCGACTGGAAAAACAGGTTGCTCCGCCCATTGGGTGCACCACTCCAGCTGCGCATCCGGCCCAGGTCGCTGAAGTAGTTGTGCCAAAAGGAATACCCGATCGTTCCCCGGTCATGGATCGTGCCTCCCGGATAGTAGGCCATGGCCAGCGTGCTCAGCAACAGGAACAGTAACCCGCTGATGATACAAAACAGGATGGCCTGGCGGTGTAGCTTCATGGCATTATAGGCTGCTAGGTGAACGATTAAGAAGGCGCCTGGTTTGTCGTGCTGCCGTTGTCAACTTCCTGCTGGCTGGCGGCCTCACTTTCCTCCACTCGCACCAGTATAGTAACCTCCCCTGTCTGGCCATCCATTCGGATCCGGTCGCCGGTGTACAGTTCTATGTGCGAGGGAATTTGCGTGATGGCGGGGATACGCGATTCCCTAAGCAGGTTGGAAGCGTGAGACAAGAGCCCTCCGGTGTAGGAAATGACGCCGTGCATCTGCGAAAAGAAAGGGGCGCAGCCGGGGTCGAGGGCGTCGGCTACCAGGATGGCCTTTTCAAAAGGAAGCGCCTGAATGGTGTCGGGGCGGGCGGCGTTTACCCGCCATACCCGGCCTTCCACTTTCCCGGGGTAAATGCCGATCCCCTTTGAGAAGGCCTGGCGCCCGCCGAGGTTGGAGAGGAAAGCGGCCGGGAGGCGCCGGCCGTTTCGGTTGCAAAGAAAGGTGTCCATATCCCAGCCTGCCAGCGCCGGCTTTTTTCTCTCCCGCAGCATCTGCAGGCTGAGCTGGCCGTTGAAGTAGGCCTTCAGCTCCTTCGGGCTGTATTCCCAGAAATTGAATTCCGTTTGGTGGAGCAACTCCCGGCGGAAGTCCCAGAACAACTTCATGGTTTCATTGCGCAGCCATTCCTGGGTGTGAATGAGGCGGATGACGGGCTGCAGCAGTACGGCCAGCAGGGCGCTGACGCGCTGCCGGGGCTGTTCCTCCGCTTCGTCATCATAAGAAAAGTATCCGATAAGCTGCTGCCATTCGGCTTCGCTGAATTCAAAAAAGCGTTTTTGCCCGATGTCGGATTCGTAGAAGCCACGGTGGCCGAAGCGGCTTAGGAATGTTTCCCGGCTGTACAGTCCGGTGCGCAGCTCCCGAAAGGCCTCTAAGTAATCGGCGCTGGCGCTTTTTTGCTCCAGGGCTGCCGGAAGCCTGGCCAAAAGCCCCAGCCTGTCGAGCAGGCCTATCGGAGCCGACAGGACGGCCGACAGGATCTGCATATTCCGCACCAATTCCACATAGAGCTGGCGAAAATCGGCTTCCCATTCCCGGAATGCGCTACCGCGGCCATGCTCCCAAAGGATCTCCCGGTGCTGGCGGCGCAGGGCAAAGCGCCCCCTGAGGTTGTAGAGCCACCGCTCGATGCGTTTGTTGACGCCTGAATATTGCCTGGCTACTTTCAGGAGCACCGGAAGCTTATAGAAAGCGCGGTAGGGGCGCAGTTTTACCTGGTAGACATCCTCGGCCCCGGCCTGCCGGCAGATGAGTTGCGTAGGCAGGCCCCAATGGACCATCATATCCAACAGGGCCGAGAGGTTGATCCATGGCATGCCGGCCGCTTCGCGCAGAAAGGCCTGCGGTGGCAAGGTGTTGTCCAGCCTTCTGTAGTAGTCGAATAACTGATGTCCTGAGCTATTGATAATGGAGGCCATGAGGAGCGAAGGCTCTTGCGGTAAAAGTTCCTTGTGGTTTGCGGAAGTGAGCACTTCTTCGGCCTCTTCGGGGGTGGTGATCGGCTGGGCGCTCAATACCGTCAAACGCCCCTTTTCAATACAGAATTCGATGTTTAGCCCATGCTCAGCATCGATGTGTTGCAACAACCTGCCGGCGCGGGACGACAAACGAACCAATGCCCGGTGGAAACGCGCAGGCCGTCCGGGTTGCCCTTTCCAGAAACGGTACAGGGGGAATATCCAGGCGTCGAGCCTGTTAAAATGCGGCAACAACAAGCTTTCGGGTTCTCTGCGCCCACTCAACAGTTCCTCGCCCGCTCCTTCGATATACTCCAGCTTCCAGGCGCCCTCCCGGAAGGCGAACAACACGCCGCTATAATCGGGGCGCCCCGTTTCGGCAAGAACGATTTCATCATTCCCCGGTTCGGCATAACCGTTGGATACGGTCGATCGCGCTCGATTGCGTTCAAGTTGCTGGCTAGTGGCCATAGCCCTGTTTTTGTGTTCCGTTTTTTCAAATATAGCTCCGGCGAACACAATGGCATGTTGTGCCTTGTACAAATACGATTGCCGTACGGCGAGGCCGGGCGCCCATACATAGAATGGATAACCCGTTTTTTTGGCTATTTGTTCATTTCAGCACCAGCGGCTTGACCCTGCCGTCGCTCAAATGCAGGTAATACAGGCCGGCAGGCCAGCCTTCCCGCTGGAACTGGTATTCGGGGCCTTCGAAGGAATAGCTGCGCAACAATTGCCCACCGGCACTGAGCAGGCGGAGCTGATATGCCTGGCCCGTATCCGCGTCTATGCGCACGTTCACCGTACTGGAGGCGGGGTTGGGGAAGATATGCCAGCCATCCTGTCTTACCGGTTCGGTAGCAGCTACCGGGCCGGTGCAGAAAGGGTCTGACCATCGTTCGTCGGCAATGAACGATGGATCTTCCAGTGTTTGTAAAAAGGCGAGCAGCGCTGCCTTTTCCGCTGGTGTGAGGTTGAGCCTCCGGGGTGGCCCGCCGGGGCCCTGGCGAAGCGGGCCGGAGAGGTTGGGGTGGGGTTGTACTCCGGAATTGTAGTGCTCGATGACCGCTTCGAGGGTTGCAAAACGCCCATCGTGCATATAAGGCGCCGTAAGAGATATATTGCGCAAAGAGGGCGACTTGAATTCGCCGATCTGTAAAGGGTTGCCCGTCACTCCGCCTACGCCTGGGTCCTCGCTCACCAGGTCCAGCCCGTTGTTCCTGGGGCCCGGTGCATTGAAGGCGTCGGTGCCATGGCAGGCAGCGCAATTGCCCCGGGTGGGGTCGAAAAATATGGTTTTTCCCAGGTTCTCCTGCGGGGTGAAGCCCGGGAACGGGGCCAGCTCCGGCGGCCCTGGGGGCGCCTGCTGGCGCGCCAGGTCGTATTTCGACTGATAAGAGACCATGGAGCGGACAAATTGCGCTAATGCCCGCGAGACGCGGTTGGCCGTTACGCCAGGCGTTCCGAAAGCGGCCTCAAACAGTGGCGGGTAATAGTCTGTGTTAGCGAGCCGGCTTACCATTTCATCCAGGTTCATGCCCATCTCAATGGGGTCCTGAATGGGCGTCAGCACCTGCGCTTCCAGGTTGGGCGCCCGCTCATCCCAGAAAAAGTGGCCGTTCTGGTAATACCGCGCCATGGCCAGGCTCATCGAATGCCGGCCGGTTAGCCCTGCAAACCCTTCACTCAGCACGTTATTGTCGCTAAAGGAAGCCTCCTGTTTGTGGCAGGAAGCACAGGCGACGGTTTCATTGGCCGATAGCTTTTTGTCGTAGAAAAGGACGCGGCCCAGCGTGGCGCCGGCATCGGTGATGGGGTTGTTGGGAGGCGTATTATCGGCGTCGAGCAATACGGGAACCTGGAGATAAAAAGGCAGGGGGATATTGGCGTAATTGAAAGGTACATCAGGTAGGTTCAGGCAGTCGCCGGTGGCCTCTGTGCTTAGGGCGGGGGCATGCCAGGCAATGCCAAGGGTGATCGCTGCGGCTATCAGTACAAAGGTGGCCAAGGGTGGTCTCATGAGTAGATTTTTTGGTTAAGGAATTGGGTTCTCCTCCAAACAAGCTCTTAGACTATGAAAAAACAGATGGTTTAAAAGCAGGATAACGGCCTATAACTGCGAAGCCAATTATTTCTATTGCCATACGATCTGTTTCACCCATCGTTTGCCTCTGCTGCTCATTTCCAAAAAGTAAAGCCCCGCTGGCCATCCCTGTCTTTTCAGTTGATAGCTGCGGCCTTCAAAATAGGTGTAGTAAAGCAGGCGCCCCTCTGCGTTGCGCAACATCAGGGCGAAAGCCTGGCCCGGAAGCGCGTCGATGTGCACGTTCACCATACTGGAGGCAGGGTTGGGGAACACTCGCCAGCCATCTTGTTTTACCGGTTCTACAGCGGCAGAGGCGCCGTTGCAAAATGGATCGGACCAACGTTCATCGGACGTAAAGGCCGTATCGGTGAGCGAATGCAGGAAGGCTATAAGGCCCGTTTTTTCGGCAGTAGTCAGGTTGAGCTGCCTGGGCGGCCCGGTAGCGCTGCCCTCGCGCAGAAATTGCGACAGGTTGGGGTGTGCCGCCAGGCCGGTATCGTAATGATCTACCACTTCTTCCAGAGTGGTAAAGCGGCCGTCGTGCATATAGGGCGCCGTCAGTGTTACGTTGCGCAGGGAGGGAACCTTGAACAGGCCTATATCCTGCTGGCTGAAAGTGATGCCGGCCTTGCCGGGGTCGGCGTATACCAGGTCGAGGCCGTTGTTGAAAGCGCCGAAAGCGACGAAACCTTCCGTGCCATGGCAGGCGCTGCAATTGCCGCGGGAAGGGGAGAAAAAAACGGCTTTACCCAGGTTCTCTTCAGGTGTCAGGCCCGGCAATGGAGCATCAGGCGCGGCTTCCGGCGCTTCCTGGCGGGCGAGGTCGTATTTCGATCGATAGCTTACGATCGAACGGACGAACTGCGCCATGGCCATGGCCATCCTGTCGGAGGTGATCTCCGGCGTGCCAAAAGCCGCTTCGAACAGCGCGGGATAATAGTCTGTATTTGCCAGCCGGGCCTCCAGCTCATCAAGGGCCATGCCCATTTCTACGGGGTCCTGGATGGGCATCAGGGTTTGTTCCTCCAGCGTGGCAGCGCGCTCGTCCCAGAAAAAATGGCCGTTCGCATAAAACCGCGCCATGGCAAGGCTCATGGAATTGCGGCCGGTGAAGCCACCCTCGAAACCTGTGCTTAGCGTGGCGTCGTCGGTAAAGGCCAGAGCCTGCTTGTGGCAGGAAGCACAGGCCACGGTTTGGTTGGCCGACAGTTTGGAGTCGTAAAACAACACGCGCCCTAATGTCGCTCCGGCATCGGTAGTAGGGTTGCCGTCCGGTGTGTTGTCCAGGGTTTGAAGGCTGGGGGTTTGAAGGTGCGCAGGCAATTCGATATGGGCATAGTTGAAATACTGCTCCGGCAGGTTCAGGCAATCGCCGGCAGATGGAGCAGGGGGCGATGGTATGCGCCAGGCCAGGACAGTACAAAGCAGGAATGCCAGGATCACGGGAAATAACAACCAACGGAGCATTAGATTTTTTCTTCAAAATTACAAATTGACAGGTGATTCCTGCTTTTTCACGCCTGCCACCAGGCCCTTAATTTTGTCCCTATACCAAAAATACCCGATCTTTGCCGCTGGTATTCGGCCGTTTTTTTTTAACCGTTGTTATGTGCTAGAAAGTGCCGAAGGGCATAAAACCTACAACAATCAAAGTGCAGGAGTACATGAGTAAGGCCATTGAAGTACAGCAGGAGGTAACGATAAAATTTGCAGGCGATTCCGGCGACGGGATGCAACTGACGGGCACCTTGTTTACGGACAATACCGCTTTGTCGGGTAGCGACCTGGCCACCTTCCCCGACTTCCCGGCCGAGATCAGGGCGCCGCAGGGAACGCTGGCCGGGGTTTCCGGCTTTCAGCTCCATTTTGGCAGCCGGGAGATCCTCACCCCTGGCGACGATTGCGACGTGCTGGTGGCGATGAACGCCGCAGCCCTGAAGGCCAATCTGCAACACCTGGCCCCGGGCAGCGCCATCATCGTCAATACGGATGGTTTTGATAAGAAGAACCTGCGCCTGGCAAAATACGAGAATGGGGAAAACCCGCTGGAGAGCGGCGTGCTCGACGGCTACGAAGTAATCCGGATACCGGTCACGAAACTGACGCGTGAGGCGCTCATCGATTCCGATCTGAGCACCAGGGACAAAGACCTGTGCAAGAACATGTTCGTGCTGGGGTTCCTCTACTGGCGCTACAACCGAAGCCTGGATTCCACCCTGGATTTTCTCCGGCAAAAGCTCAGCCGCAAGCTCGCTTTGCTGGAGGCCAATATCACAGCGCTTCGCGCAGGGTACCACTACGGCGACACCGTGGAGGCGTTTACCACCCGCTACGAGGTGAAACCCGCCCCCCTGGAAAAAGGCGCCTACCGCAACATTATGGGCAATGAAGCGCTGGTGATCGGCCTGATCACGGCTGCCCAGAAGGCCGGGCTGCCGCTTTTTTACGGTAGCTACCCGATCACGCCGGCTTCCGATATCCTCCACAGCCTGGCGCAGTACAAGCATTTCGATGTGCGCACCTTTCAGGCCGAGGACGAGATCGCCGCTATCAGCTCCGCTATCGGGGCATCGTATGGCGGCAACCTTGCCGTAACGGGTACCTCAGGGCCAGGTATGGCCCTGAAAACCGAAGCGATGGGCCTGGCGCTTATGCTGGAGCTGCCCCTGGTCATCTGTAATATTCAGCGCGGCGGCCCCTCTACGGGTTTGCCCACCAAAACGGAGCAGTCGGACCTGCTCCAGGCCCTCTATGGCCGCAACGGCGAAAGCCCGATCCCGGTGATAGCTGCCAGCTCGCCTGCCGATTGCTTCGAGGCGGCCTTCGAGGCCTGCAGGATCGCCCTGCAGCACATGACCCCGGTCATCTTGCTCAGCGACGGTTACCTGGCCAATGGCGCCGAACCATGGAAATTCCCCAAAGCTGCCGATATACCTGAAATAGCGGTGCGCTTTCATGAGCCCCGGGAAAATGGAGCGCCCTTCCTGCCCTACGAGCGCGATGAGTCTTACGTGCGCAAGTGGGCCCTGCCGGGAACCAAAGGCCTGGCCCACCGCATCGGAGGGCTGGAAAAGGAAGCCGGCACGGGCAACGTCTCCTACGACCCCGCCAACCACGAGTATATGGTCAAGATCCGCCAGGCTAAGGTGGATAAGATCGCGGATTTTATTCCGGAACAGGAACTGGCCATAGGCCCCGGAGAAGGCGAGTTGCTCTTCCTGGGGTGGGGCTCTACCTTCGGGCTGATCAAATCGGTGGCCAAAGACCTGCTTGCCGAAGGGGTTGCCGTAGCCCACGCACATCTGCGTTACCTGCGGCCTTTTCCACACAACCTGGGCAGGCTGTTGCAACAGTACGACAAGGTCATCGTCCCGGAAATCAACAACGGCCAGCTGTCCAGGGTTATCCGCGATGAATTTCTCAGAGAAGTGATCCCATATAACAAGATACAGGGCGTACCGATCACTAAAGCGGAGCTGAAAGGCTTTGCCCTGCAGGTGCTGAGCCGCTAGCAGTACGGTAATAGCTGAAAACGCCAAAAGGCCAGGATCAAGAAACAACAGAGCAATGTCAACAACGAATGGAACGACAGTATTGAGCGCTAAGGATTACGCGACGAGCCAGGAAGTGCGCTGGTGCCCGGGCTGTGGCGATTACGCCATCCTGAAGCAGGTGCAATCGGCTTTTGCCGGCCTGCAGCTCGGCCGTGATGAAGTCGTCTTTATCTCCGGCATCGGATGCTCCTCGCGCTTTCCTTATTATATGGAAACCTACGGCATGCACTCCATCCACGGGCGCGCGCCGGCAGTGGCCACTGGCCTGAAGATCGCCCGGCCCGAGCTGCAGATATGGGTGGTCACCGGCGACGGCGATGGCCTGTCGATCGGGGGTAACCACCTGATCCACCTGCTGCGGCGCAACGTCGGCCTCAATGTGCTGCTGTTCAACAACCAGATCTACGGCCTGACCAAAGGGCAGTACTCTCCGACATCAGAGGAGGCCAAGGTCACGAAATCGACCCCCATGGGCTCGATCGACCACCCGGTCAACCCCCTGGCCTTCGCACTTGGCGTTGACGGCACCTTCGTAGCCCGCGCTATGGACCGCGACCCCCAACACCTCAAGGAGATGATCCTGCGGAGCCATGCCCACCAGGGGACGTCCTTCCTGGAGATCTATCAGAATTGTAACATCTTCAACGACGGGGCCTTCGAAGTGTTTACCGATAAAGAACGCAGAGCAGATACGACGATCTACCTGGAACACGGCCAGCCCCTGCGCTTCGGCCCCAACAACGAAAAAGGCATTCGCCTGGATTGCTTCCGCCCGGTAGTGGTAGGCCTGGAGAACGACGGCTACTCGGCCGGCGACCTCTGGATACACGACGAAAAGGATGTCTGTAAAGCGCATCTTCTGGCCCGCTTTTTTGATGGCCCCGGCCAGGAGGGGCAGCCGGCACTGCCCCGCCCGTTTGGCGTGTTGTATGCTGCGGAGCGCCCTACCTATGAAAGCTTGCTGCACGGCCAGCTGGCCGCTGCTGTTGAGCAGAAAGGCCCGGGGCAGCTCGACGAACTGCTGGCGGGTACTACGACCTGGGAGATCCGGTAAACCGGAACCAGATAGTAACGTTCCGTTCGATCATAAACATGGATCATCCCGAATTTTAGGGGTGCATTCAAAACAGGAACACTCCACCCCTTTAGGGGGGAAATATCGGTAGAAGGATACCCAAAAGCCGGTTACCGTGCCGTGAGGTACGGCATAAATGCACCGAGCCGAGCGTATATTCCGTACCTAAAGGCACGGAAGGCTTTGGTTGGCGCTACTTCTACCGATATTTTGTGCCTGGCGGCACCATCTTGGGTTCGCCGCAGGTACAATTGCTAGAATTCGGGATGACTCATGCGAATTAGGGGCTAAAGAAGAAGGTGATGGTGCAATGGGAAGAACCCGGAAAGCCCAGGCTTGGCCCGTTAGCGCCTGCTCCGGCTGGCCGGAGGGTAATATCTTTGTAGAAAATCGAAGAAAACCATTGCCTGCGGCCCAGTCGCTTTCGCTGCTCACAGCTTCAGCGCCGAGGCACGGGCCGCTATCTCCAGGGCAATGCACCATTTACCGAGACTAGATACCAGCCCTACGGGCCGGGAACCAGGCTTTCGCCGTTTATGCTACAAAGATGACGGCCCGCCGGGCCGTTAGCCGGGCATTTAGCCCCTAATTCGCATGACTCATGTATTACTGCACAGTTTGACATTTATTCCACCACCACCCTCCGGTACGCCCGCCGTCCGCCGGCGATGACTTCCACCACGTATACGCCTGCCGGAAGTGCCGATGCATCAAGCAAATAGCGCCCCTGGCCGGTGTGGAAATCTTCCTCTACGCTGAGCAACCGCTGGCCCACGACGTTGTAAAGGCCGAGTTGCAGGCTGTTGGCCGGCTGCCCTTCTACTGCTACGGTGAAGGCCCCATGGTTCGGGTTGGGGAATACGAGCAGGCTTTCCAGCCAGGCTTCGTCCTCCAGGCCGGTGATCATGACTTCTACTTGCGCAGTCTCCTTGGCTTCGCCGCACTCGTTCGTTACGGTTAGGGTGACGGTGTATATGCCATTGGCGGCATAGGTATGCACAGGAGCCGTTTCCATGCTGTTGTTTCCGTCGCCGAAATCCCAGAAATAGGACCAGCCGTCGCCGGTAGTTACGGAGTCGATGCTAATGGAGGCATCCTGCTGGCTGAACGTGAACGAGGCCGTTGGCGCCGTATTTACTGCTACAGTCCCGGCCCATGCCGTACTGTTCTCTCCAAAGGCATTGGAAACGGTAAGGCTGGCGCTGTAGGCCCCTGCCTCGTTATACACTACAATCGGGTTTTGCTCAGCGGAAACCGCGGGCTCGCCACCCGGGAACGACCACGACCAACTGTCGGGGCCTCCGCCTGAATAGCTGCCCTGGAATTGCACCGTGAAGGGGGCGCAGCCCATGCTGTCGCTAGCCGTAATAGCCGGCGTAGGAGCCTCTCCCACTACGCTGACCACCTGCCCGGCCGTATCCTGGCCGCAGCCGTTGGCGGTGATGAGCTGCACGGCAAAATCACCCGCCCCCGGGAAGCTGTGCACCGGCGATTCTTCCGTACTGCTTTCGCCGTCGCCGAACAACCAGAGGTATGTATCGGCATTCGATGAGGTATTCGTAAAACTGGCTGTGACTTCGGTAAGTTCGTAAGTAAAGCCTCCTTCTGGCGGCCCGTCAATTTTTACGAGATCCATCTTTGTTAATGCTCCGCTGCCGGCAGGGTTGGTGGCGACGAGGGAAACGGAATATATGCCCGGTGTCTCGTAGATGACTACGGGGTTTTCTTCTGTTGAAGTTGAGGGCGTGCCTCCGGGAAATTGCCATTGGTAACTTTCTCCGTTCGCGGATTGATTTGTGAACGTGACAGTAAGCGGAGCGCAGCCTTCCGTGTTGGTGGAAGTAAAGGCCGCAACAGGCGCCGAAAGGCTTATGGTAACGGTATCGGTAACCGTTGTTTCACCACATTCATTGCCTGCAGTCAGGGATACCAGATAGTCTCCGGGAGCGCTATATGCGTGCTCGGGGCTCAGCAGTGCACTGGTTTCTCCGTCGCCGAAACTCCAAAAAGCGGTATTGCTGTTTTGCGTACTGTTGGAGAACTGCACGCTTATTCCGTTCACTGCGAAGTTGAATTCGGCCTGCGGCGGCCCGCCTACCGTGACGGGCAGGGCGTACGAGCTGCTGCCGGCGGCATTGGAAACTTCCAGTTCGATGGTGTAGCTGCCAGGGGCATTGAATACGAAAACGGGGTTTTGATCAGTAGAACTTTCCGGGCTGGCGCCTGGGGCCGACCAGAGCCATGCCGTAGCGTTGCTGCTCGACAGGTCGCTTGGCTGCACGGTAAAGGGTGCGCAGCCGCTGTTACCACTGATCTCAAAGCTGGCCGTAGGGGCCGTGATGATGGTGATTTCCTGTGATGCCGTATCACTGCCGCAGGCATTGGTGGCAACCATTACGATGGTGTACAGGCCGTCGGCGGTGTAGGTATGGGCCGGCGCCGGGCCTACGGCTACGTTGTCGTCGCCGAAATCCCATAAGTAGCTGCTGGCGCCCACGCTGGTATTGGCCGTCTGAATATCGGTTTCCCCCAGGGTGCTGGCCACCGTAAAGCCTGCCTGCGGCGGCCCGCCTACCGTGACGGGCAGGGCGTACGAGCTGCTGCCGGCGGCATTGGAAACTTCCAGTTCGATGGTGTAGCTGCCGGGGGCATTGAATACGAAAACGGGGTTTTGATCAGTAGAACTTTCCGGGCTGGCGCCTGGGGCCGACCAGAGCCATGCCGTAGCGTTGCTGCTCGACAGGTCGCTTGGCTGCACGGTAAAGGGTGCGCAGCCGCTGTTACCACTGATCTCAAAGCTGGCCGTAGGGGCCGTGATGATGGTAATTTCCTGTGATGCCGTATCACTGCCGCAGGCATTGGTGGCAACCATTATGATGGTGTACAGGCCGTCGGCGGTGTAGGTATGGGCCGGCGCCGGGCCTACGGCTACGTTGTCGTCGCCGAAATCCCATAAGTAGCTGCTGGCGCCCACGCTGGTATTGGCCGTCTGAATATCGGTTTCCCCCAGGGTGCTGGCCACTGTAAAGCCTGCCTGCGGCGGCCCGCCTACCGTGACGGGCAGGGCGTACGAGCTGCTGCCGGCGGCATTGGAAACTTCCAGTTCGATGGTGTAGCTGCCGGGGGCATTGAATACGAAAACGGGGTTTTGATCAGTAGAACTTTCCGGGCTGGCGCCTGGGGCCGACCAGAGCCATGCCGTAGCGTTGCTGCTCGACAGGTCGCTTGGCTGCACGGTAAAGGGTGCGCAGCCGCTGTTACCACTGATCTCAAAGCTGGCCGTAGGGGCCGTGATGATGGTAATTTCCTGTGATGCCGTATCGCTGCCGCAGGCATTGGTGGCAACCATTATGATGGTGTACAGGCCGTCGGCGGTGTAGGTATGGGCTGGCGCCGGGCCTACGGCTACGTTGTCGTCGCCGAAATCCCATAAGTAACTACTGGCGCCCACGCTAGTATTGGCCGTCTGTATGTCTGTCTCCCCCAGGGTGCTGGCCACTGTAAAGCCTGCCTGCGGCGGCCCGGTTACGGCCACCATTTGGGTAGTGGTATCGTAGCCGGCGGCATTCCCTGTGATCAGTGTGATGGTATAACTTCCCGGTTCGGGGAAGGTGGCTACCGGGCTGGCGAGGGTGGAAGTATCCGGTACGCCGCCCTCGAAAGCCCAGAAATAGCTGACGGCATTAGCACTGGAAGTATTGGTGAACTGCACCGTCAATGGCGCACAGCCCGTTGTGGTTGTTGCGGTAAAACCCGCCGACGGAAGGGTTACGACCGTGAGGGGGTGGAAAGCCGTGTCGCTACCGCATGCATTGGTTGCGATGAGCATAACAGAATAAACGCCGTCGCCCGGGAAAGCATGGGTGGGGTTTGCAGCCGTGCTGGAACCGGAGTCGCCAAAATCCCAGGCGTAACTATTGCCGTTGGTGGTCGTATTGGTAAAAGCGGCGCTGGTAGCTCCCGCCGTGTAGGTGGTATTAAAGGCGGCGCCGGGAACATCGCCAACCACGATGAAGCCATTCTGGACGATAGTATCTACCGAGCCGGCGCCGTTGTCGACGGCCAGGGTAACCTGGTAGGCGCCTGGTTGGTTGTACGTTACGGTGGGGTTGGGTAGGGCAGAGGAAGCGGGCGTGCCGCCTTCGAAGAACCAATGCCAGGATACCGGGTTGCCGATCGTTTCATCGCTGTAGGCGACGGCCATTCCCGGGCAGCCTGTTTGAGTGTCCGCAGAGAAAGCCGCCTGTATAGGCTGTTCTGCCATGATGGTTTCGGAAACGGAGGCCTGCCCGCAGTCGTTCGTCGCCGTCAGCGTAACGGTATATTCGCCGGCGCTGGCGTAGGTGTGGGAGGTGCTTAGCTCGGTGCTGGAGCTACCGTCGCCGAACTGCCATAACACTTCGGTGGCGTCGGTGGAAATGTCGTCAAAATAACCGGTAAGCCCGTCGACATTGTAGATGAAATCGGGCTCCGGCAGGCCTTGCACCGTGATGTAAGCATTACGCGTGATCGTTTCCGTACCGGCGCCATTGCTTACCGATAGCGTCACGTTGTACGTGCCGGGTACATTGTAGGTGACGGTGGGGAAGGGGTCGCTGGAACTGGAAGGCAGGCCTCCCGGGAACTGCCACGACCAGCTATCTACCTGGCCTATGGTATAATCCTGGAAGTTGACTTCCAAGGGGAAGCACCCGCTGGTGACATCGGCGATAAAGTCGGGCGCCGGCGGCGCTAACGGGATACAATCGGCACTGACGCGCACGTTGTCGATATACATGCCGTTGCCGTGCTGGTTGACGTTCTCGATCCTGATCTTCACATTGGGTTGGCCGGCAAAGGCCGAGAGGTTGATCGTCAGGCAGTCGGCGCCGAAAGAGCCGGCATAACACCAATCGGTGGCCAGTGAAGGGGTGAAGGGGGTCGTCAGGTCGGGCGCCGTAGCGAAGTTGCCACCGCCGTTCTCCTGGCCGGCAAAGACCTGGTTGGGGAAGGTAGCGCCACCGTCGGTAGATACCAGTACCTTGAGCTGGTCGCTGCGCTGCGGGTTGAAACGGCGGTAAGCATAATCCACCTGCAGGACGATACCGGTCTGGCCGGAAAAGTCCATCGCCGGTGAGACCAGTGCATCGACGGCGCCGGGGCTATTGTAGAAATAATTGTCCATATAGGCCGCCTGCGAACCGAATTGCGTACCTCCAACCTCTTTGAGTTCCCAACCTTTGCTGTTGTCGGGGTTTACGACCTGCCAGTTGTTGAGGCCGTTTTCGAAGGTCTCGTAATACAGGTATTTGGTTCCATTATTGTCGACCTGGATATCGGTGTTCAACACCGTAAAGTCGGACCCTCCGGCGTTGGTGACTTCCAGCGTGACGGTATAGGTGCCGGGAGTGGGGTAGAACACGACGGGGTTCTGGAGGCTTGAAGTAGAAGGGATGCCTCCGGGGAAAGACCAGCTCCAGGACACGGGGTCATTCTCTGAAGCGTCTGTAAAGGGCACAAAGCCCCCGGCGCAGGCATGTTCCACCGGCGCCTGTATGACGGCCACTGGAGGCTGCACGCTTCCGCAGGCGCCGAAGCAATTGCCCTGGCCGGCCTTAGCCGAGATGAAGTTGTTGATCGTTGAGGTGGAAGCCGTAGACCATTGAGATGTATTTTGTACCGCAGGCGCCATGATGAACGGGCTGCCGGAGGCATCGTGGCTGGCGTTGAAGTTGTGCCCTATCTCGTGGGCCTGCAATACCCGCAGCAGGTCGGCATTGGTGGAAAAGCGCTGCAGGACGTTGTACTCCAGGTTGGAGCACAGGCCGCCTACCCAGGCTACGCCGATCACATCACCGCTCAGGTTGCGGTTGGTCCACAAAGACGCCACGTCTTTGGATATGGCGCCGAAACCGCCGGAGTTGCCCCAACTGGTGAATGCATCGAGCAGGTCGCCCGAATTGGTGGTCGAAGGCCAGGGGTCGCATGACGAACAGGTGGATACGAAATAGGTGACTACAGCGAAGACGATCTGGTTGCTGAACTCATTATCGTAGTTGCTTTGCACATTGTTCAGCACGCCGAGCATGAAATCCTCTGCACCGGTAGCGGACCCGAACACGCTGAACAACTGAAAATCTGCCGCCAGTGCGACATCGGCCTGGTAGCAGGCCATAACGGAGCGCTCCATGTCGGGCGCCGGCCTTATAGCTTGCGGGAATTCATGGGCTTCGTCGGTGGCGCAGTTCCATTCGGGCTTGCGAATGATGGCAGAGGCAGGGTAGGCCACATAGTAGTCTTCGGGATAGCGCTTGTCGAAGAGCCAGGCGGGTTCGATATAGTACGTTTCTCCGCCTGCTTCCAGGAAGCCATAAATGAAGTGCTCGTTGACCGTCAGGCGCACGCCGCCGCCCTGTGGAAGCAGGGCCTGTCCTTTAAAGGTACGGGTTGCCGAGCGGGGCTGGTACTGCCGCCCATTCTCCGTTTGCAGGACGAAGGAGTAGTTGTCTGTCCGCACCTCATTAGGCACCAGGCTGACAGGCCAGTCGTAGTCGCTACCCAGGCGCAGGTGGAAGCTGGCGCCCCCATCTGCCGCGCTTTGAAGATAGCTGTGTATGGCCGGTGCGTCGATATGATACACTCCAAAATGGGTAAACGACTGTGTGAGCTCCGCAGATGGAGCGCCTTCGATGGCCTGTCCGCGAAAAATGGGCTGGCCCAGCGCCAGGGTGGCCCAAAAGGGCAATAACAAGAGGAGTAAGCAGGGTCTTTGCATGATGCTATTTTACAGTTTGATGCTTTTTCCGTGTGCAGGAAAGATCAGTGAAAGCCTGTTTTCAAAAGCCTTTTGGTAAGAATATTAGCTAGGTGTAATGCCGTGTGTTTGGCGCTTCCAATGTGTCGGGATGTCTGGAGGTTAGGGCTGGCGCCATTTCGGGGCATGAAATTAAGGGTAAAATGGGGATTGTAAAAGAGCATTTTGATTTTCGCCGGGTATCTTACATTTACGCAAGTGCTAAGCAACGATCAACATCTCCAATGGAGGGCTTGTTTTTTGTCCAGGCACTTGCTTAAGTTTTTGTTAAAGCGGCGCGTTTCAGGCAACCAAAGGGGCGCCTGGAGGAACCCTATTCTCTGGTATTTGTTATTTCCTTAACCTCAAATTGCGATCAACAACCCTATCTTTGTATAAAATTCAAATAACCTATGAAAAGGATCTTACAATTGAGCCTGCTGCTCCTCGTACTGCTGCTTGCTTTTCAGGTAGACGGCTATGGGCAGCGTTCGAAAAAGAAAAAATCGGAAACGGATAAGTACTTTGACGAGAGCGGCAGCTTTGCCAGCCATCTTTGGTATGGTGGCGGCTTTTCGTTGGGGTTTTCCGGCAACAGCTTCGAGAGCATATTCCAGTTCGGCCTTTCGCCGATGGTGGGGTATAAGATCACGGATAAATTCTCCGTCGGGCCGCGCGCATCGCTGATGTACATTCTATACCGGGCGGAAACCGGGACGATCGACGGCGTAGAGTCCACCAACCTGTTCAACTATGGCCTGGGAGCCTTTACCCGCTTCAAGATCGCCCGCACCATCTTCGCCCATGCCGAGTACGGCTTTGACAATGAGGTGTCCTCCCTTTCTTATAATACCGTCAGCCGCGACTGGCAGGTCAACCGCCGCCTGACCAATAACGCCTTTATCGGGGGGGGCTACAACGACGGCAACGGCGTATGGGGCTATGAGATCTATCTGCTGTACAACCTCCTGCAGGACGACAACTCCCTCGACCTGCCTTTTGATATCCGCTTCGGGTTTACATACAATTTTTAAAAAAAACCTGGGTATCCCGCTGAGACTGCTTACGCCGGCATAGGCCCGGCGGCCCAATAAGAAGGCCCGGGGTGTTTGAACACCACCGGGCCTCTTCTTTTCTCAATAGGTGCGTAATATCTTTACGGCCGCACAACGATCAGCTTTTTCACTTTCACGTCGCCGCCATTATTGAGGTACACGATGTACAGCCCTGCCTGCCAGCTGGTAGCCTGCAACTCGTAACGGTTCTCACCTGGAACTGAGAGCACTTGCAGGTTTTCCACGGCCTGGCCTCTGCTGTCGAGGATCCGGAGTCTACTTACCGGTGCGGCTTCTTCGCTCAGCCGGAAGGAGGCCACGATGTTCTCGGATGCAGGGTTGGGCGCTATCACCAGCGATTGGATCGTGCCGGCCTGTTCGCCGGCCTGCTCTTCGGCAAAGCCCGGGCTGTCGATGCGGTTGACGACGACGAAGTTGTCGGACAGGTCCCAGCAATCATCGGACAGTGCGGCCACAGATGCTGTGTCGCCCGGCGCAGCGATAATGGCGCCCGTATAGGATAGCCCCCATACGCGGCTGACGCCGGGGCCGTCATCTTCAAAGTCTTTCGTATCCCCGTTCAGCATCTCCAGAATGACGTTGTCGGCATCCGTTATGACGTAGGTGAACGGCGCATTGGGGGCAGCGCCGATGCTGACAAAGGTGATCTCATCCGGAATGGAATCGCCTACGATGACGTTCACTACATCCTCGCCCTGGCCCGTCAGCACCAGGCCTCCATTGGGCGCTTCACGGACGACCGTGATGTAGTTGTCCGACAATTGGTAACAGTCGCTGGCTACCTGTTCGGTGAGGATATCGTCATTGAAGCCCAGCAATATGTCGCCATTCAGGGATACCCCCCAAATGTGATATATGCCGGGAGCTGCTCCTTCGAAGTCGATGAAGTTGCTTTCCACATCGGCTACGATCACCCGGTTGTTCCCGTTGGTAATGATGTAGCGATAGTTCGCATCTGCACTGCTCGTCTCCATGATGACCAGGTCGGGGATGCCATCCGGGCAGGTGTAGATCGTATCCAGGCCGGAAACCGTGGAAACGGCGCCTCCATCGACATCGGGCCCGCGGTAAACGGACACGAAGTTGCCGGAAAGCTCAAAACAGCTGCTGGACAGGGTGGCCGTTGTTACGTCCTGTCCCAGGAAGGCGTTCAGGAATCCAGTGTAGGAAAGGCCCCATACGTGGTAGTATCCTACCGGCAGCGGCACGAAATCGACCTCGCTCTCCGTATAGATGCCCAGGGCGACGTTGCTGGTGTCGGTAAGTATATAGACATAGGCGTTGATGGCCGTGCTGGACGTCTCCAGCGGGACGATGCCGCTGTCGGGGCCAGGGCACACCTGTACAGCTGTTGCGCCGTTGGAAGACACCATACCCCCTTCCGGCAGGTCGCGGATAATGGTGATGGGTTCGGCCGCAAAGTCGTAACAAGCGCTGGAAGGTATAGCAGTGGTGATGTCGTCGCCTATGTTCAGCGTCAACGTGCCGGTATAGGAGATGCCCCATATTTTTGCAATGCCAGGGCCAGCAAGTTCGAAGTTGAACTCGTCGCCGGGGATGAAGCCGATCACGATGTTGTCCTCATTGGTGACAGCAAAGGTGTACGATGCATCCGTTGCGGAAGTGGTGGCGAAGAACTGTATCAGGTCTGCTACGCCGTCGCCAACGCATAGGTTAAGCTCCGTAACGCCTACCCCGGCGCTGGTGAAAATGGTCGCGCCATCTACCCCGATAGCCGATATTTCCAGGAAGTTATCGGTCAGGTCGTAACAATCGGTCGACAGGCTGATATCAAAAATGTTATCGCCGGGGATGACGATGGGGTTGCCGGTGAAGGCCAGGCCATAAACCCTGTACGTGCCTGCCAGGGCATTATTAAAGTTGAAAGCCGTCGTGTCCAGCGCGCTGATGATAAAGTCGTTCTCGTCGGTGACGATATACAGGTAGTTGGAGTTGGATGCGCCGTCTACCACGAACTCAACGACATCGGAGAATGCATCGCCGACACAGATCTCAACATTGACTGGCCCTGCGCCGGAAGAGATGAGCCCGGCATCAGGCGTTTCCAGCGTAACCGTCACGAAGTTGTCGGACAGGTCGAAGCAATCGTCGCTCAGCGATACGGCTGCAGCGTCGTCGCCTATTGCGGCGGTGAGGTTGCCCGTATAGGCCAGCCCCCAGATGCGCAGTACGCCGGTTGGCGTGCTGTCGAAGTCGAAACTGTCGCCGGTGGGCAGGCTCACGATGATGTTATTTTCGTCAGTGATCACGTAGGTATACAGCCCTGCCGTACCGCTGCTATCCACCGAAACGATATCGGGGCTGCCGTCGCCCGGGCAGATATACACTTCTGTAGTGCCGTTCTGCCTGGCTACAGTACCCCCATCCGGCGTTACCCGTACCACGGTGATATAGTTGTCGGACAGGTCGAAACAATCGTCGCTCAGGGCCACGGCGGTGGCGTCATCACCTATAACAGCGGTGAGCGTGCCGGAATAGGCCAGCCCCCAGATGTGGCAGGTACCGGCCGGCGCGTTATCGAAGTCGAAGCTGTCGCCGGCGGGGATATTCAGGATGACGTTGTTTTCGTCGGTGATCACATAGGTGTACAGGCCCTGTGTGCCGCTACTGTCGGCCGAAACGATATTCGGCATGCCGTCGCCCGGGCAGACATAGACTTCCGTCTCACCGTTTTCGGTTGCCACGATACCACCCACCGGCACCTGCCGGATCACGGCCACATAGTTGTCGGACAGGTCGAAGCAGTCATCGGAAAGTTGCACCGCGCCGGCGTCGTCGCCAACGACAGCAGTGATAGAGCCGGTATAGGCCAGGCCCCAAACACGGGAAATACCTACGCCGGCGATGTCGAAGTCTACCTCGTCACCGGACAGAATGGATAAGATGATATTGTTTTCGTCAGTGATGACGTAAGCATACGGGCCGGAAGTGCCTGTGCTGTCGAAGCGGATGATGTCGGGGTTGCCGTCGCCCGGGCAGATGGCCACTTCCGTCGCGCCGTCTTCGGTGGCTACCGTGCCGCCGTCAGGCGCCTGGCGGATAACGGTGATATAGTTTTCCGACAAGCTGAAGCAGTCGTCGCTCAGGTTGACGAGTGAGGCGGTATCGCCGGTTACGGCGGTGAGGTTGCCGGTATAGGCCAGGCCCCAGGCCCGGCAGATGCCCGTTGGCGCAGCGTCGAAATCCTGGCTATCGCCCGCAGGCAGGGCCAGGATGACGTTATTGGTATCGGTGATGATATAGGCATACGGGCCGCTCGAGGTACCCGTGCTGTCGAAGCGGACAATATCGGGGTTGCCATCGCCCGGGCAGGTGTAAACGGTGGTTTCGCCGTCTTCAGTGGCTACCGTGCCGCCTTCGGGCAATTCCCGTACTATCGTGATGAAGTTGTTAGACAGGTCGAAGCAGTCGTCCGACAGCGTCGCCGTCGTCAGCGTATCGCCGGGGGAAGCGGTGAGGCTGCCGGTATAGGCCAGGCCCCAGAGGTGGCAATTACCCGGAGGCGCGACGTCGAAATCGAAATTGTCGGTTCCCGGGAAGCCCAGAATGACATCGTTTTCGTCGGTGATGACATAAACGAAGGGCGTGATACCCGCAAAAACGCTATCGAAGCGGACGATATCGGGATTGCCGTCGCCCGGGCAGGTGTATACCGTTGTTTCACCATCTTCCGTTTCCACCTGGCCGGCTTCCGGCGTCTGCGTGATCACGGCGATGTAGTTATCAGACAAGCTGAAGCAACCGTCGGACAGCACGGAGGCCGAAGCGGTGTCGCCAACTGCTGCGGTGAGGCTGCCGGAATAGGCCAGGCCCCAGATGTAGGATATACCAACCGGAGCGCCATCAAAATCGAAGCTGTCACCCGCAGGGATGTTCAGGATGATGCCCTGTTCATCGGTAATGAGGTAGGTGAAGGAACCTACCGCGCCGGTGCTGTCGAAAGAAAGCAGGTCGGCATTACCGTCGCCCGGGCAGGTATACTTCAGGTTAGACCCGTCGCTGAAAAGGATCTCACCACCGATAGCTGTCTCCCGGCTGATGGTGATGAAGTTGGCCGAAAGGCCGAAACAGCCATCGGCGAGCACTACGCTGGCTGCATCGTCGCCCACCTCGGCGAGCAGGTTGCCTGCGTAGGCCAGCCCCCACACCCGGCATATACCGGTGCCGGCGCCGTCGAAGTCAAAAGTGCCGTCCGGGGCGAAGGCCAGGATGATGTTGTTCTCATCGGTGATGAGGTAGGTATAGTTGTCGGCGCCGGGCGAGTCGTTCGTGAACGTGAACAGGTCGGCTTCGCCATCACCGACACAGGCCAGGGCTTCGGTGTCGCCGTTATCCAGAGCAACCGACCCGCCTTCGGCTACCTGCCTGATGACGGTGATATAGTTGTCGGACAGGTCGAAACAGTCGGAGCTGAGCGTAGCGGTGCCGGCATCCTGGCCGGGGGCTGCAAGCAGGTTGCCCGTATAAGACAGGCCCCAAACGCGCCATTCCCCGGAGCCCGGGCTTTCGAAATCGTAGTTGTCGGTGTCCACCACCTCGATGATGGTGTTGTTTTCGTCCGTTATGAGGTAGACGTATGCCGTGGTGGCGGCGCTTTGATGGGTGAAGGAAAGCACGTCCGCAACGCCGTCTTCCACGCAAATGGTGGTGGAAGCCGTTCCGTTCGACAGCTCAACCGTTCCGCCATCGGGTTGTGAGCTGGTGACCTCGATGAAGTTTTCCGAAACCCCGTAACAATCGCCCGCCAGTTGGGATACCCCTACGGTGTCACCCACCATGGCTTCGATGTTGCCGCCATGGGCCAGGCCCCATACCCGGTAGACACCCTCGGCAGAGCCTTCAAAGTCGTAAGAGCTGCCGCTGGCGATATCGATAATGACGTTGTTCTCATCGGTGATGAGGTAGGCGTATTGCTGGCCGGCAGTAGAGGTATTGGTGAATTCCAGCACGTCGGGCGTGCCGTCGCCGGTACAGACAAAGGCCGAGGTGTTGCCGTCGACAGTAGACACAGCTCCGGCATCGGGCACGAAGTTGATGACCGGGATGTAGTTGTTCGTCAGGTTCCAGCAGAGCGTGGCCAGTTGGGCGGTAGTAGCATCCTCTCCGAGATGGACGGTTGGCGTTCCCAGAAAGGAGAAGGCCCATACGCGGAGGTTGCCACCGCCCAGGCCTTCGAAGCTGATCACATTGCTTAGGCCGAAGTGCAGGATGATGTTGTTTTCATCGGTAACGAGGTAGCCAAATGGCATCGCAAAAGGCTTGACCTTAAATCGGTAGGTAGTGGCTATGCCGTCGCCTTCGCAGGTGATGATCTCCGTTGCCCCCCCTACCACAGAAAGGTTAGCGTCGATACAACTTACGTTGGTTTGGGATTGGGCCACAGGGCTTACAAGGAGTAACAGGGCTAGCGCCTGTAGTAAAACTCTGAGTTTCATGTGAAATGCGGTTTTACACTAGTTTGAAAGAATGCGATCAACAATGTCAAGGCAATGCGTCCGCGCAAAGCCTGCCGGCAGTGATAATCGGGGGGGGGGATAAATATAATAATTAACAACGGGGAACGCTTTGGCGCTCCGTATCATCAGCAGGCTTGGGAAGTCTCTCAAGAGGATGGACTGGTTAAAAAGTTCTTATCAGGCTTTCCCATCCAGTCATTGCAAAGATGCGGATTCCACTGCGAATTTATTATTATTTTTTATATAAAAAAAGGGGGAGCATCAAATTTATTAGGGGGAGCGCATCGTAAAAGGCGCCGGTATGCCCTGTTATTCGATGAGATTGATCAGCGTGCGGTAGTCGTCGAAAGGGGCGTCGCCTGTTTTCATTTCCAGCAGGCCCGTCAGAGGGTGGCCGCTATAGGCTTCCTCCAGGCTCATGCGGGTCTGTTCGCAGCGCACTTCTACCTTGCCGGCCCGTATCTGTTCTACACGCCAGCGGTATGTTGCCTCCATACGCGCCAGGATGCGCTGGTTGGCCTCGGCTCCGTCAGACTGAGGGGCGATGGCGTTGATCTCCTGAAAGGCCTGTTTGTTGCGGGCCAGCAACTGGCCCTTCTCCATGATAAAATAGGCGGTGTGCGCCCATGCCCCGTCTTCGCCGAGCAGCTTGGAATATAGTACGAGTTGCAGGTCTTCTTCATTGCGGATGCTTTCCTCGCGATACCGGGCGCCCCGCCATTTGAGGTCGATAACGGCCAGTTCTGCTCCTCTCTCCAGCACGAGGTCGGCCCTGCCGCTGACGGCGATATCCAGAAAGCGCCCCTGCAGCGGCATTTCCGTGGCTTTGACCTGCCACTGGTTCTCCCGGATGTGCTGGGTAAGGCTCCAGGCGGCGAATTTCACGCGCTGCAGAAAACCCGCTCGTTCGGGCTCTTTGCCGTACAACAGCATGACGGCCCCTTCACGTGCCAGCAGTGTCGGCGCTTCGCGGTCAATGAAAGCTTCCACCTGCAGGCGTTCCCAGTTTTGGATGTCCTGGCCTAGCAGTTTTTCGAATAGGCGGTGGGCGAGGTTGCCCATCAGGGTTTTCTCTTTGACGATGCTGAGGATAGAGGATTTGCGTAGGCGTATCTGGTGTTGGAAGACCCATTGATAGGGGTAGTATAGCAGGGTTTCCAGGCTGGTTAGCGTTTCCTCTTCCCGCCTGCCCAGTTTGTCGGCCGAGCGGACCTGCAGGAAGGGTTTCGCTCTGCCCAGGCGCCGCCGGGCCAGGTTCGTATAGGCAGGCAGATGAAAATGCCGGGCCAGCAGAGGAGGCGATTCTGTTCTGTCGATGTCGCAGGTAATAGAAGCAAGGCTGCCAAACGCAGCTTCCATATCCCCCAGCAGGGGATGGGGGTGGGCATCCTGCCCGCCTGCCGTTTCGGGCAGCAGGAGTAGCAGCTGCTTTTGCGTATGGAAAACAGGGCGCTTACGTTGCCATAGCAGGCGATCGTTCTCGGTGTCGGGCCCCTCCAGGGCAAGGCCTTGTGCTTCCAGATAGGCCCGCTCCGGCTGGTACCAGCGTGAGAAAAAGTGCTCCGGTTCATTTTGAATAAAATTCCACCACACCAGTTTATCCAGCGGCCCGATGATGGCGCCCGGATGGAGGGTATAGGGCATAAAGCCGCATTCCCGTGCTCCGAGCTGTACCGGCGCCGGTTCGTAAATGGTGCGCACAATGCGCTCCAGTTCAAGGTTGGACAGCTGCACTTCAGGCAGAGCCTCCAGGAGCTCCCGGATGCGTTTTGCCTGCTCGCTCAGCACCAGCAGGGAATTGTTTTTGCCCCCTTCTTCTTCGAAGGCTTCATAGGCCCAGCGGGCCAGGTAGGCGAAAACCTCGACGGCATCCTCTTTGGGTACGGCCGAAGCGATATCGTAGCGCCGGCGGTTGAACCAGAAATTGTACTGAAAGTTGATCTTCTCGAGGTCGATACTCCTGTCGCGGGCCGCCCGCTCCCGCATCTCGTCGAAATAGCGGGCAATGGTAGCGCGCCAGGCATCCCCCCCCAGGCCGGGCGTTTGCGCCATCTGGGCCGCGATGCGGTTGGACAATTCCCGCTCCAGAGGTTTGATGGCCAGCGAGACGAACTCCATGATCTTATAGGGGTCGATAGGCTCCCAGAGGAAGACGGGCGCCAGTTTGAGCACCTGCAGGGTCGGCCGGGCCAGCGATGCCGACAGTAGGCCCAGGCTGGGCAACCCTTCGTGTATGAGCGCCTGGCCCAGCGCCGGGTTTTGGCCGGGTATCAGTGCCGCCGGGCGAAATTCAGGGTTGAGGCGCAACAGCTGGGCCAGGTATGCTGCCAGGCCCGACTCGCGTTTGCCGCGCAGCAGCAGCAGCGAGCCGTCGCCCTTCAAAGGTTGCCGGCCAGCTTTACCCTGAGGCTGCAGCAACGCCTGCTGCAGCCGGCCCAGGTCGGTGTCGGTGTCCGACGGGCGGGCTTCCAGTTGTACGACAGGGATATCCTGCTCGCGAAACAGGGCGAACAGCCGCCGGAAATGGACGGGAAGCACCTCCATAGGTTCGTTGATAAAAGCTTCGCTCAGCGGTAGCCTGCTCCCGGAGAGCCGGCGGATCGCCTCGTCGTAGCGCCCGGCATAACCCGCCGATAGCTCAAGCTGGTGGGCTTTGTCCTGGATGAGCGCTTCCAGTTCTGCCAGGCAGCGCAGGCGTTCCGGTAATTCCGGCGACAAGGCGAATCCCCAACCGGCAAGCAGCAGTTCATCGCGCCGCTGCAGGAGGTTGGCGGCGGTGGCAAACTGGTCGGCAGCGAAGGAAGCTGCGTAAAAAGGGTGGGCTCCGGATTCCAGGTGCCTGTGCAGCACCTGCCGGTATTGTTCGATACGCAGGTATTCGTCGTCGCGGGGATGGCCGGCCAGGCCCAGGTGAGATTCCAGGAACAACAACAGGCCCTGAGGGCCAAGGACGTGCCGGCCGCCGGTAGCATGTGCCGGCACAGGCAGAGCTTGCTCGTCCAGCGCGATGCCGAAATAGAGGGTCATACACTCCGGTTTTTGCATGTCCAGGGGAGGGCTACCCTCCGGTTTCCTTGCGTAGTTCCTGCATCTGGCTTTCCCAGAGCTGCTTTTGGTCTTCCAGTTCGTCTTCGTCGCAGAAATCCGTGATGACCAGAATAGTTTCACCCGTTACGGGAGATTGGGAAATGTTGAATTCCAGGTATTCTTTCTCGTTCTCCGCTTCCACCCAGCGGAAACGCAGGCGTTCGTCCTCGATGTCGTCCAGGATTTCAGCAACTTCTTCCGAACCACTCCAGAAGAACGTATAGGTATTGGCATGGATGTCCACTTCGTCGCAGAACCAGCGAACGAGGCAGGCCGGGGTGGTCAGAAAGGTATAGAGTATGGTGGGAGAGGCCCGGAAGATAAATTCCAATTCAAACTTAACTCTTTCCATACTTGAAAATTGCTTGGTATAAAGTACTTGGCATCAAATAATCCGGCCCCTTCCGGTAGGGCATACCGCAAGAATCCATGCCGCTTCCCAAAACCGCCTGCCAGTAACTGGAGGAGGGTGCAGGCAAGCAGTTTGTAGCCCAGGATGATGCCCCACAATAAAAAAGAAAAAAATGATTTTTCCAAAAAATGGGTTCGCCGATATATTTTGGGCTTTTTCCAACAGCGGCCTTTCCCAAATCGCCGTCAGAAATATGGGTGTGCCAGGTGAAAACCATACGGGAATTGCCCAATGAAAAGAAATGCAAAACGAATGGTATTGAAACGCCAGGCAAAATTTCCGATGGCAGAGGGAACTATTTCAGGGTTCGGTTTGTTGCAAAGCTTGTATTTGGTATATTATTTGGCAGCTATTGACTAGCATTGGTTTTTACCCTACTTTTGTGGGCTAAATTTCTTAATCAAAGGGCATCAAAAACGACAGTGAGTAGCAGAAGATCCATAAACATCTCACAAAAGACTACTACTGAACACAAAACCGCAAGTGATCCCGTCATATCCTCCCTATTAACCCGCTTTCATTTCATAAGTCTTACTACACCATTTTAAACTTAAAAACTATTCTGCGTACATGAGACAGCTTAAGATTACGAAGTCTATCACCAACCGGGAAAGCCAATCCCTGGAGAAATACCTGCAGGAAATAGGAAAAGTGGACTTGCTGACGCCTGAGGAAGAAGTGGAATTGGCCAAACGGATCAAACAAGGTGACCAAGCTGCTCTGGAAAAGCTTACCAAAGCCAACCTGCGCTTCGTGGTTTCTGTAGCGAAGCAATATCAGAATCAGGGGTTATCCCTTAGCGACCTTATCAACGAAGGCAACCTGGGCCTGATCAAAGCCGCCCAGCGTTTTGACGAGACCCGGGGCTTCAAATTTATCTCTTACGCCGTATGGTGGATCCGCCAGTCGATCCTGCAGGCCCTGGCCGAACAGTCTCGCATCGTGCGCCTGCCCCTCAATAAGGTAGGCTCCCTGAACAAGATCAACAAAGCTTTTTCGGAACTGGAACAGGAATATGAACGTGAACCTTCCGCCGAAGAACTGGCCGAACTGCTGGAGATCCCCACGGAAGAAGTGGAGACGACCCTCGGTGTCGCCGCCCGCCACGTATCCATGGATGCTCCTTTCGTCGAAGGAGAGGACAACTCCCTGCTCGATGTTCTCGAGAATAGCAGCACCCCCGATACGGACGCTGCCCTCGACTATCTGGAATCTCTGCGCAAAGAGATCGAACGTTCCCTCAGCACGCTGACCGACCGCCAGTGTGACGTCATCAAATTGTACTTCGGCATCGGCGTGGAACACCCCATGTCGCTGGAAGATATCGGAGAGAAGTTCGGCCTGACGCGCGAGCGCGTCCGCCAGATCAAAGACAAGGCCATCAACAAACTGCGCTCTGCCAACCGCAGCAAGCTGCTGAAGTCATACCTGGGCGCGTAACGCTAAGGCCTACGCAAAATCTCCAAGGGAGAACGTATTAGTTGAACACTATTAAGGAAGGAAATAGCCGGAGGGTATCAGTGCTCCGGCTATTTTTTTGCCTCAAAGACAAACCCGAACCGGGCAGTGGCCTCCTGGCCGCTTTCCAGCCGCAACAGCCCCTCCCCGTTGTTGAATGCATCAATATTACAACTCATGGGCTCGATAGCCAGCGAGCGGCGGTGGGGTGGCGTGAACAACTGCAGAAAGCCGAACCGCTCCGGCCCCGCTTCCTGCCAGTATTGCATACGGCCTTTACTGCCCATAAGCGTGATCCGGGCCCTGCCGCTTTGCTGTTGTAAAACGAAACAATTATCCAGTACTTCGGCGCCCAGCCTGCGAAGCTGAGTGAAAGTGGTGTATTCATACCGCTTGCCAGTCGGGGTCATCGCCGGGCCGATGCCCACCATTTCGCAGGGCGGCAGCTCCAGCGACAGCTCGTCTACCGTATCGGACAACTGGAAATAAGGGTGCCAGCCCATGCCAAATGGCATTGCACTGCGCCCCTCGTTTAGCACGCTGAACGTTATGTCTACCTCGCCCGGGTTGGTGAGCAGCAACCCGAAACTGAAAACGAAGGGAAAGGGATAGTGGCTGAAATGCCCGTCATAGCGAAAGGTGCACCGGATGCGCGCCTGGCCGGGCTGGATGTCCACTTCCGATACCTCCATGGCCTGATTGGCAGGGCCGAACCCGTGCAGGGCGTTGCCGGTTTGGAAATCGTTGACGGGGAACTGATATTCGCGCCCGCCCCATTGGTAATGCCCCGCTTTCAAACGGTTGGGAAAGGGGAATAACAGCGTGTTCTTGCCCCAGCGGTTGATGGCCATCTCTGTTGGGGCCTGGTAACCGTCGAGTATGGATTGCCCCTGCAGTTGGAGGGCCAGGATGCAGGCGCCGAAACCTGGAACGATGGCCAGACGGTTGCCAGCCGCTTCATCTGCCAGCTCGTGAAGGCTGTAATCCCCGAAAGAGGAAATGTTGTGTCGGTACATGTTTGGTGGTTTGGCCATGAAGGCCATAAGGGGGACTGTTCAGAGTTTATTCCATCAGTCGCTTCGCTCGTGTCAGGTTTCAGGGTTTCAAGTTAGCCTGGATATCACAGTATCCACAGTATCCCTGTCACGGGGCCACCCCGTCACCCCGTCGCCAAATCTCCTCATCTACCCGTCAGGCGGCGGAGGGGGGCTGTTAAAAACAGGCGTTCTTCCCTGAATCAGGCTCAAAATAATATATTTGCGTAGTAACCTAAAACCTAGCTGTATGAATCGGTTTGCGATTTTTATTTTGCTCCTCCTTTTATGCTTCTCTACGCTTTTCGCACAGGAAAAAACGGCTACTCCGGATATCCTGCTCATACTCGATGGCTCAGGCTCTATGTGGGCGAAGGCGGGCAGTGAATACAAGATCGAAGTGGCCCGGCAGTCTATAAGCCGGTTGATGGATAAACTGCCGGCGGGCACCCGCCTGGGCCTCATGGTTTACGGCCACCGCCATAAGGACGACTGTGAAGATATCGAGCTGCTGATGCCTATCGCTCCTTTGGATAAGGCGGCGGCGGCAGAAAAAATGAAAGCCCTGAACCCAACGGGGAAGACGCCCATTACGGCTTCCCTTAAACAGGCCTTCGCATTGCTCAGCGACGCCAGGCAGGCTACGACGGCCATCCTGGTCAGCGACGGCCTGGAAACCTGTGGCGCCGACCCCTGCGAAGCAGCCCGCCTGGCCCGCGAGCAGGGGCTGCCCCTGGTGCTCCACGTCGTAGGCTTCGGCCTGGAAGAAGAGAGCGTCGCTCAGCTGGAGTGTATCGCCCAGGCCGGAGGGGGGCTGTATTTCGATGCCAAAGACAGCGAATCGCTAAATGGGGCGCTGGAACAGGCTGTGGAGACTCCTTTGGATACCACCGGCGGCTTCCTCTGGGTGAAAGGAGTGGAAAACGGCGAATTGACGGACCTGTCGGTCAACGTCAGGGATGAAAAAGGCGGCTGGGTGGCTGGCGGCCGTACGTATCAAAGCCCTGAAACCAACCCCCGCCTCATCCGGCTGCCGAAAGGCACATATAAAGTGGATATCGACGCTGTAAAAATGAAAGGAGCAGCCCGGCAGTCCTTCGAGGCCAAAATCGCCGAAGGCGATACGGTAAGGTATACCGCTGATTTCTCTACCGGGGAACTTGCTATCGGCGTCACCCGAAATGGTGAACTGAGTGACGCTACTATCAACGTATTCAGCACTGCCGGCGGCCCTGCGGTGGCCTCGGGGCGCTCGTACCGCTCTGCGGCGAACAACCCTAAAGTGTTCACTCTTACTGCCGGCGCCTACTTCGTGGAAATTGGCTCGGCCGAGGTCAAAGGTGTCGATAAGGTGGTGATCCGGGACATACAGGTCAAGGGGAACGAACGCGCCAGTTTTAGCCATGAGTTTGAAAGTGGTACGCTGAAAGTAGGGGTTCGAAACGCCTCCGGCCTGGTTGACGCCATTGTTCGTATCATCCGCCCTGACGACAGGGCGCCCGTTGCCCAGGGCCGTACCTATACCCATGCCGGCAACAACCCCAAGGCCTTCGAACTGGCTACCGGCAAATACAAGGTAGAGATAGAGCAAATTAAAGGCGCGGGTAAGGCAAGTTTTGAAATAGAAATCAAAAAGGGCGAAACCGCGGAGAAAATACTGGAGTGGTAACCATCGAACAGCAGTGGGGTATGTTTCATGGCTTCGTTGGCTCATTGTCAGGGCAGCTGTGCAAGCATGGAGCCCTGCCAAACCATAGATCAAAATAGCGGCCCCAGCCCCAGTATCCGCCCCACCTGATCCGCCGTCCGTTCCAGGTGCAGCGCGGTTTCCGGCAGCGCCTCTGCCAGGCTTAGCGGGCGGTTCTGGATGCAGAAAGCGGCCTTGAGCCCTATGGCCTCTATCTCTTCAGGCTTGGCCAGCAGGGCGCCGCAAAGGGCGATCACCGGCACACTCTGTGCCTGCGCCCTGCGCACAATACCGTGGATCAGCTTGCCGCGCAACGTCTGGTTGTCGATCATACCCTCTCCTGTGATGACGAGGCCGGCGGCCGGTAGCAACGCGTCAAACCCGGAGAGTTCCATCACCGTCTCGATGCCGGGGCGCAGCGTGGCGCCCAGAAAGGCCATCGCACCGGCGCCAAGGCCGCCGGCAGCGCCGGCGCCGGGCGTATCTGCAAAGTCCTGGCCGAATTTGTCTTTCAATTTCCGGGCGAAATGCCGCAGGCCGTTGTCCAGTTCCTGAACGGCAGCTTCATCGGCTCCTTTCTGAGGAGCGTAGACATAGGCAGCGCCCTGCTCGCCGTACAAAGGGTTGTCGACATCACATAACACCTCTACCCGCAGCTCACCCGGCCCGAACAGGGCATGGCTGTTGTCGATGACATCCACCCTGGCCAGGTTGGCGCCCGTGGCGGGCAGCACTTCTCCTTCCTCGCTCAGAAAGCGGTAGCCGAGCGCTGCCGCCATGCCCATGCCGGCATCGTTGGTGGCGCTGCCGCCGATGCCTAGCAGGATGTGTTTGGCACCCCGCCCGACGGCATCCCTGATCAGCTCGCCGGTGCCGAAAGTCGTAGTCAGAAGAGGGTTGCGGCTTTCCTGCTTCAGCAGCGGCAGGCCCGATGCCGCTGCCATCTCGATAAAGGCGGCCTGGCCGTCGCCCGACAGGCCGTACGACGCTTTTACCGGTTGGAACAACGGGCCGTTCACCTCCAGTTCGATGCGTTGCCCCTGGCTGTGGTAGGTAAGGATATCGGCTGTGCCTTCGCCGCCATCGGCCAGCGGCGACAGGATGAGTTCGGCTGCCGGCAGCGCCCGTTGCACGCCCCGTGCTATGGCCTGGCATGCCTCTACGGCGGGTAGTGCGTCTTTGAAAGAATCGCAGGCAATCAAAATTTTCATGGTATGAATATAGGAAAAATGGAGGTAGAAAAATAAATAGCACCCCGGATGAAAACCTTAATGTGCCATTCCTGTTAAAACGCCTAAATTTTCGTGCAATGAGCTTAAGCAAGATCGTACAAGCAGTGTTTCCTTTTTTCTTTTTTGGCGTTTCGCTTTTTTCCCAAACCGGCATCGTTAAGGGCAAGATCACCGATGCGCTGACCAATGAGCCGATACCTTTTGCCAATGTGTTGCTCTTGGGAACTGATAAAGGCGCCACTACAGACATCGACGGCGCTTACGAGATCAGCGGCCTCGAACCTGGGCTGTATAATGTGCGTGCGAGTTATCTGGGGTATTCCGGTCAAACGGCATACGAAATACAAGTGGCCAATGCCAAACCGGCCGAGGTGGATTTCAGGCTGGAGGAAGCGATCAAGGACCTGGAAGAGGTGGTGGTGAAAGCTTCTCCTTTCCGCAAAACAGAGGAGAGCCCTGTTTCCCTGCGCACTATTGGCGTTGCCGAGATCCAGCGCAACCCCGGCGGCAACCGCGACATCTCGCGCGTGGTGCAGTCGCTACCAGGCGTTACGACGACCGCCAGTTTTCGCAACGACCTCATCATCCGCGGCGGCGCGCCCAACGAGAACCGCTTTTTTCTGGATGATGTCGAAGTGCCCAATATCAACCACTTTGCTACCCAGGGCGCTTCCGGCGGCCCGGTGGGCCTGATCAACGTCAACTTCATCCGGGAAGTGGATTTTTATAGCGGCGCTTTTCCTGCCAACCGCGGCAATGCGCTGAGCTCGGTGTTCAACTTTCGCCAGCGCGACGGCCGCGACGACCGCTTCGGCGGCAATTTTATGGTTAGCGCTACCGATATCGGCCTGGCCCTGGAAGGGCCCATCGGAGAGAAGGTTACCTTCCTGGCCTCTGCCCGGAGGTCCTACCTGCAGTTTCTGTTCAAAGCACTGCAACTGCCTTTCCTGCCAACCTACAATGACTTCCAGGCCAAGGTGAAGTACAGGATAAACAAGAAGAACGAGCTTACCTTCATCGGCCTGGGCGCTATCGACCAGTTCGAGCTCAACCTGGATGCCAATGAAACGGAAGAGCAGCAGTTCCTGCTCAACCAGTTGCCTGTGAACCCACAATGGAACTATACCAATGGCCTGGCATACCGCCACTACGGCGAGCACGGCTTCTGGCTGTTCGTTCTCAGCCGCAATATGCTGAACAACGAAGCGGAAAAGTACGCCGGCAACGACGACAGCTCGGAAGAGAACCTGCTGCTGCGCTACCGCTCACAGGAAGCCGAGAACAAACTGCGCATCGAGAACACCTTCAGGCTGGGTGATCTTAAATTCAACTACGGCGCCGGATACGAGTATGTCAGGTACAACAACAGCACTTTCAGCCGGATCTTTACCTCCGCCGGGCCCCAAACGGTCGACTACAGCTCTGCCTTTGATTTGAACAAGTATGCCCTGTTCGCTCAGGCGAGCCGTAAGTTGCTGAAGGAAAGGCTGACACTTTCTTTGGGCTTCCGGATGGACGCCAACGATTACAGTGAAGAAATGAACAACCCTCTGGAGCAGTTCTCACCCCGCTTTTCCCTGTCTTACGCCCTGACGAACCGCCTGTCGTTCAACTTCAATACCGGTATCTATTATCAATTGCCGCCCTATACTGTTCTGGGCTATCAGGAAGACGGCCGGTTCGTCAACCGCGATAACGGTATTCGTTTTGTGCGCAACCAACACCTGGTGGCCGGCCTGGAATTCAACACGGCGTCTGATTCCAGGATCACCGTCGAGGGGTATTACAAATATTACACCGACTATCCCTTCCTGCTGCGCGACAGCCTGACGTTGGCCAATCTGGGCGGCGACTTCGGCGTGGTGGGCAACGAGCCTGCCATTCCCTATGCCGACGGGCGTACGTATGGGATGGAAGTGCTGCTACAGCAGCGGCTGTACAAAGGGCTTTACGGCATCCTGGCCTATACCCTGGGCTGGAGCGAATTTCAGGATAAAAACGGCAATTTCGTGCCTTCATCATGGGATGCACGCCATATCATCAGCCTGACTGCCGGTAAGAAATTTGGTAAGAACTGGGAAGCGGGCATCAACTGGCGCTTCCAGTCGGGCCTGCCTCGAACGCCTTTTTCCGATGCCTCTTCCCTGGTGCTCAACTGGGACGTCAACGGGCGCGGCATTCCCGATTACAGCCGCCTCAACACCCTGCGCAACAACGCCAGCAACGCTATCGACATCCGGGTCGACAAGAAATGGTTCTTCGATAAATGGAGCCTCAATGTGTTCCTGGATATCGAAAACGTGACGGGCAATGCGGTGGGCAATGAACAGCTCATCCTCGACCGCCAGCTGGATGAGGATGGCAATCCCGTGGGAGGGGCCGTCATTGTCAACCCCGACGCGCCAGCTTCAGCACAACGTTACCTGCTGAAAAAGATCAACGATGCAACCGGCACGCCGATCCCGAGTATCGGGCTAATGATAGAGATCTGAGATGCAGGAATGCACGAAAGGGGAATGGGCTTACTTCTGAAAAGGGCTCCACTCCCCTTTTTCCGTTAGGTTCATATCGACCAGGCGGGTAAGGATGTAAGAACCGATCACGCTTACTGCCGTGCCTTCGACGAGGATATACAGGCTGGCCGTTATCGGGTTGAGGTATTCGCCCAGAGGCAGCGTGGCTTTCATCGATGCCATGAAAGCTGTATTGCCCGACAGGAACAGGACCATAAAAATGGTGAATCCCACCACACCTATCACGGAAGTGTAGATGCCCATGGCTACGCCGGACAGGTGGTTGGATATGCCATCGGGATTTTGCTTTCTGTATTCCCGTATTGCAAAAGTGATCAGCCCCAGGTGGATAACGCCGTTGAATACCCTCAGGATATAGTTCTGGCTCTGGCCCAGCAGGTGCATGATGAGGAAAAAGAAGGTAAACCCCGCAAACATGAGCAGGCCGTACTTGATCGCAATCTTTCTCATAAGGCGAATGATTTTTTGAACACTACTTGAGTGCTGTTGATTATTGAACTGAAATACAGCTGTTTATGTTTAGCTGGCCGCCCAGGTTACGGGGAAAAGGGGCGCCACAGCGGCGACAGGAGTGGATTCGGGTATCATAATATTCCCGCTCAGCCCCAACTTTTTCCCGTCCGTGAGGAAATACTTGATAGGCTTCAGCGCAGGGGTTTTCTTTGCATAAAAAAAACAGTGCTATGAAAGTTTTCCCTCTTGCCGCCATGATGATGTTCCTGCTTATCGGGTTCAGCGCCTGCACCAACAGCAGCTCCGATGATAACCAGCCCGATACGCCGTCCACTACCCTGACGACAACCGGCCAGTGGCGGGTATCCTATTACTTCGACAAGGATAAGGACGAAACGAGCGACTTCAACGGCTACACCTTCTCCTTCCTCGACAACGGCGTGCTGGAAGCCAGCCGGAATGGCAGCACGACAGCCGGAACCTGGAAAGTGATCAGCGATGACGGCCACCAGAAACTGGTCATCGTCATTGGCTCAGCCAAGCCTCTGATCGACCTGTCGGACGACTGGATCATCATCGAGCGGAGCGACAGCAGGATCAAACTGCGGGATGATAATGACGAACACCTGGAGGAACTGCATTTCTCCGCGATATAGGATTCGAGCTTTATCCCAAAAACGGGAAGCCCGGGCAGCGTGTGCTGTGCCGGGCTTTTTTAGTGTGCAGTATCGCGTCCCAGTCCTTTGGGAGCCGTTCCTTAGAGGCACAGAAACCAGAATGCCCATCCCCCCTTGCCATTCTACCCTAATCTCTTTATCTTGCCATTGTCTGACGCGCCTCGCGGCCCTTCTTTTGAACAACACAAGTTTTTTTTCTGACAAACACTTCCCGGCTTGCGCTGCAAGGCAGCTGTGTTGTTTTTACTCACCATTTAAATATGCGCTTTATGAAGGGATTTAACACACACACACACACACACAACGGTGGAGCCTTGATTGTCAATTAGTTAAGCCGTTCTTTTGGCGGCGTTCCCTGCCGTTGGTTTTCCTGGCGCTTGCCCTGTTGTCCTGCCAGAAGGATGAACTCCGGCAATTGGCCGAAAACACCGACAAGGGGATAGGCAGGCTGCCCATTCCTTCCGCTCCGCTGGAGTTTCGGGCCAGCGAGGAAGGCGGGCTAACTCCAACCATCCTGGGCGCCAAGAGAACCGCAAACCCCTACCACGTCGACACCATGACCCACGCCTGGAATTTCCTGTACCGGCAAAACGTTGAAAAACTTCCTGTCTCTCATACTTACCTCAGGTTTTGCCCCCAGGACATGGCGCAGCTGGAATTGCTGGTGGACAGCGACATCGTGCTTTTCGATTTTCCTTTGAACTACGAGGTAGAACAGATGGGCGATTATTATCCGCAGGAAGGCTTTGATTCCACGGCCATTCCCTGCTTTTACACGGTATTGCCCCAGGTCGCCGGCATCCCGGCCGTCCCTTATGAGGTATTGGACGAACTGGTTTTGGCGCCCTATTCTTCATTGCTGGCCTACGCGGCATTCCGCCGCTCGGGCCTGGAACACGAAGGCCTTCCGGGTATGCCGTCGGAGCCGCAAAGCCCGGAAATTTGCGACCCGGACTGCCCGAATTTTCTGTGCTGCTTGTACGGACACTATGGTTGCGGAGACGAAGATGCCCCGGGCTGGTGCAGCGACATCACCCTGGACTGCAACCCCTGGACGAACCCTGAGGGCTGGCCCCAATGCCTGGAAGATATCGATGATGACGATGATGGCGGCCTGCCCACCAATGCCTGCGGCTGTACGCTCCCTTCCCCGAGGACGCCGGGCGGGTGCATACGGGTGAGGGATACAAGGCTGCCGAACCCTGATATGTCCGCAGAACGCCTGCTGGAAGGCGTGAACGATGCAAAAGTGATCTGGTGGGACGGCTGGCTGGGCATAAAAACGACGCAGACGACGGAAGCCGGCTGCTGGCGCATTGCAGGCCACCGGGAATCCGGCAGGGCGTATATGTGGGTGCAGTTTAAGAACAGCCAAACGAAGCTGCGGGGCTTCATCGGCAATACGGTGCAAATATGGCGTGGGGTGCTGCCCATCACCGATTACATCGGGCAGTTGGGCGGCGGGGTGTACAACAACATCAACGTCACCTACGAACCCTGGATAAACCAGGGCTCGAATGCGCACCGCGGCTGGGCGGCGGCCAGCACGCTCAATGCCCTGGCGGAGTTCCGGGGCCAGGCACAGGCGGATGGTATTGCGGCGCCGCCCTACCTCGATATTTTCCTGGCCAGTGACCGGAGAGATGGATTTGCCCTTATGAAGCGATACCTGGGCCCGGCAAGAGTCTATGCCGCAATGGAACTGGGATTGCTGCAGGCCAGTTTTTTTAAATTTTTGGCGTGGCACGTTCTGGGGACTGCCAACTATAGCCTTATTTATCCTGTAATTCCTGATATGATGCTAGGGGTTAGGTTTCAGGAATCTGATGTATTGAGGTCTGTAATTTATCATGAACTGGCTCACGCTTCCCACTTTACCAATGTTGGCCCGGACTATTGGATGCTTTTAGCGACAGCAGAGATTGCCGCCGACGGCTGGGGTGATGAAAACAGCCAGGATGCGGGGCGGATTTCCATTTGCGAGTCCTGGGCGGAGCATGTTGGGGAAACATTTACTCACAGGCGGTATTTGGGAAATAATTCAATTTTTGGTGATTGGGAACGAAGGTTAGAAACAACGCGAAATGACACGACCAATCACATTCCAATCGGATTGCACCATGACCTGGTTGATGTTGCGAATGTTTTAGACGCAAATGCCTGTGACCGCACCAGGCCGCCGCAGTGCGGCCCGATAGTGGACAATGTTAGCGGTTTTTCCAATGGCCAGCTCTTCTCCGTATTAACGCCACAGGTTAGCAATATCGAAGTGTACCGGGACAGGATAGTCGATGTTCTGCTCCCGGCTGTGCCCGGGAATACCGCCCAGGGAATCGACGATTTATTTAACAGCTATTAGAAAGCCTCATTTTCACTTCCAAAGCCATTTCAGGCATACGCCAATGGCTTTGGAAGTGGCAAAAAATATTAGCCATGTCCAATTATCTATTCCTCGCTTTGATTTTTGGCTTCTTATGCCAAGGCTGCATGAATAAAGATTGTGATTTCGATGGTGTGAAGTATGAATTTGAGTTGCTTGCAAGCTTATCCCCTGCCAAGGACACCTTCAGAATCGGGGACACCATATTGATTTCTTCTTCCTTTAGCGATGATGTATTTGAAGTCAATTCTCAAAGGACGTACAACCTGGTGAATTTCAGGTTTCATCCAGGAACTGGTATGTATAAAATCGATACTTTCCCGGCAATTGACGATGGCTTGCAATTTTTCGAAGTATACATTTCACCTGAATATAGTTACCAAAGAGTTGGGGAAGAACTGCTGGGACAGTACAACTATGAAAATGGAGTGTATTCCCTGGAATTCAAATTGATTCCAAGGAAGCCAGGACTGTATTACTTGGAACAAGGATCCGCGTTATTTCCGATGGATGAATGGCAGGACTTTCCTGGTAAATGCAGATACATTAGCTCAGACGCCCGGGTCACCCTCAACGGCGGCTCCGACAACAACATCGGCCTGTTGTCTGACAGCCCCGACCCGCACTATAATGCCTGGATTTTATCAGACCCGGAAGATCTGTTTCACAAATTTGGGGGGTATTGCTTTTATGTTGTGGAATAGGGTTGTGGGCGCGGGGGAAAGGGCCCTGTCCCGTAAACAAGCTCTAAGCACCCCATATCTTCCCTTACCTCCCTGTTTCCAGCCTTTCCCCCGCCGCCAGAATCCTTTCCTGCCGCCGTTGCCGTTCAAGGGCGAGAGGGGCGGCGGCGCGGGCCTCGCAGTCGGATATGCCGCAGCGTTCGCAGGTCGTGTGCACCAGCCGAGTAGAGAGCGCAGGGCTGTTGAGGAAGCGGAACAACTGTTGTAGCTGCTCATTGGCCAGCAGCCCTATGGTCACACTGACGCCGCGGGAAGGCTCGTGCAGGTCGGATTTAGCTACCGAAAGGCAGAGATAGCGATTTTCGGTTTGCCAGTAATGGCTGACCTGGGCATTGGCAATGAGGGTCTCGCCGTTGCTGGCCAGTTGCCGGGCTTTCAGCTCCTTAATAACGTTGATCGACACCCAGCGCCGGCAGTAGTGCTCATTTTGTTCATTGGCGTAAGGGTTATGGATCTGGGAGAGGTGTAGTTCCTTGGTCATGCGGAAATTCGACAGCCCTTCATCGCTGACCATTCGGATAAAGAAGAGGTCCTTGATGCCGAAGTGGCGGGGCAGGAGGTTGGTCAGCCGTTGCAGCAGCATCTCCGGGGTGACATCGTATTTTTCCAGCAGCGCCAGAAAACCGGCGGGCGACCAGTCTACCTGTTGGGCAAAAGCCTGTATGTCTTCGATCATATGTCCTTCCTCCATCAGCATGGCTACTGAAAAGTAAGAAGCTTTAAAATTGTTGAGGAGCCGTTCGAAAGAATCTGCCTCAACGATGCGGGTAAAATAGGGGCGCTCCTGAATATTCAGATACTGAAAGGCCAGTTCGCGGCCCAGCAGGAAGTTGGCCTGCGCGCTGCTCAGGCCCTGGTTCAGGAAAAGCACCTTGCGGGCCGCAGAATAATAAGAACGCGTTTGGCGCAACTCCTTCTGCCGGGCCATGGCCTCCCGGTCGACCCGAATGCCGAAGTGCTCCTGCAGCAGGCTTTCCAGCACCTTAGTGGTAACCGGAAAGGCACTATCCAACTTGTATTCGGACCGGAACTGCCGGACCGCCTCCTCCAACTCCTCAAAGTAATTGTCGTACATATCCTGATAGGACCGCAGGGCCGCCATATAGAGGTGCTCCCGCTGAACCTGGTAGTTGCGGGTAATCTTGAAGATGGTGCTGATGAAAGCGTTCACCTTATCGGGGGTATTGGAAAAGAGTTCGAACAGGTTCTCGGGGCTGAGGCCGAACAACTCCAGCGGGAACTCCTTGATGAAGTCGGAAGTCAACAGGTCGATGATGGGCTGCAGCTTCTTGGAAGCCCGGGTGGAAACCATGAAGTCATAGTCGGCCCCCAGGGCTGCCGCCATAGCGTTGATCTTATCCACCTTTGGGTATTTTTTCCCCTTCTCGATATCGTGCAGATAGGACTTGGAAAGCCCGGCGCGTTCAGCCAGCTCCTCCAGGGAGAGGCCTTTTTGCTGCCGTAAATACTTGGCTTTGAAGCCAAAGATCATCTTGATGATGGCTTGTTGTTCGATCATGGTAATGTCTGGTGTGGTGACGGTGTACGGTGTACGGTGTACGGTGTACGGTGTACGGTGTACGGTGTACGGTGTACGGTGTACGGTGTACGATGGGGCCGCCATAGCGCAAAGATAGTAATTTGTGGAAAAAAAATAATTAGCGGAATTTCCACTTTTAGAGAAAAATTTTCATATTGCAGTCGTTTCCACAACATTTAAACGATACCAATATGAATACCTTGGCCATGGATACCTACTCTCGGGTAGGGGAGGTGACGATCACCGGCGCCTACCGCAAGCCGTATGAAGCGGTGCTCACGGAAGATGCGGTGCATTTTTTGCTGGAATTGCACCGCCGGTTCAACCCACGTAGGAAGGAATTACTGGCAAAGCGCGTGGAGCGGCAGCATGAGATCGACGGGGGCAAGCTTCCGGGCTTCCTGCCGGAAACCAGAGACATCCGCGATAGCAGCTGGGCCGTAGCGCCTCTGCCTGCCGACCTGCTCGACCGCCGGGTGGAGATCACCGGGCCCGTCGACCGAAAGATGATCATCAATGCCCTGAATTCCGGCGCCAGGTGTTTTATGGCCGACTTCGAGGACAGTAACTCGCCTACCTGGGATAATAACATGCAGGGGCATATCAACCTCATCGATGCGGTGAACCTGGACATTGCCTTCGAAAACCCGGAAAACGGAAAGCTCTACCGACTCAACCCTAAACCGGCTACCCTGATCGTCAGGCCCCGGGGCTGGCACCTGGAAGAGAAACACCTGTGGGTAGAGGGCGAGCCGATGAGCGCAAGCCTGGCCGACTTCGGGCTGTTCTTTTTCCACAATGCCAAAAACCTGATCGCAAGAGGGTCGGGGCCTTATTTCTACCTGCCGAAGCTGGAAAGCCACCTGGAAGCCCGCCTCTGGAACGACATTTTTGTCTTCGCCCAGGACTATATTGGCATCCCTCAGAAAACGATCAAAGCCACCGTACTGATCGAAACGATACTAGCTTCTTTTGAGATGGATGAGATCCTATACGAACTGCGAAACCACTCTGCCGGGCTCAATTGCGGGCGTTGGGACTATATCTTTTCCTTTATTAAAAAATTCCGCAAGCTTCGGGGGTATGTCATGCCGGGCCGCGCGCAGATTACCATGGAAGTGCCGTTTATGAAGGCCTATGCACAACTGGTGGTTCAAACCTGCCACCGGCGCGGCGTACACGCCATAGGAGGTATGGCAGCCCAGATACCCATCAAAGGCGATGAGGAGGCCAACCAGCAGGCTATCGAAAAGGTGCGGGCCGATAAGGTTCGCGAGGCCAGGGACGGGCACGACGGCACCTGGGTAGCGCACCCCGGGCTGGTACACGTGGCCTCCGCTGTTTTTGACGAATATATGCCGGGCAAAAACCAGATCGCCAACAAACGCGAAGATGTTCAAGTATCGGCTGAGGATCTCCTGCAGGTTCCTGCAGGCACCATCACAGAGCAAAGCCTGCGGCAGAATATCAATGTCGGCATCCTCTATATCGAAAGCTGGCTCCGGGGCACCGGCGCTGCGGCTATTTATAACCTGATGGAAGATACCGCAACGGCCGAAATATCGCGCACGCAGGTATGGCAATGGATACACGCCGGCGCCAGGCTGGCCGATGGCCGTGCGGTTACCCGGGAACTGTACGAGGCTATGCTGCCAGAAGAACTGGTAAAGATACGGGAGTATGTCGGGGCGCCTGCCTACCTGAACGGCCGCTTCGAGGAAGCCGTCAGGCTGTTCTCCCAGCTGGTATTGGAGGAAAGCTTCTCTGAATTCCTCACTCTGTCGGCCTACCAACTGATAGATTGACCTGCCCGTACCTCCAACCTTTCGGTTGGAGTGGCACCCCGTACCTCCAACCTTTCGGTTGGAGCGGCACCCCGTACCTCCAACCTTTCGGTTGGAGTGGCACCCCGTACCTCCAACCTTTCGGTTGGAGTGGCACCCCGTACCTCCAACCTTTCGGTTGGAGTGGCCTATTAAAGAACTACCTACTCCGGCCGGAAGGCCGGAGGTACGGGATGAGGCGAGCTTCAACCCGACACCTCCAATCCCGGCCAGCCTGAGTTAGAGGTACCGTAAACTTCAAAACCATCAAATAATGCAACAGCAAGGCATCATGCAGCAACTATTGGCCGATTGGCTCGCGAATCCCCGCTGGGAGGGCATTCAGCGCCCTTACCCGGCGGAAGATGTGATCAAACTACGGGGTAGCCTCCAGATCGAGTATACGTTGGCCCGTGAAGGCGCAAAGAAATTCTGGCACAAGCTACACACGCAGCCCGTAGTGTCGGCACTGGGTGCGCTCACCGGCAACCAGGCGATACAGGAAGTAACTGCCGGGCTCGACGCCATCTATCTCAGCGGCTGGCAGGTGGCGGCCGACAACAACCTGGCTGGCACTATGTATCCCGACCAGTCGCTCTACCCTGCGAATTCCGTGCCCGACGTCGTGCGCCGCATCAACAATGCCCTGCGCCGCCGCGACCAGGTGCAATCGGTGAGCGGAGAAGGCGACATCGACTACCTGGCGCCCATCATTGCCGATGCCGAAGCAGGTTTTGGGGGTAACCTCAACGCTTATGAGCTCACGTTGAGCATGATAGAAGCGGGTGCTGCTGCCATACATTTTGAAGACCAGCTCTCTTCTGCCAAGAAGTGCGGCCACCTGGGAGGCAAAGTGCTGGTGCCTACCCAGGAGGCCATCAACAAACTGGTGGCCGCTCGCCTGGCGGCCGACGTGGCCGGCGTGCCGACGGTGCTCATCGCCCGCACCGACGCCGACGCGGCCAATTTGCTGACTTCTGATATCGACCTGCGCGACCGGCCGTTTGTACTGAGCCGGGAGCGAACGCCTGAGGGGTTTTACTACGTCCGCAATGGGCTGGAACAATCCATTAGCCGCGGCCTTGCCTACGCTCCCTACGCCGACCTGCTATGGATGGAAACCTCGCATCCCGGCCTGGAGCAGGCCCGCGAATTTGCCAGGGCCATACACGCACAGTTCCCCGGCAAGTTGCTGGCCTACAATTGCTCGCCTTCTTTCAACTGGGCGGCCAACCTTAGCGAGATGGAAATGCTGTCTTTCCGCGAAGATCTGGCCGAACTGGGTTACAAATTCCAGTTCATCACCCTGGCGGGTTTCCATGCGCTCAATTCTTCCATGTTCGAGCTGTCGGCCAACTACAAAGCCCGCGGCATGGCCGGCTTCAGCCAGCTTCAGGAGCGGGAATTTGCGCTGCAAAGCGCCGGCTTTGCCGCTGTGAAACACCAGACATTTGTCGGTACCCAGTATTTCGATTACATTCAGAATACCGTCCAGCAGGGGCTTTCCTCTACGGTGGCCATGGCGGGCAGTACGGAGGAGCAGCAGTTTCATAATTAGTAGTTGAAGGTTGTCAGTTGAGGAAGTTGGGGAGGGAAAACCTTCCTGCCTGAGCATCCTTTCGCTTGAGCAACAAACAAGAGAATTCTATTCTATTGCAGCCCTTTTTTACACTCGAAACCTGACAAAAATTCTGCAAATCAATGAGGAATGTCATGCTTTGGTTGGGGTGAAACCTATTAATTTGGATAAGCTCTAAGATTCATCCACGAAACCGACAACTTGTTTTTTGAGTATTCCTAACCAAAACCAGATTTTATGTCACGTAAGAGAATCATCATCCTCGGTGCTGCCGGCCGGGATTTCCACAACTTCAACACCTACTATCGCGATAATGACACCTATGAAGTGGTAGCCTTTACGGCTGCCCAGATCCCCGATATTGAAGGCCGCCGCTACCCGGCGGTTTTGGCAGGCGCCCTTTACCCCAAAGGCATCCCGATCTATGCAGAGGAAGATCTGCCGCGCCTGATCGGGGAACTCGATATCGACGAATGCGTTTTTGCCTATAGCGATGTGAGCTACCAGAAGGTCATGTCCCTGAGCTCCGTCGTCAACGCTGCGGGAGCGAACTTCGCGCTGCTGGGGCCGAAACATACTATGATCAAAAGCACTAAGCCCGTTATCTCGATTTGTGCCACGCGTACCGGGGTAGGCAAGAGCCAAACTTCCAGGCGTGTCATAGAGATACTGATGGAACTCGGCCTCAAAGTAGTGGCCATCCGCCACCCCATGCCTTATGGCGACCTGGCCACTCAGCGCGTACAGCGTTTCGCCGAACTGGAAGATTTGAAAAAGCACCATTGCACCATTGAGGAAATGGAAGAGTACGAACCCCACATCGTGCGGGGCAATGTCATTTATGCGGGGGTAGATTACGAGGCCATCCTGCGCGCTGCCGAAAATGACCCGAGGGGCTGTGACGTCATCGTTTGGGATGGTGGCAACAACGATTTTTCCTTCTATGAAACTGATCTGTACATCACGCTGCTCGACCCCCACCGCCCCGGACATGAGTTGTTATACTATCCCAGTGAAGTGAACCTGCGCCTGGCCGATGTGGCTATCATCAATAAGATCGACAGCGCCGCTCCGGCAGGTATACAGCAGGTGCGGGAAAACATTGAGCGCCTGAACCCCGGCGCCGTCGTCGTCGAAGCAGCTTCGCCCATTCGCGTGGCAGAGCCCGGCCTCATTCGCGGCAAGCGGGTGCTGGTGGTGGAAGATGGCCCTACCCTTACACATGGCGGCATGAAGCTCGGCGCCGGCACCCTGGCCGCCCGGAAATTCGGCGCAGCCGAGCTTGTCGACCCCAGGCCATACATCGTCGGAAAGATCGTCGAGACGTTCAAACACTATCCGGAGATCGGCACCCTGCTGCCTGCCATGGGGTATGGCGACGAGCAGCTGCACGACCTGGAAACCACGATCAACCGCACCGACTGCGACGTCGTTGTCATTGGTACGCCTATAGACCTGGGCCGGGTGCTGAAGATCAACAAACCTGCTATCCGGGTCTTCTACGACCTGCAGGAGATCGGCGAACCTAACCTGGGACAGGTGCTTGATGAGTTCGCCGGTAAGATGGGGTTGAAGGGAAAAATAAAAGAGAAAGAGTTGGTAGGGTGATACTGTTGATGTTCCATTTTGGCCCGCAAGGGCCAAAATGGATGCTGCGGCTTTTAGAGCTTGTTTGGAGGCCTGCCTTTGAGCTAAAAAAGTGACACTTTTCGCTATCAAATCCGGGCTCCAAACAAGCTCTTAGCCGGTTGATACGATAGATACAGGGCGCGGCGCTATGCGTTGGTTCTATCCATAGTATCTATTGAACAGCCGAAGGGCTGGAGCATCCTTCGGGGCGCAAATGCGCCCCGAAAAAGCGTCCATAGCATCCGAAAAACGTGGTTTTTTAAAACCACCCAGCCCCCAGCCCCCGAAATGGCCAGGGGATGGCCAGCAGCACCAGCAGCAGTGCGATGAGGTAATACATGTAGACGGTGCGGCCGCGGGCAGCGTCAGTAGGTTTGCTTTTGGCGCGGCTGTAACCGATAGTGATCGTGATGATGGCCAGCAGCATCATCGCGATATGCTCTATGGAGTAAAAGCGAAGCAGCGGGTCCTTCATAAAACCTTCCGTAAATTTTACATAGGGGCTGATGAAATACAAGCCTAGCCCCAGTAGCAATTGGATATGGGCTGCGATCATCGCAAACAGCGGCATCTTTGAGCCGGCGGCGCCGCCTTTCCACGAGCGGTATGCGCCTACGACGGCAAGGATGAGCAATACCAATACCACCCACCGCAGTCCGGAGTGTGCGTGTTTGAGTCCTTCGTACATAATTTTCGGTTTTGATTGATGTTTGCAAAGCTAATTTATTGTGGCAAAACCGGAAGGCCGTCATGCCTGTAACATTTTTTATCTTTGCCATCAAAACAACCTCATGCGGGCCTTAGCTTTTACCTTCCTGTTTTTTGCCACTCTATTACCAGGCCTCCGGGCGCAATCTGTGGAAAACCGATCCCCCCTCACCATCGAACAGATCATGCAGGGAGAAAAATTTGTGGGTTTCCTGCCGGAGGATATCCGCTGGAGCGAAGACAGCCGGGTAATCTATTTTAGCTGGAACCCGGAACAGGATACCTTGCGCAGCCTGTATAAGGTTGTCCTTGGGGCTTCGCAGGCCCCGCAGCGCGTGAGCCTGGAAGAAGAAAAACAGCTGCCTGAAGCCGGCGCCTACAACCACAACCGATCGCTGATGGTGTACGAGCAAGCCGGCGACCTTTTCCTCCTGGAAGCCTCCACCGGCAAGCAACGGCAGATCACCAATACTGTAGGAGGGGAGGGCAACCCCTCTTTTTCAGGTGATGGCCAACAGGTGGTTTATACTTATGAAAATAACCTGTTCGCCTGGAATATACAAAGTGGCGCCACCCAGCAGCTGACGGATTTCCGTAAGGGTAATGAGCGGAAAAGCTCCAGGCAAAGCCAGCAGGCGGAATGGCTGTCTGACAGCCAGGAGGAGCTTTTCGGGGTGCTTCGTGAGCGGGAAGCTGAGCGCAATGCCCGAAAAGCCAGGCGCGACGCCCTGAAACCTGCCCGCCCTACAGCATTTTATTATGGAGAAAAACGGCTGTTCAACCTCCGGATCAGCCCCAACCTTCGGTTTGTTACTTTTTCCCTCTCCAAAGAGGCGGATGATAAAGCCACACAGGTGCCTGATTACGTTACCGCCTCAGGATATGTAGAAGATATGCGTGGCCGGCCCAAAGTCGGCGGGCCGCAGGATAGCTATGAAATGGGCATCTACGACCGGCAGCGCGATACGGTTTATTTCACCTCGGCTGCGGAGCTCGAAGGCATCAGGGCCAAACCGGCCTTTTTGCTGGAATACCACCGCGATACGACACCTTTCAACCCCCTGTATGAAAAACCTAAGCCTGTGATATTCCTGGGCCCCGTCTTCTCGGAAGGCGGCCGCGCCGCCATCGTAGTGCGTTCCCAGGATAACAAGGATCGCTGGATCGCAACCTTGAACCTTGAACAAGGAACCCTGAACCAGCTCGACTGGCAGCACGATGAGGCCTGGATCGGCGGGCCGGGTATCGTGAACTGGGATTTCTCGACGGGCACGCTCGGGTGGCTGGATGAAGAAAGGCTGTTCTTCCAGTCGGAAGCAACGGGTTTTTCGCATCTCTACACCTTGAATACCGCTACCGGAGAGAAGCGCGCCCTTACCAATGGCCCGTTTGAAATACTGGATGTACAGCTGTCGCATGACAAGCGCTGGTTCTACCTTAACGCCAGCGCCGAAGGGCCGTACGAGCATCATTTTTACCGCCTTCCCACTTCCGGTGGCACTGGCAAACTGGAGCGCATCACCAGCCTGCCGGGCAATAACGAGGTGGTGCTGTCGCCCGATGAAAAATACCTGGCTATCCGGTATTCCGCCAGCAACCTACCCTGGGAGTTATACCTGATGGAGAATAAGCCCGGAACCAGGGCGCAACGACTGACCAGCTCTACAACGCCTGCTTTTAACGCCTATGCCTGGCGCGAACCGGCGATCATCCGGTTCAAAGCCCGCGACGGCGCCCTGGTACCGGCGCGCCTGTATCGCCCCGAAGGGCAGCAGAGCGGTGGCCCTGCCGTCATTTTTGTGCACGGCGCCGGGTATTTGCAGAACGTCCACAAATGGTGGAGCAGCTATTACCGCGAGTATATGTTCCACAACCTGCTGGCCGATAACGGGTATACCGTTCTCGATATCGACTATCGGGGCAGTGCCGGGTATGGGCGCGACTGGCGTACGGCCATCTACCGCCACATGGGGGGCAAAGACCTGGATGACCAGGTGGACGGCGCCCGATACATGGCGGAAGCGTATGGCATTGGCTCCGGGCAGATAGGTATATACGGGGGCTCTTACGGTGGGTTTATCACCCTGATGGCGATGTTTACCGCGCCGGGCACCTTTAGCAGCGGCGCTGCGCTGCGCTCTGTTACCGACTGGGCGCACTACAACCACGGTTACACTTCCGATATTCTGAATACGCCTGTGGAGGATAGCATCGCCTACCGTCGCAGTTCGCCTATCTATTTTGCCAATGGCCTGCAGGGCCGGTTGCTGATGCTGCACGGCGTAGTGGACAGCAACGTGCAATTCCAGGATATCGTACGCCTGTCGCAACGCCTCATCGAGCTGGGTAAAGACAACTGGGAACTGGCCCTTTTCCCGGTGGAGGGCCATGGCTTCGTAGAACCCAGCAGCTGGGCCGATGAATATAAGCGGATTTACAAATTATTTCAGCAAACACTGAAGGAGTAAGAAGTTTTGCCTTAACTTAATCCCAAACATTTGTAAAACCCTAATCCATTCGAATTATGGGAATGCTTCAAGTCGTTATCGGGCTGGTCTTTGTGCTGCTTTTGCTCAGCCTTCTGGCTACTACCGTCATGGAATTGTTGTCTTCCTTGTTTTCCCTTCGGGGAAAGAACCTGGAAAAGGCCCTGCGCAATATGCTGGCCAATACGGACGTGGATGATAAGCTGCTGGCAGCCTTTAAAGAGAATCCGCTTTACCGCCAGCTGAGCAGTAAATACGGTAAAAGCCGGCGCACACCTTCTTATATCAGCGATGATTCCTTCCAGTCTATCCTGATGGAAATTATCCTGAAAGGAGAAGGTATGGACAAGCTGGAAGCGAAACTCGACGAGCTGCCTGACGAAGACCTGAAGCGGGTCCTGAAGCAATTCCTCAGAGAATCCGATAACAATATCGATGCTTTCAGGCAGAAGGTGAAGGGCTGGTACAACGACGTCATGGACCGGGCGTCGGGTTGGTTCAAGCGCTCGACGCAGAAGCTGCTGGTCGGAGTGGGCTTTATTATCGCGGTTGTTTTCAACGCCGATACACTGGCCATTTACGAGCGCCTGGAGTCCGACCCGGATACGCTGCAAAAGGTAGTCAACCTGGCTGAAGATTTTGTGGACAGCAAGGATACCCTCCAACTGAGCAGCAGCATCTCGCCTGATTTCGAGCAGTCGGTGCAGAAATTGCAGGGGCTGGTAGACGATCAGATCGAAAGCGTTCGTTCTCCTCTTGGGCTGGGGTGGAAGAACGTAATTTGGGCTGATGTGACCTGGTACGATGCCCTGACCAAGGCCTTGGGGTGGATCGTGACGGCACTGGCCATTTCTCTTGGCGCGCCTTTCTGGTTCGACCTGTTGCGAAAACTGGTGAACCTGCGGAGCTCGGGGAAAAAACCGGATGAATAGAAAAAGACGGCCTGTAAATACTATGAGAATTGTACAGATCACTGACCTGCACGTTGGGCGCGAAGGGGAAGAGACCTACGGGGTCGACGTTCGCGCCAACTTCCTGAATATCCTCCAGGCTGCCCAAAAGTGGCAGCCGCAATACCTGGTGCTGAGTGGGGACCTGTGTTACCGCAGCGGTGAAACAGGCATCTACACCTGGATCAGGCAGCAGCTCGATGAGCAGGGCATCCCTTACGAAGTCCTGTCGGGCAATCACGATGACCCCGCTATGATGGCAAAAGCCTTCGGGCGTGAAAGCCTGCTGAAAAACGGCGAACTGTATTATGCGCGGGAGTGGAACGGCCGTAAGGTCATTTTTCTCGACACCACAACCGGCATGGTTTCGGGGCAGCAGCAAGGCTGGCTACGCGAACAACTGCAACACATGGAGCATGAAGCCATGATCTTCATGCACCACCCGCCGCTTATGGCTGGCGTCCCCTTTATGGATTCCAGGCATGCGCTTCGTAACCGTGGCGAGGTGCAGGCCATCCTGCTGGCCCACCCGTTTAACGTCCACGTATTTTCTGGCCACTACCACGTAGAGAAGGCCGTGCGCAAGCAAAATATACTCGTCCATATTACGCCTTCCTGCTTTTTCCAGATCGGCCAGGTTTCAGAACAGTTCCAGGTAGACCACTATCGCATTGCGCTACGGGATATCAACTGGGACAACGGCGTGATGATGAACGCGGTGCATTACCTCAATGGCGAAGTGCAGCACTAATGCTTTCGGCCCTTGGCTGTTTGGGATTTGTGCAGTACCTTCCACTTGTTTTGGGGGCTGCCCCCAAGCGGGCGCAGATATGAAAAGCACACCAGAAAAAGACTACAGCCAGGAACTCGCCTGGATCGACAAGGCGGCTACCTTCCTGGATAACCGCTTCCGCATTCCCGGCACCAATATCCGTTTCGGGGCCGACTTTCTCATCGGCCTTATCCCTTATGCGGGCGACGTTTTCAGCTTCGCTCTTTCCGGCATGCTGGTCCTCATCATGGCCCGAAAGGGGGCCAGCGGCATGGCGCTGGTGAAAATGGTAGGCAATGTTTTCATCGATGGCGCCGTCGGCACTATTCCGCTGCTGGGCGATATCTTCGACCTGAAATACCGCGCCAATATGCGCAACCTGAGCCTGCTGCGCGAGCATTATGCCGAAGGCAAACATCGGGGTAGCGCCTGGTGGGTGGTGGCCCTTATTGTAGTGGTGTTTTTTGCGTTGGTGGGAGTGTCGCTGTATCTTGTATGGAAGGTGTTGTATTGGGTAATATCGTAAGCGCACCGAATTCAAAAAATACTAATCAAATAAAACTGACATGTTTCTAAAAACCTTTTTCTTCTTCGGGCTGATAGCCCTGATGATCTCCTCCTGCGGCCCTGCCCAGCAGGAACCCGAACAGGCGGAAACCGAAGCCGTAGAGCAGGATACTTTCAACTACTATCCGGAGAGCTTTGCGGATAAAAAGATCCTGCGTTACAGGACGCCCAGTTTTGAAAAGCTGAGCCTCCAGCAGAAAAAGCTGGTGTACTATCTGACACAGGCGGGGCTGAGCGGGCGCGACATCATTTACGACCAGAACTATCGCCACAACCTGGCCATCCGGCATGCTATTGACAAGATCGTGGCGGATTATCAGGGCGATCGCAGTTCGGAAGAGTGGAAGCAGTTCCTGCTTTACGCCAAGCAGGTGTGGTTTGCAAACGGTATCCACCACCATTACTCCAACGACAAGTTTGTACCCGGCTTCTCCCAGCCTTACTTCGAAGGCCTGATGGCCGGGGCGGGCGCCAGTCTGGAACCCGAGGCTCTGCGCGCCATCTTCGATCCCGCCTTCGATGCCCGTAAGGTGGAACAGGACGGTAAGGACCTGGTAAAAGGGTCCGCGGTCAACTTCTACGATCCCGATATTACGCAGGCCGAAGCAGATGCTTTTTACGCAAGCAAAAAGAAAACCATCGACGAGCGCCTCTCCATGGGCCTCAATTCCAAACTGCAACGCAACAAAACCGGCCAACTGGAAGAGGCTATTTGGAAAGCTGACGGCATGTACGGCCCTGCTATCCGGGAGATCGTCGGCTGGCTGGAGAAAGCGGTAGGGGTGGCTGAGAACGAACCACAGGCCGAAGCGCTCAGGCTGCTGATAAAATATTATAAGTCTGGCAGCTTACAGGATTGGGACGACTACAACGTCGCCTGGGTGAAAGCCACGGAAGGGGATATCGATTACATCAATTCCTTTATCGAAGTGTATAACGACCCGCTGGGGCTCAAAGCGAATTACGAATCCATAGTCGAGATCACCGACTTCGAAGCGTCGGAACGTATGGCTGTCGTTTCGCAGAATGCGCAATACTTCGAAGACAACTCGCCCATCATGGACGAGCACAAGAAAAAAGATGTGGTGGGTATCACTTATAAGGTCGTGGCTGTGGCTGGCGAATCGGGCGATGCATCTCCTTCTACGCCCATTGGTGTCAACCTGCCCAATGCCGACTGGATACGGGCGCTATATGGCTCCAAATCGGTGAGCCTGGGCAATATTATCGAAGCGTATGACAAGGCCGACGGGCCGGGCCTACTGACAGAATTTGCCAATGACGAAGAAGAGATCGCGCGCGCCAAGGAGTATGGCAACGTTGCCGCAAAAATGCACACGGCCTTGCACGAAGTGATCGGCCATGCATCCGGCAGGCTGGAAGAAGGCGTTGACCCTTCGGTAGCCCTGGTAAACTACGCTTCGCCTCTTGAAGAAGCACGCGCCGACCTGGTGGCCCTTTATTACATCATGGACCCCAAGATGGTGGAGTTGGGCCTGCTGCCTTCGCTGGATGCCGCCAAAGCGGAATACGACTCCTACATGAAGAACGGCATCATGCTGCAATTGCGCCGTATCGAGCCGGGTAAAAATATCCAGCAGGCCCACATGCGCAACCGCTCGATGGTGTCGCACTGGGTATTGGAAAAAGGGCTGGCAGATGGGTCAGTAGTTATGGAAAAACGCGATGGCAAGACCTATATCGACATCAAAGACTACGATAAGCTGCGTATGCATTTCGGTGAGTTGCTGCGCGAAGTGCAGCGTATCAAATCGCAGGGCGACTTCGAGGCCGGTATGAATCTCATTGAAAACTATGGTGTGAAGGTTGACCCCGCGATCCATGCTGAAGTGCTGAAGCGGGCCGAAGCCCTTAATATCCCGCCCTATGGTGGGTTCATCAACCCGAGGTTGGTGCCCGCCATGGATGAAAACGGTGACATTACCGATATCAAGATCGAATACCCTGCTGATTTTACGGAGCAGATGCTGGAGTACGGTAGGATGTATTCGTTTTTAAAATAAACCTCGCGGAAACCTGTGCTTTCAGATGACTATCGGAAATTCCTGGTTCGCTACATTCACAAAAATCCTGTACATCATGGGTTCACCGCGGAAATACACCACTGGCCTTTCTCTTCTTACAATGATATTATCAGTAATAGCGACCCGCGTTTACTCCGTGAGGAGGCCCTCTCCTGGTTCGGCGGCCTTCAGCCATTCCTGGATTTCCATGCGGCTGCGGATGATGGCCCGGATGTTATTTAGGGAGGGGGGGGATAAACCCGCGAGGTTTATCCTCCTCCTCCCCCTCCTCCTCCTCTTCTCCGCCTGCCAGGCGCCAACCCAGGAGGTGCCGCTGAAACCTGGAATGGCCATCAACACGAGCACCATCATTAAACCAGGCGACTATAACCTCAATGGGGCTGATAGCCTCGATCAACCCCTGATCGTAATCGAAGGCAGCGATATAACTGTGGATTTTAACGGAGCCCAGATCCGGGGGTCGAACGATAAGCAATGGCCCGATGAGTATTACGGCCTGGCGGTACTCGTACGCAATGGCCGGAATATTACGATCCGTAACCTGAAGGCCAGAGGGTACAAAGTGGCCCTTATGGCAGAAGGGGTGGATAGCCTCACCCTGGAGAACTGCGATCTCAGCTACAATTACCGGCAGCACCTCAAAAGCATACGAGAACGCGAGGACCTGTCGGACTGGCTCAGTTACCACGACAATGAACAGGACCAGTGGCTGCGCTACGGTGCCGCAGTATACCTGAAAGCCTGCAAAAATGCGGTGGTGCGCGGCCTTACCGTTACAGGCGGCCAGAACGGCCTAATGCTTACCCGCTGCGACAGCGGCCTGTTTTACAACAATACCATCCACTTCAACTCCGGTGTCGGCATCGGGCTGTACCGCTCGGGACATAACCGCGTGATGCACAACCGGCTCGACTGGAACGTACGCGGCTACAGCCAGGGATTCTATAGCCGGGGACAGGACTCGGCCGGCATACTCTGCTATGAGCAAAGCAGCAACAACACTTTTGCCTACAACTCGGCCACCCATTCCGGTGATGGCTTTTTCCTTTGGGCAGGCCAGTCGAGTATGGATACCGGTGAAGGAGGGTGCAACGACAATATCATCTTCGGCAACGATTTCTCGCATGCCCCGACCAATGGTATAGAAGTGACATTCAGTCGGAATATCATTGCGCGCAACAGGCTGGAAGAATGCCAATACGGACTGTGGGGCGGGTATAGCTTCGAAAGCCTCATTACGGGCAATACGATCACCGGCTGCTCCTATGGCATTGCTGTCGAGCACGGGCAGCAGAACGCGGTCATCAACAATTTTTTCGGGAACGATACCATCGGCATCCAACTATGGGAGCGCGCCACCCAGCCTTCCGACTGGGGTTACGCACAGGCCAAAGACGTTTCCAGCAGGGATTACGAGATCCAGCATAACGCTTTCCACAATGTCGGAACACCGCTCAAGGTATCCGGAACGGCAAATGTTGCCGTCAACGATGACAATCAGTTTTACGGTTTTAAAAAACTGCTGCAGGCCGATCAGCCCAACGAGCGGTTATTGATCGTAAAGAACGATATATACCAGGAGGGCCCATTCGGAGATGCCTCCGGCGTAAAAGCGATGAACCGCATCGTACAGCCCCCGTCGGAAGATGAACTGCAACGATGGCCGGGTGAAATAACAGGCCTTGCCCCGGTTGATAGCTTTGAACCTGAGCCTTTGCCCGATGGTATGGACGCCATGCTGTCAGAAGCTCACCCCCGGGGTAGAAAGTTTATCCTCGTAGGCGAATGGGGGCCTTACGATTTTCAGCGCCCGGGCATCTGGCTGCGGGAGGTGAAAGGGGACACCTATACCTTCCTGCTGCTGGGGCCGCATGGCAATTGGAGCATCAACGACGGCGCAGGCTTTACGGGGGTCAACCCCAAAACCGGTACCTTCCCTGCTACTGTCGTCGCCCACCGCGATACGGCTGCTACCGAGCTGAGGCTGGAACTGGAATTCATAGGAGAGCCGGTTGTGACGGAATTCGGAGAGCAGCTCTCAAAAGGCACACCCGTGCATTTTGATTTTTACCGATATGAGAAGCCGCTCAACTGGCAGGTGCGCTTTTACAACTACAATGAAACTACTAACCCGCTGACGGATTACAATGCCTTTCGCGCGTTGAAAGATCAGCCTCCTGTGGCAGAAAAACAAACACAAGAGCTTGCATTCGCCTGGTGGCGCGAACCTGCCCCAGGTGTAGGCCCCGACCATTTCGCCACTTTCGCTTCCACATCTTTTGAAATAACACCAGGGCGGTACCGTATTACCATTACCAGCGATGATGGCCTGCGCTGCTACCTCGACGGCAAACGCATCATCGACCATTGGGACATCCATGTGCCGGATACTGATGAGGCCGTGGTGGAATTGGGCGGAAAACACACGCTGGAAGTGGAACACTTTGAAGGTGGCGGGTTTGCCACCCTGTCGTTCAGGATGGAACCCGAGAGGTAGGGAGTCTAAGCTTTACCGCCTTCTCGGTTCGTCGTCAGGCAGGTCGTATATGTTGGGGTCAGACTCTTCGCGTTCCACACTCATTTTGTCCAGCTTGTTCATGAATTCGATGGAATGGTCCCAGAAGTCTACAAGCACGGGTTTGAGCTTACCACCCCAACTCCAGACGACCTCAGGATAGCGTTCGAGATATTTGTAGGTGGAGGAGTCGCCTTTGGTGTCTTCAGAGATCAGCTGGGCCTTGTCACTGAACCAGAGCAGGCCGCTGAGCAGTAAAGTGAAAAAGGCAGCTGTCACCAACCCGCCTATGAACTGGTTGACGAAGTTGATGTGCGCAGTTTGCAGGGCGCCTTCCAGGAAATTGGCCAGCAGCCGGATGATCATCATGACCCCTACGAAGGTGAGCAGGAAACCGGCGATAAACATCAGGGGGTTGTCCGACAGGGTGCGTTCCAACAGGTTCGTTACCTGGGGGCCAAAACGAACAGCCATGATCAGGCCGAATACCACAGACAGGATGGTGAAGATCGTTTTGATAATCCCTCTCGAAAAGCCCAGGTAGAAACCCCAGGCTGCGACCACTGCAAAGAAGATATCGATGATCATTACATACAAATATAAGGGTTTATTAGATGATGAAGCATTAAAATAGGCCACTATGTATAATTAACCGATGAATGGGGTCGTTATCGGGCCGATGGGAAAGTTTTACTTTAAAAAAGTTCACATCTTTCCGCATGCGGGTTAAATTTGTATAAAAAACCGATCAGATGAAACTTGTATTGACCTTAATCCTGGGAACTACTTTCTTCGTTTCACCCCTTTTGGCACAAGACGATGTACAGGCCGTCTTTGTGCTGGGAGACAACGAGAAAGCTTACGAAATGCTCAATCAGGAGTATAGCCAGACCTTGCTCGAGGTTTCTGGTTTTGACACTCAAAAAGCTTTCGAGTACTGGATGGATATGATGAAACAGATGGAAGACTACGCCAAGAAGCTGCGCTTCGACATCAAGGGCATCAAGCTTTGGCTCCACGTCTTCTGGAACGAGGATGGCACGATCAGCCATATCGGATACATGTTGCGGCCCGATTCCCGGAACATCGACAACCTGGAGCTTGCGGCCTTCCTGAAAACCTTTTCAGGCAGATATAAGCTCCCGGTGAGCAGCACCCGGAAGTTCAGTCATTATACCGGAGCGAACTTCCCCATCTACAGTGAAAAAGTAGATAACTGAAAAATAATCTTCGATGGCTCGCACTACTGCGGGCCATCGCCCTTTTTAGGCCCGTAGCAGCAAGAGCACTTAATGTAAAATTCATACGGGAAGATTGTTTATATTATGATAGTCCACGTACTTTGCACTTTCTTTCACATAAATTCACTGGTAAAATGATCAGAATACTAGCCAACGATGGGATTGACGCTGATGGTAAGATGCTGTTAGAGGAGGCAGGCTACCATGTCGATACCGAAAAAGTATCCCAGGATGACCTTCCCAAAGTGCTCCCCGACTACGATGTTGTAATCGTGCGCAGTGCGACCAAGATCCGCAAGAACCTGATCGACCTGTGCCCCAACCTTAAGATCATCGCCCGCGGTGGCGTCGGCCTCGACAATATCGATGCGGAATATGCTCAGAGCAAAGGTATCGCCGTGATGAACACGCCGGCAGCATCCTCCCAGTCGGTGGCCGAGCTGGTCTTCGCCCATATGTTTACCCTCGCCCGCTTCTTGCAGCAGTCCAACCACGACATGCGCACCAAAGGGAATACCGAATTCAAGAAACTGAAAACGGCTTATTCCGATGGTATCCAGCTACGCAGCAAAGTGCTCGGTATCATCGGTTTCGGCCGCATTGGCCAGGAAGTCGCCCGCATCGGTGTGGCACTGGGCATGAAGGTCATGCCGGTCGACCTCGTCGTCGAGGAAGCGGATATCGAAATCAACGTTTTTGACAACGAGAACGTCAAACTTTCCGTCCACCTCGATACCTACGAATTCGATGAAGTACTGCAGGCCAGCGATTTTCTCACCCTGCACGTCCCCTTTAGCGGTGGCCGAGCCCTTATTGGTGAAAAGGAGATCGCCATGATGAAAGACGGCGCCATCATCGTCAATGCAGCCCGTGGCGGCGCCATCGACGAACAGGCCTTGGTAGATGCGCTCAACAGCGGCAAACTACGTGGCGCTGCCCTCGACGTTTTCGAAAACGAACCTACGCCCCGCCAGGACCTGCTGGGCCACCCTCTGGTTTCCGTGACCCCTCATATCGGCGCTTCGACCCAGGAAGCACAATCCCTTATCGGGCTGGAACTGGCAGACAGGATACTTGCCTTTTTCGGCGACGACAAGTAATGGACAGAGCGGCTATCGCTCCTTGCTGATACCGCGGGAGGTTACACCCGCGGTATCAGCGCCCATCAGGTAAACAGCATTTCATACAACATTCCTTCTTTCATGGCATAGGCGGAAGCGACGACCTCTTCGATCCCTGCCTGCCGGATGACGGCCTTCAGCAGGATCAGCGCTACCACGATCAGGTCGGCGCGTTCGGGAGGTAGTTTTGGCAGGCTATGCCGCTCTTCCTGGGTAAGCCTGACGATGCTTTCCTGAAACGGGAAAAAAGCAGTTGCCGGCGCCACGTAGTGTAACGCGCTGTCTCCTTCCACCCCGATAAAATCAGCCACTACATCGAAGGTGCCCGACGCGCCGGCCAGCCGGCGGCAGGGGTATGTTTTCAGCTTTTCCCATAGCGGGGCCAGGGTGTCGCTGAGGAACGCTTCGAGCTGCTGGGTTTCTTCCGGTAGAATGGGCTCGTGCCGGTGGAAACGGCGATAGAGCACGGCGACGCCAATGGGGAAGCTTTGGGCCCAGTAGATGCCGCTCTGATCGGCAATAATAAATTCCACACTGCCGCCGCCGATGTCCATGATGAGCATGTGCTCTTCGGTTGGAGGTACAGCAAGAATGACGCCTTTGTAGATCAGTTCGGCCTCCCTGTCGCCACTGATAAGCTGAACCGCTATGCCTGTTTGCTCCTGCACATCGCGTAGGAAATCTTGCCCGTTGCCTGCCGTACGCAGGGCCGCTGTGCCTAAAGCGCGCACCTGCGCCGCAGGTATCCCGTACTCATCGAGCACCCGGCGATAATGGTGCAGCGTATCTAAGCCGCGCCGGTAGGGCATAGCGCCGATGGTTTCGATACCTTCTTCCGCCAGCTTTACAAACTGGCGCTCGCGGTACACTTCATGAATGGCGAATCCGGGCCTTTCTTCCGCGATCAACAGGTGAAAGGTGTTGGTGCCGAGGTCGATCACAGCATGCAGCTTCATTGGGGCTTAGTGGCTTTGCGGCGCCGTAGTTGCACTGGTGAAGACATTGTTGAAGAAGTTGATACCCGATGGCATCATACTGTTGGCATAAGCCGGTTTGCCCTTGTCGAGGAAGACAAAGTAAGTGCAACCTTCGTTGAAATAGAGGTCGGCCTCCAGCCGGTTTTCACCTTCCACCTGGAAAAAAAGGCGGCCCAGCGGCTTGCAGTCGGGGTTGATGAGTGGGACTTCTTCCGATATAAAACGGATGGCATTGCGGATGTCCTCTTTTGTGTTCTGGCTCACACTGAAGTTCGTATAGTAAAAAACGTAGTCGATGAAATCGCACTGCTCCCAAAGCATGGTTAGCGTGTCGAGCGGTACGCTGGGGTAGAGGTGCTCGCCTTTTGCCGGCGGGTTAGAAGCGGCCTGCTGTTGTTCGGGGGCCTGGCCTTGTGCACCGGCCTGGTCTTTGGAAGCGGGCTGGCAGCTGAACAGAGCCAGGGCCAGGAAAATGGTCAGAAATCGGTTCATACCCTATCTTTTTGAGCGAAGATACACAGGAATGGGAATACATTGGCCATCGGGTGTTCGTTACTCAGGGCCTGATAACCACCAGGCGCCTGGTCGTAACGGTCTTCCCGTGATCGTCTACCAGGCTATACAGGTAAGTGCCTTTTCGGAGCGAGGAAATATCGACCTTTTCGATGAGGTTGCCATTGATGTAATAGGGCCGGCTCCAGGTTTCCATGCCGAGTATGTTCAGGATCTTGAGCTTATACTTGCCGGCGGGCAGGTTGGTGAATTCGAACCGGACGCTGACGATAGCGGGATTGGGATAGGCATATACGCCCGGTTTGAGCGCATCCGTATTCTGCACGTTCGTCGTAATGTTGTTGGCTTTATACGTCGCCCGGCTAACGGCGGTTTCATCCTGGTTCATCGTCAGGACGGTGATGGGCTCGGCCGCTTCGGGGCTCCAGAAGTAATAGCTGGTTTCGGCCACGCTGCCGAGTTCGGGCACGTTCAGCATTTGAATGGCAATATCGGTAATGTCCTGCCAGGGGAGAAAGCCGATCCTGGCATCCAGGCGCGTATCGCGCACTTCCACCCGCTTCTCTCGCAGCACGTCGTAGATGCCACCTGGAATGGTAGCGGTTCCCCATGCGTCCACCTCGTCGCTGCGCTGTACGTTGATACGGATGCGTAGCGAATCGGGAGTGATGGGCAGGTTGTCGAGCACGCCTGCAGGCAGCGCATCGGCAGAGAAGGCCAGCACCATGTTCGTCTCCGATTCGTTGATATCTCCATACGACAGGGGCGCCCGCTGAGAGAGGGCCGGAGGCGAGAAACGGGAAACGACTTCCACACCGAGCCCCAGAGGGTCGATGCCGAACAGCCCCTGCACTTCGATCTTGGAGCTCCCTCGACGGTAATAGGCACTCAGATTGTCATCGATGGCGGCTACGAAGGTAGCCGTAGGGAAAGCGCTGCTACCTGGCCCCTGGGTTGCTGGTTTCAGCACCGTGCGCCGGGTGAAAGGCGATTGCAGGGTTGTGAAGTTCCAGCTCTGCTGCCCTCCCGGAGGGGTGATGCTGATACCCGACGGCAGGTTGTCGACAGCCGTAAAGAGGGTGTCGCCCGCCGTAGGAAAGCTTTCATTGGTGATCGTAACCTGAGCTTTAACACCGGCTACGATAAAAAGGAACAAGGCAACAAGAGGTAAAAAGTGTTTCATCGAATAACTTTTGAATACAGAGAAGGACATCCGGTATGCGCGGCATAAAGTTAACCATTTTGCAGCATGGCGGCAAGCGGGGGGAGTTGGTGGCGAGCAGGAACCCTCAAGCAAATCGATGGAAGTATTGGCGATCGAACCAAGAGGCCAGGAGGGTATAAAACGCAGGATGGCCCCTCCTTCCGGAGCAGGCCACCTGTAACTTCTCGAGTGTCCTTTTTACGGCCCTCAGGTGCAGAGCTGTTAGCCCGCGTTAGCCCATAACAACAGGCTCGGAGAAAGCGTAAGTGATGAGGTCAAAGGTAGTGACGATGCCCACCAGTAAACCTTTACTGACCACGGGCAGGGCGTGGAAAAGGTTTTCCCGGAAGAAACCCGCCGCCATTTCCACCGTATCCTCAGGGCTGAGTGTGGCAACCTGTTTGGTCATCACTTCGCCGACCAGCAGGGAACGCATGATCGCATCGTTGTATTCCGCGCTCTTTTCGGTTTTGAACAGGGTAAACCCATGTAACAGGCGCAGGTAGTCGGATTTGCTGACAATACCGGCCACCTTGCCGTCAAGGACGACAGGGATGTGGTGGATATTGTTCATGCGGAAGATGTCCTGCACCCGCTTCATCGTATCATCAGGCCCGACAGTAATGACCGGGGTGCTCATGATCTGCCCGACGGTGGTAGTTCTGTTTCTCATTGGAGGCCGATTTTTATGGTTTTAGAAGGTGCGAAGCATAAAAAACAGGGCTTCATGCCTCTTCTTCATACGCTTCTTCTTCCTTTTCAATGACCGGCGAATTGAACCCGAATTTGAGAAGGTCATGGGTGGTGACCAGCCCGATCAGCTTATCGTCTTCAACGATGGGCAGAGCATGGAATTTGTTGGCCAGGAATATGTCTGCGGCCAGCCCGATCGTATCGTCCGGGTCGAGGGCTATGGGGTACTTGGTCATCAGGTCCGCAGCCGACAGGCTTCCGAGCTCCTCTTCAGGTTGTGCTGTTCCCAGGTTTCTTGCCGACAATACGTTCAATACCTTGTATAGGTCTTCTTTGCTGATTATTCCTACCAGCCGTTCTCCTTTTTCAACAACCGGGATATGGTGAAAATCATTTTTGCTGAAGATGTCCTGAATGGCTTTTGCTGGCCTGTCGGGCGATACCGTCACCAACTTCGTGGTCATAATTTCCCGAATTACTTTGTCCGGATTCATAATGGCCGTATTATTAAGGTTAGTCAATGCTTGGAAACTTGTTGTGGGCCTAAACGCCGCTTCATCATGGTTCTCAGGCTGTTATTGTTAACTAAAGGTAAATCCTTTACCCCCCTGCTGCGATGATTAATTCATTCGGAAAGGTTGACTTTTGTCATTGCGCGTTATGGCGCAGAGATACCAAAAAAGCCGGCCAGGGCCCCTTGCAAGGCCCCGGCCGGCTTTTATTTACGCACACAATATATCAGTCCATCATTGCTTGATTTCCAGTTCGGCGGCCGACAGGCCTGACACCTGGAAGTATCCGATAGCGCCTCCTTCGATGTTGGTCCGCACATTGGCCGGGTAACCGCTGAACATACCGCCGTCGTTGCTGACGTTGTTCAGCAAGTCCGTGTAATATTTGTATCCTTCACGCGAAATGGCATATATCTCCACCCGCGCTACGTCCGATTGGGCGTAATAATAGGGAATGGGCAGGGCGTCAATATCGCCGCCCAGGAATTCGTCGCTGCTGACGTACACCCAACTGCCGTTATCGGTGAGCAGGCTGTCGTTGCGGTAGAATTTGAGCAGGTAATAATCCTCAGTCTCCTGAGGTTCGTCGATGTAGACCAGCACCTCGTAAAAACGGCCTTCTTCATCCGGATCGGCCCGCTCTTCTTCGTCTACCCGTATGCTAAGGCTGTCGAAAGGAGGAAGGGTGTGCATCATGCCCGAAGCGGTGTAGGTGATGCCTTCGGCCTGTACGTGCATGGTGTAGGTGCGGCCGGGCAGGCCTGTGAAATCAGTTTGTGGGGTGTAATAACCGGCCTGCTGTTCCACGAAGGTATAGCTGTTGCCTTCGTCGTCGTCAACGGCAACCGTGGCGCCGCTAACGGCCGGCGCCTGCCCGCTGCCATTGAACGGCACGACCTTACTGATCCGGATGAACTGCTTGCCGGGTTTATCGGTGACCAGGCCTTCGATAACGACGGCATCTTCAGTCTGGCCGAGATCGAGCTCGATGGTCTTTTCGCAGCTGAAAAATGCCAGAATGGCGAAAGCGATGAAGAGCAAGTTTTTCATGATATGTGGTGGTTTATACCGCAGGTTTCCCCTTCACAACTGCAAGGCGGAACCTGCGGGGTGAAGGTTATCAGAAATTAAAATTCCAGGTGAAATAGGGCAGCGCGCCGAAGAGATACACCAGGCGGGCCTCCTTCTCGGTGCCGTCGCCGATGATGTTGCCGTCATCGTCCTGTTTGGTGCGCGTATAGATGGTAAAGGGGTTTTGGCGGTTGTAGACGTTGTAAACGCCGAAGCTGTAACTGTTGTGCCAGCGCCTGTCTTTGCCTTTGCCGGGTTCGAAGGTGGCCGACAGGTCGAGGCGGTGGAAGGCGGGCAGGCGGTAGCCGTTGCGCTCGGAGTAGTAGTTCACCTGATAACCGTCGAACTCGTACTTGCCTGTGGGCAAGGTGATGGGCCGCCCCGAACCATAGGTGAAATTGGCGCCTACGTTCCATTTCCGGCTGATGTCATAAGCCAGCGCCAGGTTGAAGTTGTGGCGGCGGTCGTGGCTGGCCGGGAAGGGGTTGCCTTCGTTGACATCGGGTACCGTCAGCTCCGCTTTCGATAAGGTGTAGCTGGCAAAACCCTTGAGCTGGCCTTCGGTTTTGCGCAGGAACAGCTCCATGCCATAGGATTCCGCTTCGCCCTGGCGAAATTCGGTGGCCAGGTGTTTGTTGAGCGCTAGCTCGGCATTGTCGGCGAATTCGGTGATGTCATGAGCCTGTTTGTAGAAAGCTTCGGCGGAAAACTCGAACATATCGTCCCGGAAATTGCGGAAATACCCCACTGCTACCTGGTCGGCCTTCTGCGGGCTCAGGTACGGCGAACTCGGCGCCCAGGTGGCGAAGGGGATGGGCACTGTCGAGTTGGAGATCAGATGTACGTACTGCACCATCCGGTTGTACGACAGCTTCACGGAACTGTTATCATTCAGCAGGTAGCGGGCAGAGAAACGCGGTTCGGGGTTTTGGAAGAGCTTGATGGTCTCGAAATCCCCGTAAGTGGTCGAGTCTTTGACTACGATGTTGACGTCGTCGGCCTGGTTCTCGTATTCGTAGATCGTACCGGCCCCGATATTCTGGAACAGGGTGTACCGCAGGCCGTACTCCAGGCTGAGGCGTGGCGAGATCTGGTGCTCGGCGCCAATGTACAGGCCGTGGTCGAGCGCGAACTGTTTTTGCAGCTGCAGGCCTTTGTAGATGGAGTCGTCGCCCTTGGGCTGCAGGTCGCCGGGGGTGAACCGGCGGTAGATGCCCTGGTAACCGAATTTCAGGGTGAAATTGGGGTTGATGAAATAGGAGAAATCCTGTTTCAGGGAAGCTTCTCTCTGGTTCGCTTTCCAGGCCAGGCCCTCTACCGGGTCTTTGTCTTCCAGCGCGTAGTCGAAATCGCTGTACACCAGCGTCAGGTTGGAGAACAGGCGCTCGTTGAACAGGTGGTTCCAGCGGAAGGTAGTCGTGGTATTGCCCCAGTCCATCTGAAAGGCATTGTCGAAGTTCCAGATGTCGCGGCCGCTGTAGGCGGCCACGAAAAAGCGGTCTTTGTTGCTGGCCTTCCAGTTCACCTTGGCGTTCAGGTCGTGGAAGGCAACCGTAGTGCCGTCGAACTGCTCCGAGTTGCGCATAAAGATGTCGGCATAAGAGCGGCGCCCCGATACGATAAAGGAGGCTTTGTCTTTGGCGATGGGCCCCTCCAGCGTCAGGCGCGATGCCAGCAGCCCGATGCCGCCGGAACCGGAGAACTGCTTGGAGTTGCCGTCGCGGGTGGTGACTTCCAGCAGAGAAGACAGGCGGCCGCCGTACCTGGAAGGTATGCCGCCTTTGTACAACTCTGCGCTTTTGATGATATCTGCGTTAAAAACGGAAAACAGGCCGAAGATGTGCGATACATCGTATACCGGCGCCTCGTCGATGAGGATGAGGTTCTGGTCGGCACTGCCGCCGCGCACGTAAAAAGCGGAAGTGCCTTCGCCCGCACTGATAACGCCGGGCAGCGTCTGAATGGTCTTGATCAGGTCGGGTTCGCCGAGCAGTGCCGGTAGCTTTTTGACATCTTCGATGGGCAGCTCGATGCGGCTCATGCTCACTTCCTGCACCCGTTCTCTTTCTACCCTGTCGGTGACGACCACCTCCTGCAGGACCGCCGATTCCGGCTGCAGTTCCATGTTGAGCTCCAGGTTTGCCGACAGCTTTACCGTTTGTACCAAAGGCTGGTAACCGAGGTAGGAGAAAGCCAGTTCGTAATTGCCGGGAGGCAGGGTCAGGGAATAGAAACCGTAAAGGTTGGTGGTGGTGCCTGATTGGGTGTTTTTCTCGAGGACGTTGGCGTAGAGCAGTTCTTCGCCGGTAGCGGCATCTTTGATGTAACCGCTGATGGTGAATCGTTCTTCAGTGGGTGCTGCGGGTTGGGCCACTGCTGAGCAATACAGGCCCAGCAGCAAGCCAACCGCCAAAAGGGCTCGCTTCATGATGTAGATTGTTTTAGTTGGATTTTTTCTTCTCTGGCCGTTTTTGTCGAAAGGGTGAACTCATGACTCCGGTTTATCTCCTACATGAGTTTACCCTTTCTTTAGGGCACAAAAATGGACAGCGAAACATAATTACGGATGGAAAAGCCGGGTTCAGGTGTTTCCATTTTACACACAAGAGATGCCTCTTAGAGCCGAATGCCCCTATGCCGGCCTCAAAAACTTTACGAACGGCCTTTTTTTTCCGGCCAATGCACGCGTTTGGGCGATCTCCGCATCGGCCAAAAAATATTGCTTTAAAACTTAGGACAGAGGATCATCTGCACCGGCTCTTCCGGCAAGCCAGGTTTATTTGGTTTCCTGTTTCCGAAGAGATAGAGGCATTCCAGCCCTATCATGTGGCCTCCTGCGCGGAATGGAAGCGGTTGGGTGGTTGAAGCGGTAGCCAATGTTCCTTCGGCCAGCGGCAACAGGCTGATGCGCGAGAAAATGCCAACCGAAGATTGTCCTCCATCCATTCTTATTTTTGCGAGCCCGCTGCTGAGGTGCAGAAAAAAACGCAACGGAAGAAGTTCCAGCGTTTCCTGGGCATATCCTGCCGGCAAGTCGTTTTTTTGCGCCGCAGTAATGCCTACCCCGCCTCCCAGGCGGGCATAACCTCCCAGCTGCGGTTTTCGCTTACCGGAAAAGAGGTTACGGGACTCGGCCGTCAGTACGAGATTCAAGGGAACCTGTATACTGAGAAATTCTTGCATGATGGGCTTTTTGTCAATCAGATAGGCATAACCCAGCGCATCGGCCTGCAAGCCGGTTTCCACAAACAGCTTATACCTGTTGCTCCAGGGGCCCCACCGCAGTTTCCCGCTTCGGTTTATCCTGTAGCGTGCCAGTGCCCCTACACCATAGCGCAATAACGGCTCCTGCTCTATAGCCGGAGGCGCCTGCAAGCTATAGCCGGTGAGGTGAGTATTGGCCCCAAGGCCATACTGCCAACGGCTTTTTTGAGCAGCCAGGCCAAAGGCCATCAAGGCCAGGCCTGTGATGAGAAGGAAGTGTCGCATATATTATGAACGCCTCCGGTAAATGAATATTTATTATATTTTCAGCTCTAACATCTACCCTTGCTCCGAGGCTCCGCCACAACGGCGTTTCGTCCACGGGCGAAACCCGTGGCTGATCTGTTAACGCCCTTTGGGCGAGATGGCAGGCTCCGCCACAATGGCGTTTCGTCCACGGACGAAACCCGTGGCTGATCTGTTAACGCCCTTTGGGCGAGATGGCAGGCTCCGCCACAATGGCGTTTCGTCCACGGGCGGTGCCCGTGGCTGATCTGTTAACGCCCTTTGGGCGAGATGGCAGGCTCCGCCACAATGGCATTGGATGTCTGTTGCCCTTTAACCTTGACCCTTTAACCTTGACCCTTTAACCTTGACCCTTTAACCTTAAACCTTTAACCTTGACCCTTTAACCTTGACCCTTTAACCTTGACCCTTTAACCTTTAACCTTTAACCCTACCCCATGCCACACCCCAGCTGCTGGTTCCTCCGCCTGGCCCTGCCCTTTGGCCTGCTATACGCCTTGTTGGCGCCCCCTTTCCAGGCGCCCGACGAGACGAGCCATTTTTACAGGGCCTACCATTTGTCGGAAGGCTACTGGATGGGCGTCCAGAAAGACGGGCAAAGGCTCGGAGGCGAGCTGCCGGCCAGCCTTACGGCCTTTTACCGGCCGTTTGCAGCGCTTCGGTACAACTACGACGCCCGCACTTCGCCGGAGGCCATTCGCCGGGCTATGGCCATTCCGCTGAGGCCTGAGCAGCGCACATTCGTCGATTTTGCCAATACGGGTTTTTACGCCCCCACATCCTATGCTCCCTATGCCATCGTTTTTGCGTTGCTGAAACCCTTTAAGCCCGGCCCCGGATGGTTTTTTTATGCCGGGCGCCTGGCAGGGCTGGTTTTCTGGGTGTTTGTCCTATTCCATGCCATCCGCCTGCTACCTTACCATCGATGGGCAATAACGTTCAGCGTTCTGCTGCCCGCTTCCCTATTCCTGCACGCCAGCCTGAGCGGTGATACGGTGATCAATGCCGTTGCCTTTTACCTCATTGCCTGGCTGCTGGCCCTGGCTTTCGACGGCACAAGACAAGAGTTCGGCTGGCGACAGGGAGTAGGCTTGCTGGGGCTTTCGGCAGTATTGTCGTTGGGGAAAGTGGTTTATGCACCACTCATCGCTTTATACTGGCTCATCCCGAAGCGGAAGTTTGGTTCGGCAAAAGATTATTGGCTGTGGGGAGCAGGGTTGATGGCGTTCAACGCCGCCCTGCTTGCCGTCTGGTATTACTACAGCGGCGGCTTGTTCATCCCATACGACGACTACGGCCCTGCTTTTCGCGAGGGCCAGCAGCTCAACCCCGGCGTCGATCCCCCCGGGCAACTGGCTTATATATTGGAGCGCCCCCTGTATTTTGCCCAGGTGGTGGCAGGGTCGTATCTGGACAGCCTGCCGGCTACGCTGGCGCACTATGCGGGCAAGTTCGGCTGGGAGCACAACTACCTGCCCACACCGTTCATCGCATTATTATTACTGACGCTGCTGGCCCTGGCGGCCTTTGAGCAAGGGGCGCCAGAGGAATTAAACCTGCGCAGGCGGTCGTTCCTCCTTGCCCTGGCGGGTGTAATGTGCCTGGCTTTGGCTACGGTGTTGTACATGCTCTGGCAAGCGGTGGGCGATAGCCGGATCGTGGTGCTGATGGGGCGTTATTTTATCCCCATCTTTCCATTGCTGTGGCTGGCACTGCCGCAACGGCGGTTTATTTTGCCGCAGCGGCCGCTACAGGGCTGGGCGCTGGCCTTGCTGGCCGCAACGCTGGCCTGGGGGGCTTGGGCAGTATTGCAGCGGTATTACTAAGGTTATGCCGCTCCTTCCAGGATCTCCGCGGCAAGGCGGTTGAAATCGCCCAGCTTTTGTTGCAAAGGAGCAAAGAAACGGCGGTCGGCAGCTTCAACGCGTTGCAGGGCCTGTTGCAAGGCCTGGGCACCTTGAGCCGTCAGGCTTAGCATCTTGGCCCGCGTGTCTGACGGGTGCGCTTCGCGGGCGAGCAGGTTGCGGCTTTCGAGGCTTCGCAGCACCTTGGAGGCCATCATTTTGTCGACCCGGGCGTGTTCGGCCACTTCCTTTTGGGTGACGTCCTCTTTGTTTTGCTTCAGCCAGCCGAGCGTCGCAAGCAGGACGAATTGCGTGTGTGTCAGTTCCAGCTCCGCCAGCACCTCCCGGATGCGGCGTTGCCACAACATGCTGAGCTGCCAAAGCAGGAAGCCGGGGCTGTCTTCCGGCTTCTCGAAATGGAATTTTAGATCGCTGGCCATAGCATCAGCCGTTTAAAAAAGCCTCGATCCGGGCTTTCTGCCGCAGGTGGTGGCGGAAATGGATGGCGATGAGCTGGTACCACTCTGTCGCGTTCAGGTAACCCAGGGCGGGATGCTCTATTTTCCCTGATGGCGGGTTCAAGTCCAGCCTGCCTGCTGCCTGGCCGATCGCAGCCCGCAACAGCGCCGCCTTTTCTTCCAGCTCGGCTTTGCCGGAAGGCTGGGGAACGTTCTCCGCGGTGCGCCGCCCCTTCACCCGGATATCGGCAAAAGCATTGGCCTGGTAAACGGCTTCGCCGGCCTTGCTTTTTTCACCTTCCCGGGGTGCTTCAGGTGAAAGGCAGGCCTCCATCAGCCGGAGGTGAAAATTCATGGTGTCGTCCAGCAAGTGGATGTATAGTTGCCCCATCGACCAGCTGTCGGGGGCGGGCTGTTGAACCAGGGCTTCGGGTGTGAGGCTTGCCAGCGCCTGTTCGTAGGCGCTCAGGCTTTCCATGATGTCGGCTTTGATGTCTGTGATGGCCATAATTAATATTTTGTTGTCGCAAATATAGTAAACGCGACAACTAATTGCAATGATTTTCTTATTTTACTTCGTCGGAGCTTGTTTTCAGGGCAGAAAAAAGCCCCTGGCGGATACCGCCAGGAGCATGAAATGCTGAAACAGCTATAAATAGATATTTGGGTAGATGCGTAGTTTACCTACCCCACGACAGGCCGAAGCGCAGGCCCACCTGTGCGAAAGGGGAGGATAGTTCATTGCTGCCGATGCCGGGGATGTCGTCGTAAGCGGCCAGCCGGTAGCCGGCTTCCAGGCAATCTCTTACAAACAAAGAAAAGTGAAAGCACCCTGTTTTTTAGCTTTTTAACAATGTTTAACCGGCTGGTGGGGAGGTTTTAACGGCTTGTTAGGATGTTTGCATCCAAGTGGCTATTTGATTTGGCTGGTTCGCCCAAAGCATTGGGAAGGCCTTCCGGATTTGCCCTGGCTGCTTTCTGGGCCAAAGAATGCTCCCAGAGAGCCTGAGGAATCAGATGATGTGCAATGTAGGAGTCTGGCCATAAATTTTGGTAAAACCCGCCCAATTCTTTCCATACAGTTCAGCCCCCCAGTTTATCTGCCCGCCATGGCCCCATTTGAACCGCCCGAAGCCGGCGGTGGGTACAATGATGGGGGGCGTGGTATTCTGGTTTCAGGCAATCGACTCACCCACCGGATCGAACCGAAAGCCGGTAAGCCCGGCTTGTTCGATGGCGGTTTTCAGGCGGTTGGAGCAGAAAAAGCCCAGGAGTGGGCCCCTCATTCTAAAAAGGTCGAACTTAATATTTTCCACAAGTATCGCTTTTTTTAAGTGTACTTTGTGCTCCGTATCCCGCAGCGACCTCATTTCAGAAAGATATTCTTCGAAGCTGTTCAAAGACAAAGGGGCGACTTCTATGGGGCGCATTACGCCTCCTTCATAGTTGAATTCCTTGCGGTGAACGATCGCAAAAGAAGAAGCACTCCAGTTAATTAGTTCTGATTGACGGTCGTTGGGCATGTAGAGGATATAATAATTCATGCGTCTTACATTGTGCAACACCTTTACTTCATACCATTGGGTAGAATCGAGGTATTGATGTTCGAGTAGTTCTTTTGCTTTTGGGCTTAATAAAAGAGTTCGCCCCATGGAAAAGGTGTTTTGCAGGAGGTCTGTCCGTTTTGCTGCGCTATAAAGTTTAAAGGTTGGAAATTTAAGCTCAAATTCTATTTTTCCGCTTAGCGGTATCTGCGTAAAGGAATTCTTACCCCAATATTCATAATCTCCGACATATGATTCCATCTGCTGGTTCACATAGCCAATAATTCTTGGATCTACTGAATAGTTTATTTTAAAAAGCTCCATCATCAATTTAGAAGCAGCTAAAGGAAAAGCCTCATCAAGTTGTATGAATTCGTCCATCCATTATGAATATATTGTTTCCTATTGAAGAGTCATAAAAACTGAACCCCGTTTGGCCTGCCCGTAAGAGTGCATTTTTCAATCTTTCCGATATGAAGAAATTTATTTTCCCAATATTTACTCTAAATAGATCGAGTTCAATATCATGTTTCAATTTCAATTTTTTCACACCTATAGAGATGAACTCTTCTTTTTGCCTGACATATTCATCAGACGAACGGATGGAAATGGGTTTGTAATCCTCCTCAGGATGATTCGCCTTAATAGAGGGAGGAGGAATAAAAAAATCGCTATTCTCAAAATCTATATATGAGTCGTAGTCTTCGTAAAAATGTAAGAAAAAATATTCATGAGCCAAGTCCTTTTCAGATACAATAGTAGAAAAGCATTGAAACTCGGAAGTTTTAAACTTGTTCAATGTCTCCAAAAAAGCTTTACTGCAAAGCATAGAAAATGATTTCTTAATACATACGGCATCAAGAATATCTGTCAGTTTGCAGCTCTTTTTCAATATAAACCTGGGCAGCTTAAAATCAGCGTGTGCTTTTTTTCCACTACGGAGGTTCCATATTGAATACGATTGCCTGAAATTATAGGGAAAGGAAGAGTCAACTTCAATCTGTGGAGTAGTTTTCACCATTTTGTCTTTTAAAATCAACCCAAAATATTTCATAATTGCAGATATTAAAATTTGAGAGCTGAGAAAATAGTTTTCCTAATGATAGCTATAGCTCGAATGTTATGCCACCTCTGTTCAAGAACTCGCAAGTAAATATACCTCCAAATTCGCCCTTAAAACACCTGATGGTAAACATTACCAAGTGTAGTCTATTACAATATCATTAATATGTTGATTAGACCCTTCAATAAGATTCTTTAGATAGGTTTGAAATCCTTCAATTGCTACTGCTATTTCGCTTGGGTTCGCATTGGGATACAAATCATCTAACTCAGTTAGCAGGGCTTCGATCTGGTTGTTATAATTGTTATGATACCCTAAATGCCGGGAATCGTGGAGTGGTATTCCGTTTCTGGGATGATTCATATGGAAAGTAAAATTTTTGGATTGGGCTGCCTTTTGAAGAGTCGGGTGGTCCCAAAAATTTTTCGGTAACAAATGGTGTGCCTGAAAATCATTCCAATAGCTGCCGCTCATATTTAATATTTCCCTAAATTGACTAGAATTGTTGTGAGAGAATTTTAACAATCCAGAGGGTTCAATCGTGATTTTTAAAATTTTGGAAACTCCTGGGGCAACTTCAATTGCAATTCCACACCATTTGGCGCCGGTAGCTACCCAGCCTGCAAATGGGATGGCCGCAGCAAAGGTCAAACCGGCATTAACGCCATCTCCCTCAATGAGATATAAGGCGCCGTTGATCAAGTCGCATAGTTCGCCCGCAACTGGCACTAATCCACAAACATCGAAAGCGGTGTGGACTATTGCCCTGCCAATAAGCCATCATTTCCTAATGAAAGTATGACCTCCAAACACGCTCTTACCTTTCTATTCTTTCATGCATTCACTTAATCGCCTTTTTAACGACGCTTTCGCTACAAAAGTCTTCCCCCTGTTTCAATGGAATGATCGACAAGCCTGTTATCTTTTCTTGGATCAAAGCTTCAGCAACTCGTTCGTTAATAACCCAAATACTGGGGCCGATGATCGTAAAGAAGTCCAATTGAATGCTGTCCTCCTTTAAGTAGAATTTTTTGGCGCACGTGGTAGACTTCTTATGGGACCGATTGAAGATTTCAAATTCTTCAAAACTTCCTACCTGAAATTCCCTTTTTTCACTGGTAGGAGGAGACACCGTAAAGTCATAAGAAGTTAGCTCAAACACCGTCTTGCTGTAGTCCACGTAATCATTTTTATGTTGATATTGATGTATTATTTTATAGGGTAAGTGATTGCCTTGTTTGTCTATCACTATTACATCAAAGATTTGAAATTCATAGCTTATAAAGTTGATAAGTATCTTTAAAAACTTCGGACTGATTAAGGCCTGGGAGGGGAACAGCGTAATATTACACGATAATAAATCTGTCAACTTTGCTCTATACTTCAGTTTAAAAGGAGGGAATTTAATTGGTTGCGTTATTTTTTTTCGTAGAAAACTACTCGTATCTACATATGGGAATTCATTGGAATATAGCCCCTCTACCTGAGGAAAGGCAGAACCAATAACTTTCGAATCCATTGACTTAAAGAGAATATAGCGTTTATTCTGGTACATAGCTATTATTATTTTACAAAGGAAGCTACAAAAAAGCATGCAGCTTCCTCTTGTGGTACATCAAAATTATGGATTTGGGATATCGGGCAAATCCAAATTATTGATATTTGGGCCCGAACTGCTTTGCCCGATCAAATTTTTTAACATGGCCTGCCATTCCGCCAAAGCAGTTGCTGCCTGTTCTGGAGTTGCATCAGGATTATCCCTTAGCCATTGGTCTAATTTGGCAGTGATTTCATCTGAATACACCTGATGATTCCCAGTATGCCGGCTTGTATGCAATGGCCAACCGTTTGCCGGCATGTTCATGTGGAAGGGGTCAACCCCATTGGGAAGCCCTTCCGGATTTGCCCTGGCGGCTTTCTGGGCCAAAGGATGCTCCCAGAGAGCCTGAGGAATCAGATGATGTGCAATGTAGGAGTCTGACCATAAATTTTGGTAAAACCCGTCCAATTCTTTCCATACCTTACGATAGCTGGAGCCATGGCTAAAGGCAACCTTGCCGCCTACTTCCCGCCATACAAACCTGCGCATTTTTCCCCCCACAGCCACCGCTTTCTTCAAAAGGCGGGTCGAATTAACAATAATGCCTCCGGGTAATGCAGCTAATAAACTTGCAGATGCATTAGGTATATCAAATTCGATAGCATAAAACAGGCCATCTGCCGCGTCACAAAAAGCCCCGGGGCCTTCTATAAACCCACAAAGGCCGAAAAAAAAGTGGAAGGTATCGGAAACCAAGTTATAATGAGCCTGAAGGTTTATACGCCAGGGCCCCCAGCCTGGGTGAAGCTGTTTAAGCAACAGCATTTCATCCTGGAGTTCATCAGCTTGTCGAATTGCCTCGGGGCCATCCAGCCAGCCATCAAAACTATCGGGGCAACAATCAGGATTCTCGGGGCAGCAATCTTCATAGAACTGGGCCAGGATGGCCAGGCTTTCCGGGGCATGGGGGTCTTCAAGTACTCCGGCTTTCGCCGCCAATAAACTAAGTTTGATTGCCTGGAGTGATACGTCGTTTATTCCAAATTCAATGAGAAGTTCTTGTGCAGCCCAAATCAACTCCGGCCGTTCCAATGCCAGGAACCGGGCCAGGTTTTCATCATTCAGCTGGTAATATTCATTGAAAAAATCTACGATGGCATCTTCTGTGGTATAACCCTTAGTGTCGTGGACTAGGCATGCGCAAAATTCTTCTGGATGGAAATCGAAAAAAAACTCTCCCTCATACGGTACATTTTCACTTGCCTGGTTGACGCAGGTTTGGTATTTGTCCACCATGCTAGTGAAAACCTTTACCAGGGCATCCCTGGACGCCTGGTTTGGGAAAAGGGGCACATAGTATAAGCCGTCACTATGGTTCTCATCATAGGTATCCAGAATATCATCAAAGCTTACGGCAACCCCGGAGGCATTGCCTTGAATAAATAAGTTAATGGCCTGGATCATGTGATTCCCCCAGGGTGAAGCTAATGCCCCATTGGATTGGATGTCATCTCTGAAGCGCTCCGTTGCCAAAAGCAGAGGGGCAGATTGGCCGGGCTCGTAATTATCCAGGCACTGCTCAAATTGATGGGTTGGGGCAGAATTGAACAGTTGGTTGGAAAAATAGGAATTGAAGATATTCGGGTTGAGCCCTCCTCCGAATTGAGTGTTATTGAAAAAGCCGCCCCATTCCTGAATAATAGTAGAGTTAATATACAGAGGCCCGTTTCCAAAATCCCAGGACTGAGTATTGATACCTGCGAAGATATTGCCCAGAAATTCTCCTATGTCCGAGATTATCCCGCCAAGGCCATTAAACAATTTCCCAAGCCATGATGGGCCCCACCTTGGGCACACCGGCCCAAGGTCCCGCACCTCTACAGAAGCCAACCTTATGGTGTCGGTAGTCAGGATGCGATGCGTAAACACCCCGTTTTGCAGAATGCCGGCTTCTCCTAGCGCTCCTTCTTCATCAATTTGAAAGGTTATTCCAGAAAAATCCATAGAAGAGTAAGCCCCTTCAGAGGAAGAATAATACCCTGCCTCCGGAACAAAATACAGCAACCGCGCTTCTACTCCCCCCTCGCAGCCCCTGTAGATTACCAGGCGCTTAAAAACCCTGTCTTCGTATTCCCAACCCAAAGAATCCGTAAATGGCGCCATTACTACTTCCTGGATGCCTTTATATTGGACTATTTTGGCTTCAAACCAATCAGGATGTACGTTGAGTGCATTTAATTCAGAGACTTCGCTGGTATCCCTGTATCCCACTGCAACCGTACTTTTATACCATGCCTGGGCTTCGTTAACTCCTATATTGAGTGAATAGCTATCCTTGTCAATTAGCCCCTCCCCGGGAATACTATTTTCCGGAACATCCTTCTTGCAAGAACCAAAAATCAAAGCCATGAACAGCCCCAGCAGGGCCGCCTTCAACAGGTTTCCTGAGATCATTACCCATAAGTTTTTTGGTGAACAATACCATACTACCCTGCCTCCGGGCTATTGCCGGAAGCAGACTTAGTGTTCAACTGTTCATATGCTGTTTGACAGAAAGGGAACGAGAGCGCTCTATCTCATTTTTCTGACGCGCCCTGCAATGATAAGGAAGGATTTTTTTTTTTTTGCAAGGTGTACACGGGTTTTAACATTTCCGGCTGCCGGGAGAAAGCCTGCGTACATGCCCTGAAATTCCGTATCTTTGAGCTATGAAATACCCCATCGGCATACAGGATTTCCGGGTGCTGCGCGAAGGCGGCTACGTTTATGTGGACAAAACGGAGCACATTCATAGCATTCTCAGAAGTGGGAAGTATTTTTTCCTATCCCGCCCGCGCCGTTTCGGCAAAAGCCTGCTGCTGTCCACCATCAAGGAGCTGTACAGCGGGAGCAGGGAGTTGTTCGAAGGGCTGTGGATAGATAAGCACTGGGACTGGGCCGCGAACCAGAGGCCGGTGATTTGGCTGAAGTTCAGCAGCCAGGGCGTTCGGACGCTGGGCCTGGAACCCGCCATCCACAACATGCTTCAGGAGGTAGCCGGAAATCTGGGTGTTGATCTTCAGGAAACCTCCTATGACCGCAAATTCAAGGAACTGATCACCCGGGCTGCGGCTGGCCGGAAAGCCGTACTGCTCATCGACGAATACGACAAGCCCATCATCGACTTTCTGGAGGACGTGCCGCAGGCCGAGGCCAACCGGGACATCCTTAAGAGCTTCTACTCGGTGCTCAAGGATTGCGACCCCTACCTGGAGCTGGCCTTCATCACCGGCGTACCGGCTTTCAGCAAGGTGAGCATCTTTTCGGACCTGAACAACCTCAAAAACCTCTCCCTCCACCGCCAGGCCGATACGCTGCTGGGGATTACCCAGGAGGAACTGGAAGGCTACTTCACGCCTGCTCTGGAAGAAGCGGCCCAATACCTGAACACTACAAATGAAGGTATCCTGGAAGATGTGTCCGATTTTACGGTCATCGACGGAAACGCTGGTACAACGGCTATTCCTGGAACGGCCGGGACAAAGTTTACAACCCCTTTTCCCTGCTGAATTTCCTGGATGGCCGGCAGTTTAGAAACTTCTGGTTCGAAACCGGCACGCCCACCTTCCTGGTCAGGGAGATGAAGAGGCATCAGTACTTCAACGTGCGCGCCATCCGGGTATCGCAGAGCAAGCTTTCGGCTTTTGATTACAGCCGCCTCGACCCTATCACGGTCTTGTTCCAAACCGGTTACCTCACCATCACGGAGTACGTGCCGGAAGATAACCTCTACACCCTCGATTACCCCAATATGGAGGTGCGGCAATCGCTGGAGCAGAACCTGCTGGCTGACTACCTCGATTTTCCGCTCGAAGACCCCCTGGCCCGCGTGGTCAACCTGCGCAACGCCCTGCGGCAAAAGAACCTGGAGGAAGTCATCGACATCTTCAACGCCACCTTTGCCAGCCTGCCCTACGACCACTGGCGGCAGGAAAACGAACATTTCTTCCACGCCCTGATCCACCTCACCTTCAGCCTGCTGGGCGTGTACATTCAGTCGGAAGTGCACACGGCCAAAGGGCGCTGCGATGCCCTGGTGCAAACCGACAAGTACATCTACGCCTTCGAGTTCAAACTCGACAAAAGCGCTGCCGAGGCGCTGCGGCAGATCGAAGAGAAAGGCTACCTGTCGCCCTGGGCGGATTCGCCGAAGGAGAGAATTGCGGTGGGGGTGAGCTTCAGTTCGGAGGAGAAGCGGGTGGAGAGCTGGGAGGCCAGTGTGTCCGTACGCCAGTATGCCAGTACGCCAGTACGCCAGGACGGCAGTTGAAAAGGTGCGCTGCAGCTGCGGCGGGGCTTGAACCTTCGCAGCCCGATGAGATCCAGAGGCATGAAATCGGGAATGTCAGTGCTCAATGCAACCGCATTTTGAAAACATAGCGGAACCGCCATTTTACCCGGAGCATTACTTCGTTTTCCGGATCTGCATTCATGAAAAATTCCTCCAATTTCCTGCTTGCTGGCGCTCTATAGAAGTGATTGAGCGACAAACAAGGCATCCCTACGCATTTAAAACTGTCGCAAGTGGAAACCATTTTTCGTCGTTCGGATTCAGGAGTTTGAGTAGGGGGATGTACATTTTTTTTACCAGCCCCTCTTTTGTTTTTATGCATGGGATCCAGGTGTCGAAAAAGCTATTATATTCAACAAGCCACTCGCCTTCAAAATTAATAATCTGAACTTGGCCCATATAAGCCAGCAGGGGTAAGAACAGGCGATCTGAAAAGATGGCGGTAAATAGGTGGCGGAACAGATGTTTTTCAATCTTTGGCAGGCTTTGGATGGAATAATCAAAAATTTCCCGGGGAGCAAACATTAATCCGGGCAGCTCGGTAATCAGCGTTTCAACTTTGCCGGGAAAAGATTGCCCGTAAGGGTTTCTGCCAAGCATTTCAGAAGCAGCGGCTTCGGCAGCAGCCATTTCACGCAAAGCTTTTTCCTTCATGGCATACTTTGCTTCAAGGTTGAAATAATCTTTTTCGCTTTGGTACAAGAAAAAAGCGGCACCTTTCCTGTAAAGCATCTCACCTTCTGGTATCCGCCAAAGGTTCTTTTTAGGGCTACTTTCACTGGAAACTTCTGCACTTACGGCCTCTAATACTTCGCCTTCCTCCAGGCTTATTTGAAAATAGCAAATTCTTCTTCCATCCAGCGTATACTCAATTTGTGGGATGGGATATGTTTTAGAGATGTGCTTTCTGGTTAACATCCCGGAAGTGTATAAATTTGAAAGATATCCCTTCAATGATTCATACATAGTGGCATCTGCGTACGATGTGGCCACTACGGCGCCATTGGCTAGTAAAAAAACGACGCCATGTGTTCTTCTTTTCGTTAAATGCTCCAGTTCGACTCCGTTTTTTTGCTCAATGAGTTCGTTGGCTTGAGCAAGCGTCAAATCGGTAATTTGGTATTGGTATCCCCAGGGGGTGGCTACGGTGTAGGTGCGTGGTTCTTCCATAGTGGTTCTTGAGCTTATTCCAATAGGCTTAAAGCTTGTTTGGAGGACAACCGTTCAGATGTAAAGGTCACTTTTTTGATGATACTGTGCTGCTTTTTTCGACTGCACCTACAGGGTAGGTACTTCAAAAAATGCCTTGTTTCAAAAAAATTGACTCTTTTCACTTTTAAATCCGGCTTCCAAACGAGCTTTAAGAAGACAAAATAAAGAATAACTGTTTATTTGAAAGTATTCTTTTCTCATTAATCAGAGCATTCCAATGGAGTTACATTAGGAATAAGATAACTTACTTCAAAGTCATTCGCAGCTTGTTGAATATCAAGGGTCGCATTTATATACCGTAGTTTAGGGTTACTATAATTAGAGTTTTGGAACTGGCGTCGTACGGCGATTTCTACAACAAAATCAGGCAGAAAATTAAAGAGCAAATCACTTCTATCAATATTTGATACATTAACAAAGTCTAAAGGTTTTACTCTGATTTCATTAGGAATATCTTTATTTTGCTCAACTGTTGAAAAGAAAATGGGAATATTCTGTGCATTTGCTTGATTGACAATATTCTGTCCTAATGTTACGCCTGAAGGTAAGATTAGATATAACCCATGAGCTAATGTTGAATTATAGGCAACGCCTTGAAGATAATTCAGGTAGTCTTGTAACTGAAGTTGTTGGCCACTATAATCAAATATGGGATTGGCTCCCGTACTAAACCTACCCTTGACTTCAATGACATTGGGAATCCAAAATTGGCCATTCGGAAAATCAGTAATTTTTCTAGTTACTAAACCATCTGGAATAGATGAGTATCCCGGCAAGGAAGCGGTGTTATTTTGAATGGCAAGAGAATTGAGTACGGCTCTTTCAAATGCAACTCCCAAAACTCTGCACGGGAACCAATCGTCAATTTTACTGCTTTGAGATGGATATCTCGATTTTAAATCCTGCTTTATTGGCCCTGCTAATTCCCAAATCTTTAGAGGAGTTAAATCAGCCCATTCTGAATTAGTATTAGGTGCATCATCTGCTATTAATGGCGTAATAGTACTGGTATTACTAGCGTTAGTGGCAAAAAGATTGATATTGCTTTCATTGAAAAGCAAAACAATTAAGTTTCCCTTTTCTTCTTCACTCTGTTCCTGAATTAGTATTTCTAAAAGATCCGCTAAAAACAAAGGGGATTGGGTTGTTATCCAATCATTTTGATCAGTCGTTAAAGTTGTCCCCAAACCTTCAAAATAGTTGATTAGCCAATTTTCTATTTCCGTTTCCGCACATGCCTCAAAATCTCCGCCATAAATACAATCCATACTAAAAATATCGTGCAACTGCTGTTCATCCAGGGTCAGCCCGAAGCCCTGAGACAGGATGTTCAGCGCATTATCCTCGATTATGGCCTGCAGGCAGGGATTCATTGACTCGGCGGGGGCGCTCAAAAAGCCATTGAGCTGGTGAAAAAATACGAGAGGGTTGGGGCCTGCTCCTCCGAATTGCCCGCTACAATTCTGCTGGATCATGTCCCATGTTTGGGCGCCACTGAATACCAGTCCATAGCGCTCTTTGAATTTGTTGACCGCCTGCGCCATCAGGTACTCTTCACCGGAAAACTGGCTCAGGCCGAAAAAGTCACCAATGTAATATGGGTTAATGCCGCTATTATTGGCGTTGCCAGGAGGGTTTATGCTGTGGGTGTTGCCTAAACCAAACCAATCAATACTATTAAATGCTCCTTCCCATGCGTTTCCAAATTCAAAGCACGTGAAATAGGTCATAAATAATTGAATTGAGGAGATTGCAGCTGCAATTGGAGTGCCAGATGAGCTCCCCCCGCCAAAAGAAAAAGGCACCGTCTCCCCAGGATAGCAATCGTAGTCTCGTTCGTCTAAAAGTTCGCTATCCCGAATTTGATGGGTGATTGACCCCAATTCGGCCCTTACAGAATAATCAATCACTCCATCCCAGGTGAATTGGAAAATGTATCCGGTAAAACTATTGGGATAGGCGCCTGCATTATCGCTAATATAACTGTCATCGGCCCAGATTAACATGAGCCGGGAACTCAGGCTCCCCCACTCATCAAAGAATATGAAATAAGCTTCTTTGCCTAAGGCCAATTGGGAAGTGGCCGGCGCTTTGACGGGTACAATCAACACGTCCACGCTCCCGGCATACAGTACGGTATCGGCGAAGCCCCACAGCAATTCCGCATCAGCCATGGCCTGCCGAACAGTATCATTACCCACAGTAAAAGTACCGCCGGCCACTTCGGCCTGTTTTTCTTCAAAGTGCTGCTTTACTTCCTCCATCGTAAATTGCCAGGCGCCGCTGGATGGGGCCCGATAATCGGTTGGTGAAAGCGGGAGTTCCTCATTGGAGGAGGGGTTCAATAAAACATCCTTCTTACAAGAACCAAAAATCACAGCCACAAACAGCCCCAGCAGGGCTGCCTTCAACAGGTTTTTAGAGGTCATTGCCAAAATTTTTTGAAGTGAACAATACAATACACGCTGCTTCCGGGCCATCGCCGGGAGCGGGCTTTGGAATCCTCAAAAAACAAGTTGTCGGTTTCGGCGATCCGGCGAAGGCCGAGAGCTGCCGAAATGGCTGAAGGACAAGCCGGATCACTGAAATGCAAGGCGACAACTTGTTTTTTGAACACTACTTAGTGTGTGAAATTGTTCATAGCTGTCTTACAGAAAGGAAACGAGAGCGCTCTTTCTCATTTTTCTGACGCGCCCTGCAATGATAAGAAAGGATTTTTTTTTTGCAAGGTGCGCACGGATTTTAACATTTCCTGGAGCTGGGAGAAACCCTTCTGACAAACCCTGAAATTCCGTATCTTTGAGCTATGAAATACCCCATCGGCATACAGGATTTTCGGGTGCTGCGCGAAGGCGGCTACGTTTATGTGGACAAAACGGAGCACATTCATAGCATTCTCAGAAGTGGGAAGTATTTTTTCCTATCCCGCCCGCGCCGTTTCGGCAAAAGCCTGCTGTTGTCCACCATCAAGGAGCTGTACAGCGGGAGCAGGGAGTTGTTCGAAGGGCTGTGGATAGATAAGCACTGGGACTGGGCCGCCAACCGGCGGCCAGTGGTCTGGCTGAAGTTCAGCAGCCAGGGCGTACGGACGCTGGGCCTGGAACCTGCCATTCACAACATGCTAAAAGAAGTGGCCGGAAGTCTGGGCATCGAACTACAGGAAACTTCTTTTGACCGAAAATTCAAGGAACTGATCACCAAGGCCGGCGCCCAAAAAAAGGCTGTGCTGCTCATAGACGAATACGACAAGCCCATCATCGACTTTCTGGAGGACGTGCCGCAGGCCGAGGCCAACCGGGACATCCTTAAGAGCTTCTACTCGGTGCTCAAGGATTGCGACCCCTACCTGGAGCTGGCCTTCATCACTGGCGTATCGGCCTTCAGCAAGGTGAGCATCTTCTCGGACCTCAATAACCTGGAAAACATCTCGCTTTCCCCCTCCGCCTACACCTTACTCGGCATTACGCAGGATGAATTGGAACGCTACTTTTCGAAGCAGCTGGCGGAAACGGACGCCGAAAAGGTCCGACTCTGGTACAACGGTTATGCCTGGGGCGGGACGGAGAAAGTCTACAACCCCTTTTCCATACTCCGCTTTTTCAAAGACGGCAACCTGTTCAAAAACTTCTGGTTCGAAACCGGCACGCCCACCTTTCTGGTGAAAGAGTTGAAAAAGCACGCCTACTACGATATCGCCAATGTCGTCGCTACAGCCAATGACCTGAGTAACTTTGACCTCCGGCGCCTGAGCCCTGTTACCGTGCTCTTTCAAACCGGCTACCTAACCATTCGGAATTATGAACCCCGGGACCTGCTTTACACGCTCGGCTATCCCAACCTGGAGGTCCGGCATTCCCTCCAGGAAATCCTGCTTAACGAATATCTGGACTACCCGCCGCAAAGCGCCCTACCCCGCGTGGTGAACCTGCGCAATGCGCTGCAAAACAAGAACCTGGAAGAGGTAATACAGGTCATCAACGCCGCTCTTGCCGCTATCCCCTACGGCCACTGGCGGCAGGAAAACGAACATTTCTTCCACGCCCTGATCCACCTCACCTTCAGCCTGCTGGGCGTGTACATTCAGTCGGAAGTGCACACGGCCAAAGGGCGCTGTGATGCGCTGGTGCAAACCGACAAGTACATCTACGCCTTCGAGTTCAAACTCGACAAAAGCGCTGCCGAGGCGCTGCGGCAGATCGAAGAGAAAGGCTACCTGTCGCCCTGGGCGGATTCGCCGAAGGAGAAAATTGCGGTGGGGGTGAATTTCAGCTCGAAGGAGAAAAGGGTGGCGGAATGGGAGGCTGCTGATCAGTCACGGGGTGGCTGATCAGCAGCAAAACCAAGGCGAGCCACCCCGTGACTAGTTCTCAATGCACCCGTATTTTGAAAACATAGCGGAACCGCCACTTTACCCGTAGCATCACATCGCTTTCCGGGCCCGCTTTTACAAAAAACGGCTCTGATTCCAGCTCGGCAGCGCCGTACAGAAGTGGTTGGCCAAGATAATCTGGCGTATTCAGAGAGAAAGCCCTGATTATCACAGGCACGGTTACTTCATCGGCAAGGGCGTCGTGCTCCTGTCGTTTCAGGATGTACTCGCCATCGTAACGCTCCGTGTACATAGCCTTTACAGAATCCCCGTAAACCAGATGAGTAATGGTTCGGTTAAAAATATCTGAGGCCGTGATGATTAAAGTGTCCCCTATGATTTCCGCCCCTCCTATAAAAAGGGCTGGGGCATCAAAAGCGGATGTTTCCTCTGCCCGGCTGCTTTCAAACCCTGGAACCCAGGAATCTACTATTCTGACCGATGAAGACGGTTCTTCAAACCTCAGGCTATCCTTGTGCAGTGTATCTTGGGATATAAGGCTTAAAAGCACAAGTCCACCATTGTTTTCTTCAACCAGCTGTTCTTCTAATTTCAAGATGCTTTCCCGGTGCTTGTCCGGCAGGCACCGAAGCCTTGCGCTGTAGTTTTCTGCCAGTGTGCTGTCGAAGACAACCTGGGCAGTGCAGGGCTGAAGGCAGCAAATGATGAGAGCTAAGGGGAGGAGTGCTTTCATGATACAGCGATGAGAAGTTACTTTTTACCTATTCACCGGTTCAAACCGAAAGCCGGTGAGCCCGGCTTCTTCGATGGCGGTTTTCAGGCGGTTGGAGCAGAAAAAGCCCAGGAGTGGGCCCCTCATTCTAAAAAGGTCGAACTTAATATTTTCCACAAGTATCGCTTTTTTTAAGTGTACTTTGTGCTCCGTATCCCGCAGCGACCTCATTTCAGAAAGATATTCTTCGAAGCTGTTCAAAGACAAAGGGGCGACTTCTATGGGGCGCATTACGCCTCCTTCATAGTTGAATTCCTTGCGGTGAACGATCGCAAAAGAAGAAGCACTCCAGTTAATTAGTTCTGATTGACGGTCGTTGGGCATGTAAAGGATAAGATATTCCATCCGCCGGTGAATGTGAAGAACTTCAACCAAATACCATTGGGTATTATCAAGATGATGCTTTTCAAATAAAGCTTTTGCTTTTGGGCTAAGCAATAATGTTTGCCCTTTAGAGTATTTATTTTGTAATAAGTCCGTTTTTTTTGCTGCACTATGAAGTTTAAAAGTAGGAAACTTGAGATCAAATTTAATCTCTCCACTTAAAGGGATATTTCGGTAAGAATAGGGCGCCAGATAATTATAATCCCCAATCCAGTCATCCATTTGGATATCCACGTATCCTATGACATTGGGGTCGACAGATGGCAGGATTTTAAATATATCCATGGTTGTTTTTTTGAAATGAAAAAAAGATAAGGCAGTTTAATGAATTCCAAGCAATATTAAACTGCCTTCTTGAACTCAAATAAATGACTTAGGGAATGACTAAGTCATTTATTTTTGTATTAGGATTTGATTCTATCAGGCTTCTCAGGGAATTTTGGAAATCAATTAATCTTTCCGAAACGACATTGGGGTCAATCTGCTCAAGCGGAACTCCATATTCTTGCTCAAGATCATCAATTAAATCTGTCATTTTCTGATTCACCCGCGAATTATAGTTGGGATGGTTGGCATGGATGCCATCAGTTTGATAGTCAATCCTGTATTTTTTCGTCGCCATCCCGTTTTTGGGGTGCTGCATGTGGAAAGTTTTTCTCTTTGCGCTGGCAGCATATTGCACTAAATCGTGATCCCATAAGGCTTGTGGAATCAGGTGATGCGCTTCATCTAACGGGTTTGTCACCCCCACAATCTGCCGGAAGGTTTTCCCTTGAGGCAATGGAAAGGTGATCTTTCCCGCTGAGTTTAGTTTTACCAGGAATTCAACTACTAAATCATCGGCAATTTTTACTGCTATTCTGGCATGTTTGGCGCCGGTAGCTACCCAGCCTGCAAATGGGATGGCCGCAGCAAAGGTCAAACCGGCATTAACTCCATCTCCCTCAATGAGATATAAGGCGCCATTGATCAAATCGCATGGTTCCCCCGCAACCGGCACCAATCCACAAATATCGAAAGCGGTATGGACTATTCCTCTGACCGTCTTCCAATAAGCTTCCAACGCAATACGGGTTTGGCACAACCCATTGCATTGCTGCCCGGGATGTTCGTTCTCCCACTCTTCGCGGAGCAGGATACAGTGCATTACATATTGAGCGTATAGATCTGGGTCAAGGAGGAAATGTGCGTTGATTACGGCATCTCTTTGTGCTTCTGTATATGGCCCTGCCAGTAAGCCATCATTTTCTAATGAAAGTATGGCTTCCACCGCCTGGTAAGAGGCCTCGTCGAACCCCTTCTCCTCCAGAAAATCGAATACCTCGTTGAGCATATCCGAAAGAGCCGGGCCGTTTTGATTATTCAAAATATAATTTACAATAGCAGGAGTGACACGGGGATAAGCCCTTATCCAGGTTTCTTGCTCGTCGGTATACTCTACCCATTGCCCTATCCACCCCTCCAACTCTTCCAGCGCACACGCCTCAAAATCCCCGCCATAAATACAATCTATGCTGAATATCTCGTGCAGTTGCTGCTCGTTCAGGCTAAGCCCGAAGCCCTGAGACAGGATGTTCAGCGCATTATCCTCGATTATGGCCTGCAGGCAGGGATTCATTGACTCGGCGGGGGCGCTCAAAAAGCCATTGAGCTGGTGAAAAAATACGAGAGGGTTGGGGCCTGCTCCTCCGAATTGCCCGCTACAATTCTGCTGGATCATGTCCCATGTTTGGGCGCCACTGAATACCAGTCCATAGCGCTCTTTGAATTTGTTGACCGCCTGCGCCATCAGGTACTCTTCACCGGAAAACTGGCTCAGGCCGAAAAAGTCACCAATGTAATATGGGTTAATGCCGCTATTATTGGCGTTGCCAGGAGGGTTTATGCTGTGGGTGTTGCCTAAACCAAACCAATCAATACTATTAAATGCTCCTTCCCATGCGTTTCCAAATTCAAAGCACGTGAAATAGGTCATAAATAATTGAATTGAGGAGATTGCAGCTGCAATTGGAGTGCCAGATGAGCTCCCCCCGCCAAAAGAAAAAGGCACCGTCTCCCCAGGATAGCAATCGTAGTCTCGTTCGTCTAAAAGTTCGCTATCCCGAATTTGATGGGTGATTGACCCCAATTCGGCCCTTACAGAATAATCAATCACTCCATCCCAGGTGAATTGGAAAATGTATCCGGTAAAACTATTGGGATAGGCGCCTGCATTATCGCTAATATAACTGTCATCGGCCCAGATTAACATGAGCCGGGAACTCAGGCTCCCCCACTCATCAAAGAATATGAAATAAGCTTCTTTGCCTAAGGCCAATTGGGAAGTGGCCGGCGCTTTGACGGGTACAATCAACACGTCCACGCTCCCGGCATACAGTACGGTATCGGCAAAGCCCCACAGCAATTCGGCATTCGCCATGGCATGTCGCACAGTATCGCTGCCTTCAGTATAAGTGCCGCCGGCCACTTCGGCTTGTTTTTCTTCAAAATACTGCTTTACTTCCTCATTCGTAAAATGCCAGTCGCCGCTGGAGGGGTCGCGGTAAGCGGCTTGTGATGAAGTGCCGCCCTCATCGGGGAAAGATACCGATACTATATTGTCCTTCTTGCAAGAACCAAAAATCAAAGCCATGAACAGCCCCAGCAGGGCCGCCTTCAACAGGTTTCCTGAGATCATTACCCATAAGTTTTTTGGTGAACAATACAATACTACCCTGCCTCCGGGCCATTACCGGAAGCGGGCTTTGGGATGCTCAAAAAATCAATGTGCCGGTTTTCAGCGAGCAGGCGCAGGGCGCGAGCCGCCGAGATGGCCACAGCGCAAACCTGATCGCCGAAATGCATAGCGATAACTGATCTTTTGACCCCTACCTTAGTGTTTGCAATTGTCCATAGTTATCTGACAGAAAGGGAACGAGAGCGCTATTTCTCATTTTTTCTGACGCGCCCTGCAATGATAAGAAAGCTTTTTTTGCAAGGTGTACACGGGTTTTAACATCGAAACATCCTATGTTTCCAAACAAGCGCTAAAACATATACACCCCCCTCACCGTCACATTCCTGCCGATGAACTTGCCCGATTCCCCCCCAACAGGCGTGGGGGTAGACGTATCGCCGATGCGCAGGTTGTTGAGCCATTTGGACCAGTAGATGTTGATGCCGAAGTTGTCCGAAACGAAGATCGTGCCGCCGAGCACGATGGAAAAGAGGTTTTCCCGGAGCGGGATCTGTTCGGTGGCGTCCTCGCCGGTATAGTCTATGACCTCGTAGTTGATGAGGCGCCCATAGGAGACGCCGGCGGTGGCCTGTATCTTCCAGTCCTGGAAATGCACCAGCACCGGGGCTTCCACGAAGTTGAGCCGGATCTTGTCGTACTGGGAGGCGGGGTTGTCGAGGCGGCCCCGGCTGGCGCCCTGCTGGCTGAAGAGCAGTTCCAGGCCGATGCGCCAGCGCTCGTTCAGCACGGCGTTGACCCGCCCGCCGGCATTGACGCCTATTTTGTGGAAACCGTGCAGCAGGTCGCCGTCCACCTGCGACATGTTGAAGCCGGCCACCAGCCCGCCTTCGAAACGGCGCTGTGGCCCGTCGGATTGAGCGGAAAGAGAGAGGGCGGAAAGCAGAAAGAGGGTAACGAGTAATAGCTGATCTTTTTTCATAGCATTAATTTCTTTCGGGTAAAGATAAGCATCCGCCCTCAGCTTTGCCAGTGCCATGCTGTCGCTTTTCCGCCTTGCTATTCCCCGGGCCAGGTGCTATCTTTGCCGGTGCCGGCCATAATACGCTGATGATATGTTCAAATACACCAAACACAGCCTGAAAAAACTGGAAGCCCTGCTGGAGGAGCTGGAGTACGCCGTGCGCTACGAAAAGGGCAATTTCAATTCCGGTTACTGCATCGTAGAAGACCGCAAGGTTGCCGTCATCAACAAGTTTTACGATACGGAAGGGCGTATCAACTGCCTGCTCGAGATACTGGGCAGTATCGAGGTGGCCGAAGAACGGCTCAGCGAGGTTTCGGCCAGGTTTTATAAAAAGATCAACTCGCTGGCAGATGATGACGGGGAGGAGGAAGAAGAGGAGGAACGCTAGACTATGAAACCTGCAACTTTGAACAACCCGTCAAAGCCCTGACACCATAACACAAACCATAACACCATCGAACTCGAGGTCACCTTGCTTGGAACCGGGACTTCGCAGGGCGTGCCGGTCATCGGCTGCGATTGCGAGGTATGCACTTCTACCGACCCCCGTGATCAGCGCTTGCGTACGGCGGCGCTGGTGCGCTTTGCCGGGCGGGCCATTGCCATCGACTGCGGGCCGGACTTCCGGCAGCAGATGCTGTGCGCCGGGGTGAAGTCGCTCGATGCCGTACTGTTGACCCATGAGCACAACGACCATATCATCGGGCTGGACGACCTGCGGCCGTTCAATTTCAGGGCCTGGGCCGAAATGCCTGTATACTGCACCGAAAGGGTGTCGGCGGAACTGGGCATCCGCTTTTCCTATATTTTCAAGCAGGAAAACCGCTATCCCGGCGCGCCGATGATCCAGCGGCACATCATCACTGCCGGCGCCTCGTTCGAGGTGTTCGGCCTACCTATCATTCCGGTAGAAGTGTTGCATGGCAGGCTGCCCATACTCGGTTTTCGCATGGGAGATTTTGCCTACCTGACCGATGTGCGGTCCATCGAGGAGCAAGAATTGAAAAAAGTGCTCGGGCTGCGCCATCTGGTGCTTAACGCGCTGCACCACAAAGAGCACCATTCTCACCTCAACCTGGAGCAGGCGCTGGCCCTCATCAGGCGCATCGGGCCGGAACACGCCTACCTCACGCATGCCAGCCACAGCATGGGCCTGTACGAGGACGTTCAGCGGGAGCTGCCGCCCAATGTCACGCTGGGATACGATGGGCTCACCTTCAGGGCTTCGAGCCCGGGCCGCCCCTATTGACACAAATTCGATTTTCCCGGAAAAATTAGGATAAACGCAGAAAAAAACCTTTAATTTATACCCCAAACGAAAAGAGAGACACTATGTCAAGGCTCGATTATGTTACCATTGCGATTGTTGCGGTCTGTGTGGCTGCGCTGATCTACCTCATCTACATGACCACCAACCTGCTCGGCAACTCCGACGAGCCGGCGGCAACTGAGGAAACCACTACGCCTTACTTCGAGGACACGTCCACTACCTATAACGACAATTATTACAACGGCCGGGACTCTGCCTATGACGATTCAGGAGCTACAGGGTACAACCAGAACGGCGGCGCTGCTGCTGGTGAAGAACTGGACAAAGGCACGACGCCTACCCGTTCGCAATCCGAATTGAACGAGGATCGCCGCGTGGCTGAAGAATACGCTCCGCCCCGGGAAACCACAAGCAGTTCCGGCGATTATATGGTGCTGGCGGGGACCTTCAGCGTGAAGGCCAATGCTGAGGAAATGGCCGGAAAGTTGCGCGGCATGGGTTTCTCCGATGCCACTACCGAACCCTTCGACCGCGGCAAATACTCGGTCGTGCTCGTAGCCCGCTTCAGCTCGATGAGCGAAGCTCAAAGCCTGGTGGGTGAGCTGAAAGGCAAGGGGGTGGAGGCTTATGTGAAGAAGAAGTAAAGAACAACCCGAAACAAAAAAAGCGCCATCCCGCGTGTGGTTTTCCAACAAGGCACGGGATGGCGCTTTTTTTATTCCGTTTCACCGAAGGTATCGATCCAGTCGAGCATGCCGCCCAGCAGGTTGCGGACTTTGGTAAAGCCCGCGCGCTCCATCAGCTGCTTGGCCACTCCGCTGCGGTTGCCGGAGCGGCAATAGATCACGATCTCTTCGCCTTTGTGCTGTTCCAATTCCGCCAGATGGCCTGGCAGGGTGGCCAGCGGTATGAGTTTGCCGCCGACGTTGAACTCCTCGTTCTCGTATGGCTCGCGCACATCGATGAGCACAAAATTTTCACCGCGCTCGAATTTTTCCTTCAATTCCTTTACTCGGATATCTTCCATGGCTTTTGCTTTTTTGCAAAGGTACAAAACCTGGATAATCCTAGCGGATTAGTAGTTATTCGTTATCTGCTGCCGGGCAGATAACGAATAACAGCTTCCTATCGCGCCACAACAACGCTTTGCTGTATGCTTTGCCCGCTTTTCCGGTTCACTACTTTTAATTCATAGATGCCCGGCCGGTATGTTCCTACGGGCAGTTCAGCCTGCATCGGGCCCTGGTATACCAGTTGCCCCAAAGCATTAAAGAGGTAGGCCTGGTAGTCGTCATACAGTGCGCCTTCCAGTTGCAGGTACAGGGTTTCGCGAACAGGGTTAGGGAAAATCAGCAGTTTGGCTGTAGGGCTGTCCGGATTTTCGACGGCAGTTGGGCCGGGTGTTGTGCTGCCCACCACCGGCCTGATCATCATTGCGCCTGCCGGGAAGCTTTCCGGGAAAGGCGACCAGCTGGTGCCGTTGTTGTTGAAAAACAGCGCTGTTTTGCCTTCCGGCGAATTTTTGTCGTACCCCACCGGGATGCAGTCCGTAAAGGTGCAGCTGGAAAGCTGTTCCCAACCCACATAGAAATCGCCGGCGGGCAGGGCCAGGGGGGCCAGCTCGCCCTGGGCATTTACCAGCGGGTAGGTAGTGAAGCCCTGCAAGGTATCGTAATAGCTATCGGCATAATACGGATGCAGGATGTTCATGCTGAAATCAGGGGTATTGTCCAGTTCGCCAACCCAGACCTTCAGGTTGAATTCCTGATTGGCCACATTGCTTACCATGTGCGGGAAATGAAATTGCACAGCCCGCAGGGAATCCGGCACGGCCGTATTGTACCGCACGGCGATCAGGTCATCTTCCTGGGCGATAACACCGGTCTCTGCGGAGCCGTCGTCATAGGCGAAGTAGTTGTCGAAAACAGTAGAGCGCTGCGTCCTGTCGTTGCGCTGAACGGCCTCGTACCCAGGGCCTGTCGACTGGCTCCCGTTCTCCAGGGTGTACTCGGTGACGAATTCAAGCCGGGAGTAGCCGTCGAAAATATCACTCTCCATGGCCGACAGGTAACTGCTGTAGGGGAAGTTGGGGTCGCCTTCGAGCACGTATACCCGGTCCTGAGGTATCTGGCTTGGAATGTTGCGCTCCTGCCCGTTGAAGAGGGTAGCGTCGAGCACCTCAATGCCCGATGCTTTTTCCGTGACCTGTACCCGCGAAGGGTCGGCATTCTGGGCCTGGGGCGAGAGGTTGCGTACCCCTACTGTCAGGTAATTGGCCAGTTCCTGTGCCACCCTGCCTTTGAAGTGGCGCCAGGGCAGACTGGTATACCGGGCCAGAATGGCGCGGGGCACATAGGTGAAGGCCAGGTCGTTTACGGTCGTGTCGTTGGCAAAACGGCTAAGGTGTACGTAGTCCAGGTTCCAGATATCGTCAATGCCCTTGCGGTCATTATAACTCGTGAAGCGGAACTGGAAGGCCTTGTGTTTGAAGTCAGGCGATATGCCTGTGCTGAAAAAAGTAAAACCGGAGGGTTCGTTGCCGCCGGGCCCTACGGCAAGGCCGTCAAAGGACGCTATCTCTTCCCATGTTCCATTGGCCTTCCTGAACTCCAGCTTGATGATGTCCTGGGGCTCCGGGTATTCGCCCAGGCCGCGTTGCTGCAGCCAGAAAGACAGATAAAGCGCATCGCCGATGGAGGTGAGGTCGAGATAGGTGGAAGTCAGGCGGTCGGCAGGGCCGAAGTTGCCGCCGAAGGGCCGGCCGTAGCGGTTGATGCCGTCAAAGGTGGCCACCCCCAGCGTGGGTGGGGCCAGCCCGTAGTTCGGGTTGACATAGGTGTCGGCATCCAGCCATAGCTGGGGGGCCGTCACCGGCCCGTTGTAGGAAAAATCATCGAGGAACACCGTCTGGCTGCCACCGCCCAGCTTAAGCGTATCGTGGCTAACGCGGTAGGCGATGTGGAAGGTGTCGCAGATGGCAAAGGTATCGCATAGTACCAGGTAAACGGAATCGACACCGGCATAACGGCTGGCCTCGTAATAGAGGTTGCTGTCGACGTCGACATAAGTCGTAAAGTAGATATGCTGGTCGCGCCCTTCATAGGTGTCGGCCGCATCGATGAATTTATTACAGGCCAGGGGGCCGGGCAGCAGGGATGCCTGCCAGCTGTTGAGCACCCGCTCTTCGGCGTCGAGGCTGATGGCGGGGGGGAAGTAGTTGTGCCCGGCGCGCCGCCCCACAACGGTAAAGGATTTGCGCCGGCAGCCGAGCGAACGGCATAGCTCCACCGTAAAGGTGTGTTGGGCGCCGATGATGCCTGCGGATGCCGTCACTACCAGCGAATCGCCGGCGACGGCCGCCGTTCCTATGGGGTTGCCGTCGCAGTTGAGGCAGTTGAGCGTCCCCGGGCCTTCACCGAGGCCTGAGGTGTCGATCCCTAAGGAGAGGTAGGCCGTCCGGCCTGCATCGAGGTAGTAATGGCCTGCCTTTTCCAGCATGCAATTTTGGGGGCTACGGGTTTCCGCAGCGTCCCAGCCTTTGGGGCGCAGGCCTTCCGCAGGGGCATAATAGCGCTGCAATACGTCATTGCTCTGCAGCGGCACTTCGATCTGTGCGGCAAGCGGAGTATAAAGGCCGGCAGCAAGTAATATCAGGTAGAATAGATGCTTCATATAAAAATACAGAGGTTGATAGCTCATGAAAAAACGAAAGGCATTAGCCATCGCTATGCCTTCGTTTCAATGAACGAGAAAGTAAAAAAAATGTTGCTCCGTTATCAGGGGGGCATATTCGGTCAAAAAACTTAGTTATTGCTATCGAAATCCTCATCCTGGCCGCCGCCGCCACCATCGTCGAGAAGGCCGGTGTCCTCTTCCTCGGGGCAGCCCGACGGTTTGCTGGCCGTCAGATAAAGGTTGACCTGCTGGCCCTGCGGGATCATCTGCCCGGGCACGTATTCAGGCTCCTGCCGGTAGACATAAGCGCTCTCGCGGTCGGCCACGTCGCCGTAAATGTTCCCGATCACCAGGTTGGAACCGCTGATGAGGAAGGCCGCGGCATCGTAGCGCTTGCATATCAGGTCGGGGATGGGCACGTCGCTGGTGATCCGCTCGGTAATGACGAACTCCAGCGTAGAGCCTTTCGGCACTTTTACCCCGTGCCGCAGCATCTCATCCGTGATCTTCCTGCCGTGGTGGAAAAAGTAGAGGATGGAATTTTCCTCCTGCTTGTTGTCGAAAACCCGTTCCTTGATCACCGGCATGATATCGAGGCGCTTCAGCTTGATCGAATACTGGTCGTAGTTGTAACCTGCGCTGATCAGGGTGGGCAGGATGATGGAATCGGGGGTCACCCGGTATTTGCTCACATATATGGTGCGCCCTTCTTTGGCGCGCTGCAGCGGCTTGGGGTCCTGCTGGTAGATCGCATTAGGCTCCTGGTTGGAATCGAAGAAGGAGTCGATCACTACGATCTTGAAGTCCTGTTTACGGGCTTTGCGCAGGGCGTCTTCCAGGTCCATGCCCACGTAGTTGGGCACTTGCAACGACTCGCCGTGGCGGGTATACAGGCGCATGAACCCGGTGACGAGCATAAAAAGCAGGAGGATAGCGCCGGCCAGCCCGCCGAAATTGCGGAGGAAGATGGGCGATTTCAGAAAAAGCCAGGCTTCCCAGGCTATTTCCCGTACTTTGCCAGCAAAGTAAGCCCCGAAAGGCTGTGGGCGGAACCCGCCGTCCCGCCCAGGTGATGTTTCTTCCATATTTGTATTGGTACGATATTGTATGATGGGTTCCTGCCGCCGCTGGCCACCTTCTGCCCTGGCTAAGGGCATGGTGAAAGCGGGCGTCTCCGGAACGGCCGCCGGTTCACTTTCCGATACCGCTGCGGTAACCTCTTCTGGCTGCAGGGCAGAAGCGAGGATGTCACCGATGAGCTCGTAGGGCCGCAGGCCCTGCCCGGCAGCCTGCGGGAAAAGGCTGCTGGCGCCCGACAGGTCGGGCAGGCCGTTTATTTCGATCGGAATGAGCTGAATACTGCGGTCTTCAAAAACCCGCACGAAAGCATCGATCGTGGCACAGCCGCGTACGTTGAGGATGCGGGCAGCCTGCTCCATGCGTTTTTTTACCCGGCCCAGAATAGCCTGTTGTTCTTCCTGCTGCCGGCTGAAGCGAGCTGCGCGGACGGGGGCATTGCTACGGGCCAGGAACTGCTCTTCCGGCGACAGGAAGTGGCCGGAGGATACATTTTCCGTTGGGGCGAAAATATCGTAGTGAAGGCTGCCGTCGGGTTGATTGTGGGCCAACAGGCCTGCGGTGCACTCCAGGAAAACCGATGCCCCTCCGGCCGTTATAAGGCTTTCGAACAGGATGTCTTCCTGGGGTGGGAATTCTTCTTTTGACTTGAGCCGCATGATGCGGCGCGCTTCCATGCCTTCCTCCTGTATGGGGCGGAACGCCAGCCGGGTGTATGCTTCCAGCTCTTTGCGCGAGCGCAGTACTTTTACCGCCGAGCTGGCTCCGCCTTCTGCGGGTTTGCCGACGATAGGGTAATCAAGCTGGGTTTCCACGCGGCGGAAGAAGGCCTCGGCGCCGGCTTCATAATCACGCTTGTGGAGCAGTACCTGGTTGGCCACCGTAACCCCATTGCGCTTAAGCGTCTGTAAGGCCTGGTATTTGTTGGACAGCAACCTGGCTCCCTGGGCGGTAGGGCCGTTGTAGGGCAGCCCCAGGGCATCAAGTTGCTCCTGGATGCCACCATTGCCGGGAGCGCCGAGCAGGGCCAGGAATATGCCGTCTACCATTTGCGGCAATTCTTCAAACGGTATGGCTACAGGTTCGAAGATCGGAAAGGCGGGGCCATAATAGGCCGTTATGTCTTCACCCTGAGCTCTGATCTCCGTCAGGGCCCGGTGGGCGCCGGGGTTGTCGATGCTACTGCGGATCTCGTCGGCATTGTTTCGCAGCAACAGCCCCACCGGTATCTGGTGCAGGCGGTATGCCCCGGCCTGGCCGCTCAGAAACAGAGGGATGGGGTCGTATGACTCGGAACCCGCCAGCTTTTCAAAAATATTACGTCCACTTTCTACAGACAGATGGCGCTCGGGGGTGCTGCCGCCGAAGATGAGGCCGATGCGTTTTTTGTCAGCGGCCCTTTGCCGGGTTTCCTGTATTTGCCGGTTCAGCTGCTCCAGTAGTTCCTGGTAACGCTCCTGGCCAGGTGATACCGCCAGGCGTTCCTGTAGCGATATGCGGATGATGTACGTCAGCAGTTGTGTGGAGTTCAGCCCTATGGCCGCCGCCTGTTGGTAAAAGAAAGAAGAAGAGAACAGGAAGGCGGTGGTTTTGGGGCCGTTGAGGTAGGCCTGGCCATCGGCGCTGAAGGTGCCGTCGATGCGGGCATAGGCCTGCAGGCCCATTTCGTCGAACAGGCGTTCGCAGGCGGCCCTGATCACGTTGATCTGTTCCGTGGGCAGTGCAATGGGTATTTGCTGGTGCGCCAGGCCCGGCAGGTACTTGGCGCGGTTGTCCAGTATGCCGCTGGCCTTGGTGAGCTCGGTAGGCGGCAGCGCCAGCGCTTCGCCGTTCTCCCTGCGCAGCACGATACAGGAAAAGGCTTTGCCCCTGACGGGAGCTTCCAGGACGATCTTTTCTTCGCGCCGGAGGCTTTCCAGGAAGAAAACGTCGCCCTCTCCGGCGCTCGTTGCATGGCTGTCGAGCAGGGCCAGCAGGGCTTCGGGGTGGTATACCGTTTGGGTTTGCCCCTGGAAAGTGGCGTCGATAGGGAATCCTAGCCCGTCCCAGATATCGGCCAGCAGCTCCAGGTATTCAATACGTTCGTATTCGTTGCGGTCTTTCCATTCGACGGCCGGCAAGATCTCCCGGAAAAAGGCACGGTTGACGGCCAGTTCGAAACCTTCCAGGCCCGATCTTTCTTCAACTACCGTCAGGCCGATGGAAGCGCCTTGCCGGGCGGGTTGCACGGCCATAGGGAAGCCGACCTGAGCAATGGCTTCCTGGTAGATATCGCCGGCCCTGGCATCCAGCCATTCCTCGCGGGTGAGGGTGTATGATTTGGTCGAAGGAAAGCCCAGCACGCTCATCAGGTCTTTTTGTATGGACCGGTCGATACCTGTTTTGCTGGCCTTGGGGCCGCTGCCCGTATAGGGGATGCCCAGGTTGTCGAGTTCCTGCTGTATGGCGCCGTCTTCGCCGTAATAACCATGGAGCGCCAGGAAGGCCATATCAATGAGCTGGGGCAGTTCTTCCCTGCTTATCGGCCGCCCTGCCTTGCGCATAATGGCTTCCATCTCTGCGGGGGGGAGTTCACCCAGGCTTTCCAGGTATACCTTGAACCCATGGGGTGAAGGGGGCAGGTATTCAGCGGCCGGGTAAAAATCGCGGATGGAATGCTGGTACAGGTTCTGCCAGTCCAATAGGATAAAGTGGCAGAGGCTGTCCACAAAAATAGGCACCGGTTCGAACAGCCCTCTGTCGAGGTTGTCGTACACTGCACGCCCGCCGGAAAAGGAGAGCTCGCGTTCGCGGGAAGGGCCACCGAAGAAGATGCCAATTCTCATAAGCTCCAAAAACTCATTTTTTGAACACCACTAAGTGCACAAAGGTAGCCCGTTTGCAGTTTTTTTTTAAACTTTTGGGCTCTAAACCTCTCGTCGATGAATAAAGAGATCCTTCGCCTGGCGGTGCCCAATATCATCAGCAATATCTCGGTGCCCTTGCTGAGCACTGTCGACACGGCCCTGATGGGGCGCCTTTCGGAATGGCACATTGGCGCTGTAGGTATTGGCTCCATGATCTTCAATTTCGTGTACTGGAACTTCGGCTTCCTACGCATGGGAACTACCGGCCTGACGGCGCAGGCGTACGGGGCGCAGGACGAGGCTGCCATAGTGCATACTCTGGGGCGTGCGCTGTTCGTGGCCCTCCTGGTAGCTGCCGGCCTGCTGGCCCTGCAGTGGCCTTTCGGCGAAGCCAGTTTCTACCTGATGAATACGGCCGAAGCACAGCAAGAGTTGGTAGCCAGGTATTTTTATATCCGCATCTGGGCTGCTCCCGCCACGCTGGGGCTTTACGCCTTCATGGGGTGGTTTTTCGGTATGCAGAACGCCATCTACCCGCTTTTACTGACGGTACTGTCCAATGTGGCCAATATCGCGCTCAGCCTTTTTCTCGTCAGAGGGCTGGGCATGGATGTGGATGGCGTGGCCTATGGCACGGTAGGCGCCCAGTACTGCAGCCTGTTGCTGGCGGTTGGGTTGTTTTACTACAAATACCGCCATTTGCTGGAGCACTTCCGCAGGAGTGCGCTGTTGCACTGGCAGCAGCTTCGGAAATTCCTGGGCCTCAACGCCGATATTTTCATCCGCACGCTGGCGCTGACCGGCGCTTTTGCCTTTTTTTACAGCCGGTCGTCGGCCGAAGGGGCAATGGCGCTGGCCGTGAACACCATCCTGCTGCAGTTCCTCAACTGGATGTCATACGGCGTCGACGGCTTCGCTTTTGCGTCGGAAAGCCTGGTGGGCAAGTACAAAGGAGCGGCTGACAATCTTAAGGTGCTGCAGGCTATCCGCCTGTCCTTTGGCTGGGGGCTGGGCCTGGCGGTGCTGTTCAGCCTGGGGTACTGGTTTTTTGGGGAGCCCATACTGCGGGTGTTCACCAACCAACCCGATGTGCTGTCGGCCGCCCGGCCTTTCCTTTTGTGGATGGCCGTGATGCCGCTGGCCGGTACGCCCTGTTATCTCTGGGACGGCGTATTCATCGGCCTGACGGCCTCGCGTGCTATGCGCAACAGTATGATCCTCGCTTTTGTTATCTTCCTGCTGGCCTATTGGGCCGCCTTACCCCTGGGCAACCACGGGCTGTGGCTGGCTCTGCTGGTTCTGCTGGCCGCCCGGGGCGTTATACAGCATGTGCTGTTCGCCCGGAAAGGGCTGGAACTGGCCTGAAAAGAAAAAAGAAACTATGCTCAGGATCGCCAAACCGGATCGGGAGCCCGAAATATTCTACAGCGTTCAGGGCGAAGGGAAAAACCTCGGCCAGCCCAGCGTTTTCGTGCGCACCGCTCTTTGCAACCTGCATTGCATCTGGTGCGATACGGACTACACCTGGAACTGGAAAGGCACCCGTTTCAGGCACCTGAAAGATGCTGTCCCGGGCTACGAAAAGTACGACATGGGGGCCGTAGTGGCCGAAATGGAAATAACAGAGGCCGCCGGCCTGGTACGGCAATATCCCTGTAAAAATGTGGTGCTCACCGGTGGCGAGCCGATGATGCAACAGGACGGGCTGCTCAGGCTTATGGAGGAACTGGGCCCTGAATACTGGTTCGAAATAGAGACGAACGGCACCATTCTGCCCGTCCCTGCCTTCGACGCCCGCATCAACCAGTACAACCTCTCCCCAAAGCTCGCCAACTCCAATAACCCGGCAAAGCTGCGGGAAAAACCGGAAGCCTACCGCTTTTTCGCCCAAAACCCCAGGGCCGTCTTTAAATTCGTTATCACTGAAGAACAGGATCTCGAAGAGGTGAAAGCGCTGGCCGGCAAGTATGGCATAAGCCCGCGCCGCATCTACCTCATGCCCGAAGGAGTCTCCGGCGAAAGCCTGGCCGCCCGGCAGGCCTGGCTCGTGGAACAGTGCAAGGCCAATGGCTTCCATTTTACGACCCGGCTGCACATCCTTATTTTCGGGAATAAACGGGGCGTTTGAACCACTTATATCACAATTCTGCCAAAGTGGCGCTTTTTGACGACAGAATGGCGCCTGGTACATCCTGGAACGCTTCTTGATATGAATTGATGTTCATACATTGGTTGCCGGGCGAGGCCCTGTTGCCGACAGCACCAGCAACAACGCCTTCATGATAAAATCCTTATGAAATGAAAAAGCGGACGGTAGTACATATACTAAAAAGCGAACCCTTACAGATGGGGCATCTTGAGGTAAAACAACCCCTGCCTACGATGCGGGTTGAACAGATAAGCCCTTTCCTGTTGTTGCACCACTTCGGCCCCATGCCTGTAGAGCCTGGTGCTGACCCTCTCGACCTCGGCCCGCATCCGCACCGGGGGTTCGAGCCGGTGACCTTCCTGTACAGCGGCGGCATTCGCCATAAGGATAGCCGCGGCAATGAAGGCATCCTGCAGGGCGGCGACGTGCAGTGGATGACCGCCGGCCGCGGCATCATTCACAGTGAGCGCGCTTCTAAAGCATTCCTGGAGTCGGGCGGGGTGATGGAGGGTATCCAGCTATGGGTCAACCTGCCTAAGCAACACAAGATGGCGCAGCCCGGCTATCAGGATATCAAAACAGATCGGATACCGGTGCTGGAAGAAGATGAAGGGCGCGTACAACTTAAAGTAGTGGCCGGCGCCTACAAGGGCCTGAAAGGCCCGGCAAAAACCTTTACGCCTATCATTGCCCTACAGGCGCGGCTCCAGCCGGGAGGCGCGGTGGACATTGAACTGCCGGAACACTTCAACGCTCTGGCCTATATACTGAGCGGAACGGTGAAACTCAACGGCAATTTCAGCTATGGCGGCGAACACCTGCTCCACTTCCGCAACGACGGCGAAGGCTTTGGCCTGCAGGCCGAAGCGGAAAGCCAGGTGCTCATCCTGGCCGGCGAGCCTATCGACGAACCTCTGGCTTCATGGGGCCCTTACGTGATGAATACCCAGACCGAGATCATGGAAGCGATGCGCGATTACCAGATGGGGAAGATGGGGGTGTATGTTGATTAGGCCAGAAGGGCAGAAGGGCATAGGGGGATGGCAGGAAGCGTGAGAACATATTTTCCGTCGAATACAACATTATCAGGATACGGCGCATTTTAATGGTATGGCGCCGGATCAAAACAACAACCGCAATACAATGAAGAAGACGTTCATGGTGGAGTTTGAACTGCCGGATACTTTCAGCGAGGAATTCATGGCCCTCATACCGCGGCAGCGTTATGTGGTGAATACCATGCTCGCCGAAGGGCGCCTGAAGTCCTACTCGCTGTCGATGGACCGCAGCAGGCTATGGGTCGTACTGCTGGCAGAGTCGGAGTTCGAAGCGTTGGAAACCATCGCCCAGATGCCGCTGAGCGACCTTATGGAGCCGAGTATTTCAGAGCTTATGTTCCACAACTCCGCCGATGCAGTGATGCATTTTTCCCTGAATTAATGAATCCTCAAATAATGAGTTTCCGAAATACAAAGCGGCAACTTATTTTTTGAACACTGACAATTTGTGTCATTAGATATATTTTCTGTGAGGTGTCGGGCTCGTAGCAACGGGCCCGACACTTTTTTTTATCTCCATTGAACCTATTCGTTTCCCAGGCGTTTCGTTGCAAATGCAACTTTTTTCATGAAAGAAACCGGATTCAATCCGCTGGATTCCATCATCTTCCTGGCCAACAGGGTCGGCAGGTTGCTGGCCAATGAAGTCCGCCACAAGTCGGGTTTGGATGATCTGGGATTACAGCCGCAACACATGGGTATCCTGGTGGACCTGTGGCAGCGGGACGGGGTACGGCAGCAGGACCTGGCCGTGTCCACGATCAAGGACAAAGGCACCATCGCGCGTGCGTTGAACGCCCTGGAGCGCGACGATGTGCTGGTGCGCGTCCCGGACCCCATCGACAAAAGGACCAAACGCATATTCCTGACCCACCGCGGCAGGCGGCTGCGCGAGCAGCTGTTACCCCAGGCCAGGCAGGTGGAGGCCGAGGCGCTGTCGGGCCTGAAACCCGAAGAGCTGCAGGCGTGTAAACACGTACTCGGGCATATCTACCGGAAGTATCACCAATAGTTGATTTTGCAACCTGTTTAAAGTTTGTAACTATAGCGTAATGAACACGAACACCCTTCGCCGAATCGGCATTTTTGCCGGCCTGGCCATCTTACTGGGAGCCTTCGCCGGGTCCCGCCTTTTGTCGCAACAAAAAGAGCCGCCTCAACGCAAGCAGGAAGGCAGCCTGATCCGTAAGGTGGACACCATCCAGGTACTGAACAAACCCATACCTGCTACCCTGGAAATACAGGGAGAATTGGCCGCTTTTGACAAGATCGACATCTTCGCGGAAGTATCCGGCACCCTGGTGTCCACATCCAGGCCTTTCAAAGTAGGGGAATACTTCCCCAAAGGCAGCGTCCTGATCCGGATCGATGATGAAGAGGCCCGCCTGGCGCTGCTTTCTCAAAAGAGCAGCCTGCTCAACGCCATCACCCAGCTGATGCCCGACCTCAAGGTCGACTACCCCGAGAGCTTCCAGCACTGGCGGGAATATCTCGAACAGTACGACCCTGAAAAGCCCATTCAGGCCTTTCCGAAACCGCTCAACCAGCAGGAAAAATATTTTATCGCTTCCCGCAACCTCTACAGCCAGTTCTACAGCATCAAAAGCGCTGAAGAACGCCTGAGCAAATACACCCTGCAGGCGCCCTTCGGCGGGGTGATCACCGAATCCAGCATCAATGCCGGCGCCGTAGTGCGGGCCGGCCAGAAACTGGGCGAACTGATGAATACAGGCAACTATGAGCTGGAGGCCACCGTGGCGCTGCGCGACCTGAAGTTTATCAAGCCGGGTAACCTCGTCGGCCTTCACTCGGAAGATATCGCCGGCCAGTGGCAGGGGCGCATCAAACGCATCAATGACCAGGTAGACCCGGGCACGCAGTCCGTCAAGGTGTTCGTCAGCGTGAGCGGTAGCCAGCTGCGCGAAGGTATGTACCTGCGTGGGGCAGTGGAAGGCAGCAGCATCGGCGATGCACTGGAGCTGCCTCGCAACCTGCTCGTGAACCAGAATGCCGTATACGTATTACAGGACTCCACAATCCGCCTCCATCCGGTACAGGTTGTACGAATACGGGAGGAGAACGCCATCGTGCGGGGGCTGCCCGACCGCACGCCTATCCTCGCACAACCGGTGCCGGGGGCTTTCGACGGCATGAAAGTGGCCGTAGCCGGGCGTATGGGCAGTGGCGCGCGGAGCAGCAGCGGCAGTGCAATGGCTGATGAATAAACCCTTCTGGTAAACCCGTTAAGTACTACTTTCCAATGAGAGCATTCATCAACTATTTTATAAAATTCCCGATAGCGGCCAACCTTATTATGTTCGGGGTGCTCATCATGGGCGTGGTGGGCATGTTCAACATGAAATCCACCTTTTTCCCTGAAGTGGAAAGCCGCATCATACAGATACAGGTCGTTTATCCCGGCGCCTCTCCCGAAGAGGTCGAGGAAGGCATTATCAAAAAGATCGAGGAAAACCTCAAAGGCGTGACCGGCGTGGAGCGCTACACTTCCGTATCGAAAGAGAACAGCGGTACGGTAACGGTGGAGGTGTTCAAAGGGTATAAACCGGGCCTCGTCCTGCAGGACGTAAAGAACGCCGTCGACCAGATCAGCTCTTTTCCGGTAGGTATGGAACCTCCCATCGTCTTCAACCAGGAAAATCTGGGCTTCGCCATCAGCTACGCCATCAGCGGCGATGTGAACCTGAAAACGCTGAAGGAATACGGGCGCAAGGTGGAAGATGGCCTACTGGGCATCGATGGTATCTCCAAGGTGAGCCTGAGCGGTTTTCCGGAAGAAGAGATCGAGATCGCTTTCCGGGAACAGGATCTTCGGGCTTACGGCCTGACGTTCCAGCAGGCTACCCAGGCCGTGCGCAACGCCAATATTGAACTCACCGGCGGCACCATCAAGGGCGCGGATGAAGAACTGCTGGTGCGCGCCCGCAACAAAGCCTACCATGCGGAAGGCCTTCGGGATATCGTCGTCAAAACCACTGCCGACGGCGGTGTCGTGCGCCTGCACCAGATCGCTGCCATCACCGACAAGTGGGCGGACAACCCCAGCCGCAGTTATCTCAACGGCCACCCTTCCGTCGTGGTTACGGTGCAAAACACCCTGGAGGAAGATATGATCTCCATTACGAACAAGGTGCAGGCCTATATGGAGGAGTTCAATGCGACGAACGATGCCGTACAGGCTACGATGATCCGCGACGGCTCGGTCATCCTGCGGCAGCGCATCGGGCTGCTCACGGAGAACGGCATACTGGGCTTCGTCATCGTGGTGTTGTTGCTGGCCATGTTCCTGAACTGGCGCCTGGCCTTCTGGGTGGCCATTTCCATTCCTATCTCCTTTGCCGGCATGTTCATCATGGCCAATGCGCTGGGCATTACCATCAACGTGATCTCGCTCTTCGGCATGATCCTCGTGATCGGTATTCTGGTTGACGACGGCATCGTGATCGGGGAGAATATTTACCAGTACTACGAAAGGGGTGAGCCGCGGCTCAAAGCGGCCCTCGACGGCACCATGCAGGTGTTGCCGGCGGTGTTCTCCGCTATCATCACGACGGTGCTGGCCTTTGCCGCTTTCCTTTTCATCGACGGCAGGATGGGCGATTTCTTTTCGGAGATGGCCATCGTGGTCATTTTTTCCCTCACCTTCTCCCTGATCGAAGGGGCCATTATTCTGCCGACCCACGTAGCCCACAGCAAGGCCCTGAGCCCCGACAGGCAGCCCAACCGCCTGCAGCGGGCCTTTGATAAAATGATGTACTGGATGCGCGACCGCACCTATGCACCTGTGCTGCGGTTTGCCATGCACAACAAGTTCCTGTCCTTTGCCATTATCACCGCCGTGCTCGTCCTGACTTTCGGCGCCATTGGTGGCGGCATCATCCGGACGACCTTTTTCCCCGTTATCGAGCGCGACGACATCCAGATCACCCTGCAGATGCCCGCCGGCACCCGCGAGCATATTACCATGGACTGGCTGAGCCATATCGAAGAGGCTGCCTGGCGCGCCAACGAACAGCTCAGCGAGCACTATTTCAAGGGAGAAAAGCAGGCGATACAGCGGGTAGAAAAGAACCTGGGCCCCAGCACCTATGCCGGCAGCCTTAGCGTCAACCTGCTCGACGGTGAAAGCCGCGACAGCCTTTCCCTGCGCGAAGTGATCAACGCCATCCGCCTTGAGGTGGGCGACATTCCCATGGCTGAGGTCGTTTCCTACGGGGCGCAAACAGCTTTTGGCAAGCCCATATCCATCTCCCTGGTCGGGGAGAACTACAATGAGCTGAAGCAGGCCACCGAACAGGCCAAATCGGAAATGGCGGCCCTTTCGGAACTGGCCGATGTGGTCGACAACAACCAGGAAGGGTTGCGCGAGGTGAATATCACCCTCAAGGAAAAAGGGCGTTACCTCGGGCTCAACCTCCAGGAAGTAGTAGGGCAGGTGCGCAGCGGCTTTTTCGGTAGCGAAGTACAGCGCCTGCAGCGCGGCCGCGATGAAGTGCGCGTTTGGGTGCGCTACGACGAATCGGACCGCTCGGGCCTGGCCAAACTCCAGGATATGCGCGTGCGCTTTCAGGACGGGCGCGAGTTCCCGCTCTCCGAAATTGCCAACCTGGAGGTCAAACGCGGCGTCATCAATATCAACCACATCGACGGCAAAAGAGAGATCAAAGTGGAGGCGGACGTGGCCAACGATGATGTGTCGGTAAGCGATATGACGGCCACCCTGAAGAGTGAAATACTACCCAGGGTGCTGGCGAACTACCCCTCGGTGTCGCCCCTGTTCGAAGGGCAGAACCGCGAGCAGGAAAAATCGGCCAAGTCGATGCAGGCCGTCGGGATCGTCATGCTGGCGCTCATGTTTTTTGTCATCGCCCTCACTTTCCGGTCTATCGGCCAGACGGTGGCCGTTTTCCTGCTCATGCCTTTCGGCATGATCGGCGTGGGCTGGGGGCACTGGCTCATGGGCTTACCGATCAGCCTCTTCTCCTTTTTGGGTATTATCGCGCTGATCGGTATTCTGGTCAACGACGCCCTGGTGTTCGTTACCACTTATAACAGGCTGATCGAGGATGGGATGTCGCAGATGGATGCGATCTACGAAGCCGGCGTATCGCGCTTCAGGCCCATCGTGCTCACTTCGGTAACTACCTTCGCCGGCCTTGCGCCCCTGTTGCTGGAGCGGAGCCTGCAGGCACAGTTCCTCATTCCCATGGCCATCGCCATTTCCTTTGGCCTGATGGCCACAACGGCCGTTATCCTGATCCTGCTGCCGGTGTTCCTGATCGCCGTCAACCGCGTCAAGGCCTACGCTGCGTATGCCTGGAACGGCGTGAAGCCAACCTACGAGGCCGTAGAGCCTGCCCTGCGCCGCGAGACGGGTTACGAATTCCTGTGGTATGTGTTCTTCACCGTCATAGGCCTAACGGTAGTGGTTGCCTTGTGGAGCAAGGGGATGTTGCCTTTTTAAGGTTAAAGGGGAAAGGTTTAAGGTTAAAGGGGAAAGGTTTAAGGTTAAAGGGGAAAGGTTTAAGGTTAAAGGGAAGGGGCAAGGTTTAAGGTTAAAGGGGCAAGGGACACCAGCACAGATAGCAGGCATCTCTAGCAGCAACGCAGAGAGATGCCTGCTATCTGCGCAGCCACGGGCATCGTCCCCAGGCAAAGGAAGACGGGGCTCTGTCCCGTCATTATTCAATGTCGTCGCGGCGGAGCCTGCCATCTCGCCCAAAGGGCGGATGAGCATCAACAGGGATACCCCCTTGTCCATCTCGCCCAAAGGGCGTTAACAGATCAGCCACGGGCAGCGCCCGTGGACGAAAAGCCATTGTGGCGGAGCCTGCCATCTCGCCCAAAGGGCGGATGAGCATCAACAGGGATACCCCCTTGTCCATCTCGCCCAAAGGGCGTTAACAGATCAGCCACGGGCAGCGCCCGTGGACGAAAAGCCATTGTGGCGGAGCCTGCCATCTCGCCCAAAGGGCGGATGAGCATCAACAGGGATACCCCCTTGTCCATCTCGCCCAAAGGGCGTTAACAGATCAGCCACGGGCAGCGCCCGTGGACGAAAAGGCGTAGTGGCGGAGCCTCGGGCTAAGGTTAAAGGGGACAAGTTAAAACGAATATAATACGACACGTATGCAACGCATAGCAATCGATATGGATGAGGTGATCGCCGATGTGCGGCCGAAATTCCTGAGCTTGTACGAGCGGGAATTCGGCAGGCCATTGGTGAAGGAAGAATATTGGGGAAAAAAGGTCTATCAGTTGCCGGGGGCTGCCCACATACGGGAGTGCCTGCATGAGAAGGGCTTCTTTGCCGGCCTGCCGGTGATACCGGGCAGCCAGGAATGCATCAGGGAGCTCATGGAGCGCTACGAGGTGTTCATCGTGACGGCAGCCATGGAATTTCGCGCTTCGTTTGAAGACAAGTTCGATTGGCTGCAGGAGCACTTTCCTTTCATCCACTGGAAAAACATCGTTTTTTGCGGTGATAAAAGTATCATCAGCGCCAATTACATGATCGACGACCACGCGTTCAACCTGGAGCATTTTCAGGGCAAAGGGCTGCTGTATACGGCCTCGCACAATGTCCATGAAACCCGGTTTACACGGGTCGACAACTGGGAGGATATACGGGCTTTTTTCAGGGCGCAGGGCGCATGAGGGCCTCTGCGTTCGTGCGGCGGCGGTAGCGCAGCATCAGCCAGAAGGCGAGGGCGCAGAAGGCGAGGGCGGAAAGTGTAGCCAGGACCTCCGGCGTATTCCGGATGGGCACCAGCCAGAGGGTGGTTACCAGCTCGAGGCTGATGAGTGTAAGAATGAAATTGATGACGAAGTAGCGGTTGGCCTTTGAAACGATGAAAGCCCCCAGCGGCGCTCCGATGATGACCACTTCGACGGCAACCAGCCAGTAGTTCCACATCGGGCCGATGTCGCGGGATATGACGCCGTGCAGGAAAAAACCTACCCAGGAATTGATGGCCATGATGATGACCGTGGTGGGTGTGCTCACTCTCTCATCGACGCCAAAAGCGAGGGTCAGCACCATAAAGGTGATGACGTCGATGCCGGAGCCTACCTGTGCGGCAAAAGTGCCGCCGAGGATACCCAGGGCGAAGAAAAGTAGCCGGTAGCGGGGGCCCCAGCCGGGCATGGAAGGCAAAGGCTTCCATTTATGTATGTAGGTGCTCAGGAAAAGCGCGCAGCCGAAAGCGGTTGTCACGAAAGTGAACAATACCTTGGGGTAGGGGTTTGGAACCTGAACCCAGTAAGTACCCAGCACGTGCCCGAGCACTCCGCCCAGCGACACCCAGGCCACGACGCGCGGCAGGATGCGGATCTTCCGGGTGATGATGAACAGGGAGGCCATGCCCATGCCGAACGACTGTATCATGAGGGAAAAGGTGCGCGCATCGGTGGGCGCCAGGTGTAAGACTTTGGTGAAAACGGGAAAGGCCACGGCGCCGCCACCTTCGGCGGTGGCCCCGGCGACGAACGAACCCAGCACCATCGTCAGCGAGGCAGGCCAGTATTCGCGGAAAAGGCCCCAGCTATTGGAAAAGGACATATACGACGCCCAAATGGCATAGATAATACATACCAGGGCGGGGTAGATCAGCCGCCGCCGCCGGGCGTACCAGCCGGCCAGCGGGCGGAGGGGATGTGAAGCAGGGGCGTCGCCGGTAAACGGAACGCCTGAGGGCATGGGGTCCATAATTTGCCAGAAAGTTGGTGATACCGTTCCCATGCGGTGTTGTACCGATGCGGGAGGGCGGCCCAAAGATATGGAAAAAGCAGCCCTTAGTTGCTGCGGCTTTTTTGCTGCTGTAAGCACCTGAAGGCGCAGGCTGAATTCCGTATCTTCGGCCGATATTCTTTTGTAGACTACTATACGCATGAAGTTGGATTGGGATACACTTTGGCAGCTCTTTAAAATGAAACTGCGTTTTGCCATGACCGGGGCGATAGCGACTTCGGTTGATTACGTCGTGTATCTGCTGCTGGTGAACAGGTTCTTTTCGCCGGTGGTGTCGAACATCATCTCCTATTCCAGTGGCATGGTCGTCAACTTCATGCTGCAGAAGCGCTTCGTATTCCAGCTGCAGGGCTCGGTGCGGCGCGCTTTCCTGTTGTCGGTATTGGTATCTTTGGGGGGGATGGCGATTAGCACCGGCATTATCTACGGCCTGAACACCATGGCGTTTTTCGCCCGTTACCAGTTCATCACCAAGCTGTGCGCCACCGGAACGGTCTTTTTTTACAACTTCTACTTCAAAAGATATGTATTTGAAAGAAAGTTCATCTGAAAGCCGCCCTTTACCGGTTTTGTGATGTGCTGTTTTTACCAGGCTTAACTTATTAAAGCATAAATAACGACCCATTGAAAATGAAGGATCTACTGACCACACTATTCGCCCTGGCTTTGCTGGCCGGCAGCCTCCCGGCCCAGTCGCCGCTCAGCTTGTCGGATGCCATACAAACAGGGTTGGCCAACAACTTTCAGATTCAGATCACCGAGATGCAGCGCGACGTCGCAGCCAATAACGACGACTGGGCGATAGCCGGGCGCTATCCTTCGATCAACCTGGCCATCAATTCCAATAACAGCTATCGCAACCAGAGCAACCCCGCCGGCCCGCTGACCAAGCTGAATTCGGTCAGCCCGGGCCTCACACCAGGGGTGGAAGCGAGCTGGGTATTGTTCGACGGCTACAGGGTGCGCTATACCAAACAGCAGCTGGAGCAACAGGTACAGCTACAGGAAGGGAATATCCGCCTGGCGGTCGAAAGCGCCATCCAGCGTATCATCCAGTCCTATTACAGCGCTCTGGTGCAGCAGGAGCAACTGGCCGTGGTGGAGGAAGTGCTCACCTTGTCGCGCGACAGGGTCGCTTATCAGGAACTGCGCAAGGAGTTCGGACAGGCCAGCACCTTTGACATCCTTCAGACTACCGACGCCTATCTGAACGACTCCATCAACTACGTGGTGCAGCTCAATACCTTCGAGTCGGCCCTGCGCAACCTCAACCTCGCTATGGGCGTCGACGATCTCGGCGCCCGGTACGCCCTGACAGACCAACTGGCCTACGAAGCTCAGGACTATGCCTACGAAACCCTGGAACAGCGCATGCTGGCCAGCAACCACCAGCTTCAGAACCAACTGGCCAACCGCGAACTAGCCTCCATTAACACCCGTATACAGGAGTCCGAGCTGCGGCCATCGGTCAGCATGCAGGCCGGCGCAAACTACAACGTCGGCATATCCTTCGGGGAGCAGACCCTCGAATTCGGCGCCAATATCAGCACCCGGTCCCTGCCGGAAGTGGCGGCCAAGACCTTCACCGGTTTCGTCAATTTTAATGCTACCTACCCGTTGTTCGACGGCGGGGTGCGCCGCAAGCGCGTCGAGAATGCCAAAACCGAAGAGCTTATCGCTCAGGCCGGCGTCAGCGACCTGAAGCGCAACCTGAACAACGAGCTGGCCAATACGCTGGCTACGTATAATACCCAGAAGCACCTGGTTGGCGTCACTACACAGTTGGTGGACAACGCCCACCGCAACCTGGAGATCGCCGAAGAGCGTTTCCGCGGCGGCCTGATCAACTCTTTCGACTACCGCACGATCCAGCTGGGCTATATCAACGCTTCCCAGCAACGCCTCAACGCCCTGTTCAACCTCAAGAATACGGAAACGGAACTGGTCAGGCTGATCGGCGGGTTGGTGCGGTAGGGGGATGGGGCCAGAAACATCCCTTCTCATCCATAATAAGCTGGTAATTGAACGGAATGATTAACTTTACCGGGAAACGTCAAGAATAGAAAACGGGTAATGAACCTTCCCTTACGCATAGCACGGCGTTATCTGTTCGCCAAAAAGTCAACCAATGCGATCAATATCATCACGGGTATTGCTGTTTTTGGCATAGCGGTCGGATCGGCGGCATTGGTGTTGGTGTTGTCGGTCTTCAATGGGTTTGAGGACCTCATCATGATGATGTACAGCAATTTCAACCCCGACGTGAAGGTGATACCTGCCAGGGGCAAGACCTTCGAGGCCGATTCGGTGCTGGTGGCCCGCCTGGAAGCGGTCGAAGGGGTGGCCTATGTGAGCCGGACGCTGGAAGAGGTCGCTTTTTTCGATTATAAAGACAACCAGGACTTCGGTACCCTTAAAGGGGTGGATGCCAATTTCCACATGGTAGTAGGTATCGATTCCACGGTGCGGGAGGGCGTATACGCCTTTGAAGACGGAGCCCGCGAGCTGGCGGTCCTCGGGTTGGGCATGCGCAACAAGCTGGCCGCTAATGTAGGCGACCGCTTTACGGAAATGGCCGTGTATATGCCCAAGCGCGAGCGTTCGAACAGCCCCCTCGAACAGCCTTTCCGGCATAGTTACATCTATCCGGGCGGCACTTTTGTCATTCAGCAGGATTTTGACAATGAATTCGTGCTCTCCTCCTTATCCTTCGCCAGGAAGTTGCTGGGTTATTCAGGGCCGGTGGTGAGCTCCCTCGAGATCCGGCTTACACCCGGAGCATCGGATGCCTATGTGCTCGGACAGATCCGGCAGGTGATGGGAGAAGGCTTTGATGTAAAAGGGCGCTTCCAGCAGGAGGAGTCCTTCCTCAAGCTGATGCAGGTAGAAAAATGGCTGAGTTACGCCATCGTCAGCCTGATGATGCTTATGGTCGCCTTCAATATCGTGGGCGCCTTATGGATGGTTGTGCTGGAAAAACAGCGGGACATTTCCATTCTCAAATCTATGGGCGCCACCGATTCTTCGGTCCGCAATATCTTCCTCAACGAGGGCCTGCTGCTCAGCCTGCTGGGCATTGTCCTCGGTTTCGTGCTCGCCATCGCGCTCTATGCCATCCAAAAAACGGTAGGCATCATCACCGTGCCGGGCAATTTTATCGTCGACGCATATCCCATCAGTATGCGGGTAGTTGACTTCCTGGTCGTCATCGTTACTGTAATGGCCATCGGCCTGCTGGCTTCCTGGCCACCTGCCCAGCGCGCCCGCCGCGTGCCTGCCATGATGCGGGAAGAGTGAACAGGAGCACAGTAAGCCAGCAGCAAACCGTTTTTTTTCTCACCTGAATATGAAGCCATTGGGCAGGAAGCCCGCTTCAAACTCCTTGAGCAGGGCGCCCTGGGCACTGTATCTCAGCACTTTGCCACGGCTTTGGAAATCGACGGCATCGCCCAGCCAGATGTTGCCGGTGGCGGGTTCGATGCCCAGGCCGTAGAACGCCCGGCCATCGCCGCTCACCAATGGCTGCGCGGGTAGTTCAGTATCGTCGATATCCAGCACGAACAGGCCGGCAGCGAGGTAATACAAGGTATCGCCGGCGGCATTGGCCGCCAGCCGTGGCGCATACCCCACATTGGTGTCGGAAAACGGCAGGCTCTTCACGGCAACATGGCTGGCGGGGTTGTACTGGTAGAGCCCACCGGGAGTGTTGCTGTTGAAATCGCCCGCGCAGAGCACCCAGAGCATGCCGTTTTTGTCGGCCAGCATAGCATTGGGGTTCAGGCCGGTGGCGATGCTGTCGATCAGGCTGTGGGTTTGGGTATCGATGATATAAACCTTATTACTGGGCGGCGCGCCCCAGGATGAAGGGCAGGCCACAAAAACTTCGGCGCCGATCTTCACCATAACTTCCGACCAGTCTTCAGCCAGCGCGATGGTTTTTACCACCTTCCGTTCACTCAGGCTCACCACGTTGACCAGCCCATCGTACAGGCCGGAAACATAAGCTTCCTGATCGTTTATCGGCAGCAGGTACCTCGGTGAGCCCAGCCCTTCAATGGCGCCAGCCGATTCGAAAGTATCCATGTTCGCGATCTCTATGCGCTGAGAGTTGTTAAGCACCAGATAGGCCAGCCCGCCAGAAACGGCCATACTTTGCAGGATATCGCCCAAAGGGCGGCCGTTGGCGGCCTGGAACAGGCCCGTTTCCAGCGTTTCCGTTTCGAAGTCGTAAAAAGCCACCGAGGCATTGCCCTGGTTGAAAAGGCCTTCGTTGGTGATGTAAACGCCTTCGGCTTTATCGGCCGGTTGCGGCTGGGTGTCGTCTTTGCCACAGCTGCTCAGCCATAACAGCGAGAGCAGCGCGAAGCATAATAAGCTTTGGTTGCTTTTGTTCATTATCATTTTGATTGTATAGTTATTTAATGGTTATATACGTTTAGTCCAATGAGCCCCTGATCCCCACCCTGATGCCCCTGCCCGGCATGGGGCGGTTGATGACGCGTTCGTAGCTGTTGTCCCAGCAATTGTCGATGCTCAGATAGGCCGAAAAAGCGGCCTTTCCCAACAACCAACTGTACGAGGCCTGCAGCATGCCCACGGAAGCGGAGGGCAGGGCTTCCGAATGATCGGGAAGGGTATACACCTTGCCGGCCCATTCGTGGATATAAGCGGCATACCAGCCCTGGTACTGCCACGAGAGGCTGGCCCTGGCCTGGTGTGCCGGTGTGTAGATGAGTTGACGGTGAAGAGAAGCATCGCCGGGCTGCACTGACTGTTCGCTGGTCGACCGGGTAAAACTGTACTGGGCCTGCAGCGACCATATTCCGGCGCGGCTATCAAGGCGGGCCCCGCTGCGGGCTTCGCCGCCGCGGCTCCATACCTGCCTGACGTTTTCCGGCGCCCAATACGTGCCCTGAGGTATCCAGGCGATCCAGTTATTGATGTTCAGGTTGAAGCCGGTGAGCTCGCCGTGTATCTGCCATTGCTGCCATTGCTTTTTTGTTCGCAGGAACACCGACTGGTTCCAGCCGCTTTCCGGTTTCAGGGCGGGGTTGCCGCCCTGGGGCCAGTACAGGTCGTTGAAGGTTGGCAGGCGATAATTGCGCGATACGGAAAGGCCGCAGGCCAGCCGGGGGCTTAGCTGGCCGTATATGCTTAGGGAAGGCGTAAAAGGCCCGGCTGTGCCGTCTACCCATTCCTGCCTGCCGTTGAGCACGGCCTGCCAGCGCTCTTTTTTATTCCACCACCGCAATGCAGCAAAAACAGCGGCCCGCTCCTGTCGGGGTTGCTGCGTATAAGCATCGGAAGCAGCGCTAAGCAGGTTGGTATGGAGGCCTGCCTTGAGGTGCAGCCGCTGCCCGAGGGCATGGGTGCTTTCCAGCTCGCCGAGCAGGGATCGCGTTTTGCTGTCGGAGAACGTACGGGTAAGGGAATCTTTGTAAACGAGCCTGCTGCCGGAAGCGGCCATGCGGATGATATAACTGCTGCGGGCGCCTGTCCATTGCCAGTTGAGAGCAGTGCGTAGCGCCCCGTCGTCCTGCCGGGCCTGGCTTGTGGCCTGCACCCGGGTGGGGGGTATCTCGCGCCCGGCTTCCTGCCACCACAGGTGTACGGAAAGCTGCTGGTGCGCATTGATCTTGAAGGTGTTTTCCTGCATTATCCCCCATTGCCGGCTGGAGGCGTTGGGCAGCTGGCGCTGTTTGCCAAAAATATCGCGGTAGGGGTAGTCATTTTTGGCCTGCCGGTAGAAAATGCGGGAGGAATTTGTAAAGGCCTTTCCTCCGTATGTAACCGACAGGCCCTGGGTGAACAGGCCGAAGCTGCCCAGCTCGCCCAGGTATCGGGCGCCCCATTCGCCTGACGAGGCCAGCTGCCCATTGAGGTGGATGACGCCTCCTACGGCCCCGCTACCCCATAGTGCGCTGCTGCCGCCCGGAATGAAGCGGATGTCGTTAAAAAGAAAAACCGGCAGAATGCTCAGGTCGGTGAGCCCCAGCATGGGGTCCTGTAGCGGAATGCCGTTCCACAGCACTGCCGTGTGCGCTGCCGAAGCCCCTCGGGCACTGGCCGTAGCGATATTGCCGGCGCCGTAATCGCGTATATACAGCCCGGCCTGCTGGCGCAGGGCTTCCGCGACATCCTGCGTACCCTGCATGGCGAGCTGCAGGCTGTCGATCGGCGCTTCACCGCTTCCCGGCTGCCAGCCCTGGAGCCGTGAGGCAGTGACCGTCACAGGGCTGAGGTGCAGCACGGTATCCGCCTGGGTAAAAGCGGCATTGCTCGCCAGCCCCAGCATCAGGGTGCTGAAAAGGTACAATGGTATTATTCTGGAAGAAGCTGCCATGCCATACTTTGATGTATGGGCAGAAGGAAGGATGCAGGCCGCCTGACACGCCTCCGGTTGCGGGGGCGCATGCCCGTGACACCTGCGGAGCAGGCAGGAGGCACTCCTGCCGGAGCCCGGCCGGCAACGGCAAATAAAAAGGCTTCCATTCACCTTGCCTTTAGCCCGAAGACAAAAATGAAACGATTGCGCTGGCAGGTCTTCTGACTTGCTCTCCAGCCACGGCCTTCCCGGGCCGGTGGCCCAGTGGCGTCGGGGTGGTGGAGGCGGTGCGCTAAACGAGAAGCGCTGTCCGCCGCCCGAAGGCGAGTTTACAGCTGCGGGTACAGTCCCTGAATTGGCCGCCTGGCCGCACAGGAGTTCCCTTTTCAGCCCCATTGGGGCGCCATGCGGGGTAAAGGTATAAAAAAGCAGAAAGGGAAAGAACAGTGCTTCCTGGAAAAGTGCCCATTCTGCGGTTTTGTCCGTTACGCGCTTAATCATCTGCTTGGAGTGACAAAGCTCACCGAAATTGGCTAACATAGCCCCTAACTTGTTGAGCGGTATTTTTTTGATCAAAAACCATTAGTCATGAAGCGAATATTTATACTCGCCCTGCTGGCCTGGGGCATTTCTTTTACTGCCTTTGCCCAGGTAGAGGAACCCGTTTGCAAAAGCGTCGACCAGATCGCCGCTATGGAGCAGGCGGCGCACGAAGGCCTGCTGGATTTCCGCTCTTCCCCTTTTACCGATAACTACGATATTATCTATCAGCGGATGGAGTGGGAGGTAGACCCTGCCCAATACTACATACAGGGAAGCGTCACCACCTATTTTTCTCCTACCCGTAATGAGCTTTCATTCTTCAATTTGGACCTCTCGACGGCGCTTCAGGTCAGTTCCGTGCTCTACCACGGCACCGATCAGCTCAACTTCAGCCATACCGCCGACCGGCTGGAGATCAGCCTTCCCGAAGCTGTTGCCGTGGGTGAAATGGATTCCGTTACCGTCGTTTACGGAGGGGCGCCTCCTGCCAGCGGGTTCGGTTCTTTTGCTACGAGTATGCACAACGGCAGCCCTGCCCTGTGGACCCTGTCGGAGCCCTACGGCGCCAAGGAGTGGTGGCCGACGAAGCAGGACCTGGTGGATAAAATAGACTCTATCGACGTCTATGTGCGCACGCCGGAGGCCTACCGCGCCGCCAGTAACGGCCTGCTGATGAGCGAAGTGCAGGACGGCAACTTCAAAGTATACCATTGGCAGCACCGCCACCCCATCCCAGCCTACCTCGTGGCCATAGCGGTGTCCAACTACTCCGTCTTTTCCGCTTCCGTGCCGGTCGACGGCAGCCAGCCTATCGAGGTGCTGAACTACGTTTATCCCGAGAACCTCACCTCCTGGCAGAACGCCATCCATTCGACGGTGGAGTCCATGACGTTATACAACCAGCTCTTCGGGCTTTACCCCTTTGCCGATGAAAAGTACGGCCATGCCCAGTTTGGCTGGGGCGGAGGCATGGAGCACCAGACGATGAGCTTTATGGGCGGCAACTCCCATTCCCTGCAGGCCCATGAGCTGGCCCACCAATGGTTTGGCGACAAGGTGACCTGCGGCAGCTGGGCCGATATCTGGCTCAATGAAGGTTTCGCCACCTACCTCGAAGGCATGACCTATGAACACGGCCTGGGCGCCAATACCTGGATGAACTGGCTGGAGGGCAAGATCAACCATGTGACCGGCCAGCCCGACGGCTCGGTATTCGTTGACGATACAACGAGCGTCAACCGCATCTTCAGCAGCCGCCTTTCCTATTCCAAAGGAGCTTTGCTGCTGCACATGCTGCGCTGGAAGCTGGGCGATGAAGCCTTCTTCCAGGGCATCCGCAATTACCTGGACGCCCCTGAGCTGGCCTACGGATATGCCAAAACGGCCGACCTGCAGTACTACCTCGAACAGGCCGGTAGCCAGGATCTGAACGAGTTCTTCGACGACTGGTTCTATGGGCAGGGCTATCCTTCCTACCATATCAACTGGTGGCAGGACGGGAACACGGTGCTGGTGCAGATCGACCAAACCACTTCCCATCCTTCCGTCGATTTCTTTGAGATGCCGGTGCCGGTGGAGTTCTTCGGCAACGGCTACAACGAAACCAAGGTGTTTGACAACACCTATTCGGGGCAGGTCTTTACTTTCCAGGCGCCGGTTAATATCGCCATGGTTCGGTTCGACCCCGACTTGTGGATCTGCTCGAATAATAACGTAGTGACAAAAACGGAGATCACCGGGCTGGCCGAAGCTCTGAAGGCCGAAGTTAAGGCCTGGCCGAACCCCGCCCACGAACAGCTGAACGTTCAAATCCCCGCTGCTTTGTTGCCGGTACAGGCAAGCCTGTTCGATGCCACCGGGCAGGAGGTGCTGCAAACCAGCCTGCGGGATGAAAAAAGCGAAGTAGACATCAATAGCCTGCCTGTCGGTTTTTACACCCTGCGCCTGAAGAGCGCGGGAGGCAGCATGGCGCTACCTGTAGTGAAGGAATAGAATATATGACTCCTGCATGACAACGGCCGGCCCGCCTGTGCCACACAGGGTGGAGCCGGCCGTTGGCATGCCAAAAAGAAACCTTTCCGCGCTCCATTATCCGAACAATCCGCTATTTTTACCCAAAGCCCTGTACCTGATGCGGAACCAAGCCTTTTTCCTGCCCATTCTGTTCCTCTCTGCCTCGTTGTATGGGCAGGATACCACGCAAATAACCATTCCAGGTAGTGTAATAAACTTTCGCTTAGTATACATTCCCACCGGGCAGATGGACGTGCAGGGCAGCGACGGCCAAACCGTTTCTATACAGCTCGATGCTTTCTGGTTGGGCGCCCGCGAAGTGGCTTACGACGAGTTTTCGCTATTTCAGCAGCGGCAATACGACAGCGACGCCAGCGACTGGCCGGCCGGCGAATACCGTGCCGATGCCGTCAGCCGCCCGACGCCTCAGTATCTCGACTACACCTACGGTATGGGTACTTCCGGTGGCTTTCCCGCCGTGAGTATGACCCAGCAGGCCGCTCTGCGCTACTGCTACTGGCTGTACCAGAAGACCGGACAGTTCTATCGGCTGCCTACCGAGGCCGAGTGGGCCTATGCCTGCCGGGCTGGCCAGGATTGGGCGCCGGAAGAGCTGGGAGCTTATGCCTGGTATTACGACAACGCTTATGATGCCTATCACAAGATAGGGCAGAAAGCACCGAATCCCTGGGGTTTATACGATATGCTGGGCAATGTGGCGGAATGGACACTCGACGAATATCAGAAAGACTACCTGGCGGCTATAGGCATGGAAACCAGCAATCCCTGGGTGAAACCTGAAAAGCGCCACTCGCGCACCGTGATGGGAGGGTCGTACGACAGCCTGCAAAAGGAGTGCTCCTGTACCCACCGCCAGAGATCCCAGCCCCGCTGGCAGGCCCGCGACCCACAGATCCCTAAAAGTATCTGGTGGAATACGGACTCGCCGTTTGTAGGCTTCCGCATTGTCCGGCCCGAGCAGCAACCGAGCGCGGAAGCGGTGGAGGCTTTCTTTCAGGAGGCCATCCGGGATTGAATGGTTGGCTTGGGGCGTACTGACATTAATAAACGTTCACTTCAATCCGAAGCAATATGAAAAAATTAGATCGCCGAACTTTTGTTAAGCAAACCACAACCGTAGCAGGAGGGATGCTGCTGGCGCCGTCGATGCTGGCTGCCAAAGCCTACATCGATGGCAGCGACGCCATCAGGATAGGCCTTATCGGCTGCGGCGGGCGCGGCACCGGCGCCGCCGTCCAGGCGCTGCTATCCGGCCAGAACGTACAACTTGTAGCGATGGCCGATGCATTTCGCGACAACCTCGACAACAGCTACAAGCAGATCGTTGCGGAAGCCGAGAACAATGAATTGCCCGCCGAATGTATAAAGGTGCCGGAGGAACACAAGTTTGCAGGCTTCGAAGCTTATGAACGGGTACTTCCGCTTTGCGATGTCGTCATCCTGGCCACGCCGCCGGGCTTTCGCCCTATACATTTCGAAGCAGCTGTGAGGGCTGGTAAGCACGTATTTATGGAAAAACCGGTGGCGGTCGACGCCCCTGGCGTACGCCGGGTGCTGGCGGCGGCGGAAGAAGCCCGGCGCAAGAAGCTCAACGTGGTCGTCGGCCTGCAGCGCCACTACGAAACCATTTATCAGAAGTGGATGGAGCTGTTACACGAAGGCGTCATAGGCGATATCGTCACCGCGCACGTCTATTGGAACAGCGGCGGCGTCTGGGTGCGCGAGCGCCAGCCCGGGCAGACGGAAATGGAATACCAGATGCGCAACTGGTATTATTTCAACTGGCTGTGCGGCGACCATATCAACGAGCAGCACATCCACAACCTCGACGTGGGCAACTGGGCCAAGCAGGCATACCCCGTTAAGGCTCAGGGTATGGGGGGGCGGCAGGTGCGCACCGGCAAGGAATACGGAGAGATCTTCGACCACCACTTCGTGGAATACGAATACGCCGACGGCAGCCGCATGTTCAGCCAGTGCCGCCACATAGTGGGTACGCACTACAGCGTGGCCGAATCGTTCCAGGGCACTAACGGCTCGGCGCCGGCGCCCGGTGTCATCCTCACCCGCAGCGGGTACAAGCTGATGGACCACGACAGCAAAAGGGACCCCAACCCCTACCAGGTGGAACACAATGTGCTGTTCGATGCCATAGCTAAAGGAGAGTATCTGTTTGCCGATGCCGACAACGCCGCCAAGAGCACCCTGACCGCCCTGATGGGCCGCATGGCGACCTATTCCGGCCAGGTAATAGAATGGGATGCTGCGCTGAACTCAGAACTGAGCCTTATGCCCAGGCGTTATGCCTGGGATGCCGAGCCCCCCGTTCTGCCCGATGCGAACGGTTTTTACCCCGTAGCTGTGCCCGGGCAGACGAAGGTGCTCTGACCTGGCCCTGGTGGTAATACCTGCTCATGAAGACCGTTTACCCTTTTCTATGCTTCGCCGTCCTCATCGCGGCGCCCTTAAAGCTTTTGGGGCAACCTGCCCCTGTCCGCTGGGAATACCAGCACCCGCAGATGGGTACGCTATTCCGGCTGGTATTATATGCTGCTGACAGTGTGCAGGCATCGGAGGCCGCCCGGGCCGCTTTCCGCCGTATCGACAGCCTGAACGCCATACTGAGCGATTACCTGCCCGACAGCGAACTGTCGGTACTGAGCGATCACAGCGACTGGGCCGAGGTGAGCCCCGCTCTGGAGCAGGTATTGCGCAAAGCCCAGGAAATCGCTTCACAGACCGATGGCGCTTTCGACATTACCATAGGCCCGCTGAGCAGGTTGTGGCGCCGTGCCTCCCGTCAGGGCATATTCCCGGACAGCCTGGAATTGGCTGCAGCCAGGGAAAAGGTAGGTTATCAAAACCTGCTGATACAGCCCGATAAACCACTGGTGAAACTGCTTCTTCCCGGCATGCGGCTCGACGCCGGCGGCATTGCCAAGGGGTTCGCAGTAGACGAAGCGATGGCAGTATTGCGGAGCCACGGCCTGCCCGTTGCGTTGGTGGATGGTGGTGGCGACCTGCTGGCGGGGGAAGCTCCACCGGGCAAGGAAGGCTGGGAAATAGAAGTAGTGGGGGATACTGTGCTTGTCGTAACCAACCGGGCAGTGGCCACTTCCGGTGCGGCCTATCGGCACCTGGATTGGCAGGGGCGTAGGTACAGCCACATCATCGGCCCGAAGGAAGGCCTTGGGGTTTTACACGGCAAACAGGTAACGGTAGTGGCGCCGAGCTGCATGCTGGCCGATGCGCTGGCCACGGCGCTGAGCGTAGAGCCAGGGCTGGAAACGCGGTTGAAAGCCATATACCAGGACAGCAGCTTTCGGATGGGCCAGGCTGGGGAAAAATAACAGAAAAGGCCGCAAAAAAAAAAAACCCGACTTGGAAATGGGCATAACCAAGCCGGGCAAAACACATAATACAGGAGCCGGTAAACAAACCTGTTTTCCCAGGCCCCGTCGTTATGCAAGTTGTATGAAGGTTTTAGGCACCTGTTTTAAGAAACAGCATTTGAATTCTTCATTTCTCTTCCCGTTCATACCCGGCCGAAGCAGACGGCTTCCGCTACGGCCTGGCACGCTTCATCAGACTTGCCTCTGAGGTACCAGTAGCCGTCCCGTTCGTCGATGTACAGGTGGGCGCCCAGGCTGCTGTTGTTCTTTTGCTTGCTTTCCAGCCGGGTGAGCACGGGCAAACCCAGCCGGTGGTGCACCAGGCGCACTGGGGCCATACCGCTGCGCCAGGTGAAAGCCTGCGTGTAGGCCGGTTTGGCGGCCAGTTCGCCGTCAATATCCAGTTTCGAGGTTTCCACATGCATGGCCGGCGTGTGGATGCTTATATGGCGCCCGGCCTTCATGTAGAGCCCTACCTGCGTGGAAAGTATCAGGTGAGCGTCGTTGGAAGCACTCACCTGCAGGGTTTTATGGCCGGCGAATTCACCGGCTTTAACAGCGCCTGCTTCTGTCGGCGTGTTGCTTTCCAGAGGCGTGGTAAAGAAGAGGTTAGAAAGCCCGGTATGCTCCATTTCCGGGAACCGGGCTTTCACCCCCTTGCTTTCACAGAGCGCGGTTAGTGCTTCTAGCGCAACAGAGAGCTGTTTTACCTCATGCTCAAGACGCTTGATCTTCTTTTCAACTTTTTTTCCGTATGAGGTGTCTGTTAAAGTCATGGCCGTAGTTATTTGGGGATTAGGGAATGAAATAACTGGTTTAAGGGTTATACAAGGTTATTTTTTAGTTAGATGGAGCCTGGATGCGCAGGAAGAAGTTGTCCGCTGTTCTGCGGAAGGCCAGAAGGGCCCCCTCGCCGAGCAGGATGGTCGCCCGGACAATGGGCTTGCAAACATCCTCATCCAGCTCTCCGACGAATTCGAGTTGCAGGTGTTCTCCTTGTGCGTCGCTTACTTTGTCCAACGTCAGGGTGAACGCCATATCCTGGCTGGCATCCAGTTTGATCGCAAGTATATCGGTGGAAAATTCGGCAACTTCCTCCAGGACGAGTTGCTTTTCTCCACCGCCGATATCTTCTTCTACTAATTCAAAAGCCAAAGCACCGTTTAACGGGATGCTGTAAGTGTGTTCTGTGTCGTCAGATTCAGTGATCGTCAAAGTTGTGAAACCGGAAGATATTTCCGCCGTAGATAAATTGCTGAGGCTGCCTGCTGAGCTTCGTTCAGCAACAGGCACTTGTGATCCGATTGCCATGTGTTTAGTGTTTGCCGGCTGGCTTTCATGCCTTGGCGCGCGTTTGGGCTACTTAAAATCAACCAGGGTTTCTATAAGCTGTATGACGAAAACAAAGGTAGATTATGATGGCTGGAGGATAGAATGGGGTATATATTGTTATAAAAATCCCAAGTGGCTTGTTTGGGTCATTTTTTGCTAGGATAGCCTTGTTTTTATGGGTATATTACCGCCGGTAAAATAAATTTCCATCTTATTTTTCATAGATGAAAAAGCGGCCTTCCGATTATCTCGAACAGTTGGTATTGTCCATGTCCAGGCAGGAAATACGCTATTTCCGGATCGAGTGCAAACGCCAGGGAGAAAAGGCGCAATATGAACACCTTTTCGAGGCCATTCTCAAAGCGGGTAACTCGTATGACGAAAAACAGGCCCGAGCCGGGCTTGCTGTCAGGCAACTGATCCCGGAGAGCAATTTTCCGATGGCCAAGCAATACCTCGAAAAAGCGTTACTCCGCGCATTACGCCACTATAGCGAAGATCATACTATTGATAATAAAATACAAAGGTTATTTGAAGAAGGTAAGCTCCTGACAGACCGTAGACTATATCAGGCCGGCATTAAGAAGTTTGAAAAGGCATGTAAACTTGCGATGGATTACGAGCGATTTGCGATCCTGACAGATATTCTGGAACGCCTTATCGTTGACGAAGTACGATACTTTCATCACAGCGAAGGCCCTGAAGAATATCTCAGGGAGCGCTATCGGGAAAAAAACCGGGCGATGGTGTTGCTGCAAAGGCAATCGGAGTACCAGCAACTGCTACACCAGGCTTTCCTCCTGTTGCAAACGAAAAGCAAAAACCAGGGAGATGAAGCCTATGCTGAGCAGTTGGACAAGCTGAGCCAGCACCCCCTGCTAATGGATACCAGCAGGGCGACAACCTTCCATGCTCAGCTGTACCTCTACCATGCCAAAAGCATCGTTGCCAGCCTGATGAATAAAGACCCTCATGAGAGCCTGGGGTATTTTCGCCGGATCATGGAGCTCTGGAGCGATTATCCGCTTATGAAAGGCTACAGGCCGGAAATGAATATCATATACACCGGTAATTACCTCACCAAAGCCTTCGAATGCCAGGATTATCAGCATTTTAAACAGTATATCACGGAAGTGGAAGGCCTGAATCCCAGGAGTGTCCACGACAAGATGGTGCAGAAGAGGATCGTGTATTTATATAAACTGGTGTATTACCTCAATAGCCTGCAATTGGAAGCGGGTATGCACCTGGCCGAAGAGGTGGAAGCCACGATAGATGCGCTTTGGGCAGAGAACAGTACCTTTGGCGTTCGTAACGATATGCTCATGTTTTACAATATGGCCCTCATTTACTTTTTCGCGGAACAATTTGATGAAGCTCTCCGCCTGGTCAAGAAGATCATGGACAAGTACCGCCAATCACCTGTCCGCCCTGACATCCGGCTTTTTATGTGGGTGTTCCGCCAGGCCCTGTATTTTGAACTGGGCGAATTCGATGTACTGGCCAATACTCAGCCCTATGCCGAAAATAAATTGAAAAATAACGAGCGGTTTACAGCCTTTGAAGAGAAGATGATCAGCCATTTTCGGGAACTTGGCAAGAACCCGCCGGATAGGAAGGAACTCGTTGCCCTCTTCCAGGCCTTTCTCCAGGACCTGGAAGCCTTTGGCACAAAATACCACCATATCGTAGGCAAAAAAGAACTGATCATCTGGGCGAAAAGCAGGATTTCCGGCCAGAGTATGGCAGAAGTGTTCAAAGACATCATGCAGCCCCTGAGCTAGGCCGTTACAAGGCGCATAACGCAGAGAATTTACTACAAAACCTCCACCTTTCGCGCCGCAGTTGGCAGTGCTCTTCCGTTATAAAAACAGATCATGTTTAGTAACAATCAAACATGGATCATCCCGAATTCTAGCAATTGTACCTGCGGCGAACCCAAGATGGCGCCGCTTGGCACAAAATATCGGTAGAAGTAGCGCCAACCAAAGCCTTCCGTGCCTTTAGGTACGGAATAAACACTCGGCTCGGTGCATTTGTGCCGTACCTCACGGCACGGTAACCGGCTTTTGGGTATCCTTCTACCGATATTTCACCCCTAAAGGGGTGGAGTGTCCCTGTTTTGAATGCACCCCTAAAATTCGGGATGATCCATGTTTGAACACTACTTAGTTCTATATGAAACCAGTATTTCCGCTAATGCTGCTCTTTGCCCTGGCCCTGGCGCAACAGGGCTGTGTGTGGGAAAAAGTAGATATTCCCGAACAGGTGGCCGGGCTGGCGCCAATCTATTTTGAAGGCGACTGGAAAGCGATCGCTTCCGAACCGCCACGCCCTATCGAACGCCTTTATAAGCTCTACTACAAAGACGGTTACATCTTTGCAGGCGAAAGCCAGCAGGGCATTCACATCATCGACAATTCCGACCCCGCCAGGCCCGTAAAACGCGGGTTTATCCGCATCATCGGCAATTCCGATATCGCCATTCGCGGCAACGTGCTCTATGCCAACAACCTCACCGACCTGGTGGCCCTCGACATCAGCGCGATCGACAGCGTCAGGTTGCTCAGCCGGGTAGAAAACGCCTTTCCAAGCCTTTCCGGTAGTGATGTGCCCGATGATTACGTCGGCTTCTTCGAGTGCCCCGACCCGAATATGGGGGTTGTGGTCGGATGGTCCGAACAGATCCTCAAAGAGCCGCAGTGCTGGCGGTGATCTTCACGGTTTCAGTGTTTCATGGCCGCATTGTACGGCGGGTGTAGTGCACTTCTAATCTCATAAAATCAATGATCATGCTTCGTTTTCTCTCCTTCTTTTTTATCCTCTTCGCTCTGGCAAGTTGCGCGAAAGACAGCAGCGGCCTGAGCCCGGGGCAGTCAACAGGGCTCGGAGGCTCGCTGGCGCGCTTCACCATCGTCGGCAATTTTCTATACACGGTTGACAACACCACCCTGCATAGCTTCGATATCAGCGACCCTGCTCACCCTGCACAGCGGCATTCGATCGATGTCGGGCAGGGCGTAGAGACGATCTTCCCGCTCAATGGCCTGCTGTTCCTGGGCACGCAAAGCGGGATGCACATCTTTCAGCTGTTGCCCGACGGCACGCCAAAGTTCCTGTCCAGATACGATCACATCATCAGTTGCGACCCCGTGGTGGCCAATGCGCAGTATGCATACGTTACCCTGAGGGTGTCGGGTTGCCGCCAGGCCGTGGCCGGCGCTGCCGACCTGCTGGAGATCATCGACATCGCTAACATCCAGCAGCCCGCTATCGTTGCCAGCTATGACCTGGAAAGCCCCTATGGCCTGGGCCTCGACGGGCAAACCCTCTTTGTCTGCCTGGGGGCGGCCGGGCTTAAGGTATTCAATGCTTCCGACCCCCAAAACCTGCAGCAAGTCGCTTATCTGAGCGATATCAACGCCGTTGACGTCATCCCCATCGACGGCCTGCTACTGGTGGTCGGCCCGGATAGCATACAGCAGTATGATTATACTGACCTGGGCAATATCAAAAAGGTCTCAGAGATTGCGATAGGAGCCTGAGTAAAAGCAGCAAGTCAATGTGTTACGCAAAACGAAAAAAGGGGCAATGGGGCCTGGCGGCTACCTTGCGCCAGGTATTAACGGGGCTGGTGATGCTGTTCCTGGCCCGGGGCATCGCCATAGGCCAGGAGGCTAATGCAGAAGCAGCCGCTCCTCGTTTTATGATCAAGAACGGCACAACAAGCCTGCTCGACCCACTCGTGCCGAGCTTCAACCTCGCCGTGGAATACCGGTGGGCGGGCCGGTTCTCCACCCATATTGAGGGCGGGCCGCTACTGCCTTTCCGGTATTTCAATGAACCTGCCACCGAAGGGCTGAAGGGGAGCAGGTTCAGGGGCGCTATGCGCTATTACCTGCGCCCTCCCCGCATAGGCACCCACGCGGCTTATCTGGAACTGATGTATACCTACCAGTTTATCAGCGCCCGCATCGAAGGAGATTTCTGGCGCGAGTCCTCCTCCGGCGCCTACGGGCAGCGCCTGTGGTATGATTTCGAACAGAAAAAGCATGCCGGCTATCTGAACATAGGCATCCAGCAGATCTTCGCCAGTGGATTCCTGTTCGAAACGGGCGCGGGGCTCGGCCCCTTCAACCGCAGCCGGCGTTACAGCGACATACCGGACGACGCGAGCTTCCATACCAATGGATCATTGTTCTGGAAATACGGTAGCCAGGATGACGGCGCCCTACTGGGTTTGATGTTGTACATCAACCTGGGGTACGCTTTTTGAAAAGCTGCTGCCCATTCACTGCTGTTCCTTCCAGCTTTCTATCATTGTCCTGAACGCGGGCTCCGCGCGCTTGAAAAAGGTGTCCTGTTCGTTGTCCTGGCTCAACTCGCGTGCTTTTTGGGCGGCATCCAGGGCGCCTTTGAAATCACCTTGGCCGGCCAGGATGCGGGCTTTGGCCCAATAGCTGTGCGAAGAAGGCTCAAGGGTGACAGCCTGTTCTGCATGGGGTAATGCGGCTTCGGGTTGGCCCGCCCAGAGCAGGAATTCTGCTGCCTGTAGCTGCAGGCCTCCTTTTTGTTCCTGTGGCGCCGTCTCCAGCGCTTTCCGGAAAGCGGCCATGGCCTTATCAACCGTATTCACTTTGATGCGCAGGTACAGCCGAAGGTGTTCCCAGGCCAGCCGCAGGTAGCCGTTGTCGGCATCCTGTACGATGACGCTGTATGCGAGGTGCTCGTCGGCTGCTGCTTTTGAGAACCTGGCCTCTACCTCTACCCGCAGCGCATCCTGTGCGGGGTCGTAGCGGTACGGCCCCCACTGATCGGCCTCCTTATTGAAGATCGCCGTCCAGGCGCCCTCCTTTCTGGGTATCAGAAAGAAGGCGTAGCGGCCTGCTGGCAAAGGTTTTCCTTCTATTTCCACATCGGTGCTGAAAGCGATGGTTGTGGCCTCGTTGGCGCCTGCCCGCCACACTTCGCCATAGGGGACAAGCGCACCCCATATCTCCCGGCCATCGACGGCAGGCGAGCTGTATCGGGCTTCGATCTGCGTATATCCCAGCGTATAGGCTGCCGTGGCTGCCGGGCTTTTACGGGGCCATTCCATGTCCTGGGCGCTGAGGGCCAGGGGCATCAGCAACAAAGCAATGAGTGAGGGCAGCGTGATACGGGTAGGCATAGTGTGTATTTTTTTTAGAGCCTGGGCTGGAACGCGGGCCTCCGGCCCGTAGCTATGGTATTATTTTAGAGCCTGGGCTGGAATGCGGGCCTCCGGCCCGCAGCAGCGGTATTATTTAAAACCAAAGCTGGAATGCGGGCCTCCGGCCCGCAGCAATGGTATTATTTAAAACCAAAGCTGGAACGCGGGCCTCCGGCCCGCAGCAGCGGTATTATTTTCAAAAAACTTCTGTCATTGATCCTTTCGCGGGGCGGAGGCCCGCGTTCCAGCTAATTACAACGCGAAGGTAAGGCCACCGGGGCGTTAAAGCCAGGGTGATCCCCAAAATTTAACGGCCATGCTCCACGCATTGCAAAATTTTCAATTAGTTTTAAGGCTGAAAAGACGCCCAAAAACGGTTTTTGTAATGCAACGCTACACCGCCCTGCTCATCTCCCTGATCGTCTGCTTTTGGCTGAACCCGGCCCGGAGCCAGGTCATCAAACCACCCACTGCTGTTGAAACGTACCGCGAAGCCGAAGCCGCGCTGCTGGCGGGCCAGCCCAAAGATGCCCTGAAACTTTTCGAACGATCGCTGAAAATGCAGCCGAACTTCAGTGCCGCCCGCCGCGGTATGGCAGCTTGTTATGAACTGTTGCGTCAGTATCCGAAAGCAGCCGAACAGTACGATGCTATCCTGGCGTCCGATTCGCTTTTTTCCCGCATCCTGTATTACGAGGCCGGCCAGGCCCACTACAAATCCGGTAACCACGAAAAAGCGCTCGCCTATTTTCACCAATTCGAGGCGCTGCAGGCCGTTGGCGTCGATACTTTTAGCCTGAATACCGAACGGGAGCTGGCGCAGGAGTCCGAATACCTCAAGAAACTGCCCGGCAATATCCGCGCCTGTGAGGTGCGGCTCGATTCGCTGAAGTTCATCAACATTACCGAGGCCGTCAGCCTGGGCGCCGGCATTAACTCCAAAGACGACGACTATTTCCCCTTTCTGACCAATAACCAGGAGCAGTTGTTCTTTACCCGAAAGACCGAAAAAGGGGACGAGGACCTATTCCTGAGTACGGTGGGCGAAGATGGGATCTGGAGCAAGGGCAGCCCGCTGCGGGCCATCAATACCAATCAGGATGAAGGCATGTGCACCATGGTTCGCGACGGCCGACACCTGTTCTTCACCGCTTGCGGCAGGCCGGAAGGGCCCGGGGTATGCGATATCTGGGAGGCCTTTATGAGCCTGGATGGAGAGATCAGCGATATACAGCCGCTCAAAGGGTATATCAATTCCGAAAGGTGGGAATCACAGGCCGTTATCAGTTGTGACGGCAGCACCCTCTATTTCTCCAGTAAACGCCCCGGAGGGTTGGGCGGCACCGATATCTGGTACAGCCAACGGAAAGACGACGGAAGCTGGAACGACCCCAAAAACCTCGGGCCCCGCATCAATACCGAGCTGGACGAAGAAGCGCCTTTTATTACCAATGACGGGGGGACGCTCTATTTCTCGTCCAGCGGACACCCGGGGATGGGCGACCAGGACATTTTTATGAGCTGGCTCGATGATAATGGCGAGTGGGCCATTCCCGTTAACCTTGGGCCTCCCGTTAACTCCGCTTTTCGTGAGCTTGGCCTGTTCCTGACCGCCGATGGGCGGTCTGGTTACTTCGCCTCCGACCGCCCTGAGGGGAGAGGTAAACTGGACATCTACCAGTTCCAGCTCACCGAACAACTCCACAGTAAGGATATTACTTTTGTGGAGGGGTTCGTCATCGACAGCCTGCTCGATATGCCGGTGGCCGCTACGGTACAGTTCGCCGGCCGCCCTGCCATAAAAGTGGGCAAAGACGGCCGCTTTTTCCTGTGCATCCCCGCCTGGGATACCCTGGGCATCCGGGTGGAGAAACCCCTGTTCCACCCTTATTACAATGACTTTATCATCCCGCGTTGGGACAACCGCCAGTACTACACTATTGAGATCCTGCTGCGTTCGAAGTACGACCTGCCACCTCCGCCACCTCCCGAACCGGATTCCGCCGGCGTCGTATACAAAAAACCTTCTCTGGTGGAATTCACCCACACCGTCTATTTCGGATTTGACAAATCTACGATGGAAATCGATGAGGTGGACAAGCTCGACGCTTTTATCAAACCTCTGAAAAAGAAGGATGTCCAGAAGGTCGATATCATCGGCTTTGCCGATGATATCGGTACTGAGGCCTACAACCTTAAGCTTTCCGAAGAGCGCGCCAAGGGCATTGCGGTCATCCTGATGAACAACCGCATACCTGTTGACCGCATCTACATGGAGGGCAAAGGTGAACTTGCCGGCTCCAATGGCCAGGAATATAACCGCAGGGTAGAGGTTAAGGTCGTAGTGGCCGAGGAATGACTACCAGCCTTAACCTCTACAAATTGCGGCTCCGCTATGAAAGTCAGGGTTTGCTTTTGCTTTCTTTATTTTCTTCTTTTTGTCCTACATCGATCGTCTTGCGGGGCATCATCTCATCGCGCATGGCGGTGTGCATGACGAAGGAGGCGATGATCGTAGCGGCCTGTTTCAGGTCGGCTTCCACCAGGTGGTCCATATTGTCCATGTTGGAGTGGTGGGTACGGGCAAAATAGGCCATGGGGTCCTGGATGAACTGAAAGCCGGGAATGCCGACCGCATCGAAGGACAAGTGGTCGGTTCCGCCGGTGTTTTCCAGGGTGAGGGTGCCGGCCTCCAGGTCTTTGAAAGGCTCGAGCCAGGCGCGGAAAATGGCGGCCACCTCGGGGTTACCCTGCATGTATACACCGCGGATCTTGCCGGTACCATTGTCCAGGTTGTAATAGGCAGAGACCTTGGCCTGTTCCGGTTTCAGCGACTGCGGGTTGTAGGTGTCGGGGGCAAATTCGGCGAAGTGCTCGGAGGCATAACCCCGCGACCCCAGCAGGCCCTGTTCTTCGCCTGTCCATAGCGCCAGGCGCAGCGTGCGGCGGGGTTGTACGCCCGTCTCCTTGATCACTTCCTGCAGGATGCGCGCTACCTCCATCATAACCACTGACCCGGCCCCGTTGTCGGTGGCGCCCGTGCCGGAATGCCACGAATCGAAGTGTGCGCCGAACATGACCACTTCATCTTTCAGGCCGGCGCCGGGTATCTCGGCGATGATGTTGTGTTCCATGCCGTCGGGGTTGGTATACCGGGTTTTGAGGTCCATGCTGAGGGTGACGGGTACGCCGCGCTGCAGCAACCGGAATAAACGGTTGTAGTGTTCGACAGACAAGGTGGCCTGCGGGATGACGTACACCCCTTCCTTGCGAAGGTCACCCCTTTCGGTGGTGCGCGCCCCGGCCACGAAAACGGTGCCCAGGTCGCCTTTATAGCTGCGGTCCAGTATGGCGAGCGGCTGTTCTTCGGTGATAAAATCCCAGAGTATCCGGTTGAAGGAAAGGCCGCCGGTGCGTTGGTAGTTGCGCCGTGGCCGCGGCGTTGGCATAGGGGCATTGGCCATGTCGAGCAACTCGCTGCTCTCATAGCGCTTAGCGGGCGCTTCGAACCACTCTTCCACTGCGCGCAGGGTGTCGAGCAGCACGAACTTGCCTTTCAGTTTGCCTTTGTAGGCTTCCAGGTCCTTTTCTTCGTTGGCCTGCAGGTAGATGGCCTCGCCGCTGACTTCCCCATCGGTAGAAGACGACCAGGCTTTGGGATAGGCCAGCACCGGCCAGTAATTGGGCGCCTGTGCATGCATTTCGAAATGCTCCAGTTCCCAGCCCCGGCCGAAGGGCCCCCAGGCTTCGGTATGTACGTTTTTCAGGCCCCACTCCTTCAGCTGGCCTTCCGCCCACTCGGTGGCCTTGTCCAGCATTGGGGAGCCGGTAAGGCGCGGCCCGTAGGTGTCGATAGCCCAGCCTGCAATGTCCATGACCTTGCTGTTGTCCAGGCCTTGCTTTCGTATAGCGTCGTTCAGCTCCTGGTTTACGGCCTCCTGGCCGAAACCCGGTAAACTGATCGCGATGCAACATAAACTCAATAGTAAATAACGTGCCATTCTCAGGGGATTTAAGGATTCATCGAATGATACGAAGATAGGAAAATGAATGGTAAGCCCCATATAAAATATCAATATGCCAACGCGGCGGAGCCACCATCTCGCCCAAAGGGCGTTAATATATCAACCACGGGCATCGCCCGTGGGCTATGCCAACGCGGCGGAGCCACCATCTCGCCCAAAGGGCGTTAATATATCAACCACGGGCATCGCCCGTGCACCACAAAAGCAAAGGGGAAGCTGGCTCAGCCAGCTTCCCCTTTTACTTCAGGTTGCAGTTACCTGTTTTAAGGATCCGTTTTCAGCAGAACTGCCTTACGGACGATTTTTGTTCACCATGAACTTCTCGGTGTAGGCGCCTTCGTCAGTGCGAACCGTCATGAAGTACATGCCGGACTGCAGGTTGTCGAGGTTAACCTCTTGCGTCGGGACCTGAATTTCGCCCAGGTCGCGCTGGAATACTATCTGGCCGATGCTGTTCAGAACCGTCAGGGTGGCATTCTGGCCGATGAAGGGCTCGAGGCCGACGTTCAGGTTGCCCTGGGTCGGGTTCGGGTAAACGCTGAATTTGCCCGTGCTTACCACGTCATCCTGTACATCCTGTGCCAGGCCGAAGGACGGCGTAACGTTGCAGGTCAGCGTCAGGCCGAATGCGCCCGGGGTCGTGCTCTGTACGAGTACGTAGTGGGTGCGGTTCCAGATCGGGCGGAAGGTCATGCTGGAAGTGCCGTTGGGGCAGCCAGCGCCATTGTCGTTGCTACCCAGGCAAACCAGGTTGCCGCAGGAGCCGGTGTACACGCTGATCTTGGTGTCCAGGCTACCCTGGCCGCAGCTCGACAGGTTCAGGAACATGCCGTTGGCAGGCGTCGGGGTGAACTTGTACCACACACCAGCATAGGAAGAAGCAATGCCACCGCAGCTCGGAGCCGGGTCAACAGTAGCGCCGATCGTGGAGCCGCTGCCAGACCAGCCGCAGGTAATGGCGGTTGCAGTAGTACAAACGTCGTTGTCAACTGCAGGAGGAGGCGCGGAGGTACAGCTTACCGTCCGGGTACGGGAAGCGGAGCTGGAGCCACAGCCACTGAGGTGGGTGTAGAAGCGCACAGTACCGGAGAAAGTAGCTGCCCATACGATGGGGCCTGTGCCATAGGATACCGGCGAGTTGCCCGAATCCGTGATGGTGATGTAATCCGTGCCGATCGAGCTGGCGAAAGTGTAGGTGTTGCCCGAAACAACAGCCACTACGGAGTACTCACTGGCATACCCCAGCGTAGTGATGTTGTAGGTCGTGCCATCGCAGTTGGCGGGCGTGTAGGTTGAGGAAGGATACTGGCCGTAAGTGGCGCTTGTGCACTGGGCATACAATCCCATCCCCGCAAATAGCAGGAAAGCAGAAAGCAGGGCCTTGAAAGTGGTAACTGATTTAACCATAACTGTAGGATTTTGTGAAAATTAAGTAAGTGATTAAAGATTGCTAACTATTAAATGGGGGATAACTTCCGATCAAAATACCTTGCCTAAACATGAAATAAAGAGCTATTGCCCTTTCCTGAACAAAGGAAAATTTACCAAAACACGTGGATGAGCCTTAGCTTATCCGGTATGTATAGGGAGAGGGGGGGAATAACAATCGAGGTGATGGAGATTAGCCTGTCAATTTTTTCTTTTCTATCGTCACCTGGGTTGGGCACAGGTATGAGAAAAACATGATAGGGAATAAACTTGACCGTAAGGTAGAGAATATTTTGGAATCCAACAAATCTGTTAAAGAAAATATGAGTATTTTTTTAATATCCTGTCAGCGGTTAAAGATATTCAGGCGGGCCCGCCGGAGCCGGCCCGCCTGGTATCTGTTCTGCTGGCGCTAATTCCATCAAGGATCGATCCTTTTCAGGGATGAGCCCAGCTCATCGTATAATGTCTGTCTTACGGACGATTCTTGTTCACCATGAACTTCTCGGTGAAGTTGCCCTCGTCAGTACGAACCGTCATGTAGTACATGCCGGATTGCAGGTTGTCGAGGTTAACCTCTTGCGTCGGGGCCTGAACTTCGCCCAGGTCGCGCTGGAATACCACTTGGCCCAGGCCGTTTTGAACCGTCATGATGGCATTCTGGCCGATGAAGGGCTCGAGGCCGACGTTCAGGTTGCCTTGGGTCGGGTTCGGGTAAACGCTGAATTTGCCCGTGCTTACGACGTCATCCTGTACATCCTGTGCCAGGCCGAAGGACGGCGTAACGTTGCAGGTCAGCGTCAGGCCGAATGCGCCCGTGGTCGTGCTCTGTACGAGTACGTAGTGGGTGCGGTTCCAGATCGGGCGGAAGGTCATGCTGGAAGTACCGTTGGCGCAGCCAGCGCCGTCGTCGTTGCTACCCAGGCAAACCAGGCTGCCGCAGGAGCCGGTGTACACGCTGATCTTGGTGTTCAGGTTGCCCTGGCCGCAGGTCGACAGGTTCAGGAACATGCCGTTGGCAGGCGTCGGGGTGAACTTGTACCATACGCCCGGGTAGGAAGCAGCAATGCCGCCACAGCTCGGAACGGCGTCAACAGTAGCGCCAACCGTGGAGCCGCTGCCGGAATAACCGCAGGAGATGCTGATAGCGCCGCCGCAAACGTCGTTGGTTACCGGCGGGATGAAGCTGATGCTCCAGCTAACAAAATCGCCGGCGTCGCCACCAACATCATCATAAGCGTACAGCGACCAGGTGCCGTTGGCGTTCAGGCCGTTGAATACGCTCAGCGTGGGCGTAGCCTGGGAAACAGAGCCGGGGCCCGGAGCACTCCAGGTGTCCGGGGTGCCGCTGTTGGTCGGACGGTAGGTGCCGGTCGGGTTAGCAGCAGAAGTAGACATAGCAGGGCCCGCATCGTCGAAGGTGTAGGTTACGCCGCTAATGTCAAAAGAGCTGCCTACGTCCGACATCAGGACGCACATAGCGCCCGTCGGGCCTACCAGCAGGAAGTCGAGGTCGCTGGGGAACGTGTGCGTCAGGCCGTTGATGCTGACAGAGAACCCACTGTAAGCCGTGCCTACGCCGGTAACGTTAACCGTGCTCGGATAAACGCTGAAGGGGCCGGAAGAAGTCCCGATGCTGGCGCCCGGGCCGGTAAAAGTCTGGGCAAACAGGCCTACCGCTGCAAACAGAAGGAAAGCGGAAAGCAGTGCCTTGAAAGTGGTAATCGATTTAACCATAACTGCAGGATTTAAATGATAATTTTTAAGGTTTAAAATTACTTACAGAAATATCCCCGGCAAGGGGAGGAATTTTTGGTCGCCTTTGCCGCTCTATGGGGGATAGAGTAGCCTTTTACTCTTCTCTTGTAAAGAGCAATATCCGAGCTAACGGGGGGGAGAGGAGGCCAATCAGCTCATATTTCGTGGGGGGAACCTCGAAACGAAGGTGATAGGGGGCACCTTGTTTTATTTCTTTCTTCAGTTCAATGCTCTAGCCACCTGCACGCAAGAAGCCTTGCTCTCGCTGAAAATCTTGCGGATTAAGGTAAAAGTTTTGTACTAATAAATCAATAAAAAGTTGCAGTAATAGCAAAGAAAATTTTCCTAACCATAAAATTCCTGGAATTGTATATATCTCTGCCCGGCTTCCGCGCCGGTTCGGAGCATAAAAACAGGAGTAGAGATGGGGGGAGTTGAGTAAGAAGATAGCCTTTCGCCCGTAAAGATAAAAAAAATATTTATGTCAAAAAACAGATGCCCAAATATTTTTTGGCCCTGATTCGCATGGACCATATTTAACCGTTCCCGCCCCGGTTCTTCTCTTTTTTGTTGGTGTCCTGTTTCCTGGGTTCCGGTTGTTGGGGCTGGGTTTTGGTTGGTGTTTCCCGCCGGGCAGGCGCTTGTTGCTTTTCAACGCTGGGGCGGGGTTCCGTTTTCGGGTTTTCCCAGGTGTTCTTATGGTACTCCCGGCCTTTCTCCACTTGAGGCGCCTGTCTGGGCTCGGTTTTGGGCTGAGGCGCGGCCTTTTCGCGTTGCGGTTCCGTTTCTTTTTGCGGCCTTGTCACCGGCGGCCTGGGTTCTTCCCGCTTCTGCGGTTCCGTCCTGGGCCTGGGCTCGGCGCTGGGTTGTGGCTCTGCTTTTTCCCCGGGAACTTCCCGGGGCCTGATGTCGGGTTCGTAAACCGGGGGTGTGTCCTTCTTTTCAGGCGCCGGTTCTCGATACCCCTCTCTTTCAGCGGCGGGGCGGTTGCGGTTGGCTTCGGCCAGGGTGGGGTAGCGTTGGGTATGCTGTTCGAGGAACTCCCGCTGGGCAAGCGCCCGGCCCGGGTGTTCGCGGTTGTAGCGCTCGCGGGCCTGCTCAAAGCTGCCGAATTCGCGGAAGTTCTGTTCGAGCCCGCGATCATTGCTCAGCCACTCCTGAGTGATAATACCGCGGTTGTTGCTGTGCCAGTTGTTCACCGTAGCGCAGATGCTGCTGCCCGAGTGGCGGTATCCATAGTAGTGCCGCACAAAGCGGGCCGACAGGTGCGGATAGTAGTAGTGGTGCTGCGGCCGGTAGAAGTACCAGTGCGTGAAATAGAAGGACGGCAGCTGGACGATGACGACGGTGCGCCCCGGGCCATAGTAGAAGCCCCAGTCGTACCAGTAGGGATAGGGCCGCCAGCGCGGATAGGCATACCAGTACGGGTAGCCGAACCAGTAGGGGTAGTGATAATAATAATGGTATTCCACCACATCCCGGGCCGGCCGGCCATAATCGATATCGTCTTCCGGGTAAGCATAGTATTCGTCGTCATAGCCGTACTCCTCGGCGAATCCTTCGGCAGAGGCTTTCAGTTCATTCACTGCCTGCGGGTCGTTTTCCAGCTCGGCCTTCCAGTCTTCCAGTTCCCTGGCCTGTGCCCGGGCCACTTCCAGGCTCAGGCTGTCGGCCTTGTGTATTACCCATTCCGGGTCGCGCCGGTACTCATCGCCCACCAGAATGGCCAGGCTGATATGCTCGGTCAGCAGGCTCAGCACCTCCGGCAGATCGAGCAACTGCCGCAGGGCATCCTGGGCTACAGGAGGGTAGCCCTCCAGAATGCCGGCAAAAGCGCGGTTGGCAGAGGCCTGGAGCTTGTCGATCTCGGCCAGCAGCTCGTAGTAGTCGGCGCCGGCACGGCGGGCATTATCGCGTACGGCCTCCGGATAATCCTCCAGAATACCGTCGATACGGCCGCTGATCCCCCCGCCTTCTGCCACCAGGCGGCGTACCAGATCAGGATAACGCGTTACGTCCCAGATCACTTCCTGGGTGCTGCGCGGATAGCTTTCCAGCATCTCCTCAAAGGTGTTGCGGGATTGGGCCTGCAGGCGCTCCATCTTGATCAGCGCTTCCGGGTAAAGGCTGGCCTCCAGTATGGCCCGGCGGGTTTCTTCGGGGTATAAAACCAGGGCCTCCAGGGCCTCCTGTTCTTCTTCCTCCAGTTGGGCCAGCATGGATTTATCGTCCTGCGCCTGAAGCGGCGCCGTCAGTATCGCGGCGAGCAGGAGCAGCGTACACGCCATTAGGAAGGTGATTCGGCTTCTCATCGCATAAAGCTTTAATTCTTCTCTTTTTACTTTAATTATCAGCCTTTTGCAATGATGAAAGTCAACTAAAGAGCGAGGATGGCGTTAAAAAAAAGCTAAAGTCAGGGCCTGTCCTCGTACCACTTTTCATCTTCGAAAGAATGTTTGCTGTCATCTTTGGCGCGCAGAATAATGAGGGCTTGAATGACAAGCAGGACTGGCAAGCCAATGAAGCCTAGCCAGATGACAAAAGTGGAAGGGTGCAGGAACATCAACAGGACCAGGAAAACCAGGATGGCAAATATCCAGGCAGATGCCATTTTATAATGCATGGTGACGGAGGCTTCGGTCAGGCAGCGGCGGGTATCATGTTTTCCTTTTCCTTGTCGATATCGAACCAGCGCCCGGCATTGTACACCTCTTCATACCCCAGCATCTTCAGCGACATCACGACCCAGCCCGACCTGTAACCTTCTTCGCAGACGAAGATCCACGGCAGGGGGAACCCTTCCAGTTCGCGCAGGTAGTACTGATGAATATCCCAGGGGATGTTGACGGAATTATTGGCGTGCGCAAGTTCGAACTCCTCCGCCGAACGGACGTCGACGATGGTGCCTTGCAGTGCGTTGGGTATATCCTGGATCAACATGGCGGCAGCGTTTGGTGATGCAATCTGTTGTGGTAATACCTGCGTTTCGGCCAGGCCGGTAAGACGTTGTATTACTGCACCTTACGAATTTCCGGGAAAAGGAGGAAGGAATAAGTGATGAAAGTCACCCGGCGGGCTGATTTTTGCCAGCACTGCTTTTCCTTTCCCGCACTGCCGCGCCGGTTATCGCAGAGGGGCCACCGTATACCCCGCTTCTCTGAGCAGGGCCACTACGCCTTGCGCACCGCCCAGGTGCCCGGCCCCGACGGCGAAGAAAGTGGGCTGTTCTGCCATCATTTTGGCCATCACGGGTATCCAGTTGCGGTTGCGGCGCACGAGCAGCAGGTCCTCGTAATTGCCAATGCCGGCCTCTTCGCTCTCCATCATGGCCTGCATGGCCTGCAGGTCCTGGTTTTTATACAACTTCACCATCTGCTCGAACTGCCCCTCGCCGTTTTCTTCCGATTTGATCGACTCCACCAGCATCTCGGCCTGCACCTTGTAGGGGATGCTGTCGAAAACGCTCATCTGGAACTCGGCGGTCTCCAGCCCGTCGATGGGCTTCTTACTATGCTGCGCCATGCTCATCAGCTCCATTTCATACGACATCACGTCGCCGCTGCCGTCCATAGACGACATATCGCCTTCGCCCAGGGCGGAAAGGAACATGGGCTTGATGCGGTTGAGGAACATCATGGGCAACCCCAGGCCTTCGAAGTGTTCGCTGGCCAGCGCATAATCTTCGGGGCTGAGCAGGTCTTCGAGGGTGGTATCGTTGGCCATGAAGGATTTCATCAACAGGGGGAACAGCTTGGTGAAGTCCATCATCTCCTCCATGTCGATCTCGAAAGTGACGCGCCGGGCCTTCTCAAAGGACGCCCTGGTGGCCTCGGTCAGGAAATAGTCTTGCTTGCCGATCATGTGAATAGTGCCGAACAGATAGGATGGTTCCTTGATGCCTTTGCCGGTGATCTCCCACAACAGGGAATTCTCTTCCGCCGTCGGAGCGTATTGGGCGCTGGTTGGCTGGGCCCAGCCGGCTATGGCCAAAAGGGTAAGGAAAAGGGAATAAAAGAGTTTCTGCATGGTTTCGACTTTACTTTTGATAGTGAACAGCCTCTGTAACCTAATGATAAACGGCTGAGGAGGAATTTGGATTATAAAACCACGAGGTTTGTACAAATCTCGTGGTTTTATAATTCCCCCCCCCTAAAAATTCGCCGCCACCTGCGCCCTCCCCGTATGCACCGTCCTGGCCTCACCCGTTTTCCGGCCCTCATAGCTCAGCCGCAGCTGGATGTTTTTCGCCAGCTGGCGGTCGATGCTGAGCGACCACAGGAAGTTCTGGCCGCGCTGCAGGCCGTTGAGCATGGCGAAACCTACGGGCGAGTTGGGGTTGCCTTCGAAAGCGGCCTGTACGTAGGAGCAGCGCAGCTGCAGCGCGCTTTTGGCCGACCGGTTGTAGCGGGCCTCCAGGCTGAAGTCGTGCCGTTGGGCGGCTTCGCCGCCTTGCTCCAGCGTATTCTCGTCGGCCTGGTAGAGGTAGCGCAGCGTGGTTCGGAAGCTGCGGCTGGGCAGGAAGGTGAGCTCGGGGGTGATGTTGGCAAATTCGATCTGATAATCCTTGCTGTTGAAAAACTCAGAGTCGCTGGCCCTCACGCCCCGGCTCACGGCCAGGCGGGCGCTCAGGCTGCTCGTGGCGTTCCAGCGGGCCTGCAGGCTCCATTCGCTGTTGCGGCGGCTCTCAAAGCCGGAGGTTTGCACGTACTTGTTGCGGTTGTCGCTATTGCTGAGCTGAATGTCGTACACCGGGTCGGCCTGGTTGAAGAACAGCACGTTGCGGATGTTGCTGCTCACGGCCACCAGCGCCGTATCGGCAACGTCCAGCTGGAAGGGGTTCCAGGGGGAAATGGCTTCCGCTTTCTGTGTTTTGCGCTTGATGGCCAGGGTGGAGAGGGTGGAGAATCTGCTCAGCAGGCCCAGAGCGCCTTTCTTGTTGAACCATACGGCCCTGGGAGCGATGCGCAGGCTCTGGTTGAGGTTCACATTATCGGTGCGGATGAATTCGTCGGTGATGGCGGTTACGCGCACGTAATCGGCCAGGTCCTGGAACGGGGCGGCCTCCATCTCGTTGGGCTGAATGATGCCGTCGTTGTTGTAGAGCGAGTCGAGCCAGATGTACTGCCCCTCGCCGGGGTTGACGCGCACGTAAGTAAATTCCACCTTGGGCTCCTGGCCGGAGCCGATCTCGTAGGTGGTGGCCGATTGTATGGCCCCTTTTGCGAGGCTGGCGTTGAGGTCGGAGCGCCCGAGGAAGGTTTCGCCGGCTTCCTGTTGCGTCAGGCCGGGCTCCACCAGCCGGAGCTGGCGGTAGCTCAGGTTGCCGGCCAGGTTCATCCGGTTTTTTTTGCCTTTCCAGCTCACGCTTCCGTTGATATTGCCCTCCGTAGCGGCCGTGTTGTTCACAAAATCGCGGCCTACGGGCGCATAGTCGAGGCGCTGGCTGAAGCTGGCGCCGAATTGATAGGCTTCTCTCTCCGGGCTTTCTAGGAAAAAGCGATAGCGGTTGTAGTAAAAACTGGCGGCATCCAGCGTGTCGGCCCCGCTGGAATAGCGGCTGCTTTTTTCCTGCTCGCCATAAACGCCCAGCTTTAGGCCCAGTAGTTTGGGGAAGGTGCGGGCAAGGGCGCCCCGGGGCCGTAAAAAGCGGTTGCTGCGGCCCGGGCTGTCGCCCAACAACAAACTGCCGTCGAGGTCCACTTCCCAGTTGGGCGCCAGGCTGCGCAGGCGTATATTATGCCGGATACCGGTATACAGGCTGTCGCGTTGGAAGCCGCTGAGGCTATAGGCCAGGCTGCCCAGGCCGGCTTTGCTCAGGCTAAGCCCGGCCTTGCCGAGCTGTTCCTGGGCCTGCGCTACTGTTCCCACCCCCTGTACATCGGCCAGGTTCCAGTCGCGCAGGAACTCAGGGTTGCGATAGGGGTTGAGGGGTTGGAAGTTCTTCTGTACCAGCTCGTAGTTCAGGGAGGTGGCCAGGGCCCAGCCGCTGCTGTCGCCGCCGAGTGTGAAAGTGCGGCTGAAATCGGTATAGGCGGCCCAGCCGAGGTCGTCGCCGCTGTCGAGGCTGGAAAAGCGGTTGAGGTCGTTGCGGCTCATGGCCACCTCGGCCGTCAGCGCCGACTGCCGGGAGAACGCGTAACGCCCGCCCAGCACTACCATCTGCTGCTGGCGTGGCGCCACCAGCTGCACGACGGGCTCGTAGTCGCCCAGCGGGCTGCAGCCGGCCCCGTATCCTACCCAGCGGTAGACGCGCTCATTGGCGGCCTTTTCCGTATCGAGGGTGTATTGCCCGTTGCCGGGGCCTACGTAAGAGAAGCGCGCCGTATAGTGGGCGCTGTCGGGGTTGGTGCTGAACTGCAGGTACTGGATAACCGTATCTCCGGCAAAGCAGCTCAGGAGCGTATCCACCAGCTTGTAAGCGGCGCGGTAGGGCGTGAACTCGTCCAGGGTGTCGAGGCTGGGCGAGAGGGCTACGGAAAGCTTGTCTCCGGCAAGGCTCAGGATGCGTTTTTGTTCGTCGGTGAGCCCAAGTTCGCCAGTGGCGTTCTTGCTGTCCTGCTGGTTGAGGAAATTGAAGTCGAGCCGCAGTTTGCCGCGTTCGTAGGAGGCGCCACCGGCATACAGGGCCCGCACGTAGCTCTGGTCGGAGTATTCGAATTCAACGGTTATGCGGCTGTCTTTGGTGATGAGGCGCTTATTGGTGAAGGTGAGCTCGCCGCGGTTGTAGTCGATGACGTAATCTTCTTCCAGCCCCCGGCTGAGCAGCTCGCCGTCGAGGAACACTTTTTCCGTGCCCGCCAGTACGATGATGAAGCGCTCGCCTTCGGCGCCGCGCAGCTTGTAAGGCCCCTGGTTGCCTTCCTGGGCGGTGATGGAGTAACGTGTGAACTGCCCTCGTGAAAGAGCGAGGCTGGCGGTGCTGCTCAGGCTGCCTTCGCCCAGTTGCAGGCGGTTGCTGAAGGTGGCTCCCTGCAGCTTTTTATAGTAGTTCATAAAATAGCTGTTGGGCCGCTGCAATTCGTAATCGCCGGCGATAAGCTTGCTGTTGTTCTTTTTGAGCTGTATGAAAATGCGGTCGAATTCGCGGAGCTGCTGGGTATTGCCTTCGGGTTGCAGGGGGATGTTCTCGTCTGTGATGGCGGCCAGCACTTCCACGCCGTCGCCCAGTTCGCCTGCCAGTTGCAGGTTGAAACTGGAGTTGAGCACCAGGTCCTGGTTGTTGCCGAAGGAGATGCCGCGGGTGAAGTTGCCGTTGTAATCAAGCCCCTTGAGGTTGAGCAGGGCGTCTTCCTGTGCGTATGGGTTATACGTGAGGCCGGCAATGGCGCCGCCTTCGCTGGTAATGGCCTGGGCGCTGTCGAGGTGGCGGATGGGTTGGTTCAGGTTGTAGGGCAACACCCGGAAGCGGATGTGCAGGCTGTCGAAACGCTGGGATTTGGGGCGGAGGTAAAGGGTGTTGTTGACGAGGGTGTAGTACGACGTATCGGCCGGCTGGCCGGTGGCGGCATCGGCTACTTCCAGGGTTGAGCCTATGACGGGCAGGCTGTCGAGCAGGAACGGCGCCTGGGCGGTGGCTACGGCCATGGCCCTGCGGTTGCTCAGGCCGTCGTCCTGGGCCATGGCCCCGGTGGCCAGGAGTAGCAGAAATAATATGAGGAGCCCGGGTTTCAATGCCTGAAAGGGTGGTTTTGAATAAATACGCCTTGTTAATTATTAGAGAACGCCGGTAGGCCCTTCGGCGTGCCTTCTTAAGCACTTGTTTGGATATGCAGGCGGCAGGCTGACAAAATAGAAAGGGCAACACATGGTTGCCCTTTCCCAAGAAATCACCCGACTGTTGTGTTGGCTGTTGAGTGACAGGCACTCTAAGCCAGATCACTCATCAGCTCTATACTTTCAACAATTTTGACGCCTGCATTGCGCGGAAGATTCCCTTCTGCTCGGAAATTTAATACAAATTAACATTTTTAAAGGTATCTTAAGAAAAAACAGCCGCATTTTGCCGGGGTATTGCGGGTGTTTCTTGTTTTATTAAAACAGCTTTAAGGCCCCGGATCGCTGCTGCGCGAAAAAATAATTTTTCATCACTGGCAGAATAATGTAGTTTTCATTAAATTTGTGCACGTTTCCGCTTTTGAGCTGCTGTGCAAGCAACCCAATTGATGTGAGATTTCCCCCTGAGAGCTGCTATCTTTCTAACCATACCATTATCCATTAGTCCTGTATTGGAATCCTCGTTCCTAATATTGCCTTGTTACACACAGGCGACAAATGTGTATTTGACCTTCTGGAATCATTTTTTCACCCATGAGCTAAAATGTTTTGCTTATGCAAAGACGACCTTTACTCTTGACGATGGTTATTGGGATCACTGTAGCGGCATCGGCTCAGCAGATCGACGTTCAGAATTACCGCACGTATGACGGTACCCAAAACAACCTCACGAACTCCGATTGGGGCGCCGCAGGTACCAATCTGCTTTTAAGCGGCCCCGTAGGTTACGAAAACCTGATCAACACACCGGCCGGCCCCAACCGCCCCAACCCGCGCGTGGCCAGCAACTCCCTGTTCGCACAGGACGGCTTGTTGAATGAACCTCTTAGTATCAGCGACTTTTGCTGGGTATATGGCCAGTTTTTAGACCACGATATCGGCCTTACGCCTGATGGCAACGAAGAGGCTTCGATCGCGGTACCTCAGGGCGATTCCTGGTTCGACCCCTTCAATACGGGGCAGATGTCGATCCCGATGAAGCGCAATATTTTCGACCCCGCCACCGGCACGACCACGCTCAACCCGCGCCGCCACCCCAACATGATCACGGCCTATATCGATGGCTCAGGGGTATACGGCTCCGACGAGCAGCGGGCTTTCTGGCTTCGGTCATTCGAAGGCGGCAAGCTCAAGGTATCTGCCGGCAACCTGCCTCCTTTCAACACCTATAACGGAGAGTACGACGCACCGATCGACCCTAATGCTCCGCATATGGACAACCCCGTCGGGCTGTCCCAGAAATTCTTTGTTTGTGGCGATGCAAGAGCAAATGAGAACCCGGTACTGTTGTCTTTCCACACTATCTTTCTTCGCGAGCATAACCGCCTGTGCGATCAATTGGCCGTTCAGCATCCCGATTGGGACGATGAGCAGCTCTATCAGCATGCCCGCAAACTGGTGGGCGCCCTGATACAGTCGGTCGTCTACAACGAATGGCTGCCTACGGTCGGCGTCCAGCTTCAGCCGTACCAGGGGTACAAACCTGCCGTGAATGCTCAGCTGTTCAACGTTTTTACTGCCGCTGCCTTCCGCCTGGGCCATACCTTGCTCAGCGGCCGGCTGATGCGGGTAGATAACAACGGCGACGAGCTGCCCGAAGGCGTGATGCTGCTCCGCGATGCCTTTTTCAACCCCTTTCCGGTAATAGAAAGTGGCATCGAGCCTTTTGTTAAAGGGCTGGCTATTCAAACGCAGCAACAGTTCGACGCTAAAGTTGTGGACGACGTCCGCAACTTCCTTTTCGGCCCTCCGGGCGCCGGTGGCCTCGACCTGGCGGCTATCAACATTAACCGCGGCCGCGAGCGGGGGCTGGAGGATTATAACAGCGTGCGCGAAGCTTTCGGCCTGCCGCGTTACCAGTTCTTTCAGCAGATCAACCCTACGCCGGCAGTGTATATTAAGTTGGTCAGCTTGTATGACAACATCAACGACATCGACCCCTGGGTAGGCTTTCTGGCCGAGCAACGCTCTCCCGGCAAGCTGCTGGGGCCGACCCTGTTGAAGATACTCACCACGCAATTTGCAAATCTTCGCGACGGCGACCGCTTTTTTTACCTGAATGACCCCGTGCTCAGCCCGGAAGAAAAGGATTGGGCAAACCGGACGACGATGCACGATATCATTATGCGGAATACGGGCATCACCCTGATGCAGGATAACGTCTTTTCCGCTATGCCGCATTCGGAGATCTGCACCCACATGACATCAGAAGTAGCCGGCAACGTACACACGGAAACGGGCCTGCCCGTGCCAAACGTTACGGTTTACATCATGAATAACTCCACAACCCAGGACGAGCAGCAATCGGCCCAGGATGGCACCTTCGAATTCGCCGCTGTGCCTGCCTGTGATGTGAGCATGGTCATGCCGAGCAAAAATGACGGTATATCCAACGGCGTTTCGACGGCCGACCTGCTTTTCATTTCCAGGCATATCCTGGGGGTACAGCCGCTCGACAGCCCCTATAAGTATATCGCTGCCGATGTCGACCACAGCGGTACGATCACCGCGCTCGACCAGATCTACATCCGCAAGGTGATCCTGGGGATCAGCAGCGACTTCCCGAATAACAGCTCCTGGCGTTTTGTCAAAGCGGATTACGAATTCCTGTCCGGTAACCCGCTGGCCGAAGACTTCCCGGAATGGGTGACGGTCGACGATGTCCTGTCGCTGGATATGGATGTGGCTTTCATCGCGGTCAAAATAGGTGACGTAACGAACGACGTCAACCCCTCCGGCCTGGCTCCGGATGCTACGGAAAACCGCGCCCTGTTCGCTTTCCAGGCCGACGACCGGGAACTTCAGGCGGGTGAAGTATACGATATAGCCTTCACGGCGGCTGACATCAACAATATCAGCGGTTACCAGTTTGGCCTGCACTACAACCCGCAGTCCCTTGAGTTCCTCGGTACGGCCCAGGGGGCGCTGCCCGGCCTGACGGACGACAACTACGGCATCTTCCCTGCTGAAGGCCTGATCACATCGAGCTGGTTCCGGACAGACGTTTCTCAGATCACGTCTGATGAACCGCTCTTTTACCTCAGCTTCCGCGCCCTGCGCAACGGCAGGCTGAGCCAATGGCTTAACCTCGACGGCAGCAAGACCAGAGCGGAGGCCTACAATATGTTCGTAGAGCCTGTAGGGCTGGGCCTGCAGTTCGGCGCCGAACCTGTTGTAGTTGAAACGCTATCATTCGCGCTATACCAGAACCAGCCCAACCCCTTCAAGCAGGCTACGGTGATCCCGTTCCAGCTTGCGGCGGATAGCTGGGCCCGCTTGTCGGTCTTCGACGCTACGGGTAAGTTGTTGTTGGTAAAAGAAGGGAACTTTGCAGCCGGCTATAACGAATGGAACCTGAAGCGCAATGAACTGCCTTCCAGCGGCGTGCTGAGCTATCGTCTTGAAACGGAAGGGGCTACGGCCACCCGGCGTATGATACTGGTGGATTGACCGCTTAAGAGCTTGTTTGGAGGCCACCCGAACATGGGGCATGCGAATTAGGGGATAAAGGTGGCCTTATTTTAAAGGTGCATTCAAAGCAGAAAACCCCCACCCCTTTAGGGGTGAAATATCGGTAGAAGGATACCCAAAAGCCGGTTGCTGTGCCGTGAGGTACGGCATAAATGCACCGAGCTGAGCGTACATTCCGTACCTAAAGGCACGGAAGGCTTTGGTTGGCGCCTTCTACCGATATTTTGTGCCTAGCGGCACAACCTTGGGTTTAGCTGGCCTCCAAACAAGCTCTAAGGCGTCGGATTCTGTTGATCCTTCTTTAGCCCCTGATTCGCATGAATCATGCTCTTTTCACCTACCTGTCCCATTGCGCCAGGCTGTAGGTTTCGATCACCTGAACGAGTTGCAGGCTTAGGTTTTTTTCCTCAGAGAACCCACCTTTTTCCAGCGCATCGGCCCAGGCCTTGTAGTCATCGTTGCCAAGCTGGCGGAGTGTGGCGAAAGGGCCTGTTGTGACGTAGAGGCTGTGGTCGCGAAAGCTTGTCCAGGCATTTTCGTACTGTCGGTAACACCTGCTTTCGAACGTACTCGTCGCCCCCTGCCAGTCGGGGGTGCAGGGCAGGGCGAACTGGTTATTGGCGTTCTTCGCCAGCGCCCGTGTTCCGGCCTGGCTGTGGAGCAATGCATTGGCAAGGACGATGGATGCAGGCACGCCGTATTTTTTTCGCTCTGTGGCCGCTATTTTGCCAAAACGCTGAATATAGGCCTGCACGGTTTCCTGGTTCACCAGCTCCAGTTGGCCGATGGCCGTTACCTCGCGGCGGCTGCCTTTTGACGACAGCAGATCAAAACGCTCGGTGCCCGGTAGTGTTTCCGAAACTGCCTGCTTGGAGGTTTGTCGCTCGGTATAGCGCTCGCGGCTGGTGCTTTCCTCCCGTTGCCCGGCAGGTACGCTAGGCTGTGGCGGTTGTTCCACCGGCTGTGGCGTGTTGAGGTTGATCCGGAAGCTCAGGTCCTTCTTCAGAACGAGGAAGAGAAGGATAACGGCAATACCGAGCTTGAACCAGTTGCGCTGCAGATAAGCTTTGATCTGATCGGTAGAATTGCCCATTTTGGTAACTTTTTGTTTTAAAACTTGCTGATTGAAACAAATTTAAAACAAAAAGTTTTTCAAAACAAGCTTTCACAACAAATTTGTGCAGAAAGGGTGCAACACCGTATAGGCCCTCGTTTTCTGGGAGCGTTGGCAGGCTACTGACAAAGGCTTAGCCCACAGGAGGATTACCGGGAACCTGGTGCTGCAGGCACCGGTCAGCGGCTGTTCTTGAATAGCCGTTCTACAAAATTCTGCCCATTCGATTGCCACCTTAGGATATACCAGCCATCCGCCAGGCCGCTTAGCCCGATTGGTATTTCCTGCTGGCCGGATTGTATGGTTTTGCGATAGAGGAGTTGGCCGGCCGGATTAAATATTTCCACTATTGCGCCTTCTGTGGCCGGAGCTGGCATTTGCAGGTTGAATATCCCGGACTTACTGGGGTTGGGAAATACTCTGGCAGGGGTGGATACCGGTTCGCTGATGCCTACCAATGTCGTACAGCTACTCGAATCGCAGGGCAGCTTTGCGGTGCCGCAGATATCGAGAGTAAATCCACTCAGCCCGGTAAAATTTTCCACCAGCAGTACGTAAGCCTCGCCAGCCTGGGCCTGCAGGGGGGCCAGAAAATTGTTGTCTCCGGCCTGGCACCCGGGAGATTCCGAGGTGTCGGTGTTACCGGGCAGCAGGCCGGTAGGGCCTATACACGGAGCCCAACTGGAGAAAGGTTCGCCTACATTTTCGCCCGAGGCCATGCAACGCACTTCTTCTTTGCTCTCGCATTGGCCCGAGGACGGCAGCCTGAAGACGTAAAAATCGAGGTCTACCTGAGGGCCGTCAGGCGTGAGTATGAATTCGATCGTGCCACTTTCAGCGATCTCCCATGCCACCCAGGTTGGTGCGAATTCCATGGTAGCTGTGGGGTAACAGGACACGTCCACGATCTCATGGAGTTGCCCCTGGCCCGATGGCAGGCCAAAATGAAGGCTGCCCTTGCTGCAGATGTCCAGAGCAAGGTTACAATCGGTATAATCCTGTGCCATAGTATACAGAGGCAGCAGGGTAAGGAAAGAGAAGATAGCGTACCGCATAACACGAGGTTTAGTATGAGGGTGTAACCATTATGAAACGCGGTACGCCGGCTTCGCGCTGCGCAGGCCCCGGCCACTTAGTAATGGTGTTCAAAAAGCAAGCTCTTAGGCCAATGCTGCATCCAGGTCCTCGATCAGGTCCTCAACGTCCTCTATACCTACACTGAGGCGGATCAGGGAGTCCGTCAGGCCGACCTTCAGCCTTTCCTCGCGGGGGATGGAGGCGTGGGTCATCGATGCCGGGTGGCCGATGAGCGACTCTACACCGCCCAGCGATTCGGCCAGGGTGAAGAGCTGGGTATTTCTGAGCACTTTTTCAGCAGCATCGTAGCTGTCTTCCACCAGTTCGAACGACAACATGGCGCCGAAGTAGCGCATTTGTGTTTTGGCCAGTTCGTGGCCGGGGTGGGAGGGCAGCCCGGGATAGTGTACTTTGGCAATTTTGGGGTGTTCCTGGAGGAAAGCAGCGATGGCGGCTGCATTCTGGCAGGCGCGTTCCATGCGCAGGTGCAGGGTTTTGATGCCGCGCAGGATGAGGAAACAGTCCTGTGGGCCAGGCACTGCGCCGGCTGCGTTCTGGAGGAAATAGAGCTGTTCGGCGAGTTTTTCATCCCTCACCACAACGGCGCCGTGCACCGCGTCGGAATGGCCGCCCAGGTATTTGGTGGCGGAATGCAGCACCAGGTCGGCGCCCATAGTCAGTGGGGCCTGCAGGAAGGGCGAGGCGAAGGTGTTATCGACGCAGGTGAGGATACCTCTTTCTTTCGCAAGTGCACAAACCTGGCTGATGTCGATGATGTTCAGCATGGGGTTCGTCGGCGTTTCCACCCAGAAGAGCCTGGTTTTGTCGTTCACCTTGGCCAGGATATCTTCAGGCCGGTTCATATCGACATAATGGGATTTGATGCCGAACTTCTGGTAAACGCGGGCCATAAGGCGGTACGACCCGCCATAGAGGTCGTTGGCCGAGATGATCTCATCGCCGGGTTCCAGCATTTTCAGGATGGTGTCCATGGCGGCGAGGCCGCTGCTGAAGCAGATCCCGTAATTGCCTTCTTCGAGGGCGGCCAGGTTTTGCTGCAAAACGTTGCGGGTCGGGTTTTGGGTACGGGCGTATTCGTACCCTTTGTGTTTGCCGGGAGCTTCCTGTGCGTACGTGGACGTCTGGTAGATGGGCGTCATGACGGCTCCTGTCGTTGGGTCGGGTTCTATCCCGGCGTGTATGGTTTTAGTACCGAATTTCATGGTGGTAGTCGTGGTTCTTTTGGTTTATAATGGTATCGATGGGCTGATTATACGTGCCTGGCGCTTCTGAGGTTCAAAAGGGGGCGGTAAATGGGGGTACGGCCATGAAAAAGGGCAACCTGATTTCAGGTTGCCCTTCCTTTTCCTTAAGGAAAAACCGTATCGAGCCAACGATTAGTTGACTGAGTCAGAGATCTCTTTACCTGGCTTGAACTTGACGACGTTCTTGGCTTTGATCTTGATCGATGCGCCCGTTTGCGGGTTGCGGCCCGTACGTGCATCACGGCGGGAAACAGAGAAGGTGCCAAAACCGATAAGGGTAACTTTGTCACCACTCTTCAATGCCTCTTCGATACCTTCGAGTACTGCATTCAGGGCATCGGTGGCCTGAGCTTTGGAAAGGTTGGCGTTTTCGGCGATTTTGCTAATAAGATCTCCCTTATTCATTTCTTAAGGTTTTAATGAGTTAATGTGCGGCAAATTTAGAGGCTATGTTGGTTAAAACCAAGTTTTTGTTGCCAAAAAAAGGCTGAAATGCCAGAATTTTCAAGGGTTTTGGGCGTTTTGGTATTCTGTGCGGATATATATACCTTCGCGTTTTTTTATTTTTACCCCATTTCCGTTTAAAATTTTGCACACATGCGTAAATATTGGGTTTTTGCCGGATTTTGTGCGGCTTTGCTCTTCATAGGCTTTTCTTCGGCCTCCTGCAGCCCTAAGGTGGGCTGTCCGGCCAACGAGGCTGCTCATGTCCAACCGAACCGCAAGGGTGAACTGCCTTCCACTGGTGGCCATACCCGCCTCTTTCCCAAAGATTTCAATAAGAAAAAGAAGAAAAGGAAAAAACATTAAAAACAAGCTCTAAAGCGTTCACTGCTTGAGCCTGGGGTCCATGGCATCGGCCAGGCCTTCGCCGATGAGGTTAAAGGCCGTGACGGTGAGGAAGATGGCAAAGCCCGGAAAAATGGCCAGCCACCAGGCGCCGAACTGGGCCCTGGCAAGATTGAGCATTGAGCCCCAGGTTACCTGCTGGGGCGGGACGCCGACGCCCAGGAAGGACAGGAAGGCTTCGAGCAATATGGCGCTGGCCACCCCGAAAGCGATGGTGATCAGTACCGGGGTAAGGGCGTTGGGTATGGCATGGCGGAAAATGATGCGCCATTCGCTGAACCCCAGTGCCTGAGCAGCTTCTATATATTCCAGGCTTCGTATGCGGAGCAGCTCTGCCCTGATGAATCGCGCGATGCCGGTCCAGCGTATCAGGCCTATGATAGCCATCACGAACAGGATGGAGGGTTTTTCGATGATGGCCACTACGCTAAGTACCAGCAGCAGCGCGGGTATGGAGTTGATGACCTCGATCGACCGCATCACGATGATGTCCATGGGCAGCCGTATCTTTTTTCCGAACCAGGGCAAACGCTTCAGCGGGCCGGCCAGCAGGTTGGCCAGCACCAGGCTGCCGGTTAAGATGCCCAGGCTTTTTAGCAATTCCCACCCGAAATGGCCTTCGCTGAGCGCAAAAGCGCGTGCAGAAAACCCATAGAACAGCCCTGCTGCCAGGCCTAGTATATTCATCAGGAGCCGGCTTCGCGACGCCCTGAAGCGCTCGTCACCGAAATATCCGGCCAGCGCGCCAAGGAAGATCCCGATCAGCGCTGCGATCGACATCGATACCACGCCTACCATCATTGCGATGCGCGTGCCGGAGATAAGGCCCGCAGCCACATCGCGGCCGATCTGGTCGGTACCCAGCCAGTGGCGGAAATGAGGGGATTCAACGCGCTGTGTGCCTCCAGGGCTTACATAGTTGCTGTTCCTGCGGTCGATGGTGCCGGCGGAATAGGGGATAGGGGGCCAGACAACAGATTCGTATTCGTGCTCATGCCAGCCTTTCTGGAAGAAGCGGGCCTCGCGTTTTACCAGCCCAAGGCCCTCTCCGTATTGGCGCATTACAGGGAAGTAGGTAACGCCTTCGAGGCGGCAGTACAACGGCCGCTCGTTGGCGATGAAATCGCCGAAAAGCGCTATGAAAAAAAACACGTACAGCAGGCGCAGCGACCAAAGCGCCATGCGGTTGCGCCGGAACTGCCGCCGCACAATAGCCCAGTAGCTCTGCCCTATTGCTTTTCGGTGCGCCATTTCCTCAGCCAGCCTTTTCTCCTTTCTTACTCCGATCAGCATCCGTTATTGTTTTTTGCTGTAGGAGACCCGTGGGTCGATCCAGGCATACATAATATCCGAAACCAGTATCCCCGCCATGGTAAGTATGGCCGACAACATGAGCACCGTATAAACTACCGGCCAGTCTCGTTGGAAAATAGCATCGATAGTGAGCTTGCCCATCCCCGGGATGTTGAAGATCACCTCAATGACCACCGAGCCGGCAAAAACTGCGGGGAAGATATTGGCGAACATGGTGATGATCGGAAACAGTGCATTGCGAAAAGCGTGTTTCCAGACGACCTGACGGCTGTTCAGCCCCTTGGCCCATGCCGTGCGGATATAGTCCTGGCGGATCACATTGAGCATGCCTCCCCTCATCTGCCGGGAAATGAAGGCCAGCGCGCCATAGGCCAGGCAGAAAACGGGTAGTACGAGATGCGCCGCCGTATCCTGGAAACGGCTCCAGAAAGGCGCATCAGCAGGTAGCTCGCCGACGCCCAGCGAAGGGAACCAGTCCATGCCGTATTCCGGCGTGGTAAAGAACACGACCAGCATGGTCGCCACCCAAAAGCTCGGTAGCGAATACAGCATGAACAGGGCCAGGGTGGACGAGCGGTCGAAAAAAGAATTTTTCCAGACAGCGGAAAGGACGCCTAGCGGAATGGAGAGCAGGTACGCTATCAGCATAGCCAGGCCGTTGATCAGTACGGTCCAGAACAACGCGTCCCGCATCTTATGGGCTACGGGGCGGCTGTCGTAGTAGGAAGTGCCAAAATCGAATTGAAGGAAACCGCTGATCCAATGGTGGTATTGATTGTCCAGGCCGTACCATTTGAAATCGGGCACATACAGTTTCCAGCGGGTAGCCTGGCTTTTTACCGCTTCGTATTTCTCCTTCAGGCCCAGTACAGGGCCGAGCAGCATAGGGGCAAGCGCGGTATCTTTTTCAACTTCGGCAACGAGGGCGTCGAGCAGGCTGCTGGCCCGGGCATCGGCATGGGCGACGTATAGCTGTTGAACGGTGCTGCGCACGGAATAGGCCCCGCTGGAGCCTTCGGTGGGCAGTTGTTGCGCCAGTTTTTCGAGGGCCACTATTGCATGGTAATAATCAGAGGCCTGTTCCCAGTTGCCATACTGTCCGGCCAGCTTCGCCAGGTTCTCGCGGTGCCCGCGCTTGACGATGCGGTAGAGCGTATCGGGGTACGCGGCCGGGGAAAGGCCAAAATAGAAGGCCGGCTTGTCGAGCCCCAGCTCCCGGGCCTTTTCGCGATAGATGCGCTCCGCATTCGCCAGGTCGCGCTGAGCATCCCCCATGCCGCCGCGGCTGCTTTGGTCAACCGGGTCGCCAGGCGCCATTTTGCTCAGCCCGAAAGCCAGCAAAGAGATGGCCAGCAGGGTAGGGATGAAAATGAGCAGCCGCTTTAGCAGATATTGTAGCATGGGATATATTTACGCCACCGGCCGTTTGGCCGTGCGCCCCGAAATTACAAAAAAATCCTTTGTGCAGAAGGCCCTAACGGGCTTCTTTCAGTTTCAGCTGCGCCGGCACGAAGCCAGGGAACAGCGGCGTAGGCACCAGATCGAAACGCTTGTGTACGGCGATGCGGCTGGTCGGCACCAGAATGTATACGATAGGCATCTCCTCAAAAAGGATGTCCTGTAGCTCTTTATACAGCTGATTGCGGATGGGTTCGTCGATAGTGACCTGAATGCGGTCGATGAGGGCATCGGTCTCGGCGTTGCCGAAGCCGGTACGGTTGTCGCCTTCGGAATGAAAATCCTGTTTGGGTTCCCACAACGTTGGGGAAATGGTCTTGGCCCAGGGCACCAGCTCAAAATCACGGCGCTTGAGGTCGTCGGAGATCACGGCGAACTCCTTGGCCTCGAGCTCGATATTGAAACCGGCGCGCTTGGCCGATTCCTGGATCAGCAGCGCGATATTCTGGGAGATATCCCGGCCGGCCGTGTATTTGTAGTTCAGGTTCATCTCCAGCAGTTCGCCATTGATCACCTTATCGACGGTGCCGTTTTCGTTGCTGTCTTTCCAGCCGGCTTCGGCCAGCAGAGCCCGGGCTTTCTCAGGGTCGTAAGGGATGGGGGCCAGGCTCTTGTCGTAGTATTTGGACGACGGGTGGACGGGGCTCACCGAGGGCTCGCCATAGCCGTAAAATATCGTTTCGATGATCTCCTGGACGTTGATGGCGTAGGCCAGGGCCTTGCGCACCCGCTTATCCGAAAGCTTGGGGTTCCCGGTATTGGTATAGATAAAAGTATGCGCCAGGGAAGGCGGGCTGAAGAAATTATACCTGCTGGAAACGAAATCGGTTTCCTTCAGCTCATCGAACCGGTTGGGCGCTACATTGCCCATTGCATCCACCTGCCCGTCCTTAAGGGCGGTTATGGCCGTATTGGGGTCGGTGATTTGCAGGAAGATCAGTTTGTCGGGATAAGCGGCCAGCCCGGGTTTTTGCTCCATGATCGGCGCTCCCCACCAGTTCTCTTTCCTGGCCAGCACGATGCGTTGGTTGGTTTCCCAGCTTTCCAGGCGGTAAGGGCCGCAGCCGGTGATGCCTTCCGGCTCGCGATTGTATTTCGGGCTTTCGAACAGTTCGGCAAACTGCTGCAGCCGGCCGTCTTTGGCCGCCAGCTTTTCTGCAGCATCAGGGTCAGCCAGGGTGCTGAGCGGGATATCGCTCAGCAGGCCGTCGGGGTCGTAATGGTAGGCGGGAAGGACCGGAATGGTAGAGCTGACGGCCTCTTCGCCGATAATGTATTGCTGGTCGGTATATACCGTGAACCGCTTGGGGTTGCCGGGGTCCACCTGTACGTCTTTGATGAAGGATAGATAGGCCCGGTAAGCCGTGGCGCTTACCTTGGGGTTGAACACCACCTTGAGGGTGAAAATATAGTCGTTGCCCGTCACTGGGCTTCCGTCGTCCCACACCGCTTCGTCGAGTATCTCGAAGGAATAGGCCAACCCGCCTTTGTAGATGCCGGAGCGGATAAGCGTTACCGCAGGCTTGTCCTTTATAAGCTGCGGTGCCAGTTCCAGGGTGGCGGGGTCGACGTACTGCAGGCTCAGGAAAATGCCGTTAAACACAGTACGCGAGTAGATGCTTGTCGAAAGTGCAGGGTTGAGGCGGTCGGGCTCTGCATCCAGCTGGATGATGGCCTCGTTCAGAGGGCGGTTCAGGGAAAAGATAACGTCGTCCTGTTTTTCCTGCCCTGTTTTATCGTTCTTACAGGCTGTGCCAATAAGGATCAATGCCAGCAGAAGGGCATTCAAGGGGGGTAGTGGTCTCATTTGCTTGAATTATTATTTATCGCTTTTCAAGAGAAATTCATTGACAAAGAAGCCGGGCCTGCGGACTGAGGCCTTGGCCGTAAAACGTTTGGATATGGCAATGCGCTCCAGAGGGGCCATCAGGAAAATGTATGGCTGTTCTTCATAGATGATCTCCTGGAAACGAAGGTACAACTTGTTGCGTTCCTTTTCGTCGAGGGTTATCCGGATCTTTTCGATGAGCTCATCCGCTTCCTGGTTGTTGAAGCTCACCCTGTTGCCTCCGTCGGGCGTATCGCTTTCAGTATGCCACAGCTGTTTGGGGTCGTCGACGATGGGGTCCTGTGCCCAGGCGCCGGCGTACATCTCGTAATTGCGCTTTTTGGCGTTATCGATCAACACGGTGAATTCCTGAGGCACGATGTTGACCTTTACCCCAGCTTTACGGGCATCGTCTTCGAATAACAGGGCCTGGTTTCGGGCGAAATTGCTGGCATTGGAGATGAGGTATTCCAGTTCCAGCTCTACCTTCTGGCCTCCGATCTCTTTATCGACGATGCCGTTGTTGTTGGTATCTTCCCATCCGGCGCTGGCCAGCAGTTCCCGCGCTTTGGCCGGGTCGAAATCTATAGGCTGCAGGCCCTTGTTGTAATAGGGTTTTGCAGGGTGAAAAGGGCCAACGATGCGCTCGCCCAGGCCGTAGAAAAGGTTGTCGATCAGGTCCGGTACGTTGACCAGGTGCGCCAGGGCCCTCCGCACCCGCTTGTCGGAAAGTTTGGGGTTCTTGTTGTTCAGGCCTACGAAATAATACGTCAGGGAGGAAGGAGTATGGAGATTGGCCAGCCCCTTCATGCTTTCGTTGTCGCGTAGCCCTATGAAATCCTTCGCATCGATCTGCCCACAGACGTCGATCTGCTGGTCTTTCAGGGCCGTCAGCGTTGCGGTCTGGTCCGGAATGATCATGAACACCAGCTTTTCGGGAAAGGCGGCCAGCGCCGGCGGGCTGCCTGGCACTTTGTCGCCCCACCAATCCTTTTTCCGGGTGAGCACGATCTGCTGGCCGGTTTCCCAGCCTTCGAAAGCATAGGGGCCGGAACCGGAGATAAAGCCTTTCTCCCGCGAATACTGAGGCGCGTTAAAAGCCTCGGCAAATTGAGTGAGGGCCTTGTCCTGCTTGGCCAGTTCCTCGGCGCGGGCGGGCTGCGCCAGTTCGTCAAGCGGGAAGGAGCGCAACAGGCCGTTGGGGTCATAGACGTACTCGGGCAATACGGCCAGGTTGCCTATGACAGGCTCGGCCAGTATGTATTTTTTGTTGGCCAGCACCGTAAATTTCTTCGGGTTGGCAGGATCGATGCTCAGGGCGCCAATGAAATCCAGGTAGGCTCGAATGGATGCCGCTTTAACTACGGGATTGAACAGGGCTTTGAGCGTAAATTCAAAATCTTTGGCCGTGACGGGAGTGCCGTTGTCCCATTGGGCCTCTTCGCGGATCTCATAGGTATAGGCCACGCCTCCGGCTAATGGGCCTTCCGTCAGCTCTTCCACCACGGGGCCGGATTTCACCAGCTGGGGCGTAAGGGCAAGCGTCTGCGGGTCAAAGGACATGAGGTACTGGAACATGTTTTCATTGACGGCGCGGGCGTATACGGAAGTTGAAAGTACCGGATTGAGCTTGTCAGGGTCTGCCGGCAGGCGGGCATAGACGGTGTTGTCTTTGTGTTTGAATTCGGTCTTTTCCGCTGAAGCTTCCGGCTTGCAACCAGTGGTGAAAATGGCAGCAGCCAGGGCTGTCAGAAGGAGTAGGCTAAGTCGGATCATACGTATATGGGATTTACGGTTATGTATATCTAAAGCCGTAAAAGCGCCTCAAATTAACAGATTTGGACAGGATTAGGAAATTTTTGAGACATGTGCTGCATGTATACGTGTTGAATTACAAAAATGATAATGAGTTCATTTCAGGCAGTTTGTTAAACCATGCCTTCGCTTCATTGTTAGAGCTTGTTTGTAGGCCGCTTTTGGAGATAAAAAGGGACGTATTTTAGCCCAAAGGGCGGCCTCCAAACAAGCTCTTACTCCACCAGCAAAATGTATTTCCAAAATAAGTAAAACATGCAAACCGTCCTTATTGCCGGCGGCGGCGGGCTCATCGGCCTGCGCCTCAGCGCTATATTGAAGGAAAAAGGATACCAGGTGCTGCACCTGAGCCGCCAACACCGCCCCAATGCAGCCTTCCCTACCTATAAATGGGATGTCGGGCAGCAATGGGCCGACCCGGAGGCCATCAAACGCGCGGATTACGTCGTGAACCTGGCCGGCGCCGGTATTGCAGACAGTCCCTGGACGGCAGCCAGGAAAAAGCTGATCATCGACAGCAGGGTAGATAGCGCCCGGCTGCTGCTGTCGGCATTCCAGGAGGCCGGGCGCCGGCCCAAGGCTTATTTATCGTCCGCCGCCATTGGTTATTACGGCGACAGGGGTGAGGAACTGCTGGCGGAGCAGGATCAACCAGGGCAAGGCTTTTTGTCGGAGTGCTGCATAGCCTGGGAAAGAGCAGGAGCCGAAGTGGCCGCATCGGGCATCCGGACGGTGGTTTTCCGCACCGGCATTGTACTGTCAAGACAAGGCGGTGCGCTGCCGAGGATCATGCTGCCCATTCATTTCCGCCTTGGCACGTATTTCGGCAACGGCCGCCAATGGTATAGCTGGATCCATATCGACGACCTGTGTGATATGTTCGTCAAAGCGATGGAAGAAACGCAGATGGAAGGAGTATATAATGGCGTGGCGCCCAACCCGGTGCGGAATAAGGCGTTCGTCGAGCAGGCCATAACGGCAACAGGCCATTCAGCTATGCTGGTGCCTGCCCCGGCATTCGCGCTGCGCCTGGCCCTGGGAGAAATGGCGTCGACGATATTGTCCAGTACAAAGGCCAGCTCCCGGAAAATCGAAGAGGCGGGCTTTTCATTCCGCTACCCCAGGCTTCCCGAAGCATTGGAAAACCTGCTGCAGCGCGAGGGTTGAGGGGGGCGCAGAAATGGCATCAGGGCTTGAAAACCTCGATCTCATGGGTGCGCACGACGAGATCCGTGAACTTCCCCTTGAAGCGGGTCGCTTTAACGATATGGTTGTCGATCCAGTGGTAATTGCCGCCCCGGGGTTTGTTCAGCAGCAGGGCATGGTATTTGAAGCCGTGTTTTTTCAGCCATCTTTCCGTGATCTCCCGCTGTTCTTCTGTGCGGGAGGAAAAAAACGTGATGAGGTGCCCTTCTTCAAACCACTTGTTGATGATCTTCAGCGCGTCGGGGTAGGGTAGGGTCGTCATCATACGTTCCGGCTCCTCGTTCGGGATGTCGTCACAGATCGTCCCGTCTATATCGATCAGGAAATTCTTCACCGTTTCCGGAAGCTGGGGGCTGATCCGCTCGCCTTTCTCGTTGAAGGTATCCCTGAGGTTCTGGTCCTGAGTGTTCATGAAAACAGCATTTTGAATTTTCGATACAAAGCTACACAAAAAGCCTTATCAAGGCGGGCTGTGTGCCAACAGTTTCGGCCAATGGAGCCTGCTGCTTAGAAGCTGATAAAATCCGTAGGGTCAACGGGCTTGCCCTGGTACCACAGTTCAAAGTGGAGGTGCGGCCCGTCCGACAAGGTGCCGGTATTCCCGATGATGGCGACGGCTTCGCCGGCTTTGACGAAACTCCCCGACCTTTTCAGCAGGGCCGAATTGTGCTTGTAGAAGGTTATGGTGTTGTTGGCGTGCTGGATACCGATGGTATTGCCGGTTTCCAGCGTCCAGTCCGAAAAAAAGATATAACCGTCCATGGCGGCTTTGATGGCCGTATTTTTCGGCGCGAGGATATCGACGCCGAAGTGTTTGTGGTCGGGCATGAAGGCGGCCGATATCTCGCCATTGGCCGGCGGTGTGAAATACATGTGTTCGAGGGAGACGTCGCGCGGAGAGAAATTGGTCGTCCGGCTTCGCTGGGCAGCTTCGCCGACCTCTTCCATTGCGACCTCTTGCCGCAGCTCTTCTTCCGCTTCTGAAACGGGGACTTCCTGCAGGGTGTCGGTGAGAATAGCCGGCGCCTGGTTCGTATTGATGGTGGTGTCGACGTTGCTGGTCAGGATGCTCCGGATGTTTTCCGCGTATTTTTCCTGCGCCGCCAGTTTCTTCTCCATCTTCTTGACCTGGCGGTAGAGGTTTTCCACTTCCTCTCTGTTCTCGCCGCCGGTGCCGTAGCCGGGCACGTAGCGCTTAAGAGGGGTGAAAGCCACGGCGAGCACTACCAGCAGGGCCACGACCACCAGGATCGTGCTGATGAGGATGTACACGTTGAGCAGCGTCAGGCGGTAAGACCCCACTTCCTCGAAAGTCTCATTATTCATCACCACCAGGCGGTAGGTATGCTTCAGCCTATGCTTCCACCGCTCCCACCTGCTCTTTGCATTATCGTGTTCCGCTGCCATTGGCTTTATTTTAACAAACTGGAAGGTAGCTCTTTGCCTGTCGGGCCGGTTGGCCGCACACTGTGCGCAGACATTATCCGGGCGCCTTCTTTGAAGTATTTTAAGAATAAAATAATTTTGCCTTTCGACGTTTAATATAACGTAAGTGTGCGGCATAAAGATTTTCCGGGCCTGCCTCATTATTTGGCCGGCCCATCAGCCGATTAGCTTACAAAGTTATACTGCCCGGATAGAGGTATGCAAAAAAAACGGGCATTTTCTTTGTTACTTAGCAGTGTTCAAAAAATAAGTTCTCCAAAGGAGATTATGCGATGTAGCTTGTCTTCCAGCTTTTTTTAAAGCTTTCAGCCTGCGCCACATCGCAAAACCGTCGAACTTACTTTTTTGATAAAGGAAGAAGCGTTTGAAACGAACCCTAACGGCAGAAGAGGCCGTATACTTGATTTTGGATTACTAAAAATGAAAGTCTTGAAGCAAATCAACAAGGCATTGATGATCGTGGTTGTTCTTTCCATGGCCTCAGCCTGCACGACTCAGAAAAAGAGGAGCGACATGTCGGCCCTGGGTGAGCTGTACCACAATACAACTGCCTACTACAATGGCTATTTCAATGCCGACGAACTGATCACTGCCAGCATCCTCACCCTGGAGCAACAACACGAAGACAATTACACCAAGTTGTTGCCGATGTTCGAATACACGGCAGCTGAAAACCCCCAGGCTGTAGCTCCCGATCTCGACGAGGCCATTAAAAAAGTGTCGATCGTGGTCAACCTGCACCGTTACAGCAAGTGGACGGACGATTGTTACCTGCTCGTCGGTAAAGCGCAATACCTGAAACAGGATTACGAGTCGGCTGAAGAAACGCTGCGGTATATGGCCAATGAGTTCACCCCCGAGAAAATGAGAAAACGCGAAGGGGCCTCCAAGAGCGATAAAAAGGTCAGCAAAAAGAAGTCTTCGAAAAAGAAGAGCGCCAAAAAACGGAAAAAGGCCAGAAAGGGGAGCAAGAGCAAGACGAGTAAAGAGAAGGAAAAGGCGCGTAAGCAATACAACAAGGCCGTAAAAAAGGCGCGCAAAAAAGGTGAAAAGGCGCCTCCGAAACCCGAGATCCTGCAATCGGGCCGCGACAAAGAAGAGGCAGCGCCCCAGGACGAGGAAGGAAAGAACGACAAGGCCAAAACAGCGGAAAACAAGGAAGAGCCCACCGATGATAAGGATGGCTTCCTCAAACACCGCCCCGCTTATCAGGACGCTCTGTTGTGGCTTGCCCGCACCATGATCGAACGCGACAATTACGACGCGGCGCAGTTCTACCTGGCCAAACTGGAAGGCGGCACCGATACCTATTCCGATATCCGTGAACAACTACCGGCAACCCAGGCCTATTACCACCTGCACCGTAAGGAGTATGGCGCCGCCCTGCCTCTGCTGGAAAAGGCCATCGATGAGGAGAAGGAGCGCAAGCAGCGCGCCCGCTACGCCTATATCATGGCCCAGATCTATCAGATGAATGGCAACGGGCAGGAAGCCTATACCGCCTTTGAACGGGCGCTGGATCTCAAACCCGGTTTTGAGATGGAGTTCAACTGCAAACTGAATATGGCGCAAAATGCCTGGGCCAGCGGCAGCGGCAGCTCTGAGGAAGCGGTTGCAAACCTGGAAAAGATGCTGAAGGACGAGAAAAACAAGGAATATAAGGACCAGATATACTACTCCCTGGCCCAGATCGCCCTCAAAGCTGGTAATCGCGAGGAAGGAATCATGAACCTCAAGCAATCTCTGAAGTACAGCACGAAAAACGTCGCCCAGAAAGCGGAGTCTTACCTCACCCTTGCAGGCCTTTATTTCGAGTCGGAAGAATACGTGCCGGCCAAGAACTACTACGACAGCACGCTCATGGCCCTCAACCCGGCCGACCTGCGCTATCCGGAAGTAGAACGCAAGAGCAAGGCGCTGGTCGAGATCGCTGCGAATATCAAAGTCATTGAATTGCAGGACAGCCTGCTCCGCCTCGGCAAAATGAGCGATGCGGAAAGAGAGGCCCTGGCCCTTGAGATCAAAAAGAAGCAGGATGAAGCCCGGCTTAAGGAACTTTCCGAAAAGGCCAAAGCCACCTCGGCCCCTGGCCCCGGTGGGCGCCGAACAGTCTCGGCCGCCGGCCCCGCTCTGCAGAAGGAAAGCTCGTTCTTCGCTTACGATGACCGCGCCGTAAAACGGGGCGCACGGGAGTTCGAGCGCAAATGGGGCAACCGGCAACTGGAGGACGACTGGCGTAGGTCCAACAAACGCGAGACTTCCGGTATAGCTGAAGAGAATACCGAGGAAACGCCGGTGGCCTCACCTACGGTGCTTACCGGCGACGAGGTGAAAAAATACCTGGGCAATATCCCTGAATCGGATGCCGATGTCCGCCTGGCCGAGCTGAAAATACAGGAGGCATTGTTCAAGCTGGGGTCTCTGTACCGCGACCGGCTTCAGAATCTGCCCAAGGCCATCGCGACCCTCGAAGAACTGGACCGCCGCTTCCCGGACAACAATTACGAACTCGAGTGCTGGTACCAGCTGTACCTGGCCTATGCCGACATGGGCAACACGGCCAAGTCGCAGTTCTATGCCGACAAGATCCTGGACAAGTACCAGACTTCCAAGTACGCGCTGGTCATCAAAAACCCCAACTACGTCAGCGAGCTGGCCGATGAAGAGCACAAGCTGAACACTTACTACGATCAGGCCTACTCCGCCTTTTCCAGTGGCCGGTATCAGGAGGCTTATCAGAAGAGCGTTTCTGCTAAAGAGCAGTTTGGCGCAGGCAACAGCCTGCAGCCAAAATTTGCCTTGCTGGCCGCCATGAGCACCGGCAACCTGCAGGGTAAGGACGCCTATGTGGAAGCCCTTCGTGAGGTGGTGGCCAGGTATCCGAATACCCCTGAGCAACTCAGGGCCAAAGAGATCCTGCGGCTCCTGGGTGAAAGCTCGGCAAGCCTGCCGGGTGGCGCCCGCGAGGAGATCGAGCAATACAAGATCGAAGACGACGACCTGCACTACGTGCTCATCGTTTTCAAAGACCAGAACGTAGACCTCAATGCCGCCAAGGTGGCCGTTTCCGATTTCAACGAGAAATACCACAAGCTGGAGCGGCTGCGCATCTCCAATATCTACCTGGGGGAAAGCGCCGAAGACCGCCTGCCCATCCTTGTCCTGCGCCGCTTCAAGGACAAGAAGGAGGCGATGAAATACTACGACGGCACCAAAAAGAACAGCGGGGATTATATCGACAGCAAGATCGCATACGAGGTGTTCCCCATCACTCAGAACAATTACCGCGAAGTCATCAAGGAAAAATCAGTGGACAATTACCGGGTATTCTTCGAAGCAAATTACCTGGAATAAGGGCTTGTTTGCCATTTATACCCCTTTCGCCATAGCCATCATATACCCCAGGTGCAGCCCTTCGTGTACGTTGACGAACTGCAGCGCCTGGCTGAAATCCTTTAGTTCGACGCCGTAGCTCGTTTGATAAGGTGTGAAGGTTTGGAACAGCCCCCGTTCGTAGTCTATGGCAGCCTGTTGAGCGGTAGGCAGTAATTTGCCTTTTATGAATTCGGCCATATCGGCATCGTACTTTCCCTCCGGTTGGGTTCCCTTTCTGAAAGATTCGATAAAGGTATCCGGCAGCAGCAGTTCCCGGCCCGACAGGCCGTAGAGCAGCAATTGCTGAGTGGCCAGCAGGTGCCCGGCGTTCCAGAGCAGGTTGTTGCGAAAACCTGCCGGGATGTGGTTGAGCTGCGAAAGGCTCAGGCCCTGCAGCAACCTGGAAATGTTCTCGCGGCTCGTTTGCAGGAGATGGAATTGGTAGGCCATGTTCTGTTTTTAAGTAACGATCAAAATATTTCCAACGGAGAACTTAGTTTTTTGAACACTACTAATGTAATATAAAAAGTTGCCTCAGGAATGCACTTGCAGCAGCCCCTCGCAATGCTTACATTTAGCAAAAAACTAAGATATGCGTATAAGCTCTTACCTCTGGCTCGGGTTGCTGCTCTTCCTGTCGAGTGCCTGCAACACCGCACAACAGGCTGTAAAGGCCCCGTTAGCTTCCGACATTGAATTCACCATCCTTCAGGTGAATGATGTTTATGAAATATCGCCGCTCGAAGGAGGCAAGGCTGGCGGCCTTGCTCGTTTGGCAACTGTAAAGAAACAATTGTTGCGCGAGAACCCCAACACCATTGCTGTTCTGGCCGGTGATTTTTTGAGCCCCTCCCTGATCGGCACCCTCAAGCAGGAGAACGGCGAGCGCATTGCCGGCCAGCAGATGGTGGAGGTGTTGAATGCCATGGGCCTGGATTACGCCACTTTCGGTAACCACGAATTCGACCTCAGCGACCCTGATCTGCTGCAGAAACGCATCAACCAGAGCACGTTCGAGTACACTGTGTGTAACGCTCAGCGCGCCGACGGCGGCCAGCTGAGGCCTTTCAGGCAGGTGGTGAACGGCCAGGACAGGCCCATTCCGGAATACATCATCCGGGAATTCCGCAACCCGCAGGGCGACGTCTTAAAGGTCGGCATCATCGGCGTGGTGCTGCCTTTCAACCGCAAGGAATACGTCAGTTACGAACCGGTGGTGGAGGCGTTCAGAGAGGCCTATGAGCAGGTAAAGGCTCAAACGAGCCTGGTCATCGCCCTGACCCATCTCGCTGTGGCCGACGACCAGGCGCTGGCGGCGGAGGTGCCCGGCGTCCTGATCTTTCTGGGTGGGCACGACCACACCAACATGAACCATTACGTAGAGCAGACCATCATCACCAAGGCCGACGCCAATGCCAAAACGGCCTATATCCACCGGGTCACCTACAGCCCTTCCTGTGGGGTAGCCCGCGTGCGCTCCAGCCTGAAAAAGATCGACGACAGCATAGCTGACGACCCCGCCACACAAGTTGTGGTGGACAAATGGCAGGGCAGCGTAGACAAGATCATGCGCGACATGGGATACGTGCCGGATGAGCAGGTTTACTTTGCCAGGGAGCCGCTGGAATGCAAGGAGGTGGACATCCGCAGCCGCCCCACCAACTACGGCCGCCTCACCGTCGATGCGTTCGAAGCTGTGCTGCCCGGCGCCGACGTCTACCTCATCAACAGCGGTTCGATGCGCATGGACGATGACATACAAGGGGCGGTTACTCAGTACGACGTGTTGCGCACCTTCCCCTTCGGCGGCCCCATCACCCGCATGGAATTGCCTGGCAACGTCCTGGAAAAGGCCCTGGAAACAGGCCTGGTCACCAACCGTACGGAAGGAGGGTATTTTCAGATCAAAAACGCAGAGAACATCAACGGTAAATGGCACATCAACGGCCAGCCTGTCAATGTGGGGAAAAAATACAGCGTCGTGTTGCCCGAATTCGTCGCCAGCGGAAAGGAGGCTAACCTGGACTTTTTGAAGGACTTCAAATACGAAAAGCGCGACGCGTTATCCATCGGCGGAAAAAACGTGCGCAACGATATCCGCGACCTGGTGATCGCCTATATGAAGGGGCTGTGATGAAGTTATTGATGGTTACTTAACAGCCCTTGGCACCCTGATCAGCCCTTCCTGAATGACGGAAGCGGCCAGCCGCCCTTCCTGGTCAAAGATGCTGCCACGGGTGAAGCCACGTGCGCCGGAAGCGCTGGGGCTATCGATGGCGTAGAGCAGCCAGTCATCCATGCGGAAATCGCGGTGGAACCACATGGCGTGGTCGAGGCTGGCGAGCTGTACTTTCCCGAAGGCAGCTTCTTCGCCGTGGGGCAGCAGGGCGGTAGTGAGCAGGTTGTAATCGGAAGCATAAGCGAGTACGGCCTGGTGAGCGGTAGGGTTGTCGGGCATAGCCCCTTTGGAGCGCATCCAGACGTGGCGCAGGGGGTGTCGCTTGCCGGCCGCCATTGGGTGGATGCGCTCTACCGGCCGGAATTCGATGGGGTGGTCGATTTCCAGGAACCGGCGGATGTTCTCGGGCAGTTTGTCACCAAAGTCCTCCACCATCTGATCCCAACTGATGAGCGCATCGGGCGGCGCTACGTTGGGCATGCTGATCTGATGGTCGAATCCTTCTTCTTTTTTCTGAAAAGAGGCCGCCATGTTAAAGATGGCCTGCCCGCGCTGGATAGCCTTTATCCTGCGTGTAGTGAAGCTGCCGCCGTCACGGATGCGGTCGACCTCGAATACGATAGGCAGCTCGATATCACCGGCGAGGATGAAGTAGGCGTGCAGGGAATGCACGAACCGATCTTCAGGCACGGTATGGATCGCAGCCTGCAGCGACTGGGCCAGCACCTGCCCGCCAAATACGCGGTGGCTGCCTACACTGCGGCTCTGGCCGCGGAAAATATTCTCTTCGATGGCCTCCAGTTGCAACAGGCCAAGCAATTCCTGGATGTTTTTCATGGGCGAAAATTTAAGGCGGATTTTCCGGCTCTCCAAAGTTAAAAGGCGAAGGATGGGCAGTATTCTTATCCATGTATCCGGGCTTTTGGTAAATGGTTGGTTATGAAACCATTGGTGGGATTTGCCGTAAAAAACAAAAAAGTGTTACTTTGGGGAGATGCAAATTGAACACCTTCCCTGTTTCCAACCGGTTATTCGTTTCGCTACTTTTGCCCAATAACGCTATACTAGGCCCATGAACCTGTACAGAAGCCTGCCCCTACTCCTGGCCAGTTATTTCATCCTCGTAGCTAAGGTGGCGAGCCAGCCTCCCGTAGGGCTTCCCGTTGAAGCCCCTGCTTCCAATATCCAGCCTGTTTTCACCCATATCAACGTCAGGGATGGCTTGCCCGACCGGATCATTTACAGTATGGAAAAAGACCGGGACGGCTTCATCTGGATGGCCACCAACCTGGGGCTGATACGTTGGGACGGCCACGAATACAAGCAATACAACCAGTTTACCGGCGGCCTTCCGTTTGACCGGGTCAAAAAAATCATATCTGGCCGCAAGGGGGAATTGTGGCTCAACCCGGTAGATGAACAGAATCGTCGTTTGTACGGCCCCTGGATAGCCTTTGACCCGGTGACGGGCCAATTCCACAAGCTGAAGGATGAATACCCCGAATTGGCTGGCCCTGCCCAATGGCTGGATTTTGATTTCCGCGCTTTCTCTGGCGGGCCGAGTGTTATTATCGGCCAGAACCAGTTATTTTATTCCGAAACGGAACAACTGCCGTACCAAAAATGGGAACAAGTCGCATACTGCTATGCTTCGTATGATGGCGCGCTCTGGCTAGTACGCTTTGTGAGTGAGGATGAAAAAGTCAGAATTCATTTATCCAGGCCAGGAGCAACGGGAGGCACTATTGGCGACTGGACTCTGCCGGAGGGCATTGTGCTGGCCCCATCGTGGATACCAGATGTCTATGTAGGCCCTAACGGGCGCCATTGGTGCCGGAGAAAGTATGACGGGGCTGACGAAATCGGGTATTTTGTACCCGAACCGGGTTATGCTCACCCGGAATGGCACTCCGTTATTCGCCTGCCGAATGACAAACGGCTGATCACCTATAAGATCAATCCATACAACCAAACCATCTGGTTCTTATTCGATGGGCAGCTTGCGGTTTGGAAGCTCGGTAAGGGCTGGATCTATAGTGTTACAGGCGAAGGTTTTCCCGAGCTGCTCTCACGACAGGAAAATATCTGGTTTTTCAAGGATCAGCCGGGCGAAGCGTGGCTTACCGGCGGAGAGGGCCTGTTCCAGGTGAGGCTTAAGGTAAAAGAATTCAAAACTTACCTGGATGGCGAGCCAGGCATGTACTCTACCCGGGGCATTACCACCAATGAAAAAGGGCGCATTATCGTCAATGGCACTGCCGGCCTGCTGGACATTGACCCGAAAACGGGCTCTTTTCAGCGTTTGATAGATCATCATCCCCCATTGGATCCCTTTATCCGGCAGTATGGCCGCTCTCAACGTGGGGGGTATGTGGCCTATAAAGATGCAAGAGGTGCGATATGGGCTGAGGCCTTCGGGCAACTGGTCGCCATCAACCGGTACCCGGATGTAAAACCGGTAAGTGAGTGGGCCGGTTATGACGGGGGCCTCTCACACACCTATGTCTACTTTCAAAACCCTTATGATACGGCCTATCGCGTTTGGGCAGTGGGTAATGCTTATCTGGGGTTGCTCTATCCCGACAGCCAGAAAGTGGAGCGCTTTGACCGGCTCAATGGCTTTGAAGAAGCCTATATGGGCGCCGAGAAGCATGCTGTATATCCGGAAGATAAAGGCCACTTCTGGATCTGCAGCCGCAAGGGGCTGTTCCTCTGCGACGTGCATAAAGGGCTGGTGGAACATTACAGTACGGAAGGAGAAGGGCGCTTTTACCTGCCGCACGATATTATCAGCCACATGCACAAAGATGCAGATGGCGTCTATTGGCTTACCTCCAAGGGTGGGGGGCTGATCCGCTGGAACCGGCAAACGGGGGAGTGGAAGCAGTTCACGGTGGCGGAAGGCCTGTCGAATAATGTGCTGTACGCTGTGTATGAAGACAGCTATGGCAATCTGTGGCTGCCCAGTAATTACGGCCTGATGGCATTCAACAAGGCCACGGAGAAAGTACAACTCTTTCTGCCGGAAGACGGCCTGGCCCACGAAGAATTCAACACCTGGTCGCATTATCGGGGGGCTGACGGGCGATTGTGCTTTGGAGGCCTCAACGGCATCACCACGTTCCATCCCGATAGCCTGGGCTTCCAGGCTCCTTTATCCAATGTCTCTCTAAGGCTGACGCAAGTTGCCATAGAAGATAAAAAGACCGGGCTTTTTGCCGATAGAACGATGCAGTTCCGGCAGGAGGAACGCATCCTGGTCTCTCCTGCCGAGCGCTCGGTGGCCGTCCACGCCAGTTTAATGGATTTTTACAAGCCTGGCCAGCATCTTTACGGGTTCAAGATCGAAGGCTTTGACAAGGAGTGGAATTACCAGAGAAACCCTCAATACCGCGTTACCAACCTGCCTTATGGGCATTATACGCTAAAGGTAAAGGCAAAAAGCGCGGAAGGGAAATGGTCGGCAGAGGAGTTGAGCATTCCCCTGGATTTCGTCCGGCCGTTTTATGCCACAAACTGGTTTATCCTACTCTGCTTTTTAGCCGGCATCGGCCTTTTTGCATCTCTCTTTTTGTATCGTATCCGCGCCTTGAAAAACCGGCAGCTCTGGCTCGAGCAGGAAGTTCAGTCTCGCACACAGACCATTCAGCAACAGGCCGAGCAATTGAAAGAACTGGGCCACGCCAAGTCCCGTTTTTTTGCCAACGTCTCCCATGAGTTGCGCACACCGCTGACGCTCATCCTGGGCCCGATCGGTACACTGCTCAAGGCCAGGAACGAGGATAGCCAGGATCATAAGGTGCTGAAAACGGTGGAGCAGAACAGCAAAAGGCTACTCCGCCTGGTCAACGAGATCCTCGACCTGTCCAAGCTGGAGTCGGGCAAAATGGAAGTTGAAGAATTGCCGGTTCATCTTTACAGCCTGTTGTATCAGCTCCTGGAAACATACGGCCCCGCCGCCCGGCATAAGCAGTTGAGGTTATCCTTCCAGTACAGCTTAAAACAGGAGGCCCGTTTCCTGCTGGATGCCCCCAAGATCGAGCTCATCGCCAACAACCTGCTATCCAATGCTTTGCGGTTCACGCCGCCACAGGGGCGTATCGAAATGGCCGTGCGTTGCCAGGGGCCTAACCTGGAAGTCCGGGTGGCCGATACCGGCCGCGGCATTCACCCCGGCGACCTACCCCATATCTTCGAACGGTATTTTCAATCAAAACAGCCTGGTGCTCCAATAGAGGGAGGTACCGGCATCGGCCTGGCCGTGTCGAAGGAGATGGCGGAGCTGCTCGGCGGGCGCCTGACAGTGGAAAGCGAATTGGGGAGGGGCAGCACCTTCCTGTTCGAATTGCCCTGCAAAGAGGTTTTCGGAGAACAGACACCGGTAAGCCGGCGGGAAAAAGGTAAGGCGGTACAGGTGATCGCTTCACCGGGCCAACAGGAGGATGAAACTCCTGCTGAAGCAGAGGCCTCATATACCGGGCCTGGCCGGGCTTTCAGGAACCCTCCCAGGCCTCAGGTGCTGGTGGCCGAAGACCATCTGGAGCTGCAGCTTTTCCTTCGCGGCCTGCTAGAAAGGCACTACACCGTCAGCCTGGCCAGCAACGGGCTTGAAGCGCTGGAGATCATGAAAGAGCGAGGAAGTGGCATCAGCCTTATCCTCTCCGATATCATGATGCCGGAGATGGATGGTTATGCGCTGTTGGAGGCCCTTAAAACCTCCGATGCCTGGCGCGGCATCCCGGTAGTGATGCTCACGGCCCGGGCCGGCAGGGAGGACGAGCTGCGCGCCCTGCGCCTCGGTGTCGACGACTACATGTCAAAGCCCTTTCAGGAGGAAGAGCTACTGGCCTGCATCGAAACCCTGCTGGCCAGGCGTTCGCAGCGGGAAGAGGCCGTATTGGAAGAAGTTGCAGAGGCCGGCCAGAAGGGCCCGTTAACAGGAGTGCCGGCAACGGATTTGGCCATTTCCGTTGAAGGGCAACGGTGGCTGGAAGAGCTGGAAGCCATCACCTTTAGCCGCATCGGCGATTTCAACCTCAATACCGAGTCACTTGCCTACGACCTGGGCATGAGCGGCAGGTCGCTGCAGCGCCGCCTCAAATCCCTGACGGGCCTGACGCCCAATGAATACCTCCAGGAGGCCCGCCTTCAGAAGGCCCGCGAGCTACTGGAAAGCCGTGAATGCTCCACGGTCAAGGAAGCGACCCTGAGCGTGGGGATGCGGGATATCCCTTACTTTTCCCGGCAGTTTAAGAAGCGGTTTGGGAAAGCTCCTTCAGACTTGCTGCAGTAGGCCAATGATTTACATTTTTCCAACAACCCATTACCGGGGATTCAAAAAAAACGATATTTTGGGTCAATTGTATCAAAGTGCACCAAAAGGGCCATGTCGAAACCGAAGAAGAAGATCATGCAGCAGCCGGCTGCGGCGAGCCAGCCCAGGCCGGCCGATGAGTTGAAAGGCTTTCCAGCCTGGTTCAGCAATACCAGGATGATGCGGTGGGCGCTTTTTGCTTTCAGCTTCCTGTTATACGCAAATACGCTATTGCACGACTATGCCCTCGACGACGCCATCGTGATCTATGACAATATGTTCGTGCAGGATGGCGTGTCGGGTATCCCGGGCATCCTGGCCAAAGACACCTTTTACGGTTTTTTCAAGGAGGCCGGCAAGGCCAACCTGGTGGCCGGCGGCCGTTACCGCCCACTGACGCTGGTATTGTTCGCTCTTGAACACCAGTTATTCGGGAAGTCGCCTTTCATGGGGCACCTCATCAATGGCCTGTTATACGGCCTGACGGTGATGGTGTTGTACCTGTTGCTTTTGCAGTTGTTCCGCCCTGCACAGGGGCAGGTGCGGGCGTACTTTATCGCTTTTGCGGCGAGCCTGTTGTTTGCTGCCCATCCCATCCATACTGAAGTGGTTGCGAACATCAAGGGAGCCGATGAGATCGTAGCGCTGCTGGGCAGCCTGGCGGCCCTGTATTTTTCCCTTCGCGCATATTGGGAGAAAAAAACCCTCCTGAACGTTTGGGCAGGGCTGGTTTTTTTCCTGGGGCTGCTGTCAAAAGAAAACGCCATTACCTTCCTGGCTGTAGCGCCGCTGGCCTATTATTTCTTCACCAAAGCCAGTGCGGGCAAGATCGTACAGCAGAGCCTGCCTCTGGTGGCCGCCGCCGGCGCCTTTCTCGTGATCCGGTATGCCGTCATGGGCTGGGGCATTGGCGAGCCGGTCCGCGAAATGATGAATAACCCTTTCATCAAACTGGCAGGCAACCAGTATGTGGACTTTACGGCGGCCGAGCGCCTGGCGACGGTGCTTTTCACATTGGGCAAGTATGTGCAGTTGTTGTTTTTCCCGCTGGTGCTCACCCACGATTACTATCCCCGCCAGATTGGCGTGATGAACTTTAGTGATTTTGGCGTGCTGCTCAGCCTGCTGGTATACGTGGCCCTTGGGGTTTATGCATTGCTGCGCCTGCCGAAAAAAGACCCCGTCAGTTTTGCCATCCTCTACTTTCTGGCCACCTTGTCCATCGTTTCCAATCTTTTTTTCCCTATCGGCACCCACATGGCCGAGCGCCTGGCCTTTATGCCGTCGGTGGGTTTTTGCCTGGCCCTGGCCATCCTGGGTTATCGCTGGGCCCGCAGGAATACTGCACAAGGCAAACAGCCAGGCTACCGGCAACTTACGCCCGTGCTGACTGTGCTGGCCATCGTAGCGTTGGCCTACAGCGGGCGGGCATTGGTGCGCAATATGGCGTGGAAGGATAACTATACCCTGTTCACTACGGATATCCTGAATTCGCCGAACAGCGCCAAGTTGCAGAATGCCGTTGGCGGCGAGCTTATCACCCAGGCCGTCAAGCCGGAGAACGACGCTCAACGCCCCGTTATGTTACAGGAAGCTGTTGGCCATCTGGAAAAGGCGCTGAAGATACACCCCAATTACAAAAACGCCTACCTGCTGCTGGGCAACGCCTACAACTACCTTAAGGAGTATGAAAAATCGGTCGATGCCTATCAGAAAGCACTCTCCATCGACCCGGAATATGCCGATGCCCGCCGCAACCTCGGCATCACCTACCGCGATGCAGGCCGCTACTACGGCGAACAGAAGGGCAACCTGAGCCTGGCCCTCGACTACCTCAATAAAGCCTACGAAATAATACCGAAAGATTACGACGTGCTCCGCCTGCTGGGCGTAGCCAACGGCCTTAATAAGAACCCTATGCTGGCGCTCGAGTACTTCACCCTGGCCAGCGAGCAGCAGCCGGAAAACGCCGAGGCCTGGTGGAACCTCCACCTCGTGCATACCCAGCTCGGCAATACCGGCCTGTCAGAGCAATACCGAAAAAAGGCCATGGAAATGGACCCGAAATACGGTGTGCAGATGCCGGAGCAATGATGGGTTAAAGGGGCAACGGACATCCAGTGCCGTCGTGGCGGAGCCAACCGTCTCGCCCAAAGGGCGTAAACAGAACAGCCACGGGCATCGTCCGTGGATGAAAAGGCGTAGTGGCGGAGCCTCGGGGCAAGGTTAAAGGAGCATCCACACAATAACAAACAGACATGAGACAGAGACGGCCATTTTTACCAGTACTGATCGTTATTGTAGCCTCGCTGCTTTCGGCATCATACGTCCCGAACCGTCGTGGGGCGCCGTCGGCAGAGCAGCGGTGGGTTGATTCGGTATACAACGCCATGACGGAATCGGAGCGCCTGGGGCAGCTCTTTATGATCCGTGCACATTCTGACAAAGGGCAGGAACACATTAACGAGGTCATGGCACAGATCGAGCGGTACCATGTAGGGGGGCTGTGCTTTTTCCAGGGGACGCCGGAAAAGCAGGTGGAGCTGGTGAACCAGTACCAGCAGTTGGCGAGCCCGGTGCCCATGTTAATTGCCATCGACGGGGAATGGGGGCTGGGTATGCGCATGAAGAGCAGTACGATCAGTTTCCCGAAACAACTAATGCTCGGCGCCATACAGGACAACCGCCTCTTGTACGATATGGGCAAGGAGGTGGCCCGGCAGATGCGGCTGGTGGGCGTCAACATCAATTTCGCGCCGGTGGCCGATGTCAATAACAACCCCGCCAACCCGGTCATCAACACCCGTTCCTTTGGCGAGGGGCGCTATAACGTGGCCGTGAAGAGTTATATGTACGCCAAAGGCATGGAGGATAACGGCATACTCGCCTGCGCCAAACATTTTCCCGGCCATGGTGATACGGATGTGGATTCACACCTCGACCTGCCCGTTATCCCGCACAGCCGGCAGCGGCTCGATAGCATTGAGCTCTTTCCCTTTCGGTTGTTGTCGCAATATGGCATCGGCAGCATGATGGTGGCACACCTTGACGTGCCGGCGCTCGACAGCCGGAAGAACCGCCCTACCACCCTGTCTTACAGCACCGTTACGGATCTGCTCAAGAAAGAGATCGGCTTTGAAGGGCTTATCTTTACCGATGCTCTGGAGATGAAAGGCGTCACCAAACACTTTCGCAGCGGGCAGGTGGAGGCCGAGGCCCTGCTCGCCGGCAATGATATCTTACTGCTGCCTGAAAGCCTGGAGGCCTCCGTTGCGGAGATCAGGAAATACATCGCTGAGGGCAAGATCAGCTGGGATCGCATAGGCTACAGCGTAAAAAAGATCCTTCGCGCCAAATACCGCCTGGGGCTGGCCCACTTCACTCCTCTGCCAGTCGATAGCCTCCGCAAAGAACTGAACGCACCGTCGGCCGTTGCTTTGAAGCGGGAGCTCATTGCCAATGCCCTCACTCTGGTGCGCAACCGCGACGGGCTCGTGCCGTTCCGGGCGCTCGACAGCCTGAAGCTGGCCTCGCTGAGCATCGGCGCTGCCAGGCGCACCCCTTTCCAGGAGCGCCTGTTGTCTTACCGGCAGATGCCTGTCCTGCAGGTAGGGCGCGACATTTCCGCTGCCAAAGGCCAGGAGCTGGCCCAAAAGCTGAAAGGCTACGATGCTGTCGTCGTCGGCCTTCACGATATGAGCGGCAAAGCGAGCGACAACTGGGGTGTCAATCCCGGTATGCTCAGCTTCCTGCGCACGCTGAGCCGCGAAACGAGGGTCATACTCGTCGTATTCGGCAACCCCTACAGCCTGCGCAACTTCGACGATATGGAATGGGTGCTGGAAGCCTATGACGAGGACCCCATAACGCAGGACCTCGCTGCTCAGGCCCTTTTCGGGGCCATCGCGCTGAAAGGGCGCCTGCCTGTGACGGCTTCGCCGCGTAGTAGTTTTGAAAAAGGGGTGTACACCAGCCGCGTTGCGCGCTTCGGGTATGCGCCGCCGGCCTCCGCTGGCCTGGACAGCACTACGCTGGCCCGTATTGACGAGATCGCCGGCAATGCCATCGAAGCGAAGGCAACGCCGGGTTGTGTGGTGCTGGTGGCCAAGGAAGGCCAGGTGGTCTTTGAAAAAGCCTACGGCTACCATACCTACCGCCAGCTCCAGCCCGTAAGAACAGATGACCTTTTCGACCTGGCCTCGCTGACCAAGGTCACGGCAACGACCCTGGCGGTGATGAAATTATACGAGCAGGGTAAACTCAGCCTGGATACGCCTATTGTGCGTTACCTGCCCGAACTGCAGGGCACCAACAAGGCGAACCTGATACTACGCGATATCATGGCCCACCGTGCCGGCCTGGAAGGCTGGATCCCTTTTTACAAACAGACCATGACAACGCGCCGCCGCAAGGTGCGCCAGCGGCCGGAGTACTACCGCCAAAGTGAAACGCCCGGTTATACCGTGCCCGTGGCCAACCACCTGTTCCTGCGCGACGACTTCCAGGACAGGATCTGGCAGGAGATCTATGACTCCAAAGTGAGCAGCAGCCGTAAATATGAATACAGCGACCTGGGCTTCTACCTCATTGCCCGTATGGTGCAGCGCCTCAGCGGGCAACCCCTTGACGAGTACCTGGCCCTCAACTTCTACCAGCCGATGGGCCTGAAAACGGCTACCTACAACCCTCTGAAAAGCTTTCCGCTGGAGCGGGTGGTGCCTACAGAACGCGATAATTATTTCCGCCTGCAGACCGTGCATGGTTATGTCCACGATATGGGCGCCGCCATGCTGGGCGGTGTCAGTGGCCATGCCGGCCTCTTCGCTACCGCTCATGATGTGGGGGTGATCATGCAGATGCTGCTCAACGGCGGCACCTATGGCGGGCAGGAATTCCTGAGGCCTGCTACGATCGCCGAGTTCACCACCAGGCACCCCCTGGAGGGCCGCCGGGGCCTGGGCTTCGATATGCGCCAGCTCGACGCCGGCAAGTGGCTGAACCTGCCGGCTGCTGCATCGGAGCACACCTTTGGCCATACCGGTTTCACCGGCACCTGCGCCTGGGCCGACCCCGACAAGCAGTTGGTATACGTATTCCTTTCCAACCGCACATACCCCTCCATGCACAACTACAAACTGAATAAATTAAAAACGCGCCGCCGCATCCTGAGCACCATTTATGAAGCGATGGACAATTTCCCCGGCTTTGGGGAAGAGGCCCAACAGGATGGGCTGGTCATGCGTTGAGATAGCCATGAAGCCTCTCCGAAAAATATACTATCTGATGCCGCCTGCCTGGCGCTTTCTGGCGCGGCGCTTGTACTATCTGCCCGCCGACCTGTATGAAGGGCTGAGCGGCCGGCGCGATGCTCTGACCCCACCCATGGGCTTGGTCTACACTGGTTCGGGCGACTTTCGGGCGCAGGGTGAGAAAATGCTCGGCCAATTCATAGAGCTTGGCGGGCTGCAACCGGGCCACCGGGTGCTGGATGTAGGCAGCGGCATCGGCCGTATCGCCATCCCGCTAACGCAATTTCTCGACGGGCAGGGTAGCTATGAAGGGTTTGATGTCGTAGCGCGGGGGGTGCGCTGGTGTCGGCGCAACATCAGCAGCCGTTTTCCCAACTTCCACTTTCAGTACATCAGCCTGGATAACGACCTCTACAGGGCCGGGGGAGGCGATGCCGCTGAATTCCGGTTCCCATACGCGGACGGCGATTTCGATTTTGTCATACTCACTTCCGTTTTTACCCACATGCTACCGGCAGAGGTCGCCAACTATCTGCAGCAGATCAGCCGGGTACTGCGGCCGGGCGGCGTCTGTTTTGCGACCTTTTTCCTATGGAATGAAGAAGCTGCACGGCTGTCACAGGCCAGCCCGGATTTTAACTTCCCCTACAACCGCGGCCATTACAGGCTGATGGATGAACAGGTGCAATCGGCCAACGTAGCGTATGAGGAAAACCATCTTCAGCGCACCATGATCGAAGCCGCCGGCCTGGCCATAGAGCAGGCACATTACGGATACTGGCCAGGCCGGGAAAAGGCAGCGTGTAAGGATTTTCAGGATATCCTGGTTTTGAGGAAAGGGTGAAAAGTAGCATTACCAGAACGTAGCCCCTTACCGCTTCACCACCTTGCGGCTGACCACTCCTTTCCCATCGCTGGCCTGCAACGAATATACTCCTGCCGGCAGCTGGCTGACATCGAGTACCCGTGTTTGCTCGCCGGCCATTACCGATAAGGAGCTGTTCAGCACAGCCTGCCCTTGCAGGTTGGACAATCGCAGCTGATAAACGCCTTGCTCATGCGATTTGATGTGGAGGTACAGATCCGAAGTTGCGGGGTTGGGGTAAATGGCGAAGGTTTCGAACAGCTCATTGGCCCTGGCCGTACTGCTGACGGTTTCGCTCAGGGTGACAGGCGTGGAAAGGAAGGACGAGCCATCGCCGTTGGACCCGTTCTGGCCATTGGCGGCGACGACGGCGAGGTAGAACCGCACGTCGCCCGTGCCGGCAGCAGGAGCTTCCCAGTCCACTTCAAAGGTATTGGTATTGCTGCGTTTGCTGTGTTCGGGATATTCCCTGCCGTTGAGCGGCGTGATCTGTACATCGGCGCCGGGGTTCTTGAAATCGCCGGCCTGCAGGTTGGTGGCGCCGGTGAGCGCAACGGCCTGGAAGCCGTACCCGGCAGGGGTGCCCGACGCATTTACAGTAATGCGCACCTTATAGCTTTTGCCCCCTTCGTACGCGTCCACGGCGAGAGTATCGTCCAGGACTTCCAGCATTGGGCTGGGCGAAAAGGCGCCGGCGCTATGGCAGGCCTGGCATGCGGAGATGCTCAGTGGTGAACCCGTACGGTCGAGCCCCTGTACTTCCGCAGGGCCGCCGGAGTTGTTTACCAGTAATAAAGCCAGAGCCATAAAGGCAAAAAGCGTGTAAACTAACCTGAATTTCATAAGACATCGTTTTGGAGGACAAGTAGAGAAAGACTGTTCACTGATGTGATTCATCAACACAACAGCAGACAGCAAAAAGACATAAAAGTTTAAACTTTGATCCAGGCAGAATGGAATAATGTCTTACAGCAAACCTAATTCGGGATGTTTGCCTTTGGCGCCCTGAAAGTACTGGAGGATAAAGCGGAAGTCGGCGTCTTTGTCGCCGGCAGGGTAGAAGGGCTTGCTGATCCTTACCTCCTTTCGCCCCCAGTCGAGCCGGCCCATAACGATGGGCGCCCTGGAGCCGAGAGCGATGTAATAGAACCCTGTTTTTAGCTCGCTCACTTTCTTGCGGGTGCCTTCCGGGGCGATGCAGATGGCGAACTGTTGCTTGTGTTCAAAAATATCTACGACGGAATCGACATAATTGGTACTTCGGGAGCGGTCGACGGGATAACCTCCCAGCCATCGGAACAGCCAGCCAAAGGGTGGTTTGAAGAGCGAGGACTTGCCCACGTATTTAATGTCGAGGCCCAGGGCGCTGCGCGCCAGCAGGCCCAGTGGGAAATCCCAGTTGGACGTATGGGGGATGGCAATGAAGACATACTTTTCCGGCAGTTGATCGTATTCCGGCACGATCTTCCAGCCCAATAGTGTGAGGATAAACCTGCTAATAGTGCTGAACATACTTTGATCCTGCTTTACGCTGGCGGAGGAGGGCAACAGCCCACCCAGCTATGTGCCAGTAAATTACGAATTTTTCCGATTTGTATAGCCGGCGCAACATCCGGCCTCGGCTTTCGTATATATTGCAGTACCGCCAGGCTCGTTCAGGCCGGAAGAAAAACCTTATTTTGCGCATCCGGCACGGAGAAGTGGCCATAGAGCCGCCGCGGCGTCTCAGGCAGTAAAATATAGCCATTGAAAGGCATCCCAAAAATCAACAGGCACTTTGAAAAGAACTATCTTTTTTTCTTTAATACTGGCAATGGGCCTTCCCCTTATGGCACAGCGCCCGGGTGTTTCACCGGAGGCCCCCCCGCCATTGGAGCTGATCTTCTCCCTGGACGGCGGTTTTTATCCGGATGCTGTGTCTGTTGAGGTTACGTCGCCCGGAGCCGAAGTGTTTTATACGGCCGACGGGTCGCTGCCCACCCGCAATGCCACGTCTTTCCGGCGCGCTGTCCGGATCGACAAGACGACTATACTGCGCGTCATAGCCTTTCACCCCGATGGGCGGCAGAGCCCGGTGGTGAGCCAGACCTATTTGATCGGTGAGCCGCCTACCCGTTTTGACGTCGTTTCCATCGGCATTACCCCCGATTTTTTGTTCAACCCACAGCAGGGCCTTTTTATGCTGGGAAGTAATGTGATCGATACGCTTTGGAAAAAACCGGGGGCGAATTTCTGGAGCAGGCGGGAGTTGCCGGCCAATGTCGAGATATACGAACCGGACGGCCGCTGTGTGTACCGCAGCATGTCGGGTTTTCGGCTGTTCGGCGGCATGAGCCGGCTTTTTCCACAAAAATCCATTGCCCTGGTAGCCCGCAACATGTATGGGGAAAAGCGGATCAAGCATAAGATCTTCGGCAAAGACGGGGCTGACAAATTCAAGTTCCTGGTGCTGCGCAACTCGGGCAGCGATTTCGGCAAGACCCAGTTCCGGGATGCTTTGATGTCGGAGATGGTCGACGGCTGGGATATCGACAAGCAGGATTACCGGCCGGCCCATGTGTACATCAACGGCAAGTATTGGGGCATTTACAACATCCGGGAAAAGGTGAACCGCTTCTTTATCGAATCCCACAATGAAGGGGTGGACGCCGACAGCATCGACCTGATCGAGCACCGCTTTACCCGCAAGCGCGGCAGCGCCCAGCACTACTTCCGGCTGCTTAAGTACCTGGAAGAGCACGATCTGTCGGACCCCGCCAATTACGCCTATGTGAACACCCAGATGGATGTCGAAAACTTTATGGATTACGAGGCTGCCCAGATCTATTTCGACAACCAGGACGCCGGCGGGAACATCAAATACTGGCGCCCTCAGACGCCTGACGGGCGCTGGCGGTGGATACTTTATGATACGGACTGGGGCTTCGGCCTGCACAGCCGTTATGCTTATCGCAACAATAGCCTGGCCTTTCATACCGAACCCAACGGCCCGGCCTGGCCCAACCCGCCCTGGAGCACTTTCCTGCTGCGCAAGTTGCTGGAGAACGCTGATTTCCGCCGCGCTTTCGTCAACCGCTTCGCCGACCGGCTCAACACCTGTTTCTCGGAAGAGCAGTCTGTCGCCCTGGTGGATTCATTCTATCAGGCCTACCTGCCGGAAATCCCACGCCACCTCGAGCGCTGGAACCTCAGCCGCAGCAACTGGGAAGATGAGGTCTCCATTGTGCGCACTTTCGCCAGGGAACGGCCGGCCTATATGCGTATGCACCTCATGGAGCGGTTCCATACCGGCCCGCAGCACCGCTTTGTCGTGAGCACCAATGAGGGTGGGCGGCTGCTCATCAACGACAACATCTCCGTGAGCAACGACTCGCTGGAGGTTACCTATTTTGAGCGCTATCCCATCAAACTGCGCGTCGTGGCGCATCATGGCTACCGTTTCTCGCACTGGGAAGGCATCGATGCCGACGAGACGCTGCGCGAGCTCACCCTGGCGCCCAATAGAGGCATCCGCCAGATCCGCGCCGTTTTTGAGCGCTTTACCCACCCCCTGGAAGGCAAGCTGGTGATCAACGAGATATGCCCGAAAAACGGCAAGGCCGGCGACTGGATCGAGCTGTTCAACGCTTCCAACAACAGGGTGCCGCTCAAAGACTGGACGCTGGGCGACCTGAAGCGCAACGAATACCGTTTCCCCGAAGTGTACATCGCCCCGAACGACTACCTGGTCATCAGCCGGGATTCCGCCCGCTTTGTCCAGGCCTACCCCAAGGCCTACAATGTGATCGGCGGCCTGCCTTTTGGCCTGAACAAACGCAGAGAGAGCCTGGGCCTGTACTCCATCCTGGGCGCTATGGTCGACAGCATCGCCTACGAAGTGCCGCCGCTTGATACGGCCTTTACGCTCAACCTGCTGCTGCCCTACCTCGACAACAGCGAGGCCGACAACTGGGAGGTACGCCTGGGCGACGGTTCGCCCAATGCCGCCAACCCCTACTATGTAGAGAGCCGGGTGCGCGTCGCACAGGAGCAATGGGTACAGATGGGCATTGCCGCCGGTGTGCTCCTGCTGGGGCTTATACTGCTGGCCCTGCGGCATAGGGGGGTGTTGTAGCGTAACTATGTGCTGCATCGTTCAAAGAGACTTATTAATTTCCCTGTATCAAGGCAAATATGGGGCTACATGGGCAATGGGGCAAAAGATGTTTATAAGCCCGATAAATGGGAAGAAATTAATGGAGAAATATTTGGGCATTAAATACCAGAGCGAAAGGGTCTATTACTTGTTGAAGGAATCGGACTATGCGATCGAATCAATAGAAATAGCAAAACGCAGATTAGAAAAAGAGGGCAAAGGGGCCGTTCGGAGCCGGTAGCGCTATGCTCCCAGCAGCGGATTCCTTACCAGCAGCGTCACCAGTCGGGTAGCCCAGTCGTCGCCGGCAAATTGGAAGGTGGGAGTAGGGGTGTTGCTGCGGGTTTCTTTGTCAGATTGTGCTTCAGGCGCGGGAAGAGCAGGCTGCTCGAAACGGCTGGCGTCAAATTCCTCCGTGCTGATGATCAGCTTGAAATAGGCCGGGCTAAAGGGTATTCTGAATGCTTCAACCTGTTTGGGAAAGTCCAGCTCAATATCATCGCCTTCGAAGGCCCAGGCTTCCTGCCCCGGCTCCAGGAGGATCACCGTATCGCCCAGCATTTGGGGGTACACCTGGAAGTTGAGCGAGAGAAAGAGCAGGGAAACGTAGAGCGGGCGATCGTACCGGTTGGTGAGCCTCAGGCGCAGCCTGCCGCTCCATTCCCCGTTTTTCCATTCGTACTCCGTTATTAATTCATCCCCTTCGAGGGCCAGCGGCTCCATAGCGCCCTCGGGCCGGATGCGGAAAAAATCCATGGCCACCGGATGCTCGTGGAACAGGTAACTGTCCGGGTTGTACAGCGATCTGATGAACGACCAGCGGGCGATATGCCGAAGGTAGGCGGCCACCTTCCCGGTATCGTTCCACGGAATGGGGCGGGTGAGCGGCTGGGCGGGCGCTCCCGGGCTTGTGATCAGAAAGCAACCGCTATCGGCCCTGACGACATAGCCGGCCGTTCCGGCGGCCACCAGGCCGAAAGCCTGTTCCTTATTCAGCGCTGCTTTCAGCGGGGCCAGCACCTCGGGTGGGCCATCCAAAGCGATATTCAGTTTTTGGGACAGCAGGCCGCTACCCTGCATTTCGGCCTTATACACTTCGCCGGCTTCGAGTTGGCCGGCCATTTCGGGGCTGAAGTGCAGGATAGCGTAGTTGGGATGGATGGCCCCTATCCTGGCCCTGGCCTCTGTGCCGCTGCCCACCGCCTGCACCCTGATCTCCTGTACCGATTCGTTGAGGCCGTGCATGGCGCCGAGATCCAGTATCCAGCCCAGTGATCCGTCGTAGGTGACGTTGCCGTTGAGAGAACCGCCAGAAACGGCCCTGCCCAGAAAGCCCTGGAACAAGGCCCCATCACTTTGCCCGGCGGCATAAAACTGCGGGGATTGCCCGAACACGGGGCCGAGCTGAAAGCGAAGGCGGTAGGCCAGGTCGTAGTACGTGATCCGGCTATCGGTGGCCCGCAGCAGTTGGAGCAACCCTTTTGTAAAGGCGCCGCTGCCGTCTTTTTCGTAGGCCGACTGGTTGCTCCGGCAGGCGGCGAGCTGGATGTGGGGGCCGATGGGTAAAACTTCCGGCAGGGGGCGGGTTTTCAGCTGTTCGGGAGAAATCGCTTCTGCGAACAGGAACTGCTCCCATGGCCGTGCGGGGCAGGCCTTGGACAGGCGCGGCGGGTGATACCGCCGCTGGCGGATACCCTGCTGCAACAAAGCGACGTGATCGTTGCGGGTATTGTCGCCGGCGTGGCAGCAGTCGAAGATCGTCACGATATTGGCCCCTTTCCGGGAGAGCTGATGAATGAGGTACCGCAACTCTTTATCGGCTAAAAGGTTGTATGTAGCGCCGCCTTCCACTTCCAGGATGCTATCGTAGCAGACGAGCGCCTCCAGCTTGCCGTCCGTTTCGAAACGCCAGAGGCCGGGGCCGGCTTCTTCCTGCGTGCCATGGCCAGAGTAGTAGAACAGCGCGGTATCGCCGGGCCCTGCCTGGCCCAGGAAGGACTGGAACCCTTGAACGATGCCAGCTTTAGTGGCAGCCTCGTCTTTGAGCAGCTGCAGGCTGAGCTGGAAATCGGAAGTACTTTCCTGCAGGTATGCTGCTATCTGGCCGACATCGTCGGTGCAGCCCGCCAGCGGAGGTACGGGGGGGCGATACTGGCCGATCCCGGCTAAAAGCGCATAGAGCCTGGGTTTCTGTTGCATCGTATGGGCCGGTTTAGTATTTCAGTGAAGGAATTGTAATAGTTGCTGAATATCTAAAGTTAATGAGGATATCGGAATTCAAAAGCCCATGTTTATCTTAACCGTATGAAGTTATCGGATATCACCTCTTCTTTGGGCCGCAGCCGCCGGGGCAAGCAGTCGGAAAAGGACAACGACCTGGGGTTCGGCACCAATATCACCACCTATGGTGAGCGGCTCATCAACCCCGATGGTTCGTTCAATATCGTCCGCCGCGGCGTATCCAACTGGCGGCCGTACCAGGACCTGGTAGAAATGAGCTGGCTGCGCTTCTTCGGGGTGATCGTGGCCTTTTATATCCTGGTCAATAGCTTTTTCGCCTTGCTGTTCGTTGCTGCGGGTGTCGATTCGCTGTCGGGCGTAAACCCCGGAGGCTCGCTGGGGCGCGATTTTGCCTCGGCCTTTTTTTTCAGCGTGCAGACCTTCACGACGGTAGGTTATGGCGCAATGAGCCCCAACGGCGTATGGGCCAACATCGTTGCTTCAGTCGTAGCGCTGGTGGGCCTGATGTCCTTTGCGCTGGCCACCGGCTTGTTCTTTGCCCGTTTTTCGCGGCCGAAGGCCAGCATACTGTTCAGCGACAAGGCCGTGATACGGCCATACAAGGACACGCCCTACCTCAGTTTTCAGTTTCAGATCGTCAATGAGCGCAACAATAAGCTCATCAACGTGTCGGCGCGGCTGACCGTGTCGTGGGTCGAAAACCTGGACGGCGTGAAGACGCGGCGTTTCGCCAACCTGGAGCTGGAGCGCGATCAGGTTTTGCTCTTTCCGCTCAACTGGGTGGTCGTGCACGTCATCAACAAGGAAAGCCCGCTTTGGGGCCGGGCCGAACAGGAAATAAAGGACATGCAGCCAGAGTTCCTCGCCCTGATACAGGCCTATGACGATACTTTTGCCCAGGAGGTGCACGCCAACGGGTCGTATACCAGCCGGGAGATCCATTGGAACCGCCGGTTCGAGCGGATGTACTACCCCCAGGGCGTTTATACGGTACTCGAACTGGGCCGCCTGCACGATGTGGCCGAGCTGGAGGAGGAGTGAGGCTGAATGCTGAGGTGTGCCGTTTGATATAAAAAAACAACCAGGATTAAACCCGTCGGGCGTTTTGGTGTCCAAAGGGCTAAACACACAATTTGCAGACGCCATTGACAGCAATTTCGGAAGAACAGATATTAAAGTTGCTGGATGAGCCACGCACTTTTGAGCAGGGGTTTCGCTATCTGATGGAGCAGTATCAGGAGCGGCTGTACTGGCATGTGCGGCGGTTGGCCCTCGGCCATGAAGACGCCAATGACGTGTTGCAGAATTGTTTTATCAAAGTTTACCGCGGCATTCAGAATTTCGAAGGGAAATCCAGGTTGTATACCTGGCTTTACCGGATAGCTACCAATGAGGCCATTACCTTTCTGAACCAGAAAAAGCGGCGGGTTGCCGCCTCGCTGGAAGAGGGGGAAGGGCAGCTGGCCCGGCAGCTGAAAGCGGACCCATATTTTGACGGCGATGAGCTGCAGCGCCGCCTGTTGATGGCCCTGGAAACCTTGCCTGAAAAGCAACGGCTTGTATTTCAGATGCGCTATTTCGACGAACTTAGTTACCAGGAGATGTCTGACGTGCTTGATACGTCGGTGGGGGCCCTGAAAGCCTCCTTTCACCATGCCGTCAGGAAGGTCGAGGCCTATATCCGGGGGGAATGACGGGCTGCCGCGAAAAAACGATAAGATGATGAAAGAAAAGAGTCATATACAGGAAGAACTCGAAGGCTTGTCTCCTAAGCTGGCCCAGATGAAAACCGCAGGTATACAGCCGTTCCGCGTTCCGGAAGGTTATTTCGAGGGCCTGCCCGGCGATGTGCTGCGCCGCATCCGCGCAGAAGAGGGCCTGGCCAGGGAAGAGGCGCCTGCCGCGCAGCCCGGTTGGCCTGAGCGCATCCGTCAGGCCCTGCATATACTGTTACGGCCCCGGTATGCCGTAGGCCTGGCATCAGCCGCAGTACTCGTTGCCGTGGGCCTTTATTTCTTCTGGCCTGCCCGGACAGCAGAGCCCGTACAGCCTTTGGCCAATCTCAGCCAGGAAGAAATAGCAGCATTTATCACCACCAATATCGAATCCTTTGATATCGATATGATGGTGGAAGCATCGGTGATCAGCAATGAAGACGTTCCGGGGGTAGACCTGTTCCAGAGTTTAGACGACAAAGACCTGGGCCGCTACCTCGACCAATACCTGGAAGATATGAGCCTGGAAGAACTGGATGAATTATTGTAAAACATTAAAGGGAAAACAATGAACACGAAACGCTGGATGGCAATTATCATGGGGCTTCTGTTGGCTGCGCCGGCTTTCAGCCAGCTGTTCGACGACGAACCGGTGAAGGGCGAGGTAGGGTCGAAAATACAGGCTGCCCGCGTTGCCTATATCACACAACGGCTGGGCCTTACACCCGGAGAGTCGGAACGCTTCTGGGCCCTGAACAACGAGTTCGAAAGCGAACAGGACAAGATCAAGGCCAAATATAAAAGCGGGCAGGCCCTCGAAGCGATGACGGATAAGGAGGTGGAACAATACCTCGATGGGCGTATGCAGATGGAGCAGGAACTGCTCAACCTCAAGCGCGATTATATACAGCGCTTTAAGGGCGTGCTCTCGCCGCGCAAGATCATCCTGTTCCAGAGAGCGGACAAGGAATTCCGCCTGGAGCTGTTGCGGCGCGTACAGGAAAGGCGCGATAATGCAAACCGGCCCTTCCGCAGGCCCGGCGCCGGCAATTTAAGGGGCAATTAGCCTGAGCGGGCATGGCCCGGGCCGTGCCCGCTCAGCCCAATTTATGGCGCAAAAAACGATATGACAAAATTAACAAATAAGAAAAATTTAAAATAGTGATAATTTCTAACATATTAATTTGCAATATGTTAGATCAAAAACTACCATTCCCTTCCGTAAAGCTACCGTTCCATTAATCATAGCCTGTTGAGGTAACGCAATGCGGCCTTTATGCGTATCTTTATTTTAAGAAAATCATACAGAGGCCTATGCGTCCTATGAACAATTTCAGGAACGACCCTGTGGTCAATCAATTGGTAGCAACCTACGAAGCGCAGTTCGGTGGGGGAGAGGAAGCCTACTTTGAAGCCAAGGCTTACCTGAAGATCATAGAGTTCTACGAAAGAGACTTTCAATACGATAAAGCGCTGGAAGTGGCAGGGCATGCCATCGCACACCATTCCTATTCTGCGGAGTGTTACTCCCGCAAGGCCCAGCTGCTGATCGGCCTGGGCAAAGCCGATGAGGCACTGTCCGTCCTGGAGCAGGCGCAACTGTTTGCTCCTTCCGAACCCGAGGTCGCCCTGTTGCAGGCCGAAGCGCTGATCGCGCTGGAACGGATGGAAGAGGCCCATGCGATGCTGGAAGCCATGAAGGCCTGTGCAAATTCGGAACAGCTGAGCGACATCCTGCTGGTGGAGGCCCTGGCCTACGAGGTGGAAGAACAGCACGAACGCGTTTATTACACCCTGAAGGCCGCCATCGAAGCCGACCCCTCCAACGAAGAAGCCCTTGAACGTTTCGGTACCTGTATCGAGCTGTCGCGTAAGTATGAAGAAAGCGTCGCCTTTCACGAAGCACTGTTGGAGGATGACGCCTATCTGGCGCAGGCCTGGTTCAACCTTGGCCAGGCGCATGCCTACCTGGGGGACTACGACGAGGCCATACAGGCTTATGAGTACGCTTTCCTCTCCGATGAAAATATGGAAGAGGCCTACCGGGAGTGCGGCGCACTCTGTTTCGAGCTCAAGCAGTACAACAAGGCGCTGAAGTGCTACGAAGAACTACTTGAGAACTTCGATCCCGATAGCGAGTTATTCATTTCGGTAGGCCAGTGTTATTTCCACCTCGGCAAATATCAGTCCGCCCTGGCCTTTTACTCCCGAGCCCTGCAATTCGACCCCCTAAATGACGAGCTGTTCTTTTACATGGGAGAATGTTATGCCATGGAAGAGGACCTGTCAACGGCCATCCATTTTTTCCAGAAGGCTATTCAAATAGAGGATGGCCGGGAGGATTATCACGCGGCGCTGGGCCACGCTTATTATTATTGTGATGAGCTGGAAAAGGCTGAGGCCTGCTTCCGCCATGCGGTGGAGATCACTCCCGAAGATGGCCAGTACTGGGTGAAGTGGGCTGTTTTTCTGCTCGATACCGGCCGGCCTGATGAGGCGCTGGAGGTACTTGAAGAAGCAGAACTGGAAGCTGTCGGCCCCGAGTTGATGTATTGCCGGGCTGCCTGCCTGTTCTCATCCGGCAAGCGGCAGGAAGCTATTTACTGGCTCGGCGAGGCATTGCTGGAAGATTTCACAGGGCACAGGCTGCTGTTCGATATCCTGCCTGCCCTGGCCGAAGACCCTGATGTGATCGCGCTGATCTCTACCTACAGCCTGGAGTAAACAAGCGGTCAGGCCTTTCTGAATCGCTGATAGGCATAGGCCGCTGCTCCGATCGTCCCTGCAGCATTAAGCAGTTTGGCGGGCTTTACGGGGGTTTCCGTAGTGATAAAGTTTTCGTATTTATCGAAGCGCTTGCTGACGCCGCCGCTGAGCAGGATCAGGTCGGGGTTGAACGTGCGGTCCAGGTGCGTCAGGTATTCGTTGAAGCGCTGCCCCCATTCTTCCCAGCTCAGGTTCTCTCTTTTTCGGGCGTTATTGGAGGCATAAGCTTCAGCTACGCTTTTTTGGCCTTCGAGGTAGATATGGCCCAGTTCTGTATTGGGCACCAGCCTGCCGTCGATGAAAAGAGCGGACCCAAGGCCCGAACCGACGGTAATCAGCAGTACGGTGCCTTCCACTCCTTTGCCGAGCCCGAAGCTCATTTCCGCCAGCCCTGCGGCATCGGCGTCGTTAAGCACTTCAACCGGGCATTTGGAGGCCAGAGAGAAGATCTCTATGATATTCTGGCCAATCCACTCCTTGCTGATATTGGCGGCCGAATACGCTATGCCTTTTTTTACGATAGAAGGAAAGCCACACCCAACCAGGCCTTTCCAGTTATGGGCGCGCACCAGCTCGGCGAAGGTTTTGGCCATGGCCTTAGGCGTAGAGGGTTCGGGCGTTTCCAGCCGGATGCGCTCGTTGAGCAGCTCACCCGTTTCGATATCCACCACTGCCCCCTTAATGCCTGAAGCTCCTACGTCAATGCCCAGTATGTGTCGTTCCTGCATGAAAAACGGTATTAAGTAGTGTCCAAAAGATAAGTTCGGAGAACTTATCTTTTGATTATTACCAAACCAGAAAAAGAGCGTGCTTCAAAGCCCGTTCCTCCTGTACAGAGAGGGCCGGCCTGTACAGCTCTAGCGCACGATGCTGATCTTCATACGCACATCCGCCAGGGGGCGGTTGCGGGGGTCGGCCGGCACCGCGGCGATCTTATCCAGCACATCCAGGCCTTCAACGACCTGTCCAAAAACCGTGTAGTCGCGGTCGAGGAAAGGCGTACCGCCTTTTTCGAGGTAGAGTTCCCGCTGTGCTTTGGAATAACGGAACCCTTTTTGTGCTTCGATGCGGTTGAGCAGCTCTTCCGATGCCGGCTGCCCCTGGACGATGTAGAACTGCGAGCCGGAAGACCGCTTTTGCGGGTTTACGTTATCGCCCGTCCGCGCGGCAGCCAGGGCGCCTTTGATATGTATCAGTGAGTCTACGAACTCGGCCTCGACCGTATAACCTGGCCCGCCGGAGCCCAGCGGCTGCCCTGCGGTAGCATTCCTGGAATCGGGGTCGCCGCCCTGTATCATGAATTGCTGGATAACGCGGTGGAACATCAGGCTGTCGAAGTAGCCCTCTTCTACCAGCCTGACGAAGTTGTCCTGGTGTTTGGGCGTGGCGTCATACAGCTGGATGAGCATAGAGCCGAATTCCGTTTCGAGCTCAACGAGGCAAGCTTTTGGAGGGTCAATCTGAATATTTTTTTCCACGGTTTTTATTTTTCCTTTATCATTAGTGGCCTTTAACACGACGGTGTAAGGGCCTGATTTTTTATACCTGTGAGCAGGTTGGGCTTCAGTAGAGCTTTGCCCGTCGCCGAAATCCCAGAGGTAGGCCTGTGCCGTTTTGGAATATTCGAAACGGGTGGTGTCCAGGACGCGCAGCTCGCCTGTTACCGAGATCTGGGCCTGCAGGAGGCCAGAGCAGGCCACGCCTATAAAGAAAAGGCTTAGGCGGGCCATCAGCGTTAGCTTCATAAGATGAGCTTTTTTGTGAAACAATCAATTCAAAATGTGTATGGCCATCCTGATATCCTCTGTTGGCCGGTAGTCGTTGGGGTCAGTGGGCTGTGCGGCGATCTCGTTGAGCACGTCCAGCCCTTCAACTACCCTGCCAAAAACGGTATAGGAGCCGTCGAGCGGTGGATAGCCGCCTTTCTGCAGGTATTCCTGGATCTGTTCAGGGGTATATTTGATGCCGAGCTGTTCTTCGACCCTGCTGAGCAGGTCGCTGGTGAGGGGCTGGCCTTGAACAATGTAGAACTGAGAGCCGGACGACTCCTTGCCCGGGTTGACGTCGTCGGGCAGCCTTGCAGCGGCCAGGGCCCCGGTGACGTGGAGCTTGCCGAATTCGGGCTTGATGGTATAGTCGGGCCCGCCCTGGCCCAACGGCTGCCCGGGGGCTGCATTGCGGGAGTTGGGGTCGCCGCCCTGTATCATAAAGCCCTGGATGACGCGGTGGAACAGCAAGCTGTCATAATAGCCCTCCTTGGCCAGTTTGATGAAATTGTCGCGGTGCAGGGGCGTGTCGTCGAATAGTTCAACTTTCATCTGGCCGAATTTGGTATCGATAACGGCATAGGAAGGGCCTTTGGAACCACACCCTGCCAGCAGCATTAACAAACCGGCGAATAATACGATATTTTTCATTTTTCTGCTTTTATATGTTTTCCGCGCTTAGCGCTCAGCACAGTTAATAGAACAAGCTCTCACTCCTCTTCCATCTCCCGGAAATACTGGATGGCCTTTTCCATGAGCAGTTTTTCCTGGCCTTCCATGCCTTTTACCTTGACAGGCCTGGCCATTTTGTAGTGTGGCCAACCATCGGCGTCGCGGCCTGCAAACTCGTAGAAGCCGTCGTAGCTGAGCAGCCGGCAGACCCCGATATGCATGAGGTCCTGTTTCTCTTCTTTGGTAAAAGAATCAGGCCAGCGCCCAAGCTCCTGAATGCCGATGAGGAACAGCACGGCGTTGAGGCCGGGTAGTTCGTCTCGCCCAAAAGCATCTTTGACGAGGTGGCGTATGCGAAGCCATTCATATTCCAGTTCCCACTCTTCCATGGCTCAGATTTTCGACATGCAAATATACCAGGATTTGTCAGAATTGGCAGAAAACTGGCAAAGGATAGCACGTTGAGCGCAGCGAGGCCCGATAGCCATCCATCCGTTCAATTGCCTTTCCGGTTTCGGGGGTGGAAGGCTATGATCGTCTCCCGGAGATAGTCCGTATCCAGGTGGGTATAGATCTCGGTGGTGATGATAGATTCGTGGCCCAGCATATCCTGCACGGCCCGCAGGTCGGCGCCGCCTTCGATGAGGTGGGTGGCGAAGGAGTGCCTGAAGGTGTGTGGGCTTACGTTTTTTGTGATGCCGGCCGCTGCCGCCGCTTCTTTGACGAGAAGGAAGACCATAACCCGGCTCAGGCCTTTGCCGCGCCGGTTGAGGAACAGGATATCTTCCTGCCCCCGCCGGATATTCATCAACCCCCGCCGCTCGCCGTCCAGGTAAAGCCGGATGTGTTTGATGGCCTCGGCCCCGATGGGGACGATGCGCTCCTTGTCGCCTTTGCCGACAACCTTGACGAAGCCGATGTCGAGGTATAGATTGGACAGGCGCAGCTGGGTGAGTTCGCTGACGCGCAGGCCACAGGCGTAAAGGGTTTCGAGGATGGCCCGGTTGCGAGTGCCCTGTGGATGGCTCAGGTCGATGGCCGAGAGCATGCGTTGGATCTCGTCATAAGACAGCACTTCCGGTATCTTACGGCTCAGGCGTGGCGCGTCGACCATTTCGGTAGGGTCGGCCTCTACGATATTTTCCAGCAGCAGGTATTTGTAAAACGTCTTAAGGGCAGAGACCAGCCTCGACTGCGAGCGGGCTGCCAGGCCCAGTTCGTTCAGCCATTTCAGGAAGTGCTCCAGGTGTTGCCCCCTGACTTCCTGGGGGGAAAGGGAATAGTTGTGGAGCGCCAGGAACTGCTGGAGCTTATCGAGGTCAGACAAATAGGCATCCGCTGTATGGCCCGAGAGGGAGCGTTCCAGCAGCAGGTATGCTTTAAAACCATTGATGTAGGGCTGCCACTTCGCATTCATTTGGGTAAAGTAAGAAAAATACAGGATGCACTCCTACCAGCGAGCCGCATTTTCAGGGCAATGAGAATGCGGCTCCAAACAAACTCTGAACACTACTTAGGAGCGGTTAATAAAATAATTTACCTTGGGAATGTGTCATATATTGCAGGTTGATTCAAAATTAAGTAATTGATTATCAATATAAATATTATCCTTTTTATCAAGGGATATCAATTTTTTCATGTCACTAATTGTTGTATATTAGCCATGAGCGCTTGGTCTCAATGCTGGAAAGTATTAAATTAGCGGTGAATTATAACGCGAGAAAATTACACCAGGCATTTATTGCTGAAAGTTTCCTGTGAGTATTCCCCTACCCCTCGCCATTGAGTGTATGCCTTTTGACGTTGTTTCGTAAGAGGAGCCGCCTTTGGTGAACACCCCAAACAATTACACAACCCTTCTTATTGGTTGAGTTCAAGCCGTGTGCCTGGTGGACCGGGCTTTTCAAGCAAAGGCAACAACAGGCAACCACTGATAAGACAAAAGATATGCCGGTTTGGCAATTCGAAAGATATACAAGATTGTGCATATTTGTTTAATGTTGAGGGCCGGGGCGATTCGCCTCGGCTCTCGTTTTTTTAAGTAGATATGTCACATCCTGTTTGCTGGAAGGCCATGCTCCTGCAGGTGTTTCGCAGCTTCTTTTATAATAAGTTGATTATCAGATATTTGCATGTGTGTTTTACTGCTATTGCCCATATTGCAATTATAAAAGGTATTCAGCCCCGTCATCGCTGTAAAAAAAAGTCAAATCTTTTTTTGTGTAATGTGATTACTTATATTATATTTGTACTTAATAGATTCTCCTTTCCCCCTCCAATTCAGATAATATGCACAACAAAGTAACTGTTTAGCATTCCTTGGCAGCGTAAACCTGCTTTAGGGCCTGAGGCCTTTACCTTGGCTAGGCAGTTACAAGATCAGGTAAGCGAAGTATGCACATACAGCGCTCTGTTCTCTTGTGAGGCAGTCTCTTTTATATGCATCTGTCGCTCCAGAGTCCCCTATCATAAAAGCGTTTTTTAGCATAGGCTTCAAAGTTGAGCTCAACTTTGAAGGTGGTAGCATTTATGGTTAAGTTTCAACGATAGACTCTAACGATGACAAACATTTACAACAACACAACACATCCCTATGCTGGCCGGAGCGCCGGCATAGGGTACAGCTCCCTCCCTCCTCCCTATGGCACATTCCATAAAACCAAAACAAGATCAATGCGGTGACTGAGTGCCATTGCAGCGCTCATTCAATTCAGGCATATAACAAAGCATGCTTGTTTCAGGCCGTTTTATGTGCGCCTTATAACAAGGTGTTTTCTGCCTATGGGCACCCGGAAAGCCGGGTAGCAGGTAGGAAAGGGGGCTTTGAGCGGGTACGCAATGGTGTTTCACCCTGTTGCTGCACGTGTAAACTGCATAAAAATGTCACAAATAATAAGAGTTGTTTAGATTTTTGTGTCAATCTGTGTTTTTATACACCTGATATACAGTTATTTATGATAAATTTGAAATTTATTTCTTAAATTTATTCATGTTATTTTTTTATAAAAAGAAAAACAGAATTACCTTTGAATCTCTGCAAAGAGAATACCTTTGATGCAAATAATATTTCCCCTTGTATACTCTTAATGTTTATTAGTTCCCCCTTATAAATCAAAAAAGAAAAAGCCTGGTGCGGAAGCCTTCGCACTTCAAGCCTAAATAGTATATGCTATTTACGGGTATGTAAGGCTGTTTCGGGCCTTTGCCCGGGATGAAGAATAAACTACGATCAGGTAGTGGCAAACACGAACAACACTGAGTATTGGCTGCACTTTACCTCTTTTTGAGGAGGTTTCCCGTCAATCTCTACCACACCTGGTTCTTTTAACTGAATGGCGCGGGTATGCCGTTTTGCCATTCCTGTTTAGCAAGGATGGGGTTACTCCTATGGCCTTGACAGGCTAGTATTGTCAGGGGTTCCCTCCATTTTACACTGTAATAACTTTTACCTGAACGGGAAAAAACGCCCCGATTCAGGCTGGCCTTTCCTTGCCTTTTTGGCAAGCAGCCTGATACATGTAAACAAATACGCAACATGAGATCAGACAAACGGGAACCTTCTGTAAAAAGCACAATTGACTCATGCCTCCTCCTTCGGGGCATGGCTTCAGTGGGCATGCTGCCCTCGTATACATCTACTCTTTCTACCCATCAACTCCTTCAAAAAATGAAGAACTTGTACCTATCTTCCAGCAAGACGGCTAAAAACCCTAATGACTACGCATCAAGGAGCCTGTCTTCATTCATAGCCCGCTTTTGCTTTTCCGGGCTGTTGCTCCTGGCCAACCTGACTGCCTTTGGCCAACTCGATGCTGATAATCAGGCCGAAAGCTTTCGCCAGGAAAGGGCTTGCCCTTCTCTGCGCGTTCTGTCTGCACAAGCGTTGCAGGTTTCCGGTTGTGGAGCAAGAGATGGGGCGATCCGTTTGTCCATTGCAGACGACAACGGCGATAGCTCCACATCCTATCGGGTCATGATAGGGCATGGAGCTAAAGGCGAGGTCGACCACGGCGTTTTTCAGGGAACACAGCTGGAGGTCACAGGGCTCGCTCCGGGGACTTACGGGCCGGCCTACGTGATCCGAGAGAGCGATGGTTGTAAAGCCAGTACATTAGCGGAGCCTCTGGTAATTGGTACAGGTTGCACAGAGGAATTGCTCAGCACCTACCGCACCCGCAGCAACCTGGATGGTGCTGAAGAAGACAACCCCCTTCAGTTAATGGTGTCCAACCCCGTGCTGGCAGCCCAGGGTTTTAATGTTTTTGTAGCTGAATCAGCAAACTTGTCCAACGGCTCCGCTCAAGGGGCCGTTGCTATTGGCGGCAACCTTATACTGTCGGGCCATTACGATGTGGCTACCTCCGACGCTGGGAACTTTAATCCTGAAAACGAAGCATTCCCCGTTGCTCTGCTGGTAAACGGGCGGCTGGAATACCAGTCGGGCACCGGCCTGAACGTGCTCAACGGAGGGGCGGCCAAACTGGGCGATCTCACAGGTTCTGGCATTTATGAAGGAGATGGCATCACGAAGATCGCCAACGAAGGGCCTAATTCTACTCCTCGCCTTACGATCGGAGTGCCGCAACCACAATACACGGTAGGCGGCACCGGTATGGTAGACTTCAGCACGGCATTCGACGAACTTCAGGGCGCTTCTGCCGGGCTGGCTGCACAGGAGGCAAACGCCAGCCTTCAGGCCGATGGGCCGGGCCGGGCCAAAGTGAAGATCCATGCCGGTAAGTTCAATATTATCCATATCTCTGCTCAGGAATTATCCTCCTACCAGGCCATTGCTTTTAACATAATCCCAACGGGTAGCACAACCGTGGCCTTCAATGTCGATGCCTCGGAAGGTTTTACCTGGAATATACCGCAGTTTGAAGGGCTGAGCCCGGAACAAGGCGCACACCTGCTTTTCAATTTCTACAATGCGCCCCAGCTTGTCCTCCAGGGTGATAACAACCTCTTCGGTACGGTGCTGGCCCCGGAAGCTCATCTGGTAAAAAATGGCAGTGGAAGCATCTATGGGCAGGCCATCGCACACTCCCTCGAGCATGCCGGTGGCGACATTTTACTGTTCCCCTTCAGCGGTACGACCACGCCTTTGCGCACCCCCTGCGGCACCGGTTATATTACGTATACCAACTGTGATGGGCAGTCGGTTTCGATCAACAAATCGCTGCTGGTGCCTAACACCTATATTGTCACACAATACTATAACGTAACCTGTATCGCCAGGATAGACGCCAGCTGTAATGTCCAGACTTCCTATCGCTCGTTCTGTATAGATATCCACGGCAGCTACCCGGCACAACCCTCCGGTGGCTATAAGCTGGGAGAAGTCCACTATACAGAAACCAACTATACCGGCGCTAGTGTATCTGAACTTGAGGCGGAACGCATCAACTGGCTCTTCTGCAATGCTTATAGCCAGGGGTACTCCGAAAGCACGATAAACCAGGCCATCTGGGGTATACTCAACCAGTCGAGCTGCAACACCCTGTGCAATAATGCCAAAAACGCCGTTACCTCCGTATCGGGCGGTATCGCCGGGCAGTTGAAATTTTACATGCCGGATATTTCCAACGCCCAGCCTCTGGTGAAAAAGGATTGCGCCTGCGGCGAGATCGATAATGTGGTGCTGAACGACCTTGGAGGCGGCTCTGATGTGGTAATACAGAATGGTGCATCCTACGCCCAGGGCAGCCTTCCCGCCAGCTTTAATATCGAAGCACTGGTGAGCGGGAACGTAGAAAGTATAAAATTCACCGTTTCAGGCAGCGCTTCCGGCACGGTCACGGAGAATACATATCCGTATGAATACCCCGGCTCCGGTGCAGGTGCCTGGAACCCCGGCCCCGGCACATATACGGTTAACGTAAAGGCCTACAGCCAGGATAACGCGGCGGGAAGTGTGTGTGACGAGCTTACCTTTACTTTTACTATCGTTGCGGTCACACCTCCTTCCAACCCCAACTGTAGTGCAGGGGCATTGCTTTGGGAAAACAACATTACAGATTATAACAATACCCTGCCAACTGTCGATGTCCGATTCGTGGCAGGGCAAACCACTCAGTTCCAGATCCCCGGTACTTTGCCATCGGCGTTCTCGGGCCCGGTCAGCGTAAACGTTTCAGAAGCCATCGCCTGGGACGGTTACCTCAACCGCGCCAGTACGGGCGACCAACCCAATGAGCGCTTCAGGGTCGTTTTCCTGAAAAATAACGTGGTTCAGTGGTCATCTGGCTGGACCGGAGAAACGAATAACGATGGCATTGCCACTGGCCTAACCAGTGATGAATGGGCCGGCTCACTGGGTTCTGCTACCTTGCCAAACGGCGCCGACAAAATATTGCTGGTGCACTGGAGCAATAGTACCTACGGTACAGGCGACGGATCTAACCCTAATTCTGTTGTGCCTTCCAGCGTATGTATCAGTTATTCAACAATAACGCAGCCTTGCAGCATTACTGCAAATGCTGGCCCTGACCAAACGATTTGTGCCGGAGGAAGCGTAACCCTGACGGCGTCAGCTTCCACCAGCGACTGCAACCAGTATGCGCAGGCTATCGCACATTCCACTGGCAACGTTAACAATACAAGCGCATCTCTTGGTGCGCCAGACTTGTCGGGAACGTATTTTTATGCCTCCTCAACGAATACCTATACCAGGGTTGTCTGGGATATGGGTAACACGATAACGGCTGGGAATACCGTTTGCGTTCGCGTTAAAACGGCAAGCGGGGGTACGTCCCAGATCAAAGCCTGGTATGCTCCCGATGGCGTATATCCTCCAAGCGCAGGCTATTCCCTCATTGGTTCCTACTCTTTTTCCAATACATCCTATCAGGACCTATGTTTCCAGGTGCCGGCTAATTGCAGATATATAAAGATAACGGATGAATACGGTGCGCACTTCTACGTCGACGCCGTATACAAGCAGTGTACTTCATGCCCTCTATCTTATAGCTGGAGCAACGGCGCGACTACCCAGTCTATAACGGTGAACCCCTCCTCTACGGCCACGTATACGGTTACGGTTACCGATTGCGGTGATTGTTCTGCTACTGACCAGGTCGTGGTAACGGTTTTACCCGACCCCAGCATCAGCATTACGCCTTCCTCGTCTACAACCTGCGTCGGAGGCAGCATAACTTTGACGGCTACCGCCAGCGGCGGCACGGGAAGTTGTACGATCCAGTGGCAATCGAGCCCAACAGGCTCGGGAAGCTGGTCTAATATCAGCGGTGCTACAGGTTCTACTTATTCGCCATCTACTGCTTCTGCTGGAACGACATATTTCAGGGCTACCTATTCCTGTTCCGGCGGTGGCTGTAATACCGGCAATTCCAATACGGCTACCGTCGTCGTATCACCAGACCCATCGATAAGCATCAGCCCGTCGAACAACACGATATGTGTAGGCGGTAACGTGACGCTGACAGCTACCCCAAGTGGTGGAACGGGCACCTGCACGGTTCAGTGGCAATCGAGCCCGACAGGGTCAGGCAGCTGGTCAGATATCAGCGGCGCTTCTGGCACCACTTATTCTCCCTCCGCATCCAGCGCCGGCACCTTTTACTATCGTGCAAGGTATACCTGTACAGAGGGAAGTTGCAACGCAGCTGTATCCAACACGGCAACGATCGTTGTTGAACCAGACCCGACGGTGAGCATCAGCCCGTCGAACAGCACGGTATGCGAAGGCGGCAGCGTGACGCTGACGGCAACAACGAGCGGCGGCACGGGTACCTGCACGATCCAGTGGCAGTCGAGCCCGAACGGGACGAGCAGCTGGACGGATATCAGCGGCGCAACAGGCGCAACGTATAACCCCTCTACGACGACAGCCGGCACGAAATACTACCGAGCAACCTATAGCTGCACGGGCGGCGGCTGCAACGCATCCACCTCGAACACGGCAACGATCGTTGTTGAACCGGGCCCGACGGTGAGCATCAGCCCGTCGAACAGCACGGTATGCGAAGGCGGCAGCGTGACGCTGACGGCAACAACGAGCGGCGGCACGGGTACCTGCACGATCCAGTGGCAGTCGAGCCCGAACGGGACGAGCAACTGGACGGATATCAGCGGCGCAACAGGCGCAACGTATAACCCCTCTACGACGACAGCCGGCACGAAATACTACCGAGCAACCTATAGCTGCACGGGCGGCGGCTGCAATGCATCCACCTCGAACACGGCAACGATCGTTGTTGAACCAGACCCGACGGTGAGCATCAGCCCGTCGAACAGCACGGTATGCGAAGGCGGCAGCGTGACGCTGACGGCAACAACGAGCGGCGGCACGGGTACCTGCACGATCCAGTGGCAGTCGAGCCCGAACGGGACGAGCAACTGGACGGATATCAGCGGCGCAACAGGCGCAACGTATAACCCCTCTACGACGACAGCCGGCACGAAATACTACCGAGCAACCTATAGCTGCACGGGCGGCGGCTGCAATGCATCCACCTCGAACACGGCAACGATCGTTGTTGAACCAGACCCGACGGTGAGCATCAGCCCGTCGAACAGCACGGTATGCGAAGGCGGCAGCGTGACGCTGACGGCAACAACGAGCGGCGGCACGGGTACCTGCACGATCCAGTGGCAGTCGAGCCCGAACGGGACGAGCAACTGGACGGATATCAGCGGCGCAACAGGCGCAACGTATAACCCCTCTACGACGACAGCCGGCACGAAATACTACCGAGCAACCTATAGCTGCACGGGCGGCGGCTGCAATGCATCCACCTCGAACACGGCAACGATCGTGGTCGAACCAGACCCGACGGTGAGCATCAGCCCGTCGAACAGCACGGTATGCGAAGGCGGCAGCGTGACGCTGACGGCAACAACGAGCGGCGGCACGGGTACCTGCACGATCCAGTGGCAGTCGAGCCCGAACGGGACGAGCAACTGGACGGATATCAGCGGCGCAACAGGCGCAACGTATAACCCCTCTACGACGACAGCCGGCACGAAATACTACCGAGCAACCTATAGCTGCACGGGCGGCGGCTGCAATGCATCCACCTCGAACACGGCAACGATCGTAGTCGAACCAGACCCGACGGTGAGCATCAGCCCGTCGAACAGCACGGTATGCGAAGGCGGCAGCGTGACGCTGACGGCAACAACGAGCGGCGGCACGGGTACGTGCACGATCCAGTGGCAGTCGAGCCCGAACGGGACGAGCAGCTGGACGGATATCAGCGGCGCAACAGGCGCAACGTATAACCCCTCTACGACGACAGCCGGCACGAAATACTACCGAGCAACCTATAGCTGCACGGGCGGCGGCTGCAATGCATCCACCTCGAACACGGCAACGATCGTTGTTGAACCAGACCCGACGGTGAGCATCAGCCCGTCGAACAGCACGGTATGCGAAGGCGGCAGCGTGACGCTGACGGCAACAACGAGCGGCGGCACGGGTACCTGCACGATCCAGTGGCAGTCGAGCCCGAACGGGACGAGCAACTGGACGGATATCAGCGGCGCAACAGGCGCAACGTATAACCCCTCTACGACGACAGCCGGCACGAAATACTACCGAGCAACCTATAGCTGCACGGGCGGCGGCTGCAATGCATCCACCTCGAACACGGCAACGATCGTTGTTGAACCAGACCCGACGGTGAGCATCAGCCCGTCGAACAGCACGGTATGCGAAGGCGGCAGCGTGACGCTGACGGCAACAACGAGCGGCGGCACGGGTACCTGCACGATCCAGTGGCAGTCGAGCCCGAACGGGACGAGCAACTGGACGGATATCAGCGGCGCAACAGGCGCAACGTATAACCCCTCTACGACGACAGCCGGCACGAAATACTACCGAGCAACCTATAGCTGCACGGGCGGCGGCTGCAATGCATCCACCTCGAACACGGCAACGATCGTTGTTGAACCAGACCCGACGGTGAGCATCAGCCCGTCGAACAGCACGGTATGCGAAGGCGGCAGCGTGACGCTGACGGCAACAACGAGCGGCGGCACGGGTACCTGCACGATCCAGTGGCAGTCGAGCCCGAACGGGACGAGCAACTGGACGGATATCAGCGGCGCAACAGGCGCAACGTATAACCCCTCTACGACGACAGCCGGCACGAAATACTACCGAGCAACCTATAGCTGCACGGGCGGCGGCTGCAACGCATCCACCTCGAACACGGCAACGATCGTTGTTGAACCGGACCCGACGGTGAGCATCAGCCCGTCGAACAGCACGGTATGCGAAGACGGCAGCGTGACGCTGACGGCAACAACGAGCGGCGGCACGGGTACCTGCACGATCCAGTGGCAGTCGAGCCCGAACGGGACGAGCAGCTGGACGGACATCAATGGTGCAACCAACCTCACCTATGTTCCTTTGACTACTGTTCCCGGGACCTTCTATTACCGGGCAGTTTATAATTGTACGGGTGGTGGCTGTGATGCTTCGGTGTCCAATACGGCAACCGTTGTCGTAGCGCCTGACCCAATCATCAGTATCAATCCACCGGCAACGACATTATGCGTAGGCGGAAACCTTACGCTTACGGCAACGGTAAGTGGCGGTACAGGTACCTGCTCTATTCAGTGGCAGTCGAGCCCGAATGGCCTAACCGCCTGGGCAGATATCAGTGGCGCAATGGGTACAACCTACCAGCCTTCGAGCACTACCACGGGGTCTACCTACTATAGGGCAGTTTATAGCTGCACGGCGGGCGATTGCGATGCATCCACTTCTAATACCGCACTGGTAGTAATAATAGAAGATCCTTCAGTTACGATCAACCCGCCCACCAATACAGTTTGTATGGGTGGAAATATCACCCTGGTGGCTACCCAAAATGGTGGCGCAGGCACCTGCGGCCTGCAATGGCAAACGAGCCCGAACGGCACGAGCAACTGGACGGATATCAGTGGCGCCATGGGGATGACTTACGCCCCATCAACGGCGGCAATTGGCACAATGTATTTCCGGGCTATTTACAGCTGTACAGGCGGGGGCTGTGACGAGGCAGTCTCCAACATCGCCACAGTCATCGTAGAGCCCGATCCGACAGTCAATATTGACCCATCTTCTGCCTCCGTTTGTATGGGTGGAAATGTAACGTTGACGGCCACTACTTCTGGTGGAGCAGGCATCTGCAATGTTCAATGGCAATCGAGCCCGAACGGAACCAACAGCTGGACTAATATTAATGGAGCGAATAGTTCGACTTACGCACCATCTACGACAGCTCCAGGTACTACCTACTACCGCGCTGTATATAGCTGTACGGGCGGCGGCTGTGACCCGGCTACCTCGAACACGGCAACGATCGTAGTCGAACCAGACCCGACGGTGAGCATCAGCCCGTCGAACAGCACAGTATGCGAAGGCGGCAGCGTGACGCTGACGGCAACTACGAGCGGCGGCACGGGTACCTGCACGATCCAGTGGCAGTCGAGCCCGAACGGGACGAGCAACTGGACGGATATCAGCGGCGCAACAGGCGCAACGTATAACCCCTCTACGACGACAGCCGGCACGAAATACTACCGAGCAACCTATAGCTGTACGGGCGGCGGCTGCAATGCATCCACCTCGAACACGGCAACGATCGTTGTTGAACCAGACCCGACGGTGAGCATCAGCCCGTCGAACAGCACGGTATGCGAAGGCGGCAGCGTGACGCTGACGGCAACAACGAGCGGCGGCACGGGTACGTGTACGATCCAGTGGCAGTCGAGCCCGAACGGGACGAGCAACTGGACGGATATCAGCGGCGCAACAGGCGCAACGTATAACCCCTCTACGACGACAGCCGGCACGAAATACTACCGCGCAACCTACAGCTGTACGGGCGGCGGCTGCAATGCATCCACCTCGAACACGGCAACGATCGTTGTTGAACCGGACCCGACGGTGAGCATCAGCCCGTCGAACAGCACGGTATGCGAAGGCGGCAGCGTGACGCTGACGGCAACAACGAGCGGCGGCACGGGTACCTGCACGATCCAGTGGCAGTCGAGCCCGAACGGGACGAGCAACTGGACGGATATCAGCGGCGCAACAGGCGCAACGTATAACCCCTCTACGACGACAGCCGGCACGAAATACTACCGCGCAACCTACAGCTGTACGGGCGGCGGCTGCAATGCATCCACCTCGAACACGGCAACGATCGTTGTTGAACCGGACCCGACGGTGAGCATCAGCCCGTCGAACAGCACGGTATGCGAAGGCGGCAGCGTGACGCTGACGGCAACAACGAGCGGCGGCACGGGTACCTGCACGATCCAGTGGCAGTCGAGCCCGAACGGGACGAGCAACTGGACGGATATCAGCGGCGCAACAGGCGCAACGTATAACCCCTCTACGACGACAGCCGGCACGAAATACTACCGCGCAACCTATAGCTGTACGGGCGGCGGCTGCAATGCATCCACCTCGAACACGGCAACGATCGTTGTTGAACCAGACCCCACTGTCAGCATCAGCCCTTCTAATTCTACCGTATGTGTAGATGGCAGTGTGATGTTGACGGCAACGCCAGGTGGCGGCACGGGTACGTGTACGATCCAATGGCAGACGAGCCCGAACGGCACGGACAACTGGACGGATATCAGCGGCGCTACAGGGGCTACCTATACCCCATCTACGACAACGGCCGGCACGAAGTACTACCGCGCTACTTATAGCTGTACAGGCGGGGGCTGTAATGCAGCTGCCTCAAATGCTGCTACTGTTGTCGTCGTTGACGATCCTTCGGTTTCTATCACCATCGACGATTCGGAGATATGCGAACATGATGAAACCACTACGCTTACGGCTAGCACGAGCGGTGGTTTGAACTGCCAGGATGTGATCTGGGAATTCCGGGCCGATGCAAACGATCAGTGGATGATCGTAGGCACTGGTAATACCTATAACACTGACCCGGCGCTTACTGCCGGCGACTATGAATACCGTGCCCGCTATATTTGTGCCGGCACTGGCTGCGGTGAAGCAACCTCCAATATCGTTACCCTTACGGTAACGGCAGTAGCCTCTCTGGGAGACCTGGTTTGGGAAGATATTAACCGCAACGGTATCCAGGACAATAATGAACCAGGGATCGATAATGTAACAGTAAGGCTGTTGGATGAAAACGGCTCCTTCATAGAGGAAACGACTACTTCCGGTGGAGGCTTCTACGAATTCAACCAGCTCTGTACGGGCAACTACATCGTTGAATTTGTCGCGCCTTTCGGTTACTTCACGACCCTTCAACTGAATACGGTAGGTGACGACCCGCAGGACAGCGATGCGGACCCGAATACGGGACGGACGGGTATAATTAACCTCGTTCCTGGAGAAAATGACCTCACCAACGACGCGGGTTATTACAGGGTCGCTGCCATAGGCGATTACGTCTGGGAAGACACGAACGGCAACGGTATCCAGGACGACGGCGCTACGGGTATCGGCGGCGTGACGGTGAACCTGCTGGACGAGAACATGAACTTCCTGCAGAGCACGGTAACGGCAGCTGATGGTTCGTACAGCTTCACGAACCTGGTCCCGGGCAACTATATCGTAGAATTTGTAACGCCGGGTGGCTATGAGGCCACGCCGGCCAACCAGGGTGGCGACGACACGGCGGATAGCGACGCGGTGAACGGCAAGACGGGCATCATCAACCTGGAAAGCGGCGAGACGGACAACACCAATGACGCCGGTTTCTACCAGCCTGCCGCGCTTGGCGATTACGTTTGGGAAGACACGAATGCGAACGGCATCCAGGATGACGGTGCTACGGGCATTGGCGGCGTGACGGTGAACCTGCTGGACGAGAACATGAACTTTCTGCAGAGCACGGTAACGGCAGCCGACGGTTCGTACAGCTTCACGGGCCTGGCGCCTGGCGACTATATCGTAGAGTTCGGTACGCCGTCGGGTTATGAGGCCACGCCGGCCAACCAGGGTGGCGACGACACGGCGGATAGCGACGCGGTGAACGGCAAGACGGGCATCATCAACCTGGAAAGCGGCGAGACGGACAACACCAATGACGCCGGCTTCTACCAGCCTGCCGCGCTTGGCGATTACGTTTGGGAAGACACGAATGCGAACGGCATCCAGGACGACGGTGCTACGGGCATTGGCGGCGTGACGGTGAACCTGCTGGACGAGAACATGAACTTCCTGCAGAGCACGGTAACGGCAGCCGACGGTTCGTATAGCTTCACGAACCTGGTCCCGGGCAACTATATCGTGGAATTTGTAACACCCTCTGGTTATGATAACTCTCAGGCTAACCAAGGTGGCGACGACACGGCGGATAGCGACGCGGTGAACGGTAAGACGGGTATCATCAACCTGGAGAGCGGTGAGACGGACAACACCAATGACGCCGGCTTCTACCAGTTGATCGACCTTGAATTGGTTAAGGATGTAAATGATCCTACGCCAAACGTTGGCGATCAGGTGACCTTTACGATCTCACTTTACAACCGCGGCCCGCGGCCGGCTACCCAGGTTACTTTCGAGGATGTCGTACCCAATGGATATAGCGCAATTACCGGAATAACGGGAGGCGGTGTGCTTAACGGTAACACCATTACCTGGAGCGGCCTGAATGTTGATGTAGATGAGACCCTCATCTTCACCTTTATGGCAGTAGTAGAAGCCCCAGGGGCAGGAGTGAATTACCTTAACACCGCACAGGTGACTGCGGCAGGCCAGTTTGATACGGACAGTACGCCAAACAACGATGATGGCGACCAGTCTGAGGATGACGAGGACAATGCAGGGGTTACTCCCCAAAGCATCGACATCCAGTTGGTTAAGGTTGTAGATAATGCTACGCCTAATGTAGGTGATGAAGTGACCTTCGAGATATACGTGTCCAACGCCGGGCCCGATGCTGCAACCAATGTATCTGTAGAGGACCTTATTCCGAATGGTTATTCAAATATTGGAAACATCAATGGCGGTGGTATTTTGAATGGTAATCAAATATCCTGGACGGGTATCAACATCCCCGCAGGTATGACGGCCACCCTGACGTTTACCGCTGTTGTGGAAGCTCCTGGCGCTGGAATCAGCTATATCAACATAGCTGAGGTAACAAGCGCCGACCAGTACGATGTCGATTCTACGCCTGGCAACGGTGCGGATACGGATAATGATGGGTTGATTGGCTCTCAGGATCCCGACGGCTCTCAGGACCCGGATGATGAAGATGATGGTGACGATGCTGTTGTAGTACCGCAGTCAGCCGACCTGAGCCTGGTGAAGACGGTGAACGACAATACGCCGAACGTAGGCGATGAAGTGACGTTCACGATCACAGTAAGCAACGCCGGGCCTGATGCTGCGACGAACGTAGCAGTAGAAGACTACGTGCCGAATGGTTACTCGAACATCACGAACATCTCTAACGGTGGTACCTGAGCGGCAGCACGATCACGTGGAGCGGGCTGGCTGGCGGTACGGGCATATCAACTGACGTTCGTAAGCGCCGCGACGTGACACTTCAACGTGCGAGCACAGTAAACGGCAAGACCAGTACGGCATCCACACGCCGGACAACGACGACGGGGACCAGTCACGAGGACAACGAAGAGGTGGTGCCGCAGTCACGGTACCTGCGTATGAACGAACCCGGTCGCCGAACGTAGGCGATGAAGTGTACGTTCACGATCACGGTAACGCAACGCCACGATGCGACGACACGGCGGATAGCGACGCGGTGAACGCAAGACGGGCATCATAACTCGAACGGCAGACGAACAACACCAACGACGTGGTATCTACCAGAGCGGCAGCACGATCACGTGGAGCGGGCTGAACATCGCCATCGGCGGGAGCGTATCGCTGACGTTCGATGCGACGGTGGAAGCGCCGCTTGCAGGCGTGAGCTACTTCAACGTAACTGAAATAACAAAAGGCGATCAATGGGACCCGGATAGCACGCCGGACAACGACGACGGGGACCAGTCAGAAGATGACGAGGACAACGAAGAGGTGGTGCCGCAGTCAGCCGACCTGAGCCTGGTGAAGACGGTGAACGACAATACGCCGAACGTAGGCGATGAAGTGACGTTCACGATCACGGTAAGCAACGCCGGGCCTGATGCTGCGACGAACGTAGCAGTAGAAGACTACGTGCCGAATGGTTACTCGAACATCACGAACATCTCTAACGGTGGTATCCTGAGCGGCAGCACGATCACGTGGAGCGGGCTGAACATCGCCATCGGCGGGAGCGTATCGCTGACGTTCGATGCGACGGTGGAAGCGCCGCTTGCGGGCGTGAGCTACTTCAACGTAACTGAAATAACAAAAGGCGATCAATGGGACCCGGATAGCACGCCGGACAACGACGACGGGGACCAGTCAGAAGATGACGAGGACAACGAAGAGGTGGTGCCGCAGTCAGCCGACCTGAGCCTGGTGAAGACGGTGAACGACAATACGCCGAACGTAGGCGATGAAGTGACGTTCACGATCACGGTAAGCAACGCCGGGCCTGATGCTGCGACGAACGTAGCAGTAGAAGACTACGTGCCGAATGGTTACTCGAACATCACGAACATCTCTAACGGTGGTACCCTGAGCGGCAGCACGATCACGTGGAGCGGGCTGAACATCGCCATCGGCGGCAGCGTATCGCTGACGTTCGATGCGACGGTGGAAGCGCCGCTTGCAGGCGTGAGCTACTTCAACGTAGCCCAGGTAACGGCCTCTGACCAGTACGACCCGGATAGCACGCCGGACAACGACGACGGGGACCAGTCAGAAGATGACGAGGACAACGAAGAGGTGGTGCCGCAGTCAGCCGACCTGAGCCTGGTGAAGACGGTGAACGACAATACGCCGAACGTAGGCGATGAAGTGACGTTCACGATCACAGTAAGCAACGCCGGGCCTGATGCTGCGACGAACGTAGCAGTAGAAGACTACGTGCCGAATGGTTACTCGAACATCACGAACATCTCTAACGGTGGTATCCTGAGCGGCAGCACGATCACGTGGAGCGGGCTGAACATCGCCATCGGCGGGAGCGTATCGCTGACGTTCGATGCGACGGTGGAAGCGCCGCTTGCAGGCGTGAGCTACTTCAACGTATCGCAGGTAACCCATAGCGACCAGTATGACCCGGATAGCACGCCGGACAACGACGACGGGGACCAGTCAGAAGATGACGAGGACAACGAAGAGGTGGTGCCGCAGTCAGCCGACCTGAGCCTGGTGAAGACGGTGAACGACAATACGCCGAACGTAGGCGATGAAGTGACGTTCACGATCACGGTAAGCAACGCCGGGCCTGATGCTGCGACGAACGTAGCAGTAGAAGACTATGTGCCGAACGGTTACAGCAATATCACGAACATCTCTAACGGTGGTACCCTGAGCGGCAGCACGATCACGTGGAGCGGGCTGAACATCGCCATCGGCGGGAGCGTATCGCTGACGTTCGATGCGACGGTGGAAGCGCCGCTTGCAGGCGTGAGCTACTTCAACGTATCGCAGGTAACCCATAGCGACCAGTACGACCCGGATAGCACGCCGGACAACGACGACGGGGACCAGTCAGAAGATGACGAGGACAACGAAGAGGTGGTGCCGCAGTCAGCCGACCTGAGCCTGGTGAAGACGGTGAACGACAATACGCCGAACGTAGGCGATGAAGTGACGTTCACGATCACGGTAAGCAACGCTGGGCCCGATGCTGCGACGAACGTAGCAGTAGAAGACTATGTGCCGAACGGTTACAGCAATATCACGAACATCTCTAACGGTGGTACCCTGAGCGGCAGCACGATCACGTGGAGCGGGCTGAACATCGCCACCGGTGGAAGCGTAACACTGACGTTCGATGCGACGGTGGAAGCGCCGCTTGCGGGCGTGAGCTACTTCAACGTATCGCAGGTAACCCATAGCGACCAGTATGACCCGGATAGCACGCCGGACAACGACGACGGGGACCAGTCAGAAGATGACGAGGACAACGAAGAGGTGGTGCCGCAGTCGGCCGACCTGAGCCTGGTGAAGACGGTGAACGACAATACGCCGAACGTAGGCGATGAAGTGACGTTCACGATCACGGTAAGCAACGCCGGGCCCGATGCTGCGACGAACGTAGCAGTAGAAGACTATGTGCCGAACGGTTACAGCAATATCACGAACATCTCTAACGGTGGTACCTGAGAGCACAGCACGATCACGTGGAGCGGGCTGAACATCGCCACCGGTGGAAGCGTAACACTGACGTTCGATGCGACAGTGGAAGCGCCGCTTGCAGGCGTGAGCTACTTCAACGTATCGCAGGTAACCCATAGCGACCAGTACGACCCGGATAGCACGCCGGACAACGACGACGGGGACCAGTCAGAAGATGACGAGGACAACGAAGAGGTGGTGCCGCAGTCAGCCGACCTGAGCCTGGTGAAGACGGTGAACGACAATACGCCGAACGTAGGCGATGAAGTGACGTTCACGATCACGGTAAGCAACGCTGGGCCTGATGCTGCGACGAACGTAGCAGTAGAAGACTATGTGCCGAACGGTTACAGCAATATCACGAACATCTCTAACGGTGGTACCCTGAGCGGCAGCACGATCACGTGGGCCGGGCTGAACATCGCCACCGGTGGAAGCGTAACACTGACGTTCGATGCGACAGTGGAAGCGCCGCTTGCAGGCGTGAGCTACTTCAACGTAGCCCAGGTAACCCATAGCGACCAGTACGACCCGGATAGCACGCCGGACAACGACGACGGGGACCAGTCAGAAGATGACGAGGACAACGAAGAGGTGGTGCCGCAGTCAGCCGACCTGAGCCTGGTGAAGACGGTGAACGACAATACGCCGAACGTAGGCGATGAAGTGACGTTCACGATCACGGTAAGCAACGCCGGGCCTGATGCTGCGACAAACGTAGCAGTAGAAGACTATGTGCCGAACGGTTACAGCAATATCACGAACATCTCTAACGGTGGTACCCTGAGCGGCAGCACGATCACGTGGAGCGGGCTGAACATCGCCATCGGCGGGAGCGTATCGCTGACGTTCGATGCGACGGTGGAAGCGCCGCTTGCAGGCGTGAGCTACTTCAACGTATCGCAGGTAACCCATAGCGACCAGTATGACCCGGATAGCACGCCGGACAACGACGACGGGGACCAGTCAGAAGATGACGAGGACAACGAAGAGGTGGTGCCGCAGTCGGCCGACCTGAGCCTGGTGAAGACGGTGAACGACAATACGCCGAACGTAGGCGATGAAGTGACGTTCACGATCACGGTAAGCAACGCCGGGCCTGATGCTGCGACGAACGTAGCAGTAGAAGACTATGTGCCGAATGGTTACTCGAACATCACGAACATCTCTAACGGTGGTACCCTGAGCGGCAGCACGATCACGTGGAGCGGGCTGAACATCGCCATCGGCGGCAGCGTATCGCTGACGTTCGACGCGACGGTGGAAGCGCCGCTTGCAGGCGTGAGCTACTTCAACGTATCCCAGGTAACCCATAGCGACCAGTACGACCCGGATAGCACGCCGGACAACGACGACGGGGACCAGTCAGAAGATGACGAGGACAACGAAGAGGTCCTTCCGCAGATTATCGACCTTAGCCTGGTGAAGACGGTGAATGACAATACGCCGAACGTGGGTGATGTAGTAACTTTCACGCTCACGGTGAGCAACGCCGGCCCGAGCAATGCAACCAATGTAGCAGTAGAAGACTATGTGCCGAGCGGTTACAGCAACATTACGGGCATCAGCAATGGCGGTGTATTAAACGGCAACACGATCAGCTGGGGTGGTTTAAGCATACAGGCAGGTGGAAGCATCAGCCTCACCTTCCAGGCAACGGTCAATGCCTACGGGATCTACCGCAACGTAGCACAGGTGACGGATGCCGATCAGTACGACCCGGATTCTACACCGGATAATATGGTGAACAATACGCCTGTTGAGGATGATGAAGATGACGCCACGGTGATGCCGATACCCGTTGTTGACCTGGAACTGGAAAAATCCGTTACGCCTACGGCCGTAAATGTCGGTAGCCAGGTTACTTTCACGGTTGTGGTGACGAACCAGGGCCCGAGCACAGCTACTGCTGTCCAGGTTGTCGATCAACTTCCCAGTGGGTACACCTTTGTCGGTTCGACCGATAACAGCAACTACAACCCTGCTACGGGCTTGTGGAACGTTGGCGCACTGTTGGCCGGCCAGTCGAGGTCGATCGATATTATCGCTACGGTAAACGCTAGCGGTGACTACCTCAACCTGGCTGAAGTTACCCAGATCGGTGGTAACGCAGTAGACATCGACTCCGAACCAGGCAATGGCGTTGACACGAACGATAACGGCGATTCCATTGACGACCCGGGTGATGAAGACGACGGCGACGGTGCTGAAGTTGAGCCAATTCCTGTTGTCGACCTCGCTCTGGAAAAAGAGGTGGACAACCCCAACCCGGCAGCTGGTGAACTGATCACCTTTACGGTTACGGTGACGAACCAGGGCCCGAGCACGGCCACCGGTGTAGTCGTTTACGATAAGATCCTGAGTGGCTTTGCGTACCAGAGCTACACCTCAACCCAGGGATCTTATGATGCGGCTACCGGCCTGTGGACGGTTGGCACGCTGGAAAACGGACAAACGGAGACCATGACGATCACGGTTTCTGTCAATGCCAGCGGTGACTATCGCAACCTGGCAGAAATCATTGAAGTCAATGAAAATGATGTGGACTCGACGCCCGATAACGGTGTAGATACCGATGGCGACGGCAACTTTGATGACGACCCGGGTGATGAGGATGACGGCGATGGTGTGGTCATAGAAGTGGAATGCCAACTGTTCGTACAACAAACCGACCCGGTTTGTAATGATAATGGCACGCCGACTGACCCGAGCGACGATACCTTCACTTTCCAGCTAACTGTGACGGGTACTGCTACCGGCCAGAATGGCTGGCAGACGATCATCAATACGAGTGGCCTGAATGAAAGCTACTCGGGGCAATACGGTGAAACGGTAACCTTTGGGCCCTTCCCGATCGGCCTCGACCTGCCGTTCGGCTTTACGATCTGGGATACGGACTACGAAGCCTGCCGTGTACTGGCCGCCGCCGTACCGCCGCCGCCGTGTTCGTCGGCCTGCGATATCACGTCTACCGAGGTGAGCAACATCGAGTGCGACGATAATGGTACGCCGAACGACCCGACAGATGACCTGTTCACCTTCGAGCTGCTGGCCGACGCGGCCAACGCCGGCAATGGCTGGCGCGCCATCGTCAACGGCGACACCATCGTCCAGTACTATCCCTTCGCCTTTACCGGTTATCCGGCAAGGGTGGTAGGGCCGTTCCCGGCCAGCCTGGGTAGCGTTACGGTACTGATCCAGTCTGTAGCCGACCCCGACTGCTTCGAGGTGGTCACGGTCCAGGCTCCGGCATCCTGTTCTGATCAGTGCGGCATCGCTGTCTCACTCGTCGGCGTGGAATGCGACGATAATGGTACGCCTTCGAACCCGAACGACGATGTGTTCTTTGCAACACTCAACGTCACCGGCTTCAATGCAGGTAGCGGCTGGACGTCTAATACCGGCGCTTCGGGCGCCTATGGACAGGTAGTGATCGGGCCTCTGCCCATCAGCGCCGGGCCGGCAACGATAGTATTTATGGATAACCAGAGCGCTGGCTGTTCCGGCAACATTACAGTGAACCCGCCGGCGCCGTGCTCTTTCGACTGTTCGATCTCTGCTCAGGCGACAAACATCGTTTGCAGCGACAATGGCACACCTGCCAACCCGAATGACGATACCTACACCTTCAGCCTCCTGGTAACGGGTGTGAATACCGGCAGCGGCTGGGTAGACAATGCCAATGGAGAATCGGGCAACTACGGCACGCCTGTACTGTACGGCCCGTACTCGATCAGCGCTGTCCCGAACCTGGCCATCATAGTCCAGGACGCACAGAGCCCAACCTGTACTACAACCTTAACGGTCCAGGCTCCGCTGTCCTGCTCGCCGGTGTGTGACATCGTGGCGAACATCGTACAGAGCCCATACTGCTCCGATAATGGTACGCCTTCGAACCCGAATGACGATGTGTATTACTTCGATGTGGAGGTGGTAGGGGTGAATACGGCCAATGGCTGGACGGCCACCGGCTTTACCCAGGGCACTAGCCAGGGCGCTTATGGGGTAGTAACCACCTTCGGGCCTTATCAACCCGGCGCCAATGTAGGCATCAATTTCGTGGATAATGGCGACGGCAATTGTTCAGACTACCTGTTTGTGCAGATCCCGAACCAGCCTTGTTCCGAGCAGTGCCAGATCTCGGCTTCGCTCAATGATGTGGTCTGCTTCCACAACGATACGCCTTATAACGGTGCAGATGATGTGTTCTGGGCAGTGGTTTATATCGAAGGTGCTAATAACAGCGGCACCTGGGTGGCCAGCGATGGCTCTACCGGGCCGTTCAACACCTTCGCAGCCTTCGGGCCCTACCCGATCACACAAGGCCAGGTGACGATTAACTTCTCGGACAGCCAGGATCCGTCCTGCGCCGCTTCCGTGACGGCCTTCGCTCCGCCTCCATGTGTGGAATGCGACATCAATGTACAGGTACAGGGTATAAATTGCGATAATAACGGTACGCCGTTCGACCCGAATGACGATACCTATACCGCTACTGTAGTCGTAACAGGCATCGGGCAACTGTCGGGCCTGGGATGGCGCTACAAGAAGCTGCCCATCGGCACCTATAGTGCTCCTATGCCTTATAACGTGCCTGTCACCATCGGGCCGTTCCCGATCAGCGGCGGCGATGTGAATATCCGCTTCAGCGATGCCGGCAACACAGGCTGCGCACAGGATGTCCTCTTCGACGCACCTCAACCGTGTTCGACTGAAACACCCTGTGAGATCACTGCAGACGCTTCGGCGCCTGTTTGCGACGACAATGGCACACCGGCTGACCCGTCCGACGATACCTACAGCTTCACGCTGACAGTAACCGGCCAGGGTACGAGCAACAACGGCTGGACGGCAATGGTGAATGGCGTAACATATACCGGTAGCTTCGGCACACCGGTTACAGTGAGCGGCATATCCGCCAATACGAACGCAGTGATCACCAATATCCTCGATGCCGGCACGCAAAACTGCCAGGCCGAGTCCATCACTGTGATTGCCACAGGGCCCTGTTCTAACGCTTGTGCACTTACGATCACACAGGCAACTGCCGATTGCGATGACAACGGTACGCCAGCCAGCCCGGCCGATGATTTCTACACCGTATCGGTGAATGCAACAGCCGCCAACGGCAGCACATCCAACCAGTTTGAGGTGTTCGTCGGTAATACCTCTGTGGGCGTGTTCACCTACGGCGCAGGGGGTACCTTCACCCTGCCTGCCAACGGCCAACTGGTGACGCTGCGCTTCGTTGATGTGGACGATGATAATTGTGGGGATGAAATAACCCTCGGCAGCCCGCTCGAACCCTGTTCTACGCAACTGCCATGCGACATCAGTGTAGAATACCTGGGCCACGAGTGCAACGATAACGGTACGCCGGGCAACCAGATGGACGATACCTTCACCTTCTCGGTGATCGTTACTAACGCCGGCGCCGGTACGAGCTGGACGGCCAGCAACGGGACTACGGGCCTGTATGGTGAAGAAGTAGTCTTCGGCCCATACAGCGCTGCGAATATCGGAGGCCTGCTGTCACTCACCTTCACAGATGATGATGACGCCGCCTGCCAGGCCAGCCTCGACGTAACTACGCCGAACTGTACCAACGACTGCGACCTGATGCCGGTGATCCAGAACATGGCCTGTGATGATGCAGGAACGCCGAACGACCCGTCCGATGATACCTTTACCTTCGACCTCATCGTCCATGGCAACTACGTGGGCGATACCTGGACAGTGATGGGTACCAATATTACCGGAATGTTTGGCGTGCCGAAGACCTTCGGCCCCTATCTGATCGCCAATGGTGACGTCACTTTCAACGTGGTGCCTGACGCCAACCCGAACTGTATCCTGGCCGTTTACGTTACTGCTCCTCCGCCTTGCTCGGTGCCGCCATGCGGCATCATGGCCGAAGTGCTGGAAGTGACATGCAACGATAACGGCACCACCGATGTCGCTACGGATGACTACTTTACCTTCCAGGTCCTCGTGAGCGGCGACGATGTGGGTACGAACTGGCTGGCCTACGACAGCGACGGCATGCTGATAAACTTCGGTGCCTTCGGTGTGCCGAAGCTGATAACCGAGCCGTTCCCGATCAGCGGCGGTGACATCCAGGTCACTTTTGTGGATGCTGCCAACCCCGCCTGCTCGATAACGGTGACGGTCCAGGCGCCCGAGCCCTGTTCACCCGATGCAGAATGCCTGATCAGCGTGGCCAGCTATCAGCTGGAATGCAATGATAACGGTACGGCTACCGACCCGAGCGATGATACCTTCACCTTCCTGATGCAGGTGACGGGCAACAACACCGCCAGCGATACCTGGGTAGCGGTCCTGAACGGTGGCCTGATCAGCGGGCAGTATGGTGAAATGATACCCCTTGGGCCATTCAACATTGCCGATGGCGCTGCAATGGTCGAAGATATCATGGATAGCGTCGACCCCACCTGTAATATCGAGGGAGGCCTGACGGTCGGCCCGCCGGCGCCCTGTTCCGACGCCTGTGAACTCAGCGTGGTGGCAACGGCCCTCGATTGTAACGATAACGGTACGGTAGACCCTGCTGACGACACGTATTACATCAGCATGACGGTGACGGCCGGGGCCAATATCGCTGCAGGCGATACCTGGGCAGCCAACTTCGGTGGACTGGCCGGTGAATACGGTGTTGCCTATACCTTCGGGCCTTACCCGATTGGCATGAGCCTGAACTTCACCGTGCGCAACCTGGGAGCAACCACTTGCGAGGCAGATGTGGCCATCACTTCGCCGCAGCCCTGTTCCAGCCTGCTGGCTGTCGACTGCCCGCTGAGCGAGCACTACTGCCCGATCCTGGAACAGAATATCATGCTCTTCTCCACCGGGCCGTTCGACTGCACGGCTACGATTGAAGCGCCGATGCCTGTTGTAACCACGACCTGCCAGGATGGCGATTGGGAAGTTGTGACCGAAGTGGTTCAATATGTGGTGAACGGTAGCGATACCTCCGAAGTCGTCGTGGCAACGATACTGCCGGGTGAACCGCGTACCGTTTACGATCTCGAGATCAGCGATTACTTCTTCCGCTATACCGTAACGGATGGCTGCGGCAATACCGTGGTTCAGGAGTGCCGCTTCCGCGTGGCCGACCTGTCCGACCCGGTAGCGATCTGCCATGGCAGTATGAACATCTCGGTTGGCGGCTTCGGCCTGGCCCGCCTGTACTGGCACCAGATCGATAACGGCAGCTACGATAACTGCGGCATCGACAGCATCCTGGTCCGCCGGATCTACCACCGCGACCCCATGGATTGCGATACGCTCCTGCAGCCCTACTATTCTGCCTGGGGGCCGTATGTCGACTTCACCTGTTGCGACGCCGGTTCCTACGTTACCGTTGAGCTGCGCGTGGTGGACATCCACGGCAACGTCAACACCTGCTGGCTTGATGTGCTGGTAGAAGACAAGACGCTGCCCTACTGCTACGGCCTTGAAGATATCGCGGTGAGCTGTGATACGCTGCCTGCTGATTTCGACCCGTACAACACGGCGCAACTCGAGGCCTTATTCGGTGCAGCCCACGTTTACGACAACTGCTCCGCTTATGCGATCGAGCTTGCTCCGGTTGTCAACCTGAGCGACTGTGGCAGCGGGACGATCGTTCGCCGCTTCCGCGCCGTCGACCTGGTCGGCAACTACTCGATGGATATCTTCGAACAGCTTGTCACTATCGGTGGAGATGGCGGATACGATATCTACTTCCCCGCCGATGCCATCGTGGCATGCGATTCGATGACGACGGATACGGCAAGGGTGTACTTCTCTGGTTGCGATTCCCTCACTGTTACCCACGTAGATACCTTGCTGCAACCGCTGCCAGGTGAGTGCTTCCGGGTACAGCGTACGTATACCGTGACCAACTGGTGTGAATACGATGGCTTTGCTGATCCTGTGATCATTGGCCGCAATGAAGATTGCGACAGCCTGCTGGGTGAAGAGCCTGTATGGGTGCTGCATCGCCCGGATACCTCCTTCGTCGATGCCGACAGCTTGCCCTACAACCTCTGGCCGCTGGCCGGGCTCAAGGACACGATCTGCGACGGCACGACGAACCCGGACGGTTACTGGCGGATCAGCCAGTCGAACGGCAGATGGGAATACACACAGATAATTGTCGGCTATGATACGCTCCTGGCCCCGGCTATGCACTTCGCTACGCCGGAACCGATCTGTAGCTTCGATTCCGAAAGCTGTGAGGCCGATGCAACCTTCAGCTTCACACTCTCCGGCTTCTGTTCTGCCGAAGGCCTGTCCTTCCGCTTCATCCTGGATGAGGGTGACGACGGCCAGATGGATGAGGACATTACCGGCAATACGATCCTCAACGGTGGATATCCGAGCTACACGTTCAAGAGCACTTACCCGATCGGTGTGCATGCACTCTATGTGGAAGTCAGTGATACCTGCGGTAACACGCTGACGGAAATGCTGCCGCTGGAAGTACGGGACTGCTTCATCGAAGGCCCGGTATGTTTCGACGGGCTCGTCATAGAGCTGATCCCGCTACCTCTGAACACGGATGCCGACGGCGACGGCGATTATGACGAGGCAGCGATGGAAGTGCTTCTGGAATACCTGCTGGAAGGAGTGATCCTGGATTGTACGCCTCCGGTCCACTACTCTATCAACCGTGTAGGAGAGCCTGTAGACCTCGGTAAACAGTCCATCGTCGTCACCTGTGAAGATCCCAGCAAGGTCGATGTGGAAGTCCACGCCTGGGATAGTGCCTTCAACCCGAATGCCGCGCAACCTGACGGTACTTGGGGGGGGCCGAACCATAGCATGACGCTTACTTCGATTCTGATCCAGAATATGGACGTAACCTGCAACGATGGGGTTATCGAACCGGGTAGCACAGAGGCAGCATCCAAAGTGCCGGTGCTCTACCAGAACGAACCCAACCCCTTCAGCGAAGAGACGAAGATCCGGTTCTGGTTGCCGCAGACGGAGCAGGTGTCGATAACCGTACATGATATTACAGGCCGGGCTGTCAAGCAGATCGGAGGCCTGTACGAACAGGGTATGAATGAGATCCTGATACGCAAAGCTGAGATCGGAGGTTATGGCCTGTACTACTATACGCTGAGCACCAGCAGGTTTGTAGATACCAAACCGATGATCCTGGCTGAATAAGTGGAGTTCTAAAATTGTGCATATTTGTTTAAATAAGAGGTGGGGCCGCGAGGCTCCACTTTTTTTTTGCACCCTCCGCACCTGTATGGCTTTACAATTTTAAAAAATACACGCCGGGTATGAATGCGGCCCTGCCTGGCGTTTGGGAGACAGTGCAGAACGCCAATCCGGCTCTGCCCGCAATTTTTTTATACCTTACAGCCTTAAAAATGTGGAATATGCAACTTCGATCGTCCTTACTGCTATTGTTAGCCGTTGTTACAAGCCCCGTCTGGGCTCAATCCAACCGCACGGTGCTCGAATTTTTTCCCCAAACCACACAAAGCGCCTGGCAATCTGAAATTGCATCTGTTCCCCTGGGAAATGCAGAGCCCTTCATCGCTTTTTCACTTGCCTGGACGGGTGAGGCCGGCGAATGGCAGGCCAGGTTCTCAGATGATGGGCTGCGTTGGGATAGCTGGAATAGCCTGCATGCCGACGTCCATGCAGAACAGCGCCCGGAGCGGAGAGTAAGCGAGCTTTTTTTTGCCTCCGCTAACAGCCGTTACGTACAGATCAAAGCGAATATGCCCGTCGATAGGGTAGAAGCGCATTTCTATAATCCCGGCCCTACAAAAAGCCGTCCTTCCAGCCCTGAGTTGAGCTTTCGCGGGCCGGACTATTGCCCTTGCCCCCAGCCTACTTACCAGGACAGGGAAGATTGGTGCCCCGACGGCACCTGCCCGCCCGATGCTACGCCGGTCAATACTACTGTTACGCACCTTATTGTCCACCATTCTGCGGGGCCGAACGTAGCTAGCGACTGGGCTGCAGTGGTGCGCTCCTTCTGGGATTACCACGTCAACGTGCAAGGCTGGGACGACATTGGCTATAATTGGCTGGTCGACCCTAATGGCGTTTTGTATGAAGGGCGGGGCGACAACCGCCTGGGCGCACATTTTTGCGGTACCAACGGCGGTACGATGGGCGTATGCGTCATAGGCGATTTTACGGAAATTACGCCGACACAGCAGGCACTCAATACGCTGGTCCAGCTACTGGCCTGGAAGGCCTGTGACCGCAGCCTGGACCCCCTGGGTTCGGCCTATCACCCATCTTCCGGCCTGACGCTCAATAACATCTCCGGCCACCGTGACGGCTGCTCGACGGCATGCCCGGGAGACGCTTTTTACCCGATGTTGCCTGGGGTTCGGCAGGACGTAGTCGATTATATCGCCAGCTCTTGTTCCGCCATTGCATCGCCTTCCAACCTGGTGGCGACAACGATCAGCGAGACCCAGATAAACCTGGAGTGGGTAGCGCCGTCGGATAATGAAACAGCTTTCCTCATCGAGCGCTCTATATTCTTCAACGGCCCTTATTTTCAGATCGGCAGCACAGCCACCGACCTTACCACATACGAGGATACCGGCCTGATCCCCCAGCGCGGTTATTATTATCAGGTGCGCGCCGTCAATGAGCAGGATACTTCTCAGTATAGCAACAAAGCCTATGCTTTTACCGGCACAACCGGTACGGAAAGCCTGATGGCCGGCCGCCGCGCACGCTGTTTCCCCAACCCCGCACGAGAACTGCTATCCCTGGCGCTCGACGGCCCGCTTACGGAAGCAGTAAGGCTTCACTTGGTTGACGCTACCGGCCGCCTCTGCTGGAGCGGTACTCTCCCCGCCGGCCAGATGGAGGCTTCTATCCCCCTACTCGGCCACCCCGCCGGTATTTATATGGTTCAACTGTCAAATAGCCAGGGAACAGCTACACTCCGCATAGTCAAAGAATAATCCCCGCCCCAAAGGGGCAACATACAAATCCCACGGGCAACGCCCGTAGAACGAAATAAAGCAAAGCTCTCTCTGCCCCAAAGGGGCAACATACAAATCCCACGGGCAACGCCCGTGGAACGAAATAAAGCAAAGCTCTCTCTGCCCCAAAGGGGCAACATACAAATCCCACGGGTAACGCCCGTGGAACGAAATAAAGCAAAGCTCTCCCCGCCCCAAAGGGGCAACATACAAATCCCACGGGCAACGCCCGTGGTGGGCAACCTTTTCGTTATTTTTGCACCTATCCTATTAAAAGCACACCCAGTGGAACCTCCAAGCCACCCATTCTTGTCGGGTTGCCTGAAAGGCGAACCGCCGGCCCAGCGGCAACTTTATGAGGCATTCAAGGTGCCGATGTTCCGCTTGTGCCTGCGCTACGCAGGTAGCCGGGAAGAAGCCGAGGATATGCTCCAGGAAGGCTTTATCAAGGTTTTTACCGATTTGCAGCAGTACCGCGGCGAAGGGCCGCTGGCAGGGTGGGTCCGCAGGGTAGTGCTCAACGTCGTGTTACAGCATTTGCGCCGCCAGAAAAACACACCTGTAGCCCTGGATGTGCAGGACATCCCTGATGTGCCTGATGAAGACACGGATAACCTCTTTGGGGAATTGCGCGCCAGAGCCCTGGCCGCTCTGGTCCAGCGGCTTCCGCCTGGTTACCGGACGGTCTTTAACCTATTCGTAATGGAAGGGCACAGCCACCGGGAGATCGCCGATATCCTTGATATATCGGAAAGCACCTCAAAATCCCAATTGTCAAAAGCGAAGGCTATGCTTCGCAGGATGTTGGAAAAAAGCCTGACAAGTTGAACAGAGCATGAAAAAGCATGGATAAACCCTTTAATAAAGACAATATGGATGCCTTCTTCCGCCAGGCTTTTGATGGGCTGGGAGATGCCCCCGCAGAAGATGGGTGGGACCTGCCATCCGATGGCGTCTGGGCTGGTGTGCAAAGAGCCCTGGCCGAAGAACAGCGATCCCGCAAAGCTCCTTTCTGGCTGTGGTTCGGAGCTACCGCTCTTTGCGGCTTGCTTTTGACGCTCCTCCTGTTTGTCTGGAGCAATAACAGGGGCCTCCAGCGGAAAGCTGTTGAACAGGCGCTGGCGGCCGAACGGCTACAGCTGGCCGTCGATTCTCTAACGCGGGAATTGTCCCTGCAGGGCCAGGCTGTAATGCCGCTACAGGAAGCGGAGCGAAAGGCCCCCCACCAGGCCGTTAAGGAAAGCCCTTCAACGCTGCCTTCAGGCAAAGCCTCCAATCAAGCGCTAAGGGAGGGCGTAGCCCCACGGCTTTCAGCCTTGGCAGTTCCTCCTGTCCGGATCACAGCTGGTGAGAGCATGGCTTCGCCGGCCCTTCCGCTGTCCTTATCGGGCTTCAGGCCTGTTTCGGCATCCGATACCAGCCTTGCATCAGCAGGCCCCCCTTCTGGGATAACACATGGAATGCCCCTCCTGTCTCCTTTACCTGCCAGCAGCCTGGGCCCCCTGGCCTTGCCTGTTTATCCTTTGCATGCCGCTTATGTGCCGGCCGAGCAAGCCGGTAAAAAGGCGGTATTCTACCTGGGCGCCTATTCGGCACTAAACTATACTTCGCGCGACTTGCTGAACAAGCCATCCCCGGGTATAACTGCCCGCCCGATATTCGAAACGCTGGAACGGGGCCGGGAAAGCCTGGAATTCGGACTGAAAGCAGGCCTGCAATTGTCGCCCCGCTGGGCGCTGGAGAGTGGTATCGGCGCCTTTAGCATCCGGCAGCAGTCCCGCCAGCTTTTCCGCATTACCTACGACCCCGAACTCGAACAAACTGCCGATGATGGGAGCCTGGAAAGCACCTACGCTCTGGCGATCCCTTCCGCTTATGGGGATTCGCAGATCGAGGTAGACATCCGGAGGGATGCTTCGCAGCGGGTGCTGCCCGGGGAAACCATAGGGCTGGAAGCACAGTCGCGCCAGCAGCTTCGGTTCATAAGCCTTCCCCTGTTGGCCCGGTATGAGTTGCCCGTGGGGCGGTTCAGCTTCGGAGCCAAAGCTGGGCTGGCACTAAACCTGCTGCAGGCCACGTCTCTGCAGACGGCTGTGCAGGTAAGGCGCAACGGCCTGAGAGCTGCCGCCTCCCGTACCCGGCACCGCTTCTCCGAGGTCAGGGATACCAACCTCGATTACCTGCTGGGGCTGAGCGCACACTACCGGGTGCTGCCCGGGCTTGATGTGGCGCTCGAACCTACGTTTCGCAAAAATCTGCGGCCGTTCAACGAAGCACAGTATTTCAACACGCGCTTTTACGCCTTGGGTTTCCAGTTGGGGCTGAACTATCATCTTTAGTATCATCAAAAAAGGGACGTATTTTAGCCCAAAAGGTGGCCTCCAAACAAGCTCTTAGTCTTTGAGCGGGGAAAAAAGCGCCGGGCAGGCAACCTTTGCCGGGGTTGCCGCACCAAATAAGCAGAAACCAGAAATGTTCACTTAAATCAATACGCTCCTATGAAAAAACTTAGCTGGATGATCCTGGGCGCTGCAGCCCTGTTGCTTTCCGCCTGTAATAAATCGGAAGATACCCTGCAGGGTTATGACCTGCTGATCCTGGAGATCGCGACTTCCGCCGAACGGGAAATGGTAGAACCCTCCGAATTACCCCAAACCATTCAGGCCTATGTAGAGGATGTTTATTTCGACTCCTATATAGAAACGGCCTTCCGCGTCCCCGAACGTGGGTATGAGCTCAATATGGGGTGTGGCGACAACCTGTTTTTCGACCGCAATGGAAACCCAGTGCGCTTCCGCGGCCCCGATGACGGCCGGTTCGGCCCCGACGGCCCCCACGGCCCCTGCCATCCTTCCGAATTTGGGGTGCCGGTGCTTGTCGACAACCTTCCTGCTCCTATTCAGGAATACATTACCGAAAACTACCCCGGCCAGGAGGCTGCCCGTGCCAAGCGCCGTGATGGCAATGTGATCATCCTGCTGCGCGGCCCCGTCCTGCTGCTGTTCGATAGCAATGGCAACTTCGTGGAAGAACTGACGCCGCTCCACCATTGCTTCCGCCCGTGCCGCGAAGTGACGGATGAAAACATGCCTGATGCCATTGCTGCTTACATTGAAGCCAACTACCCGGATGCGGAATTCCGCAAGGCCTGCGCCCGCAATGGCCGCGTGGCCGTATTCCTGGTGGGTGAAGATGGCCGTATCATCCTGATCTTTGACCACGAAGGCAACCTGCTTTTTGTCAGAGGATGACCTTGGAACAAATAGCGTAACTACTATGGGCTGCATCGTTTGCAGGGCCTGCTGGGCCATGCCCTTGGGATATTACTGCACGGTTTCACAGTTGCACGGGCAATGAATCCATGAGGCAATGGGGCTATGAAACACTCCGGGCAATTTTTCTACAGGCATTGAGTATTTACTAAAATATCCTGATATTTAAGGCTGTGCAGCTTTTTTGGCAGCAATCAACCCCACGTGGCGCAAGAATGAGCTTAATTAGTATACTTTTATGCTCACTTCCTGCGTTTTTCCTCCTGCATTCGGGAAGGGCCGGGGCTATCTGGCTTCCGCCAGCTAAAATGAATTTTAGGTTTTAGTTTTCATAGCTTTATATTTTTATGGCAGCCCTATCCCAATGATAGGGCTCCTTTATTTTGCTGAAACTTCGCACCATCCGTTGTGAAATTTGTTTTGAAAAAAATCGTTCTGGTGGCGGCAAATTTTTATTTCCGAACGTTACTTCCAACGTAAGCTACCGTCCAAAGACCCAGATCGCAATAAATACTTTAAAAATCATTACCTAACAAAACCTATTCCATTATGACTAAGCTGCTTCTTAAATTGTCGGGCCTTGCCTTTGCGCTCACGCTTCTGATAGCAACCGGATGTACGGATGACACCACGGACCCTATCGTCACCCTCGGGCCGGAGATCACGCTTCTGAGCGATGCCGGTTTTATCAGCACCGATGCTGACCTTATGATCGGCGAAACTTTTAGCGTAAAAGTAAAGGCTGACAAAGGCGATAACCAACTGAAAGCGCTCTCTTTCGCAGTAGATGGTACCCAACCCAAAGGAACCGACCTCGACAACTACATTACCAAGATTACTTCTGGCGGCTCCGATGTGACTGCCCAGAACCCCCTGCTCATCGTAGGTGCCAGCAAAGACGGCGCCACCTGGGAAATCGACATGGTTCCCTTCGGCCAGCAACTGGACGAAACGGTGACCTACACCTTTACGGTGGAAGATGACGCCGGTGAAAAAGCTTCTGTCTCTATCGATATCACCATCAGCGGTACGCCCCTCGAGAAAGAACTCTCGGGTGTGCTCTTCAACCAGGCCGGCCCTGCCGGCACGGGCGGCCTCGACCTCGATGATGGCGTGGGCGTTGGCAGCAGCGCCGCCGAAGCTGAGATACAGGATGAAGGCGTAAACCGTAGCCTTCCGCAGTCTTCCAACTGGCGTAAGCAAATCTCCGCTGTTGATGCCAATGGCGTGATTATGCGCGAAGTGGATACCTCCAAACTGCCGGAAAACTTCAGCTTCGATAATGTTGCCACCCAGGAACAGATCAAAGAAGCCTACGATACCGGTAAGACGTTGGCCGGCAACGACGCCCCCTGCGATTGTACTGACGCCACCGCCAATGAACAGGTCTCCGACCCGGTAGCCGTGGGTGACCTCTTTGCCGTGAAAAAAGGCGACAGGTATTACCTGATCGTGATCGACGAAGTCAACGAAGTGTACATCGCTCCGGATACCCCGGGCAACAACGACGATAACTACGTCTTGTCCATCAAGTACTAATCGATACAGGATGCTCGCGATAGGTTGACGGGCTTTCCCTAAACCTGTTTCGCACTCCTTCATGCAAAGGGCATAACCCCGGCCGGGGTTGTGCCCTTTGCGCTTTCCGGGCTCATGGCCGTATCGGGCCCCTTTCCATCTACTTCCCGGTAGCCTCTTTAGCGCAATTGCTTATGATAATAGGCGTTAAAAGGATGGGCCGAATGCCCCTTTCGTTTTATATCTTTGTTCCCATGTCAAGATGTTTCTTATGATGCGATCCCTCTTTTTACTCTTGTTGCTGATAGGAACTGCCGCCACCGCTTTGCCTGCACAATGCAAATTCTCTGCCGATGAAGTAGATGAATTCGACAGCACGCGCCTGGTATCCTCCCTGCCTGTTTCTGTCGGCCTGCTCATCCCCAGCAGGTTCGAAACGGCCAAAGGGCCAAAGATCATCGATCAGGCCAAAATGCTGTTCAGCCATACGGAAAGCGACCAGGACAGCATCAATTCCTTTTTCCTGACCATCGCCGTGCCCGAGTACGACTACCAACCTATAGAGCAGGGCAAGAACGTACTGCTCGCCTTCGCCGATTCTACTGTCATAGCCCTCTACAATTTCCCCGACCAGGGAACTTTTGATACAGGCACCAACATGCGCCTCTACCAGCACACCTGTATCGTTCCCGTCGATGTCTATTACCGCCTTTCCTACACCCCCGTGGAAAAGATCCGCATTCGTTACACCAACCAGAAAAAGACGATCGCCCTTTCAAAAAAACAACAGAAAGAACTCAAAGAAGCTGTACGCTGCGTAGGGCAAGCCGTAGGCTTTTTGCCGGCCAAACCCTGAGCTGTTCCCGGATTCTAACATGGCTTTATGGCCTCATGCTTCCATTATCAGTGCGGCCATGAGACAATGAGGCCATACAACCACCCGCCGCTCATCGGCCCTCATCATCTATTCATGGGGGCATATTACTTGTTTATAGAAAATACTGTGCCTTTTTAGGTACTATGTATTGCATAGTACCTGGTGCATGCTTATATTTGTGCTATGAAAACGAAGGAAGTAAATGAGATCAGTGAACAGATGGCCAGGCAGATGCGGCGCGGCGTACTGGAGCTCTGCATCCTGTCCATCGTATCGGAAAAGGAAGCCTATCCATCCGATATTATACTGGAGTTGAAGGCCTCGAAGCTCATTGTGGTGGAAGGCACGTTATACCCGCTACTCAGCCGCCTGAAAGACCAGGGCCTGCTGCAGTACACCTGGCGGGAGTCTTCCATGGGGCCTCCACGAAAATATTACGCTATTACCGATACCGGTAAAGAGTTGCTCAACAGCCTGCTCGGCATTTGGGGCCAACTCGTAGAAGCAGTCAATCACTCAACAAAAAACAGCTCCTCATAATGAATAAGGTACAGCATATTAACCTTGGCGGCGTACCCTTCACCATCGACGAAGACGCATTTGGCCACCTCAGCCATTACCTGGAGGCGATTCACCGGCATTTTAGAGATTCCGAAGGTTATGAAGAGATCACCACGGATATCGAAGCCCGCATGGCGGAATTGTTTCAGGAAGGCCTTGGCGACCGGACGATCGTTATCCTGAAGGATGTCAGGGATGCCATCGTCATCATGGGCACGCCCGAAGATTTTGGAGCAGAACCCATCGAAGAAGGAGAGGCGCCCCGGCAGGAGCGCGCGCGAAGAAGTGGATACCGCCCCGGCAAGCGCCTGTTCAGAAATCCCGATGATGAAGTCATCGGTGGGGTTTGTTCCGGCATCGCCGCTTATTTCGGAATACAGGACCCCCTATGGGTTCGCCTTCTGTTCATCCTCATAGCCATATCCGGCGGTTTTGGCATTCCGGCTTACATCATCCTTTGGGCTATTATCCCGAAGGCGGAATCGGCCAGTGACCGGCTGGCTATGCGCGGGGAGCCCATCAATGCCTCCAATATCGGTAAGATCATCCAGGAGGAATTCGAGCACATTTCCAGCAAGGTGCAGGAACTGGGCAGCGAACTGGGCGGTAAAAAAAAAGGTTTTCAGGGGCAGAACGAGCTTGGTGAGGCGATCAGAAAGGGCGTAGACCTGCTGGGCAGGGCCATCAGGGCCCTGATCAGCCTGGCCGGCAAAGCCTGGAAACCCTTGCTCATCATCATCGGCGCAGTGTTTATCTTCGCCTTCGCCGCTGCCTGGTTCAGCATCGTCGGCGGCACTTTCTTCGCCTGGCCTTTCTTCGAATACTTTTCACCCGAACGGCCCTTCCTTTCCGTATTGGCCGCTTTTAACATCCTTATTATCATAGGGATGTGGCTTTTGTCTCTTGTATTGTTTGTTACCCGACTGTTGTACGGCACTCGCCTGGGTGCCCCCTGGAGAACCGCACTGACGGTGTTCTGGATACTTAATGTCGTCAGCTTATTTGCCGTGGCCTCCGTTTTTGCCCGCCAGTTCACCCATGGCGGCAAAATGGCCCGGGAGATGGCCCTGGACGGCCTGGCCTCCGATACCCTGAACCTGGCCATGGGCCAGGGGTATGAAGGCGATTCCTGGTTCAGGATCGATGATGAGATCATCCTGCTGGATGAAGCAATGCTGATCCGAAATGTGCGGGTCGAGCTCGTCAAAGCGGAAGGTACTGATTTCACGATGACAACGTATGTCTCAGCACGCGGCGAGTCGGCCCGCGACGCGGAACGGCTGGCCAGCACCATCAACTTCCAGCCTGAGCTTTCTGGTGAGACGCTTACCATTCCCCGCGAATTCAGCATCCCCCAGGGCTCCAAATGGCGGGCTCAGGAAGTGCGCCTGTCTATTGGCGTGCCCGTGGGTAAAGCCCTGCGCATTAATAGTGAAGTCAGCGATTATGTGGATGAAATGGATAAGGCCGACAACAGCCAGTACCTCTGGCGCAACCCCGATAAGGTCTGGGTGATGGCCGATGAAGGATTCAACTGCCAGGGCTGCGACGTCGATTCGGAGGACGGGCAGTAGCCGCCGGCTACCGCTGCGGAAGCGAATAATTGATGATACCAGATAAAGATCCCAACGGGCGCCTGCGACAGGCGCCCGTTGTTTTTGCCACACCTCCAGGAATGTAAAAAGCCAGCCTTTTACAAAGGCTGGCTTTTTATTTCTTCTCTCATTTAGCAGGTTTGACTGCGCCTCTCAGATAGAAATGATCGGGGCAATCTCGATATCTTGTTTTTTCAATTTCTTGTTGTGCTATATCCCTTATTTTGGGAAAACACCTCTAGTGATACGAGCGCAAACCGCTAAATGATCCGGTGTCTGCGGCAGAAGTGCTTCGACTTCCGCCTCTTGTTGGCCAGGTGGGTTCATAATTTAACGAGTTTGCAGGCATTGCCTTTGACGGCAGATCGTGTTCACCCTGTTCAACATGTTTTCAATCACTTGGACGCGAAAAGCCTCCCGGAAAGTTGAGATAGGACATCAGTTAATTTCCCGGAATGAAAACACAGATGGGAAGAATTAGGGCTTTCAAAGAACACCTCTTTTCGGCTTTGCCTGTTGTGAAACAATCTCTGTTTACATTGGTGGAATTTATGGCAAATTCTGAAAAATGTCAAAAAAAAGTGCTGGAATTTTTTCGAGAAACCGGTATGCAAAATAAAAATTTCATTTCCTGGTTGATACAGGGCGTAATAAAAAATAACATTTGCTATCTGTGCTCTTCCGCCATACTTTCTTAGAGCTGAATTGGAAACCCCAAGCACGGCGGCCTGCGAAGAGGATGACAAGCGTTGAGGCCTGTCACTTCCGGCGCATCAGCACCATTCCGCCGCTGAATCTTTTCAGGACAGTATACCGGCCTTCCAGCTGCGGCGCCTGGCTTTCAAACAGATAGAAAAAATCAGGCCCGGGGTTTAGCGTATCGCCCCCTACAAAAGGCGGGGCAGCAAAGGAGCGTATGCCCAGCACCTGATGATAAAAGGTAGCGGTGGGCTGGAACATCCAGTAAGCCCCCATTGTAGCGGGCGCCTGGCCAGGAGTGATCTGCGCGTCGAGGTATTCAACCATGTCGCGGGTGCTCTGGTCAAAGCGCCACTCATAACAATGGCTGAGATTAAAGGAACGGCCCAGGTGATAGGCGGGTAGCAGCAGGCACAGCCCCGCGCCCAGTTTTGCCGCCCAGCCATTAAGGTGGGCCGAACACACTCCATACAGCATAAAGAAAAACAGCAGGCCTGACAGTGGGATGAAGTGCAGGGCTTTACGCCCTTCCAGGTAATTGGAGCCCAACAGGTAATGCTGAGCGGCCATTACAATACAGCTCGTGAGAAAGAGCAGGGCCGTGGCCAGGTATTGTTTCCGCCAGGCTTCCTCTGGCTTGCGGTAATAGAACCAGAAAGCTCCTGCCAGCGCCAGGGATATTAAGATGCCGTAGAACAGGAAAAAGATCCAAAGCGTATCAGCAGCGAAATAGCGGTTGTCGTACAGGCTGCTTTGCACAATGGAACGGAACGTCATCCACAATCGCTCGGCGCCATAATGGAACTCTTTTGCCTCCTGCAGGTACCGGATAGGGCGGTACAGCAGTAACGCCAGCACCAGGCCGATAACGAGCGGGATGGCATTCATCCGAAGTTGTTGCCGCCAACGAAAGCGAAAGCTTATTGTCCCCGTTTTCTCTTGTATCAGGCTCATGATAAACATTGCCCCCCACAGGCTTGCCAGAAAATTGAATGCAACGAAATTGGCCAGTACGGCCAGTGCCGCCAGCAGGTAACTGGCCAGCAAGGCCGGCCAGCGCCCGTGGCGAAAAAAGGCCATGAAGGCATAAAGGCTACCCATGCAAAGGCCCACGCTAAGGCCATAACCCCGTGCCAGAGAGAAGAAATCGAGCAAATATGGGTTGAAATTGAGCAAGGCGATACCCGCCAGCGCTATCCAGAACCGCCGCGTGACAGCAAGGATGATGCCCAGCGAACACAATAGATAGATAAGGTGCGCCAGCACATTGGGCAGGCGCAGGGCCCATTCGCTGATGCCGAACAGGCGCATGCTTTGCTGCCACGCCCAGGTGTTGAGTAAGTGGTTGTTGGCCGTAGGCCAGCAGGATTTCTCAAAAAAACAGGACAGCACATCGATATTCTGGAACCAGAGGAATGACACACTTTCATCGTGGGTCATCGAGAGCGCACAGGCACGGTAGGCCGTATAGGCCAGCAAGGCAGCCAGCAAAAACATAGTGGCCATAAACAAGGGTGTAGGCCGGCGCATGTGTGTGGCGTTTGTGTACAAACCTACAAAAAAATAGCCTGCGCACCATGCGCTAAAAATCCACTTCGTAAAGATACTTTAACGGCTTCTCGGCCGCTGAGGATGGCGCCAGCCGGAAAAGTGCATTTCGTAGCGCACCCAGCAAAGGGTTCTGTGCTTGTGCTATCCTGCCGATCGACCACGACCGCTTCACCACATAATGGGCCCTTTCCATCCTTCTGAGTTCGAATTGGCGAAAAGCCTCTTCCGGGCTACTACACCTGGCAGCTTCATCGGCCAATACGACGGCGTCTTCCAGCGCCTGGCAGGCGCCCTGGCCCATATTGGGCGTCGTAGCATGGGCAGCATCGCCTGTCAGTACGATATTGCCGAAAGCAAATTGATGTATGGGTTTCAGGTCGATGATGTCGTTCCAAAGCAGCGCCGCATCGGGCGTCTGCCGGATGATTTCCGGAATGGGCGTATGATACCCTTGAAACTGAGCATAGAGATCCTCGGTAGTGAAGCGCTTATAACGGGCATTATCAGCGGGCGACGTTATACAGGCAAACCAGTATACCTGCCTGCCTTTGAGCGGAACGATTCCGAACCGCCCACTCGGGCCCCAGGTTTCGGTAGCCTCCTCTATAAGGGGCCCATCGTATTCTATGACGGCACGCCAGCAGGTGTATCCGGCATATCGGGAGGTACTTCCCGTCATCAATTGCTGGCGCGTTGGCGAGTGGATGCCGTCGGCAAGGATCAGGGCCCGGGCCTCATGCTCGCTTCCATCCTCAAACCTGGCCACCGCAACACCACTCTCCCGGCGGATGCCAATGGCCCTTTTACCGGTGGCCATAGGAGTGCCGGGCAACTTCGCCAGCAGCGCCTGATGTAGCGCCGCACGGTGAATAGCATAATGCGCAGCGCCATACCGTTGGGCGATCTGCCGTCCGTCGGCCCGCGTGATCACCCGCCCGTTGGCCTGGCGGATGCTCATGCCTGGTAGCAACCGGCCTTCCCTTGCTATTGTTTCTTCAAGCCCGAGTTTCCTCAAAGCAAGTGCGGCGTTGGGCGCCAGGCTGATACCTGCGCCTACGGCCCGGATCTCAGGGGCAGCCTCGAACAACTCCGCCTGAAAGCCCTTTTGATGCAAGGCGATCGCTGTTGCCAGGCCGGCGATACCGCCGCCGATAATGGTAAAATCTGCTGTTTTTGTTGACATAGTGGGCCTGTTTTGGAATCCTCAAAAAAATAAACTGCCGGTTTCGGTGATCAGGCGAAGGCCAAGAGCCACTGAATCCGTATGCTTCGACAACGGTAGCACCGGTTTCGTTGCATGAATTGCTGAAAAATTAGGCGTAGCAGCGTAGCATTACCATGAGACAGTGAGGCCATGAAACAATGTTAAAATTCCAACCGCTCCACGGCCCGCCAGGGGTCGAGTTTTTGCAGGTTGACGGAAAATGCTACCCGCTTCCAGTAGTTGCCTCGTTCCACGTAACGATCCTGAATGTTTTTCGAATTTACCAGCGGGAAGTAAACGGCGGCGGTTTCGTTACCGAAGCTCAGCATCAGCCCGCCGCTCCAAAGCAGCTGGCTGCTGAAGGTATCGCTCTTCCCGGTAGGCATCGCATTATCGAAATAGCCGATGTCGAAATAGGGTTTGACAGGGAGCTTGCCCAGTACTTTGCGCGGCAGGGCTGCTTTAAAGTTGGCGGCGATGATGAAGTTATTGCTGCGCCCCAGGGTAAAACCGCTGCCGATCACGTTTTTCAGGCCCCCTTCCCGGATATTCACTTGCTGGAGCCACAGCCCGTCGCTGTCGCTACGCCCAAGGTAATAGTCGTCGAAGCGATAGTCATTGTAGCCCTGGCCGATGAGGCTGAAAGCCCAGGGCTCGATATAGCCGGCCTCGCGCCCCGTATTGTACAGGAAGGCGCCGGCGAAGAAACGGATATCGATATTTCGGCCCCGCTCATAGGTGATGGCCTGGTTCCACTCGAGCGATGCCTTGATATACCTGCCGTCGTGAAGGCTGATGTTCTCATGCTGCTGGTGCTCCAGGCTCACCTTTAGCGCGGAGGGGTTAAGCACACTGCGGTTTTCTACAAAAAAGCTGGCTTCCTGAAGGAACTGGGTGCGCCGTTTTTTGCCCAAAAACCCTCCGTCGGCCGCAAATGCAGGCTCCTGCAGGCTCACCCATAACCCGCGCACCTGGAGGCTCTTATAGATATTGCTGGCAGCTGGCTTGGCAAAGTTTATCCGCAGATAGGGCTGCCAGCGGGTGTAACGCAGCAGTTCGCCGGCAGCAGCGTAGCGGCGGTAGTGAAAAGACCGCGCATTGAACCCCAATACGATGCGTTGTACGTCATCGCCCCTGGGGTAAAAGTTGTAATGTATATCGCCCAGGCCGGCCAACGCCTGGCCGTTGGTGCTGTAAAAGGGAGCCAACGCCCATTCCAGACGCCTTTCCGGCATGATCCGGTTGTACAGCAGCAGGCCGGGCATAAGCTTGTCGTAATTGTTCCAGCTGAGCAGGGGCGACCAGTATATCGTGCTCCGGCTGTAGTTTTCTACGCCGGCGAAAAAATGCAACTGCAGGGGCTCTACTTTTTTGAGGATGCCGCTTAACCGGATCGTGTTGTTCTTTCGGTATAGGTCGAAAGTGGCCCGCTCCCGGTCCAGCACTACCTCCGTATAAGGGCCGGCGGGTAGCGCTATCGTTTTTTCGCCTTCAAACCCTTCCACCCAGCTTTCCTGCGCCACCTCGGCGCCTGCCATGGCGCTTACCGTGAACGGCCCTGCGATATTGCCTTTGTTGCGCACTACCACCATCAGCGAATCGCCTTCCCGCCGGATACCCGTCACGGCATAGTCCTGCTTTTTATTGGAAAAAAGGATGCCTTCGAAGAGCCAGGGCAAAGGCTTGCCAACTGTCGCTTCGATATGGGCCCGGAAATCATCGGGCTGGGGGTGGCGGAACTGCCATTTCCGGTAGTAGGCCTGCATGGCTGCGTCGAAGGGCGCAGTGCCGAGGTACTGCTCCAGATAGCGCAGCGCCCTGGCAGGAAGCTCATAGGCCCCCAGAAAATAATTGATCTCGCTGAGCTCGTCGGAAGGTGTGTCCGGCGCCTGGTTCAGATGCCTGCGCGCCTGGTACAGGTAGGCCAGTTCAAAGATGTCGAGCTCGGTGCCGGCCATCATGAATTCGGGCAGGTAAGAAAACTCGGGCCCATTGTAATAAGTACTGCTATAGCGGTGGTCGTAGTAACTGTTGATACCCTCGTCCATCCAGGCATGCACCCGTTCGTTGGAGCCGAGGATGCCGTAGAACCAGTTGTGCCCTACCTCGTGGGTAATGACCTCATCCAGCGAACGGGCATCACCAGCCAGCGATATATTCGTGATCATGGGGTACTCCATGCCACCGCCGGCGCTCAGCGCCGCCTGCACGGCCGTTGCATGCGGGTAGGGGTATTCGCCCACCAGGCCGGAATAGAACGACAGGGCGCGGCCGACATAAGTGGAGGCTTCTTTCCACAGGTGCTGCTCTCGTTTGGAGAAAAAGGCCCAGGCTTCTACCATGCGCCCTGAGGGCATCAGGACTTCCTCTTTCTGCACCAGGAACCGCTTATCCGCGAACCAGGCGAAATCGTGCACATTTTCTGCCGTATAGCGGATGGTTTTCAGCCTTTCTGAAGAGGGCGGGAACAGCTCCCGCCGCACGCCCTGTGTAACCGTGTCGAGCTGTTCGGTGCTTTCAGCTATCCTCTTTTCCAGGAATAACCGCTCACTTTCCGTCTGCAGCACTCCGGTAGCCGCTACCACGTAATTTCCGGGCAGGGTGATGGATACATCGTAGTTGCCGAATTCGGAATAGAACTCCCCCATATCGAGGTAGGGCATAGGATGCCAGCCTTCGCGATCGTAAACAGCGGGTTTGGGATACCACTGGGTGATCTGATAGGCCTGCCCCTCGTGCCCCAGGCGGGAGAAAACAATGGGCAGTTTTACCCGAAAAGGCGTGCTGATCGTAACGGAATCACCGGGCTCGAGAGGGCGGGCCAGCGGCAACCAGCAGATGTCGGGGTTCTCGGTATCTGGCGCCCAGCTTACTGGCTGGCCATCGGCCTGAAAGGCGAGGCTGTCGATGAAACCCCGGCTGCCGGCATCGGCAAAATAAAAACGGGTGCTGCCGGTGCGCAACTGCTGGTGGGCAAAAGCCGTGTTGTTATCCCGGTAAGCATTGGGCCACAGGTGAAAATAAAGGCCGTCAAGCGCTTCCGGGGCATGGTTGTGATAGGTAATATCGGCCCTCCCGCGCAGGAAATGGCCGCGGTCGTCGAGGCTCACTTCGATCCGGTAGTTCACTTCCTGCTGGAAATAAGCGGGCTGGGCGTGGGCCGCTGCCGGGAGAAGGTAGCAAAGGGCCAGTAGCGTGGGGTGGAAAGCGGCAATTGTTCTTCTCATTTTCAGCTTTTGGATGGACAGGTTCGTATATTTGAGGCCTGGATCAAAGGGGGGCCTCCAAACAAGATCAAACCAAAATAACATAATGAACCGGTTAATTTTACTTTTTTTCACCCTGGCTTTTGCCCTGGCCCTCCCTGCGCAGGAGGCTGATGACGCGCTTTTCCCTGCCTCCTGGGCCGGCACCTGGGCCGGGCGGCTGGAGATATTTAACCCGGAAGGCAAAGTGCAGGACATACCGATGGAGCTGCAGATCAGGGATGTAGACACCGCTTTTACCTGGACGATCACCTATGGAGCAGGCGATCAGGCCGATCGGCGGGATTATTTGCTCCGCCCGGTGAAGGCACAGATGGGGCTTTTTCAGATCGACGAGCAGAACTCCATCGTACTTGATGCCACTTACATCGCCGGTAAGTTGTTCAGCCGTTTCGATGTTATGGGTAACCTGCTGCTTAGCACAACGGAAGTGGTTGATGGTGAAATGCGCTACGAGATCATCTCCGGAAAGGCCGAAGCCCGCCATATTACCGGTGGCCAGGAATACGAAGGCGAACAGATACCGGAAGTGAAATCCATGCCCGTAGTGATCAGGCAATACGCACTGCTGCGGCGAAAGTGAGCGGGCGCTTAAGTAGTGTTTAAAAAAATAAGTTCTCCGATGGAGATTTTGCGATGTGTACAGGCTGGAAGACAAGCCTCATCGCAAAATCGGCGAACTTGTTTTTTGAGGAGTACTTATTTCGTAACTTCGAGCCCTAAATCAGCGATCAAACCATAGAAGATGAAACCAGCCATTGCTTTACTTATTGCAGTAGCCTTTGCCTTTAGCAGCAACCTCAATGCCCAGGCCGATTCCGGCAAGGCATCAGCTTTTACCGGCCTTTTTGAGGAAGTACAGGCGGGCAGCCTCCATCTTTTTTCCCATTTCAATGAAGAACTGCCTGCGGATTTTGCCTTTACAGGCCAGAAGATCGGGAAAAAGTATTACGGCTTCTTTTCCGGCGAGTACCGCCAGATGCTGGAAAGCGGAGCTGTTTTTTACGCGGTATACCGCATGAAAAATGACGGCAAGGACGCTTACATCATCCGAATGCCGAGCAATAAAGGCCCTCATACCTTCTACCTCTTTGAATGGCGGGGCGAAACCCTTCATTCTGTGCAACTTCTGGCCTACGCCTTTTGCGCCGACGGTTTTTGCCACCAGCAGGATTGCTGGGTTGCCGACCTCAACGGAGACTCCAAAGTGGATATCCTCACCCAGTTTCGCCGCACCCTGCCGCGTTCCCGCAAAGTGCTGACAAGCAATGAGCAGGTTTACCTGCAAAAAGATGCCGGCCGCTTCGGTATCGTACCTCAGGGCGCCGTACATCTGGAGTCGGGGCGGTTTGAACTTCAGGAGCTAGCCTATTAGCATTAGGGCAGTTGGCGGTATCTGGCGCCAAAGATAAAAGAAGCCTTACTACCTGCTGCGCTTTTGTTCCCATGCCCAGGCTGTACGCATGATGTCGTTGATATCGCGCCGGGGCGCCCAGCCGAGCAGGCTGGAAGCTTTGTCATTGTTGGCATAAATGGCCACTACATCGCCGGGGCGCCGCTCGGCAATGCGGTAGTATAGCGGTGTGCCCGTTACCTTCATGAAGGCCTGAATGGCCTCCAGCACCGTCACACCTTCTCCGATACCCAGGTTAAAGACTTCGAGGTTGTCCGTGTTCTTTCCGGCCATCAGGTATTGCAGCGCCCGGGTATGGGCATTGGCCAGGTCCATGACGTGGATATAATCGCGTACACAGCTCCCGTCGCGGGTGTCGTAATCATCGCCGAACACCATCATTTCCGGACGCTTGCCGATGGCCGTTTCCGTAATAACGGGTACGAGGTTGGAAGCGGGATTGGTGGGCGATTCACCGATAAGCGCACTTTCGTGCGCTCCTGCCGGATTGAAATAACGCAGCACGATGCAGTTGTGCTTCGGGTGCACCCGTGAAAAATCGCGTATGATCTGCTCGCCCATCTGCTTGCTTCTGGCATAGGGTGATTCGGCTTCCTGCAGCGGCGTTTCCTCCGTTACAGGAAGGGCCTGGGCGTTGCCGTAAACGGAGCAGGACGAAGAAAAAATAAGGTGCGGCACCTCGTAATGCTCCATGCCGTCAAGGATGTTGAGCAAACTGTTGAGGTTGTTGCGAAAATAGCGGACAGGCTGATTGACCGATTCGCCCACCAGTTTTAGGGCGGCAAAATGAATGATGCCCTTGATGTCGCGATGCTCTTCAAAGACCTGTTGTACTGCCTCTTCCCAGCAAAGGTCGATGGCATAGTTCTTTACCCTTTTGCCGGTAATTTCTTCGATGCCATTCAGCACGTCGGCACTGGAATTGCTCAGGTTATCCACGGAAATGACATCGAAGCCATTATTGATCAGGTCGACTATAGTATGGCTGCCGATATAACCGCAACCGCCTGTAACAAGTACTTTACTCATATAGATCTGACTTTAGTACATAGGGGTGATCAAATTGCACATTTTACCTCTTACATTTAATACCTTTGCCCGTACTGTGTCAAATTTACATGAAATTCGAACAATGGATCTAACAGAATTGGCAAAAGAGGTGGTTCAGATCGCCCGCCGGGCCGGTGCGGCCATCATGGCCGTTTATGCGAAAGACGATATGGAGATTGAGGCAAAGGCCGATGAATCACCGCTTACCCTGGCCGACCGGGCGTCAAATGATGTGATCTGTGAAGAACTGGCCAGGCTTCCTGTCTTATATCCCATTGTTTCTGAGGAAAACAAGGCCATACCCTATGAAGAGCGTCGGGCTTACACTTACTTCTGGCTGGTTGACCCTCTCGATGGCACCAAGGAATTCATCAAGCGCAACGGAGAGTTTACGGTAAATATCGCCCTCATCCATCATGGCGAACCGGTGCTGGGGGTGGTATACGTCCCCTGCCTGCAGGAAACCTACTGGGCAGCAAAGGGATATGGCGCCTTCCTGGAAACCGGCGAGGGAACCAGCCCGCTCAAGGCGGCAGCTTTCCTGCCGGAAAGCCCGGGGCTCAACCTGGTCTGCTCGCGTTCTCACCTCAACGAAGAAACCCAGGCCTTTATCAGCTGTTTTGAGGCGCCTAACCTGGTGTCGAAGGGCAGCTCGCTCAAGTTTATGATCCTCGCCAAAGGCGAGGCCCATGTCTATCCCCGCCTCGCACCTACCATGGAATGGGATACGGCAGCCGCCCAGGCCATCCTCGCTGAAGCCGGCGGCGCTGTGATCGACCAGGAGACGGGAAGGCCCCTCCGCTATAATAAGGAGAGCCTGCTCAACCCACATTTCGTGGCTTACGGCAACACACCCGTTTCCGGCGCCGCGGCCCAAAAAGCATAAAACCTTTAGCCAATGAAGCGCGCTTTTCCCCAACCCATTCACCACCAATGGCTCGGCATGCTGTCGATAGGTACTATCCTGGTGGGTATGTTGTTGTCGGAAGCTGCGATCAGCATCGGCATGATCGCCCTGATCGGTAATGCGGTGCTCAATTGGGGGGTGGGAGGATTGTTCCGCCGCTTTCTTCACCATAAGGCCCTGCTGGGGCTGACGGGTATTTTTATCTTCTATCTGCTGAGCGGGTTGTGGTCGGAAGATACCGCTTTTCTGTTGCGCCGCCTGCGCCTTAGCCTGCCGTTGCTCATCCTGCCGTTCGGCATGCTGTCGCTGCCGAGGTTCGACAGGCGGGATTACTACAGCCTGCTTTACGGTTTCTTCTGGGCAGTCGTGGTGCTGAGTGTGTACTCCCTGGCCTTGTATGTGAAAGATTACCAGCAGATCACAGAGTTGTACAAACGCGGTAAAGTATTGCCTACACCCGTTATGCACATCCGGTTCAGCCTGATGGTGGCCTATTGCGTGGCTATTGGTTGGTACCTCTTTACGGAGCGTTTTTACTGGTCTTTTAAATGGGAGCGCTACCTGCTGCTGGGCTTCACCGCTTTCTTACTGGTATATCTGCATGTGCTGGCCGTGCGTAGCGGGCTGCTGGCGGTGTATGGTGTGTTGCTCTTTTTCCTGCTCCACGCCATTGTAAAAGGCCGGCGTTACGGCCTCGGCCTGGCCGCTGTTATTATGCTGGTGGTGGGCGTATGGCTTGCCTTTCGATATGTGCCCACGCTGAAGAACAAGGCCGGGTATACCCGATACAGCATTAACCTTTTCCTCAAACGGGAGAAGCTCGAAGAACTCTCCGACTCCTACCGCCTGGGGTCTCTACTCGCCGGTGCGGAGCTTGGCCTGCAACACCCGCTCACGGGTATAGGCATCGGCGATATCCGCAGAGAATGCGATGCCTACTTCCAGCAGCACCTTCCGGCCCTGGTAGGGCAGGGGCTGATGCCGCACAACCAATACCTTTTTATGTTTGCGGCAACAGGGCTGCCGGGGTTGCTGCTCCTGGCATGGGCCAGCCTCTATCCGTTGTATTACCGGCGTAGCTACCGCAACGTGCTGATCGCCGCTTTTCACATCATCGCCCTCTCCTCCTTTATGGTGGAACATACCCTGGAAACCCAGCTCGGCCTGGCCTTCTACCTGGCCTTCGTCCTGATGGGTATCCGCTTCCAGGAAGGGCAACCGGAAAATGGAAAACCATGATCAAGCTTTCCGTTGTCGTGATCACTTTCAATGAGGCCGATAACATCGGCCGTTGCCTGGATAGCGTACAGAAAATAGCGGACGACATACTGGTGGTCGACTCCTTCTCTACCGATACCACGGTGGACATCGCCCGTGAAAAAGGGGCAAGGGTTATCCAGAATCCCTGGGAAGATTACCACAAACAACGGGGCTTCGCCGTTCAGCATGCACAATACGATCACGTTCTGGCACTCGATGCCGACGAGTTCCTGTCAGACGCCCTGGAAAAGGCCGTTGGGCAGGTAAAGGGAGATTGGCAGCACGAGGGCTACCGCATCTACCGGATGAATAGAATAGGGGACACCTGGCTCCACCACACCAGCTGGTACCCCGACCCTACGCTCCGCCTTTTCGACCGCCGCAAAGTGACGTTCGAAACCATGCGTGGGCACGACCTGGTTGTCGTAACACCTGGAGGCTCTACCGGCCTTGTTAAGGCGCCCCTGATGCATCATTCCAATTACAACCTCCACGACCGCATGCACCGCCTCAACCAACAGAGCACCGAAGCGGCCCGCTTTTACTTCGAAAGAGGCCGGAAAGGCAGCTGGTTGCGCATTCTGCTGAAACCTCTGGGCCGCTTTCTCGTGGAACTCGTCCTGCGCCGCGGCTTTCTGGGGGGCTTTTACGGCTTTGCGATCTCCGTTACCGCAGCCCATTATGTATTCCTCCGCGAAACCAAGCTGATGGAAATGCACCGCCTGGGACGATCCTATTCCAAAGACAACTGGCGGCATTAGAGGCCCAAGGTTAAAGGGCAACGGACATCTCATGCCGTTGTGGCGGAGCCAGCCATCTCGCCCAATGGGCGTTAACAGATCAGCCACGGGCATCGCCCGTGGACGAAATGGCGTTGTGGCGCAGCCACCGGTCAAGGTTAAAGGGCCCAGGAGAGGGGGTGAACCAGGAACTTGCAACTTGTAACCAGCCAGGGAGACCGGGAGATAGGGGGGGCGGGTGAGGAGGTGAACCAGGGTAAACAGAAACTACAAAAAAGTGGCATTTGTCATCTTTTCAGCGCAGCCCTTTCCTTATCTTTAGTAGTGTTCAAAACATCGTCGGACCTGTTTTTTGATGGATACTTAACAATAAAAATAATACTTTATGGTACGCTTGGAACATATCGGCATAGCGGTGAAAGACCTAGAGGCCAGTAATGAATTATTTGAACAACTGCTCGGTACGCCGGCCTATAAGATCGAAGAGGTGGCATCTGAGCATGTGAAGACCTCTTTCTTCAAAACCGGTGAATCCAAGATCGAATTGCTTGAAGCGACGACTCCGGAGAGCGCCATCGCAAAATACCTCGACAAACGCGGCGAAGGCATCCACCATATCGCCTTTGAAGTCGAGGATATCCACGCCGAGATGGCGCGCATGAGAGCTCAGGGTTACCAACTGCTCAACGAACAGCCCAAACGTGGCGCCGACAATAAGCTGGTCTGCTTCATTCACCCCAAATCCGCCAACGGCGTGCTGGTGGAGCTGTGCCAGACGGTGGAATGAACGCCGGCCGCTGAATGTAGGTTTGTCAGTCTCTCCTGATCGCCACCGGCATCGAGCGGTCGTAATCGCCCTGGATGAGCGGCGATTGCATGTTGCCGGTATAGGCGCGTACATTGGTGTACACGAAGTTGTAGAGCTCCTGGACGGTAACGTAGCCGTCGGCATCCTTATCCGCTTCCCCTTTTAGCCCTCTGATGAGGTAATGGCTGAATACGCCCTGCCGCAGCCCGCTTGACTCCAGCGAGGTTTCCTCCGATTTGGAAGACATGATCAGAGCGGTGCCGGGATTGGCCTGTGCGAGGCGGTTGTAGTAATTGGCCAGCATATTCGGGTTGCTGCCGCGCATGGCCAGCAGGCTTCCCGAATGACAGGCGTCGGCAATGCAGAGCTTGTACTTTGCCGGGCTGCGCTTCAGCAAGGCGTTTATTTCTTCGTGGAAGAGCTTGTTGCTGTAACCGTCAAAATCGTAGGGCAGGAAGGCGCCCGGCAGGCCGTGGCCAGAATAGTAGAGCAGCACCAGGTCGTTGCGGCCAGCCTGGTTGAAGATCTCCGCCATCGTCTTTTTAATATTGGAAAGCGTAGCCTCTTCATCGATGAGGATGCGGATATGGCTGTCGTCGAGTGCGCCGCCTTCGGGACTTTTCAGGAAGGCGTACATGCGGTAGGCGTCGTCGTCGGTATAGCGAAGCACCGGCATGTGGTTGTAGGCGGCAATACCGATGACGACGGCCCAGATCTGCAGGCCGGGCTGCCCGGGAGCGGGCTCCGGTGACAAGGGCACGGATGTAGCCTGCTCATGAGGCGCGTATACGCCACTCTGCCAGTTGCCGGAAACTTCAGAGCCGTCTTTCAGGAACAGGGTGCCGTAACCGTTAAGTTTGCCTGCCGCCATTTCTCCTTCGTAGCGCTCGCCGTTATCGTAGAACACCGTGCCGCGGCCGTGCGGCAGGCCGTTGTGGAAAGACCCCACGTATTTATCGCCTTCTTTGAAAATATAAGTGCCGAAGCCTTCCTGGCAGTCGCCGCTGATGCAGCCTTTTTCCGGCCGTGCCTGTCTGCCGCTGTATTCTCCGTCCTGCCAGAAACCATCGGTAACGTTGCCATTTATTTGGTACAGTGTACCCTTCCCATTAGGCACGCCATTGCGGAATTCGCCGCTGTATTTCTCTCCGTTAGGGTAGTAAAAGGTGCCGCGCCCTTCGGGCAGGCCATTGCGGAATACCCCTTCGTAGCGGCTCCCGTCGATATATGCCAGGGTGCCCCGGCCTCCGAAACAGTCGCCGCTGATGCACCCGGCCTGTACATCCGTATTGGCCGCTTCGGTGTTCTGGCTGCTGAGGTAGGAACTGGCGAGGGCCCCCTGGCCGTCGACGGGTTGCCCGCGCTCCCACATGCCGGTGCGCTGGCTGCCATCGGAATAGGCCATTGTGCCCTGCCCGTGGGGTTGCCGATGCTGCCACTGCCCGCGATATTCACTGCCATCCGAAAAATGGCAAAGCCCGTTGCCGTGGATCTCTCCATCCAGGAAATCACCCGTATATACGGCGCCGCTGGGGAAGACGTAAACGCCGCGGCCGGTGTAACAGTTGCCGGAAATACAGCCTTCCAGCTTATCATTGGCGGGCTGGGCGCCGCCGCGGGCCCGCAGGCTTTCGGAAGGGTGTTCGCCAACGAAACGCCCCTTTTCGAACCACCCTACCTGTAACTTGCCGTCGTTCAGGGTTTTTGCGCCCTTGCCGTGTGGCAGCCCTTCGGCCCATTCGCCATGGTAAAAGCTGCCGTCGGGCCAGTAGCAGATGCCAATGCCCTGGCTTTTTCCATTTATAAAGGGGCCGGTATACCGGGCGCCGCTGCTATAGCGGTAGGAACCTTCGCCATTGGCGCAATCGCCTTCCAGGCATTGGGCAGACAGCGTAACGCCTGCCAGTAGGCAGGCCAGGAGTAACAAGGGGCTAAATCGGTTCATGGTATTCTGATTTGTTCTGTCATGGAGAATGGAGGACAGAAGGATGCCTTTGCCTTCTCTATGGCCGTTGGGGCGCCTCCGGAGCTTTTGACACCGGATCGGCATTTGCTATATAACTGGGATGTATATATGTACGAAAATCACATGGCAGTTGTTGCAGGCGGGGTGGTGGTTTGGATAAAAAAGTAGCATTAGGCAGGGGAGGCAGATAGGCATGTGACAGGGAGGCCGGGTGGTAGGGAGATAGGGAGACTGGGGCGCGGAGTGGCCACTGGCTAACTTTAAACGTGAAACCTGCAACTTTGAACAGTCCCCAGTCTCCTCCAAAACAGCCCGGGCCGGGCTGTTTTGGATACTATGCCCTTCGGGCGGCAGATACTGTTGATCCTATGGAGAACTTTTTTTTTGAACACTACTACTACGGCTTGGCCACCACATTGGCATCGCGCACGAAGGCCACCGGCATATTGGGGTCGAATTTGCCGGTAAGGGTGGGCGTCTGTATGTTGCCTGTATACATGCGCACGTTTTGGTGCACGTAGTCGAACAATTCCTGGATGGTTACGATGTTGTCGCCGTTCTGGTTGGCGGCGCCCTTGAGGCCGCGCACCAGGAAATGGCTGAAGATGCCCGACCTCAGGCCTCCGTCTTCGAGGGAATATTCTTCACCTTTGGAGGACATCAGCAGGGCCATGCCGCCGCTCGAGCGTTCGAAAGCCTCGTAATAGCTTTTCAGGGCGATCTGCAGGGGCGTTTTCATCGACAGCAGGCTGCCGGAGTGGCAGGCGTCGGCCAGTACGATCTTGTGTTTGGCCTTACTTTCTTCCAGTAGGGCCTTGATCTCTTCGTGTTTGAGCTGGTTGTTGTAGCCGTCGAAGTCGACCGGCAGGAAGGAGCCCTGGAGGCCGTGGCCCGAGAAATAGAAGATGATGACGTCGTTCTCGTCGGCGCGCAGGAAAGTAGCGCGCATGGCGTTGAGCACGTTCTTCCGGGTCGCTTCCTCGTCGATGAGCAGCCTGACCTGTTCGTCGGGCAGCGCGCCGCCTTCGGGGCTCTTGAGGAAAGCATAGAGCTGGTAGGCGTCATCGTCGGTATAGCGCAGGGGAGGCATGTGGGTATAAGTAGCGGCGCCCACCACTACGGCCCATATTTTGACCTGGGCGTCCCGGTCGACGGGGATGGGCGCAGGCCCTTCGGATTCGCCCTGGACGAAGAGTTTTTTGACGGGTTTGCCGAAATCCCAGATAGCGCCCACTACGCGGCCGCTGTTGTAATACATGACGCCCCGGCCGTGTGGCGTGTGTTGTTTCCACCCCCCTTCGTAGCGGCTGCCGCTGGCGTAGTATACGGTGCCCGTGCCTTCCGGTTGGCCGTTGTGGAAATCGCCCACGTATACCGAACCGTCGCCGTAGGTGTATTTGCCGGGGCCTTGCTGGCAGTAAAGCAGGTTGCAGTTAGGCAGGTTGGCCGTATCGCCCTGGTAGGCCAGCTTGCTCCAGTCGGTCAGGTATTGCCCGTCAGACCATTCGCCGGTGACCTCTTCGCCGTCGGGGAAGGATAGCTTGCCGCGGCCATGGCGCAGGTTGTTGGACCACTGCCCGTTGTAGATAGACCCGTCGGAGTAATACATGATACCGTCTCCTTCGAACAGGCCTAACCGGAACTGTCCTTCGAAGCGGTCGTTGTTGGCAAAAAAGAAGATACCCCGCCCCTGCTGCTTGCCGTCCTGCCACAGGCCTTCGTATCGGTTGCCGTTGGCGTACGACATGATGCCCCGGCCTTCGAAGCGGTTGGCGTCGAATTCGCCGGTGTATTTATCGCCATTAGGGTAAGACAGGATACCCATGCCGTGGCGGTAGCCGTTCTTCCAGTCGCCGATATATTCGCGGCCATCTGAGAAGGATAGGGTTCCCTTGCCGTTCGGTTTACCTTCTTTAAACAGCCCTTCGTAGCGCGCGCCGCTCGGATAGATACAAACGCCCTGCCCGCCTATGCAATCGCCCGACAGGCATTCGATCTGTGCATTTGCCAGGCTTACAGCCAATATAGTGCTCAATAAAATCAGTACCCCTTTCATGATCTGGTGTTTTGGCTTCAGAATAAGTTGTTAGGATAAAAAGTAGAAGGCAGTTACATAAAGGTATGGCGTTTTGATTGGCGATTGTTGCCAGGTGGCACGAATAATAATACCGTCAGCCTGCTGCTTATTGCCTGTGCCGGCAGGTTTTAAGAAATTTTAGGATATTTGCGGTCGAAGTAGCGTTCAACAAATGGCGAACTGATTTTTTGAAGATTCCTAAATGTAATAATACCACCATTAAATGTATTTCCGTATGATCAGAAAAGCACTGTTCTTTCTTCTGTTCGCTGGCCTGATGGCAGCATGCAGCACCAGTAAAAACAGCACAGCTGCCAACAACCAGGTTTTTGGCGAAGCATTCAGCCCGAAAAAAGTGCTGACCTATGATGAACTTCGTACCAGGATAGCCGATAAGGATTCCCTGGCCGCCAATATGACGGGCACGATCGTTGAGGTCTGCCAGGTAAAAGGCTGCTGGATGACCATCGCTTCCGAAGACCCGCAGGTGGGCCCTATCCTGGTGCGCTTCAAGGACTATGGGTTTTTTATGCCCAAGGATATTTCCGGCCGCAAAGTGGTCATGAACGGCTATGCTTTCCGCGATGTCACCACAGTTGAAGAGCTGCGCCACTATGCTGAAGATGCAGGCAAGACGAAAGAGGAGATCGAGGCCATCACTGCTCCCAAGGAAGAGCTGAAATTCCTGGCTTCGGGCGTTATCCTGCTAAACGCGCAGAATTAAACAAAACGCTTTTGGGGCGGAAAGTGGCCTTTGGGCAATTTTCCGTCCTAATTCCAATACGAAAAGAAACTTTCAAATCGTTGAAAGCGTAAATATGTAAATTCCTGTGTTAGTAGTGTTCAAAAAATAAGTACTCCATTGGAGCTTTTGATGGTTACTCAGGAGCAGGAGTGTGGAAAAACGAAATCTAAACCTTAGCAGCAGGAGCCAGACAGCCGGTATTATCATCAAACGCCATCCGCTTCCAGGGCCATTCGTGCCTGCGTTTTGGGGTTCAGCTGCTGAAAAAACTAAAGCCATGAATTTTCACGCGGCCAAGGCATATATCCTGGATAAGCTGGAACGGGAATTGTCAGACAAGCTCTACTATCATGGCGTGCACCATACCCTCGATGTCCTGTACACTATTGAGGAGCTTTGCTACCTCGAAAGAGTCTCTCCTTACGAAGAACTGCTGCTGAAAACGGCAGCCCTTTTCCACGATTCCGGTTTCATCATCAGCAACAAGGAGCATGAGCAGCTGAGCTGCCAGATCGCCCACGAAAACCTGCCCCGGTACGGATACACCGCCGTGGAGATAGGCCGCATTAGTAGTATGATCATGGCTACGCGCATTCCGCAGAGCCCCAAGAATTTTCTGGAAACCCTGCTCTGCGATGCCGACCTCGACTACCTGGGCCGCGATGATTTTTACGACATCGGTTCCACTTTGTTCAAAGAACTGAAAGCCTACGATATCCTGCAATCGGAAGAGGCCTGGAACCGGGTGCAGGTTAGCTTTCTGGAAAGCCACTCCTTTTTTACCCAAACCAATAAGCGGCGGCGGGCCGCGAAAAAGCAGCGCTACCTGGAAGAACTTAAAGAGGTGGTAGCGGCTTACGAAAAAAATTAACACATCAAGGCAGCGGCAGGGAACGGCTATTCGTTTCCTTCGTAGTTTGATGATATAGGCGTAAATTTTTTTTGTAAGCAGCCCCTGCTTTATACTCACTAGTTTAAACCTAATATTTAAGGAAGGGGCTGCTTATTTTTCCTACCCTGGCCCCTGGCCCTTTCAGGCGCATTTAGCAGTGTTCAATAAATAAGTTCTCCATTGGAGATGTTGTGATGTGTCGCAAACTGGAAGCTTTAGAGCTTGTTTTTTGATCGTTACCAGCTTCAAAAAAAGCCCGCTGAAACGGGCGTTGGCGGGCAAAAAAAAAGCGGAATGGGCAAAGCCACATTCCGCTTAATGGTTAGCTGTGAGGGCAGGATTCGAACCTGCATGGGGCGGTTAGCCATAACGCAAGGATTAAGTGGTCAACCCTAGCCGAAGCATTACGTTACGTTTATCCCGCACTCCCCACCCCCGAGACAAGAGGGCACGGCTGCCTGTTTCATCACCTCACAGTATTTCAAAACGCTAAAAGAGAAAGCCGAACCTTTATTCAGCCTCCGTTTTCAACTGGCTGTGAGGGCAGGATTCGAACCTGCACGGAGCGGTTAGCAGCAGCACGGTGCTGCGTTTATCCCGGGCTCCCCACCCCCGAGACAAGAGGGCATGGCTGCCTGTTTCATCACCTCACAGTATTTCAAAGCGATTAAAAGGCCGGATAACTTCCGGCTTTTGTTTTGCTTTTCTAAGTGGCCGTTCTTTTAACCGCCATCGTTGATACAAAAGTATAGCAACTGGGTTTTTTGTGCAAATTTTTTAAATAAAAAATAAAAAATTTACTATATTTATAAATATTTGCGTTTATCGTTGATAATAAAACAAAGTGAAGCTTCAAAAAAGCGGCTTGATTATGGATTTTTAAAAGTAGCGGTATTTCCTTATTCCATTTCAAAAAATAATGTTCATTTATTGAGCGATCTACGCTGTTTTTTGAAAAAAGTAGCAATACCTCTTAATTCGCTCGCGGATGTGTATTGAGTGGGCGTTTGTTGGAGGCGGCTGTGCCGGTGGTAGAAAGAGGCGGAGAAACAAGTGCAACAGAACGGAGCGAAGGCTGTCTGTTATGTTTAAAACCGTATTTTTGATGGTTCCTGATCCAATAATCGACAAAACGAAAAAAGATGAAGCAACACTACTTTCTGTGGGTTCTGCTGGCCGTGCAGTTTGCCTGCCAAAGCGCTGCCGATACACCTGGGCGCATCGCTGAGGATATATGCGATTGCATGCGCCCCCTGGCGCAGTCCTATAAAGGTGTCCAGGATGCTACGAGCCGTAACGACCTGGAAGCGCTGCAACGGTATGCTGAAGAGATGGAGCGCGTAATGAGTGATTGCGGGAGCCAGATCGAAAAAAAATACGGCCCTTTGGAAGGGGAGCGGGGCGAACAGGTAAAAGCGGCCATGCAACTGGCCTGCCCCGACGTCGTCGCCACGCTCAACGAAGCAGAATCGGAATATATCAAATAGAGGGGGCTTATCCTCCTGCTCCACCTGCTACGGCCTGCATCAGATAGGCGCATACAATGGCCCCGTAAGTGCCGAGGGCATACCCCAGTACGGCCATGAGCACGCCTACCGGAGCCAGAGCCGGGCTGAAAGCAGAAGCTACGATCGGCGCTGAAGCAGCGCCTCCGACATTGGCCTGGCTGCCCACCGCCACAAAGAAAAACGGCGCCCGTATGATCTTGGCCGTCGTGATCAGGATGATCACATGTACGAGCATCCAGATGATACCGATGGCAAAAAGGCCGAGGTTCTGCAGCACTTCGCCAAGGTTCATTTTCATGCCGATAGTTGCCACGAGAATGTATATGAACACGCTGCCCCATCGGGAAGCACCTACACCTTCCAGCGCCCGCGCCCGGCTGAAAGAGAGGCCCAGCCCCAGCGTCGTGGCAATAACGATGAGCCAGAAAAAGCCCTCCAGCAGTGAGCTCAGCCGGGCCGCCTCCAGCGTTGCCCTGAACCTTTCCATAATGGGCAGGATCACATCGGCGCCCCAATGAGAGAGGGCGACCCCGCCGAATGCCACGGCCAGCAGTACAAATGTTTCTGTGAGATTGGGGATGCGCGCCACGCTCGACTGGTAGTCTTCGACCCTGTGTTTGAGGTCTTCGATGGCGGAATTATCGGCTTTCAGGCGGCGGTCCAGCTTGTCGGAGATACTGGCGCCATAGAGGAGGAAGCCCATCCAGATATTGGCGACCACCACGTCCACTACGATCATAGCGGCGAAGAGGTTGTCGCTTACGCTGAATATTTCCTTCATGGCCGTCTGGTTGGCGCCGCCGCCGATCCAGCTGCCTGCGATGGTCGACAGCCCTTTCCACAGTTCGTCGGGGCTGGCCTGGATGATGCCGGGGGCCAGGTACGATATGGCCATGAGCGCCACGGGCCCTCCCAGGATGATGCCCAGGGTGGCGGCAAAGAACATGATCAATGCTTTGGGGCCCAGGTTGAGAATGCCCTTGAAGTCAATGCTCAGGCACAACAATACCAGGCTGGCGGGCAGCAGGTATCGGGAGGCCATAAAGTAGAGCTGCGATTTAACGACGAAGGGTTTCAGTTGCTCGGCGCCTATGCCGTTGCTCAGCAAAACCTGTTTTATGGCCCGCCAGCCCGCCTGGTTGGGCAGGTTGGGCGCAACGCCTTCCTGCAGGAAATGGCGCAGCTTTTCGAGGTCGTACCACTGTGGCGCTATAAGCCCCAGGGGCCAGGCCAGAAGGGCCGGGATGAAGTAACAAAGCAGCAGCGGCGGCACGTAACGGTAAAAGCTTTGCCAGCCTTTATTTTTGCTGTGGGAGGTCACAAAGACCAGGGCTAATACGATGATCAGCAAACCCAGAATGATAGCGTCGTTGGTGAAAACAGGTTGTCTCATGTCTTGATCAATTGGGCGTTCAAACAAGTTCTCCTTCCGGGTAAAGATAATAATTGTACGCTCAAAAAGAAGGCCCCGTCTGGCAGGCAGGAAAGCCGCCGCTACCGTAGCCTGGCCCGTTAGAGCCTGCTCCGGCGGCCGGAGGCCAGTATCTTTGTAGAATATGCGCCAGAAGCCCGGTTCCCGGCCCGTAGGGCTGATATCAGATCCCGGCAAATGGTGCATTGCCATGGAGATAGCGGCCCGCTGGGCCGCGAAAAAATGTGTTTTGCTCTATTCTACAAAGATACCGGCCCGACTGGGCCGTTCTTCCCGGCAGTTTGGCCCTGATTTGCAAGGCATCAAATCAAATGCGATTGCCCTGGCCACGGGCCCAGGGCAATCGCATTTAAAAAGGCATTCTTCATCCTGCGCAGGCGGCGGCTTTTTTGGTTCGTTTTTTGGCCGCCCAAAAAATGAACGAAGGAGATCGGGCCTCGCCGCCCGGCTTCCTGGGTGTTCGCAGAAAGAAGCCTTTGTACTTTTGGCTTGGCCCCAAAGTACCGAACCTGTCCCGTACCGACAGGTCGGGAAACCCAAGGCTTTATGTCTTTTTGGACAATTCTACGGCTCGGTTTTCCGGCGCGTTTCCCAAGCCGTTTCGCGCCGCATGATAGCAGCGTTTCAAAAGCTCGGAACCTGTAAAGGCGCTTCACTTCTGGAATGCTTGGAGGCACCTTTGGAGAAAACCTCGCCTTGAATGGTAGCCAAAAAGCCATAAGGCCGTTTGCCCCGGCTGTAGCAGCTATACATGCAACAGCGAAAGCCCGGTAACCCCTCCTGGGCATCCCGGACAATCCGCCTTTAGCAGGTTTGGCGTTAAGAAACGGCCCTGCATTGCTTTCACTGCTATAGCTGGAAAAAAACTGTCTGAGCAACGATGCAGTAAAGAGCAGGCTATAAACTTTCGGCAGCGGACAGAAAAGGGCAACGGACAAGCGCCAGGCGCGAGTTATTTTTTTCCGGGCGCCAGGCGGGCCGTTTTAGCCAAAGCTGCGCAGGCGGCGGCTTTTTTGGTTCGTTTTTTGGCCGCCCAAAAAATGAACGAAGGAGATCGGGCAAAACCCAAGAGGCCTAATGATTAGCAAGGCATCAAATCAAATGCGATTGCCCTGGCCATGGGCCGGAAAAGCGACGATAATCTGGATAAAATCACTAATTTTGCCGCCGGATTGAAGAAACCGGATGTGCGATATCCGGATAAAAAGTACTGTTTTGGACGAATATTTCATGAAAGAGGCCATCCGCCTGGCCATAGAGGGTGTTCATGCCGGTTATGGAGGCCCCTTTGGCGCCGTTGTCGTCAAGGATGGCCGCATCATCGGGCGGGGGCAGAACCGTGTACTGGCCGACAACGACCCGACGGCTCACGCCGAGATGGTGGCCATCCGGCAGGCCTGCGCGCAGCTCGGCCACTACCAGTTGGACGGCTGCGTCGTGTATACTTCCTGCGAGCCCTGCCCTATGTGTCTGGGTGCGATATACTGGGCACGCCCCGAGCGCGTTGTTTTCGGCTGCGGCCGCGAGGATGCCGCAGCTGCCAATTTTGACGATGCTTTTATCTATGAAGAATTGGGCCAGCAACCCGGTAGCCGGCGCATCCGCACCGAGCAGATGATGCGGGAAGGCGCCATGCAGGCCATGCAGGCCTGGCAGGACAAACAAAATAAGATCCAATATTAAAATCCGAATACATGAAGACTGACTGGCGCCGGATCATCCGGGTATTAGGTATTATGGCGGCCAATATCGCTTTTGACCAGGCCACTAAACAACTGGCCCGGGAATACCTGGCAGGGCGGGGGCAGCTATCTTACCTTGGAGATACCTTTCGGCTGGCTTACGTGGAAAACAAAGGCGCTTTCCTGAGCCTGGGCGCCGGCCTTTCGGACAACCTGCGCTTCGTGGCGCTCCATATCCTGCCCGTAGCCTTACTGCTGGGCCTGTTGGCCTACACGCTCTTCTCCCAACAGCTCAGGGGAAGGCAGATCATCGCATTTAGTTTCATCGTCGGGGGCGGGTTCAGCAATGTCATCGACAGGATACTGTATGGCCAGGTGGTCGATTTCATGAACATGGGCCTGGCCGGGCTACGCACCGGCATCTTCAACTTCGCCGACCTTTCCATTATGATCGGGCTCGTCATTATGCTGCCGGAAGTTTTTGGCAGTAAGAAGGCCGAACAGCCACCGGCCGGCGATACGCCTGAAGAGTAGATTGGCAAAAGTAGGGTACTTACTTCAGCTTCTCTATCACTTCTACCTCAAAGGCCAGCACCGTATCGGGCGGCACCAGGTAGCCATCCTTGCCATCCGACAGGCCCTTTTCGCCATAACCGAGGGCAGAAGGCAGGAATAACAGTATCTTTCCTCCTGGCCGAAGCATCTGCAGGCCTTCGTTCCAACCCTGCACCATATTGCCGATATAGAATTCGATCGGTTTGTTCCGGCGGTAGGAAGAATCGAACACCTGCCCGTCGAGGAAGTAGCCTTTGTAGTTGGCCGAAATGTAATCTCCCCACTTCAGCATATCCCCGCTGCCGGGGGAAAGAATGCGGTAAAAAAGGCCGGATGCGGTGCGTTCCAGCGGGATCAGCTTTTCGATGGCATAATTGGCGATGAGGTTCTGGTCTTTTTCGGCCTGCGATTGTGGGTTGGCCAGCAGGTAGGCCGACAATTGGAGCATGACGGCGTCTTCGTCAGCAGGTGGCGCTTCTGTACTGTGCTCAGCAGCAGGCTCCTGCGGGCTTTGGCCGCCCGAGCAGGCACAGGCCAGCGCCAAAACAAGGATGAGGGTGTACTTCAGCATGGCCGATCGTCGTTTTGTATGCTTAAAAATGGTAAAAAAAGCCGAAACGCAGGCAAAAGGAAGCCCGCGTTTGCCCTTTTCTCAATTTTGCTATCTTTGCCTAGCCCTGGATATGCCGGCGCTGCCCAAATGCCTGATTAAGAGCGGAAAGCGGGAGCGGGCCTGCCGGGCGTTATGCTGTGGCGCTACGCGCCGGCAGGGCTAACCTTATAAGCAGGGACTACTTATGTCGCAACAACACTTGACACCAACCCTCATATTAGGCCTGATTGCCGTATATTTCCTGGTACTCATCGTCGTGTCGTATTTTACCGGGCGGAAGGCGGGCAATGCCGAATTTTTTCTGGCCGGCCGCAAGTCTCCCTGGTATCTGGTGGCCTTTGGCATGATCGGTGCTTCCCTGTCCGGCGTTACCTTCATTTCCATTCCGGGCGTGGTTGGCGCTGCAGGCGCCAACCGGGACTTTTCCTACATGCAGATCGTATTCGGTTATGTACTGGGGTATATCGTGATCGCCAGGGTGTTGTTGCCCCTGTATTACCGCCTCAACCTGACGACGATATACGGGTACCTGGAGCAGCGCCTCGGCCTGCACGCCTACAAGACAGGCGCGGCCTATTTCCTGGTCTCCAGGGCCATCGGTTCTGCATTCCGCCTTTATCTGGTGGCCATCGTATTGCAGGAGTTCGTGCTGGGGCCTTTCGGCATCCCTTTCTGGGCCACGGTAGCGATGACCATCATCCTGATCTGGATATACACTTTTAAAGGCGGGATCAATACCATCGTTTACACCGATACGCTTCAGACCTTTTGCATGCTGGCTGCGGTCGTGCTTACTATTCTGGCCATCGGCAACGCGCTGGAGACGGACCTCGGCGGGCTGACGAAGATGATCCACTCCAGTTCCTATTCCAAGGTTTTCTTCTTTAAAGGCGGGTGGAACGACCCCAACAATTTTTTCAAGCAGTTTTTCAGCGGGGCCCTCATCACGATCGTCATGACCGGCCTGGACCAGGATATGATGCAGAAAAACCTGAGCTGCAGGAACATCGGCGAAGCGCAGAAGAACATGTATACCTTCAGCACCATTCTGGTGTTCGCCAATGTATTGTTCCTGACGCTGGGGGCCTTGTTATACATCTATGCATCCAGCATTGGGCTGGATATCCCAGAACAGACCGACAAGCTCTATCCTACGCTTGCTTTGCGGCACCTTTCCCCCGCTGTCGGCGTGTTGTTCGTGCTCGGGCTCATTGCCGCGGCCTATTCCAGCGCCGATTCCGCCCTTACGGCGCTGACGACCTCCTTTTGCGTGGATTTTCTGAACTTCGAGAAAAGTGGCCTGAGCGAAGAATCCAAACAACGAACCCGTTTTTTCGTGCATATCGGAGTGTCCGTACTGCTTTTCCTGATCATCATCATTTTTAACGCCATCCACAACGAGGCCGTTATCAGCAGCCTGTTCGTGGCTGCCGGGTACACCTACGGGCCAATCCTGGGCCTGTTTGCCTTCGGGTTGTTCACCCGTTACCAGGTGCGTTCGGCGCTGGTCGTCCCGGTTGCGCTCATCGCGCCGGTTCTGTCCTTTTTCCTGAACAAATACTCCGAGCAGCTCTTTTTCGGCTTCCAGTTCGGCTTTCTCATTATCGCCCTCAATGGGCTGCTGACCTTTCTGGGGTTATTGGCCATAGCACAGCGGGGAGAAGCTGAGGCGGCCTGAGCCAGGCGGTGTCATACCTCCTGTTCCTGATGCGTTTGACATTCAAACCTTTCAATGCGGGCATACCTGCCTGGTAACGTTTTATCTTTCACCAAGTATGGGACATTTTTCATACCTTCGCCACGGTTTTTTGGAATGTATGGAAACCTTACAGTCATGTCAAAAATTTACGCTGCTATTACCGGGGTGCATGCTTATGTTCCGGACTATGTGCTGACCAACCAGGAGCTGGAAACCATAGTAGATACCAACGATGAATGGATACAGACGCGGACGGGAATACACGAGCGGCGGATCCTGAAAGGAGAGGGCAAAGGGACTTCCCACATGGGCATGGAAGCGGTGAAGGGGCTGCTGGAAAAAACGAATACTGCTCCGGAAGAGATCGAGCTCATGATCTGCGCTACTGTGACCGGCGATATGCAGTTTCCGGATACGGCCAACCTCATCGCCGACTTCGTCGGCATTCGCAATGCGTTCTGCTATGATATCAATGCCGCCTGCTCCGGTTTTTTGTTTGCGCTGACGACTGCTTCGAAATTCATCGAATCGGGCGCCTGCAAAAAAGTCATCGTCGTTGGCGCCGATAAGATGTCCTCGATCGTCGACTACACCGACCGGGCAACCTGTATCATTTTTGGCGACGGGGCAGGGGCCGTGCTGCTCGAGCCTGCCGAAGAGGGGTATGGCATTCGCGACACCCTGTTGCACAGCGACGGGGCGGGGCAGGTTTATCTCTACCAGAAAGCCGGAGGCTCGCGGTATCCGGCCACCCACGAGACGGTGGAAAACCGGGAGCATTTCGTATACCAGAACGGACAACCCGTATTTAAGGCAGCAGTAGCAGGTATGGCCGACGTCGTCACGAAAGTCATGGCCCGAAACGGCCTGGATGCCGGGCAGGTCGACTGGCTCGTACCGCACCAGGCCAACCGGCGCATCATCGAGTCGGTGGCAAGGATGGCCCGTTTCCCGATCGAGAAAGTGATGATCAACATCCAGAAATACGGTAACACTACTGCCGCTACGATCCCGCTCTGCCTTTGGGAGTGGGAGAAGCAGCTGAAAAAGGGCGACAATATCATCCTCACCGCTTTTGGCGGAGGCTTCACCTGGGGCGCCATCTACGTGAAGTGGGCGTATTAGGGTAGTTTACGGTGTTTTTTATCTATCTTTGCAAAGTTTAATTTTAAAGCAAAAAAACCAGAAGAGTTTCAATGGCAACGACCTCTGATATTCGCAAAGGCATGTGTGTCGATTTCAATGACGACATCTATGCCATCGTTGAATTCCAGCATGTGAAGCCCGGAAAGGGCAATGCGTTCGTGCGGACAAAGCTGAAGAGCCTGACTACGGGCAAGGTGATAGAAAATACGTTCCCTGCCGGCCACAACGTCAGCGAAGTGCGGGTAGAGCGCCGCCAGTACCAGTATCTGTACAACGACGAATTCGGCTACCATTTTATGGATAAAGATACCTACGAACAGGTTGCGCTGGAAGAGAAACTGATCGACAGGGCCGACCTGATGAAGGAAGGGCTGGAGGTGGATATCATCTTCCATTCGGCAAAAGAGACGCCGCTGAACATGGAACTGCCTCAGTATGTCATTTTGGAAGTGACCTATACGGAGCCCGGCCTGCGGGGCGATACGGCTACGAACACCCTCAAGCCGGCTACTGTTGAAACCGGTGCGGAAGTGCGTGTGCCTCTGTTCATCAACCAGGGCGACATGATCAAGGTTGACACTGCCACTGGTTCCTATATGGAACGTGTAAAACAATAAGGCCTATGACGTTCAAAGAAATCCAGGAGTTGATCAAACTGATCAGCAGGACCAACCTTACAGAGTTCAAAGTTAAGGACGGGGAATTTGAGCTGTCTTTACGGACGGACAAATACGAAAAACACAAACAACAGGTTCCGGCGCCGCCTCCAGCAGCGGCTGCTCAGCCTGCGCCCTTCATTCAAATGCCTGCCGTTCAGCCGCCTTATCCGGCAGCACCGGCAGCAACGCAGGCCCCACAGCCTGCAGCACAGGCCCCGGCGCCGGAATCCAAAGCTGAGGCCGGCGATGGCGATGCCGCCAAATACAGGGAGGTCAAGTCACCGATCGTGGGCACCTTCTATCGCTCTTCGTCTCCTGAAAAACCGCCCTACGTAAAGGTCGGTGATGTCATCGAGTCGGGCCAGGTGGTTTGCATCGTCGAGGCCATGAAGTTGTTTAACGAGATCGAATCCGAAATTTCAGGCAAGATCGTCAAGGTCATGGTAGAAGACGCTCAGCCGGTGGAATACGACCAGGTACTGTTCCTGGTTGACCCCAAAGGCTGATCAGCGGCCGCTACCCCTGTACGCCGGCCGGTTCCCTCCTCTTCGTTCAGGCGGCAGGTTCTTGGCCCGGCATATTCAACAGAAAGGACTATGTTCGATAAAGTACTTATAGCCAACCGTGGCGAGATAGCTCTGCGCATCATCCGGACCTGCCGGGAAATGGGCATTAAGACCGTTGCGGTCTATTCTACTGCCGACAGGGAGAGCCTGCACGTGCGCTTCGCCGACGAAGCCGTATGCATCGGGCCGCCGTCTTCGGCGGAATCCTACCTCAGCATCCCGCGCATCATGGCGGCCGTGGAGATCACGAATGCCGATGCCATCCACCCTGGCTACGGGTTCCTGGCGGAAAACGCCGACTTTGCCGAGGTATGCGCCGAATACGGCATCAAATTCATAGGCCCTACGCCGGCCCAGATCCGGAAGATGGGGGATAAGATCACCGCCAAAGAGACGATGATCAAAGCCGGCGTACCGGTCATACCTGGTTCGGACGGACTGGTCAAAGACCCTAAGGCCGGTAAGAAGATCGCCGGCGAGATCGGCTACCCCGTCATCCTGAAAGCTACCGCCGGCGGCGGTGGCAAGGGCATGCGTATCGTTTGGGAAGAAAAAGACTTCGAGGCCAACTGGGACCGCGCCCGGCAGGAGGCCAAAGCCGCTTTCGGCAACGATGGCATCTACGTCGAGAAGTTCGTGGAAGAACCCCGCCATATAGAGTTCCAGATCGCCGGCGACCAGAAGGGCAAGGTGGTGCACCTTTCCGAGCGCGACTGCTCGATTCAGCGGCGCCACCAGAAACTGGTCGAAGAATGCCCGTCGCCTTTTATGACGGAGGAACTGCGCAAGCAAATGGGCGCCGCTGCCGTGCTGGCTGGCGAGGCCATCAGCTATGAAGGGGTGGGAACGATAGAATTCCTGGTCGACAAGCACCGGAATTTCTATTTCATGGAGATGAATACCCGCATTCAGGTCGAGCACCCCGTGACCGAGGAAGTGATCGACCACGACCTCATCAAAGAGCAGATCAAGATCGCCGCAGGGGAGCTGATCACCGGGGGCAACTACTTCCCCAATGCTCACGCTATCGAGTGCCGGATCAATGCGGAGGACCCGTTCAACGATTTTCGCCCGAGCCCGGGAAGGATCACCTCCTTCCACAGTTCCAAGGGGCATGGCGTCAGGGTCGACACGCACGTTTATGCCGGCTATCAGATACCTCCTTATTACGATTCCATGATCGCCAAGCTGATCTGCCGGGCACGTACCCGTGAGGAATGCATTACCAAGATGGAACGGGCGCTGGATGAGTTTATCATCGAAGGCGTAAAAACGACGGTGCCTTTCCACCAACGCCTGATGAAAGACGAGCGTTTCCGCAAGGGCGATTTCCACACCGGCTTCCTGAACAACTTCAAGATGAAGGACGAATAGGTTCCGGTAAGTGCTCCGTTGAAGCAGGCATAAAAAACCGCGATTATGAAACCCATACTACTTTTACTGCTCGCCGCCATGCTGGCGCTTGGAAGCTGTGCCGGTAAAAAAAACGGCAAAGGGTTGTCAGATCCCGGCATGACGGCATCGGACACGATGGCAACGGAGGACACCGCCGTTTTGCCGGCTGCTGCTGAAGACACCCCTACTGCCGAAGCGCTGCCGGAGCAAACCGCGCCTTTTGAACAGAAGCTGACAGCGGGGAAAATATCCTTCACCCTGTCCTGCTCCAATGAACAGCCACAAAAGAATGAGCTGTGCGCTACCCCTGAAGGCCTGGAAGTGCGCAACGAACGGCTCTGCTTCGAAGTGGACGGCCGGGTGTCGGACGCTTTCCAGGGCGATCTCAACGGCGACGGGTTCATCGAAGTCTATGCTGCCTCATCGGGCCCGGCGCCGGAGGCCCGGGGGCACCTCTATGGATTTGCTTCCTACCGCAACCGCTCGTATGGCATCATTGCCGTACGGGAGCCGAAAGGCGATATGATGCAGGGCTATGAAGGGCGCGATACCTTCTATATGATGGCAGGGAAACATCTCATGCGCGCTTTCCCGGTTTATAGCGATGGCGGGCAACCTACCGGGCAGCGGCGCGTTATTACCTATGTACTGAAACAAGGAGAAACCTCTTTCGTCCTTGAACCCAGCAGCAGTGAAACCCGCTGACTGATCGATGAAGAACAGCTTCTGGCGTATACTCGCCTATCTTAAACATTACAGGCTCCCTGTCGGGATGAACATTCTCAGCAACATCCTCACTGCCGTTTTTACGGCATTGAGTATCCCGTTGCTCATCCCATTTCTGGAGATACTGTTCGACCGCCGCGAACCGGTGCTGGTGCGGCCGGCCTGGCAATGGGATGCGCAGAGCATCTCCACACAGTTTAACTACTACCTGAGCCAGCTGATCGTCGAGCAAGGTAAAGAAGCTGCCCTGGTCTTTGTGTGCATTGCCATTCTCAGCGTTTTTTTCCTTAAAAACCTGTTTCGCTACCTCTCGCTCTTTTTCATGGCCCCGGTGCGCAACGGCATCATCCGCGACCTGCGGCAGCAGCTTTTCGACAAGGTGCTTTTCCTGCCTTTGTCTTATTTTTCCGAAGAGCGCAAGGGCGACCTCATGTCCCGCATCACCGCCGATGTACAGGAGGTGGAGTGGAGTATCCTCAACGTCCTGGAGTCGGTCTTTCGCGAACCGCTGATCATCATCGGCGCGCTGGCCTTTATGTTATACATCAGCCCCTCGCTCACCGTTTTTGTATTTATCCTCATGATCTTTACCGGGGTGGTCATCGGCGGTATCGGGCGCCGCCTGAAGCGGAGTTCCAGCCAGGTGCAGGAGAAATTGGGGGACATCGTCTCTATCGTCGAGGAGGCATTGGGCGGGCTGCGCATCATCAAGGGCTTCAATGCGGAGGCCTATCAGCAGGAGAAGTTCGGCAGGGAAAATAACCAATACCGCCGCATACTGACGCGACTGCTCTGGAGGCGCGACCTGTCTTCGCCGCTTTCGGAATTCCTGGGGATCGGCACGGTGGCCGTTTTGCTGTGGTATGGCTCGCGGCAGGTCTTTGACGGCGTATTGCAGGCAGAGACCTTCCTGACCTTCATCTTTGCCTTTTACAACGTGATCGACCCGGCAAAGTCGCTCACCAAATCCATTTACAACATCCAAAAAGGCATCGGCGCTATGGAGCGCATCGAAGGCATTCTGGACGCTCCGGCCAATATTCGGGATAAAGCCGGCGCGCGGGACATAGGCCAGTTTCAGGAAATGATCGAATACCGGGGGGTGAGCTTCGCCTACCGGCGGGAAGAGGGCCCTGTGCTGCAGGACATCAACCTGCGGGTCGGGAGGGGGAATGTGGTGGCCCTCGTGGGCGCTTCCGGCGCCGGAAAAACGACGCTTGCCGACCTGTTGCCCCGCTTCTACGATGTGACGGAAGGGGCGGTGCTCATCGACGGCACGGACATCAGGGATTACACCTTGCACAGCCTCCGCAGCCTGATGGGCGTCGTCTCGCAGGAAGCCATCCTCTTCAATGATACGATCTACAACAATATCGTTTTCGGCATGAAGGGCGTCGGCATGGAAGAAGTGATACAGGCCGCCAAAGTAGCCAATGCCCATGAATTCATCATGGCCACCGAGAACGGTTATCATACCAATATCGGCGACCGGGGCAACAAGCTGAGCGGCGGCCAGCGCCAGCGGCTGACCATTGCCCGGGCCATTCTCAAGAACCCGCCCATTCTCATCCTGGATGAGGCTACTTCCGCGCTGGATTCCGAGTCGGAAAAACTGGTGCAGGAGGCGCTCCTGACCCTGATGAAGAACCGCACGTCCATCGTTATTGCCCATCGCCTTTCCACGATACAGCACGCCGATGAGATCGTCGTCATGAAGGAAGGGCGCATTGTCGAGCGCGGCACCCACCAAACCCTGCTGCAACAGGCGGGGCCCTATTCCAAACTGGTAGAGCTGCAGGCCTTTTAGGGCTTGTTAGGAGAAGCAGCCCGCCGCTTACGGCGTTTTGGTTTCTACGTAGTCGATACTGAGTACGGGGATATTGGCGTGGTTGACGAGCGCTTCCACGTTGCTGCCGGCCAGCATGCGTTTCAGGGGGTGGCGGTTGTGGTTGGAAATGCCGATCAGTTTGGCCCCTATCTCTTCAGAAAAAACGCGAATACCGCGCTCAATGCTATAGTTGCGGTGTACGTGGATCTTGCAGGGCAGTGGGGAGCAAAGGGCCCGGAAATCGTTCATGGATTCCTGGCTGAGGATGTAAGGCGGGTCGAACAGTGATGCCGTATGGATCTCGACGAGGTGGATCTCCGGCACGAAGTGTTTGACAAATTCCTTGAAATGCAGGAAAGGCCCTTTTTCTTCTTCCGTAAAATTCGAAGCGAAGACCACTTTATCAAAGCTCATATCCAGTATCGGTTCTTTGACCACCAGTATCGGGCAATGAGCTTCGCGTACGGTTTTCTGGGTGTTGGACCCGATGAAATACTCGCTTTTACCGCTGGTGCCGTGCGAACCCATAACGATCAGCCCTATGCCGTGGGCCTGGGCATAGCGCGCCACTTCCCGGGCCACGTTGCCGCTTCTGAAAGCAGTGGTGACGTCCAGGCCTGCGTATTTCAGCTGGAGGTCGGCCAGCAGTACTTCCGCATTGTGAACCTGTTGTTGTGCTTCCGGAAATTTTTGCTGTTCCCGGGCAGGCAGGCCGCTCCAGTTGTCCGGGATGTCCAGACAGGCCAGCAGGTGCAGGCGGGCCTGGAAGCGTTGTGCCAGCTGTGCGGCCGCTTCGGTGGCGTACTGCGCGCAGGCTGAAAAATCGGTAGGGACCAGGATGCTTTGCATAAGCGTTCGATTCACGGGGTTAAAAAAGGCGGCATAGCGCCAGTAGTTTGTAGCGGTTGAATTTAATCAAAAAAAGGGCAATCATCCTAACGATGATCGCCCCTCGTCCTAGTCGCAAAAGCCAATTTTAACTATATACAATGCTTTTCTTACCCTGAAAAATGCCGCATCATGTCTCTGCTCGTAATAATGCCCACCACCTGATCGCCTTCCAATACGGGAAGCGACTGAATATTGTGGGAAGTGAGCAGTTCGGCAGCTTCCTTGAGGGTAGCGCCCGGCCCGATGCTAACCGGGTTCGGGCTCATGATATCTTCGATCTTGATATGCAGGTTGAGCGTAGCCTCATCTGTTCTTGCCAGGTTAGGGATTCTGCGCCCGTAGGCTTTCAGCACATCATTGGCACTGATGATCCCGATCAGTTTGCCTGCCTCGTCGACGACCGGCAGGTGGTGGATATTCAGCTCGAAGAATAACCGGCAAAGCTCGGTAAAACTGTGGCTGAGGTGTGCGAACAAAACGTTTTTGCTCATCACATCGCCAACGGACAGGGTGCCTGCTATCATTGATTATATTTTTCTTTGTAATGCAATTCCGATGCCCCTCCTTTCCGGTTCTGCTCGGCCAGGGTCCAATGGTCGGTCGAAGTGGTCTGCATCCAGAGGTTGCCGGATTTGCGGAAAACCTGGACGTTCAGGCCGTATTTCTGAAGGAACATCTGTTCGAATTCGCTGACCCTGATGTCGGGGTTGATCCTCAGGTCGCCCTGGGTGTGCACTTTTCGGATCACGGCCAGGGCCTGCTCTGGCGGCAGGCGGTCCTGAATAGGCGACCCTTCCCCTCTAGAATGTTCTCCGCTGTAAAACTCGATCTTGAGGTATGGGAAAAACGAATTGAACTCTTTCTGTATATCTCTAAGTGTCTTCTCGTCTGAAATGATCATGGCTTTTGACGCTTTTCCCGGCCAGATGCCGGCTTCGGTTAGGGATGTAGATAAAACCAAATAGTGTTTTCTCCTTGGAGATTTTGCAATGTGGCTTGTCTAAGAGCTTGTTTTTTGATCGTTGCCAAGCGGGCGAAAAGAAACGCTTCAATCCAAAAATACCATTCCACCTATCGTCCGTTGTTGACAACTATCAACCCATAAAGTGATTTTTATCATCCGCAGGCATGGAAAAAAAGGGCCGCCGAACAAAAAAACTTCGGCGGCCTCCCGAAAAACTAACCTCACTAAATAGAAAAAAATTCACCAAGCTATGATTCTCAAATCGATAGGGCGTCGTGTGTCGTTTCGGGTATCTTCAGCATCTCCACCTATTTCACGATCAGGGTGGGGATGGATTCGTTCATGGCCAGTATCTTTTCGGTTACGCTGCCCAGGAGCAGGAGTTCGACCTTCGAGTGCCCTTTGGCGCCCATCACGATCAACCCGGCCTTGGCTTCAAGGGCGAAGTCGAGCAGGGGTTTTGCTATGCCGGGTTCTTCTCTGCATATCAACCTGAGCCCGATCTGGTCTTTATGATCGGGGGTGTAGGTGTTGAGGAAAGCCTTAAAAGCTTCGAGCTGGCCTTCTTCCAGCATATTACGGAACTGTTCTTTTGTCTTTTTGATCTTGTACACGCTCAGGTTCGGCATCGTATACACGTTGACGCAGGTGATGGTAGCGTCCGCTTCCAGTTCTTCCCGGATCGCGATAGCCGTTCGCAGGGCTTTGACCGAGTGCTCGGAAAAGTCGACAGGTACAATGATGTTTTTCATTTCGGCCTTTGCCTGGTCGGGCACGATCAGGGCGTTGCAGCGTGCCTTACGGGCCAGGTTTTTCGCAAGTATGCCGTGTTCGGTGGCCCCGCTTTTCTGGCCGATGATCACGAGGTTGGCGCCGATGTCTTCGGCATCAGACAGCAGTTCTTCAAGGGGGTCTCCCTCCCGGACGTCGAATTCAACGTGTACGGCGCCACCTTTTACCATCTGGCTTTTGATCTTGCGGCCCATGCGGGCGATGACTTCATCGTTGAGCTGGTAATTGCTGACCAGGCTTTGAGCATCCTGTTCCGTCTTGTAGTTGAGAACGTCAAATTTGGGCAGGACATGCAGGAAATACAATGCTCCGGTAGGTACGTAGTGCGTCAGGAAATCCACGTATTCCAGGATCTTGTCATCGGTTGCGCCTAACTCGAGGGCAACCATGACCTGGCGGATATGGAAAGGCTCGGGAGCCTTTTTTTCCACATTCATGTTGGATGGGCTTAAGGACATCATATTCGTACCATTTTAGGTCCTTTCGGCCATAGTCAAATATAACCTTGCACATCCTAAGCCTGAATGACAATTATCAGAACGGGGAGTGATTTTTGTCAGAGGCGCCGGGGTATGGGCGCCCTGTGGATTTCCGGCCCGAGCGAAAGGTGGGCGCCTGTTATTCCAGTGCTCTTCGCAGGTCGCGTATCAGCCGTTCCTGGCTGGGGAAGACCCTGATCTCGATGCGTTCGTTAAGGGCGCGGCCCTGGGGTGTGGCGTTGGAGGCCCGTGGGGCAAATTCGCCTTTGCCGGCAGCGGTGAGCCTGCTGGGGCTCAGCTCGAAGCGCTGTGCCATGAGTTTCACCACGCTTGCGGCCCGCAGGGCGCTGAATTCCCATTTGTTGTCTAGGCTGGGCCGCTTTAGCGGGCTGTTATCGGTATGGCCGATAACGAGTACATCAAGCGCAGGATACAGGCTGATCGTACGGCTTACCCACTCCAGCGCCTGGCGGCCGGCGGTGTGCATCTTTTCCGTGCTTCCGGTGTAGAACAGGAATTCGGATTGGAAAGAAATGGAGAGCTGCCCGTTGTCTGCTTCGATACTGTAGAGGGTGGAGTCGAGCTGTCGGAGCGTATCTCTCAGGCCAATCATGAGCTGGTTCATGGCGGCGTTGCGCTGTTCGAGGGTAGCGATAAGCGCGTCGATCCGCGCTTGCCGGGCGGCGATGATATCGTTGCATTGCTGCAGGCGCTGGTCCATGTTTTCTGTCCTGGATGCTGACTCCATCTGCAGGCGTTCGACTTCGTCATCGAGGCTTATGATGCGGTCCTGCATTTTATCCTGCGTGGCCAGCAGCGCGTTGTTCTCACCCTGGGTGCGGGCCAGCTCCAGTTCCAGCTGGCGAATGATATAGGCGGTAGAGTCGAGCCCCTGCGCGAGGGAGGCTACCTGGCTGTCGTAGGCAGCCATGGCTTCCAGGTGCTTCTTTTTACTGATGCAGGAAGTGAGGAGCAGGGAGGAGGTAAAGAGGAAAAACAATAAGCCTGGCGTAAACGTGAACTTCATGTGCGAATGTTTGAAATGAACCGCTGGTACCGTACAAAGGTACGACACCAGCGGTTAATGCCCAACAGTTCGCATACAGCGCTTACTGAAGACGGATGCTGGAAGCGCCCAGCATGCCGATGTCGGTGAAAACGGCAACGCGGTAGTATCCCGCTTTGAGTTTTTCTTCCAGGTCGTAAACGAAGGACAGGCGTTGATTGGCGGTGATGTCCATGTCTTTAGCCTTCACGGCAATGATGTCCATCGTCTGGTTGTTGACCACCGTTTGCGCTTTAACGGGGTTTGCAGCCTGTATCGGGGTGCCCTGCTCATCGGAAATGGTGAGGTAGAGGGTGCGTAACCCCTGGTATTTCGGCGGCACGTCCGTCAGGTCGAAGCTGACGCGGATGGTGCGGGCGCGCCGGGCTTTGGCCGTCACTTTTTCATTGCCTCTTTCCAGGTCGACCTGGAAGGCGGTAGCTTTGAAATTGGACAGGGTCAGGCGCTCAACCTCAGATTGAATGGACTGGTTCAGGTTTGCCAACGCCTGGTTTTCGTCGCGTGCAGCGCTGAGGTCGGCTTCGAGTACGCCGGTCACGGTGCGCAGCGAGTCGTTTTCGGCCTGTACGGCAGTGATGTTTTCCTGAAGCTCTGCTTTGAGGGCCATCAGTTGCTGGATCTCAGCCCTGAGGCCGTTGATCTCTGAGGAACTGCGCGCCTTGGCGTTGCGCAGGGCCGCTTCTGTTGCGGCAACCTTTTCCTGAGCTTCACTCAGCGAGCCTTGCAATTCGGTATTTTGTTCGGCCAGGGTAGTGTACTCCTGCTGCAGGCTGTCCACTTCCCGTACCAGGTCGGTGCGTAGTGCTTCGAGTTCTTCCACAGTGCCCGTCAGTTCCGTATTCTGTGCTTTGAGCTGGTTTTTGGCGCGGTTTTGGGTGACGCCCCAGATGCCGGCGCCGATCAACAGAATACCCAAAATAACGGCAAGGATGATTAAGCCTTGTTTGTCTTTCATAATAGTTCAGTTTAGGTTGGTTGGTTTTTGCAATTTAGACTTCAAAATTCGCCTTAGTAACGATTTTTTTTCCCCTTTAGCCTGAAAGAAGCATAATATTTCTCTCCATATATAAACAAATAATAAGGGGCAGTAAGTTCAGCACATAAGAAGCTGCGTGCCCGATTATTCTACCACCGTTACCTTCTTGCTGGCACTGGTGTTGCCCTGTGACACGATCAGCTGGTATACTCCGGAAGGAATATTGCCCAACGGCAGGTTCAGGTTGCTGTCGCCGGCAGGCAGTTGTTCCTGCTTCCAGAGGATCTCCTGGCCCAGGGCATTGGCGAGCCTGATACCGGCAACCACGGCCTGCGGGCTGCTGAAGTGCAGAGTAAGGCGGCCTCGTGCCGGGTTGGGGTATACGTCGAAGGCAAGCCCTCCGGGGCCGGGCAGCGTAGCAAGGCCGGTAGAAGGGCCTGCGGTAACCATTACAGGCAGGGAAAGCGCAGAGGCGCCATCGTTATCAACAGCCCGGGCCTGCAGGCTGTAGGGGCCATAGGCGGGTATCGGGTAAGTAAAACCAAAAGGCGGCGTGTTATTTGTTGCGATGGAATCGGAATTGATAAACAGCGAGACGGCCCGTACCTGCCCATCAGCATCACTGGTGCTCACCTGAATGTCCAGCTCGGGCAGTTCGTCCACGTATATGGCGCCGTCGGTTGGGTTGGTGATCTCCACAGCCGGGGCCAGGTTGGCCAGCTCGGGCGCGCTGATATCGATATTATCGAGGTAGAGCATATTGCCGTACCCGCCTACGTTTTCGAACTCCAGGGTGACAACCTGGCCCGCATAATCCGCCAGCGAAAGTTCTTCGAAGCGCCACTGGCTGCAGTCGTCAGGTATAAAAGCGGAAGTAGTTGGCGGCGCAGTAGCAAGGTCGGTGCTATATTTTTCGTACAGCACGGCCTTTTCCCCGTCACAGCCTATGACATTGACCCGCAGGCCGTCATAGAACTGCAGGTTGTAGGGCGCATAGGCCAGGCTGAACTGCAGCGTAGGGTTTGTCAACCCGCTGAGGTCGAAACGGGCGCGCAGGAAATCGCTGGTATTGCGGGTGTCGTTATCGAAGTTGTTCATTACCAGAGCGCTGAAATAACACAATCCGTCAAAGGACGTGGCCCATTCCGCCGCATCGTTCTGGGGGTTGTCGACAGCCCAGCCGTCGCCGGAGAGCGGCGCTTCGAAATTTTCGTAATATGGGCTGATCCCCCCTTCAACGGCCACTACGTCTTCCAGCGTGAGGGTGTCGTAAACCTGCCCGTTGCCTACGATCAGGGTGGCGCCGTAGGTTCCGGCATCTGTATAGGAAACGATGGGGCTGGGCTCTGTGGAAGTTGCCGGCTCGCCGCCGGGGAACAGCCATAACCAGCTGCTGACGGCGCCAACGGACTGGTCGGTGTATTGCACAGAACCGCCGGGGCATAGATTGCTGCCGGAAACGGCAAAACCGGGCGCAAGGGTGCGCACCCGGAACTGGAAGTATCCTTCAGGGGCTACCAGAGGGCGCACCTGTTCTTTACCGGAATTGGCTGTGGCGTGGATATAGTACTGCACTTTGCTGCCTTCCTCCTGTGCCGGAATGGCCGTCGTCCAGGTAGCCGCTGCGGTGTCGGTGAGCACCATCGGGACAGCGGTGTATAGCGTGTCGGGCGCTACCCGGTAATAAAGGGTAGCCTCGGATATGCCGCTGCGGTGTTTGATAATAGCGGAGGTAAGGTAGTCATTCTCCGAATCGTCCGTATCGCGCAGGCGGGGGTGTGCGATCCATAAAGGAGCGTTCACGCCGACCAGTTTGGTGATGCAGTGCAGGGCGCCATAGGCGGAGATGATGCTGTTGCAATTGATGCCCACTACATTGTAACCGGGCAGGGCCTCGCGGTAAATGCGCAGGGCGGTGGTGTCGTACTGCTCCTCGTAGGCCGGTACCAGTATCGTCTTGTTGATGAATATGGAATTGGTGTAGGTGCGATAGTCCCCTCCGCTGTTGGGGTACTGCCCGTTTTCAGGCGCCATGGGCACGCGGATGAGCCGGTAGGTATTGCCGAAGGCGGTGGGCACTTCATTGACGAGGTATTCCATGTTCGCTTCGATCTGTGGCCCGTCGGCAACCCCGGGAGGGTACTGCCCAACGATAAACGTCTCTTCATCGATGGGCACCATGTGCATGTCGATGTGGTGGATGAGGTCGTAAGGGAGCACCGGAAATTTGATATAGCGGTTGGCGCCCAGGTAGAGCTGTGCGATCTCATCGATTTGGGCTTCTGTTTTGCCGGGGTTCTCATCCAGCACCAGTTCCGAAGAAAAATTGGTGCCCATGCCGTCCCGCAGGTTGTTGCCGCCGGTGTGCACCCAGTCATACGGGGGCTGTGTAGCTTCGTAGATAGGAAGCCCTAAATGCTGGGCTATTACGCCGGGAACCTGGTCGTCGAACTGCCGAAAAGGGCGGTTGTATATCCAATCGACGATCATCAGGCTGTCCACGTCGTTGTGGTAGGCCGTCCAGGGGCCGTAATCCCGCACCCAGATAGAGTCGTAGGGCGCCTGGATGATCTCCACATTATCGAGAGGGATGTTATTGTTGGTGAGGTATGTGGCCACCGACGCGGGGTCGTCGGCAATGATGATGACCTGGCATTCATTGACGGCCGCCCGGACGATCTCCCGTAGGATGGGGATATAATCGGTCCAGGTAATGATGACGGCCTGTACCTCTTCCCACTCGGCCATGGTACGGATAGGCGCCGGTGGCGGCGTTGGTACCACCCGGGTGTAAGGGGGGCGTGGTGCGTGTACCCAGTCCTGCATGGCCTGAGCCTCCTTTTGGGTGGGGTAATGCGGGAGAGACTGGGTGATAGCGCCAAAGTAAAATAAACTCAACAGCAGGGTCGTAAATAATTGCTTCATAAGGGGTAGTTTATTGCGACACGCCATTTATGACGTAGCAAGCTCTAAGGTACGCAATCCCGGGTAGCTGTAGAAAAAAAGGGCGTGCTGTGTTGTAAAGACGGCAAAATGCGGAGCGTAGGCAGCGATATGCTTATCTTGTTCGGGTTATGGCGTTCGGATGGTATAAAAATGCGGAATATACAGAGAGCGGCCTGCGCTTTTCTTTCAACCCGGGTTGGGTGGTGAAAAAATACGACGCGCACCGCTTCTTTCAGGGCCTGGCCGGCGCCGGCCTGAAAGGCGTGGATTTTATTGCGACCGATGGGCGGCAGGTGCTGCTTTGTGAGGCGAAGAACTACCGCCGCCGCCAGCCCTGGCAGAAGGAGAACCCTTTAGATGCCATATTGGCGTCCCCCGGAGACTTTGCCGTGGAAATGGCGCAGAAAGTGCAGGATACGCTCCGGGGCATTAAGGTTATCGGGTTGTACTACCACCGCAAATGGTTGTACCGGGCCCTTCAGCCCCTGTTCTTGCGCCTGGCCCCCGGTGGCCGCGACTGGCGCTTCTGGGCGCATATCTACCGCCTCGTCCAGGCGCCGGAAAACATCGTTTTTATACTTTGGCTGGAAACGGAACAACCGCAGCGCCAACTTACCGACGGTGTTGAAACAGCGCTGCGCCATCACCTGAGGCGGCGGCTGGGCCAGCTCTATGTCGCATCGGATAACAAACACCCCCTACATGAAGTAGTGCATGCCAGCCTGGCCTGAAAACGGCCAACCTTTGATTATCCACATTTCACCGCCGCTATACGACGATTCATACCTTATCAGTGGACAGCAGTGCGCTAATAGCTGACCTTTGTGTAAAAAAGAGCACCGTCATGAAAATCAGCATCCCCGCACTTTGCCTTTTCTTAATGGCCGGCCAGATAGCCGGGGCCCAGGAGGAGCCGCTCCGGCAGTATATCCAAACAGCGCTTGCCGGCAATATCGCCTTACAGCAAAAGGAATTGTCTTATGAAAAGAGCCTGGCGGCCCTGCAGGAGGCCAGAGGGCTGTTCTTTCCGCGCCTTTCCGTACAGGCCCGCTATTCCGTAGCCCGGGGCGGGCGCACCTTCGATATCCCGGTAGGCGACCTGATGAACCCCGTTTATCAGAACCTCAATGAGCTCAACCGGCTGGTGCAGGTAGCCTATCCCGATTACCCCACCATTCCCGAATACCCTACGATCGACAATGTGCAGGAGAGCTTCCTGCGCGAAACGGAACAGGAAACGGTGGTGCGCCTGCAGATGCCGGTCTTTAACAACGCTATCCTTTACAACCACCGCATCCGCCAGAACCTTTCGGAAGCTGAAAAGATATCCGTCGATATTTACAAGCGGGAGTTGGTGAAAGAAACCAAGGTGGCCTACTACAATTACGCTCAGGCAGCCCAGGGGGTGTCCATCCTGGAGAATGCCCTGAAGCTGGTGCAGGAGAACCTGCGCACAACGCAGAGCCTGTACCGCAATAACAAGGTGACGCTCGATGTCGTTTACGGCGCTCAGGCAGAGGTACAGGAGGTAGAGCAGCAACTTGCCGTAGCGGAGAAAAATGAAAAGGTAGCCCAAGCGTACTTCAACTTCCTGCTCAACCGCGACTACCAGGCGACTATAGAGCTTCCTGCTGGAGAGGGCCTGGAAGAAATAGCCGCCACCGTTGATGAGGCGCGCGGGCTGGCCCTGCGCAACCGCGAAGAATTCCAGCAGCTCAACTACTACCTCTCGGCTCGCGACAACCAGATACAGCTGGACAAGGGCGGTATCCTGCCGCAGCTCAACCTGCAGGCCGACTACGGCGTCCAGGGCACCAACTATGCCCTCACCAACGACTCCGATTTCTTCATGGGCTCCGTCGTGATGAGCTGGAACCTCTTCGACCATACCAGGCAGGCGAAGGTGCAGCAGGCAAAGATCAGCAAGCTGGAACTGGAAAGGCAGAAAGCGGAGGCTCAGCAACAGGTGGGGCTGCAGGCCGTCAGTGCTTATTACGAGCTGGAAGCCGCACGCAAGCGCATCAGCCAGGCCAGGGCCGAGGTAGAGGCCGCCGGCCAGGCTTTCCGCCTGGTCGATAAAAAGTTCGCTCAGGGGCAGGCCAACCTCGTGGAATATACGAACGCCCGCACTCAGATGACCAATGCGGAACAAAGCAGCTCGATCGCCTTTTACGATTACCAGGCCAAGCTGGCCGTTTTCGAAAGGGCGGCCGCCACTTACCGATTTGAATAATTTCTTCCACACACCAAAAGGACTGAATAATATGATCCTCCATCGCAAGCAAATCACCCTGCTCCTGGGGCTCATCGCCCTGCTGGCCGCTTGTGGCCAACCAGAAAAACAGGACAATGGCCAGCAGCCGCCGCGTTTCGTCGAAACGGCACAGGCCAAACCGGCCGACTACCGGGAAACGGTTTTCGCTACGGGCAAGCTATCACTCGAAGAAGAGGCCAAGCTGAGCTTCAAGACGGGAGGCGTGATCAGGCAGGCTTTTGTTTCCGAAGGCCAGAGCGTACGCAAAGGACAGCTGCTGGCAGAGCTGGCCCTCGACGAGATCAGCGCCCAGGCCCAGCAGGCCCGCCTGGGGCAGCAACAGGCAGAGATCGGCGTTGAAAACGCCCGGCTGGGCCTGAGGCTTGCCGAACGCGACTATCAGAACGCGCTGGGCCTCTTTCGCGATAGCGTAGCTACGCTCGAACAATTGCAGAACGCAGAAGTACAACTCGACAATGCCCGAAACCAGCTCGCTGCCGCCCAGAAAGCCGTGGCGATGGGCGTCGAGCAGGTGCAGGTAGCCGATTTCAACCTGAAATACTCCCGTATCACCGCGCCGGCCGACGGTGTCATCCTGAAAAAACTGGCAGAGGCCAATGAGCTGGTAGGCCCGGGTACGCCTGTTTTCTTTTTCGGCTCCAGAGAAAAGGCCAGGGTCGTCCGCGTGAATATTACGGATAAAGACATCATCAAGCTGCGCCTGGGCAATGAAGCCGAACTGCATTTCGACGCCTATCCCGGCGAAACCTTCCGCGGCACGGTACGTGAGATAGCCAGCATGGCCGACCCCTATACGGGCACCTACGAGGTAGAAGTAGAGGTAGCGCCTACGGATAAAACCTTGCTGTCCGGTTTCATCGCTTCGGTCGAAGTCGTCACCAACATTACACCCGAACTGGTGGAGATACCCATCGACGCCTTGCTCGGGGCGAATGTGCTGAAGGGAGAGGTTTTCGTCGTGGAGGATGGTAAAGCGGTAAAGGCTCCTGTTGAGATATATAAAGTTGAAGGCGACAAACTGCTCATCCAGCGTGGGCTGGATAGCGCCGACCGGGTCATCACCAGCGGCGTCGGGTATCTCGAAGACCAGCAGCCGGTGATGATCAGCCAGAAATAAGCATTCGGGCCAGGCCATTCAACCCATAAACCCTGCAAAACAACAGCCATGAATATCCCTAAGTTATCGATAGATAATTACCAATTGACCCTTACTGCCTTCGTATTCGTGGTGGTGATGGGCATCAGTTCTTTCCTGCACATGCCGCGCAGGGAAGACCCGGCGCTGGACATACCCACTGCGCTGATCGTAGCCGTGTACCCGGGCGCTACCCCGGAAGATATCGAACGCCAGGTAGTGGATGTGCTGGAAGAGTCCATCCAGGAACTGGACGACCTCAAAGAGGTGCAGACGACCATACGCGACGGGGTAGCGACGCTGGAGGTGGAGTTCAGTTTCGGCGTTGATGCCGATGACAAGTTCGACGAAGTGCAACGCCAGGTCAACCAGGTGCGTGGCAGCCTGCCCACGGGGATCTATCAGCTCAACGTGATCCAGTTTTCCACCAATACGGTGCCCATCATGCAACTGGGGCTGGTGTCGGAGTCGGCCGATTATGCGCTGCTGCATTCGGAGGCGGAACGCCTGAAAAAGAAAATAGAAAGTGTGGCCGGGGTGCGCAAAGTAGACATTCAGGCCTACCCGGAGCAGGAAGTCCGCATAGCGCTCGACGCCGTTAAAATGCAGGAGATGGGCATCAGTACGGATGCTGTCGAACGCGCTGTTCAGAGCAACAACGCCAACATTCCGGGCGGCGCGGTAAAGGTGTCTAACAAGCTGTTCAACATCAAGACCTCGGGCGCCTATGAGAACCTGGAGCAGATCCGCAATACCGTTGTGGGCGCCTATCAGGGCAAGCTCATTTACCTGAAGAACATTGCCGATATCGGGTTCGGTTATGAAGACGAGCGCTGGATGGCCCGGTACAACGGCCAGCGCTGCCTGTATATCAACGTCCAGCAGAAAGACGGGTACAACATCTATTCGGTGGCAGGCCCGGTAAAGGAAATGCTGGGCGCCACCGAGCTGGCCGGCGATATTCAGCTCAAATACATTTTCGACCAGTCGGCCGGCGTCACCGAGCGGGTCTCGGGTTTCCTGTCCAACCTGGTTCAGGGCATCCTGCTGGTCGGGCTCGTTATATTCCTGGTGCTGGGCGTGCGTTCCGCCAGTATTGTCATGATGGCTATACCGTTTTCCATCCTCATCGGGCTTTGGGTGGCCGACAACTCGGGCTTCGCCTTGCAGCAGATGTCTATTGCCGGCCTGGTGGTTGCCCTCGGTCTGCTGGTGGACAACTCCATTGCCATCATCGAAAACATCGAACGCTTTCTGAACGAAGGCTATTCCAGGCGCGAAGCCGCCATAAAAGGGACGCAGCAGTTGTTCGCTCCGATGGCGAGCGCAACGCTGACCACTATCCTGGCCTTCATCCCCATCGTGATGATGCCCGAAACGACGGGAGCTTTCATCAAAGCCCTGCCTGTGACGGTGATCGCGACGCTGGCGGGGTCTTTTGTCGTGGCCGTCACCATCACGCCGCTCATCGCCAGCCGCATCCTGAAGGAAGGCGCGGCGGGCGCCCGCAAGCCTACCCGGGGGTTCCAGGTATTGCAGCGCATCGTTTCGGGGCCCTATCGGCGGGCCCTCAACCGGGCATTGAGCCACAAGGGGCTTACGGCGGCCTTGTCGGTAGGCGCTTTTGTCGGCGCTATGGCCCTTTTTCCGCTGGTGGGCGTCTCCTTCTTTCCCAAAGCTGAAAAACCGCAGTTCCGCATTACGATACAACTGCCTAACGGCAGCAATATGGACGCGACGGACCAGGCGTCCCGGTATGTAGAGAGCGTGCTGGACACCATTCCCGATATCGCCTATTACGCTTCCAATGTGGGCCATGGGAACCCGCGCATCTATTACAATATGGCCCCGGAAAATTATTCCAACGCCTATGGCGATGTGTTCGTCGTGTTGAAAACATACGAGATCGAACGGTTTTACGAGCTGCTGGATCAGCTGAGGAAGGCCTTTGGAACGTATCCTTATGCGCGCATCGACGTTCGGGAGTTCGTACAGGGGCCGCCCAGCGAAGCTCCGGTGGCCATCAAGATCACCGGGCCTAACCTCGACAAACTCCAGCTTTATGCCAACGAAGTAGAAGAAGCCGTGCTGGCCACCGATGGCACGATCAATGTAGAGAACCCGTTGCGCACCAACAGCACCGATATTTTCTTCAAAACCAACCGCGACAAGGCCATGATGCTGGGCGTGCCTATCCACGTTGTGGACAAGACCATCCGCAGTTTCGTGAACGGCACGGAGATAGGCACTTTCCGGGATAAGGGCGGAGACGACTACGACATCGTCATGCGTTACGATTATGACGAGCAGTTCCGGCTGGAAGATTTCGACAAGATCAGCGTGCCCTCCCTGTCGGGCGCTTTTATTCCTCTGCGTCAGCTGACGGATATAGAATTTGCCGAAGCTCCCAGCCGCATTACCCACCTCGACAATGAGCGGACGGCGACGGTGCTGGCCGACCTGGAGAAAGGGTACACGCTTGACGAGGTGGTGGGCCGGGTCGACAGCAAGCTGAAGCAGATCGACTGGAAAGAGGGGTATTCTTATGTTTACAAAGGCGACCTGGAGAGCCGTAACGAGTCTTTCGGGGGCATGGGCATCGCCTCGCTGATGGCTTTGTTGCTGATCATGGGGGTGCTCATCATCCAGTTCCGGTCGTTCAGCCAGCCGTTGATCATCTTCTCTGCATTACCGCTTGCCGTTATCGGGTCCATTCTGGCATTGCTGGTTATGGGGATCAACTTTTCCTTCACTGCTTTTATCGGCCTGACCAGCCTGATCGGCATAGCGATCAACAACTCTATCGTGCTGGTGGATTTTGCCAATAAACTGCGGGAAGAAGGCGCCACCATCCTGGACGCGGCACAACGCGCAGCCGAGGTTCGTTTCGTGCCCATTGTGATGACGACGCTGACGACCATTCTGGGGCTGTTGCCGCTGACGCTTAGCGGCGGCTCCCTTTGGGCGCCTATGGGGTGGACCATCATCGGCGGCCTGGTCACTTCCACGGCCCTGGTGCTGCTGCTCGTGCCGATATTGTACGTCTGGTTTACCAGAGAGGCGTAAAAAAAACAGGGGTTCCGGTTTTTGGGATACAAGGGCCGGAGCCCCAAAACTGCGTTTTGCCGTGCAAACTTCAGAAGTTGCCATTTTTCCTACTCCCTCCTTCTTTCTTCCGGCATCATCTGCGTATCTTTCCCGCGTTCATTGATACAGCATTATGAAAGCCATTATCCCCGTTGCCGGCGCTGGCACGCGGCTGCGGCCGCTGACCTATACACAGCCCAAACCCTTAATACCGGTGGCGGGTAAGCCCATCATATCCTTTATCATCGAGCAACTCGTGGGCCTGGGTATCCGTGATTTCGTTTTCGTCATCGGTTATCTGGGAGAGAAGATCCGGGATTATGTCGACCGGGAGTATCCCGATATCAACCGGGAATACGTGGTACAGGACCAGCGCCTGGGCTCCGGCCACGCCATTTGGGTGGCGCGGGATAAGATCGCCGATGCTGATGAGCTGTTCATCTTTTTTGGCGATATCATCATCGACATGGATTTTAAGAAGGTGTTGGAGAACCCCTATTCCTGCCTGTATGTCAAAAAGGTGGCGGACCCCCGGGAGTTCGGAGTGGTGGAGTACGGGCGCAACCGGCAGGTGAAGCGGGTAGTGGAAAAGCCGCGTATCCCGAAGTCGGACATGGCCATGGTCGGCCTCTACAAGATCCGGGATGTGCCCCAGCTCGTTGAGGCTCTGGAATTCAACATCGGCCACAACATCCGGTCAAGCGGCGAATTCCCGCTCACCGATGTCCTGATGCGTATGATCGAGCGAGGCGTGAAGTTTACGACGGAAACGGTAGACGACTGGTTCAACTGCGGCAAAAAGGAAGTACTGCTGGATACCAACGCCGTTTTTCTCGACCGCGCCGGTTACGCGCCTGCCGAGCTGCCGCCTTTCGACAACTCCATTATCATCCACCCCGTCAGCATCGGCAAGGACTGCCGCATTGCCGACAGCATCATAGGGCCTCACGTAACGATCGGCAGCAATACCCGCATCAGCCGCGCCATTGTATCCGATTCCATCATTGGCAACTATGCCCACATTCAGGAGGTGATCCTGCAGCGCTCGGTGGTCGGCAACGACACCGCTATCACGGGCATGCGGCACAGCCTCAACATAGGCGATAATACGGAGATCGATTTCAGCGCCCCGGAGTCTTAGAGCTTGTTTGGAGGCCAGCCTTTGCAGCTCAAAGGCTGGCCTCCAAACAAGCTCTAAAGGTACTCTCCCAGCCAGGCGATCCTTGCCGCCAGCTCTCTGTTTTCCTTAGCCAGTTCTTTTTGTGCCAGCCGGTGCAGTTCTTCCAGCGGTTTTTCAGCGGCCAGGGCCTCCCGGACGCTTTGTTCGGTTTTCACGCCCAATACGTCTGCTTCGGAAGGGCGTTCGGGTTGTGCGGCCAGCATTCCCAGGTTGTTGCCCGTCAGGACGGTGCTGTGCAGGATGCTGTCGGGCAGGTTGTCGAAGCCTATGCCTAGCTGGCGGGTATCCTGGTAGATGGTGTGGATGGCTTCGCCGCTGGCGCGTGCATAGTAGGCCCGGCCCATGCGGCCCATGAGGTCCATTTTGTGAGGGTTGATGCGGCCCTGTTCATCCAGCATGGCCTCGTCGATGTGGATGCGTAGCACTTCACAGATGATGAGGTGGCCGGCGCCGCCTTTATCGCCCAGGGGGATGACCTGCTGGAGCTTGCATTCCAGGTGGGCGGGGCTTTCCTTGACGCGGAAGGGGCGCACGAGGGTAGACGGAAGCGGCGTAAGGCCCGTTTTGACGAATTCGTTGACATCTTTGGGGTAATCGACGCTGGCCAGTGCGGTTTGCCGGACAATTGCATAACTGACGGCGTTGATCACAACTTCTCCGGTGGCCAGGATGTTGTGCAGAGTGTCTTTGGTGGTGTTGTTCGAGACGCGCCGGTTGCAGGAGAAAACGACGATGGGCGGGTTAGAGCTGAAGCAGTTGAAAAAGCTGAAAGGTGCGAGGTTGGGCTGCCCATTTTCGTCGATAGTGCTTGCGAAAGCGATCGGCCGGGGGGCCACGATGCCGAGCAGGAATTGGTGTAGATCTGGTGTGGGGGTCGTCTTCGGGTCAATGATCCGCATAATCTGGCCTTATTTTGTGGAAGCGGCGTAAATTACGAATTACACTCGATAATAATGTACGCAAAAGCGTTATCCATTATTGGGAATAATAACAAAATTTGGTTTGGTTACATGAAAATTACGTTTAACACCATCCTCAATATTTTGCTCGTTCTGGTGGCCGGGCTTTTTATTGGGAAGCACTTCTACATGAAACCCCGCTTTATCAACGGGGAATCGACGCCGGACTTTACCGCAACGACGCTTAGTGGAGAAAACCTGCAGCTTTCTGCCCTCAAAGGCCAGTACATATTGCTCGATTTCTGGGGGAGCTGGTGCGGCCCCTGCCGGGCGGAGGCCCCTGTGCTGAAGCAGTTGTACGCCCGCTACAACGGAGCGCGCTTCGAAGACGCCAGCGGCTTTCAGATCGTCAGCATCGGCATCGAGGACAATGAGGCCCGTTGGCGGCGCGCTATCGAGCAGGATGGCCTGGAGTGGCCTTACCACGTGCTCGACCTGGCGAGCAGCCTTCGCTTTTTCAATTCCCCGGTCGCCACCAGCTTTGGCATCAAACAGGTCCCTACCAAGTACCTGCTGAACCCGAAAGGGCAGATCATAGCCGTCAACCCGTCGGCCAGGGAAATAGCCCGTTTGTTAGAGGAAAAGCTGGAATAACAGCCTGCCATTTTGGCGCCAACCCTGTACTGGCAAAGAAATTGCAGAGAGCTATTGGAATAAATTAACTTTGTGTACAGCAAAACACATAGTACGATGAGTGAAAAGGAAAAGAAGGAACATACGAAAGAAGAACAAACGGCAGCCGATGAGGTGGCCGTAGGCCAGGAGGAGGCCCCCGAAATGCAGGCAGAAGGCGAGGCTACTACCGCACAAAATGCTGAGGAGCGCGAAGACAGTGGCTCGGAATACCAGAAACTGAGGGCGGATTACAGCGAGTTAAAAGACAAATACCTGCGCCTGTTCGCCGAGTTCGACAACTTCAAAAAGCGTACGATCCGCGAAAAGATGGACATGATGAAGACGGCGGCGCAGGACACGATGTCAGCTTTGCTGCCCGTTCTTGACGATTTTGACAGGGCCAGGAAAGTGGCTGCCGATAATGACAAAGGCCAGTTGTTCGAGGAAGGCATCGGGCTGGTCTACCAGAAGTTGTACGGCATCCTCAAGCAGCGGGGGTTGGAGCCCATGGAAACCGACGGCGAGCCCTTTGACCCTGAACTGCACGAGGCTTTCACAGAGATCCCTGCTCCAACCGAAGCTTTAAAAGGCCGGATCGTGGATACCATCGAAAAAGGTTATAAACTCAATGACAAGATCATCCGGCATGCCAAAGTGGTAGTCGGGAAATAGGCGGCAGCTTTATGGCGAAAAGAGATTATTACGAAATACTGGGCGTACCCAAAGATGCGGACCAGGCTGCGGTGAAAAAAGCTTACCGGAAGCTGGCCATACAATACCACCCTGACAAGAACCCAGGCAACAAGGAGGCGGAAGAAAAGTTTAAGGAAGCTGCTGAAGCCTACGAAGTGCTGAGCGATGCCGACAAGAAGGCGCGCTACGACCGCTACGGGCATGCCGGGGTTAACCAGGGCGGCGGCGGCTTTAGCGGCGGCATGACGATGGAAGACATCTTCCAGCAGTTCGGGGATATCTTTGGAGAGTCGGGCAGCCCGTTCGAATCATTCTTCGGCGGCGCCCGGGGGCGCACACGTAGCCGTGGCCAACGCGGCGGCAACGTCCGCATTAAGGTAGCGCTCACCCTGGAAGAGATCGCCTCCGGCGTCACCAAACGCATCAAGGTTAAAAAACAGGCCACCTGCGACCACTGCGGCGGTAGCGGCGCGAAGGACAGCCAATCGGTCCAAACCTGCCCCTCCTGCCGGGGCGCCGGTTATGTCCGGCAGGTGAAAAACACCTTCCTGGGCCAAATGCAGACCACTACGACCTGCCCAACCTGCAACGGCAGCGGCCAGCAGGTCGTTGCCAACTGCCCCAAATGCAAAGGGCAGGGCAGCATAGCAGGCGAGGAGGTCATTGATATCGAAATACCCGCCGGCGTAGAGGAGAATATGCAACTCTCCATGCGCGGTAAAGGCCATGCCGGCCTGCAGGGCGGCCCTCCGGGCGACCTGCTCATCAATATCGAAGAAAAACCGCACGAATCGCTGCAACGCGACGGCATGAACCTTATCCACGAGCTGTATCTCAATTTTGCCGATGCCGCTATCGGCACCTCCATCGAGGTGCCCACCATCGATGGCCGGGTAAAGATCAAGATCCCTCCCGGCACGCAGTCGGGCAAGATCTTCCGCCTGCAGGGTAAAGGCCTGCCGTCGGTACAGGCCTACGGCGCTGGCGACCAGCTGATCCACGTCAACGTCTGGACGCCGAAAAAGCTGAATGACGAAGAGCGGGAGCTCCTGGAAAAGCTGCGGGAGATGCCCAATTTTCATCCCCAGCCTGGTAAATCGGAAAGGACCTTCTTCGAAAAGATGAAAGACTACTTCAAGTAAGTAATGATCAATAGCTTATGAAGCGCCCCGTTTTTCTGCTGCTCAGCATCGCTATACTGCTTTCTTCCTGCGGCCCGGCTTATGAGTTCAAACAGAAGTACGATATTGATGCTGAGCAATGGGCCTATGCCGATACGCTCGACTTTACCTTTGCAGTCAAAGACACGGCCGTCATATACAACCTCTACCTCGAAGTTACCCACAGCACCGGCTTCGCTTACCAGAATCTCTATACCCAGATCTATACCCGCTTCCCTTCCGGTGAACGGATCAAGGAACTATTGTCTCTCGAACTGGCCGGCAAAGGCGGTATCTGGCTGGGCGATTGCGGAAAAAATTACTGCACCTTGCGCATCCCCATTCAGGAGGGCGCTTTTTTTAACCAGGCCGGCGAGTATACCATCACCCTGCAGCAGTTTATGCGGGTAGACCCCGTGGCAGGTGTGCGCAGTATCCGGTTCCTGCTGGAGGATACCGGCCAGCGCCGGTAGGGATTCCGCCCCTAAGCGATAGAATCCGGCGATTTTTTCTATCTTGTGCAAAGCCCGGTACAGCTACTGCATACTTAGTCGTGTTCAAAAAATAAGTTCTCCCTTGGAGATTCTGTGATGCGGCTTGTCTTCCAGCTTTTCTAAAGCTTTCAGCCTGCGCGGATCGTCGAACTTATTTTTTGAGTATTACTTAATACTGCTGAGCCCGCGCTCAAAGCTGATCTGCCGATAAATATGACAGAGACCCACACCCACCAAAGCGAAGAACAGGCTGCGGCGCGCTTACAGGCGCTGGATGCAACGCTTGACAGTGCTATTGCCTCGGCATGGGGAGCTTCTTCCCCTGAATCGCAACTGGAAAGCCTGGCTTTGGAAGGCGGTGTATTGTGCCAGGCTTTCAGCACCCTCGGCGGCCAATGCATGGCGCAGTTAGAGGCCGACAGAAGATACCCCGAAGAAGAAACATTCCTATACTATCTCATCAACTACGAATGGGCGGAAGAAGCTAAGGCCTTTTTGCTGTTGTGGCGCGATGTCCTGTTCCAGCTGCAGAAAGCAGCGCAGCTGGCAGCGGAAGGCGCCGTTACGGAAGAGAACCTTCTGCGCCTGAGCCGCGAATCCAAAGAGGTGGTAGAACAGGCTGCCGAATGGCTGAAGGGCTTCGTAAAGCGGGCCACCAAGCCCGGCGGGCGGTGGCAGCCCAGCAGGAAGGCCCGGATCGAGGCCTGGCGCCGCCAAAAGAACCCCTGGCCGGTCTATCAGGAGCAGCTCGGCCTTCTGGCGGGGCAGTGCGGCACGCTCTTTCGCCAGCACCGGGAAATGGCGGCCGCAGGGGCCGTCTTCAGGCAGGTCAGGGCCGAAGTGTCGCAGCTGGCCACGGCCTGCCAGGCTGAAGTGGCCGATGCCACGGAGAAGGCGGAGAAAGCAGTAGCTTTTTTTGAGCAGGAAAAAAGTGAGCACGGAGAACACCAGCTTGGGAAGGTCATTGCCCACCTGGAAAATCTCTCGGGGCAGGTTCAGCCTTCGCCCCATCTCTTCGATTTTTCCAATGCCGTAGAGCAGGCTCTGGAGTTCCTGCCGGAAAAGATGCAGGTAGCGGTGAGCATCAGCGGCGGGAACCTGATAACGCAGGAGCTGAACCTGAGAAGGCGCACCCGGCAATGGCTGGAATCGGAATTGCTGCCCCTGCTCTACGAAGCCTGGGAACTGGCAGAGAATGCAGCGAACGGGCTGAAAGCATCGCTCAGCAATATCCGCAACCGGGCTATCATCTTATCTGCCGAAAATAAGGAAGGCAAAAAAATGGAGATAGATACCAGGGGCATCCTTCAGCCCCTGGAAGGTTTCAGGAATATCGCTTCCAACACGGAGGAGGAGCTGTCCGCTTTGGCCGGCCTGGCCAATCGCCGGTTGCAGGCCTTTTTTCGCCTGTCTGCCATCTACGATACGGATGCCATTTTCCTGGCCGTGCCCCTTCAGTCATCGATCAGCCAGTTCAGGCTCCACCGCAATAAATGGATGCAGCGCTTGCAGCAGTGGATGGCCCGAAAGGCCGGCGCTTTCCAGAAATGGCAGGAAGCCGCCGAACGGGAGGAGCGGTTGAGCGTATCGGAAAAGGCCGTGCGCTACATTCAGCATCGCAAAATACCCTCCGATAACAGCCATTATGCGGCCATTTTCCAGTCGCAGGGTTATATCGGCGAATCCTTTTGGGTGGGCCGTGAGGAAGAGCTGCAGCACATCCGAAACATCATCGACAATTGGGAGAAGGGGTATCGGGGCGCCGTGGCTATCACGGGGACGCGCTTTTCCGGCAAAACCTTTTTTGGCGAGATCGTCGCCAACCGCTATTTTCCCGGTAAGGCGATCAGGCTTTCGCCCGATGCCGTCGTTGAGGTACAGGGCAGGAAAATGGAGGCGGGTTACGACCTGGAGAAAGCCCTGGAATTTGTGCGCAAACATACGCTCAACCAGCGGCCCATGGCCTGGATCGACGACCTCGAGCTGTGGTGGAGCCCGTCAATACCGCTCAACCAGAACCTTCGCGCCTTGCGGCGCTACATCGACGACCATTCCAACAGCATCTTTTTCCTGATGTCGATGGGCAATGTGTTAAAGAGCCACCTGCAGAAATACCACGAGATCGGCCGCCTTTTTCTGTCGGAGATCAACCTCGACTATGTGCCGGCCAGCGTGGTGTACGATGCGGTTCTGATCCGCCACGGCGCGACGCACATCAACCTGCTGGACGAAAACGGAGAAGAGGTGGCGCCGCCTGCTTTTAAGCGCCTGTCCGACCGCATACACCGGATATCCGGCGGCAATATCGGGGAGGCGTTGTTCCAGTGGGCCGTTTCCGCGCGGAAAGGCGAAGCGGAAGGCAGCGTGCTGGTCGAACCGCGGGGCAATTATTCCATGCCCGATTTCCTGGGCCCCGATTCAGCGGTGTTGCTCTGTGCCGTGATGATACAGAAGCGCGTCAACGAATACCGGCTCCGCAAATCGCTGGGGCCTTCGTTTTCCGATAAGTACGTCAATATTCTGCAGCGGTTGCTGAGCGTGGGGCTGCTCATCCGGCAGCCCGACGGATGGCTGGAAGCCAACCCCGTGGCCGTCAATGCCATAGGGGCGTTACTGGAAAGCAAGAACTACATCAAATACCATCAATGGAAGCAATAATGTCCTACCGCTTGTCGTGGGTCGGCCTGGTGATGGTTGGCCTGGTATTGCTGGGGCTGTACTTCTCGCTTCGGCTGGTGCGGCGCCTGTTGTCCGGCGCTATTGCCAGTGAGTGGGCCCTATGGGCCGACCAGAAATTGCTTCGGCCGCTGTTGTTCCTCTACGAGCCCCTGGCCACATTGATCTGGTGTACCCTCTTTGTCTTTATCAATCCGCCCATACACGCGCTGCTGCTGGCTCTGCTTGGGCTGGGCGTGTTCCCGCATCTGCGAAATTATTTCAGCGGGAGAGTCGTGCGCCTGGGGCATCCCATCAGTGCCGGGAGGAAGCTGAGAAGCGGCGGCATACAAGGGGTGGCGGCCCGGCTGGGCAATCTGGGGCTGTACCTTCAGGCCGACGATGGGCTGCATTATCTGAGTTATTCCCGGCTGCTTTCGGAAGGGTATACCCTGCTGTCGGGCGAAGATGTCAGTACCGTCTACCACCTGTCGGTGCGCAGCGACGACGATACGCCGCCGGACAAGGCCGCCGGCCATCTTATGGACCTGCTGGCCACAGCGCCTTACCTCGACTGGAACCACAAGCCTGAATACCTGCCTGCGGGCACCGATAGCAGCGTCCTTCAGGTGCGGGTTGTGCTCAAGAAGAAAAGCCACCTGTACGACCTCGTGCAGTTGCTCAAAGAGTGGGGCTTTTCCTGTACCATTATTGATTAAAAGCGAAACGGGATATGGAAATACTGGCCTCCTACAACCTCATCATCGAAGCTTCGGCCATCATCATTTTGTCTTTCATATTCAGTGAGCTGGCGCGCAAGACCAACGTGCCGTCGGTACTGATGCTCATCGCGCTGGGCATCCTGCTGAAATTTGGCCTGGATGCCCTGGGCCTGGGCAGCATCGATTTTCTTCCTATCCTGGAAGTGCTGGGTATCGTAGGGCTGATCATGATCGTGCTGGAAGCGGCGCTGGAGCTGGAGTTGAAACCGACGAAGATCATCCCTATAGCCAAAGCGCTGGCCATTGCCCTGATCGGCCTGCTGGCCTCCACCTGGGGAGCTGTGCAGATATTGTGCCGGTTCATCCCGGAAATGAGCGTGGAAGCGGCCTGGATCTACGCCACGCCTTTGTCCATACTTTCCAGTGCCATTATCATACCCAGCGTTTCGGGCCTGAGCAATCAAAAGAAGGAGTTCCATATCTACGAAAGCACATTTTCCGACATATTGGGCATTATGCTGTTTTATTTTCTGGCGGGCCAGTGGGATGCTACCGAGCACTCCAACGGGCTGGCGGATTTTTTCGGCAACCTGGGCCTTACGGTCGCCATTTCCGTGATAGGCAGCTACCTCATCCTGCTCATCTTTCAGAACATTCGCAGCCAGGTCAAGCTCTTTCTGCTCATTGCCGTATTGCTGCTGTTGTATGCGCTGGGGAAAAAGATGCACCTTTCCTCGCTCATCATCATCCTGTCTTTCGGCCTGGTGATCGCCAATATGCAGGTCTTCTTCCGTGGGCGCCTCGGCCGCTGGCTGCACCTGGAGCGGGCTACCAGCATCTACGAGGGCCTGCACACCATCACGATGGAAACGGCATTCGTGGTGCGCACCTTCTTTTTCGTCATTTTCGGCCTGACGATCTCTCTGGCTTCACTGGGCAACATTCAGGTGGCCCTGGTCAGCGGGCTGATCGTCCTGTCCATTTACGCCATCCGCTTTGTCATCCTGAGGTTGTTTTTGGGCAAGGACATCATCCCGCAGCTTTTCGTCGCGCCGCGTGGCCTGATCACGATCCTGTTGTTTTACGATATACCTAAGGCGGCAGAGGTGCCAGGTTTCGAACCCGGTATCCTGCTGTTCATCATCATTGCTACCAGCTTTATCATGACCTTTGCCCTTGTGTACGACAAACAGCGGGCGGGCAAGGCGATCCGCAAAGCGCATAGCGTGCCTGTGGGCAGCGTTAAATGGAAGGCGCCGGTAGTGAGGGAAGAGGAGGATTGAGTAAATTACCTGCCCTGCATTTTGAAATCTCTGCGTTGCGGGCGTAATTTTACCTTTCGAACAACCCTTTTTCATGCGGTATCTTATTTATCTGGCCCTCGCTCTCAGCGCTCTGGCGTTACTCTTCTGCAGCCGCGGCCTGCCCGGCGCCGAGGACCGGGGGCAATACCTCAACCTCGCTCCGGAAGTGCAGTATGTGGGCATGAACACCTGCAAAACCTGCCACTCCAATGTGCACGCCACCTTTATCCATACGGGTATGGGGCGGTCGTTCGATATGGCCAGCCTGGAAAAAACGGCTGCCACCTTCGGCGATCACGCGCTGGTGTACGATACGGCGTCCAACCTGTATTACAAACCGTTTTTCCGCGATAGCGCCATGTATGTCCTGGAGTTTCGCCTGGAAGGAGGCGACACCGTTCACCAGCGCCTGGAACGCATCGACTATATCGTAGGCTCGGGCCAGCATACCAATTCCCATATCGTCGATTTCAATGGTTACGTGTACCAGGCCCCCGTCACCTACTACACCCAGGAGGGCCGCTGGGATATGGCCCCCGGTTTTCGAGGCGACAATATCCGCTTTGGCCGCCTGCTTACTACGGAATGTATTACCTGCCACAACAACCTGCCCGGTTTTGTAGAGGGTTCTCTCAATAAGTACAGCAGCATGCCCCGCGGCATCGAATGCGAGCGCTGCCACGGCCCCGGGGAAATCCATGTGCGCGAAAAGCTGAAAGGCCAGATCGTCGATACTTCGCAGTTCATCGACTATTCCATCGTCAACCCCCGCAAGCTGCCCCGCGATCTGCAGATGGACCTCTGCCAGCGCTGCCACCTGCAGGGCGTAGCAGTGCTCGATGAGGGGAAAAGTTACTTCGACTTCAGGCCGGGCATGAAGCTCAGCGATGTGTTCAACGTCTATCTGCCTCGTTACACCAATTCGCACGAGCGCTTTATCATGGCCTCCCAGGCCGACCGCCTGCGGCTCAGCCCTTGTTATCTGAAGTCCGAAATGACCTGCATCACCTGCCACAACCCTCACCGCAGCGTAGAATCGACGAGCCACGAGCAGTTCAACCACGCCTGTATCAATTGCCACGGAGGGCGGCGCGAAGCAGCCTGTTCGGCGCCGATGGCGGGCCGGCAAAAGGAAGCAGACGATTGCTCCGGTTGCCACATGCCGCGCTCCGGCAGCATCGATATTCCCCATGTCAATATTACCGACCATTACATCAGCCGCTCCAACATAAGGGGGCGGCGTGAGGCGGATAAAGCTCCCGGCGAGCCTCGTTTTCTGGGGCTTCAGATATTGACCAAGGACAAGGCCACGCCGCTGGAAATGGCCCAGGGGTATATAGCCCTGTTCGACAAATACATATCGTCGCCCCTCATGCTGGATTCGGCGCAGTGGTACCTGGAGCAGTCAAAACAGCCTCTGCCGGAGAAGCTGAAGACGCTGGTGCATTATTATTTCGCCCGGGAAGATTACTCGGCTATCGTCCAGCTGGCCCAAAAGCAACAGCCCGGCCAACTGGCCGACGGCTGGACGGCCTACCGGATGGGAGAGGCTTATTACAAACTCGGCGATTTCCCGCACGCACTGGCCTTTTACCAGCGCGCTACCGAACAAATGCCTTACGGCCTGGACTTTCAGGAAAAGCTGGGCGCTACCTACATCCAGCTTCAGCAACTTCCCCAGGCCATAGAAACCCTGGAGTGGGTGCTGAAAGAGAACCCCAAGCGCCCTGTTGCCCTTACCAACCTGGGCTTTGCCTATGCGCTGCAGGGCCAGTTTGTCAAAGCAGAAGGCCTCTACGGCCAGGCCATTGGCCTTGACCCCGACTACGAGCAGGCCCTGATCAATAAGGCTGCCCTGCGCCTCGCTCAGCATGACCAGGAGGCTGCCAGAAAGCTGATCCGCCGCGTGCTGAACATCAACCCGGATAATGAGCAGGCCCGGGCGGTGTGGGGGCGGTTGTCACAGGGCGGGTGAGGGGCGTGGGGCATCACTCATTGACATACAACAACTCAAGACCATATCACCATGCAACGCCAAGCCTACAGCCTTACCGCCGGCAGCCTCGCCAACCTGAAGCTGGAAACGGAAATGCTGCCTGATCCGGGGCAGGGAGAGGCTACCGTAGAAGTGAAGGCCATCGGGTTGAACTTTGCGGACATTTTCGCCATCTGGGGCCTGTATGGCGCTACGCCCAAAGAGCGTTTTGTGCCGGGCCTGGAATACGCGGGCATCGTCAGTACGTTAGGCCCGAATGTCACCCATTTGAAAGTGGGCGACAAGGTGATGGGCGTTACCCGTTTTGGCGCTTATGCTACGCATCTCAATATCGATGCCCGTTACCTCATACCCCTTCCGGAAGGCTGGAGCTTCGCCGAAGGGGCCAGCTATCTCGTACAGGTGCTTACGGCCTATTATGGGCTCAAAGAGCTGGGCAACATTCAGCCCGGGCAGTCGGTGCTCATCCATAGTGCTGCCGGCGGGGTCGGCCTTTGGGCCAACCGCATCGCCAGGAAGTACCAGGCCTATACCATCGGTACGGTAGGCCATCCTGGCAAACTGGCGCTCCTGCAGGAGGAAGGGTACAGCCAGGGTATCGTGCGGTCCAAACGTTTTCCGGATGACGTCAGAGCCGCTCTGGAGGGCAGAGAACTGAACATCATCATGGAGTGCATAGGCGGCAGGATACTAAAGCAGGGGTATGAACTGCTGGCGCCCCAGGGCCGCATGGTGGTTTATGGCTCTGCCCGCTACGGTTCGGTGGGCAACCGCCCCAACTACCTCCGCCTGTTTTATCTTTTTCTCACCCGCCCCAAGATCGACCCCCAGAAAATGCCGGAGAACAATAAGGCCGTGCTGGGGTTCAACCTCATCTGGCTCTACCACAGGGCGGAGCTGATGTACCAACTGCTTGGTGAGCTGGCGCAAATGGAACTGGGCAAACCCCTTGTGGGCCATGTTTTTCCCTTCCATCAGCTCAAAGAGGCTATCCTGCTGTTCCAAAGCGGGAAAACCATGGGCAAGGTCGTGGTTGAAGTGTGATGCGCTCAGGCAGCGGTATCATGATCAACGGTTAACACCACGGCGCCTTTTTTTCGCCCCGTTTCGACGTACCGGTGCGCTTCGACGATCTGCCCGAGCGGGTAACGCCTGTCGACAACGGGCCTGAGGCGCCCGGCTTCGAGCAGTTCCCGGAGCAATTCGGTGTCCTCTTTGCGCTGAATGGCAACCCCGCCTATTACCTTTTTGCCGCTGCTCATCGACGTCCACAGCATCTGGAAAAATTCGGGTATGCCCGCTACGGCTGCCAGGAAGACTCCTTTGGGGGCCATCGTTTTACTGGCCCGTGAAAAGGATGTTTTACCTACCGTATCGAAAATGATGTCGTACACTTCGCCCGACTGCGTGAAGTCTTCTTTCGTATAGTCGATCACCTTATGGGCGCCAAGTGACTTTACTAACTCCAGGTTTTTGGTGCTGCTCACTCCTGTCACTTCCGCGCCGAAATACCGGGCAAGCTGTACGGCATAAACGCCCAGGCCACCGGAGGCTCCGTAGACCAATACTTTTTGCCCGCTGCGGATCTGCCCTTTATCCCTGAGGAAGACCAGGGACGTCAGCGCGCCGAAGGGGATGGCGGCGGCTTCTTCAAACGACAGGTTTGCCGGTTTCAGGGCTATAGCTCCATCTTCGGGCAGGCTAATGTACTCGGCATTTGCGCCGAGGTTCAGGCCTGTGGCGCCGAATACTTCGTCGCCCACCCTGAACCGCTTTACCTCTTTGCCTACGGCCTCGACCACGCCTGCCAGCTCGTTGCCGAGGCCTGTTTCGCGGGGTTTTGTAAGCCCTATTACCAATCGGCCCAGCAACCATAACCCTTTGGGGTATGTCGAACTCCGCACCCTTACGTCGCCTGATGTGACGGTTGTCGCGTGCACTTTTATGAGGACTTCGTTGTCGGCCGGTACGGGTTTTTCGGTTTTTATGGCCTTTACGACTTCAGGAGGGCCATATTCTTCAAATACGATAGTTTTCATGATAAGCTGATTTAGTTTTGTGATGAAAATCCTTACCGGTTCCGGGGTGGCAAGGGTATAATGTTTTGTAAATAAAGCTCGTGGATGTAGCATTCCGCCAACCCTATTCCAGTGGGGTTAGCGCTATCAGAGGCAGGCCGAGGTCGCGTACTTTTCTCAGCAGGCCATACAGCGCGGCCTGGTCGGCCACGGGGCCGCTGATCAGGGTGTCGCCATCGTTTTCTAACGTGATGGAAAGGCCGTCGAAGTACGTGGCCCACTGGGCGCTCAAATGGCCCCTGAGCCTGACCTGGTAGGCTGTCGGCTGCTTTGAGCCTGATCGTATGGTGGTGTTTTTATCTGCCATTGCGCTGTACGTTATATACAGGCAAAAATGTCGGCAAAACGGTATTGGTGTAAACCTACTAAAGTACTGTTTTGAGATATTCGGGTATAAAAAGGCTATAACAGGCCCAATTCACGGGCGCGCACTAAAGCTTCGGTGCGCCGCTGGGCTTCCAGTTTGCCGAAAATGTTCTTGTTGTGCCCTTTCACTGTGCTCAGGGCGAGAAAGAGCCGTTCGCTAATCTCCTTATTGGAGAGGCCCTGGGCTATGAGCTGTAATATTTCCAGCTCGCGCTGGCTCAATGGCTCGATGAGGGGGCGAACTGGCGCCGGGTGGCCCTGTGTAAGGGTAGGTATCGCCGCCGGCTTTACCTCCGTTCGTTCCGCATCGAATGCGGCGAGCAGTTTTCCTGTATAATCCGGCATGATGCCCCGGGCAGCGGCTTCGCGCAGGAGCCGCGCCATCGGCTGGCCCTCGTCGGCGAACGCCTGGAAATAACCCTCTGGTTCCGCCAGGGCCAGGGCGCGCTCCAGGGCGGCCAATGCCAGGGCCTTTTCTCCCTGCGCGGCACGGGCCAACGCCTGCTGCACCAGGATCTCGATCGCGTTGCCCATCCTTCCGCCTTCTTCGGCGGCTTCCAGCAGCCGCTCCAGCAACCTCATCGCCTGGATGATCGTTTCTTCGGCCCGGCTGCTGTGATACTTGCCGATGAGCACTCTGGCCAGCGTGAGGTGTTCGAATTCCTGCAGAAAGCTAAGATTATCATCAGCAGAGAGCTTGCGGGTATGCACCCAGGCCAGGGCTTCGTCCAGCCTGCCTTGTATGGCCCATAGACGGGCTTTTAGCGCCGCTACCGGACGCACATTGGGCATCGGGGTCCTGAAGTACAGGCGTTCGGCTTCGTCGAGCAGGGCCAGCGCCGCCTCCGGTTCGCCTGTGGCTTCTTTCAACCTCGCTTTGGCCACGCACAAGCGGTAGGGCCAGTCAGGCAGGGCCAGGCTGGGGCCCAGCTCTTCACTCTTCTGGAATTGCAGGGTGGCCGCGGCCAGATCGCCGCGTTCGCGAAACAGCCCGCCCAGGCCCAGGTACAGGTCGGCGGTGCCACGGGGTATGGCCTTGTGTTGTTCTGCAATAGCCATAAGCGCGTATTCGTAGTTGCTGAAGGCATCGTTGAGGCGGCCTTGCGTGGCCCGTATCTCGGCAATGCCGTAGGTTACGCTGAGCGCAAATTGGATATTACCGGCTATCTGAAAATAAGACATCGTATCGGTAAGAGCCTGGTGGGCCTCGTCCAGCGCACCGCTTGCCCAGTGCGTGAGCCCCTGGAGGGCCGCCGCCTGGCCACGCATGATGTATTCATTTTCCGGAAGCAGGCTGAGCGCGTGTTGCGCGTATTTTACGGTACCTGCCGCATCTCCGAATGACTGGGACAGGTAGGCGCGGGCTATGGCTATAGAGGCCGGCAAGCCCTGAAACTGGGCTTCGTCGGTGACGGCCATACCTGCCGGGCGGCCAGTGGGTTGCTGATCGCCGTTGCCTTGCCGGGCCAGCCATTGTTCGGCTTCCCGCAGGCGGGCCTCGCCGGCTTCCATCTCGCCGTCATTCAAATGGGCCCATGCGATGCCTACGAGTAGTACCGGCCTGGCGCGGATCAGTGCATCGGGAAGGGCTTGCACCCACCTGAGCCAGGCGGCAGACTCGAAATTTCCATCCATCTCCGGCCATGCCCGTTCGATCAGCCCGGCTGCCCGTTCGAAATCCTTTCCGGCAAGCGCGTGCCGTATGGCATCGGCAGGTGATCCGTTATGCTCGTACCATACGCTGGCCCGCCGGTGCAGCCCTGGCAACTGGCCGGGCTGCTCTTCCATCAGCCGGGCCATCAGGACGTCAGCAAAAAGGTGGTGGTAGCGGTACCATTGCCGCTCGTCATCGAGCGGGATGACGAACAGGTTGCCGCGTTCCAGGGTATCCAGCATGGCCTTGCCGCCTTCGCTTCCGGTGACGGCATCGCATAAGGGGCCGCAGAGTCGTTCGAGAATAGCCGTTTGTATGAGGAAATTTCGAACGGTATCGGGTTGGCTATGCAAAACCTCTTCGGCCAGATAGTCGAGTATAAAGCGGTGGCTGCCGGTGAACGCCTGAATAAAAGCGGCGGTATCTGCCCGCCCTTGCATAGAAAGCGCGGCCATCTGCAGGCCGGCGATCCAGCCCTCGGTCCGGGATTCCAATGCGGCTATGTCCTCTTCCGACAGGCTCAGGCCCATCGCCTGGTTGAGGAAGCTGGCGGCCTCTGAAGTCGTAAAGCGCAGGGCCTCAACACGCAGTTCCGTCAACTGGCCCCTGACGCGCAGGCGGGAAAGGGGGAGCTGAGGGTCTTCACGGGTTGTAATGGCCAGGTGCATCTGGGGTGGCATGTGTTCCAGCAGAAAGCCGAGCGCCTGGTCAACTGCTTTGGAATCGACGATGTGGTAATCATCGAGGACGAGGATAAAACGGCCCTGGATAATCGCAACCTCGTTGAGCAGCTGCGTCAGGATCGACTCGGCCGGAGGCGGCTGGGGCGCGTGTAACATGTCCGACACCCCTTTCCCGATATCCTTGTCAATAACCTGCAGTGCAGCGGTGAGGTACGTCAGGAAGCGCGTGAGGTTGCTGTCGCGTTCGTCGAGTGACAGCCATGCTACGGGCAGGCCGCTACCGGCTGCCCACTCGCTGGCGAGCGTGGTCTTGCCGAAACCTGCAGGGGCTGAAAGCAGAGACAGCCTGCCGGATAACCCTTCATTGAGCCGGCGGATCAGGCGCGGCCGAGCAACAGCATTGGGGCGGGGCGGAGGCGTGAAAAGTTTGGTGGCTAATAATGGCTGGCTTTTCTTGCCGGGAGCCTGCTCTTCGGTAGCCGGTGGCGCCTTCTCGGTTTTCCCTTCGATATCTTCAGGCCTGGGCACGACGAGCCCCTCGTTGGCGATCGCGTAAACGACGACCGGAGTTTCGACATTTTTCAGCCTGAACGCCTGCAGGCGGGTGGCCTTTATCGTGCTCTGGTTCTTAATTTCGTCGTAGGCCTTTTCGGAGACGAAGACGCTTCCCGGTACGGCCAGGGATTCGATGCGGGAAGCGACATTTACGCTGTCTCCGACGATGTCCTCCTCACTGAAGAAAATGTCGCCTGTATGGATGCCGATCCTAACGGGTATGGCAGGCGCTTCCCGGAAACCGAGTTGCATTTCGATCCCGCATTTTACGGCGTCAACGGCGCTGTCGAAGATGCTCAGGGTGCCGTCGCCGTAGTATTGCAGGACCTTCCCGTTGTATTTGTCTGTGATGGAGTTGAATATGCTCCGGTGTTTTTCGCGGGCTTTTACGGCCTCGTCCTCATCCTGTTGCATGAGGGCCGTATACCCTTTGATATCGGTGAACATAATGGCGGCTAACTGTCGGGAGCGTGGCATAGCGCCAAGTTAAGAAAATATCCGGATAAGCCGGCCGGGTTACAGGATCAGGTCTGCCCACAACCGGTAATCCAGCAGGGGTTGGGCTTTGGGGTCTTTATCATTGACGGGCATGAGTTCCATGAGCGGGAAGGAGAGAATTGCGCGGCCTTTTCTGATAGAAGCGATAAGGCCGAACCCTTCCTTCTCGTCGACGCCCTCAATGCCGAGCACTTCTACGGTAGTGCCAGGTTCGATATGGCGCAGGATCAGGCCTTCGACCTGGGCGTCGAAGGGGAAGTCCACTTCTTTGCGGAAATACGCCACCCAGTTGTCGATATCCTCCGTTTCGGCGTCGCGCATCATGATGTCGTATAGGCGGGCAGCCTGTTGGTCTTCCTCAATATTGCCCCAGAAGTAGCGGTGGAACAGCCTGCGGTTGGTGGCCAGGGCCACTTCAGGCGTATCGCGGGGCGAGGCGGGCTTAAGATCCGCTTCTTCCAGTTCATAGCGGGAGAAATTGCCGTATTCCTCTTCGCAGGCCTTTTGGATAAACTTTTCGGGGAGGGCCTGCAGGCTTAGGCTGTCGAGTACGACGAGGTACACCACTATTTCGCCATTGGTAAGCGCTTCTACCACCCGGCCCTGCCAGCCTTTGATGTTTATGGTTGGAAAACCATTGAACGGCGTGGAGCTGGTAATGACTTCAACGGAGCTGCCAGCTGGAAAATGAGGCTGTTCAACCGGTTCCCATTCCTCATCGTCCCAGTCTCCTTCTTTTTCTCCCAGGTAGAAGTCATCATCGGTATCGTAGTCTTCGCTGAACAGCAGCCCTTCTGATTCGTCGAGCATATCTTCCAGAAAGGCATCGACGAGGGCCTGCCTGTAGCTTTCTTCCTCCTCCGACCCCATTTGCTCGGCCACCTCATCGATCAGGGGAGACGGGGCGCCCAGGCTTATGGAGTGTTCGAGGGCTTCTTTGAGTTTGGCAAGCATCTCCTGGAGGCTCTTCAGTTCATCGAGGTTGTGCGGCGGTTCTTCCTGGAGGGCCTGGCGGCCTAAGGAGGAACTGGCTAGTTCAAGTTGTTCGTTTTGCCGGCGCCCGGCGTTCTCCATAAGGCCGTCTTTCAGGTTTTGGAGAAAGGGGATCGCCTCAGGTAAAGGCAGCCCATCGGCCAGGCCTTCCCTGACGGCCAGGCGGGCCAGGGACAGTAGGCCAGCGGTAGCGAGTTCTATATCCCTGCCTTTGCCGGCTTCGCCTCGCTTTTCGAGGGTGGCCAGGATAGCTTTGCCGGCTTCGATCTCTGTCTCACCTGGTAGGATGGCAAAACCTTCCAGCCGCGCTCCGATCTCCTGCCGGAGCTGGGCCTCAAAGGGCTGGCCGTTCTGACGGGCGGCGGCAAGGTGGCTCAGCATGGTTTCATATTGCGGGTGAAAAAGCGGGGCGCCCAGCAATTGCTCTCCCATAATGGACAGCTCGTCCAGCTTTTCTTCATCGAACCCCTGGATACCCTCCAGCCGATCGATCAGGGCAGGCACTTCCTTCCTCAGCCCGCTTATAGCTTCGACGTACTCCAGCATCCGTTGATTGGCCTGAAGGTGGTAAATGATGGTTCTTTCGCGGGCATCTTCCAGCAGGCGGTTTTTCTGGGCCGCGTCTTCCATCAGCTGGGACACTTCTTTCTTCAATGCTTCGATGGAAAGATCAGGACGGCCGGGCTGGTCACTCATAATGTGGGTCTATTTTATGTAAAACACTTCACCCCGAACTCTGGTTTGCTGAGCGTTTGCCATAGTCTGGTTGTGCACGGTTTCACGGACTTTTACTCCGGAAAAGAAAACTGACTACACGGATTACCTGGTCAGGTACATGTAACGCTGCCGGTCCAGTTCCCGGAAGAACGGGTCCGACAGGTCGCGGATGAAGCGGATGGCCTCACCGGTGGATTTCATTTCCGGGCCCAGGTTCTTATCTACATTCGGGAATTTCTCGAAGGAGAACACCGGCACCTTGATGGCAAAACCACCAGGGCGTGGCTTGATGTCAAAATCTTTCAGTTTATGGGTGCCCATCATCACTTTAGTGGCGATCTTCAGGTAAGGCACCTGATAGGCCTTTGCGATGAACGGCGTCGTGCGGGATGCCCGCGGGTTGGCTTCTATGACGTAGACTTTATTGTCCTTGATTGCGAACTGGATGTTGATCAGGCCGCGGATGTTGAGGGCCCGGGCCAGCACTTCCGCGTACTCCACCATGGTGTTTACGGCATCTACCGAAAGGCTGTAGGTCGGCAGCACGGCGGAGCTGTCGCCTGAGTGGATGCCTGCCGGTTCGATATGTTCCATGATGCCCATGATGTGGACTTCATCGCCGTCGCAGATGGCGTCGATCTCTGCCTCTTTGGCCCGTTCGAGGAAGTGGTCGATCAGGACGCGGTTGCCGGGCATGTGCTTGAAGATGCTGAGCACCTGGCGCTCCAGCTCGTCGTCGTTGATGACGATACGCATCCGCTGGCCGCCCAGCACATAACTGGGCCGCACCAGTACGGGGTAACCCGTGCGCCTGGCGACGTCAAGGGCTTCATCGGCATCGTGAGCGACGCCGAACTCGGGGTAGGGGATGCCCAGTTTTTTAAGCAGTTCGGAAAAGGCGCCCCGGTCTTCGGCCAGGTCCATATTGGGAAAAGAAGTGCCGATGATCTTTATGCCGCGTTCGTGCAGTTGCTGGGCGATCTTCAGGGCCGTTTGCCCACCCAGCTGAACGATGACACCTTCCGGTTTTTCCAGTTCGATGATCTCTTCGAGGTGTTCCCAGAAAACGGGCTCGAAGTAGAGCTTGTCGGCAATGTCAAAATCTGTTGAAACCGTTTCCGGGTTGCAGTTGACCATGATGGCCTCGTACCCTACTTCTCTGATGGCCATCAGGCCGTGGACGCAGCAATAGTCGAACTCGATGCCCTGCCCGATGCGGTTGGGGCCGGAGCCGAGCACGATGACCTTCTTTTTATCTGTAGAGGGTATGCTTTCGTTCTCGTGGTCGAAAGAGGAGTAAAAATAGGGGGTTTGGGCTTCGAACTCAGCAGCGCAGGTGTCTACCATTTTGTAGGTTCTGCGGATGCCGAGGTTTTTGCGCACCCGCGTCACCTCCGATTCGTCGACCCGCATCAGCCAGGCGACCTGCGCATCGGAATAACCGGCCTGCTTGAGCTCGCGGAAAAAGGTTTCGGGAATATCTTCGGGTACGTTGTACCGCATGAGCTGTTGCTCCAGCTTCACCAGTTGTTTGATCTGGCGGATAAACCAGGGGTCGATCCGGGTCAGCTTCTGGATCGTCTTCTCAGGGACGCCGAGCCGCAGGGCATCCTTAATGCGGAAGATGCGGTCTTCGCTGGCGTGCTCCAGCCGTTCCAGTATGTCCGCTGTTTTTATCCACTCCTTCATATCGCCGCCGAGCCCTGTGCGGTTGTTCTCCAGCGACTGGCAGGCTTTCTGCAGGGCTTCCAGGAAATTGCGCCCGATGGCCATCACCTCACCCACCGATTTCATCTGAAGGCCCAGCTCGTAGTTGGAGCCTACGAATTTTTCGAAGTTCCAGCGCGGCATCTTTACGATCACGTAATCCAGCGTGGGTTCGAAATAGGCTGAAGTGGTGCGGGTGATCTGGTTTTTCAACTCATCGAGCTTATAGCCTATGGCCAGCTTGGCGGCGATCTTGGCGATGGGATACCCCGTGGCCTTGCTGGCCAGTGCGGAAGAGCGGGACACCCTGGGGTTGATCTCGATGACGATAAGTTCTTCGGTTTCGGGGTTCAGTGCAAACTGTATGTTGCAGCCGCCGGCGAAATTGCCGAGCGAACGCATGGCCTGAATGGCCTCGTCGCGCATACGTTGGTAGGCAGTGTCAGACAGGGTCATGGCCGGCGCCACGGTGATGCTGTCGCCGGTGTGGATGCCCATGGGGTCCAGGTTTTCCACCGTGCAGATGATGACGACGTTATCGGCGGCGTCGCGCAGCAGTTCCAGCTCGAATTCCTTCCATCCCAGCACGGCTTTTTCCACCAGTACTTCATGGGTCGGCGACAGGCTGAGGCCGCGCCGCAGAGCTGCGTCGAATTCCTCTTCTTTATGGACGAAGCTGCCGCCGGTACCGCCCAGGGTGTAAGAAGGGCGTATGACCAACGGGTATCCTATTTTCTGGGCGGCTTCCTTGCCTTCCAGAAAAGAGTTGGCGATATGGGAAGGCGCTACGTTCAGCCCGATGTCGATCATGTGTTTGCGGAAAGCCTCCCTGTTCTCGGTCAGTTCGATGGCATCGAGGTCGACACCGATCAGGCGTACGTTGTATTTATCCCAAACGCCTTGCTGGCCGGCCTCTATGGCCAGGTTCAAGGCCGTCTGGCCGCCCATGGTAGGTAGTACGGCATCGATATGGCGGTCCTCGAGGACCTGCCTTATGCTCTCAACGGTCAGGGGTAGGAGGTACACATGGTCGGCCGTGACCGGGTCGGTCATAATGGTCGCCGGGTTGTCGTTGATCAGGGATACCTCTATGCCTTCTTCCCGCAGAGACCGGGAGGCCTGAGAACCGGAATAGTCGAATTCGCAGGCTTGCCCAATAATGATGGGCCCGCTTCCAATGATCAGGACGGATTTGATGGATGTATCTTTAGGCATGAGCAGGAATTCTGTTAGGCCAGGGAAAGTAAGGCCATTTCGCAAATTGCCGGCAAAGATACAACAGCTCCCCTAGCTTTTCTAAACCCTGCTTCAACTTTCTGAGGGGAAAAGCCTTTTTTCGCGGAATGCCTAAAACGGCGGTTCTCGACAGCTGCCGTGATGAATGGCGCGATATGTGGGGTGGCGAGGGTCAGGCGTGCATGTTTTCCAGCCGATCGCGGTCGAGGATGAAGATGGCCCCGTCCTTGATCTCGATATAGCCGTCTTCTTTGAATTCGGTGAGCATGCGGATGACGCTTTCCTTGGCGGTACCCACGATGCGGGCGAGGTCGTCGCGAAGGATGCTGATGCTGCCGTCCTCCTGTTTTTCGCTCAGCAGCAGTATGGCGTCGGCCACGCGGCGGCGAACGGAATTATAGGCCAGGTTGAGCAGTTGCTCTTCCTTTTCCGTGACGTTGTCGGCCAGCATTTTGATCAGCTGCGAGGAGACGTCCCGGTTGGCGTTCATCAGCTTTGAAAAGTCTTCCTTGGGTATCAGGCTAACCTCTGTATCCTCCATCGCTGCTGCCGATTCCGTGTATTTCGTATCTTTGATAAGATCGATATAACCGAAGAAATCGCCGGGTTTGCAGATATAGATGATGTATTCTTTCCCTTCTTCGTTGGTCTTAAAGACCTTGACCTGCCCTTCTTTTACGAAGTAGAGGTAACGCGGGTAGTCGCTCTCTTCGAAGATGAGTTCGCGTCGCTTGAAGGATTTCGTTTTGCGCTCGTCGGAAAGCTTGCGCAGTTCCTCAAAACCGCGTGCTTTGTTGATGAAAGCCGTAAGGCCCGATTCCGTTCGGTCGAACTGCTTGCGCAGCTGTTCGCTTTTGCGCAGGCGTGTGTCGATCACGTCCAGCAGTTCATCCTTATAGAAAGGTTTGGTAATGTAGTCGTCGGCGCCGAGGTTCATGCCGCGGCGGAAGTCGCTTTTTTCCGCTTTTGCCGTGAGGAAGATGAAAGGGATGTTGGCGGTGCTGCTTTTTTTGCTGAGGATATTCAGGACGCCGAAGCCGTCGAGATGAGGCATCATGACATCGCAAAGGATGAGGTCGGGAGGGTTGGAAAGCGCTTTTTCCACGCCTTCTTTGCCGTCTTCAGCAGAGATCACTTCATAGCCGGATAACTCCAGTATTTCTTCCAGGTTCTCTCTTACTTCTCCATTATCTTCGATGACTAAGATCTTTTTCATTTTGCTTGATTGTAATTGGCTTTTTACCGGATAAAAGATACGGGCATTAAGTCGTGTTCAAAAAATCGCCGAACTTATTTTTTGATGGTTACTTGCCTATCGCCTAACAAATATACTACTAATGTGGAATTCAGGGAATATTTGGTTGGGTTGGCTGTGGGGCAATCGCATTTGAAGAAGCATTCTTTATCATACCCGGGCTCTAGAATGATCCGGGGTTTTACAGATGATACATCCCTTTTGGCCATCCGTTTTACAGCCGCCCAGCCGAATGAGACGGCAAAGAAAACCAGCGGCGCCATCACCAGCGCGAAGGCCGTGTACTTACTCGACTGCCAGGGGAGCAGGTTGAGCCCCGATAGCACCACCAATGCTGCCAGGCCCAGGTAGAGTACAGCCGTCCCTATGCCTCTGGTCGCCGCGTCGCCGCCGCTTTTGTGCGGGTAAAGCAGCATCAGCAGGACAAACAGCGCGAGTATGCCGATACATATCTAGTTAAAGAAATACACTATTTTCAGCAGGTCCTAATGGTTTTCGATGAGAGGTTGCCGGGTGGATGGCCTGACGGCAAAATACGCATTAGTTTTTGCTGTTGATACACATGTTTTTTCGCTTAAGTCAGAAGGCCACTGAAAATGCCCATCTGACGCCCAGCGTGAAGCGGACACTTTCTCCGGCTGCCGGAGCCAAAGGCGAAGGCATGCCAGTGGTCTCTTCACTTTACCCACAATTACCTGCTGGCCATTGCCATTGATGATTGCCGGCACTGCCCCAGGCTCTATAATTGCGTCAGAGACGCCAGTGATTTGGTTGAGCTGCTTACAGAACGGTATCGCTTTGAGCCTCAAAATGTCACGGTTCTGATTAACGGAGAGGCTACCAAAAGTAACATCTATAATGCCCTTCGGAAACTGGCTTCAGAAACGACTTCCAGAGATAACGTATTGATCTATTTCTCCAGGCGGGGAGCTGCAATGATAATTTATTTATTCTCCCAGCCTGTCAATAACCTGAGCTACCATGCATCCGGCGTCAAGGTAGGGGAGCCGGCGAGCTGGGTTGGGCTTGGCTGGAGCCTGAACGCGGGGGGCCGGGTAATGCGGACAGTGATGGGCAAGCCGGACGAACATTTCGGAGGGTATTTCTTTAGCGGCCTCACTGTGCAAAATATCCCTGATATGGACCCCAATAACCCGCTTATTCCAGGCACGCCTGCCTACCAGGCCCTTGATGATATTTTCCAGGGCAACATCGATGGAGAAGCGGACATTTTCTCTTTCAACTTTGCCGGCTACAGCGGCAAGTTTTACTTCGACAAAAACGGAGAGCCTGTACTTGTCCCTAAACAAAACCTGCTCATCCAGCGGCATGACAAATCCACCAGCAATGAATCGGATAGGATAAAGGGCTTTACCTTTATCGCGCCGGATGGGTCACCAAGCGGCGGCCATTGTTTGCCATGCATTTCGACAGGTATGAGCCCAATGGCAATATCCAGCGTTTGCGCTGGAAGGTGACGGACAGGGTTGTCAAGTTCTATGAGTTTGGGTACGGCCCTCTGAACCGCCTGTTGAGCGGTAATTATGGCGAAGAGCGCTTGCAGAACCCGACGGATATTGCCCCTGTGGCTGATATGAACAACTATTACCAGATGTCCGCCTCTTATGATGCGGTAGGCAATATTAAATCCATTATCCGGCGAGGCATGGCGCCCGACGCCGGCTGCTTTATCCCGCAGGAGATAGACCGGCTGACATTGGTTTATGATACGCTCAGCAACCGGTTGTTTAGAGTAGGCGACCTGGCTCCAACCCCCTACCGCCCCTATGGCTTCAAACCGGGGGCAAGCCCCTCGGCGGAGTATGTGCATGACAACAATGGCAACCTCACTTTTGACCCTCACAAGGGTTTGATGATGCAATACAATTCCCCTTAACTTACCTACGCCATCTCATGGCGGTAGCTTAAGAGGTGGCCGGGGGACTGGGAGATTTGGTGAGCGGGAAACCTGGAGGAGGCGGAGATCGCCCTGTCACGCGTCAGTGGGTGAATTTCACCGGAATATACACTATGAGAAACGGGAGCCTCCTAACGCAGCTTCCGCAATCAAGAGGCCCGATGTTTAGTAAAGCATAAAATCAAATGCGATTGCCCTGGGGTTGGCTGTGTTTAGCCGTTTTTTTCCACTAACTGGCCTGGCAACGGGCCGAGGGGCAGGCTGAGATAAAAGGAAGTGCCTTCACCGATGCGGCTTTCGAAGTGGATATGGCCCTGCATGAGGTCGACATAACGTTTGACGATGTTGAGCCCCAGGCCGGTGCCCTGGATGTTTTCGGCGTTGTGGGCCCGGAAAAAGCGGGTAAAGAGGTGCTGTTGTTCCTCTTCCGGAATGCCGATGCCCTGGTCGATGAAAGCTACTTTGAGCATGCTTTCCTCCAGGAAGGTTTTGCAATAGATCGGTTTTTCGGCTTCCGAATACTTAATGGAATTGGAAAGCAGGTTGAAAAAGATATTCTTGAGCATCTGTTTATCCAGATACAGCTGCATGCCTTCCCGGAGCCCTTCGAAGTGGAGCTTCTGGCCGGGTTTGAGCAGGCTTTGCACTTCTTCCATCACTTCTCTGCAGAAGCTGGCCAGGTCGAAAACAGTAGGCTGGGGCTGGATCTTGCCTTCTTCGAGGCGGCTCAGCGACAGGAAATCGTTGAGGATGCCCGTCAGGTTGGCCACCGACGACTTGATCCGCGTGGTGTGCCGAAGGCGTTTGGCCTGCTGTTCCTCTTTGATGTAGGCCTCGATCAGGTCGGCCGACGAAAGGATAGTGCTCAAGGGCGTTCGGAACTCATGAGAGGCCATAGATACGAAGCGGGACTTCAGTTCGCTGAGCTCTTTCTCCTTTTCCAGGGCGATCTTGAGCTTGTATTCGTTGGCCCTGATGGCCTGTTCGGCAGCCCGGCGCTCCCTGATCTCGTGCTTGAGCTTTTTATTGGTGTCCAGCATTTGGTTGATGGCGTCGGCCAGTTCCTCGGTGCGCGCTTCCACCCGCTGCTCAAGCTCGGCGTTGAGGTTGATGATCCTGTCTTCAGCTTCCCTTTGGGCGGTGATGTCGATCCCCGAACTGATCGTTGTGGTAACGCTGCCGTCGGCCTTGCGCACAATGGAATTGCGCCAGGCAATGAGATGTTGTTTGCCCGTGCCTGCCAGGATATAGTTTTCGTAATAATCAATTTGGTGGCCCTGCATCAGTAAGTGGAAAACGCTGCGCATCTCCTCACGCCTGTCAGCGGGGACGGCTATGTCGAACCAGTTCAGCCCGATGGCCTGCCCTTCCTGCAACCCAAGCACTTCATGTCCTTGCCGGTTGAGCATCTGAATGGTTTCGTCGGCATTGATGGCTACGATGATGGTGTTGGCAATGTCGAGGTATAGCTGAGCGCGTTCTTTTTCTTCTTTTAAGGCCTGCTCCACCCGCTTCTGATTGGTCAGGTCATGGACGATGCCTGTGAACGAACGGCGATCGTCTAGAGGCACTTCGCTGATACTCAACCGGATAGGGAATAGCGTGCCATCCTTTTTTTTGCCCATGACCTCTCTCCCTATACCGATGATCTTAGCTTCTCCGGTACGGAGGTATTTTGTTATATAGCTGTCGTGTTTTTCACTATGGGGAGCGGGCATGAGGATGTTGACGCTTTTCCCTTCCAGTTCGCCGTCGTCGTACCCGAATAAACGATGAGCTGCGAGATTGGCCAACTCGATGATGCCATTCTCGCCGATGGAGATAATCCCGTCTGTAGCTGTCTCGATGATGGCGTTCAATCTTAAAGCAGCTTCAGAATTTTTCTTGTGCCCTTCTACCAAGTTAAAATAGCTTTGTTTTTCCGGAATAAATTTGGGAGGCAAAATAGGCAAGCTGACGGCCCGGATGAATGACCAAAGTCACACCGGGGAGGTGACAAAAGTCACCTTCCGGTTCTGGAGGTTTGGCGATTTTGATACTAAACTGCGGGAATTGCCTGGTATAAAAATGCTGTCTGGCCAGGAATGAAAGGGAAAGAATTCATACATTCACAGATCGCGCAATTTTAGACCAAGTTTGATGAAAAAGATACTGGCCCCCACCGATTTTTCTCCCAATGCCGACAATGCTCTGGCCTATGCCATTGATTTTGCCAATAAGTGCGGAGGGCATATCACCCTGCTCCATACTTACCGCCTGTATAGTTCAGCCGCAGTCTTTATTTCTGTCGAATCGCTGATGGAGGAAGATGCCAGGCGGCAAATGGATGCTTTACTGCAGCGCCTGGAACCCCAGCTTCGGGGAACGGCCAGCATAGAGGGAAAGGTGGTCCGGGGAGATGCCGTACCCGTCATCACCGACATGGCGGAAAAGGGCGGATACTCCCTTATCATTATGGGGACACAGGGGGCTTCCGGGCTAAAGGAGATCTTCATCGGCAGCACGGCCAACGGCGTTATGAAACATACATCCGTACCGGTGTTGGCTATTCCCAACGGCTTCTCCTTCCGGCCTATCAAAAAGGTCGTTTTTGCCATCGATGCCGGCGGGATATCCCATCCCGGGGTTACGTCCGTGCTGGTTCAGATCGCCAAAAAGTGCGGCGCGAGGGCCTACGTTTTCCATCAGGGCCTGGGCGAACGGGATGACGGCATCGACCCATCCATCGATATCTACCTCGATGACATAGAACATTCCTTCCATTACGAACTTGAAGCGGACGGCATCAATGCCAGTATCAACAGCTTTGTTGCAGACTACGACGCCGACCTGCTCTGCATGGTGCGCCGGCAACGCGGCTTCCTGGAAGAGGCCTTCCACGTGAGCGCCACAACCCGCGAAGTGTTTGACAGCCCCGTGCCGCTGCTGGTGCTGCATGATGAGGAGTAATAAGGATAAAGGGCAACGGACATCCAACGCCGTTGTGGCGGAGCCGGCCATCTCGCCCAAAAGGCGTTAACAGAACAGCCATGGGCATCGCCCGTGGACGAAATGGCGTTGTGGCGGAGCCGGCCAGCTCACCCAAAGGGCGTTAACAGAACAGCCATGGGCATCGCCCGTGGACGAAATGGCGTTGTGGCGGAGCTTCAATGCGTCTGGTCAAAATCCTCGGCGATGCGCAGCAGCAGGTTGATATCTTCAAAAAATTCCTTGACCAGCTCGAAACTGAGGTTGGAGCGGAACAGGTAGGGTTCGAGCAGGTCCTTATCTTCGGTAACGGCTGCGTATATCTCCCGGTTAATGAATGACATATAGATCTCCTTACCCGTCTGTATGCGGTACTGCACGATGGCATCCTGCATAGGCATCGACAGGATGCCTTCCACGTGGGTCTCTTCGGTGGCGTAGGTGAGGAAGGCCTCCCTGAAAGCTTCATTGTTCACTTCGTGGTCGACGTTGCTGCCTCCTTCCCAGGTGAAGTTCTTGATAGCGCGGGTGAGGTGTTGCCTGAACCGGCGCGGCCAGATGATAACCCGGCCATAGGTTTCCTCGGGGAAGGTAGCATGCAGAAAGGCGCCGGAGAAGACGTCATTAAGCCGGTTCCGGACCGGCGAGAACTCCTTTACGGCCAGCTCGCTCATCTCGAAATCCATCTCTCCGATGCGCCCGCTGATGTAGTCTTCCCCTTCGTAATAGGGGGCATCGGTGCCAAATATCTCGCTCTTGAGGAAGATCGGTTTCTCAATGCTTCGCTTGGGCTCGTATTGCAGCGGATGGTTGGGGTCGAAGTTCATGCCGTCGTCGATGAAATCCAGGATCAGGTTCGTGATATTGGGCTTGAAAGCCTGCCGGAATTCCTGGATGCGGTACAGCAGGTAAAAAATATAAACGCCTACCGGTAGGGCCAGGAAGAGGGTGAGGGCCGTTATGTTGAGGTAAAAACCAGCCAGAGCGATGCCTGTCAGGATGATACCCGAGAACAGGAACAACCGCAGCAGGCGCAGGCGCTGCCGCTCCATACGCATCAGCTCGGGATGGATGGTGTGGTTATAATAGATCCGAAACGCTTCCATGCGCTTGACCTTGGAAGCGTCCTCGCCTCCGGGTAGCGCCGGCAATTCAGGCATGAGCATTCGATTTGTTGCTAAATGTAAAGGTAAATCATAGATTGTGAAAACCGCGCCACAGGAAATTTTCGCCCTATTGTGTTCATGATACTGTGCCGGAAGCCTCATAGCTCCCCTGTTTTTAAAGCAACTTGAAACGCCAACCCTGACACGAGCGAAGCGACTGATGAAACAAACTTTGAACACGCCCTACGCACTACTTTTTCCATAACGGCCTGCCAACCTTTGCCGGCAGCAGCGGCTCTTTTTAGGAGCAGATTGATTTCTGGCCCCTGTACCTTGCACCTAAACACATCAAGCCCCTATTGTACAATTAACTGAAATACCGTAATTTTGCAGCCTTATGAAAAAAAACCTTTTCCTAGCCTTCGTTGTAATTAGTATGCTGCTGAGCGCCTGCAAGAGTGAGTTCGAGAAGATCAGGGCCAGCGGAGATGTGGATCGCATCCACAAGAAAGCGCTGGAGTATTACGAGAACGGCGAGTACCAGAAGGCTCAGACCCTGTTCGAGCTGGTGGTCAGCAGTTATCGGGGGAAACGGGAGGCTGAAGATATTTACTTCAAATACGCCTACACCTATTACTATTTGGAGCAGTACATCCTGGCATCGTATTATTTTAAGAACTTTGCCAACACCTATGCCGCCAGCGACCTCCGGGAAGAGGCGGATTATATGGCAGCCTACTCCAATTACCAGCTTTCGCCGACTTTCAGGCTGGACCAGAAATATACCGAAGAGGCCATCAACGGCTTCCAGCTTTTTGTCAACACCTATCCCAACAGCGAGCGGGTGGAAGAATGCAACCGCCTGATCGACCTGATGCGGAAAAAGCTGGAGCGCAAGGCCTACGAGAGCGCTATGCTGTACTTCGACCTGCGTGAATACCAGGCAGCAATACAGTCTTTTGATAACGTACTGAAAGATTTTCCAGATACCGAGAATGCAGAACAGATCCGCTACCTGTCGTTGCGCTCGTCTTTTCTGCTGGCGAAGAACAGTTTTGTAGACAAACAGGAGGAACGCTTCAAGGAAGCGGAGTCCAGGTCACGCGAATTTCTGGCCCGTTATCCCGAGAGCCGTTTCCAGAAGGAAGCACGCAATATTTTTGAACAATCAACCGAATATTTAAATAATGTCAGACATCAAAACCAAAGTGCAGGGGCTGGATCCTAATGTTCGCGCGCGCGATGTGCACGCATTGGCCGCCAAGACGGGCAACGTTTACGAGGCCCTGGCCATTATCACCAAGCGATCCAAGCAACTGGCTGTTGACCTCAAATACGAGCTGCACCAAAAACTGGAGGAATTTGCCGTTTCCTCCGATGCGATCGAGGAAGTGAGCGAGAACAAAGAGCAGATCGAGATCTCCAAGTTCTACGAGCGCCTGCCCAACCCGGTGATCATCGCTACAGAAGAATTCCTCAGCGACGAAGTGTACTACCGCTATCGCGAATCGAAGAAAAAAGCCCAGTAAACAAGGCCGCCCGGGCGTGTAGCCTGGGCAGCGGGCGCCATTGCCGGGGTTGGGGGATAAGAGATCGAAGGCGCCTTTTTTCACCCGCCCCCTCTACCAGGCTTTTCGAATACCATGCCGAAATGACGAAGCTGAAGGGCAAAAAGATCCTGTTGGGCATCACCGGCAGCATCGCTGCATATAAGTCGGCAGTACTGGCGCGGCTTCTCATCAAAGAAGGCGCGCAAGTCCAGGTGCTGATGACCCCCGCCGCCAAGGCGTTCATTACGCCCCTTACTTTGTCTACCCTCACCAGGCGGCCGGCCTTTTCCGAAGTAAGTTCCGAAGAATCCTGGCACAACCACGTTGAACTGGGCTTGTGGGCCGATGCTATGCTCATTGCCCCCGCCACTGCCACTACCTTGTCCAAACTGGCGCACGGCCTGGCCGACAATATCATCGTTGCGGCCTATCTGTCGGCCCGCTGCCCCGTTTTTTTTGCCCCGGCTATGGACCTCGACATGTGGGCCCACCCTGCAACACAGGAGAATGTCCGCCGCCTGCTAAGTTATGGCAACCACCTCATTCCGGTAGGGGAAGGCGAACTGGCCAGCGGCCTGGTTGGCCCAGGCCGCATGGCCGAACCGGAAGAGATCGCCAGCTATCTGTCCAAATACTGGCAGCAGGAGCAAAGCCTGGCCGGCAGGAAAGTGCTGCTGACCGCCGGCCCTACCTATGAGGCCATCGACCCGGTGCGTTTTATCGGCAACCGCTCCAGCGGCAAAATGGGCGTAGCTCTGGCCGATGCGGCAGCCAAACGAGGCGCTGACGTGACGCTCATCATGGGCCCCTCCCGCCTGTCGCCGCAGCACCCTGGCGTAAAAACCATACGTGTGGAAACGGCCGATCAGATGTTCCAGGCCGCTACCCGCTTTTTCCCGGATGCCGACATCAGCATCCTGGCCGCCGCGGTGGCCGACTACCGGCCCAAAGAGGCCAGCGCCGAAAAGATCAAAAAGAAAAGCGAGGGCCTCACCCTGGAGCTGGTGAAAAACCCGGATATCGCAGCATCCCTCGGGAAAACCAAGAAGGCAGGCCAATTGCTGGTGGGCTTCGCCCTGGAAACCCATAACGAAACGGCCAACGCCCTCGAAAAGCTGGAGAAGAAAAATTTTGACTGCATCGTGCTCAACTCCCTGCAGGACGCCGGCGCGGGCTTCAATGTCGATACGAATAAGATCAGCATCCTGCACAAAAACAATAAGATCCGTAATTTTGAGTTAAAATCGAAGGCAGCCGTAGCCGAGGATATTCTCGATGAAGTTGAAACGCTGCTCCGGCAACTTTAAATGATGAAGCGAGCTATGAAGAAATGTATACTCAGCCTGGCCCTGCTGGCCATTAGCGGCCTGGCCCTGGCGCAGGAGTTCAATTTCACCGTGCGGGTCAACGTACAGAAACTGCAGAACGTGGATCCCCGGGTATTCCAGACCCTGGAGTCCACCGTGCTGGAATTCCTCAACAACCAGAAGTGGACCGACGACTATTTTGAAAACGAAGAGCGGATCGAGGCCAATTTGCTGATCACCGTTCAGGAAGAGATCACAGCTACCAGCTTCAAGGCGGATATCGCTGTGCAGGCTGCCCGCCCGGTCTACGGGTCCGACTACTCCACCGCGTTGATCAATTATATCGACAAAGGCGTGACCTTTACTTACGAGCAGTTCCAGCCGCTTCAGTTCAGCCTGAACTCCTATAACGACAACCTATCCAGTGTGCTGGCCTTTTATGCTTATGTCATTCTGGGGCTCGATTATGACTCCTTTTCATCTTTTGGCGGAGAGCCTTACCTGCAAAAGGCCATGGATATCGTCAATGCCGTGCCTCAGGGGGCTGCGGCTTCCAACCCCGGCTGGCGCTCACTCGACGGCAACCGCAACCGCTACTGGCTGATCGAGAACCTGCTTTCGCCCCGCGTACGGCCTATGCGCCAGGCCTGGTACGATTACCACCGGCAGGGCCTCGATGTGTCCGTTTCGGATATCACCACCGCCCGCGCCGTTATCGCCTCCGCACTCGAACAGGTGCGCAACGTCGACCAGGTCTATCCCAACACCATGATCGTTCAGATGTTCTCCGATACCAAGTCTGCTGAGATCCTCGAGATTTTCAAGCGCGGGACGCCTCAGGAACAGAATACGGTCATTCAGGTCATGACCAAGATCGACCCTTCCAATGCTTCGAATTACCGGGCGATCAAATAGCCCGGTTTTTAACGAAAGTAAAACCTGGGCCTTTTTGGGGCTTTGGCCTTGGTATAAGGCTGCATGGCTTCACTGCTGAGGCTGCTTCGAGGAGTCTCTCGTAGTTACTCAAAGCCACAAAGAAGACACCGAGTTACACAAAGCACGGATCACCAATATTTTCCTTTGCGTAAAACGCTTTCCGGAGTGCACTCAACCCTTCTGCCCGTATCATTCGCTATTCTAATTCATTATATTTGGCACTCAAACGCTATGCTATGAGCCGATCTATCGCTGTTCTGTGGATGTTTTTGCTGTATGCCCTGCCCACCTGGGCCCAACCGTCGGGTATTCCTGCTCGGATCAGCTGGGGCGAAGAGCTGAAGGAACCCGCCGGTACGCTGATCACCAAGGTCATCGATGCCAATACTGCCGGTTTTCACGTACTGCGCCAGAAAACGGAAGGCAGCCTGGCCTACGAGGCCGTTTACGTCGAGCATTACGACAGCAACATGAAGCTGCGCAGGTCGGAGGAACTGGACCTTAAATACAAAGGCAAGCGCCGCGATTTTGAGGATGTCATCAAAATAGGCGGGCAGTTATACCTCTTTACCAGCTTCAACAACCAGGCACAGAAGAAGAACTACCTTTTTTACCAGTCCCTGAGCCCCCGCCTGCAGCCTTCCAAAGACCTGGTGAAGATCGCCGAGATCGATGCCCGCAACAAGGAAAAGGAAGGGGCGTTTCACCTGCTGCTCTCCCGCGACAGCTCACGGGTGCTGCTTTACAACCAATTGCCCAACAACAAACGCGAACCTGAGCGCTTCGCCCTACGGGTGTTCGATAACCAGCTCCGGGAATTGTGGAGCCGCGATATCACCCTGCCTTATACCGACCAGCAGTTTTCTGTAGAGGATTATCGCATCGACAACGACGGCAACGTCTATCTGATGGGCGTGCTCTACATCGACGGTGTGCGGGAAAGGCGCCGGGGGCGCCCCAACTATCAGTATATCGTGCTGGCCTATACCCGCGACGGCGGCGACGCGCAGGAATACCGCATCACGCTGGGCGAGAAATTCATCACCGACCTGGCCTTCCGCGTCGCCGATGACAAACGGCTTGTATTCGCGGGCTTTTACTCGGAAAAGGGCACCTATAGCATAAAAGGCACCTGCTTTTTCAGGATCGACCCTCAAACCAAAGAGATCCAGAACGTCAACCTCAAGGAATTCGAATTCGAGTTCCGGACCGAGTTCATGACCAACGGGGAGATGCAGCGCGCCGCCCGGGCCGAAGCTTCCGGTGATGTCGGCCGCCAGCCTGAACTCTACCGGTTTTCTCTGGACGAGCTCATCCTGCGCAGCGACGGCGGCGCCGTACTGGTGGCCGAGCAGTATTACGTCTACGAACGCGTCTACCGCATGTGGGACGGCACCTTGCGCTATGATTACTTTTACAATTACAACGATATCATCGTGGTCAATATCCGGCCCGATGGTTCTATCGAGTGGGCAACGCGCATCCCCAAGCGGCAGGAGACCTATAACGATGGAGGGTATTTCTCTTCCTACGCCATGTCGATCGTGCGCGACAAGCTGTATTTCATCTTTAACGACAACAGCCGTAACTTTGAGGATGACGGCAACAACCGCCTGTACAATTTCAACGGCCGCAACTCGGTCATCGCACTTGCGGAGTTGCGCAAAGACGGGCAGTTACGCCTCTACCCGCTGGCCTTCAACCGCGATGCCGGCACCATCACCAGGCCCAAGATCTGCAAACAGATCGGCAGCCGCCGCATGATGGTCTATGGCGAACGCGGCCGCAGCTACCGCTTCGCCAACCTGGAGTTTGAATGATGTGGGGATGTAGGATCGCGGGCCTCCGGCCCGCTGGGCAGCGTGCGGGCATAGCGCCGAGCGTGCGATCCCGGCCTCCAAACAAGCTCTTACTTAGACCTTATAACCCAAATAAAAATGTCCAACCTGGCGATCTTTGCCTCTGGAACAGGCAGCAATGCAGCAAAAATTATTGAATATTTCCGGGAGGAACCGAATATTCGCGTTCGTTTAGTCGTTTCCAATAAGGCTACGGCGCCCGTATTGGGCCTGGCCGAACGCAACGGCATTGAATCGATGGTGATCAGCCGTGCAGGGTTCTATGAAACGGAAACATTACTTCAGGAGCTCGGAGCCCGGAATATAGATTTTATCGTGCTGGCCGGTTTTTTGTGGCTGATCCCACCCTATCTGGTTCGTGCTTTTGCAGGGCGTTTGGTAAATATCCACCCCGCCCTGTTGCCCAAATACGGCGGAAAGGGGATGTACGGCATGAACGTTCACCGGGCGGTAAAAGCCGCCGGGGAAAAAGAAACGGGTATCACTATCCACTATGTCAATGAACGCTACGACGAAGGCGACGCCATTTTTCAGGCCCGCTGCACCATAGATGCCGGTGATAGCCCGGAGGATATCGCGCATAAGGTGCAGGTGCTGGAACACGAACATTTTGCGCCGGTTATCGAACGGCTCGTATCCTCCGGGCAGCAAAACGAACCATCCAATCATTAAAAAATATACAGCCAACATGACAAGGAAAATCATACTGTTACTTCTGCTGTCCGTAACCATGGGGGGCATCGGCCAGGCTCAAAGCTGGCGCAAGTTGAAAAAGGAGGCCGAAGAAGCTTATTCGGCAGGCAAGCTTTCCGATGCCGCCGACAAGTACGCGCAGGCTTACCAGAAAAAGAAAAAAGAAGACCTTACCCTTCAGGCTGGAGAGATCTACTATACCCTGCGGGATTATCGCAAGGCGGTGGAGGCATACCGCCCCATCAAGGATATGAACGACAAATACCCGCTGGTAGGCCTGAAGTTCGCCCGTTGCCTCAAGCAGGACGGGCAGTACGACCGCGCTATCCAGGAATTCCAGGCCTTTTCTGAAAAATATACCGGCGACGGTAAAGATATCCTGCAGGATATCATCCAGTCCGAGATCCGTGGCTGCCGCCTTGGTATGGAAGCGCCGGCGCAGGCCAATCGCGATGTGGAAGTGCTGCTGCCAGGTGACGGCGTCAATTCGGACAAACAGGAGTTCGCACCCTTCCCCGTCTCGGATAACGAGCTGTTCTTTTCTTCTACCCGTGGCGACCGCGCGCGCATCTATACGTCCAAGCGGTCGGGCACTACCTGGGGCCCCGCCGAAGCGCCGCGCAACTTCCCCGTCATACAATCGGGCCAGTTTGGCAATGGCGCCATGGCGCCCGATGGCAGCCGCATGTATTTCACCGTTTGCAGCGACAGCAAAGAACCGTGGAACGACGTCAAGACCCGTTGCGAGATATTCGTCACCAAACGCGTCGGCGCCGTATGGTCGCAGCCGGAGCGGCTTCCCGATTATATCAACCTGAACGGTGCAACGGCCACCCACCCGAATGTCGCCCATCAGCGCGGCCAGGAGATCCTCTATTTCTCCTCCAACCGCGATGGCGGCCGCGGCGGCATGGACCTCTGGTACGTCACCCGCGACCTTGGCCTGGACGATAACGATTTTACCTTCCCCGTCAACCTGGGGCCTGTGGTAAATACCCTGGGCGATGAGATCACACCGTATTATAACGTGGAAGACCAGTCGCTGTACTTCGCTTCCAACGGCCACGTCTCTATAGGTGGTTTCGACATTTTCCGAGCCACCGGCGATGAGGTGAACTGGTCGCAGCCTGAAAACCTGGGCATGCCGTTCAACTCCAGCGCCGACGATTATGCCTACATCCTCAACCCTTCCCGTACCGGCGGCTTCCTGGTGTCGAACAGGGTATTTGCCGGCCAAAAAACGGAGACCACCAATCAGGATATCTTCGAGTTCGCCGTCGGTGGCCGCCGCGTAATGGTCAAAGGCAATGTGTACGACCGGCAGTCTGGCGAGCCTATCAACGATATTACGGTATCGCTCTACCAGCTATTCGATGACGGCCGCGAAACGGAGCTCATCAACCGTGGGTTCAACGAGGGCAATTACGCTTTTGAGATCATGCCCAACCGCCGCTTCCGCGTGGAGGTGTCGGCCTACGGGTATAAAACGGGCGCGTATCGCTTCTCGGCCGACGACCCCAATACCTTTACCTACGGCCAGCCCATCTTTCTGGAGGCAGAAGGCGCCGCACAACCCGTAACGCCCCCTGCCACGACGGAGCCGTCGCGCCCCAACCAACCTACGACGACGCGGCCTGTAGAGCCTTCAGAACCCACTACTACCGCGCCTGCAGGCCAGCCCTACATCACCCGTGGCCGCGACCCGCGGGATAATTACGAATACGAAACGTCGGCGCCGCGCCTGCAGGGCACTTATTACAAGGTGCAGCTGGCCGCCGTGGGCACCTACATCCCGGAACGCTTCGACAACGTCACTTCCCTGGGGCGCCTGGATACGGAGCGCATCATACAGCGTAACCTTACCCGCGTATTGCTGGGCGATTATATGTCTATCGACAAGGCGCGTTCCGTCATGAAACAAGTGCAGGGCAAGGGTTATTCCGGCGCTTATGTGGTGGAATATAAAGACGGGGAACGGTACGGAAAAACGAATTGAGCGGGTACGTAAGCTATCCCGGATTTTCGTAGCAGAGCCTGCAATAAATTAACCGCAAACCCACCTACGCCTTTGGCTTTGGTGGCAGGAACGCAGAGGGTGCGAAGAATGCGCATAACCTCTGCGTTCTTTGTGAATACTTGCCTGGATCTTCCGCGAAGCACGCTAAAGCAACGCGAAGTACGCCAAGGGGGTAAAATACCTTTCTGCCCTTAGCGGGAACCGCCTCTGCGTTTGGGTTTAATATTTTCCGTGAATGCTACTGCTTCTGTGGAAACCTACAGGATGACAGGCTGAAGTGGTTTAATTTAGCCGGCGGGAACGGCAATCGCCACCAGGCAAATAATTACCGAAGAACAATGAAATCCTGGGATGGTTTAAGTACTAAAGTTAAAATACAATTGAATATTTGGATCTTATCTTATCTTATCTTTGATACACATTTCCTCTTTTAGCAACACTAAGCGTTCTAATTATTCCGATTTTTAGTAAAATTTAAGCAATATTTCTGATTTAATCTTACTGTATTAAGTAAGTCTATAATCTCTATTTGAATCATTGGACTGGGGGATTATGGATAATAATTACATTTTCTTAGGAGTTCAAACTAAAGTGGATTTATTCCTAACTGCTCAATCATAGATAGATGAAGGATTTCTTTACAATGAAAATGTTGACAGTTTTGATTCCAACCGTGATAGTGGTTATTTCTGGTTGCCAAAGTTGTAATAACTGCGGAGAGGGTAATTTAGATTCAAAATTAGTTCTTTTAGTAAATCTCCCACAGGACAATGGCCAGGGATGTACATATGATTTATATCCATACCATCAAATGTTGGCTTTTGGTGTACCACCTTGCTGTTTATTTACGAAAGATCTGTATGACCAGACTGAACACTACATAGAGTTAGATGTTTCTGGCGAGTGTTTTAATGGTGAATTTAATACGAGGTATAGAGGAGTCTTTTCAGAGGGGATTTTAGGAAACAACTGCCCCAATTATATTCTTGGTGGAGGTTGTTTTAACGATGGAGGAGCGAATAGTATCCAAATAGAACCGCACTCTATTCCAAATGTATTAAAATTGTGTGTTACCATTCCTTGGAGTCAACATCATGGACACATAGAATTTAATATCTCCCTCCTTTATAGGACCATGTGTACGAAAAGTGATGAAAATTGTCAAAGTTGCGGAGCTGAAAAGTATTTTTATGCCTATTATAAGCACGATGGGATATATAATTATCAAGACCCAGAGGGAGGCGTCTGGGAATTGTGTGAACCAATGGATACGTATGTATACTATGTGGATGTAAATTCATTTGATGAACTTTTTATCGGATGTGAATCCTCCGGCACATGTAAACCATAGTAGTTAACGATTAAAATTCTACCGAATGAACAGGGTAATATTAATGTGTTTGATTTCACTGTTTGCGGTTTCCTGTAAGCAGGGCGAGCTGTGCGAGGTAGAGAAACCGCTTAATGCAGTGTTCCGTCAGGGAGAATTGACAGAGTTTCTCGATTTGTTGAAGTACGAAGATGATGGGACAATCATATTATCGCACTATAATTATAATTTTTCAAAGAGTAGCAAATATGCTGTTACCGGTACTTTTGATGATGGGGTTGGGGTAGAACAGGTGTCGTTAAATGAATATAATGTTCATCCACAAAATGGCATTTTCCAGCATGACGATGGCTTGGTTAGTATTGGCTTACAATCTATTGCGCCTATCCCGAATTACTTTGGACAGCCTTTGAGTTTTCAATTATTATCAGCGGAGAATTCTGTTTTATTGGCAGATCAACTGAATATTCCGGCTGCCCTGGATATCTTCATTGGGCAGGATGGCCCTAATCCTACCTTTTCTCCTGGATATACCCTGCAATGGAACGCTGTACAAGAGAATGGACTGGGATTGTACCTTGTTTTTGAATTCAATCCTGCCGCCAATATCCATCTGCCGGGGCCTGCACTTAGTGAAGGTAAACATTTATGGTATATCAATATTCCGGACACAGGTTCATACACCTTCCAGGAGAGTGATTTCCCTGGCCAATTGCCCGAAGGGGCGGTTATTGGCCTGCGGGCCATTCGGGGGAAAATCAAAGATTACACTACGGGAAATGGCAGTTTCAGGTTCGTTGCCCATTCGGAGGTACACGGGTTCTTTAAGTTTGGAGGGCATCAATAGCCAACGGCCAGCAAGGGCCCAAAGCGCTCGTTGAAGCCTTCGATGCCCTGCAGCCCGCCGGTATGAACGGCGAGCAGGGTGCTTCCTTCCTGAAAATACCCCCTTTCTATGAGCTGGAACAGGCCGTAAAAGAGCTTTCCGGTATACACGGGGCCGAGCGCTATGCCGTGTTGCCGGTAGAAATGGTTGATAAAATCCACCAGTTCCGGCGCCCATTTGGCGTAGCCGCCAAAATGGAAATCGGGTATGATAGCCCAGTGCCCGCCGCGCTTGCCCTGCTGCTCCGAACCTTCATCCCTGTAACCCTCTAACCTGTAACTTGCAAGCACCTCCCGCACCATACCTTCCACAAAATCTCCTTTTAGGGCCGGGAAACCCAGCACCTGCGCCCGATCCTGTACGCCGGCGATGATGCCGGCCATCGTGCCTCCTGTGCCTACGCTGCAGCACCAGTGGGTGGGAAAGCTGTCCAGTTGTTGTTCCACCTCGGCTACGATGTCCAGGCAGCCTTTAATGGCGAGGGTGTTGGTGCCGCCTTCGGGCAGCAGGTAGTAGTTGCCGAACTGCTGTTGCAGGTTGTCCTGGAACGCTTTTCCTCCTTTATCCCGAAAGGCGCTGCGGCTGATATGGTGCAGTTGCATGCCGCAGGCTTCGGCAAAGCGCAGGGTGGGGTTGAGCCCTCTGGGCCGCTCGCCGCGGATGATACCTATGGTTTTGAAGCCAAATGCCTGCCCGGCAGCAGCTACGGCGGCGATGTGGTTGGAGAAGGCGCCGCCGAAGGTGAGCAGGGTATCGTGCCCTTTGTTCTGCGCGGCCAGCAGGTTGTACTGCAGCTTGCGCCATTTGTTGCCGCACAGCGCCAGTCCGGGCCCCATACGCAACAGCTCGTCGCGCTTGATGAACAGGCGGATGCCTCTTTCCTCCAGTAGCGGAGCAAACAGCTCCTGAACGGGGCTGGGCGGATGGTGAAAAAGTGGTGATAGGGTGGGCATGGTTTGATGTTAACGTTAGAGTACCGGTTCAGGTTAACCCCAAAACTCTGAAACTCTGAAACTCTGAACCGCCCCCGCCACTCAAAGGCTCTGCCACAGCCTGCCTTCCTGGTTGATATGCCAGTAGCCGGCATCGGGGCCTTTGGCTATGATCTCGAACATACTGGGTGTCGTGGCCAGTTGGGGCTGGAAGGCGTAACCTTCGATAGCTACCGGCGGCAGGGTAAGCCGTGCCGTGTCGGCGGTGTAGGCGCCGTATCGTTCGCGGTGGCGCAACTGCTGCAGGTAGAGCTGCCACAGGGCCCATTTTACTCTTTCTTCGGGCTTTTCCTCAAAAGCTTCCGTGCCGGCGCCGGCATGAATATCGGAGAACTGGACGAAACCCCAGGTTTCCGTCTGGTGCATATCGACGCGGCCGGAGGGCGACCACACCCAGTTCTCTTCGGGCCAGCGCTGTTCCTGGCCGGTGGTGGGGTCCGTTTTTTTGTGGTAGGCCCCATCGCGGACGTCGAGGTGCCAGTCGACCCGGGAGAAGTTGACCCGCCATTGTTCGCCAGGAAGAGGGCGCCGGGAAGAGGGCGCCATTTCTTTGAGCGCGCTCCAGGGCATTGCTACCTCTACATTCCAGGACTGGTCTTCGTCTGAAGGGTCGTTGAGGGTGCCCACCAGGTGCACCGCGGTTTTGATTCCTTTAATATCCCAGTTATTGATATACTTGGGCCGGATGGTATCCACCCGATAGGGCTGGGTGAGCAACAGATCCCAAATAGCGTTATTAGCGTTCATTTCGAACTCGTAGTACAGTTGCCCATCACCGTCGGGGTCGATGAAGATCTCGAAGTCGTCATTCATGTACATCACTGCATCGCGTTCGGTAAGGGTGGCCCACAGATGTGGCTCTTCGATAGTGGCTGCGAAGTAAAGATATGTTTCATCCCACAACATCTTGGCGCGAGTGCGGTAGGTGGGCGCCGGTTTGAGCTCCCCTTCGATGTCCACGAAGTCTTCCGACCAGGGAGCCGCCTGCCAGCTCGCTTCATCCGCCAGGCCGTCGATGGCGATGGGCCCGGCGGCCTGGTAGCAGACGTACTGGCGCGGAGCGTAGGGTATGGGATGCTCGTAGCTCACTTTTTCGGCCGGTTTTTCAACGGCTTGCGTGCAGCTGAAAAGCATAGCGGCCAGTATCAGGGCCGGAAGGAGATGGCGCATGTTCAGGTATTTAGGAATCCTCAAAAAATAAGTTGCCGGTTTCGGTGATCAGGCGAAGGCTGAAAGCCACTGGAATGGCTGGAGGACAAGCCTGATCACCGAAATGAAAAGCGGCAACTTATTTTTTGAACACGGATTAGTGGAGGGCAAATTTATTAAAAAAGCCCGTACCTCCGGCCTTCTGGCCGGAGTAGTAAATTTCATAAAAAAAAGCAGAAGAACCTTACAAACTGGAGTTTGGAAGCCCGTTATTCCACCACCTCGAAGGCCACCTGTGCAGGTGTAGCGCCTGCCGGGCCGCTGCCGGGGGGCTGTTGGGTAAGCCGGTAGGTACCTTTGATAAAGCGCATCGAGCCCGTCAGCGAGCGGAGGGTGATACTGGAGGCCGTTACGCTGCCGGTGCTGCTGAAGTGTATCCCATCGAGCAGCGTGCCTGGTGTGATGCCGGTGGCCGCAAAAAAGACGTTGTCCGAACGGATCAGTGTGTCGAGGGTGAGCACTTCGCGGGTTTTGACGCCGTCCTCTTTCAGGCGCCTCTTTTCATCTTCCCATTGCGGCGCCCGCACGGCCTGCATGCCGCCGCCCAGTGCTTTGACGGCAGCGGCGGCGATGAGCCCTTCCGTCGCCCCGCCTACGCCCATCAGCACGTCGATGCCGGTGCCGGGCATTGCCGCCAGCAGGGCGCCCAGTATATCGCCGTCGTTGTGCAGTGTGAGGCGGGCGCCGGCCTGCTGAGTTTCTTCGATCAGCGAACCGTGGCGGGCCTTATCGAGCACGAATACAGACAGCTCCCTGACTTTTTTACCTAGTGCTTCTGCTATGCGGTGGAGGTTCTCCGTCGGCGAAAGCCGGATGTCGATAGCCTCTCGTGCCTGTTGTTCTACGACGATCTTGTTGAGGTAGGAAGCGTGGCCGGGGTTCCACATGCTGCCCCTTTCGGCCAGAGAAATGGCGGCTATGCAGTTCTGTTTTTCCTGCCCCGACGAGGGGGCGCCGTCGGCCGGAGCGAGGGCGATATCGACCTCGGGGCCCTGTCCGTTTCCTATTAGGGCGGTTTTTTGAAACAGCCCGTGCTCATCCTGTTTCCCATCTTCCATGACAATGAGGCCCTTCATGTTTACCGTACTCAGGAAGGTGAGCATGGCCTCCGCAGCGGCTTTCCCGCCATTGGACGCTTCGCCGCGCCCCATGAAACGGGCGGCGGAAATGGCGGCAGCCTCCGTTACGCGCACCAGTTCCAATGCGAAGCTGCGGCCCGGTTGCAAATTGTCGTTCTGGGTCATACCACGTCAGGTTTTTTCGGGAATTCAGAGCTTGTTTGGAGGTTACAAGGTACGAGCTTTGCACGGGCCCTTCAGTGCTGAAGGTCACAGTGGGACGGCTGTATGGTTTCACGGTTGTACGGTTAACCCAGCAGCCCTTTCAGTTCCTCAAAGTTATGGATCATAAAATCGGGCTTTGTTGCTGCCAGCACTTCGGCGGGGCGGTAGCCATAGGTTGCAGCGCAGCATCGTATGCCGGCGGCCCGGGCAGCTTCCATGTCGTGGGTGGAATCGCCGACCATAAGGGCATTTTCGGGCTGGACGGCGAGTTCGGACAGCAGGAAACGGATACCTGATGGGTCGGGCTTGAGCGCGTACAGCCCGGGCTGGGCGCCCAGCACCATGCCAAAGTAGGGCTCCAGCTGCAGTTCGTGGACGATGCCGGTGGTAAAGGCCTGGGCCTTGTTGCTGAATACGGCCTTTTTAAAGCGGGAAAGGGCCGCCAGGGTTTCCGGCACGCCGTGGTAGGGCCGGGTCTTGAGGGCGTAATACCGGCTGTAATAATCCTCGAAATAACGGCGGGCCTGCCGGAGCAGGGCAGGGTCGTCGGAACCGGCGGCAGCCTGTATCAGGTAGTTCAGCCCGCTGCCCAGCAGGGTGGGGGCCTCTTCATAGCTGATCCTTTGCGGCAGCCCCAGTTTTTCCAGGGCGTAATT